>CAVSXC010000016.1:0-50343 GCA_963731715.1 uncultured Actinomycetota bacterium | reverse complement strand
ACGTATTCCGTCGGACGAACTCGCCAAATTCTACGTCGACAAGATGGCGACGATCGGGTCCGAATGCGACTTCGCCCAGCAGGTCGCCGTGAACTACCCGCTCTACATGATCATGTCACTTCTCGGCGTGCCCGAATCGGACTTTCCGCTGATGCTGAAGCTCACCCAGGAGTTGTTCGGCAGCGATGACGATGAGTTCAAGCGCGGCGCCGATGGGGAAGATCAGATGTCGGCACTGCTGGAGATGTTCGAGTACTTCACTGCCTTGATAGCGTCGCGGGGAAAACCCAACGGAGGACTTGGCTTCGGCGATTGCCAACGCCAAGATCGACGGCGAGCCGTTGTCCGATATCGACACCATCTCCTACTACGCGATCATCGCCGCCGCCGGACACGACACCACGAGCGCGACCATTTCCGGTGGCATGCTGGCACTCATCGACAATCCCGATCAGCATCACAAGCTGGCCGCTGATCTGAACTTGATGCCGCTTGCCACGGAGGAGATGATCCGCTGGGTCACCCCTGTCAAGGCGTTCATGCGGACGGCTACCGAAGACGCCACAGTTCGCGGGTGCCGATCGCGGCTGGAGAATCGGTTCTGCTGTCCTATGTTTCGGGTAACCGCGACGAAGAGGTCTTCGACGACCCGTTCCGCTTCGATGTCACGCGAGATCCCAACAAGCACATCGCCTTCGGCTACGGCGTGCACTTCTGCCTCGGCGCGGCGCTGGCCCGGATGGAGGTGAGCAGCTTCTTCTCCGAGCTGCTACCGCGACTCGAATCCGTCGAGTTGGCGGGCGACCCTCAGCACGTCGCGACGACATTCGTGGGTGGGCTCAAACACCTGCCGATCCGTTACTCGCTGCGTTGAAGCGTTGACGACCGCCCCGGGATTATCCGAGGCGGCCGTCTCGCCGGATTGTCTGTCAGACCGGTAGCGGAATCCAGATCCCGAAGAAACAGAACCCCACTGGTTGTAGCCGGGGTCCCACACCGGTTGCTCGTTGAAGCCGTAGTAGTTGATCGGCGGTGGAGGCGGCCCCCACGCCTCAGGCAACGGTCCATCCCATATCGGCGGCGGCGGCGCGCCCCAACCCCATGGTGGCAACCCGTCGCCCCACGGCGCGCCGTGGAATCGGCCGCGCCAGTCGTTGTCCTGCGGATCCGAATGGCGGCCGCCAATCGTGACCGCCGGGGCGGTTGAAATCGCCGGGTGGTGGACCGCCCGCGGATCCCACCGCCAGGTCCCGCGGAAGTCACCTGGTGGGCCGCCAGGAGGGGCCCGCCGGGAAAGCCCCCGGGAGGTGGGCCACCGCGGATCGCCGGGGGCCGCGGGCCGCCGCGGATCCCCGCCGGGCGGGCCGCCGCGGCCGCCGTCAGGAGGTCGCGCCACGATCCGGCGGAGGACCGCCAGGAGGAGACCTCCAGGTCCCCGGGCCACCATCCGCCCGGACCGCACTGCACGCCCGGAGGGCATTGCGGAGCGGCATTGGCGATGCCCGACCCAGGCTGATGCCTGCCGCGCCGAGCACGCAGCCGATCGCTGCTCCGGCTAGTAGCTGATTGAGTTTCATTACCAGGCCTTTCCGCGTCGATAGACGCCCCAACCCAAAGCCGACGGTAGGAAGGCTTCGTAAGAGCGAGCTATGTCGCGGCTTTGAAAGTGTTAGAAGGCCGAAATGGCCGATCGGCGTTGCCGGTAAACGGCAAGGCGATCAACAGCGTTGACCAAGGCGTCAGCAGCAGCGGGGGTTGGGATTGCTCTCCGTCGCGGCGTGGCGCATCCGCCAATACTCGCGTTCGGAAATTACCGGCTCGTCCGGGTGTGTGCGCCAGCGGTGCTCGACGTAGCGCCGGTAATGGTTGTCGCCCATCAATGTGCCCCAGTACCAACGGATCTGGCGTGCGACTTCGGCAGCGCGTCCCATTGCTTTTGCACCTCCCGTTCCGGCCTTGGTCGGGATGAGTCCGGACGGAGCGAACAGTCGCGATGGCACCGGCTCGTCCTCTGTCAGCGGGCTGCCCTGGCCGCGTATCGCCCGCAGCGCCACGATCACACCGGCCACGAACACGATGACCACAAGCGACCGCGAACACTATCGACAGCGTGCCCTGAATGAAGGTGTTGCGCACGATCTTGTCGACGTCGGCCGGGCGTCTTCGCCGTCAGGCAGAGCTTGCCGGCCTCCTGTGCGGCCTCGCAGATGCTGTGCTGCGTCCAATACCCGAGCTTCGGGTCGGCAGAGAAGATCTTCTGCCACGACGCCGTCATCGTCACGATGAGGTCCCACAACAGCGGAATCGCCGGGAATCCAGGCCCATTTCAGCAACCCTCGTTTGATCACCACGACCGTGACGACGGTCAGCGCGATGGCCGCCAGCAGCTGGTTGGCGATGCCGAACAGCGGGAACAGCGTGTTGATGCCGCCGAGCGGATCGGTGACACCCATCAGCAGGATGCCGCCCCAGGCCGCGACGACGATGATGCTGCAAATCCACGCGCCGACCCGCCAACTCGGATCCTTGCAGCTTGCGCAGCGGGCCGCCGAGGTTGCTCAGGCCGTCCGACAGCATGAACCGCGCCACCCGCGTGCCCGCATCGACAGTGGTGAGGATGAACAGCGCCTCGAACATGATCGCGAAGTGATACCAGAACGCCTTCAGGCTCTCGCCGCCGAACACCTGATGCAGCACCTCGGACATGCCGAACGCCAGCGTCGGCGCGCCGCCGGTGCGGGACACGATGGACTCCTCGCCGACGTCCTCGGCGGCCTGGGTGATCTGCTCCGGGGTGATCGGCGCGCCGGACAGCCCGAGGCCGTTGACGTAGTCGGCCGCGGTCTGCGCGGTCGTTCCGGTCTGGGCCGCAGGTGCGTTCATGGCGAAGTACAGGTGCTGGTTGAGGATCGCGGCGGTGATCAGCGCCATGATGCCGACGAACGACTCGGTGAGCATGCCGCCGTAGCCGATCAGCCGCATCTGGCTTTCCTTCTCGAGCAGCTTGGGTGTGGTGCCCGACGAGATCAGCGAATGGAAGCCGGACAGCGCCCCGCAGGCGATCGTGATGAACAGGAACGGGAACAACGAGCCCGCGAAGACCGGGCCGGTGCCGCTGCTGGCGAACGATGAGATGGCCGGCGCCTCCATGATCGGGCGGGCCAGCAGGATGCCGAGCGCGAGCAGGGCGATGGTGCCGACCTTCATGAAGGTCGACAGGTAGTCGCGGGGCGCCAGCAGCAGCCATACGGGCAACACCGACGCCGCGAAGCCGTAGATGATGATGCACCACGACAACGTCACCTTCGACAGCGTGAACCAGTCGGCGCCCCAGGCTGTTTCGGCCACCCAGCCGCCGGATACCACGGCGAGCAACAGCAGTACGACGCCGATCAGCGACACCTCGGACACTCGACCGGGGCGCAGGAACCGCAGGTACAGACCCATGAAGATGGCGATCGGGATGGTCATCGCGATCGAGAACACGCCCCATGGGCTCTCGGCGAGCGCGCCGACCACCACCAGCGCCAGCACCGCGAGCAGGATCACCATGATGACGAGCACGCCGACGATCGCGGCGACGCCGCCGATCGTCGCCGAGTTCGTCGCGGGCCATCTGCCCGAGGGAGCGGCCGCGCCGCCGGGTGGAGATCGACAACACCAGGTAGTCCTGCACGCAGCCGGCGAACACCGCGCCGATGATGATCCAGATGGTGCCCGGCAGATAACCCATCTGCATCGCCAGCACCGGGCCGACCAGCGGCCCTGCGCCGGCGATCGCCGCGAAGTGGTGTCCGAACAGCACCCGCCGGTCGGTCGGCATGTAGTCGGTGGCGTTCTCGAAAAGCTCGGCGGGCGTGGCGTTGTCGTCGCGCGGGCGAACGATCTTCATCTCGATCAGCCGGGCGTAGAACCGGAACCCGATGACGTAGGTGCAGATCGCGGCGATGACGAACCAGACCGCGTTGACCGTCTCGCCGCGGAAGAACGCGATGACCGCCCACGCGACCGCGCCGAGCACGGCGATGATCGCCGAAGATGATCTTGTGGCGGGTGGTGATCGGCGATCGATCGATGATCGCGACCGGCGGCAGATCCTTGTCGGTGCGGATGTAGGTGATGTCGCCGTCGTGCTCTTCGATGCGTTCCGGTCGACGCGGCGGTGGGTGAAGCCACTGTGTCCTCCCTCGATCTCGGCGGAGTTCTCGTGCCTGGATGATCCTGTCAACGGTGCCGGGCCGAAGCGGATTGCCGAAGACTGGCCGAGATTCCTGCTCAGCTCGCGCTCGTAGAACGCGCGCACGGTGTCGATGGTGTCGGCCTCGGCGGGGCTCTTGTCGTCGCGGTAGCGCAGCACCCGGGCGAACCGCAGCGCCATGCCGCCCGGATAGCGGGACGACGCTCTGCACGCCGTCGAACGCGATCTCGACCACCTGCTCGGGCCGCACCTTGACCACGTAGCCGTCGGTCGGGCCGTCGGCCAGCTCGGTGAACCGCGCGGTCTGCCAGTCCAGCATCGCGTCGGTCATGCCCTTGAACGTCTTGCCCAGCATGACGAAGCCGCCGGTCGCCGGGTCGCGGGCGCCGAGGTGGATGTTGGACAGCTTGCCGGTGCGCCGGCCCGACCCCCACTCGACGGCGAGCACCACCAGGTCGAGGGTGTGCACGGGCTTGACCTTCAGCCAGCCTGCGCCGCGGCGGCCCGCCTCGTACGGCGCGGTCGGCGACTTCGCCATCACGCCCTTCGTGGCCCGCGGCCAGCGTCGCGTCCAGGAAGCGCTGGGCCGCATGCGGCGTCGGAGGTGATCAGCCGGTCGACGCGCTGAGCTGGCGGGCACGATAGCGTCGAGCGCGGCGAGCCGCTCGCGCGGTGGGCAGGTCGAGCAGGTCGACGCCGTCGAGGTGCAGCAGGTCGAAGAAGAACACCGACAGCGGCTGGGCGGCGCGCGGCGGCCGCGACTGTCCGACCGCGCGCGGCCGAACCGCGACGCGGTCACCTGGAATCGGTGCGGACGTCCGTCGGGACGCAGCGCGATCGCCTCGCCGTCGGCGATCAGGTCGGTCACCGGCAGCGCCAGCGTCGCCTCGACCACCTCGGGCAGCCGGGCGGTGACGTCGTCGAGGCTGCGGGTGTAGATCGACACCGTCGTCGCCGCGCCGGTGGATCTGCACCCGCGCGCCGTCGAGCTTGGCCTCGAAAACCGCCGTCGCCGCCGAGTCGTTCGAGTGCTTCGCCGACGCCGGTCGCGGTCTGGGCCAGCATCGGACCGACCGGCCGGCCGACCTGCAGCGTGAACTGCGCCAGTGCCGCCTCACCGCCGGTCAGCGCGGCGGCCGCGACGGCGGGCAGATCGCCGCCCAGCATCGCGGCCCGTCGCACCGCCGGCGGCGGGCACGCCTGCGGCCTTGGCGACGGCGTCGGCCATCACCCCGGCCAGCGCGCCCTGGCGCAGCTCGCCGCCGAGCAGCCGGCGCAGGAACGTCTGCTCGACGTCGGTGGCCGCGGCGAACAGTCCGGCGACGCAGTCCGGCCCGACGCGCCTGCGATCCCTTGCCCGCCACCGCACCGATCTCGGTGAACGCGGCGTCGACGCCGTCGACCGTCAGCGTCGGCTCGTGCGGCCGGCGCCGGCAGCGAGCGCAGCGCCGCCCAGCCGACGCCGATCTGGCGCTGCGGCAGCTCGCCGGACAGCCACGACACGACGACGGCGACCAGCCGCGCGTCGCCGTCCTCGCCGGCGCGGTGAGCAGGTCGGCGATGCGGGCGATCTTGGCCAGCCGCGCCGACGAGGCGCCGACGTCGGCGGAGGCGGTGGCGACGTCGACCAGCTGCACGCTCCACCTGGCACGAGGGTCAGACATCTCCCAGCAGGCCGGCGAGGACAGCCACCTCGGCACGAAGCGCGTCGGCTCGCTCGCCGTGGCCGCCCGCGGCCAAGTACGCGCGAGCGACCGCATTTGCACATGATTTTCCGGCGTGTCGACGTGCAAACACGGTCGCTCGCGGTCGAAGGAAGCGAGGGAATTACTTGACGGCGAAGTCGACCGAGTGCCAGCCGGAGGCCCCGTCGGGGACGGGGTCGGCCCACTGCTCGGTCTGCGTCGCCCCGGTGTTGTCGGTGGCTCGCACCGAGATCGTGTGCGAGCCCGATCCGTCGGCCTGCCACGGGAAGCTCCACAACCGCCAGGTGTCATTGGAATAGCCCGCACCCAGCTGTCGCTTGCCGCCAGGCGACCGTCGTCGATGCGCACCTCGACGGCGCTGCACCCCGCGGTTCTGCGCCCACGCCACCCCGCCGAAGGTCACCGGCCCACGGGCGACGTCCTGCGCCGCTGCGCGGCACGTCGATGCGGGACTCGGTCTTGATCGGTCCGCGCGGCGACCAGCCCAGCCGCGTCCAGTACGCCTCGGCGCGGTCGAACCGCGTGAGTTCGAGGTCGACGACCCATTTGGTGGCCGACACATAGCCGTACAGGCCGGGCACGACGAGCCGCGCGGGATAGCCGTGGTCGGTGGGCAGCGGCTGGCCGTTCATCCCGACGGCCAGCAGTGCATCGCGGCCGTCGGTGAGCGCCTCGACGGGAGTGCCCGCGGTGAACCCGTCGACTCGACGTGGACAACACCATGTCGGCGTCGGCGTGCACACCCGCGTCGGCCAGCAGGTCGCGCACCCGATAGCCCGTCCAGGTCGCATTCGAGATGAGGTTCGCCGCCGACAGGATTGGACACACACGTCAGCGTCACGACCTTCTCGACGACCTCGAACCGGTCCAGATCCTCGAAGCGGTAGGTGATCTCGCGGTCGACCATGCCGTGAATCTTGCAGCTGCCACTCGGCGCGGCTCAGCTGCGGGACGGTCAACGCGGTGTCGATCCGGTAGAAGTCGTCGTTGCTGGTGACGAATGACGGCAGGGCGACGGCTTTGGGCTGCACCGTCGGCGGGATCGGCGGCGCTTCGACGTCCACCGCGGGCAGCGAGAACGCATCACGGTCGCCGGCCACCGACGTTCTCGCCCGCGACAGCACGACGCCGACGACACCGGCTACCGCGCCCGCGGTGAGCAGGCCCAGGGTTATCAGGGACAACCGCCTGCCGGGGTCGGGTTCGTCGGACGAGTCGGGATCGCCTGACGCGTCGGGCTCGTCGGTGAATCGTCCGGAAGTCAGCAGGCGCAGCACCGACGACCCCGCACACGGTGCCGACGATGGTGGGCACGATGTCCAGCGGCAGTCGCCCGCCGCGGGACAGCACCGCCGCGCATCCGGCCACCCCGGCGGCGACGATCGCCGCGCTGCCGACAGGGACGCGCCGCCGCTCCAGTGAACCGGCCACCGCCGCGATGACGGCGATGACGGCCAGCACGAGCACCGACAGCGCGAGCTTGTCGGCGGTGCCGAACGTGGTGATCGCCCATTCCTTCACCGGACCGGGCGTGAGGTCGATGACCGATGACCCGATCGCCGTGCGGGAATCGGACTGCGGGCCGAACGAATGCGGCGACAAGCTGGGTGACGCCGAGGGCGACTGCCGCGGCCGCGATGCCCGCCATCGCCCGTGTCCCGCTCGACGCCATGCAGGCCAAGGTACCGACCTGCACACCCGAAAGCCTTACCGATAAGTGACGTCAGTTAGGTTGCTTTACGAATCGAGCACTTTTTGGAAAGGGAGCCAGATGGAGATCGCTGGGAAGAAGGCCGTCATCGTCGGCGGGGCGTCGGGGTTCGGCAAGGCAACCGCCGAGGCGCTGGCCAAGCGTGGCGCCGGTGTGGCCATCCTGGACCGGCCGCAGTCGAAGGGCAAGGAAGTCGCCGAGGCCGTCGGCGGAACCTTCCATGAGGTGGACGTCACCGACTTCGATGGCACCGAGAAGGTCCTTGCGCAGGCCATCGACGCACTCGGCGGGCTGCACATCGCGGTCACCACCGCAGGCGGCGGCATCGGTGAACGAACCATCAGCAAGAAGGGTCCGCACAGTCTCGACTCCTTCCGGCACTCCGTCGACCTCAACCTGATCGGCACCTTCAACATCAGCCGCTTGGCGGCCTGGCAGATGAGCCAGAACGATCCGGTCGACGACGAGGCCGAGGAACGCGGCGTCATCATCAACACCGCCTCGATCGCCGCGTTCGAGGGGCAGATCGGGCAGGTCGCCTACACCGCGTCCAAGGCCGCCATCGCCGGCATGTGCCTGACCATGGCCCGCGACCTCGGCAGCCTGGGCATCCGCGTGCTTGCCATCGCGCCCAGCCTGTTCGCCACTGGTTTGACCGAAGGCATTCCCGACGAGTTCGCCCAGGTGCTCACCAAGGACGCCGCCTTCCCGAAGCGGCTGGGCAAGCCAGAGGAGTATGCCAAGTTGGCGGTCGCGATCGTGGAAAACGCGATGCTCAACGGCCAGTGCCTTCGACTGGACGCCGGTCAGCGCTTCGCGCCCAAGTAATTCCGCATAGGGTGACTGCGTGGCGACCGTTGCCGACCATGTCATCTCCTCGCTTGCGCTCAGCGGTGTCCGCCGCGTCTACGGGTTGCCCGGCGACAGCCTCAACGGCTTCACCGACGCGATCCGGCGCGCTCCCGACATGTCCTGGGAGCATGTGCGCCACGAGGAGACCGCCGCCTTCGCTGCGGCCGCCGACGCGGCGCTGACCGGACAGCTCGCGGTGTGTGCAGGCAGCTGCGGGCCCGGCAACCTGCATCTGATCAACGGACTTTTCGATGCGCAACGCAGTCGCGTGCCGGTGCTCGCTATCGCAGCGCACATCCCGCGGTCCGAGATCGGCTCCGACTACTTCCAGGAGACGCATCCGCAGGACCTGTTCCGGGAGTGCAGCGTCTACTGCGAACTGGTCAGCACCCCCGAGATGACACCGCGGATCCTCGAGATGGCGATGCGCGCGGCCGTCGAGGAGCGCGGCGTCGCGGTGGTGGTGATCCCCGGCGAGGTGTTCCTGCAGCGCGCCGACGCATGGCCGTGGACGAGCCGGCCGATCGTCGCTGCCCGTTCGGTGGTGCGCCCCGACGACGAGTCGCTGCAGCGCGCGGCGACGATCCTCAACGACGCCTCGGCCGTCACGATCCTTGCTGGTGCCGGTGTCGAGGGCAGCCATGACGCGGTGATCACCGCCGCGGCGACGCTGAACGCCCCGATCGTGCATGCGTTGCGCGGCAAGGAATTCATCGAGTACGACAACCCGCACGACGTGGGCATGACCGGCCTGCTCGGCTTCCCCTCGGGCTACAAGGCGATCAAGGAAGCCGACGCCCTGTTGATGCTCGGCACCGACTTTCCTTATCAGCAGTTCTATCCCGATAATGCGAAGGTCATCCAGGTCGACATCCGTGGCCGAAACCTTGGCCGCCGCACGCCGGTCGAACTGGGTCTGGTCGGCAGCGTCCGTGACACGCTGGCCGCGCTGCAGCCGTCGCTGCGCCAGAAGCAACAGCGCGACCACCTCGACAAGTCGCTGAACCACTACCGAAAGACGCGCAAGCGGCTCGACGAGCTGGCCGTCAACGACCGCGACCGCACCCCGATCCGCCCCGAATACGTTGCCGGGCTTGCGAATCGACTGGCCGCCGACGATGCGGTGTTCACCGTCGACGTCGGGTCGCCGGTGGTGTGGGCGGCCCGCTACGTCGGCATGAACGGTAGGCGCCGGCTGGTCGGTTCGTTCAACCACGGCACCATGGCCTGCGCCCTACCGCTCGCTATCGGCGCGCAGACCGCATTCCGCGACCGCCAGGTTGTTGCGCTTGCCGGTGACGGTGGGCTGACCATGTTGTTCGGCGAGTTGATCACGCTGACCCAGAATCGGTTGCCGGTCAAGGTGATTGTGTTCAACAATTCGTCGCTGAACTTCGTCGAGCTGGAGATGAAGGCGGCGGGGATCGTCAACTTCGGAACCGATCTGCACAACCCCAACTTCGCCGATGTCGCCAAGGCGATGGGCATCTTCGGCCGCCGCGTCGAACATCCCGCCGAACTCGAGCAGGCGATCGTCGATGCGTTCGCTTACGACGGCCCAGCCGTCATCGACGTCGTGACCGCCCGTCAGGAACTCTCGATCCCGCCCGCGATCACCGTCGAGCAAGCCAAGGGTTTCTCGCTCTATGCCATCCGGACGATTCTCGCCGGACGGGGCGAGGAGTTGCTCGACCTCGTCACCACCAACGTCGCCCGTCGGATCTTGGACTGACAGCAACGCGCTGCGCGCTTTTCGAGCCATTTCTGATCTTGCCCGCTAATGTTTGCCCATGCGCATCCGAGTCTGGTCAGCGGTGGCTCTTGTTTTGCTCTCGGCGGCCTGTGGCGCCCCGAAGCCGGAGGTGCCCGACAAAAAAACCGATTCCAAGCCCGACACCAGCGGCATCGAGATCAACGGGGACGCCTCCGATCCGGTGAACAAGCTGGCCATCGAGGCGATCGCCGACCTTCAGCAGTACTGGTCGGAGCAGTATCCGACCGTGTACGACGGCGACTACGAACCGGTCAAGGGCGGCTTCTTTGCTGTGATCCCGTCCTCGGGAGAACTGCCACCCTGTGCGACCGCTGCAGCCGACGTCGCAGGCAACGCGTTCTACTGCTCTACCAAGGACGTCGTCGCTTGGGACGCGGAAAACCTGCTGCCCGAGCTGAGGGCCAAGTACGGCGATTTCGTCATCCCGGTGGTGCTCGCGCATGAGTGGGGCCACGCCGTGCAGGCGCGGTCGAATTTCACGGCACGCACGGTGACCAAGGAACTGCAGGCCGACTGCTTCGCGGGCGCATGGTCCAAACATGCGCAGGACGACGGCGTGTTCGACGTGAAGAGCGGCGATCTGGACGCCGCTCTCGCGGGCATCCTCGATCTTCGCGACACCCCCGGTACGTCCAACATCGACCCCAGCGCCCACGGAAGCGGATTCGACCGGGTCGGAGCGTTCCAGGACGGCTTTGACAACGGATTGGCCAAGTGCAAGGACTACCGGGACGACGAGCCGATGGTGCTCGAGTTGCCGTTCAACGACGAAGAGGACGCGGCACGTGGCGGTGACGCACCCTACGACTCGATCGTCAACGGTGTGCCCTACGACCTGGAGGACTACTGGACCCACGTCTACCCGGAGCTGACCGAGGGCCAGGCCTGGCCGCCGGTGGCCGGGATCGAGGCGTTCAGCCCGGACAACCCGCCGATGTGCGGCGACCAGTCCGCGGAGGGCTTCGCGTTGTTCTATTGCGTACCAGACGATTACGTCGGATGGGACAACGTCGGCGCGATGCCCGAGGTCTATCGGCAGGGCGGCGACTACGCGGTCGCGACGCTGCTGGCCACCCAGTACGGCCTCGCGGCATTGGCGCGCCTTGGCGACGAGTCCGACGAGAAGACGTCGACGCTGCGCGGCGACTGCCTCGCGGGCGGGTACACCGCGAGCGTCATCATCTACAACCGCCCGGAAACCAGCACGTATCACATCTCGCCGGGTGACCTCGACGAAGGAATCAAGGCGCTGCTGGTGTTCCGCGGCGAGGGCGACACCGAACGGCAGGGCGCCGGCTTCGCGCGGGTGCGCGCCTTCCGAGAGGGTGTCATGGGCGGTGCCGAGGCATGCCTCAACTACCAGGCCTGACACGATGTCCGCATGCCCGATGACGCGTATCAGCTCCCGACACTGAGCGAGGCCGACCAAGCCGCCGTGCAGGTTTGGATACGGCAGCAGGGGGTCGGCTCTACCCTCACCGACGTCGAACCGTTGACCGGCGGTACCCAGAACATCGTGGTGCGGGTGCACATCGACGGCCGCCCGATGGTGCTGAGGCGCCCGCCCCTCCATCCGCGGCCGACGAGCGACAAGACGATGCTGCGTGAGATCGCGGCGCTGCGCACGCTGGCGGGCACGACGGTTCCGCACCCCGGCTTCATCGCCGGCTGTGAAGACCTCGATGTGCTCGGGGTGGTCTTCTATCTCATGGAGGAGATCGACGGCTTCAACCCGGGCAGCGATATGTCCGAGGCGTACGTTCGCGATGCGGGGTTGCGGCACGACGTCGGTCTGTCCTACGCCGCGAGCCTCGCGCAGCTGGGAAACGTCGCATGGGAGGGTAAGCCGCTCGCCGAGCTCAGACGGCCGGGATCCTTTCTGGAGCGCCAGGTTCCGCAGTTCCTCCGGCTGCTCGAGAGTTATCGGCACGACCACTACGATCCCGAGTCGCTTGCGGTCTCCGACCTCGCAGAGTGGTTGCAGACCAACCGTCCGCCCGACGGTGAGCCGGGAATTCTGCATGGCGACCCGCACCTGAGCAATGTCCTGCTCCGCCGCGACAGGCCCGAGCTGGCGGCGTTCGTCGACTGGGAGATGTGCACCATAGGCGATCCGCTGCTCGATCTGGGATGGATGTTGATCACGTGGCCGCTGCATACGAGCACGGTCACCGCAGGGGCTGTCCTGGCCGCGCTTGGTGGATTGGCTACCAGGCGAGAACTACTCGACGCGTACTGGGCCGCTGGCGGACGCCAGACTTCACGGCTGGATTGGTACACGGCGATGGCCTGCTTCAAGCTCAGCGTCGTCATCGAGGGCACCTGGTCGCGCTATCTGATGGGAATGGCGAGTCGGGATGCGGGCGAGGCGCTACATCTCAACGCCCAGAACCTGATCGATATGGGGACCCGGGTCGCCAAGGGCGACAGCCCCTTTCAGCTGGACTAGCTGTACGCGTCGATCCCGAGTGTGACTGCCAGCGCCACGCCGGCCGCGCTGATCATTATCTTCAGTGGGCCCTGGGGCGCGTGGCGGACGACAACGGGCCCCAACCTGGACCCGATCAGGCAGCCGAGCCCGAGCGCCACGACAGCGGGCCAGTGCACGGGTGCGAAGAACGTGAACACCAACGCGGCAACACTGTTCGCGACACCCAGTACGACGTTCTTGGAGGCGTTGGCGTGCGCCAGCGTCGCGTGGCCGGCACGCAACATGAGTGCGAGCAACAGCACGCCGGCCGCGGCACCGAAATAGCCGCCGTAGATGCAGATCAGGAAGATCGCCGCCGATTCGAGGACAATCGTGGCGGTGTGCCGCCGGTGGCTTGCCACCCTGGCATCCCCGTTGCCCCTTCGGGGGATGGCGATGGCTAGCGAGGCGCCGCCGAGCAGGATGGGCACGATCTTCTCGAAGCCCTCCGCCGGTGTGGACAGCAGCAAGACGGCACCTAGCGCGCCCGCGACCGCAGCGAACGGCAGGATCCTCGTGAGCCGGGGAGCCTGGCCCTTCAGTTCGGGCCGGGAGCCCAACACCGAGCCGATGCCGTTGAACACCAGTGCCACGGTGTTCGTCACGTTGGCGGTCACGGGTGGAAGCCCCACCAGGAGCAACGCCGGGTACGTGGCGATCGACGCCAATCCGGCGATGCTGCCGGTCAGCCCGCCTGCTACACCCGCCGCCGCGAGGAAGGCCGCGTCCCACCAAGTCATTGACCGCAATGGTGCCTGGCTTTCGTGTCCGCTCTACGCATTGGGGGCCGTCGCGAGTGACGATCGAATTGGCATTATGGTATGGCATTTAGCTTGTTGGCGGGCTAACGTCGCGTTCATGGCGACTCGCAGGCGCTTTCTTGTGCTCGGTGTCTGCTGCATGAGCCTGTTCATCGTCAGCATGGACACCACCGTCATCAACGTGGCACTGCCGTCGATCGGCGAGGACTTCAGTGCGCCGATCTCGGCTCTGCAGTGGACGATTGACGCCTATATCGTCGTGCTGGCCAGTTTTCTGCTGTTGTCCGGATCGACCGCCGACCGGATCGGGAGGCGCCGCACCTTTCAGACCGGACTGGTCGTGTTCGGCTGTGGGTCTCTGCTGTGCAGCCTCGCGCCTTCGGTGGGATGGCTGATCGCGTTTCGGATGATCCAGGCGCTGGGCGGTTCGATGCTCAACCCCGTCGCGATGTCGATCATCACCAACGTCTTCACCGAACCTCGCGACCGGGCCAGGGCGATCGGTGTTTGGGGCGGCGTGTCCGGCCTCGGTATCGGGCTGGGGCCGCTGGTCGGCGGTGTCCTCGTCGAACTAGTCGGGTGGCGGTCGATCTTCTGGGTCAACGTGCCGGTGGTCATCATCGCCGCAGTCGCCGCCGGTCTTTTCGTGCCGGAATCACGGTCGCCCCGTCCCCGACGCGTCGACCCGATCGGCCAGCTGGCGATGGTCGTGCTGCTGGCCACCTGCATATACGCGATCATCGAGGCGCCACATGCGGGATGGACTTCGGTACAGACGCTTTCGTTGTTCGCCCTGGCTGCCGTCGCGCTGATCGTCCTGCTTCTCTATGAACCGCGGCGCACCGATCCATTGATCGAACTCCGGTTCTTCCGCAGCGTGCCGTTCTCCGGCGCCGTCCTGGTCGCCATCTGCTCGTTCGCCTCGTTCGCCGGCTTCCTCTTTCTCAACACGCTCTATTTGCAGATGGTTCGCGGTCTCTCACCGATGGAGGCCGGTTTGTGCACGCTGCCGCTGGGCCTGATGGTGCTGGTGTGTTCACCGATCTCGGGGCGCGCCGTCGGCGCCCTCGGCCCTCGGCCCTCGCTGCTGCTGGCGGGCGTGATGATCGGCGTCGGTGCGCTGATGGCGGTGCGGATCAACGCGGGTACTGAGCTGGTTTACGTGCTTGTCTGCTATCTGGCCTTCGGCGTCGGACAGGGTTTTGTCAACGCGCCCATCACCAACACCACGGTGTCGGGGATGCCGCGCAGCCACGCCGGCGTGGCCGCCGCGGTGGCGACGACCAGCAGGCAGATCGGCACCAGTCTCGGCGTCGCGATCGTGGGATCGATTCTGAACTCCCACATTTCGGGCTCGATCGACGATGGCTTCGCGCTCGCCAGCCGGCCTGCGCTGCTGCTGATCGCCGGCCTGGGATTGATGGTGGTGGTGGTCGGCACCGTCACGACGAGCGGGTTGGCTCGCCGGTCGACCGACCGCATCGCGCACCTGTTCGGTGAGGATGAGGACGAGTCAGCGACTGCCCTGCGCGGCGACCTCCGCGATCCCGGCGATGGCGCGGTCCGGATCGAGGTAGACGCCGCCGGGCACGACCGGCGTTAGCGCGTCGTCGAGGTCGTAGCGCAGCGGCACCCCGGTGGGGATGTGCAGCGCGCGCACCCGCTCTGGGGTCAGGCCGTCGAGGATCATGCAGAGGGCGCGAAGCGAGTTGCCGTGCGCGACAACGAGTGTGGTCCGCCGTTGCGAAACGTCTGCCGTGATCGCATCCTGCCAGTACGGCATGAGCCGCCTGCGCACCGCCGCCAGCGACTCG
This sequence comes from uncultured Actinomycetota bacterium, assembly GCA_963731715.1. Lineage (GTDB taxonomy): Bacteria > Actinomycetota > Actinomycetes > Mycobacteriales > Mycobacteriaceae > Mycobacterium. The sequence continues at coordinate 35,057 of CAVSXC010000016.1, read as the reverse complement.
GAGGCGGGCAGTTCGTTCGGGGGCAACGTGGCATAGCGGGCGTCGTGACGTGGGTGCGTTGGGTCGTCCGGATCGATGGCAGGGGGAGCGAGGTGATACGAGCGGCGCCAGTCGGCGTACAGCTCCGAGCCGAACTCCTTGCGGACCGCCGAGCGCTGACGGCCCTGCAGGACTCCGTAATGACGCTCGTTGAGCCGCCAGCTGCGCTGTGCGGCCAGCTCATCCGAATGAGCCTCGGCCAGCGCAATCTTCGCGGTGTCGATGGCGCGGGTGAGCAGGGACGTGTGCAGCGCGGACGGTGTCAGGCCAGCATCGCGGATCAGCCTGCCCGCTACAGCGGCCTGGTCGCGTCCGCGGTTGGTCAGCGGATAGTCGAGCCAGCCGCCGAACACGTCGTCGGCGTTGGCGGTGCTTTGGCCATGCCGCAGCAACAGCAGGACCCGTGTCATACCAGCGATTCGCCGCGTTCGATGGCGCTGATCTGGTCGACCCGCCGCTGGTGGCGACCGCCCTTGAACTGTGTGGCCAGCCACACCGCCAGGATGCGCTCGGCAAGGTCGGGAGCCACCACCTTCGCCCCCATCACCAGCACGTTGGCGTCGTTGTGTGCCCGTGCGATCTCGGCGGTGAACACGCAGTGGCACAACGCTGCCCGTACGCCGCGTACCTTGTTGGCCGCCATCTGCTCGCCGCATCCGCTGCCACCGAGGATGACGCCGAAATCATCGTCGCCGTCGACGACTCGGTTGCCGACGTCTACACACAGCGGCGGATAGTCCGCGACCTCGCCCGCATCCTGAACTCCGCAGTCGTGGATCTGATGGCCACGCTCCACAAGCCACGCCGACAAGCGGGACTTCATCGAGACGGCGTTGTGGTCGGCAGCGATCGCGATGCGCATCTGGAGGGTCCTAGAGGTCGCCAACGGGTGGTAATGGCCTTATGGTAACACCATGGACGGGTGGATGAACCTCTTGAGAGAGCCGAAAGACTCCGTTAAGGTAGAATGGTAAGACCTTAACTTCCTGGGGGTTCACATGCCGAAGGTCGTCTTCATCACCCTCGACGGTGCGCAACGCGTCGTTGACGCCCGAGTGGGCGAGTCCGTGATGGCGGTCGCCGTGCGCAACGGCGTACCCGGCATCATCGGCGAGTGCGGCGGCAACTGTAGCTGCGCAACCTGCCACGTCTACGTCGCCGACGACTTCGCCGCGGAGGTCGGTGGCGCGGGGGACATGGAGGACGACCTCCTCGACCTTGGCGTCGACGACCGCAGGGAAACCAGCAGGCTGTCCTGCCAGATCCAGGTGACGGAGGCCCGCGACGGACTCACGGTACATATCCCAGAGGGGCAGTGACGGTGGACGCGGGCACCTTGATCGTCGGCGCGAGTCAGGCCGGCCTCCAGCTCGCCGTCTCGCTGCGCGACGCGGGTGAGACCGGTGCGATCACCCTGATCGGCGAGGAGCCACACGCCCCGTACCAACGCCCGCCGCTGTCCAAGGCCTACCTTCAGGGCAGTGCCGAGCTCGAGCAGCTCTGGCTCCGCGCACCGGAATTCCTCGCAGGCAACGATATTTCGCTCGTGACGGGCGAACGGATCGAGACGATCGAGCTCGACGGCGGGGGGCCTTCGGGTTCCGCGCGCACCCGCAGCGGCAAGGTTCTGATCTTCGACCGGCTGGCTCTGACCGTCGGTGCACGCCCGCGACGGCTCGATGCGCCGGGTGCTGAGCTCGATGGCGTGACGTATCTGCGCACGGCAGACGACGCGACCGCGCTGCGCGAACTGCAGTCGGACGCGGAGTCGATAGTGGTGGTCGGCGGCGGGTTCATCGGCCTCGAGGCCGCCGCTGTCGCCCGCGCACAGGGCAAGACGGTGTCGGTCGTCGAGGCCGCCGACCGCTTGATCGGCCGTGCGGTGGCGCCGGTGGTGTCCGATTTCTACCGCGCCGCGCACGTGCGTCGCGGTGTCGACGTTCGCCTCGACACGCGGGTGACCGGCCTGAAGGGCGATGACGGCCACGTGCACGCCGTCCAGCTGTCGGACGAGAGCTGGGTTCCCGCTGACCTCGTGATCGTCGGCATCGGCGTCGTGCCGCGCTCCCAGTTGGCCCGGCATCTGCAGCTAGACTTCGACGGCGGCATCGTCGTGGATCGCTTCGCGCGCACCAGCAATCAGACCGTGGTCGCCGCGGGCGACTGCACGGTGCAGCCCAACCCGCTCACCGGAAGCGGCCAGGTGCGATTGGAATCGGTGCAAAATGCCATCAGCCAGGCCAAGACCGCCGCTGCGACGCTGATGGGCAGGAAGGAGCCCAACGACGCGGTGCCGTGGTTCTGGTCCGACCAGTACAACCTCAAGCTCCAGATCGCCGGGCTGTCAACCGGACACGATCAGTACGTGGTCCGCGGCGACATCGACGGAGAGTCCTTCTCCGTGCTCTATTACCGCGAGGGGACACTGCTGGCCGTGGATGCCGTGAATGCGCCCGGCGACTACATGGCGGTCCGAAAGGCGCTCACACAGGGCTCGACGATCACCGCCGAATCGGCTGCCGACACTGCTGTGGCTTTGAAACAGCTGATCGTGCCGCAACCTGTCGGCGCCTAGGCGGCGAACACGTCGTCAATAGCGACCGGCTTCGTCAAAATTCGCTGCGCGAAGGCGAACTCCATCAGCGTCTCGAGCATCGGCCGGTTGGGTTCGACCCCGTAGGGGAGCGGATCCGCATCTGTGGTCTGCAGCACCCTGGCATACATCCGGTCCGTGGCGGTGGACAGATCGCCGTCGCGCAGCCGCCGCACGTATCGCCGCTTGGCCTCGGAGAACGCATCGAACACTGCCGAAGCGACATCGGGATGGCGTGACAAGACTTCGTCTTTCACGACGATCAGGTGATTGATCGGGTAGAAGGAGCGCTCGCGGAGCGCAGTGACCGCCGCCTCTTCCGGGTCGGCGATGAGCGGTGCGACGTCGGGATGGTCCACGTCGACGCCCACGACCGCGTCAATGTCGCCACGAATCAGCATCTCGCCGAGATCGGCACCCTGGCCGGCGGGCACGACGTTGTCGGGCGGGACGTATGACGCCACGTGTTCGTCACCGGAGAGCACCCACGTCACCTTGTCGATGTCGACGCCGTACTCCGAAGCGAGGATCCCACGTGCCCACACGCCGGTGGTGACGGTGTACCCGCGGTTCACGCCGACCCGCCTGCCCTCCAGATCCCTCGGCTCGCGAATCGACGAGCGGACGTTGTAGCGGATTGCGCCGTGGTGAAACCCGCGCACGAGAAAGATCGGAAGGGCCGTGAACGCGACGCCGTGCTCGCGAGCGGTGAGATAGGTGGTGAGCGCCATCTCGCTGACGTCGAACTCGAGGTCGCGCACCATTCTGCGGAAACCCTTGACCAGCACGGGAATCTCTTCGAACCGCAACGAGTAACCCGAAGGCGTGACGGTGCCGTCCTTGAGTGCTTCATTGGCCCCCTGTGTGCGGGTCACGGTCGTCAACACGCGATCGGACATTTCGCCTCCCGCCCCTAGTGGCTCCGGACATCACGATGGTACATTGGCATGACCATAATGCCATAGACTCGAGGTGATCGATGGTCGACCGTGTCCTCGCTGCCGTTCGGACGGCGCCAAGCAAAACCGAGCTTCGCGAGTTCGACATGCCGGAGCTGTCAGATGGCTCCGCGCTGGTGAGGGTCGAGGTGGCAGGCATCTGCGGCACGGACGTCAAGATGTATGCGAAGCCGCCGTTCGACGATCCGGTGATCATGGGCCACGAAAACGTCGGCACCATCGCCGTCGCAGGTGAGAAGTTCAAGCAGCTTCACGGGGTCACCGAGGGGGACCGCGTCTTCGTCGAGCACTACGTGGGCTGCTACACCTGCGAATGGTGCCGCATCGGCGAATACCGGCACTGCGAGGCGACCGACTGGCGCACGAACCCCGATGCGCGTCGCTACGGATACACGTCAGCGGAGAACCACGGCACGCTCTGGGGCGGCTTCTCCGAATACATGTACCTGCCGTGGAATGCGGTATTGCACAGGGTGCCCGACGGCGTCACCGCCGAGCTCGCGGGTCTGGTCACACCGCTGTCGAACGGCATCGAGTGGGCCTTGATCGCTGCAGGCGTCGGTTACGCCGATACCGTGCTGATCCAGGGCCCGGGCCAGCAGGGACTGTCCCAGGTCGTGGCGTGTAAGCAGGCCGGTGCGTCGAAGATCCTCATCAGCGGAACCACCAAAGACAAAGCGCGCCTTGAGCTTGCGCTCGAACTCGGCGCGGACGAGGCGATCGACATCGAGCAGGTCAGCCCCTACGAGCAGGTCATGGATCTGACCGCAGGCAGGGGCGTGGATTTCGTGCTCGACTGTACGTCTCGGGCCGGTGTGGGGCCGGTGCTGCTCGGCATCGACGTGCTCAAGCGCCGGGAGGGCACCTTGCTGATCCAGGGTGAACTCGCGGCATTCCCCGACTTCCCGATCAAGCGTCTCACCGAGAAGGCGATCACGATCAAGAGCGCGCGCGGCCACAGCTACCGCGCGTGCGAGCTCGCGCTGGCCCAGCTCGCGTCCGGCCGCTTTCCCCTCGAGCGGTTGTCGACGCACAAGTTCGGCCTGCACCAGGTCGACCGGGCGATCCGCGCATTGGCCGGCGATACGGAGGACTCCGACGTCATCCATATCTCGCTGATGCCATGGCTGGGGAAGGACGCCTGAGGATGCCGATAGTCGTGCGCAATCCGCCACGGGTCGACGCGGAACTCCGCGACGGGCTGGGGAAGTACGGGGTCGCCACGATCCACGAAGCCCAGGGCCGCACCGGCCTGGTCGCGCCGTACATGACACCGATATATACCGGGGCCAGGGTCTGCGGAACCGCGGTCACCGTGAGCCTGCCGCCCGACGACAACTGGATGATCCACGTCGCCGTCGAGCAGTGCCAGGACGGTGACGTGCTCGTGGTGGCCCCCGAATCGCCCTCGGAATACGGCTATTTCGGTGAGCTTCTGGCCACTACCCTCGCCGCCCGCGGGGTGCGCGGGCTGGTGATCGACGCGGGCTGCCGCGATATCGCCGAACTGACCGCGATGAAGTTCCCGGTGTGGTCCAAGTGCGTGTCCGCGCAGGGCACGGTGAAGAAGCGGCTCGGCTCGGTAAACGTGCCCGTCACCTGCGCGGGCGCGGCGGTGCGGCCAGGCGACGTGGTGGTCGGCGACGACGACGGCGTGGTGATCGTGCCGCGCGACGATGCGCAGGCGGTACTGGACGCCGCCAAGGCCAGGGAGGAGAAGGAAGCGGGCTCGCGCGAGCGCTACCAGCGTGGCGAGCTGTTCCTCGACATGCACAACGTGCGCCCCGCTCTGGACCGCCTTGGCCTGCGCTACGTCGACTATGACGACGCTGACCGCATACGCGAGGAGCAGGACACATATCGGTGATCATCGACATCCACGGCCACTACACCACCGCGCCCGCCGAACAGCAGCGGTTCCGCGCCGAACAGCTTGCCGCGCTCGATGATTCGTCGCTTCAGGCGCCCGATCTGCCCCGGATCAGCGACGACGCCATCCGTGACAGTGTCGAGCGCAACCAGCTGCGTGTGCTGCGCGAACGGGGCGGTGACCTCATGCTGTTCTCGCCCAAGGCATCCGCGATGGAACACCACATCGCCGATCAGCCGACCGCAACGGCATGGGCGCAGGCATCCAACGATCTGGTCCACCGCGTCACCGAGCTGTTTCCCGACGCCTTCGCTCCCGTCGCACAGCTTCCGCAGACACCAGGCAGGTGAGCTGGGCCCGGTCATCGCCGAATTGCGGCGCTGCGTGGACGAGCTCGGGTTCGTCGGCTGCAATCTCAATCCGGATCCCGCCGCCGGCTACTGGACCACGCCCCCGATGACCGACGAGTACTGGTACCCGCTGTACGAGGCCATGGTGGAGCTGGAGGTTCCCGCGATGGTGCACGTCTCGACGTCGTGCAACCCGAACTTCCACACGCTGGGCGCGCACTATCTCAATGCCGATACGAGCGTGTTCATGCAATTCCTGCAGGCCGACCTCTTCGAGCGATTCCCGACGCTGACGTTCGTCATCCCGCACGGCGGCGGCGCGGTGCCCTACCACTGGGGACGCTTCCGCGGTCTGGCCGCTCGGCATGGACAAGCCGGACCCCGTCGAGCTGCTACGCAACGTGTACTTCGACACCTGTGTCTATCACCAAGCCGGAATCGACCTGCTGTACAGGGTGATTGGCGCCGACAACCTATTGTTCGCCTCGGAGATGCTCGGCGCGGTTCGCGGCGCCGACCCACAGACCGGCATCGCATGGGACGACACGCTCGTCTACGTCAACAACCTCGCCATGAGCGAGGAGGACCGGCGCGCGGTGGTGGAGCTCAATGCCCGCCGCGTGTATCCGCGACTGGACCGTCGTTTGACGGCAGGAGAGGGGATGACCAGTGTCGCGCCTGCACCTCACGTTCGCATGCGGTGACTACGACCGGACTCGGGCGCTCGAGGACGGCAGCGTGCGGCCGGACGGGATCGACCTGACCTACCTGCGGCTGCCGGTGGAGGAGACATTCTTCCGGATGCTGCGGCACCGTGAGTTCGACGTCGCCGAAATGTCACTGTCGACATACGTCGCGACGCTGGACCAGTCGCCGCGACCGTTCGTCGCTCTTCCGGTGTTCACCTCGAGGATGTTCCGCCATGGCGGGATCTACCTCAACGCGCAGGCAGGCATCGAGAAGCCGTCGGACCTGCGCGGCAAGCGGGTGGGTTCACCGGAGTTCCAGTTGACCGCGTGCGTCTGGATCAGAGGGATACTGGCCGAACACCACGGTGTGCCAGTCGATTCGGTGACGTACTACACCGGTGGCCAGGAGACAGCGGGCCGAATCGAAAAGGGCAAGGTCGACACCGGGCTCGACATCCGCCCGATACCGGCGGGTGCCACGCTGTCGCGAATGCTGGCCGATGGCGAGATCGACGCGCTCTACACCCCGCGAGTGCCGAGCCCCTTCCGCGACCGTGATGCCAGGGTCAGCCGCTTGTTCGACGACGTCGTGACCGTTGAGAAGGAGTATTTTGCGGCGACCGGCATCTTCCCGATCATGCACGTCGTTGTGGTCCGGCGTGAGCTCTACGAGCGGCACCGCTGGGTGGCGCAGTCGCTGTACAAGGCATGCCGGCTCGCCCGGGACGACGCGTACACCCGCATCTACGATTCGTCCGCGCTGCGGTTCATGGAGCCGTGGCTGATCCAGCACCTGGAGGACTCCAAACAACTACTCGGCGCGGATTTTTGGTCCTACGGCCTGGCCGAGAACGAGAAGGCGCTCGATGTGTTCCTGCGCTATCACCACGAGCAGGGGTTATCCCTCAAGCGGTACGACCCCGCCGACGTGTTCGCACCGGAGACGTCCGAGGCATACGTCATCTGACGCTTGCGACAACAGGGGCTTCACATCGTGAGGCTGGCATGGTACAAATCACACTAATGGTCTGAGTGTCAGTCCATTCACATCCCGAGCGGTGAGGAGTGACCCGTGAGAAAACATTGGGCGAGCTGCCTGCTGGCGAGCATGGCGTTGGTCGTCGCGGCCTGCGGCGGAAGTCCCACCGCGGGCCCAGGCTCCTCGGCGCCGGCCGCGTCCGACGCCCAGCAGGTTTATGAGCAGATAAACGGCATGTCGGGCGAGGAGCGAAGCAACACTCTGCTCGACCTCGCCAAGAAGGAGGGCGAGCTGGCGCTGTACACCTCCAACACCGACATGGACGACGTCGTGAAGGCGTTCACGGACAAGTACCAAATAAAGGTCAACACTTACCGCGCCAACTCCGAGACGGTGCTCCAACGTGTGCTGCAGGAGTCCAGCGCCAGGTTCCAGGGCGCCGACCTGATCGAGACAAACGCGGGCGAACTCAACGCCATGCAGCAGCAACAGCTGCTCTACCCCGTATAAGGGCGCGCTTCGCGACAAGGTGCGCCCCGAGGGGCAGAAGGACGGCTGGACCGCCGATCGCTTCAACGCATTCGTGATCGGCTGGAACACCAACAAGGTCCCCGCGGGCACGCAGCCGCAGAGCTTGAAGGATCTGGCGGAACCGCAGTGGAAGGGCCGCGTCGGGCTGGAGATCGGTGACGTCGACTGGTACGCGGCGATGTGTCGACTACTACAAGTCGCAAGGGATGTCCGATCAGGAGGTCGACGACTTCTTCCACAAGCTGGCCGCGAACTCCAAGATCGCCAAGGGTCACACGGTGATGGGCGAGCTGTTGGCCGCGGGTCAGTTCGACGTCGCGCCGTCGATCTATTCGCACACCGTCGCCAACGCGGCGGAGAAGGGCGCACCCGTGGCGTGGAAGGCGAACGGTAAGCCAATCGAGCCAGTTGTGCTGCGGCCCAATGGCGCAGGCCTGATGCGCTCGGCAAAGCATCCGGCGGTTGCGATGCTGTTCCTCGATTTCCTGTTGACCGACGGCCAGGAAGCGATCGCGGGCGCGAACCGGATCGGTGCGATCCCGACCGCGCAGGACCCGCTTGCAGGCGTTGCGACGGTGTCCGTGCCGGAGGATGAGCTGCTCAACGACGCCCAGAAGTGGAATGACGCCTACAAGGACGTGACCGACTCGGGCGGTAAGGCATAGGCCCGCGGATTCGTCACGACGACAAGCCAGGAGAGGGAGGATATGACCTCACGGACAACGACCAAGGTCACGCACTATCACGTGCAGAAGAAGCGCCGCGCGGAGTTCATCGATGAGTGGCGCGGTTACCAGAAGACCGTGGTCGCCCTCGCTGACGTAACCCTTGTGCCGACCGCGCGGGGCACCCGCGTCGGTGTGTATGTGGGCGTCGACGGCGACCGGCCGACGCGTTCGATGGACGCCCTGGTCCACGAAATCGACCCGGGGGTGGTGTCCACCATCCACCGGCATTCGTGGGACGCGATGGTGCTCGTCGTCGCCGGCCACGGATGGACCGAGATCGACGGTGACCGGATCGAGTGGGGTCCAGGCGATTCGATCCACTTGCCCGCCTGGGCCTGGCATCGGTCGGGCAACGACAACGATGAGGTGGCACGCTATGTCACGTTCTCCAGCGAACCGCTGCTGGAGACGATGGGCATGTCGGTCATCGAAGACGCCGGCCACCGGCCCGTTCGCAGAACTCGCGCCAAGGCCGGCGTTCTCGGCCGAGTTCACCGGCGATGACCCGTACGCCCGCCGGGTGCGCCGACTTGCCCGCGACCAGCGCGCCCGCAGATCCGGTCGGCTGCATACGAATTGGGACGAACTCGAGCTGCTGCCGACACCCCGCGGCACCCGAACCACTTTCTTGCTGGACCGAGCCATCGGATACCAGGCGTCGGGCATCTCGATGGCGATGTTCGAGATCGGGCCCGGCCGCGGCCAGTCAATGCACAGGCATGCCGGCGAGGCGTGGCTCTACGTGCTAGAGGGCACCGGGCACAGCTACCTGGGCACCGAGCCGGAGGGCGGCACTGACTATCCGTGGAAGAAGGGCGATCTCATCGTGGTCGACCACTTCCTGTGGCATCAGCACTTCAACGATGACCCGGAGAAGACCGCAAAAGTGGTGCGGATCCACATGTTTGACAGCCTGCTCGACACGATGCGCGTGCTGCTGGATCCGCTGGTGCTGTTCGAGGAGCCACCCGAGGCCATCCGTGATGCTCAGGCCGGCGACCCGGCGACCGTCGACTGGCCGGAGGTCACCAGGCCGACATGGCCGTGATACCCGCTGCGCTCCCGCCCGGAGTGCTGTCCGTTCACGTGTTGCCCGCGGACCACCACGACGGGCCGTGGGATCACATCGTCACGCCGCCGGGGGTGAAGGAGCGGCTGCTCAACCACGCGCTTCTGACCTTGCTGCACGGACCCGCGCTGGCCACGATGGCCGGCCTTCCGCACGGTCTGGTCATCCTGTCGGGTCCCCCGGGAACCGGTAAAACCACGCTCGCCCGCGGTCTGGCGCAGACCGCGGCGCGCGCGGTCGCCAAGCGGGGCGCGACGACGTACGTCGAGATCGACCCGCATGCATTCCCTTCGGAGTTGCTCGGCGAAAGTCAGCGCAACATCACCCAATTGATGACCGACACGATCCCCGAGCTGGCAGCGCGCAGACCACACACCGTCGTGCTCGTCGACGAGGTGGAAAGCTTCGCGGTGCGCCGGTCAGCCGCGTCGTTCAGCGCCAACCCTGTCGACGTTCACCGGGCGACGGACGCGCTGCTGGCCGGGCATCGACGCCGTGGCCACCGAGCTGCCGCGCGTCCTGTTCCTGGCGACGACCAACTTCGCCGACGCGGTCGACGAGGCATTCGTGTCCCGTGCGGATCTCGTGCTGACGCTCTCCCTGCCCGACAAGGCGACGATCGCCCGGATCATTCGGCACAGCCTGCTGGAGCTTGCCGTTCTGTGGTCGGGCATCGCGCCGCTGGCCGACGACGACGGGCTGCACGCCAAGCTCGCCGACGCGTGCGCGGGATTGGACGGGCGCCGGGTGCGCAAACTGGTGCTGTCGGCGTTGGCCCTGCGTCAGGAAGTCACCCGCGACCCCAACATGTTGACCGCAGACGATCTGGTCGCCGCGGTCGACTTCCTCACACCGGGACCCGACGATGTTTGATCGAAGCCAATTGCCAACTCTCAATTATGATTTCCGCGCGACCGGCCTGGTCGTGTTCGACATGCTCGAGGCGTACCGCGACCAGATAGAAGCCGCAGGTTCGATCGGCCCGACCCGCGAGCTGATCGATGTCTGCCGCAGGGCAGGCGTCCCGATCTTCTATGCGCGCGCCGACCATCGCGGCGACGGTGCGGACTTCGCGCGCACCATGGCCGACACCGACAGCCGCTTCCGCCCGTGGGGGCCTGCTAACCCCTATCGCGCAGTACCATCGCACGCCTCGGGCTCACCGGAATTGTCGGTGCTCGCCGAGCTCGCGCCGCAACCCGGCGACTATGACGTGCCGAAGCACCGCTGGTCGGCCTTCCACGGCACACATCTCGAGTTGTCCTTGCGCAGCCGCGATATCGACACCATCCTGCTGGTCGGCGGTTCCGTGCACGTCGGAATCGCGGCGACCGCCTACGACGCCCGCGATATGGATTTCCAAATCACCATCGTCCCGCAGTGCTGCCACGGCTTGCGCGAACAGCGCGAGTTTTTCATGGAGAAGGTTTTCCCGCGGATGTGCAACGTGCGTACGCTCGACGACGTGATCATGGGGCTGACCCCGCAGGTCGCGGCGGTTAACGCGCGGTAGCGGCTGGACATCCGATGTGACCCGGCTTACCATGTCTAATGGTATAACCATTCTACAAAATAGCGTCCAACAGTCCGAAGGAGACAGCATGGGCAAGAAGGGCCGCGTATTCGTCCGCGGGCTCACCTCCGAGACGTACGGCCTCGGTGAGTTCCGGCGTCAGCAGCTTGAGGTCGAGCGGGTTCGGGACGACGCATTCGTCGTCGACGACGCCAAGGTCGCCCACTCCGGGGACAGCGAGAAGTCACGCACCTGGTGGCGCATCGGCCCCGGCGACGAGGACTTCCTCACCCAGACCGTGCAGGTCCATTTCGTCGAGTTGCCGGGTCAGTCGTCAAACCACGGACACGGGCACCAGAACGAGGCGGCCTTCTACATCCTCGAAGGCCGTGGCTACGAGATCCACGACGACCAGCGCTATGACTGGTCGAAAGACGACCTGGTTTACGTGCACACCGATTCCGTGCACCGCCACTTCAATCCCTATGACGAGAAGGCCCTCGCGTTGGTCGTCAAGGCCAAGTGCACATGGATGTTCATGGGCCTGATTCAGCAGGGTCGCAGCGGACCGGTCGAGAACGAGGACGCGTTCGGCCCTCGCGAAGACTGGTCGAAGATCTGGACGCCGGGCGTGCTGGACCGCAAGAAGGTCATCAGCCCGTCGGACACCGTGTGGGAACAAACCCCGCTCGGTCGGCAGCGAGTGATCGCGTCGCCGGAGCGCACCGACGGCAGGATCTTCAGCATCGACGCGTTCGAGCTCGAGATCGAGGCAGGCGGCCACTCTGGCAAGTACTGGAAGATGGCCGACGAGGTCTACTACGTGCTGTCCGGTGCGGGCTATGCATTGCAGTGGGAGGTCGAGGCCGAGATCGCCGAGAAGTATTACGCGCGAATTGCCCTGGAACCCAAGCGATACGAGATCAAGCAAGGCGACACGTTGTACGTCCCGCAGAACCACGTCTGCCAGATCTTTGCAGCCGACGGCACCCCGCTGAGGCTGTTCAACGCGCAGAACCGAGTGTTCAAACACCTCGGCTACGACACCGTGCACTACTTCGAGCCGGCGTCGGGTGCCGACAAGCCGGCGGGCGAGTTGGCCGACGCTTCGGCCTGATTGAAGCTTCCGGTCCGGCGGCCTGCCCACGCGGTCGCCAGACCGGATCACCAGCGCTTTCGGCTGTGACCAGGCCCAAAGCGCATATTCTGCTATCCAGAAAACTCTGGCATTATCCATCCACTAAGCAGACAATAAACTGGGTCACCGTCTTCACAACTGCCCGCAAACATGATAGAAATCACTCTAATGGTCCTACAAATAGTCCAGAGATCGAGCCGGGACGCGCAGCCCGCGGACCGACGGTCGCAACCCGAATAGATGGGACTAAGGCACATGTCACGCAGACTCGGCCGACTCGCCGCCGCTATCGGCCTATCCCTCGCACTGGCTTCCTGCGGAGGCTCACCGACCGCATCGAACTCGGGCTCGGGGCCCGGCGACGCCTCGGCGAAGTTTCAGCAGTACGAGTCGCTGAAGGGCCAGGAACGTCGCGACACGCTGCTGAAAGACGCCAAGACCGAAGGCGAAGTGTCGCTGTACACGTCGATGACCAGCGATGTCGCCGGCTCTGTCACGAAGGCCTTCACGGACCAGACCGGCATCAAGGTCAACCTGTACCGCGCGGACTCCGAGACCGTGCTGCAACGGATCCTGCAGGAAGCCAGCGCCAATCACGCGGGCGCCGACGTAGTCGAGACGGATGCACTGGAAATGGCGTCGCTCGGCAAGGAGCAGTTGGTGCAGCCCTACACGGGCGAGCGCCGCGACCTGGTCGGCGCGCAGGGCAAGTTCGAAAACTGGACCGCGGACCGCTACAACCTGTTCGCCCCCAGTTGGAACACGACGAAGGTCTCTGCCGGTGCTGCGCCCACATCATGGGAGAGCCTGGCAGATCCCAAGTGGGACGGCGCGCTCGCGATGGAGCTCAACGACTACGACTGGTACCTGACCCTTTACGAGTACTGGCAGAAAAACGGCAAGAGCACGGCCGAGATCGACAAGCTCTTCTCCGACATGGCCAACGGCGCCAAGGTCGTCAAGGGCCACACGGTGATGGGCGAGATGCTCTCCGCCGGACAGTATTCCGTGGCCGCATCCAACTACAGCTACATCGTCCAGAAGGCCATCAACAAGGGTGCACCGGTGAACTATCAGCCGTTCGTCCAGCCGATCATCGCCCGTGCTCAGGGCGCTGCGCCGCTCAAGTCAGCGCCACATCCCGCCGCCGCGATGCTGTTCCAGGACTGGCTGTTGACCGAAGGCCAACAAGTATTCGTCGATGAGGGGCTGACTCCGTCGATCGAGCCGGCGAATCTGAAGGACCCACTCGAAGGCCTCGAGGTAATTCCGGTCGACGTCAACCAGCTGCTGGACAAGCAGAAGGAGTGGAGCCAGCGCTACGACTCGTTGCTCTCCCGCAGTGACAAGGTCGGCGGCTGAACCGCCTGCCCTGCCGACGCAGTCGAAACCATTGAGGTGAATGCATGACAACTGCCACGCCGACCCGGCCGGCGATGCCCGCGCCGTCAGCCGAACCTGGGCCGCCGGAGCCGGGCCGATGGCGGCGGTTTCTGCCGACCCCGAAGTTCCTCACCCTCGGGGTAGTCACCCTGGTCATCGCTTACCTGGCGATCGTGCCGCTGTACTACCTGCTCTGGGGCACGTTCTTCGACGCGCAGGGGTTGACCTTTTCAGGCTTCGCCCGCGCGTACGGGAATGACCAAATTTTCAGCCTGGTCGGCAACTCGCTGTGGTTCGCGTTCGGCGCGGCGGTGGTATCACTGGTGCTCGGCACCGGCCTGGCGTACCTCAACGTACGCACCGATGTGCCATTCAAGGCGCTGTTCTTCGCCGCATCCATCATCCCGCTGGTCATTCCGGGGATCCTCTACACGATCGCGTGGATTCTGTTGGGCAGCCCCGACATCGGGCTGATCAACCATTACCTCGAGCCGATCTTCGGGCGCGCCGTGATCAATGTCTTCAGCATCTGGGGAATGATCTGGGTCGAGGGCCTGCAGCTGTCGCCGATCGTCTTTCTCCTGATGGTCGCGGCGTTCCGCTCGATGGACCCGTCGCTGGAGGAGTCCGCCCTGATGTCGGGGGCCGGCAGGTGGACGGTGTTCCGGCAGGTCACGATTCCGCTCGTCCGTCCCGCGATCGTGGCGGCGATCCTGATCATGGTGGTGCGCAGCCTCGAGAGCTTCGAGGTCCCTGCGCTTTTGGGGCTGCAGAACGGCAACTACGTGTTCACCAGCCGCATCTACTTCGTGCTCCGACAATATCCACCTGACCTGTCGGCGGCGGGTGCGCTCGCGATCGGCCTGCTGGTCATCGCGATCATCGGGGTGGCGATCTCGAACTTCGCCGGCCGCGCGAGCAAGAACTACCAGACGGTCACCGGGAAGGGATTCCGCCCCCGCCCAATGGAACTCGGGAAGTGGCGCCCCGTGGCCGGCGTGCTGATCATCCTGTACTTCCTGCTGACCGTCATCGCTCCGCTGCTGGTGCTGCTGTACACCTCGCTGGTGAAGTTCTATGCGCCGCCGTCGAAGGACACCTTCAAGTCCATGACGCTGGACAACTACCGGGCGCTCGCCCACACCTCCGATGCGATCACGGCACTGAAGAACTCACTCATCCTCGGCCTCTCCTCGGCAACGCTGGTGATGGCGTTCATGGCGATCGCCGCGTGGATCGTGGTGCGATCCAACATACGCGGCCGAAAGATATTGGACGGGTTGGCCTTTCTGCCACTGGTCGTGCCGGGTCTGGTGATGGGCCTGGCCTTGAGCTTCGTCTACCTGCGCAGCCCGATACCGATCTACGGCACGCTGTTCATCCTGCTCATCTCGTACTGCACCCGCTATCTGCCGTACGGAATGCGCTACTCCGTCACCTCGATGCAGCAGATCGCCAACGAGCTGGAGGAGTCGGCCATAGTCAACGGCGCGAGCTGGTGGCAGACATTCCGCCGGGTGTTGCTGCCGCTGCTGATGCCCGGTCTGGTCGCCGGCTGGATTTACATCCTCGTGGTCTCGTTCCGGGAGTTGTCGAGTTCGATCCTGCTGTACAGCCCCGGCAACGAAGTGCTGTCCATCTTGATTTTCGAACAGTTCGAGAACGGACAGTTCACCGTGCTGGCTGCGCTCGGTGTCGTCATGGTGCTGACGCTCGTCGTGTTGGTCACTGTCGCTTACAAGCTGGGGGCCAAGGTCGGCCTCAAGCAGGATTGATCTGGTAGGGAAGGGATTACCGACGTGCTTGAGGTCCAGAACCTGGTCAAGACCTTCGACGGTGAGCGACAGAAACGCCGCGCCGCCAAGGAACAGTCGGCCAATGGCGATGCAAACGCACGCGTCCTAGCGGTCAACGACGTCAGCTTCGATGTCAAGCCGGGTGACCTGTTCACCCTGTTGGGCCCGTCGGGCTGTGGCAAGTCGACCACGCTGCGGTCCATCGCGGGCCTGGAAAGGCCTGATGCGGGCGTCGTCGCCGTGGGCGGCAAGGTGTTCTTCGCTGCAGGCGGTAATGCGCAGAAGCGGGTGAACGTACCCGCCAACAAGCGCGGACTCGGAATGGTGTTCCAGTCGTACGCGATCTGGCCGCACATGAGCGTATTCGAAAATGTCGCCTTCCCGCTTCGCGTGCGACCGCGGCGTCAGCGCCCAGGCAAGCGGGAGATCACCGAGCGCGTGGAACGGGTCCTGGAGACCATGGAGCTGTTGCAGTACGCCGACCGGCACGCGACCAAGCTCTCCGGTGGCCAACAACAGCGCCTTGCACTGGCGCGGGCCATCGTGATCGAGCCGCCTCTGCTGCTGTTGGACGAGCCCCTCTCCAATCTCGATGCCAAGCTGCGGGAATCACTTCGTTTCGAGCTCAAGCGCCTACAGCGCGAGCTGGGCATCACGTCGATCTACGTCACGCACGATCAGATCGAGGCACTGTCGCTGTCCTCGACCATCGCGGTGATGCGGGCGGGGGAGGTCGTGCAGCTGGGCAAGCCGCGCGACATCTACGAGAACCCGCAGAACAAGTTCGTCGCCGAATTCATCGGGACATCGAACTTCCTCGACGGCACGGTGAAGGCGCGCAACGGTGACCGCTACGTCGTCGAGACCCATGACGGCCGCTTGACACTCGACGCCGCTCTCGACGTCCCACCGGGGACGGAGGTCGTCGTGTCGATCCGACCGGAAGCGGTGATGCTGACGACCGAACGGCCCGGCGACGCGGTCAACGTGTGGGATGGCATCGTCACCAACCGCGCCTTCCTCGGTGACGCCGTGGATCATGTCGTGTCGGTCGGCAAGCGCGAGATCAGGGCGCGCTGCCTCCCGCACATCTCGCATGCGCCTGGAACGACGGTCTACATGGAGATGGACCCGGCAAAGCTCGCGCTCGTCCCCGTCGACTGATCGCCAGGATGCGCGTAGCGGCCGTACTGAAAAACCGGGATTTCGATCTCTACTGGACCGGTGTCGTCTTCTCTCAGATCGGCACCCGCGGGACTGTCGCGGCGAACCTGTATCAGGTTTACGACCTGACCGGCTCCGTCACCCAGACCGGGCTGGTCGGCGCAGGACAGGCTGTCGCACTGCTGGTATTGAGTCCGCTCGGAGGTGTCCTCGCCGACCGCTGGGACCGGCGCAGGCTGCTGCAGTGGTCGCAGGCGGTGGCGATGGTGGTGGCCGCAACGCTTGCCGTGCTCACGCTGACCGGTCATATCGTGGCATGGCAGGTGCTGGTTTCGGTGGTGTTAACCACGGCGGCAGCCACTTTCGATCAGCCGGCCAGGCAGGCGCTGATCCCCGCGCTGGTGCCGCGCGCACAGCTGCCCCAGGCGTTCGCGTTGCTCAACCCGTCGCGCGAGATCGCGGTGCTGCTCGGCCCTGCACTGGCCGGCATCTTCATCGGCATCGCGGGCCCGGGCCTGATGTATGCGGTCGACGCGGGAACGTATGCGGTACTCGTCGTCATCCTGCAACTGCTGCGGGTCGCCAAACTCGAAGGAGCAGGGTCGCATACCTCGGTGTGGAGTCAGCTGGTCGACGGTGCGCGGTTCGTGAAGGGCCGCAGGATCATCTGGATGCTGATGTCGCTGGATCTGTCGGCGACACTGTTCGGCGCTTACCGCGTTGTGCTCCCCGCCCTGTGCGCGACGGTCTTTCACGTCGGGCCGCAGGGATACGGCCTGCTGTCCGCGGCGCCGTCGGCCGGCGCGCTGCTTGCGACCTACACGGTGTTCAAGACGGTGGGGCAGACGCGGCGGCTCGGAAGGGTGCTTTTGGTGTCGACGGTGCTTTACGGGCTGGCGAATATCGGCCTGGCGCAGGCGCACATCTTCGTGATCGCCGTCGGCGCAGGACTGCTCATCGGGGCGTTCGACGCAATGACCACGACGATCCGGCACGCCGCCGTCCAGCTGGAGACACCAGACGAGCTACGTGGCCGGGTTTCGGCGATCTACCAGATGTCCTCACGCGGCGGTCCCGCGCTCGGCGACACGCTCGTCGGTGCGGTGGCGGGTGCGCTCGGGCCCGTGACCGCGCTGACCCTCGGCGGTGGCCTTGCGGCGCTCTACGCGGTGTTCTTCATGGTCCGGCCCAATCCGGTCCGCTCCTATCTCGGGGTGTCGCAGGAGGAGGAAGCCGCCGTGCCGACCTGAGCTTGATCGGCACACCCATTGGTAATACCATTAGGTCAAACCATTGTTACGGAGGATGCTCGTGGCCAAGGACGCAATCGTTTCCGAGGATCTGGCGAAGAAGTTCGCCACCGAGAAGGAATCGCCATATGTGCGGTGGGTTCGCAGTGAGGGCCTCGACATCATCAGCGCTCACTACATACCCGACCTCAACACCGTCGAGCTGAAGCCGTGGGCGCGTCGCGGTGGCCGCGGCGTGTTCATCAACCACGAGGCGTCTCGGACGTCCAACGATTGTTACGTCTGCGAAATCCCGGCGGGAGGCGAACTCGCGCCGCAACGACAGCTGTTCGAGGAGATGATCCTGGTGCTGTCGGGTCACGGGTCGACGTCGGTGTGGAATGACGCGGGTCAGAAGGTCACATTCGAGTGGGGACCGAATTCGTTGTTCGCGATCCCGCTCAATACGACCCACCAGCACTTCAACGGCTCCGGCACAGAGGCGGCGCGGTTCGTGTCATCCACCAACATGCCGCCGGTCATCAACCTGTACGACGACATCGACTTCGTGTTCAACACCTCCCGTGACTTCCTCGGGCGATTCGCGGGCGAACCCGACTACTTCGCGCCGAAGGATGAGCAGGACGGGCTGTTGCTGAAGACGAACTTTGTCGCCGATGCGGTTGACCTGCCGCTGATTTCAGCCAAGGAGCGTGGCGCAGGCGGCGGTCATATCCGGTTCTCGATGGCCAAAGGCTCGATGAACAGCCATATTTCGCAGTTCGGCACGGCGACCTACAAGAAGGGCCACCGACACGGCCCCGGCGCCCACGTGATCATCCTGACCGGCGAGGGCTTCTCCCTGATGTGGCCGGAGGGCGAGGAACCACGGCGCTATGACTGGAAGCCGGGCACGCTGATCGTCCCGCCGAACATGTGGTTTCACCAACACTTCAACACCGGCGCCGATCCCGCGCGATATCTGGCCTTCAAGCATGAGGTGGTGTCGGTACGTAATGCGCAGGGCGTGCCGAAGGCATGGATAAGCATGCGGATCGGCGGCGACCAGATCGATTACGCCGACGAGTCGCCGCTGGTCCGCGACACGTTCGCCAAGGCCCTCGCCGAGAACGGGCTGGCGCCGAGGATGGACGAGGCCTATGAGTCGGAACTCGCAGACCTGCCGCCAAAGCCCGCGGAGGCGGCACCGGTGCCGTCGCCGGCATGAGCGACGCCGGCGAGCATCGAGCGCAATAATACGACGCCGACCACGAACACCCCGAGGACGCTCTCCCGCTCGAGGCCAACCCGATCTGGCAGAAGGACAATGTCACGCTGCACAGCGTCGGGGTCGACATCGGCAGTGCGGGGACGCAGGTGGCGTTCTCCCGGCTTGTCCTTCGCAGGCGGGGCGAGGATCTGACCAGTCGCTACGTGGTGGTGTCCAGGGACACGCTGTTCGAGTCCGAGGTGGCTCTCACTCCCTACACCGACGATCTGCAGATCGACGCGGTCGCCCTTGGCCGGATGCTTGACGCGTCCTACGCCGCTGCTGGACGGCAACCGGAAGACGTGGACACCGGCGTTGTGATCCTCACCGGTGAAGCGCTGCGCCGCAGGAACGCGGAGCGGATCGCATCGGTCGTCGCCGAACGGGCGGGCGACCTGGTGTGCGCGACCGCCGGGCACCACATGGAGGCGATGCTGGCGGCCTACGGCTCCGGGGCCGCGCTGCGGTCGCACGAAACCGCCACGCGCATACTCAATGTCGACATCGGCGGGGGCACGACGAAACTCGCACTCATCGACCACGGCCGGGTACTGGCGACCGCCGCGTTTCACGTCGGCGGACGGCTCATCGCCGTGGACGGCGACACAGTCGTGCGGATCGAGCCGGGCGGCCGGATGCACGCATCGGCGGTGGGACTCGACCTCAACGTCGGTAGTCAGGTGTCACCGGTCGACCTGGACGACATCGCCTCGCAGATGGCGGACCTGGTTATCGCGGCGGTCCGTGGCGAGCCTGCGGCGCACCATACCTTCCTCACAGAACGCATCGCCGAGTACGGCGCGTTGGACGGTGTGATGTTCTCCGGCGGCGTCGGAGAGTTCGTGTACGGCCACGAGACAAGAGATTTCGGCGATCTGGGTCTCCGGCTGGGGACTCAGTTGGCCGCCCGCATCGACGCCGGCCTGCTTCCCGCCGGTGTGCTGCCCGCGAAGGAGCGGATTCGCGCGACGGTCCTCGGTGCATCCGAGTACACCGTCCAGCTCAGCGGGATCACCAGCTTCATCCCGGCGCCGCACGCGACGCTGCCCCGACGCAATGTGCAGGTCGTCCGGCCCCACTACGTGATCGGCGACGACGTGTTTCCGGAGACGATCGGCTCGGCGATCGAGAACCACCTGGCGGCGTTCGGGCTACACGACAGCCCCGGCGATATCGCGGTGGCGCTGGAATTCAAAGGCACTCCGAGCTATCGGCGGTTACGTCCCTTCGCCGAAGGTGTCATCGCGGGAATGCGCAGAAGGCTGGCGGATGGCAGGGCCCTGTATCTGATGATCGACTCCGACATCGCGATGACGCTCGGCACGATCCTGCGCGATGAGCTCGCGGTGGTGAACGATCTGGTCATTCTCGACGGAATCGACCTGCGTGACTTCGACTTTGTCGACCTGGGGCGAGTCCGCCATCCGTCGAACACCGTGCCGGTAACCATCAAATCCCTGGTGTTCTCGTCCGTCGAGAATCCGGCCGTCGCGCTGGCATGAGTGACCTGCGCAGCACCGTCGCGACCGCGTGCCGGATTCTGGCCCAGCAGGACTTGGCGGCCGACGTCCTCGGCCACGTCAGCGTTCGGCTCGACGCCGAACGTATCCTGTTGCGCTGCCGCGGCCCCCAGGATCGTGGACTGCTTTTCACCGTCGCCGACGATATCCGCGAAGTCGGCCTCGACGGTCGCGGCGACCTGGACGGCGGATATGTCGTGCCCAACGAATTCCATATCCATACCGAGCTGTTTCGTGCGCGTCCGGACGTCAATGCCGTTGTGCATGCGCACCCACGCGACGTGATGATCGCCGACCTGGCCGGGGTCGAGCTTCGTCAGATGTTCGGCGCGTACAACATTCCCGCATCCCGGCTCGCGCACCAGGGGGTGCCGGTGTATCCGAGGCCGGTGCTTGTTCGGACGCCGGAGCTGGGCCGGGCGGTCGCCGCCGCCATCGGTGAGAGCAGCGTCTGCATCTTGCGCGGGCACGGCGTTGTGACGGTCGGGGAGTCGGTGGAGCATGCCACCATGCGGGCGCTCGATCTTGCTGAGCTGTCCCGGATTTCGGCCGAGGTCGTGCGTTTGGGTGGACATCCCCCGATCGCTGTCCGACGACGACCGTCAGGAGCTGCCCGACCTGGGCTCAGCCTTCAACGACTTGTCCCGATGGCGTCACTATGCCGGCCGACTGCAGGCCGCTGGACTGGCGTTATAGCCCGCCGTCGGATTTGGCCAGCGGAGCCACCTGACGCCCGAGGTAGGTGCATTCCGGCCCGTACAGCAACGACGCGACATCGGCCGCGCTCAACGTCTTGATGAGCTGATCGACGTGTCCGGACAGCGGCAGCACCAGCTCGCCCTTCTGCGCCAGCTCGATGACGAAATCCATGTCCTTCTCTTGCCACGTGAATCGCGTGCTGTCCCAGCTGCCGCAGTGTGCCGTTGTCCCCCGGGCATTTCATCAGCACCTCGCGCATGCGCTGGGCGTCTATTCCGTAGCGCTTGGCGATGGCGAGGGCCTCGAAGTTGGCGACGCAGTGAATCCAGTGCAGGAGGTTGTTGCACGTCTTGGCGAGTTGACCCGCGCCGAGCGGACCGACATGCTCGACCCCGCGGCTGTAGCTGAGCATCACCGGACGCGCCCGCTCCACGTCTGCGGCGTCACCGCCGCAGAGCGACAGCAATGTTCCGTCCCGTGCGCCCGCTGCGCCGAAGACCACCGGTGCGTCGATCAGCCGCATGTCGCCGCGCTTCACGATTCCGCCGAGCTGCGCCATGAAATCGAGGCTGTGCGTGCCCGCCACGACCAACAGCTGCCCGGGGTGGCCGAGCGTCGCCAATTCTTCGGCGACAGCTCTCCATCTGATCGTCGGTGCGCAGGCAGGCGACGATGATCTCGGCGTCACGTGCCAGTTCGGCCAGCGCCGATGCTGGTCGCGCGCCTGCCCTCGCCGCTTCGGCCAGCCGGTCCCGGTCGACGTCGTACGCGATGACGTCAAAACCGGCGGCGACCATGTGTCCGGACATGGGCAGCCCCATGTCACCGACCCCGATGATCCCGATCATTTGCTGCCTTTCTTTCGGCGCAGCGCTTGGTCCTTAAGACCTAATGGTATTACAATTAGTTTGATTGTGGTCAAGGCTCCACCGCGGTGTGGGCGAGACGGTCTGAGAGGGCGGACAGTGCTACGGGCAGAGATCAATGAGATGTTGACCAGGACGGGGCCGGGTACGCCGATGGGCGAGATGTTCCGGCAGTACTGGGTGCCTGCGCTGCTCGCGGAAGAGCTTCCAGAAGACGACTGCCCTCCGGTGCGGGTGAAGCTGCTGAGCGAGCGGATGGTCGCGTTTCGCGACAGCGACGGCAGGTATGGGCTGATCGACGAGTTCTGCGCGCACCGCGGGGCATCACTGTGGTTCGGCCGAAACGAGGGTTCCGGTCTGCGCTGCCCCTATCACGGCTGGAAGTACGACGTCACCGGCCAGGCCATCGAGATCCCGTCGGAGCCGGAGAACAGCAATTTCTGCGCGCACGTCAAGCTGACGTCCTACCCGCTGGTCAAGGTCGGCGATGTGCTCTGGACGTATATGGGTGACCCCGAGAAGTCAGCCGCCGCTGCCCGAATTCGAGTTCGCGACGGTGCCGCCCGAGCAGACCTACACCAGCAAGCGGTGGCAGGAATGCAACTGGCTGCAGGCGTTCGAGGGCGGGATCGACTCCAGCCATGTGTCGTTCCTGCACTCCGGGGGCCTGAAGTCCGACCCGCTCTTCAAGGGCGCCAAGGGCAACGAGTACAACATGGGCGACCTCAAGCCCTTCTTCGAGGTCGCCGACGTCCGACGGCGGCCTGTTCGTCGGCGCACGCCGAAACGCCGAAGACGATACCTACTACTGGCGCATCACCCCCTGGGTCATGCCGTGCTTCACGATGGTGCCGCCACGCGGTGATCATCCTGTGCACGGCCACTTTTGGATCCCGATCGACGACGAGAACTGCTGGGCTTATTCGTTCGACTACCACCCGGTGCGCGCGCTGACCGCCGCCGAGGTGCAGGCGATGGAGGACGGCCACGGCGTGCACAGCGAGAACATTCCCGGCACCTTCCGTCCGACGGCCAACAAGGACAACGACTATCTGATCGACCGGGAAGCGCAGAAGCGCGGCGACACCTACTCCGGCGTCAAGGGCATCGCGATGCAGGACGCGTCGCTGCAGGAAAGCATGGGCCCGATCGTCGATCGCACCAAGGAGATGCTGGTGTCGGCGGACAGCGGCATCATCAAGGCGCGACAGAAACTGAAGAGGGCGGTCGAGGCGCTGCGGGACAAGGGCATAACGCCGCCAGGTGTCGATCCCAGCCCATCACCGGGTCCGCTCCGCGGCCGTCGTGCTTCCGAGGGACGCATCGTTCGTCGAGGCCTGTCGCGAGGACCTGTCGGTGCGCGAGGGCGTGCGGCAGACGTCGGTATGAGCACCCCGTCGCGACCGATCCTCGGCAGCAGTTGCGCGCGCGCGACAACGGCCGCGGAGATGCGGTATCGCATCGACCGTCCGATCCGCGGCCGCAGGGGTGCGCGCATCATCGGACTCGATGCAGGCGCGGCGGCGATCGTCGAGCAGATTTCCCGGCAACGAGTGGGGTCATGCACGGTTCTTGTCGCTCGCCGAGCCCGTCGGCGATGTCGGCGACCGTGGCTCCGACTCGGTGGCGTTGCGTGATACCGACGGCGAAATGTCCAACCTGCTCGCAGAACTCGAGGACGCCGACGTGGTGGTGATGGTCGCCACCACCGACGCCGACGCCGCGGCGGCCACCATCATCGGCGCGGCGTGCACGGTCCGCGCCATCATGACCGCCGGCCTGGTCATCGGCGATCCGGCGCGGATCGACCGCGCGGTCGCCGCACTCCGCCCGCATGCGCGGGTGCTGATGGTCACCAGCGACGAGCGCGACGTCATCGACTTGCTGACCGCTCTGCGAGCCTGAAGGAGCAGACGTGGACGGCAAGGTGACATCTGACCGATCTGCAGGCGATGAAGCGCGACGGCACGCAAGATCGTCGGCGTCGTCGCATGGGACTACCAGATGGCGCGCATCGTCGATCGTGCCGGCGTCGAGCTGGTCTCGGTCGGGGACACCGTCGGCATCAACCTGTGGGGTCAGCCGAATCCCCTCGAGGTGACGATGGATCAGATGCTCGTCGTCTGCCAGGCGGTGCGACGCGGCGTGCTGCGGGCGCTGCTCAGTTCGACTTCCCGTTCGGCCCCGTCCAGGAGGGTCCGAAGACCGCAGTGCGAGCAGCCATCCGGTTCGTCAAGGAAGCCGGCGTCGACATGGTGAAGCTCGACGGCGCCTCCGATCATCTCGATGCGGTGTCCGCGGTGACGCGGGCGGGCATTCCGGTGTTCGCCCAGTTCGGCATCACGCCGCAGACCTCGCTGAAGTATGGCGTCACCTACAGCGCGACACCCAGTGCCGGCGACGCGATGCCCGATGAGCTACTCGACGAAATGGTCGGCGAGGCAAAGCGATTGGAGGACGCCGGTGCTGCGCTGCTGAACTTCACCAATTCCGGTCCCGTCGTCGGGCCTGCGGTCGCACAGGCGGTGTCGATACCGGTACTCGGCGGATTCGGCGGAGGGCCATGGCTCGACGGCCGGATGCGGATGGCGACGGCCGCGATCGGATACAGCGCAGACGGAATCGACAATCCGCCGGATACCTACGCCAACGTCGCGCAGATCACCCTCGACGCCATCACTGCCTATGCCGATGATGTACGGTCGGCTCGCCAGATCGCAGGAGGAATCCGGCAGTGAGCGTGTCCACGGCGGTGATCGACGGAATCGCCACGCGATACGCGGTGGCGGGTTCCGGCCCGCCGCTGTTGATGTTCTCGCCCGGTGGTTTCGGCGCCAGCATGGACGCCTGGGAGAAGCACGGGCTGTATCACCGCACCAGGATGCTGGCGCAGCTGCAGGAACGGTTCAGCTGCATCACGTTCGACAAGCGGGAGTCCGGTGAGTCGGGCGGTCGCGTCGAGCAGGTGACATGGTCGGACTACGCCAGGCAGGGCATCGGACTCCTCGAGCACCTGGGCATCGACCGAGCCCACATCATGGGCGGATGCGTAGGTTGTTCGATCGCAGCGCTTTTGGCGACGACGGCGCCCGATCGGGTGGCTGGCATGGTGCTGTATTCACCGGCAGGCGGAGTGAAGTACCGGATGAAACAGCATGCCCGGTTCGCCGACCATCTGACCTACGTACGCAAGAACGGGCTTGACGGTGTCGCCGCGCTGGCCTCGACGACCGATGCCGCCTTCTCCGAGGACGGCAGGGTCGGCCCGTGGGTGACGGTGCTGCGCCGTGATCCCGACTTCGTGGCGCACTACGTGCGTTTGGACCGCGACCGATACAGTCGATCGTCGCGGGGATGTGCCGGTGCCTCTTCGATCGCGACACCGTGCCAGGACCCGAGCCCGAAGACCTACTGGCAACAGAGATTCCGGCATTGATAGTGCCCGGCGAGGACAGTTCGCATGCGCCGTCGGCGGCCCGCTATTTGCAGGAGTGTCTGCCGATCAATCGATTACTGGGATGTACCGGTCGCCGAGCAGACCGCCGAGACCGCGCCGGCGCTGATCATCGATTTTCTTTCGTCACTTGCCCTTTGAGACGTGCTTGGCGGTGCGGCCGATATGGGTGCGCATCACAGCGGTGGCCTTCTCGACATCGCCCTTTTTGACCGCTGCCACGAACTGGCGGTGTTCCCGGTTGCCGCGGATGCCCATCTCGGGATGAGCTTCCTTGACATGAATCATCGATCGCAGAGTGGGGCCATGGAACGATTCCGCGAGCATCGCGAGCGCGGTGTTGTGGCTGGCCTAAGCGACGCGGGTGTGGAACTCCGCAGAGAGCTCAATCGGGTACGAACCCATCTCCAGAGCGTTGTCACCGCGGCCGCAGATCTTCAACAGGTCGTCGATGTCGTGTTCGGTCGCCCGCTCGCACACCAGCGGGATGATGCCGAGTTCGAAGATCTGCCGCGCCTCGGTGACCTCCTTGTCGGTCAGTCCCGACAGGCTCAACAGGTCGATGATGCCCTCGCCGATGCGGGCGCTCGTCGGCGCCGTCACGAAGGCGCCGCCGCGCGCACCGACCTTGATGCTGACCATTCCGTTGGCCTCGAGCCCGCGCAACGCCTCGCGCACGGTCACCCGGCTGACCCCGAACCGTTCGCCGAGTTCGCGCTCCGCCGGTAGCCGGTCACCCGGCTTCAACTGGCCGTCCCGGATCAGGAGCCGGATCTGGTCGACGATCATCTCCGATGCGCGACCTGGAACGACGCGGCTGAAGATGCCGTCAGTCGGGCTCGGTGTTGCGACAGGGTCTGCTGCTGTCATGGACCAATGATAATGCCAGCAGACCTTTGAAGGGCACGTACGGCATGCCGGGCGTGTGAAAACATCGACGCCGTGCCCGCCCTCGATCGGCTGCCCCAGCCGCTGCGTGTCTGCGTTGACCAGACGATCGCGGCTGAAGCATTGGAGGGCTGGCGGCCCAACGCCGGCAGGTCGACGCGTTGGTCGCGCTTGTCAACGGCGATGTCATGTTCGATGACTATCTGGCGGCGTATCGGTCCCGCTACCCGATCAAGGCGAAGGGGGAGACGGGCCTTCGAGCCGCCGCCGCAGGCGGCCTTACCTGATTCCAGGAACAACGTTGCTGCGCAACAACTTCGGGGCCGATACCCAGCAGTCGCTGACCGATCTGGAATTTGTCTCCACCGCGGGCCGACTCGTGGGCTGGCATCGTAGGCTCGCCGAGGGCGACGTCGGCGCTGAGGATCTCGACTTTCGGACGGTCCATCGGCACCTTTTCGCCGATGTCTACAGCTGGGCGGGCGATTCCGGGTCACCGATTTGCGGCTGGGCGACGATGTTTTTGCGCGGCGATCTTCGGTGGAGCGCAGAGCGGCGCGGGTCGAGGCGACCGCCCGGTCGTTGGTGACCGACGACGCCGATGTGTTGGCCGCCCAACTCGCCCGGCTCTATGCCGACTACAACTACGTTCATCCGTTCCGCGAAGGCAACGGGCGAACCGGCACGTTGATGCTGCACATCGTGACCACCCTGCGCGGCCAACGGCTCGACCTCAGCACTTTCTCGCGCGGGAAGTGGTATGCGGCATCACACGACAGCATGCCGCCGGGCAGGGGCGGCACCGCCGACCACCGGCCCTTCATCGGCTTCTTGACCGCGCGCTGGTCTAGGCAAAAGCGAAAGTATTTGCACCCCTTCATGGGCGGGTCTAGCATTCGTGACGTGCCGAGGCGACTCGTCGTAGCCATCCCCAGCGGGGTCTGATCCAGACCGACCCCTCGCTGTGGGTCGTCGCTACGTCGTCGGTCGTTCCTTCAAGCAAGAGAAGACCGGCACATGACATCACCACCACAATCCGCAACCAGCGCAGCGCCGCCGTCGGCGGAGCTTCTTCACCGCACGGGTGCCCCGTGGCCTGCGCAAGGAGGCAGATTCGATGTCCTGGGACATGTTCCGCAGCACGTATGCCCCCACCTCCGGCCCGCTGCGGCTGGGTCAGTGGACCTGCACCGACGAGGAGCGTCCTGCGACCAGGTTGGGCCCGCAGGCCGCGCAACTACCAGGCCACCCTGGCGATCGGCGACCGGATCAGCACCGCTTCGGCGTCGGCATCGGGTCCCGTCGCTGCTCTGACGGAGATGCTCTACGCGACACGGCATCCCCGTCGAGATGACCGCGTTCCACCAGCTTCCGACCCGGGACGAAACGGCCACCTTCATCCGCGGCAGCAACGGCGCGCGCGCCGAATGGGCGATGGGCCTCGACGAAGACGCGACACAATCGGCGCTACGGGCCGTTATCGCGTGCGCGAACCGGCTGCTACCGCCCCGTAGCGCCACCGACCACACCCCTCTCACTTCCTTCCGGGCGGCTAGCGCAGGGGCCGCAGCACGATCCGCATGCCGTCCATCGGCACCGGCATGCCGCCGTAGTCATAGCGCGGCTCGTAGCCGGGACGGGGCAGCTCGAGGCGGTACTTGCGCAGCAGCCGATGCATGATGGTCTTGATCTCGAGCTGGCCGAACACCATGCCGATGCACTTGTGCGCGCCGCCGCCGAACGGGGTGAACGCGTAGCGGTGCTTCTTGTGCTCGTTGCGCGGCTCGGCGAAGCGTGCCGGGTCGAACTTGTCCGGCTCGGGGCAGAGCTCCTCGAGCCGGTGATTCATGCACGGCTAGGCGACCACGTCGGTGCCCTCGGGCAGGTAATGGCCGAGCAGGTCGGTGTCACGCACGGCCCGGCGCATGCCCATCGCACGGGTGACACAACCGGATGGACTCGTTGATCACCAGGTCGAGCGTTTCCAGCTTCTCGAGCGCCTCGATGTCGAGCGGACCGTCGCCGAGCCGGTCGGACTCGTCGCGGCAGCGGTCCTGCCATTCCGGGTTGGCGGCCAGGTGGTAGCGACATCGTCGTCGCCGTCGACGTCGACGTGTCGTGGGCGGCCATCATCAGGAAGATCATGTGGTTGACGATGTCGGCGTCGGAGAACTTGTTGCCGTCCTCGTCCTCGGCTGGCACAGCACCGTCAGCAGGTCGGAGCCCTCGTTGCCGCGGCGTCTCCGTGACCCGCTCGGTCGAAGTAGTTCTCGAGGTCTTGCGGGCCTGGATGCCGCGCCACCAGGTGAACGGCGGGACCGCTTGCGCATCATCGCGTTGCCTGCGCGCGTGGTCGTGGTGAACGCCTGGTTGACCTTGGTGACCAGTTCGTGGTCGGTGCCGGGTTCGTGGCCCATGAACACCA
The DNA here is from genome assembly GCA_963731715.1 of uncultured Actinomycetota bacterium. GTDB lineage: Bacteria > Actinomycetota > Actinomycetes > Mycobacteriales > Mycobacteriaceae > Mycobacterium. The sequence continues at coordinate 5,905 of CAVSXC010000016.1, read as the reverse complement.
CCGAGGCGATGTCGAGCGTGAGCTCCTTCATCGCCGGATACAACAGGAAGCGGGCGTCGTTGGCCACCCAGTCGTTGGCGATCACCTGCGAGACGACCTTGTCGACCTGCTCGGTGTAGCCGGACAGCCGGGTGCGGACGAACGCCTCCTGCATGATCCGGCGGTGATACATGTGCTCGTCGAAGTCGAGCAGCATCAGGCCGCGATTGAAGAACGGCCCGATCACGGATCCCAGCCCTGCTGCGAGAAGTCCTTGTTGCGGTTGGAGATAGACCGCCTGGGTCGGCGTCGGGGCCGAGCGCCAGCAACCGCGGAATGATCGGTGAATCGAGGAGCAGACCGGGCCGCGCTTGCGGTACATCTCCAGAGAGAATTCGGGCCCGCCGCGGAACATCTCGACCATGTGGCCGAGATCGGCAGCCCCGAGTCGCCCATCACCGGCTTGAGGTCGCTGCCCGCCGGCGGCTCGGCCAGCGGGTCTGCGGCCACTCGTGGTGCAGCAGTCGCTTCTCGAGCAGGCCCATACCGGGGATGTTGACCGGCACGTGGTGAATCGCCGCTTGGCCTGGTCGAGTAGGTAATCCCTGGTGCTGATGGTCGGCATGCAAGTGCTCCTGAGGGCAAAAAGACTGTGGCCGTTGTCACTCCTATTCCATCCTGGATGGCAGACTTGACGCATGTCAAGTTTTGCCGTGACGAGCCGTGATGCGAAGGTCTGACTGCCATGACCGCTGAATCCGCCCCGCAGGAGATCCGTCGCAGCCGCGGTGACCGGCAACGCGACGCCATCGTCACCGCGGTCCGCGAGCTGCTCCACGAACGTTCCTTTGCCGACCTGTCGGTCAGCACCATCAGCGAGCGGGCCGGCGTCGCGCGATCCGGCTTCTACTTCTACTTCGACTCGAAGTACGCGGTGCTCGCGGTGATCCTGGCCGACGCCGATGAGCCGCTCGACAGCCTGACCCACCACTTCGCCCCGCGTGAGCCGGGCGAAACGCCCGCGGCATTCGCCAAGCGGATGGTCGGCAGCGCCGCGGCGGTGTACGCCAACGACGACCCGGTCCTGAAGGCGTGCGCGGTGGCCCGCAACACCGACGCGCAGATCCGCGAGATCATGGACGACTTCTACGACGGCATCATCGACAAGATCGATCACCCTGCTCGAGCAGGATTCCGAGGCGCGGCCGATCTCCGACGACCTGCCCGCCCTTGTGCGCACGCTGGCCGCGACCACGACGATGACGCTGACGCAGGACAGCGCGTTCGTCGGCCGGGGCACCGATCCCGGCGCGCGCTGTCGACGTCGCTGGAGCGGCTGTGGGTGCCGCGCATCTGGGGCGGCGTCCGACCTCCGCGAGAAGTAGGTCAGTAAGGTCACCGCCATGGCGCAGAGCGGCTTTGACGGCAAACGTTGCTTCTTGACGGGAGCCGCCAGCGGCATCGGCCGCGCGACCGCGCTGAAGCTGGCCGCCCACGGCGCCGAGCTCTACCTCACCGACCGCGACGCCGAGGGCTTGGCGACGACGGTCGCCGACGCCCGCGCGCTCGGCGCCCAGGTGCCCGAGCACCGGGCACTCGACATCTCCGACTATGACGCGGTCGCCGCGTTCGCCGCCGACGTCCACGCCGACCATCCCGCCATGGACGTCGTGATGAACATCGCCGGCGTCTCGGCGTGGGGCACCGTCGACCGGCTCACCCACGAGCACTGGAAGTCGATGGTCGACATCAACCTGATGGGGCCGATCCACGTCATCGAGGCGTTCGTGCCGCCGATGGTCGCGGCGCGCCGCGGCGGCCATCTGGTCAACGTGTCCTCGGCCGCCGGGCCTGGTCGCGCTGCCGTGGCACGCCGCCTACAGCGCCAGCAAGTACGGCCTGCGCGGGCTTTCCGAGGTGCTGCGCTTCGACCTGGCGCGCCATCGCATCGGGGTGTCGGTGGTGGTGCCCGGTGCGGTGAAAACGCCGCTGGTGCAAACGGTTCAGATCGCCGGCGTCGACCGCGACCACCCGAACGTGGCCAGTGGACCGGACCGGTTCGCCGGCCACGCGGTCTCACCCGAACACGTCGCCGACCGGATCCTGCGCGGCGTCGACAGGAACCGGTTCCTGATCTACACCTCACCCGACATCCGCGCGCTGTACATGTTCAAGCGCACGGCGTGGTGGCCGTACAGCGTGGCGATGCGCCAGGTCAACGTGGTCTTCAGCCGTGCGCTGCGGCCGGGCCTGCGGTGATCGCCGGCAACTAGCGCTTTCCCCAGTCCCACGGCGGCGCTTCAGCATGCCCAGGCCCTCGACGCGCGTCTCACCGAATCCTTGTACAGGCGGATCTCCACCCCGCAGTGTCGTCGTCCGCGTCGGCGACCGGCACGCTGCCGAGACTCCAGCATCGCCTGCGAATGGGTGACCACGACGACCTGGGTCTTGCCCGCCGCCGTCGGATCAGCCGGCCAGCGGGGGCACCAGTCGGGGTGCAGCGACGTCTCCGGCTCGTTGAGCACCATCAGCGACGGCGGTTGCGGACTCAGCAGCGCGGCGGCCCACAGCAGGAAACGCATTGTGCCGTCGGACAATTCGGCGGCGCGCAGCGGGCGAAGCATTCCGCGCTGGTGCAGCTGGAGGTCGAACAGGCCGTCGTGCACCGCCACCGACACCGTCGACCCGTCGAATGCGTCGCCCACCGCGCGTGCAGATCGTCGAAGCCGGCCTCGATGATCGTCTGCACCGCCGCGGCGACGTCGCTGCCGTCGTCGGCGAGCACCGGCGTGCGGGTGCCGACCTGCGGCAGCCGGGACGGGCGGTCGGCGTCGACGCGGAACCCGTCGTAGAACCGCCAGCCGCGCAACCGGTCCCGCACGGCGGCCAGCTCCGGGTGGGCGCCCGGATGGGCGTATTCGGCCAGCACGCTGCGATAGGCCGGCAGCGACCGGGACAGCTCGTCGAAGCCGCGCCCGGACTCCGCGCCGACCTCCGCGTAGTCGCGGGTGCGCCGCACCAGGGTGGTGCCGGTGCGCCACCGGGCCGGCGAACACCGCCTCGCGCTTGATCTCGGGTCGCGGGCGAACAACGAATTGTGGCCGGCGTTCTGGGGCAGCCCGAGGTCGACCAGATAGCCGAAATCCTCTGAGGCGAAGCCGAGTTCGAGGGCGACGGGCCCGGTGCGGCGGGTGCCCTCGACGCGCGCCGGTGCGGCGCGCGCCCCGAGCTGTCTCGGGCCCGGCCCACAGCACCGACTGCAGTCCGCCCTCGCGCGCCAGCGATCCGATCACCTCGCCGCGCCCGCAGTCGGCGAGCAGGCGCATCGCTCGGTACAGCGACGACTTCCCGCTGCCGTTGGCGCCGGTGACGACGGTGAGGCGGACGCAGCGGCAGCACCACCTCGCGCAGCGAGCGGTATCCGCGCATCGCGACCGTGTGCAGCATGTGTGCGAGCGGTATTGCCCGGGTCCGACTCAGTGCCGCCGCGGCGGGCGGCGCCAGCTCCAGCCGCACGCCGAGCAACCGGACGGTACGGTCCAGCTCGAACTGGCCGAGCAGCTCCAGCGCCGTCGTCGTGATCGAGGCCGGCCGATCGTTGCCCGCCGTCGGCGAGCTTGCGGATCTTCGTGCTGGTGTAGAACGTCTTGGTGCGCACCGTGACCGCCACCCGGGTGACTCCCGCCCCTGCGGCGCCGACCTCGTCGAGGGTCCGCCGCGCGAGATCGACGCACGGCCGCCTCGATCTCGGCGCGGTCGGTGAGATCGTCGGCGAAGGTGACGACGTGGCTGCGCGAGCGGGCCACCCACGGTTCGGCGCTGACGTTGGTGTCGCCGCCGCCCTTGGCCAGCAACAGGATCCACAGGCCGGTCGTCGGCCCGAACGTCGCGGTGAGCACCGTCGCGTCGGTGGCGGCGAGGTCGGCGACGGTCGCGATGCCCAGTCCGGCAAGCTTCTTGGCGGTCTTCGGTCCGACCCCCACAGCGCGTCGACCCCGCGGTCGCCCATCACCGCCATCCAGTTGGCTTCGGTCAGCTGAAGACCCCGCCGGGCTTGCCGAACCCGGTGGCCACCTTGGCGCGCTGCTTGTTGTCGCTGATGCCCACCGAACATGACAGCCCGGTCCCTGCCGCAATGACCCCGCGGATCCGTTCGTGCCAGCTTGATCGGGTCGTCGGCACGTCGGCTCCGCGCCGACATAGGCCTCGTCCCAGCCCCACACCTCGACCGGGTGGCCGAAGTCGCGCAGCAGGCCCATCACCTCTTCGGACGCCGCGTCGTAGGCGTCGGTGTCGAGGGCAGGAATACCGCGTCCGGGCATTTGCGCGCCGCTGCGCGCAGCGGCATCCCGGCGTGGACCCCGAATGCGCGCGCCGGATACGACGCGCATGTGACGACCTTGCGCGGCTCCGTCGGGTCGCCGTTGCCGCCGACGATCACCGGCAGCCCGCGAGTTCGGGATTCCGGCGTACCTCGACTGCCGCCTGGAACTGGTCGAGGTCGACGTGCAGCATCCAGTTGCGTCACCTGCCGCAGAGCTTGCGCGCGACGCTCTCCCACTCGTCGCCGAGCGCGTCGAGGTCCGCCGCGGTCGGCGAGCTGGTGTTCCACGTAGTCGGCGTCGAGCAGCGCCAGCAGCGCATCGGTCTGCGCGTCGAAGTCGCCCGTGGTGCCCGCGCCGTCGAGCAGCATCCGCACGTGCGTGCGGTGCAGCATGGCCGGCGCGTTGTAGCGGGTCTGCGGATCGCGGTCGGCGTCGGAGAGCAGCGCGTGGTGGGTGTTGGCGAAGCGCAGCCGGTCCGGCCGTAGGCCAGCAGCCGTTCGAGTGGCGGTGCCTCCGGGCCCCAGCGGCGGCGGTCCGAACAGGAAGGCCTCCTGTTCGGCCTTCTCGTCCTCGTCGAGCAGCACGATCATCAGGCCGGCCCGGCTGCCGAACCGGCGGAACAGCGTGCCCTTGCCCACGCCTGCGGCCGCCGCCACGTCGTCCATGCTCACCGCGTCTGCGCCCCGTTCGGCGATGAGCGCGGCGCGCGGCGTCGAGCAGCAGCGCCCGGTTGCGGGCGGCATCGCCCCGCTCCTGCGGAGCGGATACCGACAGCCCGTCGAGGCTCATTGCTGCACTTTAACGCAACTGGAATGAAACGGACCACAGTCCGTTGTTGAGTCATGTTTGGATCACAGTGATCCGCGGTCCGTTTGGGTAAGCTAAAACGCGAACACGTCGAAGGGAACCTGAAATGGCGGACGTCAAGGTTTTGGCGCTGGTAGGCAGCCTGCGGGCCGCGTCAATCAATCGGCAGCTGGCCGAATTGGCCGCGGAAACCGCGCCCGAGGGCGTCACGGTGACGGTGTTCGAGGGGCTTGGCGACCTGCCGTTCTACAACGAAGACATCGACAACGAGAACGTGCCCGCGTCCGTCGTGGCGCTGCGCGTGGCCCCGGCTGACGCCTACGCCGCCCTGGTCGTCACCCCCGAGATACCCCGGCAGTATTCCCGGTGTGCTGAAGAACGCGATCGACTGGCTGTCACGGCCGTTCGGCAACGGCGCGCTGAAGGGCAAGCCCGCCGCCGTCGTCGGCGGGTCGTTCGGCCAGTACGGCGGCGTGTGGGCGCATGACGAGACCCGCAAATCGTTCGGGCTCGCGGGCCCGCGGGTGGTCGAGGATCTCAAGCTGTCGGTGCCGTTCAAGTCGCTCGACGGCAAGCATCCGAGGGAGAACGCCGATGTCGCCGCCACCCTGCGCGACATCGTGGGCAAGCTGGCCGCCGAAGTCGGCTGACCTCAGCGTGGCGCTGAGCAAGGCGTCGGCGCTGCCGAATGTCCGCCCGAGGGGCGGATTCGCCGATAGGCTGCCCGCTTGAGAGGCCGATTGAGGTTGTTCGGCCTGCGAGGACAGAAGCTGGTAGACCGATGGCCACGATCC
>CAVSXC010000015.1:0-258761 GCA_963731715.1 uncultured Actinomycetota bacterium | reverse complement strand
AGAAATTAACGATCCAAACTCAACCGCGTGGTCGCTGCGCCGTCGAAGTTGATCCGTCCGGGCGGGGATCGGGTCAAGACCGATGCCCGTGATGCCGCGCACTGACCGTGCTCCGCGCCTGGGTGGGATCTGAATGAGCTGCCCGGGCTGGTGGTGTACCGCTCGGCCCGAGGGCGTTGGCGGGTGGCTCGGCCGCCGTGGCGAGCGCAGGTTAGGAGTAGCGAACGCTTTCTGGTGGAGACCTTCTTCTGACGCCGTGATCACAGGGGCCCCTTAGAGGTTGCGGGTGGAACCGACTCGCGCACTGGCTGAATCGGCTCGCGATCCGGGCCTCAGGGAACAGTGCGAGTCGTTGCCGCGTCGACGGATTCATACGTCAAGACCTCGCGCCGCTGGGAAGCGGAGGTTGCGGTAATGGTCGCGCGCGATCAGTCGCCAGCCTGGTTCTGATATCGGTGTCAGCTGGACGCGGTACGGAGCGTTCCGGCCGCGGGTCTCCATCCACTTCCTGTATGGATCGTGGAAAGGGTCGCGACCCACCCGTTCAAGAGAAAGTTCAAAGCCTGGCTTCCCCGCAGCCAGCCAATCGTCGAGGGCGCCATTGTATGCTTGCCAGGTGCCTTGGGTGTAGCCCGAATCCCAGATTTCCGCGGCCGGAACGCCGGACTTCAGCAGACGCTCGGCCGCAGCCCATAGCGTGCCCTGTTCGGCGAAGTTCGCCCGAATCCAGAGCGACACAAGCACAAGCGCAATCAATGAGACGCTCGTTGAGGCAACAGCCACACGCGGCGAGGGACTCCATTCGCGGCTCTGGACAGCCAGAAGCAACAAGGCGAAGGGAACGAACGGGACGATATAGGTGTCATAGAATTGGACATAAAGAAGGTTCAGCCCTAATAGGCATGCCGGTGTTGCGACCAGCAGGATCAACTCCGGACTCTTGCGCTGGATTGGCCATAGCCTTCGTGCACTCACCACTGCCACGGCACCCAGCGCCGCAGCAGCGGCGAGGCCCGCCAGGTCGAGCGGGCGAAACAGCTGGTCAGGCAACCCGACCGGCAGATACCACCACAGACCCAGCGGGGGCCACGCCCGTTGCCCGTCGTCGTCCAGCTGCCCCGTCAGCGGCCCTCCGATCAGGAGTACGGCGCACAGCGTCGAACCAATGAGGGTCGCTAGCAACAGAATCTGCTTGGCTTTGAGCCGCGATCTGCCAACGTATGCGTGGGCCGCCGCAACTAGGAGCGGTAGGGCAGGCAGAATCGAGATCCCGACGTACTGCAGAGCGATCGTGGCACGCCATAGGAGGTCGTGTGCGACAACCAGGGGTGGCTGGCTCAGGTACTCCCGTTCCTGCCAAAGCCGCACTAATTGAGTGATGTTGGGTGCTTGCAACCCGATGAGGATCTGGTAGCAGACTGCTCCAGCGGGCAGGGCGGCTGCAAGCGCAAGGATGCGCAGACGCGGCCGCCGCTCAGGGCGGCAGACGACCCACGCGAAAACTAGTCCGACCACGATCGCCAAACCGAACTGCCCGGCCCCCGACGGCGCACGCGGCGGCAATTGAGCCCAGGAAGACCAGCATGTCGCTGCGGCGTCGAAGGCCGCGCACATAGAGGAACAGCGCCCAGCATCCAACCCAGGAAATGGACATCGGACATGAAACTGAAGCCCAACCGCAAAACCAACGGACTTGCCAGCAGAGCGAGGGTTGCCGCGACGCTGGTCCAGCGCGTGACGCCTAGCTCTCGGGCCAGCCCGTAGAAGCTTGCAAGGCCGAGAGCAAAACATTCCGACGGTACTCAACTGTAGGAGGGTCAGTGAGTAACCGAAGATCGTCGAAAGCCCGCCGGCCAGATAGATCTGCACGGGCACGTTCGTCGCGGACCAGGCGTCCAACCGATAGTCACCGGTCCGGATCAAATCCGCGACGGTGCGGGCATACGCCCAGCCGTCGTCAAGACAAACCAACTCGCGGAACGGATTGATGATCAGCGCGGCGAGCAGTAGGCATGCCGCGATGCAAGTCAGCGGCGCGATAGCACGCAAGAGCGCGGACTGCGTCCCACGCTAACGCCGAAACGCTGCGACCGCGGCGAGCAGAGGTGAGATGGCGCCGCGGTTATCGAGCACGGTCTGCGCCGCCTCGAGGCCGGAGGCGAGCGCCGTGCCGGTCGAGAGGACTGACGGAAAGGTGCGGTAGTTACCAGCGAAGTACACGTTGCCGAAGCGGGTACTCGTAACAGGCGGGTTCCTGTAGGAGCAAGTGATGACCGGCGAGTACGCCGGTACACGCGACAATTTCACCCAGAACGGATCGAGTCGAACCCGAAGATTGCCTTGAAGTCCTTGAGATAGGCGTCGAGGATCTCGTCCTCGGGCTTGGAGAAAAACGGACTTGATCGACTGCCGAGGTGGGTGACGAAGTTGATACAGGAATCGCCCGGCGCTCCGATCGACGGGTTCAGTGAGTTGAGTTGGAAGATACCGCAAGCCGAGCGGTTGAGGTCGGAGAGATTCATCCAGTAGAAGTCGGGCTCGACCACATCTTCGAAGCGCAGACCATCGACAGAAGGGCGCTGTAGCGGATGTCCCGAAGTCTCGGCGTGGTGTCGTCGGGAACGAGGCCGAGGTAAACCTCCGTGGGAACGCTGCTCACCACCACGTCGGCAGGAAGTCGCTCGCCTGTGTCGAGTTCGACTTCGGTCACCCGGTTACCGGCCGAGTGCAGCTTTGCGACGCTCGTGCGCAATCGCACATCAACCTCAGTCTCATCGAGCATCCGTGCCATTCCGGCACACAGCACTTGCGTCCAGTTTGTGCCTGGGATGTAGCCGAGAGCCGCCGAGCCCTCGCGGTAGTGAAGCCTCGCACCCAACCAGGCACCGCTCACCTCCGAGCAGGGCAGCTCGAACTTCAGCCGAGTGAGCGGCTCGAAGAGCGCGTCACGAACACGCGGTCCCGCCCACGCGTCGACGAGTTCCTCGGCGCTCTTGTCGAGCCAGTCATCCCAATTGCTCTTCGCGAAGCAGCGCAGCATGAGGGCCGTAAAGCGCACTTTGTCGACGACAGACATCGGGAAACGTAGGAAGTCCACCGGATTCGCCAGGTTGTAGTTCCGATCACCAACCCGAAACAACATCCGAATGCGCCGCCAGTGCACTTGATCGAGGGCGCCGATCTTGTCGAGGAAGTAAAGCAGAGTCTGGTCGCGATGGAGGATGTGGTGGTAGCCAAGGGGGTAGAAATGGCCCTCCTGCTCGAAGCTGCCGGCGAGGCCTCCCAAGGCAGGGGCGCGCTCAATAACGGTGGCGCGCAGCCCGGCTTGAGCCAGTGCATACGCCGTCGAACAACCTGACAGGCCGCCCCCCAGAACTACGACCGATGTGGTCACTGGCAAAGTTTAACCGACCGATACCGGATCTCCCGCAGCTTTGCGAGAATAACGAAGCCTTCCTAAAAAGGGCTAATGGCACTGTACGACTACCTATGCTGGCCATTTGCTTCTGGTTACGGATCGAGGGGTAGCAGTGAATCGAGATGTTGGGGGCGTAACCGAGCGCACAGTCCTGCTCGGTATGGTTCTGCTGCTGTCAGCGGCGTCGTCGGCGATCGTCTTCGTTCTCACCCAATATTTCGGGACCCCCGCCTTTAGCTCTCTCGTATTCCAACCCCTCGATTGTCGGGCCGGCGGTTGGCAGCCCGTCCTCGGTCAGCACTGCTTCGCCGATTACGGATGGTCGGTCAAGCACGGGATGCGGCCTAATCCCTGGGACGGCTTCACGCTGTACACCGGGGACATCAACGACTACTCGGCCGCGGCGCTGATGCCGCCACTGCTTTTCGCGGTGCTTGCCGGCTGGTTGCACGCGCCATCAGTGGGTGTGTTGACATACGTGCTCGTATTGGCGATCGCAGTCCTTTTTCCCGCCGCCTGGGCGGCACGGGGCGCTTGCGGCCTGGAACGGTTGTCGTCTTCGTGGCCTGCGGCGCAGCGGCCCTTCCCGCTTGGGCGGCGATCGATCGGGCCAACTCGGTGGGGTTCATTGCGCCGATCGGCCTGGCGTTTCTGGTGGCCCTGTGCCGACAGCGGTGGGGAATCGTCACAATAGCCGTGGTCACGGCTGCGCTGGTGAAACCTCAGTTCGTCGTACTGGTTGTCGTGTTATTTGCAGCGCGTCGATGGCGGTTGGGCGGCATCGCGGTGGCCGCGGCGGTGCTTCTCAACACCATCGCGTATCTTGCGTGGCCGAAAGACTTCCCAGACACAATCCTGCAGTCGATCCGCAATGTTTTCTCGCACGGCATTTTCAACATGGGCACCATCGATGAGCATTGGAACCGATCGTTCGCGCGGACTCCTCGTGCTGCCCGACTACATCGCGGCACTCAATGCACGCGGAGACGTCCCCGAAGACTTCTTGACCAAACCTCCGTCGCTTATCGGGTATGCAGTCCTCGTAGTGACCGTCGCCTGCGTGCTAATACTGGGGCGGCGCATCCCTCCGGTCATGGTCGGCATAGTGCTGTTGGCCGTGACTTCGCTCTTTCCCACTTTCACCTATAGCTATTACCTGGTGTTCGTCATACCGATCGCCGCCCTCGTTGCGCGCGACCCCGATGGGCCAGCCGGACGGGGCATCTTTGACCGGCTCGGGACGGGCGGCGACCGTCGTGTGGTCGGCTTCTGCGTGAGCATCGCGGCGGCGGTGAGCATCGCCCAAGTGCCAGTCCTGCCCCTGCCGAAAGGTTGGCTGACAACCACAACGGGGGTGCTGGCGCCGCTGCTGTGGTTGATCGCGTGCGCGGTGATCATCGTCTCCTACATGAGAAGACCCGCGTCCGAGGCGCAGCCAGCGCTGCCGGAAGATCGCCAGCCGCTGCACGATGAGGGCGGCGGTTGAGCCGGGAGCGCCACGCCGCAAGTAAGATTGGTGATCATGTGTGAGATTGCGGTGGTTCTGGTTTTGGTGTCCGTCGTGGCGGCATCAGCGTGACCACCACACCTTCAGGCGTACAGATTGTCGGATCGTTCTCCCCGCCGTTTCCAACGGTGGCCGACACCGAAATCTCTGACCGCACCCCTAGGGCTGAAGGCGCCGGTCCCCACCTTTTGCGCATGGATCTCGTTGGACCCCAGCAACGAATCGCGCGGACCGGCGTCGCGTCAGCCCTCAACATCACTACCGCCGGATTCTGACGTTGCGCATCGTCGTTATCAGCCAGCTGCCGCCACCTATTCACGGACAGACAGTGATGACCCGCACATTCGTACAGGAGCTCACCGGCCTCGGACATGAGTGCTCTCTGGTCGACCGTCGATTCAGCAGGTCGGTGGCCGAGGTGGGCGCATTCAGCTTGCGCAGGTGGTCTCGGGCGCTTGGATGCCATTTCGATTGCTGTTCACAATGTTTCGCCGTCGACCACAATTCGTGGTTTTCTTTGCCACGAACCGCACGTTTTCGTTCCTCGTCGATTGGGCACTGTCAGAGTTACTGCGGTTCTTCCCCGCCCGTACGGTTCTCTACCTCCACATGCTCGGATTTGAAGCACTCGCGGACCGGGGTCGGCTATGGGCGTGGCTCGTGAAGCGACTGTTCGGCAGCAGTGACACCGTTGTGATGCTTGGCCCGTCCCTAGCGTCCGATATCACGCGGTGGGTCGATGAGGCCGACATCGCGTTTGTGCCGAATACAGTGTTCGACAAACCCGACGATCTTGACACGCGTGATCCAGACGCCCCACCGGTTATTCTCTATCTATCAAATGTCATGCCCGAGAAAGGTGCCGATGTCTTCGTCGATTCTGCCCTGGCGCTGATTCGCGAACTACCAAGTGCAGCTTTTGTTCTCGCGGGCGCTACGGCGGACCAGGAGTTCACTGATTCGCTCGCATCCAGGTCTCGGCGGCTGCGGTCGGTTCTCGCCTCGTATTCACTGGGCCGGTGACTGAGGCCGCACACAAATGGCGGCTCCTAAGCGAAGCAACTGTCCTGGCCTTCCCGAGCCAGTTCGAGGCTCAGCCCCTCACCATCCTTGAGGCTCTGTCGGTGGGTACGCCGGTCGTCGCCTTTGACGTCGGGGGTATCCGCGATGTGATCCGAGATGGGATTGACGGCTACCTTGTGCCACGGGAAGATCGGCAGGCCTTCAAGACGGCGCTCTTACGGGTCGTGGTTGAACGGGATAAAGGCAGGCATAACCGCCACACCATCTGCGCGGGCTACGAGGAGCGATTCTCGCGCGTTGCGTATGCGCAAAACTGGGCCCGGGTCCTGAAATCGGGCGCGCGACGGCGGTAGAGACGCCGGGAGACTGGTGCCGTAACCGTTCATTTATGACCTAGCCGCGTAGTCAACGGAGCGCTTGCGCGAGGGAACGAGATGCGTTCGTCGATGGCCGGATTCGGCGATCAAAGTGGCCAGCGTCTGGGAATGCGACCCATCGCCTGACCACGCCCCTCAAGCTCAATCATGTTCAAGGCGAGCAGCGCGCCGTGCGCCCGAGATTGCGCCAGCAAAACTAACTAGGATCGCTGGATGCAGAAAAGCCAGACGCGTCACTCCGGAACGGTTGCTGAAAACGAACCAAGCTCGTTGGGCCATTTTGCGCAGTGTCATCGCTCGATATCCGAAGAGCTCGGTGAGCGCTTCACCGGACATATAACCGCGACGGTACATGGATCGGTAGCTTTCCTTCCACATGTGCCCGTGAAAACTCCCAAGCGCCGCGTCGAAGACAATCCGATGCCCCGCCTGCGTTACCCGGTTCGCCCAGTCTTTGTCCTCGGCATAAGTCATTTTTTCGTCGAATGGAAATTGGTGACAGGCGCTTCGGCGTATCAAGGCACAGCTGTTTCCAAAGCCCGCAAAGCCGTCGTAGAATGGACGGTCTTGCACGACGATGTCGTTCGTTGCTCCGACGATGAGGCGTTGTTCCGCTGAAAGCGCGCGATTGGGTCGCACACGGTGAATCGCAGTACCGTTCACTGCAACAACCCGACCGTCTCCGAAGTGTCGTAGCGCAAGCTCTAGCCAACGGGGACTGGTAAGTGCGCAATGCGCGGAAAGGATCAGTACGTATTCTGCACTCGCGACGGCAACCCCGGTATTGATTGCACTGCCATATGTGAAGGTGTCGGCAGGTATAGGTAGAACCTGCGCACCCATTTCACGAGCGATCTCCGGGGTAGTATCGCGAGACCCTGAATCCACGACGATGACTTCGACCGGAATGGTCTGATACTTCACAGACGCTATCGCATCACCGATAGTGCTCGCCTTATCCTTCGCGCGAATTATGGCGCTAACAACAGCCTCATCCAACGTGCTTCCCGCCTTTCGTATGTTTCAAATTCATGATCCACCAGCTAACGGCAAATTTCGCGACCGGGTAGACCCGCGTCAGATGCGAGGTTCTCGAGGGCCGAGCAACAACACCCTTTGCGACGTTTAACAATATCGGACGGGACCGCGAACAATGGTTGCTCAAAGCCTGCCCAATTCACTTGCTGGCGTTCGCGAGCGCTCTTGTAGGGCGTTTGAATTAGCCACATCAGGACGATGATCTGATAACTCGAACCGGGTCAGCGCGAGCGATAAGCCGACGAGACTTCCCAGCGGTAGCATCACGAATGGATATACGAAGGGATTGTCAGTGACCGCACTTAGGCCGACGGCAAGCAATGCGATGGTGGCGGCCCAGTGCAGCGGATGATCGGTTTTCGTCGCATTACGGAAAACTCGCCAGAGTAGAGCTACGTAGCCAACGACGAAGAGAGCGAGCCCGACGATTCCAAATTCAAAATATAACCGCAAGTAATCGTTGTGTGGATGAGCGATGACGTCCAATCCCCGGCCCGGAAAGTGTTCCGCGAGTAGTCGGCCGGAAGATCCTATTCCTTGCCCAAGTAGCCAGTCGTGAGACGAATTGGAGAGCAGCAGTTTCCAGAACTCCACGCGTCCTTGCGTGCTAATAGCTAGGCTTCCAACATGCAATGCGTTGTCGCCGACGAGGAAACGCTCACGAAGTGGGGAGTAGTGGACAATTAGCAAGTACAACGACACCGCGACTGTCACTAGCATGAAGAGTCCCTTGGAGCCGCCCCGTATTCGTTTCCCCAGTACCCGTTTCCCTCTGAGCACAATAAATATCAAAAATACAACTCCGATCACCGTGCTCGTGCGCGACAAACTGAGTAACACTGCAGCCACCGTGACGAATGGGGCGAACTTCATCCAGATGCCTCGGGGTGTACCCGGTGTGACCACGGCGAGGACGATTAGTGCCACCAGTGCCATCGCGCGCATATTTAGGAAATTTACATTTAAAGCCGACATCGCGAGCATTATGTAGGCGGAGTAGGTGGCAAGGCCCCTCATCAACTCCCACCCATATAATACAACTTCCGACGATTTCGCTGCTGCTGCAAAAGCAATCGCGCCAACGAACGAGAGGTAGACACACGCATTCTGAATCGAGTTTTTACCAACTGCACCGTTTAAGGTCGTGATCACCAAACTCACGGAAAGGAACAACAAGAAGGCCCACATTGCCCACGGGATGCGAGCCCTCGCCGGCTCGACCCACCCTGCGCGTCTTCGCATTGCGGTGTTGACACCGTAGGCCGGCAGCATAAACAGCGTCAGCATAGCTACGAAGAGCGTAATGCCGCCCGACAGTGTTGTCGGCCCGAGCGAGACGAGCCGAGGTGCGTCGACCACCACCATCCAGAAAGCGCCGACCGCGACCGTGAATGGGAGATCTGCGGTCCTTGGATGATCGCGGCGCCCCACGGGCCTAGTCGACGTTGAGTGGACGACGGAGTGAGCTCCTGGCTGCTGAAGAAAGCTCGGCATGTTCGGATATTAGCTGCCGAACACGGCGCGGGATCCACGATCTGAGGTGAATGGAAGACCGCCACACGATTTTGAGTGCCGCGGGTTCTGTCTGCGCAGCGCAATGACCGTATGGCAAACGTGCCAACGTATGGGCTCGAGCGCGCGGCCGCCTCGCAAGCACTGAGGTGCCCAGCGCACACACGATGCAGACGAGGAACCCGCCGAAGTAGCTGCATTGCCGCCAATCGGGACTGGCACACCGCCAGTTGGCGTACGATCCGTGCGTCGGATCTGCTGTTTTCGGTCAAAATAGACCGCCCTGGGGGAGGGATGACGGGCTTGGCTAGGAGTGCGTACAGGAGGCGTTCCAGCGGCGGCACGCCAAGTCTATTTTGCGCCTCCGTCAGGAGTGTAACGCAAACTATTAAGCCCGACCAATTGCTGTCGCCTTGTTCTAAAGCACGTTGTTTTCGCGCAAAGTTCGCCACTCTCACAGAAAGGGCCACACACTATGGCCAGGTTACGCAGCGTTTGGAACGCACAAGTTCGTTCAAAAATGACTTCCACGGCTGAAAGAGATGCGTGACAAATGGGTACACCAATCAAGGATTCAGTCGAGGCGCTTACCTGGGTTCATAGAATTGATTTAGGCAATGGGATAGTTACGCCTGGTAGTTGGCCACTCCACCGTCTTAACCTGCGGGCATTCGATCACATCGATTTCGCCGGGAAGGTGCTGGATGTTGGCTGCTGGGATGGTTTGTGGTCTTTCGAAGCCGAAAAGCGTGGGCTCAGGAAGTCTATGCCGTAGATGATATTTCCCAGCGATCTTTTCACAGTACGCAAACGTTTAACCTAGCGAAAGATATCTTGCAGTCAAATGTCCAATACTTTCCAGAAACTCCAATAGAACGTCTTCCCAGTCTTGGCGTCAAATTCGATATCAGACTCTTCTTGGGAGTGTACTACCATCTCCGTGATCCTCTGCGCGCTCTGGCGATCTTGCGACACATGCTCAACGACGGTGGATTGATCGCCGTTGAAGGGCAAGTAATGTACAGCCGACGCAAATCCTTTGCCAAGTTTCTTTATAACGATATTTACTTCAACGACGTCTCTACTTGGTGGATTCCGAGCATCAAGTGCCTAGAAGAGTGGATTGAATCCAGCTTTTTTCGCAAGAACTTCATCTATCTGTACAACAACGGGATCACCAACAAAACGAGCTGGTTTGCCTATATAGCTAGACGGACGATCGGAACGCTATATCCGCGGCGCAACACCGGCCGAGCCGTGATTGTCGCGGAGGCTGCTAGTCGCAAGGATCCCCTGCGGGCATTCCCTGACCCCTTGTTTGCTGGAATTGATGGCAATACTTATGATTGAGGCGAGCAGTACTCCGTTCCGGAGCGATTAGCGCGTTTACGAGTAATTCCCAACTAACGAACAGGCTAGCTGCACTCGTATCGACCCATAAGAACACCAGCGCAGACCATGGTCTGGGATCGTGCGGGCGTAGATTTTGCCTATTTGTACGATAAAGCAGCAGGTCAGACCGAATCCACGACCGCGAAACCGGAGCCCAATTCAGGTCAAACAACGTTCCGCTCGAAACAACTCAATGCCCCGCACGCATTGTTACCGCTTAAGCTGCATGAAGCGCCGTGCGATCGCCCGTATCATCGTCGGCAGGGTCGCGGCGCAGACAATCGCTTGAAATGCTACCCAGCCGGCCATCGGCCCTATCACTGGGATGGTCACGGTTGCTACGCCAACCAGAACAGGTTCCGTCCATGAGACCGAGAGCCAAAGCCGAAGCGTCCAAACGGGGCCAAGGAGGCGCTTTATGATTGCTCTACCGACGAGACTGACCATAGCCACGGCTTGTCCGGCAGCAACAAGCCCACAAACTGGCGCGACAGCGACCCACGTTTCGCCAACAGAAGTGCTCCGCCGCCAAGGTACAGAAATCCGGTCCATAGCCCTAACGCGAGAAGCAGTGCGCCCGCAAAACCTGCGAACACGCAATAGGCGCCGCGCTGTCCAGATTGCATGCGGTGACCACCAACGCCATTCGGCGAGATAATGAGCATCGTCACCGCCACTCCGAGGGTACCAATTGGGTTCATGCTGACTTGCGTGGCGCGGTATACGCCGAGCACTGCAACACTCGCCAGACCCGCAACGAGCCAGGATGTAAGGTACAGCCAAAGCATAAATATCGCGCCTTCGGCCGCTAAAGGCTTGAGCGCGGCCGTTTCATTGCGCATCCATTTTATTCCGCTGACACCGCGACACTTTGGCATCCATGGAATCAGAACAAGCACACCTGCTAAGGCGCCGAACCCCCAGCTAGACATTATGAAAATCGGGTCGGAAATTTCACCCGCGATCGCAATCGCGGCAGCCGTAACTACCGCTACGAACATCGTGAGATCGGAGATCGCCCCCCTCATCCACGCACCGGACTGCGCCTGCGTGTGGCGAAGTCCGTCCTGGATGAACGCCAGAAGGGCTGCAATAAAGATCACCACCCCAGCCCAGACGTCCCAAAAGAGCAACGTAGCGATCACGGCCGCAAGTACAGACCCCACGAACCCGAGTCCAGCCTGCGCGCGGAGATACGCGCCCGCGTCCTGGGTTCTGCCGAGAAGAAGCGTTTGCCCAATGGAGGATCGAAGAATCTGGATCAATATTGTTATCAAGAGGAAGACGAGAGAGAAGGTCCCGAGCTCAGCGAGATTCCCGCCGCGAGCTACGACCAGCGTCACGAGGAAGTTTGTGGCGCTAGTTGCCACCTGGCTGAGGACACCGCCGGTGGCGCGAGAAAAATACCTGTCGATCGACCCTCTTCCTGCCGATCGGTGCCCGCGAGGCCGATGCTGCGCCCCCTTCAGTCCATCGTCCGACGCCGGAGGCCTGATTCGACGAGCAGTGTGTCCACCGTCAGACCAACGTGGCCCGGTCGCAGCGACCACTGTCAACGCCCTTGAGGTGCATTACCTCTCGCCTCGGCCCGCATAAGCATGATGCCCATCCCCTGCGAAGGACCCATGCCTCATCCAGCACTGTCACGCTGGTGTCCCTGAGCAGCTGGCCGCGCAGCGTCTGCACGAGGCGGTGGAGGATTCACCTCGACTGGTTCGGGAAGCGCTCTACGTCGAGGCGGTCGCAGCGAGGTGTCATCCGCGTAGCTGCCGTAGTGGTAGCTATACGGTCCGATTCCTCGCGTGGGTGTCATCGTCATTACCGCGCCGACTAGTCGAGCTCCCACATCTCCGAGATTGCGAACCGCATGCGCGAGTTGCTCGCGCTTGGTCTTCGCGTATCGCGCCGTGATTAGGACGGCATCGGCATCGGCCGCCAATATCGCGGCATCTGTAACCGCGATGAGCGGAGAAGAATCCACGACGACGTAGTCGAATCCGTCACGCAACTGGGCCAATATCTTCTTAGCTGCCAATGACCCGAGGAGTTCGCTCGGGTTCGGCGGGATGCTTCCCGATGCGAGGAAGGTAAGTCCAGGGAACCGAGTTTTTTGCAGTACCTCATCAAGCGACGCTCGGTTAGCCAGCACTGTGCTGAAGCCGACCGATCCGATCAAGTCGAGATACTTGTCCAGCCGGGGGCGGCACAAATCACCGTCGACTAGCACTACGCTGTGCTCGGCTTCAGCCAGCGCCAGCGCAAGGTTTGTCGCCGTGACGGACTTGCCCTCCATCGGCATCGGGCTCGTGACGACGATCACGCGCGGCGGATTATCGACCGCGAGGAATTGGAGGTTAGTTCGAAGCTTCCGGAATGCTTCAGCTATTGCCGAATTATCGCTATCGAACGCAATCGCTGGTTTTGTTTGGAGGTCTTTAGCGAGCGGAACGCTGCCTACTAGGCCCACGCCCGTAATCTCTTCGAGAGTTGTGCGATCTTTGATCGTGTTATCGAGGAGGTCGCGAAGGATCGCTAGACCGATTCCCACTATCACGCCCAGAGCGAGCCCGATCGCGACGTTTCGCATTGCTTTCGGAATCGCTGGGGCGAGGGGAACGGACGCGTGTTGCTCGACGACAACACGTGCATCCGGCTGGCCTCCATTCGGCGGAGTCTCCAATTCACTTACCATGACGACAAACTCGTCCGATAATGCGTCGGCAATGGTGCGCGCTTGTAAGGGCGACGGGTCAAGGACCGATATGTCAATCAGGACCGTATCGGGCGCCGAGGCGGCCCTGACCCTCGTCAGTAGCGTATCTGCGCTCATATCGAGGTGCAGTTTGTCGATAGTGCGCTTAGCCAGGGTCTCTCCCGTGAGGAGCTTGGTGTACGAAATGACGCGCTGTTGGGAAGAAAGAGTGCCCTGGTAGATCTCGCCCGCGGATCCGCCGCTGCTGGTCGACACGAACAGCCTCGTGGAAGCCTGGTAGAGCGGAGTGGTAAGCAGGTTGACTGCGACGGCGCCCCCAACGCCAAGGCCGACCGCGACACAACGATCAGCCATCGAGCCCGCAACAGTCGCGCGAAATCCTGAATAGTCAACCCGCCCCCCTCAGCGCTGTTAGTCCTGCCCCGTGCGCTTCGAAAACAACGTCGCAGTTTGCTGGAGTATACAGTCGTTGATTTCGCCACAAGCTCCAAACGGATAGAACCAGCGGTGGGCATAGTGAGCGCCTTCCGCAGGTTTCTTTGCGTTCGTCGCGGCGCTCAGCTCAGAGCCCTCCGATGACTCTGCCGAGTTCCGCCCGTGTCTTGATTCCCAGCTTGCGGCAGATCCGCCCAAGCTTGGCTTCGACGGCCTTCGGGCTGATGAACAACGCCGTCGCGGCTTCTTTGTTCGTCAGCCCGGACGCCAGTTCGGCCACTCGCAGCTCGGACGGTGTGAGCGCGAGGTCGTGGGCGGGCCGACGTCGGCGCGGGCGAGTTCGGCCCGCAGGCGGTCGGCCGTCGGCCCCCTATTCTGAGCATTGGGGCACCGAGACGGCCTGGGCGGCATTGTCCAGCAAAGGCTGAATGGGAACGCGAGGTGCACCAGGAGACGTTGGCTCGGTGAGTTCGTACCTCAACTCGACAGTTTGCCCGCGCTGAATCGGCACCTCGAGTTTGAAGATTGGGTGACCGCGTTCCGTGCCAGTGACGACCGGCACTCGCACACCATTGAAAAACGCGCTCGTCAGCTTGGCGTTCGTCGTCGCGAGAAGAGACACTGACGTGACGTTGGTAAGGTTCGGCACTTCGGCCGCAAGTTTGATAAGCGCAGACGAACCGACAATGTACTCCTGAGCGGGGACGGTATTCGTCAGCCGAACAGTTACGGACGATTCCCTGGTGTCGCCGTCACACGTGCCGGCCGTGTACCTGATTTCTCTCTTCAGGTAGTAGTCGAGGTTGTTTCCCCCGAGGTTGTTGATCACCACCGCCGCGTACGGGGCAGGATCTGCCGAAACCACATGTGCCAGCGGCGTTTCCTCGAGTAGCCGCTGTTCGTCCGGCGATGAACTCCACACGGCGATGCGGCCTTCGTCGACCGCCTTGCCCAGGGCCTCGAGCAGCTGGCGCGGCGACTTCACCCTCACTGCCATTTTCTTTATCACTTCGCCCGCGATGTCCTGGAGAAATTGCTTGCGCGCCGTGATGTCCGCGCCAAATCGCGTGTAGGCGGTCAACTCCGTTAACTCAACCACGTTGTCGTTCGTCACCGCTTCACCGTCTGGCATCGTTACCGATCCGACCGCGCCAAGAATGTAGCTCAGCGCAACAGGGTCGATCGCTATAATTCCGTCAACGTTCGCTCCCGATTGTTGATGCCACATGGACTTCCAAATTTGAGCTGCATAAGGAAAATGAGGACTTGAATTGCTATTACGTAATTCAGTTGTGGGATTGCCGGAGCCGTATTGGTCCGCGTATTCCGGGCCGAGATCGATAGGATCGAATACATTGTTCAGCTCGGTGTCGGGCCCCAATGTTTCGATGCTTAAAGTGCCGTTGTCGAATCGAAGTGTTCCAAGTCCACCTAATAGACCGCCGGTGCCGCGGGCTACTTCATTGGTTTGGAAACCAATGAAGTAGGTGCGGGGGCCGTCCGCACCCATCATGGCCGGCGCTAGACGTGCGGCCAGAGCCGAATCCTGCAGTAGCCGCGAAACGTCAGAAGTGTGTGCCCGAAGTTCCGTGCGAGCGTCGCGGATAATGCCGAGATAGTTCGGGTCCGGCAGCGTGCTCGCCTGAGCCTGGACTCTCGTGGCGGCCGCCGATAACTCGCTCAGCTCGGGTTCAGCGTCGCGGAGCAGTCGCACATTCAGACCGCCGCCTTCGAGCAACCGGTCCGGTGAGATGGCTGCTCCGACGCGTGTCGAAGGCTCCAATACATCGACTACCAGGTCAACGACCACATCTGATATCTGTTGTGCCGTTTCGAAAGGGCCGCCCAGCCACGGCACTGCGGCCGCGATGCTCCATGGCAGCGAATGAGTCGCGTCCCGTGCCCGCCTGGCATTTGTACGTGCCTCGTCGACCCATTTCGTGGCGTCTTCGACGCGTCCTTGTAGGAGCGCCTCTTTCGCCCGCTGAGCGTTGTTTCGTGCGTCTCCGAGATTCGACTTTGCTTGGAAGGCTTCAAAGCCCAGCCAACAGCCCAGGATAACGGCAACGAACAGGAGCCCCACGATCATCGGGCGACGCCAGTGCGGAGGTATCAGTGGCCCATCTCGGGGGCGCATTGCTTTTCTCTGGATCGCCGCCATCCGTTTGTTGAGCACGGTCGTTTTCCCCGACCGAGTCTCGTCCACGCGGAAATCGCGAGACTATCCCCATCAGACCTTCGTAGCAATCTTCGACATCTCCCCACCCGGTCGTGCTGACGGCGCGCCGCTGCGAGCATCCCCGACCGCAGCGAGTCTACCTAGACTTTTAAGGCGAGATGAAACTTTCTGGCAACCGTCGTCTGGTCGACCGACAGCTGAATTCGGCGATCGCGTCAGCGAATCCGACTGGCATACGTGAAGGGCGGTCAGCTAGACGCCCACAACTGCGCTTAACTGTCGCCGATGAGGCGGCCGAGTTCGGCGCGCGTCTTGATGCCGAGCTTGCGGTAGATCCGCGCGAGGTTTGCTTCGACGGTCTTCGGGCTGATGAACAACGCGGCCGCGACGTCCCGGTTCGTCATGCCCGATGCCGCCAGCTCGGCGACCCGCCGCTCAGACGGCGTGAGCGCGAGGTCGTGGGTGGGCACGACTTTGACCCTGGCGAGTTCGGCTCGGGCGCGGTCGGCCCACAGCGGGGTGCCCATCGCTTCGAAGGCCTGCAACGCCTCGCGCAGAGTTGCGCCGGCACTCTCTTTTTGGCGTTGACGACGTTGCAGCTGGCCGAGCAGCAGCTGGGTGCGGGCGCGTTCGAATGGCATCGGTAGCCGCTCGTGCTCAGCCATTGCTTGTTCTGCCATTTCGGCCGCCGCGGCGATGTCGCCGGTGGCGGCCAGCCACATGCTGCGGCAGCGGGCGCCGACGGCCAGCATCCAGGGCCGGTCGAGGCGGGCGCCGTTCTCTTCCAGCGCCTCGATCAGCGGCTCCGCATCGGCGTGACGGCCCAGCGAGACCATGGCCTCGACGGCGTCGGGAATGAACGTGGCGGTCATGATCTCACTGCCGGGCAGCGAGTCGAATACGTCCAGCATCGGCTGCAGCGTGGTCAGTGCCTCGGCGTACTTACCGAGCGAAACCTCGAGGAATCCCAGGCTCATCGTCGGCCACTCCGCCAGTCGCGGTGACGCCGCTCTCGCGAGCGATCGCCAGCGCGGCGGCGGCGTCGGCGCGGGCGTCTTGTTCCCGTCCCGCGTAGGCCGCGACGGCGGCGCGCACGGTCAGGGCGATCGTGCAGCGAACCGCCGACCTGCTCGGCGCGTTCCATGGTGTCCTCGCGCGAGCAGCGCGGCTTCGGCGAAGTTGCCTCGCCACATCTCGATCAGGGTCGCGTAGCCGCCGACGGCCATCAAGTCGTTCTCGGCGCCGCGTTCGACACATCGGTCCCTGACGGCCGCCATCTGCCTGCGCGCTATGTTCAACTGTCCCGTCCATGCGCAGATCAATGCGTTAACGGCGCTGGCGCAGAAAGGGATTGGAACATCGTCGTGCGGGATCTTCAAGCTCCAATGCGCGTCGCAGGCTGTCCTCGTCGCACCCCGTGGCCGTACAGGAACGACGCGTTGACCAACACGGCCAGCGCCCGACTGATCAGCGGCGGATGGCCGATCGCCTCCGCGTGGGACACTGCTTGTCGAGCGTTTTGCAGGGACTCCTCGAACTTGCCCGACATGCGCTGAGCGAACGTCAACGACACCAGCGTCTGGACCAACAGGCCGGGATTGGTATCGGCATCGTCGAGCGCACGTTCGAGGAGCGCGGCCGCTTCGACGAATGTGTCGTTGTACATGCAGATGCCGGCCATCAGATTCAGAGCAACACCGCGCAGCAGCCCGGGCCGCAGTTCGTCGATCGTCGGCTCCAGCAGCGCGCGTGCCCGGTCGGCGTCGCCCGCCTTGAAATGATGTTCGGCCGCGCGGATTCGGCGCGACGGTGTGTTCCCGCCGAGTCCGATCGCCAGCTCCAGCAACTCCGCCGCGGCGGCAGGAGCACCCCGGGCGCGTGCGGCGTCGGCCGCAGCATCGAGGGCTTTCAAGGTTTCGGGGTCCGCGCGCGATGCGGCCAATGCCATATGCCTGGCCTTCAGCTCGGGCAGCACCACGACTTCGGCCAGCGCCCGGTGCATCGCCCGGCGCCGCGCCGGGCTGGCGTCGGTGTAGACGCTCTGCGCCAACAACGGGTGGGAGAACCGCACGCGATCGCCGTCAATCGCGATGATGCCCTTGCTCTCGGCCTCCTCGAGCAACTCGACGGTGCGCTCGACTGTGGTGTCGACAACCTGCGCAAGCAGCTCGACCGTCGGATTCGCCACGGAGGCGGCGGCCAGCAACACGTCGCCGGCTTGTCCCGTCCAGACTGCCGATCCGAAGGCGCATCAACTCGGCAAGCGTCGCGGGCAGCGACGGCTGCGCCCTGGTCGACCCCACATCAATCGCGCGGGCCAACTCGAGTGCGTAAAACGGGTTGCCGCCGGAGATTTCGGCGATCCGCACCATCGTCGGGCGGGAAAACGATCGCCCCAGACGCGTCGAGATCAGCGCGTGCAGTCCACCAAGGCTCAGGGGACCGACCCGAATCCGCTCGATGCCGTCGGGCCGGTCCAGATTGCAGCCACGTCACCGCGTCTTCCATGGTTCGGATCGCATCGCTCGGTGAGCAGCACCCCGACTCGGCCGCGTGAGCCGCCGGGCCGCGAACGCCACGACGGCCTGGCTGGACGGATCGAGCCACTGCACATCGTCGATGGCGACCAGGACGGGCGCATCCACGGAAAGGCGGTCGACGACGGCGGCGAACGCCGCGGCGACGACGCGTTGATCAGTGGCGGGCCCTCGCTGCTGGCGCGCAGCAGCACCCGGTCGACGGCGATCGCGCTGCACGTCCGGTAGCTCCGCAAGCACCGCGGGGTCGACGTCGCCGAGGAGGTCGGCCACCGCCGCGTAGGCCAGCACTGACTCCGCCTGCCCGCCGCGGGCGCTGAACACCCGGAAGCCACGCTCGCGTGCCTGGTCCACCGCGGCCAGCCACAGCGTGGTCTTGCCGATGCCGGCCTCGCCCTCGATGACCAGTCCCGTCGGCTGTCGTTCTGCGGACAGCAGGAACTCGGAAACCGCCCGGATTTCGGCCGAACGGCTGATCACCCGCGATGTCTCGACCCCACCCATAGTCACCAGCAAACGCAGATTACACCAGCTGCCTGCGAAAAGTGGCAACATTGCTACGCGCCGCTAGAGCAGCTAGAGCAGCTAGACAACAGTTCTTTTGATCTTTACCCGATTTTGCTGAACCGCAATCAGCACATCATTGTGGCGTGGGTTCGGGTTCCACGCTATTTGTGATGCAGGATTGTCTGACCATCGAGGCCAGCGGTTCTTCTCTGATCCGCGTGCCGACGTCGGCAGATAGCCGCTGGTGTGGCACGCCGGCCTGATGGCACGTCCGCGTGCACGATGTCGCGCTGACGGCGCGCCGAAGACTCCGTACAGCACTTCGTCGGTAGGTACCGCAAGCGTGACGACCAGCCGCACCGGCGTGCCCTCGCTGCTGACGAGGATGGCGGCGGCGTCGAGCTTGGCCACCACGTCGTCGACCGACTTGTCGGTCAGCTCAGGCAGATACCACTCGGCGAGGTAGTACGCCACGTCGTCGACGGCGTCCATGAGGTCGAACGTAGCGCTCAGCCGATGCTGTGGAATCGGGTGTTTCCCTACACGTTTGCGATCGAACACACTGTGACGCAGCCGTTAATATGGCCCATCAATCGCCTGCCCCGCACTCGGCGAGGCGCCGGCGCAGAAACTCCCGTGCCGGGTCCGGAGCCGTTGCGGTCCAACGCGATGCGATACCACCTGAGCGCCTCGTCGCGCCGGCCGGCGCGACGCAGCAGATCGGCGCGGATCGATGCCACGGTGTTCGACCGGGCCAGTCGTCGGGTCGTCGGCCACCTCGTCCAGCGCCGCCAGGCCCGCCGCGAACCCGTCGCGGAAGCCGATCGCCAGCGCGCGGTTCGCCCGGGCAACGGGGGAGTCGGTGATCTCGATCAGCCGGTCGTAGGCCGCGCAGATCGTCGCCCAGTCGGTCTGCTGCCAGCTCGGCGCCGTCGCGTGCAGCGCCGCGATCACCGCCTGCGGCAGATACGGACCTGTCGCGCCGGCGGCCAGCTGCAAGCCGATCCAGCCCGCGCGCGATGCGGCCGCGGTCCCATCGGCTGCGGTCCTGTTCGTCGAGCGGAACCAGCGCCCCGTCGGCGTCGACCCGGGTCTGCCGTCGCGAATCGTGCAGCAGGACAAGGGCGGCCAGCGCCTGCGCATCGCGTTCGTCGGGCATCAACGAGCACAGCTTCGCCCGCGAGCCGCACGCCTTCATCGCACAGCTCGTCGCGGATCGCCGACGGTCCTGCCGTCGACCAGTAGCCCTCGGTGAACACCGAGTAGATGCAGGCCAGCACGTGCGGTGTGCGTTCCGGCAGCAGTTCGGCGGGCGGCACCCGCAGCGGGATGTTGGCATGCCGGATCTTGTTCTTGGCGCGGGTGATCCGCTGACCGACTGCCGCTTCGGACTGCAACAGCGCCCGCGCGATCTCGGCGACGGTGAGCCCCGAGATCAGCCGCAGCGTCAGTGCCAGCTGTGAGGTCGGGTCGAGCGCGGGATGCGCGCAGGTGAACATCATCCGCAGTTCGTCGTCGCGAACCGGGATGCACGTCCGCGCGGTCGGTGCGGGCCCGGATGTCGTCGACCACGGCTGCGAGTTCCTTTCCCGGCCGGACGGATTCGCGTCGCAGCCGATCCAGCGCCCGGTTGCGGGCAACCGTCACGATCCATCCGCCCGCGTTGTCGGGCACGCCGTCGCGCGGCCAGGCGCGCAGCGCCTCGGCGAAGGCTTCCTGGACGGCGTCTTCGGCGACGGTGAGGTCACCGGACCAGCGGGCGAGCGCCGCGACGGCCGGGCCCCATTCGCGCCGAAAGACGCCGTCCAGGTTGGTCATTGAAGTGGCTACAGCCCAGAGACGCCCAGTGAGTTGGCGCAGCTCGACCGTCGTCGCCGGAATCATCGACGCGACCTTGACGGCCTCGTCGCGGTCGGCGACGTTGAGGATGTAGTAGCCGTTGGCCACCTCGGCGCCTTCGATGTAGGGGCCGTCGGTCAGCAGCACCTCGCCGTCGCGCACCCGCACCGTCGTCGCCGTCGACGGCGGATGCAGCGGCGCGCCGCCGTTGGCGCGGTCGCCTGCGGCCGCGCCGAACTTCTGGTGCTTGCGGCGATGTCCGTTCCCATTCCGGCGTGCCCGGTGCGAGGACGTTGGCCGGCGGCTCGAGCAGCAGCGCCAGCCAGCTTGTTGCCCAGCGGCTCGCTCGGCGGCATGTACTGCGACGATCGGCCAGACCTCGACCGCGCCGTACTTCGCGGCGGGGATGTCGCGGGCCAATGCCAGTGCCTCGTCGAGGTTCTCGGCCTCGAACACGTAGTAGCCGCACGGCCACCTCGGCGCTTTCGGCGAACGGGCCGTCGGTCATCGTCGGCGCGTCGGGCCCACCGGTGATCCGCACGCCGGTCGCCGACGGGGCGAGCGCGTCGCCGGCCCGGATCGCCGGACGCGGCCTTGGCGTGGAACGCCTGGTATGCCGCCATCTCGGCGGCCTGCTCGTCGGGGTCAGCGCCGAGGTGGACTCGGGGCCGAGCAGCAGAGCGAAGTAGTGCATGGTGGTCACCTTCCGGAAGTGAGCAGAACCCTTCTGTTCCACTCTCTACCCCTCCGACGAACGGCGCCGCGCGAATCCGACAGCCGTCGACGAACTTGCGAAGGCAAACTTCCGAGTTCCGCTAACCGCGAGCGTCGCCGTTATGTGATCGTTGACACATGCGTAAGTCGGCGCGGATTGTCGTTCTTGTTTGTCCTGGCATCCTGACTTCCGTCGTCCTCGGCGTGGTGACGGCGTTCATGGCGGCCGTCAGCCTGGCCGCCACGGCGCTGATCGTGCCGGGCACCGGCACGCCGAACGCGAACGTCGTCGCACTGACTACAGGAGCATGCGACGCGACCGCTACATCGCGCCGTTCGAACCGGCGTGCACATCACCGACGGCTGCGACGACCTGGTCGGGATCGACTACCCCGCGTCGTTCTGGCCGCTGGCGTCTTCATCGGTAATTGGTGTGGCCCGGGATATCGGTGCGACACGTGGAACGCCTCGGTGGGCAGGGCGTCGACGACCTCGACACGGCGTTGACGAACGCTGAACACCACGGCGGACGACATCGTGATCTTCGGCTACTCGCAGGGCGGCGCGGTCGTGTCCAACGAGCTGCGACAGCTCGCGACGACCTGACTGCTGGACAAGATGCCCGGCTGAGGTGGTCATGATCGGCAACGCCTACAACCCCGACGGCGGCCTCTTGACGCGGCTCAGCTTCCTGCCGACGATCCCGATCGCTCAACATCACGTTCGGTCCGCCGATGCCCATCGACATCGGGATACCGATCAACGAGCATCGGCTTCGAGTACGACCCAGTCATGTATGCGCCGACTGTTCTGGGGGAACCCGTTCGCGATGCTGAATGCGCTCGCCGCGTTCGAGACCGTCCACGGCTATTACCTGACGCCCAACGGCAACGGCCCCAACGATCCGATCGCGTACGGGTACGAGCCGGACGAGCTGGCGGACCAGTTGAACTGAGGACCTGCATCCGGACGAACTTGCCGCGATCGACTCCAACGGCAACAGTCTACGTGATGATTCCCGCCAAGAGCCTGCCGTCGCTGGACCTGATTCTCGTCGATGGTGCCTGCGCGCACTGACACCGTCGTCAAGCCGTTCGTCGATCTGGTTTCGCCGGTGCTGAAGGTGCTCTCGACCTCGGCTACGACTGGAGCGGTGATCCCGGAACGGAGAGGTGGCTGTCGATCCGTTGCCGTTCAATCCCATTCAGAATTGGCCCGCGGTCGGCGTGAACCTCGTCGTGGCGACGATCCAGGGCATCCAGGCCTTCATCGGCGACCTCGGCGGGCTGACGAGCATCATCCCTGCGACTGTGGCGCCGACGTCGACGACACCGGTGTCGACGTTGGCAGCGGCGAGGATGACCTCACCCACCGAGACGACCGAGCCCACGGAGCCCACTGAGACCACCGAGACGACCGCGAAGGTCTCCGAGACCAAGCTGTCGACGTCGAAGCTGACGCTGGTGAAGGACTCCGAGCCGACGGTGCAGCAGACGACGGTCGAGAGCGACGGCACGTCGGCGGCGGCGGACGATACGCCCGTCACCAAGCCGGAAGACACGCCCGTCACGAAGCCGGAGGAGGCGACCAACGCAGCGCCAACGGCGGACGAGAAGAAGTCGGACGAGACCGAGAAGAAGGACGACGTGAAGAAGGACGCGACCGACAAGACGGACGCTAACGACAAGAAGGCCGATACCGACAAGAAGGATGCTGACTCGGCTAAGGCCGCGGCCTGACCGAACAGGCAAATCCCCCGACACACCAGGTGGTGGCGGGGGATTTCCTTTGCGACCTGAGACAACCAACTCAACAGGAGTAAGGCATGGGCCTCATCGACATCGAGATGTTCGCAACCCTCGACCTCGTCGGGCAGGCGCCCGGCGGCCCCGACGAGGACCCGGAAGCGGGGTTCCCGTTCGGCGGCTGGCAGGCGCCCCTGATCGACGAGGTCACCGGGGCACAGGTCGCTGCCGCGTACGAGGGCACGGACGCCCTCCTGCTCGGCCGGCGGACGTATGACATCTTCGCCGCCTACTGGCCGAACCAGGACGACGAGTTCGGCACGCTCTTCAACAGCATCCCGAAGTACGTGGCCTCCCGCGGCAGGCCCGAACTCTCATGGGCCGGGTCCACGCAGCTGGGCACGGATCTGGCCGGCGCGGTGCGCGAGATCCGTGGCCGGCACGAGCACGTGAAGGTCGTCGGGAGCCTGAACCTCGTGCAGACCCTCCTGCGCGAGAAGCTCTTCGACCGTCTCGACCTCTGGGTGCACCCGATCGTGCTCGGCGTCGGGAAGAAGCTGTTCGACGGTGGTGCGGTGCCCACGAACGTCACACTCCTCGAACCGCCGGTAGCCGGTCCGAAAGGCACCGTGTACCTGCGCTACGGGCTTGCCGGCGGCACCCCAGGAACGGGCGACATGAGCGCACCCGATCGCGGAGTCTAGGCGGCTGCGCCCGGCTTCAGGTACGTGACCAGGCTGACGTCGATGGCCTCGTCGATGAAGTAGTACTGGCAGCCCGTCAGGTACTTCATGTAGCGGTTGTAGTTCTCTTCGTCGGTGGCGGCGATCGCCTCGTCCTTGTGCTGCTCGAGGCGGCTGGCCCAGATGCCGAGCGTCTTGATGTAGTGGTTGCGCAGCGACAACGTCTCGGGCACCACGAAGCCGGCCTTCTCGCCGTGCTCGACCATCATCTGGGTGGTCGGGACCCGGCCGCCGGGGAAGATCTCGGTGATCATGAACTTGACGAACCGGGCCAGCTCGAAGGTCAGCTTCTTGCCGCGCTCGGCGAGGTCGTACGGGTGATAGCCGACGCTGCTCTGGATGGTCATCCGGCCGTCGTCGGGCAGGATGTCGAAGCAGGTCTTGAAGAAGTCGTCGTAGCGCTCGAAGCCGAAGTGCTCGAAGGCCTCGATCGACACGATCCGGTCGACCGGGCTGTGGAACTGCTCCCAGCCCTCCAGCCGCACGTCGAAGGTGCGCTTGCTGTCGATCTTGCCCAGCAGCTGGTTGCAGTAGGCCTGCTGGTTCTTGCTCAGCGTCAGGCCGATGACGTTGACGTCGTACTTCTCCATCGCGCGCTGCAGGGTCAGGCCCCAGCCGCAGCCGACCTCGAGCAGCGTCATGCCCGGCTTGAGGTCCAGCCTGTCGAGGTGCTGGTCGACGTTGGCGATCTGCGCCTCCGACAGCGTGACGTTCGGGCCGGTGAAGTACGCGCAGCTGTACTTGCGCGTCGGGTCCTGGAACACGCCGAAGAAGTCGTCCGACAGGTCGTAGTGGGCCTGGATGTCCTCGAAGTGCGGCCGCATATCCTTCGTGCCGGTTGAGTTGTCAGACATGTTTTCCCTGGTTGGCCTTTCTCGTGACGCGCTGGTGCTACGACCAGCAGCCGATCACGTATGGTATGCTGCGACCGTACCCCCGGTACGGTCCGTCGACGTGCGAACACGCGTCTCAAGCCGTACACCCTAGCGTTTAGCCGGGGCCGGACTCCAATTCGCGCGCTACTTCTGCAGCGTGAACTGGTTGACGTCGATGTAGCCCTTGCGGAACATGTCCGCGCATCCGGTCAGGTACTTCATGTACCGGTCGTAGACCTCCTCGGACTGGACGGCGATGGCCTCGTCCCGCTGCGCGTCCAGCGCCTCGCGCCCAGATGTCCAACGTCCGCGCGTAGTGCGGCTGCAGCGACTGGGTCCGGGTGACCGTGAAGCCGGCGGCGGCGGCGTGTTCGCTCGACCGCCTCGATCGTCGGCAAGTGCCCGCCGGGGAAGATCTCCTTCGCGATGAAGCTCGCGAACCGCGCGGCATCCATCGTCAGCGGTATGTCGTGCTCCTTGAGCTCGTCCAGCGTCAGCCTGGTGATGGTGTGCAGCAGCATGACGCCGTCATCGGGCAGCGCGTGGTAGGCCATCGCGAAGAAGTCGTCGTGACGGTCGTGGCCGAAGTGCTCGAAGGCGCCGATCGAGACGATGCGGTCGACCGGCTCGTCGAACTGCTCCCAGCCCTTCAGCAGCACCCGCTTGGACCGCGGACTGTCCAGCGCCGCGAACGCCTTCTCGGCGTGGGCATGCTGATTCTCCGAGAGCGTCAGCCCGATGACGTTGACGTCGTAGCGTTCGACGGCCCGCCGCATCGTGGCGCCCCAGCCGCAGCCGATGTCGAGCAGTGTCATGCCGGGCTGCAGGCCGAGCTTGCCGAGCGACAGGTCGATCTTGGCGATCTGAGCCTCTTCGAGCGTCATGTCGTCGCGTTCGAAGTAGGCGCAGCTGTACGTCTGCGTCGGATCCAGGAACAACCGGTAGAAGTCGTCCGACAGGTCGTAATGCGACTGCACGTCCTCGAAATGAGGAGTCAGGTCGGCCATCCGGATGTACGCCCGAGACTGGTGCCTACTTGGCCAGTGTGAATTGGTTGACGTCGATGTAGCCCATCCGGAAACCCTTGGCGCAGCCGGTGAGGTAGTGCATGTAGCGGTCGTAGACCTCTTCCGACTGCACGGCGATGGCCTCGTCCTTGTGCGCCTCCAGCGCCGCCGCCCAGGTGTCCAGCGTCCGCGCGTAGTGCAGCTGCAGCGACTGGCGGCGGGTCAGCGTGAAGCCGGCCGGTGTCGCGTACTCCTCGACCTTCTCGATCGACGGCAGCCGGCCGCCGGGGAAGATCTCGGTGAGGATGAACTTCACGAACCGCGCGACCTCGAAGGTCAGCGGAATCTTGCGGTCGGCCATCTGCGGCAGCGTCAGCGCGGTGATCGTGTGCAGCAGCATCACGCCGTCGTCGGGCAGCGCGGCGTAGGCCATCTTGAAGAAGTCGTCGTAGCGGTCGAAGCCGAAGTGCTCGAACGCGCCGATCGACACGATCCGGTCGACCGGCTCGTCGAACTGCTCCCAGCCCTGCAGCAGCACCCGCTTGCTGCGCGGGCTGTCGGACTGCGCGAAAACCGTTTCGACATGGGCCTTTTGGTTCTCGCTGAGGGTCAGGCCGATGACGTTGACGTCGTAGCTTCTCGATCGCCCGCATCATCGTCGAACCCCAGCCGCAGCCGACGTCGAGCAGCGTCATCCCGGGCTCCAGCCCGAGCTTGCCCAGCGCCAGGTCGATCTTGGCGAGCTGCGCCTCTTCCAGCGTCATGTCGTCGCGCTCGAAGTACGCGCAGCTGTAGGTCTGGGTGGGGTCCAGCCACAGCCGGAAGAACTCGTCGGACAGGTCGTAGTGGGCCTGGACGTCTTCGAAATGCGGCTTGCAATTTGGCTGCTCGAGCCATGATTGGGTGCCTTTCTGGCTGTTCAGAAGCTCTGCCGGCGTCGCCGTTGACTGCTGCAAGCCCTGAAGCACTCAACTCCGAATGCTACGCGTCGTTGCGCTGGCTAACGAATCGAAACGCTGCGCCGCAGCGTCCTACGCCGGTCTCGGCGAAGGTGGTCTTCAGCTCGCCGACGATGTCGTCCCACAGCTCGCGGGGCAGCTCGTGGCCCATGCCGTCGAACAGCACCAGCCGGGCGCCCTTGATGGCGCGGGCGATCGCGCGTCCGCCGAACGGCCGCATCAGCTTGTCGGCCTTGCCGTGGATCACCACGGTCGGGCGCTGATCTGCCGGTCGTAGCGCAGCAGGCTGCCGCTGCCCAGGATCGCGGCGAAGTGGCGGCCGACGCCGGCGGGGTAGTAGGACCGGTCGTAGCCCTCGATGCGCCTCGGCGCGGATGCGCTCCTCGGGCGCCGGATAGCCGGGGCTGCCGATGATTCTGCTGACCCGGATCGCGTTCTCGATGATCGCCTCGCGGGTGGCGTCCTTGGGCTGCTGCAGGATGGCCAGCAGTTGCTTGGGCGCCGGCGGCGGCAGCAGCGGCTGGTTGTTGCTCGAGAAGATCACCGCGAGCGTCTTGGTGCGCACCTTGTGCCGGGCGGCGAAGACCTGCGCGATCATGCCGCCCATCGAGGCGCCGACGATGTGCGCCGTGTCGATCTTCAGGTGGTCGAGCAGCGCGGCGGCGTCGTCGGCCACGTCCTCCAGCGTGTAGACCGCCGGGCTGCGCAGGCCGAGAAACGAGCGGACCATCCGCGGCGCCAGCGGTGCGCCGGTGTGGCTGGCCGGTCACCTTGGTCGACAGGCCGACGTCGCGGTTGTCGTAGCGGATGACGCGCAGGCCCTGGTCGACGAGCTTCTCGCAGAACTCCTTGCGCCACAACAACAATTGCGCGCCGAGGCCCATGATCAGCAGGACGGCCGGGTCGTTCGGGTCGCCCATGTCCTCGTAGTAGATGTCGCAGATCGCCCGAGCGGCGCCGGTACGCGGTCACGGCTGCCGGCTCGATCTCCATCTAGGCTTCGACCTCTTCGGTGTGCTCGCGGCTGACCTCGACCATGAAGTTGGCGAAGTATCCGGTCAGCTGCGGGTCGGACATCATCTGCCACTTCGGCGCCAGCAGCTTCATGTAGCGCTCGACGTAGAGGAACTGCTTGCCGATCAGCACCAGCTCGCGCGGCAGCTTGACGTCGTAGGCGTCGGCCAGCGTGGAGAGCTGCTTGCCGATCTCGGCGTAGCTCATGTCGCCCAGCGACGACATGGTCAGCGGGGTGGCGAACTTCTCCAGGTCCTTGGCGGCCTCGTGCCTCGGGCTTGACGGTGCCGACCGCGCCCATCAGCACGACGATCTTGCCCGCCGCGGCGTGGTCCTTCGTGACCAGCAGCGCGTACACCAGCTCGCGCAGCAGCCAGCGCGTGCGCGGGTCGATGCGGCCCATGATGCCGAAGTCGAAGAACACGATCTTGCCGTCGTCGTCGACGTAGAGGTTGCCCGCGTGCAGGTCGCCGTGGAACAGGCCGTGGCGCAGCCCGCCCTCGAACACGCTGAACAGCAATGCCTTGACGAGTTCGGTGCCGTCGAAGCCGGCCTTGCGGATGGCGGCGGCGTCGTCGATGCGGATGCCCTGGACGCGTTCCATCGTCAGCACCCGCTCGCTCGTCAGGTCCCAATACACCTGCGGCACCCGGATGTTCTTGCCCAGCGGGGAGGCGTGCATGTGCGCCACCCAGGCGTCCATCGACTGCGCCTCGAGCCGGAAGTCGAGCTCCTCGGCGAGGTTGTCGGCGAAGTCGGCGACGACGTCCTGGGCGGACAGGCGCCTGCCGAGCTTGGCCAGCTCGACGAGTCTGCGCGCCGCGCTTGAGGATCTGCAGGTCGGCGGCGACGCGGCGACGGATGCCCGGCCGCTGGATCTTGACGACGACCTCCTCGCCGCTGTGCAGGGTCGCGTAGTGCACCTGCGCGATCGACGCCGACGCGAACGGCTTCTCCTCGAAGCGTCTTGAACAGCTTGGCGGGCTCGTCGCCGAGGTCCTCCTTGAACAGCTTGTGCACTTCGTCGGTGTCGGCGGGCGGGACCGCGTCGAGCAGGCTGCGGAACTCGCGCGACATCGACTCGCCGAACGCGCCGGGGCTGGACGCGATGATCTGGCCGAACTTGACGTAGGTGGGTCCGAGATCGGCGAACGCCTTCGGGATCTGCTTGATGATCTTCTGCTGCAGCGAGCCCTTGCCGGCGAGCTTGGTGACGACCCGTGCGCCGGTGCGGGTTATCTGCCAACCCGTCGCGCCGATGCGGGCGGCCTCGACCGGCAGCGGCACCCGGTCCAGCTTGGCTACCTCGCGGTGCTTATCGTACTCATAGCTGCAGTGTCTCAAAGACCGGCGATCAGCGAAAAATGCGTGTGGACCGGGTCACACTGCGCGCGAAGTTCTCCGTCAGCGCCTCAACGACCGGCCGCCACACCGGCTCGGGCAGGTCGTGGCCCATGCCGTCGACGACGACGTAGCGTGCGCCCTCGATGACCCGGGCGACATTGCGTCCGTTGCGGGGCCGCACCATCGGATCCTTCGAGCCGTGGATGACGACGGTCGGCGCGGTGATGCGACGGGTGTAGCGCGTCAGGCTGCCGGTGCCAAGGATGGCGTCGAACTGGCGCAGCATGCCCTGCGGGTAGTCGCTGCGGGCGGTCAGCTCCTCGACGCGTCGGCGCAATTGGTCGACGGGCGGAAGGAAATTCGGGCCGTTGATGATCGAGATGTTGCGCACCTCGATCGCCAGCTTGTCCTCGACAGGAGCGTCCCTGGCGGGCGCGTCGAACGCCAGCTTGATCACCCGCCACTTCGGAATCGACGACATCGGCCTGCCGGAGCTCGTCATGATCAGGCCCAGCGACCGGACGCGGTCGGGGTGGCGGCCCGCCAGCACCTGGGCGATCATCCCGCCCATCGACGCGCCGACGACGTGCGCGCGTTCGATCCCGAGGTGGTCGAGCAGGCCCTTGACGTCCTCGGCCAGGTCGACCAGCGTGTACGGCACCGGGCTGGTCCGCCCGAGCACATAGCGCACCACCCGCGGATAGACCGAGCCCTTGGCGCGCTGGCCGTGCATCTTCGTCGACAGCCCGGTGTCGCGATGGTCGAACCGGATCACCCGATAGCCCTGCTTGAGCAGCTGGGCGCAGAACCCGTCGGGCCACATCGGCAGCTGCGCGCCGACGCCCATGATCAGCAGGACCGGCGGGTCGGCGGGATCGCCGAGGTCTTCGTAGAAGAGCTCGACTCCCTCGCCGCAGACCGCCGTCCCGCTTCGGGTTTGCACTCTGTCTGTCTACACCGCCCGCCGGCTTCCAGCGGCTTGATCCAGTCCGTCTCCGGCCACCCTCGATCCCGGCCATCAGCTCGTACATCGTTGCGCCGTCGATGGATTCGCGGATGATGTCGGCGTGGCCGGCATGCCGCGCCAGTTCCTTGATCAGGTGCATGGCCACCCAGCGCACGGTCCAGTTGTCGATGTCCTGTGGGAAACCACGGCACGTCGTGCGGCACCGGTACCGGCGTATCCAGGTCGGCCTCGGCGAAGATCCGCAGCGTCTCGGCGTTCTGCGCCTTCAGCTCGTCGAGCAGTTCCGTCGAGCGTTTCGTCTTCGCGCATCACGTACTCGTCGGCGTAGCTCGGCCATGATCTCCTCCATGGGCCGGGTCGTCCACCGGCGGAAGGTCCGGCGCCGACCGCGGCGCGTTCCACCCAGCCCTTCTGTACACCGGTGGCGTGCTTGATGAGGCCGCCGATCGACAACGCGCTCACCGACGGCGTGGAGCGGGCCTGCTCGTCGGTCAGGCCGTAGGCCACCGCGAAGAACGCGTTCTGGTGGATACTCGAGGAAACCCGCAGCAGCGTCTGACGCTCGTCGGCGGCGGGTGGGGGCATTCCTGGCATTGTCAGTTGCCTTTCTTGTTGGTGGTGTGTGACGTAAAGATCGCGGATGCAAGCGATTTCGGCGCCGTGGTGGATGGCCTCTCTGTTGATGTGCAGGATAAGCGCGATGAACGGATAGTCGGCATAGGGGCCTTCAGCCGGTCCACACGGCCGGTTCAGGTCATCATCGGACAGGCCGCGCACGCCGGTGATCCAGCTTCGCGTATTGCGTCGTCGAGCTGCTGCAGCGCCGTCTTGGCGTCGGTGGCGTAATTCCAGGACTGGTAGTCGGCAGCAGGGCCGCCGAAGTGGGAGTGGTTGCGCATCGCGAACACGCCGACGATGACGTGGGCGAGCCGCCACGCGATGGTCGTGAACGGTGCCGGCTGCGGCTCGGGGTAGGTGAAGTCGATCGCGCCGTCGGGATGAACGGTCCAGCAGTCCGGCACCGGCTGCCAGAAGTACTCCTCGTCGGTGAGGTCGTCCAGTCGTGGACGCAGCTGGTTCGTCCAGTGGAAGTCGAGTTGTTCGGCCAGTTGGGTGGTCAATTCGCTCATGAGTTCAGCCTGACATCTATAGCGGACAGTTTCTGTCCTATGAATGTGTCACCCTGGTTGCATGTCCGAAACGACGAGCCGCGTGCTTCAGCTCCTCGGATTGCTGCAGTCGCGACGGGTGTGGACGGGTGAGGAGCTGGCCGAGCGGCTGGCCGTGACGACGCGCAGCGTGCGCCGCGACGTGGAACGGCTGCGTGACCTCGGCTATCCGGTACACGCCAGTAAGGGCCACGGCGGCGGGTATCAGTTGGGCGCCGGCGCGGCGTTGCCGCCGTTGCTGCTCGACCCCGACGAGGCGGTCGCCATGGCGGTGTGCCTGCGGCTGGCCGCAGGCGGCAGTGTGGCAGGCGTCGGCGAATCGGCGCTGCGCGCACTGAGCAAGCTCGATCAGGTGATGCCCGCGCGGCTGCGGTCGCAGGTGGCCGCCGTGCACGACGCCACGGTGACGCTGCCGTCGAACTATTCGGACTCACCCGTCGAACCCGAAGTGCTGATGACGCTGGCGCGGGCCTGTCGCGACCACGAGCACGTCGCAGCAGGATACGTCGACCGGGCAGGCAGCGGCACCGAGCGGCGGCTGGAGCCCTACCAATTGGTGACGACGGGCAGGCGCTGGTATCTGCTGGCCTACGACCGTGATCGGCAGGACTGGCGCAGCCTCCGGCTGGACCGGATGGCCGATGTGCGGGCGCTCGGCAGCACGTTCACGCCGCGGCAGGCGCCCGACGCGGCGTCCTACGTGCGGCATTCGATCAGCACGTCGCCCTACCGCTACGTCGCCCGGGTGCGTTATCAGGCACCCGAACACGTTGTGGCCCAGCACTTCTCCCCGGCGTCCGTCACCATCGAGGCGGACGGCCCCGACGCCTGCATCGTCACCGCCGGCGCCGACGATCCCGAGCGCATGGTGTTCTACCTGGCGCTTCCGGAGTGCGATTTCGAGGTGCTCGAGCCGCCCGAGGTGGTGCGGGCGGTGGGTTCGCTCGCGGAGCGGCTGCGCCGCGCGGCGGGTTAGGCGGTAATACCCAGGCGGTCAGTGAGGAACAGGAACGCCACCGCGAAGTCGTTGTTGGCAGTCACCGCGCGCACCCGTTCCCAGTCGACCTGCTCGCGGACCGCGCGGACCCCCGGCAGCAACGACGCGAAGTCGCAATGATGCTCATGCAAAGAGCACAGCTTCTCCGCCACCACGTGGGTCGGCGCCAACACTGGCATCTCGATCGCGAGGACCTCGACGTATCTCACCAGAATGGATCGTCTCCGCGTCGACCGGCACACCGTTGAGTCGATGCAGCATGTCCACGACGACACCTCCGGTGCAGGCCTTGAACAGCCAGTCTTCCGGCGTGCGATCGATCCGGAAGCCGGCCTCCTCTAGCGTCTTGGCCGCCGCCTCGGTGTCCTCTTCGGCGACGACGAAGTCCACGTCGTGCACGGGTTCCGGACCGCCGTGTACCCACAGCGCGTAGCTGCCCGCAAGGGCGAACTCGGGTCCTTGCTCCTTGAGCGCCGAGGCGGCACGCCTCAGCGCGTCACGCAGCTCATCGTTGCGTGGGAGTACATCAGAATCGGTCATCGTGGGTATGGAGTACCCATGCGGATGGCCACCTTCAACATCCTGCACGGACGCAGTGTTCACGACGGCAGCGTGGAGCTGGATCGCCTCGTCGACTCCATCAAGCGGCTCGATGCCGACGTGCTGGCGCTGCAGGAGGTCGACCTGGAGCAGCCCCGGTCGGGGAAGGCGGACCTGACCGCGGTCGCCGCGGAGGCGATGGGCGCGGTCAGTCACCGGTTCGTGGCGGCGATCAGCGGCACCCCTGGGGCGACGTGGATGGCGGCCACCGGGCGGGAACAGCCAGGCACCGCCGCGTACGGCATCGCGCTGCTTTCGCGGTTTCTCGCGTCGTCGTGGCAGGTGGTACGGTTGCCCCGGATTCCGATGCGCTTCCCGATGTACCTACCCGGGCCGCGCCGTGTGCAGGTGGTGAACGAGGAGCCAAGGGCGGCGATGGTCGCACGGTTTGACACCCCGCTCGGGCCGCTGACCGTCGCCAACACCCACCTGTCGTTCGTGCCCGGCTGGAACCGGGCGCAGCTTCGATCATTGATCCAAGACCTGCGCGGATTTCCTGGCCCACGAGTACTGATGGGTGATCTCAATATGACCCCGCCGACGCCGAGCCGCTGGACCCGCATGCGGCCGCTCGGTGGAGAGCCGACGTTCCCTGCCGACGAGCCCAGCCATCAGCTGGATCACATCCTGACCGACGATTCAACCCTGCGAGTTGAGGCATGTTCGGCGCCGCGATTGCCGGTCTCGGATCATCGAGCGCTTGTCATCGACATTTCACGGGCGTGACGCCGTAGTGTCGTGGGGTGCACGTCATCTCCGCGGAGTCGACGGAGTTGTTCACCGGGCCGTCGGATGCGCCGCTGCAGCTGGTGCGGGCCGCCCATACCGGCGGTGCGACGGAGGTTCGCGTCGAGGGTGACGGTCTAGACACGCCGAAGCCTGTGATCGCCGACGCCGCCGGGATAGTCGAAGTCCCCGTGGCGGTTTCGCGTCCGGTCGTCGGCCAGCAGCGCGACGCGCGCGTCGTTGCCGGTGGCTCGATCACGCCGTTCGTCTTCACCGTCGCCGAGCCCGGCTGGACGTTGTACATGATCAGCCACTTCCACTACGACCCCGTGTGGTGGAACACCCAGGCGGCGTACACCAGCGTGTGGAGCGAGGATCCGCCAGGCCGCTGCCGACAGACCAACGGCTTCGAGCTGGTGCGCGCCCACCTCGAAATGGCCCGGCGTGAGCCCGAGTACAAGTTCGTGCTCGCCGAGGTCGACTACCTCAAGCCGTACTGGGACACCTATCCCGAGGACCGTGCCGACCTGCGCCGGTTCATCGCCGACGGTCGAGTCGAGGTGATGGGCGGCGCATACAACGAGCCGAACACCAACCTCACCAGCCCCGAGACGACCATTCGAAACTTCGTGCACGGCATAGGCTTTCAGCGCGACGTGCTCGGCGCCGACCCGGCTACCGCCTGGCAGCTCGACGTCTTCGGGCACGACCCGCAGTTTCCTGGCATGGCGGCCGATGCCGGGTTGACCTCGAGTTCGTGGGCCCGCGGTCCGCATCACCAGTGGGGCCCGATGGCCGGTGACGGAGACCCCGAGCGCATGCAGTTCTGCAGCGAGTTCGAATGGATCGCCCCATCGGGTCGCGGCCTGCTGACGCATTACATGCCCGCGCACTATTCGGCGGGGTGGTGGATGGATTCGTCGGCGACGCTTGCCGAAGCCGAGACCGCGACGTACGAGTTGTTCGCATCGCTGAAGAAGGTGGCGCTGACGCGCAATGTGCTGCTGCCGGTCGGCACCGACTACACGCCGCCGAACAAGTGGGTCACCGAGATTCACCGCGACTGGAATGCGCGCTACACGTGGCCGAGGTTCGTGTGCGCGCTACCCAAGGAGTTCTTCGCGGCGGTGCGCGACGAGCTTTCCGGACGCGGCGTCGAAGCCTCGCCGCAGACGCGGGACATGAACCCGATCTACACCGGCTGTCACGTGTCCTACATCGACACCAAGCAGGCCAACCGGGCCGCCGAGGACGCGGTGCTCGACGCCGAGAAGTTCGCCGTGTTCGCAGGCCTGCTCGGCGGCGCGACCTATCCGGAGGCGGCGCTGGCCAAGGCGTGGGTGCAGCTCGCGTACGGCGCCCACCACGACGCGATCACCGGCTCGGAATCCGACCAGGTCTACCTCGACCTGCTGACCGGATGGCGCGACGCATGGGACCTCGGCAGGACAGCCCGCGACAACGCGCTGGCGCTGCTGTCCAGTGCGGTCGACGATCCGGTCGTGGTGTGGAACGCCCTGGCGCACAAGCGCACTGACGTCGTCACGGCCAGGTTCTCCAAGCCCGTCGCCGCCGCGGTGCAAGTGTTCGACTCCGAGGGCACCGAACTGCCCGTGCACATCGAACACGGCGGCCGGTCGGTCAGTTGGCTGGCCCGCGACGTGCCGTCGCTGGGCTGGCAGTCCTACCGGCTGGCTCCTGCGAAGGCCGCTGACGGCTGGGAACCGTTGGACGGCAGGGTTCGATTGCCAACGAGCACTACCGGCTCAGCGTGGACCCGGCGCGCGGCGGCGGGGTCAGCTCGCTGGTCGAAACCGCGTCGGGTCGCGAGCTGATCGCCGACGGCAAGGTCGGCAACGAGCTGGCCGTCTACGACGAGTATCCGGCGCATCCGCAGGCAGGCGAAGGTCCGTGGCACCTGCTGCCCAAGGGCCCGGTCGTCAGCTCGTCGGCCGAGCCGGCCTCGGTGCAGGCCTACCGCGGCCCGCTCGGCGAGCGATTGATCGTGCGTGGCCGCATCGGTGATGTGCTGCGCTACACGCAGACTCTGACGCTGTGGCACGGTGTGGCGCGTGTCGACTGCCGGACCACCGTCGACGAGTTCACCGGCGCCGACCGCCTGCTGCGGCTGCGCTGGCCGTGCCCGGTGCCTGGCGCGCTTCCGGTCAGCGAGGTCGGCGACGCGGTGATCGGGCGCGGGTTCGGATTGATGCATGAAGCCGGCGCCGAGTCGGCCGTCGACTCCGCGAAGCACCCGTGGACGCTGGACAACCCGGCCTACGGCTGGTTCGGGTTGTCGTCGGCCGTGCGGGTCCGCGTCGGTGACTGGGCGACGCGCGGTGTCGGTGGCCGAGGTGGTGGCGCCGACGGAGGCGGAGTCGGCGGGGCTGGCACGTGCGCTGATGGTGGCGCTCGTCCGCGCCGGTGTCACCGCGACCTGCAGCAGCGCCGACAAGCCGCGCTACGGCGACCTCACCGTCGACTCCAACCTGCCCGATGCGCGGATCGCGCTCGGCGGCCCCGACGAGAACGCCTTCACCGCAGCGGTTTTGGCCGAAGCCGATCCGGTGTACACCGAGGAACTCAAGCGCCAGCTGTACAGCGCCGGGGCGGCCAGGGTGTGGGTGCCGCCCGTCGCGCCGCTGACCGACGAGTGGGTGCCCGGCGCGGACCTGCGCGGGGTGCGCGCGCTGCCGGTGCTCGTCATCGCGGGATCGGCGCTGGACGGTGCAGTGGCGTCGGTGGTCGACGATCTCGGCGACTTCGAGATCGTCGTCGAGCAGGAGGCGCCGTCGGGGCTCGGTGCATTCGAGGACCGCACCGTCGCGGTGCTCAACCGCGGAATGCCTGGCTTCGCCGTCGATTCCGACGGGACGCTGCATACCTCGCTGATGCGCTCGTGCACGGGCTGGCCGTCCGGCACCTGGATCGACCCGCCGCGCCGCACGGCCCCCGACGGCTCCAACTTCCAGTTGCAGCATTGGACCCACACCTTCGAATACGCGCTGGTGTCCGGCGACGGGGACTGGCGAGAAGCGGGCGTTCCCGCGCGCAGTGCGGAGTTCTCCCGACCGCTGCTTCCCGTCGCCGAAAAGACCAGTGCCGCAGGCGGATTGCCGCACTGGGGCTCGCTGCTGGAAATCGAGCCCGCGGGCAAGGTGCAGCTCGGTGCGCTGAAGGCGGCGGGCAACCCGTTGGCCTCCGGCAGCAGCCAGACCGTCCACCCGTCGGACGGCGTCGCCATTCGGCTGGTCGAAACGTCTGGCAGCCACAACCGATGTCATGGTGCGCTCGGGGTTGCGGCGGGTATCGGCGGCGGCTCGC
Organism: uncultured Actinomycetota bacterium; assembly: GCA_963731715.1. Lineage (GTDB taxonomy): Bacteria > Actinomycetota > Actinomycetes > Mycobacteriales > Mycobacteriaceae > Mycobacterium. The sequence goes on along the minus strand of CAVSXC010000015.1, from coordinate 222,100 downwards.
GTCGACCTGCTCGAACAGCCGCGTGTGCAGCATCTTGCTTCCGACGGGCTCACGCTGCACGGCTACGAGATCGCCACCGTGCTGACCCGGCTCAACATGCCGCAGGTGCTCGAGGCCGACCACGCCGTGCTGGCACCCGATGCCGAAGCGGCGCAGCCGCTGTACGCACGGTACTGGCTGCACAACCGCGGGCCTGCGGCGCTCGGCGGACTGCCCGCGGTCGCCCACCTGCACCCGCAGCACATCGCCGCCGAGCCGAATTCGCAAGTGCAGCTGCGGCTTACCGCAGCCAGCGACTGCAGTGACACGGTGCTGCACGGCAAGGTCCGGCTGCTGTGCCCCGACGGCTGGACGGCCGAACCCGCCGAGCTGTCGTTCGTCCTGCCGCCGGGCGAGCACCTGGAGACCGATGTGTCGCTGACCGCGCCCGCCGCAGCGGAGCCGGGGCTGTACCCGGTGCGCGCCGAACTCGCCGTGACGGGCAGCCACTCTGCCGCCCGCGTGGCGTCAGGTGGTCGAGGACGTGTGCGTCGTCTCGCTCGGAACGCCCGCCGAGGACAGCCTGCTGCGGCTGGTCAGTGAGCCGGAGCCCGTCGACGTCAAAGCCGGCGAGACCGCGCGGCTGGCCGTCACCGTCGGCACCGACGCGCACGCGGACTCTCGCCGTCGAGGCGCATCTGATCAGCCCGTGGGGGACGTGGGAGTGGATGGGGCCTGCGGCGTCCGGCGTCGAGTTGGCGGCGCGCGGCACGGTGGAACTCGGATTCGACGTCGCGCCGCCGGTCTGGGTGGAACCCGGCGAATGGTGGGCGCTGATCCGGGTCGGCGGCGCCGGGCAGCTGCTCTACTCGCCCGCGGTGAAGGTGACGGTGCGATGAGCGTCGCGGCGATGGTCGGGGGCGTGCCGGTGTCGCGTCGACGAGGTCGATGCCCGCGAGGACCGGCTGCGTGGCTCCCGACTCGCGTCGTCGCTGCCGCGCCGCGGCACCAGCGAAGGCAGGCAGCTGCGCCGCTGGCTGACCCAGCTGCTGGTGACCGAGCGCGTGGTCGCGGCGGAGGCGGCGACGCGCGGGCTGACGGCCGACGGTGCGCCGAGCGAGGACGAGCTGCTGCCGGACACGACGACCCGGCTGGAGATCGGCAGCATCGCCGCGTCGGTGCTGGCCGATCCGCTGGCCCGGGCGCTGTTCGTGAGCGTGACCGCCGCCGTCGACGTCACCGACGCCGAGGTGCACGACTACCTCGAGCGCAACCCGCGGCGCTTCGCCAGCACCGCGCAGATCGCCGACCACCTGCGCGGCGCGGCCCGGCGCCGCGCGTTCCGGCTGTGGCTGGACGCGCGGTGCGCCGAGTTGGTCGAGCTCGCGCCGGGCTACGAGCATCCCGGCGACCCGCGTCAGCCCGACAACACCCACAGGCACTGATGGACGTCACGCTGGCGCTCGACATCGGCGGCACGAAGATCGCCGCGGGGCTCGTCGACGCCGACGGCACGCTGGTGCACCAGGCCAAGCTGCCGACGCCGGACGGCGACGCCGAAGCGGTGTGGGCGGTGGTCGACACGCTGGTCACCGAGGCCCTCGCCGAGGCGGGTGGACGCGTGCGCGGCGTCGGCATCGCCTCTGCCGGTCCGATCGACCTTCCGACTGGCACCGTCAGCCCCATCAATATCACTGAGTGGCAACGCTTTCCGATCGTCGAGCGGGTATCGGCGCTGACCGGTGCGCCCGTGCGGCTTGGCGGCGACGGGCTGTGCATGGCGTTGGGGGAGCGGTGGCGCGGCGCCGGCCGCGGCGCCCGGTTCCTGCTCGGCATGGTGGTGTCGACCGGTGTCGGCGGCGGGCTCGTGCTCGACGGCGCGCCGTACGACGGGCGAACCGGCAACGCCGGGCACGTCGGCCACGTCGTCGTCGACCCGGACGGCGGGCCGTGTTCGTGCGGCGGCCGCGGCTGCGTCGAGACGATCGCCGCGGGACCGCGGATGGCGCAGTGGGCGCGCGACAACGGCTGGGAGGCTTCGGCCGAGGCCGACGCCAAGGAACTGGCCGATGCGGCCAACGCGGGTGACGCGGTTGCGCTTCAGGCGTTCCGCCGCGGCGCGACGGCGGTGGCGGCGATGATCGCGTCGGTCGGGGCGGTGTGCGACCTGGACCTCGTCGTCATCGGCGGCGGCGTGGCCAAGTCGGGGGCGCTGCTGTTCGACCCGCTGCGCGAGGCGCTGGCGACCTACGCCCGGCTGGACTTCCTGCGCGGGCTGCGGGTGCTGCCCGCCGAACTCGGCGGCGACGCGGGCCTGGTCGGCGCCGCGGCTCTCCTCGACGCCTGAGAAGGCTTGCGCGTCATGTGCTTTCGGCCCCAATCGCACAGGCCCTGCAGTACAGGAGCCAGCGTCATGCCGTACTCCGAAATCGAGTAGTGCACACACGGAGGGACGGTGCCTGCGTCGTGGCGGATAAGGATGCCGGCGTCGACGAATTCGTGCAGATGGCGAATCAACATGCGCTCGGTGATGTCGGGGATGCTGCGGCGTAGTTCAGCGGTGCGCATCGGCCCGTCGATGCAGCCGCCACAGGATCGTGCCCTTCCAGCGACCGTCGATGACGGTCAGCGCGGTATCGATCGGACACTCGTTGATCCCCTTCTTCGACACCGCCATCGGAACCTCCTTCATGCTGACGAATTTGTCAGTACCTTGTTTTTTGTCAGCATAACCCGCAGGGTCGACGGTATGGAACACGTCATCGCAATCGTGGCTCTCGTGCTCGCCGGCCCGCTCGTCGGAGTGGAACTCGGGGTCGCGGCCTTCACCAACCCGCTCGTCGCCAAGCTCCCCGACGATGCCTACCGCGTGTTCCGCAGTGGCGGCAGTCGACTGCTCGGTGCACTGATGCCGTTCTGGTACATCGGCACGCTCGTCGTTCTGATCGCCGGCGCCGTCCTGTCGCGTGACGTCCTCGCCGTCACGGCCGTCGCGCTCATGGGGGCAGCCGTGCTCCTGACGGTCACCGTGCTGGTTCCGATCAACAATCGGATCGGCGCCTGGCAGTCCGATGACGATGTGAACCGCGACCTGGCCAGCCGGTGGGACCGGCTGCACTGGGTACGGGTGGGCCTGCTCGTCGCGATGTTCGTCGGCGCTGGCCATCGGCTTCGGGTGATTTCGGCGCGTTAAGTCGACGCTCAGCGACCGTTAGCGCGCCGAAATCGCACCGTTTTGGCTGATCGGCGGGCGGCACGCTATTCTTGACCAGTTCCACCGAAGACCGTCGGTCACCGAGAAATCGGTTGAAGGTCCGGGATTACCCGGGCGGCCCACGCAGGAGGACGAGGCTACTGCTTCTTGTGCGCCCCGACCTGTCTGCGTCGGGGCGTTCGTCATTTTCCGGCCTGATCAGCGCCGATCGACGGTCCCCACTACGAGGAGGCATGCATGGCCAAGGCTGACAAGGCCACCGCGGTTGCCGACATCGCCGAGCAGTTCAAGGAGTCGACGGCCACGCTCGTCACCGAGTACCGCGGGCTGACCGTCGCCAACCTCAAAGAGCTGCGCCGGTCGCTCGGTGACTCCGCCACCTACACGGTCGCCAAGAACACGCTGGTCAAGCGTGCCGCGGCGGAGGCGGGCATCGAGGGTCTCGACGAGCTGTTCGTCGGTCCCACCGCGATCGCGTTCGTCAAGGGCGAGGCCGTCGACGCCGCCAAGGCGATCAAGAACTTCGCCAAGGACAACAAGGCGCTGGTCATCAAGGGCGGCTACATGGACGGCCGCCCGCTGAGCGTCTCCGAGGTCGAGCAGATCGCCGACCTGGAGTCGCGCGAGGTGCTGCTGGCCAAGCTGGCCGGCGCGATGAAGGCCAACCTGTCCAAGGCCGCCGGCCTGTTCAACGCTCCGGCGTCGCAGGTCGCCCGGCTGGCCGCCGCGCTGCAAGAGAAGAAGGCCGAGCCGAGAGGAAGCTCGCGTAGCGGCCGTCCGCAGAGCATCGACCACGCCACCAGTAGCCCAGAAGAAGAAGAATCAGGAAGGACCACACCATGGCCAAGCTGTCCACCGACGACCTGCTCGACGCGTTCAAGGAACTGACGCTGCTCGAGCTCTCTGAGTTCGTCAAGAAGTTCGAGGAGACCTTCGAGGTCACCGCCGCCGCCCCGGTCGCCGTCGCGGCCGCCGGCCCCGCCGCCGGTGGCGCGCCCGCCGAGGCCGCCGAGGAGCAGTCGGAGTTCGACGTCATCCTCGAGGGCGCCGGCGAGAAGAAGATCGGCGTCATCAAGGTTGTCCGCGAGATCGTCTCCGGCCTGGGCCTCAAGGAGGCCAAGGACCTGGTCGACGGCGCCCCCAAGCCGCTGCTCGAGAAGGTCGCCAAGGAGGCCGCCGAGGAGGCCAAGGCCAAGCTCGAGGCCGCAGGCGCGTCGGTTACCGTCAAGTAAGTTCTGCCGTCGGCGAGCTGATGAGGCCGTCGGTCATCTGGCAAACAGATCGGCCCCACAGTCATATCTGCAGGCGGTCAGAATGTGACCTCAGACGAGTGTTGCGGTCATCCGGCGTAAGCTACAGTGACTCAAGCCACAGGCGGGAGGCATGTGGCGGGGACCAGGCATTGGCGGAAGGATCGCGCGTGGGCATCGGAATTCAGGTTGAGGGACTGACCAAGTCCTTCGGGCCCCAGCGAATCTGGGAAGACGTCACGATGGAGATCCCGGCCGGTGAGGTCAGCGTGCTGCTTGGCCCGTCGGGTACCGGTAAGTCGGTGTTCCTGAAGTCTCTGATCGGCCTGCTGCGCCCCGAGCGCGGCAAGATCATCGTCGACGGCACCAACATCATCGAGTGCTCGGCCAAGGAGCTCTACGAGATCCGCACGCTGTTCGGCGTGATGTTCCAGGACGGTGCGCTGTTCGGCTCGATGAGCCTGTACGACAACACCGCTTTCCCGCTTGCGTGAGCACACCAAGAAGAAGGAAAGCGAGATCCGCAACATCGTCATGGAGAAGCTCGAGCTGGTCGGCTTGGGCGGGGATGAGAACAAGTTCCCCGGCGAGATCTCCGGCGGTATGCGCAAGCGCGCCGGCCTGGCCCGCTCGCTGGTGCTCGACCCGCAGATCATCCTCTGCGACGAGCCCGACTCGGGTCTGGACCCGGTGCGTACCGCCTACCTGTCGCAGCTGCTGATCGACATCAACGCGCAGATCGACTGCACGATCCTGATCGTCACGCACAACATCAACATCGCCCGCACGGTGCCCGACAACATGGGCATGCTGTTCCGCAAGCACCTGGTGATGTTCGGCCCCCGCGAGGTGCTGCTGACCAGTGACGAGCCCGTGGTCAAGCAGTTCCTCAACGGCCGCCGCATCGGCCCGATCGGCATGTCCGAGGAGAAGGACGAGTCGACGATGGCCGAAGAGCAGGCCATGGTCGACGCCGGTCACCACGACGGCGGTGTCGAGGAGATCGAGGGCGTGCCGCCGCAGATCCATGGCGACGCCGGGTATGCCGGAACGCCAGGCCGTCGGGCGTCGCCAGGCGCGGGTGCGCGAGATCATGCACACGCTGCCGCCGGCCGCGCAGGAAGCGATCCGCGACGACCTCGAGGGCACGCACAAGTACGCCACGCACTCGATTCCCGACGACGGCGACGGCGCGCCACCGTTCGGAGGACGACGCGCCGACCGGACGGATCCCGGTTACCGGGGAGCGCTAGCCTCCAGGTATGGCCGTCGAGCAGAAGCCGACGTTCTGCCGGATCTGCGAGCCGCTGTGCGGCATGATCGCGACCGTCGAAGACGGCCGTCTGACCGCGCTGCGGCCCGATAAGGACCATCCGCTGTCGGCGGGGTTCGCGTGCCAGAAGGGCATCGCGTTCACCGAGGTCGTCAACGACCCCGACCGCGTCACCACCCCGCTGCGCCGCGAACGGCCGACGGCGGGTTCGAACCGGTCAGCTGGGACGAGGCGATGGCCGATATCGCCGACCGGCTGGCCGACATCCATCGCAGGCACGGCTCCGGCGCGATCGGCTGGTACTACGGCAACCCGGGCGCCTTCAGCTACTCGCACACCCTGAGCCTGAACACGTTCATGCTCGGATTCGGGCCGCGGCTGCACGTGTTCACCGCCGGGTCCCAAGACGTCAACAACCGCTTCGTGGCCAGCCAACTGCTGTACGGGTCGCCGCTGGCGCTGCCGGTGCCCGACGTGCTGCGCACCGACCTGCTCGTCGTGATCGGCGCGAACCCGATCGTCTCCCACGGCAGTGTGCTCACCGTGCCGCGGATCAAGGACCGCATGCACGACATCGTCAAACGCGGTGGCCGGGTGCTGGTCATCGATCCGCGCAAGACCGAGACCGCTGCGCAGTTCGAGTGGCTGGGCATCATTCCCGACGGCGACGCCTACCTGCTGCTGTCGCTGCTGCATGTGCTGTTCGGCGAGAACCTCGTCGACCGCGCCCGGCTGGCCCGCCAGGCCGACGGCGCGGTGTGGCTGGAACAGTTGGCCAGGCCGTTCAGCCCCGAAGCCACCGAGGCGCGCACCGGCATCGACCCCGACACCGTGCGCGTCACTGGCCCGCGATCTTGCCCGCACCCGACGCGCCGCGGTGTACGGCCGCGTCGGCACCAGCACCGGCGAAAACGGCACGCTCACAACGTATTTGCTCGACGCGGTCAACCTGGTAGCCGGGAACATCGGATGTGCCGGGCGGCAGCATGTTCGGCACCTTCGGCATGCCGGGGGAGCGCTGGGGGATGAAGGCTCTCGGCGCGCGTGCTGCGCACCAGCTACACGCGCAGGCGGTCCCGGATCGGTGGCTTCCCTTCGGTGCTGTTGTCCGAGCCCGCGGGCGTGATGGCCAAGGAGATCACCACTCCGGGGCGCGGCCAGGTCCGGGCGCTGTTCGTCAGCGCGGGCAACCCGGTGCTGTCGGTGCCCAACGGCGACGAATTGGAAGAAGCGCTCGAGGGTCTGGAGCTGATGGTCGGCGTCGACCTCTACGTCAACGAGACGCTCGCGCACTGCGACTACGTGCTGCCCGCGGCGACGATGTACGAGCGCGACGACTTCCCGCTGCCGTTCCAGACGCTGCAGCCCACCCCGTTCCGCCAGGCCACCGAGGCCGTCGTCGCCCCCGCCGGGCAGGCCCGCGCCGAATGGGAGGTGATCGACGACCTCACCCGCCGGATGTGGCGCCGCACACCGGGCTTGGTCGCGCTGGCGGCGATGCGAAAGGCCTTGTCGCTCTTCGGTGTTCGGCTGACGCCACGGCTGCTTGTGGACGCTGTGATCCGGCTGGGCGAGGGCGGCGACCTGTTCGGGCTGCGCCGCGGCGGGCTGACGTTCTCCCGCCTTGCGGCCGACCATCCGCACGGCAAGGTGCTGGCGCAGAACCTGCGCGACGGCGTGCTGCGCAAGGTCGTCGTCTACCGCGGAGGCCGGGTGCGGCTGCGGCACGACGAGATCGCTGCCGAGGTCGAGGCGCTGTCGCGCCGCCGGGTTCCCGACGGGTATCCCATGCGGCTGATCGGCATGCGCGAGGCACGCTCGGAGAACTCGTGGATGCACAACGCGCCGCTGCTGATGCGCGGCGAGCGTGCCCAGCATGTGCGCATGCACGTCGACGACGCTGCGGCGGCCAACATCGTCGACGGCGACATCGTGCGCATCGCCTCGCCGCACGGCGAGATCGAACTGCCGGTCATCGTCACCAAGGACATCGTCGCCGGCGTCGTCGCCGTCCCGCACGGCTGGGGCCACAAGGGCACCGGCGGCTGGCGGATCGCCAACGACGCGGGCGGCGCGAACGTCAACCGGCTGATGTCCAGCGCCCCCGAAGACCTGGAACAGCTGGCCGGGATGGCCCGCCTGACCGGCGTGCCGGTGCGGGTCGAGCGCGCATAGCCATGGTTAAGGGAACCGGGCGTCTTGACGGGAAGTCGGCTGTCGTCACCGGCGCGGCGTTCGGTATCGGCCGGGCGACCGCCGAGGCGTTCGCGCGAGAGGGTGCGCGACTGATCGCGACCGATATTCAGGGACAGCCGCTGCTGGCCCTCGCCGAGGAATTGCGCAGGGGCGGGACGGAGGTCGAGACCGTCGTCGGCGACGTCTCGGTCGAGGCGGATGCGCGGCAGGATGATCGGCGCTGCGGTCGATCGATTCGGTCGGCTCGATGTGTTGGTCGCCAACGCAGGCATCATCCCGCTCGGCGATGCGACGGAGATGACCGCCGCCGACTGGGACAACGTGATGGCCATCGACGGCCGCGGCATGTTCCTCACCTGCAAGTTCGCCATCGAGGCGATGGTGTCGACGGGCGGTGGCGCGATCGTCTGCCTGTCTTCGATCTCCGGACTGGCCGGGCAGAAACGGCAGGCTGCCTACGGCCCCGCCAAGTTCGTGGCCACCGGGCTGACCAAGCATCTCGCGGTCGAATGGGCCGACCGCGGTATCAGGGTCAACGCTGTCGCACCGGGGACGATCCGCACCGAGCGGGTCAAGCAGCTCCCTGACGAACCGGGCGGCGCGGAGTACCTCGCGGAGATCGAGCGGATGCACCCGATGGGCCGCATCGGCGAACCGGCCGAAGTCGCAAGCGTCATCGTCTTTCTCGCCTCCGATGACGCATCCTTCGTCACCGGCGCTGTGGTTCCTGTCGACGGCGGATACCTCGCGCAGTAGTGGTCAAACCCGCTGCGCAACTTCGGCATTGACCGCCTGATCGAGGAAATCGGGAGGGATCTCCGGCCATTCGGGACGCCACCGCCCGGACCGCTGATCGGCCTGCAATTCCGAAAGCATTGCGGCGACATACGGACCGCCGTCGACGAGGTAACGCAACATCCCCAACTGCGCACATTGCGCGGCGACGGTCGCGATCGTGGTCTTCGCCTCGTCGATGCGTCCGGCGGCCGACAGGCTCGCACCCAACAGACGACGCGCACGCAACAACGCCTGTGGGCGGTTCGGCGACGTGGTGCGATCGACCCACTCCTGCGCCCACCGGCAGGCAAGCTCCCGCTTCTCCGGATCATCGGCCGCCATCAGTAACCGGATGGCCGAGGCCTCCTCGAACTGGACCGTGATCTCGTCGATCGCGTCCACCGGCTGGCGGCGCGACTCGTAGGAAGTCGGCGGCCACGCATCGGAATCCGGAGGCGGTGGAAGCCCGAGGCGGGTGCGTTCGTGCTCCGCCATCGCCCGCAGCCGGTTCAGTGAGAGTGCCCGCGCGACCCGGATGGCCTCGTCGAGCCGTTGACCGGCCGCATGCCGGTCGCCCTGCAACGCCTTGATCCTGGCGGCGATGACATACCGGGCGATCTTGAAGTCGACCGAGCCGCCCTCGGGCCCGAGCTTGTAGCCCTCGTCCAACAGGCGGTCAGCCTCGTCGAGATCGCCTCGCTCGTAGAGCAATTCGCCCAGCGCCGAGCTCGCCAGCCGGGCCGTGTAGGAATGACTGCCGCCGGACCGCTTGGCGATCTTGAGGGCCTTGCGGAAGCAGGCTTCCGCCGTCGGGATGTCGAGCATCAACTGGTGCGCGAGCCCCGTGTAGCACAGCCCGTGAACCATGTTGAAGGTGTCCCGGTTGCGTTCGGCGTACGGCGCCGCCCACGCCTGGATCCGGTTCACCTCGTCGAGGTTGTAGTGATACGCCGCGGCGAACGTCGCCACGTTGGCGGCCACCCCGACGGCGAACGGACGCAGGTGATCTCGGCGCTCCAGACACGGCGCGATGTGTTCGTCGATGCCCGCGAGCCGGTCGGAGCGCAGGTCCGCCACGCCACGCACGACCCCGCCGTCCGCGCGCATGTCGGCGATCTCGTCGTCGCCGAGGCCGGACCTGTCCAGCCCTGATTCCATCAGGGCCAGTGCTTGTTCGGCAGCGGGAATCCGGTGCAACACGATGTTGGCCCAGGCCAGGGCGAGCTGCAGCCGCGGATCCGACTTCACGACGGCGGCAGGCAGCTTGCCCACCAGCCCGATCAGCGTCGCCATTTGCGAATTCGCCACCAGGTAGATGCCGTCGTTCTCGACGAGCTGCACCGCCCGCTGGTCGTCACCGGCCGCCAGCGCGTGATCGACCGCCTCACTGACCAAGTGGTTGTCGGCGAACCACGTCGAGGCCGCGCGGTGCAGCCGGACGACCCGCTCGGGCTCGTCACGGCCGAGCCGGTGCCGCAAGAAGTCGAGGAACAGTTGGTGGTAGCGGAACCACTGCTCGTCGATCCGGCGCAGGAACAAGTCGCGTTCCTCGACCTGCTCGAGCATCGCCTGCCCGTCCGGCACGCCGGACAACGCCGTCGCCAGGTCGCCGCAGATCCGTTCGGTGATCGAGGTGGCCAGCAGGAAGTCGAGCATCGACGGTTCCAGTGTGTCGAGCACGTTCTCCGCGAGGAACTCGCTGATTGCGTGGTGGCGGCCGGTCATCGTGCCGATCAGCCGCACCGGGTCGTCGCGGCCGCGCAGCGACAACGATGCCAGCTGCAGTGCGGCCACCCAGCCGTCCGTCTTGGCGGTGAGCTCCTCGACGTCGCCGTGGTCGAGGTCCAGCCCACCCAGGTCGACCAGAAAGTTCTCCGATTCGGCCACGTCGAAACGCAGTGCGGTGGCGTCGATTTCGAGAAGTTCGTCCTGCATCCGCATCCGGCTCATCGGCAGGCCGCTCTGGCTGCGGCTGGTCACGATGACGGTCAGGCCGGGAGCGACGTTGTCGAGGAGGTAGCGCATTGCCGCGATGGTCGCCGGGTCGGTGACGCGCTGCCAGTCGTCGATCACCAGCGTCATGCGCGTGCCCGCTCATGGATCTCGTTGATCAACGAGGTAAGGACGTAACGCTCGGCCTCGTCGCCGTGCTCCTCCAACACTTCACCGAGCTCGGTCGCCAGTGCAGGCGTCACCGCGCGGATCGCCTCGATCAGATGGGACAGGAACCAGACGACGTTGTTGTCGTCGTGGTCGACCGTCAGCCATGCCACCGCGACGCCCTCGGCCCTCAGAAGCTTCGCCCACTGGGCGGCGAGCGTGCTCTTCCCGAAGCCGGTTGGGCCGTGGATCACCGTGAGCTTCTTGTCCTGTTCTGCCCGTAGAACGTCGATCAGCCGCGCGCGGTCGACGAGCGCCTTCGTCGACACCGGTAGTTGGAACCGGGTGGCCGGAGTCGGGGGCGTCAGCGTCCGCGCCGGATATGAAGTCGACGGCGTTCCCAGCGACCGCGTTGGGTTGTAACGGATCGTCGGCGCCGGTATGGGCACGGGCATTTCGTCCACCGGTAAGCCGTGCATCCGCTGCACATCTCGCAACTGCTCGCCGAAAGCCTCCGCGGTCGCGGGCCGGTCCGCGATATTGCGCGACATTGCCTGCTCGATCACCGCGCACACGTCGGCCGGCAGACCGGAGTCCCGCAGGCTCGGCATCGGCTGCTTGGTGATCCGGAGAAACTGGGCGACCATCTGCTCGCCCTTGCGACGCTCGAACACCGCGTGCCCCGTGCCCGCGCAGAACAACGTCGACGCCAGGCTGTAGACATCCGAGGTCACGTCCGGCGGTTGGCCGAGCAGCACCTCTGGCGCGCTGTATGCCGGCGAACCCATGACCGCGCCGTCCGCGGTCTCGAACCCGCCGATAATCCGCGCGATCCCGAAATCCGTCAGCTGCGGCTCGCCGTACTCGGTGAGCAGGATGTTCGCCGGCTTGACGTCGCGGTGCAGCGTCTCGCTTCGGTGCGCGGTTTCCAACGCGCCCGCGACTTTCACCCCGATGTGCAGCGCGTCGGCCCAACCGACCGGCCCGTTGTCGTGGATCTTGGCCTCCAACGAACCGTGCGGGTGGTACTGCATCACGATGTAGGGCCGGCCGGTAGCGGTGGTCCCGACCTGGAAGATGGTGACGATGTGCGGGTGCCCGGACAGCTTGCCCATCGCGACCTGCTCGCGCACGAACCGCTCCAGGTTGTCGGGCTCGAGATCCGCGGTCAGCACCTTCACCGCGACCGTGCGATCGAGCTCGGGCTGGCTGCAGCGGTACACGACGCCGAACCCGCCTCGGCCGATCTCCTCGGGGTCCTCGAAACCGGCAGCCACCAACTCCGCCGGGACCCCGGCGTACACATCCCCCTGCTGCGTCGGCAGCGGGTCGCTTTTGGCCATCGGTCGTCTCGATATCGCCGGCGCCATGGCATCGCCATGGCCGCTGACCTGAGCATAAACCGATGCTCCCGACATCGACGGCGGATGAGTGGCGGCAGATATTTGCGATAAAAAGCATCCCCGACTGACAACGTGCGTTACCGTTCCGGCGATCGGGGACAGGAGACACCCATGGTGGACCGGTTCTTGGTGTGGTTGGGCGCGGGGATGTTGACCGCGGGCGTGGCGGCAGCGATGGTCGTCAGGGCCGGCCGTCGCGAGCGCCGACAGTCCGCCGGGCTCAGACGCCAACGGGACGACCTCGTCCGAGTCGACGAAACCGACTGAGAACAAAGCGGATTCGGACAAGGACGACGCCGGCGCCCAGAAACCGGAATCCGCCAGCGAGAAGCCGAAGAAGACGCGACGGCCGACCCCGGTGGTGTCGAAGTAGACGAGACAGAGGACGAACGAGCCGTCCGTCGAGCAGCCAGACGAAAAGCCGACGACCGTCGAAACGACGTCGGATACCGCGGAAAAGCTCGCCGACCAACCGGCCAAGCCAGCCGCCAACGAGCCGAAGCCCGCGGCGAAACCGTGCGGCCAAGCAAGAGACCGAGGAGCCAAGGCCCGACGAGACTACGGAACCAACGGCATCCACGGAGACAACCGTCGAACCCGTGGCGGCCGTCGTGCCGATTGCGCGCAATGCCAGACCAGGCCACCGAAACCGCTGCGCACCCGAGACCGCCGCGGTGGCGTTCGCAGCACCGGCCGACGCCGCGAGGTCACGTCCACCGCGGCGGCGCCACCGCTGTCCGGCCTGCTCAGTGCGATCGGGACGATCGTCTTCAACCTGTACGGCTTTGCGACCAGATTGGTCGGAGGTCCGCCGATCCTTCCGCCGAACAGCACGGTCACGGTGCGCAGTTCCACGCTTCGGCTTGACTGCGGTTGCGCTGCGGGGGACGACGATCGACGTGCCGGCGGACTGGTACATCCCGGACACCGCCGAACCGCCGACGAGATTGATCTACCTCCAGCACGGCTTCCTGGCCCAGGGTCCGTGGTACAGCCACACCGCGGCGGCTCTTGCAGAGCAGACCAACAGCATCGTGGTCGCACCGTCGATAACGTCGAACTTCTTGGCGGCCGACGCGTGCTGGCTCGGTGCGCCGCCGATGCAGCAAGCGGTCGCGAATCTGTTCGAGGATGACAACACGGCCCTCGCCGAGAGTGCGCTGGCGGCAGGCTATTCCGGCCCGATTCCGGACCGGGTCGTGTTGATGGGACACTCCCTCGGCGGTGGCCTGGTCGCGGGCACGGCCGGCTACATGGTCAAGAACGAAACCATCGACAGGCTTGCCGGGGTCGTCATGCTCGACGGCGTCGGATTGGACGGCTCGATGGCGACATCACTCGGCGAAGTTCCCGACGACATTCCGATCTACCAGCTCGCCGCGCCGAAATACTTCTGGAACCAGTTCGGCGTCGGCACCGACGCGCTGCTCGCAGCACGACCGAACGACTTCATCGGCGTGACACTGGTCGGTGGCTCGCACGTCGATTCCATGCGCGGCGGCAACCCGCTCATCCAGTTCTCGCAGCAGCTGGTGTCCGGCTTCTCGACGCCGCAGAACGTCGCGGCGGCGCAGATTCTGATGGTCGGTTGGGTCAACGACATGTTCGCTGGCACCCAGGACGATGGCATCTACCTCGACCGCGGCGAGGAGTTCGTCCTCGACACGCCTGCGGGCGAGGCGACGCTGGTTGACCTTCCGAATTCGCTCACGAAGCCGTTCATTTTGAACCCGCTGCAAGCATTGGTGCCGATGGGGAACTCGGTTCTTCACGTTCGAGCCGACGTGCGTCGCCGAGTCGATGGCGTCGGCGAAGCGCTGCACGGGTTCAGTGGCTGCCTGACACCCTAAGCATTCTGTGTAAATCCTCCCTCAGTCAAAGAGCTCAGGTTACGGTTTGCTGAGGTCGGGATGGGAGCGGCATGGCTTACCGGTTCTTGCTGTGGCTGAGTGCAGGTGTCGTTACCGCCGGCGTGTCGATGGCGATGGTGGCGGGGGCGGGCTTCGCGGTCGCCGACGACGGCGCGACGTCGGGCACCGGAAGCGGGACATCGTCGGAGTCTTCGAATTCGACTGGGAAGAAACCAGATTCGGACAAGGACGAGTCGAAGGCGGAGCCCAAGAACGACGACAAGAAGGACACGCCCGCAAGCAACGAGCAGTCGACCGGCCCCAGCCGGCAAGGACACCGAAGGCGCCTCAGAAACCGGCACCAAGGACCAGGGCACGACGGCCGAGGAACCCGCGGAGTCTCCGGCGGGCGACACCACTTCCGAGACCATGAAGAAGGACAACGACCACGACGCGGCCGATCCGGCGGAGCGCAAGACCGCAGATCGGCTCGACAAGTCCGCTGCGGCGTCGACGTCCGAGATCAAGAAGGAAGACAAGAAGGCCGAGGCCGACGACACAAACGTCGGCGTTGACGCGAAAGTCGCCGACGTGCCGGCCCAGGCCGAGGCATCCGCGGTGCAGGCCGCCGACGCGGCCGGACCGGTCGACGAAGCCGTCGCCGCGGCGAAAACCAAGCAGAGTGCCGCCACGGCCGCACTCGCGTTCGCGGCTGCGGAACCGGCCCCCGCGCCGCCAGCCGGACCGACGCTGATCAACGTTGTCGGGTCGTTCTTCTGGGGCCTGTTCGACATGTTTTCGAAGTTCATCACCGGCCCTCCGGTGGTTCCGCCCGGCAGCACGGTGACGGCGGGTCGGTCCACGCTGCAGATCGACTGCGGGGACGGCTACACCGCAGACGCGGATTGGTACTTCCCGACCGAAGGCGAACCCGACAAGTTCATCTACTTCCAGCATGGATTCCCCGGCAACGCCGCCGTCTACAACCTCACCTTGGCGGAGCTGGCCGAGCGGAACAACGCCATCGTCGTCGCCCCCTCGATAACAGGGGATTTTTCGCCTGCGACGCGTGCAATCTCACTGGTGATCCGATGCACGCCGCCGTCGCGAGGCTGTTCGAGGGAGACCGCGCGGCGCTGCTTGCCAGCGCCAAGGCGGCAGGTTACGAAGGCACGCTGCCCGAGCAGTTCGTCTTCGTCGGGCACTCGCACGGCGGCCAGCTGGCGGCGGGTGCGTCAGGCTACTTCAAGGAGTTCGCCCCGGCAGACGAGAAGGCCAATCTGGTCGGCGCGGTGCTGCTCGACAGCTCGGCTGCGGGCGGCGCGCTCGCCCGCGCACTCGACAAGCTCCCTGCCGACTTCCCGATCCTGCACATCTCGGCGGCGCCGGCCCTGCTGAACACCTTCGGCAGTGCCGACGCGGTGTTCCAGCAGAAACGGCCAGGACAGTTCAACGGTATTCAGCTGGTCGGGCGGCACGCACTCGGACGGCTACCGGTCCTCCGCCGTGTTCGGTTTCGCCCAATTCGTGGTCGCCTTGGCCACCGGCGCCTCTAGGCCGGAGAACGTCGAGGCCGTTCAGGTGGTCACGCAGGGCTGGATCACCGACATGTATGCCGACCGGGTGCACGACCCGGCGACGAGGACCGGCATCTACGGCGTGCCTGGCGACCCGGGTGAGACCGTGATCGACATCCCCACGGACGCGGGTCTCGCCCATGCCTACGTTCTGCCCGCTCCGAGGAGCCAGTTCACGGCGCTGCTCTCGCTGGTGTTGGGGGCCTTCTTCGAGTTGCCGACGGTCTTCCGCCTTGACGTCTGCGCGGTGGACCCATCGGCAGCCGCCGCGACGGCCACATGCGCTCGCCGCGCCGCAAACCCAGAATTAACGGAAAACTCCACACCAAACACGGCGTTATCTCTTGACGGACGGAGGCAAACGGGCCAATCTGTTGGGCAGCATGTGTGCATGGGTTAAGGACGCCAGCCAGCGCCCGGTGACTTTTGCATGCAGTGGTTGAGGAATACGCCGTCCTGCGGTATGGTTGGACGTTGCGCTGGCTGCATCCTGCCCACCTAAACCCGCACATGACACCGATGTCCTAGCCTGAGCCCCGCTCAGTGATCTAGTCGCGTGCCGTGCGTTCGGGAAGCTTGTGGTCTTGAAAGGCCAGCCGAACCGACGCAGATATAGCGACAACAGGATCCGGTCAAGCTCCGGCATCCGATAGTCGCATGAGGTGCTGGAAGGATGCATCTTGGCAGGCTCGCGCCAGATCAAGTCAGCAGTAGCTAACCACTAATAACTCCGTCCCCGGAGCACCCAACCGAATTTCATTTGCAAAGCTCCGTGAACCGCTCGAGGTTCCGGGGCTACTTGAGGTGCAGACCGAGTCGTTCCAGTGGCTCGTCGGCGCCGATGAGTGGCGTGAGAAGGCCAAGGCGCGCGGCGACGTGAACCCTGTCGGCGGCCTCGAAGAGGTGCTCACCGAGCTCTCGCCGATCGAGGACTTCTCCGGCTCGATGTCGCTGTCGTTCTCGGACCCGCGCTTCGACGAGGTCAAGGCACCGGTCGACGAGTGCAAAGACAAGGACATGACGTACGCGGCTCCGCTGTTCGTCACGGCGGAGTTCATCAACAACAACACCGGTGAGATCAAGAGCCAGACGGTCTTCATGGGCGACTTCCCGATGATGACCGAGAAGGGCACCTTCATCATCAACGGCACCGAGCGTGTCGTGGTGTCCCAGCTGGTCCGTTCGCCGGGTGTGTACTTCGACGAGAACATCGACAAGTCCACCGAGAAGACGCTGCATTCCGTCAAGGTGATCCCCGGCCGCGGTGCGTGGCTGGAGTTCGACGTCGACAAGCGCGACACCGTCGGTGTCCGCATCGACCGCAAGCGCCGTCAGCCGGTCACCGTGCTGCTCAAGGCGCTTGGCTGGACCAACGAGCAGATCGTCGAGCGCTTCGGCTTCTCCGAGATCATGATGGGGACGCTGGAGAAGGACAACACCGCAGGCACCGACGAGGCGCTGCTGGACATCTACCGCAAGCTGCGTCCGGGCGAGCCGCCGACCAAGGAGTCCGCGCAGACCCTGCTGGAGAACCTGTTCTTCAAGGAGAAGCGCTACGACCTGGCCCGCGTTGGCCGTTACAAGGTCAACAAGAAGCTCGGCCTGAACACCGGCCAGCCGATCACCAGCTCGACGCTGACCGAAGAGGACGTCGTCGCCACCATCGAGTACCTGGTGCGTCTGCACGAGGGCCAGAACACGATGACCGCCCCCGGCGGCGCCGAGGTTCCGGTGGAGACCGACGACATCGACCACTTCGGCAACCGTCGCCTGCGCACGGTCGGCGAGCTGATCCAGAACCAGATCCGGGTCGGCCTTTCCCGCATGGAGCGCGTTGTCCGCGAGCGGATGACGACTCAGGACGTCGAGGCGATCACGCCGCAGACCCTGATCAACATCCGTCCCGTTGTGGCGGCGATCAAGGAGTTCTTCGGCACCAGCCAGCTGTCGCAGTTCATGGACCAGAACAACCCGCTTTCGGGTCTGACCCACAAGCGTCGCCTTTCGGCGCTGGGCCCCGGCGGTCTGTCCCGTGAGCGCGCCGGCCTCGAGGTCCGCGACGTGCACTCCAGCCACTACGGCCGGATGTGCCCGATCGAGACGCCGGAAGGCCCGAACATCGGCCTGATCGGTTCGCTCTCGGTGTACGCGCGGGTGAACCCGTTCGGCTTCATCGAGACGCCGTATCGCAAGGTGGTCAAGG
This sequence comes from uncultured Actinomycetota bacterium, assembly GCA_963731715.1. Classification (GTDB taxonomy): domain Bacteria; phylum Actinomycetota; class Actinomycetes; order Mycobacteriales; family Mycobacteriaceae; genus Mycobacterium. The sequence continues at coordinate 204,278 of CAVSXC010000015.1, read as the reverse complement.
GTGTCGTCAGCGACGACATCGAGTACCTGACCGCCGACGAGGAGGACCGCCACGTCGTGGCGCAGGCCAACTCGCCGATCGACGAGAAGGGCCGCTTCCTCGAGGAGCGCGTCCTTGTTCGCCGGAAGGGCGGCGAGGTCGAGTTCGTGTCGGCCACCGAGGTCGACTACATGGACGTCTCGCCGCGCCAGATGGTGTCGGTCGCGACCGCGATGATCCCGTTCCTCGAGCACGACGACGCCAACCGTGCCCTGATGGGTGCCAACATGCAGCGCCAGGCGGTTCCGCTGGTGCGCAGCGAGGCCCCGTTGGTCGGTACCGGCATGGAGCTGCGCGCCGCGATCGACGCGGGCGATGTCGTCGTCGCCGATAAGGCAGGCGTGATCGAAGAGGTCTCCGCCGACTACATCACCGTGATGGCCGACGACGGCACCCGGCACACCTACCGGATGCGCAAGTTCGCCCGGTCCAACCACGGCACGTGCGCCAACCAGCGTCCGATCGTGGACGCCGGGCAGCGTGTCGAGGCGGGCCAGGTCATCGCCGACGGCCCATGCACCGAGAACGGTGAGATGGCCCTTGGCAAGAACCTGCTCGTGGCGATCATGCCGTGGGAGGGCCACAACTACGAGGACGCGATCATCCTCTCCAACCGCCTGGTTGAGGAGGACGTGCTCACCTCGATTCACATCGAGGAGCACGAGATCGATGCCCGCGACACCAAGCTGGGCGCCGAGGAGATCACCCGGGACATCCCGAACGTCTCCGATGAGGTGCTTGCCGATCTCGACGAGCGCGGCATCGTCCGCATCGGCGCCGAGGTCCGCGACGGCGACATCCTGGTCGGCAAGGTCACTCCGAAGGGCGAGACCGAGCTGACCCCGGAGGAGCGGCTGCTGCGCGCGATCTTCGGTGAGAAGGCCCGCGAGGTTCGCGACACGTCGCTGAAGGTGCCGCACGGTGAGTCCGGCAAGGTCATCGGCATCCGCGTGTTCTCGCGCGAGGACGACGACGAGCTGCCTGCAGGCGTCAACGAACTGGTCCGCGTCTACGTGGCCCAGAAGCGCAAGATCTCCGACGGCGACAAGCTCGCCGGACGCCACGGCAACAAGGGCGTCATCGGCAAGATCCTGCCCGTCGAGGACATGCCGTTCCTTCCGGACGGCACGCCGGTCGACATCATCCTGAACACGCACGGTGTGCCGCGACGGATGAACATCGGCCAGATCCTCGAGACGCACCTCGGCTGGGTTGCCAAGGCCGGCTGGAAGATCAACGGATCACCGGACTGGGCTGCCAACCTGCCGAAGGAACTGTTGGAGTCCGAGCCGGGCAGCATCGTATCGACGCCGGTGTTCGACGGCGCTCGCGAAAACGAGCTGCAGGGACTGTTGTCCTCGACGCTGCCCAACCGCGACGGCGACACGCTCGTCAACGAGGACGGCAAGGCGATGCTGTTCGACGGCCGCAGTGGCGAACCGTTCCCGTACCCGGTGACGGTCGGCTACATGTACATCCTCAAGCTGCACCACCTTGTGGACGACAAGATCCACGCCCGCTCCACTGGCCCGTACTCGATGATCACCCAGCAGCCGCTGGGCGGTAAGGCGCAGTTCGGTGGCCAGCGGTTCGGTGAGATGGAGTGCTGGGCCATGCAGGCCTACGGCGCGGCGTACACGCTGCAGGAGCTGTTGACCATCAAGTCCGACGACACCGTCGGCCGGGTCAAGGTGTACGAGGCGATCGTCAAGGGCGAGAACATCCCCGAGCCGGGCATTCCGGAGTCGTTCAAGGTGCTTCTCAAGGAACTGCAGTCGCTGTGCCTGAACGTCGAGGTGCTGTCTTCGGACGGTGCGGCGATCGAGATGCGCGATGGCGACGACGAGGACCTGGAGCGCGCTGCTGCGAACCTGGGAATCAACTTGTCGCGCAACGAATCTGCCTCTGTAGAGGACTTGGCGTAGATCTCTCCTTATGAATTTGGTTACTAATCCCGCAAGGGGAAAGGGAGTTACGTGCTAGACGTCAACTTCTTCGATGAACTCCGCATCGGCCTTGCCACCGCGGACGACATCCGCAACTGGTCCTTCGGCGAGGTCAAGAAGCCGGAGACCATCAACTACCGCACGCTCAAGCCAGAGAAGGACGGCCTGTTCTGCGAGAAGATCTTCGGACCGACTCGCGACTGGGAGTGCTACTGCGGCAAGTACAAGCGCGTCCGCTTCAAGGGCATCATCTGCGAGCGCTGCGGCGTCGAGGTGACCCGCGCCAAGGTGCGTCGTGAGCGGATGGGCCACATCGAGCTGGCCGCGCCCGTCACGCACATCTGGTACTTCAAGGGTGTGCCGTCGCGGCTCGGCTACCTGCTCGACCTGGCGCCGAAGGATCTCGAGAAGATCATCTACTTCGCGGCCTACGTCATCACCGCCGTGGACGACGAGATGCGCCACAACGAGCTGTCGACGCTCGAGGCCGAGATGGTCGTCGAGAAGCAAGGCCGTCGAGGATCAGCGCGACGCCGATCTGGAGGCCCGGGCGCAGAAGCTCGAGGCCGACATGAAGGAGCTCGAGGACGAGGGCGCCAAGTCCGACGTGAAGCGCAAGGTTCGCGACGGCGGCGAGCGCGAGATGCGTCAGATGCGCGACCGCGCCCAGCGTGAGCTGGACCGGCTCGAGGAGATCTGGACCACCTTCACCAAGCTGGCTCCCAAGCAGCTGATCGTCGACGAGGTGCTCTACCGCGAGCTCGTCGACCGCTACGGCGAGTACTTCCAGGGCGCCATGGGCGCGGAGTCGATCAAGAAGCTCATCGAGAACTTCGACATCGACGCCGAGGCCGACAACCTGCGCGACATCATCCGTAACGGCAAGGGCCAGAAGAAGCTTCGTGCTCTCAAGCGCCTGAAGGTCGTCGCGGCGTTCCAGTCCAACAGCAACTCGCCGATGGGCATGGTGCTCGACGCGGTTCCGGTGATCCCGCCGGAGCTGCGCCCGATGGTGCAGCTCGACGGTGGCCGGTTCGCCACGTCGGACCTCAACGATCTGTACCGCCGCGTGATCAACCGCAACAACCGCCTCAAGAGGCTGATCGATCTCGGCGCGCCCGAGATCATCGTCAACAACGAGAAGCGGATGCTGCAGGAGTCGGTGGACGCGCTGTTCGACAACGGCCGCCGCGGCCGTCCCGTCACCGGGCCGGGCAACCGTCCGCTGAAGTCGTTGAGCGATCTGCTCAAGGGCAAGCAGGGCCGGTTCCGTCAGAACCTGCTCGGCAAGCGCGTCGACTACTCCGGCCGTTCGGTCATCGTGGTCGGCCCGCAGCTCAAGCTGCACCAGTGCGGCCTGCCCAAGCTGATGGCGCTCGAGCTGTTCAAGCCGTTCGTGATGAAGCGTCTGGTCGACCTGAACCACGCGCAGAACATCAAGAGCGCCAAGCGGATGGTGGAGCGTCAGCGCCCGCAGGTGTGGGACGTTCTCGAAGAGGTCATCGGCGAGCACCCGGTGCTGCTGAACCGTGCACCAACGCTGCACCGCCTCGGCATCCAGGCTTTCGAGCCGATGCTGGTGGAGGGCAAGGCGATTCAGCTGCACCCGCTGGTGTGTGAGGCGTTCAACGCCGACTTCGACGGTGACCAGATGGCCGTGCACCTTCCGCTGTCGCGCGGAGGCGCAGGCCGAGGCCCGCATCCTGATGCTGTCGTCGAACAACATCCTGTCGCCTGCGTCGGGCCGCCCGCTGGCCATGCCGCGTCTGGACATGGTGACCGGGCTGTACTTCCTGACCACCGAGATCCCCGGCGACACCGGCGAGTTCGTCGCTGCCGCCAAGGATCGGCCGGAGTTCGGCGTGTACAGCTCGCCCGCCGAGGCGATCATGGCGCTGGATCGCGGCGCGCTGAGCGTGCGCGCCAAGATCCGGGTGCGGCTGACCCAGCTGCGTCCGCCCGTCGACGTCGAGGCCGAGCTGTTCCCTGACGGCTGGAAGCCGGGCGATGCATGGACGGCCGAAACCACGCTGGGTCGGGTGATGTTCAACGAGCTGCTCCCGATCTCGTATCCGTTCGTCAACGAGCAGATGCACAAGAAGGTGCAGGCGCGGATCGTCAACGATCTGGCCGAGCGCTTCCCGATGATCGTTGTCGCGCAGACCGTGGACAAGCTCAAGGACGCCGGCTTCTACTGGGCCACCCGTTCGGGTGTCACCGTGTCGATGGCCGACGTGCTGGTGCCGCCGCAGAAGCAGGAGATCCTGGACCGCTACGAGAAGGAAGCGGACCAGATCGAGAAGAAGTACCAGCGCGGCGCGCTCAACCACGACGAGCGCAACGAGGCGCTGGTGAAGATCTGGCAGGACGCCACCGAAGAGGTCGGTAAGGCGCTGCGAGGCGCACTACCCGAGCGACAACCCGATCATCACGATCGTGGACTCCGGCGCCACGGGTAACTTCACCCAGACGCGGACCCTGGCAGGCATGAAGGGTCTGGTGACCAACCCGAAGGGTGAGTTCATCCCGCGTCCGATCAAGTCCTCGTTCCGCGAGGGCCTGACGGTGCTGGAGTACTTCATCAACACCCACGGCGCCCGAAAGGGTCTGGCGGACACCGCTCTTCGCACCGCCGACTCGGGTTACCTGACCCGTCGTCTGGTGGACGTCAGCCAGGACGTCATCGTGCGCGAGACCGACTGCGAGACCGAGCGTGGCATCAACGTCACGCTGGCCGAGCTGGTCGACAAGTCGCTGGTTCGCGATCAGCACATCGAGACGTCTGCGTACGCGCGGACTCTGGCGACCGACGCGGTCGACAAGAAGGGCAACGTCGTCGTCGAGCGCGGCCACGACCTTGGCGACCCGGCGATCGACGCACTGCTGGCCGCGGGCATCACCGAGGTGAAGGTCCGCTCCGTGCTGACCTGCACCACGGGCACCGGTGTGTGCGCGATGTGCTACGGCCGTTCGATGGCGACGGGCAAGCTCGTCGACATCGGCGAGGCGGTCGGCATCGTCGCCGCGCAGTCCATCGGTGAGCCCGGCACGCAGCTGACCATGCGTACGTTCCACCAGGGTGGCGTCACCGGCGGTGGCGACATCACCGGTGGTCTGCCGCGCGTGCAGGAGCTGTTCGAGGCTCGCGTTCCGCGGGACAAGGCGCCCATCGCCGACGTCACCGGACGCGTGCAGCTCGAAGAGGGCGAGCGCTTCTACAAGATCACGATCATCCCCGACGACGGTGGCGAAGAAGTGGTCTACGACAAGCTCTCTCGTCGTCAGCGCCTGAAGGTGTTCAAGCACGACGACGGTTCCGAGCGGCTGCTCACCGACGGTGACCACGTCGAGGTGGGCCAGCAGCTGATGGAAGGCTCGGCCGACCCGCACGAGGTGCTTCGTGTCCAGGGCCCCCGCGAGGTGCAGATCCACCTCGTCAAGGAGGTCCAGGAGGTCTACCGCGCTCAGGGCGTGTCGATCCACGACAAGCACATCGAGGTGATCGTCCGGCAGATGCTGCGGCGCGTCACGATCATCGATTCGGGCGCGACGGAGTTCCTGCCCGGCTCGCTGACCGAGCGTGGCGAGTTCGAGGCCGAGAACCGTCGGGTGGTTGCCGAGGGCGCAGAGCCCGCGGCGGGTCGCCCGGTGCTGATGGGTATCACCAAGGCGTCGCTGGCCACCGATTCGTGGCTGTCGGCGGCGTCGTTCCAGGAGACCACTCGAGTGCTGACCGATGCGGCGATCAACTGCCGCAGCGACAAGCTCCAGGGTCTGAAGGAGAACGTGATCATCGGCAAGCTGATCCCGGCCGGTACCGGCATCAACCGGTACCGCAACATCCAGGTGCAACCGACCGAAGAGGCGCGGGCTGCCGCGTACACGATCCCGTCCTACGAGGATCAGTACTACAGCCCGGACTTCGGCCAGGCCACCGGTGCCGCGGTTCCGCTGGACGACTACGGCTACAGCGACTACCGCTAGTCACAACGAGAGAAAGCCCCTGGGTTCGCCCGGGGGCTTTTTCGTTGGCGAATGTGCACACTCGACGTATGCGGGCTGCTTCCCGTGGGTTCACCATCCACTACACCGTCGAAGGTGACGGTCCACCGCTCGTGCTCGCCGCTCCTACGATGTCGGCGGCTCGGCACTGGGATGACCTGGGATACGTGAGCGCGTTGTCGGGCGAATGGCGAGTCATCAACGTCGACCCCCTCGGGCACGGCGACAGCGACCTTCCACACGATCCGGATGCATACGATCCGGCAGGAGTCGCCGCGGATCTGATCGCGGTGATGGACGCGGAACACGTGAATCGCGCTACGGTGTGGGGCTATTCACGTGGCGGCTGGCTCGCCTGCAATCTGGCGAGCCGCTATTCGGAACGAGTCGAGCGAATCGTCGTCGGCGGCTACGCAATGCACGCCCACGAGGAGGAAGCCGGCAGGCTCCTGACGCCACTCGCTGGTTTCCTGCAGCAGGGCGACTGGGCGGCCCTGTGGCAGGCGTTCGGTTCGACGGATACGGCGCTGCAGCAGATGATCGAGGACGGCAACGACGCGCTCGCGGTGGCTGCGGCGATCCAAGGTTCGATGCGCCCGACGCGATTCATCGATCCAGCGACGATCCACTGTCCCGCGATGTATTACGTCGGATCCGAGGACTGGATCCTCCCGCATGTTCGTGCCGACGGCGACGCACTCGATGCGACTGTCGACGTCATCGCGGGACAAGCGCACCTTGGTGCCTTCTTCGAGGCGGTCAAACCCGTCCTCGCTGCGGTGACGCCACGGTTGGGCTCGAGGTAGGAGGGCGTGTCAGCGGCCGTCGACGACGACGCCCGCTTCGGCTTCGAACGGCTTCACCACCGAAGTGAAGTCGGAAGCCGCGCCTTCTTGCTCCATGACGTTCTCCCAAAGCTTCGTCACCGCTTCGGCGATCGGCGTCGGCGTGCCGAGTGCCTGAGCTTCCTGTAGATAGAGGCGGACATCCTTGACCATCAGGCCGGTCGCGAACCCGTAGTCGAAGGTCCGGGGCAGCACCGCACGGGGGAATTTGTCGCGGCTGGCGTGCGTGCCGCCTGATCCGGCGTTGAGGACATCGATCATCACCTGTGCGTCCAGCCCCGCCTTGACCCCCATCACCATCACCTCGGCGGTGGCCGCCAGTGCAGTCGCCGCCATGAGGTTGTTCACCAGCTTCATGGTCTGCGCCGCACCCGGCTGCTCGCCGACGAAGATCGCGTGGCCGAACGACTCGATCACCGTGGAAATCGCGTCGAACTCACTGCGCGGCCCCGAGACCATGACAGCGAGCGTTCCCTTCTCGGCGCCTGCGACTCCGCCGCTGACCGGACTGTCGAACGCGGCGATGCCCCGAGCCGCCAACTTCGCGTGATTGCGTTCGGCCACTTGACTTCCCACCGTCGAAAGGTCGACGAAGCGGCGCACGTGGGTGCCGTCGATGACACCGTTCGGCCCGCTGGCCACCTCCTGTGAGACGGCGGGTGTCGGCAGACTGGCCAGCACCGTTTCGGCGCGGTCGCCGACTTCTTTGACCGACGCCGCGGCCTGGGCGCCCAGCACCACTGCGCGGTCGACGGCCTCACTGTTCGTGTCGTAGACGACGACGCGATACCCGGCGGCGATGACGCGAGCCGCGATCGGGAAGCCCATGTTGCCCAACCCGATGAACCCGATATCCACGGGACGCGCCTACACGCCGTCGGAGCCGAGTTCGGCGAACGCCTCGCGGGCGATCCGGAACCCGTCGACGCCCGCAGGCACGCCCGCGTAGATCGCCACTTGCATGAGCACTTCACGGATCTCGTCGCGGGAGACTCCGTTGGTGAGCGCTCCTTTGATGTGAGTGCGTAACTCATTGGGCCGGTTCAGCACAGCGATCATGGCGATGTTCAGCATGCTGCGGGTCGCCAGCGACAGGCCATCGCGCCCCCACACGGCGCCCCAGCAGTACTCGGTGACGAGTTCCTGAAATGGCTTGTTGAAGTCGTCGGCGCTGCCTTCCGCCTTCTGGACGTAGGCGTCGCCGAGCACCGCGGTGCGGATCTCCCGGCCTCTGTCATAGGTGTGCTGATCCATGACAGCCGATTGTGCCGGGCACTCGGCAGTGTCTGACGGCCCGCCTAGACTTGGGCCCGTGCTTATTGGTTCGCACGTCCACCAAGACGATCCCCTTGCCGCGGCCGAGGCCGATGGCGCCGATGTGGTGCAGTTCTTCCTCGGTAACCCGCAGAGCTGGAAGAAGCCCCCGCCGCGCGATGACGCGGAGGTGCTGAAGGCGGCGAGCATGCCGCTCTACGTGCACGCGCCGTACCTGATCAACGTCGCTTCGGCGAACAACCGGGTGCGCATCCCGTCGCGCAAGATCCTGCAGGACACCTGCGACGCCGCGGCCGACGTGGGCGCGACCGCGGTCATCGTGCACGGCGGCCACGCCGACGACTCCGACGTGGAGGCCGGGTTCGAGCGGTGGGTGAAGGCGCTCAAGGCCCTCGAGACCGATGTGCCGGTGTACCTGGAGAACACCGCGGGCGGCGACCATGCGATGGCCCGTCACTTCGACATCATCGGCCGGCTGTGGGATCACATCGGCGACAGCGGCATCGGGTTCTGCCTCGACACCTGCCATGCCTGGGCCGCTGGTGAGGCCCTGATCGACGCGGTCGATCGCATTCTGGCCCTGACCGGGCGCATCGATTTGGTGCACTGCAACGACTCGAGAGACGCCGCAGGCTCGGGCGCGGACCGGCATGCCAACTTCGGAACCGGCCAGATCGATCCGGACCTGTTGGTTGCCGTCGTCAAGGCCGCAGGCGCGCCGGTGATCTGTGAGACCGCCGACGAGGGTCGAAAGGACGACATCGCGTTCCTGCGCGAACACTTGGACTAGGCGCGGCTGAAGCACGGTTCGGTAACCGAACGATTACCCAACACGCGGTAACGGCGCGGTGAACTACGCTGAATTGAGTGTCGGCAATTGACGAATCGTCAATTGCGTTGGTGCGTGCGGAAGATGCGGACAGTGCGCGCGAACGCTGGCTGACGACTGCCAGGCGGATTGCCATTGCGATATGGGCCGTTGTGGTGGTTTACCGAACTGTCACAACGGGTTTCGCGTTCAACCGAGAGCTGTTGCTGCTCTACATCTGCACCGGACTGCTCGCGGCAAGTATCGGCCAGGGTCGCCGAATGCTGCACGTCATCAGGGACTGGCTGCCCTTCGCGTTGGTGCTCGGGGCCTACGACCTCAGCAGGGGAGCGGCCACCCTGATCGGACGGCCGACGTTGTGGAACTGGCAGGTCGACGTGGATCGCTGGATGTTCTTCGGCACGGTGCCGACGGTATGGCTGCAGGAACGACTGAAGCTGCCCTACCCGCCGTGGTGGGAGATCGCAATCAGCACCGTCTACATGTCGTTTTTCATCCTTCCGTATGTGGTAGCCGCGGTGCTGTGGCTCCGCGACCGAGAGGAATGGAAGGCGTTCGTCCGCTTGTTCGTCGGGCTGTCCTTCGTCGCGCTGATCATGTACGCGCTGCTGCCCGCCGCGCCGCCGTGGGCCGCAGCACGCTGCACGCCGACCGATGTCGCAGGCGGCCCTTCGGGTCCGCTGTGCATGTTCCGGCCTGCGCGCGGTGTCCCCGACGGCGGACTGCTCGGCGCGATGCAGAGCACCCAGGACGGTGCGAACAGCTGGGTCGAGCGCATAGTCGGGCGGGGGTGGGGAAAGCTGAATCTGCACTCCGCGACCGCGCTTATCGATCAGGGACAGGCCAGTGTGAATCTTGTCGCCGCCATCCCATCGCTGCATGCGGCTCTGACCGCGGCGGTAGCGGCCTTTCTGTGGACCCGCGTTGACCGCAGGTGGCGGCCGCTGCTGGTGACGTACGTGCTGATGATGGCGTTCACGCTGGTGTACACCGCGGAGCATTACGTCGTCGACATCCTCCTCGGCTGGGCGTTAGCCGCCGGTGTCATGGCCGTCATCAACAGGTACGACGCGCGGCGAGCCAAAATCGAGTGAAACTGAGCCGGTATTACACCTCTTGTTCGACTGTCGAAAAACTGTAATATGGCTGGTATGCCAGACACGCATGTCGTCACCAATCAGGTCCCCACGCTGGAGAACTACAACCCCGCGACATCGCCGGTACTGACCGAGGCGTTGATCCGCGAAGGCGGCGAGTGGGGCGTCGACGAGGTAACCGAACTGGGGGCGCTCTCTGGCAGCCCGCAGGCTCAGCGGTGGGGTGAGCTCGCCGACCGCAACCAGCCGATCCTGCGCACTCACGATCGCTACGGCCACCGCGTTGACGAAGTCGAGTACGACCCGGCCTACCACGAGCTGATGAAGGTCGCGGTCGGCCACGGGCTACATGCCGCACCGTGGGCAGACGACCGCCCCGGCGCGCACGTCGTCCGCGCCGCCAAGACCTCGGTGTGGACGCCAGAGCCCGGCCATATCTGCCCGATCTCGATGACCTACGCCGTCGTGCCCGCATTGCGCAACAACGCCGAACTGGCCGCCATCTACGAGCCGCTGCTCGCCAGCCGCGAGTACGACCCCGAACTCAAGGTGCCCAGCACCAAGCCCGGTATCACAGCGGGCATGTCGATGACCGAGAAGCAAGGTGGCTCCGACGTTCGCGCAGGTACCACGCAAGCGACGCCGAACGCCGACGGTACCTACAGCCTCACCGGCCACAAGTGGTTCACGTCGGCGCCGATGTGCGACGTCTTCCTCGTGTTGGCACAGGCGCCGGGCGGACTGAGCTGCTTCTTCCTGCCGCGAATCCTGCCCGACGGCAGCCGCAACCGGATGTTTCTCCAGCGGCTCAAGGACAAGCTGGGCAACCACGCCAACGCCTCCAGTGAGGTCGAGTACGACGGCGCCACCGCCTGGCTGGTCGGCGAGGAGGGCCGCGGCGTGCCGACCATCATCGAGATGGTCAACCTCACCCGGCTGGACTGCACGCTGGGCAGCGCCACCAGCATGCGCAGCGGGCTGACCCGCGCCATTCACCACGCTGCGCACCGAAAGGCGTTCGGCGAGTATCTGATTGACCAACCCCTGATGCGCAACGTGCTCGCCGACCTCGCGGTCGAGGCCGAAGCGGCGACAATCGTCGCGATGCGGATGGCCGGCGCCACCGATGCCGCGGTGCGCGGCGACGAACGCGAAACCCTGCTGCGCCGCATCGGCCTTGCGGCAAGCAAGTACTGGGTATGCAAGCGCGCAACGCCGCACGCCGCGGAGGCGATGGAGTGCCTTGGCGGCAACGGCTACGTCGAGGAGTCGGGCATGCCGCGGCTGTATCGCGAGGCGCCGCTGATGGGCATCTGGGAGGGGTCCGGCAACGTCAGCGCGCTGGACACGTTGCGCGCCATGGCAAGTCGGCCCGAATGCATCGACGTTCTGTTCGACGAGCTGGCCAAGACGACGGGGCAGGATTCGCGCCTCGACACCCATGTCGCGGCGCTGCGTCCGGCGCTCGAAGATCTCGAGACCATTCAGTACCGGGCCCGCAAGGTCGCCGAGGACATCAGCCTTGCGCTGCAGGGCTCGCTGCTGGTGCGGCACGGCCACCCCGCCGTGGCCGAGGCGTTCCTGGCCACCCGCATGGGCGGCCAATGGGGCGGCGCCTTCGGAACCATGCCGACCGGCCTGGATCTGGCGCCGATCCTGGAACGTGCGATGGTCAAGGGATGACCCACGCCATCAGGCCCGTCGACTTCGACAACCTCAAGACGATGACCTATGAGGTCACCGACCGGGTTGCGCGAATCACCTTCAACCGCCCCGAAAAGGGCAATGCGATCGTCGCCGACACTCCGCTGGAGCTGTCGGCGCTCGTGGAACGGGCCGACCTCGACCCGAACGTGCACGTGATCCTGGTATCCGGTCGCGGAGAAGGCTTTTGCGCCGGATTCGACCTTTCCGCGTACGCGGAAGGGTCATCCTCGGCGGGCGGGGGCAGTCCGTACAAGGACACGGTGTTGTCCGGCAAGACGCAGGCCATCAACCATCTGCCCGATCAGCCGTGGGATCCGATGATCGACTATCAGATGATGAGCCGGTTCGTCCGCGGCTTCTCATCGCTGTTGCACGCCGACAAGCCGACGGTCGTCAAGATCCACGGCTACTGCGTGGCGGGCGGTACAGACATCGCCCTGCACGCCGATCAGGTGATCGCCGCTGCCGACGCCAAGATCGGCTATCCGCCGACCCGGGTGTGGGGTGTGCCCGCGGCGGGCATGTGGGCGCATCGCCTCGGCGACCAACGCGCCAAACGCCTTCTGCTGACCGGTGATTGCATCACCGGCGCGCAGGCGGCCGAATGGGGGCTCGCGGTCGAAGCACCCGATCCCGCCGAACTCGACGAACGCACCGAGCGCCTCGTCGAGCGGATCGCCGCGGTGCCGATCAACCAGCTCATCATGGTCAAGCTGGCGATGAACACAGCGCTGTTGCAGCAGGGCATCGCCACCAGCCGGATGGTCAGCACGGTCTTCGACGGCATCGCCCGCCACACCCCTGAGGGCCACGCGTTCGTCGCACAATCGCGGGAGCACGGGTTCCGCGAGGCTGTCCGCCAGCGCGACGAGCCGTTCGGCGACCACGGCCGCAAAACCTCCGGGGTATAGGTGCCCGGGCTCTCGCGGATGACGGCCCGCTCGGTCGTGCTGAGCGTCCTGCTAGGCGCCCACCCCGCCTGGGCCACTGCGAGCGAACTCATCAGGCTCACCGCCGATTTCGATATCCGCGAACCGACTGTTCGGGTGGCGCTGACCCGGATGGTGAGCGCAGGCGACCTGGTGCGTTCTGAGGACGGCTACCGACTGTCCGACCGGCTGCTGGCCCGGCAGCGGCGCCAGGACGACGCGATCAACCCACGGCTTCGCAAATGGGACGGCACCTGGACCACCCTCGTGATCACCAGTGTCGGCACCGATGCCCGCACCCGCGCGGCGCTGCGAACCACGCTGCAGGACAAGCGGTTCGCCGAGCTTCGTGAGGGGATCTGGCTGCGGCCCGACAACCTCGACGTGGAGCTGACCGCCGACGTGCTGGACCGGGTGCGGGTACTGCACTCCCGGGACGACGACCCCGCCGGGCTCGCCGCTCGCCTATGGGACCTACCGGAATGGGTGCCGCATCGGCCGCGAACTACTCGACGAAATAGCAACGGCCGCCGATATTCCCGGCCGATTCGTCTCAGCGGCGGCCATCGTGCGCCACCTGCTCACCGACCCGGTGCTGCCCGCAGAACTGCTGCCTGAAGACTGGCCTGGCGACGCACTGCGGAAGGCCTACACGAACTTCGCCGCGGAACTTGTCGCGCGGCGCGACGGCGTCGAACTGATGGAGGCAACATGACGAATGGTGGAGTGCGGGTCGAGCGCGACGGACCGGTGACGACGGTGATCATGAATCGGCCGCAGGCGCGCAACGCCGTCAACGGTGCCGCGGCGGCGGAGCTCTACGCCGCGTTCGACGACTTCGACAAGGACGACTCGGCGGCGGTCGCAGTGCTCTGGGGCGACAACGGAACCTTCTGCGCCGGAGCCGATCTCAAGGCCATCGGAACGCCGGAATCCAACCCGGTGCATCGGACCGGGCCCGGCCCGATGGGGCCGAGCCGGATGGTGTTGTCCAAACCGGTGATCGCGGCCGTCAGTGGCTATGCGGTGGCGGGTGGGTTGGAACTTGCGCTGTGGTGCGACATGCGCGTCGTCGAAGAGGACGCAATTTTCGGTGTCTTCTGCCGGCGGTGGGGCGTTCCGCTCATCGACGGTGGCACTGTCCGGCTGCCGCGTCTGGTCGGACATGGAAGGGCGTTGGACATGATCCTCACCGGACGGCCGGTGGACGCCGAGGAGGCGTACGCGATGGGGCTGGCCAGCCGCGTTGTGCCCAAAGGCGAAGCGCGCCAACGGGCAGAGGAACTCGGCCACCAGCTGGCCGAGCTGCCACAGGAGTGCATGCGGGCGGACCGACTGTCCATGCTGAATCAGTGGGGCCTGTCCGAATGCGAGGCGATGGACTTCGAATTCGGCAGCATGTCGAAGGTTGCCGCCGAATCACTGGCGGGTGCGCAGCGCTTCGCCGGCGGTGCAGGCAGGCACGGGGCGAGCGGCTAGGGGTCAGCCCTTCGAAACCTTGTTGCCAGAGCCGGTGTCGTTGATCTTCGGGTCGCCGCTCTTGTAGGTGATGGTGTTGTTCAGGCCGACGACCGACAGCTCCTTGTCGACCGTCTCGAACGTGATCGTGTTGTCGGCACCGCCGACGTTCACATTGGCGCAGGTGCCCTTGACGGTCAGCTTGTTATTGGAACCGCCGATGTTGAGCGACTTTCCGTCGGCGCAATCGATGTCGGCGGTCGTACCGAACGACCCGTAGTTGATGGTGTTGCCGATCTCGACCTGCGCTCCGGACGAACCCGCCGTCGCGGTCGGGGTGTTGGTGTCCTTGCTTTCCGAGCCGCAGCCGGAGAGCCCGAGCGCGAGGCGGCGATTGCAAGCCCGCGATAAAAAAACGTGTGCGCATTCAGCGCGGCTACCCGGTCGATGTGGTTCACCATGCCCAGTTCGCGGCCACGGTCCCACACGACCGGTTCGCCGTTCTTGTAGAGGACTGTCTGGTCGGTTCCGTACACGATGATGTTGTTGACGACATTGTCGGCGACGACCGTGTTCGCCGAGCCCTGCACGGTGACCGCCCAGCAGCTGCCCAGTGCATAGATGGTGTTGTACGGCCGCCAGTTGACCATGAGCGTCGACTCGTTGCAGTCGATCGTCTGCTCGATGCCATTCCCGGTGATGTGGGTGTCGCCGTTCGCCGCCTGCGCGGCGGCACTCCGACGGCGCATAGCGCCACCGGGAGACGTGATCGCGCATGCCGCCAGCGATCGGCCCACAGCTTTCGAAATCACGATCGTCCCCTTCGATCGGCGAGCCCCGATGGAGGTAGAGCGTACGTCGCGCAACGACCATCGTGGCAGTAGTTCGCATGAGTCGCCTTCGTCGACCGTGCTGGGTAGCGTGATGAGCGATGCGTTGGCGTGTCAAACAGGTTGCTGTCGTGGCGGTCATTGCGGTGGTGACCGTCGCAGGGTGTTCTCAGACCGTCAGCGGGACCGCGCGACGGGCCCAATTCGCTGTCCCCGATCCCAACCGCAGCTATGGATATGTCGATGACCGGTGTGGGTTGCTGGTCGACAGCTCGATTCAGCAGGCGATGGGCGCCGACCACATCGTTCGGCCCTACAGCGGCGCGGTCTGCCAGTACGTGTTGGCCAGGGGCTCGGCGATGGTCGATGTCACCTTTTCCTGGTACGAGACAGGCAGTCTCGGCCGCGAACGCGCACTTGCCACCGAGCGCGGCGCGACGGTCACTGAGAAGGTCGTCGAACGGCATCAGGCGTTTCTGGCGCGTCGCGACACGACTGGCGCGGCCTGTTCGGCCACCGCGGCGGCAGGCACGGGGGTACTCAGCTGGTGGGTGCAATTCCGCGGCCAGCACAGCGGCGATCCCTGCAAGGACGCCGAGAAACTGCTCACCGCCACCCTGCAGTCGGACATGTGATCATGGCCGTCCCGAGATCGCCATCGCGATGCCTGGCCGCGCTTGCCGCGGTGGCTGCCTTGCTGGCCGGTTGCGGCCCGTCGGACCAGCCGTCGACGCCCACGTCACCGGCGCCGCCACCACCGAGCGGAGGTTTCCGCAGCGCGGACTGCAACGGGATCACCGACGCCGACGTGACCAAGGCCGTCGGATCGTCGATGTTCACCAAGGCCGTCGTCAGTGACGCCGGGTGCTTCTGGCAGGAGAACACGGTGCTTGGCACTTTCGGCGCGGGCATGGGCATCTCCACCTGGTGGTACCGCGGCAGCGATATGGATACCGAGCGGTCGCTGGAACAGCAGGCCGGCCGCACGCTGACCGAACTGTCGATCGACGGCAACAAGGGCTTCAAGGCCTACGACGCCAACGCGTGCAGCATCTACGTTGCGAAGGGCACCGACGTCATCACCTGGTCGATCCAGACGATGAATCCGGCGATGCTGCCCGATCTGTGCACGATCACCGGCCAACTCGCCGAGCTCAGTCAAGACCGCGTCAACTGACCTCAGGGAAACTAGAGGTGTTAGTTTTTCGCTGACCCGATCTCGTGGTCCCACCGACGACCCGAAGGGTGAACCTGACATGGCAGCTCGGCCGGCGGCACGTCCGACCAGGTTGAGCCGCGATTCCATCGTCAATGCGGCGCTGACGTTCCTCGATCGTGAGGGTTGGGACGCGCTGACCATCAACGCGCTGGCCAACCAGCTCGGCACCAAGGGCCCGTCGCTCTACAACCACGTCAACAGCCTTGAAGACCTGCGCCGCACCGTCAGGATGCGGGTCGTCGGCGACATCATCGACATGCTCAACACCGTTGGCGAGGGCCGAACACGGGACGACGCGGTGACGGCGATGGCCAGCGCGTACCGCAGCTATGCCCATCACCACCCCGGCCGGTACTCGGCGTTCACCCGGATGCCGCTCGGTGGCGACGACCCCGAGTTCACCGAGGCCACCAGGGCGGCGGCGGCCCCGGTCATCTCGGTGCTGGCCTCCTATGGGCTCGACGGCGATAACGCGTTCTATGCCGCGCTGGAGTTCTGGTCGGCGATGCACGGTTTCGTTCTGCTGGAGATGACAGGAGCGATGTCCGGCATCGACACCGACGTCGTGTTCACCGACATGGTGATGCGGCTCGCGACCGGGATGGAGAGACGGTAGCGCTGACCTGCGGTTAGGGCCCAATGGACGGGTTTGGAGCGCTGCGACTGCCCTGGTATTGTGGACGATCGTGCCTGGCAGATAAGGCGCTTGCAGCTCGGTAAGAACGCAAGCATGCCTGCACGCCGGGCCAATTCGCATGTCAACCATGCCCTGGAAATGCTTCGAATATTCCGCGGCGGGCGCATGCGACACACCCGGTCGCGGGGTAAGCGAGCGGGACATAACTGCAGTACAGAGACTTACAGAGCACCAAAAGACAGCACAGCAATAGAGAAAGCCGGTAGATGCCAACCATTCAGCAGCTGGTCCGCAAGGGTCGCCGCGACAAGATCGCCAAGGTGAAGACCGCGGCCCTCAAGGGCAGCCCGCAGCGCCGCGGCGTGTGCACCCGCGTGTACACCACCACGCCGAAGAAGCCGAACTCGGCGCTTCGGAAGGTCGCCCGCGTCAAGCTGACGAGCCAGGTTGAGGTCACCGCCTACATCCCCGGCGAGGGCCACAACCTGCAGGAGCACTCGATGGTGCTGGTGCGTGGCGGTCGTGTGAAGGACCTGCCGGGTGTGCGCTACAAGATCATCCGCGGTTCGCTGGACACCCAGGGTGTCAAGGGCCGCAAGCAGGCCCGCAGCCGCTACGGCGCCAAGAAGGAGAAGAGCTAATGCCGCGCAAGGGGCCCGCACCCAAGCGTCCGTTGGTCAACGATCCGGTCTACGGGTCGCAGTTGGTCACCCAGCTGGTCAACAAGGTCCTGCTGCGACGGGAAGAAATCGCTGGCCGAACGCATTGTTTATGGTGCGCTCGAGCAGGCTCGTGACAAGACCGGCACCGATCCGGTCGTCACCCTCAAGCGCGCTCTCGACAACGTCAAGCCCGCACTTGAGGTCCGCAGCCGCCGCGTCGGTGGTGCGACCTACCAGGTGCCCGTCGAGGTCCGCGCCGAACGGTCGACCACGCTGGCATTGCGCTGGCTGGTCAGCTTCTCGAAGGCGCGCCGGGAGAAGACGATGGTCGAGCGACTGGCGAACGAGATCCTCGACGCCAGCAATGGCCTGGGTGCCGCCGTCAAGCGGCGCGAGGACACCCACAAGATGGCCGAAGCAAACCGCGCCTTCGCGCACTACCGCTGGTGATTTCAGCCGCCTGCGGCAGATGCGGCGCCGGGCGCAATGACAACAGCAACTATCAAGCGAAAGAGAAGACTGCCGTGGCACAGGACGTGCTGACCGACCTCACCAAGGTCCGCAACATCGGCATCATGGCGCACATCGATGCCGGCAAGACGACGACGACCGAGCGCATCCTCTATTACACCGGTATCAGCTACAAGATCGGTGAGGTGCACGACGGCGCCGCCACCATGGACTGGATGGAGCAGGAGCAAGAGCGGGGTATCACCATCACCTCCGCCGCTACCACGTGCTTCTGGAACGGCAACCAGATCAACATCATCGACACCCCAGGCCACGTCGACTTCACCGTTGAGGTGGAGCGCAGCCTTCGGGTGCTCGACGGTGCCGTTGCCGTCTTCGACGGCAAGGAGGGCGTGGAGCCGCAGTCCGAGCAGGTTTGGCGTCAGGCCGACAAGTACGACGTCCCCCGCATCTGCTTCGTCAACAAGATGGACAAGGTCGGCGCGGACTTCTACTTCTCGGTGAAGACCATGGAAGACCGCTTGGGCGCCAACGTGATTCCGATCCAGCTGCCGGTTGGCTCGGAGGGTGACTTCGAGGGCGTCGTCGACCTGGTCGAGATGAACGCCAAGGTGTGGCGCGGCGAGACCAAGTTGGGCGAGACCTACGAGACCATCGACATCCCCGCCGACCTTCAGGAGAAGGCCGACGAATACCGCACCAAGCTGCTCGAAGCCGTCGCCGAGACCGACGAGGCTCTGCTGGAGAAGTATTTCGGCGGCGAAGCACTGTCGGTCGAGGAGATCAAGGGTGCGCTGCGCAAGCTCACCATCAACTCCGAGGCGTACCTGGTGCTGTGCGGCAGCGCGTTCAAGAACAAGGGTGTCCAGCCCATGCTCGACGCGGTGATCGACTACCTGCCATCGCCTCTCGATGTGCCGCCTGCCGTTGGCCATGCGCCAGGCAAGGAGGACGAGGAGATCGTCCGCAAGCCGTCGACCGACGAGCCGTTTTCCGCGTTGGCGTTCAAGGTCGCCACACACCCGTTCTTCGGCAAGCTGACCTACGTTCGCGTGTACTCGGGCAAGGTCGACTCCGGCGCTCAGGTCATCAACGCCACCAAGGGCAAGAAGGAGCGGCTGGGCAAGCTGTTCCAGATGCACTCCAACAAGGAGAACCCGGTGGAGACCGCTGCGGCGGGCCACATCTACGCGGTGATCGGCCTGAAGGACACCACCACCGGTGACACCTTGAGCGACGCGAACAACCAGGTCGTGCTGGAGTCGATGACGTTCCCCGATCCGGTGATCGAGGTGGCCATCGAGCCCAAGACCAAGAGCGACCAGGAGAAGCTGAGCCTTTCGATCCAGAAGCTCGCCGAGGAGGATCCGACCTTCAAGGTGCACCTGGATCAGGAGACCGGCCAGACCGTTATCGGCGGCATGGGCGAGCTTCACCTGGATATCCTGGTCGACCGCATGCGACGCGAGTTCAAGGTCGAGGCCAACGTTGGCAAGCCCCAGGTGGCCTACAAGGAGACCATCAAGCGGGCGGTCGAAAAGGTCGAGTTCACCCACAAGAAGCAGACGGGTGGCTCGGGCCAGTTCGCGAAGGTTCTCGTCAGCCTCGAGCCGTTCACAGGCGAGGATGGCGCGACCTATGAGTTCGAGAACAAGGTCACCGGTGGCCGCATCCCGCGTGAATACATCCCGTCGGTGGATGCCGGAGCGCAGGATGCCATGCAGTACGGCGTGCTGGCAGGCTACCCGCTGGTGAACCTGAAGCTCACCCTGCTTGACGGTGCCTACCACGAGGTTGACTCGTCGGAAATGGCATTCAAGGTCGCCGGTTCCCAGGTGCTGAAAAAGGCTGCGCAGCAAGCGCAACCGGTCATCCTGGAACCGATCATGGCCGTCGAGGTCACCACGCCCGAGGACTACATGGGCGAAGTGATCGGCGACCTGAACTCCCGCCGTGGTCAGATCCAGGCCATGGAGGAGCGGAGCGGTGCCCGCGTCGTCAAGGCGCATGTGCCGCTGTCGGAGATGTTCGGCTACGTCGGCGACCTACGGTCGAAGACCCAGGGCCGGGCGAACTACTCCATGGTTTTCGATTCGTACGCCGAAGTTCCGGCGAACGTGTCGAAGGAGATCATCGCGAAGGCGACGGGTCAGTAATTTCTGACCCGTCGGCTTGGCGGCGACCACACAACTGCAAAGATCAACACTGCTTAACAACAAGCACCAACACAGTCCAGGAGGACACAGAAGTGGCGAAGGCGAAGTTCGAGCGGACGAAGCCGCACGTCAACATCGGGACCATTGGTCACGTTGACCACGGCAAGACCACGCTGACCGCAGCAATCACCAAGGTTCTGCACGACAAGTTTCCCGATTTGAACGAGTCGCGCGCGTTCGACCAGATCGACAATGCGCCCGAGGAACGTCAGCGCGGTATCACGATCAACATCTCCCACGTGGAGTACCAGACCGAGAAGCGTCACTACGCGCACGTCGACGCTCCCGGCCACGCTGACTACATCAAGAACATGATCACCGGTGCCGCCCAGATGGACGGCGCGATTCTGGTGGTCGCCGCCACCGACGGCCCGATGCCGCAGACCCGCGAGCACGTGCTGCTCGCCCGTCAGGTCGGTGTGCCCTACATCCTGGTCGCACTGAACAAGGCCGACGCGGTCGATGACGAGGAGCTGCTCGAGCTCGTCGAGCTGGAGGTCCGCGAGCTGCTGGCCGCTCAGGAGTTCGACGAGGACGCCCCGGTCATCAAGGTCTCGGCGCTGAAGGCGCTCGAGGGCGACGAGAAGTGGGTCGAGTCGATCGTGGAGCTGATGGCAGCCGTCGACGAGTCGAT
This sequence comes from uncultured Actinomycetota bacterium, assembly GCA_963731715.1. GTDB lineage: Bacteria > Actinomycetota > Actinomycetes > Mycobacteriales > Mycobacteriaceae > Mycobacterium. The sequence continues at coordinate 183,482 of CAVSXC010000015.1, read as the reverse complement.
CCCGGACCCGGTCCGCGAGACCGACAAGCCGTTCCTGATGCCCGTCGAAGACGTCTTCACGATCACCGGCCGCGGCACCGTGGTCACCGGTCGTGTCGAGCGCGGCGTGGTCAACGTGAACGAGGAAGTCGAGATCGTCGGCATCCGCCCGGACACCACCAAGACCACCGTCACCGGTGTCGAGATGTTCCGCAAGCTGCTCGACCAGGGCCAGGCCGGCGACAACGTCGGTCTGCTGCTGCGCGGCATCAAGCGCGAGGACGTCGAGCGCGGTCAGGTCGTCGTGAAGCCCGGCACCACCACGCCGCACACCGACTTCGAGGGCAGCGTCTACATCCTGTCCAAGGACGAGGGCGGCAGGCACACGCCGTTCTTCAACAACTACCGTCCGCAGTTCTACTTCCGCACCACCGACGTGACCGGTGTTGTGACGCTGCCGGAGGGCACTGAGATGGTGATGCCCGGTGATAACACCGACATCTCCGTCAAGCTGATCCAGCCCGTCGCCATGGACGAGGGTCTGCGCTTCGCGATTCGCGAGGGCGGCCGTACCGTCGGCGCCGGCCGGGTTACCAAGATCATCAAGTGATCTAGAAGTACCGCGAAGCGGCGCTCACCTTCGGGTGGGCGCCGCTTTCGTTTTTGCGCAGGCGGAGCCAGCACCGCACCAGAACCCGCGTGAGTTAATTGCGGTCACGATAATTAGATGGTTGCTGGGAAAATAATTACCTATCTCGTCAGTTTGCCATCGCAACGGTGGGGTGGCGGCTCGGCAACAAAATTAACAGACTTTCACGCGATATATAGGCAGGTCAAGGCATATATATTGTCCGCGACATGCCCACCAGGGAACGATGCCCCTTTCGGCGAACCATAGCCAGGAATGTAGTTAGCTGGCCACATCAGGGGTGGTGTGACGCTTGACACACGGGGTAGCAAAGATTTAACGTCAGCGTCAGCAACACAGATCGTCCACTTCGGGTACGCGGAGGGAGGACGCTGATGACCACGGATAGCGGCGTGAGCCAGCGGCAACTCAGAGGAACGGGCGCACACAGGACGGCGCGAAAGCGGTCAAAACTCACTCGGACCATTGCCGCGGGCGGCGCGGTCGTCTGTATCGGTGCGGTCTACGAGATAACAGCTCCGACCGTCCACGCCCTGTCCATCGTGTTTCGCACCCCCCAGGCGAACGGGACCACGAACGAGCTTCGGGTCGACCTCGCACACGGCAACATCTTCGATCCGCAGTTGGCGATCCTCGGGAACAACGTCAGCAACAACTCGACCTCCGCGAACGGCACGTTCGCCACAGCCAACAACCCCTTACTGAACAATTTCATCTTCAACAACCCCATCATGCAGTTGCTGGACAGCATCTGGAATCGCGAGATCGTGATCGGGGGAGCGGCTGCGGGCCCCGTCAGCAACGTCACGCAGATCAGCTTCCTTTCCTTCAACATCTTCAATCCGCAAGCCAGCATCTTCGGAGGGAACCTCAGCCGCAACACGGCCAACAGCAACATTGCTAGCGGTTACGGCAACAACGGCGCCGCGTCCGCGACGTCGATCCCCAACCTGTGGACGAGCTGGTTCGGCGGAATGACCGGCAACGGCAACGCCTTTCAGCTTGGGCTCTTCTCCGGCAACATCTTCAATCCGCAGTACAGCATTTTCGGTCCGAACGTCAGCAACAACACCGCTGTCACGAATGTGGCGACCGACAACGGCAACGACGCCCAGACCAGCGTGACGCAGGGCGGCGGCCTCTTAGGGGCAGTGGCGCGCCTTTTCTTTGGCGGATTTGGCGGTATGACCGGCAACGGCAACACGACGCAAGTCGCCGTCGGCACCTCCAATATCACCAACCCACAAGTAAGTCTCGGGGGTTCAAACCAGAGTAATAATACGGCTATCACTAATGAAGCCACCGGTAACGGCAATAACAGTCAAACCACGGTGGACGGTTCAGGAAACATCATATCGGTGGGTACGACCGGCAATGGAAATACAAACCAAACCGCGGTCGGCACAAGCAATATTGAAAATACGCAGGTAAGCGTTGGTGATATCGGACTAACCCCTCGTCCCGAGACCTTGAGCGCTACCGAGTCCGGCAGTCGTCTCGCTTCTACCAGTACTACCCCGACTTCGAGCTCCGGCAGCTCTACCACTTCACTCAACTCGAGTGTCATCGCCACTTCCGGCCAAACGTCTTCAACGTCTGAGCCTGAAAGTGGTAGTGGCACAGCCGGTTCCGGCACCACGGGCAGTTCAGGCGATTCTGGCGGCTCTGGCGGTTCGGGCGATTCCGGCGGCTCCGGCGGCGGAAGTGAATAAGGGCGAGGGGGCGCGGATGGGATGAGGCCGAACGGCAGTGTCGCTACGTGTCGCGCTGTATCAAATTCAGGAAAGTAGAACAAGAAGGGCAATAGAAATGAGTAATCACCGTAAGCCGCGCAGATCGCGGACCCCGGCGAGGCGAGCTATTGCGGTTAGCGCGATCGCAGGCAGCGCCCTAGGATTTGGCGCGCTCTCGGCCTTGAGTTCTCCGCTGGCACAAGCCGACACCGATTCCAGTTGGTGGTTGTTGAGTGGTAACAACACCTTGAACGGCAACAACCTCGTTATCGGTACAAACGGCAACGGGAATACAAACCAACTTGCTCTCGGTACGGGCAATATTGGAAACGCGCAACTTAACCTCTTCAGCCTCGGCGTCGCTACGGTGGCCAACGTAGCCCCGGCGATTGGCGGCGCGGCGGTCGGCGGCCCGGCGCTCAGTACCGCGACCGAGGCAGGTGTGCCGATCGGCGGGCTGGCAGTCGGAGGCGCGGCAGTCAACCCGGCGGTCGGCCTCAACCCGGCGGTGGGCGGCATAGGCGGCCTCGGCACAGCGCTTGGCGGCGCGAATCTCAACGGGGCGGGGGTCGGCGGCCCGGCGACGTCCGCTGCATTGGGCGGAACGGCGGCGCAAGTGGCTGCGGCCCTCCAAGCCGCCAATCTGGGCCCGACGGGCAACAACACCGCCGGCGGCACTACCACGGGCGGCGACGGAACTGCCGGCGCGGCCGACGGTGGCGACGTAACGAACCAACAAACCGGTGGCGAAGCAGATGCCGATGGTGGAGATGGCGGAGACGCCGACAGCGGTGACGTCACCAGCGGTCCGTCCAGGGGTGGGGACGCAACCGGCGGCTCGGCCATCAACAGGGGTAGCGCCACGAGCGGGCGCGCGACCGGCGGCACGGCGATCGGCGGCAACGCCACCACCAGTGCCTCAGGCGTCGGGTCTGGCAACTTGTCGAACAACAACTCGAGCACAAACACCTCGAGCGGCAACGGCAACAGCAGCACCAACAGCACCGGCGGAAGCAGTGAGGGCGGCAGCAGCGGCGGAACCAGCAGCGGCGGCTGACCGAATGTAAGTAGGTAACCCGGTCCGCGCTGGACCGCCGACGCGTACCGGCGGCGGTCCAGCGCCCCGGAACCTGTGACCTAGAAGTACGCCGATACGGCGCTCACCGTAGGGTGGGCGCCGTTTTCGTTATTCAATGGTGATCGCATCCCGTAACACATGTGACGACTGTGGCGATATATCACGCGTATGCCCTGGTCGGGGCGAGAGAAGGGTTGGGGTTTCATGTTCCGTCGCATCACCACGCTGACTAGCGCCGCCGCGATGGCCGGCGCCGCATTTGTTGGTCTTGCCGCCGGTACCGCGCAGGCGGCTCCCGGCTGCCCGGACGTCCACTGGATCGGGGCCGCCGGCTCCGGCGAACGCGTAGGCACCGATCTGACCGCATATAGCGGAATGGGCCGAGTGGTCTACCAGTCCCTGAACGAGCTGTCGACGGAGCTGCAAAAGGACGGCCGCACCCTGACCGCCGAGGCGGTCGACTACCCCGCGGTCGCGGTGCCCGATGAGGACGGCGGTGTGGGGGAGTGGCTCGGCTTCATGGGCAGCGTTGACACCGGTGCCGCGGCGTTGGGCCAGCAGTACGAGGCGTTCGTCCAGCAGTGCCCGACCTCCAAGGTGGTGCTGGCCGGCTATTCGCAGGGCGCGATGGTGGTGCACCGCAATCTGCAGGCGCTCGCCGCAAGCCCGAACCTGGCCGCGGTGCTGCTGGTCGCCGACGGCGACCGGCGGCCCGATGACCCGACGCTCAACCTGGGCACGGCCAGTGGCATTCCGGAGCGCGGCAAGGGCGTCGCGCAGGATTGGCCGATCCTGGCGCATGCGCCCGCTGTGCTGCCGGCGGACATCGGCGCCAGGACGATCAGTGTGTGCGATCTCAACGATGCGGTCTGCGACTACGACGAGGACGCCGACGACTCCAAAGCGGCGTACGCGCGCCGCGTGTCCGTCCACACGAGCTACGCCAGAACCCCGGGACTGGCCTGGACGGCGCCGCTGCACTTCCTGCTCGGACCGGCGCCGACCGACACCTCAGGGACCGTTGCCAGGGCCGGACGCCCTCGCGGTCAACAGCACGACCGCGCCTGCGGGCAGCAGTAGCGCCGCAAGCACCGCGACGATGGCGTCGACCGCACCAGCGGCCGACATGCCCGCGCGCTGAAGCATCTCCAACACCGTTCCGGACACCGCGACACCGACACCGGCAAGCGTGACCAACGCCGTCAGCGTCACGCCCGCGGCCTCGCCTGCCCGCTCGGGTCGGACGACGGCCTGCGTCGCCACCGTCGTGAACGCGTAAACCAACCCGAGGGTGAACCCGCACGCCGTCAGCGCCGAAAGGTAGCCGACCCATCCGCTCGACGCCGCAAGGGCCGCAAGCGACAGCGCAGCCGCCACACTCGTCACTCCCATCACCAGAACTGGCGGCCGGCTGGCGGCGAGTCTCCCCGAAATCGCACCGCCCAGAGCGGCGCCGGCCGACGGACCGAGGAAGGCAAGGCCCGCCATCAGCGGGTCAAGCCCACGCACCTGCTGCAGATACAGCGTCGACAGGAAGATCGTGACACCGTAGGCGATGTTCGAGATGGTCCCTGCGATCACCAGGATCGTGAATCGGGGGTTTCGCAGCAGCGACAGGTCGACCAGTGGCCAGCGCACCCGCTTCTCCACCACCACGAACACGCCAGCGCCGCCAGCGAGCACACGAACGCGACGACCGTCGGCGCCGACAGCCATCCCCAGCTCGGTGCGCGATCAAATGTCAACGTGAACAAGCCAATTCCGACTGTGATGAGTGCCAGCCCGGTGACGTCGATGCGACGCGGCACGGTCTCGTCGAAGGATTCGGTGATGCTGCGCGCGCCGATGGCCAGCGCGACGAGCGTGAGCGGTACGTTCAGCCAGAATATCCACCGCCAGCCGACCGTCTCGGTGAGCAGGCCGCCGATCAGTGGGCCCGCCGCATTGCCCAATCCCGCTATGCCGTAAGCCAACCCGATGGCGTGACTGGCACGCACGGACGGAAAGGCATTTGTCAGCACACTCACAGAAACCGGAAAGATCAGCGCCGCACCGAGGCCCTGCAGGGCGCGGAAGGCGATGACGAGTGTCGCCGACGGCGCCAGCGCGCACAGGGCGGAGGACAAGCCGAACAATGCGATGCCCGCCAGCAGGGCACGTCGGCGCCCGAAGATGTCGCCGATGCGGCCCGCGGGCACCATGAATGCGCCCAGCGCGAGCATGTAGACGCTGATCACCCATTGCAGGTCGGTTGCGGTGCTGTTCAGATCGGATGCCATCCGCGGCAACGCGAGATTCATGGCGAAGTAGTCGATCTGCACGCAGAACAGCGCCATCGAGACGGCCGCGAGGATCCACCGGAAACGCACAGGTTCTTCGGTCGGCGGTCACCGCCCGACGATACGACTCACGACCGCCGGATTGGCGCTAATCTGACACGCGAACCGGGCAAACGACAGGAGCGTGGCAGATGTTAGGGCGTTACATCAAGTCTCAGATCATGGTGCTCATCTGTGGCGGCCTCGTCGGTCCCATCTTTTTGGCGGTCTACTTCGCGACGGGCCAGAGCGGCCTGATGAAGTGGATGTTCTGGGTCGGCCTGCTCATCACCGCCGCGGACGTGCTGATCGCGCTGGCGCTGGCGAACTTCGGCGCAAAGTCGGACGCCAAGACGCAGGCCCTCGAGCAGAGCGGCGTCCTGGCGCTGGCGCAGGTTGTCGGCATCCACGAGACGGGCACCCGCATCAACGAGCAGCCGTTGGTGAAGCTCGACCTGCAGATCTCCGGGCCCGGCATCACGCCGTTCGCCACCCAGGACCGGGTGATCGCGTCCATCACGCGGCTGCCGATGATCACCAACCGCAAGCTGGTCGCGCTCGTCGACCCCACCACGAATGAGTACCAAATCGACTGGGAGCGAAGCGCTTTGGTCGGCGGGCGTGATGCCAGCGACCTTCACCATCGCCGAGGACAACAAGACCTACGACCTGAGCGGGCAGGCGGGCCCGCTGATGGAGATCCTGCAGATCCTCAAGGCCAACGGCATCGGTATGAACAACATGATCGATCTGCGCTCCAACCCGGCGGCCCGTCAGCAGGTGCAGGCGGTGGTCCGGCGCGCCGCGGCAGCGCAACAGGCACCGGCCGCCGCACCCGCTGCGGCGTACGCGGCGCCTGCCGCCGCGCCGTACTGGCGCCGCCCGAGCCGACCACCGCGCAGCGGCTGCAAGAACTGGAGACCCTGCGCGCCACCGGCGCGATCTCCGACGACGAGTACAACGCCAAGCGTCAGCAGATCCTGTCCGATCTCTAGCCGGATTCGAGAATCGGCGATGCTGTCTCATGCGGCTGTCGCATAGGCTTCTTGCGACTGCGAGTGAATGCATCGGCGGTTCATGACGGCAACGGAGCAGCCTGAAAAGGTAACCGAAAAGGTCAGCCTCCCAACACTGACCGCGATGGTCGTCGGCTCGATGATCGGGTCCGGGGTCTTTCTGCTGCCGCGCCGCTTCGGCACCGAGACGGGCGTCCTCGGGGCGATCATCGCCTGGACGGTCGCCGGCACCGGAATGCTGATGCTGGCCTTCGTCTTTCAGCGTCTGGCGACCCGCAAACCGGATCTGGACGCGGGGATCTTCGCGTATGCCAAGGCGGGGTTCGGCGACTACGTCGGGTTCAATTCGGCGATCGGGTACTGGGCGTCGGCCTGCGCGGGCAATACCTCGTACTGGGTACTGATCACGGCAACGTTGAGCGCGCTGGTGCCCGGATTCGGCGCGGGGACACGGTGCTCGCCGTGGTGGTGTCGGCGATCGGCGTGTGGCTGTTCGCCTTCCTGGTCATGCGCGGTGTCAAGGATGCGGCGGTGATCAATTACATTGTCACCGTTGCCAAAGTCGTGCCGATCCTGGTGTTTATCGTGATCGCGATCATCGCGTTCAAGGGCGACGTCTTTGCCGACAACTTCTGGGGCGGCGACGAGTATTCGTTCTCCTCGGTGTGGGACCAGGCAACCGGGCACGATGCTGATCACGGTGTTCGTCTTCCTGGGCATCGAGGGCGCGAGCGTCTACTCGCGGATGGCGCGCAAGCGTGAGGACGTCGGGCGTGCCACTGTCATCGGGTTCCTGAGTGTGCTCAGTGTTTTCGCGATGGTGACGCTGGTGTCCTATGGCGTCATGCCTCAGGGCGAACTGGCCGGCGATCAGCCAACCCTCGATGGCGGCGGTGCTGGAATCCATTGTCGGACCGTGGGGATCGATCTTCATCCGCGTCGGTGTGATCGTGTCGGTGTTGGGTGCCTACCTCGCATGGACGTTGATGTCCGCCGAGGTCCTCTACATTCCGGCCAAGTCGGACGACATGCCGCGATTCCTGGCACGCACCAACAGCCATGGCGCACCAGTGACCGCGCTGATCATGGCGGCGGGGCTGATTTCGCTGTTGCTCGTCGCGCTGCTGTTCGCCGCGGACGCGCTCGATTTCATGCTGGACCTGACCGCCGCGCTGTCCCTGATTCCTTACCTCCTCGCGGCGGCGTACGCGCTCAAGCTGACGGCCACTCGCGAGACCTACGGCGACGGCAAGTCGCTTGTGCCAGACATGGTCATCGCCGCGGTGGCGACGGTGTACACCTTGTTCCTGATATATGCCGCGGGAGTCGACAAGCTGCTGCTGTCCTGCATCTTGTACGCGCCGGCTGCCGGGCTCTACTTCAAGGCGCGCCGCGAACGCGGCCTGCGTGTGTTCAGACCCGCCGAGGCAGCGCTGTTCGGCGTGATTGTCCTCGGCGCCGTCGCGGGTGTGGTGTCCTTGGCAACAGGGGCGATATCGAAATCTAGCGGCGCGGAAGCGGCGAGAGGAACTGAAGTGACGAATCCGTCCGCCAATTACGGCGTTCACTCCGAGGTCGGCAAGCTGCGCAAGGTGCTGGTGTGCTCGCCCGGTCTGGCGCATGAGCGGCTCACCCCGTCCAACTGCGACGATCTGTTGTTCGACGATGTGCTGTGGGTGCAGAACGCCCGGCGTGACCACTTCGACTTCATCGACAAGATGCGCGACCGCGACGTCGAGGTGGTGGAGCTGCACGACGTGCTCACCGCAGACGATGAGCGACCCCGCAGGCCAAGGCGTGGCTGCTGGACCGCAAGATCGTGCCCAACGAAGTGGGTCTCGGCCTCGTCGACGACACCCGCGGCTACCTGGATTCGTTGCAGCCGCGGCGGCTGGCCGAGCTGCTGATCGGCGGCATGTCCACCCGAGACCTGCCCAAGGAATTGCAGTCGGGCTACCGGGCGCTGGCGCGCGAAAGCAGCGGCGTCACAGAGTATTTGATGCCGCCGCTGCCGAACACGCTCTACACCCGCGACACCACCTGCTGGATCTACGGCGGAGTCACGCTCAACCCGTTGTTCTGGCCCGCGCGTCACGACGAGACGCTGCTGATGAAGGCGATCTATGAGTTCCATCCGGACTTCGTCGGCTCGCGGGTGTGGTGGGGCGATCCCGAACAAGTGTGGGGCATGGCCACCATCGAGGGTGGCGATGTGCTGGTGCCGGGCAACGGTGTCGTCATCATCGGAATGAGCGAACGCACCTCGCGGCAGGCGATCACGCAAGTGGCGGCCAAGCTGTTCGCCGAGGGCGCGGCGACCCAGGTGATCGTCGCGGGCATGCCGAAGCTGCGGGCGGCCATGCACCTGGACACGATCTTCACCTTCGCCGACCGCGACGTGGTGACCATCTATCCCGGCATCGTCGACGCCATGCAGACGTTCATCCTGCACCCCAGCGACAACGACGTCGGTGTGGAGGTCGTCGAGGCGGACAAGCCGTTCGTCGAAGTGGTGGCCGCCGGGCTCGGACTGGCCAAGCTGCGGGTGGTGGAGACCGGCGGCACCGCCTACGACTCCGAGCGCCAGCAGTGGGACAGCGGCAACAACCTCGTCGCCGTCGAACCCGGCGTGGTGTTCGCCTACGACCGCAACACCCACACCAACACGCTGCTGCGCAGGGCAGGCATCGAGGTGATCACCATCGTCGGCGCCGAACTCGGCCGCGGCCGCGGCGGCGGCCACTGCATGACCTGCCCGCTGATCCGCGACCCTGTCGTACTGAGGGACCGGGACTAGAACACGTTCCAGTTCGGCTGTTAGCCTTGTCCGCAGGCTCACGAAAGGAGCAGCGGTGACGGCAAATGGCGGACCCCTGGACGGGCGAGTGGCATTCATTACGGGGGCCGCGCGCGGCCAGGGCCGGGCACATGCGATCCGGCTGGCCAACGAGGGCGCCGACATCATCGCGATCGACGTCTGCCGACCGATCTCGGAGACCATCACCTATCCGCTGGCGACCTCCGAGGAGCTGGCGGAGACGGTTGCTGCGGTGGAGGCCACCGGCCGCAAGGTGCTGGCCCGCGAGGTCGACATCCGCGACCTGGCCGCGCTGCAGCAGGTGGTGGCCGACGGGGTCGAGCAGTTCGGCAGGCTGGACATCGTGGTGGCCAACGCCGGCGTGCTGAGCTGGGGCCGGATGTTCGAGATGTCCGAAGAGCAGTGGGACACCGTCATCGACGTCAACCTGAACGGGACGTGGCGCACCATCCGCGCCGCCGTTCCCGCGATGATCGAAGCAGGCAACGGCGGGTCGATCATCATCGTCAGTTCGTCGGCAGGCACGAAGGCCACGCCGGGCAATGGTCACTACTCGGCGTCCAAGCACGGCCTGGTCGCCATCACCAACGCGTTGGCGATCGAGGTGGGGGAGTTCGGGATTCGGGTCAACTCGATTCACCCGTACTCGATCGACACGCCGATGGTGGAGAAGGAGGCGATGATGGCCATCTTCGCCAAGTATCCGCAGTATCTGCACAGCTTCTCGCCGATGCCGTACCACCCCGTCAACCACGAGGGCAAGAAGGGGCTGCAGGAATTCATGACGGCCGAGGAGGTTTCCGATGTGGTCGCCTGGCTGGCGGGTGACGGGTCGGCGACGATCTCGGGTAGCCAGATCGCCGTCGACCGCGGCACCGCGAAGTACTAGCCGGGCAGCACCAGCACCGGGACTGGGCTGTGCCGCAGGATCTTTGAGCCGCGCGAGCCGAGAAACACCCTGGCGATGCCGCCCACTGGCGATGTGCCGATGGCCAGCAGGTCGCCTTCCTGCCAGTCGGCGTTATCCAGTGATTCGTCCCAGCCGTTGCCCGAGACAACCTGCAAATCCACGTCCTTGCCGACGACACCGTCGGCCTTCAACTGCGCCAAGGTTTCTCGCGCATGCGTCGCCAACTGTTCGAGGATCGAGTCCTCGGCACTCAGCCCGACCTCGGGTGGATACATCGTGCGGCCACGGACTGCGAAGGTGACGACCCGCATCGGGACATCCAACCGTTCGGCAAGCGCGGCGACCCGTTCCACCACATATAGCGTCTCCGGAGTGCCCGGGTAGGCGGCGGTAATCCGGGTCAGTCCACCGGCTTTCGACCCGCGGTAGCCGCGAGGGCTGATCGCCAGCGGAACCGGCGAAGAGTGCAGCAGCCGGTCGGCTGTGGATCCGACCACGACCTGCCCGAGCTTGCCGTCGGCCGCAGAGCCAAGGATCAGCACCTCGGGTTCGAGTTCGCCGGCTGCTTCCAACAGCCCGCCGGACGTCGATCGATGAGCGACCTTGTGGTACTTGACGTCGAGCCCAGATGCGATCGAGTCGATGCACCCCTGTGCTTCCTTGGCCGAGTTCGCAGCCAATTGCTCGGCATACTGGGCGTATTCGCCGTCGATTCGGCCCAGCGACGGAACCACCCACGGCCGCGGCACGACCGTGACCACCGTCAGCGACGTCTTCAGCGTCTTGGCCGCCTCAGCCGCCAAGTACAGCGGCGACCGGCCGCTCTTGCCTGCCAGGTAGCCGACGGCGACGGTCACGGCTCATCCTCTGCTTGGTGACGAAGTGGTGATCCTTCGGCTCTTCGACGAACATGACTTCGTCGTCACCGGGCACCGCGGTCGGGATGAGAGCCGTCGGCGCCACCGTCATTGAGCGCACTGTGGCGGCGACCCCAGAACAAGTAGAACACCAGCACCGCGCCGACACAGGCGCCGAACACCAGCCATGTCTGCCAGCGCAGGCCGGACAGCACCGCGCATGCAGGCGAGGACGGAGAGGACGGGTGTGACGGGATACCCCGGCACCTTGAATGGGCGCGCAGGTTGGGCTCACGGACCCGCAGGATGATGACGCCGACCGACACCGTGATGAATGCGACCAGCGTGCCGATCGACACGGCAGTCCAACAGCCAGGTCAGCGGAATGAAACCGGCAAGGATCCCCGTGACGACCGCGACGATGATGGTGTTGCCGACCGGAGTCATGCTGCGCGGGTTGACCTTTGCGAACATCGACGGAAGCAGACCATCGCGGCCCATCGCGAACAGGATGCGGGTCTGGCCGTACATCACGACCAGGGTCACCGAGAAGATCGAGATCACCGCGCCCGCGGCCAGAAGCGTGCTGGCCCATGTGCCTCCCGTGATGTTCTCCAGGATCACCGACAGCCCCGCCTCGGCCTGTTCGTCAGACCCGAACTCGGCGGCGTCCTGCGTGCCGAGCCCGGCGAAGGCGACCAGGATGTAGAAGCTGGTGACCACGATCAGTGCAGCGATGATCGCGCGGGGCATGGTCTTTTGCGGATCCTTCACCTCGTCACCGGCGGTCGATACCGCATCGAGTCCGATGAACGAGAAGAAGATCGTGCTCGCCGCGGTGGTGATGCCGGCCATTCCCTTGTCCCAGAAGCCGTGCGAAGTGGTCGGCGTTGAACGCGGTGAGCGCGATGACGATGAACATCGACAGCACGCCGAGCTTGATCAGCACCATGACGGTGTTGACGGCGGCCGACTCGCTGGCGCCGCGGATCAGCAGCAGCATGCACATCGACGATCAGCAAGACGGCGGGCAGGTTGACGATGCCCGGGGTGGCGTCCCACGGGGCCGACGTCAGTGACTGCGGAAGTTGCCAGCCAAACAGGTTGTCCAGCAACTTGTTCAGGTATCCGCTCCACCCAACCGCGACCGCGGAGATGGACACGCCGTATTCCAGAAGCAGACAGGCCGCCACGCCCATCGCGACGAACTCGCCCATCGTCGTGTAGGCGTACGAGTATGTCGAGCCCGACACCGGTACCGAGGACGCCATCTCCGCGTAGCAGATGGCGGAGAGGCCGGCCGCGATGGCGGCGAGGACAAACGAGACGAGCACCGCCGGGCCTGCTTCCGGCACCGCCGCAGACAGCACGAAGAAGATGCCGGTGCCGACGGTTGCGCCGACGCCGAACATCGTCAGCTGGAAGGTGCCGATACTTCGTTTGAGGTGGTCGGAGGCACCATGTGCGACCGGGGCGCCTGCCACGGGCCGACGCCGCAACAACTGCTCGGAGAGGCTTAACGATGGAGCGGTCATGGTGCCTCCTGTAGGGCCTAGATTGAACTACCGGACAAGTGTGAACCCGTCTCGGCCAAAACGTCGGCGAACTGACCAATCGCCCAGTCGATCTCCTCGGCGGTGATCACCAGCGGCGGAGCGAAACGCAGCGTCGAGCCGTGCGTGTCCTTAACCAGGACACCGCGTTCCGCCAGCTTCAGGCTGATCTGTTTGCCGGTGGCGAGCGACGGGTCGATGTCGACGCCGGCCCACAGCCCCATGCCGCGCACCGCGACGACGCCATGCCCGATCAAGGCGCGCAGCCGCGCGTGCAGGCGCTCACCCAGTTCGGTTGAGCGAGCCTGGAATTCGCCGCGCCGCAGCATGCCTACGACGGTGCTGCCGATCGCCGCGGCAAGCGGGTTGCCGCCGAAGGTCGAGCCGTGTTCACCGGGGTGCAGAACGCCGAGGATGTCGCGGTTGGCCACCACTGCCGACACCGGAACCACGCCGCCGCCAAGGGCTTTGCCGAGCAGATAGATGTCGGGCACCACGCCCCAGTGGTCGCAGGCGAAGGTGCGCCCGGTCCGGGCAAGGCCGGACTGGATCTCGTCGGCGATCATCAGCACGTTGCGCTCGGTGCACAGCGCGCGCACCCGCGGCAGGTAGTCGTCGGGCGGCACGATGATGCCTGCCTCACCCTGGATGGGCTCGATCAGCACGGCGACGGTGTCGTCGTCGATGGCGGCGGCCATCGCGTCGGCGTCGCCGAACGGCACCGCGCGGAAGCCCGGCGTGTACGGGCCGAAGCCGCGGCGCGCCGTCTCGTCGTCGGAGAAGCTGATGATCGTTGTGGTGCGGCCGTGGAAGTTGTTGTGCGCCACCACGATATTGCTCGCGCCGGCGGGCACACCCTTGACGTCGGTGCCCCACTTGCGGGCCACCTTGATGCCGCTCTCGACGGCTTCGGCGCCGCTGTTCATCGGCAGCACCATGTCCTTGCCGCACAGCTCCGCCAGCGCCTCGCAGAACGGTCCGAGCCGGTCGGAATGGAAGGCGCGGCTGACCAGCGTCACGGTGTCGAGCTGCGCATGCGCGGTGGCGACGATCTCCGGGTTGCGGTGCCCGAAGTTGACCGCCGAGTAGGCCGCCAGGCAGTCCAGGTAGCGGCGGCCCTCCACGTCGGTGATCCACGCGCCCTCGGCGCTGGCCGCCACCACCGGCAGCGGCGAGTAGTTGTGGGCGACGTAGCGATCGTCGACGGTGATCGCGGCGTCGGTTGACGTTGTCACGGAGTCCAGGATGGTCACGGATGTACCTCCAGCGTGCAGCATTTGACGGATCCGCCGCCCTTGAGAAGCTCGGACAGATCGACACCGATGGGCCGGAACCCGGCCGTGCGCAGTTGCTCGGCGAAGCCGGTTGCGGCGGCGGGCAGGACGACGTTGAGGCCGTCGGACACGGCGTTGAGGCCGAGCACATCCGCGTCGGCGCCGGCGACCTCGATGGCGTCGGGGAACAGCTCGAGCAGCGTGCGCGCGCGCCTCGTCGCTGAACGCCGGCGGGTAGTAAGCGATCGTGGTGTCGTCGAGCACCGCCAGCGCGGTGTCGAGGTGATAGAAGCGCGGGTCGACCAACTCGAGGCTGACCACCGGCATGCCGCACGATGCGCGGCGATCTCGGCGTGGGCCTGCACGCTCGGTGCGGAAACCGTATCCGGCCAACACGATTGAGCCGACGACGAGCAGGTCGCCCTGGCCCTCGTTGACGTGGCGGGTCTCGGCGGGGTCGATAGCCGTGGCGAGCCATCCACTCGGCGTAGGCGGCGGATTCGCCCGCGCGCTGCGGGTAGGCGAACCGGGCGACCACGGCCTTGCCGTTCACCAGCAGGCCGCCGTTGGCGGCGTACACCATGTCGGGCAGGCCTGCGACGGGCTCGACCAACTCGACGGTGTGCCCGAGTTCCTTATATGTCTGGCGCAGGGTCTCCCATTGATTCATCGCGACGTGGGTGTCGACGGCCGTCGAGGTGTCCATCCATGGGTTGATGGCGTACTCGACGGCGAAGAAGGTCGGGGCCGTCATGGCGTAGTGGCGGGTGCGCGCACGCTTCGCTGTGGCGACAGAAATCGTCATGAATAGACGGTATAAGCGATTGAATTTGCAATCAATCGCCACTCATTGCGTATACGTGCGCGATCTATTGCGTCAGATGTACGATGATCGACGGTTTATTGCGTAGGAGTGATCATGGACCGTCTGGACGACACCGACGAGCGCATTCTTGCCGAGCTCGCCGAGCACGCCAGGGCGACGTTCGCCGAGATCGGGGAGCGGGTCAACCTGTCGGCTCCTGCCGTCAAGCGGCGGGTCGACCGCATGCTCGACAACGGCGTCATCCGCGGCTTCACCACCGTCGTCGACCGCAATGCGCTCGGCTGGACCACCGAGGCCTACGTGCAGGTGTTCTGCCACGGCACCATCGCCCCCGACGAGCTGCGCGCGGCATGGGTGGACATCCCCGAAGTGGTCAGCGCGGCGACCGTGACGGGCACGTCCGACGCGATGCTGCATGTGCTGGCCCGCGATATGCGCCATCTCGAGGAGGCGCTGGAACGCATCCGTTCCAGTGCCGATATCGAGCGCAGTGAAAGCATCGTGGTGTTGTCGAACATCATCGACCGGCGGCCGCTGAGGGTGCTACAACCGCAGGGTGGCGGACTTATCGCCGTGCCGATCGTGTAAGAACTCCACGTGAGCTACTACTGGGGGCATCGTCATCGTCGGTGGCGGGCTGGCTGCCGCGCGAACCGCTGAGCAGCTGCGCCGTTCCGAGTACACCGGACCGATCACGATCGTCAGCGACGAGGACCATCTGCCGTACGACCGGCCGCCGCTGTCCAAGGAGGTGCTGCGCGCCGAGACGGACGATGTCACCCTCAAGCCTGCCGAGTTCTACGACGAGAACGACATCACCGTGTTGCTCGGCAAGGCCGTGCGGTCGGTGGACACCGACGCCAAGACGGTAGCCCTGGCCGACGGCAGTGAGCTGGGCTACGACGAGCTGATCATCGCGACAGGACTGGTGCCCAAGCGCATTCCGTCATTCCCGGATCTGCCTGGCATCCACGTGCTGCGGAATTTCGACGAGAGCCTGAAGCTGCGCGAGGAGGCCGGGCTCGGCGCGGCGTGCGGTCGTCGTTGGCGCCGGCTTCATCGGCTGCGAGGTGGCGGCCAGCCTTCGGGGTATGGGTGTCGACGTCACCCTGGTGGAACCACAGCCGTCGCCCCTGGCGTCGGTGCTCGGCGAGCAGATCGGGGAGCTGGTGGCCCGGCTGCATCGCGCCGAGGGTGTTGACGTCCGATGCGGCATCGGCGTTGCCGACGTCGGCGGCACCGACAAGGTGGAGAAGGTGGTGCTGTCCGACGGCACCGAACTCGACGCGGACATCGTCGTCGTCGGTATCGGCTCGCACCCCGCGACGGCGTGGCTGGATGGCAGCGGCATCGAGGTCGACAACGGCGTCGTCTGCGACACCCACGGCCGCGCGAGCGCACCGCACGTGTGGGCGATCGGCGATGTCGCGTCATGGCGCCACGCCCTTGGACACCAAGTGCGAGTGGAACATTGGAGCAATGTCGCTGACCAGGCCAGAGGCATGGTCGCCGCCATACTCGGCAAGGACTTGCCGGCCACGGTCACGGTGCCGTACTTCTGGAGCGACCAGTACGACGTCAAGATCCAGTGCCTGGGTGAGCCCGAGGCCGACGACATCGTGCACGTCGTCGAGGACGACGGTCGCAAGTTCCTCGCCTTCTACGAGCGCGACGGCGTGGTTGCCGGCGTGGTCGGCGGCGGCATGCCGGGCAAGGTGATGAAGGTCCGCTCCAAGATCGCTGCGGGCGCACCGATCGCCGACGTCCTCGGCTAACCGCCGATCCATCCGTCCTGCATTTCGGCGCAACGGACCCGTTCCGGCATGCGTGTGGAGTAGCTTGAGCGAATCCGCACTTGCCTGGGGGTTCTTGTGTGACGGACTACTACATGCCGCTCTCCGAGGTCACAGGCACGCTCGGCTTAGGCAACCTTCCCGGAATCGCCGGTGACTTCTTCGAGCGCCTATTCGAGTCGATCGGAGTGCGCAGTTGGAATGAGTCGTGGAACGACACCGACTGCGTGACAACCGGTACCGGTGTGCTGGCCACGGAGGTCCCCCCACTGGAAATGGGGGCGGCGGCGCTTGTGCTTGGCGACCCGACTGGCGGGACAACCCAGTTCGACTTCGAACTGATCAGGGACCGCTCCAGCCTGCTCGATACCGCGTTGTCGTTGGTCGGCGAGGTCGACGACGTATCGACGCTCGACGACAACCTTCAAGTCTTCTTCCGCAGCGATGGGCCACCACGGTACCTGCGACTTGTCATCAGGGGTTTGGGCCTACGTCTGCGGTTTGATCGGAACCGGGTCCGAAAGGGCACGGTGGTAACGGACGCTCAAGGTGTCAAGACGATCGTCGCAGTCTCGGGCGACGACACCGCGGATATCCAGATCCTCCCTGCTGCAATTGTTTTCGACACTCGACTGAAATACCTGGTCGATTTGGTTCCGGATTTTGACGACGACCAGCTCGTCGACGTTCCTCCGTTGCGGATCTTCGGCGAGCACGACCAGGACGAGCCGCTGTTCAACGTCCTGGCGTCGAAGGTGAAGTTTGACCTGTCCACCGAGACCGCGTTTCCCGAGGCCTTGATCCACGGATACGACGAAACGTGGCAGGGCGTCTATTTCGCGGAGTTGGCGATTCTGGGACTGGACAAGATCTTTCCGTTGTTGCCGAAGTCCGTCGACGCCACGAACTGGTTCCTGGGCACCGATGGCATCACAGGGGCGCTCAGCGTCAGCTTCGCAGGCGGCGATTGGTTCAAAGACCTGACCTTCGAGCTGGAGCTGGACAAGGACCGACTGGTCAAGGCTGGCGGCGAGCTAACTGTGGTGGTGTCGAAACTGGACACGTCGTTCGCCAGTCTCGGCCCAGACGGTGATCTGCTGTTCGGCTTCAGTATGCGGTTCAACCCCGAGGGCGGCACCCTGTTCGAGGCCGTAATGCGCACTCCTCATCCCACCGATCCGAACAACGACATCGGGTTACTGACCCTCAAAGACGATGTCGCCGACGTGTTTCCGATGATCCTGGCCGCGGTGGGTGTGGGGGTTGCGTCATCAACTGCAGTCAATATCGCCGCCGGGATCGTTGCCCTTTTCACCGCCGTCCGATTCTTCGACTTCAAGGCAATAACGCTCGACGCGATCGCAGTGCGACGTCGGCCCGTTCCGCTCGCCGGCCGTCGTCTCTACTGGATCGACTTCGTGCTGGATATGAAGATCAAACTTGGGCTTGACATTCGACATGAACTGTTCCCACCGCCACTCAACCTGCTCGTGCCTGACATCAAGACCAAGCCAGACCACCCGCTCACGTTGGTGCTGAAGGGATTCACCTTCGCCGTATCCACAAACCTTGACGACTTCACTGACACCGAGCTGGGAGACATCGGCCGGTTCGACATACTCTTCGATCCGAAGTCGGAGGTGTCCTTCAACGTCGGCGACGAAACGCTCGTCGAGGAGTCTCCGCTGATCGTCACGAAGGCGGGCGTTGGCCGCTGGGACCGGGGAATGTGGCTGGAGTTGGGGTTCAAGGTCTCCCAGGATTTCGGCTCGACGTCCTTCTCGATCGTGCCGTCCATCATTCGCATCTATTTCCTGGACAACTTCGACGTCGACCATGTCGATGTAGTCGGGGCGAGCTTCTCGCTGCGCGTGCCGCAAGTTCTGTATGCCCGCGGCGAATGGTCGGCAGGCGAGGTCACCAAAGCGACCGGAAAGGTGATGGTCCTGGGTTGGGCGGAATCGGTTGCGCACCCCGAGGATCCGAAGAACTGGATGTTGGTGGCGGGGTTCGGCATGCAGGAACAGGACATGCCGCCGCCGCCCGCCCCGAAGGAAGCCACTTCCCGCCTGTTGTTCTTCGAGCTGGAAAGTTCGTCGGGCCTTCCCTTGTTGGGGGCGACGGCGCTCTACGGCATCTCGGCCCTGCATGCGCAGAATGCTCGTCCGGCCATCGGCAGTGGGACCCCAGCGCAATGGCTGACCGAGCGGAATCCGAAGTATCAGGTTGGCGTCGACAAGTGGGAAGCAGCCGTTGATAATTCGGGTTTCGCCGCCGGAGTCATCATCGGCGCGAGCACCGATCGGGGGCGGCCGTGGAATCTGAAGGCCGGATTCCTCTACTCCAATCCTGGCCCCGTGGTCATGCTGTTCGGCACAGCCAACTGGCTCAACGAACGCAAAGGACTGAAGGAGACCAGCCCCGCGGCGTTGACCTTCAATGCGGTTCTGGACCTCGCGCGTCACGAATTCCTGTTGGGAGTCCGCTACGACAAGAAGATTCCGGACAGCACCGGAAGAGTGCTCAAGCTGAGCATCCCCGGCGAAATCTTCGTCAGCGACCACGATTGGCATATCTATCTGGGTAAGGACAAGCCCGCCGAGCGGATGATCACCGCAGAGTTGTTCTCGCGGTACCAGATTGCCGCCTACATCATGGTGGACACCGAAGCCATCACCAACCTGGCCGAGACGGGAGTCGACATCCCTGGAACGGCATTGGCCGTCGGGGCCCGGTTCGAGATGGAGGGGGGCCGCAAAGGCAGTCACTACAAATTGGTGTTCTACCTCAAAGTGGCGGCCGACTTCGCGGCGTCGTTGAACGACCCGACATTGACCCTGCTGCGCGGCAGGCTCGCCGGCGGCCTGGTCGTCAAGGCGTGGGGGATTGGATTCGAGTTCGAGCTGTCGGCCGAGGGCACCTGGATCCGTCCGGTCCCGGACTACCTCAAGTACATACTCTCGGTCACGATCGACCTGCCCTGGCCCATACCCAATCTCCACCTGAGCATCGAGCAGTCGTCGGGCGCGGACGGCGAAGGCGAACCACTAAGCGGCTCTCTTGTCGACGGGCTCTGCCTCTTCAATACGACGACGCAGAAGGTGGTTGAGGTCACCGATCCGGTGCCCGACGTGCCGCTCAACCCGATCTTCTCCTTGGCGTTCCAGTATCCGACCCGCAACGGCGCCGCCGTCCCCGGCAGCTTCAATCTGTCCGGTGCAAATGGAAGCACCTTCTACTACGTCGGCGGCGAGACCGGTGGCGAACGCGGCTATGCGATCACCCTGGAATCGTTGAGCCTGTTCAAGATCGTGGCCGGCACGCCGGTTTTGGTGCCGGGACCCTTCCCGGCCCTCTGGCGCCCGACGCCGATTACCGCGGCGGGTGGGCAGGTCGACCACCGGATTCTGGAACTGTTCGGCTATGACGGCATCACGGCGTCACGGTTCATTGGCGCGTCAGCGGACTACGTCGAGTGGGCTACCCAGGGCTTCGACCCTTGTCCGCCAGGCGATTTCCCGGAGCCGGTGTGCTACGGCTTTGACGACCAACCGTTGGGAGTGGTGGACTCGGAGTTGTCGGTGTCCGTGCCTGCACCGGCGTCGGACCCGCGCCGGATCGGTGTGCGCATGCTGCCCGAGGACACCGAGGCCGAGCTGCTCCGCCGCTACCTCGGAACCAACGCTTATCCGGCCGAGGTCGTTCTGTGTCCTGTTCCCGGCCTTGCGGCGAGGGTGATCCGGCTGCCTTCGAATGATGGAGCAGATCCGCCAGCGACCGCCGCTGGCCGTCTCGAAATCGCGTGCGCCAAGGCGAATGAGGTAGATGTCACGGTGCTGCGATTTCCGCGGGGATCGGTCAAGGTCACTGCGTGGTTCGGCGATCAACTTGTCGACACCGACGAGGTGGGTGAGGTGGTTGGCCACATCGGCGAGGACCGATTCGAGTTGGTGCGCTATCACGTCGAAGGCCCGTTGAACCGGCTGACGTTCGAAACCGCGCATCGCACCGGCTTCAGCCGCACCCGGTCATTGGTGGTGAAGGTGTGCGTGCTGTACGCCGACGACGTCGACCGGTGGAATGACCAGCAAGCCTACGGAATCGCGTGGAGCACGTTCTGGTCAGACCTACTCAGCCAGGACGCCGCGGCCTCCAACGCCCTTGTGCTGGAACCTGCGACCGAATATCGGCTCGAAGTGAAGACCAACTGGGCGCACCGCCACGACGACGGCTCGCTGAGCAGTCCGAACGGTGCCACCAGCACCTACTCGTTCACCACTTCCGCCGACCCGCCGCAAACCTTGCGCGGCCCAAAGGCGGCTCTCGACGACACCGACTGGGAGGTCCGGACCACTCCCGGCGATGGCGCCGTCGGCGTGTACACCGAACGCCCAATCAGGCTGGAGTTTCGGGATGCCCGAACCGACAAGGTCTTTGGCGCCTTCGGGCAGCGGTTGGTGCTGCGGTTCACCGATGTAGGAGGGTTGGACCTCTTCGATCAGCTGGACATCATCCGCCAGGCCGCGACCGTTTTGCCGCCGTATCAACAGGCGTGGCAGTCAGCCGTCCTCGGATTGGTCTGTGTGCCAAGCGGTGTCGAGGCACTGTGGTCGATAGGCTCAGCGCACTTCCCGAGCGTCCTGGCACCGCAACAGCGCTACAACGGCACGTTGGTGATGCTGCCCGCCGCGATCACCGATCTGACGACGGTCCAGGACTGGGAGCAGTATCCGGTTGTCTACCGGTTCGGATTCACGACATCTCTATACGAGACTGCGGCAGCACATCTGGCCGCCCACCGCATCTACGACGAAATGTGCGGTCAGGATCCCGACATCGCGAGCGCGCAGGCGGCGATCGGTCCTCAACTTGCGGGCGGACATCGAACCGATGGGCCCTTATTGGAAGCTGTGCTGTACGACCACCTCCACCTGTCGGCCCGGCCGTGCCCGCTGGACCCAGAAATTGTCCGCATCTGGCAGCGCACCTCGGTCAACGGGTTCTCGTTGATCGGCTTGCTGATCGACGGCCCCGAGCCGTTGGTGAAGGCCACGGCCGACGCGGTTGGTGTCGCCGGGGTGTCGTTGCGGCGCCTTGACCGCGACGACGGCAGCCGCATATTGCTGCTCTTCGACGCGCCCGCCGTTCCGGGAACCTTGACCTTCTCATTGACTTCGTCGTTCGAAGACGCGAACGGTCAACCGGCAACCGAGTCAGCCTCCCGCTTCCTCGAAGTCCCTGCCGTCCCGCCGGTGTTCGCTCCGGAGCCCGCACCATGAGCACGTGGGTCGATCCGAACCTGCTCGCCCTCGTCGGCTTGGGTACCGCCGACGACAAGGACGTGCCCGACGGTCGGCATTTGCGTTGGTTCTTCGGGCCCTACGTCGGTTTTCCACGGTCGGGTTTCGCGCTAAGTCGGCACCCGAGTCTGGTTGGCGCAGTGTGGGATCCACCCAACGCCAGTCCGCTGATCCATGGCCAGCCGACGAGCGAGAACGACGTAGGATTCGGGCTGACCCGCCGGTTCGTCAGCGGACTGACCATCTCCAAAGTCGGTGGCTTTGCCTACCGTGCGCTCACGCCGGGATCGCCCGCGATGATGCGCGTCGACGGTCAGGAGATCACGCTGGATTTCGGTCCGGCAGGGCCTGGGCCGTCCTTCCCGCCGGGTCCCAACCTGTCCAACCCGGCGGCATTCGTCCGGCTCACCCTGAGCCGCCGCCGCAGGACGGGCAGCGTTGTCGTCAACGGCTACTACAACGCCCATCCTGAACTGCGTTACCAAGACGGCGCTCGGCTGCGGCCAACCAGGGGAACTGGCGCGTGGGTCACCGAGACGCTGCTTCTCAAGGGGTCGCTGATCGAACGAGTTCGACTCACCGGCGCCGATGCGGTCTTGCGAAGCGTGCAGTGGGTCACGGTCCGCGAATACGCGGCGGCTCCAGGGTGGCAGCCCGTTGACACGTTCATGCTTCCGCTCACCGATGCCCCAAGCATCTACCCCCAGTGGAACTCCATGGCTGGCGAAGAGGTCGCTGCGAAGCGGCTGGCCCTCGCGCCGCCCAATCGAAACCTGCCATGGGATAACCAGTCTCAGGATGTCGAGACGAATCTCAAGACCCGCTATCTAGGCGAGACTTTCGCCGGCATGGATGACGCCATGCGTCTTTTCCTGAAGGGGGAGCTGGCCGACAACATCCCACAGGCCGAAGTCGAGGTTGTCCAAACGCTTGAAGTGGACCCGCCATCAACCGACCCGGATCCGATCACAGTCCCAGCGCGGCCGTTCGACCATTTGTACGCGGCGGCCAGTGATCCACAGATCGCGCGAATTCTAGGTTTGATGACAACCGACAATGTCGACCCAGCGGGGGTCTACGACTACGTCGTTCGCACCAACGTCCGACCCGATTGGGTGCTATGGAGCATGTCCCCGTCGTCGCGGCCCCACCACGCCAGGTCCGAGCGTGACGACATCTGCCTGGCAATGGCGACGGCAATCGCAATGAGACCCGTTGGTTCGCCCGATCCGCCCGCCGGCCTACAGGCTCGGCCCTATCCCGATCTCAACGCAACACCGATGCCGGCGCAGGTGGAGTTGAGCTGGGCGGCTGATTCTCGCGGGATCTTTGAGAACCGGGCCGCCAGCCTGATCTTCTATGAATTGCTCAGGCAGCACGGCTCTGCCGTCGACATCCTCCATCACAAGGACGACGACACAGGACTACTGCTGCCCCACGTGCCGACCCGCAGGCAACCGTTCGACGGCAGGCTGCGGCTGATCGACCGCAGCGTGCCCGAGTGGGGCATCTATACCTGGAGCCTGCGCGGCATGGATCTGTGGGGCCGGTTCAGCGGGGAATCAACTGCGACCGCCGACGTGCGAGACACCATCCCGCCGCCGGCGCCGACAGCGTTGAATATGCAGCTCACAGGCGCTGCGTCGGACGCACCAGTCTGGCCGACGGCCACCATCTCATTCGACTGGACGCACCAGCAGACCGTGATCGCGCCGGACTTGGCGCACTTCGAGGTTCACCTCGTGCAGCACACGGTGGATCGCTCCGTCGAGGGCAACCCGTCGACGTGGGGACGATTCGAGTGGTCACCAGGATCGGCGGCGCTGCCGGTCACGGTGTCGTGGCCAGCACTTGTCGTGTCGGGCCTTCCGCCGGGGCTGACCGGATCGGTGGTGGCCACGGCGATCCCGGCCGAAGAGGGCGGTGGTGACCGGATCGCGGTGGACATCGGCCCGGTGACAGTGCCGTTCGACACCGACGATGTGGCGATAGTCAGCGCGACGGTGCGCGCCGTCGACGCGTTCGCCAACAAGAGCCCGTTCGGAGCACACGCCGAGACACGGCGGTTTGACGAGACGCCCCCCGTGGTGCCCGCCATGCCTGGCGACGTGCGAATCGCCGCCAAGCCAGACACTTTGGGGCTGTGTGCCTTGATGATCGATTGGCCGACTCTGGGAACAGGCCCCACGCGTGTACTACGAGGATCTGGTCGCGCACTGCTTGCCGCGGCAGGCACCGACATGGATGCCTATGACGCGATGAGTCGTGCAGAACGGGCCGCGGTCCTTCGTTCGGCGGCGCTTGTGCACCACGATGTGTTCACTCCGGACCACGAGCATCCGTATCTCGGCGGAGCCGGATCCCATATCGCGCAGTTGAACGCCAACGAGACTGGACTCACTGTGTTCACCGTGCAGGCGAGCAGCGCCGCAGGCGTACGGCCGGCGTGGCCGACGGCGGGGTCAGCGTTCGTTGTCGCCGCCGCGCCAGTGTCACGCCTGCCAGTGCCGCCGCTGATCACCGAGGTCCGCGCCGGCGACCGATCCATCGCGATCTCCATCGCAGGAACGGATCCGGGCGATGTGACCACGCTTCGGTTGCACCGCAGCAGGGACTCCCAGACCGTCGACGACGTGCGGATGATGCGCATTGTCGCTGAAATTCCTTCCAGTGCATCGGGATTCGAGGTAGCCGATAGCGACCTCTACCCAGATGTCGACTACTGGTATCGCGCCGTTGCGGTGGGGCCATACGGTGCCTCATCGCCGTCCGCCGCGGTCGTCGGTCGCGCATTCAGCAGTCAGCCGCCCGTGCCGCCGGTGATCGATGAGGCGCGTCGGATGCCCGGCGGACAGGTCCGTATCACTGCCCACGTGAGTCGGCGAGACCTGGCGCTTTACCTCCAGAGAAGACGGGTAGGAACGATCGGCTGGACGCCGGCAGCGGGTACGGGCATAGCCCAGGACGGCAGGCTCGACACCGCGTCGTTGCCCAGTCAGCTCGACGGAGACGGCTACCAACTGACGATCGAGGACCAGGCGCCTAGCGGGGCGGTCTTCCGATACATGTTGAGGGTGCGCGACCCGCGCGCGTTGGAGGCGCAAAGCAACCAGCAGGAGGAGGCGCCATGACCGCCAGCCTCCTAGACGCTGCCTTCGACTGGATCGGCGACGGCGCAGGCAGGCCAAAGTACTGTCTGCCCTTTGACTCCCGCCCGATTGCTGCTGCCGTCACGCACAGCTTCGGTGACGTCGACGGCACCGGTGTCTTCGATTCGCTGCTGGCCGACTTCGGCATCGCGCCGCTGCGTGCGCCGGTCAATGGCATGTTGTGGACCGTCCCGGCGTCCCTGAACGATGCTGATGTGATTCCGCATTGGCCGCGGCTTCGGCGGGTCGACGGTTCGGCGTTCGGGCCACGGCAGAATCCCGCGGTGCTTGCCGAGCATGACCTGCTTCTCGAAACATGGCCCGGCGCATTCCGTCGGCTCGAATACGTGTTCTCGTCGCTGGAGGTGCCCACCAGCGTCGCCGAGTGGGATCTGCCGCAGATGCCTGCGCCTCGCTGGTTCTGGTTCAGGGGCGTTGGGGACATGAGCGTCAGGGCACAGGCGATCGCCACCGCGCAGATCGGCTCGACGGTCGACATCACCAAATTCACCCAGGGCCGAATACCCTTGTACATCAACGCCGGTGACCAGCTGACCGTCGCCACGGACCCGATCGAGATCCGGGCATTCGACTCGCAGGGCCTGGTGATGGACCCTGACTTCGTCTTCGCCACATTTCGAGAACTCGCTGACGGCGACTTCAAGGACCTCTGCGTCCAGGATCCTGGAACAATCACCTGGGCAGCCCCGCAACGGCAGATCATCGTGGTCAGCGACGCAGCGGGCAAACCGTATGTCTCCGTTGCTGATCCCGACTCCGAGACCGGTCCGGTGACGCCGGACCGCAAACTGACCTTCCCGACCGGTTCGAGCGGCGACACCGCCGACGTGCCAGCACACGGCGTGGTGGTGGTCGACGGAATGCCCGTGTCGTCGAGCTCGCCCTTGGTGGATTTGGAGCTGGCCGGCGATGAACAACGCCTTTCGCTGTCGCCGCACGGCACTCTCGCCAAGCGCATCAAGGCCAGCCTTGCAGCGCGAAGTTTCCTGCGTGTGCAGGTCACCGACTTCGCCGCATGGTTCCCAGGAAGTGCAAACCCGCGCAACAAATCAGCGGGCAGCGATGCGTTCGAGCGCTACACCGACGGCAACGAGGTCATCCCACTCATCGACGGCAAGGACATGCTGCGCGCCGTGTATCGGGCGATGCGCGCCACTCACGTTCTCGAATCGTACGACTCCGACGATCATGTTCCCGCTTTGGACCCCAACGCCACCGTTATCCTCCCACATCCGGACCTCAAGGCCAGGGCGCGAATCCTGTTGAGCAACGCGTGGATCCATCCAAATACCGCGATGCTCGGCAGGCGCGCGCAGATCGCCGCTCCGCGGACACAGGGACAGACGCCTCCCACGCCGGATGAGCTACTGTCAAGCGGATTTCACGTCGTCCCGGTCTTCTGGCCTGCGCCCATTGGCTCGCCGCCGAACCAGACGAACGCCATCATGGGCTCCGACGCTTTGAGCGATTACCGGATGTGGGCCCTGGTACCGGAAAACCCGCTTCCTCCAGGTACTTTCGTCGGCCTACGGCAGACGGCGATCTCGACTGCGGTCAAGGGTGACGACCCCAACCTGCCGGGGCTGCAGGTGAACGCTGACCTCTACGGCGTGGTCGCGCCGCTCGGATCGCAGGCCACCAGTTGGGGATTCGCCGGCACGACCGGGTTGCTCGCCCTTACCGCGTTCTACAAGGACGGCGAGCCCAGCAGCGGCCGGCTGCACGTGGTGAGCTGGACACCCGGTCCCGACGATCCAGACCCGTCATCGGTGGCGACCTCGGGCAAGGGCACCAAGCGCGTGAGATCGTCGGGTGACGCCGACCTGCCGGATCCGCCGCCCAGTGCAGTTGCGGCCCCAGCCATACCCGCCCGCCTCGAGTTCGACGGAACTCCTGGAAGGGCGGTCGTGGTCATCGACCCCGGCGGACTGCCCACGCAGAGGCCTGTCGTCGTCATCAACACCCACACCGGAGAAGTCCACGGCGAGTTGCTCGGTCCCAACAACACCACGGAGATCCGGATCCCTGTCGAGCCGTTCGCGCTGCGGGACTGGGTGCTGCTTGGCCTCGGCGACACGACGGCCGAACCGAAGGACTGCGACTGGTTCTGGGCGCTCAAGGTCTCCGACGCGCAAGCGCAGGCCGGCGGTGCGGTGGGCCATCCCACTGAAGTGCTCGGTGCGGTACAGGAGTCGATGCTCGCAGGAGTCGACACCCGGTTACTGGCGTGGCGCGGCTATGACGCGACGCTAACCGCGGCCATCTTCGGCGCCACCGGAATGGTCGCCGCGGTGAACGCGGGGATCGGCGGCCATCGCGGTCAGGCCATCCACGACGAACTTGCCCGCAGGGAGAGCGCGGTCCACCACCAAAAGGGCGCCTTCATCCGGACCGCGAGAACCGTGGCCGAGGGTGGCGGCGTGATGGCCTTCGTTGGCGGGATAGACCTGATGAGCAGTCGCTGGGACATCCGGCGACACGATCAAGTGGAACCGGATCGGCAGAGCGATCCCTGGCACGATCTTCATTGCCGAGTGCGGGGCAAGGCGGCGTGGGACGTTTACCGCAACTTCCGCCAGCGCTGGAATGCGGCCTTGCAGTTCCCCGAGTTCACGGGTGGCACCGATCCGGGCTGGACGGTGGTGCCGGCCATCGACGATATCGGGGTCTTCGAACCAGGAGTCACGGCATTGAGCTCCGTGACGATGGGGGATGGCCCCTGCACAGTGCAGATCAACCGCACGCTCGCGCCGTACACGCCCACCTACAACAGCTTCCTCAACCCTGACTTCGGCGACCTTTCGGTCGAGAAGTCCTACCATCAGGCAATCGCCGCGGCCCGCAGGTTCGTCTACATCGAGGATCAGTACTTTTGGAACCAAGATATGGCTCAGCGGCTGCACAATGCACTGTTCGAGAACCGCATCGAGTTCGTGATGCTATTGCTGCCAAAGGATCTGCACGAGAAGGAAACTGCGGATCTCATGCTGTACGCGCAGAGGCGCCGAAACCTGTCCATTCTCATGTACGGCGCCGCAGACGCCGGGCCAGGAGGACCGCGCGATGTCGCCGCCCGGGTTGCGGTGTTCGGAATCGTCAACGATGCCCGCGAACCCATCTATGTGCACTGCAAGATGATGGTCGTCGACGACATCTGGTGCTCTATCTCGTCGTCGAACCTGAGCCGGCGGTCGATGACCTACGACTCCGAGATAGGAGCGATGTCCATCGACAAACGGACGCGCCGTGGCGGCCAGCGCTTGGCCAGGGATCTCCGAATCGACCTGATGGCTGCGCATTTGGGCCTTACGCCGGAGGAGCGACCGCTATTGGAGGACCCATATCAGGCGTTCCGGTTGTTCAAGGACTACCTCGAAGGGCGCTTGACGGCTCACACCTACAAGATCGAGGACTTCGCGATCGCGAAGATGGACCCGATGCATACGCACTACGGCATCCAGCCCGCTGACGCGGACGGGACATTCAGCGATGGGCTCAATTGGATCGCCGATCCCGACGGGCACCGAGACTCGACGTTCTGGACTGGATTGGTCGATCTGACGGGCCTGTTTGACGCGATGGACGAGGCCACACCAGGGAACGTATTCGGCGGGATGGGCACACTGCGCCTGACGTTCGACGTCCACATGTTTGGCAATCCGAGCGACATCGTGGTCGCCGTGAGCGTCCTCGAGGACGGCCAGCCGGAATCAAGCCGGGTGACGTTGGGTGTCTTCCCGGCCACTGGATCGGTGAATGCAGGCATCGTCCAACGCAATGTCACCTACCACGTCAGGGGCATCGCTTCTCTTGCGGGGACACCCAACGTCGTGTTGGCGGAGCAGGAGATGCCGGTGAACACGCCGAGCGCAGATACGTCGGCCGTGCTCACGTTCTAGATCTCGGTCAGAACTCGCCGAGGTAGAAGCGGCTGCCCTGGTCGTCGGTGCACTGAGCCGACTTCCCGTAGGCCTGCTGCGACGGCTCGTCGATAACGGTGCCGCCTGCCTCGCGGACCCGCGCCACCGCGGCGTCGACGTCCTCCACCGTCCACATCGGAACGGTCACCAGCTGGGTGCTGCCGCCCGCGACACCCGCCATCGGATGGGTCTGCTGAACTCCCCATCCGTCGTCGATGCGACCCGGCTCGAAGGTCCAGAACAGCACTCGGCTGTAGAAAGCCCTGAACGCCGTCGAGTCGGTCACCTCGTAGGTGATATACGAAACCTCGCCTGGCCCAGAGCCATTGAGCTGTGGCCGCGGTGTTCCCGGCGCCGGCAGGAACACCGCGAACGCCATGCCCTGCGGATCGGTGGCATCGAGCACCGTGCCAAAGTCGAACTCCTGAAGTTCGCCGACGCTGCCGCCGCCGTCAAGGATCGACTGCCTGGCACCCGCGAGATCGGCGACCGCGTAGCAGCAGAGCATCCCCTGCGGGCTGGCGACGCTGAAGATCCCGATGTGCTGCGTGGTGTTGGTGACCTGGTGGGTCGCCGGATCGTACGTCCACCCGAGCACATGACCGTAGAAGGTCGCGGCGCGGTCGGCGTCGGGCGTCCACACCGAGATGTAGCCGACGTCCCCGTGCTGGATCGGCACCGCGGCGCCGGTCACCGGCCCGCTGAGCATCCAGCGATGCCCGAACGGGTCGACGATCGTGGCGCTGCGCGAACCGTAGTTCTCATACGGCTCCCGCTGGACCTCTGCACCGCGTTCGCGCGCCCGCTCCAATGTCGCGTCTGTATCGGGGACGTGCAGCATAAGACTCACCGAAGTCGCTTGCGGGTCAGGTGCTTTGAGACCGATCTCGGGGTACTCGTCGGCGAGGTAGAGCACACCGCCCGCGATGGCCAGCTCGGCATGCCCGATGCGACCGTCGTCCATCTCGAACGGTTCTCCGACCACCGACGCACCGAAGGCGTCGACGTACCAGGCGATGGCATCGCGTGCGTTGGCAACGGTCAGATACGGCAGCGCCGCCGGCCGCGGGGGAGCCGCTGCAACAGCAGGTTCTGCGGCGGGCTCGCTGAGCTCGGCGATAGCGGTGTCGGTGCCACTCATGACAACTCCTTGTGTTCGATTGGGTTGGGCTTCAAAAAGATTCGCAGCGGATTCGAGACGTGAGCGCAGCCGGGCCGCGAACGCCGGATCGGGCTGGACCGGAAGCTCGTCGCCATGCAACACACTCAGCGGATCGTGGCTGTTATTCATGACTTCCCTCCTTCCGGCTCGGGTACTGATGTCTAAAGGCGCGGCGGGCCCGCACCAGCAGAGCCTCTGTGGCGTGCACGGTGCGCCCGATCAGCTCGGCGCACTCGGGCACCGAGCAGTCGTCCATGTAGCGCAGCGCCAGCACCGTGCGGTGCTGTTCGGAGAGCCTGGCCAGCACGCTCTCGGCGACGATGCGGTCCAGTGCCGCATCCCAGCCGTCAGCCGGGTCGACCGGCTCGGGCAGTTCGGCCATCGGGATGCTGAACCGGTCGTGCCGACGCCGGTAGTGGTCGGCGAGCTTGTGCCGGGCCACCCCCAGCAGCCAGGGCACGGTCATGGGCGGCGGCGTCTCCTTGCGGGCGGCGTCCATCGCCGCGAGAAAGGTTTCCGACGTCAGGTCCTCGGCCGTTCCGCGGTCACCGCAGCGCCGGATGAAGTACCCGTACACCACCGGCAGTGCATCGTCGTACGCCGCCAGCAGTGCCCGAGGACCGTCGTTACCATCCGGTTCGGCGCTCACACCCTTATAGTCGCCGTCGCGGTCCGAACTCCGACGCCCCATTGTGAAAATTAATCTGCGTCGTCCCGTTAGGTGATTCGGATGATGGTCTTGCCATGGGTGGGACGGTCGGCGAATGCCGATGCCGCTTCCGCCAGTGGGCGCACCGCTCCGATGATTGGACGCAGCCGCCCGTCCTTCAGCCGAAGTTCAAGGGCTTCGAGTCCGGCGCGACCGGGTTCGACGACGAAGAAGATCGCCCGCGCGCCTTCGGGCCGCACCCGCGGGGGTTCGGCGATCGTAACGAGGGCACCGCCCGGACGCACCAGTTGTGCCGAGCGATCAAGGATCTCGCCGCCGATCACATCGAACACCACGTCGACCTCGCCGATGTCTTCTAGCCGATCCTGTTGCAAGTCCAGGAAAGCGTCGGCCCCGAGACCGAGCACCGTGTCGGTCTGTGTGGTGCGCCCGCTTCCGACCACCCGTGCTCCCACCTCGCGTGCCAGTTGCACGGCGATCGAACCGACCGTTCCGGCGGCGCCGTGAATGAGGACAGTCTGCCCGGCCCCCAGTTGTCCGTGGTCGAACAACCCCTGCCACGCGGTCAGTCCGGACATCGGCAGCGCTGCGGCCGCCGTGTGATCGATGCCGGCCGACAGCGGCGCGAGGTTACGGGCCTCGACCGCGACGTATTCCGCGAGCGTTCCGTTGCGGGCCCAGTCGGTGAGGCCGAACACTCGTTGGCCGACCGTCAGACCGGTTGTGCCATAACCTAACTCGGCGACGACTCCCGACAGTTCGTGTCCGGGAATGGTCGGTGTGCGGTCACGCCCCGCGCGGTCCGTCCACGTCCCCGGCCACTCGAGTTCGTCCTTGGTGAAGCTTGCCGCATGGACCCGGACGACGACATCGTTCTCCGCGGCGTGCGGGTATGGGGCCTCTGCCAGGGAAAGCCCCGAGATGCCTGCTGCGCGGTCTCGCGCGACGATCGCTTGCATATCCAAACCTCGTTTCTTGTTGTGTGCGTCAGCCAGCATGCTGGCGAACACTCGGATGGCGCAGATGGTCGCGGGCCTTGATCTCTTCCGGTTCGAGCATGGTGATCATGTCGACGCCGGGAGCGCAGATGCACACCGCGAGAAAGCGGGTCCAGTTGCTCGGTTCCAGGTTCGCAACCTGGTAGTGCACCACATCACCGCCAGGCTCCCAGAATGCTTGACCCGCAACGATTTCGCGGGGCGCTTCGCCCTCGAGCTCGAAGAGCATTCTGCCCTCCAGCACGTAGCCGAACACCGGTCCGGAGTGACGATGCGGCGCCACACCAGCGTCGGCGGGAGGGAGTTCGACAAGTTGCGTCATCGCATGCGCACCTTCTGGAATCCAGGGTGGGGTGGCGGATAGGAGATCGGTGACCTTTACGTTCCCTGTTGCCAACATGTTCTACACCGGTCCTTTCAGGAAGGTAGGGGGAGGACGACGGCCGGCGCATCACCCACGGCGAGGGCGTGACCGGGGGAGCCGAGGCCGACGATGGCCGCCAAGCCGCCTGCCACGGCGGCTCGTTCGATCCTCTTCATTGGAGTGCCTTTTCTGTGTTGGTTGTCCCCTTTATGACAGCAACCAGGTGTCATCAAGTCCAACGAACGTTTTTGATCTACTTCATCTACAGAATAGATAGACTGGAAGAATGGAATTTCGCCAGCTCGAGTACTTCATAGCGGTCGCCAGCGAGATGAACTTCTCGCGCGCCGCACAGCGAGTGCACGTTGTGCAATCCGCACTCTCGACATCGGTGGGCAAGCTGGAAAAGGAGTTGGGGGTCGAACTGTTCGACCGGTCCAAGCAGCAGATCCGAATGACCCCGGCTGGCGAGCTCTTTCGTGAGCACGCACGCCGGGTGATCGACACCGC
The DNA here is from genome assembly GCA_963731715.1 of uncultured Actinomycetota bacterium. Classification (GTDB taxonomy): domain Bacteria; phylum Actinomycetota; class Actinomycetes; order Mycobacteriales; family Mycobacteriaceae; genus Mycobacterium. The sequence goes on along the minus strand of CAVSXC010000015.1, from coordinate 150,584 downwards.
GCGGCTGGCCAAGGATTCGATCAGCGACTACCGCGGCGAGCTGTCAGGAACCGTTGAATTGGGGTCCCTCATAACATTCGGCGCGCTCGATGTTCCGCGAGTGCTTGGAGAATTTCACCGCACCTACCCGTATGTCCGAATCAGACTGCGGCAGAGCCAAACCGGCTCCATGGCGTACCTGTCCGCGATTGCCGACGGCTCGCTCGACCTGGCCTTGGTGTCGGCACCGGACCGGTTTCCGGCCCGTATCGAGATGCGGCTCCTCTCCGAGGAGCCGATGGCGTACGTCTGCAGGCCCGACCATCACCTAGCGCAGCGCGATCCATGTCAGCCTCACCGATCTCGCCGCGGAAGACCTGATCGGGTTCCCTGCCGAATTCGGCCTGCGCAGACTTGTCGAGGACGCGTTCGCCGAGGCGGGCGTCGCATCGCAAACGCCCTATGAAGTGTCGGCCTCCTACTCGATTGCAGCCGACTTGGTGCGACAGGGCCTCGGCACCATCTTCATGCCCGCCAGCGAAGCAAGCCGCTATCCCGACCTCCGTGCGGTGGCGGTGCGGCCGGCGCTGATGTGGACCATCTACCTCGCCTCGGCGGGGCCTGCGAACATCGCACCCGCCAGCGCCAAGCTCGCCGAACTACTCCTCACTGCCTGCCCGCCAACGTGATTCGCGACACGGGTGGTCAGCCCCGATTCAACGCGTCCAGCCCCTGCCGGACCGTGTCGAATGAGTCGCCGAGCGCCTGTGCCAGCGATACGGACTCGTCGGCCAGCCAGTGTTCGTAGGCCGAAAGCGCGACGCCGAGCATCGTCCATGCGACGGTCTGAGGGACGAGGTCGGCTGCCTTGGCGTCCAGCCGCCGCGCGACGAATGCGGCGACGACGGCCCGCCAGCCGGCATACATCGTCATCGAATACGCCTGCAGCGCAGCGGTCTGAAGGATGACGCGCATCCGCTGCCGGTGCCTGGCGGTCTCCTGCTCGTCGAAGCTGTTGAACGCCAACAGCGCTGTGCGCAGCGCCTCGCCGATCGGGACATCGGGTTCCAGTTCGGTGAGCAGATCGCGCATGTGGTCGAGGTGCGCGTCGAAGTCGCCCCACGGCAGGGCGTTCTTGGACGGGTAGTAGCGAAAGAGGGTGCGGCGGGCGATGCCCGCGGCTTCGGCGACGTCGTCGACGCTGACCTCGTCGAAGCCGTGCGCGGCGAACAGGTCGATGGCCACATTGCTGATGTGGTCGGTGGTCGTGGAGCGTCGACGGCCGACACGGTGCTGGGAAATTGGCCGCACGCTCAACCCACCCTTCCATTTAGGCACTCGATGCCATATTATTGCGACCTCGGTCACATTGTCGAGACCCAACGCGACGAAAGGTGCTGTTCATGGAGCCTAACCAGCAAGTCGAGACCGAAGCCGAACTCGTCACCGAGACCCTGGTCGAAGAGGTGTCGATCGACGGGATGTGCGGGGTCTACTGACGGTGTCGTCGCCTGTTGCGGCGTTCGATCCGGACCTCAGCTGGCGGCTGCACCACCAGGTGGCGGTGCGGCCCGAGCCCTTCGGTGCGCTGCTGTATCACTTCGGCACGCGCAAGCTGTCGTTCCTGAAGAACCGGACGATCGTCGAGGTGGTCAATTCGTTGAGCGACCACCCCGACGCCCGTTCGGCATGCCGCGCCGCCGGAATCGACGACGCGCAGCAGGCGCCTTATCTGCACGCGCTCGGCGTGCTGGCCCAGTCCAAGATGCTCGTAACGAGGAGACCATGGCCCCACTGATTCGGCGCTCGCGCCGGATAGCACCGGTGCCCCGGCTGGTCGAGCAGTTCGAGCACGGCCTCGACGCGCCGATCTGCCTGACGTGGGAGCTCACCTACGCGTGCAACCTCGCGTGCGTGCACTGCCTGTCCTCGTCGGGCAAGCGCGACCCGCGCGAGCTGACGACCCAGCAGTGCAAGGACATCATCGACGAGCTCGAGCGCATGCAGGTGTTCTATGTGAACATCGGTGGCGGCGAGCCCACCGTGCGGCCGGACTTCTGGGAACTCGTCGACTACGCCACCGCGCATCACGTCGGCGTGAAGTTCTCCACCAACGGCGTGCGCATCACCCCGCAGGTGGCGAAGCGGTTGGCCGCAAGCGATTACGTCGACGTGCAGATCTCGCTTGACGGCGCGACGGCTGAGGTCAACGACGCCGTGCGCGGCCCCGGTTCGTTCGCGATGGCGATCCGGGCGCTGGAGAATCTGGCCGACGCAGGCTTCAAGGACGCCAAGATCTCCGTCGTGGTGACGCGGCACAATGTCGACCAACTCGATGAATTCGCCGCTCTGGCAGCGCGTTACGGCGCGACTTTGCGCATCACCCGGTTGCGTCCGTCGGGCCGCGGAGCCGACGTGTGGGACGAACTACATCCGACCGCCGAGCAGCAGGTGCAGCTCTACGACTGGTTGGTGGCCAAGGGCGACGGGGTGCTCACCGGTGACTCCTTCTTCCACTTGTCGGGCCTTGGCGAGCCCGGCGCGCTCGCCGGACTGAACCTGTGCGGCGCAGGTCGGGTGGTGTGCCTCATCGACCCGGTCGGCGACGTTTACGCCTGCCCGTTCGCCATCCATGATCGCTTCCTCGCCGGAAACATCCTGTCGGACTCAGGCTTTGGGACTGGCTTCGACAATGTCTGGAAGAACGCGCCGCTGTTCCGGGAGCTGCGGGAACCGCAATCGGCCGGTGCGTGCAGCAGCTGCGGGCACTACGACAGCTGCCGTGGCGGCTGCATGGCCGCCAAGTTCTTCACCGGCCTGCCGCTGGACGGGCCCGACCCCGAATGCGTGGTGGGCTACGGCGCCCCCGCGCTCGAGCAGGAGCGGGTCAAGCCCAGGCCCAGCGGCGACCACTCGCGCGGTACCAAGCAGGGGCCGATCCCGCTCGAACGCTGCTGACCAAGCCGCCACGCTCGGCATCTGTAACGAAAGCCCGGTGTAATCATGGCTCGACGACACCTGGTTCGAGACGGTGGCGTTCGCTCAGCAGCTCGCCAAGAAGCGGCTGCCCAAGTCGGTCTACGCCGCGCTGCTCGCCGCCAGCGAGAAGGGCGTGACGGTCGCCGACAACGTCGACGCCTTCGCCGAGCTCGGCTTCGCGCCGCACGTGATCGGCGCGCTGGAGAAGCGTGATCTGGCGACAACCGTTATGGGACAGGATATTTCGCTGCCGGTGGTGATCTCACCGACCGGTGTGCAGGCGGTGCACCCTGACGGTGAGGTCGCCGTCGCGCGGGCGGCAGCCGCCCGCGGCACCGCGATGGGACTGTCCTCGTTCGCGAGCAAGCCGATCGAAGAGGTCATCGCCGCCAACCCCAAGCTCTTCTTCCAGGTGTACTGGCTCGGCGGCCGCGACGCGATCGCGGCGCGGGTGGAGCGCGCGCGGGCGGCCGGCGCGGTCGGCCTCATCGTCACCACCGACTGGAGCTTCTCGCACGGCCGCGACTGGGGCAGCCCCAAGATCCCCGAAGAGATGAACCTGCGGCACCACGGTGCGGATGCTGCCCGACGGCTCTGACGCGGCCGCGGTGGCTCTATCAGTGGGCCAAGACCATGCGCCCGCCGAACCTGCGGGTGCCCAACCAGGCGTCGCGCGGCGAGCCAGGGCCGCCGTTCTTCGCCGCCTACGGCGAGTGGATGGGCACGCCACCCCCGACGTGGGAGGACATCGCCTGGCTGCGCGAGCTGTGGGGCGGCCCGTTCATGCTCAAGGGCGTGATGCGTGTCGATGACGCCAAACGTGCTGTGGACGCGGGTGTTTCGGCCATTTCCGTGTCCAATCACGGCGGCAACAACCTGGACGGCACGCCCGCGTCAATTAGGGCGCTGCCCGCGATCGCCGACGCCGTCGGCGACGAGGTCGAGGTGCTGCTGGACGGCGGCATCCGGCGGGGCAGCGACGTGGTCAAGGCGCTGGCGCTCGGCGCGCGCGCGGTGATGATCGGCCGTGCCTACCTCTGGGGCCTGGCGGCCAACGGTCAAGCCGGGGTCGAGAACGTGCTCGACGTCTTGCGCGGAGGCATCGACTCGGCGTTGATGGGCCTGGGTCGCGCGTCGGTCCACGATCTTGTTGCCGGTGACATCCTCGTCCCGCCGGGCTTCACCCGCGCGCTCGGCGTGCCCACCGGCGCCGACGACTGACCGGCAACACCGTCGGCACCGAAGATCCTGGTACAGGCGTGGCGGAGGGGACTGGCGTGATCAATCGGCGGCCGGCTGCGGAAAATTCTCGGAAATCAATTGCTGCGCATGCGCCAACAATTGGCGCACGCCAGGTGAATTCGGCCTACCATCGGCGGGTGGCTTTTCCCAGCGAGCTCGCGAACTCAACGTCGAGACAGCTGCAGAGCACGTCGCCCGCGTTGATTATCCCGGTAGGTTCGGTTGAGCAGCATGGACCCCACCTGCCGCTGGACACCGACACCCGCATCGCCACCGCTGTCGCCCGCTCGGTTGCTGAGCGGCTCGCCGAGCGGAATGAATCCAACTGGACCCTGGCTCCCGCGATCGGCTACGGCGCGAGCGGCGAGCACGAAGGCTTCCCCGGCACCGTCTCGATCGGAACGTCGGCGCTGCGGCTTTTGCTGGTGGAGTTCGGCCGGTCCGCGTCGCAATGGGCATCGCGCCTCGTCTTCGTCAACGGACACGGCGGAAACGTCGAGGCGCTTGGCGGCCGCGGTGGCTTTGCTTCGCTACGAGGGGCGCGACGCCGGCTGGTGCTCATGCACGGCGGCGAACGCCGATGCACACGCCGGCCACACCGAAACGTCTGTATTGCTACATATTTCGCCGAGCGACGTGTGGCTCGATGAGCGCCTCCCCGGCAACAGCGCGCCGCTGGCGCAGTTGATGCCGCAGATGCGTCAGGGCGGCGTCGCAGCCGTGAGCGAACTCGGTGTTCTCGGTGACCCGACGACGGCGACGGCCGAGGAAGGTGAACGGATCCTCACCGAGATGGTTGACGCATGTTTGCGGCGTATCGCCACGGTGGGCACCGGACCGCGACGGGATGCTGACATGACCGGACCGCGGCTGCCCGACGGGTTCGCCGTCCAGGTGGATCGCCGGGTGAAGGTGCTCGGTGAGGGCTCCGCCCTGCTCGGCGGTTCACCCACTCGGCTGCTGCGTCTCGCGCCCGCCGCGCAGACCATGCTCAACGGCGGCAGGCTCGAGGTCCACGACGCGGTCAGCGCGCAGCTTGCCCGCACATTGCTCGACGCCACAGTCGCCCATCCGCGGCCGGCCACCGGCCCCTCGCACCGCGACGTCACGGTCGTTATCCCGGTGCGCGACAACGTCTCTGGCCTGCTTCGCCTGGTGGGCACGCTGCGCGGCATGCGCGTGGTGGTCGTCGACGACGGCTCGGCCGTGCCCGTGCAGCAGAGCGACTTCGACGACATGCACTGCGACATTCAGGTGCTGCGACACGCCCGCAGCAAGGGGCCCGCGGCGGCGCGCAACACCGGCCTGGCCGCCTGCAACACCGACTTCGTGGCGTTCCTCGACTCCGACGTGGTGCCGCGGCGCGGGATGGCTGGAGGCGCTGCTCGGCCACTTCTGTGACCCCGCCGTCGCGCTCGTCGCGCCGCGGATCGTGGGACTGCGGCAGGCCGACAACCTGGTGGCCCGCTACGAGGCGGTGCGCTCGTCACTGGACCTGGGTCTGCGCGAGGCGCCGGTGGTGCCGTACGGCACGGTGTCCTACGTCCCCAGCGCGGCCATCATCTGCCGCCGCGCCGTGCTGAAGGAACTGGGCGGGTTCGACGAGACGCTCAAGTCCGGCGAGGACGTCGACCTGTGCTGGCGGTTCATCGAGGCGGGCGCCCGGCTGCGCTACGAACCCATCGCGCTGGTCGCTCACGACCACCGCACACAAATGCGAGAGTGGTTCGTGCGCAAGTCTTTCTACGGCGAAGCAGCGGCGCCGCTGTCAATCCGGCATCCCGGCAAGACCGCACCGCTGGTGATCTCCGGATGGACGCTGGTGGTGTGGATCCTGCTCGCCATGGGCTCGGGCATCGGCTACCTGGCGTCGATGATCGTCGCCGACGATCACCGGCCGCCGCATCGCGAAGTCACTGAGCACGGTCGAGACCGAACCCAAGGAAGTGGCGGTGGTCGCCGCGCACGGCCTGTGGTCCGCCGCCCTGCAGCTGGCGTCCGCGATCTGTCAGGCACTACTGGCCCATCGCTCTGATCGCGGCGGTGCTGTCCCGGCGCTGTCGCCAGGTGGTGCTGGTGGCGGCCGTTGTCGACGGGGTGGTCGATTGGATCACCCGCAACGGCAACGCCGACGACGACACCAAGCGTGTGGGCTTGCTCACCTACGTGCTGCTGAAGCGGCTCGACGACATCGCATACGGCGCCGGACTGTGGACAGGCGTGGTGCGCGAACGGCACGCAGGCGCCCTCAAACCCCAGATCCGGACCTGAAGCCGCCTTGCACAGCGATGTGCTGATCGTCGGTGCCGGCAGCGCTGGATCTGTTCTTGCCGAACGCCTTTCGGCCGATCCGCACTGCCGGGTCACGGTCGTCGAGGCCGGCCCCGGCCCGTCCGATCCGCGAGTGCTCAGCCAGATCAGCGATGGACTGCGCCTGCCGATCGGCGACGCCAGCTCGGTGGTGCGGCGTTATCCGACGACACTCGACCGATGACCCCGTACGCCACGCGCAGATCATGCGCGGTGCGGTGGTCGGCGGATCCGGGGCAGTCAACGGCGGCTACTTCTGCCGCGGTCTGCCGTCGGACTTCGACGGCTGGGGGATGCCGGGTTGGTCGTGGTCAGACGTACTGCCGCACTTCCGGGCGATCGAAACCGACCTCGATTTCGACGAGCCGCTGCACGGCTCGGACGGCCCTATCCTGGTTCGACGCGTTGCTGAATTCGACGGCTGCACAGCATTATTCGTCGAATCGGCTGCAGAAGCCGGTTATCGAGTGGATCGATGATCTCAACGGGTCGACGAGCGGAAGCGCCGTTGCGGCCCGGTGTCGGTGCGGTCCCGCTGAACATCAACGGCGGCACTCGGGTGGGCCCGGGTGGGGCCTACCTGCAGCCGGCGATGGACCGCACCAATCTGACGCTGCTCACCAACACCCGGGTAGGGCGCATCCGGATGGTCAAAGGCCGGGCGGTCGGCGTTGACTGTCGTCGGGCCCGACGGTGCCGTCGATCTGACCGCCGATCGAATCATTCTGTGCGCCGGTGCAATCGGATCGGCGCACCTGCTGATGCTGTCGGGCGTCGGCCCGCAGGATGTGCTGGCGGGCGGTTGGCATCCCGGTGGTAGCCGACCTGCCTGTCGGTACGGCGACGTCCGACCACCCCGAGTGGGTGTTGCCGGTGGACTGGTCTGAGTCGCATGGCCTGCCGCCGCTGGAAGCGGTGTTGACCACATCCGATGGTCTCGAAATCCGGCCCTACACAGCGGGGTTCGGTGCGATGGTCCGCGGACGCCGCGACGACCCAGGAGATCACCCGCATATCGGAGTCGCGTTGATGCAGCCGAGCGTCCCGCGGCAGGATCCGGCTGGCGTCCGACGACCCCGACACGCAGCCCGGTCATCGAACACCGCTACGACAGCGAGCAGGCGGACGTCACCGCGCTGCGCGCCGGGGCGGAGCTCGCACGCGAACTCGCCGGTGCGAGAGCGGAATCGGCGACGGTGTCGTGGTCGACGTCGCAGCACCTGTCCAGCACCGCGCCGATGGGGAATGCCGACGATGAGGCTGCGGTGGTGGACCCCGAGTGCCGCGTCCGCGGTGTCGACGGGCTATGGGTTGTCGACGGCTCGGTGCTTCCCGCCATCACCAGCCGCGGCCCGCACGCGACCATCGTCATGATCGGCCATCGGGCCGCCGAGTTCATCGTCTGACGCCGGCGCCCGCGATCGTCAGTCGCTGCACGAAGCGGAACTGCTGGCCGTCGCGGCCCGGCGCCCAGACGGCGACGAAAACCGCTGCGACAGCGATGATCACGGACAGGATCAGCAGGGACAAATGCATCGACTGCAGGAAGGCGCTCTCCGCGAGCTGCGCCACCTGCCTGCCCTGAGGCCCCATCTGCCCGGCGACCGCGAGCGCCTGGGCCAGGGATTCCAGAGCCGGACCGCGAACCTGCTCGGGGAAGCCGGCGAGCGCGGGACGGAGCACATTGCTGTAGTGGGCGGCAACCACCGACCCGGCGACGGCGATGCCAATCGCGGCGCCGACCTCGCGCGTCGTGTCGTTGACGGCCGACGCGACCCCCTGCTTCTCGTCGGGGACCGCGCCCATGATCGCCGACGTCGTCGGCGCGACGCACAAGCCGATGCCTGCGCTGACGATCAGGATGGGCCAGACAAACTCGAGATAGGACGAGTTTGCATCCAGCACTCGCATGCAGAAGCAGGCCGATCGCGATGAGAAGCAGTCCGAGCGCCACTGCCGTTCTCAGCCCGATCTTGGGCAGATACAGAGGCAGCGTCGCCCCGAGGATCAGGATCGGTATGGCCAGTGGCACGAGCGCGAACGCCGTTCCCAGTGGGCTGTAGCCCAGTATCAGCTGCATGTACTGCATGGCGACGAAGAAGAAACCGAAGTTGGCGAAGAAGAGGAAGGTGATCCCGACGGCCCCGGTCGCGAAGTCCGGCCTGCTGAACAGCCGGATGTCGAGCAGGGGATGCGTGCGGCGCAATTCGACGATCGCGAACGCGACCGCGAGCGCGACGCCTGCGGCCATGCAGCCCCACACCACAGGGTTGGTCCAGCCGCGATCGGGGGCCTCGATGACGCCGAACACGAACACGGCGACGGCGGCGCCGATGAGCACCGCGCCGATCCAGTCGATCGGTGTCGCGCTTTCGTCTCGCGACGACCCGATCGTGCACGTGAGGATGAACATGCCGACCGCGGCGGCCGTGAACGCATAGAAGATCGACTGCCATGAGAAGAAGTGCATCAGGATCCCGGTGCCAAGAAATCCGAAGACGGCACCGGAACTCGCCATGCCCGCCCAAATCCCCACGGCCTTATTGCGTTCCGACTTCGGGAACGCGGCGGTCAAGAGCGACAACGTCGCGGGCATGATGAACGCGGCACCGGCTCCGGCGACCGCCCGCGCGATGATGATCTGCATCGGGCTGTCGAGTATCACCGGCGCAATGGAGGCGAGCCCGAAGATGGCAAGACCGATGAGCAGTGCGCCGCGTCGCCCATACCGGTCGCCGATCGCGCCCGCAGGCAACAGCAGGCACGCCAACACCAATGTGTAGCCGTCGACGATCCAGGTGAGTTGGCCCTGAGTCGCTGAGGTCTCCACGGCGAGATCCGGAAGTGCCGCGTTCAGCGCGACCATCGACGTGATCACCAACAACACGTCGGTGCTTGCGACCGTCAGCAGCCAGACACGTCTGCGCTTGGACAGGTTGGAGATTGAGGCGTCGTTATCCTGGTCGGACCGGTCGAGGGTGTCGACCATTGTCGTCGCCTTCCTATGGTGGATACTTTTGAGACTAACAGTCTCGTTCCGAGACCGATAGTCTTATTTCCGTAGGAAAGGTGGTGTAAACATGACCACCGCGAGTAGCGACCCGCGGCCGGCCCGCTCGCGGGCTCGATTGCTCGACGCCGCGACGGCTCTTCTGCGTTCGGGTGGCCCAAGCGCGGTGACCATCGACGCGGTCACCCGCAGCGCCAACGTGGCGCGGGCGACGTTGTATCGCCACTTCTCAAGCGCCAACGACCTTTTGGCCGCGTCGTTCATGAGCCTCATTCCTCCGGCGCCCATGCCGCCGGACGAGGGTTCACTGCGCGATCGCCTCATCGCCATCGTTTCGAAGTGGGCCGAGTCGATTTCCGAGGTGCCGACGATGTTGACGGCGATGGCCTGGCTGTCGCTGGGGCCGGACATCGGCCAGCTGCCCGACCGTCACGACGTGGGCAGCCCACAGATGCGATCCCTGCGCGAACGCCTCGCCGAACAGTATTCGGCGCCGTTCGACGCGATCTTCGACAGCCCGCAGGCCGCCGCGGAACTCAAACCCGTCGACCGCTCAGTGGCTTTCGCGTTGCTGATCGGCCCGCTGGCGTTCGGCAGGATCAGCACGCTGGCAGACTTCGACTACCAGGCGGTCGCGGTCGCCGCCGTCGACGGGTTCCTCAAATGCTTTGCGAAGGATCCGTCGGAGATCACCTCAGCGAGTAGCGAATCGGCAGGTGCTTGAGTCCGCCGACGAAGGTGGTGGCGGCCAGTTCGGGCTCACCGGCCAATTCGATGGACTCCAGCCGCGGAATCAGTTCGGAGTAAAGGCTGTTCATCTCCATCCGCGCCAGCGCGGCGCCGAGGCAGAAATGCACCCCGTAGCCGAACGCGACGTGCTTGTTGGGGTCGCGGCTGACGTCGAAGCGGAACGGTTCGTCGAAGACCTCTTCGTCCCGGTTGCCGGAAACGTAAGCCAGGTAGACGGATTCGCCCTTGGCGATGGGCACGCCGCGGACGGTGGTGTCTTCGGCGGCGGTGCGCATGAACTCCTTGACCGGGGTGGTCCACCGGATCATCTCCTCGACCGCGGTCGGCATCAGGTCCATGTTCTCGCGCAATCGCGCTAGCTCGTCGGGGTTTTCGATCAGCGCGAGCAGTCCGCCGGAGATCGCGTCCTTGGTGGTGTCGTGGCCGGCGCTGGCGACGATCACGTAGTACGACGCGGTGTCGACGTCGGACAGCGGTTCACCGTCGATGCGGCCGTTGGCGATCGCCGACGCCAGGTCCTCGGTCGGGTGTTCGCGGCGCGACGCGGTCAGCTGGGAGAAGTAGGTGAAGAAGTCGAGCAGCATCGCCAGCTGCTCCTCCGGCGTGGTGCCGCGCTTGTTGTACTCCTCGTCGTCGCCGCCGAACATCTCCTGCGTGAGCTGGTGCATCCGCGGGAAGTCCTCCTCGGGCAGGCCGAGCAGCGACATGATCACGTACAGCGGGAAGTTGACCGCGATCTCGGTGACGAAATCGCACTCCGGGCCGACGTCGCGCATCCGGTCGACGTAGCGCTTGGCCAACTCGTCGACGTGCACCTTCAGGTCGCGCATGGCCTTGGGGCGGAACCAGTCCGCGCCGATGGCCCGCACCTTGCGGTGGTGCGGGTCGTCCATGTGGATCAGGGTGCGCAGGCCCATCCCGGCCTCGAGTTGTGCCTTGGCGAAATCGTCGGCCTCGGCGGTGGCGAGCAGCGGTCGTGGCTCGGACAGGAACAGGTTGTTGGCGCGCTCGATGGCCATGATGTCGGCGTGCTTGGTGATCGCCCAGAACGGCCGGTACGGCGGGTTGTCGACCCACGCGACGGGATTGTTCGCCCGCAGATGGGTCAGCGCCGCGTGCAGCCGTGCGTCGTCGGCATAGGCCGTCGGATCGGCCAGGACCTTCGCGGCGTCGTCCATCGTCGGCGTGCTCATACAGGCTCCTCACTGCGGGCTGCAGAACTTGACGGGTGTCAAGTTCGGAGTGTATGTGACGGAGGCCACGTTAGGGAAGGGCTGCGTCCGAGCTGCTGCCGTTAGGCTCGGACCTCGTGCCGCCTGCATCGGTTCACCGCCGAGTCCGGCGCTCGCTGGCGTTGGTGCTGGCGGTGTTGCTGGCCGGCCGGATGCGGCCGCGGCGACGAAGCCACACGAATCCCGCGACATCGGCGCCTGCCGATCCGGCGGTGGTGCAGACCACCGCGGGCGCTGTGCGGGGCGTTGTCGCGCCGGATCACCGGCTGTTCGCCGGAATCCCTTATGCCGCACCGCCGGTCGGGCCGCTGCGCTGGCAGCCGCCGGCGCCGGCGCCGGCCTGGCAGGGGGTTCGCGATGCCACCCGCCCCGGCCCGCGGTGCATCCAGGATCGCCGGCGTGACCTGGAGCTCGGCAGGCAGACCGACGAGGACTGCCTGACCCTCAACGTGTGGACGCCGCCCGTCGACGACGAGACGCCGCCGGTGATGGTGTGGATCCACGGCGGCGGGTTCGTCAACGGCAGCGGCAGATGTCTACGACGCGCGCCGGCTGGCCATCGCGGGGCGACATCGTCGTCGTCACGATCAACTACCGGCTCGGCGCGCTGGGCTTCCTGGCCCATCCGGCGCTCGGCCCGCCGGGTGACGTCGGCAACTACGGCCTGGCCGACCAGCAGGCCGCGCTGCGCTGGGTGCGCGACAACATCGCCGACTTCGGCGGCGATCCCGGACAAGGTCACGATGGCCGGCGAATCGGCGGGCGGCATGTCGGTGTGCGACCACCTCGTCGCGCCGGGCTCCGCGGGGCTTGTTCCGCGCGGCGATCATCCAGAGCGGGCCGTGCCAGGCGCAGTGGCGACCTGCCCGCCGCGGAGAAGGCCAGCCTCGACTACGCGGCCGAAGCTCGGTTGCGGCGACCGGCAATCCGCCGCGCAATGCCTGCGGGCGCTGCCGGCCGACAAGCTGCGAGAGCGCCGTCTGGTACTTCCGCATCGGCACGCGACGAGCTGAGCCGGCCCGGTCACCGGGACGACGGTGCTGCCGGTCGACCCGATCACCGGGTTCGCCGAGGGGCGGGCGGCCCGGGTGCCGGTGTTGATCGGGACCAACCGCGACGAGTTCACGCTGTTCGTCGCGCTGCAGTATCTGCGCGGCCAGGTGGTACGCCGCGGACCAGTACCCGGAGCTGCTCAAGGACACCTTCGGCCCCAACGCCGCCGCGGTCGGAGCGCATTACCCGCTGGACAGCTATGCGGCAGTGTGCCGCTTGCCTATTCGGCGGCGGTCACCGACGGCGTGTTCGCCTGCGTGAGCCGACCGGATGGCCGACGCGCTTGCCGGAGACGAACCCGTCTACGCCTACGAGTTCAACGACCGCGACGCGCCGGCGCCAGACGCTTGCGCGCAGTTGCCGTTCCCGGTCGGCGCCAGCCATTCGCTGGAGCTGCGCTACCTGTTCGACATCGGCGGTGCGCCGCCGCTGAATCCCGGCGCAGCAGACGCTTGTCCGACCAGATGATCGACTACTGGAGCCGCGTTCGTCAGCACGGGGCCCCGCAGGCGCCGGGTCAGCCGGACTGGCCGACGTTCGGCGGCGCGGAGCGGGAAGGTGTTGTCGCTGCAACCGGACGGCAGCCGCGTCGTCACGACTTCGACCAAGAGCACCAGTGCGCGTTCTGGGCGAGCGTGAAAGGCTAATCGTCATGCCAACTCCCGATCCGAAGAGCTACGCGGACCAATGGGTGCGGGCCTGGAACGCCCACGATATCGAGGCGGTGCTCGACCACTTCCACGACGATGTTGTGTTCACCTCGCCGGTGGCCGCGCGCGTGGTGCCCGAGAGCGGGGGAGTGGTGCGCGGCAAGGCCGCGTTGCGGGACTACTGGACGACCGCGTTGAAGTCAGCAGCCCGACCTGCACTTCGAGGTGGTCGGCGTGTACCGCGGCGAGTCGACGTTGGTGATCAACTACCGCAACCATCGCGGCGAGTTGGTCAACGAGGTGCTGACTTTCGACGGCGACGGCCTGGTGCGCGAAGGCCATGGCACGTATCTGCAGTGACGTCTGTGTCAGGACCGCAGCGCGCTCTTGAGCGTGTCGTTGGCGACTGCTAGGTCGGCCCGCAACACCCTGATCGGATGGCGGACGGTGATACGCCCCTGCTCAAGAAGATTTCCCTCGACGACATGCCCCGCAACAATGACCAGTTGCGATAGCGCAAACAGCGCAGCGCCAGCCCTTGGTCTACCCAGTACCGCCATGACAGCACTCGCGGGCGCCAGACCGTACCAAGCAACGACCGCGCACCAGCGATTGAATGGATTGAGGTGCTCTGCCCGCTGTTGGGCTGCGAATTCCTCGTACGACGCAACCATTCCTCGAGGGTCCCACGGGCTGCGGAGTCGAAAATGGCAAATGAACGGCTACGCCGGCGTCACCCAACACGTGATGTCGGCGTGCACCACCTCGGTGCCGGACTTGTCGACGACGCTGACGGGCACCACGAGTTCGACGCCGTCGGTGATCGAGTCGAAGTCCGGCGGCTCCAGCCGTGCCTGCGCCCGCAGTCAGGTCGTCGCCTTCTCCAGGTACTGCACATTCATCGCCTTGGGGATCCAGCGATGGCTGGTCGGCACCGTGGCCTCCATCAGCATGCCCATCGCGATCTCGGCGGCGTTGCACGACGCGATCGCGTGCACGGTGTGCAGATGGTTGTAGACGAAGAACCACTTGGGCACCGTCACCTCGGCGAAGCCGGGCTCCATCCGCACCACGTGCGGCACGATCGACGCGAAATACGGCACTCGCACCATCGCGGCGGCCGAGAACAGCCGGCTGCCGCCGGGCCGCTCGGCGAGGCGTTTCCACATGCGATAGTGGTGGTCGGGGCTGCCATGCCGAGCTACCTTACTCTGGAGTAAGAAAGCTGCGGGTTTCCCGTGGCCAGAGATTTGGAGGAGGCCCCACATCTAGGGCATACTGTTCGGGTTGCCTTGAGCCGGGTTCGCGCCTGGCCGGGGCATACGACCAGCGCCCTAACGGGCGCATCCGGTCCCCACCTCGATCGCGACGATTTTCCGCCGCGGCCGAGTGTGCGTGCGGGCGACACACCCGACCGCGGGGGCCGGTGAACCACAGACAGATAAACAGCGGCGGCATACCAGCGCGAACGTGCGCCGGAGAGACAGGCCCGACACGGGCCCAGTAGGAGTGAGGTAGGAGAAGCGTGGCGGGACAGAAGATCCGCATCAGGCTCAAGGCCTACGACCACGAGGCGATTGACGCCTCGGCGCGCAAGATCGTGGAAACGGTCACCCGTACCGGCGCCAGCGTGGTTGGCCCTGTGCCGCTGCCGACTGAGAAGAACGTGTACTGCGTCATCCGGTCCCCGCATAAGTACAAGGACTCGCGGGAGCACTTCGAGATGCGTACGCACAAGCGACTGATCGACATCCTCGACCCGACGCCGAAGACCGTTGACGCCCTGATGCGCATCGATCTGCCGGCCAGTGTCGACGTCAACATCCAGTAGGAGACCCGAGAGAAATGGCTAGAAAAGGCATTCTGGGCACCAAGCTGGGCATGACGCAGGTGTTCGACGAGAACAACAAGGTCGTGCCGGTGACGGTCGTCAAGGCCGGCCCCAACGTCGTGACGCTGATCCGCACCCGGAGCGCGACGGCTACAGCGCCGTGCAGCTCGCCTACGGCGAGATCAGCCCCCGCAAGGTGAACAAGCCGCTGACCGGGCAGTACGCCGCCGCCGGCGTGAACCCGCGCCGCCACATCGCCGAGTTCCGGCTCGACGACGAGGCCGCCGCCGCGGAGTACGAGGTCGGCCAGGAGCTGACCGCCGAGATCTTCGCCGACGGCACGTTACGTCGACGTGACCGGCACCAGCAAGGGCAAGGGCTTCGCGGGCACCATGAAGCGCCACGGCTTCAAGGGCCAGGGCGCCAGCCACGGCGCCCAGGCGGTGCACCGTCGTCCCGGTTCGATCGGTGGCTGCGCCACCCCGGGCCGCGTGTTCAAGGGCACCCGCATGTCGGGCCGGATGGGCAGCGACCGCGTGACGACGCAGAACCTGTTGGTGCACAAGGTCGATGCCGAGAACGGCGTGCTGCTGATCAAGGGCGCCATCCCCGGACGCAACGGTGGACTGGTGATGGTCCGCAGCGCAATCAAGCGAGGCGAGAAGTAATGGCTGCCAAGACATCTCAAGATTGACGTCCACACCCCGGGCGGCAAGAAGGACGGCTCCGTCGAGCTGCCCGCCGAGCTGTTCGACGTCGAGCCGAACATCGCGCTGATGCACCAGGTGGTCGACCGCGCAGCTGGCCGCAGGCCGTCAGGGCACGCACTCGACGAAGACTCGCGGCGAGGTTCGCGGCGGCGGCAAGAAGCCGTACCGGCAGAAGGGCACCGGCCGCGCCCGTCAGGGCTCGACGCGTGCGCCGCAGTTCACCGGCGGTGGCGTCGTGCACGGCCCGAAGCCGCGCGACTACAGCCAGCGCACGCCCGAAGAAGATGATCGCCGCCGCGCTGCGCGGGGCGCTTTCGGACCGGGCGCGCAACGGCCGCATCCACGCCGTCACCGAGCTGGTGGAGGGTCAGACCCCGTCGACCAAGAGCGCCAAGGCGTTCCTGGCCACGCTGACCGAGCGCAAGCAGGTGCTGGTCGTGATCGGCCGCAGCGACGAGGCCGGCGCGCTGAGCGTGCGCAACCTGCCTGGCGTGCATGTGCTTTCGCCCGACCAGCTCAACACCTACGACGTGCTGAAGGCCGACGACGTGGTGTTCAGCGTCGAGGCGCTGAACAGCTACATCAGCGGCCAACACCAAGACCGACGAGGAGGTTTCGGCCTGATGGCGACCGTCACTGACCCCCGCGACATCATCCTGTCCCCGGTCATCTCGGAGAAGTCCTACGGGCTGATCGAGGACAACGTGTACACGTTCGTCGTGCACCCCGACTCGAACAAGACGCAGATCAAGATCGCGATCGAGAAGATCTTCAAGGTCAAGGTCGAGTCGGTGAACACCCTGAACCGGCAGGGCAAGCGCAAGCGCACCCGCGCCGGGTACGGCAAGCGCAAGGACACCAAGCGCGCCATCGTCACGCTGGCCGCGGGCAGCAAGCCGATCGACCTGTTCGGAGCACCGGCCTAGCCGGCGGGAAGCAGAGAGACCTAGAGAATCATGGGAATTCGCAAGTACAAGCCGACGACCCCCGGTCGTCGCGGTGCCAGCGTCTCCGATTTCGCCGAGATCACTCGCGACCATCCGGAGAAGTCGCTGGTTCGCCCGCTGCACGGCAAGGGCGGTCGCAACGCGCACGGCCGGATCACCACCCGGCACAAGGGCGGCGGCCACAAGCGCGCCTACCGCGTCATCGACTTCCGTCGCAACGACAAGGACGGCGTCAACGCCAAGGTCGCGCACATCGAGTACGACCCCAACCGCACCGCGAACATCGCGCTGCTGCACTTCCTCGACGGCGAGAAGCGCTACATCATTGCGCCGCAGGGGCTTTCGCAGGGCGACATCGTGGAGTCCGGCGCCAACGCCGACATCAAGCCCGGCAACAACCTGCCGCTGCGCAACATCCCGGCCGGCACCGTGATCCACGCGGTCGAGCTGCGGCCCGGCGGCGGCGCCAAGCTGGCCCGCTCGGCCGGCTCCAGCATCCAGCTGCTTGGCAAGGAAGGCACCTACGCCTCCCTGCGTATGCCGTCCGGTGAGATCCGCCGCGTCGACGTGCGCTGCCGCGCCACCGTCGGCGAGGTCGGCAACGCCGAGCAGGCCAACATCAACTGGGGCAAGGCCGGCCGCATGCGGTGGAAGGGCAAGCGCCCCACCGTCCGTGGTGTCGTGATGAACCCGGTCGACCACCCGCACGGCGGTGGCGAGGGCAAGACCTCCGGCGGCCGTCACCCGGTCAGCCCGTGGGGTAAGCCCGAGGGCCGCACCCGCAAGTCACACAAGCCGAGCGACAAGCTCATCGTCCGACGCCGGCGCACCGGCAAGAAGCACCACCGGTAGGAGTAGCCGATGCCACGCAGCCTGAAGAAGGGTCCGTTCGTCGACGACCATCTGCTGAAGAAGGTCGACGTCCAGAACGAGAAGAACACCAAGCAGGTCATCAAGACCTGGTCGCGTCGTTCGACCATCATCCCCGACTTCATCGGGCACACCTTCGCGGTCCACGACGGCCGCAAGCATGTCCCGGTGTTCGTCACCGAGGCGATGGTCGGGCACAAGCTCGGCGAGTTCGCACCGACCCGCACGTTCAAGGGTCACATCAAGGACGACCGGAAGGCTAAGCGGCGATGAGCGCTTGCGCGAAGAGCAGAGGGAATTGCTAATGACTTCCGTTGAAACATATCCGTCCGCGGTCGCGAAGGCGCGCTTCGTGCGCGTCTCGCCGACGAAGGCACGCCGGGTCATCGACCTGGTGCGCGGCAAGTCGGTGACCGACGCGCTGGACATCCTGCGGTGGGCGCCGCAGGATGCCAGCGAGCCGGTCGCCAAGGTGATCGCCAGTGCCGCGGCCAACGCGCAGAACAACGAGGGCCTGGATCCGTCCACCCTCGTGGTGGCCACGATCTACGCCGATGAGGGCCCGACCGCCAAGCGCATCCGGCCGCGCGCCCAGGGGCGTGCGTTCCGAATCCGCAAGCGCACCAGCCACATCACGGTGATCGTGGAGAGCCGGCCTTCGCAAGGAAGAGCGGGGCGGCGGCCGGTCCGCCAGCGCCGCGCGCGCACGTCGCGCGCAGGGCAGCAAGGCCGCCGCGGCCAAGAAGGCGCCGGCGACCAAGGCGGCCGCCGAGACCACGGCTGCCGGAAAAGGCTGCCGGCCAAGAAGGCTCCGGCCAAGAAGGCACCTGAGAAGGCCGCCGCGAAGAAGGCTCCGGCCAAGAAGGCCGCCGCTAAGAAGACTGCAGAAGCTTCTGACGAAGCGAAGGAGGGCTCAGAGTAGTGGGCCAGAAAATCAATCCCCACGGCTTCCGGCTCGGTATCACCACCGACTGGAAGTCCCGGTGGTACGCCGACAAGCAGTACAAGGACTACGTCAAGGAAGACGTGGCGATCCGTCGGCTGCTGGCCACCGGTCTCGAGCGCGCCGGCATCGCCGACGTGGAGATCGAGCGCACCCGTGACCGGGTTCGCGTTGATATCCACACCGCGCGGCCCGGCATCGTCATCGGCCGCCGCGGCACCGAGGCCGACCGCATCCGCGCCGACCTGGAGAAGCTGACCGGCAAGCAGGTTCAGCTGAACATCCTCGAGGTGAAGAACCCCGAGTCGCTGGCTCAGCTGGTGGCTCAGGGTGTGGCAGAGCAGCTTTCGAACCGCGTGGCGTTCCGCCGCGCGATGCGCAAGGCGATCCAGTCGGCGATGCGCCAGCCCAACGTCAAGGGCATCCGGGTGCAGTGCTCGGGCCGCCTCGGCGGCGCCGAGATGAGCCGCTCGGAGTTCTACCGCGAGGGTCGGGTGCCGCTGCACACGCTGCGCGCCGACATCGACTACGGCCTGTACGAGGCCAAGACCACCTTCGGCCGCATCGGCGTGAAGGTGTGGATCTACAAGGGCGACATCGTCGGTGGCAAGCGTGAGCTGACCGCAGCGGTTCCGGCCGGTGCCGATCGTCCGCGCCGCGAGCGTCCGTCGGGCACCCGCCCGCGCCGTAGCGGCGCGTCGGGCACCACCGCGACGAGCACCGACGCCGGTCGTGCCGCATCGGGTAGCCGAGGACGCGCCGGCTGTCGCCGAGGCGACGCCGGTCGCCGAGGCTGCTGCCGAGGCCGCCGTCGAAGCGCCGCAACGGAGAACACGGAGAGCTGAGTCATGTTGATTCCCCGCAAGGTCAAGCACCGCAAGCAACACCACCCGCGGCAGCGCGGCATCGCCAGCGGTGGCACGTCGGTGAGCTTCGGTGAC
The DNA here is from genome assembly GCA_963731715.1 of uncultured Actinomycetota bacterium. Classification (GTDB taxonomy): domain Bacteria; phylum Actinomycetota; class Actinomycetes; order Mycobacteriales; family Mycobacteriaceae; genus Mycobacterium. Next base: position 131,137 of record CAVSXC010000015.1, on the reverse strand, counting down.
TACGGCATCCAGGCACTGGAGCACGCCTACATCACCAACCGGCAGATCGAGTCCGCTCGTATCGCCATCAACCGGCACATCAAGCGTGGCGGCAAGGTGTGGATCAACATCTTCCCGGACCGTCCGCTGACCAAGAAGCCCGCCGAAACCCGCATGGGTTCGGGCAAGGGTTCGCCGGAGTGGTGGGTGGCCAACGTCAAGCCCGGCCGCGTGCTGTTCGAGCTGAGCTACCCCGACGAGAAGATCGCGCGGGAAGCATTGACCCGCGCGATCCACAAGCTGCCGATCAAGGCACGCATCGTTACCCGAGAGGAGCAGTTCTGATGGCAGTGGGAGTGTCGCCGGGCGAACTGCGCGAACTGACCGACGACGAGTTGAAGGACAAGCTGCGCGAGTCCAAGGAAGAGCTGTTCAATCTGCGCTTCCAGATGGCGACCGGTCAGCTCGCCAACAACCGTCGGCTTCGCACGGTGCGTCAGGAAATTGCGCGTGTGTACACCGTGCTGCGCGAACGTGAGTTGGGTCTGGCTTCCGGACCCGCAGGTGAGGAATCGTGATGGCAGAGAAGACAGCAAGCAAGGCCGCGCCGGCCAAGGCCGCGGGCGACAGGGGCCCAAGCACACCCCGCGCACCGAGAAGCCGCGCGGTCGGCGTAAGACCCGCATCGGCTACGTGGTCAGCGACAAGATGCAGAAGACCATCGTGGTCGAGCTCGAAGACCGCAGTGCGTCACCCGCTCTACGGCAAGATCATCCGCACCACCACCAAGGTCAAGGCGCACGACGAGAACGGCATCGCCGGTGTCGGCGACCGGGTTTCGCTGATGGAGACCCGTCCGCTGTCGGCCACCAAGCGCTGGCGGCTCGTCGAGATCCTCGAGAAGGCCAAGTAAAAGCTACGTAACAAACCACCGTAAGGCCCCCGCACGCATCAGCGTGACGGGGGCTTTTGCGTGATGCACAACTTTCGGCTCATCGTGATTGCAAGGATGCGGCTGCGCGAATTCGACTGTACTTCAGGTTATTTCGTGGTTTGGCCGTTGTACGCTGAGTGGTTTCCACCGCCCGCATGACCGGACAGGGGTGGACGCTTTGAGGGCCATGACCCGGCGCGGCGGTTCGCGTCACGGCGAGGCAAACACTTATTAGGCGCGGCCGTCGCGCCTACGTTTCTGCTTTGGCATGACCGCCGTCCGTTGAGCTAGGAGCGTTGATGACCCTCACCCCAGATGACATCAGGGTGCCCACCCCACGCGAGATCAAAGTGGGTGCCCAAGATGTGCATCGCTGGATCCAGGACATGGGGTGGGACGTTCCTGGTGGCCGCTCGAAATACCCGACGAAATACCAGTTCGATGGTGGGACCCGGGAGCAGTTCAAGCTGATCGTCGGCGAGTACTGCCGCATGGAGAACGAGAAGGACGACCGCCAGTACGGCTCCCTGTTGGACAGCTTGGCCCGGCTCCAAGCGGGCAGCCGAATCGAGCCGCGGTGGGCGGAGGCGATGAAGTTCGTCACCACCTTCCTCGAACTGGGGGAGTATGCCTCGATCGGCGGGTCGGCGATGCTGTTGGACGCGGTGTCTTCACCTGAACAGCGCAACGGCTATCTCGCCCAAGTAGAAGACGAAGTTCGTCATACGAATCAGCTTGGCTACCTGAAGAAGTACTTCGCGTCCCAGTACTACGACCCGGCCGGGTTCACCGGCGGCCGGGAACATCGCCATGGAAACCCACTGTTCTGGAACAACAGGCAGCAGGCCTGCGAGACATTCGTTTCGGGCGACCCGGTGCTGATCTCACTGAACCTGCAGATCGTGGCGGAAGCCTGCTTCACCAACCCGCTGGTAGTCGCGATGACCGAATGGGCGGCCGCCAACGGTGACGAAGTGACGCCGACAGTCTTCTTGTCGATCCAGTCAGACGAGTTGCGCCATATGGCGAACGGCTACCAAACAATCGTGTCGGTCATCGAAAACGACCACAACATGCAGTACTTGCAGACCGATCTGGAGAATGCGTTCTGGATCCAGCACCGGGGCTTCAGCTCGATGGTCGGCAGATCATTCGAGTACGGAGCGGTCAACCGCGCTGAACCGTGGGCGAAGACCTGGAATGACTGGGTGATCGAGGACTGGGGCGGCATCTGGATGGGCCGATTCTCGCGGTTCGGGCTCGAATCACCGAGAAACTTGGGCGATGCCAGCCGGGATGCCTACTCGGCGCAACATGATTCCTTCGCCGTGGCGTATGCACTGTGGCCGTTCATCGGTTACCGCATCGAGCTTCCGAACGATACGGACAAGGAATGGTTCGAGCGACACTACCCGGGTTGGTACAGCAGCTACGGCTCGGTGTTCGACAGGTGGCGTGAGATCGGTGTGGAGGATCCGGCGAATCGCACCAGCCCGATAGAGCACCTGATCGAACTCGGAAAGGTGCTGCACATCTGCCGGGTGTGCCAGTCGCCCCTGTTGCAGATCGCGTCGGAGGTCCAGAGCGGCAGATCAAGTCTTCACCCGAGCGGGGTGTACACCCGAGTCATCGAGTACGCCGGTCGCAAACATGCGTTGTGCTCTGACTGGTGCGAACGGATGTACCTACAGGAACCGGAACGTTACACCGGTGAGAACTTCCTCGAGATCTTCGACGGCTGGGAGCTATCCGAGATTGTCCGCGCCACTGGAGGCGTGCGCAGCGACGGGAAAACCCTGGTGGCCCAGCCATCCTTGAACACCAAACGGCTCTGGACGCTCGAAGATCTGGCTGCGTGCGCCATCGTCGTGCGGGATCCGCATGTCGCTGGCGTCAGCTTCGAGAAGTTCTGAGGCCGGTGATGACGAACACGTACCGGCGCAGTCTGCTCAACCCCGACCACGACCTCGAGCGCACGCCCCTCGAAACTCAGCGCACCGCTGTCCATTTCGCCAATCCCTACCGGCGACGCATCTCCGAATACGAACAGGTGTTGCTCTACGCCCAGCCGAACCCCGACTGGATCAGGGGAGGGATCGGCGTTGGCGGTTGGTCCACCCGTTTTCCCGGTGGCAGGGGGGCGTGGGAGAACTACTTCACCGAAGCCCGCTGCACCGACTGGTTCGCGTTCAGGGATCCCGAGGGCCGTTGGCAGAAGCCATACGTCGCGGAGAAAGCTGACCAGTGGCGCACCACAGGCCGTTTGTTCACCACCTTCAACAGCCATTCGCTGCATCGGCGCGCCGATCCCACCTGGATCCAGACCGTCATCGGCGAGCAGCTCGGTGCAATCGTGTTGCACGACTACGGGATCTTCATGGCATTGTCGTCCCCCATCCGCGACAGCCTCGTCGACACACTGCGAGTGGCGATCGTGAACTGGGCATTGGACTTCCTTGACAGCGCGCAGCAGATTCAGGCCGAAAAGGTATATCTGGGTCAGGCCATTGCGGATTCGATCGCCGAGCTGGAACCGGCCAAGCAGTTGTGGCTCCACGATCCGGCGTTCGCCGGTGCACGCACGTTCGTCGAACATCTATGGCGAGATGGCTATGACCACATCGAGGTCGTCTTCGCGCTTGCGATGATCTATGAGCCGCTGTTCGGCCGATTCGTACGCCAGGAGTACTTCTATCGCTTGGCTCCGCTGCACGGGGACCACCTCACGCCCCAAGTCCTGTGGCCTTCACTGCGTTCCGTCGAAGCGGCGAACACCTGGACGAGAGAGCTCTTCGAGCGAATCCTTGGCTCGGACGCCGAGTTCGGCACCTACAACCGCCAACTCATGGCGTGGTGGACGCGAAGATGGCTGCCGCGCACTGTGGACGCCATCGCAGGCATTTCTCGTCTGTTCGAGTCGACGGACATCTTGCGGACCAAGCCGATTGAGACTCCACGACAGATCTTCGAAGCGCTGGCCACCGACTGGCTTCGTGACGTTGCGCCTGTCTGGAGTTCGGACGTGACCGCCGACGACCTGCTCGCGCTCTACGACAAGAGCCTTGCCGCCGGGAGAGCAGGATGACGGAAGCACCTGTGAGCGGGCCGAACTCGCACCTGGCCGCTGTCGATCGACGCGTCTCCGGAGTCGACGTCGAACAGGTCCGCGCCAACATGTTCAGCGACAACGCGGTTGTCGAGTCCCGACGTGTCGTGCTGGCCCTCACCAAGGCCGACGAGATCGAGGCGACGGTGGAGTGGCTGGCAGAGCGGTACGAGGACGAGCCCAGCTTCACCATCGAAGACTGCGGAACCTTCTATCGCATTGACTGCCTCGAGGGGTTCGAGATCGACGCAGACGAGATCGCCGAACTCCTTGGCCGCCCGTTTTCCGTCTACGACCTTCTGGTCAACGTCTCGACCACAATCGGCCGCGCCTACGTGAACGGCAACGTATTCGCCATCACCACAGACCTTCTCGGCTGGGAGCGCGAGGTCCCCCGATGAGCGTTGAGCACAAGGTGGCGCTGACGTTCGAGGGTGCCGACCGAATCGACATCGCCTGCCGCGAAGACGAAGACGTGATCACGGCCGCGCTGCGTCAAGGTCATCTGCTGCTCAGCGACTGCCGTGAGGGCAGCTGCTCGACCTGTCGCGGCTTTCTGGTCGATGGTGACTACGACCAGTTGCTGCCGCACAGCCCCCACGCCCTCACCGACGCCGAAGAGGAGGACGGGCTGATTCTCGCCTGCCGGCTACGGCCGTCGAGCGATCTCGAGATCGACTTCGACTACCCGGTCGACCGCGTGGGCCGCTACGAGGACGGAACACGGAACGGCCAGATCGTCGAGGCTGAGCATCTTTCCGACACTGTTTCTCGAATCATCGTCCGCACCAACGCGGCGCAGGATCCGTTCGCCTGGGATCCCGGCCAGTATCTCCAGATCACCCTGCCCGCCATCGGTGCCACGCGCGCGTACTCGATGGCCAACGCGCCCAACGGCAGTCGTGAACTCGAATTCCTGATTCGTCTGCTACCCGAAGGACGGTTCTCCGGACATCTTGCCGCCGGGCTGGCGAAGGGGGAGCCGGTACGGCTTCGTGGTCCATACGGGCAGCTTCACCTTTCGCGGCGATCCCAACCCGATCTTCATCGCCGGCGGGACGGGGCTTGCACCCGTCCTCGCAGTCCTGCGGTCGTTGGTCGGCACCGCACCCACGACCGAGGCGCGGGTGCTCTTCGGGGTCACCAACGAAGCCGACCTCTTCTACGGCGACGAGCTCGCCGCCTTGAGCCGCGACCTGCCCAACCTCGACGTGGTGACCACTGTCGAGAAACCGACTGCCAGCTGGTCGGGTGCAGCGGGTCGGGTGACCGACCATCTCGACCCGATCGACCCGACGAGGCAGTACTACCTCTGCGGCCCGCCGGGGATGGTAAGCACCGCCGAAGAGCTGCTGTCCGGTCACGGTGTTCCGCGCGACCGCATCCACATTGAACGATTTCTCGAAACAGGAGACGAGCAGCCATGACACGGACAGCCAAGGCTGCTGCGGGCGCGACACCGCGCACCGAATACCCGCCCTTTGGCAACCAGGCGTCACGTGCGGAGTGGGCGGAGCGCCTCGTCAACGTGACGAGCCTTGGTACTGCCCTCGACCTGCTGATCGATTGGCGGGGAGGACGGGTCAACAACGCGCTCGAAGAGGCGGACTTTCTGTGGATCGAAGCACGCATCGAGGATCGGGTCGCTGTGCTTCGATTCGCGGAGCTGTCAGGGGAGTTCATCGATACCACCACGCTGCACCGGCGAGCCGATCGCACAGGTCTGTGACGCCGCCCTTGCGGACGCGGAGGCCGCCGCCGACGTCGCGACGCTCGAGGCGGTCGTGGCGGCGTTCCGCCGCGCGTACAAGCCACCCGTGATGCCCACCGTGCCGTTCATGCGGACGGAGACCGAACTCGCCGAACTGCTCATCCAGCGCCGCACCAAGGGCTGGTACGACGAGCCACTCGAGGAGTTGCGACGCCGCAGGGCGGCCGTCGTGGTCGGTTAGTCAGCCCAGACAACACCAACTGTCAACCCATACAAGGAGATCCGCTCGTGCCCAAACTCGACTTCATTCAACAATCAGGCGCATTGGGTTATGCGCTGCTGTTCGGCCCGGGAATCGTGCTGCTGCTCATCGCCCTCGCCGTCAAAGGTGCCGTCAAGACCACACACAACTTCGTGATCTCAGGCCGTCTGCTCGGCTTCGGCTTCGGTGTTGCCTCGCTGATTTCGGTGTGGACGTGGTCGATGGCGGTCATGCTCTCGTCCGCCCAGGCCTACACCTGGGGCACGTCCGGGCTTGTCTGGTTCATCGTGCCCAACGGGCTGGCCGTGATCATCATGGTGCCCTTCGGTTTGAAGGTCCGCCAGAAGATGCCCGCCGGATACACGTTGGCGGAGTTCATCCGCGCCCGCTTCCAGACCGGCATCAGCAGTGTGGCCACGCTCATCTTCCTGATCGGCGCCCTGCTCGGCGTCATCATGATCAACCTGGCCGGCCTGGTGTTGATCATGAACACCATCTTCGGGCTGACCCCGTTCAGCATCGTCGTCACCGGCATCATCGTCGTCACCGTCTACTCGTATTTCGGCGGGCTGACCACGTCAGCGGTGACGGGCACCTTGAACACCCTGCTGCTCGGCGTGGGGTCCTCGGTGGTCGTGCTCTACGCCCTGGCCAAGGCCGGCGGAGCGCAGCTGGTGTTCAACGAGGTCGACAAGCTCGGCGACCAACACCTGAACCCTTCAATCCGGTCACCGCAGCGAGTTTCGGTCTCGCGCTGGCGCTCGGACTGCTCACCAATGTCATTGCCGACCAGTCGTTCTGGCAGCGGGTGTGGGCGATCCGGCCGAAGGATCTGGGCCGCAGCTTCCTCTGGGCAGGCGTGTGGTTCTACCCCATCCCGCTGGCGCTCGGCCTGCTCGGCTTCATCGGTCTCGCCGCCGGGGTCACCCTTGACGACTTGGGCTCGCTTGGCGCAGGAGCGGTCGGCCCGCATGTCATCGCCAGCCTCGGTCTGCCGGTGATCATCATCGCCCTCTACACCCTTGTGGTGGTCAACGCGTGCTTCGCGGCCATCGACGGCGCGCTGTCGGGCGTCACCTCGCTGGTGGCGGTCGACATCGTGCATCGCTACTGGCCCCAGGTGTCCGAGCGCAGGCTGCTCGGCATCACCAAGACCAGCATGATCGTGGCCGCGGCAGTTGCCGGCGGGGTCGTGCTCACCGGTATCGACTACGTGAATCTCGTTACCACCGTGTACTTCTACGGCACCAGCCTGCTCATCCCAGTGACCCTGAGCATCTTCTGGTCCCGCATGACCGGGGCCGGGTACGTCTGGGGTGTGATCGCGGGAGTCGTTGTCGGGGGTCCGCTGCGGGAGACGCTGGGACCGACGTACGGCCCGCTGTTCGGGATCATCGGGTTGATCGCGGCGTCGGCCGTCGTCTCCGTCGTGGTCAGCCTGCGGCAGAACACCCGGTTCGACTTCGACAGCCTGGCCGAAGGCAAGCTCGGCGCTGCTGGAACGGGAGAACACCGCGGCGCCGACGACAAGGCGCAGAGCCGGAGGTCGCCGCAGTGGACGACCGACTTCCCGAGACCGCCGGCCAGCAGTAGCAGACAGCAACATTCGAAAGAAAGGCACTGTCATGGTCATTTTCTACATCGGCGCGGCATCGGCTTGATCCTCGCCGTGGTCTACCTGGTTGTCGGCGCGCTGAGCTTCCTGCGGATCCGGCGAGAGTTGTTGAACGGAAACGAATTTCGAGGTCTCTGCAGGAGGAGATGTCCGATCCCTCCGAGGTCGCACTCGTTCCCGGGTTCACGCTGGAAGGCCAGCCGTGGCCGTCCTGACGTCGTTCGTCGCTGCTGGTCATCGCCTCCTACAGCGGGGCCTTCTGGTACGTGCTCGCGCTGAGCGGACTCGGCACCGCGGCGGCGGTCATCGTCGCTTTCGTGCTGGAACTGCGGGGCGACCGTCCATCGGACGCTGCAGTGCGCATGACCAAGAAGAAGATTCACCTGCTGGGCTTCGTCCAGCACGGTGTGATGAACCACGCGTCCACGATGTGGGCGCACCCGCGCGACAAGGTCGGCTACCACTGGTCGCGGCCCGAGTACTGGCGCGACCTCGGCCGCATCATGGAACGCGGGCTGTTCGACGCGATGTTCATCGCCGACGAACTCGCGCCGTACACGACGTACAAGGGCAACTCGGATCCCGTGGTGAAGTACGCCGGTCAGTGTCCGGTGCACGAGCCCGCCACTCTGGTGCCGATCGTCGGGGCGTTCACCAAACACCTCGGGATCGGCATCACGCTGTCGACATCCTTTGTGCCGCCGTACATGATGGCCCGTCACCTGTCCTCACTGGACCACCTCACCAACGGTCGCGTCGGCTGGAACATCGTCACGTCGTACTCCAAGAGCGAGTTCCAGGCGATGGGCAGGGAGAACCTCACGCCGCGGGACAAGCGCTACGAGGTGGTCGAGGAGTACATGCAGCTGTTGTATCAGCTGTGGGACTCGTGGGACGACGACGCGATCGTCTACGACCGCGAGAACGGGATCTTCGCCGACCCGTCCAAGGTCCGCGAGGTCGACTTCCAAGGCGAGTTCTTCCGCTCCAAGGGCCGCCACTTCGTCGCACCGTCGCCGCAGAAGCGGCCGGTGCTGTGGCAGGCCGGTTCGTCGGATCAGGGCCGCGAATTCGCTTCCAAGCATGCCGAATCGGTCTTCGGCATCTTCCCGACGCCGAAGAGCATGCGCGCCTATGCCGACGACATCCGCACGCGCGCAGACGATCACGGCCGCGATCCCGAGTCGGTGAAACTCATCTACGGCCTGCAGACCATCATCGACCGTGACAAGTCCCGCGCGAACGACAAGTACGCGGAGTTCGTCGAGAAGGTGCAGATCGAAAGCGCGCTCGGAATCCTGTCCGGCCACACCGGTTTCGACTTCTCCACCCTCGGTCTCGATGACAACGTCGTCGACGCCGACGTGCAGGGCATCCGCGGTCTTTTCGACGCGATCCTCGAGGCCAAGGACGGCGCGCCGGTGACCGTGCGTGAGGCGGCGCAGATCTACGGCGTCTCGATGGGCGCACCCGTCGCAGTCGGCACCCCGTCCGACGTCGCCGACCAGATGGAGCAGTACATCGACGAGGGCGGCTGCAACGGCTTCATGTTGCTCGCCACCGACACGCCGGGCTGCTTCAACGACGTGACCGAACTGCTTGTCCCGAGCTTCAGCGCCGCGGCCGGTACCGGACCCGCTATCCGGGAACGACGTTGCGCGAGAGCCTGCAGGAGTACTAACTGTCGTTGTTGTTGTTGCCGTCGCGCCACGCGCGCTCGAACGGAAGCCGCCACGCGTTCGGCGCGATCAACTGGTGAATTGCGTTGGGCCCCCAGGTACCAGGCTGATAGACCTTCGCGGGAGGCGGGTCCTTCAGCAGCGGCTCTGATCGCTCCCAGAGCGATTCGATGCCTTCGGCGGTGGTGAACAACGTGTGGTCGCCGCGCATCGCGTCAAGGATCAGCCGCTCGTAGGCCTCCAGTACGTCGCCTGCAGTGTCGATCTCCTGCGTGGAGAACTGCATCGACAGCTTGTCGAGCTTCATGCCGGGACCGGGCCGCTTGCCGTAGAACGACAATGACACCTTGGAGTTGTCGGCGAGGTCGAATGTCAGGTGGTCGGGACCCTGTGAGCCGACGCCGGATCCGGATGGAAACATCGTCCGCGGCGCCTCCTTGAACGCGATGGAGATGATTCGGATGCCCTCGGCCATTCGCTTTCCGGTTCGGAGATAGATCGGTACGCCGGCCCATCGCCAGTTGTCGATCCCGACCTTGAGTGCGATGAATGTCTCGGTGTCGGAATCCCTTGCCACGCCTTCGTTGTCGCGGTAGCCGGCGAACTGGCCGCGGACGACGTCCGAACAGTTCAGCGGCAGCATCGACCGGAAGACCTTGTTCTTCTCCTCGCTGATTGCGCGGGGCTCCAGAGCCGTCGGGGGCTCCATCACGACGAACGCCATCACCTGGAACAAGTGGGTGACGACCATGTCCTTGTAGGCGCCGGTGCTCTCGTAGAAGTTGGCGCGCTCGTCCAGCCCCAGGGTCTCGGGGATGTCGATCTGGATGTGGTCGATGAAGTTGCGGTTCCAGATCGGTTCGAACAGGCCGTTGGCGAATCGGAAGGCGAGGATGTTCTGCGCCGCCTCCTTGCCGAGGAAGTGGTCGATGCGAAAGATCTGCTTCTCGTCGAACGTCTCGTGCACAAATTCGTTCAGTTCGACGGCGCTCGCCAGATCGGTGCCGAAGGGCTTTTCCATCACGACGCGCGAGCGGTCGACCAGATTCGCGTCGCGCAGCATGGTGATCACCGCACGGGCGGCCTTCGGCGGCACCGAGAGGTAGTGCAGCCGGCGGACATCGGGCCCGAGTTTCTTTTCCGCATTGGCGACCGCAGCGGCCAGCGCTTCGGGGCCTGCGCTCTGTGGCACATAGGTGACCGTTTCGGCGAAGCGCGTCCATTGTTCCTTGCTGAGTTTGTGTGTTCCGAAGTCGTCGATGGCCGTCTTGGCCAGTTTGAGGAACTCGTCGGTGGAGATGTCCTCCAGCGACGTTGCGACGATCTCGATGTTGGGTGCCAGCTCCGACTGGTCCAGAAACGCCAGACCGGGAATCAGCTTCCGTCTCGCCAGATCGCCCGTCGCACCGAACAGCACGACCACGTGCGGGTCCACCGCGTAATCGTCATGACGGCTGGGACGTGAGCCGGGGTGTGGATAGGAGATGGTCTGCGGTTTGCTTGTCGCCACTCTCGGCATACTTCCACCGCCGCAATGTCCGTGCAGGGCTACCGGGTACGTTGCGCCGCGAAGTCACAGGCCGGACAACCCTTCGTAACCGAGGCGGGCGCAGGGGTGCTAGGTGATCTTCGTGGCGATGCCGTCGAGCAGCTGGCCCAGCCCAGAGCGGAACTCGGCGAGGTGTCGTCGCTCTCCTGGTCGAACACCCCGGCCTCGACGGCGGCCGCCAGCGCAGGGAACCGGTCGGCGGCCAACAGCCGTCGAAGCAGCGCGGGGTAGTCCGGACAGTTGGTCGCAGCGGCCTCGATGTCCAGTGCGGCCGCGCCGCGGACGTAGTGCAGTATCGCCATGACGGCCGCCAGCTTGTCCCGCTCGGCCAGGCCGGTACCGCCCAGCGCCGCAAGCCCGGCATCCAGCCACGCCAGCTGTCCGGGGTCCGCAGGCGGGCCCGCCGCGGCGGTCTGCAGGACCCACGGGTGCCGGTGGTAGATGTCCCACAGCCCGGCGGCCCAATCGGTAAGCGCGCCACGCCAATCCGACGGATCGGCTGGCGTCGGCGGAGGCTCTGGCGCGGTCGACAACATGAACGTCACCAACTCGTCCTTGTTGGCGACGTGGCGGTACAGCGACATGGTGCCGCAGCCAAGCCGCTCGGCCAGCCGCGCCATCGACAACGCGCCGAGGCCCTCCGCCTCGACCAACTCGATGGCCGCCGCGACGATGCGCTCGCGGCTCAGCCCGCGGGTGCGCCGGGCCGGCGGCGCGTCCCGCCACAGGATCTCCAGCGCTCGGGGCAGCGGCTCGTCGGTGGTCATCACCCGCCAGCCTAATCGCTAGCGCAGACCGGAAGCGTATGCCGTACGCTTTTGCGTATGACATACGCATCCCGCGCTCCGAAGAGGAAATGGCTCGCCCCCGCCCTCGCCGTTGTCGTCGTCGCGTTCCTGGCGTACTCGCTGCCGCCCTACTTCACCGGCGGCACGCGGGTGCCCGCGACGTTCGCGTTGCACTACCCGCTGCTGGTGGCCCACGTGATGTTCGCAAGCGTGGCGATGGTGTCGGCGGTGGCGCAGATCTGGCCGGGGCTGCGCGCCCGTCGCCCCGTCCTGCACCGGCGGATCGGGCGGGTCTACGTGTACACGGCGATCCCCGCCGCGGTGTGCGCGATGGTGATCGGGGCGGCGACACCGTTCGGTCCGTTCCTGGCCGTCAGCAATGTCTTCCTCGCGTCGCTGTGGCTGTGGTTCACGATCAACGGCTACCTCGCGGCCCGGCAACGGCGGTTCGCGCAGCATCGGCGTCACATGGTCCGCAGCGCGACGCTGGCGCTGTCCATCATCACCAACCGGATCTGGACGCCGGTATTGGTCATCACGTTCCTGCCGTTGCAGGACAGCGTTTTTGGCGGCAACGAAGAGCACTTCGTATGGTTCGTGGCCGGCGTCGGCGCGTGGTTGGGCTGGACGATTCCGTTCTTCACGGTGCAGTGGTGGCTGAACCGCAGGAAATACGCGAATGAGGCCGGGATACTACTTCGGTAGCAGTTACTGAAATTGCCGCTGGCGCAGGCGAAGTCACGCAATGAAGTCGACAACGGCGGTCATCCTGTTGCCGTCGGAAGCGGTGGCGGCACCTGCTGCCGTCAACCGTAGTGGCACCGTCGTCAATTTCTCAGTATCGGACACGCAGCCGGTGTAATCTCCGGCCGATCGTCGACGACACGGCGATCCGCCAATAGTGGCGTGGGCGACCCCGAGCAGGTGTACCCTCGCCGCCACTGACGAGCAAGGTGCGGAGTGACCGGAACGAGCCAGCGATGGCGACGGAATTCAACGGCAAGATCGAGCTGGACATCCGGGATTCCGAGCCGGACTGGGGCCCGTACGCCGCGCCGACGGCACCCGAGGATGCGCCCAACGTCCTGTATCTGGTGTGGGACGACACCGGCATCGCGACATGGGACTGCTTCGGCGGGCTGGTGGAGATGCCGACCATGAGCCGCATCGCCGAACGCGGTGTGCGGCTGTCGCAGTTCCACACCACCGCGCTGTGCTCGCCGACCCGGGCCTCGCTGCTGACCGGGCGCAACGCCACCACGGTCGGGATGGCCACCATCGAGGAGTTCACCGATGGCTTTCCCGGGCTGCAACGGGCGCATCCCCAACGACACCGCGCTGCTCTCGGAGGTGCTCGCCGAGAACGGCTACAACACCTACTGCGTCGGCAAGTGGCATCTGACGCCGCTGGAGGAGTCCAATCTCGCCTCCACCAAACGACATTGGCCGCTGTCGCGGGGCTTCGAGCGGTTCTACGGCTTCATGGGCGGCGAGACCGACCAGTGGTATCCCGAACTCGTCTACGACAACCACCCCGTCGCGCCGCCGGGGCTGCCCGAGGACGGCTACCACCTGTCAAAGGACATCGCCGACAAGACAATCGAATTCATCCGCGACGCGAAGGTGATCGCACCCGACAAGCCGTGGTTCTCCTACGTCTGCCCCGGCGCCGGGCACGCACCGCACCACGTCTTCAAGGAATGGGCCGACACGTACGCGGGCAAATTCGACATGGGCTACGAGCGCTACCGCGAGATCGTGCTCGAGAACCAGAAGAAGCTGGGCATCGTCCCGCCCGACACCGAGCTCTCGCCGATCAATCCGTACCTCGACGTCAAGGGGCCCAACGGCGAACCGTGGCCGCCGCAGGACACCGTGCGCCCGTGGGATTCGCTCGACGACGACGAGAAGCGGCTGTTCTGCCGGATGGCCGAGGTGTTCGCCGGCTTCCTGAGCTACACCGACGCCCAAATCGGCCGCATCCTCGACTATTTGGAGGAGTCCGGCCAGCTGGACAACACCATCATCGTGGTGATCTCCGACAACGGCGCCAGCGGCGAGGGCGGTCCGAACGGCTCGGTGAACGAGGTCAAGTTCTTCAACGGCTACATCGACACCGTGGAAGAAGGCCTGCGGTTCATGGACAACCTCGGCGGACCGGAGACCTACAACCACTACCCGATCGGCTGGGCGATGGCGTTCAACACGCCCTACAAGTTGTTCAAGCGCTACGCCTCCCATGAGGGCGGCATCGCCGACACCGCGATCATCTCCTGGCCCAACGGCATTGCCGCGCACGGCGAAGTGCGGGACAACTACGTCAACGTCTGCGACATCACGCCGACGGTGTACGACCTGCTCGGACATCACCCCGCCCGCCACCGTCAAGGGCATACCGCAGAAGCCGCTCGACGGCGTGAGTTTCAAAGTGGCCCTTGATGATCCGGCCGCGCCCACCGGCAAGGAGACCCAGTTCTACGCGATGCTGGGCACCCGCGGCATCTGGCACAAGGGCTGGTTCGCCAACACCGTTCACGCCGCATCACCCGCAGGCTGGTCGAACTTCGACAAGGACCGCTGGGAGCTGTTCCACATCGAGGCCGACCGCAGCCAGTGCCACGACCTGGCCGCCGAGAACCCCGACAAGCTCGAGGAACTCAAGGCGCTGTGGTTCAGCGAGGCCGGCAAGTACAACGGGCTGCCGCTGGCCGACCTGAACATCCTCGAGACGATGACGCGGTGGCGGCCCTACCTGGCGGGCACCCGCGAGTCGTACTTCTACTACCCCGGCACCGCCGACGTCGGCATGGGTGCCGCCGTCGAGATCCAGGGCCGGTCGTTCGTGGTCATCGCCGAGGTGACCATCGACACCACGGGCGCCGAGGGCGTGATCGTTCAAACACGGTGGCGCGCACGGCGGGCACGTGCTGTTCATCCAGGACGGACGGCTGCACTACGTCTACAACTTCCTCGGCGAGGAGGAGCAGAAGCTGTCGTCGTCGGACGCCGTGCCGTTGGGCAAGCACACCTTCGGCGTCGCGTTCGCGCGTACCGGGACGGTGGAGGGCAGCCACACGCCGCTCGGCGACGCCGCGCTCTACATCGACGACGCCGAGGTGGCGTCGCTGTCGGGCATGAAGATCCATCCCGGGCACGTTCGGGCTCGCCGGCGCCAGCCTGAGCGTCGGGACGAACACCGGATCGCCGGTGTCGCGCGCCTACAAGGCGCCGTTCCCGTTCACAGGTGGCACCATCGCACAGGTGAATGTTGATGTCTCCGGCAAGCCGTACGTGGATTTGGAACGAGAGTTCGCGCGAGCTTTCGCGAAGGACTGATGAAGCGGCTCGGTTTGGTCGGCGCTCGCGCTGGCCTGCTTGCTGGCGGCGTGCGTCCGCACCAGCGACGGTGTGCCCGTCGCCGGCGAGATCTGGGACCACGACAGCGTCGTCGTCGTCGCCGTCGGCGACGGCCAGCCGCACGCAGGAGTCCGACCAGTCCGCGTTCGGCGTCGTTCCCACCACGCGGGCGCCGGTGCCACCGAACACCGTCGCGTGCTCGCAGCCGATCAAGCCGGGCGTGCGGATGACGGCCGAGGTCGACGACCCGCAGGCGCCCAGGATCACCGTCGGCGTTCCCGACGGCTGGTCGATGTCGGCGGGCTCCGGCGATGTCGGCGGCCAGCTGGCCGGGCCCGGACGGGATGGACGGCGACGGTCACGATCGCCGCAGACCCAGCTGGATCCGGCGGCGGCGTTCAGGAAGTACGCCGATGACCTGATGGCGGAATCGGCGGTCAGCAGCGTCAGCGTGCTGCCCGGCGAACTGTGCGGATACAGCGGGCAGAAGCTGATGGGTGCGTGGTCGGATACGCCCCAGAACGCCGTCGAATTCGAGGACCGCATCGTCCATGTCTGGACCAACAGCGGCAACAACTATCTGGTCGCCGTGCACGTGCAGGCGCCGACGGGAACACGCGGATTCGATGCGGCCGCTGCGGTGCTGACCGAGGACTTCGAGATCGTCCTACCGTGAAGGCCATGCTCACCGAGCTCGTCGAGCTGCCGGGCGGGTCCTTTCGGATGGGCTCAACGCAGTTCTATCCGGAAGAGGCGCCGGTGCACACCGCGACCGTCGGCGCCTTCGCCGTCGAACGCCATCCGGTGACCAACGCCCAGTTCGCCGAATTCGTCGCCGACACCGGCTACGTCACCGTCGCCGAGCAGGCGCCGGATCCCGCGCTGTATCCCGGTGCGGCGCCGCAGGATCTGGTGCCGGGCGCGCTGGTGTTCCGGCCGACCAGCGGTCCGGTGGATCTGCGCGATTGGCGGCAGTGGTGGGACTGGGCGCCCGGCGCCAGCTGGCGCCACCCGTTCGGCCCGGACAGCGGCATCGAGGACCGGCTCGACCACCCGGTGGTGCAGGTCGCCTACCCCGACGCGGCGGCCTACGCCCGCTGGGCGGGCCGTCGACTGCCGACCGAGGCCGAGTGGGAGTACGCGGCCCGCGGCGGCGCGACCACGACGTACGCGTGGGGCGACGACGTCGCACCCGGCGGTCAGTTGATGGCCAACACCTGGCAGGGCCGGTTCCCGTACCGCAATGACGGCGCGCTCGGCTGGACGGGCACATCGCCGGTCGGCACGTTCCCGCCGAACGGGTTCGGCCTGGTCGACATGATCGGCAACGTGTGGGAGTGGACGACGACGCAGTTCTCGGCGCACCACCGGCTCGACGGTGCCGTTGAGTCCTGTTGCGGTCCAACGACGCCCGATCCGACGGTCAATCAGACGCTCAAGGGTGGTTCGCACCTGTGCGCGCCGGAGTACTGCCACCGCTACCGCCCGGCGGCCCGCTCGCCGCAGTCACAGGACAGCGCGACGACGCACATCGGGTTCCGCTGCGTGGTCGGTTAGACCGCGTCGCCCTGACCGCCGAAGCGGACCGCAAGCCGCCGAAACGCGCCGGGAGCCAGCGCGCGCACGGTCGGGGCGATCCGAAGCCACCGTGGTCGCCACTCTTCGGCGCGGTCGCGCTCCACGGCTCGGACCACGGCGTCGGCGACCGTGTCGGCAGGTATCGGTCGCGGCCGCGTGCGCGTGTAGGGACTGCCGCGGGTCTCGAAGAAGCCGGTGTCGACCACGCCGGGAACGACGACGCTGATGTTGACGCCGGATCCGGCGGTCTCGCCCCGCAGGCTGTCGGCGAACGTGTCGAGGCCGGCCTTGGTTGCCGAGTAGACGGCCTCACCGGCGACACCGGTGCGGCCCGCGATCGACGTCACGAAGCAGATCGCGCCGTGCTTCCTTTCGACCATCCCTGGCAGCAGCGAACGGGTGAGCTCGATCGCGGCCAGCAGATCGACCTCGATGAGTCGCCGAATCACGTCGACGTCCATGGCCGACACACGGCCCGAAGTAGCCGAAGCCGGCGTTGTTCACCAGGACGTCGACGCGTCCGAACGCATCGAGGGCCTCGGCGGCGAGCCGCTGCCGGTCCGCCGGTGACGGCCAGGTCCGCGATCAGGGCGCGCCCGCCCACCTCGCCGGCGACGTCGCGGGTGCGCTCCGGGTCGCGGCCATGCACCAGCACGTGGGCGCCTTTCGCGGCGAAGCGGGCCGCGGCGGCGTGGCCGATTCCGGCCGACGCACCGGTGACCAGCACGACGGCGTCGGTCAATTGCATAGCCACCCATGATCGGCGTGGTTCAGGCGGCCACGACGGCATGTTCGGCCGCGGTCGGCATCGGCCCGGTACAGCCGCCGCGTGCTCGACGCGTTGGCCAGGCCGACGATGCCGACCGCGATCAGCACTCCGGATACCGCGATGGCCGACAGCACGCCGGGGTCGCGGGGAGCGGGCGCGTCGAAGGCGAGGATGCCCAACACGAAGCTGGCGACGGGGTTGGTGACGCTCATGGCGGCGACGGCGGGCGGCAACGGACCGCTGGCAAAAGCTATCTGTACCAACAACATTCCGCTCACTGCGGTCGCGGCCAATGCGTAGACGGGCCAGTCGAAGAGCGTGGCCAGCCGCGCCGCCGTGGTACAGATCCTCGACCGTCAGCTTCAGGTAGACGGCATTGAGCGCGTGGCACAGGCCGGCGGCGACACCGACGAGCAGGCCGGCCAGCCACGGGAACGTGTGCCGACTCACCTGGCGCAGCATCACGATGAGGCCGACCACGCACACCGTCGCCATCAGCACGCGGTGCCGGTGCGGCGCACCGGTCAGCGGCGAAGCGTCGGCGGTCAGCAGCAGCACCAGGCCGGCGCAGACCGCGAGCGCCGACAACCAGTCACGTGCCGACGGCCAGCGGCGCTGCTCGCCCGACGCCAGCGACAGCACGAACAGCAGCTGCGCCGCCATCAGCGGCTGGACCGCGGCCACCGACCCGACCTTGAGTGCCGCCGCCTGGGTGCCGACCCCGCCGAGGTTCGTCAGCCAACCGGCCAGCCAGGTCCGGCTTCGCACCAGGCGACCGAGCAGCCGTTTGACGCCGCGGCGTCGCGCAGCGATGCGGTGTCGGCGCCGACGATCGGTGCGCGCCGCGCGTTGCTGCAGGAATGCCGACAGCGCGAAGAGGAACGCGGCCGCCAGAGCCCAGCGCGGTGACGGCGATCATGATGGCATCGCAACCCAGTCTGACCGGGCGCAGTACGTCCAGATGAACGCGCGCAAAATGTCAGGTTTTGACGGTGTGTCGGGTGCAGACACGCACACTGGCGACACAGGGGAGGGCTGACCAGCGGCGATTTGGTTCTGAGCTGGTCGTCACCTAGAATTCAACGGTTGCCTTGGGCAGACCTCGGCCAATCCTTCGGATAGGCCCTGCGTGCTCTTCGGTGACAGCAAGACCGCGCACGTCAGGTCGGAATCTGCCATGCATACATAACCAGGTCGAGGAGATCGAGTGATTCAGCAGGAATCGCGGGTGAAGGTCGCCGACAACACGGGCGCCAAGGAGATCTTGTGCATCCGCGTGCTCGGCGGCTCGTCGCGGCGCTATGCCGGCATCGGCGACATCATCGTGGCGACCGTCAAGGACGCCATCCCCGGCGGCAACGTCAAGCGCGGTGAGGTGGTCAAGGCCGTCATCGTGCGCACCGTCAAGGAGCGCCGCCGCGCCGACGGCAGCTACATCAAGTTCGACGAGAACGCCGCCGTCATCATCAAGCCCGACAACGATCCGCGTGGCACGCGCATCTTCGGCCCGGTCGGCCGCGAACTGCGTGAGAAGCGCTTCATGAAGATCGTCTCGCTCGCCCCGGAGGTGTTGTAAATGAACGTCCACAAGGGCGACACGGTGCTCGTCATCTCCGGTAAGGACAAGGGCGCCAAGGGCAAGGTCCTGGTGGCCTTCCCCGACCGCAACAAGGTGCTCGTCGAGGGCGTCAACCGGATCAAGAAGCACACCCCCGTATCGCGCACCGAGCGTGGCGCGTCCTCCGGCGGCATCGTCACCCAGGAGGCGCCGATCCACGTCAGCAACGTGATGCTGCTCGACTCCGACGGCAAGCCGACCCGCGTGACCTCCCGCGTCGACGACGAGACCGGCAAGAAGGTCCGCGTCGCCAAGACCAATGGCAAGGACATCTGAGATGACGACTGCTGAAAAGACCCTGCCTCGCCTCAAGCAGCGCTACCGCGAGGAGATCCGGACGCGCTGCACAAGGAATTCGGCTACGCCAACGTCATGCAGATCCCCGGCGTGGTGAAGGTCGTCGTGAACATGGGTGTCGGCGACGCCGCCCGCGACGCCAAGCTGATCAACGGCGCCGTCAACGACCTCTCGCTGATCACCGGCCAGAAGCCGGAGATCCGCAAGGCCCGCAAGTCGATCGCGCAGTTCAAGCTGCGCGAGGGCATGCCGATCGGTGCGCGCGTGACGCTGCGCGGCGACCGGATGTGGGAGTTCCTCGACCGGCTGATCTCGATCGCGCTGCCGCGTATCCGCGACTTCCGCGGCCTGTCGCCCAAGCAGTTCGACGGCACCGGCAACTACACCTTCGGGCTGACCGAGCAGTCGGTGTTCCACGAGATCGACGTGGACGGCATCGATCGGCCCCGTGGCATGGACATCACCGTCGTCACCTCGGCGACGAACGACGACGAAGGACGAGCGCTGTTGCGGGCGCTGGGCTTTCCGTTCAAGGAGAACTGAACAGATGGCAAAGAAGGCTCTGGTCAACAAGGCCAACAAGAAGCCCAAGTTCAAGGTGCGCGGCTACACCCGGTGCAACAAGTGCGGTCGCCCGCACGCGGTTTACCGCAAGTTCGGGCTGTGCCGCATCTGCCTGCGCGAGATGGCGCATGCCGGCGAACTGCCCGGCGTGCAGAAGTCCAGCTGGTAGACAGCGAAGGCCCAACGCGATGAGCGCTTGCGCGAAGAGCCAACAACACAGACCACTTAGGAAAGTGCGCGGTAGGCCCCGTAGGGGAACCGCCGCGAGGAAGGTGAACCGGCTGTCATGACTATGACGGACCCGATCGCAGACTTCTTGACACGTCTGCGCAACGCCAATTCGGCGTACCACGACGAGGTGACCCTGCCGCACTCGAAGATCAAGGCCAACATCGCCGAGATCCTCAAGGAGGAGGGCTACATCACCGACTTCCACACCGAGGATGCTCGGGTGGGCAAGTCGCTGGTGGTGCAGCTGAAGTACGGCCCCAGCCGTGAACGCAGCATCGCGGGCCTGCGCCGGGTGTCCAAGCCCGGTCTGCGCGTCTATGCGAAATCCACCAATCTGCCGCGGGTTCTGGGTGGCCTCGGCGTGGCGATCATCTCCACGTCGTCGGGTCTGCTCACCGACCGCCAGGCAGCACGACAGGGCGTGGGCGGCGAAGTCCTCGCGTACGTGTGGTGAGGGAGAACTAGACAATGTCGCGTATTGGAAAGCAGCCGGTCGTCATTCCCAGCGGGGTCGACGTGACGATCGACGGGCAGAACGTGTCGGTCAAGGGACCGAAGGGCACGCTGGAGCTGGCGGTCGCCGAGCCGATCACCGTGTCGCGCAACGACGACGGCGCCATCGTGGTGGCCCGGCCCGACGACGAGCGGCGCAACCGCTCGCTGCACGGGCTGTCGCGCACGTTGGTCGCCAACCTGGTCACCGGTGTCACCGAGGGTTACACCACCAAGATGGAGATCTTCGGCGTCGGCTACCGCGTGCAGCTCAAGGGCAACACCCTCGAGTTCGCGCTCGGCTACAGCCATCCCGTGCTGATCGAGGCGCCGGAGGGCATCACCTTCGCGGTGGAGACGCCCACCAAGTTCTCGATCTCGGGTATCGACAAGCAGAAGGTCGGCCAGATCTCGGCGAACATCCGCCGCCTGCGCCGCCCGGACCCGTACAAGGGCAAGGGCGTTCGCTACGAGGGCGAGCAGATCCGCCGCAAGGTCGGAAAGACAGGTAAGTAGACATGGCCACTAAGACGACAGAGTCCAAGACACGTAAGCCGGTGGGGCAGAACGTGTCCGAGGCCCGGCGCGTCTCGCGGCTGCGGCGGCACGCCCGGCTGCGCAAGAAGATCTCGGGTACCGCCGAGACGCCCCGCCTCGTGGTCAACCGGTCGGCGCGGCACATCCACGTGCAGTTGGTGGACGACCTCACCGGCACCACGCTGGCCGCCGCGTCCTCGATCGAGGCCGATGTGCGGGCGGTCGACGGCGACAAGAAGGCCCACAGCGTGCGGGTCGGTCAGCTGATCGCCGAGCGCGCCAAGGCCGCAGGGATCGACGCGGTGGTGTTCGACCGCGGTGGCTACACCTACGGCGGCCGCATCGCGGCGCTGGCCGACGCGGCGCGCGAAGGCGGGCTGAAGTTCTAATGACTGTCAACGGAAGGACTGCATGATGGCCGAGCAGGCAACATCTGGAGCCGGCGGCCCAGCGTACATCGGACGGCCGAGGCTCAGCGGGGTGACCGCGACGGCCGGGGTCGTCGCGACGACCGCGGCGGTGGCCGTGGCGGCCGCGACGGCGGCGAGAAGAGCAACTACCTCGAGCGCGTCGTCGCGATCAACCGCGTTTCCAAGGTGGTCAAGGGTGGCCGGCGGTTCAGCTTCACCGCGCTGGTCATCGTCGGCGACGGCAAGGGCATGGTCGGTGTCGGCTACGGCAAGGCCAAGGAAGTTCCCGCCGCGATCGCCAAGGGCGTCGAGGAAGCGCGCAAGGGCTTCTTCCGCGTTCCGCTGATCGGCGGCACCATCGTCCACCCGGTGCAGGGTGAGGCCGCAGCCGGTGTGGTGATGCTGCGCCCGGCCAGCCCCGGTACCGGTGTGATCGCCGGCGGTGCAGCGCGTGCGGTGCTGGAATGCGCTGGCGTGCACGACATCCTGGCCAAGTCGCTGGGCAGTGACAACGCGATCAACGTGGTGCACGCCACCGTCGCCGCGCTGAAGCTGCTGCAGCGTCCCGAAGAGGTGGCGGCCCGTCGCGGCCTGCCCATCGAGGACGTCGCGCCGCCAGGCATGCTGCGGGCAGCGGCGCGAGGCCGAGGCGCTGGCCGCCGCGGCCGCGCGTGAAGGAACGGCATAACCATGGCAGAACTGAAGATCACCCAGGTGCGCAGCACCATCGGTGCGCGCTGGAAGCAGCGCGAAAGCCTGCGGACGCTGGGACTGCGCAAGATCCGCCAGTCGGTGGTCCGCGAGGACAACGCGCAGACCCGTGGACTGATCAAGGCCGTGCACCACCTCGTCGAAGTTGAGGAGGCCTAGACAGATGACTATCAAACTGCACGACCTGCGCCCGGCGCCGGGGTCGAAGACCGCGAAGACCCGCGTGGGTCGCGGTGAGGGCTCCAAGGGCAAGACCGCCGGTCGCGGCACGAAGGGCACCAAGGCCCGCAAGAACGTCCCCGCGACGTTCGAGGGTGGCCAGATGCCGATCCACATGCGGCTGCCGAAGCTCAAGGGCTTCAAGAACCGGTTCCGCACCGAGTACGAGGTCGTCAACGTCGGCGACATCAACAAGCTGTTCCCCAAGGGCGGCGACGTCGGTGTCGACGAGCTGGTGGCCGCCGGTGCGGTGCGCAAGAACTCGTTGGTGAAGGTGCTTGCCGACGGCAAGCTGACCGTCAAGGTCAACGTCACCGCGCACAAGTTCAGCGGCAGCGCGCGCGAAAAGATCACCGCCGCAGGCGGTTCCGCGACCGAGCTCTAGTTCGCAAGCAGATGCAGGGCCCCGCACGCTTCGGCGTGCGGGGCCTTCTGCTTCTCAGGAGCTACTGCCCCCAGTTGAAGCAGCCGACGCCGGGCACGCAGCCGCCGCCGCCCCATGGGCCGCCGTGGCCGCAGACACCTTCGGCGGTGCAGCCGCCGCCGCCGAGGGGGCCGCCACTGCCGCAGGTGCCGTCGGCAGTGCAGCCGCTGCCGCCGCCGGCGTCCGCCGGAGCCGCAGACCCCGTTGTCACAGCCGTCACCGCCGGGGCTCAGCGGGAATGGTGATGCTCGACGCGCCCGTCGCCACGGCGAAGGACTCTGCTGCTGCAATCGGCGCCGCGGCGATCGCCGTCGCGGCCGCACCCGCCATGACCAGCGGGGCGATGAATTTCAGTATCGCCTTCATGACTCCGGTTTACCACCAAGATCAGAAACTTAAAACAGCTAATTTTCAGCGAAATTCTGTGAGTCAGCTGAGCAGCGGAATCACGTCTGCAGCAAGCCGTTCCATCTGCTCGCGATCCTCCGCGACGTTCTCGCCGACGGGGTTCAGCAGGACCATCTCGGCGCCGGCGTCGATCACCTCGCGGACTCCGCGCACCACGTCGTCGGGGGTGCCGGACACCGGAACCGCCTCGATGCCCGGCATCTCGCCGTAGATGCGGTGCAGTCCGGCGAGCACCCGTTCGCGGGCGCGGGCCGCGTCGTCGTCGACCATCAGGTAGACCCGCTTGCCGATGGTGAAGCCTGCCGGGTCCTTGTCCTGCTTCGTCGAGTTCGCGGCGCACGGTCTTCACGGCTTCGACGAAGCTCGCCGTCGTCGACGAGCCCGCGCCGAGGAACGCGTCGCCAAGGCGCACCGCGCGGGCCAGCGCCTTAGGAGCGTTGGCGCCGAACCAGATTGGCGGATGCGGCCGCTGCACGGGCTTGGGCTGGATCGGCAACCCGTCGACGTCGCGGAAGCGGCCGTGATACGTCACGGTCGGCTCGTCGGACCACGCCGCCTTCATCAGCTCCAACCCCTCGGTGAAGCTGCTGATGAACGTCGACTTCTCGACGCCGAACGCCTCGAACTTCCGGAAGCCGCCGCCGGGCGCGACCCCGAGGTCGAGCCTGCCGTGGCTGAGCCGGTCGACGGCGGTGACCGCCGACGCCAGCTGCAGCGGATCGTGCAGCGACGTGATGAGCACCGCGACACCGAGTCGCAGCCGGGTGGTGCAGCGCGGCGGCATAGGCCAGCAGCTCCATGCGGCGCGATCAGCGGTGCCGGCCCGATCGTCTGCTCCAATGTCCAGCCGCCTTCGAAGCCGAGCTCCTCGGCGCGGGCCAGATAGCTCATGAAGCCTTCCGCGTCGAAACCGTCGGCGTCGCGCTGGGGGATCGAGATCGAGAACCTCACGGACCACCGTACGACCGCAACCTGGGAGTGGTGAGATGTGCGGATGGCCGACATCGTCGAGTGCTACCTCGACGCGATCGCGTCACACGACTGGGACGTGGTCGAATAGATGCATTGCCGACGACATCGTGCGCGTCGGGCCCTATGGCGACCGCTACGCGGGTCGTGACGAGTATCTCGCCTTCATCGCCGACCTGATGCCGAAGCTCAAGGGCTATGCGATGAAGCTGCGACAGAGTGACCTACGTCGCCGACGGGCGCGCGTACGCCGAGCTCAGCGAAACCGTGGAGTTGGACGGGAAGCCCATGCGAACCCCGGAGGTGCTTGTCTTCGAGCTCGACAGCGACGGCCGCATCGCGCGCGTCGACGTCTTCATCCAGACGCCGGAGGGCTGAAACCGCCGCGTCGGTACGCTCGGATCATGTTTGCTTTCCTGCCCGGTATCCCCGGCGCCGACGACCTGCGCACACTGGCCCGGCGGGTGGACACCGCCCGGCACCACGGCGTGCCCAACGGATGTGTGCTCGAACTGGATCTACAGGCGGTGCCGCATGAGACCGGCGGCTTCGATCCGTTCGCGATGATCGCCAGCGGCGGCAAGCCACTGCTGTTGCGCGAAGCCGTCGCCGCGATCCATCGCGCGGCCGAGGACCCGCGGGTGGCCGGGCTCATCGCCCGGGTGCAGATTCCCGCAGCCGCGGCGGGGCCGGTGCAGGAGCTGCGTGAGGCCATCACCGCCTTCAGCGACGTCAAGCCGTCGCTGGCGTGGGCCGAGACGTATCCCGGCACGCTCTCGTACTACCTGGCTTCGGCGTTCCGTGAGGTGTGGATGCAGCCGTCGGGCACCGTCGGGCTTGTCGGCTTCGCCACCAATGCGCTGTTCCTGCGCGACGCGCTCGACAAGGCGGGCATCGAGGCGCAGTTCATCGCTCGCGGCGAATACAAGTCCGCGGCAAACCTTTTCACGCAGGACCGCTACACCGACGCCCACCGCGAGGCGGACAGCCGGCTGATCGAAAGCCTGCACGCCCAGGTGTGGAAGGCGGTCGCCGATTCACGCCATCTGGATCCCGCCGAGGTTGACGCGCTCGCCGACAAGGCGCCGCTGCTGCGCGACGACGCGGTTACCGGACGCCTGATCGACCGCATCGGCTTCCGCGACGAGGCCTACGCGCGCATCGGTGAACTCGTTGGGGCACCGGGCATTTCGCCGGAAACCGAGGATGCCGACTCCGACGACGCGCCGCCGCGGCTCTATCTGTCGCGGTACGCCCGCGCCACCGCTTCGAAGCCGACGCCGTCGATGCCGCCGATCCCCGGCCGCAAGACGAAGCCGACCATCGCCGTCGTCACCCTGCACGGCCCGATCGTCAGCGGCCGCGGCGGCCCGCAGCTGCTGCCGATCGGCAACTCGAGCGCAGGCGGCGACACCATCGCCGCGGCGCTGCGTGAGGCCGCCGCCGACGACGCGGTGTCGGCGATCGTGCTGCGGGTCGACAGCCCCGGCGGCTCGGTGACCGGCTCGGAAACCATTTGGCGCGAGGTGAATCGGGTTCGTGACCGCGGCAAGCCCGTGGTCGCGTCGATGGGTGCGGTCGCGGCATCGGGTGGCTATTACGTGTCGATGTCCGCCGACGCGATCGTCGCCAACGCGGGAACGATCACCGGCTCGATCGGCGTGGTGACCGGCAAGCTGGTGGCCCG
This sequence comes from uncultured Actinomycetota bacterium, assembly GCA_963731715.1. Classification (GTDB taxonomy): domain Bacteria; phylum Actinomycetota; class Actinomycetes; order Mycobacteriales; family Mycobacteriaceae; genus Mycobacterium. Next base: position 105,243 of record CAVSXC010000015.1, on the reverse strand, counting down.
CGAGCTCAAGGACCGTCTCGGCGTCGGCTCCGATTCGGTGCGCACCAATGCCAACGCCGACGCGTGGTCCATCAACAAGCCGTTCACCGACGAGCAACACGCGCATGTGGAGGCCGAGGCCGACCTGTTCTACACCGACTTCATCGAGCGGGTCGCGCAGGGCCGCAAGATGACCGTGGAGGACGTCGACGCGATCGCCCGCGGCCGGGTGTGGACCGGTGCCGACGCCCTGGAGCGCGGGCTGGTCGACGAGCTCGGCGGGCTGCGCACCGCGATCACGCGCGCCAAGGTGCTGGCCGGGCTGGAGCCCGACGCCGACGTCCGCATTGCCGGCTATCCCGGGTCGTCGCTGATGGATCTGCTGCGACCGAAGGCGTCGTCGCAGCCCGCCGCGGCGTCGTTGCCGGATGCGGTGGGTGCGCTGCTCGGCCGCTCGGTGGCAGGGGTGCTCAGCCAGGCCGAGCGGTCGTTGACCGGTGTCAGCGCGCTCTGGTTGGGCGATTACCGCTTCTAAGCGTGATCGCCGCAGTACGTTGCGATTCGTGGCGTTCTCGGCAACGGGCAAGCGGGTGCTGATCACCGGCGCCTCGTCCGGTATCGGCGCCGCGCTGGCACTGGCGCTTGCCAAGGACGGGGCGGTTGTCGGCCTGATCGCCCGTCGGCGCGACCGGCTCGCCGAGGTGCTGGCGGATTGCCAGAAATATTCGCCCGACTCGACGATGTTGGTCGCCGACCTCGCCGACACCGCATCCATCGACCGGCTGGCGCACCAGGCAGCCGAAGCGCTCGGCGGGATCGATGTGCTCGTCAACAACGCGGCGGTACCGAAGCGTCGGGCCGTGACGGCGTTGGAGCCGCCCGACGTGGAAGCCGTCATGCGGGTCAATTTCTTCGCCCCGATGCGGCTGACCCTCGGCTTGTTGCCTCAGATGCTCTCGCGGGGTGACGGGATGATCGTCAACGTGTCCAGCATCGGCGGCAGGCTTGGGATCATTCACGAATCCGCCTACTGTGCAAGCAAGTTCGCATTGTGCGGGTGGAGCGAATCGATGGCCGTCGACCTGCACGGCACAGGGATATCGGTGAAGCTGATCGAGCCTGGGCCCGTCGACACGGAGATCTGGGACCAGCCAGGCAACGACGATCCCGTCTACGACGGGCCGAAGTTCAGTCCGGAGGAGGTGGCGGACGGCATCATCGCCGCGCTGGGTGGGGACGGCTTCGAGTACTACGTGCCCGACATGAAGGCCGTCGTCGACCTCAAGAACGCCGATATCGACACGTACATCGCCGGAGCGGCCGGTATGGGTCGGCCATGAGGGCGCTTGTATTCGGCGTGCCGCCGGAACCGTTCGAGGTGCCCGACGACGCCAACACTCTTACCCACAACCTCGCGCACTCACCGGTCGGCCTGCGGGATGTGCCGGATCCTCAACCACTGCACGATGATTGGGTGGTCACCCGGCCACGGCTGACCGGGATCTGCGGTTCGGACTCCAAACAGATCCTGCTCGACTTCGGCGAGGGCGACACCGACAACGCCATGGCGGCATTCTGCTCGTTTCCTCAAGTGATGGGACACGAAGTCGTCGGCGATGTGGTTGCGCTCGGTCCGGCCGCCCGCGGACTCGAGATCGGGCAGCGGGTCGTTCTCAACCCGTGGTTGTCGTGCGGCCCGCGCGGCATCGAACCTCCTTGTCCGGCATGCGAAACCGGGGACTACAGCCTGTGCTGGAGCTTCACCGACGGCGACATCAAGCCGGGCATCCACACCGGGGTGTCGGCCGATGTGACCGGCGGCTACGCCGAGCTGATGCCTGCCCACGACAGCATGCTGTTCGCGGTGCCGGATTCGGTGCCCGACGAGATCGCGGTGTTCGCCGACCCGTTCTCGGTGTCACTGCACGCGATCACCCGGCACCCGCCGCCGGCCTCGGGTCGGGTCCTCGTCTACGGGGCGGGCTCGCTGGGGCTGTGTGCGGTCGCGGTGCTGCGCGCGCTATACCCCCATGTCGCGGTTGCGGTGGTGGCGCGCTTCGACGCCCAGGCGGAATTGGCACGCCGCTTCGGTGCCGATCTGGTGCTGGCCCACGAACCCCGCCTTGCCATCATCGAGGAACTCGTCGCGTGGGGCGGCGGCCGACTGCGGCAGCCGTTGCAGGGGCTGCCGATGGCCTACCCCGGCCCGATCGACGTGGTGTACGACACCGTCGGCAAGCCGGAGACGTTCGAAGTCGGCGTGCGTGTTCTCAAGGCCCGCGGAACCTTGGTGAAGGCGGGGGTGCACGCGCCGGGGCGATGGGAGTGGAGCCCGCTGTACTTCAAGGAGATCAACTGGGTCGGGTCTAACGCCTTTGGTGTCGAAGAGGTTTCGGGGGAGCGCAAGCATGCGATCGCGCACTACCTCGACCTTGCCGCTGACGGCCGAGTCGACCTGCGCCCGATGCTGACGCACACATTCCGGTTGGAGCAGTGGCGCGACGCTTTCCTTGCGATTGCAAATCAGAAGGAGAGTGGCGCGGTGAAGGTGGCTATCGACTTTCGCTAGCCCGGCGACCGCACCAGTCAGAATTTGCGTAGTGAACGGCCGCCGTATACGGGTTTTCGCTGATGTTTGGGACTCGCGGCCTCCGCATGCTGGCTAGCATGAGCGGAACTGACTGGAGCGACGTAGTCATGAGCGAGCTGCCGACCGGAACGGTGACGTTGCTGCTCGCCGATGTCGAAGGCTCGACCCGGCTGTGGGAAACACAGCCCGATGAGATGACCGCCGCGATTACGCGCCTCGACCACGTATTAGCCGATCTAATCGCCGCCCACGACGGAGTACGGCCGGTTGAACAGGGAGAGGGCGATAGTTTCGTGCTCGCGTTCGCCCGAGCGAGCGACGCGGTCGCGTGTGCGTTGGAATTGCAGCAGAGCCCGTTGGCACCGATCCGGCTTCGTATCGGCGTGCACACCGGAGAGGTGCGTCTTCGCGACGAGGGCAACTACATCGGTCCAGCGATCAACAGGACCGCGCGACTACGCGATCTCGCTCACGGTGGCCAGAGCGTGCTCTCCGGCACTGTTGAGGATTTGGTCGTCGACTCGCTTCCGGCCGACGCGTGGTTGACCGATCTTGGTACACACGCCCTGCGCGACTTGCCACGGCCTGAACGGGTTGTGCAGCTGTGTCATCCCGATCTGCGCAACGAGTTTCCACCATTGCGCACACCTAAGAGTGTTGGTACGCATAACCTTCCGACCCAGTTGACCAGCTTTATCGGCCGGCAGGCGCAGATGGCGGATGTGCGGACTTTATCGGCCGAAAACCGGCTCGTGACGCTGACCGGTGCAGGCGGTGCGGGCAAGACGCGTCTCGCCATTGAAATCGCGGCTCGCCTCGCATCCGAATTTGCCAACGGCGCTTGGTATGTCGACTTGGCGCCGACCGCCTATGCCGAGGTCGTGCCGGTGGTGGTGGCTCGCGCGCTCGGCCTACCCGATCAACCCGGCACTTCGACGACTCGAAACGCTTGTGCGGTTCGTCGGCGACCGCCAGATGCTGATCGTGCTCGACAATTGCGAACACCTGCTCGAGGCGACTGCATCCCTAATGGTTGGACTCCTAGCTTGCCCGGGGTTGACGGTTCTCGCGACCAGCCGTGAACCGATCAATGTGCCGGGAGAAGTGACCTATCTAGTGCCGTCGCTACCGCTGGCGGACGAGGCCATCAAGCTGTTCGCCGACCGGGCCCGTCGGGTTCGGCCCGATTTCATCGTCACCGATGACAATGCCGCGACCGTGACGGAGATCTGCCGCCGCCTCGACGGCATGCCGCTGGCCATTGAACTGGCGGCGGCGCGTGTGCGGGCGCTGTCGCTCGACGAGATCGTCGGCAGTCTGCACGATCGCTTCCGCCTATTGACCGGTGGCGCGCGAACTGCGGTGCGTCGACAGCAGACCTTACGCGCGTCGGTGGACTGGTCGCATGCGTTGCTCACCGAGCCCGAACGAATTCTGTTCCGTCGGCTGGCGGTATTCCAGGGCGGGTTCGACCTTGACGCCGCCCAAGCGGTCGCCGGCGACACCGAGGTGGAGCGCTACCAAGTTCTCGATCAAATCGCCCTACTTGTCGACAAGTCGTTGGTGGTCGCGGAAAACGCCGGTGGCCGTACGAGATACCGGCTACTCGAGACGGTCCGACAGTATGCACAGGAGAAGCTCGGCGAGTCCGGCGAGGCCGAGGCGGTGCGGTCACGTCACCGCGATCATTACACCTCGATGGCAGCCTTGCTCGACGCTCCCGCCCGCAGTGACTATCACCAGCGGGTCGAGCAGGCAGACGCAGAGATGGACAATCTCCGAAGCGCATTCGGGTGGAGCGCCGAAACCGGCGACATCGGGCGATCGCTGGAGTTGGCATCGTCGCTGCAGCCGCTGTGGCTAACCCGGGGCCGGATCCAGGAAGGGCTCGCCTGGTTCGACGCCATCCTGAGCGGCGAGAACGCAATTCATATCGAGGTGGCGCCTGCGGTGCGTGCGCGGGCTCTCGCCGACAAGGCGGTCCTCGATGAGTTTGTCGGCGTCTACAGCTTGGGTGAGGCCGAACAAGCCCTCACGATCGCGCGCGAACTGGATGATGCGGCGCTGTTGGTCCGGGCACTCACCGCCTGCGGAAGCGCCACAGTCTACGACTCCGAGGTGGCCTGCCGATACTTCGCCGAGGCGACCGACCTGGCGCGGGCAATCGGGGATCACTGGAGGTTGAACCACATTCTCAGCCAGCAGGCTCAAGTGGCGTTCGTCGCCGGCAATGCATGGGCGGTGCGGACGGCCGCCGAAGAAGGTCGCGACCTTGCCAACGCGATCGGTGATCGCTTCGGATCGCGGCAGTGCGGGTGGCGGCTCGCCGGCGCGAATGTGCAAGAAGGCAACTTGGCCGAAGCGATTGCTCAGTTGCGCGGGCTGGTTGCCGAAGCCGAAGCCGATCACGACGTGATGTTGAGGGTGACCGTGCTCCTGGTGCTGCCGATGGCCCTGGCGTACCACGGTGACACGAGTGCGGCACGGGTTGCCGCCGAGACCGCCATTGAATCTGCTGCGGATCTCGGAGATCTTTACGTTGGTGCGAGCTATATCTCGTTGATGTGCGCACACCTCGCCGCCGGTGACGTCGCACTAGCGGCGGACGCAGCCGACGCCGCCTGGTCCCGCTTCAGCGGCTATCGCGAGCTGGCGGCGCTTCAGGCCGCGTTTATCGCCCAGGCTGCTTGGGCGCGCGATGATCTTGCCGCCGCCCGACGATGGGCGGACGATGCTATCGCGGGAACGACCGGGTGGTACTTGAGGGAGGCGCTGACGGCGCGTTCCCGCATCGCAGTTGCGGAGGGTGAGCTGGCCGAAGCCGAGCGCAATGCCCACGATGCACTTGCGTGCAGCGCCAGTGTCAAGGCGTACCTGGGCGTCGCAGAAATCCTCGAAATCCTCGCGCCTCTGGCCAGTGGTACCGGCAACCACCGACAAGCGGCTCGGCTCTTCGGCGCAGCGGACGGCATCCGTCTTCGCACCGGCGAGGTGCGGTTCCAGATCTACCAAGCCGACTACGACACGTCGATGACAGCGCTTCGCAATGCCATGGAAGATGCGGACTTTGACGCCGCCTGGGCTGAGGGTGCGGCCATGTCCACCGACGAGGCGGTTGCCTACGCGCTGCGCGGCCGCGGTGAACGCAAACGACCCGCGACCGGCTGGGCATCCTTGACCCCGACCGAGCGTGACGTGGTGCGCCTGGTGGGCGAGGGTCTGCCCAATAAGGACGTCGCCGCAAGGCTTTTCGTTTCGCCCCGTACCGTCGAGACTCACCTCACCCACGTATACACCAAGCTCGGCCTGACTTCTCGGGTCAAACTTGCCCAAGAGGCAAAACGGCACGCCTGAACGCTGACTAATTCCGGCGACCACGCCATTGCCGGGGCGAAGCACCGTGAGTGCGGTGGAACTGCCTGCTGAAGTATCCCGGATCGGAGATCCCGACCCGCCGAGCGATCTCGCCGACGGGCAGCTCGGTGTCGGCCAGCAAGCTACGGGCTTCGGCCATGCGTCGTTCGATGATCCACTCCTGAACCGTGCGGCCGGTGCGACGGCGCACGACAGTGGTCAGATGCCCCGGCGTGATGCCGAGTTCGTTTGCGACGTCGCGAAGCGACAGCGGCTCGCCGAGGCGGCGATCGATCACCGAGAACACCTCGGCGAGTAGGGGTTCGCCGCTGCGCTTGAGGTCACCCACCACATCGCCCGCGAGCCTTGCGATGTCGATCAGCAGAAGCGTCAGCTGCGCCAGCGCGGCCTGCCGATAGCCCTCCTGCCGTCCGGCCAGCTCAGCCTCGATCGAGTCGATCACGTTGGCCCACACCGGCTGCCGCTCCGCGGGCACCTTCAACGCCAGCAGTCCGCTGGCGTGCCCATGGACGAAGGGGAACAGCAGCGGGTGAACACGCCAAGCCGGCCACGGCGACCGCCCCTCGCCATCGAGCGCAGCCGGATCGAAGAACACCGCGACCCCATCGTCTCGGTGCGCCAATTGTCCCGGGTCGACCGCGGCACCCGGCGCCACCACGTACACCAGGCCGGTCGTGTGCTCGTACCACAGGGCAGGGAAGTCGTGGATGTGCACGCCAATTTCGCCGACCTCGCTGCGGACGGCACGGACGACCGCTACCGGAGGTGTTTCGAAATCGGCTCGGTACTGATAAACCGGGACACCGTCGCGGTGGCGGACCAGCCGAGTGGGTCGGCGCATACGACCGAAGATAGTCCCATTTCTACCGACAATCACCCAACACCTGTGTGCGGTAGCGGGCAACCATGGAACTCATGACCGAACATCGTCCACATTCCGTGACCGAGCACGATTACATACCCGCAGCTGGCAAAGACGCTCTGCTTCCGGGATACGACGTGCTGACCCGCCTGCTTGGTATGAACAAGCCATACGACGCGCTCGTGGCGCAGGCTGAACTTGCGCCTGGGTTGCGTGTCCTGGAGATCGGCTGCGGTACCGGCAACGTCACCACTCGCGTCAAGCGTGCTGAACCGTATGCCGACGTGGTCGGTACCGATCCCGACCCGCGGGCGCTTGCGCGTGCGCAACGAAAGGCTCGCGGAATGACCGGTATCCGGTTCGAGCGGGCATTCGCGCAGGAGCTTCCGTTCGCCGATGGCGAATTCGATCGGGTGCTGTCGTCGATGATGCTGCATCACCTGGATGATGACGTGAAAGCCGTTGCTGCGGCCGAGATTCACCGCGTTCTACGCCCGGGCGGCACATTGCACATTGTCGATGTCGGTGGACACATGACGGCCAATGATGGATTGGCATCGCGATACATGATGCATAGCTCCCACGCTGCAGGCAACCTCGGCGACGGGATTCCCCGGCTGCTTACGACCGCCGGATTCGACTGCGCCGAGGTGGGAACGCACCGCAATCGCTTCATCGGACGGCTCACCTTCTACCGCGCGACCCGCCCGGCCTGACGACGGAACAGCCCTCCTGGTCTTCTCACCGACGAGGGCGTCCGTTGGTGTCGAACCGGGAGCGGTTGGCCGCGACGTAGTCCTCCACGGTCATGGGCTTGACACCGCCGATCACCTCGACGAGGTTGTTTTCCCCGGCGAAAACCCCGTCGCGGTAGTCCTGCGCCACATTGCCGATGTGCTGCACGAAGAACGGCGAGGCGCCGCCTGCGGTCAGGCCAGCGGTGAATGTGGGGATGTCGATGGGCTCGTAGCGAACCGGGATGCCAAGAGTGGCTTGGACTTTCGCCGCGATCTCATGCCAGTCGAGTTCCTCGGCGCCGACCAGCGGGTAGACCTGGCGGTCGTGTGGGTCGGGGTTCTGCAGGATGGCCGCAATGACATGGGCTTGATCGGCGGCATCGATGGGGGCGAAGCGGCCGTCGGCGAAGGGCAGCCGGTAGATCCCTTCGTCGTTGTCGCGCGTCCAGAACATGTTCATGAAGAACGTGAAGAAGGTGGGCCGTATATGCGTGGTGACGAGTGCGCTGCGGTCCAGCAGCCGCTCGGCGACCCAATGGTGACGCGCGGCGTCGCTCTTGGCTTCCCGGCGCGCCGAGATCTGCGACATGTTGACCACCGCGTGCACCCCGGCCTCGCTGGCCGCCTGCACGAAGTTCGCGGTGGCCTCCACCAAACCGGGAGCGACGGGGTAGTTGAAGTACGCCGCAGTCACTCCTGCTGTCGCCGCGCTGACCGAGGGAAAGTCCAGCAGGTCGCCCTGCACGACTTCGGCGCCCAGTTCACGTAGCCCGGCCGCGCGGTCATCGAGGGTGTGCACGAACGCGCGCACGCGGAGGCCGCGTTCGCGTAGCAATCTGACGGTGTGTGCGCCGGTGTTGCCGGTGGCGCCGGTAATAAGGAACAACTCCTTGCTGTCGGTCATGGTGGTCGCCTTTCTTACTCGCCGGGTGCTCAGTTGATGCCCTGGACAACCGTGGTAAACCGATCGGTATTCCTCGTGCAGGTAGATTTCTAGGTAATTCTGGAATAGCCGCACCGATCGGTGTACTTGTTATTGGTATGAACGCTTCCGACATCGATGTGACGTCGCCCGCTCGGCGGGCCGAGATGCGGATCCGGGACGCCGCAGAGAACCTGTTTCGTCGCGAGGGGATCCACGCAACCGGCGTTGAACGCATCGCCGAGGAAGCGCAGGTATCGAAGCGCACGCTGTACCGGCACTTTCCAAGCAAGAACCACCTGGTGGAGCAGTATCTGCGTCGGATCAACGACACCGGTGGGATCCGTAACGAGCAGGCCCTCGACACCGCAGGCGGGACCGCACGCAACCGGCTATTGGCGATCTTCGACGGCCAGCCGGTCGACCGCTTCCGCGGCTGCCCGTTTCACAACGCGGCCGTCGAGGCTGCAGGCGAGATGCCCGGCGTTCACGACATCGTTCACGAACACAAGCTGCAGTTCATCGCGCGCCTGACCGACGCGGCAGCAGAAGCCGGCGCCACAGACCCCTACCAGCTGGGCCATCAACTGGCCGTGCTTTTCGAGGGGGCGCTGGCGTTGGCCACCTCGCTCAACGACACCGCGGCCATGATCCACGCACGATCGGCGGCCGAAATCCTCATCGACGCGCACGCTCGCGGAAGCGAGTCGGCTACATAGGGTTTTGGCGCAGGTAGCCGTACACCGCGCCGAAGTTCTTGTTGACCTCGTCGGGGATGGGCACTGGGCCGCCGAGAGCCCGTGCACCCCAGACGATCTGGGCGGTCCGCTCCACGAGTGCCGTCACATGCAGGGCCTTGTCGGGTCGCGGTGCCACCGCCACCAGGCCGTGATTGGCGATCAACGCTGCCGCCCGGCCCTCCAACGCCTTCACAGCATTGGTGCCGACATCGGGTGAGCCCGACGCGGCGTACTCGGCACACCGAATGTCCCCGCCGCAGTAGACCGCGAACTCGTCGACGGATGCCGGAATGGGCTGATGCGCGACGGCGAACATGGTCGCCCACACCGGATGGCTGTGGATCACGCTGCCGATATCGTCGAACGCCTGATAGCAGGCCAGGTGAAGTTGCATCTCGCTCGACGGCGAACGACCGTCCTTGGCCTGCAGCACTGCACCGTCCGGGTCGACCAGCACGAGATCGTCGAGCGCCATATCGGCGTAGTCGACCGATGACGGCGTGATGACGAGGTTGCCGTCCTCCCGGCGGGCAGAGATGTTGCCCGCGGTTCCCTCGACGAGGCCGCGCCGCAGCATGTCCTTGGCGGCGGCCAGCACGGCCTCTTCCGGGTTGTCGACGAATCTCATCGGGCCAGCACCTCCGGGTTGACGATGTGCGTGGGCGTGCGTCCGGACAGCAGCGCCTCGAGGCCGTCGGCGACGACCTGCGCCTGCCGGGCCTCAGTGTTCCACGTGGCCCCGCCGATATGGGGCGTGAGGACGACGTTGGGCATGCCCACCAGCGGGTGATCGGTCGGGAGCCATTCGCCGACGAAGTGGTCAAGGCCTGCGGCGGCGACCTTGCCGCTGCGCAGCGCGTCGACGAGGGCGTCGGTGTCGTGCAGCTGGGCTCTTGCCGTGTTGAGGAACACGGCGCCGTCGCGCATCGCGGCGAACTGCGAGGCGCCGATCATGCCGACGGTCTCGTCGGTGACCGGCGCGTGCAGCGAGACGATGTCGGCAAGGGCGAGCAGCTCGTCGAGGCTGTGGCGGGCCTCGTCGCTGTACGGGTCGTAGCGCGATGACCTCGACGCCCGAGCCCCTTCAGGCGCCATCGCAGCGCCCTTGCGACGGCGCCGAGACCGACCAGCCCGGCCGTCAGCCCCGCCACCTCCCACGCCCGGAACCGCTGGTAGGGGATCGTGCCGTCGCGAAACACCTGGCCCTCCCTGACATCCGCGTCGGCGGTCAACACCTGGCGGGTTGCCGCGAACAGCAGGGCGATCGTCATTTCGGCGACGGCGTCGGCGTTGCGGCCGGGGGTGTAGAGCACAGGGATGCCGGCACCGGTGGCGCCGGGGACGTCGACGTTGTTCGGGTCGCCGCGGGTCGAGGCGATGGCCCGCAGCGGCAGGTCGAACACCGGGCCGCTGACCGAATCACTCTCGACGACAAGCACATCCGCGTTCTCCGCCGAGGCGCGTTCGGCGAGCTGCTCGGCGGTGTAGATCCGAAGCGGCGTCTGATCGATCCACGGGTCGTAGACCACGTCGGCAAGCTCGCGCAGCTTGTCGAAGCCCGGACCACGCAAGGGAGCCGTCACCAGCGCTCGAAGTCGCGTCACGAGGCCATTCTCCAGCACCGTCGCGGCACCATGACCATCTCCGGAAACGTGGTCCCGCATATGGGACCACGTTTCAGAAGGCCCTAATCCTTCGGACGGCCGTAGGAGTGATCATGCTGGCGTACGGTGACCCGCGTGTCAGCCAAAGCCGTCACAATCGGCATCGACATCGGCACCACCGCCGTCAAAGCCGTGGCCGCCGACGAGGACGGCCATGTGGTGGCGAGGGCACGAATTCCTCACCAGCTGCGGGTGCCAGCCCCCGACCGCCTCGAGCACGACGCCGACGAGGCGTGGCGGCGGGGTCCGCTGGCGGCGATCGGCGAACTCGGCAGGCCCGACGCGGTCGCAGTTGCGGTCACGGCCATGGTGCCGTCCCTGACCGCCGTCGACGACCAGGGCGGGCCGCTGACACCGGGTCTGCTGTACGGCGACAGCCGGGGAAGGGGACCGGCGGGCGCCGACACCACGTTCCTCAGCGGTGAGACGGTCGAATTCCTGCGCTGGACGGCGCGCGAGGCGCCCGATGCCAAGGGGTACTGGCCCGCGGCGGCCGTGGCCAACCACGCGCTGGCGGGCGAGGCGGTCCTCGACAACGCCACCGCGAGCACGACGTATCCGTTGTTCGACGGCACCGGCTGGAGCGAAGATGCCTGCGCGGAGTGCGGCGCGACGGCCGACCGCATGCCACGGGTCGAGCCGACCGGCGCCGCGGTCGGCCAGCTGCGCGATGCCGATGCCGTGCTGGCCGCCGGTTCGGTCGACGCCCTGTGCGAGCAGCTGGTCGCGGGTGCGGACCGCGACGGCGACGTGGTCGTGCTCTGCGGCACGACGCTGATCGTGTGGATCACGATTCCCGAATACCGCGAAGTGCCCGGCCTGTGGACCCTGCCGCACATCGCGGAGGGAAAGTTTCAGATCGGCGGGCCAAGCAACGCCGGTGGCCTGTTTCTCGGCTGGGTGAATCCCCTTGTAGCCGACGACAACTCGACAGTCGAGCCCGGGACGGGTTCCGGTGTGGTCGCCGTATGTTCGCGGTGAGCGCACGCCGTACTACGACCCGGATCGCCGGGCGGTGCTCGACAGCCTCGACCTCACCCACGGCGGCGCCGCGGTGCGGCGGGCGGGCTACGAAGCGTCGGGCTTCGTCGTGCGTCAGCTCATCGAGATGAGCGGCGCACCCGCTGCTCGCATCGTGGCGACCGGTGGCGGCACCCGCGTGCAGCCATGGATGCAGGCGCTCGCCGATGCCACCGGCCTGCCCGTCGACGTGTCGGCCGTGCCGGAGGGGGCGGCCTTGGGCGCGGCGTTCATCGGCAGGATGGCGGCGGGCCTCGAAACGTCAACGGCCGACGCCGCCAGGTGGGCGTCGACGGAACGCGTCGTCGAACCCGATCCCGCGTGGGCCGACCCGATCCAGGACCGCTACGCCCGGTTCCTCGAGCTGGCGGGGCAGCCATGACGGGCGGCATCTTCGACGACGCGTCGATGGTTTCGACCGTCGTGCGGGTGCGCGATGTGGCCGCATCGGTCGCCTGGTATCGCGAAAAGCTTGGGCTGGAACCGATTCACGTCGGCGCCGATGGGCCGGAACATCCCATCGCCGTTTACACGATCGCCGGGTCGGTGGTCTCGCTGTGGCAGTTGCCTGCCAATCAGGCGCGCGTGCGCGAGGACAACGATCGCAACAGCTACGTGGTCGTGGTCATGAGCGGCGACCTCGAGCCGGCGCGGCGTGCACTGATCGACCGAGGAGTCGACGTCGGGGAGGTCCGCCGGAGCGCGAACAACGAGTTCGTCTGGTTCCACGACCTCGACGGCAACCGGTTCGAGCTGAGCAGGCCGCTTTGAGCTAGCGCTTTACCGCGCTGACGTAGCTGAGGTCGGCGAAGAACCCGATGGTCTCGTTCGTCGGGGAACTCAAAACCGTTGGCGGCGTACGCATCCCGCATCTTCTGCGCCGACACGTCCCAGCCGTGTGCCGGTCAGGTACTCGATGACGTGGCTGCGTTCGCCGTGGTAGATCAGGTCGGCCATCTCGATGTCGTGAGCCGTACTTCTTCAGCCGCTCGGAGATCTGCTGCGACCGCTCGTCGGAGAACATGCTGACGTCCGGGATGTGTTCGGTGGCCACCCGGCTGCCCGGCGCGCTGAGCTCGTTGATCCGGTCGAACAGCAAGTCCTGCGCCTCGGGCGGCAGGTAGATCAGCAGCCCCTCGGCGATCCACGCGGTGGGCTGTGTGGGATCGAACCCGTTGTCCAGCAGCGCCTTCGGCCAGTCGTTGCGAAGGTCGATCGCGACGGTGCGCCGGTCGGCCTTGGGCTTCGCGCCAAGGCCGGTCAGCGTCTTGGTCTTGAAGTCGATGACCTCCGGCTGGTCGAGCTCGTAGACGGTCGTGCCGTCGGGCCACGGCAGCCGGTATGCGCGCGCGTCCAGACCGGCGGCCAGGATCACCGCCTGGCGCACACCGGCGGCCGCGGCATCGGTGAACAACTTGTCGAACCAGCGGGTGCGAACCGCCATGCCCTCGGCGGCGCGGCGCATGTTGAACTCGGGGTCGACGTCCTCGAGATCGATCTCGCCGTCGAGTGCCCGGATGAAGAAGTCCAGTCCGACCGCGCGTACCAGCGGCTCGGCGAACGGGTCGTCGATCAGCCCTTCGCGGTTGGCCAGTGCCCGCTGCGCGGCCACCATCGTGGCGGTGGCGCCAACGCTGGACGCCAGGTCCCAGGAATCGTCTTCTGTCGTGCCATCATCTCCTACTTTAGGGTCGCGCTGATGTAGCTTGACGTCGGCGAGCACTTGACTAGCTTCGTCATCGGGAAGCGTGAAACCGTTGGCCGCGTACAGTTCCGGCATGGCATCGGCGGTGACGTGCCAGCCACGTGCCGTCCAGGTACTCGGATGACGTGGCTGCGCTTACCCTGGTAGACCAGTTCCGCCATGTCGACGTTCAAGCCGAGGCGGCGCCACCGCTCACTGCGAGCCTGGGCCCTCTCGTCGGTGAAGACGTCGGTGTCGGGTACGTGCTCGGTGGCCAGCCTGCTGCCGGCGCACTGAGTGCGGCGATGTTGTCGAACAGCCGGTCCTGCGCCTCGGGCGGCAGGTAGATCAGCAGTCCCTCGGCGATCCACGCCGTCGGCTGTGCGAGGTCGAATCCGCTTCGCGCGCAGGGCTGCCGGCCAGTCGTTGCGCAGGTCGATGCCGACCGCTCGCAAGTCGGCGGTCGGGCGGCGCCGAGATCGGCCAGGGTCGTGGTCTTGAACTCGATGACCTGTGGCTGGTCGATCTCGTACACCGCTGGTGCCCGCCGGCCACGGCAGCCGGTAGGCGCGGGCGTCGAGTCCGGAGGCCAGGATGACTGCCTGGCGGATGCCCGCGTCGGTCGCGGCGGTGAAGAAGTCGTCGAAGTACCGGGTGCGCACCGCTATTCGCTCAGCCATCTGCCGAGGGTGCAATGACGGGTCGGCCTGCTCGAAGTCGATCTCGCCGCTCAGCATCTTGGTGAAGACTTCGACGCCGACGGCCTTCACCAGCGGCTCGGCGAACGGATCGTCGATCAACGGGTTCGGGCCTCGTGATGCCAGCGCGCGGGCCGCGGCCACGCCGGTCGCCGTCGCGCCTACGCTGGACGCCAGATCCCAGGTGTCGCCTTCGGTTCGGGCCATGCGATTCTCCTACTTCCGTGTCGCGATGACGGCCAGCGAATTGCGCAGCGGCGCAAGCTCTTCGGTATCAGGGAATTCGCGGCCGTAGCCGGCGAACACCTCGGGCCGGGAACGGGCGTTGACCTGCCAGCCGTGGTCGGTCAGATACTCGACGACGGGATTGCGCTCGCCTGCGTAGAACAGCTTCGACAGGTCGACGTCGAACCCGTGCTGTTGCCACTGGGCGCCCATTGTCTTCGTGCGTTGCGCCGACGGCGGCTCCCGCGTCGGGATGGTATTCGGTGGCCAGTTGGCTGCCGGGTGCGCTGAGCGCGGTGATGTTGTCGAACAGCCGGTCCTGGGCGTCGGGCGGAAGATAGACCAGCAGCCCCTCGGCACTCCACGCCGTCGGCTGCGTCTCGTCAAACCCGCTGCGGCGCAACGCGGCCGGCCAGTCCTCGCGCAGGTCGATGCTGACCGCGCGGCGCTCGGCGGTCGGCGTCGCGCCGATCGCCGTCATCGTCGTCGTCTTGAACTCGATGACCTTGGGTTGGTCGATCTCGTAGACCGTGCTGCCCGTCGGCCACGGCAGCCGGTACGGCCGGGAGTCCAGCCCCGACGCCAGGATCACCGCCTGCCGGATGCCTGCCGCGCCTGCATCGATGAAGAAGTCGTCGAAGAACCGGGTGCGGACCGCGATCACGCCTGCCATCACGCGGGGTCCGTCGCCTTCGATCGTCGACAACGGAATCTCGCCGTCGACCAGCCGGGTGAAGAAGTCGACGCCGACCGCGCGCACCAGCGCTGCGGCGTACGGGTCGTCGATCAGCGGGATCGGGTTCCCTGCTGGCCAGCGCGCGCGCCGCGGCGACCATGGTGGCCGTCGCGCCGACGCTGGATGCCAGGTCCCAGCTGTCGGCGTCGGTGCGGCTCATCGCGCGCCGCCCAGCACCCCGCTGACGTATTGCAGCTCGCCGAAGTTGCCCTCGTCCTCAACTTCAAGGGGCGGCAGGCCGTTGGCGGCGAACAGCTCCGTGACGCTCTGCCGGTTGAGCTGCCAGCCGTGGTCGCCCAGGTAGGCGGCGGCCTCGTTGCGGTCGCCGAGGTAGACGAGCTCGGCGAAGTCGAGGTCGAAGCCGTGGTCGCGCCACCGCTCGGAGGCGGCCTGCATGCGCTCGATCGCCTTCTCGTGATCGGCGGGGTCGATGTTCGGCACGCTTTCCACCGCTACCCGGCTGCCGGGCGCGCTGAGCTCGGTGATGGTGTCGAGCAGCCGGTCCTGCGCATCGGGCGGCAGGTAGCCGAGCAGGCCCTCGGCGCTCCATGCCGTCGGCTGGTTCGGGTCGAAGCCCTCTTCGATCAGTGCCGACGGCCAGTCGTAGCGCAGGTCCATCGCGACCGTGCGGCGCTGGGCGGTCGGTTCGGCGCCCAGCTCGGCCAGGGTCCTGGTCTTGAACTCGATGACGTCGGGCTGGTCGATCTCGTACACCGTCGTCCCCGCGGGCCACGCCAGCCGGTAGGCGCGCGAATCCAGGCCCGACGCCAGGATCACCGCCTGCCGGATGCCGCCGTCTCGCGTTGCATCTGAGAAAGAACTCGTCGAAGAACTTGGTCCGGACCGCCATGTTGTCGGTCATCCGCTGCATGCCGACCGACTCGCTGTCGCTGTCGAGGTCCTCTGGACGCAGGTCGCCGGTGACCAGGCGGGTGAAGAAGTCCACGCCGACCGCGCGCACCAGCGGCTCGGCGAACGGATCGTCGATCAATGCGTGGTCGGCAGTGGTGGCCATCGCGCGGGCCGCTGCCACCATCGTGGCCGTCGCCCCGACACTCGATGCCAGATCCCACGTGTCGTTGTCTGTGCGTGCCATCCGTGACCCCTGTCTACGTAGTACAAAGCGCGTTACTTAGGTGATGTAACGACCCGCCGCCGACTGTACGCTCCGAATCTGAAAGCGGGCTCCGCCGTCGTTGCCCGCAACGGATGCGGGCCAACGCAACCTCAACTGTTAGTCTCGTAGACTGTTTGACGTGTGACTCCGCAGGCTGCGCGCCTGGCCGGGGCACCGCGCATGACTTAACCAATACGCTGGTAAATCCAGCCCCGTTCGCACGCCGCGATCCACAGGTCGGCTGCGCAGGAGGAAGAGTGCTCTCGGCTTTCATCTCGTCTCTGCGGACACCCGACCTGAGGCGAAAGATCCTGTTCACCCTGGGCATCGTCATCCTGTACCGGGTGGGCGCCTCGATCCCTTCGCCGGGCGTCAACTACCCGAACGTGCAGAAGTGCGTCGCGCAGGTCACCGGCGGCGACTCGGCGCAGATCTACTCGCTGATCAACCTGTTCTCCGGCGGCGCGCTGCTGCATCTGACGGTGTTCGCGGTCGGCATCATGCCGTACATCACCGCCAGCATCATCGTGCAGCTGCTGGGCGTCGTGATCCCGCGCTTCGAACAGCTGCGCAAAGAGGGTCAAGCCGGCCAGGCGAAGACTCACGCAGTACACCCGCTACCTGACGATCGCGCTGGCCATCCTGCAGGCCACCAGCATCGTGGCGCTGGCCGCCAACGGCGGGCTGCTGCAGGGCTGCACGCTCGACATCATCCAGGGCCAGAGCGAGGGCCTGAACATCTTCACGCTGGTCGTCATCGTGCTGGTGATGACGGCGGGCGCGGCGCTGGTGATGTGGATGGGCGAGCTGGTCACCGAGCGCGGCATCGGCAACGGCATGTCGCTGATGATCTTCGCCGGCATCGCCGCGCGCATCCCGATCGAGGGCAAGACCATCCTGGACAGCCGCGGCGGCATGGTGTTCGCCGCGGTCTGCGTGGCCGCGCTGATCATCATCATCGGCGTGGTGTTCGTCGAGCAGGGCCAGCGCCGCATCCCGGTGCAGTACGCCAAGCGGATGGTGGGCAGGCGCATGTACGGCGGCACGTCGACGTATCTGCCGCTCAAGGTCAACCAGGCCGGCGTCATCCCGGTCATCTTCGCGTCGTCGCTGATCTACATCCCGCACCTGATCACCCAGCTGATCACCAGCGGAAACCCGAACGCGAGCAACGGCTGGTGGCCGCGGTTCGTCGCCAACTACCTGACCAATCCCGCGGATCCGGTCTACATCGCCGTCTACTTCGGGCTGATCATCTTCTTCACGTACTTCTACGTGTCGATCACGTTCAACCCCGACGAACGTGCCGACGAGATGAAGAAGTTCGGCGGCTTCATCCCCGGCATCCGCCCGGGCAAACCCACCGCCGACTACCTGCGATATGTGCTGAGCCGGATCACCCTTCCGGGCTCGATCTATCTGGGCGTGATCGCCGTGCTGCCGAACCTGTTCCTGGAGATCGGCAACAGCGGCGGCGTGCAGAACTTGCCGTTCGGCGGAACTGCGGTTCTGATCATGATTGGCGTCGGATTGGATACCGTCAAACAGATCGAGAGCCAGCTGATGCAACGCAACTACGAAGGGTTCCTGAAGTGAGAGTCGTTCTACTCGGGCCGCCAGGTGCGGGCAAAGGCACGCAGGCTCTGAAGCTGTCCGAGAAGCTCGGCATCCCGCAGATCTCGACCGGGGACCTGTTCCGCAAGAACATCAGCGAGGGCACGCCGCTGGGCGTCGAGGCCAAGCGCTACCTCGACGCCGGCGACCTGGTGCCTTCGGAGCTGACGAACAAGCTGGTCGAGGACCGGATCGAGCAGCCCGACGCCGCCGACGGGTTCATCCTCGACGGCTACCCCCGCTCGGTGGAGCAGGCTCGGGCGCTCGACGAGATGCTCA
Organism: uncultured Actinomycetota bacterium; assembly: GCA_963731715.1. Taxonomy (GTDB): domain Bacteria; phylum Actinomycetota; class Actinomycetes; order Mycobacteriales; family Mycobacteriaceae; genus Mycobacterium. The sequence continues at coordinate 87,001 of CAVSXC010000015.1, read as the reverse complement.
AGAACCACAACACCAAGCTCGACGCGGTGCTGGAGTTCGCCGTCTCCGAGGAGGAGCTGTTCGAGCGGCTGAAGTCCCGTGGCCGCGCCGACGACACCGAAGAGGTCATCCACAACCGGATGCAGGTGTACCGCGACGAGACCGAGCCGCTGCTGGAGTACTACAGCCACAACAACCTGCAGACGGTCGACGCGGTGGGCGCGCTGGACGAGGTGTTCGCCAGGGCCCTGCGGGCGCTCGGCAAGTAATCGATGATCGGCCTTCCGGGGCTGCGCAACCGCAAGGTCGTCGCGCAGCGCAGCGCCGGTGAACTCGACGCGATGGCAGCGGCCGGGTCGCTGGTTGCCTCCGCCCTGCTGGCCGTGCGGCAGGCGGCCGCGCCCAGGGTCTCCACGCTGGCGCTCGACGAGATCGCCGAATCGGTCATCCGCGACGGCGGCGGCATTCCGTCGTTTCTCGGCTACCACGGCTTCCCGGCCAGCATCTGCGCATCGGTGAATGACCGTGTGGTGCACGGCATTCCGTCGGCGGGCGAGACTCTGGCGCCCGGCGATCTGGTGTCCATCGACTGCGGCGCGATCCTCGACGGCTGGCACGGCGACTCGGCGGTCACGTTCGGCATCGGGACCCTGATCCCCGTCGACGAAGCGCTGTCGCAGGCCACCCGTGAGGCGATGGAGGCCGGCATCGCCGCGATGGTGCCCGGCAACCGGCTCACCGACGTCTCGCACGCCATCGAGGTCGAAACGCACGCGGCCGAGGCGCGTTACGACCGCAAGTTCGGCATCGTCGCTGGATACGGCGGTCACGGCATCGGCCGCCAGATGCACATGGACCCGTTCCTGCCCAACGAGGGCGCGCCCGGCCGCGGGCCCCACCTGGCGCCGGGTTCGGTGCTGGCCATCGAACCGATGCTCACCCTCGGCACCACGAAGACCGTTGTGCTGGAAGACGAATGGACCGTCGTCACCGCCGACGGGTCGCGCGCCGCGCACTGGGAGCACACCGTGGCCGTCACCGACGACGGCCCGCGAATCCTCACCGTGTAGTACGGGTCTTTGATCAAATAGCCGCGCGCCTGTCTACGCCGCGCGTAGTAATGAACCGGAACACCACCAACGTCGTATCAAAGACGGAGGTTGGTAGTGGACGATCCAGAGGCCGCCATGATGCGGGTGCTCTACGACGAGCACGCCGCCGCGCTGTGGCGCTATGCCCTGCGGCTTACTGGTGATCAAGCGCGCGCGGAGGACGTGGTGCAGGAGACGCTGCTTCGGGCATGGCGCCACCCCGAAGTGACCGACGAGGTCGAACGGTCGGCCAGGGCGTGGCTGTTCACCGTGGCGCGCAACCTCATCATCGACGAGCGCCGCAGCGCGCGGTGCCGCAACGAATCCGGCACGCCCGACCTGGAACAGGTCGCCGACCGCGCGGGACCCGACGAGGTGGACTCCGCGTTGGACCGGCTGCTGCTGGGCACGGCCTTGAGCCAGCTGTCCGAGGAACACCGCGCGGTGATCCGCCGGTCGTACTACCAGGGATGGACCACCGCACAGATCGCCAACGATCTTCAGATCGCGGAGGGCACGGTGAAATCCCGGCTTCACTACGCCGTTCGGGCATTGCGGCTCAATCTGCAGGAAATGGGGGTGACACGATGACACAATTCGGTTTTCCCCTAGGCGGTGATCTGTTGGACGGCGATCGCTACGTGACCTGGGACGCGGCCTATGTCCTCGGTTCGCTGTCGAGCAATGAACGCCGCGAGTACGAGGCGCACCTGGAAACCTGTGAGCGGTGCCGGTCGGCTGTCGCCGAGATCAGCGGCATCCCGGCGCTGCTGGCGATGCTGGACCTCGAGGACGTGCGTGCGCTCGACGAGGAAACGCCGGAAACGCCGCCGCTGCGGCCCGAGGTGCTCGACTCGGTCCTCGACAAGGTCCGGTGGCGCCGCCGGCGGTCCCGCTGGCTGACGTCGGCCGCGGTCGGGGTGGCCGCCGCGCTGCTCGCGGTCGGGGTGGTGATCGCCATTCGTCCCGAGATCGTGGGCCTGGAGAACGTACACCCCGCAGGAAACCACCCAGGCGCTGGAGATGACCAAGGTGTCGGAAACGCCGATCAACGCCTCGATCTCGCTGACCGGCTACGGCTGGGGCACCCGCATCGACATGGCTTGCTCCTACGGTGACTGGGGCCAGGCGGAACACTCCGCCGCAGAACCTGGGCATGGTCGTGGTGGGCCGCGACGGCAGCCACACCCAGGTCGCGACGTGGCTCGGACTGTCCGGCGCCACCGCGCTGCCGAGCGCCACCACCCCGATGCAGAAGGACGAAATCGCTGCGGTGCAACTGGTTTCGTCCGACGACGGAAAGGTGCTGCTCGAAAAACACCTGTGATTCGGGCCACTCAGTGAACCCAACTCCTTTGCGAGTCGTGTCACTGGTATGGCGGGAGAAGCGGGTGAATGGTGCTGCGCACCTTCTCGAAGGCCTACGGCCGGCCGGGCTGCGGATCGGCTACGGCTTCTGCGCTCCGGTTCTGTGCCACTGTGGACCATGCAACGGCCGTTCGGCATCGTATCGCCAGTCTGTGGCGGTGGCGGCCTCATATGACGCGGAAACCAACTGCGGCAACGTATTCAGATGATCTCCTCCCAGCGACGCTATCTGAGATGCGCTGAGGTCGATGGTGCGTACAGCACCGATAGCCACGCGAACTTCGTCTACCTGCCCCTGCGGAGTATTCACCACCGGTTCGTCCCAACTACGCGATGCAGCGTGCATCACGTCGCCCCAGCTCCCTCGTGTCTGCCGCCGCGGCGCCGATCGCCCTGCGCTGGTCGGCGCGGCGTGCCGGTGCATGGGGTATGAAGAGGCGTGCCTCGCGAACAGGACGAGCGCGATCCCGATCGCGGTGGCGCGCGCCAACTGGGAGCGCTCCGGATGGGGTGACGTCGCCGACGGCATGGTCGCGGTGACGTCGGTGATGCGCGCGCACCAGATCCTGCTGGCCCGCGTCGAGGCCGCGCTGCGGCCCTACGACCTGAGCTTCTCCCGGTTCGAGCTGCTCCGGCTGCTGGCGTTCAGCCGCACCGGGGCGCTGCCGATCACCAAGGCCTCCGATCGGCTGCAGGTGCACGTCACCAGCGTCACGCACGCGATCCGCCGGCTGGAGTCCGACGGCCTGGTCGAGCGGCTGCCGCATCCCACCGACGGCCGCACCACGCTGGTGCAGATCACCGGACTGGGCCGCTCGACCGTCGAGGATGCGACCGTGACGTTGAACAACGACGTGTTCGCCGACATCGGGATGTCCGACGAGGAATCGCGCACTCTCGCGGAGTCGATCCAGACGCTGCGCCGCAACGCAGGCGACTTCTAGCTGATTCCTCCTCTTCTTGTACCACCGGGCTGACACGTACATCGAAAGGTGCACGCCCGCATCGGAACGCAAGCGCAACCACGACGAGCTGGCTACGCTCGGTGTCACCGCCCCGGACTATAAGGATGCGCGGATCCAGCGGGCAGCAGCAGGATCACCGATCGACGGTGAGGCCCTTCGCCTGCAGGATTGCCGCCAGGTTGGAGACCTCGATCGGGGTTTGAGTCCAGACGACGGCGTCGGCGGCCAGCGGGACCAGAACACCGCCACCTCGCTCGATTTCCCTGGCCAGGAACGAATCCCCGGTGGTTGCAGATGGACTCGGGGGTTCGACATTGTTCGCCTTCGATCGGGTGGACTGTGATTGTCGATGCGCGGCGTCAGACGACGGCGGTCAGGCCGCCGTCCAGGTAGAGGATCTGGCCATTACGAAGCCCGACGCCGAGACGAGAGGAACAGCAGCGCCGACGAGTTCCTCGGTGCGCCCCCATCGGCCTGCGGGTAGTCACGGCGAGCCAGGCACTGAATTCGCCGTCGTTCACGAGTGCCTCCGTCAGCTTCGTGTCGAAGTAGCCGGCGCGAGCGCGTCTGATCTGCAAACCGAGATGGGCCCAGTCCGCGCACATTCGGCGGGTGAGATTTTGAGGCCACCTTTGCTCGCGGCGTACGGCGCGATGCCTGTCCGGCCCAGTTTGCTTTGCACCTACAGATGTTGATGATCTTCCCGGGCCATCCGCCGATCATCGCACGGGCGAACTCGCGTCCTACGTAGAAGCGCTGACGAGGTTGGTGTCGGTCTCGCTCTCGGTGTGTTTCGCGGCGGACGCCACCTGTTGCGATGAAGCCGCATCGAATGCACGCGCGTGAACGTCACCGCCGGTAGCCAATGCATAGTCAATTCCGCGGCTCGATCCAGTGACCGAGGGCGATCCTGCCCTCGATGTCGAATCCCGGATGTTCCGTCATGGGTGCCACTAAGCCTCACTGAGTCTGAGTGCCGAGCACGCAAAGTGCTCCGACACCGCCGAGGATTAGGGCGCTTGTCCGTCCTCTCGTGCGGGAGCGGACGGCAGCGGGATCGTCGCCGTGACCGCGGTGCCCGAGCCCGGCCGCGACCGGATGTTCAGCCGGCCGCCGACGATCTCGGCGCGTTCGGCCATCGACAGCAGGCCGTAGCCGCCCATCTCGTCGCTGCCCAGCGGATGCTCGAAAGTGTCGAAACCGACTCCGTCGTCGACGATTTCGAGTCGGGCGGTGTCGCCGTCGCACCGAACGAACGTCAGGCGCGCGGTCTTGGCGTTGGCGTGCTTGACGACGTTCTGCAGGCATTCCTGGGCGATCCGGTACAGCGCGAGCTCGATGTGGTCGGGCAGCCGGGTCTCCACGAGGTCGACGTCGATGCCGATCTGCGGGATCGAGCGGGCCAGGCTGGCCAGCCCGCCGGCCAGCCCGAGGTCGTCGAGCACCGGCGGACGCAGCCCGCTGATCGCCGCGCGGGCCTCCTGCAGCGTCAGGTCGACCAGCTCGCGCGCCTTGCCGAGCTGCTCGGCGACGGCGTCCGGATCGTCGACGGCGCGCGCTCGCCGCGTCGAGCCGGTAGGACAGGGTGACCAGCCGCTGCGAGATGCCGTCGTGGATGTCGCCGGCCAGCCGGCGCCGTTCGATCTCCTGCGCCTCGATCACCTGCTCGACGAAGTTCTCGTGCGCGCGCTCGCGGGCCACCAGCTGCCGGTGCAGCCGGGCCTGATGCATCGCGCCCGCGATCAGCCGGCCGATCACCAACAGCAGTTCGACGTCGCGCTCGGTGAACTCGCGCCGCTCGACGGTGTGCACGTTGAGCACGCCGACCAGCCCGCCGGGGTCGGTCTCCATCGGCACCGACACCATCGACGTGAAGTCCCGTGCCGCGCAACGACTCGAACGGCATATAGCGCGGATCGGACTCCTTGTCCTGGCGTGATCACCACGGGCTCGCGATGGCTGGCCACCCACCCGGAGATGCCCTGCCCCAGCGGCAACCGGATCTTGCCGACCTCGGCGTCGAACGGCGGCGTCGCGCCCGCCAGCGTCAGCGACCGGTCGGAGTCGTCGAGGACGTGCACGAAGCACACGTCGCTGGCGGTGGCGGCGGTGATCATCCGCGCCGCCGCGGCGGCCAGCGGTTCGACGCCGGGACCCTTCGATGCGGCCTGGATCAGTTCGCGCAGCAGCGCGAGTTCGCGGTCGGCGTCGACGAGGTCGCGTACGGCGTTGGGCGGACGGGCTCCCGGTCTCATTTGTAGATGCCTTCCCGCAGTGCGGTCGCGACGGCGCCGGTGCGGTCGCTGACGCCCAGCTTGCGGTAGATCGAGCTGAGGTGACTCTTGACGGTCTCGTCGCCGATCACCAGTTTGGTGGCGATGGCGCGGTTGGACAGCCCGTTGACGACGAACGACAGGATCTCGCTCTCGCGCTGCGTCAGGCCCTGCCGGGCGCCGGGCCAGAACTCGTCGCGCTGCATCCGCGCCGCGGTGTCGACCGCCCTGGCCGCCATGCCCGGGTCGATCGCGGTCTCGCCGCGGTGCACGAACTCGAGCTGGCGGACCAGCTCGTCGCTGCTGATGCTCTTGAGCAGGTATCCCGACGCGCCGACCCGCAGCGCCTGAAAAAGGTACTGCTCGTCGTCGTAGACCGACAGCATCACGACCTTGCGTGCCGGGTCGCGCTCGCGCAGCTCCAGGCACAGGTCCAGCCCGCTGGAGCCCTGCATCCGGACATCGGACAGCACGATGTCGGGGTTGAGTTCGTCGACCACGCTGAGCGCTCGCTCAGCACCGACGGCCTGCCCGACCACCTCAACGCGGTCCTCGAAGGTCGCCAGCATGGCTTTGAGGCCTTCGATGACCATCTCGTGGTCGTCGACCAGCACGATTCGCACCGGAGGCGCTGCTGGACGTCATGGCACCACCTTAGAGCTGGCATTTTCGGGGGTAGACGAACTTGGCATCGCCGATCCCCCAATTGGGGGAGGTTGCGATGCCCTGTGATGTGGGCCACCCTATCCGCATGCCGATAACGCAGGAGAAATCTTGGCGCGCGGGTCGCTTCTGGTGGGACTCCGCCGCGCCGGCCGGAAGCGATGTGTTCCGCTGCGCGCGGTGATCTTCGACCTCGACGCCCTGACCGACATCGAATGCGACGGCCATCGGGTGGCCTACAACGCCGCATTCGCCGCGCACGGTCTGGACTTCCAGTGGTCGGTGGCGCGCTACCGGCACTGCTGGCGCTGACCGACGAGCGGCAGCGCGTCGCGGCCGAACTGCGCAAGCGCTGCGTGGCCACCGAATCCGACGTGCTGACCGAGCTGCTCGCCGACGAGATCTACACGACTAAGACCATGATGTTCGACGAGCTGATCCTCGAGCACGACCTCGCGCCGCGACCCGGGCCTGGTCGATCTGTGATGGAGACGTTCGCCGCGGGCGTCCAGGTCGCTGTGGTGACGAGTGGCCACCGCAGCTGGGCCGAGCCGTTGGTGCGGCAACTGGCCGGCGAGGGTCTCGTCGAGACCGTGGTGACCGCCGACGACGTGAAGAAGCCCATGCCGGACCCCGAAGCGCACCGTCACGCGCTGTGGGAGCTCGGGATATCCGCGGAGGACGCGCTCGCGGTCAGCGGTTCGGCATCCGGGCTGCGCGCGGCCAACGCCGCGGGGCTGGCCACCGTCGTCATCACCGGCGAAGGCGCCCCCGACATCCCGACCGCCGTCGCGGTGCGGCCCGACTTCGGTGGCAGCGAGCCGTTGGGCCTCACTGATTGCCAACGCCTGCACGGCAACTGGTGGAAGACCCACAAGCCCTCCGCTGCCTAGGTTCTCCGACCTGAAAAGTCGGCGCGTTGATCCGCGGTCGGTTTGGCCGGACGGAGGATGGCCTAAACCCTTGGGGTATAAGGGATCGAGGCCATCGTGCTCCGAGCTGAAGTGATCAGCCGACGTTGCCGGATGCGATGTTGCCGTCGGAGCTGTTGGTCTTGACCGCCGAGTTGGTCGGGTGCATGCGTTGCTGGATGATACGGTGCTCTTCGCGCCGTTCGCCCCGCATTTCGTTGCCCGCTTCGCTTGTCCGTCGATCCCGCTGGAGACCTATCTGCGGTTGATGTTCTTGACGCTCCGGTATCGGCCGGGGTATGAGGCGCTGTGTCGGGCGGTCGCTGTTTCCATTTCCTAGCTATGGTCTGCCGCATCCCGTTACGCCTGCGCGTGCCGCATCCGACCACGTAGATGAAATCAGCACTCGGTGCTGCGCAGACGCCCTCGCTGCGCTCAATCTGGCGTTGCTGGTCGGCTGCCGCGGGCAAGCTCTTGCGCACCGATAAAGTGCGCGCCGACCCCACGGTGCTAGCAGCTGACGTGGTCTACCCCACCGCTTCGAGTTTGTTGGGCCAGGCGGCCGGCACGATCTTTCGCCCGGTGGTGCGGATCGACGCGGCCGGGGCCACGACCTGACTCGCACCCGCGCTCGGCGCCGCTCGGCGGGTCACCTGCCCGTGCGACGCCTCCAAGTGCGGCTGCGCGGTGCTCCGAGGTCATCCAGCGCTGGCCTCGTGCGCCGTCGCCGGAACCTTCTTGGTCGCCGCCTCGCCCCTCGGTGGCCAGTTGGGAATGCGAAACGAACTACGACGCCCTAGCCGATGCGCACGGGTTCGTCGTGGTCTATCCCGACGGCGACCACCTCGACTTCAGTTGGGCCGACGGCCGCGGCGCGTCGGTGCCCCGACCGGCAGGCGAGTCGATGACGTCGGTTCATCACGGACTGGTCAGCCAAGCTGGTCTCGACTTCGGCACGATCCCACGGACCATCTGGGCCAGCCGTGCATTTCGGCACAAGGCGCAGATCGTGGTCAACGCCGCTCGTCCACCGCGCGCACACGCGACGTCTTCGCCCGCCATCGCCCCGGTGGCGGGGACCCTTAGGAACGTGGGGGCGGCCCGTCCGCCTCGTGCGGTGCAGGAGACACACGGCACAGCCGATCCGGTCGTTCCTTTCAACGGCGGACCCATGCCTCGGGCCGCAGTGTGGCATCCCCAGCGTCAATATTCGCTCCGCGCGCGCCAGTGGCCGGCGCGCTGGCGCGCTGGTCGGTGGCGCTATCGACTTTCGCCAGATGACGGCGCCGGCCGCACATTTGGCCGGGCCGACGCCTCCGCGGCGTCGGACACATTTCTTCGCCAACCACCCGATGTAGCGGCAAGCGCCAGTTATTATTCGCGCTGACGGCGGCGTCGACGGCTAATCCGCCGGATAGGCGGTGAAGCGGTGTTCCCAAACATGGCTCAGAAGCATCAGGATCTCATCCGATGTCGTCAACGGTGACGTCGACGAGGGCTACGGAAAAGTCGCCGACGCATTCCGGCGCAATCTAGTAGCGGCCAAGAGATCGGCGCCGCGGTCGCGGTGTACCGCGACGGCCGCAAGGTCGTCGACCTCTGGGGCGGCTACCGCGATGGCTCCACCCGAGCGCCGTGGGAGCAGGACACGATCGTCAACGTGTTTTCGACCACGAAAGGTGTTGCCGCGCTGACTGTGGCACTCGCCGCTTCGCGTGGACTGATCGATTACGACGCCAAAGTGGCCGACTACTGGCCGGAGTTCGCGCAGGCGGGCAAGGGCGAGATCACCGTGCGGCAGCTGCTCGGCCACCAGGCCGGGCTGCCCGTCGATCAAGCCGCCGCTGACGCTCGCCGACATCGCCGACCCTGAGAAGCTGTCGAAAAGATCGCGGCGCAAGCTGCCCGCCGTGGCCGCCCGGCACCAGGCACGGCTACCACGCCGTCACGCTCGGCTGGTATGAGTCCGAACTCATCCGTCACGTGGACCCGCAGCGGACGCACGCTCGGCCGATACTTCGCCGACGAGATCGCAGCGCCACTCGACTTGGATTTCTACATCGGGCTGCCGGAGTCTGTGGACCGCAACCGTGTGGCGCTGTTGCACCCGTTCGCCAAGCGGACGCGATGTTGCACCTGAACACGATGCCGCCACTGTTCGCGGCCGCGTTGTTCAACCCGTTCAGCCTGGTCGCGCGTGCCTTCGACGCTCGCCGCAGGCGTCAAGGAAGCCGACGACGTTCAACCGTGACGAATTGCGAATTCTCGAGATGCCCGGCGTGAACGGCACGGGTACCGCGCGGTCGATCGCGAAGCTCTATGGCAGCGCCGCCACCGGCGGATCCGAACTCGGCTTGAGCCCCAGCGTCCGCGACGCGTTGGAAGGCCCCGCGGTGCCACCGACGAAGGGAGTGCGCGACAAGGTGATGCACGTCGACACGTCGTACTCGCTCGGCTTCGGCAAGCCTACGTCCACATTTGTGTTCGGCTCGTCGGACAGGGCTTACGGATGGCCAGGAGCCGGTGGTTCGTTCGGATTCGCCGACCCGGACACCGGCATCGGGTTCGGATACGTGATGAACAGCATGCGCTTTCACCTGTTAGACGACCCGAGGCACGTCGCCCTGCGGCAGGCGCTGTTCCGCGACGTGCTTGGCGGCGCGAACGCAGATCTAACCCTTGCGGAGCAGCTCGATGACCGCGCTGAAGTCCTTGTCGGCGTGGTCGGCCGCGAACTTCGCGTAGATCTCGGCGGCGTGGCTGCCCAGCGGCGCGGTCGAACCGGTCGACTTGACCGCATCCATCGCCAGGCCGATGTCCTTGTTCATCAGCGCGGTCGCGAAGCCCGGCTTGAAGTCGTTGTTGGCCGGCGACGTCGGAACCGGTCCTGGCACTGGGCAATTCGTGTGCACCGCCCAGCAGTTGCCGGTCGCGCCGGTGATCACGTCGAACAGCGACTGCGCGGACAGCCCCAGCTTCTCGGCCAGCACGAACGCCTCGCCGACCGCGATCTGCTGGACGGCCAGCACCATGTTGTTGCACAGTTTGGCGGCCTGGCCGGTGCCGGAGCCGCCGCAGTGAATGATCTTGCCCGCCAACGGTTCCAGCACCGGCCGGGCGCGCTCGACCGCGTCGTCTTCACCGCCGACCATGAACGCCAGCGTGCCTGCGGTCGCGCCCTTGACACCGCCCGACACCGGCGCGTCGAGCTGCGCGAAGCCCGTTCGGCGGCCTGCTGGTGGATCGTCGCGGGCATCGTCGACCGAGATCGTGGAGGTGTCGATGAACAGGGCGCCCTGCGTTCGCCGCGGGCAGCACCTCGGCGTAGCACGCCTTGACGATGTCGCCGTTGGGCAGCGACGTGATCACCACATCGGCGTCCGCGACCGCCTCGGCGCCGCTGTCGAAGACCTGTGCGCCCTTGTCTTCCGCGGCCTCCTTCAGTGCGGGTACCGGGTCGAAGCCGCGCACGGTGTGCCCGGCGGCGACAGGTTCGCCGCCATCGGACCGCCCATGTTGCCCAACCCCAAGAACGCGATCGTCGCTCATCTGACTCTCCTATGCGGACGCGCGGGCCCGGGCCGCCTCGGCCCGACCGATGACCACGCGCATGATTTCGTTGGTTCCCTCGAGGATTCGGTGCACCCGCAGATCGCGGACGATCTTCTCCAGCCCGTACTCGCGCAGATAGCCGTAGCCGCCGTGCAGCTGCAGCGCCTGGTCGGCCACGTCGAAGCAGGCGTCGGTGACGTAGCGCTTGGCCATCGCGCACAGCTCGACCTTCTCGGGGTGGTTGTCGTCCAGTGCCGTTGCCGCGCGCCACAACAGGGTTCGCGACGTCTCCAGCGCGGTGGCCATATCGGCGAGCGTGAACCGGATGGTGGGCTCGTCGAGCAGCGAACCGCCGAACGCCTGCCGGTCGGCGAGGTAGCTCGACCGCCTTGTCGTGGGCGGCCTGCGCGCCGCCCAGCGAGCACGCGGCGATGTTGATGCGGCCGCCGTTGAGCCCGTTCATCGCGATGCCGAACCCGGTGCCCTCGCCGTCGGCGCCGCCGAGCATCGCGTCGGCGGGCACCCGCACGCCCTCGAAGATCACCTGCGCGGTGGGCTGCGCGTTCCAGCCCATCTTCAGCTCGTCGGCACCGAAACTCAGCCCCGGCGTGTCCTTTTCGACGATGAATGCCGAGATGCCGCGCGGGCCCGTCACCTCCGGTGCGGGCCATCACGACGTACACGTCGGACGCCCCGCGCCGGAGATGAACTGCTTGACGCCGTCGATGACGTAGTCGCCGCCCTCGCGAACGGCCTTGGTGCGCAACGCGCCCGCGTCGGATCCGGCGCCCGGCTCGGTCAGGCAGTAGCTGGCGATGGCCTCCATCGACGCCAGCCGCGGCACCCACGACTTGCGTTGTTCGTGGGTGCCGAACGTGTCGACCATCCATGCGCACATGTTGTGGATGGACAGGAACGCCGCGATGGTGGGGTCGGCCGTCGGCGAGCTGCTCGAAGATGCGCACCGCATCCAGCCGGCGCAGCCCGCTGCCGCCGACGTCCTCGCGGCAGTAGATCGCCGCCATGCCGAGCTCGGCCGCCTCGCGCAACACGTCGGTGGGGAAGTGCTGGTGCTCATCCCACTCCAACGCATATGGCGCGAGGCGCTTTTCGGCGAACGCGGCCGCCGTCTCGGCGATCACGCGTTCGTCGTCGTCCAGCCCGAAGAAGTCCATCTTACTTCATTGTCGGGATGACGAACTCGGCGCCGTGGCTACCCGCGGGCCAGCGCTGCGTCACCGTCTTGGTCTTGGTGTAGAAGATGATCGACGACGGGCCGTGCTGGTTGAGGTCGCCGAATCCGGAGCGCTTCCAGCCGCCGAAGGTGTGGTAGGCCACCGGCACCGGGATCGGCACGTTCACGCCGACCATGCCGACCTGCACCCGGGACACGAAGTCGCGTGCGGTGTCGCCGTCGCGGGTGAAAATCGCGACGCCGTTGCCGTATTCGTGCTCGGACGGCAGCGCGCAGCGCCTCTTCGTAGTCCTTCGCGCGCACGATGCACAGCACCGGGCCGAAGATCTCGTCGGTGTAGATCGACATGTCGGGGGTGACGTGGTCGAACAGCGTCGGGCCGATGAAGTAGCCACCCTCGAGGTTCGCGTCGCCGAACTGCAGGTCGTCGCTGGTGCGTTCGCGGCCGTCGACGACGGCCTCGGCGCCGGCCTCGACACCCTGGTCGATGTAGTCCTTCACCCGGGCCAGCGCGGCCTCGGTGACCAGCGGCCCGTAGTCGGCCTTCGGGTCGAGGCTGTGGCCGACCCGCAGGTTGTTGACCCGTTCGATCAGCCTGGCGCGCAGCCGATCTGCGGTCTGCTCGCCGACCGGAACCGCGACGCTGATCGCCATGCAGCGCTCGCCCGCGCTGCCGTAGCCGGCGCCGATCAGCGCGTCGACGGCGTTGTCGAGGTCCGCGTCGGGCATCACGATCATGTGGTTCTTCGCGCCGCCGAAGCACTGCGCCCGCTTGCCGTTGGCGGCGGCGGTCGAGTAGATGTACTGCGCGATGTCGGAGCTGCCGACGAAGCCGACCGCCTGGATGTCCGGGTGCTCGAGGATCGCGTCGACGGCCTCCTTGTCGCCGTGCACCACCTGGAACACGCCGGGCGGCAGGCCCGCCTCGAGGAACAGCTCGGCCAGCCGGACCGGCACCGACGGGTCGCGCTCGCTGGGCTTGAGGATGAACGCGTTGCCGCACGCGAGCGCGGGCCCGGCCTTCCACAGCGGGATCATCGCCGGGAAGTTGAACGGGGTGATGCCCGCGACCACGCCGAGCGGCTGGCGCAGCGAGTACACGTCGATGCCGGTGCCCGCGCCCTCGGTGTACTCACCCTTGATGCAGGTGCGGGATGCCGATCGCGAACTCGATGACCTCGATGCCGCGCTGGATGTCGCCCTTGGAGTCGGCGACGGTCTTGCCGTGCTCGAGGGAGAGCAGCTCGGCCAGTTCGTCGACGTTCTGGTTGACCAGGTCGATGAACTTCATCATCACGCGGGCCCGGCGCTGAGGGTTCCAGGCGGCCCACTCCTTCTGGGCCTCGGCCGCGCCCGCGACGGCGGCGTCGACGTCGGCCGCCGAGGCCATCGGCACCTTGGCCTGCACCTCGCCGGTGTTGGGGTTCATCACGTCGGCCGTGCGCTTGGACTGTCCGGCGGTGCGCTTGCCGTTGATGAAATGCGAAATCTGTGTGGTCATGAGCTTGCCCCTCGCCTGAATGGCTGAATACTTGGATATCCTAGTAATGCTCGGGCGGGCGCGCAAGGGACCCTTGCCCCCGCGGGCCGCCGTGGGCGTACAGACGACCGCCAAGGCGTCGTTCGCGCATTGACACCCGCGTGCCGATTCGCTGTGCGAGCCGCGACCGCAACTCGGCTTGCGCCGACGGGTCGAGCATCAGGCGATTGGAGTAGGTGGACACCAGGTTCAGGTAGTCCTCGGTCGAGTAATGCAGCTGTTCGACGCAGTTCCGCCGCTCGACGAGAAGCCGCACTCCTCGAACACCGCCGCCACTTCCTCCTCGGCGTTGACGATCGACCTCGCAGTGAGTCCAGGTAGTCCGCGTTGATCTCGTCGAGTTCCTGTTGCGTCGGCGCGGTGGGCACGATCCGGTTCGCGAGCAACGCCAGCCGGCCGCCGGGACGCAGAATCGCCGCGACCTTCTCCAACGAGGGCAGGGGTCGACCCAGTGGAACGACTGGGCGAACACGACGAGATCGAACTCTCTTCCGGCCGGCCGCCATTCCTCGAAGGTGGCCTGCTCGACGCGGATCCCTTTGCGGCCGCCACACGTGCCATCCGCGGGTCCGGCTCGACCGCCAGGACGTCCGCGCCGGCTTCCGCCAATTGCGTTGAGGCGATGCCGGTTCCGGCGCCGACGTCGAGCACCCGGATGCCCGCGCGGGCGATAAGGCAGGCAATGAGTGCCGTGGGTAGCGCGGACGGTAACGGTCGTAGGCGTCAGCGGCCGCACCGAAAGACTCGGCCCGGCGGCGATCGGTGTGCGCAGGTGACCGCTCGGGCATTCAGCCCTTCAAGCCCAGCGGTCCCGCCAATTCGGTCAGCGTCGGCAGCAGCTTGTCCCAGCCGCCCAGCACCTGAATCGTCACGTGATCGGCGCCGGATTCCAGATGCTCGCTCAAGCCGCTTCGCGATGTCGTCGGCCGTGCCGTGTGCGACGACCGCGTCGATCAGCTTGTCGCTGCCCGGCTTGGCGATGTCGTCGTCGGTGAAGCCCAGCCGCTTCCAGTTGTTCAGGTAATTGGACAGGTTCAGATAGAAGTCGACGGTCTCGCGGCCGATCGCGCGTGCCTCCTCGGCGTCGGTCGGTCAGCACCACCTTGTGCTCGGGCGCCAGGAACACCGTGTTACCGATCAGATTCGCGTGCCTGCGCCGTGTGCTCCGGTGTCGTCAGGTACGGGTGCGCGCCCGCGCTGCGCTGCGCCGACAGTTTCAGCACCTTCGGTCCCAGCGCGGCGACGACCCGGCGGCTGGTCGGCACCTTCTCGGCGTCGAGCACGTCGAGGTACTCGACCAATACGTCGTAGGGCTTGCGGTACTCCTCGGTGTGCTCGGGATGGCCGATGCCGACGCCGAGCAGGAACCGGCCGGGGTAGGCGTCTTCGACGCGGTGATAGGCCTCGGCGACCTGCTTCGGCCGGCGCCGTCCACACGTTGACGATGCCGGTGGCCACCTGAAGCGTCTCGGTGCGCTCGAGGATCGGCTCGACGTAGTTCAGGTCGCCCGCGGGCGACCCGCCGATCCATACCGCGCCATAGCCCAGCTTCTCGATCTCGACGGCCTGTTCGGGCTTCGGCACCCCGAACGTCCAGACGCCGTAGCGGCCGAGGCCAGGCTTGAGCAGATCGGCTGCTCGTCATGTGAATCCCCTTGGGTTCGGAAGGTCACTGCAGGCCGAGTGGCCCGGCGAGTTCGGCAAGTGCTGGCACCAGCTTGTCAGGTGAGGTGAGCACCTGCACCGGCACGTGGTCGGCGCCGGCGTCGAGGTGCTCCTTCAGGCGCGCGGCGATGGCATCGCGTCGTGCCGTAGGCGACGACCGCGTCCACCAGCCGATCGCTGCCCGGCTTGGCCACCTCTTCGTCGGTGAAGCCCAGCCGTTTCCAGCTGTTGAGGTAGTTCGTCAGGTTGAGGTAGATCTCGAGCGCCTTGCGGCCGACCGCGCGCGCCTTCTCGGCGTCGGTGGTCAGCACCACCTTGTGCTCGGGGGCGATGAACGCCTCGGGGCCGATGAGCTCGCGTGCCTCGGCGGTGTGCTCGGGCGTCGTCAGGTACGGGTGCGCACCCGCGCTGCGACGGGCGGACAGCTTGAGCACCTGCGGGCCCAGCGCGGCGACCACCCGGCGATCCTCCGGCACGCCGTATTGGTCTAGTGCGTCGAGGTACTCGGTGAGCGCGTCGTACGGCTTCTTGTATTCGTGACGCGCCTCGGGGTGGCCGACGCCGATGCCCAGCAGGAAGCGGCCGGGGTAGGCCTTGTCGATGCGGTGGAAGGACTCCGAGACGGGTCCGGCGCGGCGGCCAGATATTGACGATGCCGGTGGCGACTGCAGTGTCGATGCGGTGGAATGATTCCGAGACGGGTCCCGCATCCGCGGTCCAGATGTTGACGATGCCGGTGGCCAGCTGCAACGTCGTCGTCGCCTCGAGGATCGGGTCCACCCAGTCAGGTCGGCGGCGGCGAGCCGCCGACCCAAATGGCGCCGTAGCCCAGCGACTCGATTTCCTGAAGCTGTTCGGGGGAGTTGCCGCCACTCATGGTGGCCGAACACGCCGAACTTGCCGAGATTGGGTTTCGTCATGTGAACTCCAACCCGCGCGCGGCGCGGCTATTCCGCGGTGCGGAAGTTCGATCGGTGTCGGCAATTCGGTGCCGGCGCCACCAGCGGCAGCAGGACGATGAACTTCGTGTCGCCCGGCTCGGACTGCACACGCAGATCGCCGTGGTGCTTCTCCACGACGATGCGGCGGGCCAGATCCAGGCCGAGGCCGGTGCCCTCGCCGAACGGCTTGGTGGTGAAGAACGGGTTGAAGATGTTCTCGATGATGTCCGCGGGAATGCCGGGACCGTCGTCGCAGATCTCGACGCGAATCATCTCTTCGTTCTCGCGCATCGTGCGCAGCGTCAGCGTGCCGTTGCCGTCCATCGCCTGGATCGCGTTGTCGATGATGTTCGTCCAGACCTGGTTGAGATCGCCTGGGTAGCAAAGCAATTCGGGCAGCGACTTGTCGAGGTCCTTGACCATCTTGACCGGGCCGTCCTTGCCGATCTTGTCGCCGAACATCATCACGGTGCTGTGCAGCAGCTCGTGGACGTCGGCGCTCTGATACTCGCGCGCGGTCCATCTGTGAGTACTGCTTGGCTCCGGCCAGCAGCGCGGAGATCCGCTTGCTGGCCTCGGCGATCTGGTTCATCAGCAGCTCGGTCTCGATGGTGTAGCGCAGCCAACCGATGGCGCCCTGCAACGACGCCGTCGCATCGACCTCGTCGACGGACGCCGAAACGCGTTCGAGCCAGTCGATGTCCAGTCCGGCGTCGACGAACGTCGGTGCGTATTCCCAGGCGCCGATGATGTCGCGGTCCTCGAGCCAGTCGCCGATCTGGTCCTCGCGGTCGGATGTCTCAAGCGCGGTCAGTTCCACCGACTTGGACTTCGCGACCTGCTCGGCGACTTCCTCCTGGATGCTGACCAGCACGCGCAGCGCCTCGGGGCTGAATTTGCCGTCGGCCAGCATCGCCAGCTTGTGGCGCATCCTGCCGACCTTCTCGCGCAGGTCGGCGACCGCCCGCGCCGTCGCCGCGGCAGGATTGTTCAGCTGGTGGGTGAGCCCGGCCGACAACTGGCCGAGCGCCAGCAGCTTCTCGCGCTGGCCGATGATCTGGCGCTGTCGCAGCCCGCCGACCATATGGCCCTCGAGCAGATGCACGGCCATCGGGAACTCGCGCCTGCATGAACGCGGCGAACGCCTCTGCGTCCAGCACGAAGAACCGTGATGGCTTGGTCACTCGGACCGATGCCTGCGTAGTCGCTGTTCCTCGCCGGGTATGTATGCCGACCACGCGCCGCAGTACACGCCGCGCTGGGAGGTGCGGGTGGTTTCGATGTCCACGCCGCCCGAGCGCTTGGACATCACCAGTTCGCCGTCGAGCAGGACGTACAAGCACGTCGCGGGATCGCCTTCGGCGATGATCGGGCCCGGCTCGAAAGCCTGGATATGGCCGTTATCGCACAGAATCGTCAGCTGCTCATCGGTCAGGGCCTCGAACAGGAACAGCGTCCGCAGTTCGTCAGGCAGACATTTGTTTCAATCGCCCATCATCCGCTCCTAGGCCTCAGCCAAATACCGGTGCACCAACATCACCGCCATCGATCCTTCGCCGACGGCGGCGGCCACCCGTTTGGCGGACTCGGCACGCACATCCCCTGCAACAAACACACCGGGCACACTTGTTTCCAAGTGGTGCGGCGGACGGTCCAGCGTCCAGCCGGCGACGTCGCGCAGGTCTGGGCCGGACAGGATGAATCCGTGGTCGTCCTTGGCAACCACGTCCAGCCAATCGGTGCGCGGCTCGGCGCCGATGAAGCAGCACAGCCGGTCGCACGTGACGGTTTCCTTCTCGCCGGACTGCCTGTCGAACAACACAAGGCCGGTGAGGTGGTCGTCCTCGCCGAGCGAGTCGACCACCTCGGTACAGGTGCGGACGGTGATGTTGTCGTTCTTCTCGATCTGCTGGATCAGGTAGTAGGACATCGACGCCTCCAGCGACGGACCACGCACGAGCAGCGTCACCGATTTCGCTGTTCGGGACATGAACATCGCCGCCTGCCCCGCCGAGTTCGCGCCGCCGACGATGTAGACGTCCTCGCCCTTGCACTCCGAGGAGTCGGAGACCGACGCGCCGTAGAAGACGCCGCGCCCCACGTAGTTGCACGCGGCGTTGTCCGGGTCGTCCCAGCACCCGGTCACCTGCAGCTGCCGGTAGTCGACGCCGGTGGCGAGGATGACCGCCTGGGCGCTGACGCTGCTGCCGTCCTCGAATTCGATGGTGCGCGCTGTGCCGCTGTCCCCGGCCTGCAGCTTGACCGCCTTGCGGGTGGTGATGACCTCGGCGCCGAAGCGCTCGGCCTGGCGGCGTGCCGACGTCGTCAACTCGGCGCCCGAGACGCCGGTGGGGAAGCCGAGATAGTTCTCGATCTTGGAGCTGCGACCGGCCTGCCCGCCTGTCGTGGTCTCCTCGATCAGCACGGTCTTCAGACCCTCCGACGCGCCGTACACCGCGGCGGCGAGGCCGGCGGGTCCGCCGCCGATGACGGCGAGTTCGTACATCTCCATCGACGGGCTCGTGGACAGGCCCAGCATCGAGGCCAGCTCGGCGTTCGTCGGCTCGACGAGCGTCTCGCCCTGCTCGGTGATGACGACGGGGAGCTGAAAACCGTCGAGGCCAGCCGCGTCCAGCAGCTGCTTACCCTTCGCCTCGTCGGCCATGAACGAGCGGAATGAGTGCTGGTTGCGGGCCAGGAACTGACGCACCTCCCAGGACCGCTCGTTCCAGCGGTGCCCGATCACCTTGGTGTGCGGGATGGCCCGGTCACCGGTGGCGTGCCACGCCTCGAGCAGACCGTCGATGACGGGGTAGAGCTTCTCCTCGGGCGGATCCCACGGCTTGAGCAGGTAGTGGTCCAGGTCGACGACGTTGATGGCGTCGATCGCCGCATGGGTGTCGGCGTACGCCGTCAGCAGCACGCGGCGGGCCAGGGGGTAGATGTCCATGGCCTCTTCGAGGAATTCGATGCCGCTCATCTGCGGCATCCGGTAGTCGGCGACGAACACCGCGACGGTGTCACCGCGCAGCTTGAGTTCGTGCAGTGTCTGCAGTGCGTCGGGGCCTGACTCGGCGCGCACGATGCGGTATCTCTCGCCGTAATGGCGGCGCAGGTCACGGGCGACGGCGCGGGACACCGCGGGGTCGTCGTCAACGGTCAGAATTACGGGTTTTCGGGGCTGGGGCGTCGGGCCAGTCATCAGTTATAAGTATGCGCCCTTCGTCCAGCGGATATACCGGACGGCCTAGAGCTTCGTCGAGGACGCGACGTGGATGAACTCGTCGTCGACACCGGTGATGTAGACGGGGGTGGAGGCGGGCAAGCCTGTGGGGTCATTGCTCTTGGCGGGTAGCCGCAGGCGGTTCCCGTCGCGATCCTTGAACGACACCTCGCCGGAGTCGCCGACAGGGACGGCACGGGTGACCGTGCCGCCAAGGCCGACGTAGCCGGCGCGGATACGAGCCTGCCGCCGCCTGCGGACGTCCGGGAGCACGAACTTGTAGACGACCGCTATGAAGACCGCCCAGCTGATGACCGTGACGATCGAGAAACCGGTCGTTCCGATGTCGGCCAAGGTCATGGCCATGCCGCCGACCCCGGCGGCCACAAAGCCGACTGCCTGAGCCATCAGCTGAAACGGCGGATTCTCGCCGTCGTGGCCACGCATGAAGGTGAAAATCGTCAACGTCGACGCCACCTCTACGACACCGAAGATGGTGAGGATGATGAAGAGGGCCGTCATCGCTACCTCCATCCGTGAGCTGCGGATTCGATGATTTTGGGGTAGACGCCCGAACAGGTAGTATTGACCAACGGTGCGGCATCCGCGCCGGCTCTTGCGTGCCCCATGTCCATGGAATTGCTGGAATTTCTGTCCACTGGCTCACGTTTTTAGTCGGGCAAAGCTGTGCCAACGATCAGGGACAACGGAGGATATGGCCAAGAAAGACGGTGCCATCGAGGTTGAGGGCCGCGTGGTCGAGCCCCTGCCCAATGCGATGTTTCGCATTGAGCTGGAGAACGGACACAAGGTTCTTGCCCACATCAGCGGCAAGATGCGGCAGCACTACATCCGCATCCTGCCCGAGGACCGCGTCGTAGTGGAGCTGTCTCCCTACGACCTGTCCCGGGGCCGCATTGTTTATCGGTACAAGTAAGACTTCTACGAGAACAGGATCGAACCAGCCGTGAAGGTGAACCCGAGCGTCAAGCCCATTTGCGATAAGTGCAGGGTGATCCGCCGGCATGGGCGGGTCATGGTGATCTGCTCCGATCCGCGCCACAAGCAGCGCCAAGGCTGATCACAACCAAGCCTGGCACCACAACTGAATGATGACCTCCCAGTACCACTGAGCGGATACGCCGCTCACCCACGTCCGGCACGGAGGCCGGACCCCGCGAGGCGGGAACGGACTGGGAACAGACCTCCGCAACGAGAAGGAACACACCACTGTGGCACGTCTAGTGGGCGTTGACCTCCCGCGCGATAAGCGCATGGAGATCGCCCTGACCTACATCTACGGCATCGGCCGTACCCGCTCCCAGGAGATCCTGGAAGCCACCGGCATCGACCGGAATCTGCGCACCAAGGACCTGACCGACGATCAGGTGACCCAATTGCGCGACTACATCGAGGGCAGCCTCAAGGTGGAGGGCGATCTGCGCCGCGAGGTGCAGGCGGACATCCGCCGCAAGATCGAGATCGGCTGCTACCAGGGCCTGCGGCACCGTCGCGGCCTTCCGGTGCGCGGCCAGCGGACCAAGACCAATGCGCGCACCCGCAAGGGCCCGAAGCGCACCATCGCCGGCAAGAAGAAGGCCAGGTAACCGATGCCACCCGCAAAGAAGGCAACAGGCTCTGCCCCCAAGAAGGGGCAGAAGACCCGCCGCAGGGAAAAGAAGAACGTCCCGCACGGCGCCGCTCACATCAAGAGCACGTTCAACAACACGATCGTGTCGATCACCGACCCGCAGGGCAATGTCATCGCCTGGGCGTCGTCGGGCCACGTCGGCTTCAAGGGTTCGCGTAAGTCGACCCCGTTCGCCGCTCAGCTGGCCGCCGAGAACGCTGCCCGCAAGGCGCAGGAGCACGGCGTGAAGAAGGTCGACGTGTTCGTGAAGGGCCCGGGCTCGGGCCGCGAGACCGCGATCCGGTCGCTGCAGGCCGCCGGCCTTGAGGTCGGCGCGATTTCCGATGTCACCCCGCAGCCGCACAACGGCTGCCGTCCGCCCAAGCGGCGCCGGGTCTAACGGGAACAGGAGAGAGACTTAGATGGCTCGTTACACCGGACCCGCAACGCGCAAGTCGCGTCGCCTCGGCGTCGACCTCGTCGGCGGCGATCAGTCGTTCGAAAAGCGCCCTTACCCGCCCGGCCAGCACGGCCGCGCGCGCGTCAAGGAGAGCGAATACCGCCAGCAGCTGCAGGAGAAGCAGAAGGCACGCTTCACCTACGGCGTGATGGAGAAGCAGTTCCGCCGCTACTACGAAGAGGCCAACCGCGTCTCGGGCAAGACGGGCGAGAACCTGCTGCGCATCCTCGAGAGCCGGCTGGACAACGTGGTTTACCGCGCAGGCCTGGCCCGCACCCGCCGGATGGCGCGTCAGCTGGTCAGCCACGGTCACTTCACCGTCAATGGCGTCAAGGTCGACATCCCGAGCTACCGGGTGTCGCAGTACGACATCGTCGACATCAAGGACAAGTCGATCAACACGCTGCCGTTCGAGGTGTCGCGTGAGACCGCTGGTGACCGGCCGATCCCAGGCTGGTTGCAGGTGGTTGGCGAGCGCCAGCGCATCCTGGTGCATCAGCTGCCGGAGCGCGCCCAGATCGACGTGCCGCTCTCGGAGCAGCTGATCGTCGAGTTCTACTCGAAGTAAAGACTTCTCGGCCGTCCAGACGGCGGCCGGGATCGCGGCATCAAATAGTGGGTGCCGTGGAGGAGGAAAGAAAACATGCTGATTTCTCAGCGACCCACACTGGCCGAGGAAATCAAGGCCGACAACAGGTCCCAGTTCGTCATCGAGCCGCTGGAGCCCGGATTCGGTTACACCCTTGGCAATTCGCTTCGGCGCACACTGCTGTCGTCCATTCCCGGCGCAGCGGTCACCAGCATTCGCATCGACGGCGTGCTGCACGAGTTCACCACCGTCCCCGGTGTGAAGGAAGACGTCACCGACATCATCCTGAACCTCAAGGGTCTGGTCGTGTCCTCGGAGGAGGACGAGCCCGTCACCATGTACCTGCGCAAGCAGGGCCCCGGGGAGGTCACCGCGGGTGACATCGTCCCGCCGGCCGGCGTGACGGTGCACAACCCCGAGATGCACATCGCGACGCTGAACGACAAGGGCAAGCTCGAGGTCGAGCTCGTCGTCGAGCGCGGCCGTGGCTACGTGCCTGCCGTGCAGAACAAGGCGTCGGGTGCCGAAATCGGCCGTATCCCGGTCGATTCCATCTACTCGCCGGTGCTCAAGGTCACCTACAAGGTGGAGGCGACCCGCGTCGAGCAGCGCACCGACTTCGACAAGCTGATCCTCGACGTCGAGACCAAGAGTTCGATCACCGCTCGTGACGCGCTTGCGTCCGCGGGCAAGACGCTGGTCGAATTGTTCGGTCTCGCACGCGAACTCAATGTTGAGGCCGAGGGCATCGAGATCGGGCCGTCGCCTGCCGAGGCCGACCACATCGCCTCGTTCGCGCTGCCGATCGACGACCTGGACCTCACGGTGCGGTCGTACAACTGCCTCAAGCGCGAGGGTGTGCACACGGTGGGCGAGCTCGTCGCCCGCACGGAGTCCGATCTGCTGGACATCCGCAACTTCGGCCAGAAGTCCATCGACGAGGTGAAGATCAAGCTGCACCAGCTGGGTCTTTCGCTCAAGGACAGCCCGGCCACGTTTGATCCGTCCGAGGTCGCCGGCTACGACGTCGCCACCGGCACCTGGAACAGCGACGCCGGCTACGACCTGGACACCGACCAGGACTACGCCGAAACCGAACAGCTCTAAGAAATCCGTCCCGGTCCTACCTGATACGGGGACCGGCCCCGAATAGGAGATAGTCGCAATGCCCAAGCCCACTAAGGGCCCTCGCCTCGGCGGGTCGTCCTCGCACCAGAAGGCGCTGCTGGCCAACCTGGCCACGTCGCTGTTCGAGCACGGCCGGATCAAGACGACCGAGCCCAAGGCTCGGGCGTTGCGGCCCTATGCGGAGAAGCTGATCACCCACGCCAAGAAGGGCACGCTGCACAACCGGCGTGAGGTGATGAAGAAGATCCGCGACAAGGACGTGGTGCACGCGCTGTTCGCCGAGATCGGTCCGTTCTTCTCGGATCGCAACGGCGGCTACACCCGCATCATCAAGGTGGAGGCACGCAAGGGCGACAACGCCCCGATGGCCGTCATCGAGCTGGTGCGGGAGAAGACGGTGACCGACGAGGCCAACCGCGCGCGTCGCGCGGCTGCGTCGAAGAAGGCCGCTCCTGCGAAGGCGGCTCCTAAGGCGGAAGAGGCTGTGGCCGAAGAGGTTCCGGCTGGCGAGACCGTCGAGGACGTCAAGGCCGAGGACGCCGCCATCGAGGAGGCCCAGACCGCTGAGGCCGAAGCCGAAGTCGCCGACGACAAGGCTGACTCCGACGAGGATGCCGACAAGTCCTAACAGCATGACCGACGAACCCGCCATCGATTCCGGTGGCGGGTTTGTTCGTCTTCGGCTCGATATCGCATACGACGGAACCGACTTCGCCGGCTGGGCACTGCAGGCCGGGCAGCGCACTGTCGCAGGTGTTGTGGACGAGGCGCTGTCAACGGTGTTCCGCACCCCGGTGCTGTCCCGTGCGGCGGGCCGCACCGACGCAGGCGTGCACGCCACAGGTCAGGTGGCCCACGTCGACGTTCCTACCGACGCGTTGCCTCACGCGTACCCGCGCACGACCCGTGCCGGCGACAGTGAGTTCCTGCCGCTGGTGCGGCGGCTCGCGCGGTTCTTGCCTGCCGACGTGCGGGTCCTCGACATCAACCGTGCCGCAGCGGGTTTCGACGCCCGGTTCTCCGCGTTGCGGCGCCATTACGTCTACCGGCTGTCGACCTCTCCGTATGGTGTCGAGCCGCAGGAGGCACGATATGTGACGGCGTGGCCGCGTCCGCTTGACGTCGAGGCGATGTCGGCGGCATCGCGAGAGCTGCTGGGGCTGCACAACTTCGCCGCGTTCTGCCGCCAGCGTGAGGGCGCGACCACGATCCGAGACCTCCAGCGGCTGGACTGGTCCCGCGACGGCGACCGTGTTACCGCGCATGTGAGCGCCGACGCGTTCTGTTGGTCGATGGTGCGCTCTCTGGTCGGTGCGCTGCTGGCCGTGGGGGAGCGCCGTCGCGAACCAGGTTGGTGCGCCACGCTATTGACGTCGACGCACCGATCCAGCGAGTTCGCCGCGGCTCCGCCGCACGGCCTGACAATGGTCGGCGTGGACTATCCACCCGACGATCAACTCCAGGCGCGCACCGTGATAACGCGCGACATACGCACGCGAGACTAGAGTTTGCTCGCGGCGAAATCGACGGCCGGACTCCCGCCCGTTATGTAGGCGAGCTGAAAGTGTGAGAGCAACGAGTCTCCACCCGAACAGATCGGGTCGCCTGGATTGCACATGTCGTACCTCTTGCCGTCGTACTGGGGACCTGGCGACAGCGGTGCACCCACCAGCCGGCTGGCATTGCCGAAGGTCACGACCGCGGCGACGTGCTGGTCTGCCCCCGGCGGCAGCCGATTGGCGAGAACCTCGTTGGTGACGCCGCCGCCGAGTGAATAGCCCCCGACGACCAATTTCGTATTGGGGCAGTCGGACATCATCGATTGGATGTGACCGGACATGTCGGCGACGCCGGGGGCGATGTCCGCGTTCTTGGCAGGATAGTCAACCGCGTACGCCGCGATTTGCTTACCCGTTCTGTCTCGGAGCACGTTGACGAACGCGTCCCCGATCATCCCCATGCCGGGCGGTTCGTCCTGGCCGCGCGCGAAGACGACCTCGACGTCCTGACAGGGCTGGGCGGACGCGGGCGCAATCAACGCGGATAACGACGACGGAATGGCGAGACTGACAAGCATGGTCACCGCAGCAAATGCGGCTGCGAGGATGAGAGTTGTCCAACGGACCGGTTGGGACCTCGTATGCCGCGCACGATGACTGTTCACTCGGCAAATGCTACAGCGCGTGTCGGGTCAGCGATTGTTAGACCCTGCCCGCGACGAAGTCGGCGGCCTGGTTCGCCATGCCCGCCTGGATGTACGCGTTGGCGAGGTGGGCGGGCCAGTTGTCTTCCCACGTGTCGGGGTCGGCAGGGTTGCAGACGGGATCGGCGCCGTGGCACAACTCGATGGTTCTCTCGCTGTACAGCGGGTTGAAGTTCGTGATGGGCCCGACCCATGCGGCTCCGTTGCCGAACAGTGCGACTGCGGCGATGTGCTGATCAGCGCCGGGGGGCATGGGAGCCTTGAAGCCGAAGAAGTCGAAGGGGACCGCGAGAACGACATCGGTGACCGCTGCACCGAGCGAATAGCCGCCGAGCACCAACCGCGTGTCGGGGCAGCTGTTCATCATGGACTGAATGTGCCCGCTCATGTCGTTGGCGCCGTCGTCGATCTCGTTGTCGGCGGGATAGCGCACCGCGTACACGCCGATGTTCTTGTTCGTCTTCGAGCGCAGCGCGCTGATGAACGCGTTGCCGAGGATGCCGACGCCCGGCGATTCCAGTCGGCCGCGGGCGAAGACGACCTCGACCGCAGGGCACGCGGCCGACGCGGACGGCGTCATGTGCGGGGATACAGCGGGAACGACGAGCAGAGCGGCCGCAACGAGCATAACGACGACCCCGGCGATGAGATGGCGGCGGATCACCGAAGCGATGCTAGCCGAACGAATTGACGCGTTCGCCGTTAAACCGTGAAGCGCGGGTTACAGGAGGCCCGCCGCGAAGCTGGCCGCCTGGTTTGTCGCGCCCGCCCACATAGGACTTGTGCGCGGCGATACTCTCGCCGTCCGTCTGGCAGATCGGGTCATCGCCGTTGCACAGGTCGATGGACCTCCCACCCCATAGCGGGCTCACCGTGAGCGGCAGGCCCAGCTTGGCCGAGGGGTTGCCGAACACCGCGATGGCGGCGACGTGGTCGGGCGCGTTGGGTGGAAGCGGGTTGTCGAACCCGACAGCGGGGATGACCGGCACCGCGCTGATGACGTCGATCACCGCCGCGCCCTGCGAGTACCCGCCCAATACCAGCCGGGTGTTGGGACAGGTGTTGACCATGTACTGGATGTGGCCGCTGGCATCGTTGGCGCCGCCGGCCGCCGCCAGGAAGTCGAAGCTGGCGGGGTAGTTGACCGCGTATGCCCCGACCGACCGGCCGCCGACCTTGCCGCGCAGCGAGTCGACGAACGCGCCGCCGACGTTTCCAAGTCCGGGCGCGTCGTTGGTGCCGCGGGCGAAGACCACCTCGATGTCGGGGCAGTCGTCGGCCGATGCGATCGCGAGGTCACCAATTGGCATGGGCGACACCGCCGGTAGCAGAACTGCAGCTGAGGCCGTCAGAGCGGCCGTTGCCGAGGCGATGGACCAGCGGCGAAATCGATTAAATGGCACAACGAATGATAGCGCCGGGTTCGGCTAAATAATGCCAGCGACATAGTTTGCGGCCTGTTGTGTCAGGCCTGCGCTCACGTAATCGCTGTGGGCGAACGGGTTCCGGCCGCGAGAGCAAATCGGATCGCCGTCCTTGCAGAGGTCGATCGCCCTGCCGCCGAATACGGACCTCGTGAGCGGATTGCTGAACTTCGTCGCGGGGTTGCCGAACACCGCAACCGCGGCGACGTAGGGCACCAGGCTCTGCGGAAGCGGCGGTGCCGATCCGACGTCGCCGATCTTGTTGCCGAGCGGCGGGATACCGGCGAGCATGTCGACCACTGCGGCGCCCTGCGAATAGCCGCCGACCACGAGCTTGGTCGACGGACAGGTCGAAGCCATTGTCGAGATGCGGTTGGTGGCGTCGGCCGCACCGTCGGCCGCCTGCAGGAAGTCGTATGAGGCGGGGTAGTTCACCGCGTACGTGGTGAGGGTACGGCCGCCGACCTGCGACCTGAGCGCATCGGCGAAGGCCTGACCGGGATTTCCCAGTCCAGGCGCGTCGTTGGTACCGCGGGCGAAGATCACCTCGATGTCGGGGCACGGGTCGGCCGTCGCCGCTGGGGCGAGGGCGAGGGTCGTGGCCGCAAAGACCAGGGCCGAGGTGATCGCGGCCATCTGTGCCGACTTCCGGAGCAAGGTCACGCCGGTCATCTTCACATATCGGGCTCAGCCGCTGCCAACCGTTTGCCCCGATGGCGCTCCATTGACGGGACCGTCAGGCCAGGTCACGTCGGTCAGCTTGTCGGTGCGGTCGCCCTGACGGGCCAGCGCCAGCCCGCCAAGCACCACCACACCGCCGATGGCCTGGATGGGCGTGATGGCCTCACCGAGCAGCACCCAGGCGGCCAGTACGGCGAACATCACCTCGGAAAGGCCGACCAGCGATGCGAACCGCGGACGCAGCCGAGCGATGCCCATGATGCCCAGGGTGTAGGCGATCGCGGTGGGGATCAGTGCCAGCGCGATGACGGGCACCACCCACGACGTCGTCCACCCCGCGACGACGGCATCGTTGGTGGTGAAGGTCATGGGCAGCACGCCCGTGGCGCCGAGTGACGCGACCACGGCCGTGCCGACGATCAGACCGCCCGTGGCGAGCGTGATGGAGTTCAGGCCGTCGCCGTCGGCGGCGACCTCGTCGGACATCATGAAGTAGCAGGCGGCGCAGATGGCCGCGGCCAGGGCCCAGGCAACGCCGATGAGGTTGATGTGGGCGCCACTGAAAACGTTGAGTACCAACATGATTCCGGCGATTGCCATCACGACACCGGACAGCGTCAGGTTGCTCGGGCGGCGTCGGGTGGTGGCCCACAGCCAACCGACCACCAGGATCGGGGCGGTGTATTCCAGTAGCAGTGCCACGCCGACGGATAGGTGCTCGACGGCGTTGAAGTAGCAGAGCTGCGCGCCCGCGATCGGGACCACTCCGTACGCGACGACGGTCTTGGCGTGCTGCAGGGCCTCGCGGAACCAGTTGGGCCTGACGACCGTGGCGAAGATGGCCATCAGCAGGGCGCCGCCGGCCAGCCGGGCGGTGACTGCGGCGGTCGGGCTCCAGCCGGCCTCCATCAGCGACTTGGCGAACGGTCCCGAGCAGCCGAACGCGAACGCGGAGCCGACCGCGAGCAACAGGCCGAACCGGAAGTGGTCAACCGTGGGCTGCGTTGTCGCCATGGGTGCACCTCCGGGATGTAATGAGTAAAATCTGATTTAGTCGTGACATTACTGCCGAAAGGGGTCATGCGTCAAATGCTTTTTACTCATGACACCGAGCTCACCTTGCGGGCGGCGTGTGGGCTGATCAACAGCGGCATCGACGGTGAAGAGCTTGGTGACGCCGCCGCCCTCGAGGCTTTTCTGGACGGCTGGGGCTATACGGGCCGGCGTGACCACGACACCGCCGAGTTGGAGGCGGTCCACCGGCTGCGGGCGCGAGTGGCCAAGATCTGGGAGCTCGCCGACGACGAGGTTCAGACCGTCGAGCAGGTGAACGCGCTACTGCGCGACACCAACGCCTCGCCCTGGCTGACGCGGCATCCCGAGCAGCCGGAATGGCACCTGCATCTGGCGTCCGTGCACGACCCGCTCTGGCAGCGCATGGGCGCCGAGTTTGCGATGTCGCTGGCTGACCTCATCCGGATCGGGGAGCTGCGGCGTTTGAAGATCTGCGCCGCCCCGGACTGCGAGGCGGCACTGGTGGATCTGTCGCGCAATCGGTCGGGGAAGTTCTGCGACACGGGCAACTGCGGCAACCGTCAGCACGTGGCGGCCTATCGCGAGCGCCGCTCCAAAGAGGGCTGATTTCGCCCAAACGAACACATGGGCGCAAAAGTGCGAGAAGAACGCGCCATTGCGTCGATCTCGGCGCGAGCGCTACGACGTCTCGTGCGGCGGGCCGAGGTACGGGAACACGTTGAGGGTGTCGGTGTGCGGGCTCAGCCCCGACGGCGGGCACTCACCTTTGGTGAGGAATGCCAGCCGGTAGTCGATGACGTCGTCGGTGAAGACGCGGCCGTTCGGATACTTGGCCGGCTTCGACGGATTGAACGTCAGCATGTCCGGCAGGGTGCCCTCGTTGTCGATCGCTTTGATGGCTTCTTCGCGCGAGTAGCCGCCGGTATGGCCCAGCTGATGGATGAACATGTCGATCCACCGCGTCCGGTCGTTGACCGGCTCGCTGGCGTTGTACTCCTCCTTGGTGTCATCGGTGTTGAAGAAGCTGCTGACCGACGGGTGACCCGCGCGGTCGACGTGGAGCAGCTTGCCGTCGCTGGCGCACGCTGCAGCGGCCCCAGATCCTGATGTCGGGGTCGGCACCGAGGAAGCTGGTCGGCATCTCGATGGCGGTGGAGAAGACGTTGGCCTCGGTGTTGGAATCCACGCCGGTCCAGGGTGATTCGCCGGGCAGGGTCAGGTCGGTGAAATTGCGCTTACCCGAGGTGTCGAAGAGTTTCTTGACCCCGTCGAAGTCGAAGAAGAACGCGTCGCTGCGGGCACCCGCGAAGAACGTGAAGTCGCCGGACGTTGCGATGTGGGGTTCGTCGCCGACGAAGGAGACCGGAACAGCCGGAGAAGATCTTCTCGCCGACGGCTTCGACCGACTCGGCGTCGTCGTTCGCCGCCAGGTACACGTCGACGGTCTGCTTGCCGTCGCGCAGGTTCGGAGAACACATAGCTGAACGCGATGTCGTTCTGCAGATCTCCGTCGTTGTCGATCGCAAGCCGGTAGATCGCATCGGGGTGCAGGGCATCGGCGAGGGGGTTGGCGTTGAGGATGATGACGGTCCGCGTCGGGTCGGCCGGCGAGACGAACGCGTAGAGGTCGCACAGATCCAGACGCTGGTCGCCCAGCGGCGGTCCCAAGGCTGAGGCCGGTGAAATGGTTGGACATGCCGGTGAACGTACATCGGTCTCAACCCGACGAGCAGCGATTAAGGAATTATTAACGGAATTGTCAGCGAGGCGACGGTGGCCGAAATTGGTGACCCGAAGCCTGCTCGGCGGCCACTAATGTCATTGCCGGGGGGAGGCATGGCTCGGCAATCAACTACGCGGCTGCATGTCAGCGGGTATCGATTCCTGCTGCGCCGGATGGAGCACGCTTTGGTGCGCGGCGACCTCCGGATGCTCGACGATCCGCTTCGCGCGCAATCACTTTCGTTGATCGCCGGTGCGCTACTTGCGGTGATCATCGTCGCCGCGTGCGCCATCTTGGCATTCTTTCGGCCAGCTGGCGCGCTCGGCAATGCGCCGATCGTCATCGTGCGCGATTCCGGCGCGCTTTACGTGCGGATCGGCGACATCGTGCATCCCGTACTCAACCTCGCGTCCGCACGGCTCATCGCAGGCACGCCCGCGAACCCCGAAGCAGTCAGCGCATCGGCGATCCACAACGCCAAACGCGGTCCATTGGTGGGCATTCCGGGTGCGCCCGCCACGATAGCCGCACCGCTTGGCGAGGACGAATCGGGCTGGACGGTCTGCGATGACGTGACGAGCACTACCGTCGTCGCCGGCGACGTACCTGCGCGACGGGCTCGCC
The DNA here is from genome assembly GCA_963731715.1 of uncultured Actinomycetota bacterium. GTDB lineage: Bacteria > Actinomycetota > Actinomycetes > Mycobacteriales > Mycobacteriaceae > Mycobacterium. Next base: position 56,138 of record CAVSXC010000015.1, on the reverse strand, counting down.
TCGGACGCAGCCTTCTCGTCACGCCCCGCTGCGGAAAGCGCTGCGACGACGTATCTGCTGTATGACGGATGGCGCGCGAAGGTCGACCTGCGCAACCGCGCCGTCGTCCGCGCGCTGAAGCTGGACGGTGTTACCCCGCGGCCTGTTTCGCGTGCCCTACTGGACGCGACGCCCGAGGCACCTCCCATCGCCGCGCCCCACATTCCCGCCACCGGCACACCGAGCCCTGCTGCGTGGATTCCCGGTAGGCACCGTGATTCGGATCGCCCGCGCTGCCGCCGAGGAGTACTACGTCGTACTCGCGCGGGGAGTACAGCGGATCGGCGCAGGTTGCCGCCGACCTCATCCGGTTCACCGACTCACAGCACACCCGCGACATCGTCACCGTCGCTCCTGACGTCATCGGGGCCGTGCCGATCCTCGACACGCTTGCGCGTCTCAGCGTTTCCCGAGCGCGGGGGCGTGTCCAACGACGCCATTGTGTGCGCACGCTGGCAGCTCGGTCCGACGGGCGCCAATACCGCTGTGTTGATGGGCAATTCGCTTCCATTCGACGGCGCCAGCCCGGTGACGCTGGCGCAGGCCGACGGTGACGGCCCGAGCGTCGACACCGTCTCCATTCCGCCGGGTCGCAGCGCCTACGTCCGGTCGATCGGGGATCACCGGAGACGGCGCGAGCAGCCGGCGCTCTCTACTTCATCGACGAGTCGGGTGTCGTGTTCGGGCTTCGCGACGAGGACACCGCCAAGCACCTCGGCCTCACCGGCGCGCCCGTGCCGGCGCCTTGGCCGGTGCTCTCGCGGCTGCCGCGCGGACCGGAGCTGAGCAAGGACGCCGCGTCAATCGTGCGCGACAGCGTCGCGGGACCGTCGTAGCCGCGCCGCCGACGCCGTCATGGCGACTGTCGCCACGGACATCGCACAACAGATCGCCGCTCCGCCGACGGCGAACCGGTGGGCCCCATGGTCGGTGGGCGTCGCGTCCGGATACGACACGGGCCGTGACTGCGTTCTCTCGACGGCCGGTGCCGACGCACCGTCACCGCTGACCGCGGCCAGCGCGTCGACGACACCATGCCCCACAACCGGATCCCATCCGGCGGCCGGACGGTGCGCCGTCTCCTCGATGCGTCGCATGACCTGTCGCGCAGTCAATTCGGGCGATCGTGACCGCACCAACGCGACGATGCCACTGACCACCGGCGCGGCATAACTCGTACCCGAGATCGGCATCGGGTCCCCGGACGTGGGCAGGCTACTCACCAGGCCCTCACCGTCGGGATCCAGCGACACGACGCCTTCGCCCGGCGCCGCGACATCCACCCACGGCCCGGCCAGACTGAACGCCGACGGCGCGCCATGCGCGTCGACCGATCCCACGGTCAACACGTAGTCGTCGTACCAGGCCGGACTGACGACGACGGTCACGCGGTCCCAATCCGGTTGGCCTGGCCGAGCCGGATCGGTTGCGGGATTCTGCTCGGGGCACTGGCCGGGACCGCCGACGTTTCCTGCGGCCGCCACCACAACGACGTTCTTGACGTCAACGGCGTAGGCCAACGCGGCGCCCAGCGGACGGTCATCCAGGCCACCGTCGGCGGGCAGGCATGCGACCGAGGACACGTTGATCACGGTCGCGCCCATATCCGCGGCCGTGCGCACTGCCTTCGCAAGCGTATCCACGTCGCCGAACCCGGATCCGGACGGATCGTCTGTCGCCCGGAATTTGTTGCTGGATTGGCGAATGCTCGAGGATGGTGGCGTCGGGTGCGATGCCGCTGAACGTCGATCGCCCGGAATCCGGCTCTGCACCAACAATTCCCGCCACCACCGTGCCGTGACCGTCGCAATCGTCGGTGCCGTCGCCGGTGTGCACGTAGTCGCCGCCAGGAACGAGATGGGGAAGCAGGCGATGGCGTGCCACGCCGGTGTCGATGATGGCGACGGTCTGCCCGGTCCCGCGCGTGAACTCCCAGACCTGCTGCAGGTTGAGGCCGTTGAGCTGTCCTGCGGCAGCCGTGTCGGCCTCGGCCGGGGGCGCTGCGGCACAACGCTCTTGCTGCTCGGTGGGTCGCGGTGGCGCAGGTGGGCCCGGTTTGGGCAACATCGAATCGTCGACAGCGGGTGGCGTAACCGCGGCAGCGGGCGGCGCGCTGAAGAGTGGGAAGGTGGCGAGAACACCAGCGACGCAAAGCCGTACCACCTGCGAAGTCCGAGTCGTCATGGCAGGCTCACACCGCGGATCAGACCGTAAAGGCCGCCGACCCAACAGGCGAGTGGCACTACCGCCGCGAGCGCGAGGTACTCCGACACTTCGACTGCGCGGCGTACGAGGGGATTGACCGTCGCACCGAATCCTCCGCCCAGCATGCTGAGACCGACCGCGGTCGCGAGGAGGCACACCCAATTGGCCTGGCCCGGTGCCGAAACCACGACGAGCGCAACACCGGCCGCTGTTGCTGCCATGCCGCCGACGATGAGGGCGATGCGGCGGCACATGTCGATGTGCGCGCGGGCGCGCAGCACCATCACCAGCCCGACGACGGCGGCGAAGACCGCACCCGTCGGCCACACGCGACCATCGCCCACCAGATCCGAATGCGACGAGCGCTGCTCCGAGCGTCGCGGCGCTCGCCGAACCGATGACGAGGCCGGTCAAGGTGTGGTGTGCAGTGACCGCGCGAGGCGTCTCCGAGGCGGGACCATCGCCTTCCGGATCATCCGAACTCGGCATGGCGGGCGTCAAACCAGCCGCCGCGATCGACAGCCTCGCTGACACGCCGAGAACGCCAAGGGACAGCGCCGCGAGCGCCGCACCCGTCGTCGCGACCGGCAACGTCCAGGCGACACCGCAGGCGCGACGCCACACTCGTCAAGGCGGTGAATGTTGCCAGCGCCGTCAAACAGATTGCGCCGCAGCGGGTGACGCGAAGCAGCAGCGATCGACGTCGGAGCACGCCACCGCAGTAGCGAGCAATGCATTGGCCGTCGACGGACCGCCGGGCACAGCGAGAAAGCCCGCTGCGGCGGCGAACACGACGGCGATGACGCTCAGCGTGACGCAGAGGATCGGGTCAGGGTGGGCGCGTCGCACGGCGACCGCTCCGATTGCAGCGGCCGACGCAATGGCGGCGCCGGTGATCGACGTGACTTGTCGCGTCGGTGACAACGCCGGACCACACCAACGCCGTCGCTCCGAGCACGGCCGCGCACAGGCACGCCGCGGTCGCCGATGACCCGCGTTGGCGCACCGCCGGTGTCAGCGGTGTCGACCACCGCGTGCCACGGATCGTCGTGGGCCCATGCGGGCGCGGGGGTGGCGGTAGTCGTCAGCAACAACAGTTCGCCGTCGCGAATAGCGTTGTCGTGCAGGCTTGTCGCGGCGTCGAGCCGCTCCCGGCCCACGCGCGATAGATGCCACTGCCGCCCCTCGTCTACGGCGACTCCGCCGCGCTGGACGAGGTCGACGATCGACGGCAAGAGCACGCCGACAGGCGTTTCCCTCGGTAGGGCGAGATCCACCGTGTGTGGCCCGTGCTGAATCGACAGCCTGCACAGTGGATCAGGCATCGCATCACCCCCCATTTGACGCCTGCGCATTTACCGTAGCCCGGCCTCCGCGCATGGTTGCGCAGCAATTTCGCCGGCCTGTGGATGGAACGAAACGGCGAAGCGCAACGTCCTTCAGACGATGGACTTCTCCCGTGAACCACGACTTCCCGCACCGCCGGTGGCTGAGGGTGACATCACGCTGGAGGCACCGCCCGAGGTGCCGAAGGCCTTGCCCGCCAACCCGATTGCGCGCCTGCTGCCGGTGGCCATGCTCGTCGCCATCGGCGGCATGATGACGCTGTACTTCACGTCGGGCGCGGCGACGACACGTGGTCCCATGTTCATGTTCTTTCCCGTCATGATGCTGGCTTCCGTCCTCGGCTCGCTCGCGTACGGAACCCGCGGTGGCAACCACACCGCCGAGCTGAACGAGGATCGGCGCGACTACCTCGGCTACCTCGACGCGTTGGATCAGACCGTTGTCAAGACGGCGGCCGACCAGCATCGCTCGCGGCACTGGGTCCATCCCGACCCGGAGGTGTTGTGGACGCTGGCCGGTGGTCGACGGATGTGGGAGCGCCGAAGCGACGATCCAGACTTCTGTCATATCCGTGTCGGCCGCGGCGATCAGCCGCTCTCGACCACACTCGTAGCGCCGGCGCTTGGTCCGATCGATGGCCGGGATCCGGTGACGTCGACCGCGTTGCAGCGGCTGATGCGACGTAGATCGGTGGTCGCCGACGTACCGGTAGCGGTGGCATTGCGGTCATTTTCGGCGGTCTCTGTCGACGGAGATCCGGCGTCCGCACGGGCGCTGCTTAGCGCGATGGTTTGTCAACTGGCCGTCCTGCACAGCCCCGAGGATGTCCGGATCGCAGTCGTCGTCGACGCGACGTCGGGGGCCGAATGGGAGTGGCTGAAATGGCTTCCCCACCATCAGCATCCGCATCTGACGGACGCGCTGGGACCCGCCAGGATGACGTACCACAGCATCGGTGAGGCGACCATCGGCTGCAGGCCGCCCCGACGATGGCGAGTCACCGCACACGGTGATTGTCGTCGATACGCGCTCGACGCGTGCGATCGAACAACCCTTCACCGCCGGGCCCGCGCCTGGAGCTGCGGCTAGACGGTGACATGACGCCCGGACGGTTTGACACCGACCCAAGCTTCGGTGTGCGCGCGAAGGCTGGCTCCCTACCGGCCCATCTCAAACGACGTCGTCAGACAGTCGTCGGCGCGGTCGACTGGCTTGAGCTGACGGGCCTCGACGATCCCGCGAGCATCGACCCCGCGCGGCGATGGGCCGCACACGGCAGGGCCGGCAACGCCTTCGCGTGCCCATCGGTGTGTCCGAACACGGCGACCCGGTCGAACTCGACATCAAGGAGGCCGCGCGAAACGGCATGGGACCGCATGGCCTGTGCGTCGGCGCCACCGGTTCCGGCAAGTCAGAGTTCTTGCGCACGTTGATCCTCGGCATGATCGCGGCCCATCCTCCGGAAGTCCTCAACCTGGTGCTGGTCGACTTCAAGGGCGGCGCGACGTTTCTGGGTCTGGACCGAGTACGCCATGTGTCGGCGATCATCACCAACTTGGCCGACGAAGCGCACCTCGTTGCGCGGATGCAGGATGCGCTCGCCGGCGAGATGAACCGCAGACAGGAACTGCTCAGGGCCGCAGGCCACTTCGCGAACGTGGCAGATTACGAACACGCCCGATCGTCAGGGCCTCACCATGCCACCGCTGCCCGCGCTGTTCATCGTGGTCGACGAGTTCTCCGAATTGCTCAGCCAGCATCCCGACTTCGCCGAGTTGTTCGTTGCGATCGGACGGCTGGGACGCTCGCTCGGGCATGCATCTGTTGCTGGCCAGCCAACGGCTCGATGAGGGTCGGCTGCGCGGGCTGGAGACGCATCTGTCCTACCGGATATGCCTGAAGACATTCTCCGCCAGCGAATCCCGGGCAGTGCTTGGAGTACCTGACGCCTACCACCTGCCGAGTTCGCCGGGTGCGGCGTATCTGAAAACCGGGTCAGGAGAGTTGGTTCGATTTCAGACCGCCTTCGTGTCTGCCCCGCACCAGAGGCCAAACATTGCCGCAGCGTCCTGACGCACCGGCCACGCCGCGGGTGTTCACCGCGGCGGCCAGTCGGCCGGCTGACCGAGCATCCAGACCATGTCACCCCACGAGGTCGGTGCGCGGACACGGACCCTGATGGACAGCGTGCTGGACCGGTTGGCGGGCCACGGCATGCCGGCGCATCCGGTTTGGCTGCCGCCGTTGAAGGAGTCGCCGACACTCGACGCTTTGCTCCACGCCACTGCAGTGGATCGTCCGCTGTCGGTACCGATCGGCTTGGTCGACTGCCCATACGATCAGCGCCGCGATGTGTTGACAGTCGACTTGGCCGGAGCGGCAGGCCATGTCGCGATCGTGGGCGCACCGCAATCGGGCAAGTCGACGGCGCTGCGCACGTTGGTGATGGCGGTCGCCGCCACCCACGATCCGTCGGCCGCCCAGTTCTACTGCCTCGACTTCGGCGGTGGTGCGCTGTCGTCATTGCGGCACGTTCCGCATGTCGGATCGGTGGCGGGGCGGTCCGATGTCGACCTGTGCCGGCGCACGGTCGCGGAAATGGAAGCCGGTCATGCGGCGCGAGGGAAGCTCGCTTCCGTCGTCTTGGCATCGATTCGATGGCCGTATTCCGCCAATTGCGTTCCGTCGGTGATGCAGCCGTTGCGGACGATCCGCACGGCGATGTGTTCCTGGTCATCGATGGCTGGGCCACCCTGCGCCAGGACTTCGACAGCCTCGAGCCAGCGGTCATCGCCATCGCCGCTCAAGGTCTTTCGTTCGGTGTGCATGTCGTCGTCGTGCGCCTCCCGCTGGGCGGAGATACGACCCGCACTGAAGGATCAGATCGGCACCCGCATCGAACTACGGCTCGGCGACCCCGCCGACTCCGAGATGGACCGCAGGCGCGCCCGCGAGCTGTCTCAGCTCCCGCCGGGACGGGGTATCACGCGCGACGGGAAAGAGATGGTGATTGCCCTGCCGCGGTTGGACGGGCGAAGCACGCGCCGACCGATGGGCCGGGCGTCGTGCGCGTCCGATCGAACTCCTGCCGCTGCAGGTTGCCCACGAGGCCGTCGCCGCCGGCAGCCTCGCCAGCACGGCGACACAGGTCGCACTCGGTCTCGGCGAGCGCGAATTGCAGCCAGTCGTACTGGATTTCGCCGAACAGTCGCATCTCGTCGTGCTGGGTGATGCCGAGTGTGGGAAGACGTCGGCTCTGCGTCTGCTGTGTCGAGAGATCGTCCGGACGAACACCGCCGATTCGGTGCAGATCGAGATCGTCGACTTTCGCCGGACGCTGCTCGGTGTCGTCGAGTCCGGCCACCTCGGTGGCTATGCGATATCCGCGTCCGCGCTGATGGCCCGCGTACCCGTCCTTCTCGAACGGTTGCAGGCACGGATGCCCGGCGAGAATGTGACGCAACAGCAGTTGCGCACTCGCTCGTGGTGGTCTGGGCCCGAGATATACCTCGTCATCGACGACTACGACCTGGTCGCCGGCGCGACCGGCAACCCGTTGACACCGCTCGTCGACTACCTGCCGCACGCCAAAGACCTTGGACTGCATGTCATCGTCGCGCGCCGCTCGGGCGGAGCCGCGCGGGCGATGTTCGATCCCGTTCTGGCGCGGCTGCGCGACTTGGGCTGTATGGGATTGATGATGAGCGCCAGCCCAGACGAAGGAATTCTGCTGGGTTCGGTCAAGCCATCGGCGCAACCGCCGGGGCGCGGAACCCTGATCACGCGGGGCCGTCCCGATCAGCTGATCCAGGTGGCCTGGACCGATCCGCCATGACGAGCATCGTCGTCGAGGTCGGCCCGGCAACAGTCCGAGGCCCCAATCATGCCGATGCGGAGTGGGTTTCGGCCGGAATCGACGGCATCGACGATGAGCTGACCTTGATCGACGAGTGTCCTGTAGCCGTCGCGGACGTGTGGCGAGCGGTCATGCAAGACGTCGTCGGGGGTCGTGCCGAAACGATCGTGCTCGTCTGTCCGACGTGGTGGGCGTCGTCGCGGGTCGACCGTGTGCGCGGTGCCGCGCGCACGGTGGCGACGGACTGTGTGGTGCTGCAACGGGCACAGGCGCTTCGCGACGGACTACCTGATCGACTGACGACGGTGGTGGAGATCGCGCAGGAGTTCGTGGTTGTGTCGCCGCCAGGAGGCGACATGCAGGTGGTGGCGCGTGGAGACACGGAAGCGATTGTCGCGACGATTCCGACGTCGATGGCGGTTCTGCTGGATGGCGCAGAAGGTGTCGAGGGAGCCTCCTCACTCGCCGCGGCGATCGCTGATCGCCTGCGGGCCAAGGGTGTTGCCGTCACGATCGCCGACACGAGACTGGGTGCGACGCGCGCTCGACGCATCACCGTCGCGGGAGGACGAGCCACGGCGCGCAGACTCGTCCGGTCAGCGCCCGAGGCAGACGCGCGACCGCTGTATTGGCCGGCACGCTGCTTTCGGCTGCTGCGCTGTGCGGTGGATTCGCATCGCGACAGGACGTTGCGACGGTCCGCTGCGAACCTGCCGATGACGCTGTTGGTGGAGGGACGTGTCGGTGTGATGGTGCCGGCGCAGTGGGTCGTCGAGCGCATCACGTCGGGACCTGGATCGGCGCGGGTGCAAGTCGTTTCGCCGACGGACGCCGACATCGCCGTGCATGTCACGCAGTCGTCGCTGCCACCGCATCCGTCGCACGAGCAGGTGGCAGAGTCACTGCGCAGCGCGCTGAGGCACGAGCCCGACGGGGTGTTCGTCGACTTCAATCCGGCCGACCGTCGTGCCGACCAGCCCGTGGTGACATACCGCGAGATACGCGCGGACCATCACATCGCGTGGGCGGTACTCGTCGACGAGTCGCTGCGGATTGCCATCGGGTGCCAGAGCGCGCCAGGACGGGAAGAGACGGTGCGCGAGGCGTGCGATCAAGCGATTCGGTCCGCACACGCGGTGTTCTGAAGAACTCCGCGATCGATGGAACCGAACCGGACGCGATCGCGTCCAACTTCATATCGCGCACGGACACCACGAAAGGAACCTGATGACGACACCAGGGGGCGGACCGCTCACTACCGACTTCGACCTCATGACAGCCGTCGCAGGCAAGACGGATGCACGCAACGAGGAGATCCGCGCGATGCTGCAGTCGTTCATCGGTCGGATGGGTAGCGTGCCGCCGTCGGTCTGGGGAGGTGTGGCCGCAGCCCGTTTCCGCGACGTCGTCGAGCGGTGGAATGGGGAGTCGATGAAACTCCATGCCGCTCTGCAGCGGATCGCGGAGACCATTCGCTACAACGAGCGGACCCTGCGTGAGGCCGGCGAAAGCCACTCGCATCAAATCGGTTCCGTCGCCACCAACCTGTAAGGAGCTGGATCATGGATCACGTGCTGTCGTACAACTTCGACGAAATTGAATACACGGTGCGGCAGGACATTCACACGACCTCCGCGCGGTTGAACGCGGCGCTTGACGAGCTACGGGCGCAGATCGCGCCACTCCAACAGGTCTGGACGCGGGAGGCGGCGGAGGCCTATCGCGTCGAGCAGACACGTTGGGAGCAGGCGGCCACGGCGCTCAACGAGATCTTGTTCAGTCTGGGCAATGCAGTTCGTGACGGCGCCGACGATGTCGCGACCACCGACCGCACTGCCGCCAACGCGTGGGGCTATTAGCGCCTCACCCACAGAAGCTCTGTGCGGTCCCGTAGGGAGGGGAGCCCTCGGGACCGCACAGTTCTGTCAGCTCTCGCAGCCGATGCCGTCGTGGTCGCGGTCGAGCCACAGCCCGTAGGCCGGATCATCGGAAGGGATGTCGTACCTGCCGTCTGCCGCAGTGACCTCGGACGTTGTGCACGGCCTCGAACGGCGTGGAATTCCGGCGTTCGGTCCCATCTGGGATTCGTGAGGCGTAATTTCCAGCTAATACTGAGCTCTTGGGGGAGACATGAACAAGTACGCGAAACTGTCGGGGGCGGCAATTGTGGCAAGCGTCGGCGTCTTGGCGCTGGCGCCGACGGCGACGGCCGACACGACGATGGCGCTCTTCGAGCACGACACCGTGCAACACCAGACCGGACCTCGGCGGGCCAGGACCGGGCCCGGGTGACCAGTTCATCTTCGCCGGCGATGTGTTCGACCGCCCCGGTGGCATGTTCCTGGGAACCGACCGGCGGCAGTTGCACCACGCTGAGCGGCAACGAAAGTCTGGCCAGACGGCCTGCAACGGCACGTTCAACCTCGCAGGCGGCCAGATCGTCGTCCAGGGCGTGGTCGACACCGCCGCCGTGTTCGTCCGCGATGACGCAGTTCCGCTGTCCATCATCGGAGGCAACGGGATCTACCAGAACGCCAGCGGCGACGGGACCGTCCAGCTGCCCCCGGAGGTCGCCGAACAAGACCGACGCCAACTTCGTCCTCAACCTGACCGGGGTTAGCCTCCAGCGAACGCGTTTTGACCTGCGAGGACGCCCACAGGTAAGCTGCCTCGTTGGCGTGCGGTACGCAAGCCGGGCCTCGGGTCAATGTCGGTCGCCGAGAACCACCCGAACCGCCAACGCCTGACCGGCACCCGGGTCACCGGGATCCAACCCGAGAAGAGAAGGTAGACGCTGTGCCTACATACACGCCGAAGGCGGGTGACACCACGCGTTCGTGGTACGTCATCGACGCCACCGACGTGGTGCTCGGCCGGCTCGCCGTCGCAGCAGCCAATCTGCTGCGCGGCAAGCACAAGCCGACATTCACGCCCAATGTCGACGGTGGCGACTTCGTCATCGTCATCAATGCCGAAAAGGTCGCCATCAGCGGCGACAAGCTCCAGAAGAAGTTCCTCTACCGCCACTCGGGTTTCCCCGGCGGTCTGCGGTCCCGTGCGCTCGGTGACGAGATGGAGAAGCACGCCGACCGGGTCGTCGAGAAGGCGATCCTCGGCATGATCCCGCACACCAAGCTCGGCCATCAGATCCAGAAGAAGCTGAAGGTCTACGTCGGGCCGGAGCATCCGCACACCGCCCAGAAGCCGGTTCCGTACGAGATCAAGCAGGTGGCCCAGTGACCGAGACCAACGAGACCACCGAGGTGACCACCGAAGACGTCGCCGAAGCCGTCGCCGAGGCCGCAGCCGAGACCGAGGCCGCAGCCGAGACCGAGGCACCGACCGAGGCTGAGGCCCCGACGGAGACCGAGGCGGCGCCCGAAGCGGCCCCGCGCGAGCCGGTCATCATCGACCGTCCCATCCAGACCGTCGGCCGCCGCAAGGAGGCCGTGGTGCGGGTGCGCCTGGTGCCCGGCACCGGCCAGTTCCACCTGGACGGCCGCACCCTGGAGGCGTACTTCCCGAACAAGGTGCACCAGCAGCTGATCAAGGCCCCGCTGGTGACCGTGGACCGGGTGGACGCCTTCGACATCCACGCCCACCTCGATGGCGGCGGCCCGTCCGGTCAGGCAGGCGCGCTGCGCCTGGCCATCGCGCGGGCGCTGATCCTGGTGCAGCCCGAGGACCGGCCCGCGCTGAAGAAGGCCGGCTTCCTCACCCGCGACCCGCGGGCCATCGAGCGCAAGAAGTACGGCCTCAAGAAGGCCCGCAAGGCGCCTCAGTACAGCAAGCGCTGATCGATTCCGCCGAGCGTGCGCAAAATGCCGCGCTATTTCGGCGTGTCTGCGTACAGACACGCACGCTCGGCGGATCGTTGCGTTCCGGGACCGTTGGGCCCGGAACGGGCGGCTACCTCGTCACTTGTGTGATCGGCCGCCATCTATGAGAGGTTTGTCGGCATGGCTCGACTGTTCGGCACCGACGGAGTGCGCGGAGTCGCCAATCAGGACCTGACCGCCGAGCTGGCGCTGGGATTGGGCTCCGCGGCGGCGCGCCGGCTGGGCAGCGTCGGGGGTCATGCGCGCCGCGTCGCCGTGGTCGGCCGCGATCCGCGGGCCAGCAGCGAGATGCTCGAGGCGGCGGTGATCGCCGGGGTGACCAGTGAAGGGGTCGACGCGCTGCGCGTCGGCGTCCTGCCGACGCCCGCAGTGGCATACCTGACCAACGCATACGACGCCGACTTCGGCGTGATGATCTCGGCGTCGCACAACCCGATGCCGGACAACGGCATCAAGATCTTCGGGCCGGGCGGACACAAGCTCGACGACGCCACCGAGGACCGCATCGAAGAACTCGTCATCCAGGGGCCGGGCAGCCGGCCGACCGGTGCGGGCATCGGCCGGGTCGTCGACGCCGAGGACGCGCTCGACCGCTACCTGCGTCACGCCGGCAAGGCGCTCACCACCCGGCTCGACGAACTCACCGTCGTCGTCGACTGCGCCCACGGCGCCGCGTCCGCCGCCGCGCCGCGTGCATACCGGGCGGCGGGCGCGAACGTCATCGCGATCAACGCCAAGCCCGACGGGCTGAACATCAACGACGGCTGCGGGTCGACGCACATGGAGGGGCTGCAGGCCGCGGTGGTGTCCCACGGCGCCGACCTCGGGCTGGCTCACGACGGCGATGCCGACCGCTGCCTGGCCGTCGACGCCACCGGCCGGGTCATCGACGGCGACGCCATCATGGTGATCCTGGCGCTCGCGATGCGCGACGCCGGCGAGCTGGCGTCCAACACGCTGGTCGCGACGGTGATGAGCAACCTCGGGCTGCATCTGGCCATGCGCGCGGCGGGCATCGAGGTCCGCACCACCGGCGTCGGCGACCGCTACGTGCTCGAAGAGTTGAGGGCGGGCGAATATTCGCTCGGCGGTGAGCAGTCGGGCCACATCGTCATGCCTGCGCTCGGCACGACCGGAGACGGCATCGTCACCGGGTTGCGGCTGATGTCGAGGATGGCGCAGACGCGCTCGTCGTTGGCGGCGCTCGCCGAACCGATGCAGACACTGCCCCAGGTGTTGATCAACGTGCAGGTCGCGGACAAGGCGACGGTGGCCGACGCGCCGTCGGTGCGCTCGGCGGTGGCCGAAGCCGAGGCCGAGCTCGGTGACAGCGGCCGAATCCTGTTGCGGCCCTCGGGAACTGAACAGGTTGTCCGCGTGATGGTGGAGGCCGCCGACGAGGACACCGCACGGCAGCTCGCCGTCCGGGTCGCCGAATCGGTCAGCAACCAGCGCTGAAATTCGTTGGAACCGGCGGGGGTTCGCCGGCGTCCTAGCGTGTATGGGACAACCTGAGGTCGCCCGCGTCGACGTGGCGGCGCTGCACGCCGTCGCGCGCCAGTACGAGGCGGCCGCCGACATCGTCGATGGCGCCGTGCGAACGCATCTGACCGGCTTGGTGTTCGACGGCGCCGCAGCGGGTCGCGTGCACGTCGCTCGCGGCGACGCCCTACGCACGGCCGTCGATCACGTCGTGGACCAACTCCGGCCAGTGGTCGAGGGCCGCCGCCGAGATCGCCGCCGCGCTGCGTGCGTCCGCCGATCGGTACGCCGAAGCCGATGCCCGCGCCGCCCGGCGAGTGGGGTAGCGATGGCCGAAAAGTTCGACGTCGCATCGCGATTGGCCGAGGGTCGCCCCGCGGTCGACAACATCCAGACCTACGTGTGGGCCTGCCATGTGCTCGGCTATGCGAACCCGGACCTGACGCTGCACGCCTCGCAGGTGCGCGACTGGTACGGCAGCGAGGACGGCCTTGACCTGCGGGCGCTTGACGCCGACTGTGCCGCGCTCGAGGCGGCGGTCGCGGCGACGGAGGATGCGCTGACGCGCCAGGACGACCAACTCGGCGCGCTGTCCGCCGCCTGGCAGGGCCGCAGCGCGGACCTATCGCGTGAGTTCCTGCGCCGGCACGGCGAGGCATCGGCTGCGGCGGCGGCCGCCGTGCGCACCGCTGCGGACGCGCTGGCCACGCTGCGGGACAACCTGTGGCACGCCGTCGATGGGAAGGTCGCCGCGGCGATCGCCGCCGACGGCCGCGCACCCGACGAGTGGCTGGCCGCCGCGCACACCGTGACGACGGGCGCAGGTGATCGTGCGGCCGCCAGTGAACGGATCGACCAGGAGGTAAAGCCGTTCGTCGACAACGACATTCGCGGTGACTGGCTGACGGCGATGCGCTCGGCGATGGTCGCTGTCACGGATTCGTACGACGCCGCGACCGCTGAGCTCACCGCCGAGCCGGATGCGGTGTTCGAGGTGCCCGGTGAGCTCGGTCCGTCGTGGACTCCGCCACCGCGTGACGACGAGGTCGCTACGGTTCCCGCGGCCGCGAGTCCTGTCGCGCCGCCCGTAGCTGCGCCGCCGTCGTGGGGTGCACCGGCCGCACCGATGCCTACGTCGCACCGCCTCGTCGACTGCCGCCACCGATGCCGCCACCGCCAGTGCCGCCCGTCGACGCGGGTGCAACCGCGCCCGCAATGGCGGCACCGCCGTCGGCACCGTCACTCGGCGGACTGCCGGACGTCGGCGGTGGCCTGTCCGGACTCGGACAGCAGCTCGCCGATGCGTTCGGCAGCCTGTTGGGTCGGCCGACGAGGGCTTGGCTGGATCCGCCCGACACTCGACGAGCCGGAGCTCGACGACGATCGACGTCGACGACGACATCGGATGACGACGACCTGGACGACGACCAGGACGACGATGAGCCGGTCGAGCCGCAGCCGACCGAAGGAAGAGCCCGTCGCCGAGGAACCCGTCGAGGCGCCAGCCGCTCGTCGACACCTGCGACCCGGTCGAGCCGCCCGCGCCCGTCGAACCGCCGCCTGCGGAGCCGTAGCGACACCCGTGCCGGAGCCGCCACCCGAACCTGCCCCGCCGCCGGAACCCGCAGCCGCCGAAACTCCGTGCGAAATCGCCGCCGACGAATTACCGCAAGTGGGGGAGTGAACGGAGCGTGAATTGAGCCCGGACCTGTGTCACGAACTGGTGGATATGGCCGAGACGGGGCGTGCGATCTGGGCGGCTGTGTCCACCGAAGACCCGCTGTTCTATGGCCACCACCCCATGATGGAGACGCATTGTCGACGCGGCGCCGAGCGGCTGAATGCCGTCTTTGACGCGGTCGGGTGGCCCGGCGGTTGGGCCGCGGATTGGTTGTTATACCACGCGATTTGGTCGCCGGACTTGATGCACAGGGGCCTCGGGTTGTTGCGGGCGGCGGAGCGCCGCGGCGAAGTCGATCCGCTTGATGTCGCGCTGCTCGAAGACCGAATACTGATGTTGGAGGGAAGGCGGCAGCAGTACGGCACCCAGTTGGAATGGGACGACGACGGCGTGCTCAGTCCGCTCCCGATTGCCGACCCGGAGGACGTGGACATGCGCCGTAGCGCGGTCGGACTGGGTCCTCTGGCCGAAGAAATCAAGGAGGCCCGTGCCGAGGCTGAGAAATGCGGAGCACGCGCGCCCGCCGATCGGGTGGCGCGCAAGGCAGCTATCGAAGGGTGGGCGCGATCTGTCGGCTGGCGCCGCTGAACTTGTCGTCCGCGTCGCGTATGCTCGAACACATGTTCGATATCGGGGTATTGGCGGCGGTGGATCCGCATGCCGACGAGGCCGCGTTGATCGAACAGATCGCCTGGTTGGAGACGGTGAAATCGGCCGCTGCGGCGGGTCAGGCACGCGCCTCGGCGGCGCTGGACGAGAAGCGCCGAACTGCTGAGGCCGCCGCCGGAGTTCCGAAGTCCAAACAAGGCAAAGGGCTGGCCAGCGAGGTCGCCTTGGCGCGCCACGATTCGCCTTCTCGCGGCGGGCGGCACCTCGGGTTGGCCAAGGCGCTGGTGCACGAGATGCCCCACACCCTGGCCGCACTCGAACGTGGCGTGCTCTCGGAGTGGCGGGCCACCCTGATCGCCCGCGAATCGGCCTGCCTGGACATCGAAGACCGCCGCCGACTCGACGCCGAACTCTGCGCCGACGTGAGCAGACTCGACGGCATGGGTGACGCCCGGATCATCGCGGCGGCCAAGGAGATCGCCGCCCGCCTGGACGTCCAAGCCGTAGTCGATCGGGCGGCCAAGGCCGAAGCCGACCGCACCGTGACCATCCGGCCTGCCCCGGACTGCATGACCCAACTGAGCGTGCTCCTGCCCGTCGCCCAAGGTGTGGGCGTCTACGCCGCGCTCAAACGCGAGGCCGACACCACCTTCGACGACCGCTCCCGCGGCCAAATCATGGCCGACACGGTGTTCGAGCGGGTGACGGGTCGTGCGGCCGCCGAACCGGAACCTGTCGCACTGAATTTGGTGATGTCGGATCAGGCGCTGTGGGGCCAGGACAACGCGCCGGCGGTGTTGGACGGGTATGGGCCGATTCCGGCGATGGTGGCCCAGCGTCTGGTGCGCGATGCGGTGGTCGATGAGCGGTCGTTGGCGACGCTGCGGCGGTTGTATCGGGACCCCAGGAGCGGATCGTTAGTGGGCATGGAGTCGCGGTCACGGTTCTTCCCAAAGGGGTTGGCGGCATTCATTGGTATTCGGGACGGAACATGTCGCACGCCGTACTGTGACGCGCCGATTCGGCATCGTGATCACGCCACACCGCGCAACCGGGGTGGGCCGACCAGTGCCGCCAATGGGTTGGGGGAGTGTGAACGGTGCAACTACACCAAGGAAGCGCCGGGCTGGCGGGTGACCGCGGCTGACGAAAAC
Organism: uncultured Actinomycetota bacterium; assembly: GCA_963731715.1. Taxonomy (GTDB): domain Bacteria; phylum Actinomycetota; class Actinomycetes; order Mycobacteriales; family Mycobacteriaceae; genus Mycobacterium. Next base: position 39,926 of record CAVSXC010000015.1, on the reverse strand, counting down.
GGTGTGCACACAGCTGAATTCGTCACACCGACGGGTGCGCGGTATCGCTCGACGGCGCCACCGCTGCCCGGGGCACCGCTGATCACCGTCAGCGAAGTCGAAGTAAGAATCGGCATTGCATTGGCCGATCTCCACGCGGCCTAACGGGCAAGTACGCCCGGGTGCGATGCAGCCTTCATCGCCGCTTGACGAACTTCCGCAGGTGAGCGGATAACCGGGAGTAGCCTCCGTCGGTGTGAAACTGCGCATGCCGGAACTCGTCCTGCTCTTCACGCTGGGGGCGGCGGCGTCGCTGATCGGCGATCACAGCCACGTGGCGACGGGCACCACCGAATACCTGACCGACGCGGTTCCGTTCATCTGGAGCAGCCCGATCTGGTTCCCGCTCCTCGTTGCGTCGGCGACCGTGTCGCTGGCCGAGTTGCGGCTGCGCATGCGGGCTCCACGGACGTCGGTCACGGCGCGTCAGGGCCTGGCGGGAGTCGCAGCGGTTCTCGGGATCTACATCATCACCGCCCTCGAGCACACGGCGCCCGCCGTTCCGGTGACGGTGCTGATCTATGTGCTCGCGGCGATCACCTGGTGCGTACTCGGCGACGGTCCTGGCGCGGTCTGCGGTGTGCTTGCCGCGATCGGCGGCCCGATCGTCGAAGCCGTGATCGCCGCGGCAGGAGTGTTCCGCTATGCCGACGACTCGAACGCGTTGTTCGGGGTGGCGCCGTGGCTACCCGCGTTGTACTTCGCGTTCGGTGTCGTGGTGGCGTTGCTCGCCGAAATCGCCGCCAAGGACCGGCAGCCGAGCGTCAGCTCATCTGTTTCCGGCACGCCGAGCGACGCGCTGACGGCGGCCGCTAGCGTCGCGGCGCCCGCGGGCCGCCTGGCTGCGCGACGGCCGACGCCGACTGCCTGCTGGCGCTGCTGAGGCTGCCGCGGCTGCGTCGGCTCCGGCCGGGAAGCGACCACGGGCTTACCGAACTTGCGTTCCCCCGGGGCGATCTCGTGCAGAACCGGATGCGATGCGCCGCTGAACCGGGTGATCGTCGGCTTCACGCCCGCCTTGCGGGTGAGGCTGCGCACGTCGGACACCTGCTCGTCGAGCATCAGCGTCACCACCGTGCCGTCCGCACCGGCGCGGGCCGTGCGACCCGAACGGTGCAGGTACGCCTTGTGTTCCACGGGAGGATCGGCGTGAACGACGAGAGTCACGTCGTCGACGTGGATGCCGCGCGCGGCGATATCCGTGGCGACAAGCACCCAGGCCGAACCATCGGAGAACGCCGCGAGGTTGCGGGTACGGGCGTTCTGCGACAGGTTGCCGTGCAACTCAACTGCAGGTACGCCGCGCGAATTCAACTGGCGGGCAAGGTTCTTGGCGCCGTGCTTGGTGCGCGCGAAGACGATCTTTCGGCCCGGCGATGCGGCAAGGTCGGCCAACACGCTTACCCGTGACGACTTATCGACGTGCAGGACATGGTGTTCCATGGCGGTCACCGGCGACTGCTCCGAATCGACGCTGTGCACCACGGGGTTGGTCAGGTACCGCTTGACGATGACATCGACGCCGCCGTCTAGCGTTGCGGAAAACAGCATCCGCTGGCCGTTGCGCGGAGTCTTGTCCAGCAGTCGCTTGACCGGCGGCAGGAAGCCGAGATCAGCCATGTGGTCGGCCTCGTCGAGGATGGTGATCTCGATACCGGACAGGTCGGCGTGGCGGGATTTCACGTGGTCTTCCAGCCGGCCGGGGCAGGCGATCACGATGTCGACGCCCTGGCGCAGTTTCTGAATCTGAGGCTGCGGGGAGACGCCGCCGAAAACGGTGACCGACCGCAGATTTGTCGCGGCGGCCAACGGCGCAAGGGCAGCGTCGATCTGCGCGACGAGCTCGCGAGTCGGCGCAAGGATGAGTGCCCGCGGACGTCCTGGGGCGCGCTTGGTCTGGCTGGTTGTGAGTCGCGTCACCATTGGCAGCAGGAAGGCATACGTCTTGCCGGAACCGGTCCGGCCGCGGCCGAGCACATCTCGGCCTGCAAGCGAATCGGGCAGCGTCGCAGCCTGGATCGGAAATGGTGTTTCGATTCCGCCGGCGGTGAGTACATCGACAACGGCCTGAGGCAGGCCGAGGTCGGAGAACGTGGGCACGGTTGACCCACTGGGGATTTGGACAGACAAGGTTAAAGCTCCGAAAGTTTGAGAGTGGTCGTCCTGCCCGGCGCGGATGATTCCGCGGCGCTCGGTATGACGATCGAGAAGCGGCAAAAGGCAGAACAGACGTTGCCGCTGTAGCACCACTCTACAGGGCCACCGGCGATTCGCTTAATCGCTAGGCCAGCAAGGACTGCAATTCCTCGACGTAGCGCACGGATTCGCGACGGTCACCGGACAGCGGCTGCAACAGCAGCGTGGTCACTCCTGCTCGGCGTACGCGGCGAGCCGTTCCTTTACGAAGCCGTGCGAGCCCACAAGCGAGACATTCCGTACGAGCTCATCGGGCACCGCCGCGATGGCCTCTGCCTTCTTGCCGTCGAGGTACAGGTCCTGGATGTGGTTGGCCACATCTCCGTACCCGTAGCTGGTGGCCAGGTTGTGGTAGAAGTTCTTGCCGCGGGCGCCCATTCCGCCGATGTAGAGCGCCAATTGTGGCTTCGCCCAGGCCAATCGGTCGTCGACATCATCGCCGATCGCAAGCGGGGCGCTGACCATGATGTCCAGCGGACCCAGGTCAGGGTCGCGCTTGGCATACCCCGCCCGCAGCGACTCGCCCCACACGTCGTCGGCCTTGTCCGGCTGGAAGAACACCGGCTGCCAGCCTTCGGCGATCTCGGCGGTGAGTTCGACGTTCTTCGGTCCCAGTGCCGCGATGGTGATCGGAATACGCTCGCGGACAGGGTGATTGATCAGTTGCAGCGGCTTGCCGAGGCCAGTGCCCCGGTCGGCCGGCAGCGGAATCTGGTAGTACTTGCCGTCGTAGGTAACTCGCTCGCGACGCCACACCTGCCTACAAATGTCGACGACCTCACGGGTGCGGCCCAGCGGCGCTTCGAACGGCACCCCGTGGAAGCCCTCCATCACCTGCGGGCCCGACGTGCCGATGCCCAGCCGGAAGCGACCGTCGGACACGTAGTCGAGGCCGGCCGCCGTCATCGCCAGCAGTGTGGGGGTTCGGATGTAGATCGGAACGACTCCCGTGGCGAGCTCGATCCGGGACGTCTTGGCCGCCAGGAAACCGAGCTGGCTGATCGCGTCATACGAATACGCCTCGGCCACCAAGGCGATGTCGACGCCGATTTTCTCGAGCTCGACCACCTCGTCGACGGCTTCGAGAAAGCCGCCGGCGTAGTTCAGAAAGATCCCGGTTCGCATAGAAGACACAGTGGATTTATACACCCAACCGGTTGGTTGGCCGCATTAGGGCTTCAACAATGCGACGACTTTGTCTTCGAGACCCACCGGGTCGTCGGAGAACGGGTCCACGGCTGGCGCCTTGGGCAGGTCGATTTCGGGGTCGGCGAAGTCGCGGTAGGCCTTGTCGCCGGTCAGTGTGTGCAGCAAATATCCGGTCAGCAGCGCGCGGACCACCTTCTGTGTGCTGCGGTCGGCGCCGGGCAACCCGACCACCCTGGCCAGCCGCCTGCCTTCGATCAGACCGCCTGCCTTGGCCTTGCTAACCGTGCGGAGCGTCGCGGTCTTCCACACCCGCGCCAGCTCAACGGCGTTGGAGCGCAACGTCATCGGGTCACCGGGTGCGGTGAGAATCAGGCCGGGCACCTGGAGGGCCGCGGCGGGCTCCTCGGCGGCTGGCTTGGTGACCGTCGGAAACATTGCGACGACGGCTTTCGGCTTGACCGGCATGCCTGCGGCTGCGAACACGGCCGCCGAGCCGCCGAAACCGTGCCCGACCACACCCAGCTTGGTCGGATGCACGCTGATCTTGCCCGGCCCCAGTCGCACGCCGGCGACGATGTCGAGCGTCGTGCCTAAATCGAACGCCATATTGAGCACCGACGGCGCGATGCCCGTCTCGGTGTCGGGCGCCGCGGCGACGATGCCCCATGACGCCAGATGCTCCAGCGTCCCGAGGTAGCGGTCGGCTCTCGCGACCCAATCGTGACCGAACGCCACACCCGCAAGATTCATCCCCGATTCGGGGGTGTAGACGACGCCGGACAGTCCGGCAAAGGCCAGGTCACCGCGCAGAACGCGATGCGGGCCGCGGCGGGTCAAAGCGGCAAACAGCTTCTTCGTGCGGGCCACCAGACGACCGTAGCCCACAGGGGTGTGACTGTGGTGGTCGGCGGCGCCCGCACCGCGCGGACTGCACTACCCTGGACGCCTATGTGCGGAATCGTCGGCTATGTCGGGCAGCGTCCTGCCCGTGGCATCGTCGTCGACGCGCTGCGCCGCATGGAGTACCGCGGATACGACTCGTCCGGTGTCGCTCTGATCGACGGCAACGGCCGGCTGACCGTGCGTCGCCGGGCCGGCCGGCTCGCCAACCTCGAGGCCGATCTCGTCGAAACCGACGACGCCAGCCTCGTCGGCAGCACCGGCCTCGGCCACACCCGTTGGGCCACGCACGGCAGGCCCACCGACCGCAACGCCCATCCGCACTGCGACGCCACCGGCAAGATCGCGGTCGTCCACAACGGGATCATCGAGAACTTCGCCGCACTGCGCGCCGAGCTGGAGGCCATCGGCGTCGAGTTCGCCAGCGACACCGACACCGAGGTAGCGGTTCACCTCGTGGCATGGCAATACCACCATGGCGAGCACGCGGGCGACTTCGCAGCCTCCGTGTTCGCGGTGCTGCCCCGGCTGGAGGGTCACTTCACGCTGGTGTTCGCCAACGCCGACGATCCGGGCACGATCATCGCCGCCCGCCGGTCCACGCCGCTGGTCGTCGGAGTCGGCGACGGCGAGATGTTCGTCGGTTCCGACGTGGCCGCGTTCATCGAACACACCCGCGACGCGATCGAACTCGGTCAGGACCAGGCGGTGGTCGTCACGGCCGACGGCTATCGCATCACCGATTTTGAGGGCAATCCCGCTGATCCTTCTAAGGACTACCGGAAGTTCCACATCGACTGGGACATGTCGGCCGCCGAAAAGGGTGGCTACGAGTACTTCATGCTCAAGGAGATTGCCGAGCAACCCGCGGCCGTTTCCGACACACTGCTGGGCCACTTCGCCGACGGTCGCATCGTCCTCGATGAACAGCGCCTCTCGGATCAGGAGCTGCGCGAAATCGACAAGGTGTTCGTCGTCGCCTGCGGCACCGCGTATCACTCGGGGCTGCTGGCCAAATACGCCATCGAACACTGGACTCGGCTGCCTGTCGAGGTCGAGTTGGCCAGCGAATTCCGTTACCGCGACGCGGTTCTGGACAGTCATACGCTCGTCGTAGCCATCTCGCAGTCCGGCGAGACCGCTGACACGCTCGAGGCGGTACGGCACGCCAAGGAGCAGAAGGCCAAGGTGCTGGCCATCTGTAACACCAACGGCAGCCAGATTCCGCGGGAATGCGATGCGGTGCTCTACACCCGCGCGGGGCCGGAGATCGGTGTCGCGTCGACGAAGACGTTCCTGGCGCAGATCGCTGCCAATTACCTTGTCGGGCTTGCCCTTGCGCAGGCCCGCGGTACCAAGTATCCCGACGAGGTGGCGCGCGTGTACCGCGACCTGGAGGCGATGCCCGATCTGATCGCCCGGGTGCTGGAGACCGTCGAACCGGTCTCCGCACTGGCCCGCCGGTTCGCACAGTCGCAGACCGTGCTGTTCATCGGCCGCCACGTCGGCTACCCCGTCGCGCTTGAGGGTGCGCTCAAGCTCAAGGAATTGGCGTACATGCACGCGGAGGGTTTCGCGGCGGGCGAGCTCAAGCACGGCCCGATCGCGCTGATCGAAGACGACGTGCCGGTGATCGTCGTGATGCCTTCACCGAAGAATTCCCCGACGCTGCATGCCAAGCTGCTTTCGAACATCAGGGAGATCCAGGCCCGCGGCGCGATCACCATCGTCATCGGAGAGGAAGGCGACGATACGGTCCGGCCGTACGCCGATCACCTCATCGAAATACCGGCGGTGTCAACGCTTTTCCAGCCGTTGCTGTCGACCATTCCGCTGCAGGTGTTCGCCGCCGCCGTCGCGCAGGCCCGCGGCTACGACGTGGACAAGCCCCGCAACCTGGCGAAGTCCGTCACCGTCGAATAGTGCCGCGCCGCAACGTCGGAAGCTTCAAGAGTGAGCGGGCCCGCGCGCACTTTCTGAGCGTTTACCAGGCCGCCATGGCGCAGCTTCCGCCGGTGAGCGAGTCGACCGATGTGCCAACCTCTTTCGGCACCGTGCGCGCGTATCGGTTTGACGGGCCGTCTACTGATCCGCCGGTGGTGCTGCTTCCTGGCCGCAACGCCTCCACGCCGATGTGGCAAGTCAACATTCCCGCGTTGCTAGAAGCACCGCACCGTCATCGGGATCGACCTGCTCGGCGAGGCCGGGATGTCCGTGCAAGACAAGCCGATCACCGGCCCCGACGACGAGGCGCACTGGCTGGACGACGCCCTGGCAGGCCTCGGACTGGATCGGGCGCATTTACTCGGCGTGTCGATCGGCGGCTGGACGGCGGTCAACTACGCGGTCCGCAGGCCCGGCCGCGCGGCCTCGCTGGTGCTGCTGGACCCGGTGATGACGTTCGCTCCGATCCCGGTGAAGGCGCTTCTGGTGTCGGCGGGACTGTTCTTACCCGTGCCGGAATCAGTGCGCCGCCGGGTGTTCAGCTGGATATCCGGGGGAGCCGACGTCGACGAATCGCTTTCCGAGGCCGCGCTGATCTCCGCCGGATCGACCGACTTCGCCTTGCGCAAGGCGATGCCGAAATCGTTCACCGACGACGAGTTGCGGTCGCTCGACGTGCCTGTGCTCGCGCTGATCGCAGGGCGAAGCGTGATGCTCGACGCCGCGCTCGCGACAGCGAGGGCACGAAGCCTGTTACCGCACGGCCAGATCGAACTGTGGGCCGACGCCTCGCACGCCATCAACGGCGAGTACCCGGCGGAAATAGCCGAGCGGGCTGGCGCGATTCTGGGCTGACGTGGACGCTCCAGACAACGGCGTGTCGTCGCAATAGCCGCGGCGTCGGTGACACGATGACGTCGTGGCGCTCGACGAGGTCATCGAGGCAATCGGTACCGCGATCGATGCGATCGGTGTCGCCGTAATCGCAGGCGGAGCGGTACTCGCCGTCTTCATGACGCTCGGAAAGAATCGTCGCGACGAAGGCGCCTACGATTTCTTCCGGCGGCGGCTGGGCCGCGCGATCCTGCTTGGCCTCGAATTCTTGGTTGCCGCGGACATCATCCGCACCGTCGCCGTCACGCCGACGTGGCAGAGCGTCGTTGTGCTGGCAGGCATCGTGCTGATCCGCACCTTCCTCAGCTTCTCGCTCCAACTTGAGATGACCGGTGCGTGGCCTTGGCAGCAGCGCTCTCTCGCCGCCGTCGACAAATCCCACGGGCGCTCAGCCGACTGATGCAGGCTCCGACTGCTTGAGGCCAGACGCCAGCACGAGCCCCGCGAGGATGCCGGCCACCAACAGCAGTGCAGGGACATCGCCCACCAAGTGTCCCATCTGGTGTTCCATGTGGTCTCCGCCGCCGAAGGACTGCACCGCCATGATCGCGGCGTGGACGACGCTGGACCACACCGCGAACCAGATCAGGCTGAGATTGGCCCTCGGGTTCCGCGACGCATTGATCAGGAAAACGCCCAGCGTCGCGTACAAGCCGACGATCATCATGAAGTAGTTCGACGCCTGCGGTGCGCCGGAATGCCACGCCCACCCCGACGGCCAGACCACGGCAAGGGGATAGAGAAGCAGACACAACGCGCCGAAGACGGCGAGTGCGATCTGGAGCAGTTTGTAAGCGGATGGCATCTGCCCTCCAAGGTGAGTTCCGGTACGACGATTTAAATACGTCCGCACTCATCCATATGGTTCAAATGGCCAGTTGGGCCAATGAAGCAGCGCCAGCGAGGTGCTCCTGCAGGAAGCGCCTGATCAGCGCGACGACCTCGGCCAGCCGGCTCTCCAAAAGGAAGTGGCCGCCGTCGAGCAGGTTGATCTCCGCGGCGGGCAGATCGCGAGCGAACGCCAGTGCGCCATCCGGGCCGAAGATCTGGTCGTTGCGGCCCCACACCGCCAGCAGCGGCACCTGTGAGGTACGGAAGTAGTCGTGCACGCGTGGGTACAGGTCGACGTTGCTGCTGTAGTCGGCGAAGAGCTCCAACTGTGCCGCGACCCGTGCCGGGCTGCTCGCCACCGCTGAGTGTGCGTTGATCCATGTGTCGGGGTCGACCACCGACGGATCCCGTAATCGCCAGGGGTGAATTGCCATTTCAATCCCTCGGGGCTGATGATCTCCCGCAGTGCGGCGGCGTTGGATTCGGAACGCTCGCGGCCGTAGACGAACAGCGGCTCCATCGCGTCGGCCGAAGATCCCCTCCGCCGTTCGCACCTTGCGTTCCTCGGCTGAGCTGATCCCAGCCGCGATGCGCTCGTGGGTGGCGCAGCGCCAGCCGCCAGCCCACCGGGGCGCCGTAGTCCTGGACGTAGATCGCTTGTACCGCTGCAGGCCGAGGTGGTCCAGCAATGCGCGACCAATGTGGTCGGCGAGGTTGTCGAACGTGTATGCTGAACTCGTCGACGCTCGGCACATCGGAGCGACCGAAGCCGGGGTAGTCGCGGCGCGCGATGACGTGGTACCGTCGGCCAGTGCCGGAATCAGGTTGCGGCGTACCTTGGCGCCTGAGCGGTCGCCGGCGTGCGTCCGTGGAGCAGGACCACCCGGCGAGGCGCTAGCGGATGATGCCCGCCTCGCGGTAGAAGACTCCGGCGCCCGACCCGCGATGTCGGCGAAGCGGTGATGCGCGACCATTGACTAAAGTCCCCTATAAGTAGTTGTGGTAGTTAGACGCAGTCAACCCCACTAGATCTAACCTGTCAAGTGTTTTATGATGGTTAGCATGTCCTCCCACAGTGGCTTGGCAGGCAGTTCTGCTGGACCTGCTCAACACCACCCCGGTGATCGACGGTCAGATGGTCGTATCAGCTCGCCGACCCGGCACCCGCGCGCACCTGGCTGCGCTGCACACGGGGCAGGCGGCGAGGACGTCGACAGCCGTGCGGACCGCCCGCGACGACCTGCAACGCGTGGTCCGGATGGAAGTCGACGCGTCGGTCCTGCGTCGCGCTATCTCTCGGATGTCCGCCAGGTGCCCGACATCGGAGCCGACGGTCTCGACCTGGTCGCTCGTGGCCGATTCGGCCCGCTCAGCCTCGTGCTGGCCTGGGGCGAGCTGGAAAGAGACATGCCGGGCCGGCTGCGGCCGTGCGCCAACGACGAGTGCCGGTTGTTTCTCATCGACCGCTCACGAGCCGGGATCGGCCCGCTGGTGCTCGATGACGCCGGCTGCGGCAACACGGATGAAGCGCGCGCCGCCACTACAGCCGGTCACGCGCGAAAAGACTGAAACCTCGCTGTCAATGTCGCGGGCATGGAATCGTGGCAGGGATGCGGCACTACTACACCGCCGATGAGATCCGCGAAGCCGAAGCGCCACTGCTGGCATCGCTGCCCGAAGGCGGGCTGATGCGACGGGCCGCGTTCGGGTTGGCCACGGCGATCGTCCGCGAACTGATCCTGCTGACCGGTGGCATCTCTGGGCGCCGGGTCTGCGCCGTCGTCGGCTCCGGCGACAACGGCGGCGATGCGCTGTGGGCGGCGACGTTCGTGTGCCGCCGAGGTGCCGCTGCAGCAGCGGTGCTCCTCAACCCGGAACGCACCCACAAGGCGGCGCTGGCCGCGTTCACCCGCGCCGGCGGGAGAGTAGTGGAAACGCGTCCCCGCAGCAACCGATTTGGTGATCGACGGCGTGGTCGGCATCTCAGGTTCTGGCCCGCTGCGGCCCAACGCGGCCGAGGTTTTCGACGCCGTCGACAAGGCGGGCATACCGGTCGTGGCAGTCGACATTCCGAGTGGCGTCGACGTGCAGACCGGCGCAGCCGATGGCCCGCACGTGCACGCCGCCCTGACCGTGACATTCGGCGGCCTGAAACCCGTTCACGCCCTTGGCGATTGCGGTCGTGTCGAGTTGGTCGACATCGGCCTCGAGTTGCCACCGACCGACGTGCTGGGATTCGACGCCGCCGACGTCGCCGCCCGTTGGCCGGTGCCCGGCCCCAGCGACGACAAGTACACTCAGGGCGTCACGGGCGTCCTGGCCGGTTCGGCGACCTATCCGGGCGCGGCCGTGTTGTGCACCGGGGCCGCCGTCGCCGCCACCTCTGGCATGGTGCGCTACGCGGGAAGCGCGGGCCCACAAGTGCTTTCGCATTGGCCCGAGGTCATCGCCGCGCCGACCGCCACCGCGTCGGGCCGGGTGCAGGCATGGGCGGTCGGTCCCGGTCTCGGCACCGACGACACCGGGGCGAGCGCGCTGTGGTTCGCGCTCGAGACCAATCTGCCCGTGATCGTCGACGCCGACGCGCTGACCATCCTCGCAGCACACCCCGACCTCGTCACCGGCCGCACCGCGCCGACCGTATTGACGCCGCACGCAGGCGAATTCGCGCGACTTTCCGGTGCTCCGCCCGGCGCCGACCGCGTCGCCGCCACCCGCAAGCTGGCCGACCAGCTCGGCGTCACCGTGCTGCTGAAGGGAAACGTCACGGTCGTTGCCGAACCCGGCGGACCGGTCTACCTCAACCCCGCGGGCCAATCGTGGGCGGCCACCGCGGGATCGGGCGACGTGCTTTCGGGCATCCTCGGTGCGCTGCTGGCCGCAGGACTGCCCGCCGGTGAGGCCGCTGCCGCGGCCGCGTTCGTACATGCCCGCGCCGCTAATCTGTCGGCCGCCGACCCGGGGCCACACCCGGCGCCCACGTCGGCGTCGCGCATCCTCGCCCATGTTCGTGCCGCCATCGCCTCGCTGTAACGAAAGGACTTGCCATGCCACACAAGGCCCCTCGCGTCCCACAGATCGCCCCGGCCTACACCGGGCGGCTCGCGATGGCACCGGTGCCCACGCTGCGGATGCCGGATGAATGTATGGATCCCGACAACGCCTACCGCTTCATTCACGACGAGTTGATGCTCGACGGCAGCAGCCGGTTGAACCTCGCGACATTCGTCACCACCTGGATGGATCCGCAGGCCGAGAAGCTGATGGCCGAGACATTCGACAAGAACATGATCGACAAGGACGAATACCCGGCCACCGCGGCGATCGAGGAGCGCTGTGTCTGCATGGTGGCCGACCTGTTCCACGCCGAAGACCTGCGCGACGACGACCCGTCGAGCGCAATCGGGGTGTCGACGGTCGGATCCAGCGAGGCGGTGATGCTGGCCGGCCTGGCGCTGAAATGGCGATGGCGCGAGAAGGTCGGCAAGGACTGGAAGGGCCGAACGCCGAATCTGGTGATGGGCTCCAACGTGCAGGTGGTGTGGGAGAAGTTCTGCCGCTACTTCGATGTCGAACCGCGTTATTTACCGATGGCAGAAGGCCGCTACGTCATCACGCCCGAGCAGGTGCTCGACAACATCGACGAGGACACCATCGGCGTGGTGGGGATCCTCGGCACCACGTTCACTGGCGAGTTGGAACCGATCGCCGAGATCTGCGCCGCGCTGGACAAGCTTGCCGCAGGCGGTGGACTCGACATCCCCGTACACGTCGACGCGGCCAGCGGCGGCTTCGTCGTGCCGTTCCTGCACCCCGACCTCGAATGGGACTTCCGGCTGCCGCGGGTGGTGTCGATCAACGTCAGCGGGCACAAGTACGGCCTGACCTATCCCGGCATCGGTTTCGTGGTGTGGCGCAGCAAGGAGTACCTGCCAGAGGATCTGGTCTTCCGGGTCAACTACCTCGGCGGGGACATGCCGACGTTCACGCTCAACTTCTCCCGGCCCGGCAATCAGGTGGTCGGCCAGTACTACAACTTCCTGCGGCTCGGCCGCGCCGGCTATGGCCAGGTGATGCAGTGCCTGTCGCAGACCGCCCGCTGGCTGGGCGACGCGCTGAGCGAGAGCAAGCACTTTGAGGTGGTGGCCGACGGTTCGGCGATCCCGGTGGTCAGCTTCCGGCTGGCCGGTGATTTCGGCTACACCGAGTTCGACGTGTCACACGCGCTGCGCTCCTACGGGTGGCAGGTGCCCGCCTACACGATGCCGGAGGGTGCGACCGACATCACGATGCTGCGCATCGTGGTGCGGGAAGGCTTCTCCGCTGACCTGGGCAGGGTCCTTCGCGACGACCTCAACACCGTGATGGCCCACCTCGACGAGCTGAAGCCCCGCGGCTACTTCGACCAGGTGAAGACGTTCGCCCACTAGTCCTGGCGGCGTGCCCGCCGGATGTTCTGGGACAATCGGCGGTGGTGACATGACCATGCAAACGACTGAGCTTTCGCTGACCCCCACCGCGGCCGCAGAGGCCGTGGTGGACCTCGACGCGATCGCCCACAATGTGCGGCTGCTGCGTGAGCTCGCCGGGTCGGCCCAGGTGATGGCCGTCGTCAAGGCCGATGGGTACGGCCACGGCGCCACCCAGGCGGGGCGCGCCGCCCTGGCCGCAGGCGCGGCGGAACTCGGTGTGGCCACCATCGACGAGGCTTTGGCGCTGCGCCGCGACGGCATCTCCGCCCCCGTGCTGGCGTGGCTGCACTCGCCGGGTACCGACTACGCGCCGGCGCTTGAGGCCGACATCCAGGTCGCGCTGTCCTCGCCGCGCCAACTCCGCGAACTGCTCGTCGCTGTCGAGCAGACCGGCCGCACCGCAACCGTCACCATCAAGGTGGACACCGGGCTGAACCGCAACGGCGTGAGCCTCGCCGAATACCCGGAGATGCTGACCGCGCTGCGACATGCGCAGGCCGACGATGCGATCAGGCTGCGTGGCATCATGTCGCACCTGGTGCACGGCGACGACCCTGAGAATCCCGTCAACAACCTTCAGGCGCAGCGGCTGAACGACATGCTGGCGCAGGCCCGCGACCAGGGCGTGCGCCCTGAGATCGCGCATCTGTGCAATTCTCCTGCCGCCATGACCCGCCCCGACTTGGCGTTCGACATGGTGCGGCCCGGTATCGCGATCTACGGGCAGACCCCCATACCGGAGCGCGGTGATATGGGTCTGCTTCCGGCCATGACGCTGAAATGCCCTGTCGCACTTGTCCGGTCGGTGCGAGCGGGCGACGGCGTGTCCTACGGTCACACCTGGATCGCCAAGAGCGACACCACACTGGCGCTGCTCCCGATCGGTTACGCCGACGGCGTGTTCCGGACGTTGAGCGGCCGCATCGACGTGCTGATCAACGGACGGCTGCGCCGCAGCGTCGGCCGCATCTGCATGGACCAGTTCGTGGTGGACCTCGGCCCCGGCGAGATCGACGTGGCCGAGGGTGACGACGCCATCTTGTTCGGTCCCGGCACGCAGGGCGAACACACAGCGCAGGATTGGGCCGAACTGCTCGGAACCATCAACTACGAGGTGGTCACCAGCCCTCGCGGCCGGGTCACTCGAACGTACCGCGGAGCGGCGACGGGCCAAAGTCGTTGAGCGATAAGCAGACTGTCCGCTCGCGCGGACGAGGGTCCAGCGTGCGGTGGTTGGCAGGGGCGGCGGGGCTGTCGGCGGTCGGCAGCGCGGCGGGCGTATCCGTCGCCAGGTCCCTGCGTCGGCACGTCAGCGCCGACGATCCCTATGAGGGTGAGGACTTCGAACTTCTCGACGACGACCGCAGTTATGTGGTGACGACGCCCGACGGAGTGGACCTCGCTGTTCGGGAGGTCGGCCCAGAGGATGCGCCGCTGACGGTCGTGTTCGCACACGGCTTCTGTCTTCGGATGGGCGCCTTCTACTTTCAGCGCGCGCGACTTGCCGAGCAGTGGGGGCCGCAGGTCCGCATGGTGTTCTACGACCAACGCGGACACGGCCAGTCCGCAGAGGCCCCACCCGACTCGTACTCGGTGACGCAACTGGGCGTGGACCTGGAAACGGTGCTCGCTGTGATGGCGCCGCGCGGCCCTGTGGTGCTGGTCGGGCATTCGATGGGCGGCATGACCGTACTTTCGCATGCGCGGCAGTTCCCGAAGCGCTATCCCACCCGCGTCGTCGGTGCGGCGATCATCGCCTCGGCAGCAGAAGGGGTTTCGCGCTCGCCGCTTGGGGAGATCCTGAAGAACCCGGCGCTCGAGGCCGTGCGATTCGCCGTCAGGTACGCGCCGAAGACGGTGCATCGCACCCGCGGTGCCGCCAGTTCGGTCATCGGCCCGATCCTGCGGGCGGCATCCTATGGTGACGAGAAGATCAGCCCGAGCGTCGTGGCGTTCTCCGAGAAGATGATGCACGACACGCCCATCGCCACGCTGGTCGAGTTCCTGCACGCGCTTGAAGTTCACGACGAGTCCGACGGGCTGTCCGCACTGGCGAAGGTACCCACCCTGATCGCCTGCGGCGACCGCGACCTGCTCACGCCGATGGAGCACTCGCAGGCCATGGCGGCCGCGCTGCCGAAGTCCGAACTCGTGATCGTCGGTGGTGCCGGGCATCTGGTCCAACTCGAGCAACCCGAGGCCATCGACGACGGCCTGGTCCGTCTTGTCGAGCGGGCCACTCCATCCAAGCTGGTCGCGCTCACGCGGCGGGTGCGGAACCGGGTGCGTAAGACATGGCTGAGCGTGGCTCCGGCACCGCCGAGCTGGCCACCGCTGACGACACCGTCGCGCTGGGCGCCAGGCTGGGCGGCCAATTGCGCGCCGGTGACGTGGTCGTGCTTTCGGGTCCGCTCGGTGCGGGAAAAACTGTGCTGGCCAAGGGAATTGCGCAAGCGATGGATGTGGAAGGCCCGGTGATTTCGCCGACGTTCGTGTTGGCCCGCGTGCACCCCGCGCGCCGCGCTGACGCCCCGGCGATGATCCACGTCGACTTGTACCGGCTGCTCGACCACGCCTCGGTGGACCTGCTCGCGGAGCTCGACTCACTGGACCTCGACACCGATCTCGACGACGCCGTCGTTGTCGTGGAGTGGGGCGAGGGCCTCGCCGAACGGCTTTCGGACAGTCACCTCGACATCCGGCTCGAACGCGGGCGCGATACCGAAACTCGCACCGCCATCTGGCATTGGAACAATTCGTGAGCAGGATCATTCTTGCCATCGACACCGCCACGCCCGCGGTCACTGCCGGCATTGTGAAACTCGACGGCATCGAGGTGCTCGCCGAGCGGGTCACCGTCGACGCCCGCGCACACGCCGAGCAACTGACGCCGAACGTGCTTGGCGCGCTGGCCGACGCGGGCCTGACCGTCGACCAGCTGGATGCCGTCGTGGTCGGTTGCGGCCCAGGCCCTTTCACGGGCTTGCGGGTCGGCATGGCCACCGCTGCGGCATACGGTCACGCGCTCGGCATTCCGGTGCACGGGGTCTGCAGCCTTGACGCGATCGGTATAGAAAGCACGGGCTCCGTGTCCGAATTCCTAGTGGTGACCGATGCCCGTCGGCGCGAGGTGTATTGGGCGCGGTATCGCGAAGGCGTGCGCGTCGCCGGGCCGAACGTCAATACGCCTGCCGACGTGTCTGGCGCCGCCGAGGCCTTGGAGCGCCCACCGGTATACCCGACGGCGGCGGGCCTCGTGCGTGCCGTGCCCGACTGGAATGCCGAACCGGCGCCGTTGATTCCGCTGTATCTGCGCCGCCCCGACGCCAAACCGCAGCCGTCGGCGGTGGCCCGATGACCGTTGTGCTCGGTCCGCTGGCCCGCACCGACGCAGCGCGATGCGCAGAGCTGGAGTCGCAACTGTTCGACGGCGACGACCCGTGGCCTGCCCGCGCATTCCTGGCCGAGCTCGAAGCCAAGCACAATCATTACGTCGCTGCGCGGGCCGACGACAAGCTCGTTGGCTACGGCGGCATCGCGCGACTCGGCCGAAAGAAGCCCTACGAGTACGAGATCCACACCATCGGGGTCGACGCCGCCTATCAGGGCAAGGGCATCGGCCGTCAGCTGCTGACCGCGCTGCTCGAATATTCCAATGGCGGAACGGTTTTCCTCGAGGTCAGAACGGACAATGAGGCCGCGATCTCCCTCTACGAGAGCGTGGGGTTCGTCAGAGTCGGCATGCGCAGGCGGTACTACCGTGCCAGCGGCGCCGACGCTTACACCATGAGACGGGATCCGCCATGACGATCATCCTGGCCATCGAAAGCTCCTGCGACGAAACCGGTGTCGGCATCGCGCGGCTCGATGACGACGGCTCCGTCACGCTGCTCGCCGACGAGGTGGCCTCCAGCGTCGACGAGCACGCCCGGTTCGGCGGTGTGGTTCCCGAGATCGCGTCGCGTGCACATCTGGAGGCGCTGGGCCCAACGATGCGGCGTGCGCTTGAGACAGCGAACGTGGACAAGCCGGACATCGTCGCCGCCACCATCGGGCCAGGGCTTGCCGGTGCGTTGTTGGTGGGAGTGGCTGCAGCCAAGGCATATTCGGCGGCGTGGCAGGTGCCGTTCTACGCGGTCAACCATCTCGGCGGTCACCTGGCCGCCGACGTGTACGACCACGGCGCGCTGCCCGAGAGCGTCGGCCTGCTGGTGTCGGGCGGGCACACCAGCCTGCTGCACGTGCGCTCGCTTGGCGAGCCGATAGTCGAGCTTGGCAGCACCGTCGACGACGCTGCCGGTGAGGCCTACGACAAGGTCGCGCGGCTGCTCGGCCTCGGCTATCCCGGCGGAAGGGTGCTCGACGAGCTGGCCCGCACGGGTGATCGCGACGCAATTGTCTTCCCGCGCGGCATGACCGGGCCTCGCGACGATCCGTACGCTTTCAGCTTCTCCGGGCTCAAGACCGCCGTAGCGCGCTACGTAGAGAGTCATCCCGATGCCCAGCAGGCCGATGTCGCGGCGGGCTTCCAGGAGGCGGTCGCCGACGTGCTGACAAGGAAAGCCGTTCGCGCTGCCAAGGAACTAGATGTGAAGACGCTGCTGATCGCCGGCGGGGTGGCGGCGAATTCGCGGCTACGCGAGCTGGCCGAGGAACGCTGCGCCGCCGATGAACTGACGCTGCGAATCCCGCGGCCGCGGTTATGTACCGACAACGGCGCGATGATCGCGTCGTTCGCGGCGCATCTGATCGCCGCCGGAGCGCCGCCGTCACCGCTGGACGCCGCCAGCGATCCGGGTTTGCCGGTCGTGAAGGGACAGGTCGCTTGAGTTCCGAAGACAAACTGGCCATCACCGAACTGCTGTATCGCTATGCCGAGCTGATCGACGACGGCGATTTCGACGGTGTCGGCGCATTGCTGTCGCGCGCGACGTTCGGCGGAACCGGCCCGCAGGGGGTGTCGGGCGCCGAGAACATCGCCAAGCTGTTCGCGAAGACCACCCGTCGCTATCCCGAGCACGGGAACACGCCGCGGACCCGTCATCTGGTGCTCAACCCCATCGTCGAGCTCAGCCCCGAGCGAACAGCCATCTCACGCTCCACGTTCTGCGTCGTGCAGAACACGGAGACCGTGCCGCTGCAGCCGATCGTGGTCGGCCGGTATTTCGATGCCTTCAGCTGCGACGATGCCGGCTGGTACTTCACTGAGCGGAAGGTCGAGGTCCAGATGATCGGGGACGTGTCGGCCCACCTGATGGTCGACCCGAGGGGTCTGAACGGATAGGCAGTGGGCCGACCTTGAGTGCTAGCACTCTCATGTATAGAGTGCTAGGTGGCAGGCGCCCAACCCCTGTTCCGGCACCCGCGACGACGGCGCGAGGCACGGACGTTATGCCGAACACCTGTTAATTCGCGTCCGGGAAACCCGGACCAACACCCGAACTAGTGGAGGCTCACATCGTGGCGAAGGTGAACATCAAGCCACTCGAGGACAAGATCCTCGTACAGGCCAACGAGGCCGAGACCACGACCGCATCCGGTCTGGTCATTCCTGACACCGCCAAGGAGAAGCCGCAGGAAGGCACCGTCGTCGCAGTTGGCCCCGGCCGCTGGGATGAGGATGGCGACAAGCGGATCCCGCTGGACGTGTCGAAGGGTGACGTCGTTATCTACAGCAAGTACGGCGGCACCGAGATCAAGTACAACGGCGAGGAATACCTGATCCTGTCGGCACGCGACGTGCTGGCAGTAGTCGACAAGTAAGCACTCGTGTTCCGCCCCGGAGATCCCCGTAACTGCGGGTGATTTCCGGGGCGGAATGCGTACTAGCGAAAGACATTTATGAGCAAGCAGATTGAGTTCAACGAAACTGCGCGCCGCGCACTGGAAGCCGGCGTCGACAAGCTCGCCGACGCGGTCCGCGTGACGCTGGGCCCGCGAGGCAGGCACGTCGTGCTGGCCAAGGCGTTCGGCGGCCCGACCGTGACCAACGATGGTGTCACTGTCGCCCGCGAGATCGACCTGGAAGACCCGTTCGAGAACCTGGGCGCGCAGCTGGTCAAGTCGGTGGCCACCAAGACCAACGACGTCGCAGGCGACGGCACCACCACCGCGACCGTGCTGGCGCAGGCGCTGGTCAAGGCCGGGCTGCGCAATGTCGCCGCTGGCGCGAACCCGATGTCACTGGGCGTAGGCATCGGCAAGGCCGCCGACGCGGTGTCGGAGGCCTTGCTGGCATCCGCCACTCCGGTTAGCGACAAGAAGTCGATCGCTCAGGTCGCGACCGTGTCATCGCGTGACGAAGAGGTCGGCGAACTCGTCGGCGAGGCGATGACCAAGGTCGGCCACGACGGCGTCGTCACCGTGGAGGAGTCTTCCACGCTGAACACCGAACTCGAGGTCACCGAGGGCGTCGGCTTCGACAAGGGCTTTGTCTCGGCGTACTTCATCACCGACTTCGACGCCCAGGAAGCGGTGCTCGAAGACGCGCTGGTGTTGCTGCACCGCGAGAAGATCAGCTCGCTGCCCGACCTGCTGCCGCTGCTGGAGAAGGTCGCCGAATCGGGCAAGCCGCTGCTGATCGTCGCCGAAGACGTTGAGGGCGAAGCGCTTTCGACGTTGGTGGTCAACGCGATTCGCAAGACGCTGAAGGCCGTCGCGGTCAAGGCGCCGTTCTTCGGGGATCGTCGCAAGGCCTTCCTCGACGATCTCGCCGTCGTCACCGGCGGTCAGGTGGTCAACCCCGACGTTGGTTTGGTGCTTCGCGAGGTCGGCCTTGAGGTCCTGGGCACCGCGCGGCGCGTGGTGGTCAGCAAGGACAGCACCGTGATCGTGGACGGCGGCGGAACCAAGGACGCCATCGAGGCCCGCAAGTCGCAACTGCGGGCGGAGATCGAGGCCAGTGACTCCGATTGGGACCGGGAGAAGCTCGAGGAGCGGCTGGCCAAGCTGTCCGGCGGTGTCGCAGTCATCAAGGTCGGCGCGGCCACAGAGACCGACCTCAAGAAGCGCAAGGAGGCCGTCGAGGACGCTGTGTCCGCGGCCAAGGCTGCGGTCGAGGAGGGCATCATCCCCGGCGGCGGTTCTGCGTTGATTCGCGCCCGCAAGGCGCTGGACAAGCTGCGTGAGGGGCTGACCGGCGACGAGGCCCTCGGTGTTGAGGTATTCGCTTCGGCGCTGGCGGCACCGTTGTACTGGATCGCCACCAATGCCGGGCTGGACGGCTCAGTGGTGGTGAACAAGGTGTCCCAGCTGCCCGACGGGCACGGTTTCAACGCCTCCACACTGACCTACGGCGACCTCGCGGCCGATGGCGTCGTCGACCCGGTCAAGGTGACCCGCTCGGCGGTGCTGAACGCCGCTTCGGTGGCCCGGATGATCCTCACCACCGAGACGGCTATCGTGGACAAGCCGGCCGAGGAAGAAGACCACGGCCACGGTCATCACGGCCACGCTCACTAATTAGCGACACACGGAACACCCCCGGCCATCACAAGCCGGGGGTGTTTCGTTTTCGCCATGGACCGTATCTGGCAATGGCGCTGAAAGGTAAGTCAGCCGCTGTAAGGGTCTTCGGGCTCGACCCTGCAGAGACTCGTTGAGCTTCACTTCTACTTCTCGATGGTGAGCAGTTCTTGCAGGTGTTCAACGACAGTCTCGGGCTGCTCTTGCTGCACCCAGTGTCCGGCGCCAGGCACCAGACACACGCCCGTCATGTGTGTAAAGGCTCTTTCGCGCATCATATCCAGTGCGCCGGGCATCTGGTATGTGCCCCAGTCGCTTTGGCCGGCAATGAATATCGAGGGAACGGCAATCGCCTTGCCCGAGAAGAGTGTCAGGACCTCAATGAGGTGCGGTTCCAGGCTGGCCCTATACCAATTGAGGCCACCCTGAAAGCCCGTGCGCTCGTATTCTTCGGCGTAGACGGCTATCTCGGCCTCTGGCAGCCACTGATTTCCCGCGATCTCGGTCGCCGACGGCATGAATGGGCGCACGGTCTCGGCCATCGTTTGGTCGCGATCCATCACGTAGTAGGTCGGCACCTTGGCCAACTCTTCGGCCGAAAAGTCTGCGAGCTGATGAGGCCGGTTCCCTTTCCAGTCGGCGCTCTTGTAATGGAAGTAGGCGCGCAAGAATATGCCCACACCCTCTGGGGCACAACACATGTCGTCGTTGGCGGACCTGGTTGTGTAATAGCGTTGGTAGTGCTTCCGCGGGCGCAGCAGACGACCCAGGTCGGCTTCGATGTCACCGGTAGCGTTCCTCGGCTCGGCGCGGTGTGAGCCAGCTGCAGCTGTGTCGAACGGTAGTGTCGGCGGCCCCGGGAACGGCGCGCTGAGGATGGCGCAGCGCTGGTAGACATCGGGCCGGGTCAGAGCACACCAGGACGCAACGGGCGCGCCGAAATCGTGGCCGATCACGGCCGCCGCCTGCCGATAGCCGAGCGCGAACGTGAGCGCCACCGCATCGCGAGCCAGGTTGAGCATCGAGTAGGGGCGCAGATCCTGGTCGTAGGTTGCGCTCCACCCTGTGGTGCGACCGTAGCCGCGCTGATCTGGCGCCACGACGTGGTAGCCGAGCTCGGCGAGCGGAACCATGACCTTGCGCCAGGAATAGGCGATTTCGGGAAAGCCGTGCAGGAGGAGCAACAAGGGCTGACCCGGTTTCTCATGGCCCGCCTCGAGCAGATGCATGCGGAGGCCGTTGACGCTCTCGACGAAGCGGGGGTGCACGCCGGCGGGCAAGTGGCGGGTATCAAGGGGCGTCAGGGGCATGGTGGTGAGCTCCATAGGGGACGGATGGATCATTCTCGCGCGGAACCGCGCGCGGCGTTTGCGGTTGTTCATCGATTGAGGTCGTGGACCACGGCCACACGCGCGAGAACGTTTCACAACGAAACCACCCCGGGCCCAAACGAGTCGGGGTGTTTTCGTGATGTCTCGCGGTACGGCGATGGCTCCGACGTGCGCCCGCGCTTGAGCCGTCGCTCAAACATCCCAGACGAGCGGTTCACGCGGCCTACCATCGGCAAATGCGCGTAGAAGTGGCGCATCAACTGATCGTTGGTTGGTTCTGCGCCGCGATGTTGACGGCGGGCGCGATGTTGGGCGTCGGTATTCCGTCCGCCGCGGCCCAACCGTGCCCCGATATCGATGTCACGTTCGCGCGCGGTCTTGGCGATGCCCCGGGACCTGGCCCACTGGGCGACGCCTTCATCAACTCGCTGCGCTCAAAGGTGGGCGGCAGGTCAGTCGGCGTTTATGCGGTCGATTACGCCGCATCGTCGAACTTGCTCACGGTCTCCGACGGCGTCGCCGATGCGACCAACCATGTCAATGACATGATCGCCAATTGTCCGGCCACCCGGTTAGTGCTCGGTGGCTTCTCGGAGGGCGCTGCTGTAGTCGATTTTCTGGTGGGTGCCGCACCACGCGTTCCTGCCATACCTGGCGTTCCTGGCATACCGGGCGGCCTTCCCTCCTTACCCGACATACCCGGCGTTCCATTTGCCCTACCTGGACTGGACATCCTCTCCGGCGTCGGCCCCACCAATCCGCTGCCCGCGGCGGCTGTCGACTATGTGGCGGCCGTTGCGGTGTTCGGCAACCCGCTGACCAGGGTCTCGGGCCCGCTGAATGGACTCGCCGGGCCGTACGGGCCGAAGACGATCGACCTGTGCCACGGCGGCGACCCGGTATGCGGCGGAGGCGGCGACTTGGATGCGCATCACGAATACGTTCCAGGGCTGACGGACCAGGCCGCGACATTTGTCGCGGGCCGCCTGTAGGCGACCAATATCCGCAGCTCAACGGCTACAGACGTTTGATCTCGCGGCATGGACCGCATTTGGCAGTGGGCGTGGGATCGGCACGGACCGAGGTACGGATGGGCGGTCACCGTGATCTCGTACTTCGCAGTACTGCCGGTCTGGCTCTTCTCCGCGTTCAGCGTCGCGCTTTTGAGGGTCCGACCGCTACGTCGAGGCGGCCGCCGCCACGTTGGGCGTCGTGTTGGTGCTGCTGTATGTGTGTTTCTTCCCGGCGCGGGCCCGAGCCGCGTTGTGGAGCGGTGGGCGGCAGGCCGCGAGGTCGATCCGGCGGAGGGCTTGGAGGCCACTTACGCCCGGACTCGGGGGATGATTGTCCGGATTGTTGGTGCGACTGCCGTCGCGGCCGCTCTGCTCTATGCCGTTTGCGGTGCGATCGCCGGGGCGACAGGGTCGCGGTTCGTCCAGTACGGGATTGTGGGCGCCGTCTTCGGGGCCGTCATTTCGTTTGCCACCGTGCACAGTTTTCGTGGAAGCAGGGGTGCGGCCGGCCAGGGTCGCGATCGCAGCTGCATTGACGGTCGGGTTCGGGGTGCCGATTGCGGTCAGCGTGGCGGTCTCGCCGTCGCTGCGACCGATTCGCGATCTCGCCGAAGGGACTCAACGCGTTGCGGCTGGCGACTACAGCCAACGGCTGCCCGTAGTGCAAGACGATGACCTGGCGCGCTCGCGGCGTCGTTCAACCGGATGCAGGCGGGATTGGCTGAGCGGCAACGACTTCAGGCGGCGTTTGGCACCTACGTCGACCCCGGGCTTGCGGCGCGGTTGCTCGAGCAGGGTGACGATGTCTTCACCGGTGAGCGTCGCGAGGTGACGGTGATGTTCGTCGACATCCGCGACTTCACCCCGTTCGCGGAGGCGAACACCGCCGAGGACACGGTCGCCCGACTCAATACATTATTCGAGATCGTCGTGCCTGCTGTCGTCTACGCGGGTGGGCACGTCAACAAGTTCCTCGGCGACGGCGCATTGGCGGTCTTCGGTGCGCCGAATGACCTTGCGGATCATGCTGATTCAGCGGTGGCTGCAGCTGTTCTGATTCAGCGCCATGTCGTCGAGCGGTTCGGCGGTGAGCTTCGGATCGGTATTGGGATCAACACCGGTGCGGTGATCGCGGGAACCATCGGCGGCGGAGGCAAGCTGGAGTTCACCTTGATCGGCGACACCGTCAACGTCGCCGCCCGCGTCGAGCAGCTGATGAAGACCACCGGCGACAGAATCCTTCTCACTGTTCAAACCGTCGACGCCCTGGCGTCTCGACCGCCCGACCTCACCGATCGGGGATCGCACGCGCTGAAAGGTAAGTCGGCCGGAGTGACGGTCTTCGGCCTCGATCCGGCGTTAGGCTGAACCATGTCCGTCGACGATCCGGTGACCGTGCTCAGTGAAGACGAGAGCTGGAGTCTGTTATCCAGCGTGCCGTTAGGTCGATTGGTCACGATCCTCGCCGGGCAAGTCGAAATCTTCCCGGTCAACTTCGTCACCCAACGGCGAACGGTGCTCTTCCGGACTGCCCAGGGCACCAAGCTGTACAGCGCTGTGATGGGCGGCCAGGTAGCTTTCGAGGCCGACGACCATACTGTCGCCGAGGGGTGGAGCGTGATCGTCAAGGGCACGGCGCATCTGCTGTCGGCCAACGCCGACATCCTCGACGCCGAGGAAGTGCCGTTGATGTCGTGGCCCGCGACGGTGAAGCCGCACTACGTGCGGGTGACCGTCACCGAGATCACCGGCCGACGGTTCAAGTTCGGTCCCGCGCCGGGATAAACCTTTCGCCTCACAACTGCTCGGTACGGCCCGCTCGGTGTGCCAAAAGGACTTGTGCGCAGCGGATTTTACGATGCCAGTAGAGTTACTTGTTGCTGCTCCATTCCACTGAGAGCCGGTCCTCGAGACCACGGCCTGGCGATGTGAGCGAAAACACCAGGGGTTGAGTGCAATAAACGGAACGATCGGCGGCGGCTGCTCGTTTCGATGCGAGTCGGCCGATGTAACTGAAGGGGGAATGCTGTGCAGTTGACCCGTGATAGCGCGGGCCAGCCGTGGCGGGCACGTCAACGCGAAATCTTGAGCCGCATTGTTCGGGAAACGGAGCCACCGACCGATACCTTGCGGCGGATAACCGATCCGGAGCGCAGCGAGCACGACGACGCCTACGACGCGCGCGTCGGCGAGGTGCTCGATCTGGCCGGCAGAATCGGCGCCATTCTGATGGCGTCCGGGACGCCGGCGACGGCCACGATGGACCAGGTGACGGCCATCGCCGGCGCATATGGCATCGAGCGTTGCGAGGTCGATGTCATCAACACGACGATCCACGTCTCCGTATACCGCGGGCCGACCGCGCCTCCGGCCAGCACGCTGCACATCGTCCAATCCCGGTCGATGGACTTCAGCCGGCTGGCTGCCGTCGACCGCCTGATCGGCCGTATTCGCGCCGGTCAGACGACGCCGTCGAAAGCGCGCGACGAGCTCGATGCCATCATTACCGCGCCGCATCCGTATAAGCGCTGGATCGCCACCCTTGCCTGGGGCGCGCTGGCATTTGCGACGGCGGGGACGCTAGGCGCCGGCCTGCTGGCTTGCGTGGTCAGCGCACTGAGTGCGATGACGATCGACCGCGTCAACCGGCGACTCAACAGGCATGGACTTCCGTTCTTCTTCCAGTACGCGGTCGGCGGTGCGATCGCGACCGCGCCCCCGCTGGTGCTGTATTGGCTCAGCCCCAAGCTGGGGTTGCAATTCGAACCGACGGTGGCCATCGCGGCCGGCCTTGTTGTGCTTCTCGCCGGCCTTTCGCTGGTCGGTTCGGTCGGCGACGTCATCACCGGTGCCCCCGTCACCGCTGCGGGCCGGTTCTTCGAGTTGGTCATGATGACGGGCGCGACGATCGCAGGTGTGGCATTGGTCCTGCACCTCGCCAACCGCTTCGGTGCGCCGTTCGTCGCCATCAGCGCGTACGCGCCGCCCGCACTGGCCGAGCTGCCTGCGCGTGTCGCATTCGGCGCGGCAAGCGCGGCGGCCTACGCCCTGGCCTGCTACGCCGAACGGTCCGCGGCGATGGCTGCGGCGTTCGGCGGTGCCGCAGGCACCATCGCGTTTCTTCTCGCACAGGGCGCGGGTTTGGGTGCAGTTGTGGCGTCGTTCGTCGCGGCGGTGCCGATCGGATTGGTCGGCCGGTTGATGGAACGCCGCAATCTGGCGCCGCCCCTTGTTGTGTCAATCGCCGGCATCGTGCCCCTGTTACCGGGCCTGGCACTGCTGCACGGCATCTACGCCATTCTCAACGACCAGCACGCCGTTGGATTCGCTTCGGTGTTGGGGGCATTTGCGATCGGTACCGCCCTCGCGGCCGGCGTGACCCTTGGCGAATGGAGTTCGTGGAAGGTTCGGAGGCGCCGACTTCAGGTTCGTCGCCGCGCCCGCGGGACACGGCTTGCCGGGCATGCGGCACTGAGTTCTGCCGACTAGAAGTAGTCCGAAGCACCCCGGTCACCAGGCCGGGGGTGTTTTGTTTTCGGCATGGACCGAATCTGGCAGTGGGCGTGGGATCGGTACGCAGCGAGGTATTCGTGGGCGGTCTTCGCGATCAGCTACCTCGCAATCCTGCCGACATGGCTCATTTCTTCGTTTGTCGTTGTCGCGTTTGAGGAGTCCGACTGCTACGTCGAGTCGTCCGCCGTCACTGTTGTCGCCGTGCTGGTGCTTGCGTACGTGGTGGTCCTTCCCGGCCTGGGCGAGATCCGCGTTGTGGAGTCGTGGGCGGCCGGCCACGAGGTCGATCGGGGAGGGCACTGGAGGCCACCTACTCCTGGGCTCGGGCGACGGTTGTCCGAAACGTGGCGGGCGGCGCTGTTTGGGCCGCCCTGCTCTTTGCCGTTGTCGGTGCGATCGCCGGGGCGGGTGCGTCGCGGCTGGCCCAATACGGGGTCCTGGGCGCCGTCTTCGGCGCTGGCACGGGGCTGATCACCATGCACGGCTTCGGGGAAGCAGCGTTGCGGCCAGCCAGGGTCGCGCTCGCCGGTGACACCGCGATCGGCGACTCCCTACCCCGCTCGCGCCCGACTTTCGCCGCATGGTCGAAGATATCGATACTCGCGGCCGCGTTCAGTTTTGCCTTCGCGGGCGCAATATTGGCGGCCGTGTTTGATCCGACCAGTGAGGTGCCGGTGCTGGCCGTCCTGATCGGGGGTGCGTTGACGGTTGGCTTCGCGGTGCCGATCAGCGTTGGCGCGGTGGTCGGACCGTCGCTGCGACCGATTCGCGATCTTGCCGAGGGCACCGAGCGTGTTGCGGCAGGCGACTACAGCCAACGCCTGCCGGTGGTACAGGACGATGACCTGGGCGCGCTAGCGGCGTCGTTTAACCGTATGCAGGCGGGATTGGCTGAGCGGCAACGACTTCAGGCGGCGTTCGGCACCTACGTCGACCCCGCCCTTGCGGCGCGGCTGCTCGAGCAGGGCGACGACGTCTTCACCGGTGAGCGCCGCGAGGTGACGGTGATGTTCGTCGACGTCCGTGACTTCACCCCGTTCGCCGAGGCGAACACGGCCGAGGACACCGTCGCCCGGCTCAACGCCCTATTCGAGATCGTCGTGCCTGCCGTCGTCGACGCGGGTGGGCACGTCAACAAGTTCCTCGGCGACGGCGCGCTGGCCGTCTTCGGTGCCCCCAACGACCTTGCCGATCATGCCGACGCAGCGGTGAGCGCGGCTGTGCTGATTCACCGTCTTGTCGCCGAGCGCTTCGGCGGTGAGCTTCGGATCGGCATCGGGATCAACACCGGGTTCGTGATCGCCGGCACGATCGGCGGCGGAAGCAAGCTCGAGTTCACCTTGATCGGTGACACCGTCAACGTCGCCGCCCGTGTCGAGCAGCTCACCAAGACCACCGGTGACACCATCCTTCTCACCCACCAGACCGTCGAAGCGCTGACGTCGAGACCGCCCGGCCTCATCGACCGTGGATGCCACGGGTTGAAGGGAAAGTCAGGCACTACACAGGTTTTCGGCCTCAACCCTAGCCAGCTGCCTGCAGCGTGATGTCGGAGATTTCCGTCCGGCTCGCGCCATTGGTCGTGCCCAATTTGGTGATCCACACCAGCACGTTGGACGTCTTGGTCCGGTCCTTCACTTCTATCCGGTTGTGCCCCTGCTGAAGTGGCGTGGTGGAGGTCAGCTCGGTCGTGTCGCTCAACTTGGCTGGGTCATCGGTGGACGAAGCGCGGATCTGCACCTCGGTTCCTGTGCTGGACACGTCCAGCGTGACCGTGCTCAGGGCGGTCGGTTCGGACAGGTGCAGCAACAAGCCCATTCCCTCGATGAAGTTCGGGAACGGGACGGGGTCCTTATAAGTGACGGTGGACCACCCCGTGTCTGGGTTGCCGTCGATCGCCAAGCCGGCATCCTGCGGATTGTCCGGAGCTCCGTTGGGAGAAAACACCGTCGCACTCACCGGCTTCACGGTGGGTCCGGGGCGAGTCCATAGGCCGAAACCGTCGGTGAAGAACAGAGCCGCAGCCGCGGTCAACACGATCACCCCTGCAAGTGCAACGAGTGCAATCCGGACCCTGTTGCCTTTCGGTGCACTGTCGCGCGGCGGTTTGGCGCGGTCCCGGGACCGTGGACGCTTGGGACGAGCTCCCGCTGAAAGATTGACGATCGTGTCTGCGTCGACGGTGCTGCCGTCCCAGACGCCGCTGACCTCGACCTCATCTCCATCTGCGAGCTGACCCGCTACGAACTGAGTTTGTATCTCGACCGGGACAGGAGCGCGCCGGTTACCTATGGGGTCAGATGGCACCAGTTGAAACGACAAGGCCCCGGCCGCACTTGGCTGTACACCGCGTGCTGTCCCATGAACAACCAAACGCTCGAGACGCTGTGTGGGTGGACGGTCGCCCGATCCCGTCGTCTGCAAGCCGGAGTGCGCAGGCGGTGGAGCGGCAACGACGGGTGGACCCTGCTGTGTGAGGGCTCGGGCAAATTCGAGGCAACTTGGGTATCGCTCGTTGGGGTTCTTGGCCAGTGCCCTCACGAGCACGGCGTCGAGATGAGCGAGATCGGGTCGGCGGTCCGATATCCGCGGTGGGGGCGTACTTAGATGCTGGCTGATGACAACCGCGCGGTTTGAGTCTTGAAATGGTGGCGCGCCGGTTAGAAGGTGAAAGGTGGTGGCGGCCAACGCATATTGATCCGCCCGGCCGTCAAGCGGCTTGCCCAAGAGTTGTTCGGGAGCTATGTAATTGGCGGTGCCCACGGCGACGTTGTCGTCAGTGAGGTTGCTAACGTCGTCGATTCTGCGAGCGATGCCGAAGTCGGTTAACAGGACCCTGCGTCGGTGGCCATCGGATGCAGTCACCAGGATGTTCTCCGGCTTGACGTCACGATGGAGCAGACGGCGCTCATGACCGAAGTCGAGCGCATCAGCCACCGCAGTCACGATTTCGGAAACGTCGTGTTCGGGCATGCCGCTCGGGTAACGCTCGCGAATCAATCGACCTGCGTCAGTTCCGTCGACGTAGGCCATAGAGATCCAGAGCCGGCCGTTGAACTCGCCGCGGTCGAGAACGCCGACGATATGCGGGTGAAACAGCGTCGCTGCCAATTCGGCCTCGCGATTGAATCTCGCCCGAAACTCCTCGTCGTCCGTCGATTCCGACGACAAGATCTTGAGGGCGTCTTGACGAGGCAGACGAGGATGCTGGGCGAGGTAAACCTCACCAGTACCACCCGTTCCGAGCAACCGCTGAATCACGTAGTTGGCGAAGACCTCACCGTTATTCAACGGCATGTACCGAAGCCTACAAACCGGCACAGTGTGCTTTCGCTTCGGTTCCGCGTCGTTTCGTGTTCAAATACGGCGTTTCCGCAAGTCAGATGGTTTCAGGAAACGCGTTTTGAGCCGTAGCGGACGTTTAGTCTCCGGGCATGGAGCGCATTTGGCAGTGGGCTTGGGACCGGCACGGCACGAAGTACTCGTGGGCGCTCTGTGCGATCACTTATTGCATATTGCTGCCGATCTACCTTGTTCCAGCGTTTGTCATCGTCGCGTTCGAAGACTCCGGCCACTACCTCGAAGCGGTAGCTATCACGGTCATCGGCGTGCTCATGGTGGCGTACGTGACGGTGCTTCCAGGGGCGGCATTTACCCGTCCTGCTGAGCGTTGGGCAGCGGGTTGCGAGGTCGATCGGACGGAGGCGCTGGAGGCCACCTACACCTGGGCGCGGCGGTCAGTCGCCCGGGCGGTGGCGTTCAACGCGGTGGGGGCTGGCGTGCTGGCGGTCATTATCGGCGCGATCACCGGGGCGACCGGGACGCGGCTCGTCCAGTACGCGCTCGTGACCGCCCTCCTCGGTGCTGCCATCCAGCTGATCGCCATTCACAGCTTGGTGGAAGCAGCGTTGCGGCCGGTCCGGGTCGCCATCGCCGGTGACACGGGTGTCGGTGACTCCCTGCCCCGCTCGCGGCCGACTTTCGCCGCATGGTCGAACGTGTCCATGCTCGCGGTCGCGTTCGCATACGCCGCCGCGGGCGCAATGCTGGCAGCCGTGGTCGATCAGACAAGAGAGGTGCCCCTGCTTGCAGTCGTGATCGGCGGTGGGCTGACGCTTTTCTTCGCGGTGCCGATCACCGTCGGCGTCGCGTTCTCTCAGTCCCTGCGACCCATCCGCGACATCGCGCACGGAACTGAACGTGTTGCGGCTGGCGACTACGGCCAACTCGTGCCGGTGGTTCAGGACGATGACCTTGGTGCGCTGGCGGCGTCGTTCAACCGCATGCAAGCGGGTTTGGCTGAGCGGCAACGACTTCAGGCGGCATTTGGGACCTACGTCGATCCGGTCCTGGCGGCGCGGTTGCTTGAGCAGGGTGATGATGTGTTCACCGGGGAGCGCCGCGAGGTGACGGTGATGTTCGTCGATATCCGCGACTTCACCCCGTTCGCCGAGGCGAACACGGCCGAGGACACCGTCGCCCGGCTCAATGCCCTGTTCGAGATCGTCGTGCCTGCCGTCGTCGACGCAGGC
Organism: uncultured Actinomycetota bacterium; assembly: GCA_963731715.1. GTDB lineage: Bacteria > Actinomycetota > Actinomycetes > Mycobacteriales > Mycobacteriaceae > Mycobacterium. The sequence continues at coordinate 9,648 of CAVSXC010000015.1, read as the reverse complement.
GGGCACGTCAACAAGTTCCTCGGCGATGGTGCGCTGGCAGTCTTCGGGGCCCCGAATGACCGTGCGGATCACGCGGATTCAGCGTTGGCTGCCGCGGTCTTGATTCAGCGCCTGGTTGCCGAGCGGTTCGGCGGCGCGCTTCGGATCGGCATCGGGATCAACACGGGCAAGGTGATCGCCGGAACCATCGGTGGCGGAAGCAAGCTGGAGTTCACCTTGATCGGTGACACCGTCAACGTCGCCGCCCGCGTCGAGCAGCTCACCAAAACCACCGGCGACGCGATCCTGCTCACCAACCAGACCGTCGACGCCCTGGTCTCCCGACCGGCCGGACTTCTCGACCGCGGCGCCCACGCCCTGAAGGGTAAGTCAGCCGCCACCCAGGTCTTCGGCCTCGACCCAGCGGTGTGACTTCTAGATAGCCATCCGTTGGTCATCTGTCCCATGCCAAGCATCGACGGCACTCTGCAAGGGCAAGCCGAGCGCATTGCAGAGTCCGATCACCGTGCCGAAGCTCGGGCTGGGCATCCGTCCGACCTCGATCTTGCGCAGTGTCTCAGGGGAGATACCGGCGCCACGGGCGATCATCTCGGGATCGCGACCGGCACGGGCTGTCCTGATCAGCGCACCGAGGCGTTGCCCGGCTCTCACCTGCTCTGGGCTCAGAGGTACACGCACCATGACGGTCAGCATAGCCGGTATTCAAATACCGGGACTGGTACCGTCGTAACGGTATAAAAATACCGACGCTGGACGGGATCGAACATGATCGAACTCAAGACTGCCGAAGAGATCAACAAGATGGCGGCAACTGGTGAATTCGTCGCGGAAACGCTGGCGACGCTGTCGATCGAGGCGCTGCCAGGAGTGAACCTGATGCAGCTTGAGCACCATGCCCGCGCGTTGATTTCTGACCGCGGTGCGACATCATGCTACTGGGACTACTCGCCGTCATTCGGTCGCGGTCCATTCCGGAATGTCATCTGTCTATCGGTCAATGATGCTGTGCTGCATGGCATGCCGCGCGACTACGTGCTAGGCGATGGCGACGTGTTGAGTCTGGACTTTGCGGTGTCGATCGACGGTTGGGTAGCCGATTCTGCGGTCACGGTCATCGTCGGCGACAGAGCCGACGCCGCTGACACGGCCCTGATCGAGTCGACGCAAAGAGCCCTTGACGCAGGTATCGCCGCAGCGGTACCCGGCGGTCGACTCGGTGACATCTCCGCTGCGATCGGCGAAGTCGCTACCGAAGCCGGGTATCGCGTCAATGCCGAATTCGGCGGTCATGGACTGGGTCGCACCATGCACGAGGATCCCCACATCCCCAACCGCGGACGGCATGGGCGCGGATTGCTGCTGCGGCCGGGCATGACCTTCGCTCTTGAACCGTGGTGGGCGCGGGGCAGTGATCGTCTGGTTGTCGATGCCGACGGTTGGACCCTGCGCTCGGCAGACGGGTCGAACACGGCGCACTCCGAGCACACCATCGCCATCACCGAAGCTGGCCCGCGCATACTCACTCCTTCACGATGCGCACACGAGGCGACGTGACGTCACGCACCGCTTTTTCGTCTTGTCACGAACGCTACGGAACCGCTGGTTGGTCTTTACCATTTCTCTCATGGCAAAGCCCAAGGGATGATCCCCGTCTAATCCGGGGTCCCCAACACAGATAAGGATTCCGACGGTGCAATCAATCATCTTGAACAGGTCCCTGCTGTTCGGCGCTGTAACGCCACTAGCCGCACTGGGGTTCCTCGCCGGCGCCGCACCCGTGGCGGCGGCCCCCGAACCTTGCGCTCAGTACGGCTTCAACGGGGATTTCATCCTTTATGGGGCCAACATTGGGGAGGTGAAGGTATCCGGCGCCACGATCGGAACAAGACTTGTGGGGGAGACGTTCACCATCGGCGACGACGGGCGTCCGGTTCGCGGGTTCGTGCAGGACGGTGCCATCCAGGGTCACGACATCAACTTCACGATTTCGTGGATCGAAGAATCGGACACCATATGGACCTTCAAAGGCACTGTGGGTGACGACGGCCTCGTCTATCGCGGCTTGATGCACGGTCCTGGGTTCATGTCGCTGTGGGACTCCACAACTCCGCTCGCCTGCAATGATCCGGTCGTCGCCACGAAGCCGCTACCGGATGACCTCGTCACTTCGCCCGTGCCGGCAACGACACGAGTGCCGGGTACCATCACTGCGCCTTAGCCATGAAGTTGCCCCCGAGCCCCACTTCTCCGTGGCGTGGGGGCCTTGACCTGCGGTAATGGTCGGGCCTCACAGCCGATGGCAAGGTTGATGATCATGAACCGACGTTGGTTGACGCTCGCAATAGCGGGGATCGCCGTGTTGGGCGTACTGACGGCTTGCTCGGGATCGCACGAGAGCAGGGCGCCACGGGACGCGGCGGCATGACGACCGCGCCTGCGGCAGGCATGAAGGACGGCGTTACTGCGCCGGCACCGGAGTTCGGGCCGGTGCCACCGCCGGGCGCGCCACCGCAGGACGCCCAGCGCGACGTCGTCAAGACCGCGTCGATGACCATCACGGTGTCCAATACCTCCGAGGCCGCGGACAAGGCCGCTGTCCTGGTGGAGGACGCCGATGGCCGGGTGGACAGCCGCTCCGAGGATGCGGGATCCGAAAGGGGTTTGGCCCGCACCTCCGTCGTGTTGCGGGTGCCCGTCGACGAAACTCGACGGCCTGCTGCGCGAGTTGAAGACGCTGGGCAAGGTGCAGACCGCGGAGACCACATCCGAGGACGTCACGGCGCAGCGGGTGGACCTCGACGCGCGGATCAAGGCCCTACAGACCTCGGTGGATCGACTGCTGGCGATCATGCGCGACGCCAAGGACCCCGACGCGCTCATCAAGGCCGAGGACGCCCTCTCGGAGCGCCAGGCGGAGCTGGACAGCCTGCGTGCCCAGCGCGATCAGCTCGGCGATCGAATCGACTACAGCACGGTCAACGTCACCTTCGTCGCCGAGCAGATCGGCGGACCGGCACCGAAGCAGTACGAAGGCTTCACCGGTCAGATCGAACGTGGTTGGGATGCCTTGGTTTCGGTGGTGGGCAACCTGGTTCTGCTCTTCGGCCTGCTGCTGCCGTGGTTGGGCGCGCTGGCCGTTGCGGCTGGAATCGTCTACGGAATCGTCCGCTTGGCGCGGGCGCGTCGTTCGCAACCGGGACCACCCAAACACGAAGAAGGCCCCAATCCGCCCGTGACGGAGTGAGGCCTTCTTTCGCTCGTCGGCGCCTATGAGGCGCGGCGGATGCCTCGCTTGAGCAACATTTCGCGCTCGGCCTCGGACAGACCGCCCCAGATGCCGTAGGGCTCGCCGACCGCGAGCGCGTGGCTGCGGCACTGGGTGATCACCGGGCACTGCCGGCACATCTCCTTGGCGCGCATCTCGCGCTGCGCACGGGCCCGGCCGCGCTCGCCGTCGGGATGGAAGAACATCGCGGAATCGACACCCCGGCAAAGGCCGGCGATCTGCCAATCCCAGATGTCAGCGTTGGGTCCGGGTAGCTGCTGCGGCTGTGGCATTGGAAAACCCCTCTCTACACACCCTTTTCGCGAACGAACGGATGCGTGAGTTGTGGAACCGAACCGAGCACAAGTCGCCGATGACTACTCGTGCACACAAAGTAGGGGTGCTCACGAAATTCCGTCAATAGCCCGAACATGTGCTCATGGACATAACCGCAGGCGGAGAATTTACATCACGTTCATCATTGCGACCCGCCGGCAACGACATCGGTGGTAACGAAACGCCGGAGGGGCGATCACATCTCGTGTTTCCGCTGATCGGCTCTCGCGGTGTCGCACAGATTATTTCCGCGCTCCCAGAAGGCGGTTGACATCGAATTAACATGGCCACCACAAACTGTTAACCGATGCGGATTCGGCGATTTGTCTAATGCGTGCCCGCCGGTACCGGGTTTTGCGCGACGCATTGATAGCGTCGCGGTCCGATGAACATCGTGCTCGGCCGAACGCCGCGTTCGGCGACGACCCGGGACGCTGGCCGCTGCCGCCCGCGTCGACGCCGCACGAGTTGTGGCTGCGCGCCGTCGCCGCAGGCGGCCAGGGCCGCTACGGCAGCGCGATGGCCGACCTGGCGGGCCTGCCTGCAGCGCGACGATCCGCTGGCATCGCTGGCGCACAGCACCCGGGCGTCGTTCTTGCGTCAGCTCGGCTGGCACGACCGGGCCCGCGGATGGGACGGCCGGGCGATGGCGCTGGCCGGTTCGGACCAGGAGGCCGGTGCCGACGCGCTCATCGGGCTGGCCGCCGACGCGCTCGGCGTGGGCCGGTTCGCGGCTTCGGCAGCGGCGCTGCGGCGCGCCGGTGAGCTCCTCGCCGGATCGGTGCCGCCGCGGTTGCCGGTGCGGCTGGCGTGGGTGTCCGCGGAACTGGCGATGGCACGCGGCGACGGCGCAGACGGCGGTGGGCCACGCCCAGCGGGCCGTCGAGCTGGCCGCAGCGTTCGGTTCGGCGCGTCACGCCGTGAAATCGGAGGTCATCCTGGCCGCGGCGCTGTGCAGCGCCGGGGAGATCGAGGCGTCCCGGCGCGTCGCCGACGCCGCGCTTGCAGACGCCGAGCGACTGGGAATCATCCCGCTGCGCTGGGCGTTGGCCTGCCTGCTGGCCGACATCGGCAGCGCCCGTCACTCGGCGGCAGAAGTGCTGAGGATTCGTAACGAATGCGCAGCTACGGTGCGTCGCCGGGGTGGCGACTGTGGCGCAGCGCTGACAATGGTCGCGCCTGTCGGATCGTTATTGTTTAGCTGACGTCCACACTTCGGGGACGTGTCCCTCACGTAACGCTGGAGATGCCGCCCACGATGACAATTTCGGGAGAACGTCTCGATGCTGTCGTTGCTGAGGCAGTGGCGGGCAACCGGGACGCGCTCCGGGAGGTGCTGGAGATCATCCGCCCGATCGTGGTCCGGTACTGCCGGGCCAGGGTCGGGGCGACCGAGCGAAGCGGTCTCTCAGCAGATGACGTTGCTCAGGAGGTGTGCTTGGCCGCCATCACGGCGCTGCCGCGCTACAAGGATCAGGGACGACCGTTCCTGGCCTTCGTGTACGGCATCGCCGCGCACAAGGTTGCTGACGCGCATCGCGCAGCCGCCAGGAACCGCTCCGAGCCGACGGATGTCGTGCCGGAGCGGTTCTCGGTGGATGCCGGCCCCGAGCAGATGGCCCTCGACTCCGAAGCGTCGGCCCGGATGAACAGGCTCCTGGCGGTGCTGCCCGAGAAGCAGCGCGAGATCCTGATCCTGCGCGTCGTCGTCGGCATGAGCGCCGAAGAGACCGCCGAGGCGGTCGGCAGCACCGCGGGCGCGGTCCGGGTCGCGCAGCATCGCGCGCTGGCGCGGCTGAAGGCCGAAATCATGGCGACGGGGCACGACCATGCCTGACTTCGGACGCTGGACCGCAAACGGGGGCGACCCGTCGCTCAACGAGATCAACCGCACCGACCGCTTCCTCGACGCGCTCGCGTCGCAGCAGCCGGTGTACTCGACCGACCCCGGCGAGGCCGAGCTCGCGCAGCTGCTGGCCGGCTGGCGCGACGAGGTGCGCACGCCGCCGCTGATGGCACCCGTCACGCCGCGCGACGCGGTGGTGGCGCTGACGCGTGCCGTGGAATCGCGCAAGCGCACGCGCACGTCGATGGCCGTGGTGGGTTCGGTCGCCGCCGCGGTGCTGTGCCTCGGCGGTTTCGGCGCGGTGGTCGCCGGCGCCGGGCCGGGCGACCCGCTGTACGGCCTGCGCACCATGCTGTTCGGCGAGCAGCAGCAGACGCGCGACGACCAGGTGATGCTCGCCTCCCAGCAGCTGGCCGAGGTGCAGCAGCTGATCGACGAGGGCCAGTGGGATGCCGCGCAGGACAAGCTGCAGACGCTGACGACCACCGTCGCGACGGTCAATGACGTTGAGCAGAAACAGGAATTGGTCACTCAGTGGCAAGAGCTGACGGTCAAGGTCGACGCCAAGGACGCCGCCGCGACCCTGCCGCCGGGTGCACCGCCGCCGCCGATGCCGGACGCCGGTCGTCGTCGCGCCTGGATCGGACACCGCGACAACGAGCACGTCGTCGGAGACAAGCACGCTCCACCTCGTCCGTCGGAGACCACCACGTCGTCGTCCGAGACTTCCACTTCGACGTCATCGGCCACCACGAGCTCGCCGACGTCGAGTTCGCCTGTGCCTGAACCGCCACCGCCGAGCGGCACCCCGACGACTACGACACCGCCGACGTCGCCGACCGACGACACGACCACGACGACAACGACGACGCACGCGGTCACGACGACCACCACCACGCCGCCGCGTGCCGGCGGCTGCCCGCGGTCGTGCCGCCGCCGGCGGCCGCACCGCCGAGCGTGGCCGCAGCCGGCTCGCCGTTGTGGTTGCGCCGCCGAGTGCGGCCGCGCCGGCTCCGGTCGTCGTCGACGCCGCCGCCAGCTGTCGCCGCCGCCGGCAGTCGCCTCAGAGGCGCCGCCGCAGCGTGCTCCGGAGAGTCAGGCGCCGGAAAGCCAGGCGACGGAGACCAATCCCGGTCACGACCACGCTGATTACGCCACCGCCCAAGAAGCGCGGCGACGGCGAATAGAGGGTTTCAGCCCTCAGCGATATCCGTCGGATTCCGACGTGGCCTCGTTGAGCGACGCGTCGGCGTAGCCGCGGCAGTAATCCCAGGTCACGTAGGCGTCGGGTTCCGGGTCATAGGCCGGTTCGTGCGGACGCACAGTGCCGTCGACGAGCAGCTGCAGCAGGTTGGCGCGCAGCATGTCCCAATCGTGGTAGTGGTCCTGCTGGCATTCGTCGCAGCACACCACGAGACCGCGAATTCCCTTGTGCGCCAGCAACGCCTCGTACACCGCCAGGTCGGCGAGATCGGCCTCGACCGCGGTCCGCTCCTGCGGATCCAGCGGCTGGCCCGGCTCGAGCGCATCGAGCGCCGCCGAGGGGTCGCACGGGTCATCGGCGAACGGATCGGGCGGCAAACCCGGTGGCAGGTGATCTCGCACGACTCCACACTACGCAGCCCCACTGGTATCGCGCCAGCCGTTAGCGGGCCTCGCCACCTGCGTGTCCGCGAGGCAGCGTGGGGCCGAAGCGGCGACGTCAATGCCGATAAGATAGGTCATCTAGCTCTGCGACTGTGCTAGTCACTGGAGGCCTCACCCATGTCGATCGCTGAAAGCAGCATCCCCCTCGCCGTTCCGGTGCCCACCGGCGGCGATGATCCGACCAAGATCGCGATGCTCGGGCTCACCTTCGACGACGTCCTGCTGCTGCCCGCCGCCTCCGATGTGGTGCCCGCCACAGCCGATACCTCCAGCCAGCTCACCCGCAAGATCCGGCTGAGGGTGCCGCTGGTCAGCTCGGCGATGGACACCGTGACCGAGTCCCGGATGGCGATCGCGATGGCCCGCGCAGGCGGCATGGGCGTGCTGCACCGCAATCTGCCGGTGGCCGAGCAGGCCGGCCAGGTCGAGACGGTCAAGCGCTCGGAAGCCGGCATGGTCACCGATCCGGTCACCTGCTCGCCGGACAACACGCTGGCCGAGGTCGACGCGATGTGCGCGCGGTTCCGGATCTCCGGCCTGCCCGTCGTCGACGACACCGGCGAGCTCGTCGGCATCATCACCAACCGCGACATGCGCTTCGAGGTCGACCAGTCCAAGCCGGTCTCCGAGGTGATGACGAAGGCGCCGCTGATCACCGCGCAGGCGGGCGTTTCCGCCGAGGCGGCGCTAGGACTGTTGCGCCGCTACAAGATTGAGAAGCTGCCGATCGTCGACGGGCACGGCAAGCTGACCGGGCTGATCACCGTCAAGGACTTCGTCAAGACCGAGCAGTTCCCGCTGTCCACCAAGGACAGCGACGGCAGGCTGCTGGTCGGCGCCGCGGTCGGTGTCGGCGACGATTCGTGGACGCGGGCGATGACGCTCGTCGACGCCGGGGTCGACGTGCTGATCGTCGACACCGCGCATGCGCACAACCGGCTGGTGCTCGACATGGTGCACCGGCTCAAGACCGTGGTCGGCGACCGGGTCGAGGTGATCGGCGGCAACGTCGCGACCCGGGCCGCGGCGGCCGCCCTGGTCGAGGCCGGCGCCGACGCGGTGAAGGTCGGTGTCGGGCCGGGGTCGATCTGCACCACGCGGGTGGTCGCCGGCGTCGGCGCACCGCAGATCACCGCGATCCTGGAGGCCGTCGCCGCCTGCGCGCCCGCGGGCGTGCCGGTCATCGCCGACGGCGGACTGCAGTACTCCGGCGACATCGCCAAGGCGCTGGCCGCGGGCGCGTCCACCGCGATGCTGGGCTCGCTGCTGGCCGGCACCGCCGAATCGCCCGGCGAGCTGATCTTCGTCAACGGCAAGCAGTTCAAGAGCTACCGCGGCATGGGTTCGCTCGGCGCGATGCAGGGCCGGGGCGGCGCGAAGTCCTATTCGAAGGACCGCTACTTCCAGGACGACGCGCTGTCCGAGGACAAGCTGGTGCCCGAGGGCATCGAGGGCCGGGTGCCGTTCCGCGGCCCGCTGTCGACGGTGATCCATCAGCTCACCGGCGGGCTGCGCGCGGCCATGGGCTACACCGGTTCGGCGACCATCGAGCAGCTGCAGCAGGCGCAGTTCGTGCAGATCACCGCGGCGGGGTTGAAGGAGAGCCATCCGCACGACATCACGATGACCGTCGAAGCGCCGAACTACTACGCCCGCTGACAAGGCGCACGCGCCGATGAGCGCTTGCGCGAAGAGGAGATGACCCGCATGCGAGACATGGTCGAGATCGGCATGGGCAGAACCGCCCGCCGCACCTATGAACTCGATGACATCAATATCGTGCCGTCGCGGCGCACCCGGTCCGTCCAGGACGTCTCGACGACCTGGCAGCTGGACGCCTACCGGTTCGAGATCCCGGTGGTGTCGCATCCGACCGACGCGCTGGTGTCGCCGGAGTTCGCCATCGAGCTGGGCCGCCTCGGCGGCCTCGGCGTGCTCAACGGCGAAGGTCTGATCGGTCGGCACGCCGACGTCGAGGAGAAGATCGCCCAGGTCATCGAGGCCGCCGAGAAGGAGCCGGAGCCGTCGGCGGCCATTCGGCTGCTGCAGCAATTGCATTCGGCGCCACTGGATCCCGATCTGCTGGGTGCCGCGGTGGCGCGGATCCGCGACGCCGGGGTGACGACGGCCGTGCGGGTCAGCCCGCAGAACGCGCAGGCGCTGACGCCGTCGCTGGTCGCCGCGGGCATCGACCTGCTGGTCATCCAGGGCACCATCATCTCGGCCGAGCGCGTCGCGCAGGACGGCGAGCCGCTGAACCTGAAGACGTTCATCTCCGAGCTCGACGTGCCGGTGGTGGCCGGCGGCGTGCTCGACCACCGCACCGCGCTGCACCTGATGCGCACCGGCGCCGCGGGCGTCATCGTCGGCTACGGCTCGACCTCCGGTGTGACCACCAGCGACGAGGTGCTGGGCATCAGCGTGCCGATGGCCACCGCGATCGCCGACGCCGCCGCCGCCCGTCGCGAGTACCTCGACGAGACCGGCGGCCGCTACGTGCACGTGCTGGCCGACGGCGACATCCACACCTCCGGCGACCTGGCCAAGGCCATCG
>CAVSXC010000014.1:0-110609 GCA_963731715.1 uncultured Actinomycetota bacterium | reverse complement strand
GGCCGCGTTCGCCATGGTGTGGGTGACCGACAACTCCGACGCGATGAACGTCAACGAGGCCCATGCCTACGCGTCGTGCACCAATTGCGCTGCGGTCGCGGTCGCCTACCAGGTGGTCTTCGTCATCGACTCCGATGAGAACGACGACAACGTGGCGGTGCCGCAAAACCTGGCAGGCGCCCTGAACTACGACTGCGTCAACTGTTTGACGTATGCCTTGGCGCGGCAGCTGTTCGTGACGCTCGACCGTCCGTTGTCCGAAGACGCCATGGCCAAACTCGACGAGCTCTGGGTCGAGATCGCCGCCTACCAGGATGCGATCGAGGCGGGCGACGTGCCGCTCAACGAGATCTCGGGCCAGCTCGAGGAGTACACGACCGAGATCAAGGCCATCGTCGAGGCCGACCAGCCCGGCACGTTCCCGTCGCCGACTGCGACACCGACCCCCACCGCCCCGGCCACCGATGCCGTGACCAACTCGGTGACGCCGTCCGTTCCGCCATCGGAAACCAGTGCGCCGCCGAGCAGTCCGACCCCGGAGCCGACAGCGACGAGCGACCCGACCGTATCCAGCGCCCCCACCCCGGACCCGACGACGTCCAGCGCACCCACGACGTCCAGCGGCTCCACGCCGAGCCCGACCACCTCGGACGGAACCACTTCCGACGGAACGACTTCCGGAACGACGTCCGACGGGACCACCTCGGGCGGAACAACGTCGGACGGGACGACTTCTGGTGGGACATCAGACGGGACGACGTCGCCGTAGCCGTCACTCGGGTTCGGGTCGTGCCGCTTCGCGGGTGGCGCGGGCCAGCACCTGCGGACCGGTGGTCAGCGCCTTGCGCCATGGCGCGACGCCGTCGACCTCGATCTCGATCGTGATGCTGAGCACCGTTCGGATCAGGACGATCATCCCCAGCACGGCCGCGTCGGTGAGTGACGGTGTCGACGTGACGGTCTTGACGATGTCTGCGGCGACGAGCAATTCGAGGCCGAGCAGGATCGCCCCGCCGAGTGACTCGCGCAGCGTCTTGAACGCCCGGCCACCGTTGCCGGTTCGCTTCCAGGTGACCGCGGCGAGGACGAAGGCGTAGATGAAGCCCAGCACCATCGACAGCACGCCGGACGCCTCGAAGGCCTGCGTCGCCCGTTCGAAGAAGTCCTGCAACTGCATCGTCAACGGCTCCGGTCCGCCGCGGGCTCGTTCGCCATGCTCCATCGCACCGACGTGACGCCCGGCTGCTGACTGAGCGTGCGAACCGCGTCCTCGGCCACGGCGTCGTCGCGGACGGCGGTGGCGTAATCGGCTTGCAGTTCCATGTGTTCGGCGGCGTGGGCGGGTAGCGCACGCACGCCGCGCAGCTGGAATGCCGGACGCGGCATGCTCTGCGCCAGCACCGCCTTGACCTCGGCCTGCACATCCCGTCCGCATACGACGTCCAGCACGTAGTCGGCCGGTGCGGCGTCGCGGCCACCCTTGTTGTGCACGCGGTCCATTCGCGCCGCCAGCAACTGCAGGAACCAGTTGGCCGTCACGATGATGACCGCGCCCGCGATCGCTTCCCGCCACATCCACGCCCCGGCCAGTGCGCCGACGGCCGCCGTCGACCACAGGGTTGCGGCGGTGTTGAGACCGACCACGGACAGGCCCTGCTTCATGATGACGCCGGCCCCGAGAAAGCCCACACCCGAGACGATCTGGGCGGCGACGCGCAGCCGGTCGCCCTGCTGGTCGAAGCTGTAGGCGCTCAGGATCAGGAACAAAGCGGAGCCCATGCTGACGAGGGCCATCGTCTGCAATCCCGCCATCCGCGAGCGCCATTGGCGTTCGAACCCGATCGCTATGCCGAGCACCGTGGCCAGCCCGACCCGGGTCAGGAGGTCGACGGCCAGCATGCGTTCGATCCTCCCCCCTGCCGGCGGGCCGGCCCGGCAGACACGCCTACTGCCGTGCCATCGCGATCCGGAAGCGTTCGTCGGGCTCGATGTAGTGGTCGGCGGCCTCGGCGTCGTCGCCCAGATCGATGCGCACCCAGTTGATCTTGCCGGTGAACCTACTGGTGTGGGCGGTGTAGTCCGGGCTCACGCTGGTACCGGTCTCGTTGCCGACGTCGGTGGTCTCGTCGGCTGAGAAGACGAAGCCCTGGGTCTGGTCGACTCGGCCCTTCCCGACTTCCTTGCCGTCGCAATAGAGGGCGACGTCACCGCCCTTGCCCATGCCGCCGCCGTCGTAGGTGAACTCCATGCGCACCTGGATGGTGCCCGCCGGGATCGGTTCGGTGGCTTCGATGTCGAACGACTTGATGCCCAACACGTTGTAGTGGAACTTGGCCTTGCCCGCCTTGGCGTACAGGCTCCAGCCGCCGAATCGGCCGCCCTGGGCGATGATCACGCCCTCGACGCCGCCCGTCGGAACCTCCACCTCGGACGTCACGGCGAAGGACTTGTTCTTGATGTCGACCACGCTGTTCTCCGAGAGTCGCCCCATGCCGGCGAACAGCAGCTGCGAGTTGCCCTTGATCAGCGACGGCCGTCCGGCCAGAGTCGGGTTGAAACGTTCGATCTGCCGGTCGTCGAGCGGAAGCACGTTGTACTTGACGGCCTCGATCAGCCACAGCCGTTGCAGCTCGTGCAGTTTCTCCGGGTACTCCTTGGAGAGATCGTTGGCCTGCGTCCAGTCGCTGTTGCCGTCGTAGAGCTCCCAGACGTCGTCGTCGAAGGTCGGCAACTTGGCCCCGCCCATCTCCCACGGCGTGCGGTGCTTGGTCACCGCGCTCCAACCCTTGTGGTAAATGCCTCGGTTGCAGAACATTTCGAAGTACTGTGTTTCGTGGCGCTCCGGCGCTTGCGCGTCGTTGAAGCTGTACAGCAGGCTGGTGCCCTCGTAGGGACTCTGCAACACGCCGTTGACCATCACCGGTTCGGGAATGCCCGCCGCCTCCAACACAGTGGGCGCCAGATCGATGACATGCGTGAACTGATTGCGCATGCCACCCTTCTCCTGAATTCCCTTGGGCCAGTGCACGATGGTGCCGTTGCGCGTGCCACCCCAGTGCGAGGCCACCTGCTTGGTCCACTGATACGGCGTGTCCATCGCCCAGGCCCACCCCACTGCGTAGTGGCCGTAGGAGTTTTCACCGCCGAACTCGTCGAGCTTGGAGGCCAGGAATTCGGGGGTCTCGAGCGCGGCCATGCCATTGAAGTTGGCCATCTCGTTGAACGCGCCCTGCAGCGTGCCCTCCGCCGACGCACCGTTGTCGCCGATGATGACGTAGACGAGCGTGTCGTCCATGATCGGCTCGAGCGCGTCGAGCAAGCGGCCAACGTGGTGGTCGGTGTGCTCCAAAAATGCTGCGTAGACCTCCATCTGGCGTTCCAATGCCGGCTTCAGCGCGGGATCCATGTCGTCCCAGGCGGGGATCTCGTCGTGCCGCGGCGTCAGCACCGAGTCGGGGCCGATGACGCCCAGTTCCTTCTGTCGCTCGAAGGTGATCTCGCGCTGCCGGTCCCAGCCGTGCGCGAACTTGCCCTTGTACTTGTCGATCCACTCCTTCGGTACTTGGTGCGGCGCATGGGTGGCGCCTGGTGCGAAGTACATGAAGAACGGCTTGTCGGGCAGCAGCGCCTTCTGCTGGCGTACCCAGCCGATCGCCTTGTCGGTGAGATCCTCGGTCAGGTGGTAGCCCTCGGCCGGGGTCTTCGGCGGCTCGATGGGCGTGGTGCCCTCGTACAGGGCCGGCTCCCACTGGTTGTTCTCGCCGCCGATGAAGCCGTAGAAGTATTCGAAGCCGCCACCGCCCGTCGGCCACGCCGTGAACGGTCCGGCCGGGCTGGTCTGCCAAGCGGGCACCTCGTGGCACTTGCCGAACTGGGCGGTGGAGTAGCCGTTGAGTTTCAGCGTCAGTGGCAGCGGCGCCTTGGTGTTCGGCAGCACCGACGTGTATCCGGGTGCCGCGGTTGCGGTTTCGGTGATGTTGCCCATGCCGACCGAGTGGTGGTTGCGGCCGGTGAGCAGCGCCTGGCGCGTCGGCGAGCACAGCGCGGTGGTGTGCAACCGGGTGTACTTCAACCCACCGGAGGCGAGCCTCTCGAAGTTGGGTGTCTCACACGGCCCACCGAAGGCGCTGCTCGCGCCGAAGCCGACGTCGTCGATCAGGACGACGAGCACGTTCGGGGCGGTCGCCGGTGGACGGATGTCCTTGATCGGCGGATAGCTGGTGTCGGGATCCTTCGCGTCGTAGGTGGTGAGCCCCACGTGCGGCACATCGGGAATCGGGAGAATCGTGCGCGAAATCGGATCATCCACCATGACAGTCGCCTTCCTGTAGCCGCTTCTCGACCGCGCTCAGAATAGGCTGCCACAGGGATCCATTGGGGCAAGAATCATCCCACCTCGGTGTCGACGAGCTGCATCCAGCCGAATTCGTCCGGAGTCTGGCCGTGGTGGATGTCGAGCATTGCCTCCCGCAGCCGCGACGTGACCGGGCCCGCAGTGCCGTCCCCCACCGGCCATTCCCGCTGAGCGGAGACCACGTGCCCGACCGGGACGATCGCCGCGGGCGGTGCCACACGCGAACGTCTCGGTGATGCGCCCATCTCGGCAGCCTTGCTCCCACTCGTCGAGCGTGAGCGGCTCCTCGGATACCGGGTAACCGAGCGATCGCGCCAACCGCAGAATCGAGTCTCGGGTGAAGCCCGCCAGCAAGGTTCCACTCAACGGCGGAGTGCGCAGACGGGGGCCTTGGGCGCTCGACTCCACGAAGAACAGGTTGGAACCGCCCGCCTCCTCGATGTACCGGCGCTCCCGCGCGTCCAGCCACACGACCTCGTCGCAGTCGTTGGCCGCGGCCTGTCGCTGGGCGATGAAGGCGCCGCCGTAGTTGCCACCGCACTTGGCCGCACCGGTACCGCCGGGCGCCGCACGGATGTACTCGGGTGCCGCCCACAACCGGATGGGCTTCGGCTCCACGGACGCGGGCCGCGACGGCGTACCGATGACGGTGAACAGGTACTCCTCGGCGGGGCGGAGGCCAAGGCGCGTCTCCGACGCGATCATGAACGGCCGCAAATAGAAGCTGTGTCCCGCGGGCGCGCGGCACCCAGCTGCCATCGACGCGCAGTAGTGCCTCCAGCGCGGCGACGAAGGTCCTGCCTCGGGCAGCGTGGGCATCGCCATCCGGCGCGCCGAGCCGTTGAACCGGCGGGCATGATCGGCGGGACGGAACAGTGCTCGCTGGCCGTTCGGGCGCCAGAACGCCTTCATGCCCTCGAAAATGGTCTGGCCGTAGTGCAATGCCATGGTGGCCGGGTGCAGTGAGAACGCGGCGAGCGGCCCGACGCGGCGTCGTGCCAGCCCACCTCGGCGTGACCACCGCACCGTCACCATGTGATCGGAGTAGACGTCGCCGAACCCGGGCGGCGCGAGCAGCTGCTCCCGCCGCTCGGCCGGGATCGGCTGCGCATGCTGCCGGGTGAACTCCAGCGCGGCAACGTCATTCATGCGAGCTCTCCTTGCCGAACCCTTCGAATCGTTCGAGCGCGCGATCGACCAGCGGCCCGGACATCCCGGTGTAGCCGGACGGATCGAACAGCCCGTCCACGTCGGGGCAGGCCACTCCGGCCTCTTCCAGCGCGATGGTGAGCAGGTCGGCCAGGTCGGCACCGTCCCGCTCGGCCGCCGAAGTCACCTCGGCCAGTAGACGTTTGGCGTTGGCCTTGCCGAGCAACGGCGCCAGCACCACGTTGGCGCGCTCGGAGACGATGGCGCCGCGGGTCAACCGCAAGTTCGCCGCCATCGCCTCGGGTGAGACCCGAAGCGACGCCGCGAGGGAAGCGGCGTTGGCGGCGGCACCGGCACCGATGCGCAGGCACTCCCGCAGCGGTTGCCACTCGGCATGCCAACCGCCCGAGGACCGCTCGTCCTCAACGGCCATGGAACCGAACAGCACGAGGGCGATCGGTGGCAGCTGCCGGGCCGCGGTCGCGATGAGCGTCGAGAACACGGGATTGTGCTTCTGCGGCATGGCCGAGGACGCCCCTCGGCCCGGCGCCTGCTCCTCGGTGACCTCCCCGATCTCGGTCCGGGTGAGCACGAGGACGTCGGCGGCCAGCTTGCCGAGCGCACCCGTGGTGACCATCAGGCTCGCGGCGACGTCGGCCAGGGGTGTGCGAACTCCGTGCCAGGGCAGGGCCGGCTCGGCCAGCCCGAGGCGACGGGCCACCAACCCCGGCAAGCGCAGCGTCGCGCCGACCGGATCGGTTGAATACCCGTCGCTTCGCTCGCCCAGGTCGTGTCCAGCGCGTACTGGTGGTACGCCGCAAGCGTGCCCGCCGCGCCGCCCAGCGAGACCGGCAGCGCCGCGCGGGTCCGGCGCACCCGCTCCACGGCGTCGAGCACCAGATGCAGCCAGGTGGCCGCCTTCAGCCCGAAGGTGACCGGCACGGCGTGCTGGGTCAGGGTGCGCCCGGCCATCGGGGTGTCCCGGTGCCGATCGGCGTGTCCGGCAAGGCTGTCGGCGCATGCCAGCAAGTCGTCTTCGATGCGGTCCAGCGTCGCCGCGCACAGCAGCATCAGCGCGGTGTCCAGGATGTCCTGGCTGGTGCTGCCGCGATGCACGTACTCGGCTGCGGACGCGTCGACGGACCGGACCGCGGCGGTGAGCTGCTCGACGAACGCCACGACGGGGTTGGCCGTCTCGCGCACTCCCGCAGCGATCACCGCGAGGTCGATGTGCGCAGGCACGGCGGCGGCCCTGATGGCCACCGCCGCGCCCGCCGGAATCACGTTCAACTCGGCCTGCGCCTCGGCCAGGGCGACTTCCGTGGCGAGCATGGCTGTCAGCAACGCGTTGTCGTCGACGAGTTCAGCCGCTCCCGTCGCCGCCCACGCGGGCGCCAGAATTCCGTAGTCGGTCACGCTGACCTCTCGGTCAGGTCGTCGGCGAGCGGCAGCGGGTGCCGGTGCTCCGCCGCGATGTTCAGGCAGGACCGCGCGATGGCGTCCGCGTCACCGAGGATCACGGAGTTGACGCCGGGACGGATGCCCGCCGCGGTCACCCAGTGCACCGACTCGGTGGGCACGCCGAACGCGAAGCGCCGCGGGTGCGGGCGATCCGCAGCGTCGAGCAGCCGGTACGGCCGCCGGGTGACCGCGACACCGCCGGCGACGTAGTGACCACCGCCGCGGATCGGCATGCGGTACGGCTGGCACTCGCCCCGGTCCAGCAGCGTCCGCAGCAGCGGGTCGGTCGTCCGGTGCAGGTCGGTTTCCGGAAGCCGCGCCTCGATCAGCGTGGCGGCCCGCACGGTGAGGTCCGGGCAGGCTCCGGAGTGCGCGACGAAGCGTCCGTCCGAGCACTCGACGCGGACGTCCGGGCCGAGCACCTCGAGCACACCGGCATCCATGAGGGCGCCGAACTGCTCGATGCGTTCGGCGGGCGGCCCGATCGACAGGTGGGCGTTCAACGGCATGTACCAGCGCTGCAGTTCGTCCCGGTAGGAGTCGCCGGACAGGCCACCGTGGTCCACCAGCAGCCGGATCTCGTTGCGCAGGTCGCGCAGGACGTCCAGGGCGGCCTTGCGCGGACCGGTCACGTTTCCCTTGCCGGCCTCCTGGACTTCGAGGTCCAGATACGACCGCAGCCAGCTGCGGAACCGTTGGGTCGAGGAGACGTCGTCGTCGGTGAATGGCGCCGCGATCTTCCGCCAGTCCCAGCCTTGCTCGGGATCGATGTCGAACTTGGCGAGCACGATGCGTTGCGCGTCGCTCTCCTCGACGGCCAGGGGGTCACCGAACATCGGCACCGTCGCGGGCTCCGCCGCCGCGAACAGGGCGGTGAATTCCTCGGCATCGCAGGTGCATCGACGCTCCCGCACCAGGGTCGCGTAGTACACCGTGCGGACTTCCTGGTCGATCATCGGCCAGATGTCGCGACGGAAGTCTGCGGGTGCCCCCGCGTCGGCGCGGGTCCGCAGCCGCTCGATCACCTCGGCGGTCACGTACCGCGGCTGATGCCGGCCGGCCGACCCCTTCTGATTCTTGCCGCGGGCGTGGTACGGCACTCCGCGCCGAGATCCCGCAACCAGCTTGGGCTCCCGCCCCGACGGAAGGTAGGTCAGGGTGCCGTCGGACTCGCGCACGAACTTGCCGCCGCGGCCGATGGTGAACAGCGCCATGTAGTCGAAGAAGTTGAGGCCCAAGGCCGCGCAAGATCACCGATTCGCCCGCGGGTATGGCGTCCAGCGGCACGTCGGCCGGGTTGCTCGGTCGCGATGTACCGCAGGCCGTGCCGATCTGCGAACTGGCTCAGGGCCATCTCGGGCTCGCCGAGTCGATGTGGCATGTGGCCGAGTGCGAGCACCACGGCCTGCAGGTCGCCGAGGGTCTCCCCGCTGTCCAATACGACTTCCTGCAAGCCATCCGGGGTGTCACGAACGTCGACCGCGGTCGCCGCGTGCGACGTGAAGCTGACAGCCGGGGGCGCGGTCCAGCATGATGCGGTCGGCGCGCCCACTGCAGATAGCTCCCGTAGAACGCGCGGGACGGATAGTCGTCCGGCCCGAGCGAAGCGGCTTCGGCTCGAACGGCTTCCGGTACGTTCGGGCTGCCGATCAACGCGATCGAGCGGGCCCACTCGTAGAGGCTCGGCCCGCTCACCACGGGCCCGGCACAGTCGACGGTGTCGTCGACGAACACCGTCACCTGGCAGGCAACCGTGTTCATCAACAGCACCCGGTCCTGCGTGCTTCGCCATACCTGGCCGCCCTCGAACACATGCGGGTCGATGATGTGGATGACGAGTTCGCTGCCCGTGCGGCTAGAAGCGACTCCGCATTGGCGCAGAGGCGTTCCGCGACCGACAAACCGCGTGGGCCAAGCCCAACGATCGCCACGCTGCAACGTCTCAGTGAACACCGGGCGCCGACCTATGCGCCGCTCATGTGGCGGCCGAGTCCGGCCGCCAGCGGAGCGAGCCGGCCCATCAGGTCGGCGAACTGTTGCGGGCGGATCGCCTGGGCGCCGTCGCACAGCGCCTGCTCCGGCTGGACGTGGACGTCGATCAGTAGCGCGTCCGCGCCGGCTGCGATCGCGGCGAGCGACAGCGGTTCCACCAGTTCTGGCCGGCCACCGGAATGGCTGGGATCAACGATGACCGGCAGGTGGGTGCGCTGCTTCCACAGCGCGACCGCCGTGAGGTCCAGCGTGAAGCGCGACGACGGCTCGAACGTGCGGATCCCTCGCTCGCACAGCACCACCTGGTCGTTGCCCTCGAGCAACAGGTATTCGGCCGCGGCGATGGTTTCGTCCACGGTGCAGCCGAAGCCGCGCTTGAGTACGACCGGAAGGCCGCTCTGGCCCACCGCGGTCAGCAGCGCGAAGTTCTGCATGTTCCTGGCCCCGATCTGGAGCCCGTCGACCACCGCGGCGAGCCGCTTGACGTGCTCGGGGTCGATCACCTCGGTGACGACGGGCAGGCCGGTCCGCTCCCTGGCCTCGGCCAGCAGGTCAAGTCCGTCCCACTGGAGGCCCTGGAAGGAATGCGGCGAGGTCCGCGGTTTGAAAACGCCGCCACGCAGGCCGACGGCGCCGTGTTCGGCGACGACGGCCGCCGTGGCCAGCGTCTGCTCCGGCGATTCGACCGCACACGGTCCGGCGATCACTGCGACGGAACCGTCGCCGATCGTGGTCGGTCCGAAGGAGACCCCGGTTCCGCCGGGGCGAAGTTCCCTGCGCCCCAACCAGACCTCAGCTGTTCCTGGACACCCGGTGGGTCGGCGCAGGAAGCTCCGGGCCCGCCTTGTCGATGAGGTCCACATCGGACACCGGAAGGATGAGCGTTGTGCCCAGCCGGTAGATCTCGGTTGGTGCGCCGGAGGATTCGAGGTGCTGTATCCATCCCTCGACGCCGGCGGGGGTAACGGTCTCGTCGAACACGAGCAGTGTGTCGGTCATGACTCAATGGTCGTGATCTAGCGGTGCTGGCGTAATTGCCTGCGATACCAGAGTTCACCTGTCGATGGGGAAGGTCTTCCTATCCGCGGGGTAAGAGTTCGTCAGGACTGGGTCGTGTGGATCGTCACGGCCCGGCGGACGCGCTCCTCGATCTCGTCCAGCTCGGCGATCGTGGGGGCGTCGATGAAGAAGGTCACGGCCCGGTCGTCGGAGCTGCGGATGGGGCCCAGCTCCGCGCCGCGGGCCTCATAGACGAGGACGGCGCGCAGCGCCGGCGGGTGATCGGCGGGCAGGGCGGGGATGTCGGGCCAGGGATTGCCGTCGTCGACCCATCGGGCCTCGACTCCGGGCCAGTCGACCTTCACGTCGACGAGGGTTCCGGGCTCGTGCCCGACGTACACCTGGCGTGCGTAGCGCCGGGCCGCGGGATAGTCGGCAGGCTCTCCGAGCGCGATCCGCAGGATCTCGGGCTCCATCGGCCGGCCCGTCGCGAGTCGGTACAGCACCATGATCCCGTCTCCGGGGGTCCGGGCGGCGACCTCGATGAGGCGGGCCTCCCCCTGCTCGTCGAGCCTCCACTCGGCATGCGTGATGCCGTTCTCGACGCCCAGCCGGTCGAGCATCGCGTCGTTGGCCCGCTGCACCGCGTCCCACGCGTCGTCCCGTGGGGCGGGCACGGTGTGGGCCATCTCGACGAAGTACTGGGAGTCGACGTCCGTCGTCTCCTTGCGCGTGACCGAGGCGAACAAGGTCTTGCCGTCCTGGGTCAGGCTCTCGATCGAGTACTCCTGACCGGTGATCTTCTGCTCCACCAGGATGGTCTCCTGCGCCGGATAGTCGTCCAGCTGCGCGGCCAACTCGGCGCGGTCGTTCACCGTGCAGACACCCTGGCTCGAGTGCCTCGTGGTCGGCTTGACCACCGCGGGGAACCGGACGGACCCGTAGTCCACGGACTCGCGCGCCCCGGGTGGGATCAGCACGGATGCCGGGCTGAGATCGGGCATGTACCAGCGCTGGAGGTACTTGCTCCGGCAGGCGCGCGACGCCCGCAACCCCGGGAACGGGAGGTCGAAGTAGTCGGCGACCAGCCCGGTCGGCTCGACCAGCGTCTCCCCGACGGCGTAGATGCCGACCACGTCGTAGAGCTCCCGCCAGCGTCCGGCGTGCTCGATGACTCCCGGAAGGAAGGAGCCCTCGCTCTCGACCGACCCGTCGACGAAGGCGATCTCGTCGATCGCGGAGGCGGGGTGGGCGGGATCGTCACGATGCGCCTCCGCATACCGCTGGAAATCGGCCGGGGTCATCACCAGGACCTTCAGGTCCCGTGACCGCAGGTCGTCGATGTAGATGGAATCCCGGCAGACCACGGGCAGGGCGCCGGTCAGGATGAAGGCGCGGGGCTTGGCCGCTCGCTGACGCTCGCTCATGTTGCGTTCCTTCCTGAAGTGGCCATCGCCAGATGCGGCGTCGCCATGCGTACGGTCGACGACTCACTCGGCGGCTTCGCAATCCTGACCGTGCGGCTCATTCGGACTGTCGGACGCTGACCGGCTGCTTCCAGCCGCAGGATTCGGCTGCCGATCCGCACGGACATCCCTGGCAGCCAAGCGATCGGCTTCCACGGCGCGATCCGGATCCATTGCGTCTGCCCGGCCGGTCGGATGGCGACACCGTTCTTCGACTGGCGGTCGATGATGAACACCCGGCCGTCGACGCGGCGGATCTCCAGATGGGCTCGGGACATCCCGTTGGTACGGACGTCGATCCGGATGGGACGCAGTCCACTCCGAGCGGCGTCGCAGTCGCGCGGGTCCCGTCCCACCACGCAATCCCGGTCCAGGGTGAATCGCGAATTGTCGTCGAGGACAACGTATTCGAGTTGCCTGTGCATCCGAACCGTCGGCTGCCGAGAGTGGCGAATGCCTGACGGACCGCGAACGCGGCGGTGGCCAGTTGCTCGGTGGGCGGCTCGGCTTCGAGCGGGGACGGGGACGCTCCGTCCGACGCGAGGGGGAAGGGCCGGCTGCGGACCGCCCACCCGACGACGGGCACGGTCGCCATACCCGCCGCGACGAACAGCCCGCCGAGCAGCAACCAGCCGACCTGGCCTATCGCCCAGGCACAGGGCACCGAGCACCGCGGGCGCCACCGCAAACGCGGCGCCGAGGCCCATGTCCTGCAGGCCCACGTACTCGCTCTGCGCGTGGGCGGGCGCCAGCTCGAAACTCAGCGCGAACACTGCCGCCGCGTGGCACATCTCGCCCACGGAGTGGACGGCCACCGCCGCAAGCAGGACCGCGGCCGCGGCCCACGCCGGCAGGTCGGCCGACACCGCCACGCCCCCGCAGGCGACCAGGAAGACCAACCCGGCGACGCGCATGGCGGCGGCGCCCTGGCGGACGGTCTTGACCTTCCGACCGACCCAGACCTGGAGCGCCACGACCCCGAGCGTGTTGATGAGCAACACGGCGCCGACCATCCAGCGCGGAGCGCTCGTCTCCGTCGCGATCCAGAGCGGGAGGGCGAATGTGATGACCGCGTACTGCAGACTCATCACCCCGTTGAGGACCGTGTAGGCGATGAACGGCTTATCCCGCAGCGCCACCCAGCGCCGGGTACCGGGCGGAGTCGGCATCGGCGCGAAGTGCGGGAGCCTCGCGCACACCCATGCGCCGATCAGGAAGGTCGCGGCGTTCACGAGGAACAGCACCTGATACGCGGCCAGGGTGTCCAGCGTCAGCGCCAACCCGCCGATGACGGCGCCGATGCCGACGCCGGCGTTCTCGATGGCCCGCAGCTGGGAGCGGTAGGCGGCCGCCCCCTCGCCTCCGACGCGGCGGATGAGCCCGCCGCGCGACGCTCTCGATGCCGAGGTCGCCAGCATCTCCACGACGGTCACCACGACGAACATCCAGATGCTGGTCACGAAGACGTAGCCCACCATCGTCAACGCCAGCACGACCAGGCTCAGCGCCGCGACCCCCCGGGGGCCGCGGCGGTCGGCCAGATGCCCCATCGGAACACCGGCGAACAGGCCGATCAGTCCGGCCACGGCCAGCCATAGGCCGACCTCGGTGACCGACAGTCCCAGACCCTCGGTGAAGTACAGCACCGACACCGTGAAGAACATGCCGGTGCCGATGTTGTAGATCCCGGTGGCCAGGCCCAGGCGGCGACGTGCGCCGGGCTCGGGCACCAACGTTGACAACCACTTCCCGATCATCACGCGACTGCGCTTTCGGGCCGGTCGTCATGAACGCGGCGACGGCCCGGTTTTCGCGGAACAGGCTCTCCGCCAGATCGCTGTACCTGTCCCGCAGTTCGCGCTTGAGCACCTTGCCCGTCACGCCGACCGGGAAGTCGTCCGCGGTGACGGCGACGTCCAGCACGGCGATGCGGGGATGGCCCGCCTTCTCCAGCACCTCGTTGGCCTCGGCCAGCAGCCGTGGAGCCTCGGCCGGCGAATCGTCGGTGATGACCCGGGACGGCGACCGGAACGATCTCGTCGCCGTGGCGGCCTGCGACGACGGCGACGTCGGTGATGGCGCTGATCTCACTGAGCAGCATCTCCTCCATGAGCACCGAATAGCCGGTGCCCTCGGCGGTCTCGATGGCGTCCTTGGTCCGGTCCACCACGTAGTAGTTGCCGTCCTCGTCCTGGTACACCAGGTCGCCGGTCAGCCAGTAACCGCCCAGTTTCGAGCGATACGTGGTGTCGGAGTCGTTCCAGTACCCGGCGGTGATGGACGGGCCCTTGGCCCCGAAGAAACCCACCTCGCCCACCGGTGCCCGGCTGCCGTCCGGCCGCAGCGCCGCGACCTCGGCGACGGGATCGGGCTTGCCGACCCGCCGGTCCGAGCGCTCCGAAGCCAGCGTCCGGGGCTGGACCACCAGACCCCAGCCGAGCTCGGTCGTGCCGAACCGGTCGTAGAAGGTGGGGGGCTCCTGGTCCGGGCTGCGCTTGGCCAGGATCGCCCCGATGTGGGCCTCGTGGATGGCGTCGCCCATGTTGACCCAGTAGTCGACCGAATCGACGGTGCCGCTTGGTGTTTCGAGCGCAGCCAACTCGGCATAGGCGTGGGCGAATGCCATGACCCCCTTCGGCTGATGCTCGCGCACGGCTGCCGCCAGCTCCTCACCGCTCGGGTCATAGAGCGACACCAGCGGCGAGCCGGCGAGCATGGCGTACGCGGTGTACACGATGCACCCGAGATGCGACTGCGGTTGGGCCGTCATCATCCGCTCGTTGGCGGGTTCGATGTAGTTCTCCAGGCGGAAGCGCGGTCCGGCGACGCTGGACGCGTGGGTCTGGGTCACCGCCTTCGGAATTCCCGTCGTCCCCGAGGAGTGCATGATCGACACCGGGTCCTCTGCCTGCGTGCTTGAAGCGCCAGGCGTCCGGCAGCACGGCCGCGGGCGGCGCAGGCAGGTCCTCGGCCAGCTGCACCCACCGCAGGCCGTCCAGCGATCCGATCCCCTCGCTGATGGCCGCGAAGCGGGACTTGTCGGTGTAGATCCCCACCGGCGTCGTGCGCTCGCACAGGCCCAGCGCCAGTGCCGGCGACGCCTTGCTGTTGATGAGCACTCCGATGGCGCCCAACTGGGCAAGCGCGTTGAGGTGGATCGTGTAGGCGAATGTGTCCGCCATGTAGAGCGCGACGCGATCACGCGGACCGACGCCCTGCTCGTGGTACCAGACCGACCAGCTCTGGGCGAGCGCGTCGATCTGGGCGAGCGAGAACTCCGTCTGCTCCTCCCCCGCGGTGTTGATCACCGGCACGGCCCGTGCGGATGAACGGGATGTGCGGGTCGGGGTGCACGGCCATGGCCGTCGCCAGCAGGTTGCCCCCGCCGAGCTCGGGCATCGCCGCCAGGCGGGAGCGTTGCTCGGGGGTCAGCAGTGCGTGGGGGGAAATCGTCATCGGTCAAACTCCTTGTCGTATGAGTGCGGTTGGGTGGGTTAGTTGGTTGTTCGGTTGGTTGAGCCCGAGTGCACGGGCGGCCGTTTCGAGGTCGTGCTGCTGGTGCAGGGCGGACACGGCGAAGCGCATCAGCCCGGTCCCCTTGGCGACCGTGGGGTAGAAGGCGGGAAGGACCAGCACACCGGCCTCCTTCAACCGGCGGGCGGCGGCGAAACCCTCTTCCTCGGTGTCGAACAGCGCGCCGCGGACCGGCGAGCGCAGCCCGGCGTTGACGAGCAATCCATCCGTCAGCCGGTCGAACTCGGCGGCGTTGCGCCAGAGCCGCTCGTTGCAGCTCCGCCACTTGGCCGTCGAGGTGCAACCGGGCGGCGGCGACGTTGGCCGCCAGCATGGGAAGCATGATCGAGTGCCCGAACACCAAGGGGTTGGCGAACTTTCGCAGCACCCGCATGTCTTCGTCGCTCGGCACGACCGCGAAACCCCCGGCGCCGCCGAAGGCCTTCGACAGCGAGCCTGCGAGGACGACGTTTTCAGGGAGCGTCCCGCCGAGCGCTTCGAACGCGTAACCGGCGCCGAGCGGGCCGTCGATCGAGACCCCGTGGGCGTCGTCCACGTACAGGTGGCCACCGAACGGGCTCGAGGGTGGCCAGCATCGAAGCCACGTCGATCAGGCCGCCCATCGAGCCGACGCCGTCGACAAGCACGATCGGCGTCCGACCGGTGGCCGCGGCCTCGCTGACCGCTGCGGGCAGCGCTGTGGGGTCGGTCATGTCGAAGCGCTTCGTCGGCCCGATCTGCTCGAGCACGCCGCGGATCACCTGGATGGAGGCGTGCGCCGTCTTCTCGACGAGGAACGCGACGCCGGCCTCGGCCACGGGATAGCTGGGCAGGGCGCCGGCGCCGAGCAGCGGCAGCAAGCCCAGGTGGACGTTGCTGACCGAGGTGAAGGCGGCCACCTGCGCGCCGCCGTACATCTGGGACAGAAGCTCCTCCAGCTCGCCGAGGTAGGGCGGCCGTCCCCGGTTGCGGGACGTGGAGAAGTGCAGCCCGAAGCGGCGCATCGCCTCTGTCGCCGCGGCGATCAGGTCGGGGTGCGACTCCAGACCGAGGTAGGAGCACGAGACGAACTCCACGGCGTCGCTGCCGTCCTCCAGCTGGACCCGCTTGCCGTCGCGCGCGGTGATGACATGCCCGGTCAGGCCCTCCGCGAACGCCCGATCGAGCGAGTCCGATGTCTTGCTGACGCGGGACGCGACCCAGTTGGGCTGGCTGCATTTCCAATCACAGCGGTCATGCCGAGTGTCTCCTTCATGAGATCGGTTGTGAGATCGGTTGTCATGGCCCGCAACGCTTTTGCGCTGCGTTCGCGGTAGGCGCCCCGCAGGGGGCCGAGCACCCCGCTGAGACGGTCGAGCAAGTCTCCGAACGCCGCGGAGTCGTCGTCCTCGACGACATCCGACAGCTGCGACACCCCGCGCGACAGCGCGCGGCGAGCCGCCGGGGCGTAGGGGTTGGCCGCCTGGACGTCCCAATAGACCTCCGGTGCGCCTGACGTGATGCGCGCCAGCAGTGACAGCAGCGCGGTGTGCGGCGGCGGAGCGATCCGATCCAGATCGGCGATGTCGACGTCCAACTCGGCCAGCGCGGCGCCGAAGGCGATCACCGCGGCATGGGTGAGGGCCTGGGCAGCGGCCGCCAACCGGTCGTGTTGGTCGGCGGTCACGTTCACCACGCGGGCACCCCATTGCTCGATCAGGTCGGCAGCGCGCGCCCGCGCTGGCCGTCGCGCACGACCACCGAAGCCACCGGGTGGCCGGCGAAGCCAAGGGACGGGGCGAACATCGGGTTGAGGCTCAGCGCCTCCGCCTCGCCGGCGACCATGACGGCGGCGTGCAGGGCGGGGACCACCGTGGACTTCACCGAAAGCGTGTCGACGATGAGGGCGTCCGGCCGCAGCGTTCCGACCAGCCGGCCGATGGCGACCAGTGCCACCGGCTCGGGCACGCACAGCAGGACGGCGTCGGCCGCTCGGACGAGGTCGGTCACCTCCGCGCCGGGATCGCTGATGTCGCCCCGCACGAAGCGGGTGACACGCGTGGGTAGGCCCGGGGGCGGCGAGGTCGACGATGACGACGTCGTTGCCCGATTCCTGCAGCCGCTCGGCGAACAGTGACCCCACCGCTCCCGAGCCGCCCGCGACGACGACGCGCCCGATGGTTGGTGCGCCGCTCATTTCGGGCCCTCCTGCCGGCCGGTCGCGGCCAGGGCGGTCATCATCGCCCTCGACTTGACGACGGTCTCTTCGAACTCGCCTTCCGGATCGGAGAGGGCGATGATGGCGCCACCGACGCCGAACGTCACCCGCCCGGCGTTGGCCACGAGCGTTCGGATCACGATGGACAGGTCGCTGGCGCCCGAGAGCGAAAACCACCCGAGCGCACCGGAATACACGCCGCGGGGCCCCTGCTCGAGCCGGTCGATGATCTCCATCGTGCGGACCTTGGGGGCACCGGTCATCGACCCGCCCGGGAACGCGGCGCGGATGCAGTCGACCGCCGAGCGGCCCGGGGCGAGCGTGCCGCGGATCGTGGAGACGAGCTGGTGCACCGCCGCGTAGGTCTCGACGTCGAACAGCTTCGGCACGTGGACCGATCCCACCGAGCAGACCGTGTTGAGGTCGTTGCGGAGCAGGTCCACGATCATCAGGTTCTCGGCGCGGTCCTTCGGGTTGTCGCGCAGCTCCTCCACCAGGGCACGATCCTCGGCGGCATCGCCGCCTCGGGGCCGAGTGCCCTTGATCGGCTTCGCCTCGACGGTTCCGTGCAGGTCGATCGAGACGAACCGCTCGGGGGATGCGCTGAGCACGGCCACGTCGCCGAAGTCGAGGAGGGCCCCGAACGGGACCGGGCTCACCCGGCGAAGGTGGGCGAAGGTGGGCAGCACGTCGATCTCCGTGTGGACGGTGACCATGTTGGTCATGCAGATCTCGTAGGACTCACCGGCGTTGATCTCGTCGAAGCACTCGTCGATCCGCTTGAGATAGGCGTCCCGGTCGTGCCTGAGCTCGACGTTCATGCCGATGTCGGGATCGGTCATGGCCGGGCCTGACAGCGCGAGAGCCGGAGCCGGATCGGTGGGAGCGGCAGGAAGCGCGCGCAGGGCCTCCGCGGTCGTCGCCAGCCAGGCCTTGGCCTCGGCGGTCCCGGCCGCGTCGCCGGCGATGGACAGGGCCAGGAGATAGCTGGTCCGTGTCTTGTGGTCGAGCACGAGCGCCCGGTCGGCGAAAAGCAGTGCGGCGTCGGGTGTTTCGGACTGGTGGGCCGCGGTGCCCCCGGTCTCCGCCTTCAGCTCGTAGCCCAGATAGCCGACATAGCCGAGGTTGAACTCGAAGGGCAGGCCTGCCGGCGCCGGCACCGCCCTGGCGCGCAGCTGGTCGTCGAGGTAGTCGAAGAACTGTTGCCGAACCCGCTCGGTGGTCCCGTCGGCCCGCCGGACGACGACCTCGCGGTCAGCGACGCTGTAGGTGACATGCTCGGCGAGCGGACCGTCTCCGTTCCCCATCATCGAGAAGCGCGACAAGCCGTCGACCACCGAGCTGCTGTCGAGCCAGAAGCCCTGCTCGCCGCCGGCGAACAGGGAGGTGTAGGCCGTCAGCGCGTCGGGGTGGACGTCGAGGTGCTGCACGTGCAGGTCGTAGCGGGGGTGCTCCGTTTCGGCGGTGTGCGCCGGGGCGAGGGCCGTCGATCGGTCCTCGGCGAGGGCGAAGAAGTTGGCCAGCAGGTCGTGGCCGTAGGTGCTGCTGATCGACTCGGGATGGAACTGCACGCCCCACAACGGCAGGTGGCGGTGGCGCACGCCCATCAAGACGCCGTCGTCGGTCCACGCCAGCGCCTCGAGCTCGTCGGGAAGCGACGTGACGGCCAGCGAGTGGTAGCGCACGACGTCGTACGGCGAGGGAATGCCCGCGAAGAGGTCGACGCCCGTGTGCCGGACGGCCGAGATGCGCCCGTGCATGGGCTCGGGTGCGTTGCCGACGTCACCGCCGAACAGATGGCAGAGGCCCTGGTGGCCGAGGCAGACGCCTAACACCGGCAGACCGCTGTCGAGGATCACGCGGGCGCTCACACCGAAGTCGCGATCTCGGTCGGGACGACCCGGGCCTGGCGAGATTACGGCGGCATCGAATTCGTCGAATCGGATGTCGGCCCAAGGTGTGTCGTTCCGGACGACGGTCGGCGGCTGCCCGCACACCTCGCCGATCAATTGGTAGAGGTTGTAGGTGAAAGAATCGTAGTTGTCGACGAGCAGTACGCGCATCAGGCTGCGCTCCCGTCGGAAGTGTCAGCGTCGATGATCAGATCCTCGATGCGGCACGTCTCCCCGATGATCAGGTCGTACAGCTGCTTCATGAAGGTCAGATCCAGACCGTTGGCCTCGGCAAACCGTGCCGCCCTCTGCTGCACGACACCGATCCGGTGAGGTTGCATCATCGGCACGCCGTGCTCGCGCTTGTAGTAGGCGATGCTCCGGCACACAGCGACGCGTGCACCCAGTGCTCCGAGGAACTCCGCGTCGATTCGATCCAGGTCGGCGCGCAGCGTCTCAAGAGTGCCGTGGTCCGCTTCTTCCCGAGCTGTTGCTCGGTTCGCAAGTTCTCTCATGACTCGATCTCTCCTTCTCAAAACTTCCGTCAACCACTGATTCCGTGCTGGTAAAGAACCGGCACCTTGCCCCGCTTGGAGCGCGCGAACTGATCGATGCCCGCCCGTTGCACCTCGAATTCCAGGCACCGCGGGCTCACGATCACCTCGTGGATCTCATGGGCATCACGCAGAGCCGTTCGGACCGTGTCAGTCGTGATCCCTTCCGGCGTGGCCGGCGACAGGAGCAGGCGCACCCGGTAGCGGTGGCCCTCCCACAGCACCTGAAATTGGCAGTCAATCGGCCTGGACACGCCTAGGGTCGCCAGCGCTGCCATGAGGTGGTCACTGGAGAACGTGATCGTGTCGACCGTCATCGAGTTCGGCATGCGGCCTAGGAGCAAGACCGATCGGGCGGCGCTGCCGCAGCCGCAGGCGCCCGTCATCAGCTGGCCCCGATCGCCGAGCCGATAGCGGAAGAGCGCCATCCCCGACGTCGTCAAGGGAGTGACGACGAGCTCACCGGGCGTGCCGGGAGGCACCGGCCTGCCGGCCTCGTCGATGACCTCCAACACGACGGCGTCCTCGTGGACGTGGTGCACCGCCCCCGCCTGGTGGCTGCACTGGTAGGCCAGAGGACCGGTCTCGGACGTCGAATAGGCCAACGACCGCACGACGAGGTCCGGTGCGGCCGAGCGCACCATGCGCTCCCGCTCCGCTCCCAGCGACTCGCCGATGAAGAGGAAGTTCCGCAGCGGCAGCGGATGCCCGTCTAGGCCCCGTGCCAACAGCTCCGCTCCGTACGCCGGTGACGCCGCCAACGTGTCGATTCCGTGCGCTTCGATGATCGCTGCGGCCTCGGCGGGCGAGGTGTACTCGCCCATCGCGAAGGAAAACGCCGGCAGGAACCGCGTGATGTCCTGGACGAACAGGAACGCTCCGTTCAAGTCCCCGGCGAACAGGCAATTGGCCACCCGGTTCGGCGGTGTCTCCAAGGCGGCGCGGACTCCACGAACGCCCAGATGTCCAACCCGGTTGGTGAAATCCCATGAGTGATAGAGAACCTTCGGCCGACTGGCGGTCCCGCTCGATCGCAGCACGAGCCCGGGGCTCCGCGTGTCGAAGAGGAGCTCAGAGGAATGCGGCGGGCAACCCGCGGCCAGATCCTCGCCTGAGAGAAAGGGCAGCGCCGCAAGATCGTCGACCGTGTCGACGGCCTCGAGCCCGGGGAAGCGCTGCCAGACGTTGGTGGACTGGCGCGCGGCTGTCAGAGTGGCCCGCAGATTGTGCTGTTGTGTGGCCTCGATCTCGTCGCGGGAAAGCGAGTCAAGATTGTCAGCGAGACGGATTCCTGCCACGTCGCGGAACGGGTCCGCGTCGTTGACGATGCCGCTCTTCGGCAGTGCGCTGACGTTGGTCATGACTGAAATAGTGAGGTTTGGCAAGTGATTTCGTAATCGCCGGGCCGCCAGACTCCGCTTGCCGACAGGGAAGGGTTTCCTATCTGTCTGGTAAGCATCCCTGGGGGGCGCAAGTGATCCCCGCTCGCGACGACCACCACCCCATAACCGTGGAGTCGGTTAGGGGGTGGTGGCGTGCATGACGATGTCACGCGGTGGAAGGTCGGCGCCGTCTACGTCGATGTGAATTGCCGCGAGGACGACGACCAGTCACGGAGCACCGACAGCCTGCGGATCGCCTCATCGAGCGTGTCGTCGCGCTTGCAGAAGGCGAAGCGCACCAAGTGATTCCACGCGTCGGCATGGTCGGCCCCCGGATCGCAGAACGCGGACATCGGGATCGCCGCCACGCCAGCGCGTTCCAGCAATTGCGCACAGAACGACGTGCTGTCGTCGTATCCCAGCGGACGCGGATCTGCGCACAAGAAGTATGTGCCGAAACTGTCGTGCAATTCGAATCCCAGATCGGCAAGTGCTGAGCCAAGCTTGTCACGCTTGGCCTGCAGCGACTCCCGCAGTGCGCCCACCCACGCCTCCTCGGTGTTGAGCGCATGGGCCACGGCCGGCTGAAACGGCGCGCCACCGGCGTAGGAGAGGTATTGCTTGGCCGCGCGTAGCCCTGAGATGAGTTCTGCTGCGCCGCAGGCCCATCCGATCTTCCAGCCGGTGCAGTTGAACGACTTGGCCGCGCTGGAGATCGTGACCGTCCGGTCGGCCATCCCTGGGTAATTGGCCAGCGGGATGTGGCGGCGCCCGTCGAAGACCAGATGCTCGTACACCTCGTCGGCGATCACCAGCAGGTCCGCATCGACTGCGAGCCTGGCGAGCGCTTTCAGTTCGTCATCGGAGGCCACCATGCCGGTCGGGTTGTGCGGCGAATTGACGATCAACGCCTTGGTCTTTGGTGTGATCGCTTTCCGGAGTCCGTCGACGTCGATCCTGAAGCCGCGACCGTCTTGCACCAACGGAACCGCGCGCCGGTGGCAGCCGGCCATCGCGATGACGGGGGAGTAGGAGTCGAAGAACGGCTCGATCAACAGGACTTCGGAGCCGGGTTCGACGAGCCCGAGGACCGCCGAGGCGATCGCCTCGGTAGCGCCGGCGGTCACCAGCACCTGCGTGTCGGGGTCGTAGTCGGTGCCGAAGTGGCGCTTGCGCTGCGCGGCGATCGCTTCGCGCAGCGGCGCGATGCCAAGAGCGGGCGGATACTGGTTGACACCCTCGGCGATCGCGTGCGCGGCGACCTTGAGCATCGCGGGCGGCCCGTCCTCGTCTGGAAACCCCTGGCCCAGGTTCACCGCGCCGATACGCGCGGCCACCGCCGACATCTCGGCGAAGATCGTGACCGCATAGGGCTCAAGGCGCTGCACCGTCATGGCTGCTGAGCCTTGTCGCCAGAGGTGTCGCGCTGCCTGGTGAACTCCAGCGCGACAACATCGTTCATGCGAACTCTCCTTGTCGAAACGTTTCGAAACGCTCGAGCGCCCGGTCGACCAGCGGACCGGACATCCCGGTGTAGCCGGACGGATCGAACAGCCCGGATAAGTCAGGGCCGACCACTCCGGCCTCATCCAGCGCGACGGCGAGCAGGTCGGCGAGATCGGCACCGTTCCGCTCGGCCGCTGAAGTCGCCTCGGCCAGTAGGCGTTTGGCGTTGGCCTTGCCGAGCAACGGCGCCAGAACCACGTTGACGCGCTCGGAGACGATGGCGCCGCGGGTCAGCCGCAGGTTCGCCGCCATCGCCTCGGGTGAAACCCGAAGCGTTGCCGCGAGGCTAGCGGCATTGGAGGCCGCACCGGCTCCGATGCGCAGGCACTCCCGCAGCGGTTGCCACTCGGCATGCCATCCACCCGAGGACCGCTCGTCCTCCACAGCCATGGAGCCGAACAGCACGAGGGCGATCGGTGGCAGCTGCCGGGCCGCGGTCGCAATGAGCGTCGCGAAGACGGGATTGTGCTTCTGCGGCATGGCCGAAGACGCTCCCCGGCCTGGCGCCTGCTCCTCGGCGACCTCCCCGATCTCGGTCCGGGTGAGCACGAGGACGTCGGCTGCCAGCTTGCCGAGCGCACCGGTGGTGACCATCAGGCTCGCGGCGACGTCGGCCAGGGGGGTGCGGACTCCATGCCATGGCAGGTCCGGCTCGGCCAGCCCGAGGCGGCTGGCCACCAAAGCCGGCAGGCGCATCGTCGCGCCGACCGGATCAGTCGTGTCCATCGCGTACTGGTGGTACGCCGCGAGCGTGCCCGCCGCGCCGCCCAGCGAGACCGGCAGCGCCGCTCGGGTCCGGCGCACCCGCTCGACGGCATCGAGCACCAGATGCAGCCAGGTGGCCGCCTTCAGCCCGAAGGTGATTGGCACGGCGTGCTGGGTCAGGGTGCGCCCGGCCATCGGTGTGTCGCGGTGCCGCTCGGCGAGTCCGGCCAGGTTGTCGGCGCACGACAGCAGGTCGTTTGCAATGCGGTCGAGTGTCGCCGCGCACAGCAGCATCAGCGCCGTGTCCAGGATGTCCTGGCTGGTGCTGCCGCGGTGTACGTACTCGGCGGCGGACGCGTCGACGGACCGGACCGCGGCGGTGAGCTGCTCGACGAACGACACGACGGGGTTGGCCGTCTCGCGCACTCCCGCAGCCACCACCGCGAGGTCGATGCGAGCGGGTACGGCGGCGGTCCTGATGGCCGTCGCCGCGCCCGCCGGGATCACGCCCAGCTCGGCTTGCGCCTCGGCCAGCGCGACTTCCGTGGCGAGCATGGCTGTCAGCAACGCGTTGTCGTCGACGAGGTCAGCCGCTCCCGTCCCCGCCCACGCGGGCGCCAGAATTCCGTAGTCCAAAGTCGTCATGTCTCGGCTCCCACTCGCTCCGGTCCTCGCTCGTCCCTCGCTGCGATCCTCACTCGCGGTCGCCTTCGGGTGGTCATGCTGATCTCTCGGTCAGTTGGTCGCCGCGATTGTCGGCGAGCAGCAGAGGTCGCCGGCCCTCCGCCGCGTTGCGCAGGCAGGATCGGGCGATGGCGTCCGCATCACCGAGGATCACGGAGTTGACGCCGGGGCGGATGCCCGCCGCGGTCACCCAGTGCACCGACTCGGTGGGCACGCCGAAGGCGAAGCGCCGCGGGTGCGGGCGATCCTGCGCGTCGATCAGCCGGTACGGACGGCGGGTGACCGCGACACCACCGGCGACGTAGTGACCACCGCCGCGGATCGGGATGCGGTACGGCTGGCACTCGCCCCGGTCCAGCAGCGTCCGCAGCAGCGGGTCGGTCGTCCGGTGCAGGTCGGTTTCCGGCAGGCGCGCCTCGATCAGCGTGGCGGCCCGCACTGTGAGGTCCGGGCAGGTTCGGGAGTGCGCGACGAAGCTTCCGTCCGAGCACTCCACGCGCACGTCCGGGCCGAGCACCTCGAGCACACCGGCATCCATGAGGGCGCCGAACTGCTCGATGCGTTCTGCCGGCGGCCCGATCGACAGGTGGGCGTTCAACGGCATGTACCAGCGCTGCAGTTCATCCCGGTAGGAGTCGCCGGACAGGCCACCGTGGTCCACCAGCAACCGGATCTCGTTGCGTAGGTCGCGCAGAACATCCAGGGCCGCCTTGCGGGGACCGGTCACGTTCCCCTTGCCGGCCTCCTGGACTTCAAGGTCCAGATAGGACCGCAGCCAGCTGCGGAACCGTTGGGTCGATGAGACGTCGTCGTCGGTGAATGGCGCTGCGATCTTCCGCCAGTCCCAGCCTTGCTCGGGATCGATATCGAACTTGGCGAGCACGATGCGTTGCGCGTCGCTCTCCTCGACGGCCAGGGGGTCACCGAAGATCGGCACCAGCGCGGGCTCCGCCGTCGCGAACATGGCGGTGAATTCCTCGGCATCGCAGATGCATCGACGCTCCCGCACCAGGGTCGCGTAGTACACCGTGCGGACTTCCTGGTCGATCATCGGCCAGATGTCCCGACGGAAGTCCGCGGGTGTCCCCGCGTCGGCGCGGGCCCGCAGCCGTTCGATCACCTCGGCGGTCACGTACCGGGGCTGATGCCGGCCGGCCGACCCCTTCTGGTTCTTGCCGCGGGCGTGGTACGGCACTCCGCGCCGAGATCCGGCAATCAGCTTGGGCTCCCGCCCCGACGGAAGGTAGGTCAGGGTGGCCGGGCTGTCGTCGGACTCGCGCACGAACGTGCCGCCACGGCCGATGGTGAACAGCGCCATGTAGTCGAAGAAGTTGAGGCCCAAACCGCGCAAGATCACCGATTCGCCCGCGGGTATGGCGTCCAGCGGCACGTCGGCCGGGTTGCTCGGTGCGATATACCGCAGGCCGTTTCGGTCCGCGAATTGACTCAGGGCGGTTTCGGACTCGCCGAGATGATGCGGCATGTGACCGAGTGCGAGCACCACGGCCTGCAGGTCGCCGATGGTCTCCCCGGTGTTTAATACGACTTCCTGCAAGCCATTTGGGGTGTCACGAACGTCGACCGCGGTCGCCTGGTGCGACTCGAAGTTGACAGCCGCGGGCGCCGTCCAGATCATGCGATCGCGCGCCCACTGCAGATAGCTCCCGTAGAACGCCCGGGACGGATAGTCGTCAGGCCCGAGTGCGACGGCTTCGGCTCGAACGGCCTCCGGCACGTTCGGGCTGCCGATCAACGCGATCGAGCGGGCCCACTCGTAGAGGCTCGGCCCCGTCACCACCGGCCCATCGCAGTCGACGGTGTCGTCGACGAACACGGTCACCTGGCAGGCAACCGTGTTCATCAGCAGCACCCGGTCCTGCGAGCTTCGCCATACCTGGCCGCCCTCGAGCACATGCGGGTCGATGATGTGGATGACGAGTTCGCGCCCGAGCGGCAGAAGCGACTCAGCATTCGCGCAGAGGCGTTCCGCGACAGACAAACCGCGCGGGCCAAGCCCGACGATCGCCAGCTGCAGCTTCTCAGTGAACACCGGAGGCCCCGCTCTATGCGCCGCTCATGTGGCGGCCGAGCCCGGCCGCCAGCGGAGCGAGCCGGCCCATCAAGTCGGCGAACTGCTGTGGGCGGAGCGCCTGGTTGCCATCGCACAACGCCAGCTCCGGCTGGACGTGGACATCGATGATCAGCGCGTCCGCGCCCGCTGCGACCGCGGCCAGTGACAGCGGTTCCACCAGTTCTGGCTTGCCGCCGGAATGGCTGGGATCCACCATGACCGGCAGGTGTGTGCGTTGCTTCCACAGCGCCACCGCGGTGAGGTCCAGCGTGAAGCGCGCCGACGGCTCGAACGTGCGGATACCCCGCTCACACAGCACGACCTGGTCATTCCCCTCGAGCAGCAGGTACTCGGCGGCAGCGAGGGTTTCCTCCACGGTGCAGCCGAAGCCGCGCTTGAGCACGACCGGAAGACCGCTCTGGCCCACCGCGGTCAGCAGCGCGAAGTTCTGCATGTTTCGGGCCCCGATCTGCAACCCGTCGACCACCGCGGCCAGCCGCTTGACGTGCTCCGGGTCGACCACCTCGGTGACGACGGGCAGGCCGGTCCGCTCCCTGGCCTCGGCCAGCAGGTCAAGACCGTCCCACTGGAGGCCCTGGAAAGAATGTGGCGAGGTCCGCGGTTTGAAAACGCCGCCCCGCAGGCCGACAGCGCCGTGTTCGGTGACGACGGCCGCGGTGGCCATCGTTTGTTCCGGCGATTCGACCGCGCACGGTCCGGCGATCACCGCGACGGAACCGTCGCCGATCGTGGTCGGTCCGAAGGAGACCACGGTCCCGCTGGGGCGCAGTTCCTTGCGCCCCAACCAGACGTCACCGTTTTTCGGCACTTGGTGGGTCGGCGCAGGAAGGTCCGGCCCCGCCTTGTGGATGAGGTCCACATCGGATACCGAAAGGACGAGAGTGCCGCCCAGCCGGTACATCTCGGTTGGCGCGCCGGCGGATTCCAGGTGCTGTATCCACCCCTCGACGCCGGCGCGGGTAACGGCCTCGTCGAACACGAGCAGAGTGTCTTGTTTAGTCATGGTGTCTTCCGATCGAATTTGGCGAGCGCAGCGCTCGTGGCGAGGTTCTTGACTCGGCGGTCACCGAGGTAGACGACGAGGTCGTGGTGTTTGTTGCGCAGGTGGCGCTTGAGCGATTTACCAGTGACGCTGAGTGGGAAGTCTCCGATCGCCGACCGGGCGGCGCGGGCGAGGTTCGCGTCGCTGACGATGTCGCACTTCGGCAGCGCGCTGACGTTGGTCATACTGAAATGGTGAAGTCTGGCAAGTGATTTCGTAATCGCCGCGACGCCAGACTCCGCTTGCCGACAGGGAAGGGTTTCCTATCTGTCTGGTAAGCATCTCTGTGCAGCGCAAGTGACCCGTGGCATCGGTCGCTTTCGATGGCCGGAACACCGAAAAATAGGAAGACCAAGACCTTGTGCTCCGCACCAGGCCGTGGGCACGCACGCCATGTCGACGAGCCGATCCCCATGTGAGACCCCGCGCTGAAGGTGACAGCGGAAGTTTGTGCCCCAAGTGAGTTGCTAGGAGGCGTATTTCGTCCCAGCGCGATCCCAGCAGCTGGGGTCTAACGCAGGTTTCCCGGAACCTCCGCAAGTCTACTGATAGTCTCCGCTATTCGGTCATGTTGTGTCGAGTTGCTTTGTGACACAGCGGATACCGGCGTCGACGTAAGCTTCGATCAGCATCAACTTCGATCAGCTGGAGTCGGTCGCAAACGGCGGCGATGGACTGTGCATCCGTCGGCTAACGCCTACGCAGGTTCCAATCCTGCAGCTCGGTTCAGGCGGTGTATCTGAACACTGCCAGCGGCTTGACCGCCGGCACCGTCAGCAGTGCGTCAGCGGGGAAGAGCTCGTCCGCCAGGGCGTGCCAATCGACGGCATCGTTCTCGGGGGTGTAACGCGTGGCATCAAACATTGTCGAACTCCTTGGCTTGATCTGGTTACAGGGCCGGCTGGATCTGCGCGTCGGTGTTCAACACGTCCAGGGGAACGCGTTGAACCGGCGCAGCCGGCTCGATGGTTTCGGCGGTGTCGATCACACCGGGGCGAACGGTCACGGGAATCCGACTGTTCTTGGTCACCGTCGTGCTCGTGCAGCTGGTGGTATTCGTCGCGGAGTCTTTGACGCAGCAGCGGTGGGTCGTGCCGGTCTTGCCGTTCCACGTGACCTCGGTCTGTGTGTACGTGCCGCCCTTGCCTTCGCAGTCCGACTGTTCGCTGGCATGCGCGGAAGGTGCGCAGACGGTCATCAATGCGCCGAGTCCGATCGCCGCCGCTGCGAGCGCAGTGGTTCCGAACTTGGTCGAGACGGTTGTGGTCATGCGACTAATGCTCGTGTTCGAGCGGCGGTTCCGTAATCGCAGGGAAGCCAGATTCCACTGCTAAAAGGGGAAGGGTTTCCTATCCCTCAGGTAAGGAATCAGGTGTGCTCATCGGCCGTCTGACGGCCAGCCACCAACCTGGTCCTTGTTGACGCGGGCCGAGCCCGCACCACCTGCGGCCACCAGAACCAGGGACCAAGCAGCGCCGCGATCGACGGCGTCATGAATGCCCGAATCACCAACGTGTCGAACAGCAGGCCCATCCCGATCGTCGTGCCCATCTGGGCGACCACGACCATGGCGCTGACCGACATCGACATCATGGTGAACGCGAACACCAGGCCGGCCGCGGTAACGACGGATCCGCTGCCGCCCATGGCGCGGATGATTCCGGTGTTGATCCCGGCCGGTATCTCCTCCTTCATCCGCGCCACCAACAGCAGGTTGTAGTCGGCGCCGACCGCCAACAGGATGATGACCGCCATCGCCATCACCATGAACTGCAGTCCGAGGCCAATCAGGTGCTGCCAGAACAGAACCGACAGCCCGAAGGATGCGCCGAGCGACAGCACCACGGTGCCGACGATGACGCCCGCGGCCACCAGACTGCGCGTGATGATCAGCATGATGATGAAGATCAGTGTCAGCGCGGCGATGCCGGCGATCATTAGGTCGTACGCGTTGCCTTCCTGCATGTCCTTGAATGTCGAGGCGGTGCCGCCGAGGTAAACCCTCGATCCCTCCAACGGCGTGCCCTTGATGGCTTCAAATGCAGCGGTCTTGATGGCGTCGATGCGATCGATGCCATCCGCGCTGACAGCGGATCCTCTTCGTGGGAGATGATGAACCGGACCGCGTGGCCGTCCGGGGAGATGAAGTTGTCCATGCCGCGCTTGAAGTCCTTGTTGTCGAAGATCTCCGGCGGCAAGTAGAAGGTGTCGTCGTTGTGGGAGTCGTTGAACGCATCACCCATGGCGCTCTGGTTCTCGTTCATCGCCGTCCTGCTGATCCTGCTGGCTCGACTGGCTGGAGTGCGTGGTCAGCATCATCGTCCGCGCCGATCTTCATCGTTTCGATCGTCGGCGGCATCGTCGCAATCATCTGGGGCATCAGGGAATCGAGTCGATTGCAAGTCCGGCAGCAGGCTCTGGAACTGATCGGTCATGGTGTCGACCCCGTCCAGTGCGTCGAACGTCGACCGCATGGACCAGCAGATCGGGATGTCGTAGCAGTGCGGTTCCCAGTAGAGGTAGTTGCGAATCGGACGGAAGAAGTCGTCGAAATCGGCTATGTGATCCCGTAATTCGGCGATGTCGACGGCCATGTCGTTGGTCTTGCCCACCATGCTGTGCGTCGTCGAGCTCATCTCCTCCATCAGCTCGATCATCCGGTTCATCGTGTCGACGGTCTTCTGCATATCGTTGGCCTGCACCAGCATGTTGTCCATGGCCCTTTGCATGTACGACCGGTTCATCTCCTGGAACGTGCCGCTCATGCTCAGCTGAGCCGGAATCGTGCTGAACTTCAAGGGTTTACCCTCGGGACGCGTGATCGACTGCACCCTTCCGATGCCGGGCACCTTGGTCACGGCCTTGGTGATCCGCTCGATCACCAGGAAGTCCGCCGAATTGCGAAGGTCCTTGATCGGTTTCGACGAGCAGCATTTCGGGGTTCATCCGGGCGACGGGGAAATGTCGTTCGGCCGCTGCGAATCCCTCGTTCGCCGGCAGGTCGGCGGGTAGGTACTTGCGGTCGTTGTAGCTGGGCTGGTAGCCCGGCAGGGTAAGTAGGCCGATCAAGGCGAGAAGGATCGTCATGAGTCAGGATCCAGCCGGGCCACCGGACGACGGCGGCGCCGAGGCGCCGCCAAAACCGAATCCGCATGGCGCGCTTGGGTTCCAATAGTCCGAAGCGGCTCGCGACCGTGATGATGGCGGGCCCCAGAGTCAGCGCCACAAGCACTGCGACGACCATTCCGACCGCGAGCGGAATGCCCAGCGTCTGGAAGTAGGGCAATCGGGTGAACGATAGGCAGAATGTCGCGCCGGCGATCGTCATGCCCGAGCCCAGCACCACGTGGGCGGTGCCGCGGAACATCGTGTAGATACGCCGACTCGCGGTCTTCCCCGACCGTGCGGGCCTCCTGGTAGCGGCCGATCAGGAAGATCGCATAGTCGGTCGTCGCGGCGATCGCCAGGGTTACCAAGAGCTGAGTCGCGAACGTCGACAACCCGATCAGTTCGTGGAAGCCGAGGAACGCCACCACACCACGGGTCACCGACAGGCCCAACACCAGTATCACCAACACGAGCAGGACCGTGACGATCGACCGATAGAAGAACAGCAGCATCGAGACGATGACGCCGACCGTCACGAGCTCGATGATTCTGATGCTGGCGTTGCCGGCGATCTCTTGGTCAGCCTGCAGCGCCGGCCCGCCGGTCACGAAGACCTTGACCCCCGGCGGCGGCGACAATCCCGCAATGAGTTTCTGAACCGCGGTGACCGACTCGTTGCCGAGAGCTTCGCCCATGTTCCCGGCGAGATACACCTGCACGTATGCGGCTTTGCCGTCCTCGCTCTGCGCTCCGGCGCTCGTCAGCGGGTCGCCCCAGAAGTCCTGAATGTGCTGGACGTGCTTGGTGTCGGCCCGAGCTTGGCGATCATGTCGTCGTAGAACCGGTGCGCCTCCGCGCCGAGCGGCTGGTCGCCCTCCAGGACGATCATTGCCGAGCTGTCGGAATCGAACTCCTGGAAGACCTTGCCGACGCGCATCATCGCGGCCACCGACGGCGCTTCCTTGGGCGACATCGACACCGACCTGCATCTCGCCGACTTTTTCGAGCGACGGCACGGTCAGGGTCAGCACCACGATGAGCCCTATCCAGCCGAGGATGATCGGGACCGCCAACCGGCGGATCCACTTGGCGATGCCGCTTCTGTGCGGCTGCTCGGCGGGGATGACGGGGTCGATCGTCGGGGCGGTCAACAGATCCTCACGGCGGTTTATTTGCCTCAGTCATACCAGAACCAGACGCGGCGCTGTGCGGTCCGTCTTTCAGGGGGAGTAGTTGTGCGAGGCGCTGGCCGTGCTCGCGGGGAAAGATCAAATGTATTTGACGGAGCAAAGACCACCGAGCTGGCGACAATCGACACGATGCGGCGCGGCTGAATCCTAGGGTGGTTAGGTGGCACTCTTGCTCGGCCCTGCCCTACGGCACGTGTCAGACACGACGGCGCTGGTGTGGGTGCAAACCGAGAGCGCGGCAACGGTGGAGGTCCTCGGCTGTTCGGCTCGGACGTTCGCCGTGCAGGGTCATCACTACGCCCTCGTCACGGTGACCGGGCTGACGCCGGACACAGTCACCGAATACGACGTCAAGGTCGACGGGGAAGTGGTCTGGCCCCAAGCGGATTCGCCGTTCCCGCCCAGCGTCATCCGCACCCGCGGGCCCGCTTCGACTCACCGGCTACAGGCGATCTTCGGATCGTGCCGATACCCCAAGACCGACGATGACAAGCTCGACTCCAAACTTGGGCTCGATGCGCTTGATGTGTACGCCACCCGGATGGCGTCGCAGCCGATCGACGCATGGCCTGAGGCGCTGATCCTGCTCGGCGACCAGCTGTACGCCGACGAACTCACCCCGGAGTCGAGGCGACGCATCGCAGGCCGCCGTACCCGCATCAAGAGGCGCGGCCAGCGGCCCCCGGACGAGGTGGTGAGCTTCGCCGAATACGAACGGCTGTACCGCCACTCGTGGGGCGACCCCGAGATCAGATGGCTGATGTCCACCGTTCCCACCGCGATGATCTTCGACGATCACGACATCAGGGACGACTGGAACACATCGGCGTCCTGGCGCGCCGACATGAACGAGAAGCCGTGGTGGCATGACCGGATCCGAGCCGGGCTGGCGTCCTACTGGGTTTATCAGCACCTGGGCAATATGAGCCCCGCCGAACTGGCCGACGACGAGGACTATCAGCGCTTGGTCGCGACCGACGGCGACACCTGGCCGCATCTCGTCGATCTGGCCGACCGTGCCGATCAAGAGGTAGACGCCAACAAGGGCATCAGATTCAGCTATCGATGGGATCTCGGTCGCAGCCGGCTCATCATGATCGACTCTCGAAACGGCCGAATCCTCGATTCCGGCGACCGCATGATGATCGGGGAACGCGAGTTCGCATGGCTGGAGACTCAGGCCACCGACGGCCTCGATGAGTTGGACCATCTGATGCTGGCGTCGTCGGTGCCGTGGCTGATGCCGCCGGCCATCGGCGACCTTGAGGCGGTCAACGAGCGAAACGCCGACCGGTCCGGCCTGCGCGGGTCGTTTGCCGAAAAGATCCGCAGGGCAGTTGATTTCGAACACTGGCCGGCCTTCTATAAGTCGTTCGTGCGGTTGGCCGAGCTGATCGCCCGCGTCGCAAGCCATCCCGATGGACCGACGACCGTTAGCGTGCTCTCCGGGGATGTGCACCATTGCTACGCCTCGCGCGCCGAGTGGGCGGTTGACGCTGAACAGTCGCCGGACGCGCCGGTGCATCAACTGGTGTGCTCGCCGGTGAACAACTACGTGCCGCTGTTCCTCAAACCGGTGTTCAAACTGAGTTGGTCGCGTCCGGCGGCCGCGCTCGCCCGATGGTGGGCTCGCCGACACGGCATCCCCGCGCTTCCGTTGTCCTGGACGAACACCTGCGGCCCGCTGTTCGGAAACACCATCGCCACGATCCAGGTGGACGGCCGCAGCGCCGAAGTGCTTTTCGAGCAGCCCCGCGGCGCAGATGTGCTGGACGAAGTCGGTCGCGTGGCGCTGAATCGACCCTCCTGACGGGTGTACTGACCCGCTGCCCGGGGAACACGAATGGATGGCAAAGCGGCTGAGCGCTATCCACCGCCACCTGTCTGCCGCCGACGAGCGCTTCGGGCTGCGACTTGGCGTGGGTCTGGCCGGGACGCTCGCCGGCTCCGTCACGTTCGCGCTGCTGCTGTTGCTTGTTCGTGCCGGCTGGGGGCCGCTGCGCAGTCTGGACACCGCCGCTGCAGAAACTTTCAATCAGATCGATGCCGATCGGCCTGAGTTGGTGAAGGCGGCCGAGGTGGTCAGCGACGTCTTCGACCCGAACGTCTTTCGTGTCGCGCTGACGGTCATCGCGGTGGTGTACGTGATCCACGGCGAACGGCACCATGCGACGTGGCTGCTCGTCACGGTCTTCGGCGGTGCCGGGCTCGGCCTGGCGCTGAAGGAGATTGTCGGCAGGGCGCGGCCGGTACTACCCGATCCAGTGTCGGCGGCGCCAGGGCTGTCGTTCCCCTCCGGTCACGCGCTCGGGGCGTCGATCAGCTGCTCCCTGCTGCTTTTGATCACGCTTCGCTTCCTGTCGCGCCGCGGCCGTGTTGCCGCCGTCATCGCGGCCGTCCTGATCGTCAGCCTCGTCGCGCTCGCCCGGGTGGTGCTCGGTGTCCACTTCGTCAGCGACGTCCTTGCCGGCATCGCGCTCGGCATTGCTTGGGTGGCCGTGACGACGTGGGCGTACGTCGCGTGGCGGCGCGAGACTGGACAGCCGGTTGAGCGACCGGTCGAGGTCGGCACCACGGAGAATAATTAACGGCTGCGTGGGTATCTCTAGTACATGCGCCCGCCAGGTTTTGCCGGAATCGCCCGAGATGTCGCTTGGCTTCTCGTTCCGGCAGCCTGCCTCGTTGCGGTGATGGTGGGACTGGGGTATCTCGTCACCGACGTGCTCCCGTCCACGGCGATCGGGAAATGGGACGCCGAGGTGCCGCGGCGGCTCGTGGAGCATCGCCAACAGGAAGGCGTCTCGGAAAGCAAACTCATCACGTCGCTGTCGGAGACGCCGACGATTGTCGCTCTGACGGCGCTCGCCGCGGCCGTGTTCCGGTGGATGTTCGGCCGGTGGCGCGAGTCGCTGGTCGTCATCTATGCAGTGGTCGGGGAGACGAGCATCTTCGTGGC
This sequence comes from uncultured Actinomycetota bacterium, assembly GCA_963731715.1. Taxonomy (GTDB): domain Bacteria; phylum Actinomycetota; class Actinomycetes; order Mycobacteriales; family Mycobacteriaceae; genus Mycobacterium. Next base: position 76,367 of record CAVSXC010000014.1, on the reverse strand, counting down.
GACGACACTTCTCATCGACCGCCCGCGGCCGAACGTGCCGAAACTCGATGCGGCACCGCCGACTTCGTCGTTCCCGTCGGGCCACACCGCCGCCGCCGTGTGCTTCTACGGCTCGGTTGCCGCGATCATCCTCTGGCACACCAGGCATCGGTGGATCAAGGTCGTCGCGGTTGTCGTCTGCGCAGCGGTGCCGCTGACCATCGCCGCCAGCCGCGTGTATCGCGGCATGCACTATCCGACCGATGTGCTCGTCGGCGTGCTGCTCGGCGCGATCTGGTTGACCGTCGTCATCTGCTATGTACGCATCCACGACGCCGGTGGTTCGCCCGACGCCGCCGTCGACGCCGACACGCGCCTGGTGACGCAATGATGCGCGCTGCGATCGTCCTCAATCCGGCGACGGCGGACGTTTCGGCCCTGCGGGACGCCGTAGAGAAGGCCATGGTCACTGCGGGCTGGTCAACCCCCATGTGGCTGGAGACCACGCCTGAGGACCCCGGCGCAAGCATGGCCGAGGCCGCGGTGGCGGCTGGCGTTCAACTCGTCGTGATCTGCGGCGGCGACGGCACGATCATGGCCTGCCTCGGCGCCCTTGCCGGCACGGAAGTGCCTGTCGCACTGCTGCCGCTTGGCACCGGCAACCTGCTCGCCCGCAACCTCGGCGTGCCGATCGAGCTCACAGACGCTCTCGCCGTCGCTGTCACCGGTGAAGACCGGCGCATCGACCTCGGCCGGGTGGGCGACCAGCCGTTCTCGGTCATGGCGGGCATCGGATTCGACGCGGCGATGATGGCCGACGCCTCGGAAGGTATGAAGCAACTCGCGGGCTGGCCTGCATACGTGGTCAGTGGTCTGCGCCACCTGCGCGACCCGGTGATGCGAGTGCAGCTGCAGATCGACGACGACCCGCCGCTGCGCCGGGCGGCCCGCACGGTGCTAGTCGGCAACGTCGGACGGCTGCAGGGCGGCCTCGAGCTGCTGCCGGACGCGGCGGCCGACGACGGCCTGCTCCACGTGGTCATCGTGGCACCCAGAACGTTGCGCGACTGGATCCGGTTGGTATGGAGGGTCTTTCGCCGCGATCGCACGCAGCACCCACACCTCGAACGCTTCCGTGGCCGCACAGTCCAGATCGAGGCGGACCGGAGCGTGCCCCGTCAGATGGATGGCGAGGTCATCGACGACGGGCGAAATCTTCACGCGCGGATCGAGCCTGGCGCTCTGGTCATCCGCGTGCCACAGCCGGTGGCGACGGCAGCCTGACCAAGGAGCCCGAAATGAGCACCGCGACACGCGTGCCGGAGACGACCACCCTCTCCGGCGACGAACTCTCCGCCGACGACGCCGTCACAACGCTGCGGCGCTACGGGCGCTGGAACCTGGTCAAGAACTCATTCATCCGGTTCAGGTACGCCGACGGCTTCACCAACGCGCGCGCCCTGGCGCTACAACTCTGCTTGTCGTTCATCCCGCTGATCATCGCGGTGGTCGGCCTGGCGAGCGCGGTGCATCAAGAGAAGGTGGGGCGGATCATCATTCAGACCCTCGGCGGGGTGCTGCCAGGAAAGGCCAACGGCGACATGGTGGAACAGGCCGCGCAGCGCACCCATGACCAAGGGGCGACCGGCGGTCAGTTCGCGTTGTGGCTCGGCCTGCTGGCCGCGGTCATCGCGCTCACTACGGCCATGGGTCAGATCGAGCGTGGTGCCAACCGGATTTACGGCATCGAACGCGACCGGCCCGCGCTGCGAAAGTACGGGCGGGCCCTGCTGATGGCGTTGACGGGCGGGCTGCTGTTGCAGCTCGGATTCGTCGTCATCGTCGCCGGCGACGCGCTGGGTGAGGCGCTCGCCGCGGCCTATGGCTGGGGCGAGACGTTGGAGAGGGCGTGGACGATCGGAAGTTGGCCTGCCGGAGTCGCATTGGCCTGGGCGTCCTTCACCGTCATTCTCGAGCGCGCGCCCCGCCGGCGCCAACCGGGGTACTCGTGGCTGGCGGTGGGGTCCGGCGTTTCACTCGCGCTGTGGCTGCTACTGACCGGCCTGCTCGCGCTCTACGTCGTCAAGGCCGGGTCCTTCGGAACCACCTACGGCCCACTGACCGGAACTTTCGCCTTGTTGCTTTGGGCGAACCTGTCATCAGTGGCGCTGTTTCTCGGTGTCGCGTTCGCCGCGCAGCTCGAGGCCGTCCGCGCTGGCTCGCCGACCCCGGCAACGGACGACCCACTGACTGCCCCGGACACAGATGTCGCGACGGAACTCGTGACGATGTCGGCTTCCGCTGCCCGGCGGCAGTCAACCGGACGTCACCATGGTGAATTCGTCCGTCCGTCTTGAACGCAACAAGACACCGACATGGCGCTGGGAAGCCGTGCAGAATGCTCCAATGGCTGACGACGACCCCAATCGCCTCAAAGGCATTTCGTGCACCGCGACCCTGGATTACGCGGCACAGACGCTGACGTTTGAGCACCGCGGCATGTTTCGGTCCAAGGCGCAAAAGGCGTCACCGGTGATCGTGCCGTTCGACGAGATCGCTTCGGTCGAACATGAGGGAAAGTGGCTTCGCATCACGCGACGCGGCCATGAGCCTTGGGAGGGCGGTGTGGCCAGCGACCCGCACGGCCTCAATTGCTAGGTCGATCCGACGGCGTTCGCAGAGCGGGTGCGAGCAGCGGCTGGCGTCGTGCAGCCCACAACCGATTCGGCCGAGCCGCCGACCGACGACAAGGCCGAGCCCGACGCCGAACAAGACGCGGACGGCCAAGCTGAGCCCAAACCGGACGGAAAGGTCGTCAAGGCCGTCGACGGCGTCCTCGACTTCTTCAGCCGATTCAACTAGTTCGATGAAACCTTCACGCGCACCGGCGATTAGACCCCCAGTGCCGGTCCGATGGTGGTGTTGAACGACTCCTGCATCTCCGACTCGAACAGGCCCCACGAGTGGGAGCCTTCGGGCCGCACCACATATGTGACCGGTACGCCGGCGGCTTTTGCGGCATCGGCGAACTGCCGCGTGCTGTCCGCGACGATGCCCTCGATCATCCCGCCGGTGAAGTTGTTGGAGCCGGGAGGCAGCTTGTCGACGTCGCCCTGCCCGCCGCCGGAGGCGCCGACCCAGACGGCGACGCCCTTCAGCTTCGCGACGTTCAACGACGGGTCGTGCGCCACCCACAGCGGGCCGCCAGGAGGACCCCACATGTCGGCGGCGTTCGCGCCCCCACCGGTGAGCGTCAGCGAGACGTTCTGGGCACCCGAGTTCGGGGTCAGGAAACCGCTGTAGGAGCCGACGGCCCGATAGAGCCCCGGTGCCTGAATGGCGTAGTCGACCGCGGTGCCACCGGTGCTGGACAATCCGGCGACCGCGTTCCTGCCGTTGGCCTTGTACTCCTTGTTGATCAGCGGCGGCAGTTCCTGCGTCATGTACGTCTGGTACTGCTTGCTGCCGTCGTTGACCCAGTTGGTGAACCAGCTGAACTGGCCGCCGAGCGGGGAGACGACGTTGACGTTCCTGTTGGCGAAGAAGCCCTGCAGGTCGGTGAACCCGAACCAGCTCTTGGTGCCAGGGGCGAAGTTGGCGCCTGGGTCGAGGTTGTCGCCACCGTCGATGCCGGGAAGCAGATAGAAGGTGGGCGCACCCGACTTGGGGGCCTTGTAGACGTCGTTGACGATGACCTTGTTCATCGAAGGCGAGAACACCGAGACCTTGTCCCACCGATCGTTCACGTGCTCGATGCTGGTGATTTGTGCGCCGCCTTGACCCTGCGCGGGCGGATCCGCGGCAGCGATCGGAATTGTTAGCAACGGCAACAACGAGATCGAGACAACGACGAACGCGCGAAAACGACTCTTCAGTTTGGGCACCGGCTGATTATGTAGGCAGGACAATCATCGGGCAACCATTACAAAGCCGTGCAGCTGCGCGTGTCGGCCACAGCCGATGTAGAGCAACGTGCAGCAAAGTGCCCCGCGGGCATGAGCGAATTGTCGGCTACGCCAGTCTCGGATCCCACGGTTGCGGCGACAGAAATTGCGCGGGCCATCGGCCCGACTTGACCAGGCTGGCGACCTCTTCGCGGATGGTACCTCCCACTTTCGCCGTGAATTCGCGTGGCAACTCCAACTGCGACGTCGCGGCCACACCAAGCTGTTGGGTGAGGGGCGGCTCGCACACCGGCGCGAAACGTAGCCGGGCACTGTCGATCTCGCGCTGAAAGGCCGACAGTGGTAAGACGCCGTACACGAGGCCCGCTTCGATAAGGCTCTTACTGACCTGAAGGGAATCGGTCGTCGCTTTGAAACCAATCTTGACTTTGGCTCTCAGAGCGGCGTTTTGGAGCGCGGTCCCGATGCCGGCGTGTGAGCGCGGAATGACGAGCGGCAACTCGACGAGCTCAGTGAAGGTGACAGGCCGGTTCTGGTCCAAGCCCGACTCAGGCCCTCCCGCGAGCACCAGGTCCTCGGACAGCAGGGCTCGATAGAAGACTCGATCGTCGGGCACCGGGTTGATCAATGCCACGTCGACGGAGCCCTTCAACATCGCTTCGACCAACTGGTCCGTACTGCCGGCGGTTACAGAAACACTCACCATCGGAAAGACCGTCGACAGGCTGCGGATGAGCGGCGCCGAGAGTATGTCAACCGCCGTTTCGGGTATGCCTAGCCGCAGACCGCGCTCCAGTCGTGCCACCGGCGAGCCGGCGTACTGGACCGCGAGCTCGAGTTGGCGCAGTGGCGCGGCGGTGGACGCGCGCAGCCGCTCGCCCTCGTCGGTGAGCTCCACGCCGCGGCGGGTCCGGCGGAAGAGGGTGACACCGAGGTCCTCTTCGAGCAGCCGGATCTGACGGCTCAACGCGGGCTGGGCGATTCCGAGCAAGCTCGCCGCACGCGTGATCGAGCCTTCCTCGGCGATGCGGAGGAAGTACTTCAACCGGTGCGTGTCCATCGAGTGCAGGTATACCAGCCATCGAATTTGGGCATGACTGAACTCCGGAATCGGTATTACCTCGCAGCTCCGATCCGGTCATAGTGTCGATTTCGAGCTCCTGACATACCGGACCTGTGATCGCTGGCGGTGAGAGGAAACCATGACAGTTCGCGAGGACGGAAACGCGGTCGCGGCCTTGAATTTGGACCGATTGCCCACGCACATCATCGAAAAGCGCGTCACCGACCTGATGGACCTGTCCGGCAAGAAGGCGTTCGTCACGGGCGCCGGCGGTGACGGACTCGGCCAGGCGATCGCCAACCGCCTGGCCGGACTCGGCGCCGACGTGGCGTTGATCGGTCGGACGATGGAGAAGGTCGAGCGCCGCGCCAAGGAGATCGAGCAGCGCTGGGGGGTCAACGCCTACCCGGTCAAGGCCGACATGTCGGACTGGGATCAGGTGCACGACGCCGTCCGTGATGCGCATGGCGAACTGGGCGGTTTGGACATCATGGTCAACAACCCCGTGATGGTTAAGGCCGGGCCGTTCGAGAACCACACGAAGGAAGACATCGACTTCACGGTGCTTGGCAGCCTCACCATGATGATGTACGGGGCGCACGCCGCGCTGGAATTCCTTCTGCCCCAAGGCTCGGGGAAGATCATCAACATCGGATCGGTCGGCGGCCGCATCCAGCAGCGCGGCTTGGTCGTTTACAACTCCTGCAAGTCCGGAGTCATCGGCTTCACCCGCAACCTCGCCCATGAAGTCGCATTGCGCGGAGTCAACGTGCTCGGTGTGGCACCGGGAATCATGATCAAGCCCGAGATGAAGCAGTACCTGCTCGATCCGCAGGACGACAACCAACGGGCGGGCCGCGGCGCGATCATCGAGGCCATCACCACTCAGGTACAGCTCGGTCGAGCTTCGCTTCCCGAAGAGGCGGCCAACATGGTTGCCTTCCTGGCTTCCGAGGCCGCCGACTACCTGTGCGGTCAAACGATCGACGTGGCGGGTGGGCAGTGGATGAACTGATACAGCAGGCCATCTCGCAAACAGGCCTCGATGACTTCGGGGACGACTCGTTCCGCGAAGGGCTGGAGATTCTGCTTTCGTCCCTTCGCGACGAGGCACGCCTGAATGCACGCGGCGAGGCGTTCATCTATCAGCGCATCGTCGGGTACTTGGCTCAGCGGTTGCAGGTGGAGGACTGGTATCGCCGGCATCCCGAGATCGACGACGTGCCGATCGACGCGCCGCTGATCGGACTCGGATTGCCGAGAACCGGGTCGACGGCGCTGTCGATGCTGCTGGCTCAGGATCCCGATGTGCGGTATCTGCGGCGATGGGAGTCGTCGCAGCCATGCCCGCCACCGTCCACGGTTCAGGGCGTCGACCCTCGGATTCCACCTGGCAAGGGCGAGATGCTCGGCACCCGCTACCACGTGCCCGGCGACACCCACGGCCCGATGGAGTGTCACGAACTGATGGCGCTGGATTTCAAGTCACACCTGTTCCAGTCCTTCGCCCAGATTCCTACCTACTCTGCGTGGTTGGTCGACAAGGCCGATCTCGAATCAACACTGCGGTATCAGCGCCGCGTCATGAAGTTGCTCCAATGGGGTGAACCGGCCAAACCGTGGCGGCTGAAGTGCCCGTCACATGTGCTCTGGCTCGAACCGCTCGACGCGGTCTTCCCTGACGCCAGATACGTGATGACGCACCGCGATCCGACCGACGTCATCCTGTCGGTCGCCGACCTGTATGCCGACATCATCGGCTCGTTCACCGATGACATGGACCGCCCGTACATCGGCAGGCTCAACGTCGAGCACTGGTCAGCCGGCATGCACCGAGCATTGCAATTCCGCGCAGACGGCGCCGACGACAGGTTCTACGACATCGACTTCCGCGCGATGCAGGCCGATCCGATCGGAGAGGTCAAGGGTTTATACGCCTGGCTCAACGAACCTGTCGGCGAGGAATTCGAGAACCGGATGGCGCAGCTGGTGGAGCCTGGCGGCCGCTGAACGGGAACCCAGTTCGCACGCCGACCCCGCCGAGTTCGGTATTGACCTCGACGCCGTGCGCCCGCGTTTCGCGCGTTACGTCGACAACGCGATCCGGTGGACCACCCACCCCTCGCCCTAGACGACAGGAAGCCATATGTCGATTGACCTGACCGGCGGAATCGACCCGTCCCGCGAATACGTCTTCGCCCAGCGGCCCGACAACCCGGAAATGCGTGACTCCGTGAGCTTCTGGGTCGTCGACGACCGCGGCCAGGTGGGTCTGCCGCGGATCGGCCTCGAGGCCGTTGCCGCCAACTGGGACAACCACGAGACACAAGTCAATGTCGCGTTCGCCGACGGACGGGTGTACCGGCTGCGCGGCGGCGGGCCCTCGCTGCCCGCCGAAGGCCCCGACGGCAAGCCGACGGTCTTGGGCGCGGGCGGACTGGCGTTCCGCTGCATCGAACCGTTCGACACCTGGACGATGACCTACGACGGCAAGGCTGTTCAGACGTCATCCGCGGACCTCGTCGCGGGTAAGAAGGACGGCCCTCTCGTCGATGTCGCGTTCCACGTCGAAGCGAAAATGGCTGTCCCGCCCTGGATTCAGGGCGCACTCCAGCGAGACGCGGCCGCACAGCTCAAGACCTCCGTCGAGGGCGACCTGATGGGCGGGCCGCGCTATGAGCAGCTATTCCGGGCGAGCGGGAAGTTGACCGTCGGCGATGGCAAGCCGCATGAGTTCACGGGGACTGGTCTTCGGATCCGCAGGCAGGGGGTTCGGAAGCTGGCCGGCTTCTGGGGGCACGCGTGGCAGTCGGCGGTCTTCCCGAGCGGCAAGGCGTTCGGCTACATCGCCTACCCGCCTCGGCCCGACGGTCAGCCGACCTTCAACGAGGGCTACATCTTCACCGGTGATGGACCCCTCGTCGCCGCCCGAGTCGTGCAGGCGCCGTGGCTGACCCGCTTGCAAGCGCTGGGTGAAGACGTGTCGCTGGTGCTCGAAACCGACGACGGCACCGTGCATATCGAGGGTGAGACGGTCTTTTCGACACACGACATCCACCACGACGACGACACGTTCTCCGTAAAGGCGATGAAGAAGGAAATGCCCAGCTTCCCGGCGCTGCAACAGGCCGGGGTGCGCTATCGGTGGGACGGCGAAGAGACCTACGGCATGCTGGAGCGCTCCAATCCACTCGACAAGATCATCGGAGATTAGCGCGCGGTGACGCCGAGAATGGCGGGCAAGGTTGCGTTGGTAACCGGAGCCGCGCGGGGGCAAGGGAGGGCTCACGCGCGGCGGCTCAGCGCCGAGGGCGCCGACGTGATCCTTGTCGACATCGCCGGACCGCTGCCGGCCAGCGTGCCCTACGACTCTTCGACTCCCGAAGACCTTGCTGAGACAGCCCGATTGGTCGACGCCAATGGGCGCCGCGCGGTGCCCGCCGCGGTCGACGTGCGCGACCTCGACGCGTTGTGCGCCGCCGTCGACAACGGTGTTGCCGAACTCGGTCGACTCGACGTCGTCGTCGCCAACGCCGGTATCTGCTGCCCCGCACCATGGGACCGGATCACCGCAGAAGCCTTCCGCGACACCATCGACACCAATGTGACTGGAACCTGGAACACCGTGATGGCCGGCGCTCAGCACATCATCGAAGGCGGCCGCGGCGGCTCGATCATCCTGATCGGGTCAGCGGCAGGGGTGAAGATGCAGTCGTTCATGGTGCACTACACCGCCAGTAAGCACGCGATCACCGGCATGGCTCGGGCATTCGCCGCGGAACTCGGCCGACACCGCATCAGGGTGAACAGTCTGCACCCCGGCGCGGTCGCCACGCCGATGGGCACCGGCCGCATGAGAGATGCCCTGCAGAGCGCCGCCGACAGCTATCCGCACCTTCGAGGGATGCACAAACCCCTGCTCCCCGACGGCATCGCGCAGCCGGAAGACATCGCGGACGCCGTCGCATGGCTGGCCTCCGAAGAGTCGAAATTCGTTACAGCGTCGACGGTTTCAGTAGACCTCGGCGTCGCCTACTGCTGAGGAGTGATCATGCGCGGACTGGATGGCAAGGCTTTCATCGTCGCCGGTGGGGCGACAGGTATCGGCGCAGGCACCGCCGAGCGGCTCGCCAGCGAAGGAGCGTTCGTCACGGTCGGCGACGTCAACATCGCCGGGGCCAAGGAGACCGTCGACCGCATCACCGCATCCGGCGGGCGCGCCATCGCCGTCGAATTCGACCTCGCCGACGAGGCATCCGTGCAGCAGTTGGTCGACCAAACGATCAGCGAGTTCGGCACCGTCCACGGCCTGCACAACGTCGGTGCAGACCTGTCCGAGAACAACCTGGGCCGCGACACCACCGTGCTCGACACGGACTTCGATGTCTGGCACCGCACGCTCGACGTGAACCTACTCGGTTACGTCCGAACGATTCGCGCTGTGCTGCCGCACCTCCTCGAGCAGGGCGGCGGCAGCATCGTCAACACCTCGTCCGGCGGCTCTCTTGGCAACGACCCGATGCACGTCGCTTACTGCGCTTCCAAGGCCGCCGTCAACCACCTCACCCGCCACGTCGCCAACAACTATGGCAGCAAGGGCATTCGAAGCAACGGCGTCATGCCGGGGCTGGTGATGGGAGAAACGCAAGCGCGGCAGGACGACCAGCAGATGCAGCAGATGTTCCTGATGGCCGCCAAGACCACCCGACTCGGCAAGCCGAGTGACCTTGCGGGCATCACCGCGTTCCTTCTCTCCGATGAAGCGGAATGGATCAACGGCCAAACCTGGTATATCGGCGGCGCTTCGCATCTGCGCCAATGACTCACGGGAACCCCCAACGTGTCCTGCATCACAGCCGTACCGGTCGACGAGCACTCCCTCAGTCGCCGCCTGAGCGGCCCGATCGGCGCTGTGAGAGAATTTCGGGCGATCGCACCGGACGTAATGGCGCGAAATGGGGGAGAGTTTCCGTGTCTACCAACAGAATTGCCGACGTTGTGGTGCTGATCGCAGCGGCGCTGACCTGGCTCGTCTCGACGCTCGCCATCACCGAGGCCACGCACGCGCCGATGGCACTAACCGTGCCGTTGACATTCACCTTCGGCCTGCTGATCGGTGCGATCGCCCGCGCGATAGCCAGCGACCCGACGCGCGGCTGGTCGGGCGTGGCCGGACGCGCCGCCGTCGCGGTCGCCGTCGGCGCCGTCGTCGGTGAACTCGCAGCCGTCGTACTGTTCTCCGGCCCGATCGACCGGATTCTCGATGAGCGGGCCGCACGCAGCGCCGACGCCACACCCGCCGTCGCGCAGGCTTCGGCCGAGCTCGACCGCACGCGCCAGGCACGCACCGCACTCGACGCCGCGGTCGATCAGGCCGGCCGTCAGCGCGACGAAGCGCTCGTCGTCGCGCGCTGCGAGTACAACCCCTCGCCGGCCTGCCCGCAGACCCACATCACCGGCGTGCCCGGCACCGGGCCCGAAACACGAACGGCGAAAGACTTTCTCGCCGACACCCAGCGGCAGCTGGACAACGCGGTGACCAACCGCGACCGCGTGGCGCCAGCCCTCGACTCCGAGATCGCCGCGGGTGAGCAGGCGATGCAGCAGGCACGCGTGAGCGCGATGAAGGACGTCGACGACGGCCTCGGCGCACGCTGGATGGCGATGAACGAGCACACCCTCGCGAGCGCCGGCCGCGATGCTGCTGCGACTGGTGACGATCGCGTTTGTCGCGCTGCTGATCCTCTTGCCGCTGATCCTCAAGCTGTGGCGCGGGCAGACGAGCGAGGATCGCGGTGCGGCGGCCCGCGCCGAGGTCGAGCGCGCCGAGCTGGAGGCCGATACCGCGATCGCGGTCAAGCGAGCCGAGGTTCGCGCGGCCGTCGAAACACTATGGGCCGAACAGCAATTGGCCAGTGCCCGGCTCGCGGTCGAGGCGCAGGCAGAGATCGAGCGCGAGCAGCAGCGCCGCCGAGTCGTCGAGGCGCTCGAGGCGCCGGTGCAGGCGCAATCGGAGCGCGTCATCGAACCGACACCAGAGCTGCCGGCAGCAGAAGTTTCGGACAACCTGCCTGCGCGCCGCGACGACAACTCGCTGATCCCGACGATCCCGGACGTCACCAAGGCCGCCGCGCGGTGGCTCCGCCCGTTCGTGCCGCCGATCATCGCGAGCGCTATCGACACCACCACCAAGCCGCTGCGTAGCGCGCGACAGGTGTTCGAAGAGACGGAGGAGATTCACTTCTCGCTCAAGCGCACGCACAAGGTGAGTGTTCAGTCCGAGGAGCATGGGCCGGTCGACGCCGAGCAGGCCGAACCGGACATGGCCTCGGCGTCGGTGGTGTCGTCTGTGGAGCGTCAACAAATGATGACACGCCCGGAACGACACCCGGAACTGCGCGGAGCCGACGGCCCTCGCCAGATACCGCCGGCGAATTAGTTCACAACGGCAGACGTCGCTTGTAGCCTGTTAGGCATGAGTCAAATAGCCTCGACCGCGCTGCCACCGGGGCCCCGGCTGCCCAAGTGGGTCCAGACGATCGTGTTCATGCGGTATTGGCCGCGGTTCGTGACCGCGTGCAGGCGTCGCTACGGCAATGTGTTCACGATTCGCGCCGCGATGGTGCCGACGATGGTGTATCTGGCCGATCCGGCCGAGATCAAGAAGGTGTTCGCGGGCGACCCGAGCGTCTTTCACGCTGGAGAAGCGAACGCGATGTTGGGCGGGCTGCTCGGAGACAGCTCAGTGCTGGTTATCGACGACGACGTGCACCGCGACCGCCGCCGCCTGATGCTGCCGCCGTTTCACCGTGACGCGGTCGCCAGGCAAGCCGAGCTGATGGCCGACATCGCGGCGACGAATATCGAGAGTTGGCCCGTGGGTCAACCGTTCGCGGTGGCGCCGAAGATGTCCGAGATCACGCTCGAGGTGATCCTGCGGACGGTTATCGGTGCCAGCGACCCCGCGCGACTCGCCGCGCTGCGCGCCGTCATGCCGAAGCTGCTCACTGTCGGTCAGTGGGCGTCGCTGGCGATCGCGCGCCCGGAGCTTCAGCGTCGCCGCCCCTGGCGAGTGACTGTGGGATCGCATCCAAGAAGCCGACCAGTTGCTGTATGCCGAAATCGCCGAACGTCGGGCCGACCCTGACCTGGAGGGGCGCACAGACGTGTTGGCCATGCTGGTTCGCGCCACCGACGAAGACGGGAACACGCTCACCGACCGCGAACTGCGCGACCAACTGATGACATTGCTCGTCGCGGGCCACGATACGACCGCCACCGCGCTCTCCTGGGCGCTGGAACGACTGACCCGGCACCCCTCGGTGCTTGCCAACGCGCAGCACGCGGCCGATGCGGAGGATGCGGCGGGCGATGAGTATCTCGACGCGGTGGGCAAGGAGACGCTGCGCATCCGCCCGGTCGTGTACGACGTGGGCCGGATACTGAAGGAGCCAGTGGAGCTGGCCGGCTATCAGCTACCCGTAGGGGTGATGGTCGTCCCCGCAATCGGCTTGGTGCACAGCGATTCCGAGGTGTACCCCGATGCGGAGCGGTTCGATCCCGACCGGATGGTGGGTGCGACGTTGAGCCCGACGACGTGGTTCCCGTTCGGCGGCGGCAATCGCCGTTGCCTCGGTGCGACTTTCGCGAATGTCGAGATGCGGGTGGTGCTTCGCGAGATCCTGCGTCGGGTCGAGTTGGCCACGACGACGGACGACGGCGAACGGCAGAAGGTCAAACACGTGATCATGGTGCCGCACAGCGGCGGTCGCATTCGGGTGCGGGCGAAGCGCCAGGCGCCCGTGAGCGGCTCGCCGAGTCCTGTTATTCAGCCAGCAGGTTGACGACGCCGCGGAACACGCTCGGAAACTGTGCCGCCGCAGGCACAATCCGCGACCGCACCACGGGCGTCGCACTCGCCTGCAGCACGGCCGCCGTCAGCAGCCGATACCGTCGCGACATCCGGCGCCAGCGGCGGTCGTAATCCTGCGGCCGGCGCGCCGTCACGCATTCCACCAACAGCTCCGCCGCGCCGAACGCGATGCCAAGACCCTCGCCGGTCAAGGCGTCGACGTACCCTGCGGCGTCACCGACCAGCATCACCCGGCCCGCCGTCCGGCTGCGCACCTTCTGCCGCAGCGGGCCCGCCGCACGGTCAGCGCCGTGAGCCTGACCATTCACCCGCTCCTGCAGTGCCGGAAACGCGCCAAAGTGCTCGTCGAACCCACCCTTGCGCGAGGTGAGGATCGCGACGCCGACACAGTCGTCGGCGACCGGAGTGACGTAGGCCTCCGCGCCGTCGGACCAGTACACCTCGACGCAGTCGCTCCACGGCGCCATCAAGATATGGCGGCGAATTCCCCACCTACGCGGCCCGCCCGATGCGCGTGCCAGGCCGAGCGCGGTTCGGATCGGCGAATGCAACCCGTCCGCAGCAGCCAGGTAGCGGGCACGAAAACCGCTGCAGTGCACCGACAGTGCGTCCTGACTCACCGGTCCGATAACCCCATGCTCAAGGCGGACACCGGCCGCCGTCGCCGCTTCCAACAGCCCGGCGTGCAAGGCCGTCCTGCGCACTCCGCGCCCGGGCCCCCCGCGGAAACGTCCGGTGACGCAACGGTCACCGTCGAGGTAAGTGATGCCGTGAAATGGCTTGCCCGGCGGCTCAACACCGAGGCGGCGCACCAACTCGACGGCGTGCGGCATCAGGCCTTCGCCGCACGCCTTGTCGACGGGTCCGTGCCGCCGCTCGACAACGACCACCTCGAGCCCGGCCCTGGCGCCGAGGATCGCGGTGGCCAGCCCTGCCGGTCCGCCGCCCGCCACCAGCAGGTCGATCACCGCAGGCTCGCGAGTGCGGAGTTCTCGACGCCGATGCGGGTTCGGAGCAGCGCCGCGTTGATGACGGTGAACACCACAGCGGTGACCCACGCCGTGTGCACCAGCGGCAGCGCGATGCCCTCGACGACGACCGCGACGTAGTTCGGGTGGGAGAAGAACCGGTACGGGCCACCGGTCACCCGCGCCGCATCGGGGATGACGACGACGCGGGTGTTCCACTGTCGGCCGAGCGTCGCGATGCACCACCAGCGCAGTCCCTGTGCGGCCAGTACAACCACCAGCATCGGCCAGCCCAGCGCGGGAACGAACGGTCGGTAGAACGCCTCCGCCAGACATCCCGCCAGCAGGCCGGTGTGCAGCGCAACCATCACCGGATAGTGCCGCGCGCCGAACTCGACGCCGCCGCGAGCGCGACTCCATGCGAGATTGCGTTGGGACACAACCAGTTCCGCGACCCGTTCGACGGCCACCGCGGCGATCAGCAGCACATAGGCGATCATGAACAGCTCAGTGCCAACGCAGCAGCACCAGTTCCGCGCAGAACCCGGGACCCATCGCCATCAGCAGGCCCGGCGTTCCGCACGGCGGCGGCTTCGCGCGCGCGTCGCGCAGTATGTGCAGCACCGACGCCGACGAGAGGTTGCCGATCTCGCTGAGCGAGCGCCACGACAACTCGAGTGCGTCGTCGTCGAGGCTGAGGGCGGCGGTGATCGCCTCGAGCACCTTCGGGCCTCCAGGGTGCGAAACCCATGAGCCGATGTCGTCGATGGTCAGACCGTGCTCGCCAAGGAAGCCGGTGACGTCGTCGGCGAAATACCGCTCGATGAGGTCGGGTAGATCGGGCGACAGCACCAGCCGGAAGCCCGCGGGGCCGACGTCCCAACCCATCGTGCCAAGCGAGTCTGGGTACAGCCGGCTGCGTGTCGCGAGCACGTCCGGGCCGGTCATCCCGTCCCGAAGCCCGCGACGCTCGCCGACTGCGACGACAGCGGCCGCGCCGTCACCGAACAGCGCGCTGCCGACGAGGCTGGCCATTGCCGGCTCGCAGGCCGGGTACATCAGCGAACACAACTCGACGGACACCAGTGCGGCGACATCGTCGGGTGCACCGCGCAGATAGTCGTGCAGCCGCGCCACTCCCGCCGCACCGGCCACGCAGCCAAGGCCGAAGATCGGCACCCGGCGCACGTCGGGTCGCAGACCGAGCCGTCCGGCGATGCGGGCGTCCAGCGAAGGCACGGCAACACCGGTCACGGTCGTTGTGACGATCACGTCGACGTCGCTGGGCTGCAGACCCGCGTCCTCGAGCGCGCCCGACAATGCCGCACAGCCCAGTTCCACCGCGTGTTCGATGAAAAGGTCGTTGGTTTCGCCGAAGTCGCCAAGCGTCAAATACTGCTCGATCGGAAGGATGAAATGTCTGCTGTTGACCTTCGCGTTGGTGTGCAGGCCGCGCACGACCTGTTCGAATCCGGCGAAGCCGGGAACCTTGACGAAGGTCTCGGTGATCTCATCCTGGGTGTAGCGGTTGGGCGGAACCACTCCATTTACGCCTGCAATAACACTCACTTACTAGACACGATGCCCGGGACTGGTCGGTTCGATCGCTCCGCTGTGTGATTCCTGTGCAATAGGCGGATGGCCGTCGTTGAAACCGAGACGCCGGTGCACCGAGCCCAACCATCGCGGCGCCCACCAATTCCATTGGCCCATAACGTGCATGAACGCGGGCACGAGCACCATCCGCACCAATGTTGCGTCGACAAGGATCGCCAGCGTCAGCCCAAGGCCGAACAGCCGCATGACCGACACATTGGCGGCGATCAACGCGGCGAAGGAGATCGACATGATCAGCGCGGCGGCGGTGATGATCCGTCCGGTGTGGGCGATGCCACGGGCCACACTCTCGTCGTTGTCGGCCCGCGTCCTGGCTCGGCCCTCCGTCGCCGCATCGGCTCCGGCGATCAGCCAGAACTCGCGGATGCGCGAGACAAGGAACACCTCGTAGTCCATCGAAAGACCGAAGGCGATGCAGAACAACAGCACCGGCATATTGGCCACCAACGTGCCGGTCGGTGTGGTGCCGAGCGCACCTAGATGGCCGTCCTGGAAGATCCACACCAGCGCACCGAACGCGGCGGTCAGCGAAAGAACGTTGAGCACCAACGCTTTCAGCGGCATGACGATGCTGCCGGTCAGCAGGAACAGAAGCACGAACATGATGACGGCGATGAGCCCGAGCACCAGCGGCAGCTTCGCGCCGATGGCGTCGACGCTGTCACGGTTGGTCTGGGCCGTTCCCGTCATGTCGACGTGCTTGCCTGCGGGGCCGGGCACCGCGTGCAATCGGTCGAGCTGAGTTTCCGACTGGTCGGAGAACAGCGGAGCCGAGCTTTCGACGGTGAGGAACGCGCTACCGGGGATCTGTCCGGCAGGCGCCGACGGCGGGCCGACTCGGTTTCCGTCGGTGAATGTTCCTGTCGGGGCCGACACCGCGATCACGTCGAGCACGCGGGACAGGTCGGCGGCATACCTGTCGATGTCGGATGCGCTGACGCCGTTGGCATCTGGAACGACGACGGTTACCGAGGCGTCGGAGTTGTTGACGAAGTCGCGCCGCAGCTGGTCGCCGACCTGATGAGCGGAGGCCGACTTCGGCAACACACGATCGTCGGGGAACCCCCAGCGCACGCTCAGGAATGGCGCGCCAAGCATTAACAGCAGCGCCACACCTGCCAAACCGAGCGGAACTGCTTTGTGCATAACGCAACTCGCGGAGCGGTACCAGAATCTCCGCTCGACGGGAACGGGTTGCGGTTCGGGGCGGCCGAGCATTCGACGAGCCACCCGGCGCACGTCGAGCGAGTCCAGGCGACCGCCGAGCAGGACGAGTGCGGCGGGCGTCACCACGATCGCGGCAGCTGCAGCGAAGGCGACGGTCGCGACGCCCGCGTAGGCGAACGACTTCAGGAAGTGCATGGGGAACAGCACGAGGACCGCCATCGACAAGGCGACCGTGGTGGCCGAGAACATCACGGTGCGGCCCGCCGACACCATCGTCCGCATGATGGCGTCGTCGCGGCTCGCTCCTTCGGCCAGCTCGTCGCGGAACCGGCTGATCATCAGCAGGGTGTAGTCGATCGCCAGAGCAAGGCCCATCGCGGTGGTGAGGTTGAGGGCGAAGATCGATACATCGGTGGCAAACGAGATCAGCCGAAGAACCGCGAGTCCGCCAATGATCGCCATCACACCGACGCCCACCGGCAGCGCGGCGGCCACCAGGCCGCCGAACGCCCAGACCAGCACCAGAAAACTCAGCGGGATCGCCAGCGCCTCCATCACCAGCAGATCGCGCTGCGATTGTTCGGTGATCTGGACGTTGACCATCGCGGTTCCACCCGGCCGGACCGTGACGCCGCCGCGGTCGTGGGCCACTCGGTCGGTCAACTCCTTGGCGTACTTCTGCTGCTGGCTCTCGTCGCCGGTGATACCTGCAACGATGAGTGCTGACGTGCGGTCGCGGCTGACCAGATCCGCTGCGGCGGCCGGCGGCGTGGTCCATGGTGAGCTCACCTGCGCGACATGTGGCGAACTGCGCAGTTGGTCGACGATCTCGTCGCCTACCTCGCGAGCAGCTGTGCTGTCGATGCCGTCGGGTGTCGAGACGACGAGCAGCAACTGAACATCGCCCTGATGGAACTTCTCGGTCAGGAATTGAGTCGCCCCGGCGGATTCAGACGCCGGGTCACCGAAGCCGCTGGCAGACAGACTCTTCGCAACGGGAACTCCAAATATTCCCAGGGCGACGGTCAACAACACCGCGGACGCGATGACACGTCTCGGTGCGACAATGGCCAGCCGGGCGATCCGATGCAGCAGCGTAGGTCCTCCGCTCAGTTCCCCTGTACTGAGATACGCACAGCATCGGTTAGTTGTTCAATCTAACGCGCATTTGTGTCCTTGAGTGTCCTTCGTCACTGCGCGGATGCGGCACCGATCAGCTCCCCGTACGGTGGTACCTGCGTGCTCGTCGGCGGAGTTGCCTGCGACCCCAGTTCCTTTGCTGCGCCTCAACTTCGACAGCCTCTGTCTGACAGATGTGTTACGCGAGCATCGAATGCGGGAACACGGGGTATCGCTGCCCGTCCAAGCAAGAAAGGATCGGAATGCCCTCCCCACCCGGTGGCTCGCGTCTGGGCACCCGTTTCGGGCCCTACGAGCTGAATTCTCTGATCGGTGTCGGCGGCATGGGTGAGGTGTATCGCGCCTACGACACCATCAAGGACCGGACGGTGGCGGTCAAGGTGCTGCGCGCGGACATGGCCGCGGACCCGGGCTTCCAGGAGCGTTTCAGGCGCGAGTCGCGAATGGCGGCGCGATTGCAGGAGCCGCACGTCATTCCTGTGCACGACTTCGGAGACATCGACGGAGTCCTGTACATCGACATGCGACTGGTGGAAGGCGCCAGCCTCAAGGATGAGCTGCGGGCCAGCGGCGCACTGGACCCGAACAGGGCCGCATCGATCGTCGCGCAGGTGGCGGCCGCGCTGGACGCCGCGCACTCGGACGGCCTGGTGCACCGCGACATCAAACCGGAGAACGTCCTGCTCACACCGGATGACTTCGCCTACTTGGTCGACTTCGGGATCGCCCACGGCGGCGGTGACCCGAGCATGACGACGACGGGGTTGGTGATCGGGTCGTGCGCGTATATGTCCGCAGAACGGTTCGGCGACGGACCGGTCGGGCCGCCAGCGGACGTGTATTCGCTGACGTGCCTGCTCTACGAATGTCTCACCGGTCGCCCGCCATTCGACACGGGAGATCTGAGGCAGCTGATGATGGCGCACATGTTCTCGCCGCCGCCGAGGCCGAGCATCATGCGCCGCGGAATCAGCCGCGCGTTCGACGATGTCATCGCCAAGGGCATGGCCAAGACGCCGTCGGAACGCTTCTCCTCCACGGGCGAACTGGCCAAGGCCGCGACCGCTGCGGCATTCGGGGCTCCTGCGCCGTCGACGGCACCTGCTCGGCCGACTCCGCCGTCGAACACCAGGCAGTTCTCAGCGGTGTTCCCGAATCCAGCTGGCACCGGCTACACGCCGTACCCGCCGGAGGTTCCGCGGCCGGAGACGCCGCGACGGAAATCTCGGTTCGGAGCCACGCCGGTGGCGCTGGGCGTGGCGACGATCGTGTTGTTGGGGGTGGCGGTGGTTCTCGCTGCGCAGTTGATGTCCGGCAATGAGGACAGCGGCAACCCGTCACAGACCACGCTCGCTGTGTCGCCGCCGTCGGTGAGCACGACGACCGAAACGGTCGAGCCGTCCGCCACATCGGCGCCGTCGACAAGCTCGACACCGCTGCCCGCGATGCCAGGAACTGATGCGCAGGGCTTCGTCGGCCATACGGCCCGTTGCGAAGAGGGAAGCACACCAGTCGCAGCGATCAGAACAGTGAGCTCACTGGCGGTGGTGTGCGAGACAGCGCCGGGCAGCTACACCTACCGCGGCGAACGGCTGAGCGACGGCGCCAACCTGCAACTCGCCAATGCGGTCCCCGCCGGCGGCGGATTCGACGTCACCAACCCCGCCGACGGAGCCCGCTACGAGGTGCGGCCCGATCGGCTGACGATCTCGAGCAACGGTCGGGTGGATTCGTCCGAGCCGCCGTTGCAATACGCATCGGGCTAGGGATTCCCGGCGACATTGCGCCGTGCCAGGATGTCGACCATGACTGTGGTTCTCGTGCACGGCAACCCCGAGACCGACGCTATCTGGGGCCCGCTAGTCGACGCTCTCGGGCGCGACGATGTGGTGCGGCTGTCACCACCGGGATTCGGCGCCCCACTGCCCGACGACTTCGCGGCGACCTACCTCGACTACCGGGACTGGCTCGAGGACGAGCTGGCGGGGTTCAACGGCCCTGTCGATCTAGTCGGGCATGACTGGGGAGGCGGCCACGTAGTGAACGTGGTCATGCATCGGCCGGAACTCGTCCGCAGCTGGGCCAGCGACGTCGTCGGGTTGTTCGACCCCGAGTATGTCTGGCACGACCTGGCCCAGGTGTGGCAGACGCCGGAGGAGGGCGAGAAGCTGGTCGACGAGCTGCTGGGTGGCACGGTCCAGGACCGAGCCGAACGGATGGAACAGTTCGGCATTCCGCTGGACATCGCGACAACGATCGCCCCGGCCCAGGGTCCGGAGATGGGCCGGGCGATCCTGTCGTTGTACCGTTCGGCGCGCCAACCCGCGATGGCCGAGGCTGGTCGCGCGCTTAAGAACGCCGCAGTCCGGCCGGGACTGTCGCTACTGGCCACTGAGGACCCCTACATCGGCTCCGACGAAATCCGGCGTAGGGCCGCTGACCGAGCCAGCGCCCACACGGAAGTCCTTGAGGGACTTGGACACTGGTGGATGCTGCAGGACCCGGCTCGCGGCGCGGAGGCCCTCGCCCGGTTCTGGGACACGTTGGCCTAAACGGTCACCACGTTCTGCAGAGGCTCACCCCGCTGCAACCGCCCGATGTTCGCCGTGATGTCGTCGATGCGCCCCGTGAACGTGTCACGGGTGACGCCCGACGAGTGCGGCGTCATCAACAGGTTCGGCAACTCGGCAAACGGCAGATCGCTCGGCGGGCCGTCGCCGTCGCTCGACGGATAGCGATACCAAACGTCGATCGCCGCTGCCCGGATGACACCGTTGGCAAGCGCGTCGTACAGCGCCTGCTCCTGCACCAGCGGACCGCGGCCGACATTGATCAACACCCCGTCCGAGCCGAGTGTGCGCAACTGCTCGGCACCGATCATGCCCTCGGTGTGCTCGTTCAGCGGCGCCGACACCACCGCGACGTCGCATTCCGTCAGCAGCCTGTCCAGCTCGCTGGTGTCACCAGCCCACGTTAGGCCGCACTCTGGGACTTGGCCCGATCCGGTGACGGCCGTGCCGGTGCATCCGAACGCGCGCAACAGGTTCCACGCGGTCCTGCCGATATGGCCGAAGCCGACGAATCCGACGTGTGCATCGCCAAGAGTGTCGGCCTGGGGAATCGCAGCGTCGTACACCGACGTCGCCCACTCGTTGCGGCGCAGCTGCCGGTCCTGGGCCAGGAAGTCACGGCGCAGCATCACCGCCGCCGCGACCACGTACTCCGCGATCGACCGCTCATGGTGAAACGTGTTGGCCACCAGAACGTCCGGCGCCAGCGCGTCGAATTGCACCTTGTCGGTGCCCGCCCCAGCGACGTGAATCAACCGCAGCTTCTCGGCGGCCTCCGCCATTTCGGCGGTGAATCGGCTGCCGACATACACCTCGGCGTCTCTCAGCTCCTCCAGCGGCACACCACCCTGGTACCAGGACACCTTTCCGTCCACCGCAGCTTCGAATCGCTCCCGGTGCGGCGCCAGGTTGGGGTCGTTGACGACGATCTTCATCGTTGCAGGGCAGGTCGTTTGGGATCGAACACCCAACCCGGAATGAGGTACTGCATGGCGATCGGCGTCGTCGCGGCTGCCGAGGCCTTCGCGTTGATACAGCTCGTGCGCCGCATCGACCGCGTCCATGTCGAGTTCTACACCCAGCCCGGGCTTGTCGGGCACGGTCAGGCAGCCGTCGACGATCGCGTACGGCTCGGTGGTGATCCGCTGGCCGTCCTGCCAGATCCAGTGGGTGTCGATGGCGGTGATGTCGCCTGGCGCAGCGGCGGCGACGTGGGTGAACATCGCCAGCGACACGTCGAAGTGGTTGTTGGAGTGCGAACCCCATGTCAGGCCCCACGCATCGCAGAGCTGGGCGACGCGCACCGAGCCTGCCATGGTCCAGAAGTGCGGATCCGCCAACGGGATGTCGACCGCGCCTGCCCGGATGGCATGCCCCAGTTCGCGCCAGTCTGTGGCGATCATGTTTGTTGCCGTGGGCAGTCCGGTGGCGCGCTTGAATTCGGCCATCACCTCGCGACCGGAGAAGCCGCCCTCGGGCCCGACAGGGTCTTCGGCGTAGGCGAGCACCCCGGTCAGTTCGCGACAGATCTTCACCGCGTCGTCGAGCAGCCAGCCGCCGTTGGGGTCCAACGTGATTCGGGCATCCGGGAAACGGTCGGCAAGTGCGATCACCGCCTTGGCCTCGTCGGCCGCGGGTAGCACGCCACCCTTCAGTTTGAAGTCGCGGAACCCGTAGCGGTCGCGGGCGGCCTCGGCGAGGCGGACGACGGCATCGGGCGAAAGGGCTTCCTCGTGGCGTAGCCGCAGCCACTCATCGGCGCGGGCGCTCTCGTCGGCCGCCGACCGATACGCGAGTTCGGTCTTGGTGCGATCGCCGACGAAGAACAGATATCCAAGGGCCTGCACGCGGTCGCGCTGTTGGCCTTCGCCGAGCAGCGCCGCCACCGGCACCCCGAGGTGCTTGCCTAGGAGGTCGAGCATCGCCGACTCGACGGCTGTCACGGCGTGCACGGCGACTCGCAGGTCGAACGTCTGCGCGCCGCGGCCGCCCGCGTCCCGGTCGGCGAATGCGCGGCGCATGTCGTTGAGCACGGCGTGGTGGTCGCCGATGCCACGTCCGGCCACGAGAGCGCGTGCGTCCTGGAGGGTACGCCGGATTGGCTCGCCGCCAGGGACCTCTCCGACGCCGGTGTTGCCGTCGGAGTCGGTGAGGATCACCAGGTTTCGGGTGAAGAACGGCCCGTGCGCGCCGCTGAGGTTCAGCAGCATGCTGTCGTGGCCTGCGATCGGAACCACTGTCATATCGCGTACGACGGGGGTGCTCATGTGAATCTCCTTACGAGGCGAACCATTTGTCGCCGTTGGCCAATGGGCGCACCACGCGCGAGACCTTGTCTCCCATGGCGCGCAGCGCGTCGACGATCTCGCGCTCGCGTTGCGGCGTCAGGCGCCCCACGGGTACCGAGGCGCTGATGGCGTCCTGCGCTGGCTGGCAGTAGCGCAGCGCGACGGCGAAACAGCGCAGCCCCATGGTGTTCTCCTGGTCGTCGGTGGAGTAACCGCGCACCCGCACCTCGTCGAGCGTCTCATCGAGTGCGCCGCGGTCGACGATCGTGTTGGTGGTGAGTGGCGTCAGCGGGGCAGGGACGTGCTCGTCGCGTTCGGTGCCGAAGCGCTCAGCGAGCAGCGACTTGCCAAGCGCGGTGGTGTAGGCGGGCAGCCGCCTGCCGACCCTGTTCGATGCGCGGGTGTATTGCTGGGATTCGCGTGTGGCCAGGTACACGATGTCGGTGCCGTCGAGCCTGCCGAGGTGAAACGTCTCGTCGAGGTCTTGGCGTAGATCGTCGAGGAACGGGGTGATCAGCGGAAGGTACGGGTCACTGTCCAGATAGCTCGTGCCGACGAGCAGCGCGCGCACGCCGATCCCGTACAGCGTGCCCGTCGCGTCCGACCGCACCCAGCCCTGGGCGACCAGGGTGCGCAGCAGGGCGTGCGCGCTGCTGCGCGGCATGGCGAGTGCGTCGCTGATCTCGCGCAGCCGAGCCGGGTGCTCGGGGCGGGCGGCCAGATACTCGAGCAGCTCGACGGTCCGCACGGCGGACTTCACCTTGCGCACGGCGATGTCCGGCGTCTCCGATGGCTCCTGTGTCACGTCCCCTCCTGTCAGATGGCCAGCAGTTCGCGGCCGATCAGCGCGACGGCGCCGACTGTTGAGGCGCCGATTGCCAACCACCGCAATCGTTTCGGGTCGAGATACCGGTTGATCCGCAGCGATAGGGCGTATCCGGCTACGGCCGCCGGGATCATCACCGCGAATCCCCACAGGGTGCGGGTGTCGACGGCGCCTGCGACGGTGAGCGCGGCGATCGACATCATCGAGCCGACGAGAAAGAAGCCGCTCATCGTCCCGCGAAGCCGGGCGCCGCTGTTGCGCTGCCACACCAGCGCCATCGGCGGGCCGCCGATAGAGGTTGCGGTGCCGAGCAGGCCGGAGGTCGCCCCGGCGAGCACCACGTTGCGTCGCCTCGGCGCGGGAATCCATCCCGTGCTTGTGATCACCACGCCGACGAGTACCACACCGGCCAGCAGGATGGCCAGCGCGCGATGCGGCAGCATCGCCAACATCACTGCGCCCGCGATGGTGCCCGGCACCCGGCCGACGAGCGCCCATCCGGTTCCGTGCAGGTCGATGTCCTCGCGTTCGCGCACCACGACCATCAGCGTGACGAGGGTCGCGACCATGATCAGTGTGCCGGGAATCAGACCCGGATCGACGAGCGCGACCACCGGTGCGGCGAGCATGCCGATACCGAACCCGATCGACGCCTGCAGGCATGAGGCCAGCAGGATGGCAAGGGCCACAACGGAGTACCCAAGGACGCTCATGCCGACACCAGCGCGCTCCCCTCCTGCAGAAGGGGATGGTGGCACTCCGCACTGTGTTCGGCGATCTCGGGGTCGACCGCGTTCGGCGGCGCAGTGGTCGCGCAGACGTCGGTGGCCTTCCAGCAGCGCGTCCGGAACCGGCAGCCCGACGGCGGGTTGAGCGGGGAGGGCACCTCGCCCTTGAGCAGGATCCGCCCGTTGCGTTGCGCACCATCCAGCGTCGGCGCCGCGGACATCAACGCCGCGGTGTAAGGGTGATTGGGGCGGTCGAAAACCGCTTCCGTCGGCCCGGATTCGATGATCCGGCCGAGGTACATCACCGCGACCCGGTCGGCGACATGGCGGACCACCGAGAGGTCGTGCGAGATGAAGATGTAGGAGATGCCCAGCTGGCCCTGCAGACCGTTGAGCAGGTTGAGCACCTGCGCCTGCACGGAAAGGTCGAGCGCGGAAACCGGCTCGTCGCAGATGATCACGTCGGGATCGAGCGCCAATGCGCGTGCGATGCCGATGCGTTGGCGCTGGCCGCCGGAGAACTCCTGCGGGTATT
The DNA here is from genome assembly GCA_963731715.1 of uncultured Actinomycetota bacterium. Lineage (GTDB taxonomy): Bacteria > Actinomycetota > Actinomycetes > Mycobacteriales > Mycobacteriaceae > Mycobacterium. The sequence goes on along the minus strand of CAVSXC010000014.1, from coordinate 51,708 downwards.
TGTCCACCGCCTTCGCGCCGAGCCCGACGAGATCGAACAGTCCCCGCACACGCATATCGCGGTCGCGCCGACTCTTGTAGAGGCCCTTGTGGCTGCGCCACGGCTCGGCAACGATGTCACCCGCCGACATACGAGCGTTCAGCGAGGCGTACGGATCCTGGAAGACCATCTGCACGCGGCGTCGGAACGCCAGCAGGTCCTTGCCGCGCAGGCCGAACGGGTCGATGCCGTCGAATCGCACGGTGCCAGAGTCGGGACGCTCCAGCATCAGCAATGTCCTTGCCAGCGTGGACTTTCCGCAGCCGGACTCGCCGACCAACCCGAGGGTCTCGCCGCGGGGCAGGTCGAGGGTGATGCCGTCGAGCGCGCGCAGCCTCTTCTTGCCCGCGTTGGGCACCCGAAACGACTTGCGCAGGTCGCGGACCTCGAGCAGGTTCTCAGACATTCTTCACCTCTTCGGGGAAGTGGCAGGCGGTCTTGTGGTGGGACCCGACGGGATCGAGATCGGGTCGCTTCGTCGCGCAGATGTCGCGGGCCAGCGGGCAGCGGGCCTGGTAGACGCAGCCGTCGGGGATCGAGTGCAGGTCCGGCGGTACGCCGCCGATGGACTTGAGCTCGTCGCCGCGGCGGGCGTTGACGGGAACGGAGTTCAGCAAGCCCTTGGTGTACGGGTGTTGCGGGTTAGCGAAAACCTCTGCCACCGGACCGGTTTCGACGATGTTGCCCGCGTACATCACTGCGACGCGGTCGGCCTCCTCGGCGACCAGCGCGAGGTCGTGGGTGATCAGCACAACGGCCATGTCGTACTCGGTCCGCAGGTCGCGCAGCAGCGCCATGATCTGGGCCTGCACGGTGACGTCGAGCGCTGTGGTGGGTTCGTCGGCGATCAGCACGCTGGGATTGAGCGCGACGGCCATCGCGATAAGCAGGCGCTGCCGCATGCCGCCGGAGAACTGGTGGGGGTACGAGGTCAGCCGTGTCTCGGGCTGCGGGATGCCGACGCGTTCCATCAGCTCGACGGCCTTGCGCTTGGCCTCCCTGGCGCTCATGCCGTGGTGGATCCGGAACGGTTCGGCCAGTTGGGTTCCCACGGTGTAGAGCGGGTTGAGCGCGGTGAGCGCGTCCTGGAAGACGATCGCGAGGTCGGTGCCCGCCATCTCACGCCGCTTCGCGCGGCCCACCTTGAACAGGTCGACGCCGCCGAGAGTGGCGCTGCCGGTGACGACGTCGGCGACCGGCTCCAGCAGCCCGACCAACGCGGTGGCGGTCATCGACTTGCCGCAGCCGGACTCACCGAGCAGGGCCAGTGTTTCGCCGCGACGGGCCTGGAAGCTCACGTCGTTGACGGCGCGCAGGGTGCCAGTGATGGTGCGGATCTCGACGCTCATGCCGTCGACTTCGAGTACCGGGCGTTCTGCGACAGCGGTCATGACAGGGCCTTCGTGGTCTTGGTGAAGCGGGACAGGCGTTTCTGCGGGACGGTCAGGCGCCACCGCTGCCCGGGATCGGTGGCGATGCGGGCCCAGGCGGCCAGGATGGTGGCCGACACGGTGGTGATGACGATGGCCACGCCGGGGAAGAACGACAGCCACCACGCGGTGTGCAGGTAGGTGCGGCCCTGCGACACCATCAGGCCCCAGCTGACGTCGGGCGGCTGGATGCCGATGCCCAGAAAACTCAAGGAGCTCTCCGCCAGCATGACGTAGCAGAAGTCCAGCGTCGCGACGGTCAGCAGCGTCGGCAGCACGACGGGCAGCACGTGGCGCCAGATGATGGAGTGCGCGCTGGCGCCGAAGGTGCGGGCGGCGTCGACGAACAGCCGGCTCTGCAGTTCGGCGGATTCTGCGCGGGCGGTGCGCAGGTAGACCGGGATTCGCGTGATCGCCAGCACCAGAACGATGTTCGCGGCGCTCGGGGAGAACACGTAGAGCACGACGACCGCGAGCAGCAGCGACGGGAAGCTCATGATCACGTCGGCGACGCGCATCGCGACGGTCTCGCGCCAGCCGCGGTAGTAACCGGCCCACATTCCGATGGCCGACCCGACGACGGCGGAGATCACGACCGCGGGGATCGCGACCGAAAGGGTGGTGCGGCAGGCGACGATGAGCCGCGCCAGCATGCTGCGGCCGAGCGGGTCGGTGCCAAGCACGTTGGCCCAGCCGTGCGCCAGCGTGAAGGGCGCCTGGTTGGAGTTGTCGAGATTGATGTGGGTCGCGAGATTGCCGACGAGCATCGGGCCGAAGATGGCGGTGAGGAAGACCAGTCCGAGCACTATGGCCGCCGCGGCGGCGACGCGGTCATTGATCAGCAGCCGGAACCACTTCGAGCGCTTGCGGGTTTCGGGCTCGCCGACGATCGCCGTGGTCGGCTTGACCGGAACCAGATCGAGTTGGGTACTCATGTGTCTCCTAGGCCATAACCGGTTCGCGCACGCGGGCGTCGAGCAGTGCGTAGCAGGCGTCGATGAGGATGTTCAGGGCGAAGATGCTCACGGCCGTCAGAAGCACGGCCGCCTGCAGGACGGCGAAGTCGCGCTGCAGGATCGCGTCGATCATCAGCTTGCCGATGCCGGGCCAGCCGAAGATGGCCTCGACGACGACCGCGCCGTTGATCAGGCCCACGGCCAGGTCGCCCGCGACCGTCAACGCCGGGGCGGCGGCGTTGCGCAGCGCGTGGTGGGTGACGACGCGCAGATCGCTGGCGCCCTTGCTGCGTGCCAGCCGTACGTAGGGTGCGGAGAGCGCGGAAACCATTGCGCCGCGGACCACTTGGGTGAGCACGCCCAGCGGGCGGATCATCAGCGTGGCGATGGGCAGGATCCAGGACAGGCCGCTGTCGACGCCGGAGGTGGGCAACCAGCCGAGCAGGACGGCGAAAAGCCAGACGCCGGTGATGGCGAACCAGAAATCCGGGATGCTGGCGGCGGTCATCGACAGCATGCTCGAGAAGCGGTCGGCAATGGAGTTGGGCCGGTAGGCGGCCCAGCAGCCGATGATCACGGCGAGCACGATCGCCAGAAGCATTGTGGTGAGGGCTAATTGGAGGGTCGCGGGGAAGGCTCTCAGCGCCATCGCCGACGCGGATTCACCGGTGCGAAGTGAGGTGCCGAAGTCGAGGTGGATGACGCCCTTGAAGTAGTCGCCGAGCTGGGTGAGCACCGGTTGGTCGAACCCGTTCTGCGCGGCGAACGCAGCGCGCTGTTCGGGGGTGGCCGACTCGGGAAGGTAGAGGTTGGTTGGGTCGCCGGTGAGCCGGGCGAGAAGGAACACGCCAAGTAGCACGATGATCAACGGAAGGGCGCTTGTGTACATCCGGCGCCTTACGAAGGAGAACATAACTGGCCTTCCTTACTGGGCGTCGGTGCGGTCGGCGGACGCGAAGGTCATCTCAGAGAGACGCATTTCGTCACCCGTAGCGGAATTGGGTTGATAGTCGACGCGAGGCGACTTGCCGAGCACCCCGTTCATGTGCGCGATGTACGCGAACTGGGCGACCTCGGTCGGTTCCGCCGCGAACAGCTTGGCGTAGGTGTCCTGACGCTGCTGGCCGGTAAGCTGTCCGGCCGTGTCGATCTTATGGTCGAAAGCGGCTGTACCGCAGCCATTTTGCGCACCGTCGGTCCGCATGTACTGGTCGACGCTGAATGCGGCGTCACCGGCCTGGTTGCCGTGCATGATCAACGCCACGAATGGGCCGGCGTTGTCAGGGAACGGCCGCAGCTGGTACTGCAGCTGACCCGCCGTGTCCATCATCTCGATGTGGGCGGACAGGCCGATCTCGGTGAGCTCGCTCTGGATGACCTCCATGGTCTCGGTGATCTTCGGGAACTGTGCGGTGCGGCCGATCAAACGGATCGGCTTGTCGACCGGCACGCCGTCGGCCTTCGCCTCGGCCACCAGTTGCTTGGCCTTCTCCGGATCGTGTGGCCACAGCCGCAGATCCGCGTTGTGGCCGACGACCCCGTCCGGGATCAACTGTGCGGCCGGCTCACCCATGCCGCGGAACAGTGCCTTGACGATGCCGGTGCGGTTGACGGTGTAGTTGATGGCCTGCCGGATCCGGATGTCGTCCAGCGGCGGGTCGGTGCAGGTGATCCGCAGCGCGGTGGTCTCGTTATTGGGAAACGCCACACCGAGGTCGCCTGCGCCGTCCTCAGGGCCGAGGCCCGTCGCGATGTCGGTTTCGTCGTTGGTGATCATCGCGGCGCGCACGCTGCCCTCACTGCGCCACTGGTATTCAGCGCGGGCGAACGCGGGTTTCTTGCCCCAGTAGGTGTCGTTGCGCTTCAGCCGTAGCTTCTGCCCGTACTCCCAGTCGTCGATGGAGTAGGGACCGGTGCCGATGGGCTCGCGCACCTTTTCGGTGGTGCTGGTGCTGCGGGGCACGATCTCGACGAACGAGATGCGCAGCGGCAGAATCGGATCGGGGGTTTCGGTGGTGACCGTCAGGGTGGTGTCGTTGACGACATCGAGTTTCAGCTTCTCGTCGCCGAATACGTAGCCGTCGACGTTGCAGTTGAGTTCGGAGTTGACGGCGCGGTCGATTGAGAACGCGGCGTCCTGTGCGGCGAACGGTGCGCCGTTGGAGAAGGTGATGCCCTTGCGGATGTCGAAGGTCCACTCGTTGGGCGAGGCTTGCCGCCAGCCTGTCGAAAGAAGCGGCCCGAGCTCGCCGGACTTGGGATCGCGTTCGATGAGCGGTTCGGTGATGTTGGAGCGGACGACGACTCCGGTCGACGTCAGCGAGCTCTCGCACGGCTCGAGAGTCGGTGGCTCTTCGGGCAGCACGATCCGCAGCGTGTTGAGGTCGTATGCCCCGTGACGGGAGTTGGCGACGGTGCAGCCGGTCGCGGCGACGGTGATTCCCGCGAGCGCGACGGCTAGTGCTCGGCGTCGCCGCGTGGTGCGTGCTGCGGGGCCCATGGATCCTCCCGGGACTGCTGTGGTGACGTCCACGTATGTAGATGAACGTGTGATCGCAACCACACGGTAAGGACGTCGCCGAAAGAGCGTCAACCCGGGCGAAGTGGCTGAATTCGTGAGTGATTCGCAGGTGTCCCTTGGGCGAAATGCCAGTTCACGCTTGGTTTTTGGACCGACGATGCCGTGCTGGACCTGTCGATAGAGTAGCCATGCCGGTTGGGTATAAGTCCATGCGAATTCCGAGTTGGACGGGTATTCGCAGGTCGCCGTACGGTGGGAACATCATGAGCACCGAAGCCCGCACCCCGCAGAGCCGTCCCGTATTGCAGGTCGGGCCGTTGAAACCGTCGTTGGCGAAGACGCTTCAGGAGGACTACGCGGCCTACGTATTGCCGGACGAGCCCGCTGAGTTTCTGGCGGCGCACGGCGAGGAGATCAGGGCGGTGGTCACGTCTGGGCGGACGGGTGTGGACGCCGGGTTGATGGCGGCGCTGCCGAACCTTGGCGCGGTGGTGAACTTCGGGGTCGGCTATGACACGACGGATGTGGACGCGGCCGCGGAGCGAGGCGTTCTGGTAGGCAATACGCCGGACGTGCTGACGGATTGTGTGGCGGATACGGCGGTCGGGCTGATGATCGATACGTTGCGACAGTTCTCTGCTTCGGACCGGTATGTGCGGGCGGGCCGGTGGCCGCGCGAGGGGATGTATCCGTTGACGCGTCAGGTGAGCAACACCCGCGTCGGCATCATCGGACTGGGTCGGATCGGTAGCGCAATCGCTAAGCGGCTCAGCGCGTTTGGTTGTGAGATCTCGTACCACAACCGGCACGAGGTCGAAGGGTCGCCGTACGCGTATGTGGGATCGCCGGTGGAGCTGGCGCGCGGTGTGGATGTGCTGATCGTGGCGGCGGCGGGTGGCTCCGGCACGCAGCGGCTGGTGAGCCGCGAGGTGATCGATGCGCTGGGTGTGGACGGGTATCTGGTGAACATCGCGCGGGGCAGCGTGGTGGACGAGGACGCACTTGTCGACGCTTTGGTCTCCGGCCGGCTGGCGGGGGCAGGCCTTGACGTGTTCGCGGACGAGCCCCAGGTTCCCGAGGCGTTGCTGACGATGGACAACGTGGTCTTGTTGCCCCACGTCGCCAGCGGCACGGTGGAAACCCGGGCGGCGATGGAGGAACTCACGCTGCGCAACCTCGACAGCTTCTTAGAGAGCGGAGAGCTCGTCACGCCCGTGCCTATGCCGGCGGCGCGCCTTTAGTACCGGTTGCAGGAACCTGCGACCTGGTAGATCACCCCAAGGTAGGACTGAAGCCCAGGGATGCCCTGTACTTGCTCGACCATCTGGGCACGCTGATCGGGCGGCGCGGCGACGAGGTTTTGCAGCCACCCGCTCGCTATCGGGTTGGCGTTCAGTTCGTTGGCAGTCTCGGGTGACTGGTCGTTTAGGGCGGCCATCACCTGCGGATAGGTGCACGTTGAATTGACGATCGCACTCGTATCGGGTGTTGCCGAGGCGATCCCGGCTCCAGTGCCGAGCGACAACGCCAAACCGGCGGCGGCAACAACCACTTTCGTCCTCGACATCATGGATTCACGCTAGCACTCTTAGATCCACTCGACAGTTTGACGATAAGCCCGAGGCTCTCGACCATTAGGCACCTCCGAAACGTGGTCCCGCATGCGGTTCCACGTTTTGAACTTCACTATGGTTGCCCGGCGCCAAAGCGGGTCCACGATAAAGGGATGGAAGAAGAGCGTCCCCCGCCGCCACCAGGCCAGCCCGGTTACGGCCCACCGCCGGGCAGCCCGACATCGAAGAGAGTCCTGATCGCGGTGGTCGTGATCGGCTTCGTCGCCGCCGGCCTGCTCGCCAGTGAGCTGTACGCCCGTCACCGCGCCGAGAGCGTGGTGGCCGCTGCCATCGAATGCGTGGTGCAGGACAAGGCGAGCGTGTCATTCGGCGCGACGCCGCTTCTGCTTCAGCTCGCGACCGGCCACTACAGGAACATCTCGATCCACACGGCCGGCAATCGGATCGGCAACGCCCGAGGCATGAAGGCCGACGTGCGGATCGACGATGTCCGGCTGGATGGCGACGCCGACACCATGGGCACCGTGGGAGCCCTAGACGCCATGATCACCTGGTCTGCCGACGGGATGAAGCAGAGCATCCAGGAAGCGATCACGCCGTTGCGTGGCTTGGTCACCAGGGTCCAGGCCAACCCGGACGACGGCACCATCAAGCTGCAGGGAAACCTGGGCGGTGTCACCACCAAGCCGCAGGTTACAGACGGACGAGTGGCGCTGCAGGTGGTCGATGTCACCGGGCTGGGTTTGTTGCTGCCCAGCGACTTGGTGCAGTCGGCGCTAGACGCGTTCACCACCCGTCTCACCGAGAATTTTCCGCTCGGTATCCATGCGGATAGCGTGCAGATCACCGATGACGGTGTGACAGCACATTATTCGATCCGCGACACGTCGATCCCGCAGGGCAACCAAGGCGACCAAGGCAACAAAGACGACCACGACTCCTGCTTGGCAAATCTATAGGCCATGGCTCGGATTGCCGGATACAGTGCGAACCATGGCGCGGGTCAATGACGTCGGCGGCCAGTCCGGCTTCGGGCAGGTCGCCATCGAACCGGACGAGCCCCCATTCCACGCGGACTGGGAGGCACGGGTGTACGCGCTGAACGTCGCGATGCTGCGGCAGGGGGTCTACAACCTCGACCAGTTTCGCGACGCGATTGAGCGGATGCCGCCCGCGGAGTACCTCGCGGCGTCGTACTACGAGCGGTGGCTGCACGCGGTGGAGTCGCTTTCGGCGACGGCGGCGCCCGACACGCTTCGGAACGATGGCTGAGCCTCGGTTCGCGGTCGGCGACCGGGTCCGCACCCGGACCGTCGATCCGCCGCACCACACCCGGATTCCCCGCTACACCCGCGGCCACGTCGGCGAGGTGGTGGAGGTGCAGGGGACATGGCCGCTCGCCGACGAGCGCGCGCAGGGGGTCGCCGCTGCGCGGGTCGAGGCGGTGTACACCGTCCGCTTCCCCGCCGAGGCCCTATGGGGAAAAGCGACGGGGCATTGGGTGCAGGTCGAGTTGTGGGAGTCCTACCTGGAGGCCGTTAAATGACTGGGCGCCACTCGAATTCCGAGACAGCTGTGCGGGTACGCCGGCTTGAGGAGCGGCTCATCGCCGCCGGGCTGACCAGCGACGAGCAACTCGACGACATCCTCGGGCAGGTGCTGTCCGGATCGCCGGCGAACGGCGCCAGGGTCGTGGCTCGGGCCTGGGTCGACCCCGCCTTCCGCGAGCGCCTTCTGGCCGACGCGAACGCGGCGCTCGACGAACTCGGTCTGTCGATGAGCACCGGCCCGGTGCCGCTGCGACTGACCGTCGTGCCGAACACCCCGACGACACACAACGTGCTCGTGTGCACGCTGTGCTCGTGCTACCCGATCGGGCTGCTCGGGCCTTCGCCGTCTTGGTACAAGAGCGAGGCGTACCGGGCGCGCGTCGTGCGGGACCCGCGGGCGGTGCTGGCCGAGTTCGGGCTGATGCTCCCGGCGGACACCGAGATCGTTGTGCACGACACCAGCGCGGAGAGCCGGCACATGGTGCTGCCCATGCGGCCGGAGGGCACCGCCGGACTGGACGAGGCCGCGCTCGCCGCGCTGGTCACCCGGGAAGGGTTGATCGGCACCGCGTCGGTTTAGCCGCGGTGGATTTCAGCGGACCATTAGGCCCTCCGGAAACTTGATATCGCATGTGATATCAAGTTCTGAGCTACTGCATGCCGCGGCGAAATTCGGCGTAGCCTCCGCCCATGAGTGACGGGGTGGTCGCGATTCTGGAGGGCTGATGAGTTCGGAACATGTCACAGAGAAAGTGCCGCCGGCCCAGATCCAGGAGGGTGACACAATCCAAGACCCCAAGTCCGGTCAATGGTTCACAGTCACCCGGACGGCGGAGGGTGACGGGTACCGGGTCTACTACGGCGACGAGCGAGAAGGTGAGCAGGTGGATTCCCAGTGCATTATGGATTCCCGATCCGCCGGGGGCCTCGTCACTCGCCAGGTGCGAGAGTAATCGCTAGCCCACCACATCCTCGACCAGATCGTCCGTCGTGCACTCCCGTTGTGGCAGAACGCCTCTCAGTAGATACATCAGCACGACCATCGCAGCCGAAAGCCCCCGCAGAGAGATCGGCGTAGCCTCTGATCATGGGTGACGGGGTTGTGGGCAGGAGACCGGCGTCGTACAGGAGATCGTCGTGATCGCTCGGATGTGGCGAGGCTGGGTTCGGACCAAGCAGGCGGACGCCTACGTCGCCTACATCACCGGCACAGGTTTGCGTGAGTATGCGGCGACGCCGGGCAACCTCGGCTGCCAGATGTGGACGAGAGACCTGGGGGATGGTCGAGCCATCATCGCGTTCGCGGGATCCGACATCGAGGCCGCCGTGTTCTACCCCGAGGACGACGAGTACCTCGTCGATCGCGAGACCACGGTGTCGCATTTCGAGGTTGCCCAGCGCTAGCCGACCACGTCCTCGACCAGATCGTCCGTCGTCCACTCCCGTTGCGGCAGAACGTCTCTCAGTAGCCGCAACAGCGCGGGATTCGAACTGTCTCCCCGCCACACCGCGTCCAGCTCCACCGGCCGCTCCCGGAACGCACCGATCGACCGGAACACCACCCCGTCGGGATGCAGCGTCGCCGCCGACGCAGGCACCAGCGCGATGCCGATGCCCGAGCGGACCAACACCAGCATCGTGTGCACCTGCGTCACGTACTGCACGTAGCGCGGCGTCGCTCCGGCGATCGTGAATGTCGTGATCAGCAGCTCGTTGAAGTACCGCGCCTGCACCGGCGAGTACATGATCACGTCCTGGCCGTCGAGATCGTTCAGCGTCAACTGCCGCCCCAGCGCGGCCATCGGATGCGCCTCCGGCAGCGCGGCAATCAGCTGCTCGTGCAGCAGCGGCCGCGACACCAGGCCGGGCCGTTTCACCGGCGGGCGCGCCATGCCCAGATCGAGCTCGCCGGTCATCAGTCCCTCGAGCTGTACCGCCGTCACCATCTCGCGCAGGTCCAGCTTCACGTCGGGAAGCTTCTCCCGCGCCGCCCCCAACAGTCGGGGCAGCACGACATGTGCGGACGCCGCGGTGAATCCGACGACGACCGTGCCGAGATCCCCTTCGGGAATGCGCTTCACGGTCTGCGCAGCGCCCTCGGCCAGCTGAAGGATCCGCCGCGCGTCGGGCAGGAACGCCACCCCGGCGGGCGTCAGCGTCACCGTCCGCGTGGTGCGATCGATGAGCTGCACGCCGAGCTCGCTTTCGAGCTGCTGGATCTGCCGGCTCAGCGGCGGCTGGGTCATATGCAGCCGCTCGGCGGCCCTGCCGAAGTGCAGTTCCTCGGCTACGGCGACGAAGCAGGACAGCCGGGCGAGTGAAAACACCGATGCACTCCTCGTATCACTGCACGCACTTTGCGTGCCGATCGAGCATCAGTCTAGGTGCTACCAGCGCGGGCTGACCGCCTCATAACTCGGATCGATGCTCTTCATGTATCCGGTGTCGTCGCGGTCGCGGATCCCGCACCGCAGGTACTGCTCATGCAGCGCTGCGAGGGAATCCTCGTCGATCTCGACCCCCAGGCCCGGCGTCGTCGGCACGGCCACCGACCCCTCGACGAAGGACAGCGCCCCTGGCTTGACGATCTCCTCGGTCTTCCACGGCCAGTGCGTGTCGCACGCGTAGTTGAGGTTCGGCGTCGCGCCGGCGAGATGCACCATCGCAGCAAGGCTGATGCCCAGGTGCGAGTTCGAGTGCATCGACAGCCCGAGGCCGAAGTTCTCGCAGATGCCCGCCAGCAGCCGGGACCGCTGCAATCCGCCCCAATAGTGATGGTCGGACAGCACCACGCGCACCGACTGTTTCGCGACCGCGGGCGCCAGCTGGTCGAACGCGACGACGCACATGTTGGTCGCCAGCGGCATCGGCGCCTGCTGCGCCACCTCGGCCATCCCGTCGAGGCCAGGTGTCGGGTCCTCGAGGTATTCGAGGACGCCCGCAAGGCCCGAGGCCACCTTCACCGACGTCTGCGGCGTCCACGCCGCGTTCGGGTCCAGGCGCAGCGGGTGCTCGGGGAACGCGGACCGCAGGGCCTCGATGGCCGCGCATCTCCTCCTCGGGTGCAAACACGCCACCCTTGAGTTTGATTGCGGTGAAGCCGTATTCGTCCACGATGCGACGAGCCTGGGCGACGATGCCGTCCGGATCGAGCGCCTCACCGAACGCGTCGGGCTCGCCACCCGGGTGCGCCGCCCACTTGTAGAACAGATACGCGCTGAACGGCACCGCGTCGCGGACCGTGCCACCGAGCAGGTCCGAGACCGGCCTGCCCGTCGCGTGGCCCTGCACGTCAAGGCAGGCGACCTCGAACGGCGAGAACACCTGATCGACAGCGCTTGCCGAGGTGATCATGCCAGCCGTGCCCACTGCGCGGGAGTCGCCGCTGAGCTTGTCGGCGATCGCGCCTCGAATCGCGTTGAGCGCGAATACGTCCATACCGGTGATGGCGTCAGCGGCGGCGTGCAGCCGGGCGAGGTGCGCCTGGTCGGCATACGTCTCGCCGAGGCCGACCAGGCCGGCGTCTGTGTCCAGCTGGATGATCGCGCGCAGCGCGTACGGCTGGTGCACGCCGACGGTGTTGAGCAGCGGCGGGTCGACGAACGCCACCGGAGTGATGCGCGCGCCCGTGATACGAATCCGGCTGGGCGCCACGGCTATACCACCCTGGTGAGCGCCCCGGCAAGCACGGCCCGTCCGGCGGCGATGATCCTTCGCAGTTCGGCCACGTCCTCAGCCGTCGGCATGATCAACGGCGAACGGACCGGGCCAGCGGGTATGCCGTCCAGCGCGACGCCGGCCTTGACGAGCGACACCGCATATCCCGGCACCGTGTCACGCAGGCGCACGAGGGGATGGTAGAACTCCCGCAGCAGCGCGTTCGCAAGGGCATCGTTGCCGGTTTCCAGCGCATCGTAGAACGCGAGCGCCAGATCGGGAGCGAAGGCGAACGTGGCCGAGGAGTACAGGGGCACACCGATCGCGCGGTAGGCCTGCTGTGTCGTCTCTGCGGTCGGCATCCCGTTGAAGAACAAGAAGTCCTTTCGGTCGCATCGGTGACCGCGCGGACGATGCGCGCGACCTGGTCGAGATCTCCTGTGCCGTCCTTGAATCCGATGACATTGGGGATCTTGGAGACCGCGATGGCCGATTCCTCGGTGTAGCGGGCGTTGTTGCGGTTGTAGACGATGACCGGCATGTCGGCGGCGGACGCCACCTCGCGGGTATAGGCGACCAAGCCGGCCTGGGGCATCTCGACAAGGTACGGCGGCAGAAGCAGCAGCCCGTCGGCCTCGGCCTCTTCGGCGGCCTTCGCGAAGATCTTGGCCTGGCTGACGGAGCCGCCCGCTCCGGCGTAGACGGGCACTCGCCCGGCGACCACCTCGACCGCGGTCCGGACCACACGGCCGAATTCCTCGGCCTCGAGGGCGTGGAATTCCCCTGTGCCGCAGGCGATGAAGACACCACCAGGTCCTGCGTCGACGCCCTTGGCGACGTGGCGGGCCAGCAGGTCGAGGTCGACCTCACCGGCCTCGGTGAACGGCGTGACGGGGAAGAACAGAACTCCTCCACTGAACGTGGGGTGCTTCAAAACGACTCCTTGATCGGTGGTGGGGCGTCAGTCTTGTGTGAGTCGGCCGTCGATGCGCCGCCACAGGCCCTCAGGGTTGCCGTCGGCAATTGCGCTAGGCAGCAACGACTTCGGGACATCCTGGTAGCTGACGGGCCGCAGGAAGCGTTCGATGGCGCGGGAGCCGACCGAGGTGCTGCGCGAGTCAGACGTGGCGGGGTATGGGCCACCGTGCACCATGGCGTGGCCGACCTCGACACCGGTCGGCCAGCCGTCGAACAGGATCCGGCCAGCCTTGAGCTCCAGCAGCGGCACCAGCTGCCTCGCGTCGTCGTAGTCGGATTCGTCGGCGTGCACGGTGGCGGTCAGCTGGCCTTCGATGTTCCCGGCGACAGTGCGCATCTCGTCGGCATCGGCGCAGCGCACGATCAAGCTGGACGATCCGAAGACCTCGGCCTGAAGGACTTCGGAGTTGAGGAAACTTTTCGTATCCGTGGCGAACAGGGCGGCGCGGCAAGCAGTTTGGCTGTCACCAGCCTCACCTCGGACGATCACATCGGCGTCGCCGCTCAGCGTGTTGACGCCGTTGGCGTAGTTCTCCGCGATGCCGGGCGTGAGCATCGGCGTGGCAGGTGCCTGTGCGACGGCGTCGCGGGCCGCGCCGATGAACGCGTCGAGTCCGGGGCCGTCGACGGCGATCACCAGGCCGGGATTGGTGCAGAACTGTCCGGAGCCCATCGTCAGTGATGCGACGAATGCGCGGCCGAGGTCGGCGCCGCGGGTGGCCAGGGCACCGTCGAGCAGGAACACCGGGTTGATGGAACTCATCTCGGCGTAGACGGGGATGGGTTCGGGCCGGCCCGCCGCAGCAGCAACGAGAGCCGTTCCCGCAGAGCGAGATCCGGTGAAGCCGACGGCCTTGATGCGCGGGTCGGTCACGAGCGCGATGCCGAGTTCGGGTCCCGACCCGAAGAGCAGCGAGAAGGTGCCGGCGGGCAGCCCGGCATCGGCGACGGCCTCGGTGATCGCGCGTCCGACGAGTTCGGAGGTGCCGGGGTGGGCGTCATGTGCCTTGACGACGACGGGGCATCCGGCGGCAAGGGCCGATGCGGTGTCGCCACCGGCGACGGAGAAGGCCAGAGGGAAATTGCTTGCGCCGAAGACGGCCACGGGGCCCAGTGGGATGGAGCGCTGACGAATGTCGGGCCGCGGCAATGGGGTTCGGTCGGGAAGAGCGGGATCGATGCGGGCGCCGTTCCAGCTGCCTTCGCGCAGGACGCTCGGCGAACAGGCGGAGCTGTCCAGTGGTGCGCCCGACCTCGCCGGTGATGCGGGCTTTCGGGAGTCCGGATTCGGCGACGGCGCGGACGATGATGTCGTCGCGGATGGCCTCGATGTTGGCCGCGATCGCCTCGAGAAACTCGGCGCGCTGTTCGGACTTCGTCGACCGGTAGGCGGCGAACGCGGCGGCGGCTGCGGCGCATGCCGCTTCGACGTGGGACTGGTCGCCGTAGTGGTAGGCAGGCTCGAGCTCCTGCCCGGTGCTGGGATTGAAACCGCGGATCGGCGTGCCCGATCCGCGAACGGGCGAGCCGGCGATGAGCATCTGTCCAGTCAGACGACTGGTGTCAGGCATCGTTGCTGTCATGGATTCCTATGCCTCGAGAAGGCCGAGTTGGACTGGTCTATCAGCAACGGTAGGAGCCATATCAATGCTTGTCCAAGACCGTTTCGGGTCTAAATGATGCAGGAGTTGGATTAATGCGCGGCCGCTTTTTGGCCCTCAAGCCTGATGGCGCATGACACCGTTGAGAACCGGCGATGGCCTCGCCAACGTCGTCGTCACCGCGGTCGCATCGACCACCTCTCTCGCGCCCGACGCGGAACAGACGTGGCAGCTCTTGCTGGAAGGCCGAAGCGGCATTCGCCAATTGGATTCGTCGTTCGTCGGGGAGTTCGAATCGCCGGTGCACATCGGCGGGCAGCTGCAGGAGAATTTCGAAGAGCATCTCACCCGTATCGAGCTGCGTCGGCTGTCGAGCATGCAGAGGATGTCGCTGCTGCTGGGGCGGCGACTCTGGGACATCGCAGGAAAACCCGAGATCGACACCAGGCGGCTGATGGTTTCGATCGGGATCGCGATGGGCGTCACCGACGAAATTCGTGCTCAGAACGACGCCTGGCAGGAGAAGGGCCTGCGCGCGGTTTCCCCGCTTGCGGTGCAGATGTACATGCCCAATGCAGCCGCCGCGGCGGTCGGGTTGGACCATCAGGCCAAGGCCGGGATCGTCTCACCGGTGATGGCCGACGCCTCCGGTGGCGCGGCCATCGGACAGGCCTGGCGGCAGCTCGTACTCGGTGAGGCCGATATCGCGATATGTGGCGGCGTCGAGACCGAGATCGAGGCGGTGCCCGTCGCGTCGTTCTGGCAGGCGGGGATGTTATCGACGAACAACGACGATCCGAGCGGCGCCTGCCGTCCGTTCGGTGAGGATCGCGACGGCATGGTGCTTGGTGAAGGTGGCGCGTTGATGCTCATCGAGACCGAGGAACACGCGAAGGCGCGGGGCGCTCCGATCTTGGCGCGGCTGATGGGGGCGGCCATGTACGTCTGACGCGTACGACCCGGTCAAGCCGAACCCCGATGGTGAGATCGCCGGTCGACACCATCGCCCGCGCAATCGAATTGGCAGGCCTGACACCGTCCGACATCGACCACATCAACGCACACGCCACCGGAACTACGTTCGGTGACCTGGCCGAGGCCCGCGCGATCGGCAACGCGTTCGGCGACCACACGCCCGCGGTGTATGCATCCAAGGCGGCGCTGGGTCATTCGTTGGGAGGGTCCGGAGCGGTGGAGGCCGTGCTTACGGTGCAGGCCCTTCGCGACGGCGTCGTGCCGCCAACCCTAAACACGAAGGTCCTCGATCCCGAGATCACGCTGGACGTCGTCACCAGCGAGGCCCGTCGCGCCGATTACCGCTACGCCGTCACCAATTCTTTCGGTATCGGCGGCTACAACGTCGCAGTGGTCTTCGGTGCCTATTAGTGACGCTTTGTGAGCGTGAATTGTCCTAGCTCGCTGATGCCGCGCCGGAAGAAATCGGAGCAGCCGGTCAGGTAACGCATGTAGCGCTCGTACACCTCGATCGACGTCGCGGCGATGGCGTCGTCGCGAGCGGCTTCAAGGTTCGTCGCCCAGGCATCAAGCGTCCGAACGTAGTGCTCGTTCAAGTACTCCGTCTGCGCGACTGAAAATCCTGCACCGCTGGAGAATTCGATGATGTCCTCGTCGCAGGGAACTGCGCCGCCGGGGAATATCTCCTTGGCGATGAACCGCATGAACTTCAGATCGGAAATGGTGATCGGAATGCCCATGTCGGGCCAGCGCTTGAGGGGATGGCCCATGATCGTCTGCAGCACCATCCGGCCACCGGCAGGCAGGATTCGGTAGCACGTCTCGAAGAACGCCGCGTAGCGCTCCTTCGGGAAGGCCTCGAACGCCTCGATGCTGACGATGCGGTCGACGGGCTCGTCGAATTCCTCCCAGCCGCGCAGAAACACCTCGCCGGACCGATCGGAATCGCTTTGCGCAAGAAGATGCTGGCAGTAGACACACTGGTTCTTGGACAGCGTCAGGCCGATCACGTTGACGTCGTACTTCTCAAGCGCGCGCTTCATCAACGAGCCCCAGCCACATCCGACGTCGAGAAGCGTCATGCCGGGCTGCAACTCCAGCTTGCCGAGCGCGAGATCGATCTTGGCCATCTGCGCTTCTTCGAGGGTCGCGTCGTCGCGCTCGAAGAACGCGCAACTGTATGTCCGCGACGGGTCCTGAAACGTCCCGAAGAAATCGTCGGAGAGGTCGTAGTGGGCCTGGATTTCCTCGAAGTGCGGCCGCATCCTCGTTGCGACGGCTTTACTTTGAGTCACTGCGGATCAGTCCTTCTCACACGTGAATTGGCAAACATCGGTGTAGCCGTTGCGGAACAAATCGGCACAGCCGGTCAGGTACTTCATGAACCGCTCGTAGACCTCTTCGGAGGTGACCGCGACGGCTTCGTCGCGCTTGGACTCGAGATTGGCCGCCCAGGTGTCCAGGGTGCGGGCGTAGTGCGGACGCAGCGGCTGGACTCGGGTCACGTCGAACCCTGCCGCGACGGCGCGCTCCTTGACCTGCGCGACCAGCGGCAGCCGACCGCCCGGATAGATCTCGTCGAGGATGAACTTGATGAACCGCACCGTCGACATCTTCAGCGGCAACTTGCGCGCGCGGACCTCCTCGTCGCTCGGTATGACGATGGTATGCAGCAGCATCACGCCGTCATCGGGCATCAGGTGGTAGGTCTTCTTGAAGTAGTCGTCGTACTTGCCAAAACCGAAGTGCTCGAACGCGCCGATCGAGACGATCCGGTCCACCGGCTCGTCGTACTCCTCCCACGGCTGCAGTCGCACTTCTTTTCTGCGGGGACTGTCCGACTCGGCGAACAGCCGCTCGATGTGTTCCATCTGGTTGTGGGAGAGCGTCAGGCCGATGACGTTGACGTCGTATTTCTCGATCGCTCGCATCATCGCGGCACCCCAGCCGCAGCCGATGTCGAGCAACGTCATGCCTGGCTGCAAACCAAGCTTGCCGAGGGCGAGGTCGATCTTGGCCATTTGCGCTTCTTCGAGCGACATATCGTCGCGTTCGAAGTAGGCGCAGCTGTAGACCTGGTTCGGGTCCTGCCAGAGCTTGAAGAACTCGTTCGAGATGTCGTAGTGGGACCGGACTTCGTCGGCATCCGACCCGCGAGTTTTCGCCGCCGACTCGGATAGCCATTTGGACTGGGCCACCGGAGCGGTTCTGATCTGCGATTCATTTGGTGTGTCTGCCACTGTGCATCCCTGTTGCTACTTGAATACAAAGTGTGTCGGCTGCGTCAACACTTCTGCCGACACTACGCCTGCCGACACTCGGTGTCGGACAAGGGAAGTCCGTGTTCGACGGGCGACATTATTGACGTTGGCGTAGAAAAGTTGCCGAGGCCCCGTGGGTCGGCGAGCGGCGCCGCCAACTGCGCAATTCGGCCAAGTCGCATACGGGCGGGTCGTTGCATCTGTAAGTACATAGGCATGGGTGCTGGGGCGTACGTGGGTCGGATCGGTGGACTGGCTGTGGCTCTCGGAATCTGGGCCGCCGTCTTCGTAGGTCAGGGAGTCGCGTCGGCCGAGCCGTCGACGACGTCCGGGTCGGATTCGTCGTCGACGACGTCGTCGTCGGAGAACAAGCAGCCGGCGGAGGAGAAGGCCGACGCGTCAACGGATTGCAGCGATACGACGCCCGCTGCCGCCGAGCCGAAGCCGAAGCCGAAGAAGTCGACGGTGCGCGCGGACGCGACCGAATCGACCAAGACGACCGATGAGCCCAAGACGACCGATGAGCCCACGACGGCCGAGGAGCCCACGACGGCCGAGGAGCCCACGACGGCCGATGAGCCCAAGGTGGCCGAGGACCAGGCGCCGACGGTCAGCGTGGCCGTCGTGAAGCCGAAGGAAGAGCCACCTGTCCTGAGCCCGTTCGCTGGCGGCGCGCCGAAGGCACCGGTGGAGTCGCCGCTGCCGTGGATGATGATGGCCGCCGCGCGCCAGGAGATCGGGACGACGCCGACCCTCAGCAAGGTGGCCAACCCGGTGACGACATCCGGTGCCGCCGATCCTGTGCAGGCAAGCACGCTGGCTGCGGTCGAGGCACCGCCGACCGTGGTCGCCATCCCGCAGACGTCGCTTCTGACGCCGTTGCAACACCTGCCGATTGTCGGACCAATGTTCGTGACGCCGGTGGTGGCGTTCGTTCACCAGATACCGATCATCGGCGACATGCTGCATCCGATCATCGGCTACCCGATCGGGCTGACGGGCGGCAGCACACCGCGAGACGTGAAGGTGATCTCTGCCGACGGCACCGCGATCTACGTCCACTTCTTCCCGGCGCAGGGCGATGCGCTAGGCACGAGGGCGCCGACGATCCTCAACGGTCCCGGCCTGGGTCTGCCCGGCGAGACCAACCCCACCCTCGCGGAAAACCCGTTCCTGGCGAATCAGGTCACCGGCATGGCCCCGCTGCTGAAGAACGGTTACAACGTCGTCACCTGGGACCCGCGCGGCGAATGGAGTTCGGGCGGCAGGCTCGAGATCAACCACCAGGATTTCGAAGGCCAAGACATGAAGGCCCTCATCAACTGGCTGTCGACACAGCCCGAGGTTGCGCTCGATTCGCCAGGCGATCCGAAGATCGGCATGGTCGGTGCCTCGTATGGCGGCGGAATCCAACTGGTGACCGCCGCGATCGATCCGCGGGTCGACGCGATCGTGCCGACGATCGCGTGGAACAACCTCAACACCTCGCTGGCCCTTAACGGGGCACCTAAGACCAGCTGGGGCTTGTTGCTCACCGCTGCGCTGCTGTTCACGGGCGCCCGGGTGAATCCGCACATCTACCCCGCGCTAGTCACTACCCTGCTGACGGGCGCGGTGTCGCCCTCTGACAAGGAGTTCCTCGACGAACGCAGTCCCTTCAAGTTGGTGAACCAGATCAGCGCGCCGACGCTGTTGATCCAGGGCACGGTCGATACTTTGTTCGGTTTGGCGGAGGCCGACGTGAATGCGAAAGCGCTTATTGCCCATGGTGTTCCGACCAAGGTGGTGTGGTTCTGCGGCGGACACGGCGGCTGCGTCTCCAGTGTCAATGACGGCGAAGTGGTCGAGCGGGCAACGATGGACTGGCTGGATCGCTACGTCAAGGGCGACGCGTCGGTGGACACCGGACCGCAATTCGAGTGGGTCGACCAGAACGGAACAAAGTTCTCGTCGAACACGTATCCGATTCCGACGGGCACGCCGCTGACAACGTCGTCTTCGAAGGGGCAGACGTTGCCGCTGGTGCTGTTCTTCGGCGGCTCGGGCCCGAATTTCAGGGCGTTGCAGGCGGGCCTGTTCAACGGCGTCGCCGGATTCCTGTTCGGCGCGAAGGCAACCAACGCGGTGGAGCTCACCTCCGCTGCCCAGACGACGACAACGCATGTCGTTGGCGCGCCCCAGTTGGAGTTCACCTATTCCGGCACGGGCATCAGCAAGCACGTCTACGCCCAACTGGTCGACGACACAACGGGTCTGGTGCTGGGTAGCCAGGTCACACCGATCCCGGTGACGTTGGACGGCGAGACGCATACGGCGAAGATTCCACTGGAAATGGTGGCGCACACACTGGCGCCGGGGGAGACGGTGACCCTGCAAATCGTCGCCTCGGCCGTGACGTATCAAGCGCTTTGGTCGTCGGGCAAGTTGAATGTGTCTGATATCAAGCTCACGCTGCCAACCGCGGATGCGATGGCGGTAGCGCCGTCGGCAGCGATCACAACCGCGGCCTAGGGATTGCCAAGCGCGTCGTCACACGACGCGAGACAACAGGCTGCGCGCGGCTCTCGTGACCAACCCACGATCGCTGGTGATGAGGAATTCGAATCGTTGCTCGCCGTCGGGCTTCGCGGCGAGCTCGCGTGCGACCAGGGCCCTGCACGTGTCCGCGCCCAGCGTGACGACGACCCACTCCTCGCACAACGGGTCGCCGGGTTGCAGCTCGACGCCGCGTACCCCGCCGCCGAGATCGGCCGGCACGTCGCGGCCGAGGACGACGACGAGCGGTGAGGTCGCCGCCAGATCCTGGAAGAGCTGTCGCGAATCGTTGGAGAAGTCCTCCGCTCGCTGCAACGCCGCCAGCACCATCGGCCTGTCGACGGCGTGCCGGGCCTGCTCCTCGATGTGGCGGGAAAACGCGGCAACGACGTCCTTGCGCGCCACCCGCAGCGGCACCCGGTCGTCATCGGCCGCACTGTGGGCAGACCCGCCCCGTGGCCGCTCGGCGTGCACCTTCGGCGGTGGACCTGCCGCGCGATGCCGCCGACCCAGTGGCGCTGCCGGCCCGAAGCGATAACCCTGTGCGAGGTGGGCCCCCATCGCGAGCGCCTGCTCGAGATCTTCGTCGGTTTCGACGCCTTCGGCGATGATCAGCGCGCCGGTCCGTTCGTGGTGGGCGAGCACACCGGTCAGCGTGTTGGCTCTGTCGCTCTGTGCGCAGTTTTGGATCATCGTCATGTCGAGCTTGACGATGTCGGGGTCGATGACATCGAGCACCGCAAGTGAATCGGGATGTGCGCCGACGTCGTCGATGGCGACAGCGATGCCGTCAGCGCGGATCGCCGCGACCTTCTCCAGCAGCGCCTGCGGATGCGCGAGCAGCTGACGCTCGGTCAGTTCGAAGACCACCTGAAAGCGTTCGCACGCGTCGGTCAGCGCCGGATGACCGGACCGTGGGATGTGCGCGACGGCAGGCTCGGTATTGATCAGCAGCAGGCTGTTTTTCGGCATGTCGGCGCCGAGCGCGGCACGCACGGCCGCATCGACGCACTGCTGATCAAGAGCATCGGCCCGACGCGATGCGTTCGCGAAGGAGAACACGTTCTGGGGCGTCACCGTGACGAACATCGGCCATCGTGCCAGCGCCTCAAAACCGACGACCCGTTCATCGGGTAACGCCACCACCGGCTGGAAGACCGGCATCAGACCGACGCCGGCCGCCGCGGCATCGATGCCCTGGTCGGGTCGAAACCCGAGCTGGCTGACCAGACCCTTGTGCGCGGCGCCGGCCTCCGGCGGCATGTGCCTGCCGTCCTCGGCCAGCGGCACGAGACGAGGCAGGGCGGTCACGGCAGCTCCCCTCGATCGCAGACTGGGTGGTGTCGAAGCTGAGAATAGTGGACTCGCGCGCGAAATCGCAGATTTCGCAAACGTGTCGTGTTTTGCTGATTGTGTACGATCGGCTCGGACCGCGGCACCATCTGCCCCGCAGTGGCACCGCGGACATTGAGTGTTGGTTGATTCTCCTTCTGAATGCGGCTCGACCATGGCGTTTGCTGTCGATCGCGTGCCGCCTCGGTCGACTCGCCCGTACTTATTTGCTTCAACACGCAATCACTGCCGTTGTGCTGGAATAGTCTTAGCAAAGGTTGCGCCCGGGAGTCGCGAATTCGGCGCGTCGGCTGGCCGATGGCAGATCACGCCATCGGCGGAAAGGGGTGGCCGCAGGGTGGCAGGGCTGGAGAACGGCCACACCGGCCGTGGTCTGAGCGCGCAGAAGCCTGCACGAGATCCACCGCGTCGCGCCGAACGTGACGCCGAGTCTTTCCTTGAGCTGCTGGATGACGGGGTCATCGCGCTACGGAAAGACGGCACCATCACCTACATCAACCCGGCGGCGATGCGGATCGTCGGTCTCGGGTCAGAGCACAGTGTTGCCGACTTCGCCACGTGGACCGAGGCGCTGCCAATCTTCGACGCGGACGGGACGCCGATACCGCCCCAGAACAGGCCTGTGGCGCGGTTGTTCCGAACCGGGGTTCCGTACTCGAAGGAGGTCTACGGAACTGAGCTACCAAACGGCGAACGGAGGTGGCTGCTGGCCAGCGGCTGCCTGCTCGATCCCGATGACCCCACTCACTCGGAAGGCCTTTTCTCGTACTCCGACATCACCGCACAGCGCGCAGCGGTCGAACAGCTCTTTCACCAAGCCAACCATGATCCCCTCACGGGGTTACCCAACCGCGGATTCGTGCTGCGCCGAATCACCGAGGCGCTCGCGGCAACCGACGGTGCACGGTTGTGTGCCGTCTTGTTCATCGATCTCGACGATCTGAAGACCACCAACGACACGCTGGGGCACCAGGCCGGCGACGACCTCCTCGGCGCTGCCGCGGCGCGACTGCGGCAGGCCGTCGGCCCCGCCGACGTGGTGGGGCGGCACGGAGGCGACGAGTTCGTCGTCCTCCTCTTCGGCGAAACGACGCGCGACGAACTCAACGCCCTGGTGAATCGGCTGCGGAATCGGCTGGCGGAGCCGGTTGTCATCGCAGAAACCACGACCCCGATCAGCGCAAGCGTCGGGCTGGTGGAGGTGCACCGCGACGACGCGCGAGCCGCGGAAGAGATATTGCGCGACGCGGATCGGGCGATGTACAAGGCAAAGCGAGCCGGTCGCGGTAACGTCTGCCCATGAGCGACGACCACGGGCAGCAGGGCGCACGTGGTGATGATCAATATTATTGGCTGACAGCGTTTCTCGCGGCTGCTGGCATGCGAACCGCAGCAAGCCGCACGATCGCCGCGACCATTCTCACGCTTGGCGCTATCCCGCTGATTCTGATGTTGACCCCGCAGGGTCCGCGTGGTCTGAGCAGTCAGCTTCTCGCGGCAGGTGTCGCGGTCGGCTGCGGGTTAATGGCGTGGCGTTGGCTTCGGCCATGGTGGCCAACGCCTACCGAGTCGAAGCTGTGCGGTGCGGCTGGCGCAGCGTTCATCGCCGCCGCATGCCTGATTCAGGCGAACCCGCTGGTGGGATTGCTTGGGGCTACTGCCTTCTCGGTGCTGAACGGCATCACCGCGCTGCTACATTCTCGACTGCTGTCGGTGACGGCGACCGTAACCGCGGTAACCGTCGTCGTGCTGGCAATTCGGTTGGCCGAGACCGACGCCGCATTGGCGGTGGCCGGCGTGGTCTTAGTCGCGGTGTCGAACGTCTTCATCGCCGTCACCGTACGAATGGCGATGCGGCTCGTCGAGGCCCGAATGCTCGACCCGGATATCGAGCCGCTGACCGGTCTGTTCACCCGTCGCGCATTCGACGAGCAGTTCGCGACGCTGATCGGCTCCCGCAGCCGCGACGACGACCGCTACCTCGTCGTGCTCGTCGCCAACCTCGACGGCTTCTCGGTTGTGACCGACATGGGGGGCCCTGCCGCCTCCAACCGCACTCGGGTCGCCGTTGCCCAACGATTGCGAGAAACCGTCCGCCGCGATGCCCTCGTCGCCCATGTCGACGACGCCGAATTTCTGGTCGCCGACTTGTTCCCCAAGGCAGATCCATCCCCACTCGCCGAGCGAGTGCGCGGTTCGATCACCTCGGCACCATTGCGATTGACCGCCAGCGTCGGGGTGGTGAGCACGCCGTTGAGCCCATTGGTCGGTGCTGCGCCAGCAGAGTTGCTCGACGAGCTACTCGGCATCGCCACGGCGGCCATGAATGAGGCCCGCCGAGACGGTGGCAATCAGGTCCGCCAGGTGATGTCGCCGGCGCTCAGCGTCCTCGACGGCGGTAACGGCGGAGACTGACGCTAGAACAAGGGGAGGCGCGTCGATGATCACATCAACGCTTGCGACGCTCACGATCGGTGGCGAGCCGCAAGCCGGCGCCGCTGGCAGCTATCCCGTGCACAACCCGGCAAGGCCTGCCGAGATCGTCGGCCAGGCACCCGCCGCTGACCATGCGCAGCTCGACGCGGCGGTGACCGCGGCGCGACGGGCGGCACCCGGGTGGCGCGCGCTCGACGTTGGTGAGCGGGTCGCAAAGGTCACCGCGGCGGCGACGACGGCCGGTGAGCAGCTGGCCGCAACCGATGGCGCACGGCTGTTCACCAGCGAGCACGGCAAGGTGCTCTCCGAGGCGAACTTCGAGCTCGCCACGGCGCCGATGGTCGCCGCCGTGCTCGGGTCGATGGCCGAGGCGGCGCTCGCGCCCGAGCAGATCGATCCGCAGGCGACCTATCCGCTGCTGAAGCGTGAGCCGTACGGGGTTGTGGCCCTTGTCATTCCGTTCAACTGGCCGCTTGCGGTAATGATGACGAAGCTGACGTCGGCGCTGACCGCAGGCAACACCGCAGTCGTCAAGCTGCCCCCGACGGTGCCGCTGGCAGCCCTGCAGTTCGGAGCGGCGTTCGCCGCAGCGTTGCCGCCGGGAGTGGTGAATGTGCTTGCGGCTCCGGGTATCGAGCTCGCGCAGGCGCTGGTCACGCACCCGGGCATCGACCTGATCTCGCTGACGGGCGGCCCGGCCACCGGCCGTGCGGTGATGGCCGCCGCCGCGCCGAGGCTCACGCCGCTGCTGCTGGAACTCGGCGGCAACGACGCGGCGATCATCGCCCCCGACATGACGATCAGTGACCAGCTCATCGAGCAGTTGGTGACCGCGACTTACACCACCGGCGGGCAGGTCTGCATGGCGATCAAGCGGCTATACGCGCCGCGCGACCGCGTCGACGAGCTGTCCGACGCGGTGCTGGCCCGGTGCGAGCGCGAAGTCGTCGGCGACGGTCTGTCCGACGAGGTGACGCTTGGCCCGCTGCATACGGCCGTCGGGCCGCGACCGGGTTGACGCGCTGGTGAAAGATGCTGCGGCACAAGGGGCAACGGTCCGCACGGCGGGACGGATCCGCGAGGCCGACGCCGGTGCAGACGGGTACTTCGTGCTGCCGACCGTTGTCACGGGTCTGGCGCAGGATTCCGCGTTGGCGCGCGAAGAGCAGTTCGGCCCGGTGCTGCCGATCATTGGATACGACGACATCGACGACGCGGTCGCCGCCGCGAACGACACCGAGTTCGGCCTCACCGCGTCGGTCTGGACGGGTGACGATGCGTTGGCCGACAAGATCACGGGCCAGCTCATCGCGGGCACGGTGAGCGTCAACTGCCACGGCATGGCGGCGCAGGACCCGCGGGTGCCGTTCGGCGGCGTCGGGCAGTCGGGCCTCGGCCGCGAGCTAGGTGCCGACGGGATCCGGGCGTTCACCCAACCTCGGGGTTACGTCCGCCAACCTGCGCCGCAGTAGGGACTATGGCAGAACGGTTTTCATCAACATCACGTTGTAGGCAGACCATTCCGACAGGTTGTAATACAGCTCTTTACCCGTAGACCACGGATGCAGGAACGGCGCGTAGATGCCGCCGGGAAACTGCATTGACGGCACGAGCATTTGTTCCGGACCCCATGGTCCTTGCGGCGCAGGCGCCGTCCTCATCACGACGTCATTGGCTCCGTTGCAGTAGAGCACCACGTATTGCCTGAGATAGGTATTGAATTGGGCCGACATCTCGCCCAGCGGGCCCGGGATCACAACCGTTGCGGCCCCCGGATTGCCGGGAACCCAAGAATTGCTGTCGGAATTCCAGTACTCGTATCTGGTGACGTCCGGTATAGCACCGGGGGCTACCCGCGCCAGGTACGCGGAACCGCCGCGTCCGGCCGGCGTCCCGAATGAGTAGATGTACGGGTCACCGGGCCCGGGCTTGATGAACGCGCCCTGCTGGAAGTTCTCATTACCCGCCACGTGGCGGGCGCCAGGGACGGCGTCCGGTCTTGGCGTGCGGACCGATCCTGGGTAGACGCCCCAACGCTCGCCGTTGTCGGGGGACACGGCGATCGCGGAGTAGCTCGTCGTCCATGCGCCGTTGGCGTCCCAACTCTTGATGGACATGAAGTTGAGGTATTGCTGTCCGCCCACCGAGATGCCTGCGGTGGGAATGATTCCCGTCTCCGATGGCGCCCACTTGGTGCTGTTGATGATCTGTTTGGAAATGCCAGGGGCCCATAGCGGCGAACCGGAGCACTCGTTGGATCGTTTTGGACAGCGCTCCATCTTGGCTGCGGAAGAGCGTGTTGTACCGCCATTGGTGGCCGGGGACGCTGCAATAGCCGGACGTGTCGCCGAACGCCATCAGCACCTGGCGATTGCCGTTGTCCCACATGATCCCGAGATCGGTGCCGGAGATGGCGAACCGTTTGAGGGTGTCGTTTGGGCTCTCCGGTCCGGTCACCCAACCGACAAGCGATGTCCCAGGCGGGTCGGCAGGCGCGGGCGCTGGGGCGGCGGCCGGAGCCGGGGGCGCCTGAATTGCGGCTGCGTCAGGACCGGGCTGAGGCGCGGGCGCAGGTGGTACCACCTCCGCTTGCTGCTGTACCCGTGCGGCGCGGGGTGAAAGCGCGTTCAGGATCGCCGACGGTATCTGACCGAGCCTCGGCAGCGGCGCGCGCGTATTCGCATTGGGGGGCCTTGCCCGGTCGGTAAGCCGCCGGCCACGGGCAGGTTCGAGTCGGGGTCGACATCCGGTTGGGCTGCCGCAGCCTCGCCTGTGCAAGGCTCGGCTTCCGCCGGTGGCGCTACGCCGATCGCAACGCAGAGTCCGATAGCGGCGGCCGACGCTACCGATATCGAGGCGATTCGAGGACGCGGCGACATGTCACACCTTTCAGGGGCACGACGTCGCATTGACGCCAGCAGTTGACGGATGTGACGATAGTGATCATTGGGACCGTTGTGGTCACCGATGTATTGACTGGTATGCATCCGTGACCGTGTCGCAACCGGGCCCGGCGAGGGGCGCTGATGGAGCAGTTATCTGCACAACGGGAGTTCTCGGCATACGGCCCGTCGCACTTGGCGGTGCTCGCGGTCTTCGTTGTTGGCGCCGTCGCGTTGGTCTGGATCGGACGTAGGCAGACCGAACAGCAGGCCCGGCTCTTCGGCCGCATCTTCGCGGCTGTGATCCTGGCGGCATTCATCGTGGCGCTGGTCTACAAACTGATCCGGCCCAACATGGATACTTCGATACCGCTACAACTATGCGACGTCGCAGAACTCACGGCGGTTTATGCCCTGTGGTCGCAACGGCATTGGGCTTTCGTTCTCACCTACTACTGGTGTCTCGTCCTCAGTTCACAGGCGTTGATCACACCGGACGTCGGCACGCCAGAAGAAGGCGCCCCGGATTTCCCGCACCATCTTTTCCTCACGTTCTTTACCCTGCATGTGCTCGTGGTCTGGGCGGCCATCTATCTCACGTGGGGGCGTCGGATGCGGCCAACGTGGCGCAGCTACCGCTTCGCCGTCATCGCGACCCTCGCATGGGCCGCATTCACCTTCACCTTTAACTCGATCACGGGCACCAACTACGGCTACCTCAACAGGAAGCCGCCGACCGCGTCACTACTGGACGTGTTGGGACCGTGGCCGGTGTATCTGTTCACCGAGATCGCGATCGTCCTCATCGTGTGGGCCCTGATGACCTGGCCGTGGGAGCGGGCGCGCCGTAGTACGGCATGAGCTATTTCCGACCGACGTGCAGTACCCGCTGGCGATAATCGCTGTTTTTGCACAAATAGCATTGACAGCCCGAGCAAAGCGACGATAGTCGTCAGGTATGGCGCTGCTGCCTGACCCGAGCCCGCGGGAGCGACAGCACATCCTCATCTCGGTGGACGACCACGTCATCGAGCCACCCGACATGTTCGACGGCCGCCTGCCCAAGTCGCTGGCCGACCGGGCGCCCAAGATCGTCGAATCCGACGACGGCAGCCAGGTGTGGCACTACGAGGGCCGCGACGTACCCGAACATCGGGCTCAACGCGGTCATCGGGCGGCCCAAAGAGGAATGGAGCATGGAACCCGCGCGCTTCGACGAAATGCGGCGCGGCTGTTGGGATATCGACGCCCGCATCGCCGACATGGACCTCGCGGGCATCTGGGCGTCGCTGAACTTCCCGTCGCTGATCGCCGGGTTCGCGGGGACGGTGTTCTGGAAGAGCGACGACCCCGAACTCGGGCTCGCGGTGCTGCGCGCATGGAACGACTGGCACCTCGAGGCGTGGGCCGGCGCCTACCCGGACCGGATCATCCCGCTGCAGCTGCCATGGCTGGCCGACCCGCAGCTGGCGGCCGAGGAGCTGCGCCGCAACGCCGCGCGCGGCTTCAAGGCCGTGAGCTTCCCCGAACTGCCCGCCCAGTGCGGACTGCCCAGCCTGCACACCGGGGCGTGGGATCCGTTCCTTGCCGCCTGCGAGGAGACCGACACCGTCATCTGCCTGCACACCGGCTCCGCGCAGTGGGCGCCGATCCCCGCGCCCGACACCCCGTTCGAGACCATCACGACGCTGTTTCCCGTCAATGCGCTTGTCGCATGCGCGGACTGGCTGTGGTCGGGCATCCCGGTCCGCTTCCCGAAGCTGAACATCACCCTCGACGAGGGCGGCCTCGGCTGGGTGGCGATGCTTGCCGACCGGGCCGACTTCGTCCTCGCCCACTCCGCGTCGGGCCAGGAGGGCGGATCGTGGAAGAGCGACCTGCTGCCGAGCGAGGTGCTGCGGCGCAACTTCTGGTTCTGCTCGATCGACGACCCGTCGGCGTTCGGCGCGCTCGACGCGATCGGCGCCGAGCGCATCCTCATCGAGAGCGACTACCCGCACGCCGACTCGACGTGGCCCGACACCCAGCATGTCGTCGCGCGCAACGTCGCGAAGTTGTCGGCCGAGGACGCGGCCCGCATCACCCACCTCAACGCCGCAGAGCTGTTCCGCCACCCGCTGCCCGACGACGACGTGGCTGGCATGCTCGACCTGCTGATCCGAGACGCCGAGATCGTCGACGGCACAGGCGCGCCCGCCCGTCGCGGTGATGTGGGGGTGCGCGACGGGCGGATCGTCGCGGTCGGCGACAGTCGACGAACAGGCCGCGAAAACCGTTGACGCGGAGGGGCAGACGCTCGCGCCGGGCTTCGTCGACCTGCACACGCACTACGACGCCCAGCTGTTCTGGGACCCGACCGCGAGCCCGTCGGTGCAGCACGGCGTCACCACGGTGTTCGGCGGCAACTGCGGCTTCACGCTGGCGCCCGCCGGGCCCGACCAACAGGACTACCTCACCCGGATGCTGGCGCGGGTCGAGGGCATGCCGCTCGACGCGCTGCGCGCTGGTCTTGACTGGCAGTGGTCGTCGTTCGGCGATTGGCTGGCACGGCTCGACGGGCGCACGGCCGTCAACGCCGGCTTCCTGGTGGGCCACAGTGCGATTCGGCTGGCGGCGATGGGCGACGACGCGGTCGGCGGCGAGGCGACGCCCGAGCAGATCGAGAAGATGGCCACGCTGCTCGGTGCCGCGCTGGCCGACGGTGCGCTCGGTCTGTCGACGTCGCAGTCGAACACCCACAACGACGGCGAGGGTCAGCCGGTGCCGTCGCGCAGCGCGTCGCGCGAGGAACTCCTGGCGCTGGCGGCGGCCGTTCACAAGCACCCGGGCACCCAGCTCGAGGCGATCATCCCCGGCTGCCTTTCGGGCTTCACCGACGACGACATCGCGCTGCTCACCGACATGTCGCGGGCCGCCGACCGGCCGCTGAACTGGAACGTCCTTGGCGTCTCGGCGGGCAACCCCGAAGGCCACGAAAAGCAGTTGCGCGCATCGGAAGTCGCCGCGGAACGAGGCGGCCGCATCGTCGCGCTCACGCTGCCGCACTCGACGAAGATCCGGCTGTCGTTCCTGTCCGGCTTTGTGCTCGACGGGCTGCCCGGCTGGCGGGAGACCATGCACCTGCCGGTGGCCGAGCGCATGCGGGCGCTCGCCGATCCGGAGGTGCGCCGACGGCTCAACGAGGGTGCCCACTCGGAGGAGGCCGGAATCCTTCGCGGCCTTGCCAATTGGGAACGGCTGATCCTCGTCGAGACTTTCGCCCCAGAGAACGCCGACGCGACCGGCCGCGCCGTCGGAGAGGTCGCCAAGGCCCGAGGCAAAGAGCCGTTCGACACGCTGCTCGACATCGTGATCGCCGACGAGCTGCGAACCGGGCTCTCGCCGCGGCCGTTCGGCGACGACGAGGCGGACTGGCAAGCGCGCGCCGAGGTGTGGCAGAACCGGGACGCGGTGATCGGCGGCTCGGACGCAGGCGCGCATCTCGACATGATGTGCGGCGCGATCTACACGACGTCGCTGCTCGGCCACGGCGTGCGCGAGCACCAGGTGGTGACGCTTGAAGAGGCGGTCCGGCTGATCACCGACGTGCCCGCCCGGCTGTACGGGCTGAAGGAGCGCGGCCGCATCGCCGAAGGCTGGCACGCCGACCTGGTGATGTTCGACCCGGCGACCGTCGACCACGGCCCGGAGCGCACCCGCTACGACTTACCCTCTGGCGCACCGCGTTTGGTGGCCGACGCCAACGGGATCAGCTCCGTCATCGGTCGGCGGCGTCGAGGTCTGCCGCGACGGCAATGCCACCGGTGCGATGCCAGGCACCA
The DNA here is from genome assembly GCA_963731715.1 of uncultured Actinomycetota bacterium. Taxonomy (GTDB): domain Bacteria; phylum Actinomycetota; class Actinomycetes; order Mycobacteriales; family Mycobacteriaceae; genus Mycobacterium. The sequence continues at coordinate 21,139 of CAVSXC010000014.1, read as the reverse complement.
TCCTGCGGTCGGGGCGCGACACCGAAACGGTCACCGCGTCATGACCAGCCGCGCGCCCGCTGGAGGAGTTCGACCCGGCCAAACTGCAGGACGGTCTGCTGATGGCCGTCGAGAACGTGCACGAGAAGCTGCGCGAGGCACGCGAGAAGCATCGTGTGATGGTCGGCAACCCGATCACCGAAACGTCTGCGCAGAACATCGACGTGGCTGGCGTGACCGTGCTCGGCTACGACGAGTGCCAGACCGTGCTGACCCATCCCGACGATTTCTCGTCGTCGATCTACGAGCACATCATGGGCCCGGTCATGGGCCGCACCCTGCTCGAAAAGGAAGGCGTCGAACACCATTCGAGCCGGGCGCTGGTGTCGCCGTTGTTCCGGGCGAAACTACTCGAGCGGTGGCGCACCGAGCTCGTCGAGGTCGTGGTGCACGAGCTGATCGACCGGTTCGCGGCGCGCGGCCGCGCAGACCTCGTCAAGGAGTTCACCTTTGCGTTCCCTGTCCAGGTGATCGCGCGACTGATGGGATTACCTCGCGAGGATTACGTGCGCTTTCAGCAGTTGTCGATCGAGCTGCTCAGCGTCGTCTACAACTGGGACATCGGCATGGCCGCATCCGCCACGCTCAAGGAGTACTTCGGCGAGATCCTCGCCGAACGGCGGCGAGATCCGCAGGACGACTTGATCAGCACGCTGGCCGAATCCGAGATCGACGGCGAGCGGCTGTCCGATGACGAGATCTTCGCGTTCCTGTTGTTGATTCTGCCTGCGGGCGTGGAGACGACGTACCGCGCATCGGGCAACCTCCTGGTCGCCATGCTCACCGAGCCGTCACTCTTCGACACCGTGCGCGCGGACCGGAGCCTGCTCCGCGGAGCGATCGAGGAGGCGCTGCGCTGGGAGCCGCCGATCAGCACGGTGGTGCGGGTGGCTCGACGCGATTGTGAGCTAGGCGGTATCGCGATCCCGGCGGGCACCAACGTCAGCGTCAGCGTCGCGGCCGCCAACCGGGACCCGGCGCACTACCCCGACCCCGATCGCTTCGACCCGACCCGCAAGAACATCGCGCATCTGACGTTCGGGGCGGGCCCGCACGTCTGCCTGGGCATGCCGCTGGCCCGGATGGAGACGACGGTCGCGATCAACGCGCTGCTCGACCGGCTGCCGGACCTCCATCTGGACCCGAGCGCGCCCGCACCAGACATCAAAGGGGTGGCGTTTCGGTCGCCCGCGTCGCTGGCTGTCGAATTCACGTCGGCGTAGCAGATCGCTGGCTAGGCTCCTCGATGTCAGGTCACATCGCGGATCGGGGGATCCCAGCATGAACAGACACGAGACCACCGAGGCGAGGCAAGCCCGTGAGCAGGGATATCGAGACGACGCCCGTCGGCTCAGGGAGTTCCCAGCGTTCGCGAAGTTCTCCGACGACGACCTGATGCGTCTCGTTTCTGCTGCACATCGCACTTCGACGTCAGGGCCATGGCCGCTGATTCAAGAGCAGACACCGTCGAACTCCTGCTACATCCTGCTCAGCGGAGAGGTAGGGGTGTTTGTCGGCCACGACCGCGTTGCCACGGTGGGACCGGGGGAGGTCATCGGCGAATCCGCGCTTCGCCGCGGCAAGCTGCGCAATGCGACCGTGACGACGACGGGAAAGGCCGAAGTCTTGCATATCGCGCGCGATGACCTCGACCGCTTGCTCCACGAGATACCTGCATTGCGCGAAACCATGGACGCGACTGCGGCGAAACATGTAGCCGAGGCGGCCGAACCGAGCTAACAGCGCGTACGCAGGTCACGGTCGCCCAAGGGTTTGACACTCAGGTCAACGGGCATACAAGGGGTTCAATGGAGCGCCTAAGCGGCCTTGACGCTAGCTTTCTCTACATCGAATCTGAGACCGTGCCACTGCACGTGTGCTCGATTGTCGAGCTCGATACCTCCACAATTCCCGGCGGCTACACCTTTGACAAATTCCATGACGATCTTGCGTTGAGGATCAAGGCGATGCCGGAGTTCCGGGCCAAGCTCGCCGACAGCCAGCTGAATCTGGACCACCCCGTGTGGGTCGAGGACCACGACTTCGACTTGTCTCGTCATCTGCAGCGGATCGGCCTGCCGTCGCCGGGAGGACGCACGGAACTGGTCGAGGTTTGTGCGCACATCGCGGCGACGCCGCTGGATCGAAGCAAACCGGTGTGGGAGATGTGGGTAATCGAGGGCATCGCAGGCATGGATGCGCACGAGGGTGGCCCGCTCGGGCTGATGATCAAGGTGCACCACGCGGCGGTGGACGGTGTGACGGCCACGAACTTGCTCGCGCAGCTGTGCAGCCCCGAGCCTGACTCTCCGCCTCCTGTCCCGGTCGCCGGGCGCGGCGACGCCACCGACCTCGAAATCGCCGCGGGGGGACTGGTGAAGTTCCTGTCCCGTCCGCTGAATATCGCCAAAGCGGTGCCCGCGACCATGTCGACGATCGTCAAGACCGTGAATCGCGCACGCTCCGGCGACGCGATGGCCGCACCGTTCACCGCTCCGGCGACGCCGTTCAACGCGGAGATCACCGGCGAGCGCAACATCGCCCTTGCGCAGCTGGACTTCGAGGACGTCAAGCGGGTGAAGAAGCGGTTCGGCGTCAAGGTCAACGATGTGGTGCTGGCACTGTGCGCCGGTGCGCTTCGCGAGTTCCTCCTCGACAGGGGAGAGCTGCTTGGCAAGCCGCTGGTGGCGGTGGTGCCCATGTCGGTGCACGACCAGTCTGATCGGCCGGGCCGCAACCAGGTGTCGGGGATGTTCTGCAACCTCCAAACCGACATCGAGGAGCCGGGCGAACGGCTGCAAGCCATTGCGAAGGCGAATACACGTGCAAAGGAACACAGTCGGGCCATCGGTCCGACGCTGGTGCTCGACTGGACGCAACTCATTACCCGGGCGATGTTCGGATTCATCATGGGCTTGGCGGCCCGAACGCCGCTGACGCACACCGCGATTCACAACGTGGTCATCTCGAATGTGGCAGGGCCGCAGGACAAGCTGTATTGCCTTGGCGCCGAAATCAAAGCGCTGTATCCGCTTGGCCCGATCTTTCACGGTTCGGGTTTGAACATCACGGTGATGTCGTTAAGCGGCAAGCTCAACGTGGGCATCATTTCGTGCCCACAACTGGTGGACGACCTTTGGGGGTTGGCCGACCGATTCGAGCTCGCACTGGTCGAACTGCTGGGCTAGTCGCCGGTGCGCCGGAACTCGTCCTCGAAATCGCCGCCGCCGGTGCACGCCCCTCCCGCCGCGACGGTTGCAGTTCCGCGTCCGGTGAGCAGCGCGATCGGATCGTCGAGTTGCGGTGGCATCGGATACTCCGCGGTGATGGTGATCGGCGCGGTACCACCGCCTCCGCACGTCGCGACGCCCTGTTCGTTGCGTGTCCACTTGTCGTTGGCGAACATCAACGTGACGGCCTCGCCGTCCGCGTGGAACAAGCTCATACACCGATCGCCGGTGCGAAGACAGTACGTATTGACTTCCAGAACCTTGCCGCGGACAACCTGGCCGTTCGTGAAGGTTGTCGTCTGGCGATAACTGCCGCGCAGCGCGTCGGCAGTGTTCGCCACCCTCTGCGGCAGGACGGACGGATCCGGCACCTTGTTGAGGTCGGGGTCGCCCGTCCTGGTGAACTTCACGGATCGCTTGGCGGCACATGCGCTGTTGGTGGAGGCGCGGACGGTTTCGCCGGTGAGTGTGCCGTCGGGCTGCGGCTGCAATGTGTACACCACCCAGAGTTCGTCGGGTTTGTCGCCGCCGCATTGCGCCGAGGCGAGGCCCACGGCTACCCAGGTGCCTCCGATTTGGTCGAATGTCAGATTCGACAATAGGGCGACGCCGCCGTCACTGATGTTGGCCGCTGTCGCCATGCACCCGCCGGCACCACACGTCGAGCGAACGCCCCAACTGCTCGTCGTCGCAGGGGCATTCGGGACCGGTTTGCCGTCGAGGTCGGTTCCCGGCCCCATGTCGGCGCGGTACGTGCCATTGAAATCGGCCCCACCGGCAGCGGGGGGTGGCTTCGCGGCGTTCGAATCGCCGCGCTGAGTGAGGCCAATGACCGCGGCCACACTGCCTGCGACGATCAGCGTCACGACGAACACCGCGGCGCCAATCAGGACACCGCGGTGTCGCCCCTTGCGCTTCGGGACGGGCGGCGCGGGTGGGATCTGCAGATTGGGTGCGCTGAACTGCCCGGGCGGCGTAGGCGGATACATGTAAGGGGCGTGGCCAGGCGGCGGCGTCTGCATCGGGGGTGGCGCGGCCGGCCAACTCGGGCTGCTGTGGCTCACCGGAACCGGATCCAGTCGTGTTGGAACCGAAGCCTGTTGGCTTGTCGGTTCGGTGATGGCGCGTCGTGCGGCGGCTGCCATTTCGACGGCGGTGGGGTATCGCTCGGCGGTCTGTTTGGCCAGGCCCGTTTCGATCACCCGGTCCAATCCCGGCGGAACAGACTCCGTCAACTCCGAGGCTCTTGGGGGTGGAGCGACCATGTGGCCCACCGCGACCTGCTCGAGGGTATTGCCGGGGAACGGCGGTTCGCCAGTGAGGCATTGGAAGAGCACGCAGGCGAGGGCGTAGATGTCGGAACTTGGTTGGATGTCGCCGGGGGTGTTGAAGCGTTCGGGGGCCATGTAGGCCCAGGTGCCGATGGTCGACCCCTCGGACGTCAACTTGGTGTCGTCCGCGGCGCGGGCGATGCCGAAGTCGATGAGATAGGCAAAGTCGTTGTCGGCCAACAGAATATTGGAGGGTTTGACGTCGCGGTGTACCAGGCCCGCTTGGTGGGCGCTGTGCAGCGCCCCCGCGATCTGCTCGATGATGTGTACCGCGCGGCGGGGATCCAGCGGGCCGGTCTTCAGGAGAGTGTCCAAGTCGACGCCCTTGATGAGCCGCATGGTGACGTAGAGGCGTCCGTCGATCTCGCCGACGTCGTAGATGGGCACGACGTGAGGATCGTCGAGGCGCGCAGCGGTACGGGCTTCGCGGCGGAACCGCTTGTCGAAGTCCTCGTCTTTGGCGTAGTGCGGAAGCAGCATCTTCAGCGCCACCACGCGGTCGATGGTGGTGTCGTGGGCGCGCCACACCTCGCCCATGCCGCCACGGCCCAGCAACTCAATCAGCTGGTAGCGGCCAAATGGCGTCCCATCCACCGGCTCACGATAACGGTCAGGTCAGGCGGCGGTTCCGCCAACGCGCGAAACGGTTGGTCGGCAACCGGATCGCGGCCATCACCGCGCTCATCGGCGACGCCACCGACGCGCGCGGCTCGGGCTCGGCGCCAGGCACCGGTGGTGCGTCGCCCTCCCACCATGTCGGTTGCAGCAGCGCGGCCGTCACCGGAATCGCTCTGTCGACGCTGATGCGTCCCCACTCGCACGCGCGGTCGATCGTCGCGACGGACGGCGCCAGGTTCGCAGGCGACAACGTCGGCGCGAAGCGGACGAGGTGGTCGGCGTAGGGCGCGTTGCGCACCATCTGCAGCTGGACCGCCTGGGTGATCGGGACGAGCCACAGGTGCTTCGGATCCCATTGCGGGTGAAAGCAATCGAACGCCAGGTAGCACGCATTGCGGGTGCCGAGCTTGCCGTCGCGGATCCGCTTCCACGCCAGTTCGACGGGCACGTTGCTGGCCGCGCCGCCGTCGACGATCGCCGCGATGCCGTTTTCTTCGAGCATGGCGTCGAGGATCGGCAGCATTCGGGGATCGCTGGTCTCGTGGTGCAGCACACCCGGTATCGCCGACGAAAACGACGCCGCATCAACGACATTGAAGTCGCGAGTCAGGTCGTCGCCGCCGACGACGATCGGCTTCGACAACGCGCGAATCGATGAACGCCGCCACCTGCCACATGCGCGCCGCGACCTGAGGACCGATGCCGATCGGCAGGTGCGGGATCGTCCGCAACCGCAGTGTCGCGAGCTGTTGGCGGCGGAACCTCGCGGGCAGCTTGGCGAAAGGCTGGCGTCGCACGCCTGCGACCACGGCGTCGTACGGAATTGCCATGTCCGACATCCGCATTCGCTCGCCGTCCTCGCGGCGGAACATCGCGTCGGCGAACTCGTCGAACCGCAGCGAGAACATGCCGGTCAGCCCGTGGCGGCGGCGCGTACGCGCGGATCCGAGGATGGCGCGATACGAAACGGTTTTCGCCCAGGCGACGTACTCCTCGATCGGCACCGGCAGGGCGCGGCCGACGACGGCGCCGAGGATCGACCCGAACGACGCGCCGATCATGTAGTCGGGCACCTGGCCGGCCTCCAGCAGACGCTGCATGCCACCGATGTAGACGAAGCCCGCTCCGCCGCCACCGCCAAGGACCGTGACGAGCTTCTTGTAGCCGACCTCGGCGTCCAGTTCGGCGAGGGAGAAGTCGTTCCCGTGGCGCTCGGCGAGCAGTCGGCGCTGCTCGTCCTGGTCGTCGAGCAGACCCGCAAGCACCTCTCGCGCCGTCGTCAGCGCCGTCACCGCGTCGCGCTCCTCGCGTAGCGACCCGAACAGTTCGTCAACGACCCTGGCCCGCCACGGCGCGAGCTCGGCGCCGACGGAGACGTCCCCACGCCCGCGCGTCCCGCCGGGGCCGGCCGCCCCCGGCTCGAAATCGGCGAGCCTTGCGAAATTGAGGATGTAGCGCAGCCTGCGCAGTTGCTCGCCGCTCAACACATCCGGCGCGGCGAGGTGATGGCGGACGAGCCGGTTCTCCATCTTCTGCAGCAGCAGCGTCGGTTCCGCGGCCGGCGGTTCGACGGCGTCGAGGGCGTCGATGGCCTCTTCCGCGATGGTCTCGCCGCGCTCGGGCTGCACGGGTCGTCAGCCCTCGACCTGCGACCGGATCCAGTCGAGGTTGGCCTGCATGTTCTGCTGCCATTCGGACAGCCGCCGCGCGACGATCCTCGCCTCTTTGTCCGGTTGCGCGGCGATTCCCGGCGTCAGCCCCGACGGTCCAGGTCCCATCCGACCCCACTGCCGAATCAGCACGCCGTCGCTGGTCGGTTCCACCTCGAACCCCCAGGTCGCGCCAACGCCGTCGGGACCGCTGACGTTCCACACCCAGCGGCGCTGATCCTCGACCTCGACGACCTCACACACCGTCTCCCAGTCGCCGAACGCGTCATGCTGGCTGCGGCCGCGGAAGCGGGCACCGACCTTGACGCCGTCGGCGCCGTCGAGCCATTCGACGGACTGCAGCTCCGCTCGAGCACCGCGCGGGCAGGGTGATGTCGGTGACGTACTTCCACGCGGTGGCGCACATCGCAGCGGACTCGCTGGGTCACTTCTATCGTGGGCTGATCGCGGTAGCGCACCGTTGCAGCATGCCAAGTCTGTGCGACGGAGCGTCAGGAACGACAGGAAAGCGGGGCAACCGGTGAAGGTCGGCACCATGATCGAGCCCCGGTTGCCGGGCGCGGTGGAGTTCGCCGCGGCCGCCGAGCGGATCGGCGTCGATTCGTTGTGGGTGCCCGAGGTGTGGGGCTACGACGCGCTGACGGGGCTGGCGTACGTGGCGGCCAAGACGTCGACGATCAAGCTTGGAACGTTTGTGGTGCAGCTGGGTTCGCGCAGTCCCGCGCTGCTGGCGACGTCGGCGCTGAGCCTGCAGGAGCTGTCGGGCGGCAGGTTCCTGTTGGGTGTCGGCACGTCGGGGCCGCGGGTGATGGAGGGCTGGCACGGTGTCCGGTTCCGCAAGCCGGTGGAGACGACGCGGGAAACCATCGAGATCGTCCGGATCGTCAGCCGCGGAGACCGGCTCGAGCATGACGGCGAGATCTATCCGCTGCCGCTGGCCGGACAGCAGCGGCACTGCCCTGCGACCGCTGGTGCAACCCGCGGCACGTGCCGGTCTACGTGGCGGCGATGGGGCCGCGAAACCTGCGGCTGACTGGTGAGATGGCCGACGGCTGGCTCGGCAACGCGTTCATTCCCGAGGCAGCCGAGGTGTTCTTCGGTCCGTTGCGGGAAGGCGCCGAGCGTGCCGGACGCGACGTTGGCGGATCTCGATCTCGTTGCGCCGGTCGCGGTCGAGTTCCACGACGACGAAGCGTCGGCCGAGGCCGCGGCGCGCCGGCACGCCGACGGGTATGCGTTCACGATCGGCGCGATGGGCGCGGGCGGCCGCAATTTCTACAACGACGCGTTCACCAGGCTGGGCTACGGCGACGAAGTCAGCCAGCGTCGCCGAGCTATGGCAGAGCGGGAAACGAGACGAGGCCCGCCAAGCGGTGCCGATCGACCTCGGCCGCCTCACGAATCTTGTTGGTACGCATGACGGCATCGCCGAGCGGGTGCGCAAGTACCGGGCCGCGGGGATAACGACGCTGCTGGCCAAATTGGAGGGCGACTACCCGGATCAGCTGGCGACGCTCGAGCGGCTGATCGGCATCGTCGCCGACGGATAGAGCTGAACTTCAGCTTGAGCTATCCGCAGGTGCTGCGGCCGGCGCGTCCTGACCGCGCGCCGCTGCCACGATGGTGCCTGCGGTCTCGAAGGCCGAGGTGTGCTGGTGCGCGTACATGACGGGAAGATTGGCGGCCTGACGCAGCAGCATGATGGCCAGCGCGGTACTCGTCCGACAGGGCACGACCAGCAGATCCGCCTTCGCGTTACTGCCGGTCAGGGTCATAACGCGGAATCGACGGGTTTCCCGACCGGGGCTGGCCGCGACGCCGCGCCGGTTGAGCAGGTCGAGGTCCGGGACACCCTCCAACGGCGACCAGTTGAGGCCGATATCGACGATTGGACCCAATCGTTCGCACGAGGGCGTCGATCAGGTCGGGGAGTTCGCGTGCGATCGAGGCGGTGTGCGGCCACCACGCCCCGTCGAGACCGTCGCCCAGTTTGGAGGCCAAGGTGAACCGGACCGGACTGCTCAAGCGTCGCCCGTTTAGTTCGGTAGTCATGACACCGCCATCGTCGCAACAGCATCCGAAACCGATTCAATCGCAAGGAGTTTGGTGTATACACCCGTGTGATCCATGGCCGGTTCCTTCACTTCGAGGCCGACGCGCACGAGTTCGAGGCCGGCTTACGAATCGGATCGCACGTTGATCGTGTTCGGCCGTGTCACGGGCCATGATCACCGTTGAAGACGAAACGGTTCTCCTTTCAGGCTACACCCAGGGGTTTGCGGGCCTCGCGGGAGCCATCCAGCGTATGGGCCGCCAGCGAAAAGCATTCTGTCGCAATTGAAAACGACCGATCTTCCCTGCTGCGACGAGGGGTTTTGGGGTTGCCCGTGCTACCCTTACGCGGGATGTCTTTCGCATCCGTTCAGAATGAAAGAAGTTGAAAAGTATGGCACAGGGAACTGTGAAATGGTTTAACGGCGACAAGGGCTTCGGCTTTATCGCTCCCGACGGCGACGGCGCAGATGTGTTCGTTCACTACTCGGAAATCCAGGGCAATGGTTACAAGTCGCTCGAGGAGAACCAGCGAGTTGAGTTCACCATCGAGCAGGGGGCCAAGGGCCCGCAGGCAGTCGGAGTGACTGCCGTCTAACAAGTTCTACGTCATGTGGGCTGGTGGGTTGTTCCCGCCAGCCCACAATTCGTTTAAGGGGCACAACAGCTTTCGCTGATGCGGCGGCAGCATGCAATCGTTCGGGACGTTACGGACGTGCAGGTCAGTGGTATGTCGGCGGTGGTCCTTGGGTGTACCCTCAAGGTAGTTGGGAACCCAGCTAGTCCGGGATGAGTCAGCCGTCTTCCGCTGACCGCGCCGAGCAACCGCTCACGCCGGACACGCAGGTGACAACCTCTAGTTGGGATCACCTTGACCACCTTGACAACGTTTCCATCGTCGATGTTTCCCGTTGTGGATCGGGGATTTTCTGGCGCTCCGAGCTTCGGCATTCTGAGTACCTATCCACCGACACCGTGCGGGCTGGCGACCTTCAGCTCGGCCCTGGCCAACGGCTTGGACACCCATGGCGCCGACGTCAGCGTCGTGCGGGTATCCGACGGGCAGGTGTCGGAGAGTTCCCGTGTCATCGGAGAGCTGGTCAACGGCTCCTCGGCATCCCTCGGAGCGTGCACCGAGTTGCTGAACCAGAGCGACGTCGCGGTCATCCAGCATGAGTACGGCATCTACGGAGGCGCCGACGGAGACGAGGTCGTGGACGTCATGGACGGGCTGCGCGTCCCGTCGATCGTGATCGCCCATACGATCCTCAAAGATCCGACGCCACACCAGCGTTCGGTTCTCGAGGCGGTCGCGGCGCGGGCCGATCAGATGATCGTGATGTCCGAGGCGGCGAGCCAACGGCTACGCCGTGGCTTCGACGTCGACCGCCACAAGATCACCACCATCCCGCACGGTGCGACCGTCCCGAAGAACGGTTCCGTTTCACGGCGCGGTCGACCGACGCTGTTGACCTGGGGCCTGCTTGGCCCAGGCAAGGGCATCGAGCGGGTGATCGAGGCGATGGGGTCGCTCACCGATCTGCCAGGCAGGCCGCGGTATCTGGTTGCCGGCCGAACGCACCCGAAGGTGCTGGCCGCCGACGGCGAGGCGTACCGCGATGCCCGCATGGAACAGGCGCGGCGCAGCGGCGTCGCGGATTCGGTGTGCTTTGACACGGGCTATCGCAACGTTTCGATGCTGACCGACGCTCATCCAGTCCGCTGCGGTCGTCGTCCTGCCCTACGACTCGACCGATCAGGTCACCTCCGGTGTGCTGGTCGATGCCATCGCGAGCGGCAGGCCGGTTGTGGCCACCGCGTTCCCGCACGCCGTCGAGCTGCTCTCCAGTGGAGCCGGCATCGTCGTCGGCCATGACGACCCGGATGCGCTGGCATCCGCCCTGCGCCGGGTGCTGACCCAGCCGCGGCTCGCCGGTGACATGGCGGCCGAGGCTCGCCGGTTGGCGCCCGAGATGGCCTGGCCGGTCGTCGCGAGTGCATATCTGAGCCTGGCGCACCGGGTCCTCACGCAGCGGCGGGCACGGGTGTGACCACGACCGTCGCCGGCTCCGGTTTTCGACCATCTGCTGCGGCTGACGGACCGTCGCGGCACTTTCGAGCACGCTCGGCTCGCCGAGCCCCGGCCCGAGCACGGCTACTGCACCGACGACGTGGCCCGTGTCCTTGTCGTCGCCACCCGAGAACCCGACACCGATGGCTTGGTGAACGGCCTCGCCGGGATTGCGGTGCGGTTCTTGAACGAGGCGCAGACGTTCGGCGGCGCCTGCCGCAACCGGATGGACAACACGGGACATTGGACCGACGAGCCGTCAACCGGGGACCATTGGGGCAGGTGCATCTGGGGGCTCGGAACCGCCGCTGCGCACAGTGATGTCAGCTTGGTCGGCAGGTTGGCGGTCATTCAGTTGGAGCGCGCCGCACAGGCACGGTCGAAATCGCCGCGGGCGATGGCCTTCGCGGCACTTGGCGCTGCCGAGCTTCTCGCCGTCAACCCCGACCACCGCGTGGCGCGCAAGCTCATCACCGACTACGCCGCCTCGGTTCCCGCTGCCGACCAACGATCCGGCGTGGCCGTGGCCCGAGCCACGACTGGCTTACGCGAACGCCGTTCTCCCCGAGGCGATGATCGCGGCCGGTGTGGCGCTGGACGACATCGACGTTTGCGGCAGCGCGGCCTGGATCTCTTGGGCTGGCTGGTCGAGTTCGAAACGGCCGACGGCCATTTGTCTCCCACCCCGGTGGGCGGCAGAGGTGCCGAGGACGCCAAGCCCGGATTCGATCAGCAACCGATCGAGGTGGCCACTCTCGCCGATGCGTGCGCGCGTGCTGCCGTCGTCGACGCGGGTGCGATCTGGCCAGACACCGTCCGTGCCGCTGCGGCCTGGTTCATGGGCGACAACGACGCGGGTCTAGCTCATGTGGGATCCGGAAACCGGTGGCGGATACGACGGGCTGCACGCCGACGGGGTGAACGGTAACCAGGGCGCGGAGTCGACCCTGGCGGTGATCTCGACCCTGCAGCACGCTCAGCGTTTATCGACTGTGCCGCAATGACTTCGGTTCGGGCCGGACTCGTCACGCGCAGCCCGCAGAGGATCGCTGCCGACCGGTCGAGGGTCATCACGCGGCTGTTCGTGCCCGGCCAGGAGGGTTTCGAGCTTCAGGACTCCCGCGCGGGTGCAGTGCTGGCTCGCATCCTGGCCCTTGACGAGGACGAGGTGCGCGCGTCGTTGGATGATGTCGTCACCCGCTTCGACGGGCGGCATCGCGATCTGGTCGGCACATTCCGCAGGCATGCCCGTGAAGTCGCCGACCGCATCGATCCCACCCGCGATCTGTCCGAATCGCGAATGTTGTTGCTGGGTGCGGTATTCACCAACGAGTACGCGATCGAGGGTGCGGCGTTGTGCAACCCCAGCATGGTGGCTCACCCGGACCAGACAGGAACCGCGCCGGGCAGCCTGCGATTCGTGATGAGCGTGCGGGGCATCGGGGAGGGGCACCGTTCGTCCATCGGGTTCCGGACCGGCGTCGTCGACGGGGCAGGCGACGTCACGATCGACGATCCGGCTCCGTTCGCCAGCTGTCGGAGACGGTCGTGCCGACGCTGCTGGACGGCGCGGTGATGCGTCGTGAGCTGCGGCCGGCTGCACGGTGCCGGCGAGGCCGCCGACTATGTCCTCGATGCGCTCGGCGACCAGTTCACCCGGGCCGACCTCGACGAACAACTCGACAAGCTTCAGACCCACCGAAGGACGCGTGGCCACGCGACCGCGACGATTTCGCTGATTCGGACCATCGCCGAACGGACCTACGGCGTCGAATTCGACGACGACGTCACGCTTTCCGAGCGTGTCCTGTATCCGGCGATGAGCGCGGAGGCCGCAGGCATGGAGGACGCACGGTTCGTCCGTTTCGTCGACGACGACGGGTCGGTCACGTTCTACGCCAGCTACACCGCCTACAGCGGATCCCACATCAGCCAGCAGCTGCTGGAGACGGACGATTTCCGGTCCTTCACGTCGACGCCGATGGTGGGCCGCGCCGCGGCGAACAAGGGCCTGGCACTGTTTCCCCGCCGGATTCGCGGGCGCTTCGCGGCCATGTCCAGATCGGACCGCGAATCGAATTCGATTGCGTACTCGGATCATCCGTTCGAGTGGACCGACTCGGTTCGCTGCCAGCGGCCGGTTCGAGCCTGGGAGGCGTTGCAACTCGGGAACTGTGGTCCGCCCATCGAAACCGAGGCCGGGTGGCTGGTGCTCACCCACGGCGTCGGCCCGATGCGCACCTACCGGATCGGGGCGATGCTGCTCGATCTCGAGGATCCGACGCGGATTGTCGGTCAGCTCCGGGAGCCGCTGCTGAGTCCCGCTGCCGACGAGCAGGACGGCTACGTCCCCAATGTCGTCTACTCGTGCGGTGCGCTGGTGCATGGGGGAACATTGGTGTTGCCGTACGGCATCGGCGACGCCGCCATCGGTTTCGCGATGGTGCCGCTGGGCGATCTGCTGACCGCACTCGACGCGTGACCGTCGGTCGACAGGAGGGACACACATGAGACGAGAGGTTGCCGCTCGAACTCGAGGTCGAGATCACGGCGCCGACGACCTTGGAGTTCCAGATCGCGGTCGCACCGCATCCCAATACCGAGGTGTACGAGTCACTGTCGTTCGATCTTGGATGGCGCGAGCGTGCAGCCGTTGGAGATCAGCGGTACGCACGGCAACCGCATTCACAAGCTGGACGTTCCTGTCGGCAATCTGAAGGTCGAGTACACCGCGACGATCGTCGGCCGGACCGACCCGGCGCCGGTGACCGAATACGACCTGTCGATGTACCTGCGCCCGAGCCGCTACGCCGAGGCCGACAAGTTCTATGGTTTCGCCGCAACGGAATTCGGCGAGTACGTCGATTCGGCGACGTTGCTGGAGAAGGTGTCCTCGTGGGTGGGTCACCCGGCTGAACTACGTGCCGGGATCCAGCGATCCGATCGATGGCGCGGTCGACACCCTGCTTGCCGGTGCGGGCGTGTGCCGCGACTTCGCGCACCTGGTGGTGGCGATGCTGCGGGCGGTGAATGTGCCTGCCCGCGTGGTCTCGGTGTACGCGCCGGGCCTGTACCCCGATGGATTTCCATGCGGTGGCAGAGGCGTTCGTCGACGGGCACTGGCGGGTGGTCGACGGGACCCTGCTGGCGCCGCGGCAGGCGTTGGTGCGCATCGCCACCGGACGCGATGCCGCCGACATCGCCTTCCTCGACAACCACAAGGGTGCGATCACGCTCACCAAGATGGAGGTGACGGCGATCGTCGACGGCGATCTTCCCAGGGACTCGATCGACCAACTGGTGTCGATCGGCTGACCGCAGCAAGTCGGTAGCCCAGCCCCGGTGGCCGGGAAAGGGCGTAACGTCATAGGTATCGGGCAGCTCGGTTGCGAGCGAAACATGCTCGACCGAAAAGGAAAACGCGATGTCTTCGCCAACAACACTCCGCACTCCCTACGACCTCGTGTCGAACTCGTCAGGGACACCATCAGGCTCACTCGAAGCTTGGAGATAAGGCGGCAAGCGAACTCGCCGTGCACATCCTGCACACGCTGAATTCGATCCCCGAGAAGATCCGCTGATCGACCATGACAGTGACCGTGACACTCGCGACGGCGAACCGACAAGTACATGCGGTTCGGCGACGCGTACGTCAAGCACAACGACGGCACGCTCGACGTCTCCGCAGCGGCGCCAAACGGTCGCAGCTACGCGTCGGGGTATGGACTGACGTGAAGGTGACGAAAAGAGTGGAAGAAGGGCCGTCTCGGGGCGATCAGCGAGGCCACGATGAGCAAGTCTCGACGACCGAGACAACGAAACATCTTTCGCGAGAACGTGATCCGCGTGGGTGCGGGTTTCGTAGCGAAGGAGCGTCCGTTCGTATTGGATTCGTTGTCGACGCTCGGGCCGCATCTGGGGAGGTGGGATCCGAGTGATGTGGATATCGATGTCTCCCTGCAGGACCGCGGCGGCAACGAACAGCGCGTCACGTTGCGCACGACGCTGCCCGGCCTTCCGCCGCTGGTAGCGGTCGCTGAGAACCCGGATATTACCCGTGCCTTGGGTGAAGCAAAGCGTGAGCTGATCCGGCAGCTTGAACACCAAAAGTCCGCGCGCGAACCCATGAACAACCGCCGGCGGCGTGCGACGATTCGGCATCCGGGCGCAACCGCGGAGCCCGAGGTCACCGAGCGCTGAGCTGCTCGGTACGGACCTGGTGCGGATAGGCATCGTCGCGGTGCTGAAACGACAGGATGCTGGGATTGAGAACGACACCGTCGCGGATCTCGATGGCCCGCTGGATCGTCGCGGTCGAATCCCACGCTGCAGGCCCGGCGAGAAGCGTTTCGATGTGCGGCAACAACGCCTCGCTGATCTCCCAGGTCGCCGAGTTCCACAAGTAGGACGGGCTGTGGTCCACGGCGTAGTAGTGCACGCCGTTCGCCAACTCGATGACCGGCTGGGTGAACGAGGTCGGGTGCGCCCAGCTGAAACCCATGCCCACGTCGCAGGAGACGTCGACGATCAGGCTTCCCGGCGCGAAGGAGGGTAGGTCGTTCTCGGTCACGAAGATCAGTGGGGCATCGGGATCCTGCAGTACGCAGTTGACGACGATGTCGTTGTCGGCAAGAAAGCGGGCCACCGGGATAACGCCGTCGTCCGGCGTATCCGCCCACGTCTGGTCGGGCGCGTCGTCGTCGCGTCCCATCTGAATGATCTGGGTGGAGTGAATCGGCGAACCGACGGCGGCGACGTCGCGATTGGTCAGCACGCGCACATCGTCGACGCCGTGGGCGTTCAACGCGGTGACCGCGCCGCGGGCGGTGGCGCCGAATCCGATGACCGCAGCGCGCAGCCGCCGACCGTAGCTGCCGGTGATCCCGGCCAGTTGCATGGCGTGCAGGACGGAGCAGTACCCGGCGAGCTCGTTGTTCTTGTGAAAGACGTGCAGCCCGAATCCGCCGTCGGCCTGCCAGTGGTTCATCGCCTCGAAGGCGATCAACGTCAGCCGCCGATCGATGGCGATCTGCGTCAGCGCGGCGTCCTGCACGCAATGCGGCCAGCCCCAAACGACCTGTCCCTCATTGAGTTCGGTAGATCCTCGGCCTGGACTTTGGGCAGCAAAATGATGTCGCAGCCGGCGATGAGCTGTTCGCGGCTCCTGATGCCACCGACGAGTTCGGCCAGCGCGTCATCCGTCGCACCGAAATCCGCGCCGTAGCCGTGCTCGAGGAAGATCCGACGCCGGATCCGAGGATCGATCCTGGCGAAATGCGCAGGGTGAATTGGCAGTCTGCGCTCGTTCGGTTTGCGCGAGCGAGCGAGAACACCTAGCGAAAGCTGTTGTGCGTCAGCGCTTCTTGTCATGGAACAAAGCCTCGGCGGACGAGGCCTTGGCCGCCGACTTGGCGTGCTTGGCGGCGCGTTTCTCCTTCAGGGATTTTCCGGACTTCTTGGACATCGTTTGCCGAGGAGATTTATCAGACATCGCTGGCCCCTTGATCGTGGGGGCCTGGTTGGTCCCGATTCCCCGACCTTACTCCCTTTGGCCTGGCAGCTACGTTGATCATCCAGCGAGCCGGGGCATTCCGGGTGGCTGGCCGGCCGCAGTTAATTTGTCCGCCTGCTCCCTCAGCTCGTTCAGTTGGTCGCGGGAGGTGACTGCTTCGCTGCGATGGGCCGTCGCTTGCTGTTGCACGAACTCGTCGGCGAGCACTTCTTGATCGGGTATTGCCTCGTCCTTGCCAGGGCCCTGTTGGTTGCGTGTCTTGTACACCACGAGGGCGAGCACGCTAGTAAGCACAAGTGCCGCCATTGCGGTGACGACGATCAAAACTGTTGTGTTGGTAGCCATGTCGGCCCCTTAGATTGGTCGAGCTTGGGTGGCGACCAGCAGGCAGAGTCCGAGCGACGCCACCGCGCCGACCGCGATCCCAAAGAGGAACAACGTGCCGGTCGACCCCGTGAGGTGATACCGAACACGGTGAAATCGGTCGGCGGGCGGGCCGCCCCAGCATTGCTCAGCACGCCGACCCCGCGGCGGCGAGCAAAACAATCAATCCAACGATGACAAGCATTCGAGGCCTCTCATCTGCTGGTAGACCTCCAGTACACGCTAATTTCCCGAGGTGTCAACATTGTTGACGCATGGCGTTAACATACGATGTATCTCATCTGGAATCAGCCGAAGGGAAGTGCTGCCCGCGATGGTGAAACAACGGACCGCGCCCGGTGCAGCGCCGCGGAGACTGATGTGTCCACCGCGGCCACCGCGCACGACGACGGCCAGGTCAGCAGGTCGGTGATCCTGCAATCCGCACTGAGGATCGTCGACCGCGACGGTGTCGACGGCCTGTCCATGCGCCGCCTCAGCGACGAGGTGGGCAGAGATCCCACGGTGATCTATCGGCACGTGCCGAACAAGGCGGCACTGCTCGACGGTGTCGCCGAGATGGTGCTCGGACAACTACGGGTGGACACCGCCGATCCGGACTGGATGGGTCAGCTGCGTGCGGTGGCCCATGACTTCCGGCGTCTCGCCCTCGCACATCCCAAACGTGGTGCCGCTGTTGGTGACTCGACCGCTTGCTACGCCATTGGGCCGGCGGCCGCTAGGGATGCTGCGGCCGCTGGAGGACGTACTCGCGCTGCTCACCGCCGCCGGATTCAGCGGGGCGGACGCCCTGCACATCTACCGGGTGCTCTTCGGGTACCTGCATGGCCACATCCTCAACGAGTTGCAGGAAGTCATCGAGCGACCCGAGGAGACCGATGATGTCTTGCGCCTAGGCCTGCACCGGCTCACGGTGACCGAGTTCCCTCAGGTGCGCGCGCTGGCATCGGCTCTGGCTAACTATGACGGCGCCGCTGAGCTCGACCGCGGCCTCGATCTACTGCTGTTGGGTTTGACCGCCACGCTGAACACCGCCGGGCGGTCCGTCCTCGATCGCTGATGCACCCCAACGATTTACGCCGACGTGCTCGGCCCGCGTGTCTCGTGGCCCGACGACCCGAGTAGACTATTGATATCGGCGGTACTTCGTCACATGACCGTTCAAGGTTGTGTCATCGTCGATTCGTAGGATCTGGCCGGTTCGCGGTCAAGACAGGAGCGTCACATGACGCTATTACAAGATCGCACCGACGTCGGGCAACCCAACTCACCGCCGGAACACACACCGCGATTGCGCTTGAAGCCCAAGGCGCCTCAGAGCGGGTACGTCGACGGGGCGTGGTGGCCGCGCAGTGACGACCTCGCCGCGGAGCTGCCAGATCTGTTGGCGGTGTTGTCCGTTCGGCTCGGCCGCATTGACCGCGTGATGTACAACCTCAATGAATGGGCGAAAGCCATCCGGAAACTCGCGACCGGCGGGCGACGGGTTCGGCTCGACGGATACCAACGTCAGCCAACAAACACCGTCGAAGTTCTCGGGCTCAACCGCAACAGGATTGCCCTGCTGGTGGTACCTCCGAACGCCGACCCGGACCAGAGCGCACGCCACCCTGATGGCCGCCGCGACACCGAGCGACAAATCAACTGTTGAAAGCCTTCTCGACTAGCGGTCGCCGCTAGGCCGGGGTCAGCTTGACGGCGACGATGCCTTCTCGTTCGGCCGCTTCCTTGAACTCCTCGACGGTGGGGATTCGCTGCTCGCGGAACCCCAACCCCATCATCCGCTGTGCCTGCTTGACGCCGTAGGAGTCGGCGAGGCGATGGGAGCAGATCGGAGACGACTGCGGGGTCCACGATGAGTTCGCCGTTCATCTTGGTGGTCTTGCCGTTGTGCAGCACCTCGGCGGGGCGGCCGCCGCGGAAATTCTTCGTCCAGGCCGCGCCGGCCAGGGCGTAGAGCTGATTGTCAATGAGGTGCGCGCTCACGGGGATCGAGTACTGGTTTCCTGACTTGCGGCCAGTGAAGCTGAGCACCATGAGCTGCTTGCGCATGGGGCCGGCGAGCGGGAGTGCGCAGCATGAACTTCAGGGCGGGGTTGACGGCACGGAGGAGCCCCTCCGGCGGATGCGAGACGGTGACCGCAGGGGTCTGTTCTGTCATGCCTCACCGTATGACCAATCCGGGCTCGGTGGTGGACGGAATGCATTCGGGCACTCATATTGACCTGCGCAGGACGCCCTCGGCAAAGTGTTGTAACTTCAATCGACACACGACGCGGGGGCAGCCGCGTCTGAGGAGTAAACGCGGTGGATGCGACACCATTCGGGCACTATCAGCTTCAGCAGCTGATCGGCCGTGGCGGGATGGGCGAGGTCTACAGGGCCTACGACACCAAAACCGACCGAATCGTCGCGCTAAAGCTCCTACCGCCGCATATGGCGGCCGACGAGACGTTTCAGCAACGGTTCCGGCGCGAGTCGCAGGCCGCGGCCGGGCTCAACGACCCGCATGTGGTGCCGATCCATGGTTTCGGGGAGATCGACGGCCGGCTCTACCTGGATATGCGGCTGATCGAGGGCAGCAACCTGGGGACGATCCTCGAGGACACCGAGGCACGCCGCTCGAACCGGCGCTACGCGGTCAACATGGTCGAGCAGGTCGCGACGGCGCTGGATGCCGCTCATGAGGCGGGGCTGATTCACCGGGACGTCAAGCCGTCGAACATCTTGATCACCCCGCGTGAGTTCGTGTACCTGATCGACTTCGGACTGGCCCGCACGACCGGTGACAAGGGCTTGACCACGGCGGGCAGCACGCTGGGAACGATGTCGTACATGGCCCCGGAGCGCTTCGAGGCGGGGCAGGTCGATCCGCGCTCGGACATCTACGCGCTGACGTGTGTGCTCTATGAATGCCTCACGGGCGAGCGGCCTTATCCGGCGGACAGTCTCGAGCAGCAGATCGCCGGGCACATGACGGCGGCCGGTGCCGCGGCCGTCGGCGATCAATCCGAGGCTGAAGGCGTACGACGAGGTCATCGCCAAGGGCATGGCCAAGAAGCCGGCGAAGCGGTACCAGACGGCGGGCGAGTTGGCCGCGGCGGCGCGGCGGGCGCTGAATGCGCCGGTGCGCACCACGGGGCGCAGTGGGCGGCATTCGGCGCAGCGGGCGCGGCCTAGGCTGCGGGTGTCGCGGCGGGTGATGGCGGTGGCTGGCGTCGCGGTGTTGGTGATTGCGGCGGGCCTGGTCGGCGCGTGGCAGTTGTGGGGCGGGCCCAAGCGAGGGGATACGCGGCCGGCGAGTGTCGCGGAGAGTTCGTCGACGGCGACGCCGAGGCGGCGCCGGGCGCGGTGGAGTCGATCGCGGCGACGGTGCCTGCCGAGATCAGGTCGACGGGCCGGTTGGTGATCGGGGTCAATACGCCTTATCCGCCAAACGAATTCAAGGACAGCTCGGGTCAGATCGTGGGCTTCGACGTGGACCTGATGAACGCGATTGCGCGGACGCTGGGGCTGGTGCCGGAGTACCGGGAGACGGCATTCGAGGCGATCATCCCGTCGGTGCGGGCCGGCGACTTCAACGTGGGGATGTCGTCGTTCACCGACACGAAGGAGCGCGAGGGTTCCGCGGACTTCGTGACGTACTTCCAGGCGGGATTCTTGTGGGCGCAGAAGGTGGGGCGCCGGGATCGATCCGAACAACGCGTGCGGGCTTCGGGTCGGGGTGCAGTACGCCGCGCTTCAGGAGACGGAGGAGATCCCTGCGAAGAGCCAGGCGTGTGAAGAGGCGGGCAATGCCGCGCGATCAACAAGGTGGTCTTCGTCAGCCAGGACGATCTGAATGCGGCGTTGATCAACGGGGAAGTGGATGCGATGTCGGCGGATTCACCGGCGACGGGGTTCGCGATCAAGACGTCCGGCGGCGTGCTGGAGCCGGCGGGCGAGATCTTCGATACCGCGCCGTACGGGTGGCCGGTGGCGAAGGGCTCGACGCTGGCGGAGTCGCTGCGGCAGGCGCTGGAGCATGTGATCCAGACGGGGGAGTACCGGACGATCGCCACCATGTGGGGTGTGGAGAAGGGCATGATCACGGGTCCGGTGATCAACGGCGCGATCAGGTAGTCACTCGGGAGTGACATCCCAGGGCTCGCCCATTCGAGGATCATCCTCCTGATGTACGGCTCGTGGCCTGCGCGTCTGCAGGCGTCGCGAAAGAAATCGTCCATCCGGTT
>CAVSXC010000013.1:0-128433 GCA_963731715.1 uncultured Actinomycetota bacterium | reverse complement strand
TTGCTTCCAACCGGGCAAGCGCCGATCCCAAGCAGAAATGCAATCCCTGTCCGAAGCTCAAATGACTCCCCGCGCGGTGGACGTCGTACACGTCGGGATTGGAGAAGCGGCGGTCGTCGCGATTTGCAGACCCGTTGAGCAGCAGCATGAACGACCCCTCGGGCACCACCTGCCCGTAATGCGATGCCTCGCGTGCAACGTAGCGCGCCTGCACCGGTGACGGCGGCTCGAACCGCAACGTCTCTTCGATCGCCCCCGAGATGAGGCTGGGATCGGCGGCGAGTTCTCGACGCTGATCCGGGTGATCGGAGAGCAGCTGCGCCATGAAGCCGATGAGACGCGCGGTCGTCTCGTTCCCCGCGCCGGCGATCATCGCGGTGTACGACAAAACCTCCGTTCGCGACAATCGGCGCCTGGTGCCGTCGGACTCCTCGACTTCCGCCTCGAGCAGTTCCGTCATCAGGTCGTCCGACGGATGGGCGGCTCGCCACTCGATGTACTCCGCGAACAACGTGATCGACTCTTCGAAGACCTTCGAGCTCGCCTCGCCAGGCGTAGCACCCGATGCCAGCTCCAGCGATACGCCGTTGGTGTCGCGGATGTTGGCCTGATCCCCCTCCGGAATGCCGAGAAGATAACCGATCGTCTGCATCGGCATCATCGCTCCAAGATGGGCGATGAAGTCGAAGCCGTCTGCACCCACGAAGGGGTCAAGGGCGCGCTCGCAGAACCCGCGGACGAGGGCTTCGACCGCCAGCATGCGGCGCGGCGTGAATACTCGCGACAACAGACGTCGATGCAGGTCGTGCAATGGCGGGTCTTCGAATAGCAAGATTCCCGGTGGGACCTCGATGTTGTTGAAGAGGATGTCGGCGGTGGTGCCTCGGCCCGAACGATAGGTATTCCAGTTCGGAAGCTCCCGGGCGACATCGTCATAACGGCTCAGTGCGTAGAAGTTGTATTTCTCGTTGTAGTACAGCGGGGCTTCATCACGCATTCGCTTCCACACGGGGTACGGATCGTCGTCGATATCGAAGTCGAACGGGTCGTAGTACAGGTCGATCGCCTTCACCGGCGTCATGTCTGGGTTCCTTCGCTTCGAGCTTTTGCCTGCACCGGTCCGGGCGCTGATCTGGTTCGGCGTCGCCGCTCCCTAACGTTTGTTTCGACCGTAGCTGCTCATGTTCCCGTCGTCAATGCACATCCGAAACTATTGCGAGACAATCGCAACCGGTTTCAACGATTCAATTGACCAAACGCTTGTTCTCGACTAGATTCGTTTACCAGCTCAGGACGCCGCGCAGCGTGCGTATGGTCAGCCGCCGATACGAGCCCCTGGCGGGCAGCTGACCGAAGTTCAAGGGAGAGATTCGACGTGAAGATGCAAGACCTCGTACTGGTGTCCGTAGATGATCACCTGGTCGAACCACCGGACCTGTTCGAAAGGCACATCCCGGCCAAATACAAGGACGACGCCCCCAAGCTCATCCAACGGGAAGACGGCACGGACGCATGGGTTTTCGAGGGCCAGGAAGCCACTAACGTCGGCCTCAACGCGGTCGCAGGCAGGCCACCCGAAGAGTATGGCACCGAGCCGACCAAGCTCTCGGAGATCCGCGAAGGCTGTTACGACATCCATGAGCGCATCCGCGACATGAATGCGAATGGCGTTGCGGCCGCATTGAACTTCCCGTCCTTTCCGCAGTTCTGCGGACAGTATTTCGCCCGTGCGCAGGACAAAGATCTGGGATTGGCCGTGTTGCGGGCATACAACGATTGGCACATCGACCAGTGGTGCGGCGCGTATCCAGGACGGATGATTCCCCAAGCGCTGCCGCCGATTTGGGAACCTATGCTGATGGCGGAGGAGGTGCGCCGTGTGGCGGAAAAGGGATGCCACGCAGTAACGTTCTCCGAAAACCCGACGAAGCTGGGGTACCCGTCGCTGCATGATCCCCACTGGGATCCGTTCTGGCGAGCCTGCAGCGACGAGAATACCGTGGTCAATCTCCACATCGGCTCGTCGTCGTCAGTTGTGATCACGTCAGCGGATGCGCCCGTCGACACCATGATGACGCTGCAACCCATGAGCATCGTGCAGGCCGCGGCCGACCTCATTTGGTCACCGATGCTGCGGCGATTCCCCGACGTCACGTTCGCCCTCTCCGAGGGCGGCATCGGATGGGTGCCGTACTTCCTCGAGCGCATTGACCGCGTTTACACCATGCACCGCGCGTGGACGCATCAGGACTTCGGCGGCAGGTTGCCCAGTGAGGTCTTCCTAGATCGGGTCGCTCTCTGCTTCATCGACGACGCCTTCGGCGTCGAGAGTCGACATCGGCTTAACCTCGATATGGTGACCTGGGAATGCGACTATCCGCATTCGGATGCGACCTGGCCCCGCTCCCCCGAGGTCCTGGCTGGGTACCTCACCAACGTGCCAGACGACGAGGTGAACAGGATCACGCACTCAAACGCCCTCCGCTTGTACTCCTTCGACATGTTTAGGCATCTACCGAAGGATGAACTCACTGTGGGCGCGCTTCGAGCTCAGGCCACAGACGTCGATCTGGGTTTCAGGTCATCCGAACGATTGAGGAAGACGGGCACTGAGGCCGTCACAGTAATGGATCTCGCGAAGGGTCTCCCCGCCTGAGTCCGCGCGAGTTGGTCCAGGTCACCACGCACCGACTGCTAATCTCACCACCAGCAAGTCCGCAGTAGGCTCATCCAAGCGGTGCGCCGTCGCGAGCGCATCGGATCGATGATCATCCGGGCCTGCGCACCGTGACCGACCGGGAGACTCGCCATCGAAAACGACTTAGGCCGTAAGAACGCCGATTCGCGCCACACACCGGTGTCGGTGGACACCGATGCAACGGGTGCGCGGAGGTCGCAGATCCTCGAAGTCGCCGCGACCATGCTCGCTGACCACGGGTTGCGCACATCAATGCGTGAGATCGCGGACGCGACGGGCTTGTTGAAGGGCAGTCTCTATCACCACTTCGATTCCAAGGACGCCATCCTGGTCGAACTGGTGGGCCGCTACTACGCCGAAATGAACCTCATCGGCGAGGAAGCGCTACACCGGCTGGAGCGGTCGAACGCCCGAACCGTCATCGGGCATATCGAGCGGCTAAGTACCGATATCGCGAACTGCGCAGTTGCGCATCGCGCGGCCCTGCAGATGACCTTCTACGATTCGCCGAGTGCGCTACCGGAACTCGTCGAGTTACTGAGAAACCCTCCCGAATTGATCAACGAAGCGGTGCTGCAAACGCTTACTTCGGCGCGGGATTTCGGAGCGGTCAGGCCGGAGGTCGACCTGATCGCGTTAGCCGATCGCGTGTTTCAAACGATGGTGACGGTCGGGCTCGACGTCGTTCGCCACAAGGCCGCGTCCGAACGGGTGGCGGGGGTCCTCTGTCGAATCATCCTGAACGGTCTGGCGCGCCGGCCTCCGCGGTACTCCACACTCGATAAGTCGAAGGCACTCGCGGCGGCTTCGGATGCCGTTCGCTCGTGGGGAGATTCTGCATCGGATACCGACGATTTCACCGTCGAGGCCGATCGGATCTTCGCGGCGGCGCGCGCGGAGTTCGGCAGGCGCGGGTACGAGATCACGACGGTGCGTGAGATCGCAGCCGCAGCGGGTGTGAGCCTGGGAAAACTGACGCGGGTGGCGGGCAGCAAGCCGGAGATGCTCGCGTTCATCATGCGATCGTTCGGCTCACGGCTCACGGCGGGCTATTCGGGTGTATTGAACGCGGATTCGTCTCCAATCGAGAAGATGGACGCGCTGAGCTGGGTCCACATCAACGCGGTCAAGCACTTTCCTGACGAGTTCAAGATTCAGCAGGCATGGATGCGACAGTCGCCTCCGGACACCCCGAACCCCGGTTTCGCCTTCGCTAATCGCATGCGGAGGTTGAAGGGCCTGCTCTCCGAGGGCATTGACAGCGGCGCCATCCGCAATGAGGAGACGTCACTGGAAGTGCTGTCACGTTGTGTGATCAGCGTCCTATGGATCCCGCAGAGCATCGTCGAGTCAATGGCCCCCCCTGACGCGCTGACCCTCGCCCGCGACACGTGGTTGCGGGGCGTTCGCAAGCGGTGACGTTCTGCGGCGACGATTTCCCCTCTTCAAGGGGAGGCGATTGAGACGGTGGACGATCAGTCCACACGCCCGCGTCTCACCCTTGCCGCGATCAACATCGCCGTGTGTGGCCGATCCCATCGAATACCATGCCCGGCAACAACATTCCATCGACATCACTGATCTATGCGCTCAGCGTCTTCTGCGGGCGGGTAGCCGCCCCGCAGATCGGAGTGACGCAAGCCGTGTGTGTTGCGCCACGGCTACAATCTTCGTTCTTAGCGAAACAAACGATTGATCTACCAATTCGAGCGGACTGAAGATAGCATTCGTTCCGACAGGATGGCTGTTACGCCGCAGTCCGGAACCCGCGCGACGTTTCGGGGTCATCGCCAGTCCGACGGACCACGCCGACATGCCGGTCGTCACGCTCGGCGATGGTGCCGGAATGCGCGGACATGGCACGGGGACGGGTGAATTCAATGACAGGAGCGCCCATGCATGTGAAGATCGAGAAGGCGGCCGCATGGTCGACGCTGGCCATGTTGGTGGTCTTCGGGGTTACGTTCGGCCTGATAGCGGGCGTGCTTCCGCCGATAAATCCGGGTTTTACCGCGGAGCAGACTGCCCAGTGGTACGTCGACAATCACTTCGCGATCCGCCTGGGACTGGGACTGACCATCCTCGGTATGTGGTTCATGACACCCGTGTTCGCGCTGCTTTGCCGGCAGGTGCGCCGAATCGAAGGCTACTGGGGCGTAATGTCGATTACCGAGGTCATTCTGTCGGTGACGTTCCCGTTCGTGTTCACTTTGGCCATGGTGTTCGGCGTCGCGGCTGCGTACCGACCCGGTCGCGACCCCGAAGATATTCAGGCACTCAGCGACATGTTCTGGCTGCTGCTGGTCGGCATCGTCGGGCCGCTCGTGTTGCAGGGGTTGATCCTCGCGTTGGCAGTGTTCATCGACAAGCGCGCCGTCCCGACATTCCCGCGCTGGTACGGATACCTCAGTCTGTGGATGGCGCTCCTCGTCCTTCCAGGTGGTTGTGTCTACGTTATTCAAAGTGGACCGCTGGGCTGGAACGGGATCATCGCGTGGTGGATTCCGGTCAGTGCATTCTTCGTCTGGATCGTCCCGACCGTGTTCCTCCTAGTCAAGGCCGTCGACATCGAAGCCGCGGAGAGAGAGGAGCGGGCCGCTGCGCGAACGTGGGAGCCGGCGGCATGAAGCTGGTCGACGAAAACAAGGTTTCAATGGCAGTTGAGCCCAATGAGGCGTCTCCTGGCCGCGTTCCTGGAGAGCCAGGGGTGTGGATACTGATTTTCGGCGACATGCTGGTTTTCGCCGTTTTCTTCGTCCTATTCATGTACCAACGCGCACAGGCTCCCGAACTGTTCGACGCATCGCGCCATACTCTGAATGTCGGCATCGGCTTGGCGAATACCGTCATTCTTTTGACGAGCTCCCTACTCGTGGTCACCGCGATCCGAGCCGTCCGAGCTGGCGCCCGCGCAGCCGCTCGGACGTTATTGGCGGGAGCGCTCGCGTGCGGTCTGGCCTTTGTGGGTCTGAAAATCGTCGAGTACTCGTCCAAGGTCGGCGAAGGACACGTGCCTACCGAGAACAGCTTCTACATGTACTACTACGTGCTTACCGGGTTGCACCTGCTGCACGTTCTGATCGGGATCGTGGTTCTCATATCGCTACTCTTCGCGGCGCGTGTCGCCGCACCGAGCCCGACCAGAATGGCATTCATCGAAGGCGGCGGGTGCTTCTGGCATCTGGTCGACCTCCTCTGGATCGTCCTGTTCCCGCTGATTTACCTCGTGAGTTGAGCATGACCTCGTCCTTTGTTCCGCGCCCGATCCACTGTCGTCTGGCTGGGTTTGGTCATGGCGACGCTGGTGTCGTTCACGATCGGTTTCGACCACGGCATTGGTTCGGGGGTCGCCTTGTGGGTTCTGGCACTGGCGTTGATCAAGGTGCGCTATGTCGGGCTGGATTTCATGGAGCTGCGCGAAGCGCCGTTGATTCTCAGAGGTATCTTCGAAACCTATTGCCTCGCTCTGTGGCTCGTCCTCGCCGGAATGTATCTGTGGCTCTAGACGTCTCGTTGAGGCCAGGGTGGTAATCGTAGTCGTCTGCGCTGGCCCGGACAGCCAGCAGGAGTCAGCGAGACACTCGCGGAAGGGGACTCATGCGCAAGTGGACAGTCGCTGACATACCGGACCAGAAGGGTCGAACGGCGATCATCACCGGCGCCAACACCGGTCTGGGGTTCGAGACGGCGACGGCGCTCGCCGCCAACGGGGCGCGAGTCGTCCTCGCGGTGCGCAATCTCGAGAAGGGCGAGAACGCGATTCGCCGCATCAGGGCGGCGTACCCGGCCGCCAGGGTCGAACTGCAAGTTCTCGATTTGTGCTCGCTGGCGTCCGTCCGCGCTGCGGCCGAGGCGCTCAAATCCAACCTGGACACCATCGATGTGCTGATCAACAACGCGGGCGTGGTTCTCGCACCCAAGGCCACTACTGCGGACGGCTTCGAAATGCACTTCGGCACCAATCATCTGAGTCATTTCGCACTCACCGGTTTACTGCTCGATCGCATGCTGGCAACACCGGGGTCCCGCGTGGTGACGGTCAGCAGCCTGGGCCATCGTTTGTCCAGCGGTATTCGCTTCGACGATGCGCAGTGGGAACGTGAGTACAGCCGGTTCGGCGCTTACGGTCAGTCCAAGCTCGCGAACCTCCTGTTCACCTACGAACTCCAGCGACGGGTGCAGGGCAGCGGGACCATCGCAGTCGCCGCGCATCCCGGTGGTTCGAACACCGAGTTCAGTCGTGAGATGCCGACACCGTTCCGCCAGTTCTTCGCGATCGCGGGACCGGTGTTCGCGCAGCCTCCCTCGATGGGTGCGCTGCCGTCGCTGCGCGCAGCGACTGATCCGGAGGTGCTCGGTGGGCAGTACCTCGGCCCCGACGGGTTAGGTGGGCACCGTGGCCACCCTAAGGTGGTCAAGTCGAGCAAAGCGTCGTACGACATCGACGCGCAGAGAAGGTTGTGGGCGCTGTCTGAGGATCTGACCGGGGTCACCTACTCGCCCTGACCATCATCGCCCTATCGGCGTGCGGTTCCGCGTCGTTCATCGAAGGTGTGGCCGAGGGGTACGGAGCACACCCGCATCATGCCCATGGACCCGAAGGCAGGGCCGATATGCGCGCGCGGCGTCGCCGCGACGGTCGCGTCAATCATCCTCGCGCTGATGGGGACTCAGCCGAGCATCGCGCGGCTCAACCGGCGTTCACCGGCGAAAATTACCGGCGTCTTCCTAGCCATCTCCAACGGCCAATGGCGCAAACGAATCTGCGGTACCAGACCGGGGCCACCACCAGTACCTGGGAGCTTCGCCTCGAGCTGCTCAGGTGTCCATGACTGCACCGGGCGGGTCAGCAGCCGCTTCGGATGGACCGGCGAGGCGAGTTACGTGGGCGGTTCGTGGCGGGTACGCCACACCGCGCAGGAATAGCAGTCGTGTGCCGATGGGACGACCGCACCCGGGGAAAAGCTCTTCTTGTTCTGGCGCGATTCGACGACCCGACGCGTTGGGTCGGTTGACACAAGACCTCAGGGCAGAGCGGGTTGTGCGGCATCAACAGACGGCTGACCATCCAGATGCCCTTCACCCTGAACCCCGAGGTGAAATATCCCTGTGAACCATCTCTGTCGACGGAAATCAACCCTTGGCGCAGTCGAGTCCATCAGCACCGTGTGCGTCGGTCAGTGCGGTTGGTTCGGAACATCCGAGTACAACTGTACGTTCGAGCTGACATTGACCAGACCGGCGAGCTTGGTGATCAGGTGAGGCGCGAAGACTGCGCCGTAGACCGCGTGGCCGATGACGATGAACGAGACGACCGAAAGGACACCCGCCGCGAGCCGACTGCGGGTCTTCGAATCCGACCACTGCTCAATGACCGTCCGGTCTGCTGGGTCCGTTCTTCCTAGGATGTAGACGAAAACCATCACTAAAATCCCCATCGCCAACGCGTCGTATAGCGGGTACTGGCTACGGGTGCCCTCGAAGATCGCCAGGCCGCCGATCACGTACCCGTAGTAGAACACTCCCAGTTGAGCGCCGATGACCGCGTTGAACGTCAACGCCCACGCGAACCCGACTATCAAACCGCACCCCAGCAGCGCAAACGGCCGGCGCCATCCCCATTTCGCGGCCAAAGTGCGACCCAATGCGGCGCCGACGAGAGTTGGGAGCACGAAGTACGCGATATATCCGGGCGGTACGGCGGCGGGGAGGCCGCCCCAGGTCATGTTGAACGGCCACCAGGACGGCATCCGTGGCATGGACGGCGGGAACTGTGCGTACATCGACCAGTCGTAAGGCGCCTCCAACCAGGAAAACGAGATCGCCGAGAGACACACCAGCAGTAATGAATCGAGACGCCGACGGCGCATTGATCGATACAAGCCCGCCGCCACGAAGACGGTACCGCCGATGTAGGCGAACAGAGTTCCGATCTGTGCTGCCAGGATCATTCGGCACGCCCGGTATGGCTCCGTGCACTGCGGGCTTCGGGATCGAACCGGGCTACCAGGCCCACGACGATCGCGACGAGCCCGAAGAGCGTGCCCAACATAATCAACACGCCCACGTGTAGCTCCATCCGAATGACGATCAGTAACTGGCCAGTCATCAAACTAACGTTTGTCTCGGTCGGCATGCAAGGCATGGTGACGGTCTGTTCGCGATTCCCCCTTCCAGACGCCGCCGTATAGCTGCGTCACGCGATAATCACCAAACACCGGAGGAGACTAGGGCTCCCCGATGGGAGACCTTGGGATGTCGTGGCAGTGGTTGCGGTCGCAGGATGCAACCGGCGCGATCCCGCTGCGCTCTCACGACCGCCGATGTCGCGGAATGCGCCAGGGTCGAAAGTGTGCTGGACCGTGGGCTTAACGGGTCGTGGGGATCTCGTCATCGATGCGACGTTCACCGCTCTCGGCGGCCGCCCCTCTCCTGGTTGCGGGTCACGTGTTGCGTCCGCCGTTGACGCCGATGATCTGTCCGGTTATGTAACCCGCCTCCTTGGAGATTAGGAACGAGCAGAGGGCCGCAACGTCGGCGGGCAGTCCGATGCGACGAACCGGTGTCCTCGCGATGATGTCGTCGATGCTGAACGGGCCGAAATCACCGCGGGCAGCGGAATTTCGGAGCATCGGAGTATCGATAAAGCCGGGGGGGACGCCATTGACGGTGATGCCGCGTGGCCCATACTCGAGCGCGAGAGCCTTGGTGAGTCCGTTGACCGCCGACTTCGCGGCTACGTAGTGCGCCTTTAGGGGTACGCCCGAGTGAGTACTCGAAGACGAGATGTTCACGATGCGACCCCAACGTCGTCTCATCATGTCGGGTAAAACGGCCTGTACACAGTGGAACACCCCGTGGAGGTTCACATTGACGACGTGGCTCCACTCGTCGAAGGACATGTCGAGGAAGCGACTCTGTCCCTCGATGCCTGCTGCATTCACAAGCACATCGATCGGACCGAAGTTCGCGCGGATTTCAACGAGCGCTTTCTCGATTTCATCCCGGTCGGTTACATCAACGGTGTACGCACCCGGAGCGTCAACGGACGACAGATCGAACGTAGTGACCATGAGGCCGTCGGCCCTTAAGCGGGCCGCGATTGCCGCGCCGACACCAGAAGCTCCGCCCGTCACCAACGCAACTGATCTCGTCATCCGCTGCTTCCTGTCCACTCGTATGCTTGCCCGCCGCTGAAACAAACGATAGTTTCATACCACGCTGTCCGTGAGCCCGTCTCATAGCAGTCCAAGTCGTCGACGGAAAAGCCTCCTCGAAGGACTGCTTCCGATAGCGGTCAGCGTGTTTGACGTACGAAGGGAATGGAGAAAGGGCCCGACTAGATCGCGGCCCAATGGTGGCGGTGGGTCGTGCGCGTCTGCTGAGCGCGCTCGAGCGCAGGCTACGTCCGACAGCAGTTCACATACGTGCTCGATACGACGGCAGGAGTCCAATCGGCAATGACGAACGTAGCGGTGGTAACTGGCGGCGCCGGGGGGATGGGCCTGGCCGTTGCTCACGCGCTTGGGCGCGAGGCTACTGTGCTGATCAGTGACGTCAGCCAAGAGCGTGTGGAGGGCGCCCAGAATGAACTCGTCGACGCCGGAATCGACTGTGCCGCGACCATCTGCGACGTCACCGATCCTGCGTCTGTAGGCCAGTTAGTGCAACGCGCACAGGCACTCGGCACCGTTGTCTCAGTTGTCCATACCGCTGGGGTGAGCCCCAGCATGGGCTCAGCCGAGCTGATCTTGAAGATCAACGCGGTCGGTACGGTGTTGATCAACCAGGCCTTCCTCGGGATCGCGAGCCGGGGTATGGCTCTGGTCAACGTGGCGTCCGTCGCCGGGCACCAGCTTCCGCGATTTCTCACCCCGACTCGACGCTACAAAAAGTCACGGACCGACATCGAACGGTTTCACTCCGACTTGCTGGCTGTTTGCAACCGGTTGCCCGAATCACGGCGGGCGCAGCTGGCTTACGTGCTGAGCAAGAACTTCGTAATCTGGTACAGCAAGGTACTTGCTGCCCAGTTCGGATCCTCAGGCGCTCGGGTACTGTCGGTCTCACCAGGATCGTTTGACACTGCCATGGGCAAGCTCGAAGCCGACGTTGGCGCGGGAGCGCTGGCTCAGATCGGCGCCCTAAAGCGTTTCGGCCAACCTGGCGAGATCGCCGAACTTCTAGCGTTCTGCGCCAGTGATAGGGCCGGATATCTCACCGGCACCGACATTATCTGCGACGGCGGCGTCATGGCCGCCATGACGTTGTCCAAAAAGCTCGAAATCGCGCGGCAATAACATGTCTCAAGTAAACCGGGCGGACTGATCAGCGGGGAAGGTTCCTCGCAGGTGTACACCAAAACGGTGGTTTTGTAATACGCAGAACGGTGTCGCCTACGTGAGTGTGGCGGCGTTGTCGCTAATTGTGACAGCCTTGATCGTCGCCGGGAACCAGCGACTGTGGCCTCGCGCGGTGGGGATCCAGTCTGCCATCAACCCGTCAGCGATCGCCTGAAATGTCCGTCCGTCGGCCAGCGATATGGTCAGCTCGTGTAAGACAGTCAAGGGTGTGCTCTACGGCGAGATGAACCCGCGTGACGCGATGCCGATGCTTTTGTCGATGTACGAAGCGGGCACGCTCAAGCTCGATGAACTCGTGACGCAGAAATACAAGCTCGACGACATCAACGAGGCCATGAAGGATCTGCGCGCCGCCAAGAATATCCGCGGGGTTATCGCGTTCGAGTAGACAGGTCACCTTGGGTTCGGCCGACAACGTTGATGGTCTTGGAAACGGTCGTTGAGGCTCGATGGGCTCATGCTGCAACTCATCCCAGACTCTGTGGGCCGCATCGATTATCGCGTCGCGACGGGCGCCGCCATGCCGATCGCGTGCTGGCCTTCGAGCACGGCCTTGACTGTTGAAGCGCATGTTCCTGCGGAATCTCTGCCGGTTGAAGCGGCGCAAAACATGTACGGACTTCTTCATGGATAACATTCGTTATCCATGAAAGTCGGCGTCGCGTCCGAAAGGCGATGTAAAAGCACAGCCCGGTTCGTCGCCTCGCCGTCAGACTGGACCCCGCCACCGAGCAGCGCTAGAACGGATGGCCAACGCCTTCCTATGGTCGGCGCTTGGTCGGTGAATCTGCGACACGCCGTGGTTTCGCATGGTGCTGAATGACGTTAAATCGCCAGCCCACAACTCCTTTCGAGACCACGACTAGGAGGGTTTGCAGGCTCTCCTAAAGCCGGTGTCGCAGGTTCGAATCCTGCCGGGGGCACTCGCTGTTGATGCAGGTCAGCGGTGGTTTTCTGGTGTCTGTCGACTGGTCGTGGCTTGTCGTGGTCGGTGCCTTGGTCGGTGCCTTGGTCGGTGACTGGATGGCATCAGAGAGCACACCGTGGCTGGCGATAGTCAATCGCGCGGCGGCGTTGAGCGGGAACGCCGGTGTCGTCGAGATCTGTCGAACAGACCCGCGTAGTGGTCCAGCATCCTCACCGCTGATTCGCCGCATTCCCTGAGTCCAGCTGCCGCCGCACCTCGACTCCCAATCCTCACTACCGACGACGCGGCGCGCTGAAGGGCGCCGCCAGTCTGACCATCATGCTGAACACACGGGCTCTAGCGTAAGTAGCATATCTTGCGTATCCTGCATACATGGCTGCAATCTTGGTAGTTGAGCGCATGACCGTCGGTAGCCGGGGCACTCGCCGACTCCCGAAGAATCTGCCGTTCGACGTCCCTGGACGCGATCAACTCGAGCAGGCGCTGCACAACGCCGGCCTGGCCATCATCGCGGTCGAGAAAGTCGAGGAAGCACCCCCACCGGCTGATCCCGGCCCTGATGACAAGTCTCGGTTGCGCGCCGAGTTGGAGGCCCTAGTCAACGAAGCCGACGAATCCGAGCTTGCGCGGCTAGAGGAAGCCGTGACGGTATCGCCCGACGACGGCCTCAATGAGCGCTTCTGGGGACCGGCGCCAGACGCGGTGACCGCAGCCGAGGCAGTCGTTGCCGACCTCACCGACCAGTTCGCGCAACGACGCGACCTCGCCACCAACAGCTTCAGCAGGGAGGCCGCCGCCAAACTGCTGGGCATTAGCCCACAAAGCGTCACCGACAAACTCGAATCGCGAAAGCTAGTCGGAATCAAGGTAGGCCGTCAATGGCGGCTTCCTCGTTGGCAATTCGACCCAGACAACACCACCGGCGCGCTACCCGACCTCGACGTTCTACAGGCGGCATTTCCGGGCGGACCCGTGAGCCTCTCGCGATGGATCATGCGACCTCACCCCGAATTTGGCGGGCGAACCCCGCGCGAGGAAGCCATCACCCACGGCAGCGCATCGGTCATCAATGTCGCGCGCAACCTCACCGCGTCCGGATGGTAAAAGCGCTCGGACCACCTCCAGACCCGCTTCCCAAAGCGAAACGAGTCTGGAGGTGGAACCCACCGGCCGCTACAGCACGCTGGTGGTGGTGCCGCGTCTATCCCCTAGGCAAACACGTCCCCGACGGCATCACCTTCCGGCGGTACGGGCCAAAGGCGCGGTTTGACCACCACCTGCCCGCCGACCCTGCGGTCGTGGACAAGACCGGCCGACGAGTGCTCTACGGGCTGACCCTGGATTCGACGCTATGCCGGTAGGTTGGGCGTCGTCGAGAGCACGGCGCTCAACGGCCAACCGTGGAAGCGAGTCCCTATGAGCACGCTGTCTGATGATCTGCGCACGCTGAGTCGAGAGGCGTTCATCTATTTCTACCCGCTGGTGACGATGGACGTCACCCGGTTACAGGCGGTCAACTCGCCGATAGGCACGACGCCGGGGTCCGGTCCGCCCAACCGGTTCTCACAGATGCGTGCCTTCCCGACGGCAGACTTCCGTGCCGTCGTCCGACCCAACTTCGACACGTTGTATTCCTCGGCCTGGCTTGATCTGACGGCGGGGCCAGTGAAGCTGTCCGCGCCAGACACCGATGACCGCTTCTACATGCTTCCTTGCATCGACATGTGGACCGACGTGTTCGCCAACCCCGGGAAGCGCACGACCGGCACCGACCCGGGTGAGTGGGTGATCGTTGGACCCGGATACAGCAGCGATCTACCCGCCGGTCTGCCTGTCATCACCGCACCGACGCCGTACGTGTGGATCATCGGACGGACCCAGACCAATGGTGTCGCCGATTATCCGGCGGTGCACGCGGTGCAGGACGGGTACGCAATCACCACACTTGGGGCCGCACCCGGGCACGTCGTCGACCCGGACTACGACGTCAAGACCGAACCGCTCAAGATCGTCAACGCGATGGCGGCGCTGGACTACTTCGACTACGCGGCGGACCTGCTGTCGGTCATCCCGCCGCATCCAAGTGACTTCTCTCAGCTCGCCCGCATCGCCCTGCTCGGTATTGAACCGGGAAAACCCTTCGACGCCAGCCGATTCAGCGCCGACGAGCGCGCCGAGATCGAGTCAGGCAAGGTCGACGCGCTGGCCGACATGGTGGCATCGCTGCCAACATTGGGCACCAGCGTCAACGGGTGGACGGTGATGGCCGACAACATCGGTGTCTACGGCAACTCGTACTTCAAGCGCGCGGTGGTGACACTGGTCGGACTTGGTGCCAACCCACCCGAGGACGCCGTGTATCCGCTACTGAATGTCGATGCCGATGGCAACCCGATCACCGGCGACAACGACTACGTGATCCACTTCGACACGGACAAGTTGCCGCCCGCATTCGCATTCTGGTCGGTGACGATGTATGACGCCGAGGGCTTCCAGGTGGCCAATGAACTGGACCGCTTCGCCATCGGCGACCGTGACGCATTGACCTACAACGCCGATGGATCGCTCGACCTCTATCTACAGCACACCAACCCTGGCCCGGATAAGGCATCGAACTGGTTGCCCGCTCCGCTCGGCGCTCTCGGAGTCACGATGCGTCTGTACGCACCCAAATCCGAAGTCCTCGACGGACGCTGGCATCCACCGGTGGTTCAAAAGGCGTAGCGTTGCACCCCGACGTGCCGTCGTCGTCGGCGAGCACATGATAGACGGTGGCACGGCTGACCCCGAGCGTCACGACAGTCGTGCCGGCCGCTTTTCGGCTGGCCAGCATCCTCTTCGCCAGTGCCGCCTGGAGTCGTCGAGAGCCTTTGCGACCAATGGATTGCCCATCGCCCGTCGAGCATCCCGCACCGCTGCCGTGAATCAACGGGTTCGCAGACCGCATTCGACTGGACTGAACGACCATTACTCGTTGGGAGCCTGGGTGCGACGCCCGCATTCCGACTCCCACCGTTTTCATAAGATCCGCATTTGCGACACTGCCGTGTTCGGTTGTGGTTGGCTATCGGCGTCGACAACCGTCCCGGTGTACGGCAAAAACGAGATGAACGGAGCGCACGCATGTGGCTGTCGGGTCGTATCACGCGCCGGGCGCTGGCCCCAGTGATCGCCAGTGGAGCGATGGCCGGTGCGACGCTGGTTGCAGGCGTCTCGGTGGCATTTGCACAACCCACGCCCGCCCCACCACTTCCCCCGGCGCCTGGATGCACAGCCGCCGACCTGGCCCAAGCGTCGGGCACAGTGGGCACCGCGATGGCGGACTATATGTTCAGCCATCCCGACGTCAACAACTTCTTCACCAGCCTGCGCGGGCTGCCGAACGAGGAGATCCGCGGCGACGTCCAGAATTACATGAACGCCAACCCTCAGGTTGAAACCGAAATCAACGGGATCCGCCAACCCCTCACCGACCTGAGGAATCGCTGCGATGCCCCACTCCCATTGGGTGAGTAGTCAGTTCAGCGGTGCCGCGCCCGACAACCGTCTTAGGCTAGAGCCAAACCACGCCGGTGAGGAGACAATCCAGATGACTCATTGGACTCGTTCATGCTCGGTCGCGGCAGCGACCGTCTTCGCAGTCACGGCCGTTCCCGCTGCGGTCGTCACGATTCAGCCCTCCGGTGTCGCCAAGGCCGACGTGTGCGTGAGCGGCGGCCGGCGGGTTTCGGTGAGCGGCTGCGCGAACATTGCCGATGCAGTTGCGCCTTATGTTCCGCCGCCGGCGTACTACGCTCCTATGCCCTATGACCCACCGCCGCCCCCGAACATCACCGGGTGTGTCAGCTACAACGGCCGCTGGGTCAATGCCGCCGGGTGCAACTAGGGCGTTGCGCGATCCACTCGGCGGCGTCGCCGAGAGTTGAACACCGCTGACGGTGACTGTGGATGCGTCGATCTGAAATCCACTGCCCACACGCGATTGGGCGCCACTACCGGCAGGGCCGATCGGTTCGATTCGGGCCAGCAGGCTACGCGGTTGCCTTGGCTGCGGTCTGGATCTCGCGAGCCGCAGTCCGCAGCCCCCTGCGTTTACCCGATTTGGAATCGACACCAAAACTCGCACGCATTCCCTCGCGGTTACCGAACTTCAACTCCGAGTTCGTTTCGGGCGCATCATCGGAGGTCGCCGTGAGCAACTTGTCGGGCAGAGCAAGCTTGAGGATCGTCCAGAACGACTGCGCGTACTGACGTAACAGCGGGCCGGAGGTGTACGGCAAGTCGTATTTCTCGCACAGCGCCCGAACCCGCTCAGCGATTTCGGCGTACCGGTTGCTGGGCAAGTCGGGAAACAGATGATGTTCGATTTGGTAGCACAAATTGCCACTCATGAACGCCATCAAGGGGCCGGCGTTAAAGTTCGCCGATCCGAGCATCTGGCGCAGATACCATTCGGCCTGAGACTCATTTTCGAACTCGTCGCGGGTGAATTTCTCCGCGCCATCGGGGAAGTGCCCGCAGAAGATCACCATGTAGGACCAGTAGTTGCGGATCAGGTTCGCCGTCGCGTTGGCGCCCAGCGTGTACTTCCAGTTCTTGCCGGTAAGCGCGGGAAAGACGATGTAGTCCTTGCCCACCTGCTTGCCGACCTTGCGCCCGATCACCCGCAGATCTCTACGGACTTCGGCCCAGGACTTCTCGCCGTTGCGCACTTTAGCGGTTTCCAGGCCGTGCGCTGCGACCCCCCACTCGAACAGCGTTCCGAGCAGCAGGTTGTAGATGGGGTTGCCCAGCATCCACCGCTCCCAGCGCTGATCGCGGGTCAGCCGCATGATCCCGTAGCCGATGTCGTCGTCAAGGCCGACAACGTTGGTGTACTTGTGGTGAATGAAGTTGTGTGACTTCTTCCAGTGCACGCTCGGTGACGTTGTGTCCCATTCCCATTCGGTGGAGTGAATCTCCGGATCGTTCATCCAGTCCCATTGGCCGTGAATGATGTTGTGGCCAAGTTCCATGTTCTCGATGATCTTCGCCAGCGCGAGCATGGCGGTGCCGGCAAGCCAAGCCACCTTGTTCTTGCTTGCGAATAGTGCGATTCGGCCGCCTGCGGCCAGCGCCCGCTGCAGCTGAATAGAGCGACGGATGTAGCGCGCGTCGCGCTCGCCGCGAGATTCCTCGATGTCGGTTCGGATCGCGTCCAGTTCCCGCGCGAGGTCTTCGATTTCTTCGGCGGTCAGGTGTGCGTACTGCTTGATGTCGGTGATAGCCATGTCTCCCCTAGATTTTGATGGTGCAAGCGCCGGCTGCCGTGGAGATGCACGTGTTGATTCGGTCGCCCTCGCCGTGCTCATCTCCGGACCGAAAGTCGCGGGTATGCCCTGATTCCAACGGGAGTACGCACGTCTGGCAGATGCCCATCCGGCAGCCGAAGGGCATCTGGATGCCGACCTTCTCGCCGGCTTCCAGAAGTGAAGTGGCACCGTCTATTTCGATGCTCTTATCGGAGATGGAGAAGGTGACTGTGCCGCCTTCTCCGCCTTTGTCGGTGCGCGCAATGGTGAACCGCTCCGTGTGCAGATCGTCCCGCAGCCCCGCGTCGGCCCACGCCTTCTCGACTGCGTCCAGCATCGCGGTCGGACCGCACGCCCACGTGGGCCGCTCCTGCCAGTCGGGCACCAACGTGTCGAGATGGTCGAAATCGAGGTGGCCGTCGGTCTTGGTCAGTTGCATATGCAACCGGTAGCTGGACTGTTTCTTCTCGAGCTCGCGCAGCTCGTCGTGGAAAATCACGCTATCCGTCGACGGCGCCGAGTGGATGTGCACGATGTCAGGGATCTCACCGCGGGCTTTGAGTGAACGCAACATCGCCATCAGCGGGGTGATCCCGCTGCCCGCACTGACGAAAAGGATCTTCGGCGGCGGCGGGTCAGGTAGGGCGAAATCGCCTTTCGGCGCGGCCAAGCGAACAATCGTTCCGGGTTTCACACCGTTGACCAGATGCGTGGACAGGAATCCCTCGGGAGTCGCTTTGACCGTGATGGTGATGCGCTTGTTGTCACGGCGCGGAACCGAAGTCAGCGAATACGACCGCCAATGCCAGCGCCCGTCGATGCGTAGCCCTATGCCGACGTACTGGCCGGGCTGGTACTCAGCGGAAAATCCCCACCCAGGCTTGATGGTCACAGTGGCCGAGTCTTCGGTTTCGGTCCGCACGTCCACGACCTCGCCGCGAAGCTCGCGCGCCGACCAAAGCGGGTTGAGCAGCTTGAGGTAATCGTCCGGCAGCAGCGGTGTCGTTGCTCTTGCCGCTAGACCCCGTAGCAGGTTTACTCTCGGCGATTTGGCGGTGTCGACATTCTTCGCCGGTTTGACACCCCACCGTGCCAGATCGCGCAGTGTCGCGGCCATCAGTAACCACTCCCGTCGCACTCGTCGCCCAACTTATTGGGTGTACAGCTGTGCACCCAATACCCACGCGGGCACGGGTTCACACCTTCGCGTGAGCTGTGGGGATCTACGGCGCATCCATGCCCACGTAATTGGCTTCCTGGGCACGCCGAGGACGACCCAGTACCAAACACGGGCTGGGATCCCAATATCGTTGCTCCGATGGCCACGCCAGCGGTTGTTTTTTCGGCCCAGGGCTACCTGATCTGATGTTCGCGGCACGGGTAGTTCAAGGGGAAATCCGGGTCCCAGGCGAATGAGACCGGTTTTCGTATCCGCACGGGATACCGTACGCACCCAACTGCGGCCGCTGCCAGTGCTGGGCATCGTTCTCGCGGTGGCGGCGGGGGTATCTCTTCCCCTCGTGGACGCGGTCGTCGACGAGGGGTTGCCGTCCTGGTTGACCGCTCTGTTGTTCGGCGGCGACGCCGGAGCCGCGCGAACGTTGCTCGACGCCATCGCCAGCTCGCTTATCACGGTCACGTCGCTGACATTCTCACTGACCGTCGTCACGCTGCAGTTGGCGAGCAGCCAGTTCTCGCCACGGCTGCTCCGGACCTTCACCAGCGACATCTTCGTCCAGGCGACGCTCGCGATCTTCCTGTCCACCTTCACCTACTCCCTGACCGCCCTGCGCGCCGTGCGCAGCGGCGACGAAGGGGGCGTTTTCGTCCCGCGGATATCGGTCACGGTGGCCTTCGCATGTGGTGTACAGGCACGATCCCGACTACGTGCCTTCCATCACCTACTACTCGATCCCGCACGCGCGCACCGGGGGGGCCAACACACTGGACGATGCACGGAAGTCCTATCGGTCCAACATGACCAACCTTCTGCACGTCAGCCGGCATGAACTGCCACCGGTGGTCGAGCACCTGG
The DNA here is from genome assembly GCA_963731715.1 of uncultured Actinomycetota bacterium. GTDB lineage: Bacteria > Actinomycetota > Actinomycetes > Mycobacteriales > Mycobacteriaceae > Mycobacterium. The sequence goes on along the minus strand of CAVSXC010000013.1, from coordinate 109,118 downwards.
AGGCCGTCATCGCCGGCATGTGGGTACGCACCAAGGTCGGTGCGGTGCACCGCGATCCCGTCAGCGACCGAATGTTCCTGCAAACGCTGCTCTCAGCAGGTCGCGCTCAGGATGAGCTGCGGCAGCACCTGCAACTCGCCACGCGCCGAGGAACCACGCCGGTCGTCGTGATCGTCGCACCCGACGAGACGCTCGAGGCCGTGCTGGCCCAGATGAGCGCCGAGGATGCATTCCTTGTCGCCCATGCCGATACCCAAGATGTAGTGGGTTGGGCTGCGCTCTACGGTCCGGATGTCGACGCGGTCGATGACGCACGAGATTTTGCAGACCACACCGCGGTTCCCACGATTCCGATCGCGACGTTAACAAGGGCTTGCGCCGACGCCGACTTCCGAGCAATGCGGGTTCACCCCCATCAGTTGCGCGTTACCCGTCGTTCAGACGCCTCGGGTTCCATTGAGCAGAGGCCAAATTGGGCAAGCTGAACCGATCGCTGTCTAAGAAAGACTCGCCGTCGTCGCGCGGATGGCTTGTTCCTGGGGTGACGCCCAATCATCAAATGCCCGCCGCACCGGATGGACCGCCGTCGATGTCCGCGCGCTTGCTGCTGGCGTTGATGCGCCCGAACCCGCCGCGCGTGGCGCTGGGAATCGTGTTGGCAGCCAGTTTCATCGCGGTCGAGAGCATCATCGTGGTTCTACTGCATCACGTCACGGCCCAGGGCGGGTTCGGCGTCGTCTTTCTTCTCGGCGTCCTGGTGGTCTCGACGGTGTGGGGCACGACGCTTGCCATAACGACGTCGGTAGCCAGCGCGATTGCGTTGAAATGCTTCCGTTCCTGGCCGCCAGGTCATTTGTGGGCCGGCGCAGCCCAGTGACATCGTGGTAACTGGCGTCTTCTTGACGATTGCATTGCTAGCCAACTCTCTGGCCGGCCTGGCTCGGGCCCGCACGATGGCGCTGCAGGCAAGCCACGATGAACTGATCGCCTCGCGCAGCCGCATCGTCGCCGCGGCCGACGACGCCCGGCGCAGCTAGAACGTGATCTCCACGACGGCGCCCAACAGCGCCTGGTCTCGCTCGGTCTGCAACTCCGCACGGCACAATCTTTCGTGCCGCCCACAATGATTCACCTAAAAGACTCACTCGGGCATGTCGTTTCGGGTTTGACCGCCCTGTTGAACGATCTGCAGGAGATTTCGCGAGGAATCCATCCAGCGATCCTGTCCAACGGCGGACTCGGGCCGGCGCTGAAGACCCTGGCCCGACGGTGCACCGTGCCCGTCGTCGTAGACGTCGCGGTCGACGGACGCTTACCCGACGCTGTCGAGGTGGCCGCCTACTACGTGGTGGCCGAAGCTCTAACCAATGCCGCAAAGCACGCGGACGCCTCCGAGATACACGTTCGGGCACGCGCCGACGCCAAGCAGCTGCACCTCTCGATTCGCGACGACGGAATCGGAGGAGCCGAGTTCGGCAACGGCTCGGGGCTTGTCGGCCTCAAAGACCGCGTCGAAGCCCTCGGCGGCCGGATCAAAGTTAGAAGTCCTCCCGGAAACGGGACAACCCTGAACGTCACCATCCCACTGGGTTTTGCGGTGACGAAGCAGCGCCGACACCAGCCGGGCGAACACTGCGGGTTGTGTTGACCGCCAAAGAGTTCGCGACTAGGCGGGCAGGCCCTCTCGAGCCGCACGAATGGCCGGTGCGGTCGACGCCGCTAGCAGAGCGCGCGCAGCCGTCGTTGAAGAACTCTTCTGCGTACGGGATTGCCTGCTCCGTTGGTAAACAAAAAACCAGTGAGACGAGGTCCAACGGATACCGCTGGCGGTTCGGCAGGTCTCTTCGCATCGGCGTCGATGTCCGGCGCAGTGAGTGCCGTCGCTTCGGGAACCGCATGCCGGTGGTGACCAGCCAGGTGGCCAGGCAAGCTTCTTCCACCGTTGCTTCTCAACATGGTCTCGCAGCAGATGAATTCCGCGGGAGTCAAGAACACCATTGAATGCTCCCGACAGGAAGCAGGACCGCCGTCGAATCACACCCGAGCACTCCGCTGTGTCATCCGACAGAGAAGCCGCTCGGCAGTGCGGGCGCAGCCAATTTAGGCTCGGCAAGGCTCGCCAGGACGCCGGCGCCCATACGAATCAACCGGTTGTTTCACTAAGACAGCCGTTTCGACGCAACGGTTCAAATCGCTAGTTTGGACCCTCTGGAGCGGCAGGCCCAGCCACGGCCGCTGAGAACGTCGGCACGGATGGCGTCGTTCCGCTTCTCCTCAATCATCTGACCGACGTTCCACCGTATACACCGTGTAGGTACCCTGAAACCCCTTGAGCTCAACCTCGCGCGGCGGCCCGAACCAGATACCGGCCACCCCGTCGAGGGCATCGTGAACCGGCTCGCTGACCAGGATCTCGCCGCCGCCGGCAAGCCCAGCCACCCTCGCCGCCATGGCGACGTTGCGCCCGAACAGATCGTCGCCGCGTCGCACCGACGTCCCCATGTGCACGCCCATCCGCACCCTGATCTCATTCCAGCGCTTCGGGTCGTCGTCAAGCGCCTCCTGCACCCCTACGCTACAGCCCACGGCCTCCCCCGCATCTCCGAAGGCGATCATGAAGCCGTCACCCTGGGTCTTGACCACGTGTCCACCGTGCGCGTCGACGTGCTTGTAGAACAGTTTGTTGTGCTGCTCAAGAAGTCTCACCCATTCACGGTCGCCCAGCGCGTCGTTGAGTTCGGTCGAACCTTCGATGTCGGAGAAGACGATGACGACTTGACCATCAGCAGCCAGCCTGGCCAGATCGGGACGCTCGACACGGGCCCAGCCCGCGAGGTCCTCGATCGAGTTGCGAACGGTGGCGCCGACGCCCTTGTTGATCAGCGAGTCAGCCGTCTGCCACACGGTCCTGATCGCCACGGGCGCGAGCCCGCGCGGCCGGCGGCGATGAGGCTTGTCCTGACGGCTGCGCTCGAGTCCGCGTCGCGTGCCCTTCAGCTTGTGCCGCGCCACGATCAGCAGGACGGCCAGCGCGACGAGCCCGGCGAATTCGACGCCGACGACCACCCAGACGATCGCTGGGTTCAACGTTCGCTCGCAGCCGCAGCGGATGTCATCACTGGGCCAGTATGGGCGACGGATCGTTGGTGCTCGACCTGCAATGCGGCGCAGACCATCACATCAACATCAGCCCCTTGATGCCCTCGCGGTTCAGTCCTCTGCTTGACAGCAGATGCTAATGGGCGGGTCGGAGCGTTCCGACACGAAAACGCGTCCTGGCAGGGGTCACTGAGATGCTCCCGATCCGGGCGCAGTCTGGCTGGTGAGCTGCTGGCAGGCGATCACTGCTTGTGATGACACGGACCGCGTCGGAGATCTCTACATAGACGGTGGCCCTGCCAGTTCATAGACGCTGGCCCTGCCAGTTCGCCACGGGGTATGTGATCGGCTTGTGAGATGCCGCGCCAGCGAGCGCTGTCCGTTAGGGTGCCGCACCCACCTCGAGCTCGACGCGAAGGAGAACACGACACGAGAAACGGAGACCGGCATATGCTGCTGACCTGCGGGGTTGATTGGGCCGAGGCGCATCATGATGTCGCTCCTCGTCGATGTGGACGGCGCCGTTGTCGCGCGATCCCGAATCGATACCGGCGCCAGCGGATTCAACGAATTACTGGCGTTGATCGCCCAACACGGCGGCAGCGCTAAGAGACGCCACATGCAGACAAACGGGGGCCAACCCTACCGGCAGATGGCGTGGCGACAGCTGACGACCATCGTGTGCGAAATCCATTTCTGCCGGGAATTTCCGATGTAAACGATGCTGCACGTGGGCCCGAGGGTGTCCTCAAATCAGCTCGGTGCACCGACGTTTGCATGGTGACGGCTTGGGTATCACTGTTGAGCCGTTTGCTTCCAGCACGTGGAGCACCCTCGGTGAACCCACTAAATGGAAGTCGATTATGACCGCGTCTCATCCTGCACCCACGTCCGAATCCGCCTCGAAATTTAGTACGCCCGTCCAAAAAGCTGCTCTTGCAGTCGGCGCAGTGTTTCTGGCCGTCGGCTTGCTCGGCTTTGTTCCGGGCATTACCACGCACTATGACCGACTCATCTTCGCCGGCCACCACTCCGATGCCGCACTCCTCGGAATCTTCAACGTGTCGGTATTGCACAACCTGGTGCACCTGGCGTTCGGTGTCGCCGGGATTGCACTGGCCCGCACATTCAACGGTGCCCGCTCGTACCTCGTCGGTGGCGGCGTCGTGTATCTGGTCCTCTTCATCTATGGCCTTATCGTCGATCACGACAGTTCGGCCAACTTCGTTCCAGTCAACGACGCGGACAACTGGCTGCACCTGGGGCTCGCGGTCGCCATGATCGCCCTCGGCGCCGCGCTGGGCCGCACCCGCGATGACACCGGCCGAGCCGTTGGCACTGGCGGCAGCGCAGAGAACAGCGCATCAAACGGCCCGGTCCGCTAACAGTCGAAGCAGCGCAGGCACTCAAGCAGCATAAGGACAATCATGTACTTACACACCCAACAACTCATCAACGAGATCGTCGTCGACGAGCCGGATCCCGCCGCTGCCAACGCGTTACAAGAGGGCGTGGGGGCCAGTTTGGTGAAATGCGGACCATGATGCAGTACCTGTTCCAGAGTATGAACTTTCGGGCAGACGCGGAATCCAAACCTTTTAAGGATCTACTGCAGGGCGTCGGCACCGAGGAGATCAGCCATGTGGAATTGATCGGCACGACCATCTCGCGTCTTCTGGACGGGTCACGTCAGTATAACGGCAAGAAGACCGACCCGGTGGATAAGCCAGGCGCCATCGGTGCGACGCCTTTGAAGATTGCATTGGACACCAACAACATTCACCACTATCTGGTGGGGCGCAGGGCGCTCTTCCAGTCGACGCAGCTGGCAACCCCTGGAGTGGGTCTTATATCTACAACAGCGGGATTTGGTGCTCGACCTGTTATACAACCTGATGTTGGAGTCGACAGGGCGGCTGCAGAAGCGCCGGGTTTATGAGATGGCGGACATCAAGACCGCCCCTGCCACGATCGCCTATCTGATCGTTCGCGACCAGGCTCATGAGAACGCGTTCGCCAAAGCGTTGGAGAGCCCTCGGAGTGAATTGGGGTGCGGCGCCGCCGATCCCAAGACCAACGCCGAGCAATTCCCTGGGGTCAAAAAGCTTCTCGATATGGGTCTTCAGAGCATCCAGTACGCCTTCAGTTCTGACGACGAAAGCCAGGCAGACAAGCTATATCGAGGTGCGTCCCCGTCGAACGACGGGACCGAAACTCAACACCGCGGTCATGACCGAACGGTTCCCGATGACCATCGCGCCCGAACGACGCGAAGCGTTTTCTACTGGCTTTGACAAGGAACTGCTGGCGCTCATCCAGGCCAACGCAGAGGTCAAAATCGCAACCAACGGCGCAGTAGCCAAGTAGTTGCAGACGGGGAATCAAATGCGAATTCTGGTAGCCGGCGTCACCGGCTATGTCGGCTCGCGGCTCGCCGCGGAGCTGCTCAAGGACGGGCACGAGGTCATCGCCGCCACGCGCAATCCCGGTAGGCTTGCGGGTTTCGGCTGGCATGACAAGGTCACCGGGGTCGCCCTGGATGCCGACGATCCGACGTCAGTGCGGGCGGCGTTCGCCGCGGCCGGACCCGTCGACGTCATCTACTACCTCGTGCATGCGATCGGCCAGCCCGGGTTTCGCGATCGCGATAACGCCGCCGCCGCGAACGTCGCCGAAGCCGCGAAGGATGCCGGTGTCGGCCGCATCGTGTACCTCGGTGGGTTCGTGCCCGACGACGACATATTGTCCGATCACCTGGCCGGCCGGGCCGAGGTGGCCGATGCGCTGACCGTGGACGGCGGGCCGGAGGTGGTCTGGCTTGGCGCCGCGGTGATCATCGGCGCGGGGTCGACATCGTTCGAGATGGTCCGATATGTCGGCGACCGTCTGCTGCTAATCCCGTTGCCGCCGTGGGCCAACAATCACATGGACCCGATCTCCATTCGCGATGTTTTGCATTACCTCGTGGCCGCCGGTGATGCCGATCGGGTGACGGCCGGCGCCTACGACCTCGTCGGGCCGGGTACCACCACCTATCGCGGTCTGCTGGGCACCTACATACGGGCAACCGGTGCGCTGCGGGCGGCTCTGCCGCTGTCCGATTGGCAGCAGGGACTGCTGCCGAAGGCCCTGGTCGCCCAGCTGGCCGGGGTGATGGTTCCGGTGCCGACCCGACTGGCCGCCGATCTGATCGGGTCGCTGGATCATCCGATGACGGCATCCGACTCGTTGTTGCGCCACTACGTGCCCGATCCGGACGGCGGCCTGACTAGCATCGAGGATGCGGTCGCCGCGTCGTTGTCGGGGCGCTCACCGCTACCGGTCGATGTGCTGGAGGACCCGCATCACCTGGCCGACAGCGACCCGGAGTGGGCCGGCGGGGATGTGCTGGGAATCCGGCGGGTCGTCGCCGCGGTGACACCGCGGATGGCGCTGCCCGTGCTCGAGTTGTTACGCACGGTCCCTGGACCCGTCGCCGCCACGGTGCGAACGGGCTTAGACATCCTCATCGGCCTGAAACCGAAGGCGCGGCCCGCATGACCGCGCCCGGCACAGGACCTCGCGGTGTGCTCAACGAATCGGCGCCGCGATCACCAATGCCGCTGTGCCACACCATGAGCCGCCCGCAGTGGTGCTGTGCAGGCGGATAATTGTCGTTATCGTCCTCGTGATCTGCGCTGCGTTGCTCGGCTTGTCGCTGTCGCGGACACCGGGCGAGAGCAGCTTCTACTGGCCGCACCGGCCGCGTCCCACGTTCTCCCGCAGCAAGCGCAGGTCGCGCTGGCCTGACCCCGATCGGTTGATCCACGCGGACCAGTTGCCGGGTCCTGCCAGCGCAGCATCGTCATACCTCGCCGGTGTCCGGAGATGCCGTTTCTGGGATGCCGTCCGACCGTCCGCATTGAGACTGATGTCCTGCCTCTAATTTAGACCGCTTGGCGGCGCGGGCGCGGTGACGGTCTGTTTGATCAGATCGGCCACGGTGTCGGATTGATCCCATGCGGCTAGTGGGACGAATGGTCGAGTATGCAGTTGTGTGTACTTGGCTAGGCCGCTGATGTGCTGTGCGACATCGGGGTTGAGGTTGGGGTTGGTGAGTCCCCGTTACTGAGTCCACCCCGATCTAGAGTCAATGCCGTTAACTTTGGCATCGTTGCAGTTCAGTGCCTTTTGAGCTTGAAAGACGTTGCGGCAGAACATGTCCGATTGATCCGAAGTGGGCTGATCGGGCGAAGGTGATTTGGTGGTCAGAGTAATTTTTTTTCCTCAGATTGGCTCGTAGAAATATTGTGCTGCAACGTATTTCACGTATCCTTAACGTCTGTGGCCGACAGGACTCCGAGTGGTGAACGCAGTGGGCCCGACCGGTTGACCGACCGGATCGGCCTGGGTGTGCTGACCAGACTTGTGCACCGTGATCTTGTCGATGAGGTACTCGCCGACGCGTGAAGTGGTTTCAGGACCGGTCCGGTGGGTCGCCGCGGTCCCGTGTCACTCGCGCCCCGATGAGAGTTGAACGTAGGTGACGATGTCGCACTCGACCGGAACTGCAACGCTGGCGTCGATCTCGCATAGTGAGAAAGTGCGCTGGCTAGAACAGAGAACGGGCTCTTCGACTGGCGGTGGCTCTTGGTTACCAGTCAGCCGAAGCCAATTTGGCACCAGCACCCCTACCGTTCGCCCCGGTTATTCACATCTTTAGCGCCTGGTTCGGCGTCGCTGCGCGTGAATTCCCAAGCATAAGGTTGATTCATAGCCGCCCGCGCGGTCATACTCAATCTATGCTTGGAATCTAAGGCATTAGGAGGATGATGTCCCACCCACGCAGAACAAAGCCCAGCCGAACCTCATCTATGCCTGCGATTGCACGCATAGGGGCGCGGCTGGCAGCTCGACGTATCGAGCTGCGGCTCACTCAGGAGATGCTCGCCGACCTGGCGGGCGTGTCTCGCTCGAGTATCCAGGCACTCGAGTACGGCAACGGGTCCATCAAGTTCGCCTCGGTTGTTGACATCGCTGATGCCCTCGGCCTGCGTCTGGAGCCAATTCCGGCAGCAACCCATACCGAGACTGAACGATGACCGCCGAGATCGAGGCCCTCGACCTGCGAGACGTCGCCGCCGCGGATGTCTATCTCGACGACGAAGTCGTCGCCCGTCTCGAGAGAAGGACACACAACGATGACGTCAGTTTCGCGTACACCGCCTCGCCAACCGACGCCGGCGCATCGGTCCGCGACCGCTCAGTGTCGTGGTCACTTCTCATTACCGGGGACTATCCCCTGATCACCGGCGGAGGAGCCGTCCCCGCGTTCTTTGCCGGCCTCCTTCCAGAGGGGATCCGGCTGGGGGTCGTGACGTCGTCGACAAAGACTTCCGCAGACGACCACCTCACTCTCCTGCTCGCCATCGGTGCTGACACCATCGGGAACGTCCGTGTCATCCCCGCCGGCGCCGCACCGCCCCGGCAGTCCCCGATGTTCCGACCCGAACGCGATACCGACTTCCGGGCAGTCTTCGACCGCCTGACTGGCTCAGTGGAGGCAGATCCGGTGGGACTGGCCGGCGTTCAACCCAAGGTGAGCGCCGCGATGTGGTCCACACCCACGACAACTACTTCCGGACCGGCGATCCTCAAACTCAACCCACCGACCGGCTTCCCACGACTGGTTGAGAACGAACACTTCTTCATGCAGATGGCCGCGGGCTGCGGACTGCGCGTACCCAAAACGTGGCTGCTGTACGACGCCCGTCAGCGAGCAGCATTGCTGGTCGAGCGGTTTGACCGGCACGACAACGTCCGCATCGCGCAGGAGGACGCCTGCCAGGTGACCGGACTCTATCCCGCGTCGAAGTATCGGATAAAGACCGAAACGGCGATCTCTGCTTTGGCTGAAGCGTGCCAACGGGGCGGTGGGTCCCGGGCCGCGGCCGTTCTCGAATTGCTCAAAACGGTGGTGTTTTCGTGGCTGATCGGTAACGGAGACCTGCACGGCAAGAACATGTCCATCTACGGCCCGAAAGGTTTGTGGCAACCCTCGCCCGCTTACGATCTACTTACCACCCAGCCCTACAGCGGGTGGCGGGATCCGATGGCGCTGACCCTCTACGGGCAGGCGAATCGGTTGAATCGGGCCCATTTCCTGGACGCCGCGGCGCGCCTCGGTCTTCGCGACCGTGCGGCTGCCCGGATGATCGACGACGTCACCGAAGCTGCTCACGGATGGATAGACCGCTGCCCGGAGATCGGTTTCACGCCACGCCAGACCGACCTGTTGGAAGGGATGCTCAGGGCCCGCATCACAAGTCTGCAGCGCCCGGCACTGTGACCCTTGCCGGGGATCTTCGCCCATTTCTGAACTGGGAACGTTTGGCGAACGCTGATCTGTGGTCGGTGCTTGGTCGGTGAATCGGCGACACGCCGTGGTTTCGGTTGGTGTCGAATGGCGTTATATCGCCAGTTCAGAACAACTTTCGAGACCACGACCAGGAGGGCTTGCAGGCTCTCCTAAAGCCGGTGTCGCAGGTTCGAATCCTGCCGGGGGCACTTTGTGATGTCTCGGGACATCGTTGACAGATGTCCCGAGACATGATTTACATCTGGAGCCTGTTTTCGGGTGAGTTTCCGCATTTGACGCCGCGTGGTTGATAGTCGCGGGTGGGGTCGAGGATCAGTTTGCGGATGAGTTGGCCGGTGTCGCGGTTGAGGACGCGGATGTCGCGGTCGTCGATGAGGACAGTGACTTTGGTGCCGCGTAGGTGCTTGCTTAGGCCGATGTGGTGCAGGCGGCTGTTGTAGCGGATGGTGTGGCCGGACGGTGTTGTAGTAGGCGCGGAAATCGTCGATCTGGGCTTGGAGTTCGGTGAGGGTGGCTGCTGGTGGCAGTGCGGCGAGGCGTTTTTTGAGGGTTTGGTGGAAGCGTTCGACCTTGCCGCAGGTCTGCGGGTGGTAGGGGCGGGAGTTGCTGTATTTGATGCCGAGTTCGCCCAGCAAGATCTGCAGGGCGGTGCGCCCGTCGCCGCGTTGTTTGGCGGTGAAGATCGCGCCGTTGTCGGTGAGCACCGAGGCCGGTGTGCCCCACTGCGCGAACGCGGCGGTGACGGTGTCGACGACGTCGGGGCCGGTGGTGACGGGTCGGGCGGTGCTGGCGATGGCCAGTCGGGAGTGGTCGTCGATGATGTCGAGGATTTCCACCTCGGTGTGATCGGCCAGGCGCCAGCGGGTGACATCGGCCTGCCACAGTTCATTGGGCTGTTGGGCCTCGAAGCGTTTCCATGATGACCGCGGTCGTTTCTGGGGTTGGGGCGTGATGAATCCGCGGCGGGACAGGATGCGCCAGATGGTCGACACCGCAGGCACTTTGGTGACCGCGGGGTCGCGGGCGAGGTGGCCGGCGATGGTCGCCGCGCCAGCGTCGTAGCCCTTTTTGGCCAGTGTCTTGCGCAGTCGCACGATCTTGTCTTCGACCGTGGCGCCCAGCGCGCGGGGATTGTGCTGTGGGCGGCGCGAGTGTGGTTCGAACGCCGAGGCCCCCTCGGTCTCGTAGCGTTTGATCAGTTGCTGCACCCAGTAGCGCGAGACGTCGTAGTCGCGGGCGACCTCGCTTTTGCTGCGTCCTTCCAGCACGACGGCGGTGATGACGAGCTGCGCCTTCGACATGGCCGACCTCCCCGGCGTAACGAGGTGTCAACTATGTCGCGAGACAGCTGCCAACTATGTCGTGAAACCAGACACTGTCGGGGGCACTTTTTGTGTGTATGACCTCGGCTGATGCCCCACTGGCCCTAAGCGCTCGCTCGGGGCGCGCAGTAGGCACACAGATCTGGACCGAACTTTGGATAGCCGCACGCGGGACAGACAGTCAGGCTGTCAACGAAGATGTCCTTCGGCCCGTCCGCTCCTCGCGTCACCGAGTCCGCGCGTGCCGAGGCAGCGCCGTCACGTTGTCCGCCCACTGGACCATCCTTCCGAGTGGGAAGGTAGTACCCATCACCCAGCGAAATTAACCACACCGTCAGATCCTTGCTTCGGCAAGTTCCCGGGGGTGGGCCCGCATCGCGTTCAGGTGCGAGCGGCAGCGTCGCCGATAGCGCAGACGCGTCGCCGTGACCGAGTCTCAGTTGCGCCCAGTCGATTCGGCCGAAGGCCCCAAATTGATCGTGACGCTCTTTTGGAAAGTGTTGTCGGCGTGCGCGGTTGCAGGGTTACCGAACCCACCCTCTTGGACGGACTGATCCACATTGATTCTCGCGACCAGCTGGCCTGCGCCGGGCGCCGATCCCCGCCCTTGTACCAAGATGTTATAACCCGTTTTCGCCTGAAGTTGCGGGGTCGTGTGCCCTTTGACGTCAGCGTCGCCCCACTTCGGTATTAGTGAGAGGGTGAACCGTTCTCGTCGTCAAGCATGTTCATCGCCGTGCGGCGCGCGAGCGCCATCGTGGACACCATCGGGTTGACCCCCGAGCAGCTGGGCATGCCGCTCGCGTCAGCGATCCACACACCCGTGACGTCGTGCAGCTCGCCAGTCGGTTTCGCGACGGACGTCTGTGGGTCGCTACCGAGTTTCGCGCTGCACATCTGATGCGCACTGAACACCGGGGTTCCGCCCTGTCCGATCGGAATCTCGTTCACCTTCGCGATGAAGGCCTCCAAATCCTCACCCCGATTCCATGGCGCGAACGGCTGGCCGGCCAAAAAGATCTGCTGCGACCCAGCGGTTTGGTGCATGCGAATACACGTCACGGCGGCCTCGCGGAAATGACGGCGGTCGAGTTCGTCGCTGAACGGATACCAGAACGTCGACTGACCGTTCTCGTCGATCGTGACACTCCCGGCACCACGGTCCTTGACGATGAACACCCAATCTGCCCGGTACCGATACTTGCGAGTGAGCTCCTTGTGCGAAGCGCCGTCAAGCCACGGGACCACGGTCGTGAACAGGCCCGGCAGGTGCTGGACACATTCGACGATGTAGCCGAATCCTTCGTCGGTTTCAGCGAATTCATTCATGATGCCGGCCATCGCCGGGCCGTACCACGGGTCTTGCGGCTCGTCGTAGACCCCGCTGACGAGGCTGGCGGGGTGCAGCCGAAGTTCGGCGCCGACCGCGGGCCCACCGATGCCCGACCGGAGCAGTAGCCCAGGCGTCTCGAGACTGCCAGCGGCGGCCACGACGGCCGGTGCGTGGATGACAACACGCGAAATCTGTTGCGTCCGTGGGTCGGTGTACGTCGCCTCGACCCCGGCGGCCGCGCCGTTCTCGGTGAGGATCCGGTCGACCCAGACGTTGGGCAGCAGTTTCGCACCGGCATCGGAAGCGTCCTGGAGATAGGTCCGCATCGTGCCCTGCTTGGCGCCGGTCTGATCACCCATCCCGCTGTAGCCGATCAGGTTGGGATCGTACTTCTGCGGATCGATGTTGAGTGTGGCGACGCGGTAGGCGTATCCGAGCTTGGACGCACCGTCCGACAACCGCTCATGCGGACCGTTCTGCGTGGCGACCTTGTCGTTGCACTGGATTCGCTTGAACACCGCTTGTAGATGTTCGTCGAACGCCGGCGTGTCCACGTCGGTCAACCCGGCCTCGGCCCAGTGGGAGCGGACGGTGTTCGGGGTGAGCAACGAGTTCGACCAGTTGACTGTGCTGCCGCCGCCCACGGTGCTGCCCGCGGCGATGCTGACCATGCCATCCGCGGAGGGGAAGAACCCACCGCGCAGGAACAGATTTTGATAGGCAGCCACCTCTGACTGCACGAAGTCGGATTCGTTGTAGTAGCTGCCCGCCTCAAGGATGATGACGCGCTTGCCTGCCTCCGCGAGCGCGGCCGCGGCCACTCCGCCGCCGCTGCCGGAGCCGACGATGACGACATCCGCATCGAGCGATGTCTCACCGGAGACGCTGATGACCTCCAGCGTCTTGCGGGAATCCTTCGGCGGATTTTGGACCGGGCCCGGATACCCCATGCCGGCCCACAGCGGACTGTGGCCATCCGGGCCCGGAAGGCTGTAAGCGAACAACACCGAGAGCTGATTCAGCGCTGCGATCGCGCTCGCCGCCTCGGGCGAGATGGCCGCGATGTTGGCGAGGATTTCCTCACGGGCGGCCTGGGGCTGATCCTTGAACTCGAAGAGGCCCACGCCGTCGATCATCTGCAGCATGCCAGCGAGCTGCTCCTCGGGCAGGTGCGTGAGGAGGTACTGCTCGGTTGCCACATCGGCCCCGACGTCGCTGCCCTTGGCAGCGTAGAACCCGTCCGGGTCGTCCTCGCGTGGGACGGATGCGACGAAGGTGTCGACGATCGCCGTCAACGTCTCCCGCTGCAGAGTGGTGAATTCGATGGGCATGGCGTGACCTCTCAGGTTTGGCGTGTAGGTGGTCAGGCGAGGCGGGGTGCCGGACGATTGATGCCGAAGGCGCGGGCCACACGACGGACACCCGAGGACGCCACGGGAAGCACTGTGACGGCGATGGGGATGAAGAGCGGGGACAGGACCAGCAGAAAAACGGCGATGGCGCTGAAGTAGGAGCTCATTGTCGACTCACTTTCTCCGCGAAGCGGAAGTCTGGTTTTGATTGCGTCGGCACCCTCTGTGCCGCGGTCGCCTAAGAATCGCGGAGCCGGCCATGGTTGCAGCGACGTCGCGGGACGACCAAGCCTTGGAGGGTTTTTGTCTCCAGGAGACAAAGCGGGGCTAGGGTCTGCTCATGGTGGCGAAAGCTGGCCATGCCGATGCCGCGGTGGTCGGTCGGTGCGCCGCGGAGATCGTGGGCCGCCTCGACCTGCGACTGGCCGAACTGACCGGCGCGATGCATCAGATGTTGGTTACGGAGATCGCCGAACTGCGCGGCGACGCGCAACTGCTGCAGCTGTTGCGTGACAGCATCGACGGGAACGTCGCCACCGTCTTCTCCGCAATCCGGCACGGGATTCCGATCGAAAAGGTCGAATTACCAACGGCCGCCGTCGAACACGCACGGCGCCTCGCGCAGCGCGGAACGACGGTCAATGCGTTGGTACGCGCCTACCGCCTCGGCCACAAGGCGTTGCTCGACGCTGTGCTGGACGAGATACGCGTGTCGGACCTGGACCCGCCGCTGAGCCTCGCCGTGTTCAGCCAGATCTCAGAAGTCACGTTCGGCTACATCGACTGGATCACTCAACAGGTGGTGATCACCTATCAGAGCGAACGCGACCGCTGGATGGAGAACCAGAACAGCCTGCGCGCGTTGCGGGTCAGCGAACTCCTCGACGGGGCCGACGTCGACATCGATGCGGTGACGACGGCGATCCGCTACCCCCTTCGGCGGACCCACATCGCGGTCGTGGCCTGGCGCGATGAGGACGACGACAGCGACGACCTCACGCCGATGGAGCGCTTCGTGGATCAACTCGCTGAATCGGTCGACGCACGCGAGAGTTCGATGTACATCTCGGTGGACCGCGTGACCGGGTGGGCCTGGATCCCGATTTCGGCGGACGCCGCGCCGGATGCGGTTGCCCGCCTGCGTGCGTTCACCGCGTCACGCGACGACTGCCCTCGGATCGCTGTCGGTAACCCGTTGCCGGGCGTCGAGGGGTTCCGGCGTTCGCATCAGCAGGCCCAAGAAGCCCACGCGGTTGCGATCGCGTCGGGCGCGAACGCACGCAAGCTCACCGCCGCCAGCGATCCCGGACTGGCGGCCGCGGCGCTGATGGGCAGCAACCTGGAGACGGCTCGGGTGTGGGTTGCCGAGGTGCTCGGTCCGCTCGCGTCCTGCTACCGAAAACGACGAGCGGCTGCGCGAAACACTGGGAGTCTTCCTGCGCACGGGCTCGAGCTACAAGGCCGCCGCAGAGGAACTGCATCTGCACTCCAACTCCGTCAAATATCGCGTACACCGCGCAATCGAGCGTCGAGGCCGACCGCTCACCGATGGCCGACTCGATGTCGAAGTGGCACTCCTGCTCTGCCACTGGTACAGCAGTGGCGTCCTGCACGACGGAGTAATGAGCAGCGCTTATCCCGTCTCCTCTGACGGCTCTAGGACGGTGTCGATCCCTCGTCTCGGTATCCGCATTGAGCCGGAGGTGTGCGGTCAACAGCAGCTTGTCGTAGCCGGACCGAGGAGCGAACTGGTCGCTCGCGGTAAGGGCGACGAAGTCTTTGGCTACCTGTGCAGCGAGGAGCCTTAACTTGACGTTGGTCTCCTGGGATCGCCACTTGAGCAGTTCGAAGGCGGACGCTTCATCCATCCCGTAGATCAGCATCAACATGCCCTTGGTCCGCTCGATGTCTGCCCGGGCCTCGGCGATAACCGTGACAGCGGCGGTCACCTCGTCCTGGCGTTCTTGTTCCAACGGCGTGAGGTCAACGTAGTAGCCGTGGGTGCCTATCACCCTGTCGTCGTGCCCGTGCAGTAGATCCCCGACGACGACAACATGATGAACTCGGCCTTGAAGGTCGATGATGCGGTGCCGGCTGCTAAACGGTTGACGGGACTGGCGGATCAGTTCGAGGGTGTCTGCGATGTGGCGGTAGTCGTCGGGATGCTTGTGGGTCAGGACCATTTCGGTGGTCGGGGTGACCGAGCCCGGCAAGTAGCCGTGCATCCTTTCCACCTGAGGCGACCACTCCCAGCGGTCGTCGTCGAAGTAGAAGCGGAACCAGCCGACCCGCTGCGGGGCCACCAGCGGCTCCCGCGCCCTCGGCGGCTGTCCTGCCATCTCCGCCGTTGGATTTCACGATGGCGAAGCGATCCTCGTTTCCCGGATGTTGTTGCATCGCAATACCCCTTGTGCGGAATACCCTCTGCCATTTTGTGCGCTCGGCAACCCTCTCGAGCATCGAAACTCGGTGCGAAAACGCTCGCGACCCGGGCTTCCCGTCAGCAAGGACTTACGGAGCAGTAAATGTTCTACTCCAAGCTGGCATGCAGGTCAAGCCCCTATTTCGGAGTAACCACGGCGTTGTCATCTCACCTAGGCAGCGCGTCGATCCGCCTACCTTGTTTCTCGGTCGCCGAGAGCGTCGATGACCCGCTGCGCGACATCGATCAACCTGGTGCACGTCCCGGCAGAGCTTCGCGGCGAAGGCACGCGCGTTCCCAAGGCAGCAGGAAGTAGCAAAGTAGCAACGCGCTCGCCCGCACGACGATCTTGCTTGCTAACCAGCATCTCACCCGGGCCGCGATAGTTAGCCCGTAGATCTCAATCGAGCGCCGTCTACTTTGCTGTCAATTTGAGCACCGGATGCCGGAATCGATGGTTTCGTCAATATTGCCACCACATCGGCCGACCTGCGGCTACCGCAGAAATCACATATGAACTGCGTTGACTCACGAGCGGGGAGAAACATCAGCCGATCTGATCGCAAGGCCAGGTAGTTGCCATACGAAGGAGGAGAATATTGCTAAATACTTAGAACTTGTTTCAATGATGTTTGCCATAAGTCTTCCCAAACGTTTGCCAGATGTCTATCATTGCGCTGTCAACTTTTTAGGCTAGCGAAGGAGCAGCCATGTCATTTGTTCGTTCATCTCTCCTCGTCGGGGCTTCGGTGATCGGTGCCGGCGCGATCGCGCTTATGGGCGCCGCCGCCGCCTCAGCCGATACGGGCATCAACTTCACGCCCGGCAACAACGGGTTGCTCAACTACGGGACGGGCAACACCGGCATCCTCAACGGCGGCGTCGGCAACACAGGTATCGCCAACAACCTGCTCGTCCCGGGTGCACTGAACAGCGGCATCGCTAACGGCCTTCTCGGCGGATCGGGCAACCAGGGCGTCGCCAACCTGGGCAACCTCAACAACGGTGTCGCCAATATCGGCGACGCCAACACGGGCCTTGTCAATATCGGCAACGCCAACGCGGGCCTGGTCCAGGTCGGCAATTTCAACCTGGGCGCTGTCAACATCGGCAATGGCCGCACAGGTATTCTGCGCCTCGGCTTCTGAGGTCGCGGCAAGCCCAATACAACGACGCGAGGCTGCAGGGGAATCCTGCAGCCTCGCCTCTGTACTCCACTGAATTCCCTTTACGCACGCGCCAATCGGCTGTCGCGCTACTCAGTCGCCGCGGGTGTCGATGACCCGTTGCGCGACGTCGATCAGCCGGGTGTTGCTGTCCTGGGACAGCTTGCGCAGCATCTCGAAGGCCTGCACGTCGTCGACGCCGAAACGCTCCATGATGATGCCCTTGGCCTGGCCGATGCGGTCCCTGGTCGACAGCGCCGACTCCAGCTGCTCACCCTGACGGCTGGCGAGGATCGCCGCAGCCGCATGCGCCGCGAGGACCACGCCGGTGGTTTCGTCCGCAGCGTCGAACGCGTTGGGCTTGAACGAGAACAGGTTCAACGCCCCTGCGGTGCGGTCGCTGGTGTAGAGCTTGAACGACAACCCGCTCAATACGCCGATCTCCACCACTGCGGGCGAGTACTGAGGCCAGCGATCTTCGGACCGGAAATCGTCGGTCCGCACGATCAGTTCATCGAGCGCCGCCTCCACGCACGGCCCCTCGTTGAACAACATCTGCAACTCGTCCAGTTGATGCGGCAGGTCAGAGGTGTTGGCGACGGAATCCCACTTTCCGCCCTTGCCGATGAGCAGCACCCCTGCCGTGTCGGCTCCGGGTATCAGCTCCATCGCCGCGGCGGTCACATCCGACAGCACCTGATCGACGCTTCGCGGCGCCGCGGAAGCACGCGCAAGCTCGGCCATTCGCTGAGCCAGGTCGTAATTGCGCGGCTGTGTCATGCACGAGAGGCTTCCCGTTGTCGCCCGGCGATATGCAGACGTTTGTCATTGGACACAGCGGGAATGCCCCAATAGGCGGGCGCAATGGTCGACCATCGTGCTCGCTGAGGTCTCGTCGGTTCAGACATAGAGCCGGCGAGGCCGCCTCACCGCTGCGGAATGCGCCCGAGTCACTCTCTTAATTGTAGTACTCGTCCGTTCATGGGCACTGCCAACGTCTGGATCCTCGGCGGCTATCAGAGCGATTTCGCGCGCAACTTCACCCGCGAAGGCCATGACTTCGCCGATCTGACCGCCGAAGTGGTGGCTAATACGCTCGCGGAAGCCAAAATTGACGCCTGCGACATCGAAGTGGTCCATGTGGCCAATGCCTTCGGCGAGATGTTCGCCCGCCAGGGCTCACCTCGGCGCGATGCCTGCCAGCGTCAACGACGGCGCTGTGGGACACGCCCGCGTCCCGCCACGAGGCCGCATGCGCATCGGGAAGCGTCGCGACCCTGGCGGCCATCTCCGATCTACGCTCCGGCGCGTACCGCACGGCACTCGTCGTCGGCGTCGAACTGGAGAAGACGGTGCCCGGTGACACCGCCGCGCAGCACCTCGGCGCCGCCGCCTGGATCGACCACGAGGGCGCCGACGCAAAGTTCATGTGGCCGTACATGTTCGACCGAGTGGCCAACGAATACGACCGCCGCTACGGCCTCGACGACGCCCATCTGCGGGCCATCGCCCAACTGAACTTCGCCAACGCCCGCTCCAATCCGAATGCGCAGACCCGCGATTGGACGGTGCCCGATCCGCTCTGCGCCGACGAAGCCAACCCGCCGATCGAGGGCCGGTTGCGCCGCTTCGACTGCAGCCAGATGACCGACGGCGGCGCAGGCATCGTGCTGGTCACCGACGAATACCTGCGGACCACCCAGACGCGCAAGCCGATCGGTCGCATCGACGGCTGGGGGCACCGCACCGTCGGCCTGGGCCTGCAGCAGAAACTCGACCGCGCCGCCAACGACCCGTATGTGCTGCCCCACGTGCGTTCGGCCGTGCTCGACGCGTTCGACCGCGCCCACGTCACGCTCGATGACGTCGACGGCTTCGAGGTGCACGACTGCTTCACGCCAAGCGAGTACCTCGCCATCGACCACATCGGCCTGACGGGCCCCGGCGAATCGTGGAAGGCGATCGAGAACAACGAGATCGAGATCGGCGGGCGGCTGCCGATCAACCCCAGCGGCGGGCTGATCGGCGGCGGCCATCCCGTCGGCGCGTCCGGGGTACGCATGCTCGTCGACGCCGCCAAGCAGGTCAGCGCGACGGCCGGCGACTACCAGGTCGAGGGCGCGAAGACGTTCGGCACGCTCAACTTCGGCGGCAGCACCTCAACCACGGTCAGCTTCATCGTGAGCGGGGTCTGAGAATGGATGTCGAGATCGTCGGCAAGTTCCTGTCGACGCCTGCCCGAAGACGATGACCATCCCTACCGGACCGGCCCGTGGCGACCGCAGACCACCGAATGGGACGCCGACGACCTCACCGTCGTCCAGGGCGAGATTCCACGCGACCTCGACGGTGTCTACCTACGCAACACCGAGAACCCGCTGCATCCGGCGCTGAAGTTCTACCACCCCTTCGACGGCGACGGCATGGTGCACGTCGTCGGGTTCCGCGACGGGAAGGCGTTCTACCGCAACAGGTTCATCCGCACCGACGGGTTCGCCGAGGAGAACGAGGCGGGCGGGCCGCTGTGGCCCGGACTGGCCGAACCCGTGCAGATCGCCAAGCGCGATAAGGGCTGGGGCGCACGGACATTGATGAAGGACGCCTCGAGCACCGACGTGATCGTGCACCGCGGCACCGCGCTGACGAGCTTCTACCAATGCGGCGACCTGTACCGGGTGGACCCGTACTCCGGCGACACGCTCGGCAAGGCGGACTGGGGCGGCGCGTTTCCCTTCGATTGGGGCGTGTCGGCGCATCCCAAGGTCGATGACAAGACCGGCGAACTTCTGTTCTTCAACTACAGCAAGGAGGCGCCGTATATGCACTACGGCGTCGTCGACGAGAACAACGACCTCGTGCACTACGTCGACGTGCCGCTGCCGGGCCCGCGACTGCCGCACGATATGGCGTTCACTCGAAACTACGTCATTCTCAACGACTTTCCGCTGTTCTGGGATCCCAAGTTGTTGGAGGCCAACGTCCACCTGCCGGGGTTCCACCCAGACATGCCATCACGGTTCGCCGTCATCCCCCGACGCGGCGGAACCGAGCACATCCAGTGGTTCGAGGCCGACCCGACGTTCGTGCTGCACTTCACCAACGCATACGAGGACGGCGACGAGATCGTCCTCGACGGGTTCTTCGAGGGCGAGCCCAACCCGGTCGATTCGCTCACCGGTGACAAGTGGGAGAAGGCGTTTCGGTTCCTGGCGTTGGACCGGCTGCAGTCCAGGCTGCACCGCTGGCGGTTCAACCTCGCCACCGGCGAGACACGGGAGGAGCAATTGTCCGACAGCATCACCGAGTTCGGCATGATCAACGCCGGCTATGCCGGGCGGCAAGTATCGCTACACCTATGCCGCGACCGGCAAGCCGTCCTGGTTCCTGTTCGACGGGCTGGTGAAACACGACCTGCACACCGGCAGCGAGCAGCGGTTCGCGTTCGAGGACGGCGTCTACGGCAGCGAGACCGCCATGGCCCCGCGCGTCGGAAGCGCCGCCGAGGACGACGGCTATCTGGTGACGCTGACCACCGATATGAACGACGACGCGTCCTACTGCTTGGTCTTCGACGCCGCCAGGGTGGCCGACGGTCCGGTTTGCAAACTGGCTCTGCCGGAACGGATCTCCAGCGGAACCCACTCGACGTGGGGTCCCGGTTCAGAGCTGCGGCGCTGGCGTGACGCCGACTCCGCCGCGGGCGCGATCGGACTGTAGGTGGAGCAGCCGGAAGCCCAATGCTGTCGCCCGGATGCTCGGGCTGCTCGGCGACGAATGGACCCTGCTGGTCGTGCAACAGGCCCTGCTCGGCGCGACGCGGTTCGCCGAATTCAAGGCGCGGCTGCCGATCTCGAATTCGGTGCTCACCCGCCGCCTGCAGTCGCTGACGCGCGACGGCCTGCTGGACCGCCGCGTCTATCAGACGAACCCGACCCGGTCCGAATACCTGGTGACGCCGCGCAGCCGGTCGTTGTGGCCGGTGCTGCTGTCGATCTGGGAATGGGAGCGGCACTGGGTGCCCGATCATGCCGAGCGATTACCGGGCATGCGGCACGTCGCCTGCGGCGCCGACTTCGCACCGGTGCTCACCTGCCGCTCGTGCGGCGAGCCCGCCGACGACAAAGACGTTGTCGCACAGTGGGGCCCGAGCGGATCGTGGCCGCGGTCCATCCCTGTCGCCTCGACACGGCGGCGATCGAGGCCGATCAGCGCGACGCGGCGGCCGGCCTGTTCCCACAGACGATGAGTGTGATGGGCAACCGCTGGGGTTTCGCGCTGTTGGTCGCGGCGTTCGTCGGCATGAGCCGATTCACCGACTTTCAAAGCCAGCTCGGCGCTCCGCCGGGTTCGATCGCGGATCGGCTGTCGATCTTCACCGCCAACGGCGTGCTCGTCGCTTCGGACAACCGATACCGGCTCACCGAGAAGGGCCGGGCGCTGTTCGGCGTGCTCGTGACAGCACTGCAATGGGCGCAGCGCTGGTTCCGGGCGCCCGAGGGGCCTGCGGTGATCCTGACCCACACGGGCTGCGGCAGGCGGTTCGGCGTGGTGCTCTCCTGCGACCAGTGCGCCGAGCCGTTGACCGGGGCGCAGGTCGCCGCTGTTTAGTCGAGCCGTGCGATGAGGAACTTCGGCGCAACCTGACGATAGGCATCCGTGAGGATTTCGGCGACCTCTTGCCAGTCGGGTCCGTCGGGTTGCAGATCGAGCCGCATCCCTACCCAGTCATACCCGCCGAATCGTGGCACGAAGAAGCGCTGTGGATCTTCCGCGACGAGTTCGTTGCGGGCGCCGGGCGGCGCGGCCGCCCAGAACGCGACGTGTCGCTCGTCGAGCCGATGCTTCTCGGGGTCGACGAACTTGGCGAACGACCGCCTTCGCACGAACCAGGTCTCCCCGCCGTGGGTCAGCCCCTCGGTCACCTCAGGCAGTGCCAGGCACAGCCGTCGCACCCCGGCGAGCAGGTCCTCCGTCGAGGGTGCCATACCGCCATCGTCGCACTCCAGGGCCCGAAAAAGGAGCTAGCACTCTCGGGGTGAGAGTGCTAATCTGCGAATTGCACAGTGATTGGCTGCCCGCCAGGGTGGCGGGCTCTGAGATGACGTAGGAGGTGGATTGCTGTGCTTCGCTTTGATCCGTTCAGTGACCTTGACGCTTTGACCCGGGGCTTGCTGACCAGCCAGACCGGATCGAATCGCATCCCTCGGTTCATGCCGATGGATCTATGCAAGATCGATGACCACTACGTGCTGACGGCCGACCTGCCCGGTGTCGACCCCGGATCGGTCGATGTCAATGTGGACAACGGCACCCTGACCATCTCGGCGCATCGCACCGCGCGTTCGGAGGATGCCGTGCAGTGGCTGGCCAACGAGAGATTCTTCGGCACCTACCGCAGGCAGCTGTCTCTCGGCGAAGGCATCGACGCGTCGGCCATCTCCGCGACGTATGAGAACGGCGTGCTTACCGTGACCATCCCGCTGGCCGAACGCGCCAAGCCGCGCAAGATCGACGTCGCCCATGGTGGCGGCCCAGCAGTCGATCGAGCCGACGACCGTCGATTCCGAATAGCCGCGACCGCGAGACTGCGGGCAGATCGCGAATCGGCTTGAGAACGCGATCTGTCCGCAGTTTCGGCGCGTTAGCCGTTGCGGTCCAACCGGTATCGCAGGTTGTTGCGCACCGCAGGCCACTCGATGTCGAGGATCGAGTACACCACGGTGTCGCGGCGTGATCCGTCGGGCAGCACCTGGTGGCTGCGCAGCACGCCGTCGAGTTTGGCGCCCAGCCGCTCGATCGCAGCCCTGCTGTTGGAGTTGAAGAAGTGCGTGCGGAATTCGACTGCCACACAACTTAACTCGTCAAATGCGTGACCGAGCATCAGCAGCTTCGTCTCGGAGTTGACCCCGCTTCGTCGGGCCGAAGACACGTACCACGTTGCGCCGATCTCCAGCCGACGGTTGGGCGCGTCGACGTTCAGGTAGCTCGACGAGCCGATCAGCGTGCCATCGAGGCTGCGCACAACGAACGTCAGCCCCTCGTCGGGCTTCTGGGATGCCAACCGTGCGTCGACCCACTGCTCGACGGCCTCGGCCTTCGGCGCGTGGGTGAACCACAATGCGCCAAGCTCGCCGTCGGCAGCGACGGCGGCAATCTCCGGAATGTGTTCGCGGGCAAGTGGTTCCAGAGCGACCCAGCGTTGGCCGGCCAGCCTGACCGGTTCGACGAACCCGCTCATGAAACCCGACTCGCCGCGGACCAGGCGGCGAGCATCGCCCACACCGACAGCAGCATCGCGAACACCGCGGCCGAGGCGCCGACGTACAGCCCGTATCCCGCCGACACCGGCGGGTAAACGTATAGCCGGTAGTACCACATCGTCAGCACCACCAGCAGTACCGAAATGGCCAGTGCTGTGGTCGATGCCAGCCGACCCGACAAGCCGCGCGCGGCCATCGCGCCCGCGACGATCAGCGTCGACGCCAGCACCGTGATGAGCTGTCCGACGCCGAACCCGGGCGGCGGCACCGGCATGTTGCCGACTATTCCGCCGATCGCATTCGCATGCCCACCGCCATCGGCCCTGCTGGTCAACCACGGCAGCCAGGCGCTGACCGCCAGCACCGCCGCGCACAGTACGACCAGCCAACCGGGGCGCAGGCGAGCCATGCGGTCAGACTATCCGGTGCGCCCCGCCGTCCACGTCAACGCGTAGTCGGCCACGTCGCTCCAGCCGTCCAGCGCCGCCGTCAAATGTGGTCGGTCCTCGAAAAGCTTGAAGTCCGTCGCTGCGGCCGAGCGCCGGTAGCGATTGAAGTTCTCGTAGACCACCGATGACGGCGTGATGTGGTCGCGACCCCCGGCGATCAGTAGTAGCGGCGCCCGGTCGGGATTCGCGTAGTCGACCGACGTCGCCGCCTTCTTCTTGGGCAGGAAGTTGGCCACCGCGGATTGGAACAGTGGCCGGCCTGGCGCGGGGATCGCCAGTTTGGCATGCCAGGAGTCGGATTCCTCCCGCGAAACCGTATTGGCGAACGCGTAGTGGAACTGGGCGGGCGTGAGCGGCACGGCACGATGCCGATTCGACGGGTTGCGCAAGACCGGAAACGTCGCCCGCAGCACCGACAGCGGCAGCCGATAGACGCCACGCGGGGCGGCGGGGTGGATGGCAACGCCGGCGCGGCCCAGCCCCTTGTCGAGCAGTATCTGGGTTATCAGGCCGCCGAAGGAGTGGCCCATCAGGATGGGCGGCTCTGGCATCGCCCGCACGTGCGCGGCGTAATGATCCACCACGTCGCCGAGTTGGATATCGGCGGGAGCCTTTGAATGGTCAAGCTCCTCGTCGCGTTCCGATACGCCCGGCCATGCGGGCGCATGCACGGTGTGGCCCGCCGCGGTGTAGCGCTCGATCCAACCGCTCCAACTGTGCGGAGGCATCCACAATCCGTGGATCAGGACAATAGGTGTCTTGTCAGCAGGCATCGTCAATATTGTGGAGTGCTCGGAACCGATTGAGGGGGGAAATGCGATGAGCGACCTTCCGGAGTGGGCGCGCCGGCTCGACCTGTCCCCTCATCCCGAGGGTGGCTGGTTCAGGGAAACCTGGCGCAGCGGGCTTATCGATGCCCCAATCCGCGCTGCCGCCCGACTACACCGGCCCGCGCAGCGCAGGCACGGCAATCCTGTTCCTGCTCATGCCCGGTCAGCAGTCGGCATGGCACACGGTGCGCAGCGCGGAACTGTGGCTATACCACTCCGGCGGTCCGCTGCTGCTCCAGATTGGAGCCGAACAGGACAGTGCCACAACGCATTTGCTTGGCGCCGATATCCTCGCAGGGGAACACCCGCAGATTGTCGTTCCGCCGGGACACTGGCAACGTGCCCGTCCTCGCGACGACGCACCCTGCCTGGTCAGCTGTGTCGTGATACCGGGATTCGACTACGCCGACTTCGCGTTGGCCGCGCCTATCGACTGAGCAACTGCACCGCCGCAGCCACCAGAGCGGCGTTGTCGACAGCGGTCGAGCCGTCCGGCAGCAGCAGCGTGTCCTCCATCCCGATGCGGGTCTGCACGCCGCAGGCCCCTGCGTGTTCCAGCAGCGGCCAACAACTTTCGTTCATGCCGTGCAGCAGCACCGGCGCCGGCGACGCCGGCCGCCAGCACCTGGCTGAGCAGGTCGTCGGCGGTCGCGATATCACCGTCTGGCCCCAGTTCGATCATCACCCGCATGCAGTGCGCAGCGATCTCCGAAGCCGCCCACGACTCGGCCGCCTCGGCGTGGAAGATGCCCGCCTCGACGCCGATGCCCCTGGTGAGCAGCAAGTCGGCGAGCGTCGTCCGAGCCCGGCTCATGCCAGTTCACCGATGCGAAATCGGGCAACACGGTCCACGCCGTCGACGGCGCGCAATCGCTCGCTCTTCGTCGGGCAGCGCCCAGAAGCCCCGTCGTCACCCCGAGCGGTAGGCCCGGCACCGCGTGGCGCACCGCCGACACCGCGGCGTCGACGATGTCTGGCAGCAGCGAATCGACGCCGTCGTCGGTCTTGGGATGCATGTGCACCGCCTTGGCGCCCGCACCGTGCGCGGCGAGCGCCGCCGCGGCCAGCTGCTCGGGACGTGACCGGCAGATTCGGGTGCGCCTCAGGGGTGCGGGCGCCGTTGATGCACGCCTTGACGTAGATCTTGGGACTGGTGGGCATGGGTCCATCTTCGCCCTTCACGGCGGCGATTTCCGAAGTAGCGTTCTTGCCCATGAGCGGCCACATCATCGTGTGCGGAGACGATGCGCTCGGGATGCGGATCGTCGAGGAGTTGAACAACACCGGCACGCGAGTCGTGACGCTGCAAGCGCCGGAGGGCTTGGCCGCAGCGGGGGTCGCCGATGCGCAGGCGGTGATCTGCGCCGACGACGACGACGCCTGAACCTCGAAATCGCGCTGCTGGCACGGCAAGCCAACCCAAACGTGCGGGTGGTGGCGCGGCTGGCCAACGGCGTGCTGCGCGAGGCCATGGCGCAGGACAACGGACCCGGCGCGATCCTCGATGTCGCCGACCTGGCCGCGTCATCGGTGGTGGAGGCCTGCCTGGCCCGCACCACGCACACGATTTCGGTGGCCGGTATCGACTTCGTCGTCTCCGGCGCGGACGCGCCGCGCGACGCCACGCTGCGCGAGATCTACGGCGATCTGGCGCCCGCAGCGGTGATCCACGGCGAGAACTCCGAGACGCCCGGTGAGGTGGTGGCCTGTCCCGGCCGTGACTTCCGCGTTCGCAAGGGCGATTGGACCGCGATGATCGGCACCGCCGACGAACTCGTCGAGCAGGGCATCGCCGTGCCACGTCCGCTGTCCCACTCGCACGGTGCGGCGGCCGCCCGTGCGCCGGGTCATCGATGCGGTGCGCCTGATCCGCGACGACATCAACCCGATGTTCTACCGGGCGCTCGCGGTCTCGTTGACCCTGCTGATCGGCTCGACGGTGTTGCTGCGGTTCGCCTACCAGCATCCGCCGGGGATGACCTGGATCGACGCGCTGTACTTCACCACCGAGACCATCGCCACCGTCGGGTACGGCGACTTCAGCTTCATGCACCAGCCGACGTGGCTGCGGATCTGGGGCATCGGGTTGATGTTCGCCGGCGTGACCACCACCGCGATCCTCGTCGCGTTCATCGCCGACGTGCTGCTGTCCCGACGCCTCGCCCATTCCGCCGGTCGCCGCAAGGTGCGACAGCTGCGCCACCACGTGATCGTGGTTGGCCTCGGCTCGTTCGGCATCCGGGTGGTCAGTGATCTGACGGCCGCAGGCTACGACGTGGCGGTCATCGAGCGCGACGACGACAACCGCTACCTGACGACGGCCGCCCGCCTCGACGTACCGGTGATCTTCGGCGACGCCACGCTGCGCCAGACGCTGGAATCCGCCCGCATCGACGAAGCCCGTGCGGTCGCGGTGCTGACCCAGGACGACATCGTCAACATCGAGACCGGCATCGTGCTGAAGGAGATGCTCGGGCCCCGCACAATGCCGGAAGTCAACCGACCGGACGTGCCGATCGTGCTTCGCGTCTACGACCGCACGCTCGGCGCGGCGGTCGCACAGCGCTTCGGGTTCGAAAACGTCCGCTCCACAGTGGAACTCGGCGCGCCATGGTTCATCGGCGCGGCGCTGGGTCTGCAGGTGCTCGGCACCTTCTCGGTCGGCCACCGCTCGTTCATGGTGGGCGGCGTGTACGTCAAGCTCGGCAGCGAGCTTGACGGCATGCGGATGGCCGACCTGTCGACCCAGACCCGCGTCATCGCGATCACGCGGCCGGGGACGGCCGCTCGGCTGCACCCCCGCCGCGACACCAGGCTCAGCGCGGGCGACACCGCCTACCTGGTCGGGCCCTACCGGGAACTGCTGGACACCCTGCGCAAGGGCCAGGGTGCCCAGAAGTCCGATGCCACCGATCCAGCGACGACAGGTTGAACCCTGTGCGGCCGTCTCAGATCCGGCCTGCGCGCAGCTTCTCCAACATCCGACGATCCCGCTTCGTGGGCCTACCCGCGCCGCGGTCGCGGGCCGCCACCGCAATCGTCTCTGCGGCCGCGGGTTTGGGCGTTCGGTCGAGGAAGCACGTCGCCGCGTCAGCCGCACCCACCCGCTTCTGAATCACCCGCGCCACCTCGACTACCCGCATGGTCTGACCGACCCGTGCGCGCACCTCGTCGCCAGGCGACACCGTGGTGGCCGGCTTCGCGGGCCGACCGTTGACCCGCACGTGCCCACCCCGGCACGCCTCGGCCGCGTCCGATCGGGTCTTCACGAGACGGACCGACCAAAGCCATCTGTCCACCCGGGTCGACTCCACGCTGTCCATCTTGGCCCGACTGAGTACCTTATTGTTACCTTATCTATCCCTTATTTTTCTTAAAAACTCGTGTACGGTGGGCCCGAGCGGACGCACGGCAGCGATGGAAGGAACCCGACATGCATCACTCACCTGCACGGATCGTCCTGGTCACCGGCGGATCGAGGGGCATCGGCGCGGAGGTCGCGCAGCAACTCGCCGGCGCCGACACCCACGTCGTCGTGCACTACCGCCAGAGGGCCGAACGCGCGGAAGCCATCGCCGAAGCCATCCGCAGCGCGGGCGGGTATGCCTCGACGCTGCGCGCCGACATCGCCGATGAGGCCGAGTGCGCGGCGATGATCGACACCATCGCGACTCGCTTCGGGCGATTGGACGCCTTGGTGCTCAACGCGTCAACTGACCTCGAGTCGAAGATCGACCCCGGATACGCGATGCGCCTCAACCGCGATGCCCAGCGACGCCTTGCGCGGATGGCCGTGCCGCTGATGCCGGTCGGCGGACGCATTGTTTTCGTGACCAGTCACCAGGCCCACTTCTTTCCCCACAAGGCTGTGCCGAAGGGCTACACGGCCATCGCCGCGAGCAAGCGGGCGGGCGAAACCGCCCTGCACGCAATGCGTTCGGAGTTCCGACGCGCTGGTGTGCACCTCACCGTGGTCTCCGGCGAGATGATCGACGGCACGTTCGCCGGAACGATCGTCGACGCGGCCAATACCCCGAACCCGCTCGGCGTCATGTTTGCCCGCGGGACCGACTACCGCAGAACCGCCTAGCGCAGGCCGTGAACGCCTGTCAGTCCAGCGACGACAGGTTGAAACCCGCGCCGGTCGGATCCGCGACCGCGGCCAACCGGCCGTAGGGCGTGTCCTCGGCGGCGCGGACCACCGACCCGCCGTTTTCAACGATCAGCTGCACCGTCTTGTCGACGTCCTCGGCCCCGAGGAAGAAGTACCAGTTCGATGGCACACCCTCAGGCAGGTCCCTAGTTCCGTCCATCACACCGAGCAAGGCGTCGCCGTCGAAAATGGCGGTGCTGTACCGGAATTCGTCGGTATCGGAGACGGTATCGGTCTGCCAGCCGAACACCTCGCGGTAGAAGTCGAGCGCCTTGCCGTAGTCGGTGGTGGTCAGCTGGAAGTAGACCGGTGCACCGGCCTCGTTGACCACCTCGAAGCCGTTGTGGCCGGTCGGCTGCCAGAGCCCGAAGAACGCACCGGTGGAATCCGTCAGCGTGGCCATGTGGCCCTTGTCCTTGATCTCCATGGCTTCGGAGCAGGTGGCACCACCCGCCGCGGTCGCCGCCCTGAGGGTGGCGTTGATATCGGCGGTGTGCAGATAACTGGTCCAGCCGTCGGGTGTCCGGAACTGCGGGTCATTGCCCATCAATCCAGCCACCGGGTGGCCGTCTTTGGACGCCGTTACGTAGCCGCCGTATTCGGGGCCGGCGGATTCGAATGTCCAGCCGAATACCGTGCCGTAGAAGTCCTTGGCGCGGTCCAGGTCGGACGTCAGCAGGTCAATCCAGGTTGGGGCGCCGATGGGGGCGCGGTCACGGGTAGCCACGGTGGTCTCCTTGGGTGGTGGGTCAGTCACCGATACCGACCGCCCTGGCCTGGAAAACTCATCGCCTCCCCTGGCGAGCGCTAAGAAGTGACCCCGAGGACCCGCAAGGCGTTGTCCTTGAAGATGAGCGGCACCGCGGCCGGGTCGATGTCCAGCGCCTCGAAGTCGCGGCGCCAGCGGTCCAGCTTGATGTACGGGTAATCCGTTCCGAACAGCACCTTCGTCCGCAGCTGACGGCTGATGGCCCGCACCAGTTGTGGCGGGAAGTATTTGGGGCTCCAGCCGCTGAGATCGACATAGACGTTGGTTTTGTGTGAGGCGATCGCGATCTGCGAGTCCACCCACGGCACCGCGGGGTGGGCCATCACGATCGTCAGCTCAGGGAAGTCGGCCGCGACGTCGTCGAGCAGCATCGGGTCGGAGTAGCGCAGCTTGATGCCGTGGCCGCCAGGCAGCCCCGAGCCGATGCCCGTCTGCCCGGTGTGAAACAGCGCGGGCACACCCGCCTCGGTGATCGCCTCGTAGATCGGATAGAAGCGGCGGTCGTTCGGCTCGAACGCCTGCATGCTGGGGTGAAACTTGAAGCCCTTGACGCCGTAGTCGCGGACCAGTTCATGGACGCGGTGTACCGCGCGTCTCTCGTGCCACGGGTCGACGCTGCCGAACGGGATCAGCACGTCGTTGTTGCGGATCGCGCCGGCGACGAGGTCCTCGACGGAGTTCGGCACGTGTCGCATTCCGGTGCGCGCATCGATGGTGAACACCACAGCAGCCGTGTTGTGCCGCCGGTACTCGTCGGCCAGCGCGTCGACGCTCGACAACGCGCCGGGCCCCATCTTGAAGTACTTCCCGACCGCTTCGACCAGTTCGTCGTCGTAGGCCTTGTGGCCGTGCCCGTCGACCTCGACGTGGGTGTGGATGTCGATCGCGGCGACGCGGTCGAAATCGATACCGTATTCGTACTTTTCGGCTGGCATCGGCTACTGGGGCGCGTAGCCGAGGGCGCCCTTGATCTCCAGGTACTCGTCGAAGCCGAACTCGCTCCATTCGCGCCCGTTGCCGCTGCGCTTGTAGCCACCGAACGGCGCATTCAAGTCGAACGCATGGTTGATCGCGACCGAACCGGCACGGATCCTGCGGGCGACGGCACGCGCCGCCTCGAGGTCGGCCGCCGAGACATAGCCGGCAAGGCCGTAGTCGGTGTCGTTGGCGATCTCGACTGCCTGGTCGAGGTCGTCGTAGTCGAGGATGCACAGCACCGGCCCGAAGATCTCCTCGCGCGCGATCGTCATGTCGTTGCTGACGTCGGCGAACACCGTCGGCTTGACGTAATAGCCGGTATCCAGCCCGTCGGGCCGTCCCGGGCCGCCGGCGACCACCGTCGCGCCCTCGTCGATGCCCTTCTGGAGCAGGCCCTGGATCTTGTCGAACTGCGCCTTGGAGGCCACCGGCCCGATGGCAGACGAGTCGTTCAGATCGCCGACCGTCACCGATTCGGCGGCCTCCCGCGCGGCGGCGATGGCCTCGTCCTTGCGGGATTTCGGCACGAGCATCCGCGACGGCGCGTTACAGCTCTGACCCGAGTTCGGCATCATCGCCTTCACGCCGATCGCGACGTTTTGCGCGAAGTTGTCGTCGTCGAGCACGATGTTCGGGCTCTTGCCCCCAAGCTCCTGGGTCACCCGCTTCACCGTCGCAGCCGCGTTGCGCGCGACGTCGATGCCCGCGCGCGTCGAACCGGTGAAGGACACCATGTCGATGTCGGGATGACTCGACAGCGCCACGCCCACACCGGGACCGTCACCGTAGACGAGGTTGTACACGCCCGCCGGAACACCTGCGGCGTCCATGACCTCGGTGAAGATCTGGGCGGAGTACGGCGCGACCTCGGACGGCTTGAGCACCATCGTGCAGCCGGTCGCCAGCGCCGGGTACACCTTGCAGGCGATCTGGTTGATCGGCCAGTTCCACGGGGTGATCAGGCCGCAGACACCGATCGGCTCCTTGATCACCAACGTGGACCCGCGCGGTTCCTCGAAGGAGTAATTCTTCAGCGCGTCGATGGCGTTGTTCAGGTGGCCGAGGCCGAGATAGACCTGGGTGCCCGAACCCAGCGAGGGCGGTGCGCCCATCTCCTCGGACACCGCCTCGCCGAGGTCGGCCGAACGCTTCTGATACTCGGCGAGGATCGCCTGCAGCAGGTCCAGTCGCTCCTCGCGGGTGCTCACCGACCAGGTGGCGAACGCCTTCCGGGCCGCCTTGACCGCCTTGTCGACGTCGGCCGCCGTGCCGAGCGCGATCTTGCCGGAGACCTGTTCGGTGGTCGGATTGTCGACGTCCAAAGACTTCGGCTCGACCGGATCGACCCACTGGCCGTCGATGTAGAACTTCAGATATTCGCGCATGGCCCTACCCTTCCCTACTGAGTTCCTTCTGCGTACCAGGTTCTGAATTCGTCGTACTTCGGCATCTCCTCCGAGTTGGCCTTCGGGTCGATGCAGACATGCACGACGGCGGTCTTGCCGCTGGCGTAGGCCCGCTCGATGGCAGGCCCGATCTCGTCTTCCTTCTCGACGTACTCGCCGTGACACCCGAAGCCCTCGGCGATCTTGTCGAACCGCACGTCCTTGCTCCAGTGCACGCCGGGCTGCGGCGACGGCTGCTCGAAGGTGCGCTTGTAGACGCCGACCTCCAGCCCCCACTGGTGGTCGACGCCGACCACGCACACCAGCGGCAGGTTCTGACGCGCGGCGGTTTCCAGTTCGGCGATGTGGAACAGGAACGCGGAGTCGCTGGTCAGCAGCATCACCGGACGCTTGCCGCCCTCGGCGACCGAGGCGCCGACGGCGTAGGGCAGGCCGGTGCCGAGGTGGCCGAAGTTCTGGTTCCAGATCACGTCGTGCGGCTTGGCCTGCGAGTAGGTCCACTGGAAGATGACGGTCGCGCCGCCGTCGCGCACCAGGATGCCGTCCTTGCGGGAACGCCTTGGTCGCCTCGACCACGATAGCGCGCCGGGTGCACCGGTGTCCGGCCGGTCGGCGCGTTCTCCGCGAGCTGGGCCAGCTCTTCGGCTGTCCTCCTTGACCCAACGGTCGAGGTCGGCGGAGGGCGGTCGCGGGCTGTCCTTCAGCGCGTCGACCAGCTGCGGCACGACACCGCGCAGGTCGCCGACCAACGGCACGTCGATCGGCCGGTTCACGCCGATGGCCACCGGATCCTGCTCAACCAACACCCATTTGCGGTTGGCGTCGTTCTCCGCCCAGTGCCGGGTCTTGCCGTAGTGGCTCGGCTCGCCGAGTTCGGTACCCAGCGCCACGCACAGGTCGGACTTCACCACCGCTTCGACGGCTGCAGGCGAGAACCCGTAGGCGAAGGTGCGGTCCTCCAGCCCGGGGATGAACGACGTGCCGCCCGAGGTCTGGATCACCGGGCATGCCATCAGGTCGGCGAGCTCCTTGACCGGCCCTTGCGTGCGCGACGTGTGAACGCCATGACCCACCAGCAGGATCGGGCTCTTGGCCTCACGGATCAGCTTCGCGGCCTCGGCCACCTCTCGCGCACCCGCGCCCTGGTTGACCAGGCGATACCGGTTCGGCGGCAACGGATCCGGGACGTCGAGCTCTTCGAGGATGACGTGGGACGGGAACTCGATGTAGGACGGTCCCGGCGTGCCCGACATCGCGCGGCGGATCGCCTCGCGGACGATCTCGTCGGTCTGGTCGGCGTACTCGATCGAGAGCTGTACTTGACCGACGGCGTGAAAAGGCCTTCCTGCTGGACGAATTGGATGCGGCCGCGCCGCACCCGCCGCTCGGTGATGCGGGCCCGCTGACCGCCGAGGAAGATCACCGGCGAGTTCTCCACCAGCGCGCACATCATCGCGCCTGCGATGTTGGCCACGCCGGGGCCGAGGGTGCCGATGCACAGGCCTGGCTTGCCCGTCATGCGCGAAGCCGCTTCCGCCATGAACCCCGCGCTCAACTCGTGGTGCGGTGCCACCACCGACCAGCCGCGCGCGTCCGCCTCGGAGAACATGTGCACGAAGTTCGGGTCCGGGATACCGAACAGCGTGTTGACACCCTCGGCCTCGAAGAGGTCGAGAATGCGTTTGTAGACGGGCACACCCATGTGAAACTCCTTGATTCCCTTACAGATAGCGTTCAGCTAGTTGTCTGCGGTGATCCGCAGGTGATCCGAACAGCGAACGATTGAGCGCGGCGCGTTTGAGGTAGACGTGGATGCCGCTCTCCCACGTGTATCCGATGCCGCCGTGCAGTTGCATCGCCTTGCCTGCGATGTCGACGGCCGCACTGCAGGCGTACGACTTCGCCATCGCGACCGCCACGCCGGCATCGAGCTCGATCCTCAGCGACGGCTTCGACTGCGGCACTGACGAGTTGGCGGGAGACCGCGATCGGCTACCTGCATGTCGGCGCAGGCGTGCTTGACGGCCTGGAAGGAGCCGATCGGCCTGCCGAACTGGCTGCGCACCTTCGCGTAGGCGACCGTCGCGGCGAGCATGGCCTCGCTGAGCCCGAGACTGTCGCACGCGACGGCGACCGCCGCGCGTTCGTGAAGTCGCCGAACCGCCGCTTCGGGATCCCCTTCGAATCGGAACACCTCTGGGGCTTCAACGTCTGCCGCCACGGTGGCCAGCCGGCGGGTTTCATCGAGTACGGGTTGCGGCGTGACGGTCACAGCGGGCTCGGCCGACGCCGGCGCCCGCGACCACCAGTATCCGATCGGCACCCTCGGCGTCGGGCACGAACTCGAACGGCTCAAGCGCGACGGCCACCCTGACGGTTCCCGACGCCACATCGGCCAAGAGCTGGTCCCGAGTATCGCTGGGCTGCAGCGCTTTCAGGGCACCGATGGCCAGCACGGCACTGCCAAGGTAGCTGTTGGCGCTGGCGGCTCGGCCCATCTCCTCGCAGATGACCGCCACCTCGGCGAACGTGACACCGGCTCCCCCGAACTGCTCGGGCACCTCAAGCCCAACCCACCCGGCGTCGACGAGCGTCGGCCAATCGACATTGCGATCCTTGGCGAGCAGGTCACCCGCCACGGATCTGAGTTCTTCGTGGAACTCCTCGAATTCGTGTGCCATCAGGCCACGCTCGGTTCTCGCGGCAGCCCGAGTCCTCGCTCGGCGATAATGGTCCGCTGGATCTCGCTCGACCCGCCGGGGATCGTCCACTCCCACGAGCCGATGAAGTCGAGTACCCAGGAGCCGGACTCCCACCCGCTCGACATCGGTTTGGCCAGCACGGTATGGGCTTTCAGGCCGCCGACCTCCGCACCGAAATCGGTGAGCCGCTGCAGTAGTTCGCTGTAGTAGAGCTTGACGATCGACGCGTCGGCCGGGCCGGCCACTCCACTTTCACTGTCCTCCACCATTTTCCGGCACAGCCCGCGCAGCCCGGTGATCTCGATTTCGAACTGTGCCAGCCGGTCGGCAACGACCGGGTCATCGAGCGGACAGGCCTGCACCAGCCACCGAAAGCCCGCATTGCCAAGGCGCTCGGCGAGCTCGAGCATGGTCAGCCCACGCTCGGCGCCCAGAGTCGACTGTGCCACTTGCCATCCCGCGTTCTCGGCGCCGACGAGGTTAGCGGCGGGGATCGATACGTCGTTGAGGAAGATCTCGCAGAAGTGCGAGTCCCCGATGGCGTTGCGGATGGGTCGCACTTCAACCCCTGGCGTGGTCATGTCCAGCAGGAAGTACGAAATACCTTTGCGCTTGGGCGCATCCGGGTCGGTGCGGGCCAGCAGCAGGCACCAGTCGGAGTGCTTGCCGCCGCTGGCCCAAAGCTTCTGGCCGTTGACGACGTAGGAGTCACCGACTCGCCGTGCCGTGGTGCGAAGGCTGGCGAGATCCGATCCGGCCTCCGGTTCGGAGAAACCCTGAACCCAGATCTCACCGTCGAGGATCGCAGGAAGATGGCGGCGACGCTGTTTGTCGGAGCCAGCCACAAGCAGCGTCGACGCCGCGTGGTGGATGCTGACGAAGGCCAGCACCAGCCGGGGAGCGTCGTGCGCGGCCAACTCCTGGTAGAGGACGACCTGTTCGGCGACCGACATTCCGCCGCCCCACTCACGCGGCCAGTGCGGCACCGCGTATCCGGCGCTGTGCAATTCGGCGAACCAGGCCTTCTGGAAGCGGACGAACTCCTCGTCGTCGACGCCGGTCTGCGCGGCGCGCCAGTCCGCAGGGATGTGCTCGGCACACCACGCCCGGACAGTGGCGCGGAACTCTTCGAGGTCGGCGGTCACGCGAACAGCCCCGTCAGCCCGCTTCCGCCGACCCTGCCGGTCAGCAGCTCGCGGGTTGCCGACAAACCGAGCGGTAGCCTGCGCAACGGCTGGCTGTAGCGGGACAGCCACGACAAGGTCGTCTCGTCACAGAAGCCGACCGCGCCGTGCAGCTGGTGGCAGACCCGGAACACGATCTCTGCCGCCTCTATCGCCGACATGCGCAGCGCCAAGGCGTCATCCAGCGCCTCGGGGCGATCGGTGCCGATGCTCCACAGCGCGTACTTGGCCAGGATCTCCACTCCGCTGCGTTCGACCTCGGCGTCGGTCAGCTGGAACTGCACACCCTGGAACGACGACAG
The DNA here is from genome assembly GCA_963731715.1 of uncultured Actinomycetota bacterium. Taxonomy (GTDB): domain Bacteria; phylum Actinomycetota; class Actinomycetes; order Mycobacteriales; family Mycobacteriaceae; genus Mycobacterium. The sequence goes on along the minus strand of CAVSXC010000013.1, from coordinate 73,033 downwards.
CGTCTGTCCGAACTGCTTGCGCAGGCTTACATGCGCGATGGTCAACTCCATGGCGCGGTCCAGCATGCCGAGAAGTGTCCAGCAGGGCAGCACGAGTCCGAGCGCGACGTCACCCGCGCCGTTCTCGTCGATCACGGACAGCTCTAGTTCGGCCACGAACGCGGGACCGGCCGGACCCTGGCCGGCCACCTTGCTTCGGGTCCCATCTAAAGACACTGTTGCCCAGCGGGACTCGAGGCCTGCGACCATACCTGCCGGGCGGTTGTCGGCGACGATGATCAGGCCGTCGAGATCCAAATCGGTCGGCGTGGCGAGGCGCTCGGCAACCGGGTACGGCAACGCCCAATAGCCGGCGCTGCGGCACAACGCCGCCGCGGCTTCGAGCCCGTCCGGGTCGGTGCGTGGGTCGAGCTCCCATGCACCGAGCTCGGCGAGTGCTGGGCCCGCGAGCGACTCGCGTAGGTCCGGTTTGGCTTCGGCCTGCTGCACCAGCTGGTCGCCGCCCGCGGCCTCGAACGCCCGCAGTGCCTGCCGGCCATACTCTTTGGCGTCGTGGCCGAGATCGAGAATCATTTGGCCGCCGCCAACAGGGCCCGCGACAACAGGATGCGCTGCATCTCGATGCTGCCGGACGACACGGTCGACGCTTGCGAGTACCGCCAGTGGTCCTCGACCTCGCCAAGAAACCACTTCGCGCGGGGGTCGTCGTGCGATACCTCGGCCGCGATGTCCATCAGCACCTCGGCGCTGTCCTGGTCCAGCTTGGTGACCGCGATACGGTACGCGGCGGCGTCACCCGGCTGGATGCGCCCGCTGCTCTGCAGATCGACAACGCGGTACGCCATCAATCGGGCGCGGCGGCAATGCGTGAGCATGCGAACCCATCTCGCCCGCAACTCCGCGGGCAGGTCGTCCCAGCGGGCTCCGAGGACCGACGGTGCGGCGGCAAGCAGTCGCTCGCAGCGGGCGTACCTGGCGATGCCGACGCGCTCGAAGGACATCACGTCCTGCACTACCGACCAGCCCGCATCGACAGTGCCGAGTACATCGGCCTCGGTCACCCGCAGGTCGTCGAAGAACACCTCGTTGAGGTGGTGAGGGCCCATCATGCAGCGGATCGGCCGCACTTGGATCGCCGGATCATCCATCGGCACAAGAAAAATCGTCAGGCCCTGTTGCTTTTTCTCACCCTTCGAGGTGCGGGCGAGCAGGAAACACCACTGCGCCATGGTGGCGTATGACGTCCAGATCTTCTGACCGCTTACCAGCCAGCTGTCACCGTCGCGCCGCGCGGCCGTGCGCAGCGACGCCAAGTCCGAGCCTGCCTCCGGTTCGGAGAAGCCCTGACACCAGATCACCTCGCCGCGCGCGATCGGTGGCAGGTGCTTGCGCTGCTGCTCCTCGGTGCCGTGACGCATGATGATGGGCCCGACCCAGTTGACCCCCATGTACTGCGCACCACGGGGCTCGTGGTGCGCCCACATCTCTTCGCGCACCACCGTTTGTTCCCACACCGACGCTCCACCGCCGCCGAACTCCTCGGGCCACGCCATGCACAACAGGTCGCGTTCGGCCAGGGTGCGGCAGAACTGCTGGGCGGTTTCCAGGTCGGCGGGGTTGTCGGTGAACGCGCCCAGGAAGTGCTCGGGCACATGTGTTTTCACCAGTTCACGCAACTCACCGCGAAGTGCCGCGGCTTTCTGTCCCATTTCGAAGTCCATGCCTACACCGTCTCCGTAGCTTCCACGTCGGCGAGCCCCAGCTCGCCAAGCACCTGTTCGGTGTCCTCGCCCAACAGCGGCGCGGGACCTGCGACTCGCCCCGGGGTGCGCGAAAACCATGTCGGCACACCGGGAAAGCGGACAGGCCCGTTCGGGGTGTCCACGGTCTCGAACAAGCCGACCGCATTCAAGTGAGGATGGTCGAACAAGGCGTCCGGCGTGTTGAGGGGCGCAGCGGGTATCTCGAGTTCACGGAACAACGCCAACCACTCGGCCGTGGTGCGCTCCTTCATCGTCTCCGCCACCAAGCCGTACACGGCGTCGATGTTGCGGGCCCGTCAGTTCGAGTGTGGCGTAGAGATCCGTCGCCCACGCCGGCCGAACGGCATCGATGAAGGCGTTCCAATGCTTGTCGTTGTAGATCAGCGCGGCGATATGGCCGTCGCTGGTGGCGTACGGCTTACGGTTCGGCGCGACCGTTCGCGGATAGACGGCCGGACCGAGCGGAGGATCGAACATCGCACCGTTAGCATGTTCGACCAGCATGAACGATGCCATGGTTTCGAACATACTGACCTCGACCTCTTGCCCCTCGCCGGTGCGTTCGCGGTGGAAGAGCGCCATCATCGTGGCGTACAGCGCCGTAAGCCCTGCGACCTTGTCGGCCATGATCGTGCCGACGTAGTTGGCCTCGCCGGTCAGCTGTTCCTGGACCGCGGGTATCCCGCACTCGGCCTGGATGGTGTCGTCGTAGGCGGGCAGATCCCTGTTCGGCCCACGCCGGCCGTAGCCGTAGCAGTTGGTGTAGACGATGCCGGGATTGAGCGCCGCGACCTGTTCATAGCCGAACCCGAGCTTGGTGATCGCCTTTGAACGCATGGAGTGGATGAAGACGTCGGCCTCCAGAATAAGCGCCCGAAGCGCGGCCTTACCCGCCTCGGTGCGCAGGTCCAACACGACGCTGCGCTTGCCGCGGTTCACGTTGACGAAGACGCCGCTCATTCCCGGCGCGGGGCCGACGGAGATGAAGCGGGTGTTGTCCCCTTCTGGCGGTTCGATTTTGATCACGTCGGCGCCCATATCGGCCATGATCTGAGTGCAGTACGGCCCCATCACCATGGCGGTGACGTCGACCACCAGCACGCCGGACAGAGGGCCGCTAGGCATGCTGTGCCTCCCGCTTGGCCATCGCGAAGCTGTAGCGGATGTGGTCGCCATGGCCGTCGGGCACGACAGGGAAGACGACGGGCTCCGATGTGTCGCGGATCGCGGCGATGTGGTCTGCCACGTCTGCTATCGACCATGACGGCCGGTACACGCCTGGCGTTTCCGAGACGACGGCCCTGGCCACTCGCCCTGCGAGTGCGATGAGCATTTCCCCTGTGATGGAGCAGGATTCGTGCGCCAGCCAGCCGACGACGGGTGCCACCAGCTCCGGGCCCATCGGCGGGTAGGCGGAGGTGTCGATGCCCTCGGCCATTCTCGTCACCGCGGCAGGCACAATGACGTTGCTCTTCACACCGTGCGCCGCACCTTCGATCGCGGCGACGTTGGAAAGGCCGATCACGCCCGCCTTGGCGACGGCATAGTTCGCCACCTCCTGGTTGCCGTACAGACCGCCGATCGACGACGTGAGCACGATGCGGCCGTACCCGGCATCGCACATCAGAGGAAACGCCGGGCGCACGATGTGGAAGGCGCCCCGCAGGTGGACGTCGACTACGGATTCGAAGTCGTCGTAGGTCATCTCCTTCAACGACGCGCGTCGAACGTTCCCGGCGTTGTGGACGAGGATGTCGATGCGGCCGTAGCGGTCCAGGGCCGTATCGATGATCGCCTTGCCGCCCTCCGGCGTGGCGACGGATTCGGTGCTGGCTACGGCGGTCCCGCCGGTCGCGGCGATCTCGCGCACCACTTCCTCGGCAGGCCCCGCGTCGGTGCCGTCCCCGGCGATGCTGCCGCCGGGATCGTTGACGACGACCTTCGCGCCCTGCGACGCCAGCAGCAGGGCGTACGAGCGGCCCAGTCCCCTGCCGCCTCCGGTGACGGCGGCGACGCGGCCGTCGAATCTCAGGTCAGGCATTCACGTTCCGAGCTCCAGGCCATCAAGGTCCCCCTTGTCGCGCCACTCCTGCAGCAGCTCTTCGAAGGCGTAGAAGCCGGGCGAATAGGGATCGCCGAGCGCGGACCGGGGACCACCACCGCCCTCGCCTTCGTTGAAGTAATAGCTCGGGGTGCAGGCGTTCTCGAAGGCGGAGTTGTCGAAGGCGAACTTCCGGATGGTCTTAACCCAAGCGTCCTGAGCCTCCTGTCTCGCCTCGATGGTCGTCACTTTCCGCTTCACCGCCTCGCCGATGATGTAGGCGATGTGCCGCACCTGCTGCTCGAACATCGCTGTGGTGTTGGCGGAAAGCGCGCCCTGGATGAAGCCGGTGTGGAACTGGTTGGGGAAGCCACGAGTCGTCATGCCGTGGAGTGTCTTGTAACTGTCGCGCCAGTGGTCGAACAGCGATACACCATCACGCCCCTCGACGGCGTCCATCGCATACCGACGGCTGAGCTCGGTGGAAATCTCGAAACCGCTCGCGAAGATGACGCAGTCGACCTCGTACTCAACGCCGTTCGCGACGATGCCACGCTCTGTCAGCCCGTCGACTCCCTTGGAGTCGGATACATCCACCAGCGTGACGTTTGGCCGATTGAAGGTCGGCAGGTACTCGTCACTGCTGCAGGGTCGCTTGCACAGGAAGCGGTAGTACGGCTTGAGCGCCTCTGCGGTCTGCGGGTCCTCGACGACGGCTGCAACGCGGCGCCGCAGCTTCTCCATGACCTTGTAGTCCTCTTCCTCTCGCATCGCCATGATCTGTTCGATGCCGAGCGATGCGGGATCCTCGACGGCGGCGACCCGGGCAGTCAGGTTGCGGCCCAGCTCGGTCCAGAAGTCGCAGACCTGATCCGTGATACCGAAGACCACGCCCTGGCCGAACGGCGACCACTCGTGGAAGTTGCGCTTGCGCTCCTCCTGCCAACCGGGCTGCAGCGATGTCGCCCACTGCGGATCGGTGGGCTCGTTGTTGCGCACGTCGACCGATGAAGGGGTGCGTTGGAAGACGAAGAGATGCTGGGCATCCCGTCCCAGATGCGGTACCAGTTGAACACCGGTGGCACCGGTGCCGACGAGCGCCACGCGTTTGTCGTGCAGCTTGTTCAGGCCGCCATTGGCGTCTCCGCCGGTGTAGTCGTAATCCCAACGGGCGGAATGGAAGACATGTCCTCCGGCGTCTACGTAGTCCTTAATACCAGGGATGCCAGGTAGCTTCGGCCGATTGAAGTTGCCCTGCGTCATGACCACGAAGCGCGCACGGATGTCGTCGCCTCGGTTGGTGGCAACCCGCCAGCGCTTGATCGACTCGTCCCACCGCACCGTAAGGACCTGCGTGGACAGCATCGCTCCGTCGTAGAGCCCGAAGTGCTTGGCGATCCGCCGGCAGTGCTCGAAGATCTCGGCGCCATCGGCGAATTTCTTGCTCGGCATGAAGTCGAGTTCCTCGAGCATGGGCACATAGCAGTACGCGTCATTGTCGCACTGGATGCCCGGGAAGCGGTTCCAATACCAGACGCCGCCGAAATCGCCGCCCATCTCGATGATGTGGACATCGTCAACGCCGGCCTTCTTCAGGTGGGCGCCCGCAAGCAGCCCGGCGATACCGCCACCGAGAATCGCCACCTCGACGTCCTCGTTGACCGGAGTGCGCGGGGTCACCGGGGTATGCGGATCAATTTCCGCGAACTCGGCGAAGTCGTCCTTAAGTTCCAGGTACTGCTTCCCGCCGTCGTCACGGATCCGCTTGTCGCGCTCCTGCAGATACTTATCCCGCAGCGCGTCGATGTCGATGTCGTCGGGCGTCTGGGTCGGCCCGCAGGTGTCAAACAACGTCATTGGTTCGGCAGCTCCTGTGGTTCGCCGGTGCCCATGTACTTGGACAGCTGGTAATGCAAGTTAACTGTGCTGCGCTCGCGGTACGGGTTCGGCTTGGTGCCACGGAAGCCGGCCGACTTCATGCCCTGCTGCACGGCGGCCATGTTCGAGAAGTCCTGCGGCAACACCGACAGCCAGTTGGGGTCGCCGACCGGGGTGTACTGCCATTCGGTCTGCGGCTCTTGCCCTTTCGGGTACAGCTCGAACACGGCCACCTCGAAGATGCACTTGTTGGGGTCGTAGCTCGGATCCGGCCGGGCGGCGTAGCACAACGCACTCGTCAGCCCCTGTCCGATCTGGAAGTTCGGGAAGATCTGCCACGCGGTGCCGCTCTGCCCCAGGATGTCGGCGGGGATCGTCGGCCAGATCACGCCGCGTGCTTCGTCGTCGCGGCGCGCCGAGGTCAGCCAGTGCTCTAGCACCTTGTCGGCGGGAGTTCCCTCGGGGAGTTCGTCGACCAATCGCTTCGCCGCGTTGACCAGCGTCTGCGTAGTGGTGGCATTGGTCTCTTCCATTGTGTAGACCTGCATCTCGGCCGTGGAGATACGCGGGTCGCCCGTACCGAGCCGGATCTTGGACTTGGTCTCGTCCAATCCCTTTGGTGCGTCGTACCCGATGTTGCTGTGCTTGCCCTGCGCCTTGGCCCAGCCTTTGAACTCACCGAACTTGTTGAACTCGGGATGCGTGGTGAACACGTGGTAGGTCTCGTTGAAGGCCTCCATCGCGACCTTCCAGTTGCAGTCGAAGTTCAGCCACTTGCGCCACTTGTAGCGCATGTTCTCCAGGCCGAACGGGTCGAGGATTTTCGCCGCGGGAAACAAGTAGTCCGCCAGGGGTTCGCAGTCGGGATCCATGTTGACGAACAGCCAGCCGCCCCAGGTATCGACCTGAACCGGAGCGAGGTGGGTGTTCTGCGGGGTCAGCACGCCCTTCCAGTCGTCCTGCTCGCGGATGTGCGTGCATGCACCGTCCAATCCGTATGTCCAGCCGTGGAATCCACACACGAACGACTTGCGCGCTCGGCCGCAGGCGTTCTTGGCGCCATCGGGGGTATCGACTAGTCGGCGGCCGCGATGCATGCATACGTTGTGGTGTGCCGCGAATTCATTTGGGCCGGTGCGCACGACGATGATCGAGTCGTCGAGGATGTCGTAGGTGAGGTAGCTGCCCACCTCGGGGATCTCCTCGACCCGGCCGACCTGTTGCCACACCTTCCGCCACAGCCTGTCGCGTTCCGCGCGGGCGTACTCCTCGGAGATGTAGGCCTTAACGCCGATGGTGACAGGTTCCGCAAGTTCTTCAGCCGCCTGCACTTCCATATCGGTCATGCTTCCTCCGTTTCAAACCGACTGATGCTCGCGCGGAAGGATTCGTCCTTGAGGAACAGGGAGGTGTTGTCGGCGCCGAGGTGGGTCCACTTGAGGTTCAGGCCGCCGTCGACGAGCAGGGTTTGGCCGGTGACGTAACTCGACAGGTCCGATAGCAGGAACAGGATGGCGCCTGCCTGTTCCTCAGGTCGGCCCCGGCGCCCCATCGCGATCGCCGTGCGGTCACGCTCGGGGTCGTCGTCGGTATACGTGCGCGACGCCGCCGTCTCGGTGACGCCGGGCGCCACGGCGTTGACCCGGATGTTGTCCGGGGCCAGCTCGACCGCCATCGTGCGGGTCATCGCCACGACCGCGGCCTTGGCCGTCCCGTAAGCGATGTGGAACGGCGCGGTGTTCATGCCGCTGATCGAAGAGATTGAGACGATCGACCCGGGGTTGCCCTGCTGCCGGATCTCGCGGGCGACCGCCTGGCTCATGAAGAACGTCGTCTCCAGGTTTCGGGTGAACAAGTCGCGCCAGTCGTCGCGCGTGACCCGGGTTGACGGCATCCATGTCGACGGTTCTGCGCCGCCCGCCACGTTGACAAGTCCGTACAGCGCGCCGTCCGTCCGCCGCACCTGATCGATGACGGTGGCGATGCCGTCGTCGGTCGATGCGTCGGCCGCCACCGGGACGACCGACAAGCCCTGCCGCGCGAGCGGCGTCACGTGCTCGTCGAGGTTTTCCTTCGACCGACTGACCGCGACGACGGTGGCACCGGCCTCGGCTGCCATCCGCGTGATGGTGGTGCCGATGCCGCCGCCACCGGCGCCCGACACCACGACGATGCGGCCGTCCAGCCTCAGAAGATCGTCCATGCGCCTATTTGTCCGGACAAAATACGGTGCTCTGCATATTGAAGAACACTATTCCGCAGCGGCGATCGGCTCGTCAAGGCCGGACGAGGCTTCTCTTCGGGCTATTGTCTGGACTAAGGGACCTTGATAGCGTTCGAGGTCATGAGTCTCCCCGCGACGGAGTCGCTCCCGCCCTCCAGGTACACCGCACCCAGCCCCACCGCTGCCGAAGGCTGGCGGCTGGAGCGCCTCACCGCACCGAGCAGATTGTTCGGCGCCAACGGCCTGCGCACTGGTCCGGACGGACGCGTCTACGTCGCGCAGGTGACCGGCAGCCAGATCAGCGCGCTGGATCTCGACACAGGACGCGTCGAGACGGTTAGCGCCAAGGGCGGCGACATCATCGCGCCCGACGACGTCGCCTTCGACAGCAGCGGCAACCTGTATGCCACCGAGGTCATGGACGGCAGGGTGAGCGTGCGAGACGCCGGTGGGCGAACAAGGGTGCTGCGCGACGACCTTCCTTGCGCGAACGGCATCACTGTTTTTCAGGACCGGTTGTTCATCGGTGAAATGCGCGAAGACGGGCGATTGCTCGAACTCGACCCGAACGGCGGCGAGCCCAGAGTTCTGGTTGGCAGCATGCCGATGATCAACGCCATGGAAGTCGGCCCCGACGGGTTGTTGTACTTCCCGGTGATGGGCACCAACGACATCTGGCGTATCGATCCGAATGGCGGTGAACCGCAACGGGTTGCGGCTGACCTCGGCGTGCCGGACTCGGTGAAGTTCGACGCCGAGGGCTACATCATCTCCACGCAGGTGGCGAACGGGCAGGTGTTGCGTATCGACCCACGCAACGGCGAACAGAAGCTGCTCGCCCAACTCAGCCCCGGGTTGGACAACTGCACCTTTGTCGACGGCCGGCTGCTCGTGTCGAACATCTCCGGCGAGATCACCGAGATTCTTCGCAGCGGAGAAACCCGCTCTGTTCTACCGGCCGGTCTCAACTGGCCGCTGGATCTCGCGATCGGTGACGACGGCAACCTATATGTCGCTGACGGCACCTACCTCTATGTCGTGGGCCCCGACGGCGCGTTGCAGACGGTCGGCATGCTGTTCTCGCCTGGATATCCCGGCTTCCTTCGCGGCTTGGCTCCCGCGGGGCCCGGCACCTTCGTGGTCGCCACCTCAGGGGGCCAGATCGCCCGCTACCGTCCCGGTGACGGCGAGACGGACTATCTCGCAGACGGATTCGACCAACTCTATGGAGTGGCGATCGGCCCCGGCGACGTCATCGTCTTCGCCGAGCTCGGCACCGGGCGGGTGCATTCGCTGCGGTCGGGCAACGTGGAGGTGCTGGCTTCTGGACTACAGGATCCGGTCGGTGTCGCATTCGACCCGAACGGCATCCCTTTGGTATCCGAATCCGGTGCGGGTCGGGTGGTGCGGCTGGCCGGGTCGACGGAGACAGTGGTCGACGGCCTGCAACGACCCCAAGGGATTCTTGTGTCCGACGGAACTCTTTACGTCGTCGACGCAGGCGTCAAGGAGGTCATCGCGGTCGACCTCAACACCGGCGACCGCCGCGCCGTCGCCTCTGGCCTGCCCGTCGGCCCGCCGCCAGGAGTAGAACCCCAGCCACTCAAGGGAATTCCGCCGTTCTCCGGGCCCCAGGGCCCGTTCGCCGGCATCACCATCGGGCCGGACGGCACCCTGTACGTATCGGCCGACGGCGACGGCAGCGTTCTGGCGTTGCGACGCGCATGACGGTCAGCCCCACCGACCATCGCTACCTTCAGGTGGCGCGCACCCTGCGCAAAGAGATCGTCGACGGCGTGTACCCGGTGGGTTCGCAGCTGCCAACCGAGCAACAGCTGTGCGAGAGGTTCGAGGTTAGCCGCTACACGATTCGGGAAGCGCTACGCCGGCTTCGTGACGACAACCTCATCGCGTCCCGGCCGCGCGCGGGAACACTCGTCGTCCCGCGTCCGGCGACGAATTCGTATGCCCAGGACGTAGTGTCGATCGACGACCTGCTTGCGTTCGCGACGGGCGCGAAGTTCGCCATCGAGTCCAACACCATGGTCACAATCGACGACGCACTGGCCGCACGGACCGGCTTGCAGGTCGGCTCGGAGTGGTTGGCGGTCCGCGGTTACCGGCGTTCCGACGTCGGCGCGGCCCCTGTCTGCAAGACGGAGTACTACATCAACCGGGCCTTCGCCGCGGTGGGCAGACTGCTGCAACGTCACTCCGGACCAATCTTTCCCCTGATCGAGGACCTGTTCGGGGTCAGCGTCGTCGAGGTGCATCAGGAAATCACCGCGGTGCCGGTCACCACCGAACTGGCGGATGCCTTGCAGGTCGAAGCCGGCACTGCCGCGCTGGAAATGCAGCGAACCTACAAGACATCGGATGGCGAGGTTGCCCAGGTCACGCTCAACACGCATCCATCGTCGCGGTACCGGCATTCGATGACCATGCGCCGGATCAAGGACTAGGTAGCACGGTGCGAGTCGACGAGCAGCGCGCAGCCGACGCCTACCGGCGGGGGCTGTGGGTGCGCGAGACACTCGCTGATTCGCTGCGGAACGCTGCCGCGGCCACACCGCAGCGAACGGTATTGGTAGACGGCGACATTCGGCTCGACTGCAAGACCCTCTATGGGCAAGCCGCCGGTATGGCGAAGATGCTGATGACACGGATGCCCGCTGGCAGTGTGGTGTCGTTCATGCTGCCGAACTGGCATGAGGCGGCGGTGATCTACCTGGGCGCGACGATGGCCGGCATGGTGGTGAACCCGATCCTGCCGTCCCTGCGGGATCGCGAATTGGCGTTCATCCTTTCCGACGCCGACAGCCGCGCGATCTTCGTCCCGTCTTCCTTTGGAAAGCACGACTATGTCGCCATGCTGGACCGGGTCACCGCCGAAATGACCTCGCCGCCGGAGGTCGTGGTGCTGCGCGGGGACGCCGGGCACACGGTCTACGAGTCGCTGTTCGGCGACGACGGCCCCGCGGCCCTGCCCGTCCTTAATCCCGACTCCGTCCGCATGATCCTGTACACGTCCGGCACCACCGGACGGCCCAAAGGGGTACTGCACACCCATAATTCGATCCACGCGCTGATCCGCCAGATCGGCGAACATTGGCGCGTCGACAACGGTGACACTTTCCTCGTCCCTTCGCCGATCGCACACATCGGCGGGTCGATATACGCGTTCGAGTGCCCGCTGCTGCTGGGCACCACTGCTGTCCTGATGGAGCGCTGGGACGCGGACGCAGCGACGTCGCTGATTACTGCCGAACGCTGCACACACATGGCAGGGGCCACCCCGTTTCTCGAGGGCCTACTGGCAGCCGCTGAGCGCTCCGACACGCACCTGCCCGATCTCAAGGTGTTCATCTGCGGGGGCGCGTCCGTTCCGTCATCGCTGATCCGCAGGGCATCAGCGTATTTCGACAAGGCAGCGGTCAGTCGGGTATACGGATCGACGGAAGTGCCGGTGACGACCGTGGGCTCACTGGACGACTCCGAACACGCGGCGGACACCGACGGCCGGGCAGGCATCGCCGACATCAAACTGGCCGACGGAGAGATCCGCGCGCGCGGACCGCAAATGCTGGTCGGCTACCTGCATCCCGAGGACGAGACGGCGTCCTTCGACGACGAGGGTTACTTCCGGACAGGTGATCTCGGCCGCTTGATCGACGACGACTACCTGGTTGTCACCGGACGGGCCAAAGACATCATCATCCGCAACGGCGAGAACATCTCGCCCAAGGAAGTGGAGGACATCCTCGTCGGGCATCCCGGCATCGCGGAGATCGCGGTTGTCGGCGTACCCGACGAGCGCACCGGGGAGCGGGCGTGCGCCGTCATCGTCGCATCCGATCAGCCCGCACCCGACCTGGCCGGCCTGCGCGACCTGCTCCTGGGCGAGGGTCTGGCCAAGTTCAAAATCCCTGAACAGATTGTCATTTGGGACGCATTGCCGAAGAACGATGCGGGAAAGATCTTGAAGCATCAGATCCGAGAGACGCTCACGAAGGTGGACTGACATGCAGGTAGCGATCGTGACGGGCGCGAGCAGCGGTATCGGCTTCGGCTGCGCGACGAAGCTCGCAGAGGCGGGCATGGCCGTCGTCGGCGCAGGACGTGACGAAGACAGGCTCGCCGAACTGTCGAAGGCGATCGGCGATCCTGATCGGGTGGCCACCGTCGCCGTTGACCTGACGGCGGACGACGGCCCGCGACAAATCGTGGACGCAGCGATGAAGCGGTGGGGCCGGATCGACTTCCTGATCAACAACGCCGGGGTGGGAAAACCCAAGCCGCTGCACGAAACCGACGACGAATCATTGGACTATTTCCTGGGTTTAATGCTTCGAGCGCCGTTCCGGTTGGCCCGTGAAGCTGTCGTGCATATGCGATCCGGCTCGGCGATCATCAACATCACGTCGACGTTCGCCGTCGTCGGCGGTTTGCGCGGCGGGGCGTATTCGGCGGCCAAGGGTGGGCTGACCTCACTGACCAAGCACATCGCCTGCCAGTACGGGCCGCAGGGCATTCGCTGTAACGCCGTCGCCCCCGGTGTCACCCTCACTCCGATGGTGGCGAGCCGGCTGGAAGACCCGCGGTTCCGCAAGATCAACACGGAGATGACGCCATACCCGCGGCTGGGCAAGGTCGAGGACATCGCGAGCACCGTCGCGTTTCTGTGCTCCGACGGTGCGAGCTTCATCAACGGTCAGGAGATCGTCGTCGATGGCGGTTGGACGTCGACCAAGTACTTGTCCGACTTCGCATTGAACTCGGAATGGATCGAGCGTTGAATCTGTACGCCCTGCTCGACCAGGCCGCCGCTCGTTTCGGCGACCGCGGCGCGGTGTTTCTTGGTCAGCGCCAACTCCATACGTGGGCGCAGCTGCGCGAGCGCGCATTGCGGTTGGCGTCCACGCTAGGAGATCCGGGGACACGGATCGCGATCGCCAGCGAGAACTGCCCGGAGATCGTCGAATTATTGTTCGCAACATGGGCGGCGGAGTGCGTGGTCGTCCCGATCAACTACAAGTTGCATCCTCGCGAGATGGATCAGATCCGCGACGACGCCGGGGTGTCACAGGTATTCGCGTCACCGAAGATCGCTAAGACCCTGCCCAACGCGGAAATCATCAGTGGTGCAGCCTATTCCACGCGGCTCGCTGCCGCACCGTCGGATCCCCCGCGCAATACCGATCCGTCGACGCTGGCGTGGTTGTTCTACACCAGCGGGACCACCGGCAAGTCCAAGGGTGCGATGCTGTCACATCGCAACCTGATGGCGATGACGGTGGCCCACCTCGCTGACTTCGATTCCCCGGACGAGAACTGCAGTCTCATTCACGGTGCGCCGATGTCGCACGGGTCGGGTCTCTACATTCCGCCGTACGTACTGCGCGGCGCTCGCCAGGTGATTCCGGAATCCAGTGCGTTCGAGCCCGAGGAGTTCCTCGATCTCTGCGACCACCATCCCGGCTGCAGCGCCTTCCTCGCGCCAACCATGGTGCAGCGCCTGGTGCAGACCGGACGGGCCTGCCCGCAGAATCTGCGAACGGTGGTGTACGGCGGGGGCCCGATGTACGTCGACAGCCTGAAGAAGGCGATGGCCGCGTTCGGCCCGATCTTCGTACAGCTCTACGGCCAGGGTGAGGCGCCGATGACGATCACGGGCCTGCGCCGCTCCGACCACCTCGATGCGGAAGACGCCATTCTCGGATCTGTCGGATACGCCCGGTCCGGGGTGGATGTCGCGGTGCTTCGCGACGACGGCACACCGGCCGCCAGCTGCGAGATCGGCGAGATCGTGTGCCGGGGTGACGTTGTGATGTCGGGCTATTGGAACAATCCCGAGGCGACCGCGGCCACGCTGCGGAACGGCTGGTTGCGCACCGGCGACATGGGCTCGTTCGACGACCGGGGCTACCTCACTCTGCGCGACCGCTCCAAGGATGTCGTGATCAGCGGCGGTAGCAACATCTATCCACGTGAGGTGGAGGAAGCCCTGATCGAACATCCCGGTGTGTCGGAAGCAGGCGTCGTCGGAGCACCGGACGAAGAGTGGGGCGAGGTCGTCGTCGCGTTCATCGTCGGCTCGGCGTCGCCGGCCGAACTCGACGCCCACCTGCTGGAGCGCATCGCCCGTTTCAAGCGACCCAAGCGCTACGAGTTCATCGACGAGCTGCCGAAGAACAGCTACGGCAAGGTGCTGAAACGGGAGTTGCGGGCCCGGCTAGCGTAGAGCGATGCGCATCGTCATCGCCGGCGGGCACGGCAAGATCGCCCTGATCCTCGAGCGACTGCTCTCACAGCGTGGCGACTCGGTCGCCGGCTTCATCCGAAACCCGGAACACGCAGCCGACCTTCAAGCCGCAGGCGCCGAGGCTCTCGTCGTGGACCTGGAGAACGCTTCAGTCGACGAGGTCGCGGCACATCTACACGGTGCCGATGCCGTGGTGTTCGCCGCGGGCGCAGGACCGGGCAGTGGAGCGGCGCGAAAGGAGACCGTCGACCGCGACGCGGCGATCCTGCTCGCGGACGCGGCCCAAACCGCGAAAGTCACTCGTTACGTGATGATTTCATCCATGGGAGCCGACGCCGAGGCACCGGACGACGTCGGCGACCCGGTCTTCGTGGCGTATCTACGCGCCAAAGGCGCTGCCGACGACAACGTCCGGGCACGAAGGGCGCTCGACTCGACGATCGTGCGTCCAGGTCACCTCACCAACGATCCGGGGACCGGACGGGTGACGATCTCGGATCACACCGGGCGCGGCGATATCCCCCGAGAGGACGTCGCGGCCGTACTGCTCGCGGTCCTCGACACGCCCGGCACCGCGGGTCTGACGTTCGAGGTGATCTCCGGCGACACCCCGATCGCCGATGCGCTCACCACCTCAACCCGCGAATGACTTCGGCGTGCTGCCTTCGAGTCGCCACTTGAGATTGCGGAGCCCAGTCGCGGCGCGCCTGCCCATCAGCCACCCGGCGAACGGCAATACCGTATAGCGGACCAGAACGTTCTCATTGCGGCTCAGCATTCGCCAACGGACTTCACAAGAACTTCCTCCAACGTCATGGAACTCGATCTCCATGCGCGGCAACAACAGTGGCAGGTCACCCTCGGTGACAATCCGCATCGGAGCACTGGCGTCGACCACCCGGATCAGTACCGTCCGGTTCCCCCGCAGCGGCACCGCGACGGTCTCTACATACTGCTTGCCGGGCGTCGCGAACGGCAGCTCGTTGTGCGCGACGATGCCGATCACACCGGGAAACCAGTCGGCGAAGTTCTCAAGGTCCGCTGCGTAGTCAAAGACCTTCGTGCAAGAGCGCGCAATCGTGACGACCGAACTAGCCAACAGATACATCTGACCTCCTCTGGGATGTGACCGCCGAACGATAAGGTGTAGACCTAGATCTACAGTCAAGGGCGAACCGTCTATGCAGATCAGCGAACTAGAAGCACGCACCGGCGTGGGTCGCCACGCCCTGCGCTACTACGAGCGGCGAGGCCTGCTCGGCGAAGTGCACCGCACCCACAGCAACTATCGGGAGTATCCCGAGTCCCTGGTGCGGGAGGTCAAACTCCTTCGCAGCATGCAATCTCTTGGGTTCTCGTTGACCGAAATCCGGCAAGTATTCGACGGGCTACGCGCCAGCGACATCGACTGCGCCGACGGCGCCCGACTACTGGCCGACAAACGCGCACGAGTCAACGAACAGATCAGCGGCCTCAGAGAAGTCAGTCGAGTACTGCTGCAGGAACAGAGGCGTTTGGAAGACAACGCACGCCGACACGGAAGATCACTTCAGTAGCCTCTCGAACCGCCGCCGAGCTAGCCGCCGTCACCACATCAACCCGCGAATGACCTCGGCCTGAGGAATATCCTCGACGGCGATCAATCCCTTGGGAGCACGGCAGATCCAGTCAATCGCGTTGACGACCCGGGCAGCAGTCGATACGCAACCGGCCTCGGTGACATCGAGCACCGGGTCGGAAACGTGCGTGTTGAGCTCGACGCGCGGCTCCCCTTCGATAACGACGCGGTGGACACCGGGCTTACCGTCCGGCGGATACTCCCAATCCGGCGCCGAGGCCGCGGTCAGCCGGGTGATGTGTTCCATGGTGATCACCGGCACGCCGTCACGCACCCCTTCGACCGCGAACCGGACCGCTGCCATCTGCCCGGGCTCCACCGTCGCCATCTTGCATTCGATCCGCTTGTCCGTGTACCACGGCTCGATGCGCTGACGAACCTCGTCGAGTTCGATGCCGAGCTGGTCCGCGAGATTGCGAATCGGACCGGCCCACATCGTGGTGAGGACGCCAGGCAGGAAGAGCATCGGCGGGTCCGCATCGGCGGCGAAGCCGAAACCCATGTTCACGCCGGTGAACTCGTAGTCGTCGTAATTGGCGTAGTCGAAGATCTCCTGAACCAGGATCGACGTGGCGCGGGTGACCAGACTCAGCGCACTGTGCACCTCCGTGTCACCGGAGTAGCCGGGATCGACGCCGTTCACATACAAGGAGGAGTTGCCGGTCTCGCACGCCTCTTCCAATGGACCCTTCAGCCAGTCGTCGGCCTGCCCTGGCGTCACCAGCCACACCATCGAGCTCCCCACGACGTTGATACCCGCGGCGAGAAGCTTCGACAGCTGCTCGATGGCTTCCATCGGCCGCGTTTCGGCCTGCGCGGTGTAGACAATGCAATCGGGTTTCAGGGCTATCAACGCATCGATGTCGTCGGTCGCTATGACGCCCGTCGGTTCGGTCAACCCGCACAGTTCGGCCGCATCCCGGCCGATCTTGGTCGGGCTGGCGGCGTGCACACCCACCAACTCGAGATCCGGCCTGCCGATGATGGCCTTCAGTGAATGTTGTCCCACGTTGCCAGTGGAGAACTGCACGACTCTTCGCATCTCGGTCCTCGCTCAATGAAATTGACTGCAGTCAATCACACCTGTCAAGAACTGTTGGCGATGTTGCTATCGTCGGAGCATGGCAGTGGTGGACAAACCATCGGCGCGCGAGGCGAAACGGCTACAGACGCGGGAACGGTTGATGGGAGCCGCGATCGCCGAGTTCAAGCGATCGGGTATCGCTGAGGCCGACGTCAGCGCGATCGTCACCGCGGCAGGAGTTGCGCACGGCACCTTCTTCTTCCATTTTCCGACCAAGGAGCATGTGCTCCTGGAACTGGAGCACCGTGAGGAGGAGCGAATTGCGAAACAGCTCGGCCGCTACGTGGATTCGAAACGCAACCTCGCCTCGACGCTGAGCGAGGCTGTTCGTTTGGTGATGGGGTTGGAGCGCCGCCTCGGCGCTGTGCTGTTCAAAGACTTTCTTGCACTGCATTTTTCACAGACCCGGCCAGTTGATGAGAGCAAAGAGCACCCCGTCATCGTCCTGGTCGCCCAGGAGATCGAGAACGCTCAAGCACGCGGTCAGGTGGATTCCGACGTCAACCCGATGAACAGCGCGGTGTTCTTTCTTCTCGGCCTGTATGCACTGTTGACGACCACGCACGACTGGCCCGCTCAGAACGTAATGCTCGAGGACTACGTCACCAGGACGCTGCGCAGTATTGAAGCCCGTTAACTGATTGACTATAGTCAGTTTCTGCCGCAAGGCCCGGGTCGGCCGATCGGTAGGAGGAATCGTGAATCTGCCAACGTTGTCGGGTCCCGGTAGCGGGCTTGACGACCATATGGAGCAGTCTCGGCTGGCACAGCGGCAGGCCGACAAGTGGCTCATCTCGGGCAGTCTCCTGATCGGCACTGCGGCCCTCGGCATCTTCGGCCTTCCGCTTTTTCTTCGCGGCGTATGGCTGCTTCGCAAGGCGCAGCGCGACGGGCTGACGGTCCGGCCGATGCTGGTGACGCTGCTGGGCTACCTGGTCATCATCGATGCCGCCATTAACACGGTGGGATGGGCCCTGGACCTGGTCGCCAACCATACGATTCTGGCTCGAATCCTATTGAACGGCTGGGGCGCAATGTTCGACGCCGGCTATTTCTGGCACTACAACGAACTGTGGCTCGGCGGAGCGGCCGGACCAGGTGAAAAAGCCATGGAAGTCGGGATGATCCTCACCGTCTTCACCATGCGAATCGCAGCGGCGATCGGGTTCCTGCAGATGAAACGCTGGGGCCACCAGTGGATGATCATCACCTGCTGGATGGGTGTGCTCATCTGGTGCCTGTACGTGTTCAACATGACGATGTACGCAGACGTCCGATACGCCGGCGTCGTCCTGCCCGTAGTCGGTTGGTGGCTCTACGACATCTTCTACATCACGCCGTTCCTCGCCATCCCGTACCTGCATTCCGTCAACCGCGAGATCTTTTCCGACTGAAATTTCCCTGACTGCACTCATTGACTTAAGTCAGCAACTGCGTTACAAAAAGCAGACCATGACGTCACAGGTCAAAGCGTCGACGCGCGAGATGCGTCGGCGCCAGACGCGGGAACGCATACTCGGCGCCGCAATCGCCGAGTTCAGGCGGGCGGGTATGGCCGGCGCCGACGTGAACGCCATCGCCGCCGCCGCGGGCGTCGCGCACGGAACGTTCTTCTTCCACTTCCCGAGCAAGGAGCACGTGCTCTTCGAACTGGAGGGCCGCGAGGAGGCACTGCTCGCCGCGGAGTTCGCCCGCTTCCTCGAAGAACCACACGACCTCGTTTCGGTCCTGTCAGAACTCGTCGACAGCGTGACGGGACTTGAGCAGCGGCTCGGTCCAATTCTATTCAAAGAGCTACTGGCGCTGCACTTCTCGCCGACACGGCCACGCAAGGACGACTGGACCGATCATCCCATGATCGTGTTGCTGGTCGCCGAGATTGAGCGGGCACGAGGTGACGGGGTGGTGCACCCGGAGGTCGACGCCTTCTACAGCGCGACGTTCTTCCTCTTGGGCGTCTACGGCGTCCTTACCACCACAGACAACCAAGACACTCGCGACACCATGCTGGCCAAGCTGATCGCTACCCACACATGACGAGGAGGTCTTGAAATGGACTGGATTTGGGAGATCCTGCGCTACGTCGCCGCGTGGGGTGGCACCGGCCTGATCATCTGGTTCTGGTACTGGATGTTCTCCAACATCGGCACGTTCTGACCGACCATGACTGACCTGTCGGACTCGCACGCGATGGCGATCGAGCGCAGTTGCGCGGTGACCGCTGTCGCGATGAGTGGACAGCGTCGCGAGGGCGTGCGGCTGGTGACCGGTGAGCATCGGGCATTCAGCCTGACCTCGGCGCTGGATTTCGTGCACGTCCCGTATCCCTCGATGGGGCGCGACTGGACGCGCCGCACCTTGACTTGCGGCGTCGCACTGCAATGTTCACCGTCGAAAGACCGGCTCGTCGAGTTCCGCCTCAACGAGCTGTCGACCCGCGAGCTCCGGGCGCTCACCCTCGTCGAAGCGGCCGTCGCTTTCGGATGGATCGCGGCGACCTGGCCGGGACTGGTCGACGAGATTCGGCGCGTCCTCCCCGATCTCAAGCCACTGCACGGCGACATGGATGCTGCGGCGATGCTCGACCGGGCCATCTCGTTGGCGCGTAGCGCGCAGCCTCTCGACGTCCATCCGCTCCTTGGCCGATTACCGTCGGCCTACACCGTCCCGCAAGGCCTCGCCGACAAGCTGCGCCGCAGCTTCGGCCGAATGCCATGGACCACAACGCAGAAGCGACTCCCCCGCCCG
Organism: uncultured Actinomycetota bacterium; assembly: GCA_963731715.1. GTDB lineage: Bacteria > Actinomycetota > Actinomycetes > Mycobacteriales > Mycobacteriaceae > Mycobacterium. The sequence continues at coordinate 53,415 of CAVSXC010000013.1, read as the reverse complement.
TACTCCGTACCCGTCGGCGGTGACGGCGGCGTACGCAACCCCAACCTCCCGCCGCCCAGTCGCCCCCACGACAACGACCTCGACATCACTCCTGAGCACCGGCCGGGCATCCCCTATCCGGAATGGAACGCATGGACCAAGAGGTTGATGCGAGATCACGTCGCGGTGCTCGAGCGTTCGCACACCTGCCGCACCCGCGAGCCGGGAACGGCATCCGCCGACCTACGGAAGTGGTTCGAGGAACACACTCATCGTTCAATGAAGAACCGTCTCGAAGACGGCTCCGATCTTGACGTCGAGCAGTACGTCAGCCACTACATCGATTTGACGACCGGCGAGGCGATCGAGCCTCGCATCTTCCGTGAGCTACTACCAAGCAACCGTGACGTCACCACGGCGTTGTTGCTGGACGGCAGCTCGTCGCTCGGTGTGCACGGTGGTCGAATCTTCAAGCTGGAGTTGGCGTGTTCCGACGCGCTGTCCCGGGCGATGTCGCTGGCCCGCGAGCGGCACGGGATCTTCGTGTTCACGGGCAACACCCGTCACCGCGTCGAAGTCAGTTGCCTCAAGGACTTCGAGGACCGGCGGTTCGTGCCGCCGAGCCGACTCGGCCTTGCGACCGGCGGCTACACCAGGCTTGGTGCGCCGCTGCGTCACATGACGAGCCGGCTTCTCGCGCAGCCCTCCGAACGGCGACTGCTCATCGTGATCGGCGACGGACTGATCTCCGACGAAGGCTACGAAGGCCGCTACGCGTGGGCCGATGCCGCGCACGCGGTCGAAGAGGCCAACGACGCCGGCGTCTCCATTTACTACGTCGGAGTCGGGCCAACCCGCGTCGACCCGCTTCCGGAGGTCTTCGGACCCCGTCGCTCGCAACGCATTCGGCGGATTGAAGACCTCCCACGAGTACTTGCCCATGTTCATCGAGAGTTGGTGGCCGCATGACCGAAACGTACTTTTCAAACGGCAACGAAGTGCAATTGTTCGAGCAGGCGTATCACCAGCGCCTGCCCGTCATGCTCACTGGACCGACCGGATGCGGTAAGACACGGCTGGTCGAACACATGGGACTACTGCTGCGACGGCCGGTCGTCACCATCAGCTGCCACGACGACCTGACTAGCTCCGACCTGGTGGGCCGGTTCATGGTGACCGGTGGCGACGTCGTATGGACCGACGGCCCACTCACCCGGGCGGTCAAGGCCGGGGCGATCTGCTATCTGGACGAGGTAGTCGAGGCGCGCCACGACTCGCTGGCCATCCTGCACTCACTGACCGACCACCGCCGCGCGCTGTATCTCGACCGCGCAGACGAAGTCGTACAGGCTCCTGAGGAGTTCATGCTCGTCTGCTCGTACAACCCCGCCTACCGCAGCTCCCTCAAGGAGCTCAAACCGTCCTTCCGTCAGCGATTCGTCACTCTGCCGATGAGATACCTTGCCGCCGAGCGCGAAGCCGAGGTGATCGTCGCGGAAGCGAGTATCGATCTGGCGACGGCCAGACGGCTTGTGCAGTGCGCGACCGCGATCCGCACCGCCGACGAGGCGTTCCATTTCGAGCCGCCGTCTACCCGGGTGCTGGTCACCGCGGCGCAGCTGATTGCCGCCGGCGCAACCGAATTGGAGGCCGCTGAGGCCTGCATCCTCGCACCGTTGTCCACCGACGGTGCGATCACCGACGGTTTGCGTGAAGTAGCGGTGGCCAGCCTCGCGACCGCCGACAGCTCGAACACGCTTCACTAGGAAGGGAGTCCCCGATGGACCAGAAGGAGAAGAAGCGCAAGAGGGCGCTCATCGTCCTGCAGATCGTGATTTACGGCTACCTGCTCACGATGTTTCTCATTCAGCTCTACATGTCCTTCGCCCGCGGCTGGTGGGACTTGTGAGCCTCGATGTGCGGGCCGGCGGAACGGTCAGCCTCGAAGAGCACGACGAAGAGTCTCGGTTGGCCCAACGCCGTGCCGACAAGTGGATGATCATCGGCGCCGGACTGATGGGGATGTGGGCTCCGGGCATCTTTGGATTGCCCATCTTCCTGCGCGGGGTGTGGCTACAGCGGCAGGCTGCCCGCGCCGGACTGTCGATGCGGCCGATGATCGTCACCCTGATCGGATACCTCGTCCTGATCGACGGAATGCTCAACAGTCTCGGCTGGGCACTCGATCTCGTCGCCAACCACACGCTCATCAACCGCGTGCTGATGGTCGGCTGGGGTGCGATGTTCGACGCCGGTTACTTCTGGCACTACAACGAGTTCTGGGTCGGGGGCGCTGCCGGGCCGGGCGAGAAGTCCATGGTGTTCGGCATGATCCTCACAGTGTTCGCGATGCGATGCGCCGCGGCGATCGGATTTCTGCAGATGAAGCGCTGGGGACAGCAGTGGATGATCATCACCTGCTGGATGGGCGTGCTCATCTGGTGCCTGTACGTGTTCAACATGACCATGTACGCCGACGTTCGCTATTCCGGTGTGGTCTTCCCGGTCATCGGCTGGTGGCTCTACGACATCTTTTACATCACGCCGTTCCTGGCGATCCCGTACCTGCACACGGTCAACCGCGAAATCTTCACCGACTGAACAGAGTTCAAGGAGTAACACCGTGACAACCACGCCTGAGTCCACAGAAGAACAGAAGACCGACGACCTTCCCCCGGGCACCACACCTTATTACGCCAACATGCACAAATGGATAAAGCGCGCGGTGCTGGTGTGCTTGGTGGCCCTCGTCATCGAAGGGGCATTCACGCTGCCGTTCATGGCGGTGTACTACGGCTATCCGACGCTCAGCCTCACCGAGATCTGCAGCGAGCTGCTCAAGGTGCGCTACTCCGACGACACGTTGGAATGCAAGGTCCCTTACCCGCCATTGGGACCGCCGGAAGGGGCCGAAGGAAAGGACACCGCGCGGGACGTATGGGGCATCCAGCCGGTTCCGAAGTACAACCGGATCGGCTTCCGCGAACTGGTGCGCATCCACGATGAGCGCGTGGCCCGCCAGGCTGCCGAGCAGCAAGGCGCGCGGTAGTGACTCGACCACCCGAAGATCACGCGGTGAACTGGGATCTCCGTCACGAGGACTTCAAAGACAACGACTACCTCTACGACGTGTACTCGGTGATGCGGCGCAATTCGCCTTTCGCCCGCACCGATACGCCGTTTCTCAGCGCGACTCCGGGCGGCGCGTGGGTGGCCGTGCGCTACGAGGAGTGCTACCAGATCCTCCAGGACTGGCAGCACTTCTCGAGCAACCCGACGCCCGAAGCCTCCGAGCAACTCGCAGGGGACCTGGTGATCACGCTCGATCCGCCACGCCAGCAGAAGTTCCGCAAGGTGCTCAACCCGTACTTCTCCCCTGCTCGAATGAAGGCGCTGCGACCCCAGATTCGCGACGAAACCGACTGGTTGCTTGACAATTTCATCGCCATCGGCAGTGGCAACCTCGCTCAGGTGGCATGGCGGCAGCCCGGCATCGTGTTCTTCAAGTATCTGCTCGGAATGCCGGTCAGCGATGTCCCGCTGTGCATCGAGTTGACCGACATGGGGCTCAACGGGGACACCGAGGAATCCCGGGTAGCCGCTTGGGGTGGCCTGTATCAGCACCTCAACGACGCGGTGACGGCGCGCACTACGCAGGCCCCGCGCGATGACATGATCGACGTACTGCTCAACGCCGAAATCGACGGTGAGAAGCTAAGGTTCGCCGACATAGTCAGCAATGCGATGCTGTTGGTGCAAGCGGGTCTCGAGACGACCGCGAGCGCAATGTCGTTCGCTTTCCACCATCTCGCGACGCATCCCGTGGAACGGGACCGCCTGATCGCCGATCCCGAGCTGATACCTCGGGCCGTCGAGGAGTTCATCCGGTTCGCAGGTTCGATACACGGGATTCCACGGACGGTCGCGCAGGAAGTCGAGTTGAGTGGCCATACCTTCTGCCCTGGCGAATCGGTCATCGTCAACTACGCGTCCGCAAACCGCGATACGCAGCAGTTCCCAGACGCGGATCAATGCATCCTGGATCGTCGGGACAATCGGCATCTCGGGTTCGGAGCGGGCGTTCATCGGTGCCTCGGCTCGAATCTGGCCCGCCTGGAGTTCCAAGTCGGTGTCGAGCAGGTGCTTTCGCGAATGCCCGACTTCGCACTGTCGGCCGGCATCGATGCGCCGTTCCATGGCAACTCGGTGACCCGGGGATACCGCGGCATTCCCGTGGTGTTCAGTCCCGGCGAGAGATCCGCGGCATGACGCAGGAAGGCTTGCACCTTCACCACGTCGTGTTCGCAGTGGCACTGGAACGCCTTGACGCCGTGGCGCAGATGTTCACCGACCTCGGTTTCACTCTTCAGCCTGCGGAACTGACTGAGTTCGGGCTACGCATCCACCTGGACTGGGAGCGGGGCATCGAAATCGTCAGCCCCGTCGCAGGATCAGCAGCTGCGGTTGCCACGTCGGTGGCTGAGTTCCTCGACCAAAAAGGCGACGGCATATACACGGTCGTGATCCGGGTTCCCGGCGCCGCGGCGGCCGAGTCTGTGGCCGAGCGTTACGGAGCGAGGATCCGCTTCCGGCAGAAGCTCGAGGGCGCGGGCACACATCTCGAGGAGATCGACCTGTCGGTGTTCGATCTGCCGCTGACATTGTTGGACACGAACATCCCGTGATGCCATGACCGTCGATGCCGCCAAGCCGAGCGCCTTCGACGCCGGACTCCCGACGCTCGTCTACGACGTCACCGACACCCCGCAGCAGATCTATCCCAAGTTTCGGGCGGCACAGGAGGTTGCGCCGATCGCGCTGGGTCCCATTGGGCCCGAGGTGCTCTCGTACGAACTTGCACGGATGGTCCTTCGCGACCCACAATTCGTGGTTCCGACCGGCATCCATCTGTCTGCGCACGGCATCACATCGGGTCCATTGTGGGACCGGGTGACCCGCAGCATATTGAACATGGAGGGTGAGGAACACCGCCGGCTGCGCAGCCTGGTGTCGCGGGCGTTCACCCCGAGGGCGACCGCCCGCATGCACGACACCATTCACACCGTCATCAACGAGCTCATCGACAGCGTTATCGACTCTGGCCGTTGTGAATTCGTCGCCGACATCGCTCGCCCCTATCCGATACCGGTCATCTGCGCGTTGTTCGGTGCGCCTCGCGAGGACTGGCAGCAGTTCTCGCGATGGGCCGAGGACATCTTCAAGATCGTGAGCTTCGACTGCAACCTCGCAGAGGAGGAGCCTGTCGTACTCAAGGCGTGGGGGCAGTTCGACGATTACATCGACGACATGATCGCTCAACGGCGGCAGCGCTTGACCGACGATCTGCTCTCCGAGCTCATCCGGATCGAAGACAGCGGCGGCCGACTCGACGCCGCCGAGCTACGCATGTTGGCATTCAGCATTCTGGTGGCAGGAACCGATACCACCCGCAGTCAGCTCGCCGCGTCCATGCAGGTGCTCTGCGATCACCCCGATCAGTGGGCGCTACTTCGGGACCAGCCCGACCTGGCGATGCGAGCAGTCGAAGAGACAATGCGCCACTCGCCGTCGATGTGCAGCACCGTTCGCAGCGTCACCGACGACGTCACAGTCGGCGAATACACCTTCCCCGCAGGCACATTCATCCTCGTCAACACCTATGCGGCCAATCGCGACTCCACAATTTACGACGACCCGACGCGCTTCGACATCAGCCGCGACGATCCGCCACCCATTCTGACCTTCGGCGGAGGAGTGCACTACTGCCTCGGCGCCAACCTGGCGCGGTTGGAGCTTGCCGAAGCGCTGATGATTCTCTCCCAGCGGTTCCCGAATCCGCGTCGCGTGGGACCGGTGCCATGGAAACCACTGCTCGGCCTGAGTGGGCCGACGAGTCTGCCGATGGAGTTCGACTGATGAGTTCTACGTCTGAAGCGCCGTCCGTTACCATCGCACGCGAGGTCATCCCGTTCCGCGAGCGCAAGGGCGACATCGTCCTGTGGATCTTCTTTCTGGTCAACGTCATCTTCGTGACGTACCAGGCGGATATCGAGCAGCTCGTCATCCGCGACCCGGACAACTTCACCTACCCGATGTGGCCGCCGGCCTACATGATCGACTTCCTGCATTGGTACTTCGCGAACTACGACCCACTGCTCTATGAGCGGCCCGTCTGGTACACCACGATCGTCGTGATCGACCAGGTTGTCTACGGCCCCTTCTATATCGCTGCGCTCTACGCGTTCTGGAAGGGCAAGGAGTGGATCCGCAACTGGTCGATCATTTGGGCGTCCGTGATGCTCGCAACCGTCACCGTCATTCTTGGTGAGGAGATCGCTGGGCCCTTCGCGAGCGAGCACCTGCCGCTCGTGTTTGCAACGAACGCGGGCTGGCTGATCGTCCCCGTATGGGTGCTGATCCGGATGTGGCGAGAGCATCCGTTCACGCGGCCGGTCGCCGTGAAAGCGCCCTAGCCATGGCAACATTCGCAGAGCGCTATGGCGCGTGGGCCGTTGTCGCCGGGGCCTCCGAAGGGCTCGGTGAGGCATTCGCACGAGGGTGTGCCGGCCGGGGGCTCAACGTCGTGCTCATCGCCCGGCGCGTCGAACTCGCACAACAGATCGCCGATGACATTGCGGCCACGACCGGCGTACAGACGCGCGCGTTGCGCGCAGACCTCGCCGTCCGCGACGACCTCGACCGCATCCTCACCGAACTCATCGACCTCGACGTCGGCCTCCTCATCTACAACGCGGCGTTCTCTGTCGTCGGACCGTTCTGGAACTTCGACATCGACACTCACCTCAAGGAGATCGACGTCAACGTGCGCGGGCCGCTGGTACTGGCCCACGGTTTCGGCGCCCGGTTCAGGACACGGCGTCGTGGCGGGATCATCCTGCTGTCGTCGATGGGGGCGCTGCAAGGCATGGTGAGGGTCGCGAACTACTCAGCCACCAAGGCGTTCAACCTGGTGCTGGCCGAAGGTCTCTGGGCCGAGCTCCGCGACGACGGGGTCGACGTGCTGGTGAGCTGTGCAGGAGCGACACGAACGCCGAATTACGTGGCGTCTGAGCCGGATGACAGCAACGTGCCGGTCCAAGAGCCCGAGCAGGTTGCCGCCGAGACGCTGAACGCTCTCGGGACGAAGCCGACGTTGTTTCCCGCGCGCGTGCTGCGTTTTACGCACTTCGCGTTCCGCCATCTGATGGGACGCCGCACCGCGGTACGGCTGATGGCCTATGCGAGCAACAAGGCCTATAAAGAGCAGGGGAGCTACAGCACCGGAGACCGTGGATGAAGCCGTACAAGATCGACCCAGACGTCCTGCACAAGGTCGCCAAGGAGGTGGTCGGCCTTCCGTTGGAAACCGGCGAGGTCATCACGCGCGCAATTGAGCTGCTGGCCGACGAATACCCCGACCTCATCGATCCGACGCCTGGACGCTGGGTCGGGAGCAGGGCAGGCGGCATCCTCGGCAAGGTCCGCTTTCTCTACTTCAGCCCGCGCGAGTACATCGTCATCTTCGGCACTCCCACTGGCACACAAGGCTTTTCGGGCCGCTACAAACATGTGCAAGTCCACAAGTTCCTGATGGCGGGCCGGATCGACTCCTATGACGTGGAATCCGACGACATCACCGCGTTGACGCTGCTTCCCGGCGATCACGCGTGCATGGAGAGGGGTCACGCAAGGGGTCTGACCATTCACCCCGGCTCGTGGCATATCGAGTACGGCCGTGGCGCCGTCGTCACCACGCTGCCGTTCGCGATGGTGGACACGCTGCTGGTGTCGCTGGAACTCGAATCCGTGCGACGCTCGACCGTCGAGTTCACCAAGCTGGTCACCAGGCGTTTTCGCCGTTAACCATTCTCGTGGGTGGATCGTGGCGTAGTCGAACGTATTGCTCGACAACAAAAGAGCCGCAGAGATGCGGCCCTTTTGTGATTTGCGAACAACGCACCGTTCGGATTCAGGGGTGCTTGGCGTAGCGCTGCAGGAAGGCGACGGCAAAGAATGCCCCGAAGGCAACGCCCGCAACCCATTTCACGAAACTAAGAATGAGCGTCCCCGTGGGCACCTCGACGATGGAAAACGGCGACGCCGCGTAGAGCAGCACACTCAGCATTACCAGGCACCACAACGCGATGACGATGCCTGCGATCCCCTGCCCGAGGGCGATGTTGCGGGGGATGCGTTTGGTGTAATTCTCGATGGGGGCGGGGACGATGTTCATTGCTGGGTTTCCTTTCAGATGCGCTTCCGGGCGCCTCTCCGTGGTCGATGATCATGAATTGGTAGCAAGAGCGTGCACCTGACCGCTTGGGAGATTCTTGGAAGCGACAGAACCGACCTCATCACCGAAGAAGAACGACAACGCCAAGCCGGGCTCGCCGCCAACTACGAACCACCACCCTTTTAAGGCGAAGGTTGAATCACCGCGCCTGTTCGCAGAACCGAAGCTGGTTACCGAATGGGTCGGTCACGTCTATGGTGAGCCCCCACGGCTCGTTTTCCAGTCCGGGCTTGGCGAATCGATAGTTTCGCTCGGTGATTTCCGCGTGGAATTCGCGGATTCCGTGGATCGGCAGGAACACCGCGCTGCCCGGCGTGCCGTCGCCGTGGTGCTCTGACAGGTGGATGATCAGCTCGGAGCGGCTGATTTGGGCATACCGGGGAAAATCCGGTTCGAACCGATGCTCCCAATCTGTAGCGAAGCCGAGATAGCCGATGTAAAACTCCTCGGCCTTGGCCTGATCGAAGACTCTGAGAATGGGGATGCCGCGTTCGAATCGCACGGCTAGACAGCCCCCGCGAACACGGATTTGAAGCGGTTCAACGACTCCCGGATATCACCCTTCAGCGCGCCTGCGACCACCATGCCGATCGGGCCGAACAATGCAGGGCCACCGAGATGCACGTCGAACGTGACAGTCGAGCCCTCACCCGAAGGTTTGACCTTTCCGATCAGCTTCACCTTCACTCCGCCTTTTCCGTTGCCGTCGAGCGTCATCGCTTCCGGCGGCTTGAAGTGGACGATGGTCCACTTGATCCGGTTGGCCATGCCCTTGACTTCGACGATCGACTCAAGAACCGTGCCCTTCTCCAGCGTCTCTGGCGGCTTGGTGCGCCACACCCGGTGAATGGTCAGCCATTCCTTGTAGCGGGACAGATCGGATGCGCACGCCCATGCCGCCTCCGGCGGCAGCGGAACATCGACGGAGACGGACAGTTTGGCCATACGTCAGTTCTGTGGAGGCGTCTTGTCGACGGCCTTCTTGGCGGCTTCCTGCGCCTTATCGACCTGCTGGGCGTACTTGCCCTGCGTCTTCTGGTCGACGACGTCGCCGACCTTGTCGATGGCGGTGTCAACCGCACCCTTGTTCTTGGAGGCAAGGTCTTTCAGCTTGTCCAGAAATCCCATGGGCCCAACCCTACCGCTGCTTCCATAGGCGTCGACGTTCTCCGAGAATCCTGCCCTGGACCCACCAGATCACCTCGATCGAGGCGGCCCCGACCAGGCCGATACCCAGCGCCACCGATGTGATTGCCATATTCGACGGGTCGAGCATGAACGTCTTCTGAGCCAGCGGAATGGAGAAGATCACGATGTACGCCAGGCCGGACACCGCCACCAGCACGATCCGCCACCATTCGTAGGGCCGCGCAACGACAGCGAGCACCCACACCGCAGTCACCAGCAAGGTGATGAGCGCCGCCGTCGACGCTTGCGTCTGCTGGATCTCCGTCGCCTCGCGACCCTGATACGCGACCAGGTACGAGGTGAATGTCGCGACGCCCACGACGAGTCCCGACGGCAGCGCCGACGTCATCACCCGGCGCACGAAGCCGGGATGCGCCCGCTCGTTATTCGGCGCCAGCGACAGGACGAACGCAGGGATGCCGATGGTGAACCAGGCCGCGATCGTCACGTGGATCGGCTGGAACGGGAACAGCAACGGATCAGACCCAAAGATCTTGGACGCCAGGCCCGCCAGGCCGACCAAGACAGCGAGCAGGACTGAGTACACGGTCTTGGTGAGGAACAGGTTGGAGACCCGTTCGATGTTGCCGATCACCCGGCGGCCCTCACCGACGACGTGCGGCAGCGTTGCGAACTTGTTGTCCAGCAACACGATCTGAGCGACGGCCCGCGACGCAGAGCTGCCGGCACCCATCGCGACACCGATGTCTGCGTCCTTCAGCGCCAGCACATCGTTGACGCCGTCGCCGGTCATCGCGACCGTGTGCCCCCGCGACTGCAGGGCATGCACCATTGCGCGCTTCTGGTCGGGGCGCACCCGGCCGAACGTCGTGTATTCCTCGAGCGTGTCGGCCAGCTTTTCGGCATCGTCGGGCAGCTGGCGGGCATCCATGGTCTCGCCCTCCAGACCGAGCGAACCTGCCACAGCCCCCACCGATACCGCGTTGTCGCCCGAGATCACCTTGATCGAGACCTTCTGGGAGGCAAAGTAATCCAGCGTGTCGCGGGCGTCGGGGCGGACGCGCTGCTCGAGCACCACCAGTGCTGCCGGCGTGACGGTGCCTGGGGCGTCGGGGTGGTCGACGGGCACGTCACTCGAGCCCAGCAACAGCACCCGCAGTCCCAGCGACCCGATCTGCTCGGCTTGCTCGGCGACCGGGGACGCCGGCTCGAGCAGAACGTCGGGCGCGCCGATCACCCAGTTGCCGTGCTCGCCGTAGGACGCGCCACTCCATTTGGTGGCCGACTTGAACGGCGCGGTCGCGGTGGCCGTCCAGCCCGGCGGCATCTTGTAGGCCTCGGCGATGGCCTGGATGCTGGCGTTTGGCCGGGCGTCGTCGGAGGCGAGCTGGGCCAGGATGTCGGCGACGGCCGCGTTCGTCGAGCTTCTTGAGATCCGATACCCGCATACCGTTTTCGGTCAGCGTGCCGGTCTTGTCGGCGCACACCACGTCGACGCGGGCAAGCCCTTCGATCGCGGGCAGCTCGTTGACGAGGCACTGCCGCCTGCCGAGCCGCACCACCCCGACGGCGAACGCGATCGAGGTCATCAGCACAAGACCCTCGGGCACCATCGGGACCAATGCGCCCACCATCCGCAGCACCGACTCACGCCAACCCACATCGGTGGTGAACAGCTGGGTGTAGATGATCAGCAAGCCGGCCGGGATGAGCAGGTAGGTGATGAACTGCAGGATCTTGTTGATGCCGCTGCGCAATTCGGAGTTCACCAGCGTGAACTTGCTGGCCTCCTCGGCCAGCTTGGCGGCGTAGGCCTCGCGACCGACCTTCGTCGCCCGATACGCCCCGCTCCCGGCGACGACGAAACTGCCCGACATCACGTTGTCCCCCGCGTCTTTCGCGATCGGGTCGGCCTCACCGGTGAGGAGGGATTCGTCGACCTCGAGGTTGTTCTCCTCGAGGACTTCGCCGTCGACGACGATCTGATCGCCGGGGCCGATCTCGATGACATCGTCGAGGACGACCTCGGTGGGCAGCAGCGCTGTGGTGCCGGATTGCCTGCGCACCAACGGTTTCGCCTGCCCGACGATGGCGAGCTTGTCCAGTGTCTGCTTGGCGCGCAGCTCCTGGATGATGCCGATGGCGCTGTTGGCGATGATCAGCAGGCCGAACGCGCCGTTGATCACCGAACCGGTGGACAGCACGATGATCAGCAGCACACCCAGGATGGCGTTGATGCGGGTGAAGACGTTGGCGCGGACGATGTCGGACACGCTGCGAGCCGCACGGGTCGGCACGTCGTTGGTCTTGCCCTCGGCTACCCGCTGGGCGACTTCGGCATCAGTCAGGCCCATCGCGACGATGGTGGTCATCTTGTGAACGTTCCTTTGTTGAACGTGTCGTAGTACTCGAGAGTCAGCTTGTTGCCGTCGAACGTCGCCTTGGAAATCGTTCCCGGCGGGGAGTTTTCGGAGACCCACGACTAGGTGAAGACATTGCCGTCCCAATGGTCAAGGGGCACATCCAGTTTCGTGCCGAGGGCGAGGTGCAGTTTGCCGTCTTTCTCGGTGACCCGCGCCGGACCCCAGTAGTCGTTGTTGTAGGTGCCGACGTAGGAGGCCAGCGGCGCGGCGGGCGCGGGGTTCGCAGGCGGCTTCTGCCCGACCAGCGAGCCCGTCGGCTGCTCCATCTGTTTGAAGATGTCGCCGTAGAGCTTGTACCAGTCCTCGCGCACCTCGCCGAACTGAACGAGGTCGGCGAATTCGGCGGTCAGCGATTCGGGCACACCGGATGGCGTGGCATTGGTAAGCGCGACGATCGCCACGTCGGCGGACGGCAAGATGACGAAGTTCGTGCCGGAGCCGAGCTCGAACGCCCCGGAATGGCTGAGCTCCATCCGCGCCGCCGATGTCGGAGCCACGTTGAAGCCGTAGCCGTAGAACCCCGACCGCATCGCGGGCTCGGTTGCGCGGCTCGACACGATCTGAGGCGTCACCGCAGGCAGCAGCGCCTTCGGGTCGACGATCTGCTTGCCCTCGTAGGCTGCCGTTGGCCAGCACCATCGTCAGCCAGCGCGTCATGTCGTTCACCGAGGAACTGGCCCCGCCTGCGGGCGCCTCGGGGTCGGCGTCGCGGACGTAGAGCGGTTCGTAGCGACCGTCGACGTGGATATGGCCGACCGCGCGGTCCGGCCGGGCCTGCGTAGTCGGCGAACCGAAAGCTCGTCGACGCCATGCCGAGCGGACGGAACAGCACCTCGTCGGCGAGGTCCTCCCAGGACTTGCCGGCGCTCACCGGCGACCGCCTCGGCACCCGCGGTCAGCCCGAAGTTGGTGTAGGCATACGAGATTCGGAACGGATCGAGCGGCAGCTGACGGAGTCGTTCGAGCACATAACGCCGGTCGTAACCGAGATCCTCGAGCATGTCGCCTGCGTGGTCGGGCAGCCCCGAGCGGTGCGAGAACATGTCGCCCACGCTGACCATCCGCGTGACAACCGGATCCGACAGAGCGAACCACGGCAGTTTGGACACGATCGGTGTATCCCAGCCGATCGCATTCGCCCCGACTTGTTGGGCGACGACGGTTGCGCTCAGCGACTTGGACAGCGACGCCAGCTGAAACACGGTGTCCGGGTCGATCTTGTCACCACTGCGAACATCCTTGACCCCGAAGCCCTTGGCGTACACCGTCTTCCCGCCGTGAACCACCGCGACCGCCATACCGGGGATGCCGGACTTCTTCATCAAGTCGTCGACCATCCCGTCGAGCTTGGCCACCGCATTGTCGACCGCGTTGTCAGGCAAAGGCATCGCGGGTACCAACGGCGGCGGTACGTCGGACTGCGCTGGGCCGCCGGCGGTGGCGCCGGTTGCGCCGGTTTGGCGTCGCAGCCCGGAACCAGCACCAGCAGCAGAGCAGCGACACGCAGCCCTGGCCAGTGAGTTCATGCGTGAACGTTAACCCGTCGAATGCACGATTGTTGTACACAAAACGCAAAGTAATGACGTCGGAAACCGTGCGCTCGGCGACGGATTAGAGCTGCCACCAAGGATCGAACGGCCGGGCCGTCTCGGGATCGACACGCTGGCCCGGCTTGGGCACCACTACGTGCACGCCCGCCGGGTCGGCGGCCCGAGCAGCCGCTCGACCGGCTCCGCCCACGGATGCGGCGCCAGCCGGAACGTCGCCCAGTGGATCGGCACCAGCAATCCCGAGTCGGCCTCGGCGATATCGAGGTGGGCGCGGACGGCGTCTTCCGGGTTCATGTGGATGTCCGGCCACGCCGGGTGATACGCGCCGATCGGTAGCAGGGTCAGGTCGAAAGGCCCGTGGTCAACACCGATTTCGGCGAAGCTCTTGGTGTAGCCGGTGTCGCCGCCGAAGAACGCGCGATGCCGCGGCCCTGCGATCACCCACGAGGCCCACAGCGTCGTGTCGCGGGTGAACAACCGCCCCGAGAAGTGCCGGGCGGGCGTGCACACCAGCGTCAGCTCGTCGATCTTGTGGCTTTCGTTCCAGTCGAGTTCGACGATGCGGTCCTCGGGAATGCCCCACTTGCGCAGGTGCGCGCCCACTCCAAGCGGCACGACGAACGGGGCCCGCTGGGTCCGGGCCAGGCCCAAGATCGTCTCGACGTCGAGGTGGTCGTAGTGGTCATGGCTGATCATCACCGCGTCCACGGCAGCCAGCGCCTCAAGTGGCACCGGTACCTCGTGCATCCGCTGCGGGCCCGACCGTTTGTGACGGCGAACAGCGTCGACTCCAAATGGGATCGGCGAGCACGCGGTAGCCGTCGACCTCGATCATCGCCGAGGAGTGGCCGAACCAGCACACGGAAAGCCGCTCGCGGCGGGTTCGGCGGACGCGGGCTCACCACCGGGATCGGTCCGCGCGGGCCGCGACGCGCCGCGCGAGCCGACAAGTCCCAGACGACCTTCCGCTGCTCCTCGCTGTCGAGGCTGATACCGGATGCCGGGTCGACGTTGACGAACGAGCCGTCACGGAAATGCGGCGATCGACGCGCGACCGCCTCGATCTCGGCGGGCGAGGCCCCCAGCGCAGCAGGAGCGCCGTGCAGTGCGCGCAACACCCAGCCGCCAGCCAGCAGTGATGCCGTGCCGAAGCCGAAGCGCAGGGCCGCGCGCACCACCATCAGGCCCCCTGAAACTTCGGCGGTCGCTTCTCGATGCGCGCCACCTGCGCCTCGATGACGTCCTGGCTGGCCCACGCCCTTTCGAACAACTCCGTGTGCTCGGGCCACTGGATCCTCATAGGCGCCGTCGTCGTTGAGCACCCGCTTGGCGTGCTGCAAGGCGATCGGCGCGAAGCCTGCGATCTCTGCGGCCCACGCCTGTGCGTCGGCCAGCGTGCCGATCCGGTTGGCCATTCCGGTCTGCAGCGCAACGTCGGCGGTGAGTCGTTCCGCGGCGAGCAGCATGCCCCGCGCCCGGCCGGCCCCGACCAATGAGGTCAACCGGCGGATGCTCCAGTTGTCCAGCGCCAGACCATATTTCGCGACAGGAAACTGGAAATACGCCTCGGGTGCGACGACGCGCAGATCGCAGATCATCGAGAGGATGACGCCTGCCCCGATCGCGGGTCCGTTGATCGCGCCGATAACCGGCATCGGCGTTGCATCGATGGCGAGGTTCAGCGCCTTGGCCTTGTCGGGCAGCTCGTCGGCCACCGCCGAAGGGTCGGACAGGTCTGCACCCGAGCTGAACACGTGGCCCTGACCGGTCAGCACGATGGCCCGGACATCTTCGGCCGCGGCCTTCTCGACCGCTTCGCGCAGGCCGTCGACGAGCGCGCTGTTCAGCGCGTTGCGGCGATCGGCGCGCTGCATCTCCAGGGTCATCACGTGGCCGTCGCGGGTCACACCAATCATGTCGCCCACCCTATTAGCCTCTATTCTGTGAGCCGGATCGGCGCCTTGGCGCTGCGCGACGCCGTGCTGGACGCCGGGTCTTTCCGCAGCTGGGACGCCCCGCCGCTGGCCTGGTCGAGCCAGCGAGCCGTACCGGCGCGAGCTGGCCGCAGCGAACGCCGCCACCGGCCTGGACGAATCCGTGGTGACCGGCGAGGGCACGGTGTTCGGCCGCCGCGTGGCGCTGGTGGTCTGCGAGTTCGACTTCCTGGCCGGCTCGATCGGCGTGGCCGCCGCGGAGCGGATCACCGCCGCCGTGCAGCGGGCGACCGCCGAGCGGCTGCCGCTGCTGGCGTCGCCGAGTTCGGGCGGCACCCGCATGCAGGAGGGCACCGTCGCGTTCCTGCAGATGGTCAAGATCGCCGCGGCTGTCGAACTGCAGAAGCGGGCGCACCTGCCCTACCTCGTGTACCTGCGCCACCCGACCACCGGCGGGGTGTTCGCTTCATGGGGCTCACTCGGCCACGTCACCGCGGCCGAACCGGGCGCGCTCGTCGGGTTCCTCGGCCCGCGGGTCTATGAGCACCTCTACGGCGAACCGTTTCCCGCCGGCGTCCAGACCGCGGAGAACCTGCACCGGCACGGCGTCATCGACGGCGTGGTCCCGCTCGAGGCGCTTCGCTCGACGCTGGACCGCACGCTCAAAGTGGTCGCCGACGCGCCAGGGCCGCCGCCGCCTTTGCCCGAAACCGAGCCGCTGCCCGACGTGCCAGCCTGGAAGTCGGTCGAGGCGTCGCGGCGCCCGGACCGGCCAGGCGTCGGATATCTGTTGCGGCACGGCACCACCGAACGGGTGCTGCTGTCGGGCACCGAGCGTGGCGAGGCGGCCACGATGATGCTGGCGCTGGCCCGCTTCGGCGGGCAGCCCGCGGTCGTCCTCGGCCAGCAGCGCGTCGTCGGAGGATTGGTCGGTCCGGCGGCGCTGCGGGAGGCCCGGCGCGGCATGGCGTTGGCGGCGGGCTTGCAGCTGCCGCTGGTCCTCTTCATCGACACCGCGGGACCCGCGCTGTCCGCCGATGCCGAGCAGGGCGGGCTCGCCGGTGAGATCGCCCGCTGCCTCGCCGAACTCGTCACGCTGGACACGCCGACCGTCTCGGTATTGCTGGGGCAGGGCAGCGGCGGGCCCGCGCTGGCGATGGTGCCTGCCGACCGGGTGCTGGCCGCGTTGCACGGCTGGCTGGCTCCGCTGCCGCCGGAGGGCGCAAGTGCGATCGTGTTCCGCGACGTCAACCACGCGCCGGAACTGGCTGCGGCGCAAGGTATTCGGTCGGCCGACCTGATGCGACACGGCATCGTCGACGCGATCGTGCCCGAGCGTCCCGATGCCGCCGACGAGCCGATGGAGTTCACGCACGCGGCTGTCGGCAACGATCGCCAACGAGCTGCACGGGTTGCGTGCGATCCCCGTCGAGCAGCGGCTGGACGCCAGGCTGTCGCGCTATCGGCGGATTGGGCTGTGAAAGCGACGCTGCTGTTCGTACACAGTCCGGTCGTGGGTCCGTCGACGTGGACCTATACCGCGGAGGTGTTGCGGGAGAGCGGTTTTGGGTGCGCCGTGCCGGACTTGACGGCTCTGGCGACGATGGACCAGCCGTACTACCCGAAGTACGCCACAGCGGCCGCGGCGGCCGTCGACGAAAGCTCGGACCCGGTCGTCCTGGTTGGACACAGCGCAGCGGGTGCGCTGCTGCCCGCAATCGCGGAAACCATCGGCGACCGCACGCGCGGCGCCGTGTTCGTCGACGCCATGCTGCCGCAGCCAGGGCGCAGCTGGTTCGACACGGCCCCGCCTGGACTAGAGGCTCAGCTGCGCGGCCTTGCCGATCACGACCTGCTGCCGCCATGGCACGAATGGTTCCCTCCGGGCTCACTAGAGGCATTGGTCCCCGACAAGGCGCGGAGGCGACATCTAGTCGCCGAGGTTCCGCGACTGCCGATTGCCTACTTCGACGAGCCGGCGCCGCCCGCCGAGTTCGCGGACTCGGTGGCCTGCGCATTTCTACGGCTCGGCGCAGCCCTTCGACCGCGCGGCTGACAAGGCGGAGCGGCTCGGCTGGTGGGTGGCCCGAAGGGAGTGGGACCACCTGCGCATGCTCAGCGATCCGGACGCGGTCGCCGACCTTATCGCGCAGGCGATTTCCGCGGCCTGTGCGCCGTGATGGCATGCTGGCGTTGTGGCGCCTCTTTTTGAGTTCGCGGGCCACTTCTGGTGGCTGATCTTCCCGTTCATGGGTGCGATCGGCGGTGCCGTCCGGGCCGTCGCTGTGGCCAATGAGCGGCGTGCCCAGCGCCGGCTCGAGCGGTATCGCATCAAGCAGCAGACCAAGGTCGCGCTGGCCGAAGCGTCGGGCCGGGCCCGGACCAACGAGGCAGGCTACAAGCGCGAGATGACGAAGGTGCTCGACCGCCACGATCGCACCGACGCGCGCTGGCTCGACTACGAGATCGACATCGCCAAGCTGCTGGACTTCCCGTTGATGACCGATATGCGGGATCCGCTGACCATCGCGTTTCACAAGGCCAGGAGTCACGCGGACTGGCTGCGGCCCGACAACGTCGACGACATCCTCGAAGACCGCACTGCCCAACTCGAGTATCGCGACGCCGTCGGCGAATACGTGGCGGCGTTCGATGTGGCCGAGTCGGAGGCGATCCGGCGCCGGCGCAGCGACTTCTCTGCCGAAGCCCAGGAGCGCCTGGCGCGGGCCCAGCATCTGCTGCGGCTGGCGTCGGACAGCGGGGCCACACCGCAGGAGCGACAGAGCGCCTACGCACGGGCGCAGAAGGAGCTCGACGGGCTCATCGTGCTCCCTGCGACGACGCGGGCCAGTATCGAGCGCAAGATCGCAGGCGAAATCGAGGCTTAAGGCGACCGCCGATTATCCCGGGCCCACCAGATAGCGCTGAACCGTCGGCCCGAGCCACGCGACAAGCTCGTCGGGTGACATCGCAACCACCGGCGGCACCTGCAGGACGTAACGGCACAGCGCCATACCCAGGACCTGCGTCGCGACCAGGCCGGCACGGCGGGCAGGCGAGTCGGGATTGATCTTCGCGATCGCGGGCAGCAGCTGGCCCGCGAAGATCCCCCGCATCCGCTGCGCCGCTTCGGGATTGGTGGTGCTCGATCGCAGCAGCACGATCAGGGCCTCGTCGCCTTCCCATCGATTCAGGAAATGTGCGACAAGGCGCTCGCCCAGCTGATCGCGTTCGACGCCGGACAGATCGGGGATCTGCAGATCGAAGTCCGCGGCCGCCGCGAACAACTGGTCCTTGCTGCCGAAGTAGCGCATCACCATCGACGGATCGATGTTCGCGTCGGACGCGATCGCCCGGATGGTGGCTCGTTCGAACCCGGACTCGGCGAACCGCTGCCTGGCCGCGGCCAGGATCACCGCCTTGGTTTCCACTGACGATCTGCGCATGCCAACAAGTGTAGGCCAACAACTGTTGACATAGCGGCGCGACGCGCGCATAGTTAATGCCAACAAGCGTTGGCATTAAGCAAAAGGAGACGAAATGTATGACACCGATGTACTCATCGTCGGAGCGGGCCCGAGCGGACTCACACTCGCCGCGTCGCTGGTCAAGCGGGGTATCGCAACAACGGTCGTCGACCGACAGGCCGCAGGCGCCAACACGTCGCGCGCCGCTGTCGTAAACGCGCGCACGCTCGAGGTGCTCGAAGACCTCGACGTGGCCAGGAGGCTGGTCAAAGAGGGCATCCAAGCGCCGCGCTTCAGCATCCGCGACCGGGCGCGCACCCTGATCCCCGATCGACTTCAGCGAGCTACCGACCGCCTACCCGTACTCGCTGATGGTTCCGCAGTCGACGACCGAGAAGCTGCTGCTCGATCGGCTACTCGAGCTCGGCGGATCAGTCATCAGGCCCAAGACACTGACCTCGATAACGCAGGACCCCGACGGGGTGACGGCCACGTTCGACGACGGTGACGTCATCCGGGCGCGCTATGCCGTCGGCGCCGACGGGATCCACAGCACGGTGCGCGAGCAGGCCGGCATCGGATTCGAGGGTGACGTGTATGGCGAATCGTTCATACTGGCCGACGTTCGGCTCACCGGCGAAGCGCCTCTCGACGAGGTCATCCTGTTCTGGGCCAAGGCGGGCCTGACCGTGGTGGCGCCACTTCCTGGCGACATCTTCCGCATCGTCGCGCCGGTCGTTGACGCACCGGAGGAGCCGTCAGCGCAGTACGTCCAGCAGATCCTCGACAGCCGTGGGTCCGGTGCGGGGCGGATGGTCGTCACCGACGTCATCTGGGGCTCACGCTTCCGCATTCATCACCGGGTTGCCGACACCTACCGGGCCGGGCGCCTGCTGCTGTCCGGCGACGCCGCCCATGTGCACAGCCCGGCGGGAGGCCAAGGCATGAACCTGGGCATCCAGGACGCCGTCGCGCTCGCCGACGCACTGTCGCGTGTTCTCGCGGGTGAGCCCGACAGCGTGCTCGACGATTACAGCGCCGCGCGCCGCCCGATCGCACAGCAAGTCGTCGAAATGACCGACCGGCTAACGCGTTTGGCGACGCTGCCGCGGGCCGCTCGTCCGTTGCGCAATGCGGTCATCGGTATAGCAGGCCGGATCCCAGCCGTTCGGCGTGCGCTTGCGACGCGGCTCAGCGGGCTGGTGTACCGCTGAGCGCGCGGAGGAAGGCGATGGTCTCGAGTTCGCGGTTGGTGGACTCGTCGTCGCTGGTGCCGTACAAGCGGTTCGCAGACAGCTTTACGACGACGGTCCTCTTGATTGGGCTTACGTAGACGAACTGGTTGTACACACCGATCGCGCTGAATTCACCGGAATTGCTTGCAGGAAGCCACCATTGATACCCGTATCCCAAGTCAAGGGCGTGGCTCCCAACGACCGGCCGCCCCGGCTGCAGGTGATCGGAGTCGGCCGTCAGTGACGCGGCCACCCATGACTGGGGAACAATTTGCTTGCCCCGCCATCGGCCGCCATTGCGGTACAGCTCACCGAATTTCGCGTAGTCCCGTGCGGTCATGACGAGACCGGCGAAGGCCACCTCCATGCCGGCCGAGTCGACCAACCAGTATGCGGGCGAACTGATTCCCAGTGGCTCGACAAGCTTTTCCTGCATGTAGTCGGTGATCGAACGGCCGGTCGCGCCGACCAGCAGTGCGCCGAGCGCTTGAGTGTCGCCGGAGTTGTAGCGGCAGATGCGTCCGGGTTCGTTATCGCGCACCATCGTTGCGACGAACTCCTCGAGCGTTCCACCGTCGCCCATCGCGGCAGCCAGCCGAAAGATGTCGGAGGCCGGATCGTTGTAGTCCTCGTTCCACCGCGCGCCCGACGACATCTGAAGCACGTCCTTGATCGAGACGCCGTCATAGGCCGAGCCGGGCGTCACACGGATGTAGTCACCGATGGGTTGCTCGATGCTCGAAATGTGGCCCTCATCAACCGCAATGCCAACCAGGGCCGAGATGACGCTCTTGGCCACCGACATCGAGATCCACGGAACGTCTGGCCCACCGGTCAGTCCGTACCACTCGTAGCAGATGGCGCCGTCGTGAAGCACCAGGAGCGCAGCGGTGTCCGTCTCCACGAGGAAGTCCGCCGCCGACTTGGTTTCGCCGCCGAACACGTACGTGTCCGGAAGGTCGATCTGATCGGTTGCCGGCCAGTCGTGTGGCGTCGACGATGGCGACATCTTGCTGGTGGGAATGAGCTCGGGCACCCGCGAGAAGTTCTCATGCTGCGGCGATTCCAGTGAACAAGCCCAGCTCAATCAAGCGAGGACGGAGTGTGGTCGGCCATGTCAGCCTCTCTTTTGGCGACGGTAAGGCTAATATAGACGTACCATCTGGTTATCACAACCAATTGGTACGTCTATCTAGGAGCGGGGTTGAGATGCCTGCAAAGGAAGGCCGAGTAGACGGCCGCACCCTTCGCTACCAGCACCGACGGCCCGAACTGCTGGCCGCGGCTACCGAATACGTGCTCGACCACGGAATCGGTGACTTGTCGCTGCGGGATATGGCCCGCGCTCTTGGGGTCACCCACGCAACGCTGCTGCGGCACTTCTCGTCGAAGGAAGATCTGCTGCTGCAAGTCATCGCGAAGATCCGCTCGGACTTCGTCGATCAACTCGCCAACGACGAGCAGCTGCGTTCCGCCCATCCCGCCTCGGAGCTGTTGCGTGCAACGTGGAAACGCCTGTGCGAACCGGCCGAACAACGCCAATTCGCTCTTCTCTTCGAGCTAGTGGGTCGGGCAACTCGAGACGGCGGCCGAGTCGCCGAACTGGCGCAGTCGAGCATCGATGATTGGCTCACCGTCATCTCGGCACAGCTGTTGCGAATCGGCTATCCGGCCAAAGACGCAGACACGCTTGCCACCTTGTTGTTAGCGCAGGTGCGCGGGCTTCAGCTTGATCTATTGCTGACGGGCGACCGGCCTCGCGTGGATCGCGCGATCGACGCGCTGATCGAGATGGTCGACCGGCGTGCGAATTAGGACCACATTTCCACGCGTGCGGTAGTAGAGCACGGCCATCGCGACGAGGCACCTCGACCGCGGCGACCGCGGTTGCCAGACCCATCAACGTCGACTGCTGCGCCATCGCAGCCATGTGCATGCCGTGGTGATGGGCGGGCATCGGCAGATGCACCGCGATCATCGCGATGTTCATCAGCCCGACGACGCACCACGCCCGCAGCGTCCCGCGCAGCCATAGGTCGCGGGCGCAGTACACGCAGGCTGCGATCATCGCGGCCAGCAGCACGCCTGGCCACGCACGTTCGACGCGTGGCCAAGCATCGCCGCGTGCAGACCCGCCGAACTCAGTGCGAGCACCGCGCACGCCCGTCGCCCGAAGGTGGCGGACGCAGCGGTGAACATCTCACTCCTCATACAGGTGCAGACACCTCGAACGCGCGAAACTCATCCCTGCGGCCCGAAGTTTTTCAATCTTCGCAGCAATGAGCCCGCGGGGCAGCGGGAACGTTCAGCGCCGGGTTGCGGTCGAAGAACCCCTGCGGCTTGAGCTTGAACCCCGCGTAGTCGACGGGCATCACCGGCCAGTCCTCAGGACGCGGGAAATGCGTCAGCCCGAATGTGTGCCACACGACGATGTCCTCACCGTCGATGCTGCGGTCCCCGGCAGTGAACGCAGGCAAACCAGCGCCGCCGGGATGCTGGTTGACGAACTGGCCAGCCGAATAGCGTTCCGCCGGATCGTATTTCGTCACCCACAGGTGCTTGGTCGCGAACGCGGCGCGGCCGGCGATCGAGCTGGACGGATCGGCGAGCAACACCGGCTGACCCTCGGGATACAAGCGCGTAGCCCACGTCCTGCCCCAGCCGGTTCCGCTTGGTCGGGTTGGTGATGTGCCATACCCGGGCCTTGAGGTTGTCGGCCACCCGCTTCGCCTCCGACTCACGGGTGAGTTTCGTCTTCTGCGCGCGGAAGGCGTTGCCCCATGGGTTATCCGGGCCCTTCGGCACCGGCACCGCGTCGACTTCCTCGACGACGTTGACGTTGCCATCGACAGCCATGTCCAACCGCGCCGAGAACAGATGCTGGTGGAACGGTGCGCCGAGGCCAGGCGCCATCTCGGTGGCGAACCCGTCGGGGCCGCGATATGCCGACGTGAACACGATCCCGGTCGCCTTGGCCTCGAGCTGGATCGTGCCGTCGAGGTACAGGTACCAGTAGAACCCGTAGTCGTAGTTGCCGATGGTCAAGAAGAACGAGATCACCAGTCGCCGGGAGCGACGGGTCTCCGCCATGCCGTTGAACATGTCGGTGTGCTTCCACAGCACGCCGTAGTCCTCCTCGTGCAGGCAGATCGCATTCTTCAGCACCTTCGGCTCGCCCTGCTCGTCGGCGATCGTCACGTCGAAATACTTGATCTCCCCGAGGCAGTCGCAACCCAGCTCCAGCGAGTTGGTGTAGCGGCCGAACAGGTACTCGCCCTGGTCGAAGTAGTTCTGCCAGTACCGCACCGGTGACGGGTCGGCGTACGGCACCACCATCTCGGCGATCGACGCACGGTAGACCACCGGCCGCCCGCCGATCGCGATCTGATGCAGCGTCAGACCTTCGCGGATGTCGAAGCCGAACCTGAACGTCCAATCCGCCCAGGTGATCTGGTTGCCGTCGACCGAGAAGCTCGGGCCTTCGGGCTGGGTGATCTCGATCGGCTTCAGGTCGGTGCGCGCAGGCACGGCATGCGGTTCGGCGTCCCACTCCCCTCGTTCGGCGGGCACCGCGAGGTCGAGTTCGTCGATCACCTTGGTCACCCGGCGCGCGGTGAGGTCGACGTAGGCCACCACCCCGTCGATTGGGTGCGCCCACGGCAGGTCGGCTTTGTCGTACTGGTAGAAGGCGAGCACACGCACCACGCGCCTGCCCACCTCATCCTCGTGCCCGAACACGCCGGCCGACAACGGAACCGCGCGCACGTCGGTCGGATTGAGGTCGCGCTTGTTCATCGCGTCCAGCCATTCGGAGCTCTCGAGCAGGAACGCCTCGATGTCTTCGAACTCCTGGTCGAGGATCGGGACGTGGCCCTCGGCCCCGGCGTCGATCGACTGCTGTGTCACGACGCGCTCGCCGGTGATCGACACCACCAGGTCGGTGCCGAGACCGGTTGCCCTGTCCAGCAGCAGGACTCGGGCATGGCGTTCGATCGGGTCGCCCGGCTGAAAAGGCCAGCACGGTTTCCTTGTGTGGCTCGTCGAGCGCGGTGTAGACGAACCGAACGCTTTCGCCGAGTAGCCCATGCGCGTCGACGATGCGGCGCACCGCGCGGATCTCGTCGGCGGTCAACGGCGTCAACGGGTGATCCGGTGCTGCAGGGCCGGTTTGGTCGACGGTCTCGATGATGGCGGTGCTCATCGGGAGTACTCCTTTTCGGTTGACGGGCGGCCGGCGCGGGGACGCAGCGCGGCGAGTACGGCACCGCCTGCGAAGGTGCCGACCAGCAGCACGCCGATCACGGCGGCCGTGGTGCTCGAGCCGCCGACGAGCAGCGGCAGGTTCATAGCGGTCATCACGAGCAGGACCGCGAGGCCGACCAATCCGAGGCCGGGCGCGACGAAGGTGTGCCAGGTCCTGGTGTCGACCCTGCTGCGGCGGAAGTACACGACGACCGCGACGGACGTCAGCGTCATCAGCGCGATGATGCCGACCGAGGAGATCCCGACGAACCAGGCGAACACCTGAGTGACGGGATCGAGACCGGCCAGCGCCGACGCGACGACGAGGACGAGCGCCGAGACGGTCTGCACCGCCGAGGCGATGTGCGGCGAGGCGTGCCTGGTGTGGCTGCGGCCGCAGCTCGACGGCAGGGCGGCGGTGTTGCCGAGCGAAAAGACATAGCGCGCAAGCACGTTGTGGAAGGACAACAACGCGGCGAAGAGGCTCGTGATGAGGAAGATCTGCACCAAATCGCCTGCCGCCGATCCGACGTAACGGATGGCGGTCTCGGTCAACATGCCCGCGGGGTTGTCCGCAGCCATCGCCACCGCGCCCTCGTCACCCCATGCGCTGACCAGCGCCCAACTCGACAGCGCGTAGAACCCGCCGATGAGCAGAAGCGCGAGATACGTCGCGCGAGGGATCGTCCGCGCCGGGTCGCGTGCCTCGTCGCGGAAGACGGCGGTGGCCTCGAAGCCGATGTAGCCGGCCAGCGCGAATATCAGCGCGATACCCGGCGCACCGGTGAAGAACTTGCCGGGATCGAAGGCGGCCGTGGAGAACTCAGCCATTCCTCCGTCAAAACCGTGGCCGATGACCGCGAGGTTGATCACCATCACGATGCCGACCTCGCAGATCAGCAGAACGCCGAGCACCTTGCCGGACAGTTCGATGTGCCGGTAGCCCAGAGTCGCAACCACGGCCATCATCGCCAGCGCGTAGACGTACCACGGCACCGACGGGCCGCCGTGCGATGTGACGAGATCGTTGATCGCCGCGCCGACGTAGCCGTAGACCCCGCCCTGCACCGCGGTGTAGGACAGCAGCGCGAGGAACGCGGCGCCGAGCCCCATGTGCCTGCCCAGCCCGTGGCCGACGTAGGTGTAGAAGGCGCCTGCGCCCGGCACGTGCCTGGCCATCGCGGTGAAGCCGACCGCGAACAGGATCAGGACCGCGGTGCACACCA
The DNA here is from genome assembly GCA_963731715.1 of uncultured Actinomycetota bacterium. Classification (GTDB taxonomy): domain Bacteria; phylum Actinomycetota; class Actinomycetes; order Mycobacteriales; family Mycobacteriaceae; genus Mycobacterium. The sequence continues at coordinate 27,917 of CAVSXC010000013.1, read as the reverse complement.
GATACGACGCCGGGTACGCGGCGCCGTTGCCGGCGGCGATGCCGATCGGGAACGTCCCTGCGACGACGGTGAGTGGCGCGGCAGCCGCCACGACCATGAAGACGATCGCGGCCGGGCCGAGCCGGCCTGCCGAGTCGGTGGGGTTCGCGGTCGCGGACCTGGGGTCCGGACGCGAGGGCATCGGTTGTCATGGCAATCAGGCTTTCGTCTCGGAATGGGTTTTGGGTTGCGGTGTCGTGAAGCTTGAGATGAGTGAAATGAGAATGGCGCGGCGGCGAATTCTCATTTGACGGCGAATCTCGCTAGAGCGCCATATTGACGGCCTTTGTTTGGGTGTATTCGGCGATGGCGCCTTCGCCAAGTTCGCGGCCCCAACCGGATTGTTTGTAGCCGCCGAACGGAAGTGCGGTATCGAATGCGTTATGGCAATTGATCCACACCGTGCCCGCCTTGATCTGGGCGGCGACCTCGTGGGCCGTCGACACGTCGCGGGTCCACACGCTGGCGGCCAGCCCGTACGGGGTGTCGTTGGCGGCGGCGCGCACACCTTGCTCGCGGTTGAACGGGATCGCGACGGCGACCGGCCCGAAGATCTCCTCGCGGTACACGCTGAAGTCGGGTCGCACGTCGACGAGCAGGCTGGGCTGGACGTAGAACCCGGTGTCGCCGTGGCGGCCGCCGCCGGCCAGGGCGCGCGCACCGTCGCCGATACCTGCGTCGAGGTATCCGGTGACCTTCGTCAGCTGTTCGCGCGAGACCAGCGGGCCGATGTCGTTGGTCGGGTCCAGCCCTGGGCCGATCTTCTGCGCCCGCGCGAGCTCCGCCACGCCCTCGGTGAACTCGTCGAAGATGCGGTCCTCGACGAGAAGCCGGGTGCCCGCAGTGCAGGTCTGGCCGTGGTTGAACAGGAAGCCGCTCGCCGCGCCGGGGATCGCCGCATCCAGGTCGGCGTCGGCGAAGACGACCTGCGGGCTCTTGCCGCCGAGTTCCAGTGAGACCTTCTTGAGGTTGCCCGACGCGGCGTTGACGATCTTGCGGCCGACCTCCGTCGAACCGGTGAACGCGACCTTGTCGACGTCGGGATGCGCCGACAGCGCCGCTCCGATGTCGCCGAATCCGGTGAGCACGTTGACAACTCCGTCGGGGACACCGGCCTCGGCGATGACCTCGGCCAGCAGCAGCGCGGTGAGCGGCGTCTGTTCGGCCGGCTTGAGGATCACGGTGTTGCCGCACGCGAGCGCGGGCGCGACCTTGAAGGCCGCCATCACCAGCGGGAAGTTCCACGGGATGATCTGCGCGCAGACGCCGACCGGCTCGCGCAGAGTGAAGGCGTGGAATCGGCCGCCCGGCGCCCACGGCACCGACACCGGAACGGTGCGGCCTTCGATCTTGGTGGCCCAGCCCGCGTAGTAGTAGAAAATCTCCGCAGCCCACGTGACGTCGACGGCTTTGGCGACAGCCACCGACTTCCCGTTGTCGAGGGTTTCCAGCTGCGCGAACTGGTCAGCCCGAGCCGTAATGCCGTCGGCGATCCGCCAGATCATCTGCTGCCGTTCGGCTGGAGTGAGCGACGGCCACGGGCCCTCGTCGAATGCACGCCGCGCCGCCCGCACAGCCTTCTCGACGTCCTCGACGCCGCTGTGCGGCACCGTAGTGATCACCGCTTCAGTGGCGGGGTCGACGGTCTCGAAGCGGCGACCGGAGAGCGCGTCGACCCACTGCCCGTCGACGTACATCTGCTTCGGCGTCGACACGAATTCGACGACGCGCGGATCGAGCCTTGTTGCTTCGGCGGCAATAGTCATGCGCGCAAAAGTAACGCCGTGTTGTGAGTGAAGTCACTACTTATTTCGAATGGGAATTCGATGAATTCGCATTCTCATTCGAAATGCAGTCCGATTCTCATTCCAGACGCCCGCCTGTCCCTGTTGGCGTGCATTATCCAGCGGTTAGGCGTCGGGGTGTGATCGTCGATTCTCATTTGACGATCCGCAAAGTTAACGTGAAGAAGGCGGTCGACGCGGGAGGATGGGCTACGTGCGGCCGATCAGAAGCAGCTCCCCTGTTTCCGGCCTGCGGCGAGGACAGTTGTCGTTCGCGCAGGTCTTGGGTCAGTCGGTGTCTGCGGTGGCGCCGTCGGCGGTCATGGTCACGCTGCCTGCACTGGTCATCCCGGCGGCCGGCGGCTGGACCCTGGCGGCATTCATCGTCACGGCGCTGCTGATGGCCGCCGTCGGGTACTGCGTCGGCCAGTTCGCCACGCGGATGGTCGCGGTCAGTGGGCTCTACAGCTACACGGTCAAGGGCCTTGGTCCGGCGGCCGGGATCGCCGCCGGGTGGTCGCTGGTGATCGGGTATGCCGCGGCTGCGATGGCCAGTTCTGTCGGTGCCGCGAATTACCTTGCGGCACTGCTGTCCCGCCTCGGTGTGCCGAATGGTGCTGTGACGATCACCGTGCTTGCGCTCGTCGTCGGCGCGGTCGCGCTGACGTTGATGATCAGGGGAATCCGGTTGTCCGCCCGAATCTCGCTGACCGTAGAGGTATTCGCGATCGTGGTCGCGGCGGCGGTGTTGGTCATCGCATTCGGCGGCTCGATCGCGGGTGGCCGCGCGCCGCCGGATGTTTCCGACGGGCAGTCGCATTCGGCACTCGGCTTCGCGCTGCTTCTGGCGATCAGCTCCTTCGTCGGCTTCGAGAGCGCGGGGACGGTCGCGCGCGAAGCCCGCAGGCCGTTCGTCACCGTGCCGCGCGCCATCCGGTGGACCCCGCTAGCCGTCGGAGTGCTCTACGTCTTTGCCGCGGCCATGCAGTCGACCCAAACCATCAGGGCGGGAATCGGTTCCATCCCAATCGTGTTGACACTGCCCGAAAGCGCAGGCGCCGGGTCGACCGCGCTGTCCATCGTGATGGAGCTCGGAATCACGGCATCGTGGTTCGCGTGCATCATCGGCTCCACAACTGCGCTGTCCCGCACCCTGTTCGCAATGGGACGCGAGGGCGTCGTGCCTGAGGTTGTCGGCAGTACCAATCGCCGTTTCCACACACCGCATGTCGCACTCCTGCTCGCGATGCCGGTCATCGTGGTCGTGCCGCTGGTCTACCTGTGGGTGACCGGTTCCAGCCGGGAAGTGCTGATCGGGCTGCTCGCGGTCTCGGCACACGGGTATGTCGGCGCGTATCTGTTGGTGTGCCTGGCGACACCGGTATTCCTGCGCCGGATCGGCGAGCTGACTCGATTGCCACTGGTGATCGGTGTGGCGACGGCGGTGGTGATGATCGCGATAATCGTCTGGGCCGCATTGACATTGGAGTCGCCGGTGTGGATCGCGACCGCGGTGTATGCCGGGCTGCTCGCGGCAGGCTTCGCGCTGTACGTGTTCCGACTGCGGCGGGTGCCCGGATTGGCCGATCGCGTTGGGGTGTTCGACGAGACCGTCGAGGGCGATCTGTTGGCGGACTACAACCCGTGGATGGTGCGGCGATGAGCCCGGCGGACGGCACGCTGTCGGGAAGGCAGCCGAAGGCGGTGCAGAGTGCGCTCCGAGTGCTGGAGGAGGTGGCGCGGGCAGGCGTCGGCGTGACGGCAAAGGAGATCGCGGAGAACCTGTCGATGCCGTCGGCGACCGCCTATCGGCTACTGAATCTGCTTGTGGCTGACGGATATATCGTCCGCCTGCCCGATCTATCCGGCTTCTCGCTTGGACATCGGATGGGCGTGCTGATCGATGCGGCGGTAGCGCCGACGGTGTGCACGGCGGCCCGCGAGGTGCTCGCCGAGCTGCGCCTGTCGGTGCGCTTCGGCGTGCACCTGTACTACTTCACCAACACCGCGATGCGGGCCGCAGATCTGGACAGCGAGTTTCCGCCGCCGGTCGACGAGGCGGAGCTGAACAGAAACCTGCAGCGCTCTGCCGTTGGCCGGCTACTGCTGGCCGAGAAGCAAGACCTCGCCGGGTTGGTTCCGGTCAACGATGATCTGCTCAAGCAGCTCGACGCCGTGCGGCAGCAGGGCTTCGCCAGCCAGACCGGCGAGCTCCGGGAGGACTGCGCGTGCATCGCGGTTCCGGTCAGGGCGCCGTCCGGCGGGCTGGTCGCGGCGTTGGGTATGTCGGGTCGCGCCGACCAGGATCTGTTGCTGGGCAAGCAGATACCGGCCTTGGCCGAGTGCGCGAAGCGGCTCAGCCCGCTGCTGGCGTAGTGGCCGTGTTCGTTCACTCTGCGCTGAGGGCGTTGTCCACTCGAACTTTCGCGCCGTGCACGCAGAGTGAACGAGTTCAGAGACCGAGAGTCTTAACGGTCTCCTCGCGCATTTCGACCTTGCGGACCTTTCCGGTAACGGTCATCGGGAATTCTTCGACGATGTGGACGTAGCGCGGGATCTTGTAGTGCGCCAGCTTGCCGTTCGCGAAGTCGCGGATGGACTGCGCGTCGAGCGGGCTTCGTCCCGCCTTCATCCGGATCCAGGCGCAGATCTCTTCGCCGTATTTCTCGTCGGGGACGCCGATCACCTGAGCATCCTCGATGTCCGGATGCGTGTAGAGGAACTCCTCGATCTCACGGGGATAAACGTTCTCCCCACCGCGGATGACCATGTCCTTGATGCGACCGACGATGTTGCAGTAGCCGTCTTCTCGCATCACCGCCAGGTCACCGGTGTGCATCCAGCCGTCGGCGTCGATCGCCTCGCGTGTCTTCTCGTTGTCGTTCCAGTAGCCCAACATCAGTGAGTAGCCGCGCGTGCAGAACTCACCCGGCTGTCCCCGCTCGACGATGTCGCCGTTATCGGGATCGACGATCTTGATCTCCACATGGGGATGCGCACGGCCGACGGTCGCGGTGCGCCGCTCCAGGTCGTCGTCGATCAGGCGTCTGGCAAGACACCGGCGACGTCTCCGTCATGCCGTAGGCGATGGCCACCTCGGTCATGTTCATTTCGTTGACGCAGCGCTTCATGACCTCGACCGGACAGACCGAGCCCGCCATGATGCCGGTGCGCAGCGACGACAGGTCGCGGCTGGCGAAGTCGGGGTGGCCGAGCATCGCGATGAACATCGTCGGCACGCCGTAGACGCCGGTGCACCGCTCCTGCTCGATCGCGGCGAGCGTCAACCCCGGATCGAAGCCGGGCGCGGGAATCACCATCGTCGCTGCCGTGCGCTGGTGCAGCCCAGGTTGCCCATCACCATGCCGAAGCAGTGGTAGAACGGCACCGGGATGCAGAGCCGATCACCGGGTCCGAGGTTGATCAGCTCGGTTGTGAAGAACCCGTTGTTGAGGATGTTGCGATGCGACAGCGTCGCACCCTTCGGGAAATCCCGTTGTCCCCGAGGTGTATTGGATGTTGATGGGATCGGTGTTGGTCCAGAGCTGGCCATGCGGGTCCGCAGCTCGCCCGCGGTCACGTGCGTCGCGCGCTGTCTCTCAGGTTCTCCCAGTCGTCGGTGCCGAGGAAGACGACGTCCCTCAGGACGGGCGCACTCAGGGCGCACCTCCTCGACCATGCCGACGTAGTCCGAGGTCTTGAACGCCGTCGCGGAGATCAGCGTGCGGATCCCTGACTGGTTCAGCACGTAGGCCAAGTTCGTGGGTGCGGTAGGCGGGATTGATGTTGACCAGGATGGCGCCGATCTTGGCGGTCGCGTACTGCACGATCGTCCACTCGGCGCAGTTCGGCGCCCAGATGCCAACGCGCTCGCCGTTTTCGATGCCGAGCGCCATCAAATCCCCGTGCGACGAGGTCGATCTCGGCATTGAGCTCGCCGTAGGTCCATCGCCGATCGCCGGCGACGTCGACGAGTGCCTCGGCATCGGGGTTCGCCGCGACCGTGCGTTCGAAGTTCTCTCCGATCGTCTCCTCGAGGATCGGAATGTCGGTCGGACCCGCGTCGTATGACTTCATTGGCCCACCAGGTCCTCGTATCGGTGCTCGGTCTCGATCGGCGTGCCGTCGGCGTGCGCGTCTTCCTCGCGGCGGCGAAGCTCGACCCGGCGGATCTTGCCCGAGATCGTCTTGGGCAGTTCGTAGAACTCGACGCGACGCACCTTCAGGTACGGCGCCAGGTGGTCGCGGGCGTATTCCATGATCTGCCTTGCGGTTTCGGCGTTCGGCTCCCAGCCGTCGGCCAGCGAGACGTACGCCTTCGGCACGCAAAGCCGGGTGTCGTCGGGCTGCGGCACGACGGCCGCCTCCACGACGGCGGGATGCTCGATCAACACGCTCTCCAGTTCGAAGGGCGACACCTTGTAGTCCGACGATTTGAAGACGTCGTCGGTTCGACCGATGTAGGTGATGTAGCCGTCATCGTCGCGGCTCGCCACGTCGCCGGTGTGGTAGTAGCCGCCTGCCATCACCGTCGTCGTTGCGCTGCGGGTCGCCGAGGTAGCCGGTCATCAGGTTGACCGGATTGCGTTGCAGGTCAAGGCAGATCTCGCCCTCGTCGGCCAGCTCACCGGTGACGCGGGTCGACCAGCACGACCGGCACGCCCGGCATCGGCCGGCCCATCGAGCCCGGCTTCACCGGCTGGCCGGGAGTGTTGCCGACCTGAAGCGTGGTCTCGGTCTGGCCGAACCCGTCGCGGATCGTCAGCCCCCACGCCCGTTCGACTTGGGCGATGACGTCGGGATTGAGCGGCTCGCCCGCGCCGAGGATCTCGCGCAGCCCTTCGGGTTTCGGGCCGAGATCGGACTGGATCAGCATGCGCCACACCGTTGGTGGCGCGCAGAACGTGTTGACGCCCGCGCGGCGAAGCTGGTCCAGCAGCGCGGCGGCGTCGAACCGGCTGTAGTTGTAGACGAAGATCGTCGCCTCGGCGATCCACGGCGCGAAGAAGCAACTCCACGCGTGCTTGGCCCAGCCCGGTGAGCTGATCGCCAGGTGCACGTCGCCGGGCCGCACGCCGATCCACGCCATCGTCGACATGTGCCCCACCGGATAGCTGACCTGCGAGTGCTCGACGAGTTTGGGCTTGCTGGTGGTGCCGGAGGTGAAATAGATCAGCATCGGATCGTCGATGTTGGTGCACGCGGCGAACGGCCCCGCGGATGGGACGGCGTACGCCGTCGGCGTAGCGGTGCCATCCGTCGACGGCGTCGCCGACCACGATGCGGGTGTAGTCGCCGGCCACGTCGTCGAACTTCGCGGTGTCTTCGGCGTTGGCGATGACGAACTTGGCGCCGCCGCGGGTGATGCGGTCGGCCAGGTCGGCCGGGCCCAGCGCACCGGTGGTCGGCATGATGACCGCGCCGAGCTTGGCGACGGCGAGCATCGACTCCCACAGCTCGACCTGGTTGCCCAGCATCAGGATGACCCGGTCACCCTTGCCGACGCCGAGCCGGCCGAGCCACGTCGCAACCCGGTCGGAGCGCTCGGCCATCTCCGCGAAGCTGACCTTGTGCTCGTCGCCGTCCTCCTCGACGATCCACAACGCGGTGCGCTGCGTTGCCGCGGGCGATGACGTCGAACCAGTCGGTGGCCCAGTTGAAGGCGCCGGTGAGCTGCGGCCATGCGAACGCCTCGACGGCCTTGTCATAGTCGCCGATCACGTCGACAAGCTGATCGCGGGCGGTGCGATACAGATCGGTGTTGGTCGCCATGGCGGATAGGATCTACGTCACACTAGTCGCCCGCTACCCCCGAAAGAGGGTGTTCGGATGCTTTCCGGCTCGCCGCTGCTGCGTCCTCGCGACGCCGACGCGCTGCGGGCCGAGCTGCGCCACGTCGCAGAAGAGTCGGGCATGCCGCTGACCTTCGGCGGCGAGGTGCACGACGACACCCTGCTGCTCACGGAGTTCTTCGGCACCCGGACCGGCGGCATGCGCGGGCTCGCGGTGCTGCCGAGCGCGGGCCTCGGCGGGGCCACCGTCGTCGCCCGGCGGCCGATGTCCGTCGCCGACTACCGCAGGGCCTCCATCGATCACGCACGACTACGACGGGCCGGTGCTCCAGGAGGGCATCAAGTCGATCCTCGCCGTCCCGGTGGTGGTGGAGGGCCGGTCGCGGGCGGTGCTCTACGGCGCGTACCGCGCCGCGGCGCCGATCGGGGACCGCACCGCAGACCTGATGATCGCGTCGGCCGCGCGACGCCTGAGCCGCGAGCTGGCATCCGCGACGAGGTCGACCGGCGACTGCGGCTGCGCGACGCGCACCTCGCTGGCCTGAGCGCGGGCGGGGCGGCCGACCGAGGAAGTCCGCGAAGTTCATGCGCAGCTGCGCCGGCTCGCCGCGGACCCGTCGGCGCCGCCCGCGTTGGCAGGCCCAGCTGCGGGTGCTCGCCGAACGGCTGGCGCGGGGCAGATCGCCCGGCCCCGCCGCCGCATTGTCGGCGCGCGAGCTCGACGTGCTCGCGCAGGTCGCCCTCGGATGCACGAATGCCGAAGCAGCGCAACGTCTTTCGCTGAAGCCCGAGACGGTGAAGAGCTACCTGCGCAGCGCGACGGCCAAGCTCGGCGCCCGCACCCGCCATGAGGCGGTGGCCAAGGCGCGTCGAGCGCGGCTGCTGCCGTGACAAGATCGGCGCGTGGCCCAGATCATCCCGTTTCGCATCGCCATTCCCGACGCTGACCTCGACGACCTGAAGGACACGGCTGGCGCGCACGCGATGGCCGGAGCCGAATGCGTCGACGACTGGAGCCAGGGCATCCCGCTGACCTACACCCGCGAGCTGGCCGACTACTGGGCCGACGAATACGACTGGCGCGCACGCGAAGCGGCACTGAACAGGTTCGACCACTTCACCACCGAGATCGACGGCCTCGACATCCATTTCATCCACCAGCGTTCCCCGCGACGACGACGCGTTTCCGTTGCTGATCACGCACGGCTGGCCCGGATCGATCGTCGAGTTCCACAAGGTGATCGAGCCGCTGACCGCCGCCGGGTTTCACGTGGTGTGCCCGTCGCTGCCGGGATACGGCTTCTCCGGCAAGCCGACGAGCACCGGCTGGGGCGTCGAGAAGATCGCCGAGGCGTGGGAGACGCTGATGGGCCGCCTGGGCTACGAGCGCTACGGCGCGCAGGGCGGCGACTGGGGCGCCGCGGTCACCACGCAGATCGGCCGCAACGGCGGCCGCTGCGCCGCGATCCACCTGAACATGCCGCTCGGCACCGCCCGCCGGCGGCCTGGACAATCCCGACCGACGAGGAGAAGCAGGCGCTGGCCCACCTCGCCTACCACCGCAAGTGGGACACCGGCTACTCCAAGCAGCAGTCGACCCGGCCGCAGACCATCGGCTACGGGCTGGTGGACTCGCCCGTCGGGCAGCTGGCGTGGATCGTCGAGAAGTTCTGGTCGTGGACGGACTGCGACGGCCACCCGGAGAACGTGCTGACCCGTGACGAGCTGCTCGACAACGTGATGCTGTACTGGGCGACCGCGTCGGCGGCGTCGTCGGCCCGGCTGTACTGGGAGAGCTTCCGCATCTTCGGCGGAGGCGAACGCAACGCGTCGAGCTGCCCACCGGCGTCGCGTCGTTCCCGAAGGAGATCCTTCGCGCGCCGCGCAGCTGGTGCGAGGACGGCTACAACATCACCCACTGGACGACGATGCCGCGCGGCGGGCACTTCGCGGCGTTCGAACAGCCCGAGCTGTTCGTCGACGACGTCGAGCGCCTTCTTCGCTACCGTGCGCTAGATGGGGAGGACGATCGAGGCCGACTACCTCGTGGTCGGTGCGGGCGCGATGGGGATGGCGTTCGTCGACACCCTGGTCAGCGAGACGGACGCCACGGTCGTGGTGGTGGATCGCAACGACCAGCCGGGCGGCCACTGGACGACCGCCTATCCGTTCGTGCGGCTGCATCAGCCGTCGGCGTACTACGGCGTGAACTCGCGTGGCCTCGGCAGCGACACCATCGACCAGGACCGGGTTCAACGCGGGGTTCTACGAGTTGGCCAGCGGCGCCGAGGTGTGCGCCTACTTCGACGCCGTGATGCGCCACCACCTGCTGCCGACGGGCGGGTGACCTACCTGCCGATGAGCGAATATCTCGGCGACGGCCGGGTGCGCACACTCGGCGGCGAGGACATCGAGGTGACCGCGCGGCGCGTCGTCACCACCCACGTGGAGATCATCGTGCCGTCGATGCGTCGGCCCGTCCTACGCCGTCGACGACGTGTCGAGTGCGTGCCGCCCAACGACCTGCCGCGCATCCGCGAGCCCGGGATCGCTACGTGATCGTCGGCGCGGGCAAGACCGCGATGGACGCCTGCCTGTGGCTGCTGCGCCACGGCGTCGCGCCGCAACGGCTGACATGGATCAAACCCCGCGACTCCTGGATTCTGGACCGCGCCGCGGTTCAGCCCGGTCGCAGTTCGCCAAGCGCGTGCTGCGCGACTTCTCCGCCCAGCTCGCCGCGGTGCACGAGGCCGAATCGCTTCCCGATCTCTTCGATCGGTTGGAGGCCAAAGGCTGTCTGATGCGCATCGACCCGTCCATCGACCCGACGATGTACCGGTGCGCGATCCTGTCGCAGGCCGAGCTCGAGCGAGCTGCGCCGCATCGAGGACGTCGTGCGGATGGGACATATCCAAGTCGATCGAGCCGGGCCGCATCACCCTCGAAGGAGGAACCCGCGACATCGACGGCTCAGCGCTCTACATCGACTGCAGCGCAGACGGTTTTGCGCACATCGAGCCGGCGACGGTGTTCACCGATGATCGCATCGCGCTGCAGGCGGTGCGCACCTGCCAACCGGCGTTCAGCGCGGCCGTCATCGCCCATGTCGAAGCGACCTACCCCGACGACGAGACCAGGAACGCGTTCTGCAGTCCGGTGCCGTATCCCTCGAGCCCGCCGACTGGCTGCGAATGATGTTGGCGTTCAACAAAAATCAACTGCAGTGGTTCTCCGACCCCGACATGATGGCGTGGGTCGACGCGTCCCGTCTCAACGTCCTGCACCACGTGTCCGCAGGGGTCAGCGAGCGGGCGCGCGAGAAGATCATCTCCGTGCTGACTTCGCAGCTGCCCGCCATCAACGACAAGCTGGAAAAGCTGCTGGCGCAAGCCTGATCATTGATTCGTGTGCGCTGAGGAGCGTTGAGCGCTCCCGAAGCACACGAAATCGCCCGGTCAGGCCAGCGACTCCACCCACGCCCGGTGCAGCGCGGCATACCGGCCGCCGGTGCGGCCGATGAGCTCGTCGGGCGCGCCGTCCTCGACGATGCGGCCGTGGTCGAGCACCAGCACCCGGTCGGCGACCTGCACCGTGGACAGCCGGTGCGCGATGACGAGCGAAGTGCGTTCGGCCAGCACCGTTTCCAGCGCCCGCTGCACCATCCGCTCGCTCGGAATGTCCAGCGACGACGTGGCCTCGTCGAGGATCAGCACCGCCGGGTCGGCGAGAAACGCGCGCGCGAACGCGACCAGCTGCCGCTGCCCCGCCGAGAGCCGGCCACCGCGCTTGGCGACGTCGGTGTCGTAGCCGTCGGGCAGCGCGTCGATGAACCGGTCCGCGCCGACGGCCGCCGCGGCAGCCGCCACTTCCGCATCGGTGGCGTCGGGCCTGCCGAACCGGATGTTGTCGGCGACGGTCCCGTCGAACATGAAGTTCTCCTGGGTGACCATCACGACGTGGCGGCGCAGCTCGCTCTGCGAAAGATCCCTCAGGTCAATGCCATCCAGCGTCACCGAGCCCGCCGTCGGGTCGTAGAACCGGGCGATCAGCTTGGCGATCGTGGTCTTGCCCGCGCCGGTGGTGCCGACGAGCGCGACGGTCTGCCCCGCCGGAACCGAGAAGTTCAGGTCGGGCAGCACCGGCCGCTCCGGCACATACGAGAACTGCACGTCGTGGAACGCGACGTCGCCGCGCACCCGCTCGAGCCGTGACCGGGTCGCTCCGGATCCTTGATGCCCGGCTTCTCGGCCAGCACACCGGCCAGCTTCTCCAGCGCCGACGACGCGGACTGGAAGGTGTTGAAGAACTGCGAGATCTCCTGCATCGGTTCGAAGAACATCCGCAGATACAGCAGGAACGCCGCCAGCGTGCCGATGGTCATCTGGCCGTGCAGCACGCGGTAGCCGCCGTAGAGCAGCACCACGCCGGTGGTGATGTTGCCGACCAGCTTGACGCCGGGCATGAAGATCGCGAGCAGCCGGAACGTCTTCTCGTTGTCCGCCTTGTAGCGATCGGCGATGTCTTCGAAGATCTCCTGGTTGCGCGGCTCGCGCCGGTAGGCCTGCACCGCCTTGATGCCGGTCATCGTCTCGACGAACTGCACGATCACCAGCGCGGCGCTCTCCCGCACCTTGCGGTACGTCTTGGCCGACTCGTTGCGGAACCACCACACCAGCGCAACCAGCACCGGGAAGCGCCGCCAGACACATCAGGCCGAGCCGCACATCCAGGGTGACGAGGAGGATCGACGTGCCGATCAGCGTGAGCACGGCGGTGATCAGGCTGTCGAAGCCCGTCTCCAGCATGTCCTGGATCGCCTCGACGTCGTTGGTGGACCGGCTCACCACCCGGCCCGACGTGTACCGCTCGTGGAACGCGATGTCGAGCCGCTGGAAATGCCGGTACACCCGCCGCCGCAACTCGAGCAGCACCTTCTGCCCGATCCGGCCGGAGCGCTGCAGGAAGAACATCCGGCTGGTGGCCTGGATCAGCACCACCCCGCACAGCACGCCGACGATGACCATCAGCGTGTGCGCAGGGCCGCCGGACAGGATCGGCGGGATGCCGTGGTCGATGCCGCGCTGCACGAGAAGCGGAACCGAAAGGCGCGCAACGTTTTCCACCACGACGACGAGCGCAAGCAGCGCGACCGTCAGACGGTAGGGCCGCAGCAGCGAGCCGAGCAGCGCACGGGCCTCGCGGCGGCGCGGCAGGCTTTCGTCGATGGGCAGGTCGTCGCTCTGGCTCGTCCTTGACCCGGCCGCGCCAGTCGTCCTCGGGGACGTCGACCGGTTGCGTGTCTGTTGCGGTCATCGGCCGCTCGGCCTCCGATCGTCGCGTACTCGCTCGTCGGGTCGGCAGGCGGCTTCGGTCGCCTCGCTGTCCTCGTTGCCTGCGTCCAGCCGCTCCATCTCCTCGTCGTCCTGCCACGCGCATGCTGCGCTCGGCACCGTCGTCGAGTTCGTCGTCGGCGGCCAGCAGGTAGCGGTACTGCGGCACGCTGGCCAGCAGCTCGGCGTGCGTGCCGATGTGCGTGATCGTGCCGTCGCTGCAGCAGCGCCACCTTGTCGGCGAGCAGCACGGTCGACGCCCGGTGCGCGACGACGATGCCGGTGACGTGGTGCAGCACCCGGCGCAGCGCCTCCTCGACGACGGCCTCGGTGTGCATGTCGAGCGCGGACAGCGTGTCGTCGAGCACCAGGATCTTGGGCGCGGCGAGGATGGCCCGCGCCAGCGACAGCCGCTGCCGCTGACCGCCGGACAGGCTCATGCCCTGCTCGCCGATGCGGGTGTCCAGCCCGAACGGCAGGTCGTAGACGAACTGCGCGGCGGCGATCTCGATGGCCTGCGCCAACTGCTCGTCGGTCGCTGGATTCGTCGAGGCTCGGCCCAGCGCGAGGTTCTCCGCGACCGACATCGAGAACAGCGTCGGGTCCTCGAACGCGGTGGCCACCGCCTGCCGCAGCGCCGCCAGGCTCAGCTCGCGGATGTCGCTGGCCGTCGATGCGGATCTCACCCTCGGTGACGTCGTACAGCCGTGACAGCAGCGCGGCAAGCACCGACTTGCCCGAACCCGTCGACCCGACCAGCGCCAGCGTCTCCCCCGGCTCGACGGTCACGCGTGACATGGCGCAGCGCCCAGTGTCGTGCGGAGTCCGGGAAGCGGAAGCCGACGTCGACGAGCTCGAGCCGCCCGCCGCGCGGCGCCTCGTTCGACGGCCCGTCGGTGATTTCCCGTGGCGCGTCGAAGATCTCGGCGATCCGGTTGGCGGCGGTGAACGACTCCTGCGTCATCGACAGCAGGAAGCCCAGCGATGCGATGGGCCACACCAGCGACAGCATCATCGTGATGAACGCGACCAGCGTGCCCATCGTGACGTAGCCGTGGCCTGCGGCGTACGCGCCGAAGCCCAGCACCACGATCAGCGTCAGGTTGGGGATGACCTCCAGCAGGGTCCAGAACTTCGCGGACACCGACACCCTGCCGACCTGCGTGTCGTAGAGGTTGGTCAGCTGCTCGTCGAACCGGTCGTAGACGTAGTCCTCGCGGCCGAACGACTTCACCACCCGGACGCCGAGCGCGGATTCCTCGACATGCGTTGCGACGTGGCCGGACTGGTCCTGGGCCAGCCGCGACAGCCGGGTGTACTCCTGCTGGAAGTGCAGCACCGTCAGCGTGATCGGCACGATCGACACCAGCACGACCACACCCAGCGGCCAGTACATCGCCAGCAGGATCGCCGTCACCACGGTGATCTGGATGACGTTGAGCAGCAGGAACACCATGCCGAACGACATGAAGCGGCGAATGGTGCTCAGGTCGTTCATGATTCGCGACAGCAGCTGGCCGGACTGCCAGCGGCCGTGGAACGACATCGGCAGGATCTGCAGCCGCGCGTAGAGGTCCTTGCGGATGTCGGCCTCGACGCCCATGGTGGCGCGGGCGACCAGCCAGCGGCGGATGAACCACAGCACCGCCTCCGAGATGCCGACGCCCATCGCGGCGGCGCCGAGCACCCACAGCCCGTGCTGGTCCTGATGGCGCACCGGCCCGTCGATCACGGCCTTGGTCATCAGCGGAATCGCCACGGTGGCAACGAGGCTCGCGAGCGCGACCACGACCATGGCGATCCACCGCACCCGGTAGGGCATCAGGTAGGGCAGCAGCCGCCACAGATCCGAACCGGTACGCACTGCCGGGCCGGCGGTCGGCGCGATCGCCGGCGCCGAGCGCAGCGTGATCTACGGGTTCAGTCACTTAGTACATCTTCCCATGCGGCGCAAATGCTTAACCCCGCCAGCGAGATCGGTGCATGCCGCGTACGAGCGACGTCGTTCACGGTCATGCCTCATGTCCTGGCTGCCGAACTGGGTCTCGTACAGCTCGGCGTAGCGCCCGCCGCGGGCCAGCAGCTGATCGTGCGTGCCGCGTTCGACGATGCGGCCGTCCTCGACGACGAGGATCATGTCGGCGGCGCGCACGGTGGACAGCCGGTGGGCGATCACGATGGACGGTCCGGCCGGCCAGCGCCTCGGCCAAGGCCTGCTGCACCGCGGCCTCCGACGCGGAGTCCAGCGACGCGGTCGCCTCGTCGAGCACCACGACCCGCGATCGGCCCAGCAGCAGGCGGGCGATGGTCAGCCGCTGCCGCTGCCCGCCCGAGAGCCGGTAGCCGCGCTCTCCCACCACGGTGTCCAGCCCGTCGGGCATCTCGGCGACGACGTCGGCCAGCCGTGCGCGCTCCAGCGCCCGCCACAGCTCGTCGTCGGTCGCGTCGGGCGCGGCCAGCTGCAGGTTCGAGCGGATCGACTCGTGGAACAGGTGCCCGTCCTGGGTGACCATGCCGACGGTGTCCTTCAGCGACGTCGAACGTCACGTCGCGCACGTCGACGCCGTTGAGGCGCACGGCGCCGGAGTCGACGTCGTAGAGCCGGGCCAGCAGCGACGCGGTCGTCGACTTGCCCGCTCCGGACGAGCCGACCAGCGCGACCATCTGGCCGGGCTGCGCGGTGAACGAAATGCCGTGCAGCACTTCGTCTCCGCCGCGGACATCGTTTCGCTGAGCACCGCGACCTCCTCCAGCGAGGCCAGCGACACCTTGTCGGCCGACGGGTAGGCGAACCGCACGTCGTCGAACTCGACCGACACCGGACCGTCGGGCACGGCCACCGCGTCGGGCCTCTCCTGGATCAGCGGCACCAGGTCGAGCACCTCGAAGACCCGCTCGAAGCTGACCAGCGCGCTGGCGATCTCGACGTGGGCGTTGGCCAGCGCGGTCAACGGCGAGTACAGCCGGGTCAGCAGCAGCGCCAGCGACACGATCGCGCCGGCCTGCAGGTGCCCACCGATGGCCAGCACGCCGCCCAGCCCGTACACCAGGGCCAGCGCCAGCGCCGACATCAGCGTCAGCGAGTTCATGAACGTCGACTGCAGCATCGCGGTGCGCACACCGATGTCGCGGACCCGGTCGGCCCGCACCGCGAACTCGCGCGACTCGGCGACCGGGCTGCCGAACAGCTTGACCAGCGTGGCGCCCGGCGCCGAAAACCGTTCGGTCATCTGGGTGTTCATCGTCGCGTTGTTGATCGCGGCCTCGCGGGACAGCCGCGCCATCGTGCGCGCCGATCCGGCGCGCGGGCACGATGAACAGCGGCACCAGCACCAGCGACAGCAGCGTGATCTGCCACGAGATGGACAGCATCACCACCAGCGTCAACGTCAGTGTGACGATGTTGGACACGACGCCGGACAGCGTGTCGGAGAACGCGCGCTGCGCGCCCAGACGTCGTTGCCGAGCCGGCTGACCAATGCGCCGGTGCGGGTGCGGGTGAAGAACGCGACCGGCATGCGCTGCACGTGGTCGAACACGGCGGTGCGCAGGTCCAGGATCAGGCCCTCGCCGATGGTGGACGACAGCCAGCGCGTCACGAGCGACACGGCGGTCTCCGCGACGGCGACCGCGGCGATCACCGCCGCCAGCATCACCACAACCGCAGGCGCGCCGCCGCGCACGATCTCGTCGACGACCTTGCCCGCCAGCACCGGAGTGGCGACGCCGAGCAGCGCGCTGACCACGCTGACCGCGACGAAGCCGCCCAGCCTGCGGTGATGCCGCGCGGCGAAGCGCCAGATTCGGCTCAGCAGCCCGCGGTCGACCAGCGAGCGCAGGTCCCCGCCGCGGGCATGCGCCTGCCGGTACAGGGTTTGCCGGGCAACCGTTTCGATACTCATGAATTCACCGTAGAACCTCAACAATGGATGAGGTCAACGACTTCCCGCGGCGTGTCAGACCACGCCGAAGTACCCGATCACCCCTGCGGCGCCGACCACGATCAGCGGGATTGGTCTTGGTGAACACGAAGATCGCCGTGCATATCGCCGTCAGCAGATACGCCCGCCAGTCGTGATCGGCGGCCCGGCTCATCACCAGCGAGGTGGCCATGATGAGGCCGACCGTCAACGGGGCGAACCCCTTCTCGACGGCGATTCGCCACTTGGCTTTCTGCGCCTTCTGCCAGAACAGCGTGACGACGTACATCAACGACGCGGCAGGCACGATCATCGCGACGGTGGCGATCACGCCGCCGATGATCGCTCCCGGCACTCCCCCGACCGTGCAGCCCGGCGCCGTAGCCGACCAGCGTCACGATCAGGATGCTCGGGCCAGGCGCGGTTTGGGAGATCGAGAAGATGTCGGCGAACTGGGAGTCGGTCATCCAGTGATGACCCCTCACCGCCTGCAGGTGCATTTCTGGCAGCACCGCGTTGCCGCCGCCGATCGACAGCAGCGACAGCGATGCGAACAAACCCGCCAGCTGCAGGTAGGTGTGGCATCATGCGGGACGTTCCCTCGGCCACGCCCAGATCAGGCTGAGCGGCGCGACGATCGAGCAGCACCAACGGAAGAGGCCACCGCAGCAAGGCCGTTCAGCACGAAGGCGGCGACGAACAGCAGGACAGGCACCAGCCCCGTCAGGCATTTCCGGCCCGTTTGGATGACCATCGCCAACGTCAGCGCCACGGCGGCCGCCGAGGCACCGTGCAGGACGCCCTTGACCGCGGGGACCTCTTTGAACCGGAAGTAGAAGAAACCCAGCGACCATGATGAGGACGACCGGCATGAGGCACAGCCCGAACAGCGCGGCCACCGCCCCCGGCAGGCCACGCATCTTCGAGCCGGCGAAGACCGCCATGTTGACCTGATTGGCGCCGGGCAGGATCCGGCACATCGTCATGGCGGACAGGAACTCTGCTTCGCCCATCCACTCCTTCTCGACGACCAGCACTTCGCGTGACCACGCGGACAGCCCGCCGCCGAACGAGGCGAGCGCGATGTGGTTGAACGTCCACGCGAGTTCGAGCAGTGAGACCTTGTCGGGCCCGGCCTCGATCTCACTCATGCATGAGATCTGTGTCGTGCGGGAAGTCGTCCTCGTGGTGCTGGGACGGATCGAGCGGATCCGGCGCCTCGTAGTGGTGCGACAGGTCCCAGTCGCTGTCGAAGACTTCCTTCAGCCGCCCGACGATCGCCGGGTCGTCGGTCATGATGCCCAGCTCACGGCGCAGATCGAATGCGCTGCGGTCGATATTCATCGAACCGACGAGCGCGTGTCGGTTGTCGACGACGATCAACTTCGCGTGCACCCTCAGGTTCTTCTGTTTGTGCACCTTGACGCCGAAGCGCTTCAGCGTCCGCAGCGAGGCGAAGGTGTCGAGAATGTCCCATTCGCTGATGCCGTGCTTGCCGCCGCACAGGACATGCACCTTGACGCCGCGATCGGCGGCTGCCGCGATGCGTTCGAGAATGACCGCGTCGACGTATTTGGGATGCTGAACGTCCAGGCGTTCGGTGGCCGTGTCGATGAATTGCGCCATGTGATAGCGGGAATTGGAATTGCTCCACAGCAGGCCTTCATAGGCGCTGCAGTCCCAATCGCGATGTTCCCAGTCGGCGTTGAATACTTCGACGATCTGCGCGACGTGGTACGGATTGTCGGTGATGACGCCGTAGTCGCGGGTCAGCGTGAAATATTTCTCCATCAGATTGAAGGTCGCGACCAGCGCGGCTTTCTCGTCGACCACAATCGATTTCTCGTGCGTCACGTAGAACTTGGGATTGGCCCACTGGACAGCGATCCCGGCCGTCTGGAATTGCTCGTACGTCTCGTCATTGGCACGGTCACCCCCGGATCGTGCCGCATTGAGTTGCACCCGCACGTCGACGCCGGCTTTCTTCCTGTCGATGACGGCGGCGACCAAACTCGGTTCGGTAAATGTGAATTGTTTTATCAAAAGCGAAGTTTGAGCCGAATTGATGAATTCGCGGACCGGTTCCAGGCCGTCATCGGGCTCGACAATCAGACGCGGAGAGAGCGGGAGCATAATTTCGCGGATGCTAGCACCGGGAGAATGGCATCGCTTTGCTATCGCGACGAACGTTCAGCTGCCCGTGACACGGCAGTGATGAGACCGCCGCCACGGTGATACCGAGGTCGCTCCCGCGCCTGTCACATCGACGGCACGTCTTCAGGCAAGATTGCGGGCATGGACAGTGGAGCGGCTTCGCCCCGGGTGCTCGTAGTCGACGACGACCCCGACGTGCTCGCGTCGCTCGAGCGTGGCCTGCGGCTGTCCGGATTCGACGTGACGACGGCCGTCGACGGCGCCGAGGCGCTGCGCAGCGCCACCGAGACCAGGCCCGACGCGATCGTGCTCGACATCAACATGCCGGTGCTCGACGGCGTCAGCGTGGTGACCGCGCTGCGGGCGATGGACAACGACGTGCCGGTCTGCGTGCTTTCGGCACGCAGCTCCGTCGACGACAGGGTCGCCGGGCTGGAGGCCGGGCGCCGACGACTACCTGGTCAAGCCGTTCGTGCTGGCCGAGCTGGTCGCGCGGGTCAAGGCGCTGCTGCGCAGGCGCGGCGCGACGGCGACGTTCTCGTCGGAGACCATCACGGTCGGCCCGCTGGAGGTCGACATCCCCGGCAGGCGTGCCCGCGTCAACGGCGCCGACGTCGACCTGACCAAGCGGGAGTTCGACCTGCTCGCGGTGCTCGCCGAGCACAAGACCGCGGTGCTGTCCCGCGCCCAGCTGCTCGAGCTGGTGTGGGGCTACGACTTCGCCGCCGACACCAACGTCGTCGACGTCTTCATCGGCTATTTGCGCCGCAAGTTGGAGGCCGGCGGTGCGCCGCGGCTGCTGCACACCGTTCGTGGCGTGGGGTTTGTGCTCAGGACGCAGTAGGCCGATGAACGCTTGTCTGTCGCGGATCTTCCGCCGCACCCCGTCGCTGCGCACCCGGGTGGCGTTCGCCAGCGCGTCGCCGCGGCGATCATCGTCGCTCATCGTCGGCACCGTCGTGTGGGTCGGCATCACCAACGACCGCAAGGAGCGGCTGGACCGCCGGCTCGACGAGGCGGCGGGCTTCGCGATCCCGTTCCTGCCGCGCGGTCTCGACGAGATCCCCAAGTCGCCGAACGACCAGGACGCCGTCATCACGGTGCGCAAGAGCGGGCAGGTCACTTCCAACTCCAACGTCGTGCTGCCCGAGCTGCCCGCCGGGCTACGCGGACACCTACGTCAACGGCGTGCGGTACCGCGTGCGCACCGTGGAGATCCGGGCGCCCGAGCCGATGTCGGTCGCCGTCGGCGCCACCTACGACGCCACCATCGCCGACACCAACAACCTGCATCGCCGGGTGATCATCATCTGCGTGTTCGCGATCGGCGCCGCGGCCGTGTTCGGCTGGCTGCTGGCCGCATTCGCGGTGCGCCCGCTCAAACGGCTTGGCCCGAGCAGACCAGTCAGATCGACGCCGGCGACGAACCACCCGATATCGACGTGCGCGGCGCCACCGAGGCCGTCGAGATCGCCGACGCCGTCAAGGGCATGCTCGAGCGCATCTGGAAGGAGCAGGACCGCACCAAGGCCGCGCTGGCGTCGGCGCGCGACTTCTCCGCGGTGTCGGCGCACGAACTGCGCACGCCGCTGACCGCGATGCGCACCAACCTCGAGGTGCTGTCCACCCTCGATCTGCCCGAGGAGCAGCGCAAAGAGGTGGTCAACGACGTCATCCGCACCCAGTCGCGCATCGAGGCCACGCTCGGCGCGCTGGAGCGGCTGGCGCAGGGCGAGCTGTCGACCTCCGACGACCACGTGCCGGTCGACATCACCGAACTGCTCGACCGCGCCGCGCATGACGCGATGCGGGTGTACCCCGATCTGGACGTGTCGCTGGTGCCTGCGCCGACGGTGATCATCGTCGGGCTGCCCGCGGGGCTTCGGCTGGCCGTCGACAACGCGATCGCCAACGCGGTCAAACACGGCGGCGCGACGCAGGGTGCAGTTGTCGGCGGTCAGTTCGCGCGCCGGGGTGGAGATCGCGATCGACGACGACGGCGTCGGCATCCCCGAAGAGGAGCGCAAGGTGGTGTTCGACCGGTTCACCCGCGGGTCGACGGCGTCGCACTCCGGCTCAGGGCTTGGCCTTGCGCTGGTCGCCCAGCAGGCCGAATTACACGGCGGCACAGCCTCTTTGGAGGACAGCCCGCTGGGCGGCGTGCGGCTGCTGCTGCGGCTGCCAGGGCCCAGCTAGTCCGACCCTCCCCGACGGGACGCTAGCGGGTGGCCGAGCAGGTCGATCACGAAGATCAAAGTCTTGCCGGACAACCGGTGCCCGCCGCCCGCGGGGCCGTAGGCCTGCTCGGGCGGGATGACCAGCTGCCGACGGCCGCCGACCTTCATGCCGGGGATGCCGTCCTGCCAGCCCTGGATCAGCCCGCGCAGCGGGAACTCGATGGACTCGCCGCGGTTCCACGAGCTGTCGAACTCCTCGCCGGTGTCGTACTCGACGCCGACGTAGTGCACCTCGACGGTGCCGCCGGGCACGGCCTCCGCACCGTCGCCGACCACCAGGTCCTTGATCACAAGCTCGGTCGGCGCGGGCCCGTCGGGAAATTCGATCTCTGGCTTGGTACGTCACCGCACTCACCGTAGTCGGGCAGACTGGAGCCGTGGCTAAGGACCAAGACATTCTCGCTCAGGTCAACAAGCTGGTCGCCGAGGAGAAGGAGCTGCGCGACAAGCTGCAGCACCACGAGATCGACGAATCCGAGGAGCATCAGCGGCTCCGCGCCGTGGAAGTCGCGCTCGACCAGTGCTGGGATCTGCTGCGGCAGCGCCGGGCGCTGCGCGAGACCGGCGGCGATCCCCGAGAGGCGCAGGTGCGCCCGGCCGGTGAGGTCGAGGGCTACCTTGGCTGACCGGTGACGCGGCCCGACGTCGTCATCGTCGGCGGCGGGCACAACGGCCTGGTCGCCGCCGCCTACCTGGCCCGCGCCGGGCGCCGGGTGCAGGTGCTCGAACGGCTCGACCACGTCGGCGGCGCCGCGGTGTCCGCGCACGCCTTCGACGGAGTCGACGCGCGGCTGTCGCGCTACTCGTATCTGGTCAGCCTGTTGCCGCGCCGCATCGTCGACGACCTGGGCGCCAGGGTGCGGCTGGTGCGCCGCCGCTACTCGTCGTACACGCCCGATCCGGCGACGGCGGGCCGCACGGGCCTGCTGATCGGGCCGCAGTCGACGTTCGGGGCCGTCGGCGCCGCGGGCGACGAGGCGGGCTTCGCCGAGTTCTACCGTCGCTGCGGCGTCGTCACCTCTCGGCTGTGGCCGACGCTGCTGCAGCCGCTGTGCACCCGCGACGAGGCGCGCAAGCATGTCGGCGACGACGCCGCGTGGCGGTTCATCGTCGACGAGCCGATCGCGCATGCGATCACGGACGCGGTGTCCAACGATCTGGTTCGCGGTGTGATGGCGACCGACGCGTTGATCGGCACGTTCGCCCGCGCCGACGACCCGTCGCTGACGCAGAACGTGTGCTTCCTGTACCACCTGCTCGGCGGCGGCACCGGCGACTGGGACGTGCCGGTCGGCGGCATGGGCGCGGTCAGCGGTGCGCTGGCCGCGGCGGCGGCCGGCCATGGCGCCGAAATCATCACGGGTGCAGAGGTTTACGCGATCGATCCCGGACGGCGAGGTGCGGTACCGCCGCGACGGCCAGGAGCATCGGGTGCACGCCGATTTCGTGTTGGCCAATGTGACGCCGGTTGTGCTGGCCGGGCTGTTGGGTGAGCCGGAGCCGACGCTGGCGCCAGGGCGCGCAGGTGAAGGTCAACCTGATGCTGCGGCGGCTGCCGCGGCTGCGCGACGACACCGTCACACCCGAGCAGGCATTCGGCGGCACGTTTCACATCAACGAGACGTTCAGTCAGCTCGACACCGCCTACACCCGCGCCGAGCACGGCGTGGTGCCGGATCCGCTGCCGTGCGAGATCTACTGCCATTCGCTGGCCGACCCGAGCATCCTGTCGGATCGCGCTGCGCGACATCCGGTGCGCAGACGTTGACCGTGTTCGGCCTGCACACCCCGCATCAGCTGGTCGCAGGCGCCGATCCGGACCGCATGCGCGACACGTTGACGTCTGCGGTGCTGAAGTCGCTGAATTCCGTTCTTGCCGAACCGATTCAGGATGTGCTGATGGAAGACTCGGCGGGGCGGCTGTGCATCGAGGCCAAGACCACCCTGGACCTGGAGCAGACGCTGGGCATGACGGCCGGCAACATCTTCCACGGCGCGTTGTCGTGGCCGTTCGCCGAGGACGACGAGCCGCTGGACACGCCGGCGCGGCGCTGGGGTGTGGCGACGGCGCACGATCGGATCCTGTTGTGCGGCTCGGGATCCCGCCGCGGCGGTGCGGTGTCAGGCATCGGCGGCCACAACGCCGCGATGGCGGTGCTGGAGAGCTAGCAGCATCTTCGCGGCGACCGTCGCCCCGTCGGTCCGGATCAGACCGGTCACTTCGGTGCGCTCGCGCGCGAGATCTCGGGGTCAGGGCCGTCTTGAGTGCGGCCGACAAGGGACTCAATCGTCGGCGTCGGACCGTCGTGTGCCGCACCGATACCCAGGGCGGCGACGCGGCCTGCCCAGTACGGCTGGTCCGCTATCTGGGGCACCACCACCTGAGGCGCGCCGGCCCCGGGCGCCGTCGTCGTCGTGCCGGCCCCGCCGTGGTGCACGACGGCGGCCATCCGCGGGAACAGCGCCTGATGGTTGACCTCGCCGACGACGAAGCAGTCGTCACGGTCGTCGATCCGAGCCAGGTCGGCCCAGCCGCGCGAGACCACGACGCGACGGCCCTGCGCCGGATCGCCTCGATGGCCACCCGTGCGGCGTCCTCAGGGGCGCGGACGCTGCCGAAGCTCGCGTACACCGGGGGTGCGCCTGCGTCCAGGAATGTCTCGAGGTCGGCAGGGAGCGGGCGTTCGTCCGGCAGGATCCACGCGCCGGTCTGCACCACATCGAGGTCCGGCGAACCAGCCCACGGAGTCAGGGTCGGGTCCGTCGCCAGCCACGGGCTGTCGGTGAAGACGTGGTCGCGGACGTTGTCGACCGGCGGCAGGCCGAGCGCCGCGCGGTGGGCGTTGAGCTGCGCGCCGTACAACGCCTGCACCCGCTCGGCATCCACCTCCCACAGCACCCGGTTGTCTGTCTCGCCCGGCGGAAACGGCTTGCCCGGCCGCTGCAGCGGCGGCGTGGTGCGGCGACGGTAGGACCGCGCGGGTTGAACGCTGCGAGCACATACGGATGCCCCGTACCTCCGCTATCGTACGCGCGCCTGCAGGCATCAAGCCCGTCGCCACCAGCGCGTCACATCCTTCGCGCCGCCGCGGCCTACCGTCTCGAACTGCGCTGCGACCAACTCTGCCGCGACCCGTGGCGCGTCCGCGGGTGTCGACGGCTTCTGCTCGTCGGGCGTGCACCAGCGTCGCGCACCGACTGGCCGTCCGGCACCATCGGGACGCCGACGCGGGCCAGCAGGTCCGCGAAATCCGGCGGCGCGCACATCCGCGCTTCCGCGCCGAGTGCCTGCATCGTCACCTGCTTGTATTCGGCTGCGTGCTCAACCTCCACGGCGATCGGCGAACCGCACGGCGTCATAAAATCGTGCGCCGTTTCGCGGTTCTGGCGCCGGCCAGCCATTTCGCGGCAGCAACCAGGGTAGTGACTGCAACCCCTGATAGGACGGTATTGGCGACGACGCTCGTTAATCACGAGCCGGACAGCTTGTCGATGATCGCCTGCAGCGCCTGAGTTCGGCGGCGTCGAGCGCGGCCAGGGCATCAGGCGCCGGATCGTCGACGGCGTCGATCTCGGCACCACCTCGCGGCCGGCGTCGGTCAATGAGACCAGTTTGCACCGCCGATTCGTCGGATCGATTTCGCGCACCACCAGTCCGCGGTCTTCGAGGTCGTTGACCGCGACCGTCGCCGCGGGTGCATCGATGGTCGCGGCATGCGCGACCTGTTTCACCGTCATCGGCCGTCGGCTCAGCCGTTTAGGATCCGGATCCTGCTGAACGGCAGACCGGTCTGCTCGACCACCGCGCGCTTCCAGCTGTCCCGGTTGTCGAACACCAGCGCGGCCATCGCCCGCCAGACCTCGTCGGCCAGGGGATTACGCGACATCGGCGGCCTCCCGTCGTGCATGCGGACCGGCCATCAACGGGGCCAGCCGCTCCGCCGAACGCAGTGCCGCGCGGCGACGTCGAGTAGATGCCGAGCGCGAAGATCACCAGCCCGAGCCCGACGCAGACCAGCCACAGCGGCCGGGCGGCCGCAGCGAAATCGCCGCCGGTCGTCGCCAGCGCCGAGCCCGCGACCGAACCACACAGCGCCACACCGATACTCACGCCGATCTGCCGGCTGGTCGAGGCGACCGCCGAGGCCGCGCCGGCCCGGTCGGTCGGCATACCGCTGACCGCGGCGTTGGTGATCGGCGCGTTCACCATCGAGAAGCCGATGCCGAACACGCGCGAAGATCGACCAGCAGTTGCCACACCGGCGTCGTCGCGGTCAGCCGGGTCAGCATCAACGACGCCGCGGTGATCAGCACGCCGGCGACCAGCAGCGACGGCCGGCTGCCGAACCGGCCGACCATCCGGCCCGACAGCGGCGAAAAGATCAGCGCGCCAACGGCGACGGGCAGGTAGATCAGTCCGGTGTGCATCGCCGAGAAGCCCCGCTCCTCCTGCAGGTACAGCGACATCATGAACAGGAACGCCCCCCAGGCGGCGAACGCGCAGACCGCGATCATCGTCGCCGAGGCGAACGGGATGCTGCGGAAGAAGCGCAGGTCGATGAACGGGTCGCGGCGCCGGGCCTCGTAACGCAGGAACGCGACGAACGCCAGCACCGCGATGACGGCGACGGTGACGATGCGGGGTCGCGTCCATCCCAGGCCCGGGCCCTTCGATGAGCACGTAAACGATGCCGAACAGGAACGTCATGCCGAGGCCCTGCCCGATCGGGTCGATGTCGCGCATCGTGGCCGACTTGACTCCGGGAACGAAGATCGCGGTCAGCAGGATCGCGGCGCGCAGATCGGCAGGTTGATCCAGAACACGGCGCGCCAGTCGACCAATTCGATCAGCGCACCGCCGACGATCGGGCCGAGCGCCATCGAGATGCCGACGACGCCGCCCCAGACGCCGATCGCGCGGGCCCGTTCGACCCGACCGGTGAACACCTGCGTGATGATCGACATCGCAACGGGTTCAGCATCGAGCCGCCGATGGCCTGCAAAAGCGCGCGGCGATCAGCGTCTCGATGTTCGGCGCCAGGCTGCACAGCAGCGAGCCGAGCGCGAAGACCGTCAGCCCGATCTGGAACGATGCGCCTGCGGCCGAACCGGTCGCCGGCGGCGCCCGACAGCAGCAGCAGCGACGCCAGCACCAGCGTGTAGATGTCGATCGACCCACTGCAGCTGCGACGCCGACGCGCCGAGGTCGGCGCGGATGCTCGGGAATGGCGACGTTGACGATCGTCGCGTCCATCGACACGATCAGCAGGCTCAGGCAGCAGGACACCAGGATGATGGCCTTGCGCCGAGCGCTCAGCGACCGGACGACAGTTTCATTCACACAACTATTGTGAAACTACAACTATCGGCAAAGCAAGCCCGGTGCGTCGATCGCCGAGCAGAACGTGTCGCAAACGATCGCTTTGCGACGGGCGCAGCGGCGACGTCGCAGAAGGCTAGCGGCTGTCGAGCGGCGTAGTCGCGCTCGGTGTAGCCGGTGTAGATCTGGCGCGGACGGCCGATCTTGCCGCCGCCGCTCGTCGTGCATCTCGCGCCAGTGCGCGATCCAGCCGGGCAGCCGGCCGAGCGCGAACAGCACGGTGAACATCTGGTCGGGAAGCCCATCGCGCGGTAGATCACGCCGGTGTAGAAGTCGACGTTCGGGTAGAGCTTGCGCTCGACGAAGTAGTCGTCGGTCAGCGCGACCTCCTCGAGCGCCTTGGCGATGTCCAGCAGCTCGTCGTCGCCGCCGAGCTTGCCGAGGATCTTGTCGGCCTGCTCCTTGACGATGCGCGCCCGCGGGTCGTAGTTCTTGTAGACCCGGTGGCCGAAGCCCATCAGCTTGACGCCGTCTTCGCGTTCTTGACCTTCTTGACGAAGTCGTGGACGTCGCCGCCGCCTGGCGGATCTTCTCGAGCATCTCCAGCACCGCCTGGTTGGCGCCGCCGTGCAGCGGGCCCCACAGCGCGTTGATGCCGCCGGAGATCGAGGCGAACAGGTTGGCCTGCGACGAGCCGACCAGCCGCACCGTCGACGTCGAGCAGTTCTGCTCGTGGTCGGCGTGCAGGATGAGCAGCAGGTCCAGCGCCCGCACGATCTCGGGGTCGACCTCGTAGGGCTCGGCGGGGAAGCCGAACGTCATCCGCAGGAAGTTCTCCACCAGCGTCAGCGAGTTGTCCGGGTACAGGAACGGCTGGCCGACCGACTTCTTGTACGCGTAGGCCGCGATCGTCGGCAGCTTGGCCAGCAGCCGGATGGTCGACAGCTCCACCTGCTCGTCGTCGAACGGGTCGAGCGAATCCTGGTAGTACGCCGACAGCGCGTTCGACCGCGCTGGACAGCACCGGCATCGGGTGCGCGTTGCGCGGGAAGCCGTCGAAGAAGCGCTTCAGGTCCTCGTGCAGCAGCGTGTGCCGCTGGATCTGGTGCGGTGAACTTCTCCAGCTCTTCCTTGGTCGGCAGCTCGCCGTAGATCAGCAGGTAGCTGACCTCGATGAAGGTCGACTTCTCGGCGAGCTGCTCGATCGGGTAGCCGCGGTAGCGCAGGATGCCCGCGTCGCCGTCGATGTACGTGATGGCGCTCTTGGTGGACGCGGTGTTCACGAAGCCGCTCGTCGAATGTCGTGTAGCCCGTCTTGGCCAGCAGCGAGCCCAGGGCGAT
>CAVSXC010000012.1:0-345046 GCA_963731715.1 uncultured Actinomycetota bacterium | reverse complement strand
GCAACAGCGGGTCGATCAGAGCCACAGGTACATTCCGGCGAGTACGAGCCACAGAGCGAGGCAATAGGTTTCGAAGGCACCTCTGAGAAGCAACGGCGCGTCGCGCAACTCCATGAAATCCATTCCGACATAGCGGACTTTGATCAACGCCAGTGCCAGGACCCATAAGGCGACTCCGGAACCGATGCCGTGGTCGGCACCGACCGTGAACGACACCAGCGTGACGATGACCAGACCCAGCCAGACGATGGTGGATCGGGCGCGGAACAAGGACGCGGTCATGCTCAGCTCACAAGGTAGAGCAGAGGGAACAGGACGATCCAAAGGAGGTCGACCAGATGCCAGAAGCACCCGCCGCCTTCAATGATTGCCATTCTGGTCTGGCTCGGTTCGGCGACACGCGCTGCGAAGAGTAGCGATAAGAGCACCACGATCCCGATCAGAACGTGCAACAGGTGCAACCCGGTAAGGACGTAGAAGTACATGTAGAAACTGTTCTCGGTGGGCACATGACCATCGCCGATTTTGGCCGAGTACTCGACGACTTTCAGACCAACGAAGGCCAGACCGCACACGAGCGCTCCCGCCAATAACGTCCGAGCGGCCGCGCGGGCTCCGACTCGGACGGCTCGGACCGCGGTGACCACGAATAGGGAGCTCGTCAGAAGAATGAAGGTATTCGTCAAGCCGATGCCGACATTCAAAGTGTGGCGCGATGCATCGAACAGTTCTGGCGCCAGTGCCCGCTGGTACATGAACAGGACGAAGAAGACGGCGAAAACCAGCATGTCGCCGAACAACAGTATCCACACCCCGGGCTCTCCCGGAACGCGACGAGGAGACGCCTCGTTCGGCTCAACTGCCTTTGAAATCTCATTTTCGTCGACCAGCTTCATGCCGCTGGCTCCCACGTTTGCGCAGCGGCGCGTTCCCGGCGCTCCGTGGCTTCGATGTCGACGGCTCTAACGAGGAGGAATACGGTCGGGACGATCCAGACGAAGAATGCACTGACCGGAATCCACCACGCGATGATTCCGTTCCAGCCCAGCGGCCCACTTTGAATGAGGTATACGCAGCCACCTGGAAGGACGAGTAGCGCCATCCACAGGCTGAGGTATCCGTACCAGCGCGGGAATGTCGGGACGGCGCGCTTGTCGATGAACACTGCCAACGCGAGGATCAACCCCTGCAACACGAGCGGCCCGACGATGCCGACCAGCAGAAGCCAGAACATGTCGCTGAGTGACTGAAGCGCCTGGGGGTCGCGATCGGGTCGATACGCGGCTGCGACGCCGAAAACCATGGCCAGAGTGAACACGAACGGGAAGGTCACCGACAGTATGACCTCGGTTATCGACATCACCCCCCAGTAACCTTCGATTCGGCGCACCTGCCGGCAAAGCAACGCGAACACGGGCGTCATGAACCACATACCGAAGATGGTCAGCCCTAGTCCCAGGCGGATCGCGAAATTGTTCTCGATATACCACTGGGCGGTCTGCTCGGCGGTGAAACCCGGATTGATCGGCGGAAGCACGCCCGCTATCAGGCCGAACGTAACCCCGAAGACCACCAACATGGCCAGCGTTGACCACGCGGCCGCTTTCTCGATATTTACGTGCATGGGCGCTCCTATCATCGAATTCGCCTGTCCGCGTGTCATGTCCGCGCATTCGGCACCATCGACGGTCGTGGACGACCGGCATGTCGTCGCGGCCCGTCTAATTGTCGATGACCCCGAAACGCTGCGTGAGTTCCGGACTGCACCGGACTCCGGCGCAACAGCCATCCTGTCGGAACGAATGCTATCTTCAGTCCGCTCGAATTGGTAGATCAATCGTTTGTTTCGCCCAAGGATGAGCAGTGTAATCGTGGCTCGGACTCAACCAACATCTGCCCATCGCAGTCCCGTTCTGGACATCGAGGACTGGAAGTGCTGTTGAGTAACTCGATCCTTTCGAAGGACACGTGGCCGTCGTCACCGGTGGTGGGCCGGGACCTGGGAGCCGAATACGCCCGCGAACTGGCGCGGCGCGGCCGTGGTCTCATGATCTCGGTGGGACTCCTGGCGGCGACAGCGCCGATCCGAAGCCGGCGAATGCGACGGTGAGTGCGATCACCGCGGCGGGCGGCCGCGCTGTCGCCTGCACCGTTGATGTGAGTACGCCCGAGACATGTGGGTTTCTCCGAAACGATGCGGCTCGACCACTTGGCCCCGTCGCGGCGCCCGGCAGCATATTCGACGAGATCGGCCCACGCGGCGATTGTCTGACCGCGGGCAGGACCGCGGGGTGAGACACGCTGCGATTTGGACTGATCGTCCAGCGTCTCCAGTCGACTTCGCGTGGCGAGTTTGGCTACTCGCCGCGCGAGCGTCACCGCTTGCGAACGCCGCGCAACCACGTGTCGCGGGCCACGGTCAGCGCGTCAGGCGGGTCCATCGACTCGACGATGCTCTGCGGAATCCAGAGCACGTTGATCACGCAACGTGACAGCACTTCCAGTGACGTTTCCTCGTTGCGGATGGCGCCGCTGTCAATGCCCTCGGAGAGTAGGCCCTTCAACCTCCGCATGCGATTGGCGAACGCGAAACCGGGGTTCGGGGTGTCCGGAGGCGACTGTCGCATCCATGCCTGTTGAATCTTGTACTCGTCGGGAAAGTGCTTGACCGCGTTGATGTGGACCCAGCTCAGCGCGTCCATCTTCTCGATCGGAGACGAATCCGCGTTCAAAACACCCGAATAGCCCGCGGTGAGCCGGGAGCCGAACGATCGCATGATGGACGCGAGCATCTCCGGCTTGCTCCCCGCCACCCGCGTCAGTTTTCCCAGGCTCACACCCGCTGCGGCTGCGATCTCACGCACTGTCGTGATCTCGTAACCGCGCCTGCCGAACTCCGCGCGCGCCGCCGTGAACATCCGATCGGCCTCGACGGTGACATCGTCGGTGTCCGATGAAAGATCTCCCCAGGAGCGAACGGCACTTGAAGCCGCCTCGAGCGCTTTCGACTTATCGAGTGTGGAATACCGCGGAGGCCGACGCGCCAGACCGTTCAGGATGATTCGACAGAGCACGCTCGCGACCCGTTCGGACGAGGCCTTGTGGCGCACGACGTCGAGCCCGACCGTCAACATCGTCTGAAACAATCGATCGGCCAACGTGATCGCGTCGACCTCCGGCCTGATCGCTCCGAAATCCTGCGCCGAGGTGAGCGTTCGCAGGACCGCTTCGTTGATCAGTGCGGGAGGGTTCTTCAGTAACTCGACGAGTTCCGGTAGCGAGCTCGGCGAATCGTAGAAGGTCATCTGTAGTGCCGCGCGATGCGCGACGGCGCAGTTCGCGATATCTGTGCTCAGTCGCTCGATATGCCCGACGACGGTCCGAGCGTTCGGCTGCTCCAGTCGGTGCAGCGCTGCCTCGCCGATGAGGTTCAGGTTGGCGTAGTAGCGGCCCACCAGTTCGACCAGGATGGCGTCCTTGGAATCGAAGTGGTGGTAGAGACTGCCCTTCAACAAGCCCGTCGCGTCCGCGATCTCGCGCATTGACGTTCGCAATCCGTGGTCGGCGAGCATGGTTGCGGCGACTTCGAGGATCTGCGACCTTCGCGCACCCGTTGCATCGGTGTCCGCCGCGACCGGGGCGTGGCCCGAACCGGCGCGCTTGCGGCCTACGTCGTTGTCGATGGCGAGTCTCCCGGTCGGTCACGGTGCGCAGGCCCAGATGATCATCGATCCGCTCGCGATGGCGCGTACCGCCTGGATGAGCCTACTGAGTGCGGACTGCTGGTGGTGAGATTAGCAGCCGGTGCGCGGTGACCTGGACCAACTCGTGCGAAGTCAGGCGGGGAGACCCTTCGCGAGGTCCAATACGGTGACGGCGTCGGTGCCCGTCTTCCTCAACCGTTCGGATGACCTGAATCCTAGATCGACGTCTGTGGCCTGAGCTCGAAGCGCGCCCACTGTGAGTTCATTCTTCGGTAGGTGCGTGAACATGTCGAAGGAGTACAAACGAAGGGCGTTCGAGTGCGTGATCCTGTCCACCTCGTCGTCTGGCACGTCGGTGAGGTACCCGGCCAGGACCTCGGGGGAGCGGGGCCAGGTCGCATCCGAATGCGGATAGTCGCATTCCCAGGTCACCATATCGAGGTTAAGGCGATGCCGGCTCTCGATGCCGAAGGCGTCGTCGATGAAGCAGAGAGCGACCCGATCTAGAAAGACCTCACTGGGCAACCTGCCGCCGAAGTCCTGATGCGTCCACGAGCGGTGCATGGCGTAGACGCGGTCGATGCGCTCGAGGAAGTACGGCACCCATCCGATGCCGCCCTCGGAGAGGGCGAACGTGACGTCGGGGAATCGCCGCAGCATCGGTGACCAAATGAGGTCGGCCGCAGCCTGCACGATGCTCATGGGTTGCAGCGTCATCATGGTGTCGACTGGCGCATCCACTGACGTAATCACAACCGACGACGACGAACCGATGTGGAGATTGACTACGGTGTTCTCGTCGCTGCAGGCTTGCCAGAACGGATCCCAGTGGGGATCATGCAGCGACGGGTACCCCAGCTTTGTCGGGTTCTCGGAGAACGTCACCGCGTGGCATCCCTTCTTCGCAACCCGCCGCACCTCGTCTGCCATCAGCATAGGATCCCAAATCGGTGGCAGTGCTTGCGGAATCATTCGTCCTGGATACGCACCGCACCACTGGTCGATGTGCCAATCGTTGTACGCCCGCAACACAGCTAGTCCCAGATCCTTGTCCTGCGCACGGGCGAAGTACTGTCCACAGAACTGCGGAAAGGACGGAAAGTTCATTGCGGCTGCAACGCCATTCGCATTCATGTCGCGGATGCGCTCATGGATGTCGTAACAGCCCTCGCGAATTTCCGAAAGCTTGGTCGGTTCCGTGCCGTACTCCTCAGGTGGCCTGCCCGCGACGGCGTTGAGGCCGACGTTGGTGGCCTCCTGACCCTCGAAAACCCATGCGTCCGTGCCGTCTTCCCGCTGAATGAGCTTCGGGGCGTCGTTCTTGTATTTTGTCGGGATATGCTCGTCAAATAGGTCCGGCGGTTCGACCAGGTGATCGTCCACGGACACCAATACGAGGTCTTGCATCTCCACGTCGAATCTCCCTTGAACTTCGGTCAGACGCCCGCCGTAGCCATATCGGCGGCTGACCGTACGCACGCTGCGCGACCGCCCTGATCTAGCGCACGGAATCTATTGAGAACAAGCGTTTGGTCAATCCGATCGCTGATGCCGGTTACGATTGTCCCGCAATAGTTTCGGATGTGCATTGACGACAAGCAACATGAGCAGCTACGGTCGAAACAAACGTTAGGGAACGGCTTCGCCGAACCAGATCACCGCCCGGCCGGAGCAGACGAAAGCTCGAAGCGAAGGAACCCATGACATGACGCCGGTCAAGGCGATCGACCTGTACTACGACCCATTCGACTTCGACATCGACGACGACCCCTACCCCGTATGGAAGCGGATGCGTGAGGAAGCGCCGCTGTATTACAACGAGAAGTACAACTTCTACGCGCTGAGCCGGTACGACGACGTCGCACGGGAACTTCCGAACTGGGACACCTATCGCTCCGGCCGCGGCACCACCGCAGACATCCTGTTCAACAACATCGAGATTCCGCCGGGAATCCTCCTCTTTGAGGACCCGCCGCTTCACGACCTGCATAGACGGCTGCTATCGCGGGTATTTACCCCCCGCCGGATGCTGGCTGTCGAAGGCTTGGTGCGCGGCTTCTGTGAGCGAGCCCTCGACCCGTTCGTGGGTGCGGGAGGCTTCGATGTCATCGCCCATCTCGGAGCGATGATGCCGATGCAGACGATCGGCTATCTCCTCGGCATCCCGGAGGGGGATCAGGCCAACATCCGCGACACAAACGGCGTATCGCTGGAGTTGACATCGGGTGCTACGCCTGGCGAAGCGAGCTCGAAGGTCTTCGAAGAGTCGATCACGTTATTTGCGGAGTACATCGAGTGGCGAGCCGCTCATCCGTCGGATGACCTGATGACGGACCTGCTGCAGGCGGAAGTCGAAGAGCCCGACGGCACCAAGCGCCGATTGTCGCGGACGGAGGTCCTTTCCTACACCGCGATGATCGCCGGCGCCGGCAACGAGACGACCGCGCGCCTCATCGGCTTCATGGCGCAACTACTTTCTGACCACCCGGATCAGCGTCGTGAACTCGCTGCCGATCCAAGCCTCATTCCGGGGGCGATCGAGGAGACGCTGCGGTTCGAGCCGCCGTCACCGGTACAGGCTCGTTACGTCGCCCGTGCAGCATCGCATTACGGACAGGCGGTGCCTGAGGGTTCCTTCATGCTGCTACTGAACGGGTCGGCGAATCGAGACGATCGCCACTTCGCCAACCCCGACGTGTTCGACATCCACCGCGGCGGAAGCCATCTGAGTTTCGGCCAAGGACTGCACTTCTGCCTGGGATCGGCGCTGGCTCGGCTGGAAGCGCGAGTTGCGTTCGAGGAAGTGCTCAAGCGTTGGCGTGACTGGGAGGTCGATTACGCAAACGCGGAGAGGGCGCACACGTCGAGTGTCCGGGGATGGTCACGGCTACCCGTGCTCACCGCGTGATGATTCCGACCAGCGATT
Source organism: uncultured Actinomycetota bacterium (assembly GCA_963731715.1). Lineage (GTDB taxonomy): Bacteria > Actinomycetota > Actinomycetes > Mycobacteriales > Mycobacteriaceae > Mycobacterium. The sequence goes on along the minus strand of CAVSXC010000012.1, from coordinate 338,416 downwards.
TCCTGGATTCTGCGCCATGTCCTATCAGGACGACGGTCGCGTTCATCGCGGCCTACTGAAACAAACTGCTTAATCGAGGAGAAATCGTGGAGACATTCGAGACGGTGGATTACTTCAGCGATGCTGAACTGATCACCGACCCATACCCCTATTTCGACCACCTGAGGGGTCAGTGCCCGGTGCTTCCGGGCGGGCCCGCGGGCGTTGTCACCGTCACCGGGCATGAGGAGGCGTTGTCGGCCTACAAGAATCCGGCGCTGTCAGCCGCCACTTCGCTGGTCGGTCCGTTCGCCCCTCTGCCGTTCGAGGCCGAGGGTGATGACATCACCGCCCTACTCGAGGAGCACCGCGGACAGATTCCGATGGCAGAACACGTTTCGTCGATGGATCCTCCCCGGCACACGCGCACGCGCGGCCTCTTGAGCCGATTGCTCACCCCGAAGCGACTCCGGGAGAACGAGGAGTACATCTCGCGGTTGGTCGACGAGAAACTCGATTCGTTCGTCGCCGACGGACGATGCGAATTCCTCGAGAGCTACGGCAAACCGCTGTCGATGCTCGTCATCGCCGACCTGCTCGGTGTTCCGGAGGAGGATCACGCCGAGTTCAATGCGGTGCTCGCCACCTCGGTCGTCGCGGGAGATGCCGTGGCCGCACTAAACCCGCTGCAATTCCTCGACGACAAGTTCAACGAGTACATCACCGCTCGGCGTCAGCAGCCGCGCGAAGATGTCCTGACGGAGCTGGCCGAGGCTAGATACGAGGACGGCGAGGTCCCCGAGATCGACGAGGTTGTCAAGCTGGCGACGTTCCTCTTTGCCGCGGGACAGGAAACGACGACGAAGCTCCTGTCTCAGGCGGTGCGAAATCTCGGCGAGTTCCCCGACGTTCAAGAACGACTGCGCGCTGACCGTTCGCTCATCCCGGTGTTCCTGGAAGAAACTCTGCGACTGGAAAGCCCGGTGAAAAGTCACTTCCGGATCGCCAAGACCACCACGGCGATAGGGGACTGCCCGATCAAGGCGGGTACGACCATCATGTTGCTGCCCGGTGCCGCGAATCGAGATCCCCGAAAATTCGATCGGCCCGACGAATTTCAACTCGATCGGAAGAACGTGCGCGAACACGTCGCCTTCGCGCGCGGTCCCCACTCCTGCCCCGGCGCACCCTTGGCACGAACGGAAGCGCGGATATCGATCGATCGAATGCTCGACAGGATGGCGAACATCCGGATCTCCGAAGAACATCATGGGCGCGCCGAATCGCGCACGTACGACTACGAACCGACGTTCATCATGAGGGGTCTGACCAAGCTGCACATCGAGTTCGATCCGATCGGTTAGCTCCAAATCAGCGCCTTCCGTTTCGATCCAGCTCGGAATGCTCGCGCTAATCCTTGACTACCAATCAACACACAATCTGGAGGTTCTGATGTCCTACGAGAGCACGGCCGAACCGATCAAGATCGGCTATCTGATGGACTTCCTTCTCGGCGACTATCCGAAGGAGATGTATGACGACCTCACTATCCCGTTCGACATGGTGTTCCAAGACGCGTTCGACAAGGGGCTCATCGACCGTCGGGTCGAGATCGTGTACCGCGAGGTGGAGGGACTGCCCAAGGGACGGTGAAAAACGTCATCGATGCGTACGAGGAACTAGTGGAGGAGGGCTGTCTGCTGGTTTTCGGACCGAATATCGGGGACAACATCGTTGCGGCAAAAGAGGCGATCGAGGAGCGCTTCCGGGTCCCGGCGATCAGTGTCACCGGCTCCGACCTCGCGCTCGGCGAGTGGATATTCGCATTTCCCATGGGCTCGCATTACGACGAGCCCATCTTCTGGACCGATCTCCTCGTGAAACGGAATCTTAAACGATGTGGGAATCCTGATGGAAGCCTCATTGGTCGGAGAGTCCTATGTCGCGAATTTCCGAAAAGCCGCGCACGGCGTGGGATTCGGATCGTCGGGGTCGAGACGATCGCGCAGACAGCTCAAGACGTCAGTAGAGCTGTGCGCAACCTTCGCGAAGCTAACGCCCAGGCTCTCGTTCACGCAGGCTTCGGATTCGGTCTGGTCTTCGTGAATCCTGCACTCGAGGAACTTAATTGGGATCCTCCGCGATTCGCCGGCACCGCATTCGAGAACGCCTGGATCAACCCGGTCATGTGGCAGGCGTTCATGGGTTGGACGGGCGTGGACCAGTACGACGAGGGCAATCCGGTAGGACAGCAATTCCTCGATGAATTCGAGAAACTCCACGGGCGCCGGCCGGAGTACTGCGTCCCGGTGGTGAACCGCGATGTCGCCGTGACCGTTCTTCAGGCAATCCAGGATGCCCAGCCGCTCAGTCCGCGTGGCGTGAAGGAAGCCCTCGAGCGGGTGAAATCGATTCCAGCTGCCTCGGGAGCTCCCGGTACCCGCATCTCGTTCGGGAACTGGACTCGCCGAGCGTGGATGGGTTGTGGCTACCTTGTTGCTCGCGAATTGGAGCCCGATGGTGTCAATTCCCGCCTCGTAGATCGCTTCGGCGAGATCTGACGATGGCACCGACGCGCAGCGTCGTCATCACCGGCGCTTCGCGCGGGCTCGGTCTCGCATCTGCCAAGCGACTCTACGACGAGGGCTGGACGGTGGTCGCCGCGATGCGCTCAGTTAGAAGTTGGCCTCAAACACTTGCGGGCGGCCACGGGTGCCGTCGACGGCGATGATCGCCTCATCGGTGTCCAACTGGATCTGACCGACCCCGTGTCTGTTGAAGCAGCCGCACGGTCGATTCTCGCAGCGGTAGGAGCGCCAAATGCGTTGGTGCACAACGCGGGAATATCGGCCGCTGGAATGGTTGAGGAGACCCCCCTTGAGGTATGGGAGCGGATGTTCGCGACAAACATCTTCGGCCCGGTCGCACTCACGAAAGCCCTCCTACCCACTATGCGCGCTGCGGGCACAGGCCGGGTCCTGCTGGTCTCCAGCCAAGCGGGTATACGTGGAATGCCCTCCACCGCCGCATATTCCGCTGTAAAGGGTGCTCTTGAAAGGTGGGGTGAGTCCCTGGCAAGTGAGGTCGCCTCATTCGGAATTGGGGTGACTATTCTGGTGACCGGAACCTACGACACCGAGATCATCACCGATGCGGGTGCCACCGATGTGCGTGATTTGGCCGGCCCCTACGCCGTCCACCACGCAAAGATGGACAGACGCGGACGAATGGCCATCAAGCTGTCGGCCAAATCCCCGCAGCGCTTTGCCGACCGCCTGAGCAAGGAACTCAACCGTAACTCGCCGTTCGTGCGTCGAGCCGTCGGCTTTGATGCGCGAATGCTACTGATCATGAATCGGATACTGCCGGCGCGTGCGCTCCATCGCATGGTCCGAATGATGTTGGGAATTCCGGCGTTCGGTGCATTGCAAGATGCGGTTTTGACCGAGAAACGTGGGAACGCTGATCCAAGGGACGCAACGAATGCCGACTGACACGAGCTTCGAACGCAGGATGCTCATCAACGGAAAACTGGTTGAGGGTCGAGCAGGCGGGTTTGCGAACATCAATCCGGCCACCGAGGAAATGCTCGGCGAGGTGTCCGATGCCTCGGCCGAGGACATGTCGGCGGCGATCGATGCGGCTCGTGAAGCCTTCGACGGCACGGATTGGTCTACGAACCACAGCTTTCGTCAGCGTTGTCTGCAACAACTCCAGGATGCGATCGAGGCGGAGCGTGAGGAGCTGCGCGAGGAACTCATCCGGGAGGTGGGTTGTCCCCGGGCGCTGACGCACGGCCCGCAGCTAGATGCGCCATTGGAAGATGCGTTGCGATATCCTGCATCCCTCATCGACACCTATCCGTGGGAGCTCTCACTCGGGGACGCGGTGATATCGGTGACGGGGGTCAACACCACGCGACACGTGTGGCGCGAAGCAGTGGGGGTCGTCGGCGCGATCGTGCCATGGAACTTCCCGTTCGAAGTCACCATTCAGAAACTTGGCCAGGCGCTCGCCACCGGCAACACGGTCATCCTCAAGCCCGCACCGGACACGCCCTTCAATGCAACACGATTGGGCCGGCTGGTCGCCGACCATACCGACATCCCCGCGGGAGTTCTCAACGTCGTGACGGCCTCCGATCATCTGATCGGTGAACAACTCACTATGTCACCGAAGGTGGATCTCATCTCGTTCACCGGTTCGACGGGCGTGGGCAAGAGGATCATGGAAAAGGGCGCAGCCACTATGAAGCGTCTTTTCCTCGAACTCGGCGGGAAGTCGGCCACTATCGTGCTCGACGACGCTGACCTCGCTTTCGGCTGCATGATGGGCATCGCTCCTTGTGTGCACGCGGGTCAGGGTTGCGCGAACCCGACCCGTCTGTTGTTGCCCCGGTCTCGCTACGACGAGGGTGTCGAGATTCTCAAGGGCATCTATAGTGGCGTGGCGCCGGGAGATCCGCAGGATCCCGCCACCCTGTGCGGTCCGGTGATCTCGGACCGGCAACGGGCCCGCATCCGCGGCTACATCGACAAGGGGATCGCCGAGGGCGCAACTCTCGCTGTGGGTGGGTCCGAACGACCCGACGGGTTGGACAACGGTTTCTTCGTTACACCCACGCTTTTCGTCGATGTGGACAACTCGATGACCATCGCGCAGGAGGAAATCTTCGGGCCGGTGCTTCGGTCATCCCCTACGACGACGAGGACGACGCAGTCCGCATTGCCAACGACAGCCCGTACGGCCTCGCTGGCAACATCATGTCGGGTTCAACGGAGCGCGCGTTGCGGGTGGCGCGGCGACTTCGAGCCGGCTTCATCGGCATCAACGGCACAGCCGGTTACGGCGCCGACACACCGTTCGGCGGATATAAAGCGAGTGGAATTGGACGACAAAACGGTACGGCCGGGTTTGACCAGTACACGGAGATCAAGTCGGTCGCCTTCCCCGCTGGGGCGAGCTGATCAGCGTGCCAAATGCACACGACGGTCGCGGACGAACTTCAGCATCAACGCGATTCGCAAAAGTGATACCCCTCCACCGGCTGACGGTGGCCAACGACTCAGATGAGGTAACACATGACTGAGGACTTGACGGATGTCGACTTCTTCCGCGACGGTCGACTCACCAAGGATCCGTACCCTTTCTATGCAGCATTGCGCGACAAGTGTCCGGTCACACGCGAGGACCGCTACGGCGTCGCCATGGTCACCGGCTGGCAGGAAGCCGTCGATGTGTACAACGACGATGCAACCTTCTCCTCCTGCGTCTCGGTGAGTGGCCCTTTTCCGGGCTTCCCCGTGCCGCTCGAAGGCGACGACATCACAGACCTGATCGCAGAGCACCGCGACGCGCTCCCGTTCAACGATCAACTGCCGACTTTGGATCCGCCGACGCATACCGATCATCGCGCGCTGTTGATGCGCCTCATCACGCCGAAACGGCTGAAGGAGAACGAGGATGCGATGTGGCAGCTCGCCGACGACATCCTTGACAACTTCTTGACGTCCGGAAAGGGTGAGTTCATTGCGGATTTCGCACAACCCTTCACACTGCGTGTGATCGCGGATCTGCTCGGTGTACCCGAAGAGGACCGCCCCGAACTCCTGGATAGGCTCGCCCGCGGAACGCACGGCAGCGGATTCGGAAACGCGGATAAGGCCCTGGCTCAGACTCCGCTCGAATACCTCTACGACATTTTTGCGACATACATCGAGGACCGTCGAGCGGAGCCAACGGACGACGTTCTGAGCGGTCTTGCGGCGGCGACGTTTCCAGACGGCTCGCTGCCAGGGGTCGGGGATGTCGTACGCGTGGCCACCAACGTCTTCTCCGCCGGTCAGGAAACCACTGTTCGACTGCTCAGCACGGCATTGAAGGTCATCGGGGACAACCCCGACGTCCAGGCCGGCTTGCGCGCAGATAGAAGCCAGCTGCCGAATTTCATTGAAGAGTGCTTGCGGTTCGAAGCACCGGTGAAAGGTGACTTCCGACTGTCCCGAGTACCCACCACTATCGGCGACACCGATGTCGGTGCCGGGACCACGGTCATGGTCCTCAACGGGGCGGCCAATCGTGACCCACGCCGTTTCGAGGATCCGGATACCTTTGACCTTCGACGGAAGAACGCCCGCCAGCACCTCGCATTCGGGCGGGGGATCCACAGCTGCCCTGGTGCTCCGCTGGCACGGGCCGAGACTCGCGTCGGCCTCGAGCGACTTCTCGACCGCACATCCGACATCCGTATCGCCGAGTCCGAACACGGCCCGCCCGGCGCCCGGCGATACCGCTACATTCCGACGTACATCCTGCGGGGGCTGACGCAGCTGCACCTGGAGTTCGACGTCCGGTGAAAGTGACTGTCGACGAGGACCGTTGCCGCGGACACGGTATGTGCCTGACCCTGTGCCCTGAAGTGTTCGAGATGACCGACGATGGCTACGCCGTCGCCGATCCTTCTGCGGTACCCACAGAGTATGAAGACGCGGTGCAGGAAGCCATCGCCAACTGCCCCGAGCGGGCGATCGCAAGTGATGACTGAGTCGCTGGTGCGCCGACCCAGGAGATCGTCGAATAACCGATGTGCTGTCCGCATTCAACTAAGGAGGTCTGAATGACTGGAAAACTCGAAGGCAAAGTCGCGTTCATCACGGGCGCGGCAAGAGGCCAGGGGCGGGCTCACGCGATCGCAATGGCCAGAGAAGGCGCCGATATCATCGGAATCGACATCTGTCGTGACATTCCCTCCAACCCATACCCGTTGGCGACACCGGAAGATCTCGCCGACATGGAGCGATCGGTAAAGGAAACCGGTCGACGAGTGGTGACACGGGTGGCCGATGTCCGGGAGAGACACGAACTGAGGGACGCTGTCGAGGCTGGACTGGCAGAGCTCGGTCGCCTCGACATCGTCGTCGCCAACGCCGGTATTCTGCCGATGGCGATGGGCAAGCCCGACCCCATGCAGTTCGTCGACGCTTCCGACGTCGATCTGCTCGGGGTCATGAACACCGTGGCGGTTAGCATTCCCCATCTCTCCACTGGATCATCGATTATCGTCACCGGATCGACCGCAGGGATGATCCGGGGAACGACCACAAGTCCGGACATGGGACCCGGTGGTTCCGGATACGGGTGGAGCAAGCGAATCGTTATGGAGTACGTAGAGGAGATGAGTTTGGCGCTTGCACCACAGATGATTCGCGTCAACGCAATTCATCCGACCAACTGCAACACCCATCTACTTCAGAATGATGGGATGTACAGCTTGTTCCGTCCGGACCTTGTCGCCGAGGGAAAGAAGCCGACTCGCGAAGACGCCGAGCCGCTGTTCACACTGTTCCAAGCGATGCCGATACCGTATGTCGAACCCGAAGACATGGCCAACCTCGGCGTCTTCCTGGCCAGTGAGGACAGTCGTTACATCACCGGGCAACAGATCCGCGTTGATGGTGGCTCACTTCTCAAGTGGCCCAATGGCCCCGGCGGGTAGGTTCACGCACCGTCTCGAGGGTGGATTCGGGCTTGTACGAACGGAGAATGACGAAGGTCCAGGAGGGTCAGCAACCGTGGACCGGGTAGAGGTCAGCAATTATTCGCGCGCTTATACCGATGTAGAACTTGAACACCGGGTCGGTATCGCGACATGTTGTTTCCCGTGGCATACAGATGGCTTTTCGCACATACCTCGGATAACAGTGGACGCATTCGCCGCCGAGAGCTTCGTGGCCTGATAAGTGTTCACCAGGACGCTGCGGTCGTAGCAGGCGCCTGAGGTCAGGGTCGAGCGCGGCGAGACCTCGTGTGCGATCACGTTCGCATTGGGATGTTGGCTGAAGAAACTCGGTGTAGTCGCCGACGGCCCGCTCGAACGGGGCGCCGAGATACATGTCGAAGTGCCCGAAGGAAAATTCGCGGATGTCAGCGCGTTGTGCTTATGGTCGCATGACGGCGGGTTGTCGCGGCAGCCTCGTCGCTGAGTCCAGCGTCTCGGGCGATGAACAAATGCTGCGCCCATTCCGATTTGCAACGTCAAACTGCGGCGACCCTCATGCCGAGGAGTTCGCGCAGCCGCGTGGTCAGGGTCGTCGAATGTAGAAGGTGACCGTTGAAGGCGAAATAGGCGCGCGCTAAAGCGGGATGACGCGCCTGACGCCGAGCAGATTACGCGGCTTTGGGCGGCCGCTACTCTGCATGGTTGGTGCCGAGAGTCGTTGGGTTGCACGGCTGACATCGCGGCGCGCATTTCTTTGGGATATGCCTGGACCGGTAATGGTTCGATACGGGTCATATGAGTCGTGGTCTGCCACTTCGCAGCCGGGGGAGTGGTGAGCCCATGAGCGGGAAAGGTGCCGATGTGACCAGTCTGTGAGTCACGTTTCGACGACCAGCCCCGACAGGTCGTCGTTAGAACGCCAGTCCTCCAGGAGTTTTTCGAACGCGTAATACCCCAGCCCATATGTCTCACCGGTGTAGGTCCGTGGCCGGAGCTCGCCTTCCTCGTCTGCGACTTCTTGTCCGTCGTTGTTGAAATATCCGGGTGTGCATTCTCGGATGAACGCGGATGTGTCGACGGCGACTTCACGGATATGGTCGACGTACGCGTCTTGCGCCTCGGGGCTCGGCTCTACGGTCCGGGCACCGCGGCGAAGTGCTTGGCTGATGATCCATGCGATGTGGCGACCCTGGTTGTTGAATGTCTCCGTCGTCGAGGCATTGAATCCACCCTGGAAGAAACCGACAAAGAACTGATTCGGGAATCCGTGGGTCATCACACCGTGCAAGGTCCGAAACTCGCGTGCCCAGTGGTCGTATAGGGATTGACCACACCGGCCGGAGATCTTTTCGATTCCCCACCTACGTTGGAGGTCGCTGGTTACCTCGAAGCCACTAGCGAATATCAAACAGTCGATCTCATACTCGACGTCCTGGTGTATGAAGCCATGGCTGGTCAGGCGCTCCACGCCGCGCGTGTCAGAGACGTCAAGGAGTCGTACGTTCGGCCGGTTGAATGCCGGATAGAATTCGTCGCTCGAGGCGGGCCGCTTGCACATGTGCCGATACCAGGGTTTGAGAATCTCGGCGGTCTCTTTGTCTTTTACCACGGCATCAACGCGCGCTCGCAACCGCTCCATGACGCGGTAGTCCATCACCTCGCGCGTGGCAAGAAACTCCTCAGGTGACTGCGGCCAGCCTGATTGATCAAACTCAGCTGCGAGGTTCCTGTTGATCTCTGTCCAGATATCGCAGATGCGATCTTGTTCACCCGGTGTCAGACCGTCGATTGCGGCACGGTGAAAATTCATTTGGCGCTCGCGCTGCCAACCGGGTTGCAGTGTCGCGAGCCAAGATCCGTCGGTGCGAGTGTTGATGCGCTCGTCCACGGTAGAGGCGGTGCGTTGAAGCACGTAAAGCTGCTTGGCGTGTCGCGCGAGGAACGGCACCGCTTGGATGGCGGAAGCTCCCGTACCTACGATTGCCACTCGCTTGTCGGCCAGCTTGTCGAGAATCGGCTCGCGCTGGCTCCCGCCGGTGTACTCGTAGTCCCATCGGGCGGTGTGGAACATTTTGCCCTGGAAATCCTGCAGTCCCGCGACGCGGGGAACCTTCGGTGTATTGATGGGGCCCATGGCCATGATGACGAACTGTGCTCGCAGATCGTCGCCGCGATCTGTTGTGACGTGCCACCGTTTGATCGACTCGTCCCACCGCAGAGCACTGACGCATGTGTGGAACAGCGCACCCTTGTAGAGCTCGAATTTTCTTGCGACGCTTTGGCAGTACTCGCGGATCTCGAGTCCATCGGCAAATTTCTTAGACGGAAAGAACTGCATCTCTTCCAGCAAGGGAAGGTAGCAGTAGGAGTCGTTATCGCAAGACAGGCCAGGATATCTGTTCCAGTACCACACACCGCCGAAATCACCTGCCTGCTCGATGATTCGAAAATTCGTCACACCAGCCTTTCGCAAGTGGTACCCGGCGAGTACGCCGGCCCACCCACCACCAAGTACGACGACGTCGACCGCGTCGCTGATGGCAGGACGCGATGAACGCGTCATGTGCGGGTCGCTGAAGTCGACTGCCTCAGACTCCTGGAATGCGGCAGCGTATTGCTCCTGGCCATCAGGGCGAAGTCGTCGATCCCGCTCTTCTCGGTATTTGTCTCTCAGTGTCTCGATGTCCACCTCATGTGGCGCAGGCACATTAGTAGGATCGCAGGTCATATGTGCAGCCCTTCTACGTCCTGTGCTTCCTCTAGGTCCTTCGGTGTGAAGAGAAGAGGAAGACTTTCCATTGCCAGCAGGGCAGCGTTCGGCAAGTAGCGAATGTCTTCGATCGGTATAGCCAACCTGAGATCTTTTAGCCGCCTTGCTGTTTGTCGCGCTGCTACAAGAAGTTGCATGCGGGCCAGTGCGATGCCCAGGCATAGGTGAACGCCAGCTCCGAAGGTCAGGCTCTTCCGTATGTTGGTACGAGTCGAATCAAACTGCCGCGGACACTCGAAGACCTCTTCGTCGTCATTCGCCGATGCGAAGAGTATGAGGAGATGCGCGCCCTCCGGAAGCGGAATGTCGCCTAAGGTTACCGGCTCGGTTGTCACGCGAGACAATGCCCGTACCGGCGGTTCCAGACGCATCAATTCTTCGACGAACCGCCCCATCTGCGAATCGTCATCAGCCGCTTCGTAAAACTGCCGGGAGATCGCGGCGTCCGTCGCAACTTTGAACAGGATGTTCGTGAACGCCGATGACATTGAGTCATGGGTGTTGATGAGAAGCGCCCGGGCGGTGGCAACCAATTCCTCGAAGCTGAGAGGTTCCTCGTCCCCGGCGTCGGCTCTGATGATGTCGGAGAGCATGTCGTCTTCTGGAGTGTGCATTCGTCTGCGGACAAGTGCGATCAAATAGTTCTGCATTTCACAGAGCTCATGAGCCGCACGGATCATGTCCTCACGCGTGTTTGTGAGACTGAACTGCGACAAATATGCGCTTCCCCAGCGCTTGATCGTGCTCATCTCGAGATCATCAACCTGCAATTGCTCGATGCTGAAGGCGATCGCCATCGGCAGCGCGAGATCGTGCAAACCATCCACTTCACCGAGGTCGATGAATCCGTCGATGAGCTCGTCGACCAGCCGCTCGAATTGCGGTTCAAAGGATTTCATCCGGCGTCTGCTGAAGGCCTGCGACAGCAGGCGGCGCACGCGGGTGTGGCGCGGTGGATCGATGTTCGCGACGTCTGGGAAGAACCCGCCTCCCTCACGTATCAGGATGTCTTTCATCGCATCAAGGTGGCCGTGAGCCATTTGTCGGTAGTATCCGAGCTCTTGAGAGAAAACGACAGGATCGCGAAGCACGGCCATCAAGTCTTCGTGCCGCGACACGAGGTACATCCCGAGATCGTCCTCGTAGTGCACCGGGTCGTCGTTGCGAAGTGTCCGGTAGTAGGCGAATGGTTTCTCTTGAATGGCTGGGTCGATGAAAGACACGCCCGCAAGGGATTCGAGCCGATCCTCACCGGCCGGACATCCGGTTGTCGAAGTAGTCTTATCATTCGTCATAATCTGTCCTTTGATATCTCTAATTGGGCGCACTGTCTTGAGTGCGGAACCTCTGACTCTGTCTGTCCCATGTGTGTGGCCCCAGACCGCGTTGGCGCAAGTCGGCTTTGATAATGCGTTGTGTCGCTTGGGTCTTCGGTAGCTCGTCAATGATTTCGATATAACGTGGAACCATGAAACGCGCCATTCTTCCCTCGAGGTCCGCGCACAACTCCTGCGGTTCGATCGATGTTCCGGGGCGTGTCACCGCGAACAATAGGATCTCGTCTTCGCTGCTATCGGCCGGAACAGCTACGGCGGCGCATTCGACGATGTCCGGATCTTGGAGCACGTCGGCTTCGACCTCGAACGATGAGATGTTCTCACCCCGGCGCCGGATCACATCCTTCAACCGGTCAACGAAGACATAGTCGCCGTCGGGAGTGCGGGCGAGCGCATCGCCCGTGTGGAACCATCCGTTGCGCCAAGCGGCTGCCGTCGCGGCATCGTTGTTCAGGTAGCCGGCGTTCATAACCCATGGCACGTTGGCGCGGATAACGCATTCTCCAGGCGTTCCCTCGGGAACCTCATAGTCGTGTTCGTCTACGAGTCTGACCTCGAAACCGGGATAACCCTCTCGAACACGACCTACGGTGCGCGGGTTCGTCGGGTTCCACCCCGACCGTATCGCGACACCACTCTCAGTACTGTTGTAAACGGTGCAGATGCGCGTGCCGAATCTCTTGCTGAACTGCTCATAGGAAGCACCAAGCGGAGCCATGAATAAATTCTTGAGCGAGGTTCTTTCCGAGGGGCTTTCAAAAGCACTCACCAACAAGTCCGCCATTGATCCGACGAGCATGCCGGTGGTTATGCCGAATTTCGACACGTCCTGCCAGAAGCTGTTAAGGGCAAATCGGGACCTAATGACAACTTCGCCGCCGACCATCGCTGCGTGGTAGGGGATCGATTTGGATCCGAAATGGGCGTGAGAGGTAGTGCAGTAGAAGATGTCGGATGGCGCAAGGTCCTCGATTGGGAATGTGCCCAGATTGATCGAGTGCAGCTGTCCCCACGGCAACATGACTGCCTTCGAAGGTCCTGTAGTGCCGGATGTGTACGTTATGCAAGCAATTTCGTGCATCTCAGGCTCACGCATCAGCCGGCAGGCCTCCGCGACGTCTGGACGAAGTGTCTGCAGCGGCGTCAGGCCGGGCAACGATGACCGCTCTGGGAGGTCGCTAGGCCCAGCATCCAGAACTAGGACGCGCTCTACCGATTGCAATTCCGCGGCGACAGCCTCCACGAACGTTACGTAGTGCGCTGCAACAACGATGAGTGTGGGCTGGCAGTTGTTGATTGCGTATGCGAGCATACGACCCCGGAATTCCGGATTCGTTGCGGCATCTGTGGCACCGATACTTGAAAGGCCCAGCCAGGCGGCTAATGAGTCCGGGCCGGCGTCGAGGAGGGTCACGACGACGTCACCCTTCTTTACGTCGAGAGCAAGAAAGCGGGCCGCCCAAAGGATCATCGCCTCTTGAAGCTCGCCCCAGGTTGCCGATGCGCCCTCTACAGTCTGCAAGAAGTTCTTGTCCGGATGTGCTTTGGCCATGCGATTTACGATGGCAGGCAGTGTCTCTTGCGAACGCAAGTCAGAAGTCCAAGGCACTGCGCGCTCCTGATAGGGGTTGATCACGTATGTGTTTCCATCCGTCCACGCCGACGTCATGCGTACTTCCAGAAGGCGCGCATCATCGAAATCTTGCCGGCGTCATTGAAGGTGAAGTGATCCACCAGGGGGCCGACGTGCTGTAGCGATCCCTCGCGGGTAACCACGCCTTGCAGGATGGCGATGGCTTCGTTACCGCAGACGATCACATCGCGTTCAATCCATAGCTTCATCGGGGAGAGATCGGTGACCAACTTCCAGAACGAAGTGCGCAGACTCTCGATACCGGTGTAAGTATCGACTCCCACCGGGTCTTCTAGAACTGTGTCATCGGCCCAAAGAGCAAGCCAGCCATCCTTGTCATGATTACTCAAGGTTTCGCAGTGCGCATTGATCGCCGCGACGATTGCATTCGCGTCTGACATTTCTTCCCTTCTCGCAGTATCGGTGGGTGCCGGAATCACGCGTTCATACTTTGCTTACTTCGTCATCCCAACCCGTATCACGTTCGCGTACAGCTGCTCTCACACCTTTCTCATGGATCAGGCGTAGATGGTGTTCTTTGGCGATTGCCGCTTCGGCGCTGGGAACATATGGGTCTCGACCCACATCGACCATCGCGGAAAGGCCCGCCGCTTCGTAGAGTCGGTGCGTACCGCGCTTGTTGGCGATGAGGTCGCCGGTGGCCATCCGCGCAATCTGCTGCGCAAAGCGCATTGCCTCGTTCTCTTCCTCACCGAGAGCGACGACTCTGTTCACGTAGAACAGTCGATGTGCCGTCTCTGCATCTAGCCACCCGCCTGTCATCCACAAGCTGCTTCATGACACGGATGGGGAAGTGGAAGGGCATGAGTGCATAGGGGCCGTACGGTGCGCCGACGCCGACTCGAGATTCTTCCCAACTGAAGCGGGAGTTGTCCGCGGCTATGACTATGTCGGCGGCGAGCAGAAACGTGTTCGCATGAGGTCCGACGTAACCTTTGGCGGCGACGACAAGCCCTTTGGTGAAGCGCCACGGGGGGAGGAGGTCGCCGGTATGTACCCAATACTTATCCTGGATCGTCGCCGGTGCCTGCCCGCCGATCGTCTCGGCAGCGACTTGTTGAACGTCGTGACCTGATGAGAAGTTGGCGCCCTCGGCAGTGAGGACAACGCACTTGACATCGTCCATGTGATCGCAGTCTGCGAGGACTGAGTAGAATTCCTTTTCCATCGTGCTGTTGATCGCGTTCATTTTCTCAGGCCGATTCAGGCGTACCTCGACGATGCTCGCCCGCCTGTTGACCTTGACGCAGGTCATCGCATCCCACTTCGCGTCAGCCACGAGTTCTCCAATCGGTCTTGCACCGTCTCCGACGGCGATTCGTCGTCAGTCGCGTTTCGGGGCGCGCGGAAGACCAAGTACCTGTTGCGCGATGATGTTGCGCTGAATTTCGGATGTACCGCCAGCGATGGTTGCCGCGAGACCGCGCGTATATCGCTCGAACCTGCTGGCGAAGTACTCATCGGGATTCATATGCTCATAGCGCTCGGTCACCGGATGCCGAAGGCCGTCAATGCCCGCCGAGCTCAGCGCGAGGTCTGCTGCTCGCATCTCGGCTTCAGAGCCGAAAAGTTTGAGCACGGAAATCGATGCGGTGTCCTGCTCTCCGCGCGCGGCGCGACCCAATGCTGCTGATCCCATCGCGCGAAGCGCTTGGTAGTCAATGATCGTCGAGGCGAATCGATCGCGTTCGACATCGGTGCGGGGCCGGCAGTCGGCCATGAGGTTGTCAATCCGGTCGGCCAGCATGAGCCACATCATCGTGCGCTCGTGCCCGAGTGACCCGTTGGCCACCATCCATCCTTGGTGTAGCCCCCCTACGAGATTCTCGGCAGGGACTCGGACGTCGGTGAGGAAAACCTCATTGAAGTCGAGGTTGTCTTGATTGGCGACATCTGGGAATGGTCGACACACGACGCCCTCGGCCTTGGTCGGGATTATCAGCGCTGAAATTCCCTTGTGCTTAGGGGCATCCGGGTCGGTGCGAACGAATGTCAACAAGAAGTCGGCGTCGTGGGCGCCCGACGTCCACACCTTCTGGCCGTTGACGACGAAGTCGTCACCATCGCGGATGGCGCGTGTTCGCAACGATGCGAGGTCAGACCCCGCGCTGGGCTCGCTCATTCCGAGCGATGCGGTCATTTCGGCGCGTAACACCGGCAACGCCCAGCGCTGTTGCTGCTCGGGTGTTCCAAACGTGATCAGCGAGGCCGCAACGATATTGACGCCTTGCGGGTTGAAACTGTGGTAGATGCGTCGTCGACATAATTCATCGAGATGGACGAACTGCTGCAGAACGGTTGCGTTGCGACCTCCGAATTCTGGAGGCTGGGCGGGCAGTAACCAGCCGTTGTCGAACAGAAGTCGCTGCCATTTCCGGGCCCACGTTGGCATATGTGAGACTGACCGCGGACGCTCGACAGTATCGGCTTCGGCCGGCAGATTGTCGTCAAGGAATGCCGAGAATTCAGCCCTGAACGATTCGACATCGTCATCAAAAGTCAGCTGCACGGTACTCCTTGGCGATAAGTGCGCGATGCTCCGCAGCGCCGCCCAACATCAGTTCCCCTGCTCTCGCGCGTTTTACGGCGAACTGTAGATCGTTTTCCCACGTGAAGCCCATCGCACCGAAGGACTGCATGCCGTGCTGCACGACCACTGACTGAGCCTCGCCCGCTGCGGCTTTGGCCATCATGGAGGACAGGCGGCGACGTGGATCGTCAGCGGTGATCGTCAGAGCCGAAAAGTATGACAAGGCTCGCGCCCGCTCGATCGCCACGTGCATGTCCGCGGCCTTGTGTTGGAGCGCCTGAAACGAGCCGATCAGGACTCCGAATTGATAGCGCTGCTTGAGGTGTTCCAGTGTGAGATCAACGATGCGTTGACAGGCCCCGACTGTCGTAATCGCCATCGCGGTGAGGGCGATGTGCCACGCCCGTTCGGCGTCGGCGGCGACCCGGTTCTCTTCGGCGACACGCACGCCCGCGAAGTGGAGGTCTGCCACATGCAGGACGGGATCGAAGATGTTGGCCCGACGGGCAGTCACCTCACTGGCGTTGACGACGAATACTCCGGCGGCGGTGACCACTGCAAGCTGGTCTGCGCGATCACCGTCGAGGACGAAATGGGCCGTACCGTCGAGAGCCCACCCTCCGTGGTCGCGGTGTGCGGTGACGCCGGTGTACACCGCGGCGCCGACGCGTGCTGGGTCGAACCGGTCGCCAACCAAGGGTGCGAACTGGGTCATGGACGCCAAGAAAGGCGTCGGATCGCCCGCTCGGCCGAGTTCCTCGAGGACGAGGGCAAGCTCGACGAAATCTTCGGTGTTGACGAGGTCTGTCCAACCCTGATCGATGTACCACGCCCACAGCGGATCAGCCTCGGCGCCACCTTCAGCGATCTGCCGGACAAGGGACGGCGGGCATCGCTTCGACACCGCCTCTCGGACCGTATCGCGCCAAAGGCGCTGGTCATCGTCGAGTTCTAGAAGCAACTCGGCCCCATCTCCGTTGAAGGTGTGCGGCGAGAATAACGTTCTCCTTTCATGGAAGTCAATGTGCGCGCTTCTTGACAATCATCATAAGCAGATAGCAGCATCAACGAATACCGAATACTGCGGATGATGATGCCCATAAAAGAAGATGGCGCCCTACTGGCTCCAACGGAGCGTGCGCGCACTTCCCTGAGGGCGTGCGTCCATCGACGTTGGGAGGCGCTCCCTGACCAGGCCATCGATCGAGAGTTCGGCCTTTGAACGCATCGCGGTGCGTCGTGCCGTCCAGGACCAGGCGCCTAGGCAGCGTCGTATCGCTAGTACCAACGTCAATCGCTGAACAGGAGAACATCATGGCCAGGAAGTCGGCCTCCGCAGGCGCCCAATCGCCGCTCGTCGAGCTGGATTTATCTGATGTCGATCATCGGGTGGGACAGCCTGTCGGCGGCGGCCAACTGTGGGACGCGTGCAGCTCTTCCGACATTCGCCGCTGGGTGATGGCGATGGACTACCCCAACCCGCTCCACTGGGATGAACGGTTCGCGCGCGACTCGAAATTCGGCGGGCTGATCGCGCCACAGTCCATCGCAGTCGGACTGGATTACGGACACGGGGCAGGACCTGCCTGCGTGGGGCACATTCCGAACAGCCACCTCATCTTCGGCGGAGAGGAGTGGTGGTTCTACGGCTGCCCGGTGCGCCCGGGGGACAAGCTGTTTCAGAAACGCCGGTTCCATGACTATAAGGTCGTAGAGACCAAATTCGCTGGGCCCACGATGTTTTCGCGCGGTGATACCACCCACACCAACCAGAACGGCGTCCTCGTGGCCCGCGAGCGGTCAACAGCGATCCGCTATCTGTACGAAGAAGCGAAAAAGCGCGGGATGTTCGAGAGCCAACTCGGCGACATCAAGCGATGGACACAGCTTGAGCTGGAAGAGGTCGACAGGCTTCGCCGCGACTGGCTCGAGTCCAACCGGCTGGGTGTCTCACCGCATTTCGACGAAGTAAAGGTTGGCGACACCCTGCCGCGTCGTGTCATCGGTCCTCACAGCATCGCGACCTTCACCACTGAATACCGCGCGTTTGTCTTTAACATATGGGGCTCATTCGAATGGGTCACCCCGGCCGGTGTCGAGGATCCGTGGGTCTACCAGGACCCGGGCTTCGGTAAGGATTTCGCGTTTGACGAAGAAGACGCGTTCATTGATCCCCGCAAGCGTGACGGTCTCTATCTAGGGCCGTCTCGGGGTCACATTGACGCCGACAGGGCCAGTGAAGTCGGTATGGCGCGCGCGTACGGCTACGGCGCGACGATGGGCGCCTGGTGCACCGACTATCTCGCCTACTGGGCTGGCCACGACGGGATGGTCCGTCACAGTAAGGCCGACTTCCGCGGTCCGGCTTTCGAGGGTGACGTGACGTACTTCGACGCCGAAATCATTGGCAAAGAGGCCGAGTCATCGTGGGGGGTGCCGCTCGTCCAGGTGAAGCTGCGACTGACCAATCAGAACGGGGAGGAGCTCGTGAGCTGTATAGCCGAGGTCGAGCTACCAGCGTGAGTAGTCAGCACACGAGCGCTGAGCCGGCGACATCGCTCTCGATCGTGTCCGGGCCATCGTTGAGCGACGAGCCGGGACTAGGGACGCTCACGCTGCCCGGGTTTCTACGCGATGTGACCTCAATGTTCGGCGACCGCGAAGCGCTCGTCTTCCGGTCGGCCGAGGGCGACACGCGCTGGACGTACGCCGAACTGTGGGAACGCGCACTCGAGGTGGCGTGCGCGTTGCGCGCGACCGGGGTCGGCAAGGACACCCGGGTCGGCGTCTTGATGACGAACCGCCCCGAGTGGATCTCGGCGTTCTTCGGCATCTCGCTCGCCGGGGGGGTGGCCGTCGCACTCAGCACATTCTCGACCCCCGCCGAGCTCGAGTATCTACTCAACACCTCTAGCGTTGCAGTGCTGTTGTTCGAAAGAACTGTGCTGAAAACGGATTTCCTGTCCGTGCTGTCCGAACTGGTGCCCGAAATCGCTACGACGGCGCCGGGCACGCTTCAATCCGAGACATTTCCGTTCCTCCGTCATCTCGTGGCGGTCGGCGATGCACCACCCGGCATCGACATGTGGGATGGGTTCCTCGCCCGTGGTCATGATGAACCGCGTGAATTGATATATGCGACATCAGAGTCGGTTCGTCCGAGTGATGTGGGGGCGCTGTTCTTCTCGTCGGGCTCAACGAGCAAGCCGAAAGGCATCCTCAGTGCGCATCGGGGCGTTGCCATCCAGATGTGGCGTTTCCGAAGGGTGTGCAAATTCCGGCCGGAGGACGACATTCGTTGCTGGTCGGCGAACGGTTTCTTCTGGTCCGGCAATTTCGTGATGTCATTGGGCGCCACGCTCGCCGCCGGCGGGTGCCTCGTCCTGCAGCCGACATTCACTGCGACTGCCGCCCTTGAGCTGATGGCTGCCGAACGGGTGAACTATCCGTTCGCATGGCCACACCAGTGGGCGCAGATCGAAGCCGAACCCAATTGGCACACTGCCGATCTGAGCAGTATGCGGTTTGCCGACGTCACCACGCCGATCGTTCGGCACCCCTCCGTGACCATCGAACGGTTCGTTCCCGACCGTGCTTACGGAAATACCGAAACCTTCACCTTCTCAACCATGGTCGAAGTCAACACGCCTCGCGAGGTTCATGCCGACAGTTGGGGCTTCGCCCTGCCTGGCGTGACGATCAAAATTGCGGATCCGTCTACCGGCGTCGCGGTTCCACGAGGCGAGCACGGAGAGATCTGCGTCAAGGGTCCGACGCTCATGTTGGGTTACATCGGCACGCCTCTGGCCGAGACACTCGACTCGGACGGATTTTTTCCCTCCGGCGACGGCGGTTACCTCGACGAGGCCGGTCGGTTGTTCTGGGACGGCAGGCTGACGGACATCATCAAGACGGGCGGAGCGAATGTGTCACCGCTCGAAGTTGACGAGGAACTTGCCAAGCATTCCGCGGTGAAAGTGGCCAAGACGGTCGGTTTGCCGCATGAGACACTCGGCGAGGTCGTCATCGCGTGCGTTGTCCCGCACGAAGGAAATTTCGTTCGAGCTGACGACATCCGAGAATTTCTGCGGGAACGCTTGGCGAGCTATAAGGTCCCGCGGCACGTGCTCTTCTTCCGTGATGAGGACATCCCGCTGACAGGCAGCGACAAGATCAAGTCGAGCGAGCTTCGCGAACTGGCCGCCCAACGACTCCGCAAATACGCAGCGGAACAATAGTTCTCACGAGCGAGTCCAGATCAACCCGGGACGGTGGCGATGACGACAACGGTGGCGATGAACACCAGGGGCCAGCGCATCCTGTTGTGGACCGCACCGCCGGCGGCTGCGCTGTTCGCGCTGGCCTACCTGCTGTTCCCGGTATTCTCCCCGCCGCTGTCGCCGACCTCGACTCCCGAGCAGGTCGCGCAGTTCTTCGCCGACAACGTCACCGGTATCCTCGGCGTCGCGATCCTGTGCAATCTCATCGCCTGCTCGCTGGTTCCGCTGTTCGCGGTGACCGCCGTGCAGATCTCCCGGACCGCCACGTCCAGCAGCGTTTTCACCTACGCCTACATCATCTGCGTCGGAGTGGGCATGACGGCGTTCATCCTCGCCGATTACTGCTGGGGTATGGCCGCATTCAGACCCGAACGCGACCCTGAGCTGATCAGTCTGCTCAACGACATGGCGTGGTTCTTCTTCGTCGCACCGGTCGGAACGATCATCGTGCAGAACCTGTGCCTGGCGTTGAGTGTCTACCTAGACGCGCGGCCGGACCCGATCTTCCCTCGCTGGGTCGCGCACTTCAACATCGCGGTCGCGGCCCTGCTGGTGCCGAGCGCTTTCTCGATCCTGTACACCTCGGGGCCGCTCGCGTGGAACGGCGTGCTGTCATTCACGTTGCGACTGAGCGTGTTTGCGGTCTACATCGTCGTGATGTTCATCGTCCTCCTCGGCGTGGTCAACCGCCAGCGCGACGAGCGGGAGCCGCTGGCATGACCAAGAACGTGGCCACCGCACCCGAGCCGCGCTACGGGACGTTCCCGGCCTAGGCGCGTGAACAAGAAGCTCGACCAGTGGATCGCGTTCTGGACCGTGCCGTGCTTCTTCACCGTCTTCGGCCTGGTCTTCGTCCCGCTGAGCTGGATGATGCCGCCACGCTCACCGAGCGCTCCGCAATCGGAGATTCTCGACTTCATGAACTCGCACAACCTGTTGATCGCCTGCGCCATCCTGACGTTGACGTTCGGTCTGGCGCCGGTGTCGAACGCGGTATACCTCATCCAGATCAAGCGGATGTCGGTCAGTCCCGTTTTTCGATACTGCGTGATGGTTGGCGCGACCTGCGGTGCGGTCGTCGGCATGCTGTTCCCGCTGTTCTGCTTCGGGCTGGGCGCCTTCCGCCCCGGTTACGACCCGGCGATCCTGACCATGCTTTTCGACTTCGGTTATCTGGCGTTCATCGGCTCGCTGGGCTGCTTCTGCGTCATGTGGATGGCTTTCGGTCTGGCCATTCTCCTTGACGAGAACAACGTCCTGCCGAAATGGCTGGGCTACTACACCGTCTGGCAGTACGTGTCTGAGTTGATCGTCGCGCCGGTCTGGATCGCCAAATCGGGCCCGTTCGCGTGGAACGGCCTGATGACGTTCTGGTTCGCGATGACCCTCTACGTGTCGTGGCAGTTCATCGTCTACGTGTGCATTTACCGGGCGATCAAGAACCAGCCCGACGACGAACTCGAACACGCCTGGCTCGAGTCGTCATCCGCGACCGACGAGACCCGGCCGAAGGACACCGCATGACCGAGGTCGCCGAGGAGCCACTGCCGGCACCGGTCAAGACACCGCGCAACACGGGGGCGCGGGGACGACCTTCCCGGCGATCCGAGCATGTGGTTCTTCGTCATCGGCGACCTGATCATCTTCGGCGCCTACTTCGTGGCCTACATGTACTACCGCGGCCAGGACCCCGACCTGTTCCTACAGAGCCAGACCCGGCTGAACCTGGACATCGGTGCCGCAACACCATCGTGCTGCTGACCAGTTCACTGTTCGTCGCGCTCGGCACCTCGGCGGCGCGCGCCGGAAAGACCGCGGATGCGCTGCGGCTCTTCGTCATTGCACTCGCCTGCGGGGCGGCTTTCCCGTCGCTCAAGCTCTTCGAATACGTCCCGGAGATCACCGCCGGCTTGACGCCGGGAACCAACCTGTTCTTCATGTACTACTTCGTCATGACGGGACTGCACCTGTGCCACGTCCTGCTCGGCCTGGTGATCCTCTGCTTCGTCATCCGGAACTTGCGGGGACCGGCGGCACCCGAATCTCGTTCGTGGAAACCGGCGCCACCTACTGGCACATGGTCGACATCCTGTGGCTCATCCTGTTCGCGTTGCTCTACCTGATGAGGTGATCGTGTGACGGCGTATCTGCGTAACCCCCTGACCGTCGTGTGGGCAGTGCTCACCGCGGTCACCGTCGCGTCGTGGCTCACCGCTCGTGATGGTGGCGCCTCGCATCACCTCAATGTCACCGTCACCGTCGTCGTGCTGGTGATCGCGGCGGTGAAGACCGCACTAGTGATCTGGCACTTCATGGAGGTCCGGCACGCACCCACCTGGCTCAAGGCGGCAACGAGCGCATGGCTCGTCGCAGTCCTCGGCCTCCTACTCGGCATCTACCTCGTCAGCCAGTAGAAGGGAGAGGAGCCAGTGTGAACGACTCTCGTTCCCCGTGAACCCATTTACAGGGCCGGTCAGATCGGCCATCCCCGGTATGTTGGTGGGCGACGGGATGGGGCCGATGACGAGCGAGCGAGCCGGCACGCTGTCCGGGCACAGCTTGACTCGAGTGTTCGCCCAGGCAGATTCCTAATTGGTGGTCGACCGCGATCGCTGTGGGAATCATGCCCGGGCTCTTCCGTCGAGGAAAGGATCGCCTGACGACACCACGACCACACAACGTCTTCGGTCAAACTGGTGCCCTCCATCCCCTCGTGTAACGCGTTGAATTGGCCAAATGACGTCATCGTGTAGCCCAACAGTGATGTCAATTGCTGCAGCGAAAGGTCCTTGCGAATTAAGCCCGCTTCAGAACACGCGGTCAAGATCTCGGTAAGCAGTTTGCGGTGTGGTTCCCATACTTTGGCGAATGCTTCCGGATGATCCATCTCGAGACTCAAGTTGAAGATCAGGACAAGCCGCCCCCCAACTTCCTGCGATGAACCTGGCCGCGACAGCACTCCTTTGCACCATGCCTCCAGCTGCGCCATCGGGCCGTCAGCAGTTTCGACTTTCTCCCGAATCGCTTCGGTGAATTGCGCAGTGACGTCTTCATATAACGCCAACAGAAGTTCGTCCTTACCGGCGAAGTGCTGATAGAACGTCCGCAGGCTGAGGTTCGCCCGATCGGCGAGCGTCTGCAGGGTGAAATTCGCGTGCCCCGACTCTTGCACTAGCTCAAGGGCCGTCGTCATGAATTGTGTGCTGCGAGCGACAGCGCGCGCCCGCGCGTTCGCCGAGACGGCGCTCGATGGCCCGTTCCTGCCAAGTGCTACCGGCTCCATTGCCTTCGTAAGGAGGCCCCTTGGGCCTGACATCGGGCTCGCCGGCATTCTTTGTCATCGCCGACCATCCGCGCGTTGCTTCGTGCTGCACGGCTGAGGCCGGTGTACGTAGGCGGTCTCGTCCGCAGAATGGTGGTGCGCGACGAGATGGCATAGAGCCACCATATCGGCATCGCCTCCACTGACCCGACATGCCGATACCCGCCCTCCGTACATGAACGTTCGCCTCCACCCTCGGCCTGCCCACTGTATGAGAATGTTACTCTCCTAAGCGATGATAGCGTTCTTGTATAATGACAATTACGTACCCTTAAATCGCTTATGATGTTATCAATAACTGCTAAGGTCGATGTGCAGGTTGGCGTCGCTAACGCCTGGCGGGCGCACGTGCTGGCGCGGTGGCATGGAGAGCGTGAAGGCCGGCGGAACGCATCAGCGCCGCAGGCGGGCCAATGGCGCAGGACTTCGGGGGAGACGTACGACATGCTCAATCACACGGGCTCACGGTCGGGAGACGTCGCTTCAAATCATTCCGACCACATCTTGCGTGGGCTCACCGAGTTGCATCTCGAATTCGATCTTCGAAGGCGACGGCCGATGAAGGTGCCGTTGGCGAGGACCGCATGCCGCGGCCACGGCATGTGTCTGCACGCTGTGCCCAGACATGTTCGCATGCACGGACAACGGCTACGCCGTGGCCGACCCGTCGGAGGTGCCCGCCGGGCTGGGGCCTAGCCCAGGACGCCGATCGCAAACTGCCCAGAACAAGCCATCGTCGAGATTGCCTATTAATCAGGGAGATTCAGTGCCAAAGGATCAGATCATTAGCACCGAGGACATCAAGGTTCCGGCCGCCCCAAAATCCCGGCATGCCGGGGATGGTGCGTCCTCTCGGCCCTCGGCCGTGCCTGATAATGCCGGAGTCGTGGGCACGTTTCGGGCACTGGTCGCGCGGCAGGACGATGACGGCATCCGGGCGACCGTCGAGACGCTGGAGGAAGCCGCAGCTTCCTGCCGGTGAGGTGACCGTCCGGGTGCACTATTCCAGCGTCAACTACAAGGACGCGCTGGCGCTGACGCCGAAAGGCGGTGTGGTGCGTGATTATCCGATCGTGCCCGGTATCGACCTCACCGGCGAGGTGGTGTCGTCGGAATCCGATGAATTCAGTCGTCGGTGACTTGGTTTTGGCCCATGGCTACGAGATCGGCACCGGCAGGCACGGAGGCTATGCCGAGTACGCGCGGGTGCCAGCGGACTGGGTCGTCAAGCTCGGCGCGTTGAGTCCGCGCGACGGAGCGGCCATCGGCACCGCGGGGTTCACCGCCGCGATGAGTGTTGAGGCTCTGCAGCAGCGCGGCATCGCGCCGGAGGACGGGCCGATCGTGGTGACCGGCGCAACGGGCGGTGTCGGATCGGTGAGCATCGATCTGCTGGCCGCGGCGGGCTATCAGGTGGTCGCGTCGACCGGCAAGCCCGATGCAGCGGAGCGGCTGAAGGCACTGGGCGCCGGCGAGGTCATCGGCCGGCTGCCCGAAGACCCCGAGGCCAAGCCGCGACCGCTGGGCAAGACCAAATGGGCAGGCGCAGTCGACTGTGTCGGCGGGGCCACCCTGGCCGACGTGCTCAGCACGGTGCGCTACGGCGGCGCCGTGGCGGCCAGCGGGCTGACCGGTGGCGCCGGCCTGCAGACCACCGTGATGCCGTTCATCTTGCGCGGTGTGGCGTTGTTGGGCATCGACTCGGTACTGATGCCGATCGGACCGCGTCGCGCCTTGTGGGAGCTGCTGGGCAGTTCGCTGAAGCCGCAGCATCTTTCGGACGTTTCACACGACGTCGATGTCAAGGATGTGGTCGGTGTGCTCGACGAGGTCCGCGCCGGAAAATATTCCGGCCGCGCGGTGGTCCGAGTCGCCGGCGGCTTCTAGTCGCAACCCAAGAGTCCACGAATCTTGCGTGTCGATGCAGCTGACCGGTGACCTATTTCGGACGCAACCCCCAAATCCTCAGCACAGAAGGGAAAGCCATGACGATTGACGTGGCCAACGACCTGTACTACGCCCCGTGGAACGTCGATCTCAACGCAGACCCGTATCCGACCTCCAAGCGGTGCCGCGACGATGCGCCTCGTACTACAACGACGCCCACGATTCCCACGCACCGAGGTTGCTGATTGAAATGACAACGACTAGCGATGGGCGAGACCACGGGTGGCCGCACCGATGATCGTCGCGCGCGTGGCCGTGGTCACCGGCGGTGGGTCGGGGATAGGCGAGGCTACCTGCCACGAACTTGCAAGGTGCGGAAACAAAGTCGCTGTTCTGGACATTAATGGTCAGGCTGCCCAAAAAGTCGCTAACGACCTAAAGGCACTCGGTTCAAAGGCAATCGGAATCGGAGTCGACGTCACGGACCGCGAGGCCGTCGAAGCGGCGTTTAGCCGAGTGCGTGCCGAACTCGGACTGGTCACTATCCTGGTCACCAGCGCGGGCAAAGTCGCATTCGCAAAATTCGAGAACATCACCAGCGAATCCTGGGCCGAGATGCTCGACATCAACTTGACCGGAACTTTTCACTGCTGTCAGGTGGCCTTAGAGGACATGGTCGGTGTTCGATGGGGGCGCATTGTGATGATCTCATCCTCGAGCGCCCAACGGGGCTCGCCCTACATGGCGCACTACGCGGTGTCCAAGGGTGCGGTAATCACGCTGACGAGATCGTTGGCGCACGAATACGCCCGCAAGGGCATCACGGTCAACAACATTCCGCCATCCAGTATCGACACGCCAATGGTCCGCCAACAGGCCGAAGGCACCTTGGATTCACCCGAGGAGCTTGCAAAGCGGATTCCTATGGGACACATGGGAACCTGCGACGATATTGCTGCTGCTGTCGGCTTTTTGTGTTCTGAGGAAGCTGGATACATCACCGGGCAGGTACTCGGAGTCAACGGCGGTGCGGTGATTTGATCGCCCGCCGCCGGCGAGCATTTCGCTGGCATCGCGATGGCGGCGAACAACCTTGAGCTCGGCGGCCCGAAGGAAGAGGGCAGCATGATCGGCCCGCTGATCAGTCAGAAGCAGCTCCCCCGCGTCATGGGGTACCTCGACGAGGGAAAGTCCGACGGTGTCGAGGGGGAAAGTCCGACGGTGGTCGAGGGCTTGGTGGTCGAATCCTGAAGCGAGCAGATCCTGCCTCCGGGGTCCGATGCCGACATGATCCGTATCGAACTTTCACCGGTCGCGTAACTCGGCCATCGCCACTACTACTAGGGCGGAAGTGCAACGCGAAAACAGTTCATTCGCAACGCTTTACGTGCCGGATTTCAAGCGGGACGGGCGACCGACCCTCGGACGGCGAGAGGGACCGCCAGCGGCGGAACCGCGCACCCCTTCGGCGAAGATTCGGGCTCCGAGCTCGATCTGAGCACGAATCTCGGCCTCGGGGGTACCGAACCAACGCGGGCCGACGGTCGTGGTGAAAATAGTGAAATTTGCAAGCAGTTCGGCAACAGTGACGGGATCAACGTGTGGGGTGACTTGGCCGAGTTCTTGGTAATGGGAGACGCCGTTGGCGATCACCGACACGCGCAGTTCGTGATTCGGACGCATGACCCGCAGAGAGAACGCGGGGTCAGATAGGGCGCGTCCCGCGATGTCCCAACCCGGCACCGTGTCATCGCGCTCGTGGACCAACAACCTTGTCAGAAAGAGTTGTTTGACGAAATCGACGAACTTGTCGGGCAGGGACTCCATGACCTTGTCCTCTGCTTCGCCAACGCCATCCGCAATCTGACGTGACACGACCTGTTCGAAGATGCCTTGCTTGTCTCCGAAATAGTGAAAGAGCATCGACTCCGAGCAGCCCGCACGTCGGGCGATCTCCTTCGTCACTGCCGCATCAAAGCCGTGTTCGGCGAATACTTCCGCCGCCGCCTCCACTAGGGCGCGCTGCTTCCCATCTTTGTCTCGGACACGTTTCGCGCCGTTACTGGCCATGGGACACAGTAACGCGACGGTGGCGTGGCGACAGCGAGTGTTTCGGGCTGATCGCAACCGCGCCGGGGTTCCCTGGTGGGACGCAAGCGCATGGCGTCATACCGAACGAACGAAATCACTGATTCTCGCATCCCTTCGGACATTGCGGCGGGAGCGATGCGCTTATCAAGCGACACTTGACAACGGGCGCACCGCCGTTGAATGCGTCGACAATGAAGATGAATGCGGCGGTGCTATGGGACGTCCACGAAGAGTGGAGTGTCGAAGAGATCGAACTGGACGGTCCCAAAGAGGGCGAAGTGCTGGTCTCCTACGAGGCGACCGGGTTATGCCACTCCGACCATCACGTTCGCCAGGGTGACCTTCCACTTGCAGTCCCGCTGGTGGGCGGGCACGAGGGGGCAGGCGTCGTCCAAGAAGTGGGACCAGGCGTTCGAGACCTGAAGGTCGGCGATCACGTGGTGGGCTTGTTCCTGCCGGCGTGCGGGCGATGCCGCTGGTGTTCGACCGGTCACCAGAACCTTTGTGACCTTGGTGCCCAGATGGCCACGGCTACGCAACTCGACGGCGGCTTCCGACGTCACGCCAAGGGACGAGACATCGGGGCGCTGGCCTGGCTCGGCGCCTTCGCGCAATACGGAACTGTGCCGGAGAGCTCGCTGGTCAAGATCGACGAGGACCTGCCATTGGGCAGGGCATGTCTCGTTGGGTGCGGCGTGACCACCGGCTGGGGTTCCGCCGTGAACACTGCGGGAGTCAAACCAGGCGACACCGTCGTGGTGATCGGATGCGGCGGGATCGGCAGCGGCGCGATCCAGGGTGCGCGGTTGGCGGGTGCCGAGAAGATCATCGCCGTGGACATCGCGGAGGGCAAGCGGGACATGGTGTCTCAGTTCGGAGCCAGCTCACTTCGTAACGTCGATGCCCGAGGCGACGGCCTTGATCGCTGATCTGACGCGCGGCGTGATGGCCGACTCCGCCATTGTCACGGTCGGTCTGGTCGAAGCCCCGATGATCGTCGACGCACTCAACATCGTCAGCAAGAACGGCGCCGTCGTGGTTACCGCGCTGGGGTCGATGCTGGATACGACGGCGACCCTGCCGATGTCGATGGTCGCCATGCTCACCCTGTTTCAGAAGCGACTGCTGGGAAGCCTTTACGGCCAAGCAAACCCGCGTGCTGACATTCCGCGACTGCTCAGCTTGTATCGCGAGGGCAAGCTCTTACTGGATGAAACGGTAACCGCGGAGTACAAACTTGCCGACATCAACAGCGCTTACGACGACATGCTCGCCGGCCGGAACATTCGCGGTGTGATCATCCACGAACATTGAAATCCCGAACTGAACGCTTAGTCCAGCGCGACCCGCGGTCCGGGTGTGAACACGGCTGGGATCTTGCGAAACCCTCGGGTCACCGAGTTGCCCTGAAAGATCGATTCGTCGTCTAGCGCGGTGTAATCGGGCATGCGCGCCAGCACTTGTTCCACACCGATACGAAACTCCAGGCGCGCCAGGTTAGACCCTATGCAGCGGTGGACGCCCGCGCCAAAGCCGAGATGCCGATTACCCTCGC
The DNA here is from genome assembly GCA_963731715.1 of uncultured Actinomycetota bacterium. Classification (GTDB taxonomy): domain Bacteria; phylum Actinomycetota; class Actinomycetes; order Mycobacteriales; family Mycobacteriaceae; genus Mycobacterium. The sequence goes on along the minus strand of CAVSXC010000012.1, from coordinate 309,513 downwards.
GATCGAGGATGCACTTGTCGGGATTGGGGAATTCGCGACTGTCACGATTGCCCGACGCGTAGTTGACCACCACTGATTCGCCCGGGCACAGCTTCTGCCCACCGAGTTCGACTTCCCTGGTCACCGTCCGTGGAATGCCGTGAATGGATCCGGCGAAGCGGACGAACTCCTCGATAGCGGTGGCCATGATCTCGGGCTCGCGGATCAGCCGATCCCGTTCTGCGGGGTGAGTGCCAAGATAGTGCAACGCGAATGACATTGCGCTGGCAGTGGTTTCAAGTCCAGCTTGAACCAGCAACACGGCGTTCGACACCACGCTGTCGAACCCGAGCTCGACTCCGTCGATCTCGGCCGAGAGCAGGACGTCGATCATGTCATCTTGCGGATCCTGGTCCATCCGGGTTCTCACCGCATCAGCGATGTGCTGGTAGAGCCCACCCCATGCGGTCATGCGGATTTCCTCGGTGGGCCCGTTGAGTGCGGTTTCAGTCAGCTCTATGCACAATGGGACATCGTCGACGGGCATGCCGAGCACGTACTTGAAGAACACGATGCCGGGCTGCTGCCAAGCGACCATCGCCAAGTCGCCGCGACCGTTCTCGATGAACTCGTTGATGAGTGCATCAGTCTCGGCACGGATCTGCGGTTGCAGCTTCTTCATTCGGCCGGGGGAGAAGTAGGGGTTGAGGACCTTTCGTAACTGCTGTTGCCGCGGCGGGTCGAGCCCTATCACGATATCGCCGGTCGACTGCTGTGCACCATTCAGATTGCTGGAGAACGTCTCCCAGTCCCGCAGGACCTCGTAGCACTCGTCGTAGCGCAGTGCCACCCAGGCGCCCTCGTCGCCCATGGCGAAGAATGGGGAGTCGGTGTGCGCGAAGGCTGTTCTGTCGCGCATGTGGGAATACAGCTCGTACAAATATTCGGGATCGTTGAAATCCTCGTGGCGGAGATCGAAATTCTCGGCGTGGTCCTCTAGCGACTTGGGCACTGGGGCGTAGTCCTTCTTCTCTTGTCGCAATCATGACGTCGGCGTCGCGGACCGCTGAGCGCTCTTGCTGCAGCGGTCAGCCCCGGGCAGTTTCATGCGTCCAAAACCCGCGTCGTCGCACGATAGATCGCGCAGGAAAAGGAGTCAAGTGACACTCGATAAACTAGGCTGCCGCGCTTATCGAGCGTTACTTGACAACCTTCATGGGCGCTCATAGTGTCCGTGGAGGTGGGACTGGTCGCCGGACTCATTTCCCTACGCAACAGTCCCTTCCGTAGTCGGCCGACGATTGCACAACCGCTCTAGGGAGGATTCCGTGGAACAAGATCTGCAGTGGCTCATCTCGGTTGACGATCACATCATCGAGCCGCCGAACGTCTGGGTCGACCGCGCATCCGCTGCCGACCGCGATCGTGTGCCGCACGTCGAACGCATTGACGGTGTGGACACATGGGTCTACGAGAGGCACCGCGCGACCGTCATGGGCATCCTGGTGGCTGCCCATCAACACCACGACGACTACTCGCCGCTGCCGGTCAACTACGACGAACTACCAAAGGTCTACTACGACCCGACTGGCCCGAATCCCCGACATGGACGCCGATCACGTCATAGCCGGGTTGAACTTTCCTTTCTTTCCGCGCTTTTGCGGGCAGGTATTCTCGCAGGTTCAGGACCGGGAGCTTGGTCTGAAGTGCCTCACCGCATACAACGACTACATCATCGACGAGTGGTGTGCGGCAGCGCCGGGTCGCTACATTCCGATGATCATCGTGCCGTTTTGGGACACCGCACTGGCCGTCGCCGAAGTGCACCGGTGCGCAGCCAAGGGTGCGAAGGCGATCGCATTCTCGGAGAACGTGCACGCGCTTGGCTTCCCGTCGATCCACTCGGGCGAGTGGGATGGATTCTTCGCGGCAGCGAACGAAACGAAGATGCCGCTCTGCACGCATATCGGGTCGTCGTCCGTCAGCCCAAATACGTCTCCCGATGCGCCTTTCGGCGTTCAGTCGGTAAACATTGGTCTCAACCTGGCCCACTCCACAACAGACTGGCTCTTCTCAGGCAAGCTGCAGAAGTTCCCCGATCTCAAGATCGTGCTGTCCGAAGGTGGCATCGGGTGGATCCCGTACTTGCTCGAGCGAGCCGAGCACGTCGCTGCCGAATATCGGTATTTGCGCGCCAACAACTGGACGATTGACCCGGCAACGATGCGCATGAGCCCAGTCGCCACGGACCCGGCCGTCTTCCCGGAGTCGCCTCGCCAGTTGTTCCGCGACCACATCTACGGCTGCTTCATTGAGGACGAATTCGGCGCTGCCAACCTCGATTACATCGGCGTCGAAAACGTGATGATCGAAACCGACTATCCGCACACGGACAGCTTGTGGCCGCACTCACTTGAGGCCGCGCACAAGAGTCTCGAGGGTAGATCAGACGCGGACAAGTACAAAGTGCTGCAAGGCAATGCGCGGCGCGTCTTCAACTTCGAGCCTGCTCCGTACCCAGTCGCCAAGTAGCGATAGCCGGGAAGGAGGGGAGACACCGTGGCGATCCGCCAATACGAGAACTTCATCGACGGCCGATGGACCAGTGACAACGCCGGCGAACAAATCGATGTGATCGACCCAGCCACCGAAGAAGTTGTCGGCCGCGTTCTGGACGGCGGCGCCAAGCAAGCCGTCATGGCCATTGAAGCAGCGCGCCGAGCCTTCGACGAAGGCCCTTGGCCGTGGATGTCAGTGCGCGAACGGGCGAGAGTGTTGAAACGCTTCAGCGAGATCATGGAGTCTCGGCGCGACGAGCTTCGCGAGCTCATCGTTTCCGAGATCGGTTCGGTGCACTTCCTCACGGACTATCTACAGGTCGGCGGAGCGATTGAAGCATCGCACTATTACGGCGATTTCGTAGAGCACGATGTCACCTGGGTCGAAACGCCGGGAGCGCCGGTGGTATCACCAACCGGACTTGGCGGCACTATCGTCGTCCGAGAACCCGTCGGAGTGGTCGGTGTGATCACACCGTTCAACTTCCCCTTCTCGATCAACTTGCAAAAGTGCCTGCCCGCACTGGCCGTCGGTTGCACCGTCGTCTTGAAACCACATCCGTGGACGCCGATGAATGCACTGGAGCTCGCCCGGATAGGCGAGGAAGCCGGCATACCAGCGGGTGTCTTCAACGTCGTCGTGGGTGGCGGTGACGTGGGGGAGGAGTTGTCGACGAATCCCCTGGTGGACATGATCGCGTTCACGGGGTCGACGGAAACCGGCAAGCGGATCCGGGAGGTTTCGGCACGGACGATGAAGCGGGCCCAGCTGGAATTGGGCGGCAAGAGTGCTCACATCGTTCTCGATGACGTCACCGAATCCGAGGTCGCCGGTATCGGTTTCGGCCAAGTGCTGATGCATTCGGGACAGGCATGTGTTGCCGCATCGCGCCTGCTATTACCGGAGCACTTACTCGATGCCTACGTCGAGGGCGTCAAGGCGATGGCGCCTAACCTGACCATCGGCGACCCGCGCGACCCAGCCACGGTGGTCGGTCCGCTGATCCGTGAACAACAGCGGCAGCGGGTCGAGGGCTATGTGCAATCAGCACTCGACGAAGGAGCCACGCTGGTGGTCGGCGGCAAGCGTCCGCCCCACCTGAACAAGGGGTTCTTCTACGAGCCGACGGCATTCATCAACTGTCGCAACGACATGCGGATCTGCCAGGAAGAAGTGTTCGGCCCGGTTCTGACAGTGCAGACCTACCAGAGTCAAGAGGAGGCGGTACGGATCGCCAACGACTCCGACTTCGGGCTCGCAGGGATGGTCATGACCCACAATGCCGCGCGCGGTTTCAATGTGGCGCGACAAATCCGTACCGGGACGGTCATCGTCCAATGCCTCGGCGGTGGCGCTCCGGCCGACCCCGGTCCCAATCCGGGCAACGGAGCGGGGCCGGGGTGGTCTGTGCCCGCGCGTGGATTGTTCAACGGTGGCGGCCCTTTCGGTGGGTTCAAGCAGAGCGGGCTCGGACGCGAGCAGGGTCGCTGGGGCTTCGAGGCGTTCACCGAGATCAAGTCGATCTCGGTGATGTGAGGCTGAAATGCACGCGGGCTTTGGAACTCTGGGAGGTTGACTGCCGTGCTTCACGATGTTCGCGTGCTCGAGCTATCGCTCTTCTCGCCTGACGCGCTCGGCGGACACCTCGCCGACCTGGGGGCCGAGGTGATCAAGATTGAACAACCCGGCGGCGGCGGATTTCGTGGCGCGCTCTTTCCACCCGACAACGTGCAGAACCTCCAGTGGAACCGCGGAAAGAAGAGCGTCGCGCTCAACTTGAAATCGGAGGAGGGGGTGGCGATCTTTCGCCGCCTTGTCGCAGACGCCACGGTGGTGATCGACGGCTTGCGGGCAGGAGCCGCCGATCGACTCGGCCTCGGCTATGACGATGTCGTGGAACTCAATCCGACAATCGTCTACTGCAGCCTCAACGGGATGGGTAGCTACGGCCCGTACGCGAAGCTTCCCACGCATGGGCTGTCCTTCGACTGCTTTGCCGGTCTGAACCCGCCGGTGATTCAGGCCGACGGAACGCCGCGCCTATCGGCCGGTGCCACCGGCACAATGGGCGTGTTGGCCGGTCCGCTCTACGCCGCGATGGCGGTCCTCGCTGCACTGCACAGTGCGCGCCGTGATGGGCAGCCGCAATACGTCGAGGTCTCTCAAGTCGATGCCGCGATCGCATGGAACTTCCAGAAACTGACGGCACTCGCCAACGGGCTGTTCGGCTACTCAGATGGTGCGCACGCGTCGCTGCGGTATCAGTACTACGAGACCAGCGACGGCAATTACGTCGTGTTCAACGCGTTGGAAGACAAGTTCTGGCTCAGATTCTGCGAAGCCGTCGATCGAATGGATCTCTACGAGCCGGGCCAGGCACGTCTTGGGGACGATCCACAAGCCGACGAAAACCTGCGCGGTGAGCTCACCACGATCTTCAAGGGCCGCACTCGTCGTGAGTGGACCGACTTCTTCATCGCGACCAACATTGCTGGCGCTCCTGCGTTCGAGAGTGGCGACCTCCTGGACGACGAACACGTCAAAGCACGCGACATGGTCTACGAACCGGACGCAGAGACCCGACCGCCGTTGCGGCTGATCGCAACTCCCATCAAGACCAAGCAGGGCCGTCCGTTCGGCGCGACCCTTCCCCCAGCCGTCGGGCAAAATACCGACGAGGTGCTTGCCATGCTCGCCGGCTGCGATGAAGCCGAACTTGCTCAGCTGCGTCGCGACGGAGTGATCGGCGTATCAAGTGAAACTTGACAAGAGTGCGGCTGTGAACATCTTGCAAGGTGTGCGGATCGTCGAGCTGGCAGACGACATCGCCGGGCCCTACTGCGGCAAGTTGTTCGCCGACTTCGGCGCCGAGGTCATCAAGGTGGAGTCGTCGGCCGGCGATCAGTGTCGTCGCAGGGGTACCGGGCGGCACGTGCGCCGAAGACGGTGCCCTCTTCACCTTCCTCAACGCTGGAAAGCGTTCGACTCTAGGGCTTTACGGCGATCCCCGTGTCGAGGAATTGATCGCGAGCGCCGACATTCTCATCGACTCTTCTGGCCCCGGCAGGATCGACCACGACGACTTACTCCGTCGCTTGCCACATTTGGTGATTGCGGCGCTGTCACCGTTCGGCCTGACCGGTCCATATCGCGACAAGCCCGCGACAGAGTTCACGCTGCAGGCCGAGAGCGGAACCATGGGTCTGCGGGCGCGGCAAGACCAACCCCCATTGCAAGCAGGCGGCCGCGTCTTCGAATGGGTCCTGGGTAGTTACGCGGCGGTTGGTGCGATGGCCGCACTCCTTCGCGCGCGCGAAGGACGGGGCGGTGAAATCATCGACTGTTCGTTGATGGAAGCCTGCCATCTCAGTGCCAGCGGATTCATCGACTTGTACTACGCACTCGCCGGCAGTCCACCGATCATCTGCTCCGCCGCGCATGACTGAACTGCCCTCGATCGAGCCCACGGCCGACGGTTGGGTCGGTTTCAATACCAATACCCGTCAGCAGTTCGAATCCTTCCTGCTGATGATCGAGCGCGACGACCTCCTCGCGGAGGACGTCGCCTGGGCGTTCGCTCCGACGAGGTACGAGCGAATGGATGAGTGGAACAAGATTGTGCGGGACTGGACCACTCAGCACACCACCGAAGAAATCGTAGAACTCGCCTCGGCACTTCGTATTCCGGTCGCGCAGGTGAACAACGGCCGGACCGTCCTGGAGCACCCACACTTCAACGCGCGCGGTGTCTGGGCGACGAGCGCCGACGGCTCGTTCACCCACCCGCTGCCGCCGTACCGAATAGCCGGGACGAGGCCGGGCAGCAAGCCCAAATCAGCGCCGCGACTCGGCGAACTCGATGCGTCCAAGGTTCCTGCGAACCCGAGGAAAACGGACGTCACCCAAACGGCTCCGGGCCTGCCTTTGGCCGGTATTCGGATCATCGACGCAACAGCGTGGTGGGCTGGACCCTCGTCCACCCACATCCTCGCCGCATTGGGTGCCGACGTGATTCACCTCGAGTCCATTCAGCACCCGGACGGCGCGCGGATGACTGCGGCAGCATTCATCGACCAGCCCAACTGGTGGGAGCGCTCGGCCATGTTTCTGGCCACGAACACCAACAAGAAGGGATTGACACTCGACCTGTCATCAGCAAGAGGGCGAGAGTTGTTCTTCCAGCTCGTCGAAAAAGCCGACATCGTCGTAGAGAATTTCTCACCGCGCGTCTTCGAGAATTTCGGCATCACGTGGGAAGCGTTGAGTGCTGTCAACCCGCGGGTGATCATGACCCGCATGCCCGCCTTCGGTCTGGACGGACCATGGCGGGACAATGTCGGCTTCGCCCAGACCATGGAACAGATGACCGGCATGGCCTGGGTGACGGGGCACGAATGCGATCAGCCCCGGATCCCGCGCGGCCCGTGCGATCCGTTGGCAGGCATGCATTCCGCTTTTGCGATGCTCGTTGGCCTGAGCCAGCGTGAGCAGACGGGTCGCGGCTGCTTCATCGAAGTGTCGATGGTGGAGGCGGCGCTGAACGCAGCCGCCGAGCAAGCCATCGAGTACACCGCGTACGGCACCATACTGTCGCGGTTGGGCAACAGGAGTAGGGACGCGGCACCGCAGGGTCTGTACCCGTGTCGCGGTGACGAACAGTGGTTGGCGCTTTCCGTCGCCTCCGACGAACAATGGTCAGCATTGAAAGCCGTGCTCGGTCAGCCTGCGTGGGCGGACGATCCATTGCTCGATACGCACGAAGGGCGTTGGAGTGCACACGATTTGATTGACAAGCATCTGGAACGGTGGGCATGCGGCAAGGACTGCGTCGAGGCGGTGGCGGTGCTGTCGGCTTCGGGCATTCCAGCGTCACCGCTTTACGACGCGCGGCTCAGTCCTGAACACCCGCAGATGATCGCGCGCGGCTACTTCGAACGCTTGGATCATCCCATCGTCGGCGAGCACCAGGTCCCGACCATTCCATTCCGATTCCGCAGTGTCGATCGGTGGTGTCGGTCTGCGGCGCCAACTGTCGGAGAACACAACGAGGCCGTCTTGAAAGATCTGCTCGGCTTGGATGACACAGCGACCGAGAAGCTCATCGCCGAGAACGTGATCGGCACTCGACTGAACGGCATCGGATGACGGTGCGCCTAACGGTTTTGGGTGAGATCAACTGTAGCGGAAAGGAAAACCAATGCGTATACGGATAGACGTCGATGCCTGCCAGGGTCACAATCGGTGCGCCTTGACGTACCCCGAGATTTTCGACGTTGATGATGACGTGAAGGCGTTCGTCCACGTGGACCAAATTCCTCGGGAATGGGAGGAAAGGGCGCTGCTGGCAATCGCGAATTGCCCCGAGCGTGCCATCAGCATCTCCGAATGACCACGCCATCCTGTCGAGGCCCGAGCGCCAAGATGGCAGCGTTAGTACGACGAGAACGGCGTCGCGATCTTGCGACCGGCGGAGACGCCGACGTAGTATTCGCCACGTCCCTTTGTGCGTAACTTCGCGCCAACGTGTACACCCGCGTATTCGCCGCCAGGACCGACCCGGCCGACTCGCACGGTCTTGCCAAGGCTTCCCCGCACATATCGGGGACGCCGGCGGTTTATCTTGCGTCTGATCCCCTTCACTCGGGTGCCATCAGTCGGCGCGAACCTGCACGGCCGGTCGCGCTTGTAGGTGCGTCGCTTAGCCACTAGGTGCTCACAACACGAATGCAGGCCTGTAGGCGATCGACCGGACTCTGCCCATCGGCACAAGTCTTACTCATCTCCACACCCCGCATCGATGATTTCTCTTCGATTCTAATCTATCGTGGAGATACGCCAAAGCCGTTGAATTACAGCTGATGTCGCTGACTGGTGTTGCTTGCGTTCCACATCGCCACCGCGCGTAGTTGGGCGCTCTAAGCCAGCGCAATTGCGCGCTGTGCGTCGAGGGACTGGCCGGGCACATTTTGGGCACAACTTGAGACAAGGTCTTCCATCTTGTCGGCGACGTCGTCAAGGTCGTCGGGGAACAGGTGGCCGTACTGATCGAGCGTCATGGTCGCAGCCTTGTGCCCTACCGAGACTGCACCATCTTGACGTTGGCGCCCGAGGCGATCAAAAACGACGCCGCCGTGTGCCGTAGTTCGTGCGCGGTCACCCTTGGAATCTTGGGGTCGGCTGCCTGACATCGTTTGACCGCCGCAGCAAGCCAATGCGTGGTCGTCGGGGGCGCAACGGCAGCCCATCGGCACGGGCACCACAGCAGTTCGTCAGGTGCCCTGCCGACCATCGCTGGGGACAGCAGCTTGAGAACCGACGCCGACGCGCGAATTGTTGAAAATGGCGACCAACGACCATGTGTCTGATTCGGTCAAGCTTGCGGCGATCCGTGATGCCCTTGACCGCGCGGGACTGGCGGCCAAATCCGCTGTCGAAGTTGAAGTAAGACCCCAAGCCCTACGAAGTAATTCTGGAAAGGATCGAGGCCGGCTCGTCATGATCCAGCCAGCTTTGTTGGCAACAAGGTATCCGGGGATAACGCTCGAGCAGTTCGGCGGCTAATCGCACTAGCAATGAGGCATCGGCTGCACGCTCCGCTGCAGAATTTGGTGTGAACCGTGCGCCGCACTACCGACTTTGCCCGGTAAGTCTGCATTTTCGAGTCCGTCGTTTTTCCCCAGACAGGCTGAGGCGGGCAGTGGCCAGCTCGGCCGCTGCCCGCCCTTCGCCGGCGTACTTCGGCGCAGGGGTTACCCGCCCCGAATGGTGGTAGTGGGCGGGCGCCAGTCGGGCAGTTATGTGCTCGACAAGCCGGTGAGTCCGCTTCGCGAACGGGTCACCATTGGCCGCAGATGTCGGCAGACGACATGTTGATGGTCCTTCCGATTTAGCAACGCGGGGTATAGCTGCGCCACTGCGGACACGAGGTCGTCCTACAGTGCGGGCGCCTGCAGAGTTAATTCTGCATCCGTCTGTACGGAACTGTGTGCGGGCGATATGCTGATGATCTACTCAGGCAGCAAAGACTGTCCGTACTGCGCCGCTGCGGGAAGGTGCCCAATGATCCCCTTAATGACGATCGCTTTCCTGTTGGCCCCGACGCTGCCCATCATCGATGTTGATAACCCCGGCTCGGCAGTATTCTGCTCGGCTGACTACAGCCAATGCTGGATCGAGCGCGGCAGTTGCGCCGAGAGTCGGCCCAACAGTCAGGCACGCATGAACCACCAATGTGGTTGATGAGCGACCGTCAGTAGGCCGTCAGGCTTTCATTCGTAGACGTATCGCGACCAGGCATCAGATGGCGACTGCTTTCACTTGTGCATAGGAACTATTTTCATCGCCAGCAGACGAGACCGGTGCTAGGTAAAACCAGTCGTGATTTATCTGATGAAAAAGGCGACATCCTTCATGGATAATAGAGATTATCCATCATGGGAAAAACGATGCGGGACAGCGTGTTGCGAGCCTCACCGGTGCGTCGGTGTTTGACATCATGCGCGTGCCGCGCGGCTCTGCGCTGTTGATGTGGAAACAGTGGCAGACACTGATGCCGAGGCGCTCAGGTGAGGCGCCGATATCGCCGAGATGCTCGGCACTGCTCGGTGATTCGCCCTAACACCATCGCTGGTTGTGGAAACGAGCACCATCTGATCTTGCCCGGAGGGCGGCCGAGGTAGCTGCAGCCGTCAATCGCTGACCTGCCGCCGACAAAACGTTGGTGACCCGCGTTGACCGGATATGTATGCGTTCGGCGTCGGTAGGGTGCTGGTGCTGTTCGGCGAGTACGTCGTGGGCGAGGCGGCGGTTTCAGGGGGCGAGTACTTCTTTCTTGCACTCGCTGCATTCGCTGGAAGCCACTGTGGTGACGTTGATTCGGCGTCGGCGCAACTGAACCTGTAGGCGCAAAAGAATTCGTGGGTCGTCGAGTGCGATGTCTTGTGGATGGCCGTCACCGTCGCGCACGACTTCGACGTCGGCATCGCAGTCCCACAGTGCTAGTGACTCACCGCTGTTGTATCCCGAGCGATAGTGAATGCCGGTGATTCCTGGTCCGGCGGGTTGGTCTTTGTAGATGGCGCGGGCCCACTGCTGTGTAAGCGAACGGGCTTCGTTGCCGTTGCCGAGGGCGGGGAGCGCGTCGATCGCCAGAGCTGCGCCTTTTGCCGCAAGGTCGAACATCGTCAGGGTGGTGGTGGGGGCGATGATGGCGACCCGGTAGTAGGGGCAAATCGCGGCGACGCCCGCCTCGCCGAAAACTTCGCATGCCGAGGTCGCCAGGTCCTCACCGACGTAGAGCACTCGTCGGCCGGTCTTGTCCACGACCGGAGGGTCGGCGGGCAGGTGGTGGTCAAACCGCGCCTTCGGCCCGTACCGCCGGAAGGTGATGCCGTCGGGGACGTGTTTACCTAGGTGATAGACGCGGCACCACCACCAGCGTGCTGGAGCGGCCGTGGGTTCCCCTCCACTCTCGCTTAACCTGTGGTCCGAGCGCTCTTACCATCCAGCCGCGGTGAGGTTGCGCGCGACATTGATGACCGACTGGCTGCCGTGGGTGATCGCTTCCTCGCGCGGGGTTCGCCCGCCGAATTCCGGGTGAGGTCGCATTATCCATCGCGAAAGGCTCACGGGTCCGCCCGGGAAGGCCGCCTGCAGAACGTCAAGGTCGGGTAACGCGCCGGTGGTGTTGTCTGGGTCGAATTGCCAACGAGGAAGCCGCCATTCGCGGCCTACCTTGATTCCGACTAGCTTTCGCGATTCGAGTTTGTCGGTGACGCTTTGTGGGCTAATGCCCAGCAGTCCGGCGGCTGCCTCCCTGCTAAAGCTGTTCGCGGCGAGGTCGCGTCGTTGCGCGAACTGGTCGGTGAGGTCGGCAACGACTGCCTCGGCTGCGGTCACCGAGTCTGGCGCCGGTCCCCAGAAGCGCTCATTGAGGCCGTCGTCCGACGATACCGTCACGGCTTCCTCTAGCCGCGCAAGCTCGGATTCGTCGGCTTCGTTGACTAGAGCCTCCAACTCGGCGCGCAACCGAGACTTGTCATCGGAGCCGGGACCAGCCGGTGAGGGTGCTTCCTCAACTTTCTCGACCGCGATGATGGCCAGTCCGGCGTTCTGCAGCGCGTGCTCGAGTTGATCGCGTCCGGGGATGTCCCACGGCAGATTCTTCGGGAGTCGGGCAGTGCCCCGGCTACCGACGGTCATGCGCTCAACCACCAAGATTTCAGGCATGTCTGCAGGATACGCAAGATATGCTACTTACGCTAGAACCCGTGTGTTTAGCATGATGTTCGGACTGGCGGTGCCCTTCAGCGCGCCGCGTCGTCTGTAGTGAGTATTGGGAGTCGAGGTGCGGCGGCAGCTGGTCTCAGGGAATCAGCGGTGAGGATGCTGGACTACTACGCGAGACTGTTCCCCATCGCCGACCAACGTGAGTCATCTGATGCCATACAGTCACCGACCAAGGCACCGACCAGAACAAGCCAAGACTAGTCGGCGGACACCAAAAAAGCACTGCTGACCTGCATCAACAGCGTGTGCCCCCGGCAGTGTCTGGTTTCACGACATAGTTGGCAGCTGTCTCGCGACATAGTTGACACCTCGTTACGCCGGGGAGGTCGGCCATGTCGAAGGCGCAGCTCGTCATCACCGCCGTCGTGCTGGAAGGACGCAGCAAAAGCGAGGTCGCCCGCGACTACGACGTCTCGCGCTACTGGGTGCAGCAACTGATCAAACGCTACGAGACCGAGGGGGCCTCGGCGTTCGAACCACACTCGCGCCGCCCACAGCACAATCCGCGCGCGCTGGGCGCCACGGTCGAAGACAAGATCGTGCGACTGCGCAAGACACTGGCCAAAAAGGGCTACGACGCTGGCGCGGCGACCATCGCCGGCCACCTCGCCCGCGACCCCGCGGTCACCAAAGTGCCTGCGGTGTCGACGATCTGGCGCATCCTGTCCCGCCGCGGATTCATCACGCCCCAACCCCAGAAACGACCGCGGTCATCATGGAAACGCTTCGAGGCCGAACATGCCCAATGAACTGTGGCAGGCCGATGTCACCCACTGGCGCCTGGCCGATCACACCGAGGTGGAAATCCTCGACATCATCGACGACCACTCCCGACTGGCCATCGCCAGCACCGCCCGACCCGTCACCACCGGCCCCGACGTCGTCGACACCGTCACCGCCGCGTTCGCGCAGTGGGGCACACCGGCCTCGGTGCTCACCGACAACGGCGCGATCTTCACCGCCAAACAACGCGGCGACGGGCGCACCGCCCTGCAGATCTTGCTGGGCGAACTCGGCATCAAATACAGCAACTCCCGCCCCTACCACCCGCAGACCTGCGGCAAGGTCGAACGCTTCCACCAAACCCTCAAAAACGCCTCGCCGCACTGCCACCAGCAGCCACCCTCACCGAACTCCAAGCCCAGATCGACGATTTCCGCGCCTACTACAACACCGTCCGGCCACACCGGGCGCTACGACGCCGCACACCCCTTGAGGCATTCAACGACCGGCCCAAGGCATTCCCCAGCAGTTACCAGATCCCTCCGCACTACCGGGTACGCCACGACAAAATCGACGCCGGCGGGGTCATCACCATCCGCTACAACAGCCGCCTGCACCACATCGGCCTAAGCAAGCACCTACGCGGCACCAAAGTCACTGTCCTCATCGACGACCGCGACATCCGCGTCCTCAACCGCGACACCGGCCAACTCATCCGCAAACTGATCCTCGACCCCACCCGCGACTATCAACCACGCGGCGTCAAATGCGGAAACTCACCCGAAAACAGGCTCCAGATGTAAATGATGTCTCGGGACATCTGTCAACGATGTCCCGAGACATCACAGTGTGCCCCCGGCAGGATTCGAACCTGCGACACCGGCTTTAGGAGAGCCGTGCTCTATCCCCTGAGCTACGAGGGCGGACCGCTCGCAGCTTATCGGAGGGACTACTCAGGCGACCGAGGAGCGCGCAGGCGGTCCCGAAGTTCGGTCAGCGCGTCCAGGGTCGCTTGCCGGGAATCGGCCGTTGCGTGCTCCGTCAGCTCGTCGCGAATCCGGGCGGCGACATCCTTGAGTTTGGTGTTGGTGTCCTGCGATAGGCACGACAGCAGCGCGAAGGCGTCTTGGGCGTCGAGGCCGAAATTCTGCATCAGCATGCCCTTGACCTGCTCGATGGCAGGTTGGCTCTCCAGTTGTTCTTCTCGTTGCCGCAGTTCTTGCCGCAGTCGCACAACCTCTGTGCCCCCGGTGGGATAAACGGGAGGCGCCTCTATCCGCACATTGCTGAGATTCAACAGATCGACGAGGCGTACAGCCGTCCGTTGGTTGGTGCAGAGCACCACTTTTCGGTTCTGTTCGCGGGCAGACTCCTCCAGCATGCACAGCTGTTGATGACCGATGAACTCCAGATTGCTCGCATCGATGCGCAGGGTGTGATCCGTCATCAGCGGCCAGATGCGTTGCAGCGTTGTCGTGAACAGATCGTTGCTCGCGGCGTCGATCTCACCGGTCAGCGCGAAATGCACGTCGGCGTCCGGATCGGCGTATATCCGAAACGGCACCGATCCCGTCCCAACAAACGGGTGCAGACATACCAATTCGGCTGCGGCAGTGGATAGTTGGCCGGTGTCGTAGCCGCACAGCGAGGCGTAGGGACGCGCCGCCATCTCCTGGTCGACGAGATACTCGAGGCGGGCCAAGGCGTCTCGCTGTTCCGGTGTGCGAGCCATCGGCGTGACGTCTACGACTGTTCGCAAGCCTCTGTACCCGTCGTCGATCGCCTTTTCGGCTGCAGCGACACACCTCGCCACCGCAGGCTCGGCGTCGACGACATCGCCGGGGCGGAACTGGTAGTACTCCGTCGCTGGCGCTGTCTCGACATCGCCCCAATCCAGCCGCTCGTCGATCCGGGACATCGCGGTCAGTTCGCCGCGAAGCGCCTCGCCACTGGCCTCCCCGACGTACGCGATGCGCTGGTTTTGTCGTAGACCATCGGCGATGTAAGCGGCGGCGTGTCGAAGAAACTCGGCGCGATCGCGATAACCCCAGCCGAGATGTCCGAACGGAACCACTCCTGCGGCCGATCCGAGGTACCCATGCTCGCGCATCAAGCCACCTCTTCCAGTCGCAGGTACGCGTGGATTGTCGTTTCTCCTGGCGCCGTGTGGATGCGCACCAAGTCCGAGACAGCGTTGACGACGAAGAGCCCGCGGCCGCGGGTCGTGTCACGGTCATACGGGCGCCGCCCGTCAAGCGGATCATCGAGATGTCCGCCGTCACGCGCCTCAACGACAAGATGGCCGTCCTGATGCCAGAACGCGAGCCTGCACTTCCCGCCTGAGTTGGCCAAGCTTCCGGTGGCCAACTCGTTGGTGATCAGCTTCAAATTCGCGGTTCCGTCCGCAGACATACCGAACCATTGGCCAAACGATGCGGCGAAGTCACGCGCACCGCTGACGTCGGCGAGTTGGCGCACGGTGTAGGGGACGGCGGTGGGGCTGCTGCGAAGCGGCAGGTTGTAGCGGTCCCACACGCCCTCTGGCCCAAAGGCGGGGCTGTCCTGCTCGGGCGTTCCAACTCGCCAGAGCTCTGGGTGGGTGTTGCGCGCATCGGCGATGACGTCGGGATCCAGGTGCGCCTCGTCATAAGGGCACAGCACGGTGACGTTTCGGCCGGTGAACGCGTTGTTGATCAGCGCTTCGTGCTGTACACAAGCCGGGTATTCGATGGCGGACCTGGTTGGCCAGATCGGTTCGCCGATCATTCGGACGGGCTGACCCTTGTGCTCGTCGGCGAAGGTGCTGAGCACCCCGCCGAGGATCCGGCCGGGGTTACGCCCTGCCTTCGTCATGTCCGCCAGCGTCACGCCGGCTGCCGTATCGCCCAACGCATCCCGCAGTACCGCCAGATTCGGTCCAGGCACCGCAACCAGCATCGGATACCCCGCCGCCAACCCTTCGGTGATGAAGGGCACCAGACAGTCCAGATACTCCTGCTGCGTGCGGTAGAACAGCGCCGGGTGCACGAATGCGCCGAGGTCGGCTTTTGTAGTAGTCACGACGGCGGCTCCCCACGCTCAAGCAACATCTTCTGCCATTGCCTGCTCGCGGCGGAGAAATGGTACGTAGCCGCGACGCACTGCGATAACAGTGGCCGGGAAAATCTGTCAGGCTACGTCTTAACCCACATTCACCCAACTGCCACAGTAGACCCAGGGCTGACGACGCGGCTCAGCGCAGCTCGGCGATCACCTTCGCGAACGACTTCCGCATGCGGCGCCTGAACGATGATGTAGCTGACCCCGTAGGTGTCTCGGTAGCCGCGGATCCGGTCGGCCATGTCGCGCGTCGACCCGGACAGCACGCCGGGGTGGCGCAGCAGTTCCTCGTCGGTCAGGTGAGGCAGGAATTGGCGGGGGATCTTCAGGTCCGGCATTCCGGATTCGTCGATCGGCATCGCGGTGATCGCGATGTTCAGCTCGAGCGTCGTCGAACCGGTCGGGCGCGGCGTTGCGGACGAAGTCGATCCGTTCGGCGAGCGGATCATCGTCGCCGGGCGGCTCGGTCGCCACCGGTGAAGCCGATGATGTCGGCCTGCTTGGCCGCGACGGTCAGCACGCGGTCGCCGTTGCCCGCGATCAGGATCGGCACATCGGGCAGGTGCTCGTGCATGTACTCGATGACGTGTTCCATGTGGTCGATCCGCTGGCGCGCGCTGGGGTACGGCAGTTCGGCCGCCTCGAACTCCTCACGCACATAACCCGTGCCGAGCCCGAGCTCGAATCGCCCATCGGTGAGATCGCGCATGGCGCCGACGTCGCGGGCCAGCAGCGCCGGCTTGTAGAAACCCGAGTTGAGGACGAACGTCCCGAGGCGCAGCGTGCTTGTGGCCGCGGCCGCCGACATCAGCGCCGGAAACGGCGCGGGCGCCCCGAGGTGGTCGGGGACGTGCAGCACGTCGAAGCCCAATTCCTCCGCCCGTCGGGCGGCGTCCTGAACCTTCGCCTGCGACCTGCGCGTCGAGCAGACCCAAACCGAACCGGAAGTCCTTGACCATTCCCCGATCGTAGGCAGCCGATCGCAATGTTTGGCGGCCGCCACCAGTGGGCAACCGTCATCCGCCGACTGCGAACTCGACGTCCACAACAGAAAGACTTACCGCCGGATCCGGCCCGTCGTGAGATCTCCGACGGGCCGGATCAAGCTTTCGCCATGGCCAGCCATCCCACCTTTGGCGTCGAAGAAGAGTTTCTTCTCGCCGACCCGACGACCGGTGAACCGGTCGCCGTGAACAAGGCCGTGGCCGACCACGCCGCCCAGCACGGCGTCAAGCTACAGCTCGAGCTGACCAGCTGCCAGATCGAAACCACCAGCGACGTGCGTGGGCGGCAGCGGCGAACTCCGCGACCAACTGCAGCGGCTGCGCCGGATCGCCGCCGAAGCCGCGGAGGCCAGCGGCGCGCGACTGCTGGCGGTCGCGCTGCCGCCCACGGTGCCGCACGAGTTTCCGATCACCGACACCCCGCGCTACCGCGACATCGCCGACAAGTTCGGCATGCTCGCCCACGAGCAGGGCATCTGCGGATGCCACGTGCACGTCGCGGTACCCAGCCGCGAGGTCGCGATCCGGGTGAGCAACCGGCTGCGTCCGTGGCTGCCGCTGTTCTTGGCGCTGAGCGCCAACTCGGCGATCTACCGCAACGCCGACACCGGCTACGCCAGCTGTCGCAGCGTGTTGTGGGCGCGCTGGCCCAACGCCGGGCCGCCACCGCATTTCGACTCCATCGACGAGTACGACGCGGCGGTCGAGATGCTGCACGAGCGCCGGCGTCGTGCTCGACGACGGCATGGTCTATTGGGATGTCCGCCCGTCGGCCAAGTTCCCGACGGTCGAGGTGCGCGTCGCCGACGTGCCCGCGACGGTCGCCGAGACCGTGCTGCTGGCCACGCTGCTCCGGGCCAGCGTGATGACGGCGCTCGACGACGAACGACGCGGCGAACCGAGTCCGCCGCTGACGCCGCACGCGTTGAAGGCGGCGTACTGGAAGTCGGCCCGTGACGGTCTCGACGGCCAGGCGATCGACCTGCTCGAAAGCCACGCCGTGGTGCCCGCGCGCGAACTTGTTGGAGCGCCTCGTCGAACGCGATCCGGCCCGCGCTCGAAGCGGTCGGCGACTACGACATGGCGAACGGCGAACTGGCCCGCATCGCCGAGCGAGGGCAACGGCGCGATGCGGCAACGCCGGGCCTGGCAGCGACGGCACGACGTCGGCCGACGTCATCGCCGAGCTCGCGGCGGCGACGCTGTCGGAGACTAGTGCCTAAGCCAGCGGCAGCTTGGCGAAGGGCGCGGCTGGTCGGGCTGCGCCGAACCACCGGGCGGCTCGACGGTGAACGCCAGCGTCTGCGAGTCGCCGAGATCGGGCAGCACCGCGGTGGTCGACGGCGCGACCGCCTTGGCGTCCATCGTCCCGGCCGACTCCGGACCCTTGTCGCCGATCAGCCACATCTGGTAGACGGTGCCCGGCTGCGGCGGCGCGACGTTGTTCATCACCAGCACGCCGGCGTTCTTCTCGCGGGAGAACACCACGGTCGCCGTGCCGCCGCTCGGAATCTGGCCGGACACGGTCCGCACGTCGGGGGCGGCGAACACCTGCTCGGCGGTCGACGGGGTCGGCGCCGGCCGCAGCGCCATGCCGACGCCCGAGCGCGCCGAGGCCGATCACCAGCGCGGCCGCCGCGGCCAGCACCGATGGTCTGCCAGCGCTTGATCCGCGGGCGCAACGTCGCGCACCGGATCGCTGCTCACTTCGGTCAGCAGTCGGTCCCGCAGCTGGTCCGGCGGCTCGACGGCGGTGGCCGCCGACACCACGGCCATGGTCTCCCGGACCGCGCGGACCTCGTCGTCGAAGGCCTGCGCGACGTCGGGCGGCGCCGCGGCGACGCGTCGCTCGATGTCGGCGAGCTCGGCCTCGGGCACCGCGTGCAGCGCGTACGGCGTCGCGAGGGCGATCAGGTCGGGATCCAGCGGCTCGGTCATGCGATCCCCAGACACCTGCGCAGGCCGCGGATGGCGTCGCGCATCCGTGACTTGATCGTCGCGAGATTCGCCGACAACCGTTCCGACACTTGGGCATACGTCAGCCCGTCGTAGTAGGCGAGCTGGATGGCCTCGCGCTGCGCATCGGTCAGCGAGCCCAGGCAGTCGGCCACCTGGCGGCGCTCGTCGCGCAGGATCACCGAATCGGCGACCTAGATCCGACGGCGGGTCGACGTTGGCGGCGCCGTAGCGCGACTCACGCTGGCTGGCCGCCTGCTCGGAGCGCACCCGGTCGACCGCGCGCCGGTGCGCCAGCGTCAGCAGCCACGCCAGCGGGGACCCCGCTGCGGGGTCGTAGCTGTCCGCGGTGCGCCATACCTGCAGGTAGATGTCCTGGGTGGTTTCCTCGCTGTAGCCGGGGTCGCGCAACACCCGGGTGACCAGGCCGAACACCCTGGCCCGGGTCTGGTCGTAGAAGCTGGCGAACGCGTCGACGTCCCGCCGGGCCACCTGGCGCAGCAATGCGTCGAGTTCGGTGGTCACGAGCGGTAGCCTAGCCACCGGCGTCAATATCGTCACGGTAATCGCGATCTGGGCGGCATCGGGACGAAAAATGATGTGCGCGAACGATATTCAGCGAAGCCGGGCCGGTCGCGCATGTATTTCTCGGTGAGCTTCGCCCCGGTGGCGTAGACGAGGAAGTAGCGTCATCAGCACCGGTGACAGCACCGTCAGCAGCGAAACCCATGCCGCGATGCTGGCCAGCCACAGCCCCCACCACACGCACGCGTCGCCAAAGTAGTTGGGATGCCGGGTCCACGCCCACAGGCCGCGGTCCATGATCACGCCCTTGTTGGCCGGGTCGGCCTTGAAGCGGCGCAACTGATGGTCGCCGACGGCCTCGAACAGCACGCCGACGAGCCACACCGCCACGCCGGCGATCAGCACCGGCCGCAACAGCGGAGGCGTCGGACCCAGCGCCGCCGAAACCTGCAGCGGCAGCGAGACAAACCACGTCGCCGCCGCCTGGATGACGAACACCTTGCGCAACACGTGTCCGGCCGAGAAGTCGCCGCGCAGCAGGTCGCGGTAGCGGGGGTCCTCGCCCTTGCCCGCGGACTTGACGATCATGTGCCAGGCCAGCCGCAGGCCCCACACCGCGACGAGCACGAGCAGCAGGATCCGTCGGAACAGATCGCCGGTGCCCATGACCGCGGCGACGGCCGCGACCGCGACGAACCCGATGCCCCACGCGGCGTCGACGACGTTGTAGCGGCCGATCCGGCGGCCGATGAGGAACGTGATGCCGTGCACCACCACCAGGATCGCCAGCGATGCTGCGGAGACGACGACGAAGTTCATCGGCCACTTCCCGTCGGTGCGAAGGTCCATTGGTAGACGTCGAGATAACCGGAGCGGAAACCCGCCTCGGAGTATGCCAGGTACAGCTCCCACATCCGGTGGAAAACTTCGTCGAAACCCAACGCCGCCACCGCATCCCGGCGCTCGACGAACCGCTCCCGCCACAGCCGCAGCGTCTCGGCGTAGTGCGGTCGCAGCGAGAACATGTCCACGGTGCGCAACCGGGTGTGCCGTTCGGTGATCCCGATGATCGCCTCCGTCGACGGCAGCATGCCGCCGGGGAAGATGTACTTCTGGATCCAGGTGTAGGTGTTGCGGGTGGCCAGCATTCGGTCGTGCGGCATGGTGATGGCCTGGATCGCGACCCGGCCGCCCGGCATGACCAGCCGGTCCAGTGTCTGAAAGTACGTCGGCCAGAACCGGTAGCCGACCGCCTCGATCATCTCCACCGACAGCACGGCGTCGTAGCGCCCGTAGACGTCGCGGTAGTCGCACAGGTCGATGTCGACGCGGTCGGACAGCCCGGCCGCCGCCACCCGGTCCCTGGCCAGGCGCTGCTGCTCGGCCGACAGCGTGATCGAGCGGACGTGCGCGCCCCGCGCCGCGGCGCGCAGGCACAGTTCGCCCCAGCCGGTGCCGATCTCCAGCACCCGGCTGCCGGGGCCGACGCGCGCGGTGTCCAGCAGCCGGTCGATCTTGCGTCGCTGCGCGTCGGGCAGGTCGGCCGCCGACGCCGGCAGCGTGTCGAACAGCGCGCTCGAATACGTCATCGTCTCGTCGAGGAACTCGGCGAACAGATCGTTGGACAGGTCGTAGTGCTCGGCGATGTTGCGGCGCGCCTGCGCTCGGCTGTTGTGCTGGGAACGCGGATGGCGGACCACCGCAAGCGGCCGAAACCGTTGCAGCGCAGGAGGAATCAGCTCGGCCAGCCGCTTCGCGAACTCGGTGAGCACGCCGGCGAGGTCTGTCGAGCTCCAGTCGCCTGCCATGTAGGACTCGCCGAAGCCGATGAGCCCGTAGCGGCCGACCCGGCGGACCATCGCCTCGGGCCGGTGGACCACCATCGTCGGCAGCGTCGGATCGGCGGCGCCGACCACGGTGCCGTCGGGATAGACCACTCGGACCGGCAGCCGTGCCGCCGCGCGGCGGAACAGCCGGTCGGCGATCGTCGGCGCTCAGACCGGCCGCGCGGCACTCGAGCCACATCCGGCCAGCGGTCGGAATCGATTGCCGCCGTAACGGTTTCCGTCGATCTCAATGGTCACAGCTGGTGGACCCTTTCCTTCTCGGTGGATTCGGGGCGCGGCACGACGGGAACGCGTCGCAGCCACAGCGTGATCCCCTGAACTCGGATTCCGATCGCGCCCATCAGCGGGGCCAGCGGCGCGACGAGCTGCAGCCTGAGCAGCTCGCCGATGCCTGCCCGTCGCCTGGTGCCGCGCATGGTCGCGACGAACGCGGGCTGGTTGTCGCGGTGCAGCGAGATCCGCACGTCGAGTTCGGCGTCCGGCAGCGGAGCGCGCACCAGGTAGTAGCCGTCGACGTCGTTGAACGGTGACACGTAGAGCTTCTTGCGCACCATCGCCGGGTGGTCGCTGTGGGGTGGCAGCAGGTAGGCGTGCCTGCCGCCGTAGGTGTTGTGCACTTCGGCGACGATGTGGCGCAGCACGCCGTCGGCGTCGTGGCACCAGTACAGCGTCAGCGGATTGAACACGTAGCCCAGCACCCTGGCCTGCATCAGCGCGGTGATCCGGCCGCCGTGCAGGTCGATGCCGCGTTCGGCGAGGAATGCGTCGATGCGTTGCCGCAGTGAGTCGTTCGGTCGCGCCGATCAAGGTGGTCGCGCGGCGTCGAACCTGGCGAACGGCCGCAGCCAGCGCGGCAGCTGCGGCAGCTGGTCGATGTCGACGTACCAGCTGTAGCCGCGGTGTTCGAAGTAGTGGTGCACCGGAGCGCGGCGCAGATGCGTGATCCGGGTGCGGTACAGCGCGGGGGTCAACATGCCACCGCCTCGGCCCTGCGCGCGGTCGGCCATTGTGCGCCGAGGCGGCGGGCCGCCCGCAGACCCGACGCGGCGCCGTCCTCGTGGAATCCCCAGCCGTGGTAGGCGCCTGCGAACGCCACCCGGTCGTCGTCCAGCGTCGGCAGAAGCTGTTGGGCGGCAACCGACTCCGGGGTGTACATCGGGTGGCTGTAGGTCATCTCGGCCAGCACCGTCGCCGGGTCGACGTGGTCGCGGCCGCCGAGTGTCACGAGGAACCGGCGCGGGCCGTCGAGCCGCATCAGGCGGGTGACGTCGTAGGTGACCAGCACGCTGTCGTCGTTCGGGGTGACGAGATAGTTCCACGAGGCCCTGGCCCGCGTTGGCGCGGCAGCACCGATTCGTCGGTGTGCAGCTGGGCGTGGTTGGTGCAGTAGGGGATCGCGCCGAGCACGGCCCGCTCGGCCGCGGTGGGTTCGGCGAGCATCAGCAGCGCCTGATCGGGATGGGTGGCGATCACCGCGGCATCGAAAAGCCGTGTGGCACCGGCGGTTACCGCAACGCCGTCGGCGACCCGTCGCACCGAAGTCACCGGGACGCCGGCGCGCACCTCGTCGATGCGGTTGAGGATCGCCTCGACGTAGCTGGCGGATCCGCCGACGACGGTGCGCCACGTCGGCGAGCCGAACACCGACAGCATGCCGTGGTGTTCGAGGAACACGAACAGGTAGCGCGCCGGGTAGCGCAGCGCCTCACCCGGCGGGCACGACCACACCGCCGCGACGAGCGGCGTCATGAAATGGTCGACGAAGTAGCGGGAGAAGCCGTGCCGGTCGAGGAACGCGCCGAGCGTCTCGCCGTCGGCGTCGGTCTTGCAGCAGCCGGGTCGCCGCCGCGTGGAAGCGCTTGATCTCGGCCAGCATCAGCAGGTACCGCGGCCGGGCCAGCGTGGACCACGACGGGAACAGCCCGCCGATGCCGCGCGCCCCCGCGTACTCCAGCCCGCTGGCGTCGTCGCGCACCGACATCGACATGTCGGTCTCCTGGGTGGCGATGCCCAGCTCGTCGAACAGCCGGCACAGCGTCGGGTAGGTGCGGTCGTTGTGCACCAGGAAGGCCGAGTCGACGCCGACGATGTAGCCGTCGCCCCGATCGACGTAGTGGGTGTGGGCGTGCCCGCCGATGCGGGTGTCGGCCTCGAAGAGGGTGACCCGGTCGCGCGCCGACAGCACGTATGCGGCGACCAGGCCGGATACGCCGCTGCCGATGACGGCGACCGAGCGTTCGTAGGGATGTATGCGTTCCACATCCAGGTATTCGGAGCCGCGCGGCCGCTGGATGGGTGTCGGTACGTTCCCGCGGTGCCTTCGACGTTCTTTCGCTGGTGGAACGATCTGGACCGGTGTCAACGGCCAGACAACCGATGCGCTGCTGGTGGTCGACGGAGCGGTGCAGGCCGTAGGCGAGCAGGCGCGCGTCACTGGCTGCGGGAGCCGAAGAGGTCGACCTCGGCGGCGGCTTCCTGATGCCGTCGTTCGGCGACGGGCATGCCCATCCGCTGCCCGGCGGCCTCGAGGCGGTCGGGCCGCAGGTGCGGCAGTGCAAGTCGGTCGACGAGATCGTCGCCGAGGTAAGCAGATTCGCCGCCGAGCATCCCGACGACGAGTGGATCGTCGGCGCCTCCTACGAGAGCAGCATGGCTCCCGACGGGCTGTTCGACGCGCGCTGGCTCGACGCCGCGGTTCCCGACCGGCCCGTCGTGCTGCGGGCCTGGGATTACCACACCGTGTGGTGCAACAGCGTTGCGCTTGCAGCGGGCAGGCATCACCGCCGACACCCCGGACCCGGTGCTCGGCGAGATTCCGCGCCGCGAGGACGGCTCGCCGCTGGGCACGCTGCGGGAGTGGGGCGCCGTCGACCTGGTGTACAAGGTCGTGCCGGACCGCGATCCGAAGGTGCGCATCGGCGCACTGCGCACGGCCGCCGAGTACTACCTGGCGCGCGGCGTGACCTGGGTGCAGGACGCCTGGGTGGAGCCGGCCGACGTCGACACCTACCTCGACGCCGCCGCCAGGACGCGCTCGACATCCGGTTCAACCTCGGCCTCTACGCCGACCCTCGCCACTTCGACGCTCAACTCGAGCACTTCGTCGACGCGCGTCGCCGCGTCCAGGATGTAGCGTCGCCGCTGCTGACCGCGAACACCGTCAAGTTCTTCGCCGACGGGGTCATCGAGAACGAGACCGGAGCCCTGCTGGCGCCGTACTGCGGCACGCTGCACAACCACGGCATGCAGGTGTGGGACAACCTCGCCGACGCGGCGCGCGCCGTCGACGAGCTCGGGTTCCAGATCCACATCCATGCGATCGGCGATGCGGCCGCACGCCAGGCGCTGGATGCGATCGAGCATGTCGTCGCCACCAACGGGCCGCGCGACCGGCGGCCGGTGATCGCGCACGCGCAGCTGGTCGACGACGCCGACCTGGACCGCTTCGCCGCGTTGGGCGTGATACCGAACATGCAACCGCTGTGGGCGCAACTGGATCCGTTGATGGTCGAGCTGACGATCCCGCGGCTCGGGCCCGACCGCAGCGACAAGCAGTACCGCATGCACAGCCTCGACGAGTCGGGCGCGCCGCTGGCGTTCGGCTCCGACTGGCCGGTGTCATCGGGCGCGCCGCTGGACGGGATCGCGATCGCGGTGTCACGCGGCGGGTGGACGCCGCAGGAGATCCTCACCGTCGAGCGGGCACTGAGCGCCTACACGGCGGGCGTAGCGAAGCAGGCCTTCGCCGAAGGGCAATGGGGCACAATCACACCCGGCGCGAGCGCCGACCTGGTGTGGTTGGACTCAGATCCGCGTGCGACGCCGCCGCAAGAGCTTCCGGATGTCCGCATCCGCGCCACGTATCTGTCAGGAAGGTCGGTTTACTCGGCCACGGGTTGAAAGGGATTGCCATGTCGACAGCGCCGTCGGATACCCCTGCTGCCACCCCGCCGCCCACCGGGCAGGGCGAAGGTCACCTTCGCCGCGTTCTGGGTGTGCCGTCGCTAGTCCTGTTCGGGCTGGTGTACATCGTGCCGCTGACGGTGTTCACCACCTACGGGATCGTCACCCAGACCAGCGGCGGCCGGCTGTCGGTGTCGTACCTGGTGACGTTGGCGGCCATGGTGTTCACCGCCCGGTCGTACGCGCGGATGGCCGCCGCGTACCCGGTGGCGGGTTCGACGTACGCGTACACGCAGAGAACCTTCGGCCCACCGATCGGCTTCCTGGCCGGATGGTCGCTTCTGCTGGACTACCTGTTCCTGCCGATGCTGAACTATCTCGTCATCGGCATCTACCTCAACGCGGCGATCCCCGCCGTGCCCGCATGGGTGTGGGTCCTCATCATGATCGTTATCGTCACGGTGCTCAACATCATCGGCATCGTCTCGGTGGCGCGGGCCAATCTGTCTGATCATCGCGATGCAGGCGGTGTTCATCGTGGTGTTCCTGGTGCTGGCCGTCGTGACGTTGTCGCACAGCGGCACAGTCGATCTGATGGCGCCGCTGACCGGCGACGGCACCGCGCCCGGGTTGAACCCGGTGCTCGCGGGCGCGGCGATCCTGTGCCTGTCGTTCCTCGGCTTCGATGCGGTGTCGACGCTGTCCGAGGAGGCCAACGAACCGACCCGCAGCGTGCCGCGCGCGATCATGATCGCGACGGTCACGGCCGGTGTCATGTTCGTCGTGCTCTCGTACGTGTCGCAGTTGGTGTTCCCGTCCAACGATTTCGCCAATGTCGACTCGGGCGCGCTGGATGTGATGAAGACTGCGGGTGGACAGTTCCTGGAAACCTTCTTCACCGCCGCCTACGTCGCCGGTGCGCTCGGCTCGGCGATCACCTCCCAGGCGTCGGTCGCCCGGATCCTGTACGCGATGGGCCGCGACGGCATCCTGCCGCGACGGGTGTTCGGTCACATTCCACCGCGGTTCACCACCCCGACCTACGCGATCCTGGTGGTGTCGGTGATCTCGCTGGCTGCGATCTGGATCGATCTGGCAGACGCTGGCCTCGATCGTCAGTTTCGGTGCGCTGGTGGCGTTTTCGGCCGTCAACCTCACTGTGATCAAGCACTACTTCGTCGACGCGGGCGACCGTGGCGGTGGCGGCTTCGTCAACAACCTCGTGCTGCCGTTTATCGGCTTCGCCTTGACCGTCTGGTTGTGGACCAGCCTGTCCGGTTTCGCGCTGGTGGTCGGATTGTTCTGGCTTGCGATCGGATTCGTGTGGCTGTTGCTGGTGACGCGCGGGTTCCGAAGGCCGACGCCCGTGCTCGCTATGGAGGAGTGAGCGGCTACGTGCGGCAGTAGACCGCGTTCAGCACCTCGGCACGCGGATCGTCTTCGAGCGATTCGGTCTCCGGCGGGGACTGAGTGAACGTCATCGAAACGGCAGGGCTGCCAAAGGCTTTCGCCATCAGGCTGTGGTAACCCTCGACGTCGCCGCCGTGACCCCACACCTTGACACCGCAGTCCAAATCGATGCTGGTGAGGCCCAACCCGTAGTGAAAGCCCGCGCCTGCGTCAGTCCAGTCGACGGTGTCCATCATCTCCCGCAGTTGCGCGGACGGGATGACCCGGCCGTCGAGCAGCGCGGTGATGAACGTGGCCGTGTCCTCGTTCGTGGAGATCAGCGACCCTGCCATTCCTGCCGCGGACGCGTTGAATGTCGTGACGTCCTTGCGCTTTCCGTCGACCATCTCGTAGCCGTGTGCGAACGGTGTACGCAGCCCGGTGTCGTCCGGCGCGGGGAAGTACGTGTCGGGCAATCCGAGAGGCACGATGATTCGCTTGGTGATCTCGTCGGCGGCGGAGTGTCCAGTCGCCTTTTCGATGAGCAGGCCGGCGATGACGTAGTTGGTGTTCGTGTACTTCAGCGCGCTGCCTGGCGCGAACTGAACGGGTCTGGTCAGCGCAGCGTCCAGGAGCCGATCGGCGGTAACGGGGTCGGCGGGCACGGGGGTGTCATCGTCGAAGTACTCGGGCAGGCCGCTCTGGTGTCGTAGAAGATGACGCAGCGTTATGGCATTGGCGTCGATGCCGTTGCCGCGGACCCGGCCGGGCAGATATGTCTCAATCGGTGCGTCGAGATCGAGCTTGCCCTCGGCGACGAGCTGCAAAATCGTCGCGGCGACAAAGGTTTTGGTGATGCTGGCGGCCCGGACATGGGTCTTCGGGGCGAATCCTGCCTTCGTGTTGAGGTCGGAGTAGCCCGCGGTGGAGCGGGTGATGTCGGTGCCATCGCGAACTACGGCGATCCCGCCAGCAAGATCATCCCGGGTCACGATTCGAGTCACCGCGTCGTCGACGGCGGCGGATCGGGCGCTTGCGCACGCGCCGGTCAATGTGAGCAGAAGGAGAACGGCACCGATCGCTGTGATGCGCATTAAGCCGACGTTAGTTGCCACGAGCGGGCGGTCGCGACGAGGCCCCGCACCAGCGCGGACGTCGCAGGCGTCAGCCCGTCGTCGCCGGGCAGGCCACTTCGCGGGCTGATGCCCCGCACCCGCGGTGTCAGTTCGAGCTGGGTGCCTCCGCCGCGGACGCGGTTGACGGGGTTGTCGGGGTGCAGGCCGCGCAGCTCGCGCGGGATCGCGTCGAGGTCCGTGACGACCTGATAGCCCGGCACGTTGACGTGGTGCTTCAGGTGTTCGGCCAGCGCGCGATTGCGGCCGCCTGCCAGCAGCTGGGTGCTGCGCCCGATGCGGCCGTATCCGTGCAGCGACACCGCGACCTCGACGTGGTCGAGGAACTCGGCCAGCCGCTCGGATTCCTGCGCGCGGTACAGCGCCGACGAAAGATGGTGCGGATAGTGATCGGGATGGCGCAGCACGTACACCGATGCGCCTGCGGCCTCGGCGGCCCGCTCGGCGATCACGTCGGTCATCTGCTCCAGCCCGCCGCCGTGGATGGCCAGGAACCCGAACCGCGAGCGCAGCATGCTGTCCTCGATGATGTCGGGACCCGCAAGCAACTCCGAAAGTGATTGCGGCGCAGCCGAACTTGATCGGTTGACGTGCATGGGCCAGTGCGAGGGATCCCACCGCCGCAGGAACTCGATCCAGCGGTGGGGCAGGCCGTGATGCACGGCGCCGTCGACGATGCGTTCCAGATAGCCGGGTCGCGGAGGGCCGGGATCGACCCGATGGTCGATGTAGACCCACGCCTCGGACGGGCCGTCGTCGGTGTGCACGGTCAGCCGGTCGCGGCGATATCGCACCGGAACACCCTCGGCGCTGTCCAGCGTCGCCAGGTCGTGGTCGGTCACCTGCCACACCACGCCGTGCACCTCGGAGCCGTCGAACGGCTCGACGGTGGCCACGCCGCGCTCGTTGATCAGCCAGTCGTGATCGGCCAGCTTCGCGGGCCGTGGATTGACCGCGCCGGGGCATCGCCGCGCCATCTGCCGCACGCACAGGTTGGACCCGTACGCGAAGTAGGGATGATGAGCCTGCATTCAGGCCGTGGCGATCAGATCGATGAGCACTGCCAACAGTTTATATGTTGCGCTTGACCTGGGCGAATGCGCTTCGCAGTGTCACTCCTGACCCCTTGGCGGTGACATCTCGATCGGTCCGCGGGTGACGTTGAGCGAGGGTCCGGCCGGTTCTTCTGACTCGGTGGCCGGCGCGGCCGCACTCGTGGTTGGTGCCGCGGAGTTCGGCGTCGTGGCGGGTGCCACGGCTGGAGCCTGGACGCGCGGAGCGCTCGATGTCTTCGGAGGGGCGGACGCCGACGGTTTCGTCGTCGTCGGCTTGACGGTTGTTGACGGTGCCGGCGTTGTCGGGCTTGACGGAGCCGCCGAGGTTGGTGATGGTGCGGTGGCGGTCGGTGTCGCCGAATCTGTGGTTTGCGTAGCTATTTGAGCTTCGTGTGCTTGCCGGGTCAACAAAGCCACTGCAGCGACCAGAATCGCGAGCACGCCGACGCTGACCACCCAGCCCGCTGCCGGCCAAGGTTTGGCTGGTGACTCTGGGCTTTCGGCCGCCTCTTCCGTTGTTTCGCTGTCGGGCGTCGTCGGCTCAGTCATCAGCGGATTGTACGGCGGATTGTCGTTGCTGACATATCGGAGAGCAAACGACGCAGAACTCAGCCCTTTACGGTCAGATAGATCAGCACCACATTCAGCACACTGATCAGCGCGGCGACCGACCAGCCCAGGGCAGTGGTCACGCGGTGGTTCGTGTCCTCGCCCATCAGGCTGCGGTTGCTGGTCAGCCGCACCAAGGGGATCAGCGCGAACGGAATTCCGAAGGACAACACGACCTGTGACAACACCAGCGCGCGGCTGGGGTCGAGGCCGATCGCCAGGATCGCGAGCGCAGGGATCAGGGTGACGAGCCGGCGCAGCAGCAACGGATACGAGCGACGCAGCAGGCCCTGCATGATCATCGCCCCCGCGTAGGCGCCCACCGATGTCGAGGCCAGGCCGGAGGCCAGCAGCCCGATCGCGAACAGCAGCGCGACCGTCGGGCCGAGGGTGTCGCGGACCGCGGCATGCGCGCCTTCGATGGAGTCGGTGTTGTCGCGGCCCTGCAGGTTGGTCGCGGCGACCAGGAGCATCGCCAGGTTGACTGCGCCTGCGACGAGCATCGCCAGCCCGACGTCCAGCCGCGTCACCTTGAGCAACCAGCGGCGCTGTCTGCCGGCTTCGGGGTGGCCGTGCCGGTCGCGGGCCAGGCCGGAGTGCAGGTACACCGCGTGCGGCATCACCGTCGCACCGAGCATCGCGGTGGCCAGCAGCACGCTTTCTGCGCCCTCGAACCGCGGAAGCAGACCCGCGGCGACGTCGCCTGCGGAAGGAGGTTCGACGAACAGGCTTGTCAGGAATCCGATCGCGATGACCAGCAGCAGCCCGCTGATCACCCGCTCGAACGTGCGCTGGCCGCGCCGGTTCTGGATCGCCAGCAGCAGCAGCGACACCGCTCCCGTGATCACGCCGCCGACCAGAAGCGGCAAGTCGAACAGCAGATGCAGCGCGATCGCGCCACCGACGACCTCGGCGAGATCGGTTGCCATGGCGACCAATTCGGCCTGCAGCCAGTACGCGATGCGGGTCGGCGTGCGGGTGTGGTCGGCGACGGCCTCGGGCAGCGAGCGTCCGGTGACCAGACCCAGCTTGGCCGAAAGGAACTGCACCAAGCCCGCCATGACGTTGGCCACGACGATGACCCAGACCAGCAGGAAGCCGTACTGCGCGCCGGCACTGACGTTGGCGGCGACGTTGCCGGGATCGACGTACGCGATCGCGGCGACGAACGCCGGCCCGAGCAGATACCAGCTCGGCCGCAGCCGTGATTCGGTCTCCTGGATCAACTAACCCACTCTCTATCCGGTAATGCGAATAGAAAAGTTAGGTTAGACGAAACCTCTCGGAGAGGCTAGCGAGGGTGGGCTACCAACCCCAGCCGCCGATGCCGATGACGATGCCGCCGCCGCCCCACCACGGCCAGCCCCAGTTGTTCTGCATCTGGGGTGAGGTGACGATCGCAGCGCTGCCGTTGGTCTCGCATTGCGTGGTGTTCGGAGCGGTGGTCGTGCATCGGGGTTGGGCGGAGGCGACCGGTGCCAGCGCGACTGCCGCGCATGCGCCTGCCGCCGCGAAAAGTGTTGTGAGAGAGCGAAGCCTGGTTCGCATTGTTGGCCTCCTTAATGGGCCATGAAAAAACTGGTTAGCGGCCGCCGTGGCCGCCGCCGCCGTGGGGGCCGTAGCCGCCACCCATGATCAACGCCGGACCGTAGAACTCGTCATCCCACGGATAGACGTAGTCCGGTTCTGGCGGGGTGGCATTGAGTTGGACGTTGCCGGGCGTGGCGCATTCGGTCGTCCCAGCGCCCATATCGGTCACGCCGCCGACGCTGGTGCAAGACGGCAATGTGGAGGTGTCGTCGGGATCGGCGACGGCCGCGGGCGGATGTGAGGATTGCCGCCGCAGCGCCTGCCGCAGCGACCATCGGGGTGAAGTAGAGCAGGTGCCGCATAGGCGAGTCCTTCTTTTTCATAGCCCCCGAGCTATCAGCCAGCGTACAGCCCTTTTCCAGTGATCAGGGGCAAGTCGAGCGTGGTCCTGATTCCCGGTGCAGCGTCGACTACCGCAGGGATCGCATTGACGACGCGCGCCGCGGTGGCGACCAATCCGGCGTGGTTGTGATCGCCCTTGCGGCTGCTCAGGCAAACGTCCAACGCGTACGACGGCTCGCCCGTCACCTCGACGCGGTAGGAGCCGCCTTCCTGGGCGGGTTGCGGCCAATCCGGGCGCAGGTCGTCGCGCAGCCGGGTGACGTGTTCGAGCACGACGGCCGGCTTGCCGCCCTTCATGCCGCGCACCTCGAACCGCAGCGCGGCGGCGCTGCCCTTGGGGATGTGACCCGACGCGATGTCGAAGTCCTCTGGCGCGGGTTCGCGGACGTAGGTCTCGTTCACCTCGTCGAGCTCGATGTCGAGGCCCGCGGCGAGCTGGCGGACCACCGACCCCCACGCCAGGCTGAGCACGCCGGGCTGCAGCAGCATCGGCAGCTCGTCGAGTGGCTTGCCGAAGCCCATCACGTCGAACATCACGGTGGCGCTGTCGTAGGTGTCGTAGTTGATGATCTCCATGCAACGGATCTGCTCGATGCTCTGGCAGGTGCCCGCCAGCGCGAGCGGAAGCAGGTCGTTGGCGAAGCCGGGGTCGATGCCGTTGACGAACAAGCTCGCGTTGCCTGCCTTGGCGGCGTCCTCGATCGGCGTGACGAGCTCGTCGGGGAGGGTCTGCCACGGGTACTGGAGGAAGACGGCGCTGCTGCCGACGACGTTGACGCCAGCTGCAAGGATGCGCCGGTAGTCCTCAAGCGCGTCGGGAAGGCGGTTGTCGGCCATCGCGGTGTAGACGGCGCACTGGGGATTTGTTGCCAGCACTTCGTCGAGGTCGTTGGTGGCTTTGATGCCCGTCGAATCATCAAGTCCCGCAAGCTCTGCGGCGTCCTTGCCCGCCTTGGCGGCGCTTGACACCCAGACGCCTGTGAGCTCGAACCGTGGATCGGTGATGAGCTGGGTTAGTGCGTGTTGTCCGACATTGCCGGTGCCGATTGCGGCGACTTTGATAGCCATGGGTTCGCTCCTCACAGATCGGGGATGGGTAGGTCGAGGTTGGGGAAGGTGAGGCCGCCGTCGACCTCGAGCGTCTTGCCGGTCAGGAAGCTGCCTGCGGGGGAGGCGAGATAGACCGCGGCAGCGGCGATGTCCTCCGGATCGCCGAGCCTGCGCATCGGTGTCACCTTTTCCATGGGGGAGCGCAGTTCCTCGTTGGAGGCGACGATGTCGAGCGCGGAGGTGAGGATCGAACCGGGCGCGATCGCGTTGACGCGGATTCGCGGGCACAGGTCAAGGGCGGCCAACCGGGTGTAATGCGCGAGCGCGGCTTTGGCGGTGCCATAGGCGGCGAAGCCGCGGCCGGCGAGTCGTCCCATTGTCGACGTGACGTTGATGATGCTGCCTCCGCCGGAGTGCTCCAGCATCAGCGGAACGGCGGCCGTGGTGAGGGCGTGTGCGGTGGCGACGTTGAACGTGAACGCGTCGCGGAGGTCCTTGGTGGAGGTCGTCAACAGGGTGTTCGGCATGGTGCCGCCGACGTTGTTCACGACGATGTCTAGTTTCCCGAAGGCCTCGACGGCCTTGCCCGCGAGCTTGGCCGTGTCCTCAGGGTGAGCCAGGTCGGCGACGACGATCTCGGCCCGTCGCCCTGTGGCCTTGATCTGTTCGGCCACTTCCTCGAGTTGGGACTGTGTCCGGGACGCAATGACCACGTCCGCACCGGCTTCCGCGAATGCCAGCGCCATCGCGGCGCCCAGCCCGCGGCCCGCTCCGGTCACCACCGCGACCTGGTCGTCCAGCCGAAATCTGTCAAGAATCACTTGTGTCTTCCTTCCTTCGCCGGGCGAACCGTAGCAGGGGATGATTGCGCGTGTGACGTGTTTTTGAAACACGTTCTAGTTTTCACAGGAAAGAGGGTGTCTCGTCCCGAAACGGCCTCAAATGTTGACGGCGCCGAGAGGACTAGTACTTCGCCGCGGCGTCCCCGGGCTCCGACACAGGCCTCGAACTCAAAGTGCTTATGTCGCTTGCATCATGTGACGAACCGTTCGACACGAGCGCCGCTACTATGCACTCAATGCCGATCCCACAGGTGGACCCAGTCACCGACAGCCTGGCGGGCAGCCCCACCAAGCGCATGGTCGGTAATTTCGCGATGTCACCGGGCGGGCAGTGGTTTCTCCGGCACATTTCGCCGCGCGTCGATCCCCGGCTGATGCGGCTCACGCGCGGGCGGGTGAATTCGATGGGTACATTCCCTCGCTCAGTGTTGTTGACGTCGAAGGGAGCCAAGTCGGGAGTTCAGCGGACTACACCGCTGATCTACTTCACCGACGGTGACAGCGTGATTCTCGTCGCGTCGAACTACGGCGGCACTCGACATCCGGCCTGGTATTACAACGTGAAGGCTAATCCGGTGGTGACGCTCCTCGGCGGTGGCTTCGAAGGGCGATTTTCTGGGGAGGAGGTCACCGGACCGGAACGTCAACGACTCTGGGCGCTTGCCAAGCAATGGAACCCCGGCTATGAGCAATACGAATCATCTGCTGGAGATCGCCAAATCCCCCTTTTCGCATTTAGACCCATCGCTTAGCGACAGGTCAGCCACGTCAAGGGGCCGACCCGGTGAAGCGTACTTCAGCCAGTAGGTGACATCATCTGATCAAAACGTTCATCACCGGCGTCAGTGGCTGGAGCGATCAGCAACTCGCCGACGGCACCATCATCCTCACTGCGAGCAGAACCCTCAACACGGGCGCCCAAGACGGATGACAGCGATCCGTATGGCGGCGTAAGCGCCGGGTAGCGCAGGAGGGTCGGCTGACTGCGGTCAAGCCTTCCATAACTAATTGTTTGCTGGGAGACCGCTGAGGCTACACTGCGAAAGGCAAAGCACCAGCCCCACGAGCTAGGGGGCCGTGGCGGCTGTCGCTGGTAAGGAGACCGCGATGGACACTCGCTGTGCGATGCCTCAACATCGGGCAACCGCCATTAAACTCGTCGCCGCGGCCGTTGCGGCTGCCGCGCTGGTCGTGACCGTCCCCGCCGCCGCCGCATTCGCCGACACACCCGGCACCGAGCCCGGCGGCGACACCAACACCGGCAACACCAATATCAGCATCGGCCTCACCACCCAAGTTGCGCTCGGCACCCACGGCGTCCTCATCGGCGTCAACGCCGAGAGTGATGCGTCTCCGTGGAATGCTATCGATGGGGTTATGCAGGACGTCGGCAACGAATTGGATTCAACAACTGGGCTAGTGCGCATCTGCATAACCTGCCGCCGCTGAACCCTTGCCAGCGGCCCGTGCTGACTTTGCAAAGAGCGCCTTGAAGCGTCCTTCGCCAAACCGGTGCCACTAGCTCTCCAATGCCTTCGCGCAGCCAGTGAGGATCGCGCGGAAGGCAAACGAGCGAATCAGCGGCGCGGTAAGTACCTCGACCACCTTGCCACCCCCGCGAGCTGGAATCGTGTAGTCGCTTACCCAATCGATATACGTTCCGTCGCCCGACGGAGTACATGTGAGCGTCCCGTTTTGATGCGCGGGTGGAAACCCCCCGACAACGCGATACGAGCAGCTACGGGGCGGGTCGTAGGCCGTGATCTGCTCGTGCACCCAGAAGCCAAATCCTTTCAGTTCCCGCGTCGCTCCTATGCCTGGACCCGACGAGTCCTTTACCCAAGCGGCTGTGCGAAACCAAGGAGATGGTCAGGTTGGCCGGGGCGAGTAGCCAGGCAAAGACCCGGTCCGGCGATGCTGCGATCGTCTGCTGCTCGTGAATCTGGACCATGAGATTTTCCCGCCTTGCTGATCGCGTCTTTAGCCAGTCGGTGACATCATCTGCTCGCCGGCGTTTCACCCCACCCAGTCCGCACATTTCCATCGCTGTTGTTGCAATCGATGGTCTCATCGTTGCGATCCAATCTCGGATACTCGGATCACGACCTCAAAGGCAGCAAAAACCACTTACATCAGCGGTAGCGTCATCGGGACGGGAGGCAACCATGAAGCGCTGCATCGTCGGAGGACTGGCCGCCCTGCTGATGGCCGCAGGGCTGATCACCTCAGCGCCGCCGGCCAGTGCCGGCTGCCTGTACGGAGGACCGTTTATCAGCAAGTGCGATGGACCCGTCCAGTCAGACGGCACCTGGCAACGTTGCGCAGCAACTCCTCAAGTGATTCCTCGCGGCGCCAGTTCCTACCTAGTGCCCGTCAAGCGCTGCGACTTGATGGGTCCCGGCCAGCCCGCTTGGGATTTCGCCTTCGCCGATCCGCCGACGCACATAGACGACTGAGCGGTTTCGGGCGCACACTAGGGGTGTACGTCCGAAATCTGGGGAGCCGCGATGAGCGAGCAACGGTACGACTTTTTCGGTGAGATCTTCCAGCGGTACTTCGGACCCGCGGTCGACACGTATCCCCAAATGGGTGGAGCACTCGTCGAGAGGCTGCTCACGCTCACGGACGACGTGCCGGATCGATTGGCCCAGGCCCGGCGCGCCGCGATGGCATGGTGCAGAGTCGAGACCCCGAACGCCAGGACTGCTTCGGAATTCTTCGTGATCACCCAACATGGGCTGATGTATGCCGCCAGGTTGAACGAGTCGCGCCGCGCGTTGTATTACTTGGCCACGCCGCCCGGTTTGTTCGATCCGTTCGTCGATCAGATCGACAACGCCGAGCTACGTGACGGCGACGTTGTCGTGGTTGACAGTGGGTTTGGCCGCGACCTCGCATCGGCTCATCCGATGGACGCCGCGCTGCGCCGGATACTCGACGAGCACCTGGCGCTGCGGGTGGATCTGCCCGCGTAGTTACTTCTTCGCCGCGGCCTTCTTGGCCGGTGACTTCTTCGCGGCGGTCTTCTTCGCCGCCGTTTTCTTGGCTGCGGCCTTCTTGGCGGGCGCCTTCTTCGCGGGCGCTTTCTTCGCCGCGGTCTTCGTCGCCGCGCCGCGCCTTGACGCTGGCTTCCAGCTTGGCCAGCAGATCAGACACGTCTTCGGTCTCGTCGAGCTCCTTGGGCTGCTCCTCGGTGGTAAACGCCTCGCCGCCTTCGAGTTTCGCCTGAACCAGCTCGTGTAGCTGCTCCTGATAGTCGTCGTGATAGCGGTCCGGGTTGAAGTCGTCGGTCATCGACTCGACCACCTGGCTCGCCATCTTCAACTCGGCGGGCTTGATCTCGACCTTCTTGTCCAGCTCCGGGAAATCGGGATCGCGAATCTCGTCTGGCCACAACAGTGTCTGGATGACCATCACGTCGCGCTTGCTGAAATCCTGCACCCGCAGCGCCGCAAGCCGGGTTTTGTTGCGCAGCGCGAAGTGCACGATCGCGACCCGGTCGGTATCCATCAACGTCTT
Source organism: uncultured Actinomycetota bacterium (assembly GCA_963731715.1). GTDB lineage: Bacteria > Actinomycetota > Actinomycetes > Mycobacteriales > Mycobacteriaceae > Mycobacterium. Next base: position 273,101 of record CAVSXC010000012.1, on the reverse strand, counting down.
GGCCAACAGCACATACGACTTCGACGACTTCCCCTCCGGCTCAAGGAAGTAGCTGCGGTCGTACATCATTGGGTCGATGTCGCTCGCGGGGACGAACTCCAGCACCTCGATCTCGCGGCTTCGTTCCTCCGGCAGAGTCGCGATGTCGTCGTCGGTGATCACCACCGTCTGGCCGTCGTCGGATTCGAAGGCCTTCGCGATGTCGCGGTACTCGACGACCTCGCCGCACACCTCGCAGACGCGCTTGTAGCGGATGCGTCCGTTGTCCTTCGCGTGCACCTGGTGGAACTTGATGTCATGGTCTTCGGTCGCGCTGTAGACCTTGACCGGGACGTTCACCAGGCCGAAGGCGATCGAACCTTTCCATATGGAACGCATAGGCCCAGGTTAGCGGGGTTGGGGCAACAGCGGGCCAGACCCGGCCGCTGCGGCGTCCCGCGTCGCCCGATCGGGCAGGTCAGCGCCGGCACGCGCCACCGTCAACGCCGAGGACAGCGCCGCCGTCTGCACCACCGCGGTCAGCGCGTCGACCCCGATCCTGGCCAGTTGAGGGCGACGCTCGGCACCGAGCAGACCAAGCGACCACAGCGCGTCGATCAGGCCCGTCATGAAAGCGTCGCCTGCTCCCACGGTGTCGACGACGTTCACCCGAAGCGCGGGCACCCGAACCGTCCCAGCAGCGCACATCGCGAACGCGCCTTGGTCACCCATCGTGACCGCGACGATCGACGGGCCGAGGTCCAGCCACGTCCTGGCGATCTGCTCGGGGGAGCGGTTCGGGTCGATCCAGCGCAAGTCCTCGTCGCTGGCCTTGACCACGTCGCTGCGTTCGATCCAGCGGTCGATGCGACCGCGTGCGATGTCGGCGTCCTCGATCAGCGCCGGGCGAACGTTCGGGTCGAACGTGACGGTCGCCGAAGGGTGGTACGCGTCGAGCAGCGCGGCAGTGGCCCGGCAACCCGGTTCCAGCACCGTCGCGATCGACCCCGTGTGCGCGACGAGCGGCGGCGCCACCTCCGGCGTCCCGGCCAGCTGCCAGTCGATGTCGAACACATACTGCGCTGACCCGTTGGCGTCCAGCGTCGCCAGCGCGGTTGGCGTGCGCTGAGCAGTCACGCTTCCCGAAACCAATTGCACACCAGAATGTTCGACGTACTCGACGATGCGGTGACCGCGAGCGTCGTCGCCGATGTGGGTGAGAAAGTCGACGCCACGACCCAGTCGTGCTAGTCCGACCGCGACATTCAAGGGGCTGCCGCCGACGTGCTCGCCGGTCACCTTTCCTTCTCGCTCGACGATGTCGATCAGCGCCTCGCCGATCACAAGGGCACGTTGTGGCGCGCCGGGCGCGGTCATGTCGTCTCCTTCAGCAGCAACGTCTCCAGCGTCGCGCGCGCTCCGTCGCGGTGCAGCGAGTCCAACGCCCACAGGTACGCCTCGACGAACCGCGTCTTCGATGCGAGATCGCCGAACACCTCGGTGTTTTCGATGAATGCGGTCGGGTTCTCGTGCTGCGAGCGGGCCAGCGGCACCAGCGTGTCGGCGAGCTGATCCTGAACGTCGATGTGTTCGCCTTGCTCGTCGACGCCTTCGGCGTAGCGCGCCCAGCTCGCCACGGTGGCCGCCGACAGCCGGACCGGACCGTCGGCGGCAAGGTTCGCCCGCACGACTGGCAGCAGCCATTTCGGGATGCGGTCCGACGAGCCGAAGCACAACCGCACGATGGTGTCCTTGACACCAGGGTTGGCGAATCGCTCGATCAGCGTGCGCTTGTAGTCGGGCAGATCGATCCCTGGCACCGGCTTCAACGTGGGCGTGCCCTCCGAATCCATGTACTCACGCAGGAATTCGGCGAACAGCGGATCGCCGGCCGCGTCGTGCACCAACCGGTAGCCGGCCAGGTAGGCGAAATAGCACAGGCACTGATGGCTGGCGTTGAGCAGCCGCAGCTTCATCAACTCGTACGGCGTGACGTCGTCGACCAGAAGGACGCCTGCCTCCTCGAATGGCGGGCGGCCATCGGAGAAGTCGTCTTCGAGCACCCACGACGTGAACGGCTCGGCCGCCACCGGCCACTGGTCCTCCACGCCGAATTCCTTGTCCAGCACGGCGATGACGTCGGGTGTGGTGACCGGGGTGATGCGGTCCACCATCGAGTTCGGGAAACGAGTGTGTGTGCTCATCCACTCGCCAAGGCCCGGATGTGCACGTTCGGCGTAGGTGGTGAACGCCTGCCGTGCGACTTCGCCGTTGCCCTCGATGTTGTCGCACGACACGATCGTCGGCGAGGCGATGCCGCGGTCGCGCCGTCGCGCCAACGCATCGGCGACCAGACCGAACACGGTGACGCCGTCACCGAGGTTCTCGATGCTGTAGCCGCCTTCGGTGATGGTCAACGAGACGATCCGGGTGCTCGGCGCCGCGAGCAGTTCGACGACCGCCTCCGGGTCGTCGGGCGCATAGCGGTAGTCGACGATCGAACCGATCACCCGCGGCTCGCGGCTACCGTCCGGGTTCTCCTGCAGCAGTGTGTACAGACCGTCCTGGGTGGCCATCACGTCGGCCATCTTGCGGTCGGAAGGCAGTACGCCGACGCCGCAGATGCCCCAATCTTTGGCGAGCCCCGCGTCGAGCAGCCGGTCGACATACATCGCCTGGTGCGCACGGTGAAAGCCACCGACCCCGAAATGCACTATGCCGATGCCGATCTCGTCGCGGTTGTAGCTCGGCTTGTCGATCGGGATCTCGGCAAGCGTCGACTTGTTCAGCTTCATGACACAGCCACCACGGACTTGACGCTACCCGGCGTGCGGTCAGAGTCGAGGGCCTCGGCGGCCTTCTCCAACGGGAAGCGCGCGGTCACCATCGCGTCGAGATCGACGCGACCCGACTCGACAAGCGCGATCGCCGTCGGCCACGTGTTGGCGTAGCGGAACACCCCGGTGAGCACGAGCTCCCGGTTCTGGATCAGCTGCGTCGGCAGCTCCATCGACTCGGCGCCCGAGCCGACGAGCACCACGGTGCCTGCAGGCCGCACCGCGCGGATACCGTCGGCGACGGCCGCCGGCGCACCCGAAGCGTCGATGAACGCATCGACTCCTAAATCTCCGATCGGTTCGACGGTCGGGTCGAGCACCGCCGTCGCACCGAACGCGGTCGCCTGCCCGCGGCGGGACTCGTCGGGATCGCTGACCACGATGTCGGTGGCGCCGTACGCCCTGGCGACCTGGGCCACCATGATGCCGATCGGTCCCGCGCCGGTGATCAGCACGCGCGAGCCGCCGTCGACGCCGGCCTTGCGGATCGCGGCGATGCCGACGGACAGCGGCTCACACAGGGCGGCGGCATCATCGGACACCGAGTCGGGCACCCGATGGGCGTACCCGGCGCCGATGGTGACGTAATCGCAGAGCGCGCCGTCCACGGGCGGGGTGGCGAAGAACCGCATATGCGGGCACAGGTTGTAGTGACCGCTGCGGGTCTCCTCGCTGTCGGGGTCGGGCCGCTGTGGCTCGATCGACACCCGCTCTCCCACCCGCGCCGGGTCAACGGACTCACCGACGCCGACGATCGTGCCTGCAGCCTCGTGGCCGAGCACCAGCGGGGCTTTTACGACGAAACTGCCGACCCTGCCGTGCCGGTAGTAGTGCGTATCCGACCCGCACACCCCCACCGACGACACCCGTATCAACACCTCACCGGGCCCCGGCGTGGGCATCGGCCGCTGCTCCATCTCGATCCGACCTGGCTGGACGAGTACGGCGGCCCGCATCCGGTTATCCGGAGAAAGTGTTGTGTGCGTCACATTCCCCATGCTAGCGTGATGAGCATCTACTCGCACCCCTGAGCAAATGTTCACGAGGCAGACAGGAAATGTGGTGGGGATCGGTGGCCATTTCGACGTCGAACGGCGAGGTCGCCGGAACGATCGGAGGCCAGGCCGTGTCGACGCCGCAGGACCGTACATCCACTCCCGAAGACCTGCGGCTCGCGTTGCGTGCCGCGACGCTCTACTACCTCGACGGGCTCACCCAGGCCGAGATCGCGGCCCGGCTCGGCGTCTCCCGTCCGACGGCCGGGCGGTTGGTCGCGCGGGCCAAGGCCAAGGGCCTGGTCCGCATCGAGGTCGTCGTCCCTTCCGATATGAGTGACGCCCTGCACGCCGACGAGGAACGCGAACTCGAACACCGCTTCGGCCTGACCGAAGCCGTGGTCGCAGGCCACGGTGTCGATGTCGGCGCACCTGGCCGGCCCGCCGCGTACGCGAGCGTTGGTCGCGCTGCCGCCGCGCTGTTGATGCGCAGGCTGTCGCCCAACGATGTCCTCGGATTCACGTGGGGCCCGGAGCAAGTCGCGGTCGCCGAAGGGCTGTCGCCAGGAGTCGCAAGCTGCCGCACGGTGGTTCAACTCGACGGCGCGATGTCGACTGCCGCCTATCAGACCGGCACCGAGTTCATCCTCGGCCGCTGCGCGGATATGCTGCGCGCCAACACTATCCGGCTGCCCGCACCCCTGTATGCAGACCCATCGACCGTCGTCTCGATGCGCAGCGACTCGCTGATCTCCCGCACGCTCGAGGCAGGCAGGCGTGCCGATGTGATGCTCTTTGGTGTCGGCGCCGTGTCGACATCGACCACGCTGTTCGAAGGCAGCTTCGTGGACATCCGGATGCTCGACGAACTCATCTCGCTCGGTGCGGTTGGCGAGATCGGCGGCCGGTTCTTCGATGCCGACGGCGTGCCCGTCGACACCGAACTTCAGCAGCGTGCGGTCTCGGTTCCGCTCGAAGACATCCGCACCTGCGAGAAGACCATCCTGATCTCCAGCGGCGCCGCCAAGCACGACGCCACTCTCGGAGCGTTGCGTGGCAAGCTCGCCAGGCTCCTGGTTTGTGACATCGATTGTGCCCGTTGGCTATTGGCACAGTGAAAGGTGAAGTACAAGGTGAAAGCGCTACAGAAGACTGGCATTGTGTGCCGCGGCGACCGGGCTGGTCGTCACCTCCGGCTGCGCGGGCGCGGGCAGCCTGGGTGCATCGGAGAACGAGGTGACGATCGCCCTGGTGTCCAACTCGCAGATGACGGACGCCCAGAAGTTGTCGTCGGAGTTCGAGAAGGAGAATCCCGGCACCAAGCTGAAGTTCATCTCGCTGTCGGAGAACCAGGCGCGGGCGAAGATCACGATGTCGACCGCAATGGGCGGCAGTGAGTTCGACGTCGCGATGATCAGCAACTTCGAGACCCCGCAATGGGCGAAAGACGGCTGGCTGCTGAACCTCTCGGAATACGCGAAGAACACGCCGGGTTACGACGAGGACGACTTCATCCCGTCGCTGCGGGAGTCGTTGTCCTACGAGGGCAACATGTACTCGGTCCCGTTCTACGGCGAGTCGTCCTTCCTGATGTACCGCAAGGACCTCTTCGAGCAGGCTGGTATCAAGGTCAACCAGGCTCCGAATTACCAGCCGCAGTGGGAAGAGGTGGCCCAGTGGGCGAAGACCATCAAGCAGAAGGGGCTCTCGGACGCGGGAATCTGCTTGCGCGGCAAGCCTGGTTGGGGCGAGGTGCTCGCACCACTGGACACCGTGATCAACACCTTTGGTGGCCGCTGGTTCGACGATCAGTGGAACGCCAAGCTCGACAGCCCCGAGGTCAAGAAGGCCGTCAACTTCTACGTCGACCTGATCAACCAGGCCGGTGAGCTTGGCGCCTCGTCGACCGGATTCCAGGAATGCGCCAACCTGTTCGGTCAGGGCCAGACGGCGATGTGGTACGACGCGACGTCGGCGGTCTCGGTTCTCGAGGATCCGAAGACGTACCCGGATCTGGTGGGCAAGATCGGCTACCTGCCCGCTCCGATCGTCGAGAAGCCCAACTCGGGCTGGCTGTACACCTGGTCGCTGGGGATTCCCAAGGGCGCCAAGAATCCCGACGGCGCATGGAAGTTCATCTCGTGGATGACCAGCAAGGACTACATGAAGCTGGTCGGGGAGAAGCTGGGCTGGGCGCGAGTCCCACCCGGCAGCCGGACCTCCACCTATACGGAGCTGCCCGAGTATGAGGCCATCTCGAAGTCCTATGGGCCGCTGACTCTGCAGTCGATCACGAACGCGACCCCGAACAAGCCGACGGTGCAACCGGTTCCGTACACCGGAATACAGTTCGTCGGGATTCCCGAGTTCCAGGATCTGGGGACGCGGGTGAGCCAGCAGATCAGTGCAGCGATCGCCGGACAGAAGTCCGTCGAGGACGCGCTTGCCCAAGCACAGCAATACGCCGAGGTCGTCGGCAAGACATATCAGGAGAAGTGATGACTCTTACTGTCGATACCGAGTCAGACGCCGGTCAGCGGGCAGTCGCGGAACGGGTCCGCAAGATCCGGGAAGCCCAGGACGCCGGTGTGAGTCGCGCCGAGGGCTGGCGCAGGCGAGGACCTCTGCTGCCCGCGCTGATCTTCATGATCGCCGTGACGCAGGTCCCGTTTCTGTTCACCCTGTACTACTCGACGTTGTCGTGGAACCTGGTTCGCCCCGGGTCGCGGCAATTCGTGGGGCTGAACAACTACATCACCGTCGCGAAGGACAGCCAGTTCTGGCGGGTGGGCCTCAACACCGTCATCCTGATCGTGGTCGTCGTTCTCGTCTCGGCGTTGCTCGGCCTGTTGCTCGCATTGCTGTTGGATCGGGCATTCCTTGGCCGCGGGGTTGTGCGAACGCTGCTGATCACGCCCTTCCTGATCACACCCGTTGCAGGGGCACTGATCTGGAAGACCACCATTCTCGATCCCACCAACGGCATCCTGAACTGGGTGTTATCGCTGGTGGGCATGGGTCCGGTGGACTGGATCGGCGACTTCCCCCTGACGATGGTGATGGTCGAATTGATCTGGCAGTGGACGCCGTTCATGATGCTGCTGATCCTGGCCGGCCTGCAGTCGATGCCTCGCGATCAACTGGAGGCGGGCCGAGTCGACGGGGCCGGCGCGTTGCAGCTCTTCCGTGAGTTGACGCTGCCCCACCTTCGGCGCTTCATCGAGCTGGGCGTCGTGCTCGGCGCCGTCTACCTGGTCAACACGTTCGACGCGATCTTCATGATGACCCAAGGCGGCCCGGGCATCGCCAGCGCGAACCTGCCGTTCTACATCTACCAGCGCGCGTTCCTCGGCTTCGACATGGGCCAGGCCGCAGCCATGGGCGTTGTCGTGGTGATCTTCACGATGGTCATCGCCAGCTTCGCGCTTCGGTTGATCTTCAAATCATTCTCCGGCAAGGAAGAGGCAGCCTGATGACTACCACAGTTGAAAAGGGCACGGCCGCAAAGCATACGGCCGTGGTGGCGAAGAAGAAGAGCCGCAAGTTCAGTCCGTGGGGAGTGGTGGCTTGGCTCGTCGGCCTCGGGTTTTTCTTCCCGGTGTTGTGGATGGTCCTGACGGCGTTCAAACAGGAGAGTGACGCGGCGACCAGTCCGCCGACGCTGTTCTTCACCCCGACGCTGGATCAGTTCAAGGCAGTCTTCGATCAGGGCATCGGGCCCGCGATGCTGAACTCCATCTTCGCCACCGGCATGTCGACGATCCTGGTGCTGCTACTCGGTGTCCCCGCGGCGTTCGCGTTGTCGCTGCGGCCCGTCCGCAAGACCTCGGATGCGTTGTTCTTCTTCATGAGCACCAAGATGCTGCCCGTCGTGGCGGCGATCCTGCCGCTGTACGTGATCGTGTCCAATATCGGTCTGCTGGACAACATCTGGGCACTGGTCATCCTCTACACCTCGATGAACCTTCCGATCGCGGTATGGATGATGAGGTCGTTCTTCCTCGAGGTGCCTGGTGAACTCCTCGAGGCGGCCAGTCTGGACGGCGCCAGCCTGTGGCGATCGGTGCGAGAGGTGATCCTTCCGTTGGTCTCACCTGGTATCGCGGCCACCGCGCTGATCTGCGTGATCTTCGCCTGGAACGAGTTCTTCTTCGCGGTGAACCTGACCGCGGTGAACGCTCAGACCATGCCCGTTTATCTCGTCGGCTTCATCGCCGGTGAGGGTCAGTACTGGGCCGTGCTGTCGGCGGCCGCAACCATGGCGGCACTTCCCGTGATCCTGTGCGGGTGGTTCGCCCAGAACAAGCTCGTTCGTGGACTTTCCTTCGGCGCCATCAAGTAGAGGAGCAACACCAATGGCTGCAATCACTTACAAGAACGCCTCGTGCATCTACGAGGGTTCGGACAAGCTCGCGGTTGACTCGCTCAACCTCGACATCCAGGATGGCGAGTTCATCGTCCTGGTCGGTCCCTCGGGCTCGGGCAAGAGCACCGCGCTGCGCATGCTCGCCGGCCTCGAGGACATCGACGAGGGGAGCATCGAGATCGGCGGCAAGAACATGACCGGCGTGCCGTCGAAGGACCGCGACATCGCGATGGTGTTCCAGAACTACGCGCTGTACCCGAACAAGACGGTCGCCGAGAACATGGGCTTCGCACTCAAGCTGCGCGGGGTATCGGCCGCGGAACGGCGCAAGAAGGTCGAGGAGGCCGCCAAGGTCCTCGACCTGACGGAGCACCTGGATCGCAAGCCCGCCAAGCTCTCCGGCGGACAGCGTCAGCGCGTCGCGATGGGGCGCGCCATCGTGCGTGAGCCGCAGGTGTTCTGCATGGACGAACCGCTGTCGAACCTGGACGCGAAGCTGCGCGTGCAGACCCGCACCCAGATCGCAGCGCTGCAACGCCGGCTGGGCACCACCACCGTCTACGTCACCCACGACCAGGTCGAGGCCATGACGATGGGCGACCGAGTGGCCGTACTGCGGTTTGGGAAGCTGCAGCAGTTCGCCGCACCCAACGAGCTCTACGACCGCCCGGCCAACGCGTTCGTCGCCGGCTTCATCGGATCGCCTGCGATGAACCTGGTGACGCTCCCGGTCACCGCCGACGGCGTCAAGATCGGTGACTCGACGCTGGAACTCGAACGCGACAATCTGACCAAGCTCAGCGACGCAGGCCTGTCGGAGGTCACGTTCGGGATCCGGCCCGAGCAACTCGAACTCACCGATTCCGGTGGCGTCGAGGTCGTCGTCGACCTGGTCGAGGACCTCGGCAGCGAGGCGTACGTGTACACGCATGCCGGCTCCGGCGTCGAATTGGTGGCGCGGTGTAACCCGCGCACGGCGCCCAAGTTGGCCGACTCGGTGCGGTTGCGCAGGCATCCCGAAGGGGTGGTCCACCTGTTCCATCCGGATACCGGCGAGCGCATCAACTGACCATGCGTGCACCGGAGTTTCGGCTCCGGACACCCAGTGCGGGTCTGCTCGCGCTGCCGTGGGACCGACCGCTTGTCGGAGTGGACCGTCCCCGACGTTCCACTGCGCGACATCGCCGTCGGGCCCAGCCGTCACCTGGTGAAGTTCGTCGAGGCCGACGACCTGCTGTGGGCGGTCAAGGACATGCCTGCGCGGATCGCCGCCAAGGAGTACGACGTCCTGCGCAGGCTCGAGGACATGGAGCTGCCCGCAGTCCGTCCGGCGGGCCTGGTGCTGCAGCCCGAGTTCGACACCGCGATCCTGGTGACTCGATACCTCGAGGGGTCCTGGCAGTACCGCCGACTGTTCATGCGGCTGCCGCCAGACCAGCCGAAGCACCGGGCGCGCCTGCTGGACGCGATGGCCGGCCTTTTGGTGGAGCTGCATCGCCACGGCGTCTTCTGGGGTGACTGCTCGCTGGCGAACACGTTGTTCTCCCGCGACGGCCAGATCCTGCAGGCCTGGCTCGTCGACGCCGAAACCTCGGAGGTGCACCCGACGCTGAGCCGTGGCCAACGTCAGCACGACCTCGACATCCTTGTGGAGAACGTCGCCATGGGCATGGTCGATCTGGCCGAGCGGCTCGGCAGGCCAGAAGCGTTGCAAGACACGTTGATCGCCGAAGCCGAACAGGTCCAGGTCCGCTACGACTCGCTGTGGGAACTGCTGCACGCAGAGCCGGTCTTCGGCTTCACCGACCGCTACCGCGTCGAGGGGACCGTCCGTCGCCTCAACGACCTCGGTTTCGCCGTCGACGAAGTATCCCTGCAGCCGGTCAGCGAGGATCCGAGCCAACTCAAAATCCATGTCGCCGTTGGTGATCGGCGCTACCACGCGCAGCGCCTTCGGGAACTCACCGGCTTGGACGTCGGTGAGGGGCAGGCCCGCATCCTGCTGGGCGACCTGCGTGCCTATCAGGCGCAGCTGTGCCGGGAAGCGGGCCACGACGTCGACGAGTCCACTGCCGCCCGGCTGTGGGTGATCGAGGTGGTGACACCCACCGAGCATCTGGCGCACGCCGCGCTGCACCACTCCGGTACCGCGATTCAGGCGTACTGCGACCTACTCGAAGTGCGGTGGCTGCTCAGCGAGCAGGCCGGCCGCGACGTCGGCACCAGCAAGGCGCTAGTCGGCGCTCTCGAACAACGTGATACCCACTGACTCCGCCGCGAAGATGGCCATCGCCGAGGTACCGACCGCGCCCTTCGCGGTCTTGCAGAGCGACGATGATCCCTAACCGCCCCCGACGACCGGCTCGCTGCCGGGATCAAGACCGCTAGGCAAATCGGGGCTGGTGCCGCTGCCCTCATGGGTGTAGACCTGGTGCGCCATCGGTCGGCAGTTGTCGTCCATCGGCGTCTGGTCGCCGGAACAGTAGGGGACGAGATCCTGCGGATCCGCCGCCGCGTGCGGCGCCGCGATCAGCGCCGCCGCCGCGACCAGGCACGCCGCGAACAGTCTCGTCATAGTCCAACGCTACAGCGGGTAATACGGTGAGGTGGTGGATCAGTTCGGTCGGGTGAAGCTGACCAACCCGGACAAGGTGCTGTACCCGGCCACGGGTACCACCAAGGCCGAAGTGTTCGACTACTACATCGGCATCGCCGAGGTCATGCTGCCGCACATCGCGGGCCGCCCCGCGACGCGGAAGCGGTGGCCCAACGGCGTCGACGAGTCGTCGTTCTTCGAAAAGCAGCTCGCCAGCTCCGCACCCGACTGGCTCAACCGCGCGAGCATCACCCACCGGTCGGGCACCACCACCTATCCGATCATCGACACCGTCGAGGCGCTGGCCTGGATCGCGCAGCAGGCCGCACTGGAAGTGCACGTGCCGCAGTGGCGCTTCGTTGGCGACGATCCCGGGCCCGCCACCCGCTTGGTGTTCGATCTTGACCCCGGCGAGGGCGTCAAGATGAAGCAGCTGTGCGAGGTGGCGCAGGCCGTCAGGGAGTTGATGGATGACATCGGGCTGACGACATATCCGCTCACCAGCGGCAGCAAGGGCTTGCATCTGTATGCCCCGCTCGAGGAACCGGTGAGCTCGCGGGGAGCGGTGGTGCTGGCCAAACGCGTTGCGCAGCAATTGGAACAGGCCATGCCGAAGCTCGTCACGTCGACGATGACGAAGAGCCTGCGGGCGGGCAAGGTGTTCCTGGACTGGAGCCAGAACAACGGGTCGAAGACGACGATCGCGCCGTATTCGCTTCGCGGCCGCGAACATCCGACGGTCGCCGCGCCTCGCACATGGGACGAGATCGCCGATCCGAAGCTGCGGCATCTGCGCTTCGACGAGGTGTTGAAGCGTGTCAAGAAGGACGGCGACCTCCTGGCGGCGCTGGACGAGAGGGTGCCCGGGCGAAGACCGCCTGACGAAGTACCGCGGCATGCGCGACGCGTCGAAAACACCGGAGCCCGTGCCAAAAAAAGCGCCAAAGGCGGGCAATAACAATCTGTTCGTCATCCAGGAGCACCACGCCCGTCGGCTGCACTACGACCTGCGGCTGGAACGCGACGGCGTGCTGGTGAGCTGGGCGGTGCCCAAGAACCTGCCCGACACCCCGGCCGTCAACCACTTGGCCGTGCACACCGAGGATCATCCGCTTGGAGTATCTGACCTTCGAGGCCACCATCCCGAAGGGGGAGTACGGCGCCGGGAAGATGATCGTCTGGGACACCGGCACGTACGAGACTGAGAAGTTCAGGGACAATTCCCCCGACGGGCCCGAACGAGGGGGCGAGGTCATCGTCACGTTGCACGGCAAGAAGATCGACGGCCGGTATGCGCTGATCCAGACCGACGGCAAGAACTGGCTCGCGCACCGGATGAAGGAGCAAAGCCGGCCGCAGGCGGGCGATCTCGCGCCGATGCTGGCGACCGAGGGCTCGATCGAGAAGCTGAAATCGACGCAGTGGGCGTTCGAGGGAAAGTGGGACGGCTACCGGGTGCTGGTCGACGCGAATCACGGCCAGCTCAACCTGCGGTCGCGACGGGGCCGCGATGTTACCGACGAATATCCCCAATTCGAGTCGCTGGCAGCCGATCTCGCCGACCATCATGTGATCCTCGACGGCGAAGCGGTTGCGCTCGACGAATCCGGTGTGCCCAGTTTCGGCGAGATGCAGAACCGGGCGCGCTCCACCCGCGTCGAGTACTGGGCCTTCGACATCCTGCATCTCGACGGCCGATCGTTGTTGCGCGCCAAGTACTCCGACCGTCGCCGTCTGCTCGAGGCCCTGGCAGAAGGCGGCGGGCTGATCGTGCCCGACGTGCTGCCGGGCGACGGTCCCGAGGCGCTGGAGTATGCCCGCAAGCACCGGTGGGAGGGCGTGGTCGCGAAGAAGCGGGACTCCACCTACCAGGCCGGGCCGGCGGTCGTCGTCGTGGATCAAGGACAAGATCTGGAACACTCAGGAAGTCGTGATCGGCGGCTGGCGGCAAGGCGAGGGCGGTCGGTCCAGCGGCATCGGCGCGCTGTGCTGGGCATCCCAGAGGACGGTGGCCTGCACTTTGCCGGTCGCGTCGGAACCGGGTTCACCGAGAAGGAGCTGACCAAGCTCAAGGAGATGCTCAAGCCGCTGCACACCGACGAATCACCGTTCAACACGAGGCTTCCGACGCAGGACGCCAAGGGCGTGACGTTCGTGCGACCCGAACTGGTCGGCGAGGTGCGCTACAGCGAGCGGACAGGTGACGGCCGCCTGCGGCAGCCGAGCTGGCGCGGCCTGCGGCCGGATAAGGCACCCGATGAGGTGGGCCAGCAGCTGAGTTTCGATGCGTTCCGCCCGGCGGGCCAGCGCCGCGCCGGCTTCGGTGAGCCTGATTCCGCGGGCGTGACGTTCCAAGAGCGGTTGTCCCGCTTCAGTTTCCAGCTTGTTGATCTGTTGGGAGATCGCCGACGTGGTGTAACTCAGGCGGGTCGCTGCGGCCGTGATGGATCCCGCGCGCACCACGTCGACAAACAACAGAACTCGCCGTGGGTCCAGCACGCATCCTCCGCGAGACTTAAGCCTAACTTAATAGTCATCGATGTTTCCGTAATTGTACTCCAGGCTGCTGTGATGCAGCCTGATTCATAGAGCCGAGATGACTCAGGTCACTGGCCCGAAAGAACGATCGAAGCATCGAAGCGGCAGGAAGGCGGACGACGTGGTCACACTGCGGGGCACCTGGATGCGTGGAGGAACCAGCAAGTGCTGGTTATTCAACGCGGTCGATGTCGGCCCCGTCGTGCAACAGCTCGGTGACTTGGACGGTCTGCTGGCTTCGGCGTTCGGCTCAGGCGATGTGTCGCAACTCGACGGCGTCGGCGGCGGAAGCTCCACGACCTCCAAAGCCGCCGTCGTGCGTCGCTCCACAGACCCCGACATCGATATCGACTACCTATTCGCGCAGGTTGCGATCGGCCATCGCGAGGTCGAGTGGGGCAGCAACTGCGGAAACTGTGCGACCGCGATCGGCCTGTACGCGTTGCAGGCGGGCTTGGTCGCTGTCGACCCCGTGTGCACGACGATCCGGATGCGAAATCAGAACACCGGGGCCAGGCTTGCCGCGCAGATCGCGACACCAAACGGCCTCATTCCCACCCACGGCGACGCCAGCGTGCCGGGTACCACCGCGTTGGGTGTCCCGGTATCGCTCATGTTCAGCGGCGTCGCACCATCCGTGGCCGCGCTTTTGCCGACCGGCGAGGCCGTTGACACCGTCACCGCGGGTGGACGTAGCTATCGAGGAACGTTGGTCACCGCGGGGGCGCCCGCGGCACTGTTCCCGGCAGATCAGTTCGGCCTGACCGGAGCCGAGAGCAACGACGCCATCGCCGAAAGACTGCCGCTACTGGTGGAATTGCGCCGCCAGTCGGCGCTGACCATGGGGTTGAGCAAGCCCGCTGACCCGGTCGCCCACGCCATCCCCAAAGTGGGCGTAGTCGGCATGCCGGTCGACTACCGCACCTCCTCGGGCCAACAGATCGACGCAGGCGACTACGACATCTCCGTTCGGATGGTGTCGATGCTGGCCCCACATCCCGCGATCGGTCTGACATCCGCGGTGGCCATAGCCGCAGCGGCCACCCTCGCCTGCAGCGTCGTCGCCGACATCGCGGGGGCACGCCCAGCCGTGTCGCGCCGGCTGCGGCTGGGCACCCCCGCCGGGGTGGTCAGCACCGACATCACGTTGTCTGACCGCGGCCTGCCCGACACGGTGACACTGCACCGGGCGGCTCGCCGGATCGCAACAGCCGAACTATTCATCGCTGATCCGGCGACCGTGCTTGCCGGATCGGCGTCATGATGTTCCCCAGTAGCACGAGGAAAGCAGGGAAGACATGAAAGTAACGATCGAGAACCTGACCTTGAGCTACGAGGGCAACACCGTGGTGCGTGACCTCGACCTGGAGGTCGCAGATGGCGAGTCCCTGGTTCTGTTGGGGCAGTCCGGCTGCGGGAAGACGAGCACGATGCGTTGCGTCGCCGGACTGGAGACGCCGAACATCGGCCGGATCGCGATCGGCGACCGCGTTGTGCACGACTCGGAAACCGGGCGTGTCGTGCCGCCGCACAAGCGCAACGTCGGCATGGTGTTTCAGTCCTACGCCGTGTGGCCGCACCGCAGTGTGTTTGAGAACGTCGCGTTCTCACTGCGCATGCAGAAGGTCGGAAAGGCCGAGACGCGCAGACGTGTCCTCGACGCGCTTGATCTGGTTGGGTTGCGCGAGCTGGCCGACCGCGGCGCCAGCCTGCTCAGTGGCGGCCAGATGCAACGTGTCGCACTCGCGCGCAGCCTTGTCATGCGTCCCAGCGTGTTGCTGCTCGACGAACCGCTGTCGAATCTCGATGCCCGCCTTCGCGAACGGCTCCGCATGGAGTTGCGGGAATTGCAGTTGCGGCTCGCACTGACGACTGTCTACGTCACCCACGATCAGGCAGAGGCATTCGCCCTTGCCGATCGGATCGCATTGATGCAGGAGGGCCGCATCGTGCAGATCGGCACTCCCGAACAGATCTACAAGAATCCGGTGTGCGCCTCCGTTGCGGACTTCCTCGGCGTTGGCAACATCTTCTCCTGCACACAGGGTCAGCGCGGCGCGATGCAGCTGTCGGATTATCCCGGCATCGCCGTGGTCGCCGACGGTGCGGCGGGCGCAGCCGAACGCCTCATTGTGTGTTTACGGCCGGAGGATCTGCTCGTGAGCGGCCTCGACGAACCGCATCCGGACGGCCAATCGTGGACCGGTCGCGTCGAAGTGGCCAGCTACCAGGGCGCCTCCATCCGTTATCGCGTCACCATCGATGACGGCCCCGAGGTCGAAGCGATCGCCACCGGGCACGCCAGCCGGGTTCTGGGCATCGGCGAGCGCGCACTCATCACGGCCCGACCCGGCGCGGCGCAGGTGCTGCTCGATGATCGCGTCGCCGAAGCGATGGTGACGGCATGAGCGCCCCCATTACCGACCGGCCAGCCCCTTCCACACCTGCTCCAGTGCACAAGCCGTCTCCCGCACCCCACACTCGGATAAGACCACGGCGGTGGATCCCGGTAGCGCTCCAGCTTGCCGTCCTGACAGTGATCGTGTTGTGCCCCATGTACTTCATCGTCATGGGCGCCTTCACCGACAACGCCGAACGCGAATCACTGTTCGACTTCGGCAATTTCACGCTCGACAACTTCACAGTTTTCGGATCGACCACCGCGCGATCGGCGCTGATGAGCTCGGCCGCCGTCGGCATCGGGGCGTCAGTGGTCGCACTGGCTATCGGCTGTCTGCTCGCGTTCCTTGCGGCCCGTACCGACGTGCCAGGCCGAAAGTTCGTGTACGGCATCGGAATTGCGCCGCTGTTTCTGCCCGCCCTGGTGGGAGCCCTGGCATGGGCACTGCTGGCCGGGCCTGCGACCGGCTACCTCAACCTGGCGCTCAACGCGGTCGGCCTGCCGAACCTGATCGACATCTACAGCTTCGCAGGAATGATCTTCGTGCTGGGCCTGTACTACGCGCCCTACCCGTTCCTGATGGTGCATTCGGCGTTGTCGCTGATGAATCCCGACCTGGAGGATGCGGCCAGCCTGCACGGGGCCAAGCTCAGCCAGATGTTGCGGAAGGTCACCTTCCCGCTGGTGATGCCGGCGGTGATCGGCTCCGGGATCTTGGTGTTCGCCTTGACCGTCGAGAACTTCCCAGTCGCCCAAGTCATCGGTGTTCCCGGCGGTGTGGACACGCTGCCCACCCTGATCTATCGCCTCATGAACGCATCACCCGCACGTTCCAATGATGCGGCAGCGGTCGCCGTCGTGCTGACCGTCCTACTCGTCGTGGTGATCGGCGTGCAACAGAAGGCGATGAACCGCAAGGATTACACCACCGTCACCGGCAAGGGCGTGCGGGCACGACGAGTACCGCTGCGGGGCTGGCGCATCCCAGCTGCGGCGTTCGCCTGGCTGTATTTCACGCTGGCCGTGCTGCTGCCGGTCGCCGCCCTGGTCGTGGCAGCCCTCCAAACCAGCCCCTACGTCGCCAACATCGGGCAGCTGCTGCGGCCCGGCGCTCTGTCACTGTGGGGAATGGGAGAAACACTGCAGAGCAACGACTTTCACCAAGTCGTCATCAACAGCGTGATCGTCGGGGTCGCCACCGCGGCCATCGGAACGGCCTTGTGCTTCGCGCTCGCATATACCCGTTACCGGACAAAAGCGCCCGGCCGCAGGCTGCTCGAGTACGTTGCGATGCTCCCGCTGGCCGTCCCCGCGATCGTGTTAGGTCTCGGCCTGCTCTGGACCTGGCTGGCGCTGCCGATACCGATCTACGGCACCCTGGCGGTACTGGTGATCGCCTTTGTGGCGGTGTTCATCCCGCAGGGTTACCGCGGTGTGTCGGCGTCGATCGTGCAGCTCGACAAGGACCTGGAAGACAGTGCGGTCATGCTTGGCGCGCGTCGGCACCGCGCCATCACGTTCGTCACCGCGCCCCTGCTGCGGGTAGGGCTGTCATCGACGTTCCTGCTGCTGATGATGCTGTCGATGCGTGAGCTCACCGCCGCGCTGTTTCTGTTCACGTCCGACACCCGGCTGCTGTCGATCGCCATCTTCGATGCTTACGACAATGGCTCCTTCCAGTCCGCCGCCGAATTGAGCCTGCTGTACTGCGCCGTCATCGCCGTTCTCGCCGTATTGGCCCGCCGCCTCGGATCCAAGGAAGTCTCATGAAACGCATCATTATCGCCGTCGTCGCTGCAGCCACGGCACTGGCCGCACTTGCGGCTTGCTCGCCGCCACCGGAAGCGCCGCCACTTGCCCGGCCGGCCGAGTCGATCCAGCGCGACCATGGACTCGTCATCAACGGCGAACACATTGCGACACCGGACCTGTGGACACGGGCACAGGCCGAGGGTCATATCACCCTCTACAGCGGTTACACCCAAGACAGCGAGAAGACCCTGCTGGACCAGTTCGAATCCGATACCGGCCTGGACGTCAAGCTGATTCGGCTCACGCCCAACCGGCTCTACGAGCGCATCGTCGCCGAATTCGGCGCAGGGAAACTCGGTGCGGACGTGGTCCGGATCTCCGATGCCGGCTTCGTCACAGGCCTGACCAAACGCGGAGTGTTTCAGCCCTACCGACCGCCCACCGCCACGAATCTGCGCGAAGACGTGGAGTTCGACGGCGGAAAGTACTACCGCACCTTCGATCCGATCTACACCTTCGGCTACAACACCGCACTGGTAAAGGCAGACGAGGCGCCCACGACGTGGAAGGACCTGCTGGATGAGCGGTGGTCGAAGAACCTGGGAATCGCGCAAGCGGGCGCGGGCGGCAGCGCGTTGGCCTTGACGAGATTCCAGCGCGACGTCCTCGGCGACACCTATTTGCGCGAATACTCCCGCAACACCCGGGTTTTCGACTCGCTGGGCGCCGAGCTCGACGGCCTGGCGCGCGGCGAGATCGAGGCGGGCACCGTCGTGGTCAGCAGCGTCAACATCGCAGTCAATGAAAACGCGCCAGTCGCATTTGTCGTCCCCGCCGAAGGCGTTACCGCATACGACTACTACACCGGGCTCGCTTCGACGGCGACCAACACCGCCGCTGCGCAGGTGTTCATGAATTGGAATCTATCGAAACGCGGTCAACAGGTCTTCAGTGATATGGGCGAGTACTCCGTGCGATCCGACATCGCCGCCCCACATGTCCGCGGCATCCAACTGCCCGACTTCGACGACCCGCGCGTCCATCGGATCACGCCTGCCGAAGCCATCGCCAACGCCGCCGAGGACCAGAAGACCTGGAACGCCATCTTCGGCTACAACGAATAGCGCCGAATACCGCACGATCCGAATACTGCACCTCCGCCAGTGAACTGGGAGTAGGCGACGAAACGTCAATCCGACGCTTGTGCTGTCTTTGCTCGGTACCTTTGAGGCAACGGTAGGGGTTTCCACGGAGGGCGATTGGCACAATGACGAGCGGGATAGCGTCTGAGCTGGCAGCCGCCGGGTTTGAGGACGCCATCGAGGTGGGCCGAGGCGGCGGTGGAGTCGTCTATCGATGCCACCAGAAGTCGCTTGGACGAAGCGTTGCCATCAAGGTGCTTGCGTCAGATCTCGACGAAGATGACCGGGAACGTTTTCTGCGCGAGGGCTACGCGATGGGAGCGCTTTCCGGCCACCCGAACATCGTCAACATTTTGCAGGTCGGCGTCACCGAAGGTCACCGGCCATTCATCGTGATGCCGTACCACTCAGCGGGTTCCCTCGCGCAGCGAGTACAACGGGAGGGCCGGATCGCGTGGCCCGAGGCATTGCGCATCGGCGTGAAGTTGTGCGGGGCGTTGGAGACCGCGCATCGGACAGGCACGCTGCACCGCGATATCAAACCCGCCAATGTCCTTTTCAACGATTACGGCGACCCGCAACTGAGTGACTTCGGGACCGCGCGGATCGCCGGTGGGTACAAAACGGTGACCGGTTTCTTCACCGGCACCCTCTCCTACACCGCGCCCGAGGTGCTCTCCGGCAATCCGCCGACGGTCGCGGCCGACGTGTACTCCCTCGGCGCGTCGATCTTCGCGCTGATCGCAGGGAATCCGCCGCACGAGCGCAAGTCCGATGAGGATCTGATCGCGCACTATCTGCGGATCACTTCGACGCCGATACCGGACCTGCGGCCCGCGGGAATTCCCAGCGATGTATGCGCTGCGATCGAGAAGGCGATGTCGCAGGAGCCGGGGGCACGACAGGCATCGGCCGCGGAATTCGGCCGCGAATTGCAGTTGGCGCAGCGGCACAACGGGCTGACAGCGGATCCCATGGCGCTCAGCGAGCCCGGCGGCCACCCCGAGCAGACGGGCGGCACAGAAGCGCTGCCGTTGTCGGGGACTTCGGGACCGTCCGGTCCACCAGGAGGGGGTTCCGTCCCGCCGGGCGCCACAGCGGCAACGCCCCCGCCCGACCCGCGCATGTTCGCGCACACCGCGTCGATCAGCCAATCAAGCCTGCCCTGGCAAGTCCCGCCTGTCCCGCCAGGCCAGCAGTCCGGTCCCGTGCCCACCGTCCCGCCGCCAAATCGGAATCGCAAGCGAATCCTGATCGCATCCGCTGCCGCGGCGGCGGTGCTGCTGTTGGTGATTGCCGGCGTCTTCGTTGTCTCGTCGTCGCGCGACACCGGCGGTGGGGAAGCCCCCGCCCCGCCGAGTCGACCGACCGCCGAGGCGCAGGCCGATTGGCGGCCGATCGCGGACGCGCGTGTTGCCCGCGACGCGGTGGCCGCCACCGACGCCGACGGCACCATCTGGGTTTTCGGCGGCATGGGTTCGGACAACCGCGTCACCGGCCGACATGAGGGCTACGACCCTGCCATCGACAGTTGGAAGGGCGGCGAAGAACTACCCGTCCCCGTGCAGCACGCGATGGCGGTGACGTGGCAGGGCACGCCGGTCGTGGTCGGCGGCTGGCGCACCGAAGGCACCAATCCGAAGGTTGCAACAGACCGGGTGTGGCGCGTGGTCAACAGTCGCTGGACGGAGCTGCCGCCTCTGCTGCAGCCCAGGGCGGCGGCGGCGGCCGCCGTGGTGGGCGATCGCATCATTGTCGCCGGCGGGGTGGACGCGGGCGGCAAGCTGCTGAACACCACCGAGATCTTCGACGGCACCTCCTGGAAGCTCGGCGCTCCGATCCCCACTCCACGCCAGATGTTGGGCGCGGCATCAGACGGCAACCTGGTGTACGTCGTCGGTGGGACGAACGGGACCTCCGACCTCGGAACGGTCGAGACGTACGACCCAGCAGCAGACACGTGGACCACGATGCCCGAACTTCCTGGGCGACGCAGCGACCTGGGCGTGGCATGCACCGATGGCCGCCTGGTGGTGGTGGGAGGTATGTCTGGGGGCGAGGTCCTCAAGAGCGTGGTCGCACTCGATCTCGCCACGCAATCGTGGAATGGGTTACCGGACTTGGGAACTGCGCGCCATGGCATGGCGGTGGCAAGTGTCGGAAAAACTGTGTATGCGATCGGCGGGTCGACCGGTGCCGGCGATGCCCAGGCCACGTCGTCGGCCGAAGCGCTGAAGCTGGCGGCGCGCAAGCCGCAACCTGCGTCGGAATGGCGGACCCTACCGGATGCGCCGACCGCGAGGTTGATGATGGCGTGGACCGTGCTCGGCGACGAGATCTGGATTGCCGGTGGGATGAGCCACGGCGAAACGCTTCAAACAGTGGAGAGCTACAACACAAAGACCGAAGCGTGGCAGACCAGGCCTCCGCTGCCGATTCCCCTGCACCATGCGACCGCGGCAACGTATCGCGGCGAAATGGTGGTCATAGGTGGCGCCAGCGACACCATCGCTCAAGCGTCGAACAAGGTTTTCGCATTCCGCGACGGAAAGTGGGTCGACCTACCGCCCCTCCAACATGCCCGCGCTGCGGCGGCCTCAGCGGTGGTCGGTGACAAGCTCGTCGTCGTCGGCGGGCAGGACGAAAAGCAGCTCGTCGCACAGACCGAGGTGTTCGACGGGCAGTCCTGGACGCAGGCCGCCGAAATGCCAACCCCGCGTGAACACCTCGCTGCGGTGTCGGACGGCGTGTATGTGTACGTGGTCGGTGGGCGGTTTCTGAGCTCCGATGAGAACACGGCGGCCTTTGAGCGGTTCGACCCGGTATCCGGAAACTGGGACAAGCTCGCGGACATGCCGACTCGACGCGGGAGCTACGGCGCCGCGTTCATCGACGGCCGGATCGTCGCCGTCGGCGGCGAGGAACCGACGCGCGTGCTGGCCACCGTCGAGATGTACGACATCTCCAACGGAAAGTGGAGCACACAAGCGCCGCTCGGAACTCCTCGTCACGGCGAGGTGGTAGCCGCAGTCGGTCAGACTGTGTATTGCATCGGGGGTGCCGACCGGCCTTCACATGAGGGGCCCATCGCGAGCGTCGAGGCGCTGGACTTCACGTAGTCGGACGACGATCAAGCGGCGAGGTACGAGCCGCGCTGAGGAGTGCGACCATCTATGTAGCGCCGCTGTCGCGTAGCTGGGCGATTGTGACGGCTCCGCGCCGAAGCGCCTCGTTGGCCAGACGGACCCGGCGGTCTCCCTCCGTGGGGATTGCGAACTTGTCGTACATGTTTTGCAGATGCTGCTTTACGGCCGCTTCGGTAACGAACAGCTCGGTCGCCATCTTCCGAACCGATGCGGGCTCGGGAAACGGGTCGTCGGAGACCAAGGGCCGGCACAACACCACGAGCACGTCGAATTCGCGACGGGTCAGGCGCGGCGGGAGCTGGGCGGCGTCGGGAACAATTGTTGCTTCATCAGCCGGTTCGTCGACCTCTCTAACCTGCACGTAGACCAACCGACACTTGCCGAGTCGCAGCTCGTCTCCGGAACGCAGAACCCGTTCCGCATCGATCTTTTCTCCGTTGATGTACGTGCCATTGCGACTACCTACGTCGCGTATCGACCAGGCAGACCCGTGGTTTTCCATGATGGCGTGCAGGCGAGAAACGGTTGGGTCGTGCTCGAGCGACACCACATTGGTTGAGGCCTTGCCGAGGGTCACTCGCTGGCCGCTCAGTGGGATCAGCTCCCGTCCTGATGGCTTCGAGACTTCCAAGTGGGAAGACATGTAGACCTCCTGTCGTGGCAATTTTGACCCAGCGGAGGTCTTCAGGGCGACAGGCGTGCCGCCGCGGGCCGTCGGAGGAGTTTCGACGACCCGCGGCTCGCCCTCCTTTAAGGCGAACTGGTGACTTTCTTCGTGAACCGAATGGCCCGCTTGACCAGCGCTGATTCCGACAGCGGTGGCCAAGGCCATGGGCTGTGGTCTTTGCCCCGGGGTGCCTTCAGGAAGGCGAGCCCCAGAAACAATCCGAAGATCAGGTGCCCGACCAGGGTGATGATGAACGTCGCCGGATTCAGGTCGAACATCATCTCCTCGCCACGCGGCAGCACGGCGACGGTCGCCATCAGGCCCGCCCAGGTGGGGAAGACGGCGAAGGCTACCGACGCCAGCACCGCGTAGACGTTCTTCCACCGGTCGATGCCCAGCGCGAACGCGACGACGAAGAACGCGACGCCCAGTCCGCCACCGTCGCCGATGTAGCGCCACACGTAGCCGACCGCCGCAGCGCCAGTGGTGTCCGGTTCGCCGGTGACGAACGAACCCATCACGGGGATGAAATCGCCCATCAGTCCCAGCACGTGGACGGCGAACAGCCGTGCTCCGTCGTAGACGATGGTCGCCACCATGCCGGCGATCAAACCGCGTCCGACGATCATGTCGATGCGGTGCGGCGCGAATACGACCAGCGTGCCCAGCACGGCCAGCAGCGCGATGACGGCCACCGACGAGGAGCTCTGCGGGACCAGGCCGGACACGTCCGCCGGGATCGCCAGGATCGGCATCGCCGCCAGCAGCAGGACCAGCCCGATGCGGGCGAACTCCCACTTGGTCGGAGGCTTGACCTCGCGCTTGCTCAGGTCGACGTAGCGCTGCCGGACAGTGTTGGTGACCTTGGCGACGATCGGCACATCCAGGGCGCGCATCCGCACGGTCTTGCCGTCAAAGCCGCTGATGGCCTTCGGCAGCGCCTTCAAAGGCAGCCGCGTCGTCTTGGGCTCGATGCGCGTCGTCTTTTCCTCGACGGTGGGCGCGTTCGGCAGGAGCCTTACTGGCAGGTCGCCGGGGCGCAGCCGCACTGTTTCTTCCTGAGCTGGCCGAGTGTTGCCAGTCGGTGCTGTCGCGAACATGATTTTTCCTACGAATGTCTGTTGGTTTCCAAGGTCGACATCCATATTCGCGATCACGGCTTGGCTGCGTAATCGCTGGAAAGCCAGATTTCAGCCGGCGAGGGGAAGGTTTTCCTATCCGCCAGGTAAGTAGCTAGGTGATCGTCACGCCGCCGTCGACGACGATGGTCTGCCCTGTGACGAAGCCGCCTGCATCGGACACCAGCCACACCAGCGTCGCGGCGAGTTCGATGGGATCACCCATGCGGCCCATCAGCACTCGCGGTTTGAGGCTCTCGATATACCCCGGCTTGTAGGCGTCGGTCATCTCGGACTCGAAGAATCCCGGCGCGATCGCGTTGACGCGGATGCCCTTGCGAGAGCTCCACTGCTGGGCCAGATCCCGGGTGAGGCCGATGACGGCGGCCTTGCTCGCGCTGTAGGCGGCCTGCGGCAGGCCGGCTGTC
This sequence comes from uncultured Actinomycetota bacterium, assembly GCA_963731715.1. Classification (GTDB taxonomy): domain Bacteria; phylum Actinomycetota; class Actinomycetes; order Mycobacteriales; family Mycobacteriaceae; genus Mycobacterium. The sequence goes on along the minus strand of CAVSXC010000012.1, from coordinate 249,136 downwards.
GTCAGGCCGAGCACACTGGAGATGTTCACGATGGAGCTACCCGGCTGCATCACCTTTGCGCACGCCTGCGCAGCCCAGTACGAGCCGTTCAAGTTGATGTCGACGACCGCACGGAATTCCTCAGGGGTCTCGCGGGTGGACGGCACCGCGGTGCCCATCCCGGCGTTGTTGACCAGCACATCGACATGGCCGAACTCCGACATCGCGGCGTCCACCATTGCCTGGCACTGCGCAGGATCGGTGACGTCCGTCGCGACCGCCAAGGCGCGTCGCCCGGCCTCCTCGACGAGACGTGATGTGGCATAAAGCTTGTCGATGCGTCTCGCGGCGAGCACCACATCGGCGCCGGCTTCCGCGCACGCCTGCGCGAACGACACACCCAAACCGGAAGAAGCACCGGTGACGATGACGACCTTGTCGTCGAGTCGGAACTTGTCGAGTACTGGCACCCGGTCAGACTAGCGACCGGCGTTGCAACGCCACCGACACGGTGAGTACGCCGAGGCCGGCGACCGCAAGCAGCGCACCCGCGGCGGCGGGCGCCGTGTAGCCGAAGCCCGCCGCGATCACCAATCCGCCGACCAAGGCGCCCGTCGCGTTGCCGATATTGAGCGCCGAGTGGTTCAGCGCGGCCGCCAGCGTCTGCGCATCGTGCGCGACGTCCATCAGTCGGGTCTGCAACGCGGGGGCGACGGCGGAACCAGCGGCGCCGATGCCGAACAACACCAGCAGTGCTGTCCACGGGTTGTGCGAGGCCAGCACGAACACCGCAAGGACGATGCCGAGCGCGCCCATCGACAGGTACAGCGCACGAATCACCGATTGGTCAGCCAGCCGGCCGCCGACCAGGTTGCCTACCACCATGCCACCACCAAAGACCATGAGCGCCAACGGAACCAGAGACCTAGGCAGGCCTGCGACATCGGTCATCGTGGTGCTGATGTAGGTGTAGACGGCGAACATGCCACCGAAGCCGATCATTCCGACGGCCAGCGCCAGCCAAACCTGCACCCGCTTGAGCGCTGTCAATTCGGTGAGCGGGCTGGTGACATGCATGGACCGCAACCGGGCGGGCAGCCAGAACCAGAGCGCGGTCAGGGTAATGGCGCCTATGGCCACCACAAGCCCGAACGCGCTGCGCCACCCTAGGGCCTGGCCGAGCCAGGACGCCATCGGGACACCGATCACGGTGGCCACGGTGAGGCCGCACATCACGTGCGCAACCGCCTTCGCGCGGTTCTGTTGCCCCATCAAGTGCGTGGCGACCAGGGCCGCGACCCCGAAGTACGCGCCGTGCGGCAGCCCGGCGACGAACCGGGCGATCATCAGCGTCTCGTACGACGGCGCGAGCACGCTGGCCAGGTTGCCGAGCGTGAATACCGCCATCAGGGTCAGCAGCAGTGTCTTGCGAGGGACTCTTGCCGCGAGCGCCGCGATGAGCGGCGCACCGATGACCACGCCCAACGCATATGCCGAAATCACATGGCCCGCTGTGGGTTCGGTGATGCCGAAGCTGGACGCGATGTCGGGTAGCAGGCCCATTGCCACGAACTCGGTGGTGCCGATGCCGAATCCGCCAAGCGCGAGCCCGAGCACCGCCAGCCAGCGCACGGCCGGAGCGGGAGCAACGACCGAGACGGGACGGTTCGTTCGATCAAGTGAAGTGGTCATGTCGCAGCCAACGGTAGAGAGACTTCCGGCTCATCGCAAACCGACTTAAGCACTTGAAATGCGAAAGTGATCGAGGTTACGCTGGCGATGTGGCCCTTCCCGCGACATCAACGCCGACGTCCGCCGGGGACATCTATGCCTTGATCAGGGACCGGCGCGACGTCACCCGCACCGAGATCGGCCAGCTCACCGGGCTGTCCCGCACCGCCGTCACGGCCCGCGTCACTGCGCTCGCGGCACTGGGGCTGATCATCGAAAGGGAACAGGCGCCCTCGACAGGCGGTCGGCCCGCAACCTTGCTGGCCTTCAACGCCGATGCCGGCGTCGTGCTGTCAGCGGCGATCGGGCGCAGCCGCACCCGGCTCGCTGTGTGCAACCTGGCCGGCGAAATCCTGGCGACCGCCGACATCGATCAGGATCCGGGTCTCGGTCCCGACGACCTGATGCCAGACGTGGTCAAGCGAGCGGATGCGCTTCTCGACGAATCGGGCCACCGCAGCGACAAGATCTACGGCATCGGGTTGAGCCTGCCCGGCACCGTCGACCGGGAGCGCGGGTGCAGCCTCGACTCGCCGATCATGAGCGGCTGGGACGGCGTGCCACTGCCGCCGTACTTCACCGAACTGACCGATGCGCCGGTGATTCTCGACAACGACGCCAACGTCATCGCGCTTGCCGAACGGCGCGGCGACCGGCGGGCCTTCGACGATCTGCTGGTGATCAAGGCGTCGACGGGTCTCGGTGCAGGCATCATCGCGGGCGGGCTTTTGCAGCGCGGCGCGGTGCAGGCGGCAGGCGAATTCGGGCACAACAAAACGCCAGCCGCCGCCGGAGTGCCGTGCCGCTGCGGCGACACCGGCTGCCTCGAGGCCATCGCGGGCGGCTGGGCGCTGGTCCGTGCGCTGCAGGCCGACGGACATGCCGTGGGTCACATGCGTGACGTTGTCGAGCTGGCCAACAGCGGGGATGCCCACGCGCGGCGGATGATCCGCGACAGCGGCCGCCACGTCGGCGAAGTCCTTGCAGGCGCGGTCAATCTGCTCAACCCAGCGGTGCTGGTGGTGGCGGGGGATATGGCCGGCGCGTATGACATCTTTGTAGCGGGTCTGCGAGAAACGTTGTACGGCAACGCAACCGCGTTGGCCACTCGGGTGCTTCAGGTTGTGCCGTCGACCTATGGCGACCGTTCCGGTGTCATCGGCAGCGCGATGATGGTGCTCGACGAGGTGTTGAGTCCCGCTGCGATCGACGCATCGATCACAGCTTCGCGATGACTTTCTCGCCGTATTTCTCGATGGCGCGGAGCTTGTTCTCCAGCGGCTCGGGGTCGGGGCCGACGCTGTAGGGCATCCGGAATCCGACCATGATGTCGGTGACGCCGCGGTCCTCCAGACGTTTGATTCCGTCGGGCTTGTACGCGTCGAGCGACATGGCGTGGATCTCGAACGGACCGGTGCGACCCTCTTCTTCGCGAAGCTCGTTGAGGCGCTTGATGTATCGGTCGAGCGCCTCCGGCTCGCCGAGGTCGCCGCCGCCGTGCATCCAGCCGTCGTTGCGGGCCGCGCGCCTCAGTGCCACCTCGGCGTGGCCACCGATGAGGATCGGGATCGGCTCGGTGGGCGCAGGCGACATCTTTGTCTTCGGGATGTCGTAGAACTCGCCATGGAACTCGAAGTACTCGCCGGTGGTCAGGCCCTTGATGATCTCGATGCACTCGTCCATTCGCTTGCCGCGCCTGGCGAAGGGCACGTCCATCAGTTCGTAGTCCTCGGGCCACGGGCTGGTGCCGACGCCGAGACCGAGCCGGTTGTCGAACAGCGCGGCCAGCGATCCGGCCTGCTTGGCGACAAGCGCGGGCGGGCGGATCGGCAGCTTCAACACGAACATGTTGAACCGCAGCGTCGTCGTCGCGGCGCTCAGTGCGCTGGCCAAAATGAACGCCTCGACGATCTCTTTACCGTCGAGGAATTCCCTGTTGCCGTCCTCGGTGTACGGATACTTCGAGTCCGACTCGTACGGGTAGGCGACGCTGTCGGCGATGGTCATACCGTGGAAACCCGCCCCCTCCGCGGCCTGGGCCAGGGGGATGTAGAACTTCGGGTTGGTCAGTGATTCCGCATAGGTGAACCGCACACCCGCAATACTAGAACGTGTTCTAGTGCGACGTTTAGGCCCGGCCGGTGCGGGAACCTGAAGGCGATGAGCGCGGGATCAAAGGCCCTGTACATGCCCCTGTCGATCGCCAGCAGCGTGGCGGGCGGGTTGTTGGCCGGTCGCATTTTCACCGAGATCTGGCAACGAATCAGCCCGTCGGACCAGGAACCGCCCGATCCAAAGGATCTGGAGCGTTCGGGACGCGAGGCGATCACCGCCGCCGCCCTGCAGGGCTTGGTATTCGGTCTCGTGCGCGCCGCGGTCGACAGGGCGAGCGCAAAGGGCTACAAGGCCGTCACTCGCGAGAGTCCCAAGTAGGCCCGGCATCATGGCCTAGGTGCGCACCTGGCTGACCCGCAATGTCCGGGTACTGTCCGCCGTCTCGTTTCTTCAGGACTGCGCGAGCGAGCTGCTGTATCCGCTACTGCCCATCTACCTGACCTCGGTGCTGGGTGCCCCGGCGGCCGTGGTCGGCGCCGTCGAGGGAGCCGCGGAGGGGGCGGCCTCGCTGACCAAACTGGCGTCAGGGCCACTGGGTGACCGCTTTGCGCGACGGCCGTTGATCGCGACGGGCTACGGAATGGCGGCGCTTGGCAAGGTGATGGTCGCGGCGGCCAGCGCGTGGTCCGGGGTGCTGGCTGGCCGTGTGGTCGACCGCCTCGGCAAGGGATTGCGCGGTGCACCGCGTGACGCGCTGCTGGTCGTCGACATCGACGACGCCGCGCGGGGACGCGTGTTCGGATTCCACCGCACGATGGACACACTGGGTGCCGTCGTGGGTCCGCTGCTGGGCCTGGTGGGATACGAACTGCTCGACCACCAGATCGCGCCACTGCTGTGGGTGGCCGTCGTGCCCGCCGTGTTGAGCGTCGCGCTGGTGTTCCTGGTTCGCGAGACCCACCGGGTGCGGCCACATGTCGACCGGAAAGCGATCTTCGCTGCTGTCGGCGAGCTCCCGCGCCGGTATTGGCGCGTGACGGCCGCTCTGGTGGCGTTCGGTGTAGTGAACTTCCCTGACGCGCTTCTGTTGTTGCGGCTCAACGAGATCGGGTTCTCGGTCGTCGAGGTGATTCTGGCCTACGTCACTTACAACGTGGTGTACGCGGTGTCGAGTTACCCCGCCGGGCTGCTTGCCGACCGAATCCCTCGGCCCGCGGTGTTCGGCATTGGCCTGGTGTTCTTCGCGATCGGCTATGTCGGCCTGGGGTTGACGACCGATGCCGTGGCGGCGTGGCTGCTGATCGGTGTGTACGGCTTGTTCACCGGATGCACGGACGGCGTTGGCAAGGCGTGGATTTCGTCGCTGGTCGGCGCGGACCACCAGGCCAGCGCGCAGGGAGTGTTCCAGGGCGCCAGCGGTTTCGCGGTGCTGGCGGCGGGACTGTGGGCGGGGTTCCTATGGGGCGCCGACGGCAGGCTGCCGCTGCTGATATCCGGGATCGCCGGCGGCGTGTTCGCGGTCGTGCTGCTGGCCGCGGCCGTCTACGACAGGACCGGCAGGGTGACTTCGACCTCGTCGAGTGCGAACGGCGGCTCGCCGACGCCGACGACCGAGTAGCTGCCCCAGGGCGTGCGCTCGGCGATGCGGGCCTCTGCGGTGCGTTCGCCCACCGCCAGCCTCACCCGCTGCGGCGGGTTGTCGTCGGGCAGCGCGTCGAAAACCGTTCCCTGCCAGTGGTAGCGGCCGTCGATCGGATCGAGGTGCCCCGTCAGGCGGACCCGGACGTCATGAATGTCGTCGCCGATCTGCACGGCGGCGGGGCCGTCGTACACCTCGTCCACGATGCGGACGCGGGAGCTGAGATCGAATGCCGAACGGATCTTCCTGCGCACCCGTCGCCAGTTGACTTCGCTGCCGGGCCGGTACCGCACGGTGTAGGTGCGTTGGGTGCTGTGCCGCACCTCGATCCGCGTACTTTCGGTGCGGGCCATGGCATTCAGGCATCGCGCAATGTATTGCTGCTGTCCTCGGACGTCGGGTCCCGATACGAAGAACCGGTTGGGCAGTCCGTGCACCGCGACGCCCAGGTAAGGCACCATGCCAGCCGGTGACGGCGCTTGGTCGTAGGAGATCACCACGCTGGCGTCGCAGGTGTCGCCCGCGCGGGTGCTGATCCTCCAGGTGTGGCCGGTCTCGTCGAATTCCGAGCCGACGACGTCGTCGGGCCGCAGCAGCATCACCTTGCTCAGCGTGACGCCGACCGATCGGCCACCGATCACGATGGCGTCGAAGACCTTTGCGCTCATCGCGGCAGGAACCCGCTGCGTCTCCACATGCGGCGCGCGATCGGGCCCATCAGCCCGACCTCTTCGAGGAACGCCGCCAGCGGAGCGAATCCGACAATCTGAACCTCGCGACGGTGCGCACTGGCGCGAGCCACTCGGCGTGCCTTGCGGCCGTCGAGCCCGACGCGGCGATACGGCACGGGATTGCTGAACAGGTAGCGGAAGAAATACCCGCCGACACCGTTGACATTGCCGACGAACAATCTTGGGATCCGGCGCATGTTCGGGGACCGCTTGCGCAGCCCGTCGCGGGCGAACTGGATGTGGCGTGCCTCTTCTGTGACGTGAATGCGCATGAGGCGCTGCACCATTGGCTGCAGGTCGGGATCGTCCATCATCTGGCGCTGCAGCGAGTCGAAGATCTCTTCGCCGATGAGCGCGGCGACCCACAGCACCGATCCCCTGAATCCAAACGGCAACGCGTTGATGATGATTCGTTGATACAGCCTGGGCCGCACCGGCTTTGCGCCGGCCCGCTCGATCGCCATGCCGAACATGATCATGTGCCGGGTTTCGTCGCCGAGTTCGGTCAGTTCGTAATGGGTGGCGCGCGCCGTCGGATCCTGGTGCATCATCTTGCGCAGCAGCGCCTGGTTGAGGATGTTCTCGAACCAGATCCCAGCCGAGAGGGTGTTGACGAACTCCTGCCGCGACAACTCGATCTGTTGCGCGCGCGTCATGTTGTCCCATATCGGTGTGCCGTACAGCGACACGGTCTTCGGTGGGAGGAAGAACTTGTCAGGGTCGAGCGGCGCGGCCCAGTCGATATCGACGATCGGGGCGTACGACTTCTTGACCGAGCCCTTGAGCAACCGCTCCGAGAACTCCTCACGAGTGGGTGCAGTCATCAGCAGCCTCTCCCGTCGTCATTCGTAGACGTTGTGCCCAAAGTAAATGCGGCGTCACAGTTAGTCAATACCCCGGGTACCGCATACTTTGGGTAACCGCAGGTCATGGCATACTCGGCCGCGTGACAAGGCGGATCCACGTCATCGGCATCGGTGCCGGCGATCCCGACTACGTGACGGCTCAGGCGGTCGAGGCGCTGAACGACACCCAAGTGTTCTTCGCGATGGACAAGGGCGAGCCCAAGGACGACCTGGTGGCGCTGAGGCGCCAGATCTGCGAGCGGTTCATCCGCGAGCCGGGCTACCGATTCGTCGAACTGCCCGACCCGCCAAGGGCGAGGGCGGCTTCGGATAGTCCGGCCTACCGGCAGGCCGTGGCCGACTGGCACGCGGCCCGCGCCCGCATCTGGGCCGAGGCCTTCGAATCCGAGCTTGCGCCCGACGGCGTCGGCGCGTTCCTGGCGTGGGGAGACCCGTCGCTCTACGACAGCACGCTACGAATCCTTGACACCGTCGCGGGCAGTGTCGACGTCGACTACGACGTCATCCCCGGAATCACCGCGATCCAGGCGCTCACGGCGCGACATCGCATCCCGCTCAACGATGTTGGCGAGCCGGTTTTGATCACCACGGGCAGGCAGCTGCGCGACACCGGCCTGTCGGGCAGCGCCGTGGTGATGCTCGACGCCGACTGTTCGTTTCGGGCATGCCCGCCGAAAACCCGGATCTGGTGGGGCGCTTACCTGGGCACGCCGGACGAACTGTTGGCGTCGGGCACGGTCGGGGAGATCGGTGAACGGATCGCCGAGATGCGCGCCGACGCGCGCGGCCGTCACGGCTGGATCATGGACACGTACCTGTTGCGTTTGGCGGACTCGTAGTTTCTAGGCGGCAGCCGGTGTCAAGCGACCCGCGTTACGTGCGTGGCGGAGTCACCGATCGTGGCCTCGCTGTCACCGATCATGGTGTGCAGCAGGGTTTCTTGCTCGCGCTGGCCGCGGGCAACCGCCCGCTGCATCCCGCCGGGAAGAGTCAGAGCGGCGACACTGCGGGTCACGTTCACCGGTATTCGCAACAGCGGATACCACGGCGGCACGTAGGCCAGGCCCAGGGTGCGCATTGCGCGCGGCCCGAGGAAGCCACTGGTCACCGACAGGTGCTGGGCGCGCGCGAAGCGACGGCGCAGGCTCGGCATGCGGCGGTAGTGCCAGGCCATCGGGTCGTCGACCATCGGAACAGCCAGTTGCTTCGTGGACTCGTCGGGTACCCCGAGCGCGGTGAGCGTGTGGCACAGGATGCGTATTGCGTCGCGGAAGGTGTGTGGCAGCCACTCGTCCTGCACGCCGATCAGCCAGCCGACGTAGCGGGTCAGGTGCGCGATGCCGTCCAGCTCGGCAGGCGAGAGCACTAATCCCATCCCGATCGCGCCCGCAGGCGGGGCGATGAGCGCGCCGACCAGCGTGGCGGCCATGTCGGTCTGGTTGACCGGGACGCCCCAATCGTCGCCGCGCCAGTCCGGCATGGCCGCCACATGCCGACGCACAAACGCGTGGATGAGCCGCACGCGGATGGTGGACCGGTAACCGATCCCGATCGGATCCAGACCACCTTCAGAGATCACGTCCATCGCCCACTGCATTGTCTCGGCGAAACGTTTGTTCGAGCCCTTCTCGAGCGCACCAGTTCGCACGAGGGTCTTGTTGAAGCCGGAGAATTGATACCCGCCAAGAAGTGAAACGTCGCGCGCGATGTACATCCCGTCGGCGCCACCTCTGCGCAGCGCCCGCGCTCCCCGGCGCAGCTTATCGGGGTCGACCCAGTACGGCATCGTCTCGATCTGAATGAAGAACTCGCGCAACGGGTCCGGTGCATCGGGCACGTTGGCGATGCCCTCGGTGAGCGCCCGGTCGAACAGCGGCCGCGTCTGGTCCATCCCCGCGGCGGACATCCACTCGACCAGGCGGTCCATCGGCGCGTCGCCGACGGTCAGCCGCTCGCCAAGCCTGCGCCACTGTTCGGGCGTGGGATCGCCGATACCCAAGAGCAGTGCGAACGACCGAACAAGCGCAGGAACGGCACGGGGCTGCTCGGGATGCCGGGTCGGAATTGGGAGGTTCACTCGCGCTCTCCTTTGAGCCGGGCAATTTGGATAACGCATGTGTTCCAAATGTAAGACGACGGGTATCGTGCTGTCAATGAAACGCGCGGAAGTGGTGCGCGACTACGGCGGCATCAGCGCAGCGGATCGCCGCGCCGAACGGCGCCGAAAACTGCTGGCGGCCGGGCGCCAGACCTGGGGCGAAGCTGGGATCACCGAAGTGACCGTCCGGGGCGTGTGCGGCGCGGCGGGGTTGATCCCGCGCTACTTTTACGAGCAGTTCCCAAACCGGGAAGCGCTGCTGTTCGCCGTCGCCGACGACGCCCGCGACGAAACGCTTCAGGCGCTGGTTGCCGCTGGCCTCGGCGAACCCGGCAGCCTCACCGACAAAGTGCGCTCAGGGGTAAAAGCGTTCCTCGACATCATTGCCGCCGACCCACACATCCACCGCATCGCTACCAGCGACCTGACCACCGTTCCGGGTCTGCCCGAACACCGCACACAAGTACTCGACATCATCTCCGACCTGGTCATCCAATACGCCCCGGACATCCTCGGCCCCGACACACCCAATCCCATCGAGCTGCGCCGCACTGCACTGTTCATGGTCGGCGGCGCTAACCAGATCATCGAACGCTGGCTCGCCGATCCCAAAGAAACCACCGCCGAACTAGCAGCCATCTGCGCTGACCTTTGCGTCGCAGTTATCCGCGGCGTCACCACGTCGCGCGAACCTCTCGTATGAAGTTTCGTCATGGAGTTTGAGACGTCACACGACTAACCGACAGACCCGTGGCAGGATCTCAACGCATGGGCTCGTTCCTCCTGCGCGCAGCGCTGACCGGAGTCGCGTTGTGGGTGGTCACCCTCGTCGTTTCCGGGATCAGCTTCGTCGGTGGGGATACGACGCTGGCGCGGGTCGGCATCATCTTCGTCGTCGCGATCATCTTCGGGCTGGTCAACGCGATCATCAAGCCGATCGTGCAGATCCTGTCGATCCCGCTCTACATCCTCACGCTCGGCCTGTTTCACGTCGTCATCAACGCGCTGATGTTGTGGATCACCTCGTGGATCACCGAGCACACCACCCACTGGGGTCTCTACATCGACGATTTCTGGTGGACCGCGATCTGGGCCGCGATCGTGCTGTCGATCGTGAGCTGGCTGCTGTCGCTGATCGCCGGCCGCAGTGTTCGCGATTGACGGCACACTGGATACATGCCGGAACTGCCCGAGGTCGAAGCGCTGGCTGATCATCTGCGCCGTCACGCGGTCGGCCTGACGATCGGGCGCATCGACGTTTCGGCGCTTTCGGTGCTCAAGACGTTCGATCCGCCGATCAACGTGCTGCACGGACAGACGGTCACTGGCGCCAATCGGTGGGCCAAGTACCTCGGGTTGCAGGTGGGCGACCTACACCTCATCACGCACCTATCGCGGGCGGGCTGGCTGCGGTGGTCGGACAAGCTGTCCGCGGCGCCGCTGAAACCAGGCAAGGGTCCGATCGCGTTGCGTGTGCACCTCGGAAAGCCAGGCGAGGCACCGGGTTTCGATCTCACCGAGGCAGGCACGCAGAAGCGGTTGGCCGTCTGGTTGGTCGACGATCCGGCCAAGGTGCCGGGCATCGCCGCTCTCGGGCCAGACGCGTTGTCGTTGAGTCCCGAGGACCTGGCAGCCGTGTTGGCGGGCAACAGCGGGCGGATCAAGACCGTCATCACCGACCAGAAGGTGATCGCGGGCATCGGCAATGCCTACAGCGACGAGATCCTGCATGTCGCGAAGCTGTCGCCGTTTGCAACCGCGGGCAAGCTGACCGACGCGCAGCTGGCGTCGCTGCACGACGCGATGATCTCGGTGCTGACCGACGCCGTCGAGCGCTCCGTCGGCCAGGGGGCCGCGACGCTCAAGGGGGAGAAGCGATCCGGGCTGCGGGTGCACGCACGGACGGGCCTGCCGTGCCCGGTGTGTGGCGACACCGTGCGCGAAGTGTCGTTCGCCGACAAGTCGTTCCAGTACTGCCCGACGTGTCAGACCGGAGGCAAGGTCTTGGCAGACCGTCGGATGTCGCGACTGCTCAAGTGATTACGGCTTGAGGCCCTCTAGCACGAGTTCCATGATCCGGGCGGCCTGCTTCTTGCCGTTGGGGCTGTAGTCCACCCGCCACATGAAACCCATGAGCAAAAGCACATCGTCGGGGTCAAGGCCATTACGCATGCTGCCGTCGGCCACGCACGCGTCGATGAGCCGGCCGACCGCCGTGACGACCGGCTTGTACGTCTCGTTGATGGCGTCCTGCACCGCTGCGGAATGCAACGCCTCCCCGAGCCCGTGTTTGAGGCGGACGTAGTCGGCGAGGGTGTGGAACCAGACGCGGAACGCGTCCAGCGGTGCGTTCTTGGCGAGCGCGTCCGGGACGGAGTCGACCAGCCTCTGCACGTCGTGCCGGTACACGGCGAGGATCAGGTCTTCGCGAGTCGGAAAGTGCCGGTACAGCGTGCCTGCCCCGACGCCGGCGCGTTTGGCGATCGCGTTGAGGGAGGCCGCGCCGGATTCGGCGAAGGCGTCATGCGCGACCTGCAGGATGTGCTCGCGGTTCTTCGCGGCGTCTGAACGCAGCGGAGCGTCCACCAAGTCCTCCAGTCTTGCTAAACGGAGAGTTCTCCGGTACGTTCGGGCGCTAAGCGGAGAGTTCTCCGATAACACACACTTTAGGAGTCGTGGTGGATTACATCAAGCTTGGCAACACCGGCCTAGATGTCTCACCGATCGCGATCGGGGCGATGACATACGGCGAGCCCGGTCTCGGACACCCGGTGTGGTCGCTTGGCGAGGACGCCAGCCGCCCGCTGATAAAGCATGCGCTGGAGGCGGGCATCAATTTGTTCGACACTGCAAACATGTATTCGCTTGGCTCGAGCGAGGAGATCCTCGGAAAAGCCCTGCGGGACTTCGCCGATCGCGACGAAGTCGTGATCGCCACCAAGCTCCGTCACGCGATGCGGCCGGGCCCCAATGGAAAAGGATTGTCGCGCAAGGCAATCATGACCGAGATCGATCACAGCCTGCGGCGGCTCGGCACCGACTACGTCGACCTGTACCAGATCCACCGGCTCGACCCCGGCACGCCGATCGAGGAGACGCTGGAGGCGCTGCACGACGTCGTGAAGGTCGGCAAGGCCCGCTACGTCGGCGCGTCGTCGATGCGCGCGTGGGAGTTCGCCAAGGCGCTGCATCTGCAGGAGTCCCACGGCTGGACGCGGTTCGTTTCGATGCAGGATCACTACAACTTGTTGGCGCGCGAAGAGGAGCGGGAGATGTTGCCGCTGTGTGCCGATGAGGGTGTCGGCACAATCGTATGGAGCCCGTTGGCGCGTGGTCGGCTTGCGCGTCCCTATCGCGCAAGCAGCGCCCGTTCGGACAGCGACCCGATGGCGGAGATGCTGTACTCGCCGCTCACCGCGGACAGCGACGGGGCGATCATCGAGGCGGTGGGTGCGGTCGCCTCTGCGCGCGGTGTCACCCGTGCACAGATCGCGCTGGCATGGTTACGCACCAAACCGGTCGTCACGGCACCACTGGTCGGCGCGAGCACGACAACTCAGATCGACGACGCAGTCGCATCGCTGGAGATCACGCTGACCGCCGACGAGATTCACCGCCTCGAGGCTCCGTACACGCCGCGCTACGACTTCCAGGGGATCTCCGACGACACCGTGCTGCGTGAGGTCATCGCGCGGGTGCCGCAGCTGAGCCCGGCGGCGTCCTGAAGCTACGCTAGCGCGGTGTCTCGTCAGAAGATCCTGATCACCGGTGCGTCTTCGGGCCTGGGAGCGGGGATGGCCCGCGCTGTTCGCTGCGAAGGGCCGTGACCTGGCGTTGTGCGCCCGCCGCACCGACCGGCTCGACGAGCTGAAGGCCGAACTGCTCGAGCGCCACCCCGGCATCACCGTCGCGGTCGCAGCGCTGGACGTCAACGACCACGAGCAGGTGCCGAAGGTGTTCGCAGAGCTGTCCGATGAGCTCGGCGGCATCGACCGCATCATCGTCAACGCCGGGATCGGCAAGGGTGCACCGCTGGGCTCGGGCAAGCTGTGGGCCAACAAGGCCACCATAGAGACGAATCTCGTTGCAGCACTTGTCCAAATCGAGACGGCGATCGAGATGTTCAAGACTGCAGGCGGTGGGCATCTGGTGCTGATCTCGTCGGTGCTCGCCAACAAGGGCGTGCCAGGCGTGCGCGCCGCCTACGCCGCCAGCAAGGCCGGGGTGTCGTCGCTTGGTGAATCGCTGCGCGCTGAATACGCCAAGGGGCCGATCAAGGTGACGGTGATCGAGCCTGGCTACATCGAATCCGAGATGACCGGCAAGGCCGAGACCACCAAGCTGATGGTCGACAACGAGACCGGCACCAAGGCGATGGTCGACGCGATCGAAAGAGAACGGGGTCGGGCCGCCGTGCCGACGTGGCCGTGGGCGCCGCTGGTGCAGGTACTGCGGCTGCTGCCACCGGAAATCGCTGCCAAATTCGCATAGGTGATTAGCGGCTCTACAGGTTTAGGGGCCCGGCGATCGTGGTAGCCGAATTACATGATCGCAAAACTGACGAAGATGACGTCCATATTGTTCGCGGGCGCTGCGGCAGCTGCGATTGCCGCTGCGCCGATCGCAATCGCCGACGACCCGCCGCCGCCGCCGTGCTTCAACCCCGACGGCACGCCGTGCACCCCTTCAGCCGGTCCTCAGGGCGCCGGTGCAGAGGTTCCGGGTGGACCGGGTGCGGTTGCTGGCTCTAACGGCGAAGTCTGGGCCGGGGTTCCTGGTGGTCCGTGGGCCCAGGCCGGACCCGACGGCAGCAATATCGCCTGCGTCCCGGGCGGTCCGTGCACGTCTATCCCGCTGCCGTAAAGGCGTTCTCCGGCTAGGCCGTTCTACCGCGGGCTTCGCCGAGGCCTACTTCCGCGACCGTACGGTTTCATACGCAACACGCCGGGGCAGGCGTATCGATACGCACGCCCGCGGCTAGGTGGGCCATGAGTTTAGACAGCCGTAGATCGTGGTAGTCGGCTTACATGATCGCAAAACTGACGAAGATAACGCCCCTACTGTTCGCGGGCGCTGCGGCAGCTGCGATCGCCGCTGCGCCGGTGGTGGGTGCTAACCCGCCGCCTCCGCCGCCATGTGTCAACGCTGATGGCACGCCGTGCTCGGACATCGGCAATATCGACGGTGGTGGCGCCCAGGTGAATATCCCTTACGGCCCCGAAGGATCGGCTGACGGCGGCGGTGCCAGCGGCGCGATTCCGTATGGCCCGTCCGGCGCGGCTGACGGTGGCGGCGCGACCGGTTCGATTCCCTATGGACCGGGTGGCTCGGCAGGCCCCGGTGGCGCAAGTGGCTGCATCCCCTACGTGGGTTGTGCCACCATCCCCGCCGGCTAGCCCGACCTAGCCTCACGTCCTCGGCTGGACCCGGCCGGATCCGGAAGACTAGCCGCTGCGGCCGCGTTCGGTGCGGTAGCGGCGCACCAGCGCGTCGGTCGACGAGTCGGACTGCTCGGCAGGCGACGCGTCGGCCGTGATCACCGGCAGCAGCGCCTTGGCCTGGGTCTTGCCCAGTTCGACACCCCACTGGTCGAACGAGTCGATGCCCCAGATGACGCCCTCGGTGAACACCTGATGCTCGTAAAGGGCGATCAGCTGGCCAACTACCGACGGCGTCAGCTTGGTGCCCAGGATCGACGTCGTCGGCCGGTTGCCCGGCATCACCTTGTGCGGCACCACTTCTGGCGGCGTACCCTCTGCGGCAATCTCCTCGGCGGTCTTGCCGAACGCCAGCACCTGCGTCTGGGCGAAGAAGTTGCTCATCAGAAGGTCGTGCATGCTGCCGGTGCCGTCGGCGGTGGCCAGGTCGTCGGTCGGTTGTGAGAACCCAATGAAGTCGGCAGGTATCAGCCGGGTGCCCTGGTGGATCAGTTGATAGAACGCGTGCTGGCCGTTGGTTCCCGGTTCGCCCCAAAAGATTTCGCCGGTGCTGGTGGTCACGGGTGTGCCGTCGGCGCGCACCGACTTGCCGTTGGACTCCATCGTCAGCTGTTGCAGATAGGCGGCGAACCGTGACATGTCGTTGGAATACGGCAGCACCGCGCGTGTCTGCGCGTCGAAGAAGTTGTTGTACCACAAGCCAATCAGCCCCAGCAGTGCAGGAGCGTTGGATTCGAGCGATGTGTACTTGAAGTGCTCGTCGATGAGGTGAAAGCCGGCCAGGAAGTCGGCAAACCGCTCACGGCCGATGGCCGCCATCACCGAAAGGCCGATCGCCGAGTCCACCGAGTAGCGGCCCCCGACCCAGTCCCAGAAGCCGAACATGTTGTCGGTGTTGATGCCGAAGTCGTCGACCAGCTTCTTGTTCGTCGACACCGCAACGAAGTGCTTGGCGACCGCGGCGTCGCCCAGTGCGTCGGTGAGCCACCGTCGCGCAGCGGTAGCGTTGGTCAGCGTCTCCAGCGTCGAGAACGTCTTCGATGCGACGATGAAAAGCGTTGTGGCGGGCTCGAGTCCGTCCAGCGTCGCCACCAGGTCGGCGGGGTCGACGTTGGAGACGAAGCGCGCGGAGATGCCGGCGTCGGCGTAGTGGCGTAGCGCGTCGTAAACCATCACGGGGCCCAGGTCCGAACCGCCGATGCCGATGTTGACGACGGTCTTAATGCGTTCCCCTGTCGCGCCGGTCCACTCGCCGCTGCGCAGCCGGTCGGTGAAGTCGCCCATCTTGTCCAGCACCGCATGCACGTCCTCGACGACGTTCTGGCCGTCGACGACCAGTTCTTCGCCGCGCGGTAGCCGCAGCGCGATGTGCAGCACTGCGCGGTTCTCCGAGGTGTTGATGTGGACGCCGGAGAACATCGCGTCGCGACGCTGTTCCAGCCCTGCGGCGCGGGCAAGGTCGATGAGCAGCTTCAGCGTCTCGCGCGTGACCCTGTGCTTGCTGTAGTCGATGTAGAGATCGCCGACACTCAGCGCCAGCTCGGTGCCGCGTGCGGGGTCTTCGGCAAAGAACTCGCGGAGGTGTTTCTCGCCGATCTGGTCGTGATGCCGCTGCAGTGCGCTCCACGCGGGAGTGGCGACGATATCGAGGATCTGCTGCGTATCGGCGGTCATGTTTTCGACCCTAGTGCGGCCCGTTGAACAAAGGTGTAAATGATGGAGTCATGGACACCACCGCTCTGCTGAAGTCAGTACCCACCGGTCTGTGGATCGGCGGTGAGGAACGCGAAGCCAAGTCGACGTTCAACGTGCTCGACCCCTCCGATGATCAGGTCTTGACGGCCGTCGCCGACGCCACCGCCGACGACGCGATCGCCGCACTGGACGCCGCATGCGCGGTGCAGGCGGAATGGGCGGCCACCGCGGCCCGCGAGCGCGGCGAGATTCTGCGCTCGGTCTTCGAGAAGATCACCGATCGTGCCGAGGACATCGCGACCCTGATGACCCTCGAAATGGGCAAGGTCGTCGCCGAGAGCATGGGCGAGGTCAAGTACGGCGCGGAGTTCTTCCGGTGGTTCGCCGAGGAGGCGGTGCGCATCGGCGGTCGGTTCACCCCGAAACCGGCTGGCGATGGCCGCATCATCGTCACCAAAGGGCCGGTCGGCCCGTGCTATGCGATCACGCCGTGGAACTTCCCGCTCGCCATGGGCACCCGCAAGATCGGCCCTGCGCTCGCGGCGGGCTGCACGATGATCGTCAAGCCTGCGCAAGAGACGCCGCTGACGATGCTGCTGCTAGCCAAGCTGATGGATGAGGCCGGCCTGCCCAAGGGCGTGCTTTCCGTGCTGCCGACCAGTAGCCCGGGACCGGTCACCGAGGCGTTGATCGACGACGGGCGGCTGCGCAAGCTGACGTTCACCGGCTCCACCGGCGTGGGCAAGGCGCTGGCCAAGCAGGGCTCCGACAAGCTGCTGCGGCTATCGATGGAGCTGGGCGGAAATGCTCCGTTCGTGGTGTTCGACGACGCCGACGTGGACGCCGCGGTCGACGGCGCGATCCTGGCCAAGATGCGCAACGGCGGCGAGGCCTGTACCGCGGCCAATCGCTTCCACGTGGCCAACTCGGTGCGCGAGGAGTTCACCGAGAAACTGGTCAAGCGGATGAGCGAGTTCACGCTCGGCAAGGGCCTCGACTCGTCGTCCACGCTGGGCCCGCTGATCAACTCCAAACAGGTCGCCACCGTCGAAGACCTGGTGTCCGATGCGGTGTCACGCGGCGCGACCGTCGCAGTCGGCGGCGTCGCCCCTGGCGGACCCGGCAACTTCTATCCGGCCACCGTGCTGGCCGATGTGCCCGCCGACGCCCGCATCCTCAAGGAGGAGGTGTTCGGCCCCGTCGCCCCGATCACCGGCTTCGACACCGAGGACGAGGGCATCGCCGCGGCCAACGACACCGAATACGGGTTGGCGGCCTACGTCTACACCCAGTCGCTGGACCGTGCCCTGCGCGTGGCCGAGGGAATCGAGGCAGGCATGGTCGGCGTCAACCGTGGCGTGATCTCCGACCCCGCTGCACCGTTCGGTGGCGTCAAACAGTCCGGCTTCGGCCGTGAGGGCGGAACCGAGGGCATCGAGGAGTACCTCGACACGAAATACATCGCGCTGACCAAGTAGCCCTAATTCGCGAGCAGAAGGAAAAGTCTCTCCCACCCCGGCGTGTCGGGGACTTTTGCGTCTGCTCGCGCGGGCAAAATCTCGGCAGTGACTGCGGATCGCCACCGCGGGATTCCCGCATTGGACGGCATTCGCGCCGTGGCGGTCGCACTCGTCCTCGCCGATCACGGTGGCATTCCCGGGCTGTCCGGCGGGTTCCTCGGTGTCGACGTGTTCTTCGTGCTCAGCGGGTTCCTGATCACCTCGCTTTTGCTCGACGAGCACCGCAACACCGGCCGAATCGGCTTGCGCAACTTCTGGATACGACGTGCCCGTCGCCTATTGCCCGCGCTGCTCGTGCTGGTTCTGGCGGTGGTGGCGGCCCGTGAATACTTCTCGCCGGAGTCTGTGGTCGCCCTGCGTGATGAGGCCGTCAGCGCGTTCTTCTGGGTGTCCAATTGGGCTTTCGTCGCTCAGGGCACCGACTACTTCTCCGAAGGGGCGCCTGCGTCGCCGCTGCAGCACACGTGGTCGCTCGGCGTCGAGGAGCAGTACTACCTGCTGTGGCCGCTGCTGTTGATGGCCGTCGCGGCGTTCTTCTGGGCCCAGCTGCGATTGGCTGTTTTCGTCCTTGCCGCCGGCGGCGCGCTCGCGTCGGCCGCGGCGACGATCGTGCTGACCACCGACGACTCGCTGAACCGGATCTACTTCGGCACCGACACCCGGGTGCAGGCGCTGTTGGTGGGTTCCGCCGCGGCCGCACTGCTGGTGCGGGACTGGTCCGTTCTGAACGACGGCGGTTCGCTGATCCGCACGCGCTGGGGCCACGTGGTCGCCCGCATCCTGCCGTTCATCGGGCTGGCGGTGCTTGGGGGCCGCGGCGCACTACGCGACGGGCAGCGTCCGCGACTTCCGCGGCGGGCTGCTGATCATTGTGGCGCTGGCCGCGGTCCTCGTCATCGCGCCAGTCGCGTTGGAACAAGAGGGGCCTGTTGCGCGCGTGCTGGCGTGGCGGCCGCTGGTGTGGCTGGGCGCCATCTCATACGGCGTCTACTTGTGGCACTGGCCGATCTTCTTGGCGCTCAACGGGGAACGCACCGGCTGGTCGGGTTGGCCGCTGTTCGCGGTCCGGTGTGCGGCGACTGTCGCAATGGCCGCGGCGTCGTGGTGGCTGCTGGAGCAGCCCATCCGTCGATGGCGGCCGGTGATCGTTCCGATGCTGCCGTTGGCGGGGGCCGCGGCGGCCACCGCTGCCGTAGTGACGATGACCGTGCTGCCCGTAAACGTCAAACCCGTCGACCCGGACCCCATCGGCATCGACTCGGCGGCGTTGATCGCACCCGAGAGGCCGGTCGAGGTGAAATCGCCGTCGGGGCAGCTGGCCCCCGGGACCAAGCGCGTTGCGGTGTTCGGCGATTCGGTCGCGTGGACGATGATGCGGTACCTGCCGCAGACGCCGGGCCTGAGCTTTACCAACTACACCACCATCGGGTGCGGGGTGGCCCGTGGCGGGCCGTATCGGTACGCAGGGGAAACGCTGAATCAGAAACCCGAATGCGACGATTGGCCTGCGCGGTGGTCGCAGCGGATCAACCATGACCGTCCCGATGTCGTGCTGCTGATCATCGGCCGCTGGGAGATCGTCGACCGGGTCAACGAGGGGGACTGGACGCATATCGGCGACGATGCGTTCGACGCGTATCTGCGCGGTGAGTTGCAGCGGGCGCTCGACATTCTCACCTCGACGGGGGCTCGGGTGGTGGTGACGACCGAGCCGTACAACCGCCGCGGCGAGCGGGCCGACGGCAGCCTGTATCCGGAGGATCAGCCGAAGCGCGCCGACAGCTGGAACACCTTGTTGCGCAGCGTCATCGGAATGCGTCCCGATGTCACCGTGCTCGACCTCAACGAGAAGTTGTGCCCCGACGGCTACTACACGAACAAGGTCGACGGCATCAAGATGCGCATTGACGGGGTGCACCCGACCCCGGAGGCGGTCAAGTGGTTGACGCCGTGGCTGACCGACGCGCTGAAGCGCTAGCCGCCGAAATAGAATTCCCGGCTGTTAATCGCGCGGTTCAACGACCCGGAATTCTATTTCGGCGAGAAGCGTCTTGCGCTCCGCAAGCGTCGCTCAGTGGCCGAGGCGGCCGCGGCCAAGGCGCAGCAGCAGCATCGCCAGGTCCTTGCCGTCGGGGCCGAGCTCGCTGTAGCGCTCGATGACCTTCATCTCGCGGCTGTGCACCAAGCGGGTGCCACCGGACGCCATGCGGGCCTTGCCGATGAGCTTGGACACCTCGGTGCGCCGCTTGACGGCCCCAAGGATGGTCGCGTCGAGCTGGTCGATTTCGCGGCGCAGGTCGTCGATGTCGGCCACGGGTTCCGTTTCGATAGTCATTTCGGGCTCCTCGTTGTGTGGGGGTTCTGGTCTCATCCGGCTTCGGGCCTCACACAAGAGACGAGCCCCGGATCCGGAAGCGGACCGCGGGGCTCTGGGAAGCAGCTAGACCACGGGCACCGCTGGCCGGTACCCGTAGAAAAATCGACGCTGCTTAATGAGCACGTCTATGAGTGTGCCATTTAGGGCCGTGGCAGCGCAAAGAGTGTCCCTTCCCAGCGGTAAGTTGGGTCAGACATGAGTTTGCACGTGACCGATCTGAATTCCGACGCAACAGCCCTCCTCGACGGCCTGAACCCGCAACAGCGCGAGGCGGTGCTGCACGAGGGAACGCCGCTGCTGATCGTCGCGGGCGCCGGGTCCGGCAAGACGGCGGTGCTGACGCGGCGGATCGCCTACCTGCTGGCCGCCCGCGAGGTCGGCGTCGGCCAGGTGCTGGCCATTACCTTCACTAACAAGGCCGCCGCCGAGATGCGCGAGCGTGTGGTTCAGCTCGATCGGCCCGCGGGCTAGATCCATGTGGGTGTCGACGTTCCACTCCACCTGCGTGCGGATCCTGCGCAACCAGGCCTCGCTGCTGCCGGGGCTGAACTCCAACTTCTCGATCTACGATGCCGACGACTCGCGCCGGTTGCTGCTGATGATCGGCAAGGACATGGGGCTGGACACCAAGCGGTATTCGCCGCGGTTACTGGCCAATGGCATCTCCAACCACAAGAACGAGCTGATCGGCCCGGAGCAGGCAGCTGCGGAGGCATCGGAGGCGGGCGAGGAACTGCCAAGGATCATCGCCGAGGCCTACTCCGAGTACCAACGGCGGCTGCGGGCGGCCAACGCGTTGGACTTCGACGATCTTATCGGCGAGACAGTCGCTGTGCTGCAGGCCTTTCCGCAGATCGCCCAGTACTACCGGCGGCGGTTCCGCCACATCCTTGTCGACGAGTATCAGGACACCAACCACGCGCAGTACGTGTTGGTCCGCGAACTCGTCGGACGCCAGACCGAGGATGGCGTGGCGCCCGCCGAGCTGTGTGTGGTGGGCGACGCCGACCAGTCGATCTACGCATTCCGCGGCGCGACCATCCGCAACATCGAGGACTTCGAACGCGACTTCCCCAACGCCACAACGATTCTGCTCGAGCAGAACTACCGGTCGACGCAGAACATCTTGAGCGCGGCGAACTCGGTGATCTCCCGCAACGCCGGCCGCCGGGAGAAGCGGCTGTGGACCGACGCCGGGGAGGGCGAGCTCATCGTCGGCTACGTCGCCGACAACGAGCACGACGAGGCGCGGTTCGTCGCCGAGGAAATCGACGCACTTGCCGACAAGGGCGACATCACTTATAACGACGTCGCCGTGTTCTACCGCACCAACAACTCGTCGCGGGCACTGGAGGAAGTCTTCATCCGGGCCGGCATCCCGTACAAAGTCGTTGGCGGCGTTCGGTTTTACGAGCGCAGGGAGATCCGCGACATCGTCGCGTATCTGCGCGTGCTGGACAACCCCGGTGACTCTGTGAGCATGCGGCGCATCCTGAACACGCCGCGCCGCGGCATCGGTGACCGCGCCGAAGCCTGTGTGGCGGTATATGCGGAGAACAGTGGCGGGTCGTTCAATGACGCGCTGCAGGCCGCCGCCGAGGGCAAGGTGCCGATGCTGAACACCCGCTCGGAGAAGGCCATTGCGAGTTTCGTCGAGCTGATCGACGACCTTCGCGGCCGCCTCGACGGTGAACTCGGCGAGCTCGTCGAAGCTGTCCTCGACCGCACCGGCTACCGCAGCTCGCTGGAATCCTCGAGCGATCCACAGGATCTGGCGCGACTGGACAACCTCAACGAATTGGTCAGCGTCGCACACGAATTCAGCACCGACCTGGCGAACGCCGAAGCCCTTGGTGAGGTCGACCCCGCCGATGAGGACATTCCCGACACCGGCGTGCTTGCTAAGTTTCTCGAGCGCGTATCGCTGGTTGCCGACGCCGACGAGTTGCCCGAGCACGGCGCCGGTGTGGTGACGATGATGACCCTGCACACCGCAAAGGGGCTGGAGTTCCCTGTGGTGTTCGTGACGGGCTGGGAGGACGGCATGTTCCCGCATATGCGGGCGCTTGGCGATCCGACCGAGCTGTCGGAGGAGCGGCGGCTGGCCTACGTCGGCATCACAAGGGCGCGGCAGCGGCTCTACGTCAGCCGGGCCAGGGTCCGCTCGTCGTGGGGCCAGCCGATGCTCAACCCGGAATCCCGGTTCCTGCGTGAGATTCCGCAGGAGCTCATCGATTGGCGGCGCACGGAGCCGCCTCCGTCGCTTTCGGCTCCCGTCAGCGGTGCTGGCCGATTCGGCACTCCGCGTCCGTCGCCGTCGCGCTCAGCGGCAGGAAAGCGCCCGCTGCTCGTGCTGGCGCCAGGCGATCGGGTGAGCCACGACAAGTACGGCCTTGGGCGCGTCGAGGAGGTGTCCGGCGTCGGTGAGTCGGCGATGTCGCTCATCGACTTCGGCAGCTCCGGGCGGGTCAAGCTGATGCACAACCACGCGCCGGTCACGAAGCTCTAGGCAGCGGCCTTCGGGGGGCGGTTGTCGGACTGCCCGGCTAGGGCTCTACGCAACCCCTTGAGCACGGCTAACCGCTGCGGGCCCACCGGCGGGTGGCAGGCAGCAGCGCCAGCAAGACGCTGGCCACAGGCAGCACGGGAATCCCGTAGACCACCGGCGACAGCTTGGCTCCCGCGACGAACAGGCCCGTGAAGATGAGCAGTGCCACGATCGCACCCACCACGATCAGCAGCCGGCCCATCCGCCTGCGCAGCAGCAGCGCGATCAGCCCGCCGATCAGTGCCGCCGCTGACACTGCGGTGAGAAAGCCGATGGCCACGCAGAACAGCCGGTCGGACCGCCACCAGCCGGTGATCAGGTCGGTGGCGATGACCGCGGTGGACCAGCCGGTCAGGATGGCTGCAATGGCCGTGGCGATGGCCGCCGTCGGGTTAGCCCGCGCCGGGCGCGAAGCGGCGACCGCGGTCGGCCTGGCCCGCGGGATGTAACCCGTCTGGGACTCTGCGGCGGCTTGGGGCGCGATGTAGCTGGTTTTTGGCTCGCCTAAGGCAGGGATCTCACCCGTCGGATGACGCCGGATGATGCTGGTCTGCGGCTCGGACTGGGCCGGCATCGGCGTGGACGGTGTAGTGCCGTCGGATTGTCGCCGGATGTGTGGTCGATCAGGAGGGGGATCGGAAAGGGGTATGTCGGACGGGCCGTCGCTCACAACTAGCCAACGTAGTTGCCGGGGCCAAGTCCCCGCTGCGCAAGCCACGGCACTGGGTCGATCCGGTTGGTGCCGTTGAGAAGAACCTCGAAGTGGCAGTGCGGCCCGGTCGAGTTGCCGCGGTTACCCATCGTCGCGATCTGATCGCCTGCCATCACGCGGTCGCCCTTGTTGACCAACCACGAGTTGACGTGGCCGTACAGGGTGACGGTGCCGTCGGCGTGCCGCAGCTTGACCCATGCGCCGTAGCCCGCGGTCGGGCCTGCGTCGATCACGACGCCGTCCGCGACCGCGACGATCGGGGTGCCGATCGAGTTGGCGATGTCGATGCCGCCGTGCAGCACGCCCCAGCGATATCCGAAGCCGGAGGTGAAGACGCCCTTGGTGTACATCACGAACAGCGGCCGGTTCATCCGCGCTTCGCGCTCGGCGCGCTCCTGCGCGAACGCGGCGGCCTTGGTGATCTCCTCGGCGTGCACCGTGGCATTGGCCGCAGGAGTGACGGAGACGATCTGCATGCCGTCCACCGAGCCGGTGACGAGCCCGCCACCGATCGCGGTCTGGTCGGCGGCAAGGACGGTCTCTGCGGGCGCCTTGTCGGAGGCGTTGGCCATGGAGTACGCGCCGGCCGCGGTGGCGCCGACGGCCATCGCGGCGACCATCAGCCGGCCCTTGACGGGCACGTCCTGCTTGCGGTGCAGGCCGCGTCGGCCGGAGATGTCGATGATGTCGGTGGCGGCAGCGCCGTCGCTGGTGTCGGTGTAGCTGTCGCGGTATGCGTGCGATGCGCGACGCTCTTCGCGCGGATCGGGGCGGAACTCGCGAGGGCACCGCCAGCCGCAGCGGGATCAGATCGTCGGTGTCGTGAAGGTCGTCGAGCTCGGGCGCATGGATGACCTGCGACTCGCGGTCGAACGCGCTATTCTCGCGAAAGTCCAGGTCAGCGAGGTCGCCAAACTCGTTGAACGGAATGATGTCGGTGATTTCGGCGGCTTCGGGCTCGTCCCGGCGAGTGCCGAGCGGTCGTCGCAACTCCAGCTGGAGAACGCGACGAACGGTGCTGTGCCAACCTGGAATATCCTTCTAGTCGTGACCAGAACGTTATCTAGACCAGAGGCACGTTAACCAAATTCCAATGTTGGTGGCAACCCGAGCGGAAATTCCGTCGGGGATTGTGAGCTGTATCACTGTCACCCGGCGGTGAGATCTACCACATGAGCGGTAGGCGGTGCCGAAGCTTGCGGCGCGTGTGGATAAAGTTCCCCCTGGCCCATCGGGCGTAAACCTTCGAAGTCAACGCACAAAGACAGTGAGTTCATGGATCTCTTCGAATACCAAGCGAAAGAGCTGTTCGCCAAGCACAACGTGCCCACCACACCCGGTCGAGTGACCGACCACCGCAGAGGACGCCAAGGCGATCGCCGAGGAAATCGGCAAGCCCGTCATGGTCAAGGCTCAGGTCAAGGCCGGCGGCCGCGGCAAGGCCGGCGGTGTGAAGTACGCGGCCACCGCCGACGACGCCTTCACCCATGCGCAGAACATCCTCGGCCTGGACATCAAGGGCCACATCGTGAAGAAGCTGCTGGTCGCGGAGGCCAGCGACATCGCCGAGGAGTACTACATCTCCTTCCTGCTCGACCGCTCCAACCGCACCTACCTGGCGATGTGCTCGGTCGAGGGCGGCATGGAGATCGAAGAGGTCGCGGCGACCAAGCCGGAGCGGCTGGCCAAGGTGCCCGTCAACGCCGTCAAGGGTGTGGACCTGGCGTTCGCCCGCTCGATCGCCGAGCAGGGTCATCTGCCCGCCGAGGTGCTCGACGCGGCGGCCGTGACGATCCAGAAGCTGTGGGAGGTCTTCGTCGCCGAGGACGCCACCCTGGTCGAGGTGAACCCGTTGGTGCGCACGCCCGATGACCAGATCCTCGCGCTGGACGGCAAGGTCACGCTGGACGGCAACGCCGACTTCCGCCAGCCCGGCCACGTGGAGTTCGAGGACCGCGACGCGACCGATCCGCTGGAGCTCAAGGCCAAGGAGAACGACCTCAACTACGTCAAGCTCGACGGCGAGGTCGGCATCATCGGTAACGGCGCGGGCCTGGTGATGTCCACGCTCGACGTCGTCGCCTACGCCGGCGAGAAGCATGGCGGGGTCAAGCCGGCCAACTTCCTCGACATCGGCGGTGGCGCCTCGGCAGAGGTGATGGCCGCAGGCCTCGACGTCATCCTGCATGACCCGCAGGTCAAGAGCGTGTTCGTCAACGTGTTCGGCGGCATCACCGCGTGCGACGCCGTTGCGAACGGCATCGTGCAGGCGCTGCAGATCCTCGGCGACGAGGCCAACAAGCCGTTGGTGGTCCGCCTCGACGGCAACAACGTCGAAGAGGGCCGTCGGATCCTCGCCGACGCCAACCACCCGCTGGTGACCGAGGTCGGCACGATGGACGAAGCCGCCGACGTCGCCGCCGCCAAGGCCGCTGAAGCAGCGAAAGCCTGAAAGGACTGAGATGGCAATCTTTTTGACCAAGGACAGCAAGGTCATCGTCCAGGGCATCACCGGCGGCGAGGCCACCACGCACACCGCGCGGATGCTCAAGGCAGGCACCCAGATCCTCGGCGGCGTCAACGCACGCAAGGCGGGAACGACGGTGTCGCACAAGGACAAAGACGACAACGACATCGAGCTGCCGGTGTTCGGCTCGGTCGTCGAGGCGATCGAGAAGACCGGCGCCGACGTGTCGATCATCTTCGTGCCGCCGAAGTTCGCCAAGGACGCGATCATCGAGGCCATCGACGCGGAGATCCCGCTGCTTGTCGTGATCACCGAGGGAATTCCGGTGCAGGACAGCGCATATGCGTGGGCCTACAACGTCGAGAAGGGCAACAAGACCCGCATCATCGGCCCGAACTGCCCCGGCATCATCACGCCGGGCCAGTCGCTGGTCGGCATCACGCCTGCCAACATCAGCGGGCCCGGTCCGATCGGGCTGGTGTCCAAGTCGGGCACGCTGACCTACCAGATGATGTTCGAGCTGCGCGATTTCGGCTTCACGACGTCCATCGGCATCGGCGGTGACCCGGTCATCGGCACCACCCACATCGACGCCATCGAGGCGTTCGAGAAGGATCCCGAGACCAAGGTCATCGTGATGATCGGCGAGATCGGCGGCGACGCCGAGGAACGTGCCGCCGACTACATCAAGGCCAACGTGTCCAAGCCGGTCGTCGGCTACGTCGCGGGATTCACCGCGCCCGAGGGCAAGACGATGGGCCACGCAGGCGCCATCGTGTCCGGCTCGTCGGGTACCGCGCAGGCCAAGAAGGAAGCCCTCGAGGCCGCCGGGGTGAAGGTCGGCAAGACGCCGTCGGAGACCGCCCGCCTGGCCAGGGAGATCCTGCAGAGCCTGTAGGCCCGCTGCGGTGTGAACCAGGCCGCATGATTAGGAACACGTTCTAGTTATCGATTAGCCTGACGAATTAACACCCGTCAGGAGGTCTGTAATGGTCGATCCGCGGACCCCGGTGCTCGTCGGCGTCGGCCAGTTCACCGAGCGCATCGACGACGCCGACTATCGGGGCATGTCAGCGGTGGAGCTGGCGACCGAAGCCGCCGCGCGCCGCGCTGGCCGATACCGGGGTCGAGGCCGCGAAGGTCGCTGCGGCGATAGACACGGTGTTCGGGCTGCGGCAGTTCGAGATCTCCGGGCCGATGCCCGCGACGCTGGGCAAGTCCAACAACTACCCGCGCTCGGTGATGAATCGGCTCGGTGGCGACCCCGCTCGCGTGGTGCTCGAGCCCGTCGGCGGGCCAAAGCCCGCAGAAGCTCGTTACCGAGGCGGGCAACACGATCGTGGCCGGCGACGCCGACGTCGTGATGATCATGGGCTCCGAGCCGGGGTCGACGGCTCGGTATTCGCCAACCGCGAAGGACAAGCCGGACTTCACCGAGCACGTCGACGGGCAGCTCGAGGACCGCGGCCACCAGATCTACACCTACATCGACGACTACACCATTCAGCACGGGCTCACCGGCGCGCCGGTTCAGTACGGGCTGCTGGAGAACGCGCGTCGCGCGCGCCTCGGTCTCAGTGTGGCCGACTATCGGCAGAAGATGGCCGAACTATTCGCCCCGTTCTCGAAAGTCGCTGCCAAGAACCCATTTTCGTCGTCTCCGGTGGAGCGATCGGTCGACGAGATCGTGCACCGTCACCGATGACAACCGGATGATCTGCGACCCGTATCCTCGCCTGCTGGTCGCGCGCGACCAGGTCAACCAGGGCGCAGCGGCGATCATGATGTCGGTAGAGGCGGCCCGTCGGCTCGGCGTTCCGGAGGCCAAATGGGTCTATATGCATGGCCACGCCGACATGATCGAGCAGGCGACGCTGGACCGTGCCGACCTGGGCGCCAGCCCCGCGTCGGTGATGGCTGCGCGAGAAGCGTTGCGGGTAGCCGGAATCGGCGTCGACGACATCGCCACCTTCGATCTGTACAGCTGCTTCCCGTTCCCTGTGTTCGTCATCTGCGAGGCGCTGGGTATCGACG
The DNA here is from genome assembly GCA_963731715.1 of uncultured Actinomycetota bacterium. Classification (GTDB taxonomy): domain Bacteria; phylum Actinomycetota; class Actinomycetes; order Mycobacteriales; family Mycobacteriaceae; genus Mycobacterium. The sequence continues at coordinate 221,246 of CAVSXC010000012.1, read as the reverse complement.
GCGACGATCCGCGTGGGCTGACACTCACCGGCGGGCTGCCGTATTTCGGCGGCCCAGGCAACAGCTACTCACTGCACGGTATCGCCGAGACCGTGATCGAAATGCGCGAGACGCCAGGGCGATTCGGCTTTGTGGGCGCTAACGGCGGCATCATGAGCAAGTACTCGGTCGGCATCTACTCCACCGACCCCGTCGAATGGCGGACCGACCGCAGTGAGCAGCTGAAGGCGGAGATCGCCGCGCTGCCCAAAGTTCCCGTGACCCGGAACCCCGATGGCACCGCGACGATCGAGACGTACTCGGTGCGTTACGACTGGCCGATCCGCACAGGGATCATCGTCGGTCGTCTCGACGCCGACAACACGCGTTTCATGGCCACTACCGAGGACGACGACCTGGTGGCGCTGATGTCCGACGACGATCCGCTCGGCGCCGCGATCAGCGTGTGGTCGACCGAACACGGCAACCGCGTCAGCTTCGCTTAGTCCGCGGCACTCGTCCTCTGGACTCGGAATGGGCTCGTTGAGTGTCGCGTTCACGCCCGCCGCGGCGATATTTGGAATGTGGATCGTCGAATATCCGGGCGATGAGTGGGCTGATAGAGGGCATGACATTCCTTTCAGGCAGTCGCCGCGGTTGAGCTGCGGTCGAGTTGTGATGCCTATGGACTGTCGTCTCCAGCGCTGAGCCGGTCACGCGTACTCGACTACGCGAATATTTCGCTCACTACCTCACCTACGTGAGGTAGTGGCGCTAGACCAGCGCGGCGAGCTTTCCGGCCAGCCGCTCGACATACGCCGCGACCTCGGCCTCGGACTTGTCGGGCAGGCCGAACAACACCTCGGTAACGCCGAGGTCGGCCCACCGTGCCAACTTCTCGGGATCCGGCTTGAAGTCCAAGCGCGACGATCTGCGGTGCGCCCGTCGCGTCCGGCCGCCGCCCAGGTGTCCTGCAGCAGCTTGACCGGCTCGTCGATGTCGAAGTCGCGCGGCGTGGTGATCCAGCCATCGGCAGAGCGGGCGATCCACTTGAAGTTCTTCTCGGTACCCGCGGCGCCGACCAGCACCGGGATGTGCGACTGGATGGGCTTGGGCCACGCCCAGCTCGGGCCGAAGTTCGACGAACTCGCCGTCGTATGACGCCTCTTCCTCGGTCCACAATGCGCGCATGGCCTCGAGGTACTCGCGCAGCATCGTGCGTCGCCGCCCCGGCGGCACGTTGTGGTCGGCGAGTTCGTCTGTGTTCCAACCGAATCCGACGCCTAGGCTGACACGCCCGCCCGACAAGTGATCCAGCGTGGCGATCGATTTCGCCAACGTGATCGGGTCGTGCTCGACGGGCAGTGCCACCGCCGTCGAAAGCCGCACGCGTGAGGTGACGGCGCACGCTGTGCCCAGACGACACCCATGGGTCCAGGGTGCGCATGTAGCGGTCGTCGGGCAGCGACTCGTCGCCGGTGGTGGGGTGAGCGGCCTGCCGCTTGATCGGGATGTGGGTGTGTTCGGGCACGTAGAACGTGGGGAAGCCGTGGTCGTCGGCGAGCTTGGCCGCCGCCGCCGGGGTGATGCCGCGGTCGCTGGTGAAAAGTACGAGCCCGTAGTCCATCTAAGAATTAGAACGTGTTCCAGTCCGGGAGGCAAGGCGGGTCCCATGCGGCACCGTCATGGCGCAACGCGCGTCTCGTCGGTCGCATCCCTGATGACGTCGCGACCACGAAGTGCGCTGACGCGGACAGTTGTCGGCAAACTCGATCGTCGGCAGAAGTCGTTGGTGGGGACCGATACGACGTGTAGCTGCGTGGATCGGCATTCGACGGCCAGCTGGTCCGGTGGGCGAAGATCGCTGGACCATCGCGCGAGCCGAGACGGTGCGGTGGTCATGCTTGTCATCGCCTCGGGTCCAGTCTGGCGGCGCGGACATCACCGCATCTACGACCGGCGCCTTGGTCGGACTACTGACGGCGACCTGCTGCGTCAGCGCCCTCGACTGGGGTTACATTACCTGCGACCGGCGCAACTGCGACTGCACAGGACGCTCGGCGATGTAGCACAGCGTCCTCGGCGGCTGCGTACGCGTCGCCTATCTGGGCCGCGGGTCACTGCGCCTGAGGCGATCAACCGCACTGCGCAGGCACATCGACTGTCGGTCCGACCGCGGAGCTCGAAGCACGCGTACTCGCGACGTCACGCGGCCGGCTCGACCTTTCCTTCAGCGCGAGCGTTACCCGCGACGGCCGCTGGCTGACGGTTGTGGGATGGCACACCATGACGACCGAACGCATCGCCGACCACGTCAAGTTCGCCTACTGGGTGCCCAACGTCAGCGGCGGCCTGGTCACCAGCGACATCGAGCAGCGCACCGACTGGAACTACGAGTACAACGCCAAGCTCGCGCAGACCGCGGAGAACAACGGCTTCGAGTACGCGCTGTCCCAGGTCCGCTACGAGGCCAGCTACGGCGCCGAGTACCAGCACGAGTCGACCAGCTTCACGCTGGCGCTGCTGCTGGCCACGCAGAGGCTCAAGGTGATCGCCGCCGTCCACCCGGGCCTGTGGCAGCCCGCGGTGCTGGCCAAGCTCGGCGCCACCGCCGACCACCTGTCCGGCGGCCGGTTCGCCGTCAACGTGGTGTCCGGCTGGTTCAAGGACGAGTTCACCCACCTCGGCGAGCCGTGGCTCGAACACGACGAGCGCTACCGCCGCAGCGCGGAGTTCCTGCAGGTGCTGCGCAAGATCTGGACCGAGGACGACGTTGATTTCCGCGGCGACTTCTACCGCATCCACGACTTCACCCTAAGCCCAAGCCGCTCAACACGCCCGAGCGGCCCAACCCCGAGATCTTCCAGGGCGGCAACTCCACGCGCCGCACGGCGCAACGGCGGCCGCTACTCCGACTGGTACTTCTCCAACGGCAAGGATTTCGACGGCGTCACCGAGCAGATCGTCGAGGTGCGCGACCACGCCCGCGAGGCCGGTCGTGAGGTCCGCTTCGGGCTCAACGGGTTCATCATCGCCCGCGACACCGAGAAAGAAGCGAAGGACGTCCTCCAGCGAGATCATCGACAAGGCCAACCGGCCCGCGGTCGAGGGATTCCGCGCCGCCGTGCAACAGGCCGGCAACTCGACCGTCGACAAGCGCGGCATGTGGGCCGACTCCACGTTCGAGGACTTGGTGCAGTACAACGACGGGTTCCGCACCCAGTTGATCGGCACACCCGAGCAGATCGCGGAACGCATTGCGGCGTACCGCAAACGCGGCGTCGACCTGATCCTCGGCGGCTTCCTGCACTTCCAGGAAGAGATCGAGTACTTCGGCTCGCGGGTGCTGCCGCTGGTGCGCGAAATCGAGGATTCCGAAGCAGGATTCGGTCGATGCACCGGTGCTGCGCGTCGGCCTGAGCGTGCTGACGGTCGCCGCGCTGCACACGAGCGGTGCGCTAGCGTGGGTGATCGAATCGCCAGCGTCCAGCACAGGAGAGGTCATGTCGTACCCGGCCCGCCCGGTAGCCCCGGATATCCGCCCGCACAGCAGCCGACCACTCAGTTCGCCGCGCCCACCCAGCAGTTCGGCAAGGCGCCCGAGCCGCCCCGGCCGCCGAAGGCCCGAGCAAGCTGCCGATGTATCTGACCGCCGCGGTCGCCGCGCTCGGGCTCGCGGTCTACCTGTCGAGCTTCGGCCCGCTGTTCACGCGCGGGCGCCGACTTCTTCACGCCGACGCTGCTCGATCTCGGCGTGGTCGCGTCGCTGCTCGCCGCGCTGCTCGCCGGCGTCGGCCTGCTGCCCAAGCAGAAGGCCGCGCCCGCGCTGGTCGCGGTGCTCTCGGTGCTGGGCTTCCTGCTGGTGATCGCCGATCGTGCTCACCGCGCCCGACGGCGTCGACCATCGACTGGGGCCTCTACCTGATCATCGCGTTCAGCGTGATCCAGGCCATCGTCGCGGTCGCGGTGCTGCTGTTCGACGCGGGTGTCATCACCGCGCCGGCGCCGCGGCCCAAGTACGAGCAGCAGCAGTACGGCCAGTACGGCGGCCCGGGGCCAGTACTACGGACAGCCGCATCAGCACGGCGGCCCGCCGCACCAGCAGGGCCCGCAGCAGCAGCGTCCGGGCTACCCGTCGCACGTACGGCGGCGGCTACCCGGGTGGCCCGTCGACCGGCGGATTCCCCGGCGGGCCACCAGGGCGGCCCGCCGACGCCGCCGACCGGATTCCCGACCTACGGCCAGCCGCCGTCGAGCTCGCGCGCCGACCGACACAGGTGCCGACGCAGCAACCAGCCGTCGTCTTCCTCGCAGTCCGGCCCGCCGCCGTCGTAGTCTGAGCCGCGCGTGCGTCAACTTCGCGCGCGTGAGCTTGCGCGAGGAGCGGCCCAACTAGTGGAGCAACCGGCCAGTCGGCACACGCCAGGCGCGTGACCTGCTTCGGGTCGCGTTCGGGCCGTCCGTCGTGGCGCTGGTCGTCATCGCGGCGGTGGTGCTGCTGCAGCTGCTCATCGCCAACAGCGACATGACCGGCGCGCTCGGGCGCGATCGCCAGCATGTGGCTGGGCGTGCACCAGGTGCCGGTCTCGATCGGCGGCAGCGAGCTGGGCGTGATGCCGCTGCTGCCGGTGCTGGCGATGGTGTGGGGCACCGCACGCACGACGGCGGCGGCCACCTCGACCGCAGCGCGTCGTGGTTCGTCACCCGCTGGGTCGTCGCGTCGGCGCTGGGCGGGCCGCTGCTGATCGCCGCGATCTCGCTGGCCGTCATCCACGACGCCGCGTCGGTGCTGACCGAACTGCAGACGCCGAACGCGCTGCGGGCGTTCGGCAGTGTGCTGGCCGTGCACGCGATCGGCGCGGTGATCGGCGTCGGGTCGCGGGTCGGCCGCCGGACTGCTGACGGCGTCGCCGCTGCCGCAGTGGCTGCCCGACGCGTTCCGCGCGGCCGCCGCCGGGGTGCTGGCGCTGGTCGGGCTCTCCGGTGTCGTGATGGTCGGCTCGATGGTCGTGCACTGGTCGACGATGCACGACCTGTACGCGATCACCGACTCGGTGTTCGGGCAGTTCAGCCTGACGCTGCTGTCGGTGCTCTACGTGCCGAACGTGATCGTCGGCACGGCGGCGGTCGCCGTCGGGTCCAGCGCGCACGTCGGGCTGGCCACGTTCAGTTCGTTCACGGTGTTCGGCGGCGACATTCCGGCGCTGCCGGTGCTGGCCGCGGTGCCGTCGCCGCCGCTGGGCCCGGTCTGGGTGGCGCTGCTGATCGTCGCGGCGGCGTCCGCTGTCGCGGTCGGGCAGCAGTGTGCGCGACGGCCGCTGCCGCTGCTGCCCGCGCTGGGCAAGCTGGTCGTCGCGGCGGCCGTCGCGGCCGCTGGCGATGGCGCTGCTCGGCTACGCGGGCGGCGGCAGGCTGGGCAACTTCGGCGACGTCGGCGTCGACCAGGCCACCTTCGGGCCCGCTGTCTTCCTGTGGTTCGCGGGCATCGGCGCGCTGACGGTGGCGATGTCGGGCGGCATCGCGCGCCGGCCCAAGGTCGCGGCCAAGCCGAGCCCGAGCCCGAGACCCGAACCGACGAGCCCGAGCCGGAGACGCCGAGGCCGAGCCGAGATCGACGAGTCGAACCCGAGCCGACGAGACCGCGACGAGCCGAGGCCGACTCGAGCCGGCGTCGACGACGAGCCGTCGCGCCGACCGGCGCCCGTGACGGACGGCGTCGAGGACCCCGAGGACCACTTCGTTGCCGACGACGACGCCACGCCGGGCGCGACCACGGACGCGGCGCCCGGCAGCCGACCGACTAGGCTCTCAGGCGTGCAGCAACCGCTCCGTGTGCCCCCGAGCGCACCGGCGCGGGTGGTGGTGCTGGCCTCGGGCACCGGTTCGCTGCTCGCATCTCTGCTCGAAGCCGCCGTCGGCGACTACCCCGCCCGGGTGGTCGCGGTCGGCGCCGACCGCGACTGCGCGGCGCTGGACATCGCCGCGGCGGCGTCGGTGCCGACCTTCACGGTGCGGCTCGGCGACCACGCCGACCGCGACGCCTGGGACGCCGCCATCACCGAGGCCACCGCCGCGCACGAGCCCGACCTGGTGGTGTCGGCCGGCTTCATGAAAATCCTTGGGCCCCAGTTTCTTTCCCGATTTCCTGGGCCGAGTCATCAACACCCATCCGGCGCTGCTGCCCGCGTTTCCCGGCGCGCACGCGGTGCCCGACGCGCTGGCCTACGGCGTCAAGGTGACCGGCTGCAGCGTGCACCTCGTCGACGCCGGCACGGACACCGGGCCGATCCTGGCGCAGCAGCCGGTCCCGGTGCTCGACGACGACGACGAAGCCACCCTGCACGAGCGGATCAAGGTCGTCGAACGACGGCTGCTGGTGGACGTGTTGGAAGCGCTGGCAACCCGCGGCGTGACCTGGACCGGACGAAAGGCGACCATAGGATGACCGACAGACGACGGCCGCAGGCCGATCCGGCGCGCATTGATCAGCGTCTACGACAAGACCGGCCTCGCCGAGCTGGCGCGCGGCCTGCACGAGGCGGGCGTGGACATCGTGTCCACCGGTTCGACCGCGAAAACCATTGCGGACGCCGGTGTTCCGGTCACCCCGGTCGAGGAGGTCACCGGCTTCCCCGAGGTGCTCGACGGCCGGGTCAAGACCCTGCACCCCCACGTGCACGCCGGCCTGCTCGCCGATCAGCGCAAGCCCGAACATGTTTCGGCGCTGGCCGAGCTCGGCGTCGCGGCCTTCGAACTGGTGGTCGTCAACCTGTATCCGTTCACCGAGACCGTCGACTCCGGCGCCAGCGTCGACGAGTGCGTCGAGCAGATCGACATCGGCGGCCCGTCGATGGTGCGCGCCGCCGCCAAGAACCATCCCAGCGTCGCGGTGGTCGTCGACCCGCTCGGCTACGACGGCGTGCTGGCCGCGGTGCGGGCGGGCGGGTTCACGCTCGATGAGCGGAAGAGGCTGGCGTCGTTGGCGTTTCGGCACACCGCCGAGTACGACGTCGCGGTCGCGTCCTGGATGGGATCGGTGCTGGCACCCGGAGGAGCGCGCCGCAGCCGCTGCCGCCGTGGGTGGGCGCGACGTGGCGGCGCGCCGCGGTGCTGCGGTACGGGGAGAACCCGCATCAGCAGGCCGCGCTGTACCGCAACGACGCCGCGTGGCCCGGTCTGGCGCAGGCCGAGCAGCTGCACGGAAAAGAGATGTCCTACAACAACTACACCGACGCCGACGCCGCGTGGCGGGCCGCGTTCGACCACGAAGAGATCTGCGTGGCGATCATCAAGCACGCCAACCCGTGCGGCATCGCGATCTCGTCGGTCTCGGTGGCCGACGCGCACCGCAAGGCCCACGAATGCGATCCGCTGTCGGCGTTCGGCGGTGTGATCGCGGCCAACACCGACGGTCACCGTCGAGATGGCCGAGACCGTCGCCGACATCTTCACCGAGGTGATCATCGCGCCCGCGTACGAAGCCGGCGCGGTGGAAGTGCTTGCGCGCAAGAAGAATATCCGCGTGCTCGTGGCCTCCGAGCCGCAGCAGGGCGGCACCGAGTTCCGTCAGATCAGCGGCGGCCTGCTGCTGCAGCAGCGCGACGCGATCGACGCGCCGGGCGACGACCCGCGTCAACTGGACGCTGGCCACCGGCTCAGCCCGCCGACCCGGAGACGCTGGCCGACCTGAAGTTCGCGTGGCGGACCTGCCGCGCGGTGAAGTCCAACGCGATCGTCGTCGCCGCCGACGGCGCGACCGTCGGGGTGGGCATGGGCCAGGTCAACCGGGTCGACGCGGCCCGGCTGGCGGTCCAGCGCGGCGGCGACCGCGTGCGGGGCGCCGTCGGCGGCGTCCGATGCGTTCTTCCCGTTCCCCGACGGGCTCGAGACGCTGACCGAGGCGGGCGTGAAGGCGATCGTGCATCCGGGCGGGTCGATGCGCGACGACGTCGTCACCGAGGCCGCCGCCAAGGCGGGCATCACGCTCTACCTGACGGGCGCCCGGCACTTCGCGCACTGACGTTTGCGCGGCGAACGCAGCTTCGCTCTGGCGGAGGCGATGCCTCGCACAGCCAGTCGTAGCGTGGAGTGGTGACCCAACCTCATGATCTGCCCCGGACCGTCGGCGAGCTGAAGGCCTCCGGTCATCGCGAGCGGGGCGTCAAACAGGAAATCCGGGAAAACCTGCTGGCCGCGCTGGCCGAGGGCCGCGACGCGTGGCCCGGCATCCTGGGCTTCGAGGACACCGTGATCCCGCAGCTGGAGCGCGCCCTGATCGCCGGGCACGACGTGGTGCTGCTCGGCGAGCGCGGACAGGGCAAGACGCGGCTGCTGCGCGCGCTGACCGGGCTGCTCGACGAGTGGACGCCGGTGATCGCACGGCTCCGAGCTCAACGAGCACCCGTACACCCCGATCACCCCGGAGTCGATCCGCCGGGCCGCCGACTCCGGCGACGACCTGCCCATCGCGTGGCGGCACCGCAGCGAGCGGTACACCGAGAAGCTGGCCACCCCCGACACCAGCGTGGCCGACCTGGTCGGCGACATCGACCCGATCAAGGTGGCCGAGGGCCGCAGCCTCGGCGACCCGGAGACCATCGCCTACGGCCTGATCCCGCGGGCGCACCGCGGCATCGTCGCCATCAACGAGCTGCCCGACCTGGCCGAGCGCATCCAGGTGTCGATGCTGAACGTGATGGAGGAGCGCGACATTCAGGTGCGCGGCTACACGCTGCGGCTGCCGCTCGACGTGGTCGTCGTCGCCAGCGCCAACCCCGAGGACTACACCAACCGCGGCCGCATCATCACCCCGCTCAAGGACCGGTTCGGCGCCGAGATCCGCACCCACTACCCGCTGGAGCTCGAGGCGGAGGTGGGTGTCATCAAGCAGGAGTCGCATCTGGCCGCCGAAGTGCCCGAGTATCTGCTGCAGGTGCTTGCCCGGTTCGCCCGCCACCTGCGCGAGTCGCATTCGATCGATCAGCGGTCGGGTGTGTCGGCGCGGTTCGCGATCGCCGCCGCCGAGACCGTCGCCGCTGCCGCCACGGCACCGCTCCGCCGTGCTGGGCGAGCAGGATCCGGTGGCCCGGGTGTGCGACCTCGGCACGGTGATCGACGTGCTGCGCGGCAAGCTGGAGTTCGAATCCGGCGAGGAGGGTCGCGAGCAGGCCGTGCTCGAGCACCTGCTGCGGCGGGCCACCGCGGACACCGCGCAGCGGCTGCTCGGCGGCATCGACGTCGGACCGCTGGTGACCGCGATCGAGAACGGCTCGGCGGTCACCACCGGTGAGCGGGTGTCGGCGAGGGCAGTGCTGGACGCGGTGCCGGAAGTGCCCGCGATCGCCCAGGTCCAGCAGCGCCTTGGCGCGAAGTCCGACGGCCAGCGCGCGGCCGCGGTCGAATTGGCGCTGGAGGCGCTGTATCTGGCCAAGCGGATCGACAAGGTATCCGGCGAAGGCGAAACCGTCTATGGCTAGACACGGGCACTCGTCGCGGTACTCGCGCATACACCGGCGGGCCCGACCCGCTGGCGCCGCCGGTCGACCTGCGCGAGGCGCTGGAGCAGATCGGCCAGGACGTCATGGAGGGCAGCTCGCCGCGGCGGGCACTGTCCGAGCTGATGCGGCGCGGCACCCAGAACATGCGCGGTGCAGACAAGCTGGCCGCCGAGGCGAACCGCCGGCGCCGGGAACTGTTGCAGCGCAACAACCTCGACGGCACGCTTGCAGGAGATCAAGAAGCTGCTCGACGAGGCGGTGCTTGCCGAACGCAAGGAACTGGCCCGCGCGCTCGACGACGACGCCAGGTTCAACGAGCTGCGGATCGAATCGCTGCCGCCGTCGCCCGCCAAGGCCGTGCAGGAGCTGTCCGACTACGACTGGCGCAGCGCCGAGGCCCGCGAAAAGTACGAGCAGATCAAGGATCTGCTCGGCCGCGAGATGCTGGATCAGCGCTTCGCCGGGATGAAGCAGGCGCTGGAGAACGCCACCGACGAGGACCGTCAGCGGGTCAACGACATGCTCGACGATCTGAATGACCTGCTGGACAAGCATTCTCGCGGCGAAGACACCGACCAAGACTTCAACGACTTCATGGACAAGCACGGCGAGTTCTTCCCGGAGAACCCGCACAACGTCGACGAGCTGCTGGACTCGCTGGCCCAGCGGGCCGCGGCCGCGCAGCGGTTCCGCAACAGCCTGTCGGCCGACCAGCGCGCCGAGCTGGATGCGTTGGCGCAGCAGGCTTTCGGCTCACCATCGCTGATGAATGCGCTCAACCGGCTCGATGGCCACCTGCAGGCGGCCCGGCCGGGGGAGGACTGGTCGGGCTCGTCGCGGTTCTCCGGCGACAACCCGATGGGCATGGGCGAGGGCACCCAGGCGCTGGCCGACATCGCCGAGCTCGAGCAGCTCGCCGAGGCGCTGTCGCAGAGCTACGCCGGCGCCACGATGGAGGACGTCGACCTCGAGATGCTGGCCCGCCAGCTGGGCGACGACGCGGCCGTCGACGCCAAGACGCTGGCCGAGCTCGAACGGGCGCTGATGAACCAGGGCTTCCTGGACCGCGGCTCCGACGGGCAGTGGCGGCTGTCGCCCGAAGGCGATGCGCCAGCTGGGTCAGACGGCGTTGCGTGATGTGGCGCAACAGCTTTCGGGTCGGCACGGCGAGCGTGACACCCGTCGCGCCGGGCGCGGCCGGCGAGCTGACGGGCGCCACGCGGCCGTGGGCAGTTCGGCGACACCGAGCCGTGGAACGTCACCAGGACGCTGACCAATGCGGTGCTGCGGCAGGCCGGCACCGGCGTCGGCCGAGCTACCGATGAAGATCACCGTCGACGACGTCGAGATCTCCGAGACCGAGACCCGCACACAGGCCGCGGTGGCGCTGCTGGTGGACACGTCGTTCTCGATGGTGATGGAGAACCGGTGGCTGCCGATGAAGCGCACGGCGCTGGCGCTCAACCATCTCGTCAGCACCCGGTTCCGCTCGGATGCGTTGCAGATCATCGCCTTTGGCCGCTACGCGCGCACGGTGACCGCCGCCGAGCTGACCGGGCTGGAGGGCGTCTACGAGCAGGGCACCAACCTGCACCACGCGCTGGCACTGGCGGGACGCCATCTGCGCCGTCACCCCAACGCGCAGCCGGTGGTGCTCGTCGTCACCGACGGTGAGCCCACGGCGCACCTCGAGGACGTCGACGGCGAACGGCACTTCTGCTGTGTTCTTTGACTACCCGCCGCACCCGCGCACCATCGCGCACACGGTCAAGGGATTCGACGACATTGCCCGGCTGGGCGCGCAGGTGACGATCTTCCGGCTCGGCAGCGATCCGGGTCTGGCGCGGTTCATCGATCAGGTCGCCCGCCGCGTCGAGGGCAGAGTGGTGGTGCCCGATCTGGACGGGTTGGGCGCCGCCGTCGTCGGCGACTATCTGCGCTCACGGCGTCGCAGACGGCTCAGGCTGAGCGCTAGGCGGCCTTGCGCTTCTTGCGCTTGACGCCGACGCTGCCCCACAGCGAAAAGCCGCGGATTCGCACGCACGGCGCTCCGGGGGAGCCTTCGCCGTTGACGCTCTGGTCGAAGGTGCCCATCACGCCGATTCCGCGCAGGTCCACGTTCACCTCGGGCGGCACCAGGATGGTCTGGCCGCCCATGATCGAGTACGAGTGGATCTCGACCTCGGGTGACGTGAAGTCGGCGTACCGCAAATCCACCACGCCGCCGCCGAACAGAGCGAAGGTCGTCATCCGCTTCGGCACGTTCCAGCGGCCGCGGCGCTCGAAGCCGCTCATGATCGCCAACAGCAGCGTCGACGGCGCTGGCCTGCACGGACCGCCGCTGCGTGCCCTGGTGACGGCGCCGGGCAGGTCGGCGCTGATGCGGTCGAGTTCGTCGTACGTCTGCGCGGCATACGCCCTGGTCAGGCGATCCTCGTACTCGGTCATCTGCAGCCGGCCCTGGGCAGCGGCGTCGGTCAGCAACTGCGCCACCTGCATCCGATCGGTGTCAGCAGCACGCATCGAACTGTTCCGCGACGCTGGAGTGCTCATCAATGTCGAGCCTACGACGAACGCTGGCACATGCAAGGCCGTTGGCCAAACTGTGCTCTCACCGATCCCGGCGAAGCAGATAGATGAGCAAACTTTATTTGATTTCGGTGAGGTATTCGGCGAAGCCGATCGCGCCGACCGGGTTGTCCGGCGCCAGGTTCGCGCCCGATCGGTAGCCGGCGACGATGCGCCCCGGCACCGGCATCTGGACGACGGGTCGACGGCTGCCGCGGGCTGCAAGGTACATATGCGCGAGTTCGGCGTGAGTGTGCACGGCAGGACCGCCGATATCGGCGACCCGCCCGCTGGTTCGCAGTCGATGAGTTCGACGAGCCGCGTCGTGACGTCTCGAGTGTCGATGGGCTGGAACCGCACACCGCGGAACGTCCACAGCAGCGGGGAGAACCGCTGGATCGAAAAGATCATCTTGATCAGGTCGTGGAACTGGGTGGCGCGCAACACCGTATGCGCGACACCAGATGCTTCCAGCGCGTGCTCGACGCGCAGCTTGGTCTTGTAGTAGGGCAGCGGGATTCTGGTCGATGCCGACGATCGAGACATAGACGATGTGAGCGACGCCTGCCTTGCGCGCCGCGGCGATGAGGTTCTCGGTCGAGGTGACGTCCTTGTCGCCGGTGCCTTGAGTGGCGCAGTGCACGACCACGTCCACGCCTTCGACGGCTGCGTCGACGCCGTGTTGGCGAGCAGGTCACCCTGCGCCCAGTGCACGCCCGTGTAGCCGACGTGACTGCGCCGGCTCATGGCGCGCACGTGATGGCCGGCGGCCGTCGCCGCGCCGACCACCTTCCGGCCCAGCGTGCCGGTCGCGCCGGTGATGAGAACGTGGCGGGTCATCACGTCGGCCGCCCAGCTCGGCGGGCGCTTCTGCAGGAAACGCCATCATGCCTTCGCGCGCCTCCTCGGAAACGAACAGCTGCGCCGACTGTTCGGTCAGCTCTTCGGCGTGTCGGTCGAACGCTTCAAGAATGGCGCGGTGGTCAAGGCTTTGGAGGCGGCAAGGCCCTGCGGCGAGCCCTTGCCGATCGCGGCGGTCAGCTCCGCCACTGTCGCCTTGACGTCGTCGGCGGCGATGGTGATCAAACCTATCTCGGCGGCCTCGGCCGCGCCGAACTTCTCGCCGGTGAGGAAGTAGCGGCTCGCGGAGCGGGCGGTCATCTTCGGCAGCAGGGTCAGCGAAATGATCGACGGAGCAACGCCGATGCGCGCCTCGGTCAACGCGAACGTGCTGGCCTGCCCCGCGACCGCGATGTCGCAGGCGCCGACAAGACCGAGACCGCCCGCGCGGACGTGCCCGTCGACGGCCGCGATCACCGGCATCGGCAACTTGAGGATGCGGCGCAGCAGGTGTGTCAGTTCGCGGGCCCGGTCGACGGCGAGGTCGCCGGGGTCACGCCCAGCGGCCTCCGCGAGATCGGCTCCAGCGCAGAACGTTCCGCCGGTGTGGTCGAGCACGACGGCCCGCACCCCGGATTCCTCGGTGGCGTCGGTGAGACCCTGGTGCAGCTGGCTGACCAGCTTGGTGGACAACGCGTTGCGGTTGTCCGGTGAGTCCAGCGTGAGCCGGGCCACCGGTCCTTCAACCGCGTAGTGAACGAGTGTGGGCATCAATACGAGCGTGGCAGACCGAGCGACGTCTGCGCCACGAAATTGAGAACCATCTCACGGCTGACCGGGGCGATGCGGGCCAGCTTGGAGGCCGTGATCGCCGCGGCGATGCCGTACTCCTTGGTCAGGCCGTTGCCGCCCAACGACTGCACGGCCTGGTCGACGGCGCGCACCGACGCCTCACCCGCCGCGTACTTGGCCATGTTCGCCGCCTCGGCCGCGCCGGCGTCGTCGCCGGTGTCGTAGAGCGACGCGGCCTTCTGCATCATCAGCTTGGCCAGTTCGATCTCAATGTGGTTCTGCGCCAATGGGTGCGAGAGACCCTGGTGCGCACCGATCGGTGTCTTCCACACCTGACGGGTCTTGACGTAGTCGACGGCCTTGTTGATGGCGAATCGGCCCATGCCCACCGCGCTGGCCGCACCCATGATGCGCTCCGGATTCAGCCCGGCGAACAGCTGCGCGATTGCCGCGTCCTCAGAACCCACAAGCGCGTCGGCAGGCAACCGCACTTCGTCGAGGAACACCTGGAACTGGCTTTCGGGCATGCACAGCTCCATGTCGATCTTCGTCCAGCTCAACCCCTTGGCGTCGGTTGGGACGATGAATAGCGCGGGCCGAAGAGACTCCGACTTGTGGGCTCCCTCTTTGAAGGTGCGGCCGACGATCAGCACGGCCTGCGCCTGGTCGATGCCCGAGATGAACACCTTCTGGCCCGACAGGATCCAGTCGGCTCCGTCGCGGCGGGCGGTGGTGGTGATGCGGTGGCTGTTCGACCCGGCGTCGGGTTCGGTGATCGCGAAGGCCATCGTGGTCGAGCCGTCGGCGATGCCCGGCAGCCAGCGCTTCTTCTGGTCCTCGGTGCCGAACTTGCTGATGATCGTGCCGTTGATCGCGGGGGAGACCACCATCATCAGCAGGGGCGAGCCCGCTGCGGACATCTCTTCCATCACCATCGACAGCTCGTACATGCCCGCACCGCCGCCGCCGTACTCTTCCGGCAGGTTGACCCCGATAAAACCGAGTTTGCCTGCCTCGTTCCACAATTCGTCGGTGTGTCCACCGGCGCGGGCCTTCTCCAGGTAGTAGTCCTGCCCGTAATTGGCAGCCATCCCGGCAACGGCCTCGCGCAGCGCCTGCTGCTCCTCGGTTTCGATGAAGCTGGTCATTGGTGGGCTTCTCCTTCGGTGTCCACGCGAGCGAGTACGGCGCCGACCTCGACCTGCTGGCCGGCCTCGACGTTGAGTTCGGCGAGTACACCGTCGCTGGGCGCGGTCACGGTGTGCTCCATCTTCATCGCCTCCAGCCAGATCAGCGGCTGCCCTGCGGTGACGGTGTCGCCCACCGCCGCGCCGACCCGCAGCACCGAGCCCGGCATGGGCGCCAACAGCGAACCCTGGGCAACCGCGGCATCCGGATCCGGAAAGCGCGGCAGCGCAACGAGTTGCACGGGGCCAAGCGGCGAGTCGACGAAAATCTGGTCGCCGTAGCGAGCCACATCGAACGGACGGTCTACTCCGGCCACGGCCAGCACCACCCGTTCGGGTGCGGCCGCGACCATCGTGACGTCGTCGTGGCCAGGCAACTCGACGCCAGAGCGGGTGAATCGGTACCGCACCTCGTGCGTTTCGCCGGCGGCGTCGCCGTATCGCTTGGTTTGGCCACTAGAGGCGAGGTTGCGCCAACCGCTTGGCGCCGCGGCGAACACCGTTGCGGTTCGGCGGTTCTGCGTCGCGTCGGCAAGCGCGGCGGCGAGCGCCGAAAGCTCGACTGCGCGGTGGTCGGCCAGCGGTGCGGCCAACTCTGCGAGCCCATGGGTGTCGAAGAACGCGGTGTCGGTGGCGCCGTCGAGGAAGGCCGGGTGCCGCAGCACATTCACCAGCAGGTCGCGGTTCGTGCGAACACCGTGAATGCGGGTGCGGGCCAGCGCGTCGGCCAGCACTCCCGCGGCCTGACGACGGGATGGCCCGTACGAGATGACCTTGGCGATCATCGGGTCGTAGAACACCGACACGACCGAACCGTCGATGATGCCGGTGTCGAGTCGGACGTTCCCGGGCACCTCGAAGTGATGGACGGTTCCTGCCTGCGGCTGCCAGCCCTTGGCCGGGTCCTCCGCGTACAGCCGGGCCTCGATCGAATAACCCCGCGACGGTGGGGGATCCGGATCGAGATGGCCTCCGTCAGCGACCGTCAGCTGCAACTCGACGAGGTCCAGCCCTGTGGTCTCCTCGGTGACGGGGTGCTCGACCTGCAGCCGGGTGTTCATCTCGAGGAAGTAGAAGTCGCCGCGATGGTCGGCCATGAACTCGACGGTGCCTGCCCCGGTGTAGCCGATCGCGGTCGCCGCAAGCCGGGCGGCGTCGAACAGCTTGGCCCGCATCCCCGGCGTGCGTTCGACCAGTGGAGACGGTGCCTCTTCGATGATCTTCTGGTGGCGCCGCTGGATGGAGCACTCGCGCTCCCCAACGGCCCACACGGTGCCGTGTTCGTCGGCCAGCACCTGGACCTCGACGTGGTGGCCGGTGGCAAGGTAGCGCTCGCAGAACACCGTCGGGTCGCCGAAGGCCGACTGCGCTTCGCGGCGGGCCGCCTCGACTTGTGCAGGCAGCTCGGACAATTCGCGGACCACGCGCATGCCGCGACCACCGCCGCCTGCCGAGGCCTTGATCAGCACGGGCAACTGACTGGTGGTGACGGTGTCGGGATCGAGCTCGTCGAGAACCGGCACGCCCGCGGCGGCCATCATCTTCTTGGCCTCGATCTTCGAGCCCATCGCCGCCACAGCGGCAGCAGGAGGGCCGATCCATGTCAGACCCGCATCCAGCACGGCGGCGGCGAAATCGGCGTTCTCCGACAGGAACCCGTAGCCCGGGTGGATCGCGTCGGCGCCCGCCGCGCGCGCCGCGGCGATCAGCTGCTGGGCATCCAGATACCCGTTGCGGCCCTCGAGACGCACCCGCGCATCGGCCTCCGCGACATGCGGGGCTGCCGCGTCGGGATCGGTGTAGACGGCGACCGTGCCGACGCCGAGGCGCCTGCAGGTGGCGAACACCCGCCGGGCGATCTCGCCTCGGTTGGCGACCAGGACTTTGCGAATCATGCGGCGCTCACATCCGGAAGACGCCGAAGTTCGACGTCCCCTTGATCGGGCCATTGGCGATGGCGGACAGGCACATTCCCAGCACCGTGCGGGTGTCGCGCGGATCGATGACCCCGTCGTCGTAGAGCATCCCTGACAGCACCATTGGTAGCGACTCCGCTTCGATCTGGCCCTCGACGGCGGCCCTCATCGCGGCATCGGCATCCTCGTCGACCTGCTGGCCGCGGGCTTCGGCGGCTGCGCGGCTGACGATGGACAGCACGCCGGCCAGCTGGGCGCCGCCCATTACGGCGGACTTAGCGCTGGGCCAGGCGAACAGGAAACGCGGATCGTAGGCGCGTCCGCACATGCCGTAGTGGCCGGCGCCGTAGGACGCGCCGATCAGCAGTGAGAGGTGCGGCACGGTGGAATTCGAGACGGCGTTGATCATCATCGAGCCATGCTTGATCATCCCGCCTTCCTCGTACTGCTTGCCGACCATGTAGCCGGTCGTGTTGTGCAGGAACAACAGTGGGGTGTCGGAGCGGTTGGCCAGTTGAATGAACTGGGTGGCCTTCTGCGACTCCTCGGAGAAGAGCACGCCGCGGTGGTTGGCAAGAATGCCGATCGGATAGCCGTACAGCGTCGCCCATCCGGTCACCAGCGACGAGCCGTAGAGCGCCTTGAACTCGTCGAACTCGGAGCCGTCGACGATCCGGGCGATCACGTCCCGCGGGTCGAAAGGCACCCGCAGATCGGGAGGCACGATGCCGAGCAACTCCTCGGCGTCGAACAACGGGTCCACGACCTGGCCCGGGGTCGGTCCCTGTTTGCGCCAGTTCAGCCGGGCGACGATGCGGCGACCGATGCGGATCGCGTCGAGTTCGTCGACGGCGAAGTAGTCCGCCAAACCCGATGTACGGGCATGCATTTCAGCACCGCCAAGGGATTCGTCATCGGACTCCTCGCCAGTGGCCATCTTCACCAGCGGCGGGCCGGCCAGGAACACCTTCGAGCGCTCCCTGATCATCACCACGTGGTCGGACATGCCGGGAATGTAGGCGCCGCCTGCCGTGGAGTTTCCGAACACCAGCGCGATTGTCGGGATGCCTGCGCCCGACAGCCGGGTGAGGTCCCGGAACATCTGGCCGCCGGGAATGAAGATCTCCTTCTGCGTGGGCAGGTCGGCGCCGCCGGACTCCACCAGCGAGATGACCGGCAGCCGGTTTTCCATCGCGATCTGGTTGGCCCGCAGAATCTTTCGCAGTGTCCACGGGTTACTGGTGCCACCCTTGACGGTCGGGTCGTTGGCGACGAGCATGCATTCGACCCCGCTGACAGCGCCGATGCCGACGACCAGGCTGGCGCCGACCGTGAAGTCGGTTCCCCACGCCGCGAGCGGACTGAGCTCGAGGAACGGTGCGTCGGGGTCGAGCAGCAGCTCGATGCGTTCGCGCGGGGTCATCTTGCCGCGGGCGTGGTGGCGCTCGACGTATTTCTCGCCGCCGCCAGCCAATGCCTTGGCATGCTCGGCATCGAGCTCGGCGAGCTTGGCCTCCATCACCTCGGCCGCCTCGGCGTATGCGGGCGACTTCGGATCGATCGTGGACTTCAGCGCCGTCATGACTGGTACCCCAGCACTTTCGCGGCAAGGGAGGTGAGGATCTCGGTGGTGCCACCGCCGATACCGATGATGCGCATGTCGCGGTACTGCCGTTCGACCTCGGACTCGGCCATATAGCCCATGCCGCCGAAAAGCTGGACGGCCTGGTTGGCCACCCATTCGCCGGACTCGACCGCGGTGTTCTTGGCGAAGCACACCTCGACGATCAAGTTCGTCTCACCCTCGAGCTGTCGTTCGACCAGGTTGTGGGTGTAGACCCGGGCGACGTCGACCCGTCGCGCCATCTCGGCCAACGTGTTCTGCACGGATTGTCGTGAGATCAAAGGCTTGCCGAAGGTTTCGCGGTTGCGGCACCACTCCAAGGTCAGGTCGAGGCAGCGCTGCGCGCTCGAATACGCCTGAGCGGCCATGCCGACGCGTTCGGACACGAACGCCGCGGCGATCTGTGCGAAACCGGAGTTCTCGCTGCCGATCAGGTTGGCCGCAGGCACCCGCACGTCGGTGTAGGACAGCTCGGCGGTATCGGATGATCGCCAGCCCATCTTGTCGAGCTTGCGCGTGACCTCAAAGCCAGGTGTGCCCTTGTCGACCACGATCAGCGAAACACCCGCGGCGCCAGGCCCGCCGGTGCGCGACGCGGTCACGACGTAGTCGGCGCGCACCCCTGAGGTGATGTAGGTCTTGGCGCCGTTGATGATGTAGTCGTCGCCGTCGCGAACCGCGCGGGTGGTGAGATGCCCGACGTCGGAGCCGCCGCCGGGCTCGGTGATGGCGAGGCTTCCGATCAGCTCGCCTTGCAGGGTGGGCCGCACGTAAGTGTCGATCAGCCGTTGATCGCCGGAGGCGATCATGTGCGGCACCGCGATTCCGCAAGTGAACAGCGATGCGAACACCCCGCCGGGCGAACCGGCGTAATGCATTTCCTCGCAGATGATCACCGAGTCGGCGCCGTCGCCACCGCCACCGCCGACCGCCTCGGGCAGGCCAGCGCCAAGCAGACCCGCTTGACCGGCCTTGCGGTGCAGCTCGCGCGGCAGGTCGCAGATGCGCTCCCACTCGTCGACGTTCGGCAGCACTTCACGTTCGGCGAACGCGCGCACGGTCTTTCGCAGTTGCTCGCGCTCCGGTGTGTGCCAGATGTTCACGACACGAACTCCTCAGGTATGTCTGGAAAAAACTCGACAGGCATATCGACGGTTCGGCTGCGCAGCCATTCGCCCAGCCCCTTTGCCTGTGGGTCGAACCGCGCCTGATACGCGACGCCCTGCCCGAGGATGCCGTCGATGACGAAGTTGACCGCCCACAGGTTGGCCAACACGTGGCGGGTGACCGGTAAATCGGCTGTCTCGGGCAGCAATTCGCGCAGCTTTTCTACCGTCAGCGTGTGCGCCAGCCAGCGCCAATGCTCCTCGGTGCGCACCCAGACGCCGACGTTGGCGGAGCCACCCTTGTCGCCGCTGCGCGCGCCCGCGATCACGCCGAGTGGCGTTCGCCGGGTCTCACCGAACGGCAGCGGCTCGGGCAGCGCGAAAGGCGGCACGGCTGCCAACTCCAGGGTCTGCGCCGCGGGCGCGATCTCGGTCCGGGCGCCATCGGCATGCACGGCGACATGCGGCACATCGGTGGCGTCGACGTAGCCCGGCGTGAATACGCCGTACACCTGGCCGTCGCCGGGTGGCGCGGTGCTCGTGAAGCCGGGATAGCTTGCCAGCGCGAGTTCGACTGCGGCGGAGGAGAATTTGCGACCGACGTTGGCGGGATCGGGATCCCGAACGACACACCGCAGCAGGGCGCTTGCGGCTTCCTCGGTGTCGGCGTCGGCATGGTCGGTGCGCGCCAGCGTCCACTCCATCTCGGCGGGCTTGACCGTCAGGCTGGTTTCCAGTTGCCGGCGCACCAGCTCGGCCTTCGCGTCGATGTCCAGGCCCGTCAGCACCAATGTCATCTCGTTGCGGAATCCGCCGATGCTGTTCAGCGACACCTTCAACGTGGGCGGTGGCGGCTCACCCTTGACGCCGCTGATACTCACCCGGTCGGGCCCGTCGTCGGACAGCTCGATGGTGTCGACCCGCAGCGTCACATCGGGATTCGCATAGCGCGCACCGCTGATCTCGTAGAGCAGCTGGGCCGTGACGGTGTCGACCGTGACCGCGCCGCCGGTGCCCGGATGCTTGGTGATCACCGACGACCCGTCGGCGGTGGATCTCGGCGAGCGGGAAGCCGGGATGGGTGAGGTCGGCGACCTCGGTGAAGAAGGCGTAGTTCCCGCCGGTGGCCTGTGCGCCGCACTCGATGACGTGACCGGCGGCCACCGCACCCGCGAGCGCGTCGTAATCCGTTGGCGCCCAGCCGAAGTGGGCCGCGGCGGGGCCGACGATCACCGACGCGTCGGTGACGCGACCCGTCACCACCACGTCGGCGCCGTCGCGCAGGCAGTCGGCGATGCCCCACGCCCCGAGGTACGCGTTGGCCGCCAATGGTGTGCTCCCGCCAGATGTCGCCGCCACTGCGGCTCCGAAACCCAGCTCCTCGGCGCGCCCGATCAGGTCGTCACCCTCGACGTGGGCGACGTTGACCGAAAGACCGAGCCGCTCGGCCAGCGCCCGCACCGCGGTGGCCAGCCCGGCGGGGTTCAGCCCACCCGCGTTGGCGACGATCCGCACACCGCGATCGAGCGCAGTGCCCAAGCAGTCTTCGAGCTGGGTCAAGAATGTCTTGGCGTAGCCGCGGTCCGGCGACTTGGCGCGGTCGCGGGCCAGAATCAGCATGGTCAGCTCGGCGAGGTAGTCGCCGGTCAGGTAGTCCAGGTCGCCGCCGGTAAGCATCTCGCGCATCGCCGCCAGCCGGTCGCCGTAGAAGCCCGAGCAGTTGCCGATGCGGACGGGACCAGGAGAACCCGGTGAAGAAGCCACGCAGTCCTCACAATCTCCAAATCGAGCACCCAACCAACCGGTAGGTTAGCGGCTACCGGCGGTATCGCGTCAAGGCGCTCCCTGTTTTGGAGACTACGCAGATCACAGGGCCGCGAGGCGAAGTCCGAGCGCGGCGACGGCGAGGATCATCAGCACCACGGGCGTCACGGCGTTGGCTGTGTCCTTGGCCCTTACATGAAACGCGACGGCCAGCGCGAAGTAGGCGATCAGCCCGCCCGCCGAGGCAACGCCGGCCAAGGGCCACCAGTGGCCGACGACAAGGGCCGCCGCCGATGCAAGCAGCAGTGCGGCAAGCCAATTGAGCCATCGCTCCGGTACGCCGGCCCTGCGGTAGTCCTCGACGACCTTGGGTCGGTGCGTCAGCTTGAGGACAGCCGAGTAGCTGATCAACGCGGCGAGCAGGCTCGAAACGACGATCGACGCAGAAATCATGCTCTCAATCTATACATTTGTATAGATTGAGAGACAAGGCCTGTCGAAGGAGCGATCGCATGAGCCCGCAACGCAGCAACCACGATCAGCTCATCGAAGGCACCCTTCGCTGCTTGGAGCGGCTGCCCGCCGAGCAGATCACGGCCCGCGCGATCGCCGACGAGGCCGACGCGAACCTCGCTTCGATCGGCTACCACTTCGGGTCCAAGGATGATCTCGTCACCGCCGCCGTCATCGAAGGACTCGACAGGTGGCTCGACGAGATCGAGCGGATGCTCGGTGACCTGCGATCGACTACGGCCGCCGACCGCTTCCGCCGCGCCGGCGTCGTCATCCAGGAGACCCGGCAACGTCACACCGGCCTCGCGCAAATGTTCTTTGCGGCGATGGCCAAGGCGCCGCACGACACCCGCGTCCGTGAGCAGCTCGCCGCCGGTTTCCGCAAGACCCGTCCGGCCGTCGCCGCGCTGTTTGAGCTCGGGCAAGACGAAGCGGGCCTCGACGCGGCAGGCCTCGCGCTCGCCCAGTTCTATGGCCTGCTGCTCCAGACGCTGCTAGATCCGGCGCTCGCCGTCGACGGCGACCGGCTGCAGCACGCCCAGCAGCGGCTCTATCGACTCACGCAACAATGACGCAGACGGCCGTCGGGGCGCTGCCGCCCCCGCTGTTTTGGAGGCCACGCTGGTCACCGGCTATCCTGAAGAGCAATTGCCGACGCTGAACGAACGCGCGGCTCGCACTTCAGTACCCCTTATAGAGGAGAAGCTCGATCATGGCTGTGCCCAAGCGCAGGATGTCGCGCGCGAACACCCGTAGCCGGCGCGCGCAGTGGAAAGCCAAGCGCCCCGAACTCGTGGGTGTGACCGTCGCCGGTCAGCAGCACAAGGTGCCGCGGCGCCTGCTCAAGGCCGCCCGCCTCGGCCTCATCGATCTCGACCGCCGCTAACGCGGGCAGAGGCTCCGGCGCGCCTCTCAGGCCAGTCTCAGGTGATGGATAGACACTGTGGCTGTGCGCATTCTTGTCGTTGACGACGACCGCGCGGTGCGCGAATCCCTGCGCCGGTCGCTTTCCTTCAACGGATACTCGGTCGAGCTGGCGCAGGACGGCCGTGAAGCCCTCGACCTGATCGCCAACGACCGGCCCGATGCCCTGGTGCTCGACGTGATGATGCCAAGGCTGGACGGGCTCGAGGTGTGCCGTCAGCTCCGCAGCACCGGCGACGACCTGCCCATCCTGGTTCTGACCGCCCGCGACTCGGTGTCCGAGCGGGTCGCCGGGCTGGACGCCGGCGCCGACGACTACCTGCCCAAGCCGTTCGCCCTTGAGGAACTGCTGGCGCGGATGCGGGCGCTGCTGCGCCGCCGCGCCACCCCCGACGACGGCGCCGATTCGCCCGCGCTGACGTTCTCCGATCTGTCCCTGGACCCGGTGACCCGCGAGGTCACCCGCGGCCAGCGCAGGATCAGCCTGACCCGCACCGAGTTCTCGCTGCTGGAGATGCTGATCGCCAACCCGCGGCGGGTGCTCACCCGCAGTCGCATTCTCGAGGAGGTCTGGGGGTTCGACTTCCCGACGTCGGGCAATGCGCTCGAGGTCTACGTCGGGTTACCTGCGCCGCAAGACCGAAGCAGAAGGAGAGCCGCGACTGATCCACACCGTGCGCGGGGTGGGTTACGTGTTGCGTGAGACACCGCCCTGATGTCAGCCCAGAAGTTCGGGTTCGGGCCGCGGGCAAAGTCGCGGCCGCCTCTTGCCACTGCCAGCTCACTGTCGCTGCGTTGGCGCGTGATGCTGCTCGCCATGTCGATGGTGGCCATGGTCGTGGTGCTGATGGCGCGTCGCGGTCTACGCGGTGGTGTCGCGGGCGCTCTACGACGACATCGACAACCAGCTGCACAGCCGGGCCCGGCTGCTCATCGAGAGCGGGTCGCTGGCCGCCGATCCCGGCAAGGCGATCGAGGGCACCGCCTATTCGGACGTCAACGCGATGCTGGTCAATCCCGGCCGGTCCATCTACACCGCCAACCAAGAGGGGCAGACGCTGCCGCTTGGCGAGCCGGAAAAGGATGTGGTGCAGGGCGAGTTGCTGATGTCGCTGCGCACCGCCAACCACCAGCGGGTGCTGGCCGTGCACCTGACCAACGGCAGCTCGCTGCTGATCTCCAAGAGCCTGGCGCCGACGAGCCAGGTGCTCAAGCGGCTGGGCACCGTGCTGCTGATCGTCGGCGGGCTCGGCGTGGCGGTGGCGGCGATGGCCGGTGGTGCGGTCGCCCGCGCGGGGCTTCGGCCGGTGGCACGGCTCACCGAAGCGGCCGAACGGGTGGCGCGCACGGACGACCTGAGACCCATCCCGGTGTTCGGCAGCGACGAACTCGCCCGTCTCACCGAGGCTTTCAACATGATGCTGCGGGCGCTGGCCGAATCGCGTGAACGGCAGGCGCGGCTGGTCACCGACGCGGGCCACGAACTGCGCACCCCGTTGACGTCGCTGCGCACCAACGTCGAGCTGCTGATGGCGTCGATGGCGCCAGGCGCGCCGCGGCTGCCCGAGGACGAGATGGCCGAGCTGCGGACCGACGTGATCGCGCAGATCGAGGAATTGTCCACGCTGGTAGGCGATCTGGTGGATCTGACCCGCGACGAGGCGGGCGGCGTCATTCATGAACCGGTCGACATGTCCGAGGTGGTGGAGCGCTCTCTGGAGCGAGTTCGCAGGCGCCGCAACGACATTGAGTTCGACGTCTCGGTCACCGGATGGCAGGTGTACGGCGACGGCGGCGGGTTGGCGCGTGCGGTGCTCAACCTGCTCGACAACGCCGCGAAATGGAGCCCGCCCGGCGGGCGGGTCGGTGTCCGGCTGACGCAGATCGATCCGCTGCATGCCGAGCTGGTGGTGTCCGACCGCGGTCCGGGCATTCCGCCGCAGGAGCGGCGACTGGTGTTCGAGCGGTTCTTCCGTTCGA
This sequence comes from uncultured Actinomycetota bacterium, assembly GCA_963731715.1. Taxonomy (GTDB): domain Bacteria; phylum Actinomycetota; class Actinomycetes; order Mycobacteriales; family Mycobacteriaceae; genus Mycobacterium. Next base: position 196,556 of record CAVSXC010000012.1, on the reverse strand, counting down.
CGTCGGCGCGTGCCATGCCCGGCTCGGGGCTGGGCCTGGCGATCGTCAAACAGGTTGTGGTCAAACACGGCGGCACGCTGCGGGTCGAGGACACCGTCCCCGGCGGGCAACCGCCAGGAACGTCGATGCATGTGGTGCTGCCCGGCAGGCCGCTTCCGACGACACACGCCGCCGGACATGGACGAGCCGGTGGTCAGCGCCGACAATGCTTGAACGGGGCGTTCGGTCAAAGGGGAGGAAGTCTGGGGATGTCCCGAATGTTCTCTAAGTGGATTCTCAGCCCAGATGGGCACCCTGAGCTTGCATCCGTCGTTGTTCCAGATGTCGGAACCTACTCCAGGAAGAGCATCGCAGCGACATGACGAACCACCCGAGGTACACGCCGCCGCCCCCGCAGCCGGGCCGCCGGCCCGGCGGCCATCCGCAGCAAGCGGCGCCCGGATACCCCGGCGCGCACCGGCCGGTCCGTACCAGCAGCAGCAGCCGTACGACTGGCGCTACGCGACCCAGCAGCCGCAGCAGACACAGGCGTTTCGGTCGCCCTACGACCCGTACCGCGGCGCCCCGCAGCAGCCGCCCGGCATGCCGATCCCGCCAGTTCGCCCAAAAGCGTTCCCGCGCAGGTGCTTTGACCGCTGGCGCCGTCGCAGTGGCGGTCGTCTCGGCAGGCATCGGCGGCGGAGTCGCGCTGCTCGTGCAGCCGGACCGGCCTTCGGCCAGTTCGAGTGTCACCGGTGTGGCGCCCAGCGTGCCCGCCGCCAGCCTGCCTGCGGGCTCGGTCGAGCAGGTCGCGGCCAAGGTGGTGCCCAGCGTGGTCAAGTTGGAGGTCGACCTCGGGCGGCAATCCGAAGAGGGCTCCGGCATCATCCTGTCCTCCGACGGCCTGATCCTGACGAACAACCACGTCGTGGCCGCGGCCAAGGACACACCAGGCGGACCGGGCGGCGCCCAGACGAAGGTGACGTTCGCCGACGGCCGCACAACGACGTTCACCGTCGTCGGCACCGATCCCAGTAGCGACATCGCGGTGGTTCGCGCGCAGGACGCGTCGGGCCTGACCCCGATCACGGTGGGCTCCTCGGCGCAACCTGCGGGTGGGCCAGGACGTGGTGGCCATCGGCTCACCGCTCGGCCTGGAAGGCACCGTGACCACCGGCATCATCAGCGCGATGAACCGGCCGGTCGCCGCGGGTGGCGACGCGCAGAACCAGAACACCGTGCTCGACGCCATCCAGACCGACGCGGCGATCAACCCCGGCAACTCGGGCGGCGCGCTGGTCAACATGAACGGCGAATTGGTCGGCGTGAACTCGGCCATCGCGACGCTCGGCGGCGACGCGGGTCCGGCGGCCCAGAGCGGCTCGATCGGGCTTGGCTTCGCGATCCCGGTCGATCAGGCCAAGCGGATCGCCGACGAACTCATCCAGAGCGGCACCGCGTCGCACGCCTCGCTCGGCGTCCAGGTCGGCAACGACTCCGGCGTCGACGGCGCGAAGATCGTCGAGGTCACCGGCGGCGGCGCCGCGGCGGCCGCGGGCCTGCCCAGCGGCGTTGTGGTGACCAAGGTGGACGACCGGGTGATCGGCAGCGCCGACGCGCTTGTGGCCGCGGTTCGGTCGAAGGCGCCCGGCGAGAAGGTGACGCTGACGTATCTGGATCCGTCGGGTAAGCCGCAGACCGTGCAGGTCACCCTCGGCAAGGCGCAGCAGTGAGCCGTCACGCCGGGCACGACCACATTGAGAGTGGCCGCGCCGCTGTCCGTGCCCAGATATACGGTTGAGCTCATGGAACAGCCAGGGGAGTTGGTGGGCCGCGCGCTCGTCGTAGTTGTCGATGACCGCACCGCGCATGGCGAGGAGGACCACAGCGGTCCGTTGGTCACCGAACTGCTCGGTGAGGCGGGGTTCGTGGTCGACGGCGTGGTCGTGGTCTCCGCCGACGAGGTGGAGATCCGCAACGCGCTCAACACGGCGGTGATCGGCGGAGTGGACCTGGTGGTGTCGGTGGGCGGCACGGGTGTCACCCCGCGCGATGTCACCCCCGAATCGACCCGCGACATCCTCGACCGTGAACTGCTCGGCATCGCCGAGGCGCTGCGCGCCTCCGGGCTGTCGGCCGGAATCGTCGAAGCGGGCGTGTCGCGTGGGCTCGCCGGGATTTCCGGCAGCACGCTCGTAGTTAACCTCGCCGGCTCACGGGCCGCGGTCCGCGACGGCATGGCAACGCTGAGTCCGCTGGCGGTCCAGATCATCGGCCAGCTATCCAGCTTGGAGATCTAAGCAGATTGGACTTCGCTGCGCTTCCGCGGCTGCGACGCAGACACGGCGTCGCAGCCGACGGCGGGGCGCCGAATGCAGATTGCACTGACGGCCTGTCGGTTACGCGGACGTGAACGGCTATCTTTCCCGAAATGTGATCTTCGTCACACAGGGAGCGTGCTGTGACGGATCCATCCAAAGCGCACCCGCGATGCAGTTAACAAGATTTTCGGGGATCCGTTGCGCGAGTTACCGGTTGACGAGCGCGACAGTTTTTCGCCGGACGACGCCGCCGAGCACGACAGGTGGTTGCGGGACAATATTCCGCCTCACCATGATTGACCTGTGATTTCGCGTTAAGCGCGGAAAACGCCAGGTCGCATTGCCCGGCGTCAGAATCTGTCACCGATGTGCGAGGCGAAGGCCGCCGAGTTACCTCGTGGTGGCAACGACACCGCCGCCGCGACCGCTGCGTGAACCCAGCGTGCATGGATTCCAGCAAACTCCCACTACCGGGTGGCGGAATCGGCGGCGTATGACGCCCACGCGTTGCCGGGGCGATGCCTCCCCGTTATGTTCCTCCTGTCAACGATGAGCGAAACGTAAGAGCAGCATGTGAGGTCTCTCATTTGCGTCACATCAGGCTCACGCGTCGTGTGTGGTTTAGCGGTAGTGCCAGACACGGACAACAACACGGTGAACCGGCTGGTTCACCGTCGACATAGCTAGGGAGAACATGAAGGCAATCAGTCGGGTGCTGATCGCGATGGTCGCGGCGATCGCGGCGCTGTTCGTGAGCACTGGCACCTCTCACGCAGGTCTGGACAACGAGCTGAGCCTGGTTGACGGCCAGGACCGGACGCTGACGATCCAGCAGTGGGACACCTTCCTCAATGGTGTGTTCCCCCTGGACCGCAACCGGCTGACCCGTGAGTGGTTCCACTCCGGCAGTGCCGATGTACATCGTGGCCGGCCCGGGTGCCGATGAGTTCGAGGGCACCCTGGAGCTGGGTTACCAGATCGGCTTCCCCTGGTCGCTGGGTGTGGGCATCAACTTCAGCTACACCACGCCGAACATCCTGCTCGACGACGCAGCATCGCTCGTTCCCGGCCGTTCGACCCGTTGGGCTCGGTCATCACCCCGAACCTGTTCCCGGGTGTGTCGATCAGCGCCGACCTGGGCAACGGCCCGGGTATTCAGGAAGTGGCGACGTTCTCGGTCGACGTTGTCGGGCCCGCACGGCAAGGTGGCGGTCTCCAACGCGCATGGCACCGTGACCGGTGCGGCCGGTGGTGTGCTGCTGCGTCCGTTCGCCCGGCTGATCTCCAAGGCCGGTGACAGCGTCACCACCTACGGCGAACCCTGGAACATGAACTAACTCCCAGCTCAGGGCAAACAAAACAGCCCCCGGCGATCTCGCCGGGGGCTGTTTTGTGTCATAACCACCACAGTAACGAGAGAAATCAGCTACAACATCTGTAACGGTTGCATCACGGCTTGCGATCACCCGTTGTAACGCCCAGGCCCGAAGAGATGGGGAATACATGAAGGCAATCAGTCGGGTGCTGATCGCGATGGTCGCGGCGATCGCCGCGCTGTTCGTGAGCACTGGCACCTCTCACGCAGGTCTGGACAACGAGCTGAGCCTGGTTGACGGCCAGGATCGGACGCTGACGATCCAGCAGTGGGACACCTTCCTCAATGGTGTGTTCCCCCTGGACCGCAACCGGCTGACCCGCGAGTGGTTCCACTCCGGCGCGCGCGTGTACATCGTGGCCGGCCCGGGTGCCGATGAGTTCGAGGGCACCCTGGAGCTGGGTTACCAGATCGGCTTCCCCTGGTCGCTGGGTGTGGGCATCAACTTCAGCTACACCACGCCGAACATCCTGCTCGACGACGGCAACCTCGTTCGCCGGCCGTTCGACCCGCTCGGCTCGGTCATCACGCCGAACCTGTTCCCGGGTGTGTCGATCAGCGCCGACCTGGGCAACGGCCCGGGTATCCAGGAAGTGGCGACGTTCTCGGTCGACGTCGTCGGGCCCGCACGGCAAGGTGGCGGTCTCCAACGCGCATGGCACGGTGACCGGTGCGGCCGGTGGTGTGCTGCTGCGTCCGTTCGCTCGGCTGATCTCCAAGGCCGGTGACAGCGTCACCACCTACGGCGAACCCTGGAACATGAACTAACGCCTCGGGTTAGGACCTGTCGGCGCTCGTCGTCTCGGCGGTGTCGGGGCTCGGCCCGGTGCCAGGGCCGGTGACGTGCTTGCCGCTGGAGCCGTTCGTCTCGGCCAGGATGTTGCGGATCTCGGTCAGGAGCGCGAGCTCGGTGTCCTGCGCCTGCTCGACCTCGCCCTTCTTGCGCAGCCTGTTGTAGGGGAGACGACCACGAAGTAGACGACCGCGGCGACGAGGATGAAGTTGATGGCCGCCGACAGCAGGATGTTCAGATCGATGGCCTGGCCGCCGCCGATGCCGATCCGCAGGATGCCGTAGTCGGCGTCGCCGCCGCGCCGATCCGGTTGATCAGCGGCGTGATGATGCTGTCGGTGAACTTCGTGACCAATGCCGTGAACGCGGTGCCGATGACCACCGCGACGGCCAGGTCGACGATGTTGCCCCTGGCGAGAAACTCCTTGAAGCCCTTCAACATGCGCTCGAATCCCTCCTGCAGTCGTGTGCTACCTGACAAGCTCAGACGTTAGTCGTGTTGAGCGTGCGGCGGACGCGGTCCGGTGCTAGCTTCGCGGGGAATCAAGCTGTGCAGCAAGGAAAACGAACGGAGTGGCGATGCGGTGGCTGTTGTCGGCGGTGGCGGGTGCGGTCATCGGGCTCTCGGCGTTCGCGATTGGCACGGCCAGCGCCGAACCGACCCAGCCGCCTGCACCCGGCCCGACGACGTCCACGTCGGATGAGTTGGCCGACATGGTGATGGACGTCATCGAGCACGGCGGGCCAGCGGCGCCGACGACCACTCCGGTGCCTGCACCGCCCCGCTGACCGCGTCAGTGGAAGGTGAGCGTCACGGTCTGCACCAGCGCCGCGCCCGCCACCTCGTTGGCGGCGTGAGCCGGAAGAGCCACCAGCACCACGCGGTCGCTTCCGCTGCCTGCGCCCTTCGGCTTCTCGGACACCAGGACCACGACGGCGTCGGTCGCCATCAGCTGTGGTCGGGCGTCGGCGCCGGTGTCGGATGTGCCGGCGGCAAGCACGTCCACCACGTCGCCGGGGCGGACCAGATCGAGCAGCGCGGTGTCGGCCAGGGGCAGCGGCACGATGCGCGCGTCCGGGCCTGCCGCCGATTCGGCCAGCCGCGGGCCCAGCACGCGCACGTCGGTCAGCACCTCGCCGCGGCGGGCCGGCCCGGCCAGCGTCGCACCGACGACCGCGTCGACGTCTGACTGGGAACCGTCGGGAACCGTTGCCGCCGTGCGGGTTTCGACACGCACATCGTCCGCGGTCAGTTCGACACCCGAGGCCAGGTCGCGGGCCGCGACGACGATCTCGGTGCGATCACCCTGCGGGTCGGAGCGCAGCGCGGCGACGGCGGCCAGGATGACGAGCGCGCCCGCGGCGACCCGGCGGGCGGCCAGGTGCGCGACCAGTCCGGCCGCAGCGCGGCCAGCAGCCGGCTCAGCGCCGACGGATTGAGAGAGTCCCCCATGCCGCCACGCTAGGCAGCAGACGCGTGTCGAGAGGCGCGGGCGTGGGCGGCGCCTGTGGATAACTCCGGGGGTCAGCTGGAGGCCGCGGCGGCGGGCGCCGAGCTGGTCGAGCTCGACTCGAGCTCGTCGGATGAGCTGGAGCTGGACTTCTCCGACGACTGACGACTTCTCGCGACGACGAGGAGGAGCTGGTGGACTCCGAGCTGCCGGCGGAGCCGTTGGACGAGCTCTTGGCCGAGGTCTTGGAGCCTCGCGGCTGTCGGTGCGGTAGAAGCCGCTGCCCTTGAACACCACTCCCACGTTGCCGAACAGCTTGCGCAGCCGACCGCTGCACTTGGGGCAGGTGGTCAGCGCATCGTCGCTGAACGCCTGCACCGCATCGAAGCGATTGCCGCATTCGGTGCACGCATAGGAATAGGTAGGCACAAAAACCTCCGAGATGGTCAAACTTCTTAGCACTCTACCGGCTCAAGTGCTAGAACCGCTATGTGGGCCGCGTCATTCCCGCGACCGCTGATTCGGTCTGCTCGCGCTCGGCCGTCGCGGTTGCGCTGTGGCTGCACTGGCATGACCGGCCCGGACCGACGCCGTCGGCCGCGCCGCAGCGCCACGTGCGTCCGACTACGACGACGCGCAGGGCGCAGCTGGACGAGCTGCCCGTCAAGGGCTGGGACCGGATACACCGACTTCTCCCGCTACCGGTTCGGCGAGCCCTGGAGCGACGACGTCAACGTCGAGTTCGGCCACAACGGCTGCAACACCCGCGACGACATCCTGCGCCGCGACCTCACCGACCTCGTCGTGCGGCCGGGCACCTGCTACGCCCAGAGCGGCGTGCTGCATCGACCCGTACACCGGCGAGTCGATCGCCTTCGTCCGCGGCCCGACACCTCCGACGCGGTCCAGATCGATCATCTCGTCTCGCTGTCGGACGCCTGGTACAAGGGTGCCCGCGAGTGGGACGACCAGCGCAGGCGCGATTTCGCCAACGACCCGCGCAATCTGCTCGCCGTCGGCGGAAAAGCCAACTTCGACAAGGCATTTCGCGATGCCAACGCGTGGCTGCCGCCGAACCGGCGTTCCGCTGCGAGTTCGTCGCGCGGCAGGTCGCGGTGAAAGCGGCCTACCGGCTGTGGGTGTCGGCGAACGAGAAGCGACGCGATGGCAGCGGTGCTCGACCACTGCTAGCCGAGCGCGACCAAGCCGCCGTTCGGTGTCAGCGCGTGCGTCATCCGCACGTCGTGCGGTTCGGCGGGCAGCCGGTCGACGAGTTCGTCGTCGCGGACCACCGCGACCAACCGCGCCGCCGGAGTCGGCCAGCGGCAGCGAGCGGTCGTAGAAGCCCGCGCCGCGGCCCAGCCGCACCCCGGCGCGGTCGACCGCGAGCGCGGGCACCAGGACCACCGCGGCGGCCGCGACCGCGTCGGCGGGCAGCCACGGCTCGGCGGGCTCGCGCAGCCCGAACCGCGCCTCGACCAGGCCGCCGGGGCGGTACTCGCCCCACTGCAGCGGCAGCGGCAGTGCCGGCGCGCGTCGTGGCGGGCGACGGGCAGCAGCACCCGCACCCCGCGCCGCAGCAGCGAATCGATCAGCTCGATCGAGCCGGGCTCGGAGCCGACGGGCACGTAGGCGCAGACCGTTTCGCCGTCGCCGACGAGCGCGGGCAGGTGCCCGCACAGCGCATGCGGCCTCGGCGTCGTGCACCTGCGGCGCCAACGCGCGGCGGGCCAGCAGGATCTCGGCCCGCAGCTCGGTCTTCGTCGGGTCCGCCACGGCGTCCACGATGACAGCCCGTCGCAGGCACCGCAAAGCCGACGCAACGTCGACCTTGCGAGGTTTAACCAAGCTAAGGAGGTTAATGTGTGAACGATGACACGGCCTCTGGTACCGATCCCGCGCACGGCGGTCGTCCCGGCCGCGGGGTTGGGGACACGGTTCCTGCCCGCCACCAAGACGGTGCCCAAGGAATTGCTGCCCGTCGTCGACACGCCGGGCATCGAGCTGGTGGCCGCCGAGGCCGCCGAAGCGGGCGCCGAACGGCTGATCATCGTCACCTCCGAAGGCAAGGACGGCGTGGTCGCGCACTTCGTCGAGGACCTCGTCCTCGAGGGCACGCTGGAGGCCCGCGGCAAGACGTCGATGCTGGAGAAGGTGCGCCGCGCGCCCGCGCTGATCAAGGTCGAGTCGGTGGTTCAGGCCGAACCGCTCGGCCTCGGCCACGCGGTCGGCTGCGTCGAGAGGCAGCCTGTCGCCCGACGAAGACGCCATCGCGGTGCTGCTGCCCGACGACCTCGTGCTGCCCACCGGCGTGCTGGAGACGATGTCGAAGGTGCGGGCCAAGCGCGGCGGCTCGGTGCTGTGCGCGATCGAGGTGACCGCCGACGAGATCAGCGCCTACGGCGTTTTCGACGTCGAGACCGGTGCCCGACACCAACAACCCGAACGTGCTGCGGGTCAAGGGCATGGTCGAGAAGCCGAAGGCCGAGGACGCGCCGTCGCTGTACGCCGCGGCCGGCCGCTACGTGCTCGACCGCGCGATCTTCGACGCGCTCAAGCGGGTTCCGCGCGGTGCGGGCGGCGAGATCCAGCTGACCGACGCGATCGCGCTGCTGATCGACGAGGGGCATCCGGTGCATGTGGTCGTGCACCGCGGCTCTCGACACGACCTCGGAAATCCCGGCGGCTACCTCAAGGCTGCGGTTGACTTTGCGTTGAAGCGCGACGACTACGGGCCCGAACTGCGGCGGTGGTTGGTGGAGCGATTGGGGCTGATCGATTGCTGACGCGCCACGACGGCCCCTGACGCCTAGATAGGGGTGCTGTGCGTTCGGTCGAGGAGCAGCAGGCCCGGGTAGCGGCCGCGGCGGTGGCGCCCCGACCGGTCCGGGTAGCGATCGCCGAAGCGCAGGGTCTGATGTGCGCCGAGGAAGTCGTCACCGAGCGCCCGCTGCCGGGATTCGATCAGGCCGCCATCGACGGCTACGCGGTGCGCAGTGTGGACGTGCTCGGCGTCGGGGTCCGACGGACGGTCGACGACGGCTGGATGCCGAAGACGACGCGGAACCGCGAAGTCAGCCTCCCGGTGATGGGCTCGATCGAGGCCGGCGCGCGCACGCCGAGCCGGCTGCAGCCGCGCCAGGCCGCGCGCGTGCAGACCGGCGCGCCGATGCCGACGCTCGCCGACGCGGTGCTGCCGTTGCGGTGGACCGACGGCGGCGAGTCGCGGGTGACGGTGCTGCGCGGCGTGCGGTCGGGTGCCTACGTCCGCCGCACCGGCGACGACGTGCAGCCCGGCGACGTCGCGGTGCGGGCCGGCACGATCATCGGCCCGGCGCAGGTGGGCCTGCTCGCCGCGGTCGGACGCGAGCGCGTGCTGGTGCACCCGCGGCCGCGGCTGTCGGTGATGTGCGTCGGCGGCGAGCTCGTCGACATCTCCCGAACGCCCGGCAACGGGCAGGTCTACGACGTGAACTCGTATGCGCTGGCCGCGGCGGGCCGCGACGCGGGCGCCGAGGTGAACCGCGTCGGCATCGTCGACACCGAGCCCAAGGAACTGCGCGAAATCGTTGAGGGCCAACTCAATCGCGCCGAGGTGGTGGTGATCGCCGGCGCGGTCGGCGGCGCGGCCGCCGAAGGCGTGCGGGCGGTGCTCGGCCAACTCGGCGAGATGGAGGTCACCCGCATCGCGATGCATCCCGGCTCGGTGCAGGGCTTCGGCCAGCTCGGCCCGGAAGGTGTGCCGGTGTTCCTGCTGCCCGCCAACCCGGTCAGCGCGCTGGTGGTGTTCGAGGTGATGGTGCGGCCGCTGATCCGGCTGTCGCTGGGCAAGCGGCAGCCGATGCGCCGGGTCGTGCAGGCCCGCACGCTGTCGCCGATCACCTCGGTCGCCGGCCGCAAGGGCTACCTGCGCGGGCAGCTGATGCGCGACCAGGACACCGGCGAGTACCTGGTGCAGGCCCTCGGCGGCGCGCCGGGCGCGTCGTCGCATCTGCTGGCCACGCTCGCCGAGGCAAACTGTCTGGTGATCGTTCCCAGCGAGGCCGAGCAGATCCGCACCGGCGAGATCGTCGACGTCGCGTTCCTGGCCCAGCGCGGCTGACACCGAAACCGGCGTGCCGTCATGAACCTGTGGCGTTCCAGTTCTCTGCATCCGGGGTGGCCGATGCCCGTCGGCCCGCTGCGGGTGCCCGGCGGGGTGGTGCGGCTGCGTCCGGTGCGGCTGCGCGACGCGGCGCAGTGGAGCCGGATCAGGCTGGCCGACCGTGCGCACCTGGAGCCGTGGGAACCGGCAACCGACGTGAATTGGGAAGTGCGGCATGCGGTTTCGTCGTGGCCGTCGGTGTGTTCGGGGCTTGCGCTCCGAGGCGCGCAAGGGCCGGATGCTGCCGTACGTGATCGAGGTCGACGGGCAGTTCGCCGGTCAGCTGACGATCGGCAACGTGACGCACGGCGCGCTGCGCTCGGCGTGGATCGGGTACTGGGTGGCCAGCACGGCGACCGGCGGCGGGGTGGCGACGGCCGCGCTGGCGCTGGGCCTGGACCACTGCTTCGGACCGGTCATGCTGCACCGCGTCGAGGCGACGGTGCGTCCGGAGAACGCGGCGAGCCGGGCGGTGCTGGCAAAGGTCGGCTTCCGCGAAGAAGGGCTGCTGCGGCGCTATCTCGAGGTCGACGGCGCGTGGCGCGATCACCTGCTGGTGGCGATCACCGTCGAGGAACTCAACGGCTCGGCGGCCTCCGCGCTGGTGCGCGAGGGCCACGCGACTGGGCGTGATGGGCCTCGCGAAGCAGGTCCGACTGTTACTGATGTGACATTTGTGACTGTTGGTGCTTGTCAGCCAGCGAATTACAGGTGTGTAATTGACCTCGGCGCGCCGCCCACGGATGCGCTGGTCACGGACCTAGCCTGATGGGGAAAGGAGCAGGCGCCATGCCAAGCATCCCCCAATCTCTCCTGTGGATCTCCCTTGTCGTGCTCTGGCTCTTCGTGCTGGTCCCGATGTTGATCAGCAAGCGCGACGCCGTACGCCGCACCAGCGACGTGGCCCTGGCGACGCGGGTGCTCAACACCGGCGCGGGCGCGCGGCTGCTGCGGCGCGGGACGACCTGCGGCCGGGCATCGCAGCGATCCGGACTGGCAGCCGTCCGACGACGATCTCGACGACGACCGTCGACGAGGAACTCCACGACGAATCGACGGAACGCTCGGTGGTGCGCGCGGCCGCCGTCGAGACCGACGATCGACAGCGAACCCGACTACCTCGATGTCGACGTCGTCGACGAGGACTCCGGCGCGTTGCCATCGGCGAGTCGCGATCGCCGAAGCGGAGCCGAGAGTCGCGGCTCAAACCGACGAGCTGCCATTGGATTTCGACGAAGCGACGAAGCCGACGAAGCAACCGAGGTCGCCGAGACGGACGAGCCCGAGGACGAGTACGAACCCGACGGCACCGACGACGAGTACGAGTACGTCGCCGACTCGTCGGGCTGGAGGCGCCGTCGGACACCGACCTGCAGCTGGCCGACTCGATGAGCGCCGCGCGCCGGCGCCGATACGAGTCCAAGACCGCCGCGGCGGTCGGCGCCCGCAAGTACAAGTTCCGCAAGCGGATGCTGACTGTGCATGACCGTGCTGGTGCGTGGCCTCGGCCGCGGCGGCGTTCACCGTGGCGCCGGTGGCGTGGTGGGTGTGCGGCTCGCTCGGCGCGGTGACCCTGCTCTACCTGGCGTACCTGCGCCGCCAGACCCGCATCGAGGAGCGGCTGCGGCGGCGCCGCGCCCAGCGGATCGCGCGGTCGCGGCTGGGCGTGGAGAACACCGACGACCGGGAGTTCGACGTGGTTCCGTCGCGGCTGCGCAGGCCCGGCTCGGTGGTGCTGGAGATCGACGACGAGGACCCGATCTTCGAGCACCTCGACTACGCCCCGTTCGCGCGCCACTACGACCTGCCGCGCGCGGCGGGCCAGTAGATCCAGCGGATTTTCGGCGGCCACGCCGGCGGCTGGTAGCCTGCTACCGGTATCAGGGGCTATGGCGCAGTTGGTAGCGCGACTCGTTCGCATCGAGTAGGTCAGGGGTTCGATTCCCCTTAGCTCCACCATATTTCAGCAGGTCAGGGCGCTTAGCCCGCCTCACGCTTCTGAAGCCTTCGTCCAGACGGTCCGCAACGTCGTCTAGGTCCTCATCGAAGAGGTCAGCAAGACCGACGACGTACTAGTAGCCCCACAACTTGCACCGCGGATGAGCGCCAATCTCGGAGCAGACGTGGAACACCGCGTGCTTCGCACAATTCCCATTCGCATGTTCACAATCGCAAGTGACTCCTACAGTCGAGAAGCCCGGCATCTACTAGCCGGGCGCGCGTCGTCGTAGGGGAGCCGAACGATGAGTCAATGGCTGGTGAGCAACCTTCCGTCGTGGTTGCTATTGCTGGGAATCATCATTGTCGTCGCAGGCGGCGCATTGCTCTTTCAAAAATTTGTGCGCCGCAACTTCCCCAACCTCAAGGGTGAAGAGCACAACGATGTCATCAAGTTCGCTTTTGGGGTTATCGGCTTCGTGTTCGCGTTCTTCCTTGGCTTCGTCGTATCCGCAATGTGGGGGCAGATCGGCAATGCGGACGGAAGAGCGCGGGCCGAAGGCGCGGCGGGTGTGCAGCTTGCCAGAAACGCCACGGTGTTCGACCAGCCTGATAGCGACCGGATTCGGAAGGCTCTGCTCGAATACGAGCAGGCAGCGTTAGTCGAGTGGAACGAAGCTGCCAAGGGCGGTTCCTACCCTGAGGCTGACGGCGCTTTGGAGCGACTGTATTCCGCTTATGGACAAGTCCAAGCGCGCACCGACGCGCAAAAGACGCTACTCGCAACCTCTTACAGCAATCTCGACAGCCTCAGCCAGGCCCGCACGCAACGGGTACTGCAAGCACGCACAGATGTCGGCCCGCCTTGGTCACTGTGGGCGGTCATTTGGCTGACCAGTGCCCTTCTTCTGGCCTGTGCCATCATTTACGACGTCGAGAAGCCCTCCAGCCACTACACGATGGTTGCGATCCTGGGTGTGTTGGTGGCGGTGAACTTGTTCTTGGTCTTGGAACTCTCACACCCATTCATTGGCGAAATCGGGACGTCCTCGGAACCACTGCAACAGGTCATCCGGCAGTTGTCTTAAGGAGGCCGTCTGGTGAGGCAACCGGAACGCCCAAATTCACGTCCGGGCGGACGGCGACGGTTCGGGCGGTAGGCAATCCGCTAGCAGGTGAAGCGACCGGCTTTTATGGTTAGCCGGTGGAGGGCACCCCGTTCGGCCGGTACCGCTTGGTAGAGCTGCTTGGCCGCGGCGGCATGGGCGAAGTGTGGAAAGCATTCGACACCGCCATGAATCGGGTGGTCGCCTTGAAGGTGCTACCCGCGACCCTCGCCGACGATGCGCAGTATCAAGCCCGGTTCCGCCGCGAGGCCCAGGCAGCGGCCAGCCTGGACGAGCCTCATATCGTCCCGATCCACGATTTCGGCGAAATCGACGGGCGCCTCTACGTGACGATGCGGCTGATCGACGGCAAGACCATCACCGAGCTGCTTGTCGACGGCCCACTGGCGCCTCAGCGCGCCGTCTCGATCGTTGAACAGATTGCCGCCGCCCTCGGCGCAGCCCACCGCATCGGACTGGTGCATCGCGACGTCAAACCATCGAACATCTTGGTGACACGAGGACGACTTCGCGTACCTCATTGATTTCGGGATCGCCCGTGCGGCCGATGCGACGAAGCTCACCAGCACCGGCGCCACGATCGGCACGTTGGCGTACATGGCGCCCGAGCGATTCACCAGCGACCGTGAAGATGCGCGCGCCGACATCTATGCGCTGACATGTGTCCTGCACGAGTGCCTTACTGGCTCCCAGCCGTTTCCCGGCGAAAGTTTGGAACGCCAGATCACCAGCCACCTCACGCTGCCTCCGCCGCGGCCGTCGACGATGCAGCCCGGGATTTCACTACAGATGGACCAGGTCATCGCCACCGGGATGGCCAAGAGCCCCGACCAGCGGTACGCCACGACCAGAGATCTCGCGACTGCCGCGCGCGCCGCGCTTACCGCACCCGTTTCGCACAGTCAGCCCGCACCATTCACCCCGCCGCCGCCTGCGCCCAGTTGGTCGGCACCGGTGCCTTACCCGAACACGGGGCCGAGCGCAGCGCCGGCGCACGCAGCCACCCAATACGGCGCACCTGCCGCACCCGCGGCGTGGTCTCCGCCCGCGATGCCGAACGCTCAACAAGCGCAGGCTCCATCTGCGTGGTGGCACAACCCTGCGGTGTGGATTGTGGCGGGATTGGTGAGCGTCGTTGTCATCGTCGCCGCCGTCGTCGTCGTAATTGTTTGGCCTGACGGGAGTTCAGGCAATCGCCCGACCACGAGGGCTCAGCCAACCGAACAGCGCGTTCCATCCGCGCCGAGCACGAGGCCGTCCGCGCCGAGCACCAACTCGACCACGGCGGCCCCGACCTCTGCCGCACGCCGACCGGACCGGCCGAGTTGCACACGCGCCGAAGGGCTGAGCGGCCTGCTGGAAACCATCCGCAATAAGTTCGGGGACACGATGGGATTCCAATTGGTGGTCTACCCCGAATACGCGATCACCGAGCGTGTCAGCCCCACGAACAGCCACGTCGAACAGGACTTCATGTACCGCGATGGCCAGTGGAACAGCTGGGGGGCGGATACGACAGCGTCTTCCTTCGACGTACGTCGCCGATCTCAGCGCGTTCAAGGTGGACGCGGTCGCCGCCACGCTGGCGGGTGCGCCCCAAGCCCTGGGTGCACCCGACGGCAGCCAGATCTACCTGATCGTCGAGGGTGCCGAAGGTGGCGTGCCTGGAGCTGTCGATCCATTCCGCCGCTCCCGGAACCGGTTTCATGGAAGTCAATCCCGATGGCAGCGTCAAGGAGATTCATCCGCCGTAGTGAGTCAGCCGTCGAGGATTCGGACGGCCAGCCTGCAGCCGGCGTGGACGTCGCGCCAGAGGTTGGTCACCGGATCCGAGGCGTCCAGCGCATGCCGGCTGCTTGCGAGCAATCGATCCGCCGCGCCGCGTGCACGGGCGACGGATTGGGCGAAGGCCCATGTCGCGATCTCGGGCGTTGTCGCCGGGTCAACCGAACCCGTGATCTGAAGCTTGGCGGCGTCGATGTCGGACGCTGCCCGGGCCACCTCGGCCGCTGCTTCGTCGGTGACCTCATCGCCGCCGTAGGAGAAGTCCAGCCGTGCGCGCACCTGGTCGACGTGTTTGCGCCAGACACCATCGGCCGATCCGACCACCGCAGCAGCAGCGCCCGCTCCCGCGATCAGGCCGGTGTCACCGGTGAAGACGCGTCCGTCGTCGACCGCCAGGTCGTCGACGATGACCTCGCCGACACCCGCCGTACGCGAGGCCCGCCGCGCGGTCGGCAGGCTCGACGCGCACCCGACTGCGCGGCACCAGCACACGAGACGCATGGCCTACGGGCAGCAGCAGCCAGTCGGCCTGTTCGGCGCCGACGACGGACTCCCACCGCCCGGTCAGCCGTCCGTTCGCCAGATCTCCAGAGCCTCGATGGCCGATGGCGATCAGGGCATCTGGATTCGCGTCCCACACCTCGTGCGCTGCATGTGGTGGTAGCCCGGCGACCTCGTGGGCTGCCGCGTTGTACATCGCGGCGAGCCAACCGAGCGAGCCACCGACCGCAGCGAGTTCGTAGACGGCCCAGACGAACTCGTCGGCGGGCAGGCCGAGCCCACCGTGCTGCGGCGGTTGCAGAATTCGACCAGCTCCCGAACTGCGGAGCGCCGCAATCGATTCGCCCGTTACCTTGTCGAGAATCTCACGCAGGACCAGATGCGAGCCGGTCGACTCCGACATACCCACCTCCAGGGACGGCCCCAACTGGTATACACAATCGTGTCGTCGTCTGTGCTCAGTTCGGTCCGAGCGTTGTTGCCCGAGATCGCCGCGGCCGCCGAAGACGTCGACCGCACCGGCGCGGTGAACGCTCGACGTGATCGCACGGCTGCATGACGCAGGGTACTTCTCACTGCTTCAACCTCCGTCGTTCGGAGGGCTCGACGCTCATCCGAACGACTACCTGACGGCCACCCGTGAGCTCTCGTCGGCGTGCATGTCGACGGGCTGGTTGGCCGCGTGGCTCGGGGTGAACAACTGGGGACTCTCGGTGCGCGACGAGCGGGTGCTGCAGGAGATCTGGGGGTCCGATTCGCGGACGCTGCTGTGCTCGTCGTACGCGCCGACCGGCCGACTGGAGCGGGTCGACGGCGGGTTCTGGCTGACCGGCCGGTGGACTCGATGCACCGGCGCCCATCACGCGTCGTGGTTGAGCGTCGCGGCGTTGAACGTCGGACCCGACGGCGCCGCCCAGGACTTCATGGCGGTCCTGGTGCCGCAATCCGACTACACCATCGAATCGACCTGGAATGGATTGGGGCTGCGCGGTATTGGCGCAGACGATGTCGTCGTCACAGGTGCCTTGGTACCGGAATACCGTGCGTTCAGCTGGCTCGACCTCGTGCCCGATACGTCCGTTCCTGCGCTGCAGAGACTTCCGCAACCCACGCTGTACACGCTGGCCGGCACCATCCCGTTGCTCGGTGCGGCACAACGAATGCTCGACGCGCGGGTCGAGCCATCGGATGGCCCGCTGAGTCCTATTGCGCTGGCTCGCACTGACATCGAACTATCGGTGCGCCAGATCCATCGCAACGTTGCCGAACAGATGGAATGCGTTGAGGCGGAACAGGTATCCGGATGCCGAGTTGATGCTGCGGACGCGGCGCGATCAGGTGATGGCGTCGGATCGGGCGGCGCGGGCGATCGGTGCGATCGTCGCCGATCCGGGCCAGGGTGTCGACGAGACGCTGGTCGAACGTGTGTGGCGTGATGTGCAGACCGCCAGGATGCACGTCGCGAGCAATGTCGAGCAGGTGCTGTCCGTTGCGGGCCGGTTCACACTGGGCCTCGATGTCGGCGACCTGATCTGGTGAGTGTTCGTCACACCCAGTCGTTGGAGGACAACGTGCGAAGAACTCGGGACAGCATGTCATCGGTGACTGCCTCGGAGTCGGCTCGCTCGGTCGTCGATACGGTGTCGCCGAGACGCTCCGAGATGCCCTTCGCGGCGCGCGTGAGAAACGGAGCCACCCGGGACAAGTCGCTGTGCAGGCACGGCCCCGGTGAGCGAGAGTCCGGCGACATCGGCGTCTGACATGGCGATGGGTGCCGCAATGCTGGACAGCCCGACGGCGAGTTCCTGATCGTCGTAGGCGAGGCCACGCCGCGACCTGATCCGGGCCAACTCCTGATGCAAGGTGGGCAGGTCGGCGATCGTTGCCGGAGTGCACTTGCGAAGCGTGTCGCCCACCATCGTGTCGATGTCCTCGGCGCGAAGTCTGGCCAGCATCGCCTTTCCGAGCGCACTGGCATGTGCCGGCGTTCGCCCGCCGACGCGGGTCGGTACCGAAGAGCCGTTGCTGCCCGCCACCTTGTCGAGGTATACGACGTCCGCTCCGAGCAGCACACCGAGATGCACCACCAGTCCGGTGTCGGCGTGGAGACGTTCGAGCACCGGTGATGCCACGCTGCGTAACGGCGAATGGTCCATGACGCGGGCGGCCGGAAGGGAGGAGGCCGCCAGTGAGTAGCCGTCCGGCCTTGTGCTGCAGCAGCCCCGCCGTGTGCAGTTGATTGAGGATCCGGCCGGCCGACGAGCGGGGCAGCCCGGTGCGGGCCACCACCTGATCCAGGCGCAGTACCGTGCCGATGCCGGTCGAACGCATTGACGATCAGCGCGACCCGGGCCACCATCGACGCCGGTGCATCGGAGGTAGCTTACACCGGCAGTCCGCGCCACGGTCTCACTGTAGAGACGACACTCGGCCCCTCCCGCATCAGTCGGGAGGGGCCGAGTGCATGCGGCGTCGCTAGCCCGATGCCGCCGCGGTCTCGCTGTCGCGCGGCGTCGGTGCCGGCGTCACCGCTTGGGCTGACCGCGACCGGGGCGTTGTCGCCGGTGGTGGAGTGTTCGGCGGCGGTCGTACCCGGCTCCGACTTGTTGCCGTCCTTCAGTTCGGTCGCGCCGTTTGACGCCACAGTCTGCGCGTCAGGCGCCTTGACCGGCTCGGGCTTCGGCGCCTCGCTCGGCGCCGGGTCCGACGCTGTCACGGCCGGCGGAGTCGCTGTCTGGGTGGTTGCGGTGCCGGTGTCGTTCGTGGTCTCGGTCCTCGACGTGGTTTCGCCGATGACGGCGTTGGTCGTCGCCGGGACCGTCGCCATGGTTCGCGCCGCATGGAGCCATTCGCGGTCGGCGCCGCCGCCGTCGACGCTAGCGCCGACACGTCGTTCGTCGACTGCGCCGGTTGGCTCGCCGCACCCAGCTTGCCGAGCTCGTGGACGACCTTGTTGTTCACCGCACCGGCGAACTTGGCGACCGAGAACGTCGCGTCGCCGACCCCCGAATGATCGCCGCCATGACCGTCGCGGGATTCAGGGTGGCGAATGCGTCGATGACCTGCTTCACAGTAGTCGCGAGCTGCCGCTGCAACGTCCGCAGCTGCAACTGCACTTCGGCACCCAACGTCGGCTCGGCGCTGAACTGTTGACCGTTCCAGTTCACCAGGGTCCAGCCATCCTCGGCGTTGCCCTCGATGACGACGTAATCGGTGTTCTTCAGCGAATAGTTCCTCAGCAAGTCGAGCTTCTGCTCGATGGTGAGGTTCTTCGCGTTCATCATCGTCCAGAACATGATCGTCCCGCCGTGGGAGAACACGACGGCGTTTCGGTCGCCGTTGTCGTAGATGGCTTGCAAGGCGCCGTCGACCCGCGCGTCGAACTCGTGGCCGTTGATCGAACCCGGGATGCGCAGGTCACGTTGGCCCGCGAAGGTCCACGCGAGCGGAAACTTCGCGTAGCCGTTGGCGGCCTGGCTTTCCGGTGTCCCCTCGAAGACGCCGGCCTCGATCTCCTGCAGGCCGGGCAGCACCTGGATCGGCAGTCGCAGGACCTGCGACATCGGCGCTGCGGTGAGCTGCGTCCTGACCATTGTCGATCCGTAGATGGCGTCGTAGTTATTGACACCGAGCCTTTCGGCCACGGCCTGCGCCTGTGTCTGACCCAACTGCGTGAGCACCGGACCCGGTGTCGACGTGTCGATCAATCCTGATGCGTTGCCGGCTGACTGGCCGTGACGCACGAACGTCACCCTCATCAGTTCCGCCGCAGCTGCGGGGATCGCCGCACCGACGAGCAGAGTGAACGAGATCAGGGCGATACCGAGCAACCTGACCGGCCGAATCCAACTTCGGCGTGCAGTCGCATCCTTCATAGGGCACTTCCTCCTGCTGGTGGTGTAGACAGCACACGGTGAACTCAGCAGGTGACTGCGAACAAGCTGTGATCTCACTCATCGAGACCTGGTTCTTGGAACGGTCAGCACGGGATGTCGCCGTCACCGGTTGGTGTTAGTCGCGGATTCGGCTGAGCTTGATCACCGTGGCCGGGTGTTGATGCCCTGAGGTTCGACGATCAATCCGATTCGGTGTGGAAGCCGGGGCCTGCCTCGGGGGTGACGTTGTGCGCGGTGATCTCCTCGCCGCAATGGACACAGGTGAGGCGCGGGTCGGCGATTTCTCCGCACGCGTTGTGGCGCAGCACAATCGGTGGGCCGCTCGGGTTCGGCAGATGTTCGTCGCCCCAACGCATCAGCGTCGCGATCGCCCCGAAGAGATCGCGACCGGCGTCGGTGAGCCGGTACTCGTGGCGCTCGGGATCCGAGGAATACGGCACCCGCTCGAGCACGCCCGCGTCGACAAGCATCCGCAGCCGGGACGAGAGCGTGGGCCGCGGGATGTTGAGGTTGCGCGCGAGCTGACCGAAGCGGCGCACACCGAAGAACGCTTCGCGAAGGATCAGCAGCGTCCACCGCTCGCCGACCAGCTCGAGGGTCCGGCCGACGGACTCGGCTTCGAAGCGGTGGGACAGATCGGAGGGTGCGGCCATGGTTCAATCAACCATACCGGTTCAATTACTGAACCGGTAGTGGTAACGTGGCTGAACCACCTGTCCGCCCCACACGAATGCTGAGATCGCCATGAACCAGCCCGACCTGAGGACCGCGCACGAACGAACCGATCGCCGAATCGCGCGGCACGGGAGATGTCCGTCGAGATCGACAACGACCGCCGGCTACCCGACGACGTTGGTGGCGCTCCTCGCGAGAGTCTGGACTGCTGCGCGCAGGCGCGCCGGCGGAAGTCCGTGCGCTGGAACTGCCGCCAGGAGTCGCCCTGCGGTGCGCAGAAGCGGTCGCGCGCGGCAACGCCTCAGCGGGCTGGTGCGTGTCGATCGCGATCACCAGCAGCCTGCTGGTCGCCTACTTGCCGACTTCCAGCCGCGATGAGCTCTTCGGCGACGGGCGCGGTGTCGCCGCAGGCGTGTGGGCGCCGCGCGGCACAGCGCGGACGGTGGATGGCGGCGTCGTGGTCTCGGGTCGCTGGCCGTTCTGCAGCGGAATCACCCACGCGGACATGATGTTCGCCGGCTGCCTTGTCGACGATCAGCGCGTGCCGTCGGTGCTCGCGCTGCGCAAAGAAGACCTCACAGGTTCTCGACACCTGGCACACGCTGGGCCTGCGCGGCACCGGCAGCCACGACACCGTTGGCCGACGAGGTCTTCGTACCGGCCGACCGCGTGTTCTCGCTTGTTCGACGGCCCGAACCTGGACCGGCCGCTGTATCGCTTCCCGGTGTTCGGGTTCTTCGCGTTGTCGATCGGCGCGGCCGCGTTGGGCAATGCGCGTGGCGCGATCGATGACCTCGTCGAGTTGGCCTGCGCCAAGAAGGGGCTTGGGTCGACCCGCACGCTCGCCGAGCGTCCCTCAACGCAAGCGGCAGTGGCGACGGCCGAGTCGGCGCTGGAGCGCGGCGCGAGCGCTGTACTACCAGGCGATCGAGACTGCGTGGCAGGCCAGCCAGGGCGGCGACGGCGTGCCGGTCGAGATGCGAAACCGCCTGCGCCTGGCGGCAACTCACGCGGTGCGCACCTCCGCCGACGTGGTCCGCGACATGTACGACCTCGCCGGCGGCACCGCGATATACGACAGCTCCCCGCTGCAGCGACGATTCCGAGACGCGTACACCGCCACCGCGCATTTCCAGGTCAACGAGGCATCGCGCGAGCTGCCCGGCCGCATCCTGCTCGATCAGCCTGCCGACGTGTCGATGCTGTGACCGGACGTATCGAAGTCGCCCTGCCGTTCTGGCTTGACCGGCCCGACGAGGAGGCGCTGGACGTCGCGCAGGCGGCGCGTGAAGCCCAGTTCGACACGCTGTGGATTGGCGAAATGGCCACCTACGACGCCTTCGCGTTGGCCACCGCTGTCGGGCACCGCGCGCCGGGCTTGCACCTGAAGGTCGGACCGCTCGCCCTCGGTGTCCGCAGCCCGGTAGCGCTGGCGCTGGGCGCATCCTCGGTCGCCTCGCTGACCGGCAGCGACGTCGACATCGCGCTTGGCGCGTCCAGTCCGGCGATCGTGGCCGGCTGGCACGACCGGCAATGGGCGCAGCATGCGTCGCGCATGCGCGAAACGATCGAGTGCCTGAGGTCGATCCTGGCAGGGACGCGAGTCGACTACACCGGACGGCACGTTCGCACCCGCGGCTTCCGGCTGCGAAAGCCGCTGCCGGACAGCAGAATCGCGGTGGGCGCATTCGGGCCCGCGATGACGCGGGTCGCGGCGCAGCACGCTGATGAGGTCGTGCTCAATCTCGTTCCGCCCGCCAGGGTCGCCAAGATCCGGGAGATCATCGACACCGAAGCCAGGCCGCGGCCGGACGTCCCGCGCCACGCCTGACAGTGTGGGTTCCGGCCGCAGTCAACCCCGGCGATGCGACGCACCGCCAGTTGTCTGCCCAGCTGGCCGTCTATCTGGCCCCGCCCGGATACGGCGAAATGTTCAGCGAGCTCGGCTTTCTCGACCTCGTCCAGCGCGCCCGCGCGGGTGCGAAACGCTTCGAGTTGGCCGCCGCCGTTCCCGTCGAGCTGCTCGATCAGGTGTGCGCCATGGGTTCACCGGACCGCATCGCCGCGCGACTCGCAGGCCTACCACCACGCCGGCGCCGACAGCGTGGCGATCGTGCCCGCCACGGCCGAGGATCCCATGCGGCTGCCGCCACGCTCAATGCGGTTGCGCTGCAACACAATGCAAACCAGGAGATGTGAACAGTGACGCTCGTCAACACACAATGCCGTCTGGCCGCTCGACCGGTCGGCCTGCCCAAGACAACCGACTGGACGTTCACCGAGGAGCCGGTGCCGAGTCCGGCCGACGGTGAACTCCTCGTGCGGGTGGAGTACCTCTCCATCGATCCGGCGATGCGCACGTGGATGAACGCCGGCCGCTCGTACGTGCCGCCCGTCGAGATCGGCGAAGTGATGCGTGCCGCCGGCATCGGCCGCGTCATCGAGTCGCGTCACGCGGACTTCGCGGTGGGCGACGAGGTGTACGGCGTCTTCGGGGTTCAGCGATACGCGCTGTCGGACGGACGCGGTGTGACCCCGGTGGACACGACGCTCGCGCCCGCGCCCGTCCATCTCGGCGCCCTCGGCATCGGCGGCCTGACCGCCTACTTCGGGCTGCTCGACATCGGCAGGCCCGAGCCGGGCCAGACCGTCCTCGTCTCGGGCGCCGCCGGGTCAGTGGGCAGCATCGCCGGCCAGATCGCCGGATCAAGGGTTGCCGGGCGGTCGGCATCGCCGGCGGCGAGGAGAAGTGTCGCTGGCTGGTCGAGGAGCTCGGGTTCGACGCCGCCATCGATTACAAGGCAGGCGATCTGCGCGCCCAGCTGAAGACCCACGCTCCCGACGGCGTCGACGTGTTCTTCGACAACGTCGGCGGCGAGGCGCTCGAGGCAGCGCTGGCGAGGCTCGCCCGTGGCGGTCGCATCGTGCTGTGCGGCGCCGTCTCGCAGTACAACGCCGACCGCCGCGGGGCGCGGCCCGGCCAACTACATGCAGCTGCTTGTTGCGCGCGCGTCGATGACCGGCTTCGTGATCTTCGACTATGCCGACCGCTACGCCGAAGGCGTTGCCCAGCTGGCGAAGTGGCTGCGCAGCGGCGAGCTACGCTCACGCGAGCACGTCGTTGCCGGCGACGTCAACGACTTCCCGGATGCCTTGGCTCACGCTCTTCCGCGGCGAGAACACCGGCAAGCTGGTTCTTGCACTCGACAGTGATATCTGACCGGCTCGCCACCGTCTTGGTGGGTAGATCACGATTCCTTGCCGGTCGCGACGGCAACGCCGTAGCCTCGTGACGTGTCAGGCCTGACCGATGTCCGCGCCGACGAACTGGCCGCGCTCGATGTCTTCGCCGGCTGCCCTACCGCTGCTCTTGTGCCGCTGGCCGCGCAGCTGCGCCCGCTGAATGCGGCGCCCGGGCAGGTGCTCATGCACCAGGACGAGCTCGCGGTGTCCTTCCTGCTCATCGGGTCCGGCCGGGCCGAGGTCAGTCACATCGGCGTCGACGGCCACTACACGATCGCCGAGTCGGTTCCCGGCACGATCGTCGGCGAGATCGCCCTGCTGCGCGACGGGCCGCGCACCGCCACGATCATTGCGAAGGAACCGCTGACGGGCTGGGTCGGTGGCCGAGAAGCCTTCGCCACACTGCTCGAGCTCCCCGGCATGGTGGAGAAACTCCTGCGCATCGCGCGCCAACGTCTCGCCGCGTTCATCACGCCGATTCCGGTTCGAATGCGCGACGGCTCCCAGCTGCACCTGCGGCCGGTGCTACCCGGCGACAACGAACGCACCACGAGCGGCCCCGTCGAGTTCTCCAGCGAGACGCTGTATCGGCGCTTCCAGACCCCGCGAACCCCGACCAAGGCGTTGATGAGATACCTGTTCGAGGTCGACTACGCCCACCACTTCGTCTGGGTGATGACCGACGGTTTCGACGGTCCCGTCGTGGCCGACGCGCGCTTCGTACGCGACGAGAACGACCCTGCGGTCGCCGAAATTGCATTCATCGTCGGCGACGACTATCAGGGCAGAGGCATCGGCACATTTCTGATGGGCGCATTGGCCATTGCGGCGGATTACCATGGAATTCAACGCTTTACGGCCCGGGTGCTGTCGGAGAACTACCCCATGCGGGCAATACTCGATCATTTCGGCGCCGACTGGCACCGCGACGACCTCGGCGTCGTCACTACCGTCATCGACATTCCTCATCCGCCCGATCCGCCTTTCTCGCCCCAGCTGACCAAACAGATTCACGACGTGACCTGCCAGGTCGTCAGGATAGTCGGCTGATGCAGGACGCAGTCGACACCGCCGGCCGGAGGCCGCCGTTGAGTAAAGACACTCGGCTGTGCATCTCGCTGGCCGGTCGGCCCAGCAATATCGGGACCCGGTTCCACAACCACCTCTACGACCAGCTCGGCCTTGACTTCATTTACAAGGCGTTCACGACGACCGACATCGTCGCAGCGATCGGCGGGGTGCGGGCGCTCGGCATTCGGGGTTGTTCGGTGTCGATGCCGTTCAAGCAGGATGTCATTCCCCTCGTCGACAAGGTCGAGCCGTCCGCGCAGGCGATCCACTCGGTCAACACGATCGTCAACGACGACGGCCACCTGACCGCGTCGAACACCGATTACATTGCGGTACAACGGCTTATCAACCAGCACGGCCTGGATCCGGACGATGCGGTGCTGATCCGCGGCAGCGGCGGCATGGCCAACGCTGTCGCTGCCGCGTTCCATGGCAGTGGCTTTTACTCCGGCATCGTCGTCGCCCGCAACGCTGAGGCGGGGCGCGAGCTGGCGAACCGGGTCGGCTACGAATATGCCCCCGAGGTCGGAGACCTGCTGGCGCCCGATCATCGTGAACGTCACGCCGATCGGCATGGCGGGCGGCCCAGAAGAGAGCGAAACGGCGTTCGACGAGTCGACAATCGCCAAGGCGTACTGCGTATTCGACGTGGTGGCCCTGCCGTCAGAGACTCCGTTGATCAAGGCTGCGCGCGCGGCAGGGACCAAGGTGATCACCGGCGCCGAGGTGATCGCGCTGCAGGCCGCCGAGCAGTTCGAGCGCTACACCGGGCGTGCGTCCGACTCCAGAGCAGATCGCGGAGGCCTCGGCGATTTCGCGGGCCTGACTACGGCGCGTTGACGACAACGATCTGACGGCGCACCTGTTCGATGCCCTGGGTCCACTTCGAATAGTGCAGCGTTGACTGGAGAAACCACACCAGCGACGAGTGCACCGCCTCGGCCGTCGGCGGCGCATCCTCGGGCAACGGCACGGCGAAAGGTACCGTCACCGGCGTGCCGCTGCGCAACGGTATTCCCTTGCCGAGCTTGATCGTTGGACCGGACTTCCCTCCGCCGCCGATCGCCGGTGTGCGGACCAGGGGATGGGAGATCAGGCGATATCCCCAGTAGACAACGACCTCGCCGTCCGACATGTCGACGTTGGGCGTGAGCGTGATACTGCCGTTTATTGTTTCGCCCGCGCGAAAGACCAGCGATGGCAGCACGATATCCAGATCGGTCTCGCCGTCTCCGCCGGTCCGCCGCTGCGGTTCGTCGGCGACATGGCGATCACCACTGTCGACGACGACGGTGAAATCGCCCCGGGTTTCGACATCGCGGCCGCCGCGCACGACCGTCAGGCGGGCCGACCACCGTGCGAGCACGTCGGACGAACCGGGAGCCCACGACGGAACCGTGAATGACGAAGAGCCGCCGGTGAATTCACCACCCGAGACCGGCAGTTCGACCTTGGTCACGCCGACCCAGTCCTCGGTGTCCTTTTCGCTACCCGCGTCGGTGCCGACTTCGCCCATCATGAACCACGAGTCGTTCATCTGCACGGCCGCGGAGTCGGCACGCCCGGCCCAGCGATACCGATAGAAGTTGGTGTAGCCCCACTCCAGGGTCGCCGAGGACACCTTGTCGATCGGCTTGTCTGTGGTGACCGTCGCCTGCACAGTCTGTCGCGGCGACACCACCTCGGGAGTCACGGTCACCTGGGCGCCGCTGGATCGCTTGAAGAGCCCCACTACTTCTTGGCGAACTTCTGGCGCGTGGCCTCGTACTCCTCGGGATTGTTTTTCTTCTGGTAGGCCCGCACCGGCCAGAAGAGAACCCACAGCACCGGGTAGACGGTCACGTAGAAGAGCAGGTGCATCGCGGCGGCGAACAGGACGCCGAACACCCAGGCGGGATAGATGAGGATCAGGCAGAACTGGATGAACTGCTTGACCACCACCGGGTAGCCCTCGGCCATCGACCACACATATCGAGGGCTCATCGCCTTCAGGTACTGGTTGACCTTCGACGTTTCAGCCTCGGCTTCGGCCTGTGCCTCGCTGACGTCGCGGCCACGTTCCTCGCGAGTCAGCCCGCGCTGGGGTGGTGGTGGTTCGTTGGGGTCGGACGTTGCAGCAGTCATCGCGTCACCTTAATTGAGAAACGGTTGCGGTCCGGGACGGGCGCGCACCCGCCCCGGACCAGCGCCTACGGCGTGATCGTGGTCTGCTCGTCGATGATGTTCGTCGCGTCCATCAACGCACCCATCTGATCCTCGGTGCCATCGGCGTTGAGCTGCAGCACATACAGCGCGTCCGGCACCGGGATCACCACGGTCTTCTGGGCGATGGCGCGCTTCTTGCCGTCCTTGAGGTAGATGCCGCCGATTTGAGTCGCATCGAACCCGCCGAGCGTGCTCGGGCTGCCTTCGTCCGACGCCCTCGTAGCCGGGCAGGTTCTTGATCTCGCCCGGTGCGAACTCGAGGATCTTGGCTGGGTCGACGTCGCCGGCCAGCTTGGAGACCAGCGCGATGACCGTCGGCGGATCCTGGGCCATCGCCGGATCGGTGGACACAATCGCGCCATAGGCCCATTCCGGTGTGCGGTTTCCGGCGTCCTCCCACCCGGGCGGGAACGGCAAGTCGATCGTCGGCGCGCCGGGGTCGCCGCGGTGCACGGGGCTTTCGACGATCCCATTCTCCTTGATGTAGTCGACGATCGTCTTGTTCGCGCCAGCGGCCTGTGGCGTCGACGTCGGCGCGGCTTTGCTGGTTGTCGCCGACGATGTGGCTGACGTCTGCTTCGAGGTGGACGGCTCGGTCTTGGTGTCCGATCCGCAGGCGGATAGGCCGATACCGATTGCGATTGCCGAAATGGCAATAACGCCGGCCCGAAGTGCGCGTGTCATTGGGTCTCCTGTCGATTTGAAATCTCGGGCGTAGCCTACGGTCGGCAAACATCGGCTGCACGGGAAATCGCGACGCAGGGTGGCGGTTCGCGGCTGAAATCTGACCGCAATTGGGGGTGGCCCCGGCCCGGCAAATTGTTGACGTCGCAAACTATGTCCGTGACCTGGTACAACTCCTATCGGCGCTGGTGGCCGGGACGGTTCACCAGATCATCAGCATTTGGCCGTCAAATACACGCTTTGGTAGACGATTTGGTTCACCAGGTCGCCGCCGTGTTGGACGGGGCGGATGACGGTCATGCCGGGACGCACCGAGTCGACCGTGCACTGAGCGAGCGGGCCTGTGCCCATCTTGTTCAGCACGACCTTGAAGCCGTTCCTCTCCAACTCGTCGACGGTGTCCTGCGCCGATCCGATGCCGGATGGCGCCGCCTGCGCGCCGGCCGGAAATCCAAGGGCCATGGCGACAAATGCACCTCCCGCAATGGTGGCAAGGGTCGACCTATTCACTTGTGGTGCCTTCACGTCAGCTCCTTCAGACCAGACAGTGTCCCCTCCGGTCACCGCGGTCTGATTGGTGAAACTCGCAGTAGCGCAGTTTGATTCCGCGACTGCGAGCGACGTGGGTGAAGCTCAGACGTCGCAGTTCAGCGTTACGTTGATCGACCTGCTGACGACGACTGTGATCAGTCGACGCTTCTTGCCCTCGTCGACCCAGAACGTCCTGGTCTGCGTCTGCGGGTTGCGGACGCTGGTGACGATGCACTGGTTGATCGGCGCATTGCCGACGCGGTCAATGATCACGTCGTAGCCTTCGTCCTCCAGCGTTCCAATAGTCGCGTATGCGTTGCCGGCTTGAGTGGGCTCGGCCGTTGCCAGTCCCGCCGGTGCGAGTAGGGCACTCGCCGTCGCTAGTGTTGCTGCCACACTCCAGCCTGTGCGCATGACAGTCTCCATTCTTTTGTTTGCCTGGTATTTGTTTCATCGCTCGCCGGACACAGGACGTTGCAGGGATTTCCTAAGCAATCTCTGTGGTATCAACGGGCGTGCGGCTGTTTGCCTTGCTCGCAGCGCTGTCCCTGTGGGTGACGGCGTGCGCTGAGCCGCCCTCGTCGGCGCCGTCGACGGCCACCTCGGGGTCGTCGACCCAGGTGAATCCGGCGCGGATCGACCGCGTTCGCACGGAACTGCCGAGCGGCTACGAAGTGGCTGGCTTGTCAGGGCGGGCGGCGCCGGTCGCGTTCTGGGGGCTGGGTCCCGACTGGACCGCCGACCCGCAGCGGTGTGGGGCGCTCGCGGATCCCGTCGCGGGCGCGGAGACGACACGGGGATGGTCGGCTTCGGGTGCCGGAGGCATCGTCTACGCGGTGGTCGCCGCCTCCACGGCGACGCTCGATCCGTCACTGCTCGACGAATGCGGACAGTGGACGGTGGCGGCGGGGCGCACCGGCGGGAGCGTCTCATTGGTAGCTGGGCCCGCGATCGACGGCGCGGCGACCATTGGCCTGTCCACCACCGCCACCACCGCTGTCGAGGGGGGCACCGAAACCCATTCGCACGCGGACACGTTCACCGCCTATCTGGGCGGCTATGTCGCATTCGTCACGGTCGTCACCGATCCGGGCTCGCCGAATCCTGCACTCGGACAGGATTTCGCGGCGGAATTGCTCGTGAAAACGGTGTCGGCATTACGCGGCTAGACGGAGACCTGCGGGTAGATTGGCGGCGATGCCGAACCCGAGGGCGATGCTCGCGATCGCATGCGCCGCCGTGTTGGCAGCGTGCGCGAACGGACAGTCCGCCGAGCAGGACTTGTCGCATGCCGATATCGCCCATGTCGCGAACGTCAAGTCCAGCTTCGGGTCGGAGTTCAAGGTCACCAGCGTGGGGCCGACGGGCATCGACCCCCGAATCCTTGGGCCGCAGACGCTGCCGCAGGGTATGACGTTCGACCCCGCCGATTGTGCGAAGGCGGCCAGCCAGCAGGTCGTGCCGGCGGGCGTGAAGGGCAACATGGCTGCCACGACGGCCGAGGGCGATGGCAACCGGTTCATCGCGATGGCCGTCGAGACGTCGGAGGCCGTGCCGCACACCGACCCCGCCCAGAACTGTCAGAAGGTCGGGTTCACCGGACCGGGGGTGCGCGGTCTCGTCGAGGTCGTCGAGGCGCCGCAGATCGACGGCGTGCACACGGTGGGCACCCATCGCGTGTTGCAGACGACGGTTGACGGCAAGCCACGCACGGGCGAGCTCTACAACTACGTCGCCAGCTTCGGCACTTTCCTTGTGATCGTCACGGCCAACCCGTTGGTGCTGCCGGACAAGCCCGTCGCGCCGGTCAACACGCAGCGGGCGCGTGACCTGCTCGCCGCTGCCGTCGCGGCGGTCAAGGGCTGATATGGCAGGGATTTTGTCAAGGGGCAGGGTGAAGCGGCGGCTGCAACCGTCGTCGCGGCCGCCGCTTCGTTGACCGGAGGAAGGCCCTGGTGGGCGTCGAGCGTGTCGTGTCGACGCGTTGTCACTCTGATATACGCGGGTTGGTTACCGCAGCACGGGACTTTCGAGTCGGAGTGGACCGCTGGTCTAGAGATCGAGCGTAAACAAGTTGCAGGACAACATGATTGCTCATAGCCCTTTCGCGGGTTACTCCCAGACGCTTGCCGCCGCCACCGAGGGGGGACTTCATCCGGACAGTTGTGGGGTGTTGGTGCTCCAGGACAGCCAGTGACCAGCACCAACCGGCGAGTTCACGGGCGATGGCGGCGTTGGCGACCACGGAGCGTTTCTTGCGTTCATCGAAACGCACCCAGCGGGCGTGTAGCCGTCGGTTGGCGGCTTGGCCTCGCGCCCGGGCCGCCGGGGACGCGGCGTCCCAGCGTCGCCGCAGTTCCAGTCCGGGCCGATACCGGGTTCGGTGATGCCACGCCGCCTCGACCAGCAGCCGGCGGGCATGGCTGTTGCCGGTCTTGGTGACCCCACCCTGGGAGCGGGTCGCTCCCGAGGAGGATTCGGTGGGCACCAATCCGAGGTAGGCGCCGATGCTTCGGCCATCCAACCGGTGCCAGTCGCCGATCTCGGTGGCCAAGCCGAACGCCGTCAGTGTGGCGATGCCCCGTACGCAGGACAGCCGGGTCACCACCGGGGTGAACGCCGAATCGGCGGCCATGGCGGTGATCGCTTCATCGAGACGGTCTCGACGATCCAGGGTGGCCAGCATGGCGTCGAAGGCGGTGTCGTAGGCCAGCTGCAATCCCGGGGTGTCGAACCGGTGCGCCCGCAGCCACCGCTCATGCTCTGCAGTCCATGTCTTCCCGCCGTAGTAGACAATCCCCTGTCGCAGTAGCAGTTTCGATAATCGGTGCCGGGCTGACATCAGATCCCCGCGGCAGTCCTCACGCGCCCGGACCAGATCCCTGGCGGCTTCTTGCTCGATTGAGGGCACCGTTACCACCACGATCTCGCCAAGATGTAACAACCGGGCCAAGTGCCGGGCGTCGCGAACATCGGTCTTAACTCGATCCCCCGACGGGCGTTGCAACCTTGACGGGGCCGCTACCACGCATCCGATACCTGCCGCCAACAGTGCCCGGGCCAATCCGAACCCCGTCGGGCCAGCCTCATAAGTCACTAACGCCGGGGCCGGCAGCGACCCAATCCATTCCAGGATCTCTCGGTGATCCGGGGTCAACCGGCGCTCGAACACTTCCCCGGTCGACCGATCCAACCCACACGCCACCACCGATCGTGCGTGCACATCCAACCCGACACTCGTACGATAAATCTCCACTGGGGCCTCCCACATCTGTGGCTCTACCGGCCAGGACCAACTTCCTGACGGCAACCCACGTTCACATGTGAGCGAGGCCCCAGCCCCTCATACGGTCTAGCGGACGTCGTGCGGGCGGAACTGGATGCTGATCCGCGGGCCCACCGGCCGCGAGGTCTTCGGAATCGCGTGCTCCCATGTGCGCTGGCACGACCCGCCCATCACCAACAGGTCACCATGCCGGTGCTGTAGCCGCAGCGACTTGCCGCCGCCGTACGGGCGTAGCGCGAAAACCCTTGTGGCGCCGAGGCTCACGATGGCAACCATGGTGTCTTCGGTGCTGCTGCGGCCGATCTTGTCGCCGTGCCAGGCGACGCTGTCGTTGCCGTCACGGTAGAGGCAGAGGCCTGCGGTGGTGAAGGGCTCGCCGAGCTCGCCCGCGTAGGTGTCGTTGAGCCGGCGGCGCATCTGTTTCAGCCGCGGATGCGGGACGGGCTCGTCGACGAGGTTGTGGAAGCTGACCAGCCGCGGCACGTCGAGCACGCGCTCGTACATCTGCCTGCGCTCGGCGCGCCACGGGATCTGTTCCATCAGCTCGCCGAACAGCGACTCCGCATCCGTCAGCCAGCCCGAGCGCACCTCGACCCACGCGCCGTTGCCGAGGTAGCGCCGATCGGCGGCCTCGAAAAGAGAGCTCTGAAGAGCCAGCTCCATGGCCGCGAGTCTATCGCACAGGCGTTCGATTTAGAGCCGGGCGGCGCCCGGTCCCTGTTCGGCCAGCACGTCGCCGGGGTTGGACAGCGCGCACGTCTTCAGGCTCAGGCAGCCGCAGCCGATGCAGCCGGCGAGGTTGTCGCGCAGTCGCTCAAGGTGCACGATGCGGTCGTCGAGATCCTGGCGCCAACCGGCGGACAGTCGGGCCCAGTCCTTGCTGGTGGGGACGCGGTCGTTGGGCAGGCTGGCGAGGGCCTCGCGGATGCGTGCCAGCGGGATGCCGAGGCGCTGCGACATGCGGATGAATGCGACGCGTCTGAGTGTCTCCCGTGCGTAGCGGCGCTGGTTGCCGCCGGTGCGCTTGCTGGCGATGAGACCTTCGCGTTCGTAGAAGTGCAGGGCCGAGACCGCCACACCGCTGCGATGCGACATCTCGCCCGGAGTGAGTTCGTGGATCAGCTCCATGACCTAAACCATAGTTGAGGTGATTTGTGGCGCTACGGTGGCAGATGTGACAGACGTTGCGCTGGGCTGCGACTCCGAGGTCGGGCAGCTGCGGGTCGTCATCCTGCACCGGCCAGGGGCCGAACTGCAGCGGCTCACCCCGCGCAACAACGACGCGTTGCTGTTCGATGGCCTGCCATGGGTCTCCAAGGCGCAGCGGGAACACGATGCATTCGCCGCGGTGCTGGAATCGCGCGGCGTCGAGGTGCTGCTGCTCGCGGACCTGTTGACCGAGGCGCTATCGCATAGTGGCGCGGCGCGCATGCACGGGATCGCTGCTGCGGTCGATCCGCGACGGCTGGGACTGCCGCTGGCGCAGGAGCTTTCGACCTATCTGCGAACCCTGGATGCGGGGCCGCTGGCGCACGTGCTGATGGCGGGGATGACGTTCAACGAGTTGCCGTTCAGCGGTGGTGAGCTGTCGCTGGTGCGGCGGATGCACCACGGCGGGGATTTCGTCATCGAGCCGCTGCCGAATCTGTTGTTCACCCGCGACTCGTCGTTTTGGATCGGGCCGCGAGTGGCGATCACGTCGCTGGCGCTACCGGCACGGGTGCGCGAGACGTCGCTGACCGACCTGATCTACGCGCACCATCCGCGGTTCCTCGGCGTGCGACGGGCATACGAGTCGCGGTCGGCGCCCGTCGAGGGCGGCGACGTGCTGCTGCTCGCGCCGGGTGTCGTGGCCGTGGGGGTGGGGGAGCGAACCACGCCCGCCGGTGCGGAAGCGTTGGCGCGCAGTCTATTCGACGACGACTTGGCGCACACCGTGCTGGCGGTGCCTATCGCACAGGAGCGAGCGCAGATGCACCTGGACACGGTTTGCACGATGGTCGACGTCGACGCGGTGGTGATGTACCCGAACATCGTCGACTCGTTGTCGGCGTTCACGATTCACCGCGACGGGCAGGGCGGGGTGAAGATCGACGACGCCGTGCCGTTTGTGGAGGCCGCCGCCGAGGCGATGCAGATCGAGAAGCTGAGGGTGATCGCGACGGGCCTGGACCCGGTGACAGCCGAGCGCGAGCAGTGGGACGACGGAAACAACACGCTGGCAGTCGCGCCGGGTGTAGTCGTCGCATACGAGCGCAACGCCGAAACCAATGCGCGGCTGTCCGATGCGGGTATCGAAGTGCTGCCGATCGAGGCGTCCGAATTGGGAACCGGCCGCGGCGGCCCACGCTGCATGTCGTGCCCGGCGGCCCGCGACCCGCTCTAGCGATTGCGCCGAAATAGAATTCCGGGTCGCTACATTCACGCGACAGCAGCCCTGGCTTCTGTTTCGCGTTGCGCCCAAGCTTGTCGCACCCGGTACAGGATGTAGGCCGGGCGGTGTCCAGCGATAACCCGAATGACGATCCAGCCCCTGCGCTGCAACTCCTCCAGTCGCGCGATGTCCCTGGCGTATTGGTCAGGGTCGGCACGATGATGGTCGCCGTCATATTCGACTGCCACCATGATGTCCTCCCAGCCCATGTCGAGGTAGAACGTCGATCCGGCGTCGTTTGGCACAGGAATCTGAGTGGCTGGCCGGGGGAAACCGCCGTCCATGAGCACAAGTCGCGTCCGCGTCTCTTGCGGAGACTCTGCGCCCGCGTCCATCAAGTCGAGTGCCTCCTTCAGGCGTCGCACACCGCGGGCGCCGGCGTATTGATCGGCCAGCGGCAGGACGTGGCCGGCTTCCAGTCCCGTCGCACGGGCGAGTGCGTCGAGATGCTGGACGGCTTTGAGCCGCGGCAGATGCCGGCCGAGATCGAACGCCGTCCGCTGAATAATTGTCACCGCCATGTTGTCGATCTCGACGACCTCATCGCAGGTGAACCGCTCGTCGCGACAGATGATGCCCGGCGGCGGATTGCAGTTCTGCCACAACATTTCGACTGGCGCCGACTGATCAACCCACAACGCTCCGTGGAGGGCTGCTGCCGCTCTGCCCGTGACGACGCCTCTGCGTTTGGACCAAAGCCACGCACCCGTCGTGTTCGCACGTAGCGAGGGCACGACGAGCTTCGGCTCGTACACGTCCGGATAGATGGCGCGATACCTCGAGCGCAGTTGGCCACGGGTGATGGCGCCGCTAGCGATTGCTTCGCTGCCCAAGAAGACTTCGTTCATCCGGCGATGATGCTCAGGCCGACCGACAGGTTGCCGAGGCAGAAGCCAGGGTTGTTAACAGGCGTATTTCGCGACCGGGAATTCTATTTCGGCGCCATAGTCGCAGACCTAGCGCCAGCTGGGCAGCCAGATCTGCATGTTCCACGTCGACTGCGAGATCGGGATGCCTGTCAGGATCGGGTACATCCACGCGAAGTTCGTAATGACAAGTGCGATATAGCAACACGCCACGATCAGCCCCAGCGTTCGTCGCTCGGAGTTCTGGTTCGGCTTGTGCAGGATGTCGCCGAGGATCATCGCGATCATCAACACGAGGAACGGCGCCATCGTCGCCGCGTAGAAGAAGTACATCTGCCGGTCTATGTCGGCGAACCACGGCAGGAACCCCGCGCTGTAGCCCACCAGGACGGCGCCGTAGCGCCAGTCCCGCTTGACGAACGCCCGCCACACCGCCCACGCCAGTACCGGCACCGCGATGAACCACATCGCAGGCGTGCCGACCAGCATCACCGCCTTGACGCACGACTGTGCGCCGCAGCCAGGCACGTTCTGGTTGTCGATCGCGTACAGCACCGGCCGCAGCGACATCGGCCATGTCCACGGCTTGGACTCCCACGGGTGGTGGTTGCCGTCGGCATTGGTCAGCCCGGCATGGAACCTGTACGCCGCAGCCGTGTAGTGCCACAGCGATCGCATGGCATCAGGCAGGGGCAGCGCGCTGTCCGGACCGATCGAATTGCCCACCTCATGGCGGTTGATGGCGGTTTCCGACGCGAACCACGGCGCATACGACGCCAGGTACACGCCGAACGGAATCAGCACGAGGGCGTACAAGGACGGGCCCAGGTCCCGCCGGAACGCCCCGACCCACGGCCGTGGCACCCGATACTGCCTGCGTGCGGCGATGTCGAATGCCAACGTCATGAGCCCGAAGAACACGATGAAGTACAGCCCGGACCACTTTGTCGCACAAGCCAATCCGAGCAGTACGCCGGCGCCGAACCGCCACCACCGCACACCAAGCCGCGGCCCCCACGGCGTCTCGGCGATGCGGCCCTCCAGCAGCGCTACGTGCATCCGCTCTCGTACCTGGTCGCGGTCGACCATCAAGCAGCCGAACGCCGCCACCACCCACAGCGTCAGAAATCCGTCCAGCAGTGCGGTGCGCGATGCGACGAAGCTGACTCCGTCGGCGACCAGCAGCAGCCCGGCGATCCCTCCAACCAATGTCGACCGGCTGATCCGCCGACCGATCCGCACGACCAACAGCACGAGAATGACGCCGCACACCGCGCCGGAGAACCGCCAGCCCAGCCCGTTGTAGCCGAACAGCGCCTCGCCGATCGCGATCAATTGCTTGCCGACCGGCGGGTGCACCACCAGGCCGTAGCCAGGGTTGTCCTCAACGCCATGGTTGTGCAGCACCTGCCACCCCTGCGGCGCATAGTGCTTCTCGTCGAAGATCGGTGTGCCTGCGTCGGTCGGGGACCCCAGGTTCAGGAAACGCGTCAACGCGGCCAGCGCCGTGATGACGGCCGTCATCGCCCAGCCCTGCAGCCGGTCGACCGGCCCGAAGTCGGCGACGGGCACCAGGGGCGCGGGACTGATGACAGGGACCGCGCGCCCCTTGGCAACGAGTTCATCGGCCGGGGCGGTCACGACAGCGATCGTAGGCTGTGCTGATGACGATCCCCCGGTCGCTCCGCTCCTGCCCGCCGGAATGACCCCCGGAAGACTGCTCATCGGCGCCACGCCGCTGGGCCAGCCATCGGACGCTTCCGCGCGGCTGGTCAAGGCCCTGGCGAGCGCCGACGTGGTCGCAGCCGAGGACACCCGCCGGATCCGCACCCTGGCCCAGGCGCTCGACGTCAAGCTCGCAGGCAAGGTGGTCAGCCTGTACGACGCAAACGAGGCGTCGCGGGTTCCGTCGCTGGTCGGCGACATCGAGGCCGGGGCGACGGTGCTGCTGGTCAGCGACGCAGGCATGCCGCTGATCAGCGACCCCGGATACCGGCTGGTGGTGGCCTGCATCGCGGCGGGGGCTCCGGTGCAGTGCCTTCCTGGCCCTTCTGCGGTGACGACGGCGCTGGCGGTGTCGGGCCTGCCAGTGGAGAGGTTCTGCTTCGAGGGGTTCGCGCCGCGCAAGCAGTCGGCGCGCGTGTCGTGGCTCAAGACGCTGGCCGCCGAGCCGCGCACCTGCGTGTTCTTCGAGTCACCGCGGCGGCTTCCCGGCACGCTGCGCGACGCGGTCGACGTGCTTGGGACCGCGCGGCGCGCGGTCGTCTGCCGGGAGCTGACCAAGACGCATGAGGAGATCGCCCGCGGCACGCTCGGCGAGCTGGCGGAATGGGCGAGCGACGGCGTGCTCGGCGAGATCACCGTCGTGCTGGCCGGTGCGACGCCGTCGGCCGACCTCGACACGTTGGTGGCCGAGGTCAACGCGCTCGTCGACGACGGACTGCGTGTCAAGGATGCGTGCGCGCAGGTGGTGGCGGAGAATCCCGGGCGCGCCGTCACGGCGCGAACTCTACGAAGCGGTTCTGCGCTCGAGGCCGTGATTTTCACAGGCACCTCCAAGCCTCGCGACGCTGATGTACCGGCGCGTTCGTGACGTTGCAGAAGTTGTGAAGACAATTGGTCTCGAGGAACATTTCGCAACACCCGAGCTCATCGACGCGTGGCAGGCGCTGGAGCCGCAATGGCAGGATGTCGCGCTTGGCCATTCGTCTGACGACGAGCTCGCCGGACGGCTGCTGGACGTCGACGCCGCGCGGATCGCCGCGATGGACGACACAGGACTCGACGTCGCTGTCGTGTCGATGACGACGCCCGGATTGCAGAACCTGACTCGCGGCAGATGCGGTGGCGCTACAGGGCATCTCCAATGACAGGCTCGCCGACGCTGTGCGCCGCCACCCGGATCGCTTGCAGGGCTTCGCGACGTTGGCGACCCCGGATCCGGAGGCCGCCGCCGCCGAACTCGGAAGAGCCGTAACGGAACTCGGTTTCAACGGCGCCATGCTGTACGGGCGAACGCGGGACCGCAATCTTGATCACCCCGACTTCTGGCCCATATTCGAGGCCGCAGAGGCGCTCAATGCGCCGTTGTATCTGCACCCGCAGTCGCCGCCGCCCGCAGTGCGCGACGCCTACTACAGCGGACTCGGCGATGCGGTCGACGCGGCATTGGCCACCCACGGACTTGGTTGGCATTACGACGCCGGCCTGCAGTTGCTCCGGCTCATCCTCGGCGGGGTGCTCGACCGTTTCCCCGGTCTGCAGCTGATCCTTGGGCACTGGGGCGAAGTGATGGTGTTCTACCTCGACCGCATCGACAGGATGACGCGGCATCGCCAATCTTGCCCGCCCGGTGTCGGAGTATGTCCGCAGCAATGTCTTCGTCACGCCAGGAGGGGTGTTCAGCCACCGCTACCTGCAGTGGTCACTCGACGTCGTCGGTCCCGACCGCATCTTGTTCGCCACCGACTATCCGTACGTGATGGTGCCCGACGGCGGCGGCCGCCGATTCCTCGAACAGGCCGAGATCGGCGAGGAAGATCGCGCGAAGATCGCGTCGGGCAATTGGGAAAGGCTGTGCGCGGGGATTCGCCGCTGACGTACGTTAGGACGTATGGCGCTTCCCGCGCTGGTTCTCGTCCACGGCGGGGCCCACGCCGGCGACTGCTGGGACCTCACCGTCGACGAAATCCACCGGCTGGCACCGGAACTCCGCGTGCTCGCGGTCGATCTGCCGGGGCGTCGGGATAAGCCGGGTGACCTCGCAGCGCTTTCGATCAGCGACTGCGTCGAATCGGTGGTCGCCGACATCGAGGATGCTGGACTGCGCGACGTCGTGGTCGTGCGGGCACTCGATGGCCGGAGTGATCGTCCCCAGCGTGGTGACCAAGCTCGGCTCGCCGCGGGTGCGGGAGATGATCCTGGCGGCGTCGTTCGTGCCGCCTCAAGGCGCCTCGATCCTCGACACCCTTGGCGGACCGCTCGGCTGGTATGCCCGACGCGCGGCCGCCGCTCGCGAGGTCCCGATCGAAATGCCCCGCGTCGCCGCGCGATTGGCGTTCTGCAACGGCATGACGCGCCAACAACGACAGTTCCTGCTGCCGCGCGTCCGCGGAGAGTCCATCCGCCTGGTGACCGAGAAGGTCGATCGCGGCCGACTGCCAGATGACGTCCGACGAACGTGGATCCTGACGCGGCGGGACCATTCGCTGTCGGTGCGGACGCAGAGAAAGAGCATCGAGGTGATCGGCGGGGTGCAGACCGTAATCGAGATGAAGACCTGCCACGACTTGATGGTCAGCGAGCCGGAACGGCTGGCGGAGATACTTGTGGAGCGCTGTCGGCGATATCAATGATCGGTGCGGCCTTGTGCAGGCACTCCTCCCATTCGCGGTCGGGATCGGAGTCGGCGGTGATGCCGCCGCCGACACCAAGGACCGCGTTGCCTGACGCGTCGAACTCCACGGTCCGGATCGCGACGTTGAGTTCGCAACCCGCAGCGGGTGACGCCAAACCGACTGTGCCGCAATACACCCCGCGTCGATGCGGCTCCCAGCCGCGCAACAGCTCGCGGGCCCGCTGCTTCGGCGTGCCGGTCACCGACGCGGGCGGGAACGTCGCATCCAAAACGGCGGCCATCGGCACGTCCACCCCGACGCGCGCCGATACGGTCGACACCAGATGCCACACGCCCGGTGCCGGCCGCACCTCCAGCAGCTCGGGCACGGTGACCGTCCCCGTGATCGCAACCCGGCCCAGGTCGTTGCGGACCAGGTCGACGATCATGATGTTCTCCGCGACATCCTTCACCGACGCCCGCAGCGCCGCAGGATCCGCATGCCGCGGCAGCGTGCCCTTGATCGGGCTCGACGTCACCGTCTCACCGCTGCGCCGCAGGAACAGCTCCGGCGACAGCGACGCCACCGCGCCCCAATCCCCGGCCAGGTAGGCCGCCCGCGCCGGCGACGTGCGCTCGACGGCGTCGACGAAGTAGTCGATGGGTGCGCCGTCGATCCGGCCCCCGAACTGCGTGCACACGCAGGCCTGGTAGATCTCGCCTGCCGCTATCGCCTCCAGGCACTCAAGCACGCCGAGGCGATGCGCGTCGCGGTCGGCCTCATCCCACGCGATGCTGTATCCCCGCGGCGGCGCACCGAACCGCAACGCCTCGGCCGCCCACGTCGAAAGCGGTGCGCCGGAAAGGCTTTCATACCACCAGTGCCCGTCGCGGTCCTGCCGCAGCACACAGTCGGACCAGCCGCCGGCCGCCTCCGGAATCCGGGGCCCATGACCGTCGACGCCCGCGTCGGGATACGAGAGATAGCCGAACCACCCGCCGCCGATCGCCCCACCGGATTCGCCGGTCGGCACGGCGAAGACGTCGTCAACAGCAACGGCCCTTCAGTGATGGGGCGATGACCGCCGCCGAGCCGAACCACTCGCCGATCAGCGCGGCGGGCGGCGGCAGACCGCACCGCTCGGCACCAGCGGCGATGGCGCGCAGCACCGCAGTGGCACTGCCCAAATCGCCGAGCCGCTCGATCCGCACCAACCAAGCGTGACAGAACGCTAACGGGTGATTGACCGCGGGATCGTGATGCCCGCCAGCTTGTCCGGATTGCGCATGGCGTAGAGGTTCGTGATCTTGCCGTCGATGATCTCGACAAGGAAGACGCCCTCGAGCTGGTCGCCGCTGTAGACGACCACCGCGGGTGCGCTGTTGTAGACCGCGGTCTCGACCCGGACATCCGGCATACGCTCGGTGAAACGGAAGAGGCCGACCATTATCTTGGCCACCTTGTCCGCGCCTACCACCGGGCGGCGGGCCGCGCTGGCCTTGCCGCCGCTGTCGGCGGTCCAGGTGGCGTCCGGTGCCAGCATCGCCAGCAGTCCTTCCATATCGCCGGTGGCCGCGGCGGTCATGAACTGCTCGGTCACCTCCGCCGTCGTGGCGGTGTCGACGGGCTCGAACCGCTTGCGCCGCGCGTGCACATGCTCGCGGGCGCGGTGCGCGACCTGGCGCACCGTCGCAACGGATTTACCTACCGCGCCCGCGATTTCGTCGTAGTCGAAGCCGAACACCTCGCGAAGGACGAACACCGCCCGCTCGTCAGGGGTGAGCGTTTCGAGCAGCACCATCATCGCCATCGACACCGACTCGGCGAGCACGACGTCGGAAGAGGCGTCGCGCTCGTCGAGCAGCAGCGGTTCGGGCAGCCACGGGCCGATGTAGTCCTCGCGACGGCGGGCGCCCGCCCGCAGCGCGTTGAGCGCCTGCCTGGTCACGAGCTGCGCCAGGTACGACTTGGTGTCGCGCACTGTCGCGAGGTCGACGTCGGCCCACCGCAGATAGCTGTCCTGCAGCACGTCATCGGATTCCGTTGCAGAGCCCAGGATCTCGTAGACGATCGTGAACAGCAACGGCCGCAGATGGGTGAACCGCTCGGCGTGCTCGGAGGTGGTCACGATTCGGTGGCCACCTCGAGCGTCGGCTGGGACGGACGCTTTCCGCCCTTCATCACGAAGGTCGATCCGGGCTTGCGGGCCTCGCGGCGCAGCCCCCACACCGTGCCCTTGCAGATCGCTTCCTTCACCTTGGCGCCGAACCGTCCGCCCAGGTAGTAGTTCACCGGGCTGTCGTCCTTGCGGGCCAGCTGGACGGTGGCGGCGTGCCTGCCCAGGCTGACGCAGGAGCCCACAAACGCCTGGTCGATCACCGCCGGCGCGGTGCCTGCGATGCGGCTCAGCACGGTGTTGGCGGCCTGCGCGCCGAGCGGCCCCGCGGCCTGGCAGCTCATCCGCAGCGGCTGTCCCGACGGGGCGGCGCAGTCGCCTGCGGCCACGACGCGCGGGTCGTCGACGCTGGTCAGCGTCTCGTCGGTGAGCAGCCTGCCGAGCCCGTCGGTGCGCAGTCCACTGGCAGCGGCCAGCTCCGGAACGCCGAACCCCGCCGTCCAGATGGTCGCCAGGCTCGGCAGCGCACGCCCGCCGACGAGCACAACGGAATTGGGCCGCACCTCGGCGACCGTCGCCGCCTCGAGGACCGTGACACCGTGCTTGCCCCATCCATTTGGCGATCGACCGGCGACCCGGTTCGGACAGCGACGGTGCCAACTGGCCGCCGCAGACCAGCGTGACGGAACGACCCTGTTCTGCCAGCTCGGAGGCCGTCTCGATCCCGGTCAGCCCGGCGCCGACGACGACGATCGGGGCGTCGGGACGCAACTCGTCGACGGCATCGCTTCAGCCGCTGCGCCGACTCGAGTTCCGCAATGGGATAGGCGAATTCGGCCGCACCGGGCACTGATGCGGGTGTCGCGCCGGTGCTGCCGACCGCGTAGATGACGTAGTCGTAGTCCAGCGCGCGACCGGAAGCCAACTGCACCTTGCGGTCGGCCGTGTCGATGCGCGTCGCGTTGTCGACGACAAGCGCCGACGTCCTTGCCGAGCAGCGTGCTGTAGTCCACCGTCGGGTCGTAGTTGCCCGCCACGTGCTGGTGCAGCCGGATCCGTTCGACGAACTTCGGCCGCGGATTTACCAGCGTGACGTTGACATCGGCACGCATCCGCAGGTGGTTGGCCGCGGTCGTGCCTGCATATCCGCCGCCTATGACGACGACTTTGGTCTGTGCGTTCTGTTCAGTCATGCCCTCAAGACACCGCCCACATCCGGAGTGTGACATCTTGCGGCCCGGTGTGGTGGACGTCACTGGCGGCTGATCGCCCGCGGGATGGTGATCCCCGTCAGCTTGTCCGGATTGCGCATCGCGTAGAGGTTGGTGATCACATCGTCGATGATCTCGAACACGAAAAGGCCCTCCAGCTTGTCGCCGTCGTAGATGACCACGGCTGGCGCGCTGTTGTAGACAGCCATCTCGAACCGGATGTCCCTGCGGCGTGCGGCCTTGAAGAGCGCGACCATCACGCCGGCCACCATCCTTGCGCCGACGAGAGGCCGTGGCAACGCCGTCACCTTGCCACCGTGGTCGGCCGTCCAGGTGGCGCTTGGCGCCAGCAGCGACATCAGCCCGTCCATATCACCGGTACTCGCCGCCGTCAGGAACTGCTCGGTGATTTGTGTCGTCCGCTCGGTGTCGACAGGACCGAACCGGTTACGCCGTGCGTGCACGTGCTCGCGGGCGCGGTACGCCATCTGCTTCGCCGCCGCCGCGGATTTGCCGACCGCTCCGGCGATTTCGTCGTAGTCGAAGCCGAACACCTCGCGAAGGACGAACACCGCCCGCTCGTCGGGGGTGAGTGTTTCGAGCAGCACCAGCATCGCCATCGACACCGACTCGGCGAGCACGACGTCGGAAGAGGCGTCGCGCTCGTCGAGCAGCAGCGGTTCGGGCAGCCATGGTCCGATGTAGTCCTCGCGGCGACGGGCGTCTGCGCGTAGCGCGTTGAGCGCTTGGCGGGTCACCAGTTGAGCCAGGTATGACTTGGTGTCGCGCACGGTCGCGAGGTCGACGTCGGCCCACCGCAGATAGCTGTCCTGTAGCACGTCGTCGGATTCCGTTGCCGAGCCGAGGATCTCGTAGACGATCGTGAACAGCAGCGGCCGCAGATGAGTGAACCGCTCGGCGTGTTCGGAGGTGGTCACGTTTCCGTGACCACCTCCGGCACGAACACCGACTGCTCGGGCCGCGAACCACCCTTGACCCAGAACACCGCGCCGGGTTTGGCCGCCTCGCGCCGCAGTGCCCACAGCGTGCCTTTGCAGACCGCTTCCTTGATGGGGGCGACCAGGCGTCCGGTGAAGTGAGCGTTCACCGCCGTGTCGTCCTTGTGGGCGAACTGCAGGATGCCCGACTTGCGGCCCAGGCTGATGCACGCTCCCGAGAATGCCTGGTCGATGACCGCAGGCGACGGTGCCTGCCACCAGGCTCAGCACGGTGTTGGCCGCCTGGGCGCCGAGTGGCGACGCGGACTGGCAGCTCATCCGTAGCGGCACGCCTGACGGGGAGGCGCAGTCACCGGCGGCGACGATGCGCGGATCGTCCACGCTTGTCAGCGTCTCATCGGTGAGAAGGCGGCCCATCGAGTCGGTGCGCAGACCGCTGTTGGCGGCAAGCTGCGGCACGCCGAACCCGGCCGACCAGATGGTGACCGCACTCGGACGCACCGCACCGTCGGCGAACACCACTGCGTCCTGCCGCACTTCGGTGACGACCTCAGATCTCGAGCACCGTGACGCCCAGCTTGCGCAACACCTTGGCGACCGACCGACGTCCCGGCCCGGACAGGTACGGCCCAAGCTGACCGCCGCACACCAACGTGACGTTGCGGCCCTGTTCGGCAAGCTCGGTGGCGGCCTCGATCCCGGTCAGCCCGGCGCCGACCACGGTCACGGGAGCGTCCGGATGCAGCTCGTCCATAGCGGTCCGCAAGAGCTGCGCCAGCTCCAGTTCCCCTATCGGATAGGCGAATTCGACTGCCCCAGGCACCGATGCGGGCACCACAGCAGTGCTGCCGACCGCGTAGATGACGTAGTCGTATTCCAGGGCCTTGCGTCCGGAGGCGAATTCCACGGTGCGGTTGGCGGTGTCGATGCGGGTTGCGGTGTCGACGACGAGGTTGATGCCCTCGCCGAGCAGCGTGCCGTAGTCGACCGTCGCGTCGTAATTGCCCGCCACGAACTGATGCAGTCGGATCCGCTCGACGAACTTCGGGCGGGGGTTGACCAGGGTGATGTCGATGTCGCCGCGCATCCGCAGATGGTTGGCCGCCATTGCTCCTGAGTAGCCGCCGCCGATGACGATGACCTTCGTGGGTACGTTGTTTCTAGTCATGCCCCTTAGGACACCGCCGGCTTTCCAGAAGTATCCAAATGTGATCTGGATCACTCATCTCAGGCAGCGTAATGCGGGCGGAATCGTCCGCCGCATCGCCCTGAAACATCCAGACGCCACATTGACCTCATGTTTCATCTGGGTTGGTTCATGGGCAGTGGCTTTTCCGTCCAGACCTGGGCGCTCGATCCGTGGGCGGGCAACACCGGCCACGACTGGATGAAGGGCGACCTGTTTGTCGACCTGGCCGCTTCGCTTGAGCGCGCTCGCTTCGACTACCTGCTTGTCGAGGACACCAGCATGGTCGAGGACGCCTACGGCCGATCCATGGAGACCACGCTGAAGTACGGGCTGCTGGCCCCGAAGTGCGATCCCGTCCCGCTGATCCCGCTGCTGACACAGCGTACGAAACACATCGGCATCGCGGTCACGCTGTCGACAAGCTTCTACCACCCGTTCATGGCGGCAAGGACGATGACCACGCTCGATCACCTGACCGATGGGCGGGTCGGGCTGAACGTCGTCACCGGCAGCTCGAGCCGCGCAGCG
Source organism: uncultured Actinomycetota bacterium (assembly GCA_963731715.1). GTDB lineage: Bacteria > Actinomycetota > Actinomycetes > Mycobacteriales > Mycobacteriaceae > Mycobacterium. The sequence continues at coordinate 151,912 of CAVSXC010000012.1, read as the reverse complement.
CAGCAGTACGGCTACGACGAGCTGATGCTGCACAGCGAACGCTACGAGATGGCCAAGGAGTGGATGGAAGCGGTTGGGGCGCTGTGGGACTCGTGGGAAGACGGTGCCGTTCTCGTCGACGAGGAGACGCCGCGCTACGCCGATCACACGAAGGTGCACACCGTCGACTTCGAGGGCAAGTACTTCCGAACCCGCGGGCCGCTCAACACCATTCCCGGCCCGCAGCGACGTCCGGTCATCGTGCAGGCGGGCGCGTCGCCTGCCGGGCGCGACCTGGCCGCCAAGTATGCGGAGTCGATGCTCGCACACGGCACCAGCATCGAGCAGATGAAGGCGTTCCGGATCGACATGCATCGCCGGATGAAGGAGTACGGCAGGGACCCGGGCACGCTGAAGATCCTGTTCCTCATCGACCCGATCCTGGGTGACACCGACCGCGTCGCGCAGGCGCGCGAGGAGGACATGAAAGCCGCGCGCTTCAGCGACGACGCTATCGAGAAGGCGCTCTGGGGCCTGAGTTACACCTCTGGCGGCGAATTCGACTTCTCCACATTCGACCTCGACAAGGAGGTCCCCGACGTGTGGGGCAATGGCGAAACGAGCACGCTGCGCACGTTCATCGAAGGCGCAAGGGGCAAGACGCTGCGCGAAGCGATCGCCACCGTCGACACCCATGCCGGCCTGGCCTTCGTCGGCTCGCCGGACACGGTGGCCGCGAAGATGGGCGAGGCGATGGACGAGGTCGGAGGCGACGGGTTCCTACTGTCGCCAATCGTCACCCGGCGCAATATCGCCGAGATCGCCGACGGCCTGGCGCCCGCGCTACGCAAACGTGGCCTCATCCGGGACGGCTACAACCACAGCACGTTTCGCGAGAACCTCCTGGAGTTCTAGTCACCGTCGAAATCCCGGCGTAATACGCGGGGCACTGACGCGACGCGGTTGCGTCATACGTCGCCGATTTACTGCTCCGAAAGGCACGCCGGCGAACGCCGTGCTCTCAGGTCGAGAGTTGACCCATAGGAGGCATTCGTGTTCGACACGACACAACAACAAAGCATCCCTTCCGGTCCGCAGTGGGACCGCCGCGCCTTCCTGAAGGCGGGTGGAATCACCGCCGGCGGTATCAGCCTCGCGGCCCTGATCGCCGCATGCGGCGGCGCACCGAGCGGCAGCGGCAGCGGCGGGACACTCGTCTTGCGCATGCCGTTCCTCGCCGACATGCAGGTGCCAGACCCCGACATCATGTACGAGGGCGAAGGCGCCCAACTGATGGAGTTCGCCTACGAGGGGCTCGTCCGCTACCGTCCCGGCTCGGCCGACATCGTCCCGAATCTGGCCAAGTCCTGGACGCTCTCACCCGACCAGCTGACGTACACCTTCACGCTGGAGCCAAACGTCAAGTTCCACGACGGCACCCCCGTCGATGCCGAAGCGTGGGTCAAGGGTTTCGAGCGCCGCAAGGTCGTCAACCAGGGTCCCGGTTACATGGTCGCCGGCGTGGCCAAGACGGCGGCGCCGGACGCGACCACATTCGTCGTGACGCTCGCTGAGCCCAACAACGCGTTCCTGCACTACCTGGCTTGCCCGTGGCAGCCGTTCGCGGTGAGCCCGACAGCGATTGCCAAGAACGCCAAGGGCGACGACCTCGCGCAGGAATGGCTGAAGACCAACGACGCGGGCAGCGGGCCCTACACCATCACCGAGTTCGTCACCGGCAGCCACTACTCGCTGAAGGCGTTCAGTGACTACTGGGGCGGCAAGCCCGCGTTCGAGTCGATCCGCATCGAGATCACGCCCAGCATCGCAACGCAGAAGCTGCAACTCGACTCGGGTGCCTTCGACATGGTGACCAAGGGTTTCGCTGATCCCGGATGTGCTGGCGTACCAAAAGAATCCGAAGTTCTCGGTCGTCAACGCCGTCGGCGGCGTCGGCGAAGCCATCTGGCTCAACCCGACGTCGGGCATCTTCGCAAACAAAGCGCTGCGGAAGGCTGTGTTGACCGCGCTTGACCGAAAGGCCATCGTCGACACTGCCTGGGGAGGGATGGCGACGGTGCAGAACTCGATGTGGCCCGAGGACTCCTTGCCTGCGGCGATGGCACCGTTCCCGACAAACATCGACACCGCACCACTCAAAGCTCTTACGCCGTCGCTGGCGTCGAAGAAGGTCGACCTCGCTTGGGCCGCGGACGGTGGCGCCCCGCGCCAGCAGATGGCTGAATTGGTCGGCAACCAGCTCTCGGCGCTCGGTCTCGAGGTGACTGTGCGGCAGATGCCGGTGGCAGAGGAGTTCGATCTGGCCAATCAGCCGCCGGATAAGAGGCCGGATATGCTGGTGGCGTTCCTGGGCGGTGACACGCTTCATCTCGACACCACATTCCGCATCCTGCTGCGCACCGGCGCCAAACCCTTGAACTTCTTTCAATATTCGAACCTGGAACTCGACAACTTGATGGACGAAGCTGTCAAGAAGCCGTCCGTTGACGAGATGAACGCGGTCTACCAGAAGTGCAGCCAGCTCGTCGTGGACGAGGCCGTCTGGATCCCGCTGTGTCTTCCGCCGAACTCCACGATCGCCCACGGCTATCTGAGCGGTATCGAGGCCAACTCGTTCTTCCCCCAAATCCTATGGCCACCCGCACTCAAGCGGGCCTAGCCGGCTGGGGCAAGCTCGCGAAAGTCGCTGCGGTGGAACACCATCGGGGCGATATCGGGATACATTGCGAGTGAGACGATCTGCAGCACGACGATCTCGTGGTCGCCTGCCTCGATTCGCTTGTAGGGCGCACACTCCAGCCACAGCGTCGCACCGTGCACGAACACCGCGCCACTGTCCGTCGCCATCCAATCGACGCTGCCGAACCGATCGCCGGTCTTTGACGCGAGCGCACGCGCAATGGGTGCGTGGTCCCCGGCCAGCACGGAAAGCCCGAGCCGGTCGAGCCGCGCCAGTTTCGGCCACGTGGTCGACGTATTGGCGACACACACCGACACCAACGCCGGCTCAAGCGAAACCGAGGTGAAGGAACTCGCAGCCATCCCCTCGGCGACTCCGTCGAGCAGGCCACAGAAGGCGGTCACACCGCTCGGGAAACAGCCGAATGCCTGTCGCAGCAGAGCCTGGTCGAACTCGTCGTCTATGACGATCATGACGACACCGCCGGGACGAACCGACGAGCGACCGCGAGCCACTTCTCCAGGTCCTCGGACGTCTCGTACTCGGAGTCGAGAAGATACAGGCTCGGCGCCGGGCAGCTGGCGCCGATCTCGACAAGGACTGGGCGCAGCGACAATTCGGGGGCAAGCGCATGTGTGTGGGAGCCGCCGAGCATGAGCGCAAATGTCGTGATCTGGCCGAGTTCGCCTGCCCCGAACTGGTCGAGGAACAGTTTCAGCAGGCCCGTGTAGGTGGCCTTGAACGTCGGAGAGGCCACCACCAGTGAGTCGGCGGCCTTTACGATCGCCTTGGCCTCGGCCACCTTGGGGTCACCCCACCCGAGCAGCCCGGCGCCGAGGTCGACGACGTCGATAACGTGTTGAGGCGCAACACCGGTCAGCTTCTCGGCGACCAACTCGGCCGCGGCCCTGGTCCGCGACATCGGCTTGGGATTTCCTACCACGACGACAGTCATGCCTGCAGTGAACAAGGTGCAGATTTCGTAGCCTCGGCCCAGGGGTAAAGCCCTTATTGCGCCACAGGCATCGCTCGGCGCGATGACCGTCACTAATCGGCGCAATCTCGTGGACACAGTCGCGTCGTAACTCTGTCATCCGCTGCGGCTTTGCTGTGCCTATCCCACACCGCTGTGGCTACTCCACACCGGAACCGAGGGTTTAACCATGAGCACCTCAACACAGGACATCGCGCTCGCCGCGGTCGGTCCGGAAGACACAACCCCCCGCGCACGGGTGAGCGATCTGCACGTCACATTCGAGCGTCGCGGAGTGCCGTTGCACGCGCTGCGAGGCGTGAGCATGGAGGTCCAGCCCGGCGAGGTGCTCGCCCTGGTGGGGGAGTCCGGGTCCGGTAAGAGCGTGATGGGCCTTGCGCTGCTAGGGCTGCTCGCAGGGGAGCCAGCGCCCATCATCAGTGGTAGGGCAGAGGTCTGCGGCATCGACATGGTCGCCGCCACTGCGGAAGAGCGTCGCCACGTGCGAAAGGCCCACTTGGGCGCGGTGTTTCAGGATCCGATGACCTCGCTTGACCCGACCATGCGGGTGGGTAGGCAGGTGAGCGAGGCGACCGGAGACTCCGAAGAGGCGCGGCGGCTGCTCGATCTCGTCGGAGTGCCCGACCCGAAGCGGCGAATGAAAGCCTTCCCGCACGAGCTTTCCGGCGGGCTGCGGCAACGGGTGATGATCGCGATGGCGGTTGCGGGCAAGCCGGATCTGGTCATCGCCGACGAACCAACTACGGCCCTCGACGTCACTGTGCAAGCGCAGGTGCTTGGCCTTCTGCGTGACCTATGCAAAGAGTTGGGCACCTCATTCATCGTCGTCACCCACGACATCGGGGTGGCATCCCAGATCGCCGACCGCGTCGCGGTGATGTACGGCGGGCGGGTGGCTGAGCTGGGTTCGATGGACGAGGTGATGCGGGCGCCGTCGCACCCGTACACGGTCGGGTTGCTGAACTCGCGGCTGGATCTGGACCTACCACTCGGCCGGGCGATTCACGCCCTGCCGGGTCAGCCACCCGACCCGCGAGAGCACCCGAAGGGATGCGCGTTCACGCCGCGCTGTCCGGCGGCGATCGCCGCGTGTTCTGAGGCGCTGCCCGAGCCGGTCCCGGCGAGGACCCATTCCGGCCTGGCGGCCTGCATCGTCGAAAACTCGACGGCCGTTGTGGGGAGTCGCGAGGAGACACCGCTGTTCCGGCCGATGATCGAAGTCGACGAAAGCCGACCGGCGTTGCAGATCAATGGCATTGAGAAACGCTTTCCGGTACGGCGCGGCTGGGCCAAACGTGACAGCCTGCATGCACTACGCCACGTCATCCTCGATGTCGGTCCTGGCGAGTCCATCGCCGTTGTCGGCGAATCAGGTTCGGGCAAGTCGACGCTGCTGCGCGTCGTGGCCGGGCTGATGGCGCCAGAGGGCGGCAGTGTGAACTACGTCGGTTCGCGGCCACAGATGGTGTTCCAAGATGCGGGCGCATCGCTCACGCCGTGGATGACGGTGGGCGAGATCGTGGGGGAGCGGCTCCTGAAGACAACGGGCCGCTCCGAGCGTCACGATCGCGTCGAGCAAGCACTTCGCCAAGTCGGCCTTCCGGCGGACGTCGCGAGTGTCAAGGCGACGAGCCTGTCCGGCGGACAGCGTCAGCGCGTCGCCCTTGCCCGCGCGATCATCGTGCCGCCGCGCCTGCTGTTGTGCGACGAACCGACGTCGGCACTCGACGCGTCGCTGGCTGCGTCGGTGCTGAACCTCCTGCAGGAACTGCGCCGCGACCTCGGGATGGCGGTCATGTTCGTCACCCATGACCTGGCCGCCGCACGGTTCATCTCGGATCGGATCGCGGTCATGTACCTCGGCCAGATCGTCGAGCTTGCACCGACCGAGGAACTCATCAACAACCCGCAACACCCCTATACGAAGGCACTTCTCGCCGCGGTTCCGACCCCGGGCACCGAGCCGGTGCGGCTGCCGGGCGAACCGGCCAGCCCGCTGGCGATCCCGACCGGTTGCGCATTTCACCCCAGGTGTGCCGAACGGGTGGACCGGTGCACCAGCGAGGTTCCGACGCTCGTCTCCACCGACGGAACCAGCCTGCACCTGGCCTCTTGCCTTCTGATAGCCGCCGATGATCCGCCGGCCCCTCAAGTGGCGTAATGCCGTTGCTACGGAGCCGAATCCGATGAGACATAGTCCGGGCCTTTGATGGGAAGATGGAGATGACGAAGAAGTTCCACCTCGGCTGGTTCATGAATTTCATTCCCCCGGAATGGGATACGCCGTGGGCCTCCCCGGATGTGGCGAACTGGCCCAACGGGCGGTTTTACGTCGACATGGCGAAGAGCATGGAACGGGCCTGTTTCGACTACATCATGATCGAGGACACGGTGATGGTGGCCGACTCCTACGGCGGCACGATGGAGGGATCGCTGAAGAACTCGGTGTTCGCACCGAAGCACGATCCAATTCCGTTGGCGGTGTTGATCGCGGCGAACACATCGAAACTGGGCGTGGTGGCGACGATGTCGACGTCGTTCTATCCGCCGTACCTGTTGGCGCGACTGGCCTCGACGGTGGATTCGATCGCCGAGGGCAGGTTCGGCTGGAACATCGTGTCGTCGGCCGAGGACCGGGCCGCGCAGAACTTCGGCCTTGACGCGCTGCCCGAGCACGACGAGCGCTACAACGTCGCCGACGAGTATTACGACCTCGTCTGCGAACTGTGGGATTCGTGGGACGAAGACGCCGTGGTGATGGACCACGAGACCCACACGTACGCCGACTTCAAGAAGGTCCGCACCATCGACTTCGTCGGCAAATACTTCAAGTCGCGAGGACCGCTGAACACCGTGCCGTCCCCGCAACACAAGCCGACGATCCTGCAGGCGGGCGCATCTCCGCGGGGGCGGGCCTTCGCGGCCCGCGCCGCCGATGCGATCGTCGCGGTCGGCACCGGCACGGCAGGCATGAAGTCCTACCGTGACGACATCCGGGCCCGCGCAGAGGCGGCGGGCCGCAACCCCGACGACGTCAAGCTCATGTTCTGCGTATCACCTGTGGTCGCGGCGAGCGAGGCCGAGGCAAGGGCGCAGGTCGACCGTCTGACCGCGCTCGACAGCTACATCGAAAAGCAGCTCGCCGGAATCTCGTCCAACACCGAGATCGATTTCAAGCAGTTCGACTGGGACAAGCCACTTCCGGAAGGCTTGACAACTAACGGGGAGCGCGGCTCGCTCGAGCACTTCATGCGCGGCGACGGCAGTCCAGGACCAAAGACATTGCGGCAGCTTGCGATTGACTGGGCCACCACCGGTGTCGAGTTCATCGGAACACCCGAGCAGGTTGCCCGCAAGATGGGCGAGACGATGGAGGAGATCGGTGGCGACGGCTTCCTGATCATGAAGCCGGGCTGGGACTTGAACCGCAACTACATCTCTTCGATCACCGACGGGTTGGTGCCCGAACTACAGCGGCTTGGCCTGACCCGCACCGAATACACCCAGTCGACGCTGCGCCAGACGCTGCGCGAGTTCTAGCCGCAAGACACAACCGAGGAGGCGTCAATGGCGGTCGCGGAATATTACGTACCCGCACCACTTGTGCAGTACCGGGGCCGCATCGGGTTCTCGGTCCGGCAGTACTTTCAGGGCACCTCGGTGCCCAGCTACGTCTCATTCGGCGCGTTGGGCGCGGTGTTCTTCGTCGCGATCTTCGCCCGCCAGATCGCGCCGTACGATCCACTGGCGGCGGTCGGCCAGCCGATGACCGCTCCGAACGCGGCCAACCTGCTCGGCACCGACACCGTCGGGCGCGACATCCTCAGCCGGGTGCTGGCAGGCATGCAGACCAGTTGGTTCGGCGCACTGGCGGTGGTGGCGTTCGGGGTGGTCTTCGGCGGGCTCATCGGGCTCGTCGCCGGGGCGTGCGGTGGCTGGTTCGACGCGGTCCTGATGCGGGTGACCGACGCGTTCCTGTCACTTCCCGGGCCGATCCTCGCACTGGCGGTGGTCGCGGCGCTCGGGCGGTCCTACACAAACACGCTGATCGGCGTTGCGATCGTGTGGTGGCCGCTATACACGCGCATCGTCCGGGCGGAGGTGCGGAGGCTGAGGGCCTCTCCGCATATGGAGGCGGCAAGGGTTGGCGGCGCGAGCCGGTGGCGGCTGATGTATCGCCACCTCTTACCTGGCGCGGTGCCCGTCACGATTGTGACCGCGAGTCTGGACATCGCCGCACTCGTGCTTATGGTGGCGGGTCTGTCGTTCCTCGGCCTCGGGGCGCCGCAGCCCGCTCCCGAACTCGGCTCCATGAGCGCGCAGGGCGTCACGTACATCTTCAGTGCCTGGTGGATTCCTATCATGCCTGCGCTCGCCGTGGCAGTCATCGCAATCGTCGCCAACTTCGCGGGCGACGCGATCCGTGACCGGATCCGCGACCGCTGATGCTGACCGTCCTGCCGCGTCGACTGCTTGGCGCGATCCCCGTCCTGATCTTTCTCATCTTTGCGGTGTTCACGCTGCAGAAGGTGGCGCCCGTCGACCCCGTCGCCGCGCTTGTTGGCGCCAAGGCCTCGCCAGAGGTGTACGAGGCGGCACGGCATCAGCTGGGCCTGGATCAGCCTCTGCCGCTGCAGTTCTGGCAGTACCTGACGCACGCGGTGCAAGGCGATCTCGGGCAGTCGAGCGTCACCCGGACCCCCGTTCTCTCCGATCTCGCGCAGTTCCTGCCGGTCACGCTCGAGTTGCTTTTGGTGGCGCTGGTCTTCACCGTGATCATCGGCTTCTTCATGGGTCTGGCCACAGCACAGGGTTGGCGAGGATCGGGAGTGCTGCGAGTACTGATGGTGTCCGGCGCGTCGGTGCCGGTGTTTCTGGCGTGCCTGCTCGGCATGCTGGTTTTCTACCGCTGGATGAACATTCTTCCGGTCACCGGTCAAACGTCCTTCACGGATGCCCCGACGGGCCCGACGCACTTCCTCCTTATCGACAGCTTGCTGGCCGGGCGACCCGAAGTGTTGTTCGACGACCTGTATCACCTTGTGCTGCCGGCCTTTTGCCTGGCGTTGACGCCGGCGGCGGCCGTGGGGCGGGTGCTGCGCAGCAGCCTTGAGGCGACACAGCGCGCCGACCATACGCGCACCGCCAGAGCAAAAGGCTTGGGCGAAAAACAGATTCTGATCGTGCACTCGCTGCGCAACTCCGTCGGTCCGGTGTTTGCGTTGATCGGGCTGCAGCTCGCGGTGATGGTCGGCAACTGCATTCTCGTCGAGTTGATCTTCGCCCGCCCTGGTATCGGGCTGTACATCTCACGCGCGATCGACAAGGCCGATTTCAATGCGATTGCCGGAGTGACGCTTGCCGTCGGACTGCTGTATGTGCTCACCAACATCGCCGTCGACGTGATGCAGTCGATCGCTGATCCGAGAGTCGCGCTCTGAGTCACCGCTGGTTGCCGGTGCTGCTTGTCAGCTCGTGGCTCTGGCATCTAACGCGATGGGATGGTCTCTTCCTCGGCACCTATCTGGTCACGCATTTGGGCGGTCCGCCGATCGCCAACCAGTTCGTCGGCGTGGCAATGTTCGCGCCGATGCTGCTTGGCAGCTATGTCTCCTCGCGAAACAACTTCGCGCCACGGAAGCTGGTCTTCGTCACCGAGCTTGTGCTGCTGCCGATTTCGGTGGTCATCGCGGGCCTCGTCACCACAGGCGCCGTCCAGATGTGGATGGTCTATCCGTTTGAACTCGCATACGGGTTCGGCGGCATGGTCAACATGACCGCGCAGCGCGAGCTTCTGTTCCGGATCGCCGGGCCCCAGTCCTCGACCCGGGTGCTCAACACCGAACTGACAGGGATGGCGAGCGCAATGATGTTGGGTCCGCTAGTCGGTGGAGTGACGATCGCGGCGTTCGGCTTGGGCGTCGCATTCGCCATTCCGGCGGTGCTGCTCGCGCTTTCGGCGCCCCTTCTATGGCTCTCGACGCGCGGGCTGCCCGCAGAACCACCGAGGTCGGTGCCGAGCGGACGGGGCATCAGCGACGTGCGACTGCTGCAGCGCTCGCGCGTGCTGGTCGTGATCCTGCTGGTGACCGTGATCTGCAACCTCTGCTATTTCGCGTTCATGCCTCTTGTGCCCGTCATTGCCAAACACCTCAATGCAGGCGCCGGGATGGCGGGTGTAATCGGGGCGGCGGCAGGCGTCGTGCAGCTCGCGGTCACCGCGGTGCTGGTCGTGCGGCCGGTGCGGCGCCCACTGCCCGCGTACACATTCGGGGTGGCGCTATGCCTGTGCTGCCTCGCGATCCTCGCCTATGCACCAGAGTTGACCGCCGCTCTGCTGATTTTGGGCGTCGCCGGGATTGGTCAGGCCCTGTTCGGCTCCACGCAGGCGATGCTGCCGGTCGCCGCCGTCGCCCCGCACGAGCGCGCCGCCGCGCTCGGACTGCTCACCACTACGATCGGCCTTGCGTTGCCGACGGGCATGGTGGTGCTGGGCATAATGTCTAGCCTGCTCGGTGCACAGCTGGCAATGCTGGTGTCGGCGCTGGTCGGGCTGCTCTCACTGGCCGCGATAGTGGCGGCCTCACGCGGAGCGATAAGCGTTGGCGGAGAAGGCGACTCGGTCGCCGCGCAACCGGAGCTGGGCGAGCGCGCGCGGCTGCCCATTCTCATCCTCGATGACGTCCTCGAGCCAGACCAGGGGAGCGCCTACTTCGACACCGACGAGCTCGGCGGTCTGCTCGTCGGCGGCGACCGCGCCAATCGTGGTTTGACTACCGCTGATGCGAATCCCGAGTTGCTGCTCGAGGATCAGGATGACATCGGCCTCATCGATGTCGAAGTCAGCCGACTGCTCCTCGCCGAGGGCGATGTAGCTGACCGACAGCCCCAGCGGCAGGGCGTTTTCCAGCACGAGACTCTCGATCATCAGCACGGTCCAGCCGACCGGCAGGCGTAACCGGTCGCGCACCATCGGCGGGCAGCCGAGCGGCCGGCGCTCGAGCGTGCGGGCCTCGACGGTGCTGGACGGTTCGGTCGCAAATTGAGCGACCGTGCTGAGCTGGTCGATGCGCAGCAATAACGAACCCGTGGCCCGGGTTCCGTTCTTGGGTTCGCGAGTGACGAGCCCCTCGCGGGCGAGCTGCTGCAGTACGGCCCTGACCGTGTTGCGGCTCGCAGACAACGCATCGGTGAGGTCTCGTTCCACGAGTGGCATGTGCCTGCCGGTGCTGACAAGCGTCGAGCGGAGCAGGTCATAGGTGCGTCGCGCGGAGTTGTTCAGCCGGTCCGGACTTTGCCGCTGCCGTTGGTAAAGAACCTCCGGGGGGACCTGGCCGGTCGGCAGCAGCCTGGCGCGGCATGCTGAATACAGTGATGGTTCACGTGTTGACACGTGTTCATTGGAGCAGTCGATTGTTAACAGGCCCGGGCGTAGTTGATTCGCCAGGGTTACGTTGCCGCCATTCGCCGCCCGACGACGTGCGCAAGCTGTGCGCTGCCCAACAGAACGATCGCGATCAGGGCGAACAGCGCCGCGATCCCGATCTGCGGCTCGAGGACCGCGCAGCCGACCGACCCCGCCAGCATGCCGATTCCGGCGGAAATCCGGAACTTCGCCAGACCCGCCGAGGACTCACCGACCTGGGCCACGACCATCACAGGAAGGCTTGCGGTCGCACCGGCCAGGCTGACGCCGAATAGTGCGGACACCACCAGATATGTTGTCGCGCTGGGAATCAGGGCGAGCAGCGTTGCGCACAGCATCCCCAATCCGAACGATCCGATGAGCACCGCGACGACCCCGACATGCCGGATCACACGGTAGGCCACCGAAAGGACGACGATTTCCACGCCGGACATCAGCGCAATGGCCACGGTGATCGTCATCGTCGAGTACGCCATGGCGGCGCCAGCGAGGGGGAGTGCGGTGAACAACACGCCGCCGCGCAGAAAGTCGCCGCTCATCGCCAGCGCGAGCGCGGCGCCGCTGCCGGGTGACCTGCCGAAACGCGGCAGACCGATCCGCGGAGGCGGAAGTCCGGGCGGCGCGGCCAGGCTGGGAAGCGCGGCGGCAAGTGCGCCTGCGACCAGAAGCGCCAGCGCGCCGGTGACGACGAGCGCGACCTGATAGCCGACCCGTCCGTCGATGATGCCCGCGACGAGCAGTCCACCGGGCGAGCCGACGGCGCCGCCGAAGAGGAAGGCGGCGTTGAACCGGCCAAGCGATTGTCCGACTTCGCCCGGTCGCACCCGCACGGCGGCCTGCAGTCCCGCACCGAGCACCATCCCCCCACCAAGCCCCTGCAGTACCCGCGACGTCATCAATACGACTCCACCGGCCGCCAGGCCCATGCCGATACACGCAACACCGAACAAGAACAGTCCGGCGGTCAGCGCGGCCCTTGCGTCGAGGCTTGGCACGAATCTGGAGCCGAACACGTCGACGACGATCACGCCGATCGCCGCGCTCAACATGAAGATGCCGATGTACGCGCCGTTGTGCGAAAAGCTCGCGCACAAAAAGCACTTCCAGGGGAGCGGTGAGGCTCATCGCGACCCCTGTTGCCGCCATCAACGGCAGGAACCATCGCGACTGCGGGATCGACCCGCGTCGTGCCCGCACCATTAGGATGTCGACGCGAGGCGCTGCGAGGCGGTGAACGGCAAGCCCACAATCTCGGCGACCTCGAGACCGAAGGCCTCCAGCCCGATGCGCTTAACCGGATGATTCGTGAGTAGCCGCATGCGCCGCACCCCGAGATCGGCGAGGATCTGCGCGCCCAGGCCGTAGTCACGCGCGTCTGTGCCGGCATCCTCGAGATGATGTGCGTGCCTGCCGTCGTGCCCGCGGAGGTAGACCACGACGCCGCGACCTTCAGCGGCGATCATCTGCAGCGCACCTTCCAGTTCAGAATGGCAGTCGCAGCCAGCCGATTCGAAAACGTTGCCCGTCAGGCACTCCAAATGCACTCGCACCAACGTCGGCGAAAGGTCATGTCCGGCAATGTCGCCCATCACCAGCGCAATGTGCTCACGTCCGTCGAGCACGGAGCGGAAGCCGTAGGCCTGGAATTCACCGTGCTCGGTCGGCAGCCTGCTTTGGGCCTTGCACTCCACAAGGCGCTCGGTGCGATGTCGATGGGAGATCAACTCCGACATCGTCACGATGGTCAGCCCATGCTTGGCGGCGAACGCGCGCAACCGTGCCCCGCGCGCGACTGTCCCGTCGTCGCCGACGATTTCGCCCATCACGGCGACGGGTGGCAGTCCGGCCATCCGCGCAAGGTCGACGGCGGCCTCGGTGTGTCCGGCGCGGCGCAGCACGCCGCCTTCGACTGCCCGCAACGGGAACACGTGGCCGGGCCTGCTCAGGTCGCCCGGCTGGGTGTCGGCGTCGGCGAGCAGTGAGATCGTCCGGGCCCGGTCGGCCGCCGAGATTCCGGTGGTGATTCCCGTGCGGGCGTTCACCGACACCGCGTAGCCGGTGCCCCTCGGATCCTCGCTGACCGCGACCATCGGCGGCAGGTGCAGCCGGTCGAGGTCGGGCGCCGGCATGGGTACGCACAGGATGCCGCTGGTGTGCCGAACCATGAACGCCACCCGCTCCGGCGTGGCGTGTGTGGCGGCGAGCATGAGATCGCCGTCGTCATGCGGGTTTTCGGCGTCGACCACGATCACCATCCGGCCTGCACGCAACGCCGCGGTCGCAGCACCCACAGGGTCACCGGTGCGGTACACGCGCCGGCGGATCCCTATCACCCCCATGCTCAGAACTCGCGCAGCGTGTCTCGCAGGTGTGCGTGCGCGTACTCAGTGCGGGCCAGGCCCTTTCGCTGGAGCGCAGGGAACAGCCCGTCGCATATCTCGGTGATGTACTGCTTGCTGACCCGCTGGGTGCTGATCAGGAAGCCGTCGCCGCCGACCGCCGCCATCGCCTCGCCGATCTTGTCGGCGACCTGATCGGGTGTGCCGACCAGCTCGATCGAGTCGGAGGTCCCGCCGGCATCGAGCACCAGCTGGCGCAGCGTCTTACCGCTGCCCCACTGCGCGAACTTGTCAAGCGAACCGCGCTCGCCGTTGGTCTCGAGCTCGGGCAGCGGCTCGTCGAGCTCGAACTGCGAGAAGTCGATGTCGGTGACCGACGAGATGCTCGCCAGTGACTGCTCGAAGAACGCCGGGTCCTCGGCCGCCGCCTTCTTGCGGGCCCACGCCTCCGCCTCTGTCGTGCCGAGCACTGGACTCACGACGAACAGCACCTTGATGTCGTCCGGGTTGCGCCCCTGCGCCGCGGCCCTGGCGCGGACGTCGTCGCGGTAGGACTTCATCCCCTCAACCCCGTTGGCGACGGCGATGATCGAGTCCGCGTACTTGGCCGCGAATTGGCGCCCCTTTGGCGATCCCCCGGCCTGCACGAAGGTGGGTTGCCCCTGCGGTGAGCGAACCGTGTTCAGCGGGCCGCGGGACTTGAAGTACTTGCCCGCGAAGTGAATTGCGTGGACCTTCTTGAAGTCCGCGTACGTGTTGGTCTCCTGGTCGCGGATCACCGCGCCTTCCTCCCAGGAGTTCCAGAGCTGGCACACGAGGTCGACGTACTCGTCGGCGATGTCATAGCGCAGGTCGTGCTCGGTGAGCTTGTCCATGCCGAAGTTCTGCGCCGACCCGTCCTCACCGGAGGTGACGATGTTCCAGCCGAAGCGGCCCTCGGCGATGCTGTCGAGCGTTGAGGCCAGGCGGGCGAGCAGGAACGGCGGGTAGAAGGTCGTCGACATCGTCGCGACGACGCCCATCTTCGACGTGGCCGCAGCCATGATCGCGGCCAGCGGCGCCGGGTCGTGCTTGGGCGCCATGGTCGCGTACTTCAGGTACACCTCGGCGTTGCCGCCGTAGGCCTCGGACACCATCAGCGTGTCCTCGATCATGATGTAGTCGAAGCAGGCCCGCTCCATCGCCTGGGCCATCTCGATGTAGAACTTCCCGTTCCACGGATTTCCGTCGTTGCCGAACGGAGTGTTCCACTCGTTCGCCGTGAAGTTCATGAACCAGCCGAAGTGCAATCGCTTGTCAGCCATCAGAACTCACGCAGGTGGTCGCGAAGCATGGTGGTGGTGTACTCCGAGCGGACGAGCCCGCGCTTCTGCAGCTCCGGAATCAGGCCGTCGGTGATCTCGGTGACGTAGCGGCGGTTCAGCCGCATCACCGGACTGGTGATGAGGTAGCCGTCGCCGCCGACCTGATCCATCACCGCCCCCATCTCGTCGGCCACCTCGGCGGGTGTCCCGACGAACGGAACGTTGCCGGAAAGGCCGCTGCCGGTGACGATCTCGCGAAGCGTCTTGCCCTTGCCGCGGGCAAGGAAACTCTCGAGGGCGCCCCGCTCGCCGTTGGTCGACACCGGCGGCACCGGCTCGTCCAAATCGAACTGGGCGAAGTCGATCTCGGTGATAGAGGAGATCTCGGCCAGCATGTATTCGATGTAGAGCGGGTCGTTGAACCACCGTTCCTGCTTGGCCAACGCCTCGTCGTGAGTATCGGCGACGATCGGGGTGACGAGGTAGAGCAGCTTGCAGTGGGAGGGATCGCGACCGTTGGCCTTCATCCTGGCGTGGATGTCGTCGCGGTAGGCCTTCATCGCCTCGACGCCGTTGGCAGGCGCGACGATCGTGTCGGCGTGCTGCGCGGCGAGCTCGCGTCCCGGCGGCGATGCGCCTGCCTGGGCGATGGTGGGACGGTACTGCGGAGACGGTGCGGTGTTCAGTGGGCCGCGGGACTTGTAGTACTTGCCTTCGAAGTCGATCGTGTGGACCTTCTTGTAGTTGGCGTACGTCCCGGTCATGTAGTCGCGCTCGATGGCGTCGGGCTCCCACGACTCCCAGAGCTTGCTCACCAACTCCAGGTACTCGCTGGCGCGCACGTAGCGCTCGTCGTGTTCGTAGAGCTTGTCGAGTCCGAAGTTCTGAGCGGCACGGTCCTCGCCGGAGGTGACGACGTTCCAGCCGAATCGTCCGCGGGCGATGTGGTCGATGGTGCTGCACAGCCGGGCAAGCAGGAACGGCGGATAGAAGCTAGTCGACATCGTGGGGACGACGCCGAGTCGGGTGGTGGCGTTGGCCATCAGCACGGCGAGCGGAACAGGGTCGTGTTTGGGGTTAACGCCGTGTTTGAGGTCGTGCTCCATCGTGCCGCCGTAGGCGGTCGACACCATGAGCTTGTCCTCGATCAGGACGTAGTCGAACTTGGCGCGCTCGAGATCCTTGGCCATTTCGACGTAGAAGTCCCCGGTGAAGTCGCGGCCTCCGTCGCCCCAGTTCCCGTTCCATTCGTCGGCGACGAAGTTCAGGAACCATCCCAGATGAAACATGTTGCTCATGTCAACAAGAGAAGTAGGAAGGCGTTACTCCAATGTGTCCTGGCGGTACCACCGACATTGCGCTACGGGTTATTGCTCGCGGAGGGAAGTCACTCCACCTGATAGCGCGGGAACACGCCGACCGGCGCAGGCAGCGCCGTTCCCGGAGCCAGCCGCTTGTCGATCGCCGCGAACGTCCGCTGATCTTCGGGTTGGCCGAGCAGGTCGAGCAGCTTGCCCGTCGACTCGGGCATCACCGGCTGGCTCAGCAGCGTCGCGATCCGCACCACCTCCAGCGTCGTGTACAGCACGGTGCGGAAGCGTAGCTGCGCCTCGGGTGTGTCGGTCTTGCGCAGCACCCACGGCTCCTGCGCGGAGAAGTACTTGTTGGCCGCGCCGAGCACCGACCAGATCGTCTCGAGCGCGAGATGCATGGCCGTCGCGTCGTAGTGGCCGCGCACCCGCTCCATCAACCCGTCGGCCGCGGCAAGCAAGTCACGGTCGTCGGCGGTGAATTCGCCTGGCTCCGGGACGATTCCGTCGAGGTTCTTGGCGACCATCGACAGCGAGCGCTGCGCGAGGTTGCCCAACTCGTTGGCCAGGTCGGCGTTGATGCGCCCGATGATGGCGTCTTCGCTGTAGCTGCCGTCCTGCCCGAACGGCACCTCCCTCAGCAGGAAGTAGCGCAGCTGGTCCACGCCGAACGCGTCGATCAACGCATTCGGGTCGACGACATTGCCGACCGACTTGCTCATCTTCTCGCCGCGGTTGAGCAGGAAGCCGTGCACGAAAACCTTGCGCGGCAACTCGATTCCCGCCGACATCAGAAATGCCGGCCAGTACACGGTGTGGAACCGGATGATGTCCTTGCCGATCATGTGCAGATCGGCAGGCCAGAATCGCTTGAACAGCTCCGAGTTGGTGTCCGGGAATCCGACGCCGGTCAGGTAGTTGGTGAGCGCGTCGACCCAGACGTACATGACGTGGTCGGGGTGGTCGGGCACCGGCACGCCCCAGTCGAATGTCGTTCGCGAGATCGAGAAGTCGCGCAGGCCGCCGGAGACGAAGCTGACGACCTCGTTGCGACGCACGTTGGGCTCGATGAACTCCGGATGCGCCTCGTAGTGCGCCAGCAACTTGTCGGTGTAGGCCGACAGCCGGAAGAAGTAGGTCTCCTCCTCGGTCCATGTCACCGGTGCGCCGGTCTCGGTGGCCACCCGGACGCCGTCGGGGCCGACGCTGGTTTCGGCCTCGGTGAAGAAGCCTTCGTCGCGCACCGAGTACCAGCCCGCGTAGGTGTCGAGATAGATGTCGCCGGACTCGTTCATCCGCTTCCAGATCTCGATCGACGCCTCGATGTGGTCCTCGTCGGTGGTGCGGATGAACCGGTCGAACGAGATGTTCAGCCTCTCCTGCATCCGCTCGAACACATCGGAGTTGCGCCGAGCCAGCTCGGCGGTCGGAATGCCTTCGGCCGCGGCCGTCTCCGCCATCTTCAGCCCGTGCACGTCGGTGCCGGTGAGGAAGCGCACGTCGAACCCGTCGAGTCGCTTGAACCGCGCGATCGCGTCGGTGGCGATGTATTCGTAGGCATGTCCGACGTGCGGGTCGCCGTTGGGATAGGCGATGGCTGTCGTTATGTAGTACGGCTCGCTCATTTGGGCTCAGCTTATTGTGTGGCGGTGAGCTCGAAGCGCCCGGCGCCGCCCGCCCCGGAGCCGCTGACCCCGCTGATCGACGCGCACACCCACCTCGACGCCTGCGGCGCGACGGATGCCGCGAGCGTCACGGCGATCGTGGACCGCGCCGCGGCGGTCGGCGTGCAGGCCGTCGTCACCATCGCCGACGACCTCGAGTCGGCGCGCTGGGTGACCGAGGCCGCCGACTGGGACCCGCGGGTCTACGCCGCCGTCGCGCTGCACCCGACGCGCGCCAACGCACTCACCGAGGAGGCCAAGACCGTCATCGAGCGGCTGGCCGAGCATCCGCGCGTCGTCGCGATCGGCGAGACCGGCATGGACATGTACTGGCCGGGCAAGCTCGAGGGCTGCGCCGAGCCCGCCGACCAGCGGGAGGCCTTCGCCTGGCACATCGACCTCGCCAAGCGCACCGGCAAGCCGCTGATGATCCACAACCGCGACGCCGACGCCGAGGTGCTCGACGTCCTCAACGCCGAGGGCGCGCCCGAGACGGTGATCTTCCACTGCTTCTCGTCGGACGCGGCGATGGCGCGCACCTGCGTGGCCAACGGCTGGCTGCTCAGCCTGCGCGGGCACCGTCAGCTTCAAGAACGCGCATGCCCTGCGCGAGGCGGCGACATTGATCCCGCCAGGGCAGCTGCTCGTCGAGACCGATGCGCCGTTTTTGACCCCGCACCCGTATCGTGGAGCCCCGAACGAGCCGTACTGCCTGCCCTACACGGTGCGGGCGCTCGCCGAAGTCGTCGAGCGGCCCGCAGAAGACATTGCGCGGGAAAGTACTACGACGGCCGTTCGAGCCTATGGGCTGGCGAGTTGCCGCCCCTAGACCTATCCGTTACCGTGCTGTGATCGCACGGGGGGAAACGGCCCAGCCGTCAAACCGTCCGATAGTCGGGGTAGACCACGTTTTGAATACTTTGAATAAGCTCCACGAAGCGCGCTCGCCGATGCTTCGCCTACTTGTCGGTGCGACGTTGCTCGCGCTCACCTTCGCCGGCGGGTTCGCCGTTGCTGCGCACAAGACCGTCACGCTGACCGTCGACGGCACGCAGATGACGGTTGCCACGATGAAGTCCCGCGTGATCGACGTCGTCAAGGAGAACGGCTTCGACGTCGGCGAACGCGACGACCTCTACCCGGCCGCCAACGAGCCGGTGCATCAGTCCGATTCCATCGTGCTGCGCCGCAGCCGGCCGCTGCAGATCTCGCTCGACGGCGAGAACAGCCGGCAGGTGTGGACCACGGCGTCGACGGTCCAAGAGGCGCTGGCCCAGCTGCAGATGACCGACAAGGCTCCCGCCGCGGCTTCGCGCGGCAGCCGCGTCCCGCTGGCCGGCATGTCGCTACCGGTTGTCAGCGCAAAGACCGTGCAGCTCAACGACGCCGGCGTGATGCGGACGCTGCATCTCGCGGCGCCGAACGTCGCCGGCCTGCTCGAGGCCGCGGGCGTGCCGCTGGAGCAGAACGACACCGTGGTGCCCGCCGCGTGGTCGCCAGTCGTCGACGGCATGCAGATCCAGGTGACCCGGATTCGCATCGACAAGGTGACCCAGCGCGTCCCGCTGCCGCCGAACAACAAGCAGATTCCAGACGTGACGCTGAACATGAGCCGTCAGGTCGTCGACGATCCCGGGACGCCCGGCACGCAGGACGTCACATTCGCCGTCGCGAAGGTGAACGGCGTGGAGACCGGCAGGTTGCCAGTAGCCAATGTCGTTATTGATCCGGCACGCGACGGTGTGCTTCGGATCGGCGCCAAGCCGGGCACCGAGGTGCCTCCGGTGGCCAACGGGGCCCAGTGGGACGCGCTTGCTCGCGTGCGAAGCGACAGGTAATTGGGCCATCAACACCGGCAATGGTTTTTACGGTGGCGTCCAATTTGATCAAAACACCTGGGAACGACAAGGCGGTCTGAGGTATGCTCCGAGGGCGGATCTGGCGACAAGAGAAGAACAGATCGCGATTGCTGAGGTCACTCGGGCGCGACAAGGTTGGGGCGCGTGGCCCGTGTGTAGCGGGAGGATTGGAGCGCGCTGACTATTCGACTACTCGGGCGGACCGAGATACGACACCTGGCGAAAGAGATTGATTTCAGGCCGCGCAAATCCTTCGGCCAGAACTTCGTCCACGACGCCAACACCGTTCGCCGTATCGTTTCGGCGTCCGGCGTCAATCGGCATGACCACGTCCTCGAGGTCGGTCCTGGTCTGGGTTCCCTGACGCTGGCCCTGCTCGATCGGGGCGCCAGGGTGACCGCCGTTGAGATCGATCCGGTGCTGGCGCGGCAGCTGCCGAAGACCATCGCCGAGCATTCCCACAGCGAGATCAACCGGCTGACCGTGCTCAACCGCGACATCCTGACGCTGCAGCGGTCCGAGCTGGCCGACGAGCCGACGGCGCTGGTGGCCAACCTGCCGTACAACGTCGCCGTCCCCGCCCTGCTGCACCTGCTCGCCGAGTTCCCGTCGATCCGGACGGTGATGGTGATGGTGCAGGCCGAGGTCGCCGAGCGGCTTGCCGCCGAACCCGGCGGCAAGGACTACGGCGTGCCCAGCGTCAAGGTCCGGTTCTTCGGCAACGTCCGGCGCTACGGCATGGTGTCGCCGACGGTGTTCTGGCCGATCCCGCGGGTGTACTCCGGGCTGGTGCGCATCGACCGCCACGAAGCGTCGCCGTGGCCGACCGACGCCGATTTCCGCTCGCAGGTGTTCGAGCTGATCGACGTCGCGTTCGCGCAGCGCCGCAAGACGTCGCGCAACGCGTTCGCCGAGTGGGCGGGTTCGGGCAACGAGTCGGCCCGCCGGCTGCTGGCCGCGAGTATCGATCCGTCGCGCCGCGGCGAGACGCTGTCGGTCGCGGACTTCGTCCGGCTGCTGCAGCGCTCCGGAGACCAGGAGCAGCCCAAGGCCAAGGGGCGGGCTGAGCCCCAGCCGCAGCCGCAGACCCAGGAGCATCAGGTCCGCGTCGTCTGAGTTACTGCAACGCCCTGGCGATCAACGAGACGAACTCCGAGCACGATTCGTACCTGTTGTCCGGGCTCTTCGCCAAGGCCTTGGCCATGATCGAGTCGAACGCGTGCGGCAGCCAGTCGATTTTGCGCGAGACCTTCGGCGGCGGGGCGTGCAGCTGCTCGTCCACCAGGGCCATCGATGTCGTTGCGGTGAACGGTGGTGAGCCGGTGATCAATTCGAATGCCGTGCATGCCAATGCGTACTCGTCGGTGGCCGCCGACGGCGCGTGCCCGCGCAGCAGCTCGGGCGCCGAGTAGGGCAGCGACGCCTCGATGTGCGTGGGTCTGTGCCCCACATCCTCGGCAACCGCGTGTGCGACGCCGAAGTCGATGAGCACCGCGCCGCGTACCGAAAAAGGCAGCGATACAAGGATATTGGATGGCTTGACGTCGCAGTGCACGATGCCGCGCCGATGGGCATAGTCCAGCGCATCGGCGATCTGCGCCAGTGCGGCCAGCCGATCGGACATGGCCT
The DNA here is from genome assembly GCA_963731715.1 of uncultured Actinomycetota bacterium. Classification (GTDB taxonomy): domain Bacteria; phylum Actinomycetota; class Actinomycetes; order Mycobacteriales; family Mycobacteriaceae; genus Mycobacterium. The sequence continues at coordinate 130,707 of CAVSXC010000012.1, read as the reverse complement.
GCAGCTTGGCCACCGTGCCACCGTCGATCAATTCCATTGCCAGCCAACCGGACCCGCGCTCATAGACCTTGATGATGTGCGGGTGGTCGAGCCGGTTGGCGAAGTCGAATTCGCGCTGCAGCCGCGCCATCTGGGCAGGTTGGCGGTGATGGTCGTCGAGAACCTTCAGCGCCACCACGCGATCCGGGTCCGCGGCGTCATGCGCCCGGTACACCGTCGCGTACCCGCCGTGGCCGAGGACGGCGTCGACGACGTAGCCCTCGAACCAGTCGCCGGGGGACTGCACTTCAACAGCCTAGGTTTGGCCGACGGGATGTGTCTGCAGACATGAGGGTGGCCTGGCCGGGCATCTCGGTACTTCGGTACCTGTATTGCTCGTCGCGGCGATAGTGTCGTGCCGTGTCCGCCTCCGACGGAAATACCGCATCCGAGTGGGTCCCCACCGGGTCGGTCACCGTGCGAGTGCCGGGCAAGGTCAACCTGTATCTGGCCGTCGGTGACCGCCGCGACGACGGCTATCACGAGCTGACGACCGTCTTCCATGCCGTGTCGCTGCTCGACGAGGTCACCGTGCGCAACGCCGATGTGCTGTCGCTGGAAATGTCAGGCGAGGGTGTGGAGTCGCTGCCCACCGACGAGCGCAACCTGGCCTGGCAGGCCGCCGAGTTGATGGCCGAGCACGTCGGGCGGGCGCCGGATGTCGCGATCTCCATCGAGAAGTCGATTCCCGTCGCGGGCGGGATGGCGGGCGGCAGCGCCGACGCCGCGGCGGTGCTGGTGGCCATCAACACGCTGTGGGAGCTCGGTGTGCCGCGGCGCGACCTGCACGCGCTGGCCGCCCAGCTCGGCAGCGACGTCCCGTTCGCGCTTGCACGGCGGCACCGCGCTGGGCACCGGCCGCGGCGAGGAGCTCGCCACCGTGCTCGCCCGCAACACGTTTCACTGGGTGCTGGCCTTCGCCGACGACGGCCTGTCCACTCCCGCGGTGTTCAGCGAGATCGACCGATTGCGGGACACCGAGGGCCGGCGGATCAGCCGCCGCGGCTCGACGACCCCGAGCCGGTGCTGGCCGCGCTGGCGTCGGGCGACCCGGCCGAGCTGGCCCCGCTGCTCGGTAACGACCTGCAGCCGGCGGCGCTGAGCCTCGACCCCGGGCTGCGGCGCACGCTTCGCGCGGGCGACCGAAGCGGGCGCGCTGGCGGGGATCGTGTCGGGGTCCGGCCCGACGTGCGCGTTCCTGTGCGCATCTGCGGCCTCGGCGGTCGACGTCGGCGCGCAGCTGGCCGGCGCCGGGGTGTGCCGCACCGTGCGGGTCGCCAGCGGGCCGGTGCACGGCGCGCGGGTCGTGCCGGCACCGTCGACATCGGTTTGATGCTCGCCGAAACTGAACATATGCAGGAGAAAACGGCGAATTTCCTGCACAAGCTCAGTTTCGCGGCCAGGTGTGACCCAGGCCTCAATTCTCGCTACAGTTTGGCAGTTACTTAAGAGTTGCTTAAGATGATCGGCGGTGAAAGCTAGCGGTCAGGAATCGGGCGCGACCTTTTCTCCCACCGGTAACCCCGGTGGGAGGTCCGTCGGATATATAGGCCGAATCACCGATTCGAGACCTAACCGCTCCCCAATTGTGTGCGCGCCTACGCGAAAGCGCCCTCTATCAGCGGGAGCATTACACCCGGGCATTTGCTCTGGGACCGATACCGAGGAGGTTGTCGTGAGCAGATTCACCGAGAAGATGTACCGCAACGCCCGCACCGTGACGACGGGCATGGTCACCGGTGAACCGCACGAACCCGTCCGCCACACCTGGGGCGAGGTCCACGAGCGCGCCCGCCGCATCGCGGGCGGCCTGGCCGCCGCGGGCATCGGACACGGCGACGCGGTTGGCGTGCTGGCCGGCTTCCCGGTCGAGATCGCCCCGACCGCGCAGGGCCTGTGGATGCGCGGCGCCAGCCTGACCATGCTGCACCAGCCCACGCCGCGCACCGACCTGGTGATCTGGGCCGAGGACACCATGACCGTCATCGGCATGATCGAGGCCAAGGCCGTCATCGTCTCCGAGCCGTTCCTGGTCGCGATCCCGGTGCTGGAGGAGAAGGGCATCAAGGTCCTCACCGTCGCCGACCTGCTGGCGTCGGATCCGATCGACCCGGTCGAGGTCGGCGAGGACGACCTGGCGCTGATGCAGCTGACGTCCGGCTCGACCGGGTCGCCCAAGGCCGTGCAGATCACCCACCGCAACATCTACTCCAACGCCGAGGCGATGTTCATCGGCGCCGAGTACGACGTCGACAAGGACGTCATGGTCAGCTGGCTGCCCTGCTTCCACGACATGGGCATGGTCGGCTTCCTGACCATCCCGATGTACTTCGGCGCCGAGCTGGTCAAGGTCACCCCGATGGACTTCCTGCGCGACACCCTGCTGTGGGCCAAGCTCATCGACAAGTACAAGGGCACCATGACCGCGGCGCCCAACTTCGCCTACGCGCTGTTCGCCAAGCGGCTGCGCAAGCAGGCCGAGCCCGGGCAGTTCGACCTGTCGACGCTGCGGTTCGCGCTGTCGGGCGCCGAGCCCGTCGAGCCCGCCGACGTCGAGGACCTGCTGGACGCGGGCAAGCCGTTCGGCCTGCGGCCCGACGCGATCCTGCCGGCCTACGGCATGGCCGAGACCACGCTGGCGGTGTCGTTCTCCGAATGCGGCGCCGGTCTGGTGGTCGACGAGGTCGACGCCGACCTGCTGGCCGCGCTGCGCCGCGCGGTGCCCGCCACCAAGGGCAACACCCGCAGGCTGGCCTCGCTGGGCCCGCTGCTGAAGGACCTCGAGGCGCGCGTCATCGACGAGCACGGCAACGTGATGCCGCCGCGCGGTGTCGGCGTCATCGAGCTGCGCGGCGAGTCGCTGACGCCCGGCTACATCACCATGGGCGGCTTCATCCCCGCCCAGGACGAGCACGGCTGGTACGACACCGGCGACCTCGGCTACATCATGGAGAACGGCCACATCGTGGTGTGCGGCCGCGTCAAGGACGTCATCATCATGGCCGGCCGCAACATCTACCCGACCGACATCGAGCGGGCCGCGGGCCGCGTCGAGGGGGTTCGGCCGGGCTGCGCCGTCGCGGTGCGCCTGGATGCCGGGCACTCGCGCGAGACGTTCGCCGTCGCGGTCGAGTCCAACGCCTGGCAGGACCCGGTCGAGGTGCGCCGCATCGAGCACCAGGTCGCCCACGAGGTGGTGGCCGAGGTCGACGTGCGTCCGCGCAACGTCGTGGTGCTTGGGCCGGGCACCATCCCGAAGACCCCGTCGGGCAAGCTGCGCCGCTCGACCTCGGTCTCGCTCGTCACCTAAGTCCTAACTGCCCGCGAGCGACCGTGTCTGTACGCGACACGCCGCAGAAGTCTGTCATTTTGCGGTCGCTCGCGGGAATTCCCGAGCGCGACGGGTGGCAGGTACTCACCCACCAGGGTGCGATGCCACCACACGCGCTCGCGCCAGCAGTTCCCGCCACGTGGTGAACCGGTACTCGTAGAGCTGAGCCCGCACATACCGCGGCGGCGACTCGGGGAACGGATTGTGCCGGAGCAAGCGCAGCGTCGGCGGATCGTTGCGCAGCAGCCGTATGACGAACGGGCCCAGCCAATCCCGCGCATATCGCCGGTGACAGCGCGGCGAACCACATCAGCCAGTCCAGGCGCAGATGGTAGGGCGCCCACTGGCGCGGCAGCCGGTGCGGGTCGCCGGGCTTGCCTTTGAATCCGTATTCCTTCCACACGGTCTGCTCGGTGATCTCCGGCTCGTCGGTGCCTTCGATCACCACCTCGAGGCGGATCCGGCCGATGCTGCCGAAGGCCCCGTAGGTGTTGCCCAGGTGATACGGGTTGAAGGCCGCGTTCATGCGCTGGTGGCTCGAGACCATGTTGCGCACCGGCCAGATAGCTCAGGAACAGCATCAGCGCCGTGACCGCGATCACCAGTCGCCGCGAACCACGCCGGCGGGCCGGGCAGTGGCGGCGGCTCGGGCACCGGCAACACCGAGGCCGACCGAGGACTGGTCGATCGCGCTGAAGGCCAGGACGATCGTGATCCAATTCAGCCACGCGAAGTTGCCGGAGAGCACCAGCCACAGCTGGGTGACGATGACGATCGCCGCGGCCACGCTCGCCACCGGCTGCGGCGCGAACAACGCGAACGGCACCACGAGTTGGGCGAAATGGTTGCCCGCCACCTCCACGCGATGCAGCGGCTTCGGCAGGTGATGGAAGAACCAGCTCAGCGGCCCCGGCATCGGTTGGGTCTCGTGGTGGTAGTACAGGCAGGTCAGGTCGCGCCAGCACGGGTCGCCGCGCAGCTTGATCAGCCCCGCGCCGAACTCGACCCGGAACAGCAGCCAGCGCGCAAGCAGTAGCACCAGCAGCGGCGGCGCCGTCTCGTCGTTGCCGAGGAAGATCGCGAGGAATCCGGCCTCCAATAGCAATGACTCCCAGCCGAACCCGTACCACCGTTGCCCGACGTTGACGATCGACAGGTAGAGCACCCACAGCACCAGCCACATCAGCATCGCCGCCCACAGCGGTACCAGATCGATCACGCCGGCGACGATGGCTGCCGACAGCGCAGCGCCGAACCAGCAGACGACGGCGAAGAATCGGTCCGAGTAGTGGAAGTGGAAGATGCTCGGCGCGGTTCCGAATGGCACCCGCGCCACAACGCGTGGAACCGGCAGCATCCCGTGTTCACCGATGAGTGCCCGGAACTGTCGCGCCGCCCCGATGAACGCGATCAGATAGATCACCGCAACGCCGCGCTGCAGGACCTCTCTAGCCAGCCAATACTCGGGTGCTACGAACCATTCCGCGTCCACGTCGGGTACTCCTGACGAGACTCGTTGTACCCCTTATACCCAGGAGACGGCAGATTGAGACGCTGTGAAGCACAAAAACCAATGGCCCGTGTCGGTGCGCGCCGATACGGTTCCTGACATGACCACCCGCCATCGAGGCCATCGAACTGGTCAAGAGCGTTCGGCGATAACACCGCGGTCGACGGGGTCAGTTTCACCGTCCCGCCGGGCACGGTGCTGGGCCTGCTCGGCCCCAACGGCGCGGGCAAGACCACCACGGTGCGGATGATGACGACGCTGACCCAGCCCACCAGCGGCACCGCCCGGGTGGCCGGCTACGACGTCCGCCGCGAGCCCGACAAGGTGCGCCGCAGCATGGGCCTCACCGGCCAGGTCGCCACCGTCGACGAACTGCTCACCGGCCGCGAGAACATCCGGATGATCGGCGGCCTGTACGGCATCCGCCGCAAGGACCTGGCGCGGCTGGGAGACCAACTGCTGGAACAGTTTTCGATCGCCGACGCCGCCGACCGCGTCGTGAAGTCGTACTCGGGCGGCATGCGCAGGCGGCTCGATCTCGCCGTCAGCCTGCTGGCGTCGCCGCCGGTGCTGTTCCTCGACGAGCCGACCACCGGCCTGGATCCCCGCAGCCGCAGCGACCTGTGGGACGTGCTGCGCGGTCTGGTCGAGCAGGGCACCACGCTGCTGCTGACCACGCAGTACCTCGAGGAAGCCGACCAGCTCGCCGACAACATCGTGGTGATCGACAAGGGCCGCATCATCGCCGAGGGCTCGCCGCTGCAGCTCAAGCAGCAGGCGGGCAACGCCAGCCTGGTCGTCACGGTCTCCAACGCCGACGACCTGCCCGCCGCGCAGGCGCTGCTGGCGCAAGACGGGGGCCGAGGTGTTCGTCGACGCCGGAGCCCGCCAGCTGACCGCGGCCGCCGAAGGGCTGCGCCGACATGATCCGGGTCGCGGGCTGGCTGCGCGACAGCGACATCGACGTCGACGACATCGGGCTGTCCACGGCCCAGCCTCGACGACGTGTTCCTGTCGCTCACCGGCCACCGCACCGAAGAGGAGGTAGAGGCATGACGGCCACCGCAACGCCGCCGCGACGATTCAGCTGCAGCCGGTGCGCACCCACCGCACCAACATCGCGCAGCAGTCGTGGATCATGGTGAAGCGCAACATGATCCACACCAAGCGCATGCCCGAGATGCTCAGCGACGTGACGGTGCAGCCGATCATGTTCGTGCTGCTGTTCGCGTTCGTGTTCGGCGCGTCGATCGCGACCGGCGGCGGCGCGTCCTACCGGGAGTTCCTGCTGCCGGGCATCCAGGCGCAGACCATCGTCTTCACCGCGTTCGTCGTGGCGTCGGGCATCACCGCCGACGTCGAGAAGGGCATCATCGACCGATTCCGGTCGCTGCCGATCTCGCGGTCGTCGGTGCTGATCGGGCGCAGTGTGGCCAGCCTCTGCACTCGTCGATCGGCGTGGTCGTGATGGCGGTGACCGGGTTGGCGATCGGCTGGCGGATCCGCGGCAGCGTCGCCGAGGCGGTGCTGGCATTCGTCCTGATCCTGGTGTTCGGGTTCGCGATGATCTGGTTCGGCATCCTCATCGGCTCGGTGATGCGGTCTGTCGAGGCGGTCAACGGCGTGATGTTCACCGTGCTGTTCCCGATCACGTTCCTGGCCAACACCTTTGCCCCGACCGAGCCGATGCAGCACTGGCTGCGGGTGATCGCGGAATGGAACCCGGTGTCGTCACTGGCGCAGGCCATGCGCGAGCTGTGGGGCAACGGTGGCCCCGCGCCGGAGAGCGCCCAGCTGCCGCTGCATCATCCGGTGCTGGCGACCATCCTGTGGTCGCTGGCGTTGACGGCCGTCTTCGCGCCGTTCGCGCTGCGCGCCTACGCCCGCCGCACCGGAGGCTAGGACCGGATCGCATCCATCGGCGATCGCCCGAAAACAGCGCCGTTACGCATTACGCTATATATGTAATGATTGCAAAGATGGCGGGTGCCAAACCCAAGGTCGCGGTCATCGGCGCCGGCCCCGGCGGCATCGCGATGGGCATCCAGCTCGCCGGCGGCGGCTACGACTTCACGATCTTCGACCGCGGCGACGGATTCGGCGGCACCTGGCGCAACAACACCTATCCCGGCGCCGCATGCGACGTGCCTTCGCACTTCTACTCCTACTCGTTCGCGCTGAACCCGCGGTGGAGCAAGACCTTCGCCAACCAGCCGGAGATCCTCGCCTACCTGGAGAAGGTCGCCGCCGACAACCAGCTCGGCGACCACCTCGTCGCGCGCAGCCGCGTCACGACCCTGCGGTGGTCGGACGCCGACCGGCGCTGGACGCTGGAGACCGAGGACGGTGCGCAACATCGAGTTCGACGCCGTCGTCACCGCGGTCGGAATGCTGGACGTCCCCAACATCCCCGACATTCCCGGCGCCGACAGGTTCCGCGGCCGGGCGTTCCACTCGTCGAATTGGGATCACACGAAATCGACTGCGGGCGAACGGGTCGCGTCCATCGGGACTGGCGCCAGCGCCATCCAGTACGTGCCGGAGATCGCCAAGGACGCCGCGCATCTGACGGTGTTCCAGCGGACGCCGATCTGGGTGAGCCCACGCTATGACGAACCCTTCACCGCCGAGCAGCAGGAACTCTTCGAACGCGATCCCGAAGAAGCGCTGAAGGTGCGCGACGCGGCGTTCCAGGCCTACGAGTCGGCCAACTTCGCGGTCGATTCCGACGATGACCAAAGGCTGACCGACATGGCGCGCGAGTATCTGTCGCGCAAGGTGGCCGATCCCGAGCTGCGCGCCAAGCTGACGCCCACCTATCCCGTCGGCTGCAAGCGTCCGCTGCAGTCGCGCGCCTGGTTCCCGACGTTCGCCCTTCCCAACGTGCGTCTGGAGACGTCGCCCATCGTCGAGTTCACCGAACGGGGCCTGCGCACTGCGGACGGCGCCGAGCACGAGGTCGACACCGTCATCTACGGCACCGGATTCCACGCCGCCGACTACCTGCGCAGCCTCGATGTGCACGGCACCGACGGGCGGCGACTGCGCGACGACTGGCGCGACGGCGCCGAGGCCTACCTCGGGACGGTCGTCCCCGGCTACCCGAACCTGTTCACGCTCTACGGACCCAACACCAACGGGGTCACCTCGATCATCTACATCCTCGAGGCGCAGGCCGAGTTCGTGCGCCGCCTCCTCGACGACATGGCTCGTGCAGCGGGTGCAAGCGGTCGACGTCAAGCGCGACGTCCACGACGCGTACAACGACGAGATCCAACGGGCGATGCAGGACACCGTCTGGCTGGCCAACTGCAACAACTACTACCGCCATCCGAACGGCAAAGTGGTCACCCAGTTCCCATACAGCGGAACGATGTTCGTGACACTGCTCGCCGAGGTGACACTGGACGCATTCGACCGGATGGAGGCAACCGCGTGACGAGGAATCCACCACACGGCGATAGTCACCGCCGACGTCGAGCGGTCCATCCGATTCTGGCGCGACGGCCTGGGATTCGCCGAGCTGTTCGACCACACCTTCACCGGCGACTGGCCCACCCTGTTCGGTGCGACGACCGATCGGCTGCGGTCGGTGTTTCTTGGCGATCCGACCGCCCCCGACTCCGGCCTCGTCGAGCTGGTGCAGTTCGAGGACGCCAAACCCGGTCCGCCGCCGCCGTCGGCGCCGGCATTCGGCTTCTTCCTGCTGTCGCTTGAGCGCGATGTCGACGTGACGCTCGCCGGGCTGGCCGCGCTCGGGTTCGACGACGGCGTGCGCCGCATCGAGATGCCCGCACCGGGCGGCAAGGTGGTAGTCATGGCGGTAGTCACCGCGCCGGACGGTGTGCGCGTCGAGTTGATCGGTCCGCCCCAGTGATCGCCGTCGTCACCGGGGGAGGATCCGGGATCGGCCGCGCGGTCACCGACCGGCTGCGCAACGCGGGCGGCGACGTCGTGGTGTGGGACGTAGACGGCGGCGACATCGATTGCGACATCAGCGATCCCGCTGCCGTTTCTGCCGCGATCGACCAAACGGTCGCCGACCACGGGCCGCCCGACCGACTCGTCGCCTGCGCGGGCATCGGGGCGTCAGGGCTGCTGCTCGAGCAGACACCCGCTGACTGGCAGCGCGTCATCGACACCAACCTGACGGGGACCTGGCTGACCATGCGGGCCGTCGCGCGGGCGATGGTCGACGCGGGCTCCGGCGGATCGATCGTCGCCGTGTCCAGCATCAGCGGAACGCTCGCGGACCGCGACATGGGTGCCTACTGCGTATCGAAGGCAGGCATCGACATGCTGGTCCGCGTCGCGGCCACCGAGTGGGGTGCGCACGGCATTCGCGTCAACGCCGTCGGCCCCGGTGTCACCCGCACGCCGATGCTCGCCAAGCCCGAACAGTTGCCGGGATGGGTCGAAGGCCTGACCGAACGCACCGCCCTTGGGCGGCTCGGCGAGGCCGACGACGTCGCCGAGGCCATCGTCGCGGTGCTCGAAATGTCTTGGGTGACAGGACAGACGGTGTTCGCCGACGGCGGCCTTGCGTTACACAGCCCTATCGACGCCTACGGTCAGGTGCAACGCCTCAGGGCACGCGAAGGTGGCCGTTAGGCGACATCTGGTCGTACACCTGCCACCAGATCATCTCGTGCTGGAGTGCCGAAATATGGCCACTCGTCGAGCCGGTCGTCGGCGTCCATCAGTGTGGCCGCCAACTCTTCCAGCCTGTCGCGGGCGGCCACCGAGATCGGATCGTGGTGACCCGCCATCACCATGGCACCCATCGTGCGGACACGGGTGCGCGGTGCGCCTGCCATCATGACGGCCACCACTCCGGCGCCGAGGCACACGGCCGTCGAGACGGCGAATGCGGTCCACGGCCCGGTCGTTGTTGTTCAAGAAGATCTCGCATGTGATCCACACAACGGCGCCCCACAGCGGCCAACCCCGCGCGGCCCGCACCCGGCGCCGTTCGGCCTCGCTGATGCCGGGCGGGTAGACCACCAGGCGGTATCGCGTCACCCCGAAGCGGTCCGGCCGGATGTCGATCGATCCCCACGGACGGTCGCCGTCGAGTAGGCGCAGCCAGCCGTGGCGCAGGCCAGGCCCGTTCGTCCGTCGTCCATGTCTCCGGTGTACCCGCATTTGCACGCAGATCCTGCGGTCTGAACAGATTTCTTTACGGCCGCGGCGGTCATTCTTGACGGGCGTATGATCTGAGTATTGTGTACTATACTCAGCATGTCGCCCGAGAAGATCTCCGCCCGGCTCGCCGACCACCCCACGGTCCGCAAGGTGCTGTCGCGAAAGTCGGAGAAGCCCGGCGTCATCGATGCCGACTGGTTGCGTCAGGTGTGCCTCGATGCGGGCGCCGACGACGTCGCATTCGCCAGCGTCGAGAACCCCGATCTCGCCGGCGAGCGCGAGCACGTCGACGCGGCGCTGCCCGGCACGCAGAGCTACATCTCGCTGGTCGTGAAGATGAACCGCGACAACGTCCGGTCGACCGCGCGCAGCGTGGCCAACCAGGAGTTCCACCGCAGCGGCGAAATCATGAACGAGGCGGCCCATCGGATCACCCGGGCGTTGCAGGATGCGGGCTACCGCGCGATCAACCCGTCGATGTCCTTCCCGATGGAGATGGACCGGTTTCCCGGCCGCATCTGGGTGGTGGCGCACAAGCCGGTCGCGGTGGCGTCGGGCCTCGGCGTGATGGGCATCCACCGCAATGTGATCCACCCGAAATTCGGCAACTTCATCCTGCTCGGCACGATCCTTGTCGCCGCCCCGGTCAGCAGTTACGGTGAGCCGCTTGACTATTCGCCGTGCCTGGAGTGCAAGCTGTGCGTCGCGGCCTGCCCGGTCGGGGCCATCAAGAAGAACGGCGACTTCGACTTCGTCGCCTGCTCGGTGCACAACTACCGGGAGTTCATGGGCGGATTCACCGACTGGGCGCAGACCATCGCCGACAGCGCCGACGCCGACGACTTCCGCTCGCGGGTCAGCGATTCCGAGAACGCGTCGATGTGGCAGAGCCTGTCGTTCAAGGCGAACTACAAGGCCGCCTACTGCCTGGCGGTGTGTCCCGCAGGCGAGGACGTCATCGAGCCCTATCTCGACGACCGCAAGGGGTTCATGGATCTGGTGCTCAAGCCGCTGCAGGAGAAGAAGGAAACGCTCTACGTGCTGCCGAACTCGGCGGCCAAGGAGCACGCCGAACGTCGCTTCCCGCACAAGCAGGTGAAGGTCGTGGACAGCGGGATCCGCGGGCGCTAGGCCCTGACCGCAAGTCACAATAATCACATTTGACACATAAACCACACAAGTAACGCATTTAATTGTATTAATAAATAGCACTTTCAAAACATTCGTCCCAATTTTATCAACCGTCACCTAGAGGTGCGCTCGTCATTGGCATGCCGACCCCGTCGTCGCGCGATCCGCGCGCCAGAGATACTCCCGCTGACCTGGTGATATCGGCTACCTCATGCGTGGGCCCAATTCTCATTGGCCTCATACGGCGCATAGCTATTAAACAAACTCAGAGAATAAAATAAGACTCATTAGATTAGTTTTGTACCTCGCGCCCCATAGGTAAGTTCAGTATCACGACTGAGCAACGAGGTATCCCCCGCCCTTACTGGATTGCGCGCTCCGGCGCGCCTTACGAAGGGAGCGACACATGCGTTTTCGCAAGGCCATCACAGTGCTCGCAATAACCGGTGCGATCGCGATGGCTCAACTAGTCCTGGAAGTCCCGGCCGCGAACGCCGAACCCAATTGGGACGCAATGGCTCAATGCGAATCGGGAGGGAACTGGTCGGCCAACACCGGCAACGGTTTCTACGGTGGACTTCAATTCACCCCGGCCACTTGGGCCGCGAACGGAGGCGTCGGCTCACCCGCCACCGCGAGTCGTGAAGAGCAGATACAGGTCGCGCGCAATGTCATGCGCACCCAAGGCATCGGCGCCTGGCCGGTGTGCGGCGGCCCAATCGGGTTCGCGGCCTCGACGTGCCGCGCGATGGTGGCCTGGATTCCTCTCGGAAATCTGCCCCATCTGTGCACCGTGTTGCTCAACCCTCTGACGTGAGGACCCGATAACAATCCCGACCCCAAATTGTCTCGAATCGATATGGAGGTCGGAGTACGAGGCCGGGGGCCATTAACGTTGCTGCGTGCACCGCCGAACAGCCCTAAAACTACCGCTCTTGCTGGCAGTTGGTGCTTCGCTGACCCGTTTGCCTCACGCCTCAGCTGAGCCGACCCGGTGGACGGCGGACTATGCCAACCGCTGGTATCAAGCGCAGGGCTGGCCCGTCGGCGCCAACTACGTCACCTCGACCGCGGTCAACCAGCTCGAGATGTTCCAGCCGGGCACGTTCGATCCACGACGCATCGACGCCGAGCTGGGCTACGCCCGATTGCTCGGCTTCAATACAGTGCGGGTCTTCCTCCACGATCTGTTGTGGGCCCAAGATCCGCGTGGATTTCTCAGCCGCCTCACGCAATTCGTCGGCATTGCGGCCGCGCGCGGCATCAAGCCACTTTTTGTTCTGTTCGACTCCTGCTGGAACCCGTTCCCCCGCCCGGGCCCGCAGGCCCCGCATACACCTGGAGTGCACAACTCCGGCTGGGTGCAGAGCCCGGGGGCCGAGCACCTAGGCGATCCGAATTACCGCAGGGTTCTGTACGCATATGTCACGGGCGTCATCGGCCAGTTCCGCGGTGATAGTCGCGTTTTGGGATGGGACTTGTGGAACGAGCCCGACAATCCCGCGCGGGTGTATCGCAAGGTGGAGAGGAAGGACAAGCAGGATCTCGTCGCGGCGTTGCTTCCACAGGTTTTTCAGTGGGCGCGTTCGGTGAACCCGCTGCAACCGCTGACGAGTGGTGTCTGGACTGGAAGCTGGGACGAGGGCAGCCGCAGCGATATCAGCGGCATCCAACTCGACAACTCCGACGTGATCTCCTTCCACTCCTACGGCAAGCCTGCCGAATTCGAGGCCAAGATCGACGAGCTTTCATCACACGGCCGACCGATTCTCTGCACGGAGTATTTGGCTCGGCCGTTGGGCAACACTATCGAGGGAATCCTGCCAATCGCCAAGCGGCACAACGTTGGTGCATTCAATTGGGGCTTTGTAGCCGGTAGGACGCAGACGTATCTGCCGTGGGATTCGTGGGACCACCCGTACAAAACCGTCCCGAAGGTGTGGTTCAGCGACCTCGTGAACCCCGATGGGCGGCCCCACCAGGACAGTGAGATACACACGATCCGGCAGTTGGCAGGTGGGTCCGGGGCCACCTGACGGTCCGCTAACGCGGGCGCTAGTCAGGCTAAGGAATACTTTTACGGGCTACGCGGTTTGCCCATGCATGAAGATGCGTCGGGTGTTGATCGGCGTTGCGGCAGTGTTGGTTTCGGGTGTGACGCTCGTCGCACCGGCTGTTGCCTCGGCTCAGGCGGACTCATGTCCGGCGGTCCAGGTGGTGTTCGCACGCGGCACCGGTGAGCCTGACGGCACCGGTCGGGTGGGCCAGGCGTTCGTCGACGCGCTTCGCCCACTGGTCGGGGGCAAGTCCGTCGCCGTCTACGCCGTCAACTACCCCGCGACGCGGGACTTCCTGCGCGCGGCCGAAGGTGCCAACGACGCGAGCTTGTTCGTTCAACGCACGGCTGCCACCTGCCCCGATACCAAGATTGTTCTCGGTGGGTACTCGCAGGGCGCCGCCGTCATCGACGCCGTCACGGTGGCCGACCAGCCCACCCTTGGCTTCACCGAACCGATGCCCGCCAACATCGCCGACCATGTCGCCGCGGTGGCCGTGTTCGGCAACCCGTCCATCCGCCTGCTCGGCGGCCCGCTGACCGCACTGAGCCCGCTGTACGGCTACAAGACGATCGATCTGTGCAACGGAGCAGACCCGGTGTGCTCCGACGGCAATGACGTTGCCGCGCACAGTCTCTATGGTGAGGCTGGATTGACAACGCAGGCAGCGCAATTCGTCGCGGACCGGATCACCGCCAAGGCGCCGATCAGCACGCTCGCCGGCGAGGGATGACGCCGAGCTAGCCCCAGGCGTGCACTGTGTTCTGCGCGGGCTCCAGTCCCTCTGCGATCAAGAGCTCGGTCGCGTCGGCGGCCTGCTCGCAGATGGTGGGAACGTCTTTCCATTCGGCGTTGGTGAAGTTCCCGAGCACGAACGACGCGCCGTCCATGCGGCCGGGTGGCCGGCCGATGCCGATGCGCACCCGCTGAAAGTCATTGGTGCCCAACGCTGATGCCACCGAGCGCAGCCCGTTGTGCCCGGCAACGCCGCCGCCGACCTTGAGCCGGATGCGGCCGAACTCGATGTCGAGTTCGTCGTGGATCACCACGATGTCGGCGGGCGCCACCGAGTAGAACTTGGCAAGCGGCCCCACTTGGCGGCCAGACTCGTTCATGTAGCACCGCGGTTTGGCCAGCACGATCGGTCGGCCGCCGACGTGGCCCGTTGCCACGTCGGCCCCCGACTTCTTGTGCACCTTGAACCCCGAGCCGATGCGGTCGGACAGGATGTCGGCCACAAGGAAACCCAGGTTGTGCCGCGTCGTCGCGTATCGCGGTCCAGGGTTGCCCAGGCCGACCACCAGAAGGGAATCGGCCATCTCGGTGTCCGCCTACTCGGAAGCTTCGGCGGGCGCCTCTTCGGCTGCCTCGCCCTCGCCTTCGCCTTCGCCCTCGGCGGCTTCCTCGCCCTCGCCCTCGACCTCTTCGGCCGCCTCGCCGGCACCCTCGCTCTCGAGGTCCTCTGCCGTCGGCGCCGCGACGACGTTGACCACGAGCATCTCGGGGTCCGACACCAGCGTGACTCCCGAGGGCAGCGTGATCGAGCCCGCAGCGAACTGGGTGCCGATCTCGGCGCCCTCGACTGAAACGGTGAGGTGATCGGGGATCGACTGCACATCGGCCTCGATCGTGATGGTGTTCGCGTCCTGGGTGACCAGGGTGCCGGATTCGGCCTCGCCCTCGACGGTGACGTTGACCTCGACGGTCACCTTCTCGCCACGTCGCACGACGAGCAGGTCGGCGTGCTGGATGCTGCGGCGGATCGGATGGATCTCGAGGGACTTGGTCAGCGCGAGCTGCTCCTTGCCGTCGATGTCGAGGGTGAGCACCGCGTTGGTGCCGGAGTGCCGGAGAACCGCCGAGAAGTCGTGGGCGTCGAGTTCGAGGTGCTGCGGGTCGGCGCCGTGGCCGTAGAGAACGGCGGGCACCTTGCCGAGACGTCGGGCGCGACGCGAGGCGCCCTTGCCGGTTTCCGTGCGCACCGCAGCGGTCAGATTGTTGGTGGCGTTCTTAGCCATTGGTATTGCTCCTGTGCCGGTCGTTGTGTGGGGCACGGCCAGGGTCGCAAACCATCAGATGTGCGGGTTCCCGTCGATAACGGTGGTCGAACCACCCTCGCCGTGACGCGGCGTCGAGGCTACCGCATCACCAGGTCAAAGCGGAAATTTGGTGTCCGTGAGCTGCTCGGACAGCTCCCAGAGCGCCGCGGCCTTCTTGGCGTTGCGGGCCAGCGGGCTGCGGAAGGGAGTGGGCCCGGTCGCACCGCGCATCGCGAGCCGAGGACCGATGTAGGTGTTGCCGGGCAGGTCCTGCGAGGCGGCATAGAGCGTCTGGCGGGCGCCGAAGTCGGCGTCGGTCGCGACGAGCTTGGTGCCGGCATTCCACACGACCGTGCCGATCGGATTGCCGGTCTGGCCCTGCAGGTTGGTCTCGGAGTAGCCCGGGTGGGCAGCGTGCGCCTTAACCGTGGACCCGGCCGCGTCGAGCCGACGCTGCAGTTCCTTGGTGAACAGCAGGTTGGCGAGCTTGGACTGCCCATAGCCCAGCCATGCGGAATAAGGCCGAGCCTTCCAGTTCAGGTCCTTGAGGCTGATGTAGCCCAGCAGGTGCATCATCGACGCCACAGTCACGACCCGGTCGGTGATCTTGGGCAATAACAGGTTCGTCAGTGCGAAATGGCCGAGGTGGTTGGTGCCGATCTGGCTCTCGAAACCGTCGACGGTCTGCGCGAACGGCACGGCCATGATGCCCGCGTTGTTGATGAGCACGTCGACGCCGTCGACGCCGTCGGCGAAGGATCGCACCGAGGCCAGGTCCTGGAGGTCGAGCTTGCGGACCTCGACGTCGCCCGTCATGCCCGCGGCGGCTGCGTCGCCCTTGGCTGTGTTGCGCACGGCAAGGATCGTCTTGGCGCCCACGCGGGCCAGCTCACGTGCGGTGACCTCGCCGAGGCCACTGTTGGCACCGGTGACGATCACGGTGCGTCCGGCGAACGAAGGCAGATCCGCTGCGGTCCACTCAGTCATGGCACGAAGCCTAATGCGCTACTTCGGCGGTGTGCCGGGCACCGCGACGTTGAAGCCCTTGATGACCGCCTCGATGTCCGACGCCTCCTCGACGGCCTTCTCCGCGTACCCGGTCACGGTGAACTGCACGAGATAGCGTTGATTCGCCGGCGGGCGCGCCGGTGGCGATGACGATGCGGTTGTAGCTGTGCATGCGGCGGTCGTTGAGGTCGTAGCTGCCCTCGATCATCGACGACGGGAAGCCGTGCCAGTTGTCGGTGGAGGCGTTGAGCCGCTTGAAGTTCTGCGACAGTTCCGCGTCGACGTAACCGTGCTTGACGGCCTCGTTGACGTCGAAGGGGCCGTTGAGCTTCAGCACGACCAACATCGCGGTGGGGTAGGTGTCGTTCTTGGCGATCACCTGTGTTCCCGGCGCGAAGTTCGGATTGCTGTACTGCTGCCAGCCCTTCGGCTTCGGCATCGTCACGGTCAGGTCGGTGAGCTTGGCTGGGTCGACGGGCTCGCCGTTGACGCCCGCGTCCTCGAGGAACTTGGCGATCGGCACCGGCGCCCCCGTAGTGGTGGTTGGCGCTGGCGCTGCGCTCGACGTCGACCAGATCGAGTGGTAGTCAGGCGTTTCCGCGCCGCAGCCCGTCGCTGCGATTGCCACCAGGGCCACGGCAGTCGCCCAGCGAGCCCTCACAGAATCTCGCGAACCGCGTCGATCGGCCGGGCCAACCGGGTGCCTTTGGGAGTGACGACGAATGGCCGCTCGATCAGGATCGGATGCTCGGCCATCGCGTCGAGCAGTTCGTCGTCGCTGGCATCGGCGAGGTCCAGCTCGTCGTACAGCGATTCCCGCTTGCGCACCGCGGTACGGACGTCGATACCCGCATCCTTGATCATCTTGACCAGCTGAGCGCGCGACGGCGGCGTCTTCAAATACTGGACCACTTCGGGCTCGATGCCGTTGTCCCGCAACAAGTCCAGAGTCTTGCGTGAGGTACTGCAGCGTGGATTGTGGTAGATGACGCTCTTCGGCACTATGCCGACCCGTCGAACAGCCCTGTCACAGAACCGTTCTCGAATACCGCCCGGATGGTGCTCGCCAACAGCGGCGCGATGGACAGGACGGTCAGCTGCGGGAACTGCTTGTCCTCGCCGACCGGCAGCGTATTGGTGACGATCACCTCGCGGGCACCGCACTCCGCCAGCCGCTGCGACGCGGGTTCGGAGAGCACTCCATGTGTGGCGGCGATGATGACATCTCCTGCGCCGTCTTCATGAAGCAGCTTGACCGCGCCCGCAATGGTTCCGCCGGTGTCGATCATGTCGTCGGTCAGGATGCAGGTCTTGCCTTTGACGTCGCCGACGACGCGGTTCGACTTCACCTGGTTGGGCACCAGCGGGTCGCGGGTCTTGTGAATGAAGGCCAGCGGCACGCCCCCGAGCGCGTCGGCCCACTTCTCGGCGACGCGCACGCGGCCGGAGTCGGGCGAGACCACGACCATGTCGTGGTCGGCGTAGTTGTCGGCGATGTAGCCGCACAGCAGCGGCTGTGCGCGCATGTGGTCGACGGGGCCGTCGAAGAAGCCCTGGATCTGGTCGGTGTGCAGATCGACGGTGACGATGCGGTCGACACCGGCCGTCTCGTACAGGTCGGCCACCAGCCGTGCCGAGATCGGCTCGCGGCCGCGGTGCTTCTTGTCCTGGCGGGCGTACGGATAGAACGGCACAACGGCGGTGATGCGCTTGGCGCTGCCTCGCTTGAGCGCGTCGATCATGATCAGCTGTTCCATCAGCCACTGGTTCAGCGGCGCCGGATGCGACTGCAGGACGAACGCATCGCAACCGCGGACCGATTCATCGAACCGAACGAAGATCTCGCCGTTGGCGAAGTCGCGGGCGGTCTGCGCGGTGACCGGGACGTCAAGCTCCTTGGCCACCTGTTCGGCCAGTTCGGGGTGCGCGCGACCCGAGAAGAGCATCAGGTTCTTGCGGTTGTCGGTCCAGTCGGTGCCCACTGTGCGCCCTCGCCGGTCGGGGTTCGATACGGGCCAATCGTACGTAGCCTTTCGGCCGGTGCGTTGCCCGGTTACCAGATTGCCAACAGAAGGCGTCTGATCACTCGTCTTCGGCTGCCGCCTCGGAGGGGTTTTCGCGGGCTTTGCGGGCCGCCTCCGCCGCGGCCGAGCCGGGTCGCTTTCGCTCCACCCAGCCCTCGATGTTGCGCTGCGGGCCCGCCGACACGGCCAGCGCGCCGGGCGGTACGTCGTCACGCACGACCGTGCCCGCACCGGTGTAGGCGCCGTCGCCAACGTTCACCGGCGCGACGAACATGGTGTCCGATCCCGTCCGGACATGCGAGCCAATTGTGGTGCGGCTCTTGTTCTCTCCGTCGTAGTTGACGAACACGCTCGACGCGCCGATGTTGCTGTGCTCGCCGATGTCGGCGTCGCCGACGTAGGTCAGGTGCGGCACCTTGGTGCCGGTGCCGACGGTCGCGTTCTTGGTTTCGACGAACGCGCCGAGCTTGCCGTCGGCGCCAAGCACGGTGCCGGGTCGCAGATACGTGAACGGCCCGACGTCGGCGCCGTCGCCGATGACCGCGGACGTGGCGTGGGTGCGCACCACCGCGGCCTCGTCGCCGACGGCGACGTCGGTCAGCGTGGTGTCGGGGCCGATGCGGCAGCGGCCGCCGATGCGGGTGCCGCCAAGCAGCTGCGTGCCCGGGTGGATCACAGTGTCGCGGCCTACGGTCACGTCGACGTCGATCCAGGTGGTGGCGGGATCGACGATCGTCACACCCGCCCGCTGATGCGCGGCGACGATGCGCCGGTTGAGCTCGGCGCCGAGCTCGGCCAGCTGCACCCGATCGTTGACCCCGGCGACCAGCATGGAGTCATCGACGTGCCAGGCCCGCACGACGTCCCCGTCGGAGCGGACGATCGAGATCACATCGGTCAGGTAGAGCTCCTGCTGGGCGTTGTGGGGCCGCAGCCGGCTCAGCGCCGAGCGCAGCGCCGCGATGTCGAACGCATACACACCGGCGTTGATCTCTTGTATGGCCAGCTGCGACGGGTCGGCGTCGGCCTGTTCGGCGATGCCGGTCACCTCACCGTCCTTGGTGCGGACGATGCGGCCGTAGCCGGTCGGATCGGGCAGCGTCGTGGTGAGCACGGTCGCCGCGGCGGCCTCCGCGCGGTGCGCGGCGACCAGTCCGGCCAGCGTGTCGGCGTCCAGCAGCGGCACATCGCCGTAGGTCACCACGACGATGCCAGTGAAGTCGTCTGGTAGTGCCGAAAGGGCGCAGCCCACCGCGTGGCCGGTGCCGAGCTGTTGCTCCTGGACCGCGACCAGGATCGGCCGGCCCAGTGAGTCGGCCAGCTCGGCGACCGCGGGCTCGACCCGGTCACGGTCATGGCCCAGCAGGACCACGAGGTGAGCAGGCGCGGCCTTGGCCACCGAATGCAGCGCGTGCGACAGCATGCTGCGGCCTGCCAGTGTGTGCAGCACCTTCGGGGTGTCCGACCGCATGCGGGTACCCGCGCCGGCCGCCAGAACCAGGACCGCGGCCTCGCCATGGGTAGTCAATCGAACCTCCGCCTTAACCAAGCTCCGTCGCCAGGACTCGAACCTGAACTTTCTGAACCAAAATCAGAGGTGCTGCCGATTACACCACGACGGATCGCTCACCAGCGGTTAACCGCTGTTCCTGCGAGGAGACTTTAGTCGAAGTGCGATACGCTGCTGGCGTGGCGCGGCTCGGTACGTTCGCCTACGAGAGTATGGCCAGCCAGCTGGAAGTGCTCTACAACCGGCGCGACGTGGTGCGCCGGCGGCGGCTTGTCGGGGAGGCGATCGCTGTGCAGCCGGGGGAGCACGTGCTCGACGTGGGTTGCGGGCCCGGCTTCTACGTCAAGGAGCTGCTCGACCAGGTCGGCGTCGATGGCTCGGTCACCGGCGTCGACGTCTCCAAGGCCAATGCTGGCGGTGGCGGCGAAACGGGTCGAGGGGCACGACAACGTCGCGTTCTACGAGGCCGAGGCAACGGCGCTGCCGGTGCCCGACGGCGCATTCGATGCGGCGGTATCGGTGCAGGTTCCTCGAATACGTACCCGATGTCGCCGCCGCGCTGGCAGAAATACATCGCGCGCCTGCGGCCGGGCGGCAGGGTTCGTGATCGTGGGACGTCGACTGGGCGACGGTGTCGCTAGACGACGATCTACCGCCGACGCATCGCGCGGATGCAGCGGATGCTCGACGCGTGGGACAAGTCCACCTGGTTCACCCGTCGCTGCCGCGGAGCACTGACGCGCCAACTTCATCGATGCCGGCTTCGCGGACGTGACGACGGACGGCCACGCCTTCGGTCAGCACCCGCCCTTGACCGCCGAGAGCCTTCGGCGGCTCGATTGTGGGCACGATCTACCAGTACGCCGTCGAGCAGGGGTCGGCATGACACGCCGCCGATGCTCGTCGGCGACTGGAAGGCCGAGCAGGAGCAGTTGGCCGCTGGCGGCGAGTTTTACTTCGCATGTACTCAGGTCTGCTTCGGGGCGCGACGGCGCTAGTTACCACTGCCCGGGGCCTACCCTGAAGGACGTGGCAGCACCCGACAAGGAAGTGCGTGCGCCCCGCGCGAGGATGACCGGCGCCGAGCGGCGCCATCAGCTGATCGACGTCGCACGGACGCTGTTCGCAGAGCGCGGGTACGAGGGCACCTCGATCGAGGAGATCGCGCAGCGCGCCAACGTCTCCAAACCCGTCGTTTATGAGCACTTCGGCGGCAAGGAGGGGCTCTACGCGGTGGTGGTCGACCGTGAGATGTCGGCGCTGCTGGACCGCATCACGTCGTCGCTGACGAAAATGACCAACAACCGGTCCAGGCTGCGGATCGAGCGGGTGGCGCTGGCGCTGCTGACCTATGTCGATGAACGCACCGACGGCTTCCGCATCTTGATTCGCGACTCCCCGGCTGCCATCACGGCGGGCGGCACCTACTCCACGCTGCTCAACGAGGCCGTCAACCAGGTGTCGTCGATCCTGGCCGGTGACTTCTCCCGTCGCGGCCTCGACCCCGAGACCGCACCGCTGTACGCCCAGGCGCTTGTCGGGTCGGTGTCGATGACCGCGCAGTGGTGGCTCGATGTGCGCGAGCCGAAGAAGGAAGTTGTGGCCGCGCATCTGGTGAACCTGTGTTGGAACGGGCTGCTGCACCTCGAGAACGACCCGCTGCTGCTCGACGAGTAGACGTTCCGCGCGTTTTGGTCGGGGCCGCAAGCATTTCGGGGCTTGCCTAGGATGGATACATCATGACCGCATCGGGGATCACCCATGTTCAAACCCCGATCGCGGGGCTCATTGAATTGGCGCTACGCGATCCCTCGTTGGCCGATGTCGTCCGTCGCGCCGAGGACAGACCCAGCGATCTCACCCTCGTCGGCCCTGCCAGCGCCCGGGTGTACGCGGCGAGCGCGCTGGCGCAGGCCGGTCCGCTGCTCGTGGTCACCGCCACCGGGCGCGAAGCCGACGACCTGACCGCCGAACTGCGCGGCGTGCTCGGCGAGGCGGTCGCGTTGTTCCCGTCGTGGGAGACGCTGCCGCACGAGCGGTTGTCGCCGGGCGTCGACACGATCGGCGCGCGGCTGATGCTGTTGCGCCGGTTGGCCCATCCCGACGACGAGCGCCTCGGCCCGCCGTTGCGGGTCGTGGTCACCACGACGCGATCGCTGCTGCAGCCGATGGCGCCCGACCTGGCCGAGATCGAGCCGGTGACGCTGACCGTCGGAGCCGAAGCCGAATTCGCCGCCGGAGCGGCTCCGGCCGCGACATTCGACAACACTCTACGTCATCGCGCGGCTGGTCGACCTGGCCTACACCCGGGTCGACATGGTCGGCAAGCGTGGCGAGTTCGCGGTGCGCGGCGGCATCCTCGACGTTTTCCCGCCGACGGCCGAGCACCCGGTGCGCGCCGAGTTCTGGGGCGATGAGATCTCCGAGATGCGGATGTTCGCCGTCGCCGACCAGCGCTCGATCCCCGAGATCGCCGTCGATTCGGTGGTCGCCGTGCCGTGCAGGGAAATGCTGCTCACCGAAGATGTCCGCGACCGGGCCGCCAAGCTGGCCGCCGAGCACCCGCCGGTGGAGAACAGCGTCACCGGCAGCATCCCCGACATGCTTGCCAAGCTGGCCGAGGGCATCCCCGTCGACGGCATGGAGGCCCTGCTGCCGCTGCTGCGCGCAGACGAATTGTCGACGCTGTCAGCGCACCTGCCCGCGGGCACGCCGCTGTTGATCTGCGATCCGGAGAAGGTCCGCACCCGCGCGGCCGACCTGATCAAGACCGGCCGCGAGTTCCTGGAAGCCTCCTGGTCGACGGCCGCGGTCGGCGGTGACGTGCCGATCGACATCGAAGCCCTTGGCGCATCGGGTTTCGTCGACCTCGACGACGCTCGCGCCGCCGCCCGCGAGGGCGGGCACCCGTGGTGGACGCTTTCGCAGCTTTCCGACGAGTCGGCGCTCGAGCTGAACATCCGGCCGGCACCGTCGGCGCGCGGCCAGCAGTCGAACATCACCGAGATCTTCGCGATGCTGCGCGCCCACGTCGCGACGGGCGGCTACGCCGTCGTCGTCACCCCCGGCACCGGCACGGCGCACCGCGTCGTCGAGCAGCTCGGCGAATCCGACACTCCCGCAACGATGTTGGAGCCAGGCGCGGCGCCGAAAGAGGGCGTCGTCGGGGTGCTCAAGGGTCCGCTGCACGACGGCGTGGTGATCGCCGGGGCCAACCTCGTCGTGATCACCGAGACCGACCTGACCGGTAACCGGGCGACCGCCATCGAAGGCAAGCGGCTGGCCGCCAAGCGCCGCAATGTCGTCGACCCGCTGGCGCTGACCGCGGGCGATCTGGTGGTGCACGACCAGCACGGCATCGGTCGGTTCATCGAGATGACCGAGCGGGTGGTCGGCGGCGCCCGCCGCGAGTACCTGGTGCTCGAATACGGGTCGAGCAAGAATCGGGGCGGCGGGATCACGACCGGCTCTACGTCCCGATGGACTCGCTCGATCAGCTGTCGCGCTACGTCGGCGGTGAATCGCCGACGCTGTCCCGGCTCGGCGGCAGCGACTGGGCGAACACGAAGACCAAGGCCCGCCGGGCGGTCAGGGAGATCGCCGCCGAACTGGTGTCGCTGTACGCCAAGCGCCAGGCGTCGGCGGGCCATGCGTTCGCCCCGGACACGCCGTGGCAGGCCGAGATGGAGGACGCGTTCGGGTTCACCGAGACCGTCGACCAGATGACCGCGATCACCGAGGTCAAGTCCGATATGGAGAAGCCGGTCCCGATGGACCGGGTGATCTGCGGTGACGTCGGCTACGGCAAGACCGAGATCGCGGTGCGCGCGGCGTTCAAGGCGGTGCAGGACGGCAAGCAGGTGGCGGTGCTGGTGCCGACGACGCTGCTGGCCGATCAGCACCTGCAGACGTTCTCCGAACGGATGGCCGGCTTCCCGGTCACGGTGAAGGGCCTGTCCCGGTTCACCGACCCCGCCGAGTCGCGGGCGGCGCTGGAGGGCATGAAGGACGGCTCGGTCGACATCGTGATCGGCACGCACCGGCTGCTGCAGACCGGTGTGACGTGGAAAGACCTCGGCCTGGTCGTGGTCGACGAGGAGCAGCGCTTCGGCGTCGAGCACAAGGAGCACATCAAGTCGATGCGCACCCACGTCGACGTGCTGACCATGAGCGCCACCCCGATCCCGCGCACGCTGGAGATGAGCCTGGCGGGCATCCGGGAGATGTCGACGATCCTCACCCCGCCCGAGGAGCGCTATCCGGTGCTGACCTATGTCGGCCCGCACGACGACAAGCAGGTCGCGGCGGCCTTGCGGCGCGAGATGCTGCGCGACGGGCAGGCCTTCTACATCCACAACCGGGTCCGCTCCATCGACCAGGCCGCCGCCAAGGTGCGGACGCTGGTGCCGGAGGCGCGGGTCGCCGTCGCGCACGGGCAGATGCCCGAGGAGCAGTTGGAGCGCACCGTCGAGGGATTCTGGAACCGTGAGTTCGACATTCTGGTGTGCACGACGATCGTCGAGACCGGCCTGGACATCTCGAATGCCAACACGCTGATCGTCGAACGGGCCGACACGTTCGGGCTCTCACAGCTACATCAGTTGCGCGGCAGGGTCGGGCGCAGCCGCGAGCGTGGCTACGCCTATTTCCTGTATCCGCCGGAGGTTCCGCTCACCGAGACCGCCTACGACCGGCTCGCGACGATCGCGCAGAACAACGAGCTCGGCGCGGGCATGGCGGTGGCGATGAAGGATCTCGAAATCCGCGGCGCCGGAAACGTGCTCGGCGCCGAGCAGTCCGGACACGTCGCCGGGGTCGGCTTCGACCTGTACGTGCGGCTGGTCGGCGAGGCGGTCGAGGCCTACCGCGCGGCGGCCGACGGGAAAACCGTTCTCGCGCCGTGAGGAACCGAAGGATGTCCGGATCGACCTGCCGGTCGACGCGCACCTGCCGCCGGACTACATCGGCAGTGACCGGCTGCGGCTGGAGGGCTACCGGCGGCTGGCCGCGGCCGCCGATGACGCCGCGGTCGACTCGGTTGTCGAGGAGCTTGTCGACCGGTACGGGCCGCTGCCTGAGCCCGCGCAGCGATTGGTCGCGGTGGCGCGGCTGCGGCTGCTGCTGCGCCACTACGGGATCACCGAAATCAGCGCGATCTCCGAGTCGACGCTGCGGATTTCGCCGCTGCAGTTGGTGGACTCTCAGCAACTACGGCTCAAGCGGCTTGTACCCGAGCGCGAACTACCGCGCGACGACGTCGACGGTGCAAGTGCCGATCCCGCGAGCGGGTTCTGGCGTTGGGGCGCCGCGGATTCGTGATCTTGAACTCGTTGCCATGGTGGCCGGGTTGGTGTTGGCCCTCGATGGGAAACCCCAGGAAGGTGTTGATATAACGAAGTTCGGAGGTGCACCGGCGATGAATGACAAGCGACCAACGACATGACAGTCGTCCTGGTCGACCCACGCCGCCCTTCGCTGGTTCCCGTCGAGGCGATCGACTTGCTGACCGGTGACGTTCAGTACACCGAGGAGATGCCCGTCAAGGTGCCGTGGTCGCTGCCTGCGGCCCGTCCGGCCTACGACGGCGAGGACGCCCCGGTGTTGCTGTCGTCCGATCCCGACCACCCCGCGGTGAAGGCGCGCCTGGCCGCAGGGGACAAGCTGATCGCTGCGCCCGACTCCGCGCCGGGGGAGCGGCTGGTCGACGCGGTGGCGATGATGGACAAGCTGCGCACGTCCGGGCCGTGGGAAAGCGAGCAGACACACGATTCGCTGCGCCGCTACCTGCTCGAGGAGACCTACGAGGTGTTCGACGCGGTGCGCGGCGGCAACGCCGACGAGCTGCGCGAGGAGCTCGGAGACGTGTTGCTGCAGGTGCTGTTTCACGCGCGCATCGCCGAGGACGCGCCACAGCATCCGTTCACCATCGACGACGTGGCCGATTCGCTGGTGCGCAAGCTCGGCAATCGGGTGCCCGCCGTGCTCGCCGGTGAGTCGATCTCGCTGGACGAGCAGCTCGCGCAGTGGGAGGAGCGCAAGGCTCTAGAGAAGTCACGCGATCTCGTCCATGGATGACGTGCCGACCGGGCAGCCCGCATTGGCGTTGGCGCAGAAGGTTCTTGAGCGGGTCTGCGGCCGCGGGGCTGCCGGCCGATCTGATCCCGGACACCATCACGTCGGTGACCGTGTCGGTCGGATTCGGACGCCGAGAATGCCTTGCGCTCAGCGGTTCTGGAGTTCATGGACACCGTGCGCCGCGTCGAGCACGCCATCGCGGCGGGCCGCCGCGGTGAGGATGTGCCGGAGGAACTCGACGTGGCGACGCTCGGGGAGATCACCGAGGAGGAGTGGCGGGCCTACTGGCCGTCGGGCCGAGGACACCGAGCCCGCGCCCGACCGAATCCCGGAGCCGACGCCTGCCGACGTTCCCGAGCCAGGGCCGGTCGAGGTCCCGGAGCCAGGGCCGGTCGAAGTGCCTGAACCGTCGCCGGTCGATGTCCCGAGCCGTCGCCCGAAGACGTCGCGCCGAGGATGCCGAGCCGACGAAGCTCAAGCCGCCTAAGCGCCGAAACGGTGTTCCAGCGGACGCCTTCTCGCACTTTGTCCTGCGATGGTTACATGTCTCGACGCGACAGCGCTCAGCCGAACAGCGTCGAACCCCAGTAGGCCGACGTATCACCCTCGCGCAGCCCCGGCGGGCAGGCGAAAACGGCTGTGCCGGTGTGGAAGATGTACTCGTTGAGCGCGTCGCTGGACATCTGCGCCAGCACCGGGATGAAGTTCGTGGCTGGGCTCCGCACGAACGCGATGAAGAACAGCCCGGCATCGAGGTGCCCGAACCCGTCCGAGCCGTCGGTGAAGTTGTATCCGCGGCGCAGCATCTTGATCCCGCCGACATGGTCGGGTGACACCAGCCGGACGTGGGCGTCGACATCGATCAGCGGCGTGCCCTTGTCGTCCTTGAGGTCGAAGTCCAGTTGCTCGAACTCGTCGTCGTAGCCCGTTGGGTGCGCCGCTGCCCTTCTGCCTGCCGATCACCCGCTCCTGCTCGAGCAGTGTGGTGCGGTCCCACGCCTCGATGCGCTTCCGGATGCGCCGCGTCACCAGATAGGTGCCGCCGGTCAGCCAGTCGGGCCCGTCACCCGTTGCGACCCAGACGTTCTTGTCCAGCGCCTCGGTGTCCTCGGCCTTGAGGTTGTTGGTTCCGTCCTTGAACCCGAACATGTTTCGGGGAGTGGACTGTTCGCGCGTCGTCGACGATGTGCGGCCGAACCCCAGCTGCGAGTAGCGCACCGCGACGGTGCCGAACCCGACGCGGGCCAGGTTGCGGATGGCGTGCACGGCGACCTGCGGGTCGTTGGCGCACGCCTGAATGCAGATGTCGCCGCCGCACTTGGCGGGGTCGATGATCTCGTTGGTGAACTTCGGCAGGTCGGCGAGCGCGGCCGGGCGCTTGTCGGCGATGCCGAACCGGTCCTTGCCGTCCTTGTCGAAGAACGACGGCCCGAACCCGATGGTCAGCGTCAGCTGCGACGCGGGAAGACCCAGCGCCTCGCCGGTATCGTCCGGCGGCGCATAGGGATTGCCGCCGATAGCCCCGTTCGGCACCGCGTCCTCGCCCTGCGTCATCCGCTCGGCCATCTCGGTCCACTGCTTGAGCAGCGCGATGACGTCGTCGCGGCTGTCCGTCGTGACGTCGAACGCGGCGAAGTGCATCCGGTCCTGCTGCGGCGGTGACGATGCCCGCCTGGCGCTCACCGCGGAACGGCACCGGTTGGTCCAGCCCGCCGAAGGTCGGTGCTGGCCGCGGACGCCCGGCCGGCGAGGGCACCCGCGCCCGCCGCGCCGACGACCGCGGCCGTCACCCCCGCGGCGCCGAACAGCTTGCGCCGGGACAGACCGCCACGTGGCGGATCCGGTTCTGCCGCGGGGGTTTCCGCGTCACTGGGGAGCGATGACACCTTGCACCTGGCTTACTTCCTTGGACAGCGCGTCGATGGCGCGCGACAGCTCCTGGCGCTGCGGCTCGGTCACCTTGTCGTAGGAGACGAAACCGTCGCCCTGACGGTACTTCTCGAGCAGCGCCTCGACTTCTGCGAACCGCTGATCCACCTTCTTGCCGAGATCGGCGTTGCGCTCGTCGAGGATCGGCCGCACCGATGCCACCGCGGTCTGCGAGCCCTCGACGTTGGCCTTGAAGTCCCACAGGTCGGTGTGGCTGAAGATGTCCTCTTCGCCGGTGATCTTGCTCGCCGCGATCTCGTCGAGCAGACCCTGTGCGCCACCGGCGATCTGGGTCGAGTCGATGGTGTAGTCGGGGGCCTTCACGCCGGCGTCGAGTTCCTTGACGTCGGCCATCAGCTGGTCGGCCATCGCGTTGGTGTCGGGCTGCAGGCCGGTCACCCACAGGTCCTTCTCCAAGCCGGTGGAAGCCGGTCCACTTCTGGCCCGGTTCCAGATCCGCCTCGCGCAGGTCGATGCGGGGATCGAGATCGTTGGGGAACGACTCGGCCACCGGCTCGATGCGCTCGTAGTAGGTGCGCGCGATCGGGAACTGAGCCTTGGCCGCGTTGACATCGCCCTTCTTGACCGCGTCGACGAACACCTGCGTGGCCGCGATCAGCGCGTCGGTCTGGCTGTTCACGTAGCGCTTGTAGCTGTCGGAGGCCTCCTTGAACTTGCCCTCGTCGTCGATCTTGACGGAGTCGCCGGTGACCTTGAAGTCGCCGCGGATGCCGTCGCCGACCATGCCGGGCTTGCACGCCGTCTGGTAGGTGCCGGGCTCGCCGAGCTGCACGATCAGCTTGCGCTGCAGCCCGGGGGAGATGTTCTCCACCTCACCCATCACCCGCTCGCCCTCGCCGTAGACGTAGAACTCGGTCACCTTGGTGCCGTTGTTGGTGATGACGAAAGTGCTTGGCCCCGGTTGCGCCTTCGGTGCCCGACAGCTCGCACGCGCGTGTCGGACGCGGTGACGGTGATCTCGGCGGGGGCGCTCTTGCCCGGGTCGGCGGGTTTCGCCTCCTCCTTGGCCTGGCAGCTCGTCAGTGCCAGACCCGCCAGCGCAGCGGTGGCGATGGCGAGGGACGAATGAAGCTTCACGTGGTGGACCTTTCGGGTTCGGGTAGAGGTTGTGGGGAAGGATCGGGTTTCGCGGGCGCCTTCGTCGGGCGCAGGAAGATCGCCAGCACGATGACGAGGTAGGCCAGCCACGCCACGAGCTGCAGCACGGTCGGCGTCGGCGTGACGTTGAAGATGCCCTGGATGATCTCGCCGTACCAGGACGACCAGTTGAACCACGTGCGTGATGTCGAACGCCTTGCGCGCCAGGCCGGGCAGCCAGCCGACCGTCTGCAGGGCGCCGATGCCGTAGGACAGGATCCCGGCGGCGACGACGATCAGGAAGCACGCCGGTGTATGAGAAGAACTTGGCGAGGTTGATGCGCATGCGCGCCGGCGTACATGCCGTAGGCGATCGCGGCGGCGACCAGCACCCCGATGATGAGTCCGATCAGCGGCCACGCCGTCTGGGCTTCGGCGTAGCCGACCATGAACAGGGCGGTCTCGACGCCTTCGCGGCCGACGGCCAGGAACGCCAGCGCGAGCACCGCCAGCGAGCCCGTCTCGAGCGCGCGCTGCCATGTCGCCGCGCAGCTCGCCCGACATCGACGCGGCGGCCCTCTTCATCCAGAGCACCATCGTCGTGACGATCGCGACGGCGACCAGCGACGCGATGCCGGCGATGGCCTCGGCGGCCAGGCCCGAGATCGTGTTCTCGCCGAACTGGATGACCAGGAAGACCACGACGGTCATCGCGATTGCTGCGGCCGACGCCCAGCCACACCCATTTCAGGGCGTCGCGGCGTTCCGACTTGACCAGGAACGCCACCAGGATCGTGACGACGATTGCGGCCTCGAGGCCCTCGCGCAGACCGATCAAACCGCTTCCGAACAGCTGCGACGTGATGTTGGGCGCGGCGGCATGAATACTGACACCGAAGGTCCGTACCAGCAGTCATCGACTTGTCCTCGCTACGCCAGTATCCGCGCACTTTGCTTTGGCTAACCAAAGCAAGGTGTGGCTCACCTTATCAGGGCACGAGGTGGGAAGGTACACGTCCGGTGACGGTTGCGGATCTGGTCCGAGCGCGTGGGACGATGGGCAACGACCAGAGTGGGTTTGAGGGAGTCCGGTGTCGCCAGTGCGTTGGCTGCGGGCTGTCGCGGTGATCGGCGCGACAGCGCTGCTGATGGCTTCCAGCTGCTCGTGGCAGCTGGGCACGCCGATTCCCGAGGGCGTGCCGCCGCCGCCGGCGATCCGGTGCCCAAGATCGACACCCACGCCAAGGGCAGGCCCGCCGATCAGCTGCACGAATGGGCGGCCCAACGCGCGCCCGCACTGGGCATGCCGGTCGCCGCGCTCGAGGCCTACGCCTACGCCGCGCGCGTCGCCGAGGTGGAGAACCCCGACTGCCATCTGGCGTGGACGACGCTGGCCGGCATCGGTCAGGTGGAGAGCCACCACGGCACCTACCGCGGCGCGGTCATCGCGCCGAACGGCGACGTCACGCCGCCGATCCGCGGCGTCCGCCTCGACGGCACCAACGGCAACCTGGAGATCATGGACACGACGACGGCGGCGACATGGACGGCGACCGGAGTACGCCAGGGCCATGGGACCGATGCAGTTCATCCCCGAGACGTGGAAGCTCTACGGCGTCGACGCCAACAACGACGGCATCATCAGCCCGGACAATTTCGACGACGCGGCGCTGTCGGCGGCCGGCTATCTGTGCTGGCGCGGCAAGGACCTGGCCACGCCCTCGCGGCTGGATGGACGCGCTGCGCGCCTACAACCACTCCGACCAGTACGCGCGCACGGTGCGGGACTGGGCGACGGCCTACGCCAACGGACACCCCCTCTAAACACGCCGCGCGACGGTACACGCTCTAGGCTCAATTCCGTCCAGGCCACATCTGACCAAGACGCAAGGAGACGCCAGTGCCCATCATCGAGCAGGTCGGAGCCCGCGAGATCCTCGATTCCCGCGGTAACCCGACGGTCGAGGTCGAAGTGGCCCTGCTGGACGGCACGTTCGCCCGCGCCGCGGTGCCGTCGGGCGCGTCGACCGGCGAGCACGAGGCGGTGGAGCTGCGCGACGGCGGTACCCGCTACGGCGGCAAGGGCGTCGAGAAGGCGGTGGAGGCCGTGCTCGACGAGATCGCGCCCGCGGTCATCGGGCTGAGCGCCGACGATCAGCGGCTGGTCGACCAGGCGCTGGTCGACCTCGACGGCACGCCGGACAAGTCGCGGCTGGGCGCCAACGCGATGCTCGGGGTGTCGCTGGCGGTGGCCAAGGCCGCGGCGGAGTCGGCGGCGCTGCCGCTGTTCCGCTACATCGGCGGGCCCAACGCGCACATCCTGCCGGTGCCGATGATGAACATCCTCAACGGCGGCGCGCACGCCGACACCGGCGTCGACGTCCAGGAGTTCATGGTCGCGCCGATCGGTGCGCCCAGCTTCAAGGAGGCGCTGCGCTGGGGCGCCGAGGTGTACCACTCGCTGAAGTCGGTGCTCAAGAAGCAGGGGCTGGCCACCGGCCTCGGCGACGAGGGCGGGTTCGCGCCCGACGTGGCAGGCACCAAGGCCGCGCTGGATCTGATCCTGAGCGCCATCGAGGCGACCGGCTTCAAGCCGGGCTCCGACGTGGCGCTGGCGCTCGACGTCGCGGCGACCGAATTCTTCACCGACGGAACGGGTTACAGCGTTCGAGAAGGAGACCCGCACCGCCGAGCAGATGTCGGAGTTCTACGCCGGCCTGATCGACTCCTACCCGCTGGTGTCGATCGAGGACCCGCTGTCCGAGGACGACTGGGACGGCTGGGTGGCGCTGACGACGGCGATCGGCGACCGCGTCCAGATCGTCGGCGACGACCTGTTCGTCACCAACCCGGAGCGTCTCGAGGACGGCATCGAAAAGGGCGCGGCCAACGCACTTTTGGTGAAGGTCAACCAGATCGGCACGCTCACCGAGACGCTGGACGCGGTGGCGCTGGCGCACAACAGCGGCTACCGCACGATGATGAGCCACCGCAGCGGCGAGACCGAGGACACCACGATCGCCGACCTCGCCGTCGCGGTCGGCAGCGGCCAGATCAAGACCGGTGCGCCGGCGCGCAGCGAGCGGGTCGCCAAGTACAACCAGCTGCTGCGCATCGAGGAGACGCTCGGCGACGCCGCCCGCTACGCCGGTGACCTGGCCTTCCCGCGCTTCTCGGTGGAGGCCAAATAACCCGTGCCCGAGGCGAAACGGCCCGATCCGAAGCGACGGTCCCCGGCGGGCCGTCCGAAGGGGACGGCGCCTGCCCGCCGCCAGCCGCGCGCGACCGAGACGCGAAGCCGGCGCCGGAGGCCGAGCGCCGAAGCCGAAGCCGAACGGAGACCGATCCGCGAATCCATCGTCGCGTCGGCAGAGCAGCAGTCCGAGCAGCGGTTCGGCTCGGCGGCCCGGCGGGCGGCGATTCTGGCCGCGGTGGTCTGCGTGCTCACCCTGACCATCGCGGGTCCGGTGCGCACCTACTTCGCGCAGCGCACCGAGATGAAGCAGCTGAAGGCCACCGAGGAGCAGCTGCGCGCGCAGATCGCCGAACTCGAAGAGCAGAAGGTCAAGCTCGCCGACCCGGTGTTCATCGCGGCGCAGGCACGTGAGCGGCTCGGATTCGTGATGCCAGGCGACATTCCGTATCAGGTGCAGTTGCCGGCGAACGCGGCCGTGCCAGGCGACGCCCGGCGGCGAGCCCGCGACGGCGAAGCCCGACGAACCCTGGTACACGTCGCTGTGGCACACCATCGCCGATGCGCCGCATGGTGTTTCGCCGACCATCGCGCCCGACGCGCCGCCGCCCGGTCCGCCACCGCCACCGCCCGCTCCGCCCAGTGCGCCCCCTCCCGGTGGTTGACGCAGCGGATCTCGACGCCGTCGCGCGGCAGCTGGGCCGCGAGCCCCGCGGCGTGCTCGAGATCGCCTACCGCTGCCCGAACGGCGAGCCCGGCGTCGTCAAGACGGCGCCGAGACTGCCTGACGGAACGCCGTTTCCGACGCTGTACTACCTGACGCACCCGGCGCTGACCGCGGCGGCCAGCCGGCTGGAATCGTCGGGCCTGATGCGGGAGATGACCG
Source organism: uncultured Actinomycetota bacterium (assembly GCA_963731715.1). Taxonomy (GTDB): domain Bacteria; phylum Actinomycetota; class Actinomycetes; order Mycobacteriales; family Mycobacteriaceae; genus Mycobacterium. The sequence continues at coordinate 97,732 of CAVSXC010000012.1, read as the reverse complement.
AACGGCTGCAACAGGATCCGCAGCTGGCCGCCGCGTACCGCCGGGCGCACGAGTCCTATCTGGCCGAGCGCGACGCGATCGAGTCGCTGGGCACAACGTTTTCCGGTGGCGGCATGCCCGAGCGGGTCAAGTGTCTGCATGTGGTGATCGCGCACTCGCTGGCCAAGGGGCCCGGTGTGAATCCGTTCGGCGACGAAGCGCTGGCGGTGTTGGCCGACGAGCCGGCGATGGCAGGCATCCTGGAGAAGGGGCAGGTGGGTCGACGTGAAGCGACGGGTCGGCGGCGAGTCGACTGCGGCACCAACTCGATCCGGCTCTTGATCGCCGACAAGGTCGATGGCCGGCTGCGCGACGTGCACCGCGAGATGCGGATCGTGCGGCTGGGCCAAGGCGTCGACGCCACAGGGCAATTCGCGCCCGACGCGCTGGCGCGCACCAAGGCGGCGCTGGTCGACTACGCCGAGTTGCTGCGCAGTTTCGAGGTGTCCAAGGTGCGGATGGTGGCGACGTCGGCCGCCCGCGACGCCGCCAACCGCGACGTGTTCTTCGCGATGACCGCCGAGGTGCTGGGTGCGGTGGTTCCGGGCGCGGTCGCCGAGGTGATCACCGGCACCGAGGAGGCCGCGTTGTCGTTCCACGGTGCTGTCGACGAATTAGACCCCGCCTCAGCGCCTTTCGTGGTCGTCGACCTCGGCGGCGGGTCGACCGAAGTGGTGCTGGGCTCGCGCGACGTCGAGGCGAGCTTCTCCGCCGACATCGGGTGCGTGCGGCTGACCGAGCGCTGCCTGCACTCCGATCCGCCGACGGCCGCGGAGATCGCCGCCGCGCGGGACGTGATCCGCGAGGCGCTGGGCGAGGCGCTGCGGGTGGTGCCCGTCGAGCGGGCCCGCACCTGGGTGGGCGTGGCCGGCACCATGACGACGCTGTCGGCGCTGGCGCAGCAGATGACGACCTACGACTCGGAGGCGATCCACCTGTCCCGGGTGGGGTTCGGCGACCTGCTGCCGGTATGCGACGAGTTGATCGCGATGACGCGTCAGCAGCGCGCCGCGCTGGGGCCGATGCATGAGGGCCGCGTCGACGTCATCGGCGGCGGGGCCATCATCGTCGAGGAACTCGCGTACGCGCTGGGCGAGCCGGGCGGGCATCGACGAGCTGGTGGTCAGCGAGCACGACATCCTGGACGGCATCGCGCTGTCGATCGCCTAGCGCCAGCCGGAGGCCGTGTCGAACGTGCGTCACTGCAGCGACTTCGGCCAGACCCTCAGGCCGTGGGCTTTCGCGACCTCGGTCCGCCGCTTGGTCGGGTCGCGCTGGCCGGCGAGGGTGAGGCCGAGCAGCACCATGCCGCCGCCCAGCCCGAAGTGCAGCCAGTTGTCGGCGCCGTTGACCGGCACGATGTTGGCCCTGCTGTGGTCGATGAACATCCGTGCCACCCAGAGGCCGAGGTAGACCAGCCCGCCGCCGAGCAGATACGCGCGCGCCGCGGCATAGCTGCGGGTCAGCACCAAGCCGACGACGCCGAACACCAGGTGCAGGACGTTGTGCAGGCCGGACACCGCGAACACCCCGAAGAGCTTCGCGCCGGAATGGTGCCCGGCCCATTCCAGCAGGTCGTAGTCGGTCGTCACGCCCGGGATGAAACCGCAGCACGCCGACCACGAGGAAGGCGCCGGCAACCAGCAACGCCGCGCCCTGCACCGCCATGTACTTGGGGGTTGTCGTCGTCATCGCCTCGCCTCCTGCGCTTATTTACGCAGGAGAAATACCCCGGGGCCGGTTAACGCGCGCAAGCACGAACCGGCGAACGGTCGCGCTATTCGTGCGTAGGCGGCTGATCGCCGGCGGCTACCTTCTGATGTTGCAGTTGGGCGGGTTGCCGCAGTGGTGGCCGCCTTCGCATGCATTGCAATGACAATTGCAACCCGAGCCCGCCTTGGCCTCTGATACTCGCATCGTCAGATCAACTCCTCTGTCGCTCTGACCACCTGAGAGAGGTGGGAGCAGAGTTCGTTAGCACGGACACATATCAACATATGACCGACATCACAATAGTTCGCATCACTTTGGAAATAAAGGAAAGTCGACGCCAATGACCGATGAACGCAGCTATCCCGCAGGGGTCACCGTGCTGGGTCGACACCGAACAACCCGACGTGGACGCAGCCCGTCACTTCTACGCCGGCCTGTTCGGCTGGACGTTCTCCGACGCCGTGCCCGCCGACGCCCCTGGCACGTACTTGATCGCGTCCCTCGACGGCGCCGACGTGGCGGCGATCGGGCCCGCCGCAGGGCGATACGCCGGTCGAGTGGAACACCTACATCGCGGTCGACGACGCCGATGCCGCCGCGGCCGCCGTGCGGCGGCCGGCGGAACCGTCACGCTGGAGCCCGTCGACGCCGGGCCGGGCGGTCGGCTGGCGGCCTGCGTCGATCCGCGGGGTGCGCGCTTCCGCCTGTGGCAGCCGCGACGGCGGCTGGGCGCCCAACTCACCAACGCGCCCGGCAGCTGGAACTTCAGCGACCTGCACACCGGCGACGCGGCCGCGGCCAGCGCGTTCTACGCGCCGCTATTCGGTTGGGAGTTCGACGATCTCGGATTCGCGACGATGATCCGGCGACCCGGCTACGGTGACCATCTCGCCGCCACCGTCGACCCCGGGATCCGGGAACGGCAGGAGGGCATCTCCGCCCCGCCCGGCTTCGCCGACGCCATCGGCTGGCTGGCGCCGCTGGCGAGTGGCCGGGATCACTGGCACGTCACCTTCACGGTCGCGTCACGCGACGAGTCGGCGGCGACGGCCGAAAAGCTTGGCGCCGTGGTGATTTCGTCGGAGGACACCGAGTGGACAAAGTCCGCGCTGATCCGCGACCCGCAGGGTGCGGAGCTGACGCTGAGCCAGTTCACGCCGCCGAGCACCTGATGGCTTTGCCTGCCAGTTGTCGCCGGCTGCCCAAGTTGACGGCGGGTGAACGGGGGTCAAACTTTGGGGTGATCGAGTTGAGCGAACAGACGGTCATCGACCAGCTAGTCGTGCGTCTCACCAGTCGGTACCCGACGATTTCGGAGTCGACCGTGGCGAGCGTGGTCCGCGACGTCCACGCCAGATTCGAAGGCAGGCCGCTGCGCGATTTCGTCCCGTTGCTCGTCGAGCGCAACGCCAGGAGCGAGCTCGAGCGGCTGCACGCTACGGCTGGTTAGCGCTGGGACTAGCCAGAGCGTGCCAGGCCCGGCGTGACCGGTGCGGTGTCTGACCGACGGTCCGGATGGTCGCGTTCGTTGAATTGGCGTAGGCCTTCGAAGGTTTCGGGCGCCGAGATCGACCGGTTGAAGCATTGCGCCTCGATGCGCAGCCCGTCGTCGAGCGGCCGGCCCTGCCCGGTGCGGGCGGCTTCAAGGTCGGAGCGCAGCGCGGGCTGGGGGAGCGCGGCGATGGTCTGTGCCAGCTCGACTGCCCGCTGCAGGCAGGTTCCTTTCGGGACGACCTGGTTGACGAGGCCGATGCGTTCGGCTTCGCGGGCGTCGATCACCCGCCCGGTGACGATCAGTTCGATCGCGCGGCGGTACCCGAGGATGCGGGTAAGCCGTTGCGTGCCACCGTCGGCCAGCCCGATGTTCCAGCGTCGGCAGGTGACGCCGAACGTGGCGTGCTCGTCGGCGATCGCCATGTCGGTCCAGCAGGCCCATTCCAACCCGCCGGCGTAGGCGACGCCGTTGACGGCCGCGATGGTGGGCTTGTAGATGTCGGTCCACCGCGACGGGCCGAGCACGCCGTCATCAGGGCTGGCGTCGATGTCCAGCTCCCCGCCGAACGCGGCCTTGAGGTCACCGCCGGCGCAGAACGCGGTGTCCCCGGCGCCGGTCAGCACGCCGACCAGTGCGGAGTCGTCGGCGCGGAAGCGGTCCCAGGCGTCGATCAGCTCGCGATGTGTCTGCGGCCCAATGGCATTCATGCGTTCGGGACGGTTGATCGTGATGATCGTGACCGGCCCGCGCTGCTCGTAGATCAGATGCTCGTAGTCGCTCATCGGGTGGACGCCAGCCGCTCGTCGAGGTTGGCGTGGAAGCGCCCGATCGCGCTCTCGTGCGTGCCGAACTCCACGAACGTGTTCGCTCCGGCGTGCAGACCGCGCTGCACTCCTTCCGACATCTCGTTGTCCTCCACCCCGCCCGCGTTCAGCAGGCTGCGCGGGTCGTCGGCGGCTTCGGGGTTGGCCGACACGTACTCGGCCACCTCCGGCGTGACCATGGCGTGGATCGTGACGTTGGTGTGATCGACGTCGACCGGGTCGATCGTTATCACCAGCACCTGGTTGGGGAACGTCGCGACCATGACGTTCGGAAACAGGTGATACACGTAGGTCACCCGGTGACCGACGTTCCAGGCGGATTCGGGCCGGTCGCGCAGTCGTTCAATGTTCTGGTAGGGGAACGTTATTCGGGTGTTCGGTCCGAATGCCTCGATGACGTTGAGGTCGTCGTATTGAATCGGATAGAAGGTGTCCTTGTGCGTCGAGCGGATGTGGTAGCCCTCGAGGAACTGCTCGACGAGCACCTTCCAGTTCATCGCCCGCAGAGTGGGTCTCACCGCAACGAGCCGGTTGGCGGGCATCAGCTTGTCGCGCCATGGGCTGCCGTCGGCGAGGGCCGCCATCGCGGCATCGGCTTGTTGCTTGCGACGTCGGCGGCTGCAGCGGACCGATGATGATCAGGCCGTCCACTTCGCGGCTGTCGACTTCGACCAGCCCTCGAGTGGGCATGTCCAGATCGGGGAAGGCCTCGGCGTGGGGGACGTGCGAGAGCGAGCCGTCGAGGCGATACGTCCAGCCGTGGTAGCGACACACCAACGCGCGGGCACAGCCCGGCCCCTCGACGAGGGCCATCCCGCGGTGTCGGCATGCGTTGCGGAACACCCGGGCCCGACCGTCGCGATCGCGCACGGCGAACAAGGGCACACCGAAAGTGACGCGCTCAGCGTGATCGCCGGTGTTGGGGATGACCGCCGACGGTAGGTAGACGCTCGGATACGAGCGAAGCGTCTCCAGCTCATTGGTGAATCGGCCTGGGTCCAAGTAGTTCTGAACCGGCTCTCGCCAGGGGTCGCCTTCATCGGTGGTGCCGGCGTCGATGTGGGCGAGGATGCGGCGGACGATCTCAGCATCGTCGGCCACCGACGTCTGTGTCGGTGTGCTCATGCTGCGAGTATCACACTATGATCGTCGCGCGTCAACAGTGTTGTGAGATGCTTGCATTGATCCTGCGCTGAGGACCTGGCCTTCTCGCACTTTCCCGCCCTGGCCGCAGGATCAACGAAATGGCGCCGGTAACCTGACGCCCAATGTGGATCACGGTCCTGGTGATGGCCATCGCCGTCAGCATGGAACCGTTCCGCATCGGCATGACTGTGCTGATGCTGAACCGGCCAAGACCGGCGCTGCAACTGCTGGCATTCCTCGGTGGAGGCTTCGCAATGGCCGCGACTGTGGGTCTAGTCGTGTTGTTCGCATTTCGACCCGGTCTTCTGGGGTCTGCACACTTCACCTTGCCCAAGGTTCAGATCGTGATCGGCACATTGGCTGTGCTGATGGCCGCCCTGCTGGCCGCCGGGGTCATGCCGATGCCGAGGGTCCCTGCACGAGCACGAGGTCTTGCGCGGGGCCCGTCGCTGTGGGTTGCCGGAGTAGCGGGCCTTGGGATCGCGTTGCCGTCCATCGACTACCTCGCCGTACTGGCCGTCATCGTCGCTTCCAGCGCCGCCCCTTCGACGCAAGTCGGGGCGCTGCTGGTGTTTATCGTCGTCGCATTCGCGTTCGTGGAACTGCCGCTGGTGGCCTACTTGTTGGCGCCGGACAGGACGCGGGCATCGATGGCCGCACTCAACGACTGGATCCGGACGCGTCGCCGCCGCGGTGTGGCTGCTGTGCTGGCCGCGGTCGGGTGCGTGCTGCTCGTGGTGGGAATCGCGGGCCTGTGATCGCCTAGCCCACCTATCGGAAATGGAGTAGTCGACTACCCCAGCAGGCCAGCCGCAGCGGACTTAGTTTCGCTGACAAGCACACGCGGACGTGAATGTGCCGAAAGGGGATTCCCATGTCGATGAACGTCAACCACGTACCTGCTGCGTCCCGCCAGTTCGTGGCACAACCTCCGTTCTGGGGCTCCAAGGTGGCGTCCAAGACGACGCCCGCTTGGCAGAAAAACCCCGTCAAGTCGCAGGCCATCATGGCGGTTGGGGTTCTGGTATTCAGCGCCGTACTCGGCGGTCTCTTCTTGGGTATGCAGTCGCTCGCCAAGGGGTCTGACAAGTCGATGCAGCGACTCGCAGAGCACGGTTTCCAGATCGTCGGTCTTGTTGTCCTCTTTGGAGGCGTCGCCGCCTGGTACTGGTGGTCGCGACGCGAGAAGATCACCATCTCCGTCACGGGCGAGGGCCTGACCGTCAGTACGCGGCCGGGCGAGGTGTATTCATTCAACGACGCGAAGCTGGGTACATGGGGACAGACCGGCGGCGCGACGATGGGTACGGCGCTGCACCTGCAATCTGGCCAGCACCGATTCATTCTCGGTGGACGGGATCGCCGCGTTGCCGCCGGAACTCGGCTCGAAGCGCCGGACGTGGGCTATGGCCTCGAGGTCGACGTCGACGCTTGGTTGTCGGCCACAGACTTCGAGGAGATACTCACCCTGGTCGGTCCCCGCAGCGGGCTGGATATCCGGCCGCCTGCACCGGGGGAGCCGTCTCGCTGCCTGCTGTTTCCCAACGCCCTAGCGGTGCAGGAGACCGGGATATTTGAAGTACGCAAGAAGCGAGAATTGCTTGAATCTGCCGGCCGAGCTCGTCTGGCCATCGATGTTGGCCCGGACACGATCCGGGTGATCGACCCGAATACCAATGCGGTGGTCGCCTCGACTTCGCCCGCACACGTGACCGCGACACCGGTGACTTTCCATCCCACGCAACGGCATTGGTTTCCGAGTGTCGGAAATGTCATGAGCAATGCCGCGGTCAACTACTGGTCAAAGGCGACTGGCATGCGGGTGTCCATCCCCGGTATGGCCCCCCTGACTATCGGATGCCGTGACACCGTAACGGGTTTGGACCAACGATTCTCGTGGCCCGACACCGTACCTACCGAGCATGCGCGCTCCGAATACGAAGTCTCGGGCTCGGATTGGCTCACGCTCGTTGAGAAATTCGGCTTGGCCCCCCACCTGTTGAAGCGCGGGTAGGAGCTAGCCGTCCGTCACCGCTTCGGCCGGCTGAGCGTCAGACTCGGGCATCTGATCGGCGAGGTACTCAGCGAGCGACCCGATCGTCGGATAGTCGAATACCGCGGTAGCGCTGATCGTGAACGCGCCGCCGAACTGGCCGTACAACCGGTTGCGGAGTTCGACCGCCATCAGTGAATCCGTACCCAGGTCCAGGAACCGGCTGGTTGCCGCGGGCGGTTGCGCGAGCCGCAAGAATTGCTGCACTTCGCGCTGCAGGAACTCGGTCAGGAAACTGGCGCGTTGCGCCTCCGGTACGTCGTGCAGTTGCCGTAGCAACTCGCTATCGCCGGTTGTCTCGTCCACAGCACTCGGCAGTACGTGATCGAGAATCGGTGGGCGAGAACCGCCAAGCATCTTGGCGGTGCGCTGCCAGTTGGCTTTGACGACGGTTGCCTGTCCCGTTCCGTGGGCGACAATCTCGCTGAGTGCGGCCAAGGCGGCCGTGGGTTCCAGCGGAACCAGGCCTTGTGCACCGAGATTGGCGCGCGCGGCCTGCGAACTGGCCATGCCACCCTTCGCCCAGGGGCCGTAGTTGACGCCGGTCGCTGGAAGGCCTCGCGCCTTGCGCTGCGCCACGAGCCCGTCCAGCAGCGCATTGGCCGTCGCGTAATTGGCCTGGCCGGGTGAACCGAGCACGCTTGATACCGACGAGGACACGATGAAGAAGTCGAGATCGTCGTTGGCCGTCAACCGATCCAAGTGGCAGGCGCCGAACGCTTTGGGTGCCAACGTCGTACGGAAACGTTGCAGGCTCTGCTGCGGTAGCAACCCGTCGTCGAGCACGCCGGCCAAGTGTGCCACGCCCGCGAGCGGCGGCAACTCAGCCCGGATCCGGGCCAGCAGGTCGGCCACCTGGGACTCGTCGCCGACGTCGGCCGCGAAGGTGTGGATACGGCACCGGTAGCGCTCCGTGATGTCGGCGATTTCCCGTTGGGCGTCCGCATCGGGCCTGTGCCGACTGGTCAACACGATGTCACCGGCCCCCAGTTGGGCCAGATACGAAGCCGTGTGCAGGCCGATCGCGCCGAGTCCACCGGTGATCAGATAGCTCCGATCACCTTGTGGTGAGAGCGGATTCGGCATTTGAAGCACGATCTTGCCGATATGCCGCGCCTGCTGCATCCGGCGGAACGCTGTTTTCGCCTCCGTCAGCGGGTAGATCTCGGTAGGCAGCGGCGCCCAAACACCTTCGGCCAACCCATCCGACACCTCGGTCAGCAAGCGCTGAATGTGCTCGGGGTCGGCCATGATGGTCCCGTCCAGCGCAACGATCTCGTAGCGGATATCGGGACGCTGCGCCGCCATCTGTTCCGGAGTCCAGATGTCTCGCTTGGCAATCTCGGCGAACCGCCCATTCTGCGCAGTGGCCCGCACGGTCGCGGCGACGAAGCCCTCATTCGTCAAGGAGTTGAGTACTACATCAACACCGGAGCCGCCCGTGTCCTTCAAGATCTGATCGGCGAAATCCGTACTGCGCGAGTCGTAGACGTATTCCACACCCATCTCGCGTAGCGTCGCGCGCTTGTAGGCGCTGGCCGTGGCGAAGACGGTCGCACCGCACTGTTGTGCCATCTGGATTGCGGCCAGGCCGACACCGCCGCTGGCGGCGTGGACGAGGACCCGGTCACCGGGCCGCAGCTGCGCCCAGTCGAACGCGAGCCGGGTCGTGAGCGCCGCAGCGGGGATGCTCGCCGCTTCCACCGCGCTCAGCCCATCAGGAACCGGCGCCAACAGCTGGGCGGGCACATTGACTCGGCTGGCGAACGCGCCCTGCATAAAGCCCATTACGCGTTGGCCAACCTCCAAACCGGAGACGTCGGGTCCCAACTCGGTGACGATGCCGGAGAAGTCACCGCCGATCAGCCCCGGATCGCCCGGGTAGAGGCCAAGCACGTTGAGCACGTCGCGGAAGTTGAGGCCTGCGGCCTCCACCCGGACCTGCACCTGGCCGGCACTCGGTGGCGGGACTTCGGTCTCGGCGAGACGGAGGTTGTCGATCGCGCCGCGTTCGGTCGGGGCCAGAACGTAGTCGGTTGAGCGCGGTACCGCCAGATGACCGCTGCGCGCCCAAGGCATCAACCGAGACGCCAGGAACTTCCCTTGTCGCAGTGCAAGTTCGGGCTCCTCGCCTGGTGCGGCGAGCAGGTTGGCCAGTGAGCGAACTGCCTCATCTGATCCGTCGCTGTCGACCAGCCTGCAGCGCAGGGTCGGCTGCTCGGTGATGATGGTGCGCCCGAGCCCCCATAGCGCCGCCTGCACAGGGTCGACCGGCTCGCCGGATTCGGTTGCCACGGCCCGTTCAGTAATGATCCACAGTCCGCCGGGAAGTTTCACCGCCTCATCGGCCTGCACGGTGTGCACCGCGCTGAGCAGGCCGGCGATCTCGGTCTCAAGCCGCGCGGCAACATCAGCGCTCGACTCGTCCGTGTTCGCTCCGGTGCTGCGCCAGACGATGCCGGAGATCGGCGCACCGCCGTTCTGAGCCTGTGCGAGCATCTGCTTCCAGTGCTCTGGATCCGCAGTCCGGACGAAGGAGAAACAGTCCGGCAGTTCGGTCGCCAGTTCGTCGAATCCGACAATCAGCAAGGTGCCGTTGGCGTTTCCGGCACCATCGCGGGACGGCGGGGGCGGCACCTCGTGCCAGCCGAGGGTGTACAGCAGCCGGGTCGCATCGCCGCCGAGGCCGCGCAACAACGCCTCCCGTGGCGCGCGTTTGACCGTGAACTCGCTAATTCCGCCGAGGTGGCGGCCATCCCGATCCACGAAATCAAGGTCGAAGACCTGAGTTTCGCTGTCGAGACCACCGGACTGCCATGTCGCGCGGCAGTAGAACCGTCGCGGCATCCGCTCCCGCAGCGTCACCTTCCCGTAGCGCAGCGGCAAGAACAGATCGGGGAGCACCCCTTCGTTCTGGGTGGCCGCGAAAAGCGCAGGGAATGCTGGGAAGGCGACCCCTGTGCACAGGTCGAGCAGTACGGGATGGATCGGCTCGCTTCCCAGTTGTTCGGCGAGCTCATCACCGACGGCGACATCGCCGATCGCTTCACCCTCGCCGACCCACAACGATTTCAGCGACGTGGACCACGTGGGTCCCCATGCAAGCTCCATGTCGGCGAAGGTGTCGAACAGCTGTTGCGGACGCGTGCGGCTCAACCGCTCGATGGCCACGTCGATGGACTCCGTGGGCGGCTGCTCGTCGTCGACGCCGGTGACGACGGTGCCATCGGCGTTCAACGACCACTCGGCTTCCCGAACACCGTATGGGCGGCTATGCACCTTGAAGGTCCAGCCGTCGCCGTCCTCGAGCGGATGCAGAGTCAGCTGCACCTCCCGGGAACTCTTGTCGGCCAGGATGATCGGCTCATAGAAGAAGACCTCTTGCACCCGTGCCGGCGCCCCAGCCGCGGCCAGGGCCATCGCTGCGTACGTCGCGCCGGGAACGACAACCGTGCCGTAGATGACATGATCCGACAGCCACGGCTGCGATTTGACGGACAGCCGACTGGTGTAGACGGCATCGCCGGAGGCGAGATCCTTTGCGCTACCCAAGATTCCGGATACCGTGCCACCCTGGGCGCCGTCGGCACGGATGCCGGAAGTCTTCGGCCAGAAGCGACGGCGCTGGAACGGATAGGTGGGCAGTTCGAGTCTGTGGCGTGGTCGATGGTGCAGCGCAGCGAATTCCGGCCGGTGCCCGGCGATATAGGTCGCGGATAGCGCTTCTGCGATCTGGCGCCGGGCATCGGCGCCCTTGCGCAGGGAAACGATCGCACGTGGCGCGGCCGAGGATTCCGGCCAGCCCTGAAGCGCAGCCGCGGTCAGAACCGGTTGCGGACCGATCTCCATCACCACAGAGCATCCCAGCGCCGCAAGGGTTTGCACGCTTTCGGCGAACTGCACCGGCTGACGGGAATGCCGACGCCAATACTGTGCGTCCAGCGGGGTTTCCGCCGTGAGCACCGCACCGGTCCGGTTGCAGACCAGCGGTCGGGTCGGCGCGGCGAACTGCAGCTGCGCTGCATACGACTCGAATTCGCCGAGCACCGGCTCAAGCAACTCCGAATGGAAAGCGTGGCTGGTCTCCAGCCAGGTAGCGCGGATGCCGTCATCGCTGCATGCGGCGACAATCTGTTCCAGATCCTCGCCAGGACCCGACAGCACCGTGTTGCGGCCGTTGTAGGCAGCGACCGAAACCCGTGGGAATTTGTCGGCGATGTCCTCCACGTGCTCGGCGTCGGCGAATACCGCCACCATTCGCCCGCCCTCGGGCAGACTGCCGAACAGCCGGCCGCGTTCGGCTATCAACCGTGCCCCGTCCTCGAGGCTGAACACGTCGGCCACACACGCCGCCGCATACTGGCCCACGCTGTGCCCAAGCACCACGTCGGGCTCGATGCCCCACGACTGCCACAACCGGGCCAGGCCCATCTCGACGGCGAAGAGCGCAGGCTGCGCAAAGGAGGTGTGCCGCAGTGCTTTTCCGGCCTCTGCGCTGCCCCCGTCGGTGTCGAACATGACCTCCAGCAGCGGGCGCGGCAGTATCCCGTCGACGGCTTCCGCGCAGCGTCTCACGGTGTCGGCGAACACCGGCTCGGTGTCGAACAACTCGCGCGCCATGCCGGGATACTGGCTGCCCTGCCCGGTGAACAACCACGCTGTCGTCGGCGGGTCAGCGCACTCGCCACGAACCAGTCCCGGTCGCAGCCGGTTCTCGACCAAGTCGGCCAGGAGCTCCCTTGCCTCGTGGACCGAATCCACGACCAGCGCGGCCCGGTGTTCGAAGTGCGAACGCCCCGCCCCGGCCGTGAAGCACACATCGGCGATGTCGACCTTCGGGTGCGCGTCCAGCCAGGTCGCATATCGTTGCGCCAACGCCACCAGCGCCTGCGGTGACCGCGCGGACAGGGCCAACACGCTGACCGGTTCATTCTGGGCGTCCGATTCGGACGCCGCCGAGTCGTCGTCTGCCGAGTATTCGTCGTATTCGTCGGAGGTCGCCGGTGACGGCGGCGCCTCCTCGATGAGCACATGTGCGTTCGTGCCGGTGAACCCGAAGGAACTGATACCGGCGCGTCGCGTCCTGCCGTTGGGCTGCCACGGAATCGGCTTGTCAACGACCCGCACCGGAAGGGAGTCCCACGGAATATGCGGCGACGGATTTTCAAAGTGCAGGTTCTGCGGCAGAACTTCGTGTTGCAACGACAACACGACCTTGACCAGACCGGCGACCCCCGCTGCAGACTCGAGGTGACCGATGTTGGTCTTCACCGATCCCATCAGCAGTGGCCGATTCGGATCACGGCCTGCGCCGTAGACAGCCGCGGCCGCCTGCACCTCGATCGGGTCACCTAGCGAGGTGCCAGTCCCATGCGCCTCGAGGTAATCGATGTCCCCACCGCTGACACCGGCACGAGCCAGCGCTGCGGCGATAAGCCGTTGCTGTGCACCGCCGTTGGGCACCGTCAAACCACTGGATGCGCCGTCCTGATTGACCGCGCTGCCGCTGATGACCGCGCAGATCCGATCGCCGTCGCGCTGCGCATCGCTCAGCCTCTTGAGCACCAGAATCCCGCATCCTTCGCTGCGCACGTAGCCGTCGGCAGCGGCGTCGAACGTCTTGCATCGGCCGTCGGGGGAAAGCATTCTGGCGCGCGAGGCGGCAACGATGGACGCCGGGCTCAGCAAGACGTTGACCCCACCGGCCAGCGCCAGATCGCAGTCCCCGGAGTGCAATGCCTGGCAGGCCTGATGGACGGCCACCAGCGACGAACTGCACGCGGTATCCACCGCCATCGCCGGTCCTTCCAGTCCGAGCGCGAAGGCAACCCGGCCCGCGATCGCATTGAGCGCATTGCCGGTGATGAAATGGGCTTCGATGGTGTCGACCGAGTCGCCGGACAGCAGATGCGAATACTCGTTGGCAGCCACCCCCACGAAGATGCCGCTTCGGCTGCCGCGCAACGATGACGGCGCGTACCCTGCCCTTTCCAAGCCCTCCCATGCGATCTCCAGCATCAGCCGCTGCTGCGGATCCATCCACAGGGCCTCGCGCGGGGAAATGCCGAAGAATTCCGGATCGAATCCGTCGATCCCTTCGAGGTATCCGCCGCTGCGGGTGTAGATCTTGCCCGGCGTTTCTTGGTCCGGGTCGTAGAACTCGTCGATGTCGAAGCGGTCATCCGGGATCTCGCGGATGGCATCGACACCGCCGGACAGCACTTCCCAATAGGCTTCGGGATCGGGCGAGCCCGGGAAACGGCAGGCGACCGCGACGATTGCGATCGGCTCATCCGTGGATCCCGTTGCTAATGAAGTCATTACAGAGGTCGGCCGCGGAGTAGCGGTCGCCTGTGCGTTGAGGCTGAGCACGTCGCCGAGCAAGTAATCGGCCACATCGGTGAGTCGTGGATAGTCCATCGCGAGGGTCGCAGGCAGCTCCCTGCCCACTGCATGCTCGACCTGTCGCCGCAGTTCGACGGCCATCAGTGAATCCATGCCGAGGTCGAAGAATCCGGCATCCTCACGGATCTCGGCTCGATCGATCCGCGTCACCTCCGCCACGATGTCGCGCAGATGCTCCACGACAAGCTTCCTCCGCTGCTGCACCGGGGCGATGGGTGAGTTGCTCGACCAAGCGGGTGGTCCCAGAAGGTCCAGAAGGTGTTGGTGCGGAGACCGACTCAGGCACCTCACGCTGCAACTCCGCCAGGAATGACCGCTCTCCCGCCTGCTGGTAGAGCGGCAGGAAGCGGGCCCAGTCGATTCGAGCAACCACCCCCTGCGCCGCCGGGGCGGCCATGAACTCGGCCATCCCCGCCAGCGCATCAGCGGGTGGCAATGTCGTGACCCCCCGCTCAGCCAGTCGCGCACGGGCGTTCTCGTCGGCCATGCCCGCCGACCACGGACCGAAGTTCACGCTGATCCCAGTAACACCCTGCTCACGCATCCGCCAGGCCAACCCGTCGAGGAAGGCGTTAGCCGCGCTATACGCGGTCTGGCCGAAGCTGCCCCACACCGAGGCGATGGAGGAGGTGCTGAGAAAGAAGTCCAGTTTCAGGTCCGCGGTGGCCTCGCTCAAATTCCAAGCGCCCCAGACCTTCCCGGCGAACACTCGATCCACTTCGGCGTCGTCCAGGGTGCGCAGCGGGGTGGTACCGATCTCGCCCGCGGCATGAACGATGCCGGCCAGCGGCGGCAGTTCGGCCTGCACAGTGGTCATGAGGCGAGCGACGTCGTGCGGATTGGCGACATCGGCCGCGATGACCCGGATTTCGCAGCCGTACTGTTCGCTTATCGCATCGATGCGCTCTTGCGCGGCCTCGCTGGGTGAGCGTCGGCTGGTCAGCACCAGATGCCGGGCGCCGTGCGCGGCCAGGTATCCGGCGATTTCCAGTCCGACCGCGCCGAGCCCACCGGTCACCAGATACGTTGCGTCACTGCGTAAGGCCGGCGGTGTTCCGATCGGCTGCCCCGCGCGTCGAGTCAGTCGTGGAACGATAGACCGCCTGATCCCGCAGTGCGACTTGGTCTTCACCGCGCGGTGCCGCCACCACCTGGTTGATCAATCGCGACCACTCGTCGGTACCGCCCGCGGACAGATCTGCCAGTCCACCCCACACCTGCGGATGTTCCAGGGAGGCGGCGCGGCCGAATCCCCACAGGCAGGACTGCACCGGCGACACGGTGTCCGCGTCGGTGACCCGTTGTGCGCCACGGGTTATCAGCCAGATGGGAGTACGGAGTTCAGCGGCGACCGCGGCGCGGAAGAGTCGCTGTGTTCCGCCAAGGACTCGGTGCTGCATCCGCAACAGCGACCGCATCGAGGGTGCTGCGTCCGACTCGAGTGCCGCGAGATGCAGGATACGGAGCGTCGGTTCGTCTGCCGCCGCGGCACGCAGCGTGACTTCCAGCTTTCCCTCGTCCGCATCGGACACCGGCAACCCGAGAATCCGGTACCGGTGCCCGTGCGCGGTCAGCGCGTCGGCTAGCGGCTGAATCGCATCGGCGTCATCGCCGATGAGGAGCCAGGCAGATCCCTCGCCGGCAGCTGGAACCTGAGTAGCGGATTTCTCCCAGCGAATCTCATAGCGGATGTCCGCGATCGACTGAGCGCTTCGCTGCTGGTTGTGTTGTGCTGCAAGCTTGTTCAGCACATCGGCGGTCTGTTGATTGCCGCTCGCACCGTCGAGCAGTGCGGCGAGTTCGGAGATCCGGCCGTCCTCGAGAAGCCGCACGGCTTCGGTACTCGCAGCTGGGGTCTCGTTGAAGACCTTTCTTCCGCCCTCGGTGGGCCGGACCCGCTTGTCGCGGAACCAGTACTGACGATGCTGGAACGAATAGGTCGGCAGGTCGACCTTGTGCGCCGGTCCCTGCTGTCATCGCGCCGAAATCGGGCAGGTGCCCGGCGATGTAGGCAGCTGCCAGGGCTTCAGTGACTTGACGGTGGTCGCCGACGTTTCGACGCAACGACGCGATCGCCCGTGGTGCGGTCGCCGGGTCAGGCCATGCCCGCAGGGCCGAGGCGGTGAGCACCGGTTGCGGTCCGACCTCCAGCAGCATCGCGCAGCCGAGATCGGCAAGTGTGCCTACACTCTTGGCGAATTCGATCGGCTGGCGCGCGTGGCGACGCCAGTAGGCGGCCATCGAGTTTCGCGCTTCTGCCGAGTGCGGCGCCGGTGCGGTTGCACACCAAAGTCCGTTGTGGCGCGTTGTAATTGAACTGGCTCGCGTATGACTCGAAATCGTCGAGAACCGGATCCAGCAGTGCCGAATGGAAGGCGTGGCTGGTTTCCAGCCAGTCGCATCGGACACCGTCGGCCACCAAGACGGCCACCACCGACTCCAGATCCTCTGCCGGTCCCGAAAGCACGGTGTTGGCGCCGTTGTAGGCGGCCACCGACAACCGCGGGAACTCGTCGGTGAAGCTTTCGACCCGCTCGGCGGCGGCGAACACCGCGACCATCCGACCGCCAGCGGGCAAGCTGCCGAAAAGGCGGCCGCGCTCGGCGATCAACAACGCGCCGTGATCGAGACCGAACACTCCGGCGACGCAGGCCGCCGAATACTGGCCGACGCTGTGGCCAAGCACCACATCGGGTTCGAAGCCCCACGACCGCCAGAGCCGGGCCAGGCCCATCTCGACCGCGAACATGGCGGGCTGGGCGTATTCGGTCCGCCGCAATGTGTCATCGCCGTCGGCGTCGAAAATGACGTGCAGCAATGGCTTTTCAAGTACATCGGTGACCGCCGCCGCGCACCGAGACACCGTCTCGGCGAACACCGGCTCGGTCTCGAACAACTCGCGGGCCATGCCGGCGAACTGGCTGCCTTGCCCAGGGAACAACCACGCTGTCTTCGGCGGCGTGTCAACGTCCACTCCCCGCACCAGACCTGGTGCCGGGCGGTCGTCGGCGAGCGCATCGAGTAGCTCGCTGGCGGATTCCCTCGAATCCACCACCAACGCGGCCCGATGCTCGAAGTGGGTTCGCCCAACCCCGGCGGTGAAGCACACGTCCGACAATGTGGCCTCCGGATGCGCGCTCAACCAGTCGCGGTACTTCTCAGCGATCTGCACCAATGCAGCCGGGCTGCGTGCCGAAAGCGGAAGCACGCTGAACCGCCGGTCGTCGGCGGGCGCCGCCGCATCGGCTACCTCAGCGGCGCTTCTTCGAGGATGACGTGCGCGTTGGTCCCGGAGAACCCGAACGAACTGACTCCCGCAATACGGGGCCGATCGTTGCGTTCCCATGCGGTGGCCTCGTTGACGACCCGCACCGCAAGCCCGTCCCAGGGAATGTGCGGCGACGGATTCTGAAAGTTCAGGTGCTTCGGCAATACCTCGTGCTCGAGCGACAGGATGACCTTGATGACACCCGCGATCCCCGCGGCCGCTTCCAGGTGCCCGATGTTCGTCTTCACCGATCCGATTAGCAGCGGCTGGCTGGCGTCGCGCCCGTCGCCGAGCACCGCGGCCGCGGCCTGGACTTCGATCGGATCGCCAAGCGATGTCCCGGTCCCGTGCGCCTCCAGGTATCCGACGTCGCCTGCTTTGACACCGGCACGCTGCAGCGCCTCGGTGATAACCCGTTGCTGGGCAACACCGTTGGGCACCGTCAAACCACCCGATGCGCCGTCCTGGTTGACCGCACTGCCCCGGACCACGGCCCGGATCCGGTCACCGTCGCGGATCGCGTCCTCAAGCCGCTTCACGACGACGACACCGCAACCTTCGCCGCGTACGTAGCCGTCCGCGGCCGCATCGAACGTCTTGCATCGGCCGTCCGGAGCCAACATCCGCGATTTGGAGAAGGTGATCATGGTTGCCGGGTTGATCAGGACGTTCGCGCCGCCGGCCAGCGCAAGGTCACACTCACCAAGGCGTAGCGCCTGGCACGCCTGATGGATTGCCACCAACGACGAACTGCACGCCGTATCGACTGTGATCGCCGGGCCCTGCAGCCCCAGCCGATAACTGATCCGGCCAGCGGCTGCGGCCGCCGCCGTCCCGATTGCCAAATACGCTTCGATCTCGGGGTAATCCAGCTCATCCGAGATCATGGCCAGGTAGTCATGGGTGGACAGACCCATGTACACGCCGGTCCTGGTGTTCGCCAAGGACATTGGCGCGGTGCCCGAATGCTCCAGCGCCTGCCATGCCGTCTCCAGCAACAGCCGATGCTGTGGGTCCATCATCTTGACCTCACGCGCCGACACCCCGAAGAACGGCGCGTCGAACCCCGCTACGTCATCGATGAAGCCTGCCCGGCGGGTCACAATCTTTCCGGGCGCCTCGGGATCCGGGTCGAAGAATTCCTCGACATCCCACCGGTCCCTGGGCACCTCGGATACCGTGTCCCGCCCTTGCCGCAGCACCTGCCAGAACTCGTCCGCATCCGCGGCGCCCGGAAGGCGCGCCGCGTAGCCGACTATGGCAAACCCCGATGCCGGCTCGATCGGACCTACGGCAGATGCCATACGGTTGTCCTCCCTGCTTCGGACGGTGACGATTCGATCCCCGGCGGAAACGCGTTGCGCGCCAGCCATGGCCAGTTCATCCGTCGACGGCCACGTCAATTGATCCCCGGGACGGCCAGTATTGGACGGCCAGTATTACATGTGCGTCTGTGGCATGTGCGGCGCCGATCCCGGGCGACTGCCAGCTATGACCGCTGGCCTGCGGCCCGTGACCGCGAGAGTATGTTGATCTCGCCACGAGTGTTGGCGGACCGCAGCCGCCCAAGCCGGGAGAAAATATTGCGAATCGGGAAAATTACGATCGGCTCAATTGATGATTGGACATTGAGCCCAGGCGTAGTCACCTCCTGGCACCCGACAGCTGCGGCTCAGGAAAAGGCGCGGCAAGCGCCGGTCAGTTCTGTCCCGGTCAGCTATATGCAGGCGCAACATCTGCGCGGTCATTACAACCAGACCGCCGCGGGACTTGACTATTCCCGGCAAATCATCGCTACCTGTGAAGTGTCCGGCCAATGCGATATCTCTGCCATGAATCATGCACTCAACGCATACCTGCGTCGGCACGATACGTATCGCAGCTGGTTCGAGTACACCGGCGCCGGAGACATCATCAGGCATACCATCGACGACCCAGCTGATATCGAATTCGCGCCGATCGATCACGGCGAAATGGCCATTGAAGACTTGTACAGCCACATCGTGGCCATACCGAGTCCGCTGGAGTGGGGCTGCTTCACCTTCGGGATTATTCAAAGCGAGAACCACTTCACCTTCTATGCGAGTATCGATCACGTCCATGGGGACGCGGCGTTGATTGGGACGACGATGCTGGAGTCCCATGGCATGTATGCGGCGCTGACGGGAGATGGCCAGCCTCTTGCACTGCCCGACGCGGGCAGCTTCGACGACTTCTGTGTTCAGGAGCGCCAGTACACGTCCGCTCTAACTGTCGATTCGCCGCCGGTACGCGCGTGGATCGATTTTGCCGAGGACAACAACGGCAGCCTTCCCGAATTCCCACTGCCACTGGGTAACCCATTGGAGCCGACCGTCGGTGACATGGTGTCGGAAAACCTGATGGACGCGGAACAGACAGCGAGATTCGAAGCAGCCTGCACGGCGGCGGGCGCCCGCTTCATCGGTGGCCTGTTCGCCTGTATCGCCCAGGTGGAACATGAACTGACGGGCGCTGCCACCTATTACGGACTTACTCCCAGAGATACCCGCCGCACGTCGGATAACTTTATGACTCAGGGTTGGTTTACCGGCTTAGTCCCGATCACCGTCCCAATAGCTGCAGCGTCTTTCGGCGATGCCGCTTGGGCGGCGCAGGCTTCTTTTGATTCAGGTTTGGACATGGCGAAGGTGCCGTATTACCGCGTGTTGGAATTGGCACCGTGGTTGGACAGGCCTCGTCCGAACTTTCCGGTGTCGAACTTCTTCCATGGGGGCGCCGCTCCGCTTAACGCTGTGCTGGCAGCAGCTGACCTGGGTTATGCGGACAATATCGGAATCTACTCCGACGGAAGATATTCCTACCAACTGACCATCTATATGTTTCTGTACGAGGGGGGCACGGCAATGGCGGTGATGCTTCCGGACAACCCGGTCGCCCACAAGTCAGTTGCCCGATACATGGCAGCGATGAAGTCCGTGTGTACGCGGGTCGCTGATGCCGGGCATTGGGGGCGCGTTGCATAGGCGGTTGATTTGCGACGACTAGCCGATTTTGTCGTTCGGTGGCCCTGGGTAGTGATTGGGGTCTGGATCGCGATTGCGGTTGCACTGCCGCTGACGTTCCCGAGCCTGACCGAGATGACCCAGAAGCATCCGCTCGCGATCCTGCCCAGCGACGCCCCGTCGAGCGTCGCCGCCAAGCACATGACCGAGGCGTTTCACGAATCGGGCACAGACGACCTCCTGTTGGTGACTCTGATCAACGAGAACGGGCTTGGACCCGCCGACGAGGCCGCCTACCGCAAGCTGGTCGACGCGCTGCGCGACGACGTCACAGATGTCGTGATGGTGCAGGATTTCGTCAACACACCGCAGCTGCGTCCGTTCTTGACGAGTAAGGACAACAAGTCCTGGGTGTTGCCGGTCGGCCTTGCAGGTGAGTTGGGCACGCCGCGGTCCTTTGACGCCTTCAACCGAGTTACCGACGTCGTCAAACACAACGTCGCTGGAACCTCACTGACAGTGCACCTCACCGGACCCGCGGCCACCGTCGCCGATCTCACTGTCGCCGGCGAACAGGATCGCCTGCCGATTGAGCTTGCGATCGCCGTCTTGGTACTGCTCGTCCTGCTGGTGGTGTACCGCAACCCGGTCACCGTGCTGGTGCCGTTGGCAGCCATCGGGCTGTCCCTGGTGACCGCGCAGGCCTTGGTGGCTGGATTCTCCCAACTGAGCGGATTGGGCGTTTCGAACCAGTCCGTCATTTTCTTGAGCGCAATGGTATTCGGCGCCGGAACTGATTATGCGGTCTTTCTCATCAGTCGCTATCACGACTATTTGCGACGCGGGGAAGATTTCGATGAAGCGGTTAAGCGTGCGTTGATCTCGATCGGAAAGGTAATCACGGCATCCGCCGCCACGGTGGGCATCACCTTTCTCGGAATCGGCTTTGCCCGGATGGGGGTGTTCTCCACGGTCGGAGTGTCGTCGGCGATCGGTATCGGGGTGACCTTCCTTGCCGCGGTGACGTTGCTGCCGGCCATCCTGGTTCTGGCAGGGCCACGCGGCTGGGTCAAGCCGCGGCGCGAACTCACGGCCCGGTTCTGGCGAAGTTCGGGGATACGCATTGTGCGCCGGCCGAAGGCCCATCTTGTCGCCAGCCTGCTCGTCTTGCTCATTCTCGCCAGCTGCGCGGGATTCGTGCGCTACAACTACGACGATCGCAAGGCCCTGCCACCTTCGGCCCCGAGTTCGGTCGGGTACGCCGCGCTGGAACACCATTTCCCCGTCGGCCAGTCCATACCCGAATACATCCTCGTCCAGTCACCGCGTGACCTGCGCACACCGCAGGCCCTCGCAGACCTGGAGCAGATGGCACAGCGAGTCAGCCAACTGCCGAACATCGCTCTGGTCAGCGGCATCACGCGACCCTTGGGTGTGGTGCCGCAGGAGTTCAGAGCAACCTTTCAGGCGGGCATTGTCGGTGATCGGTTGGCCGCGGGTTCCGCCCAGATCAGCGACAACAGCAGTGATCTCAACCAACTGGAAACCGGGGCCAACAAGCTGGCCGACAATCTCGGCGATGTGCGTGCTCAAATCAACCAGATCGCTCCCAGTATCCAGGGTCTGATCGACGCCTTCTCGTCAATGAGAAGCCAATACGGTGGCGACAGATTGGTCAGGGACGTCGACACCGCTGCCAAGCTCGTCAACAGCGTCAACGCGCTCGGCAATGCCATGGGCGTGAACTTCACGTCCGTCAGGGACATGTTCGTCTGGGTGGGGCCGGTGCTGATGGCGCTTCAGGGCAACGCGATCTGCGATGCCAATCCCTCGTGCGCCGACACCCGCCTCCAGTTCCAGAAGCTGGTCGCCGCGCAGAACGACGGAAGTCTCGACCAGATCAATGATCTGGCTCGACAACTGCAGGGTTTCCAGGACAGACAGACCCTCAACGCAACGGTGAACCAACTGAATCGTGCACTCACCAACTTCACCAAGGCGATGAACTCCATGGGGCTGGATCAATCTGGTGGTCTGCAGGCGGGCGTGACGAAGCTCAAGCAGGGCGCCGACCGCCTCGCCACCGGAAGCAGGCAAGTGGCCGGAGGAGTCGACCAACTCATCGACCAGGTCAATCTCATGGGTATCGGACTCAATGAGGCATCGGCATTTCTGTTGTCGATGAAAGATGACGCGTCCGCACCGTCGATGGCGGGGTTCAATATTCCGACCCAAATTCTGGGTTTGACCGACTTCAAGCAGGCCGCCAAGATGTTCGTCTCGCCAGACGGCCACTCGGTGCGGTACTTGGTCCAAACCAAGCTCAATCCGTTCAGCGCCGAGGCGATGGATCAGGTCAACGCGATCAGTGACACCGCTCGGGGAGCCCAGCCGAATACCACCTTGGCGGACGCTTCGATATCGATGGGAGGGTTTCCCGCTGCGCTGCGGGACACGCGCGACTATTACGAGCACGACATCCGATTCATCATCGGCGTAACCCTCGCCGTCGTTCTACTGACCTTGATCGCGCTGCTGCGCGCGGTTGTCGCACCACTCTATTTGGTTGGTTCCGTGGTGATTTCGTATTTCGCGGCTATCGGTATCGGCGTCCTGACATTTCAAGTCATACTCGGCCAGCCACTGCATTGGAGCGTGCCTCCATTGGCCTTCGTGGTACTGGTCGCGGTGGGCGCCGACTACAACATGCTTTTCGTGTCGCGAATGCGTGACGAGTCTCCGGACGGCGCGCGCTACGGCGTGATTCGCACCCTGAGTTCGACCGGGGGCGTGATCACCGCAGCAGGTTTGATCTTCGCAGCCTCGATGTGGGGTCTGCTGTTCTCCAGCATCAGCACCGTGGTCCAGGGCGGTTTCGTGATCGGTGTCGGTGTCTTGCTGGATACCTTCTTGGTACGGACCGTCACGGTGCCTGCCATGGCTACATTGGTGGGGCGGGCGAACTGGTGGCCGTCACGGCTGAGATCGCAGCGGTCGCCGGTCGGGCAGGCGGAGTAAGGTCCGGGTTAGTGCGCGAGACTGAGCCGAGCAGGCGGGAGTAGGAATGAAGAGACTGCTCGCGCAAGCCGCTGCACTGGTAACCGTCGGCGCCACAGGATGTTTCGGTTTCGGGATCGCGGCAGCCGATGAACCGCCAGTCGACCCGACGGCCCCCGGAACACCGCAGCGGGGCACCCCGGGAAAGGGGTACGCGTTGGGGGGCGCGCACGTCCTGGGCATTCCTTATGAGGAGTACATCCGCCGCACAGGCGCGGATTGGTTCCCAGGTCTGGACCGGCAAATCGTCGACTACCCCGCGGGACAGGTTCAGGGCCACACCCTGGAACAAATGTTCCCAGGGCTGGATGCAGCCTTTCCGGGCCTGGGTGTCGACGGCCCCAGCATCGGAGAGTCGGTCGACGAGGGTGAGGTCAACCTGGAAACGGCGATCCGCAACGGTGGTCCCGGCACCGCGATCGGCTTGTCCGAGGGTGCGATGGTGCTCGACGCCGTACAGGCGAAGCTCGCGAACGATCCGACGGCGCCGCCTCCGAATACATTGAGCTTCGCGACATATGGCGACCCGCTTGCGAAGCATGCCTTCGGTGAGAGTTTCCTGACCCAGATGTTCCCCGTCGGCAGCGTCGTACCCTCACTCGACTTCCGCATGCCGGCTCCGGCGGAAAGCCAGTACGACACCCACCAGTTCATCTCTGCGTACGACAGCATCGCCGACTGGCCGGACAGGCCGGACAACTGGATGTCCCTTCTCAACGCGGTCGTCGGCCTCGCGACCGGTCACACCGCCGTGGCATTCACCAACCCGGGTAATGTGCCGCCGCAGAACATCAGAACGACCGTCAATTCCAAGGGTGCGAAGACGACGACGTATCTGATTCCCGAACAGCATCTTCCGCTCGTGCAGCCCTTCAAGTATCTCGGAGTGGACGAAGGCACGCTGAATCAGCTTGACGCGGTGCTGAAGCCGACGGTCGACGCGGGATATTCACGAAATGACAATCCACTGACCGCTCCGATTACGGTGGATCCGGTGAATGGCTATGACCCCGCGGCCGCGACCGCACCGGCCACTCAGGCCGCGTTTGGCGGCGGCGCCGATCCCTTATCGCAGCTCCTCGCCGGCGCCCAGTATGTGTTGAATCAACAGAAGCCATGACACGAGACGACTGCAAGCCGCACTTATTGATTGGCGAGTGACGACCGGAGTGCAGCCATGAGCAGCCGGGGGGCGATTGCTCGCACCCCCTCGCGGTCCCGGGTGGTGGCGTGGGCGCTGTGGGACTGCGGCGCGACGGGCGTGAATGCCGTCGTCGTCACGTTCGTCTTCTCCGTTTATCTCACCGAGCAGGTCGGTTCGGGTCTGCCCGGTCCGACCACTCCCGCGAGCTGGCTGGGCCGGGCGCTGACGATCGCGGGAGTGGCCGTCGCGCTATTGGCACCTGCGACCGGTGTCTGGGTCAACGATCCGAACCGTCGCCGCGCGGTCCTCGCGGTACTGACGGGCTTGGTCGTCGCGATGACGGCGGCGATGTGCCTGATCCGCGCCGACTACCACTACCTGTGGCCCGGTCTGGTGCTGCTGGCTTGCACCGCGGCATGCAACGACCTGGCGACGGTGCCGTACAACGCCATGTTGAGGCAACTGTCGACGGGGGAGACGTCGGGCCGGATCTCCGGGTTTGGTTCGGCCGCGGGATTTGTCGGCAGTGTGCTGTTGCTGCTGATCGTCTATGTCGGGTTCATCCAGGGCGAGGGCGACAGCCGCGGCCTTTTGGGCGTCGCGGCGGACGACGGCGCGAACGTGCGGGCGGCGATGCTGCTCGCCGCGGCCTGGTTCGCATTGTTCGCTTGGCCGCTGCTGGTGTCCGTGCGCGCCCCGGCATCCGTCGACCGTCGCCAGGTCGTCGGGTTCCTCGGCGCCTACCGCGCGCTGTGGGACGAGGTGAAGGGGGAGTGGCGACGCGACCGCAACTTCGTCTACTACCTCGTCTCGAGCGCGATATTCAGAGACGGGCTCACGGGTGTCTTTGCGTTCGGGGCGGTGCTCGGCGTCAGTGTGTACGGGGTGTCGCAGGCCGACGTGCTGGTGTTCGGCGTGTGCGCAAGCATCGTCGCCGCGATTGGCGCGGTCCTTGGCGGCCTGCTCGATGACCGGGTGGGCTCCAAGCCCGTCATCGTCGGCTCGCTCACCGCGATGATCGCCGTCGGATTGACCCTGCTGACGTTGTCGGGGACCGTGGCGTTCTGGATCTGCGGGCTGCTGCTGTGCCTGTTCGTCGGCCCCGTGCTGGCATCTGCGCGAGCGCTGATGCTGCGAATGTCCGCCGACGGCAAGGAAGGCGTTGCCTTCGGTCTCTACACCACCGCGGGGCGTGCGGCGTCGTTCCTGGCCCCCTTGATGTTCTTCACCTTCATCGACCTATTCGGCACCGATCGGGCAGGGATGGGCGGGCTGTGTGCGGTGCTGGCGGTGGGCTTGTTGGCGATGATGATCGTTGTGCGGGTGCCCCGCGAGGCGAACTAGTACTTGCCCCATGTCTTCGGCGAAGATGGGTCTGTGCCGGCAGCATCCCGTGCGCGCATCGCCGACCTGATCGGCGATCGCCCGCTGAGCGCGCGATCCGTTCTCGCGACGGCGCTACTGGGTGCCGACCAACCCCACCTGACGGTGGGGGAACTCGTCGCGATGGCCTCACTCTTCGGAATCAGCGACGGCGCGGCCCGCACGTGCTTGTGGCGGATGGTCTCCAACGGAGAGCTGACGAGCGACGACGGAACCTACGCGCTGGCGGGCGCCCTGCTCGACCGACGCCAGCGCGTCGATGAAGCATCTCGGATCGACGACACCGCTGTTTCAGCGTGGGATGGGACGTGGGAGCTGGCGGTCGTCTCGCTGGAACGCCGGTCGGCGGCCGATCGGCTTGCGCTGCGCAAGGCCGCAACGGCGCTGCATCTCGCCGAACTGCGCGAGGGGGTCTGGATTCGCCCGGACAATCTGGACCGCGACCGCCTGCCGACGCTGCGCGCGGTGCTGGATCGGCAATGCGTTCACTTCCACAACGCCGCCACGGGCATCCCTGCCGATACAGTGAGATCCCTATTCAGCCTTGATGATTGGGCAGCCGATGCGCGCAAGTTCACACGTGCGATGCGCGACGAGATCAACACGGAAGCGGTCGGCGCCGATGACTTCACTTATCAGTTCGCGCTCTCGGTTGCCGTGGTTCGACACCTTCAGCTCGACCCATTGTTGCCTGCCGAACTGATCCCCGAGGAGTGGCCGGGACACGACCTGCGCAGCACGTATCGCCGCTTCTACACGGTGTTCAACCAGCGACTGAACGAGTCCTTCCGCTGACTCGCCGAACGCGAGTTTATAAGCGAGATTTCGGCGAAACTTCGACCACAAGCTCACTTTCGGGCGGCTGCGAGGCCGAGCATGCCACGGGCCATGCGTTCGGCGATCAATTCGTCATCGCGAACGCCGGCCATCTGAATCGCGAGGCCTTCCATTGCCGCGATCACGGCGAGCGCGAGGGTCCGCGCGGAGGGTCCAGCCGGAATCGATCCGTTCCGACGTCCCGCAGCAATCAGAGCACTGAATCGGCGGCCGAGGCCGTCGCCGATGTCGGCCACGGCGCTGCCGACGGGATGGTCGCGGCCGGCGAACTCCACCCGTAGCGCCATCATCACGCGAGCGATGTCGCGCCTGCAGAATGCGATGTGACCGCGTGTCAGCGCTACCAGGACTTCGACCGGTTCGCCCTTCCGCTGCGCCGGCTGCCACACCTCGTGCTCCCACGTCTCAGCCACCCATTCGACAACGGCGAGTGCAAGCTCCTCCTTCCCCGTGAACAGGTGATAGAGCGCGCCGCGGGTGTATCCAGCCTCGTTGGCCACCTGTTCGAGAACCACATTGCCGTACCCGTAGCGCGAAAACCCCTTGGCCGCAGCCTCAAGCAGTGCGGCGCGAGTACGGGCTCTGCGCTCAGCCTGTGTTCGGGGGCCGGACGACGAACCAGATCTAGATACGTACATGTATGTATGTTAATCTGCGATTGGCATTGGAGGTTGCGATGACACTCTCAACCACTGACCGGCACCGCGCGCGACGAAGTTCTCCGGCTGCGGAACCCCTCGGTGCAGGATTCCGATTCGACTATGCGGACGCATACGAAGTGGCACTCGGAGTAGGCGACAACCGCACGGCCGAGCAGGTGCTTCGCACGGGACTGGAGCACGCGCCGCATGCGCTCGGAGCGGTGTTCCTACTCGCGCATCGCCATGTCTTGAGGTTCCGGCTCGGGCCCGTGACATCACCCAAACATGTTGTGGGATGGCAGATCGTGACGAATGAACCCGATGTCCTCGTTCTAAAAGCCGAGGGTCCGCTGATGCACGGCGTGATGGTGGCGCGGCGAGGCCGCGATAGCACCGCGAGGCTGACGACATATGTCAGCTATCAGCGACCGCTTGCACGACTCGTCTGGGCGATCATGGGTTCGGTCCATCGAAGGGCGGCCCCGTACTTGCTGGAGCGCGCGGCGATCAGGCCCGCAGAATCGGCTTGAGCGCGTCGAGCACCGCCGGATCCTCGATCGTCGACGGCACCGGTTCGTCGCGGCCGTCGGCGATGCCCCGCATGGTCTTGCGCAGGATCTTGCCCGACCGGGTCTTGGGCAACGCGGGAACGACGTCGACAAGCTTGAAATAGGCGACCGCGCCGATGTTCTCGCGCACCGCAGCGATCAGTTCGTCGGCTAGCCGCTCGGCCGTCGCGCCGGCCTTGAGTACGACGAAGCCGCGCGGCACCTGCCCCTTGATCTCGTCGGCGACGCCGATCACCGCACACTCCGCGACGGCAGGATGCCCCGCCAGCACCGCCTCGATCGACCCCGTCGACATCCGGTGTCCCGCAACGTTGATCACGTCATCGGTGCGGCCCATCACGAACAGGTAGCCGTCCTCGTCGATGTACCCGCCGTCGCCGGTCAGGTAGTAGCCGTCGAATGCCGACAGGTAGGAGGAGACGTAGCGGTCGTCGTCACCCCACAGCGTCGGCAGGGTGCCGGGCGGCAGCGGCAGCCGCACGCATATCGCGCCTTCTTCGTTCGCATCGCACTCCGAGCCGTCCGGCCGAAGGATGCGCACGTCGTAACCGGGCATCGGCACCGACGCGGAGCCCGGCTTGATCGGCAGCGGTTCGACACCCATCGGGTTGGCGGCGATGCTCCAGCCGGTTTCTGTCTGCCACCAGTGGTCCACGACCGGGATGCCGAGTATGTCCGACGCCCAGCCGTAGGTGCTGGGGTCGAGGCGTTCGCCGGCCTGGAACAGATACTTCAGTGCCGACAGGTCGTACTTGGCGAGGTGCATGCCCTCGGGGTCTTCCTTCTTGATCGCGCGGATCGCCGTCGGCGCGGTGAACAACGCCTTCACCCCATGCTCGGACGCGACGCGCCAGAACGCGCCTGCATCCGGTGTGCCGACCGGCTTGCCCTCGTAGAGGACCGTGGTGGCGCCGAGCATCAGCGGTCCGTACACGATGTAGGAGTGCCCGACGACCCAGCCGACATCGGATGCGGCCCAATAGGTTTCGCCGGGATGCGTGTCGTAGATGTTGCGCATGCTCCACAGCAGGGCCACCGCATGGCCAC
Source organism: uncultured Actinomycetota bacterium (assembly GCA_963731715.1). Classification (GTDB taxonomy): domain Bacteria; phylum Actinomycetota; class Actinomycetes; order Mycobacteriales; family Mycobacteriaceae; genus Mycobacterium. Next base: position 69,127 of record CAVSXC010000012.1, on the reverse strand, counting down.
CGTTGTCGCGGACGATGCCCTTGGGCTTGCCAGTCGTTCCTGACGTGTAGAGGACGTACAGCGGGTCGGTGGCCGCGACGGGCACTGGGTCGACGGGCTGCGCATCGGCCATCAGCTCGTTCCAGTCGAGGTCGCGTCCGGCAAGCGGCTCGCATGGGCGCTGCTCGCGCTGCAGGATCACGCACGCGGGCGGGGCGTGCTCGGCGATTTCGAGTGCGGCGTCGAGCATCGGCTTGTAGTCGACGGTCCTTGTCGGCTCGACGCCACACGATGCGGACACGATGACGGCCGGTTGCGCGTCGTCGATGCGCGCTGCGAGCTCGTTCGCCGCGAACCCGCCGAACACCACCGAGTGCACGGCGCCCAGCCGCGCGCACGCCAGCATCGCGATCACCGCCTCGGGGATCATCGGCATGTAGATCACGACGCGGTCGCCCTTGCCGACCCCCAGCCCGCGCAGCGCCCCTGCGAAGCGCGCCGTCTCGTCGAGCAACTCGCGGTAGGTGTACGTGCGCTGCGACCCCGTCACCGGCGAGTCGTAGATCAGTGCCGGCTGCTCGGCGCGCCCGCCGTCGACATGGCGGTCCAGCGCGTTGGCGCACGTGTTCAACTCGCCGTCGGGAAACCAGCGGTAGAACGGCGGGTTGGAGTCGTCGAGGACGCGCTGCGGTTCGCGGGTCCATGTCACCGCCCGCGCGGCGTCGGCCCAAAACGCGGTTGGGTTGGCGATGCTGGCGTTGAACAGGTCCCGGTAGCCGCCCATACCGGCACACGGTAGCGCTAGACGGGGTACGTAGAGTCCGATTCATGACCTCTGAGCCGCCGCCGATCGATGGCGTCCGCCGATCCTTCGTCGAAGCCCGTGGCGTGCGCTTTCACGTGACCGAGGCCGGTCCTGCCGACGGGCGCCCCGTCCTGGCACTACACGGCTGGCCGCAACACCACTGGATTTACCGCGACCTGCTCGCCGACCCGCCACCCGGGCTGCGCATCATCGCGCCCGACCTGCCCGGGTACGGCTGGTCGGGGCCGGCTCCACACAAGTGGGCGAAGGATGATGTCGCCAGCGATGTGCTGGCGCTGCTCGACGCGCTCGGGCTCGACCGGGTCCTGCTGGTTGGTCACGACTGGGGCGGCTACGTCGGTTATCGGATGGTGCTTGGGGAGCCCCAGCGGTTCGACGGCTATCTCGCGCTGAACATGGCGCACCCATGGGTGACCCCGGGAACCTTGGCGCCGCATCTATGGCGGCTCTGGTATCAGGTGGTGCTCGCCACCGTCGGAGTGCCCATCCAGCGGCGCACCAATTTCCTCGAGGTGGCCTTCAAGAGGAGTTCACGAATGGATCCCGAGACGGCGCGCGTCTACGCCGATCGGTTCCGCGACCCTCTCGTAGCGCGCACAGGTCGAGACACCTACCGGACCTTCCTGCTTCGTGAGATACCTCAGGCGGCACGCAATCCCGAGACTCGCCGCGCGACCGTGCCGATTCGCGCACTGTTCGGTATCCACGACGCAGCCATCAGTCCCTCAATGGTCGCCGCCGAAACGGCGAACGCCGACGACTACACGCTGGAAACGGTGGACGCCAGCCACTTCGTCGCCGACGAGCGACCGGATCTGGTGCGGGCGAAGCTGATTGCACTCGCCGACGAGACTCGCCCCTAGGCGCTCGACGTCAGGGGCCGGTCCAGCCTTGCAGGAAGGCCTCGGTGACGATGGCGGCGTTATCCGCGGCAATCTGCTTGTAGACGAAGAACGTGAACGGGTACCCCGGCAGGTTGAGCGGGTCGCCGGGGCCGTCGGACATGCCGCGGATGCCGAGGAATGGGATGCCGTGCGCATCTGCAACCTGCTGTGCCGCCGCTGTCTCCTGGTCGACCGCGTCCACTGCTGGAATCTCGGGCGCCAAGAGCCCCGTGAGGTTGGTGAGCAGTCCGCGGGCCAGGAACGGCACGACGGCCTGGAAGAAGTTGCCGGTGAACAGCGGCGAGAAATCCGGTGCTGCGAAGGGCTGGGGGCCGAAGATGTCGCCGATAAGCGGGAGGGACGGGAGGGCGGGAAACGCCGCACCGTTGTTGTTGTCATCGCTGGAGCCATCGCCGCCGACGAACACCGCGGGCTCGCGGCCGAGGTTGACCAGTGGGAACCAGGACAGCGGACCGCAATAGAAGCAAGCCGGATCTCCGATGGTGTCGGTGCTGAGCAGGTCGACGTCGAGGGCGTTGGCCGCGGCAAGCATGTCGCTGTCGACCGGGTGCCACGTTTCGCCGTCATCGGAGGTCCATCGAGCCGGTACGGCCACCGAGCCGATCTGGGTGCGTCCTGAACCACCGGCGACGCCCGAGAACACCACTGCGCCAATGGAAATGCCGGACTCGGGTGTGAAGTGGTCGAGCGCTGTTTCGGTGGTATCGGTGGCGTTGGCCATGCCGATGCCGGTCATCGCGACGATGACCTTCTTGCCGCCGAGAGTGCCGAGATAGTAGTGATGACCGTCGACGACCACGGAGGGGTTCGGGTCAAGCGTGGTGCGGGCGAGTATGGCGTCGGCTTCGGCAGGAAACGCGGTCAGAATCAGCGTGCGCGTTTCGGGTTCGGCCTGTGTCTGGCTAGTCGTCTGAGTGTCGGCCGGTTTCTCGGCCAGCGATGGTGCGGTGAATAGGTTTTCGAATTCGCGTCGCGCAAAGGCCAGTAGTGACCAGACCGATGGCGTCGCGGCCGGAGCGCCCGGCGTGTTGCTGGCGGCGAACGGGCTGAGGATGGCGTTGACGACCCCGGACACCAGGCTCGTCACGGCGGTCATCAGTTGTGGCTTCGGCTTTGGGGGTGGCTCTGTCGTCAGCGCCGTACGCTGCACGGTGCTCGACAGAGTCTGCGTCGTGACGGTCCTTGCCGTCGCGTCATCCGTCGTTTCCTTCGGATCGGTGACTGTGGTCTTGACCCGCGTCGTGTTGGCGGGCGCCGTCGCATCGCGCTGGGTATCCGAGTCCGTCGATGCCGGGGCAGGAGTCTTCTTCTTGGAGGGCTTGGGCGTAGCCGCGTCGGAACCCTTCGATGCTCGGGGTTTGCCGGTCGGCTCATCGTCGGCGGCCGATTCTGGTGGTGTGGCCGTCTCGCTCGGCTGCGGTTTCTTGGTCCTCGGCGCAGGGGCATCCTTCGTAACAGCGCCATCCGTATCGGTGTCGCCGGTCTTCGCCGGTTCCGTGTCGGACGTGGTGCTGGAGGTAGTTGATCCGGCCTTGCCACCGGACTCGTCGGCCCACGCGGGCCCGCTGCTCCATCCGGTCACGATGGCAGCGCCGAGGCCCAAGGCGACGGCTAAGCCGCCGACCCGACCCACGAATGCCTTGCCAGGCATGCGGTATGTATAGCGCCTGCGTTGAGTCGGCGCGCCGGAATGGAGAAGTCCGTAGTTTGCTGACGCCTGACTAGCCCGTAGTGGAACGGTCGATGCCTCTGCGAATTTCGCCGGGAACGTGGTCCACGCGGGCTAGGTCGCGGTGTGCTGAAGAGTGCAACTGCCATGGCACGCTGGTGACCATCACGCCCGGCTCGAACAGCAATCTGCCCTTGAGACGCAATGAACTCTGGTTGTGCAGCAGGTTCTCCCACCAGCGGCCGACAACATACTCGGGGATATACACATTGACCACGTCGCGTGGACCGCTCTGTCGCTGTTTCTTGATATACGCGACGACGGGCCGGGTGATCTCGCGGTACGGCGACTCGATGACTTTGAGCGGGATGTCGACGTTCAGTTCCTCCCATTCCCGCACCAGGGCCCTGGTCTCGGCGTCGTCGACATTGACGGTCAGCGCGGTCAAGGTGTCGGGCCTCGTCGCCTTCGCGAACATCAGTGCGCGTTGAGTTGCCTTGTGCCAGCCGGAGATCAGCACGATCGCATGGATCCTGCTCGGTAACGTCGGCTCGTCGTCGTCTGCTGTGCGTAGCTCGGCGCGCACCGACGCATAGTGCCGCTGGACGCTCTGCATCAGAACACAAAGCACCGGGATCGCGATGACCACCAGATAGGCGCCGTGGCTGAACTTGGTGATCATGACGACCACCAACACCACACCGGTGAAACATGCGCCGATTGCGTTGATGGCCCGCGCCCGGTGGATTCGGCTGCGAAGTGCGGGGGTTTCGGCGTCGCCCAAGGCGCGATTCCAGTGCCACCACCATGCCCGTTTGACAAAGGGTGAACGATGTGAAGACGCCGAGGATGTAGAGATTGATCAACCGGGTCGTCGAGCCGTCGAATGCGTAGATCAACGCTCCGGCGATCACGGCAAGCAGGATGATGCCGTTCGAGTAGGCGAGCCGGTCACCGCGGGTGTGCAGCTGGCGGGGCAGGTAACGGTCGTGGGCGAGGATCGAACTGAGCAGGGGAAAGCCGTTGTAGGCGGTGTTCGCAGCCAGGATCAGGATCAACGCCGTCGCTGCCTGCATGTAGAAGAACATCACGCTGTTGTTGCCGAACACCGCGGCGGCGACCTGCGCGATCACGGTGCGTTGCGCATCGGTTTCACAGTTGCCGGTGAATCCGATGAGGTCGCAGGTGTGTTCGACGACGTGCGTGTGCGATATCAATGCCAGCGCGGTGACCCCGACGAACATCGTGATCGCCAGGATGCCCATGGCCGTCATCGTTCGGGCGGCGTTGAGCGACTTGGGTTTCCGGAACGCAGGCACACCGTTGGAGATCGCCTCCACTCCGGTAAGCGCGGTGCAGCCGGAGGAGAACGCCCGCAGCGCAAGCAAGGCGATCGCCAAGGTATTCAGTCCGACGTGTTCGGCGTGGATTTCGTAATTGCGCGCTCTCGGCTTGCGGCGCATCGCCGAATAGCGTGCGGAACAAGCCGATCGCGATCATCAGCATCACCCCGGCGATGAAGGCGTAGGTCGGCACAGCGAATGTTCGACCGGACTCACGCACGCCTCGCAGATTCATCGCGGTCAGCAGCACGATGAAGCCAATGTTGATCGCAACGCGATACGGGTTCAGATCGGGGACCGCCGAGATGATGTTGTCCACGCCGGCGGCCACCGACACGGCCACCGTCATCACGTAATCGACGAGCAGTGCGGCGGCCACCACCAATCCCGCGCGGGGACCCAGGTTCTTCGAAGCCACTTCGTAGGAACCGCCACCGCTGGGGTAGGCCTGCACCACCTGGCGATACGACAACGTCACGACGGCGAGGAGCAGCACCACCGCCGCGGCGATCCAGGTGTGAGGTAGAGGTAAGCAAGCCCACCGAGGGTCAGGATCAACAGGATTTCCTGGGTCGCATAGGCGACGGAGGACAGCGGGTCGCTCGCGAAGATGGGCAGCGCGATGCGTTTCGGCAGCAGGGTATGGCCGAGCCGGTCGCTGCGGAACGGCCGCCCGACGACTAAGCGTTTCAGCACTGACGTCGGTGACGACACGGCCAGAGCCTAGTTTCGATTCCACTCACAGCGCTTGCCGCAGGCCGTATAGATTTCGTAAAAGTGCAGCTAGTCGATGTACGGATACCGTCAGCGCTCTTTGGCGGCTCGGCGTCGGCTTCTATCGTCCGCGAAATGCGCGCTACTGGTGAATCGGACTCGGTGCCGAATCTGCGTGAGTTGGTGAGTCACCCGCACGTCGTCGAGATCCTCGACGTGCTCAGCCACGGGCCGATGACCTTCGCGAGTATGCGGACACATGTCCGCGCCAGCCGGCGCGCACTCGTGGTGGCCTTGAGGCTCGTCGCCGCTCGTGGCCTTGTGACGAAGGACGACAATGGAAGCTGGGATAGCGACGCGCCCGTCGATGCGGCCTACCGGCATACCGACATCGGCCGTCGCGTCGTGGAGACGCTATCCCGCTTTGCGATCTGGACGAACGTCATTCCTGGAATCGGTAGCCCATCCCGGCCTCGGTCAGCAGATGCACGGGGCGTGACGGGTCGTCTTCGAGCTTGCGCCGCAGCTGCGCCAGATACACCCGCAGATAGTGGGTTTCCTTGGCGTAGGCCGGGCCCCACACTTCCTTGAGCAACTCCTCGCGGCCGACGAGCTTGCCGCGGTTGCGCACCAGCATCTCGAGCATGCCCCATTCGGTGGGGGTCAGGTGGACCTCGCGAGCCGTTCTTGGTCACCTTCTTCGCGGCCAGGTCGACGGTGAACGACGACGTTTCGATGACGGGCTCGTCGGTGTCGGACGCGGCGGCGCCCCGGCGCACCGCGGCCCGCAATCGCGCCAGGAATTCGTCCATCCCAAAGGGTTTGGTGACATAATCGTCCGCGCCGGCGTCGAGCGCCTCGACCTTGTCCGACGAGTCCGTGCGCGCCGACAGCACGATCACCGGCGCGGTGAGCCAGCCGCGCAGCCCGCCAAGCACCTCGATACCCGACATGTCGGGCAGCCCGAGGTCGAGCACGATGACGTCGGGCCGGTGATCGGCCGCCGTTCTGAGGGCCTCAGCGCCGCTGGCGGCGGTGAATACTTCGTAGCCGCGCACCGACAGGTTGATCCGCAACGCCCGCAGGATCTGCGGTTCGTCGTCGATGACCAGCACCCTGGTCTTCTGCGGGGTCATGCTGTGCCGTCCTTCGGCGGTGCGGCGAGGTCGATTTCGGCGGTGAGCCCGCCGCCAGGGGTGTCGGTGGCCGAGATGGTGCCGCCCATCGCCTCGATGAAGCCGCGTGCGACCGACAGGCCGAGGCCCGACGCCGATGCTGGTGTCGTGATCGCCGAGCCGCTGGAACGGCGCGAACAGCTGTTCCTCGGTGCCGCGCGGTATGCCCGGACCCTCGTCGACGACGGCGATCAGCACGCGGTCGCCGACCTGGCCCGCGGTGACTCGGATCGGGCTGTCAGGCGCGTAGCGCAGCGCGTTGTCGATGAGGTTGGCCAGCACCCGCTCGAGCAGGCCGCTGTCGGCCATCACGACGGCGTCGTCCACGTCGACCTTGACCCGATCGAGGCCTTGACGGCGAAATCCCGTGACGCCCTTGCTGATTCCGAGAAGCGCGCGTTGCACGGCTTCCTCGAGGTACACCCGCCGCAGCTCCGGGCGCAGCACGCCCGCGGCCAGCCGCGACGAGTCGAGCAGGTTGCCGACGAGCGCGGTCAGCTGGTCGATCGACTCCTCGATGGTGGCGAGCAGTTCGGCGGTGTCTTCGGCGGAGAAGTCGACGTCGTTGCTGCGCAGGCTCGACACCGCGGCCTTGGCGGCGGCCAGCGGTGTGCGCAGGTCGTGGCTGACCGCCGACAGCAGTGAGCGCCGCAGTTCGTCGGCCTGCGCGATGGCCTCGGCCTTGCCGGCTTCTTCGGTCAGTTCGCGCTGCTTGACCAAACCCGCGGCCTGCTTGGCGACTGCACCGAGCACGCGGCGGTCGCGGGCGGCCAGCTTGCGCCCGGACATCAGCAACCAGAACTCGTCGTCGCCGACCTCGATCGCGGTGTCGGCGGTGTCGACGTCAACGCAGGGATCTGTGCCCACACACCCGACGATGCCTGTGCCTTCCCGCAGCAGGCTGACCGCGCGCTGTGAATAGGTTTCGCGCACCCGCTCCAGCAGCGTGTCCAGGTCGGCGCCGCGCAGCACCGACCCGGCGAACAGCGCGAGCAGTTCGGCCTCCTGCGACGCGCGCCTGGCTTCTCTGGCGCGGCTGGCCGCCCCGTCGACCAGCGCGGCGACCGCCACGGCCACGAGCAAGCAGCACCACGATGGTCACGGCGCTGTCGGGTTCGGCGATGGTGAAGGTGTAGCCGCGGCTCGACCAGGAAGTAGTTCAGCAGCAGCCCGGACAGCACCGCCGACAGCGCGGCCGGGGCGACGCCGCCGAGCAGCGCGACGACGAGTACACCGATGAAGAACAATGGCGCTCTCGCCGCCGATACCCAGGAACGCGATCGAGCAACAGGACGATCACCGCGCAGATCGCCGACGGAACCACAACGGCGGCAAGCCAGGACGCGGCGTGTTGCTGCCGTGGTGAGAACCGCGACCATGCGGACCCACGGCGCGCTGCCTCGTGGGTCACCATGTGCACGTCGATCTTGCCGGACTGCTGCACCACCGGCGGCGCCGATGCCCTCGTCGAAGATGCGGGCCCACCGCGATCGCCGCGACGTGCCGATCACCAGCTGGGTGGCGTTTTCGTCGCGAGCGAAATCCAGTAGGGCGCTTGGTACGTCGTCGCCGACGACGGTGTGCAGGGTGGCGCCCAGGCTGATGGCCAGCTCGCGCACCTTGCCCATCTGCGGCGCGGAGACACCAGACAGCCCGTCGCCGCGAACGACGTGCACGATCATCAGTTCGGCGCTGGACTTCGACGCGATCCGGGATGCGCGGCGCACCAGGGTTTCCGACTCTGGCCCGCCTGTGACGGCGACGACGACGCGTTCGCGCGCCTCCCAGGTGTCGGTGATCTTGTTGTCTTCGCGGTACTTCTCGAGGGCCGCGTCGACCTGGTCGGCCAGCCACAGCAGCGCCAATTCGCGTAGCGCCGTGAGGTTTCCGGGACGGAAGTAGTTCGACAGCGCGGCGTCGACGCGCTCCGGTGCGTAGACGTTGCCGTGGGCGAGCCTGCGCCGCAACGCCTCTGGCGTGATGTCGACCAACTCGATCTGGTCGGCGGCGCGAACGACCTCGTCGGGCACCTTCTCCTGCTGCTCGATGCCGGTGATCTGGGTGACGACGTCGTTGAGGCTCTCCAGGTGCTGCACGTTGACCGTCGAGATGACCGTGATGCCCGCGTCGAGCAGCTCCTCGACGTCCTGCCAGCGTTTGGGGTTCTTGCTGCCTGGCGTGTTGGTGTGCGCGAGTTCGTCGACCAGCACGACGTGCGGCTGGCGCCGCAGCACAGCCTCGACGTCGAGCTCGGCGAAGCGCTTGCCGCGGTACTCGATGTATTTGGGCGGCACCACCTCGATGCCCTCGATCAGGTCGGCGGTCTTCTTGCGGCCATGCGTCTCGACGACCGCGGCGACCACATCGGTGCCGCGCTCGACCCGGCGATGCGCCTCGCCGAGCATCGCGTAGGTCTTGCCGACCCCCGGCGCCGCACCCAAGTAGATGCGCAGCTCGCCGCGCTTCTTCTTGTAGTCGGGCCGGTCGGTGCTCACATGATCATCATCCACCGGTCACGTCAGCTCTTTGCCGGATACTTCTGGTCCAATTCGAGGTTGAGCAGCAAGACGTTGACCCGCGGCTCACCCATGAACCCCAGCCAGCGCCCGTCGGTGTTGTCCGCGACGGCCTGTCGGACCTGGTCCGCGCTGACGCCGCGCGCCTCGGCAACCCGGTTCACCTGCAGATCGGCGTAGGCGATCGAGATGTGCGGATCCAGGCCGCTACCGCTGGCGGTGACGGCGTCGGCGGGCACCTGCGGGTCGGCAGGCGCGCTGCCGCGGATCGGCACGATCTGTCCGATGCTGTAGTCCTCGCCGTACTTGGCGCACTCGACATGCACTCCCTCGTAGGTGTTGAGGAACGGCGTTGTTGTCGTCTCGCACGGTTCGTTGACGCTGACCACCCTGGTCGGGTGGACGACGTTGCCGCCCGCGTCGCGGGGGCCGATCACCGATAGCACTGCGCCGACGCCGTCGCCGGTGCAGAACGGACGCGCGCCGTTCACGCCTTCGAGCGCGCCGACCGTCTCGCTGCGCTGACAGACCAAGGTCAGCAGGCTCGCCTTGTCGGGCGTGTCGACGACGCTTTCCGGTCCGAGGTTGCTCGCGCTGGTGGCCAGCGGGTCATAACCGTCGCCGGCCGCCGACGGCCGGCTCTGGAAATACTGCGGCAAGGCGTTGCCGTCGCTGTCGGTGAACGACTGCCCAATCAGGCTGCTGCCCACCGGCTTTCCGTTCGCCTCGATGATCGACCCGTTGGCCTTGTCGTGCAGGCCGGGGATCTGGGCGACCAGCCAGATGAACACCGGGTAGGCCAGGCCGACGATGACGGTGAGGACCAGCAGCGCCCGCAAGCGGCCGCGGTGTGCTGACGAACCAAGATTGGAGAATTTCATGTCTACATTCCTGGGAAGAGTTGGATGACCAGGTCGATCAGCTTGATGCCGATGAACGGCGCGATGATGCCGCCGAGTCCGTAGATGTAGAGGTTGCGGCTCAACAGCTTTGACGCGCTGCTCGGTGTGTAGCGCACACCGCGCAGAGACAGCGGAATCAGTGCGACGATGACGACCGCGTTGAAGATCACCGCCGACAGGATCGCCGACTGCGGGCTGTGCAGCCGCATGATGTTCAGCAGGTCGAGGCCGGGGAACAGCGCGACGAACATCGCAGGGATGATCGCGAAGTACTTCGCGATGTCGTTGGCGATCGAAAACGTCGTCAACGCCCCGCGGGTGATGAGCAGCTGCTTGCCGATCTCGACGATCTCGATCAGCTTGGTCGGGTCCGAGTCGAGATCGACCATGTTGCCGGCCTCCTTGGCCGCCGACGTGCCGGTGTTCATGGCCACGCCGACGTCGGCCTGCGCAAGCGCCGGGGCGTCGTTGGTGCCGTCGCCGGTCATCGCGACCAGCTTGCCGCCGGCCTGCTCGCGCTTGATCAGCGCCATCTTGTCCTCGGGGGTGGCCTCGGCGAGGAAGTCGTCGACGCCAGCCTCGTCGGCAATGGCCTTGGCGGTCAACGGGTTATCGCCGGTGATCATCACCGTACGAATACCCATCCGGCGCATCTCGTCGAACCGCTCGCGCATGCCTTGCTTGACGACGTCCTTGAGGTGGATGACGCCGAATACCGAGGCCGTGCCGACTCCGTCTTCTTGGACGACCTGGCCGACGACAAGGGGAGTGCCGCCGGCGGCGGAGATACCGTCGACGATGTTGCCGAGTTCGGCTGACACTATGCCGCCTTCGGATGCGCACCCACTCGGCGACCGAGCTCGCGGCTCCTTTGCGTAGGCCGATGACCGTTCGAGGTCGACACCGGACATCCGTGTGGTGGCGCTGAACTCGACCCAGTGCGCCATGTCGAGTTCACCTGGTGTGCGTGCCCGCAGCCCGTACTCCTGCTTGGCGAACACCACGATCGAGCGGCCTTCTGGCGTCTCGTCGGCGAGGCTGGACAACTGGGCCGCGTCGGCCAGTGCTTCGGGCGTCACTCCGGTGATCGGGACGAACGCGGCGGCCTGCCGGTTACCGAGGGTGATGGTGCCGGTCTTGTCCAGCAGCAGGGTGTTGACGTCGCCGGCCGCCTCGACGGCGCGGCCCGACATGGCCAGCACGTTGCGCTGGACCAAGCGGTCCATACCGGCGATGCCGATGGCAGACAGCAGTGCCCCGATGGTGGTCGGGATGAGGCACACCAACAGGGAAACCATCACGATTCCCGTCACGCCGCTGCCGTTGAGCGCCAAGCTATCCGGGACACCCGGGTTGTTCATCTTGGCGAAGATCGCCAGCGGCTGCAGGGTCGCGACGGCGAACACGAAGATGATCGTCAGCGACGCCAGCAGGATGTTCAGGGCGATCTCGTTGGGCGTCTTCTGGCGGTTGGCGCCCTCGACGAGCGCGATCATCCGGTCGATGAAGCTCTCTCCGGGCTTCTGCGTGATCTTGACGACGATGCGGTCCGAAAGCACCATGGTGCCGCCGGTGACGGCGGAGCGGTCGCCGCCGGATTCCCGGATAACGGGCGCGGACTCCCCGGTGATCGCCGATTCATCCACCGACGCAATGCCTTCGACGACGTCGCCGTCGCCGGGGATGGTCTGGCCGGCTTCGACGACGACGATCTCGCCCTGCTGCAGCAGCGGCGCGGCCACCTCTTCTTCGCGGCCGGGAACGCCTGGCGTCCAACCGACTAGCCGACGCGCCATCGTGGCGGTCTTGGTGCGACGCAATGACTCTGCCTGCGCCTTGCCGCGGCCCTCGGCGACGGCCTCGGCGACGTTGGCGAAAATCACCGTCAGCCAGAGCCAAACCACGGTCAGCCACGCGAACCAAGACGGGTCGATGGCGGCGAGGATGGTGGCTCCACGCGGCGCCGATCTCCACGATGAACATGACGGGGTTGCGCCACAGTGTGCGCGGGTCGAGCTTGCGCAATGCGTCGGGCAGTGACTTCCACAGCATCTTGGGGTCGAGCAGTCCGCCCTGGATACGTTTGGAGCTAGTGGTTTTCGGCTGAGTGAGTTCCAGTGTGGCAACAGACATTAATGAATTCCTTCGGCGAGGGGCCCGAGCGCAAGCACGGGCAGGAAGGTCAGGGCGACAAGGATCAGCGTCACGCCGGCGACCATGCCAACGAACTGCGGACGGTGGGTGGGCAGTGTGCCGATGGATTCCGGCGTCTTGCCCTGCTTGGCCAGCGCGCCGGCCAGCGCCAGCACGAAGATGATCGGCAGGAACCGGCCGAACACCATCGCCAGCCCGAGCGCGGTGTTGTACCACTCGGTGTTGACCGTGATACCCGCGAAGGCCGAGCCGTTGTTGTTGCCCGCGGAGGTGAATGCGTAGAGCACTTCCGACAGGCCGTGCGGACCGGTGTTGAGCATGCCGGCCCGCTGACCGGGCATCGCCATCGCGACGGCCGTGCCGGTAAGCACGATCAGCGGTGTGATCAGGAAATACGTTGCAGCGAGTTTGATTTCACGCGGGGTGATCTTTTTGCCGAGGTACTCCGGCGTGCGACCGACCATCAGGCCCGCGACGAACACGGTGATGATCGCGAGCACGAGCATGCCGTACAGTCCGGAGCCGACACCACCGGGCGCGACCTCGCCAAGCTGCATGTTGAACATCGTGATCATGCCGCCGAGGCTCGTGTAGGAGTCGTGGAAGGAGTTGACGGCCCCGGTGGAGGTCAGTGTGGTCGCGTCGGCGAACACCGCGGAGTTGGCGACACCGAAACGCTGTTCGACACCTTCCATCGCCGAACCGATTGCGGTCGGGACGGTGCCGTGGTGCTGCAGCTGGAACCACATCATCAGGCTGACGCTGAAGGATGGCGATCACACCCATGGCCGCGACGATCGCGTAGCCCTGCTTGCGGCTCTCCACCATTCGGCCGTAGGTGCGCGGCAGCGAGAAGCTGATGACGAGCAGCAGGAAGATCTCGACCCAGTTGGTCCACGTGTTGGGGTTCTCGAACGGATGCGCGGAGTTGGCGTTGTAAAAGCCGCCGCCGTTGGTGCCGAGTTCCTTGATGGCTTCCTGGCTGGCGACGGGGCCGCCGGTGATGGTCTGCTGCCCGCCGGCCAGGGTGTTGACGACCTGGTCGTGCAGGTGGAAGTTCTGGATGGCACCGCCTGCGACGAGGATGATCGCGGCAATCACGGAGAGCGGCAACAGGATTCGGATGATGCCGCGGACGAGGTCGACCCAGAAGTTGCCGAGCTTGCCGGTGTTGCGGCGCGCCAGGCCGCGGATGAAGGCCATGGCGACGGCCATGCCGACCGCGGCTGACACGAAGTTCTGCACGGCAAGGCCGGCCATCTGCACCAGATGGCCCTGGGTGGACTCACCCGAATACGCCTGCCAGTTGGTGTTCGTCACGAAGCTGACGGCGGTGTTCCAGGCCAGCGCCGGAGTCATCTGGGTGGCGGGGTCGTTGAGGTGCAGCGGCAGCTTGCCCTGGACGAGCTGGAACACGAACAGAAATAGGATGCTGACTGCAGAGAAGGCGAGCACGCTGCGGGCGTAGGCGCCCCAGGTCTGCTCGGCCTTCGGGTCGGCGCCGATGAGTCGATAGATGACTCGCTCGCCGCGCGAATCCTTATCGGACGAGTAGACGCGGTACATGTAGTCGCCCAGCGGCACGTGCACGGCTGCCAGCGCGACGATCAGCGATGCGAGGAACAGGATCCCCGCGGTCGTAGTACTCACTAGAACCTCTCGGGGAAGAGCAGTGCGGCGAAGAGAAACAGGGCGAGGAGGACCGCGAGGACCAGGCCCACGATGTTTTGGCTCACAGTCCCTCGACCAACTTCTGAACCAGGCCGAGCACGGCGAAGATCGCCACCGTCAGCACGATGAATATCAGCCAGGACATCTCGTCTCCAACGTTTACGGGTAGCCGGATTTCGACGACCTGTAACAGAATCGGCCCAGCTCAACGGGTTGATGCCCGCCTTAACGGTTTCTTGACGGCGGGGCCGCGTTCCTTAACGGAACGCCTCGGCCGAACGTGAGCTTGTGCGCGACTGCCGGCTCAAATCTCGATCGCAAGCTCACGTTCGGCACAGGCATGCTTATCTCTACGATCAGGCGTGGCCCCCATAGCCCAATTGGCAGAGGCAGCGGACTTAAAATCCGCACAGTCTGGGTTCGAGTCCCAGTGGGGGCACGGGCACTTTTTGCAGCCCAGGCTGCTAATGAGCCTGGCTTACAAGGCGGTCGAGTGTCGACCGGATTGAATCTCAACAGCACCCAAACAGCAGTACAAAGCTGGATACAAAATCCAGCAAACACGGGCCGTAAGCGCTCCGGCGTAGCGTGCAGCCGTGGACACAGGTTTCAACACGAACCAGCTCTACAGTGCGTGCAGGCTGTCCTTGACGCATTACTACACACATGGAGACACACGTACGCCAGGATTTGGCACCGGGTTTCTGGCCGAGTTCCCAAAGCCTGATAGCAGAGTCGCGCTAGTCACAAACCGTCATGTAGTCGATCTTGGCTTTCTTGACCCTGCCAAAGAGGGCACTATCGTTGAAGAACTCAAACTCCAATGGTGGCAAAGCAAGTCACTCAGACTAGAACACACGATTACCCAACCGACTCCGATATATCACGAGGACCCGACGATAGACGTTGCCGTCATTCCAATTGCGGCGAAGCCCGACGAGCCTATACAAATCGTTTCGGAGCTTTTTGGCGATATTGCCGAATGGATAGCCGAAGCGGACACCGGTACGTTGGTATTCAATCACGCATTCAGTTGGGAACATCTGCTGGAGTGCGAAAAGCTTTGGCCACAGCTCCAACCCGGAGAATTTGTGAGCTTTCCGGGCTATCCGATCTGGTATGACCGACTCCAGATCAGGCCGGTCCTGCGCTCAGGATTCATAGCTAACGACCCGCAGACTGATTACCGCGTCAGTGAGGGTGAACCGCGACCCGGCGATGGTAATCAGCAAGTTCTTTTTGATGCCTTCTCCACGAGCGGCAGCTCAGGGAGCCCGGTGTTCGTTGCGCAACAGAGCTTAGGGCCAATTGACCTCAGTCTTCCATTGGTGCAGGGCAGACCACCGTTGCAAACGAAACTGGCCTTTTTGAACTACCGGCGATCGTTTCTCATTGGAATCAATATGGGGCACTTCGACGACCCCGAAAGCGTGCGCTCCAACGATCATGCGGGTTTGTCTCGGATGCACAAGCTTTCGGCCGTCATGGATGTCCTCCGGGCCAACGCAGCCCCGCACGACATGGATGCGCGACGGATCAATCTTCACCTGCCTGTACCAACAGATGCCAAAGCCAGGGCGAGAGCCGAGACCGCGGTTCGCGACAAGGCAATTATTGCTCTACACGGAGAGGGCAAGTCTCGGCGTGCCATCGCCGCCGAAGTCGGCTGTTCTGCCAGCACCGTAGGCAGGGTCATCAAAAAGCACGCGGAAACCAACTGACCACCTGGCGCGTCTAACCCCGGTATCGATGAGATTGAACGTGCCGCGATCCGTTCTGCGGGTCTAGACCCTGATAACCCCGCCTTGCGGCCCGCTTTGGACCGCGTGCGTGCCGAGCTGGCCGCGCTAGGTGCTGCCATACGGGCCTCTGACTGGCCGCAGGACTGACAGTGAGCGCCTGGCCGCCCACTCGCGCCGGCTCCTGCGACATACCGACCCAGGGCGGGCAATTCATTCCCTAGGGAACGATTACGGGCAGATTCAACGTGCCGTGTTGGTTCGGCCTACTGGACTAAGCCGGTTGTACCGTCGGCGAATATGAACGTGGCCGATTGGTTCACTGCCGTACTTAGCCCCATCACGTTCGGGCTTGTTTTGGTCGCTGAACTACGGTTCCGGCGCAGATTCGCTGCCGTGTCGTGGTGGGTGCACTATGACCCGCCGGACGACGCGGATCAACCCCGGTATCACCACTACACGCTCATCAATCTCGGGTCCGACACGGCGACGAACGTGTCCATTGAATCGACCTCGGGCCTACAGTCAACCGGTTCTCGGATGAGTGTTGTCCGGTCAGGCGACAACTTCCCGACGCTCAACATCCAAGACAACGATTTCGACAATGACTGGCTTCTGGTCACTTGGCAGTCCACCAGTGACTACCGATACGTGAACCTCATGTGGTTCCCGCTGAATCAAGATGGCCATCTTGATGAGGTACACCAGTCCCAATGGGCTTATTCAAACAGGCGCCGTCGGTGGATTCGGTTGCGCCCCAAGACAAAACGTGTAGGACCGGGCGGTGGAGTACTCCGCACAGTTGTGAAGGTCAAGCAGCCTCACGACAAAATGGTCAAAGACGTCGAATTTGCGCGAAGCTTGTTGGACGCAACGCGAGAGCAGCGGTTCGCCAAGCTGCGGCAGAACAACTAGCGCCGTCCAAGCCGCTTTCTGCGACGATTCGCGACGTGTCTGCAATGTGCGGCATAGATTCGCCGTGCGGCAGCGCTGATGTCAGGCCAAGCGTTCTCTAGCTCTTGGCTCCAAAGCCGCTCAGTATCAATCGTTCTCGAAGTTTTGGAGTAGGTATCATAGTCGCCGGTGTTCTGATGCAGATCAATAGCGAGGTATTGATCAAAACGGACACGTAGTCATGTAGTCCATCGAGTGTGGGCAGCGGCCATCGGCACCTAGTTTGGGCCCACGGACCCGCGAAGGCCACGAATCCATCGGCTTCTGTTGGCGGTTGCGGGATCGGAATCTTCGCCAGCTTGGCTGAGCTTGAGCTAGAACTACAGCGCGAACGCAAGGCCGCTAGCCGTGCAGCCCGAAAGGCTCACGGAATGCCCAACCGGCAGGCCGAAGGCACTTGATGCTCAACAGGCCGCGTTGGTTCGTCGTATGCGTGAAGCCGGTGAACCCGTCAGTCGAGCAACGGTCTATCGGGTGTTGAACGAAGGGGTTGCTGATGGCATACGTTCGCGAGTTGCGCGTTGGCACGATTTGTGGCACCGCTGCGCGGTCATGAGCTTGTCCAGTGGAGAGCACTACATGCAGGTGTCAAAGTGGTTGGGCCATGCCACTTTTACGCTCACTTTGGACACCTACGGCGATTACATCTCGACTGTTGAGGGTGGGAAATCTGCACCGCTGGCTAGGCCGATTGCCGAAGCACTAAAAGCCAACGTTGTGCCAATGAAACGGTCAATGCGGTAGACACAAGTATCAAAACATGGCAATAGGAGAGACTGATGGGCTTCGCTGATGATCTTCGGCGCGAGGAAGAAGAACGGCGCGAACGAGAAGATAAACGACGGGGAACCGAGTCGGATGTAAAAGAGCTCATTGAGGAATTCGTGAGGCAGTGCGAGTTGAAACGGTATAAAAAGGCAACGTTCAAGTGGTCGCTGCAAAGCGAACGTGCGGAGGGTTGGGTGATTGTTGTCCGCCGTACCGATGATGCGGACGAATTCGATCGCATTGGGATCTCGCCAGGCGGCGAGATATTCAAAGTGAGCAGGGGAATCTGGCAGGGAGAGTTCGACATTGAACATGAGCTAGCCTTGGATGATGCAAGATACAATTATGGGGGTTACAATCTGAAGGACGCGATTGGGTCCGCCCTTCGCAACGGCCCGGATTACATGCCGCGGTAGGACACCGCCAGGCGAATTAGGTTACTGCTTTGGACAATCGATCTGTGGACCTGACTTGCCGCGCCGAAATATAAAGTTGCCCACCGAATTGTATTGATCAGTGTCTCTGACTTTGCAAGGTGTTCGTGAAACGACGTCTTGTGTGCGAATGATATGGACGGCTTGCCTGTTGGCACTGTTTTCGAGATAGGTAGTCCATTCACCGCTCGATGACAAGACTTGCCCGGCGGCTGGCTTTTGGCCCTTTACATCGATAATTTCTGTCGGCAACCATGTCCAACTAAACATGAGAACTGTAGACGCTGCGACTATTAATAACGCTAATAGAAAGAACGACAGGCCAGTTGCGATGGCGAACAGCGAACGATGATACCGCTTTTCATCTTCTCCGAACCGCAGCGCATTTCTCTGGTTATCCCTTCGGGCGATTGCACTCAGCACGATGAGCGAAACGGCGACGCTTCCAAAAAAGTACACTAGCATTACTGGCATCATAAGAACGCCAATAAAGATGCCTGCCAACCACATTAAGTTAATGATCGATAGGAATTCATCGCGGTTGGCCTTGGGCGTTCGCATCCACGATGACAAGCGGTAAATGCCTGCCAACACGATTGATACCGGGATGATTGGCAACGTCACGGTAAGGAAAACGGTTACGACATTGAGGTTTTGGATGATGTAGCCGAAAACATGGGGGTCACCGGCTGAAATTAAGACGACTTGAAATGCTGCTAGTACGAACGGAATAAGCCCTAAAAGCCATAAAACATGGTCGCGCACAAATTGAGGCAATCTGTCTAGGGCGTTCCGTTCCACGCCGATTACGGTAGTGGGCCAATCCGACACTTTGGCGGTTCCACGCCGACACAGAGCACACCAGCACCGGCGATGTTCAACCGCACAGATTGAACCTGTCGGGTTCAACTTGCCGACGCACCCAGCAAATCCGCGCCAACAGCACACCAACAGGACTCAACAGCACCGCTGATCTGTTTGCCCAGGTGGACTGCTGACCTGCAAGAATTGTCGATAGAGCCAGCTTTGATCTTCGCTGAGTCATTGAAACCCGTTGAATCACAACGTATCTAGAGCGCATTTTGAATGCTCCAACCTATTCAATTTGTATGCCAGATGCTTTGCTGAGCGGGTGCCCGATTGGACTTAAAATCCGCACAGTCTGGGTTCGAGTCCCAGTGGGGGCACTCAAAACAGCAGGTCAGACCATATTTTGGTTAGACACGCGTAGTCCGCGCGCCCTGTGTTTGCCACCTGCGATCTTGGGTAACCAGTCGCGTAGCTGTACCCGGAGCAACGCATCATGAAGTACCTATTAGCCTCAACCATCGCCGCACTCGCCCTGGTCATCCCCGCCGCGCCGGCCCAAGCCGACCAGTACGACTACGTATCAGCCCTCGACAACCGGGGCATCCCCTACTCGGATATCAGCCAGATCATCAACACGGGGAAGATGGCGTGCGCCAACCTGCGGCGAGGTATGCAAGTCTTCGGCCCACAAGGTGTTGGCGCGCCAATCACCGCGATGGGGTACTCCGGGCTGGAAGCCGCGATCATCACCGTGGAAGCCGTACGCAACATGTGCCCGGACCAAACGAGCGTGATTAACGCCGCGCTTGCCGCCGCGGGAAGAAGTGATGTGCATATATGAGTGGAGTAATTCGCCCCCGTGCGCTCTCACGCTCGAATACGGCGCGTCGGTAGTCAAGGCCGGCGCTCCGACTCCGGTCGCGAACGCAGTGGCGAACTGATGCCGATTCGTGTCGCGGCAACCAGCACGGAAACCAACCCGGTAGCAACACAAGCAACTACCATCGGCTCACTATGTCGCATAGCGCGGAGCCGGAAGAGGATCGGCCGCAGCAGTCTTCAGTCCAGCGACGGTCACATTCACACATCGCACCGGACCGACCGGCCCAACGAATGGTGGCGCGATTGGCCACCCTCGCACCCACTTTGATCGCGGTCGTCGCATTGGGTGTTGCCATCTGGGCTCTTTTGCGCCCACCGACCGATACCCCTCCGCCGCCAAACGCGCAGCAGGTCGCCGACGCGAAGGCGCGCGTGTGCGCCGCCTACAACACGGTGCGCACCGCGGTTGCGCTTCAAACTCAGGCCGACGTCGACGCCGATCCGGCTGCGTCGCAGGCGATCGCGGCTAACGCACGCTTGGCGATGGCCGTCGGCGGCCAGCATCTCATCGACAATTTGAGTCCTGCGGTTCCACCCGAACTAGCTGAATTGATACGTTCACTCGCGACGGACCTGCAGAACCTCACGATCAGCGCACTCGCCGGGACCGCCGGTGACGACGTCAGCCAGGTCGCGCGACTCCACGGCCTAGAGGCGAACAGCGCGAAGATCGTCGAACTGTGCAAATGACGTAGCCTTCAACGCTTCGAGGGTCCCCGGGACCATCGAGTTGATGGCCAGGCCCGGACTATCCGCTGTTGCTTCCAGATCCCGTATCGCCGCCGCCGGTCCCATCCCCAGCACCGGATTCGCCGGTGGTGGGCTTCGGGCCCGCGAAGGCCTGGATCCGATTGATCACGTCGGTGACCGGCTTGAGCGGATTAAACGGAGTATTCGGGTTGCTTCCGGAAGCGCCCGTGTTCCCGGTATTCGGTGGCACGAGGGGAGCGCCGTTGACTCCCGGTATCACCGCTTCTGGCTTGCTGTTGTTGATCTGAGTCGTCTGGCTCTGCGGGGGCTCCTCAACGGCGTCCGCCGGATCGCTGACGGCCGCGGTGTGGGCGGCTATCGGAGCAGGAGGCGCAATGGCTGTCGGATCCGGAAGCCCACCCATGGGTTGAACGACGCCGGGCGGCGGCGGGCTTAATGGGCCGAAGGAGGTACCGGCAGCGGTCAAGTCTGGCGCCATCGAGAAGGAGATAGCGGGCGGAAGAAAGATGGTTTTAGCGGATGGCAGGAATTTGAAGTCGAAAGTCATCGAACCGATTTGAGTGGTCGTGTGTAGGCCGCCGACCCGATAGTCGGTTACGGGGCCGCCGCCGTAGCCTTCGGAGGTGACGAAGCCTGTGGTACCGGAATTGGTGATGACTCCGGGTATTCCGGCTGTCCACCGGCCAATGTCAACGGCACTGAACTCGTCCTGGAGACCATTCGGGAGGACGGCGCCGTTCGGGGCCTGGGTCAAGCCGATGGCCTTGAGCACGTTGAGGTTGAAGACGAACGGGCCGAGGGTGTTGGCCGTTTGGAGAACGCCGGCGTGGGTGCCGACAATGGGTTCGTACGCGGCGCCGTTGTCGGTAAAGCCCAGCGCGCCGGTGCTGCTGGCCAACCCTGCGATCCCGGTCACCCACTGGTCCATGCTGGTGTAGTTGACGGTAGAGGTGTTGCTACCGGGCGGCGGTCGGTTGGCGCTGAACGACCTTAGTGAGTTGAGGTTGAAGGCGAACGGGCCCAATTGGTTGACGGCTTGGAGGGTGCCGTTCGCTTGAGCGTGGGCGTTATCGATGGCGGCCGATAAGGCGGCGGCCCCGCTACTGCTGGCCGGTGATCCCGACCCGGCCGCCCACGGGTAGATCAAATTGTAGGCCGCCGCCGGATAGAACTCACGCACGGTGGAGTGTTCGGGGGTAGCGGTGAGCGAATCATACTGGTTAGCCAGCAGCACCGCTGCCCCGACAGCCGCAACGCCAGGACCGATGGAAAGGTATCTGGCCCTGATCATATGATCCTCCGTATAGGCGTGTATGAGGGACAATAGCGGGTGCGCGAAGACAATCTAACCTGAATCGCTTGTAAGTGAAACATTTCAGCTAATAACGAGAGCGTCAAAATAGAGTTTGCTATCGGCATCTTCGGCCCGCCGCGCATTTTTGCCCTGTGCATTCTATGTGCAGGGCAGTCGCCTACTACATCTACGTCGCCGACGTGCCGAACCTGAACAGGAACGCCAACATCGTGGACGTGTACGCGAAATGGGCGGGCGTGTTACTCGTGTGAAAGTTTTTGCTATACACCGTGTTCGGGTGACGCGGTCGTGGTGGCTTCGGTAGCGGGTTGATTCGTTAGGCCATTTGCGGCAGCAGCAACGTACTAAGGTGACGTATGCCCAGGGCAGAGTCAGCGAGCTCCGCGACTGACAGCGGCAGCCAAAATCGTTCTGACCTGCTAAAACGCGCGACAGCAGGCGTCACGGGGGCAAAGAGAACGACGCCTGCGGGGTTTCGCGTCGCAAATCTTGTCCTACCAGCAATCATCGTCATCGCTACCCTCAACGCTGTACTGGTTGTCGGCTGGCGCGTCATCGATCCGACGAACGCCTCCTGGATATGGGGCGATCCGCTCGAGTCCTATCTCGGCTGGTCATTCTTCCGCGCCGAGCCGCATTGGAACATGCCTCCACTGTGGGCCTACGGGATCGGATATCCGATCGGCGTCTCTGTCTCCTACCTCGACACGGCTCCACTAGTCGCGGTTAGCTTTCGTCTCATCGATTCAGCGTTGCCGAAGACCTTCCAGTATCTGGGTCTCTTGTTCCTCATCGGCAGCGTTCTTCAGGCCTATTTCGGCTACAAGCTCTTCAGGAAGCTCTTCGGAGGCGATGCCTGGTTGGCAGCGTTAGGAGCATGTTTCCTCATCCTCGCCCCGGTACTTCTCTTTCGCGCGCATGCACATTTCACCCTGACTCAGCAGTGGCTCATCCTGGCCGCTCTCTATTACTATTTCGGCGACCGCATCCGCGCCGGGCCAGCGAGATACCTCCTGCCATTTGGCGTGCTTCTCTTTCTCGCGGGCGGCATCCACCCGTATTTCCTGCTGATGGTTGCGCTGATCGCGCTCGCGGCGGTCGGCCGGCTTCTCCTCGAGCGCCGAACGACGGTCCAGTGGGCATGCGTTGCCGCGGCTGGACTGGCCGCCGTTTGCCTAGCCACGTTGGTGATCTTCGGTTATCTCACCCCTGGAGCTGCAACCTCAGCGGACAGATACGGCAGCTATTCAATGAACCTGCTGGCGCCGATCGATCCACAGCAATTCGATGCCCTCCTGTTCACGGAGCTGCCGATCGGGGCCAACCAGTACGAGGGTTACAGCTATCTCGGACTCGGCCTCATCGTGCTACTTGTAATCGGCGTGGCGTGTGCCGTGGGACGGGGCGGCCGGGGAAAAGCAGTACTCAAGCCGACGATCCTGCCGCTGGCGATTCTTTCCGTCGCGTGCCTTGCTCTCGCCATTTCACCCACCGTGACTCTTGGCTCATGGCGGCTTTTCGATGTCCCGTTGCCGCAATTCGTGCTGGACGCGTTGTCTCCATTTCAGGGGTCGGCCCGACTGTTCTGGCCGGTGTACTACCTGTTGATTGTCGCTGCGCTCGTCCTCGTGCAGCGAAATACGTCGCGTCGCTGGGCCCTAAGTCTCATCGCAGGCATGCTCGTCGTTCAGGCCGTCGATGTCTCCTCGTTGCATTCGGCCACCCGCTTGCAATGGACCGCAGAGACAGCGCAACTCCAGGCCGACGATTGGCGAACACTTGGTGAAGCGCACGCCCACCTTGTCGTTGTCCCGGCCTATCAATGCAACCGAGAAGCAACGCCGGACGGGATAGTCGGCTTCGACACCTTCGGCCGACTGGCGATCGATCAACACATGACGATCAACAGCTACTTCGCTGCGAGGACAACAGACAAGTCAAAGGACTACTTCTGCGAACAGTTGCCGAAGCAGCTCCTATCGTCGGGACTCGAGGAAGACACCGCCTATGTCTTCTCGCCGGACTTCCTCGCCATGTTGGTAGGCGCCGGACAGACCCCCACACACCATTTCTGTAGGGATGCGGACGGATTTGTGCTGTGCGCCAAGGATTCGCGACGCGCCGGGGTCGACGGCGCACTGCTGCAACGCGTGTTTCCGCCGACGACGATCGATCAAGATCTTCTGTTCGGACCGCAAGCGTCGCCGGGCTTGATCCTCGGTTGGGGCTGGTCCGACGGAGAAGACTGGGGCCGCTGGACGGAGGCAACGGAGGCCTCGCTGTCCTTCCGCCTGGCCGAAGCGCCGACTGTCCCCCTTGCGGTGGCGATGAAGGTTCGTGCGTTCGCGCCGAATTCACTACCTCCCCGGCGAGTTCGTGTAGTCATCGACGGCACGCAGGTCGCCGACTGGATGTTCGACTCCGATGCTATGGACGTGCGGACATTTGCGATCCCGGCCTCGGCCATCAACCCGTCCGGCATCGTCACTGTGCACTTCGAGATGCCGGATGCGCGTCGACCTAGCGATTTCGGTGTGGGCAGCGAAACTCGCCTCATCGGCCTCGCCGCGGTCGGCCTGCGAATCATCTTGGCCCAATGAGCGCCAAATGCGCCAAATGAAGCGTGCAGAGGGCGTAATTTGCGGCACAGTAGATTCACAGACTCACGCGAAGTTGCGATGTAGGGAACCATGCGGCGACGACGGCAGCGACGGGCGATTGCTCATGCCGAACGCGCGCATTCGGCGCACAGATGCGACTCGGCAGTGATCGTCTCCATCGTCTCCATTGGCCCACCGCTGTCGGCTGTTCCCGAACTGCTGTGCACCGTCGTGCCTGGTGGCGCGGCGGACAACCCTGCAGACCCGTGGTAAACGAAAGGAACCGACATGGGCTACGCCAGGCACATCGGTCGCATCGGAGCACTAGCGGTGACCCTCGGAGTGGGAGTGGCCCTTGCGTCCACGCCGCCCGTTGCGTACGCCGATCCATCGGCCTCGCCAGCCGGCGACTCTGCGTCGACGACTACGTCCTCGTCGAAGACCACGCCCTCGTCGAAGAAGACGACCGAGGCTGGCAATGATGCGGCGTCGACCGGCGGGCCCGATGGCACCGCCGCGACGGGCAAGGATCCGAAGTCGCCCTCGGATTCAGCCGATAAATCCACCGTGGACAGTGGCGCCGGCACCGACACCGACACCGAGGAGGGTGCGGAAGACCCAGGTGAAGGCTCGACTGAGGATTCCACCGGCGACGAAGGCGACGGGGACACCCCACCCGCGACAGGTGACGAGGACACTCCGCCGGCAGAGGTGGAGTCTGGGGACGACGACGCAGTCAAGGACTCAGGCAGCGGTGATTCGCCCGATCAACAGGTATCCATCCAGAAAGGGAGCACCCATATCTTCGTCGTTCCCAACGCATCTCACGACGTCGACCCGGCGAACACCAGGACCGCGGGACTGTCCGCTCGATCTGGTCAGCAGCAGGCGCAGACGTTCAGCCTTGCCGCGGTGGACGACAACCCCGCGACGTACTCCTTCGCGTCGCCCTCGGCTGACGCGCGTACGACCGCGTCGACAATGTTGACGGCAGCGGCCGCCGCGCCCTCCGCCCCACAGCAGAGCCCCACCCTGGTCGGTATCGTCACGGACTTCGTGTCAGCTGTCCTACAGCCATTCGCGGGTTCGGGCACCGTATTGTCGTTCCCGGCATCGCTACTGCTGGGGGCGCTGTCCTTGGTGCGCAATGAAATTGAGCGCTCATTCCGGCGCACCGCTCCGGTGGCATCTCAGTACACCGTCTCTCAGATCGCGGGTCCCACGCTGTCCGAGGATCCCAACCCCAACGTCCTGCTGATCGGTGTGGACGGCACGAACCTGAGCAGGATCCTGGCCGACCCAAGGAACGAGAACTTCTTCGACTTGATGGATGACAGCACCACCGCCGCGTCGAGCATCGTCGGGCACACCACCATCTCGAACCCGTCGTGGTCGGCCATTCTGACCGGCGTGTGGGGCGAACGGACCGGCGTGATCAACAACGTCTTCACCCCGTGGACGTACGACAAGTGGCCGACGGTGTTCAACCAACTAGAGACGCACAATGAGAACATCGACACCACGACAATCGCCGACTGGGACGTCATCAACGCAATATCCGGTGCCGGCTCGATCCCCGTCGACACGAACATCTACGTTCCGCAGATCGACGGCGACACCAACTGGTCGCAGACCGATGACGCGGTCGGAATTGCAACCGTCGAAGCGATCGAAAACACCGCCACAGGCAAACCGACCTTCCTTTTCTCCTACTTCGTCGGGGTCGATGAGAACGGGCATTTGCACGGCGGCGCGTCGCCGGAGTACGCGGACGCCATTGTCAACGTCGACGACAACCTCGGCGACATCCTGGACGCTGTGGACGCGTGGGAGGCCGCCCACCCTACTGAGGGTGAATGGACCATCATCGTCGTCACCGACCACGGTCACCAGCCGCAGCAAGGCTTCGGTCACGGCTTCCAAACACCAGATGAGACAGCGACATTCGTCATCGCCAACGGCCCGGATTTCAACGAGGGATGGGTCAACCCGGATTACGAAATCGTGGATACCACGCCCACGGTGTTGACTCTCTTCGGCGCTCCGGTGCCGACGAACTTGGATGGCGTGTCGCTGACGACGCTGGGCCCGGGCACGGATCCCGCCGATCTACACCAGGCGCTCACGGACATGATCGCCACGAACCACTCGCCGGACTTCGTCACCGACATTGCCCTGAGCCTGCGGACGATCTTCGCCACCATCCCCTACTACATCTGGACGCTCAACAACGACGGCACAATCCCGATCCCGTTCCTCGGCGACGTTCTCTATGTGGCGACGAACATCCCCGCACAGCTGATCGCGCTGTTGACCGGCGTGAGCGGCGCCAGCATCTTCCCGCTGTTCCCGCCGGGACCGCCATCCTGGCCGGGACAGGAGGAGCGCCATTCGCTCCGGACACCGCCATCCTGGCCTGTGCCGGTGAGCCAGGCTCGGCCACAGCGGTGTCTTGCGACGCCGCAAGCGTTGCGTGACAAGCATGATCGGGTCGAGGGCGGGTTAGCTTAGCCGTTCAGGCGTGTTCAGCCACTCGTCTAGTAATTCGTCGAGCTCATTGTCGGCGAAGGCACGGACGCGCTTGTGGATCAAGAGGCTATTCCAGCTTCGAGCCACGAGCGTTACTGTCGCCATCTGGAGGGCGCCGAGGAGGACCAGTGGCCAAGCAGCGCCGGCCGCGATGAGAATCGGCATCGAATGCGACGGGGGCCGCACCGGGTCCTGCAGCTTGCGGACGGTGAACGCCAAGCCGATCGAGGTTACGACCCAGCCGAGCAAGTAGCTGTACAGAACTGTGTCGATCACGATTGCGCTCCTGGAGTTGGTGTCGGTCCTCGTCGGGTGCAGGCCGGTGTGGCCTGGTCACGCAAAGTCTGCGACGGCTGCCTTGGAGGATTCTTGGCGGATTCCTCACCTCGGGATCACTCAAACGCCGCGGGGTCGAACTATGCCTGTCGTCTGTGAAATCGCAAAAAACAATCGGTGCCGAGGTGCACACTGACGAGGTGAGCATCGCCTGATGCTCACCGCGCCGCCGTGACAGGACGAGCGATGAAAGGCGCTGGCATGCAGGCGAACATGAGAGTCGAAGTAGTGATGACTTGTGGATGCCGCGCCCTTACTCCACCTCTGAACCGAGGCATGAAGTCCTGACATCCGCAGGGAGAGAAGACGATGAGCGCGCAGCAGCAACAAGCACTTGATTCGCTCTACGCGATCGACAACGTTCTGACGATCAAGATCACAATGCCGCAATCGGATTGGGATGCGGTGCGCACCGAACAGCCGAAGGGCGGCATCTGCAATTTCGAATGGAAGGGTGGCGCCCGGTTCACGTGGCGCAAGGCGACGTCGGTCGAAATTTCAGGAACGCGCTTTCCCGCGCGGACCACATTCACCGAGGTAGGCGTCAAGAAGAAGTCGTTCTGCGGATCGCTCGACAGCAACAAGCCGTGTCTGCACATTGACTTCGGAAGATTTCGTGACGCCAACAACCCACTGATCGAGGCGCTGATCGGGTCACGCTATGTCACCCTCAACAACTCCAAGCAGGATCGGTCGTACATCAGGCAGCCGTTGGGGTACAAGTTGCTCGCAATGGCCGAGTTACCGCATTCGCGTTGCAATTTCGCCCGGGTGTTCGTGAACGGAACGCTGATCGGCCAAGGGGTGCCCGAGGTCAACAGCCCGGGCATCTACGTCAACGCCGAACCGATCATGAAGCGCTATATCGAGCGCAACTTCAGCGGAAACATGAAGGGCAACCTGTACGAAATCGAGCATCACGACGACTTCCTCGAGGAGCGCCTGGAGTTCATCTCGGTGGAAGACCTGTCCAAGTTCGACAACAAGGCCGACCTGAAGTTCGCCGACGAACACATCGCCGCGCATGGAGTGGCCGGGGCGGCCGAAGTGCTCGATCTGGAGCAGTTCATCAAGATCGACGCGATGGAGTTCTATCTGAAGCACTGGGACGGCTACGCCGACAACACGAACAACACATACATCTATAACGACGTGACTGCCGTCGAGGCACCGGGCGTGGGCAACGTGAAGTTCAAATTCATCCCATGGGGCATCGATCAGACCTTGCAGCCTGACAGGCCTTTCAAGCTTGGCCGCGAGGGGCTGATCGGCAAGCTCGTGCGCAACGATGCCGCTCGTCGTCAGCAATTGATCGACCAGGTGAGGACTTACCGGGAGACGATCTTCGCCCGCGAGGTCCAACAGTCAGTGCTGAAACCGTTGATCGACAAGATGGAGGCGCTACTCATCGATCTGGGTGTGTCCAATGCCGTATCGGAGATCGCAGTCGTGCGTCAGCAGTTACGGCTTGCCGAGTCGGTCGGCTACATCTGTGCAGGGCTGCCCGACGCCAGCGCGGTTTATGTCCTGCACCAGCGCACCGGCGAATGCATGCATGCCAGCAACACCGAGACCATTTCGCCGGGCGTCGCCAATCAGGTGAACTTCGAGGTGTACCGCCTCCCGTTCAGGGACGACAACGACAAGTCGGATCTGTGGATCGTCGACACGCTTGGAAATGGGAGGTCGCTGACCAACCAGGCTTTCGGTCGCGTGCTTCACGCCAGCAACACGCTGGTGACCCCCCAAGGCCACAAATTCCTCTATACCTGTCCACCAAGCAACACCGACCATGCCGAAGAGTTTTCGATTGTCCCCGTCAAGCCACAGGACCTCGACGACGCCGACGACGAGCTCGCCTTTACCGGCTTATTCAACCTGGCCAGCGTCCGGACATTCATGGGTGCGACGTTTGGGGAGGACATCACACCCGCTGGCAGGGCGCGGATACATCAGGAGCCCGGCGGATCGAAGGTGTACTTCTACTGATCAGCGTTTAGTGGCGGGCCTTCAGTACTGCATAGCCGCCGGCGTCGTCGACCACAAGAATCTTTCGCTTGGCGCCGCTCGAGAACGTCGTGACGCCCTCCGGCTTCATCTTCTGATCGAACTTGACGTCGATGAGCCGGACATCGTCTGCGCCGGCGCTCCACACGCAGAGCTGAAACGGTTCGTGGCCTCCGCTGAGCGAACGACCGAGCAGAATCAGGAAATCCCCGGTGTGCTCGTCGTAGGAGATGTCCCGGATCCCCTGTGTCCCTTCCGATTGCGGTACGCGCGCACGCACAACAGCTGGAGTGTCGAGCGCCGCCGTCGTCCACGCGACGGCGCCGGCATCGACGGGGAACTGAATCATCGAGATGCGTCCCGGCTCGGCCGGTCCTCGCTGGCCGAGCAGGAGCGCGTTCGCGTTGGGATCCCACGCAACGCCCTCGATGTTGAGCCCGCCCTCATCCGATTCGAGTTCGCCGAACTCGGCAAGTGGGGGTGAGAGATCCTGCGACAGTAACCAGGACCGAAATCCAACCATCGCTTCTGCTTGCAGGTCACCGTCGGGGGTGTAGCGCACGCGCACCAAACCGTCGTTGACTTGGCCGCCCGTTACACAGAGCGAGGATGCGGCGAAGAGGAACGTCTCATCGTCCACGTCGACGCAGGTGAGGCCTTCGGGATCGCCCAGGTCTCCCTGTCCAATGCCCACCAGTGGACGCCGCCGAACCCCGCCGACTTCTGCGCCGTCGGCGTCGAGCACGAATTCGTAAAGGGCCGACGAGTCGCGGTTGTCGATGAAGACGAATCGGCGTGGACCCACTTGCACGACGCCTGAAGCGTTGAACGGCACACCGTCGTTCTTCTCGGGGAAGGGCGTCGGCTTGATCTTGCGTCGGAGGGCGTGGCTCGCGGCACTTCGGAATGATCGAAGCGCTGCGGCGAACTTCGTGGTCCATTGCGGCACGTTGTCCAGTATCGCGCTCGCTTTGGTAACAAGCTGGTCAAGCCACGCGCGCCATCCGGGGAGAGTCTCCGTCCCACTGCTAGCTTGCCGATCGTGAGGCTATGGCTTGGACGAATCTGCGCGGTGCTCCTTGCGGCCCTGCTCGCGGTCGCGGGTGTGGTTGACGCACCGACCGCCGCAGCGTATTCACGCGAAGGCTTGCCCGTGGAGTCCCTTGACGTGCCATCGCCGTCGATGGGACGCGACATCCGCGTCCAATTCCAGGGTGGCGGGCCGCAGTCCGTCTACCTGCTCGACGGGCTTCGAGCCCAGGACGACGCGAACGGCTGGGACATCAACACGGCGGCGTTCGAATGGTTCTACCAGTCGGGTATTTCCGTCGTCATGCCTGTAGGCGGACAATCCAGCTTCTACTCGGACTGGTACCAACCGGCGACGGGAAGCGCAGGAACGCTCACTTACAAATGGGAAACCTTCCTGACCCAGGAGCTACCAGCATGGTTGGCGGCCAACAAGGGTCAGACTCCGACAGGCAATGCTGTTGTCGGCCTGTCGATGTCGGGAAGCGCAGCGTTGATGATGGCGATCTGGCACCCGACACAGTTCATCTTCGCGGGCTCCTTGTCGGGATTCCTCAACCCCTCAAACGGCTTGTGGCCCACGCTCATCGGCCTCTCGATGAAGGACGCGGGCGGCTACAACGCGTCGAACATGTGGGGGCCGACCAGCGACCCGGCATGGCGTCGCAACGATCCGATGGTCAACATCGCCACGTTGGTGGCCAACAACACCGCGATTTGGGTCTACTGCGGCAACGGCGTGACGTCAGATCTCGATGACGGTTCGAACTTCGGCAATCAATTCAGCGCCCAGTTCCTTGAGAACATCACCCTGTCGACCAACAAGGAATTCCAGCAGAAGTACATTGCGGCCGGTGGTCACAACGCGGTGTTCAATTTCCCGGTCGACGGCACTCACAGCTGGGGCTACTGGGGATCGCAGCTGCAGGCCATGAAGCCCGACCTGGTGCGGATCATCAGCGGGCACTGACCCTGACTAGCCGAAGTGCGTCTGCGGCCGCTCGAGCCTCACGCCGTCGACGGTGATGTCGAGCTTCTCGTTGTAGAACGCGACCATGCCCGTGATCGGCGCAGACCGCAGGCAGCGGGTAGTGATACGTCCAGGCGAGGTCGGATGGACGGTGTCGCCGACGCGCACCGACCAGTAGCCCGACGTCACACCCTTGTACGGGCACAGCGTCTGAGTGTCGGACGGCTCAAGATGCTCGAACGCAACGTCGGTCCTGTCGATGTAATACCTTGTCGGCAAACCGGTTTCGAACAGCAGCACGGGACTGTGAGTGTCGGCAAGCAGCACGCCGTCGAGTTCGACGGTGACATGGCGGTGCGAGCGCAGGGCATCCACCCGGACGTACGGGTTGCGAGGATGGCCATAGATCGGCTCGTCCTCCTCGAACCACGTCAACGGATCCCACTCGAAGCGCACCAGGCCGGCGACGGGGCCGTCACCGTCGTCGAACACCCGCGCGGCCGACTCGTGGGTCTGCCCGCCGCCCACCAACGAGAACGTCCGCGACGGGCCGAGCTGCACCTTCTGCGCGTGATTCTCGTCCCGCAGGAACTCGGCTTCGGACGTCCGCGCAGCGGGATGTAGTACTGCGGGTAGTACGGCACCTCCCACACGTACCGAGCCGACGTCGTGTCGAAGACCAGCTGGTGGCCGAGGAAGCCGCGGACCCGCCGCGGCGCCGGTTCGATGCGTCCGCGCACGGCGGCCATCTGGGGATAGTCGGGTGCAGGCCGCTGGGATGTGGTGCTCATACCTCCATGATGGCGCACCGGAGAGCTGCGCGGACGGAGATCGATTGCTAGCTCACCATCCCGAGGCGCTACTGGTAGCAGGGCTTTTCGAACATGTAGTCCTTCGCCGTCGGACCGGTGAAGAACGGCTCGAGTTCGCTGACCCCGGACGGCGCGGCCTCGTCGGGCTTGTGGATCTCGCTCTGCCTGAACACCTTCTCGTTGGGGGTGCCGCTGTAGTTGCCGGCACCCTCCGGCAGCATGCCCTCGTAGTCCACGGAGGTCAGTGACTTCACCGCGGCCAGCAGACCCGGCTCGGGTGAGATCCTTGTTCTCCGCCGCCTTCTCCAGCGCCGCCTTCAGCGGGTACGACAACACCCAGCCCGCGGTGTGCCCCTCGTTGGGCTGCGGCACGTTGCCGAGCGCCGCCCGCATCGCCTCGTGGCCCGGGGTGTCCGCGCCGTAGGGCTGCAACGGCCCGGACTGCAGGTACTGCGACAGTGATCGCCGCCGCGGCCGGGCCCTTCAGCAGGCCGGGATTCCAGGTCGGGCTGGTGCCGATGAACTTGCCCTTGAATCCGCGTGCGCCCGCCTGGCCGATGATCACGGCCGCGTCGGTTGGGCCGTTGGTCAGGATGACCACGTCGGGCTTGCCGGACACGATCGCGTCGATCGCACCCGCCTGATTGTCCTGCCCGGTCGCGGTTTTGACGTCGGTGAACGTCAGTCCCCGCTTCTCGGCCGCGACCCTGGCACCGGCCGCGGCGTCGTCGCCGTAGTCGCCGGCGAGGTGCACGGCCATGATGCTCTTGGCGCCCAGCTTGTCGGCGGCGTAGTCCACCGAGTTCATCGATTCGATGCAGTAGTTCGTGCCCGACTCGACCACCACGTCCTCGAACGCCCACAACGAGGTCCACGAGGCCGGCACCGCGACGATGTTGCTGGCCTTCAGGTCCGGCAGGATGGCCGCGGTTTGCGGCGAGCCGAGCGTCTGCGCCAGCGCCAGGATGTTCGGCTTGATCTCCTGGTACACCTGGTTGTGGATCTGCGGGTTGTACTTGTTGTCCCTGACGTAGGTGGTCACGTCGATCTCGTAGCCGCCGATGCCGCCCTGCTCGTTCACCCGCCGCCAGAACGCCTTCTGCGCGTCGGTGATTGGCACCGCGAGCGCCTTGAAGGGGCCCTCGGTGAGGTCGGAGATCGTGCCCAGGTAGATGCAGCCCTTGCTGGTGTCGATCGCCTGCGGGCAGGGCTCGTTGGTGACCCCGAAGTCGACCTTGATGCCCTCCTTGCCGGTCTGCGGCGTCGGTCGACTCCTGGGACCGGCAGCCGGCGACCGCCAAGGCGACGGCCAGAGGCACGGCCAGCGCCGCGACCATGCTTCGTCGAATGGTCATGGGATGCCTCACTTTCCGGTCGCACTCAGTACGAGAACGGCCATGCCTTCCAGTAGTTGCGGATGCGAATCCATATCCCGAACAAGCCTCTGCGGCTCGAATAGCAGGAACCCGATGATCAGCAGCCCGTACAGGATCGACTCGACCTGAACGACGGTGATCCCGCCACCGGTCGCGTTGGTGCTGATGAACGGCAGCACCGCAGGCAGTTCGGAGGTGATGCGCGGCAGCAGCGTGATGAACAGCGCGCCCATGATCGACCCGGAAATCGTGGCGACGCCGCCGATCAGGATCATCGCGATGAACTGCACGGACATCAGCAGGTTGAAGTTGCCGGCGGTGAACGTCTGCGGGATGACGTACAGCAGCGCGCCGGCGACCCCGGCGTAGAACGAGGAGACCGCGAACGCGATCACCTTGTACCGGGTGAGGTTCACCCCGATCACCGCGGCGGCGATGTCCCGGTCGCGGATCGCGGCGAAGGCCCGGCCGGTGCGCGACCGGACGAGGTTGCGGGCGAGCAGGGCGAAGATCACCAGCAGTACGAGCATCAGCAGGTACAGCTGCTGGACGCGGGTCAGCGACGCGGCCGTCGACGTCGATGCGGGTGCCGAACAGGGTGGCCACCGGTGCGGGCCGACCGATGTCGGGCGGGCCGGCCATCTCCGTCCACTCGCGAAACACGTACTGCCCGATGAAGACCAGGCCCAGCGTGACGATCGCCAGGTACAGCCCACGCAGACGCACGGCCAGCGGCGCAACCAGCGCACCGGCAAGCGCGGACATCGCCCCGGCGGCCAGCAGCCAGACCGGCACCTCGGTGATCCCGAAGCCGAGCACCCGGCCGTTCGGGTCGCCGGACAGCACCGCCGCGGTGTACGCGCCGATGGCCACGAAGAAGGCGTGGCCGAGCGACACCTGGCCGGCGTAGCCGGTGACGATGTTCAGCCCGATCGCGCCGATCGCCAGCGCGCACCCCGTGGCCAGCAGCTGCAGCAAGTCATCGTCGACCGAGAACGTCATGGCCAGCGCGACCACCAGCACCACGCCGACGAAGACCTTCTTCGGCGTGGTGTTCAGCAGGGCCATGTCCTGGCTGTAGGACGTGTACAGCTCCGGGCGGCCGAACCTGGTCCGCAACGATGAGGTCATATCCGGATCACCTCGCGGGTGCCGAACAACCCGTACGGCCGCACCAGCAGCACCACCATCATCACCAAATACGGTGTGACAAGGGAGAACTCGCCGCCCAGCCAGGGCGCGATGTCCGCTCCGTAGGTGGCGACCAGCGACTCGACCACGCCGATCGCCAGCCCGGCAATCACCGCGCCGCCCAGCGAGTCGAGACCGCCGAGGATGATCACCGGCAGCGCCTTCAGCGCGATGATCCACAACTGCTGGTCGACGCCGGCGCCGGTGGACACGAACACCCCGGCGACCGTGGCGAGCGCACCGGCGATCGCCCACGACAGCGCGAACACCAAGCCCACCGAAACCCCTTGGGCCAGCGCCACTTCCTGATCGAACGCGACCGCGCGCATCGCCAGGCCCATGCGCGAGTAGCGGAAGAACGCGAACAGGATGGCGACCAGCACCATCGTGGTCACGAACATGATCAGGTGCCGCTGCTGGACTTCGATCGCCGAGCAGGCGCGTCGTCGACAGCCCCCACGGGGCGCCCACCTGCCGCACGTCCAGCCCGATGTAGGCGTTGACCACCACCCTGATCACGATGTCCACGCCAAGCGTGATGATCGAGATGACGAACACCGGTTTGCCGATCATCGGGCGCAGCACGGTCCGCTCAACGCCCACCGCGAGCAGCGCCACCGCAGCCGCGGCCAGCACCACCGCCAGGTAGAAGTTCACGGTCGTGACGAGATAGGTCACCAGCACCGCACCCGACAGCATCAACGCCGGCTGGGCGAAGCTGATCACGCCCATCGACTTGTAGATGATCACGAAGCCGAACGCCAGCAGCGCGTACACCGAGCCGTCGCCAAGCCCGCGCACCAGACACTGCACCAGTTCGGTCATCGGTACATGCCCTCGACTTGGTCGGCGAACATCGTCGCGATCGCCTTGCGCTTCACCTTCTGGGTCGCGGTCAGCTCACCGTCCTCGTGGTCCAGTTCCTTTGTCAGCATGGAGAACTTCTTGACCTGCTCGACCCGTCGCGAACCGCCCGTTCACTTCGTCGACGATGGACTGGACGAGCGCGCGCACCTCTTTCTTCTCGCCGAGGTCGCGATACGTGGTGTACGGCAGCTTGCGCGTCTGCGCCCAGTGGCCGACGGTGTCGAGCTCGATCCCGATCAACGCGGTGAGGTACGGCCGCGCGTCGCCGATCACGATGGCCTCCTTGATGTATGGCGAGGCCTTGAGCGCGTTCTCGATCTCCGACGGCGACACGTTCTTGCCGCCCGCGGTGATGATGATGTCCTTCATCCGGTCGGTGATCTTCACGTACGTGCCGTCCACCCACTCGCCGACGTCGCCGGTGTGCAACCAGCCGTCGGCATCGATGGTCTTAGCGGTGGCCTCCGGGTTCTTCCAGTACCCGGCGAACGTTCCGGGGTGCCTGGTGAGGATTTCCCCGGTGGCCTCGTCGATGCGCAGCTCGATGCCGGGATGCGGCTCGCCCACCGTGCCGAGCTTCACCCGGCCCGGCCGGTTCGCCGTGGCGATCGCGGTGTTCTCGGTCATCCCGTACACCTCGTGCATCGGCACCCCGATGCCCATGAAGAACCGCAACACCTCGGGCGCGATCGGAGCGGCACCCGACGTGGCGTGGCGGACCTTGCGCACGCCGATCCGGTCCTGCAGCGCCCGGTAGTAGAAGACCCAACCGATGGCGTAGCGCACCCGCGTACCCGCGGTGTGCCGGCCGCCGGTGCGAACCAGGGTCTCGGCGATGCCGTCGGCGACCCG
The DNA here is from genome assembly GCA_963731715.1 of uncultured Actinomycetota bacterium. Classification (GTDB taxonomy): domain Bacteria; phylum Actinomycetota; class Actinomycetes; order Mycobacteriales; family Mycobacteriaceae; genus Mycobacterium. The sequence goes on along the minus strand of CAVSXC010000012.1, from coordinate 33,091 downwards.
CAACCAGAACCGGCTGAACACGCGCTTGAGCCAGGTCGCCTGGTCGATCCGGATCTGCACCGCCGGCGAGCACCTTCTCCCAGATGCGCGGCACGCCAAACAGAATCGTCGGCTGCACCTCGCGCAGGTTGGCCTGCACGGTCTCGATCGACTCGGCGAAATGCACCTGGATGCCGGCGCTCGCCGAGAACCAGGTGGTGAAAACCCGCTCGGCGACGTGGCACAGCGGCAGGTAGGACAGCATGACGTCCGACGGGGACGGCGGCGGAGAGGTGAACCCACCGCCCTCGACGAGCACCTTGATGCAGTACTCCACGTTGGACACCGCGAGCATCGCGCCCTTGGGCGGCCCGGTGGTGCCCGAGGTGTAGACGAGAGTCATTACGTCGTCGTCGGTGGCCTCGGCCATCCGGCGGTCTACCGCGTCCGGGTCGGACTCGCGGTGCTCGGCGCCCAGGGCAAGGAAGTCGTCCCAGGACATCAGCTTCGGGTCGGTGTAGCGATACCGGATTCCGCGCGGCTCGAGGTAGATGATCTTCTCGAGGTCGGGTAGTTGGTCGAGCACCTCCAGCGCCTTGTCGACCTGCTCCTGGTCCTCGGCGATCAGCACCCTGGCGCCGGAGTGCGACAGCAGGTAGGCGACCTCGGCGCGGCGGATTGGTCGGGTACAGGCCGACGGTGGTGGCCCGCACCGCGACTGCGCCGATGTCGGAGTACAGCCATTCGCGGCGGTTCTCCGAGTGCACCGCGACCCGGTCGCCCGGCTCGATGCCCAGCGCCAGCAAGCGCGTGCCCGACCAGCTCGGCGTTGTTCCAGTAGTCGGCCCAGCTGACCTCCTGCCAGATGCCGAAGTCCTTCTCGCGCAAGGCAATCCGGTCGGGCATCTCGCGACCTCGGTCGCGGACCCGGCTCGCCACGGTGGTGACCTTGGTGCTGATCTGTTGAGCGACGGCGGTCATGCCGCACCCCCGGAGGTTCGGTGCTCCTGGCCCAGGTAGGCCCTGATCACGTCCGGGTTGGTGGACACCTCCTGCGGGGTGCCGATGCAGATCGGCTTGCCGAAGTCGACCACCAGCACCCGGTCGGCGAGGTCCATCACCAGGCCCATGTCGTGCTCGACCATGACGATCGGGATGCGCAGCTCGTCGCACACGTCGAGGATGAAGCGGGCCATGTCCTCGGTCTCCTCGAGGTTCATCCCGGCCACCGGCTCGTCGAGCAGTAGCAGCTTGGGCTCCATGGCCAGTGCGCGGCCGAGCTCGACGCGCTTCTGCACGCCGTAGGGCAGCTGGCCGACGGGGAACCGCCGCCACTGCTCCAGCTCGAGGAAGTCGATGATGTCCTCGACCGCTGCCCGGTTGAGCAGCTCGCACCGGCGCGCCTTGCCGAGCCAGGCGAACGAGGACAGCACGCCGTAGGTGTTGTGGTGGTGGCGGCCGAGCATGAGGTTGTCGAGCACGGTCAGGTTGGCGAACAGCTCGATGTTCTGGAATGTGCGGGCGATCCCGAGCTCGGCGATCTCGTGCGGGACGCTTGCCGATCAGATCGGTGCCCGCGAACGTGACCCGGCCCGACTGCGGGCGGTACACCCCGGACAGCACGTTGAAGATCGAGGTCTTGCCCGCGCCGTTCGGGCCGATGATCGCGAACAGCTCGCTGCCGCCGACCGTGAACGACACCCCGTCGATGGCCTTCACGCCCGCGAACGACAACGCGACGTCCGTCGAACTCCAGCACCGGCGTCTCGATCTGGGGCCGGGCGGCGGCCCGCTCGGCGGTTGCGGTCATGACAGCCACCTCTTGCGCCGCTTGTAGTGCTTGACGTCGCGGAAGGACTTGGCCGCGCCCTCGGCGCCCAGTCCGAGGTAGAACTCGCGCACGTCGTCGTCCTCCAGCAGCTCGGCCGCCGGCTTGTCCATCACGATCTTGCCGTTCTCCATGACGTACCCGTGGTCGGCGATGGCCAGTGCCATGGTGGCGTTCTGCTCGACCAGCAGCACGGTCGTTCCGCTCGCGTTGATCTCCACGATCAGGTCCCGGATCTGCTGCGCGACCATCGGCGCCAAGCCGAGGCTCGGCTCGTCGAGCAGCAGGCAGCGCGGGCCGTGACATCAGCGCCCGGCCCATCGCCAGCATCTGCTGCTCGCCGCCGGACAGGTAGCCGGCGGTGCGCTTGCCGCGCTGCGCGAGCACCGGGAACAGGCCGTACACCCGCTCCAGGTTCTCGGAGAGCTGCTTGGGTGCGACATGCCCGCCGATCCGCAGGTTCTCGTCCACGGTCAGCTCGGCGAAGATCCGTCGGCCTTCCATCACCTGCTTGATGCCCAGCGCCACGATCTTGGTCGGCGAGCGGTGGTGGATCGGCTGCGCCGTCGAAAACCACTGAGCCCTTGGTGATCTCGCCGTCGTTGACGTCGAGCAGTCCGGTCATCGCCCGCAGCAGCGTGGTCTTGCCCGCCCCGTTGGCGCCGAGCAGGGCGACGATCTTGCCTTCGGGCACGGTCAGGCTGACGCCCCTGAGCACCTGGATCACGTCGTCGTAGACGACCTCCAGGTTGTTCACCGACAGGAGCGCCGAGGCGGCCGAAGCCCCGGAACTCATCGCTGCGGTTGCCTCCCCCCGGCGCCTGACCCCCAGGCGTTAGACGATCGTTTCATTGCGATCCGGCTTACGCAGGGAAAACGATCAAATTTGCTATCGCCGACCGTCTCACGCTCCGACTGGCGGCACAGGCGGGCGGCCTACAGTGAAGGCATGCGCATTGCCCTTGTCGTGGTTGGTGTGGTCGTAGCGTTGTTCGGTCTGCTGTGGGCTCTGCAGGGCTTCGGTGTAGTCGGCGGTAGCCCGATGAGCAACACCACCACCTGGTCCATCATTGGTCCGATCGTGGCGTTGATCGGCATCGCCATCGCGGTCGGCGCGGCACGCCGCAAGTCCTAGGCCGCTGGCGAGGTTGCCCTTGATCGGTGTGTTCGCCGCAGTCGATACCAGCAACGTCATGCCGTCGTTCACTGACCAAGAAGTTCGCGCAGATCGACGCAGCATGACTAAAGCGCGACGGTAACGCCGTACGGCGAAACTGCGTCGCGTTGCTCGATCGCTTTGACTGTCAATTCCATTACAGCTGAACGGGATTCGGCGTAGCGTCGATCTCATGGCAGTTGTCTTGAGGCCCGGCGACAGCAACGATCTTGTCCGGCTGCTGCAGGCCCGGCTGAATCGCGATTATCCGCTGTACTCCAACCTGGTGGTCGACGGCATCTACGGGCCGCGCACCACCGCCGTGGTCCGGGAATTCCAGCGCCGCGCCGGGCTTGTAGTCGACGGCATCGCCGGCCCCAGGACCCTGGGGCGGCTCGGGCTGAACTTCGACCAACCCCCGCCGCTGCCCACCGATCGGCCGTTCTTCTACTGCGCCTCCGGTACCTGGGCCACGCCGTTCCAGGGGCCGCCGTTCGACGTCGGCTGGCGCGTCGAACAGATGGGCCTGGTCCGCAACCAGCCGGTCGGATATCCCGCTGCGGGATTCCTGTTCCCGAACCCGTTCCTGAGCTACAACGAATCGGTTGCGCAAGGTGTCGCCGAGCTGATGCGGCTGATCCTGATGAACGCCGGGCAGTTCTACCTCTGCGGCTACAGCCAGGGCGCCGAGGTGGTGGTGCGCACGCTGCGGCTGATGTTGCCCGGTCAGCCGCTGGCGCACCGCGCAGGCGACCTGCTCAAGGTGATCACGTTCGGCAGCCCGTGCCGCGCGCCCGGCCCGACGCTGCTCGGCAACAACCCGCCGGGATCCGGCATCTCCGGCATCTACACGCCAGAGCAGTTCCGTTCGCGCACATACGATTTCGTCCTGAACGGCGACATGTACACGACGACGACCGACGACACGCTGCTGCACCTCGGCTATGAGGCGCTCACCCCGCTGGAGCTCGATCTGCCGTTCGCGCTGAAGATCTTCACCCTGATCCAGAGCAACGAGTTCCTCGCCCTGCTCAACCTCGCCAACACCCCGGAGACGATCGCGAAGTTGATAAGGACGTCGATCGTCGTCGGCGACTTCCTCATCCGCAATCCGCACATCCACTACAACGATTGGCCCGACTTCAACGGCGTCACCCGCGTCGACCGTGCGGTGCAGATCGTCGCGACCGGCTCGACGGGCGGCCCGTAGCGCGTCAACGCCCGCGGCATGGGCAGCAGCGCCTGTGCCTGATCATTGGGTGATGTGGTCCGACTGGTGGGTGATTGCGCTCGGCATCGTCGGCGGACTCGTCCTGATCTGGGCCGTCCTCGTGGCTGCGCTGTGGCTGACGAAACCCGGCGAGTACGACGTCAAGGAGGCCCTGCGGCTCCTTCCCGACCTGATCCGACTGATCAAACGCCTGGCCACCGACCCTGACACACCGCGCGGCGTCCGGATCCGTCTCGCGCTACTGCTCGTGTACCTCGCACTGCCGATCGATCTGATTCCTGACTTCGTTCCGGTGCTCGGCTATGCCGACGACGCGATCATCGTCGCGCTGGTGCTGCGCTCGGCGACGCGGCGTGCGGGGCCCGACGCCTTGGCCAAGCACTGGCCAGGCACGCCGGAGGGGCTGACCGCGCTGAAACGGCTGTGCCGATTGAACGATGAATGAACGCCTGTGATCCAGCTAACACCGCGCCGACCATCGCTTCCCTTCGAGCGCATCCCGGATGCCCGTTGTCGTGTCGCACCGACGCCGCAGGTGACGCGCGGCGAGAAGTTTGCTGTCGTGTCGGGTGTGATCTGCCGCTCACTTTCGCCTGCGAAACATAAGAATCGGGTATTTCAGGGTCGGCGACGATCGATCATGAACCGATTGCCAGGCGGTCAAATAGGCACGTAATCACCGTAAATCGGGTTGCCACACCAACATAACAACTGCATAACGAAGAGTTTCTTAAGCGCTGTCTGAGAGGTTTCGCCGAATTCGCGCGGATTCGCGAAGTCACGCGCTCGTAACACGAATTTCCGTCGCTAGACTCGACCGAGATCGCGCCGAATAGGCGCAGATAGACCTGGAATCTAGGGCCGGTGCACGCCATACCGGCGGAGGTACCGAATGAAGATGGCTAACTTTTTGATGCCTGAGGGCACTCCTGATCCTCATGTGAATGACGAGGCGCATGTGGATCCGGACGCCACCCTCGTGGGCACCGTCGCGGTTCGATCGTGGCCCGATCGGCGACATCGCCGCCGGCGCCGCGGTCCGTCGTCGTGACCAACTACGGCGACGACAGCGTTTCGTTCGTCAACCCCGAGACGCTGGCGGTCGAGGACACCATTGGGGTCCCCGGTGAACCGTTCGCGGCCGTCGTCACCGATGACCGCGCCTACGTCAGCACCTCGTCCGCGAGCCACGACGCCGTCTCGGTGATCGACACGAACACCAGGACCGTTCATCGCGACCTACCCGCTGGCGTTCGGCGTCACGCGCCCTGGCAGTCAGCCCGGACGGCAAGCGCGTCTACGCAGGCCGGACCGGACGCGACCATGTCGACGTCGCCGTCATCGACACCACCGCCGAGCGCGTTGGCACCATCGACATCGCCACCGGCGCAGGCATCGGTATCGACGCCATCGCGGTCGACCCCACCGGTAAGCGGCTGTACGTCGCGACCACCGATGCCCGCGGCAGCCAGCTCGTCGTCGTCGACGCCGAGACCGCCCGCGTCGACCGCAAGGTGTGGGTCGGCTCGCCGATCCGCGACCTCGCCTTCGCCGACGGCACCGCCTACGTCCTCACCTCGGACCGGGCCCGCGGCGGCGTCGTCAATGTCATCGACATGTCGACCAACCGGATCACCGACACCGTCGAGCTCGGCATCGGCGCCCCGACGCAGATGACGCTGAGCCCCGACAAGGCCCGCGCCTACGTCGTCGACTACGACCACGTCGCGGTGCTGTGCACGCTGAGCCTCGAGGTCGTCAACACCGTCACGGTCGACGCTCGGCCGTCTTGCGTCGCAGTGAATTTCGAAGGCGATCGGCTGTATGTCGCCGACTACGCCGGCGACGTCAGTGCGTTCTCGATCGCCTCGACCCTGCCGCTGCTGTACTCGCAGTTCGTGGCGACCGACGCCGATCGTGCTGCCTGAGCTGCGCGAACTGGAGCCCGCAACGGCGTAAAGCCGGCACCTGCGTGGTTACGCGCCGGGAAACAAGTAGTGAACTACGCGTGTGGCGGCGCGGTCATTCTTCCTACGGTCACTTGCGCAATCAACTGAACGTGCGCAGACCAGAGGAGAATGCCGCACAGGACCGATGCGTCGATTTCGGCGCTCAGGGAGGCGATCCCAGCCGTGGGGTCAACATGGACCTCAGCACGTGCGTCAACCGTTACGGGCCGGCGCCTGCAGCGATCACCGCACTGCACGCGATCGAACCCGCCGACATCCTGCTTCACCCATACGAGGCCGCACCGCAACTTATAGAGCTGTATCGCGATGCGACCGGCGTGCCCGACGGCGCGATGATCGCCGGTCGCGGTGCAAGCGAGTTCATCTGGGCGATGTGCCGCGAGCTCGATCACACCTCGGTGCAGGTGCCGATGCCTGCGTACACCGACTATCTGAAGGCCTTCCCCGGTCGTGGATTCAATCCCACCGGTGAGCGCATCCCTTCGCTCGAGCAGATCGACGCGGCGCTGAATGCCGCTGGCGTCGTGATCATCTCGAACCCGCACAACCCGACCGGCGCCCATCTCGATCCCGGCGGACTGGTCGCAGTCGCCGCCGCGCATCCCGCTGCGACGCTCGTGGTCGACGAGTCCTACATCGACTTCACGCCGGACCCGGCGGGCTGGTCGGTGATCGGCTGCGACGTGCCCAACATCGTCGTGCTGCGCTCGACGACCAAGTTCTACGGCATCGCAGCGACCCGCACAGGTATCGCGTGGTGTGCTGAATCCGAGCCACTGGCATGCCTTTTCGGCCAGCAGGAGAACTGGGGCCTGTCCGGAGTCGACGTGCGCGTTGCGTGCGCCGCGGTACAAAGCCTCGACTGGTGCGACCACACCCGGGCACTGATGCACGCCGACAACGCGTGGCTCGCCGAAATCCTCTCCGAACGTGTCTGGTCTCGACCTGTACGCGAACAAGAATGTGCATTTCCAGTTTGCGTTCTGCGAACGCTCGCATGACGTCGCGGAGGTGTTCCGCCGGCACGGCATCGGCGTTCGCGTCCTTGGCGCGGCGCACGGCGTGCGCCCCGACGCGCTGCGCATCGTCGCACCCCGTCACGACGAGCGGGATCGCTTCGCCGAGGCGGTCGCCGATGTGGTCGATGAACGCGTCGCGGCCTGACCGCATCGGAGTTGTTGGCGTCGGCCTTGCCGCCTGCGGCGCCATCGCCTACGGCATCGCCACGGTCATCGGCCGGGCGCTGGCGGGTGCTGGTGTCGACTCGGCGAGCGCGCTGGGCATCCGGTTCGCTGTCGCGGCAGTCATTCTCGCGGCGCTGCTGCGCTTGCGGGGCGCACCTATGCGTCCCGGTGCCGGCGAGTGGCTGCCGATCGTGCTGCTCGGCGCGATCGGCTACACGCTGGAGTCGACGCTGTTCTACATGTCGCTCGGCCATGGCACCGCCGCGGCGTGCATCCTGTTGTTCTACGCGTATCCGGCGATCGTCACCGTGATCGAATTCATCCGTGGCAGAGAACAATTGACCGCGGCGACGATCACGGCGTTGGTGTTGTCGGTCGTCGGCACGGCCGTGGTGGTGGCGATCGGCCGCGACGTGTCGATCTCGGTGGCGGGCGTTGTGCTGGCATTCGCCGCCGCGACGGCATACGCGCTCTACCTTGTCGTCGGTCGTGACGTCCGTCGGCGCACTGACGCGATGACCACCGCCTGCTGGGTCGCGGTCGGTGCGGCGGGCTCATCGCTGTTGCGTGGTGTCGTCGGAGGCACGCTGGAGCTGCCGAGTGGCCATCTGCTGCAGATCGTCGGCTACGGCGCGGTGACCGCGGCCGCATTCGTGCTGACTTTCGCCGCACTGTCCCGGATCGGCGCCAGCCACACCGCCGTCGTGATGACGCTTGAGGCGGTGTCGACTGTGGTGCTTGCGGCCATCGTTCTTGGCGAAGGCATTTCACCTGCACAGGCGCTCGGCGGCCTCGCGATCCTCGCCGCTGCGGCGGTTATCGCACGCTCGCACTGCCGCGAGCGACCGCGAAATGCCGTGTCAGCGCGGCGTGTCGCTGTGCAAACACGGTCACTCGCGAGGGACGGCCTAGCGCCAGGTGTAGCGGGTCTTCGGCCGCCCCGCCTTGCCGTAGTCGGTCTGTCGCGTGACCGTGCCCTCGTCGGCGAGCCGCTCGAGGTAGCGCCACGCCGTCACCCGTGACACCCCGACCTGCTTGGCCACCTCGTCGGCGGTGATTCCGTCGGCGGAATCCCGTACCGCGCGAGCGATTTCGTCGTTGGTGCCCGGCGCCGCGCCCTTCGGCGCTGCGGACCGGTCGGCGCCGACCCGCAGCTCGGCCAGCGCGCGATCGACTTCGGCCTGACTTGCGGCGTCGGTGCCGGCGGGCAGTGCCTCGCGGTAGCGACGGTAGCGCTCGAGGCGGTCCCGGAACGCCGCGAACGTGAACGGCTTGAGCAGATACGCCAGCGCGCCGTGACCGACCGCTGCGCGCACCATCTCCAGATCCCGTTCTGACGTGATCGCGATGATGTCCGGCGCGGGGCGCAGGCCCGACAAACCCGACGCCAAAGCGATCCCGCTCGCATCGGGCAGCCCAATGTCGAGCAGCACCAGGTCGATCGGCGTCTCGGTTGCCGCGGCCTCGGATGCGGCGCGCATCGCGTCGCGTGCGGTGTGAGCGACCGCCGCCACCGAAAACCCTGGCAGCCGACCGAGATACGTGCGATGCGCCTCGGCGATCAACGGCTCGTCCTCGACGATCAGCACACTGATCACGATGTTCACCGTCACTGTCACCACCGACCCGTAGCTGACGTCGGCGCTCAACGTGCCGTTGTGGCGCTTGACCACCTGAGCCACCAACGCCAGCCCCAGCCCGTGGTGGTTGGAGTCGCCCTTCGTCGAGTAGCCGCGCTGCATGGCCTTCTCGAATGTGCGCGGCGTCCATGCCGGGTCCGCTGTCGGCCACCCGGATCAACAAGGTGCCGTCGTCCTGGCTGACGGTGACCTCGACCCACGGGTCTTCGCGGTCGCAGGCGTCCATCGCGTTGTCGATCAGGTTGCCGAGCACGGTCACCATCTCCTGGCCGGACAGTGCGAGATCGTCGGCGTTCGACGGTAGATGCGTCTCCTCGGTGACGGTCAGCTCGATGCCGCGTTCGTCGGCCTGGGCGGTCTTGCCCAGCAGCAGCGCGACGAGCGCAGGCTCACCGACGGCGCTGGACAGCCGGTCGACCAGTTGTTGTGACAGCTCGAGCTCGTTGGTCGCGAACTTGACCGCTTCGTCGGCGCGACCCATCTCGACCATCGTGACGATGGTGTGCAGTTTGTTGGCCGCCTCGTGCGCCTGCGACCGCAACGTGTCGGTCAGCACCTTCAGCGAGCTGAGTTCGCCCAGTGCGCCTTGCAATTCGGTGCGGTCGCGGATGGTGACCACTTCGGCGTCGCGTGGCCCATCCTCGACATGGGAGCGGTTGACCACCAGTACCCGGTCCTCGGTGACGTGCACCTCGTCGCGCGCCCCCGGGTTGTACGTGCGAAGGAACTCCGGCAGATCCGACCGCTCGACCGGGCCGGGCGGCAGCGCGAGCAGCCTGCGGGCCTCATCGTTGGCCAGCGCCACGCCGTTGCGGTCCAACACGATCAGCCCCTCGGACACCGAATGCAGGATCGCGTCGTGGTGTTCGTACATCACCCGCAGTTCGTCGGGCCGCAGCCCGTGCGTCTGCCGCAACAGCCGGCGCCGGATCGCCCACACCCCAACCAATGCGACGGCCAGCGCGGCCAGGCTGACCGCGGCGATCGTCGGCACCTGCGAGCGCCAGCGCTCCGCGAGGCTCTGCTGCAGGATGCCCGCCGACACCAGCCCGACGATGCGGCCGGATTCGTTGCGCACTGGCGCGACTGCTCGGATCGATGGTCCGAGCGTGCCGGTGTAGACCTCGGTGAACGTCTCACCCCGCAGCGCGGGCTCGATGGTGCCGATGTATTTCCCGCCGATCTGATTCGGGTCGGTGTGGGTGAATCGCGTCCGGTCGGGCGCCATGATCGTGATGAACGCGATTTGGGTGTTGGTGCGCACAGCCTCGGTGACTGGCTGCAAAACCGCCGTCGCCCTTCCGGATTCGATGGCGGCCGCTGTCGACGGTGAGTCCGCCAGCGCGGTGGCGATGCTGATGACTTGCTGACGGGCCGCGGCGTCGCCGTCGCGGCTGGCGTCGAATAGCGCCAGGCGCTGCCGACCAGCACCACCACCGCGATCACCAGGATCTGCAGGGCGATCGCCTGAGTCGCCAAGGGACCACGGCCGCGGGCGTGTCAAGGTGCGCCCAGTTCCTCGGCCGCGATTCGGAAGATCTCATCCGCTTCGCCGACTGCCACAAAATGTCCGGCTCCCTCGACCGAATGCCAGACCGCACCGGGCATTCGGTCGGCCACCTCCTTGTTGATGGGATCCGGCACGAGTCGATCGTCGGTTCCCTGCCACAGGTGGACTAGCCGTTCGATCTTCGTCACGTCAAAAGCCCAACTTCGATAGAGGAGTTCAGCGTCGCAGACGAGTCCGCCGGAACCGTGAGCGAAGCATTCGGCGCACGATTGCCCGAATTCCGTCGCGACCTCCGGCCGGAGCAGGATCTCTTTGTCGTAGTCGCTGACCCCTTTCCGCATCTGTTTGACGAAGCTCGCTGGGAAGCGTTTGGCGGTCATGCCAAGGGCCGCGTACATGAGACGGAAGCCGGGTTTGAACCGCAGCGCGAGTGATCCGCCGAGCGCGTCGGCCTTGGAGAGGTATTCCGCTGCCCAGTTGTCGCCGAATGCTCCGTAGCTTCCAGGCGCGATGCTGGTGACGTGGCGCAGACGAGCGGGATCGATGTAGGCGGCCGCCGCAAGTGCCCATGGGCCACCCTCAGACCAGCCGGTCACGCCGAATTCTTGGTAACCCAACGCATCGGCGATCGTCAACAGGTCGTCGGCCCAGCCACGCGTAGGTGCGTGCTTTTTGGGGACTGGACTGTCCCATACCGGGTCGGTCTATGCAGATGAGTCGTAACCGATTCTTGGATGCTGAATCCGCGAGCAGTCGTGCCTCGAACCGGCTACTGGGTCCACCGTGGTTGTGCAGAACGAGCGGCCCTTCCGGATCTCCAACCTCGAGATAGGTGAGGTTGCGGCCGTCTGGGGTGGTTACGCCCTCCGCCACGACGTGCTCCTCCGCTGAACGTAATGAACTAAAACGTGACCTGGCTCACGTCCTCGCCGAACATCCTTGCAGACCACATTTGGATTTCGACTTGGAGGAACAAGCCATGGCAACCCTGGAAAGGCCCCCGGTGCCCGAGCCGCCGGCACCGCCGCGCCGCCGCGACCGCACCCACTGGCTCTACATCGCCGTCATCGTCGCGGTGTTCGCCGGCGTCGCCGTCGGCCTCCTCGCCCCGGAGGTCGGCAAGAGCGTCGGCGTGCTCGGCACGATGTTCGTCAGCCTGATCAAGATGATGATCGCGCCGGTCATCTTCTGCACGATCGTGCTGGGCATCGGCTCGGTACGCAAAGCCGCCACCGTCGGCAAGGTCGGCGGCCTGGCGTTCGTCTACTTCCTGGTGATGTCCACCTTCGCGCTCGCGATCGGCCTCGTCGTCGGCAACCTGATCCACCCCGGCAGCGGCATGCACCTGTACCGAGAGCGCGGCGGGCAAGGGCGCCGAACTGGCCGAGAAGGCGCATGAGTCCGGCGGCCTGATGGACTTCGTCCAGGGCATCATTCCGGACACGTTGTTCTCGTCGCTGACCGCAGGCAGCGTGCTGCAGGCCCTGTTCGTCGCGCTGCTCGTCGGGTTCGCCCTGCAGGCCATGGGCACCGCGGGCGAGCCGATCCTGCGTGGCATCGAGCACCTGCAGAAGCTGGTGTTCAAGGTGCTCGTGATGATCCTGTGGCTGGCCCCGATCGGCGCGTTCGGCGCGATCGCCAACGTCGTCGGCCAGACCGGCTGGTCCGCGGTCACCCAGCTGCTGACGCTGATGCTCGGCTTCTACATCACCTGCATCGTGTTCGTGTTCGGCGTGCTGGGTGCGCTGCTGCGCGCGGTGTCGGGCATCTCGATCTTCAAGCTGGTGCGCTACCTGGCCCGCGAGTACCTGCTGATCTTCTCGACCTCGTCGTCGGAGTCGGCACTGCCGCGACTGATCGCCAAGATGGAGCACCTGGGCGTCGACCGCAGCACCGTCGGCGTCGTGGTCCCGACCGGCTACTCGTTCAACCTGGACGGCACCGCGATCTACCTGACGATGGCGTCGCTGTTCATCGCCGATGCGATGGGCAGCCCGCTGTCGGTCGGACAGCAGATCGGTCTGCTGGTGTTCATGATCGTCGCGTCCAAGGGCGCGGCCGGTGTGACCGGCGCCGGGCTGGCCACGCTTGGCAGGCGGCCTGCAGAGCCACCGTCCCGATCTGCTCGACGGTGTCGGCCTGATCGTCGGTATCGACCGGTTCATGTCCGAGGCCCGCGCGGTCACGAACTTCTCCGGCAACGCGGTGGCGACGGTGCTGGTCGGCTCGTGGACTAAGACGATCGATCGCGACAAGGTGAACGCCGTTCTGGGTGGAGAGGATCCGTTCGACGAACTCACCATGGTTGACGACGATCGCACCCCGCGCGCCGAAGAGCCGGCGCAGGAGCGAATCCCTGTGCCGGCGTAGGGCGCGCGAAGGAAAGACCCGGCCGAACCCCCCCGCGGCCGGGTCTTTCTCTGTCTGGAGAAAGTTTTTGAAATTCCTTTGAACCCCCTGGACCTCCGCCCGTTGAACCGGCTGACACGACAAAACGGAAAGAACGGAGGCCCGCCATGCGTGCCACACTGCTCACACTCATCGGCTTGGCCGCGGCGGCCTGCGGACGATCCTCGCTCCCGCGGGTTTCGCCTCAGCAGCCGATTCGGCGGATTGCACCATCGCGCCTACTGGAAGCCCAGGGCTTCGACGTGAAGATCGACCGCGTCGGGAGCGCGCCGCTCAACGGACTGCGTCGTTACCGATGTGCGAAACCCAAGGGAGCGAACCGAACTCGTCCCGGTGCTCGGCGGACGTAACCGCGGTGGAGACCGTGACTTCGTTCCCGTCATCGTGGACCGTACGATCACTGTGACGCTGGACTGCTCGCGCTGACACATAGCAAGGGCCCGGCCGGAGAGATCCGGCCGGGCCCTTCGGCTATTGCGTTTACGTTCTGCTCAGCGTGAGCAGTCCAGCGTCACCGAAATCGACTGGCTGGTGACCACCTCCACGAGCACGCGGTCACCGTCCTTGTCCCGGGCCCGATGTAGGGCACCCACTGGGTGACCTGCTGAGGGTTTCGGACGTTGGTCACCACGCATTTGTTCATCGGCCCGGTGCCGATCACGGTCGATGTTGACCGTGTAGCCCTCGCCCTGGAGCCTGCTGATCAGCTCCTGCGCCGATTCCTCGGCCGACGCGAGGCCCGCAGGCGCGGCAATCGCTCCGCACACACCCGCAACCACAGCGGCAAGCATGAACTTTGTCCGCATGGCCGCACCTCCCGTCATCGTGTACGTCAATACTCCTCTACATCAACCGCCGGGGCGACCGCATTCGTTCCCGGTGGGATACGGGCAGTCACAGGCGCCCCATCAGCACCGTCAAACCTTGCATGGTGCTGTTCAAAACGTGGTCCCGCATGCGGGACCACGTTTGAGCAGATCCACATGCCTCAGACGAGGCCGCGCCGACGGTCCTAGCGCTCGGCGCGCTGGTACGCCGTGACGACGGCCGCTCCGCCGAGCCCGATGTTGTGCTGCAGCGCGGCGGTGACGTTGTCGACCTGTCGCTTGTCGGCGGTGCCGCGCAGCTGCCACGTCAGCTCGGCGCACTGCGCCAGGCCCGTCGCGCCCAGCGGATGGCCCTTGGAGATCAGCCCGCCGGACGGGTTGACCACCCAGCGGCCGCCGTAGGTGGTGTCGTTGTTGTCGATCAGCTTCGGGGCCTCGCCCTCGCCGCACAGGCCCAGCGCCTCATACAGCAGCAGCTCGTTGGCGGAGAAGCAGTCGTGCAGCTCGATCACCTGGAAGTCGGTCGGTCCGAGCCCGGACTGGTCGTAAACCTTTTGTGCGGCTTGGACATTCATGTCGTAGCCGATGATGTTCTTGGCGCTGCCGTCGAAGGTGCTGTCGAAGTCGGTGGTCATCGCCTGCCCGACGATCTCGACGGCCTGGCCGGCCAGCCCGTGCTTGTCGACGAACGCCTCGCTGGCCACGATCGCCGCGCCCGAGCCGTCGGAGGTCGGCGAGCACTGCAGCTTGGTCAGCGGATCGGAGATCATCTTGGCCGCCAGGATGTCGTCGAGGGTGTACTCCTCCTGGAACTGCGCGTACGGGTTGTTCACCGAATGCTTGTGGTTCTTGTAGCCGATCTTCGCGAAATGCTCTGCGGTGGTGCCGTATTGCTTCATGTGCTCGCGGCCCGCGGCGCCGAACATCCACGGCGCGACCGGGAATGCGAACTCGTCGATCTCGGCCAACGCCTTGACGTGCTTGCCCATCGGGGATTCGCGGTCCTCGGCGCCGCCTTGGAGCGGGCCGGGCTGCATCTTCTCGAAGCCGAGCGCGATCGCGCAGTCGGCCAGCCCGCCGCGGATCGTCTGCGCGGCAAGGAACAGCGCCGTCGAACCCGTCGAACAGTTGTTGTTCACGTTGGCGATCGGGATGCCCGTCATGCCGAGCTCGTAGAGCGCCCGGTTCCCTGACGTCGAGTCGCCCGCGCAGTAGCCGACGAAGCCCTGCTGCAACCTCGGAGTAGTCGATGCCCGCGTCCTTGAGTGCATTGGTGCCGGATTCGCGCGCCATGTCTGGGTAGTCCCAGCCCTCGCGTCGACCCGGCTTCTCGAACTTCGTCATCCCGACCCCGACGACGAAAACCTTGTTTGGCATCGCACGTTGTCCCTTCGCTGTTCCTGCGATCGACAGAAACACAAAGCGGGCGAACTGTCTAGATGCCCTAACGCGTGGTGGCGCGGTGTGCCAGGCGGCGTATCCGCCGGCCAGGTAGTGCACGCGGTCGTAGCCCAGGCGGCTGAGCTGCTCGGCGGCGGGGATGGCGCGCCGCGCCGGAGACGCTGCAGACGCACGATCTCGCGTTGGCGGTCGGTGATCTGCCTCGGCGATGGTCGCGGGGTCGAGGAGCAACGCCCCCGTGATGCTGCCCTGATGGCGGGCGACCTGGGGGCGGATGTCGACGAGCAGCGCGCCAGCGCCGTGCCGACGTCGCGCGGTCGCCGCCGAGATGGGCTGTGGCATCGGCAGTCTGTTCGGTGGGGTCGTTGAGCGAAGTGGTCATGGTGGTTGTTCTCATGGATGTGGTGCGGGGGCCCCGCCGCCGCAGCGGGGCCCCCGCGTGGGGAGGGGTTATTCGAAGTAGCCGCTGTACTCGGGGCAGTAGATGTCCACCGAGGCGACCACGAAGACGGCGGCCTGATGGGTGGTCAGGTCCGTGTTCTCCAGGATCTCCTGCCGAGGTCCACCGGATCGGCGCCGTCGTCAAGGGCGCAGCACACGTCGTGCGCGTCGGAGATGGCGGCCTTCGGGCTGTCGTACGAGATGCCTTCGGCGCTGATCTCGGTCAGGAACGCGTCGTCCGTCGAGCTGAGCGCACCGGCGGTGCCGGCGGTAGCGACGGCGGCAAGCCCGAGGGCGCCCGCGACGAGCGCGGTGCCGGCGAACTTGGTGAGGCGATTGCGAGGCGAACATTGGACTCCTTGTGATGTCGGTCTGTTCCGGTGTGTTTCCCGGGCTGACATCAGAGTCCGACAGCGCCCTTGACGGATTCTTGGCGAATTCTTGGCGGCCGAAAAGCGTCAGGCGGATCAGCCGTACTCCAGCCACCAGTTGTGCAGGTCCTCGAGGTTCTGGCCGATGCGCGTCGCCGAGCAGCAGATCGGAGTTCTTGGTCCATGTCACGCCGGGCCTGTCGTGGTAGGTGCCGCAGGCGATCCGGCCCGCGACCTCGTCCGGGCGTCGTCGGTGTAATGCCAGGTGGTCGGCGAATCGAGATCGCTGGCCGGGCATCGCAGCAGCGGCGCGTACGGCTCGATGGCGTCCGTCGAAGTGCCTTGTCAAGAGTGCCTGGTCGGCGAACAGGAGTACCGGGCGCTCTCGGGCCGCCGGCTGGCGCGGCCCCGTGCAGTCGACCGTGGCCAGGGCGCCGGGGGCAGGCGGATGGACGGCTGGCACACGCCCTTGTCGTAGCCGCGCGGCAGCAGGGCCAGCAGCTTCGAATCGAACGACTCGGGTCCCTCGGTCGGTCGTCGTGGTCCGCGGAGTCCGTCGGCGTGGTTTCCGTCGGTTCGTGTCTCCGAGTCTGGTCGTCGTCGTTGGCCGTCGACGACGAATCGTCGGGTTTGACCAGCAACCAGATCCCCAAGGCGCCGAGGACGAGCACGAACACGCGCGGCCGCGGCCGCGATCGGCAGCCACGGCATGCCCTTGCCTTGCGCGGCGGCCCGGGCGGTCGTGGTGGCGCGGCGGTGCCGTCCACATCGGTCCGCTCGGCGGGCCAGGCGTCGGCGGGGGTGGCGTGTGGAACGCGACCGGCCGGGCAGGCGGGCTGGCGGGGTGTCGGCGGAGGCGTGCGGCGGCGGCGTCGGCGGCGGTGTCTGAAGGATCGGCCGTGCGGGCGGTTCGGAGGGCGTTGGCGTGCCCGGCATGGTCGCGGCCGTGCTGCGCTGCAGGATCGTCGCGGCCTGGTCCTGGTCGCGGTGCGGTCAGCGCCTCGTTCGCGGCCGATCGCAAGATCCCCGGCGCTGGCAAATCGCTCCTCCGGCTTCTTGGCCATGCCGCGGGCGATCACCTCGTCGAACGCGGCGGGGATTCCCGGCCGCTCCTCACTGGGCTTCGGCATGGGCTGCATCAGATGCGCGGTGATCACGACGCTGACGCTGTCGCCGGGATACGGCTGCGACCCGGTCAGGCACTCGTGCAGCACACACGCCAGCGCGTAAACGTCTGCGCGATAGGTGACTTCGTCGTTGGTGAACCGCTCCGGCGCCATGTAGGCGTATGTGCCCACCGCGGTGCCGAGTTCGGTGAGCTTCTCGTCGGTGGCCGCGTTGGCGATGCCGAAGTCGACGAGATACGCGAAGTCGTCGCGGGTGAGGATGATGTTCTCGGGCTTGACATCGCGGTGCATGACGCCGCTTTCGTGGGCGGCGTCCAGTGCCGAGGCGATCTGGCGAACGATCGCCACCGCGCGCGCCGGCGTCATCGGCCCAAAGCGCTTCAGCACCTTGCGCAGATCGGTGCCGTCGATCATCCGCATGTCGACGTACAGCAACCCGTCGACCTCGCCGTAGTCGTGGATCGGCACCACGTGCGGCTCCTGCAGCCGGCCCGCCGAATGCGCCTCGCGCTGCAGCCGCTTGCGGAACACCGGGTCGTGAGACGCCGACTCGGGCAACAGCTTCAGCGCGACGATGCGGTCCTTGACCGTGTCCTCGGCCTCGTACACCTCACCCATGCCGCCCTTGCCGAGCAGCCGCCGCAGACGATACGGGCCGATCTGGGAACCAACGCGTGATTCCCGCTCGGCCTCGCTCATCGGTGCTCCTCAGGGTGTGCGTTGCCAGCGAACACACACTAATGCCGCGTTAGGCGTCGCGCGGCTTGATCTCGAACGTGAATTCGTGGTCGCAGATGCGGATGTGGTCTCCGTCGGCCAGCGTCGCGGTGCCGCGGATTCTCTCGTCGCGCACATTGACTCCGTTGGCCGACCGCAGATCGGTGATCACGAAGCTGGTGCCGGTGTCGATGATGACGGCGTGGTGGCGGCTGACGTTCGCGTCGTCGAGCACGATGTCGTTGTCCGAGAGCCGCCCGATCCTGGTGGCGGTCGGCCTGCAACGGATGCACCCGTCCCGACGGCGAGCGCAGGCTGGCCACCACCGATGAGGCGTTCACCGAGGTACGCATGTCGATGTCGTGGACGGTGTGCACGGCCGTGGTCCTCGCGGCCTTCTTCACGTCCAGCGACTCCTGCCGCAGGATCCGCTCGTGCAGGGCACGCACCGTCGGCCCGGGATCGATGCCGAGGTCGTCGGCGAGTGTGGTCTTGAGCCGCTGGTACGCATCGAGCGCATCGGACTGCCGCTCGGCGATGTAGTAGGCGGTGATCAACTGCGCCCACAGCGGCTCCCGGTAGGGATGCTCGACCGTCAGGGTTTCGAGTCCGCCGATGACGGAATAGCTACGTCCGCAGGCGATTTCGGCTTCCGCGTGGGCGGTGTGTGCGACCACCTTGTCCTCGGTGAGCGCGGTGGCGAATGCGTCGACGAACTGGAAGTCGCGCAGGTCGTCGAGCACGGGTCCGCGCCATTCGGCCAGCGCGGCGGTCAGGTGGCGGCTGGCTTCCTCGAACCGCCCAGCCGCTGCGGCGTGCACGCCCGCGGCCTTCTCGACGACGAATCGGCCGATGTCGCAGGCGGTGTCGGCGAGGTTGAGGCGATAGCCCGGCGGCGCGTTGACCAACACCGTCTTCGGGTCGGCGCCCGCACCGCTCAGCAGTCTGCGCAGGTTTGAGACGTAGGAGTGCAGGCTGGCCCTGGCTTCGGCGGGCGGCCATTCCTCCCAGGCCGCGGTGATCAGCGAGTCCGTCGAGACCGGTCGGTTGCGGTTCATCACCAACATCGCCAGCACCGCGCGCTGCTTCGGCGTGCCGAGCGACACCGGTGCGCCGTCGACCGTCATCTGCAGCGGACCCAGCACACCGAACCCGATCTTGTTCTCAGCCATCCGCGCCAATTGTGGCCCGCGCGCCGCGAGAAGTGGTGTAGACCGGAGTAGAACGTGTTCTAGTTTCGGAGGAGGCGGCATGGTCTTGCGGGTAGTGCAGTGGGCGACCGGCGGGGTTGGCGTCGCCGCGATCAAGGGCGTGCTCGAGCACCCCGAGCTCGAGCTGGCCGGCTGCTGGGTGCACTCGCAAGACAAGGCGGGCAAGGACGTGGGCGAGCTCATCGGCTCCGAACCGCTGGGAATCGCGGCGACGAACAGTGTCGAGGAGATCCTGGCGCTGGACGCCGATGCCGTCATCTACGCGCCGCTGCTGCCGAATCCCGACGAGGTGGCCGCGCTGCTGCGGTCGGGCAAGAACGTGGTGACACCGGTCGGCTGGGTCTACCCCAGCGAGAGGCAGGGCGCACCGCTGCGCGAGGCCGCACTGGAGGGAAACGCCACGCTGCACGGCACCGGTATTGCCCCAGGTGGCATCAGCGAGAAGTTCCCGCTGATGTTCTCGATCATGTCGACCGGCGTGACATTCGTTCGCGCTGAGGAGTTTTCCGACCTGCGCACGTATGAGGCGCCCGATGTCGTTCGGCACGTGATGGGTTTCGGCGAGGTGCCGGACAAGGCGCTCAGCGGACCGATGCAGAAGTTGCTCGACGGCGGTTTCATTCAGGCGGTGCGGATGATCGTCGACAAGGTGGGTTTCGACGCCGACCCGAAAGTGCGCTCGTCGCAGGAGATCGCGGTTGCCACCGCACCCATCGACTCACCGATCGGGGTGATCGATCCCGGACAGGTGGCAGGCCGCAAGTTCCACTGGGAGGCGCTCGTCGGTGACGAGGTGGTGGTGCGGATCACGGTGAACTGGCTGATGGGTGAGGAAAACCTCGATCCCGCATGGACATTCGGGCCTGAGGGGCAGCGCTATGAGATGGAGGTCAAGGGCAATCCTGACATCTCGATCAACGTCAAGGGTTTTCAGTCCGAGGTCGGCGGAGAGGGCCCGGAGTACGGCGTCGTCGGCACCGCGGCGCACTGTGTTAACTCGGTGCCCGCTGTCTGCGCCGCTGAGCCCGGCATCGCCACGTACCTCGACCTTCCACTGATCAGCGGCAAGGCCGCGCCGCGGCTGGGCTAGCTAAAGTCCATCTAGCGCGGCAGGTTGCCGCCGTCGAGCGTCACCACCTTGTCGGTCAGATAGCCGTTGCGCAGCATGGCTACTGCCATGTCCGCCATCTCCGTCTGGTCTGACCGACTCGGCCGACAGGAATGGGTATGGAGGGCGTACCCGGTCTCAAAATCAGCGGGAAACATCTTGGTTTCACCGACCAACGCCGGGGCCAGGCTGTTGACGGTGACTCCTTCGGCGGCAATGCGCGGCGCGAGGTGATGCATGAGGCCGTGCAGGCCCGCCTTGCTGGCCGGCGTAGTGGGCGCCGACCGACACCGCCGGTGAAGGCGGCGACGGACGAGATGAACAGAATGCGTCCGAACTTGCGCTCGCATGCAGCGGGAAGGACTGTGCGGTCAGCAGGAGGGGTCAGTATCGAGGAGGTGGCGTTCCAGATCGAGATCGATCTCTCCACCTTCACCCCTTAAGTAGCACGGCGCCCAGTTCAAGTTAACCGCCTGTGTGAAGCGGGCGCGGTCGGGAGATCGATTCTGCCAACCCTGTAGTAGGCATACGCGCCTGCGTTGATGCTGAGGACATAGACCGGCGAGTTCGTTGTTGGCGTGCGTGAGAGCGATCGTCGCTGTCGGCTAGTCCTCGGCCAACGACACATCCAGCCTTCCCATCCGCCGCGCGGTATATCGGAATCTTGCTCGCGCATCGCGTCGTGCCGTCCGTAGCAAGGCACAGAGGTCGGCGCCCAGCTTGAAGCCGACGGGCAGGAGGCGGGGCTTGCGTCGATGCGCGATCACCCCGTCAGAAACGCGCACAGCCGTGTCAGGTTGCTGCGGGCGATGTCAGGGATCCGATAAAAGGGATTGGCAACAGGTAGGTCTGCTGGAGAAGCCGCCGGCAGGTCGGAGGGCTGGTCGCCGACATTGGCGATGATCGTGTAGCCCTGCTGCTCGATCTGCGCGCGCTGCGGCGCCTTGAAGTCGGCGGCCGAAACATAATGCGCGCCGCGGTTCCATGATCAGCTCGTGTACCCGGTATAGCCGACGTTGCCAGGTTGCGTTCGGTCGCTGCGCGCTGGGTCTCGCGCGGCCGGTGATGAAGAAGATCGCCGCGCCGCGGTCCTTGGCGGTGGTGAAGATGTCCATCGTCGGCTGGATCACCGTCGACGACGCCCGCAGGTCCCATGCCTGCAACCGCACCGCCCGTGCGGCAGTTCGTCGCAGGGGCCGCCGAACACGCGGCCAAAGTCGTTGGCCTTGATGGCTTCCCAGTTCGACAGCGCGGTCTCATCGATGTCGAACACCACCGCAGGCCGGTCCACCCGCGGTGCCTGCTCGGTGATCCAGCCGATCGCAGGCGCGGCGGCCTGCTGCAGATCGGTCAGATAGGCGCCGCTGTCGTAGTACCCGACGCTTCGGTTCAGCTCGCCGATGTTGGCCGGCTGCACCGGCGGCGGGATGATCGGCGCCGGTGGGCGGGCGGCTCGGCGAGTGCGGGCGGGCGCGACCGATCAGGGCGCGGCGAGCGGCGGCGACCAGCCGCATGGGAGTACGCATGCAGTGGACCCTAACGCGGCTGGCACACTCGCTGCGCGTGACAACGAAACGAGCGTTGGTGCTGGCCGGTGGAGGGCTCGCGGGCATCGGGTGGGAAACCGGCATCCTGCGGGGCATCGCCGACGAATCGCCCGCGACAGCCAAAGCACTGCTGGAGTCCGACGTGTTGGTCGGCACATCGGCGGGTTCGACGGTCGCCGCTCAACTGGGCAGCGGGCTGGGGCTCGACGCCCTTTTCGACCGGCAGACGCCCGTCGTCGACCGAGCTCAACCCGGACGTCGGAATCGACGAGATCACCGACCTGTTCGTCACCGCGATGTTGACGCCCAACACGACGACGGCCGAGAAGCTGCAGAAGATCGGCGCGGTCGCGCTGTCGACGCAGACGGTGACCGAAGCGGTGCGGCGCGACGTGATCGCGCAGCGGCTGCCGTCGCACGACTGGCCGGACCGGGTGCTGCGGATCTCCGCGATCGACACCGCGACCGGCGAACTGGTCGCGTTCGACCGGAACTCGGGCGTGGGGCTTGTCGACGCGGTGGCCGCCAGTTGCGCGGTGCCTGGAGTGTGGCCGCCGGTGACGATCGGCGAGCGCCGCTACATGGACGGCGGCGTCGGCAGCACCGTCAACATGGCGCTGGCGAACGACTGCGCCGTCGTCGGGTGCTGGTGCCGTCGGGCCGACGACACCGTCGCCGTTCGGCGGCGGCGCTGCCGAGGAGGTCGACGCGTTCGGCGGGTCGGCGTTCGGTGTGTTCGCCGACGACGAGTCGCTCGCCGCTTCGGCGCCAACCCGCTCGACCCCGCGTGCCGCAAACCGTCCGCACTTGCTGGTCGCGAGCAAGGCCGGCGGGTTGCCGCTGCGATCGCCGACTTCCTCGGAGCCTGAATCAGCTTTCCGGCGTTGACTTTTCGAGCTCGTCGAGGACGGCCGCGGCCAGTTCGCGGCCGACGTCGATGACCTCGGCGGCACGGTAGAACTCCAGGCTGCGGCACGCGGTCCGGGGCACCTCGATCAGCAGGTCCGGGGGATAGGCGGCCAGCGTGTGTCGCGCCAGGGCGGCCTGGGCGATGTCGATGGTCCGGTTCATCACCTCGAAGCTGCCCAGCCTCGGCACCGCCTCTTCCCTTGAGGCGTCGACGAGCTCGTCGTCGCTGCCTCTCGCCGGAACGTGTTGCGCCGCGGGTCGAACAGCGCTGTGGTGCTGCGCCACACGCGGCTCAACCATTCCGTTGTCGCCCGTGGCTCGGCGTCGGTCGGTTCGTAACGGCCACCGGCCTCGCTGCCGCTCAGACTCACCGCGATGGTGAAGTCGGCGTTCACCGCGGCGATCGGCGCCATCGGCAACGGGTCGAGAATGCCACCGTCGGCGAGCAGACGGCCGTCGAGCACGTGCGGTGTGATGACACCCGGTATCGCGATCGACGCGCGGATCGCCGCGTCGACCGGCCCGCGCTGCAGCCACACCGACTTCCCGGAGATCAGGTCCGTCGACACCGCGGTGTACGGGATCGGCAGATCCTCGATGGTGACCTCGCCGAGGATGTCGCGGACCGCGTCCAGAATCTTGTCGGCGCGCAGCACCCCCGCCGCGGTGATCTTCGGGTCGAGCAGACGCAGCACCGCACGCTGCGTCAGCGACTTGGCCCATTCGGTGAACTCGTCGAGCTTGCCGGCGGCCTGCAGGCCGCCGACGAGCGCGCCCATCGACGACCCCGCGATACCGACGATGTCGTAGCCGCGGTCGCGCAGCTCGTTGATCACCCCGATATGCGCGTATCCGCGCGCCCCTCCGCTGCCCAGTGCGAGGGCCACTCGCTTGCCGGCCATGCCCCTATTCTGCGCGGCGACGGCCGAGTTTGTTGCAGACGTGATTTAAAGGCCTCGTTATCCGCAGAGCGCGTCGGCCCCGGCCTGGACCGCGACGATCACCGCGGCCTGCCGCCCAGGGGACAGCTGTGACCACGGGGTCTCGAACGTGGACGGACCGGGCGCGTCGGTG
Organism: uncultured Actinomycetota bacterium; assembly: GCA_963731715.1. Lineage (GTDB taxonomy): Bacteria > Actinomycetota > Actinomycetes > Mycobacteriales > Mycobacteriaceae > Mycobacterium. Next base: position 9,451 of record CAVSXC010000012.1, on the reverse strand, counting down.
GACTGCAGCATCTTCAGATAGGGCTCGATCTGCGCCTTCGGGTCGCCGCCCTGCTGGTCGATCCACGTTCTGGCCGCCAGGCAGGCCTGGAAGTACTCGTCCTCGGTGGACTCGGCGGGAGCACCGACGCCCGTGGTGACACCGCCGGGGGAGACCTCGACCGCGCCGGGCGCGGGGTGTGCGTCTCGGAGCTGGCCGCCGCTCGTCGGGGGCGCCGCGGCGTCGACGTCGACCGCTTTCGGTACCTGACGAACAGCCCGCGATCGCGACGGTCGCCGCCGCGGCCAGCCAAATGGGGTACCTGCGCATGCAGCCAATCTATGCAACACTGGCGGCCGTGACGGAGATGACCCGGAATCGGGAGTGTTGTCAGGCCTAAGCGCCCGACCCCCCATCCGTTCGTCTTTCCTGGAGCTCTCATGGCATCCGCACGCTCTGCTGTCTTGTCACCGTCAGTCGCCCCCGCCGTTTCCGCGCCGACCCGGCTGCGGTTGCCCGACCTGCTGCACGCTTCCGACAGCAGCGCCGACGACGTGCTGTCCGGCCGCTACGACCACCTGCTTCCGCCAGGCGGCGTGCCGGCCGATGACCGGTGGTTCACCCGGTTGCACGGCGACGACGAACTCGACATCTGGCTGATCAGCTGGGTGCCGGACCGCTCGACCGAACTGCACGACCACGGCGGCTCGCTTGGTGCGTTGACCGTGGTGTCCGGCGCGCTGCGCGAAACCCGTTGGGACGGCGAAGCGTTACGCCGCCGGCGACTGCGGGCAGGCGATCAGGCCGCCTTCCCGTTGGGTTGGGTGCACGACGTGGTGTGGGCGCCCGAACGGGATCTGACGGCGCCTGTGACGCCGACGCTGTCCGTGCACGCCTACTCGCCGCCGCTGACGGCGATGTCCTACTACGACGTGACAGACCGAAACACGCTGCGCCGCAAGCGCACCGAGCTCACCGACGCACCGGAGGGATGACGACAGACGTCACCAGCCGCTGTCGCGATCCAGGCAGACCCTAGGGGTTGGAGCCGGAGCCGCCGCCGCTGCTTCCGGAGCTGCCGTCCCAACCGCCCGACTGGCCCGTTCCGCCCGCGCCGCCTGCGCCGCCGGTACCTGTGCCGTGAGTCGCCGTCCCGGTACCGCCGTTACCTCCGGTGCCGCCCGGCGAGTCGAAGCCGCCCGGCACAGAGCTGCCGCCTGCGCCGCCCGCACCGCCCGTGGCAGTACCCGTGCCGGTGGTGGCGTTGCCGCCGTGGCCGCCAAATCCGCTGGGTGCTTGCCAGCCGCCTGCGCCGCCGGTCCCGCCGGTGCCACCCGTGGCCTTCCCGATTTCGATGATGGCTTCACCGCCGTTGCCGCCGTTACCGCCGTCGCCGTCCCAGGCACTGCTGGCGCCGTCGCCGCCATTACCGCCGGTAGCTTCGCCCGTGCCGACTGTGGCGGTTCCGCCGTCTCCACCGGATGCAGCCGCTGCGGTCCCACCAGTTGCCGGCGTGTTGCCGTCCCATCCGGCGTCGCCGGCGTCGCCGCCGTTTCCGCCGATGGCGGTTCCGTTTTGGGCTGCGGCGTTTCCGCCGTCGCCGCCGGCGCCGCTGTTGCCCTCAACCCCGGTCCGGCCGCCATCGCCGCCGTTTCCGCCTTTAGCCGTACCGGTGGCAGTCGAGGCCGCGCCGCCTGCGCCGCCCTCCTCCTCCGGAGCCGATCAGAGGTCGTGGTTCCACCCGCGCCGCCATCGCCGCCTGTTGCGCCGGTTTGGACGACCGCCGCGCCGCCGATCCCGCCGTTGCCTCCGACGCCCACCTGGCCGGTTTGTCCGCCCGCGCCGCCCGCGCCGCCTTGAGCCTTGCCGAGGAGGCTGGTCGCGTCGCCGCCTGCGCCGCCCGCACCGGCCACGCCGTGATACAGGCCGGAGTCGCCGCCTTTACCGCCTGCGCCACCGACGGCATCTCCCTCGGACGTGACACTGCCGCCCTTGCCGCCCTGGCCACCGTCTCCTTGGAGGAATCCGCCGCGCCCACCGTCGCCGCCATTCTGGCCGGCCAACCCGTCGCCGCCGTTGCCTCCGTTGCCGACGTAGAAGCCGCCCTTGCCGCCGGCCTGCCCTGGCGCGCCGTCGGCACCGTTGCCGTAGAACAGGCCGCCATCCTCGCCTGGCTCATCGCCGTTGCTGACATGATGCGGAACACCCTGCCGGCGTTGATGAACGGATCCGTAGTGAACTCGACCTGAGACATCCGAGTCATTGCCTCGGCCATCACGTTGTTCCACTCAGGCCCGATGAGGCTGGTGGCCGCCCGGTATTTTTCGTTCACCGCCATGGAGGCCTGCGAAGCAGGTATCGACGCCATAGGGGTGGTGAGCACGGACCACGGCTTCAGGAAGAAGGTGATCACGGAGTGCTCGCCGCCGGCCGTGGGGCTACACCACGCACAAGGCCGTTCCTGGGGGTTGCCGGTATCTGCAGTGGTATTGGTGGTGCCCTCGGCTGCGGCCAAGGTGGTGGGGCCAGCGCCGCCGCCGCCAGCCGAGAACCCGGTTGGCCCACCCGAGAAGAGCTCGGTCTGCGCTGACAACAGGTTGTTAGGGGTGGCGAAGGCGCCCAAGGCCACCGGCTCGGCCCGCTGTTCCAGAGGCGGCGGGGGTTCTGAGAAACCATCGCTGCCGAAAGCGGCACCCGCCGCGGCGAGGGCGCCAACGGCCACTGCGGCCTGAACCAGGCTCACATGCTTGCCGTGGACAGGATGCTCCCCCTCATGGCGACATCCTTTCCTACCGAGTCCGAAGTCAAGTTGTAGAAGTGCAGCGGAATCGAATAGCAAATATAATGGCATTACCCATAGCAACGTCGCAATACCGGGATATTCGTGTGTTGTCTGTCCCAAATCTGGGAATCGCGCTAGCCGTCGTGCGGGGTGGCTATCACACGATCGCAGCGGGGGTCGATCGCCACGCGGCGAAGGACCGCGGTACGTTAGTCGTCGGTCCGCAGTTCCTGGTAGCGAGTCGACCGCAATTGGCGTCGCCATCGCACCGGCGGGGATAGCCATGGCGGGCGGTGCGGGCAGTTGAGTAGCCGCCTGGCTACGCGCTGACACGAGGCTAAGCTACTGCGCGACACGCCATCCCGTGTCTTGCTGCGTCCCCGGTAACACATCCGCAGGGCCGGATGGAAACAAGTTGCCTTCGCTAAGGGGGGCCTGAACGGCCGCGGCCGGGTCCCTACACGATGCAGATCAGTTTGTCTGCTCCTGCGCAATGCGCCGCGATGAAATGACGCCACCGCAAATTAATTGGGAGCCGATGACCCCGCTCGCCCTCTGGGCGGGAATTGGTCATCGTGACGAAACACGCCTGTGATGCAGCGGGCCGTCAACCCGTCACAATCTTCCGGTTGTGCAAAACACAAAGAATTCCACTAGCAACGTTCAGGCGCATATGTTGCCTGTCTGCGGCGATTGCGGGCACAACGCTGCGTGCGCTGTGGACGCGGCGAGCGTCGGGCGTTGCTGTGTGTGAAGCTGTGTGACTGCGATCTGACCCCGTTCGGTCAGTTTCAGCTCAAGCCGTGCAGACTGGAATTTGCTCTGTACTGCAGAAGGGCGGTGACTTCATGGTCAGTCGAATCGACCGGGTACTCGAGGAGGCCCGCTCACGGCTGAACAGGCTTTCGGCGCGCGACGTGCCCGACGCGCTGGCGCGGGGAGCGGTATTGGTCGACATTCGCCCGCAGGCACAACGCGAACGTGAGGGCGGCGTACCCGCCGCACTGGTGATCGAGCGCAACGTGCTGGAGTGGCGTTGCGACCCGACCAGTGATGCGCGTCTGCCGCAGGCCGTGGGCGACGACGTGGAATGGGTGGTGCTGTGCTCGGAGGGCTACACCTCCAGCCTGGCCGCGGCGTCGCTGGTCGATCTCGGTCTGCATCGCGCCACCGACGTAGTCGGCGGGTACCACGCGTTGAAGGCCGAAGGCGTTCTGGTCTAGGCGCTTTCGTCGTTACGCAGCAGTGCGGCCGCAATTTCTCGGTCTTCTCGGGTGTCCAGCCCGGCGGCTGCAGGATGGCCGCCCACGCGTTGGCGACGTCCCGGACGTAGACGTGGCCGTGGCCGTCGGGCACGTCCACCGCGACCGCCATGTCCGCGGACACCTGAAGGAACGTCACCACCGGGATCCACTGCATCCGCGGCGACACGTCGTAGCCCCGCGGTTCCTTGCAGCCAGTCCGGTTCGGCGAACAGCAGATCGGCGTTCCACCACGCGATCGGGTCGGATGCGTGCTGCAGATACACCACCCGTGGTGGCCCCAAGGGTCGTCGGGCCTGTCGAGGTTGTCGGCGCGCGCGGCGAAGCGGACGTTCTCGCCCTTGTCGTAGATGGGCAGCCACATCGGCGAGCCTTCGTCGCGGTTGCGGGTGAGCTCGTCCCAGATGGTGTTGTTGAACGTCGGCCCGGAGAACAGCGCGCCGTCGGTGCGGGCGACGAGGTTGTTGAGCGCCAGGAACGGCGCCTCACCGCCGAACGAGCCGAGGCTCTCGCCGAACACCACCAGCTTGCGGGCGCTGCGCCTCGGGCATCTCGCGGATCATCGCGTCGACGGCCTCGAACAGCGCCTGCCCGGCCTGGCGCGCGTTCTCCTTGTCCACCAGGAACGACAGCCAGCTGGGCAGGAACGAATACTGCATGCTCACGATCGCGGTGTCGCCGTTGTACATGTACTCCAGCGCCGAGGCTTCGGCCTCGTTGATCCAGCCGGTGCCGGTGGTGGTGGCGACGGCGACCACCGCGCGATCCAGCCCGCCGGTGCGCCGCAGTTCCTCGGCGGCCAGCGCGGCGGTCGCCTTGATGCCGTCGGCGGAGTGCAGTCCGGCGTAGGCGCGGATCGGCTCGATCGCGGGCCTGCCGTTGAACTTCGTGAGCTCCTCGACCGTCGGCCCCGCCGACATGAACACCCGGCCCTGATGGCCAAGCGACTCCCAGCTGACCAGCGACTTCGGGCCGCCCGACCGCAGCGGCGACGTCGGCGCCGGGAACTCGGGGTCGGTCTCGTCGTTGACCGCCGAGAAGGTGTTGTTGATCGTGCTCATCGCGAACCGGACCACGATGCCGTTGAGCAGCGCGATGGTCAGCGCGAGCAGCAGCACGACCACGACCACGGCCGAAACCCGTGGCGGGGCAAAGCGATTGAGTTGACGCACCAGGAAGCGCACCAGTTTGCCGACCAGCTGGCCGATTTCGACGAAGACGAACAGCACGACGATCGACAGGACGGCGGTCAACGGGTGGTCCCAGAACCCCAGCCGCGGAACGCCATTGAGGTCGCGGACCTCGTCCTGCCAGACGTGAAAGTAGATGATCATCAGGATCTGGCCGATGATGCCGATGACCACCAGCGCGATCCACGCCCTCCGCGGCGCGGGCGGGCTGGTCTCCTTCGACCGCATGTAGCGCACCAGCCACACCGCGAACACGCCGAGGCCGTAGCCGATCGCGCCGGCCGCGCCGCTGACGATGCCCTGGAACAGCGGGCCGCGCGGCAGCAGCGACGGCGTCATCGAGACCACAGGAACACCAGGCCGACAGCGGTCCCGGTGAACGTGTAGTGGCGAACCCACCACGGCTTGCTTGGCGGTTTCCTCCCGCGGAGGGGCCTCGTCGGTGGTCTCCTCGCGGTGTCGGTCACGAACGCAAATTTATCGGTGCGTGAAGTTCGGGGGGCGTTTCTCGGTGAACGCGTTCATGCCTTCGGTCTGGTCGTCGGTGGCGAACGCGGAGTGGAAGAGCCTGCGCTCGTACAGGAATCCCTCGGCGAGCGTGGATTCGAAGGCGCGGTTGACGGCCTCCTTGGCCATCCGCGACGCCGACAGCGACATGCCGGCGATGGTCTTGGCGACCGCGTTCGCCTCGTCGAGCAGCTTGTCGGCGGGCACGACGCGGGACACCAGCCCGGCGCGTTCGGCTTCCTCGGCGTCCATGTTGCGGCCGGTCAGGATCAGGTCCATCGCCTTGGCCTTGCCGATGGCGCGGGTCAGCCGCTGTGAGCCGCCCATTCCGGGCAGCACGCCGAGCTTGATCTCGGGCTGGCCGAACTTCGCGGTGTCGGCGGCGATCAGCAGATCGCACATCATCGCCAGCTCGCAGCCGCCGCCGAGCGCGTAGCCGGCGACCGCGGCGATGGTCGGTGTGCGCGTCGCGGCGAACTTGCCCCACGCGGCGAAGAAGTCGGAGGAGAACACGTCGGCGAACGACAGCTCGGCCATCTCCTTGATGTCCGCGCCTGCGGCGAACGCCTTCTCGCTTGCCGGTGATGATGATCGCGCCGATGCCCGGGTCGTTGTCGAATTCCGCTGCGGCCGTGGTGACTTCGTTCATCACCTGGCTGTTGAGCGCGTTGAGCGCCTTCGGCCGGTTCAGCGTGATGGTGCCGACCCGGTCGTCGCGGGTGACCAGAATGGTCTCGTAGCTCGGTCATGTCAGAACTCCAGTTCGCGATCGGCCGGCGCGAAGTAGGCCTCGACGTCGGCGGTGGTGACGGCCGCCAGCGATGCGGGCGACCATTTCGGATTGCGGTCCTTGTCGATGACCTGGGCGCGGATGCCCTCGACGAAGTCGTGACTGCGCGAACATGCGCATGACGTCCGATACTCCTGGCGCAGTACGTCTTCCAGTGTCTCGAGTTTGGCGGCCCGGCGGACGGCCTCCAGTGCGACGGACAGAGAGATGGGGGAGCGGGTGGCGATCAGGTTGGCCGCATCGTTGGCCGGACCCGCGTCGTGGCCGCGCAGCGCCGCGACGATGTCGGCGACGGTTTCGCCGGCGTAGCAGTGGTCGATCCAATCCCGTTGGGCCAGTAGCGGACTCGGCGGCGGCTCGATCGGCGTGTGCGGCCAGCGCGGCGTCGATACCGTCGGCGATGATCGCGCTGCTTGAAGTCGCCGAGCGCGTCGTGCGGCACGAAATGGTCGGCGAAGCCCATCGCGATGGCGTCGGCGGCGCCGAACGGGGCGCCCGTCAGCGCGGCGTGCAGGCCGAGAAGCCCGGGCGCACGCGACAGGATGAGCGTGCCGCCGACGTCGGGAATGAAGCCGATACCCACTTCGGGCATCGCCATTTTCGTGGTGTCGGTGACGACCCGGACGCTGCCGTGGGCGCCGACCCCGACGCCGCCGCCCATCACGATGCCGTCCATCAGCGCGACATACGGCTTGCTGAAGCGGCCGATCTGCGCGTTCAGCACGTACTCGTCGTACCAGAACTGTCGGGCCTCGGACCCGTCGGCGCGGGCGCTGTGATAGATCGCGACGATGTCGCCGCCCGCGCAGAGCCCACGCTCGCCTGCGCCGTCGACGACGACGGTGTGGACGTCGTCGTTGTGGTCCCAGTCGGTCAGCACCGGCGACATCGCGTTGACCATGGGATGGGTCAGCGAATTGATGGCCTTGGGCCGGTTGAGGGTGATCAGGCCGACGCCGCGGTCGACGTTTACTAGGACATCCTCGTTTTCGCCCACGGATATGCAATGTAGATCGTCGACCCGTGTTGCGGCGTGCCCCGGGTAAGGTTTTCCTGTGAAGGCCCTGGGAGATTCCTTCGGGAACCGACACGGGGTCGTCAATCGTTGAGCGTGTGTTCGTCAACTAGTCGAACCACTGCACAGGAGAGGAACCGACGGTGCGGGAGTCCAGCAACCCGGTATTTCGTTCCCTGCCCAAGGGGCAGGGCGGATATGCGCAATTTGGTACCGGAGCCGCCGGCTACGGTACGCAGGCGGTACATGCAGACCCCTATGTGACGCAGTACCCCGATCAGCAGCAGACGGGTGTCTCCCGGCCGCTGACCATCGATGACGTCGTCACCAAGACCGGCATCACGCTGGCCGTGCTGACGGCCGTCGCGGTCGTCTCCTACTTCCTTGTCGCGCAGAACGTCGCGCTGGCCATGCCGCTCCTATGGTCGGCATGATCGGCGGCCTGGTGCTGGTCCTCATCGCGATCTTCGGCCGCAAGCAGGACAACCCGGCGATCGTGCTGAGCTACGCCGTGTTCGAGGGCCTGTTCGTCGGCGCGTTCTCGTTCGTGGTCGCCAACCTGATGGTGTCCGGTATCAGCGCCGGTGCGCTGATCAGCCAGGCCGTCGTGGGCACCCTCGGCGTGTTCTTCGGCATGCTCGTCGTCTACAAGACCGGCGCCATCCGCGTGACGCCGAAGTTCACCCGCTTCCTCGTCGCCGCCGGTCTTCGGCGCGGTCGTGCTGATGATCGTGAACCTGGTGATCGGCGATGTTCACCCGACGGTGCGGGCCCGCTGCGTGACGGCGGCCCGCTGGCGATCCTGTTCTCGCTTCTGATGATCGGCCTTGCGGCGTTCTTCTTCCTGATCGACTTCGATCAGGCCGACCAGGCGATCCGCGCCGGCGCGCCGGAGAAGGCCGCATGGGGCATCGCCCTCGGCCTGACCGTCACGCTGGTCTGGCTGTACCTGGAGATCCTGCGGCTGCTCAGTTACTTCAACAGCGACTAGCAGCCTTACGAAAAGGGCGTCCACGAATGTGGGCGCCCTTTTTTCGTCGACTCTGTGCACAGGGCGTGAACTATCCACAGTTTCGCGCCGTACACGCAGAATGAACGGTCCGCGTCGGGGATTGCTGACACTCTGCGGCCATGGGGGACCTACCGCAGCCGGTTATTGGCAGCGAGGCGTTGGCATCGGGCGCCCTGACGCGCTACGAGTTGCGTCGGTACTACCGGGCGATCATGCCGAATGTCTACCTAGACGAACGAGTACAACCGTCGCTGCATCAGCGCACAGTGGCGGCCTGGCTGTGGTCTGGACGCGAGGCGGGTATCCGGACTCGCGGCGTCGGCGCTGCACGGTGCGAAGTCGATGATGACGACAGTCCCGTCGAGTTGATCTGGGGTAACGCCCGTTCGCCGAACGGCGCGGTGACGCGCGATCAGCTCTTCTCGAGAATGAGATTCAACGACTCGACGGCGTTCGCGTGACGACGCCCGAGCGCACCGCGTTCGATCTCAGCAGGACGGGATGTCTCGAGGCCGCCATCGCGCGGCTCGACGCTCTTGCATCGGTTACTGGCGTCAAGGCGCCGGCCATCGCAGACCTCGCGCGCGACCATCGTCGTGCCCGCGGATTGCGTCAGCTCGAGGAGGCGCTAGAACTGAGGACGCCGGCGCCGAGTCGCCGAAAGAAACATGGTTGCGGCTCTTGGTAATTCGCGCCGGATACCCGCGCCCCACGCCACACAGATTCCAGTCCTGAGCCCGGGCGGTAATCGGTGGTATTACCTCGACATGGGTTGGGGGGACATTATGCTGGCCCTGGAATATGACGGGGATCATCATCGGACCAGCCGCGAGCGGTTCGCATACCAAATTGAACGTGCGGAGGACCTTCACGAGTTGGGCTGGACTGTCGTCACAGCGGCTGCGCGGCATCCG
>CAVSXC010000011.1:0-1236352 GCA_963731715.1 uncultured Actinomycetota bacterium | reverse complement strand
AGCTCGCTAGACCAAGACGAGGGCAGAAGATGACCTGGCGACAGGGTTAACGGAGTGCCTGTCGGCTAGGGCCGAGTGCCGCGAAGCCATCGGCGATGCTGGCCGCCAACTCGAGAAACGCCTGGCGGGTCTGCCGGCTCAACTTGTCGAGGTCGACCTCCGAGCCCTCGGCAAGATGATCGTCGAACGGAACGACGTGCAGCGAGCGCACACTGGGCAGGAAGTGGCGGGCCAGCTTGTCCATGTCCAGCCCGAGGGCGCCCTGCCGTGCGGCGCTGAACACCACGGTCGCCCCGGGAACCAAGTGTTGAAAGCCCTGTCGTTCAAGCCAATCGAGGGTGGCCAGCGCGCTGCGGGCGGAGTCGACCGCCGGCGAAGCGACGATGACGACCATGTCGGACTCCGCCAGCACGCCCCCCATCGCGGAATGCACCAGCCCGGTGCCGCAGTCGGTCAGGATGATGTTGTAGAACCGCTGCAGCACGCGCAGCACACCGCGATAGTCGGCCGCGGAGAACGCTTCTGAGGTCGCCGGGTCGCGCTCGGAAGCCAGGATCTCCAGGCGGCTGGAATTCTGTGACGTATGCCGCCGCATATCGGAGTACCGGACGATGCCGTCGTCGAACAACACATCACGCACCGTGGAGTCGGTCTCGTCGGGTCCGCGCTGAGCCAGCGTGCCGAAGTCAGGATTGGCGTCCATGGCGACCACCCGGTCACCGCGTATCGCCGCGAGAGTGGCGCCTAGCCCGACCGTGGTGGTGGTCTTGCCGACACCACCCTTCTGGGACAGCACCGCGATGGTGAACGGGCCGCCCCGCACCGGTTGATTGACCCGATCGACGATCGCCCGGTGGGTGGTCTCCTCGGCGGATTCACCGGGATTCAGGCCTGTGGCGCGGTGAATCGCCTTGCGCCAGCCCTTTTTCGGCGCCGGCCGGTTACGCACCAGTCCCAACTCTTGGTTCGACGGACCCAGCGCCCGGCGCTTGTTGGACGCGGCACTGGTGAACGGGGTTGCCGGCGGATGCGTCGGTGTCGACCCGTTGCCTGCAACCTGGGGCGCTGGTAGCCTGCGACACGTCGATTGGCCCGGTGTCGCCATCTTCGAACTGTCATGGTCACTTCCGTCGTCAGCTCGGGGTCAGCATTCCGAGCACCTGCTTGAGCGCGGCCTGCATGTCGGGAAGTTCGATGCGCATCAACTGGGCCTCATCGAGATCTTGCAGATTCGAACCGTGGCTCTCGGACAGTCGATACTCGCGTTCCTCTTCGGCCGCCTCGATCACGTTGCGCACGAACCGGCCGTTGCCCGCCAGATCGACGCTGCGGCGCATCTGACCCGTCGAGTCGGGCGCCTCGCCCTGGCACAGCGTGGTGCAGGCCGCGACCAGTTCCTCGTAGGCGGCGTCCGACAGTTCGGAGTCGCGCGACCTCGCGATCAGACGGCCGATGTCGCCCAACTCCAGCGCGTTGTACGAGCTGAACCGGATTCGTTTGGGAAACCGGGACGCCAGACCCTCATTGGACGCCAGGAACCGATCGATCTCGGCGTCGTATCCGGCGATGATGACAACCAGTCGGTCGCGGTCGTTCTCCATCCGCGCCAGCAACGTGTCCACCGCTTCGCGCCCGAACGCGTCACCACCGGACAGCCCGGTCTGGATCAACGTGTACGCCTCGTCGATGAACAGCACGCCGTCCATCGCCGAGTCGATCAGAGCGTTGGTCTTTATCGCGGTGCTGCCCAGGTGCTGCCCGACGAAGTCACTACGCTTGGCCTCCACGACCGCCGGTGTCCGCAGCAACCCGAGCCCGCAATAGGTTTGGGCGACGACGCGGGCGATCGTCGTCTTGCCCGTGCCCGGCGGGCCGGTGAACGCCAGGTGCAGGGTGCGGGACGCGGAGTTGAGTCCCTTGTCGCCGCGAACCTTCGCCAGCATCGCCGCCGACTTCAGTTTGGCGACTTGCAGTTTGACGTCCGCCAAGCCGATCTGCCGGTCCAACTCCTGTTGGGCCGCGCGCAGATATTCGTTGCCGCGTTCGGATAGATCGTCCCCGAGGAGATCCTCGGCGCTGGGGGCACTGGCCGGGTCCCATCGGTCGGTGCGCGAGTCGATCATTTCCTTGGACGTGATGATCAGACGGTACTTCGGATCTCTCAGCGCCGCGGCGTTCGCCTCGAACCCCGGCTCTTCGCTGTAGATCCGCTCGAAGATGACGCGGGCCTCTTCCTCGTTGCCCATCTCGCGCAGCGTCAAGCCCTTGCAGAACTCCGCGGCGCGGCGCGCCGCCGGAATCGGGCCCTCGATCGCCTGATCCAGCCGCCGGATCCCCTCCCCGAACAAGCCCATCTGCGCACACGCCGAACCCACCATGAAGTGCGCGCCCGCCGCGACGTACGGATCGGCGAACGAGGCCGAATTGCTCAGTGCCGTCAAGCACATCGGGCCACCGCTGGGTGGTGAAATGCAGCACCCCGCGGATGTAGGCGCAGATCGGAGCAGCATCCGCGTCCCCGCCAGGCATCGCGGCGCGCAGTGCGTCCAACTCGTCGAGAACCTGCTCGGCCTCGTTGTAGTCCTTGGTGGTGATCATGCTGGCCGCATACGCGAGCCACATCTCGGTCTTCGTGCTCAACGGGTAATCCAGATACAGCCCGGTCTCAAATCGCCCGCTGAGCGCTCGCGCCGAAAGCCCCAGCCGGCGCTGCTCACGGAACAACGAGATCTTGCTGGTGCGGTACAGGTGGTAGATGACCTCGGGGCTGGCGTCGCCCGCGGCGGCCCGGCCCAACCATGCGTCGCACATGTCGGGGTCGTACTCGGTGGCCCGTTTGAAGGCCAGCGCCGCGTACGCCGACATCACGCTCGGTCTCCAGCCCGTCGATCGGAATGCCGAGCGAAAGCACGCCCGCATCGAACACCCGCTGGGCGTCACTGGTGCCATTCATCGGCGGTGACCTGTCTCCTCACTGCGCTGTGCGCCCATCGCGGGACGCGCGAGGCTGGACCATTCGGATCCGATCAGAATGTGCGGTCGGTACGAGTGTTTCGCACATTACTTCCGTCCCGCCAGGCACCGAACGGACGCCCGCGATTGTACTAAGTTTGAAGGTCGCAACATGCTGCCGTTAGTCGAATTCGGCGGCCGCAGCCGCAAGGAGGCAGACATGACGCAGCCCGTGCAGTCCCCCAGCGGAACCATTTCGGTGCGCACCACCGAACGCGGCCTTCCCCTCGCGCTGCGCCTCGACGCCGTCGAGCTGAAGAAGCCGCCGGACGAACTGGCCCGCGACATCATGGCGCTGTGCCGGTTGTCGGCGGCACGAGCACAGGTCGCACGACGTCGTGACCTGGCCGAAAAGGGTTTCAACGCAACTGTTATCCACAGTCTGCAGCTGGCCACCGAGGAGGAGCTCACCCGCGCCGAGGAAGAAGTTCTTGGCGACGAGGACGACCAGCCGACGAGCTGGAGGAGGTCGGTATGACGGTCTCGCCGACTCGCTGATCGCGCGCATCATCAAACAGCGTGACCTGGTGGCTGCGATGGACGACCACTGCAAGTCCATCAAGGCGCGTGTCACCAGCCGCGATCACAATGTAAGCGTCGAAGTCGACGGATACGGATCGATGACGGGGCTGTGGCTCGGCCCGAACGCCGACAAGCTCGGCGCCGATGCATTGGCCAAGCTCATCGTCGAGACCGCACACGCAGCTGGTCGCGTGGCTGCTGAGCGGCAAGTTTTCCTGTCCGAGGAGTTCAGCAGCCGCATGGGCGAGCTACGGCAGGCTCCCCTAACCCGTTGGGACGGGACCACTTTCGAGCCCGATCAGGCATAACGTAGCCATAGTGCCGGTGCATGTTTGCCGGGTTGGGCATCGAGTGGCGACTTAGCAGGTCGGGCGGTCGACGTGACTGTGCGTCTCATTGTCTAGCGCGTTTGCCGTCCCTCCCAGTAACTTCATTGGACCGCAACACTTTTCGCCTTTCGTGTCAGCCTCGCCGGACTTTAAGCAAGTTTGCGCAAACGACTAAGTGACGAGCGCGGTAGTTCCGCGCAGATCCCCTATCAACAAACGGGATTGTCGTGACCGTAAGTTCGCCTTAGTCGCGATCACGGCCTCACGCGAAGACACGCGTCAACGCCCTTGCGGTACGACCGATTTCGAGCCGACTCGCGTAACGGGCAAAGAGAACGTCTTCACCGAGCACACCAAATGTCCGAGGTAGTTAGTCGATTCATGGGTCACCTCGAGTTCGGGGCCTATTTGCTCAGCAATTTGACCGCCCGTTAATTGTTTGCTCGTTAATATCAAGGGTCCCAATTGCGATCGAAAACAGTTAGCTGCAGCCGACGTTCGCCGCTATAGTCTGAGTATCTCCTCTAGATGCATTGCGAGCACCGAGCCGGGAAGGTACTGACCCGATGGGTGATGTTTTTGCCGCCGTTCCCTCCGGCATGGAGGAGTTCTCTGCCGCCAGCGAGGCCGCATCAGCGGCGATCACGACGGCCGGTTCGGCCGACTCCGCGGCGATGCTCAATGCAGCGGCGGCCGCCCTCGGGCCGATCGGCGCAACCTACTTGATGGCGTACGGCCCTGCGCAGTCAAACAATTTGGCGGGAACACTGCTCGTCGGCGGGGTCCACGCCGGCGTCAGCGCCGCCACCGATGCCTCGAAGTCCGCCATCGTCGCCACCGACAGCGTCTGACGGGGCGGCACGAATGGCCGCACTGTTGCCCTCCCCGCCGGTCAACCCGACGGGTCAGCTAGCTCAGTACATGCCCGGCTACGATCCAGGGCCGGTCATCGCTGCTCAAGAGCAAAGCCTGCAAGATTATCTGAATTTGCCAGTCAAGGAAATTCTTGAACGGCTCGGCCTGCCACCGTTTGCTGACGGAAAGCCCCCCGAACAAGATCCGCCGCCGGAGGCGCAGCCCGACGCCGCGCCCCCACAGGCGAGTCCGATGGACCCGAGCGCGCTGATCAGCCCGGTCACGGACGCGCTCGGAACGTTGGGCGACGGCCTCTTCAAAGATGTGGACCCAACGGCGATGCTGCAGGGCATCTCTCAGATGTTTCAGTCCACCGGAGGCTCATTGAAGCAGTCGCTGGCCGCGGTGGACGACGCGTGGAAGGGCGCGGGCGGCACCGCCGCAGCTGCGAAGTCCGCCGCCGCGGTCGGCAACGGCACCGAGGTCGGCGCCCAATCTGATTCCCTCAAACGCAGTCTCACGACCGCGACCACCAATGTTGCGCAGGCACGGGTGCGATTGGTCGAGATCATCGCTGAATTCCAGGCGACCCTGGCGGCGATCGGTCCGAACATCATCTTTCCGTGGGGCTGGGCCGCCGCAATCGCAGCGGCCAACAAGGCAATCGCATCGACCGCCGAGGTGATGACGGAACTGCAAACGTCATTGGGAGCAGAGGCCGCAGAGGTGACGGCGGCGGGGACTCCACTGGAGATCACGTCCGCTCCTCAAGCGGCCGCCGCCTCTCCCACGTCGAGCCTGGCGTCGCCCCTGATGCAAATGGCTATGAAGGGCGCCCAAGCGGGGATCCAGGCCGGGACCGGGGCGGCGTCGGCCGCAAGTCAAGCCGCCCAACAGGCCGCGACCGACCCAGCCGCGCAGGCGGCCGGCGGCATCGCGCCGCTCACGGGTCGGGGTACCGGCGTTGGTGGCGGCGGTGCTGGCGGCGGTGGCCTTGGTGGAGTCGGCGCAGCCGCGCCCCGGTCGATAGCGACCTCGGCCATGGTGCAGCCCGAAACCGCTTCTATAACGGCCCAATCGGGCGTGCGTGCCGCGACTATGGGCACCGCTGGAGGTTCCGGCGGAGGCATGATGGGCGGCGGCGCACCGTACGGTCCCATGGCCGGACAAGGTGCGAACAATTCGTCCAACAGCCACACGGCGGCGGCGTTCCTACACACGACCGATCAAGGCGGCGAGATCGTCGGCGATCTCGGCACTGCAGCGCCTCCTGTGCTCGGCGAGGCCGACCCCAATGAGCCTCCGGATGTCGAACTCCGGATCTAGTTATCAGTGAGGAGAACCGTAATGGCCGATAGCGCCGGAATGTCGATCCAGCCCGACGAGGTGGCAGAGGTCAGCCGTCAACTCGACGAACTCGCAAGTCGCGCGCAACGCGTGCTGCAGGACGAAGCGGTGAATCTCTCCGTGACCCCGTCGGCACGCGACGAGGTGTCCCAGCGTGTTGCGGGCACTCTCAACGAGGTTCACACGTCGTTCGGTACCGCGGCCGACCAAGGGCTCGGCGAGATGCGCGAGGTCGCCGCGACATTGCGTGGCCATTCGGACAACATCGCGGCCGCCGACGCGGATTTCATCTCATAGCGGCCGCAACAGACGTCGGCAGGTCCCCGGGCTGATCGGCGAAGGGAGGTATCAGCGTGGGTTTCACCAACGTCGTGTGGGCGTCGCGTAGCACGGAGCAGCTGGCGCGTGACCTCACCGACGGGCCGGGCCCGGCCTCGGTTGGCGGAGCCGGCGCCGCCTGGGTCCGGGTCGCCAACGAATTCGCCAGCATCTCAACGGATTTTGACAAGCTCATGACCCGGCTGCGAACCATATGGGATAGCCAGGCATCCACCGCGGCGGTACAGCGGCTGGAAGAGTTCGGCAAGTGGCTCCAGGCCGTCAGCCTCAGCGCCGCCGCCAATGGTCAACGTGCTGAAGAGGCCGCCGTCGCCAACACCGTCGCCGTGCTGGCGATGCCAAGCGTGTCCGAGGCGATCGAAGCAAAGACCGCCCAGGACATGATGGCCTCGCTGGCCGCCTACAACGGGGCCATACTGACGGGCAACTTCGCCGAATTCGACGAAGCGGCCACGGCCGATCAGGCCAACGCGGCGGCGGTCATGACGCAGTACGAAGACGCTGCCGCGAATCTCGCGCAGCCGTGGGAGCAAGCGGTGCCTCCCCAGGTGTCGAACGGCAACGCGCTCAAGGCAGAACAGGGTGCGGGCGGGGCGGCCGGTGGCGGCGGCTCCGCCGGTGGCGCCGGAGCGGGCGGCGGAGCGCCTGCGATGCCGTTGGCGCCGATGACTGCCAATGGAGTCAAGTCGACGGCCGATCCTAAGAGCCTGCAGAAGACGGGCTTTGCCTCCGCAGGAGGCACTGGGACTGGCACCGGGATGGGCGGCGCCCCCTACGCCCCAATGGCGGGTATGGCCCGCGGTGACCACCACCGTGACTACGAATCCATCCAGGCCGCTGCGACACTCGAAGGCGCGGGCGAACCCGGTGCGGGACTGGCGGATTCAGGTCAGGCCTGGCTGCCGGCAACCGAGCAGAACGACTCGCCGTTCATGGTGTCCAGTGTCAGCTGGGGGCCAGACACCGCAGTGTTCGACGAACTCGCGGTACCCGACGGACCTCAACCCGAGGGCTTCGCCGACGCACCGGAGCGCACCCTTGAGCAGGTGGACAACAGCTGGGTGGCTCCCCCGGTGATCGGCGTCGATCGGGAGCTCAAGCTATGACCGCCTCGCTCGCATCGCATTTCGTCCTCACCGACGACGAGTTGCAGGCCGTCGCATCTCGGGTCGGTGTCCAAGCTCTGCCAGTCGTGTTGGAGCTTGCGCCCGCGGCACGGCACCGAGACGGCGCTCGTCGCGGCGATCGACCACGCTACCCGGGCACTAACGGAGCGGGGGCTGATCCGCGACGGGGAGGTGACACCCGATCTCGTGCCACTGCTGCGGTCGCTTCAGCGGCCCGACAGGGAGCTGGCAATGCGCTTCGTCACCCCCGATGGCACTGCCCGCGTCACGGTGATACGTCAAGGTGCGCAGTGCATCTCGGTGCGCCGGGTGGGAAACGAGATCGCCATGGACGCGTTGGAGGGCGAGGCGAGTCTCTCGCTGGCCGTCCGGGCGCTGCTGGCTCACCTGCCCTCGGCGCCTGCCGCAGAGATAGGCGCGGTGGGCGCGCCGCTGGACGCCGCCTGCGAGGCGCTGTCAGGTACTAACGATGCGACCGTGCTGTCCGACCGCATCCGAACGCTCGGCGCCGAGCCGCGCACCGCGATGCTGCTCGGCTCGGCACTCGCCTCAAGGCAGGCTTTCGCCGAGATCGTTTATTACACGCTGGACGGTGAAGAGGACCGGATCTCGCGCGTCGCGGCCGCCGTCGGCGTGTTCTACACCAAGCGCGGTCGCATTGTCGCCGGGCCAAGCACCTCGCCGGCCGGGCAGTTGTGGACAACGCTGAAAGCTGGCTCGGATCATGCCATTTCGCAGGCAATCGGTCAGCTTGTCGAGCTTTCGGGCGGGAGATGGGGGGGCTTCTAGAGGTATTGCAATTCAGTCAGGGGCCATCCAAGCGCCAAGCACACAACCAGAGAGGGAGAAAGAAACGAAATGACAGTTTCGCTTACACCCGCAGAGGCTGAACAGAAGATTCAGCAGATCATGGATGCCCGCGATCAAGCGGTCCAGAAGCTGAACCAGATCAGCGACACACAGCAGGCCATGCTGGCCTCTTCGTGGCGCGGGACTTACGCGGGTGGATACGGCAACACCTCACAGCAACAGCGCGAGGAGTTCGATCAGCTCATCACGACATTGAACGACATCGTGGACAAGGGTTCCACGCACATGCGCGCAGTGGCCAACCTGGACCAGGCATAAGGAGTTATCAAGCAATGAGTGAAATTCTCTACAACTTCGGACAGAACGTTACGTCGCTCGAGGACGTCGGTGGCGCTGTGCAAGCCATTCAAGAGGTCCGCGCAGACATCGCCACCATCTTCACCACGCTGGCAACGGTTTACGAAGGTGAGGGCTCCATCGCACTCAACCAGGCGCATGTCAAGGTGAGCGAGATGATGGACGAGGCTCTCAACAATGTCGCCAACACCCAAGCCCAGGCGATGGATCAGCAGGCCGCCATGCAGGCGATGGACCGGGCGAACGCCTCGGCATTCTGACGTCTCGCGAGGGGCCCGGGCTTGTCGCAGAACGAGCCCGGGCTTCACGCCTTTGATCTAGGGGTAGCGCATGGCCGATTCAACCGATCAGAACATCCAGTTCGCCAAGACTTTCAAGGACGGCGCGCAGTACGCCACGGCGGGTAAAGACGACGGTGACGGCTTCGTCAAGTTCAGTGAGACGGCCTGGCGGGCTTGGGACACCGCGATTCAGACCTTCATCGACGATATCGACGACAAAATCAACCCGAAATTGCCTGAGCTCAGCAAGATATCCGACGGCGTCGGCACTCTACTGTCCGCGACGGACACCAGAACGCTCCTGAACGAAACGGCACCCGAAGACATCAAGCAAGCCGTCAAGAAGTACCGGGATTACCTTGTCGAGCTTCAGAAGGGCATCAAGGCGGCCTACGAAGCCTTGAACAAGGTCGACAGCGGCTAGCACGCAAGACAGCCGAGAGGGACACCTAGCACGTGTGCGGAGACGATCCGAACCCCGACATCAACAAAGACGATGTCAGCAAGGACAAGGGCCACGCGCTGTCGGACGGCGTCACCCCGTCCGACGGACAGCAGGCGCTGGAGGGGCACCTCGCTGGCAAGAAACCGCGCCTGCTAGAGGAATTCGGCACCAGAACGTTTGAGGACGTCTGGCCCGAAGTCAATGGCATCCAAGAGGATGTCGCCCCGACGTCAGTCGATGAAGCGTGGCGAAGCATCGGCAATCAATTGCACACGTCTGCCGTGAATTTCGAGGCAGAAGTCAAGAAGCTGAAGGCAGGCGGTGGCTGGGAGGGGAAGACAATCGAGGCGGCATACACCAATGCCATCAATTCGATTTCCGAACCGTTCTACACCGGCACGGCGGCACTGCGGGGTGCGGAACTCACGCACAAGTTCCGAGACATCATGAATTACGTCCGCAAGAATCTCGTCAACGACCCTCTCGGCAAGTTTCCGACCATGTGGGATCGGTACCAGGACGACCTCAATTGGAACTATCAGCAAGTTCCCGCCGGTAGGGGGGGCGTTTCCGGCGGCACTCGCAAGGAAGCTACGACTGCTGGCGAGAAAGAGGGGATACGGCAGTACTACAACGAGTACATGCGGATTGTGATGAACGACAGCTATAAACCGGGCATCAACGACATCTATGGCGGCTATCCGCAGTACGCCGAGAACACCCAGCCTGCCCAGCCGATCACCATCCCGGGCCTACCGGAGAAGCCGGGCAAGCCAAGCCACACATCCACCGGTGATCCATCGGTCGGCAACGGTGGCGGCGGGCCTCCATACGGCGGCGGCGGGCTCAATAAGTCGAATCTCGGCGGCGGGAAGCCGTCGATCTCCAAACCGCCGTCACTGGAAGATCTGCTGAACCAGACGAAGCTTCCGAGTGACACCGACAGGCCCGGCCAGTCCGACAACCCCGCACAGAACGATCCGAGTCGCCCGTCGCTGACCGACCCATCGAAAGCGTTGGACAACGGTTTCACGAGCGGCCTCACCAACGCGGCGAATCAGGCGATCGGCGCGGGTACCCAAGCAGCGAGCCAGGCCGCGCAGGCCGCAAAGGCGTCGCCGAGCGGACTCTCGAAGGGTCTCGGAAACAAGCCGAAGCTCCCCGAGGGCGCCCTCCAACTCGGAAAGGGAGGCACCGGATCTGGTGCGGGCGGCGCCCGCGGAGGAGGCGGCGCAAGCCTGGGGGGCGTGTCGTCGCGGCTCCCGAATCTGCCTGCCGCAGCAAGCCAAACCGAGGCTGCTGGAATATCGCGAGGCGGCGCCGGTGCGAATGCGCCCGCGATGGGCACGCCTGGTACGCCCGGCGGGGCTGGGCATGGCGGGGGCGGCCAGCAACAAGGCAAGGAGCACAAGGTCATTAAGGCGCTGCGCAGCCGCAAAACCGGAACCGAGATCGCCGGCGAAGCCGAGGCTGTTGTACCAGTCATCGGTCAGGATCAAGGACCGGACCAAGGCCAGGACCAGCAAGACGAGGTCGGGGCACAGCGCGGGCCGGACCGGTCTCGCGGGCCGTCGGCCGCGCCCCCACCCATGCCCGTTTCACCGGCCGGGCCGGAACGCCGTCAAGTTGGTGGCCGCGGTTAGCGCGAGCACCTGTCTACATCGATGTCGCGGAAACTTGGCACGCTCACCGTCCTTGAGCTTCACATCTTCTGTCGGGAGTACGGGCGTGGGGACTTGCCGTATCCCTTCCGGTTCACGAAACCTGTTTCATACCAATACGAAGATGAGCTGAACGGATATCGTGCGGACCTGATCGAGCGATTCACGGCGGGCGACTTCGATCATCTCCGTCGCTGGCTGGACGTTCAGATGCGCGAAGCCGAGATTCACGTCGAGTCCATGTCGATGAACGCCACCGAAGTCACTGCCGCCCTGTCGGCGACCCGATGGCAGGATCTGGGATTCATTGCCAATCAAGACGCAGACGACGTCATCACCGTGACGCAACTCTCGGCGTACGATCTTGGACCCGAAATCGGAAGACTGGCAGCGCTTTCCGGTAAGCCTGGATCCCACCCCAAAGTTACTGTCCCCAGCTTGAACATCCAGTCCCGGACGGCGCCGCCTTCATCGACTGGGTCGGTCATCGTCGACGAGGTGACGGCCGTCGATTCGGTGGTCATTCCGTTCGAGGACTTGGTGGCTGGTGGTGAGATCTATACCGACCATCGTCCACCAAAGCGTTGGCAGCCTGATCGGACGAAGGAGTTCGTCGGCTGGCTGAACACCACTGACGGTGACTACGTGGTGCAAGCTCCCTACGAATTCGCAACGCCGGTAACGCGAAAGCAGCTCGTCGACAAAATCGACCGATTAATCGCTGCCGACGCCGCAGAGGTTCGTGAGCTGCGTGACATCGACGATGCCCTCAATGGAGGGTAGTTACCTGCTGTCGCGCCAACACTTTCGGCGATCTTGTGATCCGCAGGACCATCGCCGTTGTGCTGACGTTGTATTCGGTGGCAGCCAACAACACGATTGAGCCTGTCGTCAGTGCCCCGGCTTCCGCCAAGCTCACGAGCGCAGCTGCCTGGGCAGATACGCTGAGATAGCCGTGCTCGAGGTGGAAGCGGTACAGATCGTCGCTCCACGGCAGTCCAATTGTGCGGGCCAGGTGGCGGTATGGCTGTCCGGTGCGCGAACTGGGCGCGGCGAAATGTGTCACTTTTGACGGTGAGACTCCTGCGTCGTCGAGTGCGAGGAGAATCGCGTTGCGAATCATCGCGATCAGGGCCGCCACCGACGAGGCCGTCTGGCTGGCAGTCGCTCGGGCATAGACGACGCTGAATTCTTCGTTGGGCTGGAGCTCCCAGTATCTGTCGTCCGAGCGCCACGCCTCCGCGTGCTCGGGGCAACTGGCGTTGCCTGACCCGAGGATCTGTGCGAACCCGTGGGGGCCGATCACTGCCGCGCTGGCTAAATCGGCTCCGGGTTCACCACCGTTCCCCCGGGACACAGCGAATCTATCGGTCCACGACCAGTTATCGGCAGCTGTGCACACGACCGCCCTGTCACCACCCCGCAGCCTCTCCGCGAGTAGCCACGACGAAAGTCCGCCGGCACAGAATTGGCGAACCTCGAGAGCGTTGCCATTGGACCCCAACAGGGCAGATTGGATCGCGTGGTGCGCCGGCCACGACCGGGTGCCTTGAGGTCCGCTGCCCGTGTGGATCAACCAATCAAACCGATCAGGTTCGATGCGGCAGTTCTCGACGGCGGGTCGTCCCGATTCGATGGCCATGTCGACGGGGGTGCGACCCGGATCCTGACATATGGACCGCCACTCAGGAGCCGACGCGACTTCCTCCGACACCGAAATAGCCTCTGGAAGCAGGACTGAGACGGCGGACAAATAGGAATCCGTCACGCTTTCACACTACAGCGCGGCCGATAACCCGACCCTACGTCCAGACCGAATCTTGCTGTTCCAGACTGTCAGCGGTAGTCCTGAGGCTGTACGAATAGTAGTCCAGCAACTCGGTTTTGGCCTCGATCGAACCGTCCACCCAGTCGGACTGCATTCGGTAGCCCTTCCCACCGCTCGCGAACTGATTGCCGATTTTGTCGCGACCCCATGCCTCGCCCTCACGGCTCAGCATTTCCAGCAACGACGACTGCACGGCCTTCATTTGACTGCTGACGTCAGCAAGGTATTCGGCAGCCGAGCGCAATTCGGCGGGTGTCAGACCCAGCGGTTCGATCATCGGTCGCTCCTGACGATGGGATAGTCGCGTGTTTCTTCTCCGCGATGAGCGCCCCGATCGGCGGATGGCTGTCCCTGATCAGCGACATGTAGGTGCGCCAACAGGTCCCTGATATCGGGCGCGCCCTCGACGATGTCGGCCAGCGACGGGAACCGCGCGCGACGCTCGGCGAGTGGGGCGAGCAAGCGTGCCGCCTGCCGCTGCACCTCCTGAGCCGCGTCCTGGGCCGCAGCGGTGACGAAGTTTCCGAGATCGGCCAAACCATGCTCGTCCAAATAGGATTCGTCGACGGCAGTCTTGGACACCACGCCGTGCGCGTTTACGGTCACCGCGACCGTCCCGTCGGCGACGGTGGCAGTTGCCGACAACGCTGCGCGCTTTCTCTCCACCACGGCGAGCTCGCTCATGTGTTCTTGGAGAAGGGCGAGTGCATCAGTGAGTTCATGTCGCACGCCGTCGTTATCCATTGTCAGGAGGCCGCCGCATCGCTTTCCGCAGTCGGCGAGTTGCGCCCTGCCCGTCCTCCGCGAATCGAACCCGTCGCTGCGGTACTGGCGGAGCCGAGGACGGAGACGATGTCAATCTCTTGACCGGTGGACACCGAGCCCCCCACCTTCTTGGCCATACCGGAGGCGTATCCGGCGACCGCGCCTTTCGCCAACGAGTCACCCAGTACGCGTCTGCCGTACAGGCTTACGGTGCCCTGAGCCGCGCCACCGGCCGCGTTCGATACCGCGACGAGGCCCGCCTGGTCCCAGTCGAAGCCCTGTTGGTGTCCATTGGCCTGCTGGACACTCTCAATGAACAGATCCTGGCCGACCGCTTCTGCCATCTCCACGCCGGCCTTCTTGACGATCCTGTGGACGGTGGTCCTCGTCATCGCGGTGCCGAGGTCGGACACGATCCGGCGAAGCAACATCGAAATGGTCTGGCGAATTGCCGCAGACGTGGCCCCTTCGATGATCGGAATCTGGGCCGCGGATGCACCAAATGTCGCCGACGTCTGAGCGAGTGCCCACGAGATCTCGAACGCGGCTATCGCCAGCGAGGTCAAGATCTGCAACTTGGTGTACTCGATGTTTTCCCCGGTGCCGTCCGCGAGGCCGCCGAGCGCGGCCATCGCGTCGGCGAGTTTGTCCACCGAAGCGTCACCATCGAACAGCAACTTGAACTGTCCGTCGGCAGCCCCCGCGGTCACGCCCTGCAGCGCCGACATTGTGCTCGCACGCATCCGGTTCAGGTCGGGTATCAGCGCCGTCATCTCCTCGGCGCTGGCACGCCAGTCGCTGCCGATGCGGAACATGGCATCCTCATCGCCTTCTGGCCACTGCGACCCGACCAGGTATGACACCCACTGCAGGGACCCTGGAATCTGGATGCTCACTCGATCCCGCTATCGACTCGTCGAAAATCTCCGTGCGGCACGCCAATTCACGCTATGACTTCCGACGAGGCTCAGCCATTCGACATGGCCTTGTTTGCCAAGAGTTCGGCTAGCGGCTAGCTCGAAGTCAAGTGCTCAATACGTTGAGCAAAGGGCAAGCCCCGCGAGGCTCAGTTGGTTGGCCGCACTGTCAATATCAGCGTCCGACCTGTCGGCGAAGATCGCGGCCACTGCGCCGGGCGTCGCGTTCCCGATTGCCGCCAATGCAAGTAGCGCCTCGCACGCGTCCTCGGAACCAGGACCAGTCTGGTCGACCATCGCCCGGACGGTGTCCTCCGGCGTGCGAACGGGAGGCAGCGGGACGTCGAGTTCGCCCGCTGTGTCGGTCGCGCCGCGGTGCCACTGGCCATTCGCCCACCAGTAGCAGAACGTCAACAGGCCGTTGCGGTTTCGCGTGTTGATGACATTGTCCGTAACCCAGGCGGGAGCCCCGGTGAAGAGGTCGGGCATGGGCGCACCGTCGTTGTAGGCAGCATCCAGTAGTTCGGAGTTCCACTTGCCTCCGGAGAGCACCGCACGATCGCCAGGAAGCACGTAGAGCGTGGAGCCACTGCGACGGTCGCTCTCATACCATCCGTAGCCGGGGTAAATGCGTGGCCCCCATTCGGAACCGACGCCGACATGGGCTGCCGACAGCACCGCCCATCGTGCCCACACGTCACGCAGTGGCGGAACGTCGTTGGTTGCGATCGCCGTGTGGCCGGCGGCGGCATCGGCAGTCGCCGCCGCCGCGGCCTGCCGGGGATCACGGCCCTGCGCTGCGGTGCCGCTGACGTATCCGGCCAGCCACACCGGCACGCGTGAACGGGGATACGTTTCCAGGTCTCTGCGGTAATGCTCGGGGGCCACCAACTGGTCGTCGGGGAAGGGCTCGTCGCCGTAGTCGTAGTCCACGGCCATCTCACCGCGGTTGGTGCAAGTCAGCAGTAGCCGCCACCAAGGACCGGCCGGCATCCGTGCCGCGACCTCTCGTTGACGACTGACCAAGTCGGCGATCGACTGCGGCACCGGCACGAGACCTGCTCGGTCTTCGGAGAAGAACTGCAACTGCGCGATTTGGGACGAGACGGTGAACGCGAATTCGGCCGAGAACTCCTCCCACCCGGCCGGTCCGAGCTGGGCTAGCTGTTGCACGATCGGTTCGACAAGTCGTGAGGCTTCCTCCGCCGTCGCGGCCTCATCGCTCGATGCCGGTGCTTCCGCGTTGCCCGGTGGGGCGTCGACGATGTTGAAACTGCTGACGACAGGAGGGCCTTGTGACGCTGCCTCGTTGAACGCCCGCTCGAACTCGGCCATGAAATCTGCGTCGTCGGATTGACCGTTCGGGGGCGCGGTGGCCAATTCCGCGGCGATGAATTCGGCCTCGGCCTGCTCCGGGGGAACCGAGGACGACACTTCCTGAATCCGGCCGGAGTCGCCAACCAGGAACACCGAGCGGCCCACCGGCATGTCCAGAAACGCTATCGGGTCGCTCTCGTCGACGTCCACGGGCGCGTAAACGCTCCAGCCCGCGCCGAAGCGATCGGCCTCTAATCCGTCGGTGGGATAGTCCAGATTTCGGGACTTGATCCACTTGGTCACCAACGAGATCGCTTGCACCGCTTCCACTCTCTGAACCTCCTGTAACTTTCGAAGTCTATCGGTCGCCGAGCTGACGTTGCTCGGCTTCGATTTCGTCGGCCAGTGCCTCTCGCTCGGCCCGATGTCGAGCAAAAAGCCCATCACTGAAGGCAGTCCAAGCGGCATCCTGCTCTGGGGTCATCTCGGCGTCCTTTACTGCAAACTCGATCTCTGGATGCTCCTCAACAAACTGTGCGAACAGCAAACTCATCTCCCGGCTGTGCCTGCGGTTGAGCTCGATACGGCGCGGATCCATTAAGCTCCACCCTCTCCCAGGTACATGGCGCCGTGCCAGTACGAATCCTCGAGAAGGTCACGACCCAGGTTGGGATGCCCGGGGGCGGTGAGCCGCGCCAGCTCGATCGGCGACGGTAGCCGGAGGTTACCGGGATGCAATTGGTCGATGATTTGCTGAATCACCTGCTTGCCTTCGTCGTTGAGGGTTGGCAGAAGTTTGTTCGCCGACCGTGTGATGTATTGGAGTGACTCCTGCAGTTTCACCGGGTCCGGATTCCAGACCAGGCCCCATTTTGCCCATACATAGGCACCCTGCCAGCCGGCAGTCACCTCGATGCGATCAACGCCGCAGCGCTGGAAATACGGCAACAGTATCGACGCGAGCGACTTGGAGAACCCCTGCCCCCGATGGTCCGAATTCTCGATCTCCACCAGCCCAAGATCAACGACGAGTTTGCCTTCCTCGTCCCGGCGGAACGTCCAGTAGACATTGCCGATTTGTTGGCCTTCGCGGTAGATGTAACCGCCGATGCCGACGTCGTCGTCGTCCACTGCGTCCTGCAGCAGCACGGGGTACGGCGGGTACATGCCCGACAGGTCCTCGGCGAGCTGACCGACACGTCCCACATCGGAGGCGTTGTCGAGCACGTCGCCCAACGGGTCGGCGTAGCGGGTGTCCACGCGACGGGTGGCTCGATCCTGGGCCCGATACTCCGCTTGCTGCCGCAAGAACTCAGGGTCTGAGGGAGGTCCTTGAACGTAGCCGATCTCATCCGCGGCGACGTACGGGTCGGGGCTGCTGTCAAGGCGTTGCACCGCCCGACCCTTGGCGTTGAGAAAGCCGACCGCCGTGCGCGATACGGCACCCTCGCCCCAATATGGTGGCCACGGTGAACGCTCACCGGTGAACGGATCCTCCAGATAAACCCGGCCGCCATCCAGAACCGCCACGTAGGCGTGCCCACCCCGCGACCGGCCACCTGCCCATGACGACACCAACAGAGCCGCGGGCCCGGGTCCGCCAGGCGGCCCAGGGTCCATTTGCAGCAGCAGTTCCTCCACTTCGGAGTAGCTCATGAAGTCGGCACGAGATCCGATCGCCTCGAACAACGCGCGAGCAAGCACGCCCCTGACTGATGGCTCCGTCGCGAGCGCGAAGCGGATGCCATACCTGGCCGACAACCGCTCCAGCGACCAGGGGCCGCAGTTCTGGCCAGAATGCAATCGCGGATTCCAGAGGTACTTGACGTAGTGCACTCCAGTGCCGTCGTGCGCTATCCGGGTGCCTTCGAGCAGTCGCCTGCCCAGGTCGGGCTCCGCACGAGTCGCAAGGGCTGCCAATTCGATCGGCTCCGGCAAGCGAGGGTGCGCGGGATCCAACCGCTGCAAGACTTGCTCAACGACGCGCCGGCCCTCGTCGCTGAGACTCGGCCACAGCTCCCGCGCTGACCTCTCAATATTGTTGAGCGACTCCTGCAATCTGTCTGGACGCGGATCCCAGGTATCACCAAGATCCGCGGCGACATATGCACTGTTTCCCTGCGTCGTCGACGTGACGTGGTCGATGCCGGCCCGAAGGCAGTAGGGCAACACCTCAGCGATCAACGCGGCCTTCGAGAAGACCGTGCCCTCGAAGATGTCGTGGTGCAGATGCAGCTCGTAGTGGGCGGACCGATTGCCCGCGTCGTCACGTTCGAATGTCCAAGCGATAACACCGATTTCGTTCAGCCCTCGGTGGATGGGCCCCTCGAGGACAACCCGCTGTCCGCTGACCGGTCTACCCTCTAGCTCGACGCGGTACTGCCCGTACACGCCCGACAGATCCTCGGCGAGTTGGCCCGCCAACGCCGACGACGTGCTATCGAACACATTATCCAGCGACTCGGCGTAGCGGGCGTCGACGCGACGGGTGGTGGGCTCTTGGGCGCGGTAGTCCGCTTGCCGCTGCAGTAATTCCGGGTCACCGGAAACCCCCTTGACGGGACGGGGCTTCTCGACTGCAGTTTCACGCAGGTCTCGGACTGTGTGCAGCTCTGTGTCAGAACGTATTTCGTCGAAATCGAGATCTCTGATGCCGGTGCCTTCGAGGAGCCGGCGGCCAAGATCGGGTTCGGCGCGAGTAGACAGGTGGGCGAGTTCTACTGGTTGCGGAATATCGGGTTGTGTCGGATCCATTCGCCACATGACGAGAGTGAGTAGGTCTCTGGCTTCGCTGTCCGTCACTTGGTCTAGCAGTTCGCGAGCCGACCGCTTGGCCTCGTTGAGCGACTGTTCGAGTAGCAGCGGATCAGGATTCCACGTTTCACCCCGAACCGCCGCCGCGTACGCGGCGTGCCCGTATGTCGTCGACTCGATACGTACGACCCCACAGCGCTGCAAATAGGGCTCGAGCTGAGCGGTCACCGCGTCGGTGAACTCCTTTACGGGGAATTCCTTGTCGACGTAGATGCGATGCTCGACGACGAGGACACCCAGCTTGTCACGGTTGATTCGCCAGTGGATCGTGCCGACTGTCTCGTCTCCACTGACGATGTCGCCGTAGATGCTGGCTTCGAAAAGGGGAATTCCCTCCGTTATTGCCTCGAGCTGCTCCATCGGATCGCCGGCGTCGAAATGCTCCTGAGTCATCTCGACGCGGCACGGCCCGTAAACACCGGACAGGTCCTCGGCCAGCTGGTCGGCCATGTTCGGATCGCGGAAAGCGTTGTCGAGCACCACGCCAAGCGGATCGGCATAGCGGGCGTTGACGGGACGCGTGGTTGGATCCTGGTCCCGGTACTTCGCTTGCTCGCGGTGGAAGTCCGGCTCTTCAGGAAGACCCCTGACGTCGCCGATGGCGTCGGCGGCCCCCAGTTGCAACGGAACGTCGTGCAGCGGACGCACTGGGTTGCCATCGGAATCGAAGTAGCCGACCGCGGTCTGGCTCACCGCGCCTTGCGGCGGCCAACCCAAACGCTCTGAACGTTGCTCGTTGTAGCACTCCTCGACGTAGATCCTGCCGCCGTCGTTGACCGCGAAACGGGTATGGCCGCCCCAACGCCCACCACTCCAACGCGAAGCCAAGATGGCCGACGAGCCGGGACCCAGGCGTTGCAGTTCGGCGAACACATCGTCGTCTGTCGCGAAGCGGGAACCCGAGCCGGTGGCCTCGAACACCGCCCACGCCGGCAATCCGGTACGTGACCGCGCCACGGGTACGGGAACGTCGCGGCCGTACCTTCTTGCGTACGCGCCGACGACTCCACGCCCACAGTCCGGCTCGCCCAGCGACCGGTGATCGGCACCCAGCCCGAACCAGCGATGCAGGAGCGCACGGAATCCACTGCGCGGCTGCGACGTTAAGACTTCGGTTTCCACTGGCAGATACCGGACATAGTGCACACCGTGGTCCTGCCGCAGACCGACGCTTTCCAGCAGGCGCCGGCCCAAGTTGGGTTCGTCGTCGGGGGCGAGGTACGCGATCTCGATGGGCTCGGGCAGACGGGGATCGTCAGGTTCCAACCGTTGCACCATCTCGTCGAGCGCGCGGCGTGCGTCAGGACCCAAGTGCGATGACAGAGTTTCCGCCGCTTCCTTGATATTTCGCAGCGACTCTTGCAGTTTGTCTGGATCCGGATTCCAGGTATAGCCACGGCGCGCCCAGATGTTGGCGCCCTTGTCGTGAGTCCAACCCTCGATGCGGTCGACGCCGGAACGCACGTAATACCGCTCGAGTTCCGTCAGCGCCTTGGAGAATCCCTGGCCGCGTAGATGTGTGTACCCGTCACTGATGAACACCCCGGTGTGATAGGCGATCAGTTTGCCATCACCAACGCGGTCATAGACCCACTGGATATTGCCGATCTCGGTGTCGCCGTTGAGGATTACGCCAGTCAGCCTGATCTCGGTGCCGAATCTCTCGGCTTCCACTCGCACCCGGAATGGCCCGTAAACGCCGGAAAGGTCTTCGGCGAGCTGGCGGGCGCTATCCATATCGCCGGCGTTGTCGACTACGTCGCCGAGCGGCTGGGCGTACCGGGTATCCACCCGTCGCGTAGTTCGGTCCTGGGCGCGGTAATCCGCCTGCCGCTGCAGGAATTCGGGGTCGCGACGTGCGTCTGCGAGCAGCCACGCCGGGTTTCCTAACCGGTGGATCGACCGCTCGCTGGCAGGGTCGACCGTGCGCGGGCGTCCGCGGCGCTTGTCCTCGGTGCGGTGTCGTTCCAGGTGTAGGCGGTCGGTCCGCCCAGCGGCGATACGGCCAAAGTTCGCCAGTGCCTCGCTCCGCACCTGGGGGTCGCCGGCCGGATTCGCGTACTGATAGTAGGTGTCGTGGGTGCCGAGGATGTGGGGGCGGTTCATCGCCACCGGGACTTCCGCCGTGACGCGAACGGCGCCAAAGTCTTTCATCGCCGGATCGATTCCGAGGCCGAGGCCGCGCTTCCGGGCAATCGTCGGGAGGATCCGTGAGGTCGAACCTTCCGTTCGGCCGCCCAGCCCGCTGACCAGATCCCGCGACGAGGCCGCCACAAAGACCTTGCCGTCCTCCAGCCCGAATTCGCTCGCGTTCTGCAGCGGCCCAGCCCCTGGCGAGCCGAGCAAAGACACCGTGCTGACGTACGGGGCCAGCCGTCCGCGCACCCCGGCGTGCGCGGTGGTTGTCGATCCGTAGGAGTACCCAAACACGTGAATTTTGGGCGCGGGAGCGTCCGTGCCGTTCCAACTGGTGCGGCCCTCGCTGAGCGAGCGGATGTCGCTGTAGAGAAGCTCGCCGCCGGAGCGCGCCAGTTCCTGCTTGGCCATCCGTCCGACCTTGCGGCCGCTCGGGGTGTCGTAGCCGATCCAGGCGATCGAAGCGGCCTTCAGGTTCGGGTTCTCCTGTCGGGTCGACACCAGATGGTTCAGTGCATTGCTGGCGTAAAAACCGAAGAAGAAGCGCGAGTTGACGGTGGTGCCCACCCCGGGTACGTGTACCGAGACCGAGTCGGCGTCGTACGGGTCATGGCCGAAGCTGAGCACGGCTCGTCCATCACCACCGAACTCCGCGGGATCGAACGCCAACAGCAGCGGACCGTCGACGTTGGCCCGTTTGGCGTCGGCGCTCGCCTTGCGCAGCTCTATATCGAGGTGGTTCACCCGCCGCAGGAGTTTGAATTCTTTGATGGTCGGCAACTTGAAGTGATGGATCTTGTCCAGCACTCGGTCGCGTTGGTCCCGAAGCTGGTCCAGCACAATACGATTGGCAGTGTCCCGGTCTTTCGGGGGGATTCCTTCGGCGTTGCCGATGTGCTCCGGGTGGGCCTCGATCAAATCCTGGCGCTGTTCGGGGCTCAACCCTTTCCACCACGCGGCGTTGTTTCGTGCTCGCGCACTGGCCTCGTCGGCCACGTCGGCCGGGTTGCTGTTGACCATGTCCACCGGGTTGCGCAACTCGTCGGGCCGCACACGCGGGTGACGCTGTGCCAACGCCTCCTCGATCCGCAGCGCCCTGGCCTCGGTCTCGGATAGCTCGTGGATGAACGCCGGTTCGGCAGAGGTGTGTTCGATGTCGGGCGTGGGCGCTTCGTCGGCAGCTTGCGACACGCTGGTGTCGCCGGTTTCGCTTGTCAGGTCAATGGTTTCGGGGGCCGCTGTGACGGTCGGTTCGCCGTGTAGCCAGCGGTTGGTTCGGCCGGGACGATCGGTTGCGATCCAGTGCACGCCGAGGTCTCGCGCGTATTGCACATCGCGTTGGTCGTTAACGGTCCAGCAGTACGTGTCCAACCCTTGGGAAGCCGCGAGCTCGACGAGTTCGGGGTTGGCGCGCAGCGTCTGAATAGACGGACCGATCGCGGTCGCGCCGACGGTACTGGCCAGAAGACGAGTGCCTGGGCCCAGCAGCGCCGGCCCCAGCTGCACGGTCGGCAGATTCGGCGCGAGATGCCGCACCCGCAACAGTGCGTCCGGATGGAACGAAATGACCGCCACCCTAGCCTGATCCGCTGATGTCGGGTTCGTGAGACCATGGCGATCCAGCAGTTCGACCAACGCACGCGCGAGATTCCCGCTGTGTTCCTTGACTTCGACGAAGAGCGTCACCGGCCGGTCCTGGTTTTGCACCAGTTCAATCAGCCGCTCGAGGGTGAGTATCCCGGTGTCGCCCTGGGCATCTCCGAGATCTCGACTGGGGTGCCAGCCGCCGAAGTCGAGCGCTCGCAACTCGGCGAGGGTCATGTCGCCGACGAGGCCGGTGCCGTTGGACGTCCGATCCACTCGCTTGTCGTGGATGCAGACTACGTGCCCGTCCTTGGTGAGCCGGATGTCGCATTCAAGACCGTCAGCGCCCTGCCGCAGCGCTTCCTCGTAAGCGGCCAAGGTTTGTTCGGGGAATTCGTGCGATGCCCCGCGGTGTGCGGCCACCTGGCTGCCGGCCCCCGGCGGTACCCATAGTCCGCCGGGGCGGGTCGACGAGCCTCGCACGGAATGGACGCGATTCGTAGTCAACGGCGCGCCGTCGCCGGTGCGTTCCCACGCCGTGCGGGCGGCGCGGAATGCCGCGAGGTCGCTGTTCAACACACCGTCGGGACCGGGCTTACGTGAGAAATCCCAGGGCAGGCGCAGTTTCGACGCTTCCTTGCCGACACAGATGATGGCTGCGGCGGTCGGTGCCTCCTCCCGGGTGGACACCAGTTCGTCGAGCACCGACTGAAGACCGGTACCGAGCTGCTCAATCGGCTGTTTCGTGGTGTGCCACGAGACCTGCCCTGCTTGGGAGGGGTCGGTGCCGAAGCTGATCAGGGCGCGTCCGTTACCGCCGAAATCCCGTGGGTCAAATGCCAGCAACAGCGGAGGATCCAGTCCAACCCGCGCTGCTGCCGCGGTCGCCTCCTGCAATGCTAGGTCGAGCCCGTTCACCCGCTGCACGAATTTGCGCTTCGCGTCATCCAAACGCCCGCCGTTGTCGAGCCGCGCTTGATACTCCGCGGCGCGACGCCGATAGCCTTGCAGCACCCGCTGATTCGCATCGTTGCGGTGCTCCGGGAAGATACCTTCGGCGTTGCCGATCTCGTATGGATGGGCCTTGACCAACTCCTGCCGCTGTGCGGGAGACAACCCCGACCACCATGTGGCGTTCAGCTCCGCGCGTGCCGCGGCCAGTTCCGCCCAACCCAACGGTGAGACCAAATCCGCGACACCCACCCGCGGCATCCGCTGCGCCAGCGCATCCCTCACCGCGTCGGAATCGTGTCGGCCCTGAACACGGCCGATGAAGCTCGCGGCGGCGAGGTCCCGGGTGGATCCGTCATAACGCTCAACGGGTTCGCCGTTCGCCTTGAGGTACCCGACCGCGGTGCGGCGGATCGAATTCTCACTCCACGGCGGTGGCCAATCCGTCCACTCTCCGTGGTGGGGGTCGAAGACTTTGACCTTTCCGTGAACGTTCATCGCGAGGTACGCATGGCCGCCCCGACCTCGACCGCGCCAGCGCGACGCCAGCAGGGCCTTTGAACCGTGGCCGCGCTTCTTCAGACTGCTTTCAATTTCGGCGAACGTCGCGAACCGCGAACGAGACCCGATGGCCTTGAACAGCTTCCATGCCGGTACCCCCTTGGGTGATGGAGCAGCGTCCAGCGTGAAATCAAGCTCGGGATGCAACGCCGACAGTTCGTCCATGACGCCATGGCCACAGTCGATGTCGCGGAGGAAGCGTGGGTTCCAGTAGTTGCGGCCGTTGATCGGGCGGTGGATGGTGGGGTCGTCGACGATACGCAGCCGCCGTCCGCGGGCCGGTTCGATGGTGGTTTCAACGGGTTTGCGCCATAGCCGGGTGCGCTGGCCGAGGGTGCGGTGGCCTTCCCGATCCACCAGTTCGGCATGCCCGGCAGCGATGCGCCCGAAATTGGTCAGCGACTCGCTGCGCACTTGCGGGTTGAGCCCTGGGTCCATGTAGGCCCAGTAGATGCTGTGGGTCATCCGCGAACCGCCGCGCAGCTGATCCAATGCGGCGGGGAACTCTGCGGTGATACGTCGTGCCCCAAAGGAATCCATTGCCGGGTCGATGCCCTGACCCATTCGGCGTATGGTGCGGCCACGCTCTCCGGGACGCTCACCCCCGAGCCCGGTGGTGCGGTCGCGCGAGGACGCGGCGACGAACACGTTCTCTTCGCCGATGCCGAAGTCGCGGGCATGCTGCAGCGGGCCAGCGCCCGGTGAACCGATCAGGGTGATGGTCTGCACCTGACCTGCCAGCCGCTGACCGTGTCCGGCGTGGCTGACGGTGCTCGACCCGTAGGAATGAGCGAAGACGTGGTGATTGCTGAAGTGGCTGCCGTCGCCGGTGAAGATATCGCGGCCGACGTTGAACGACAACATGTCCGAGGCAAAGATCTCACCGCCGTCGCGCGCCATCTTCTGAAAGCCGACTCGCGGATCCCAGCTGCCTGGCGGCTTGTAGCCGATGTAGGTGATCGCAGCCGCCGTGAAGTCGGGGTCTGTGTTCTCCCGCAGCGTTGACTGCAGCGTGTTGAAACTGCGCAGCATCATCGTCCGCAGTTTCTCGATCGTCGTGGACATCCCGGGCACGTACCAGGACACCGACTTCGCGGTGTAGGGATCAGCGCCGAAACTCACGATCGCGCGCCCGACACCATCAAATGCCCGCGGGTCGAGCGCCAGCAGGTACGGCCCGCCCACGCTGGCCCGGCTGGCATTGCGCGTTCCGGAACGCAGTGCGCTCTCAATGCCATTCATCAACTCGAGGAACTGCTCTTGCTTCGCGTTGAGCGCTACCCCGTTATCACGCCGAGACAACAGCACATCGCGATGTGCCAGCCACCGCTGCAACATAATGGAATTCGCCTCATGGCGAGCCATCGGCGGAATACCCTCGGCATTACCGATCTCGAACGGATACGCCCGAATCAAAGCCCACTGGGTATTCGAGAACCCATCGAAATCGGGATCAGCCAAACTCTTCCACCACTGCGCATTGGCCGTCGCCCGAGCCACTGCCTGATCCTGCGGTACCCGATGATCAGCCGGACTCACCAAGCCATCCGGCCCAACCCCGCGCTCCTCCAACGCAAGATCGGCAACGACTCTGTCGGGTACCGGCCCCTGCTCGATATCGCCAATTTCGGCTGCGGGCAACTCGGCTGGGGAGGGCAAGTCCTCTTCAACCGGGTTGACCTCAACCATCGAGAACTCAAGCGGTTGCGCGCGAAAGCGTGGGTTCCAGTAGTGGCGGCGGTCGACGGGGTGGTGGGTGGCGGAGTCGTCTTTGAGTCGCAGGGGCCGCCCCCGGGCGGGTTCGACGGTGATCTCGACGGGCCTGCGCAGCCAGCGTCGGCGCTCGCGCAGGGTGCGGTGGCCTTCTGTGTCGACGAGGTTGGCGTGTCCAGCGGCGATACGACCGAAATTGGTGAGCGACTCGCTGCGCACTTGCGGGTTCAGCCCGGGATCCGTGTAAGCCCAGTAGATGCTATGGGTCATCCGCGAACCCCGGCCCATATGGTCCAATGCAGCCGGGAACTCGGCGGTGATACGCCGTGCCCCAAACGAATCCATCGCCGGATCGATACCCTGACCCATTCGGCGTATGGTGCGGCCACGCTCACCCGGACGGTCCCCGCCCAGCCCGGTGGTTCGGTCACGTGACGACGCCGCGACAAAGACGTTTTCTTCGCCGATGCCGAAGTCGCGGGCATGCTGCAGCGGGCCGGCCCCCGGTGAGCCGATCAGAGTGATGGTCTGCACCTGACCGGCCAACCGCTGACCGTGTCCTGCGTGGCTGACGGTGCTCGACCCGTACGAATGAGCGAAGACGTGGTTGTTGCTGAACGGGCTGCCCGTGATGATCTCGCGCCCGGCGTTGAACGACAACATGTCCGAGGCAAAGATCTCACCACCCTCGCGCGCCATCTTCTGAAAGCCGACCCGCGGATCCCAGCTGCCCGGCGGCTCGTAACCGATGTAAGTCACCGCTGCCGCCGTAAAGTCAGGATCGGTGTTTTCCCGCAGCGTGGACTGCAGCGTGTTGAAACTGCGCAACATCATTCCCCGCAGTTTCTCGATCGTCGTCGACATCCCGGGCACATACCAGGACACCGACTTCGCCGTATACGGGTCCGCGCCGAAACTGACAATCGCCCGCCCAACGCCGTTGAACGCCTGCGGATCCAGCGCCAGCAGATACGGCCCGCCGACATTCGCCCGGGCGGCATTGCGCTCCGCCGAACGCAGCGCACTCTCGATGTCATTCATCAATTCGAGGAACCGCTCCTGCTTCGCGTTGATCGCCACACCGTTATCACGCCGAGACAGCAACACATCCCGCTGCGTCAGCCACTGCTGCAGCATGATGGCATTCGCCTCATGACGAGCCATAGGCGGAATACCCTCGGCATTACCGATCTGGAACGGATACGCCCGAATCAAACCCCACTGCACATCCGAGAACTCATCCGAGTCAGGATCGGACAAACTCTTCCACCACTCGGCATTGGCTTCCGCCCGAGCCACCGCCTGGTCCTGCGGCACCCGATGATCGGCCGGACTCACCCACTCGTCGGGCCCAACCCCTCGCGCTTCCAACGCGGCCTTGACCAGGGTGGGGGTTTCGGGCGGGTTGTCGACGGTGGGCGTGTGCGGGGTTTCGTCCGGCGCGATGGGACTAAGCCACAATGGATTCCAGAGACGCCGCCTTGCGCGGTCGCCCGCGTGGTGACCGGTGGTATCGTCGTCGAGCTGCAGCGGCCGCCCCCGCGCGGGTTCGACGGTTTTGATGTGCGGTCGGCGCAATGCGCGCTCGCGGATGGTGCGGTGTTGCTCTGCGTCGGCGGGCTTGCCGGCGGCGATGCGACCGAAATTGGCCAGCGACTCACTGCGTACACCGGCCGTTCTATTGACGTAGCCGTAGTACGCGTTGTGCGTACCCATGTTTCGTCGCCAACGGTCCATTTCAGCTGAGAACTCAGCTGTGATGCGCTGAGCGCCAAAGGATTCCATGGCCGGATCGATACCCCGGCCGCGGCCGAAGATCCGGCCGCGCGACCCTGGTGTACGGCCGCCCAGGGCCGCGATCGGGTCTCGCGATGAGGAAGCGACGTAAACGTCTACATCGGGACCGAATTCGTGGGCGCTGTTCAGCGGTCCGGCACCCGGCGAGCCAATGAGTGAGATCGTGCGGATGTCGTTGGCGAGCCGCCCGTCTCGTCCGGCGTAGCTCGCGGTGACGGAGCCGTAGGAATGCGCGAAGATGTGAATCGCGGCCGGGGTGCCACGAACAGTGTTGAACGCCCGGATGTCGCTGTAGAGGATGTTTGCGCCCGCGCGCGCAGGCCTATCGCTGGCCACCTGCCGTGGGCCGCGCGGGGTTTCGTACCCGAGCCACACGATCGACGAGGCGTTCAGGTCCGGATCCTCGTGGAGGGTCGACCGTAGATGGTTGAGCGCAAAACCCATGCTTGGGCCGAGCTCGTCGATGGTCATGTTGACACCGGGCACGTGCACCGACACCGAGTCCGCCTTGTACGGGTCTCGGCCGAGGCTGACGATCGCACGTCCGTCGCCACCAAACGCCAATGGGTCGAACGCCAGCAGCAACGGTCCGCCGACGTCCTTCGCGTCTTCGGGCCGCCCTGTCCAAGGCCGCCTTGATGCGGTCAAGTCGCGCGAGCTGTTGGCGTTGGGGCCGACTGAGCCGTTCGCCGCGATCCCGTCGCGCCTGTAGCTCCTTGCGATCCTGTTTCAATGCAATCCGATTCGCGACATCCCGGGCCTGAGCCGGGATGCCCTCGGCGTTCCCGATGTGCTGCGGATACGTACCGATCAGTGCGCGTTGCTGCGCACCCGTCAACCCGTTCCACCAGACGGTGTTGTCCCCCGCGCGCTCGCATGCCGCCTCCATCAGGCCCAGCGGGTTTCGCAACTTGTGAGCCTGCTCCGGCGTCAGCCCGCGATCCGCCAACGCCGCATTCACCAAATCCGCCTGGGAGGGCACATGTTTCCAGCGCTGACCCGGGTCGTCGCTGTCATCGGCGCGCAAACCGTCGTTCTCGTGCGGGTGGCCCTCCGCCGACGACTCCGGGGAAAAGCTGTGCGGCTCGACCGGCACGGATGGGGTGCGCCAGTGTGGATTCCACCAGCGGCGCGTGTCGCGGTCCCCCGCGTGCTCACCAGTGGTGTCGTCGTACAGGCGCAGCGGGCGCCCTTCTGCGGGTTCGACTGTGCGCCAGCCGAGTCGGTACCAAGGCCGCTCGTCGACGGTGCGGCGTGGATCGGTGTCGACGCGTTTCCCCGCGGCGATGCGGCCGAAGTTGGCCAACGACTCGCTGCGCACCGGCGGATCCGCAGACTTCGCGACATATCGGTAATACGCGTTGTGGGTGAGGTTGGTCCGCCGGCTGTCCATCTCGGCCGAGAACTCGGCAGCAATCCGTTGAGCGCCAAAGGATTCCATCGCCGGATCCATACCAAGGCGGAATCCGAAGATCCGCCCCAACGAGCCTCGGGTTCGGCCGCCCAGCGCGGTGAACGGGTCCCGCGATGACGAGGCGATGAAGACGTTCTCGGCCCCGATGTCGGCCTCTTCCGCGTTCTTCAGCGGCCCGGCACCCGGGGAGCCGACGAGCGTGATGGATTTGACTTGCCAGCGCAACCGTCCGTCCTCCGCGGCATACGCGGTGGTGGTGGACCCGTAGGAATGCCCGAAGATGTGAATGGCGGCCGGAGTGGCGCGGACGGCGTTGAACGCTTGGATGTCGCCGCACAGCATCGCGCCTCCCGTCCGGGCAAAGCTGCGACCGGCAGCGCGCAATCCTTTCCAGCCGCTGGCCGTGTCGTAGCCAATCCAGGCGATCGAGCTGGCCTTGAGGTTCGAGTCCTCCCGCAGGGTCGACTGCAGCTGCTTGAGTGCATCGCCCATCGTTGGACCGATTTGATCGATGTCCATCCCGCGTCCGGGGACGTGCACGGAAACCGAGTCCGCCTTGTACGGGTCGTGGCCGAAACTGACCACTGCGCGCCCGTCACCGCCGAAAGCGAACGGATCGAAGGCCAGCAGTAGCGGTCCTCCGACTGTCTTCGCGTCGTTGGCCGACCTGTCCAGCGCCGCCTGGATGCGGTCATAGCGCGCCAGCTGCTCGCGCTGTCGACCGGTGAGCCGCTCACCGCGATCGCGCCGTGCCTGTAGCTCAGCGCGGTCGCGCTCCAACGTGAGTCGATTGGCGGCGTCCCGGGCGTCGGCAGGGATGCCCTCGGCGTTGCCGATGTGCTGCGGATAGGTGTCGATCAGGGCGCGTTGCTGCGCACCCGTCAACGCGTTCCACCAGGCGGCATTGTCCTGAGCCCGATACCGGCCCAGCTCGCGAGCGGCTTCCGAGACGCCCAGCGGGTGCCGCAGCTTGTGGGCCTCCTGCGGCTCCAACCCGCGCCGCGCCAAAGCCCCGTTCGCCACCCCCTCTGGCGTCTGTACATGCTGCCAGCGCTGGCCTGGGTCGGCGTCGTCGGCGTGTGAACCATCATCATCGTTCGGGCCGACGCCACCATCTACTGCGTTGACGTTGGGGGACAGCGGGATTGATTGATCATCGTGGGTAGCTGAGACCGGCTCGGCCACGAAGTGCGACGTGCCCTCGATGTCTGCGGCGGGCTGGTCGGCATCGACGGAGGTACGACCATCGGGCGTGTCTTCGCCCTGCGTCTCCGCAGGCGTGACGGGACCTTCTGGTGTCGGTCGCTCGGGCGACACATCGTCGGCGGTGGTGGTGTGCCGGTCAGTGGTCGGGTCCGCCGTGCGTGCAGATGGATCATGTTGTGTTGCACCATCATTGACCTCCGATCGGGTGCCCGGTGAGCCGGGTTCGGCGCTATCGGGGGGCGGGTGCCGTGGCTGCGCGGCCTCGGCTTCGGGGGTCAGCTCAGTGTCGGGGGCCGGTGGGGCGTTGGGCAGATTCTCATTGAGGTATATCGGCACGTGCCGACCTTGCGCGGCGGCCTCCTGCAGGCGCGGGGTCAGCTCTCGCAACCCGTGCTCGGCGGTCTCGACCTCGGCGCGGTGTTCCGCATTCGGGTCGGCCGCGTGCTCGGCGACCGCGTCGGTATAACGAATGACAGCGAGCTCGACGTCGGGGTTATGCGAAAGCTGCTGATAAAGGGCGTCTTCGGGCGAAGTGTAGTATTGGGCGCTGCCGTTCTGTCCGCTCCGGGCGGTACGGTTTTCGGCCTGCACATCGATATCCCGCGACTCCGCAGACCGGCTCGTCACCAGCACGTGCAGCCCACCGCGGCCATTGACCTCGTCGCTGACCGGTATGTCGACACCCCGACCGCCCTGCCGGTTGATCACCAGCACCTTGCCCGATTGCCCGGCCTCGTCGAAGATCGCCTGTAGGTCGGCCTCGGCGTCGACGCCGTGCTCGAGGAACCATTTCGCATCCACCGCCACATGGTCCACACCCGAATCCGTCAGCAACTCCGACAAGTTCGCGACCTCACTGTTGCGATTGCAGATCACCAGCTGCGGCCGTCCACTCTCCTGCATCGTGGCGATGTCGCGCGCGATGTCGTGGTGTTTCGTTGCTTGGTCGGGGGCGACCCGATCTTCACCGACCTGCAGCCGCGACTCCTCGAAACGCGGCACCGTCATGACGGGTTTCATCCCGTAGTCCCGCTCCAGCCGGACGGCCACACCTTCGGCCGTCCCGGACGCACCGGTGAGCGAATCGTAGTTCTCCGACGAGAACATCTTCGTCGCTGTGATGCTTTTCGAGGTGTTGGGATCGTCGCGAATTGCCATGCCGTGCTTGGCTTCGATCGCCTGTGCCAGACCGCCGTTCCAGCGGCTCTCGGTCGATGTCTCCGGGTCGAACATCACCTTGTGGGTGGTCTGGTCGATGATGAACACCTTGCCGTCGTGCACCGCGTAATGGTCGCCCTCGACGTACTCCCATCGGGCCGTGGCGGCCATGTTCAACCGCTTCAGTTCGCTGTCGGTCAATTCCCTGCCCAGAATCTGTTCGGCCTTCGCCCGGCCCGCGTCGGTCAGTGCCGCCGGCCCCCCGACCTGGCCAGGTTCGCGACCGAAATCCCCCTCGGTCAACGCGCCGGTGTCCAGCCCCTCGTCCAGGAATACATGGGCCTGTACGGCCTCGGCCGCAATCTCGGGGCTCGCCTGCTGACCCGCGCCCTCGGAGAGGATGTAGTTGGTGTCGGCGTGCACCAGCGCCTCGTCGATCTCGTCGATCGAGGCTCTGTTCCCCGGCACCGCATGATCTTTCAGAATCCCGAAGCCCGCGTCCTGCTGCGTGCCGACATAGATCGTCGGCTTCCCGTCCACCGGATCCGGGTGCGGCGCATCGGGATTCATTCGGACGATCTCGTACCCGTATTTGCCGAGCACCATCACGTACCTGTCGAACTCGCGGTTGGCCAGCGTGTCGCGGGTGGTGAACACCTGCACCGATCCGTGGTCCACGGCCTCCCGCGCCGCATGCGCCAGGAAAACCAGCGACTTACCTTCTCCCGCATCCATATTCACCGGCGCGTCGCGCATCGCCAGGGTCGCCATCACCTGCGTCCACCGCAAGGTCTTCCCCTCTTCACGCCGGACCACCTCGATCACGGCGACCATCCCGTCGCTCTCGTCACCGTGCCGCAGCATGTGTCCCAGCTGCTCGTCAGAGACGTTGCTCCAATCCCGCGCCGCGTGATCGGCGAGCACCTGCTCGGCCGCGCCCCTGTACTCCTCCGCACTGGGGTGGTCGGGAACCTCATCCGCAGTCGGAGCGTCGACAGTCGCGGGGCCGTCCTCGTCGGCACGGCGACTCTCCGGCTGACGAGCCGCCGTCTCGGCGGCCCGGCGGGCGGCGGGCGGTGCAGCCGGTTGATTTGATGCCGACTGGGCCCCGGCCCGGGGTTCTGGATGATCTTGGATCTGGGACGCCGGACGGTCGTCTCGTCGCGCACCCGGTGTCGGTGTCTTCTCTCCAGGACCAGGCGTCGGCGTGTGCGGCGCTGCGGTTGCCGGTGTCGACGGCGGGGACGACGAGGGTTGCACGCCGAGTGCCGGCGACGAGGCGCCGCTAACCGGATCCGTCGAACTCGCCGGCGCGGGGTCCGCCGGAGGTGCC
The DNA here is from genome assembly GCA_963731715.1 of uncultured Actinomycetota bacterium. Classification (GTDB taxonomy): domain Bacteria; phylum Actinomycetota; class Actinomycetes; order Mycobacteriales; family Mycobacteriaceae; genus Mycobacterium. The sequence goes on along the minus strand of CAVSXC010000011.1, from coordinate 1,203,773 downwards.
ATCGGCCCGGCGGGCGGCGAGGCGGAGGTTCGCTCGGTCGTCGGCTCAATCTCGGATTTGGGGCCGTGGTCGGCGGCCGGCGGCAGGTCGACATCGGTCCGCGCGTGATCGTCCGACACATCGGCATTCTGGGTTTCCGCCGCGTCCGCAGCCGGAGTGGCTGCTGGCTGCTGGTGGGTCGCCCCATCGCCCTCGGTCCGGGTTTCCCCGTCGCTGGTGTGCGTCGCGGATGGCTCGGTGTGCCTTCCTTCGTCGTTGGTGTGCGTCGCAGGTTCCTCGGTCCGGGTTTCCCCGTCGTTGGTGTGCGTCGCAGGTTCCTCGGTCCGGGTTTCCCCGTCGCTGGTGTGCGTCGCGGATGGCTCGGTGTGACTTCCTTGGTCGTCGGCGTGCGTCGCAGTTTGGCTGGCCTGAGCCTCCCCGTTGTCAGCGGTTGGGTCCACGGTGTGTGCAGGTGTATCAGGGTGTGCTGCACCATCATTCACCGCCGCCGCCGTGTGCGCGGCGGGTTCACTGGTGGGCGAGTCGGAGACCGAGGCGCCGTCGACCCTGCTTGGCGCGTGGCCATTGCCATTGCTGCCGTTGGACGGTGCGGCGGACGGGTGCGGCCGCCCTGTCGCGGGATCGCTGCCCATCGGCCGCGGCCCTTCGCCTCGCAGTCGGCCCGGAATCGGAACGTTCAAAGCGGTGGTGCGCCCGTTCGGCAAGCCGGCGCCGCGCAGACCGCCGAGACTGGAGAAGAGGGCAGGGCCGAAGATCGACGCCGGGCTGAGCTCGCCGCCGACCGCCGCGGCGCCGGCCACACCGCCCACCACGCCGGCGGAGAAGAAGACTGTCGTCCCTTTGACCGCGGCTCCCAGCTTGGAACGGGCGCCGCCCAGCCCGTGCGCGACGATGGGGGCGACAGTTCCCCCCGCCAGGCCGCCCACCAGTGAGCCTTTCGCGGTTTGGAGAATGCGTTCGCCGTCGAAGCCGTCGCGGTGCCCCTCAGCGATCTGAATTCCTTGCACGATCGCTTCTTGGGCCAACCCGAAGCCGAGCTCTTGGAGTGCTTCGACACCGCCTTCGATCAGAAGGCGCTTCACCATTGTTTTGGTCAGCATTTCGCTCACCGTGGCGGCGACCCGCCGCATCACAACCGCCACCAGACGGCGAATGGCGGCGGTGGTGAGCATTTCGGTGATCGGTATGACGGACAGCGAGCCGCCCAAGGTCTCGGGGGCGGCGGCCAGCGCCCAGGAAATCTCCACCGCCGCGAGCGCTAGGCCGACGAGTATCGATAGCTTGCTGTACTCGATCTCGGTGCCCAGACTGCCGGCCATTTCGCCTAGCGCCGTGATTCCCTTGACGAGCTTGTCCACCGTGTAATCGCCGTCGAACAACATGGCGAACTGTTGATCGGCGGCCTGCGCGGTCTCGCCGAACAGTACCGAGAGTGTCTCTTGGCGGACCCTATTCAGGTCCGGTATCAGGTCTTCCAGATCGGCGGCCGCAACGTGAAAGTGCTCGCCGATGCGAGACATGCCCGATTCGCTACCCTGCGGCCACTCGCCCCCAGCCAGATACGACACCCATTGGAGCCACGGAGGAATCTCGATGTCCATAAGCGAACAACGGTGTGGCGATGTGCCACCCGATGCGTCGGAAGCTAGGCCTGGTCCTGTTGCTCGAAGGAGTCCGCGGAGCCCTTCAGCTCCCGCGAGTAGTAGTCAAGCAGCCCCGTTTTGGCGTCGATCGAACCACCGACCCAATTCAGCTGAGCCAGATAGCCAGCGTCGCCTCTGGTGAACTGATCCCCGATCTTGTCATCGCCCCATGCGGCGCCCTCACCGCCGAGCTTTTCGCGCAGCGCCGCCAGCACGTCCTTCATCCTGCCGCTGACGTCGTTGAGGTGTTGGGAGGTCGCGCGCAGCTCGGGCGGCGTGACGCCTAGCGGGTCGGCCATCGGTTCATCTCCTCACGGTGGGGAATGCGGATTCGTCGGTGCCGGCGTCGCCGTCACGATCTGTGCGCCGTGCCGCCACGACGGAAGATTCGAACGCGGGCGCCTTGAAATCCCGCAGATCGGGTGCACCGTCAATGACCTCGGACAAGCCGGGGAGCGCCCGTCGACGCTCGAGGATCGGCGCCAGCATCTCGTCCATCTGTGTTGCAGCATTCCGAATCGCGGTCTGCGTGGCTTCGGTGATGTGGTCGGCAAGTTCCTCGAATTCGAATTCGTCCAGATAGGCCTCGTCAATGACGGTCTGCGTCAGATGTCCATGAGCGTTGACGGTCACCTCGACCATGCCATCTGCCGCCCTTGCACTCGCCGTGAGCTGCGCTTGCTTTCGCTGCACCGCCGCGAGGTCGGCCATCTGCTCCTGAACCTGGGCCAGCACATCCGTCATTTGATGGCGCCACTCTGCGTTGCTCAAGCCGCCTCACTCACAACAGCCGCGCCAGACGGCGCGGCCGAACTCGAACGGGAAATCGTCAACTATTGTCTCAGACTACAAAAGCGCCGCAAAGGAATATTCATGAAATCCCTTCGCGTCGTTGGGATTTAGTATCCACGCTGTTCACCGCGCGGCGATTGCCAACTTCGCACGTGTGTGGACTTACCGAATTTGCGGACCGACCGGGCACTGCGCGTTGTCTTGCGTAAGCGGGCCAACGGCTGCATTGCTCGGATACGTCAAACGGCAATCCGAGTTGTTTGCATAGCGTTGCGGTGACGGCCACGGCAATTAAATGCCGTTGGCGCACAAGCATTTCGGCGTTGTTTGCCTCCGATGTACCTGGCAAGGGTATTGTCGCGCGCGCCAGTTTCTCGACGCAGAACTACTGGCGGTGCCGCCCCCCGCGTAACCGGGGAAACTTCTGCGCTACTGCACCGGCCAGCTCGAGGTAGGCCTGCAACGTCTGCGGATTCAGCAAACTGAAGTCGATGTCGGCACCCTCGGCGAGATGCGGGTCGAACGGGATGTGATGGATGGAACGACAGCGCGCTTGGAAATGTTCGTAGACCTTGTCGAGGTTCATTGCCGCCGATCCCGGCCGCGAAGAACTCAGCACCACATGCGCTTCACGGACCAGCGCCGAATGGCCATGCTGCATCAACCAGTCCAGTGTCGCCGACGCGCTGCGCGCGGCGTCCATCGCCGGTGAGCTGACCAGGACGATGGCATGCGCCAGGTCCAGCACGCCTGCCATCGCCGAATGCATGATGCCGGTGCCGCAATCGGTCAGGATGATGTTGTAGTAGTGCCGCAGAATGTCGACGGTGCGCCGGTAGTCCGCTTCGCCGAACACCTCCGAGACCGCGGGCTCCTGCTCGCTGGCCAGCACTTCAAGGCGGCTGCTCGCCATCCTGGTGTGGCTGCGCACGTCGGCGTATCTGTTGATGTTCGGGTCCGACAGCAGGTCACGCACGGTGGACTCGGTCGACGTGTCGCTGACCCGCTCGGCCAGCGTGCCGCGGTCCGGGTTGGCGTCGACCGCGATGACGCGGTCGGATCGAACCATTGCCATGGCCGATCCCAGTCCCAGTGTGGTGGTGGTCTTTCCGACGCCGCCCTTGATCGACAGCACGGCGATGCGGAAGTCACCGGCGATGGGCTGGCGGATCAGCGCCAGCAGGTCTTCCTGCTCCCGCTGTTTGCGCGATTCACCCGGGTTGATGCGGCCGCCGCTGGCGCGGTGCAGCGCACGGCGCCAGCCCGACTGCGGCACGCTGCGGGTGCGACCGACGATCTGGGCCTGGTCCAGCGAGGGCGGCGGTACGCGAAAACCTTGCGGCGGCCCGGTATTCGCCGGCGGCGCCCCGGTGGCGGTGGCGGAAGCCAGCCCGGTGGCGGTGGTGGCAGCAGCCAGCCCGGCGGCGGTGGCGGCGGCAACGGCGGACCTTGTGGCCATTGCGGCGGGTGCTGGCCCGGCTCGGGTTCTGGTAGCCAGTCCTCTTGCGGCGGTGCTGATTCGGCGGGCTCGTCCTCCTCCACCAGCTCATCGATGTCGTCGATCGGCGCGGCGAGTTTGCGAGCGGCGGCGTGTCGTCGCTGGTCGAAGCGGCGGCCGCTGTCTCTCGGCACAGCCGCGCTCGGCACTTGCCACGGCGGCAGCGGCAAACGGCGCGGCGCCGACGGCTCGGCGGGTTCTGGCGGCTCGCTGTTGTCGGCCGACCGGCTCCGTCGTGCTTCCATCCGCTCCCGCAGCGCCGCGGCCCGCGCCTCGATCTCGTCGAGATCGTTTGATGGCTTCGGCTCCGGCATCATTTCGTCTTTGATCGTACGTAGCGTTCAGCGATCGCGTCGCCGGGCCGCGGCAATTGCCAGCGCGCCCGCCATCATCGCGACGCTGGCCGCGGTGACGCCGAAGACGATGATGCGGGCCCGGACGTTGCCGGGATCAGGTTGCGGCGGGCCGCTTATCGGTGTCCCTGCATCGGATCGGGGTTCGCCGTCGGCCGGCGCCAGCTGGTGGGTCAGCGCGGCGACAGGGTCCACCACCCCGTATCCGGTGGCCGGATTGGGGCCGTCACCGGGAGTGTGCGCGGTTCGCTTGATCAGGTCCATCACCTGCCCGGCCGTCAGCTCGGGGAAGCGGGACCGGACCAGCGCCACCACTCCGGAGACGAACGGCGCCGCAAAGCTGGTCCCGTTCAGCGGCATCATGCCCTCCTGGCCGAGCTGGCGCGTTGATCAGCCCGGGGCCGTTGGGGTCCAGTGAGGTGACCCGCTCGCCCGGTGCGGCGACCGCGACCCATGGCCCGTGCAAACTGAATTCGGCTGGCGCCGACGACGTCGTCACCGCACCGACGCGTCAGGACGTAGTCGTCGAACCACGCCGGGCTGGCGATGGTGCCCACGGTGTCCCAGCCCCTGGCCAATGGCTGGTTGGGATCCGTCATCACATTCTGTGCGTTGCACATGCTTTGCGTGTTGAAGTTGCCGGCTGCCGCGACCACCACCACATTTCGCTCGAATGCGTATCGCACCGCACGCCCGACCGCCGCGTCGTCCAACCCCGCGGCCACCGGAGCGCACGCGACCTCCGACAAGTTGATCACTGTCGCGCCGAGGTCCACCGCCCTGGCGATTGCCAACGCCAGTGTCTGCGTGTTGCCGTAGCCGGTCGAGGTCGCGTTCGGGTCGTCATTCGTGTTCGCACCGGCACCGGCAAGGTCAAACGCGCCGCTGTTCTGCCTAATCGACAAGATCGTCGCGTCCGGGGCCACGCCGGCGAAGCTATCGTCGGGCGACGGGGCGGCCGCGATGATCCCGGCAACCAGGGTGCCGTGCGCGTCGCAGTCCTGCAGCCCGTCACTGTTCGAAACGTAATCGCCGCCCGCCTCCAACGACGCGCAGCCGCGGATGACGATTCACTCCGGTGTCGATGACCGCCACCTTCTGCCCGGCGCCGCGGGAAAACCTCCACGCCGAGCGGTAGTCGAGCATCGCGTCCGCGCTTGTCTGCTTCGCGAAATCGGTGGCGGGCAGTGCGCCGGTCGGTATCCCGCAGATCGCCTTCAGCTCGGTCGGCTGCAGCGGCCCCACCGGGCCCGTTGGTGGCGGGCCGGGTTCAACGACGGGCGGCGCGATCGCACTCGCGGCCGGCGGCGCCAGCAGACCGGCCGAGGCCACCAACAGCACGACACCAACCATGGACGCACAGCGCCGAGCACCGCTCACCACAGTCCCAGTCGGTCGTAGACGCCGAGAGGCCATAACGCCAGCGGCACAAGCGCGGCCACCGCGACGTACTCCAGGTACGCCGCCGCGGTCGATACCCACCGGCCGCGGCTGACGACGAGGCCCGCGAGGATGGCCGAGACAGCCACCGCCGACCAACACCCCGACACCTGCGAACCGTAGCGGCGCCGCGCCGGATTGGGACAGCACACACGCGGTCAATGTCAGCGCGCCCGCGGGCACAGCCAGTGCCGCGCGCTCGGACCATGTCCGTGCCCGGCGGCTGCGCAGCGCGAGGACGGCGGCGCAGACCAGCGCAAAGATCAAGGCGGACAACTCTGTTCGGGTGCTGAGCAGTACCGCGGCACCGACCACCACGACAACTGCCAAACCCGCGAGCATGCCGGCGCGAGTCAGCTGCACTGCGCGTACCCGGGCCCAGACCTGCTCGGCGCTCGGCATCGCGGCAGCGGAACTGATCGCATCCGGCGGGGTGAACGGGTCGTCGACACTGCGGTCCTCTGCGACCTTAGGCGTTGGCAACCGTGCCAGCCTCGCTGTCAAGGTCGGCATGGCCACACAGCCGAGCGCCGCGACGGTCGTCGCGACCGTCGCCACCGCGCTCAATGCCGGCACCAAGCGCGCGGCCCAGCAGAGCCGCACCGCCGAACGCGAAAACCACCGCCGCAGCGATGTATGCCCAATGACCCGTGCCGATCACCCGGTAGTACACGCCGGTGAGCACCACCAGGATCGCACAGCCGACAGCGACACCGCCTGCGCCATGTGGCGCCGCCAGCACCCATGCCAGCGCCGCTGTGATCGCCAAAGCCGGCCATCCCGCTGCGGTGGCGATGTCGGAACGGTCCAGGACGCGATGCACGACAGCCGCGCCAGCGATCAACGCGACGGTCGTGAACGCCGCACCAACGACGACGACAGTGCGGTGAGCCGACAGCGCGTCGGCCATCAGGAAGATCACCCACACCGCCGCGCCCAGCCACAACCCCGCGAATGCCATCACCTTGGCCGCGGCCGGATTCCATGCGGCGTAGGCCGCCCTGTTGAGCCGGGCGGCCGCATCGACCACATCGTCGTGCAGCATCGGCGGCGACAGTGCGCGCCGTGCGGAGATCCGCAACAGCTCACCGTTGGAGACTCCCGCGGTGCGCAGGGTTTCATTGGGCGCCAAGGCCGCACCGCCCTCGATGCGGCTGAGCACCCAGAAAGTGCGCCGCTCGTCGCGGTCAGCCATGTCGTCGTCCCGTCGGGCGCGGCGCGAGCGGATCAGCTCCGCCAGTTCGGGCAGGAATGCGGCCACCGGGACGTCCGCAGGCAAGGCGACGTCCAGCTGCGTGTGCCCTCCGAGCACCGATACCCGAATCTGATCGGGTGCCGCGGGCACCACCTGCAAGGTGCGGAGTTCGCTGACGCCCGTCACAGGTCCGGCATCCTGGACAGCTGGATGACGCCGCTCTTCATGGTGCGGGATACCAGCATCCCGCGCCCCGGCGGCATCGCGGTGGCCTTGTACCCGCCGAAGAGGCCGCCTTCCTCCCTACTGCCGCTCATCACCAAACCGTTGCACGACAAGTCTTTCAACCGGCCGATGATCGGGTCCATCATCGCGCGGCCCGCGCCGCCGCTGCGACGGGTGACGATGACCCGCAAACCGATGTCGCGGGCCTGGGGCAGATACTCCACCAGTGGGCCGAGCGGGTGGTTGAGCGAGCTGCCGCCGATGAGGTCGTAATCGTCGATCATCACGAACAGCTCAGGACCCGACCACCACGACCGCTCCTTGAGTTGTTGTTGGGTGATGTCGTTGGGCGGCAGCCGATCCTTGAGGGCACTGGCCAGCGCCGCCATCAAGTCGGCACAGGATTGCGGTGCGGTGGCGTAGCCGCCCAGGTATTCGTCGGCGATGACCCCCAACATCGAGCGGCGGAAGTCGACCAGGATGATCTTGGCCTCCGTGGGCGAGGCGTTCTCCATCACCCCGGCGGCGATGTTGCGCAGCAGCCCGGTCTTACCGCATTCACTGTCGGCGAAGGCCACCAAATGCGGTTGTGCGTCGAAATCGACGACGACGGGCGCAAGTTCGTCCTCGTTGATCCCGATCGCGATGCGCGACTTGCCCAGCTGCCCGCCGTCTTGGGCGGCGCGGACCACCGCATCGCGGTCGACGTTGTGCGGCAGCATCCGCACCCGCGGCGCCTCCCGCCCGTCGTAATGCGCGCGTACCGCCTCCACCGCTGTGGCCACCCCGGCAGGCAGATCGTCAACGGCGGAACTGGAATCCAGCCGCGGCAGCGCGATCAGGATGTGCAGCTTCTCGGAGTTGATGCCCCGGCCGGGCCGCCCGATCGGCACCAGTTCGGCCGCGCGTCGGCCGACTTCGCTGTCGATGGGGTCGCCCAGCCGCAACTCGATGCGGGTGCCCAGCATGTCCTTGACCGCCGGGCGGATCTCCATCCAGCGCGACGCCGAGATGGCCAAGTGCACGCCGTAGGACAGGCCCTGGATCGCCAGTGACTGCAGCGACTGTTCGAGGGCCTCGAAATCGCTCTTGATCGAGGCCCACCCATCGACGACCAGCACCACGTCGCCGAAGTTGTCCTGGCTCAACGGATCCTGTGCGGCTACCTCCGGTGGCAGCTTGGCCAACTCCGCCTTGCGCTGCCGGAAGTCGCGCATGGATTCGATGCCGAGGTCACGGAATCTCTGCTCGCGGGCACGCAACACTCCCGCTACTTCGGCGACGGTACGCCGGATGGCGTCGGAGTCCATCCGTCCGGCCACCCCACCGACGTGCGGCAGCTTCGCCAAGCTGGTCAACGTGCCGCCGCCGAAATCCAGGCAGTAGAAGTGCAGCTGCTCGGGGGTGTGGGTGGCGGCGGCGCTCAGGATCAGTGTGCGCAGCGCCGTCGATTTGCCCGACTGCGGTCCGCCGACGACCGCAATATTGCCCTGCGCACCGGATAGGTCGACGGTCAAGACGTCGCGGCGTTGGTCATAGGGCCGGTCCACGACACCGATCGGCATCCACAGTTGCCCGTTGATATTCTGTGGCGCTTGCCATTCCGCGTCCAACAACAAGTCGTTGACGGCAGGGCTCTCATCCAGCGGCGGCAGCCACACCTCGTGCGCGGGCCGACCGTGGCCCCGCAATCGGCTCACCACGACGTTGAGCAACGTGGTCTTGGTCGGCCCTGACGGTTGTGCTGGTTCCGGTTCCGCGACATGCAGCTCCACTGGCGGCGCCGGCGTGGGGTCCTTCTTCACCACGGCCGCAGTGAACAGTTTGGGCGCAAGTGCCCCCAAGTGTGCGCTGCGCCCGGACCGCGCCGATGCCCGAGGCTTGACATATTCTCCCGAGACATAGCTGGTGTTGAACCGGATCGGTTCTGAGGCATCGCATTTCAGGAAGGCAGAGCCTGGAACGCTGGGCAGGTGGTAGGCGTCGGGCACACCAAGCACGCTGCGCGATTCGCCGGCGGAGAACGTCTTGAGACCGATCCGATAGGACAGGTGAGAATCCAGCCCACGGAGCTTGCCCTCTTCGAGTCGCTGCGAGGCCAGCAGCAGGTGGATGTGCAGCGATCTGCCGAGGCGGCCGATCATCACGAACAACTCCGCGAAATCAGGCTTCTGCGAGAGCAACTCGGAGAACTCGTCGACCACGATGAACAGGGCGGGCAGCGGATCGAGATCCGCGCCGTTGGCGCGGGCGCGTTCGTATTCGCCGACGTTCGTGAAATTGCCAGCTGCGCGCAGCAGCTCCTGGCGACGGTTCATCTCGCCGGCGAGCGCATCACGCATGCGGTCGACCATGGTCAGCTCGTCCTCGAGATTGGTGATGATCGCCGCGATATGCGCGATACCCTCCAGCCCGAGGAACGTCGCCCCGCCCTTGAAGTCGACGAGCACGAGGTTGAGCGACTCCGGCGAATGGGAGGTGATCATCGACAACACCAGCGTGCGCAGGAACTCGGATTTTCCGGAACCCGTTGCCCCGATGCATAATCCGTGCGGACCCATCCCGCCCTCGGCGGACTCCTTGATATCGAGTTCGAGGGGCTGTCCGGTGGGTGTGACGCCGATCGGCACCCGCAGCCGTTCCCGTGGTGAACGCGGCCGCCACACCTGTTCCGGTTCGATTTCGGCAGCGTCGGGAATCTTCAACAACGACATCAGACCCGGGTCGACGCGCCCGCGAGTCGGCTTCGAGGCTGACGATGTGGGCGGCATTGGCGGGGCGGAACCTGCCGATGCGCCGCGCGGCGGTCTCGGCCTCGTCGATTGTGATCGCATCGGGCGTGGCGAACCTTTCGACGCCGACGGCGGTGCGGGCCGCCACGTCCTCGCCCTCCACCACCAGCTGCAGGCTGCGTCGCGCAGTCGCACCGTCGCGCGGACCGTTGAGGTCGAGCAGCGTCACGCTGTCCAGGCCGGCGTCCGTCACCAACCGCTCGTCCCCGGCGACGTACCCGTCGTCGAGAACCACCACGAGTTGCCGCAGTCCTTGGGCCGGCTGAGCGTTGCGGGTAAACCGGCCGCGCTCGCCGAGCTCGTCCGCAAGCGACGTCTCCAGCAATGCCAACGTCGGGAAGAGCAGGCGCATCGGACCCATCCCGTCGCGCACCGCGGCATGCTGGGCGTGCGGCAGCCACTTGACCCAGCTCCAGTTCTCGCCGTCGGGATTGGCCGTCACCACCGCGACCTGCACGTGGTCGGGTCCGTGAAACGTGCACAGCTCCAGCACCATTGCGCGGACCAGTTGCTGCACGAGTTTGCGATCGCCCTCAAACGTGATGGTCGGGAAGGCTCGCAACGACACCGCCGTTGGCAACGCGTGCACGACCGAATGCGTCTTCACGAAGCGGCGCAGCGCCACCGTCGATACCGGTTCGAGGTCCTCGGGCGGCCCGGTCTCCGGGGCGAGCAGCCGCGTGGCAAGCCGGTGGGTCCCGACACCGACGCGCACATGGCAGTAGTCCGCGTCGGTCGGCCTGCGCTCCCACATGCGGCGGGTGCCCACCACGTCGGTCAGGGCGCGCGGGTCGGGATGACTCCATTCCAGCGCGGTGCGCTGTTGGCCGCCGGTCTCGTCGGCCTCCTCGCGCAGATTCGCCAAATAGCTGAAGTAATCCTTACGTTCCTCATTGAGTTCCGCGGCGGCTTTGCCGGTGCGGCCGGCCCCACCCATGAACATGCCCGCCATCGACATGATCATCATCATCGGGAAGATCAGAAACATCGGGTTTCTGGCCAGGTCGCGGCCGCCGACCGTGATCATCAGCGCAATCATGCCGACGACGGCGACGATCATGACGAACGGCATCAGCTCGCATTGCCAGATTGCCAGGGATCGCGCGCGGAATCTCCGGCGGGGCAGCGAGATTCACTTCGCCACCCGGCATCCTCGGCGGCACCACCCGAAGGCGGCGGACGAAACCGTGCGTTCTCAATCGTCACTCCCCGAAGATTCCGAGACCAACGTCGCGGCCGCGCTGGGTAGTGTCCTGGGTAATAGCAATCCCTTTGCGCAGGAGACCGACTGGTTTGACTGTACCGCCGTCGTTGTCGGGTCTGGATTCCGACGCCGAATCCGAACACGAGCTGAGCCGAGTGACATTGGTGGTCGGCGGCCTCAGCATAGACGTCGGCCTGCCCGCCAACGTGTCTATCTCCGCATACATCGATGATGTCGTAGATATAGCGAACGAACAGTCCGCGTTGCGGGAGTCCTTCGCGGACCAGGTATTTGACGACAGCGAAGGTAAATGGACGCTTTCGCGACTCGGCGGTGAGCCGATCGACCCCAACCGCTCGCTGAGTGAGGCCGACATCTACGACGGCGATCTGTTGATGATCTCCGAAGCTGGGCGGCCGGTCAGCGCGCTGCTTTTCGACGACGTCGATGACACCCTCCCGCACAGCGAGCCGGCCGTGCGGAGCTGGCTGACGGCGAACGCGGCCGCGTTGACGTGTTTCGCCGTCGCTTTGGCCGCGACGGTCACGCTGGCCGCATCGCTGCCACGTTGGGCCGGTGACGTCGTGATACCTGCCGCGGTGCTCGGCCTCGGCGCGCTCGGCATGGTGTTCGCGTGCGCTATGGCGTATCGGCCACACGCCGCCCGCCGTTCGGCGTGGGTGGCCACGGTGGCCGCGCCGCTGCTGTTCGCCGGCTCGCTGTACATCGTGCCCGACGGATTCGGCGCGACGTCGCTGCCGATGGCATTCGCGCTCACTGCGCTGAGCGCGCTTCTGGTGCTGCTGATCTCGGGCGCCGGCCGGGCACTGCACACAGGGCTCATCGCCGCATCCGCATTCGGAGGCGCGAGTGCGACCGCGAACTTGCTGTGGCAGCCTCCGCTGCGAACAGTGGGGGCGCTGCTGGCAACCGTCGCCGTCATCGTGGTCTACCTGGCGCCGCGGGTGACGATCTTGCTGTCGAAGCTGCCGATTCCCAGAGTTCCGACCGCCGGCGAGCCGCTCGACGACATCGAAACCCAGGGCGGCACCACTGTCGAAGGCGTCAACGCCGTCGGCAAGCAGATCATCCCGACCGAGGAAGGCTTGATTGAAAGGGTCCGACGGGCCAACGAGTATCTCACCGGTATCCTCGTTGCCGCGGCGCTTGCTGCGGTCGTCGGCAGCTACCTCGCCGTCGATGTCAGCAATGGATTTTTCTGGCAGGGAACGGCTTTCGCCGCAGCGGTGGCAACTGTGCTGTGCCTTCGCGGGCGGGCCCACCACGATTTGGTGCAGTCGGCCACCCTGATCGGAAGCGGCCTGCTCATCGCAATTGCCGTCATCGTCAAGACCGGGGTCAATCTGGACGGTTGGCAGCTGCGCGCCACCGTGATGCTGATCGCGCTGATGTTGTTCGTCGTCGCCTGCGGGCTGGTCGCGCCTCGCCTGGAGTTCTCACCGGTCATGCGGCGCAGAGTCGAGGTCCTCGAGTACATCGCTGTCGCTTCGCTGTTCCCGCTGTGCTTCTGGATCGTTCGGCTCTACGCGTTCTTCCGCGAGCTGCGGATCTAGTTCTTTGGCTGCGGCACCGCGACGCTGTTGGGGTCCGGGGCCATCCCATCGTGGGCAACGAGCGCGGCCTCTTGCGACAGTTCGGGACCCGACGGCAGCAGAGACAACACCGGCCATGGCGCCAACTGCGGCGTTTCGGACTGCTGGCCGGTGGCTTTGACCCCGACCGCGCCGAGGGCAGCCGCCGTCGGCAAATCCTTTATGTGGTAACGCAACCCGGTGTCCGACACGTAGAACAGCGGGCCCGTTGACTGACTGCCGGGCTCCAGGCCCGTCGACTGCACGTACTCACCGGCGCCCGGTGTCATGTACACCGAGTCAAGCCCAGGGCCATTGCCGTCGGTGCCTGCCAGTCGCACCGCCTCGGCTCCGGCGGGCGCGGGCAGTTTGTTCCCGACGATCAGCCTGACTGTGGCCTGCGCGGCCGCATTGGTGCGTTGCCATCCCATGCACAGCACTCGATCCGAAGTGGGCGGCACGATCTGCGGCGACACCGTCGGATAATGATCCACCGGCAGCTGATGCACGATAGGCACTTCTGCCACTGTTGACGGGGCGACCTCACGTGCTGAGGCGCGGACCGCGTCCGGCTCGCCGTACCGGATGATGTCGGCCGTGGCATCAGAGATGGCCTGCAATCCGTCGCGCAGCACGACGTACAGCTGCTGCCCCCGTGAGTCGACGGTCTTGACGATCGATCCGATCGCGTAATCCGGCCCGACCACCGCGCTGGGCTCCCCCACCCCGTCGATGGTCACCGACGTGATCGGAGCAACCTGAGGAAACGCATTGAGCAGCCCCAACGACATCGGCCGCAGCGGTGCGCCCTGCAGGTGAAGGCCGTTGACCACCACCACATCCGACAGGTCGATCGGAGCGCGGACACCGTCGTAGACGAGGTACGTCCTGCCAGCGACCTCGGTGAGGATCCCCTGCGCAGGATCGGCCGCGCGGATGTCACCGTCGAGCACCGGATCGTTGGCCAACACCGTGGTCTGCAGGGTGGTCGCGCCGGTGGTCTCGGTAACGCCCGGCGTCTGCCACGTATCGCATACCGTCCACGACGACATCGACAAACTGTCTGCACCGCGGATGCTGGCCGGTGCGCCGACGATGCCGACCATCGGGCCGCGCGGGACCGTGTTGAGGAACTTGTCGTCGACGTCTTTCGGGTTGTCGTTCTTGCCGACGATCAACCGGGCCGAGGCAAGGTTCAGCACAGGGTGCACGCGATCGCCGATACGCACGAAGGCCGCACCGCTGGACTTGCTCAGCAGAATCTGCGCGTCGCCCATGTTGGGTGCGGGTTTGAAGAAAGCCATTACCCCGCAGCCGCCGGTGATGACGACCGCGATCACCAACCCCACGATCAGCGCACGCGTCTGACCCCGCATGGGGTCGTGAATCATCCGTGAGTCTCCACGGATCAGCGCGTGCTCGAGCCGCCGGATCAAAAACCGGTAGCCGTTGACCTGCGCACGAGTGGTAACTTGCGCTGGCATGGGCGTAGGGTATCGCACGATTACTGAAACGCGGTGTGCCCGTTGACCTTCACAGCGAACAGCACGACGACTGCATCTGATTCCCATCGGCGCTCGTCGCGCCAGTTCTGGGGCGGCCATCCGAAGGTCGGCCAGCTACGCACGACTATCGGTATCGGCGGCCGACGGTTCCTCCCTCTTGGCGACCTGCTCACCCTTGAGCTGATCGTGGCCGTTGGCGTTGCGGTCGCGTTGTATCTGCGCGCACCTGGCTGGCAGGGCGGCGCTGTCGGCCTTGTCGTCGCTTTGCTACTTGTGATGCGCGTTCGCGGCACGACTCTTCCGCGGTTCACCATGCTGCGCTTGGGATTTCTGCGGGATCGACGTCAACGTCGCAATGGACCCGCGTCCAGCGAGCCATTCGATGTGCCGATGGCCGACGGTGCGCACATCGGATTCCGCTGGGACGGCACCACCCTGCTGTCGCTGCTCAAGATCGACGAGAACCCGCAGGCGTTGACGGTGATGGAACCCGGCACGACCGTCTCGGGGGATGTAGTCCCGGTGCAGGCACTCGTCGACTGCCTGAGGCAGTTCGATATCACTCTGGACTCCATCGACGTCATCAGCCAGGGTGCACGCTCATCGGGCCACACGGCGGTCGCCGCCGTATACGACGCCGTGCTCGGGCCGCTGCCGGCCATCGCACAGCGCAGCGTCTGGATCGCCGTGCGCCTCGATCCTTCGCGGTGCGCCGAGGCGGTCCGGCGACGCGGCGGTGGGCGCGACGGCATCTTTCGGACCGCGACGACCGCGACCCGGCGGGTCGCCAACCGGCTCGCTGAGTCAGGATTGCGGCCGCGGATTCTGGGCGCCACCGAGATCGCACTTGCCACCAACCAGCTCAGCGATGGCGTGAATCTCGCGACGCTGGAGGAAACGTGGGACGTGTGTCGTGACGGTCGATTTCGGCTGTGCAGTTTCGCGGTTGAATCCGAAATGCTCACCACGGCGGGCCTCGGGGTGTTGTGGACGGTTCCCAGTTACTCGACGACGGTATGCCTGTCGCTGCGTGGGGACGACGATCCGGACCTGGTCAAGATCCGCGGTATGGCGCGCTTCGACAGCGACTTCGGTGTACCCGTCAACCTGCCCGGCCTGGTCCACTTGCGGGGATACCAGTTCTCGGCGCTTGCGTGCAGCCTGCCGATTCCAGAACCAACCCGACCCGTCGAGCATTGGGCCTACGGTCGACGCGACACCGATCTAAGCGACCTCGCTGTGCCTGCGTCCGGATGCGGACAGGTCATCGGCGCCGACGACGAGGGCCGCGCCGTCGCACTGCCGCTGTTCGGCCCGCAGATCAGCCCGGGTCGAGATCAGCGGCACCCTGCACCTGGCACAGCAAGCGGTGCTGCGCTCGCTGGCGCTCGGCGCACGGGTACTGGTGCACAGCAGGCGTCCCGGCCTCTGGCGCGCCATGGTCGACGAAGTCGACGACCACGACCTGCTGTGGGTCGCCGACTTCAACCGCGGCGCCATCCAAGCCGGCTCAGACCGCAACTACTCGGTCGAGATGTTCGATGGCGTGCCTGAGCGGACGGTACGCGCAGGAGTTACCACCATCGTTGTCGCCGCGCCGAGTGCGGCAGTGGCGCCCACCGCCGATGTAACTCTTGAGTTGGTTTCGCTAGCGGACGCCACAGTTAAGGTCAGTACGCGGGCAGGGTCCGCGGTCGTCACGATGGTCGCCACAGACGACGAAATGCGGTACATCGAGGCCTCGGCCAACAGCATCGACTGATCGGCGTCCGGTGCGATAGCGTGTGGTCGTGGTGTATTCGCCTGGCAACCGCGACTACCACTCGGCCTACCAGCCTGTGTATCCCAGCCAGCGGTCGGACGTCGAAAGTTCGTTGCCTCGAAACCTTTTCATTGCGGTGGTGGTGCTGGGGCTAGCCAGCTACGTTTTCAGCTTCGGCCCCGTCATCGACGGCCACGGCGCCGCAGGCTGGGGCGTAAGGTTTGCCGCGCTTGCCGCGCTGTGTGCCATGTTCGGCCTGCTGGCCAAGCAGAAACCGCCGTTACTGCCGACCGCAGTTCTGGCCACAATGGGCTTGCTCGACGCGCTGTCGAGTCTGCTGCTCGACAGCGCACCTGGATGGGCGCTCACGTTGATCGTGGTGCTCAATGCACTGCAAGCACTCGCCGCGGTGGCCGCACTTCTGTTGGCGCCCAAAGCCACTCCCGAACGCGCCGAATCCGCCGGCTACGAGGCCTACGTCGACTATTACAACCAGGCCGTCCGGAGTTACTACGGCCAGCAAGGGCAGCCTGCGCCTGCAGAGCAGTCCCAGCGCGCCGGTTACGGCCATGCGTACGCCGACGGGCGGGCGGCCGCGCGGGCGCAACGCACCCAACGGCCTTCTCAGCAGGGCGATTACGCCGACCTGGACTACTCGGGTTCAGCCGCGCCACAGCACGACCCTGGCGGCTCGGTGTCCGGTGACCCAACCGGGCTGCCGAGTTTCGGCCAGGCACGCGCGTCGGCGGACCAACCGTTGCGCGAGGCTGAGCAGTCCGCGCGGCCGTCCTCGCCCGCGTAACTTCTAGACCACTGCCAGCGCGGTGGCGCTCGCGGCTGCGAGGCACATCGACGGTCCATGCGGCACAGTGGTTCCCGATCGGCGTAGCGCCGCGACAACTGCCCACCCCGCGGTCAGCAACGGTGCGCCGATCGCTGCCAGCACCCACACGTCCGTGCCGAATGACCCCGTCAGCGCTCCGATGCCGATCGCGAGCTTCACATCACCAGCTCCCATCGCCGCGGGTGACACGAGGTGCACTACGACATAAACGGCGAACAGTGCGACCGCACCGAGCACCGCTGGCCCACCCCGGCCGCACATCGCCGCCGTTGCGATGATGACAGCCGCACCCGGCATCGTCAGCCAGTTCGGCAGCCGTCGCTCGCGGATGTCGTAGAAGCTCAGCACCGCCAGCCACACCAGCACGCAGGCACCGGCTACCCCCGCCCTCATACATCGAGGCTAACGTCGGTTCCGTGCACCGACGGTCACCAATTGGTCCAGCGCTGCTGGTGGTGGTCGCCGCGATCAGCCAGGAGGTCGGCGCCGCGTTCGCGGTCGGGCTGTTTGCCGCACTGGGCGCGATCGGGGCGGTCTTCGTCCGGTTGTTTGTCGCGGGGGTGATCCTGTGCGTGGCGGTCCGCCCCCGGCTGCGCGGGCTGTCCCGTCAGGCTTGGTTGTCCGCGGTCGCACTTGCCGCCGCGGTGACGGTGATGAATTTGTGCTTCTACAACGCGTTGACACGCATCCCGCTCGGCGTCGCCGTCACCGTTGAAGCCCTTGGTCCGCTTGCACTTTCGGTTGTCGTCAGCTCGACGTAGGACCGCATGGTTGTGGGCGCTGCTCGCCCTGCTGGGCGTCGCGCTGCTCAGCCTCACCGGTGTCCGGGTCGGACATCTCGACCCGGTCGGGCTCGGCTTCGCCGCAGGCGCGGCGGCGAGCTGGGCGGCCTACATTTTGGCAACGGCGCGTGCGGGATCCGATTTCCCCAACCTCGACGGGCTTGCTCTTGCGACCGCGATCGGCGCGGTCGTCACGGCGCCGTTCGCGGCGCTAGCGGTCGATCCGGACAGAGCGCTGCGGTGGCAGATCCTTGGCCTCGCCGCGATCGTCGGCGTGATGTCCTCAGTGATCCCGTACTCACTGGAGCTGATCTCGCTGCGCCGCCTCCCGCCGGAGACGTTTGCGATTCTGACGTGTCTTTCTCCGGTCGTGGCCGCCGTCGCCGGCTGGCTGATCCTTGGACAGCATCTCGCGGTGACGGGGTATGTGGCGATCGTGCTGGTGACCGTGGCCAGCATCGGGGCGGTGCGTGCAGCGCGGGAACGCTTGGGACAGAGCGATACCCGGCTGATCACCGCCTAGGTGGCCTGAACCCGGACCGCCACATCGCCGACGGCTGCGATCAATTCGGGCATGCCGGACTGCAGGCCGTCCGGTTGAAAAACAACTGTGTCCACCCCTGCATCGAGATAGGGGCCAGCCGATGTGGCGACCTATCCGCGTCGCACGTCAGGAACAGCACTGTGCTGAACGGCATCTCGCCGCGGTCGGCGCGTCCCGCGGTGACGTGGCCCAGCGCATCTCCGCAACGCGGCCACGGTGTACTGAGCGTCGAGGATCACACCGTCAGCGATCTCGCCGGCCAGTGCCAGCGTCTTCGGTCCGGTCTCCGCCGATCAGCACCGGAACTCGTTGTTGCGGAGGCCAATCCAACCGCACGTCGGCAAGTCGGACATATCGGCCGTCGACGGTGACGGACCGCCCCGCGAGCAGATCACTCAGGGCCGTGACGTACTCGCGCATCAACGTCAGAGGGGACGCCACGGCGGCACCCGCCTGCCGCATCCAGTCCTGCACCCCATGGCCGATTCCGACCCGTATCCTGCCGGGGAACATCGCCTCGAGGGTGGCGATCTCCATCGCGGTGGTCACCACGTTGCGCAGCGGCGCGGGCAGCACACCGAGACCGACGGTGAGCGTTTCGGACGACGCAAGCGCGACCGCCGCGGCAGCGATGCCGCCCTGCAGGAAGCAGTCCTCCCACAGCCACAGTTCGGCCACCCCGGCACGCTCGGCGGCCATGGCCGTTTCTCGCAAAGCGTCGGGCTGGAAGTCTGGGCGAAACACCACGCCGATACGAGCACTCACGCGTCGAACACTACTGTTCGGCCAGCGCCGCCCTCATCGCCTCGGTGGGCGCAGGCAAGCCGGTGAACTGCTCGACCTGCGCGAATGCCTGATGTAGCAGCATCTGCAGCCCGCTGATGACCCGTCCGCCCGCCGCCTCGACGGCCGCCGCGAGCGGGGTCGGCCACGGATCGTAGATCGCGTCGAGCAGCAGCGGCGTCGCCGCGACGGTGTCGGCGTGCTGGGCCGCCACGTCGGCGGGGATGGTGCTGACGACGACGTCGACGTCCACCAGTGTCGCCCCGAGTTCGATCCAGCGGACGTCGACACCGAGCTTGGCGACCGAGCGCCAGCAACGGCGCGGCCTTGTCGCGGTTTCGCGCAACGACCGAAATGTCCTGCACGCCAAGCTCGGCGAGCCCGACGACGACCGCGGGCGCGGTCCCGCCCGAGCCCAGCACGGCCGCCCGGCCTGCCACAGGACCCAAGGCACCCTTCACGCCGTCGATGTCGGTGTTGTCGGCCCGCCAGCCGCCGGCTGTGCGGACCAGCGTGTTGGCCGAGCCGACAAGTTCCGCACGCGCTGTGCGTTCGTCGGCGAACTGCAGCGCCGCGAACTTGCCGGGCATCGTCACCGAAACGCCGACCCATTCCGGGCCGAAACCTCCTACCACGACCTGGCAATTCGTCCGCCGTGCATTCGATGCGGTCATACGTCCAGCCGTCCAGCCCCAGCGCGCGGTAGGCAGCAAGGTGCAGCTGCGGCGACCGGGAATGCGCGATCGGCGAGCCGAGCACCGCCGCCTTGCGTGGTTTACCGGGCGCTGTCGAGGACACCGTTGTGTTTGGCCAGTTCGATATTCGCCAGGTGTTGCTCGTAGTCGCGGGTGAACAACGTCGTGCCCTGCAGGTCGATGGTGACGAAGTACAGCCAGTCCCCCGGCGCGGGCTGTTCGGCCGCGGCCAGCGCCGGTTGACCCGGCGAACAGATCGGAGTGGCCGGAAGTCCCGGCCGCACATAGGTGTTCCACGGCGTGTGCTGCCCGCGGTCGCCGTCGGTGGTGGCCACCTCGATGCGATCCAGCGGGTAGTTCACCGTGGAGTCGAACTCCAGCGTGCGATTCTCGGCGAGCCGGTTGTAGATCACCCGGGCGACCTTCGCGAAGTCATCCGGCTTGGATTCCCGTTGCACCAGAGAGCCGACGGTCAGAATCTGATACGGCGACATGTTCATCGCCTTAGCGGTGTCGAGCAGCCCGCCCTGCGCGTACTGCGTTGCGCTGGTCCCGATCAGCGTGGCGAGGATGTCCTGCGGCGGCGCCGACGGGTCGATGTTCCACGTGCCCGGGGCGATCAGCCCCTCCAGCCTGCGATGGTCGTCACCCAGCGCAGTGACCGGGTTCATCGCCCAGTCGGGGACCGAGAGCGCCGACGGCGCAGCGGTGTCCGCCGACTTCTTCAGATCGTCCACCGACACGCAATGACGATCGCCATCGAGATTCACACATGTGGCGCGCGAGATCAGGCTGAAGATGCCGTCGGTGACCGCGTTGGTCTTGACGTCCTGGATGTCGTCGAGCTGGCGTCCCTCCGGAATCACCAGCTTGCCGACCCGGTTCTGCGGATCCGCAAGGCGTGCAACGGCGTTCGACGCCGGGATCTCGGTGCGCACCTTGTAGAAGCCTGGCTGAATCGCCGAGATGGCGGTGTTCCCCTCGGCCGCCTCGACGAAAGCCGCGACCGTCGCCACCACCTTGCGCTCCTGCAGAGTCTTGGCGATCGCGGTGGTCGAGTCCCCGTCGTGGATCTGGATGACCACGTCGTTGACGCCGTCGCCGGAGAAGTCGCTACCGCCACCGAACAGTGAGTGCCACAGCTTCGAACCGAGGAACACCGCGCCGATGACGACCACGATCACCATGGCCAGCGCGAAGGCACGACCGATCCGCCGCTTGCGCTGACCACGGGCCTCACGTATCCGGTCCGCACGGCGTCATCCGCCGCCGCGGCGGTCCGACCGCCACGGGTTCTGCGCGTCCGCGACCCCAATTGTCAGTCATCCCCGACCTCTCCGTGCGCGGCCAAGGCCGCGCGCCGCTGGTCCAGCCAGTTCTGCAAAATCCCTACCGCCGCCGCCTGATCGATCATCGCCCGCTGTCCCTTGGCGCGGATACCCGCATCCCGCAGCGAGCGCTGCGCCGAAACCGTGGTGAGCCGTTCGTCGGACAACCGCACCGGCGTCGGCGCGATCCGCCGCGCCAGCTGCGTCGGCCAGCTCGATCGCGTCCCTTGCGGACGGACCGGACCGGTCGGCGAGGGTGCGCGGCAGGCCCACCACCACCTCGACGGCCTCCAACTCGTCGGCCAGCTGCGCAAGCCGGCGCACGTGCTTGTCTGACTTTTCCGCCGATCCCGCGCTACCGTCTCCACCGGTGTGGCCAGGATCCCGTCCGGGATCGCTGGTGGCCACCCCGATGCGCACCGTGCCCACGTCGACACCGAGCCGTCGGCCGCGGCCGGGGTCGTCGCCCCCGGGCCGATCCGGTAGACGGTCATCGGTATGGGCCACACGCTAGCTCCGGCCTATTTCTGCGCGCAGCGCGGCCAATGCCGCGTCGATACCCGCCGCCCCCTTACCGGAACCCTGTGCCAGATCGGCCTTGCCGCCCCCACGACCATTGACCGCCGCACCCAACTGCTTCACCAACTCGTTGGCCTCGAGACCGAGATCCTGTGCGGCGGGGTTGACCGCCACCACGAAGGGCACGCTGTCGTTCTCGCCCTCGGCGATCAACGCGACGACGGCGGGGTCGCTGCCCAGCTTGCCCCGGATGTCGCCGACGAGCGTGCGCAGATCCGCCGCCGACATTCCGCCGGCCATCCGCTGCGCCACGACACGGACCTTACCGATTTGCTCGGCACCTGCGGCGGCATTCGCTGCGGCGGCTCGCGCGTTCGCCAGCCGCATCCGGTCGAGTTCCTTCTCGGCGGCCCGCAGTCGGTCGACCAGATTGGCCACCCGGGCCGGAACCTCCTCCGACGGGACCTTCAGCGTCGAGGCCAGGCCCGCCATCAGCGCGCGTTCCTTGGCCAGGTGGCGGAACGAGTCAAGGCCGACATAGGCCTCGACTCGGCGCACGCCGGAGCCGACGGATGACTCGCCGAGGATGGTGACCGGTCCGATCTGCGCCGAACTGCCCACGTGCGTGCCGCCGCACAGTTCCAGCGAGAACGGCCCGCCGATCTCGACCACCCGCACCTCGTCGGGATAGTTCTCACCGAACAGCGCCATCGCGCCCATCGCCTTGGCCTTGTCCAGTTCGGTGGTGAAGCTGTGCACCTCGTAGTCGGCCTCGACGGCCTCGTTGGTGACTTCTTCGATCTGGGTCCGCTGGTCGTCGGTCAGCGCGCCCTGCCAGTTGAAGTCGAACCGCAGATAGCCGGGCCGGTTCAGGGAGCCGGCCTGAACGGCGTTGGGGCCCAGCACTTGTCGCAGTGCGGCGTGCACCATGTGGGTGCCGGAATGACCCTGCGTCGCGCCGTGCCGCCAGCGAGGGTCGACGGCTGCGACGACGGTGTCGCCCTCGACGAATTCGCCGGACTCGACGTTGACGCGGTGCGCCCACAGCGTCTTGGCGATCTTCTGCACGTCGGTGACGGCGGCCTTGGCTGCGCCGATGCGCCGGTCCCCGTGATGCTGCCCTCGTCGGCGATCTGGCCGCCCGACTCGGCGTAGAACGGGGTGCGGTCGAGGATCAGCTCGACGCGGTCCGGCGCTGGCCGTCGCGGCTGACCACCGGTACCCGCTTGCCGTCGACGAAGATGCCGAGAATCTTTGCCTCGGAGCTCAATTCGTCGAAGCCGGTGAACTCCGTCGGGCCGGCGTCGACGAGGTCGCGGTATTCCGACAGATCGGCGTGCGCCTGCTTGCGCGCGGCCGCGTCGGCCTTGGCGCGCTGGCGCTGCTCGGCCATCAGGCCGCGGAAGCCTTCTTCGTCGACGCTCAGGCCGGACTCGGCGGCCATCTCGAGGGTCAATTCCAGTGGGAAGCCGTAGGTGTCGTGCAACGTGAACGCGTCGGTGCCCGACAAGCACGGTGGCGCCCGACGCCTTCGTCGCGCTGGCGGCCTCCTCGAACAGCCGCGAGCCCGATGCCAGCGTGCGGTTGAACGCGGTCTCCTCGGCGACCGCGATGCGGTGGATCCGGTCGAAGTCGGTGACCAGTTCGGGGTACGACGGGCCCATCGCGTCGCGCACCGTCGTCATCAGGTCGCCGACGATCGGGTCGTCGATGCCGAGCAGCTTGGCCGAGCGGATCACGCGGCGCAGCAGCCGCCGCAGCACGTAGCCGCGGCCGTCGTTGCCCGGGCTCACCCCGTCGCCGATCAGGATCGCGGCGGTGCGGCTGTGATCGGCGATGATCCGGTAGCGCACGTCGTCCTCGTGGTTGCCGACGTCATAGCCCCGTGGTGCGACGCGCGGCCACGACATCTATGACCGGGCGCAGCAGGTCGGTCTCGTAGACGTTGTGCACGCCCTGCAGCAGGAACGCCACCCGCTCGACGCCCATGCCGGTGTCGATGTTCTTGCGCGGCAGCGGGCCGAGGATCTCGAAGTCCTCCTTGCTGGTGCCCTCGCCCCGCTCGTTCTGCATGAACACGAGATTCCAGATCTCGATGTAGCGGTCCTCGTTGGCGACGGGGCCGCCCTCGACACCGTACTCGGGGCCGCGGTCGTAGTAGATCTCCGACGACGGGCCGCACGGACCCGGGAATGCCCATCGACCAGTAGTTGTCGGCCATGCCGCGGCGCTGGATGCGCTCAGCCGGCAGCCCGGCCACCTCCTGCCATAGCCCGACGGCCTCGTCGTCATCCAAATAGACGGTGGCCCAGAGCCTTTCGGGGTCGAATCCGTAGCCGCCGCTCGGAACCGGGTTGGTCAGCAGCGTCCATGCCAGCTCGATGGCGCGACGCTTGAAGTAGTCGCCGAACGAGAAGTTCCCGGCCATCTGGAAGAAGGTGTTGTGCCGGGTGGTGATGCCGACCTCGTCGATGTCGGGTGTGCGGATGCACTTCTGGATGCTGGTCGCCGTCGTCGTACGGCGGGGTGCGCTGGCCAAGGAAGTACGGCACGAACTGCACCATGCCGGCGTTGACGAACAGCAGGTTGGGGTCGTCGAGGATCACCGAGGCACTGGGCACCTCGGTGTGGCCCGCCTTCACGAAATGATCGAGGAAACGCTTCCTGATCTCGTGTGTCTGCACGTCCCTACTGTCCTTATCGTTCCTGGGTGGCTTTGCAAATTACCTGCGACTATTCGACCGCACTACAGTACCGGTCGCCGTTGCCGCACTGAAAAGCCAACGAACCGGCGCGGCGCCGAGTGCCTGACTAACCGTTGATGAAGCTCAGCCGGACCGTGCGCCGCGGGTTGTCCCGGTTCAGGTCGACCAGCACGACGCTTTGCCACGTGCCCAGAAGCGGCTCGCCAGCCTGCACCGGAACGGTCACCGAGGGCGCCACCAGCGCGGGCAGCACGTGGTCGGCGCCGTGCCCCGGCGACCCGTGCGCGTGGCGGTAGCGGTCGTCGCGCGGCAGCAGCCGCTCCAGCGTGTCGACCAGGTCGTCATCGGAGCCTGCGCCGGTCTCGATGATCGCCACGCCCGCGGTGGCGTGCGGCACGAAGACGTTGCACAGGCCGTCCCCGTGGCCACCGCAGAACGAGCGCACCGCGTCGGTGAGGTCGACGATCCGTCGGCGCGACGTGTCGATATCGAGCACGTCGGAGTCCACGACTTCAGCCTACGGACGCACTCATTTGCGAACGCGAACTATCCATTGAAACGCTGCTCGGCGGGAGGAAGCTGAGAGTGGTCCGGTGGCGCCACCGGGGCGCTGCCCCGACACAGAGGGGGGTGGATCGTGCACGCACGCTCTACCACTATCCAGGCGCAAACCGTCGTCGATCGACGACCGGAATTGCGTATATTCGCGACGAGGTCATGCCCGCAGCTCGAGGCCATTGACGGGTATGTCGGCATATCGGCTGTTGATCGACCGGGAGTCCGGCCGCTGCATCATTACCACCGCTTACGAGTCGCGAGGACGCGATGCGCGCGAGCCGCGGAGAAGGCGAAGCCAGCTTCGCAGCCAGGCGGCGGAGACGTTCGGCGGCAATGTCGAGAAGATCGAAGAGTGGGAGATCGCCGTCCTGCACCGCGACCACCAGTCGGCCGACGGCGCCTGCGCGCGGGTGACCTGGGTCAAGGGTCGATCCGGCGACGGCGGACCCGAAGATCGACTACTACAAGACGTCCGTCTTGCCCGAGCTGGAGAACCTCGACGGTTTCTGCAGCGCCAGCCTGCTGATCGACCGCGCGACTGGGCGTAGCGTGTCGACGGTGACGTTCGACAGCCGCGAAGCGATGGAGCGAAACAGGGAGCAGGCGATGGCCCTCAAGACCGCAAAGATGCGGGAAGCGGGGCGTTGAGGAGCTCGACGAATGCGAGTTCGAGCTCGCGCTCGCCCACCTGCGGGTGCCTGAGCTCGTCTGACCTGACGATCGACGACCGCTGATCCCACTGCTGTGGGATCAGCGGCCAATTCGTTGCGCCGGCAACCGCTTACGAACTGTCGGGTGTGAACCATTGAAACCGCTGCTCGGCGGGAGGAAGCTGATGAATGGTCCGGTGGCGCCACCGGGGCGCCGCCCCGACGCAAGGGGGTGGGTGGATCGTGCACGCACGCTCGACCACATATTCAGGCGCAACCCTCGTCGATCGACGACGGAATTGCGTATGTTCGCGACGAGGTCATGCCCGCACTCGCAGGCCATGGACGGGTACGTCGGCCTTTCGCTGTTGGTCGACCGGGAGTCCGGTCGGTGCATCGCCACCAGCGCCTGGGAGACGGAGGACGCGATGCGCGCGAGCGCGGACAAGGCGGCGCCGCTTCGCGAGCCGGGCGACGGAGATCTTCGGCGGCACGGTCGAGCAGTCGAAGCCGTGGGAGATCGGGGTCCTGCACCGCGACCACCAGTCGACCGACGGTGCCTGCGTGCGGGCGACGTGGATCAAGGTCCCGCCGGATCAGGTCGACCGAGCCATCGAGTTCTACAAGACCTCGGTCCTGCCGTCGCTCGAGGACCTCGAGGGGTTCTGCAGCGCCAGCCTTCTTGATCGACCGCTCGTCGGGGCGCGCCGTGTCGTCGGCGACGTTCGACAGCCGCGACGCGATGGAGCGCAACCGGGAGCAAGCGAGGGAACTGAGGAACACGCGGACCCGCGAACTCGGCGCCGACGTCCTCGACGTCGGCGAGTTCGAGCTCGCGCTCGCCCATCTGCGGGTACCAGAGATGGCGTGATCTCTGGCCGCGATTGACGCGAGCGTTTATTCGGACGTCGGCAAGGGTATGTCTCCTCCAGCACCTACAAACCTTGGAGGAGCAAATGACCATCACCAGCGTCATCACCGCGATTCTCATCGGCATCGTCGTCGGCGTGCTCGGCCGCCTGCTGGTTCCCGGCAAGCAGCCCATCGGCATGCTGGTGACGATCTTGGTCGGCATCGTGTCCGCGTTCATCGGCACGGCGATCGCCCGCGCGCTGGGAATCCCCACGGTCACCAACGGCATCGACTGGCTCGAGCTGCTGGTCCAGGTGATCGTCGCCGCCCTCGGCGTCGCGCTGGTGTCGGCGCTCATGGGTCGCAGGCGTACCGGCCTGATGGGCGGCAGGCGTTCCGGCCTGCTGCGCTGACCGCACCACTCCGGCGATCCCGGCTGGAACCCCGCCAGCCGGGATTGCCGTGTTATGCAGGTCGCTGCCCGCGAGATGAGCGGTTTGTCCGCTCGGGCCTTGATCTGCTGCACCACCCACGCATTGCCGTCGGGATCGGCGAACCCGAACAGCGTTCCCCCATCCCGTTCGTCGATGCACATCGATTTCCCCGGCGGCGACGCCTCGCTCGATGAGTTCGGCGCGTGCCCGGTAGGCGTCGGCGACGACGAGCTGCAGTCCCTT
The DNA here is from genome assembly GCA_963731715.1 of uncultured Actinomycetota bacterium. Classification (GTDB taxonomy): domain Bacteria; phylum Actinomycetota; class Actinomycetes; order Mycobacteriales; family Mycobacteriaceae; genus Mycobacterium. The sequence goes on along the minus strand of CAVSXC010000011.1, from coordinate 1,176,835 downwards.
GCAGAGACCCGGCGGCATCGGGCGGCGGCATCGCTGAGCGACGACCGAACAACCGGAACCGCGCGGGGTGAGTTGGGCGAAGCGCTGATCGCCTGCGCTTGGTGTCGTGGTCGAGGGCGAAGCCGAGTTGGTCGCGGTAGAACGCGATGGCCCGGTCAACGTCGCTGACCGGGACCACCACGACTTCGAGAGTCCAATCCATCACAGTGTCTTCAGGAGCTCGTCGAGCTTCTCGTAGCCCTCGGTCATGCCGCCTTCCATGCCCGACGACAGCAGGCCGTCGCGGGCCTCGATGTTGGGGCAGATCGACCGGCCGCGCAGCCGGCTGCGGCCGTCGCCGAGATCCTCGAACCACATGAACTCGATGTTCACCATGTCCGGCGCGCCCTCGAATTCGAAGGTCTGGATGATGAATTCGTTCTCCCGCACCTTGTGGAACACCCCGTTGAAACCGAATTCGCCGCGATCGGCCTTGTGCACGTAGCGGTAGCCGCCGCCGGTCTTGAAGTCCCAGTGCTCGATCGTCATCTCGAGGTCGCGCGGTCCGAGCCACTGCTTGACCAGCTCCGGCTCGGCGTGGGCCCGGAACAGGGCCTCCACCGGCGCGTCGAAGTCGCGGGTGAACTCCATGGCCAGGGTGTCGACCGGGGCGTTGAGGTTGAGCGGGTTCGTCATTTCTCGGTTCCTTCCTGTGGTGTCGGTCATCGCCGCCAGCAGGGCGTCCAGCTGGCGGTAGCTGCGTTCGGCGTCAAGCCGATAGCGGTCGATCCATGCGGTCAGCCGCTCCAACGCGGCCGCGTCGAGGTGGACCGGCCGTGCGCTGCGCGTCGCGGGTCCTGGTGACCAGGCCCGCCTGCTCGAGCACCTGAATGTGCTTGGACACCGCCTGTTTCGTGATGTCGAACGGCGCGGCCAGCTCGTTGACCGTGGCCGGTCCTCGGGACAGCCGCGCCACGATCGCGCGCCGAACCGGGTCGGCCAGCGCCAAGAAGGCGCGGTCCAGCCGGGCGTCTGCATCTCCATCACTCCTCCATTAGTCAACTATATCATTGATCAATCTATTGATTGACTACAAACGTAGGAGAGGTGCGGCAGGTGTCAAGGGTCGATTCTCGCGAAACGTACGTTCGGAGAAGAAGTGCGAGTGCGGCCTCGAAAACGTACGTTTCGCGGTCAGCGCTTCTTGCGGATGATGGCGCGCAGCTTGTCGAGCCTGGTCGGCGATCTCGCGCTCGGCGCCGTGAGTGGTCGGCTGGTAGTAGTCGACGCCGACCAGCTCGTCGGGCGGATACTGTTGCGGCACAACACCATCCGGGTCGTCGTGGCGTACTTGTAGCCGATGGCGTTGCCGAGTTTGGCCGCACCCGAGTAATGGCCGTCGCGCAGATGGGCGGGCACTAAGCCGGCCTTGCCTTCCCGGATGTCACTCATCGCTTTACCCAGCGCAGTCGTCACCGCGTTCGACTTGGGCGCGGTGGCCAAGTGGACGGTTGCGTGGGCCAGGGTGAGCTGCGCCTCTGGCATGCCGATCAGCTGGACCGTCTGAGCTGCGGCGACGGCCGTCTGCAGCGCAGTCGGATCCGCCATCCCGATGTCCTCGCTGGCCAGGATCATCAGCCGGCGAGCCACAAACCGCGGGTCCTCCCCCGCCACCAGCATCCGCGCCAGGTAGTGCAGGGCGGCGTCGACGTCGGAGCCGCGGACCGACTTGATGAATGCGCTGACGACGTCGTAGTGCTGATCGCCGTCGCGGTCGTAGCGCACGGCGGCCTTGTCCAACGACTGCTCGATGGTCTCGACGGTTATGATCCCCCGCCGCTCCGGCTGTTTCAGAAGCCACCTCCAGCGCGGTCAGCGCGCGCCGCGCATCGCCCGCCGAGAGCTGCACCAGTCAGCTCGACGGCGTCATCGGTGACCTCGACCTGGCCGCCAAGGCCGCGCGGGTCGTCGATGGCGCGGCGCACCACGCTCCGTACTGCGTCGGCGTCAAGCGGCTGCAATTGCAGGATCAGCGACCGCGACAGCAGCGGCGCGACCACGGAGAACGACGGGTTCTCGGTGGTCGCCGCGACCAACAGCACGATCCGGTTCTCGACGGCGGACAGCAGGGCGTCCTGCTGGGTCTTGGAGAACCGGTGCACCTCGTCGATGAACAGCACCGTCTGCTCACCGTGAGCGGCGGCGCGACGCGCGACATCGATGACAGCGCGGACCTCCTTGACCCCGGCCGACAGCGCCGACAGCGCCTCGAACCGGCGGCCGGTGGCCTGCGAGATCAGCGACGCCAGCGTGGTCTTGCCGGTGCCAGGCGGACCGTAGAGGATCACCGACGCCGCACCCGAGCCCTCGACCATCCGGCGCAGAGGCGAACCGGGCTGCAGCAGGTGGTCCTGGCCGACCACCTCGTCGAGCGTGGCCGGCCGCATCTTGACCGCCAGCGGGGCGGACGCGCCGACGGGTCCACCCGCCCTCGCGCGCTCGTCGCCGGGGACGTCGAACAGACCGTCGGACACCGTTCAGGAATACCACGGGAAGCGGACATACGATCGCTTGGTGACCAGCAAGCCTGTGAATCTGGCCGAGGCGCTCGACTCTTTCGACGCCATCTACAGCCCGCGGATTGTCGCCAGTATCAATGATTACGACGTCCGGATCGCGCACGCCAAGGGCGATCACCTGTGGCACGTCCACGACGACACCGACGAGTTCTTCCTCGTCCTCGACGGCGAGTTCCACGTCGCTGTCCGGGATGGCGACGGTGAGGAGTCGACAGTCGTGCTGCGCCAGGGCGACACCTACGTCGTGCCGAAGGGCACCGAGCACAAGCCGTCGTCGCCCGGCGCCTCGATCCTGATGTTCGAGCCCCGCGGCACCTCGACGACCGGCGATCGGCACGACGGAGAAATCCCCGACCACATCGACAGCACCACGGGCCACACGCTGGGTTAAGCGCCCGCGGTCACGAAGTCGATCAGCTCCTCGACGCGGCCGATCAGCGCGGGCTCGAGGTCGTTCCAGTCCCGCACCCGGCTTCTGATCCGCTGCCACGCCCTGGCGATATCGGCCTGCTGGCTGTGCGGCCAGCCCAGCGCCTCGCACACGCCGTGCTTCCAGTCCGTGCCCCGCGGCACGACCGGCCAGGCGGTGACGCCCAGTCGCGCAGGCTTGACCGCCTGCCAGATGTCGATGAACGGATGGCCGACGACGAGTGTGTGCGCGCCGCCGGGCCCACGGCGGACCGCTTCGGCGATGCGAGCTTCCTTCGAGCCCGCCACGAGGTGGTCGACGAGAACGCCAAGGCAACGGCCGGGGCCGGGCTTGAACTCCTCGACGATGCCGACGAGATCGTCGACGCCGCCCAGGTATTCGACAACCACGCCCTCGACACGGAGGTCGTCGCCCCACACCTGCTCAACCAGTTCGGCGTCGTGCCTGCCTTCGACGTAGATCCGGCTGGCCAGTGCGACCCTGGCCTTCGCCGATACCGCCACCGAACCGGATGCAGTGCGGGCCTGAGCCGTCGGCGCTGAGCTTCGTGGCGCTGTGAGGATCACGGGCTTGCCGTCGATCAGATAGCCGGGTCCGATCGGGAACGGTTTTCTGCGGCCACCCCGGTCCTCGAGCTCCATCCGGCCGTATTCGATGCGCACCACCGCTCCGACATATCCGGTCTGAGCGTCCTCGACGACCATGCCGAGTTCCACCGATTGCTCGGTCGAGCGGGGCTTTCTGTGCGGGTTGTTGGCGAGCACATCGGCGCCATAGCGATCAGCCACCGCGTGATCGTATGGTCACAACCGTGCTGCTCAACCGCGACACGGCCGAGGGGATCGCAAACGGAACGATCACACTTGTGCTGCGCCGGTGGGACGCGCCTCGGGCCAAGCCAGGCGGCACCCAGCGCACGGTGGCGGGCACGATCCGCATCGACGACGTCGTCGAGTATCCGGGTGGCTATCGGGTGACCGCCGCGCAGGCGCGCGCCGCCGGCTATCCGGACGCCAAGACCGCGCAGAAGGAACTCGACCGCCGCCCGGCCAAACACACGTATCTGATCTCGGTTTCGTACCTGGCGCCCGACGAGCGACCGGAGTTGGCCGCCGACGACCGGCTCTCGGGAGCCGATGTCGTCGCAATCTCTGCCCGGCTGAGCCGTTGGGACGCCGCGGCCGAAACACCGTGGACGCGACAGTATCTGGAGATGATCGGCGCCAACGAGGCGGTGCGGGCGCCGGATCTTGCTGCACGCGTTGGGCTGGACGTGCCGCGGTTCAAACGCCGGGTGCGCCAGCTCAAGGGACTCGGCCTGACGATCAGCCTCGACGTGGGCTATCGGCTGTCGCCGCGCGGCAAGGCGTTCCTCAGGGCGCTAATCGTCGAGGCTGCCCATGGTCAGGTTGACGGTCGTTCCCGTCATCCCGCTGGCTTTGTCGGACGCCATGACGACCGCCATGTTCGCCATCTCCTCGAGCGCCATCAGCCGACGCGGATGTGTCCTGCTTGCGAGAAATTCCTGCCACTGTTCCCAGGTCATCCCCGATGCTTTGGCGCGAGGCTCGAAGGCATCCCTGATCGTGCGTGTCTCCGGCATGCCCTGAGGCCGCAGCCCGACGACGCGAATCCCATGCGGTGCCAGTTCGGCGGAGAGATCTCGAGTGAGCGCCTCCTTGGCGGCCATCGCGGGACCGTAGCCGCCCACCAAGGGGATGCCTGTCCGCGAGTGCAGTGCAGTCACGGTCATGATCACCCCGGACCTGTTCGGAATCATGCGCCGCGCGGCAAGGCGTGCGGTCAGGAAGTACGACCGCGCGTAGCTCGCGATCGGCCGCGAGAACTGCTCGACGTCGAGGTCGATCAGCGGTACACCGAGAATCTTCGCGTTCGCGATACCGACAGCGTTGAACGAGATGTCCACATGGCCCGCCGTATCGATCACCGACTGTAGATGGGTGTCAATGGCCTGTTCGTCGAGCGCATCGACCTGCGCAGCCGTCGCGGAGCCACCCCTGGACACGATGTCCTTGGCGAGTGCATCGACCGATGCCTGGTCGCGCCCGGTGAGGAAAAGTCTTGCCCCCTCATGGGCGAAGGCGTGTGCCACGGCACCGCCAATGCCACCGGAAGCCCCATAGATCACAGCAATCTTGTTTTTCAGCATGGTGTTGGAGACACCGCGATCGGACCAAAGTGGGCTTTCGTCAACCGACCAGTTCGGCGGTCGCCCGGTGTCTATACATAAGTGGTGACAACCGACCTGGTGACCAGGGCACGGGCTGGCGACAGCGATGCGTTCCGGGAGCTGACTGAGCCGCATCACCGCGAGCTTCAGGTGCACTGCTATCGGATGCTGGGATCCCTCCAGGACGCCGAGGACGTCCTCCAGGAGACGTTGTTGGCCTCCTGGCAAGGTCTCGACGGGTTCGAGGGACGGGCCTCGATTCGCACCTGGCTCTATCGCATCGCCACCAACCGGTGCCTCAACGCCCGCCGGTCGGCGAGCCGACGCGCCGCCAAGGAGTGGAATATGCCAGCGGTTGAACCGCCCGAACCGACCGGATGCGGCGAAATCCCGTGGCTTGAGCCATATCCCGACTCCCTCCTCGAGGGTGCCATCGATGTGCCGCTGGGCCCCGAAGCGCGCTACGCGCAGACCGAAGCCATGTCCCTCGCCTTCGTCACCGCCCTTCAGGTGTTGCCGCCTCGCCAGCTCGCCGTGCTGATCTTGCGCGACGTCCTCGGCTTCCACGCCAGTGAGGTGGCCGACATGCTCGACACGACAACGGATTCGGTCAACAGTGCCCTCAAGCGGGCGCGCGCCGGCCTGCAGAGCTCGGCCAATGAACGTGAACGGGCACCGGCACCGGACTCACCGTCCGAGCAGGCACTGGTGACGGAGTTCGTCCGTGCCTACGAGTCAGGGGACGTGGACGCGCTCGTCGCGCTTCTCACTAACGACATCTTCGTGTCGATGCCGCCGATTCCACTCGAATATCGAGGCCTCGACGTGGTCACTCGCCTGTTCGCCGGCATTTTCGGCTCGGGCAGAAGGGTTGACCTTGTGCCGACGCGAGCCAATGGCCAACCGGCGTTCGGCGCTTACCTTCGCGCAGGCACCGGTATCCGGCACGGAAGCGGACTCTTCGTACTCACCCTCACCGGCGACAGGATTTGCGCCTTCACGCGCTTCGACAGCAGCGTGCTGCCGTGGTTCGGGCTGCCCCAATCGCTGCCCCTCGAGGCGGAGTAGCGTCCTGCGACTGTGCAGCTTGCCCTGACCCCCGACGGCCGCTGGGATCATCCAACGGCCGACCTGATCTCGGCGGCGAACGCTGCCGGCTTCACCGCGGTGGGGGTCAATGCCGACCGGGTCGACGCCGCTGCGGTCGAGGCCTACGCCGCGACAGGGGTTCGATGCCATGAACTGCTTGCCCTTATCGTCGGCGACGACGAATCAGTCACGATGGCAAGCGCCGAACAGCTGGCCGAGCACGCGCGGACGGTCGGCGCGGAATGGGTGCTGACGGTCTTCACCGCGAAGGTGCCGTCTCAGCGTATCCAGCGCTGCGCCAAGCTATTTGACGACGTAGGTGCGGGCATGGCAGTGGAATACACCCCGCTGGGCGCCATCCCGTCGATCAGCGACGGCATGGAGGTCGTGCGGGCCGCGGGCCGCGCTGGGCGCGCAGGCCTGTTGATCGACTCCTGGCACTTCTGCTTCAGCGACAACACGTGGGACGAGCTGGCGGCGGTGTCGCTCGAAGACATCGCCTACGTGCAATTCACCGATGCGTTGGAGCCTGAGTATCGAGAGCGCATGATCCGCGAAAGTCTGCACCGTCGCGCCCTTCCCGGCGAGGGCATGCTCGAATTGGACCGCTTCGCCACGACGCTGCTCGAAAAGGGCTACGACGGCATCATCAGCGTTGAAGTGCTCAGCGCAGAGCTTCGCCAGCTGCCCCTCGACGTCCTGGTCGCCCGGCTGTACGCGACGACGGCGCCGTATTGGATCTGAGCAGGTAGACCCTATTTATTGGGTGGAAGTATTGCGCAGGGGTGTTACCGTTATTTCATGACCATGATCCGCCACGACTATTTGCCGGCCGGGATGCACACGACATCCACGGCGGCTTTGTCGTGCGCGGGCACCATGAGCGCCAAAGCCTCCGTCTGGATCGATGCTGAGCGTCGCGGCTCCAGGCAGCCCAGTTGCTTCCGGCTATTCAGCCAACCTTCCGCCCCGTTAGTGGGCGCGAGCCCCGGCCGGAAGCAAGGGCCTGAAGACAATTCTCATATATCTCTCAGCTTTGCTGTTTGCCCTGCCAGGAATGTCGCCTGACATTCCTGTAGCTTTCTGCACCCAATTTAGCTTGTGGCACAACAGATTTCGCTGAATCTATTCGGTTTACAACTCACGTTGCGTATAGCACTATCGATTCCGGTAACACACCTCGGGCAGCAATAGCGCTGTCCCGTCAGACCTTTGAGAACTACACAGTGGTGGCATCCGCGCTCGTGGCGGAACTTTGGCAGACGCGCCCGGCTCAAACCCGGGTGCCCATTACGGGCGTGCAGGTTCAACTCCTGCCGAGCGCACTTCGTGGTGTCGACCGTCCGTGACTCCTGACGGATCTATACACAGCGGGTCGTTGGTGAAATCGCGTATCACTCTTGGCTTTTACCCTTGCGTTCCGGGTTCGAGTCCCGGGCGGCCCACACTAACATGCGCCGTTAGCTGAGTTGGGATAGCACCAGGCTCTTACCCTGGGGACGGGGGATCGAAACCCTCACGGCGCACAGTGTTTCCAGATCACCAGCCGGTGAGGTGTAACAGGCTGCACGTCAGTCCTCCAAACTGAAAGGGCGAGTTCGAGGCTCGTCACCGGCTCGACTGCGGATGTAGCTCAACTGGGTAGAGCAGCGGTCTCCAAAACCGCGAGGTGGGAGTTCGAGTCTCTCCGTCCGTGCCAACGGGATATGGCGCAACTTGGTAGCGCACCTGGTTTGGGACCAGGGGGTTGCACGTTCAAATCGTGCTATCCCGACCAATCGCAATGCAGCCAGCCCCTGTAGCTCAGCGGAAGAGCCCTGCCCTACAAGCAGGTTGTCGGGAGTTCAAATCTCTCCGGGGGTACGTGAAACACGATGCGCAGTAGGACAGCTCGGTAGTCCGTCGGGCTCATAACCCGAAAGTCGCAGGTTCAAATCCTGCCTGCGCAACCAGTGCCAGACCGCTCAAACACGGAAAGGAGGTGCGCGGACATGGCGATCCTGATGCCCGAACTGACCGTCGAGGTCTACAACGCCGACTACCGCGTGCTCTCCCGGATTCCGTGGCAGGAAGCGGTCCGGCTGATCCTGCGGGGGGCGGTGTATGTCATCGATGTGCACAACCCGGCAGTGCATATACACAGCCCGTCGCTTGTGATCGAGCTGCCGGTATCGGTGGCGCTACGGGAGTACGTGCACATCCCGTACAAGCCGGATAACCGGGTCACCCGCGACGGTGTGCTTCGCCGCGACGGGTACACCTGCACCTATTGCCGCGGGCGCGCCGACACCGTTGACCACATACTCCCCGCTCCCGTGGCGGAGGGGACACCTGGTTCAACCTCGTGGCGGCGTGCCAGTTTTGCAATGGTCTCAAGGGCGACCGCACGCCGCAGGAAGCCGGGATGACCCAGATCCGCGAGCCCTTCGAGCCGAAGCAGCGCGACAGATTCGGATGCGCGCCGGTCCTTGAGCTATCCCCGGTCGGTTAACCGGTAAACCGGCGGATTGTTAATCCGTGACTGTAGGTTCGAGTCCTGCTCGGGGAGCAAGGTGAGATGCCCAGCGTGCGAGGCGAATACGGTTAGTCGCGGCTGCCTGTAGAGCGGCTGCCTTCGGGCGCAGGGGGTTCAAATCCCTCCGCACGGACTAGGCAACCACACAGGTAGTGACCCGTGGTGTAACCGGTAGCACGGCTGATTCTGGATCAGTCAGTTTAGGTTCGAGTCCTGGCGGGTCAGCGACGAAACATGATGCCTCGTGGGGTAATCGGTAGCCCACCGGATTTTGGTCCCGGGCGGTTCAGGTTCGAATCCTGACGAGGCAACACACAACCATTGGCCCCGTTCGGATATGGGTTAGTCTCCTGCCCTTTCAAGGCGGAGGAGCGGGTTCGAGTCCCGTCACGGTCGCCTGCGCCATGCGGACTGCCGGTTCGGTCCGCTGGCCATCCACGGGGAATTAGCTCAGTTGGGAGAGCGCCTGCCTTGCAAGCAGGAGGCCAGGGGTTCGACTCCCCTATTCTCCACTTCTCGGAGGCGTGGCAGAACGGTAATGCAGCTCGTTGCTAGCGAGCCGCCGCGTGGCACGCGGTTGGGGGTTCGAATCCCTCCGCCTCCGCAACGGTGCAGCCTCTGAGCCCGTGCCATGGCGGTCGTGGTGTAGCGGCAACACGGTGGACTGTGACTCCGCAATCGATGGGTTCAACTCCCTCCGATCGCCCCAATGCCCTTGTAGCGCAACGGATAGCGCACCGGTTTCCGGGGCCGGCGGTTGCAGGTTCGAATCCTGCCAAGGGCGCTCGTGTACTACAAAAACCCCTGTAGCTCAACGGATAGAGTGCCAGTTTACGAAGCTGAGGATGGGAGTTCGATTCTCTCCAGGGGTGCAATCAATGCGAAACAGTAGGTCCCTGTAGCCCAATTGGAAGAGGCGCTGGATTCCTAGGTTCCAGAGGGTGTGGGTTCGAATCCCGCCGGGGACTACGAGATGTGCTGAGGCGCCGGGAGCACGGAAGGTAGGTGCGGCACGCTTATAACGTGACGGTCGCGGGTTCGATTCCCGCCCGGCGCACTATGTTTGGCCGGATTAGCTCAACGGGAAAGAGCACCTGTCTTGTAAACAGGCCGCGCGGGTTCGAGTCCTGCATCCGGCTCCATGCGAGAACACCATGTTCGGCCTCCGTAGCTCAACGGAAAAGAGCAGCGAACTTCTACCTCGCGCGTTGTGGGTTCGAATCCCGCCGGAGGCTCGCGGTAATGCCACCAGTGTTAAGACGCCGGGCCACTGACCTCGGCGAGCTTGGCTGGGTCCGAGGTGATCTCGTCGATGATCGTGTGGATGAACCGCATCTTGTCCAGCACCGCGGGCGGCAGCACGAACGGGTAGAGGTCCTCTTTGCCCATCGAGCGGTTCACCATGTTCAGCGCCCACGCCAGCGGCAGCCACATCTCGATGATCGTGTCGAACCCGCTGGGCCCCAGCGCCCGTCGCTCGAACGTGGCGGCCGCCGGGGCGAAGCCGAATGCCGCCGCGGTGTCGAGGGTGTCGCGGATGTGCAGGTAGTGGGCGAACGTCTCGGCCCAGTCCTCCGCGGGATGCATGGTGGCGTAGGAGGAGACGTAGTTCTCCTCCCAGCCCGGCGGCGGGCCCTCGTTGTAGTGGCGGTCCAGCGCGGCCTGGTAGTCGGCGTCGGGATCGCCGAACAACTCGCGGAAGCGCTGCGAGTAAGCCTGCGACGGGCCGACCAGCCGGTAGAAGTAGTAGTGCCCGATCTCGTGGCGGAAGTGGCCGAGCAGTGTGCGGTAGGGCTCGTCCATCGCCACCCGCAGCTGCTCGCGGTGCACGTCGTCGCCCTCGGCGAGGTCGAGCGTGATCACGCCGTTGTGGTGGCCGGTGAACACCTTCTCGAACTCGCTGGACAGCAGGTCGAACGCCAGGCCGTACTCGCGGGTCCTCGTCGCGGCCGACGATCGGCAGCTTCAGCTCGTGCAGTTCGACGATCAGCCGGCGCTTGGCCTTCTCGGCGGCCGCGAATGCGGCCATCGCCTTGGTGTCGCTGTCGTTGGGGCGGGTCCGGGTCAGCGCGCACGACCTGCACAGCAGTCTGGCGACCGGCCCCTTCTCGACCAGCCAATTGCATTCGGCCAGATGCAGATTCGCGCACAGCTGGTACTCGCTGGAGTCGACGGCGCCGCCGTGCTCGCTGTCCGCGCCCGACGCGATGACCAGCAGCGCCATGTCGTCGAGCGAGAAACCCAGCCGGCTTCCGCACGACAGGCACAGCGAGTTCTCGAACGCCAGCCGCTGACCGCAGTTGGGGCAGTTGAAGTCACGCATGCAGCACACCGCCCTCGTACGGCGCCACGTCGACGGCGACGTCGATCACGCTGCTCTCCGAGTCGGTGTAGATGATGCCGCGCAGCGGCGGCACGTCCGCGTAGTCGCGGCCGAAGCCGACGATGATGTAGCGCTCGTCGACCATCTGGTCGTTGGTGGGATCCAAACCGAGCCACTGGTTCTGCGGCGTCCACACCGACGCCCAGGCGTGCGTCGCGTCGATGCCGATCATGCGTTCCTTCCCCGGCGGCGGGTCGGTCGCCAGGTATCCCGACACGTAGCTGGCGGCCAGCCCGTTGGCGCGCAGGCAGGCGATGGCCAGCCGCGCGAAGTCCTGGCATACCCCTTCCCGCGCCGCCAAAACCTCGCTGACCTGAGTGGACACCGTCGTCGACCCGGACCGGTAGGTGAAGTCGGAGTAGATCCGCGACGTCAGGTCGCGAAGCACGTCGATCAGCGGCCGGCCGGGCTCGAAACTCGGTGCGGCATAGGCACGTAGCTCGTCGGTGATCTCCGGCGGCTGCAGGTCGAGGGTGAACTCGGTGGCCAGCGCGCCGTCGAGGCCGACCGGGCCGCGCGATCTCCCACGGCGCCCGCGCCGACCCGCCGCCGTACAGCTCGGGCGGCGGCGGATCCACCTCGACCACCGAGTTGCTGGTGATGCGTCAGCGTGCTGATGGCGCTCGGTGACGTGGAAGTACGAGCTGATGTTGCCGTAGACGTCGCGGCTGGTGGAGCTGTCGGCCGCCTCGGGCTCGATGATCAGCTCGTGCGACAGGCAGCGCTGGCGCGCGGAGTCGCGCGGCGTGAGGAAGCCGCGGCCGTAGGAGCTGGTGACGACGTCGGAGTAGCGGTACACCGTGCGGTGCGTGATCTGGTAGCACCGGCTCGATCCCGAGGCCGTCGGCCCGTCGGGAAAGCCGTCACGGCACCACCCGGCGTTCGTCGGGGCCCCACAGCGGCTGCATGCCACCGGGCAGCGACAGGTGGGTCGCGGTGATGACGCCGGACAGCTCGCGCAGGTCGCGGTGCATCCCGTCGAGCAGCTCGGCGAGTTCGGCCCGCGTGCCGTCGGCGGTGACCTCTTCGAGGTCGGCCGGATCGAGCCGGCGCAGCCGGGTGGCGATCTCGTCGACCAGCCGCTCCGGCCGCGACGAACCCGACGATCCCGGCAGCGCCTTGAGGTCGGCCCGCAGCCGCTCGAGTTGGTACACCAGCGACCGCGGGTTCTCGGCGTCGAACAACACCAGGTCCGCCACGGCAGCCACACTAACCTTGCCCGGGTTGCGGCGCCGGTAGATGACCGACGACTCGCAAGCCACCAGCGTCGACTCGGTGATGGTTTGCTCGGCCCCGGCGCTGCGGACCGTCGTCAGCGTGGCACGCAGCAGTGCGGTCAACGCCGAGGCCGCGCTCGATCCGTTTGCCGATGTCCATCATCGTCCAGCCGACGTCCTGCACCATCGACTCGGCGGCCACCCCGGACAGCGCCAGCATGCCCGCCAGCGTCAGGTTGTTCGTCGACGCCAGGAAGGCGTCGCCCTCGGCTTGCGATTCGGGCGGCGATCCGCGGCGCGATGCAGCACCGCGCGCTCGACCGCCGCCAGCACCATCCACGTGTCGTTGGACATCTGGTCGCGCACGGCGCGGGCGGCCAGCCCGAGTCGCTCGACCGACTGCGCCAGCGACCCGGAGCGGTGCCGGTCGGCGGTCAACGACCACAGCGTGCGTCTGCGCGGTCGCGACCATCTCGGCGTAGTCGCCGCCTGCGCCGGTGTCGGTCCCGGTGATGTGACCGAGCGCCGCCAGCAGCACCGGCACGCACTCGCTGCCGTCCATCTCCCGGCGGTAGCGGAATTCGTGGTAGCGCTCGCGGGTGACGGTGAGCAGCCGGGCCATGTTCTCGGCCCGTTCGGCGTAGCGGCCCATCCAGAACAGGTCGGACAGCACGCGCGGCGAGCTGACCGCCCGGGTCGGGCTCGGCGTCATCGCGGGCAGCTCGACCGGCGGCCGTCGGAATCCGCTCGGCCGTGACGCGTGTCGGCGTGCGCACCCAGATATCCTTGGCTGCAACGGTATTCAACTCGATAGGCGGCGTTGCCCGGCGCCAGCAGGTAACCCAGCCCGCCGATCATCGGCGCGTAGCCACTGCGCTGGGACACCGTGAACAACCGCATGCCGACGCTGGCCGACGACAGCCCGCCCGGGTAGTAGTCGGTTGGCGCCGACGAGAACTGCGGCAGCTCCTGGCCCACCCACTGCCACGGCGTGGCCTCGATGCGCGCGCCAAGCGACTTGCGCTGCGCGGACGACAACGCCGGCCCGACGATCGGCGTCGCCGCCGGTCACCGACTTGATCAGCAGCGACGACAGGTTGGTCAGCAGGTGCGAGCGCTCGGTGTTGATGCCGCCCCAGTACATCGGCGCCGTCTGCAGCAGCGGCGTCTCCCCCAGCAGCCGCTCGGCCAGCTCGGGCAGAAAGCGAAGCAGCCCAGGGCTTTCCAGGATGCCGCTGCCCAACGTGTTGACGACCGTCACCGCACCGCGGCGCAGCACCTCGACCAGGCCGACCACGCCGAGCCGGGAATCGGCGCGCAGGTCCAAGCGGGTCGGCGTACTCGGCGTCGACCCGGCGCAGCACCACGTCGACCCGCTTGAGCGTGCCCATCGACCGCATCCACAGCTTGCCGTCGCGCACCACCAGGTCGGCGCTCTCCACCAGCGGAAAGCCCAGCACGCTGGCCAGATAGGCCTGGTCGAACGCGGTCTCGGAGTGGATGCCGGGGCTGAGCACCACCACCACCGGCTCCTCGGCCGACTCCGGGGCGGCGTCGATCAGCGCCAGCCGCAGCGCCTGCGCCCACGGCGAGGCGGGCCGCGGCCCGATCCGCTCGTACAGGTCGGGGATGGCGTGCGCGACCACTCGCCGGTCGGCCAGCGCGTAGCCCGCCCCCGACGGCGCCTGGGTCCAGTCGGCGTTCACCCGGAAGCTGCCGTCGGCGGCGCGGCTGATGTCGCAGCCGTGCAGGAACAGCTGGTGCCGGCCGGGCACCTCGATGCCGCGGGCGGCCCGGACGTAACCCGGGTGCGCGAACAGCAGCTGCGGCGGCAGCACCCCGCTGGTCACCGCATGGCGTGGCCCGTACAGATCGGCCAGCACGGCGTCGAGCAGCCGGGAGCGTTGCACCAGACCGGATTCCAGGGTGTCCCAGTCCGACGCGGAGAGCACCAGCGGCAGCGCGTCGAGGTGCCACGGCCCCGGCTCCAGCGGTGCCGTCGCCGTTGGTGACCGCATCGCCGTGCCGGTCGACCTGGATGTAGGTGATGCCGTCGTTGTCGACCAGGCCGCGGACGACCGACCGCAGCTGGTCCAGTCCGCCGCGGCCCCGCTCGCCCACGCATTCGGCGAGCTCCTGCCAGGCCGGGCGCACATTGCCTGCCGCGTCGACGAATTCGTCGTACCCGGTGCTCGCGCCGCGGCGCGGACATCGAACAGCGCCTGCTGGGCCCGCGCGGTGCGGTACCGGGCCAGCAGGTTGTCGATGTCGTGCGGATTCGCTGCGGGAAGGGCCATCACTGCAGAACGGTACGCACCCGCCGCAGATCCAAGATGCCCGGCGCGCCCACATCGGTGGATTGCCGCGCCTGCTTCTCGCGGATGTCCGACATGTCCACCTTTCCAGGGGTGAATCCCGTCGCCTCGAAGCGGCGGCCCCGCCGCGACTCGGCCTCCACCGCGTTGACCGGCGGGTTGTCGTAGGCGCGGCCGCCCGGATGCGACACGTGGTAGGTGCAGCCGCCGCGCGACATCCCGGTCACGGTGTCGACGAGCTCGAAGCGCAGCGGCCCGTCGACGGTGATGGTCGGGTGCAGCGCGCTGGGCGGCTGCCAGGCCCGGAACCGCACGCCGCCGACCTGGACGTCGGGGTTGTCGGTGGCCAGCAGCGGGATCGGGTAGCCGTTGGCGGTGACGACGTAGCGGTGCCGGTCCGCGCCGATCAGCCGGACCTGGATGCGTTCCACCGACGAGTCGACGTAGCGGGCGGTGCCGCCGGCGGTGGATTCCTCGCCGAGCACGTTCCACGGTTCGATCGCGCCGCGCAGCTCGATCTCCACGCCGTCGAACACCGCGGTGCCGATGCGCGGGAACCGGAACTCGGTGAACGGGTCCAGCCAGCTGGTGTCGAAGTTGATGCCGTGCGCGCGCAGGTCGGCGGCGACATCGGCGATGTCGTGAATCAGGAAGTGCGGCAACAGGTATCGGCCGTGCAGATTGGCGCCGTGGCGGATCAGCGGGGCGCGCAGCGGCTCGTCCCAGAACCAGGCCACCAGCGAGCGCACCAGCAGCGACTGCACCATCGCCATCTGATAGTGCGGTGGCATCTCGAAGCCGCGCAGCTCCAGCAGGCCCAGCCGGCCGCGGGCGCTGTCGGGGCTGTAGAGCTTGTCGATGCAGAACTCGGCGCGATGGGTGTTGCCGGTGATGTCGGTCAGCAGGTGGCGCAGCGCGCGGTCGGTGATCCACGGCTTGCCGCCGCCGCTTGCGCCTTGACGTGACAGCCGCGCGATCTCGGCGAACGCGATCTCCAGCTCGTAGAGCGCCTCGGCGCGGCCCTCGTCGACGCGCGGCGCCTGCGAGGTGGTGCCGACGAACCGGCCGGCGAACAGATACGACAGCGACGGGTGGCGCTGCCAGTAGGTCAGCAGCGACACCAGCAGGTCGGGGCGGCGCAGCAGCGGCGAATCGGCGGGCGTGATGCCGCCCAGCGTGATGTGGTTGCCGCCGCCGGTGCCGCCGTGGGTGCCGTCGACGTCGAACGACTCGGTGCGACAGCCGGGCCAGCCGGGCCTGCTCGTAGAGGGTTTCCAGCTGCTGCTTCTGCTCGGCGAAGCTGGCCGTCGGCGCGACGTTGACCTCGATGACGCCGGGGTCGGGGGTGACGCTCATCGACTCGATCCGCGGATCGGGCGGCGGCCCGTAGCCCTCGATCGACCACCGGGCAGTCGACCTTGGCCGCGGCGGCCTCGACGCGGGTGATCAGGTCGACGAAGTGCTCCAGCTGCTTCGGTGGGCGGCAGGATAGATGTAGAGCAAGCCCGTCGCGGATCTCGGCGACCATCGCGGTCGTGGGCACGGCCTCGGCGTCCTCGACTCCTCGACCGCGCGTCGTCCGGTTCGGGCGCCGCCGGCAGCCAGCCGCGCTTGGCGAGCGGGTCGGCTTCGTAAGGACGGCTCGCGGCGGATGCCAGCTGATCGAGTTCAGCGGCAGCCGCAGCCCGGCCGGCGAGTCGCCCTCGAGCAGCACGATGCGGCCGCGGCGCAGCTGCCAGTCGGCGCTGGCCCAGCCCGAGTCGTCGTCGCGGCGGTGCAGCGGCAGCACGTAGGCGGCGGGCTCGGTGACGGGCTCGTCGAGCCGGGCCAGCAGCGCGGCGCGCGGTCGGCGGCGTCGTCGGCCAGATCGTCCTCCGGCGCGACAGGTTCACCCGTCGGGCTGCCGCACCGCACCGGCCAGCCGGCCCAGCGCGTCCTCGTAGGCCGGCCGCACCTGGGAGGCCGGCAGCCCGAGGCCGTCGGCGATCGCGCCGAGCACCTGCAGCCCGGCGTCGGGTGGCGCCTCGGCGGCTCCGCGTCGGTCGGCCACGGGTCGGCCAGCAGCGTCGGCATTGCGTCCACAGCGGCTCGCCGTCGGTGCGCCAGATACAGCCCAATCTGCCAGCGCGGCAAGGGTTCTCCCGGATACCACTTGCCCTGGCTGCGCTGCACCAGGCCTTGCGGCGCCCAGACCTTCTTCAGCCGGGCCGCCAGCGCCGAGGCGCGCTCGCGCTTGTGCGGCCCGTCGGCGTCGGTGGTCCACTCGGGGTCGACCTGGTTGTCGATCGAGACGAACGTCGGCTCGCCGCCGACGGTGAGCCGGACATCGCCGGCGGCCAGCCGTTCGTCGACGCGGGCGCCCAGCGCGCAGATCGCACCCCACGCCGCCTCGGTGTAGGGCAGCGTGACGCGCGGATCCTCGTGCACGCGGGTGACGACGTTGGAGAAGTCCAGCGTGGTCTCGCACGGCTCGGTCGCGCCGGTGATCGGCGCCGCCGACTCCGGATGCGGGCGTCGCCGACAGCGGGATGTGGCCCTCGCCCGCGAACAGCCCCGACGTCGGGTCCAGGCCGATCCAGCCCGCGCCGGGGATGTACACCTCGGCCCAGGCGTGCAGGTCGGTGAAGTCGGCGGCGGGCCCCGACGGCCCGTCGAGCGCCTCGACGTCGGAGGTCAACTGCACCAGGTAGCCGGACACGAAGCGGGCGGCCAGACCCAGCTGGCGCAGGATCGACACCAGCAGCCACGCCGAGTCGCGACACGAGCCGATGCCGGTGCGCAGCGTGTGATCCGGTGTCTGCACACCGGGTTCCATCCGCACGCTGTAGCCGACGTCGGCGTTGACCGCCCGGTTGAGCGCGACGAGGAAGTCGATGGTGCGGGTGCCCGGCGCGACGGAGAAGTTCTTCACCCACGCCTGCGGTGAGGTCGCCGGGCCCCGAGCCCTCGCCGCCCTCGTCGACCGGGCGCAGATAGGGCTTGAGGTCTTCGGCCAGCGCCTTGGGGTACTCGAACGCCGATGTGTTCGGCCCAGTCCTCGATGAAGAAGTCGAACGGGTTGATGACCTTCATGTCGGCGATCAGCCCGACGGTGATGGTCAGGCTGCGGGCGCGGTTCGGGAACACCAGGCGGGCCAGGAAGTTGCCGAACGCGTCCTGCTGCCAGTTGATGAAGTGATCGGCGGGCTCGACCTGCAGCGAGTAGGCCTCGATCGGGGTCCGCGAGTGCGGCGCAGGGCGCAGCCGAACGACATGGGGATGCACCTCCACCAGCCGATCGAACGTGTAGCTGGTGCGATGCTCCAGCGCCACCTTGATGCCCACGATGCGATCACATCACACCGGCCGCGCTGCGCATGCTCTGTTGACGACGGATCGGCAAGCTGCCGCACCCACAACACGAACACCCCGGCCAGCACGATCCCGACCAGGTTGACCGCCAGCTGCGCGGCGGATTGCGCGGCGATGTCCCAGTCACCGACCGTCGCCGCGACGACGGCGAACCCGGCGGCGGGAACCGTCGTCACCGAGATGAAAACCCCGACCAGCGCAGCCGATTTCGCCGACACCAGCGACAGCATGCCCGCGGCGCCGGCGAACAACGCGACCACGAACGACAGCGGACCGACCTGGAAGATGAAGTCGACCTCGGACAGTTCGCGGGTGCTCTCGACGGTGATCCAGCCGACGGCCTCGCCGGCCAGCACGCCGAGCGCTGTGACGAGCATCGCGACCGGGAAGCCGACCAGCAGGGCCGCCGCCGCGCGGCGCGCGAGATACATCCGTCGCCGCACCAGCGCCGACGGCCAGCGCCGCCAGCGGACCGAACTCGGGTCCCACCACCATCGCCCCGACCACGGTCACCGGCGAGTCGGTGACCACGCCGACCGCGGCGATCAGGCACGCCAGGCACAGGAACGTCATGTAGGTGACGTTGAGCGTGGACTCTTCGCGCGTGCGCGCCGCCAGTTCGTCCCACACCACGGCGTCGGCGGGATCGCCCTCGGCCTTGTCCTCGGCCCGGTACGCCCGCGTCGACAGCACCGTGTCGATGAAGTCGAGGGTGATCGCGCCGCGTTCCTTGACCCCGAGCGCCTTGAGCCCGTCGACGACCTCGTTGGCCGACTCCCTGGCGATGTCGGCGGTGATCTCGTCCCCTCGGGGATCGAGTGCCGCATCGCGGTGGACAACGAGGTGCGTCGCACCGGGGTTGGCGGTCAGAAGGTCGATCACCGGCTCGCGAAGTTCGGTTGGCGCGATTACCCGCAAATGCAGCATGCCCGGACAGTAGCGGCCGCCATGAAGTGCACAAACCGCTGATTTGGCGCCCGGCGCGACGTACGCTGGCGCTATAGCAAATTCACGGGGGTGAGTTATGAGTTCGATTGGTTTTGTCGTGCCTGTGCCATCGGGCAAGGAACAGGCGGACCGCGAATGGATGAGCACGCTTGACGGTGAGCGGCGCGAAGAATATCAATCCGAGTGGAAGAAGGCCGGCTTCAAACACCACACCGTCTGGCAACAGGAAACGCCCAACGGCACGGTGGATATCGTGTACCTGGAGGCCGACGACATACCCACGGCCATGCAGGCCATCACGTCGTCGGACGCGCCGTTCCATCAGTGGTTCCGCGAACGGGTGCTCGATGTGCACGACCTCGATCTGTCGCAGCAGGCACCGCCGCAGCCGACGTTGTTGCACGACCACAGCTTCTAGTCTGGGGTCCGTGGCCACGTGGGATGACGTCGCGCGGATTGTCAGTGAGCTTCCCGAAACCGCGGAGCCTTCACCGCGCAACTGGCGGGTGCGCAAGAAGCTGATCGCCTGGGAACGGCCGCTGCGCAAGGCCGACTACGCGGCGCTCGGCGCCGACGCGCCCGATGGGGACATCCTCGGCGCCCGGGTCGCGGATGAGGGCGTGAAGTTCGCGCTCATCGCCGACGATCCCGGCGTGTACTTCACCACCCCGCATTTCGACGGCTATCCGGCGGTGCTGGTGCGCCTGGCCGAGATCGGTGTGCCGGAGCTCAAGGAACTGATCACCGAGGCCTGGTTGGCGCAAGCACCGAAGACACTCGCCAAGGCGTTCCTGGAGAACAGCGATTAATTACGCCGGCGTCAGAGGATGATCTGTTGCATGGCTGCAACAGATCCGACGTTTTACCGCAGCCCGGGTGCCGCCGTCGCCGCAGCGCCCGAGCAGCTTGCTTACGTTGTCGCATTCGACCCGGCCGGCCAGGCGAAGGACGCGCTTGCCGTGGTGGACTGCGACTCCGGCTCGTCGTCGTACGGTCGGGTGGTCGGCTGGTCCGAGCTCCCGACAGCCGGCAACGAACTTCACCACTTCGGCTGGAACGCCTGCTCGAGCGCCCTGTGTCACGAGGGCCACGACGGCCACAACGGCCATGCGCCCGAACGGCGCTACCTTGTCGTCCCCGGTATCCGGTCGTCGAACACATATGTCCTCGACACCAAACCCGACCCGCGAAACCCGGTGTTGACACACACGATTGAGGCCGACGAGCTCGCGGCCAAGGCCGGATACTCGCGGCCGCACACCGTGCACTGCGGGCCGGGCGGCATCTTCATGTCGGCGCTGGGCGGCGCGAACGGTGACGACGGCCCTGGCGGTGTCGCGCTGCTCGATCACGACACGTTCGAGGTGATCGGGCCGTGGGAGGCCGACCGCGGACCGCAATTCTTCGCCTACGACGTGTGGTGGCATCTGCGCTACGACACGGTCGTCACTTCGGAGTGGGCCACGCCGTCGATGATCGAGGACGGGCTCAACCCGGAGGACCTGCTTGGCCGAAAATTCGGGCACCACCTGAACTTCTGGAGCATGTCCGAGCGCAAGCTGACCCAGCGCGTCGATCTCGGCGACGCCCACCAGATGGTGCTCGAGCTGCGTCCCGCCCACGACCCGACCAAGGCGTACGGCTTCGTGGGCGTGGTGATCAGCGTCGAGGATCTCTCGGCATCGGTGTGGCTGTGGCACCAGAGACGGCGGATCGGTGGGCGGTCGACAAGGTCATCACCATCCCTGCCGAACCGGCCGACGCCGACGACCTGCCGCCCGCGTTGAAGCCGTTCGGTGCGGTGCCGCCGCTGGTGTCCGACATCGATTTGTCGGTCGACGATCGCTGGCTCTACGTATCATGCTGGGGCACAGGGGAACTCAAACAGTTCGATGTCAGCGATCCGTTCCACCCGCGTGAGACGGCGTCGGTTCGCCTCGGCGGTGTGGTGCGGCGCGAGCCGCATCCGGCGGACCCGGATATGCGCCTCGCGGGCGGGCCGCAGATGGTGGAGATCAGCCGCGACGGCCGGCGCGTGTACGCCACCAACTCGCTGTACGCGGCGTGGGACGAGGTGTTCTACCCCGACGGGGTCGGCGCGTGGATGGCCAAGTTGGATGCCGACGTCGACGCGGGCGGGCTGGTTCCCGACGCCGGGTTCTTCCCGCACGGCGACGAATTCCGCGGCCTGCGGGTGCACCAGACGCGGCTGCAGGGCGGTGACGCGTCCAGCGATTCCTACTGCTTTACCGACTGAACCGCCACCGTGTGGGCATGAACGGCCTTTGTCAGCTCGAGGATCTCGTTTGACAGCTCGATCAGTTTGACGTTCTGCGCGTCTTCTTCCTGCACCATCTTCCATTGCTGATCCGCGGCGGCCTGGCGCTTGAAGTCGGCCCGGTTCTGACTGATCATCACGAAGGTCGACAGGAAGATCGCCTCGAGCGACACGATCATCGTCAACAACCCGTACGGATAGCCCTCGATCCCGCAGATGATCCAGACCGCGAACCAAATGATGTGGAAGTAGACGAACGCCATCGAGCCGGCGAACCGGGTGATGACGTCGGCGATCCGATTCTGGATGCTTGCCGCACGCGCTTCGGCGTGCTTGGCGAGCGCAGGGTTGAGCGGCATGGGCAGCTTCGGCGGTACGAATCCCCGGTGCGCAGGGTGCTCTGTGGTGTTTGCCATGGCTCACCGTAGCTTCGCTGAGATCGTCGCCCTGTTGCCCGCCGCTGTGAATTCGCTTGGGGTTAGCTGGTTTTCTTGGCGAGCCGGATCGCGAGCTCGTCGGCGGGGACATCGTGCCCCTCGGCGCAGCGGATGCTCGACGGTCGCGTCGGCGCCGCAGTCCTTGTGGGCCAGCCGCAGCGGCGTCGGGCGTACGGCAGGTGGCGCCGGCCCCACTCGAACATCGCCCACACCACCGGCATGAAGTCCAGGCCCGCATCGGTGAGCACGTACTCGTCGCGGCTGCGCTGGCCCGGCTCCTGGTAGGGCCGCCGCTCGAGCAAGCCGGCCTCGACCAGTTCGGACAGCCGCGCCGCCGCCGCGGCCTTCGTCACACCGACACGCCGCCAGAAGTCGTCGAACCGGGTGGTGCCGTAGTAGGCCTCACGCATGATCAGCATCGCCGACTTGGTGCCAAGCAACGCCATCGTCTTCTCGATCGGGCACTCGCCCACCGCCGACCACGCGTCGCGGTCGGCGAGTGTGCCCTGCAGCACTGTCATGGAATTCACCCTATCTCTGAGTTGTTCTAAGTATACCCAGGTGGTATAGCTGGGTATAGAGAGCATCACTCAGCGTCGAGTCACAGGAGGCAGAAATGGCCGGATATGCAGGCCGCGACGCGGTCATCGTCGCAGCGGTACGCACCCCGATCGGAAAGGGCAAGGCCAGCGGCGCGCTGCACGACGTGCTGCCTGTCGACCTGCTCGCGCACAGCCTGAAGGAGCTGGTCGCCCGGACCGGGATCGATCCCGGCGCAGATCGACGACGTCATCGCCGGCGCGGTCACCCAGGTGGGCGACCAGGCCGTCAACATCGCGCGCAACGCGGTTCTGGGCGCCGGGTTCCCGAGAGTCCGTGCCCGGCACGACCGTCGACCGTCAGTGCGGCAGCAGCCAGCAGGCGATCAGCTTCGCCGCGCAGGGCGTTATCTCGGGCGCCTACGACATCGTGGTCGCCGCGGGCGTGGAGTCGATGGGCCGGGTGCCGATGGGCTCGAGCGTGCTGCCGGGCAGCGACCCGTTCGGCGCGATGGCGCAGCGCTATCCCGAAGGCCTTGTGCCGCAGGGCATCAGCGCCGAGCTGATCGCCGCCAAGTGGGGTTTCTCGCGACAGCAGCTCGACGAGTTCTCCGCGGGCAGCCACGAAAAGGCCGCGGCGGCAACCAAAGAGGGCCGGTTCGACAACGAGCTCGCGCCGATCGCCGGGCTGGCAACCGACGAGATCATCCGTCCCGGCACGACGGTCGAGACGCTGGCCGGACTGAAGCCGGCGTTCTACAACCCGGCGCTATGAGGCCCGCTTCCCGCAGATCAACTGGGAGATCACCGCTGGCAACTCGTCGCCGCTGTCCGACGGCAGCGCAGCCGTGCTGATCACCACCAGCGAGGTGGCCAAGCGACTGGGGCTGCGTCCGCTCGCCCGCATCCACACGGCGACCGTCGTCGGCTCCGATCCGCTGTACATGCTGACCGGTGTCATCCCGGCGACCGAGAAGGTCTTGCAGCGCGCGGGATTGACGCTCGCCGACATCGACCTGTTCGAGGTGAACGAGGCGTTCGCACCGGTCGTGCTGGCATGGGCGCACGACACCGGCGCCGATCTGGCCAAGACGAACGTCAACGGCGGCGCGATCGCGATCGGCCACCCGCTGGGCGCCAGCGGTGCGCGCATCATGACGACGATGGTCAACGCGCTCGAGCAGCGCGGCGGCCGCTACGGGCTGCAGACGATGTGCGAGGCCGGCGGCATGGCCAACGCCACCATCATCGAGCGGCTGTAAGCCCCACCGAGCAGAAGCCAGGGTCGTGATCAGGTGCCTTTCACGACCCTGGCTTCTCGTTCGCGTTAAGCCCGCTGCAGTTCGAACAGCGGGATGACGCGGCTCGTCTTGGTCTGGTAGTCACCGAAACCCGGCGCAACGTGCGACGACCTTCGGCTACGTCTCGTCGCGCTCCTCGGGCGGCAGCTCGCGGGCGGTGACGTCGTAGGCCTCCGTCCCGACTTCGATTTGCGCGGCGGGTTGGCCCGCAGGTTGTGCACCCAGTCGGGATTGGTGTCGGCACCGGCCTTCGAACCGATGATGATCATCTTCCCGTCGATCGTCAGGTACGCCAGCGGCGCCAGCCGCGGCTGACCCGACTTGGCGCCGGTCGAGGTCAGCAGCAGAAGGGTCGCGCCTTCGAACGGGCCGCCGACCTTGCCTCCGTTGGCGCGGAACTCCTCGACGATGCTCTTGTTGAACGCCTTCATGGTTTCGGCGTCGGGTATTTCGGTCATGGTGTTCCAAGCTCCTTCAACGCAGGCAGTAGTTGTTCGGCGACGGATTCGGGACGCGCGTGAAGCGACCCGATCCGCAGATCAGGTGTCGCGCGCCCGCGTCGACGTAACGCGCCAGCCAGTCCAGGCATTCCGTCGCCGAGCCACCGCGGATCGCCTGGACGTAGCGCATCACGTCGAGGGGCTGGCCGTAATACGCCAGCAGGTACTCGTCGAGTTCCTCATCGGCGCGGGCCTTGTCGTCGTTGAGATTGACGGTCGCGTACAGCGCCGGGGTGACGTCCCGCACGGCCTGGGCCCGGATCCGGTCCCACGCGCGCGCATAGGCATTCACGTCGGGAATGTAGGGCAGCCAGCCGTCGTATGTCGTCGCCACCCGCTCGATGACCTTCGCCGTGTCGCCACCGGCCAACCACACTGGCGGGCCACCGGACCGCGCCGCGGGCAATGCATCGGCGAACTCTCCCTGCCCGTCCCACGTTTGCCGCCACATCGTGACTGTCTTGTCGAGCCGGACGCTGCGTCCGGCGAATGGCATTCCCACCGCGTCGAATTCGCGGCGGCTCTCCGGCAGCGGGGCACCCGAACCGAGCCCGAGAATCAGCCGGCCGCCCGAGAGCTGGTCGACGGTAGCCGCCTGGGCTGCCGCGAGGAGTCGGGTGACGCAGCGGTGCGATCAACGCCGCCGTCCCCAATGCGACACGATCCGTAACCGCGGCCACCGCGGAAAGGATCGACAGGGGCTCCGCGCGCGTGCGCGCAAGCAATGAGTCGCCGACCCAGACCGAGTCGAATCCCGCCGCTTCGGCAGTCCTTGCAAACTCAATCAGCCCGCGCGCGTCGTGCTGACCCGTCATCGCGGTTTCGCGGCTGGGCAGCATGATCCCGACGCGCAGGGGCGACATCTATACGGGCTGGAGTTCGAAGATCGGGATGACGCGGTTCGTCTTTGCCTGGTACTCGGCGAAGGCGGAGATCTCGGCGGTGATCTTGGGAATGAGGCCATCGCGCTCGGCGGGCGGCAGTTCACGCGCGGTCACGTCGAATGACTCACCGGCGAGTTCCACGTGCGCGCTCGGGTTGGCCCGCAGGTTGTACACCCAGGACGGGTTGACGTCCGCGCCGCCGTTTCCGGCGATGATGAACAACTTGCCGTCGATGCGCTTACAGGACAGCGGCGACACCCGCGGCTGACCCGACTTGGCGCCGGTGGTCGTCAGCAGCAACAGCTCGTTGCCCTCGAAAGGGCCGCCCACCTTGCCGTCGTTGGCGCGGAATTCCTCGACGATGGACTTGTTGAGCGCCTTGAGGGTCTCGGCGTCTGGTCGCGGCTGCGGTCATGCCCCTTCAAGCTTCGGCGGCTTGGCGTCTATTCCCGATTCCTTGCGCTGCTGCGGCGTGATCGGCGCGGGCGCACCGGTCAGCGGGTCGACGCCGCCGCCGGACTTCGGGAACGCGATGACCTCGCGGATCGAGTCCATGCCGGACAGCAGCGCGTTGATGCGGTCCCAGCCGAACGCGATGCCGCCGTGCGGCGGTGCGCCAAACATGAACGCTTCCAACAGGAATCCGAACTTCTCCTCGGCTTCGGCCTTGTCGAGGCCCATCACCGCGAACACCTTTTCCTGGACGTCGCGGCGGTGGATACGGATCGAGCCGCCGCCGATCTCGTTGCCGTTGCACACGACGTCGTAGGCGTCGGCCAGCACGCTGCCCGGATCGGTGTCGATGCTGTCCGCGAACTCGGGCTTGGGTGCGGTGAACGCGTGGTGCACCGCCGTCCACGCGCCGGACCCGACGGCGACGTCGCCGGACGCGGTCGCCTCGTCGGCCGGCTCGAACAGCGGCGGGTCGACCACCCACGTGAACGCCCACGCGTTCGGGTCGATCAGGTCCTGCCGCTTGGCGATCTCGATGCGGACCGCGCCGAGCAGCGCCCGCGACGGCTTGGCCGGGCCGGCCGAGAAGAAGATGCAGTCCCCCGGCGAGGCGCCGACATGCGCGGCCAGGCCGTCGCGCTCGGCGTCGGACAGGTTCTTGGCCACCGGACCGCCCAGCGTGCCGTCCTCGCCGACCAGCACGTAGGCCAGCCCGCGGTGCCCGCGCTGCTTGGCGAACTCCTGCCAGCCGTCGAGCGTGCGGCGCGGCTGAGATGCGCCGCCCGGCATGACCACCGCGCCGACGTAGGGCGCCTGGAACACGCGGAACGGCGTGTCCTTGAAGTACTCGGTGCACTCGACGAGTTCCAGGCCGAACCGCAGATCGGGTTTGTCCGAGCCGTAAACGGCGCATCGCGTCGGCGTAGGTCATCCGCGGCAGCGGCGTCGGCACCTCGTAGCCGATCAGCGCCCACAGCGCCGTGATGATCTCCTCGGAGATCGCGATGACGTCCTCGGTGTCGACGAAGCTCATCTCCATGTCGAGCTGGGTGAACTCGGGCTGCCGGTCGGCGCGGAAGTCCTCGTCGCGGTAGCAGCGGGCGATCTGGTAGTAGCGCTCCATGCCCGCGACCATCAGCAGCTGCTTGAACAGCTGCGGGCTCTGCGGCAGCGCGTAGAACGACCCCGGCTGCAGCCGCGCGGGCACCAGGAAGTCGCGCGCACCCTCCGGCGTCGACCGGGTCATCGTCGGCGTCTCGATCTCGACGAAGTCGTGCCGCGGCCAGCACCTCGCGGGCGGCGGCATTTACCTTGGAGCGCAACCGAATCGCCGCGCCGGGGCCGTCGCGGCGCAGATCCAGGTAGCGGTACTTGAGCCGGGCCTCCTCGCCGGCGGGCTCGTCGAGCTGGAACGGCAGCGGCGCGCTCTCCCCCAGCACGGTCAGCGACGTCGCGTTGACCTCGATCTCGCCCGGTGGCGATTTCGGGGTTGGCGTTGCCCTCGGGCCGGATCTCGACGACACCGTCGACGGCGATGCAGAACTCGGCGCGCAGCCGGTGCGCCTGGGCCAGCACGTCGCCCTCGCGGAACACCACCTGCGACACCCCGGACGCGTCGCGCAGATCGATGAAGATGACGCCGCCGTGGTCGCGGCGACGCGCCACCCAGCCGGCCAGCGTCACCTTCTGCCCGGCATCGGTGGTCCGCAACGAACCGGCGGCATGAGTGCGCAGCACAAAAACTCCCTGTGAATGGCCTGACGAGACGATTGCCAAGTGTAGAGGGGGCCTGACCGCCGGTAGCTTGGCGATCGTGGGCTACGCAGCATCGCACTCATCGGACCCGGCGCCATCGGTGCGACCGTCGCCGCGTATCTGCACGCCGCCGGTCACCCGGTCCTGCTGTGCGGGCACACACCGCGCGAATCGATCGAGGTGCGGCCCGACGACCACGATCCGATCGTGCTGCCGGGGCCGGTGCACACCGATCCCGCCGAGGTAGACGGTCCGGTCGACGTGGTGTTCCTCGCCGTCAAGGACACCCAGAACGAGCAGGCCGGCGCCTGGCTGGCGCGGCTGTGCGACGAGACACACCGTGGTGTGCGCGCTGCAGAACGGCGTCGAACAGGTCGAACGGGTGGGCCGGTTCTGCCCCTCGTCGACGGTCGTGCCGGCCGCCGTCTGGATCTCGTCGGAAGTGCAGCCGGAAGGCTGGGTGCGGGTGCGCACCGGGCGTCGGCTGGTGCTGCCGGACACCGAGGCGGCCGCGAGCGCTCGCCGAGCTGTTGCGCGGCGCCGGGGTCACGGTCGAGCTCGACCCCGACTTCCTCACCGCCGCGTGGCACAAGCTGCTGGTCAACGCGGTGGTCGGCTTCATGGTGCTGACCGGGCGGCGCGTCGGGCATCTTCCGCCGCGACGACGTGGCCGCGCTGGCTCGCCGCTATCTGGCCGAGTGCCTCGCCGTCGCGCGGGCCGACGGCGCCAACCTCGGCGACGAGGTGATCGACGAGATCGTCGGCCTGCTGGCGCAGGCCCCGCCGACATCACCACGTCGATGCTGACCGACCGGGAAGCGAACAGGCCGCTGGAGTGGGACATCCGCAACGGCGTCATCCTGCGCAAGGCCGCCGCGCACGGGCTGGCCACGCCGATCAGCGACGTGCTGGTGCCGTTGCTGGCGGCGGCCAGCGACGGTCCCGGCTAAGTCGGCCGTGCCCGACACCGTGCTCTAACGGTGTATGGCCATGAAGGCATGCGAACGCGTCGGCCTGGACTTCATCGACATGCACCGTTCCGGTTCGTCAGCACCGTCGACCTGAACGATCACGCCCGAGCAGCTTTTCGAGGTGCTCGACGACGCCGAGTCCTGGCCGCACTGGGCGACGGCGATCACCAAGGTGACGTGGACCAGTCCCGCAGCCGCACGGTGTCGGCACCACGCGGACCGTCGACATGCGCGGCGGCATCGTCGGCGACGAGGAATTCCTGGCCTGGGAGCCGTACTCGCACATGGCTTTTCGGTTCAACGAGGCCTCGAGCGGCACCATCGCGGCGTTCGCGGAGGACTATCGCATAGTGCCGACGGCGAGCGGCTGCCACCTGACGTGGGTGATGGCGATGAAGCCGAAAGGCGCTTGCGGGGCGCATCGGGATGACCCTCGGCAGGCCGGTGATGGCCCGGACGTTCCAGAAGTTCCTGTACAACCTGCGCGACTACACCGACAAGCGACTACGCCTGATCCGCGCGAACTCAGGCAGGCCGGCCCAGGCCTTGCGGCGCTCGGCGTCGGGATCGGAGACCACCGTGTCGCGGGCGGTCTGGATGATGCGGGTGAAGCGGTTCTCGGTGTCGTAGATCGGCCAGTCGTGTCCGCTGGACCAACGGATCTCGCCGGTCTCCCAGCCCTTGGCCGCGAAGTCCAGCCAGGCGCGCTGCATGCGCCTGCCGACGGGCGGCTGCAGCCGCCGCCCGAGCGGGTGCAGCTTGCGGCCGATGAACGACGCGTAGCTGTGCTGGATGTGCACGATCTCGCTGCCGTGGGTGGCGCCGAGCCCGAGAACCCGCAGGCTCCACCCGAAATGGTCGAACCGGTACATATGCGTCGGCGCGTGGGCGCTGTAGGCGTCGGCGAACGCCCACGCCGGGCCGCCGAACATGACGTCAGAGCCGAACGCGACGAGCGCGCGCCTGCGCGGGTAGTCCGGGTACGCGGCCAGCACGCGCTCCTTGGCGTCGGGTGCGACGCGGTCGAGGTAGGCATCGATCGACGCCGTGGTCGTCGGCAGCATCGGCGGCTTGGTCCACGCGAACATCGACGCCTCGTGGCTGTTGGTGCCGATGATCAGCGGCACCCGGGCCAGCGTGCCCGCCGCGGGCGGCGTCGACCGGATGTTTCGGCAGCAGGTCGACGCCGTAGGTCAGCCCGTAGGCCAGCGTCGGCGTCGTCGCGGCGCTCTTGAGCTGCAGCATGCCCGCGGCGCGGCGCAGTTGCCGCTGCGGCAGCGCCTTGACCTCGGCGGCGCTCACGCCCAGCCGCTGCAGGAACTCGTGCGCCTGCCTCGCCCGCAGCTCGCGGTCGGCGATCAGCGGCAGCGCGGGGCTCTGCGCGATCGCGCGGCGGAACAGGCCGTCGGCCGCGGGACTGGCCAGCAGCGCAAGCACGGACGTCGCCCCCGCCGACTCGCCGAACACGGTCACCCGGTCGGGGTCACCGCCGAACGCGGCGATGTTCTCGCGGATCCAGCGCAGCGCGGCCATCTGATCGCGCAGCGCGAGGTTGTCGTCGAATCCGTCGCCGAGGTCGCTGAGTTCGAAGCCGCCGAACACCCCGATGCGGTAGGTGACGTTGACCACCACCACGTTTCCGTTGGCGGCCAGTCGCGACCCGTTGTAGAGCTGGAACTGGCCGGCGCCGAATACGAATGCGCCGCCGGGAATCCACACCATCACCGGCAGCGAGCCGCTGGTGTCGGGCGACCACACCGTCAAGCGTCAGACACGCTTCGTCGCGAACCTTCGGATCGTCGCGACCGCCGCCGACGAATGACTTGCTCTGCGGCGGGAGCGGTCCGTGTTCGAGCGCATCGCGCAGTCCGGTCCACGGCTGCAGCGGCGCGGGCGCCAGAAACCGGCGCTCGCCAACCGGTTGCTCGGCGTAGGGCACCCCGCGCCAGACGCCGACACCGCCTTCGGTGGTGCCGCGCAGATCCCCCAAGGCCGTGTGCACGACGGTGGAATGTCCGGACAACGACCGCCACACCCAAATCGTAGTGTGCAAAGCTGGACGCACCTGGGTCCAAACAGCGTGTGGCGAGCGACGGAGCGGTGCGATGACCTTCAACGAGGGTATGCAGATCGACACGAGCAACATCTCGACTGGCGGTGGTCGCGGGCCCGGCCGCGGAATCGCGATCGGCGGTGGCCTCGGCGGGTTGATCATCGTGGTGGTCGCGCTGTTCCTCGGCGTCGACCCGAGCGCGGTGATTCCGCAGCAGCAGCAGATCGACACCGGGGGCGTCGAGGCGCCGGGATTCGACCTGAGCCAGTGCAAGACCGGTGCGGACGCCAACAAGTATGTGGAGTGCCGCGTGGTGGCGACGACGAACTCGGTGGACGGCGTGTGGCAGCAGCTGCTGCCGGGCTACACCCCGCCGCACACCACGCTGTTCACGGGTCAGGTCCAGACCGGCTGCGGACCGGCCACCAGCGACGTCGGGCCGTTCTACTGCCCCGTCGACCAGACCGCCTACTTCGACACCGACTTCTTCCAGGTGCTCGTCGACCAGTTCGGTTCCAGCGGTGGGCCGTTGGCGCAGGAGTATGTGGTGGCCCACGAGTACGGCCACCACGTGCAGAACCTGCAGGGCGTCCTCGGCCGCGCACAGCAGGACCCGGAGGGTGCGACGGGCGGCGGTGTGCGCACCGAGCTGCAGGCCGACTGCTACGCAGGCGTGTGGGCGCACTACGCGGCCATCACCAAACAGGAGAGCACCGGCGTGACGTTCCTTGAGCCGTTGAGCGACAAGGACATTGCCGACGCGCTCTCGGCCGCTTCGTCGGTGGGCGACGACCGCATCCAGAAGGAGACGACCGGCCGGGTCAACCCCGAAGCGTGGACGCACGGATCGTCCGAACAGCGGCAGAAGTGGTTCACCGTCGGCTACCAGACCGGCGACCCCAAGAAGTGCGACACCTTCGCCACCGACAACCTTGGTTAGGCCTCCCACGGCCGTCGACGCCGTCGCCGAACGCTACCTCGAGACGTTCGCCGCGCTGGACCCTTGCGCAGCAACGGAAATGGGCATCATCGGCCACGATGACGACATCACCGACTACTCCCCCGACGGCGTAACCGCCCGCGTCGACGCCGCCCGCTCGGCGTTACGCGAGCTCGAGGGAACCAGCCCGGTTGACGACGTCGACCGGTGACCATCGCGGCGATGCGCGAACGACTCGGTCTGCAGATCGAGCTGCACGACGCCCGACTGGATGTCGGCGACCTGAACGTGATCGCGTCGCCGCTGCAGTCGATGCGCGACGTGTTCGACCTGATGGCCACCGACACCGACGAGGACTGGGCGCTGATCGGCAGGCGGATGTCGAAGGTGCCCGACCGTGTCGCCGGTTACGCCGAAGCACTGCGGGCGGCGGTCGCGGCCGGGCATGCGCCCGCGGCCCGGCAGGTGGCCCGCGGCATCGACCAGGCCGGCCAGATCCAGCAGCTGTTCGTCGACATGGTCGCCGACGCGGCGCCGGGAAACGCGACGCTGCACGCGGAACTGCAACAGCGCGCCGCCGCGGCCGCCGACGCCTACGGCACGCTCGCCGCGGTGCTGCGCGACGAGATCGCACCGCACGCACGGCGTGAGGACGCGTTCGGCCGCGACGCCTACCGGCTGCTGTCGCGGGAGTTCCTCGGCACCTCCGTCGACCTCGACGAGACCTATCAGTGGGGTCTTGGTCAGCTGGAAAGCATTGTCGCCGAACAGGAGTCGATCGCAGATCGGCTCTATCCCGGGGCCTCGGTCAGCGAGACGCTGCGGCGGCTGGACGACGAGCCCCGCTACCTGGTGCACGGCACCGACGCGCTTCAGGCGTGGATGCAGGATCTGTCCGACCGCGCGGTGGAGTCGCTGGCCGACAAGCACTTCGACATCGCCCCGGCCCTGCGCACGCTGGAATGCCGGATCGCGCCGACCCAGACCGGCGGCATCTACTACACCGGACCGTCCGAGGACCTGAGCCGTCCCGGGCGGATGTGGTGGTCGGTCCCGCCCGGTGTCGACACGTTTCGCACCTGGCAGGAAACGACCACGGTGTTCCATGAGGGCGTGCCCGGGCACCACCTGCAGGTCGGCCGGGCGGTCGTCTCATCGGACCGGCTGAACCGGTGGCGCCGGATGGGCTGCTGGGTGTCGGGTCACGGCGAGGGCTGGGCGCTGTACGCCGAGCGGCTGATGGCCGAGCTCGGCTGGCTCGACGACGCCGGCAACCGGATGGGAATGCTGGACGCCCAACGCTTCCGGGCCGCGCGGGTGGTGATCGACATCGGCGTGCACTGCGGGCTGACGGCACCGGACGGCGGCGTCTGGGACGCCGAGCGGGCGTGGGTGTTCCTGCAGTCGCACAGCGCGATGGCCGAGGAGAATCTGCGCTTCGAGCTGGACCGCTACCTGGGCTGGCCCGGCCAGGCTCCGTCGTACGCGATCGGGCAGCGAATCTGGCAGCAGCTGCGCGACGAGATGCTCGGCCGCGGGCTGTCGTTGAAGGAATTCCACAGCCGCGCACTGGATCTCGGCGGGCTGCCGCTCGACGTGCTCAGGTCGGCGCTGTTCGAGCGATTTCGCCGCGAGCTGATCCGCTTTGATCGCCCGGGCAGCCGACCTAACGTCGAGGCATGGACACGCTTGCCATCACAGCGAAACCTGACCATGCTGCGGGTCAACGGCTGGCAGGTGTACGTCTGGCGCGACGGTGATTCCGTCACGTTGATCGACACCGGCGCACCGGGCTCGGGCGCCGAGATCCTGTCCGCTGTGCCGGGCGTCGACCGGATCGTGTTGACCCACGGCCACGTCGACCACAGCGGCTCGGCCGCCGAACTGCACGAGCCGACCGGAGCGCCGGTCCTTGCGGGCGCCGGCGACGCGGCGGCGATCCGGACGGGCACGGCACTGCCGCCGCCGGTGTTCGAGGATTGGGAAGTGCCTATCCATCAACGGGTTTCGGCCGGCCTGCCCGACACTGCACCGCCCGTGCCCGTGGATCGGGAGCTCGTCGACGGCGACGTGCTCGACTTCGGTGGCGGCGCCGAGATCCTGGCGATCCCCGGCCACACCGAGGGCAGCATCGCGATCCATCTACCGCGCCACGGCGTGCTGTTCACCGGCGACACCATCGCCAATGTCGGCACCGTCATGCTGGGCACCTTCAACCAGGACCGGGCACAAACCGTGGCGTCGTTTCGGCGGTTGGCCGCCCTCGACGTCGAGACGGCCTGCTTCGGCCATGGCGAGCCGATCGCGTCGGGCGCCGGTACGAAACTGCGCGAAGTGGCTGCCACACTGGTGCCGTGACCCCTGAGCCCATCGAACCCGACACCAAGGACTGGACCTGGGTGTTGACTCGGCCGTGCCCCGAGTGCGGCTTTGACCCCGCGGCGGTGCACCACACCCAGGTCGCCGACCGGATCCGCGGCGACGCCACCGAGTGGGTACGCACGACTTGGCCAGCCAGGGGCCGAGCAGCGACGCCAACCCGCGGTGTGGTCCACGCTGGAATACGGCTGCCACGTCCGCGACGTGCACCGAATCTTCAATCACCGGGTCCGGTTGATGCTGACCGAGGATGAACCGCAGTTCCCCAACTGGGACCAGGACGAGACGGCGATCGCCGACGACTACGCCTCCCAGGATCCGGCAACGGTCGCCACCGAACTGTTCGACGCCGCGAGCATCGTGGCCGACACCTACGCGAACGTGCCCGCCGACGCGTGGACACGGCGCGGCTTGCGCAGCAACGGCAGCGAATTCACCATCGCGACGATCTCGATCTACCACCTGCACGACATCGTCCACCACGCCTACGACGTCAGCGATCACTGAGTACCTATTGACCACATTGAACACATCTCGTTAATGTGTTCAAATGCGCGCCGAGCAGCGGTCGGTGTCCCCTATGTTGCTGGCGGCCACGACCGAGACACTGCGTCGTCTTGGCCCGCGCCAGTTCAGCCTCACCGCCGTCGCAGAAGCGGCGGGCGTCTCTCGCGGCACGGTGCACAACGCGCTGGGCAGCCGCGACCACGCGATCAAGACCGCGCTGGACCATCTCGCGTCGGTGTTCACCCAGACGATGGCGGCCGAGGTCGACAAGGAATCGACGTTGACCGACCAGGTGGCCGCAGCGGCGGTGGTGATCTGCGCGCACCGGCAGAGCTCCGACTCGGTCGCGCCACGCGGCATCAACGAAAGCGTTCTGGTACTGCTGCTGCGCAACATCGGCGAGGACCTGATGAAGCGTTCCATCGAGTTGTGGAAGCCACGTGTACGCGCAGCGCAGAAGCGCGGAGAAGTCGGAGCCGGGGTTGATCCCGGGCGGGCAAGCGAATGGATTGTGCGAATGTTGTTGAGTTTCGAGCTGTTACCGCCCATCGGGGTAAACCTGGACAGCCCTCGGGCGGTACGGCGCTTCGTGGCGGATCACGTTGTCGCCGGCCTTGCGGGAGCCTCGGGTGAGTGAGCCGGTGTTCGAGGTCGCGATCATCGGCGCCGGGCCCGGCGGCATCGCCGCGGCGCATCTGTTGCGCAAGAAGGGAATCAATGACTTCGTCATTCTCGAACGCGCCGACGACTTCGGTGGCACGTGGCGCGACAACCACTACCCCGGCCTGGCCGTCGACATCCCGTCGCTGTGGTATCAGCTGTCGTTCAACCCTAACCCCAAGTGGAGCCGATTGTTTGCGCCGGGCCCCGAGCTCTATCGCTACTTTCAAGACACCGCGCGTCAACTTGGCCTTTATGCGCATTTGCGTGCTAACTCCGAAGTAGTGCAACAGAAGTGGGATGAAAGCTCGGGGATGTGGCGACTCGAGATTCGCGATCAGCCGACGGTGACGGCGCGGTTCGTGATCAGCTCGGTCGGCGGCTACATCAACGCCAAGGCGAAGGTCGACATCGACGGCATCGACGACTTCGACGGAACCGTCCTGCGACCCAACGCGTGGGATGACGACTACGACACCCGCGGCAAGCGGATTGCGGTGATCGGAACCGGCTCCAGCGGCGTGCAGATCGCCGCGGCACTCTCGGAGCAGGCCGAGAGCCTTGACGTCTATCAGCGCACACCGGGTTGGGTGCTGCCGAAGATCGACTTCGAGTTCTCACCACTGGCGCAGAAGGTGTTGCGTCTGCCCGGCGTCATCGCGGCAGTCAACGTGCTAGGCCGGGTCTCGATGGACGCATTCATGGTGGTGCCCATCGTGCATCTGCTTCCACGGCTGCCGGACAAGGTGCTGACCCGCGTCCTGCCGCTGTACGACAAGTGGTCCCGGCTGCTGTACCGCATGCTGCTTCGTGCGACGGTCGACGACCCCACCTACCGAAAGGCGCTAATCCCCCGCATTGGAATCCTTGCCAAACGCCCCGTCATCTCCAGCGCGTTCTTCCGGGCGCTGAACAACTCCAACACCGCGCTGATCACCACCTCGATCGAGCGGATCACCCGCAACGGGGTGCGCACCACCGACGGCGTGGAACGCGAGGCCGATCTGATCGTGGCGGCCACCGGCTACGAGCTGTGGACCGATCCCGAGACCTACCGCCCAGGAACAGTGCTTGGCGCCAACGGGTTTGACCTGGCCGAGTTCTACCGCGCACATGGGATGCGCAGCTATGCGGGCACCGCACATCCACGCTTGCCGAACCGCTGGGAAATCGTCGGGCCGACCGGCTTCGTCGGTTTCGCATGGATGGACTACGACGAGACGATGGCCGAACACGCGGTGCGGATGATCGACGAGACCCGCCGCCGCGGCGATCAGGTCGTGGAG
This sequence comes from uncultured Actinomycetota bacterium, assembly GCA_963731715.1. Lineage (GTDB taxonomy): Bacteria > Actinomycetota > Actinomycetes > Mycobacteriales > Mycobacteriaceae > Mycobacterium. The sequence goes on along the minus strand of CAVSXC010000011.1, from coordinate 1,140,895 downwards.
GTCAGCCAGGACGCATTCAACCGCTGGAACGAGCGGATGCGTCGTCACGGCAAGGCGGTTCAGACCTACATCGTCGAGTGCAACCGCGGCCTGAACAGTTACTTCGTCAACTCGCAACAAGAAGTCGTCTACTACCGCCCCCAGACCATCACCGGCTCAAGACGGTTCGCGCGCCGGTCACCGCTGTCCGACTACCAGTTCTCCACGCGGGCCGCCGTGTCCGCACCCCTTCCGAAGGAGATGCCGGCATGACGAATCCTGATGCCCCGCTGGCAGGCAAGGTCGCATACGTGACGGGCGCCGCCCGCGGCCAAGGCCGTTCGCACTGCGTCAGGTTGGCCCGCGCAGGCGCCGACATCGTCGCGATCGACGCCTGCGCGCCGGTCGCCGAACACAACGGCTATCCGCCTGCACAGCCGGAGGACCTCGCCGAGACGGTGAGCCTGGTCGAGGGTGAGGGCCGCAAGATCGTCGCCGATGAGGTCGACGTCCGCGACGCCGCCGGGCAGCAGCGGGTGATCGCCGATGCCTTGGAGCAGTTCGGACGTCTCGACATCGTCGTCGCGAATGCCGGCGTGCTGAATTGGGGTCGGCTATGGGAGATTTCGGCGCAGCAGTGGCAGGACGTCATCGACATCAACCTGACCGGGCTGTGGAACACGATCAAGGCCGTCGTACCGCCGATGATCGAGGCAGGCAACGGCGGCTCGATCATCAACATCAGCTCCGCGGCCGGTATCAAGGCAGTGCCGGGCGCCGGCCATTACTGCGCAAGCAAGTTCGGCGTCGTCGCCCTGACCAACTCGCTGGCGGTCGAGCTCGGCGAGTTCGGAATCCGGGTCAACTCGGTGCACCCGTACGGCACCGACACCCCGATGGGCAACGACGCGTCGATGTGGCAGATGTTCGCCGACCACCAGAACTACATTCACAGCTTCTCGCCAGGTGCGCTGCCCACCGACTCGCTGGCCGACCCGGATCTGGTGTCCGACATCGTGTTGTGGCTGGCCAGCGACGCGTCGTCACTGGTGACCGCGGCCCAGATCCCCGCGGACAAGGGCTACCTAAGATCTAGCTGAAAGTTCCGCGACTGCTCCTTGATCGAGGTGTCGGTAGTCCGCAGCGGCCGGATCAACGCGTCCTGCGCGAACGACGCGATGAGCTCACCCTCCTCGGTGTGCACCGCACCCCGGACATACGACATGCCAGCACCGACCTGCGTGCTCTCATGGGTGTAGAGGATCCAGCCGTCCCAGCGAACCGGCTCGTGGAAGCTGACCGCCACGGTCATCGGCGCGGTTGAAACCGTCAGGTGTGACTGCGCGGTGCCGATGCCCTCGTGAGCGCGCATCGTCGTCGAAATGCCAAGGTGCCCTGTGAAATACGCGATCAACGCCTTGGCCAGGTCGTCGCGGGTCGGGATCGGGTCGTAGTGCAGCCAGGCGTACAACTCCGGCGGCCCGACCTCGTCAGGACTGTTGACATCGACGACGTCGACGAGGCGCAGCTCACGTCCGACCATCGGCATCGGCGAGACGTTCGCGTCCGCGGGCGGGGCGATCGCGGGACGCGGTAGGTGATGGCGGATCACGTCTGGCAGTCGGAACGTCGAGAAGGACCGTGGCCGTGATGCACCGCTTGCCGTTCTGCTTCGCCGCGACGATCGCGGTGGCGGTGGAGCGGCCCTCGCTGACCACGTCGATCTCCAGCTCGACCGGCCCGGCCCCGACCATCACCGCACGGGCGAACACCGCGTATACCGACCGCACCGACTTTTCCGGAAACCGTTTGGCCGCAGCCACAATCGCCTGCGCCAGCACCTGCGTGCCTTCGACAACCTGTCGCTCGTCCTCACCTGCGGGGCCGGTTTCGGCGATGAATCTGTTCTCTCCATCGGGCTGCACGTCGAACAGGTCCAGCAGTCCCTGCACGGTCCACGGCGCCTGCGCTGAGTCTGTCGTCATGGGTGGGAACACTAACCGAGCTTCTGCAAAAGCGGTAACGTCATTACCATGCCGAAGCCCAGCGATCGGCTCCTCGGAAGCCGGCGGGGTCGATACCGAACCCCGCGAACGACGCTTCATGAAGTCGGCGCTGGCGATCCTCGGCGAAACCGGGCGCACCGACTTCACGGTGCTCGAGGTCGTTGAGCGGTCAAAGACCTCGCTGCGCTCCTTTTACCAGCACTTCTCCACCAAAGACGAACTCCTGCTCGCGCTGATCGACAAGATCATGTCGGAGTCGACGAAGCAAGTGGCGCGAGGACACCACCGGCCTGCCGAGCGCCGAGGCCCTGCGCGTGCTGATCGACCGGATCTGCACGCCCGCCGAATCGACCACCCAGGACAGGGTCAACCGCGGCCTGACCTACTACAACGACCACCTCGCCGAGACGCTGCCCCGCGAGTACGCCCGAGTGCTCTCACCGGTGCATGAGCTGATCAAGGACATCATCAACCGCGGCATCGCCGACGGTTCGTTCCGCGCCGGCCTCGACGTCGACGCCACCGCCGCCCTGATCATGCAATCGGCACTCGGCGCCATGCGGCTGCAGGTCCTCGGCGCCGAACTGAACGGCGTTCCTGTCGACGCCGACCACATCTACGACTTCTGCGTCAGCGGCCTCGTCGGTCCCGGCCACCCTGTCTGACCTGCGCCGCATGACCTGTCTCGCCAGGGGTGGTGTTTTCGCTGGTCCAGACGTGGTAATGTCATTACCACCAGCAGCCAATGAGACTTCCAGGAGGCGAAAATGACACGCCAGCTTCCCTATCCGGTGTTCGACGCCGACAACCACTTCTACGAGCCGAAAGAGGCGCTGACGAAGTTCCTGCCGGACCACCGCAAGAACGTCATCGACTACATCGAGGTCCGCGGCCGCACCAAGATCATGGTGCGCAACCAGGTCAGCGATTACATCCCGAACCCGACCTTCGAGGTCGTCGCCCGTCCCGGCGCCCAGGAGGAGTACTTCCGGCACGGCAGCGGCGGCAAGAGCTTCCGTGAGGTGATGGGCAAGCCGATGAAGGCGATCCCCGCATTCCGCGACCCCGCGGCGCGGCTGGAGGTCATGGACGGACTCGGCCTCGACTACTCGCTGATGTTCCCGACCCTGGCCAGCCTGGTCGAGGAGCGGATGAAGGACGATCCCGCGCTCATCCACGACGTCATCCACGCGCTCAACGAGTGGATGTACGAGACCTGGCAGTTCAACTACGAGGGCCGCATCTTCTCCACCCCGGTCATCACGTTGCCGATCGTCGACCGCGCCCTCGAGGAACTCGAGTGGTGTCTGGAGCGCGGTGCGAAGACCGTGCTGGTCCGCCCGGCTCCGGTGCCCGGCATGCGCGGCACCCGTTCGTTCGGCACTGAGGAGTTCGACCCGTTCTGGGATGCCTGCGTGAAGGCAGGCATCCCCGTGTCGATGCACGCCTCCGACTCCGGGCTACGCGGAGTACCTCAACGACTGGGAGCCCGCCGACGAGTTCCTGCCGTTCAAGCCGACCGCGTTCCGGATGGTCTCGATGGGCAAGCGGCCCATCGAGGACTCGATGGCGGCGTTGGTCTGCCACGGTGCGCTGACCCGCAACCCCGATCTGCGCATCCTCTCGATCGAGAACGGCGCGGACTGGGTGCCCTACCTGTTCAAGCAGTTCGAGAACACCTACAAGAAGATGCCGCAGGCGTTTCCGGAGAATCCGATCGAGGCGTTCAGGCGAGGCGTCTACGTCGCGCCGTTCTGGGAGGACGACTTCGCGCAGATGGCCGACCTGTGCGGCGTCGACCGGGTGATCTTCGGATCCGACTGGCCGCACCCGGAGGGCTTGGCGGAGCCGACCCACCTGATCGACGACCTCCAGGGTCTCGATGAGGAGGGTCAGCGAAAGGTCATGGGCGGCAACATGATCGACCTGTTCAAGGTCGAGAACAAGATCGTCCACAACCCCGACGTGCCGCCGCTCGTCATTCCCGCGTGACCGACGCCACCAACCCAGAGGTGCTGCTGTTCGCCTCGACGACTCAGTCGTTCCTCGAGAAGGAAGCATCGCTGAGCCGGCTGCGTGAACTTCACGAAGCCGGGACCTCCTTCGAGCCCGATTGGTGGCGCCGGGCGGCCGAGCTCGGCTGGACAAGCCTGCTGGTGCCAGAGAACCTCGGCGGCGGCAGCGTGTCCGGCGACGGGGTGCGGGACCTGGCCCTGGTCGCCGAACTCGCGGGCAAGACCGTCGCCCCGGGACCGCTGCATCCGGTCAGCACTGTGCTGGCCGGCCTCGTGGAGGCACCCGAAAACCACGAGGAGACAATCGAATCCCTGGTGTCGGGTGAGCTCGTGGCGTCCTGGGCGGTGTATGAACCGGGCAAATCGTGGTCTCCGTTGGACGCCACGCTCACCGCGACGCCCACCGCGACCGGCTTCCGCATCGACGGAGTGAAGGATCGCGTCGAGGCGGGCGCCGAGAGCGGGGTTCTGCTGGTGGTGGCGCGGTGCGACGGTGCGGTGCGCCAGTTCCTGGTGCCGACGGATGCGGACGGTGTCCGGGTGGAGTCACAGCGCTCGATCGACATGGTGAAGCGCTATGCGCGTGTGCATTTCGACGGCGTCGAGGTCGACGCATCGGCGGTGGTTGGATCGGCGGAGCAGACGCAGGCACTGATCGCACGGCAGAGCCAGATCGCGCAGCTGCTGCAGTGCGCCGAGGTGGTCGGCATTCTCGACACGGTGCTGGCTTTCACCATTCAGTGGGGGCTCGACCGGCATTCCTTCGGCCGCCCGCTGGCGTCGTATCAGGCCCTCAAACACAAGTACGCCGACCTGAAGATCTGGTTCGAGGCGTGCCGCGCGACGACGAACGCTGCGGTGGCGGAGGTTGCCGCCCGCTCGCCGGGCGCCGAGATGGCCGTCAGCGTCGCGAAATCCTATGTGGGCGAACATGCTCCGGGCATGCTGCAGGACTGTGTGCAGTTGCACGGCGGTATCGGCGTGACGTGGGAGCACGACCTGCACCTCTACCTGCGGCGAGTCACGTTGTACCGCTCGATGTTCGGCACGCCCGAAGACCACAACCTGCGGGTCTATGACCTCACCAAGGAGCTGGAGCCCGCCTCATGACCGAGACGACATCAGCGCCAACGCAGACGGAATCGGTCGAGGAGTTCGCCGCGCGCGCCCGCGCGTGGCTGGCGGACAACTTGCCACCGATCGATCCGAACAACCCGCCTGAACACGACCGGGGTGAAGAGGAACCGTGGCTGCGTGCCCGTGAGCTTCAAAAGAAGCTGTACGAGGGTGGATTCGCGGGCATCTGCTTCCCGAAGGAGTACGGCGGCCTAGGCCTTCCGATCGCCTACCAAAAGGCGTTCAACAACGAATCCCGGTGCTACGAGCTGCCGGTCATCCTGAACACGCCGACCTTCACGATCTGCGCGGCGACGATCCTCGACACCGGGTCTGAAGAGCAGAAGCATCAACACATTTCGGCCGTGCTGCGCGGTGACGAGGTGCTCGTCCAGTTGCTGTCGGAGCCCAGTGGCGGGTCGGATCTCGCAGGTGTCATCACCCGGGCCGACCGCGTTGGCGACAAGTGGGTGATCAACGGCGCAAAGACGTGGAGCACAAGCGCTTTCGCCGCCGACTACGGGCTGATGCTGGCCCGCACCGACTGGGATGTGCCCAAGCACGAGGGCCTGACGATGTTCCTGGTGCCCATCAACAGCCCTGGCATCACACTGCGTCGCATCAAGCAGGTCAACGGATCGGTCGAATTCTGCGAAGAGTTCTTCGACAATCTCGAACTCGGTGACGACGCGATCGTCGGCGAAGTCAACGGCGGCTGGCATGTCGCATCCCGGCAGCTCTATCACGAGCGGCGTGCCGTCGGCGGCGGCTCGGAGTTCGCCAGTGGCGTTGGCGCCGAGGGCAAGTCCGACGTGCCCATCGACTACGTCGCCCTGCTGGAGAAGACCGGTCAGGCCGATAACGAACGCGCTCGCGAAAGGGCCGGCCGGGCATTGGTGCATCGGGCGGTGCGCGAGCAGCTCATCGACCACGTGTACCACGGTGTCCTCGACGGCTCGCTGCCCCCGGCGGCCGGGTCAATCATTCGTGTCACACATGCCGAAACCCATCACCTGGAGTTCGACACCGTGCTGGCGCTCACCGGTAGTTCGGGCGTAGTCGACGCCGACGATGACCTCATCCGCTTTGGCGAGCGATACCTGTCGCGGCAGGCCGCTGCACTAGGCGGCGGTACCACCGAGATCGCAAAGAACATCATCGGCGAACGCGTACTTGGCTTCCCGCGCGAGTACGCCGCCGATCGCGGTGTGCCGTTCAATCAGGTCAAGCGCAACAAGAGCTGAGCAGCTTCAGGTTCTTGCTGCTGGGACACGTCGGCGGCCGTGCGGCGCTCGTTTGAGCCGCGCCGCCGAGTGCACGCCCAACGTCTAATGACACCGGGCAGTCGCCGAACCGTCTCCGGAGGCACGAACGCCAGATAGAGCACGAACATTGCGAGGCTGAAGAATCCAATTCCGATGGCGATCATTATCGACGCGTGCATCAATACGCCTGCGCACAACACCCATGGCCGGATCCGGCAGTTCCACACCAGGACACCGATGGCGAGTTCGAGCGCAAGTGTGCCCCACGTCGCGGCGTTCATGATGAGTGCGTTTGCGGTGAACCAATGCGGAGTGGGCATGATCACCATGTCCTTGAGCCGCAACGCGTACGAGACGGCCGTGCCGTTCGGCCATAGCTCACCGGCCATCTTAATCCGCACGGAAGCCAGATAAATCAGCGAAAGCTCCACCTGTAGGAGGCGAATCGCCCACTGAGCACGCACCTCGGCGGACCAAAACGAACCTACGGCGCGCCAACGATCGAGCGAACACGCGGCGCCGATCGGTGCCAACGCCAGCACGAGCGCTTGCAGTCGAATCAATGCGTCGCCGGAGTTGAACACCGACGGGTCACGCCGTTGAAACGAGAAGACAAGCACGAAAACAAGCACCGCTGCGAGCCGACTGTGCCAGCCGACGGTCATTGCGATCGATGACACCAACAACACACACCACCCGATCAGCAGCGCATGATCGGTCGGCATCATTTCGAACACGCCCCATCCGAAGGGGCGCGAAGGCTGCCGCGGTGCAACGCCATTGACGCCGAAGAGCTCATACAGGTCAGGGAGCAGTGAAAGCGTCCATCCGGTCATCAACGTCCCGAACGCCATCCGGACCATTCCGAGTGAATACATCGGCTCCGGTCGAAACCAGAAGGATTGCCAGCCGTCGATCAAAGCGGCCGGGCCAATTCGCTTGCCGGGGTTGCTCATTTGGTGGCTGCGAATGATTCGTCGTAGAGGTTCGTCAGGTGCACCTGCGGCGTCTCGTTGCGGCCGGGCGGCGGTAGAGACTCAGTGCGAAGGGTCATGTGGACACGGTCCACCCGCTCGCCGGGTGTGGTCAGCTGGCCGACGACCCAGCGTGCGATCCCCGCCCGGATGCCGGGTTCGCGTACGGCCTGCTCCTTGAGCTTCTGCCAGCGATACCAGGCGAACGGACCCAGGATGAGGTCGCCGCGGTGAATCGTCCAGATGCGGTCGGCGCCATCGGCCAGCGTGACATGGACCTCCACAGTCTCGAGTTGGTGAATCGGTTCGGGGGCGTACATCTGCCATACCTGATCGAGTCCGGCGACAGCCGCAATCGGCTCCAATGTCGGGGTCATCACCCGTTTGGCTTCCGACTGCGGAAGGTTCCACACCACTCCCGTCAGCAGGATGATACAAATCACCCCGCTTATTGCAGCTTGGCCCAGCGGTGAGTTTTCGACCCGATGTTGAAGCGTCATCCGCTGGGGCGGCGGCCGAACAACAGGCCGAAGAACGTGCTGAAGAGTCCGAGGAAGAACGCAACAACCCGGTGTACCTGTTCGCGGAAGAACGACCAGAACCCGCCGCCGCCAGTGGAACCCGAGCTCTGACCCGAGGACTGCCCGCTGGTGCCCGAAGCGCTGGTGGTGCCTGACGTGCCAGTCGTTCCCGACGAGCCCGAAGTGCCACTCGTTCCCGACGTGCCTGTCGTCCCTGACGAGCCTGAAGTGCCGCTCGTCCCTGACGTGCCCGTGGACGTACCTGTCGTACCAGACGTGCCCGTCGTACCCGACGTACCTGTTGTACCCGATGAGCCACTAGTGCAGCCGGTCGACTGCTGATCCAGCAGTATCACTGGAGCGAACTGCTTTGCGGGAAGGGGGGATACGACGTCTGACCCGACGCCCCACTCGACGTCTGACCCGAGGACCCCGACGACGCACCACTGGTGCCCGACGACGTCTCACCCGACGACCCACTGGTCCCCGACGACTCACCCGAAGTCCCACTCGACGACGTCTGACCCGACGCCCCACTCGACGTCTGACCCGAGGACCCCGACGACGCACCACTGGTGCCCGACGACGTCTCACCCGACGACCCACTGGTCCCCGACGACTCACCCGAAGTCCCACTCGACGACGTCTGACCCGACGCCCCACTCGACGTCTGACCCGAGGACCCCGACGACGATTCGCCACTGGTGCAGCCGGACGCGGAACCGGATGTGCCGGACGCGAGGAGAACGTTCGGCGACAGCGCGTTCGGCTGATACAGCGCCACACCCGACACCACAAGGCCACCCGCGAAGAAAGCCGCGCCGAGCGCCTGGCGGGCCGAAAGAGAAGTTGGACGCTTGGGGGTAGGAGGTTCGTCAGCAGACGATGCGTTGGTCACGTCATTCATTCGCAGACTTTCTCGGACAGAGCTACGCGACTGGCCGCGAAGACAAGTCGGGTAGTTGCGCCTACCTACATCGGCGCCCCGACTTAGCTACCGCGACGCAGTCGTTTCACTATCGATTAGCTGGCTACTCGCTGTTAATTGACACTATCGGCAAAGCCGAGAATAGAAATAGGGCGAACACCCTACAAACTAAGCAGATTTCGCCACGTCAGCGGAGTTCACGCGGGAGTGATCGAAACAAGCGTCGCCGGTGACGTGACTACCACCGGCGACCCAGCTAGCGTCCCGCCGGGCGCAGCAGAAGCTGAGGCAACGCGTCAGCAATCCACCGCCCGTACTGCTGCGGCGACCAGCCGGCGTCCATAGTGAAGGACGTGTACACATTCGGCGATTGCATTACCGCCATGACGTCGGCGGCCTGCTCTTCAGATAGGCCAGGGCGCAACGCTTTAGGATCCATCAGCGCGATCCACCGGCGACAGTCCGATCGGATCCGCTCCACAAGCGCACTGCGCAGCTCTGCGAGCGTGGGGTCAGTGGCCGCGGACTGCTCCATTACGCGAATCAACGGGGCTACCCGCTCATTGATCTTCCGGAGGAAATCCCCGTAAGCGACGAAGTCGGTGGCGTCTTGCAATGGAGGCGCGCGGTCGAACGCCGGTAACTCTTCGTAGTCGCCGACCAAGGCCACGTCGATGGCCCGCGCTAACACCCCCGCCTTCGAGCCGAACGTCGCGTAGATGGTCTGCGCCGAGACCTCCGCGGCCTCGGCGATATCGCTGATCGAGGTTGCGGCAAAGCCGTTGTCCAGGAACAACTTCGTCGCCTCCTCCACGATTCGGTGATGCCGCGCACCGGCGTCAGCCTGCCGCCGGCTGCTGTCGTACTTGCGGCGCGCGTCGGGATCCCTTGACACCCGTCCCCCCATTTCCATATAGTTCGCTCTAATCAATATAGTTCGCTCTATCCAATCTACACCGGAGGCTGCCGTGTCCGCTATCCCCTTTGCACCCATCCAGGCCGATCTGGACTGGCCCATCGTCCGCGACCAGGCCGCGGCGTTCGTCACCACCGAGTACGCGTCACTGGACCGAAAGAGATCCCCGGTGACGTGGCCGGTGACGCCCTACCTCGGCTCCGGCGGTCAGACCCTCGACGTCTCGACTGGTTTGACGTATCCCCTCAAAGCCGAGCGGGCGCGGCGCAATCCGAAGGTGGCGCTCGCGTTCTCCCAGCCGCGTGGCTCCGGCCTCGAGCATCCGGCAACATTCGTCGTGCAGGGACTGGCGACGGTGCGCGATGCCGACCTGCGCGCGAACTCGGCGCGCTACCTGTCGGTGTCCAATGAGCGCTTCCCGCACATCTATGCCAGCACTCCGACCGCGATGCTGCGCGGAATGGCGTTCTACTGGTCGCGGATCTGGATCGAGGTCACCCCCGTGCGCGTGTTGTGGTGGGCAGGAGGCGATCTCAGCCGGCCACCCCAGACCTGGATGCCGTCAACTGCGCAGCCCGTACCGCCGTCCGATCCCGAACCGCCGGGCCGAGGCGCCGGGTCGTGGAAGACGACCGTCCCGGCGGATTGGCGGGCGCGTACGCGCGGTGCGCTGGAACGGCTTGGCATGCCGGTGCTGACAACCGTTGCAGCGGACGGTTGGCCGCTGCCCCTAAGAGTTCGCGAGGCCGCGCCGACATCCACCGGATTCCGAATGCATCCACCCGCCGGGGTCGACATCGTCAGCGGTCCGGCCAGCCTGACATTCCACAGCCATAGCGAGGTGTTCGACAGTCAGGAGAACATCGGCATCGTGGGCCAGTGTGTTGCGAATGCCGATGGCACAGTCGATTTCGAGGCGGAGCGCGCACTGAACGACTTCGTCGTGCCGAAGAACCCGATCCGCCGCACGGTCTACATGATGTCAGCGGGCCGGCGGTTGAACAAGCGCTTGGACGCCGAGGCGGCCCGCCGCGGCCAGACCCTACCCCGCTTCGCCGACCTCGGCTTCGCTAAACGCTAGAACAACGTGGGTTGCAGGACCTCGGTGCTCACGGGCGCCGGGGCCCCTGCCGCCCGGAAGGACCGGCGATCAGGAGCCAGCCCGTGCTTGGTAACAAGTGGTTTGACCCTGTCGTGCAGCATGTTTCGGTAGTCCGACGGCAGATATGCGCCGCGCCTGTACAACTCACGATAATCCCCCACCAGCTCAGGGTGTGATTTCGCCAACCAGGCCATGAACCATCCGCGTGTCGAGCCACGCAGATGCAGCGCGAACACCGTCACACCCGTCGCGCCGGCTTCGGCGATCTGGGCCAGTAGCGCATCAAGGTGCTCGGCGGAGTCGGTCAATCGCGGCAGCACCGGCGCGACCATGACGTGACAGCCAAGGCCGGCGTCGCGAATCGCGGAGATCAGCCCGAGCCGGGCTTGGGGTGACGGTGTCCCGGGTTCGACGTCTTTGTGCAGTTCGGGATCGCCGACCGCAAGCGACACCGCGACGCTGACGTCGACGCATCGGGAGGCCTCGGTGATCAGCGGGAGATCGCGGCGCAGCAGTGTGCCCTTGGTGAGGATCGAAAACGGTGTGCCGGAATCGGCCAGCGCGCCGATGATTCCCGGCATCAGGGCGTAGCGTCCCTCGGCCCGTTGATACGGGTCGGTGTTGGTGCCCAACGCGACCGTCTCCCGCCGCCACGACGGGCGTCCCAGTTCGCGACGCAGCACCTCGGCGACGTTGGTCTTGACCACAACCTGAGTGTCGAAGTCGGTGCCGCAGTCCAGGTCGAGGTACTCGTGCGTCGGCCTGGCGAAGCAATAGCGACAGGCGTGGGAGCACCCGCGGTATCCGTTGACTGTGTAGTTGAAAGGGAGCATCGACGCTGTTGGCACTTTGTTCAGCGCGGACTTGCACAGCACCTCGTGGAACGTGATGCCCTCGAACTGCGGGGTGCGGACGCTGCGGACAAAGCCGATGCGCTGCAAGCCGGGCAGGGCGCCGTCGTCGACGCTGACGCCCTGACCGTCCCATCGCATAGTTCTATTCGAACTGTTGTTCGATGTGATGTCAAGGAATTACCTCCTTGTGCCGCAATACTCGTATGCGTATATTCGCCTACGAGTATTTGCGGCGAGAGGTAGACATGGCCGAGAAGCGCAAAGTCGCGAACCTGATGGCGCTCGCGGTGCTGGCCACAGTCGTGCAGCGGCCGATGCACCGCTACGAGATGGCGTCCGTGATGCGAGCCCGCGGCAAGGACCGCGACATGGATATCAAGTGGGGATCGCTCTACACCGTCGTGCAGAACCTGGAGAAGAACGGGTACCTCGAATCGATCGGAGTCACGCGAGAGGGGGCGCGACCCGAGCGCACGATGTACCAGATCACCGACGCCGGGCGCGACGAATTGGTCGCGTGGACGCGCGAGCTGATCGCCGAACCGGAGGCGGAACACACCCGATTCATCGCCGGGCTGTCCGTCCTTGCGGTGCTGACCCCGCAGGACGTGATCGAGCTACTCCGCCGACGGGTCGACCGGCTGTCCGAAACGCTCGACCAGTCGCGGCGTCAGCTCGAGGAGGCATCGGCCGTGCCGCGGCTGTTCCTGATCGAGGACGAGTACCGGATCGCGATGACGCGGGCCGAGATCGACTGGACGCGATCGCTGCTCGACGAAATCTCAACCGGCACCTTCCCGCATCTCGACGCGTGGCGCAGCTTCCACGAAACCGGCCAAATGCCTTCCGAATTCACCGAGCTCGAACAGTAGAGGAGAAACCATGCCCGCAGTACAGACCGCTCTCGTGATCGGCGGCGGAATCGCCGGACCGGTCGCGGCCACCGCATTGGCCATGGCAGGCATCGACGCCGCCATTTACGAAGCCCGCCCGTCCGATCCGGCCTCGGCCAACGGTATTGGCGGTTCGTTGGCGCTTGAGCCCAACGGGCTGGCCGCCTTGCGCATCATCGGCGCAGACGACTCCGTCCGGGCAGCCGCTATCCCGATCACGCGCTCGCTCATGTCGATCACCAGCAAGCCGGGCCGCGAGATGCCGGCACCGCAAGGACTAACACCTCGTCAGCTCATCGACCGCGGCGCGTTGCACCGCATCCTTCGTGAACAGGCCGAGCGATCCGGTGTGCGAATTCACGACGCCAAGAAGCTGATCCGCGTCGATGAACATCCGGATGGAGTCACCGCTCACTTCGCCGACGGCAGCATCGCCAGCGCGGACGTGTTGATCGGCGCCGACGGCGTGCACTCGGCGGTGCGTCGGCTCATCGACCCCGATGCACCCGGCGCCCGCTACCTCGGGCTGCTCGGCTTCGAAGGACTGGCCGACGACGCCGCCGATACTGCGCCGCTGGAGCCGGGCACGATGACGTTCGCGTTCGGGCGGCGGGCGTATTACCTGTACTGGAAGCGGCCCGACGGCCGCATCGGCTGGGGCGCGAATCTGCCGTCGCCGCAATACCTCAGCCTGAAGGAAGCCCGCGCCGTCGCGGCCGAGGATTGGCTGCACACCCTGCGCAGCGCCTACGCCAATGACATCCCCGGCGCACGCCTGGCGGCTGAAACCACCAGCGACACGCTGCAGGCGGTCGGCGCGCTGCACATCATGCCGCCGGTCCCCCACTGGCACCGCGACCGCATGGTGCTCGTCGGCGACGCCGTGCACGCACCGTCGAACAGCACCGGGCAGGGTGCCTCACTGGCGATGGAGAGCGCGATACAGCTGGCCCGCTGCCTGCGTGACCTGCCCGACGTGGCGTCGGCGTTCACGGCCTACGAGCGGCTGCGCCGTCCGCGGGTGGAGAAGATCTCAGCTCGTGGCGCGCGCATCAGCCGCGCCAAGGCGCCGGGACCGGTTGCGCAGCACATGATGCGGCTGCTATTGCCCTTGATGGTCAAGACGATGAACCTCGAGAAGACAATGGGCGCCGAACAGCGCTACACCATCGATTGGGACGCTCCGGTGCAGGAGGACGCAACAGCACTCGCATGATGGGCATCATGCGACTAACATGATGCCCATCATGCGAAAAGTCGGAGGCACCCGCGCCGACACCAAGCGGGAATCACTGGACAAGATCCTGGACGCTGCTGCGCGCAGGATCCGCGAGGAAGGCCTTGACGGCGCGGCGATTGTTCCGGTGATGCACGACGCCGGGCTCACCCACGGGGCGTTCTACTCGCACTTCTCGAGCAAGGACGACCTCGCCAGCGCGGCGTTCGGGCGGGCGATCACCACTGGCCGCCGACATTGGATCAAGCCGAGGCGTGGCGAGTCGTGGAGCGAGCGGCTGACCGGCCTGGCCAAGCGCTACCTCACCACCGCCCACCGCGACGATCTGTCCACCAGTTGTGGTTTCGCGACGCTCAGCTCGGATGCCGCGCACGCCTCCGATCAGTTCCGGGCTAGCTACGAGCACGAGCTTCGAGGGTCCTTGGCAGCGATCTGCGATGGCGACGATGACCGCCTTGACGACGCGATCGCGCTGATGGCGATCTGCGTGGGCGGGATGGCGTTGTCCCGCGCTGTCGTAGACCCGAAGTTTTCGACACGAATCCTGAGGGTGGCCAGGGAAGCCGCCGCCAAACTCTCGGCCAACCAACCAGATTGAGGAGATAGCCATGCCGGGAACCAAGCCGTATGGGCAGCTGCAGTACAAAGAGGTCAACGGCAAGCGGATGGCCTACATCGACGAGGGCCAGGGGGACGCAATCGTCTTCCAGCACGGCAACCCCACGTCGTCGTATTTGTGGCGCAACGTGATGCCGCACCTGGAGGGGCTTGGCCGCCTGGTCGCGTGCGATCTGATCGGCATGGGCGCGTCGGACAAGCTCGACGACTCCGGACCGGATCGCTATCACTACGCCGAGCAGCGCGACTACCTGTTCGGTTTGTGGGACTCGCTCGACCTCGGCGACCGGGTGATCTTCGTTCTGCACGACTGGGGTTCGGCGCTGGGCTTCGATTGGGCCAACAAACACCGCGACCGCGTGGCGGGCATCGCCTATATGGAGGCGGTCGCGATGCCCATCGACTGGTCGGACTTCCCGGATCCGGTTCGTGCTGTCTTTCAGGGCTTTCGGTCCCCGCAGGGCGAGGCCATGGTGCTGGACAACAACATGTTCGTCGAGGCTGTGCTGCCGGGCGCCATTCAGCGCACGCTCAGCGACGAGGAAATGGACCACTACCGCAAGCCGTTCCGCAATGCCGGCGAGGATCGGCGCCCGACGTTGTCGTGGCCCCGAAATATCCCGATCGAAGGTGAACCCGCCGACGTCGTGCAGATCGTCGAGGAGTACGGGGCGTGGCTAGCAGAATCCGATGTGCCCAAGCTCTTCATCAACGGCGAGCCCGGTGCACTTATCCGTGGTCGCGTCCGGGACTTCGTGCGCAGTTGGCCCAACCAGACCGAAGTCTCGGTGCCCGGGTCGCACTTCATCCAGGAGGACAGCGCCGACGAAATCGGCGCTGCCGTCGCGTCGTTCGTTCGGGCTGTGCGTTCAACCCGCTAAGGCCGGGCCTCGAACACGAGGTTGAACGGTGTCTCCGTCGCGCGACGGAACCGACTGAAACCGCCGCCGTCCACCATCACCTCGGTGAGCCGGGCCTCACCCGCCTGCGCCCCGAGCGCCGGACCATGCTGAGCGAGTGAAACCGGTACGCAGATGAGCGAAGACGCCCCGTAAAACACCCGGCCGACGGGATTCAGGTTGTCCGACAGGCTATCCCCCGCGAACGGCTCGACCAGCATGCAATGGCCATCGGGCTTCAGCGCCTGCCTCGCATGGCGGGCCGCGCCGGCCGGATTGGCCATGTCGTGCAGACAGTCGAAGAAGGCGATGAGGTCGTAGTCGTTGCCCTCGTATGACGTCGCGTCGGCCACCTCGAAGCTCGCGTTGGTGACGCCTTCTTGCGCGGCATGCTCGCGTGCGGTCTCGATCGACGCGTCGTGGTAGTCGATGCCGACGAACTGCGATGCCGGAAACGTCTGTGCCATCAGGATTGTCGACACACCGTGCCCGCACCCCACATCGGCGACGCGCCCGCCGGCTTCGAGTTTCTCGACGACGCCGTCAAGCGCGGGCAGCCAATCCGACACCAGGCTCGCGTTGTAGCCCGCCCTGAAGAACCGTTCGGTGCCCCGGAACAAGCAGGGATGGTGCTCGCCCCATTCCATGCCTGCGCCGCTTCGGAAGTTCTCCACCGCCCGCTGCTTGACCGCGAAGAGGTCCTCCACGATCGAGAAGCCGCCAGGCAGATCCATCGGTCCGTTCGGGCTCGCAAGGCATAGTGCCTGTTCCTCGCTGAGGTAGTACTCGTTGCTACCGCTGTCGTACTCGACGTAGCCGCCCGCGGCCTGATTGGCCAACCATTCGCGCACGTACCGCTCATTGGTGCCGGTCCGCTTCGCGAGCTCTTCGACGGTCAGTCGGCCTTCGGCCAGCGCCGCGTACAGCCCGAGTTCGTCGCCGATCAGGACCAGCACCGCGCTCATCGCAGCCCCGAGATCGCCTACTGCTTTGCCCACAAAAGCATTGAGCTTGTCTTCGTTGACGGTCATGGTTTGCTCCTTTGCCGAACCCCCGCGGCTCGAGCGTCTTTTACGACGCTACGCGCCGACCGAAGCAACCATCGGCGTTTGCCCAAGCAGGCTGAGCAGGGCAATTGACTTGTCAACTCATTGCGAGCTTGAAGAGTTAGATCGGAGCGTCCGGCAGCTTGCACTGCAGGTTGTAGGGAGCGTCCTGCTGCACAACCACCTGACCGTCGACCGCGATTTCGCAATGAGGATTCGGCGCGGCCTGCCCCCCGTGCGTGGTGCTGTTGACCGTGAAGACCGCCCATTTCGGGTCCGCCATCGTGGTTTCGAACACCCAAGGCACCCCCGGCTCTGGGCTCACTTGGTCCTTCTTCAGGAACGCGTACGCGTCGGCGTCGTAAGCCGCCTTGCTCGGAGGTTGAGCCGTCACATAGTAGAGGGTGAAATCCGCAGGGCCTGCCGATATCAGCGTGTAGCGGACCTGGTGAGCGGCCGGTTCAGCGTTCGCCGTGGCCTGACCCACCGCGATTGACGCTGCCGCCGCCATCAACACAGCCCCGACTCTGGTTGTCCTTGTTCGCATGACCGTCACATCGCCGGAGGGTACCGGATCGTTACAACTGGGACATGACCACCGATTCGCGGCAATCGCAAACTTGCTTTTGCTAGGAACACGCCCGTCATAGCTACGAAACAAGTCGGTCTTAATTTCGCTGCATGACACAAGAGCTCAGCAAGGAGCCGCTGAACGAGGTCGTCGAGGCGGACCTCGACACGATGACCGCCACCAAGGAAACCTTGGAGGACTACACGCTGCGTTTTGCGCCGCGTAGCTACCGGAAGTGGTCGACCGGGGTCGTCGGCATTTCCGCGCTGGGGGGCATCGCCTACCTTGCAGACTTCGCGATCGGCGCCAACATCGGCATCTCGTATGGCACCACGAATGCGCTCTGGGGCATCCTGATCTTCGCAGTCGTCGTGATGGCCACCGGCTTCCCGGTTGCCTACTACTCGGCGCGGTACAACATCGACCTCGACCTCGTCACCCGCGGCAGCGGATTCGGGTATTACGGCTCGGTCGTCACGAACGTCATCTTCGCGACGTTTACCTTCATCTTCTTCGCCCTCGAGGGCTCGATCATGGCCCAGGGCCTCAAATTGGGCTTGGGTATTCCGTTGTGGCTCGGCTATGCGGCGTCGACTCTGATCATTTTCCCGCTGGTCATCTACGGCATGAAAGTGTTATCCACACTGCAGGTCTGGACCACTCCCCTGTGGCTGGTCCTGATGGTCGCGCCGTTCATCTATCTCGTCGTCAGCCATCCTGAATCAGTCGGCCAGTTCTTCGCCTACCAGGGTGAGACCGGCGTCAAAGGATTCGACCTCGGTTCGACCCTTCTGGCGGCGGGCGTCTGCCTATCGCTCATTGCCCAGATTGCCGAACAGAACGACTACCTGCGCTTCATGCCCCCCAAAACGCCGGAGAACAAGCGCAGCTGGTGGACGTGGATGTTCCTCGCCGGCCCGGGCTGGGTCATCTTCGGCGCCATCAAGCAGATTGTCGGCCTGTTCCTGGCGGTATACCTGATCGCCAACGTCGCAGACAGCGCGGGAATAGCGAACCAGCCGGTGCACCAATTCCTGGAGATCTATCAGAACTTCCTGCCGGGCTGGCTGGCGATGACACTGGCCGTGGTGCTCGTCGTGATCAGCCAGATCAAAATCAACGTCACCAACGCCTACTCCGGTTCGCTGGCGTGGACGAACTCGTTCACCCGCGTCACCAAGACCTACCCAGGTCGACTGGTGTTCCTCGGCGTGAACCTGCTGATCGCACTGATCCTGATGGAAGCCAACATGTTCGACTTCCTCAATACGATCCTCGGGTTCTACGCCAACTGCGGCATGGCCTGGGTCGTGGTGGTGGCGTCGGACATCGTGTTCAACAAGTACCTGTTGAAGCTGTCGCCGAAGCAGCCGGAGTTCCGCCGCGGCATGCTCTACGCGTTCAATCCGGTCGGCTTCGGCTCGATGCTGATCGCCGCGGGCCTGTCGGTGATCGCCTTCTTCGGTGGGCTCGGGGAGGCCATCCGGCCGTACTCACCGCTGGTGGCGATCGGCCTGGCGCTGGTGCTGCCGCCCATCCTGGCGGTCGCGACGAAAGGCAAGTACTACCTGCGTCGCACGGACGACGGTATCGACCTGCCGATGTACGACGAGTTCGGCAACCCGTCGGGCGAGCACCTGAAATGCCATGTGTGCCATCACGACTACGAACGGCCAGACATGATGAAGTGCGAGACCCACGATGCGCACGTGTGCTCGTTGTGCCTGAGCACCGACAAGGTGGCCGACCACGTGCTGCCCGCGCAGACGTAGCGGGGCACCGGCACACGATCTGGCGAGCCATTGGCAGCACTCTCACAGCGCCGATAGTGAATAAACGGCCGCCGTGAGGCGTCACTCCTAGGCATGGACTTCGATCGGCGCTCCGTGCTGCTCGGTATCGGTGCGGTCGGTGCATTTCTGGCCGTTGACCTCGGTGGGGTCGCGTACGCCAACAAATGGATCGGCCCGCGAGCCGGGTTGACTCGCAAGGCTTTCATCGATCGCTTTCGAACCGTCTTCGGAGAACACCCGGGCTTCCGCAGGAACCACGCCAAGGGCGTTGTGGTGACGGGATATTTCGACAGCAACGGCAATGGCCGCGACCTGTCCAGGGCGGCCGTGTTCCGGCCGGGCCGGACGTCTGTGATCGGACGTTTCTCGCTCACGGGGGGCAACCCTTTCGTGGCAGACACCCCGGCGGCGGCCCGAGGCTTGGGCTTGGCGTTCGCATTTCCCGACGGCCAGGAGTGGCGGACAGCCATGCTCAATCTGCCTGTCTTCCCTGACAATTCGCCGCACGGCTTCTATGACCGGCTTCTTGCGTCGAAGGTTGACCCCACGACCGGGAAGCCGGACCCAGCGGCGATGTCTGCGTTTCTGGCGGCCCACCCGGAAACCGCCGCCGCCATGGCGGTGATCAAGCAGCATCCGCCGACACCTGGATTCGCCGACAGCACCTTTTGGGGCTGTCAACACCTTCTTCTTCGTCAGCGACTCCGGTTCGCGCACACCGGTTCGGTGGTCGCTGGTGCCGCTACAGTCCGCCTTGCCGCCGATGCCCCATGGGAACAACGTCCTGTTCGACGCGCTGATCCGCCAGATGCGCAACGCCCAATTGCAGTGGCGGCTGATCTTGACCGTCGGGACTCCCGGCGACCCGACGACGGACGCCACGCTGCCATGGCCCGATGACCGCCGCACCGTCGACGCCGGGACAGTCACGTTGACAGCCATCGAAACAGAACGTGCCGGCAATGCTCGCGATGTCAATTTCGATCCGCTGGTGCTACCCGACGGGATCGAAAGGTCTGACGACCCACTGCTGAGCGCCCGCTCCGCGGTATATGCGGCGTCCTACCGGGCTCGCACGGGAGAACCGAAATCCCCTTCGGCCGTACAGGTGAATGGGGTGGCGACGTGACCGACCCGAGCAAGCGCTACCCGCTCCGGACCCGGATCCTGCACTGGCTGACCGCAGTTCTCATCTTCACCACGTTGTTAGTCGGATTCGTGATGGTGAACTCGATCGACTCATATGCCGTACTAGTCGGCCTCCACATGACGCTAGGTGTGGTGGTGCTGTGCATCGTTGTCTTTCGCGTGGCCAATAGGTTCACCCACCGCGCGCCGACACTGCCTGACACCGTCGGACGGGTTGAACACAAACTCGTAATCGGCTCCGAACTCACGCTGTACGCGTTGATGGTGGCCCAGCCGCTGGTCGGATGGGCGATGGTGTCGGCGACAGGCAGGCCGCCGGTAATCTTCGGATCATTGCGATTGCCGCGTATCGCACCATTCGACGCCGATCTGTTTTTCGTGCTGCGCCAGACCCACTCGGTGTTGGCGTACGCGTTAGTCGCCGTCATCGCCGCGCACGTCAGTGCGGTCCTGCTGCACACGCTGACTCTTCGCGACAGAATGCTGTCGCGCATGGCGTTCTCACGGCACTGATGGCACGCTGCAGTACATGGCCACGTGGGGCCCGCCGCCGCGAGAAGCCGGGACGGTGCTTCGGTTTCGCTCGATGTGGACTGTGGTTGGAGTTCTGGTGATCGCCGGATCTGTCGTCGGGGCGTTGATTTCACAACAAATCCTCGTATGCGGTGTCGTTGCGGCGGTCGGACTCCTGCTGACCGCTCGAGGGCTGGGATCGGTGCGCCGGATCGAGATCATCCGCAGTGGGGGCACAGAGTTGGCGCTGACAGGCGGCGTGCTGCAGTACACCGTCGCACTGCACGACTTCGACTGGGCTCGAGCCTACGATCACGCCGGTGTTGGGCCACTCAAGGTGCCTGCGCTTGTGGTGCTCCACCGATCACCGGGCAGGCACTTGTTCGCCAAAGTCGTCGCCGAGTACTTCCCGCAAGTCTCGAGGCGCCGCACAGTGATCATTTTCAGCTCCCTCTGGCGCATTGAAGGCGAGCACAGGCGCATCCCCGACCACGCGATGAACGACCTGTTGCGGTCGGCCTGTCGCGCCAACGGCATGAAAGTCACCAAGCAGTCGGGCAGCGGGTGGATTGCGCAGCGGTAACCATGATTTGAGGTTCCAGCAATTCCCCAATCACCTAGTCTGACGGCCATGGAGAACCCCGGTGCCTGCGGCTGCACACATGGACCGGGTTCAATCTCGAGGCGTTCCATGCTGGCGGCCTCGATGGCCGCCATTGCCGGCGGTGCCGCTCTCAGCACGTCGGCCCCCGGTTCGGCGACACCACCGCAGTCGCCTGCCGCGATGCCCGAGAATGCGCTGATCACCCTGGGAGTCCAGGCCGGACCGCCACCGGTCCCGAACAGAACGGGAATATCGACGGCGTTGAAAATTGGCGGCGACGTGTATCAGATCGACTGTGGCCTGGGATCTCTCAACGCCTTCACCAACGCGGGGTTTCGCTTCGACGACCTGAAGAGCATGTTCATCACCCACCTGCACACCGACCACATGGTCGACTACTTCAGCTTCTTCCTCTCCGGCGGCTATACCGCATCGAAAGGTAAGGCGCCGGTGTCCGTTTACGGCCCGGGGCCAGCGGGCGGACTGCCGCCGAGTCGGGTCGGCGACTCTGATCCCGCCACGATCGACGCAGGAGACCCAGCGCCGGGGCTCGCCGCCACCACCGCTGCCCTGCAGCAGGCGTTCGCCTATACGAACAACATCTTCATCCGCGACATGGGGACCGACGACATCCAGGACTTGGCCCAGGTTATCGAGATCGCCGTTCCGCCGGGCTCGGACTACCTCAACAGGTCGCCGGCAACCGCGCCGTTCCCGGTGATGTCGGATGACAACATGACCGTCACAGCGACGTTGGTCTCCCACTACGACGTCTACCCGGCATTCGGCTTTCGCTTCGATCTGACTAAATCCGGTGTATCCGTGACATTCTCGGGCGACACCACCAAGTCCGACAACCTGATCACGCTCGCCAAAGGCACGGACATCCTCGTACACGAGGCACAGTTCAGCCTCGATGACGCGTACTACAACAACAGGTTCCCCCCGAACTATCTGGTGAACTCGCACACCTCGGCCGAGCAGGTCGGTGAAGTCGCCGCGGCGGCCAATGCCAAACACGTGATCCTGAGCCACTACTCGCCCACCGACCTGCCGGACTCCGAATGGATCGATGCGATCGGGAAGCACTATTCGGGCAAGGTCACCGTCGCGCGCGACGGTCAGGTCTTCGGCCTCTAGACACCGAGATGCTCGGGGATTCGCCCGCCAAACAGTCGAATCGCATTCTCGAAGCTGACCTTTCGGCGCGTGGCGTCGTCCATGGGATAGGACGCGATGAACTCCGCACCAGCCTGGTTGTCGTCCATCGGATAGTCGACGGAGAACATCACCCGGTCGGCGCCCATCACCTCTAGCGTGCATGCGAACGCAGGCGGGCAGAAGTTGCCGCTCGTCGTGACGTAGAAATTGTTGCGCAGGTAGTGCGAGGGCAGGTGTTGCAGCCGCTTTCCTGAGCCGTCGCCGCCGAGTCCGTAGTAGCGGTCGACCCGATATGCGGCGAACGGCAGCATCTCGCCGAGGTGGCCGATGATCATCTGCAGTTTTGGGAACTTGTCGAACAACCCGGAGTAGATGAGCCGGAGCGCGTGCGTTCCCGCCTCCGCGGCGAACCCCCAGGACGCGAGGTGCAGGCCGTCGGCGACATACGGTGCGAACCAGGCGTCCATGACAGCGGGATGCGGTGTCGTGGGATGCAGGTAGATCGGTGCGCCCATCGCTTCGGCGCGCCCGAAGAGCCCCTCGTATGCCGGATCGTCGAGATAGCGGCCCTGAGTGTGGCCATTGATGAGTCCACCGACAAGACCGAGTTCGGTGACGGCACGCTCCAATTCCGCGGCCGCGGCATCGGGGTCCTGCGTCGCTAGCGTCGCGAAACCACCAAATCGCTGCGGATTTTCGCGCACGGTCTCGGCGAGGTCGTCGTTGGCGCCGCGGGCGAGGTCGATGGCGCGCGCGACGTCGGTCTCTTCCTGGACACCGGGGTCGAACAGCGACAGGATCTGGAAGTCGATTCCTGCGGCGTCCATCTGCTCGAGCCGTAACGGGCCCCGGTCGTACAACCGTTGGTAGGCGACCTCGTTGTTGGTGCGCAGCCAGGTGGCAACGACGTTGCCTTCGCTGGCCGGGTCCCAGGCGAAATGCTCCTCGAGCGCGATCAATGACATGGCACCTCCGCGGTTGGGCGATCGATCTCTGCGATTCTGCCCACGCTCGCGGCCGTTGACATGCACTCTGCAAGACATGACCGCACCAGCCGCGTCCCGAACACTCGCCGACACCGGCGGTCTCGTCGTCACCGATGACGGCCGGCGGGTGCTGGTCTTCGACCGCTGCACGGGTGCGCTGACGGTGCTGGCATTCGTGCTCGGCGTGGTCACGCTCGTCGTTGGCGGCTTCGGCACTGTCGCGCTCGTCGCC
The DNA here is from genome assembly GCA_963731715.1 of uncultured Actinomycetota bacterium. Classification (GTDB taxonomy): domain Bacteria; phylum Actinomycetota; class Actinomycetes; order Mycobacteriales; family Mycobacteriaceae; genus Mycobacterium. The sequence goes on along the minus strand of CAVSXC010000011.1, from coordinate 1,117,517 downwards.
GGCGTTCCGTCAAGAGCTGTTGGCGCGGCTTTCCTGGCTGTCGGCCTCGCCTTCGCGGCAGCGACGTTCGTGGTGGTGCGCAAGTTTCGTCGTCGCCGCAGTCAGCCATTGCACGAATGCCGCCCGGTGGCGGTCATCGACCGCAAGCTCGGGCTGTTCAGTTACGGCGGAGGAGCAGTCGTGCCGTTGGACCAGGTGAGCTTCGCGCGCAGGTTCCAAATCGGTTCGAGTTCACCCAAACTCGTGGCCGTCACGCCTGGGGGAACAAAGGTTCTCAAGCGCGGTAACCCATTCGACGGCGGGGTCGGCAATGTGGATGAAGTGCTGACCGCCGCGCTCCGCGGCTCCTAGGCCCGGCCGAGGCGCGAAAGCACTTCGGCGAGAACGTCATCGACACGTACGTCGACCTGCTCGCCGGTCGCCAGGTTCTTCACACCGATCGTGCCCGCCTCGATGTCACGGTCACCGGCGACCAATGCGATCGACGCGCCCGAGCGGTCCGCGGCGCGCATCGAACCCTTGATCGCCGCGATCGCCGTAGGACAGGTCGACGCGCACACCGGCCGCCCGTAGCCGCGCGGCCAGCACGGCCAGCTTCAACTTGGCCTGCTCGCCGAGCGGGACACCGAACACATCGACGCGGGTGGTCCCGCCGACAGTCTTGCCCTCGGCCTTCAACGCCAACATCGTCCGATCGACACCGAGGCCAAAGCCGATGCCCGACAGGTCTTTTCCGCCGAGCTGAGCCATCAGCCCGTCGTAGCGGCCGCCGCCGCCGATACCGGACTGCGCCCCGAGCCCGTCGTGGACGAACTCGAACGTCGTCTTGGTGTAGTAATCCAACCCGCGCACCATCCGCGGGTTGATCACATACGGCACGCCCAACGCGTCGAGATGCGCGAGCACCGTCTCGAAGTGCTGCTTGGCGACATCGGAGAGGTGGTCCAGCATGACGGGCGCGTCGGCGGTCATCTCCCGCATCTTCGGGCGCTTGTCGTCGAGCACCCGCAGCGGGTTGATCTCGGCCGCGTCGGCGTGTTTCTTCGTCGAGGTCGAGCTTGAACAGGAAGTCCTGCAACAACTCCCGGTACTGCGGCCGGCAGCTGTCGTCGCCGAGCGACGTGATCTCCAGCCGGAACCCGTCGAGCCCCAGCGAGCGGAAACCGGCGTCGGCGATGGCGATCACCTCGGCGTCCAGCGCCGGGTCGTCGACGCCGATCGCCTCAACGCCGACCTGCTGCAGTTGCCGGTAGCGCCCTGCCTGCGGGCGCTCGTAACGGAAGAACGGCCCTGCGTAGCAGAGCTTCACCGGCAGCGGCCCGCGGTCAAGGCCGTGCTCGATCACCGCACGCATCACACCCGCGGTGCCCTCAGGGCGCAGCGTCACCGAGCGGTCGCCGCGGTCGGAGAAGGTGTACATCTCCTTCGACACCACGTCGGTGGACTCCCCCACGCCACGGGCGAACAGCGCGGTGTCCTCGAAGATGGGCAGTTCGATGTCGCCGTAACCGGCGCGCCTGGCAGCGTCGAGCAGGCCGTCGCGCACGCCGACGAACTGCGCCGAGTCGGGCGGCAGGTAATCCGGGACGCCCTTGGGCGCCTGAAACTCATTCACTAGGTCAAGCCTTCGAGGAACGGGTTGGTGCGGCGTTCGAAGCCGATCGTGGACTTCTCGCCGTGTCCTGGTAGTACCACGGTGTCGTCGTCGAGCACCAACAGTTTTGTCACGATCGAGCCGAGTAGGTCGCGGCCGCTGCCGCCGGGCAGATCGGTGCGGCCCACCGATTGGCGGAACAAGGTGTCACCGGTGAAGACGACCTCCTCTGGTCCCTCGGATACCCGGAACACGACGGAGCCGCGCGTATGGCCGGGCGTGTGGTCGACGGTCACCGTCACACCACCCACATCTACCTTGTCGCCGTCGCGGTCCAGCTCGACGACCTCTTTGGGTTCACGGAACAACGCGCCGAACGCGATCTGGGCCAGCCCCCGAACCGCGCCCGAAGTCCTTGATCGGGTCGGTCAGCATGAACCGGTCCTCGGGATGGATGTAGGCGGGGCAGCCGTACATGTCGGCCACCTTCTGCGCCGACCAGATGTGGTCGACGTGCCCGTGCGTCAACAACACCGCCGCCGGCGTGAGGTGGTTCTCGTCGAGGATCTGCCGCAGCGGTCCCATCGCCCGCTGGCCCGGGTCGACGATGATCGCGTCGGCGCCGGTTCGCTTGGCGAGCACGTAGCAATTGCACGCCAACATGCCCGCCGGGAATCCGGTGATCAACACGGCGTCCAGTGTCCCATCCCCTGTTCACCAGGGTCGCGACCCCCACACTCAGCAACGCCTGGCAGACTCGTTGCCGACCAAGCTGATCATGAGGAGGACACCGGCGGTGCCGACCAACGAACAACGGCGTGCGACAGCGAAGCGCAAACTCGAGCGACAGCTGGAGCGCAGGGCAGCGAAGGAACGCCAGCGCCGCATCTACACGATCGTCGGATCCGCCGTGGCCGCGATCGTCGTGATCGGCGCCATCGTGGCCACCGTCGTCATCACCAACCGCGACTCGGACACCAAGACGGCCTCGGCGGCCACCACAACGTCGGCCACCCCCACCAGCGCGGCCCCGTCGGCCCCGGGACAGCTGCCGGCGTTCGCAGCGCCGGCCAACCTGGGCGCCAACTGCCAGTACCCGCCGTCGCCGGATAAGGCGAGCAAGCCGAACAACCCGCCCCGCGCAGGCAAGGTCCCGACCGACCCGGCTCAGGTCAGCGCCAGCATGTCGACGAGCCAGGGCAATCATCGGGCTGCAGCTCGACAACGCCAAGTCACCATGCACGGTGAACAGCTTCGCCAGCCTTGCCCAGCAAGGCTTCTTCAACGACACGCCGTGCCACCGGCTGACCACCTCCGAGGGGCTGGGGGTGCTGCAGTGCGGTGACCCGACAGGCCAGGGCACCGGCGGGCCGGGCTACCAGTTCGACAACGAGTACCCGACCAACCAGTTCCAGCCCGACGATCCGAAGCTGGGCCAGCCGCTGGTGTATCCGCGAGGCACGCTGGCGATGGCCAACGCAGGCCCTGGCACCAACGGCAGCCAGTTCTTCCTGGTCTACAAGGATTCACAGCTGCCGCCGAACTACACGGTGTTCGGCACCATCGACCAGACCGGCCTTGCGACGCTGGACAAGATCGCCGCGGCCGGAACGGTCGACGGCAGCCAGGACGGCAAGCCCAAGGACGACGTCTCAGATCAAGTCGATCCTGCTCGACTGACCCAACGATGACCAGTCCGCCCCCGCCGTACGGCGCGTACCCGCCGCCGCCACAGGGCGCCTATGCGGGGTACTACGGCTATCCGCAATATCCCCAGCCGCAGTCCACCAATGCGCTGGCCATCGTGTCGTTGGTGTGCGCGTTCCTGTTCGCACCGCTGGGCATCATCTTCGGCCACATTTCGCTGTCGCAGATCAAGAAGACCGGCGAAGAGGGCCGCGGGCTGGCCATCGCAGGACTCGTCATCAGCTACATGATCACGGTCCTGACCATCGTGGTGGTGGCACTGAGCGTGTGGTTCTTCGTCCAGGTCGCGCATGACCTCGAGCGCCTGGACGGCCTGGGCCCGCGGTACCCGGACGTCACCGCGTCCCCGTCACCGCCGGTCGACAACACGCTGCCGCCGTTCGACCCGCCGAAGACGTTGGGCTCCAACTGCCAGTATCCGGCGACGACCGAGCCGGCGAGCAAGCCCGTCAAGCCGCCGCAGAACGGCAGGATCGCCACCGATCCGGCCCTCATCCGCGCGAGCATCACCACCAATCAGGGCAGCATCGGGCTGGAGTTGGACAACGGCAAGACGCCGTGCACGGTCAACAACTTCACGAGCCTGGCCAAGCAGGGGTTCTTCGACAACACCACGTGCCACCGGTTGACCACCTCGACCGAACTCGGCGTGCTGCAGTGCGGTGATCCGACAAGCACCGGCACTGGCGGGCCTGGGCTACCGGTTCCCGAACGAATACCCCACCAACCAGTACCGGCTGACCGATCCCGCGATGAAGATCCCGGTGCTCTACCCTCGCGGCACGCTGGCCATGGCCAACTCCGGGCCCGGCACCAACGGCAGCCAGTTCTTCCTGGTGTACAAGGATTCGCAGCTGCCGCCGACCTACACCGTGTTCGGCACCATCGACGGCGCAGGGCTGGCGACGTTGGACAAGGTCGCCGCGGCGGGCGTGGCCGATGGCAGCGACGACGGCAAGCCGGTTGTCGACGCGACGATCAAGTCGGTGAAGGTGGGTTAATCAGCTCGCGCTCGAGGCTGTTCCCTAGCTCGGCGCGGTCTTGATGTAGAACTCGACGTTTTCGCCCTCGACCTTGGTGACCTTCATATGGGCGGTGTATTCCTTGCCCTCGGGTCCGGTGAAGTGACACTCGAACTCTTTGCCAACCTCGGCGTCGACGCCCGACGGGCACTTGACGTCGTTGGGCTTGAAGCCGGTCTGCTTCGACACCAGATCGGTGACGGACCCGGCCGCCCCCTCGGGCTTGATCGTGGAACCACAACCCGCCAACAACATCGCCAGCGAAGCAACTAAGACCACCAATGCAGTGCGCATCGCCGCAGTATTCCCAGACAACGCAAACCAGTCAAATTTTGCGTAGGCAACTAGGCGGCTTCTGCCGACCGCGGCTCACGCCGCAGAAGTCACGCGGTAGACGTCGTAGACGCCCTCCACGTTGCGCACCACGTTCAGCACGTGTCCCAGATGCTTCGGGTCGCCCATCTCGAAGGTGAACCGGCTGATCGCTACCCGATCGTTGGACGTCGTCACCGACGCGGACAGGATGTTGACCTTCTCGTCGGCAAGCACGCGGGTCACGTCAGAGAGCAGCCGGTGCCGGTCCAGCGCCTCGACCTGGATGGCCACCAGGAACACCGAAGACGGCGACGGTGCCCACTGCACGTCGATGATCCGTTCCGACTGTTCCTGCAGGGAACCGGCGTTCGTGCAGTCGGTTCGGTGCACGCTCACGCCGCCGCCGCGGGTGACGAACCCCATGATGTTGTCGCCGGGTACCGGCGTGCAGCACTTGGCCAGCTTCGTCAGCACTCCAGGAGCGCCGGGCACCGCCACGCCGACGTCTTCCGTGCTGCGCTGACGCACCAGCATGGTCGTCGGTGTCGAGCGTTCGGCGAGCTCGTCGGAGGCCTCCTCGTCGCCGCCGAGCTGGGCCACCAGCCGCTGCACCACGTGCCGCGCCGAAACGTGGCCCTCCCCAACCGCGGTGTACAACGCCGACACATCCGTGTACCGCAGTTCGCGGGCCAACGCCGCCATCGACTCGGCATTCATCAAACGCTGCAACGGAAGTCCGCCGCGGCGTACCTCACGCGCGATCGCGTCCTTGCCTGATTCCAGCGCCTCCTCGCGACGCTCCTTTGCGAACCACTGGCGGATCTTTGCCTTCGCCCGCGGCGACACGACGAACGTCTGCCAGTCGCGCGACGGGCCGGCGTTGGGCGCCTTGGACGTGAAAACCTCTACCTGGTCCCCGTTTTCGAGCTTCCGCTCCAGCGCAACCAATCTGCCATTGACCCGTGAGCCGATGCAGCGGTGGCCGACCTCGGTGTGCACCGCGTAGGCGAAGTCGACCGGAGTCGAGCCTGTCGGAAGCGTGATCAGATCGCCCTTTGGCGTGAACACGAAGATCTCTTGCACCGCAAGGTCGTAGCGCAGCGCCTCCAGGAACTCGCCGGGGTCCGCGGCCTCCCGCTGCCAGTCCAGCAGCTGGCGCATCCACGCCATGTCGTCGATCTCGGCGGCGGCGTGCGGATGAGGAGCGTTGCGGCCCTTGGTTTCCTTGTATCGCCAGTGCGCGGCGATGCCGTACTCGGCGGTGTCGTGCATTTCCTCGGTGCGGATCTGCACTTCCAGCGCCTTGCCCTCGGGCCCAACGACAGTGGTGTGCAGCGACTGGTACACCCCGTACCGCGGCTGCGCGATGTAATCCTTGAATCGGCCCGGCAGCGGCTGCCACAGCGAATGCACCACGCCCACAGCGGCATAACAGTCGCGGATCTCGTCGCAGAGGATGCGCATCCCCACCAGGTCGTGAATGTCGTCGAAGTCGCGGCCCTTGACGATCATCTTCTGATAGATCGACCAATAGTGCTTGGGCCTGCCCTCCACGGACGCGCTGACCTTCATCGCGTTCAGCGCGGTGTTGATCTCGTCGCGCACCTTGGCCAGGTAGATGTCGCGCGACGGCGCCCGGTCGGCGACCAGCCGGACGATCTCCTCGTACTTCTTCGGGTGCAGAATCGCGAACGACAGGTCCTCGAGCTCCCACTTCACCGTGGCCATGCCCAGCCGATGTGCCAGCGGCGCAATGACTTCCAGCGTCTCGCGAGCCTTGCGGGCCTGCTTCTCCGGGGGCAGGAAGCGCATGGTGCGCATGTTGTGCAGCCGGTCGGCCACCTTGATCACCAGCACCCGCCCGTCGCGGGCCATCGCGATGATCATCTTGCGGATCGTCTCGGCGTCGGCGGCGGTCCCGAGCGCCACCTTGTCCAGCTTGGTGACACCGTCGACCAGATGTGCCACCTCCTCACCGAAGTCGGCGGTCAGCGCCTCCATCGTGTAGCCGGTGTCCTCGACGGTGTCGTGCAGCAGCGCGGCGACCAGCGTGGTGGTGTCCATGCCGAGCTCGGCCAGGATGTTCGCGACGGCCAGCGGATGGGTGATGTACGGGTCGCCGGAGCGGCGCAACTGGTCGGCGTGCCGCTGCTCGGCCACCTCGTACGCCTTCTGCAGCAGCGACACGTTGGCCTTCGGGAAGCTTTCCCGGTGCACGGCGACCAGCGGCTCGAGCACGGGGTTGACGGCGCTGCGCTGGGCGGTCATCCGGCGGGCCAGCCGGGCCCGCACCCGCCGTGACGCGCTCGTCGAGGTCTTGGGGATTTCCAGCGGTTGCGTTTCGGGCATTTGGGCGGAGGGGGGCGACTCCACGGCCTGGCCCGTGCCGGGATCGTCAGCCATGGTCACCTCCTGGTCTGCTCTTCGCGCAAGCGCTCATCGCCCTCGATAGAGGCAGACTTCGAGGATATCGCTCAGACCGTGTGCAAGCTGCTGACCGGTAGGGGTTTGAGCACGTCGCGGCCACCGAGCGCGGCCAGTTCAAGCACCACCGCGGCACCCGTGACCGTCGCCCCGGCCCTTCTGAGCAGGCGCGCGGTGGCCGCGACCGTGCCCCCGGTGGCCAGCACGTCGTCGATGATGACGATGTTGCGCCCGGCCAGTTCGATGTCTTCCGCAGGGATTTCCAGGGTGGCGGTGCCGTACTCGAGGTCGTAGGTCTCGCTGAGCACCGGCGGCGGTAGCTTGCCCCCTTTTCGCACCGCAAGGACGCCCGTACCCAGGCGCAGGGCGACAGCGCCTGCGAGCAGGAAGCCACGTGCGTCGACCCCGGCGATGAGGTCGGTGCCGGACGCGATGTCGGCGAGCGCATCGGTCACCGCCGCGAAGCCACGGTTTTCCGCGAACAGTGGCGACAGATCCTTGAACTGAATACCCGGCGAGGGAAAGTCCGCCACCTCGCGGGTCAGCGACGCGATGAGATCCGAGATCTCGCTCACCGTCCCAGCACCCAGCGGTCCATATTCCACCCCGCACCCCACCGAGTCGGATTGCTGCTCACCGCATACATCTTCTTCGAAGTGAGCAGCGTGCGCTGCTGTCTGTAGAGCGGCAGCGTCGGGACGTCGGCCCACAGGATCGTTCCGCCCTCGCCGAGCAGCCGGGCCAGTTCCTTCGGATCGGCGATCACCGCCATCGACGCGATTATGCCGTCGATGCGCTCGTTGGAGTAGCCCGAAAGATTGTTGCCGTTGCCGGTATGAAGGTCGTAGGCGTCCATCGCCGATGAGCCCGTTGATCCGCTGCCTGCGGCGCCGCCGGTGCTGGCGATCAGCACGTCAATCTTGTTGTCGCGCAGACTCAGCGGGCCGATGGTGTCCGATGCGGCGTCCTGCACCGTGATTCCGGCCGGCGCGCACGCCTTGGCGATCGAACCGACCGTCGCGGCCAGCCGCGGGTTAGGGCTCTGATAGCCGATGCGTACGGTCAGCGGCTGCCCGTTGATGGCGGCGCGGGCGGCGTCGGGATTGGCGACGACGAACTGCCCGGCCTCAACCGCTCCCTCGGCCCCACCGAATGCGTCCTCGGTCGCCGGGTTGAGGCGGGCATTGGCGATCGGCAGCGCCGCGTTCTTGGCGATCACATCGCGAGGCGTGCACAACGCAAGCGCCCGGCGCGCGGGCGGGGCGGCCATCGGGCCCTGCGCCGAGAAGATGAGCTGCTCGATGCCCGCCGATGGCGAGTCGGTGCGGACGTAATCGTCAGGAAGGTTCAGCGTTCCTGACGAACCGGCCGCGATGTCCACCACGTCATAGCCGCCCTGGTTGACGCGGTCCTGGATGTCGGCGCCTCGCGGCCACACGGTGACTTTGTCGGTGACGGGCTTGGCGCCCCACCACTTGTCGTTCGCGACGAGCACGACAGAGCCGTCCTTGTTCACCGACTCGATCTTGTAGGGCCCCGACGACGGGAACCGCTTGGCGTCGAAGTCCTCGGAGCGCAGGTTCCAGGTGCTGTTCCACACCTGCGCGATGCGTTCGGCGGCCGGGCCGTCGTTATTGAGCAGCGCAGTGGTGACGTCCATGCCGAGTTCGTCGGAAATGACGTGCGACGGCATCATCGACGTCGCGCCGAACAGCTGGCCGAAGTCGACGAACGCGCGGTCCTGGGCGAATGTCACCCTCGCCTTCTTCTGCCCCGGCGAGCAGTCGACGGAAGCGATATCGCTGTAGCCCGCCCGGTTGGCGGCGTCGAACCCGGGCAGCCGCCCGGACTGCGACGCCCACGCCAGGACCATGTCATCACAAGTGATCGGCTTGCCGTCGGAGTAAACGGCGTTGGCGATGATCTCGTAGTCGAGCACCAGCGGCGCGCGTCCGACCACAGAGATGGAGCCGAAGTCGTGGTCACCGACGATCTGGCCGTCGGGGCCGTGGTAGTTGAAGCCAGTCAGCACCCTCGCGAACGCTTGCGGTCCGCCCGATGCGGCGCCGGCGACGGTGTTGGTGTTGTAGGTGACCAATGTGCCGTCGACGGCGTAGTTGATGGTCTCGGCGGGACTGCTCGAGCACGCCGACAATCCCAGTCCGCCGATCAGCGACAGCACGGCCGCCGCGATGACGCCCCGGCTCCGGACGACCATCGGCCCTACCGCCGCCGGGTGTTTCGCTTACCCGACGGTCGTCCGGTCCGGCTGGCCGTCGGCCGGGCGGGCCGCGCCCCAGGCGCAGGCTTCTCGGGAGCCGGCTTGCTGGCCAGCGACGCTCCAACCGTGTCCGGCTCGGCGTCCTGCACCTCCTCGGCGGCCTTGGCAGGCCTGCGCCGGTTCCGCACGCGCCGGGTGTGTGTGCGTACGAGTTCGGTGCGCTCGCGCAGCGTTACCAGCAGGGGGGTGGCGAAGAAGATCGACGAGTAGGTGCCGACGATGACGCCGACCAACTGCACCAGGGCGAGGTCCATCAGCGTGCCGACGCCCAGCAGCCACACGGCAATCACCATCAACGAAATGATCGGCAGCACCGAGATCAGGCTGGTGTTGATCGAGCGCATGAACGTCTGGTTCACGGCCAGGTTGGCCTGCTCGGCAAAGGTGCGCCGAGTGGTGTGCTCGAAACCGTGCGTGTTCTCCTCCACCTTGTCGAACACGATCACGGTGTCGTAGAGCGAGAAGCCCAGAATCGTGAGCAGACCGATCACCGTCGCAGGCGTCACCTCGAAGCCGACGAGTGAATAAACGCCGGCGGTAGTCACCAGGTCGAAGACCAGCGTCGCCAACGCGGACATCGCCATGTAGCGCTCGTAGCGCACGGTGATGTAGATCGCCGCAAGGACGAGGAACACCACCAGGGCGATCAACGCCTTCTTGGTGATCTGCCCACCCCACGACGCCGACACCGCGGAGTCGCTGATCGCCTGCTTCGACGGCTTCCCATCGGCGCCCTTGGGCTGGAACGCGTCGAACAGCGCGGTGCGCAACTCCTCGGTCTCCGGGTTCGTCAGCGTCTCCGAGCGGATCTGCACCGTGGCCGAACCACCGCTGCCGACGATGACCACCGCTTCGGGATTCTTGCCAAGCGCCTTGTTGAACACGTCCTCGACCTGCTGGGTGCTGACCGTGCCGTTCTGGCCCGCCACAGGCATCGACACCTTGGTGCCGCCCTCGAAGTCGATACCGAACGTGAAGCCGCGCAACAGGATGCTGGCGAGCGCGACCGCGATGATCAGGCCGCTGATCGTGTACCAGAGCTTGCGCTTGCCTATGACTTCGAACGCACCGGTGCCGGTGTAGAGCCGGACGAAGAAGCCGTGCTTGGGCGCATCCACCGAGGCGTCTTCGAGTGCGACGGCTTCGATGGCGCCGGATTCGGGAGTGTCGGATGAGTGCTTAGCCATCGACTATCCCCGTCCCGTCACATGCGCCGTGGCCCGTCGCTCGCGCGCGATCTGTTGCACCGCGCCGAGCCCGTTGAATGCCGGCTTGGACAGCGTCGGCGACTTCGATGCCAGATAAACCAGCGGCCAGGTTACGAGGAACACCACGACTATGTCGAGGATCGTGGTCAGGCCCAAGGTAAACGCGAAGCCCTTGACTTGGCCGACCGCAAGGAAATAAAGCACCGCCGCGGCCAGAAGCGTCACGGCGTTTCCGGACACGATCGTCTTACGCGCCCTTGCCCAACCGCGCGGTACTGCCGACCGGAAGGAACGCCCTTCGCGTATCTCATCTTTGATGCGTTCGAAGAACACCACGAACGAGTCGGCCGTCATACCGATGCCGATGATCAGACCCGCGATACCGGCAAGGTCGAGCGTGTAGTTGATGTATCTACCGAGCAGCACCAGAATCGCGAAAACCATTGCACCCGAGGCGATCAGCGACAGCGCGGTCAAGACCCCCAGTATCCGGTAGTACAGCAGGGAGTAGAGCAACACCAACGCCAAGCCGACGGCACCGGCGATGAGGCCGGCCCGCAGCGAGGACAAACCCAATGTGGCGGAAACGGTTTCGGCTTCCGAGGATTCGAACGACAGCGGCAGTGAGCCGTACTTCAGCACGTTGGCCAGTTCGCGCGCCGAGTCGGCGGTGAACCGGCCGGTGATCTGCGTGCGTCCGCCAGGGATGGCTTCCTGGATCTCCGGCGCGCTGACCACCTGCGAGTCGAGCACGAACGCGGTCTGGGTGCCGACGTTGGCTGCGGTGAAGTCAGCCCAGATCTTGGACGCCTCATCATTGAATTGCACGGTGACGACGTACTCGCCGCGCTGCTGATCGAGCCCGGAGTCGGCACTCTTGATCTGCTCGCCGCTGATGATCGACTTGTCCAGCAGATAGACCTCTTTGTGGTCCTGCGAGCAGGTCACCAACGGCAGGTTGGGGTCATCATTGCCGGCGAGCGCGTCCTCGTCGTTGCAGCGCGTGGCCTGGAACTGCAGCGCCAGGATCTGGATCTGCTGATCGGTGCTCTGCCGCAGCTGCTTCTCGTCGGAGATGCGAGACGCCAGGTCCTTCTTCTCAGTAGGCGGCGGTGTGCCAGGCGCCGGTGGCGGAGCTCCCGGCGTGGGCGGGGGCGGCGCCGGGGTTGGCGGCGGCTCCTGCGGATACGGCCGCGGTTGTGGTGCCGGGGTCTCGGCCGGCGGGGCTTGTCCGGCGGGCGACGGCGGCGATACGGGCGCGTCAGGCTCGGCAGGTGCGATGCCCGGCAATCCGGGAGCACCGGGCGGCGGCGCACCCGGCACACCGGGCGGCGGTGCACCAGGCGCACCCGGAGGCGCACCCGGCGGCGGCTGGCCCTGGCCCTCGGCCGGAATCACGTGGATAACGGGCCTGATGTACAGCCGCGCCGTCTGGCCCAGGTTGCGGGCCTCGCTGCTGTCGTTGCCAGGCACGGTGATGACCAGGTTGGAGCCGTCGATGATGACCTCGGACCCGGAAACGCCGAGACCGTTCACGCGTGCGCTGATGATCTGTTGCGCCTGGCTGAGCGCCTCGCGGGTGGGCGGCGAGCCGTCAGGCGTGCGAGCGGTCAGCGTGACGCGGGTGCCACCCTGCAGGTCGATGCCGAGCTTGGGTTCGGCCTGCTTGTCGCCGGTCAGGAACACCAATAGGTAGACGCCGATGAGCAGCACCAGAAAAAGCGTCAGGTAGCGGGCAGGGTGCACCGGCGCCGAAGTCGATGCCACGTTTCTTCAGGTCTCCTCGAGATCAGTTCGTCAGCACCGCAAAGGGTACGTGCTTGTGCTGAGTTGTTAGCCGTCAGTCTTGTGGTTCGGGCTCTCGGTGAGCTCCGTGGCCGTCGACTCGGGGGTGTTGTCGTCGTCGACATCGGTGTCGTCCTCGTCGAAGTCGTCGACGATCCGGTCACGCACCGCCAGCTTCATCCAGGTGGTGACGACGCCGGGCGCGATCTCCAGGTCGACGGTGTCGTCACTGATGCCGGTGACGGTGGCCTGAAGGCCCGACGTGGTATGCACACGGTCACCGATCGTCAGCGAATTGTGCAGGTCAATGGTGGCCTGCATCGCCTTCTTCTGGCGCCGCGACGCGAAGAACATGAACGCGCCCAGAATGATGAGCAGGGGCAGGAAGACAACCAGATCCATGGCAGCAACTGTCTTTCGTGTCGGTCTTGTAGTCAGGCACCCAGACCGCAGGTCAGGGGCCTCGTCGTTGACCAGTGTGCCATTGTCGCCGCCGGCGGCCGAGCGGCACCGCCAACCGACGGTCCGTCGAAGGCCTCGTTCGTCCACTTGGCGGCGGTACGCCCCTTGCCGCGCGGCGGATCAACTCTCAGAACTTCACCAGTGCACTACCGCTGACGAGCTCATAGACGAAGTTCACGAAGAAGAACCCGAAGAACAAGAAGTTCAGCACCAGGATCACGTAGTGCCACCAGCGTGGTCGGGCAGGCTTGGGCAATTTGGAGTTCAGGTACATCAACATGAACGGGAACATCAGTGCGCCGAGGTTCGACATGTTCGCCGAGATCTGCACCAACCGCACCGGCGTGGTCAGGTGGATCGCACAGGCGATGACCACGAGCACAAGCAGCATGTAGGGGTAGTAGAACTTTCGCGGATCGCCCTCGAGCAGCCGGCGCATCCGTGGACTTGTCGCGTGGACGGCGTCGGTGAAATTGCGCACGAGCGCCTCGAAGATGCCTAACTGCGTGGAGAACAGGATGAGCACCCCGACCACGAGCATCAGGTAGAACATGCCCGACCCGTACTGGTCACCGAGTTTCTCCGCTGTGAATGTCGGGACGTTCCCCGTCGTCGGCTTTTCCCCGGTGGTGGCGACGATGTGTGCCATAAGGATCGTGGGCAGCAGCATCCCGAGCATCGCGCCGCAGAAGAACACGGCCCACTGATCGATGAGCAGCAGCCGGTACCACCGCTTCCACCGGGAGGCGTTCTCCGGCGTGTCCCGGAAGGTCACGCCGACCGCGAGCAGCTCCCGCCGCTCACCGCGCACCCCGGCGATGAACCCCACCCGGTGGCCCATCCCATAACCGTGGTCCCTGTAGTGGGCCATCGCGTACCAGTTGAGGCCGGACGCCAGCGCCGTGAACCCCGCGAGCGCGCCGAGGGTGGTCGCGGTGATGCCGGCCGGTGGTGCGGCCGGGGTCAGCAGGCCGCGGATTCCGTCCCACCACACTGACGGCGGCACGATGGCGATGTCGACGATGATCAGGACCACGAGCAGCACGCCGACCATGACCCAGTTGCTCAGCTCGAGCGCGCGGGAGATCTTGCGGGCCACCACGGTGATCAGGAAAACCACGAACAGCAGGCCGATCGCCAGCAGCCTGGTGTACTCGAGCTCGTCGGGCTCATGTACCCGCCCGACGATCAACGCGAACAGGCCCTGACCGGCGCTCGCCGCCCATCCGCCGAAGATGAACGCGAAGTAGAAGACGATGAGCGAGAACGGAATCCAGAACTTCCAACCGGGCGGGACGCGGCCCCACCCGACGATCGGGACCTCCCCCGTCGCGACCACGTACCGGGAGACCTCCACGTTGTAAAAGGTCTGCAGGATGGCGGACACCGTGATCACCCAGCCGATGCCGATGAACCCGAACGAACCGACCGCCTGCGGGCCGAGCAGCCACTCCCCGCTACCGATCGAGATGCCAAGGGCGATCAGGCTCGGTCCGATGACGAACTGGATGATCTGCAGGGGCCCGAGCCGGGAGACCTTGAACACTTCCTCCGGCTCGGGCAGGTCGTCCACGCCGAGCGGCGGACGGCTCTCGCCCAAGGGATACACCTCGGCATCGGGCTTGATGGTGGAATCTGCTTCGGTGGTGCCGGCCATTGCGACCTCCCCGGAAGATGTGGAGATTCGACACCATTCCTTTTCCCGCATTTGCGCCGGTCGAAACCGCCAGTTGGGAGTGTCCACGCCCGAGCCGGAGCTGTTAGCGTCAGCTGAGTGCTCGGACACGTCGGCATCAATGTTCCCGACCTGGCTGCTGCGAGGCGCTATTACGGCGCGATCATGCCGCTGGTCGGATTCGAGATGTACCTCGACGCCGACGACGAGTTCGCATACCGCCCAGCGGCAGGCAAGCCGGGCACCTACCTGTTTTTCTACCCATCGGCCGAGCAGTCCCGGTACTCGCACCACCAGACCGGCCTTCAGCATCTGGCGTTCATGGTGCGGACCCGCTCGGCGGTGACGGCCGCCCACACCGTCGCCGCCGAACTCGCGGAGCAGTTTGGCGGGCACGTGGTGCACGAACCGCAGGTCTTTCCTCAGTATCCGCAGCCGTACTTCGCGACCTTCTGGCTCGACCCATGGGGCTTCATGCTCGAAGCCGTATGCCATTACGACCGCGACTGAGTCCCAGCAACGAAATCCGTTGCGCCAATCCAATCCGGCAGATCGTTCCGGTGTGAGCTGCCGAAGTTTTCGATCGGATCGGTGCGGTCGCGACTAGGCTCATACGGCGACGCGGCATTCGCCGAACCCACCGGTCATCAGGAGGCTTCATTTGAGCACTCTCGAGCAGAGCCGCTACCTCGGGACCGCGATTCCCGGTCCACGGTCACAAGCGCTTATCGACCGCAAGAGCGCCGCGGTGTCACGCGGGGTCGGCACGACGATGCCCGTGTACGCCGCCAGGGCGTTCGGCGGCATCGTCGAAGACGTCGACGGAAACCGGCTCATCGATCTGGGCTCGGGCATCGCTGTCACGACGATCGGCAACTCGTCGCCGCGCGTGGTCGAGGCCGTTGCCGGCCAGGTCGCCAAGTTCACGCACACCTGCTTCATGATCACGCCCTACGAGGGCTACGTCGCGGTCGCCGAACAGCTCAACCGGCTCACGCCTGGCGGCGGCGAGAAACGGTCCGCACTGTTCAACTCCGGTTCGGAGGCCGTGGAGAACGCGATCAAGATCGCCAGGACGTACACACGCAAGCAGGCGGTGGTGTCGTTCGATCACGCGTACCACGGCCGCACGAACCTCACCATGGCGTTGACGGCGAAGTCGATGCCGTACAAGCACGGTTTCGGTCCGTTCGCCCCCGAGATCTACCGGGCGCCGTTGTCCTATCCGTTCCGCGACGCCGAATACGGCAAGGAGTTGGCAACCGACGGCGAGCTCGCCGCCAAGCGCGCGATCGACGTCATCGACAAGCAGGTGGGCGCCGACAATCTGGCCGCAGTGATCATCGAACCCATCCAGGGTGAGGGCGGTTTCATCGTCCCCGCCGACGGTTTTCTGCCCGCGCTGCTGGACTGGTGCCGCAAGAACAATGTGGTGTTCATCGCCGACGAGGTGCAGACCGGGTTCGCCCGCACCGGAGCGATGTTCGCGTGCGAACACGAAGGCATCGAACCCGACCTGATCTGCACCGCCAAGGGCATCGCCGACGGGCTGCCCTTGTCGGCGGTCACCGGCCGCGCCGAGATCATGGATGCCCCGCACGTCAGCGGCCTCGGCGGCACGTACGGCGGCAATCCGGTTGCGTGCGCGGCCGCGCTGGCGACCATCGAAACGATCGAAGCCGACGGGCTGGTCGAGCGCGCGCAGCAGATCGAAAAACTCATGAAGGACCGGCTGGGCCGGCTGCAGGTCAATGACGACCGGATCGGTGAGGTCCGTGGCCGCGGCGCGATGATCGCGATGGAGTTGGTCAAGCCGGGAACGATCGAACCCGACGCGGAGCTCACCAAGGCGCTGTGCGTCGGGTGCCACGCGGCGGGCGTAATCGTGTTGTCCTGCGGGACATTTGGCAACGTCTTGCGTTTCCTGCCCCCGCTCGCCATCAGCGACGAGCTTCTGGTCGAAGGCCTCGACGTACTCGCATTAGTCCTCGCAGACCTCTAACGAAGAAGGAGCTGATATGACCAAAGTTCAGAACTTCATCGGCGGCGAGCTCGTCGACTCCGTCAGCGGCGGCACCATGCCGCTCGTCGACCCGAGCACCGGCGAGGAGTACGCCACCGCGCCGATCTCCAACGAGCAGGACATCGACAACGCGTACGCGGCAGCCGCCAAGGCATTTGCCGATTGGAAGCGAACCACACCGTCGCACCGGCAGAAGGCGCTGCTCGATTTCGCCGACGATGTCGAGAAGAACGCGCAGGCGCTCGTTGAGGCCGAGGGCCGCAACACCGGTAAACCCAATCACGTCACCATGGCCGAAGAGATCCCTCCGATGGTCGACCAGATCCGGTTCTTCGCCGGTGCGGCAAGGATGTTGGAGGGCAAGTCGGCGGGTGAGTACATGGAGAACCACACGTCGTGGATCCGCCGCGAGCCGGTCGGCGTCATCGGCCAGGTGTCGCCGTGGAACTACCCGATGATGATGGCGATCTGGAAGTTCTGTCCGGCCATCGCAGCGGGAAACACCGTGGTGATCAAGCCCAGTGACACCACACCGGTGACGACGGTGATGCTCGCCGAGATCGCTTCTCGCCACTTCCCGCCAGGGGTGCTGAATGCCGTTTGCGGCGACCGGAATACAGGCGCCGCAGTCGTCGCGCATCCAACGCCGCAGATGGTATCGATCACCGGATCGGTGGCCGCGGGCCGCGCGGTGGCGGTCAGCGCGGGCGGGCATTTGAAGCGCACGCATCTCGAGCTCGGCGGCAAGGCGCCGGTGATCGTGTTCGACGACAGCGATATCGCCTCGGCCGCAGAAGGAATCGCGACTGCGGGCTACTTCAACGCGGGCCAGGACTGCACCGCTGCGACGCGTGTGCTGGCGAGGGCGTCGGTGGCGTCGGATCTGACGGACGCGCTGGCCGAGCAGGCCAAGGGCGCGATGACGACGTTCGGCAAGGCCGCCGATGACGAGGACGCCTGGGTACCGCCGGTGAACAACGTCAACCAGATGGAACGTGTGCTCAGTTTCTTCACCGACGTCCCGTCGCACGCCAAGGTGGCGACCGGCGGACAACGCCAGGGCGACAAGGGTTTCTACGTCGAGCCGACGGTGATCGGCGGCCTGCTGCAGGACGACCGGCTGGTTCAGCAGGAGATCTTCGGACCCGTGATCACGGTGCAGTCGTTCTCCGACGAGGACGAGGCGATCGCATGGGCCAACGGCACCGAATACGGCCTTGCGTCATCGGTGTGGACGCAGCGACATCTCGCGGGCGCTGCGGGTTTCGGCGGCGCTGGACTTCGGGTGCGTGTGGATCAACACCCACATCCCGCTGGTCGCCGAGATGCCGCACGGCGGCTTCAAGTCATCGGGTCACGGCAAGGACCTGTCGATGTACGGCTTCGACGACTACACCCGAATCAAGCACGTGATGGCGTACACGGGCTAGGTTTTCGATAGCGCGAATAGCGCCGAAACAGAATTCCCGGTCGTTAATTGTCCCTGTTGGCAACACTGTCTTCTGTTTCGGTGCGGTGGTCGGCCCAGAACTCGGTGAGCAGCCGCACGATTCGGTCGCGGTCGATCAGCAGCGGTGAGATGTGGCCCGTGCCGGCGACTTCCTCGACGCGGCAATCCGGGATGGCGGCGCAGGTTCGGCGGGCCTCATCGGGGCGCCAGCCGGTGACGTCGTCGCGCACGGGCATAACCAGAGTCGGCACCTTGATGCTGCCGAGCAGATCCTCGATGCCGGTGCGGTGAAGCATCATCGACCTCATGGCGTGGAACATGCCCTTGCGGTCCGCTTCGCGGAATGACGCCTTGATCGTCTCGGCCTGATCAGGTTGAGCGGCAATTGATTCCGCGCCGAGGAGCGATTCGAACAGCTGTTTCATGATGAAGCCGTTCGGCCCCGCGAATCGGTACATCTCGACCAGCGGCCAGCCCATTGGTGAGCTTCTCCCAAAGCGTGAATCCCTGCACCGGCGTGCCGATGGTGGTCAGCGTCCGCAGCCGCGCCCCCGTCCGCGAGGCGAATGCCGATGTGCCCGCCCCACGCGTTGCCAACCCAGTCGACGGGTTCGGTGAGGCCGAGGCGATCGAGCGCCTGTTCCGCGGCGACGACTAGCTCCTCGAACGTGAAGTCGCGGCGCACCGCCTCGCTCTTGCCGTGCGATGGACCGTCGATGCGTGTACACCGTGCGATCGCTGGCCGAGCACGTCGACAAGCGGACCCCACGACCGTGAGTCGACGAACAGGCTGTGCCATAACACCAACGGTGGTCCGGTGCCGGTGCGCCGGACGTGCAGACGGCCGAGGTCGGTGCTGACGAAATTCGGACTCGGCGTGATCATCGTGACTCCCCAATTACTTCGGAAACCGAAACTTCGGTAACCGTAGTATCCTCGGAAGCCGTGACGGCGTCAAGAGATCTGCCGGCAGATCGTCAAGCCATCGGCCAGCTGCTGGTGAGGCTGCTTCGCGAGTTTCGACTCGACCTCGCGGCGCCACGCGCCGAGGCGGGCTACGGCGACATCCGCGATCCCCACATGCAGATCTTCGGCAACGTCCGCATCGGTGGAATCCGGCTGACCGAGCTGGCGGACCGCGCGCAGCTGAGCCTGGCCGCGACGTCGGAGTTGGTCAACGACCTCGAGGAGATGGGTTACTTGGTGCGGCGGCCAGACCCTGCGGACGGCCGCGCCAAGCTCATCGACCTGACCAAGCGCGGGCGCGATGCGATGTCCTCCGCCGGTGGCCGCGTGGCCGACATCGAGCGTCGCTGGTCGAAGGTCGTGGGCGCGAAGGACTTCGCGCAGATGTGCCAGACGATGCAGCGTCTGCTCGACGAGCTCGACCCGAAGGACGTCACGGAGCTAACTCGTCTCAGCGCCGAGCAGACGCAAAGTCGCACCATTTCTGCGGCGTGTCGGGGACTTTGCGTCTGCTCGCCAGTGGAACTAGTGGGCGTGCGTATGCCTGCGGCCGCCGCCCTGGAACATATTGCGCCAGCTGCGGTGCGGCCGCTCGGTCGCCGGCGTCGGCTGGATCTCGGTGACCTCGTCCGACGGCGCCGGTTGCGGCTGCACGGTGGCAGCGACCGGACGCTGAGCGAACGCGACGTCACGCGCGGTCCGCACCGACAGCCGTCCCAGTGCAACGGCGCCGAGGAAGATGATCAGCGCGCCAAGTCCGTAGAAGTAGGCCAGCTCCAGCACCGTCCGCTTCTCGTCGGTGACTGCCACCGGCGCGCCGACATCGCCGATGCCCAACGGGCCGGCCAGCGCGCGGCCAACGACGAACCACGCGCCGGCGAGCACCGTCAGCCAGCCGCCGAGCATCGCGGTCGCGCGGTTGCGCGACACGAGCAGCAGCAGGCCGCCGATCACCGTGGCGGCGCCGGGGAGCACCTCGAGCCAGCCCCGTGCGGTGGTCCAGGTCCACTCCTGGTCGGGAGTGAAGGCGAAGTCGAAATACGGTCCGACGAACGGGATGAGCGCACCCCAAATGCCCCAACAAAATCAATAGGAAACCACTAGCCGCACCACGGCTGCGGGGCATCTGCAGCCTGCCGCCGCGGGTGGGCGTGAACGCGCGTGTCACTCATGTTGCCTCCTAGGTCGTCGGTCGAATACCCGATCTCGCGGCGGCATAACCCGACGATCGCTGGCTAGGGTGGCGGCATGCGCCTCGACGAGGACGCCGTGGGTGTGGTCTTGGCCGACGCCTGGGAGCGATGGGCGCGCAGATGCGCCGAACTCACGCCCCAGCAATGGTCGACGCCGACGCGGTGCCGACCCTGGGATGTGCGAGCCCTGGTGGCTCATCTGTGCCCAGACCCGGCCATGTTCGACATGCTCAACGCCGCGACGACCGACGAACCCGCCGCGGTCACCGACGCCGCGGAAATGTTGCGCCGCTTCAACGCCCCCGGCGGCATCGCCCACACGTCGGCCGACAACCTCGCCGAACAGGCCACCTCCGACGCGGCGAAGCTGACGCCCGACGACGTTGTGACGCGATTCACGGAGTGCGCCGAAATCCTGCGCGCCACAACGATGTCCAACGAGACAGTGATCTCCTATCCAGTTGTCGGCAGCACGACGTTGGCGGTGGTGGCCGAGGTCGCGTTGATGGAGGCCACCGTGCATCTGCTCGATCTGGCCGACGCCGTCGGTGGTGTGCAGCCGTCCGAGAAGGCACTCACCGCGACGCGGGATCTGCTTATCGCCGTTCCCGACCCGACGGCGGCGGTCGAAGTCCTCGCCGGGCGGGCCGACCCAGCGGCGGCGGTGCCGGCCATCCGGTGACGGCCGTCACACCATTCACAGCGAACTCCCAGCCACCAACGGAATAAAGTTAGCTTCGCTAACGTACTTTTCATTAGGCGCAGCGTGGCGCCCCCAATTTCTCCGATTTGTCGAGGATTTCTTATGTCGACTGTTACCCGTGAAGAGCGGCTCTCGCGCCGCATCTCCGACCTGTACGCCACAGACCAGCAGTTCGCCGACGCCCGGCCGAGCGAGACCGTCGCGCGGGCGATTGAAGCTCCCGAGCTGCGGCTGCCGCAGCTCGTGCAGACCGTCATCGACGGCTATGCCGACCGCCCCGCGCTCGGGCAGCGCGCCGTTGAGTTCGTCACCGACCCGTCGACGGGCCGGACATCCGCCGAGCTGCTCCCCCATTTCGACACCATCACCTACCGCGAGCTGTCGGACAGGGTCAACGCTGTCGCGGCCGCGCTGACACAGAACCCGGTGCAGCCCGGCGATCGCGTCGCCATTCTCGGATTCACCAGCATCGACTACACGACCGTCGACATGGCGCTGCTTCGCATCGGGGCGGTTTCGGTCCCCCTCCAGACCAGCGCGCCGGTCACCCAATTGCAGCCCATCGCCGCCGAGACCGAACCGGTCGCCATCGCGTCGAGCATCGACTTCCTCGACGACGCAGTCGAACTGGTGCTGACCGGCCACCTCCCCGAGCGGCTGGTCGTATTCGACTACCACGGCGAGGTGGACGACCACCGCGAGGCGCTCGAGGCCGCAACCACGCGACTGGCCGAAACCCCGGTCGTTGTCGAGACTTTGGCCGAAGTGCTGGCCCGCGGGGCAGCGCTGCCTGCGACACCGGCCTTCGAGTCAGGCGACGACACCCTGGCGCTACTCATCTACACCTCGGGCAGCACCGGCACGCCAAAAGGCGCGATGTACACCACGAAGATGGTCACCAACGCGTGGCGGCGGGCCAGCAGGGCGATGTGGGGTAACGACGGCGCGCAACCCCGTCGATCACGTTGAACTTCATGCCGATGAGCCACATGATGGGGCGCGGCATTCTCTATTCGACACTCGGCGCCGGCGGCACCGGGTATTTCGTTGCCAGAAGCGATCTTTCGACATTCTTCGAAGACCTGGCATTGGTGCGGCCCACCCAGTTGAGCTTCGTGCCGCGGATCTGGGACATGGTGTTCCAGGAGTTCCAGAGCGAAGTCGACCGTCGGTCTACCGGCGATGCCGATCGATGGGCCGTCGAAACCGACGTGCTCGCCGACCTACGCCAGAACCTCCTCGGCGGACGGTTCATCTCAGCGATGACGGGCTCCGCGCCGATCTCCACAGAGATGAAGACATTCGTCGAGTCCTTGCTCGACATCCATTTGACCGACGGGTACGGCTCCACCGAGGCTGGCGCTGTCTTCGTCGACGGCCAGGTGTCACGCCCGAACGTGATCGACTACAAGCTGGTCGACGTTCCTGATCTCGGCTACTTCCGCACCGACCGTCCGCACCCGAGGGGTGAGCTGCTGGTCAAGACCGAGACCATGTTCCCCGGCTATTACAAGCGGCCCGAGATCACCGCCGACGTGTTCGACGCCGACGGCTACTACCGCACCGGCGACGTCGTGGCCGAGGTCGGGCCCGGATCAGCTCGTGTATCTCGACCGTCGCAACAACGTGCTCAAGCTCTCGCAGGGCGAGTTCGTCACCGTCGCCAAGCTGGAAGCGGTGTTCGGCGACAGCCCGCTGGTCCGGCAGATCTTCGTCTATGGCAACAGCGCTCGTTCGTATCTGCTGGCTGTCATCGTGCCTACCGAGGACGCACTCGCGCGCCACGATGTGGAGTCATTGAAGCCGCTGATCACCGAGTCGCTGCAGGATGTCGCGAGGGATGCGGGACTGCAGTCGTACGAGATTCCCCGCGACTTCATCATCGAGACAACGCCTTTCACGCTCGAGAACGGTCTGCTCACCGGCATCCGCAAGCTGGCGCGGCCGAAGGCCAAGGAGTACTACGGCGAGCGGCTCGAACAGCTCTACACCGACCTGGCCGACAGCCAGACCAACGAGCTGCGCGAACTGCGCGCGCATGGCGCCGACCGGCCGGTGCTGGAGACCATCAGCCGGGCCGCGGGAGCACTGCTGGGTGCGGCGGCAACCGATCTGCAGGCCGACGCGCACTTCACCGATCTCGGCGGGGATTCCCTGTCCGCGTTGACATTCGCCAACCTGCTGCACGAGATCTTCGACATCGACGTGCCCGTCGGCGTCATCGTCAGCCCGGCCAGCGACCTGGCATCCGCTGGCCGCCTACATCGAGGCCGAGCGGCAACCCGGCACCAAGAGGCCGACGTTCGCGTCGGTGCACGGCCGCGACGCCACCGAGGTGCACGCCAGCGACCTGACGCTGGACAAGTTCATCGACGCGAAGACCCTTGCCGCGGCTCCGTCGCTGCCGGGTCCGAGTGCGGAGGTGCGCACGGTGCTGCTCACCGGCGCGACGGGATTCCTCGGCCGGTACCTGGCCCTGGAATGGCTGGAGCGGATGGACCTTGTCGACGGCAAGGTCGATCTGCCTGGTGCGCGCCAAGGACGACGCCACCGCCCGCGAACGGCTGGACGCCACCTTCGACAGCGGCGACCCCGAATTGCTGCGCCACTACCAGGAATTGGCCGCCGACCATCTCGAGGTCATCGCAGGCGACAAGGGCGAGGCCGACCTCGGACTGGATCCGCAGACCTGGCAGCGGCTGGCCGACACCGTCGACCTGATCGTCGACCCCGCCGCGTTGGTCAACCACGTCCTGCCCTACAGCCAGCTGTTCGGGCCCAACGCACTCGGCACCGCCGAGCTGATCCGCATCGCGCTCACCACCAAGCAGAAGCCGTTCGTCTACGTGTCGACGATCGGTGTGGGCGCGGGCATCGACCTGTCGAAGTTCATCGAGGACGCCGACATCCGGGTGATCAGCGCGACCCGCAGGTCGACGACAGCTATGCCAACGGCTACGGAAACAGCAAGTGGGCCGGCGAGGTGCTGCTGCGCGAGGCGCACGACCTGTGCGGCCTGCCCGTTTCGGTGTTCCGCTGCGACATGATCCTGGCCGACACCACCTACGCGGGCCAGCTCAACCTGCCGGACATGTTCACCCGGTTGATGCTGAGCCTGGTCGCCACTGGAATCGCGCCCGACTCGTTCTACGAGCTCGACGCCGACGGCAATCGGCAGCGCGCCCACTACGACGGGCTGCCCGTCGAGTTCATCGCCGAGGCGATCTCCACACTGGGCGAGCGGGTGGTCGACGGGTTCGAGACGTACCACGTGATGAACCCGTACGACGACGGCATCGGGCTCGACGAGTACGTCGACTGGCTCATCGAAGCGGGATATCCGGTCGCACGCGTCGGTGCTTACGACGCGTGGTTGCAGCGGTTCGACACGACGCTGCGCGCTCTGCCGGAGCGGCAGCGCCAGGCGTCGCTGCTCCCGCTGATCCACAACTACCAGCGGCCGGAGACGCCGATTCGCGGGTCGATCGCCCCGACCGACCGGTTCCGCACGGCGGTGCAGGACGCGAAAATCGGTCCGGACAAAGACATTCCGCATGTGACGCCGCAGGTCATCGTCAAGTACATCACCGACCTGCAGCTGCTCGGACTGCTGTAGCTAGTCCCGCACCCGATCGACGATGTCGATGATGTTGTCCGCCACGAACTTCGGCTGATACAGCATCATGTTGTGACCGCTGCCGTTGGACACCACGTTTGTGGTGCCCAACGCGGCGGCCAACATGTCGTTCGCCTCGTGGATCTGGGCCAGCGTGTAGTTATCCGGCGTCAGTGCCTCGGGCGCCGCGAATTTGTCGGAGCTGAGCACGATGGCGGGAACGCGTGGCAGCGGGGGCGCGGTCTGGACCAGAGCGAATCGCATCGCCGACCAGAACAGTCTCATCCCCGGGCTCGGGCGGCGTCATGCTGTCGCGCTCCCACGCCGCGTTCTGCGCGGGAGTACCCAACGTCTCGAGGAATTCCGACACTGGATCGACCATCACCAAGCCCGCCACCAGATCCGGGCGCGTCCGTGCGAGGAGATCGGCGATCAGCCCGCCATAGGAGTGGGCGACGAAGACGAATGGGCCAGGCAACTGCGCGGCGCCGATCAGCGCGACCACGTCGTCGACGTCCTGCTGAAGCCATGCGGCTGCGGCACATCGGTTGACCGGTCGACACCGTCGGGCCGGGTGTTGGGCCGGTCGTATGCGCAGACCCGCGTCGTTCTCGCCACGGTCGGTTGCGACGGCGTCGGGGCTGGGAGTCAGCTTCGCCTGCGTGATGATGTCGTACGGCGACGACCGGATCGGGTCATTCGGCGGGACAACGAAATTCCACGCCTCGGCGTAGCTGCCCTTGCCGGGAATGATGAACACGGTCGGCGAGCCCGAGCCTTGACAGTCCAGGAAAAGCTTTCGGCCGTCGCCGACGTCGAACAGCCCGGACGGCCCGGGATCGGCCGCACTGCGCGCGCATCCACCCGCCAACACGGCGAGGATCGCAATCAGCACGCAAAGCGTTCGCCTCACACGGCGACGCTACATCGCCACCCCCACCGCAAGGAGCACGATCGCGATCAACGGCAGAGTTCCTTGCGTGATGGCCGCGCGCGCCTTGTCAGGCGATGACAGGAGCAGCACCGCTGCCGCCGCCAGCATCGACCCGGTGCCCGCGAAGATCAGGGCAAGGCCGATACCGTACCGACCCGTCCCGCCGATCACGATTCCGGTGAACGTGACGATGGCAAGGAACAGGTTGTAGAAGCCCTGGTTGAAAGCGAGCTCCTTGGTCGCCAGTGCTTCCTCTTCTGAGATGCCGAACGTCGCGCGTGTGCGCGCCGATGTCCAGGTCAGCGATTCCATCACCCAGATGTAGACATGCAACAGTGCCGCGAGACCCGCGAAAAACAAACCGGCATAGACCATTACGCACCCGCTCCCCTACTCGAATAGGCCAGGCTGGCCAAGGCCGCTGACTCCGCTTGGCGGGGTCATGCCCAGGTGCGTCCACGCTAGCCCGGTTGCGACGCGACCCCGGGGCGTTCGGGCAATCATCCCGGCGCGCACCAGGAACGGCTCGCACACTTCTTCGACCGTGGTGGCTTCCTCCCCGACCGCGACGGCCAGCGTGGACACCCCGACGGGGCCGCCGCCGAAACTGCGGGTGAGCGCCGACAACACGGCGCGGTCCAGCCGGTCCAGCCCGAGCTCGTCGACGTCGTAGACCTCCAGCGCCGACTTGGCGATGTCGCGGGTGATCACCCCGTCAGCGCGGACCTCCGCATAGTCGCGGACGCGGCGCAGTAGCCGGTTGGCGATGCGTGGCGTGCCGCGCGAGCGTCGCGCGATCTCGGCGCCTGCATCGGCACCCACCTCGATGCCGAGAATGCCCGCCGACCGGGTCAGCACCCGCTCCAGTTCGGCGGGCTCGTAGAAGTCCATGTGCGCGGTGAACCCGAACCGGTCACGCAGCGGTCCGGTCAGCGCACCCGATCGGGTGGTCGCCCCGACAAGTGTGAAGGGTGCGACCTCGAGCGGAATCGATGTGGCGCCAGGGCCTTTCCCGACGACGACGTCGACGCGGAAGTCCTCCATCGCCAGGTACAGCATCTCCTCTGCGGGCCGGGCGATGCGGTGGATCTCGTCGATGAACAGCACGTCGTGCTCGACGAGATTGGACAGCATCGCGGCCAGGTCGCCTGCACGCTCGAGGGCGGGGCCGGACGTGACCCGCAGCGACGTGCCGAGTTCGGCGGCGATGATCATCGCCAGCGACGTCTTGCCCAGCCCGGGCGGACCGGACAGCAGGATGTGATCCGGTGTGCCGCCGCGGTTCTTGGCGCCCTCGAGGACCAGCTGCAGCTGTTCGCGCACCCGCGGCTGACCGATGAACTCGCCCAACGACCGCGGCCGCAGACTGGCGTCGACGTCGCCCTCTCCGACGGTCAGGGCGGCGGACACCTCCCGATCGGACGTGTCCTCGGGCTCGTCGTCGTCGAACCGGACTCACTTCTTACCCAGCATCGACAGCGCCGCCCGCAGCGCACTGGACGTGGTGGCCTCCGGCTCGTTGGCCAGCACCTTGTCGGTGGCCTCCTCGGCCTGCTTGACCGCAAAGCCAAGTCCGACAAGGGCTTCCACGACTGGCGCTGCGCACCGAGTGGCCGTTCAACGCGACGGCGCCCGAAGCCGCGTGCACAGGCCCGATCTTGTCGCGCAGTTCGAGCACCATGCGCTCGGCGCCGCGCTTGCCGATGCCGGGCACCCGGGTCAGCGCGGTGACGTCGCCGTCGGCCAAGGCCAGCCGCAGTGACGGTGCGTCGTAGACCGCGAGGGTGGCCAGCGCGATCTTCGGCCCGACACCGGACACGCCGAGCAGGGTCAGGAACAGGTCACGCGCGTCGGCGTCGGCGAAGCCGTACAGCGTCTGCGAATCCTCGCGCACGATCATCGCGGTGATCAGCCGGGCCTCGCTGCCGCGGCGCAGTGTCGCGAGCGTCGACGGGGTCGCCATCACCTTGTAGCCGACACCGGCAGCCTCGATGACGACGTGATCGAGTGCGATGTCGAGGACCTCGCCGCGAACGGATGCGATCATCGTGCCGCCTTCAGTTTCGCCTTGTACTTGCGGCGCTGTTCTGCGGCCAGCGCCTCCGCCTGCCGCCATCCGGGCGATCATCGGGGCGCGCCAGCAGTGACAGATCGCCAGCGCCAACGCGTCGGCGGCGTCGGCGGGAGTCGGTTTCGTTTGCAGCGCAAGGATTCTGGTGACCATCGCGGTGACCTGAGCCTTGTCTGCGTTGCCGTTGCCGGTGACGGCGGCCTTGACCTCGCTGGGCGTGTGGAAGTGCACGTCGATGCCGCGTTTGGCCGCCGCAAGCGCGATGACCCCGCCGGCCTGCGCGGTACCCATCACGGTCGACACGTTCTGCTGCGCGAACACCCGCTCGATGGCGACCACGTCGGGGTGGTGGGTGTCCATCCAATGTTCGACGGTGTCGCTGATGGTGAGCAGCCGGCGCGGCAGCGACTCATCGGACGGCGTGCGGACCACGTCGACGTCCAGGGCGTGACCTTGCGGCCCTGGCCGCCCTCGATGACGGACAGGCCGCAGCGGGTCAGCCCGGGATCGACTCCCATTACCCGCACGTCAGCCCTCCTGTGTGAACACCTGTTCGACACACTAACGCGGAGATCTGACGGCTTACGGCAGGGACACGCCTCTAGCGCAGGGCGCCTGTTGTGCGGGCCGCCAACTCGACGCCGCGATACCGCGGGGCCAGCGCCCGCCCCGCGGCAAGCAGCGGCTCGGTGCTGCGCAGCGTGCGGGCCAGAACGAAGGCGCCCTCCAGCGCGCCGATCAGGGCGAGCGTCACCTCGCGGGCCTGCGACGCGTCGAGCCCCCGCGCAGCGAAGTAGGCGCTTCCGCCGTCGACCCAGCCGTCGAAAACCGAGGCGGAGGTTTCGCGGAGTTCCTCGACGGTGTCGGCGATCTCGGCGGCGACGCTGGCGACCGGGCACATGTTCGCGAACCCGGTGCCCGCCATGTCCTCGGCGGCCTGGGTGAAGACGGCGTCGATGGCGTCGCCGAGATCGGTGTACTCGTCGACGATCGACGGGATGAGCAGTGCGTAGGCGTGGCCGGCGTTGATCAGCGCCTCCCGCGCGATCTGCACCTTGCCGCCGCGGAAGTGGTGGTACAGCGAGCCGATCGGGGCACCGGAGGCGGCCGCGATGTCCTTCATGCCGACCGCGCCGTAGCCCTTGTGCCGCATCAGCTCCGCCGCGGCGGTCAGGATCGACTCCCTGGTGGACCTTGCCATTTTCGCCTCCCGGCTACAGACTAGAGCATACGTTCTAGAATCAACGTTCTAACGCCGAAAGGTCGCCATGAAATCCGTCGACGTCACCGCCGGAACCATCGAATACCGGGAGGAGGGCGACCCGAGCGGTCCGCCCGTCGTGCTGCTGCATGGCCTGCTGATGAACGACGCCCAGTGGAACCTGGCGCTGCCGCTGCTCCCGCCGGGCTTCCGCTATCTGCTGCCGGTGCTGCCGATGGGCGGGCACCGCATCCCGATGCGCGAAGACGCGGACCTGACCATGCCCGGGATGGTCAACATCGTCGGAGATTTTCTGGACGCGCTGGACCTCACCGACGTCACGCTGGTGGTCACCGACTGGGGCGGGCGCGCTGTTCCTCACCGACATCGGCCGCGACAAACGCGTTGCG
Source organism: uncultured Actinomycetota bacterium (assembly GCA_963731715.1). Taxonomy (GTDB): domain Bacteria; phylum Actinomycetota; class Actinomycetes; order Mycobacteriales; family Mycobacteriaceae; genus Mycobacterium. Next base: position 1,088,477 of record CAVSXC010000011.1, on the reverse strand, counting down.
CGGACTGGTGATCTGCCCGTCCGAGGCGTTCGACAACTTCCCGCCTGGCTTTCCCGGCAAGGTCGCGTGGCTGGCCAGTCGCAACACGCGGACGGTCTCGCTGGCCATGCGCCAGCTGAAGATCGGCTGGCTGCGCCGGCAGTGGCTGATCTTCGGCCAGATGGCGAAAAAGCCTATCCCGCAAGACATTGTCGACGCATGGCTGGCGGCGGGCCTGGCCGACAAGCGGATCCGGCAGGACCTCGTCAAGTATTGCCGCACCAAATTCGACGACGCCGACCTGATCCGGGCCACCAACAGCCTGAAGGATTTCGACGGGCCGGCCCTGGTGCTGTGGAGCCGCAACCCGGTGATGCCGGACGAGCACGGCGAGCGCCTCGCCGCCCTGCTGCCGGAGGGTCGACTGCGCCATGTCGACGACGCCAACGTGCTGGTCATGCTCGATCAGCCCGAGCAGACAGCACGGGCGATCGGCGAATTCCTCACGAGCTGAGCGCCGACCCGCGGACAAACGCCGCCACCGCGGCGGAATCCGCGTGGAACATCTGCGACCGCACAACACGTTGACCACGAACCTGGTAGATGCCCATCTCCGGCTCGTCAAACCGCGCTCCGCTCACCGGATCGACGCCGCGGTGTCGAAACACGGCGCACACCGCTCCGGTGCCATCGCTGAAGAATCGCGCGTCAAGATGCGACTCCTCGGCTCCCTGTAGGGCGCCCCATGAGCGCATGAATTCTGCCGCGTGGGCGGCGACGCCCTCCGGTCCGCGCCATATCCCACCCCAAGGCAACACCGCCGCCTCGTTGATCTCGATGTCGTCGGAGTAACAAGCAAGCAAGCGGTCGAAATCGCGGTCCTCGACCGCGGCGAACAGCCGCCGCACCACGGCAATGTCATCGGACATCTGAACCCTCCTCGCCCATTGATCGATGAAGCAGCGCCGCCCGGACAGCGACGGCCAATTGCGACCGCAAACCGCGCGGCACGTGGTGGCCGTTGACAAGATGTCGACGAATCGCACCCTGGGGTATGTCGATCACCGCGCAGGCGGCGCGCTCGACCGCATCCGAGGTGGCGCGTCCATACAACCGCCGCGCGAGGACGACCAACGCATCGCGCAATTGATCGTTCACCTGCTGCAACGCTGCCCTAAGGTCGGGATCGTTCACCTCGCCGATGAGATCCTCGCGCCGCATCGCAGCCAGCAGCCGCGCGTCTGCCGGCTGTTCGACTGCGAAGTCGTGAATGGCCAATCCGGCGGCGACGGCTGCCTCAACCGGATCGCCATCGCTTCGCAGCGGCTCCAGAAAGCGGTCTTGCGACCGGCGCACACCGCGTAACCACATCGACGCGAGCAGATCGTTCACCGTCGAAAATCGGTGGTAGACCGAACCTTTGGGCGCACCACTGATGGCGACTATCCGGTCGACGGTGACGGCCCTGGCGCCGTGACTAAGCACAAGGTCGCGCGACACATCAAGGATCTTGTCGACTGGGTGACGCTCAGGCCGAGGCACATTCCAGATAATAGACGAAATAGTCTATTACGGGAAGATGAGTATGCCCCGACACCTGCCGGTCGTGAGCTAGGCCGGAATCACGCCGATCTGCTTCATCTGCGCATAGACGTCGACCACTCCCCAGGTCTCGACAACCCGGCCGTCGGCGAAGCGAAATATGAATATCTCGTTGTATTTGACCGAGACGCCGGTCGGCGCAACACCCATGAATTCACCCTGATGGGTGCCGGTGACGGTGTTGCGCGCGACGATCTTGTCCCCCTCGGCGATCACGTCATCGACGGTGAGGTGAATGTCGGGGTAGACGCGGAACAGCATCGCCCACACCTGTTTAAGCAATTCGGCGCCGGTCGCGTCGATCGGCAATGGCGTGCGGATGGCCGCGTCCGGTGCGACGAACTCGTCGATCGCCTTGAAGAGGACCTCGACATCGCCGGTGTTCGCAGCCTCATGGAAGCGTTTGAAAGCCGCCTTGTTGCCTGTCTCTTCGGCTGTCGACATTTAGTCCTTGTCGAGTTCGGCCGCGACGTCGTCGGGGATGTCCATGTTGGTGTAGACGTCCTGCACGTCGTCGCTGTCTTCGAGCGCATCGATCAGCTTGAGCACCTTGCGCGCACCGTCGAGGTCGACCGGCACGGTCACCGAGGGCTGGAAGCTCGCTTCTGCCGACTCGTAGTCGATGCCCGCCTCCTGCAGCGCTGTCCGGACCGCCACCAGATCACCTGGCTCACAGATGATTTCGAAGCTCTCGTCGAGGTCGTCGATCTCCTCCGCGCCGGCTTCGAGCACGGCCGTCAGCACATCGTCTTCGGTCAGCCCGTTCTTATCCAGCGTGACGAGGCCCTTGCGGGAGAACAGGTAGGACACCGACCCTGGGTCGGCCATGTTGCCGCCATTGCGGGTCATCGCGACGCGCACCTCGCCTGCGGCGCGGTTGCGGTTGTCGGTCAGGCACTCGATCAGCACCGCGACGCCATTGGGGCCGTAACCCTCGTAGGTGATGTTCTGGTAGTCGGCGCCACCGGCTTCCTCACCTGCGCCACGCTTGCGAGCCCGCTCGATGTTGTCGTTGGGCACCGAGTTCTTCTTGGCCTTCTGGATGGCGTCGTACAGCGTTGGGTTGCCGCCGGGATCGCCACCGCCGACGCGCGCGGCCACTTCGATGTTCTTGATCAGCCGGGCGAAGTTCTTGCCGCGGCGTGCGTCGATGACGGCCTTCTTGTGCTTCGTCGTGGCCCATTTGGAATGGCCGCTCATGCAGGTACTACCTCTTTCACTGACTTCAGAGTCCGATCAACGAGTCTACGTGGACGTTTGTCACCTACCGAACGGCGTCGGGCGGCGTCAGCGCGACGACGCGGTAACCGACGCCCGCCGGCCAGCCCAGGTGGCCGCTGACGTGCACCTGAATCCAGGTCGGGGCACCCGACGGGTCGTCGGTGAACGTCGCGGCGGCGTCGACGATCGCGGCCCTCTCACCAGACGCCTGCAAGACCACGGAGATGGTGAGCGTCGCGTCGCCGAGCGCGGCCCGGTCATACCGCAGGCTGTCCGGGAGGAAGAACGACGTCGAGAAGTTCGGCATCCGGATTCCCCGCGGCGCCGTTCGGAGAGCGTTGGAGCGTCAGCCCGGAAACGAAGGGCTTGCCGTCGAACCAGACCGTGCCGACGTATTCGGTCCGCCGCGCTTCCCCACCGGCCGCCAGCCGCACCAGGGTGTCGACGCGTGGCTGCGGCTCGACTTCGATCATCGTCATCGTGCGATCTTCCGCGATTTGTGTGCAGTTTGTTGCGCTGAGCGATACAAACTGCACACAAGTCGCGGGCTAGCAGGAGTTCGGTTCTTCCAGCTTCACCACCGACAGGATGGCATCGCCCTCGGTGATGGGTGTGCCCGGCGCCGGATCTTGCGCGACGACGATCCAATTGCGGTCGTTGATCTGCATCCTGCCCTGACCGGTGGCGTCCTGACTTCGTGAATAGAAAACGCCATGCTCCTGGATCAGGTCCTGGGCGGCCTGCAAGATCATGCAGACGACGGCCGGCATGATCGCCGGCGTCGTTTCTGCTGGACTCGTCGACGGCGCCGGCGGCGCCGCCTGTGTGGGTGTGTCAATCGGCGGTGTCGGCGAAGACCGTGTCGGTGACGCCGACACCGAAACCGTCTGGGTCACCGTCTCCGGCGTCGAGCCCCCGCCACTACAACCAACAACCGCCGACACAACCGACACCGCAACAATTGCCCCGATACGCATGTCCACTCACCCCCACGTGCGATGTGTGCACTATTCCCGGCGCTCAGCGCGGCAAAACATACACAAGTCGCTATCTGGACAGCTGGGCCTTTACCACGCGCGACAGGTCGTCGGCGAGGATCTCTGGCTCGCCAGCGAACAGGCCGTCCAACGCCAGTTTCGCGACCACCGAGGGATCGGACTTCTGGTCTGCCGGGACGAAGTCGGCCATGTCGGTGTCCATGTAGCCGACGTGCAGCGCGGCGACGTGGACGCCGCGGGGCGCCAGCTCTTCGCGGACGGCGTCCGTCATCGCCCACGACGCTGCCTTCGCTGCCGAATAGGCGCCGAACGCGGGAAGCGTGCGCCCACGACAACACGGAAAGCACGTTGAGAATCGAGCCGCCTCCGTTGGCTTCGATTATCGGAGCGAACGCGCGGGTCACCGAGAGCGTGCCGAAGTAGTGCGTCTCCATCTCCTGGCGCACGTCGCCCATCGAGCCTGTGAGCAGCTGCGCCCCGGTCGAGACGCCCGCGTTGTTGATCAATACGTTGACGTCGCTGGCCAGGCTGGCGGCGCGGGCCACGGACTCTGGATCGGTGATATCGAGCTGGACGGGGATGACGCCGGGAATGTCGATCGTCTCGGGGCGGCGTGCGGCGGCATAGACCTTCGCGCCACGCTCGACGAGCTGGGCAGCGAACCGCTTGCCCAGTCCGCGGTTCGCGCCGGTGACGAGTGCGGTGATCTGCTGGTTGGTCATGGTGGTCTCCTTCGGTTGGCCTAAACGTACCTCCCCAACAAGTCCCATTTCTTACCGGTCATTCCATAACTCCAAGATGCGCGAGTGTGGCATCGGTCACAGCCGATTGGTCAGCGGCCCGTGAGCATTTCGACGAAAAGCTTGTGGATGCGGCGATCACCCGTCATCTCCGGATGAAACGCCGTCGCCAGCATGCGGCCCTGCCGCACGGCGACGATGTGACCGGCGGCCCGGCCCAACACCTGCACGTCGGGGCCGACGCGTTCGACCCACGGCGCGCGGATGAACACCGCGTGCACGTGCCCGTCGAGACCCTCGAAGGGAAAATCGCCCTCAAACGAGTCGACTTGGCGGCCAAAGGCGTTGCGACGCACCGTCATATCGATGGCATTGAGCGGGACGGCGGCGCGGCCCTCGACGCCGGCATCCAGAATCTCGGTGGCGAGCAGGATCATCCCTGCGCACGAGCCGTAGGCCGGCATGCCTTCGGCCAGCCGCGCCCGCAGCGGTTCGAGCAGTTCGAACTCGCGCAGCAGGTGGCTCATCGTGGTGGACTCGCCACCGGGTATCACCAGCGCGTCGACGGCCTCGAGCTCAGCGGCACGGCGAACGGTCGTCGCGTCGGCACCGGCCTCGCGCAGCGCCGCCAGATGTTCGCGGGTGTCGCCCTGCAGCGCGAGCACGCCGACGCGCGGCGCGCTCATTCTCGGGCCGGGGTGTAGTCACGCTGGTAGCGGGTGAGGCCCTCCTGCATGACCGCCGCCACCATTTCGCCGTACCGGTTGAAGATCTTGCCCTGGGTCAGCGCCCGGCCCCCGCACGCCGACGGCGACGACTGGTCATAGAGCAGCCACTCGTCGGCGCGGAACGGCCGCATGAACCACATCGCGTGATCGAGTGACGCGATCTGCAGGTGCTTGCGCTCCTCCTGATGATGAACCTGCGCCGAACCCAGCAGCGTGAGGTCACTCATGTACGCCAGCGCACAGATGTGCAGCACGTAATCGTCGGGCAGCGGGTCGCGGTGGCGGAACCACACCTGCTGCTGAGATGCCTTCCCCGGCAACGGGGTCAACTGATCGCGGGGCACGATACGGACGTCCCACTCCGCGAACTGCTTGAAGCCCGCGTCGTCGAACGCCTTCATTTCCGTCAAGCCCGGCAGATCCTCTGGCGGCGGCGCCGACGGCATCGCGTCCTGGTGATGGATGCCGCTCTGGTCGGTCTGAAACGATGCGGACATCGAGAAGATGGTCTCGCCGTGCTGTATCGCGTTGACCCGCCTTGTGGCGAACGATCCGCCGTCGCGCAGCCGTTCGACGATGAACACGGTTTGCGAACTGGCGTCTCCGGGCCGCAGGAAGTAGCCGTGCAGCGAGTGCACCTGATAGCGCGGGTCGACCGTGCGCACCGCCGACACCAGCGACTGACCGGCCACCTGGCCTCCGAAGGTGCGCTGCCAGTTCCCCATCTCGGGGCTGAACACGCTTCCGCGGTAGATGTTGACCTCGAGCTGTTCGAGATCAAGGATCTTCTCGATCGACATGCAGTTTGTTTACCAGCCGCGCTCGGCGAGCCGGTGCGGGGCCGCGATGTCCTCCACGTTGATGCCGACCATGGCCTCCCCCAGCCCGCGCGACACCTTCGCCAGCACGTCGGGGTCGTCATAGAAAGTCGTCGCCTTGACGATGGCGGCGGCCCGCTGCGCGGGGTCACCGGACTTGAAGATGCCCGAGCCGACGAACACGCCCTCGGCGCCCAGCTGCATCATCATCGCCGCGTCGGCCGGTGTCGCGATACCGCCCGCGGTGAACAGCGTCACCGGCAGCTTGCCTGCCCGCGCCACCTCGACGACCAGGTCGTAGGGCGCCTGCAATTCCTTTGCAGCGACGTACAACTCGTCTTCGGACAGCGCCGTGAGCCCGCGGATCTCGCCGCCGATCTTGCGCATGTGCATGGTCGCGTTGGAGACGTCGCCCGTGCCCGCCTCACCCTTGGAGCGGATCATCGCCGCGCCCTCGGTGATGCGGCGCAGCGCCTCGCCGAGGTTGGTCGCACCGCACACGAACGGCACGGTGAACTTCCACTTGTCGATGTGGTGGGTGTAGTCGGCAGGGGTGAGCACCTCGGACTCGTCGATGTAGTCGACGCCGAGGCTCTGCAGAATCTGCGCTTCGACGAAGTGCCCGATGCGTGCCTTGGCCATCACCGGGATGGTGACCGCGGAGATGATGCCCTCGATGAGGTCGGGGTCACTCATCCGCGCGACGCCGCCCTGCGCGCGGATGTCGGCGGGCACCCGCTCCAGCGCCATGACGGCCACGGCGCCGGCGCCCTCCGCGATGCGGGCCTGCTCCGGGGTGACGACGTCCATGATCACGCCGCCCTTGAGCATCTCGGCCATGCCGCGCTTGACCCGCGCGGTGCCGGTCTGCGCCGACCCGTTCGATCCAGCTGCGGTTTCCACTGCTATCTCCTCCAAATCGCTACTGATCCAGTCTAAAGGAGGCGGCAAATACAATAGAATCCGCACATCAGCGGATGGCTTGCAGCTGCCGTTCCTGTGCACCGCCCCGCACGTCGGCCAGCGCGTTCGCGTCGTCGAGAAGCTCGCCTAGCTGCAGGGGGTACACGGTTTCGCCCTTGGCGACCAGTTCTTCGATCATTGTCTCATCGCACCAACGGTGGCCGTGAATCGTGCGGCGCTCCAGTGCCGTGTGGCCACCGGTCGACGGCTCGAAGCGGGTGGTGCGGTGGACGAAGAACAGCTCCTCGCTGTGGATCACCGAGCCGTCGAACTCGAACAACGCCTCACGCCGCCAGACTGGACCGACGAGTTCCGCCGGGATCACCTGCAGACCGGTCTCCTCGGCGATCTCCCGCGCCGCGGCGTCGGCCAGCGCCTCCCCCGGTTCCACCGCGCCGCCGATGGTGAACCACCACCGTGGCGCGTCGGCAGAGGCAGGGTCAGAGCCGCAGAACAGCAGCACCGCGCCGTCCTCGTCGAGCAGAACCACCCGGGCCGACGTGCGCAGGCTCACCGCCGCCCGACCTCCGGCGGCGCCACCTCCGCGCGTTCGGCGATCTCGAAATAGGTTGGCAGGGCGGCGGTTCCACCGAGGTGAAGGAGGCGCACCATGGGTCGTTCACGCAGCGCAAGGGTGTCGCGGACGGCATCGTTATGGAACCGGCGGGCCAGCAGCACCCGCGCCTCGGCGTCGGCGAGCTCGGCGACGAGCGCGAGCGGCAGCGACGCAGGATCGACGAGTTCCAGTGCGGCGGACAGCTCGTTTTCGGCGGCCTCCCTCGCTGTACGCGGTGCTCGCTCGGCGGCCGCAGCCAACGCCGCCAGCCGCTTTCCGTCCGGCCCGCCACCGTAGGCGTCGACCGCGACCGCTCTGGCCACCACCGCACGCCGGGCCAGCACCCCGTCGAGGGCCTGCCACGACAGGTCGTAGCGCACGTGCAGCCGGTCCAGCCGGTTGGCCGTCTGGAACGCCCACAGGCCGACCATCAGGAGCACCACCACCAGCAGCGCCACCGTGATGGCCACCGCCCAGGTGATCACTTACCTCCCCCGGTCGCTACCCTCCGGCCCGCCGTTCCCGCCACCTGCACCTTCGCCCCAGCCCCCGCGACTGTCTCGTAGACCCGCATGATCTGTTTGGCCACCACCGACCAGTCGTACTGATGCACCGCTTCTGCGGCCGCTTCGACAAAGCGTGAGCGGACCACGTCGTTCTCCAGCACCTCAACCAGCCCCGCCGCCAGCTCCGCGGCGTCGTCGACCGGCACCAGCCGGCCGGCCTTGCCGTCGACAAGCACCCGGCGGAACGCATCGAGATCGCTGGCCACCACCGCGGTGCCGGCGGCCATGGCCTCGACGAGCACGATGCCGAAGCTCTCTCCGCCGGTGTTCGGGGCGCAATACACGTCGGCGCTGCGCATCGCCGACGCCTTCGCCGCGTCGTCGACCTGGCCGAGGAACCGAAGATGCCCGGCCAGTTTCCCGGCGTCCTCGCGCAGTTCGTCCTCGTCGCCGCGGCCGACGATCAGGATCTCGATGTCTTTGAATCGCTTCACCAGCGTCGGCAACGCGCCAAGCAACACGGCCATGCCCTTGCGGGGCTCGTCGAAGCGGCCGAGGAACAGCACGGACTTGCCTGGCCGCGGGTAGCCGTCGAGCAGCGGCGCATTGGCGAACGACCCGACGTCCACGCCGTTCGGGATCTGCACAGCATCGCTGCCAAGCGACTCCATCTGCCAGCGCCGCGCCAGGTCCGAGACCGCGATGCGGCCGACGATCTTCTCGTGCATCGGCCGCAGGATCGGCTCAAAAACACTGAGCGTCAACGACTTTGTGGTCGACGTGTGGAACGTCGCGACGATCGGGCCTTCGGCGATGTTCAGCGCCAGCATCGACAGGCTCGGCGCGTTGGGCTCGTGCAGGTGCAGTACATCAAAGTCACCCTGCATGAGCCACCTTTTGACCATGCGATGGGTGGCTGGCCCGAACCGCAGCCGGGCCACCGACCCGTTGTACGGGATTGGCACCGCCTTGCCGCCCGACACCACGTAGTCGGGGAGCTTCACGTGAGGTGAAGACGGCGCAAGCACGCTGACCTCATGGCCGCGGTCGTGCATCACCTCGGCCAGCTGCAGCATGTGTGACTGGACGCCGCCGTGTACGTCGAACGAGTACGGGCAGACCATGCCGATGCGCATCAGCTCGTCCCCAAGCCTCGCGCGCCGCTCTTCGGACAGGTCGGCCAACCATTGCGGCTGCATCATGTGCCAGTCTGCGGGGTGCGCGGCGATGTTGCGGGCGAACCGGTCGGCCAGCTTCTGGGTGACGACGGCGACGTCGCCAGACGACGTGTCCAGCGGGCGGGAACACGTGGGTGACCATGGTGTCCCGGAGGTAGTAGCTGTGCGCGGCCACTAGCGCGGCTCCGGTCTCGATCGCTAGCTTCGCGGGGCCAGCCGGCATCCGGGTGGGCTCGCCGAAGAAGTCGACCTGCACGCCGCTGCGGGTGAGGTCACGCTCAGCCATCAGGCACACAACCCCGTTGTCACGCAGCCGTTCAGCCAAGACTTCGTACGGCGATCGGTCGCCGCCAGTAAGGGGAAGCATCTCGAAGCCAAGGCTTTCCCGGTACGCGATGAAGCGGCGATAGAGCGATTCGGGTTTGAGCCGTTCGGCCACGGTGGTGAAGGTTCCTTGCTTGTACACCATCCAAACCCCGGACATATCCCAGTTCCCGCTGTGCGGCAGCGCCATTACCAGCGCCCCGGCCCGCGGCGAGTCCGGCCGCGACGTGCTCGTAGCCAACCGCCACCTCGTCGAGCTCGCGACCCAGCACCTCATGATCCATCGTCGGCAACCGGAACGCCTCTCGCCAGTACCGGGCGTATGAGGCCAGCTGAAGCACGAATCAGCCCGTCCGGCACCTGGGCGGGCGTCACGCCGAGCACCCGGGCCAAGTTCTTGCGCAGCTGCTCGGGACCGCCGCCGCGCGCGGCATAGTGCGCCCCCGCCCCAAAAGCGTTGCGCGCCAACACTTCCGGCATCGCGCGAACCAGCCGCCAGCCGGCCGCATAGCCCAAATCAGTGACCTGGCCCCCGAGCGAGAAACGGCTGTCCTGCTCCGCATTCGATCCCGCCGGGGTGCTGGTCACGGCTCGCTCGTCTCGGGCTTTTCGCCTGAGTTCGACGCCTCAGGCTGTTGCATCGGCTCCATCGCGCCCGGCGACGTTCGCACCGAATGCAACCGCTGCCCCACCGTGACCAGGCTGGCCACCGCGAGCAACCACATCGCGACGTGCACCAGCCAGGGCATGTGCAAGAACGGCACACCGGACAGCCCGGCGCCGACCAGCACGATGATCAGCCGTTCGGGTCGCTCGATGAGACCACCCTCGCCGGACAGCCCGCTGGCTTCGGCGCGCGCCTTGATGTACGAGATGACCTGCGAGGTGACCAGGCAGATCAGCGTGGCCACGATCAGCGACGTGCTCCTGAGCCCGAACGCCGCCCACCACAGCAGGCCGCAGAACACCGCGCCGTCACCGATCCGGTCGCACGTGGCGTCCAGCACCGCACCGAACCGCGTACCGCCACCGCGCTCGCGCGCCATCGCCCCGTCGAGCATGTCGGCCAGCACGAAGATGAACACGCTGAACGCGCCCCACCACAGCTGCCCGATGGGAAACAGCGTCAGCGCCGCGATCACCGTCCCGGCCGTACCGATGATGGTGATGCTGTCGGGTGTGAAGCCCGCCCGCAGCGCCGCCTTCGCGACCGGCCGGGACAGCTTTTCGTAGGCCGCGCGGGTCATCAGGTAGAAGTTGCTCACGGCTGCTTTGCCCACTCGGTCGCCAACAGTTCCCGCGTCTCGCGCAACAGCTGAGGGACGATCTTCGAGCCGCCGATGATCGTGATGAAGTTCGCGTCGCCGCTCCAGCGTGGCACCACATGCATGTGCAGATGGTCGGCCAGCGATCCGCCCGCCGAGCTGCCAAGGTTCAGCCCGACGTTGAACCCGTGCGGCCGCGACACCGACTTGATTACTCGAATCACCTTCTGGGTGAACGCCATCAGCTCGGCGCTCTCCTCGGCGGTGAGGTCTTCGAGCTCAGAGACCCGCCGATACGGGACCACCATCGAGTGCCCGGGGTTGTACGGGTAGAGGTTGAGCACGATGTAGACCAGCTCGCCGCGCGCCACCACAAGGCCGTCCTCGTCGGAGAGCGACGGGATGTCGGTGAACGGCTGCTCGGAAGCCGCGGACCCACCCTTCATCGGCGCCCCGGCGATGTAGGTCATCCGATGCGGCGTCCACAGTCGCTGCAGATGGTCGGGCTCACCGACGCCGTGGTCGACGATCGTGCGGTCGTCCTTATCGGTCACGTCCCGGTGCCCACCTTAAGCAATTCTGCTGTCGGAGCGGCGTTTTCGCGGCTGGCGATCCACTCGGCAATCACGCGGACTGCCTCGTCGCGGGGCACGCCGTTGACCTGGGTGCGGTCGCCGAAGCGGAAGCTCACCGCGTTGGCCTCGACGTCGCGGTCGCCGGCCACCAGCATGAACGGCACCTTCTGATTGGTGTGGTTGACGATCTTCTTGGCCATCCGGTCGTCGCTGCCGTCCACCTCGGCCCTGATGCCGTGCATCTTCAATTGCGTGGCAAGGCCGTTGAGGTACGGGACGTGATCGTCGGCGACCGGGATGCCGACCACCTGCACCGGCGCCAGCCATGCGGGGAACGCACCGGCGTAGTGCTCGGTGAGGATGCCGAAGAACCGCTCGATCGACCCGAACAGTGCGCGGTGGATCATCACCGGCCGCTGCCTGCTGCCGTCGGCGGCGGTGTATTCGAGCTCGAAACGCTCGGGGAAGTTGAAGTCCAGCTGGATCGTCGACATCTGCCAACTGCGGCCAAGCGCGTCCTTGACCTGCACCGAGATCTTCGGACCGTAGAACGCCGCGCCGCCAGGGTCGGGCACAAGGTCCAGCCCGGATGCCGCACCCACCTCGGCGAGCACGCTGGTGGCTTCCTCCCACATGTCGTCGGAGCCGACGAACTTGTTCGGGATCCTTGGTCGACAGCTCCAGATAGAAGTCGGTAAGGCCGTAATCGCCGAGCAGGTCGAGCACGAACCGCAGCAGCGACGTCAGCTCGTCGCGCATCTGGTCACGGGTGCAGTAGATGTGCGAGTCGTCCATCGTCAGGCCGCGCACCCGCGTCAGGCCGTGCACCACACCCGAGAGCTCGTAGCGGTAGACGGTGCCGAATTCGAAGAGCCGCAACGGAAGTTCGCGATACGACCGCCCGCGTGACCGGAAGATCAGGCAGTGCATCGGGCAGTTCATCGGCTTGAGGTAGTAGTCCTGCCCCGGCTTGCGCACCGTGCCGTCCTCGTTGAGTTCGGCGTCGAGGTGCATCGGCGGGAACATGCCGTCGGCGTACCAGTCCAGGTGGCCGGAGATCTTGAACAGCTCCGCCTTGGTGATGTGCGGGCTGTTGACGAACTGGTAGCCCGCCTCGCTGTGCTTGCGCCGCGAGTAATCCTCCAGCTCGCGGCGAATGATGCCGCCCTTCGGGTGGAAAACCGCTAGGCCGGAACCGATTTCGTCGGGGAAGCTGAACAGGTCCAGCTCCGCGCCGAGCTTGCGGTGGTCGCGGCGCTGCGCCTCCTCGATGAACTCCAGGTGCTTATCGAGCGCCTCCTGCGACTCCCATGCGGTGCCGTAGATGCGCTGCAGGCTCGCGTTGTTCTGGTCGCCCCGCCAGTACGCGGCGGAGCTTCGGGTCAGCTTGAACGCCGGAATGTATCTCGTGGTCGGGATGTGGGGGCCGCGGCACAGGTCACCCCATTCCCGTTCGCGGGTACGGGGATTGAGGTTGTCGTACGCGGTGAGCTCGTCGCCGCCGACCTCCATCACCTCGGGGTCGCCGGACTTGTCGTCGACGAGTTCGAGCTTGTACGGCTCGTTCGCAAGCTCTTCGCGGGCTTCGTCTTTGGACTCGTAGACGCGCCTTGAGAACAGCTGGCCTTCCTTGACGATCTGGCGCATGCGCTTTTCCAGCGCCTCCAGATCCTCAGGGGTGAACGCGCGCGGCACGTCGAAGTCGTAATAGAAGCCGTCGGTGATGGGCGGCCCGATGCCGAGCTTGGCCTCAGGGAACATGTCCTGCACCGCCTGCGCGAGCACGTGCGCCGACGAGTGCCTGATAACGCTGCGACCGTCGTCGGTGTTGGCGGCCACCGGCGTCACCTCGACGTCGCTGTCCGGCGTCCAGGACAGGTCGCGCAGCCGTCCGTCGGCGTCGCGCACGACGACGATCGCGTCCGTCAGCGCCCCGGCTCGGCAGGCCGGCGTCACGGACCGCTGCCCCGGCGGTGGTCCCGGCAGCGACCCGGATCGGGGCTGCTGGGGCGGGACTGGCGGGCGCGCTCATCGGTGGCTCTCCAAACTTTCGGTGATACGGGCGGTGTGCGGGTCGGCACTGAACGCGACCATGCTATCGGGGCGGGTGGTCATGCCCCCAGGCCAATAGGGCTTTTCAGCCACTCGTGTTCCAGCCCGACGAGCTCGCCCGACCAGCTGAGCGCGCCGAGCAACCACAGCGTGGACACCACGACGGCCGCGGTGAACCCGGCGCCAAGCGCCTTGACCCACGGACCCTGCCGCTTGAACCAGTCCATCACCTTGTCGTAGCGCTCTACGCGTGTAGGCCAGCAGCCGCCGCGCCCAGTCGAATTCGGTGGCCAGAATCGCCGAGTCCGACGAACACGATCGCCCAGCCCGGCCCTGGATACGGGATCGCGACGATGCCGACCGCGAGCACCGCCAAGCCGATGACGGCGACCACGATGCGGTAACCGAATTCGGCCGCGGGCCTGTCCCGCAGCCGGTCGCGCCAACGGGCCCAGCGTCGCTTCACGGCTGGCCCGGGTTCAGCTTCACGAACAGCGCGTTGGCTTCGGCCAGCACTGTTTCCCCGTCGAGCAGCCGTCCCGCGAGGAACATCTTGCGTCCGTCGACGCGGTCGACACCGGCGTCGACCTGCAGTTCGGTTTCGATCGGCACGATCGCCCTGTAGTCGACGTGCAAGAACGCGGTGCGCTGGTAGAGGCTCGTGGTGAGCTTGAACGCGGTGTAGCCGAGCAGCGAGTCGAAAAGCTGCGCGATGCACCCGCCGTGTACGGCGCCGTTGCGGCCCAGGTGGAAGCGGCGGAAGTGCACGTCTCCCTGGATCCGGCCGTCGTCGGTCTTCTTGTACACCGCCGGGATGCCCAGCACGCCGCCCCGGTTGGGCAGGTCCATGCGACGGCCGGCCGGCGACGACCACTCGTCGGTGTCATAGGGGGCGAGCAGGTTCGACACCTTCTCAATCAGGTCGGCGGCCTCGGTGATCACCTCGTCGGGCGCGTCGGCGGCGCGGGCATGGTCCTGCAGCGTCCGGACCGCTTCGACGAACCTGCCGTAATCGGGTCCGCCCTGTTTCGTCGGCTCGATAGGGCTGAAATCGCCGCCGCGATGCTCCTCTGCGAATTCACCTGCCACCCGCTCACCGTATTGCCTAGCTCATCCGCTGGCGGACCCGGCTTTGCTCAGCGTTTCGAACTCCTCGTCGGACAGCTCGATCTTTGCGGCCGCGACGTTCTCCTCCAGATGGGCGACCTTCGAGGTACCAGGAATCGGCAGCATCACCGGAGAGCGCTTCAGGAGCCAGGCCAACGCCAGCTGAGACGGGCTGGCGTGGTGGTCGGCGGCGATGCGCTGCAGCGGTCCGTCGGCCTGCAGCGAGCGGGCCTGCCGCCAGCGGGAACCAGGGAATGAAGCCGATGCCCTCGTCCGTCACCTTGTCGAGCAGCGGTTCGGCACCGCGCATCGAGAGGTTGTACATGTTCTGCACCGACACGATGGTCGTGATCTTCTGCGCTGCTTCGAGCTGTTCGACGTCGACCTCGGACAGGCCGATGTGGCGGATCTTGCCCTCCTGTTGCAGCTTCACGAGTTCGCCGATCTGGTCCTCGGCGGGAAACTTGTCGTCGATGCGGTGCAGCTGGAACAGGTCGATGGTGTCCACGCGCAAGCGACGAAGGCTCATCTCGCACTCCTGGCGGAGATAGGCCGGATAGCCGAGCACCGGCCATGCGTCCGGCCCCGTGCGGAGCAGACCGGCCTTCGTCGCGATGACGACGACCATCGGAATACGGATGCAGTGCCTTGCGGATCAATCTCTCTGAGACATACGGGCCGTACGAATCCGCGGTGTCGATGAAGTTGACGCCGAGATCGACGGCGCGTTGCAGGACACGGATGCACTCGTCGGGATCGGATGGCGGTCCCCAGACGCCCTTTCCGGTCAGGCGCATGGCGCCGAATCCCAGGCGGTTCACTGTGAGGTCGCCGCCGATGGTGAATGTTCCCGATGCTTGAGCGACGCTTTGCGTGGTCATTTTTCCGACCGTACGCCCGCGATGGCATGGTGTCCCTGTGAAGCTGAGCGACCTCGCCGCGCTGCCGTTGACGTATTCCGAAGTGGGTGCGACGGCAGGACCGTTGCCCGCCGGATACCACCATGTGCAGAAGTCGGCGGTCATCGGGCGCGGACGGAGCCGGTTCGAGGAAGCCGCCGACAAGGGCATGCGGTGGGGCATGCTGCGCGGCGCCGGTTTGCGGGTCGAGGCGACGACCGAGGTCGCCGCGGTCGGTTCGGAGGTGATCGTGCACCTGGGTCCGGTGCGGGCGCCGTGCCGGGTGGTCTACCTCGTCGACGATCCCGACCGGCGTGGATTCGCCTACGGGACGCTGCCGGGCCACGCCGAAACGGGTGAGGAACTGTTCGTCGTGCGCTACGACCCAGCGACCGACGAGGTATTTGCCGAAGTGACGGCGTTCTCGCGGCACGCGACGTGGTGGAGCAGGTTGGGCTCGCCCATCACATCGGTGGCTCAGCGGGTGATCACTGACCGCTATCTGCGGGCGCTGTAGTCGTCGCGCCTATTCGTGGTTTACACCGCTGAGCAGCGCGTAGCCTTTAGCGATCAGCCCAGCATGATCGGACGGTGAGTGTGAACGACCCAAGCGGGGTGGAGGCTGCCCACCTTCGCATCGCGGAGCTTGTGCAGCAGTTGTATGGCCGGCCGGACACCGATTCCGACACGGTGGTCGCAGAGCTGGCAGAGCACGCCGCGGTCGAGATCCCCGGCGCCGAGTACGCGGGCGTCACCGTCACCCGCAACGCCAAGAACATCGACACCCCGGCGGCGACGCACAAGTGGCCGATCCTGCTCGACGAGATTCAGCAACTTCACCGTGAAGGTCCGTGCCTGACCGCGGCGTGGGAGGAGAAGACCATCCACGTTGCGGATTTGGAGACCGACAACCGGTTTCCCCTGTACCGCCGGGATGCGTTGGAACGGACGCCCATTCGGTCCGTCATGGCGTTCCAGATGTTCATCGCCGGGGAAACGATGGGAGCGCTGAACGTCTATGCCGAGGAGCCGCACGCCTTCGGACAGGAGTCCAGGGACATTGGCTTGATCTTCGCCGCACATTCGTCGGTGGCGTGGAATGCGGCGCGACGCGACGAGCAGTTCAAGCGTGCGTTGGCCAGCCGCGACACCATCGGCCAGGCCAAGGGCATGATCATGGAACGTTACGGCGTCGATGCGGTTCAGGCGTTCGAGGTGTTGCGCAAGCTGTCGCAGGATTCGAATGTGCCGCTGGTTCAGGTCGCTACGGAACTTGTCGCGAAAGCTCAGTCGGCCAGCTAGGCGTTCAGCTGGCGGCTAGGTGGCGCGGTTCAGAAGAGACGCTGCCCGACGTGGCTGGACGGACGACGCGCAATGCGCGGTGTGGACGGACCCCCGCCGCACGCGAATGCAGCGCAATCAGCGAACCCGACCGGACGACACCCAACGGCCCTGGACCGGCGAAGGCCGCGATTCCCGCTCGTCGCACCTCAAAGAGCGCCTTTGCCTGGCGGTATCCGATCCGCATCCCCAGTGCGCAGATGATGAGCAGCCCGCCGACACCTGGCAGAGCCACGGCAGCCAACGCCGACAACGACGCGGGTACGAACAGTGCGCTGACGGTGTGCTCGAGGAATGACCCGATCCCGACGTGGCGGAAGACGTCCTGCAGAGGCGATGCGATCCCGGAAGCGGGCAACACGTTGCTCAAGCCGGTCAACTCGATATCGCCGAAAGTCTGGACCGGGACGATGGCGGCGGGCAACGCCATGCCGCCGGTAAGGACAATCGGTGCGGATTGAAGCGATTGAGTTGCGCGATTCGCCAGCACCGGCGCAGCGCCCGGGATGACGCCTCCGCCGATGGTCGTCGTTGCGGTCACCGTCTGAACGGACAGCATCGTGTAGAGGTCACCGGGTATCTGCGCGAGCGGGACAACCGCGTTGGTAACCGACGTGAGCATCTCTTGAACCGTCGTGATTGCGTCGGTAACCGGCGTCGGAGAGGTGGGAAGCGCCATCACGGCGGCCGGAACCGATCCGACGACAGTCGCGACCGTTGCCACCGCATTTCTCACCGGCTCGACGACAGTGGACATGGGTGCCAACGGATCGGTCGCAGGCGGGGTGGTCTCCGATACGACCTCGGTCTCACTGGAGGCGAACACATTCGGATCCACCGCGGCGCTGGGGTCAACCGCTGGCGCCGACGCTTCGGGGTCGACCACGGTGTTCGTCGCCGCGAGCTCTGTGTCCCCGGGGTCCGGGGTAGCTGAATGCTGCTGGCCGAATTTCCGGATCGAACGAAGCGTGCTTGCCACACCCTGAACGGTGGCCTGCAAAGTCGTTCGCAGTGGGTGGGCAACCTTCTTGGCAGGCGCCGCCGCCGCTCCGACTTCTGTGCTCGGCCCTTCGGCACTCTGGCTCTGGGGAGCCGAACCGGTGGATTCGGTGTCGGCAGCCGCGATCGCGCCACCTGCACTGCCGACGAAGAGGCCGGCAGAAAGCACGCAGATACCCGCTGCGAAGCGCAAACGCGTCGTAATGATGGCTTCCTCCCACCAGCAAGTGTCGCGGTCGGTAGGTATTTCGACGGCCATTGTCACACACTTAGGCCCTCAGCTACTAGCAATCTGCGGGAAATCCTTTGGCGGGCGACACGCAGCAAACCATTGCCGCGAAAGCGGATCCTTTGGCGGCGTGCTAAATGCGTTCAGCAGATTGGCGAATCGGCGGACGGCTCCCCCTGCTTGACCTCGATCAGCCCTGTCCGGGGAACAAAGACATAAAGATGACAAGCCGATATTAACGCTGGCGAAAAAACTTGTTGTCCGTGAGCAAACTCAGCCGACGCAACTTGCTGCGACTCAGAGGCCGAACTGGTCGTCGATGATGCCAAGCCAGATTTGAGCCGCGTCGATCGCCACCTTTTCACTGATAAAGGCGTGCTGGGTTCCGGTGTACATGTCGCGGAACGCCCGTTCGAGGCGAGTGCCCTCGCGGATCGAACTCGTGCCCGCGACCAAGTGGGCCCATTCGGCGCAGCTTCGGGCGACATCGGTTGCGTACACCGCGGCGGCGCGCATGTCGGCCCGCAAGGTCGGGGTCAGCTCGTCGCCCGCGGCGACAGCGGCCTCGGCGGTCGTGAACGCGTCAAGCACCAGCAGACGCGCGGCGCGCCAGCCGGCGACGTGATGCGCGAGGCCCTTCTGGAACGTCGGGCGGCTGGCCAACGACGCCATGTCGCTCATCCGGAACTTCGTCGCGGCCAGCTCCTGGACATCGTCGAGCATGCTCTTGGCGACGCCGAGTGCCCACGACGCGTGACCGGCGGCAGTCACCGGCATCAGCCCCATGCGGGTGGCCGGCGACGTGCCCCGGCGCGGCTCGCGGACGAACAGCGGAAAGGTCCGGCGCTCGGGCACGAACACGTCCTCGGCGCTGTAGTCATACGAGCCAGTTCCCTTGAGCCCCTGCACATACCAGCCGTCGTTGAACGAGATCTCGTCGCGCGGTATCACCGCCACCTGCATGTCGGGCATGCCTTCGCTGATCCAGCGCATCTCGCCGTTGTCCATCGGCAGGAAGCCCGCGGCGACGTATTGGGAGTGACCGATGCCCGAGCCGAAACTCCACGATCCGCTCAACCGGTAACCGCCGTCGACGACGGTGCCCTGCCCGTTGGGGAAGAACTGGCCGCCCATCGTGACGCGGTTGTCGTGAGCGGTGAACACCTCCGCAAAACCGTCGTCGGACAGATACGCCGCCGCCGCGAATGACGACGGGAGGTTGGCGATACCGACCCACCCGAATGAACCGTCCTGCCAAGCCATTTCGATCCACGTCTCGATCATCTGAGCGAACGACGGTTCGACACCGCCTGCCGCGACGGGATTGAACGCCGACATCAGCCCGCTAGCCCACATTTCATCGACGATCGCGCCGGTGAGCGTGCGCTTCCGCTCGGATTCGGCGGCCTCGGCCCGCACGAGGTCCCGCATGCCCCGAGCCAACGCAACGACCTGGTCCCCCACCTCAGCGGTCGACGTCATTGGCGTTCTCCTATCGTCGATTTCGATATTGCTGCTCACTTGGGAAAGCCGAAAAGCTGAACGACGCCATGATCGCGGCCCGCGGTGTAGCCGCCGTCGACAGCGATGGCCTGACCGCTGACGAACGACGCGTCGGGAGACACGAGGAACGCCGCCATGGCCGCGATCTCCTCCGGCCTGCCCAGCCGTTGCAGGGCGTGCTCCTCGGTGATCGAGGCCTTCGGCGCCTCCATTCCCGGCATTCCGAAGACGCTGTCGAGCATCGGCGTTGCGATGAAACCGGGGCAGATCGCATTTGCCCGGATACCGCTCGGGCCGTAGTCGAGCGCGATGTTCTTGGTGAGCAGGACGACGCCACCCTTGGCGGCGTTGTACGAGCTGCCCCCCGCGGTGCCCTCGAGGCCCTCGATGCTGGCGACGGTGACGATGGAGCCACGCTCGCCGTCGACGCGGGGCTGCTCGATCATCCTGGCCAGCGCCGCCTTCGCGACGAGGAACGTGCCGGTGAGATTGATCCCGATGACCCGGTCCCATTCGGCCCGATCGAGCAAGTGGACCGGGCCGCCGCCGGCGACGCCGGCAGCGTGGACCACCCCGTCGAGGCGGTCCGGCACGGCGGCCAGCGTGGCGGCAACTGCGGCTTCGTCGGTGATGTCGGCCGTCACGAACGTGAACCGCGGACCGAGATCGGGCGGGGAGGCCAGGTCGGCGCCGACGACGGTGCCGCCTTCGGCCAGCAGGCGACGGGCAGTGGCCAGGCCGATGCCCGACGACGCTCCGGTAACGACGAACGTGCGGGAGTGGGCGCGGTCGGGGCTCGCCATGGATGAGTTCCTCTCGGTGGTACCGGGGCGGAGGTTGGGCAGAGGAAGTCTGACATTGCGGCCGCCGCTGCAACCGACTTTCGGTGTGCTGTATCGGCGGGCCGGTCCCTTTCGCCCGGTCTTAAGTGGCTTATCCGTGTGCGTGATGACCTTGCTGGGTTCGCTCCGTAGCCGAAGCGTGACGGACCCGTGACCGAATTACTAAGGCGCGCTTGCACATCGGATCGGCACGGCACCCCTACGATCAAATTAACACCGTTGTCATTTCGAAGGAACTGGAAGCCATGCGTGGGGTTGTCCTGTGTGTTATCGCTGCGATCGGCGCCAATGCGATTGTGGTCGCTGAGCCGACCGACGTCAGCATCGCGGCGCCGAACCAGTCGTACAAGCCCGCCGCGGCGGCGAACCAGTCTATGAGCCCGCGATTGCTTCGGTGCTGCCAACGCCGGGCGAGGTCGTCGGTGTGGCGCACCCCGTAGTGGTGACGTTCAGCGCGCCCGTCGTCGACAGGCGCGCGGCCGAGCGCGCCCTCGACATCAAATCGGTGCCCGCGATGACGGGCAAGTTCGAATGGCTCGACAACGATGTCGTGCAGTGGGTTCCCGACCGATACTGGCCGGCGCACAGCACTGTGGCGCTGTCGGTGGGCGGCCGGGTCAACGGAGTTGGTGACCGGTCCGGAAGTCGTTGGTGTTGCCAATATCTCGGATCACACGTTCACCGTGAGCATCGACGGCGTCGACGCGGGACCGCCGTCTGAACTGCCGTCGCCGCACCACCGACCCCACTGGGGAGAACCCGGAGTGTTCCCGGCTTCGATGGGTAGACCGGAGTACCCGACGCCTGTCGGCACCTACACCGTCTTGGCCAAGGAACGCGACGTGGTGATGGATTCGAGCAGCGTCGGCATCCCCGTCGATGCTCCCGACGGTTACCTGCTGGACGTGGAATACGCCGTCCGTTTCACTAGCCGAGGCCTCTTCGTGCATTCGGCTCCGTGGGCTGT
The DNA here is from genome assembly GCA_963731715.1 of uncultured Actinomycetota bacterium. Classification (GTDB taxonomy): domain Bacteria; phylum Actinomycetota; class Actinomycetes; order Mycobacteriales; family Mycobacteriaceae; genus Mycobacterium. The sequence goes on along the minus strand of CAVSXC010000011.1, from coordinate 1,067,085 downwards.
CAATTCACTCGGGTATGAGAATGTCAGCCACGGCTGTGTCGGCCTCAGCACCGAGGACGCTGAGTGGTACTTCAACACGGTCAACGTTGGCGACCCAGTCATCGTGCAGGAGAACAGCATCGAAGTTCCTCGAACAGTGTCGGGTTAACGAGGCTCCGCACCTAGAAGATGCGCGGACGCACGCGTTTCAGCGTGCGCTTCTAGCCGAGTTCCATTGCTAATTCACGGGTTTGGCCCGGCATGAGGATGAACCTCGCCGGGCGTCCGTCAGCCCTCAGGGCCAGGCAGAATTGGCTGACCAGGCGCAGGTGCGCCAGCCGGCGGCGGACTGATCGGGTCCCCCTTACCGGTGAAGCCACCAGCCATCTCCGTGAGCGGAGCGCCACCCGCCAGCGGAGCAAGCGGAGCAGCCACTGGAGCACCCAAGGCACCGGCGGAGCGACAGGAACCACAGGAACCGGCGGAGCGAGCGGAACCACAGGAACCGGCGGAGCGGCGGGTACCACAGGAACTGGGCCAGGCAAAGCCATCGGAACCCCGGCCATGTCAGAGAGTGGAGCGCTAGCCGGAGCGCACGCGGGCTGCTGCAGGAGCTGCACCCGCCTGCGTCTGCAGGCATTCGTAGCCGCCGGTTATCAGCGGCGCGGCCGCAACGTGTGGGCTCAATGCCAAAGCGACCCCGCACAACCCAGCCCCAGCAGCAACTACTCTGATGTTGAATCGATCAAAGATCGTCATCGACATCGACTCCTTCATTCACGCTCAGACATTTCGCATTCAAGTGATGCAGCAGAACCGCATGCCGTACCGAAGTCGCGGCTAGACGACCGCGCCAATTATCAGCAGCCAAATGCGGCGCATTCGCCACGCCGCACCGCACCGTTTCCAAATGGTGACGTTCGACATGGTTCGACGCCGGTCAGACGCGCTTCCGTGCTCAATTTGCGCTTGACAGACCCGAGGGAACTCGAACCCCGGAAGATATTGGTGGTGGTCCCGGCTGGTTTCGAACCAGCGACCTTCCGCGTGTGAGGCGGACGCTCTCCCACTGAGCTACGAGACCGGGAGGTCGACCGAACAGGTCGAACGACGTCGAAGATTAGCACGCGAGGCGCTGTCGACCCGAATCCGCGAGGACGCCACTGCGCGCACATACAGCACGTTATGGTCGCGCGATGGTGCAGCGTCTTCTCACAGCGATTGCCATGTTCACCGCAGTTCTGGTGCTGGCCGCGTGCGGCGGCGCGTCCTCCGGCACACAGGCCGAAAAATCTCAGTCACCGACCGAACAGACGACGGAGTCGGCCGCTCGACCCGACAAGGTGACCAAGGCGGCGCCCGCCGACCGCGAGGTGTTCGAGCTGAGCGGTTTCGTCTCGCCGACCGGGAATGTCAGCTGCATGATCGACGCGGATTGGGCGCGCTGCGACATCATCGACCGCGACTGGTCGCCACCGCCTCGGCCCGCGGACTGCGAGTTCGACTACGGGCAAGGGATCTCGCTCGCGCCTGGGGAGCCGGCCCAGTTCGTCTGCGCGGGCGACACCGCCTTCGGCCCGGATGAGGTACTGCCGTATGGCGACTCGATCACTGCCGGGGTGCTGCGGTGCGAGAGCGCCAAGTCGGGCATCACGTGCCGCGATACCCAGACCAGTCATGGCTTCTCGATTTCACTGCAGGCGTATCAGCTGTTCTGACCTCGCCGGGAGCCCGGACTCGGGCGCCGGTAATGGGATTTGTGCGGCTACGCTTGGGTGGACTATCGTCGTCCTTCGCGACGGGCGACGTTGTCGTTCGTGGCGCGCGGATGTAGCGCAGTTGGTAGCGCATCACCTTGCCAAGGTGAGGGTCGCGGGTTCGAATCCCGTCATCCGCTCGAAGGTGCAATGGCATCAACCCCAGCGGTGGAGTGGCCGAGTGGTGAGGCAACGGCCTGCAAAGCCGTGCACACGGGTTCGATTCCCGTCTCCACCTCCAAGAAGGACCCCGCGCGATTAGCTCAGCGGGAGAGCGCTTCCCTGACACGGAAGAGGTCACTGGTTCAATCCCAGTATCGCGCACCAAGTTCGACGCAGGTCAGAGGCTGTTTTTGAGCCTCGGATCGGCTGGCGTGGACGATATGTGGACGATCGGCTGGCAAACCGAAAGGTCCAGCCATGTCCCGCAACGACGATCATTCCCGCAGGATGCAGGCCGACGCGATGGCCGCAGCGCAGGCGTGGGGGCCGATCACTCACGCCTGCGCCATCCAGCACGGCCACCCCTACGCCGAACAGATGATGGCCGACGATATCGCCGCGCTCGAAGCGGCGGGCGCAATGGCGCTCGTGCTCATGGAACTGGGCGACCAACTCGGCGAGCTGGCCGGGCACAAGCTGGTGATCGACGCGATGCGTCAGCGCATACACCGGGGCGAGCATGTCGCGCGCACGGTCGCCGTCGCGATGGCCGAAGCGATCGACCACGACGGCGAGAGTGCGCTGTCCAAGCAGCGCGACTTTGTCACGAGAGGCGAGTTTTGGGGCGTGGTCGCCGATGGGTTGCGACAGTTGGACGACGAAGACAACCCGCCGTCATCCTGACGGAGTTTGATGGGCGCCGTTGACTCGGCTCACCAGCCTTCGGTGTCGTCTATCCATTCGTCAGGCGTCGGGAATGGTTGCGCCCAGTCCTTCAGGATGGCGGCGATGTCCTGCACACCTATCTGCCCTTCGGCGGCGTCGGTGGTGAGGCCGATGACCTCGATCGCCTCCACGTGCAGGTTGTAGCCGTTGACCATGTAGAACATCGCCGTTGCTGTCCACGCGGTGCGCTTGTTGGCGGTCACGAAGGGGTGGTTGCGTGCCAGCGCGTGCAGCAACGCGGCGGCCTTCTCGTGGATGGTGGGAAACGCGTCCTCACCGAATGCGCTCTGTTGAGGACGCGTCACCGCGCCGTCGAGCAGCCCGTAGTCGCGGAGTTGATCCGGTCCCACGAACTGCCCGTTGATCCTCAGAACATCGTCCGAGGTCAGGTAGATGATCAATTACATATCCTTCAGCTTGTCCAGCGCCTTGCTGTGCTGATCGGCTACGCGGTCGAACGCCGCGCGCATGAGTTCCTCACGGCCGTGAACCTTGAGGTACTCGACAAGCGCGCGCTTGATTACTTCGTTGGCCGACGTATCGGTCACGAAGGCGTAGTTCTTCAGCATGTCCGCAAGCTCCCCCGGCAAGCGGACGGTCAGCCCGGTGGTGCGCTGGGCGGACTCATTGGTGACTGTGCTCATGACACCATGATGTCATGGTTTGCCAAACCTTGCCAGTCCTTGCCAACCCCTTGTCAGCCCCTGCCAACCTTGTCAGCCCTTGCCACGCCAGTTTGCGCAGGTCAGGCGTCGGGGAGCCGCTACCGCGCCGTGTCGATGGTGATTGGGCTGCCAACCAACGCCTGACCGAGACCGAAGAACAGCCACTGACCGAAGGTCTGCGCACCGGTCTTCGGATCGATGAGGGGGCGGCCAGCACCGGCGTAGGCGCGGGGAACTGTTGGGCGCTACAAAAGGTATTCATGATTTGACCACGCAGCGGCGCATGCGTTGTTGCCGAGAGGGGCGGGCAAACGCCGGCTGAGGCTACGACGGCGGATCGCCGCGAAAATCGATCTCCGTTTGACTCGCTCTGATTATCCAGTCAGGGATGCCCCGCTCTTTAAGTAGATGAGCGACCGCGGCCTTCCGAAGTTCTCGATCCTCCCCGGGTCCCACTCTGATCTCACGGACAAGCGGCGTTCGCGCGTTGTATCCGTATGGCAGGAAGCTGACCGACACGTAGGGCAACAGGCCCATAGGCCCCGATCGGAACTGAACACGCAGGGGAATACGTGCAGCCAGGACAATTGCGCGTGCTTCTTTTTCATCGCAGTAGCCACCTTGCTTCACCAGTGCGAGTGCGAACTGGCACAGATGAGTACGCGAGAACGGCCCTTTCGGCTTAACGATTTCTCGCGCCTGCTCCTCGAAAAATTTTCGGGCGTCGGGTTCGCCGTAGCGGACCAGCTCGAACCGCGGCTGCGAATATTCCGCGAGCTCTAACAGCTTCTTGGTGAGCTCGTCCTGACTGTACTCGCGCTCCGGCAGCTGCATTTGCTGCTGGAGACCTTCTGGAATGACTGGCGCGATCATTTGTCTGATCACGTTGCGGTCGAACGCGATTGCATAGCCACGTCCACCGGCGTATCCGCGCCACTGTGACAGAGAGTCGCCGTCTGTACTGAAGCATGCAACGTAAGCACCGCTTGTCGACTCACGAACCTTGGTTGGGTCTTTGACCCACTCGAGTGCAGCATCGATGTCACTGCGGTCATCTGCCGTCAAGTCGGAGGCCGTGCGCAACTCCTGTTCCACCGCTTCCGCGAGCCACTTCCTACCAAAGATCAACTCCTGCGGATCATTTAAGTAGAGCGCGTCCGTAAACCACACCGAGAATGCGCCGGTGACCGGCGACTCAGGCAAAGCAAGACTCTCGGCCAGTTCACGTCCGGGTTTCTCATCCAAGATGCCGAGCAACCCGCCCGCATTCGTGTAATGCCAAACCGGATCAATTGGCGGAAACACCGTATGCATCAGTTACCTCCCCCTTGCAGCATGAATCACCGAGCACCCGGTCCACCGTGGCTGCACCGCGCGAGGTAGCGGCTGACGCCGTGCGGCCAACACTAGGTATATAACCAATCGCGCCGCCTGAGACTGTCGATCTTGGTGGACGAACAGCAGTTCAGGCCCGGTATTCGCCGGGCCTGAACTGTCTGCGCTAGAGGCCGCCGCACCTCGAAGGGGCCAAGAACGGCGAGTGCCAGGGGCAATCCGCGGGTAAGGGCTGCGGCGGCGGAGGCGTGTATGGCGGAAGGGGTGGCGGCGGTGGCCCAGCATCATGCGGGGCGCCATGCCACGGGTACATCATGTTGGCCGCAATGTCGACGACGCCCTCCGAGTTCCAGTACCAGTCGTGGCAGATGTTCCAGTCCCACGTAATGACTTGACTCCCCGGTATCAGGGGGTCGCCCGGGCACCAGTGAGTGCAGCTGCCTACCGCAGAGGGGCAGTTCCCACCCGAATAGCTGGGACCCCATACAGGGTCGGCTTGAGCGGTTCCTGTGGCCAGACCTAAACCGGCCAGGCCCAAGCCGCCAGACACTACGACAGCAGTTGCGAACCGCGAAATCCGGTTCATGGTTGGTTCCTCTCGTTAGGCGCCACCCCGCTGGCGGTGTTATTTCGTTGAATTACAGGACGTTTGGGTCGCTACCGATCCCAATAACTCTTGGATGTCGGTTCTCACGCCGCGGGACAGAAGATTCCGAGGATCTGCTCGCACTGCTCGCGTGTACTGATCAGTGCCGGCGGCGGTGGTGGCGGAGGTGGAGGCGGCACCTCTCCTTCGAAAATGTTCTGAGCGACATTGCCCTGCCCGAAATAGACGTACCAATAGGTGTGGCAGACATTCGAGTCCCAAACCACTGGGTTGATCCGAAGATTGCCGGTCTGCACCGGTGGATCCCCTGGGCACCACCGACATGGGCCAGATGGGTTGTCCTCCGGACAGCCGGGCCAGGAACCTAGCGGCACTGGCGCATTGGGGCGGGCCTGGGCCACACCTGCGTCCATCAGTCCGGCGACGCCGCCCCAGGCCAGCACGCTGATTGATAGCCCCACGATTAGTCGTTTCATGACGGTTCCTTTCGTTCCCGTCGGCCCGTGGTGGCCGGCCACTTGAAACGCTGCGCCGGATGCCTTGGAAGATTCTTGGAAGTCGGATGAATAGCACCCCTCGAAGTTTGCTGCGACTTGCGGTAGCTTCCGTGGCATGCGGCTAGCCGGCGCCTTCTTCGCAAACCGTGCGGACGTTGTGGACGACATGCTCAACGTCGAGGGCGGCTTCTGGGCGACCACGACAGTCCCGGCGCGCGCTGATTCGCTTCCAATGCAACTGCGTCGTGCTGTGCGATACCCGACGACGCGACGTGGGCACGCAGTACACCTTGCACATCGATGCCGCCGGTCCTACCGGCCAGCGCTGGACGCCCGCCTGGTCGACGAAGTTCCAGCTCCCCAGCGCGATGAAGTTCATGGTGCTGACCCAGATCGCCCTGCCCGTCGAGCCCAATGGCGGGCGGCACGTCTACAGCTTCCGGCTGGAAGGAAGCCACGAGCGATTCGACATACCGCTGGATGTCGTCGTCCAGTGACGGGGCGGCGCGGAGTCCGCGTCCTGGAAAACGTTCATTGCCCACACGTCACCCGTTAGGCTGCCCGAAGGCCAACCGGTCACGACGACCAAGGGGTGGGACATGATTCGCGAACTTCTTGCCGCCGCTGCGATCGCGGGCGCCGCCGTCAGCACGGCGCCTGTCGCTGTCGCCGACGACGGCGACAACATGTACTTCGACAAGCCTGGGCGCTACTCCACCGACGTGCCGGGCATGAACTACGACGCCCACCTCACCGCGCCGTGCGACAACATGGAGCTCTTCACCTTCGGGCGCGGCCCCGGCGGCGAAGCGCTGCAATGCCGTTGGATCGAGAACCAGTGGCCACCCATCTACACCGGCTTCTGGGTGGCCACCTACGAGTTGTTCGGCGTTCAAGACATCGGCGCGCCGTGCCCGAAGCCGCAAGCGGCAGCGCAAGCCCCCGACGGGCGCCCGCTGCTGTGCCTCGGCGGACAGGGTTGGCAGCCCGGCTTCTTCACCCGCGACGGCTTCTTCCCGAGGTGACTAGCCGAGCGGTCCGCGTACGCGCCGCGCAGCGTCCGGCTCGGCGGGGTCCCGAACGCTTCCTTGTAGGCCATGCTGAACCGGCCCGGGTGGCCGAACCGCCATCGGCCGGCGATCGCCATCACGGTGTCAACGGCGGGGTCGGCGGCCTGAAGATCGCGGTGCGCCCGTTGCAGACGCACCCGTCGCAGATACTCCAGCGGCGTCGTGCCGAGATGGCGACGGAACATGTACTGAACCGAGCGCGGGGTGACGCCGACCGCCGCCGCGATGTCGCTCAACCCGATATCGCGTTGGGCGTTGTCGTGGATGAACGCGATTGCCCGGCGCAACGTCTGGGGTTGCGCGGCAGACGTTTCGGCATGGTTCCGCATTGGCCCGTCGGTATACCCGAACGACCAGGATCCCAAACCGCCCGCGCCGCCCACCAGCTGTCCTGACACCATTTGCCCATGACCGAACGCATCGAAGTCCAGCGCACCATCGCCGCACCGGCGGCCGACATCTTCGCGGTCCTGTGCGACCCGCAGGGCCACGTCGCCATCGACGCCACCGGCATGCTGCAGGACGCCGACGGCGAGCCCGCCGGCGCCGTCGGCGACAGCTTCGTCGTGCACATGGACCGCGAGTCGCTCAACGATTTTCCGCTCGGCAAGTACGACGTCACCGTCGACATCCGCGAGTTCGAGAAGGACCGGCTCATCGCCTGGACCGATCCTCGGCCAGATCAAGCCGAACATCGGGCACGTCTACGGCTATCGGCTCGAACCGGCCGACGGCGGCACGCTGGTCACGTCGTTCTACGACTGGTCCGACATCGACCAGCACTGGCGCGACGCCAACATCTTCCCGATCATCTCCGAGCTCGCGCTGCGCGCGACCCTGGGCATTCTCGACCGCACCGTGCGCCGCGGGTATCCGCGCGGCTGAGACACAGTCGTCAACCGCAGGTTGACGAATCAGCGTCGTCAACCTAAAGTTGACGACATGACCGAGCCAGCCAAGATCGCCTACCCCGTCCGCCTCGACGACCTCATCGGCGTCATCAAGCAGGTGCACGCCGAACCGCTGGATCAGCTCACCGACGCCGTGCTGGCCGCCGAGACCCTCGGCGAGATCGCCGACCACCTCATCGGCCACTTCGTCGACCAGGCCCGCAGGTCGGGGGCGTCGTGGACCGAGATCGGCAAGTGCATGGGCGTCACCAAGCAGGCCGCGCAGAAGCGGTTCGTGCCCAAGGCCGACGCGCGCGCTCGACCCCAACGCCGGCTTCGGCCGGTTCACCCCCCGCGCGCGCAACGTCGTCGTCGACGCGCAGAACAAGGCCCACGAGGCCGGCAACAACGAGATCACGCCCGACCATCTGCTCCTCGCCCTGTTCGCCGACCCCGACGGCCTGGCCGCCAAGCTGCTCGCCGGCCAGGGCATCGAGGCCGACGCCGTGACCAAGGCCATCACGCTGCCCCCGCGCGTCGACGACGTGCCCGCGCTGATTCCGTTCAACGGGCAGGCCAAGAAGGCGCTCGAATTGACGTTCCGCCAAGCACTTCGGCTGGGCCACAACTACATCGGCACCGAACACATCCTGCTCGCGCTGTACGAGGCCGAAGACGACGACGGCACGCTGCACCGGCTGGGTGTCGACAAGGACCGCTTCGAGCGCGAACTGGTCGCACGCGCTCGAGTCGCTACACGAAGGGCTGATCTCACATCCGCGACGCGCCGCCGCGTCTTCATGATGTGAAGGTGCGACCGTTCGAGGACGTGGTGGCCGAGCACGGCGCGACCGTGCTGCGGGTCTGCCGCGCCGTCGTCGGCCCCGTCGACGCCGAGGACGCCTGGTCCGAGACGTTCCTGTCGGCGCTGCGCGCCTACCCCGACCTGCCCGCCGACGCCAACGTCGAGGCCTGGCTCGTCACGATCGCCCACCGCCGCGCCGTCGACGTCGGACGCGCCCGCTCACGCCGCCCCGTGCCCACCGACACCCTGCCCGAGCGCCCCGCCGCCCACGCCGACCCGGCGGCCCGCGACCCCGACCTGTGGGCCGCGCTGCAGCGGCTGCCCACCAAACAACGCCAGGCCGTGGCCTACCACCACATCGCCGGCCTGCCGTTCGCCGAGATCGCCGAACTGCTCGGCAACTCCCCCGACGCCGCGCGCCGCGCCGCCGCCGACGGACTCAAGACCCTGCGCAAGCACTACCGTGAGGACGAAACAGCATGACTACCAACATTTTCGACGCACTCGACGCCGACGAGGCCGCCACGCTGGCCCGGCTGCACCAACGGCTGGAACACGACGCCGACACCGCCGGACTGCTCGACGTCGCCTACCGCACCATCGACACCCCGGTCGGCACGCTGCTGCTGGCCGCCACCACCGTCGGACTGGTCCGGGTCGCCTACGACATCGAAGGCCACGACGCCGTGCTGGCCGGGCTGGCCGACGCGGATCAGCCCGCGGATGCTGCGCGCCCCGGCACGGCTGGACACCGCGGCCCGGCAGATCGACGAGTACTTCGCCAAGCGCCGCACCGTCTTTGAGGTGCCCGTCGACCTGCGACTCGCGGAAGGCTTCCGCCGCAACGTCATCGAGCACCTGCGCGACATCGGCTACGGCCGCCGGGAAAGCTACGCGACGGTGGCCGCCGCCATCGGCAATCCCCGCGCGGTGCGCGCCGTCGGCACCGCCTGCGCCCACAACCCGCTGCCGGTGGTGATCCCCTGCCACCGCGTCGTGCGATCCGACGGGTCGACGGGCCAGTACGTCGGCGGGCCGCTGGCCAAGTCGACGCTGCTGGACCTCGAGGCCGCCTGAAAGCGGGAATGAAATCGCGGCGCGCGGCGGTAGAACAGAGACATGAAACTCAACGACGCCGCCCGCGAGCTCATCGGAGACGGCACCGACGCCACGCTGGTCACGCTCAACCCCGACGGCAGCCCTCAGGTCGACCGTCGTCTGGGTGGCGCTGGAATCCACGCCCGACGGCGACGAGCTCGTCTCGGCGCACCTCGCCGAGTACCAGAAGACCCGCAACGTCCGCCGCGACCCGCGGGTGGCCGTCACGATCCTGTCCACCAAGCACCCCGCTGCAGCAGACGCCGTACCTGGCGATCACCGGCACGGCCCGCATCGTCGAGGGCGGCGCGCCCGAGCTGCTCAAGAAGCTGGCCAAGGCGATGCTCGGCAGCGACGAGCACTTCCCGCCGCCGAATGCGCCGCCGGGATTGCTCACCCGCGTCCGGATCGACAAGGTCGGCGGCATCGGCCCCTGGGCGTCCTGACGCTCGAAGCGGCTGTAACACGTTTCAGTTTGTGCCATCATGCCTGGCATGCGTCGCTGGTTCGTGCTCCTCGTCGCCCTGCTGGCGGCCGTCGCCGGCTTCGTCGGCCCCGCCCGCGTCGGCGGAGGGCACCCCGATCGGCAATCTCGGCGACACGCTGCGCGTCGAGTTCAAGGGCATCGTCGCCGACGTGACCGTCCACGACTGCTGCCCGTCGATCCTCCGCCGGTCCGGGTATGCCGCGACCGGTTCGCCGCGCTGATCAACCAGGGTGGTCCGTGGAAGGCGCCGATCACCATCCACGTGATCCAGGCGCCCACCCCGTTCGCGATGGCCATCACCTTCCCGTTCCGCGGCGTCACGCCCTACGCCGACGCGTACGAGCCCAAGCACACCGATGCGCCCGACGCGCTGCAATACGCGCTGCAGAACGCTCCGCCCGGCGCGACGGTCAACGGCGCCGTGTACTGGCACGTCTACCGCGACCTGGTCACCAACGTGGTGCTGCTCGACCAGCAGACCGGTGAGCACCTGGCGCAGTGGAACATCTGGCAGCCGGGAGCACCGCTACCGTAGAGCCGTGGCCATTGACGTCGCCGCGGCCGTCGAGGCCGACCTGCCCGAACTCGCCGACGTCGCCGCCCGCACCTTTCCGCTGGCCTGTCCCCCGTCGGTGACGCCGGAGAACATCGCCGCGTTCATCGACGAGAACCTCTCGCAGACGCGGTTCCGCGACTACCTCGCCGATCCCGACCGCGCGGTGCTGGCCGCGCGCGAGGACGGCCGAATGGTGGGCTACGTCATGCTGATTCGCGGCGTTCCCGACGACGACGATGTGCAGCGGGCCGTCACGCTGCGCCCCGCCGTCGAGTTGTCGAAGATGTACGTGCTGCCCGACAGCCACGGCGCCGGCGTCTCCGCGGCGCTGATGACCGCGGCGTTGACAGCAGGCCACCGAGCTGGACGCCAAGTGCGTGTGGCTGGGCGTCAATCAGCAGAACCAACGCGCGCAACGCTTTTACGCCAAGCACGGCTTTACGCATCAACGGCACCAAGACCTTTCGGCTCGGCGCGGGCATCGAGAACGACTACGTGATGGTGCGCCCGCTCTGACCCGCGGCGGTCAACGCCAGCAGCCGCGACGTCGCCCGCAGATACTTCTTGCGGAAGCCGCCCGCCAGCATCTCGTCGCTGAAGATGGTGTCCAGCTTCGTGCCCGAAGCCACCACCGGGATGCCCGCGTCGTAGAGCCGGTCGGTCAGCGACACCAGCCGCAGCGCGACGTTCTGGTCGTCGATCGGATGCACGCCGGTGATGAACACCGCCGTCACCCCCTCGATCAGCGTCAGATAGCGCGACGGATGCATGGTCGCCAGGTGCGCGCACAACGCGTCGAAGTCGTCCAGCGTCGCGCCGGGAACCTCGGCGGCGCGCGTCGCGACCTCCTCGTCGCTCAGCGGTTCGGGCGCGGGCGGCAGGTCGCGATGCCGATAGTCCGGCCCGTCGATCCGCACCGTGGTGAAAATGCTTGCCAGCGTGTTGATTTCGCGCAGGAAGTCCTGCGACGGCGAAGCGGCCCTCGCCGAGCTGCTCGGGCAGCGTGTTCGACGTCGCCGCCACCGACACCCCGCGCTCGACCAGTTCAGACAGCAGCCGCGAGATCAGCGTGGTGTTGCCCGGGTCGTCGAGCTCGAACTCGTCGATGCACACCACGACGTAGTCGGCCAGCAGGTCGATGCACTCGACGAAGCCGAACACCCCGGCCAGCTGGGTCAGCTCGCCGAACGTGGCGAACGCCGTTCGGCGCGGCGGACGCCGCGAAACCGTAGTACGACGACGCCAGCAGGTGCGTCTTGCCGACGCCGAACCCGCCGTCGAGGTAGATGCCCGACACCGGGCAGCGCCTCGCGCCTGCCGAACAGCTTCTTCTTGCCCGCCCGCCGCGCCACCGCCTGCTCGCAGAACTGCCGGCACGACTGCACGGCCGCCGCCTGCGACGGCTCGGCCGGGATCCGGCTTGTAGGTGTCGAAGCTGACGTCGGAAAACGTCGGCGGTGGAATCAGCTGGGCGATCAGCCGCTCCGGCGTGACGCTGGGGTGCCGATCGACCAGATGCGCGACACCGCTGGACCCGTGCATGCACGCACCATAGCGGCGTGCTGCAATTCTGCGTATGCCTGACGACGGTGCCGGGATGCAGCTCACAGTGCTGGGCGCCGACCGACATCGGTCGGACGACGGCCGGCCTGACCGACTTCTACGCCTACCCCGACGACCTGCAGTCGTGCTGGGTGCGCGGCAACATGATCGCCAGCCTCGACGGCGGGGCCACCGACGACGGCAAGGCCGGCGGGCTGGCCGGTGCCGGTGACCGCGCGGTGTTCGCGCTGATGCGCCACGCCGCCGACGTCATCCTCGTCGGCGCCGCCACGGTGCGCATCGAGAACTACTCCGGCGCCCAGCTTCCCGTCGCCGCGCGGCAGGCCCGGCAGCGCCGCGGGCAGGCCGAGGTGCCGCCGATCGCCGTCGTCACCCGGTCCGGCGACCTCGACCCGAGCGCCCTGCTGTTCACCCGCACCGAGGTGCCGCCGCTGATCCTGACCAGCAGCCGGTTCCGTCGACGACACCCGCCGCCGGCTCGGCGCGGTCGCCGAGGTCATCGACGCGTCCGGGCCGGACCCGAACTCCGTCGACGCCGCCGACCGTCCTGAAGATCCTGGCCGAGCGCGGGCTTTTCCGCGTGCTCACCGAGGGCGGTCCGCTGTTCCTCGGCTCGCTGATCGAGAACGGCCTGCTCGACGAGCTGTGCCTGACCGTTGCGCCGATCCTGGTCGGCGGCGCGGCCAAGCGCATCGTCACCGGCCTCGGCCACGTGCATACCAAGATGCGGCGCACCCACCTGCTCACCGACGACGACGGCTACCTGTACACCCGCTACGTCCGGGCCGACTAGAGCAAGCGATCGGTACCGTGGTCGGCATGCGTCGGCGTCGTCAGCTCGCCAAGGCCCTGAGCCTGGCAACTGTCTTGGCGTTCGTCGCCGCCTGCGCACCCGGCCTGGCCGCCAACCCGCGCTACGCCACCGACTCCGGCGCGGGCCCGCAGGGCGCGCCGCAGACCACCAAGCCGCCGACCGGCCCGCCGCCGATCGAGGCGCCGAAGAACGACCTGTCCTGGCGGGACTGCACGTCGCGGGTGTTCAGCGACGCCGCGGTGCAGCCGCTGCCCGGCGTCACGCTGGACTGCGCCAGCTACGACGCCGACCTCGATCCGATCAACGGCGCCACCGGAACCGTCAGCATCGGCGTGGTGCGCGCCAAGCGGACCGCAGACGCCCGAGGACGCCGGGCCGCTGGTGATGACCACCGGATCGGATCTGCCGTCGTCGGCGCAGCTGCCGGTGTGGCTGTCCCGCGCGGGCGCCGACGTGCTCAAGACGCATCCGATCGTGGCGGTCGACCGCCGCGGCATCGGCATGTCGGGCGCGCTGGACTGCCGCGACCTGTTCGACCGCCAGGAGATGCTCGACCAGGCGCAGTTCCAGTCCGGCGACGACCCCGTCGCCAACCTCGGCGCCATCACGCAGACCGCCACCACCAGCTGCACCGACACCATCGCGCCCGGCGACTCGGCCTACGACAACGCGCACGCCGCCGAGGACATCGAGCGGCTGCGCAGCACCTGGGACGTGCCCACCATCGCGCTGCTCGGCGTCGGCAACGGCGCCCAGGTCGCGCTGGCCTACGCCGGATCGCACCCCAACAAGGTGGCCCGGCTGGTGCTCGACTCCCCGCTGCCGCTGGGCATCGCCGCCGAGGCCGCGATGGAGCAACGCGTCAAGGGCGAACAGGCCGCGCTCGACGCGTGGGCCGCGCAGTGCGTCGCCACCAACTGCCCGCTGGCGCCCGACCCGAAGGGCGCGATCGACGCGCTGCTGGCGGCCGCGCGGGACGGCCGCGGACCGGGCGGCGCGTCGGTGGCCACGGTCGCCGACGCCATCACGCACCGCGCTGGCCTACCCGCGCGGCGACCGCGTCAACGCCGGCAACGACCTCGCGGCGGCGGTGGCGGCGGCCCGCTCCGGCAACTCCAACCAGATGACCAACCTGATCACGGCCGGCCGAGACGCTGCGCCAGACCGACGGCCAGTTCGTCAACGGCTGCAGCGACGCGCTGAACCGGCCGACGCCCGACCGGGTCCGCGAGCTCGTGGTCGCGTGGGGCAAGCTCTACCCGCAGTTCGGCGCCGTCGGCGCGCTCAACCTGGTCAAGTGCCTGAACTGGCCGAGCGGATCGGCGCCGCAGGACCCCAAGAACCTGAAGATCCCCGTGCTGCTGCTCGGCGTGCAGAACGACCCGATCGTCGGCAACGAGGGTGTGGCCGCCGTCGCCGCCACCGTCATCAACGCGGGCACCACCAGCAAGCGGGTGATGTGGCAGGGCATCGGGCACGGCGCCAGCATCTACTCGGCCGTGCGCGCTGCCGCCGGTCATCGGCTACCTGGACAGCGGCAACCTGCCGGCCACCGACACGTTCTGCCCGGCCTGACACCGCGCTCCTGGCCGCGTCGGTGTACGGTGCGCTGGTGGCGGCTCCTGACTCCATCCGAACCGGCCTGCTGAAAGCGTTCGCGCCCCGCACCTCCCCGCCGAGCACCGCAACGGTGCTGCGGTCCATCCTGTGGCCGATCGCGATCCTGCTCATCATCCATCGCAGCTATGTCCTGGCCACCAACGGCTACATCACCGACGACTACGGGCCGGTGTACCGCGCGGTGGTCAACTTCAAGATGCGGCTGGGACATCTACAACGAGCACTTCGACCAGGTCGACCCGCACTACCTGTATCCGCCCGGCGGCACGCTGATCATGGCGCCGTTCGGCTATCTGCCGGTCGACGCGTCGCGGTACTGGTTCATCACCTTCAACACGATCGCCATCGTCATCGCGGCGTACCTGCTGGTGCGGCTGTTCAAGTTCTCGCTGGTCGTCGGTGGCCCTGCCCGCTCTGCTGCGTGGCGATGTTCTGCACCGAAAGCGTGGTCAACACACTGGTTTTCGGCAACATCAACGGCTGCATCCTGCTGCTGGAGGTGTTGTTCTTCCGCTGGCTGCTCGACGGCAAGGTCAAGAGCCACGAGTGGTGGGCCGGGCGTGGCGATCGGGCTGTCGCTGGTGGTCAAACCGCTGCTGGCGCCGCTGCTCTTGCTGCCGCTGCTGAACCGGCAGTGGCGGCCGTTGGTCACCGCGATCGTCGTGCCGCTGGTGTTCAACGCGCGTCGGCCGTGGCCGTTGGTCAGCGACCCGATGAACTTCGTCACCCGCACGCTGCCGTACATCTTCTCCATCCGCGACTACTTCAACAGCTCGATCCAGGGCAACGGGGTCTACTACGGCCTGCCGATGTGGCTGATCCTGTTGCTGCGCATCGCGTTTCTGGCGTTGGCGGTCGTCAGCTTGTGGCTGCTTGTACCGCTATTACCGGCACCCGCGATCCGCTGTTCTGGATGGCGACGTCCTCGGGTGTGCTGCTGATCGCGTCGTTCCTGGTGCTGTCGCTGGGCCAGGGCTACTACTCGATGATGCTGTTCCCGTTCCTGATGACGGTGGTGCTGCCGAACTCGGTGATCCGCAACTGGCCGGCGTGGCTGGCGATCTACGGGTTCATGAGCGCCGACCGGTGGCTGCTCGGACACTGGCCGACGACGGGCCGCTTCCTGGAGTACATGAAGTTCACCTACGGCTGGTCCCTGATGCTCATCGTGGTGTTCTGCGTGCTCTACTTCCGCTATCTCGACGCCAAGGCCGACGGCCGACTCGACGACGGCATCGATCCGCCGTGGATGACAGAGAAGGCCGCGAGTCCGCAGCCCGTGCGCCGGCCTGAGTACGCACTCTCCGTGCCCGGGAATGAATAATCACGACGCCGGGGTTCGTCGATTAGCGATAGCTAAGTCAAGCCGACTAAACCTAGAGGTCTCCATGCCGACGTACCGCGCTTTCCAAGTCACGGGACAACGCCAGTTCGAGCTCGTCGAGCGCGACATCGTCGACCCCGAACCTGGCCATGTCCGCGTGCGCGTCCTCGCCTGCGGGGTGTGCCACAGCGATTTCCTCGGCGTCGAAGGTGTCCGCCCCGACCCCAGCCAGCCGGTCGTGCCCGGCCACGAGATCGTCGGCGTCGTCGACGCCGTCGGCCCAGGCGTGACGGCGTGGCAGCGTCGGCGACCGGGTGGGCCTTGGCTTCCTCGGCGGCCACTGCGGCGAGTGCGCACAGTGCCGGCGGGGCGATTTCGTCAACTGTCTCAACCAGCCTCAGCCAGGAACCACCGAAGACGGCGGCTACGCGGAGATGGTGTACGCCCGCGCCACCGGCTTGGTCAGAGTTCCGGAGTCGATGAACCCGATCGACGCAGCGCCACTGCTGTGCGCAGGAATCACCATGTTCAACGCGCTGCGCCACGCAGACGCTCCCCCTGGCGCCGTGGTCGCTATCCAGGGCATCGGCGGCCTCGGCCATATCGGCCTGCAGCAGGCAAAACAACTCGGCTACCGAACCGTTGCGATCGCCCGCGGCACGGACAAGGCCGAGCTGGCGACATCGCTGGGCGCCGACGACTACATCGACAGCGCGGCGACCGACCCCGGCGCGGCGCTGCAGGAATTGGGCGGTGCGGCCCTGATCGTGGCGACCGCGGCCAGCGGAGCCTCGATGTCGCCACTGGTGGCCGGCCTGGCGCCGCGCGGGCAAGCTCGTGGTGGTCGGCGCGGCGCCGGATCCGATTGCAGTCGACACCGCCGACCTGATCTTCGGGGGCCGCTCCATCATCGGCAGCTTGACCGGCACGCCGGTCGAGAACGAGGAGAATCTCGCGTTCGCCCAGAGCCACGGAATCAAATCGATGAACGAGGTCATGGCATTCGAGGACGCACCCGAAGGCGTACGAGCGCATGATGTCGGGTGCCGCCCGATTCCGGATCGTGCTGGACATCGCTAGCGTGGACGCATGACGACCCCAGGTCCCAAGCTGCAACTCACCGACGACGAGTGGCGCAAGAAGCTCACCCCCGACGAGTTCGCGGTGCTGCGGCAGGCCGGCACCGAGCGGCCGTTCACCGGCGAGTACACCGACACCAAGACCGAAGGCGTCTACGAGTGCCGGGCGTGCGGCGCGGAGTTGTTCCGCAGCAGCGAGAAGTTCGAATCCCATTGCGGCTGGCCGTCTTTCTTCGACCCGGCCGACTCCGACGCGGTGATCCTGCGGACCGACGACTCGGGGGGCATGCGGCGGGTCGAGGTGGTGTGCGCCAACTGCCACAGCCACCTCGGCCACGTCTTCGAGGGCGAGGGCTATCCGACGCCGACCGATCAGCGCTACTGCATCAACTCGATCTCGCTGCGCCTGGTACCGGCGTCATAGCCCGTTCCGCCCAAGCGGCAGCGCCACCCGGACCCGGCTGTCGCAGCGTGGCGCCGTGTCCTCACCGCAACATGGCTTTTCGCCGCGAACCATGTCGAGAATGTCCGCCGCATCGACCGGTGGGCCGCAGTAGTAGCCCTGGACGACCTCGCAGCCATACTCGCGGAGCCTGTCGGCGGTTTCGGCGTTCTCGACGCCCTCCGCAACCGTTGTCACGCCGAGTTCATGCGCAAGGTCGATCACAGCGCGGACGATCGCCGCGGATCGCCGGTCGACGAGTATCGGTGCGATGAACTGCCTGTCGAGCTTCAGCTCGTCGATCGGCAGGTCGCGCAGGTACGTCAGTGCCGAATAGCCGCAGCCGAAATCATCGATCGCCACCCGGATTCCATGCGCTCGCAGCTTGTCCAGCACCGCTCGTGTTCGGTCCATGTTGTCAACGAGGAGATCTTCGGTGATCTCGACCGTCAGCAAACCTGCACTCAAATCACGCTCGTTGAGCGCACGCGCGATCCGGGCAGGCAGGTCCAGATCTCCAAGCGACGGAGCGGAAATATTCACCGCGACCGGCACCTCGACACCGCGTGCACGCCAATTGGCGACATCGTCGAGCGCGCGGGCCAGCACGAGTTCGGTCACCGATCGGACAAGGCCGTGGCGGTGGACCAGCGGCAGAAAATGGTCGGGGCCGAGTATGCCAAGTTCGGGATGCGGCCACCGCACCAGTGCCTCGACACCGACGATCTCGCCGCCGCCCAGATCGAACTTGGGTTGATAGACAAGCGTCAGGTCCACGTTGTCAATCGCCAGGCGCAGTTGGTCCAGAAGCCGGGCCCCTCGCCCGATTCGTCTGCGTCACCTCGGTGCATGTCAGGAGTGAAGGTGTGCACCCCACCCGACCGGGAGCGCTTCGCCGAATACATCGCAGTGTCAGCGCGTTTCAGCAACGCGTCGGTCGAAATCTCTGAGTCGGCGGGTACGAAGGCCAGTCCCACACTCGGCCGAATCAGTAGGTCATGCCCGTCGATGACGAACCGTTCGTCGAACGCCTGAACCACACGGTGCGCGATGAGCCGGGATTGGCGCTTTGTGCCTTCCATCAGGACCGCGAACTCGTCGCCGCCCAGCCTGGCGACCGTGTCGCCAGTTCGCACGCAGCCGACAATCCGTTGTGCCACCTGAACCAAGAGTGCGTCGCCTGCCGGATGACCGAGGTCGTCGTTGACGAGCTTGAAATCGTCAAGGTCCAACGACAGCACCGCCACCGACTGGTCGTCGCGCTGGTGGATTTGCAACGCATGCGTCAGGCGGTCGTGAAAGAGCACCCGATTCGCCAGGCCGGTCAACGGGTCGCGCAACGCTTGATCGGCCACCGTCTCCAGCAGACGCCGATTCTGCCGCACCACGACGAATTGCCGCGCCAGCACCGCGCTCATCAAGAAGCCCGATGAGATGAAGATCGCGGTCAATCCAGGAATTGGAAGGTACTTCGGCGTACACACCACGGCGGCCGCCGCGACCGGCGCGTACGGGAGCCACATCGGAGGCCGCGTCGGCAGCCGCGCCTCTGATTCTTCGTTGTGCGGCTCCCACCGACTGACCAGCGCAGCGATTCCCAGCATCAGCAGTGCAGCGAGATAACCGATATCGGTGAGTCCGCCTGCGGCGTTCGCTCCTGAAGCGGTCAGGAAGGCAAACGCGCTGTCCGACAACGCGTTCAACACATTGCCCGCCGTCAACAACCACAGCGTCTTACGTTGCCGCGTCTGCCCCTTGGCGAGTACCAACAGTGCCACCGAGAGCACCACTATGTCGCTGATGGGATAGGCCATCGCAAGTCCCAACGCGAACTTGCTGTCACCGCCCGCTTCGTAGACATCCTCCAGAACGATCACCCACGAGACCTCGAAGAGCGCGGCGGTGATGATGAGGCTGTCCAGCAAGAGGCGCGTTCTCGACTGGCTCGAATATCCGGTCGGAAACAGGACCAGCGCCGCAGAGGCGCCGACGGGAAAGATCAGGAAGGCGATGTCCGCCACCGACGGGAACGGAGACTCTTCCATCCCCAGTATCAGCTGGTAGTAGCTCCAGATCGCCTCGCCGACCGCCCAGCCTCCGAGCCCGATCGCCAGGCAGATCCATGCAGTGCGCTGGCGTCCGTGTGCGGAACGCGCGGCCAACCCCGCGCAAACGGTGGCGAACACCGCGAAAGCCAAAAGGCCGAGATCGTCGACCGCGCGAACGGTCGACTCACCGCCCCATCCACACAACAGCCAGGCGGCATACGCAATCGCTGCGGCCGCACCAACGCCTCCCCACCAAGCTGTCCTAGGCACCGGCGACAGGCTAGCAATACTTTAACGAGAGCGCGCGGCGAGATATCGGTAGCGTGTCTTAATTCGCCAACTCAGAGACATTCGACAGTTCCTGCATTCTTTTCCTAGGGACGATCTGCAGGACGATGTTGCCTGACATAGCTGTGTCCGGTTTATTCGTACATGGGCGTGCGGTTTCAGCAAACATTCTGACGGTCGGAACGGCCGCGCTACTGCACTGTTGCGGTTGGTGCCGAGCTCCGGCTGAGGCGGCTGCGCGACGAGAGCATCTCGAGCATCGCCGCGGCGTCCACCGGCGGACTGTAGTAATACCCCTGCGCGACCTCGCAGCCGTACTCGATCAGTCTGACGGCTGTTAGGGCATCTTCGACGCCCTCCGCGACAGACGTCACACCCAGCGCACGAGCGAGGTCGATGACCGCACGCACGATCGCCGCCGCGCGCGGGTCGACGAGGATCGGCGCGATGAACTGTCTGTCGAGTTTCACTTCGTCCACGGGCAGCTCCCGCAAGTACCACAGCGCGGAATAGCCGCTGCCGAAGTCGTCGATCGCGATACGAACACCGTTCTCTCGCAATCGATTCAGCACTGTGCGGGTCCGGTCCAGGTTGTCGAGCAGAAGGTCCTCGGTGATCTCGACAGTCAGCGAATCCGATCGCAGATTGCGCTCGGAGAGCGCACGCGCGATCTGCCGCGGCAGCTCCAGGTCCCCAAGGGACGGAGCGAAGATGTTGACCGCAACCGGCACATCGAAGCCCTGTGCATGCCATCCGGCGACATCGTCGAGCGCTTGGGCAAGCACAAGTTCGGTGACTGAGCGCATCAGGCCGTGTTCGCGAACCAGGGGAAGGAATTGATCTGGGCCGAGCAGGCCGCGATCGCGATGCGGCCACCGCACCAATGCCTCGACACCGACAATGTCGCCATCACCCAGCCCGAACTTGGGCTGGTAAACCAGGCTCAGGTCGAGCTGGTCGATCGCGCGTCGCAGTTCACCCAGCAGTCGCACTGCGGCCGCGCCGCTCCCTGCGCCACCGTCGGAGTCGGCGGACAACTCGAGTTCGTCCGGTTCGATGAGATGCATGTCCGGCGTGAAGGTGTGCACACCAGCGGCCCGCGAGCGCTTCGCCGAATACATCGCCACGTCAGCCTGTTTCAGCAACACGCCAGCGGAGATCTCGGGCTCGTCGGCCACTGCAACGGCAAGTCCGACGCTCGGCCGGATCAACAAGTCATGCCCGTCGATGGTGAATGTGTCATCGAAGGCCTGGACCACCCGGTGCGCGATCAGCCGCGCGTGTTCTGGCTTGCCCTCCATCAACACGGCGAACTCGTCACCGCCGAGCCGGGCGACCGTGTCGCTGGTCCGCACACACCCCAGCAATCGCTCGGCGACCAGGATCAGCAGCGCATCCCCTGCGGGATGCCCCATGCTGTCGTTGACGAGCTTGAAGTCGTCGAGATCCAGCGACAACACCGCCACCGATTGTTGGTCGCGCTGGTGCAGTTGCACCGCGTGCGTCAGGCGGTCGTTGAACAATGCACGGTTGGCCAGGCCGGTGAGTGGATCGTGCAACGCTTGATCGGCCACCGACGCCAGAAGCCGCCGGTTCTCGCCGACCACGATGAACTGCCGCACCAACACGGCGGCGACCACGAGTGCTGACGCGAAAATGATCGGGACCCAGTCCGGGCACGGACAGGAATGCCGGGACGCACACCACAGCGGCCAGTAGCGCGGGCACGTACGGCAACCACACCGACGCCCAGGACGGCACCTGCGTTGCAGGTGCATCTGTCGTCGGCTTGGCGGCGCGACTGACCAGCGCCGCCACGCCGATCAGCAGCAGTCCGGCGGCCCAGCCCAAGTCGATGCGGCTGGCGGTGCTGTAGGTGCCGTGCGCGGTGAGATAGACAAAGGCACTGTCCGACAGCGCCATAAACACGATGCCCGCCGTCAGCATCGCCAGTGTCGCGCGTTGTTCGGTTCGGGCGCGGGCGACCACCATCACCGCAACGGTGATGATCACCAGATCCGTAACGGGATACGCAAGGGAAAGGCCCACGGCGAAACGGCTTGCGCCGCCGGCGTCGTAAATAGTTCGCAGCACGAACACCCAGGCCACCTCGAACAGGGCGGCCGCGAAGATCAACCCGTCCAGCACCAATCGGCTTCGCGATTGGCCCGTATAGCCGACCGGG
Organism: uncultured Actinomycetota bacterium; assembly: GCA_963731715.1. Taxonomy (GTDB): domain Bacteria; phylum Actinomycetota; class Actinomycetes; order Mycobacteriales; family Mycobacteriaceae; genus Mycobacterium. Next base: position 1,045,088 of record CAVSXC010000011.1, on the reverse strand, counting down.
AAAAGCACAGACCCAAGCAGACCGCCAGCGGGAACGTCAGATATCCGGCGTCGGCCAGTGAGGGAAACGGGGCCACACCGGCCCATAGCTCGTAGTACGCCCACAACGCCGAGCCGACCATCCACCCCCCGGCCGCGATGGTGAAGCAGATCCAGGCGCCGCGCTGCCTGCCGTGCGATGCGAATGCGGCGAATCCCGAGCTAACGGTGGCGAAAACGGCGAAAGCGACCAGGCCGAGGTCGTCGACGACTAGAACGGTCGATTCACCGCCCCAGCCACCGATCAGCCAGGCGGCGAACCCAATTGCGACGGCTGTGGCGGCACCAGTGAGCCATCCGACGTTTCGCACCGGTCAAAGGCTAGCAACACTTTGCCCCGTGTTGCACACAAAACTGGCTAATCGCTGGTATTTGCCGGATCAGAGGGTCAGCCAATTTTACGCAGCAGTTAGCCTGCCCTTTCAACGGGAAACAGGTTGCCAGCATTGGAGCCGACGCGAATTATTACACGCCAAAACACACTGACAGCAAACGCGTTAAGGCAACTTCGTGACGAGCTCTTCCACGCCGACGCGCGGCCCTGTGAAGAACGGAGTCTCCTCGCGCACGTGGCTGCGCGCGTCGGTGTACGCGCAGCTTCCACATCAACTCGACGATGCGGGCCAGGTCCGGCCCCTCGAACGCCAGGATCCACTCGTAGTCGCCGAGTGCGAACGCCGGAACCGTATTGGCCCGCACGTCGGGGTATTCGCGGCCCGCCATGCCGTGCTCGACCAGCATCTTGCGCCGCTCGTCGTCGGGCAGCAGGTACCAGTCCAGCGACCGCACGAACGGATACACGCAGATGTAGTCGCCCGGCGCCTCACCGGCGATGAACGCAGGGCACGTGGCTCTTGTTGAACTCGGCGGGCCGGTGCAGCGCGACGACGCTCCACACCGGGTCGCTGGCCAGCCCGAGCGCGGTGCGGCGGAACGCCGAATAGGTGGCCTGCAGGTCCTCGACCCGTTCGGCGTGCGTCCAGATCATGAAGTCGGCGTCGGCGCGGAAGCCCGCGACGTCGTAGACACCGCGGACGACGACGCCCTTGTCCTCCTGCTGCTTGAGGAACGTCGCGGTCTCGTCGACCACCGCCGCCCGCTCGTCCCCCAAGGCCTCCGGCTGCACTGAGAAGACCGAGATCATCATGTATCTGGTCATCGAGTTGAGCGTGTCGTAGTCGAGCTTGGCCATGGCTTCTATCGTGCCACGCGCGCGGTGACCAGCGTACGCCGCCGCCCTGGTCGCCGCGGCCACGCACGCAGGCACGCCGATGCCGTCCAGGTAGCCGCCCGCGACGGCCAGCGTCGGCGGCAGGCCGGCGCGCAGTTCGGCAACCAGTTCGGGATGGCCCGGTCCGTACTGCGGCATCGCGTCGATCCAGCGGTGCACATGGCAATCGACCGGCTCGACGTTGACGCCGAACACCGTGGCCAGGTCCTGCGAGGCCCACGACAGCAGATCCTCGTCGCCTGCGCTGCGGGCCAGCTCGTCGCCGAACCGGCCGTACGACAACCGCACCAGCTCCACGTTGCCGCGCCGCCCCCATTTGCGGCTCGACAACGTAATTGCCTTGGCGCGCAACCGTTCTCCGCTTGCCACCAGCACCCCGGACTGCTCGGGCAGCGGACGTCCGCCTGGCAGCGCCAGCGCAACCAGCGCCGTCGACGCAACCGCGATCCGTCGCGCCGCCGCCGCGGTCCGCGGTGCCACCCCCTCGATCAGCCTCGGCAGCCGCGGCGCGGGGACGGCCAGCACCGCCGCGTCGGCGAGCCAGCGCTCTCCCTCGTCGTCGACCAGCTCCCATCCTCGCGGCGCACGGTTGACCTGTCCGACGGCCACCTGCGCCCATCGGATGTCCGCCCGACGGACGAGCTCGTCGACCAGCACCGTGTATCCGCCGTCGATGGCGCCGAACACCGACCCGGCTGAGCGGTGGCGGCGAGTGCCTCACGCACCGCGTCGGTCAGGTTGCGTGCGCCCCGGTCCAGCACCGCTGCCAGCGTCGGAGCGGCCGACCGCAGGCCGATCGTGGCCGCTGACCCGGCGTACACGCCCGCCAGCAGCGGGTCCACCGAGCGGGTCACCACCTGCTCGCCGAACCGGTCACCGACCAGGTCGGCCACCGACGGGTCGGCGCCGGGCCGCCAGGAGAACGGGCGGGTGCGGCTCGTCGAGCATCCGCGTCGATCGTGGCGTCGTCGACCAGCCCGGCCAGCGTCAGCGGGCTGCGCAGGGATGCCCTGCAGGGTGCCGATCGGCATTGCGTGCAGCCGGCGCTGGCTGTAGATCAGCGGCCGCGCACCGGTGGTGCCGATCTGCCTGCCCGCCAGGCCCAGCTCGGCCAGTAGCGCAGGCACCTCCGGTCGGCGCGCGATGAACGCCTCGGCGCCGACGTCCAGCGGCTGGCCGCCGATCCGCTCGGTGCGCAGCACGCCGCCAAGCCGGTCGGCCGGGTCGAACACGGTGATCGTCGCGTCAGGCCCCGCGGCCACCCGCAGCCGGTAAGCCGCGACCAGGCCCGAAATCCCGCCGCCCACAACGGCATACGACGCACTCACAGCGCATGCACCAATGCCACGGCGTCGGTGATCACCGCCGGATCGGTGCCGGGCAGCACGCCGTGGCCCAGGTTGAACACGTGCCCCGCCGCGCCCGCGTCGACCGCGCGCCTGCCGTCCTCCACGACCGCGCGCACCGCGCGCTCCACCGCCGGAAAGCCCGCCAGCAACACGACCGGATCGAGGTTGCCCTGCAGCGCGGTGCCCGGTTGCACGCGCGCGGCCGCATCGGTCAGCGAGGTTCGCCAGTCCACCCCAACGACCGTCGCGCCCGCGCCTGCGACATCGCGCCAAGCAGCTCGGCGGTGCCGACCCCGAAGTGCGTCATCGGCACACCTGCGCCTGCGAGCGCGGAAAACACCCTGCTGCTGTGCGGCAGCACGTAGCTGCGGTAGTCGGCCAGCGACAGCGTGCCCGCCCACGAATCGAACACCTGGATCGCGTCCACTCCCGCCGTCCACCTGGGTCTGCAGAAACGCGATCGTGACGTCGGTCAACGTCGTCATCAAGGCGTGCCAGGTCGTCGGGTTCGCCAAGCATCATCGCCTTGGTGCGTTCGTGGTTGCCGGCTGGGACCGCCCTCGACGAGATAGGACGCCAGCGTGAACGGCGCGCCCGCGAACCCGATGAGCGGAACGTCGCCCAGCTCCGACACCAGCTGCGTCACCGCCTCGCGCGACCGGCGCAACCTGGTGCGGCTCAAGCGCTTTCATGGCTTTGACGTCAGCGATGGTGCGCACGGGATGCTCGATCACCGGCCCGACATCGGGCACGATGTCGAGCTCGATGCCGGATGCCCGCAGCGGCACCACGATGTCGGAGAACAGGATCGCGGCGTCCACCCCGTGCCTGCGGATCGGCTGCAGCGTGATCTCGGTGATCAGTTCGGCGTCGAAGCACGCCTGCATCATGGTGTTCTTGGCCCGCAACGCCCGGTACTCGGGCAGCGACCGGCCGGCCTGCCGCATGAACCACACCGGCACGCGGCTGGGTTTGCGGCCGGTGGCTGCGGCCAGATAGGGCGACTCGGGCAGCTCGCGGCGGGTACTCATCGGCTCCAATGCTGCCATGCGGCCTCAGCCGTCGAGATCGTCGTCCTTCTCTTGGGCGGCGGCCCGGGGATCGTCCCCGACTCCTTCCGACGAGGTACGGCGGCCACGGCCGCGGCGTGATGCAGCGCGGGACCGCCGGCTGGCTTCCGCTAGCAGGGTTGTCCCAGTCGAACTCGACGTTCTTCCACTCGGCGGGCGAGTCGAACGACGCGCGCAGGCACTTGAATACCGCCGAGCCGAACGACGTCTGCTCGCCGGAGAACCCGACGCGTCGAAACGAGACGTACTCGCCTGCGAACCTCGCGCTCGTCGAATGACGTGTCCTTGCCGGTGAAGGAGGCACCGTCGAACGAGGCGCTGCGGGCCCGAAACGTCGCATCCTGCGAACGTGGCGTCGGATTCGAAGCTGGCCCCGTCGAACGATACGACTTCGGCGTTGAATTCCACGTCTTCGAACGAGCGTGTTCGGCGCCGCTGAAGACGGCGCCGTCGAACGCACACGTGCCTGCCGCTGAACCTCGCGCCGGCGAACCAGGCGTCCTCGAACAGCACGCCGGTGAGGTCGAAGTCGTTGCCGGACCAGCTGGTGTCGGCCGTGCGCTGGAAAGGCGTTGCGACAGCACGCGAACGATCGTGTCGCGGACCTCGCGGTCGTTCTGGCGGACCGCTTGCCGCCGCGTCTCCTCGATGTTGACGGCCGGTGGTGTCGCCGACCATGTTGTCGTTGAGACGAATTCGCTGAGGTTGTTGCTGCCGGAGTCCGGGTCGTAGGGCAGCCGCAGATAACCGCACAGCACGTCGATGCATTGCTGGCGCGCTGGCGAAGACCGGACTTTCATCGGCGGCGGCGGCCATCGCGTAGACACCGGCGATGCGTATCGCCGTGTCCGAGGCGCCCAACTGCGCAGTGACGCCGCGCCGAATCGCTGCGCGAATTGCGCTCGCTCCGTGTCCTTTTGGCGTCGATACACCACCACGAGCGCGACGGCGATCACCACGCCCGCGATCGTCGGCAGCGCCGCTTTGACCACGTCGACGGCGCTAGCGGAGGTGGCGCGCTCGAAGACCGCACCACTGACGATCCATGTCGCCAGCGCGGCCAGGCCGAACCCGATGACGACTGCCGCGATGAGCGATCCGAACAACGGAATGCGAGGGGTGCGACGGCGCACGCTGGTACCCCAGGAGCGCGCGCTCCGCCGCAGGGTCTGCGCGGGCCGGAACGCCCACGCGAGCAAACCACCGGCGACGACGGCGACAAGGGCGGCGGCCACAACGCGGACGGGCAGCTGACCCGCGATCGACAGACCGAGCCGCCCCGACACCGCGGGAGGCCGAGGGCCCAGAAAACCGCCAACCCCGCGGCGACCGCTGCGGACAAGGACGAGAACCGCCACCAGCGATGCCGGGGCATTCCGCAGATCAGTCGTGGTCGCCGCAGCGCCGGGTCGGCCTGGATCTGCGGCTTCTCCTGCTGGTCGTCGCGGTTGGGACGGGCGATTTCCTCGATGGCATCAGCGACCCGTTCCGGCATGATCACATCGTCTCACCTCGGCCGCGCCGGTCGCCCGCCAAATTCGGCGCGCCTGCGCACAGGCCTGCCGAGATGGGCTAGCGTCAAACGGCGTGACCACCGCCGAACCGGCTCAGTTCCGTGAAGCGGTGGCGGCGATGAATGCCACCACCGTGCGACCGGAAATCGAGCTCGGCCCGATCCGTCCGCCGCAGCGGCTGGCGCCGTTCAGCTACGCGCTGGGCGCGGAGGTCCGGCATCCCGAGACCGCCATCGTCCCCGAGCGGTCGGAGGGCGACGCGTTCGGCCGGCTGATCCTGCTGCACGACCCCGACGGCGCCGAGGCCTGGGACGGCACGATGCGGCTGGTCGCCTACATCCAGGCCGACCTCGACTCCAGCGAGGCCGTCGACCCGCTGCTGCCCGGAGGTGGCGTGGAGCTGGCTCGTCGAGGCGCTGGAGTCGCGGGCCGAACATGTCACCGCGCTGGGCGGCACCGTCACCGCCACCACGTCGGTGCGCTACGGCGACATCTCCGGGCCGCCGCGCGCCCACCAGCTGGAGCTGCGGGCGTCGTGGACGGCGACGACGCTCGAGCTCGGCCCGCACGTCCAGGCGTTCTGCGAGGTGCTCGAGCACGCGGCAGGCCTGCCCCCGGACGGGGTCACCGACCTGAGCTCCCGCACGCGCGCCTGACGATGGCGGAACCTGATCAGGCCGCCGAGACGGCCGAGCCGGGAGCCGGAAGCCACGCCGCTGCTGGCACCCCGAGACGGGGTCCCGCAGCTGTCGGTCAGCCGGACCGAAATCGCAAGGGCCGCAGAGCTTTTGGCTTCGGGCGACGGGCCGTTCGCGGTCGATGCCGAGCGGGCGTCCGGCTTCCGGTACTCCAATCGCGCCTATCTCGTGCAGATCCGCCGCGCAGGGGCGGGCACGGTGCTGATCGACCCGGTCAGCCACGGCGACGACCCGATGGCGACGCTGGCGCCGGTCGCCGAGGTGCTGGCCACCGACGAGTGGGTGCTGCACGCCGCCGATCAGGACCTGCCCTGCCTGGCCGAGATCGGCATGAGGCCGCCGAAGCTGTACGACACCGAGCTGGCAGGCCGGCTGGCCGGCTACGACCGGGTGAACCTCGCCGCGATGGTGCAGCGGCTGCTGGGCCTGCAGCTGATGAAGGGCCACGGCGCGGCCGACTGGTCGAAGCGGCCGCTGCCGCACGACTGGCTGAACTACGCCGCGCTGGACGTCGAGGTGCTGCTCGAGCTGCGCGACGCGATCGCCGACGTCCTGCGAGGAGCAAGGCAAAACCGACTGGGCGGCACAGGAATTCGAGTACGTGCGCACCTTCGAGGCCACGCCGACGCGGCGGGACCGGTGGCGCCGCACGTCGGGCATCCACAAGGTGCGCAACCCGCGGGCGCTGGCGGCGGTGCGGGAGTTGTGGCAGACGCGCGATCACATCGCCCGCCGCCGCGACATCGCGCCGGGGCGGATCCTGCCCGACTCCGCGATCATCAACGCCGCCACCGTCGACCCGGACACCGTCGAGAAGCTGACCGCGCTGCCGGTGTTCGGCGGGAACCGGCAACGCCGCAGCGCGCAGGTGTGGCTGGATGCGCTTGCCCGCGCCCGCACGGCCGAGCCCGCCGGAGGCGCAGGAGCCGTCGAACGGGCCGCCGCCGGCGTCGCGCTGGAGCCGGCGCAAGCCCGAGGCGGCGGTCCGGCTGGAGGCCGCCCGCGCCGGTCTTACCGAACTGTCGCAACGGGTTTCGGTGCCGACGGAGAACCTCGTCTCCCCCGAGGTGGTGCGCCGGCTGTGCTGGGACTGGCAGCCGGTCGAGGACACCGCCGCGGCGGTCGACGAGTTCCTGCGCGACGCGGGGGCGCGGCCGTGGCAGCGCGACCTGGCGGTTCCGGTGCTGGCCGAGGCGCTGTTAAGTCCGGCGAACCTCCTGGCGAGCAGACGTAAAATCACCCCGACACGCCGAGCGACGGGTGATTTTGCGTCTGCTCACGCCGGGCGGTTAGCGGGCTATTTCGCGTTCGGGCACTAGACGTCGAGGTACACCGTGGACAGCTCAGCGGGGACCATCATGGCTGGGGTTGTTGATTCCGTTGACGCGGCATTCCGAGAGTGGGACGTTCGGGTGCCCCTGAAGAAAGTTTACGACGACATCGAATCCTTGGGCTTCGAGGTCCATGACAGTCGCACTGGCCGACTCGGATCCGGCCGTTGGGAATGCGTCGTCGGCGCCCGCGATCGGCGCAGCGGCAATCGAGACTGCGGCCCCGGCGCATACGAGCCACGAGACTGGTTTCAGCGCACTGAGGATGGTTGGCATGACTGTGTCCCTTCGGAGGTGTTAGGTCCTCCGTGGTGCACGCGACGCCCCCAAGCGTTACAACCTAGCCGGTGACGCGCTCGATGTGGTCCAGGAAATGCGCCAGCACCGCGTCGGGTGCCTCGATCTGCGGCCAGTGCCCGATGTTGTCGTCGAGCATCACGACGTCCGGATTCGGGATGACCTCCAGGTAGCGCTGCGCCATGTGCCTGCCCGAGTTCGGGTCGATGGGCCCGTCGATCAACCGCATCGGGACGTCGGTCTGCCGCATCGCACGCACCCACCGATTGCGATGCGCGTAGCGGTCGTTGACGAACCTGCCGACCTTGTGGGTCACCCGCTTGCCGTCGTTGTACTCGAGGATCTCGTGGAACAGGTCGAGCATCCGGCGCGACGGCTTGGTCTCGGGCCCGAACATCTCGTTGATCGTGGGTTCGATCAGCCGCCGGGACAGTCGAGCTGCCCTGCAGTGGACTCATGATGTCCCCCAACGGTGTTCGCGACAACACCTTCTGCATCAGCCGCGGGGTGTAGGTCTCGTTGAACAGGCCGCCGTTGAGCCACGTGATCGATTCGATGCGCAGCGACCCGTAGACCTGCTCGCGAGAACTCGTGGCGGGCCAGCATCTCCTGGCCGACCGAGTCACCGAGATCGTGGGCCAGAATGTGCGCGGACTCGACACCGAGGTGAGCCAGCAGCGCCTCGTGCATATCGGCGTGGTCGTGCACCGTGTACTCGTAGGCGACGGGCTTGTCGGAGAACCCCATGCCGAGCATGTCGGGGGCGATCACGGTGAACCGCTCGGTCAGCCTGTCCCACAACGGCGCCCAGTCCCATGAGTTGAACGGATAGCCGTGAATGAGCAGCAGAGTGGGGCCGCTTGGCCCGCCGTGCGGTAGAAGATGTCGAAGCCCAGGTAGTCGAAGTACTGGCCCGCGGCCTTCCAGCGCTCGAGTTCGGCATCCATGCCGTGAGGTTACTTCTCGCGAGAACTAGTCGAGACGCTCGCTGACCTCGGGTTCGGAACGGACGTGCCCAGCGCGGCCACCCAGCCGGTGATCTGGCGGGCGATGTTGCGGTCGGTCAGGCCGACCTCGGCCAGCACCTCGCCGCGCGACGCCTGCGCGAAGAACTCCTGCGGCAACCCGACGTCGCGGCACGGCACGTCGATCTCGGCGCGCCGCAGCGCCGCCGACACCGCAGAGCCGACGCCGCCTGCGACGCCGTTGTCCTCGACGGTCACCACCAGCTTGTGCGCCCGGGCCAGCTCGCCGATCGCCTCGGGCACCGGCAGCACCCAGCGCGGGTCGACGACGGTCACGCCGATGCCCTGGTTGCGCAGCAGCTCGGCGACCGCCAGCGCCATCGAGGCGAACGGTCCGACCGCGACCAGCAGCACGTCCTCGGACAGGCCCTCGGCGGGCACCGCGAGCACGTCGACGCCACCGCGTCGCTCGAGCGCCGGAATGTCTTCGCCCACATCGCCTTTCGGGAACCGCAGGGCGGTCGGACCGTCGTTGATGTCGAGCGCCTCGCCGAGTTCCTCGCGCAGCCGGGTGCCGTCGCGCGGCGCGGCGACCCGCATGCCCGGCACGATGCCCAGCATCGACAGGTCCCACATGCCGTTGTGGCTGGCGCCGTCGGGGCCGGTGACGCCGGAGCGGTCCAGCACCATCGTCACCGGCAGCTTGTGCAGCGCCACATCCATCATGACCTGGTCGAACGCCCGGTTCAGGAACGTCGAATAGATGGCCACCACCGGATGCAGGCCACCCATCGCCAGCCCGGCGGCCGACGTCATCGCGTGCTGCTCGGCGATGCCGACGTCGAAGAAGCGGTCGGGGAACCGCTGCCGGAACGCGCTCAGCCCGGTCGGGCCCGGCATGGCGGCGGTGATCGCCACGATGTCGCGGCGCTTGGCGCCGTAGTCGATCAGCGCCTCGGAGAACGCCGACGTCCAGCCCGGCCCCGGCACGGACGTGGCCAGCCCGGTCTCGGGATCGATGACGCCGCACGAGTGCATCTGGTCGGCCTCGTCGTTCTCGGCAGGCGGATAGCCCATGCCCTTGCGGGTGACGACGTGCACGATCACCGGCGCGTTGAAGCCCCGGGCGTTGCGCAGCGCGCTCTCCACCGCGTGCTCGTCGTGGCCGTCGATGGGGCCGACGTACTTCAGGCCGAGGTCGGTGAACATCACCTGCGGCGACAGCGCGTCCTTGATGCCGGCCTTGACGCTGTGCATGCACTGGTAGCAGAGCTCGCCGATCAGCGGCACGCCGCGCACCGCCTTGCGGCCCTCGTCGAGCACCTTCTCGTAGCCCGGCTGCAGCCGCAGCCCGGCGAGGTGCTCGGCGAACCCGCCGATGGTCGGGGCGTAGCTGCGGCCGTTGTCGTTGACGACGATCACGACCGGCCGCCGCGCGGCGGCGATGTTGTTCAGCGCCTCCCAGCACATGCCGCCGGTCAGCGCGCCGTCGCCGACGACGGCGACCACGTGCCGGTTGCGGTGGCCGGTCAGCTCGAACGCCTTGGCCAGCCCGTCGGCGTAGGACAGCGCCGAGCTGGCGTGGCTGGACTCCACCCAGTCGTGCTCGCTCTCGCTGCGCGACGGATAGCCCGACAGGCCGCCCTTCTTGCGCAGCGTGTCGAAGTCGTGGCTGCGGCCCGTCAGCATCTTGTGCACGTAGGCCTGATGGCCGGTGTCGAAGATGATCGGGTCGTGCGGCGAGTCGAACACGCGATGCAGCGCGAGCGTGAGCTCCACCACACCGAGGTTGGGGCCGAGATGCCCGCCTGTTGCAGCGACCTTGTGGATCAGGAATTCGCGGATCTCCTGCGCCAGATCGCTCAGCTGCGACTGGGACAGGTGCTGCAGATCAGCGGGACCGCGGATCTGTTCAAGCATTCGGCCAGTTTACGCACGGGCGCATGCCTCAGTCCTGTCGAGACTCGTAGATGTCGGGCACACCGTCGTGGTCCGCGTCCGCAGTTTCGAACAGTTGGATTCGCCGATATGCCGCGTTGCGGCTCAACAACACAACCGAAGCCAGTACACCTGCGATAACAGAGCCGACCAGCACCCCGATCTTGACGTCGTCACCCGCCGCGGTGCCGTGTCCGAACGCAAGTTCACCGATTAATAACGAAACTGTGAAGCCGATGCCGGCCAGCAGCGACACGCCGAGCACGTCGCGCCACGCCAGGTCGTCATCGAGGGCTGCGTGGGTGAACTTGGCCAACAGGAACGCGGTACGAACACGCCGAGCGGCTTGCCGATCACCAGGCCCGCGATGACGCCATCGGTGACCGGATGCAGCAGCGAGTCGCCGAGGCCGGACCATCCGCCGACCGTCACGCCGGCGGCGAAGAACGCGAACACGGGCACGGCGAAGCCCGCGGACACCGGCCGCATCGTGTGTTCGAACAGTTCGGCGGTGGGGTGGCCTCCGCCCAGCACCGGGACGGTGAAGCCCAGCAGCACCCCGGCGACGGTCGCGTGCACGCCGCTGGCATGTACCAGCGCCCAGGCCGCCACGGCCAGCGGCACCAGCAGCCACCAGTGATGGATCCCGCGCTGGACCGCCAGCCCGAACAATCCGATCGGGATCAGCGCCAGCGCGAGCGGTCCCGGGGCCAGGTGGTCAGTGTAGAAGACGGCGATGACGGTGATGGCCAGCAGATCGTCGACCACAGCAAGGGTCAGCAGAAAGGTGCGCAGCGCAGTCGGCAAGTGAGTGGACAGCACCGCGAGCACCGCAAGCGCGAACGCGATGTCGGTGGCGATCGGCACCGCCCAGCCGCCGAGGTTCTCGGGATGGCCGCCGCCAGTTGATCGCGATGAAGACGGCGGCCGGCACGACCATTCCGCCGACGGCCGCCGCGATCGGCAGGGCCGCCCGGCGCGGATCGCGCAGATCGCCTGCGACGAACTCGCGCTTGAGTTCCAGTCCGACGACGAAGAAGAAGATCGCCAGCAGACCGTCGGCCGCCCACGCCGAGACGGACAGGTGCAGATGCAGCGATTCCGGTCCGATCGCGAACTCCGATACCTCTCGATAGGCGTGCAGACCACGGCGAGTTGGCCCACACCAGCGCCGCACCCGCGGCGAACGAGCAGCAGCATGCCACCGACGGTCTCCTTGCGCAGGATCTCGGCGAAGCGCTGCGACTCCGACCACGAGCCGCGCGCCAGCAATCGCAAATGGACGGCATGGGCCAAGTTTAGTGATCTCGCGGTCAGCAGCGGTCGTGACAGAGTCCCACGTTCTCACCGCGAAGGACACTCGTTGTCTTGCAATGCTTTACGTGCGCTCGAGCCATTACCTTCCAGCGCTCTGCCATTTTGGTGGTCCGCCGGTTTCAGCAGACGACACCGACGATGGTGTCATCGGCATCGCGGCACTCGGCACCCCGGGTGTTTCCAACTGTCCTGCCAACCATGGCAGCGCGACTGCGAAGGCCTGGGCGGCGAAAGGCCAATCGTGCTGGCCCGGCTGAGTGGCTACCGCGCAGCGGATTCCGGTCGCACCGCCAAGTGCGCACAACGTGTTGGCCGCGACGTCTTGGCCCTCAGGGTTGCCCGTGGTGTCTGGAATACCGGAAACGTCAAACACGCCCGACACCCCGGTGTAGGGACCGTGTCTGGTCATTACTGTCGCCGGATCAAACGACGCCCATGCGTCGGGATTGCCGCCGAACAGCCTGGCGATGGTCTGCTCCTCATTACCCGAATTGGGGCCGAAAAAAAAAAAAAAAAAAAAAAAAAAAAAAAAAAAAAAAAAAAAAAAAAAAAAAAAAAAAAAAAAAAAAAAAAAAAAAAAAAAAAAAAAAAAAAAAAAAAAAAAAAAAAAAAAAAAAAAAAAAAAAAAAAAAAAAAAAAAAAAAAAAAAAAAAAAAAAAAAAAAAAAAAAAAAAAAAAAAAAAAAAAAAAAAAAAAAAAAAAAAAAAAAAAAAAAAAAAAAAAAAAAAAAAAAAAAAAAAAAAAAAAAAAAAAAAAAAAAAAAAAAAAAAAAAAAAAAAAAAAAAAAAAAAAAAAAAAAAAAAAAAAAAAAAAAAAAAAAAAAAAAAAAAAAAAAAAAAAAAAAAAAAAAAAAAAAAAAAAAAAAAAAAAAAAAAAAAAAAAAAAAAAAAAAAAAAAAAAAAAAAAAAAAAAAAAAAAAAAAAAAAAAAAAAAAAAAAAAAAAAAAAAAAAAAAAAAAAAAAAAAAAAAAAAAAAAAAAAAAAAAAAAAAAAAAAAAAAAAAAAAAAAAAAAAAAAAAAAAAAAAAAAAAAAAAAAAAAAAAAAAAAAAAAAAAAAAAAAAAAAAAAAAAAAAAAAAAAAAAAAAAAAAAAAAAAAAAAAAAAAAAAAAAAAAAAAAAAAAAAAAAAAAAAAAAAAAAAAAAAAAAAAAAAAAAAAAAAAAAAAAAAAAAAAAAAAAAAAAAAAAAAAAAAAAAAAAAAAAAAAAAAAAAAAAAAAAAAAAAAAAAAAAAAAAAAAAAAAAAAAAAAAAAATTTTTTTTTTTTTTTTTTTTTTTTTTTTTTTTTTTTTTTTTTTTTTTTTTTTTTTTTTTTTTTTTTTTTTTTTTTTTTTTTTTTTTTTTTTTTTTTTTTTTTTTTTTTTTTTTTTTTTTTTTTTTTTTTTTTTTTTTTTTTTTTTTTTTTTTTTTTTTTTTTTTTTTTTTTTTTTTTTTTTTTTTTTTTTTTTTTTTTTTTTTTTTTTTTTTTTTTTTTTTTTTTTTTTTTTTTTTTTTTTTTTTTTTTTTTTTTTTTTTTTTTTTTTTTTTTTTTTTTTTTTTTTTTTTTTTTTTTTTTTTTTTTTTTTTTTTTTTTTTTTTTTTTTTTTTTTTTTTTTTTTTTTTTTTTTTTTTTTTTTTTTTTTTTTTTTTTTTTTTTTTTTTTTTTTTTTTTTTTTTTTTTTTTTTTTTTTTTTTTTTTTTTTTTTTTTTTTTTTTTTTTTTTTTTTTTTTTTTTTTTTTTTTTTTTTTTTTTTTTTTTTTTTTTTTTTTTTTTTTTTTTTTTTTTTTTTTTTTTTTTTTTTTTTTTTTTTTTTTTTTTTTTTTTTTTTTTTTTTTTTTTTTTTTTTTTTTTTTTTTTTTTTTTTTTTTTTTTTTTTTTTTTTTTTTTTTTTTTTTTTTTTTTTTTTTTTTTTTTTTTTTTTTTTTTTTTTTTTTTTTTTTTTTTTTTTTTTTTTTTTTTTTTTTTTTTTTTTTTTTTTTTTTTTTTTTTTTTTTTTTTTTTTTTTTTTTTTTTTTTTTTTTTTTTTTTTTTTTTTTTTTTTTTTTTTTTTTTTTTTTTTTTTTTTTTTTTTTTTTTTTTTTTTTTTTTTTTTTTTTTTTTTTTTTTTTTTTTTTTTTTTTTTTTTTTTTTTTTTTTTTTTTTTTTTTTTTTTTTTTTTTTTTTTTTTTTTTTTTTTTTTTTTTTTTTTTTTTTTTTTTTTTTTTTTTTTTTTTTTTTTTTTTTTTTTTTTTTTTTTTTTTTTTTTTTTTTTTTTTTTTTTTTTTTTTTTTTTTTTTTTTTTTTTTTTTTTTTTTTTTTTTTTTTTTTTTTTTTTTTTTTTTTTTTTTTTTTTTTTTTTTTTTTTTTTTTTTTTTTTTTTTTTTTTTTTTTTTTTTTTTTTTTTTTTTTTTTTTTTTTTTTTTTTTTTTTTTTTTTTTTTTTTTTTTTTTTTTTTTTTTTTTTTTTTTTTTTTTTTTTTTTTTTTTTTTTTTTTTTTTTTTTTTTTTTTTTTTTTTTTTTTTTTTTTTTTTTTTTTTTTTTTTTTTTTTTTTTTTTTTTTTTTTTTTTTTTTTTTTTTTTTTTTTTTTTTTTTTTTTTTTTTTTTTTTTTTTTTTTTTTTTTTTTTTTTTTTTTTTTTTTTTTTTTTTTTTTTTTTTTTTTTTTTTTTTTTTTTTTTTTTTTTTTTTTTTTTTTTTTTTTTTTTTTTTTTTTTTTTTTTTTTTTTTTTTTTTTTTTTTTTTTTTTTTTTTTTTTTTTTTTTTTTTTTTTTTTTTTTTTTTTTTTTTTTTTTTTTTTTTTTTTTTTTTTTTTTTTTTTTTTTTTTTTTTTTTTTTTTTTTTTTTTTTTTTTTTTTTTTTTTTTTTTTTTTTTTTTTTTTTTTTTTTTTTTTTTTTTTTTTTTTTTTTTTTTTTTTTTTTTTTTTTTTTTTTTTTTTTTTTTTTTTTTTTTTTTTTTTTTTTTTTTTTTTTTTTTTTTTTTTTTTTTTTTTTTTTTTTTTTTTTTTTTTTTTTTTTTTTTTTTTTTTTTTTTTTTTTTTTTTTTTTTTTTTTTTTTTTTTTTTTTTTTTTTTTTTTTTTTTTTTTTTTTTTTTTTTTTTTTTTTTTTTTTTTTTTTTTTTTTTTTTTTTTTTTTTTTTTTTTTTTTTTTTTTTTTTTTTTTTTTTTTTTTTTTTTTTTTTTTTTTTTTTTTTTTTTTTTTTTTTTTTTTTTTTTTTTTTTTTTTTTTTTTTTTTTTTTTTTTTTTTTTTTTTTTTTTTTTTTTTTTTTTTTTTTTTTTTTTTTTTTTTTTTTTTTTTTTTTTTTTTTTTTTTTTTTTTTTTTTTTTTTTTTTTTTTTTTTTTTTTTTTTTTTTTTTTTTTTTTTTTTTTTTTTTTTTTTTTTTTTTTTTTTTTTTTTTTTTTTTTTTTTTTTTTTTTTTTTTTTTTTTTTTTTTTTTTTTTTTTTTTTTTTTTTTTTTTTTTTTTTTTTTTTTTTTTTTTTTTTTTTTTTTTTTTTTTTTTTTTTTTTTTTTTTTTTTTTTTTTTTTTTTTTTTTTTTTTTTTTTTTTTTTTTTTTTTTTTTTTTTTTTTTTTTTTTTTTTTTTTTTTTTTTTTTTTTTTTTTTTTTTTTTTTTTTTTTTTTTTTTTTTTTTTTTTTTTTTTTTTTTTTTTTTTTTTTTTTTTTTTTTTTTTTTTTTTTTTTTTTTTTTTTTTTTTTTTTTTTTTTTTTTTTTTTTTTTTTTTTTTTTTTTTTTTTTTTTTTTTTTTTTTTTTTTTTTTTTTTTTTTTTTTTTTTTTTTTTTTTTTTTTTTTTTTTTTTTTTTTTTTTTTTTTTTTTTTTTTTTTTTTTTTTTTTTTTTTTTTTTTTTTTTTTTTTTTTTTTTTTTTTTTTTTTTTTTTTTTTTTTTTTTTTTTTTTTTTTTTTTTTTTTTTTTTTTTTTTTTTTTTTTTTTTTTTTTTTTTTTTTTTTTTTTTTTTTTTTTTTTTTTTTTTTTTTTTTTTTTTTTTTTTTTTTTTTTTTTTTTTTTTTTTTTTTTTTTTTTTTTTTTTTTTTTTTTTTTTTTTTTTTTTTTTTTTTTTTTTTTTTTTTTTTTTTTTTTTTTTTTTTTTTTTTTTTTTTTTTTTTTTTTTTTTTTTTTTTTTTTTTTTTTTTTTTTTTTTTTTTTTTTTTTTTTTTTTTTTTTTTTTTTTTTTTTTTTTTTTTTTTTTTTTTTTTTTTTTTTTTTTTTTTTTTTTTTTTTTTTTTTTTTTTTTTTTTTTTTTTTTTTTTTTTTTTTTTTTTTTTTTTTTTTTTTTTTTTTTTTTTTTTTTTTTTTTTGGTGCGCCGGGAAGTCGGGTCGGCAGTCAGTTGCCCGACTCGTGAAAGGCTTCCTGTGTCACGCTTCATCCAGCGGTGCGTGCTCGCACCGCTTCCGAATTCGCTATCCGTATCGACCGCGTGACCAAACGTTCGGTCACATCGTCGCCGTCGATGACCTTGAGTCTCACCGTCGACGCCGGGTGAGGTGTTCGGCTTCCTCGGTCCCAACGGCGCGGGTAAGTCCACCACGATTCGTCTGCTGCTCGGTCTCATTCGGCCGAGCGCCGGTAGCGCAACGTGTTCGGCGTCCGCCGCGCGATGTCCGTCGGGCCCACCACCACCTCGCGTACGTGCCGGCCGACGTTGCGTTGTGGCCGGCGCTGACCGGCGCCGAAATCCTCGAACTGCTCGGCAATGTCGGCCCAGGCTTGACTCGCGTACCGCGCAGAGTTGGTCGAGCGCTTCGATCTCGACCTCGACCGACCCGGCAAGACCTACTCCACCGGCAACCGGCAGAAAGTCGCGCTCGTGGCGGCGTTCGCCACCCGGGCGCCGCTGCTGGTGCTCGATGAACCGACCAGTGGCCTGGATCCCTTGATGGAGCGCGAGTTTCGTCGCTGCGTCAACGAGGCCCGAGAACGCGGGCAGACCGTGTTCCTCAGCTCGCACCAACTCGCCGAGGTCGAGGCCGTCTGCGACAGGGTGGCGATCCTGCGGGCCGGCGGCTCGTCGAGATCGCCAGCCATCGCCGACCTGCGGCGGCTTCGCCGAACCGTGGTCGAGGTGTCCTTTCGCGGCGCGACAGCCGTTCTGGACAACATCGCCGGCGTATCGAGTGTCGAGACCTGCGACGGACAGCGGCTGCGCTTCAGCCTGTCGGGATCGCCGGCACCCGCTCTGCGCGCACTGGCCGATCGCGGATGTCACGGCGCCTCGCGATGCGCGAACCGACGCTCGAAGAGATCTTCCTCGACTATTACGGCGAGGCCGCGGGATGACCGCCGCCACGCGCCAGTCGGCGCGCGCCTACCGGCGAGGGCGCCGGCCGGGCCGTCGGTCGGCTCGCGGTGCGCCAGGTCCGCCGCGGCGCGCTGATCGTCGCGGTGGTCTGCGGGGGGATGTCGGCCATCGTCGCCGTCCAGTACCGGACGACGTTCCAGGGCTCGATCGATCAGTCCGGCCTGCGCGCGCTCGCCGAAAACCCGGCGATCCGAATCCTTTTCGGACCTCCGGTGGCGCTGGACGACGCCGGCGGATTCACGGTCTGGCGCACCGGCACCCGCTGCTGGTGCTCGCGAGCGTATGGATGCTGCTGGCCGCCATCCGCATTACCCGCGGTGAAGAAGAGGCCGGACGGTGGGACCTTCTGCTGGCCGGCCGGCTGCGCATGGTCGATATGGTCGTGCGCTGCCTGGTGGCACTCGCCGGATGTGCCGTTAATCATCAGCGTCGGCCGTCGGGGCCAGCCTGGCGGCGGCCGGTACCGACGCGACCGGGGCGTTCGTGTACGCCACCGCCATCCTTGGCGTGACGCTGACCTTCGCCAGCCGCCGGGGTGCTCGCCGCCCAGATCATGCCGACCAGGCCCGCCGCGGTCGGTGTCACCGTGGGCGTGCTGGGATGTGGGGCTGATGCTGCGGATGCTCGCCGACGGGTGCGCCTGCACTGGCATGGTCAGCGTGGACGACCCCGTTCGGCCTCACCGCACGGGCCGCGCCGTACGCGGACAACCGGATTGCCCCGCTGCTCGTCCTGGCCTTGCCGTGCCGTTCGTACTCGCCGCGGCTGCCCTCGTACATCGCACGGCAGCCGCGACGCCGGCAGCGGATTGGTGGCCGTCGCAACGAGCCGTCCACCGCGGACTCGGCTGCTGAGCTCGATCGGCGGATTCGCGGTGCGCCGTGCGTCCGGCCGACCATCGGCTGGGCGACCGGCATCGCCGCGTACTTCCTGCTGGTCGGCGCACTGATCGCTTCGGTCCTCGAATTCTTCGACGCGAACCGGCGTTTCGCCGAGCTCGCCGCCGCCGCCGGTTTCGCCGGTCTTGACTCGGTGAACGGATTTGCGGCGGCACTGTTCAGCTTGCTCGCCCTACCCGCCGGTCTGTACGGGGCGACGCGGCTGGCCGCGATGGTCGCCGACGAGAGGAGCCCGCCGGTGGACTCCGCTGTTCGCCGCGCCGGTCTCGCGAACGCGGCTGGCGGTCACCGAGATCGCAGTGGTCACCGCGGAGTGGTCATGCTGCATATGACCGCCGCTACTGGCCATCTGGATCGGCGCCGCGCTAACCGGCGCCCCGCTGCATCGGGGCGGCCCTGGCCGGGGCATTGAACACCGCGCCGATCGCGTGGCTTGCCGTCGGCGCCGCCGCCTTGCCGTCGGCTGGTTACCGTCAGCTGTCGGAGCCATCGGCGCCCTGCCGGTCGGGGTGGGTTCCTGCTCAACGTTATCGCCCAGAGCATGCACGCACCGAACGTGGGTGGTGAACATCTCGCCGTTCGCCCACCTGCCGCCGTCCCGAACGTGCCGCCCGACTGGGCGGCCATCACGAGCGCTCACCGTCATCGGAGCGGTCCTGATCGCCATGGGCGTCGCGGGTTACGCGCGCCGTGACCTCACCACATGAAAGGGAGCAGACGATGAACGACGCGGTCGTATGGTGCTGATATGCACGCCGAGGAGATGGCCGAGGAATTCCCGGTTGTAACCATCGACTCCAATGCGCTGGACGCCGCCCGCATGCTCGCCGAGCACCGGCTGCCCGGAATCGTGGTCACCGACAGTCGGGCGGCCGTACGCGGTGCTGCCCGCCTCGCAGGTAGTGCGGTTCATCGTGCCGCAGCTACGTCCAGGACGACCCGTCGCTGGCCGGCGTGATCAACGAGTCGATGGCCGACCGCGCCGCTGAGAAACTGGGCGGCAAGACGGTCCGCGACGTGCTGCCCGAGCATCTCATCGACGTGCCCGCCGCCAATGCGGATGACACGATCATCGAGGTGGCCGCCATCATGGCGCGTTTCCGCAGTCCGCTGATCGCCGTGATGAAGGACGGCAAGTTGCACGGAGTGATCACTGCTTCGCGGTTGCTGGCCGCGGCGCTGAGGCATTAGACGCACGATGGCTGTCACTCGCGATCACGGTGTTCGTGATCGCCTACGCGCTGATCGCCAGCGATCGCATCAACAAGACGCTTGTCGCGCTGTGCGGCGCGGCGATCGTGCTCGCCCTTGGAATTGTCGATGCCGAGGACGCTTCTTCTCCCACGAGACCGGAATCGACTGGGACGTCATCTTTCTGCTGTTCGGGATGATGATCATCGTCGGCGTGCTGCGGCAGACCGGTGTCTTCGAATACATCGCGATCTGGGCCGCCAAACGCGCCAACGGCTCGCCGCTTGCGGATCATGATCCTGCTGGTCCTGGTGACCGCGTTCGCATCGGCGATGCTGGACAATGTCACCACGGTGTTGCTGATCGCGCCGGTCACGCTGCTGGTGTGCGAGCGGCTGGCGATCAACCCGGTACCATTCCTGATCGCCGAGGTGTTCGCGTCGAATATCGGCGGCGCGGCAACCCTGGTCGGCGATCCGCCCAACATCATCATCGCCAGCCGGGCGGGCCTGACGTTCAACGACTTTCTCGTCCACATGGCGCCGATCGTGCTCATCGTCATGGTGGTCTTCATCGCGATGCTGCCGTCGTGTTCCGCGGGTCCTTCGATGTCGACGCCGAACGGGTGGCCGATGTGATGTCGTTGAACGAGCGCGAGGCCATCCGCGATCCGGCTCTGCTCATCAAATGCGGGGTCGTTCTGGTAGCGTGTTCGCCGCCTTCATCGGGCACTCGGTGCTGCATATCGAGCCCTCGGTCGTCGCGCTGCTGGGCGCCGGCATCCTGATCCTGATCTCCCGGCTCGAGCAACGCGACTATCTGGCCAGTGTCGAGTGGGAGACGCTGCTGTTCTTCGCCGGGCTGTTCATCATGGTCGGCGCGCTGGTGAAGACTGGCGTCGTCGACGAGTTGGCCCGGTCGGCGACCGAATTCACCGACGGCAAGCGTTGCTCACGGTGATGCTGATCCTCGGCGTCTCCGCGCCGGTGTCCGGCATCATCGACAACATTCCCTACATCGCGACGATGACACCGATCGTCAGCGAACTGGCGGCGAGCATGCCGGATCTCGCACACCCAGACGCGCTGTGGTGGGCCCTTGCCCTGGGCGCCGACTTCGGCGGCAACCTGACCGCCGTCGGCGCCAGCGCCAACGTCGTCATGCTCGGAATCGCCCGCCGCGCAGACAATCCCATCTCGTTCTGGGAGTTCACCCGCAAGGGCGCGCTGATCACGGTGGTTCGATCGCGCTGTCCGCGCTCTACCTGTGGCTGCGCTACTTCGTGTTCGGCTGAAGGAAGAATCATGTCGGTCGTGCTGACGATCGTGCTGATCGCCTTCTGCATCCAGGGCCTTGTCAAGTTCGCCGTCGGCTTCCTTCTGCCCTACTCGACTCAACGGCGACATCGCGCCTACTCTCACCGGACGAACGCATCATCGGCTTCTACGACACGCGCCACCCTCGCCATCATCTCGCGCTCATCGTCCTCTTGTTCCTCACCGGCATCCACGAGCTCAGTTTCATCACCGGCCTCATCGTCGGAATGCTCGTGATCCAGATCTTCTTCCACCGCTTCAGCGAACCCTCGCCCGAGGACCACGCTCCCGAATCAGCGCTCCGCCAAGGAAACTCATGACCTACGCGATCCAGGCTCACCCAGTCCTGGCGTGGCGGGAGATCGCCTTCATGACCTGCTTGTCTGCTGGGCTCTCTTCGCGCTCATGCTTCGCACACACTGCTGGTTCAGGTGTTCTTGGCGAGGAAGCGCCGAAACAGCGGCCAGGCGACGGCCAGGTTGTAGACGACGCCGACGAGCAGATACGGCCACCAGGTGCCGTGCGTCGCTGGCCACCCAGAACGCCTTGGCCGCCCAGTATGGCGGCAACACACCGAAGGCCAGGTTCCAGCCGGAGTCGATGAACCACGGCAGGCAGGGCAGTCCGGCGATCAGCATGCCGAGGGCGCGGAGCATCGCCATGCCCTGAATCTTGTTGCTCGCCACCGCCACGATCAACAGCAGCGTCACCACCGCCGACAGGCCCGCCAGCAGCCCGATCGGGATCAGCGCCGGGACCAAGCCCGGCTCCAGGATCCCGCTGAACGACAGCGTGGCGATCACGTAGACGGTCGTCACCACCATCACCGTCGCCGCGCGATAGGCGAAGAACGTCGACAGCGGCACCGGGGTCACCCGCAGCGCGGTCGAGTGTGCCGGCATCGACCTCGTCGAGGACGAGGAACGCGGCCAGCCCGCCGACGATGATGATGCTGGTCAGCAGCAGGAACGCGGTCAGGATCAGCGGGTAGTACGGCACCAGGTCGAATTCGTAACGATCGGCCAGCATCTCGGTGAACAGCGGCGTGAGGATGGCGACGCCGGTGGTCCAGATGACCGGCGCGACGACGATCATGACGAGCAGTGGATCACGATAGGTGCCGCGAATATCGTTGCGGCCGAATGCGGCCAGCGCCTTGCACGTTGATCGGTGCGACGTCGCCATCACATGCCCCCCGACTTGGCGATGACGTAGCGGGCGAACATCGCCTTGGCCACCCAGCACAACCCCGCCACCCACAGCGACGGGATATACCACCGCGTAGACGACCTGCCACGGCGCCAGCGTCACCTGATCGAACGCCGCGCCGAGCAGCAGCATCGGTCCCTGCGTGGGGACCAGATACAGCATCGGGTTCGGCCACACGCCGGAGTAGTGCAGCACCGGCGGCACGGTCATCACCGCAAGCGGGATCGTCGCGGCGAGGAACCAGTCGCTGATCGACGCGAACGGCAGCGACGAGCTGAACCCGACCAGCAGCATCAACAACGTGCCGAGCACCACGCCGGCCACCAACGGCGCAGGTCGATAGCCGAATCCGTGCGCGATCGTCGCCACCACCACGGCGACGAACAGTGAAATCAGCACCAGCAGAGTCAGTTTGGCGGCCAGGTACTCCCAGAACCGCAGCGGCGTGGAGATGACCGCGCCGAGCGTTCGCTCCTGCTTCTCGAAGAACACCGTGCCCGCGATGAAGAAGAACCCGATGATGGAGATGTCACCGAGCAGGACGTAGGGCTCGGCGACCGGCCGCAGACCGTGGGACATCGGCAACAGCACTGCCAGCCAGATGAGCCCGGAGAAGACCGCCGCGTGCAGGAACCGCTGCCGGACCTGAAGTGTCAGCTCGAGCCGCAACGCGCTTGCCAGCCGCGTCATGACAGCTGCCGTCCGGTGACCTCGACGAAGACGTCGTCGAGGCTGGCTTCCCGGCTGTGGATGGTCTCGACATGGTGGCCGCGCAGCAACGCGTGAAACGCCGGGTCGTCGGCCAGGCCGTCCATCGGGAACTCGGCGGTTTCCAGGCGCGCCGTTGTCGCCGCGGTACTCGACGCGCACCAGCCGCTGGCTGCGCGCGATCTTCAGCTCGGTGGGCGTGTCCAGCGCGACGATCTGGCCGTCGACGACGAAGGCCACCCGGTCGCACAGCTCGTCGGCGGTCGCCATGTCGTGGGTGGTGAGGAAGACCGTGCGGCCGCGCGCCTTGAGGTCCAGGACCATGTTCTTGACTTTGCGCGCGTTGACCGGGTCCAGCCCGGACGTGGGCTCGTCGAGGAACAGCAGCTCCGGGTCGTTGATCAGCGACCTGACGAACGTCAGCCGCATCTGCATTCCCTTGGAGTACTTGCCAACTCGGGTGTTGGCGTCGTCGGCGAGGCCGACCGCGTCCAGTAGCTCCATCGGATCCAGGGTCTCGCCGTCGTACAGCGAGGCGAAGAAGCGCAGGTTCTCCAGGCCGGTGAGCTTCTGATAGTGATTCGGCAGCTCGAACGAGACCCCGATGCGCTGGTAATAGTCGGGCCCCCAGGCCAGCGGGTCCTTGCCCCACACCGCGGCCTCGCCGCCGTGGCCGCGCAGCAGGCCGATGAGGAGCTTCTGGGTGGTGGATTTGCCGGCACCGCTGGGGCCGAGGAAACCGAAGATCTCGCCGCGGCCGACGGAGAAGTCCATGCCGCGCACCGCCGGCTCGGTCGCCTTCGGATAGGTGAAGGTGAGCCCGCGGACGCGGATCACCTCGGTCGTCGATTGCGTCGATGACGCGGCTGCCGCCTCGACGCTCTCATGGTCGGTCTCCCGCGTATGCGGATACCAGTTCCGACCAGACTTCCCGGAGCGCCGTAACTCACTATACTGAAGTTTCAGAAATCTCTGAAGACTCTGAAAGGAGGCGCTGTGACCCGCCGATCAGCAGATGGCGCCGAGCAACTCGCCCTCGTGCTCACCACCCACGGACTGCAGCGCATGACCGCACGCGTGCTGGCCACCCTGCTGTTCACCGAGCAGCCGACCATGACGATGGGTGAGCTCGCCGACCGGCTGCAGGCCAGCTCGGGCGCGATCTCGGGCGCCCTCAAGATGCTCACTTCCGTCGGCCTGGTCGAGCGCGTGCCCGCACCGGGCAGCCGCCGGGACCACTACCGGCTGCGCGACGATGCGTGGGCGGTCCTGTACACCAATCAGAACGAGGTGACGTCGCCGTGCTGAAGGCCGCCGAGCCGGGATCGCCGCCACCGGACGGCAGCCTGGCCCGCCAACGTCTCACACAGATGCGCGACTTCTACACATTCCTGCTCGACGAGATCCCGGCGCTACTGGATCGCTGGCATCAGCGGTCGCAGTCGACCGAGACGTAGCGCCCCGACGCCCGGTCTCGTCGGATACCGTCGAACCGTCATGATCATCGAACGCCAGAGCATCGTCGACGCACCCGCCGAGCGGGTGTGGGCACGCGTGGTGACACCGGAGGGCATCAACGACGAACTGCGGCCGTGGATGACGATGTCGATGCCGCGCGGCGCCAAGGATCTGACGGTCGACACCGTGCCGGTCGGCACCCCCGTCGGCCGCTGTTGGATGCGGTTGTTCGGCGTGCTGCCGTTCGACTACGACGACCTGATGATCGCCGAACTGCGAGCCGGGCCGAGGCTTCGACGAGCAGTCGACGATGCTGCAGCATGCGCAGCTGGCGCCACGAGCGCACCGTCGAACCCGACGGTGATGCCAAAACCGTTGTGCGCGATCGCCTCACGTTCGAGCTCCGCGCTCCGCTGCGCCTGTTGACACCCGTCATCGCGGCGGGTGTCGGCGCACTGTTCGGGCACCGGCACCGACGGCTGCAGCGGCACTTCGCCCCTTTCCCTTTTTTTTTTTTTTTTTTTTTTTTTTTTTTTTTTTTTTTTTTTTTTTTTTTTTTTTTTTTTTTTTTTTTTTTTTTTTTTTTTTTTTTTTTTTTTTTTTTTTTTTTTTTTTTTTTTTTTTTTTTTTTTTTTTTTTTTTTTTTTTTTTTTTTTTTTTTTTTTTTTTTTTTTTTTTTTTTTTTTTTTTTTTTTTTTTTTTTTTTTTTTTTTTTTTTTTTTTTTTTTTTTTTTTTTTTTTTTTTTTTTTTTTTTTTTTTTTTTTTTTTTTTTTTTTTTTTTTTTTTTTTTTTTTTTTTTTTTTTTTTTTTTTTTTTTTTTTTTTTTTTTTTTTTTTTTTTTTTTTTTTTTTTTTTTTTTTTTTTTTTTTTTTTTTTTTTTTTTTTTTTTTTTTTTTTTTTTTTTTTTTTTTTTTTTTTTTTTTTTTTTTTTTTTTTTTTTTTTTTTTTTTTTTTTTTTTTTTTTTTTTTTTTTTTTTTTTTTTTTTTTTTTTTTTTTTTTTTTTTTTTTTTTTTTTTTTTTTTTTTTTTTTTTTTTTTTTAAAAAAAAAAAAAAAAAAAAAAAAAAAAAAAAAAAAAAAAAAAAAAAAAAAAAAAAAAAAAAAAAAAAAAAAAAAAAAAAAAAAAAAAAAAAAAAAAAAAAAAAAAAAAAAAAAAAAAAAAAAAAAAAAAAAAAAAAAAAAAAAAAAAAAAAAAAAAAAAAAAAAAAAAAAAAAAAAAAAAAAAAAAAAAAAAAAAAAAAAAAAAAAAAAAAAAAAAAAAAAAAAAAAAAAAAAAAAAAAAAAAAAAAAAAAAAAAAAAAAAAAAAAAAAAAAAAAAAAAAAAAAAAAAAAAAAAAAAAAAAAAAAAAAAAAAAAAAAAAAAAAATTTTTTTTTTTTTTTTTTTTAAAAAAAAAAAAAAAAAAAAAAAACCCGCGAGGAGGCGGATGGCCAGCGGCGGGAAAATCAACACCGACACAACTCCGCCGGCGACCAGGGCCGCTGCCGTCGTGCGTTCCAGCACGCCCATCTCGATCCCGATCTGCGCCACGGTCAACAAGAACGGCAACGACGAGGCCTGCAATAACGCAGCGCCAACCAGTTGCGCGCGCGGCAGATCACGCCGGAAAACCAAGACCGGTGCCCCTCGAACGAGGAGAAGGGCAGCGACCACGAGCGGCACGCCCGCCAGCGCCAGCGGGTTTTCGACCAGCCCGGTGATGTCGAGCGTCATCCCGCTGGTCACGAAGAAGACCGGGATCAGCAGGCCGAAGCCGATCGCTTCGAGTTTGACCGGGTAACGGGGATGCGCCAGTTCGGGTTCCGGATCCAGCGTGCGCACCAACACACCGGCCATGAACGCCCCGAGAATCGCCTCGAAACCCAGACTGGCGGCGGCCAGCGCGATGCCCGCGACCAGCAGTACGGTCAGTCGGATGCGGATCTGTGCGCTGGTGTCGGCGAGCCGGTCGACCAGGGCCGCGATCCGGCCGACGTGTTCTGCGCCGACGACGACCGCCGCGATCGCGCCCAACAACACGACGAGCAACGCGAGCAGCAACAGCCGGCCGGCCAGTGGCATGCCCGATTCCGCCCGCGCCGAGCGACAGGGCCACCACCGCCGCGACCTCGCCTGCTGACGCGCACGCAACGGTAAGCACACCCACCGGCGCATGCAGCACCCCGGCGTCGGCCAGTATTGGCACGACGAGACCCAAAGATGTTGCCAACAAAGCGATCCCGATCAGGAGCGCACCGTGCATCCCGATGGCGCCGAGGGCCAGCCCGACCGCGAGCGCCAGCATGATCGAAATGGTCAACGCGACGAGGACCTGGCGGCCAGTGCGGCCACGAAATCGGCGGACATCCACCTCGAAGCCGGCAAGGAACAACAGGAACGACAACCCGAGCACCGACAGAGCGCGGATGGTCTCGTCGGGCGGAACCCATCCGAGCACCGACGGACCGATGACGATGCCTGCGACAATCTCCACCACGGGTCCGGGCAGCGGGAGCCGCCTAAGGAAGCCGAGCAGGAGCGGAATGGCGGCGGCCACCGCCAACACGATCACCAAACCAGTGGACACGTCACACCAGCTCGGGATCGCAATGCAGATGCAACATTGCGGGGCCGTCGCGCCGAAAACAGTTGCCGCATACCGTCGTCGACGTCCGCGGCATGCCGGACGCTGATGCCGATCGCGCCGCAGCTTTCGGCGAACGCGGCGAAATCCGGGTTGACCAACGACGTCTGCCACACCGGTAGGTCGCCCGCGAGCTGTTCCTTGCTGATCTTGCCGAGCGATCCGTTGTCGAGCAGTACATGCTTGATCGGGATGCCGTACTTCACCGCCGTCGTCACCTCCGCCAGATACTGGCCGAAACCGCCGTCACCGGTCACCGCGACCACCGGCCTGCCCGGTCGGCGGCCCACGCGCCCATGGCGGCCGGATAGCCGAACCCGATGGAACCGAGGTATCCGCTCATCAGCACCGGCTGGCCGGAACTTTCGAAATAGCGACCGAACGAGTACGCGTGATTGCCGACGTCGACGGAGATCACCGCATTGGGCGGGCAGTGGCGGGTCAACGAGTCGAACACGGCCGCCGACCCGATGCCGCGGCCACGGTCGTCTTCGGCGCGGCGGCGCTTCTCCTCGCGCCACAGCTTCCACCGCGCGGCGACGTCGGGACGCTGGTCGACGGCCGCCACCTCGCCGAGCGATTCAGTGACTGCCCGGATAGCCGCTTCGGCATCACCGAGCAGACCGACCCGTACGGCGCTCCACCTTCCGACAATGCTCGGGTTGTCGTCGATTTGGACGATCGGCTTGTAGGTCGCGATCCCGGTGTGATTGGCGAACGATGCCCCGACCACGACGAGCAGATCGGCCTCATTCATCAGCCACGACGCCACCGGCGTGCCTGAGCGGCCGAGCACCCCGGCGCCCAGCGGATGGCTGTCGGCTACCAGGCCCTTGGCGCGGAAGGTCGTGAGCACCGGCGCGCCGAGTCGTTCAGCGAGGTCTGTGACAGCCGCGCGAGCCTCTCGGGCACCCTGCCCGACGATCAGGACGGGACGGCGCGCGGTGCGGATCAAGGCCGCAGCCTCCGCAACGGCATCCGCGTCGGGGACGCCGCGACGACGGACGGTGCGTCCGTCTGGGACGACGGCGGGTGCCGACGACGGCTGATCCTGGACTTCGTCTGGCAGCACCAAGTGCGCCACCCCGCGTCCGTCAATCGCATGCTTTACCGCCTCAGCGGCGAGCTCGGCATGATCGGAGTTGGCCTGAACGGTCACCGTCGAGATCGCGACATCGGCGAACACCCGCGATAGGTCCAGATCCTGAAAGGCGCCCTTGCCCTGGACATTCGACGGCACCTGACCAGAAATCGCGAGCACCGGCGCGCCGTCGAGACGCGCGTCGTAGAGGCCGGTGAGCAGGTTGGTCGAACCTGGACCGGCGATCGCGAAACAAGCCGCGGGACGCCCGGTGAGTTTCCCGTAGGCGCTCGCCGCGAATGCCGCAGCACCCTCGTGCCGAATGCCGATGTAGCGCAGCTGACCTCGCTGTTCGGCCTGTCGCAGCGCTTCGGCGAAGCCCAGGTTGGAGTGGCCGACCATCCCGAACACCGCGTCGACGCCCCACGCAGTCAGCGTTTCCACCATCGCGTCGGACACCGAGCGTGGACGCTCATCGGGCTCGGGCAACGCAACCCAATTCTGCGCACCGTCTTCTCGGACTTCGAACGCTTCGGGGGCGTCGCTGAATCCTTCCGGCGGCACACCGGTTGTCGGGTTGTAGTCGTAGCCGTGCCACGGGCAGCGCAGCCAGCCGTTCTCGATGGAGCCCTCCCCCAGCGGGCCACCTTGATGTGGACAGTGGTTGGCTAATGCCCCAAGCTTGCCGCCGCATCGGGTCAGCGCCACGCTGCGCCCATCGACCACCGCCGTGATCACCCGGCCTTCAGATGGCAGATCCACCAGTCGGTGCCACCGCGTCCCGGGGGGTGCGTCCTCGTGCTGCATCTGCCGCCTCCCAACTGCGATGTCCTGGCTATGCAGTGTGAGTGCGCGCAGTCGGGCAAACCGTTACGCCTCCAGGATCTCCTTCAGGCGCTTGAGGTCCTTGGTGTTGGCCCGTCTCATCGCCATCGCCATCATGGGTGCCGCGACACCGGCGAACCCGGACGGCTCGCCTCGGTTGCGCAGCGCCATCCGGGTCGCGCCCGGCCCAGCGTCGTCCCACTCGTACGTCGTCTCCATTGGGAACGGCCCCTGTGCAGTTCGCATGACGAAACGACGATCGGGCACCAGTTCGACGACCTCATAGGTGTACGTCAGCTTCCGGCCCAAGAACTGTGCAGTAAAAACGAACTGCGAGCCCACCGCTAGCGGGCGAGGCGTCTTCCAGTCCACGGTCTTGATGTTCACGTACCACGTAGTGGCTGTGTCGGGCTCGGCGGCGTATGCAGCGACGACGTCGCGTGGTCGGGCGATGACGATCTCAACCTTCACATCCACCTTCGCCATGCGAAAACCCTAACAACGGGTTGACTCTTAATTCAGCAAGTCCTAAATTTAGAGAATGCTGAATCATGATTCGCGTCCCGACCCGGTTGCGCTCTACCGCGCCGCCACCGATCGCGCGACCGCGGTCGTCCAGGCTGTGCGGCAAGACCAACTCGAATCACCAACGCCCTGCACCGAATGGACGGTTCAACAGCTGATCGATCACCTGGTCAGCGGGACCGAATACCTGCTGTCAGCTGCTGAACAGCGCGAGGCCGCGCCGCCGACGGATGCGACAGCCGCTGATTTCCGGCGCGGCGTTGCCGACGTGTTGAAGGCGCTGGACGTACCCGGCGTGATGGAGCAGACCTGCGTTTCGCCGCTCGGCTTCGAGTGGGCCGTCGCCCAGGCCGTCGCCGGAACATTCATGGATGTACTGATCCACACGTGGGATCTCGCGCGCGCCACCGGACAGTACGACGCACTCGATTCGGATCTCGTGTGCGCGTGCACGGCGATGTTTCTGCCGGACATGCCCGAACTAGGACGGACTGCCGGAATCGTTGGTCCCGCAGTAGAAGTCGGCGACGACGCCTCGGACCAGAATCGGCTGTTGGCCGCAATGGGGCGTCGCCCGTGAGCGATCCCGCGCTCGAGGACACCATCAGGGCGCTCGCCCACCCGGGCAGGCGTGCGATGTTGCGTTTGGTGTGGGACGAGGAGCGGCCCGCGACCGAACTCGCCGACGCAGCCGGGTTGTCACGGTCGGCGGCGAGTCAGCATCTCAAGTTGTTGCGCGATGCCGGCTTGATCACGGTGCGCGTCGATGCCACCCGCCGGCTGTACCGAGCCGACCTCGTCAGAGTCGCCGAGGTTGCATCGTTCCTCGACGATTTCTGGGCCGCTCCCCTTGATCGACTGCGATCGGCGGCTGAAAAGCCGCGAGGCAAGTCGCCATGAAACTCGCCGTCCAACGATTGACCATCCGCGCGCCCGCCGAACACGTCTTCGGTCATCTGGTCGACCCGGCTCTGTTCGGACTGTGGATGGCCGAAGGCGCGGACCTCGACCCGCAGCCGGGCGGCGTCGTGCGCTGGACACATCCCAACGGCGACACTGTTTCGGGAAGATTCGTCGAAGTCGATCCGCCGCGCCGACTCGTGTTCACCTACGGCTGGGAGCGAGCAGAGGTAGAGATCCCGCCGGGCTCGACCACCGTGGAGATCGATCTGGTGGAGCGGGATGACGGCACGACACTGGTCACCCTGGTGCATCGGGGTCTACACGACGCCGCTGCAGACGCCCACAGCGGCGGCTGGGCGCACTATCTGGACCGCCTACGTCGCGCCGCCGGTGGCGAACAGGTCGAACCCGATCCGTGGGCGGATCGTCGCGTCCCCACACCGGAGGAACTCGCCCAATGACAGTGGATGAAAACTACTTCTGGGAACTCGCCGCGTCGCTCACCCGAGATCCGCGCGTGAGTCGCTCGACGATGATGGGGTTGCCCTGTTTACGTTGGGACGGACAGTTTTTCGCGTCCTACGACCGTCGCGGGAACAATCTAATCGTCAAGCTGCCGGAAAGTCGAGTCACTAAACTCGTCGCCGTCGGCCACGCCGATCCATTCGCGCCAGCTGGACGCCGCTTCAGGCAATGGGCCGCGATCAGTTCTGCGCGGCAACATCACTGGTCTGAACTCCTCACCGAGGCCCACAATTTCGCCGCCACAGGTGGCTAAGCGCGCCGAAACGAACGTTTGGGCGGGGTTCTAACGCGTGAGCACCGCGACGCACTCGACGTGGTGCGTCAGCGGGAACGAGTCGAACACCCGCAGCTCCTCGACGGTGTACCCGTGCCCGAGGTACAGCCCGACGTCGCGGGCGAACGACGCTGCCTCGCAACCGATGTGGACCACCCGGGGCACCTCGGCGGCGGCCAGCAGGTCGATCACCTCGCGGCCTGCCCCGGACCGCGGCGGGTCCAGCACCGCCACGTCGGCCCGCGCCGGCCTGCTGGCCAGCGCCCGGCGCACCGAGTCGGTGACCACCGACACCCAGCCGAGGTCGGCCAGCGCTGCGCGCGCCGACCGCGACGCCCCGCGCGACGTGTCGACGGTGACGACGCTTGCCCCGCTCGCCGACGGCCTGCGCCAGCACCGCCGCGAAAACCCCTGCGCCGCCGTACAAATCCCACGCCGTCATGCCCGGCGTCGAGCTGCGCCCAGTCGGCCACCAGCTCGCTGTAGACCCGGGCGGCGTCGCGGTGCGCCTGCCAGAACGCGGTCACCGGCACCCGCCAGACTCGCTCCCCGACCCGCTGCACCGCCTCGTAGCTGCCCTCGACCACCTGAGTCGTCGTCTTGCGCCCGGTCCGCGGCCCCGACTGCACGACGTGCCGGTCACCGTCGTCGTCGACCGCCACGTGCAGCTGCGCCCCCGGCGGCCACGCCCAGTCGTGCAGCCCGTCGAGCATGCCCGCGGGCAGCTGCGCGCAGTCCAGCTCGGTGACCAGCTCCGAGCTGTGATAGCGGTGAAAGCCCGCGCGGCCCTCGGCCGAGGTGTCGAGCCGCACCCGGGTCCGCCACCCGGTGGCGCCGCCGTCTCCGACCGGCTCGGCGGCGGCGGAGTCCTCGTCGCGCCACTGGTAGCCGCCCAGCCGCGCCAGCTGGTTGGCGACGACGGCGCCCTTCAGCCGGCGGCGCGGCGTCGGGTTCGGCGAACGCCAGATCGCAGCAACCGGCGCCGTCGACGCCGGCGATCGGGCACAGCGAGTCGATGCGGTCGGCGCGACGGCTCGATCACCTCGATAACGTCGGCGTGCCAATACGATCCGTGATCGCCGACGACGCGGACCCTGACCGTCTCCCCCGGCAGCGCGTACCGCACGAACACCACCCGGCCGTCGTGGCGCGCCACGCAGCTGCCGCCGTTGGCCGGCGGCCCGGTGGTCAGCGTGAGTTCCGTCGGCCACGGTGGCGGCTCGACGACCTCTTCGCTCAATCCAGGAAGCCTCTGCGTATGTCGCCCGGAGCCGACTGCGGCTGCAGCGTCTTGAGCCGCTCCGACGAACTCAGTTGCCACGGAACCGATGTCACCATCACGTTCGGCTCGAACAGCAGCCGGCCCTTGAGCCGCAGCGCGCTCTGGTTGTGCAGCACCTGTTCCCACCAGTGCCCGACGACGTACTCGGGGATGAACACGGTGACCACGGTGCGCGGCGACTCCTTGCTGACCCGCTTGACGTAGTCGAGCACCGGCCGGGTGATCTCGCGGTACGGCGAGGCGATCACCTTGAGCGGCACGCTGATATCGCTGTCCTCCCATTTGTGCACCAGCTCGCGGGTCTCGCCGTCGTCGACGCTGACGGTGATCGCCTCCAGCACGTCGGGCCGGGTGGCCCGGGCGTAGGCCAGCGCGCGCAGCGTCGGCAGGTGCAGCTTGGACACCAGCACGATCGGCGTGGTTGCGGCTCGGCAGCACGATGTCGCCGTCCTCGGCGGCCTGCTCCTCGAGCTCGCGGGCGACGGTGTCGTAGTGCTTGTGGATCATCTTCATGATCACGAACAGCGCGCCCATCGCCAGGATCGCGATCCAGGCGCCGGCGAGGAACTTCGTGACCACCACGATGATCAGCACGGTGCCGGTGCAGATGAAGCCGATCGGCGTTGATGACCCGCGACCGCATCATCTGGCGCCGCACGGCCGAGTCGGTCTCGGTGCGCAGCAGCCGGGTCCAGTGCCGGACCATGCCGATCTGGCTCAGCGTGAACGACACGAACACCCCGACGATGTAGAGCTGGATCAGCGCGGTGACCTCGGCCCGGAACGCGACGACGAACGCGATCGCCGCGAACGCCAGGAACAGGATGCCGTTGGAGAACGCCAGCCGGTCGCCGCGGGTGTGCAGCTGGCGCGGCAGGAAACGGTCCTGGGCCAGAATCGATCCCAGCACCGGGAAGCCGTTGAACGCGGTGTTGGCGGCCAGCACCAGGATCAGCGCGGTGACCCCGGCGATGAGGTACAGCCCGATCGGGAAGTCGTGGAACACCGCGTCGGCCAGCTGCGCGATCAGCGTCTTCTGGTGGTAGTCGGGCGGCGCGCCGATGAGCTGTTCGTGCGGGCGCTCGGCCATCTGCACGCCGGTTGCCCTGGCCAGCATGATGATGCCCATGAACAGCGTGACCGCGATGACGCCGAGCAGCAGCAGCGTGGTTGCGGCGTTGCGCGACTTGGGTTTCCGGAATGCCGGCACCCCGTTGCTGATCGCCTCGACACCGGTCAGCGCCGCACTGCCGGACGAGAACGCCCGCGCGACCAGGAACACCAGCGCGAACCCGAGCACGTCGCCGTGCTCGGAATGCATCTCGAAGCCGGCCGACTCGGCGCGCAGCGGCTCGCCGAGGACGTAGATCTGGAAGAACCCCCAGGCCAGCATGATGTACATGCCGATCATGAACGCGTAGGTGGGGATCGCGAACGCGGTGCCCGACTCGCGGATGCCGCGCAGGTTCATCGACGCCAGCAGCAGGATCGCGATGACCGCGAACAACACCTTGTGGTGGTCGATGAACGGCACCGCCGAGCCGATGTTCGACATCGCCGACGACATCGACACCGCGACGGTCAGCACGTAGTCCACCAGCAGCGCGCTGGCCACGGTCAGCCCGGCGGTGGGCCCCAGGTTGGTGGTGACCACCTCGTAGTCGCCGCCGCCGGACGGGTAGGCGTGCACGTTCTGCCGGTAGCTGGCGATCACGATCAGCATGACCGCACGCGACGGCCAGCCCGATCCACGGCGCCATCGAGTACGCGGTCAGGCCCGCCACCGACAGCACCAGGAAGATCTCCTCGGGCGCGTAGGCCACCGACGACAGCGCGTCGGAGGCGAACACCGGCAGGGCGATCCGCTTGGGCAGCAGCGTGTGCGCCAGCTTGTCGCTGCGGAACGGCCGGCCCAGCACCAGCCGCCGCGCGACGGTCGAAAGCTTGGACACGAGAGCCAAGAGTAAGCCCACGGGCGAATGGCTGTAGCGTTCCGAGTGCGCGGGTTCTACAGCAGGCATGGCCGGAAAGGACCGTCAGGTGCGTGTAGTGGTGATGGGATGCGGCCGGGTGGGCGCGTCGCTGTCGGACAGCCTGGCCAGGATCGGCCACGACGTCGCCGTGATCGACCGCGACAGCACGGCGTTTCACCGGCTGTCCCCCGAGTTTCCCGGGCGAGCGCGTGCTCGGCATGGGGTTCGACCGCGACGTGCTGCTGCGGGCGGGCATCGAGGAGGCCGGCGCGTTCGCGGCGGTGTCCTCGGGCGACAACTCCAACATCATCTCGGCGCGGGTGGCCCGCGAGACGTTCGGCGTCGAGCGCGTCGTCGCCCGCATCTACGACGCCAAGCGCGCGGCGGTCTACGAGCGGCTCGGCATCCCGACGGTGGCCACCGTGCCGTGGACGACCGACCGGCTGCTCAACGTGCTGACCCGGGAGACCGAGACCACCAAGTGGCGCGACCCGACCGGCAACGTCGGCGTGACCGAGCTGGCGCTGCACGAGGACTGGGTCGGCCACCGGATCACCGACCTGGAGGCGGCCACCGGCGGGCGGGTGGCGTTCATGATCCGGTTCGGCGCGGGCCTGCTGCCCGACCCGAAGACCGTCATCCAGGCCGGCGACCAGGTGTACATGGCCGCGATCGCCGGGCACATCGCCGAAGCCCTGGCCATCGCGGCGCTGCCGCCCAGCGAGGACATCGAGAGCGCATGAAAGTCGCCATCGCCGGGGCCGGCGCCGTCGGCCGGTCCATCGCCCGCGAGCTCGTCGAGAACCACGACGTCACGCTGCTCGAACGCAACCCCGACCACATCGACGTCGACGCGATCCCCGCCGCGCACTGGCGCCTCGGCGACGCGTGCGAGCTGAGCCTGCTCGAGTCGGTGAAGCTCGAGGAGTTCGACGTCGTGATCGCCGCGACCGGCGACGACAAGGCCAACGTGGTGGTCAGCCTGCTGGCCAAGACCGAGTTCGCGGTGCCGCGCGTGGTGGCCCGCGTCAACGATCCGCGCAACGAGTGGCTGTTCGACGAGACCTGGGGCGTCGACGTCGCGGTGTCCACGCCGCGCATGCTGGCCTCGCTCGTCGAGGAGGCCGTCGCCGTCGGTGATCTGGTGCGGCTGATGGAGTTCCGCAAGGGCCAGGCCAACCTGGTCGAGATCACGCTGCCCGACGACACGCCGTGGGGCGGCAAGCCGGTCAAGCGGCTCGACCTGCCGCGCGACGCCGCGCTGGTGACGATCCTGCGCGGCCCGCGGGTGATCGTGCCGGAGGCGCGACGAGCCGCTCGAAGGCGGCGACGAGCTGCTGTTCGTCGCCATCACGGAGGTCGAGGACGAACTGCAGGAGCTGCTGCTGCATCCGCAGTCGCGCTGAGCCTCAGCGGCGCCGCGTAGGCCGGCGGCGGCGTCACCCGGTCGTGGCAGCCCGCCGCGGCCTCGGGTGACACCCGGTCGAAGTCGCACTGCGCGTTGCGGATCCCGACGGCCGAGATGACACCGGCGACCGCGAACAGGGCCGCCGTCACCAACACGCCCTGCCGGAATCCGTCGAAATCGACTGTGCCGCCGATGATCACACCGGTGAACGCGATCGCGATCAGTCCGGCGATCCGCGAGACGGCGTTGTTGATCGCCGATCCGATGCCGCTCTGCGCGGGATCGACCGCGGCCAGGATCGCCGCCGTCAACGGTGACACCGTGATCGACAGCCCGAGGCCGAACACCACCAGCCCGGGCAGCATCTGTGTCCAGAAGTTGAACGGCTCCTCGGCTCGTCGTCATCAACAGGTAGCCGATCGCCGCGATCAGCGGCCCGACGCGCCATGAACAGACGCGGGCCGTGCACGCCCGCCAGCGTGCCGAACCGGCGGGCCAGGAAGAACGACAGCACGGGAACCGGCAGCGTGGCCAGACCCGCCTCGGTGGCCGACAGCCCCGCGGTCTCCTGCAGGAACAGTCCGACGATCGAGCATGCCGAGCGACACCCCGGCGTAGAGGAACACCGTGGCCAGATTGCCGACCGCGAAGTTGCGGGCGGCGAAGATGTGCAGCGGCATCATCGGGTGCGGGGCGCGGCGCTCCCACCACGGGAACGCGATCAGGCAGGCCACGCCGACGATCAGAGCGACGAGCACCACCGGATTCGAGAAGCCGAGCCGCTGGCCCTCGATGAGCGCGTACACCGCCCGGTGAGGCCGACGGCGTTCAGCGCGGCGCCGACGATAGTCGATGCGCGCCGAGCGGTCGGCGGCGAATGTCGCTCTGGCGACAGCTTGGTCGTCAGGTACAGCGTGACGGCCAGCGGCACGATGTTGACCCCGAAGATCCACCGCCAGCCCACCGCGTCGACGAGCACGCCGCCGAGCAGCGGGCCGATCACGAACGCCGTGCCCGTCCACGCCGTCCACGTGCCGATGGCGCGGGCCTGCGCGGCGCCGGAGAACCGGGCGTTGATCATCGCGAGCGAGCTGGGCACCAGGAACGCCGCGCCGACGCCCTGCAGGCACCGCGCGGCGACCAGCACCCAGCCGCTGGGCGCCACCGCGCACAGCACCGAGGCCACCGCCGAATACGACGATGCCCATCCGCAGCACCGACAGCCGGCCGAACTGATCGGAGATGGCCCCTGCGACGAGGATCAGCGCCCCGAGGGTGAGCAGTAGCCGTCGACGACCCACTGCTGCAGCGCGAGGCCGCCGCCGAATTCCCTGCCGATCGCCGGCAGCGCCAGGTTGACCACCGAGCCGTCGAGGAACGCCACGAACGAGGCCAGCACCGCGACCGCGATGAGCGGCCGGTCGGTGTCGGTGTCAGCGGGCATCGGGTTGAGCTACGCCTCCGTGTTCTTCGGCGGTCTCCCCGGTGTCCTCGGCTTCCTCGGCTTCATGGGCGTCATGCGCGTGCACCGCCCGCTGGGCCGCCCGGATGGCCAGATAGGTCACCAGCGCGGCCACCGCGGTCAGCGGCCAGCCCATCGCGATGCGGGCGACGCCAAGCCAACCCGTCTGGTCGGCGTCGTAGAGGTGTTGCTGCACGACGAACCGCGAGGCGAACACCAGCACCCACACGAACGTCGCGACGTCGAACGCCAGCACGGCCCTGCGCACCCCGCGCCAGCGCGCGGTCGTGGGCGTTGACCCAGCCCCAGACGTAGCCGACCACGGGACGACGGATCAGCACCGACAGCGCGAACACCGACGGCCCAGAACAGCGACATCCAGATGCCGAGCAGGAAGTAGCCCTTGGACTCCCCCACCAGGTAGGCGATCAGCGCGCTGACCCCGACGCCGATGAACCCGGAGATCGCCGGCTGGACGGACTCGCGGCGGACCAGCCGCCACACCAGGATCAGCGCCGCCACGCCCAGCGCCGCGCCGATCGCGGGGATCAGCCCGAAGGCCGTGGACACCGGAACGAACACCACGACGGGCAGCGAGGAGTAGATCAGCCCGCTGATGCCGCCCATCTGTTCGAGGACGGCGTGCGCTTTGGTCGGCTTCCCCGGTTCAGGTCCGGGGTCGCTCACTTCTGAATCTCGTAGTGCGGGTTGTAGATCGCCTTGGCGCCGTTGTCCAGCTTGCCGATGCGGCCGTGCACCTTGAGCGTGCGACCGGACTCGATGCCGGGGATGCGGCGCTGGCCGAGCCAGACCAGCATCACCGAGTCGGTGCCGTCGAACAGTTCGGCCTTGACGCCACCGGCGCAGCCCTTGCCGTTGCATTCGACGCTGCGCAGGGTGCCGACCATCGTCACTTCCTGACCGCGCTGACAGTCGATCGCCTTCTGGGCGCCGGTGCTGGCGGCTTCGTCACTGAGCTCTTCGACGTCGAGTTGCTCCGGGTCCTCCGTCAGCCGGCGGGTGAGCCGGCGCAGATACCCTTCGGCCGTAGCCATGGCCTCTCCTGACCTTCTGCAGATCCACCATGGATCTACCCAATCCAACGCCACGGTAGACCTCTTGGTTCCGATATGCCACGCGGGGCAGGGTCGCCACGCCGACGTGTCGACGAACGGGGCACGATCGTGTGATGGCGGTCAATCTGCGCGGTGTCACGACGGTTCTGCTGCCCGGCACCGGATCCGACGACGACTACGTCTACCGGGCGTTTTCCGCCGCCCTGCACGACGTCGGCGCGGTCGTCGTGACGCCGGCCGCCGCAGCCGGACCGGCTCATCGACGGCTACCGCGATGCGCTCGACAACGCGGCGCGGGCCGAGCCGATCGCGGTCGGCGGAGTGTCCATCGGCGCCGCGGTGGCCGCCGCATGGGCGCTGGCCCATCCGGGGCACGCCGTGGCGGTGCTGGCCGCCCTGCCCGCCTGGACGGGCGAACCGGACACCGCGCCCGCCGCGCATGGCCGCGCGCCACTCGGCGGAAGTGCTGCGCCGCGACGGCCTGGCGTCGGCCACCGCGCAGATGCGGGCCTCCAGCCCGCCGTGGCTGGCCGACGAGCTGACCCGGTCGTGGGTCGGGCAGTGGCCGTCGCTGCCCGACGCGATGGACGAGGCCGCCTGCTACGTCGCGCCGACCTGCGGCGAGCTGGAGGGCCTTGCCGTGCCGATGGGGGTGGCCGCGGCGACCGACGACCCGGTGCATCCGGTCGAGGTCGGCATCGAGTGGGTGGCGGCGGCGCCGCGGGCGGCGCTGCGCACCGTGACGCTCGACGAGATGGGCGCCGACCCCGGGGTGCTGGGCGCGGCGTGCCTGGCCGCGCTGTGTCTGTCTGATTTTGTGTTTTGTAGCGGTGAGCGCCCTAAACGCACACAAATCGCTAGCCGCCGGTGATGGTCCGCAGCTGCTGCATCGCCGATCCCTGCGCGCTGCGGCGGGCGGCGGGCTCAGGCGGTGGCGGCTGCTGCCCGGCTTGCTGACCCTGCTGGGCCTGCGGCGGCCTGTTCGGCGGCCGCGCGCAGTTGCGCCGCCATCGGCTCGGGCAGCTGCACCGGCAGCGGCGTGCGGACCGGCAGCGGCGTGTCGCCGCGCCGAACAACGGTGTCCGCCAACGCATTTCGCGCCTCGGTCGGCCAGCGCCGCGATTCTGTCCTGCGGACCGTTGACGACGCATCGGATCATCCAGCGATAGCCGTCGACGCCGATGAACCGCACCACGCCGGCGGCTGGTCCTGCTCCGGCTTGGCGACGCCGACGACCTCGCGACCCCACGGGCCGTCCTCGATGCTGACCTTGGGCACGTCCTTGCGCAGCGAGTCGGCCAGCTCCGATGGCGACCTCCCGCCACAGGCCCGGCGGACTTCGGCGCGGCGTAGGCGGCGATCGGTGAAGCGGCCGTTGGGCGTCACCACCCACACCGCGCTGGGCACGCCCGTCTCGGTGAGCTCGACCTGCACCTGGCCGGCCTCGGGCATCGGAATCAGCACCGAGCCGAGGTCGAGCCGGGCCACCGCCGCCACCGACGGATCGTCGAAGTCGTCGATGTCGAACGGGCCGTCGAGCTCGTCGCCGTCGTCGTCCGCGGACGGCATCTCACGTCGTCGACGTCGCTGTCTTTGTGCTTTCCGAATGCCATTTCACAAACTCGCATGTCCGCCGGAGGAACCGTGGCCACCGTCGCCACGGGTTGTGTCGGCCAGGCCGGCCTCGTCGAACGACGTCACCTCGACCAGCTCGGGCAGCTCGACCCGCTGCACCAGCAGCTGGGCGATCCGGTCTCCGCGGTGCACGACGATCGGCGTCTCGGGGTCGAGGTTGATCAGCGCCACCTTGATCTCGCCGCGGTAGCCGGCATCGATCGTGCCGGGGCTGTTGACGATCGAAAGTCCCACGCGGGCAGCCAAACCCGAGCGGGGATGCACCAGCCCGACCATGCCGTGCGGGATGGCGACCGCGATGCCGGTCGGCACCAGCGCCCGCTGACCGGGCGCCAGCTCGACGTCGTGCGCGCTGAAGAGGTCGACGCCCGCATCGCCGTCATGGGCACGGCTGGGCATCGGCAGATCGCGATCCAGGCGCACGACCGCCAGAGAGGTGGACACGACGTCAGAGATTACTCTTGGCCGCGTGTCCGACACGCGCGCCACGTCGCAATCCGTGCGCTACCGCGAACGGTTGTGGGTGCCGTGGTGGTGGTGGCCGCCGGGACTGGGGCTGGCCGCGCTGATCGCGCTCGAGGTGAACCAGGGCGTGCCCGCGCTGCCCAACTGGCTGCCGTTCGCCGTGCTGCTGCCCGTCGCCGCCGTCGTGCTGCTGTGGTTCGGCAAGACCGAGGTGCGCGTCGTCGGCGGTTCGGGCGAGACCGAGCTGTGGGTCGGCGGCGGCGCACCTGCCGGTCAGCGTCATCGCGCGGTCGGCCGAGGTGCCCAAGTCGGCCAAGTCGGCCGCGCTGGGCCGCCAGCTCGATCCGGCGGCCTACGTCGTGCACCGGGCATGGGTCGGGCCCGATGGTCCTTCTGGTCCTCGACGATCCCGACGATCCCACGCCGTACTGGCTGGTCAGCTGCCGTCACCCCGACCGGGTGCTGGCCGCGCTGCGCGGCATGACCGCGTCAGGCCGCGCAGTCGGTGCAGATCATCACGCCGTTCTTCTCGCTGGCCAGCCGGCTGCGGTGATGCACCAGGAAGCAGCTCGAGCAGGTGAACTCGTCGGCCTGCTTCGGGATCACGCGCACCGACAGCTCCTCGCCGGACAGATCGGCGCCGGGTAGCTCGAAGGACTCGGCGGACTCGGACTCGTCGACGTCGACGACGGCCGACTGGGCTTCGTTACGCCGCGCCTTCAGTTCCTCGAGCGAATCCTCGGAAACGTCGTCGGTCTCAGTGCGCCGTGGGGCGTCGTAATCGGTAGCCATAGCCATGTCCCCTCCATAAACCTTGCAGCAGATGCTTTGTACCAGCGTCGAACGCATTCCCCAAACGATTCGTGCCCGTATTGACACGCGTTCCACTGTGATTTACGTCACACTCTAGTTCGCGCCGCTCGGAGGGCCCAGCGACGCTGGCCTTAGAGTGCACGCGTGGTCGCGCAAATCACAGACGGCACCGCGTTCGACAAGCACGGTCGCCCGTTTCGCCGGCGTAACTTCCTGCCGGGGATCCTGCTGTTCGTCGCCCTCGCGGTGGTGACGATGTTGGTCTGGGTGATCGCCCTGAACCGTCCGCCCGACGTCCGTGAGGCCGCGGTGTGCAACGCGCCGCCGCCCGCCGCCGACCCGACGCGCCCCGGCGCAGCAGCTCGGCGAGCAGGTGTCGCGCGCCGACGATGACCGACGTCACCCCGGCCAAGCTCGCCGACACCAAGATCCGGGTGCTCAACGCCAGCGGGCAGGGCGGCCAGGCCGCCGAGGTGGCCGGCGAACTGCGCGACCTGGGCTTCGCCGAGCCCGCCGCGGCCAACGACACCGTGTACGCGAACGCCCGGCTGGAATGCCAGGGCCAGATCCGGTTCGGCCCGTCCGGGCGCGCCGCCGCGGCGGCGGTCTGGCTGGTCGCGCCGTGCACCGAGCTGTTCCAGGACCAGCGCAGCGACGACACCGTCGACCTGGCGATCGGCACCGAGTTCACCGAACTGACCCACAGCGACGACATCGACGCGGTGCTGGCCAGCCTGCGCCCCGACGCCACGCAGGCCGCCGACCCGGCGCTGCTGACGAAGAT
Source organism: uncultured Actinomycetota bacterium (assembly GCA_963731715.1). Lineage (GTDB taxonomy): Bacteria > Actinomycetota > Actinomycetes > Mycobacteriales > Mycobacteriaceae > Mycobacterium. The sequence goes on along the minus strand of CAVSXC010000011.1, from coordinate 1,003,654 downwards.
CCACACCGCCGCCTGCTAGCCCGTATTCCGTTGCGGCGGAAGGGTATTCGCGGCTACAGCGCGCCGGAGCGGCGCAGCGCGTCGGCCAACGCGTCGGCGATGCCCGGCGCGGCCGCCACGATCAGCCCGGCTCCCCCGTCGGCCGGCGGCAGCCGCAGCCTCGCGCCCGCCTCCGCGGCGATCAGCGCGCCGGCCGCCCAGTCCCAGACGTGCACGCCGTCCTCGTAGTAGGCGTCGAGCCGCCCGGCGGCCACCATGCACAGGTCGAGCGCGCACGAGCCGATCCGTCGCACGTCGCGCACGACGGGCAGCAGCCTGGCGAGGATCTCGGCCTGCCGGATCCGTTGCTCGGGCGCATAGGAAAACCCGGTGCCCACCAACGACATTGACAGCTCGACGGTCGACGCTGGCCCGCAGCGGAGTCGTCACGCCGTGCCCGCTGCAGGCGAGCGCCGTGACCCAGCGCCGCGGAGTACACCGCCCCGGTCGGCGACGTTGGCGACGGCGCCGGCCACCGACGCGCCGTCGCGCTGCACCGCCGACCGACACCGCGTACGTCTCGATCCCGTAGACGAAGTTGACCGTGCCGTCGATCGGGTCGAGCACCCAGGTCAGCGCCGTCGCGACCGCCGGTCGATCCGCCTTCCTCCTCGCCGAGGATGTGTTCACCCGGCCGCAGTTCGGCCAGCCGGTCGCGCAGCAGCCGCTCGGTTTCGGTGTCGACGACGGTGACCGGGTCGGTCGGTGTGCTCTTGGCGCGCACCGCCGACCCGGCGTCGCGGCTGGGCGAGTCCCCGAAAACCTCGGCGCGGCGCCGCCGGACGAACTCGGCCGCCTCCGTCGCCAGCTGCTCGGCGACCGAGCGCAACAGCGACGGGATCGGTGTCGTTTTCCGTCACGGATCCATCGCAGCACATCGATGTCGCTAACCGGTTGCGCGACAGCCACGCATGAGATTTCCCGAGCTACTAATGTGTGGGGCGCGTCGCACCTGCCCGCCTCTGAGAGGAGCGCTCATGACCGCCACCGATTCACCCGCCGCCGACCCGAGCACCAACGGCGGCCCGCAACGCCGCGGATTCGGCATCGACGTCGGCGGAAGCGGCGTCAAGGGCGGCATCGTCGACCTGGACACCGGGCAGCTGATCGGCGAGCGCTTCAAGCTCGAGACCCCGCAACCGGCCACCCCGGACGCCGTCGCCAAGACCGTCGCCGCGGTCGTCAAGCGAATTCGGCTGGACCGAGAAGCTCGGCGTCACCTATCCCGGCGTGGTGACCGACGGGATCGTGCGCACCGCGGCCAACGTCGACAAGGGCTGGATCGGCGTCAACGCCAGCGACGTCATCAGCGCGGCCCTCGACGGCCAGCAGGTGACCGTGCTCAACGACGCCGACGCGGCCGGACTGGCCGAGGAGAAGTTCGGCGCGGGCAAGGACAACACCGGCGTCATCGTGCTGCTGACGTTCGGCACCGGCATCGGCTCGGCGGTGATCCACAACGGCGTGCTGCTGCCCAACACCGAGTTCGGCCACCTCGAGGTCGGCGGCAAGGAGGCCGAGCACCGGGCGGCGTCGTCGGTCAAGGAGAAGAAGGGCTGGAGCTACGAGCGCTGGACCGAAGAGGTGACCAAGGTGCTGGTGGCCATCGAGAACGCGATCTGGCCGGACCTGTTCATCGCCGGCGGCGGAATCAGCCGCAAGGCCGACAAATGGGTCCCGCTGCTGAAGAACCGCACGCCGGTGGTGGCCGCCGCGCTGCAGAACACCGCGGGCATCGTCGGCGCGGCGATGGCCGCCGACGTCGACGTCACCGCTACTGCCAAGTAGCCAGGCCCACCGGCGCGTCAAATTTGCCGCTGAGCACGGCGGTACCTCACACTGTCGTTACAATGGTCGACGGCGGCCGCATCCCGGATAGCGGCGAGATCAACCGCCAATATTCGACATAGCCGACGCTTTTCGATGGTGCACGACCGTGCCCATCGGAATTTGCAAGATCGAAAGGGTGTACGTGGCAGCGACAAAGGCAAGCCCGGCAACCGATGAGCCGGTGAAGCGCACCGCTACCAAGACCCCCGCCAAGAAGGCCTCCGGCGGCGAAGTCGGCCAACGGATCGGCACCCGCCAAGCGGGCCACCAAGACGACCGCGGCGAAGGCCGCGTCCGGCACCGCCACCAAGACTCGCACCGCGGCCAAGCCCGCGAAGGCCACTGCGGCCAAGGCGCAGCCGTCGTCGCGAGGCGCCAAGGCCGGCGCCCGCCACCCGCGGCCGCGCGAAGAAGGCCACCGCGCCCGAACCGGGCGTCGTCGACGCAGACGTCACCGACGAGGTCGAGAGCGACGACGAGCTCGAAGCCGAGCCCGGCGACGACCTCGAGGTAGACGACGCCGATATCGACCTCGAGGACCTCGAGGTCGACGACGAGGAGCCGCCGACGAGGCCGCCGAGCGCGCGCCGCGAAGACGCCCAGCCGTGGCAGTCGGTGCCGGGCGCGCCAGGCCGAGGACGACGAGATCGCCGAGCCGACCGAGAAGGACAAGGCCTCCGGCGACTTCGTCTGGGACGAAGAGGAATCCGAGGCGCTGCGGCAGGCCCGCAAGGACGCCGAGCTCACCGCGTCGGCCGACTCGGTGCGCGCCTACCTCAAGCAGATCGGCAAGGTCGCGCTGCTCAACGCCGAGGAAGAGGTCGAGCTCGCCAAGCGCATCGAGGCGGGCCTGTATGCCACGCAGCTGATGACCGAGTTCGCCGAGAAGGGCGAGAAGCTGCCCGCCGCGCAGCGCCGCGACATGTCGTGGATCTGCCGCGACGGCGACCGCGCGAAGAACCATCTGCTGGAGGCGAACCTGCGCCTGGTGGTGTCGCTGGCCAAGCGCTACACCGGCCGCGGCATGGCGTTCCTCGACCTGATCCAGGAGGGCAACCTCGGCCTGATCCGTGCGGTCGAAAAGTTCGACTACACCAAGGGTTACAAGTTCTCCACCTACGCGACGTGGTGGATCCGGCAGGCCATCACCCGCGCGATGGCCGACCAGGCCCGCACCATCCGTATCCCGGTGCACATGGTCGAGGTGATCAACAAGCTCGGCCGCATCCAGCGTGAGCTGCTGCAGGACCTGGGCCGCGAGCCGACGCCCGAAGAGCTGGCCAAGGAAATGGACATCACGCCGGAGAAGGTGCTGGAGATCCAGCAGTACGCGCGTGAGCCGATCTCGCTGGACCAGACCATCGGCGACGAGGGCGATTCCCAGCTCGGCGATTTCATCGAGGACTGCGAGGCCGTGGTGGCCGTCGACGCGGTGAGCTTCACGCTGCTGCAGGATCAGCTGCAGTCGGTGCTGGAGACGCTCTCCGAGCGCGAGGCGGGCGTGGTGCGGCTGCGGTTCGGCCTCACCGACGGTCAGCCCCGCACGCTCGACGAGATCGGCCAGGTGTACGGCGTCACCCGCGAGCGCATCCGGCAGATCGAGTCCAAGACGATGTCAAAGTTGCGGCACCCCAGCCGTTCTCAGGTGCTGCGCGACTACCTCGACTAGCCGGGCTAGCTGAACTTGTCGGCTCAGAACGCGTACACGTTCTCGACCGACACGAACATTCCGTGCCCGGTGACGCCGTTGGTGAATCGTGTGCCGGCGGCGTCGTGATAAATCGTCCAATTGCCGCGGTGGTACGTCGTTTCGTATTCCATGTCGGTCGTCGGGCTATAGACGGCGATGTTGCCCACCTTCCAGGAGAGCGTGCCGTCGCCGGTCGTCACGGCGCCGGCACCCGGCTCGGGCGCCTGGGCGAATGCGCCCTGGCAGACGACGGCATCGGGACCAATGCCCTCCAACGACGAGTCGGGCGTCACGGCGCACAACACTCGCTGCGACTTTGTCAGGTAGTTGTCGGCGGCAGCTGTGGCAGGCACGGCCAGTGCGACCACCATCAATATCCCCAGGAGCATGGTTTTCATCGGTCCCCCTCGATCGCGTCTACGCGTGCATGTCTTTGATTTCATCTCATACCGCCACCCGTGCGCAGCCAATTGGCGCTCCCGTAGGGTCGTAGCCCGTGTCCGAAAAGCCACCGCGGATCCCGCCTTTGGCGCTGGTTCGCACAATCAACACGGTCCGTGCCGGCGTTCAGCGGGTAAGTCGTGTGCTCTCTCCTGGCGCCATCAACCTGCTGGACCTCCTGATCGGTGCCTGGGTCACCCAGACGCTGTACGTCGCCGTCAAGCTGGGTATCCCCGACGAACTCGCCAGCGGCCCGCTGGCCGCCCCCGAGGTGGCCCGCCGTGTCGACGCCAACCCCGACGCCGTCTATCGGCTCATGCGGGCATTGGCGTCCAAAGGTGTGCTCCGCCATCGTCGCGACGGAAGGTTCAGCCTGACCTCGATCGGCAAGGCGATGCGCACCGGCACACCTGGGTCGCAGCGCGACATGGTGCTGTTTCTCGGCCATCCCCTGCGCTGGGAGGACTGGGGCCACCTGCTGCACTCGGTGCAAACCGGAGAGCCTGCCGTCGCGAAACTGCGCGGCAAGCCGTTCTTCGAGTACCTCAACTCCGATCCCGACCTGGCCGAGTCCTTCAACAACGCGATGACAGCGGGCAGCGAGTTCGCGATCTACGCAGTGCTGGCCGCCTACGACTTCAGCGGGTATCGCAAGATCATCGATGTCGGCGGTGGCCACGGCCGGCTGCTGTCGATGATCCTGGCGAAGGCCGCGAACGCGCGTGGTGTGCTCTACGACCTGCCTTCCGTCGTCGACGGGGCCGGCCAGGAACTGACGAAAGCTGGTGTGGCGGACCGCTGTGAGGTGATCGGAGGGTCGTTCTTCGACACAGTGCCCGAAGGCGGCGACGCCTATCTCATGAAGGCGATCATCCACGACTGGAACGACGACGACGCCTTGAAAATTCTGGGCAATATTCGCAGCGCGATCGCCCCCGACGGAAAGCTGCTGTTGCTGGAAAGCGCTCTGCCGGAGCGTGCTTCGTCAGACATCGGCATGCTGATCGATCTCGAGATGCTCGTCGCGGTGGGCGGCAAGGAGCGCACCCACAGCGAGTGGGCGAATCTGTTGGGCCGCGCGGGCTTCCGGCTCAACCGCGTCGTTCACACCGCCACACCGGTGTCGATCATCGAGGCCGCACCCGCCTAGCGGCGCGAATCACGCCACGCCAGAGCCGCTTTCAGCTCCGCGAGGTCGTATCCGCCGTCGGCGACCACCGTGACCGTAAACATTGTTGCACCCGCGTCGGCGAATCCGTCCGCTGCGTCTGCGCTCGACCACGACACCGCACGTTCGATCTCGTCGTCGTCGCGACCGACGCGCTGGATCTGCTCGACGAGGATGGCGTTCTTCCGCACGAACACCTCTAGCTCACCACCGGAGTGCCAGATGTCGGCGAAGCGCGCGACGGCGGGGATGGTCTTCTTCTCGCCGCCACCGCCGATCAGGATCGGGATCTTTCGCAACGGCGGCGGTTCCAGCTTGGTCAACCTGTTCTCGATGCGCTCGAGCGCGTCGATGAACACCGCATGGCGCGACGAGACCGTGCCGAAGTCGTAGGAGTATTCGGTGTAATCCGGTTCGTACCACCCCGCGCCGAGACCCAGGATGACGCGACCACCGCTGATGTGGTCGATTGTGCGAGCCATGTCGGCGAGCAGGTCGGGGTTGCGGAACCCCGCTCCCCCGACCAGAAGTCCGAGCTCGGCACGGTTGGTGATCTCGGCCCACGAGGCCAACGCCGTCCAGCTCTCGAAATTCGGCAGCACGGGCGGGTTCGGGGCAGTGATGGGCCGCCCGTTCTCGTCGCGGCCGGTGACCGCGGGGACCAGGAAGTGGTCGTAGCCGAAGATGGCATCGGCGCCGATGTCCTCCGCACGCAAGACGGCGTCGCGCCATGCCGAATAGCTCGGCGTCCCAGCCGGCGGAATCTGCGCGGCGATGCGAATCGGTCGAGTCATGGATCCTCCATTTCGGGGTCACTGACTTCCGACTGCGCCGCCGCGGAGAATATTCCGTTGTTCGGTGTGTCTGTGAAACAGCTGCGCGCTCAGCGCTTCTTCTCGCGCACCTTGTACGTCGAGGGCCACGACTCTCGGGTCTCGTCTCCCACCGAGCGGAACACCCTTGCTGCCGATCCTGATGTCGTAGGGCTCCTTGCCTGCCCCGACTTCGCGGTTGGCGTGTTCGGTGGCGAGATAGATCAGCTGGTCGATCTCCGCTTCGGCGAAGGCGACGAACGTCGTGTTACGGACCGCGTCGTCGCCGGGGGTCATCTGCTCGGGCAGGATCCGCGATGCGAGTGCCGCCAGGCCCAGCAGCGAGAACGGAATGACCCAGTAGCAGACGAACGACAGCGGCGTCTTGGTGTCGAGGATCGTCGCGTCGCCGTACACGATCGGCGGGATCGCCGACGACACCGTCATGCCTGCGAACGCCGCGACCCAGATCCACGTCAACAGCGTGGTGATGCGACGGAACAGCTCGCTCTCGACGACCTCTTTTGGCTGGTCGACTTCGGCGAACTCACGAACGAACGGCTTGCCGACCAGCACGCCGGTCAGCGCAACGAGGAAGATCCCGGCGTTGCTCAGCGGCTGAATCCACCGCTCCATGAACGACTGGCTCAGCGTGAACGTCAAGACTGTCAGCACCAAAAACGTTGCGACAGCGCCTATTTCGAGGGTGCGTCCCGGCTTACCCTTGACACGCCCGATCACGAACGACAGCACCGCGACCGCGAGCGCGACCAACACGGCGGTGGTGAAAGGGACGTTGCCGACAAGAACCCAATAGACGATCCACGGCGCGAAGCCCAACAGAATGCCCACGAGGGGTCAGTCTAGGTTGTCAGTCAACGCCGGAACTGTAAACCGCTTGCACCGCCGACAGCCGTGGCTAGTTTGTACTGATGTCACAGCGCCACAAGGTGTCATCGGGCTCGGAGTACGAGTCGATCGTCGGCTATTCGCGTGCCGTGCGCACCGGGCCGTACATCGCGGTGGCCGGCACCACCGCCGACGGCGACGGCATCGCCGCACAGACACGGGAGGCATTGCGCCGCATCGACATTGCGCTGCAACAGGCCGGCGCGTCGCTCGCCGACGTGGTGCGCACCCGGATGTACGTCACCGACATCTCGCTGTGGCGGGAGGTCGGAGCGGTGCACGCCGAGGTGTTCGGCGAGATCCGCCCGGTCACCACCATGGTCGAGGTGTCGGCGCTCATCTCCCCCGAACTGCTGGTCGAGATCGAGGTCGACGCCTACCGCGACGACTAGCCCGTCAGCGGCGCGAACCGGCCGTTCGCGTCGGGCCGGTAGGACGTGACGCTTATCACAGCCGCGGCGGGCAATGGTCCGTACAGATGCGGGAACACCATCGCATCGGGATCGGTGGCGACGCCGGGTTCCCAGCGGATGGGAGAGGTCAGCCGTGCGGGATCGATGCGCAGCAGCACCAGATCGGTGCGGCCGGCGTAGAGCCGGTTGGCCGGCAGATGCACCTGCTCAGGCGTCGAAAGGTGGACGAAGCCGTTCGCGGCCAGCGAATCGGGGCGATGCTCGCCGCTTTCCTGGGCGGCGCGCCAGTCATCGGCGCTGCAGAGGTGGACCAGCACGCTGCGGCGACGGGGTCATACCGCCAGCCTGCACCGCTCGCAACTCGACGCAAGCGTGAGACACGACACACCGGTAAACCCCTTGGGAACAAGGCCGGAACCGAAAACGTCTGAGACAGTGAGATGTACGACACGCTCGACCGGAGGTGCCATGAACGCCATGAACGCAACGTTGACCAGTCCCGAACTGACCAGGGCTGACCGCTGCGATCGCTGCGGGGCCGCGGCGCGCGTACGGGCAAAGCTTCCTTCGGGTGCCGAGCTGCTGTTCTGCCAGCACCACGCCAACGAGCACGAGGCCAAGCTGGTCGAGCTGGCAGCGGTCATCGAAGTCAGCCCGTTGGAGCAGTAGCACCTCATCAGGAATGCTGGACTGGTCATGAATGACCAGTCCCAGCCGTTGCCGCTGCCGCCGTCGCGTCACCACATCCGGCACATCGTGCGGCGCACGCTGTCGAAGAGCTGGGACGATTCGATCTTCTCCGAGTCGGCGCAGGCGGCGTTCTGGTGCGCGCTGTCGCTGCCGCCGCTGCTGCTGGGGATGCTGGGCAGCCTGGCCTACATCGCGCCGCTGTTCGGGCCGGACACGCTGCCGACGATCCAGGAGCAGTTCATCAGCACGGCCGGCCGCTTCTTCTCCCCCAACGTCGTCAACGAGATCATCGCGCCGACGGTCCGCGACATCGTCAAGGGCGCCCGCGGCGAGGTGGTGTCGTTGGGATTCGTCATCTCGCTGTGGGCGGGCTCGTCGGCCATCTCGGCGTTCGTCGACTCGATCACCGAGGCCCACGACCAGACGCCGCTGCGCCACCCGGTGCGGCAGCGGTTCTTCGCGCTCGGCCTGTACGTGGTCATGCTGGTGTTCGCGATCGTCTCGGCGCCGTTCGTCGCGCTGGGGCCGCGCAAGATCGCCGAGTTCCTTCCCGACAGCTGGGACAACGTGCTCGCATTCGGCTACTACCCGGTGCTGTTCCTCGGCCTGGTCGTGGCGGTGAACATCCTCTACCGGGTGTCGCTGCCCAAGCCGCTGCCGTCGCATCGGCTGCTGCTCGGCTCGGTGCTGGCGACCGTGGTGTTCCTGGTCGCCACGTTGGGCCTGCGGGTCTATCTGACGTGGATCACCAGCACCGGCTACACCTACGGCGCGTTGGCGACGCCGATCGCGTTCCTGTTGTTCGCGTTCTTCCTCGGCTTCGCGATCATGATCGGCGCCGAGCTCAACGCCGCCATCCAAGAGGAGTGGCCGGCGCCGGCCACCCACGCGAAACGGTTCCGGTGGTGGCTGGAGGAAAAGGCCGAGTCACTGCAACGGCAACAGCAGCCGCGAGAACCCGCGGCCGCTGCACCGCCGACGAGCGACGCTACTTCTTGAGCTTCTCGTAGATCCGCTTGCAGTCCGGGCAGACCGGCGAGCCGGGCTTGGCCGCCTTGGTCACCGGAAACACCTCGCCGCACAGCGCGACGACGTGCGTACCCATGACGGCGCTCTCGGCGATCTTGTCCTTCTTGACGTAGTGGAAGTACTTCGGGGTGTCGCTGTCGGTCCCGTCGTCGACGCGTTCGTCGGTGTCGGTGCGCTCGATCGTCTGGGTTCGCATGTGTCCATTTTGCCTTCGTAAGAATCCGGCCCGTACAGCAGACGGCGAGTGTGGAACAGTGGAGGTATGAAACACGGCCCCGAGCTGAGTTTCGACGACGACGGCAGCCCGTCCTGATCACCCGCGCCGCACCCTCCTACGAGGAGCAGCACCGCGAGCGGGTGCGCAAGTACCTGACGCTGATGTTCTGGCGCATCCCGGCTCTGATCCTCGCCGCGGTCGCGTACGGCATCTGGCAGAACGGGCTCGTCTCGCTGGCGATCATTCTGGTGTCGATTCCGCTGCCGTGGATGGCGGTGCTGATCGCCAACGACCGCCCGCCGCGGCGCGCCGAGGAGCCGCGGCGCTACGAGTCACGCGCCGGATACCGCTGTTTCCGACGGCCGAGCGGCCCGCTCTCGAGCGCCGCGCACACTCGTCGCCGCAACCGGACGGCGGCGATCGCGCCTCGCGATGTTCCCGAGCTGAGGAACTTCTGGCTCTATTCTCAGCACATTCTCAGGTCGACCGCGAATAACCGCAGATCAGAAGGTGTGAACCGGCCACCGGGTGGGAACTCTTACGGGCACATGGGCGTTGTAGCTCATGACAGTTCGACCCGATCAGGAGGCCGTCATGGCAAATGCCACCACCACCCGCTTCGACAACGATCTGGACGCTCAGAGTCCAGCCGCTGATCTGGTGCGCGTGTACCTGAACGGCATTGGCAAAACGGCCTTGCTCAATGCCGCCGACGAGGTCGAACTCGCAAAGCGCATCGAGGCAGGGCTTTACGCGCAGCATCTGCTCGGATACGCGGAAGCGATTGGGCGAGAACCGCAAACGTGATCTTGCCGCGGTCGTCCGCGACGGCGAAGCGGCCCGGCGCCATCTGCTGGAGGCCAACCTTCGACTGGTGGTGTCGCTGGCGAAGCGCTACACCGGTCGCGGCATGCCGTTGCTGGACCTGATCCAGGAGGGCAATCTGGGTCTGATCCGCGCGATGGAGAAGTTCGACTACAGCCAAGGGTTTCAAGTTCTCGACGTATGCCACCTGGTGGATCCGTCAGGCGATCACCCGCGGCATGGCCGACCAGAGCCGCACCATCCGGCTGCCCGTGCACCTGGTCGAGCAGGTCAACAAGCTGGCCCGGATCAAGCGCGAGATGCACCAGAACCTGGGCCGCGAGGCCACCGACGAGGAGCTGGCCGAAGAATCGGGCATCCCGGTGGAGAAGATCGCCGATCTGCTCGAGCACAGCCGCGACCCGGTGAGCCTGGACATGCCGGTCGGCAGCGACGAGGAAGCCCCGCTGGGCGACTTCATCGAGGACGCCGAGGCGATGTCGGCCGAGAACGCGGTGATCTCCGAGCTGCTGCACACCGACATCCGCCACGTGCTGGCCACGCTCGACGAGCGCGAGCAGCAGGTCATCCGGCTGCGGTTCGGCCTCGACGACGGCCAGCCGCGCACCCTCGACCAGATCGGCAAGCTGTTCGGGCTGTCCCGGGAGCGGGTCCGCCAGATCGAGCGCGAGGTGATGGCCAAGCTGCGCAACGGCGAGCGCGCCGACCGGCTGCGGTCATACGCCAGCTAGACCAGCGATACATGGACCCGCCGGTTCGACCGGCGGGCGTCTCATGCTGTCTGCGGGCGGTGATGTTGCACGCCCAGTTTTCCCAGCTTGACCGGTAGACTCTGGCGTGACGGAGGGTTGCCTAATGAACGATCTTGTCGATACCACCGAGATGTACCTGCGGACCATCTACGACCTCGAGGAAGAGGGCGTGGTGCCGCTGCGTGCACGCATCGCCGAGCGTCTCGAGCAGAGCGGCCCCACCGTCAGCCAGACCGTGTCACGGATGGAGCGCGACGGGCTGCTGCACGTCGCCGGCGACCGGCATCTGGAGCTGACCGACAAGGGCCGCGCGCTGGCCGTCGCCGTGATGCGCAAGCACCGGCTCGCCGAGCGGCTGCTCGTCGACGTGATCGGGCTGCCGTGGGAGGAAGTGCACGCCGAGGCGTGCCGCTGGGAACACGTGATGAGCGAGGACGTCGAGCGCCGCCTGGTGCAGGTGCTCAACAACCCGACCACCTCGCCGTTCGGCAACCCCATTCCCGGCCTGTCCGAGCTCGGCGTCGGCGACGAGCTCGGCGACGAGCGGACGCCAACCTGGTGCGGCTCACCGAGCTGCCGTCCGGGATGCCCGTCGCGGTCGTGGTGCGGCAGCTGACCGAACACGTCCAGGGCGACGCCGAACTGATCGCCCGGCTCAAGGACGCCGGCGTGGTGCCCAATGCGCGGGTGACCGTCGAGGCCAACGACCACGGCGGCGTCATGATCGTGATCCCCGGCCACGAGCAGGTCGAGCTGCCCCACGACATGGCGCACGCCGTCAAGGTCGAAAAGGTCTGAGCCCCAACGCTATCCGGCCCGCCGGCCGAACGCGCGCATCGGCGGTAGCTGCACGCCGAGCCGATCGGCCAGCCGGTAGCCGGTGATCGCCAGATCGCGAATCTGCTCGGGCCGCATCCCCGACTGCAGGGCGGTGTCGAGCATGCCCGCCATCCGGTGCGTCGGGTCGCAGCGCAGCGCCGCTTCCAGCGACACCCCGGCCAGCGGGCCGTCGCCGCGCGCATAGGCCGAGAACGCCAGCAGCACCAGCGCCTCGACCCGCCACGGCTCCGGCAGGGTGCGCGACAGCACCGCCCACAGCGACTCGGCCTGCCCGGCGTTCTCGCCGACCGCCAGCGCGTAGAGGGTGTCCCGCACCCGGATGTCGGTCAGCGCCCACGCCAGCCGGGCCAGTTCGTCGTCGGCCGAGTTCGGCGCCGTCGGCCACCCGCGCGGCCGCAGCGATGGCCGCTTCGATGTCGGCGCACGCCGCGTCGTCCGGGCGCTCCGCCGGGTCTGGTTTGCCGGCGTCGATGACCTCGGCGAGCGCGTCGCTGCGGGCGGGATCGGTCGACGTCGATGACCTCCTGCAGCTCGGCGCGGCGGGCGTAGAGCCTGCGGCCGTCCAGGACCGCGGCCACGGCCAGCGGCGACGCCGACGGGTCGTCGACGGTGCCCGGCGTTGCCGCAGCCGTCGGCGCAGTGCCAGCGCCCACCCGCGGCGACCCGGTCGACGACGTGCGCGGCGAGCAGCTCGATCCCGCGCTCGGCCAGGACCGTCGTCAGCAGGCCGGCCAGTTCGCGGTATTCGTCGTTGCACATTCGGCAGTTCGCGCCGTCCTCGTCGATCACCACTGCGATCGCCGAGTCGGGCCTCGCCGCCGCGGCCACGTCGGCGATGTGCTCCAGCGAGTCCACTAGTTCGTCCGAAAGGTCAACGCGCATAACGCATCCCATTTCGCCGCGGTCGACGGTGACGAGCACGAGGGACTTTCTCCGGCACGAAGCCGAGCACGGCGGGCAGGGCGGCGATCAGGACGCCGGGCCGGTTGAGGTGAAAGTCGGGTGATTGCGATGTCGTCATGACCCGTCAACCTGACAACCGGCGCCGTCGGATACGGCCGCAGCGGGCGCCGCAAAGCCGCGACTGGGGATGAATTCGCGACTGGGGACGAACTACGGGCCGCCGATGCGGCGCACCTTGAGCACCGCCTCGGTGAACAGCAGTCCAGCGCCTGCGGTGTCCGGGGCGACGTCGGGCGTGGTTTCCGGCGCCCCCTCGTGCAGCCACGTGGCGCTGACCCGCACCTCGCCGATCTGCGCGGCCAGTGTGAGCGTCCTGCGCATCGACCCCGCCGACGCCGCCGTGACGGTCTGGTCGACGGCATAGCTGTCGTCGGCGTCCACGGGCGGCGCAGGCAGGACGGTCACTGTGACCGCGAGACGCGTCCCGTCCCTGGACAGCGGTGAACGACGGGCACGCCGTCAGCTGCTCGGCCCGGGCACGCAGCGGCGCGGCCGGCCGGGTCACCGCGACGATGAGGCTGCTCGCGTCCTGGCTGTCGATGCCCTGTATGGCAGCGGTGTCCTGCGGCGTCCGGGGCGGAGGCGCGCACTGCGGCGGGTGCACCACCGAGGCAGCGGCGACACCGTCGATGTCCTGCAGCGCGCGGTATACCGCCGTGGCGTCGAGCACGACGGCGGGATAGCGCGCGGGGAACTCGCCCGGTTCGATCAGTAGGTCCGCCACCGGACGATGCGCGGCGTCGGCGCCGGCCGTCACCGGATGGGCTGCGCCGACGATCACGCGGGTGCACCCGACAAGCAGCGCCACCGCCATGGCAAACGCGCAGCCGCGCAAGCACCGCGAGAGTGTGCTGACCATTGCGTTCATCGTCTCATCGGCCGGCCCACCGGCCGGTCAGGCGCGCCACGTCGGCAAATATTCACGCGTTATTGACGCCGTCCGCGTGCGAGATCGCCCCAACCGGCGTAGACCTTTTGCCATGGGTTCCATGCTGGAGTACGACCTCGTCGTCATCGGTTCTGGTCCGGGCGGCCAGAAGGCCGCGATCGCGGCGGCGAAGCTCGGCAAGACGGTCGCGGTCGTCGAGCGCGGCCGGATGCTCGGCGGCGTCTGCGTGAACACCGGAACCATCCCGTCCAAGACGCTGCGTGAGGCGGTCGTCTATCTCACCGGCATGAGCCAGCGCGAGCTGTACGGCGCCAGCTACCGCGTCAAGGAGAAGATCACCCCGGCCGACCTGTTGGCCCGCACCAGCCACGTCATCGGCAAGGAGCAGGACGTGGTGCGCAATCAGCTGATGCGCAACCGGGTCGACCTCCACACGGGACACGCCCGCTTCCTCGACGAGCACACCGTGTGTGTCGATGACCAGACCCGCGGCGAAAGAACAACCGTCAGCGGCGAGTACATCGTGATCGCCACCGGCACCAAGCCGGCCCGGCCGACCGGCGTCGAGTTCGACGAAGACCGGGTGCTGGACTCCGACGGCATCCTCGACCTGAAGTCCCTGCCGTCGACGATGGTGGTGGTCGGCGCCGGCGTGATCGGCATCGAGTACGCCTCGATGTTCGCCGCGCTGGGCACCAAGGTCACCGTCGTGGAGAAGCGCGACAACATGCTGGACTTCTGCGATCCCGAGATCGTCGAGGCGCTCAAGTTCCACCTGCGCGACCTGGCGGTGACGTTCCGCTTCGGCGAGGAGGTGACGGCGGTCGACGTCGGCGCCGCGGGCACGGTCACCACATTGGCCAGCGGCAAGCAGATTCCCGCCGAGACGGTGATGTATTCGGCTGGCCGCCAAGGCCAGACCGAACACCTCGACCTGGCCAACGCCGGCCTCGAAACCGACAACCGCGGAAGGATTGTCGTCGACAGCCAGTTCCAGACGAAGGTCGACCACATCTACGCCGTCGGCGATGTGATCGGCTTCCCTGCGCTGGCCGCCACGTCGATGGACCAAGGCCGGCTGGCCGCGTATCACGCGTTCGGCGAACCGGCGAAGGGCATGACCGATCTGCAGCCGATCGGCATCTACTCCATCCCCGAGGTGTCCTACGTCGGCGCCACCGAAGTCGACCTGACCAAGAACGCGATCCCCTACGAGGTCGGGGTGTCGCGGTATCGCGAGCTGGCGCGCGGACAGATCGCAGGCGACTCCTACGGCATGCTCAAGCTGCTGGTGCCCACCGAGGACCTCAAGCTGCTCGGCGTGCACATCTTCGGCACCAGCGCCACCGAGATGGTGCACATCGGCCAGGCGGTGATGGGCTGCGGCGGCACGGTCGAATACCTCGTCGACGCCGTCTTCAACTACCCGACGTTCTCGGAGGCGTACAAGGTCGCTGCGCTGGACGTGATGAACAAGCTGCGCGCGCTGAACCAGTTCCGCGCCTAGGCCGTCTAGTCGCAGTCGTCGTCGAACACCGTCGGCGCGTCGTCGGCGGGCCCAGCGGCCTCGGCGCGGGCAAGCAACCGCTTGACGGCATCGTCGAAAGGCGGTGAGTACGAGACACTTTCGTCTTCGCAGCCGCCGCCGTCCAGCCCGCCGATCAGGCCGGTGACCGTCGACCCGTCGATCCACGGCGCGCCGGACAGGCCGTCGACCAACTCCGCGCAGTCCAGCGCCGGAAAGCCTTTCGTCGGCGTCGCCGTGGCCGTCCGGCAGCCGATCGGCCCGCCGCCGACGCCCATCCCGTAGCCGGTGACGGTGACGACGGTGCCCGGTTTCGGGGCGGGCCCGAGCGTAAGCCCGCCGCCGGCCTGCGCCTCCACCGTTCCGCCGGTGTCGCGGCTGCACCCGCGCGATCGCGAAGTCGGCCATCGGGTCCTGGTTCTGCACCCAGCGGGGGTCCAGGTAGACCGCGTCGATGTGCCAGACGTCCTCGGGTGCGGCGGTGTCGTTCAAGCCCGCAACGAACGTGGCGTCGACGCCCTCGGCCAGGCAGTGCGCGGCGGTGAGGATCAGATCACCCGCGGCCGAGTCCAGCACCGCGCCGGTGCAGGTGTGCAGCGACCCGCCGCCGAGGAACACCGCGCCCACCCTCGGATCGGGCGGCACCGGCTCTGCGGTGGGCGGCGACTTGGGCGCGACGGTCGCGGCCTGCTCCACCGGCGGGTGGTTCGCACATGCCGAGGCCGCAAGCGTCAACGCCGCGAACAGTCCGGTTGCCAGGACGGTCGGCCGGCCGCGGAGAAGCGCATGACCACCGATCTTGCCCCAACGCCGCAGCCCGTGCCTCGGCCCTTCCCGGCCGCCCTGGTTGGCAAACATTTGCCGGCGCTCGTTCAGGTGCTCCTACGTACGGGCACCCCAGGTGGAATGCGACATGGGCGGCGTCTTGTTCGCACAATTGGGTAGGCCGCAATCGCATCCACCGCGAAATGCGCGACACTAGGTGCCAGGAGGCGAGGCAATGGCTGACAACGCCGATAACCCAGAGCAGCACTACCAACCCGAGCAGACCGGGATGTATGAGCTGGAGTTCCCCGCGCCGCAGTTGTCCTCGGCGGACGGCAGTGGGCCGGTGATGATCCACGCCCTCGAGGGCTTTTCGGACGCCGGGCACGCCATCCGGCTGGCCGCCGCAGCATCTGAAGAACACCCTGGACACCGAGCTGGTGGCGTCGTTCGCCATCGACGAACTGCTGGACTACCGGTCGCGACGGCCGCTGATGACGTTCAAGACCGACCACTTCACCCACTACGAGGAACCCGAACTCAACCTGTACGCCCTGCACGACAGCGTCGGAACGCCGTTTCTGCTGCTCGCAGGCATGGAGCCGGACCTGCGCTGGGAGCGGTTCATCACCGCGGTGCGGCTGCTGGCCGAACGGCTCGGCGTCCGTCGGGTCATCGGCCTCGGCACCATCCCGATGGCGGTGCCGCACACCCGCCCGATCACGATGACCGCGCACGCCAACGACAAGGAGCTGATCGCCGACCACACGCCGTGGGTGGGCGAGGTGCAGGTGCCGGGCAGCGTGTCGAACCTGCTGGAGTTCCGGATGGCCCAGCACGGCCACGAGGTGGTCGGCTTCACCGTGCACGTTCCGCACTATCTGGCGCAGACCGACTTACCCCTCCGCCGCCGAGGCGCTGCTGGCCGAGGTCGCCAAGAGCGGCTCGCTGCAGATCCCGCTGGCGGCGCTGACGCAGGCCGGCGCCGAGGTGCACGACAAGATCAACGAGCAGGTCGAGGCGAGCAGCGAAGTCGCTCAAGTGGTGGCGGCGCTGGAGCGACAGTACGATGCGTTCGTTGCCGCTCAGGAGAACCGGTCACTGCTGGCGCGCGACGAGGATCTACCCAGCGGAGACGAACTCGGCGCCGAGTTCGAGCGGTTCCTCGCACAGCAGGACGGCGACAAGTTCAAAGACGACGACAACTGACCACACCCGGCCCGACAACGAAGTTGGCTACCTTGACCGCGACACCGAAGTTGGCTCAGCTGACGCCGCCAACGGAGTTGGCAATATGACGAAGCGAAAGCCCAACCTGCGCCCCGTGCGGGAACTGACACCCTCGCTGGAGTTCCGCACCATCCACGGATACCGGCGCGCGTTCCGGGTGGCCGGCTCCGGCCCGGCGATCCTGCTGATCCACGGCATCGGCGACAACTCCACGACGTGGAGCACGGTGCAGTCCAAGCTGGCCCAGCGGTTCACCGTCATCGCCCCTGATCTGCTGGGCCACGGCAAGTCCGACAAGCCGCGCGCCGACTATTCGGTGGCCGCCTACGCCAACGGCATGCGCGACCTGCTGCAGCGTGCTCGACATCGACAACGTCACCGTGGTCGGCCATTCGCTCGGCGGCGGCGTGGCGATGCAGTTCGCCTACCAGTTCCCGCAATTGGTCGACCGGCTGATCCTGGTCGGGCGCCGGCGGCGTGACCAAGGACGTCAACATCGCGCTGCGCATCGCGTCGCTGCCGATGGGCAGCGAGGCGCTGGCCTTGCTTCGCCTGCCGTTGGTGCTGCCCGCGATGCAGGTGGTGGGCCGAGTGGCGGGCGCGGTGTTCGGGTCGACCGCCGCTGGGCCGCGACCTGCCCGACGTGCTGCGGATCCTGGCGGACCTGCCCGAGCCGACCGCATCGTCGGCGTTCGCTCGCACGCTGCGCGCCGTGGTCGACTGGCGCGGCCAGGTGGTCACCATGCTCGACCGATGTTATTTGACGCAATCCGTTCCCGTGCAACTGATTTGGGGCTCGAGAGATTCGGTGATCCCGGTGAGCCACGCCGAGATGGCGCACGCCGCGATGCCCGGCTCGCAGTTGGAGATCTTCGAGGGCTCCGGCCATTTCCCGTTCCATGACGATCCCGACCGCTTCGTCGAAGTCGTGGAGCAGTTCATCGATTCCACCGAACCCGCCGTCTACGACCAGGAGTACCTGCGCAACCTGCTGCGCGACGGGCATCAGCGAGGGCGCGATCTCCGGATCCGTCGACACCCGGGTCGCGGTGCTCGACGCGATGGGCGCCGACGAGCGCAGCGCCACCTGACCGTCGCCACCGCGGCACCACGTAGCATCGGCCCATGGCCATCGACGTGACAGTGCTGCGCGTTTTCACCGACCCGGACGGCAAGTTCGGCAACCCCCTCGGCGTCGTGGATGCCGAGCACGGTGAACCCCAGCGACCAGCAGCGGATAGCCACCCAATTGGGTTACAGCGAAACGGTATTCATCGATGTGCCCAAGGCCGGGGCGAGCACGGCGCAGCGCGCGCATCTACACCCCCGCGACCGAATTGCCGTTCGCCGGACATCCGACGGTCGGCGCTTCGTGGTGGCTGCGCGACCGCGGCACGCCCGTCCACACGTTGCAGGTGCCCGCGGGCATCGTGCAGGTCGCCTACGAGGACGACCTCACCGCGGTCAGCGCGCGCTCGGAGTGGGCGCCGGAGTTCGCCATCTACGACCTCGCGTCGACCGACGAACTCTTCGCCGCGGACCCGGACGACTACCCCGACGACATCCAGAACTACCTGTGGACGTGGACCGACCGCGAGCAGGGCGTGCTGCGCTCCCGGATGTTCGCGGCCAACCTGGGCGTGCCCGAGGACGAGGCGACCGGCGCCGCCGCGGTGCGGATCACCGACTACCTCAGCCGCGACCTGACCATCGTGCAGGGCAAGGGGTCGGTGATCCACACGCAGTGGAGCCCGGAGGGCTGGGTTCGCATCGCCGGCCGCGTGGTCAGCGACGGGATCAAGCAGATCGACTGACGGCTGGCCGTTGGCTCAGCCCTGCGCGGGAACCTCGCGGTGCGCGCGCAGCGCCTCGATCTCCCGCTCGAAATCCTCGGCCGACGAGAACGACCGGTAGACAGAGGCGAACCGCAGGTAGGCCACCTCGTCGAGTTCGCGCAGCGGGCCGAGGATCGCCAGCCCGACCTCGTGGCTGGGCACCTCGGGCGAGCCCGTGGCCCGCACGGTGTCCTCCACCTGCTGGGCGAGCAGGTTCAAGGCGTCGTCGTCGACCTGTCGCCCCTGGCAGGCCCGGCGCACACCCCGGACGACCTTCTCGCGGCTGAACGGCTCGGTGACCCCGCTGCGCTTGACCACCGCCAGCACCGCGGTCTCCACCGTGGTGAACCGCCTGCCGCATTCCGGACATGATCTGCGCCGCCGGATCGCCTGGCCCTCGTCGGTTTCGCGGGAATCGACCACCCGGGAATCGGGATGACGGCAGAACGGACAGTGCATCACCGCTCCTTCGCCGCGACGACAAACAACTACCTCGAACGTCTCCGAGCGTACCTGCGTGCCGACTCGGGAAGCCCAGCACCGGTGCAATTGAGACACGTGTCGCTCGATGCGTCTGCCGGAGCCGTTGCGCGGCAATATCTTTCACCGCTCACAGCGCACCGTCAGCGCGATGGGAGCGATGAGCGTCTGGCCGGCGTCGAGCGCCACGGAGTCGAGTTGGTTGAGCTCGCGGATGCGCTCGACGACCTGGCCGACCGGCGCATCGGGGGCGACCCGGTGGGCCACCTGCTGCAGCGTCTCGCCTGTCTGCACCTGGACCACCGCCAGCCGGTCGGGCACTGGCGCTTCGACTCCGGTCACGCCGCCGAACTGGGCCACCAGGCCGAGCCACACGGTGATCGCCGCGGCGACCAGCGCGAGCACCACCGTGGTCGCGGGCGTGATGGGCCGCCTGCGGTGCGAGCCCGCGACATCAGCACCCCGGTGCCGCGGTAGCGCATCGGCGCCACGGCCGGTCGGTTCGACCGCGGCCGCCGCCGGGTGTCGGCCGGCCGGAATCCCGGCCTGACCACGGGCGCCGGCTGGATTTCTCGGGTGTCGAGGATCGTCATCTGCCTGCCTTTCGCTCCGCGTTCTTTCGCTCCTGTGTTCGAACATACTCGCTCACGTGTTCGATTTATAGAACATGTGATCGAACTGTTGCCAAACGATAGGGCAGCCCACCGACAAATTTCCGCGGCCGATCCCGGTCACGCCTTCGAACGCGACACGCCTCGAACACATGTTTGATTATTGGTTCGACGGCGGACTACATTCGGCGCCATGAGCGAAGACAGCAGCGGCGGCCGCGCAGGTCTCACCGAGCGTCAGCGCACCATCCTCGACGTCATCCGCGCCTCGGTCACCAGTCCCGCGGCTATCCCCCGAGCATCAGGGAGATCGGCGATGCGGTCGGCCTGACCTCGACGTCGTCGGTGGCCCATCAGCTGCGCACGCTGGAGCGCAAGGGCTACCTGCGCCGCGATCCCAACCGGCCGCGCGCCGTCGACGTGCGCGGCTCCGACGAGCACGTGACGCCGATCGTCGCCACCGACGTGGCCGGCTCCGACGCGCTACCGGAGCCCACGTTCGTGCCGGTGCTGGGCCGCATCGCCGCGGGCGGGCCGATCCTGGCCGAGGAGGCCGTCGAGGACGTCTTCCCGCTGCCGCGCGAGCTGGTCGGCGAGGGGTCGCTGTTCCTGCTCAAGGTGGTCGGCGACTCGATGGTCGACGCGGCCATCTGCGACGGCGACTGGGTGGTCGTGCGTCAGCAGAACGTCGCCGACAACGGCGACATCGTCGCGGCGATGATCGACGGCGAAGCGACCGTCAAGACGTTCAAGCGCACGCGCGGTCAGGTGTGGCTGATGCCGCACAACCCGGCGTTCGATCCGATCCCCGGCAACGACGCCGCGGTGCTCGGCAAGGTCGTCACGGTCATCCGCAAGATCTAGCGGCGAATTCCCCACGGAAGCTGCCATGTTGGCGCGACGCCTCGCCTAGTTCGCCCGGACGAATCCGTTGGTGCGAGCGATTTCTTCACTGGCGAACCAGATTTCGGCGCGCGCGTCGTCGTAGAGCGAGCTCCCGGGCGCCCAGTACAGCCCGGACTTGGTGTCCGCCTTGATCGGATAGCCCTCCGGCGCCTGGTCCGGATCGTCGAGCGGCAGGTGCAGTGCGGTGGCGTTCGGCTCGGGTTCGTCGATCACGATCCGGGCGTGGCGTCCGGTGTCGGTCAGCGGGTCGCGTTCGATAGCGGTCGGCACGCGCGTGGGCGTCGTATCGACCCTGTCGGGGTCTTCTTCCTCTTCGTGTTGATCCTGTTGCGCCGCAACGGGTTCCTGCGACGCATCCGCTTCGTCGGCGTGGCTCGGGCGATCCCCACGGGTTCACTGACGGCGGCTGAAATTCGCGGCCCGCCGAGGCTGGCGACAGCGACCCCAGCCCCTCCCGCGCGTAACGATCGCCGAAGAATTCCGCGGAGTGGTCGTCGGCGGCTCGCCGTGGAACGTCGTCGCTCGCATCATCATCGACCCCGAGCCCGTCGTCGGCTCCGCGGCGCCGGTTGCGCAGCGCCGCGAAGGCCACCAACCCGACGAGCACCAGCACCGGAACGATCGCGAGCAGCCACCACCAGGTCCACTGGAACCACTTGTTGCCGTTGGTATCCGAGGCCTGCGGACTGCTCGGCGCCTTGGGCTGCTCCTGTCCCGGCACCTGCAGGCCGGACAGCTGGGACGCCAGATTCGCCGGCTCGGTGCTGAAGGTGTTCTTCGTTCCGGTCCCAGGAGACCACACCGCCGCTGAACCGCTGGGTGATGACGTCGCCGTTCTCGGTCTGGTCGGCCATCGGCGCGCCGAGCGCGCCCGTTGCGCCGCCCAGCTTCTCCCACGCGGCGTTCATCGCGCCGCGCACGATGACCGCGCCGTAGTCGGGCGTCCAGAAGATGACCGGCTTGTCCTCGGCGGCAAAGCTGCTCATCCGGCTCTCGGTCGCGAGGCCGCCGTCGACCTCGCTGGTTGTCGGGAAGCCCAGATCGCCCTCCGGGCCGCCGACGCTCTCGTACTTGGCCAGCACCTGGCCGGTGACGACGTTCGCGCCGGTCTCCGGGCTGTAGAAGATCTTGCCGCCTGCGAAGTTCTGCCCGAGGCCGTCGCGCCCGATCGGGTACGGCGCCCCCTCTGCGGCGCCGAGCGGGCCCAGCGCTCCCCCGGCCGCGCGCCGGGCCGCGTTGATGGCCGACGTCGGGTCGTCCGGGATCTCGAGGTCCGACAGCTGCCCGGCCAGATCGGGCGGCACCGTGGTGAACGTCTTGGCCTTCGTGTCGTAGGACACCTCGCCACCGGTGAACTTCTGGGTGACGACGTCGCCGCGGTACGTCTCGTCCTCGGCAGGCACGCCGAGCACGCCCGACGAGCCGCCGAGCTTGTCCCACGCGGCGTTGATCGGCCCGCGCACCACCCGTGCGCCGGTGTCGGGGGTCCAGAAGATCACGGGCTTGTCGGCGGCGCTGAACGTGGTGTTGCGGCTGTCCGGAGCGCGTCCCGCCCCCTCGTCGATGGTGGGAAAACCGAGGTCGCTGTCGGCCGGCCCGCCAAGCGACTCGTACTTCTCCAGGATCGCGCCGGTCATGATGTGGGCGCCGGTGGCGGGGGTGAAGAAGATCTTGCCGCCGGCGAAGTTCTGGCCGAAACCCTCACCGGCCGGGTAGACGCCGCCGTCCTTGGGTCCGAGCGGGCCGGTGTCACCGCCGCCGGCGTCCCACGCCGCGGTGATCGCCGCGTCGGCGTCGGACTCGGGGTCGGCCGCCGCGACGGGGGCGAACAGGATGAGCATCGCCGCGCTCAACAGGCCGATTGTCGTCCGCGCGATCAGCCCGCTGTGCACCATGCCCCGTTTCGTCATCCGACTCAGTCACCTGCAGTGTCGCGTCCGTGACTGTGTCAAACGACGATAACGAAGGCGCGGGAGCGATACAGCGCAACCGCGGTCCGGCGCGCCGCAGTGGTTCGATCTAGGCCGGTCCTACACACCCATGCTGCGGCCGATGATCTCCTTCATGATCTCGGTCGTGCCGCCGTAGATGGTCTGCACGCGCGCGTCGAGATACGCCCGCGCGACCGGATACTCACGCATGTAGCCGTAGCCGCCGTGCAACTGCAGGCAGCGGTCGATCAGGTAGACCTGCTTTTCGGTGGAGTACCACTTGGCCATCGCCGCCTGCTCGGCGGTCAGCTTCTCCTCGAGGTGCAGCTTCAGGAACTCGTCGACCATCATCCGCACCACGGTGGCCTCGGTCGCCAGCTCGGCCAGCAGGAACCGGCTGTTCTGCTGGCTGCCGATCGGGCGGCCGAATGCCTTGCGCTCCTTGGTGTATTGCAGGGTCTCTTCGAGCACCGCCTCCATCGCGGCGGCAGCCATCACGGCGATGCCGATGCGCTCCTGCGGCAGGTTCTGCATCAGGTAGATGAACCCGGAGCCCTCCTCGCCGAGCAGGTTTTCGGCGGGGACCTTGACGTCGGTGAACGACAGCTCGGCGGTGTCCTGCGCGTCGAGGCCGATCTTGTCGAGCTTGCGGCCGCGCTCGAAACCTTCCATGCCGCGCTCGACGACCAGCAACGAGAAGCCCATCGCGCCCTTGTCCGGGTCGGTCTGCGCCACCACGATCACCAGATCGGCGTTGATGCCGTTGGTGATGAACGTCTTCGCGCCGTTGAGGACGTAGTGGTCGCCCTCTTTGACCGCGCGGGTCTTGATGCCCTGCAGGTCGCTGCCCGTGCCGGGCTCGGTCATTGCGATCGCGGTGATGATTTCTCCGGTGCAGAACTGCGGCAGCCAGCGCTGCTTCTGCTCCTCGTTGGCCAGCCGCATCAGGTACGGCAGCGACGACATCGTTGTGCAGGCCGAAGCCGATCCCGCTGTAGCGGCCCGCGACGGTCTCCTCGGTGATGATCACGTTGTAGCGGAAGTCCGGGTTGCCGCCGCCGCCGTACTCCTCGGGCACCGCCATGCCGAGAAAGCCCTGCTTGCCGGCCTCCAGCCAGACGCCGCGGTCGACGATCTTCTCCTGCTCCCACTGCTCGTGATGCGGCGCCACGTGCCGATCGAGGAACGCGCGATAGGACTCGCGGAACAGATCGTGCTCGGGCTCGAAGAGGGTGCGGTCGTACTTGACGACACTGCCCATGGCTGACCTCCATGAACTGGTACGGGCTGTTACCGCCCAAGCTACCCCATCCAACCGGATGGTTGGTTGGGGGAGGGTGTCGCCGACCTGAGAACGCGGCGGGCCGGTCCTAACTCACGGCATGCCCTCCGAAGACGACAACGAGTGAGGATCGCAGCGAGGCACGAGCGAGGACGGAGCGAGGAGTCGAGGCATGAGTCATGCGCCGACGAGCCTCACCCATTGGGGCGGATTCTCGGCGGCCATCGAATCCGGCGACATCGCTTCCGTGACACCGCTCGACGGCGACACCGACCCGTCACCGCTGCTGGGCAATCTGCCCGGCGCCATTCGGCATTCCGCCCGCATCGCCACCCCGGCAGTGCGGCGCGGCTGGCTGCGCGACGGGCCAGGACCGAGCACGCGGCGCGGCGCAGACGAGTTCGTCGCGGTGTCGTGGGACGAGCTCACCGAACTCCTGGCCGGCGAGCTGCGCCGCGTCGTCGACACCCACGGCAACGAGGCGATCTACGGCGGCTCGTACGGCTGGGCCAGCGCCGGCCGGTTCCACCACGCGCAGAGCCAGGTGCACCGATTCCTCAAACTCCTTGGCGGATACACCTTTTCGCGGCACTCGTACAGCCTCGGCGCGACGGGCGTCATCATGCCGCGGGTGGTCGGCACCCACGACGACCTGTTCAAGCGGTCCACCGCGTGGGAGGTCATCGTCGAGCACACCGACCTGCTGGTGTGCTTCGGTGGCCTGGCGCTGAAGAACACCGGCATCAATCACGGCGGCACCACCGGCCACCCGGCCCGTGACGCGTTGCGGCGGTTGCGGGACCGCGGCGGACGCATCGTGTCGTTCTCGCCGCTGCGCGACGACGTCGAGGGCGAGTGCGAATGGCATGCGCCGGTGCCGGGCACCGACGTGGCGATCATGCTGGCGCTGGCCTACGTGCTGGCCACCGAATCGCTGGCCGACCGGGATTTCCTGAACACCTACTGCACCGGCTACGACCGCTTCGAGCGCTACCTGCTCGGCATCGACGACGGCGTCGCGAAGTCACCGCAGTGGGCGTCGGAGATCTGCGGCCTGCCCGCCGACGATCTGATCGCGCTGGCGCGGCGGATGGCGGCGGGGCGCACCATCGTGACGGTCAGCTGGTCGCTGCAGCGGATCCGGCACGGCGAGCAGGCGCCGTGGATGGGACTCACCCTGGCGGCGATGCTGGGCCAGATCGGCCTTCCCGGAGGCGGTTTCGGGCACGGCTACGGCTCGATGAACGAACCGGGATTGCCGCCGCTGCGCTTCGGGCTGCCGTAAGCTGCCGCAGGGCCCCAATCCGGTGCGGACGTTCATCCCGGTCGCGGCGATCAGCGACATGCTGCTGCATCCCGGCGAGCAGTTCGACTACAACGGGCGACGGCTGACCTATCCCGACATCAAGCTGGTGTACTGGGCCGGCGGCAACCCGTTTCACCACCACCAGAACATTCCCCGGCTGCGGCGCGCACTCGGCCGCGTCGACACGATCGTCGTGCACGAGCCGTACTGGACGGCGATGGCCAAGCACGCCGACATCGTCGTGCCGTCGACCACCCCGTTCGAGCGCGACGACTACTCGGGTTCCCGCAACGACCCGCTGCTGATGGCCATGCCGAAGCTGGCCGAGCCGTACGCGCAATCCCGCGACGACTACACGACATTCGCCGCGCTGGCCGAGGTGCTCGGGTTCGGCGAGCAGTTCACCGAAGGCCGCACCGCGCGGCAGTGGCTCGCGCACCTGTACGACAAGTGGGCCGCCGGACTGGATTTCGCGGTGCCGACGTTCGACGAGTTCTGGGCGATGGGCAGGCTGCGGCTGCCCACCGAGGACGGGTTGACACTGCTGGCCGATTTCCGGGCCGATCCGAAGACGCACCGGCTGAACACGCCGAGCGGCCGCATCGAGATCTTCTCTGACGACATCGACGGGTTCGGCTACGACGACTGCGCCGGCCACCCGAAGTGGTTCGAGCCGTCCGAATGGCTCGGCGGGCCGCGGGCGGCGCGCTATCCGCTGCACCTGCTGGCGAACCAGCCGGCGACGCGGCTGCACAGCCAGCTCGATATCGGCGCCGTCAGCCAAGGTTCGAAAGTGCAAGGGCGCGAACCGATCAGGATGCATCCGGTCGACGCCGCGGCCCGCGGACTCGCCGATGGCGACGTGGTGCGGGTGTTCAACGACCGCGGCGCCTGCCTGGCGGGCGTGGTGGTCGACGATCGCCTGCGCCGCGACGTGGTGCAGCTGGCGACCGGAGCCTGGTTCGACCCGGCCGACCCCGCCGATCCGGACGCGATGTGTGTACACGGCAATCCCAACGTGCTCACCGACGACGTCGGCACGTCGTCGCTGGCGCGGGGCTGCACCGGCGCGCACGTGCTGGTCCAGGTGGAGAAGTTCACCGGGCCACTGCCGCCGGTGCGGGCGCACGAGCCTCCGGTGATCGTCGACCGATGACCGAGGCGCTGACCGTCGAAGATCGTGGCCGGACAATCACATTCACGTTCGACGACATGATGCGCTACCACGGGCCGCACTCCCCCGCCGGCGTGGCCATGGCGTTCAAGGTCATGCAGCGCGCGTTCGCGGCGCTCTCCCCCGACCGGCCACCTGACCGCCGCTCGATCAACGTGCGCACCGCGTTTCGCGGTCCCGGCGCGCGGGACGGGTTCGAGGCGGTGACGCGCGCGGTCTCCGACGGCCGCTACACGGTGGACCGCTCGCTGGTCAGGGCGGACCGCGGACGGCTACTGGAGGACTTCGTGTTCGTGGTCGGCATCAGCCGACCGCGACCGCGACGCTGCTGCTGCGCGACGGGTTCGTCACCGACGAGTTCATCGACCTGGCGCGCACCGAAGACCGCACCGAAGCCCAGGAGCGGCGGCTCGACGAGCTGAAAGCGCAACTGGCGCAGCGCGTGATGAGCGCCGTTGCCGCGGATGTCCTCGACATAGTCGACAACTAGCCGACCGCAAACTCGGGGATAAATCAAAAGGTGATAGCCAGAAAGCGCAATAGCTAACACGGTGATCTTCAGCTAGCGCCATTCACGCTTAAAGCCGCGATGGCATCGCGGCGCGTTCCGCACTGCTTAGACGCAGTTATGCTCTACTCATAGAGAACACCGCTGGTGTTCGAAGCGCTGGTCAATGTCCGTGTGGGAGACGAAGTGGGAATTTGCCGCAGAGAGTCGGCCGACTCCGAGCTACGCCCCACGTTCTTACGGCCGGTGCCACCCGATCCGAAAGTGGCGCGGACGGCCGGCCGATGGCGCAGACCGCTGCAATTCCTCCTGCTGACGACCATCGCAACGTACCTGTGGACAACGTTGCCCCTGTTCGATCGCGACCCCGACTACTCGTGGTTGATCGATGGGATATTGCAGAACCTCGCCTACGGGGCTGCCGCGCTGCTATGCCTGGTCCGAATTCGACGGTCGAGTCCCGATCGTCGTGCCTGGCAATTTGTCGCGGCAGCCTTGGCGTTCAGTGCGCTTGCGAACACCTACTGGTGCTGGTTCATCCAGCCGATCGAGCCAGAACCCTTCCCGACACTGACGGATGCGCTGTGGCTGGCGTACTACCCCTGCGTCTTCCTCGCAGTGTGGTTGCTGGTGCGGGCTCGGATCGAGCATTTCCCGCTGACCATCGGGTTCGACGGACTCCTTGTGGGTTTGGGAACTGCGTCTGTGGCGGCCGAGTTGGTGCTACCCGCGGCATTGTCGGATTTGGGCGGCGGTCTCGTTGTAGTAGCGACGACTCTCGCCTATCCGGTTCTGGACGTCGTGTCTGCTGGCCGCCATCCTTGCAGCCTGTGCAGTGTTCCGGTGGCACCCGCCGCCCGGTTTATGGTGGCTCGCTGCGGGGTCGGCGCTGTTCGCATTCGTCGACTCGGCCTATCTGCTTCAGGCCGTTGACGACAGCTACGGGTATGGCGGTTTCGTCGACGGAGCGTCCGTTGTTGCAGTCACCATCACCGCGTTGGCGCCAGGACGGCATCGCCGGGCCTCGATCGACCGTGTCCCGCGCGCGGTGTCCTTGGCCGTACCAATCGTCACCACCTGCTTGGGCCTCGCCATTCTCATACTCGATGACTACATCGAAATCACACCGGCTGCAACGTATCTCGCACTCACTACCGTGTTGGTGTCGTTGGGCCGAATCCTGGCCGCGTACTGGGAATCTGGTCCCGCCGGCGAGCACGCTCACCTCGCGCGCACCGACGATCTGACCGGGCTGCCGAACCGGCGCGGCTTCTACGCCCGAGCGGGCTTGTTGCTACGCAACCCCGGGCCACGGACTTTCGCCGGCACTGCTGCTCTTGGATCTCGACAACTTCAAAGACGTCAACGACTCCTTGGGCCACGCCGCAGGAGACGAACTGCTGCGCGTTGTCGCCGCCCGGTTGAACGCCAGCCTGCGCGACGAGGACCTGCTGGTCCGCCTCGGTGGTGACGAATTCGCCGTACTCCTGCCCGACGCCGACGACGACGGCGCGACGCAAGCGGCACGCAGGTTGCTCGTCGCTGTAGAAAAGCCGGTGCCGCTCGAAGGCCTTCGCGTACAGGTCACGGGCAGCATTGGCATCGCGACCAGCCCCATGCACGGCCACGACGTCGGCACGTTGCTGCGCAACGCTGACATCGCGATGTACCGCGCGAAGCGGCAACACATCGGCTACCTGTTCTACACCACCGAAGCCGCAGGCGACGGAGCGCTCGAAACCACACGCGCTGGCATGCAGCTGCTCGATCAACTGCGTACTGCGGTCGCGAAACGCGAACTGTGCGTGCACTATCAGCCGAAGGTCGATCTGCGATCGGGCGAAGTCGTCGGCGTCGAAGCCCTTGTCCGTTGGGATCATCCAGCGCGCGGGCTGATGGAACCGGAACACTTCCTTCCCGCTGTGCAACAGAACGGACTTATGCACGCGATGACGATGGTCGTGCTCGATGAGGCACTCGACGGCGCTGTGCAGTTGCGCGAACGCCATGGCCCACTGCCCGTTGCGGTAAATCTGTTCCCGCCGAGTCTCGGAGATCTCGATCTGCCGCGGCAAATCGCCGACGCGTTGTCCCGCCGCGACCTGAGCCCGAGTCTGTTGGTTGTAGAGATAACCGAAGAGTTTCTGCTGAGCAACCTGAACCGTGCGCTCAAGGTCCTGCAAGAGTTGCACGAATTGGGCGTCCGTATTGCCATCGATGATTTCGGCACGGGCTACTCAGCGTTGTCCTATCTGCGCGAGCTGCCCATTGACGAGGTCAAGCTCGACCGGTCCTTCATCGCGGCGATCACTGCGGATCGCCGCGCGGCGGCAATCGTCCGCACCGTGATCGATCTCGCCGAGACCCTGGGTCTGACCGCGGTGGCAGAAGGCGTCGAGAATGTCGAAACGGCGAGGGTCCTAGCCTCTTACGGCTGCGCGGTGGCACAGGGGTACTTCTGCGGCCGGCCGCTGCCGATCACCGAACTGCTCGAGCACCTCGCCGAGCCCGCCGACCCGCCCGCGTGGCTCACAGCGGACGATGACAGTCGGCGAGTGTGGACTTAACGCACGTCTAGAACGTCGCGAACTCGCGCAGGCTGGCCGCCAACGGAATCGGCACGCGCGCCTTGATCCTGGTGCCGTCGGCAGGTGTGCTCGGTGGCGTCCACCCGGCCGTCGGCGTGCACCCGGTTGACGAGATCACCGCGGTCGTACGGGATCGTCACGTCGACCATGGTGTCGGTCGGGCGCGATCAGCTCCGCCATCCGCTGCTGCAGCCGGTCAAGGCCGTCGCCGGTGCGCGCGGAGACGAACACCGCGTCGGGCAGCGCGCGGCGCAGCTGAGCCATCGCCAGACCACCCGCCGCGTCAATCTTGTTGACCACCAACAGCTCCGGGGCCGGCTTGCCATCGTGGTCGGCAATCACCTCGTTAGACCACCTGCCGGACCGCGTTGATCTGCGCCAGCGGGTTGGCGTCGGAGCCGTCGACCACGTGCACCAGCAGGTCGGCGTCGACGACCTCCTCCAGCGTGGAGCGGAACGCCTCGACCAGCTGGGTCGGCAGATGCCGCACGAACCCGACGGTGTCGGTGAGCACGAACGGCCTGCCGTCCGTCGAATTCCCCACGGCGCGTGGTGGGTTCGAGCGTGGCGAACAACGCGTTCTCCACCAGCACACCCGCGCCGGTCAGCGCGTTGAGCAGGCTGGACTTGCCCGCGTTGGTGTAGCCGACGATCGCGATCGACGGCACGTCGCTGGCCAGTCGCTTGCTCCGCTGGGTGTCGCGGATCTTCTTCATGTCCTTGATCTCGCGGCGCAGCTTGGACATTCGTTCGCGGATGCGCCGCCGGTCGGTCTCGATCTTCGTCTCGCCGGGGCCGCGCAGACCCACGCCGCCGCCGCTGCCGCCCGCGCGGCCACCGGCCTGCCGCGACATCGATTCGCCCCAGCCGCGCAGTCTCGGCAGCATGTATTCCATCTGCGCGAGCGAGACCTGCGCCTTGCCTTCGCGGCTGGTGGCGTGCTGGGCGAAGATGTCGAGAATCAGCGCGGTGCGGTCGATCGACCTTGACCTTGACCGCCTTCTCCAGCGCGTTGAGCTGCGCGGGGCTCAGTTCGCCGTCGCAGATCACGGTGTCGGCACCGGTGGCCACCACGACCTCGCGCAGCTCCTGCGCCTTGCCGGAGCCGATGTAGGTCGACGGGTCGGGCTTGTCGCGGCGCTGGACGAGGCCCTCGAGCACTTCGGAGCCTGCGGTCTCGGCGAGCGCGGCGAGCTCGGCCATGCTGGCCTCGGCGTCGGCGGCGCTGCCTTCGGTCCACACGCCGACCAGCACGACGCGCTCCAGCCGCAGCTGCCGGTACTCGACCTCGGAGATGTCGGCGAGTTCGGTCGACAGACCGGCCACGCGGCGCAGCGCCGCGCGGTCTTCGAGGGCCAGCTCACCCGCGCTGGGGATGTCGCTAACGGGAAAATCGGGAGATGTCATAAGCCCTAACAGATTTGCACGGCACGACGGCTCGTGCACCCGAATTAACGCTGATGCGGACGCGCCACCATTCCTCTGACAGCTCGCCGCGCGCCACCAAGACCGACGGGCCGCGCAGGTAGCTGCTGGCATCGGTGACCGCGACGGTGACCTCCCCGCCGGGAATACGCACCCGCAGCGTGCCCGTGGTCGCGCCGTCGAACGCCAGCGCCGCGACGGCCGCGGCGACGGTTCCGGTGCCACAGGATCGCGTTTCGCCGACACCTCTCTCGTGTACCCGCATCGACACCGCTCCACCGTGCGGCGCCGTCAGCACCTCGACGTTGACGCCGTCGGGGAACTGCGCGCGATCGAACGAAACCGGTGCGGCGACGTCGAGGGCCGCGAGTTCATCGACGGTCAGGTCGGGGTCGACGCACGCCAGGTGCGGGTTGCCGACGTCGATGGCCAGCCCGGCGAACGGCCGACCGCCGACGATCGCCTCACCCGTGCCGAGCTGGTTGGTCTTGCCCATTTCGACCGTGACGTCCGCGGTGGTGTCGTCCCACTGGTGCAGCACCACGGGGCGAGGCCCGGCCAGTGAGCCGACGACGAACTCGTCGCGGCTCTCCAGCCCGCTGGCCCGCAGGTAGTGGGCGAACACCCGCACCCCGTTGCCGCACATCTGCGCGATGGAGCCGTCGGCGTTGCGGTAGTCCATGTACCAGTCGCCTGCCGAAACACCCTCGGGCAGCCGATCGAACACCCCGGCGGCCAACGCCGCCTCCGCCCTGCGTCACCCGCAGCACGCCGTCGGCGCCAAGGCCCCGGCGACGGTCGCACAGCGCGGCCACCGCGGCAGGCGTCAACGACAACCGGCCTTCCGGGTCGGGCAGCAGCACGAAGTCGTTCTGCGTGCCGTGGCCCTTGGCGAACATCACCAGTTCAGGATACGTGCCGCCATATCCGCAGCGTGTGCTCGACGTTGTCGGGGGCGCCGCCGTCGAGCCAGGTGATGCGGTGGTCGCGGCGGAACCACGACCGCTGGCGGCGGACATAGCGGCGGGTGCCGAAGAAGGTCGGCTCGCGGGCGGCCGTTCCGTCGCCGCCCTCGTCGAGGTCGGCGATCACTTGGGCATATCCCAACGCCCGCGACGCGGTGACCCCGTCGCGCAGGCCGGCGTCCAGCAGCGCCGTCACCTCGCCGACGAGGCCGTCGGCGAACATCTTGTCCGTCCGCTGGGCCAGCCGCTCATCGAGAAGCGCTGTGTCCCAATCCAATCCGATGATCGCGGTGTTCCATCTGGGCGTGCCGATCACCGGCGCCGACGCCGCGAACGGTTGTCCGGTCAGCTCGACCACCTCCAGCGCCCGCACGATGCGGCGACCGTCGGTGGGCAGGATCGACGAGGCGGCGTCGGCGTCGACGCGGGCCAGCTCCTCGTGCAAGGCGCCGACACCGATCTCGGCCAGCCTGCCCTCCCATTTGGCGCGCACCGCAGCGTCGGTCGCGGGAAACGACCATTCGTCGAGCAGCGACTGGATGTACATCATCGGATCCGCCGACGACGATCGGGACCGCGCCGCGCGCGGCGATCGCCTCGATATCGGCGGCCGCGGCCTGCTGGTAGCGGGCGACGGTGGCCGTCTCGGTGACGTCGAGAACGTCGAGCTGGTGGTGCGGGATGCCCCGCCGCTCGGAAACCGGCAGCTTCGCGGTGCCGATGTCCATGCCGCGGTAGAGCTGCATGGCGTCGGCGTTCACGATCTCCCCGCCGACGCGTTCGGCGACGGCCAATGCCAACGCCGACTTTCCGGTGCCGGTCGGGCCGATGATCGCGATGGGCCTCATGGCTGCCAGACGCCGACGAAGTAGCCGACGCCGTAGGGCGCGCCGCGATACAGCTCCTTGGCCGACCGCGGCGTCTCGGTGAGCCCGGCCAGCACCTGGTAGGCGACCCGGCCGACGATGGCGTCGGGCAGCCGGGTCAGCGCGGCGGCATCGCCGGCGGCGAGCGCGTCGTCGAGCGCGGCCTGTATGGGCTATCGAGTCGGGGTCGTACCCGCCGGGCGCAGGCGGGGTGAGCGTGTGCGCGCCGTCGGCGACGACGAGCACGCCGACCGGATCGGCCGCCGCGTCGATCTCGGCGCGCAACCGGCGACCACGGGCCAGCGCGGCGTCGACGTCGTGGTCGGCGGCGTACACCCGCACCTCTGCACGCGCGTCCGGCTTGGCCTGTCCGCGGACCCAGCCCGCGATCAACGCGCACAGCGGCAGTTCGCGCGGGTGTGTCAGAGGCGTCGGGTGACAGCGTGACGCGCACGGTCGACGCCGTAGCCCGCGAAGGTGCCCGCCACATCCGGTCCCAGCACCGCGTCGGCGGCACCGACGCCGACCGCGATCCACCTCGGCGGCAGCGACCCCGCGGCGGTGAACACCGCCTCCCGCAGCTCCGCGAGTTCGCTCGGCGGCGGTCGCCGCCAGCTCGGGGACCATGACGGGTGCCGACGGGATGATCGCAATGGCGCTCAGCACGTCACCAAACTAATGCTCACGCGGGTTGCGTGGTGGCACCGGCCGCCTCGCCGCGGGCAAGCGCGGCCGTCGCGACCACCATCACCGCCACCGCGACGATCAGCGTCAGCCACCCAGCGTCGCCCGGCCGCAACGTCTCGCCGAGCACGACGATGCCCAGCACCGACCCGACCACCGGCTCGGTGACGGTCATGGTCGGCAGCGACGCGGTCAGCGCGCCTGCCCGGAACGACGACTGCTGCCAGGCCGTGCCCGCGATCGCGACCAAGCGCCCACACATACAGCTCGGGCGTTCGCAGCAGCGCCCACAGACCGTCGTCGAGACGATCCACCACGCCCTTCGTCAGCACCGCGAACACGCCCCACAACGCGCCGGACACCACCGCAAGCAGCACCGCGCTGACGGTTCCTGACCAGATCCGCGCGCCAACCACGCACAGCACCAGCGCGGGCCCGAGCACGGCGATCACCGCCGTCCACGTCTCCAACGACGCCCGGGAATGCCCTGCGGTCGGATTGCCGACGGTGACGATGACCGCAACCGCGGTGGCCAGCAGCGCCGCCCATGTCCAGTTCCAGCGCGACACCCTGCCGGTGCGTCAACCACGCGTTGATCGGCAGCGCGAACAGCAGCGACGTGACCAGCAGCGCCTGCACCAACAGCACCGAACCGAAGCCGAGCGCGGCGGCCTGCAGACCGAATCCAGCCGCCGAGACCAGGCTGCCCAGCCACCACTGACGATC
The DNA here is from genome assembly GCA_963731715.1 of uncultured Actinomycetota bacterium. Taxonomy (GTDB): domain Bacteria; phylum Actinomycetota; class Actinomycetes; order Mycobacteriales; family Mycobacteriaceae; genus Mycobacterium. The sequence continues at coordinate 969,340 of CAVSXC010000011.1, read as the reverse complement.
GCGCAGCAAGCGCATGAACAGCTCGACGTGGCTGACCGGTTCGTCGGTCACCTCCTGCGCGGACCGCTGATGGATGACGTCGCCGATCGCGATGAAGAACGCAGCGCCGAGGGCAAGCAGGGCGGCGATATCCGCCTTGTCCATCCACGGCCTCCCGTTTGTGTTGGGAAGAGCGTAGGCAAATGCATCGCGAAAGGCGTGGGCGCGGGCCGCGGCGACCTGTTTGAATAGCGTTCGAGCTATCAGGCGCCGCGTCGCGCGGCAGGTGCGCGGGTTCCCGCGCGGAGGGTACGAGGTAACGGATATGACGACCAGCGAGCCAGGTGGGGAAGCCTCCACCCCCAAACCCGCTCCCCGGCCAGGACCACCGCGCCCCGTCCCCCGCCCCGGCAAGCCCGCGGCGACGGTCGCCGCACCGGTATCGAGCGATCCGCACCGGTTCGGCCGCGTCGACCCCGACGGCACCGTCTGGCTGATCACCGGATCCGGTGAACGCGTCATCGGCTCGTGGCAGGCCGGCGACACCGAGGCCGCGTTCGAGCACTTCGGCCGCCGCTTCGACGACCTGCACACCGAGGTCGCGCTGATGGAGCGCCGGCTGGAGTCAGGGACCGGCGACGCCCGCAAGATCAAGTCGGCCGCCGCTGCGCTTGCCGAGAGCCTGCCAGAGGCGCACGTGCTGGGTGACGTCGACGCGCTCGCCGCGCGGCTGACCACCATCGTCGAGCACGCCGACGCCGCCGCCCAGGCGGACAAGGCCAAGCGCGACGAGCACCGCGCCGCGCAGACCGCACGCAAGGAGGCGCTGGCCGCCGAGGCCGAAGACCTTGCGGCGAATGCGACGCAGTGGAAGGTCGCAGGCGACCGGCTGCGCGAAATGCTCGAGGAGTGGCGGACCATCAGCGGGCTGGACCGCAAGACCGATGATGCGCTGTGGAAGCGGTATTCGACGGCCCGCGAGACCTTCAACCGCCGCCGCGGCTCTCATTTCGCCGAGCTCGACCGCGAACGCGCGGGCGCCCGGCAGGCCAAGGAGGCGCTGTGCGAACGCGCCGAGGAACTGGCCGACTCCACCGACTGGGGCGCCACCGGCGCCGCGTTCCGTGACCTGCTGACGGAGTGGAAGGCCGCCGGACGCGCCGCCAAGGACGTCGACGACGCGCTGTGGCAGCGGTTCAAGGCCGCGCAGGACACGTTCTTCTCCGCCCGCAACGCCGCCAGCTCCGAGCGCGACGCCGAGTTCCGCGCGAACGCCGAGGCCAAGGAGGCGCTGCTGGCCGAGGCGGAGAAGCTCGACACCTCCGACCTGGACGCGGCACGTGCCGCGCTGCGGGCGATCGGCGACAAGTGGGATGCGATCGGCAAGGTGCCGCGCGAACGAGGTCGCCGAGCTGGAGCGACGACTGCGCGCCGATCGAGAAGAAGGTGCGCGACGCGCCGATCCGGAGGGGTCGATCCGGAAGCGAAGGCCACGGGCAGACCAATTCCGTTCTCGTGCAGAGCAATTCGAACGACAGGCGGAAAAGGCCGCAGCGGCGGGGCGGACCAAGGACGCCGAGGAGGCACGTGCCAGCGCCGAACAGTGGCGTCAGTGGGCCGACGCCGCCGCCCAGGCGCTCGGCAAGAGGGGCTAGGGCTTCTCCGACCCCGTTGTGTATCGGCCGGTGTCGTCGGTGTCGTCGCGAAGGGTGTCCAACAAGCCCTTCTTCTGACGTTCGGCGGTGATCCGGCGGCGTTCCTCCTCCGCCGCGAGCTGCAGGGCGGTGCGTGCCCACACCGCGCGGGCCCAGTTGAAGGCCAGCACGATCACCGCAAGCCACGCGATGATCAGCCCGATGCCAGGACCGGGAGGTGTCCGGGCGCGGTCTGCCGCGACCACACCGCCAGCAGGCCGGTGAAGGACGCCACCGTGGATCCGGCCAGCGCGATCCACGCCAGCGCCCATCGGCGGGTCGTCAGCGCCAGCATCGAGAAGCCGACACCGAACACCAGCGCCAGCCAACTGAACACCCGCGACGGCAATGCAATGCCGTTGCGGATCGCCGTGTCGTCACCGACCAGCACGTCCCAGCCCTTTGCGTCACCGGTGTGCGGCAGCACGAAGGTCAGCAGCAGCACGAAGACACGCGATGGCGATCACCAACGCCCGTGCGCCCGGGTCGATTTCACGCGCCACGCGGCGTTCGGCAGCCTCGATGTCGCCCTTGAACTCTTCGAAGTCGCCGTTGTTCGGATCGCCTGCGGTCACCGGGCACACCCGGACGAGGCGGGCTGTTGCGCCGGGACACCGATGCCGGGCATGCCGAGTCCGACACCGGTGCGCGGCTTCTCGCCTGCCGCGTGCGCGTCGCCTGCACGGGTGCGCCGATGGGTGTGCGGGTCGCCGTCGGCGATCAGGTGGTGCGGCGCGGCCCCGGTGACCGTGGTGGTGACGATGTCGCCGGCCCGGATCGTCGAGGCCCGCCGGGTTGAAATGCACCAGCCGGCCGTCGCGGGCACGCCCCGACATCCGTGCGGTGCTGGCGTCCTTACGGCCTTCGCCAGTGGCCACCAGCAGCTCGACGGCTGCGCCCGATCTGCGCGGTGTTCTCCTCGAGCGAGATGCTTCTCTTGAAGGTCGATCAGCCGTTGATAGCGTTCCTGCACAACGGCTTTCGGAAGTTGCCCGTCCAGCTCGGCGGCCGGCGTACCGGGGCGCTTGGAGTACTGGAAGGTGAACGCGCTCGAGAACCGCGCCTGGGCCACCACGTCGAGCGTGGCCTGAAAGTCTTCCTCGGTTTCACCGGGGAACCCGACGATGAGGTCGGTGGTGATCGCGGCGTGCGGGATCGCCGCCCGCACCTTCTCGATGATGCCGAGGTAGCGCTCGGAACGATACGAGCGCCGCATGGCCCGCAGGATGCGGTCGGAGCCGGACTGCAACGGCATGTGCAGCGTCGGGCACACATTCGGGGTCTCGGCCATCGCGTCGATCACATCGTCGGTGAACTCGGCGGGATGCGGAGAGGTGAACCGCACCCGCTCGAGGCCGTCGATGCGCCCGCACGCGCGCAGCAGCTTGGCGAATGCGCCGCGATCACGGGGCTCGCTCGGGGTCGGCAAAGGAGACGCCGTAGGCGTTGACGTTCTGGCCCAGCAGCGTCACCTCGAGTACGCCCTGGTCGACGAGCGACTGCACTTCGGCCAGCACGTCGCCGGGCCTGCGGTCGACCTCCTTGCCGCGCAGCGCGGGCACGATGCAGAACGTGCAGGTGTTGTTGCAGCCGACTGAGATCGAAACCCATGCAGCGTAAGCGGATTCGCGCGCCGCAGGCAGCGACGACGGGAATTCCTCCAGCGCCTCGACGATTTCGACCTGAGCTTGGCGATTGTGGCGGGCGCGGTCGAGCAGCGTCGGCAGCGAGCCGATGTTGTGGGTACCGAACACGACGTCGACCCACGGGGCTTTGCGCAGGACGGTGTCGCGGTCCTTCTGCGCCAGGCAACCGCCGACGGCGATCTGCATGTCGGGGTCGGCCTGCTTGCGCGGCGCGAGGTGGCTGAGGTTGCCGTACAGCTTGTTGTCGGCATTTTCCCGTACGGCGCAGGTGTTGAACACGATGACGTCGGCGTCGGTTCCGTCTGCTGCACGCTGGTACCCGGCAGCTTCCAGCAACCCAGCCAGTCGTTCGGAGTCGTGCACATTCATCTGGCAGCCGTAGGTGCGGACCTGATAGGTGCGACCCTGCTGGCGAACGGGACTGGCTCCCGTTCACCTCCTGCGTCACCATCGAAGTCACGGCCCTATCGTACGGACGGCGTCAGCGCGGCGATCTGAGTGGATTCGCGAGTTCCAGGCAAGCTGGGCGTTCCCTGGGTAAGGTCTGCACCCATGGGGAGCCCCGCTTCAGATGTAAAGGATGCGGATCCGAGTCCTTCCGGCGCGCCGATGATCTCGATCAAGTCGGTGAATAAGCACTTCGGCGCGCTGCATGTGCTCAAGGACATCGATCTGGATGTCGATCGCGGCGAGGTGATCGTCGTGCTGGGGCCGTCGGGGTCGGGCAAGTCGACGTTGTGCCGCACCATCAATCGGCTCGAGCCCATCGACTCCGGCACCATTGCGATCGACGGTGTGGTGCTACCTGCCGAGGGCCGCAAGCTGGCGCAGCTGCGGTCCGACGTCGGCATGGTGTTCCAGTCGTTCAATCTATTCGCGCACAAGACGATTCTGGACAACGTCACGCTTGCGCCGATGAAGGTGCGCAAGAAGTCGAAGGCCGAGGCCCGCGAAAAAGCGATGTCACTGCTGGAGCGGGTTGGCATCGCCAACCAGGCAGACAAGTATCCGGCGCAACTGTCGGGTGGCCAGCAGCAGCGGGTGGCGATCGCGCGGTCGCTGGCGATGAACCCGAAAGTCATGCTGTTCGACGAGCCGACCAGCGCGCTGGATCCCGAGATGATCAACGAAGTTCTCAACGTGATGACGTCGTTGGCCAAGGAGGGGATGACCATGGTGGTTGTCACCCACGAGATGGGTTTCGCACGCGGCGCCGCGAACCGCGTCGTGTTCATGGACGGCGGGGCGATCGTCGAATCCTCCGAACCATCCGACTTCTTCGGAAACCCGAAAACCGATCGCGCAAAAGACTTTCTCAGCAAGATTCTCAAGCACTAAAACGCCCCGGCGAAAGGAACCGAACATGCCGTCCATCAAGGTGCGAGTCGCAGCAGCCGTCGCACTCGCCATCGCATTGCCCTTCTCGGCAACCGCCTGCGGCGGTGGTGGTGGCGGCGGCGGTGGCGACACGATTGTCATCGGCACAAAGTTCGACCAGCCCGGCCTCGGATTGAAGAACCCGGACGGAACGATGAGCGGCTTCGACGTCGACGTCGCGAAGTACGTCGCCAAGGAACTCGGCTACAGCGAGGACAAGATCGAGTGGAAGGAATCACCGTCCGGCCAGCGCGAGACGCTGATCCAGAACGATCAGGTCAAGTTCATCGCCGCCACCTACTCCATCACCGATGCGCGTAAGGAAAAGGTCGACTTCGCCGGGCCCTACCTGATCACCGGGCAGAGCCTGCTGGTGAAGGCGGACAACACCGACATCACCGGCGCCGAGTCGCTGCAGAACAACAAGAAGCTGTGCTCGGTTTCGGGTTCGACGCCTGCGCAGCGCATCAAGGACAAGTACCCCGGTGTGCAGCTGCAGCAGTACGACACCTATTCGGCATGTGTCGAGGCGCTGAAGAACGGCGCGATCGACGCCGTGACGACCGACGAGGTGATCCTGGCCGGCTACGCCGCGCAGACCCCGGGTGCCTTCAAGATCGTCGGCAAGCCGTTCTCCGAGGAGCGCTACGGCATCGGCCTGAAGAAGGGCGACACCGAACTGCGCACCAAGATCAACGACGCGATCACCAAGATGGAGCAGGACGGCGCCTGGAAGGCGGCGTTCGACAAGAACCTCGGCCCCGCCGGCATCACGGCCCCAACGCCGCCGCCGGTCGACAAGTAAGCGGCCACCCGCCGACGTGGAGCTGTTCAGCAAGTACCAGAGCGAGATCTTCGAGGCGTTCTGGACCACCATCCAGTTGACGGTGTATTCGGCCATCGGTGCACTGATCCTTGGCACGCTGCTGGCAGCGATGCGGCTGTCACCGGTGCCGATGATGAACTGGTTGGGGACGACCTACGTCAACGTGGTGCGCAACACGCCGCTGACGCTGATCATCCTGTTCTGCTCGTTCGGACTGGCGCAGACGCTTGGCATCACCCTGGTGGATTCGAAGTCGCTGACGTCGATCGAGGACAGCAACTTCCGGCTGGCGGTACTCGGGTTCACCGTCTATACGGCGGCGTTCGTATGTGAGACGGTGCGCTCCGGGGTGAACACGGTGCCCCTTGGCCAGGCAGAAGCCGCGCGGTCGTTGGGGTTGACGTTCAGTCAGAATCTGCGAATCATCTTGCTGCCGCAAGCGTTTCGCGCGGTGATCATTCCGCTCGGCTCGGTGTTGATCGCGTTGACGAAGAACACCACGATCGCATCGGCGATCGGCGTGGCGGAGGCCGCGTTGTTGATGAAGACGATGATCGAGAACGAGGCGGCGCTGCTCTACATCGGCGCCATCTTCATGGTCGGATTCGTCATCCTGACGCTGCCGATGGGGCTGTTCTTCGGCTGGCTTGGTAAACGGCTGGCGGTGGCACGGTAGATGGCAGGTTCAGTTCTCTTCGACGCGCCGGGACCCCGCGCACGGGCCCGGAACCGGATTTTCAACGTCGTCACGGCGCTGGTCATCGCGCTGGTGATCTGGATGGTGTACTCGCAGCTGAACTCGAAGGGTCAACTGACCGCTGCGAAGTGGGAACCGTTCCTGACGGCCAACCTGTGGAAGACCTACATCCTGCCCGGCGTGCAGGGCACGCTGACCGCCGCCGCGGTGTCGATCGTGCTGGCCTGGCGCTGGGATTCGCTGCTCGGCGTGGGCAGGATGTCCACCCACCCCGCAATCCGCTGGCCATGTTCGGTAGTGGTGGAGTTCTTCCGCGCGGTGCCCGTGCTGATCATGATGATCTTCGCCTATTTCTTATATGCGGATTACGACGTGTTCCCGTCCAAGCAACTGGCGTTGGCGGGCGTCATCACGGGCCTGACGCTGTACAACGGTGCCGTCATCGCCGAAATTGTCCGTGCCGGCATCAATGCACTGCCCCGCGGACAGTCGGAGGCGGCGTCCGCGCTCGGCCTGAGCTGGGGTCAGACCATGCGGTCAATCCTGCTGCCGCAGGCCATCACATCGATGTTGCCGGTGCTGATCTCGCAGATGGTGGTCGTTCTCAAGGACACCGCGATCGGCTACCAGATCACCTTCCTCGAGATGGTGCGCCAAGGCACCCAGGTCGGCTCGGCGTACGGCAACTACGTCCCCGCGTTGATCGTCATCGCGTTGTTGATGATCAGCGTCAACTTCGCCCTGTCCTGGTTCGCGACCTGGCTCGAAGGTCGCATGCGCCGATCCCGTAAGGGCCCAGCGCCTATGCACATCCAGCCCGTGACGACGGGTACGTTCGGCGCGGGCGCCGGGGGCACCATCTAGACCCGACGCCGCTCCCGCTCGTTGGCCAGTTCACAGGTGACCACGTCGACGGCCATCGACTGGCCGTAGCCGCGGCGGGCCAGCATCCCGACCAGCCTGCGCATCACCTTCGGGTCGTCGCCGTCGCCGAGCTTTTCTCGTCGCAGCTTGTCGCGGACCAGTTGCTCGGCGCGCTCCCGCTCTGCTCCCGCATCGATGTCGGCGAGTGCCGCGGTGATCACGTCATTGTCGACGCCCTTGGTCCGCAGCTCAGCGGCCAAGGCGCGCTTGCCTTTTCCGGCGTTCACGCGTCGCGACTGCACCCACTGCTCGGCGAAGTCAACGTCGTCGATGAGGCCGACCTGGGCCAGCCGATCGAGCACGCGGCCGCTGACGTCATCGGGGTATCCCCGCTTCGTCAGCTGACCGGCCAGCTCGGCACGGGTTCGCGCCCTCGCGGTGAGCAGACGCAGGCACAGGGCTCGCGCCTGCTCCTCGCGAGGGACCTCAGAAGTCGACGGGGGCGGGCAGGACTTCGTCATGGGTCACGTCAGCGGTCACGACGGCGCCAATGCCGAGCTTTTCCTTGATCTTCTTCTCGATCTCGTTGGCCACGTCGGCGTTTTCCATCAGGAAGGTGCGGGCGTTCTCCTTGCCCTGCCCCAGCTGCTCGCCCTCGTAGGTGAACCAGGAGCCGGACTTGCGGATGAAGCCCTGCTCGACACCCATGTCGATGAGCGAGCCTTCCCTGCTGATGCCCTTGCCGTAGAGGATGTCGAACTCGGCCTGCTTGAACGGCGGTGCCATCTTGTTCTTGACGACCTTGCAGCGGGTACGGTTGCCCACCGCATCAGTGCCATCCTTGAGAGTTTCAATCCGCCTGACGTCCAACCGAACCGAGGCGTAGAACTTCAAAGCCTTTCCGCCCGTTGTCGTTTCCGGACTTCCGAACATCACTCCGATTTTTTCGCGGAGCTGGTTGATGAAGATCGCGGTGGTGTTCGAATTGCTCAGCGCGCCGGTAATCTTGCGCAGTGCCTGGCTCATCAGCCGGGCCTGCAGGCCGACGTGGCTGTCGCCCATCTCGCCCTCGATCTCCGCCCGAGGCACCAGCGCGGCGACCGAGTCGATGACCAGGATGTCCAGGGCGCCCGAGCGGATCAGCATGTCGGCGATCTCCAGCGCCTGCTCGCCGGTGTCGGGCTGGGACACCAGCAGCGAATCGGTATCCACGCCCAGCTTGCTGGCGTAGTCGGGGTCCAGGGCGTGCTCGGCGTCGATGAACGCCGCGATGCCGCCGGCCGCCTGGGCGTTGGCCACCGCGTGCAGCGCGACGGTGGTTTTACCGGAGGATTCCGGGCCATAGATCTCGACGACCCGGCCGCGCGGGAGCCCGCCGATGCCGAGCGCCACATCCAGGGCGATCGAGCCGGTGGGGATGACGGAGATCGGCTGGCGTATCTCGTCGCCAAGCCGCATCACCGAACCTTTGCCGTGACTCTTCTCGATCTGCGCGAGAGCCAGCTCGAGGGCTTTCTCCCGGTCGGGGCCTTGCGTCATGGGTGGTCTCCATCCTCGTGGTGTCCGGTTGATCGGTGTCGATCAAGTTGGCCGTGACGCTAGAGGCAGCCACCGACAAGTCGGCCTGACCAGCATCTAGCCGTCGAACACTGCCCACAGTAGACGAACACCTGTTCGATTCAAGCTGACACGCCGATGCTGCGGCATTCCGCCGCGCAGCGACCTATGGTGGGGTCATCCCTGCCGAAACGGGGTAACCGTGCACGAAATGGCGATAACGCAAAGTGTTGTCGACGCGGTGTGTGAACACGCCGCGGGTCGCCGGGTGCACAGCATCAAGTTGGAGATCGGCGCGCTGTGCGCCGTCGTGCCCGACTCGATGCAGTTCTGCTTCGAGCTCGCCACGGAGGGCACAGTGGCCGACGGCGCGCGTCTCGACCTCGACGTGCAGCCCGGCACGGCCCGCTGCCGCACCTGCGCAAAAGAATTCGAGCTTCACGACCTGATCTTGTTGTGCCCCTGCGGCAGTGCCGATGTCGAAGTGCTCGCCGGACGGGACCTGAAAATTCTCTCGATGGAAGTGAGCTGACCATGTGCGCAACCTGTGGCTGCGGCGACGATTCAGCGGTGATCACCCTGGCAGGCGATGATCAGCACGACCACGACCACGACCATCACCATCCGCATGACCACTCGCACGAGCACACCCACGTCCATACCGAGACGATCTCCCTCGAGCAGAAGGTTCTGGCGAAGAACGACCTCATCGCCGAGCAGAATCGGGCATGGCTGGCGGAGCGCAACATCCTTGCGTTGAACATCACCAGCTCGCCAGGCGCGGGCAAGACGACCCTGCTCGAGACGAACGATCGGCAGAGCTCGGCGGACCATCGGCCCGTCAGCGTCATCGAAGGCGATCAAGAAACGCTGCTCGACGCCGAACGCATCCGCGCAGCCGGGGCCGCGCGGTACAGGTGAACACCGGCGCGGGATGCCATCTCGACGCCGAGATGATCCGCCGCGCGCTCGAGACGCTCGACCCGCGAGCCGCAGTCATTGCTGTTCATTGAAAACGTCGGCAATCTGGTGTGCCCGGCGCTGTTCGATCTCGGCGAGCACAGCAAACTCGTGGTCATCTCGGTCACCGAGGGCGCCGACAAGCCGCTCAAGTATCCCGCACATGTTTGCCGCGGCCGGCCGTGGTCGTGCTGAACAAGATCGATCTTGTTGCCCTACGTAGACTTTGATCTTGAAAAGTTTGGAGACTTTGTCAAGTCAATCAATCCCACGGCGGAGATTTTGCCACTGTCCGCTACGACGAGCGATGGTACCGCGGCGTGGTTCGACTGGATCGAACGTTCGGGCAAACGGCAATATGTCACAACGACTCCGTTGACAAGACATTGTCCCGAGAGTAAACCAAAAAATTAGCGCTCTAGAAGCGGGGCGCAGGCACATTCATCGCTATGGGGGCCTCGAGCCCCGCGCGCTATGGGGGCCGCCAGCCCCGGCCCCGGAAAGCTGTGACGCATGCCAAGCGAAGCAGCAGTCAAAGCGGAAGAGGCGTTGATCCACGTCTTATGGATTAACGCGGGCTTGAGTTGTGACGGCGATTCGGTGGCGTTGACTGCGGCCACCCAACCCAGCATCGAGGAGATTGCGCTCGGCGCACTTCCCGGTCTGCCCAAGATCGCCGTCCACTGGCCCCTTATCGATTTCGAGTGCGGCCCGACCGGGGGCGCCGACGATTTCCTGGAGTGGTTCTTCAAGGCCGAACGCGGTGAGCTAGAGCCGTTCGTCCTTGTCGTCGAGGGGTCCATTCCCAACGAGGCGATCAAGGACGAAGGCTACTGGTGCGGGTTCGGCAACGACCCCGCGACCGGTCAGCCGATGACGACAAGTGAATGGCTGGACCGGCTGACACCGAAGGCCACCGCGGTCGTCGCGGTCGGAACCTGCGCCACGTACGGCGGAATCCACGCCATGGCAGGCAATCCGACCGGAGCGATGGGTGTGCCCGACTATCTGGGGTGGGACTGGAAGAGCAAGGCAGGCATCCCGATCGTGTGCGTGCCCGGTTGCCCGGCGCATCCGGACAACATGGCCGAGACGCTGACCTACCTGCTCTACATGGCGACCGGCCAGGCACCGATGATTCCGCTTGACGACGCGCTGCGGCCCAAGTGGCTGTTCGGCGCCACCGTGCACGAGGGTTGCGACCGGGCCGGCTACTACGAGCAGGGCGACTTCGCCACCGAATACGGTTCGCCGAAATGCATTGTGAAACTGGGCTGTTGGGGTCCGGTCGTCAAGTGCAACGTCCCCAAGCGCGGATGGGTCAACGGCATCGGCGGCTGCCCGAACGTCGGCGGCATCTGCATCGGATGCACGATGCCCGGCTTCCCGGACAAGTTCATGCCGTTCATGGACGAACCCCCGGGCGGCAAGGTTTCCACGACGGCGTCGGGTCTGTACGGCTCGGTCATCCGCAACCTTCGCCACGTCACAGGCCGCACGGTGGACAAAGAACCAAAGTGGCGGCATCCCGGCGCGAAACTCGAGACCGGAGCGACCCGCACCTGGTAGGTGCGGGTCCTGCCCGGGCTGCTGCACGTGCGTTTCCCATCGCCGAAAAGTCTTGCGGCGCTGCCCATTAGACGAAAGAGAACAGTTCGATGACAACGATCATCCCCGAGCCGTCACATGTGAAGCGGGATCCCGGCCAATTGGTGGAGATGGCATGGGATCCCATCACCCGCATCGTCGGCAGCCTCGGCATCTACACCAAGATCGACTTCGACAACAGAGAAGTCGTCGAGTGCCACAGCACGTCGTCGATCTTCCGCGGCTATTCGATCTTCATGAAGGGCAAGGATCCTCGCGACGCCCACTTCATCACCAGCCGCATCTGCGGCATCTGCGGTGACAACCACGCCACGTGTTCCTGCTACTGCCAGAACATGGCCTATGGCGTGAAGCCGCCGCACCTCGGTGAGTGGCTCATCAACCTCGGTGAGGCCGCGGAATACATGTTCGACCACAACATCTTCCAAGAGAACCTGGTCGGCGTGGACTACTGCGAGAAGATGGTCTCCGAGACCAATCCGAGTGTGCTGGCCAAGGCCGAGAACACCCAGGCGCCGCACGCCGACATGCACGGCTACCGGACGATCGCCGACATCATGCGGGCGCTCAACCCGTTCACCGGCGAGTTCTACCGCGAGGCCCTGCAGGTCAGCCGGTGGACGCGAGAGATGTTCTGCCTCATGGAAGGCAGGCACGTGCATCCGTCGACGCTGTACCCCGGCGGAATCGGCACCACCGCGACGATTCAGCTGATGACGGACTACATGACCCGGCTGATGCGCTACGTGGAGTTCATGAAGGCGGTCGTGCCCATGCACGACGACCTCTTCGACTTCTTCTACGAAGCACTGCCCGGTTACGACCAGGTGGGTCTGCGCCGCACGCTGCTGGGCTGCTGGGGTTCGTTCCAGGACCCCGAGGTCTGCAACTTCGCCTACAAGGACATGGAGCGCTGGGGCGACGCCATGTTCGTCACGCCCGGTGTGGTGATCGACGGCAAGCTGCACACCCATTCGCTGGTGGACATCAACCTCGGCATCCGAATCCTGTTGGGCCACTCGTATTACGACGACTGGACCGACCAGGAGATGTTCGTCAAGACCGATCCGCTCGGCAACCCGATCGATCGGCGCCATCCGTGGAACCAGCACACCAACCCGAGGCCGCAGAAGCGCGACTTCGAGGGCAAGTACAGCTGGGTGATGTCGCCGCGCTGGTTCGACGGCAAGGACCACTTGGCGCTGGATACCGGCGGCGGCCCGCTGGCCCGACTGTGGGCGACCGCGCTCGCCGGCCTGGTCGACATCGGCTACGTGAAGGCCACGGGCAACAGCGTGCAGATCAATCTGCCGAAGACCGCGCTCAAGGGGCCCGTGTCGTTCGAGTGGAAGGTTCCGCAGTACGGCAGCAACACGCTCGAACGCAACCGCGCCCGGACGTACTTCCAGGCCTACGCCGCGGCATGCGCACTGCACTTCGCCGAGAAGGCGCTGGTGGAGATCCGCGCCGGCCGCACCAAGACCTGGGAGAAGTTCGAGGTGCCCGACGAGGGCATCGGCTGCGGGTTCACCGAGGCGGTGCGCGGTGTGCTCAGCCACCACATGGTGATTCGCGACGGCAAGATCGCGAACTACCACCCGTATCCGCCGACACCGTGGAACGCCAATCCGCGGGACAGCTACGGCACACCGGGCCGTACGAGGACGCGGTGCAGGGCCAGCCGATCTTCGAGGAGAACGACAGGGAGCACTTCAAGGGCATCGACATCATGCGCACGGTGCGCAGTTTCGACCCGTGTCTGCCGTGCGGGGTGCACATGTACCTCGGCAAGGGGAAGACGCTGGATCTACTGCACTCCCCCACCCAATCCGTAACCGGGGAATAGGGTATGGCCCCGCCGACACTGCCAGGCCCGGACGAAACCCAGGACGACGCGCAGTGGCGCACGGCGGGCGATCGCATCCAAACCCTGCTCGACGCGTCCTCCTCCGGCGGCGCCGCCGCACGGGAACGCGCGGAGCAACTCGTCCGTGAGGTGACCGACCTCTACGGAGCGGTGCTCGAGCGGATGATGGACGTGGCGTTGGCCGCGGATCCGGGCCTCGCGGACCGGTTCGCGGCCGACGACCTCGTCGCCAGCCTCCTGCTGGTGCACGGATTGCATCCGTACGACGTCGAGCGGCGGGTGGCCGACGCGCTGGACAGCGTGCGGCCCTACCTCGGGTCGCACGGCGGTGACGTGTCGTTGCTCGGGGTGCGACGACGGTGTGGTTCGCCTTCAGTTCCAGGGCAGTTGCAAGACCTGTCCGTCGTCATCGGTCACGTTGGAGCTGGCCGTCGAGGACGCGGTCCGCGCCGCCGCGCCGGAGATCTCCTCGATCGAAGTCGTTGCCGCAGAGAAGAGCTCCGAGTCCGGGCGTGATTCCGGCCGAGTCCCTGCTGACCCAGCTTCACACCAATGGGCATCGTCGACTGCATGGCAGCCGGTCCCCGAGCTCGCCGAGCTGGGCGACGGCGAGGTCGGCGGCTTCCGGGTGTCGGGTGCCACCGCGCTGGTGTGCCGCGTCGGCGGTGACGTGTCTACGCCTATCGCGACCGATGTTCGGCCTGCACGGGAACCTTGGCGGGCGCGCAGCTGCAGCGGAGCGGTGCTGAGGTGTCCGAACTGCGGCGCCGGCTTCGACGTGGTGCACGCGGGCGCAGGCGTCGGCGGCGACAGTCACCTGGATCCGATACCTGTCCTGGTGCGTGACGGTGTGCTGTCGATGGCCGTGCCGCAAGGGGTGGCGTGATGGACGGTGCGTTCGATGTGCTGGCTCGCATCCGCGCCAACCGCGCGGCGCCCGCGGCTGCGGGCGAACGCTGCGAGATGTGCGCGGAGGACATCGCCGACGAACACCAGCATGTGGTGAACCTCGAAGGCCGCCAACTGATGTGTGTGTGCCGCGGCTGCTACCTGCTGTTCACCGATACCGAGGCCGAGCTGCGCTTCCGCGCCATCCCCGACCGCTACCTCGCGTTCCCGGATTTCGCGCTGGACCGTCGCCAGTGGGAGGCGCTGCAGATACCGGTCGGGCTGGCGTTCTTCTTCCACAACTCGGCGCTCGGCCGCACGGTGGCGTTCTACCCCGGCCCGGCGGGCGCCACCGAATCCGAGCTGGATCTGCAGGCGTGGACGGACATCCGCACCGCCGACCCCAGGGCTGACACCATCGCTGCGGACACCGAGGCGCTGCTGGTGCGGGTGCCCGATGATGAAACCGCGTCTCCGCAGGCCTATTTGGTCCCGATCGATGCCTGCTACGAGTTCGTCGGCCGGTTGCGGATGATGTGGCGCGGCTTCGACGGCGGCCAGGATGTACGCAACTACATCGACGAGTTCTTCGAACTGCTCGATGACCGCAGCCGGGTGGTGGTCGCGATGACCGACGTTACGTTCGCCGTTCTCGACGTCGCGCCGGAACCGTACGCGGTGACGCCGATCCTGATGGCGCGGGTCGGCATCGCCTCTGTCGGCGAGGAGCCGGTGCACGCGATCGCATTGCGCTGTCAGGTTCGCATCGAGCCGTCGCGGCGCCAGTATTCCGACGACGAAGCCGCCGAGCTGATGGACCTGTTCGGGCCGCGGGAACGCTGGGCCGCCACACAACACTCATTCCTGTGGCAGCACGCCACCGCGATGGTGCAGGGATTCACCGGCACCACCCAGGTCCAGCTGCCCCTCGAGTGCACCTACGACTTCGAGGTGGCTGCGGCGAAGTACCTGCACGCGCTGCGCGACGGCACCATCCCGCTGCAGTTCCTGTTCAGCGGAACGGTTTTCGGCCGAGGAGCCAGCGGCTTCGCCGTCCAGCAGGTGCCGTGGGACCGCGAGGAACGCTACGACATGCCGGTGTCCGTCTGGCGTGACCTGATCCAGCAGCACTTTCCGAACACCGGGTGGGCTGCGACTGGACCGCGACACCATCGACGCGCTGGCCGCGTATCGATCGGCGCGCGGCCTGCTCGGGTTCGACGACGCGATCACCTCGCTGCTGGCGGACGTCTCGGCCAGGGAGATCTCATGAGCGCCAATTGGGATCGGGCACGCGCCGTCGCCGACGCGGTGTTGTACGAGGGCTACCTGCTCTACCCGTACCGCGCCAGCTCGAGCAAGAACCAGTCGCGCTGGCAGTTCGGCGTGCTCGGGCCGCAGGGCGCGGCGGACGCGGGCATCGGTGAGGACGGCACGCTGTCCGCGCAGGTGCTGGTGCGGTCGCTACGGAGTCCCTTCGCTCTCCGGCGTGGTGCGGTTCCTGCAGTTGCAGCACCGCGGGGCCGAGCGCGACGTCGGCGACGGCCGCTTCGAACGGGTCGACGAGCTGGTCGCCGGTTCGACCGCGTGGCTCAGCTGGGACGAGGCCGTCGAATGCAACATCAACATAGACCCGTTCCGCGTCACGAGTCTGCCTCGCACGCTTGACATCTCGGTTCCGGCGGGCACCGACGTCGAAGCCGTGGAAGGCGGCAGGCTGGTGCGCACCCGCCGCTCGCTGCACGGTCAGCTCGACATCTCCGCCGACCAGGACGGCGATCTGCTGCGGCTGACGTTCGAGGTGCGCAATGCCGCGCCACCGGCCGCCGACAAGGACGAAGCGATCGCGACCTCGCTGATCGGCACGCACCTGCTCATCGAAGTCACCGACGGGGAATTCGTGTCACTGCTGGAACCGCCCGACGCGGCTGCCGATGCCGTGGCACGGTGCGAGCACCACCGCTGCTTCCCGGTGCTCGCCGGCCCGCCCGGTGCCAACGACCTGGTGCTGGTGTCGCCGATCATCCTGTACGACCATCCCGAGATCGCCGAACAGAGCAAGGGCGCGCTGTTCGACTCCACCGAGATCGACGAGATCCTCACGCTGCGGGTCATGACGATGACCGACGAGGAGAAGGCACAGGCGCGCGCCACCGACCCGTTGGCGGCCAGGATCATCGACCGGTGCGACTCGATGTCGCCGGAGGCGATGCTGGATCTGCACGGTGTGCTGCGCAATCCGCATGCCGGCGCGCCAGACGACCAGTTGATACCCGAGATCCCCGAGGGCGTCGACTGGTGGGACCCGCTGGCCGACAACGCTGTTCGTCCAGATATCGACGCCATACTGGTCAACGGCACGCGGGTGACCCGCGGCAGCCGGGTCCGGCTGCGGCCGTCGCGCAGGGCCGACGCCCAGGACCTCTTCTACGCCGACAAGATCGCGCGCGTCACCTCGGTGCACGAGGACGTCGACGGCGATCAGCACGTCGGCGTCGTCCTCGAGGACGATCCGGCCGCCGACCTGCACGACTGGTATGGCCGCTACCTGTACTTCGCACCAGACGAGGTGGAACCACTCATCGAAAGGAGTTCGAAATGGAAGTAGTGGGTTGGGTCGCCGTAGGGGTGGTTGCCGCCGTCGTACTCGGCGGCGCGATGGTGGGAGTCGCATCGATCCCGGATGCCATGCGCTACCTGAAGATCCGCCGCATGTAACAGTCTGCGAGGTGTAATCACGTCCCGAATCCTGGTAGCCGGGATCGGCAACATCTTCCTCGGGGACGACGGCTTCGGCCCCGAGGTGATGCGCCACGTCCCGCAAGAGCTCGCCGGCCCGCACGTCGAGCTGGTGGACTACGGCATCAGGGGCATGCACCTGGCGTACGACCTGCTCGACGGATGCGACGCGTTGGTGCTCGTCGACGCCATCCCCAGCAACGGTGCACCCGGGACGGTGCACGTCTTCGAGGCCGACCATGAAAGTCTCACCGCCGCCGCAGGTCTGGATGCCCACGCGATGGACCCAGGCGCGGTGTTCGCGAGCCTCAACGCGTTGGGCGGCACGCCGCCGTACACGATCGTGATCGGTTGCGAAGTCGCGAATGTCGACGAAGGCATCGGGCTGTCCGACGCGGTCGCGAGCGCCGTGCCCGATGCGGTGCGCGCGATCGAGGACGTGCTGAGCGATCTGCTGGCGCGAACCTCGGTGAGGGAAGGCTGAGCCATGTGTCTGGGGATCCCGGGACAAGTCATCCACATGCTGGAGGGCTACGGCGACCAGCTCGCTCTCGTCGATGTCGCGGGCGAGCACCGCAAGGTCAACATCGGGATGCTGCCCGAGGAGACCTTCGCGCCCGGCGACTGGGTCATCATCCACATGGGCTTCGTCGTCGAGAAGACCGACAAGGCCGGCGCTGACGCGGCGATGGAAGGCCTCGAACTGATGGGCAGAGGCCGAGACATCGAGACGTCGCCATGACCGCTCGGCGCCGGTTACGTGTCTGCGTGCACGGGGTGGTCCAAGGCGTGGGTTTCCGGCCGTTCGTCTACACGTACGGCGGCCGCCCTCGGATTGTCCGGTTCGGTGCGCAACGACACCTCCGGCGCCATCATCGAGGTGGAGGGCGACCCCGCCGAAATCGACCACTTCCTGGCATGGTTGCGTGACCGACCGCCGCCGTTGGCTGTCATCGAATCGATTGAAACGCACGATATCCCGACCGTCGGCGGCACCGGTTTCACCATCGCCGACACGTCGCGGTCCGACGGCGGCCGCACGCTGGCCTCCCCCGACGTCGCCATGTGCGCAGACTGTGCGGCCGAACAACGCGACCCGTCCAACAGGCGCTACCGCCATGCGTTCGTCAACTGCACCAACTGCGGCCCGCGCTTCACCATCATCGCGCCCTGCCATACGACCGCGCCTCCACCACCATGGCGTCATTCGCGATGTGCGCCGACTGCGCCCGCGAATACGCCGACCCCGCCGATCGGCGGTTCCATGCCCAACCCGTGTGCTGCCCGAACTGCGGACCGGCGCTGCGCTACCGCGACGGCGACGGTGGCATGACCGACGGCGAGACGCACTGCTGCGGGCGCGACAGCTGCTGCGCGACGGTGGCATCCTCGCAGTCAAGGGAATCGGCGGATACCACCTGGCCTGCGACGCCAATGACGAGCAGGCGGTCGCCGAGCTGCGACAGCGAAAGCGGCGCGGAGACAAGCCGTTCGCGGTGATGGTGCCCGACCTGCCGACCGCATCGCGCCATCGCCGACGTCGATGACCCGTCCGCTCGCCTGCTCTGCGGTCCGCAGCGGCCGATCGTGCTGGTGCCCCGCCGACGCGATAGCTCGATCGCCGACGCGGTGGCGCCGCACAACCCCGACCTCGGTGTCATGCTGGCCTACACGCCGCTGCACACGCTGCTGTTCGGATTGCCGGGCGACGACGCTGGCCCGCCCGTGCTGGTGATGACGTCAGGCAATCTCGGCGGAGAGCCGATCTGCTTCACCGACGACGATGCGCTCGAACGGCTTTCGCACCTCGCCGACGGCTGGCTGATGCACGATCGGGACATCCTGGTGCCGTGTGACGACTCCGTCGTGCGGGTCGTCGACGGGCTGGAATTGCCGATCCGGCGCTCCCGCGGATATGCGCCACTGCCGATCGCGTTGCCGGTCTCGGTGCCTCCGACGATGGCGGTCGGTGCCGACCTGAAGAACACGATGGCGGTCGCGGACGGCAAGTACGCCTGGCTGAGCCAGCACATCGGCGACATGGACGACCTCGCGACGCTGTCCGCCTTCGATGCGGCGCAACGACACCTGCAGCAGCTGACCGCCGTCGAACCCGAAGTGCTTGTGGCCGATGCCCATCCGCTGTACCGGTCGACCGCCTGGGCACACCGCAACGCGGCAGGGCGGCCGGTCCGGACCGTGCAACACCACCACGCGCACATCGCGGCGGTGATGGCCGAGCACGGCATGGACGGATCGCAGCAGGTGCTCGGATTCGCGTTCGACGGGACAGGCTACGGATCCGACGCCGCCGTGTGGGGCGGTGAGGTGCTGCTCGCCAATTACAAGGGCTACCAACGACTCGCACAGCTCTCCTACGTGCCGCTGGCGGGCGGCGACATCAGCGTTCTGCGGCCCTACCGGATGGCGCTGGCCCATCTGTGGGCGGCAGGAATCGAATGGGAGGCGGACCTGCCGCCGGTGGCGGCCTGCCCTGCCGACGAGCAACGGGTGCTGCGCCAACAGCTCGAGACAGGCCTTGGCTGCGTACCGACATCCAGCATGGGCCGCCTGTTCGACGCGGTGTCCGCACTCACCGGCGTCCGGCAGGTCGTGGCCTACGAAGCGCAGGCGGCAATCGAGTTGGAGGGTCTGGCCCGTGGCGTCGACGGTGATGCGAGTCCTTACACGTTCGACATCGACCGCTCGAGAAGCCCGGCGTTGATCGACCCGACTCCGGTGATACACGCCGTGGTCCGCGACCAGCGTGCCGGTGTACCCGCTGGCGTGATCGGAGCGCGGTTCCACTGCGCAGTGGCCGATCTGGTCGTCACGCTCGCGACCGCAGACAGGGATGCATCGCAGACCGTCGCGCTGTCGGGCGGCGTGTTCCAGAATGCGCTGCTACTTCACCTGACGTTGAAGCGACTACAGGCCAGCCGGATTTCATGTCATCACACATCGTCGGGTACCCCCCAACGACGGCGGCATCGCGTTGGGTCAACTGTTAGTGGGCAATAGCGGATGAACAGCGACACACTGTCAACGGGCCACGCGATGTTCGCCCAGTACGCCTACCCGCCGAATGAGCTCGGCTATTGCGGGCCAGCGGATGGCGACGGTCCGTCCGAACTCGCCACCCACGCCAAGGAATTCGACGGTGCGTGGCCCTATCTCACCGCCATCGCCGACGCGGTCGGCAGCTCGGCACCGCTCGACGATGACATCGTCCGCAGCTACTGGGTGGGCGGGCCGTCACTGGACAAGGTTGACCCCGCTGTCCTTCTGACGCGACTGCGCACGACGTTCAAGGGTCAGGTCACCGGTCTGCTCGACGCGGTCCCCGCCACCACCGAGGTGTTGGCACACCACAGCTTCCACGTCTTCGTCGTCTATCCATGGGTTCGGTTCCTTGACCGCGACTGCGGCGACCGCGCTTCAGGTCATGCAGGACTGCCGCATCCGCTGGGGAACGGTGGAATCGGTAGCAGGTGAGCAGGTGGTGATCACCTCTCGCCCGTTGGCGTTCGACTGCCGGCGTGCTGACGCTTGGCGACGCCGAGACCGAGCGGGTGAACTGGAGCAAGGACGGCGTATCCCTGGCGCCAGCACCGGAACCCGGTGCAACGGTGTCCGCGCACTGGGACTGGGTGTGCGCGACGCTCACCGACGACGAAAGCGCAGCGCTGGAATCGGCAACGCGGGCGACACTCGAATCTGGTCAACGCCGCGCGCGAAGAGCAGATATCCCCGAGGGGAGAACGAGAATGACGATCGACCGAGCAACGTGGAGACTCTTACGTCGGTGCGGATTTGTCCGCCGACTTGGCCGCCGCCGCGCTGGATCTCGCACGCCGGTTCCACAACGGCGCGACATTGTGGGTGATTTCGCCGCAATGGGAACCGCACGCCCATCACGTCGCGGTCGAGTTCGTCCATCCCGTGATCATGGGCAAGCGCGCGCTGCCCTCGGTCGCGCTCGTCGAACCCGATCCAGTGGCGCAGGCGCGGGTCGCGAGTCAGCCCGGCGACCTTCTGATCGCGGTGGCATCGGCCGACGAGCCCGCGGTGATCGACGCCATGCGGCGCGCCCAGGCGTGGGGCGTGCTGACCCTGTGGATCGGCTCAGGGCCGCGGCCACCCGCCGGCGCCGCCAATCACGTGCTGTGGATCGACTCCGACGACCCGATGATTCCCGCTACGGGCCGATTCGTGCTGATGTATCACCTGCTGTGGGAGCTCACCCACGTCTGCTTCGAACACCCGGGCCTGCTCAAGGCGCCCGCGCAGGAGTGCACCGACGAGGTGTGCGTGACCTGCAGCGACGAAGGGCGGCTCGGCGAGGTGGTGCTCGAACCCGCCGAGACGGTCAAGCGCTCGTGCGCACGGCCAACGGCGAGGAGTGGGTCGACACCACGATCCTCGGCGAAGTCCGCGTCAACGATCTGATCCTGGTGCACGCCGGAGCGGCGATCACACGTCTGGAGGTCAACTCATGACAACCCATGAAAACACCGGCTTCCTCTATCCGTTCATCGAATCCGAGGAGACCGACGCCACCAGTCTTCTCGGACGATCTGGCCGCCTCGGCTCGGGCAAAGGCCACCGAAAGCGCACGGCTGCAACGGGAGTCGCTCGACGAGTACGCCGCCGCATTGACCGCGGCAGGAACTGCGATGGCCGAGCGCTTCCTGCGCGGCGGCAGGCTCTACACACTGGGCAACGGCGGCAGTTCGACCGACGCCGCGACACTGGCGTCGCTGTTCAGCCGTCCCGCGCGGGGCAGGCCGGTGGCCGCATGGTCGCTGGCCGCCGACGAAGCGGTGGTGACAGCGCTTGGCAACGATGTCGGATTCGAGCTGATCTTCAAGCGCCAGATCATCGCTCACGCAAGGGACCGCGACGTCGCGATCGCGTTGTCCACCTCGGGCAACTCCGAGGATCTGATGACGGCGATCACCGAAGCCAATCAACGCGGTGCTGCTCACCATCGGGTTTGCCGGCCACGACGGCGGAAGGATGGCCGCCGCCGAGGATCTCGACTTCTGTTTCACGGTGCATTCGCAGAGCATCCACCGCATTCAGGAGAGCCACGCGTTGCTCGGGTATCGGCTTGTGGTCGGTCACCCAGGAACACATGGCCCGTCCGCTGTCGGAGGCCCGCGCATGAGCACAACGGCCGACCGCGAAGACCGCGTGCTGGAACGGATCGACAAGTTCCGGCAGCGCAGGCCCCGTCTGCTTGACGACGTGGTGACGCTCGCGCACGGGGCGGGCGGCAAGTCGTCGGCGGCGCTCGTCGACGCGGTGTTCCTCGAGGCGTTCCGCAATGACGAACTCGAACAACTCGGCGACGCCGCAGCGCTGCGCCTGCCCTCCGGTGAACGGCTGGCCTTCTCGACCGACTCGTATGTCGTTTCGCCGCGGCGCTTTCCAGGCGGTTCGATCGGCCACGTAGCGGTGCATGGAACGATCAACGACCTCGCGGTGTCGGGCGCGCGCCCACAGTGGCTGTCGGCGGCGTTCGTCATCGAGGAGGGTTTCCCGATCGCCGAACTCCGCGAAATCGTCGCGGATATGAGCGAGGCCGCGACGAAAGCCGGCGTGCAGATCGTCACCGGCGATACGAAGGTCGTCGGCAAGGGCGCCGCCGATGGTGTCTACATCTCCACTGCCGGCGTCGGCGTGATCCCCGATGGCAGACAGCTGTCCCGCGACCTCGTACAGGCCGGCGACAAGGTGGTGCTCTCCGGGACGATCGGCGAGCACGGGATGGCCGTCATGCTGGCCCGCGGTGACCTGGCCATCGACGCCGACATCGCCTCCGACACCGCACCAGTGCACGAACTGGTCGAGATTCTGCTTGCGGCAGCGCCGTCGACGCGATGGATGCGCGACGCGACGCGCGGCGGCGTCGGCACCGTGGCCAACGAACTGGTCAAGGACTCGCCGTTCGCGCTCATCCTGGACGAGGACAAGCTGCCGGTGCAGCCACAGGTGCTCGGCGCCTGCGACATGCTCGGCATCGACCCGCTGTACGTCGCGAACGAGGGCAAGTTCGTCGCCATTGTTCCTGCCGACCAGGCCGATGCGGCCGTTTCGCCGCTTTGCACGAACATCCGCAGGGCGCCGATGCCGCGGTGGTGGGCGAGATCGTCCCCGAACCGCACGGAATCGTAGCGCTTCGAACGTCATTCGGCGGCAGCCGAATCGTCGACATGCTCGTCGGCGATCCCGCTACCGCGGATCTGCTGAGAGGAGATTCACGATGTGTCTTGGGATACCGGGTCAAGTGGTCGAGATCGTCGACGCCGAACAGTCCCTGGCCAAGGTCGACGTGAACGGTGTTCGAAGGAACATCAGTGTGCGCCTGCTGGCCGACGACAACCTGCAGGTCGGCGACTGGGTGCTGGTGCATGTCGGTTTCGCGATGGCGAAAATCGACGAGCGCGAGGCGGCGACGACGCTCGACCAGGTGCAGAAGATGGGTGCCGATTACGTCAACGAGATCGAAGCATTCAACTCGTCCGAAATCGCTTGAGAGGCTTGACATGAAGTTCGTCGACGAATTCCGGGACCCGGCGGCCGCGCGTGCGCTGGTCAAGTCCATCACCGAGCTGGCGGGTACCGACCATTTCAAGTTCATGGAGGTGTGCGGCGGTCACACGCACACCATCTACCGGCACGGAATCGAGCACCTGCTGCCCGAAGCCGTCGAGCTGGTACACGGACCCGGGTGTCCGGTGTGCGTGATTCCGATGGGACGCGTGGACGACGCGATGTGGCTGGCCGAACAGCCCGGCGTCATCTTCACGACGTTCGGCGACATGATGCGGGTGCCAGGATCGAAGGGCAACCTCATCGAGGCCAAGGCCCGCGGTGCCGACGTCCGATTCGTGTACTCCCCGCTGGATGCGCTCAAGGTGGCGCTCGACAACCCGGACCGCCATGTCGTGTTCTTCGCGGTCGGATTCGAGACGACGGCGCCGTCCACCGCGGTCACGCTGGTTCGAGCGCGCGCGCTCGGTGTCCGCAACTTCAGCGTGTTCTGCAACCACGTCACCATCGTCCCGCCCATCAAGGCCATCCTCGAGTCGCCCGACCTGCGGCTGTCGGGTTTCCTCGGCCCGGGCCATGTGTCCACGGTGGTGGGCCTGCGGCCGTACCGGTTCGTGCCGGAGGTGTACGGAAAACCCATGGTGGTGGCCGGGTTTGAGCCGCTCGACATCCTCGCATCGGTACACATGCTGCTTCAGCAGATCCGCGAGGGGCGCTGCGAGGTCGAGAACCAGTACACCCGGGTGGTCCGTCCCGAGGGCAACACCCAGGCGCTGAAGCTGATGGCAGAGACGTTCGAGCTGCGGCCGCACTTCGAATGGCGCGGACTGGGTTTCATCTCGCAGAGCGCGTTGAAGGTGCATCCCGACTACGTCGGAATTCGACGCGGAGCACAAGTTCGAGATGCCCGGCGTGCGGGTCGCCGACCCCAAGGCATGTCAGTGCGGCGAGGTGCTCAAGGGCGTCATCAAGCCGTGGGAGTGCAAGGTGTTCGGCACCGCATGCACACCCGAAACGCCGATCGGCACGTGCATGGTGTCCCCGGAGGGCGCCTGCGCCGCGTACTACAACTTCGGACGGCTACACCGGGAAACAGCGCAGCTGCTGGGCCAACGCTAGGTAGCCAGTGATTTGTATGCGTTCGAGAGCGCTCAGCGCGCCTCGACGCACAAATCACCACTGGTCGCGCGGGACGTCGAAGTCGGCGCATAACGCCCGCCACACGTCCCGCGGGTCGACGCCGTCCTCGATGGCCTGGACGGGGGTTCGTCCACCGAGTCCCGTCAGCACGTGGTCGACGAGCATCGACGCGCCGCGCACCGGCCCGAACTGGCCCTCGACGAGTTCCTGGAATTCCGTCAACCGCACCCGACCAACCTACGCCGACGGCGCGAGCGCTTCATGGCACACCCGTACCGGATCTTCGACGTCGGCGATGCTGCCGCCGGCCCGCCTGGCGGCCTCCCGGTACTGCGGCGTCGACAACACATCGGTGACCGCGTCGGCCAACGATTCCGTGGTCAACGGCCGCACCAGTCGCGCACTGCCTTGGCGCACAACGCGATTGGCGATCTCCCACTGATCGCCGCCACCGGGCACCACCACCAGCGGCACGCCGGCCAGCAGCGTCTTGGACACCATGCCGTGCCCGCCTCCGCAGATCGCCAGATCGGCGTGTGACAGCAGTTCGTCCTGGCGACCCAGCCCGACCACCGCCCATGGCGGCACCTCGACGGCCGGCCCCGCCAGCCGCGACACCACCACCCGCGCGCCGGCTGGCAGCACTTCCCCCGGTATCAGCGTTTGAAGGGCCAGCTCGGCCAGGCCGTGGGTGCCGATCACCGCCGTCGACGGCGCGACCACCACCACCGGCCCGTCGCCGGATGGCACCGGCAGGACCGATGACGTCGGTTCGAAGTGCAGTGGTCCCACCACGACGGCCTCGCGCGGCCAGTCCGGGCGCGGCACCTCCAGCGCAGGCAGGGTCGCGATCAGGCGGCGCAGCGGCCCGGGATCGGCTGCGGGCAAACCGATTTCGACCCGGGCCGCCGAACGCTGGCGCAGGCCCTGCCGCCATGACCGGGCCGTCAGTGCGCGCATCACCGCGTCGCGCAGCCGTCCTCGCACACCGACGCCGGGGGCCAGCCCGCTGCCCAGCGGCGGCAGGCCCTTCGACGGCCGGTACAGCGGGTGCGGGTTCAGCTCGATCCACGGCAGACCCATCAGCTCGGCGGCCAGCCCGCCGCACGCGGTGATCACGTCGGACACCACCAGGTCCGGCGCCAGGTCGCGCAGCCGCGGCACGTTCAGCACCGCCATCCTGGCGGCGCGCTGGTGGATCTTCGCTCCGGCGTCGGTGTCGTCGTCGTCCGAGGTGGGATCGAGCCCGTCGAGCTCGATGGCCTCCACCCCCGCGCGCACGTGCGGTGTCCAGCCATTCGGTGCCCGTGAGCAGCGTCGGAGTGTCGCCGGCTGCGAGGAACCGACGGCACAGCGCAATGGCCGGAAACGCGTGCCCGGGATCCGGTCCGGCAACGACGGCGACCCGCACGCGCCTACCCTGCCACAGCGCAGCACGACTACGCTGGCAGCCATGACGGACCAGGTTTCCCGAGTGAGCTCAGACGTCGACAACGCCCGTACCGTCGAGACCTTCCTCTACGCACTGCAGGACGAGGACTTCGACACCGTCGAAGGCGCGATGGCCGACAACATCGCGTGGCAGAACGTCGGATTCCCGACCATCCGTGGCCGTGCCCGCATCATGAAGCTGTTTCGGCGTGGAGAGGGTCGATTCGGCTTCGAGGTGAAGATTCACCGGATCGCCGCCGAGGGCGACACGGTGCTGACCGAACGCACCGACGCATTGGTCATCGGGCCGCTGCGTCTTCAGTTCTGGGTGTGCGGGGTCTTCGAGGTCCACGCCGGCCGCATCACGCTGTGGCGGGACTACTTCGACTTCTTCGACTTCTTCGTCAAGGCGCCGCTGCGGGGCCTGGCCGCGATGGTGGTGCCGTCGCTGCGGCAGACGTTGTAACCACGCCGAGCGTCGGGACGAGATTGCTAGCATCGAGTCCAGATGAGCAACAACACGGCACGGACCCGCCCGAACTTCTGGGAGTACATCGGCTACTGCTACGGCAGGCGGCTGCCCGACTCGATGCGCGACTGGGTGCGCGAACGACCTTGCCGGTAAGGGTGCGACGGTCCGGATGATGGTCCGCGTCTTCATTCCGGCATTTCTGATCATGGTCCCGTTCTGGTTCATCCCGACAACGCTGGACGTGCACCTGTCCATGACGCTGCCGATCCTGATCCCGTTCGTGTTCTTCTCACACGCGCTGAACAAGGTCTGGCGCCGCCACATGCTGCGCAAACACGGGCTCGACCCGGGCCTTGCCGACGAACTCTCGCGCCAGAAGAACGCCCACATTCACGAGGCGTACATCGAGAACTACGGCCCCCGGTCAGGACCGTCCAGCTCGCACGACATCTAGGCCCTGCGCAGGTGGCCGAGTTCGTCGAACGCCTGCGCCCAGCCCATCAGCCGGTCGGTCGCGTTGACCAGCTCGTCGCGGTAGCGCTGCTGCGACATCGGCGAGCTCGACATCGAGCCGGTGTTGGCCGCCGACACCAACTGCGCTGCGGCGGTGACCATCTCGTTGTACTGACGGGCGCCGTGGTCGAGCTGCGCGGTGAACGCCGTGATCGTCGGCGCCAGGTGCGATCGCGACTGCGGTGCCGAGCTGATCGCCCGCTCCATCGACACCACCTCGTTGGCGGTCGCGGCCATGGTGGCGGCGGTCTGGTTGGCCGCGGCGGTCAGCTCACGAAGCTCGTCGGCGGGCAGCATCCGGCCGCGCTCCATCACCCCGAGCAGCGAGAACAGCCCTCGCTCGGAGGCGGCAAGGGCGGCCATCGGCTGTCGCGCCGCCGAACCCCACGGCGGCAGCCGCCGCGCGGCCCGTGACCGCTGCGGCGGCAGCGGCTCGCCCTCGCAGCCAGCGGTAGCGCAGGAACGACAACGTCGCCAGGAACGCCGCGCCGACCGCGATCGGCGCCGGGATGAACAGCGCCCACACCGGCGTGCTCCACGACGCCAGCAGACGCCGTCACCCCCACCCAGAACACGCACGAGACCGTGAAGAACAGCCCGAGCCGCAGCGCCCAGCGCCGTTTGCGCAGCAACTTGGCGCGCGGATCGGCTGCCGCATTGAGCTTTTCGGCCAGCACGTCCGACCACTCCGCGGCGGTGTCGACGCCGCGCTGCACCAACGAGCGCCAAGCCTCTGGTCGACCCGCGCGTGAATTCACTGCCATGTCCTACGAAAGTTATTGCGACAGCGGGTTTTCCGGTGTCGGCTGCTGGTTGGTGGCCGGTGTGGCCGGAGCGGTGGCGGCGGTGCCACCCGCAGGCAGCTGCTCACCGCGCATCGAGGCGCGGATCTGCTCCAGCCGGGAATGCCCGGCCATCTGCACGCTGGCCTGCTGCACTTCCATCATCCGGCCCTGCACCGAGTTCTGCGCGAGCTCGGCCGAGCCCATCGCGTTGGCGTAGCGGCGTTCGATCTTGTCGCGCACCTCGTCGAGGCTCGGGGTGTTGCCCGGCGCCGCGAGCTCGCTCATCGACCGCAGCGAAGCGCTGACCTGCTCCTGCATCTTGGCCTGCTCGAGCTGGCTGAGCAGCTTGGTGCGCTCGGCGATCTTCTGCTGCAGCATCATCGCGTTCTGCTCGACGGCCTTCTTGGCCTGCCCGGCGGCCTGCAGCGCCTGGTCGTGCAGCCCCTTGAGGTCCTCGACGCTCTGCTCGGCGGTCACCAGCTGCGCGGCGAACGCCTCGGCGGCGTTGTTGTACTCGGTGGCCTTGGCGGCGTCGCCGGCGGCGGCGGCCTGGTCGGCCAGCGTGAGCGCCTGCCGGACGTTGACCTGCAGCTTCTCGATGTCGGCGAGCTGGCGGTTGAGCCGCATCTCCAGCTGGCGCTGGTTGCCGATCACCTGGGCCGCCTGCTGCGTCAACGCCTGGTGCTGACGCTGGGCATCCTCGATGGCCTGCTGAATCTGCACCTTCGGATCGGCGTACTCGTCGACCTTCGAGCTGAACAGCGCCATCAGGTACTTCCACGCCTTGACGAACGGATTGGCCATGGGTTCACTCCGCCTTTGTGTCTCTGTCTGTGTCTGCACGTACGGACTTACCGTGCTGCCCAATCTATCGGGTCAGCGGCGATCACCACACCCAGAACCGACTCAGGCCACCGCCATCGAGACGACCTGAGGAATGACAACCTTGGTGGTGACGTCGATATTGGCCGCACCCGCGCGGGCGAACTCGGCGCTTTCCTCGCGAGCCATCTCCTCGCCCGCGTCGGAGAGCACCCGCGACAACGGGACGTCCAGGGCGCCGCAGATGGCGCTGAGCAGTTCGCTCGAGGCCTCCTTGCGGCCGCGCTCCACCTCCGACAGGTAGCCGAGGCTGACCCGGGCGGAGTCGGACACCTCACGCAGGGTGCGGCCCTGCTCGGTGCGGGCACGACGCAGCACGTCGCCGATCACCTCGCGCAGCAATGCCGTCATCGTGCTCTCCTCCCTCGTCTGGGCTTGGTTACTAGGCCAACGCTGCGCGACGCCGGGTTGGTTCCCGGATGGCCCAGATCACTGTTGTTCGACCAGCGCCCGCAGCCTGGCGATCGCCTCGTGCACCGCCGCAATCCGGATTTCCCAGCGTGAACCCGACAGCGCCAGCTCGATGACCTCGGTGTCAACGGGGCCCGGCCACGCCCAGAACACGGTGCCCACCGGATGGCCGCCGTGCGGCTCGGGCCCTGCCACCCCGGTCAGGCCGATGCCCCAGGTCGCGGCGCAGCGCTGTCTGGCGCCGACGGCCATGGCCCGCGCTGTGGGAGCGGCGACGGGACCGACGGCATCGAGCAGCTGTGGCGCCACCCCAGCCAGCCCGATCTTGGTGTCCTCGATATAGGTGACCAGGCCGCCACGCAGCACCACGCTGGCGCCCGCCACCCCGGCCAGGGTGGCGGCGAGCAGGCCCGCAGTCAGCGACTCAGCGGTCGCGACACTCTGCCTGCGCACGGTCAGGTCGGCGACGAGGGCGCGAGCGTCGTCAGTGACCAGCGGGTCGTCCACGCGAATCCCTGACCGCCGAGACGACGTAGTCCACGCCGGTGATCACCGTCAGCACGACGGCGGCCCACATCACCACCCATGCGGCGGACAACCAGGTACCCGACAGCGGCAGCACGAACAGACCGATCGCGACGGCCTGGACGAGGGTCTTCAGCTTGCCGCCGCGGCTGGCCGGGATGACACCGTGGCGCAGCACCACGAATCGCAGGACGGTGACGCCGATCTCGCGCGCCATGATCACCGCGGTCACCCACCACGGCAGATCGCCGAGCATCGACAGCCCGATCAGCGCCGCGCCGATGAGCGCCTTGTCCGCGATCGGATCGGCCATCGTGCCGAACTCGGTCACCATGCCGTAGCTGCGCGCCAGTGCGCCGTCGAACCGGTCGGTGATCACCGCAACCGCGAAGACGATGAATGCGGCTATCCGCCAAAATGTTTCATGGCCGTCGCCGACGAACAGCAGGACGAGGAAGACAGGAACCAACACCAGACGCACGCCGGTGAGCACGTTTGCGATGTTCGCCACACGGGCGCGCGGAACCACCGGATCGATATGAGGTTGGCCCGACACCGCAACAGAATATCGGTTGCCCGAAGCCGATACCCTCCACCTGTGAGCGCAGCGACCGAGCGGCTTGTCATCCGGCGTACCCGCACGTCCGATGTTCCGGCGCATCAAGGCGCTCGTCGACATCTACTCCGGCAAGATCTTGCTGGAGAAGAACCTGGTGACGCTCTACGAGGCGGTCCAGGAGTTCTGGGTCGCCGAACTCGACGGCGAACTGATCGGGTGCGGCGCGCTGCACGTGTTGTGGTCGGACCTCGGCGAGGTGCGCACGGTGGCGGTGCACCCGAAGGTCAGGGGCCAGGGCGTCGGACACGCGATCGTCGACCGGTTGCTCGACGTGGCCAGGGAACTACACCTGGAGCGGATCTTCGTGCTCACCTTCGAAGTCGAGTTCTTTTCCCGTCACGGCTTCGAGGAGATCGACGGCACGCCGGTGACCGCCGAGGTGTACGAGGAGATGTGCCGTTCCTACGACACCGGTGTCGCGGAGTTCCTCGACCTGTCCTATGTCAAGCCGAACATCCTCGGCAATACCCGAATGCTGTTGACGCTCTGAGGACGTTCTCCGCCCGAACTCACGTTCGGGCGAGAAAGTGCGAGTTGGACGCACCAATACGTCGATCTCGGCGTCGGGATCTAGTCGAGCTCGTCGTCGCTGCCGTTGGCGTCGGAGCCGCCGCGGATCAGCGCCAGCGTGCCCGCGAGCTCGTCGGGCTTGACCAGCACCTCGCGCGCCTTGGAGCCCTCGCTGGGCCCGACGATGCCGCGGGTCTCCATCAGGTCCATCAACCGGCCCGCCTTGGCGAAGCCCACCCGCAGCTTGCGCTGCAGCATCGACGTCGAGCCGAACTGGCTGGACACCACCAGCTCGACCGCCTGCAGGAAGACGTCCATGTCGTCGCCGATGTCCGGGTCGACGTCGGTGCGCTCGCTGTTGGTCTTCGCGGCGGTGACACCCTCGGTGTACTCGGGCTCAGCCTGGTCCTTGCATGCCTGCACGACGGCGTGGATCTCGTCGTCGGTGATGTACGCGCCCTGCAGTCGGATCGGCTTGTTCGCGCCCATCGGGATGAACAGTCCGTCGCCCATGCCGATCAGCTTCTCGGCACCCTGCTGGTCCAGGATGACGCGGCTGTCGGTCAGCGACGACGTGGCGAACGCCAGCCGGGACGGCACGTTGGTCTTGATCAGGCCGGTGACGACGTCGACCGACGGCCGCTGCGTGGCCAGCACGAGATGGATACCGGCGGCGCGGGCCTTCTGGGTGATCCGCACGACCGCGTCCTCGACGTCGCGCGGCGCGGTCATCATCAGGTCGGCGAGCTCGTCGACGATCGCCACCACGTACGGATACGGGCGGTACTCACGCTGGCTGCCCAGCGGTGCGGTGATCTCCCCCGACCTCACCTTCTTGTTGAAGTCGTCGATGTGCCGGACCCGCGACGCCTGCATGTCCTGGTAGCGCTGTTCCATCTCCTCGACCAGCCACGCCAGCGCCGCCGCCGCCTTCTTCGGCTGGGTGACGATCGGCGTGATCAGATGCGGAATGCCTTCGTACGGCGTGAGTTCCACCATCTTGGGGTCGATCAGGATCATCCTGACCTCCTCGGGGGTGGCCCGGGCCAGCAGCGAGATCAGCATCGAGTTGATGAAGCTTGACTTGCCCGAGCCGGTGGAGCCCGCCACCAGCAGGTGCGGCATCTTCGCGAGATTCCACGAGATGTACTCGCCCTCGATGTCCTTGCCCAGCGCGATCACCAGCGGATGGTGGTCGCCGCGGGTGGACGGGTCGGTAAGCACATCGGCCAGCCGCACCATCTCCCGGTCGACGTTCGGCACCTCGATGCCGACGGCGGACTTCCCGGGAATCGGCGCGAGCATCCGCACGCTTTCGGTGGCCACCGCATAGGCGATGTTCTTCTGCAGCTGGGTGATCTTCTCGACCTTGACGCCGGGGCCGAGCTCCACTTCGTAGCGGGTGACGGTCGGCCCGCGGGTGCAGCCGGTCACGGCGGCGTCGACCTTGAACTGCTGCAGCACCTCGGTAATCGACTCGGCCATCCGGTCGTTGGCCGCGGTGCGCCGCTTCGGCGGATCGCCGGCCTTCAGCAGCTCCAGCGACGGCAGGATGTACGGGCCGTCGACCACCCGGTCCAGTGACAGCGTTGCCTTCTTGGCGGGCTTCTTCTTTCGTGTCGCGCGTGGTCGGCTCAGGAACCGTCGGCGCCTCGTCGACGATCGGGTAGTTGTCCATCGGGGTGCCCGTGGGCCACGCCTGCGCCTCGTCATCGTTGTAGGCCGACGGGTCGTCGTAGTAACCATCGGAGAAGTCCTCGGACTCCTCGGCGTAATGCTCTGGCTCGTCGTATTCCTCGTCGTACTCTCACCGCGGAATGCGCGCGCGGAGAACATCCGCTGCACGGTCGACGGCACCTCGCGGATCGTCGTGCCGGTCACCAGCAGCAGGCCGAACAGCGCGCCGATGAACAGCAGCGGCGCGGCGATCCACTCGGTCAACCCGTCCGACAGCGGTCCGCCGATCGCGAACCCGAGGAATCCCGCGGCGTGCTGGCGTCCGGCCGGGTCCATCGGCGAACCCGCCCACAGATGCCACAGCCCGAGGGTGGGCAGCGTGATCATCGCGGTCGCCGAGGATCAGCCGCGGTCGCGCTTCGGGGTCGGGTTCGGTGCGCATCAGCACCACAGCGATCGCCGATGAGCACGATCGGAACCAGGACGACGGGCGCACCGATCAGTGTCCGAAGGAAGGTGTCGATCCACTGGCCGACGGGACGCGCGGCGTCGAACCAGGAGCTGGCGGCGATCACCACGGCGATGCCCAGCAGCGCCAGCGCGATGCCGTCGCGGCGGTGGCCGGGCTCCAGGTCGCGCGCCCGACCGACCGAGCGGGCGGTGGATCCGGCGCCCTTGGCCACCATCAACCAGCCCGCGCGGACGCCGCGTCCGACGGTCGCCCCCGCGGACGAGATGGCCGACGGATTGCGACGAGCCGGCTTGCGGCGGGCCGCCGAGGGCCGCGCCGTGCGGGCCCCTCCCCGTGAACCGGCCTTTGACCTGCTCGAACGGGCACCGGAGCGCGCAGCGGTCTTACTAGGCATGGGTCTAAGCCTAGTCGCACAGGCCCCATATTCACCATCTGCCACACGGGTCACAGAAAGGTCTCAATTGGACCCGCATCGCCCTCTACGGTGCCACCTCGCCCTATTCACCGCCGCCTTCGCCATCTGGGTCGACGTGGTGTGACAAGCCAGGCTAAGTAGGGTGGGGCTCGACCGGTTCGCACTCATCGAGGAGTCCATCGCCCATGCCCGTCACCGTTGTCGCAACCATGAAAGCCAAGCCCGAGTCGGTAGACGCGGTGCGCGAGGCGTGTAAGCAGGCCATCGAGGCGGTGCACCCCGAGCCGGGTTGCGATCTCTACTCGCTGCACGAGGCCGACGGCACCTTCGTTTTCGTCGAGCAGTGGGCCGACGCCGACGCGCTCAAGACGCACAGCACCGCACCCGCGGTCGGGGCCCTGTTCGGAACGGTCGGCGAGCACCTCGACGGCGCACCGGACATCAAGATGCTCACCCCGGTCGTCGCGGGCGACCCGGCCAAGGGCCAGCTGCGTCCCTGACGAGCGCTTGCGCGAGGAAGCGAGGACACCGGTGAGCTCTCTGGCAGGCAAGGTTGCGTTCATCACCGGCGCGGCCCGCGGTCAGGGCCGTGCCGAGGCGGTCCGGTTGGCGTCCGACGGCGCCAACATCATCGCGGTCGACATCTGTGACCAGATCGCGTCGGTCCCCTACCCGATGGCCACCGCCGACGATCTGGCCGCGACGGTCAAAGCTTGTCGAAGACACCGGTGCGCGAATTGTCGCCCAGCAGGCCGATGTTCGCGATCAGGCGTCGTTGGCCAACGCGCTGCAGGCAGGGCTCGACGAATTCGGCCGGCTCGACATCGTCGTCGCGAACGCGGGCATCGCACCGATGGAATCGGGCGCCGACGGCTGGCGAGACGTCATCGATGTCAACCTCACCGGCGTGCACCACACGGTCGAGGTGGCGATGCCGCTGTTGGTCGAGCAGGGCGACGGTGGATCGATCGTGCTGATCAGTTCTGCCGCTGGCCTGGTCGGCATCGGCGGCGGCGACCCTGGTTCGCTCGGCTACACCGCAGCCAAACACGGGATGGTCGGCCTGATGCGGGCCTACGCCAATCACCTTGCACCGCATAGCATTCGGGTCAATTCGATTCATCCCGCCGGCGTGAATACCCCGATGATCGACAACGACCACACCCGTCAATGGCTCGCCAATGTGATGGCCAATTCGGAACGGCCACCGGACATGGGCAACGCGATGCCGGTTGCCGTCGTCGAACCAGAGGACATCGCCGCAGCGGTCGCATGGCTGGTATCTGACGAGGCCCGCTACATCACCGGCGTGACGCTGCCGGTGGACGCGGGGTACGTCAACAAGCGCTGACCATGGCGCGAAACCCCGCCGCGCAGACCGCCTTCGGCCCGATGGTGCAGGCGGCCATCGAGCAGTACGAGGCGCCCGAACGGCGCCTTGTCTCCGACGACCTTGCCCTGTCGATCCTGCCCGCAGGCCAACGGGCGTTGGTTCGCGCGATGCGGTGGCCGCTGCTGCGTCGCTTGACGATTTCGGCTGGCGAGCGGGCTGTGCCCGGCTCGTGGTCACTGATCACATGCCGCAAGCGCTACATCGATGACAAGCTGGACGAGGCCCTGGGAGACATCGACTCCGTCGTCGTTCTCGGTGCGGGCTTGGACACCAAGGCATATCGCCTTGCGCGTCGATCCGATATCCCGGTGTTCGAGGTCGACCTGCCCGTCAACATCGCGCGCAAGAAGGCCGCCGTGCAGCGCGCGATCGGTGCGGTGCCCGCGTCGGTTCACTTGGTGCCCTTGGATTTTGAGCGTGACGACCTGATCGGTGCACTGACCGGGCACGGCTACCGTCCCGACGCCCGCACGTTCTTCATTTGGGAAGGTGTGACGCAATATCTGACCGAGGACGCGGTTCGGGCCACGCTCGCTGCGCTGCAGGCCGACCCCTGCGGGCAGTCGGCTGGTGTTCACCTACGTCCGCAAGGACTTCATCGACGGGGTGAACATGTACGACGCCGCCATCCTGTACAAGCGGTTCAGGCAACGTCAGCAGGTCTGGCGGTTCGGGCTGGACCCCGACGAGGTGTCCGCATTCGTCGCCGAGTACGGCTGGCGGCTCGTCGAGCAGGCGGGGCCAGATTATTTCTTGCGCAACTACATTGAGCCGACGGGCCGCAAGCTGGCCGCCTCGCAGCTCGAGTGGTCGGCGTACGCGGAAAAGGTTTAGCCCGGCATCTCCTCCTGCCGCCCATAACGGGCCCCTAATCCCCTAATGGCCATCGCAGCGAAAGCCCGCATCGGAGGCTGAGCGCTCTGGGCACGAGGCCCGTTTCCAGGTTTGCCGCGCGAGCAGACCATGGCTGTACCACTAACTCTCCACCAAGGACCAGCCATGATTCGTGACCACGCAGACCCTAGACCCCACGGGTCAAGGCTGAACCGATGACGGCCCTTGAGATGTCATCCTTGAGCGACCGCCCGGTCACCCGAACCGGGATCGTCGGTGTCCATCGGTTCGGGGTCGGCAACTATCAGGCGAATTGTTCGTGCGGTTGGACGGCGCGGCGGCGGAAGCTGAAAGCCGCCGCATGCCAGGACGCTTGGACGCACAGCGTTGCGAGCCGGTGTGAACTACGCTGGCCGCTGGTATTTCGCCCAACAGCGACGCAAGGCTAGCTAGATCTCGATGACCGTCGGCACGATCATCGGCTGGCGGCGGTAGGTCTCGCCCACCCACTTGCCGACGACGCGACGCACGCCCTGGGCGATCCGCGTGACCTCGGTAACGTTGTTGGCGGCAAGGTCTTCCAGCTCTTCCTCGACCTTGCGCGCCACCGACTCCAGCGCCTTGGGATCCTCCGAGAATCCTCGCGACTGCAGATGCGCAGGCGCCGCGGGCTTGCCGGTGCCGCGGCGCACGACGACCGTCACCGCGATGAAACCCGAAGACAGGATGAGCCGTTCGCCCAACGTCGCGTCGCCGACGTCGCCGGTGATCAACCCGTCGACGAACATCTTGCCGGTCGGCACCGCGCCCGCGATCGAAGCCTTACCCGCCACCAGGTCGACGCTGACGCCGTTCTCCGCCAGCACGATCGACTCCGGCGACACACCGCTGCGGACCGCCAGCGCCGCGTTGGCCCGCAGCATCCGCCAGGTGCCGTGCACCGGCATCACATTGCGCGGCCGCACGCGTTGTAGAGGAACAGCAGCTCGCCCGCATACGCGTGGCCCGAAACATGCACGCGTGCTTGGGCATTGGTGACCACGCGAGCACCGATCTTGGCCAGCGCATCCAGGACCCCGAATATCGCTTCTTCGTTGCCCGGAATCTGCGACGACGACATGATGATGAGATCGCCCGACGTCAGCGTGATGCTGCGGTGCTCGCCACGCGACATCCGCGACAACGCGGCCATCGGCTCACCCTGGGTTCCGGTGGTGACCAGCGTGACCCGCTCGGGCGCCATCATTTCTGCTGCGCCGATGTCGATCACGTCGTCGGTCGCGACGTTGAGGTAGCCGAGCTCCTTGGCGATTCCCATGTTGCGCACCATCGACCGGCCTACGAACGACACCTTGCGGCCGAGCGCCACCGACGCATCGATGATCTGTTGCACGCGAGCGACATTGGAGGCGAAGCACGCCACGATCACCCGCCCCTCGGCGCCGCGAATCAGCCGGTGCATGTTCGGCCCGATCTCGCTTTCCGACGGCCCCACGCCCGGGATCTCGGAATTCGTTGAGTCGCAGAGGAACAAGTCCACCCCGGCGTCACCCAACCGCGACATGCCGGGCAGGTCGGTCGGCCGGTCGTCCGAGCGGCAGACTGGTCGAGCTTGATGTCGCCCGTGTGCAGCACGGTGCCGGCACCGGTGTGAATCGCGATCGCCAGGCAACCGGGAATCGAGTGGTTGACGTGGAAGTACTCGCACTCGAACACACCGTGCTTAGAGCTCTGCCCCTCCGCCGACTTCGATGAAAACCGGTTTGATGCGGTGTTCGCGGCACTTCTCCGCCACCAGCGCGAGCGTGAACTTCGAGCCGACGACAGGAATGTCGGGACGCAGCTTGAGCAGGAACGGAATCGCGCCGATGTGGTCCTCGTGCGCGTGGGTGAGCACCAGCGCCTCCACATCGTCGAGGCGGTCCTCGACGTGGCGCAGATCGGGCAGGATCAGGTCGACGCCGGGTTCGTCGTGCGTCGGGGAACAGCACTCCGCAGTCGACGATCAACAGCCGGCCGAGATGCTCGAAAACGGTCATGTTGCGGCCGATTTCGCTGATCCCGCCCAGCGCGGTCACCCGCAGTCCCCCGGGGGCCAGCGGCCCCGGTGGCTTGAGTTCTTCGTTCACTACCGCAGCACCGCGGCGGCCCGCATGTCGGCGGCCAGCGCCTCGATCTGTTCCGGGGTGGCCGGCACCTGCGGCAGCCGCGGGTTGCCGACCTCGATGCCCTGCAGCCGCAGCCCCTCCTTGGCCAAGGTGACGCCGCCCAGTCGCGCCTGGGCATCGCTCAACGGCCCGAGCGTGACGTTGATCTTGCGCGCCGTCGCGACGTCACCAGAGGTGAACGCGGACAACATGTCTCGCAGCTGACCGGCGGCCAGGTGTCCCCAGACGCTGACGAAGCCGACGGCACCCATCGCCAGCCACGGCAGGTTCAGCGCGTCGTCACCCGAGTAGTACGCCAGCCCGGTCTCGGCGATGATCTGCCCGCCGCCGTGCAGGTCGCCCTTGGCGTCCTTGACGGCCACGATGTTCGGGTGCTCGGCCAGCGTGCGGATGGTGTCCCACTCGATCGGCACGACAGACCGCGACGGAATGTCGTAGAGAATCACCGGCACGTCGGTGGCATCGGCCACCGCGGTGAAGTGCGCCACCAGCCCGGCCTGCGGCGGGCGCGAGTAATACGGCGTCACGACCAGCAGGCCGTGCGCACCCTCGGCCGCAGCACGCCTTCGCGAGGTGCACGCTGTGCGCGGTGTCGTAGGTGCCCGCACCGGCGATGATCCGGGCGCGATCGCCGACCGCCTCCAGCACCGCGCGCAGCAGCGCGATCTTCTCGTCGTCGGTGGTCGTCGGCGACTCCCCCGTGGTGCCCGACAGCACCAGGCCGTCGCAGCCGGAGTCGACGAGGTGGGTGGCGAGCCGGGCCGCGGCATCGGTGTCCAGCGACCCGTCGGGCTTGAACGGAGTCGCCATCGCGGTCAGCACGGTGCCCAATCGGGCGGTCACGTCGAATCCGCTGGTGCTCACGGGCAACAAGATTACCCGCTCGACCTCTCGGTTCCGTGCCAATATCCGGCCAGCCCGTCAAGCCTCGGTGGCTAGCGGGCTGGTCGCCACCTCCGTGCCGTCGGCCAGCGTCGAGATCTCGAAGTCGGAGAACACCTGCGGGGCCAGGTCGATGAGTTGTCGCAGGCACTCGATCGCCAGCCGGCGCATCTCGACGTCGGCGTGTTCGCTGGCCCTCATCGCGATGAAATGCCGCCAGGCGCGATAGTTGCCGGTGACCACGATGCGCGTCTCGGTCGCGTTGGGCAGCACTGCGCGCGCGGCCTGCCGCGCCTGCTTGCGCCGCAGCACCGCGTTGGGCTGATCGGCGAACTTGGCCTCGAGCCTGGACAGCAGCTCGGTATACGTCGCCCGGCTGGCGTCGGCCGCGGCGTTGAAGATCTCCTGCAGCTCGGCGTCGTCCTCCATGCCAGGCGGCACGACCACCTCGGCGTCGTGCTCGGGGACAAACCGCTGCGACAGCTGCGAATACGAGAAGTGCCGATGCCGGATCAGCTCGTGCGTGCAGGACCGCGAAATGCCCGTGATGTAGAACGACACCGACGCGTGTTCGAGCACCGAGAAGTGGCCGACGTCGATGATGTGGCGCACGTATGCGGCGTTCGTCGCCGTTCTCGGATTGGGCTTCGACCAGCTCTGATAGCACGCCCGGCCGGCGAACTCCACCAGCGCAGGACCGCCGTCGGCGTCGGTGCTCCACGGCACGTCCGGCGGTGCCAAGAAATCGGTCTTGGCGATCAGTTGCACGCGCAGCGGCGCGGTCTCGGCCACGGCTCACCCTAACGTGGCACCTTGCCCGCTTGACTGTTAGTCGACTAACATGTTAGTGACTAACAGCTGAGGAGGACCGATGAATGCGGAGGTCGTTGTGGTCGGGAGCCGGGCCGACGGGCCTCGCATTGGCGTGCGGGCTGCGGGCGGCCGGCGTCGACGTGCGGGTGCTCGACAAGGCCGCGGGCCCGGCGGTGACGTCTCGGGCACTGGGCCTGCAACCGCGCGGCGTCGAGGTTCTCGACCGGCTCGGTGCACTCGGCGACCTGCCCGACCGCGGCCTGCCGATCCGCAGCGTCACCATCAACGTCGACGGACGTGAACTGGCGAGCTTCCCTGTCGGGCAGGCCGACCCGCCTCGGCGGCCCCCGCGGTCTGATCATGTCGCAGGCCGACATCGAGGGTGCGCTCCGCGACCGGCTGACCGACCTTGGCGGAACACGTCGAATGGGGCCGAGGCGTCGCCGGACTCGCGCCGGCTCCGGACGGTGTGACCGTGCGCCTCGACGACGGATCTGCAGGTCGACGCCGCGTGGCTGGTGGGCGCGGACGGCGCACACAGCGTCGTCCGCAAGGCCATGGGTGTCGGCTTTCCCGGTGTGCCGATCGTCGAGCGGTTCCTGCTCGCCGATGTGCACGCCGATATCGACCGTGCCGCGCGAAGGCGCGACCTCGTGGCTGCGCGGGGACACGGCGCTGGCCGCCTTCCCGCTGCCGGGAGACGACCTGTGGCGGGTGATGGCACCCGCACCAACGGAATTCGGCGATGAGCCCGACGCCGGAGGCGATCGTGGACTACCTCGGTGCGCGGTTGGCCGCCGAGGCGGCGGGAACGATTCGTTCGGTCGGTGTGGACATCCGTCTTTCCGGATCCACCGCCGCCTGGCCGACGCCTACCGTCGCGGCAGCGTCCTGCTGGCCGGCGACGCCGCCCACATCCACAGCCCGCTCGGCGGGCAGGGCATGAACACCGGCATCGGTGACGCCGAGAACCTGGCGTGGAAGCTCGCACTGGTGATTTCCGGCCGCGCAGACGCCAGCCTGCTCGACACGTACGAGGCCGAACGACG
Source organism: uncultured Actinomycetota bacterium (assembly GCA_963731715.1). GTDB lineage: Bacteria > Actinomycetota > Actinomycetes > Mycobacteriales > Mycobacteriaceae > Mycobacterium. Next base: position 929,089 of record CAVSXC010000011.1, on the reverse strand, counting down.
CCCGATCGCCAAGGGCGTGCTCGAGACGACCAGCAGCGTCACCGAGATCGTCGTCGGCCAAGGACGCGCCGCCCGGCTGCTGCGCGACCGCGTCGCCGTCCCGCTGATGAACCGCGGTTGGGTACAGACGGCTGCATCACGGAGAAGGCGTCGCAGCTGCAGGTTTCGTACCGGCACGGCCCGCTGGGCGCCGGCGCTTGGCGGTTCTGCCGGGGTTGCGCGCGGGCGATCGAGTCCCCGACCGGGAATGCATCGGGTCCGACGGGCCGCCGATGCGGCTGTACGACGCGTTGGGACCGGCGTGGGCGCTGATCGGGCCGGAATCGCTGGCCGAGGTCGCGCGCGAGCGACTGGGCGACGTGGTGAGCCCTGCGCGGCGACCGCGACGCGCTGCTGGTGCGCCCCGACGGCCACCTGGCGTGGCGCGGCACCGACGCTGCCCGACTGCGGGCGTGGCTCGACAATGCCCTCGGCCAGCGCGCAGGAGTGCCTGACGCCGATGACCGAAACCGACTGGCGCGCGCGAAAGAAGGCGGCGACCAAGCACGCGATCCAGGAGCACGCGTTGCGGCTCTTTGCCGAGAAGGGTTACGACGCAACGACTGTTGAGGAGATCGCGGCAGCGGCCGGCGTGTCGCACATGACGTTCTTCCGCTACTTCCCCCGCAAGGAGGAAGTGGTCGAGTACGACGAGTACGACCCGCTGCTCGAGGAGCTGATCGCCGCGCGCCCGTCGGACGAGCCCCCGCTGTCCGCGCTACACAACGCGATTCGCGAGGGTCTGACAAAGATCCTCGACACCGACCATGAGGCGCTGCTGCATCCGGACCCGGCTCGTGTTGAGCAATCCGGTACTTCGATCACGAAACCTGATCGCGCAGGACACAACTCGCGATTTATTCGCCAGCGCACTGGCCCGCCGTGCCGGCCTTGCCGAGCCCGATCTGGCCGGCGACGGTGCAGGCATCGGCGGCGCTGGACGCGATCGGTGCCGGCGATGATGGCCTGGGTCGACGGCAACAATGACACCGACCCCGTCGCCCTCATCGATACCGCTTTTGCCGCCTTGGAGGCCGGTGTGTCGCGCTAGTGTGACGCCCATGCCAGCCTCCGCGATCGCGTCCCGTCTGCTCGACGTCATGGAGCACGACATCCTGCCGATGACCGAACGCGGAGTCGCTGCAGGGAACAAGATCTTCGGCGCCGCGGTCTTGCGGAAGTCCGACCTGTCGGTGGTCATCGCGGGCACCAACAGCGAGACCGACAATCCACTGCTGCATGGCGAGATCAGCACTTTGAACGAGTTCTACGAAATGCCTGACCGACCGTCGACACCCGATCTGATGTTCTTGTCCACCCATGAGCCCTGCCCCCTCTGCCTGTCGGCGATCACCTGGGCCGGCTTCGACAACTTCTACTACTTCTTCAGCTACGAGGATTCGCGGGACGCCTTCGACATCCCGCACGATCTGAAGATCCTGAAGGAGGTGTTCGGGTTGGAGGACGGCGAATACCAGCGAAGCAATGCGTTCTGGACCGCCTACTCGATCCCCGATCTCGTCGAGTCCGAACCCGAACCGCAGCGCAACGAATTGCGGCAACGGGAGCAGCGGATTCGTGTCCGCTACGCGGAGCTCTCCGACCAATATCAGCTGTCCAAGGGCGACAACGACATTCCGTTGAACTGATGTTGGCTGGCCGCGGCTCGTTCAGTCGATAAGTACGCCGGCGCGGCGCATCGCGGTGGTGATGATCTCGAAGTCGATGGCACCGTGATGGCGCGCCAGCTCGTCGGCATCGTCCCCGCGGCCGTCGGCGATCGCCTGCACCAGTTGTTCGTGTTCGCGCAGGGCACGTAATTCCCTGCTGCGCATAGTGCTTGGTTCGCCCCACATGTGAGCAGGCGCGCCGATGCTGACCGACGCCTTGAGGTCGAGCAGCAGCTGTTTGAGGACGTCGTTGTGGGCAGCGTCCATGATCGCCAGATGAAGCCGGCTGTCCGCCTGCTGCGCAGCAAGGCCGGTCTCGGCGTTCCGATACGCCTCAAACCGTTCCCAGAGCACCGGAATGTCCCCGTTCGGAACGGCAGTCAGCGGCGGCACGGCTGACAGTGCCCTGCAGCCGGCACAGCGCATCGCAGCGGTGCCGCAGGTCGTCGAGGCGCGTCCGCAGCGTGCGGCCCACCACGTCCGTGGACGACTCCGGCCATTGGTCAAGCACATAGGACCCGCCGCCGCGTCCTCGCCGCGTTTCCAGCAGGCCCCGCTCGACGAGCCGCGCGAGCGCGGCCCGCACCGTCATCCGGCCCGCTCCGAGAGATGTGGCCAGGTCACGTTCCACGGGCAGCCTCGCGCCGGGCAGATACTCGCCGATCGCGATCGCGGTGATCAACCTATCGGCGATCTCGTCGACCCGCGAGGGCGTGTCGAGCTGCTGCTGGAGCAGCCCCGGCGTCTCCGATGCGCCGTTGTGGGCCATGAACCGAGTCCCTCCGTCGTCTGCGTAATGTTAAATCCTGGTCAATGGTCTTGCGATGAGACCTTTACGGGTCCATGCTAATCGCCATGACTCGCTCGACCCGGCTTGTACCGTTCCGCGGGCACGAAACCTGGGTGCAGATCACCGCTCCGGACGACGCCGCGGCCTGCCGCACTCCCCCTGTTCGTCCTGCACGGCGGCCCGGGAATGGCGCACGACTACGTTCGCAATATCGCCGAACTCGCCGGCGAAACCGGGCGAACGGTCATCCACTACGACCAGATCGGGTGCGGCAACAGCACTCACCTGCCCGACGCCCCCGCAGACTTCTGGACGCCGGACCTGTTCGTCGACGAGTTTCACACCGTGCGCGAAGCGCTCGGCGTCGACGAGTATCACCTGCTCGGCCAGTCATGGGGCGGCATGCTGGGCGCGGAGATCGCGGTCCGGCAGCCGTCCGGTCTGGCGTCGCTGGCCATCTGCAATTCGCCCGCATCGATGGAGCTGTGGATGGCCGGCTGCGCCGAGTTGCGCGCCGAGCTGCCGCCGGAGACGCAGGCCGCGTTGGACCGCCACGAGAAGGCGGACACCGTCACCGAACCGGAGTACCTGGAGGCGACCAACGAGTTTTACCGCCGCCACCTGTGCCGGGTCGAACCCATGCCACAAGACCTGATCGACACCATCACGCAGATGGAGGCTGAGCCGACGGTCTACCACACCATGAACGGCCCCAACGAGTTTCACGTCTGGGGCACACTGCGCGGTTGGAGCATCATCGACAGGCTGCCAAAAATCACCGCACCGACGCTGGTCATCGCCGGCGAATTCGACGAGGCCACCCCCGCCGCCTGGCAACCCTACGTCGAGCACATCGCCGGCGCGCAGAGCCACGTGTTCCCCGATACCAGTCACTGCTCACATCTCGAGAAGCCCGAGGAATTCCGCGCTGTCATCGGCGCCTTCCTCGCCAGCCACGACGCCGTAGCCCGCATCTAGCCCACCCCTCGACCCGATAGGACATTCATGGACGGTCAGCGCACGCTCGAATCCTTCGGCTACAAGCAGGAATTGCACCGCTCGGTGGCAACCGTAGACCTACTTGTCTACGGGCTGGTCTTCATGGTGCCGATCGCGCCGTGGACGATCTTCGGCGTCGTGTACAACAGCGCCGGGGGCATGGTGCCGTTGGTCTACCTCATCGGCCTGATCGCCATGGTGTTCACCGCGATGGCGTACGCGCAGATGGCGAAGTCCTTCCCCCTTGCGGGATCGGTCTTCTCGTATGTCGGCCGCGGAATCCATCCCGGCGCAGGATTTTTCGCTGGCTGGGCGATCCTGCTGGACTACCTGCTCATACCGACGCTGCTCTACGTGTTCGCCGCCGAATCGATGATCGGCTTGTTCCCCGGCACACCGAGATGGATGTGGGCGCTGGTGTTCGTCGTCGTCAACACCGTGATCAACCTGCTTGGCGTCGACTCGCTGAAGATCGCCAACCGGCTGTTCCTGGCGCATCGAACTGGTCTTCTTGGCGATCTTCGTGGTGATCGCGGTCCGCGCCATCAACGGCGACTCGCTGCCCAACGTGCACTGGAGCACCACGCCGATCTGGAATCCCGAAACGGTCAGCGCGCCGCTGATTGCCGCGGCGCTGTCCATAGCGGTGCTGAGTTTCCTTGGCTTTGACGGCATTTCGACGCTCGCCGAGGAGTCAACAGGTGAGAAGAATCCAGCGGGAAAAGCGATGATCGGCGCACTGTTCATCGTGGCGTTCCTGTTCATCGGTCAGACGTGGCTGGCCAGCCTGCTGGCAGGTGGGCGCGAGTCGTTCAGCGACGACGAGGCGGGAAACGCGTTCTTCAAGCTGGTCGAAGCGGCGTCGAACACCGGATGGATGAACGCGTTCTTCGTCGTCAACGTGCTCGCCGTCGGGTTCGCCAATGCGATGGCCGCCCAGGCGGCGACGAGTCGACTGCTCTACTCGATGAGCCGCGACCGCCAGCTGCCGGGCTTCCTGTCGAAGGTCAGCTCCCGTCAGGTACCCATGGCCGCGACCCTCGTGGTCAGCGCGATCAGCGTGGTGCTCGTGCTGTTCTTCGTCGGCCAGATCGCACTGATCTCGTCGCTGGTGAACTTCGGTGCGCTGTTTGCCTTCTGCCTGCTGCACGTATCCGTCGTCTGGTACTACATCGGGCGCAAGAAGTCGAAGAACTACCTGCTGCACCTGATTGTGCCGACGCTCGGTTTCCTGATCATCGGTTATGTGCTGTTCAACGCGGACTACCTCGCCAAGGTCGGCGGACTTGTGTGGCTGGGCATCGGCGCAGTCGTGTTCATCGTCAACAGGCTGCGTGGCCGGGGCGTGCCGCAGTTGGCCGAGGAGCCGGCTGTGCCGGGCGAAGGTGTCAGCGCAACGACTGTGAACTAGCCCGTTTGTCACCTCGGTGATGGTCCAGGCACCCTCCAAAAAGATGTGTCAAGGCCGTCGGCCGCGACGCCTTAGGCAACGCTCGCCGAATGGTCGCGGCGCCTCGCGAACGCGGCGTTCTCTACGACGAGCACGACACAGATTCCGCGCAATCGTCAGCGTCACACCCCGTTTCGGCGCGAGGCCTGCTGCGCCAGCTGTACGCGCGAAGTCAGGCCGAGCTTCGTATACACATGCGTCAGATGCGTCTGCACCGTGCGATGCGACACGAAGAGCCGTGCGGCGATGTCTTTGTTGCCCAGCCCCTCACCCACCAACCGAACCACATCGACTTCGGTCGGCGTGAGCGAAGCCCAACCACTCGAGGGGCGCTTGCGCTCACCCCGGCCGCGCTGCGCATAGGCGACCACCTGTTCGGTTGATAACGCCGTGCCCGCCGCCCACGCGGCATCAAAGTCGTTCTCGTCCAGGCTGTTACGAATCGTCGCTACCATCGCTTCATACGTGGCGTCGTGGACCTTGAATCGAACCGCTCCTATCCGCTCCCGAATCGTATGCGCCGCCCCCAACAGCCGTGTCGCTTCTTGATAACTGCCGGCCTCGGCCGCGACTGCCGCCAGACACTCGAGGATGCCGGGAATACCCAGCTCGGTCCCAATGGCTGCCGCATACGCGAGTGCGTCATGCGCGTCGCGTTCGGCCCGATCAGGCTCGCCGTCTGACAGACAGATACGTGCTCGCGTGGTCAGAGCGACAACCTTGTGCCAGCCTTTTGCCGCTGAGACGATTTCATCGACATGGCGGCGTGCGGCGTGCACGTCACCAAGGACCAGTTCGGCCTCTGCGAGCGGGTTACGGAGTGCGGCCACGAGTTCAGCGCTTTGGCCGGCAAGCTGCCGCGTTGCCGCCTGACCGAGGTCTTGCGCGACAGCCGGGTCACCGGCGGCCAGCGCCGCGACTGCGGCGGCGTATCGTGCGAAACCCTCGTAAAGCTCGCCGATCTGTCCAGAACCCTCGCACGGCGGCTTCTGGCCGTAGCGCGGGCGGCTTCGGCGTCGCCGGTATGCGCCAGCATCTGTGCCTGCCCCGTCAAGCTGCCGGCCCGCCACATCAAATCATGGGCTGCTTCGGCATCCGCTAATACTTCGCGATTTCCGGCGGTGGCTCCGGCCAAGTCGCCGCAGACCATCTTTGACCAAGCCAGCCAAATCCGGCATGTCCGCGACAGGAATCCGTCGCCGATGGAGTCGGCAATGTCGCGCCCCGCCTCCGCGGCTGTCCGCGCCGCGCGCGGGTCGCCCGCGATCATCGCGGCATACGCTTGCCCTGCAAGATTCTGGCTCATGGCAAACGGGTCGTTCGCCGCGCGGCTCATGTCGATCGCCTGAACCAGATCGCGCCCAGCGAGGTCAGCGCTCCATGCGCCGACGAAGAAACGGGCCGTCAAGGCGCGACCCATGAGAGCCGCGTCTTCGAGCTCGCGCGCGGCTGCCACGGCACGCTCAGCGTGCGCCGCACTACCCGGTGCGCCCACCCACGCAGTGAGCATGGCCTTGTCCGCAAGCGCCCGCGCGAGGACCGCCGGGTCGATATCGAGGCGTTCGACGGCTGCGTCTGTAAGACTGCGTCGAACCAGGCCAGACCTTCCTGGATCCGGCCGCGCCCAAACCACATCGGATGAAGGGCCGATGCCAGCTGCAACGCACGGTTGTCATCAGAATTTTCGCGGCTCCACGCGAATGCGCCACGCAGGTTATCGATCTCGATCTCGGCCTCATCGATCAACGCTTCACGCCCCGGCTGTGTCGGCGCATCGAGCAATGCGGCCCTCGCCGTGTAGTAATCGCGGTGACGCGACCGGACGTCATCGGCCTCACCAGACTCGCCGAGTCTCTCCTGCGCGTACTGACGCACCGTCTCTAGCAACCTGTATCGCGTTCGGCCCCTGCCGGCTTCGGCTACCACCAGTGATTTGTCGACCAAGAGCGTCAACAAGTCCAGGACTTGATAGCGCTCGACATCGCCTCCTTCGGCGATGGGTTGCGCCGCGTCGAGGTCGAATCCGCCCGTGAACACAGCCAATCGGCGAAACAGTACGCGCTCGGGCTCTGTCAGCAACGCGTGCGACCAGTCCACCGACGCGCGCAGTGTCTGCTGCCGACGTACCGCAGTCCGCGAACCGCCTGTCAGCAGCCGGAATCGGTCATGAAGGCCGTCCAGGATCTCCGCCAACGACAACGCACGCACCCGCGCGGCCGCAAGCTCGACGGCCAAGGGCACACCATCCAAGCGCCGGCAGATCTCGACCACCGAGCCGGTATTGTCGTCGGTCAGGCTGAAGTCCGGCCGCACTAACCGGGCGCGGTCGGCGAACAGGTCGGCCGCCTCGCTCTCCGGCACCAGCGACGGCACCCGCCATGTCGCCTCGCCCGGAATCCCAATCGGCTCACGGCTTGTCGTCAGCAGCGTTACGCCTGCGCTACCTTCCAGAACCGCGATGATCAGCTCCGCACAGGCGTCAATCAGATGTTCGCAGTTGTCCAGCACGATCAGGCCGCGGCAATCGCCGACGAAACGCAGCAGCGTATCCGACGCAGATCGACCGGGGTAGTCCGGCAGGCCGAGCGCCCGAATCACCGCATCTGGCAACACATCGGCGTCGACGAGCGGGGCGAGGTCGACGTACCAGACCTCGTCGTCCAGGCCAGCCGCAACACGCACGGCAAGGCGCGTCTTACCGACACCACCGGCACCGGTCAACGTCACCAGCCGGTGATCGGTCAAGAGTCGGCGCACTTCTTCGATCTGTTCCTCGCGACCCACGAAGCTCGTGAGCTGGCTCGGAAGTCTTTGTGCACCAACCACATCAGAGGTACGCAATGACGGGAATTCATTGCGGATATCCGGATGGCACAACTGCACGACCCTTTCCGGCCGCGGGAGGTCACGCAGTGCGTGAGTCCCGAGATCGGTGAGCCACGTGTCGGTAGGCAGGTGATCGATCACCATCGACTCTGTCGCGCCAGACAGCACGGTCTGGCCACCATGCGCCAAGTCGCGCAGGCGTGCCGTGCGATTGATCGTCGGGCCGATGTAGTTGCCCTCGTCACGCAGCTGAATCTCGCCAGTATTCAGGCCGATGCGTAGCCGCATCGGCGCCAACGGCGCCCGCTGCAGTGCCAGCGCGCACGCCACCGCGTCGCTGGCCCGCGCGAACGCCAGCACGAAGCTGTCCCCCTCGCCCTGCTCCACCGGTCGCACACCGTTGTACAGCGTGAGCAGTTCGGCCAGCGTGCCGTCCAGCACCGCGATCGCGGCCGTCATCTGATCCGGCTGCGTCTCCCATAGCCGCGTCGAGCCCTCGACGTCGGCCAGCAGCAACGTCACCGTCCCGGTTGGTAGCCCACTCACCGCAAGATCGCTCCACTCAGTTCCACTCATGCTAGCCAGCGTGGCGGCACCCTACCGCAAAACATCAGCGCATGCGCGTATATCTACGACCCCCCTCTGCGGCAAATACGCGATCTGGCCGATGGTCTTGCATTGGGGCCGCCGGATAGTCGACTCAAATGAATTGGAGGACGCCATGGTAGAGACAGTTGAGACCGTCGCTCTGAGTCAGTTGCCGCTGGCGCCGAGGAACCCGTTGCCATATCGGCAACAGGTGCAGGCGATCAGGACCTTTCACACCGGCCTAGAAACGCTGCGAGATGCGGGCGGACCGGTAACGCGACTCAGGCTCGCACCCAGATGGTTGATGCCACCGGTCGTCGATCGCCACCTCACCACAAGGGGCCCGCGACATCCTTGGCCATCAGCGGGGAACATGCTGAGAGGACGCGCCTGCACCACGAAATGCGCCACCTGCTCGGCCCGAACCTTTCGACCTCACCCACGAACCCTGGCTTCCGCGCCGACGCGCGCTGCAACCGATCTTCACCAAGCATCACGTCCGCGAATTCGGCGGGCACATGGCCCAAGCCGCGGAAACCGTCGCCGACACATGGGTCCACGGCACCGAAGTCGACCTCGACACCGAATGCCGCAGGCTGACGCTGCGGGCGCTGGGCCGCTCGGTGCTCGGACTCGACCTGGACAACCACTGCGATGCCATCGCCGAGCCACTGCGGGTCACGACGAAGTACGTCGCCGATCGGGCGCTGCGCCCGCTACAGCGTCCCACGATGGTTGCCGACCCCGGCCCGCCGACGCGCGCGCGCCGCCAGCGACGAGCTACACCGGCTCGCCGACGAGGTCCTGCAGGCGTGCCGCGAAGACGCGGCCCGGGACGCGCCGCTGGTGCAGGCACTGATCGCAGCCAGCGATCCCGCCACCGGGCGGACACTGTCCGACGACGAAATCCGAGACGAGCTCGTCGCGTTCATGCTCGCCGGCCACGACACCACGGCCACCACGCTGACCTACGCCATGTGGGCGCTGGGCCACCACCCCGACATGCAGAACAAAGTCCGCGCCGAGGTTGTCGCGATCGGCGATCGCGAGCTCACGCCCGACGACGTTCCCGCCCTGGGATACACGGTCCAGGTGCTGCACGAGGCGCTGCGGCTGTGCCCGCCAGCAGCGGCGACCGGAAGGACAGCCATGCACGACATCGAGGTCGACGGCTACCGCGTCGAGGCCGGCACCATGCTGGTCGTCGGCATCTACGCGCTGCATCGCGACCCCGCGCTGTGGGACCATCCGCTGGTCTTCGACCCCGACCGATTCAGCCCGCAAAACTCCGCAGGCCGCGACCGCTGGCAGTACCTTCCGTTTGGCGCCGGACCACGCTCGTGCATCGGCGATCACTTCGCCATGCTCGAAGCCACCCTGGCGCTGGCCACTATCATTCGGCGCACCGAAATCCAGTCCTTAGACCCGGAATTCCCGATGATCGTGCCATTCACCACGGTCGCCGCAGCACCAATCCGTGCCCACGTACGCGCTCGAATATGACACTTGTGTTCGATGTGGAGGTCAAGATCCTGGGACAGACAGAGTCAATGGGCCGGCACTGTCGGTGCGGGTACCGCGTGGGGCGAGCTCCTACGACGAGACTGTCGGCGAGGAATATTCTTGGATAACTGACCAGCCGCCCACTAGATGGGCACCGCCGCCGTAGTCGTCATACCGCCTTCGATAAGTGTTTTGCCAGATCGCCTTTCGATCCGACAGTGACCTCGGCGAGGCCCAGCCATGACGCCATCGTCTGCAGTTCGGCGGCCAGCGCCGTCAGCAACCCGCGACGGCTGCTCGCCCGGTTCGGTGAAGGCGCCGACGACGTGCAACGCGTCGCGCGTGCGTTCGGCCTTCAGGTCGACACGGCCGACCAGCCTGCCGTCGAGCAGGAAAGGCCAAACGTAGTAACCGAATTGGCGCTTCGGGGCCGGCACGTAGATCTCGATGCGGTAGTGAAAGTCGAACAGCCGCTGCACCCGTGGCCGGAAGAAGATCAACGGGTCGAACGGGCACAGCAGCGCCGTGCCACGATCGCGTCGCGGCACGGTCTGGCCCGCCCGCAGATACGCCGGCGCCGTCCAGCCGTCGACCTCGACAGCTTCCAGCTCCCCGTCAGCGACCAGCTTGGCGATCGCGGGCTTCGCCTGTTTCGGAGACAGCCGGAAGTAGTCGCGGATGTCGGGCTCGGTGCCGATGCCGAGCGCGGTCGCCGCGCGCAGCGTGAGCTCGCGGATCGCTTCGTCGTCGTCGACCTCCCGCGCCACCACCTCGGGCGGCAACACCCGTTCTCGGTGAGGTCGTAGTGGCGGGCGAAGCCGACGCGAGTGGCCGTCGTCAGCACGCCCGCCGAGAACAGCGCCTCGGTCACCCATTTGGTGTCGCTACGGTCCCACCAGGGGCCCTTCTTCCCGCGGTGTTCTTCGCCGACGTGCGCCTCGATCTGGCCCGCCGTCAACGGGCCGTGCTCGGCCACGGCAGCGACGACGTCTTCAGCCAGCCGCTGTTTCTTCTTGACGATCTCGGTGCGCCACCGCCCGTCCGTGTACTCGCGCATCCGCCAGCGCAGCAGCGGCCAGTCGTCGACCGCCATCAGCGCGGCCTCGTGCGCCCAGTACTCGACCAGCAGCCGGGGCGAACGTGCGGTGTGGCTCCACGCGGCACGCTCCAGAACCTCCCGGTCGTACGGACCCAGCCGGCTGAAGACGGGCGCGTAGTGGGCGCGCACCGCCACCGACACCGAATCCAGTTGCAGCACCTGGATTCGCGAGATGAGCCGCCGCAGGTGGGCGCGGGTGACCGGACCCCGCGGTTTCGGCTCGGCGAAGCCCTGCGCGGCGACGGCGATCCGTCGCGCCTGGGCGGCGGTCAGTGTGGTCACGGCCGAACGTAGCTGAAGAACCGGTAGCGCAAACCCGGAGGAGCTGGTGAGCCACTCCCCCTCGGTGCCTACCCAGGCTTCGTCCAGCACGGGTGCCACCGCGTCGCCGTCTTCGCGGGGCAGGTCGATCTCGACCTCGGTGACCTCACACCGCGTCGCGATCGGCAGCGCGAGCGAGTAGATCTGCTCGCCGCCGATCACCCAGGTGATGTCGTCGGTCAGAGCGTCTTGGAGGATGGGAACCACATGTGCGCCGTCGGCCATGTAGTCAGCTTGCCGGGTCAGTACGACATTTTTCCGGCCCGGCAGCGGCCGCACCTTCTCCGGCAGCGATTCCCAGGTCAGCCGGCCCATCACCACGGTGCGGCCCATGGTGAGTTCCTTGAACCGCGCCTGGTCCTCGGGCAGCCGCCACGGGATGCCGCCGTCGCGGCCGATGACACCCGAGGTCGACTGGGCCCAGATCAGCCGACCGACCGTCATACCGCGACGGGCGCCTTGATCGCCGGGTGCGGGTCGTAGTTCACGATGGCGATGTCGTCGTAGGTGTAGTCGAAGATCGAATCACGCGGCGCCAGAACGAGTTCCGGATACGGCCGAGGCTCACGCGACAGCTGCTCGGTGACCTGCTCGACGTGGTTGTCGTAGATGTGGCAGTCGCCGCCGGTCCAGACGAACTCCCCGACGCCGAGACCGGCCTGCGCGGCCATCATGTGCGTCAGCAGCGCGTAGCTGGCGATGTTGAACGGCACGCCGAGGAACAGGTCGGCGCTGCGCTGGTAGAGCTGGCAGGACAGCCGCCCGTCGGCGACATAGAACTGGAAGAACGCGTGGCAGGGCGGCAACGCCATCTGCGGGATCTCGCCGACGTTCCACGCCGAGACGATGTTGCGTCGTGAGTCCGGATCGGTCTTCAGCAGCTCGAGCGCGGCGCTGATCTGGTCGATGTGCTCACCCGACGGCGTCGGCCACGACCGCCACTGCACGCCGTAGACCGGGCCGAGATCGCCTGTCTCCGAAGCCCATTCGTCCCAGATGGTGACACCGCGTTCCTGCAGCCACCGCACGTTCGAGTCGCCGCGCAGGAACCACAGCAGCTCGTAGATCACCGACTTGGTGTGCACCTTCTTGGTGGTGATCAGCGGGAAACCGGCGCTGAGGTCGTAGCGCATCTGGTGGCCGAACAGGCTGCGGGTACCGGTGCCGGTGCGGTCCGATTTGGGCGTGCCACGCTCGAGCACCAGCCGGAGCAGATCCTCGTACGGCGTGGCGATTGGCACGTCGGTCAGCTTACGTCCGGAGCCGACGAGTAGAACGGATGCCATGCCGAGTATCTCTGCGACCGTCACCACTCCCGACGGCACCTGCCCCGTCACCCTGCACACCCCCAACGGCACCGGCCCATGGTCGGCGGTCGTGATGTATCCCGACGCAGGCGGTGTCCGACCGACCTTCCAGGACATGGCGGCCAGGCTGGCCGGCTTCGGCCACGCCGTTCTGCTGCCCGACGTCTACTACCGCCAGCGGCGACTGGGAGCCGTTCGAGATGGAAACCGTGTTCGGCGATCCCGAGCAGCGCAAGCGCTTGATGACGATGGTCGGCAGCGTCACGCCCGAGATGATCGCTTCCGATGCGGCAGCGTTCTTCGACTTTCTGGCATCGCGGCCCGAGGTCAAGGGTGACGCGTTCGGCGTCTGCGGCTACTGCATGGGCGGCCGGACGTCGGTGATCGTCGCAGGCCGGGTGCCCGACCGGGTGGCGGCCGCGGGATCGTTCCACGGCGGCGGCCTGGTCACCGACGACGCCACCAGCCCGCATCTGCTCGCCGACCAGATGAAGGCGACGGTCTACGTCGCGGGCGCCGAGAACGACGGCGGCTTCACCGCCGAACACGCCGAGACGCTCGACAAGGCGCTGACCGCGGCAGGCGTCACGCACACGGTCGAGTTCTATCCCGCGGCTCACGGATTCGCGGTGCCCGACAACCCGCCGTACGACGAGGACGCCTCCGAGCGGCACTGGATCGCGCTGCAGCAGCTGTTCGCGTCCGCACTGCCCAATTGACGCTGTCGCTGCGGGCGCTGAACCGGGCGACGCTCGCGCGTCAGCTGCTGCTGGCAGCGCTCACCGATGAGCGCGCTCGACGCGATCGAGCACCTCGTCGGCATGCAGGCGCAGGCTCCGTTCGCGCCGTACTACGGGCTGTGGAGCCGGCTCGACGGCTTCACCGGCGACGAGCTGTCCGGCCTGCTCACCTCTCGCAAGGCCGCTCGGATCGTGCTGATGCGCGGCACCATCCACCTCGTGACGGCCAAGGACTGTCATCGGCTGCGCCCGCTGGTCCAGCCGGCGCTGGACCGCATGCTCAAGGCCAACGCCACGCACGGCAAGCCCCTTGCCGCCGTCGAGGTGTCCGCCGTCGTCGAGGCGGCCAGGCGGCTTCTCGATGCCGAGGCGCTGACCCCTGGCGAGATCGGGGCCCGGCTGGCCGAGCAATGGCCGGACACGCCGCCGGGGTCGCTTGCCGAGGCGGCACGCAGCCTGCTGCCGTTGGTGCAGGTCCCTCCGCGGGCACTGTGGCAGCGCAGCGGACAGGTCCGGCTGACCACCGCGACGGCCTGGCTGGGCAAGCCGCGCGGGAAAGCGCTGACGATCGACGACATGGTGATGCGCTACCTCGCGGCGTTCGGGCCGGCCGCGGTGGCCGACGTCCAGACCTGGAGCGGGCTCAGCAGGCTGGGCGAGGTGGTCGAGCGGCTGGACTTGATGCAGTTCAAAAGCGAAGGCGGACAAACGCTTTACGACATTCCAGACGCGCCGCGGCCCGATCCGGATACCCCGGCGCCGGTGCGGCTCGTCGCCCCGTTCGACAACATCCTGCTCTCCCATGCCAACCGCACCCGCGTGATCTCCGACGAGCACCGCAAGCGATTGTTCTCGGGCCGCAACGGTGTGTTTCCCGGCACGGTGCTGGTCGACGGATTCGTCGCGGGAACGTGGGAGCTGGTCGGCAAGGGTGAATCGACCAGCATGCGGGTGCAGCCCGTATGTCCGGCTCAAACGCAGGGCGCTCGATGAGGTCTTGGCAGAGGGAAATCGCTTGCTGGAGTGCGCCTTTGAGGTCACGGACCCTGAGGTGGCGATTGCGGCTTAGCTTCGTCGTCGTCCCGGTGCACGAACCGGAGGATCGCACGGGCGATGCCGCGCCCCGCATAGATTCCCGCAACGACCGACAGCACGATCATCACGATGAACAACAACAGCCAGTTGCTTCGGCTGTGGCTGACATTCCACCAAATGATCGTGAACAGGATGGCGCAGATGAACACCACGATGTCGCGCCAGTTGCCGGTGTAGGACATCGCGGCGATTTTCATCTCTCGAGTGCGCTCGCTGGCCCTGATCAGATCCTCGATGCGTTCGTCGATGCTGGCTTTGAGCCGGGCCTTCAGCTCGGGCTGGTCGTCGGGGATCCGCTCCAGCAGATCCATGTCTTTGGCGATCATGCCGCGGATGTCGGGCGGCTTCAGGTTTCCGGCCGCGACGCCAAGTAATGCCCCGCCGGCAATCGGCGCTGCGCCCAAAGCGAGTTCGGCGATACCAGGCATGTTTCCTCCGTCAGTGTTGTTTCGCCCAGTCGGCGACGGGCCGCCAGGTCGCGTCGTTTCCAGGCTCCGGCGCCCACGCGACACCCGCGAGTATGTCCTTGAGGTTGGCTTTCGGCGGCGTCGGGGGATTCGTGTAGGGCGGACTGATCTCGAACACCACGAGCATGCCCGGTTGAACCTGTACGCCGGCCTCGTGCGTGCGTTCCTCGTAGAGGCCGTCCTTTCCATCGACTTTCACAGGAACAGCCTTTTTCTCATCAATGCGCCCGGAGTAGTCGTCACTTGGCCATATCTGCACGCGCATCGTGTCAGTCTCGCCGTAGCAGTCTGGTGTGCCGCTGACCTCGGTTCTCCCGCACGCAGCGAAATGAAGCGTCGAGCCGTAGTCGTCACGATCCACGTAGATCTCCGCCAATGACATCGGCGCGGGCACGTTCGGGAGGCTCAGCGGAACCCGGATCGGAGTGAGCTCTTTGGGACGGATGGCATGGGCGAGTTCGAGCATGCGATCCAGTTCGCTGGTCATTGTCGTCCTGCCACGCACAGTCGCCCACGCATTCGGCTCGTACTGCCAGGCGAGCACCGCATCCTCAGATCCTTCGGACGCGCGGAAGAATCCGTCCTTGTCGGCGTTTATCTTCACCGGCTCGCCCGCCTGTGCCTCGGTCGGTTCGAACTTGCCAGGCGCAAAGACGGTCAGGAATGCCGTCGGCGGCGCTTCCCCGCAACCGTTGCAGCGCCGCGGGTTTTCGGTCTCATCGGTCGGCCGGAGCCCGAACTGCTGGAGTTCGCTCGTGATTCGGCGGTCGGATTCTTCCCAGTTCCACGGCTGGGTTGTCTCTAGGGCCATCCACTGTGGGTCGAACTGGCTCACAGTGATGGGTGCGGGGACCGGGGCCGCGGTGGAGCTGTTCGCGGTTGCCGAGGGTGTCTGCGGTTGCGGGGCTGCGGGCTGCGACTGCGAACTACAGCCCGAAACAAATGCCGCCACCGCAGCAAGCGACGACGCGGCCTTCAAGAACTGGCGATTCCATCCGAACCTCACCACAGCAAG
Source organism: uncultured Actinomycetota bacterium (assembly GCA_963731715.1). Classification (GTDB taxonomy): domain Bacteria; phylum Actinomycetota; class Actinomycetes; order Mycobacteriales; family Mycobacteriaceae; genus Mycobacterium. The sequence continues at coordinate 913,180 of CAVSXC010000011.1, read as the reverse complement.
TTATCGGCATACGGACGGCCACTTCTCGGTTTCTCGCGAACAGGCGGCGGTCCGCCTCATTCCATCAATTGAGCCGCGACCGTCGCGCCGAGCTCCCAGCACGATTCAAGATCGGCCTTGGTCGGCTTGCCCGAAAGGGCGACGTACTCAGCGGCTTTCACCCATCCCAGCCCGGTAGTGATGGCAGTGACGCCGTTCTCGGCTCCTTCGGTGCCCTCGTTGCCGTGGAGGTACAGCCCGAAGGGTCGTCCACGGGTCGAGTCCAGACACGGGTAGTAGCAGACGTCAAACGCGTGCTTGAGAGCTCCGCTCATGTAACCGAGATTGGCCGGGGAGCCGAGCAGATAGCCGTCCGCCTCCAGCATGTCTGCCGGCGAGACGGTGAGCGCGGGTCGCCGCACGACGTCGACGCCCTCGATCTCGGGGTCGGTGGCACCGGCGAGCACCGCCTCGAACATCTCCTGCATGAACGGCGATGGAGTGTGGTGGACGATCAGCAGCGTCTTGGTCATTCGCGTTCCTGCATGTCGACAGCCTTCTTCATGGTCTCGCGGGCGCGGCTGCGGTCGCCGGCGTAGTCGTATGCGCGGGCGAGTCGGTACCAGCGGCGCCAGTCGTCAGGATCGTCTTCCAGCTCAGTGCGGACGGTTTCGAACAGTGCATCCGCTGCGTCGCGCTCGATCCGCCCGGACGGCATTCGCGGCAGGGCGCTCACGTCGAGCTCCATACCTTCCTCTTTGGCGATGCGGGCGAGGCGCTGATGGGCGAGGCCGGCCCTCAGTGTGCTGACCATGACCCAGATCCCGATCAGCGGCAGGGTCATCAAGGCCAGGCCGAGGCCGATGGCCGCGGGCCGGCCCGAGGTGATGAATGCCATCGCGATGCGGCCCAGCATCAGGAAGTACACGACCAGCGCCACGCACATGAAGCCGATCACCAGCTGGATGCGCAAGGCGCGCGCCCCGTCGGTCATGCCAAGTCGAGGAAGGGCTCGAGACCGACTGTGAGGCCCGGGTGCTCGCCGACGGCGCGAACCGCCAGCAACACACCGGGTACGAAAGACGTGCGGTCCATGCTGTCGTGCCGGATGGTCAGCGTCTCCCCTTGGGTGCCGAAGAGCACTTCCTGATGAGCGACCAGCCCGGCGAGCCGCACCGAGTGGACCGGAATGCCGTCGACGTCTGCGCCTCGCGCACCCTCGAGGCCGGTGCTGGTGGCATCGGGGTTGGGCGGCAGGCCTTTTCGGGCCTCCGCGATGAGGCGAGCGGTGCGCGCAGCCGTGCCGGACGGTGCGTCGGCCTTCTGCGGGTGATGCAGTTCGATGACTTCGGCGGATTCGAAGAAGCGGGCGGCCTGTTTGGCGAAATGCATTGAGAGCACCGCCCCGATGGCGAAGTTCGGGGCGATAAGAACGGCGACGTCGGGCTTGCCCGACATCCATGTCCGGACTTGCTGCACGCGCTCGTCGGTGAAACCGGTGGTGCCGACCACGGCATGGATTCCGTTGTCGATCAAGTACTTCAGGTTGTCCATGACGACGTCGGGATGGGTGAAGTCGATGACGACCTCGGTCCGGCTGTCGGTGAATAGGCTCAGCGCATCACCCGCGTCGACCCCGGCAGTGAACGTAAGGTCGTCCGCGGCCTCGACAGCTTGAACCATCGTCGCGCCGACCTTGCCCTTGGCGCCCAGTACACCCACTCGCATGGGCCTACCCTAATTGCGTCGATCACTTCTGGTGAGTGGCGGCACCGCCGTTTTCGGGCGATCGTCGGTTCAGGCCGCGTGCGGTCACGCGCTTGCTCGCCACCGCGGACTGACTCGCAGTGGCGTCAGCACGCCACGTCGACGTAAACGGTCATGGCCGTGACGGTGGTGACGATGTCGTCCATCGCGCCGGGCACACCGGAGTCCATCCGGGAGAACGTCTGGCCCGGCCGCACCGCGTTGACGACACATCGGTCCAGTGGCGCGGTGCCGACCTTGTTCACGATCACATCGAATCCGCGGGCCTGCAGTTGGCCGACCGTCTGGGATGCGTCGAGGCCACCCGAGGGTGCTGCGCCTGCGGCGCCGGCCAATCCCAATGCCGCAGTGGCAATTGCTCCAGCGGCGATAACCGGCAGGGTGAAGGACTTCATTGTTCTTCCTTTCGAAGAGGCTGATTGCTGTTCCTGACTGCTGTGTGCCAATGCCCTTCATTCGTTACAGCCGGCTCTCTGGATGGGTTCCGTACTCAATCGGGATGCGTCGAGATGCCTCCCGCGGCGCTACAGCGGCGAGGCACCCCGCAGATGTTCGAAGATCAGCGAGGTCTGCGTGCCCGCCACGTCGGCGTCGGCGTTGAGGTTCTCCACCACGAACGACCGCAGATCGTCGGTGTCACGCGCGGCGACGTGAAGGATGAAATCGTCGGCGCCGGCCAGGAAGTAGACGTCCATCACCTGTGGCTTGCTCCGGATCTGCTGGATGAAGTTGCGGATCTTGCCGCGGGCATTGGACTGCAGGCGTCACCGAGATCATCGCCTGCAGCGACAATCCGATCGCCGACGGATCGATGTCGGCATAGAAGCCGCGGATCACGCCCAGGTCCTGAAGCCGCCGAACGCGGCCGTGACACGTCGAGGGGGCGATGCCGACGAGGTCGGCCAGCGCGCTGTTGGACATCCGCGCATCGGCGTGCAGGGCGGTCAGGATGCGCCGGTCGATCCCGTCGAGATCGATGGGCTGAACATCCTTCGACGGCCGGGCTGTAGCCGCCGTCGATCTCGTCAATCCTTCTGGCATAGGCCGCATAATATCGAAGAATCATCGGGATGATTGCCATTAGACCGAAAGTTCTTCACAATTCTAGGTAGCCAACACGACTTTCTAGGAGCCGTCATGCGCGTCGGAATCCCGACCGAGATCAAGAACAACGAGTATCGAGTCGCCATCACCCCTGCGGGCGTGGCCGAGCTGGTCCATCGCGGCCACGAGGTGATCATCCAGTCCGGCGCGGGTGAAGGTTCGGCGATCTCCGACGCCGACTTCAAGCGGGCCGGCGCGCAGATGATCAACGGTGCCGACCAGGTCTGGGCCGAGGCGGAACTGCTGCTCAAGGTCAAGGAGCCGATCGAGGCCGAGTACTCACGCATGCGCAAGGGCCAGACCCTCTTCACCTACCTGCATCTCGCAGCGTCCAAGCCCTGCACCGACGCGCTGCTCGCCTCGGGCACCACGTCGATCGCTTACGAAACCGTGCAGACCGCCGACGGCGCGCTGCCGCTGCTCGCCCCGATGAGTGAGGTCGCGGGCCGCCTGTCCGCCCAGGTCGGCGCCTATCACCTGATGCGCACCCACGGCGGTCGCGGCGTGCTGATGGGCGGCGTCCCCGGCGTCGCGCCGGCCGAGGTCGTGGTCATCGGCGGCGGCATGGCCGGCTACAACGCCGCCGCGGTCGCCTGGGGCATGGGCGCGCACGTCACCGTGTTCGACCTCAACATCAACATCCTGCGCAAGATCGACGCCGAGTACGGCGGCGCCATCGAGACCCGCTACTCGTCGATCGCTCGATCTCGAGGATGCGGTCAAGCAGGCCGACCTGGTGATCGGCGCGGTGCTGGTGCCCGGCGCAAAGGCGCCCAAGCTGGTGACGAATTCGACTGTCGCGCACATGAAGTCGGGCGCGGTGCTGGTCGACATCGCCATCGACCAGGGCGGCTGCTTCGAGGATTCGCGGCCCACCACCCACGACGACCCGACGTTCGCCGTGCACGACACGCTGTTCTACTGCGTGGCCAACATGCCGGGCGCGGTGCCCCGCACGTCGACCTACGCGCTGACCAACGCCACCATGCCGTATGTGCTGAAGCTGGCCGACAAGGGCTGGCAGGCCGCCTGCCAGGCCGATGCGGCACTCGCCAAGGGCCTGTCCACGCACGACGGCGCGCTGCTCTCCGAGCAGGTGGCAGCCGATCTCGACCTTCCCTACGCCGATCCGGCCAGCGTGCTGGCCTGACGTCTTCACCCCCCGCGAACCCGGGCACCGCACGCGAGCGGTGCCCGGGTTTGCGTTTATGGGGTTAATCGCAGCGACCATAGGGATTCGCCCGATTCCTCACCCTCGGCGATTGCCATAACGTCGCCTTCGTGCCTCTTGATGCCATCCCAGACGACCGGCGTCATCCACTGCGACGACCATTCAGCAAACTGATCTTCGCAGATATGGCAATGGTGTGTCACGATCGGCGAGAGCATCCTACTTTCAGGAGTTGATTCCCATTATTGGGACTGAAATTCGTTGGCAGAACGGCGCCGTCACCGGCTAGCCCGTCTTTGACGCTAGCGCACGTGTCGTACGTTCGGCCGATCGTCCAACGTTTGCTGCAGCTGTTAGTCCAGCAATTCGCCGCAATCTGAGATCGAGTAGTGCCCTACTCATATGGATTCGGCACGCCGCGACGTACAGTGACTATCACTCAACGAACGATCAGAGGGCAAAGTGCCACGACAGAAGGGGAGGCATCTGATAGCAGCGGCTTGCGGCAGGCTGACGCAGAAGCGCTAGGACAGGTGCCTGCGGGCAGCGTCGCCCGGCAGCGAGGGGTTGTCGGGCGACCTGGCCGCCAAAGCACGGACACGTTGCTCAATTCGATAATCTATGCAAATGCTGTGCCGCTTCAAGCCTGCGCGAACCAGGCGGACCTGAACCTGTCCGGGGACAGACGGTAGCGGGTGACAAACCCCGCCCAATGGCCGACCCGAACGCAACACCATGTCTAATGGATCGCGCGCGGACGCTGCAGTCCCAGCAACTCCAGCAATGATTCGTCCGCAAATCCGCAGCTTTAGCTAGATGTCGTCGACGTTGACGATGCCGTCCTGAATTGCGCGGGCGACCAGCGCCGCCTTTGTCGTCGCGGGGCGTCCGACCGCGGCATACTTTGCCCGAACCCGCTGCAGGTGCGTGCGGACGGTCGTCGGTGCGATCTGCAGTTGGCTGGCGACGACGTCCTTGCTCTCGGTCCGAAACCACGCGATCAGCACTTCCTTTTCTCGTGGGGCGAGGTTCGGACGGCCGACCGCGCTGTCGTTGATCATCGCCTCGGCCATCCGCGGTCCGACATAGGGCATGTCGGTTCTCGCCGCGCGGATCGCGTCGATCAAGTGCCCTTGCCTTCGGTCTTCATCAAATACGTGACCGCGCCGCGGTCCAGGGCGGTGAGGATCACTTCGTCGGTTGCGATGTGCGAGTAGACAATTACCCGAAGCCGCCGCGCGACGAGGCGATCGAGCGTGCTGAAGTCAACGCGGTAGCGGCCCATCTGTAGTTCCAACACGACTGCGCCGACGTCCGACGCGGTCGGATGAATCATGATCGGCGAGAAACTGCTCGGCCGAGAAATAATTGCCTGCGAACCGGATGGAAGGTTGCGTCTGGTTGCACCACAGCTCCACCGCGGCGTGGATCGCGTCGTGCTCGTCGATTACCGCGACCGAAGCGCAGCTAGTGCGCCCCCGCCGGTCCGACGGTTCCCGCGCCGATTCGTGGTGAACCGCCATCGTCTCTATCCCCACCGTCTGTCGCTCCGTCCAACTCCTCGGTGCCCCGCCCGTGGTGCAGGCGCGGCTCGACCTGCCCGAGCAACAACGTATTGCAGGGGGGCTGGCCGAGGAATCGGGTGTTTCCCTCGAACTGCGCCTACGCCAGCAATGCGGGTATGACCAGCGCGGTGAGCTCAGCCGATGAGCGGCCGCAGGTTCTGGGCCTTCGGGTCGTTGGCCTGCGAGCGCGTCATCATCGCGAGCAAGACACGCCGACCTGCGGGATCGTATGCGACACCGACGTCGTTGGTGCTGCCGTAATCGCCGCTGCCGGTCTTATCGGCGGTGGTCCAGCCCGGCGGCAGCCCGGCGCGCATGCTCGACGTCTCGTTCGCCCGCATCCAGTCTTCGAGCTGCTGCCGCTGCGGCGGAGCCAGCGCATCGCCTGTGAGCAGGTCACGATATCCGCCGCCGAGCGCCTCGGGTGTGCTGGTGTCGCGCGGGTCACCGGGGATCGCCGAATTCAACGCGGTCTCCCATCGATCCAGCCGGGAGCTCGGATCGCCGATGCTTCGGGCGAACGCCGTGATGGCCGGCGGCCCGCCGATGGTCTTCAGCAGCAGGTTCCCTGCGGTGTTGTCGCTGACCTGCAGGGCCGCCTGACACAGTTCGTCCAGCGTCATATCGCTGCCGGCCCGCGGCGCAGTCCTCGGCGAGTTCGCGACGATCGTCGGCCGGATCGACGAAGACCTGCTGATCCAACGTCAGCTCGCCCTGTTCGACCATCTGCAGCACGCGCGCCGAGGCGTAGCCCTTGAACGTCGAGCACATCGCGAACGCTTCCTGGCCACGGTGGGAGATGGACCGACCGCCGTCGAGGTCGGCGGCGAACAGGCCGACGTACGCGCCATGGCGTCGCTCAATCGCCCCGATGCGTTCGTCGATTCGGCTGCGAGCGGCTCCGGCGGGTCGGCCAGTACGGGTGCGGGCGAACTTGCGGCCGCCGCGGCGAGCGTCAACCCGCCGAGCAGCGCCTGGCGCCGGGACAGTCGAGTCATCGGCTCCACAGTACCGATCAGCCCGCGATGCTCCGGAGCGGCTGCGGCAGAGACTTTTTCGATCGCTGTGGGCCAAGGACGGCGGCGCCGTAGGGCCGGGTCAGCAGTTGGTGCGCGATGGCGTTCACCTCGTCGAGGGTGACGTCGTCGATCTTGCCGAGGGTGTGCTCGATGCTGCGGTGTTCGCCGTAGTTGAGCTCGCTGCGGCCGATGCGGTTCATCCGCGAACCGGAATCCTCCAACCCGAGCACCAGCCCGCCGCGCAGCGATCCCTTCGCGATTCGGCATTCCGCTTCGGTGATGCCGTCGCGGGCGACATTCTCGACCACTTCGGTCGTCACCCGGACCACTTCGTCGAAGCGTTCGGGCTGGCACGCGGCGTAGATCGACAGGGCGCCGCTGTCGGAGAACGTGTCCACGGTCGAGTACACCGAGTACGCCAGGCCGCGTGTCTCCCGAATCTGTTGGAACAGGCGCGAACTCAGGCCGCCGCCCAACGCGGTGTTGAGCACCGACAGCGCCCACCGGTGGTCCCAGTTCCTGCCTGGGGTGCGCACACCCATCGACAGGTGCGTCTGTTCGGCGTCGCGGGTGACCAGCTGCAGGGTCGGCCGGCCGGTCACCCGGCCGGTGCCCTTACGCGGGGCCACCGGGCTGCGGCCGCGAACCAGCTTCGAGCCGAAATGCTCACGCACCAAAGCGACTACGTCATCGTGCTCGACGTTGCCCGCCACCGCCACGACCATCCGTTCCGGGGTGTAGCGGCGGACATGGAACGAATGCAGCTGTGCCCGCGTCATCGCCGAGACCGACTCGACGCTGCCGATCACCGGACGGCCGACCGGGTGCTCGCCGAACATCGCCGAGAGGAACACATCGCCGAGCGTGTCCTCCGGATCGTCGTCGCGCATCGCGATTTCCTCGAGAACGACATCGCGTTCGATCTCGACATCGTCGGCGGCGCAACGGCCGCGCAGCACCACGTCGGCCACCAGGTCGATGGCCAGTTCCAGGTCGGTGTCGAGCACGTGCGCGTAGTAGCAGGTGTGCTCCCTGGCCGTGAACGCGTTCAGCTCGCCGCCGACGGCGTCGACCGACTGCGCGATCTCGACAGCGGTGCGTGTCGGAGTCGACTTGAACAGCAGGTGTTCCAGGAAGTGCGCCGCGCCTGCGACGCTTGCACCCTCGTCGCGGGACCCGACGCCGACCCACACGCCGACGGACGCCGAATGCACCGAAGGGATGTACTCGGTGACCACCCGCAGGCCGCCCGGCAACGTGGTGCGACGGACGGCCGCGGATGTTTCGTCGCCGCGCTGGCCGCGACGCAGGGCCCTAACTGCTGGCCGTTGCGGCATCGGCCGGCGCAGGCGCGTTCTCTGTTGCCTCTGCCGCGTCGTCTTCGGCGACGAGGACCAGCGAGATCTTGCCGCGGTTGTCGATGTCGGCGATCTCCACACGCAGCTTGTCGCCGACGTTGACCACATCCTCGACCTTGGCGATGCGCTTGCCCCTGCCGAGCTTGGAGATGTGCACCAGGCCGTCACGTCCCGGAAGCAGCGACACGAACGCACCGAAATCGGTTGTCTTGACCACGGTTCCGAGGAACCGCTCCCCGATCTTGGGCAGCTGCGGGTTGGCGATCGCGTTGATCTTGTCGATCGCGGCCTGCGCCGACTCGCCATTGGTCGCACCGACGAACACCGTGCCGTCGTCCTCGATGGAGATGGACGCGCCGGTCTCCTCGGTGATCGAGTTGATCATCTTGCCCTTGGGCCCGATGACCTCGCCGATCTTGTCGACCGGCACCTTGATCGTGGTGATCCGCGGCGCGTACGGGCTCATCTCGTCGGGTGCGTCGATGGCCTCGGCCATCACCTCGAGGATGGTCAGCCGCGCATCCTTGGCCTGCGACAGCGCACCGGCCAGCACCTGCGACGGGATGCCGTCGAGCTTGGTGTCCAGCTGCAGCGCGGTGACGAAGTCCTTGGTGCCTGCGCACTTGAAGTCCATGTCGCCGAACGCATCCTCGGCGCCGAGGATGTCGGTCAGGGTGACGAAGCGCCGCTCGGTGCCGCCGCCTTCGACCTCGACGTCATCGGACACCAGGCCCATCGCGATGCCTGCGACCGGGCGCCTTCAGCGGCACACCGGCGTTCAGCAGCGACAGGGTCGATGCGCACACCGAGCCCATCGACGTCGAGCCGTTGGAGCTCAGCGCCTCCGACACCTGCCGGATGGCGTACGGGAACTCCTCGATGCTCGGCAGCACCGGCATCAGGGCCCGCTCGGCCAGTGCGCCGTGGCCGATCTCGCGACGCTTGGGCGAGCCGACGCGGCCGGTCTCACCGGTCGAATACGGCGGGAAGTTGTAGTGGTGCATGTAGCGCTTGGTGGTCTCCGGCCCCAGCGAGTCGATCTGCTGGGCCATCTTGATCATGTCCAGCGTTGTGACACCCAGGATCTGGGTCTCGCCGCGCTCGAACAGCGCGCTGCCGTGCGCCCGCGGCACCACGGCCACCTCGGCGCTCAGCGCGCGGATGTCGGTGATGCCGCGACCGTCGATGCGGAAGTGGTCGGTCAGAATGCGCTGCCGCACAAGCTTTTTGGTCAGCGACCGGTACGCGGCGCCGATCTCCTTCTCGCGGCCGGCGAACTGCTCGGCCAGCCGCTCGAGCACCTCGACCTTGATCTCGTCGGTGCGGTCGTTGCGCTCGTTCTTGCCCGCGATGGTCAGCGCCTTGGACAGCTCGTCGGTCGCCACCGAGGCGACCGAGTAGTAGACGTCGTCGCCGTAGTCGGGGAAGACGGGGTACTCGCCGGTCGGCTTGGCCGCACGAGCGGCCAGCTCCTGCTGCGCCGCGCACAGCGTGGCGATGAACGGCTTGGCGGCCTCGAGGCCTTCGGCGACAACGGCTTCCGTCGGCGCCTGCGCGCCGCCGGCGATCAGCTCGATGACGTTCTCGGTGGCCTCGGCCTCGACCATCATGATCGCGACGTCGTTGTCTTCGAGCACACGGCCGGCGACGACCATGTCGAACACGGCGCCCTCGAGCTGCTCGACGGTCGGGAACGCCACCCAGGTGCCGTCGATCAGCGCGACGCGCACCGCGCCGATCGGGCCCGGAGAACGGCAGGCCCGCCAGCTGGGTGGACGCCGATGCGGCGTTGATGGCCACCACGTCGTACAGATCGTTGGGATCCAGGCTCATCACGGTGACGACGACCTGGATCTCGTTGCGCAGGCCGCTGACGAACGACGGGCGCAGCGGCCGGTCGGTCAGCCGGCAGGTCAGGATCGCGTCGGTCGACGGGCGGCCCTCACGGCGGAAGAACGAGCCGGGGATCCGGCCCGCGGCGTACATCCGCTCTTCGACGTCGATCGTCAGCGGGAAGAAGTCGAAATGGTCCTTGGGGTTCTTGCTGGCGGTGGTCGCCGACAGCAGCATGGTCTCGTCGTCGAGGTAGGCGACGACGGAGCCGGCGGCCTGCTGGGCGAGCCGTCCGGTCTCGAAGCGGATGGTGCGGGTGCCGAAGCTCCCGTTGTCGATTGCGGCGGTCGACTCGTACACGCCGTCTTCAATTTCAACTACAGACATGGACGTCCGTATGGCCTCTCTGATTCAGTGTTCAGCTGTTTCGCGTCGTCACAGCGTCTGAACCACCGGCCTTGATGCGGCTACGGCCATCGATCGAAGCTGTCGGGAGTCAGACCCGGCAGCCACTACCGAAGACCGCGCGATCAAGCGGGTTCCGATATGACACGCGGGAACGGTGCTCGCGGATCTGCGGGAACCGCACCCAAGTTCGTTCGCAGCCCAACGGGCCGCAGAACGTTCCTATCCTACATTGCAGCAGGTACGGGACCGAAATCCCAGTAGACCGTCGAACGCTGGAGCGAAGTCAGCGACGCAGGCCAAGCCGGTCGATCAGCGAGCGGTAACGCTCCACGTCGACCTGGGCCACGTACTTGAGCAGCCGACGCCGCCGGCCGACCAGCAGCAGCAGCCCGCGCCGCGAGTGGTGGTCGTGCTTGTGCAGCTTCAGGTGCTCGGTCAGGTCGGCGATCCGCTTGGTCAGCAGCGCGACCTGGGCTTCCGGAGAGCCGGTGTCGGTGTCATGCAGGCCGTACTGGCCCAGAATGTCTTTTTTCTGTTCGGCAGTGAGCGCCACGAAATTAACTCCATATCCATCGGTCCGCGAACATTGAGTACTTCTAAGGCGCAGCCACCGCGAACTGCAGCACACGCCTGTGTCGGCAGGCAGTCTAGCAGCGGGGTCGCTGAGCTGCGAAATCGTCGAACTCGGCCTATTGCGCAGACAGAATCGTGCGGGCGTGCTCGGTGTCATCGCCCATTGTCGCCACCAGGTCCTCGACGCGCGCGAATTTCTCCTGGCCACGGATGCGGGCGACGAAGTCCACCGCAACGTGCTGGCCGTACAGGTCGGCCGTGGTGTCGAGGACGAACGCCTCCACGGTGCGGGTGCGCCCGGAGAACGTCGGGTTGGTGCCCACCGACACCGCGGCCTGATACCGCTCGCCGGGTACGACGGTGCCGGTGATCGGGCCGTGTCCCAGGACCGTGAACCACGCCGCGTACACGCCGTCGGCGGGAATCGCCGAGTACATCGGCGGCGCCACGTTGGCGGTCGGGAAGCCAAGCACCTTGCCGCGCCCGTCGCCGCGCACCACGACTCCCTCTACGCGATGCGGACGGCCAAGCGCCTCGGTGGCCGCGACCACGTCGCCTGCGTCCACGCAGGACCGGATGTAGGTCGACGAGAACGTGATGTCCTCGTTCTGGTGGTGCTCACTGACCAGCGACATGCCTTGCACCGCAAAGCCGAATCGTTCGCCCGCCTTGCGCAGCGAGTCGACGTTGCCTGCGGCCTTCTTGCCGAAGGTGAAGTTCTCCCCCACCACAACTTCGACGGCGTGCAGGTTTTCGACGAGCAGCTCATGGATGTAGCGATCCGGGGTGAGCTTCATGAAGTCGGTGGTGAACGGCATCACCAGGAATACGTCGATGCCCAGTTCCTCGACGAGCTCGGCGCGGCGGGTCAACGTGGTCAGCTGAGCCGGATGGCTGCCGGGGAACACGACTTCCATCGGGTGCGGGTCGAATGTCATCAGCACCGTCGGGACGCCGCGAGTCCTGCCCGCCTTGACGGCGTGACCGATCAGCTCCTGATGCCCTCGATGTACACCGTCGAACACGCCGATCGTTACGACGCATCGGCCCCAGTCCGTCGGGATGTCTTCTTGCCCCCGCCAGCGCTGCACAGCCGCAAGCCTACGGCGCGGCCCCTCCGCCGGCGGCGCGAGATCCCCAGATCAGGTGATGATTGCCTAAACTTTGTAATCGTGAGTCCGAACGGTAACCCGCGCGACTTGACGACGGTTGCCCAGGACTATCTCAAAGTCATCTGGACCGCCCAGGAATGGTCGCTGGAAAAGGTCAGCACCAAGATGCTCGCCGAGCGGATCGGGGTGTCGGCCAGCACCGCGTCGGAGTCCATCCGCAAGCTCGCCGACCAGGGACTGGTCGATCACGAGAAGTACGGCGCCGTGACGCTGACGGAGGCCGGGCCGACGCGCGGCGCTGGCGATGGTGCGCAGGCACCGGCTGATGGAAACCTTCCTGGTCCGCGAGCTCGGCTACAGCTGGGACGAGGTGCACGACGAGGCCGAGGTGCTCGAGCACGCGGTGTCCGATCGGATGCTCGACCGCATCGACGCCAAGCTGGGTCACCCCACCCGCGACCCGCACGGCGATCCGATCCCCGCCGCTGACGGGCAGGTGCCCACCCCTGATGCGAGGCAGTTGTCGGTGTGCCGCGACGGCGACACCGGAGTCGTGGCCCGTATCTCCGACGCCGATCCGGAGATGCTGAGGTACTTCGACAGTGTCGGCATCAGCCTTGACTCGCGACTGCATGTGATTGCCCGACGCGACTTCGCGGGAATGATCTCGGTCGCAATCAAATCCGCCGGAGCCAGGGAGGATGATCCTGGCACCACGGTCGATCTGGGAAGCCCTGCCGCAGAAGCGATCTGGGTGGTCGGCTAACTCTTCGAGCGTGTGCGCACGACCGCTCCACGCGCCCAGAACTCGACGTCGCCGAAACGCCCAGCAAATCCGCAGGATTTCGTAAGATTGCCTCATCCACGGGGAGGGTGGGGCGGATGGCGATGTTTCCGACTGACCCCTCGTCTGTGACGGCGGCCTGGCTCAGCGAAGTTCTTGGGGCTGACGTGCGGGAATGCCGCCTCGAGCAGATCGGCATCGGTGTCGGACTGCTCGGCCGCTTGTACCGAGCCCATCTCGACGGTGGCCCGGACGTGCCGACCTCGGTGGTCGTGAAGCTTCCAATGCTCGACCCCCGAGTCCGGTCGGAAATCTGTGAGGACCTCGAGTTCTACCTGCAGCGAGGTGCGCTTCTACCAGGAGATCGGCCTCGCCAACCCTCTGCCGCCTGCGCGTCCGTACTTTGCCGCCTTCGACGAGACGACACACGACTTCGTTCTCGTCCTCGAGGATCTGGGCCGGCTTCGTGTCGCCGACCAGATCGTGGGCTGCACCGCCGCAGACGCCGAGACGGTGATCGACGCCATCGCCCGTCACCACGCCCACTGGTGGGAGAGCGACCGCTTCGCGTCGCTGCCGTGGCTGAAGACGTACAGCACCCCGCCGTTTCCGTCGGTTATGGTCGGCAACTTCGAGGCCGCGTGGCCGCGCTTCATCGAGGGTGTCGGCGCCGACCTCTCCCCGGCGATGCGTGCCTTCGGCGAGCGGATCCCCGCGATGCTGCCGTGGTTCCTCGACGAGATCGCGCGGCCGCCGCGCACCGTCCTGCACGGCGATCTGCGGCTCGACCAATTGTTCTTTCCCGTCGGCACCGACGACCTGCCCCTGAGGGCGCTGGATTGGCAGATGACCGCCATCGGCCGGGGCTGCTACGACGTGGCCTACTTCCTGAGTCAGAGCCTGACCACCGACACCCGGCGCAGCTGCGAAGACGAGCTGATCGAGCGGTACGCGGAGCGCCTTTCGGACCACGGAATCGACTATCCCCCAGACGAATTGCGACGTGACTACCGGCTCACCACCGCGTGGTGCTTTGTCTATCCGGTGGTGGGTGCCGGTCGGATCGAGGTGGCCAACGACCGACAGTTGGAGTTGCTCGGCGCCATGCTCGACCGCTCCGCGTCGGCGATCGAGGACCATGACGCCTTGTCGCTAAGGCCCGACTGACAATGGCCGAAGACCACCGCGCCTGCGCCTCCTGCGGCACCGCGAACGAAGAGGACGCCCGCTTCTGCGAAGGCTGCGGCGGGGCGCTCGGGCGGGCCTGCGGGACCTGCGGGGTGGAAGCCAACTCCACCGCGCGATTCTGCCGAGCGTGCGGCGCGCCGCTCGACGTGCAAGTAGCGAAGGCACCAGAGGCGTCAGGCCCGTCACGCAAGACCGTGACCGTGATGTTCGCCGACCTGGCAGGGTCGACGACCTTCGAGGAGCAGGTCGACGCGGAGACCGCGCGCGAGGTCATGAGCCGGTATCACGACCTATTGCGTTCAACCGCGCAGCGCAATCGGGCTGGCGTCACGAAGTACATCGGCGACGGCTTCATGGCCGTTTGGGGAGTTCCCGAGATCGGTCCCGACGACGCCGGCCACGCTGTCGACGCCGCGGTCGAGCTGCAGGAGCATTTCGTCGAGTTCGCCGCGCGCACAACGGAAGTCAATGGTGTTGAACTCGCCCTGCGCGTGGCAGTGAACACAGGTGAGGTTGTCGTCGGCGCAGGCGACGCCGACCTCGTTGGCGACGCCCTGAATGTCGGGGCCCGGCTCGAGGCCGAGTGTCCGCGCGGCTGCGTCGTCGTCGGCGAGGAGACCTGGCGGTCGACGCGCGGCCGACACCGTTACGACTCACTCGGCCACGTACAAGTGAAGGGCCGGACCGCACCCGTGCCGGTGTACCAGTGGCTCGGCCGCCAGTCGGAGTCAACCGACGCCACTCCCTTCGTCGGCAGGACCGACGAAATCCACCGTCTGGCGGCCGCACTCGATGACGCGGTTGCCGCGCAGACCGCCCGATTGGTGACGGTCATCGGCGACCCCGGCGTAGGTAAGAGTCGGCTGGCCGCAGAATTCGTCGGAACCCTGCGCGACGGCCGCGTGATTCGTGCCCGCTGCGACGTCGAGGCGACCGTCGCCCTGGCACCGATCGTCGAGGTGCTGCGGGGCCGCGACCTCGATGCCGATGTGCCCATCGGTGTCTCCGAGCGGGATCGCATCCTGCGCGACCTCAACGGGCTGACGGCCGGTATCCCCGGCTCAGTGGAGGAGACGTTTTGGGCGTTGCGCCGGTTCGTGGAAGTGCTGGCGCGCGACGGACCGCTGGTCATCGTCGTCGACGACATCCACTGGGCCGATACCCTGCTCCTCGATTTCGTCGAGCATCTCGCCGAGTGGGTGCAGGAGGTGCCGGTCCTGGTGCTGGCTCTGGCGCGGCCAGAACTTCGCGAGGTGAGGGCCGACCTCGTCACCGTCAGCCGCTGGGTATCCGAGGCGGTGCACCTCGGCGGGCTGGACCCCGGCGCGACCGCCGAACTTGCCGCCGGCGTGCTGGGCACCGCCCAGCTGCCGGAGGAACTGCTCGGCCGCCTCCCCTCATCGACCGGTGGCAACCCCCTGTTCGTACGCGAGCTGGTCGGGATGCTCGTACACGACGGGGTTCTGGTTGCCGAGCCGGGCGGCTGGCGACTCACCATCGATGTCGACGCCATCGCCATTCCGCCAACGATCCAGGCGCTGCTGGCTTCCCGCCTGGAGCGGCTCAACGCGTCGGATCGGCGTGTGCTGGAGATCGCGTCAGTGATCGGCACCGACTTCTCGCTGGGCGCAGTGTGCGCCCTGGCCGGACGGGGCTCGCCGGAGGTGAAAGGGTCCCTCGACAGATTGCGGCGGCTGGACCTCGCCCAGCCAAGCGGGGCGTACCTCGGCGACGAGCCGGTGTGGCGCTTCCACCACGTTCTGATTCGCGATGTCGCCTACCGCAGGCTGCTGAAGTCGGATCGCGCGGACCTCCACAACCGGCTGGCCGACTGGGTCGAATCCGGTGGCGCGAGTGTGGCATTCGACTCCGACGAGATGATCGCGCGGCATCTGGAAGCCGCCCACGGCTACCGACTCGAACTCGGACCCGTCGACGAGCACACGGGTGCACTCGCCCTCCGATCTGCACGCTGCTACTTAGCGTCGGCCCGGCGCGCGCTCGACCGTGACGAGCTGATCTCGGCGGGCACTCAGGCGGCTCGCGGCGCAGCCCTTGCCGCCGCCGACAGCGCAATCCACGCCGACCTGCTGCTCGTCGGCTGCGAAGCCTTCCTCTCCGCCGGCGACGTGGCCGCCGGCGCACCGCTCGTCGACGACCTCGACCGCATCGCCGGCGACGCGCTGGCGCCGTGGGCGACCTGCTACCGGTGCCAGTTCGTCGTCTACACCGACCCGGAGCGATTGCTGGAGGTCGACGCACGCCTGCAGGGCGCCATCGACGAGTTCGGTCGTCGCAAGGATCCGGCGGGACTGGCCAAGGCCCACCGGGTACGCGCGGGCGCCCGGGGCCGACTCGGCCGGATCGGCGACTGCGAGGTCGACCTCTTCGAGGCGCTCATCGCGGCGCGGCAGGGCGGGGACCACCGACAGATCACCGCGGCGCTTGGCGCGGCGCCGAGTGCGGCGCTGTGGGGCCCGAGTCCGGTGCCCAAGGCCGGCGGGCGGTGTCTCGATGTGGTCCGGATGCAGCGAATGACAACGGCAGCGCCGTCATTGGAGGCGACGTCGTTGCGCTGCCTGGCCGTGTTGGAACTGCTGCGGGGACGACCGGACAAGGCGCGGTCGATGCTGGCCGACGCGCGCCAGATCGTCGCCGACCTCGGCCTTCGGCACGGTCTGATGGAGACCGAGCTGTTCGCCGGGATCATCGAGTCGATGGTGGGCGACCAGGTTGCTGCCGAGCCGCACTTCCGGACCGCCATGAAAGGGATGGATGCCCTTGGCGTCGGAGCCGACGCCGGTCAGGCGGCGGCTCTGCTGGCACGATCGGTGCTCGCGCAGGGCCGAGTCGACGAAGCCGATCTTATGCCGCCGAAAGCGAGCGCCTCGCAGGCCACAACCTGAAGACTGCCATCGCGTGGCGCGCGGTACGGGCGGAAATCCTTGCGGCACAAGGCAGGCACGACGAGGCAGTCGTCATCGCCGGCGAGGCGGTCGCTGTCGCGGCGGACACGGACCTGGTGCTCGACCACGCCGATGCCTGCCTCGCATTCGGGCGGGTGCTCGCCGCGGCAGGCGATGAGCCACGTGCGGCCGGAGCCCGGCGCGATGCCGAGGCCCTGTATGCCGCCAAGGAGGCGGCGATTTCGGTCGGGCGGGTGGTCGAGCCACCAGCACCGGCGACCCCATCACCGATCCCGACGATGACGAGACTGCCGATCGCCAACCGTGCCAGCGAAATTGTCGACGCCGCGTGTCTGGCGGTGCAGGCGCACGACGTCGACGGCTACATCGACGCCCACGCGGCTCGGTTCGTGTACGACGATCGGCGGCGACTGAGCGGTGACCCGGTCGAGGGTATTGCCGAGTTTCGGGTCGCGTGTGAGCGCTTCCTCGAGCAGTACTCATATGTCGAGTGGCGCACGCAGGCCGTTCGAGGGGATCGCCTCTCATTGGATTGGTTCCGATGGTGGGACGACGCCGGGAACGAGGCGGCGTATCTTGCCGTCTTCGAGGTTGACGACGACGGATTGATCGTCCATCACGTCCGCTTCGACGGGGACGACTTCGAGGGCGCCTACCGCGAGCTCGAACGCCGTTATTACGGGGGCGAGGGCGCGGCGTTCGCGCCGAACGGCCACGTGTTGACCGAATTTGCGGCGGCGATGGACCGTCTCGACGTCGAGGCGGCACGCAGTCTGGCGCAACCCGAGTTTCGTTGGCTGGCAACACCTTCGGCGTTGACATCGGGTGGAGAACTCTCGGTCGACGATCTGTTCGGATGGCTGGAGGAGCGCCGGCGGCAAGTGTCGTCCGTGCGACACTGGGTCCCTACCATCCGCTGGCTGTCACCGAACTGCTGCATCGGCCTCGCCAATGCCACGAGCGGTTGGACTGGACGGCGAGGACTACGAATGGACCCGCCTCTACGTCACCGAGTACCGCGACGGGCTCTTGGCGTCGGTCCGTCAGTTCGAGCTCGACGACGAGGATGCGGCGTTCGCCTACGCCGAGACGCTCGTCACGCCGCGGCCCAGCCGGCTGGCGATCGCTAACCGGGCCAGCGAAATTATCGAAGCCGGTTGGCGGAGCACTGCAGGCCCACGACGTCGACGCCACCGTCGAGGGCTACTCGGAGAGGTTCGTGTACGACGATCATCGGCGCCTCAGCGGTGACCCCATCGTCGGCCTAACCGCGATGCGGGCGGCGCTCGAGCGCATCTTCGAGCAGTACAGCCAATTTGAACTTCGCGTCCTGGCGGTTCGCGGTGAGCGCCTGCTACTTGCTTCGAGCCGCTGGGCGGACGACGCCGGGAACGAGACCTCATTCCTTCACGTCGCCGAGATCGACGACGACGGCCGGACCATATATGACGGCCGTTTTGATGCGGACGATTTCGAGGGCGCCTACCGCGAGCTCGAACGCCGCTACTACGCCGGCGAGGGCGTGGCGTTTGCCGAAGCCGGTGCCATTACAACCGAATCCGTGATCGCAGTGAACGAAGGCGATCTCGACCGGTTGGGCGAATTCGCCGCCCCCGGAGTGCGATTCGAGAATCGGTCACGCTCGGTATTCGCGGATCGCTCGATCGCGGAATATCGCGCGAGCATCGAGGAGCTGGACGCGATGGTCACCTCGAAGCGGACGTGGTATTCGGCCATGTGTTGGCAGTCGCCAACCTGTTGCATCAGCCGCATGGAGCGGGAAGCGGTCGGCCAGGATGGCGAACCGTACGCGTGGGCGTGGATCTACGTAGTCGAGGTGCGCGACGGGCTGATGACATCGTCGTGCCAGTTCGACCTCGACGACGAGGACGCCGCGTTCGCCTACGCCGAAACGCTCGTCACGCCGCGACCCAGCCGGCTGGCGGTCAGCAACAGGGCTAGCCAGACTTTGGAACAGGCCAGAAAGGCGATGCAGGCCAACGACGCTCACGCCACCAGCGGGTTTTACGCGGATCGATTCACATATGACGATCGGCGCCGAATCAGTGGCGATTCGATCGACGACCGCGCCGGGCTGGAAAGGGCGGCGGAGCGCATCCTCGCCCAATACACGCAATTCGAGGCACGCACCCTCGCCGTCCGAGGCGAATCCTTGCAGCTCGCGTGGAATCGCTGGACCGACGACGCCGGAAACGAGGCCACATATCTGCGTGTCATCGAGGTCGACGACGACAATCGGATCACCTATGAGGGGCGCTTCGACGATGACGATTTCGAGGGCGCCTACCGTGAGCTCGAACATCGGTATTACACCGGCGAGGGCGCAGCGTTCGCGGAGTCGGGTGCCACGCTGACTGAAGTCGTCACGGCGCAGAACCGCGGTGATCTCGACCAGGGTGTTCGGCGAATTGAGTGTTCCCGAGCTGCGCATCGAGAACCGATCCAGCTCGGCGTTCCCCAACCGCTCGGCCGAACAGCTTCGCGCCAGCATGGAAGAACTCGACGCCATGGTTGCCTCGACGCGCGATTGGTACTCGGCCGTGCGCTGGGTGTCGCGCAACTGGTTCGTCAGCCCGCCAAGACCGCGAGGCCGTCGGGCGAGACGGTGAGAAATACGAATGGACGCGGTTGTACGTAGGCGAGATCCGGGACGGGCGTGCCACGTCGATTTGCGAATTCGACGTCGAGGACGAGGAGGCGGCGTTCGCCTACGCCGAGGAGCGCATGCGGGCGGCTGCCAGTCGACTGGCGCTGACCAACCGAGTCACGAGGTGTCGGACCGCCTTGTTGCGGCGATGAACGCGCGGGACATCGAGGCGACCATCGATGCCTTTTCGGATCAGATCGTGTACGACGATCGTCGCCGACTCAGCGGTGACCCGATCGTGGACCGGGCCGAGCTACGGGCCGCGTTTGAGCGCATCTTCGAGCAGTACAGCGTCTTCGAGTCGCGCACATTGGCAGTTCGGGGGCAGCGTCTGGCTCTGTGGTGGAGCCGTTGGTCCGACGACTCGGGGAATGAGACCGATTACCTCCACGTGTTCGAGCTCGATGACGACGGGCGGATCGCCTATGCGGGCCGCTTCGACGAGGACGACTTCGAGGGTGCCTACCGCGAGCTCGAACAGCGCTACTACGCCGGCGAGGGCGCGGAATTTGCTGAGCAGGGTGCGTTCGGGACCGAATGGGTGATGGCCCTGAACCAAGGTGACTTCGACCGGGTGTTCAACGAGCTCACGCACCCCTTCATGCGCGTCGAGAATCGGTCGTTGTCGGTCTTCGGAGACCCCTCTGCCGCCGAGCTTCGCGCCACCTTCGAGGAGCTCTACGCCATGGTCGCCTCGGCACGGGCGTGGAGCTCGGCCATGTGCTGGCTGTCACCCACGTGGGGCGTTGCGCGCCTTGAACGCGAGGCGGTCGGGCGGGACGGGGAAAAGTACGCGTGGGCGCGGCTTCAGGTAATCGAATTCCGCGACGGGCGACTCGCATCGCTGTGCCGTTTCGAAGTCGACGACGAGGAAGCGGCGTTCGCCTACGCCGAGGAGCGGGCGCGGGCAACTTCCAGCCGGCTGGCGGTGACCAACCGCGCCACCGAAGTGGCATCCGTCGGGATGACCGCGATGCAGGCCCGGGATATCGATGCGCAGGTCGGGGTGTACTCGGATCAGTTTGTCTACGACGATCGTCGCCGATTGGGCGGTCACCCGATCGAGAACCCTTCCGAGCTAAGGGCGGCCGTTGAGCGTATCCACCAGCAGTACAGCGTTTTCGAGACGCGCACGCTGGCCGTTCGCGGCGAACGACTGCACCTCACGTGGACCCGCTGGTCCGACGACGCCGGAAACGTGACCGCCCAACTTCATGTGCAGGAGCTCGGCGATGACGAGCGGATTGACTGTGAGGTGCGCTTCGACGAGGACGACTTCGAGGGTGCCTATCGCGAACTCGACCGCCGCTACTACGCCGGCGAGGGTGCGGCGTGCGCCGAGGCGGGCGCCACGGCGACCGAATGGATTATCGCCCTGAACCGCAACGACTTCGACCGGGCGTTCGGCGAGCTCAGCACCCCCGATTTGCGCGTCGAGAACCGCTCGCGCGCGCTCTTCCCTGATCGCTCAGCCACTGAGCTTCGCGCCACTTTCGAGGAGCTCTCCTCAATGGTCGCCTCGTCCCGGATGTGGCTCTCGGCCGCGCATTGGGTGTCGCCGGCGTGGGTTGTTGTCCGTCTTGAGCGGGAGGCCGTCGGGGAAGACGGCGAGGACTACCGATGGCTCAGGGTGCACGTGTGCGAGTTTCAGGGCGGGCGACTCGCGACAGTGTGCCAGTTCGAACTCGAGGACGAGGAGGCGGCGTTCACCTACGCCGAAGAGCGCGCGCGGGCGACCGCCAGCCGGCTCGCCGTCACCAACAGGTCCTGCGAGTTCCTGCCCGCATTCACTCGGGCGGTGCGGGCCCACGACGTCGACGCCACCCTGATGCATTTCTCGGATCGCTTTGTCTTATGAAGACCATCGACGCCTCAGCGGTAACCCCGTCGTCGGCCTGAATGCCGATGCGGGCGGCAATCGAGCGCGTCTTCGAGCAGTACACGAAATTCGAGATTGCGCGTTCTGGCGGTGCGCGGTGAGCGTTTGCATCTTCTCTGGACTCGCTGGTCAGACGACGACGGAAACGAGACGACCACCTTCACGTGTACGAGACCGGCGACGACGGACGGATCGGCTACCGACGCCCGCTTCGACGAGGACGACTTCGAGGGCGCCTACCGCGAACTCGAGCGCCGCTACTACGCCGGCGAGGGCGCGGCATTCGCCGCGGTGGGCGCTGTGTCGACCGAAATTGCTGATCGCGACCGAACCGGGGGGACTTCGACCGGCTTTTCGACGAATTCATTTGTCCCGACCTGCACATCGAGAACCTGTCCCGCTCGGCGTCCAGCTCCAGGGCAGCTCGGCCACCGACCTTCGCGCCGCCAACGAGGAACTCCGTGCCATGGTCGCCTCTGTGCGGGTGTGGAACTCAGCCGTCTGCTGGCTGTCGCCGACGTCGCTCGTCGCCCGCTACGAGCGCGAGGCGATCGGACAGGACGGCGAACGGTACGCATGGACGTTGCTCCTCGTTGGCGAGTTCCGCGACGGCCGACTCGCCTCGGTGCGCCAGTTCGACATCGACAACGAAGTGGCGGCATTCGCTTACGCCGAGGAGCGCATACGGGCGACTGACGACAGTGACTAGAGCGTCGCGGGACGCAGCACCACGACCGACTTCGTGCGCTCGGCTTCGTCTCTCAACAGCGCGATGACCTGACCATCGGGCGCGGTCGGCCGCGTAAACCCCTTCGATCCCAGCGGGTTTCAGCGGCCTGCCGTGCCGGGTGTCCTCTGCCTCCGCCGCAGACAGATCGCGGCGCGGAAACGACTGCAGGCACGCCTCGTCAAGGGTGTAGGACAGCCGAGGCTGCTCGGCGAGCTCATCGAGAGTGCGCGCCTGATCGAGCCCGAACCCGCCGACGCGAGTGCGCCGCAGCGCGGTGAGATGCCCACCGACGCCGAGATCCGCGCCGACGTCACGGGCCAGCGCGCGGATGTACGTGCCACTCGTGCAGTCGACTTCAACATCCACGTCGACGAGGCCGTCCGTGCCGCCGGACCGCGAGCACGTCGAACCGGTCGATGCGGACGTTGCGCGCCGCGAGTTCGACGACCTGGCCTTCGCGGGCCAGCTGGTAGGCCCGCTTGCCGCCCACCTTGATCGCGCTGACCGCCGACGGCACCTGTGCGATCTCGCCGCGAAGCCTTGCGACGGCCTCACCGATCTGTGCGTCGGTGACGCCGTCGGCCGAAACAGTCTGCAGGACTTCACCTTCGGCGTCCTCGGTCGACGTCGTCTGACCGAGCCGGATGGTCGCCGAATAGGACTTGTCGGTTACGGTCAGCAGACCGAGGATCTTGGTGGCCCGTTCGATTCCGACGACAAGCACGCCGGTGGCCATCGGGTCGAGCGTGCCCGCGTGCCCCACCTTGCGGGTGCCGAAGATGCGCCGGCACCGGCCCACCACGTCATGGCTGGTGACGCCGGCGGGCTTGTCGACGACGACAAGGCCGGCGTCGGTCATAACACGATCGCCGTCAGCGCCAGCCCGTCGCGAACCGACCAGCGGCCCGACAACGTCTCCAGCGGCGGCCCGAACTCGGCGGCGGGATCGATGAGGATGCGCGATTCGAATCCGCCCGCGGTGCCGCTGTCGTCGACGTCGAACGTGATGTGCGCATCTTCGAAGCCGAGCCAGCGGTGCGTCAGCGGAAACCACGCCTTGTACGTCGCCTCCTTGGCGCAGAACAGGATTCGGTCCCAGTGCAAGCCGGCGGGCATCGCCTGCAATTCGGCACGCTCCTTCGGCAGGCTCATGGCGTCGAGCACACCGTTGGGCAGCACGTCGTGCGGTTCGGCGTCGATGCCGACCGAGCGCACCTCTGCCCGTCTGCCGACGGCGGCGCCGCGGAAACCCGTGCAGTGGGTGAGGCTGCCGACGACGCCGTCGGGCCAGCAGGGTTCGCCCTTGTCCCCCTTGAGGATCGGCACCGGCGCCACGCCCAGCTCCCCCAGCGCCTGGCGGGCGCAGTACCGCACGGTGATGAATTCGTTGCGCCGCTTGGCCACCGACTTGGCGATCAGTGGTTCTTCTTCCGGCAGCGGTGCCAGTTCCGGTGGATCGTCATACATTTCGGCGGCGGCCAGGGCATCCACACCGGGCAGCACGCCGGACAGCAGCGTCGCGACGATCGTCATGCCTGCCTGCTCTGAATTCGCTGTTGCACCTTCTCGGCGTGGTCCCGCATCTCCTGGGTGATCTCGAAGTGGCCGCCGAACTCGTTGAGGTATCCCGGCGCGTACTTCGGGTCCGGCAGTATCTGGCGCAGCCATCGATATGGCTTGCGGCGCCGCCACTCTCGCGGATAGCCGACCGACACCTCTTCGTGTCGCACGCCGTCGTACCAGGTGGTGCGCGGGATGTGCAGGTGGCCGTAGACCGAGCAGATCGCGTTGTAGCGGGTGTGCCAGTCGGCGGTCGCGGTGGTTCCGCACCACAGCGAGAACTCCGGGTAGAACATCGCATCGCAGGGCTCGCGCACCATGCGGGAAGTGGTTGACCAGCACGGTCTGGTCCATCCAGTCGAGGTCCTCGAGCCGCTTACGGGTGTAGGACACCCGGTCGCGGCACCACGCATCGCGGGTGGCGTAGGGCTCTGCGGACAGAAGGAACTCGTCGGTGCCGACCACGTTGCGCTCCCGCGCGATCGCCAGCCCCTCGGCCTTGGTCGCCGCGCCCTGCGGGAGAAAGGTGTAGTCGTAAAGCAGGAACATCGGCACGATGGTCGCCGGGCCGCCCTCCTCGGTCCACACCGGAAACGGGTGCTCGGGGGTGATGATGCCCATCTCGTCGCACATGTTGACCAGGTAGTCGTAGCGGGCCTTGCCGAAGATCTGCATCGGATCCCGGTTGGTGGTCCACAGCTCGTGGTTGCCCGGCACCCAGATGACCTTCGCGAACCGTTTGCGAAGCAGATCCAGCGACCAGTGGATCTCGTCGGTGCGCTCGCCGACGTCCCCGGCGACGATCAGCCAGTCGTCGGGCGTCGACGGATGCAGCGACTCGGTCACCGGCTTGTTGCCGGTGTGACCCGTGTGCAGGTCGCTGATCGCCCACAGTGTGGGTCGGCGGCCGTCACGTGTCACAGCCGACCAGCCTACTTGCGATACCGTCGGCACCCAGATCGGCAACTAGAACATGTTCCTATTTCCCGTCCTGGGCGGCTGCGGCTCGACCGCTACACTCCCCGCAGGGTCGGACGACGTGCGGCGACCAGCCGCCACAACGGCAGGGGGTTTGATGACCGCCAAACTGCGCGTTCTTTCGGCGCTGTGCGCGCTGGTCGCGGCGGTGATCGTGGTCTGGCAGACCAACCCGGCCGGTCCCGTGCGGGTCGACGCGCGCCGATATCCCGATGACCAACGTGACCACGTCGATCAAGTGGCCGGTGATCGAGACCGTCAACCCGCGGCCGTTCAACCCGTGTGAGGACATTCCGCTCGACGTGATCCAGCGGATCGGCCTCGCCTTCACGCCGCCGACGCCCGAGGACGGCCTGCGCTGCCACTACGACGCCGGTAACTACCAGATGGCGGTCGAGGCCTTCGTCTGGCGCACCTACGAGGAATCGCTTGCCGCCCGATGCCGTCGAGCTCGACATCAACGGCCACCGCGCGGCGCAGTACTGGATCATGAAGCCGACCGACTGGAACGACCGCTGGTGGATCACCTGCATGATCGCGTTCAAGACCAGCTACGGCGTCATCCAGCAGTCGCTGTTCTACTCGCCCATCTACCTCGGCCGACGACCCGGATTGCCTGCAGACCAATCTGCAGCGCGCCCATGAGCTGAGCCATTACTACATCTACTAGCGGCTTGCGTAACCTTTGTTAGGTGACCGCAGTATCGACCGCCGCCCCGTCACCCGTCCGCTCGCGAATCAAGCAGTACGCAGGCCGCGCCGTCAGCACCCTGCTGAAGCTTCCGCCGCACACCACCGAGTACACGGTGCATCGCGGACTACGCGTGCCGATGCGCGACGGCGTTCGACCTGATCGCCGATCACTACGAACCCGCAACGACGGAACCGGCAGGCACGTTGTTGGTCCGCGGCCCCTACGGCCGGGGCTGGCCATTCTCGTTGCTGTTCGCGCGTGTCTACGCGTCGCGCGGCTATCACGTCGTCGTCCAGAGCGTTCGGGGAACCTTCGGCTCCGGCGGCGAGTTCTCGCCGATGGTCCACGAAATCGCCGACGGCGCCGACACCGCCGCATGGCTGCGCGACCAACCGTGGTTCACCGGATCGTTCGCCACCGTCGGGATCTCCTATCTCGGCTTCACCCAGTGGGCCCTGCTGACCGACCCTCCGCCGGAGATGAAGGCCGCGGTCATCACCGTCGGCCCGCACGATCTCAGCGCCCCACGCTGGGGCACCGGTTCGTTCGGGCTCAACGACTTCCTCGGCTGGAGCGACATGGTCGCCCACCAGGAGGAGCCCAGGATTCCGCGCCCTCGTTCGGCAGCTGCGGGCGCGACGGGCGCTCGCGACGGCGACGAGCGCGCTGCCGGTCGGCGAGGCCGGCCGGGCGCTGCTCGGCGCGGGCGCGCCGTGGTACGAATCCTGGCTCGAGCATCCCGAGCACGACGACCCGCACTGGGCCCCGCTGCAACTGCATCAGGCGCTGGAGCGCACACAGATTCCGGTGCTACTGCTCAGCGGATGGCAGGACCTGTTCCTCGAGCAGACGCTGGCGCAGTACCAACGCCTGCGTGAGCGTGGGGTGCCCGTCGCCGTGACGCATGGGGCCGTGGACCCACACGCGACCTGATGACCAAGGGGGCACCCACGGTCATCCGAGAATCGTTGGACTGGTTGGACACTCACCTTGCAGGCACCCGCACGGTGGCACGCAAGCCGGTGCGCATCCACGTCAACGGCCACGGATGGAAGGACCTGCCCGACTGGCCACCCGCGATGCCCGAGCACGTGTTGTATCTGCGGCCCGCAGGCCATCTCGGCGCCACCGCACCTGATCAGGCCGCGCCGGCGTCGACGTTCACCTACTACCCCGCCGACCCGACGCCGACCATCGGCGGCCGGCTGTTGTCACCGGAGGGCGGCTACCGCAACGACACCCGGCTCGCCCAGCGCGCCGATGTGCTGACGTTCACCGGCGAGCCGCTGCAGGCGGATCTGTACGTCGTCGGGACCCCGCTGCTAGAGCTGTCGCATTCGTGCGACAACCGCTACAACGACCTGTTCGTCCGGATCAGCGAGGTGGACGCGCGAGGCCGATCCCGCAACGTCAGCGACGGATATCTCTGCGGCACACCGGATTCCCGCAACGTGCGCATCGAACTGGACGCGATCGCACACCGCTTCCCCGCGGGGTCACGCATCCGGGTGCTGATCGCCGGCGGATCGCATCCGCGGTTCGCCCGCAACCTCGGCACCGGAGAACCATTGATCAGCGGGCGGCAGCTGGCGTCGGCCACGCACACCGTGCACCTCGGCGACGGCGGCACCTCGCGGCTCGTGCTGCCCGCCGGTCCGCGTCTCCCCTAGCCGACTGCGGCCACTGCGCGTCTGACACTCTGGAGAGCTTTGGAACGGGGGTTGATCAGCCCACTGAGCGACGCACTTGCTCGGCGATCTCGGGCAGTGTGGCGTCGTCGTGCACCGGCGCTTGCCCATGCCGGGTCTACCGGCAGCGGAACCCAGCTCTTGCAGCCCGCGTACTCGGGTGTGCGGACCAGCCGCAGCGGCTCGACCAGCGGGCTGGCCTGCACCACCAACACGGTGAGCCGGTGCTTGGGCCGGAAGTCCAGCCGGTCCGCGCGGACCGATCGGCGGTCCAGATGTGCAGGGCGGCGATCTCGTCAAGGCGCTCGGGCTGGTTAACCTCGACGGCGGCAACGACTTTGGCGCCCGCACGGATAACGAGCGCATCATCGGTGCTGTCGGCTGCCGCTGCATCGAGCAGGTCACGATGTTCGGGCCGCACCCGCTCGGCGTGGCTGTGCGCGACGGTCGGAAACAGCAGGAACCGTGAAGCCGTTACAGCGAACCGCTTTTCGTGAATGCCGCCCTTGCGCAGCAGCACGGTCTGCCGGCCGTCGAGCATGCGCGTGCACCGCCGCGCTCCACTCCTTGAGCGCGGGCTGGGTCAGGCGTCGACGTCATGCCAGGCTTCGAGGCGGGCGCGCACTTCGGGCCGCCGCAGCGGCGGCACGGTCTTCGGCGGTTGCCGTCGCGGCGCCAGACCGGCCAGCAGCCGGGTGGTGACCTCGGTGACTTCGGCGACCGCGGTCTCGAAGGCCTCGACGTTGGCGCCCGTCGGCCGGGTCATGCCGCTGACCTTGCGGACGTACTGGCGCGCGGCCGCCTCGATCTCTTCGGCGGTGGCCGCCGGCTCCAGGCCGCGCAGCTCGGTGATGTTTCGGCACATACCGCCCACGATAGGTTGATGCTCATGACCGACGCCGACGTCCTGCTCATCGACACTGAAGACCGGGTGCGCACGCTGACGCTGAACCGGCCGCAGGCCCGCAACGCGCTGTCGTCGGCCTTGCGCACGCG
Organism: uncultured Actinomycetota bacterium; assembly: GCA_963731715.1. Taxonomy (GTDB): domain Bacteria; phylum Actinomycetota; class Actinomycetes; order Mycobacteriales; family Mycobacteriaceae; genus Mycobacterium. Next base: position 885,199 of record CAVSXC010000011.1, on the reverse strand, counting down.
TTCTTCGGCGCGCTGCGCGATGCGCGAGGCCGATGACGCGGTCGATGTCGTCATCGTCACCGGCGCCGACCCGGTGTTCTGCGCCGGGCTGGACCTCAAGGAACTCGGCGATTCCTCGGATCTGCCGGATATCTCGCCGCAATGGCCGCCGATGACCAAGCCGGTGATCGGCGCGATCAACGGCGCGGCGGTCACGGGCGGTCTGGAGTTCGCGCTGTACTGCGACATCCTGATCGCCTCCGAGCAGGCCCGCTTCGCCGACACCCACGCCCGCGTCGGGCTGCTGCCCACCTGGGGTCTGTCGGTGCGGCTGCCGCAGAAGGTCGGCGTCGGCATGGCCCGCCGGATGAGCCTGACCGGTGACTACCTGTCGGCCGCCGATGCGCTGCGCGCCGGCCTGGTCACCGAAGTGGTGCCGCACGAGGACTTGTTGCCGGCGGCGCGCCGGGTCGCGGCGTCGATCGTCGGCAACAACCAGAACGCGGTGCGCGCGCTGCTGGCGTCCTACCACCGCATCGACGACGCGGGGACCGGCCCTGGCCTGGCGATTGAGGCGGAGTCGGCGACGCAGTGGATGAGCACCGCCACCGGCGACGACATCGCCGCAAACCGCGACGCGGTGTTGCAGCGGGGGCGCGCACAGGTGCGCTGAATTTTCGTACGCTGCGATCGTGAACAAAGCGCACGAGGCCTGCGGCAGCGACGAATGGCGACAGGCGATACGGGAAGTCATCCTGCCCTGGGCTTTGGGCGAGACCGACCTCGGTGACGACGTGCTCGAGGTCGGACCCGGATACGGCGCGACGACCGATGTGCTGAGCCAGTCGGTACCGCGGCTCACCTCGGTCGAGATCGACGACGAGCTCGCTGCGATGTTGACGGACAGATTCGCGGACGTGCCGTCGGTGCAGATCGTGCGCGGCGACGCCACGTCGCTTTCCTATGCCGACGACAGCTTCTCCGGCGCGGCGTGCTTCACGATGCTGCATCACGTTCCAACCGTCGAGCTGCAGGACCGGCTGTTCGCGGAGGTCGCGCGGGTGCTGCGGCCCGGCGCCGCCGCTGGTCGCCAGCGACAGCCTGGCCAGCGACGAGCTGAAGGCCCACCACGAGGACGACACCTACAACCCCGTCGACCCGTCGACGCTGCCTGCCCGGCTGGCGACGGCGGGTTTCGAGGACGTCGAGGTGCGGACCAACCCGTTCGGCTGGGCGGTGATCGCGCGGGTCGCCGAAAAACTAGTTCCGCAAAAGTGTAAGGAAGGCGCATGGTCGGCGCTCCTACCTGTAAGCGCGGCCCAACCCGGGCCGCGAAAGCAGAAGGAACCGGCCATGACCACCTCTTACGACACCGACCCGAACACCCAGACGATCGCCGCGGCGTGGGCGTCCAGCGAACTCGGTCAGCCTGACCGGGAAATCGGCTACGGCTTCGATACGACCGGCCCGACCGAATCGGCCCCCGCATCCGAAGAGGAGCCAACTGTCAGGCGGATGATGGTCGCTGCCGGACTCGCGTCCGGCGTCGCCGCCGTCGCCCTGGTTGGGGTGATGTTCTTCGCCGACACCGACTCGTCACAACCCACGGTCGTGGCGCCGGCACCGGCTCCACAGAATGCGGTCGTCGTCGGTCCAAGCACCGCCGCGCCTGCGCCGAAGCCCGTCGTGTCCGAGCAAAGTACGGCCCCGACGGTCGTGCTTCCTGCTCCGGCGCCTCGGGTCTCGCCGGCGGCGGCCGAGGTCGCCACGCCACCCCCTGCTCCGAAGGGCAACACAACGGTAGTCGTCGACATCCCAGTCCCAGTCCTCGGTCCCGGTCCCAGTGCCGTCACCACCGTCGGACCCGCCGATGCCACCGGACCCGCTGATACCGCCGGATCTCCCGTTTGCGCCAGTGCCGCCGTTGCCTCCAGAGCCCGAGCCGGAGCCGCCGCTGCCACTGGCTCCCGCGCCGGACCCGGGATTGGACCTCCCGCTGCCGCCCCCGATCGTCGAACTGCCGGTCGCGACGGCACCGTCGAGCTCCGAGCCGAGCTTCGGGCCGCGCGTCCCGGACTTCACGCCTGACTTCTCGGGATTAGGAGGGCTGTAGTGGCCACGAGGACTGTCAAAACGGGGCTGGCCGGACCTGTCCCGGTCTTGCCCGTGCCGCAGCGAACTGCTCAAATGTCACTACTGGGAGCGATGCCATGACCGCAGTACCCAACTGGGACGTCGTCGGCCCGTCGGGCACGGACGCCGAACTGGCCTGTGCGTCTGCGGCCGGTGACCGTAGCGGCATTCGCCGGAATCTACGACCGCTACGCCGACCGGCTGCACGACTTCTGCGCCGGAATGCTTGGCGACCGTGACGGCGCCGCGGACTGCGTGCAGGATGCGTTCTGCATCGCAGCGACGCGCTTGCCGCAGCTGCGAGATCCGGAAAAGCTGCGGCCATGGCTGTACTCGATCGCCCGCAACGAGGCCCTGCGCCGGATCCGCGACCGTCGCCGGGAAACTCCCTCCGAAGAGCTGCCCGACGAGGCGTCGGGTGAACCAGGCCCGGAGACGCTGGCCGCCCGCACAGAACTCGCCGATCTGATCGCCGACGCCGCGGGCGGGCTTTCGGACCGCGACCGCTCCGTGCTGGAGTTGGCGTTTCGGCACGGCCTCAGCGGCCCCGACCTTGCCGAGGCCCTCGATGTCAGCCCGGGCACTGCCAACACCATCGTGCATCGGCTGCGCGAAACCATCGAGCGATCGCTCGGCGCGCTGTTGGTGTCTCGGCGGGTGCGCAACAACGGCGGATGCCAGGAACTCGCCTCGATCCTCGAAGGTTGGGATGGACACTTCAATGTCCTTATGCGCAAACGTATCTCGCGACACATCGAGTCGTGTGAGGTCTGCGATGAGGAGCGTCGACGGTTGGTCACCCCCGCCGCATTGCTCGGCGCCGCTCCGGTGTTCATCCCCGCGCCGGCGTGGCTGCGCGAACGCACGCTGAGCGAAGTTCAGCTGACGTCTGCCTCAAGCGCCATAGGAGACGAGGCGCACTCTCGGCCGAGCGACAAAGGCGACCGCAGCTTTGTGGTGCCGGTTACCGCGTTCATCGCCGCGTTCGTCGCGGCGGTGGCGTTGATTCTTGTTTGGCTGAACCAGACAGATGTCGCGATCGCCCCGACCGACGTGACGGGAACGGTGACCGCCAGTCCGCCGTCACCACCGCCCAGCGTCGCGCCACCTCCACCGCCACCGACGGTGAAATCGACTGCTTCCGCTTCGCCACCACCTACCCGGCGCGCGCCCGTGATCGAAACCCCGCCGCCGCCGGTCTCGGAGCCGCCGCCGGAGGTCACGCCCGAGGTCGAGCCACCGCCTCCGCCACCGCCCCCACCCCCGTGGACTCCACCTCCGTGGCCGGATTGGTTGCCGCCGCCGTGGACGCCGCCACCGCCGCCACCGCCGGGCGCCAATTTCACGGGCCCAGGAGGTCTCGTTGCTCCGCCACCGGCCGGCTCGGCCGTGCCGTAAGCAGGGGTTTCACACCGTCCCCGCCGGTTTGGGATCAGGACCGCCGTTTCCCAAAAAGTGTGCGACGGTCGCGGGCTCCGCGCTCCTACCCATGATTGCAGCCCAACCCGGGTCGCGACCGCAACAAAGGAGCACACCATGACCGCCACCCACACCCGCACAAAATTCGTCACCGCCGCCGTCGGTGCCGTCATCGCCACCATCGCGGCACCGGCACTACTGTTTCTCGGCGCCGGAACCGCCCAAACAACACCGGACATCAGCGCACGGCTCCCGGTTGGCATCATCGGCGACCTCCCGACACCGCGCGAGTGCCCTGGTTGCGACGGATTTAATCCGCAGCCAGACCCGGCCGGCAATCCCGATCCCGGCATCAAGGTTGGGCTCGGCGGCCCCGACACCAAGTTTGGGGTCGGCACCCCGGGAGGTGCGCCGTCACCGTCGCTGAATCCCGGCGACACGGTGGGGTTCGTCATCTACGGCTGAATCTGCCCTCAGCCCACCTGAACTGCCCGCGCCGTAGCCTGCGCGACGAACCGAGGCACCAGCTGGGGGCATTCCCCGGTCTTTCCGGTGCCCCAGGCCCCGGCGGCGGCTGTGGTGCGTTCGCCGTCCCAAGCTGCCGACCGCGACGAGCGGAAAACCTCTGCTGGCCAATAAATCTCAGGAAAATCTGTCCCAAAAAGTGTGCGACGGTCGCGGGCTCCGCGCTCCTACCCATGATTGCAGCCCAACCCGGGGTCGCGACCGCCACAAAGGAGCACACCATGACCACCACCCACACCCGCACAAATATCGTCACCGCCGCCGTCAGCGCAGTCGTCGCCACCATCGCGGCACCGGCGCTGCTGGTCCTCGGTGGCGGAACCGCCCAAGCAACACCGGACATCAGCGCACGGCTCCCGGTTGGGATCGTCGGCGACCTTCCCACCCCACGCGGATGTAGCGGGTGCGACGGATTCAATCTGCAGCCTGATACGCCCGACTATCCCGAGCTGCTCCCGGCGCTGACCCCCGATCCCGACGACACAGTGGGGACCCACACCGGCAAGGGCATCACCTCCGGGATCGGCTGTGGGACTGCATCTCCGGCCTCGGAGCTCAGCCGCACATGAACGAGCCGTCGCCGGCGCGATGAACTGAGGCACAGGGCCGGAGCGGCGTTTCGATCACGACTTCGGTCCAAAGATCTCCTCAAAAAAGTGTGACTCATACGGATGGTGGCTGCTCCTACATATGAGAGCCGCCCACCAGGGGCCGCGACCACCGAAATGGAGGGCATCATGACCGCGCTGGCCGAATCATCCGCCGCCGCCGACTCCCGCTCGAGCTGGTCTCTGCGTTCATTCCACAAGGAAGGCATCGCCTTTACGCCGCGACGGCGACATCACAGGCCACGGCGAGCAGTGACGACGATTTACCGGGTCACCGATTGCCTACACCCAGGCCGCACGGTTCACGTGCCGTGTGATGAGCTTGTCACCACCGTTTCGGCATGGTTAGCGGAGTTGGGCGCCGATAGCCCATTGGTTGAGGATCTTGCACGGGCGGTGCGCGACGGCGATTGGCCCGCAGCGTATGCCCTTGGTGAGTCGTTGTCCGTCGACGTGGCCGTTGCGGCGTGACCCCAGCACGTTGGGAGACAACCTTCCTCGGCCGACCGGCGGGGTATCCGGCGTCGTGTTCGGCCTGAAAAATCTCCACGAAAAGTGTGCGACGGTCGCGCGCTGAGCGCTCCTACCCATGAGAGCAGCCCAACCTGGGCCGCAACCCCGAAAAAGGAGCAGACCATGACCGCCGCCCCCACCCGCACAAAATTCGTCACCGCCGCCGTCAGCGCAGTCGTCGCCACCGTGGCGGCACCCGCACTGCTGTTTGTCAGCGCGGGCACCGCCCAAGCGGTCATCCACTACCTTCCTACGCCGCGCGAATGCGGTAGTTGCGAGGGATTTAATCCGCAGCCAGACTCGGCCGGCGATCCCGATCCCGGCATCAAGGTTGGGCTCGGCGGCCCCGACACCAAGTTTGGGGTCGGCACCCCGGGAGGTGCGCCGTCACAGTCGCGAACACCCGGCGACACAGTGGGGATCATCATCATCGGCGGCTGAATCCGTCGCCAGCCCGCGTGAAATGCGTGCACGGCACAACGGAATTGGGCACAGGCTGGGCCGGGCTATCCCCGGCCTTTCCTGTGCCCCAGCCGACCTGTTCAACGATCGGACCCACCCATGTCATCGGGAGCGTTCGAATACCCGCAGCACACCCCTGGGACCCCTCAGTCCTCAAGTTGACCTACCGCTGCAGCGGACAGGTCCGCTGGCCGAAAGGTCGGAGCGAATTCTCTTCAAAAAAGTGTGCGCCGGAAACAGGCTCGGCGCTCCTACCTATGAAGCGGCCTATCAGGGCCCGCGATCACCCAAAAGGAGCACACCATGAACACCACGCATACCCACAAGAAGTTCCGCGCCGCGGTCGTCGGCACCATGGCGGCACCGGCACTGCTGTTTCTCAGTGCGGGAAGCGCGCACGCGTTCAACCCGCAGCCAGACCCGCCGGGATTCCCCGCGCCCGGCAGCCAGGTTGGGTTCGCCGAAGAGAGCGAGTCTGGGCACGACGATCCTCGCAGCCAAGTTGGATTCGCCGAAGAGAGCGAGTCTGGGCACGACGATCCTCGCAGCCAAGTTGGCCTCGCCGAGGAGAGCGAGTCTGGGCTGGCGGGTCCCCATACTCTTCCTCCGCTACATCACTGATTCTCTTCGCGCATATACAGACGGTGCCCGTAGTCGGCGCGAGGAACTGGGCACAGGCTGGGCCGGGTATTCGCCGGTCTTGCCTGTTCCCAGCAAAACTGTTCGAATATTAGAACTACCCATGTCATGGGGAGTGCGTCATGACCGCAGTACCGAGTTGGGCCATCGTCAACCCGACCGACGCGGAACTAGCCCGCGCCGCCGCCGGCGGTGACCGTGGCGCGTTCGCCGAAATCTACGACCGCTACGCCGACCGGCTACACGATTTCTGCATCGGCATGCTGCGCGACCGCGACGCAGCGGCCGACTGTGTACAAGACGCGTTCTGCACCGCCGCGACCCGCCTAACGCAACTGCGGGAACCCGACAAACTCCGCCCGTGGCTGTATGCCATCGCCCGCAACGAAGCGCTGCGCCGACTCCGGGAACGTCGCCGCGAAACACCAACGGACGAATTGCCTGACGACATGTCTAATGAACCCGGCCCCGACACCCTGGCCGCACGCACCGAACTCGCCGATCTGATCGCCGAGGCCGCCGGCGGGCTGTCCGACCGCGACCGCTCCGTCCTCGAATTGGCCTACCGCCACGGACTGGATGGACCAGACCTCGCCGAGGCCCTCGGAGTCAGCCGCACCAACGCCAACACCATGGTTGGCCGGCTGCGTGAGACCATGGAACGCTCCCTCGGCGCGCTGCTGGTTTCCCGCCGAGCCCGTAACGACCCCGACGGATGCACTGAGTTGGCCGCGATCCTCGATGGCTGGGACGGCAAGTACACGATCCTGATGCGCAAGCGCATCGCCCGCCACATCGAGTCCTGCCTCACATGCGATGAGGACCGGCAACGGCTGGTCAGCCCCGCGGCGCTGCTGGGCGCCGTTCCAGTGTTCATCCCGGCGCCCGCGTGGCTACGCGACCGCACCCTGAGCGACATTCGGCTCGTCTGCCTGGACACTCCGATTACGGGTGGTACAGCCGACGCTGGCGCCGAGTCCGTCGCCGTCAGCCAGACCCCGCCGATCCCGGACAGTCATGTCGACGACGCCCACGACCGTCGCCCCCGCAGCGTGCTGCTGGTCGCGTTATTCCTTGCCACCCTGCTCATCTCGCTCGGGTTGGCCATCGCCTGGGTGTACCAGCAGAACACCTCGATCACCCCGGCCGACGTGACGGGAACATCACCCGAAACAGTCAGCACCACACCGGCCGCCCCCTCCACAAGCAACCCGCCGCCGGCTCCACCCACGGTGGTGGATACTCCGCCGGTGCAATCTCCCGGTGTCCCCGCACCGCTGCCCGACTTCGGGCCACCCTCTGCCCCCGCACCGCCGCCGGATTCAGGGCCGCCGCCGTCTCTGGTGCCGCGAGTTTCGCCTCAGCCAACGCATTCCTTGGTGCCAACCGTGTCCTTGGCGCCGCGGACCCCGATTTCGAAGGCTCCGACAACTAGGGCGGTCACTCCGGGGTCGCCACGGACTATCGTGACTCACCGCCCGTCACCACCACCCGACCGCGGATCGGGTCGATAGTGCCCCATCTCCCTCATTGATTCCCGACGTCTGCACCACCAAATCGAAATCGCGGCGTTGCCGGACAACCGCTAGCGCGCTGTACGAAAGTGCTTAGACCCGACCAGATTCCGGCCAATCTCCAGCTCCTAGAAACTCTTCCTCAAAAAGCGTGCGCCGGGTCCGGGGTGGGCGCTCCTACCTGTGAGCGCGACCCGCCGTGGGCCGCGACCACTGCAAGGAGCACACCATGTACACCAACCCGACCCGCACGAAGGTCCTCACCGCCACCGTCGGCGCAGTCATCGCCACCATGGCAGCACCCGCACTACTGTTTCTCAGCGCCGGAACCGCGCAAGCCGTCATCCACCATCTTCCTACCCCGCGCACGTGTGCCGGGTGCGACGGATTCAATCCGCAGCCCGATAAGCCCGACGATCCCCACCTTCACCCACCGCTGACCCGCGATCCCGCCAGCACGGCAGGAATCATCATCGACTACTGGGATACCCCGTAACAGTCGCGATGGCAATGAGCGCCCCATGGCCAACCGCCATCGGGCGGAGTTTGTGCACACATCAGCCGCACGGCCGATCCCAGAAACTGCTTCGCAAAAGTGTGCGCCGGGCGCGGCCTGGGCGCTCCTACCTATAGTCGCGGCCCATTCGGGCCGCAACCACCCGAAGGAATACATCATGCACACCAACCCGACCCGCACGAAGGTCCTCGCCGCCGCCATCGGCGCAGTCATCGCCACCATGGCGGCACCCGCACTACTGTTTCTCAGCGCCGGAACCGCGCAAGCCGTCATCCACCATCTGCCCACCCCGCGCAATTGCGGCGGGTGCGACGGATTCAACCCGCAGCCCGATACGCACGACGATCCCGACCTTCACCCACCGCTGACCCGCGATCCCGGCAGCACTGCGGGAATCATCATCGAAGGGGGTGCGCCGTCGTCGTCGCTGAATCCCGGCGACACGACGGGAGTCGTCATCATCGGCGGATGACTGTGGCCTCAGCCCGCTCGATATCCACCGAATCCAGTGCCAGCGCAAGGAGATTCCACAGCTGCCTGGCCGCTCCTACCTATAAGCGCGACCCATCGGGGCCGCGACCAACCAAAGGAACACATCATGCACACCACCCAGACCCGCACGAAAATCCTCACCGCCGCCATCGGCGCAGTCATCGCCAGCGCGGCCGCACCGGCACTGCTTGTTCTCGGTGCCGGAACCGCGCAGGCGGTCATCCACTATCTTCCTACGCCGCGCGATTGCGGCCAGTGCGACGGATTCAATCTGCAGCCCGATAAGCACGACGATCCCGACCTTCACCCACCGCTGACCCGCGATCCCGGAAGCACGGCGGGAATCATCATCGACTACTGGGGCGCTCCGTAACGGTCGAGGTGGCAGTGAGCGCCCATCGCCAGCCGCGATCGCGCGGAGTTCATGCACACATCAGCCGCACGGCCGATGCCAGAAACTGCTGCGCAAAAGTGTGCGCCGGGCGCGGCCTGGGCGCTCCTACCTATAAGCGCAGCCCATCAGGGCTGCGACCACTGAACAGGAGCACACCATGACCCCCACCCACACCCACACGAAAGTCCTCACCGCCGCCGTCGGCGCAGTCATCGCGAGCGCGGCCGCATCCGCAGCGCTGTTTCTCGGCGCCGGAACCGCGCAGGCGGTCATCCACTATCTTCCTACGCCGCGCGATTGCGGCTCGTGCGACGGATTCAATCCGCAGCCCGATAAGCCCGACGACCCCGACGTTCGCCCGACGCTGACCCGCGATCCCGGCAGCACGGCGGGAATCATCGTCGACTACTGGGGCGCTCCGTAAGAGTCGAGGTGGCAGTGAGCGCCCATCGCCAGCCGCGATCGCGCGGAGTTCGCGCAGACATCAGCCGCATGGCCGATCCCAGAAACTGCTGCGCAAAAGTGTGCGCCGGGCGCGGCCTGGGCGCTCCTACCTCTAAGCGCGGCCCATCAGGGCTGCGACCACTGAACAGGAGCACATCATGACCGCCACCCACACCCACACGAAGGTCCTCACCGCCGCGGTCGGCGCAGTCGTCGCCACCGTCGCGGCACCGGCACTGCTGTTTCTCGGTGCCGGAACCGCGCAGGCGGTCATCCACCATCTTCCTACGCCGCGCCAATGTGCCGGGTGCGACGGATTCAACCCGCAGCCCGATACGCCCGATGATCCCAACTCTCGCCCGCCGCTGACCCGCGATCCCGGCAGCACTGCGGGAATCATCATCGAAGGAGGTTCGCCGTCACCGTCGCTCAATCCCGGCGACACGGCGGGAGTCGTCATCATCGGCGGATGACTGTGGCCTCAGTCCGCTCGATCTCCGTCGAATCCAGTACCAGTGCAAGGAAATTCCACAACCGGGGCATCAACCGCTGTGACCCTGGCACGACGCGCCCCATCGCCAGCTGCGATCTGGGCAGTGTTCGAGCGCACGTCAGTCGCAGGCCACAGGTCGCTCCGGCCGATCCCAGAAACTGTCTCGCAAAAAGTGTGCGACTGGCGCGGGCTGGGCGCTCCTACCCGTGAGAGCGCCCATCGGGGGCCGCGACCACTGAACAGGAGCACACCATGACCGCCACCCACACCCGCACGAAATTCCTCACCTCCGCCGTCGGCGCAGTCGTCGCCACCATGGCCGCACCCGCGCTACTGTTTCTCGGCGCCGGAACAGCGCAAGCCGTCATCCACTACATTCCTACGCCGCGCGATTGCCCTGGTTGCCACGGATCTAATTCGCAGCCAGATCTGGCCGGCTATCCCGGCGTTCGCCCGCCGACGACCGGCGATCCCGGCGGGACTGTCGGGATCATCATCGACGGAGGTGCGCCGTCACCGTCGCTCAATCCCGGCGACACGGCGGGGTTCATCATCTACGGCTGAATCCGTCCCCAGCCGCGTCACATGTACGGGCTATAGCCAGCGCGACGAACCGGGCACCTGGCCAATAGATGCCCGCCGTCATGAAGCGAGGCGATTACGTAAACGAATCCCGCGACCACTGAACAGGAGCACGACATGACCACCACCCACACCCGCACAAATTTCCTCACCGCCGCCGTCGGCGCCGTTGTCGCCACCATCGCGGCACCCGCACTGATGTTTCTCAGCGCGGGAACCGCGCAGGCGGTCATCCACAATCTTCCTACGCCTCGCGGCTGTGGTGGTTGCGAGGGGTTCAATCCGCGGCCCGATCCCGGCATTTATCCGCCAGAGATCATCGATCCCGGCCATGCGGTTGGGACCGTCCTGCCCGGCGCCGATGCGCCGAAGGTCGGCGATGCTCAGAACACCGTTGGGTTGGTCGTTATCGGGGGGTAGCGGGGCAAGCGACGGATTCGAGCAGACATCAGCGGCGCGCGACACGTCGGTCCGGATCTCTCAGACTTCCACCCGCAAAAAGTGTGCGACGGGCGCGGGCCGGGCGCTCCTACCTATGAGCGCGACCCATCGGGGGCCGCGACCACTGAACAGGAGCACACCATGACCGCCATCCGCACCCGCCCGAAATTCCTCACCGCCGCCGTTGGCGCCGTTGTCGCCACCATCGCGGCACCCACACTGCTGTTTCTCAGCGCGGGCACCGCGCAGGCCGTCGTCCACTACATTCCCACGCCGCGCAGTTGCGCGGGTTGCGACGGATTTAACCCACAGCCCGATACGCCCGACGATCCCGAGTTTCGCGCGCCGCTGACCGGCGATCCCGGCGGAACTGTCGGGATCATCATCGAAGGGGGCACGCCGTCCCCGTCGCTGAATCCCGGCAACACGGCGGGGGTCGTCATCATCGGCGGATGAATGTCGCCGCAGCCGGCCTGATCTCCGCCGAATCCACTGCCATTGCAAGGAAATTCCACTCTCAAAAGATGTGCGACTAGGGCGGGCTGGGCGCTCCTACCTATGAGAGCCGCCCACAGGGGTCGCAACCACGAAAAAGGAGCACACCATGACCGCCAACCACGCTCGCACGAAATTCGTCACCGCCGCCGTCGGCGCTGTCGTCGCCACCATCGCGGCACCCGCACTACTGTTTCTCAGCGCGGGAACCGCGCAGGCCGTCGTCCACCACATTCCTACGCCGCGCACTTGCGGTTCGTGCGACGGATTCAATCCGCAGCCAAATCCCGGCATTTATCCGCCAGAGATCATCGATCCCGGCAGTGCTGTTGGGACCGTCCTTCCCGGCGCCGCTGCGCCGAAGGTCGGCGATGCTCAGAACACCGTTGGGTTCGTCGTTATCGCGGGGTAGCCGGGCAGCGACGGATTTGAGCGCAGACATCAGCGCCGCGCGACCCGCCGATCCCGAAAACTCAGAATTCGACCCGCAAAAAGTGTGCGACGGGCGCAGCTTGGGCGCTCCCAGTTATAAGCGCGACCCATCGGGGGTCGCGACCACCCAAAGGAACACATCATGGACACCACCCACACCCGCCCGAAATTCGTCACCGCCGCCGTCGGCGCTGTCGTCGCCACCATGGCCGCGCCCGCACTTCTGTTTCTCAGCGCGGGCACCGCGCAGGCCGTCGTCCACTACATTCCCACGCCGCGCACTTGCGCTGGTTGCGACGGATTTAACCCACAGCCCGATACGCCCAACGATCCCGACCTTCGCCCGCCGCTGACGCGATCGCCGTCGCTGAATCCCGGCGACTCGGCCGGGATCATCATCAACTACTTTGGTGCGCCGTAACAGTCGCAACGTTCCAACTGCGGGAACGGTTGGCCTCGTTTTGACTGCGCCTGCGCCGGAAGGCACGTTGCGTCAACCGGTTCCGGTGATCGCCCACCGCCCGGAGAACGCGCGCCAGCCGACGAACACCAGCCGCAGCACCATGAACGCGCTCAGCCCCGACCAGATGCCGAGCAGACCCCAACCGAACGCCAGCGACAGCCAGATCAACGGCAGGAACCCGACCAGCGCGCTGATCAGCGTGGCGTTGCGCATGAACTTCGCGTCGCCGGCGCCGAGCAGCACGCCGTCAAGCGCGAAAACGATTCCGGCGACCGGCAATTGGGCGACCATGAACCACCATGGCACCCCGATTGCGTCGAGCACCGAGCGGTCGTCGGTGAAGATGCTTGGAAACACCGAGGCGCCGACGGCGAATATCCCGGCCAGCAGCGCGGAGGCCAGGGTGGAGAAGATCGTCACCCGCCATGCGACGGACTTGGCGTGCGCCAGCTGTCCAGCGCCCAACGCCGCGCCGACAAGAGACTGCGCGGCGATGGCCAGCGAATCAAGCACCAGCGCAAGGAAATTCCACAACTGCAGCACCACTTGGTGGGCGGCGACGGCAGCGGCACCGAAGCGTGCGGCGACGGCGCCTGCCGACACGAAGCAGGCCTGAAACGCCATCGTCCGCAGCACCAGATCACGACCCATGACGACCTGGGCGCGCAACACCGCCGGCTGAATGCGCAGCGGCACCCGTTCGACCAGCAGCGCGCGGAAGAACAACAACGCGGCCAACCACTGCCCCACCAGGTTGGCGACCGCCGAACCGACGAGCTCCAGCCTCGGCATGCCGAGCCAGCCGTAGACCAGCAGCGGACACAGCACCGCGGACACCGCGAACCCGGCGACCACGTAGCGCAGCGGCCGGCCGGTGTCCTGCACGCCACGCATCCAGCCGTTGCCCGCCGCCGAGACCAGGATCGCGGGCACGCCCACGATCGCGATGCGGACCCACGGCAACGCTTCGCCTGCGATGTCGCCTCCCTCGGAGCCCCCAGCCAACGCCGACACCAGCGGCACCGCGACAGCCTGAACCACGACGACGATCAGCGCGCCCAATCCCAACGCCAGCCAGGTGGCCTGCACACCTTCACCGACTGCCGACCCGCGGTCACCAGCTCCGAAGAAGCGGGCCGAACGTGCGGTGGTGCCGTAGGACAAGAAGGTCATATTCGAACTGAGCGTGCCAGAATCAGCCCGCCGATGGCCAGGCCGGCCAGTGGCAATGCGCCCAACCGTCCGACGACTGCGAGGTCGAAGAGCAGATAGATCGGTTCGGCGGCCAGCACCCCCAGCGCGGGAAAGGCCAGTGCGGCGATGCGCCTGCCGGTGGCCGGGGCGACCGGCAGATCGCCTTCCGGCTCAGCCAAGAGCGGTATACAGCGCCTGCACGACCTCGTCGGCGGATCCGATCGCGGAGTAGCCGGCAGCCAAGCGGTGCCCGCCGCCGCCGAACGCACTGGCAACCGCGGCAAGGTCGTAAGACTTCGCGCGCATCGACACCGACCAATGCCCGGGTTCGATCTCCTTGAACACCGCAGCCACCTCGGCCTGTTGTGTGGTGCGCACGATGTCGACGATGCTCTCGACTTCCTCAGGACGCGCATTCGCCCATTCCTGGTGTCCGACAACGGCATACACCAAGCCTCGCCCGCCGGCCGCGTCGGGGCGAAGCTGCGCCGACGACAGCACGCGCGACAACATCGGCAGCCACGCGAACGGATGGGTGTCCAGCAGAGTGCGGCTGATCGAGGCGTTGTCCACGCCGAGCTCAAGCAGCCGAGCGGCCAGCCGGTGCGCGCGGGCGCTGGCCCACCGGAACGAACCGGTGTCCGTGGTCAGCCCGGCGTAAAGGCAGTGTGCGACGCCGACGTCGATCGGTTTGCCCCAGGCGTCGAGCAGCTCGGCGACCAGCATCGTCGTGGAGTCGGCCGATGGATCGACGTAATTGGCGGTGCCGAACAGCAGGTTGGAGGCGTGGTGGTCGATCACCAGTACCTCGTTGCCGGGGTCGGCGAGCTCACGCAACGCACCAAGCCGGTTGACGCTCGGAATATCGACGGTGACGACCAGATCGGCGTCGCGTCGCATCGACTCCGGGCTCACCAGCAGATGGCCACCCGGCAGCGACTGCAGTGATTCGGGCAGATCGGCGGGCGCGGCGAAACTCACCTGAACGGCCTTGCCCACGTGGTCGAGCACGAGCGCCAGCGCCAGACCAGCGCCGATGGTGTCGGCGTCGGGATAGACGTGGCAGACGACGCAGACGGTGGCGGCCGCGTCCAGCAGGTCAGCAGCCTGGCGGGCATCGACACGCACGCCCTCGATGGGAGGCGCGTCAGTCATCTTGTCGATCGCGGTCACCAGTGTCCTCAGCGTCATCAGGTCCCCGCTCGAACCCTCAGCCCCGCCCCTACGGTACGGGTCTTCCTCGCCCGCGTGCTTGGCACCCTCCCGAACTCTTGCCAAATCCTCATCTGCGGCGCGGGCACGGGCAAGCAGGTCTTCCATGTGGTGTGCCGTGTCGGGAACGGTGTCGCGCATGAACGCCAAGGTCGGGGTGAACCGCACCCCGAGCGCGGCACCCACCCTCGTTCGCAGGGTGCCCTTGGCGCTTTCCAACGCCGCAGCAGCACCTGCGTAGTCCGGCTCATCCTCGAGATTGCGACCGAACACCGAGTAGAACAGCGTGGCGTCGTGCAGGTCGCCGGTGACCTTGGCGTCGGTGATCGTCACACCGGTCAGCCGCGGATCCTTGATCTCGAACTCGATCGCCGAGGCGACGATCGTGGAGATGCGCTTGGCCAACCGGCGTGCTCGTGCCGGGTCTGGCATGAGTGTTGACTCCTACCTTTATCCGTTGGCCCTCTTCGCGTCGCTCATCAGGCGCGATCTTTCTCAACCAGCTCGTAGGTCTCGATGACGTCGCCTTCCTTGATATCGGAGTACGACAGCGTCAGACCGCATTCATAGCCGTCGCGCACCTCGGTGACGTCGTCCTTCTCCCGACGCAGCGATTGCACCGTCATGGTCTCGGCGACCACGACGTTGTCACGCAGCAGCCGTGCCTTCGAGTTGCGCCGGATGATGCCCGAGGTGACCAAGCAGCCGGCGATGTTGCCGACCTTCGACGACCGGAAGATCGCGCGGATCTCGGCGCGGCCGAGTTCCTTCTCCTCGTAGATCGGCTTGAGCATGCCCTTCAGCGCGCTCTCGATCTCGTCGATGGCCTGGTAGATCACCGAGTAGTAGCGGATCTCCACACCCTCGCGGTTGGCCAGTTCGGTGGCCTTGCCCTCGGCGCGGACGTTGAACCCGATGATGATCGCATCCGAGGCCGACGCCAGGTTGACGTTGGTCTCGGTGACGCCACCGACACCGCGGTCGATGACACGCAGCTCGACCTCGTCGTCGACCTGGATGCCCAGCAGGGCTTCCTCCAGAGCCTCGACGGTGCCCGCGTTGTCGCCCTTGAGGATCAGGTTCAGCTGGCTGGTTTCCTTCAGCGCCGAATCCAGATCCTCGAGGCTGATCCGCTTGCGGGTACGGGCGGCCAGCGCGTTGCGCTTGCGCGCGCTGCGCCGGTCGGCGATCTGGCGGGCGATGCGGTCCTCGTCGACGACGAGGAAGTTGTCGCCGGCACCTGGCACCGACGTGAAGCCGATGACCTGCACCGGCCGCGACGGCAGCGCCGCCTCGACGTCCTCGCCGTGCTCGTCGACCATGCGTCGGACGCGGCCGTACGCGTCGCCCGCCACCACCGAGTCGCCGACGTGCAGCGTGCCGCGGGTGATCAGCACCGTGGCCACCGGCCCGCGGCCGCGGTCCAGGTGCGCCTCGATGGCCACACCCTGGGCCTCCATGTCGGGGTTGGCCCGCAGGTCCAGCGCCGCGTCGGCGGTCAGCACGACCGCCTCGAGCAGCGCCTCGATGTTGGTGCCCTGCTTGGCGGAGATGTCGACGAACATGGTGTCGCCGCCGAATTCCTCTGGCACCAAACCGTATTCGGTGAGCTGCCCGCGGATCTTCTGCGGATCGGCGCCTTCCTTGTCGATCTTGTTGACCGCCACCACGATCGGCACGTCAGCCGCCTGTGCGTGGTTGACGGCCTCCACCGTCTGCGGCATCACGCCGTCGTCGGCCGCGACCACCAGGATCGCGATGTCGGTGGCCTTCGCGCCACGGGCACGCATGGCGGTGAACGCCTCGTGACCCGGGGTGTCGATGAAGGTGATCGGCCGTATCGTGCCGTCGAGGTCGACCTCGACCTGGTAGGCGCCGATGTGCTGGGTGATGCCGCCGGCCTCTTCCTCGCGGACGTTGGCCTTACGGATCGTGTCCAGCAGTCGGGTCTTGCCGTGGTCGACGTGACCCATGACGGTCACCACCGGCGGACGGGTCTCGAGGTCTTCCTCGCCACCCTCGTCCTCGCCGTACGTGAGGTCGAAGGACTCGAGCAGCTCGCGGTCCTCGTCCTCGGGCGACACGACCTGAACGACGTAGTTCATCTCGCCGCCGAGCAGCTCGAGGGTCTCGTCGCCGACAGACTGCGTCGCGGTCACCATCTCGCCGAGGTTGAACAGCGCCTGCACCAGAGCGGCCGGGTTGGCGTCGATCTTCTCGGCGAAATCGGACAGCGATGCGCCGCGGGCAAGCCGGATGGTTTCGCCGTTGCCGTGCGGCAACCGCACGCCGCCGACGACCGGCGCCTGCATGTTCTCGTATTCGGCGCGTTTCGCCCGCTTCGACTTGCGGCCACGCTTGGGTGCGCCGCCGGGACGACCGAAGGCGCCTGCGGCTCCGCCGCGCTGACCTGGGCGTCCGCCGCCACCTCCTGGGCGACCGCGATAGCCGCCACCTGCGGGGGCACCGCCACCGCCACCGGGGCCACCACTGCCACCGGGGCCACCGCCGCCGCGGTAGTTACCGCCGCCGCCTGCCGCCACCTGGACGGCCACCGGTGCCTGCACCGGGACCACGACCACCGGGGCCGGGCCGGGCGCCGCCCGGGCCGGGCCGGGGACCGCCGGGACGACCGGAAGGAGCGGGACGGGATCCACCAGGACGCGGGGGCATATTGCCCGGCGACATGCCGGGCCGCGGGGCGCCGGGACGGGGTGCCTGCGGACGCGGAATCGGCCGATCGACCGGCTGCGCCGAGGAGAACGGGTTGTTGCCGACGCGCGGGGTCCGCGCGGCGGGCTTCGGCGCAGCGGGCGCGGGGCCGGGCCTCGGACCAGGCGTTGCGCCGGGGGCCGGAGCCGGGCGGACCGGTGCCTCCGCTGGAGGCGCGGCTGCGGCCGCGGCAGGCGCTGCTGGCGGTTCCGCGGGGGCAACGGGGGCCGCTGGGGCCGCGGGCTTCGGCGGCGGGCGCCTTCGCGGGGGCGGCCTTTGCCGCGGCGGCCTTGGCCGGCGAGCCGTTGCCGTCGGCCTTGGCCTTCTGGGCGGCCGGTTTGGCGCCGCCGAATGATTCGCGCAGCCGGCGCGCGACGGGCGCCTCCACGGTGGAGGACGCTGATTTGACGAATTCGCCCTGTTCGCTCAGCCGGGCGAGAACTTCCTTACTGGTGACACCGAGTTCCTTGGCCAACTCGTGTACGCGGGCCTTACCTGCCACTACATCTCCTGTCTAGAGGCGACAGCAGTGGTTAGGCGCCGCGCCTCGGGTTAGCTATGACGCATGGTCATCGGGACTTCACGGTGTGCTCATGTTCTTCGCTACCTGTTCTCTTGCCGGGTGCATCAAGCACGTTAGTACCTAGAACTGCACTTACGTGCTCTATCACCGCGGATACGTCCGGTGAACCGGTGATGCGCAGCGCTCGTACGAATGCTCGCCGCCGAATTGCTGCGTCTAGACACTGCGGATCGGGATGCAGCCAGGCACCCCGCCCCGGCAGTTTTCTCGCTGGGTCAACGGTCACGGCTTGTTCGCCATTCCCGTCGACGGCGACCACTCGAAGCAGTTCGACGGCCAGCTCTCGCTTCCGGCAGCCAACGCACGTCCGAACCGGTCCCTCTGGGGGGTCGATCGCGGTTCGAGCATCCGCAGCCGAAGTCTCGCGCTGGATCACAGCTGAGTCTACCGTCCCCGTCCTTGCGAAAGAAACGGCTCTACCTGGGGCTAGCGATCGCGTACCGCGCCTTGTGCCGCGTCGGGGTTGGTTTGAGGCACGGCATCGCTTCGGATGTCGATCCGCCATCCGGTCAGCCGGGCGGCCAGGCGGGCGTTCTGGCCCTCCTTGCCGATCGCCAACGACAGCTGGAAATCGGGCACCACCACGCGGGCAGCGCGGGCGGATTCGTCGATGACGCTCACCGACACGACCTTGGCCGGTGACAGCGCGTTCGCCACGAACCGGGCCGGGTCCTCGTCGTAGTCGATGATGTCGATCTTCTCGCCGGACAGCTCGCTCATCACGTTGCGCACCCGCTGGCCCATCGGGCCGATGCAGGCGCCCTTGGCGTTGAGGCCGGGCACCCGCGACGTGACGGCGATCTTGGAGCGGTGGCCGGCTTCCCGCGCCACCGCGACGATCTCGACGGACCCGTCGGCGATCTCGGGAACCTCCAGCGAGAACAGCTTGCGCACCAGGTTGGGGTGGGTGCGCGACAACGTGATCAGCGGCTCGCGGGCACCGCGGGTGACGCCGACGACGTAGCACCGCAACCGGTCGCCGTGTTCGTATCGCTCACCGGGGACCTGCTCGGCGGCGGGGATGACACCCTCGGATCCCTTGGTCTCGCTGCCCATTCGGACGACGACAAGACCGCGGGCGTTCGCGCGCGCGTCGCGCTGGATGACCCCGGCGGCGATATCGCCTTCCCGCGCCGAGAACTCGCCGTAGTTCTTCTCGTTCTCCGCGTCGCGCAACCGCTGCAGGATCACCTGACGCGCGGTGGTCGCCGCGATGCGGCCGAAACCCTCTGGGGTGTCGTCCCATTCGGAGATGACGTTGCCATCTTCGTCGGTCTCGCGCGCCATCACCTGGACGACGCCGGTCTTGCGGTCGATCTCGATGCGGGCGTCGGCCTCGTGGCCTTCGGTATGGCGATAGGCGGTCAGCAGCGCCGATTTGATGGTGTCGACCACGACGTCGACCGAGATGCCCTTGTCGGCCTCGATGGCGTGCAATGCCGCCATGTCGATGTTCACGCTGAAGCCTCCTTCCCAGATTGGCCGGCAAGCTCCAGCTCGCGCTGGTTTGGCGGCGAAAACTCAACCTGGACAACGGCTTTGGTGATGCCGTCGACAGGCAGTTCACGGACCGAGAAGTTGGCCCTCGCACCCTCGCGCACCACGAGTCGCACAGTGCCGCCGCGGATTTCGCCGAGTCGGCCGGTCAGTTGCGAGCCGTCGGACAGGGTGAGCTCGACCTTGCGGCCGCGGGCCCGCCGGTAGTGCTTTTCGGTGGTCAACGGGCGATCGACGCCCGGCGAGGTGACCTCGAGGACGTAGGGCGGGGTGTCGACGCTGTCCAGCAGTTCGGACGCGGACCGGGACAGCGCCGCGATCGAGTCGAGATCCAGAGGCTCGTCGCCGTCAGCGACAACGGTGATGCGGGGTGGGCGTGCCGCGGTGTCGATCAGCACGTCTTCGATTTCATAGCCCGCGCGCGCGAACTCGCCGTCGAGTAGCTCGATCACCTGTTTCTGCGACGGTAATCCCGCAAATCGCTCCGTCACGGCGAGCTCCTCATCTTGAGTTGTCCGGACACGATTCCCCGCGGCGCAACTTGGAACCGACTATCAACGATACGCCAGGGCCGCCCTGGCAAGCGGCAAACGCGCAGGGGCGCCCAGCGAATGCACAGCGCGAGCAATGGCAGGATGTTGCCCGTGCCGAGCCCTCCGCCGACAGTCAGCAGACGACGCGTGTTGTTCGGGGCGGCGGCTTTGGCGCTGCTTGGCGGAACCGCCGCCGCGTGCGGGTCGCCGCCGCCGCCACCGGAAGTCGACGAGCTGGCCGCCCAACTCGACCGCGCACGCTCCGACAGCCAGCTCGCGACCGACGCCGCGGCGGCAACGCCTCCCCCGCCGACGGCACAGGCGCTGACTGCGGTGGCCTCCGAGCGGTCGGCGCATGCCCAGGCGTTGTCCGATGAGCTGATGCGGATGGTCGGCAAGAAGGCGCCGACGACGACCGCGGCCAGCACCACCGCGCAGCCGGCGAACGCGCCCACAACCAAGGACGTGATCGCGGCGCTGCGTCAGTCTGCGGACAGCGCCGCACAATTGGCGGCCAAGCAGTCCGGCTATCGCGCCGGGCTCCTTGGCTCGATCGCCGCCTCCTGCACGGCCGCGTACACCGTCGCACTGGTCCCGGCGGGGGCGCCGCAATGACGTCTCCCCAGCCGTCGCCCAGCACCACGACGACCCCGTCGACGACTACCACCACGACGACCACGACCACCACGTCGTCAAGGGCGGCCGAGCCTACCGCGCCGGGACGGCCGTCGGACTCGGCGAACGGCGCCCTGTTCGACGCGATTGCCACCGAGCAGGCCACGATCTACGGCTACGGGCTGGTCTCGGCTCACTCGACGCCAGACGTCAACGACCTCGTTTCGACCGCGATGGCCGAGCACCGGGACCGGCGTGAGGGTGCCATCGCCATTCTCACGGCCCGGTCCGTCGAGCCGCCGCTGCCCGCCGCCGGCTATCAGCTGCCGGTGGAGGTCGACAACCCGACCGACGCGGCCAACCTGGCGGTGCGGATGGAAGAAGACACCGCCGTCGCGTGGCGGGCGGTGCTCGAACAGGCGACCGAGGAACAGGACCGGTCGTTCGCGGTGGCTGCGCTGACCGAGTGCGCGGTTACTGCCGCCCGATGGAGCCGAGTGCTCGGCATCTCACCGATCACCGTCGCGTTCCCCGGCGGTTCTGAATAGCGACGAGCACTAGGCTAGCCAGTGCAGCGCAGATATCGGCCGCCGCGTTGTTGACCGAGACCTCGCGGGTCTCGCCGGTGAACCGGTTGCGCAGCTCGACCACGCCGTCGGCCCATCCGCGGCCGACCACGACGATCCACGGCACCCCGAGCAGCTCCGCGTCCTTGAACTTCACCCCCGGTGAGGCCTTGCGATCGTCGAACAGCACCTCGACTCCCAGCCGGTCCAACTCGTTGGCCAGTTCCGTGGCGCCTGCCCGAGCGGCGTCGTCCTTGTTGGCGATCACGACGTGCGCATCGAACGGCGACACCGACGCCGGCCACCGCAGCCCCAGTTCGTCGTGGTGTTGTTCGGCGATCACCGCCACTAGCCGGGACACGCCGATGCCGTAGGAGCCCATCGTCAGCCGGACCGGCTTGCCGTCCTCGCCGAGCACGTCGACGGTGAAGGCGTCGGTGTACTTGCGGCCGAGCTGGAAGATGTGGCCAATCTCGATGCCGCGGGCCGAGACCAGCGGGCCAGCACCGTCGGGTGAGGGATCGCCGTCGCGCACCTCGGCGGCCTCGATGGTGCCGTCGGCGACGAAGTCGCGGCCCGCGACCAGGCCCACCACATGCTTGCCTGGCTCGTCGGCGCCGGTGATCCACGACGTACCATCCACCACACGCGGGTCGACAAGATAACGAACACCGTTGGCCAGCAACGCTTTCGGGCCGACATAGCCCTTCGCCAGGAAGCGATGCTTGGCGAAGTCGGCGTCGTCGAGCAGCGCGTACTCGGCCGGATCCAGCGCGGCGGCCAGTCGCTTCTCGTCGACCTCGCGGTCCCCTGGCACGCCAACCGCTAGCAGCTCCCAGTCCCCACCGGGCTGACGGACCTTGAGCACGATGTTCTTCAATGTGTCTGCCGCCGCGACCTCGCAGTCAAGGGCGGTGTTGGCCCACTCGACGAGTGTGGCGATCGTCGGGGTGCCTGGCGTGTCATGCACCTTCGCCTCGGGCTGCCCCTCGATCGGCGGCGACCCCGGCACCGCCGTGACCACTGCCTCGACGTTGGCCGCGTAGCCCGATTCCAGGCACCGCACGAACGTGTCCTCGCCGATGTCACTTTCGGCCAAGAATTCCTCGGATGCGCTGCCGCCCATCGCGCCCGACACCGCGGAGACGATGACGTAGCGGACACCGAGCGTGGCGAAGATCCGCTGGTACGCCTCGCGATGCCTCTGGTACTGCGCCTCAAGCCCCGTCGTCGTCGACGTCGAACGAATACGAGTCCTTCATGAGGAACTCGCGACCCCTCAGGATGCCGGCGCGCGGCCGGGCCTCGTCGCGGTACTTGGTCTGGATTTGGTACAGCAGCACCGGGAAATCCTTGTAGCTGTTGTACTCCCCCTTGACTGTCAGCGTGAACAGCTCTTCGTGGGTCGGTCCGAGCAGATAATCGTTCTTGCGGCGGTCCTGCAGCCGAAAGACGCCGTCGCCGTACTCGGTCCAGCGGTTGGTCACCTCATAGGGCGCCTTGGGCAGCAGCGCGGGAAACAGAATCTCTTGTCCGCCAATGGCATTCATCTCGTCGCGGACGATTTGCTCGATCTTGCGCAGCACGCGCAGGCCTAGCGGTAGCCAGCTGTAGAGCCCGGGGCCGACCGGTCGGACGTAGCCGGCCCGGATCAGCAGCTTGTGGCTGGGCACTTCGGCGTCGGCCGGGTCGTCGCGCAGGGTGCGCAGGAACAGCTCGGACATGCGGGTGATCACAGCCGACAACCTTAGTAAGCGCTGTTTCTTGGGGTTGCCGCGGCCGCTGACCCGGGTTACCCGTCAGAGCCCGGGTCGCCATCGGCGCTGCCGCCGGTGCCGGTCGCGGTGCCGCCCGCGCCGCCGACACCTCCGGTGTTGTTGACGCCGGGGCCGCCATCGCCGCCGTCGCCACCGAACGCCTTGCCGACGGGGTTCTGGGCGTTGCCGCCGTTGCCGCCGTCTCCGCCGAGGCCGCCACCACCGCCGTTGCCGCCGGTGCCGCCGTTGCCTCCGGTGGCTACGGGATTGTTGACACCGCTACCGCCGCCGAAGCCGCCAGCCCCGGCACGGCTGCCGTCGCCGCCGTCGCCCGCCGAGACGAAGCCGCCGTTGGCGTTGCCGCCGTCGCCGCCGTCACCGCCGGTGGCGTTGCCGTCCGCGAAAACCCCTTCTGCGAAATCACCGGGCGCGGACGCGTTGCCACCGTCGCCGCCGCTACCGCGCACCGCGTCTCCGCCGTCGCCGCCGTCGCCGCCAACCGCGTCACCCCTTGAGCTGACGACGTTGTTGCTGCCGTTGCCGCCGTCGCCGCCTTGAGTGGCCATGCCGTCACGAATGCCGCCGTCACCGCCATCGCCGCCGTCACCGCCGGTCGCGGTGGCGCCCAAGCCGGTGGTAGCTGCGATCAGCCCGGCATCCCCACCGTGGCCGCCATCGCCAGTAGTGCTGTTGCCGCCACTGCCGCCACTGCCGGCCGTAGCGTCACCGTTGGTGGTGGCGGCGCTGCCGCCGATGCCCCCGTCGCCGCCGCCGAGCCCGCCGTCGCCACCGTCACCGCCGTTGCCGCCGGTCGCGGGCCCTCCAAGGGAGTTGTCGACCCGTTCGCCGTTGACGATTCTGATCGTGCCTGCATCCCCGCCGTCGCCGCCGTCACCGCCAAGGCCGCTTGGTGCCGAACCGCCAGCGCCGCCGTCGCCCGCCGTGCCGCCGGTCCTCGCGGTCACGTCGCCGCCGTTGCCACCGTCACCGCCGTTGCCGCCGAACAGCCCGGCGACTCCGCCATCGCCGCCGTCTTGGCCGGGCCTGCCGTTGGCACCGTCGCCGCCGTTGCCGAAGAAGATGCCGCCCGCACCGCCGTCCTGGCCCGCCAACACGCCGTCGGCGCCGTTGCCGATGAGGAAGCCGCCATTCGCTCCGGCCGTGACGGCATCACCGATGAGCCAACCGCCGGGCCCGATGATGTTCAGCGGGTTGGCCAGGATCTGGCCAGGCAACCCGACGAGGCGGGCGACCACGAGGTCGCTGCTGCCAATGAGCGCCAAGGGGGTAAGCACGCCGTTGCCCCCGCGCGGGTCGCGCGGAGAAGCAGGCTCGCTGGTCGGTTCCCGGCCGGCCAGCGCGATCGGCACCGACCCACCCGATGATGTCGACCCGCTCGACGACATGGTCGGCCCGACCCCGCTGGGCCAGGTCGGCCCGGAGGACGAGGTGGGCACCGCCCCGCTCAGCGGGCCAAGCGGGCCACCACCCCACGAGGTGGCGCCGCTGACGCTGGACAAGGCGGTCGTCAGGGTGGCGATGGAGCCAGTCAGCAGGCTGTTGGGGGTGGGAAGCTGCAGCCCGACCAACGCCGTCGCCGTGCTCTTCGGCGCGGCGGGCTCAGTTTGGTCCCCGATCATGACAGCACCGGCGGCGAGCACTGTCCCCGTAGCCATCGCCGCGGTGAGTAGCCGGAGCTGGGCCGGGGAAGACTTCCATGCATGCTTCGACATGGGAGGATCCTTTCCGCAAGGGAGTGGTTGCGGGTACGCGGTATGTTTGCCAGCAACCTAAGTCCGCCGCGGCGGGCGGGCTGGAGTAGTCGGCTACCCCACTCTTGCGAGGCGTCGACGCCGCCATGAGGTAGCGGATCGGAATTGGGGTAGTCGGCTACCCCAGCGGACGCAGAGGACAGCGGCCAGGATGTCGTTTATGACCATCGATGCGCGCCGGGACGAGTCCCTGGAGCGGTTGCCGTTGCCGTACGCGACCGCGTTGCGGTTACGCGGCGCGGGTATTGCCGACGAGGTAATCGCCGAGAGTGGTGGGGTGAACCTCGAGGTGCTGCAGACGTTTATGAAGGTGGCCGAGGCCAAGCACGCAGCCGCATCCGGCGAGCGCGCGACCTAACTTCGCCCGCGATTCTTCAGATTGTTCTCGCGCCCGCGAACTTTCGCGTTTGCTTGAACACGGAAGCAACGCGCCTGCACTGGTTAGAATTTGCCGGTGATCCGCCAGTGGCCACTGATCGGGCGATCAGAGGAGCTTGTGGTGATCGCCGACGCCACGCGGGCGGGCACCGACCGCGCCCGCGGGATCGTGCTGTCCGGCTCCGCCGGTGTCGGTAAGACGCGGGTGGCGCGCGAAGCAGTCGCGGGCTGTGGTCCGCGTAGCGCGCGCCGGCATTGGATCGTCGGCACGGCATCGGCACGCAGCGTCCCGCTTGGGCGCATTCGCAGACATCGCCAGCGACTTCGGCCCGGATCCGTTACGACGGGTGCGTGAGGTGATCGACGGACTCATCGGCCCCGCCCGCGATGGCGAGGTGGTCGTCGGCGTCGACGACGCCCATCTACTCGATGACCTGTCGGCCTTTACCGTGCACCAGCTCGTCACCCGCCGACTGGCCACCGTGATCCTGACGATCCGCTCGGGAGAAACCCCGCCGGACGCCATCACGGCGATCTGGAAAGACCACCATCTGGAACGCCTTGAACTGCAACCACTCTCGCTCGCCGAGATCACAAGTCTGGTCGAGCACGTACTCGATGGTCCGGTGGACTCCTTTAGCGCACAACGACTTTGGCAGTACACCCAGGGCAACGCGCTGTATCTGCGTCACCTCCTCGAGAACGAGGTGAACGCCGGTCGGATGACACAGCGCTCAGGAGTGTGGCTGTGGGACGGACATCCCGAGCTCTCACCCACGCTCGCAGAGTTGCTCGAGGCGCGGATCTCTCAAGTGCCCACGACCGTTGGGGATGTCCTCGACGCCCTCGCGCTGGCCGAGCCATTGGAAGCCGACGTCCTAGAGGCGATCGCCGATTCCGACGCGCTGACCGCTGCCGAATCACTCGGCCTGATCAGCGTCGACTCCAACGTGCAACCCGCGTCGGTGCGGCTCGCTCACCCGCTACTCGGCGAGGTACGCCGTAGCGGCTCCCTGCAGATGCGGCGGCTGCGCGGGCGCATCGCCACCGAGCTCGCCAGAAAGGGCTCGACCGATCCGCGGCATCTGGTGCGACAAGCGGTACTCACCATGGATTCCGACCTCGCACCCGATCCGGACCTCCTGCTCGCCGCCACGTCATCCGCGATGCAGCTCGGTGACCTACGACTCGCCGAAATGATGGCCGAGCGCGCCGTCGCCGCCGGAGGCGGTCTGCCACCGAAGATGATCCAGGCGATGGCGATCACGTGGCAAGAGCGCGGAACCGACGCAGAGGCCATCCTCGTCGAACTCGCCGACGAGACGCACGGCCCGATCCGAACGCAGATCGCGATCCTGCGCGCGATGAATTTCGCGCTCAGTCTCGGTGACGCGGATAGCGCCGAAAGCGAACTCGATGAGGCAATACCCGCCGATGACGAAGCGGCACAAGCGATCGCCGACGCTTTACGCGCATTGATCGACCTGGTGAGCGGCCGCTCCAGGGCCGTCGATCGGGCACAGCACCATCCTCGCCAAGACTCCAGCCAACGACATCGCACAAATGATGTCGATCTGGGTCTTGGTCAGCGGGCTGGGCGATCTTGGGCGCATCGACGAAATCGAAGCTGCGGGAAACGCCGGCTACCGACTTGCTGAGACGTCCGCCGAAGCCTCACACCTGCGCCTGCCGCTGGCGGCAGTGCAAGTCATCGCTTACCGGCTCGCCGGTGCGCTGACATCCGCGGACGCATTGATCGCGCGCATTCGGCGCGACACGATCGACGTTCCGTTTCAGCAGGTGTGGCATAGCTTTTTCACCGGTCTGTCCGCGATGAGCCGAGGCGATCTCGCTGTGGCACAACGTTCGCTGCAAGAAACGGTCGCACATCTGGAAAGCGGCGGGGGCGGGCGGATGACGAAGTCCTTCGCACGGTCGTGGTTGGCGGCCGTGACCGGTATGGCCGGCAGAGCAGTCGACGCACGGCGTGAGTTCGCCGCCATCGAGTGGTCCGCGCAAGACTCCGAGACAGGCGTGTGGGACCTGGAGCGATTCATTGCAGAGGCCTGGACGTGTGCCGCCGAAGGTGCTATATCGCAGGCGATCTCGATCGTCCGTGACGCGGCGGCGAAGGAATCTGAGCGCGGCAGGCCCGCCTGGGAGGTCGTGCTTCTGCAGACGGCGACTCAGTTCGGCGACCACACCACCGCCGCGAGGCTCGCGGAGCTCGCCGACCAAGTCCGAGGACCACGCGCACCCGCTGCCGCGACTCATGCTGCGGCGCTGGCGGGGGGCAACGGGGGCGGTTTGGTCGACGCGTCACGCCAATACGAGGCATTTGGCGATCACATCGCCGCCGCCGACGCCGCAGCCCAAGCCGTCGTCGCATACCAAGACGCCGGCTTGCGCGGCGCCGCACTGAACGCCTCCGCCACAGTCGGGCGTCTCGCAGCCGAATGCCAAGGGGCCCAGACTCCTGCCATACGGGCCACGATGACACCGCGGCCGTTCACCGCCCGTCAGCGCGAGATCATAACGCTTGCAGCACAAGGGTTATCGAACAAGGAGATTGCAGGCCGGCTCACCATGTCGATCCGCTCGATCGAAGGTCACCTCTTCCGCGCCTCCCTACGCGTCGGAGCCAACAGCCGCGAACAACTGATCTCGATTCTGCACGGGTCCTGAGAGTCAATCCCGTCCCTGCCAGGTGCAGATGCAGGCCTCGTTGCCCTCGGGGTCCGCCAACACCCAAAAGGCCGGCGCCTCATCGTCGGACAACAGGCGGCCACCCGCCGCGAGAGCGGCATCCATACGTTCCTGCGCCACATCATGCGGCACGTCGACGTCAATGTGGATGCGATTGCGTTGCGGCCGAGGCGAATCCATCTGCTGGAACCAGATCGCGGGCCCGCGGCCGGACGGGTCGATCAGCGCCGCCTGCAATTCGGACCCTGGTTCGTCGGCGTACCCCGTGATCGCCTGCCAGAACGGTCGCACCAGGCCGATGTCGAGCGCGTCGATGGCGATCTCAAGGGCCTGAACGGAGCCGTTGCCCGGGGTCGTGCGTAGCCCCCGCGCCCCTAGCGCCCCCGACAGCCTGTGCGCGAGTCGGATGTCGCGCCCAGTCACCCAGCCGGCTTCTGCTGACTGCAGCCGCAGTACGGCCCGGTCCGCGCGGATGTCCACGGTCAAGTGACCCTGCCCGTCGGCGCCGGCCGCTGAAACGGCGAGCGACGCCGCCTCCGTCGCCTCGATCAAGGACGATGCCAACACTTCTGTTTGGATGGTGCCCAGCATGAGCCGCCAGCCCAGAGGGTCGACTGCGTCCGAGATCTGCTGACGTGTGGGTCTCGCGTGGTCGTCCACTCTGCCAGCCTAGCTACAGCTCGCCGGCCTCCACCGCTTCACGCGTGTGCTGTGCGGTGGCGATCTGACGCGGCGAGAAACCGATCCAGAACGCGGCGATCCCGACGATCACCGCGATCCCGGCGACCCACAGCAGCGAGTAGGTGTAGCCGTAGCCCAGCGCGTCCAGCTGTGCGGGGGTCATGTTCTTAACCGGTCCCGTCGTGCCGCCCAGGTACAGGGTGCGCGAGGTCTGCACGGCCATCACCACGACGAGCACCACCGGGCCGCCAAGGTTCTGCACCATCAACGTGATGGCCGACACCGGACCGATTTCCAGCGGCCCCACCTCGGCGACCGCACACAACGGCAGGATCACCGCGATCATCCCGATACCGAAGCCACCAACGACGATCGCACCGAACAGGTCAGGGAAATACGGAATATGGCGGGTCATCCTCGAGCCGTAGAGCATCGCCGCCAGCACGAACAGCCCGCCACCGATGATCAGCCAGCGGGGTGCGACGTGCGGGGCCAGCCTTGCGGCGAGCGCACTACCGAGGCCGAACGCGACCGCGAATGGGATGAAGCAGACTCCGGCCTGCAGCGCTGAGTAGCCGAGCACGTCCTGCACCAAAAGCCCGATCATCACCGTCAGCGTCAGCATCACGCCGCCCGCGAGGAACAGCGTGACGAACGTCATGACGCGGTTGCGGTTATCGAACACCGAGAACGGCACCAGCGGGTTCTCGGCGGTCCGCTCGACGATGAGGAACGCGGCGAAAAACACCACCGCGGCAATGCCTGCGCCGATCACCCATGGGTCCACCCAGGCGCGCGGCGGCCCCTGAGTGAACACCAGTACCGCTGCGGTGCAGCCGAGCGTGGCCAGCAGCGCGCCGGTGATGTCGAGCTTGAGTCGCTCGTGATGGGTTTCGGCGATCCGATAGACGGCGATCACGATGATGACGATGCCGATCGGCACGTTGATCAAGAACGCCAGCCGCCACGAGATCACGGTCAGCGCGCCGCCAAGCACCAGTCCGAGCACCGAGCCGATGCCCTGCATCGCGGCCGACACCGCCATCGCCCGATTGCGGGCATGCCCGACGGCATACGTGGTCGCGATCAGCGCCAGACCCGTCGGCGCGGCCACCGCTGCGCCGGTGCCCTGTACCGCGCGTGCGACCACCAGCGTGATGCCGTCGTTGGCCAGGCCACACACCAACGACGCGATGGTGAACACGCCGACGCCGGACAGGAAGGCCCGCTTGTGCCCGATCGCGTCACCGACGCGGCCGCCGAGCAGCAGCAGCCCGCCGAAGGCCAGCACATATGCAGTGATGACCCAGCTCTTGGTGGCGTCGGAGAGATCCAGGTCGGCCTGCATCCGCGGCAACGCGACGATGACGATGGTGCCGTCGAGGGTTGACATCAGCTGCATGCCGGTGATCGCGATGATCGCGACGCCGAGCACGGAGGAAGAAAGCGGCGCTGCGGTCCGGTCCGTCGATCCAGAAGACCCACCCGCCGCAGACATGGCTTGCCAGCCTACCCAGGCGACGGTTTCAAGAAGAAAGTTGGCGAAAAAGTGTCGGTTCGATGCGGGCTCGCCGCTCCTACCACTGAGAAGGGCCCGCCATGGGGCCCGAGCCACCAGTTAGGACACGAGATGACTCATCCAACGGGGAGTCGCCTCCGAATAACGGGCATGTACCGACGGGCCACTCCAACCAGCGCGATCTATCGGGTCACTGATCGCCTGCACGAAGGACGCATGGTCCACGTGCCTGCTCATGAGATCGCGACCACCGTCTCGTCATGGTTGGCGGAGCTGGGCGCCCACAGCCCATTGGTCGACGACCTCGCGCGCGCAGTCCGCGCCGGTGACTGGCCCGCGGCCCTTGGCATCGGCGACTACCTGTCCGTGGACGTGACGGTGGCGGCCTGATCTCAAAAAGTGTCCCCGCGGCGCGGGGTGCGTGCTCCTAACGGTGTCGTCGGCTCAACCCGGGCCACCACGAGAAACCCAGGAGCAGACATGACAAGCACCCCCACACCATCCGTCCGATTGCGCCGACTCGTGTCGCCCATCCTGTTCGCGGCGGCGGTCGCACTCGGCGGCGGCACGCTCGCAGATCCCGCAATCGCATCCGCGGAGCGAGAGTGGGACATCGGCGCGTATGACAAGTGCATAGAAAACGTGTTCCTAGGAGGAGCTGGATTCGTCGAGGCAATGCGTGAGTGCTGCATAAACTCCGGTGGAGTATGGGACGATGACCGGCTCAAGTGTGGAGCTCCGCCCGCCGATGACGTGGAGCGCCCATTACCACCCCGCGTGGCTCCGTCGGCAGAGACCTCAGCGCCGCTACAACCGGGACAGCCGTAGCCGTGCCAATTACCGTCTCGGTGCTCATATTTGGCGGATGATCCGTACTACACAGGGGAAGCGAACTGATGACCGCTCTGCCAGATTGGCACATTGCCAGCGACGCAGAGTTGGCGTGTGCCGCCGCCGGGGACCGTGCCGCATTCGCGGCAATCTATGACCGCTACGCCGACCGGCTGCACGACTTCTGCATCGGAATGTTGCGGGATCGCGATGCCGCCGCCGACTGTGTCCAAGAGGTGTTTTGCACCGTGGCTGACCGCCTATCTCAATTGAAGGACGCCGACAAGCTGCGGCCGTGGCTGTATGCGATCGCACGCAACGAGGCGCTCCGCCATATCCGCCAGCGGGGCCGCGAACGGGTCTTTGATCAAGTGCCCGAGGCGGTTTCGGCCGAACCGGGCCCTGAAACCCTTGCCGCTCGCGGCGAACTCGCCGACCTGATCGCCAAGGCCGCCGGTGGACTTTCCGACCGCGATCGATCGGTCCTCGAGCTGGCCTACCGTCACGGCCTTGATGGACCCGAACTGGCCGAGGCGTTGGGCGTGAGTCATGCCAGCGCCAAGAAGCTGACACAACGGCTGCGCGACACGATCGAGCGGTCCCTTGGCGCCTTGCTGGTGTCGCGCCGTGTCCGGGACAACACCTTCGGATGCGCCGAGCTGGCGGCGGTCCTCGACGGCTGGGACGGAACGTTCAGCGTGCTGATGCGCAAGCGGATCGCCCGGCACATCGAATCGTGCCCAACGTGCGATCAGGAGCGCCGCCGACTGGTCAACCCTGTCGCGCTGCTCGGGGCCGCACCGGTGTTCATTCCCGCCCCCGAGTCGCTGCGCGAACGCACGCTGAGCCGGATTCAGCTCACCGGGGCCACCACGGGCATGCCAGCGTCCGACGGCCACGGGTTCCGTCGTCGTGTCCTGGTTGCGGTTGCGCTGCTGGCGGGCGTGATCACCGCGATCGGGATGTCGATCGCCTGGCTGCATGAGCGCGATGCGCGGATGACCCCGGTCAACCTCACAGAGACCACGCCTTCACCGACGTCCGCCGCCCCACGCAGCGCGGTACCTCCGTCAAGCAGCCCACCACCGGCACCGCCAACGGAAAGCAGCCTCGTCCCCACCGCGTCGGTCACACTTCCGATGGCACCACCCACAGCCCATGTCACGCCGACCAGCCAGGTGGCCACACCCCCACCCACAGTCAGGGCGCCCACTCCACGCCCGACGAGCCCGGTCGCACCCACCAGCCCGGTCGTCACGACGAAGCCCGTCCCCGCGCCACCGCCGCAGGAGCCGGCAACCCCGGTCACACCCCCGAAACCCCCACTCACGCAACAGCCGCACACCCCGGTGACGAAGAACCCACCCACCACCGTGGTCATCGAATAAGTCCCCGCAGCATCCAAAACTGTCCCCTCGACGTGCACTGCGTGCTCCTACCGATATGACGGCCGACTCAGGCCGCCACGAGAACCCAAGGAGCACGCCATGACACGCACCACCCACACAGGTCTTGTTTTGCACACGCTTGTGCCTGTCGCTTTCTTCGCCGCAGCGACGGCACTGGGCCTCAGCACGCTCGCTGATCCCGCGGTCGCCGAGCCGCCGCACCGCGAGAGTGGGATCTGGGGACGTACGACAACTGCGTCCAGCGGCTGCAGGACGAAGATGGACCCGGCTATGGGGTTCTGACATTCTGCTGCGCCTTTTCCGGGGGCATTTGGGACGACGACACAGGCGAGTGCACGGCTCCGCCAGCCGCGGAGGTCGAGCGGCCAACGCCGTCCCACGTGCCGCCTGCAGGGCAAGCGACAGCTCCGCTTGAGCCGAGGATGTCGAGCTAAAGCTCTCCGGCGTCGATCGCGTCCTTGACTTCCTGCGCATGCGCGACCTGCGAGGAGGTGTAGCCGATGAACAATGCGACTGCGCCGACGATCACCGCGACCGCCGCCACCCACAGCAGGCCGTAGGTGTAGCCCTGGTCGAGTGCGTGCAGCTGCGTGCTGTCCATGTACTTCACCGGGCCGGTGGTGCCACCCAGGTAAAGCGTGCGCGACGTGATGACGGCCTGGATGATCGCGAGCACCACGGGTCCGCCGAGGTTCTGCAGCATCAGCGCGATCGCCGAGACCGGGCCGATCTGGTCGAAGCCGACACCGGCGATCGCCGAGACGGTCAGCGGGACGACGATCATGCCGATGCCGAAGCCGCCGACGGTGATCGGGATGACCAGGTTCGGGAAGTACGGGATGCCGCCGTTGAGCGTCGAGCCGTAGAGCATCGCGGCGAGCACCAGCACGCCGCCGGCGATCACCAGCACCCGCGGCGGGAACATCGACACCAGTGCCGACGACAAACCCAGCCCGATACCGAGTGCGATCACGAACGGAATGAAGCCGATGCCCGCACGTAATGCGCTGTAGCCCATGATGTCCTGGACGTACAGCCCGATCAGCACGGTCAGCGTGAACATCACACCGCCGGCGAGGAAGACCGCGGCGAACGTCGCGACCCGGTTGCGGTCCTTGAACAAATCGAGCGGCATGACGGGGTTCTCGGCGGTGCGCTCGACGTAGACGAAGGCCAGCAGGAAGGTCCGCGGCGGCCAGGCCCGAACCGATCGTCA
Organism: uncultured Actinomycetota bacterium; assembly: GCA_963731715.1. Lineage (GTDB taxonomy): Bacteria > Actinomycetota > Actinomycetes > Mycobacteriales > Mycobacteriaceae > Mycobacterium. The sequence goes on along the minus strand of CAVSXC010000011.1, from coordinate 851,473 downwards.
CCGGCGACAGCCAGCCCTGCTCGGGTCCCATCGAGAACGCGAACACCGCAGCGGTGCAACCCAGCGTCGCAAGGACGGCACCCGTGGCGTCGAGCTTCAGCCGCTCGCGGTGGGTTTCGCGCAGCGTCCTGCGGGCCAGGTGGATCATCAGCAGCCCGATCGGGACGTTGATCAAAAATGCCCAGCGCCAGGACACCTCGGTCAGCGCGCCGCCGACGATCAGGCCCATCACCGAACCGATGCCCGTCATCGCGGCGAAGATCGCGGTCGCGGCGTTGCGAGCGGGTCCCTTGGGGAAGGTGGTCGCGATCAGCGCCAGAGCGGTCGGTGACGCGATCGCCGCGCCGACTCCCTGCAGCAGCCGGGCGGTCACCAGTGTCGCCTCGTTCCAGGCGAGACCGCACAGGATCGAGGCGATGGTGAACAGCGCGACGCCGACGATGAAGGTGCGCTTGCGCCCGATGATGTCGCCGAGGCGCCCGCCCAGCAGCATCAGGCCGCCGAAGGTCAGAACGTAAGCGGTGATGACCCAGCTGCGACCCGCATCGGACAAGCTCAGCTCGTCCTGAATCTTAGGAAGCGCGACGATGGCAACGGTGCTGTCCATGGTGGCGAGCAGTTGCATGCCACCGATCGCGATCACCGCGGCGATGAACCGCCGCGACGGCAGCCAAGCCGGGTACCTGCCGGTTTGCTCCAACGGAGTGTGCGTCCACGTTCATCGGAACAGCCCGGTTAGCCCCGCCTTCGGCGTCACGACGGATGGCGGCGCGCTCTGCGTCATTGAGAGCCGTCATAGCGGGTTACCTTACAGTAATCTTAAGAATCCTTTAACCGCCGAAGGCCGCGACGGAGCCGATCACGATGATCGCTGGAGGCCTGATGCCTTCTTCGCGGATGCGCTCGGGAGCGTCGGCAAGGGTGGCTCGCAGCGTCAGCTGAGCCGCGGTGGTGCCGTGCTGGACAACGAGAACCGGCGTATTCGCAGGTCGGCCGCCTTCCAGCAGTGCCTTGGTGAACAGCTCGATGCGCTCGACGGCCATCAACAAGCACGATCGTGCCCGACAGCGCGGCCAGCGCGTTCCAATTCACTAACGATTCGGGGTGGTCGGGCGCAACATGGCCGCTGACCACCACGAACTCGTGCGTGATCCCCCGATGGGTGACCGGAACGCCCGCAAGCGCGGGAACTGCTATGGCACTCGTCACACCCGGCACAACTGTGACAGGAATCCCAGCATCCGCACACGCGATGCACCTCTTCGTAGCCGCGCGCGAACACGAACGGATCGCCGCCCTTGAGCCGCACGACGAACTTGCCCGCCTTGGCCCGGTCGATGAGCACCTCGTTGATGGCGTCCTGGGCCATCGCGCGCCCGTACGGGATCTTGGCGGCGTCGATGACCTCGACCTGCGGCGGAAGTTCGGCGAGCAGTTCCTGCGGGGCCAGCCGGTCGGCGACGACGACGTCGGCGTTGGCCAGCAGCCGCCTGCCGCGCACGGTGATCAGTTCGGGGTCGCCGGGTCCGCCGCCGACCAGCGCGACGCCGCCGTGCAGGACACCTGGCGCCTCGGCAGTGATGACGCCCCTGTTGCAGCGCCTCGTGGATGGCCGACCGGATCGCGGCCGACCGGCGGTGCTCGCCGCCTGCCAGCACCCCGACCGACAGGCCTTCGTACTCGAACGAGGCGGGCGTGACGGCGGTGCCCTCGCGGGCCACGTCGGCGCGCACACAGAAGATGTACCGGCGCTCGGCACCGGCGACGACGGCGGCGTTCACGTCAGGATCGTCGGTGGCCGCGATCGCATACCACGCGCCGTCGAGGTCTTCGTCGCGGAACTCCCTGAGCGTCAACGTGATTCCCGCCATGCCTTCGACGGCCGGGGTCGCGCTGCGGGTGATGACGTGCACGTCGGCGCCGTTGGCGATCAACAGAGGCAGGCGGCGCTGCGCGACTGTGCCCCCGCCGACGACCACGACCTTCTTGCCGGCCAGGCGCAGGCCGACTAAGTAGGCGTTCTCGGTCACCCGGCGAGCTTAGAGGTTGCGGCCGCGGCCACGAAGCGGGTTATCGCTTGCGGGTGCGCGGCCGGGTGGGTGTGCAGGTAACCGGCGTGGACTCCTCGGTCGATGGCGCCGTCGCGGACCGCGGGCACTTCACGTCCCGAATACACCCATGCGGGCGGATAACTGTCGGCGAACGTGACTGCGGTGCGGTGGAATTCATGGCCCATGATGCGATCGCCGATAGTGTGCAGCGACGACTCGGCCACCGCTACCGCCGCACGGTAGCCAAGCGTGAGCCGTTCGGTGAATCGCGCCGATCCGGACAACACACCACACATCGGATACCCGTCGAGCTCGTCGACGAGATAGGTGAGGCCCGCACATTCCGCCTGCACCGGGGCACCACCAGCTGCCAGCTCGCGGATCTGTTGACGCACAACATCGTTGGACGACAGCTCGGTGCCGAACTGCTCGGGGAATCCACCGGGCAGCACAAGCGCCGCGGCCTGCGGCGGCAGCGGATCGGTCAACGGGTCGAACTCGACGACGTCGGCCCCCGCCGCGCGCAGCAGTTCGCCGTGCTCGGCGTAGCCGAAGCTGAACGCCTTTCCCGCCGCAAGCGCGACCGTGACGTTCCCGGCGGCGGGCGCGGCGACGGCGGGATCCCACGGCTCGTCGGTCACTCGACTGGCCGCCACGGCGGCGATACCGGCGAGGTCGACATGGCGGCCCACCAGTGCGGTCATCGCCTCGACGGCGGCGCGCGCCTGCTCGCCGTGTTCGACGGCGGTGACCAGGCCGAGGTGCCGTGACGGGACGGACAGTTCGTCGGCACGCGGGATCGCGCCGAATACCGGCACGCCCGCATGGTCGCAGGCCTGCCGCAGCACCTCCTCGTGCCGAGGCGAACCGACCCGGTTGAGAATCACCCCCGCGATGCCGCACCGACTGGTCGAATGTCGAAAAGCCGTGCAGCAGAGCCGCGATGCTGTGGCTCTGGCCGCGGGCGTCGACAACCAGGATCACCGGCGCGCCAAGCAGCGCGGCGACGTGCGCGGTGGATCCCCTGAGCGGCGATGCCGGCGGGGCCCTCACTGATGCGACCGTCGAACAGCCCCATCACGCCCTCGATGACCGCGATGTCGGCGCCCGCGCTGCCATGGCGGTACAGCGGGCCGATCAGCCGCTCCCCCACCAGCACCGGGTCGAGATTGCGGCCCGGCCGCAGCGCCGCAAGCGCGTGATAGCCGGGGTCGATGAAGTCCGGCCCGACCTTGAACGGCGCGACCTGCCGCCCGGCCCGGCGCAGCGCGCCCATCAAACCCGTTGCGACGGTGGTCTTTCCGCTGCCCGACGCCGGCGCGGCAATCACGACACGCGCTCGGGAACGACTCACCACTCGATGCCCCTCTGGCCCTTGCGGCCGACGTCCATCGGATGCTTGACCTTCGTCATCTCCGTGACCAGGTCCGCGGCGTCGAGCAACGGCTGCGGCGCATCGCGCCCCGTGATGACGACGTGCTGCGTGCCCGGCCGCGACGTCAGCACCTCGATTACCTCCTCGACGTCGACCCACCCCCACTTCAGCGGATAGGTGAACTCGTCGAGCACATAGAAGTCGTGCCGCTGCTCGGCCAGCCGTCGGGAGATCTCCGCCCAGCCATCGGCGGCGGCCGCCGCATGGTCGATGTCGGTGCCGTGCTTACGCGACCACGACCAGCCCGCGCCCATCTTGTGCCACTCCACGGGGCCGCCGACTCCGTGCTCGTCGTGCAGGCGACCCAGTTCACGAAACGCGGCCTCCTCGCCCACCTTCCATTTGGCGCTCTTGACGAACTGAAACACCGCGATCTTGAATCCCTGGTTCCACGCCCGCAGCGCCATCCCGAACGCCGCGGTCGACTTGCCCTTTCCCGCGCCGGTGTGCACGGCGAGCAGCGGAGCGTTGCGGCGAGCACGGGTCGTCAGGCCGTCGTCGGGGACGGTTGAGCGGTTGACCTTGTGGCATCGACGTCTCCCTACGCGGCGGTGCGGTCGGCCTGCGACGTGACCAATGCCGTAAGCGCGTCGGCGCGCAGGTGCGCCAACCGCACCGCGGGCGCACCGAGGTAGCCGGCCAGCTGCTCGGCCAAACCCAGTCGCACATGCGATGTTTCGCAGTCCACCACGATCGCGGCGGCGCCTTCGGCGACCAATCGGGCCGCGGCCACCCGTGTGCGGCCCAGCGGGTCAGGACCGCCGGTGGCACGCCCGTCGGTGAGCACCACGACCAGGCTGCGCCGCGCCCGGTCTCGCGCCTTTTCGCGGACCACCACATCGCGGGCGGCCAGCAAGCCTTGCGCCAGTGGTGTTTTCCCGCCGGTGTCGAACCGGGCCAGCCGCCGGCCCGCGATGTGCACCGACGATGTCGGCGGCAACAACAGCTGGGCGTCCTGCTGCCGGAACGTGATCACCGCCACCTTGTCGCGGCGCTGGTACGCGTCGCGCAACAACGACAGCGTCGCCCCGCTGACCGCCGACATCCTGTCGCGCGCGGCCATCGACCCTGAGGCGTCGACGACGAAGATCACCAGATTGCCTTCGCGGCCTTCCCTGATCTCACGGCGCACGTCGTCCGGCTGGGGATTGCAGCCGGCCGGGTCGACGCTGGCGACCGGCCGCGGCCAGCAGCGTCCCGAACACGTGCACGCCGTAGCCTGCGCCCGGTTCGGCGGTCGCCGAGATCGCTTTTCCGGTGCGGTTGCGTGCACGCGACCGGCGACCCGGCGCGCCCTCACCCACCCCGGGCACCACGAGCGCCCTGGTACGAAACACCGGCGACGGCGCGGCGCTCGGCCGGGGCGCGGAGTTCGAATTGTGTTGCGGCACCGGGTGCTCGGCGCCGTCATCCGAGATCGAGTCGCCACCGCCTGGCGGATCCGGGTCCGGCGTCCGGCTCGTCGGCGGATTCCGCCGCCTGAGCCATCGCCTCGTCGAGCTGGTCCGGATCAAGCCCCGGGTCGTCGAACGGGTCGCGGCGTCGCCGGTGCGGCAGCGCGAGTTCGGCGGCCACCCGAATGTCCTCCTCCGCCACCGTCGATGCGCCACGCCACGCGGCGTGTGCGACAGCGGTGCGTGCCACCACCAGATCGGCCCGCATCCCGTCGACGTCGAAGGCTGCGCACAGCGCCGCGATGCGCCGTAACTCGTTGTCCGGCAAGAAAACAGCAGTCGAGCCGCTGCGCGCGCGGCGGCGACGCGCCGCGCCAGTTCGGCATCCGCCGCGACATAGCGATCGGCGAACCCGACGGGGTCGGCCTCGAAAGCCATCCGCTGCCGGATGACGTCGGCCCGAACGTCGACATCGCGGGAAGCGTGCACGTCGACGGTCAGCCCGAAGCGGTCGAGCAACTGCGGGCGCAGTTCGCCCTCTTCGGGATTCATCGTGCCGATCAGCACGAAGCGGGCCTCGTGACTGTGCGAAACGCCGTCGCGCTCGACGTGCACTCGGCCCATCGCGGCGGCGTCAAGGATCACATCGACCAGATGGTCGTGCAGCAGGTTGACCTCGTCGACGTACAGCACGCCGCCGTGTGCGCGGGCCAGCAGGCCAGGCGAGAACGCGTGTTCGCCGTCGCGCAGCACCTTCTGCAGGTCCAGCGACCCGACCACCCGGTCCTCGGTCGCGCCGATGGGCAGCTCGACGAGCGATGCGCCGTCCACCGCGGCCAACACGTGCGCCAGCCCGCGCACGGCGGTCGACTTCGCGGTGCCCTTCTCGCCGCGGATCAGCACGCCGCCGATCTCTGGCCGCACCGCGCACAACAGAAGCGCCAGCCGCAGCCGGTCGTGGCCGACGATCGCGCTGAACGGGTAGACCGGGGTCACGACTGGTCCGACTTCGGTCGTCGGCGCGCCCGGCTTCACCATCGGCACATGCGGGATGCCGTCGTCGAGGAACTCCTCGCCGTCGCGGACGAATCCGTGATGGCCGTACATGTCCTCGAGGTAGGTCTGCGCGTTGATATGGCACGGGTAGTCGCCGACCTCGGCCAGCGCGGCCTGAAGCAGCCGGGTGGTGTGGCCGTGGCCGCGGGCGCTGCGCTTGGTGCAGACCCGGCCGATTCGGAAGCCCTTCTGCCGCCGGGGTGTTCCTCCATCAGCCGCAGCGTGCAAATCACTTCGCCGTCGGGCCCTTCGAGCCAGAAGTGGCGTGTTTCGGCGAGCAGGTCGCGGCCGTCCAGCTCGGGATACGGGGTGGCCTGTTCGACGACGAACACCTCGACGCGCAGCTTGAGCAGCTCGTAGAGCGTCGCGGCATCCAGGTCCTTGGCCCAGCTGCGACGCAGCGCGATCGTCATTTGGCAGCCACCGTCACCCGATCGCCGCGGCTGCCGGCACGCCACTGGCGGGCCGGTCCAGCTTGAGTACCTTGGTGCCCCACGACCACACCTCCTCGAACAGCGCCGGTTCGCTCGGACAGCTCGGTGCCCAGCGACGGCACCATCTCCTTGAGCTTGGGCAACCAGGACGGTAGCGGTCAGCAAAGCAGCGCTCCATCACGTCGAGCATCGCAGGCACCGCGGTGGAGGCTCCCGGCGAGGCTCCGAGCAGCCCGGCGATGGTGCCGTCGGCAGCCGACAGCACGGTCGTGCCGAAGTCCAGCACGCCGCCCTTGCCCTTGGCCCTGCCGGATCACCTGCACCCGCTGCCCCGCGATGTCGAGTTCCCAATCGGAATCGACTGCACTGGGCACGAATTCGCGCAGCACCTGCACCCGGTCGCGATTCGCGACTGCAGCAGCTGGCCGATCAGGTACCGCACCAGCGGAATCTGCGTGAGGCCGACCGTGACTGTCGGCACCAGGTTGTTCGGCCTGACCGACCGCGGCAGATCGGTGATCTTGCCCTGCTTCAAGAACTTCGGCGACCAGCCCGCGAACGGTCCGAACAGCAGCCACGACTTGCCGTTGATCACTCGGGTGTCCAGATGCGTCCCCGCCATCGACGGCGCACCTGCAGGCGCCAGGCTGTACACCTTCGCCCGGTGCGCGGCGGTCATCGCGGGCCTGATCGGCGCGCAGGAACGCGCCGCCGACCGGAAAGCCGCCGAATCCCTTCGCCTCGCGGATACCAGACTTCTGCAGCAGCGGCACCGAACCACCGCCTGCCCCGACGAACACGAACTTCGCGTTCAGCTTTCGCTTTTCCTCGGTTCGCCGGTTGACGATCGTCAGTGTCCAGCTGCCGTCGGATTCCTTGCGCAGGCCTCGCACCTCGTGGCCGAACAGCGTGGTCATTCCGCGCTGCGCGGTGATAGCCGATGAGCTGTCGCGACAGGGCCCCGAAGTCGACGTCGGTGCCGTCCTGCGCCCAAGCCAGCGCGATCGGATCCGAGTGGCTCCGTCCGGCGGCCATCAGCGGCAACCGCCGGGCGAACTCGTCCTCGTCGGCGATGAACTCCATCGACGCGAACAGCGGATTGTCGACCAGCGCGTCGTGGCGGCGCTTCAAATAGTCGATGCCGGCCTGCGCCGTTGCACGAAGCTGACGTGCGGGATCGGGTTGAGGAAACTGCGCACATCCGGCAGCAGTCCGTTCTCGACGGCGTACGCCCAGAACTGCCGCGTCACCTGGAACTGCTCGTTGACCTGGACCGCTTTGCTGATGTCGATCGAGCCGTCGGGCCGCTCCGGGGTGTAGTTCAGCTCGCACAGCCCCGCGTGACCGGTGCCTGCGTTGTTCCAAGGGTCGCTGCTCTCGGCGGCCGCGCCGTCAAGGCGCTCGATCAGCGTGATCGACCAATTCGGCTCCACCAGCCGCAGCAGCGCGCCGAGGGTGGCGCTCATGATTCCCGCGCCCACCAGAACGACGTCCGTCTGTGCGGCCTTCGGGTCAGACACCGAATCGTTGGTCCTTCGCGGTCGCGGTCCGCATCTCACGGCTTACCGCTGTTCAGGTTATCCGCCGCGGTCTGACCTCCATGGGCCCAGGTCGGCCGCGGCGCGCAGCTAAGGTAGCTGTTGTGCCTGGATGGGAGCCCGATGTGCTGCCTGGCTATTGGCAGCAGACGTTCGGCCTTGGGCCGGATCCCGACGGCGAAGGTGACCTCGTCGCCACGCTGGTGCGCCGGGGCGAGCCCGATCCGTCGGCGACCCGCGCAGTACTGCTTGTGCACGGATTCACCGACTACTTCTTCCACACCGAACTGGCCGACCATTTCGCCGCCCGCGGCTTCGCGTTCTACGCCCTGGACATGCACAAGTGCGGGAGGTCATGGCGCGAGGGCCAGACGCCGCACTTCACCACCGACCTCGCGCGCTACGACGTCGAACTGGAGCGGACGCTGGCCCTCATCGGCGAAGAGTCTTCGGGCGCCGAAGTGCTCATCTACGCGCATTCCACCGGCGGCCTGATCGTCCCGCTGTGGCTGGACCGGATGCGGCGCCGCGGCGAGATCGCCAGACGTCACATCACCGGCCTTGTGCTCAACAGCCCGTGGCTCGATCTGCAGGGGCCTGCCCTCCTGCGCACCGCCCCGGCGGGGCTGGCGATCGGCGCGGTTTCGCGTATCCGCAAGAAGCGGGTGCTGCGGCCGCCGGCAGTACAGAGGGCGGATACGGCGCCACCCTGCACAAGGAGTACGGCGGCGAGTTCGACTACGACTTGAAGTGGAAGCCGATCGGCGGCTTTCCTGTCACGTTCGGCTGGCTGCACGCCATCCGCCGCGCGCAGGCCAAGCTGCAGCGCGGGCTGGACGTCGGTGTGCCCAACCTGATCCTGCGGTCGGACCGCAGCGTGCGGGAGGTCACCGATCCCAGCAAGATTGACGAGATCCAGCGCGGTGACGCGGTGCTCGACGTCAAGCAGATCGCGCGCTGGGCCGGCTGTATCGGCAACCGCTCGACGATCGTGCCGATCGTCGACGCCAAGCACGATGTGTTCCTCTCGGTGCCGGAGTCGCGGCACGCGGCGTACCGCGAACTGGACAAGTGGCTGGATTGGCTATCTGGCCGAAACCTCTGATCCGGCAACTCAATCCGAACGAGGATAATCACCATGGCCCACTTCGACATCGCGATCATCGGCACCGGTTCGGGCAACTCGATCCTCGACGAACGCTACGCAGACAAACGCGTCGCGATCTGCGAGCAGGGCGTGTTCGGCGGGACGTGCCTCAACGTCGGCTGCATACCGACGAAGATGTTCGTCTACGCGGCGGAAGTGGCTCAAAGTGCCAGGGACTCAGCACAATACGGGGTCGACGCGCACGTCGACGCCGTCCGCTGGGGTGACATCGTGTCCCGGGTCTTCGGCCGCATCGATCCGCTCGCGGTAGGCGGCGAGAACTACCGCCGCTCCTCCCCCAACGTCCAGGTGTTCGCCAGCCACACCCGATTCGGACAGCCGCTGCCCGACGGCCGTTACACGCTGCGCACCGACGACGGTGACGAGTTCACCGCCGATCAGGTGGTGATCGCGGCGGGCTCTCGCGCCGTCATCCCCGACGAAATCGCGAATTCCGGTGTGCGCTATCACACCAGCGACACGATCATGCGCATCGCCGACGTGCCCGAGCACCTGGTCATCGTCGGCGGCGGATTCGTGGCATGCGAGTTCGCCCATATCTTCTCGTCGCTTGGGCAGTCGCGTCACCATGATGATTCGGGGCAGCACCCTGCTGCGGGGTCACGACGACGACGATCTGCGAACGGTTCACCGACATCGCCTCGAAGAAGTGGGAGATCCTGAGCCACCACGAGGTCGCCGGGCTCCGGCAGGACGGCGACGGCGTGGAATTGCGCTGCCACGACGGTTCGCGGCTGCGCGGCGATGTGCTGCTGGTCGCCACGGGCAGGACTGCCCAACGGTGACCTGCTCAACGCCGAACAGGCCGGTGTGAAGGTCACCGCCGACGGCCAGGTGGTCGTCGACGAGTACCAGCGCACGACCGCGCGCAGCGTTTTCGCCCTCGGGGACATCTCGTCGGATTATCAGCTCAAGCATGTGGCCAACCACGAGGCGCGAAGGGTGAAGCACAACCTCTTGCAGGACTGGGACGACGTCGACGCCCTGATGCCGTCAAACCATAGATATGTGCCGTCGGCGGTCTTCACCGATCCGCAGATTGCCAGTGTTGGGCTCACCGAAAATGAGGCCAGGGCAAAGGGATTCAACATCAGATCCAAGGTCCAGGATTTCGGCGACGTCGCCTACGGCTGGGCGATGGAGGACACCACCGGCATCGCGAAGATCATCGTCGACGACGACACCGGGCTGATCTTGGGCGCCCACATCATGGGCCATCAGGCCTCGTCGTTGATCCAGCCGCTGATCCAGGCGATGAACTTCGACCTGCCCGCTCAGGACATGGCGCGTGGCCAGTACTGGATCCACCCCGCGCTGCCAGAGGTGATCGAGAACGCGTTGTTGGCGCTGTGCGGCGAGCCGCCGTGGCCCCCGTCGAGACGGCACTGACGAACGGCCAGAGCTAACCGGAAGCTTGTGGCGCCCAGCGCTTCTCGACCTGTCCGAAGTGCCACACCGCCAGGGCGATCAACCAAGCCGCGACGAACATCCCGACGATCATGAAGCCGACGAACTCCAGGTCCAACGATCCGATCGCAGCCAGTGGACCCGACTCGATGCCGAGGCGGTCGGCCACGAGGCCGGCGAGCACGATGACGCCGATGACCAGAGCGACGACCACCGACAGCACGGTCACGGTCAGGTTGTAGTACACCTTGCGGACCGGCTTGAGGAACGCCCAGCCGTAGGCCCGCGACATGAAGATCCCGTCGAGCGCATCGAACAGGCTCATCCCCGCCGCGAACAGCACGGGCAGCACCAGGATGGCGTACCAGGGCAGCGTGAAGGCCGCCGTTCCCGCGGCCAGCACCAGCAGTGCCACCTGCGTGGCCGTGTCGAAACCGAGGCCCATGAGCAGGCCGACCGGGTAGAGGTGCCACGGCTTGCTCACCCGGCGCATGAACCTGCCGAGTAACCGCGCCAGGAAGCCGCGCTTCTCGAGTTGCCGTTCGAGTTCGGCCTCGTCGAAGCTCGCCGCTGCGCATCCGGCGGAACACCTTGGCGATGCCCACCGCGGCGAACAGGTTCGTCAGCCCGATGAGGATGAGGAAAGTGCCCGCGACGAGGGAGCCCACCAGTCCGAGGGTCTGCAAGAGCGGCGAGCCCTCGTCCTGCACGGGTCCCACGATCGCGCGGACGCCGATCGCCAACAGGAACGCCAACCCGAACACGACGCTGGAATGGCCCAGCGAGAACCAGAAACCGGCGGACAGCGAGCGGGTGCCCTCCCCGACCAGCTTTCGCGTGGTGTTGTCGATCACGGCGATGTGGTCGGCGTCGAACGCGTGCCGCACTCCGAGCAGGTAGGCGGTCACACCCAGTCCGACGCCGAACACGCCTGCCGATCCGAGCGTGATGTGCTGCGGTGCCACCCCGAGTACCAGCACGCCCCAACCGAATAGGTGGAGCGCCAGGACAATGCCGCCCATCGCGGCGATCGTTGTCCAATCGGTTCGGTCGAGTCGCTTGGAAACGGGCGCTTCGGGCAGCTCGACGACGCTCATGGGTCGACCCTATGCCCGCACCATCTCATCTGTCTAGATGAACAGATGTTCATGTGGGCGTCGCGGCACCTATCGCTTGGTCGCGGTGACAAGCAGGTATTCGGCGTCCCAGGCGGGATGATCTCCGCCTCGATTCGAGTCGGTCAGGAACGCAAGGAAGTCACGGTCCAATGCGGCGACCCGCTCGGGTTGCTCGGCGTTGAACTTGTACGCCGCGATGGTCGGACCGTAGTTGCGCTTCCAGTACTCGCGGAACTCCGTGGGATTCGCGCAGTGGTCCATGCGCACCGTCTGCCGTCGAACCGACAGGTCGACCCGATCGCCGAACAACGTACGGACGTGATCCTCATTGCCCCACAGCGGCGCCGGGCTGGCGCCGGGAGGTGGCGGCGGTGCGTAAGGCTTCATCGTCTTGAACAGGTTCCCGATGAAACCCTCTGGCGTCCAGTTGATCATTGCGATCGTGCCGCCGGGCCGGCAGACACGGACCAACTCGTCGGCGGTGACCTGGTGGTGCGGAGCGAACATCGCGCCGACGCACGACATCACCACGTCGAAGCTGTTGTCGGCGAATGGCATCGCCTCCGCGTCGGCCTCCACCCATTCCAGATCGACTCCGCGCTCGGCGGCGATCGCCCGTCCCGCGTCGAACAGCTCGGGCGTCAGGTCGCTCGCGGTGACGATGCCGCCGGCGACGGCGGCAGGGATCGCGGCATTGCCCGACCCTGCCGCGACATCCAGCACCCGATCGCCGGGCTGCACACCGCTGGCCCGGACCAGCTCGGGCCCGAGCTCGGCAATCAGTTCAGTGGCGACGGCGGGATAGTTACCCGACGCCCACAGCGCGCGATGCTTTGCCTTGAGAGCGCGGTCGGCGTCGTCGTGGGCCGCTTCGAGGTGCTGTTCAGTGGTACTCATTTCATCTCCTCTGGGTGATCTCTTGTTGGAGGCTCGCCGCCTTGTTCGGCGAGCTGTTCTTTGGATCAACCATGGCGGTCCAGGTTTCGGCGACAGTTCGCCAATCATGAAATGCGCTGGTCAAGTACTACAAACGCCGTTGCGTCGGGTCAGGAAAGACGGCGAAGGACGGAGAGTGCTCTGGCCACTGCCTGCACTCCGGTAATTCCGCGCCGTCTTCGCCTGGCTTCACCGATATCTGGTCTGCGGTCAGCGGAGATGGCTTTCCTGCTGCGAGTAACGCGTGGTGAAGCACGACGGCATCCTCATTGGCACCCAATCGGACCAGCAGCCGCGTCACGTACCGCAGATTGAGCAGGGATGGCGGGCTTCTACGGCGTCTATCGCGACGCGAGGCTCCGTCGAAGCGCCGCAGGCTCATCCGGGCGTGAGCCGCGGTGTCCGACGAACCGCATGAGCATGCCTTGAGCTGCAAATTTCATGAATGCGGCAGAGTCGCCGAACCGCCGCCCGGCACGGTTGGACCGTTCACTGACCGGACCGGATCGCATTCGGTTGCAACGCAAGGAGTTCCTCGATGACCTTCGCCATCGCAGGCGTTTTCGGCTGGCTGCTCATCTTGTCCGCCGGAATGTGTCTCGCCACCGCAGCCAAGCGTGGCGATGAACTCGCCGCAGCAGCCCTGCGTACCCCACCGGACTCAACGCGAACCGCCGAGATCATCCCTATCGATCGGGCCAGGTTCGCAACCACAAAATAACCAGCCCACCCAGGGGCACACGACAGAAAGAGAACGAAAAGTGAACACACGCAAGATGATCGGTTCCGCAATGACCGGCGCCGCGATGATCGCAGGCGTCGTCGGGCTGACTGCCGGCTTGGCGCCGGCTTCGGCGGCCCCGTCACCGTCACCCGGCTCGAATCTGACCATCGTCGACCAGAACATCACCGGGGCCGGCTACAACCGGGTGATCGTGCGGGGCTTCTACCCGATGCAGAAGCCCGACGCAGTTGGCTACCTCAACAACCTCAGCGCGGGTTGCGGTGGGATGCACTACATCGTCTGGGGCGACGACGGCGGCGAGCAGTATCTGTTCGACCGCAATTACCCCGGAGTCCACGACGACATCGACGGCTTCATCAGGGCAACGGACCGAGGCCTGGAGTACCTCCAGCAATTCGTCGTGCCCGCGAGCGTCCTCAATGAGGACAGCGACGGCACCGACGAGGTATTCGTCCGAGCCCGCTTCGTCGATGGCGATTGCGGAAGCAGGGTCCAGAACACAAACGTGGTCAAGGGCAACTTCTGATCCACGTGATCGGGCCCGGTGCAGCGAAAAACGTTGCGCCGGGCCCGTTTCACGTCAGCAGTACCGTGCGCCAACGACGGCAACCGGGCGCGGACGACCAGCGTCCGCACCACTCAATCCATCGTCCAGCCATGTCGCCGAGAGTCGCGGCCTCGTGCCGCGCTCAACGGCTGACTGTTTACCCGCACGCAGAAGTGCACGGTGAAGTGCAACCGCATCGTCCTCGGCGCCAACCCGATTCAGGAACCGCGTCACGTAGCGAAGGTTCAGCCACTGCTGGCTCCAATCGCCCACCCGGTCCCAGTGGTCGATCACTTCGATGAAATCACTTGCTGCGCTTGCTGGATCGCCGTGCACGGCGCGGGTCGCCGCGGCTTCCATCAACGCGATGCCATGCCACCAGAAGTTCTGCACCGAGGCGGCCAACTCCGCCGCTTCGTCGAACAGCGCCAGCGCCCTGTCCGGCTCGGACTTCTTCAGGACAAGGCCCAGCGCGTAGCGCCCCATCGACCGCGCCGTCGGGTTGGCCGTGCCATCCGCAACCTGCATCGCCTCCTCCGCTGCGGCAAGACCCGCCTCCGGTGTGCGGAGCGCGGCCTGGCAGATCGCCACATAGAACAGCGTCCACACCAGACGGATTGGGTCGTCGTCGCGACGGGCGCGCGCCATCTCCGCCTTCGTAATGCGCCAGCGCGGCGGCCGGATCGCCCTCGTAGAGGGCCACGTCGGCGAGCACGTCGCCCGGATACGCCACCCGGCCGTTGCCGCGGCCGGGAACACGGCCGTCTGCGAGCGAGGCCAGCTCACCGCGCCCTCGCTTGATCGCCGCGGTTCCATGCACCCCGCGCGGCGAAACCGACCGCGGCGGCGAACAACGGATGCTCGGGATCGGCGACCTCGAGCGCGCGTTCCGCCCAACCGGATGCCTCGAAGCCGATACGCAGGTGCACGTACTCCGACAGCGATGTGACCAGCCGAAGCGCCAAGTCGATGTCACCGGCGCTCATGGCGTGCTCGAACGCCGCGCGCAGATTGTCGTAGTCGGGCACCATCCGCTCGACCCACCCCTGTTCGTCGGCGCCGTGCATGCCTGCCGCGGCGCGCTGGGCGAGTTCGGCGAAATATGCCGTGTGACGCGTGCCGTATTTCGTCGTCGATCCCCGTTCTCACGCAAGCGCTCTCGGCCATATGCACGCAGCGTCTCCAAGACGCCGTATCGCGTCCTGCCGGCGCCGCCGCGCATGGTCACCATCGACTTGTCGACAAGCCCGGTCAGCAGATCGAGTGTGTCGTCCTCGGTCCGCTCCGTCCTCGCCGCACACGCCGTGCGCCGCGTCTAGGTCGAATCCACCTGCGAACACCGAAAGCCGTGCGAACAAGGACTGCTCGGGCTCGGCCAGCAGCCGGTAGGACCAGTCAATCGTCGCGGTGACGCTCTGCTGCCTCGGCTGCGCCCCGCGCGAACCGCCGCTCAGCAGACGCAGACCGTCCAAGCGTCGGGCGACGTCGAGGCTGCTCATCACGCGCATTCGGGCGGCGGCCAGCTCGATCGCCAGCGGCAGGCCGTCGAGTTGCCGACAGATCTCGGCCACCGCGCCGACGGGCTCATGCTCGAGGTCGAAGTCCGGGCGGCCCGCCCTGGCGCGGTCGGCGAACAACTCGGTGGCCTCCTCGTCCGCACAGCGGGGGAACGGCGAATATCTGTTCGCCTTCGACGCCGAGCGCTTCGCGGCTGGTGGACAGGACTGTCACCCGGGACAGTGCTGCGACGATCCGGTCGACCAACCGCGCGCTGGGGTCCAGCAGGTGCTCACAGTTGTCGACGATCAGCAGCAGTTCGCGTGTCGCGCAGGTATTCGATCACCGTCGTCCTCGATGTCCGAGCCCTTGCCGCTGTTGTAACCGCAGCGCCGCCGCAACCGCATGGCCCACCGCCGCGCCATCGTCGAGCGGCGCAAGCTCGCACAGCCATACGCCGTCTGCGGAAGCGCTCCCTTTCGCGCCCCGCCACCTCGAGCGCGAGCCGGGTCTTGCCGACACCGCCCACCCCGGTCAAAGTCACATCGGGCCCTCATGCAGAGCATCGCGCACGGCGCGAACGTTCTTGCGTACGGCCGACGAAGCTCGTCGCGCGTCGCGGCAAGGCGATGACTGGCTGACGCGATCCGGTGACGGCTCGGGACCCTCGGGCGACGGGGTGCCGCCTTGTCACCATCGAGGATCCGCTGGTGCACCTCGCGCAGCGTGGGGCTGGGATCGACGCCCGAGCTCCTCGACAAGCCGGTCACGCATCTGCCGATAGGTCTCGAGCGCCTCGGCCTGCCGGCCGCTGCGGTATTGGGCGAGCATCAGCTGCCCGGCCAGGCGTTCGTCCAGTGGGTAGCGCCTGAGCCGCCATCACGAGCTCACCGAGCAGGTCCGCGTGCCGCCCCGCCTGCAACGCGGCGTCGTTGCGATCCAATGCGACCGAAACCCGTTCCGCTTCAAAGGCGTTGCGCACGTCGTTGATCCACGGTGTGTCAAGCGACTGCGAATGGCTCGCCGCGCCACAATCCGAGCGCGCTGTCGAAGAGCGCCGCGGCTTCGGCAGGATCGGCGGTCGCTCGGGCCTGCGATGCGATGTGCCGGAACCGGTGGATGTCCACCGACAAGGATCGGCCGTCAGCATGTAACCGCCGGGCTCGCGGGCGATCCGCACGTCGGCGCCGGCGAACAACTGACGCAATCGCGACATGTATGCCGCCAGGGCGTTGCGCGCCCGGTGCGGAAGGTCGTCCGCCCAGACCCGGTCGATCAGTTGGTCGGCCGGGACCGGACGGTTGACGTCGACCAGCAGCGCCGCGAGGACGCATCGCTGGCGAGCGTGACCGATGTCCAGGCGACGCCCGTCGAGCAGAGCCTCGACGTCGCCGAGCAACCGGAACTCCACCGCCATCGCGTACAGCTTCTCCCAGGCCGACCGAGCTACGGGCGGATTCGCTCGTTCGCCGGGTCGTAGAGCGGCCGCAGCGACACCGAGATCGGATACAGCTGCCCGCCGACGTTGACCTCGTAGCTGCCGGCTTTGACCCAGTCGGCGTTGATGACGGCGTTGTCGGAGGCCCGCACGTACGCCAGCCCGACGCACGAGCCCGTCGTCTCGCCCCACGCGGCCGAGGTCACCTGCCCGGCGACCGCACCGTCGCGCAGGATCAGCTCGCCGCCCCACAGCATCGCCTCGGATGCGTCGACCTTGAACCCGACGAGCTTCGTTGCGGCCCTTCGGCCTTGGCCTTCTCGACGGCTTCGCGGCCGAGGAACGCGATGTCGGTCTTCAGCTTGCACGCGAACAGCAGACCCGGCCTCGACGGGATTCTCGCTCGGGGTCAGTTCCCGGCCGAAGGCGCGGTAGCCCTTCTCCAGCCGCAGCGACTCGATCGTGTAGTAGCCGCCGCGCCCGACGCCGAATGCGGCGCCGGCCGTCATCAGGTCCTCGTAGACGCCGACGGCGAACTCGGCGGGAACGTAGAGCTCCCAACCCAATTCGCCGACATAGGTGATGCGGGTGGCGCGCACCGTGGCATACCCCAGTGAGATCTGCCGGCTGGTGCCGAACGCGAACGCCTCGTCGGACAGGTCGGCGGAGGTCAGCGCGGACAGCAGGTCGCGCGACTTCGGCCCCATCACACCGAACACCGCGTACGCCGACGTCACGTCGACGAGCGTCGCGTTCGGCGCCGTCGGGCAGGTTCTTGCGGATGTGGTCCTTGTCGCGCTCGGTGGTGGCCGCGCTGCTGACGATCAGGAACTCCTCGGGCCCGGTGCGGGTGACCGTCACGTCGGACTCGTAGGTGCCGCGCTCGTTGAGCATCCCGGTGTACACCGACCGGCCGACCTCGACGCCGACGTCGGCGGTGCACAGCCACTGCAGCGCCGCCTCGGCGTCGCGGCCGACCAGCAGGTACTTGGAGAACGACGTCTGGTCGAACACCGTGACGTTCGTCCGGGTGTTGGCCTGCTCGGCCGCCGACCACGGCAAGCCAGTTCGGCTTGCCCCAGGTGTATTCGATCGTCGGTTCCGCGCCGTCGGGGGCGAAGAAGTTGGCCCGCTCCCAGCCCATCTTGCTGCCGAAGTTCGCGCCGGCGGCCTCCAGCAGGTGGTGCACCGGCGAGCGCCGGAACGGCCGGGCGGTCGTCCATTTCCCGGTTGGGCCATGGGATTTCGTAGTGCAGGCCGAGCACCTCGGCGACGCGGTCGTGCAGCCATCGGTTGTTGCCGTTGAACGGCGCGAACCGGCGGATGTCCACGCCGGTCAGGTCGCTGGTCGGCGCGCCGTTGACGATCCACTCCGCCAGCGCCCGCCCCGCACCGCCGGCGGTGGCGATGCCGACCGAGTTGAATCCGGCGCCGACGAAGAAGTTGGCGACTTCGGGCGCCTCACCGAGGATGAACTGGTTGTCGGGCGTGAAGCTCTCCGGGCCGTTGTAGAACTTCTTGATGCCCGTCGTCTCGAGCGCGGGAATCCGCAGCAGCGCGTTGTTCATCAGGATCTCGAAGTGGTCCCAATCCTCGTCCAGCAGCTGGAATTCGAACGGATAGGGAATCGCGTCCGGCGACACCCACGGCTTGGCCTCCGGCTCGAAGCCGCCGATGACCAGGCCGCCGACCTCCTCCTTGAAGTAGGTGTAGCCGTCGGGGTCGCGCAGGATCGGCAGGTCGGGGTGCACGCCGTCGATGTGCTCGCTGACGACGTAGAAGTGCTCGGCCGAGTGCAGCGGCACGTTGACCCCGGCCATCGCGCCGACCTGTTTGGCCCACTGCCCGGCACAGTTGACGACGATCTCGGCCTCGATGTCGCCGCGTCGGTGCGCACGCCGGTGACCCGGCCCGTCATCGGTCAGAACGTCGAGCACCCTGACCTTTTCGACGATCCGGGCGCCACGCATCCTGCGCACCCTTGGCCAGCGCGAACGTCAGGTCGGTCGGGTTGGCCTTGCCGTCGCCGGGCAGCCAGATCGCCCCGACGAGGTCGTCGACCCGCATCACCGGATAGTGCTCGAGCGCCTGCTCGGGCGTGAGCAGTTCGCATTCCATGTTGAACGCCGCGGCGTTGGCGGCGGTGCGGCGCAGCTGGATCATCCGGTCCTCGGTGCGCGCGACCGTCACTCCCCCGCACTGCTTGTAGCCGGCGGACAGCCCGGTCTCGGCCTTCGAGCTCGGCGTACAGCTGCGTCGAGTACTGCACCAGGCGGGTGGCGCTCTCCGAGGCCCGCAGCTGGCCGACCAGCCCGGCGGCGTGCCAGGTGGTGCCGCAGGACAGTTGGCCCTGCTCGAGCAGCACGACGTCGGTGAAGCCGAGCTTGGTCAGGTGGTAGGCGACGCTGGTGCCGATCACGCCGCCGCCGATGATGACGACGTGGGCGCGGTCGGGAAGCGGTTTGGTGGCCATGTGTCAGACGTCCTTTAGTCAGTCGGTGGCGTGCACGTCGTCGAGCAGCCGGGCGAAGTGCGGGCCCTTGAACTCGGCGACGGCGGCCTCGTAGCGCTCCATCGCCCAACCCCAGAAGTCGAATTCGATTGCGCTGGAGGCGTTTTGGATGCAGCCCCACAGCGTCCATCCGTACTTGGCGACGATGCCCTGCAGGTGGGCACGCGCGGTCTTGTGGCGCAGCCGGCGGCCGTAGTAGGCGGTGACGAGCTCGTCGAGCTGTTCGGTGGACAAGCCGCACTCGCTCCAGATGTTGCCCAGCTCGAAGCACGGGTCGTTGTTGCCGGAGTACTCGTAGTCGATCAGCCACACCCGGTCGCCGTCTTCGATGAAGTTCCCCGCCAGCAGGTCGTTGTTGCACGGGACGGTGGTCTGATCGGTGGCGGTCAGCGCGTTCCGGATCGCGGCGAACGCGTCGGCATGGTCGAGGTAGTCGTGCGGGATCTTGAACCCGTTGTCCTGCGCGGTTTTCAGATAGCGCCGGCTGGCGTTCGAACATGTCGAACCGGCCGCGGAACCGCGGCCCGGCGTGCAGCGCCCGGCATCCCGCGGCCACCTTGGCCATCACTCCCGGGGCGCTGAAAGTCGTCGTTGCACAGCGTCTTTCCGTTGAGATAGCCCAGCAGCAGGATGCCGAGATCCGGGCGGTAGTCGATCACCGGCGCGCCGACGCCCGCCTGCTCGGCGGCCTCTGGTGTTGTAGTACTCCGCGTCGCGGTCGATGCCCAGGAAGTTGGCGGAGGTGTCGGTGCAGCGGGCGACGTAGACGGCGTCCGGGGTGGTGACCTTGACGTTGCGATTGGTCAGCCCGCCGGACAGCTCCTCGAAGCTGCCGCGGCCGACCGGCCAGCACCGGGATCTCGTCGAGCAGCTCGTTGAGCTGGGCGTCGGTCGAGCAGAAACGACATCGGCTTCACTGTAAACCGTCCGCGCGTTAAAGGTCTAGACTATTGGCCATGTCGTCCGCATCCGACGTGATCGACAGCGTGGTTACGCAGTGACCAGCCCGCCGTCATCTTCGACTTCAACGGCACCCTCTCCGACGACGAACCCATCCTGTTCGACATCTTCAGCGAGCTCTTCCGCGCCCACCTGAACTGGGCGATGACCCCCGAGGACTACCGCGACGAGCTGCTTGGGCCGCAGCGACCGCGAGATCATCGAGCGTGCGGTGACGCGGCATGGGCGCGGGACCGAGGACGAGGTCGCCGAACTGCTGCGGTTGCGTCAGGGTGTCTACAAGCAGACGCGTCGCCGACCAGCAATCCGATCGCCGACACCACGGTGCGAGCTGGTGAAGCTGTTGGCGGACAACAATATTCCGCTCGGCATCGTCACCGGCGCCCAGCGCGACGACGTGCTGGCGGTGCTGGACAGGCAGTCCGGCAGGTGAGTTGTTCAGCGTCCTGATCGCCGAAGAGGACGTCAGCAACGGCAAGCCGCACCCCGAGGGATTTCTCACCGCCGCCCGGCTGCTGAACCGCCGGCCCGGCGATGTGCTGGTCTTCGAAGACTCCGTGCCGGGCGTGCAGGCCGCCGTGGCCGCCGGCATGCACTGCATCGCCGTCGCGCGCCGAGCCCGATCCCCGAGCTGCAGCGCCGTCGCCCCGGCGATCGTGGCCGAACTGTCGCCCGAGCTCGTCGGGGACGCGCTCACCAACTGGCGTCGCGGGCCCGGGTCTCGTCGTCGACCCGCGACTTGATGCGGATCCGGGCGCGATCGGAGCGGTGGTAGTCGCGGGAGAACTCGACCGCGACGCCGCCCGTCGGTGAACGACGTTCGGGTGATCAGCAGCAACGGACTCCCCGCTTCGATACCGAGAATCTCGGCCTGCTGCTCGGCGTGGCCGGTGTCGCCTCGATTTCCTCATCGGCGGAGAACGGGGACGCGTCGTAATCGCGCATGATCGTGTACAGCGAGCCGGTCAGATCGGCGGACAGCATCCCGGGAAAGATCGCGGCAGGTAAGTACGCCTCTTCGAGCACGATCGGCTCACCGTTGGCGGACCGGGCGCGCAGAATCTCGTGGACCTGGTCACCGCGGCTGAGCCCGAGGCGCTGACGGACCTCGGCGGTGGGACGGCGCGTGGTCGCACGCAAGACCTCGCGCGCCCGCCTCGACATGGATGCGGCGCATCTGCTCGGTGAAGCCGGGCAGGCTCGCGTGGTCGAACTCGAACCGCGGCGCCGCGACGAAGTTGCCGCCGAACCGCCCCGTCGGCGGTCGATGAGGCCCTTGCCTCGATGGCGCTCAGCGCCTGCCGCAACGTCATCCGGCTGACGCCGAGCACGGTGGCGATCTCCACCTCGGACGGCAGCTTGTCGCCCGGCGCAACGTGCGGGACACGATCAAGCCGCTCCAGCCAGGTGCCGATGCGCATATGGGCGGGCATGTCGCCTGCGCCGGCCAGGTCCGGACGATCCGCCAGCAGCGGATCATCCATGGTCAACACGCGCACATCTGGCAGTCTAGGTGCGCGGCGACCGCGCGGCTTCAGCTGTGACGGGCGCGATCCAGTGCAGCAGATCGTGCACGATCTCGTCCTCGAGGCGGTAGCTGACCGAGCCGGCCCACCCGGTCGAACTCACCCATCCCTGCGCCGAGCACCCGCAGCGCCTGGGAGACGGGTTCACCGAGACCAGCGCCGCCGCGAGGTCGCCGACACAGATCCCGGGCGCGCGGTGCAGGCACAGCAGGATCTCAAGCCGGTTCGGGTCGGAGAGCAGGACGAAGCGCTGGGTCCAGCCGGCAGTGTCGACATCGGTCAACGCCGACGTCACGCCTTTGAGTGCGTATGGCTGCCGGACATCGCACCATGGCATGCCGGATCCGTGGGTCCACGAAGTCGATGCAGCATAGGCCCAGCAGGAACGGACGCTGTGAGCAACGCGCATTCAGCGAATCAGCCGACACGGTTTGCGCACGTCTGTACCCGCGCACCCTGCTGCATCATACTGGCGGTCGGATCAGTGAGGTACATCGCGCAGCCCAATAGAGACCTGCGAGGCGGCGACCGATGAAACTCTTGGGTAGCCAATCGACTTGCGGCGCGCCATGACTCTGGCTCGGTGAGTGCGATCAGCGTAGGCATTGGCGACGGCGTCGCAGGCTCGAAATCCATCGCCAGGTGCAGCGCCGGCAGCCGGACGCGGGTGACCCGACATCTTCAGCGCCGATTCCTGCGATGACCGTCAGACATCGATCGAAGCGACGATCTTTATCAACGTCACGATCCACGGCTCGATCGTCTCCGCCAACGCGCATGGCAAGTAGAGGCGCTGTCCGGCCGCCGGTCAGATGAGCACGTGGCGATCGCGTTTCGGACGCAGAACTCGACGTGCGAGGCGCACGAAACCGCCAGCTCAGAAGCAATCAGTGGCAGTACCTGTCGGCGTTGGCCGATGCGCGCCTGTAGATATCCGAGCCGACGAGCATCGGCAGGAAACGCTTGTCAGCCTTGCCGAGTACGCGGCCTGGGCCATGTCGGCGCTGTCGGACATCGTCTGCTTGAATGCGAAACGTCGGCAATTCAGCTCTGGTCGGATGAGCACGCGTTGGCCGTGACCGGTCAGCCCGACGATCGCCACGTCGACGGCGAGAGCGCCGGCCAGTGTCGAACCGGCCGCGATCAGGCGTCTTGCCGGGGTGATGATTCGTGCGTCGAATCTCCTGTTGTATGGTATTCCCGCACCCAGCAGGAGCCGATACCACTCGAGAATCGGAGAACTCGCGGCTGAGAGTCATCGGGATAGCGAGTTCCCTATGCGTGCGCAACTGCACAGAACGTTCGCGTCTGCCGTTAGGTATTTCAGTCCAGGAAGCCGTGCAACAGGGCGGCCGATCCGGCGACGTGTGCCCGCATCGCTTCCGCGGCGCCGCTCGCCGTCGCCGGCCAGGATCGCCACGACGATCGCCTCGTGCTGCTCGTCGGAGTGGGCGATGTTGCGCGGCAGCAGCGGAATCTGGTCGAGCAGCCCGTTGAGCCGCATCCGGTTCTCGGCCACCAGCGGAACCAGCGACGGCGAACCCGCCGCCTCCGCGATCGCCAGGTGCAGCCGCGAGTCCAGCCGCCGGTAGTCGTCGGGCGCCGCGCCGCGGACATCGGTCAGCCGCGACCACAGCACTTCTCGCTCCGCGGCGGTCAGGGTGCGGTTCGCCGCCATCCGGGCGGCGCCGACCTCGAGGATCTCGCGCAGCCGCAGCGCGTCGTCGATCTCCGCGCGGGTCACCCCCGGGCTGTCGTCCGTGTGCCTTGGCAGCTCGTCGGCCAGGAATGTGCCGCCGTACCGGCCGCGACGCGACACCAGATAGCCGGCGTCGGCCAGCGACTTGATGGCCTCCCGAACGGTGTCGCGGCTGACGCCGAGCCGGGCCGCGAGTTCGCGTTCGGGCGGAAGGGATTCGCCCGGCTGCAGCACGCCGAGCCGGATGGTCTGCAGCAGCCGCTCGACGGTGTCCTCGAACGGGTTCCCCGGCCGCACCGGGCGCAGCAGTGCGTCGCTTGCCAGCGGGACGTCCGGGTCGGCCGACATGGTCTTTACAGCGGCGTGACGTAGTGGCCGCTGATGCCGCCGTCGACCAGGAACGTCGAGCCGGTGATGAACGACGCGTCGTCGCTGGCCAGGAACGCCACCGCGGCGGCGAGCTCCTCCGGCTCGGCGAACCGGCCCATCGGCACGTGCACCAGCCGGCGCGCCGCCCGCTCCGGATCCTTGGCGAACAGCTCCTGCAGCAGCGGCGTGTTGACCGGTCCGGGGCACAGCGCGTTGACGCGAATCCCGCTGCGCGCGTACTGGATCCCGAGTTCGCGGGACATCGCCAGCACGCCGCCCTTGGACGCGGTGTAGGAGATCTGCGACGTCGCCGAGCCCATCACCGCGACGAACGACGCGGTGTTGATGATCGACCCCTTCTTGGCGGGCACCATGTGCCGCAGCGCGGCCCGGCACGACAGGTACACCGACTTGAGGTTGATGTCCTGCACCTTCTGCCATGCCGGCAGCTCGGTGGTCTCGATCACGTCGTCGTCCGGCGGCGAGATGCCGGCGTTGTTGAACGCGATGTCGACCGAGCCGTACGTGTCGGCCGCGGTGTCGAACAGATGCGTCGACCGCCGCCTCGTCCGAGACGTCAACGGGCACAAACAATCCGTCGAGTTCGTCGGCGGCGGCCTTGCCCGCCGTCGGGTCGATGTCGCCGACGACGATCGTCGCGCCCTCGGCGTGCATGCGCCGCCCGGTGGCCAGCCCGATGCCGCCGGCACCGCCGGTGATCACGGCGACCTTGCCGGCCAGTCGTTGGGTCAAATCCATCAGGCATCTCCGATCGCGAAAAAGACGTTCTTGGTTTCGGTGAACGACAGCGGTGCGTCGGGGCCGAGTTCGCGGCCCAGTCCCGACTGCTTGAACCCGCCGAACGGCGTGTTGTAGCGCACCGACGAGTGCGAATTGACCGACAGATTGCCGGATTCCACGGCGCGCGACACCCGCAGCGCCCGGGACAGGTTGTCGGTCCAGATCGATCCGGACAGGCCGTAGGGCGTGTCGTTGGCCAGCGCGATGGCGTCGGCCTCGTCCTCGAAGGGCAGCACCGTGACCACCGGCCCGAAGATCTCCTCGGTGACGGTGCGGTCGGTGCGCGGCGGTGTCAGCACGGTCGGCGGGAACCAGTAGCCGGGGCCCGACGGCGCATCGCCGCGGAACGCGACCGGCGCGTCGTCGGGCACGTAGGAGGCGACGGTGTTCCAGTGCGCCTTCGACACCAACGGCCCCATCTCGGTGTCCTTGGACTGCGGATCGCCGACCACGACGCCCTTGACGGCCGGTTCGAGCAACTCCATGAACCGGTCGTAGACGTTGCGCTGCACCAGGATTCGGCTGCGCGCACAGCAGTCCTGGCCGGCGTTGTCGAAGACGCCGTACGGCGCGGTCGCCGCGGCCTTCTCCAGGTCGCAGTCGTCGAACACGATGTTGGCGCTCTTGCCGCCCAGCTCCAGGGTGACCCGCTTGACCTGCGCCGCCGCACCTGCCATCACCCGTGTGCCGACCTCGGTGGAGCCGGTGAACACGATCTTGCGGACGTCGGGGTGGGTGACGAACCGCTCCCCCACCACCGAGCCCTTGCCGGGCAGCACCTGGAACAGGTCGGCGGGCAGCCCGGCCTCGACGGCGAGCTCGCCGAGCCGGATGGTGGTCAGCGGCGTCCACTCCGCGGGCTTGACCAGTACCGCGTTCCCCGCGGCCAGCGCGGGCGCGAAGCCCCACGACGGCGATCGTCATCGGGAAGTTCCACGGCGTGATGACGCCGACGACGCCGAGCGGCTCGTTGAACGTGACGTCCAGTCCGCCGGCCACCGGAATCTGCTTGCCCGACAGCCGTTCCGGGGTGGCCGAGTAGAACTGCAGCACATCGCGGACGTGGCCGGCCTCCCACTCCGCGTTGCCGATCGGATGCCCGGAGTTGGCGACCTCCAGCGCGGCCAGCTCGTCGACGTGCGCGTCGACCACAGCGGCGAAGGCGCGCAACGCCGCCGCCCGTTCGGCGGGCGCCAGCCGGGCCCAGTCCCGTTGAGCCGCCTTGGCGCGCGCCACCGCGTCGTCGACGCCCGCCTCGTCGGTCTGCTCGACGGTGCGCAGCACCTCCTCGGTGGCGGGGTTGATCACATTCGCTCGCGCGTCACGCGTTCACCTTTCCCGTCGCATAGCGCGGCGGCGGCCTCGACCACCGCGGCGAACAGCCGCAGATCGTCCAGCCGCTCCTCGGGGTGCCACTGCACCGCCAAAACGAAGTTCTGCCCGGGGATTTCGACCGCCTCGATGACGCCGTCGGAGTCCTGGGCGCTGACGATCAGGCCGTCGCCGAGCCGGTCGATGGCCTGGTGGTGATAGCACTGGGCATCGGACGATTCGCCGATCAGCGCGGCCAGCCGGGTGCCGGGCACGGTGCGCACCGCCGACGTCGCGAACACCGCGTTGCCCTGCTGGTGGTGGGTGTGGCCGATGCACATCGGGCAGATGCTGATGCAGCGTGCCGCCCAGCGCGACGTTGAGCACCTGCGCGCCACGGCAGATGCCCAGCAGCGGCATGCCCCGCCGGATGGCGCCGTCGACCAACGCGAACTCGAACGCGTCGCGCTGCCGGTTGTCGGCGACCGGCCTCGTCGGTGGCCGGGTGCGGTTGCTGCCCATAGCCTTCCGGGACGACATCGCGTCCGCCGGTGATGATCAGGCCGTCGAGCCCGTCGAGGATCCGCGAGGCGATCTCGGCGTCCACGGGCTGCGGCGGAAGCAGCGCAGCGATTCCGCCCGCCAGGTTCACCCCTTCGATGTAGATGGCGGGCAGGAAGCTGGCCCGCACATCCCACACCCCGGTCTGCGCCTGCTGCAGGTAGGTGGTCAGACCCAAGTACGGGCCTAGAGCCGCTCAAAGCCACGCACCCTTTCCCAGTCGGTCACCGCCGAGTTGAACGCGGCCAGTTCGACGCGCGCGTTGTTCAGGTAGTGCTCGACGACGTCGTCGCCGAACGCCTCACGCGCCACCTCCGACTTGCCGAACAGCGCCGCGGCCTCGGCCAGCGTCGTCGGCAGCCGTTCCGCGCCGCTGGTATACGCGTTGCCCTCCAACGCTTCCGGCAGCTCCAGCTCGCGCTCGATGCCGTACAGCCCGCCGGCGATCAGCGCCGACACCGCCAGGTACTGGTTGACGTCGCCGCCGGGCGCGCGGCAGTTCCATCCGCATGCCGTGGCCGTGGCCGACCACGCGCACCGCGCAGGTGCGGTTGTCCATCCCCCACGCGACCGCCGTCGGCGCGAAGCTGCCCTCGACAAAACGCTTGTAGGAGTTGATGTTCGGCGCGTAGAACAGCGTCAGCTCGCGCAGCGTGGCCAGCTGGCCGGCGATGAAGCTGCGGAACATCGGCGACATGCCGAGCTCGTCGTCCGAGTCGGCGAACACCGCGGCTGCCGTCGTCGCCGCGCAACGAGATGTGGATGTGGCAGCTGTTGCCTTCGCGCTCATCGAATTTCGCCATGAAGGTCAGGCTCTTGCCGTGCTGGTCGGCGATCTCCTTGGCGCCGTTCTTGTAGATGGTGTGGTTGTCGCACGTGACTCGGGCGTGGTCGTAGCGGAACGCGATCTCCTGCTGGCCGAGGTTGCACTCGCCCTTGACGCCCTCGCAGTACATGCCTGCGCCGTCCATGCCGAGCCGGATGTCGCGCAGCAGTGGCTCCATCCGGGTCGACGCGTGCATCGCGTAGTCGACGTTGTAGTCGGTGGCCGGCGTCAGCCCGCGGTAGCCCGCCGCCCACGCCTCCCGGAATCCGGTGTCGAACACCATGAACTCCAGCTCGGTGCCGACGTAGGGCACCAGGCCGCGCTCGGCGAGCCGGTCGATCTGGCGGTTGAGGATGCTGCGCGGCGCCTGGGTCACCGGATTGCCGTCGGTCCACGACAGATCGGCCATCACCAGCGCGGTGCCCGGCAGCCACGGGATCAGCCGCAGGGTGGAGAAGTCGGGCGTCATCACCATGTCGCCGTAGCCGGTCTCCCAGCTCGATATCGCGTAGCCGTCGACGGTGTTCATGTCGACGTCGACGGCGAGCAGGTAGTTACAACACTCGGCGCCGTGCGCGGCGACGTCCTCGACGAACAGCCGCGCCGACACCCGCTTGCCGGTCAGCCGGCCCTGCATATCGCAGAACGCGACGATCACGGTGTCGATGTCGCCGGCGGCGACCAGTTGTTCGAGGCCGAGGTTCCAGCCGTAGAAGTCCCCTGAGATGACCGCACCGACACCAAGCGCCCAGAGCGACCAGAAGGCGGCGTGACGGCGCAATTTGCGCCGTTCGAAATAACCGTGCTCCGCGTCCCGATAGGTGACCGATCCGACTGCCCGCTTGTTCTCCGCCATGGCGTCCTCCTCGGCTCTTTGGCGCAAGTTGTCAGACAACTTGGACAATAATGAGGGCGAATGCGCACGTCAATATCGAGACGGAGTCAATTCGGAAACAGGCGAAACGGCAGCTAGTTGACCCCGCTGGGCGACCAGCGGGAAGCTTTACGTGCTCGTCATTCCCAAAGGTAGGACACCAGACCAATAGCGGCCTATTGTGCCTAGGGAATGTGCGCTCCCCGCTCGAGTCAAGAGGAGAACTGCGGTGCCCGAGGGTCACGAACATCTCAATGAGGACGAAAAACTACTCGCGGAACTCGGATACACCCAGGAGCTTCACCGCTCCTGGTCCGGATTCAGCAACTTCGCCATCTCGTTCTCCATCATCTCGATCCTGGCCGGCTGCTTCACCTCGTTCGGCCTCGGCTGGAACAACGGTGGCCCAGCGGCGATCGCATGGGGCTGGCCGCTCGTCTCGGTCTTCATCCTGATCATCGGGCTGTGTATGTCCGAACTCGTCTCCGCAATGCCGACGTCGGGCGGGATCTATTGGTGGGCAAGCAAACTCGGCGGAGTAAAGGCCGGCTTCTACACCGGCTGGCTGAACCTGATCGGGCTGATCGCCATCCTGGCGTCGGTGGCGTATGGCTGCGCGACGTTCCTGGACCTCACGCTCAGCACATTCAGTGAGACCTGGGCCGCCGGCTACAGCCTGACCAGGGTCTTCGTCATGTTCGTGATCATCCTGGCGGTCTCGGCGATCATCAATATCTTCTCGTCGCACCTGCTCGCCGTCATCAACAACATCTCGGTGTGGTGGCATGTGGCGGGCGCCGCGGCGGTCATCGCTGATCCTGTGGATCATCCCCAAGCGGCACGCCAGCTTCAGCGAGGTGTTCGCGACGACCGTCAACAACACCGGGATGTTCAACGGCGACAAAGGCTTTGGCTGGCTTATCTTCGTGCTGCCGATCGCCGCGATCCTGACGCAGTACACGATCACGGGCTATGACGCGTCCGCGCACCTGTCCGAGGAGACCAAGAGCGCGGCAGACGGCGCTGCCAAGGGCATCTGGCGCTCGATCTTCTATTCGGCCATCGGTGGCTGGATCCTGCTGCTGTCCTTCCTGTTCGCGGTCCAGAACGTGGACGAGGTGACCGCTGGCGGCGGCCTCGTACAGGTGATCTTCGCCCAGGCGATGGACTCCCAGTGGGTCGCGATCGTGCTGCTGATCTCGAGCGCGGGCCAGTTCTTCTGCACGACGGCCTGCCAGACGAGCGCGTCGCGCATGCTGTTCGCATTCAGCCGCGACCGCGCGGTGCCCGGCCACCAGCTGTGGTCGAAGTTGAGTTCCAAGAAGATCCCCGCCAACGGCGTGATCGTGACCGCGGCGCTTGGCCGCCATCATTACGCTGCCAGCGCTCGTGGAGGTCGACATCAACGGCGCGCCCGCGCCGATCGCCTTCTACGCGGTGGTGTCCATCGGTGTGGTCGGGCTGTACCTGTGCTTCGCCGTGCCGATCTACTACCGCTGGCGGATGGGCGACGCGTTCAAGGTGGGCAGCTGGAACCTGCGCGGCCACTACAAGTGGATGGCTCCCGTCGCGCTGATCGAGATCGCAGTCACCTCGCTCATCGCGCTGTTCCCGACGTCGATCGGCGGCGTGCCATTCGGCGGGAGCTTCGAGTGGAAGTTCGTGAACTACACCCCGCTGCTCGTCGGTGGCGTGTTGATCCTGCTGTGGATCTATTGGCACGCATCGGTGAAGAACTGGTTCAAGGGGCCGATCAAGCAGGTCGACGAAACCGGCGAAGCAGCTGGAAGGCGTTTCGTAGCCGGTCACGTACCGCCGACGACGCTGGAGCGCTAACCCGGTAGGGTCGAATGGGTGTGCGGAGCCGCCGGCGAGGTGCGTCTCGACGGCCAAACACCTGATATCGGCGCTGTCTCGGCCATGGCCGAGGCCATGGCACCCCGGGGCCCGGACGGCGCAGGCGTGTGGTCGCAGGGCCGTGTCGCGCTCGGCCATCGCCGCCTGAAGATCATCGACCTGTCCGAGGCTGGTGCGCAGCCGATGGTCGATTCGGAGCTGGGGCTTGCCGTCTGCTGGAACGGCTGCATCTACAACTACAAGCAGCTACGGCGGGAACTGAGCGAGGCCGGCTACCGGTTCTTCTCCCACAGCGACACCGAGGTCCTGCTGAAGGCCTACCACCACTGGGGTGACCGCTTCGTCGACCGCCTCTACGGCATGTTCGCGTTCGCGATCGCCGAACGTGACAGCGGCCGGGTGCTGCTCGGCCGCGATCGGCTCGGTATCAAACCGCTGTACCTGACCGAGGACGCGCACCGGATCCGGTTCGCGTCGTCACTGACGGCGCTGCTGGCCGGCGGCGACGTCGACACCCGCATCGACCCCGTCGCCCTGCACCACTATCTGACCTTCCACTCCGTCGTCCCGCCGCCGCGCACGATCCTGCGCGGCGTGACCAAGGTGCCGCCCGCGTCGCTGGTGGCGATCGAAGCCGACGGACGGGAAAGTCACGAGCACCACGACGACGTACTGGGAACCCGACTTCAGCCGGCGCGAGGAGCGGGCCGACTGGTCCGAACGTGATTGGGAGGATGCGGTTCTCGCGTCGCTGCGCCTTGCGGTGGAGCGCCGCCTGG
The DNA here is from genome assembly GCA_963731715.1 of uncultured Actinomycetota bacterium. GTDB lineage: Bacteria > Actinomycetota > Actinomycetes > Mycobacteriales > Mycobacteriaceae > Mycobacterium. Next base: position 820,634 of record CAVSXC010000011.1, on the reverse strand, counting down.
TGGCCGACGTGCCCGTCGGGTGCCTGCTGTCGGGCGGCGTCGACTCCAGCCTGATCGTCGGGCTGCTCGCCGAGGCGGGCCAGCACGGGCTGGCGACGTTCTCAATCGGGTTCGAGTCGGTCGGCGGCGTCAAGGGCGACGAGTTCCGCTACTCCGACATCATCGCCGAACGTTTCGACACCGACCACCACCAGATCCGCATCGGCACCGATCGCATGCTGCCCGCGCTCGATGGCGCGATCGGCGCCATGAGCGAGCCGATGGTCAGCCACGACTGCGTCGCCTTCTACCTGCTCAGCCAGGAAGTGGCCAAGCACGTCAAGGTCGTGCAGTCCGGTCAGGGCGCCGACGAGGTGTTCGCCGGATACCACTGGTATCCCCCGATGGGTGAGCCCGACGCCGCCTCGCTCGATGGCTCGGTGGCCAGCTATCGAAACGCGTTCTTCGACCGCAGCCAGTCGGCGTACGAGGCGCTCGTCTCCCCCGCGCTGGCCACCGCCGACGATCCCAGCGAGCGGTTCGTCACCGAGCACTTCGCCCGCGCAGGGCGCCGCGACCGGCGTCGACCGCGCGCTGCGGCTCGACACCACCGTGATGCTGGTGGACGACCCGGTCAAGCGCGTCGACAACATGACCATGGCGTGGGGCCTCGAGGGCCGGGTGCCGTTCCTCGACCACGAGCTGGTCGAGCTGGCCGCCACCTGCCCGCCCGAGCTGAAGACCGCGCACCAGGGCAAGGGCGTGCTTAAGGAGGCCGCGCGCAGGGTAATCCCTGCCGATGTCATCGACCGACCCAAGGGCTACTTCCCTGTGCCTGCGCTGACCCATCTGGAAGGCCCCTACCTGGACCTTGTCCGCGACGCGCTGTACGCGCCCGCCGCCAAGGAGCGCGGCCTGTTCCGGCCCGAGGCGGTCGACCGGCTGCTCGCCGACCCGAACGGTCGGCTCACCCCGCTGCGCGGCAACGAGCTGTGGCAGATCGCTCTGCTGGAACTGTGGTTGCAAAAGCACGGGATCAACGGGGTCGGCGGTATGACCGCCCTCGATCCCGACGAGGGCCACTCCGAGGCCATCACCCTCGGCCTGCACGACGCGTCACCGCAGCACATGGTCGACGTGATGGCCGACGACGTGGTGCTCGAAATGGGTTGGGGCCGATTGATTTTCGGCCAGACCTTCGCCGACCCGGAGAAGCTGGCCGAGGTGCTGCGGCAAGAGGGGCACGGGTCGACGCGACATCTGCATCTACGCGCGCGAGCCCCACGTCCTTGTCGCGAGGGCGCCCGCCGAACTGTTCATCGACCCCAGCCACACCTACCGGCTGAGGTTCTCCGACGATGACGACGGACGACCTTGCCGACCGGCTTCACGATTCGAACGCTGCAAAGCCCCGAAGACGCCGACGCGATGAACCGGGTGTACGTGCGCTGCGGGATGGTGTCTGCCCCCGTCGACGTCATCTGGGACAACCATCTGCACCGTGACCCGGTCGACTACCTCGTCGCGGTCCGCGACGACGACGGCTCCGTTGTCGGCACCGTGACCGGCGTCGACCACCTGCGGTTGTTCTCCGACCCGGAGGACGGCTCGAGCCTGTGGACGCTGGCCGTCGACCCGGCGTCGAGCCTGCCCGGCGTCGGCGCGGCGTTGACGCACGCGCTCGCCGCGATCTACCGCGAGCCGCGGACCGCGCCTACATGGATTTGTCCGTGGCCCACGACAACGCCGCCGCGATCGCGCTGTACGAGAAGCTGGGGTTCGCGCGCGTGCCGGTGATGGCGGTCAAACGCAAGAACGCGATCAACGAACCGCTGTTCACCCACCCGCCGGAGACGGTCGACGACCTCAATCCGTACGCGCGCATCATCGCCGACGAAGCCATGCGCCGCGGCATCTGGGTGGAGGTGCTCGACGCCGAAGCGGGTGAGATGCGGCTGTCACACGGCGGGCGCAGCGTCGTCACCCGAGAGTCCTTGTCGGAGTACACATCCGCGGTAGCGATGAGCCGTTGCGACGACAAGCGATTGACCCGTCGCCTTGTCGCCGAGGCCGGAATCGCCGTCGCCAGAGGGCGGCTGGCCACCTTCGACGAGCAGGACTACGCGTTCCTCGACGAGGTGGGCGATGTCGTGGTCAAGCCGACCCGCGGCGAGCAGGGCAAGGGCATCACGGTCGGCGTCGACAATCCCGACGAACTCGATGCGGCGCTGGCAAGGGCTCGTGAGCAACATCCCGATGTCCTGATCGAGCAGCGTGCGGCGGGCGACGACCTGCGGCTGGTGGTGATCGACCACAAGGTGGTGGCCGCCGCGCTGCGAATGCCCGCGGAGATCATCGGCACCGGGCATCACACCGTGCGTGAGCTGATCGACGCCCAGAGCCGGCGCCGCGCGGCGGCGACCGGCGGTGAATCCCGGATTCCCGTCGACGATGTCACCGAAGCCACCGTCGCCGACGCCGGCTGGTCGTTCGACGACGTGCTGCCAGAAGGTGTGCGCCTGCGCGTTCGTCGGACGGCGAACCTGCATCAGGGCGGCACCATCCATGACGTCACCGCCGAGGTGAACCCGGAGTTGTGCTCGGTGGCGGTGACGGCCGCCGACGCGATCGGCATCCCGGTGACCGGCATCGACCTGCTCGTTCCGGACGTCACCGGGACCGACTACGTGTTCATCGAGGCCAACGAGCGCCCTGGCCTCGCCAACCACGAGCCACAGCCCACCGCACAGGCTTTCGTCGACTTCCTGTTCCCGGGCAGTCCCGGCCTGCCACAGGCGTGGACGCCGGACCAGGCCCCGCAGTAGTCCCTACCAGTTGCTGGTGCGCAACACGATCTCGGCGGCCAGCTGCGCGGTGGACTCCTGCGCGTTGCGCCTGCCGAGCAGGTCGACCAGCCGGAAGTCGCCGTACACGTAGCGCTGGCTGGCCTTGGCGACGGCCCGCGCGGCGGGCGTGCTGACCAGCGCGGTGGTGTTCATCTCCACCGGCGGGCAGTGTTCGTCGCGGATCACCCCGGTGAGGTCGGCGACGCGCGGATGGCCGCGGTCGATCACCACCAGCCCGATGAACCGGTCCAGCCGCGTGGCGGCCAGCTCCCACGCCAGTTCGCCGCCGATGCGGTCGCCGACCAGCAGCGCCCACTTCACGTCGAGCGCGTCGAGGATGCCGACCACCGATTTGGCGGTCAGCCGCGGATCGGGGCCGATCACGATGGTCCGCAGCGAGGCGGTGTGCAGCCGCTGACACACCGCGTCATATGCGGCAGGCGCGTGATGCGCCGCGCCGAGCACCACCACGACGGATCCCTTGTCCGGGCCCGCCACGTCGACGGGCACGGGAAAGCCGTCGACGGTGACCATGGTGGAAGGCATTTGGTCACGCTACAGCCAAATGTCGCATCGGGGGGCCGATTTTCACGGTCAACGCCGTTAGCCCGACTCAGCACGCTCGGCCTGCTTTGCTGCGATGTCCAGAAACGTCTGCGGCAGCGCGGCTTTGACGGTGATGGACGGGTTCGGTGTGGGAAACGCGATGCCGAACACCGCCATCCTGCCGATGTTTTCGAACGAGAAGTACGCGCTGCTTTCGGCGTTGCCCAGTCGCATGGTCTGCTCGTACACCAGCGCGTCGGTACGCGGTGTCGGCAGCCGCGTGGTGGTCATCGGAATGCCGGGCGTCGACGGGTCGAAGAACGTCTGAAAATGCGCGCAGCGTTCGGCGGTGGCGGCCAGCCGGTCGAGGTCCAGCGGCCACGTCAACACCGTCATCACGATCCGCGCGCCGTCGTAACCCACGACGTACTCCGCCGCACTGCCCGGCCCGCGCTCGGCCGAGTCGGCGATGGCCCGGGTGAGCCCGTCCGAGCAGCCTTCGGGGTTGGACAGCATGGCCGGCGGGCCGCCCGCGCCGTCGGGCTGGCCGGTCGGGCGGACGATGCGGTCGAATTGCACGCCCGGCGGGAAGTCGCGCCGCGGTCAACACCACCTTCTCCAGCCTGGCCCCGGGCCAGGTCGCGGTGCCGGTGATCGCGTGCGCGCAGCCGGTGAGCGCCACCAAAAGCAGCGCCAATACGGCTGCTTCGCAACGCCGCCGGATCATGAGTTCAGGCTAGCGCCGTTGCGAGCGTTGGCCGTTCCGGCGGCCCGTGCTCCAGCAGGCCGACCACCGCGTCGACGTCGAGATGCGCGGTCAGCAGGTCGGCCATCAGGTCGAGTTGTGCGTCGCGGCGCGCCGCCACGTCAACGTCGTCGGCGACGACGAACCCGGATCTGCCTGCGGCCGCGGCGGCGTCGGCGAGCCACTGCCTGCGCAATGCGTCGTTGTCGAGCAGCCCGTGCCAGTGCGTGCCGTACACGTGGCCGCGCCGGATGCCGACCCCGAGCCAGTCGTCCTCGGCGCAGCGGACGACCTGGCCGTGGTGGATCTCGTAGCCGTGCAGTTCGGCGTCGTGGCTGCCGCAGGGTCTTGGCCGACGCGAACGCGATGTCGGCGTCGAGCAGGCCGAGGCCCTCGACGACGGCCCGCCTTGGATTCCACCGCGTCGTCGATGCGCCTGCAGAGCATCTGGAAGCCGCCGCAGATGCCCAGCACCGGCCTGCCCTGCCGGGCGTGGGCGATGATGCCGTCGGCGAGGCCGCGCTCGGTCAGCCAGCCCAGGTCGGACACGGTCGCCTTGCTGCCGGGGATCACGATCACGTCGGCGTCGGCGAGGTCGGCGGGATCGGTCACCCAGCGCACCAGCACGCCGGGCTCGCACGCCAGCGCCTCGACGTCGGTGGAGTTCGAGATGCGCGGCAACCGGATCGCGGCCACCCGCAGCCAGTCCCTGGCCGCGCGGCGGCTGCGGGTCCCCGACGACGCGGTGCGCGAGCACCGACACCGAGTCCTCGGTGTCCAGCCACAGCCCGTCGGTGTAGGGAATGACGCCGTAGGTGGGCCTGCCGGTCAGGTCGTGCAGCTGGTCGCAGCCCGGGTGCCAGCAGCGCGGGGTCACCGCGGAACTTGTTGACCACGAACCCGGAGATGAGGCGCTGGTCGTCGGGCTCGAGCACCGCGACCGTCCCGTACAGGTGGGCCAGCAGCCCGCCGCGGTCGATGTCGCCGACCACGATGACGGGCAGGTCCGCGGCGCGGGCCAGCCCCATGTTCGCCAGATCGGTTGCGCGCAGATTGATCTCGGCGGGTGAGCCTGCACCTTCACAGATCACGGCGTCGAATTCGCTTCGCAGCGACTGCAATTCGTCGGCCACGACGGCGGCGAGCCGGTCACGATGGGTGAAGTAGTCTTTGGCGCTGACGGTGTCGACGACCTGGCCGCGCAGCACCAGCTGTGAGGTGCGGTCGCTGCCGGGTTTCAGCAGGATCGGGTTGAACCGAACGCTGGGCGCCAGACCCGCGGCGCGGGCCTGCATGGCCTGCGCCCGGCCGATCTCCCCGCCTTCGGTGGTGACCGCCGAGTTGTTGGACATGTTCTGCGCCTTGAACGGCGCGACGCGAATGCCCTTGCGCGCCAACAGCCGGCACAGCCCGGCGACGACCATCGACTTCCCGGCGTCCGACGTGGTGCCGGCGACCAGCAGCGCGCCGCTCATTCGGCGAGCGACGCAAAATCCTTTCGCGATTCGCAGTGTCTGCGCGGAAGTCTCACAGCTGGGTCAGGATCTCGGCGCCGTCGTCGGTGACCACCAGCGTGTGCTCGAACTGCGCGGTCCACTTCTTGTCCTTGGTGGCGACGGTCCAGCCGTCGTCCCAGATCTCGTAGTCCAGCGCGCCGAGGTTGATCATCGGCTCGATGGTGAACGTCATGCCCGGCTCCAGCACGGTTTCCACGGCGGGCTGGTCGTAGTGCAGCACCACCAGCCCGTTGTGGAAGGTGGTGCCGATGCCGTGGCCGGTGAAGTCGCGAACGACGTTGTAGCCGAAGCGGTTTGCATACGATTCGATGACGCGGCCGACGATCGACAGCGCCGGCCGGGCTTGACGGCCTTGATCGCGCGCATCGTCGCCTCGTGGGTGCGCTCGACGAGCAGGCGGTGCTCCTCGGACACGTCGCCGGCCAGGAAGGTGGCGTTGGTGTCGCCGTGCACGCCGTCGATGTAGGCGGTGACGTCGATGTTGACGATGTCGCCGTCCTCGACCACCGTCGAGTCGGGGATGCCGTGGCAGATGATCTCGTTCAGCGACGTGCAGCAGGACTTCGGGAAGCCCTTGTAGCCCAGCGTCGACGGGTAGGCGCCGTGGTCGACCATGTACTCGTGGGCGATGCGGTCCAGCTCATCGGTCGTCACCCCGGGCGCGACGGCCTTGCCGGCCTCGGCCAGCGCGCCCGCCGCGATGCGGCCTGCGACGCGCATCTTCTCGATCACCTCGGGCGTCTGCACCCACGGCTCGCTGCCCTCTTTGACGGTCGGCTTCCACGCGTACTCCGGAGGCGCGATCGAGCGGGGCACCGGCAGCGTCGGTGACAGCTCGCCGGGGCGAAGGGCGGTGCGAACAGGCATGACGCCAGAGTAATCGGACCGACAGAAACGGACCGACCGACCACAGATTAGGACGGCCCGCCCGACCAAACGCAATCGAGCGGCTGCCGCACCCATATTCGCCGCTAGATTCTGGAGTCATGACCATCGACGAGGTTGACGAGGAGTTCGCCGCCGGGTTCGCCGAACGATTCGCCGAGACCTGGCGCACCCCGGACCTGGCCAAACACGAGGCGCTGTGGAGCGACGACATCGTGTTGATCCAGCCCATGATGGGCACCCTGCGCGGCAGGCAGGCCTGCCGGGATTCGTTTCAGCGGCTGTTCGCTCTTGTGCCCGACCTGCACGCCGACGTGCACCGCGTCGGGCACGGCAAGCAGGAGGTGTTCATCGAATTCACCCTGAGCGGAACGTACGGCGGCAAGCCGATCGCCTGGGACGCGGTCGACCGCTTCACGTTCACCAATGGCCTGATCGCCGAGCGGGTTTCGTACTTCGACTCCACACCGCTGATCGGCAAGCTGGTCGCCCGCCCAGCCGGGTGGGACCGGCTGGTTCGCATCGGCTCGCAGCTGTTCCGGCGCTGATCAGCCGATATGCACCGACGACAGCGCCGTGCGCACCCGCGCAGGCAGCGAGCCGCCATGGGCCAGCCAGTCGTCGAGCGCGATCCGGATCGACGCCATCGCGAGCGCGCCGAGCAGCCGCGGTCGCGGATCCTCCGGCGCGGGTCGCCGAGTCGAGGGGCCACCAGATGCGGCGATGGCCGCCTCGTAGCGGAGGTAGATCTGCAGCGTCCACGCGCTGAGCACCGGAGATGACCGCGTCAACGTCGCGAGCTCGCGCACCTGGCCGCTGATCGCATCGAAGCCGTCGCCGAGATCCTCGAACGCCGCGACCACGGCCTCACTGGCCGACAGATGCGCCGGCTGCCGGGCGATGGCGGCCGTGATCAGGTCCAGCCAGTGCGTCGTCATCCCCTCGGCGACGGCGTCTTCCTTAGAGCTGAAGTACCGGAAGAAGGTCGCGCGCCCGATCTCCGCGGCGTGCCGCGATCTGCTCGACCGTGGCGCCTGCCAGGCCGTTCTCGGCGACGGACTGGGCCGCCGCCGCGGCGATACGGGCGCGGGTGGCCTTCTGCTTGCGCGCGGTCAGGCTTTCCCGCGAATTCTGCCGTGAGACGACGTCCATGGTGAGACTATGTCTCACCATGGAGAAGATTGGCAACGATTGGGCGCCGAAAACGCTCGAAGCCTGGCGATTCGTCCAGCAGATGCTGGCCGACGTCACCAAGACCGTGACCGAGGACGCCATCGATGAACGCGAACTGCTCGAGGGCCTGCGCGTCATCGCCAAGGTGACCGGCCTGTGTACGGAGCTGTCCGTCGAGGCCGACACGGAGCGGCCGCGCTTCTTCGACATGTGCTCGCCCACCCGGATGATCGGCGGCCCCAACCCCGACGGCAGATACCTGCTGGCCATGATCCGCGGCGACCGCACCTACCGGGTCACCGGAACCCGCGGCAGCACCGCCTATCTCGGATTCCAGGTGCTCGCGGGCACGGGCCTGACACCGCGACGGATGGCCGGCTACCTCAGCGACACCGACCTCAAACTGCACACTCCGGGTCGTTCGCACTCGTGTTCTCGGCGGCCGAGCCGCCCGCGGACATCCTCGGCGCCGCGCAGTGGGTTCCCATCCCGCCCGACGCGTCGTCGATCGTCGTGCGCGAGTACGTCGGCGACTCCGACACCGAAGAACCCGCGACCATGGACATCGAATGCGTCGACGCCGAACCGCTGCAGCCGATCACGGACGCCGAGGCGGCCGAACAGTTCACCGCGATGGCGTGGACGATCGTCAAGCTGGCCACGCTTCACCGCACCATCAAGCCCGAGCTGCTGACCCAGCCCAACACGCTGCTGACCGCGGAGGCGGCCGAACTGGGCGGTGCCGACACCACACCCGACAACCTGTACATGATCGGCACGTTCGCACTGGAGCCCGACGAGTCGCTGGTGCTGGAGTTCAGCCCGCCCGACACGCGGTACTGGAACGTCACCCTGGAGAGCATCTGGCACGAATGCCTCGAGCCGCGGCATCGGCACAGCTCCGTCACCAACAAGGGATGTCGCCCGGACGCCGACGGCATTGCGCGAATCGCGATCGGCGCCAAAGACTTCGGACACGGCCATTGGCTGGACACCGGCGGCCGGCGCCGCGGCTTCGTCGTGCTGCGATGGCTCGACAACCCCGAAGCGCCCGCCGTGCGCACGACGGTCCGTCGCGGCCAGTGCATCGTGAACGCCGAGCGCTTTGTCCCGGACCGGCTCGTCGAGCAGGCGTGCGAGCTGGCAGGCAGCGACGACTTCGGCGACGACGACACCTGGCGCGACGGGCTGGCACGGCTGTGCGACGGGCTGGTCTCCGAGGCCCGGCTCAACGACCTCGGCGTCGAGATCGCGGTCCTGGACATCATCCGCCCGCTGACGAGCCGGCTGCAGATCGTCAAGTGGCGCAAGGAGAATCCCGACGTCGCGGCCCAGCCGGTCACCCGGCCGATCTTCATCGTGGGCCAGCCCCGCACCGGGACGACGATCCTGTTCGACCTGCTCGCCCAGGATCCCGCGCTTCGGCCGCCGCTGACGTGGGAGGTCGACAACCCCTTCCCGCTGCCGCGGCCCGAGACCTACGACACCGACCCGCGGATCGCCGAAACCCAGGCCGGCATCGAGATGTCCGAGCAGATCGTCCCTGGCCTGCTGACGTGGCATCCGATGGGAGCGTTGGTCGGTCAGGAGTGTGTCCGCATCACCGCGGGCCAGTTCTGCAGCATGATCTTCTCGGTGCAGTACCGGCTGCCCAGCTATTACCGCTGGCTGCTGTACGACGCCGACCATCATCCGGCCTACCGCTATCACCGAATGTTCCTGCAGCACTTGCAGTCTGGCGTGCCGGGCCAATGGCTGCTGAAGTCGCCCGCACATCTGTGGCAGCTCGACGCGCTGGTGGCCGAGTACCCCGACGCGCTGATCGTGCAGACACACCGCGACCCGCTCAACGTCATCTCGTCGATCAGCGCGCTCACCCACCATCTGCGCCACCTGGCATCCGACGACAGCTCGATCACCGACTGCGCGGCGCAGTCGTGTGAGGAGATCGTCGTCGGCCTCGAGCGCGGCATGAAGCTACGCGACTCGCTGGCCGGACAGCGGGTCGTCGACGTGCAGTTCGCCGACTTCATGCGCGACCCGTTCGCGACGATCCGGGCGCTGTACGCCGAACTCGGCCGCGAGCTCGAACCTGTCGCCGAGCAGAACATGCGCGCGTTCCTGGCGGCCCATCCCGGTGACCGCGGTGGCAGCCGATACTGCTGGGCGGACACCGGTCTGGATGCGGGGCTGGTGCGCGAGCAGGTGAGCGCGTACCAGGAGCGCTACGGCGTGCCCGACGAGCCGCTCAAGTAGCGCGGCCGAACCGGCCGAACGGAGCGACTTGCGGGGGCCGCGGATGTCGACCGAGCCGCACACCACCTTGCCGGTCAGGATGACGTGCGGCGTGCCCTCGGCGGGCGCGTCCTTGCGGTGATCGTGGGCGCTGCCGACGATGACCTCGACGTCGTCGATCGACGCGCTCGCGCCGTCGGGCAGCCGGAGGTCCAGCCCGCCGAACTTCATGTCGAGTTCGACGACCACCATCGGACCGGCGAACCGGGCCCGGGTCAGGTCCAGCTCCACCGAACCCATCCGCCGGTGCAGGGCCAGCCGCGTCGGCACGATCCACTCCCCCTGGCGCTTGAGCGAGCCGAGCACCCCGCGCAGTTCCACCCGATCGGTGGCCGAGGTGACGATCGCGCCAGGTCCGGGCAGGTCGAAGACCAGGGCGTCGAGGTCGGAGTGCAGCCGCGCCTGCGACACCATCGCCGAGCGTTCCTCGAACTCGTCGATGTCGATCAGCCCGAGCGCGACGGCGTTGTGCAGCCGCCGCAGCGTGCCGTTGCGGTCGGCGTCGGAGACCCGCATCGCGGATTCGTGGTTGATACCTGTCATGCCGGTATTAACGGTACCGTTCGTCAGCCGGGGCTCAAGACCCTTACCGTTGCGCCTGCGGAATATGCCGTGTCGTGGACTTCGACAGCGCCGGTCAGCGTGCCGGCCGGCACGTCGAACGCGCACTGGAAGCCAACCCGGTTGCCCGGCTCGATGTTGATCAGGTCCTCACCGTCGCCGACAGTGACCCCGTTTTCGTAGCGCCTGCCCGCCAAGTCTTTGACAATCTGGTTCTGGCAGTAGACCGTTCGCAACCCGTCGCCGATGTTCTCGACAGTGATGTCCACAACGACGAAAGTTCCTTGTGCGGTTCGAGTTCCGATTCTGGGCAGGCCTAATTCGACGTTCGTCACGGTGAATGCGAACGCGCCGACGTCGACCACCTCATTGAGCGCAACACTGGGAGCCGAGCCGTACTCCGTTCGCGGTTCCGAGTCGTCACAGCCCGTCACCAGGAGCCCGACCGCTGACCACGCTGACCAATCTTGTTGCGGAGCAACGAGGATCGCTCAGGCCAGGTAGTCGGGCGGCAGCTGATCGAACATGCCCCTGAGCATCCGCACCGCGTACTCCGAGCTGCCGCCCCCGACGATCAGCGCCGCGAACGCCATGTCGCCGCGGTAGCCGGCGAACCACGAGTGCGAACCGCCCTCGAATTCCGCCTCACCGGTCTTGCCGCGCACGTCACCCGAACCGTCGAGGTCCTTGGCGGTGCCGTTGGTGACCACCAACCGCATCATCGGCCGCAGCCCGTCGAGCATCTTCGGCGTGATCGGTGTGCTGTCGCCGGTGATCACCGTCTGGCGGCCCTCAATCAGTTGCGGCACAGGCGTTTTCCCGGCCGCAACGGTCGCCGCGGCCAGCGCCATCCCGAACGGGCTGACCAACACCTTGCCCTGACCGAAACCGTCCTCGGTGCGCTCGGCCAGGTTCACCGTCGGCGGCACCGAGCCGGACACCGTGTTGATGCCCTCGATCTGGTAGTCCGGGCCGATGCCGTACTGCGCGGCGGCCATCGTGAGCCCGCGCGGCGGCATCCTGCTGGCGAGTTCGGCGAAGGTGGTGTTGCACGAACTGGCGAACGCGCGCGACATCGGCACCGTGCCGAGGTCGAATCCGCCGTAGTTGGGGATGGTGCGGTGGCCGATGTCCATCACGCCCGGGCAGGCGAGCAACGTGTTCGGCGTGGCCATGTCGCGGTCGATGGCCGCACCGGCGGTGATGATCTTGAACGTCGACCCCGGCGGGTACAGGCCGGTGGTGGCGAGCGGCCCCTCGCTGTCGGCGGCCGCGTTCTGCGCGACGGCCAGGATCTCACCGGTCGACGGCTTGATCACCACGATCATCGCCTTCTTGCCGGTGGTGTTGACGGCGTTCTGCGCCGCGTTCTGCACCGACCGATCCAGGCTGATCGTGACCGACGGCGCCGGGGCGCCCGGCACTTCGTTGAGCACGTCGACGTCGACGCCGTTCTGGTTGACGCTGACCACGCGCCACCCGGCCTGCGCCGTCGAGTTCGTCGACGACCGCGTTCTTGACCTGGTTGACGATGTCGGGTGCGAACGAATCGTCGGTCGGCAGCAGTTCGGCCTGCGGCGTGACCACGACACCGGGCAGGGCCCCGATGGCCCCGGCCACCCGGTCGTGATCGGACTGGCGCAGCGTGATCAGGCTCAGCGGGTCCTTCGACGAGCTGGCCTGCTCGGCGAGCCGCTGCGGGTCCAAGCGTGTTGTCGAACGGCCGCAGCGCGTCAACCACGGCCCGGGCGGTCGAGCATCAACGCGCCGCCTGCCGACTTCGCGTCCAGCGCAAAGTGATACAGATAGCCGGGCACCAGCACGTCGGTGCCGCCGCGCTCGTTGACCGACGCCCGCCGCGGCGCGTCGGCGCGCAGCGCGAAGGTCTGGTGCTCGCCGAGCCTCGGGTGCAATCCCGTTGCGCTCCAGCGGACCTCCCAGCGGCCCTCGTCGCGAACCATGTTCAGTTGCCCGTCGTAGGTCCAGGTCCGGTTCTTCGGCAGGTGCCAGGTGTAGCGGTAGGTGACGCTGCCGGTGTCCTCGGCGTACTTCGAGCCAAGGATCTGCGTGTCCAGACCGGGTCGCCTGCAGCCCGGCCCACGCCTCGTTGAGGGCAGCCCTTGCGTCGGCGGGCTTGTCGCTGAGCTCGGCTGCGGCCGCGGTGTCACCGGTGGCCAGCGCGGCGAAGAACTTCTCGGCGACCGGTTCGGGTCCGTTCGGTTTCGGGGTGCACGCTGTGACGTTTGCGAGCGTCGCCACCACCGCGGCGACCGTCAGCAGCCTGACCACACGTGATACTGATGTTGCCATTGGGGCCGATGTTACGAACCCGAGACCTGAAGTTCGGGTAGGCGCACCGATCGCACGGATTTGAGTCGCGCGAATTCACTGCCGCCGTGAGAGAGCGCTACACGTCCGAGGCCGCCGCCGGCGCCCGCACCACCAGCGGCACCGCCGGGAAGTATGCGGCCATCTCCGAACGCGACTTGCGCAGCGCGGCCGTGCCGTAGCCCTGCTTGCGGTAGGCGGGGTGGATCCAGATCCGGACGTTGACCTCGCCGCCGGCCAGCTCGCCGAACACCATGCCGACCTTCTCCGATCCATCGAGCGCCACCAGCCACGCCGCCTCTTCGGCGTCGACCCGGGTGACCGCGGCGCGGATCTCGTCGTCGAGGTCACCGGCGGGCGCACCCGAGCCGTCGCCTGCCGCACGCACGTCGTCGGTGCGGGCGGCGAAGATGTCGCGGTCCTTGTCGGCCGCGAACGGCCGCAGCACCAGGTTTTGTCCCGGGCTCGCCGACTGCTCGCCCATGGTGAAGCTGAGCTGAGTGTTCAGATCCTCGAGTTCTGCGGCGATCCTGCGCCGCGACACCTTGGTGAGCCGGTCGAAGGACAACCGCAGCACCGCTTCGCTGCGACCAGCGACGTGCCGAGCATCGATGCGATCGCCTCGATGGCGGCGTCGTAATCCTCGGAGTCCACGATGGCGTCGAGCAGCTCGTGTCGCCGTTCGAGCGCTCGCACCAACGCGTCGGCGATCTCCCTGCGTGCCACTCTGCGGTCATTGTCGGTCATGGGTGCAGCGTAATCAGCGGCCGCCAGCCGCTGGAAAATCAGTCGAGAAGGACGGTCGCGAATCTGCCGACCGTGGTGAAACCGATGCGCGCGTAGGTGGCGCGGGCGACGGTGTTGAAGTCGTTGACGTACAGGCTCGCGATGCGGCCGCTGCGCACCACCGCCGACGCCAGCGTCGCGGTGCCCGCGGTGCCCAGGCCGTGGCCGCGCCAATCGGGATGCACCCACACGCCCTGGATCTGTCCGACCGACGGCGACTGCGACCCGACCTCGGCCTTGAAGACCACCTGGCCGCGCTCGAACCGGGCCCACGCCCGGCCCGCGGCGATCAGCCCCGCGACCCGCCGCCGGTAGCCGCGCCCGCCGTCGCCGATCCGCGGATCGATGCCGACCTCGCCGATGAACATGTCGATGGCCGCCACCAGATACGCGTCGAGTTCGTCGATGCGCACCGGGCGCACCGCCGGGTCGACCGGCGATTGCGGCGCCGTGCTCAACGCCATCAGCGGCTGATGCTCACGCACATCGCGCGCCGGGCCCCAGGCGTGCTCGAGGCGCCGCCACATCGGCATCACGAATTCGGCGCGGCCGACCAACGACGAGCAGCGCCGCGCGGTGCTCATCGCCTTGTCCGCGAACGCATTCAGATCAGTGGACGTCGCCGCGCAACGGAATCAGGTTCGCGCCCGCGTAGCACAGCGATTCGCTGGCCCGCCGCCGCGTCCACAGCTCACCGCCGATCGCGGATGGCTCGATGCCGTGCTCGGCGACCCGCGACGCCACCATGCAGGAACCGACGGGATCCTCGTCGAGCACCCGGCGAACCGCCGCGGCGTCACGCACCACCGACACCCGTCGCTCGTCGACGAGGCGAAAAAGCGGCGGAGCCGACATGGAGACTCTTTCTGACCGATCCCGGGCGGTGGTGACCCCGCTCACAGGGTCATGCTCAGCTTACGGTCACAACCGGCGAACCGCTGGCAGATGATTCGTCGCCACGCTCTTCGGCGATTCGCATGGCCTCTTCGATCAAAGTCTCGACGATCTGCGACTCCGGCACGGTCTTGATGACCTCGCCCTTGACGAAGATCTGGCCCTTGCCGTTTCCGGACGCGACGCCGAGGTCGGCCTCGCGCGCCTCGCCGGGACCGTTGACGACGCAACCCATCACCGCGACGCGCAGCGGGAAGTCGAGCCCGTCCAGCCCGGCGGTGACTGCGTTGGCCAGCGTGTAGACGTCGACCTGCGCGCGTCCGCACGACGGGCAGGACACGATCTCGAGTCCGCGGGGCCGCAGGTTCAGCGATTCCAGGATCTGGTTGCCGACCTTGACCTCTTCGATCGGCGGCGCCGACAGCGACACCCGGATGGTGTCGCCGATGCCCTTGGACAACAGCGCGCCGAACGCGACCGCGGACTTGATGGTGCCCTGGAACGCCGGGCCGGCCTCGGTGACGCCGAGGTGCAGCGGGTAGTCGCACTGCGCGGCCAGCAGCTCGTAGGCGGCGACCATGACCACGGGATCGTTGTGCTTGACGCTGATCTTGATGTCGCCGAAGCCGTGCTCCTCGAACAGCGACGCCTCCCACAGCGCGCTTTCGACCAGCGCCTCGGGGGTGGCCTTGCCGTACTTCTCCATCATTCGCTTGTCCAGCGAGCCGGCGTTGACGCCGATGCGGATCGGGATGCCCGCGGCGCCGGCGGCCTTGGCCACCTCCTCGACCCGGCCATCGAATTCCTTGATGTTGCCGGGATTAACGCGCACCGCGGCGCAGCCGGCGTCGATCGCGGCGAAGATGTACTTGGGCTGGAAGTGGATGTCGGCGATCACCGGGATCTGGCTGTGCCTGGCGATCTCGGGCAGCGCGTCGGCGTCCTCCTGGCGCGGGCACGCCACCCGGACGATGTCGCAGCCGGTCGCGGTGAGCTCGGCGATCTGCTGCAGCGTCGAGTTGACGTCGTGCGTCTTGGTGGTCGTCATCGACTGCACCGCGATGGGATGGTCGCTGCCGATGCCGACGTCGCCGACCATCAGCTGACGGGTCTTGCGCCGCGGAGCCAGCGTCGGCGCGGGCGGTGCCGGCATACCTAGCCCGATTGTGGGGCCGGTGGTCATCGGTGTCTCCTATTGGAACGGTCTGATCGGGTTGACGAAGTCAGCGGTCACCGTGAGCGCCATATAGCCGATCACCACGACCAAGATGACGTAGGTGGCCGGCATGAGCTTGAGGTAGTTCACCGGCGCCGCGGCCACCGATGCCGCGCGCCTTGCGAATCATATTGCGGATCTTCTCGAACACACGCAATCGCGATGTGACCGCCGTCGAACGGCAGCAGCGGTACCAGGTTGATGGCGCCGAGCACGAAGTTCAGCTGGGCCAGGAAGAACCAGAACGCCATGAAGTACCCGTGCTCGAACGCGTCGCCGCCGATGATCGACGCGCCAACGACGCTGATCGGCGTCTCCGGATCGCGTTCGCCGCCGCCGATGGAATGCACAAGCGCGCCGATCTTGGTGGGGATCTTCGCCAGCGACTTGCCCAGTTCGACGGCGAGGTCACCGGTGAACGCAACGGTGCCGGGTATCGCGGTCAACGGGTTGTACTGCGCGTACTTGACGGGCCCGAACTCGGCGGCGGAGACGCCGACCGCGGCGACGGTGGACGGGGCCTGCGGCGGTGTCGGAGGTCCAGCGCTGGGTCCTGGTGACGTCGACCATGGTGGTGATTCGGTCGTCGTCCCGCCCTCAGCCCGTTCGATGACGAACTGCGTCGGCCCGGTCAGCGCGCGCACCGCGGCGACCATCTCGTCGGGGTTGTGCACGTCGGTGTCGCCGACCTTGACGATGATGTCGCCGGCCTTGATGCCCGCGGCCGCCGCCGGTCCGACCCCTTCGCACTTGCCCATCTGGCCCTTGCTGACTTCCGGTGCGACGCAAGAGGTTTCGCTGACATAGGCGGCGGGTTGCGGATGCAGGTTCGGAAGCCCCCAGACCAGCGCCATCCCGTAGATCAGCACCAAACCGATGACGAAGTTCATGCGCAGGCCCGGCGAACAGCACCAGCACCCGCTTCCAGGTCTTCTGCCTGTACATCGCGTACGGCTGGTCCTCGGGCGCGATCTCGTCGATCGCGGTCATGCCCGCGATGTCGCAGAAGCCGCCGAGCGGGACCGCCTTGACGCCGTATTCGGTGTAGCCGAGCTTGTTGGGCCGACGCGTCGACCACAGCGTCGGGCCGAAGCCCGACGAAGTAGCGGCGCACCTTCATCCCGGTCGCGCGCGCCGCCCACATGTGCCCGCATTCGTGCAGCGCCACCGACACCAGGATGAAGAGCGCCGAAAAGCGCGACGCCGATGATCCACATCATCATTTGGTGGTGACGACCTCCCGGGAAACTGCGCCCTTTGCCCGGTCGCGGGCCCAGTGCTGCGCATCAAGTACGTCTTCCACGGTAGCGGGTTCGGCGGCCCACTGGTCGGCAGCGCGCAGGACCTCGGCGATCGTTCGCACGATCGCCGGGAACCGGATGCGGCCCGCAAGGAAGGCCGCCGCGGCCTCTTCGTTGGCGGCGTTGTAGACCGCGGTCAGGCAGCCACCCTTCCTGCCCGCCTCGCGCGCCAGCTCCACCGCCGGGAACACCTCGGCGTCGAGCGGCTCGAACTCCCACGTCGAGGCGGTGGAGAAGTCGCAGGCCAGGGCGGCTTGGGGCACCCGGGACGGCCAGCCAAGCGCCAGCGCGATCGGCAGCTTCATATCCGGCGGGCTGGCCTGGGCCAGCGTCGAGCCGTCGGTGAAGGTCACCATCGAGTGCACGATCGACTGCGGGTGAACGACGACCTCGATGCGGTCGTACGGGACGCCGAACAGCAGGTGGGTCTCGATCAGCTCCAGACCCTTGTTGACCAGCGACGCCGAGTTCAGCGTGTTCATCGGGCCCATCGACCAGGTGGGATGCGCGCCGGCCTGCTCAGGGGTGACGTCCTCGAGCCGCTCGGCCGTCCAGCCGCGGAACGGCCCGCCCGACGCGGTCAGCACGATCTTGGCCACCTCGTCGGCAGTGCCGCCACGCAGGCATTGCGCCATCGCGGAGTGCTCGGAGTCGACGGGCACGATCTGGCCGGGCTTGGCGGCCTTGAGCACCAGCGGACCGCCCGCGACCAGCGATTCCTTGTTCGCCAGCGCCAGCCGGGCGCCGGTGGCGAGCGCCGCCAGCGTGGGCTTCAGCCCGAGCGCGCCGACCAGGGCGTTGAGCACGACGTCGGCCTCGGTGTTCTCGACGAGCCGGGTGACGGCGTCCGGCCCGGCGTAGGTGACGTCGCCGACCTGCGCGGCCGCGGCGTCGTCGGCGACGGCGATGTTCGTCACGCCTGTCTCGGCGCGCTGTTGGGCCAGCAGGCCGGGATTGCCGCCGCCTGCCGCCAGCCCGACCACCTCGAAGCGGTCCGGGTTGGCGGCGATGACGTCCAGCGCCTGGGTGCCGATCGAGCCGGTGCTGCCGAGTATCAGCACTCGGGTTCTGCTCACCGACCTATTGTGCCGCGCGCGGTGCCCGCGCTGACCGCGTGCCGCGAGAAGAAAGTGACGCAAATGTGACGCCGGATCCACGTCCATCCGTGACGGGCCTCACGCCGAATCCCCGGTGTCAGTGCAGAGGGCGGGTAGAGAGCCCGTCACAACAAGGGAGCAAGAGCCTCATGAAAATTATTCACCGTCAAGCAATCTCGGTGGCGGGCCTGGCCGCGATCGCGGTCCTGGGTCTGTCGGCGTGTTCGAACGACGCCTCCACCTCGGCCGCGCCGCAGCCCGCCAGTTCGACCATGGCGGCCTCCAGCGCCGCCCCGAAGCCGATGGATCAGCCGGTGGATCCCGGCGCCGGCCTGGTCGGCCCGGGCTGCGCCGACTACGCCGCTGCCAACCCCACCGGCCCCGGCTCGGTGACCGGGTATGGCGCAGGATCCGGTGGCGGTGGCGGCGTCGAACAACCCGCTGCTGACCACGCTGACCTCCGCGGTGTCGGGCAAGCTCAACCCGAACGTGAACCTGGTCGACACCCTCAACGGCAGCGAGTTCACGGTGTTCGCGCCGACCGACGCCGCGTTCGCGAAGATCGATCCCGCCACCATCGAGAAGTTGAAGACGGACTCGGATCTGCTGAGCAGCATCCTGACCTATCACGTGGTGCCGGGACAGGCCAGCCCCGCGCAGGTGACCGGCATGCACAAGACCGTGCAGGGCGGTGAGGTCAACGTGACCGGCATGGGCAACAACCTCAAGGTCAACAACGCCGGTGTGGTGTGCGGCGGAGTCCGCACCGCCAACGCAACCGTGTACCTGATCGACACGGTCCTGATGCCCCCGGCCAACTAGGTCACCCCTCCACCGCGAGCAGACGCAAAGTCGCACGATCGGCCCCAGATCTACGCGACTTTGCGTCTGCTCGCGCACGAACGAAGAGAGCACCCAGCCATGTTCACCCTCGTCCTCATCGGCTTTCTCGGTGGCTTGATCACCGGCATCTCGCCGTGCATCCTTCCCGTCCTGCCGGTGATCTTCTTCTCCGGCACACAAAGCGCACGCGAGGACGGCGCGGTCAAGACCAAGCCCTCGCTGTCGGAGACGCTGCGGCCGTACCGCGTGATCGCCGGTCTGGTGCTGAGCTTTTCCGTTGTCACCCTTGCCGGTTCGGCGCTGCTGTCGCTGCTGCACCTGCCGCAGGACGCGATCCGCTGGGTCGCGCTGGTGGCGCTGGTGGCGATCGGCGTCGGGCTGATCTTCCCGCAAGTTCGAGGCGCTGCTGGAGAAGCCGTTCTCGCGGCTTCCTCAGAAGCAGTTCGGCTCCGGCAGTAGCGGTTTCGGACTCGGCCTCGCGCTTGGCGTGCTGTATGTGCCGTGCGCGGGCCCGGTGCTGGCGGCCATCGTCATCGCGGGCGCGACGGGAACGATCGGCCTGCCCACCGTGGCGTTGACGCTGTCGTTCGCGGTCGGCGCCGCGCTGCCGCTGCTGTTCTTCGCGCTGGCCGGCCGCCGAGTCGCCGAGCGGGTCGCGGCATTCCGCCGACGCCAGCGTGAAATCCGCATCGCCGCAGGCGTTGTCACGATCCTGCTTGCCGTGGCGCTGGTGTTCAACCTGCCCGCCGCGCTGCAGCGCGCGATCCCCGACTACACCGGCAAGCTGCAGGAAACCGTCGGCGGCGACGAGCAGATCCGCGAGAAGCTCAACCTCGGCGGCCTGGTCAACGACCAGAACAAGGAGCTGTCCAACTGCACCGAACGGCGCGCCGGAGCTGGAAAGCTGCGGCACCGCACCCGACATCACCGGCATCACCGGCTGGCTGAACACCCCGAACGGCGCGCCGGTCGACCTGAAGTCGTTGCGCGGCAAGGTGGTTCTCGTCGACTTCTGGGCGTACTCGTGCATCAACTGCCAGCGCGCCGATCCCGCACATCGTCGACTGGTACGCCGCCTACAAGGACGCGGGCTTCGAGGTGATCGGCGTGCACACGCCGGAGTACGCGTTCGAACGCGTTCCAGCCAACGTCGCGAGCGGCGCGAAGGATCTCGGCATCACCTACCCGGTCGCGCTTGACCCCAACTACTCGACGTGGACGAACTACCGCAACCGGTACTGGCCCGCCAAGTACCTGATCGACGCGAACGGCACCGTCCGGCACATCAAGTTCGGCGAGGGTGACTACGCGCAGACCGAAACCCTTATCCGCCAACTGCTCTCCGACGCCCGCCCCGGTGTCACGCTGCCTGCGCCGACCGAGGCCGCCGACACCACTCCCCCGCCAGATCTGACGCCGGAGACGTATCTCGGCGTCGGCAAGGTGGTCAACTACGGCGGCGGCGGCACGTATGACGAGGGCAGCGCCGCCTTCACCTACCCCGGCCGCTGCCCGACGACAGCTTCGCCTACGACGGCGCCTGGACCCTGGACTACCAGGGCGCGACGGCCGACGCCCCGAACTCGGGCATCAAGCTGAACTACCACGCCCGCAACGTGTATCTGGTGGTCGGCGGAACGGGCACTGTGACCGTCATCCGCGACGGCGAGTCCAAGGACATCCCGGTCAGCGGGCCGCCGACGCTGCGCCAGATCGTCGGCGACGACGAGGTCCGCCGCGGGACGGTCGAAGTGCGGTTAAGTCCAAGGGCTGCAGGCGTTCTCGTTCACCTACGGCTGAATCAGGCCGGACGGAAGGTCAGGGCGACGCCGTTCATGCAATAGCGAAGACCTGTGGGTTGCGGACCGTCGTCGAACACGTGGCCGAGGTGCCCGCCGCAGCGTCGGCAGAGCACCTCGGTGCGCGTCATGCCGAGGCTGTCGTCGGGACGCTCGAGCACAGCTCCGTCCAGCGGCCGCCAGAAGCTCGGCCACCCGGTGCCGCTGTCGAACTTGGTGTCGGAGGAGAAGAGGTCCAGCGCGCATCCGGCACAGCTGAATACGCCACGCCGGTGTTCATCGTTGAGCGGACTGCTGTATGGCATCTCGGTGCCCGCCCTGCGCAGAACGTCGTACTGATCGGCCGTCAACCGCTGCTTCCACTCGGCGTCGGTATGGGTGACCTCAAACTCGACCTGCCGGACTGGCCGTCGCCGAACGTGCGCACGCGGCGGCACCGAGGATGGCGGCCGAGGCCGCGCCTGCACCGACCAGGAATCGCCTTCTCGTTACGTCCACTTCGAATGAAGCTACGCCGCGTCTGACACCCAGAAATCGTTGCGACATAGATTCGTAAGATTTGTTGGCGCACAAAGTCGTTAGCCTTGAATCGATGACGTTGACCACCAAGGCCGTGGAGTTGCAGCCCTCACCGTGTTCCTGGGACTGGCTGTCGCGCTGTTCGCTGCGCTCGATGGCCCGGGGTCGCGCGCTACCGCCTCCTCGACGATTCCCAGCCCTGCAATCGACGAGCCCGCGGGCAGCCAGGGCACCAGCGAGACGGCAGTGCTCGCAGGCGGCTGCTTCTGGGGCGTGCAGGGCGTGTATCAGCACGTCAAAGGCGTGTCATCGGCGGTGTCCGGCTATGCGGGCGGCAACGCGTCGACCGCGCACTACGAAACGGTCGGGACGGGCGACACCGGGCACGCGGAGTCCGTGCGAATCACCTACGACCCCAACCAGGTGACGTTTGGACAGCTGCTACACATTTTCTTCGCCGTCGTCCACGACCCGACCGAGCTGAACCGGCAGGGTCCCGACGTCGGTGAGCAATACCGATCGGCGATATTTCCGCAGAACGATGTTCAGAAGAAGGTCGCCGACGCCTACATCGCACAGCTCAATCAGGCGAAGGTCTTCGACGCACCCGTCGTCACACGCACCGACAGGGACTCGGGCTTCTTCCCCGCCGAGGACTATCACCAGGACTACCTGAACTCGAATCCGACCGCGCTCTACATCACGGTCAACGACATGCCGAAGCTCGACGGCCTAAGGCAGATGTTCCCGGAGCTGTATCGCGAGCAGCCCGTCCTGGTACACGGGTCTAACGGCGGGTAGCCGCTGACGGATCGACCGTCGCCTCGATCTTCAGGATCAGGTTGTCACGCACCGTCAGCACCAGCACCGCGAACAGCCGCCGTTCGGCGAATGCGAGCAGCACCGGTTCCCCGACCGGGCCGGTGACCAGCGTGGCGCCGTGCCCCAGGTAGCGCAGCAGGTTCGTGCCCACCTCGTCGGGGCCGTGGTTGATCTGCGGCGGCGGGGCGAAGTCGCCGAGGATCGTGCCCACGCCCCACACGGTCGGATCCAGGACGGCGGTCAGCGCCTGCAGATCGCCGTTGGCGCACGCGGTGATGAACCGTCTCGGTGACGACCTGATGTTCGGTGTCGCTGATGTCGGCCAGCCGCGGCGACGCGCCGGAGAACTTCGACTCGCGCCCGCCGCGCGAGCTGGCGACAGGTGCCGACGGGCCTGCCCACCGTCTCGGCGATCTCCTCGAACGGCATCTGGAACACGTCGTGAAGCACGAACGCCACCCGCTCACCGGGACTCAGCCGCCGCAGCACCTCCAGCAGCGCGGTGCGGACCTCGTCGTCGAGGGTGACCCGGTCGGCGGGATCGACTTCCCGCGAAGGGGTGGACATCGAGAGCGGCCGACTCGTCGGGTTGTTCGTGGCGGGCGCGAGCCGACCGCAGCTGGTCCAGACAGAGCCGGCCTGCGACGACCGTCAGCCAGGCACGGACGTCGTCGATCTGCGACGCATCGGTACGCGAAAGCCGAAGGAACGCCTCCTGCGCGACGTCTTCTGCCTCCCCGACGTCGCCGAGCATCTGATAGGCGAGGTTCACCAGGTACGGGCGGTGGCTGCGCCACGCCACTTCGACCGACGGTGAATCGCTCATGCAGTAATGACGAATCGGCGGACCGAAAAGTTACACGGACCGGTGTGTAACTTTTCCTGGCGCGACATCGTCCTTGCTGTCATGAACGCAATTCTCGTCACGGGCGCAACCGGCAACGTCGGCCGCCCACTGGTAACCCAACTCGCAGAAGCCGGCGTCGAGGTCCGCGCCGTCACCCGACAACAAGACACCGCACATCTTTCCCGCAGGGGTCAAAGTGGTGGGCTCCGCGGCAGAGGGCCTGCCCGGCGCCTCGGCGGTGTTCCTCAACTCCCGCGCGCTCGGCGACGAACTCGAGCCGCTGGTGGCTCGGGCGCGCCGCGAAGGTGTCACGCGCCTCGTTGCGCTGTCGGCCATCAACGCCGACGACGACTTCTCGCGCCAGCCGTCACGCTTCCGCGGCGACCGCAACAAGGAGGTGGAGCAGCTCGCCGTCGACTCCGGTTTGGAGTGGGTGAGCCTGCGCCCAACGGTGTTCATCACCAACTTCCTCGGCATGTGGGCGCCGCAGATCCAGGCAGGCGATGTGGTCAACGGCCCGTTCGCGACGGCATCGACCGCACCGATCGTCGACCGTGACATCTCCGCCGTCGCGGCCAAGGCGCTGCTCACCGACGAGCTCGTCGGTCGCAAGATTCCGTTGACAGGACCGCAGGCGTTCACCAACACCGAAATGGTGGAGATCATCGGGTCGGTGCTCGGTCGTCCGCTGCGCTACCAAGAGGTCCCTGCGGAATTCGTCCGCCAGCGCTTCATCGGGCTGGGCTTCTCCGCCGAGTTCGCCGACGCGTACATCGCGTTTCTGGAGGCGACAGTCGAGAAGCCGGCACTGGTCACCCACGAGGTGGAGAAGATCCTCGGCAGGCCCGCAGAGACGTTCGCCGACGCTGTTTCCGCGCATCAAGACCTGTTCATCAAATAGTAAGGGAGACAAGACATGTCCGATCGACGTCCACCGCGGTACCTCAAGCCGATGAACAAGTTCATGATGGCGGTCCAGAAGCTTGGCATCCCGACCGGGCCCGCGATGGTGCTGACGGTGCCCGGCCGGAAGTCCGGCCAGACCGCGCAGCACCCCGATGACACCGTTCGAACACGACGGCGGTCTCTACACCGTCGCCGGCTATCCCGGCTCCGATTGGGCTGCCAATGCCCGCGCCGCCGGAGCGGGCACGCTCAGCCGCGGCCGCAAGTCACGACGGGTCAAGATCGTCGAACTCAGCACGGACGAAGCCGGTCCCGTGCTGCGGGCTTTTGCGGTCAAGGTGCCGGTCGGTGTCGGTTTCGCGAAACGGTCGGGGCTGGTCCGCGACGGGAGCTCCCGACGAATTCGAGGAACTCGCCGGGCAACTCACCGTCTTCCGGTTCGAGCCGGATCCGGCCTGACGGCCGCGCTAGGACATCGCTTCCGCGGTCGCGCGTTGCACGACGACGTCGCCGGAGGCGGTCCGGGCATGCACGACGAGTGTCTCATCACCGTCTGTCGGACCGTCCGACTCCGCCAGCGAATTGCGGACCTTGCCCGATCGCGTCCGCAAATCAAGTTGGGCCGCAGTGCCTTCCGCGATGCCGACCACGACCTCCCCGCTGCTGGTCTGCGCGGAAACGCCGCCGTTGACTGCTGTCGCGACAGTGACATCGCCAGAAGCGGCCTGCACGTTGACATTGCCGTGGAGGCGCCTGACAGTCAGCGAGCCGCTGGCGGCGCGGAACTTCACATCCCCGTCGAGATCGCCGATCGCAACGTCGCCGGAAGCGGTGGAAATCGTGGCCGATCCCTTGACGACGTCAACGGTCAAACCGCCAGAAGCCGTGTCGGCCTTGATGTTTCCCGCCGCAGACTCCACGGCCAGGTCACCGCTGGCCGATGCGAACTTGCAGTCGGCGTACTCGCCGTCGGCGACGACGTTCGCGGATGCGACCGAGACATCCAACCGAGAACCAGCCGGAAGCGCGACGTCGACGACGACCGCTCCCCTGCGGGGAAACGAGAATCCGCGGTTACTGGTGACAGCCAGCGTTCCGTTTTTGAAGTCCACGCGGACCTGCTCGGCAGCCTTGACATCGTGACTGCGTGATTCGTCTCGCGGCCGTACCTCGACAACCGTGTCGTCGCGGTCAGTTGCGACTAGCCGCACCGAGCCGGCGTTGATCCCCACCGTCGCGGTAATGGGTTGTGGGGTATCGAAATTGGGCATCCTTATCTCCTTATCGGTGTGGTGGTCAGCGGACCCAGCCGCTGTAGGACTTGTCTGACGTGCCGCGGGAGCGCCGAGCGGAATTCGAGCCAAGCGCGGCGCCGGCCGCCCGGACGAGCCAGGCGTTCACCGACAGCCCGTCGCGCGCGGGCGGCGGCGTCGACGCCGGCGCGCAGGTTCTCCGGCAGCCGCAGCGTGACGCGCCACGTACCGCCGTCGTCCTCGGACTCGGGCGCGACGAATGCCGGCGCTTCCGGCAACTCCTCTATGCCGGACGACACCGTGAACTACGGGTCGCGCCCTCGCAGCCGCACCTCGACCGAACCGGGCGCGAGGTCGCGGGTGATCTGCTCGGCCGCCTCGGACAGCGCCTCGAGCAGCGCCAGCCGGATCGCCGACTCCAGTGGCGCGGTCAGCCGCTCGGCAAGCGCTTCGGCGTCCGGGCCTCCCGCGGCGGCTGCCACGGACAGTTCGTGGCGCACCCCGTCCACATACGGTTGCAAGTCCATGGTGTCATGGTGACATCACTATGGTGTCACCGCAAGTGTCAATCTGGCGCAAGCGCCGCTAATCGCCGTCGAGCTGCGCTAATAGCCCATGCATGTCCAGCTGGCCGCGGTGCGCCACGACCATGTCGCCCTGGAATCGGTCGATGTGGATCACTCCGACGGAGACCTTTTTGCCGGTCGGTGCCCTGCCCTGGAACTCACCGGTGTGGGTTCCGACGAAGCGCCATCGCGAGACGCCGTGCGAGCCGGCGACGAGGACCTCCTCGATCACGTGCCTGCCGTCCGGAAAGCCGCGATAGAACGCCTCAAGGTTGGCTCGCCATTCGTCCAGCCCGATCGGCTCCGAACTTCCGACCTCGACGACCACCCGTTGTGACACCAGCGCGTCGAAGGTCGACGTGTCCCGTTTGTCCATCGCGCCGTAGAGGCACTCGATCAGTTCTCGGATCTCATCGTCTGACGAATCAGCCACGAAGCAAACGTATCCGCCTAGCGGACCTTCTCGATGATGGTTTCGGCGAACCGTTCGATCGGCTCGCGGAATCGTTCAGCATCACCCGACGAAAGATCCATACCGCCCCACGGGGCACCCATCACCTGGGTGATGCCGATGTCCTCGGCGCGCTTGTACAGATCCGGCGTCGGCGGCTCGAGAAGCGCGAGCAGGATGTCGAAGGGCTCGTTCTCCCGCCCGTACTCGCGGCGAAGGTCCTTCAGTTTCTGGACATAGCGGACCGCGTCGTCCCAGGCGTACGCGTAGCCCACCCAGCCATCGCACAGTCTGGCGGCGCGCCGCAGCGCCGCTTCGGATTCACCACCGCACAGGATCGGCACCGGCTCCTCGGGATGGGGCTCGATCATCATCTCCGGCACCTCGTAGTGCTCGCCGCTCCACGACACCCAGCCCCCGCGCCACAGCGCGCGCAACGCGGGAATCATCTCGTTGAGCCGCTTGCCGCGGTTGTCGAAGTCCTGCCCCATCAGTTCGTACTCTTCGCGCATCCATCCGACGCCGACCGCAAGAGACACGCGGCCGTCGGAGACGACGGAAGCGGTGGCGACCTGCTTGGCCACGTCCAACAGTGGCCGGGCGGGCGCGATGTACACGGCGTTGGAGAACCGCAGCCGTCGCGTCACCGACGCCATGGCACCGGTCAGCACCCAGGGGTCGGGCCAGGCGGTATCGGGCGTCCACATCGGCTTGCCGGTCGGCGAATCGGGGTAGGGCGACGACAGCTCGCGCGGGTAGATCATGTGGTCGGAGTGACGATCCCGTCATAGCCCGCCTCGTCGAACATCTGCGCCACTGCGACGGCTTCGGAAGTCTTCATGAACGCTGTGCCGCTCCAAAACTGCATCTTGTTTCTTTAGCCGCAAAAGCGGGCAGCATCAAGGGCATGCCCACGTTGCTGTGGGCGGATCGTTGACTATTACTTTCTGATGCCGAGCCCGGCGTCGACCGGGAGCGTGATACCGGTGATGTATCGACCGGACTGACCGCACAGGTACAGCATCGCCTCACTGATGTCGGCGGCTTCGATGAGCTCGACCGCCAACAGGTTCTGCAGTGCGGGAAGCGCTTCGGGATGCTCGCCGAAGTACTGCTCGACGTACTCGTTGATCAGCATCGGCGTGGCGACCCCGGTCGGGTGCACCGTGTTGACGCGAATGTTCTTCTCCGCCAACGCTGATGCGTAGTACCGCATCAGACCGATCACGCCGTGTTTGGCCGCTTGGTAGCCGGCGAGACCGTGGCTTCTTACGCTGAACCGCGGGCACAAAGAATTCAGTCCGGCCGTCGAGCTGGTGATGACGATCGCTCCGCCGTCACCATGCTCCAGCAGCGCAGGCAATGCCGCTTCGATGGTGTAGTACACGCCGTTGAGTAGCACGTCGATCGCGTCGACGTAGCGCGCCATCTCGTCTATGTCTTCGGCGGTGGCAGGAAGGATGCCTGCGTTGGCGAGCACGTAGTCGATGCGGCCCAACTCGGCCACACCGCTCTCCACTGCGCCCTGCAGGCGCTTGAAGTCACGGACGTCGCCCTGCTCGGCGACGATGCGGCGGCCCGTCTTCTCGACGAGATTGACGGTCTCGTCGAGGTCCTCCGGACTGGACATCGGATAAGGCACGGTGGGCATCTGCTCGCACAAGTCGAAGGCGATGATGTCCGCGCCTTCTTCGGCAAATCGGACGGCGTGTGAGCGGCCCTGCCCCCGCGCCGCACCGGTGATGAAGGCAACCTTGCCCTCAAACTGCCCCGCCATACTCATCCCCCTGTGGTGCGACGATGACGCTACCGCGTCCCCATGCGTCACTGGCAGCAATTGGCTAACGACGTCGCTGTGGGTGTACGGCGGCGCGTAGTAGTCCTATGCCAGAATGAGCCGCAGACTTCAGCGACCGTGAGGAGCAGCCGTGGCAAGCACCGAGGTGGAACGACACACCGGCGTCGATGTCGAAGATGTGCCGTCCGCGGAATGGGGCTGGTCCAAGGAGAACATCCGAGCTGATCCACATCGGCGGTCTGCTTTCGGCGGCGTTCCTGCTCGTGATGATGCACGGCAACCACGTCGGCCATATCGAGGACGCGTTCCTGATCGTTTTCGCGGTCCTCATCGTCATCGCGGTCGTGCGTGACTGGTGGCTGAAACGCCGCGGCTGGATCAGGTAGCGATCGGGAGTATCAGACGGAGTACAGCTGGCGGAATGAGCCGGTTCCGACTCGGAAGAGCGTCTCTGTCGGCGTGACCGAAGCCGACGAAATATCTGCGGCCGCAAGGGCGTGCGACTTGAACGCCCGCGCCGCGGGACTCACCCGGTGCTGGACTGGGTCGCCCTGACGACCGAGCTCGCCAGGCCACTGCTTGCCCCACACGATCACTTCGGTGAGTCCGCGCTTCAACATCCGAAGGATCTCCTCGCGCACGCGCGCGTCGGCGGCCAGTAGATCGGCGCTCACCGCCAACGCCCCGACTCGCGACGCGCTTCTCACCATTGAGTCGAAACCCTCGTCCAGGTCGACTGCCGTTGCGCCGAGAATCGCGAGCGCCCGGGGCTCACCGCCACCAGCGACCAGCACGTTGACGTCCCACCCTGCCCTCGCGCGATCGCACAACCATCCGCCGGCCGACTGCACGACGTCTTCGGTGGTGGATGCGACGACATTGAGTTGGTACCGGAGAATCCTGCCCGCGGCCAAGCGATCGATCGGGCCAATGCCCGCAGCGATCTCGTCATCGGCGGTAAAGGATCGGGTTGCCATGGGTGTCCTATCCACGATGTCGTCCAACTGAGGCACAACAAAGAGCGTGACACTTTTGTGAGGTTCTGTAAAGGTTCGATTCGCGACGCGTGACCGCATCGACCGTACTGAGCGGTATGGGATGCCTCACATCCCCGTGACATATCCCGCCGACTCTGTAACGCTGATGACTCGGGGCGGTCACTGCAGGGAAGGTTTCATCCTCTCGAGCAAGGGGCCGGGGAACATTCAACAGGGGGCGTGTATGCCATCACTACAGCTGGCTAAAAACCAGGTAGCCAACGAAATTCCAGAGATCGCCAAGTGGGATCCGGACATCACGAAACGTGTCGTCGGAATCCTGAGGCCGATCGCCAAGAAGTACTTCCGCTCGGAAGTAAAGGATCTGGGCCGCGTACCCGTTGGCGGGGCCCTGCTCGTCTCCAACCACTCGGGCGGTTCGACGACGACCGACGTGCCGATATTCGCGGTGGACTTCTACGACCGGTTTGGTTACGACCGGCCGCTCTACACGCTGAGCCACGACATGCTGTCCGTCGGGCCGACCAAGAAGCTCTTCCAACAGCTCGGGGTCATTCCGGCCAGTCGGGAAAACGCCGCAGGCGCACTCGCCGACGACGCCGCGGTGATGGTCTTTCCCGGCGGGGACTACGACGCGACGCGGCCGACGTCGTCGCAAAACGTCATCGACTTCAACGGCCGCACCGGATACGTGCGGACGGCCATTGAGGCTGGTGTGCCGATCGTGCCGATTGTGTCGATCGGCGGGCAGGAAACGCAGTACTTCCTAACCCGCGGCACCTGGCTCGCCAAAAGGATAGGCATCATCAAGCGGCTGACCCGCAGCGAGCTCGTACCGATCGCGGTGGGTTTCCCGTTCGGGGTGACGCTCGGCGGAATGAACCTGCCGCTGCCCAGCAAGATCGTCACGCAGGTGCTGCCTGCCATCGACATCACCGCTCGGTTCGGCGAGGACCCGGACGTCGCCGAGGTGGACGCCTATGTCCGCAAGGTGATGCAGAAAGGCTTGGGCAGGCTGGCCGAGCAGCGCCGCTTCCCCGTGCTCGGTTAGGGCTCAACCGGCGGCCGCAGCCAGTGGCATTGCGGAACCAACGGGCGTCAAGTCAGTGGATAGCCCTGCGGCGCTTCTGATTTCAACAAAGGCGTCGATCATTGCATCGGTTGCCTCATGCGGGTCGTCCAGGGTGACGTCGTCGGTCAGCACCGAGATGGCCAGCTGATCGACATAGCTCCACACTGTGATGTTCATGCCGCAGCCCGTCACCACCGGTCCGACTGAATAGATTTCGCTGACCGTCGCGCCCTCGATGTCCCCCCGCTCACGCGGTCCCGGCACATTCGAGATGACCAAGTTCATCACGCTGGCGGACTCGACCCGCTTGGCCTGACTGCGGAACATCCCCGGCGCGAGCGCAGGGGGAAGGTACGACAGCCACGCGGGCAGGACAGTCGGCCCGAGCAACTGGTGATTTTCTTTCGCGATCTTGGTGCCCATCGAGGTCAACCGCACCCGCTCCAGGGGATCGTCGATGTGTACCGGCAACGACGGGGTTATGTAGGTGAACTCGTTGCCCACCAAGCGTTCCCGCGAGGTGTTGTAACTCACCGGCACACCGGCGATGAGCGGAGATTCCGCCCGGCCGTCATAGCGCAGCAGGAGCCTCCGCAACGCACCCGCCGCCGTCGCCAAGACGATGTCGTTGAGCGTGACCCCGAGGTGCTTGCTCGTTTCCTTGACGTCGGCCAGGGCAAGCGGCGCCGTCGCGAACCGGCGACCCGGCGTCACAACGTGGTTGATGAAACATGTTGGCGGGGAGAAGTTGCGGGCCAGATCGGGATGCTGGCCCCGCTCCTTGGACCGGCGACGGACGCGCGAAACCCCGGTCGCCGTCTCCTTCACCAGGCGCGGCAGCTTCCGGATGAGTCCCACATGATCACGTCCGGCGGCCTTCAGCAGATCCGCGCGTGTCCAAGGCGCGTCTGAGCCGTCAGAGACACGAATGTCTTCGGTCGGATCGAACGGCGCCATCGCCTTGGTCATCTGATTGGCCGATGCCATTCCGTCGGCCAGCACGTGGTGGACCTTGTGGATGATCGCGATGCGGTCGTCGGCCAGGCCTTCGGCGACGTACATCTCCCACAACGGACGGCTGCGATCCAGCGGGGTGCTGGCGATCTCACCGATCAGTTGATCCAGTTCACGGCGCCCGCCGGGGGCGGGCACCCGCGCTTGGCGAACGTGATAGTCGAAGTCGATGTCGTCGTTCACCACCCACATCGGGTGATGCAGCTTCAGCGGGACGTTGACGAGCTGATGGCGAAGAGGCGCCATGGCCTGCAGCCGCGGATACGCGAGCTGACGGAACAGGTCGAAGCTGTATCCACCCTCGAGGCCGGACACGTCGAGCACGCCGATCTTCAACGTGTGCATATGGATCTCAGGTGTCTCGGTGTAGAGCATCAAGGCGTCCACGCCGTTGAGTCGCTTCATCCCACCCCTCTTCGTCACTGCCCCCGCGCCCATTCCACCCCTTGGGCGATCCCGCCACGCGACTTTCTGTAAAGCTGAGGAAATGAGTCTTGTCGCCGGGCGTGGCCCTCTCAGCAAGGAGCCGGCCGGCTGGTTCTCCCCTCCGCTGCCCGACGGCGTCGTCTTCGTCGAGCCACATCCACGACGCGTTCAGGGCATCCGCAACGGCGAGGTGGTCATCGACACCGAGCGGGCGCTGATGGTGCACCGCCGCGATCACCCGCTCAGCTACGCGTTCCCGGCCGACGAGGTCGGCGACCTTCCCAGCGACCCCGAACCGGCGGCGCCGGGATACGTCCACGTGGCCTGGGACGCGGTCGACACGTGGATCGAGGAGGGGCGCACGCTCGTCCACTACCCACCGAATCCGTATCACCGCGTCGACTGCCGACCGACGAACCGAGCGCTTCGCGTCACCGTCGCAGGCACCACACTCGTCGACACCGCGGACACGGTGATCGTGTTCGAAACCGCGCTCGAACCTCGGCTCTACGTCGATCCGTCGGTTGTCCGCACCGACCTGTTGCGGCGCACCGAGACGAGCAGCTACTGCAACTACAAGGGTTACGCGACGTACTGGGCGGTGGTTGTCGGGCGACACCGTCGTCGACGACGTCGCGTGGAGCTACGAGCACCCGCCGCCCGAATGCCTGCCCATCAAGGGACATCTCAGCTTCGACGCCGGCCGAGCCGACGTCCTCGCCGAACTGCCATCGGCTGTGACGCGCGTCACAGCCGATGGGTTGACCTCGCACCCTACGGTTCCGTCACCGTAGGTTGCGCCTGGTTACGGTTGCGTACGTTTTCCCTGCTCCGCCACACTTTCTCCAGTTTGCTTAGCGGAGGGAAATGCGTTGGGGCACTACATCACCAATGTCCGTGACATCGAATTCAACTTGTTCGAGGTGTTGAATCTCGGCGACGTTCTCTCCTCGGGCGGCTACGGCGATCTCGACGTCGACACTGCGCGCACGATGCTCGACGAGGTCGCCCGTTTGGCGGAGGGGCCGGTCGCGGAGTCGTTCGCCGCTGCCGACCGCAACCCGCCGGTCTTCGACCCGGAGCGACACACCATCAGCGTGCCGGGCGAATTGGCGAAGTCGGTGCAGGCGGTGAAGGACGCCGAGTGGTGGCGCATCGGCATCGCCGAGGAGATCGGCGGTGTACCCGCGCCCGCGGCGCTGACGTGGGCGATCCACGAGATGCTGATAAGCGCCAATCCGTCGGCAACCTTCTGGTACGCACTGGGCCCTGCGATGGCCAACGCGCTCTACGTCGAAGGCAATGAACAGCAGAAGCGTTGGGCCGCAATGGGCCTGGAGCGAGGCTGGGCGGCGACCATGGTGTTGACCGAGCCGGACGCCGGCTCCGACGTCGGCGCGGGCCGCGCCAAGGCCATCGGTCAACCCGACGGCACATGGCACATCGAGGGCGTGAAGCGATTCATCTCCGGTGGCGATGTGGGCGACACCGCCGAGAACATATTCCACCTTGTACTAGCCCGACCCGAGGGGGCAGGCCCCGGCACCAAGGGTCTGAGCCTGTTCTACGTGCCGAACTATCTATTCGATCCAGACACGCTCGAAATCGGCCCTCGCAATGGCGTCTTCGCGACCGGCCTGGAACACAAGATGGGTCTGAAGTCCTCCCCCACATGCGAATTGACCTTCGGCGCGCACGGGATCCCCGCCGTGGGGTACCTGGTGGGCGATGTCCACACCGGCATCGCTCAGATGTTCACCGTCATCGAAAATGCGCGGATGACGATCGGCGTCAAGTCGACGGGCACCCTGTCGACCGGGTACCTCAATGCCTTGGCGTTCGCGAAGGAGCGGGTGCAGGGCGCCGATATGACCCAGATGACCGATAAGGCGGCGCCGCGGGTCACGATCATTCACCATCCGGATGTGCGCCGCAGCCTGATGACGCAGAAGGCCTACGCCGAGGGTCTGCGGGCCCTGTACATGTATGCCGCCGCACACCAGAACGACGATGTGGCGCTACAGGTCTCGGGTGCCGATCCGTCGATGGCGCACCGCGTCGACGACCTGCTGCTGCCCGTCGTCAAGGGTGTCGGTTCCGAACGCGCATACGAAATCCTGACCGAGTCGCTGCAGACCTTCGGCGGTTCGGGCTTCCTGCAGGACTATCCGATCGAGCAGTACATCCGCGACGCCAAGATCGACTCGCTGTACGAGGGCACGACCGCGATCCAGGCGCTGGACCTGTTCTTCCGCAAGATCGTTCGCGATCGTGGCGAGGCGATGGCACACGTGGCGGGGCAGATCAGCAAGACCATCGACACATGCCACGCGGCGCTGAAGAACCAGGCCGACCAACTGCGCACCTCGCTGGAAGACGTCCAAGCGATGACGGCGACTTTGACGGGCTACCTGATGTCCGCCGCCGAACAGCCCACGGAGATCTACAAAGTCGGCCTCGCCTCGGTCCGCTTCCTGCTCGCCGTCGGAGACCTGCTGATCGGCTGGCGGCTGCTTGTGCAGGCCAACGTGGCCCACGCCGCGCTGTCCGGCCACCCCTCGAAGGGTGACGAAGCGTTCTATCGCGGCAAGATCGCCACCGCGGTGTTCTTCGCCGCGAACATGCTGCCGAACCTGCACGGGCTGCGCGGCATCATCGAGAACCTCGACGACGAGATCATGAGCCTGCCCGAGGCCGCGTTCTGAACTGATTTGCGCCGAACGTTCCTTACCGCTTGAAGAATCGACCAAAGATGATGCATAACTTCACTTTCGGTCCTGCAAAGTGGTGTTCAAGTGCGAATGGCGGTAACTGTAGAGCCCGTAGATCACCAGTCCGATGACCAGCCACACGGCGAACCGCAGCCAGGTGACCGTCGTGAGGTAGGTGGTCAGCCAAATCGACGACCCGACCCCGATCAGCGGGATGACCGGCATGCCGGGAGTCTTGAAGCCGCGCTCGATATCGGGTGACCGGTAGCGCAACACGATGACCGCGGTGCACACGACCGCAAAGGCGAGCAGGATCCCGATGTTGGTCAATTCGGCGGCCTCGGCGATCGGCAGGAAGCCGGCGATCAGGCCCGAGGCGATGCCCACGATCCAGGTGACGCGCACGGGCACCCGGTGCTTGGGGCTGACGGCGGCGAACCACTTGGGCAGCAACCCATCTCGGGACATCGAGAACCA
The DNA here is from genome assembly GCA_963731715.1 of uncultured Actinomycetota bacterium. Classification (GTDB taxonomy): domain Bacteria; phylum Actinomycetota; class Actinomycetes; order Mycobacteriales; family Mycobacteriaceae; genus Mycobacterium. The sequence goes on along the minus strand of CAVSXC010000011.1, from coordinate 785,963 downwards.
GACCCGGGTCACGGCGTACATAAAGGTCCACATCACCGTCGCGATCCCGAGAATGGCGCCGACCGAGATCAGCGTCGCGATCCATGGCAGCCCAACGCTTTCGAAGGCCTGCGCGAAGGCCGACTCCGGATCCACGTCGGTGTACTTCACCATCCCTGTGAGCACGAGGCACGCGAGCACATAGAGGACCATCGAGATGGCCAGCGAATAAATGATGGCCTTCGGCAACAGCTTTCGAGAACTTGTGGACTCCTCTGCGGCCGTGCTCATGGCGTCGTATCCGAAGACCGCGAAGAACACCACCGACGCGCCGGCGAAAACCCCGCTCCAGCCGAACGGCAGGAACGGCGTGTAGTTGTCGGCGTTCACGTAGAACACGCCGAGCACAACGATCAGGACGACGACTCCGACCTTGAGCCAGACGAGCAGGGTCTCCACGCGAGCGGCGCTGCGCACGCCGCGGGTGAGGACGAAGGCGATCAACAGGCATAGAAGCAGTGCGAACAGGTCGACGACGCGGCCCGGCTGGTCGGGGTCGCTGCCCGGTGCGCCGAGCATCCACTCCGGCAGGTTCAGCCCGATCTGTTCGACGAGGAAGCCGAAATAACCGGAGATGCCAATGCCAACCACGGCAACGATGGCGGTGTACTCCAGCAGCAGGTCCCAGCCGATGAACCAGCCGACGCCCTCGCCAAGGACGACGTAGCCATATGTGTACGCCGAGCCGGCCTTGGGGATCATTCCCGCGAACTCTGCGTACGACAACGCGGCGCACGCGCTCGCGATGCCCGCGACCAGAAACGACAAGAGAACCCCTGGCCCGGCCTTCTCGTTTGCCACCGCGCCAGCGAGGGAGAAGATGCCAGCGCCGATGATGCCGCCGATCCCGATCGCGGTGAGTTGCCACAACCCCAGCACGCGCTGAAGTCCGCCACCCTCCTCGAGATTTTCGGGTTCGACCTCATCCACCGGCTTGCGGCGGAAGATTCCTGTCGGTGAGGAGCTGAGAATGCTCATGCAGCACGGCCTTTCGACTATGAACGCCGACAGCGTTCGATCGATGTGACCTGCCTCACACTAGCCCGTTGTGGGCTGCTGCTCGATCAGCTCCGCTGACTCTCTCGTGCCGCCGCGGCGAAGGCCGCCATGGAGGGAAACTCCATGGCGTAGCTGAATTCCTCATCCGGTTCGGCTGTGGCACCCCAACCCGGGCGGTCGTGGCGCCGATTGATCCAGACCGAGGCGAGCCCGTGACGCTTTGCCGGCACGTGGTCGTGGCGAAGGCTTTGCGCGACGTGCAGTAAACGTTCTCGCGGCACCTCGAGATCGGCCAGCGCCGCGCCGAGGGCTTCGAAGTGGTTCGGGGCCGGCTTGTAGGCCCCGACGTCCTCAGCGGTGATGATCTTGTCGAAGGTGACACCGAGAAGCGTGTTGCTTCCTGCGAATCCCTCACGGTGCACATTGGAGACAATGATCAGCTTGTAGTCATCGGCCAGGGACGCCAAGGCGTCGGGAGAGTCGGGGAACGCCGGCCACGACGGCACGGACGCGCCAATCTTGTCGGCCCAGTCATCCGACACCACCGCGCCAAGCCTTGCGCCGATCCGTCGGAACGACTCGGCGAGGATCGCCGGATACAGCGCGGTGGGGTTCTCACGTTCGACGCGCTGCTCGTTGTCCGCGTAGGCAACCAGTAGTTCCTCGTCGCTGACCTCGAGACCGGCCTCGCGGGCCCACGGCGAGAGAACCGTCGAGAGTCCGGTTTCCCAGTCGATGAGTGTTCCGTAACAGTCGAAGCTCAACGCGTCGTACTCAGCAAGATTCACTCGTTACACCTCTGCCAGTTGGATTGCTGCCTACTCAATCCTTGCCGTAGGCGATGCACCTGTCATCGGATTTTCACCCGCTGCAGTTATGCCGAAGTGCCATTCACGCGGCCGAGTCGGGCAGCGTCTGTCCATCAATGTCGGGAAGTGGACGCTGGCAGACTTCTCGCGCTTCGTCCGCCGACATCCCCCAGAGGCGCAGCAGGTCCTCCGTTACCCGGTCGGCGGCAGCGGCGTCATTACGCTCAGGCTGATCGCGAAGTAGCGTGCCAAGACCCATCAAGGTCCCTGCGGCGACGGCAAGCGCCAGTTGGGGGTCGTCGACCTGGAATCGGCGGGCTTGCACCGCAGCCGTGATGTCACGTAGTGCACGTGGGGCGAGCCCGCGATCGGACGAGATCAGCGACAGCCCGTTGGCGAGCATTATCTGCGTTTCTTGGGGTCGGCGACGAAACAGCCGCCCGGTCAGCCGAAAGCTGCACGCGAACGCTTCCGCCGGGTCATCGATCGACGCGGTGAGCTGATCGAGCAGCGCGCCGTGGGCATCCAGTACCTCGGCGACTGCGGCGTCGAACAGCTGCTCTTTGCTCTCGAAGTGGTTATAGAACGACCCCATCCCGACGTCCGCGGCCTGGGTGATCTCCAGTACCGGCACGTTCAACTTTCCTGCCGCGATGAAGCTCTGCGCCGACTTGATCAACGCGGCGCGGGTGCGCTGTTTGCGCCGCTCCAGGCGGTTGACCGGTGCGTCGGGCTGCTCGCTCACGACCTCACCCTAACAGACATCCTCACTTTTGATGATTTCGTCAGAAACTCTTGACTGAGCATAACCTCGTATGTGACGATTTCGTCAGTCACGAGAGGAGTTGGGATGAGCGACTTGGTCGGCGCCCACAATGACCTGCACAGCGAGCGGGGCGCCCGCGCCGGTGAGCACCCGGGTCGGTCCCGAAGTCCGGTGATCAAGGTGCAGGACATTGCCTGGCTGGAGTTCGAGAAGCCCGACCTCGCACGGGCGGAGGCGTTCGCTCATGCATTCGGTTTCGGCACCGTGCTGCGGACCGGGAACGAGCTACTCCTGCGGGGCACCGATGCCGGCGCACCATGCGTGATCGTTCGGCGCGGCTCGGGCACCCGATTCCATGGCGCCGCCTACAAGGCACAGGACGAGGCCGATCTGCGGCGCCTAGCCGACGCGACCGGCGTGCACACCCGTCCACTCCCCGCGGCCATCGGCGGGATCGCCGTCGATCTACTCGACCCGAGTGGCGTACCCGTGCGTGTCGTCGCGGGCATGCAGCAGCTCGAGTCGCAGCCGTCACAGCTCCCGCACACGTTCAACGTCGGACACGAACTGCAGCGGGTGAACACGATGCAGCGCCCGCGCCGGGAACCCACGAAGGTGCAGCGGCTCGGCCACCTGGTACTGCAGACCACGAAGTACCTCGAGACGCTGAACTGGTATCTCGACACCCTCGGGATGATCGTCAGCGACTTCCTCTACTTCCCCGGCCAGCGCGACGGCGGGCCGACGATGAGCTTCATCCGCTGTGACCGCGGGGCCACCCCCACCGACCATCACACGCTGGCGATCGCACTCGGGCCGCAGGTCCGATACGTACATTCGGCCTATCAGGTGTGTGACCTCGACGCGCTGGCTGCCGGTGGCGAATACCTCAGGGAACGAGGCTATTTCCGGTCCTGGGGCATCGGCCGCCACATCCAGGGCAGCCAGCTGTTCGACTACTGGCGCGACCCCGATGGGTTCATGGTCGAGCACTTCGCCGACGGCGACATGTTCGACTCGACACTAGAGCCCGGTTGGGCGCCATTCACGGCGTCCGGCCTGGCCCAGTGGGGGCCGCCCGCGAGCAAGGACTTCCTCGGCATGAACCCCAAATCCATTCCCCACGAAGCTCGGTCCATGATCGCCGCGCTGCGTGATGACAACGAATTCGATATCAACCGCCTCATCGGCCTACTGAAAGTAGCTCGCTCATGACCATCTCCGTCCTTCGTACCGCCGATGCCTGGTGGGTTCAAACCGCCACTGGCGCAGCGAAAATCGCCACTACCGCAATCACCACCGGTGAACTGCTGGCCGACCGGGCCGCCATCGACGCCGCCACCCACAGTTCCGACACCGTTCCTATCGACAGCCTCGAGCTGGTCTCGCCCGTAACGGCACCCTGCCGCGTCGTGGCGCAGATGACCAACTTCACCTCGCATGTCAAGGACGCAGGCATGGATCCGAAGTCGATTCCGTTGACGTTCTTCCGCAAGGCATCCGCATCGATCAGCGGCCCGTTCGACGACATCGTCAAGCCCGATCACGTCAGGTTCCTGGATTACGAAGTGGAAATCGGCTTGGTCATCGGTCGCGACATCCCTGTCGGTACCACGGTTCCCGAGGCGAACTTGTCGGACTACATCGCGGGGCTCGTCGTGACGAATGACGTGTCGGCCCGCGACATTCAGCTTCCCCAGACCCAGTTCTACGAGGCAAAGTCGTATCCGACCTTCACGCCGGTCGGGCCCGCGCTGGTATTGCTGGATGCCGACGAGCTGAAGCGGTTCGGCGATCTGCGGCTTCGGCTGAGCGTCAGCGGCGAGGTGCGCCAGGACGCGCTCGTCGATGGCGACATGATCTACCAGCCTCTGCAGGCGCTGCAGTCGCTGACGCGATTCCAGGACCTCGCGGCGGGCGACCTCATCATGACGGGCACGCCGGTCGGCACCGCGCTCAGCGCGCCACCGAAGCCGATCGAGATCATCGGCTCGCTGCTGCCGCCGGCTGTCAAGTGGAAGGCGTTCTTCAAGCGGCAGGCCAAGAACCACGAAGTACTTGACAGCACGGCGATGTCGTCGAGCTGTCCGTGGCGACCGATGACGGCGCGATCGATCTTGGCACCCAACGCACCGCTGGTGAGAGTACCCGTGACCACCTGTGCCTGTCGTCATCGTCGGCGCAGGCCCCACCGGTGTCACCGCCGCCACCCTGTTGGCGCAGTATGGTATCGACTGCCTGGTGCTCGATCGCTGGACAGACGTGTATCCGCAACCGCGCGCGGTGCATCTGGACGACGAAATCTGCCGCATCGTTGCGCGTCTCGGCATCGCCGACGAATTCGCCGCGATCTCCAGGCCCGCGGAAGGGTTGCGGCTGCTCGATAACGACCATGCGTGTCCTAGCGGAGTTCCATCGCGACACCGGCCCACAGCGTGCACGGCTTCCCGCAGGCCAACATGTTCGACCAACCCGAACTCGAGAGGTTGTTGCGCACCAACCTCAAGCGCTACCGCATGCGCGGACTTCGCGGCGACGTCGAAGTCACTGACATCGCCGACGACGGGCAGGGGCATGTCCGGGTTACGTTCGCCGACCGCACCGACGGCGCTCAGCACGTCGTCGAGGCGGACTACGTACTCGGGTGCGACGGCGCGAACAGTGTTGTGCGCGTCATCGATCGGCTCGACGATGCGCGACATGAAGTTCGACCAGCGCTGGCTGGTCGTCGACGTCGCGACCGACCGCCGATCTCGATCAGTGGGACGGTGTGCACCAAGTATGCGACCCGGTCCGTGCCGGCACCTACATGCGCATCGGCGACACCCGCTATCGCTGGGAGTTCCGGCTGCTGCCTGGCGAGACCGCCGACGACTTCAACGCTCTCGACAACGCTGCGCCCGCTGCATCGCGCCGTGGGTGAAGCATGTTTCGGCACGGCGACCTCGATGCTGGTCCGCGTGACGGAGTACACCTTTCGCGCGCAAGATCGCCGATCGCTGGCGCCGGGGCAACGTCTTCCTGCTCGGCGATGCCGCACACCTCACGCCACCGTTCATCGGCCAGGGCATGGGTGCCGGCCTGCGCGACGCGATGAACCTGGCGTGGAAGCTGGCCGGTGTGCTCGACGGCGGCCTGCCACCCAGCGTCCTGGACACCTACGAGCAGGAGCGAAAACCGCACGCCCGTCACATGATTCGGCTTGCGCTGAGCGTCGGGTGGTCGATGACCGCGGGCGGCGACGCTCGGCAATCTGATCCGCCGGCTCGTCGTCCCGCGATGCCGCTTCGTCCCCGGTATGCGCGACAAGATCCTCGACAGCGAAACACCGGCGCTGCACCGCTCCGCGCTGGTCGTCAAGGCACGCGCGCCGCGACAGCTGGCCGGGCACCCTGTGCCCCAACCCACGTGCCTCGCCGGCGGGCAGCGTCTCGACGCCGTCCTTGGCAATGGCTTCGCATTCATCACCACCACGCGCCCGACTCAGCACTGCAGTGCGCGTTCTCGAACGAACGCGGCGCCATTGTCCATGTCGCCGAACCGCGGTGGCGAACTCGCCGAGTGGCTGCGCCGCGGACACATGCAACGGCGGCGATCGTCCGACCCGACCGCACCGTCATGTGCGCCGGTCGAGACCTGCAACGCCTGTGCGAATCGATCGCCGGTATCCAGGTCCGGAAGGAAGGCTCGATCGTCTGTCTAAGGCCACGCAACGGTGTTCCCGAATACCGCCCGAACATCTACACGACCGACGCGATCGTCGACCCGTACCCGCACTACGCCCGGCTGCGGCAGCTCGGACCCGTGTGTGGCTGTCCGCGGCATCGCGTCTACGCGCTGCCGAGCTACACCGAATGCAAAGCCATCCTGCGCGACGACAAGACATTCGTCTCTGGCAACGGCGTCGCACTCAACCGTCTCACCAACCGCCTCTCCCGCGGCACCACGCTCAACAGCGACGGCGCCGAACACGATCAGCGTCGCAAGCTCGTCGCGCACCGCCTGCTGCCCCGTGCGCTACGCGCCATCGACGACAGCGTCGAGGAGCAGGCCGCACGCGTCGTCGACACCGCGCTTGCGACGCGGCGAAGTCGACGGCGTCGAGGATCTGGCGTGCGCGCTGCCGATGGCAGTGGTGCCCGATCTCGATCGGCTGGCCCCGCGATCAGCGAGACCACCTCCTAGCCTGGGGTGCCGCGACATTCGACATCCTCGGCCCGATGAACCGCCACGCCATCAAGTCGATCTGCCGTCCAGCCTGCGCATGCTGCGCTTCGCTCGCCGCGTCGTCCGAGACCGCAGCCTCATCGAGGGCAGCGTGGGCCACGAGGTCCTTCTGGCCGCCGACGACGGGCAAGGTGTCGCACGACGAGTGCGCACCGCTGATGATCGACTACATCGCCCCGTCACTGGACACCACGATCAGCGCCATCTCCAATGCGCTGCACCTGTTCGCCGACACACCCCGATCAGTGGCAGCTCCTCAGCGACGATCCGTCGCGGATTCCGAACGCGGTCAACGAGGTCATCCGCTACGAATCTCCGCTGCGCGCATTCTCCCGGCTAGTCACGCCACGACACCGACATCGCCGGCCACCGGATCCCCGCCGGTGCCCGCGTGCTCGTCATCTACGCCTCAGCGAACCGCGACGAACGCGAATGGGATTCAGCCCGAAACCTTCGACATCCGCCGCGACGCCACCCGTCAGCTCGGATTCGGCCACGGCGCACACGCCTGCGCCGGGCAAGGTCTGGCCCGCCTCGAAACCCAGGCCATGCTGCAGGCTCTGGTCGACCGCGTCGACCGGATCGAGCTGGCCGCTCCACCCACGTGGGCGGTCAACAACATCATCCGCCGACACGAGCGTCTACCGCTGAAACTGATCGCGGCCTGACTCAGCGTGAAGCACTGATCACCGACTTGCCGAAGCGTTCGATCGTCTCCAGCACGTGCGCGAGGCTGTCGCCGGGCAGCCCGACCTGTAGCCAGGTAACCCCCAGCGCCGCAAGCTTTTCCACTCCGCTGAGGTAGGCGTCGGCGTTGAACGCGTCGTCGCCAGGGCTGCCGCCTTCGGCATTGGTGAAGCTGATGTCGATGCCAGACGGATCTCGGCCCGCGGCCTCCAATCGGCGGCGCAGATCGTCGATGCCGTCACCCAGGGTTTCCGAGTTCATCTCCGCTGTGCGTGCGGTCTGGGCCAGCATCGCGGGAGCCGGGAACGGGCACCAGCCATCGCCATGCGTGGTCACCCGCCGGCGGGCGGCAGCCGTGTTGCCGCCGATCCAGATCGGCGGGTGAGGGCTGGCTCACCGGCCGCGGATGCGCCGTGATGCCCTTGGCGGTGAAATGCCGCCCCTCATAGGAGAAGTCGTCGGTGGTCCAGATGCCACGGATCACCTCCAACGCCTCGTCGAACAGCTGCCCTCGTTCGTCGAAGTCCACCCCGAGCGCGGCGAACTCCCGCTTCAGGTACCCAACGCCGACGCCGAGCGTGAACCGTCCGTCCGAAAGCAGATCCAGCGTCGCGCCGGACTTGGCGACCACGAACGGGTTGCGGTACGGCAACACGACGATGTTCGGGATCAGCCGCAGCGTCGTCGTGTGGGCCGCGGCGAATCCCATCGCCACGAACGGGTCCACCGCGTCGTGCCCGCCCGACTCCAGCCACCGCTGTGTTGGTGCCGGATGATCGGTGAAGCCGAAACCGTGAAACCCGGCCGCTTCGGCCGCAGCCGCCACCGTCGCGATGCCTGACCCCGTCACCAGCTCCGGGTTGTACGGATGGCTGTGCATCGGATGGGTGAACGTGAACTTCATCAATGTGCCCCGCTTCAGAACAATCTTCTCGTTTTCTGAGAATGTCGTTACCATGCGAACCACGGAAAGTACAGCGTTCGCGCCGCAGAAGGGGCATCGGGCATGAGCGAGTTGGCGGTGGCCCCCGTCCGGCACGGCCCGTTCGCCGGCCAGCTGGCACCGGAGGTCATCGCGGCCTACGCGGCTGCCACCGGTGACCAGACCGCGGCCGTGCTCGCTGGGCACGCTGTACCTGCGGTGTTCCCGGTGATCCTCGTGTTCGCCCCGCAGGAAGCCGCCAGGGCCGACCTCCCCGAGGCGGTCTGGCAGCGCGTCCGCGGCGGGGTGCACGGCGAGCACGACATCGTGTTGCATCGGCCGCTCGTCCCCGGTGAGCCGCTGGAGACCTCGTCATGGATCTCGGCGGTGCGCACGTCTCGGGCGGGCACTCAAATCGTGGTGCAGTTCGAGCAGGTCGGCGCCGACGGATCGGTCGCCGTCGAACAGTGGTGGACGATGGTGTTGCTCGGTCTGCACGGCGTCGCGGACCTGGGAGCGATGCCCCGCGATCATCGGTTCCCCGACGATGTGCGGGCGCATCCGCTCGGGTCGGCCACCCACCACGTCGACAAGCGCACGGCACATCGCTACGCGGAGGTGTCCGGCGACTGGTCGGCGCACCACTTCGACATCGAGGTGGCGCGAGCCGCCGGATTCGACTTCGTGTTCACTCACGGCCTGTGCACGCTGGCGATCTGCACCCACCGCGTTCTCGGCCTGCTCGGCGTCGACGATCCCGGCCGGGTTGCGCGGGTGGCGGTGCGGTTCGCATCGCCGACGCCGCTGGATGAGGAACTAACGGTGAATGCCTATGGCATCGACGCGAATTCGTTCGCGTTCGAGGCGACCAGCAGAGGCGTCGCCACCATCACCCACGGAAGATTGGAACTGAGGCCTTGACCAAGCCCGAGATCGGCGTCTACCTGCCTCAGATGGGCTTCACCTACTCCGAGATCCTGCACCGCGCGCAGCGCTGTGACGAACTCGGGATCGACTCGCTCTGGCTCTACGACCACCTGTACGGGCCAGGAGTGCCCGACTATCCGTCGATGGAGGCCTGGACCCTGGCCACCGCCCTGCTCAGCCAAACCGAGCGCATCCAGGTCGGGCATATGGTGCTGTGCAATCAGTTTCGGCACCCGGTCGTCCTCGCCAAGATGGCCACCACGCTCGACCAGATCTCGGGCGGCCGACTTCAATTGGGGATCGGTAGCGGTTCGATCGAGGACGAACACGACCGGATCGGTCTGCCGTGGGGCACCTTCGCCGAGCGTTCGGCGCGGCTGGGCGAGACGCTGGAGATCCTGCAGCAGGCGTTTGCCGATGAACGAATCGACTTCGAGGGCAAGCATTTCACCGTGCGGGACATGCCCATCAAGCCGGGGCCCGTTCAGACAGCCGCGGCCGCCGATCATCGTGGGAGGCGTCGGCGAGAAGTACACGCTGCCGCTGGTTGCCCGTTATGCCGACGTGTGGAACGTGCCGACGTATGCACTGGGCGAGCTCGAGCACAAGACGGCGGTGCTGAGGACGATCTGCGAAGACATCGGACGTGATCCTGACACAATCGTGCTCTCTGTCGAGGCCGTCATGGCACTTGCGCCAGATGACGATTCGCTACCGGCAGTACGCACTCTCGCTGAGAAACGCTTCGGCATACCGGCTTTCGGGCTGCATGAGGGCGGGCTGGTCGGCACTCCCACTGCGATCGTCGACCGCCTGCATGAACTGCAGGAGCTCGGGTTCGGCCAGATCGTGTTGTTCACCCACGACCGGGGATCCGACGAGACGCTCGATCTACTCGCATCGAAGGTGATCGCCCACCTCTAGGGCTTCTTCGCGGGCGGTGAGTAATTCGGCCTGCCGAGTCCGAGCGCGTGCTGGGCGATCATGTTGCGGAAGACCTCGAGTGTGCCGCCGTAGATGCCCGTCGGCCCCGCCAGCCGGAAGACGTACTCCGCTCCCCCGTCTGCCACGGCGCCGTGCGCATCGACAGGCAGAGTAGAGACGGTGCCCTGAATGTCCATCAGGTCCAGCGATACGTCGCGCATGGTCTGCGCGTTGGCGACCCGGCCGAACATGTCCGGAGTGCTCATCGCCGCTTCCATCCGGGCGATGCCACGGCCCAAGCGGTATTTCACCGAATCGTCATCGGCGCCAAGCGCGGCCGACCTTGTCGATGGCCTCGGCGAGCAAAACGAGATGCTCGGCCATGGCAGCGACCTTCTGCAGTCCGTCGGCTCCCCTTTCGACGGTGCCGTGCTCGTCGTTCAGCGCGTCACGCAGGACGGCCCAGCCGCCGTTGACCTCACCGAGGCGGTACTTGTCGTCGACACGAACATCGCTGTAGTAGGTGATGTTGGTGCGGTCGCCGTCGACGGTGCGGATGGGTTGAATCTCCACACCCGGCGCATCCATCGGAACGAGAAACATCGTCAGGCTCTGGTGTTTCGGCGCGGACGGATCGGTGTTTGTGATCAAGAATACGTAGGCGGCGTTCTGCGCGTTGGACGTGAACATCTTGGAGCCGTTGATGATCCAGCCGTCGCCGTCGCGCACCGCGCGCGTCTTACAGGTCGCAACATCGGAGCCGCCTTCTGGCTCGGTGTAGCCAAGGCATAGCCGGATCCGCCCCGACAGCGTCGGCGCCATGACTTCGTCCTTGAGCTCGGGTGAGCCGAACTGATCGACCGCCCGCGCGACCATAGCCGTCGTGCCCCAGTGGAACCACGGTGTGTGAGCACGCCCGATCTCGAGGTTCCAGAGACGGCGGCGTAGCCGGCTGAAGCCGCCGTCGGCTTCGTCATGGAAATCGGAAGCCAGATAGCCCTTGGCGCCGAACGCGAGATGGACACCCTCGTCGAAGTTCTCACCCGTCTGGCGATCGCGCGCGATGACCTCGTCGGTCACCACCGACTTCAAGAACGCCCTGAGTTCGTCGCGGAACTCGCGATCCTCGTCTGACAGCTCCACCAGTGAGAAGTCCACGTTAGACACCGTGACACTTTTCCGACAATCTGTAAAGTGGAGCCCAGCTACACGCGACAGAAGGGCAGGACGTTGGGCATCGTCACCACGAGTTCGGAGACCGCATTCAGCCACCCGCCGGAGGTGATCTACGACTTCGTGACAAACCCTGCCAACTGGACCAAGACCTATCCCCACAGCACTCAGGTCGGCGAACTACCCGAGACGCTGCCATTGAAGGTCGGCGACACCTGGACGGAGTCGGGCCCGGACGCCGAGCGGATCTTCACGTGGCACCTGGCCATCGCGATGCGCCCCAAGATGTGGGTCTTCAACTCGGTCGGGCGCCTTGGCCACGATCGCGAAGGCAACGGCGGCATGGAAGGCCGGATCACCGTCCAATACCACTTCACCCAGCCCGGCGAAGGCATCACACTGTTCACTCGCACGATGACGGTCGAGGCCTACAAACATGCCCCGCTGCCGGACGGCTTCTTCCGGACGGTCAATCCGGCCAACATCGACGCCTACCACGCCGCCATCGCGCGGGAACTCGGCTGACCTTCTTGCTCGTGCAGCGCGCGGCGCAGTGCCACGCCCTGGAGCTCGAACAGGCGTTGACTCGTCTCCCACTCCGGAAGCAGTGAATCGAACCCGTGGCAGGTGCCAGGGAAGACATGCAGCTCCGTCGCAACGCCGGCCCACAGTAGTCGCAGTGCGTAGTCCACCGCTTCGTCGCGAAGTGGATCAAGCTCGGAGCACGTGATCAAAGTGCTTGCCACGCCGGTCAACTCACCGCTACGGGCAGGCACCGCATCCGCGGGGATCGGTTCTCCGGCCAGGTAGTGCTGCCACATCAGTTTGACGGCGGGTCCGTCGAACCCCGGGGTCGTCGCGAACTCGTCCTTCGACGGCATCGGGCGATCGTCGAGCACTGGCTGGTGCAACAGCTGAAACACGACCGGCGGTGCCTTTCCTGCTGCGGCAGCCTGAGCGAGCAGTGCCGCAAGTGCTGCTCCGGCGCTGCTGCCCGCAACCGCAAGCCGGGTGGTGTCGATGCCCAGTTTCGTACCGTTGTCGGCTACCCACGTCAGCACGGCGGCGGCATCGTCAAGTCCGGCCGGATAAGGATCCTCTGGGGCCAATCGGTAGTCGACCGAGATCACGGTGCAGCGGCCGCGTCGCGCGAACTCCACGCACTGGCGGTGGTCGGTGTCCAAATTGCCGAGGACGAACGCCCCTGAGTGGCAATAGATCACCGCCGGTGCGGGCGACGGTCCGCAGCGATAGATGCGCACCGGAATCGACAGCACCTCGCGGTACTCGATATCGACGCCGACGGTGTTGACATCGCGGGCCGTTTCGGCACGGCGTTGGTTCAACGAATCACGGACAACCCACAACACGCTCGCCGACAAGTCCGTGCGGGCCGACGCGAAATCCCGCAGTGCCGGGTCGAGACGATCCGAGATCATGAGCTGCTCGCCGCTGAATGTGATCCTGCCTCGACGGCAGGGTTCTCGGACGACGGTTCGAAGGTGTAGTCGGCAGGCCGGAAACGGCGGGTCATCCCCCAGAACGCCCGCGCACTTCGCGGCCACTGGGTGACCACGCGGCCGTTCGCGGCTCGGAAGTAGTTGCTGCAACGCGTGAGCCACACGGTGCCCTCCATCCACCCGTCGATCTTGGCGATGAAGTCGGCCATGGTCTTTGGCCGGACAGCGACATACGGTTTGCGCCTTCTCCGCATGTGTTTCAGCGCGCGCACGATATAGCGGGCCTGCGCCTCCAGCATGAAGATGACGCTGTTGGAGCCGACGTTGGTGTTCGGACCATAGAGCATGAAGAAGTTCGGGAAATCCGGTACGGCCATGCCGAGGTACGCGTACGCGCCGTCGCGCCACTTCTCCTGCAGCGAGATGCCGCGCTCCCCGACGACGTCGATCTGACCCAAATAGTCGGCCGCCGAATACCCTGTGGCGCACAGCACGACGTCGACGTCGAGTACGGTGCCGTCCGCGGTGACCAACGACCGGGATCGAAGCGACCGAGCCGGGCTGGACACCACCTCAACATGCGGTTGTGTCAGCGTGTGCAGATAGTCTCCTGCGAAGACCAGTCGCTTGCACCCGAACGGGTGGTCGGGAGTCAGCCTGCTGCGCAACTCCTCATCGGCCACCGCCGACTCGAGCGCTCGCAGAGCGATTCCCTTGAACTCCTGCGTCTTGTCGCTGCCGTTCTCGATCACCGAGATGTTCGACTCGCTGCGCAGCCACAGCCTGGTTCGATAGATCTTCTTGGCGAATGGCACGTTGGCGAAGAGCCACTTCTCCCTGTCGGTGTAGGGCCGGTCTGGCTTTGGCAGAATCCACGTCGGCGAGCGCTGCACGGAGTAGACCTTCGCTGCGTCCTTCGCGACCTCGGGAATCAGCTGCGAGGCAGTCGATCCCGTGCCCAGGACAGCCACCCGCGCATCGCGCAGGTCGACCGAGTGATCCCACCGCGCGGTGTGCATCAGCGTCCCTGTGAACTTCTCCTCCTCGTCGAGATCGGGAAGTATCGGCTGGGTGAACAGGCCAACCGCCGAGACGACGACGTCAAAGGTGTAGAGCTCTCCGGTTGCGGTTGCCAGCTGCCATGTCGTGGAATCTGGATCCCACCGGGCCGAAACGATTTCGGTGTGCAGCTTCAGGTTGGGCCCAAGCGCGTAACGCTGAGCGCACTGCTCGAAGTACTCCAGGATCTCCTGCTGCCCCGACCACAGCCTTGACCAGTTGGCGTTGAGATCGAACGAGTAGGAGTACAGGTGCGATTTCACGTCGCAGGCCAACCCCGGATAGGTGTTGATCCGCCAGGTGCCGCCAACGCCGTCCTCGCGGTCGAAGATCGTGAAGTCGCGGAAGCCTGCCTTCCGCAGAAAGATTCCCAGTGCAAGCCCGCCAGGGCCAGCACCGATGATGCCCACCGACAAACCGTTGCCGTTCATCCCATTTGCAGGCATTGCCCTCCGTCCACGACAAGCTCTGAGCCGGTGATGAACGATGCGTGCTCTGAGACCAGGAATGCCACCGCGTCGGCGATCTCCATGGGTTTACCCAGGCGGCCGAGGACGGCGCGCTCGGCGAGCCGCGCCTGCGTCGTCTCGTCGAGCATCGGGGTCTCGACCGGCCCGGGGAACACGGCGTTCACCCTGATGCCGGACGCAGCGAGTTCGGCGGCGGCGACCTGAGTGAGGCCACGTAGCGCCCACTTGGACGAACCGTATGCGGCGTGGTTCGGGAAGGCGCGAATCGCCCCCGTACTACAGGTGTTGACGATGGCGGCACCGTCAGCCTCGCGCAAGTACGGCAACGTAGTTCGAATACCAAGGAACGGACCCAAACAGTTGACCCGCCAGCTGCTTTCGAAGCCCGCAGCCGTCTCGTCGGCGAGTGAGGCCCGATGCAGCACCCCGGCGTTGTTCACCAGGGTGGTCAGCGATCCGAATCGGTCGAGCACAGCTGCGACTGCGGCTCGCCATTGATCCTCGGATGTCACGTCGAGTGGGATCGCGATCGCCGCATCGCCACCAACGGACTCGACGGTGGCCGCCAGGTCGTCGGCCAACACATCGCAGGCGGCGACGCGGAATCCGTCTTTGTGCAGTCGCTTCACTATCGCCGCACCCTGTCCGCGCGCGGCGCCGGTCACCAACGCAACGCGATCCGTTGACGTCACTGCGCCTCCTTGAGGTGCTCAACGGCGCCGCGCCGCAGTGCCTGGGATTCCGAAGTGAGTGTGATCATCCGAAACCCCATGTCGGCCATGGCCTTTCCGATCTTGCCTGTTCCGGCGTGGATGCCAGTGACCAGACCCGCCGCCGAGGCGGTGGCCTGAACACGAGTCATCGCGTCGCGGACGGCGGGTTCGGTCCACGCTTGGGCAAGGGTGTATCCCATCGAGATCGCAAGATCCGCAGGCCCGACGTAGACACCCGTGAGCCCGTCGACCGCGCAGATGTCGTCGAGCGCCAGAAGGCCCTGCGCAGTCTCGACCATCGCGAACACACTGGCTCTGGCTTCCAGAACTGCCGGATCGTGACCGAGGCTCGCCCGCAGTGGCCCGAAGCTGCGCACACCCGCAGGGGCATACCTGATCGCGGCCACCGCCGTGGCTGCCTGCTCGGCCGATTCGATCATCGCGACAAAGACGGCGTCGGCACCAGCGTCCAGCACCCGACCGATCGGTGCGGGATCGGCCGACGGTAGCCGTACCGCGGTCGCTATGGGAACGTGCTCGAGGCGGCGCAGCAGCAGCGCGACGTCGGCGTCGTCGAGGTAGCCGTGCTGCACGTCGAACCCGACGTAGTCATAGCCAGCTTGGGCGAACTCCTCCGGGCCGATGATGGTCGGCCCCACCACCCAGCCGCCCCAGATCCGCTGTTTTGCGGCCAGCGCTTCCTGCAGTCTGCTCGTTGTCATTCGACGACCGCTATCTTGATGCGATCGGGCGCCGGCCTGCAGGCCAGTTCGAACGCGGCTTGTACCTCGTCGACACCGAAGGTGTGGGTGAGGTAATTCGTAAGCAACCCGGGATGCGCACGGGCGTACGCGTCGGCGGCATCCAGGACTCGCCTGCGGTCCAGCGTCACACCCGATTTCAGCGTGAGGTTGTTTCGCAGCATCGTGCGCATGCTGATCGGATAACTGTCGTCGTCGGCGACGCCGAAGTAGAAGACCGTGCCACCGAACGCCGCCGCCTCGATCGCGTGGTTCAGTGTTGCGACTTGATGGCCGACGGCCTCAATCACGATATCGGGCCGGTCATCCGGCTTCAGATGACTCACCCAGCGGTCGCTGGTCGCGCGGACCACGGTGTCGACGCCGAACGCCTCGCCGATCTGGTCGCGGTCGACGGGATCGACGCCGGTGACGTGTTCGGCCCCTGCCGCCTTGGCCACATACGAAAACAGCAACCCGATCGACCCTTGGCCGAGGATCGCGACGCGGCGTCCCCTTAGATCGGGCAACTGCTCGACGGCATACAAGACGCACGCCAACGGCTGCAGTCCGACCGCATGTTGTGGGCTAAGTGCGGCGTCGTACGGAGCCAGTCCGTTGCCGTCGGCGACGACCCGTTCCATCAGCCCGTCGAAGCCCGACGCCCAGCCGACTACACGATCACCGGGCTGGTGGGCCGGATGCCGGCTTGCCAGCACTTCGCCGACAACCTCGTGGATGGGAAAGCCGTGCATCTCTGCGGCACAGATACCGGTGTCGCCGGGCAGCCGACCCTTGGCGCCACGGAAGCCGGGAAGGTCACTTCCGCAGATGCCCGCCGCGAGGAAGCGCAGAAGAACCTGCCCGTCGACGAGCGAGTCCGGCGATGGCTCAGGCAATTCCGTTCGCTCGAACGTGTACGGAGCGACGAGCCGATACGACCACACCGTCAGACCTCCACCGGGATGTTGTTCCAGCCCCACTGGAAGCTGGACGGCGGGCGGGACGCGGCCTCGCTGACGATCCGCCACTCGGGCACCCGTTTGAGCCACTCGGTCACCATGATGGCGATCTCGAGACGAGCGAGGTGCACGCCGAGGCAGAAGTGTTGTCCCCTGCCGAATGCCAGCAGACGCTCGATGGGTCGGTTCCAGACGAAATCGTCTGGGTCGGTGTACTCGCGTTCGTCGCGGTTGGCCGACCCCAGCAGCGTGATGATCCGTTGCCCCGGCTCGATCGTCGTGTCGTGAATGGTGAACGGTGTGCGCACGGTGCGGGCGAACCACTGCGCGGGTGCGCAGTAGCGGATCATCTCTTCGCGCGCCACCGGCACATTGGCGTCGAGATCCGCACGCACCGCGGCCATCTGGTCGGGTCGTCGACCCAACTCCCACAGCCCGTGCGCCACGATCTTCGGCACGGTCTCCGTTCCGCCGATGAAAACGCCGAGCATCTGGACGGCGGCTTCCATGTCGGTGAAGGCTGAACCGTCCGGCAGGCGGTAGTCGAGCAGGCCGTCGACGATCGGCAGCTCGCCGTCGGATGCCGCGGCACGCCTGCGTTGCACGATCGGGGTCAGGTACTCCAAGTATCCGGGCCGCGCGTTGGCCACCTCGACCCCGCTGCCCGGCTGGGCCAGGCTTCCTGCGTTGACGGTGGCCAACACGTCCGACGCCAAATCGACTGGCAGACCGACGAGTTCGCATACCACCGAGGCGGCCACGATGCCGCCGTACTCCTGGGTCAGGTCGAAGGTGCCGCGCGGCAACAGCTCGTCGAGCCGCTCGTTCGCAAGGGTGCGGATTCGGTCCGCGAACTGAGAGACCGACTTCGGCCGGAACTGGCTCGAGGTGCAGCGGCGGACGCTCTCGTAGATCGGGGCGTCGAAGTTCGCATGAAAGGGCATCGGATGTAACGGCGGATCCGGTACCGGCCCGTCGTTGTGCGCCGCCAGAACAGTTGCCGCGGGCAAGGTTCCCTCCGATGCGACGAACGTCCCGTCGTTGATCTCGAGCACATCCCAGATGTCGGCGAAGCGCGACAACGCGTAGGTATCCCATTTGTCGATGTAGTACACCGGGTGCTCGTCGCGCAGCACCCGGTAGTACGGCAGCGGATCGGCCATCACCGCCGGATCGAACGGATCGTACGAAAAGTCCTGCATCACTGGTGTGTTCATTGCAGTGGCGAGGGGGGCAGGGCCTGCAGGATCGAGTCTTCCCAGCCGTCGCGCAGCGCTGGGGCGACGCTCATCCAGGTGACGATCTCCGCGGGCGGGCTGTCTTTCCAGGATGGGTAGTGGTTTTCGAAGCAGTCCCATTCGCCGTCGAGCGCCCAGTAGTGGATGACCTCGTTGAACCGGAATGTCGTGATGAACGAACCCAGCCAGCGCTTGCCTGTCCGTTCCGACCACGGCACGTACAGCCGCTCGAGCTCGCGGATGTAGTCGTCCTGGCGTCCCGGTTTGGTCTCCATGATCTCCTGGATGACCAGCCCGGCCGAGAAGTTCGCCTCCTTGAGCTGCGCAAGCGTCTTGTTGCTCTTGCCCGCGTACATGATCCGGCCCTCACCCTTGGCACGGATCTCGGAAAGGAACGTCGGACCATTTCGCGGCGGCTTCCTCGTGGCTGCCACCACGGGCCTGTGCCCTACCGATGCGCGCATAGTCGGCGAACGCGTCGATCTCCCAGATGATCGTGACCTGCGGCCAATGCCCGTTGAAGGGCGTGGTCTCCCAGATGGCGAACAGCCGGGCGCCGAGCGCCTCCATCATCGGGTGATAGACGTCGCTGAACACTGAAGTGAACCGATCGCTCCGCCCGGATCCCAGCTCGATCGTCTCGTGCAGGTAGAGGAGGGTGTGGCCGTGGTAGCGCTTCATGTTCACGACGGGCCGCCGGTAGTTGACAGTGGCACCTAGCGAGCGTGACACTTAGGCCGTGATTTGTAAAGGTGCGACCGTTGACGCCACTGGCCAACGGATTCTGCTTCGGCGAGGGACCCCGATGGTTCGAGGGGCTGCTGTGGTTCTCGGACATGCTGGGCGAGGCGGTGCACACCGTCAACCTGCAGGGAGCGATGACCACGCTGCCGGTGCCGGGCCACGCCCCATCCGGCCTGGGTTTCCGCCCCGATGGCTCGCTGTTGATCGCGTCCACCGAGAACCGGCAGGTTCTGCGCTACGACGGCGACACGGTGACCACCCTCGTCGACCTGTCCGATCTCGTGCCCGCGGACCTCGGCGACATGGTCATCGACGACGCGGGGCGCGCGTATGTCGGATCCCAGGCGCGTGAGGGCGGCGTCATCGTGCGGGTCGACCCCGACGAAACGACCACAGTCGTGGCCGAAGACCTCGACTTCCCCAACGGGATGGTGATCACGCCCGACCGCACGACGCTGATCGTCGCCGAGTCCATCGGCCGACGACTGACCGCGTTCACCGTTGGCGCGGACGGATCGCTGTCCGATCGCCGGATCTTCGCCGACGGTCTCGACGGACCGCCCGACGGCATTGCGCTGGACGCCGAGGGCGGGGTATGGACGTCGATGACGCTGGCGCACCGTTTCGATCGGATCGTCGAGGGCGGCACCGTAACCGACCGCATCGACATGGGCGACCGGACCGCGATCGCCTGCACGCTGGGCGGACCCGAGCGCCGCACGCTATTCCTGTTGTCCAGCACGGACGCGTACCCGCAACGGCTGATCGGCACGAAGCTGTCGAGCCTCGACGCGGTGACCGTCGACGTGCCGGGAGCGGGGCTGCCGTGAGCGACTCGTATTACGAACTGGTCGACGGCACCGACACATTGGGCGAGAAGTTCAGGGCGACGGATTTGGTCCGCAGCACATGGTCGGCCGCGATACAACACGGGGCACCGGTGTCCGCGCTGCTGGTTCGCGCCCTCGAGCGCTGCGAAGCCCGCGACGACACCAGGTTGAGCCGGGTGATGATCGACCTGCTTGGCGCTGTCCCCGCCGAAGGCGACCTGTGGGTGAGCTCTCGAATCGAGCGCTCCGGCAAGCAGATTGAGTTGGTCAGCGCCGAGATGCTGGCCCCAGGCCGCGACGGCGACCCACGGCCAGTCGCAAGGGCCAGCGGTTGGCGGCTGGCAGACCATCGACACCACCGAGGTCGTCCATGCGCCCGCCCCTCCCCTGCGTCCCGTCGCCGAGGCCAAAAGCCGTGACATGAAGAAGGATTGGGATCGCAACTACGTGCACAGCCTGGACTGGCGGTGGCTGACCAAACCGATGAGCGAAGGACCCGGCGAGTCGTGGATCAGGCCGGAGGTCGACCTGGTCAAGGGCGAGACGATGACTGCGCTGGAGCGGCTGTTCGCGGTGGCCGACGACGCCAACGGCATCGGCACGAAGCTCGACATCAGGAAGTGGACGTTCATGAACACCGACCTGGTCGTGCACGTGCACCGGATTCCCGACGGCGAGTGGATCGGCATCCGCGCGGAAACCAACTACGGGCCCGACGGCATCGGCACGACGATCGGCACGCTGTTCGACGAAAGCGGAGCCGTCGGGGCCATCCAGCAATCGGTGTTGGTCCGGCCGATGCCTCAGCGCTAAGACTGCGCCGAAATAGAATTCCGGGCGGCGAAAATCGCGAAGTAACAACCGGGAATTCTATTTCGGCGAAATGTGCCTAGTCGACGAGGCGCAAAGCCGCAGCAGGACATTGCGTTACGGCCTGCTGCATCCGATCGCGGTCGGCATCTGGCCGCTCGTTGCCATGGATCAGCACGGTGCCGTCGTCCTGCACCTCGAATACGTCATCGGCGATCGACTCGCAGATGCCGTGCCCTGTGCACTTGTCGAGGTCGACTTCGACCCGCATGGTCACTCCTATTGAACGAAGGCCGGAAGACGCTTGACGCCGTGGACGAAGTTGCTGAGCAGCAGATCGGGTTCACCGAACTCGACGGTCTTCAGTCGAGTCAGCAACTCGCGGAACAGGTTTCGCAGCTCGGCCTTGGCCAGCTGGTTGCCGAGGCAGAAGTGCGGACCGCCGCCGCCGAAGCCGAGATGCGGGTTCGGCGAGCGCTGCAGGTCGAAGGTTTGCGGCTCGTCGAAGACGCTCTCGTCCCGGTTGGCCGAGCAGTAGAACAGCCCGACCTTGTCACCCGCGGCTGACCGGCTGGCCCGCTGATCTCGGTGTCCTCGGTGGCGAAGCGCGCGAACTGCAGCACCGGCGACGCCCACCGCACGAATTCCTCGATGGCCCAGGTCGATCCGGTCCGTCGAAGTCCTCCATCAGCCAGTCACGCTGGCGCGGGGTTGTCCACCAGCGCCATCATCGCGTGCGTCGTGGTCTGTTTGGTGGTGTCGTTGCCCGCCGACGCCAGCAGGATCAGGAACGCGCCGATCTCCTCGTCGGTCAGCCGGTGACCGTCGACCTCGGCGTTGACGATGCTGGTCATCAGGTCGTCGCCGGGGTTGGCTGCGCCGGAACTTCGCCAGCTCGATGCCGGTGTTGGACAACAGCATGATCTCGTTGATGGTGTTCTGCGGCCGCTCCTCGAGCGAGCTGTACTCGTCGTCGCTCATCGCGAACAGCTTCTCGGCGGCCTTGGCGACCGCTGGCTGGTCCGCACGTTGGGACGCCGAGCATCTCCATGATCGTCAGCATCGGCAGCCGCGCCGAACAGGCCGCGACGAAGTCGACGTCGCCTGCGCCGACGAGATCGTCGACGATGGCGACCGCGTTCTTGTGGATCTGCTCTTCGATGCTGACGCACATTGCGCGGGGTGAACGCCGAACTGATCAGCCGCCGGTACGTGGTGTGCTGCGGCGGATCCATCGTCAGGAAGAACGACGCGAAGCTGCTGGATCTCGGCCGGCATCGGATCCAGCGCCACGCCCTGCGCCGACGTGAACAACTCGGGGTGCTGGCTGACGTAGGCGATGTCGGCGCGCCGCGTCAGCGCCCAGATAGCCCGGCTCCTCCATCGGGAACATCGACGGGAACGGCCGATGCCAGGTCAGCCCGTCGCCGGCGCGCAGCTGGGCGAATGTCTCGTCGCGCACCGCGAACGGCTGGCTCCAGAACTCGTGCGACGTGATGTCGATCGGGCTGTACTCACGTGCCTGCACCGATGCTGCTGTCACAGAATCAGCGTGACACTTCGGACGAAAATTTGTAAAGCTATGGCGATGGGGGAACGACACCGACGCCGACAACTCGACGCGGCAGCGGATCCTGGCCGCCACCGCCGAGGTGCTCGGCCGCAACGGCATGACCAAGCTGAGCCTGTCCGAGGTCGCGCTGCAGGCCGGGGTGTCGCGGCCGACGCTCTACCGCTGGTTCGCCGCCAAGCGGGAACTGCTCGACGCGTTCGTGGTGTGGGAGCGGCAGTACTACGAGCGCGCCGTCGCCGACGCGACCGCCGACCTGCCGGCGTGCGAGAGGCTCGATGCGGCGTTGCGGGTCATCGTCGAGTACCAGCAGTCCTATCCGGGTCTGCGCATGATCGACATCGAGCCCGCCCAGGTCATCAAGCGGCTGGCGCGGGTCATTCCGCTGATGCGCGCACGACTCGAGCGCCTCGCGCCAGGGCCCGATCCCGCCCTTGCGGCGGCGACCGCCGTCCGCGTGGCGATTTCGCATTACCTGGTGCGCAGCGACGATGACGACGACTTCCTGGACCAGCTCGGCATGCGGCGCGGTCAAGCATTACGCGCCTTGAGTTCGGCGAGGATCTCGTCGGTGTGCTCGCCCAGTTTCGGCGCGGCCGAGCGCGGCTCCCACGGCGTGCCGTGAAAATCGGCGGGCGTCGCCACCATCGGCACACCCGCATCGCCGTCGGGCACGTAGACGACGCCGCCCGCGGCGTGGAACTGCTCGTCGGCGACGACGTCCTCGATCGAGTTGATCGGCGACCAGAAGAAATCCGGTTCGGCCGCAAAGACTTTCGCCCATTCGTCGAGCGGCTTGGCAGCGAAGATCTCGTCGAGCTCGCCGATGAGCTCGACGGCGTTGGCGGCGCGCGAGCGGCCGGTGTCGAACCGCGGATCGGTCAGCCAGTCGGGCCGCCCGACCGCGCGGCACAGCGCAGGCCAGTGACGATCGCCCTGCAGGCCGACGATCCAGAACCGCCGCCCGTCGCCCGCCGCGTAGTTGTTCATGCACGGGTTGCCCATCGTCTCGCGCTGGCCGATCGCGATCGAATGCCCGGTCATCAGGAAGGTGTTGAGGTCGAAGCTGACGGTGTAGGCGCCCTGCCGGTACAGCGAGGTGCTGACCAATTGCCCCTTCCCGGTCCGCGTCCGCGCGACGAGGGCCGCACACACCGCCGCGGCCAGCGTCATGCCCGCCGAGTGGTCGCCCATGCCGCCGCGCTGAAACGGCGGCGTCTCGCCGGGGCGGGTCAGCAAGTGCGCCAGGCCCGCCCGTGCCCAGAACGCCGCGACGTCGTAGGCCGCGCGGTCGGCGTCGGGTCCCGCTCTCGCCGTATCCGGTGATCAGGCCGTACACCAGGCGGGGATTGCGCGACGGCCACCGTCTCGAAGTCCAAGCCCGTACGCCGCAACGCGGCGGGCCGGACATTGGTGAGGAAAACGTCTGCACCGCTGAGCAATTCGAGCGCGGTCGCGCGTCCGTCGTCGGTCGTCAGGTCGAGCACGATGCTGCGCTTGCCGCGGTTGTCCATCTCGAACGGCGGGCTGACCCCGTCGTCGATGCCGAGCATGCGGCCGAACATCCGCGCCGGATCGCCCGTCGGCGGCTCGATCTTGATGACGTCCGCACCCCAGTCGGCGAGTATCCCGCCGGCGGCTGGACCCGCCACCCAGACCCCGAGTTCGACGACCTTGACGCCCTCCATCGGTCCGGCCATGGACATCCTTTCCGAAACGACTTTACAAATCTGCGTTAATTTGTAAACTGACGAGGTGAATCGGGTTTCGCCGATCGTCGGCCTGGCGTCGCATCTGGGCCGCGGTGTCCAACGTATCGCCACTGACGCGGTCGTCGGCCGCGTTCGATCGCTGCCCCGCACCGTCGGCGATCTCGACGCGAATGCGCTCTCGCAGATCATGGGACGCACCGTCACGTCGGTTGCGGTCGATCGGCGGCGACGCGGGCACGTCATCGCGAGCCCGGCTGGCGCTGACCGGGACGGCGTTCCGGAGTCGGTGTTCGTCAAGATGCCCGGCGAAACGGTGGCCACCCGCCTGATGGGTGAACTGGGCAGGCTCGCCGAAACCGAAACCCGCTTCTACAGCCAGCTGGCGCCGGAACTGACCGGCGTGCCCAAGTCGTACGGATCGGCGTTCGATCCGCTGACCGGCCGCTTCGTGCTCGTGCTGGAGGACCTCGCGGTCGACGCGTGCGAATTCCCCGACACCCTGCACCCGCTGGACAAGGACCAGGCCGCCTGATCGTCGAGCTGCTCGCGCGAGCTGCACGCGACGTTCTGGGGCCGCGTCCGCCCGACTGGCTCTATACGGCGTCGGCCGACACCGCGTCGCTGCTGATCGGCCCGCTGCTGAAGACGTCCGCGCGCCGGATCGCCGAGCAAGACCGACATCCCCGTCGAGAAGGGCCGCTTCATCGACGACAACTACCGCGCGGTCGCGCGGCTCATCGACACGCCGCCGCACACGGTCATGCACGGCGACGCGCACCCCGGAAACGTCTACTTCCGCAACGGCGCGGCGGGCCTGCTGGACTGGCAGGCCGTGCGGCGCGGCCACCCGAGCCGCGAACTGGCCTACACCCTGGTCACCAGCATGACCACCGCCGACCGGCAGGCCAGTGAACGCGAACTGCTCGACGACTACCGCCGGGCGCTGGCCGCGCGCGGCGGTCCCGAGCTGGACCGCGACGAGCTGTGGGACCGCTACCGGCAGGGCGCCCTCTACGCCTACGTCGCGGCGCTGATCACGGCTGGGATGGGCGGCATGCAGGCCGAGGACATCGCGTTGGAAGGTCTGCGGCGCAGTGTCGCCGCGCTGGATGACCTCGACACGGTCTCGCTCTTGGAGAAGTCGCTGTGACCGACGATCTACGATCATCAAGACCAAACGATTGAGGCTCAGGACGTGAACGAACCACTACGCGAGCATCCGAAAGCGTCGAGGACACGTCGACGCGGCACCGGATCCTCGTCGCGACCGCGGAAGTGCTCGGGCGCAGCGGGCAGACGAAGCTGAGCCTTTCCGAGGTGGCGCTGCAGGCCGGGGTCTCCCGGCCGACGCTGTACCGCTGGTTCGCGTCCAAGGAGGAATTGCTCGACGCGTTCGGCGTCTACGAGCGCGAGATGTTCGACACCGGCATCAGCCGGGCGACGGCGGGTCTGCGGGGAACGGAGAAACTCGACGCCGCGCTGCGGTTCATCGTCGAGTACCAGCACTCGTATTCGGGCGTGCGACTGGTCGACATCGAGCCTGAGGTCGTCATCTCCCAGCTGGGCAGGATCATTCCCGTCATGCGAGCGCGCTTGCTGAAGCTGATGCCAGGACCCAACGGAGCGCGTCAAGGCTGCGACCGCGATTCGCGTTGCGGTGTCGCACTACATCGTCCGCAGCGACGACGACGACCAGTTCCTGGCGCAGCTCCGCCATGCCGCAGGGATCAAGGCGAACGGGCTGACACTTTCCCGCAATAATTTGTAAAGCTGTCTCCCATGACGGAAGTGCAGACTGAAACCGGCGTGCTCGCCGGTGACGAGCGGATGCTGATCGACGGCGAATTGCAGTTCACCGGCAGCGGCGCGACATTCGACGTCATCCACCCGGCCAGCGAGGAAGTGGCCGGGCAGGCGACCGACGGCACCGTCGCCGACATGGAGCGCGCGGTCGGCGCGGCGCGGCGGGCGTTCGACGCAGACGACTGGTCGCGCGACCTCGAGTTCCGCTACCACTGCCTGACCCAGCTGCACGAGGCGCTGGAAAAGAACAAGGAGCGGCTGCGCCGCATCCTGATCACCGAGGTCGGCTGTCCGATCACGGTGTCCGGTTCTCAGATCGAGAGCCCGATCGAGGAGGTCAAGCACTGGGCCGAGCACGGCCGGGCGTTCGAGTACCTCGTCGACACCGGCGTACATCGCGACGCAGTTGGGTCCCGCGCGGCGCAAGATCCACTACGAGCCGGTCGGTGTCGTCGGCGCGATCACGCCGTGGAATGTGCCGTTCTACCTCAACATCGCCGAGACGGTGCCTGCGCTGATGGCGGGCAACACGGTGGTGCTCAAGCCCGCACAGCTCACCCCGTGGTCGGGCAGCGAGTACGGCCGGATCGTGGCCGAGGAGACCGACATCCCGGCCGGGGTGTTCAACGTCGTGGTGTCCAACGCCAACGAGGTGGGCGCGGCGCTGTCGGCCGATCCGCGGGTCGACATGATCACGTTCACCGGCTCGACAGCGACCGGCCGGGCGATCCTGGCCGCCGGTGCGCCGACAGTGAAGAAGACGCTGCTGGAGTTGGGCGGCAAGTCCGCGCACATCGTGCTCGACGACGCGGACTTCAACTCGGCGCTGCCGATGGCGGCGATGATGGCGTGCGTGATGTCCGGCCAGAGCTGCATCCTGCCCAGCCGAATCCTGTTGCCGCGCAGCCGCTATGACGAGGGCATCGAGATCCTCAAGGCCATGATGGAGGGCTTCCCGGTCGGCGACCCGTGGACCCCGGGCAACATGCAGGGCCCGCAGATCAGCGAGACGCAGCGGCAGAAGGTGCTCGGCCTGATCAAGAGCGGCATCGACTCGGGTGCCCGGCTGGTCACCGGCGGCGGGATCCCGGAGAACCTGCCGACGGGCTACTACGTGCAGCCGACGCTGTTGGCCGACGTCGACCCGGATTCGCAAGTCGCGCAGGAGGAGATCTTCGGCCCCGTGCTCACCGTGACGCCGTACGACAGCGACGACGAGGCCATCGCGATCGCCAACAACTCCATCTACGGGCTGTCCGGCGAGGTCAGCGGCGGCGACGTCGACCGGGCATTCGAGGTCGCCAAGCGGATGCGCACCGGCAACGTCACGATCAACGGCAAGAGCCACTTCGGGATCACCAGCCCGTTCGGCGGCACCAAGCAGAGCGGCCTCGGCTACCGCAACGGCGAGGAAGGCTACAAGGAATACCTGGAGGCCAAGACCATCGGCATGCCCGACTGATGGACGAGGTCGCGATCGCCGCGCTGCTGTACCGGTATGCGCGAGCCGTCGACACCAAGGACTGGGAGCTGTATCGCTCGGTGTTCACTCGAGGACGCGGTCATCGACTATTCCTCGGCAGGCATACCCGCCGGAACGAGGGACGAGATCGCCGAATTCCTCAGTAAGGGATTCACCACGATTCCATGGAGCATGCACTACATCACCAACATCGAAGCCGACGTCGACGGCGACACGCGCATCAGTGCGGGCGATGTTCTACAACCCGATGCAGCTGCCCGGGATGGCCGAAGATGTCGTCCTGCGGCGGCTACTACCACCACGAACTCGTCCGGACGCCCGACGGATGGCGCAGCCGCCATCTGCGCGAGGAGAACGTGTGGTTCGTCAACTCGCCGGCGGCCACTCCAGAAACACATATGTGAAAGTGCCCGCGTAGCGAGCGACAACAACGAACTTGTCGGACATGCCTGTCACGGTTCGCCGATGGAGACCAGGCATCTATTGCAGGGCATCGACCTCCGCTATGCGCTCACGATGTACCTGTTGCAACACGGCCCCACGACCGTCGACGAGCTCATCAAGGCTCTCGAGTGGCAGGGCTTCGAGATCCGCGGACGTGCGTCGAAACAGGTATCCGATGCGCTGCGGTGGGAGCGGCGGCGTGGCAGGGTTCGTCGACTCGCGCGCGGGCTTTACGGTCCGGGGTTTGTACCGCGCGGCACGGAGCACCGGATCTATACCCGGGTGATGGCCCTGCGGACCGCGGCAAAGCCCCTGTGGTTCCGCGGTGTCCGTCTATAGGCTCCCGTGTCGCTCGCTACGCGGGCAATTTCACTTATGCCCCCCCGGCCGAAGTCCCGTCAGCCCTCGGCCGCCAATTGACCGCAGGCCGCGGCGATTTCGCGGCCACGCGTATCGCGCACCGTGCATGACACTCCGCGCTCACGAACCCGCTTGACGAACTCCCGCTCGGCCGGCTTCGGGCTGGCATCCCACTCGCTGCCTGGCGTCGGGTTCAACGGGATGACGTTGACGTGCACCAGCGGTCCCAGCGCACCGTGCAGCCGCTTGCCCAAAAGGTCTGCCCGCCAAGGCTGGTCGTTGATGTCGCGGATCAACGCGTATTCGATCGACACCCGTCGCCCGGTCACGTCGGCGTAATACCGTGCCGCGTCAAGAGCTTCGGAGACCTTCCACCGATTGTTGACCGGGACGAGCGTGTCGCGCAGTTCGTCGTCGGGAGCGTGCAGCGACAGCGCCAGCGTGACGTTGAGTCGCTCGTCGGCCAGCTTGCGAATCGCCGGCGCCAGCCCCACCGTCGACACCGTCACCGAACGCGCCGAGATGCCGAACCCGTTCGGCGGCGCCGCGATGATGCGGCGCACCGCGGCCAGCACCCGGTTGTAGTTCGCCAGCGGCTCACCCATGCCCATGAACACGATGTTGGACAGCCGTGCCGTGGTCGCGGTCACGCAATTCCACCGCGGCCGCCCGCACCTGCTCGAGGATCTCCGCCGTCGACAGGTTGCGCGTCAACCCGCCCTGCCCCGTCGCGCAGAACGGGCACGCCATGCCGCAGCCCGCCTGCGACGAGATGCACACCGTGTTGCGGTCGGGATAGCGCATCAGCACCGACTCGAACGTCGTGCCGTCGACCGCACGCCACAGCATCTTGCGGGTCTCCCCCGCGTCGCACTCGATCTCGCGCACCGCGTCGAGCAGCCGCGGGAACAACGCGTCGGCGACCTGTTCGCGCACCGCGGCGGGCAGGTCCGTCATCTGTTGCGGGATCGGCGATCAACCGGCCGTAGTACTGGTTGGCCAGCTGTTTACCGCGAAATGCGGGCAGCCCGAGGTCCGCGACGGCGGCGGCGCGGCCGGTCTCGTCGAGGTCGGCGAAATGCCGCGGTGGCATCGCGCGTCGCGGTGGATCGAAAACCAGGGGCAGAGAGGTGGCCATGGGCTGCTGTCAGTATCCCATCTCGTGTTGGCGGAAATTGATTGGCGACGACGGGCGTTGGTCGCAACTATGGAGCCATGGCCACTGCCCACGATGCCGCTTCGGTACCGCGTCGACTCTGACGTTCTTCTATGCGCTCGGCTATCCCATTGGCGCGCTTGCGGTTTCGGCGATGTCGCCGATGGCGGTGCTGGTATTCCGGTTCGGTCTGGCCGGCGCGATCCTGTCTGGCTGGGCGTTCTGGCCCGGGTGACGTGGCCCACAGGCCGCACGCTTGGTGCACGTGCTGATCAGCGGGCTGCTTGCCCAGGGCCTGCTGTTCACCTGCCTGTACCTGGCGCTGATGCATGGCGCGCCCGCGGTGCTGGGTGCGGTGATCATCTCGATGAACCCCGTGGTCACCGCGCTGCTGGCGGCGATGTTCCTCGGCGAGGGCTTGACCTGGACTCGGGTCGGCGCGCTGGTCCTCGGCGTGCTCGCGGTGCTCGCCGCCTGCGCGGGACGACTGGTCGCGGTCGGCGGCGTCGACCCCGCCGTGCTGCTGCTTCTCGTCTCGTTGTTCAGCGTTGCCGCCGGTGGGGTCTACCAGCAGCGGTTCTGCTCCGGCGTCGACTTCCGGGCGACGGCGGCGCTGCAGAACGCGGTGTGCATCGCTGCCGGTCATCGCACTGGCCGCTGATCATGCCGTTCACGGTGACCGACCCGTGGAAGGCGGCAGGCGCGGTGGCGGCCGTCGTGCTGCTCAACGCGACGCTGTGCATGACGCTGTTCGTGCGCGGGGTCAACAAGTACGGCGCCGCGGCGGTGGCGATGCTGTTCGCGGTCATCCCTGCGGTCGCGGGCCTGCTGTCGTGGCTGATGCTGGGCCAGCGGCCGGATATCGGGATCGCGGTCGGCCTCGTGGTCGGGCGCCGCAGCGTGCTGGCTCAACGCCAGAGGGTCACGCAAGCAGCGTCAGCACGATCCAGCCGGCGACGGCCGAGGGCAGCATCGCGTCGATCCGGTCCATGATCCCGCCGTGACCGGGTAGCAGCGTGCCCATGTCCTTGATCCCGAGGTCGCGCTTGACCTGGGACTCGACCAGGTCGCCGAGCACGCCGGTGATCACCAGCATCAGCCCGAGCGGCACGCCGACCCAGGCGGGCTTGTCGAGCAAGAACGCCACCGACAACACGGCTGCCGTGATGCCGAACAGCAGCGAGCCGCCCAGCCCCTCCCACGATTTCTTCGGGCTGATCGCCGGCGCCATCAGATGCTTGCCGAACAACACCCCGGCGACGTAACCGCCGATGTCGGCGAAGACGACGGTCACGATCACCGTGAACGTTCGAAAGCCGCCGTCGTCCTGGAAGATCAGCAGCGCACTGAAGCTCGCGAACAGCGGCACCCACGTCGCGAGCAGCACGGTGGCCGAGATATCGCGCAGATAATTCACGGGCTGCTCGCTGAGACCCTGCCCGACCAGGCGCCACACCATGCACACCACGATCGTTCCGCCGTAGGCGCCCAAGAGGCCGGCCGGGCCGTAGGGCCACGTCAGCCAGATCATGGCCTGGCCGCCGACCAATAGCGGAATCACCGGGAGCGCGTAGCCGGCCTCTCGCAGCCTGCGAACTACCTCGTAGGTGGCGATCGGAATCGAATACCGCCAGCACCGGGCAGCCATCCCGATCGGTGCGAAAAACAGGATCCCGATCGCCATCGCGCCCAACAGGACGCCGACGCCGATGGCGGCAGGCAGATTGCGGCCGGCGCGGGAGGCCTTTTTGGGCGGCTCGGTCGGGCCGGCGTCGGTGTCTGCCACGGGAGTCGCTTGCTGATCGGCCACTAGACCTCCAGCAGCTCGCCTTCTTTGTGCTTGACCAGGTCGTCGATCTGGGTCGTGTACGTGTGAGTGGTCTTGTCGAGGTCCTTCTCGGCGCGGGCTCACCTCGTCCTCGCCGGCCTCGCCGTCCTTCTTGATGCGGTGCAGCTCCTCCATCGCCTTGCGGCGGATGTTGCGCACCGATGACCCGCGCGTCCTCGCCCTTGGACTTGGCCTGCTTGACCAGGTCGCGCCGACGCTCCTCGGTCAGCTGCGGGATGGCGATACGGATGACGTTGCCGTCGTTGGTGGGATTGACCCCGAGGTCGGAGTTGCGGATCGCGTCCTCGATGTTGCTGCAGCTGGTTGGCCTCGTACGGCTTGATCACCACCAGGCGCGCCTCGGGACGTTGATAGACGACAGCTGCGTGATGGGAGTCATCGAGCCGTAGTAGTCGATGTTGATGCGCGAGAACATGCCGGGGTTGGCGCGACCGGTGCGGATCGACGACAGATCGTCGCGGGCCACCGACACCGCCTTCTCCATCTTCTCCTCGGCATCGAAGAGCGTTTCGTCGATCACGGTGTCTCCTTTCGCTCCTCGCGTGGCGGCCGACCGTCAGGTGGTGACCAGTGTTCCGATCTTCTCACCTGCCACCGCCCGCGCGATATTGCCGTCGGTGAGCAGGTTGAACACCAGGATCGGCATGCCGTTGTCCATGCACAGGCTGAACGCGGTGGCGTCGGCGACCTTCAGGCCGCGGTCGATGACCTCGCGGTGGCTGATCGCGGTGAGCAGTTCGGCGTCGGGGTCCTACGCCGCGGGTCGGCGGTGAAGACGCCGTCGACGGCCTTGGCCATCAGCACCACCTCGGCGCCGATCTCCAGCGCGCGCTGCGCGGCGGTGGTGTCGGTCGAGAAGTACGGCAGGCCCATGCCGGCGCCGAAGATCACCACCCGGCCCTTCTCGAGGTGCCTGCGGGCCCGCAGCGGGATGTAGGGCTCGGCGACCTGCCCCATGGTGATCGCGGTCTGCACCCGCGTCGCGATGCCTTCCTTTTCCAGGAAGTCTTGCAGCGCAAGGCTGTTCATCACGGTGCCGAGCATGCCCATGTAGTCGCTGCGGGTGCGCTCCATGCCGCGCTGCTGCAGCTGCGCGCCGCGGAAGAAGTTGCCGCCGCCGATGACGACGGCAACCTGCACGCCGCTGCGGACCACTTCGGCGATCTGCCGGGCCACCAGATGCACCACGTCGGGGTCCAGGCCCACTTCCCCGCCGCCGAACATCTCACCGCCGAGCTTGAGCAGCACGCGGGAGTACTATCGGCCGGATCGGGGCAGGTGACGCTTCGGCGCCGTTGGGGCTGGTCGGGTCCGCCATCCGACTCCTTCGGGGTCCGCACATGAGATCGCCATCCCCGGCGCTTGCCCTGGACGGCGCCCCTAATCCTGCCCCATAGCGGCCGGATCGCCGCTATGGGGTGGGCGGTGTGGCGGAGGTTAGCTCGCGGGCAGGTGCGCCGACAGCAGCAAGGCCGGGACCGACTTGCGGCCATTGGCTTCGTCGCGCAGGTCGCCGAACGGTATCGGCGACCCGCTCGACGGCATCCGGCAGATTGGCGTGGATGCGGGCCGGCCGGATCTCGTCGATCATCCAGTACTTGGACACCACGTCGCGCAGTTCGTCCTCGGTGACGGGGTTGGCGGGCCCGTCGGGCAGGCCGGCGCGGTCGAACACGAGCACGAAGTACGACGCGCCAGGCGCGGCGGCGCGCACGATCGACTGCTGGTATCCCTCGCGCGCCTCCACGGGGATCGAGTGGAACAACGTCGAGTCGACGATGGTGCCGAACCGGCCGTCGTATCCGGTGAACGCGCTGATGTCGGCGACCTCGAAGCTGGCGTTGGTCAGTCCCCGCTTGGCCGCTTCGGCCTTGGCCAGCTCGATCGCCGTCGGCGAAAGGTCGAGGCCGACGGTGGTGAAGCCGCGCTCGGCCAGGATACAGAGAGACGGCCGCCTCGCCGCAGCCGACGTCGAGCACGTCGCCGTGGAACTTGCCCGCCTCGATCAGCGCCGCGAGCTCCGGCTGCGGTTCGCCGATGCTCCACGGCGGCTTGGTGCCGAGTCCCATCTCCGGCGCCTCGCCCTTGTATGCGTTTTCGAAGAGATCCTGTGGCATTGGTCATGCCTCCGGTATATCAATCTAGTTGATATGTGTCAATATGCTTGATATGAGCGAGTCGTTTGAGGACCAGCCCCTGGGCTATCTGCTGAGCCGCGTGATGTTTGCGCTGAAGGCCGATGTGACGGAAACGGTCCTGGACCCGCTGGCAGTGGCCTTCCCCGAATACCTCTGCATGCGGGTGCTCTCCAAGTTCCCTGGGCAGTCCAACGCCGACCTGGCCCGCGCCCTGAACGTCTCGCCGCAGGCGATGAACATGGTGCTGCGCGGGCTCGAGGAGCGCCGCCTCGTGGCGCGGCCGGCCAGCGTGTCGTCGGGCCGCTCGCTGCCTGCCCAGCTGACGCGCGAAGGCGAGGAACTGCTGAAGCGCACCGACGCCGGTGTGCGCGCAGCCGAGGACCGGCTGATGGCCAATCTGAGCGACGAGGAGCGCTACGAGTTCAAGCGCGTCTTCGCCGCGCTCGGCTCAGACCCGATCTAAGCGATTTGTGTGCAGTTTGTATCGCTCAGCGCAACAAACTGCACACAAATCGCTAGTGGTGGTGGCAGGCCGCAGGCGGTGACGGCGGGATGTCCAGCGCCGGATTGCCGTCGAAGAAGCCCACCGGCTTGAGGTGGAATCCGGTGTAGGCGCACGGCATCACCGGCCAGTCCTCGGGCCGGACAACGTGGTGCGCGCCGAGCGTGTACCAGAGCACGACGTCGGTGTTCTCCAGCGGCGCATCGTCGGCGATGAACTCCGGCAGGCCCTGCACGTCCGGCGACTGGTACATGTAGTCGCCCGCCGCGAACTTCTCGTCGGGGTCGTAGCGCGTCACCCACAGGTTGTGCTGCACGAACCGCGCGCGGTCGTAGATGTAGGAACCCTCCTGCACCATCACCGGCACCACGTCCCTCGGCGTCAGCTTGTAGGCCACCGGGGCGCCCAGTTCGTTGCGCTTCGACGGGTTGGCGATCTTCCAGTAGCGGCCCTTCGACCAGTCCCAGTCCCGCGCTCCGTCGGCCTCAGAGGCCACCAGGGTGTCGCGGGTGATCCACGCATTGTGGTGTGGGTTCAGTTCAGGGTCGGGTTCGGGAATCGAGTCGACCTCGTAGACGCTGTTGCCCGCGCCGTCGACGCTCATGTCGAGCCGGAAGTTGAAGAAGTGTTGGTGATTGGGTCCGTAGATGTTGGGCGCGACCAGCTTTCCCCATCGCGGCTCCTCACCGTCCGGCACGGCCCCGGTGGTGAGCACGCCGGAGAGCTTGACCTCCACCTCCATCGACGCGTCGTTGTAGAAGTACCAGAAGAAGCCGTACTCGTAGTTGCCGACGGTGCAGATCATCGAGATCACCAGCCGCCGGGCTCGCCGCACCTCCACCTCACCGGTCCGGAAATCCGTGTGCTTCCACGAGATTCCGTAGTCCTCCTCGTGCATGCAGATCGCGTTCGGGATGGTGACCGCGTTGCCAGAGGAGTCGTTGACCGTGCCGTCGAAGTAGTAGATCTCGCCGAGGCAGTCGCAGCCGAGGGTCAGCGGGTTGGCCGAAAAGCCCATGCCGACTTCGCCCATGTCGAAGACGTTCTTGTTCCAGTGAGTCGGTTCGGTATCCCCGTACGGCACAACCATTTCCGACAGCGATGCCCGGTAGATGATGGGCCTGGTCTCGCCGCGGTCGGTGTAGGTGATCTCGTGCAGCGTGATGCCTTCGCGTGGATTGAAGCCCACTCGCATCGACCACTTCTGCCATTGCACCTTCCAGCCGTCGACGGTGAAGCTCGGGCCGTCGGGCTGGGTGATCTCGATTGCCTTGACGTCATCACGGAACTTGGTGAACGCGGGCCGGTTGTTCTCGTCGAACATGAACTCCTCGGCGTAGTTGCCCGCGGTCGGCGGCAGCGGCACCACCCCGTGGTCCTCGATGTCGATCACCTTCATCGCGTCAAGGTCGAAGGTGACGATCAGGCCCTCGACCGGTCGCGCGTAGCCGTGCTCGGATGGCGCGGCACGCATGAACGTCAGCGGCCGGCAGACCAGCGGCGAGTTGTCGTAGTGATCCTGGCTGCCGTAATAGCCTGCGGGCCAAGGATCGATCATCGCCAGGTCGAAATCGGTGACGCCGCGCTTGCGCATCGCCTCCTGCCAGCGCGGGTCGGCCCGCACCACCTCTTCGACGCCGGTCATGTGCTCGACGAGATAGGACGGGAACCGGCCGGGCACCGCCTTCCACGCGTCGATGACGCGCGCGCCGAGGTCGACGACCGCCTCGTAGATCAGCTTGGCCGCACCGTCGTACATGGTGACGAACGCCCGACGCGGCGTCTCCACGCCCTCGAACGTCAGTTCCGGCGTCTTGCCCGGCTCCGCCAACTGGATCATCACGAATTTCAATGTCGGCGTTGCGTATTCGGAGTCGGTGATCACCGCCGCGGCGGTCTCGATCTCCGCACCGGTCAACGGGTCCAGCGGATACCGGGCCGTGTTGTCAATCGCCTCCGTGCTGGGCACGGTGCTTTCCATCGTCATTTGGCTTCGTCCTTCAACTCGAGTACCGCCAGATGTGCGAGTGCGTCTTCCGCGGAGGTCTTGTGCGCGGCCCGGCGGCCGAAGATGTAGACGACGACGCCGAGCAGGAACATGCCCACCGCGATGCTGCCGGTCCACGCCATCCATGTGCCGTCCGGCACGTCTTGATCCACGACTTCGCGAACGAGTAGTAGATGCCGCCGATGGTGCCCAGCGAGCCGACGAGGCACCGTGATCCACACGCCGGCCATGCCGCCGGGAATGCGCCAGAACTTCTCGCTGGCATAGCGATCGGCGTACTTCTTTCGCGCGATGACCACCGGGACGAGGAAGAAGAACCCGGAGATGAGCCACGCGATGGACAGACCGCCCTGGAGGAAGATCGTGACGTTGGCCATGCTGCTTTGCGAATACAACCCCACCAGGATCAGCGACGACAGCACGCCCTGGATCAGCACCGCGGTGACCGGGTTGCGCGTCCGGGGGTTCAGGTGGGTGAAGATTCGCGGCAGGTGACGCTCCAGTCCGGAGACGAAGATCAGTCGCGAATAGGTGACCTGATAGGACATCAACGCGACGAACACGATGCACGCGAGCACGATCGCGCACACCTCCATCACACCCGGGGTGCCGGCCGTTCCGAGCATCCCGATCACCCCGGTGACCGGGTTGATCTGATCGGCGGGCAGCACCATCATTGTGCCCAGCGTGGTCAGCAGGTAGATGATCACCAACGCCGATCGATCCCCACGCCACCATCTTCGGTCCGCTCTTGCGCTTACCGACAGGAACTCCGCACCCATGTTGTACGGCGTCTCGACACCGACGAGGTACAGCAGCACGGTGCCGTACAGGAAGCCGGCACCGGCGAAGTCGGGCACCAATGCGGCGTGCGCGCTGAACGGCTGGGCCGAACCATGACTCAACGCGTAAACCACGCCCGAGATGAAGATGACGGCGGTCAGTCGCCAAGTAGACGACGAAGACGACATTCATGATGCGTTGGTTGGCGGCCAGTTTCGCCAGGGCCAGACCGACGACGGCCCAGAGGATCACCAGCTGCAGGATGATGCTCAGCGTCAAGCCGAGTTCCGCGTGGAACGCCAGCAGCAGGAACTGCAAGCACGATCGCAGGCGATGACGCGGTGTTCAGTACCACCGGTACCCACGACAGATAGCCGCCGAGGAACCCCCACGTTTCGCCCATGGTGCGGGTCGCCCAGATGTACACGCCGCCTTGACCGGGCCACAGGTTGCCCAGTTCGGCGACCGCCATGCCCGCCGGCACCAGGAAGGTGAGGATGCCGAGCACCCACATCGGGATGGCCGTCCAGCCGCCAGCCGCCATGATCGACGAGCCGGTGATCCAGCAGATGATGAACACGTAGGTAGCGGTCAGGCCGAACGTGGTCATCACCTTGGGCAGAACCTGCTCAGGGACCAGCTCGGTGGTCATGAAGCTTGTCACGCCCGGACGGCGCGGGCCGCCTCGAGTTCTTGGGTCATGTTGTCTCCTCCGAATGCCGTTGGGTCAGTTGACGATTTGTCCGTCTTTCATCCGGACGACACGGCTCGCTTCATCGGCCACCGTGGGGTCGTGGGTGCTGGCGACGACGGTGACGCCGAGCGTGGAACACAGGTCGCGCAGCATGCGCACCACCGTCTCCCCGGTGCGGTGGTCGAGATTGGCGGTCGGCTCGTCGGCGAGGACCAGCGTCGGGATTGCTGATCAGCGACCGCGCGATCGCGGTGCGCTGCTGTTCGCCGCCCGACATCTTCGTCGGCTGATGGTGCACGCGATGTCCCAAGCCGACCAGTTCGAGCAGCTCCATCGCCCGCTTGCGAAGCGCCTTGCGGTCATATGGCTCGAACATCAGCGGCAGCTCGACGTTCTCCACCGCCGACAGGAACGGAATCAGGTTGTAGCTCTGGAAGATGAACCCGATGGTGTCGTGGCGCAGCGCCGCGAACTGGCTCTCGGTCAGCAGCGACGTATCGCGGCCGGCAAGCTTGATCGTCCCCTTGGTCGGCCGGTCGAGGCCGCCGATCATGTTGAGCAGCGTCGACTTTCCGCTGCCGCTTGGGCCCATCAAGCAGACGAATTCGCCAGGCATCACCTGTAGTTCGGCGGCGACCAGCGCACGGACCACCTCATCGCCGAGCTTGTGCAGCTTCCACACATCCGAGATCTCGATAACCGGGGCTGCGCCATCGGCTTGGATCGCGGTTTCGGCCTTCTCATCAATAGCGGTCATCGCTTAACCTCCTGCGGTCAGGGAACGGATCGGCGGCCGCGATGCGGCGTTCCAGGTGGGCACGATGCTGGTGGCCAGCGCCGCGACGATGCTGACGCCGATCGAGATCGCCGCGCCGAGCATCAGCCCCTCGACCGACACTCCGGTCGCCGCCAAACCGACTGCGCCTAACACGATCCCGGTCACGGCGGCCAGCAGCGCGCCGGCCAGCGCGCCCAACACCGCCGCGATCACCGGCTCCACCAGCAACGCGGCCACCACCGGCGTGCGCGGCACACCGTTGGCGCCGAGCACCCCGAGTTCGCGGGTGCGGTGAGCGACGGTGCGGGTGGTCGCCACGGCGACCTCGACCACACCCACCAACAGCACCGTCACCGCGATCAGCACGACGGCGCGGCCGATCTCCTCGGCGTGGCCCAGCGATGCCGACTGAGTGCGGATTCCGTCGGACATGCCGAACACGATCACGACAAGGAACGCACCTGTGGCCGTGGTAACGACGGGCAGCACCATCTCGCGGATCCGCCGTCGCGCGGCGAGCCACCCGTAGGACAACCCCTTGCGCAACATCAGCGGTCCCCCAGAGCGAACGGGTCGTTGTTGCAGCAGCCGGTGCACGGGGACCAGCGCGCCGACGATCGCCATCGCGGGAAGGAACGCGGCGACCATGCCTGCGGCCTGCAGCCACGCGGTCGGTGTGGCGATGCCGGGAATCACCAGCGCCACAGCCGCTCCCGCGCCGATCACACCGACCAGGTACGCGGTGAGGAAGACGATTCCCGACTCGACGAGGAAGAAGTAGAGCACCTCGTCGGCCAGGCCGATGCTGGACATGATGCCGAATTCGCGCCGCCGCTCGGCCACCGCGGCCAGGAAGGACGACACCGCGATCACGAATCCGAGGCCGAGGCCGATGGTCGAGATGAGGCCGAGCGTCGAGCTGGTCACCTTGCCGGAGAACAACGCGGAGAACTTCTGCTCGAATGTCAGTGGGCCGGAGCCGCCGACGGTGTCGTAGATCAGGCCGCCTCCGTTGGGATCCGGTTTGACCGACGGGTCCGACGTCGAATCGAGGCCGACCGCACCGCCGAAGATCTGCGCGAGGTCGCGACGCTTCTCGTCGCCGGCAGGCGCGAAGATCGTCCACCAACCGTTGTCGCCGACGACCGACTGGGCCAGCGGCGTGGCCACGATGATCGACTGGCCGCTGCCGGTGACGTTCACGGCGAGGCTCTGCCCGCCGACCACGACCCGATCGCCGGAGTGCAAGTCGAGCCTGTTGGCCACGTCTGAACCCAAAGCGGCCTGACCACTGGCGATTTCGTCGCTTCCCCGCAGCGACACCGTACTGCCGTTGATATCGGTGACGCCGGAAAGGACACGGGTTGCGGTCCAGCCGGCGGGCACGGTGATGGTCGGCGCGGCGCCCGTCGGCGACAAGGGCCTGGGCGTTGTTGTCGTAGTGCACGCCTGCGGCGGGCACCGCCCACAGCTGGGCGCCGCCGAGCACGTCGGTCACCGAATCGGCGCCGGTGATCGCGAAGCTCGCCGAGATCGTACGAACGACGGTGACGCAGGCGATCGCGAGCGCGATACCAAGGACGGACAGCACGAACCGTTCGGGGCGGCGACGGATGTTGGCCAGCGCGAACCGGACGAGGCACATGAATGTGTTCCCGGAGGCGGTGGCGATCGCCGGTGATCGAACGGCTGTGGGCGCAGAGGTCTCCACAAGGAGGGATGGTCCGACCGGAAAGTTTCACCGACCGCCGTGCGGAATGTCCGCGGCGTTAACTCAGACGGCTTCCTGTTACGGCGCGATTGCGCCCTCGCAACGGATTTCGTTGTCGGTTCAGCCGCGAGGCCCGATTCCGGCCATCATCAAGGGCGTGAACACACGCATGTTCTCGCCTCGCGGGTCATGACTGGATTCTGGCCCAGGGCCGCGCCTCTTCGAGTTCGTAGGCCAACTCGAGCAGTCGGGCCTCCTGGCCCGCGACGCCCGAGAGCATCATCCCGACCGGAAGGCCCGACGCAGATTCGCCGAGCGGCAACGAGATTGCCGGGTCGCCGGTGGCGTTCTGCAGTGGCGTGAACGACACCCATTCCAAGAGTCGGTCCATAACCTGGTCGTAGCCGGCCGTCGGGTCGAGATGGCCGATGCGCGGCGTCTCCTCGTTCAGCGTCGGCATCAGCACGGCGTCGTAGGTAGCGGACAATCGCTGCGTGATCCGGCGCGACGCCCGCAGTCGCGCGATGGCCAGCGGGACCTTGTGCAGACCGCGCGAAGCATTGCGGTCAAGCCCGAGCGTCAGGGTGTCCAATCGGGTGCGGTCGAAGCTTGGGCCGAACATGCGGCGTCCGCCCCTCACGACCGCGAAGGCCAGGAACGACCAGTAGGCAAGGAAGTCGTCCTTGAAGCGGTCTGGCACCGGATTGTCGATCTCGGTGACCTTGTGACCGAGTTCCTCCAGCAGTGCCGCCGTCTTGAGCGTCAGCTCCCGCATCTCCGGGCTGGCTTCTCGCAGAATGGATTTGGTGCAGACCGCGATGCGCAACCTCTGCGAACCCGGCCGCGTCACATCACCGATCGCAGGCAGCTTGGGGTTGCGGTACACCCGCTCGGCTTCCCGCAAGAACGCGGCGGTGTCGCGCACAGACCGCGTCACCACGCCGTTGGCGACGAGGTGAAGCGGCATCTTGGCGGTCTCCTTGTCCAGCGGCAGTCGCCCACGTGACGGCTTCAGGCCGACGAGCCCGTTGCACGCCGCCGGAATGCGGATCGACCCGCCGCCGTCGTTGGCGTGCGCGATCGGCACCACGCCTGCGGCCACGAATGCGGCTGAGCCCGACGACGACGCGCCCGCGGTGTAGTCCGGATTCCACGGATTGCGGACCGGCCCGATCCGCGGGTGCTCGGCCGACCCGCTGAAGCCGAACTCCGACATCTGCGTCTTCCCGAGCGGTATCAGCCCGGTCGATAGGAATGCGCGCGCGAACTCGCCGTCGGACGGGCATCGGCCGCGGGTCCCATGCGTCGGTGCCCTGCATCGTCGGCATGCCCTCGACGGCGACGTTGTCCTTGATGAACGACGGCACGCCGTCGAAGTAGCCGCCGTACGGCCGGCGCGATGAGGCGCGGGCCCGCGCGCGGTCGAACGCCTCGTACGCGAGACCGTTCAGTTTCGGGTTGACCGCCTCGGTACGGGCGATGGCGGCCTCGACGAGCTCGCTCGCCGACACCTCACCGGCACGGAGCTTCTCAACAAGACCGACGGCATCAAGATCGCCGAGGGCGTCGTCGCCGAAGGCATGAATGCGTTGCATGCAGTGACGGTACCAACTCGTACCGCGCGCTGGTAAGCCAATGCAAAAGGCCCCCAGAACCTGGGGGCCTTTGCGTGTGCCTTGCGCCGGTTAGGCCTGGCCGACCTCGAAGCGGACGAACCGGGTGACGGTCACGCCTGCCTCGTCGAGCAGCGCCTTGACGGTCTTCTTGTTGTCGGACACCGACGGCTGATCCAGCAGCACGACGTCCTTGTAGAAGCCGTTCACGCGGCCCTCGACGATCTTGGCCAGCGCCTGCTCGGGCTTGCCCTCGTTGCGCGCGGTCTCCTCGGCGATGCGGCGCTCGTTGGCGACGACATCCTCCGGCACGTCCTCACGCGTCAGGTACTTGGCCTTCAGCGCGGCGATCTGCAGAGCGACCGCGTGCGCCGCCTCCTTGCCGGAGCCCGGTGTACTCGACGAGCACGCCGACTGCGGGCGGCAGATCCGCGGCCCGCTTGTGCAGATAGGTCTCGACGGTGCCGTCGAAGTAGGCGGCCCGGCGCAGCTCGAGCTTCTCGCCGATCTTGGCCGACAGGTCCGCGATCGTCTGCTCGACGGTCGTGTCGCCGACCTTGGCAGCCTTCAGCGCGTCAACGTCGGTCGCCTTGGCGGCGGCCGCCGCGGCGACGATCTGATCGGCGACCGACTGGAATTCGGCGTTCTTCGCGACGAAGTCCGTCTCGGAGTTCAGCTCGATCAGCGCACCGTCCTTGGCGGCAACCAGGCCTTCGGCGGTCGCGCGCTCTGCACGCTTGCCGACGTCCTTGGCCCCCTTGATGCGCAGCAGCTCGACAGCCTTGTCGAAGTCGCCATCGGCCTCAACCAGTGCGTTCTTCGAGTCGAGCATCCCGGCGCCGGTCAGGTCCCGAAGTCGTTTGACGTCGGCAGCGGTGTAGTTCGCCATTTCAGCCTTTCCCTAAGCCTCTGGAGTTGTCGATTCGGTGGGGGCATCGCCCTCGGGAGTCCCCGGCTCTGCGGCCGCGGTGGCGCCTGCCAGCAGCTCCTGCTCCCACTCGGCGAGCGGCTCGGCACCCTCGGTCTCGGCCTTGTCGCCGTCGCGACCCACGTTGGCGCGGGCCTGCAGACCCTCGGCGACCGCGGAGGCGACCACCTTGGTGAGCAGCGCGGCCGACCGGATCGCGTCGTCGTTGCCCGGGATCGGGTAGTCGACGAGATCGGGATCGCAGTTGGTGTCGAGGATCGCGATGATCGGGATGTTCAGCTTGCGAGCCTCCGCGACCGCGAGGTGCTCCTTGTTGGTGTCGACGACCCAGATCGCCGAAGGCACCTTCTGCATGTCGCGGATACCGCCGAGGCTGCGCTCGAGCTTGTTCTTCTCGCGGGTCAGCATCAGGATTTCCTTCTTGGTGCGACCCTCGAAGCCACCGGTCTGCTCCATCGCCTCGAGCTCCTTGAGGCGCTGCAGCCGCTTGTGCACGGTGGAGAAGTTGGTGAGCATGCCGCCCAGCCAGCGCTGGTTCACATACGGCATGCCGACGCGGGTGGCCTCCTCGGCGATGGACTCCTGCGCCTGCTTCTTGGTGCCGACGAACATGATCGTCCCGCCGTGCGCGACGGTCTCCTTGACGAACTCGTACGCCTTGTCGATGTAGGTCAGCGTCTGCTGCAGGTCGATGATGTAGATGCCGTTGCGGTCGGTGAAGATGAACCGCTTCATCTTGGGATTCCAGCGACGGGTCTGATGCCCGAAGTGGGTGCCGCTGTCAAGCAGCTGTTTCATGGTTACAACAGCCATAGTCCGGCCATGTCCTTCAGTTGTCGGTTGACGCCCGGCGTCGGGTGATGCCAGGCCCTGGTGCCTGCTGGTTGCCGGACCCGTCCGAAAACGGGACCGCCGGCATCCTGGTACGACCTTGACGAACCGGGTCGTGGTGCAGACACGCGAAGTCAGCCCGCGCAAGCGAGCTGCGGCTAGAAGTTTACACGCTGGACAGGGGTGCTTTTTCCACACCGGGCCCGCCATCCACAGCTTGGCGGTTGGGCCTGGACTTCCGACACGGCGGCGCGCTGAGCTGGGAATATGCGCACGCTGGCTGTGTTGGCGGCCCTCGCGTTGGTCTGCGCGCCGGCCGCAGGGGCCGACGACGGCAGGCTGGACTGGCCGCTGCGGCCCCGACCAGCTGTTCTGCGAGTGTTCGACGCGCCGTCGCCGAACTGGCACCGCGGCCATCGTGGCGTCGACCTGGCCGGGGTGCCGGGCCAGTCGGTTTATGCGGCCGCCGCAGGCACAGTGGTGTTCGCCGGTGAGCTGGCCGGGCGGTCGCTGGTGTCGATCGCCCACCCCGGCGGGTTGCGAACCAGCTATGAGCCGGTCCGACCGTCGGTGCGGGTCGGACAGCTCGTCGACGAAGGGACGGTGATCGGCGAGCTCGTGGCCGGGCATGACGGCTGTGCCGCGGCCGCCTGCCTGCACTGGGGTGCGATGTGGGGTCCGGCGTCGCGCGCGGACTACGTCGACCCGCTTGGCCTGCTCGCCAGCACGCCGATCCGCTTAAAGCCCCTCCGCTAGCGATTTCGGCGCGCTTATGGACTCTCAGCGTCCTTACGCGCGCCGAAATCGCAATTACGCGCGCGGGTGGGCCTGGTCGTGCACCGCGCGCAGACGCGCGACCGTGACATGGGTGTAGAGCTGCGTGGTGGCCAGCGTCGAGTGGCCGAGCAGCTCCTGCACGACGCGCAGGTCGGCGCCGCCCTCGAGCAGATGCGTGGCGGCGCTGTGGCGCAGCCCGTGCGGGCCGATGTCCGGCGCGCCGTCGACCGCGGCGACGGTCTGGTGCACGACGGTGCGGGCCTGCCGCGGGTCGAGTCGACGGCCGCGCGCGCCCAGCAGCAGCGCCGGGCCCGAATCCGCGGTCACCAGCGCCGGTCGCCCGTCGTTCAGCCACGCCGTCAGCGCCGCCTGCGCCGGCTCCCCGAACGGCACCGTGCGCTGCTTGTTGCCCTTGCCGAGGACGCGCAGCAGCCGCCTGGGCCGTGTCGACGTCGTCGATGTCAAGCCCGCACAGCTCGCTGACGCGAATGCCGGTGGCGTACAACAACTCAACGATCAACTGGTCGCGGAGCGCGAGCGGATCGCCTTGCTGTGCACCGGATTTCGCTGCAGCCATGGCGTCGAGCGCCTGATCCTGCCTCAGCACCGCTGGCAACGTGCGTCGAGCCTTGGGCATCTGCAGCCGCGTGGCGGGATCACTCGATATCAACCCGCGGCGCGTCGCCCACGCGGTGAAGGTCTTGACCGCCGAGGTGCGGCGGGCCAGCGTGGTGCGCGCCGAGCCTGCCGAGGCCTGCACCGCCAGCCAGGATCGAAGCACCGGCAGGCTCAGCCTGTCCAGTCCTGGGTCGGGCACCCGTTCGGCGAGAAAGTCGAACAGCGAGCGCAGGTCACCCAGGTACGCGCGGCGAGTGTGGTCGGAGCGGCCCCGCTCCAGCGCGAGA
Source organism: uncultured Actinomycetota bacterium (assembly GCA_963731715.1). Lineage (GTDB taxonomy): Bacteria > Actinomycetota > Actinomycetes > Mycobacteriales > Mycobacteriaceae > Mycobacterium. The sequence continues at coordinate 741,419 of CAVSXC010000011.1, read as the reverse complement.
TACTCGTCGAACTCCTCGAGAATCGCTTCCACTCCCCTACCGTCGCAGACCGGCCGCCGCCGTAACCGTCAGGTGAGCGCGTGTGTCGCGGCCTGGATTGACATGAACAATGCTTGAGGTTTTACCGTCGCGAGCATGGAACTGTCCGATGGAGTCTGGCCCGATTGCCTTCCCGCCATAGAGGTCCGAATCGCCCGTCCCACCGACAAGCTCGGCGAGGTTCTCGACTTCTACTGCAGGGACTTGGGCTTGCCCGAGCTATTTCGAAGCACCGGCGACGGCTACCAGGTGGTGATGGTTGGCCTGCCTGGCGACAAGTACCACCTCGAGTTCACCTCCCACGACGACGGAAGTCCCGGCCGCGCACCGACCGACGAGAATCTTCTCGTCTTCTATTTCGCCACCGCGGACCAGATGTTCGACGTCGTCATGCGACTCGGCGAATTCGGGCATGAACCGGTCGAGTTGGACAACCCGTGGTGGCGCGACAACGGGGCGATCGCGTTCGCCGACCCCGACAACTGGCGAATCGTGCTGATGCCCAACCCGATTCCGTTGGCGGCGTGATTCAGGTGACGCGGCGCAGCGCCTCGGGCGTCAGGTCCTTGAGAGTCGGGATAACCGTCGACGGCCATGATCAAGTCGGCCTCGGCAAGCAGCGAGCGCAACACGTGCACCACGCCATCCTCACCCCCGATGGCAAGGCCGTACGCGTAGGGCCGCCCGATGCCGACGGCCGTGGCGCCCAGCGCCAGTGCCTTGACGATGTCAGCCCCGCTGCGGATGCCGGAGTCGAACAGCACCGGAAGCCCGTCGGCAGCCTCGACGACCCCGGGCAGGCAGTCGATTGCCGGTATCCCGCCGTTGGCCTGGCGGCCGCCGTGGTTCGAGCAGTAGATGCCGTCGACGCCGCCGTCCTTGGCCCGCCGCGCGTCGTCGGGATGGCAGATGCCCTTGACGATCAACGGCAGGTCGGTCAGCGACCGCAGCCAGGGCAGGTCGTCCCACGTCAGCGGATTGCCGAAAACCGAAATCCAGCGCAGCACCGCCGCTTGCGGGTTCTCCTCAGGCGTCTGCTGCAGGCTCGCCAGGAACACCGGGTCGCTGGTGTAGTTCGCCAGGCAGCGGCCGCGCAGCTGCGGGAAGTTCGACGTGGACAGGTCGCGCGGCCGCCAACCCGGCACCCAGGTGTCCAGGGTGACGATGATGCCCTTGTATCCCGCCGCCTCGGCGCGCTGGACAAGGCTGGCGGCCAGGTCGCGGTCGGTCGGCGTGTACAGCTGGAAAAAGCCTGGGGTATCACCGAATTCGGCGGCGATGTCCTCCATCGGATCCTCGGTCAGCGTGGAGATGACCATCGGCACGCCGGTGCGCGCGGCGGCGCGTGCGGTGGCCAGATCGCCGTGTCCGTCCTGTGCGCATAGGGCAGTGACGCCGATCGGCGCCATGAACACCGGCGACGGCAGCGTCAGGCCGAACACCTCCACCGACAGGTCACGCTCGCGATGCGCGTTGAACATCCGCGGCATCAGGCCCCAGTCGTCGAACGCGGTGCGATTGACCCGCTGCGTGCGTTCGTCGCCGGCGCCGCCGGTCACGTAGGACCAGATTGACGGCGACATCGCCGCCTCGCGCCTTGGCCTCCCATCCCGCGTAGGACATCGGGAGCGACGGCACGATGCCGGACAGTCCCTGAAGGTAGATCTCGAACTGGTAATCGCCGAATGCCATCCGCCTAGCGTGCCAGCCCGGCACCGAGCACTGTCAGCGAACCAGCCGCTCCGCCACTCCGGCGTACACCTCGCCGAGCTTGTGAGCGTCGCGGTGCTTTCGCGACGGGAACCACCGGCATACGTCGACGCACAACGACGAGATGGCCATCACCACCTCGTCGACGTTGTCGACGTCGAACTCGCCCGCGCTCACCCCGCCTGCGACGATCTCCGTGATGACGTCGGTCGCCTGGTGGCGCAGCGGTGCGATCGTGCGGTAGTGGGCCTGCGTCAAGCCGTGCAGTTCGTACTGCACGACGCGGGCCTGCTTGTGGTTCTCGGCGTGCCAGGTGGCGAACGCCGCCACCACCGCGCGCAGCCGCTCGGTGAAGCTCGCGGCGGGGTCGTCGGCCTCCTTCAGCGCGGCAAGCAGGCTGCTGTGGCCTTCCAGGGCGATCGCGTACAGCAGCTCCTCTTTGGAGCGGTAGTGCGGGTACATGGCCGTCGCGCTCATGTTCAGCCGTTTGGCGATCTGCCGCGTGGAGCTGCCGCCGTAGCCCGTCTCCGCGAATGCCTCGATCGCGGCCCGCCGCATGCGTTCCGCCGCAGCTGAATCCGCAGCTCGATCGATGGTCATGACGGTCGGATCCTACACGTATTTGACATCTGTCGATGGTCGCTGCATTATTAGCGAGCGCTCATAAAATGAGCGATCGCTAATTTGAAGGTTTCCCGAAAGGCTGTCCCCGACATGGCGGAGTCCCTCTCGCGGCGTGACGTCGACTTTCTGCTCTACGAGTGGCTCGACGTTGTCGAGTTGACCAAGCGCGACCACTTCGCCGAGCACTCCCGCGACACCTTCGACGCGGTTCTCGATCTGTCGGCGGACATCGCGACGAAATGCTTTGCGCCGCACAACAAGAAGGGCGACCAGATCCAGCCGTCGGTCGGCCCCGACGGGAAAGTCGTGCTGATCGACGAGATCAAGGACGGGCTGGACACATTCAGCGAGGCGGGCCTGCTGGCCGGACCGTTCGACGAGGCGGTCGGCGGCATGCAGCTTCCGACAGTGGTGGCGCAGGCGTCGATGGCGTTCTTCCGGGCCGCCAACCCCAGCATGACCTCGTACGCCTTCCTGACCGTCGGCAACGCAAACCTGCTGGTCGAATACGGTACCGACGAGCAGATCGACACCTGGGTCCGCCCGATGCTCGAGGGCCGCTACTTCGGCACCATGTGCCTGTCGGAGCCCGATGCCGGCTCGTCGCTGGCCGACATCACCACCAAGGCCGTTCCCGCCGCCGACGGCACCTATCGCGTCACCGGCACAAAGATGTGGATCACCGGCGGTGACCACGAACTGACCGACAACATCGTGCACCTCGTGCTGGCCAAGGCCCCCGGCGGCGGCCCGGGCGTCAAGGGCATCTCGCTGTTCATCGTCCCGAAGTTCCTGCCCGACGGCACCCGCAACGACGTCGCGCTGGTCAGCCTGAACCACAAGATGGGCAACCACGCCACGACGAACGCCCTGCTGAACTTCGGCGACGGCACGCATCAGCCCGCCGCCGAGCCGGGCGCGGTCGGCTATCTCGTCGGTGAGGAGCACAAGGGCCTGGCCTACATGTTCCACATGATGAACGAGGCGCGGATCGGCGTCGGCTTCCAGGCGATGGCCACCGGATACGCCGGCTACCTGGCGTCGGTCGAGTACGCCAAGCAGCGCACGCAGGGTCGGCCCGTCGACGCCAAGGACCCGGCCCGTCCGCCCGTGGCGTTGATCGAACACGCCGACGTCAAACGAATGTTGTTGGCGCAGAAGTCTTATGTCGAAGGCGCGTTCGCGCTCGGCCTGTACTGCTGGATGCTGCTCGACGAGGAACGCACCAGCACGGGTCCCGATCGCGATCGCACACACCTGCTGCTGGAAGTCCTCACTCCGATCGCCAAGAGCTGGCCGTCGCAGTGGTGTGTCGAGGCCAACAGCCTGGCCATCCAGGTGCACGGCGGCTACGGGTACACCAAGGAGTTCGACGTCGAGCAGTGCTACCGCGACAACCGGCTCAACTCGATCCATGAGGGCACGCACGGGATCCACGGACTTGATCTGCTCGGCCGCAAGGTCGTGATGCAGGACGGCGCGGGGTTGACCGTGCTGGCCGAGCGGATCAATCAGACCGTCGACGTTGCACTGAAGTCCGACAGCACTGCGGCGTACGCGAACGACCTTCGCGAAGCGGTGCAGCGGTTGGTCGACGTCACCGCGACGCTGTGGTCAGCGGGCGATGTCGCCACCACCCTCGCCAATTCGATCGATCTACCTCGAGGCGGCAGGGCATGTGGTGGTGGCGTGGATGTGGCTCGAGCAGCTGATCGCCGCCAGCGACCACCATGGCGACTTCTACGACGGCAAACGCGCTGCGGCACAGTACTTCTACGCCTACGAGCTGCCGAAGGTCGGCCCGCAGTTCGATCTGCTGGCCAGCCTGGATCGCACCACCGTGGACGCGCAGGCGAGCTGGTTCTGATCGCGGGCCAGCTCGGCCTCAGGCAGTGGCCTCCGCTTCGGCGAGTTCGCGCTTCCACTGGCGGAAGGTTTCCTCGGTGCGGCCGCGCCGCCAGTATCCGGAGATGGAGGAGGCCCACTTCGCGTCGACGCCGCGTTCCTTGCGGATATAGGGCCGCAGGTTGTGCATGACGGCCTGGGCCTCGCCGTGGATGAAGACCTGCACCTGCCCCGGCAGCCACGCGGCCTCCTTCACCGCCGCGATCAGCGGTGCGTTGTCGCCCGCCTGGTCTTCGGGGACCAGGTCGGCGCGGCCGCCGCGGTAGATCCACCGCACCTCGACGCCGGCGGGTGCGGTCAGCGCGATCTCGTCCTCGGGTCCGGCAACCTCGATGAACGCCTTGCCAATTGCGTTGTCGGGCAAGGCCTCCAGCGCGGCGCCGATCGCGGGGACCGCCGCCTCGTCGCCGGCGAACAGGTGCCAGTCGGCGGCGGGGTCGGGTGCGTAGGCGCCGTTGGGGCTCGTCAGGTAGGCCGGTTGACCCGGCGTGGCCGCCGCGGCCCACGGTCCGGCGACCCCGTGCTCGCCGTGCACGACGAAGTCGATGGCGATCTCGCGGCGCTCGGTGTCGACTCGGCGCACGGTGTAGGTGCGCACCGTTGGCTGCTGCTCGGCAGGTAAGTCCTTGAAGCTGTCCAGCGTGAGCGGCTGTGGCAGCGCGCCGACGTCGACGCCGTCGTTGACGAAGACGATCTTGACGTAGGCGTCGGTGGACTCGTTGGGGATGAACGTGTCGAACCCCTTGCCGCCCAGCACGACGCGGATGAGATGCGGGGTCAACTGCTCAGTGCGCACCACTTCGAACGTGTGCACCGGACGACCTGCCACGGTTCCTCCAAGTTGATTAGCTTAGCTGATGGTTGTGTTTTCACAACTATAAGGGATCCGGCGGACCGTCGGCGGGCTACCATCCGGCACGCAGGCCCGCCACCTTGCCAGTCACTGACGGCCAACTTACCGGAGCGCCAGTTTCCACCGCCCATCCTGGCAGACGACCAAGCCCGCGATCTCCAGCATCGACAACGGTCCCAGCACCTGCGTCGGTGGCAAACCGGACGCGACCGCGATCTCGTCGGCGGTGCGCGCACCGCGGGCCGGAAGCGCGTCGTAGACACGTAGTCTCGCTCTCGGCGAGACCATCCAACCGGGACGATGGGCGTTCTTCGTCGGGTGCCAGTTCGCCCGCATGCCCGATGAGTTCCACCACCTCCTCGGCTCGGGTAACGACCGTCGCGCCGGCGCGCAGCAGGATGTGGCACCCGACCGACGCCGACGACGTGACCGGGCCGGGCACCGCGCAGACTCCGCGGCCGAGTGCCCGCGCCCATGCCGCGGTGTTGGCCGCGCCGCTACGGGCACCCGCCTCGACGACCACAGTGGCTCCGGACAGCGCAGCGACGAGTCGGTTTCGGGTCAGGAAGCGGTGCCGCTGCGGCCGAAGGCCCGGCGGGTACTCGGTGACAAGGAGGCCTTCCTTCGCGATCCGGTGGAACAGGGCGGCGTTGCCGGCCGGGTAGGAAACGTCGACGCCGCCGGCGAGCACCGCGACGGTGAACCCGTCGGCCGCCAGTGCGGCCCGATGCGCCGCTCCGTCGATGCCGTACGCGCCGCCGGACACCACGGCCGCATCCCGCTCCGCCAACCCGGCGGCCAGCTCCGCCGGCAACATGCTCGCCGTACGCGGTGGCAGCTCGAGTTCCGACGATCGCCGCCGCGCGTTCCGGCACCTCGTCGAGGCGGGCCGGCCCGATCACCCACAGCGCCAGCGGTGGATACGCTTCCGGCCGCTGCTTCGTGTCAACTCCCGCGAAGGCGGTGAAGGCCAGCAGCGGCCATTCGTCGTCGGTGGATGTCACCAGGCGTCCACCCAGTCGCTCCAGCACTGCCAGATCTTCTGCAGCACAGTCGATCCCATGACGTGCCTCTGTGAGACGCATCAGCTGATCATCGAGCGCGCGTCGCTTCACCCGGTCGGCCGCCTCGACGGGCCCGACACGTGCCACCAGCGCCGCGAGCTGAGGGCAGGGCGGTTCGACGACCCGCGACAGGTAGGCGAAGGCGCGCATGGCGGGATCGGTCATCGCACACCCCCGCCCTGGCGGAAACTCAGCGCCGTGCCGACCTGCTCGACTCCGGGTGTCGTGCGCCCGGCGAGATCGGCCAACGTCCAGGCGACTCGCAAAGTGCGGTCGACGCCTCGGATGCTGATCACACCGCGGTCGAGAGCTGTTCGCAGCGGTTCCATCGCGGCGGCATCCAGTCGAAACTTGCGCCGCAGCAGTGCGCCGCTGACCTCGGCATTGGTGCGGATTCCATGTGGCCGCCACCGTTCTTCGGCGACCGCGCGCGCGACCGCCACCCGTTCCCGAACGGCAGCCGTGGACTCGCCGTCCTCGACGGCGAATGCACCCGCTCGCGCCGTGTGCATCTCGACGCGCAGGTCGACCCGATCCAGCAGCGGCCCGGAAAGCTTGCCGAGATATCGCCGCTTGGCCATCGACGCGCAGATGCAGTCTTTCGGATCCGTTGGCGCACACGGGCACGGGTTGGCGGCCAACACCAACTGGAATCGTGCCGGGTAGCGCGCGACGCCGTCGCGGCGGGCGAGCCGAATCTCACCCTCCTCCAACGGAGTTCGCAGTGCTTCCATCGCGCTGACCCCGATCTCCGCACACTCGTCGAGGAACAACACGCCCCGGTGCGCACGGCTGACCGCTCCCGGCCGGGCCAGCCCCGAGCCGCCGCCGACCAGCGCAGCGACGCTCGACGTGTGGTGCGGCGCGACAAACGGCGGCCGGGTGATCAGCGGCGTGCTGCCCGACAACAGGCCCGCTACCGAGTGGATTGCCGTCACCTCCAGCGATTCGGCCTCCGACAGCGGCGGCAGCAGTCCCGGAAGACGTTGCGCCAGCATCGTTTTGCCCACACCGGGCGGGCCGGTCATCATCAGGTGATGGGCACCGGCCGCGGCGACCTCGACTGCGAACCGGGCATGTGATTGACCCACCACATCGGCGAGGTCGACTGCTGGCTCCGGCGCCGACGACGGCGCGTCGATCCGGTCCGTCGAGTTGGGCTGACCTCCGTCAACCACTTGTGCAATTGCCCCAACGTGCGCACGCCCCACACCTCGACGCCGTCGACCAGGCTGGCCTCGGCGAGGTTGTCGACGGGGACCACCACGGCCGGCCAGCCTTCCCGCTTGGCGGCCAGCACGGCAGGCAGCACCCCCTTGACCGGACGGACCCGCCCGTCGAGCGCCAATTCGCCAAGCAGCACGGTCTTTTCGAGTCGCTCCCACGATTTCTTGCCGCTGGCCGACAACACCGCGGATGCGAGCGCCAGATCGTAGACCGAGCCCATCTTCGGCAGCGTCGCCGGTGAGAGCGCCAGCGTCAGCCGCGCCATCGGCCAGCTGTTGCCACAGTTGGTGATCGCCGCGCGCACCCGGTCGCGTGACTCCTGCAAGTGCGGCGTCGGGCAGCCCGACGAGATGCACGCCGGGCAGGCCGGAGGTGATGTCGGCCTCGATCTCCACGATCTCGCCGTCAAGGCCGCGCACGGCCACCGAGAACGCTCTGCCCAGCGCCATCAGCCGACACCTTGCAGATGGGTGATCTCCGGCGTCCTGCTGCGACCGATCCGCACGCCGATCACGTCGATGCGCACCGCCGCCCAGCTGCCGTGATGCGCCGCAAGCCACAGCCCGGCGAGCCGTCGCAACCGGCGCACCTTATTGGGTGTCACTGCCTGGGACACGCCACCGAACTGGTCGCTGGTGCGGGTCTTCACCTCGACGAACACCACGACGCGGGCCGCATCGTCGGCCGCGATCACGTCCAGCTCGCCGTATCGGCACCGCCAATTGCGCGTCAACACGCGCAGCCCGAGAGACGTCAGATGGTCAACGGCCAGTTGCTCACCGAGTGCGCCGATCTCGGCGCGGGTCAACGTCGTCATGACGCCACCATGTGAATCGGCACCGACAACCAAACGACCGAACCGCGCCGTTATCCCCAATCACGAACTCATCCACAACCGGGGCGCACACGGTTTCGCAGCCGTCAAAAAACGGGTATACGGGGCCATGGTCGACAAATCGATGCACGGCGTCGCCGACAGGGCGACGGACAGCGACGCGTTCGAGTACGCGGCCCGCGCCGGCTTCGCCGTCAGCGGCGTGCTGCATCTGCTCGTCGCGTACATCATCGCTGCGTATCGCCTTCGGTGCCGGCGGCAACGCCGACCAGTCCGGCGCGCTGGCGACGCTCGGCCAAGTCAGACCGGCGGCGCCGGATTCTGTGGGTCGTCGCCGTTGGATTGGTGGCGCTGGGGCTGTGGCGGGTCGCCGAAGCGATCGTCGGTTCCAAGCCCAGCGAGCGATCCGGCGCAGATCAGGACGACACCCCCGCGTGGAAGCGCGCCAAGTCCCTCGGACTTGCGATCGTCAACTTCGCGATCGCGTTCTCCGCCGCACGCTTCGCGATGGGAAGGGGCCAACAAAGTAGTCAGCAGAACGCGGGACTGAGCGCGCAGATGATGCAATCAGGCTGGGGCAAGGCCGTCCTCATCCTGGTGGGCCTTGGGCTGGTCGCGGTCGGCGGCTACCACGTCTACAAGGGCGCATCGAAGAAGTTCCTCAAAGATCTGCGCGTCTCTGGCGGAACCGCAGTCACGGCGATCGGCGTCACCGGTTACGTCGCCAAGGGTCTGGTGCTCGCAGGCGCGGGCGTACTCGTCATCGTCGCGACGCTTCAGGCCGATCCCGTCGAAGGCGACGGGATTCGATGCCGCGGTCAAGACACTCGGTCATGCCCCGTTCGGGAAGGTCCTCCTCATCGTGGCCGCGCTTGGTATCGCGGCCTTCGGCGCATACAGCTTTGTGCGCAGTCGCCACGGCCGCATGTAGCCGTCTAGATCCGCTGCGCCCCCTGAGGACAGCGCCGTGTAGAGCGCGGCGATCTGCATCGGCTGGATCGCCGGGCCGCAGCCGCGCTGCAGGTCGATCAGCGGCGCTGCGATGCCGCGCAGCTCCTGATACTCCCCAGGATGGGCGACGAAGTAGTCACGAACCGACTGCTCAGCACCCGCTCCCTGCATACCCGCCGCCGACAGCACGTCGTTGGCTCCCGGATGCGCGTCCAACCACCCACTGGCGCTAGCGAGCACCCCGCTGGCGGTCCGGGAGAAGTCACTCGCCGAGCATCCGGGCGGTGGCTGCGCAGCCGCCGACGGAATCGCAATCGTCGCGGCGGCGACGCCCCCGAGCGCGCAAGTGGTAAAGGCGCCGACCAGGCCGCGGCGCACGGCAGTAACTGACATTGTCATTTCGCCTGTCCTCATATGTTGTTGCCAATGGGTCACTCACCCCTGACCTGAGGAAAGACGTACCCGCAGCACTTCAAGATCAAGCCGGGTTCGACGATCTCGTAAGAACAACGTCACCGGCGCGGGCCGAACCGGATTCCGGCACAGCAACAGATTCGAGGTCAGCCAAGGGTAAGTTCTCTTAGGTAACGCTCAGCTAAATGCGCCCTACGGAAGGACTGCCTGGATGCGACGACGTTGGAGCCGGATCGCCGCAATGGTGTCAGTCCTCGCCGTCGTCCTCGGTGCGACGGCGTGCTCGGGTTCCGGCGAGTCCAACGAGCTGCTGATCTACAACGCCCAGCACGAGTCGCTGACCAAAGAGTGGATCGACGCGTTCACCAAAGAGACCGGCATCAAGGTGACCTACCGGCAGGGCGGCGACACCGAGTTCGGAAACCAGCTCGTCGCCGAGGGCGACAAATCGCCCGCCGACGTCTTCCTGACCGAGAACTCCCCGGCGATGGCGGCCGTCGAACGCGCCGGGCTTGTTCGCCGATCTCGACGCCGACACCATCAATCAGGTTCCGGCGCAATACCGTCCGTCGACCGGCAAGTGGACCGGCGTCGCCGCGCGCTCCACCGTCTTCGTCTACAACAAGACCAAGCTGCAGCCCGATCAGCTGCCGAAATCCATGCTGGACCTCGAGCAGCCCGCTTGGAAGGGCCGCTGGGGCGGGGCTCCGGCCAAGGCGGACTTCCAAGCCATCGTCTCGGCCCTGCTTCAACTCAAGGGCGAGCAGGCGACCGCCCAATGGCTGGCAGGCATGAAGACCAATGCGGTCATCTACAACGACAACATCGCGACCATGAAGGCCGTCAACGCGGGCGAGGTCGACGGCGGCATCATCTACCACTACTACTGGTTCCGCGATCAGGCGAAAACCAAAGAGGGCAGCGGCAATACGGCGCTGCACTACTTCAAGAACGAGGACCCCGGCGCATTCGTCAGCCTGTCCGGCGGCGGGGTGCTGAAGTCAAGCAAGAAGCAAGCAGCAGGCGCAACAGTTCATCAAGTTCGTCACCGGCAAGGCCGGCCAGGAAGTGCTCGAGAAGGGCGCCTCGTTCGAATACCCGGTGGCCAGCGACGTGCCCGCGAACCCTGCCCTGCCGCCGCTCGACACGCTGCAGGCGCCGGCGGTGGACCCGTCCACGCTGGACGCGCAGAAGGTTTCGGACCTGATGACGAAGGCTGGTTTGTTATAGGTGGTCGCTCCCCCGGTTTCGCGCCCGACGGCGCCGGTCACGCGGTCTGACAAGACCTCCCGACCCGGCCCGCTGGTCACTGCCACGGTCGCGATCCTGGTGGCCGCCACCCTGATTCCGCTCGGATACGTCGCGTGGGCCGCGACGTCCATCGGGTGGACGAGGGCCTACGACCTCGTGGTCCGGCCCCGGGTCGGCGAGCTGCTGTTCAACACCGTGGCCCTGGTCGTGGTGACGGTGCCGCTGTGTGTCGTCATCGGTGTCGGCGTCGCCTGGCTGGTGGAGCGCACCGATCTGCCCGGCCGGGCGTTCTGGCGTCCGCTTTTCGTCGCGCCCCTTGCGGTCCCGGCGTTCGTCAACAGCTACGCGTGGGTCGGGGTGGTCCCGTCGCTGCACGGGTTGTGGGCGGGTGTGCTTGTCGCCTCGCTGTCGTACTTCCCGTTCATGTACCTGCCGGTGGCCGCGACGCTGCGCCGGCTCGATCCCGCCGTCGAGGAGTCGGCCCGTGCGCTGGGCTCCGATTCGGCAGGCGTGTTCTTCCGGGTGGTGCTGCCGCAGCTGCGGCTGGCCATCCTCGGCGGTGGCCTGCTGATCGGCGTCCACCTACTCGCCGAGTTCGGCGCGTTCGCGATGCTGCGGTTCGACACCTTCACCGTCGCGATCTTCCAGCAGTTCCAGGTCACCTTCGACGGCGCGGCGGGCAGCATGCTCGCAGGCGTACTGGTTCTGCTCTGCCTGGTGCTGCTGGTCGCCGAGGCGATCGCCCGCGGAAACGTCAGGTTCGCGCGCATCGGCGCAGGCGCACCACGCGCCGCGACCCCCGTCCGCCTGGGCCGCAACATAATACCCGCGCAGGCGGGCCTGGTCGCGCTGGCCGTGCTGGCGCTCGGCGTGCCGGTGTGGACGATCCTGCGCTGGCTGTGGATCGGAGGCGCCGAAGTCTGGGTGCTCGACGACATCGGCACCGCTCTTGGCCAAACCATCGGGCTGGCCGCGGTCGCTGCGGTGCTGACCACGATGCTGGCGTTCCCCGTCGCATGGGTCGCCGTGCGCTCCAGCGGCGTGTTGGCCCGAACCGTTGAGGGCGCCAACTACGTCACCAGCTCGCTTCCCGGCATAGTCACCGCCCTCGCGCTCGTCACGGTCACCATCCACCTCGCTCGCCCGCTCTACCAGAGCGTCGCGCTGATCGTGTTCGCCTACGTGCTGCTGTTCATGCCGCGCGCACTGGTCAACGTGCGGGCCGGCCTCGCCCAGGTGCCGCCGAGCCTCGAAGAGGCGTCCCGGTCGCTGGGCAGCTCGCCAACGGCCACCTTCCTGCGGGTCACACTGCGACTGACCGCGCCCGCTGCGGCCGCCGGCGCGTCGCTGGTATTCGTCGCTGTGGCAACGGAATTGACCGCGACGCTGCTGCTCGCACCGACCGGCACCAGGACGCTGTCGATGCGCTTCTGGTCGTATCTCCAGCGAGCTGGACTACGCGGCCGCCGCCCCCTACGCGCTCGTGCTGGTGGTGCTCGCCATCCCGCTGACACTGGTGCTGTTCCGGCAGTCGACGAAGGCGGCCGCGCTATGACGACCACCATCCTCGAGATCAAGGGACTCGCCAAGTCGTTCCACACCAACACGGTGCTGCACGACATCGACCTCGACTCTGCAGCCGGGCACCACGACCGCCGTCGTCGGTTCGTCGGGTTGCGGCAAGACCACGCTGCTGCGGCTGATCGCCGGGTTCGAGACGCCCGACGCGGGAACGATCACCCTCGCCGGACGACAGGTGGCAGGCCCGGAAAGTGCTGTGGCACCGCATCGTCGGGGCGTCGGCTACGTCGCGCAGGACGGTGCGCTGTTCCCGCACCTGACCGTCGGGCAGAACATCGCATACGGATTGCGCGGTACGGCCCGCAGCGAGGTGCATGCCCGCGTCGGTGAACTGCTCGAAACCGTTTCCCTTGACGCTTCGTACGCGTCGCGCCGCCCGCACCAGCTCTCCGGGGGCCAACAGCAGCGCGTCGCGCTGGCGCGTGCGCTCGCCCGGCACCCGGTCCTGATGCTGCTCGACGAACCGTTCAGCGCGCTCGACACCGGGCTGCGTGCATCCACCCGCAAGGCGGTGGCCGGTCTGCTCACCGACGCGGGCGTGACAACGCTGTTGGTGACTCACGACCAGGAGGAGGCGCTGTCGATCGCGGATCAGGTGGCGGTCATGCGCGACGGGCGTTTCACCCAGGTCGGTAGCCCGCAGCAGGTCTACCGGCAACCCACCGACCGTTTCACCGCCGAATTCCTCGGCGACTGCATTTCACTTCCCTGCACGGTCGCATCGGGAATCGCCGACTGCGCGCTCGGCCGCGTACCCGTGCAGGGATCGGCCGCCGACGGACCGGCCACGCTCGTGCTGCGGCCCGAACAGCTTGTTGCGACGGTGGTTTCGGACAGTGAACGGCTCGACGGCGTCGGAACGGTGATCGCCACCGAGTTCCTCGGTCACGACGTGCTGTTGACCATCGACCCTGCCGGTGACACCGCCCCGATCATCGTGCGCCAGCACAGCCTCAACCCGCCGGCCATCGACGCCAAGGTGCGGATCGAGGTGGTTGGCACCGGGGTGGCGCTGAGATGAGCCGGATCCTGGACCATCTGCGTGGCCACGGCGAACGAGTGGCGGTGCTGACGGACACGCATCAGCTGTCGTACCACCAGCTCGCCGACACCGTCGCCGACGCCGCGCAGGAACTCGATGGACCTCGTCGCCTGGTATTGCTCGAAACCCGCAACGACTTGGCCACTTTGGTGCGCTACCTGGCGGCGATGTCGGGCGGCCACGTCGTGATGCCTGTCGCCGCGCGGACGCGACCACACGGCGATCGTGCAGACGTATGAACCCGACGTCGTCATCGACGCCAACGGAATCCACCACCGCCATCGCGGCGGGCGCCACCGACTGCACCACGACCTCGCCTTGTTGCTGTCCACCTCGGGCAGCACCGGCTCACCCAAACTGGTCCGGCTGTCCCGCGCGCAATCTGGTCTCCAACGCCGCCGCCATCGCCGAATACCTCGACATCCGCGAAACCGACAGGGCCGCAACCACCCTGCCGATGTCGTACTGCTACGGCCTTTCGGTGATCCACAGCCACCTGCTGCGCGGCGCCGCCCTGATCCTCACCGATCACTCAGTCGTCGACGACGAGTTCTGGAAGCTGTTCCGCCAGCATCGCGGCACGTCGTTCGCGGGCGTCCCCTACACCTTCGAGTTGCTCGAGCGGGTCGGCGAACAGGCCTTGGACCTACCGCATCTGCGGTACCTCACTCAAGCCGGCGGCCGGATGCCACCCGAGCGTGTGCGCCGATTCGCGGAACTGGGCCGACAACAGGGCTGGGACCTGTTCGTGATGTACGGGGCGACGGAGGCCACCGCCAGAATGGCCTATCTGCCACCGCAACTCGCGTTATCGCATCCGGCCGCGATCGGCGGACCGATTCCCGGCGGAACGTTCACGATCGAACCGCACGACGGATGGGACGGCGAAGACGTCGGCGAGCTGGTGTACCGCGGCCCCAACGTCATGATGGGCTATGCGCACGGGCCCGACGACCTCGCGCTCGGCAAGACCGTCGACGCGCTGCACACCGGCGACATCGCCCGGCGCCACCCCGATGGGTTGTACGAATTGATCGGACGCAGCAGCCGTTTCGTCAAGATGTACGGACTGCGGATCGACCTCCAACGCGTGGAAGCGGCGCATGCGTGCCGACGGTGTGACGGCATTCTGCACCGACGTCGACGACCGCCTTGCGGTGGCGGCCGCCGGGCACGACGAGGCCGAGATCCAACGCGTGGCCGCCGCCGCTGCCGGTGTCCCCGTCGGCGCCGTGCAGGCGGTGACGGTCACCGAGCTGCCGATGCTCCCGTCGGGCAAGCCCGACTACCAAACCGTGCGCGACCTGGCACGGCAATCGAACACCGACGAATCCAACGTGATTGGCCTGCGCGAGCTGTTCGCCGACGTGCTGCAGATCGACGCAGGCAGCATCGATCCCGACGCCAGCTTTGTCGACCTTGGCGGCAATTCGCTGTCCTACGTGACGATGTCGGTACGGCTGGAACGCGCGTTGGGCCAGCTGCCCGCAGATTGGCAGCGGCTGACACTGCGGGAGCTTGAAGCCATGCCCAAGCCGGCGCGGAAGCGGTCGCCGTGGTGGGGCGCGACGCTGGAGACCAGCGTCGCCCTGCGCGCCGTCGCGATCCTGTTCATCGTCGGTTCGCACGCCGGGTTGTTCGAACTGTGGGGCGGCGCACATCTGCTGCTGGGCATCGCGGGATACAACTTCGGCCGGTTCTGCCTCACGCCGGTTCCCCGCGTGGACCGAGTGCGGCACCTGCGCAACACGATCGGGTGGATCGCGGTGCCATCGGTGATCTGGGTCGCGATCGCGCTGCTGCTCACCGACGACTACACCCCGACGAATCTGCTGCTGGCCAACAAGTTCCTCGGCCCCCACGACAGCATGACCGCGGGGCGGTTGTGGTTCGTCGAGGTGCTCGTGTGGACACTCGTCGCGCTGGCCCTCGTGTTCTGGGTGCCGGCCATGGATCGCGTTGGAGCGGCTTCAGCCGTTCGCCGTCGCGACCGGGTTCCTGGCCGCTGGGTCTGGCGCTGCGCTACGACATCCTCGGATTGAACCTGGGCCGCGAGGCGTGGTTCACGATGCTGGCGTTCTGGTTCTTCGCGATCGGCTGGGCGGCGGCGAAGGCGTCGACGACGCTGCAGCGAGTGGCGGTGACGGTCGTGCTGATCGTGGCCTGCACGGGTATTTCGACAGCACCGTGCGAGAAGCGTTGGTGCTCGGCGGCCTCGTGCTGCTCATCTGGCTGCCGACGCTTCGGTGCCCCTCGGCGCTCACCGTCGTCGCGGGCATCCTGGCGGAGGCGTCGCTGTACACCTACCTGGTCCACTACCAGGTGTACGCGCTGTTCGCCGGCCATCCGCTGCTCGGTGTCGTCGCATCCATCGCCGTCGGTGTGCTGCTCACCTATCTCGTCACGGTGCTGCGCCGCTGGCTTCGCAGGGCCGGTTCGGTGCGCTCAGTTCGGACCGTCGGTTCCCGCTCTGCGATAAGGCCTTCCTGCGTCATGGTGGCCGCGATGGCGCCGTCGGCGCGGAACAGGCTTGCGGTGACGACCCCGCGTCCGCGCGCCGCGGCCGGCGAGCGGCACTCCAGCAGATTCCATTCGTCGGCCCGGACCGGACGGTGAAACCAGATCGACGAGTCGGTGGTGCCGCTGCGATGGGTGCGGGCCTTCATCGAATGCCCGTGCACCTGCAGCGCGGGATCGATCATGTAGACATCGGTGACGTACGCCGCCACCAGCGTGTGCACCAACGGGTCGTCGGGCAGGGCAACCGTTGCCCGCCACCACAATCGCCGCACGAACTCTCCTGTCGAGGTGTCGTCGGCGATCCTGATGTCGAGCTCGTCCAGCGGCATCGACGGCGCAGGCCCTGCCGGCCCGGTGCGCGGCAGGGAGTCGGGATCGCCAGGCATGTCGGGCCGGTGCCCGTGTTCGGGGCCGGGCAGCTCGGCGGCGAACGACACCGTCGCCGTCGTCAGCAGGCGTCCGTCCTGACGCGAGTCGACGCGGCGTGCGGCCGCGGTCCTGCCGTCGAACACCCGGGCCACTGTGTACTCGACGGGGTCACCGGCTTCGCCGCCGCGCAGGAACTGCAGGTGCATGTTGGTCGGCGGCCGGTCGGCGTCGACGGTGTGGCACGCGGCGGCCAGGCTCTGCCCGACGAATTGCCCACCGTAGGCACGCTTTCCGGCTGGACCGCTGCCGGGCCCGATCCAGGTGTCGGCGTCGGCGCCCGGCGCCGAGGTCGAGCAGCTTGAGCAGCGCGCTCATGCCACCGTGCCCGATTCGGTGAGCCTGCCGATTTCGTCCGGCGTCATCCCCAGCCACTCGCCAAGCACCGCGGCGGTGTCGTCGCCGAGCGCCGGTGCGGCGACGGCGGGCGGGTAGGCGCCGTCGATCTCGAGCGGCAGTCCCGGCGCAAGGTACTGCCCGATCCGCGGCTGGTCGAGCGGCGTGAACATCGGGTTCGCGGTCACCCGTTCGTCGGTCACCGTTTCGGCGAACGTGCGGTAGCGCTCCCACAACACGGACGTCGCCGACAGCCCCGCGGTGATCTCCTCGGCGCTGTGTTGCGAGAACCATTCGGCGAACAAGCCGGACAGCGCGTCACGGTGACGGAACCGCTCCCCCTCGTCGGTGAAGTCGGCGCCGAGTGTGTCGGCCAGCGCGGCAACGGCTTTCGTCGTTCCGGTCAGTTCGGTCAGGTCGCGGAAGTGCCGTCCGGTCAGCGCGACGATCATGAACGACGCCCCGTCGCTGCTGGTGAAGTCCTGGCCGTACTGGCCGTACACCGAGTTGCCGATCCGTTCGCGCGCCGTGCCGTTCACCATCACCTCGGTGAAGAAGCTGAGATTGCCCGCGGTGGCCAGCGCGACGTTCTCCAGCGGAATGCTGATCCGTTGCCCGTGCCCGGTGGCGTCGCGGTGCCGTAACGCGGTGACGACGGCCAGCGCCGCGTAGATGCCGCACGACGACATCCCACGCCGGCAGAACGTGATTGACCGGCGTGGCGAGCTCGGCGGGACCGGTCACCATCGGAAATCCGATCCCGGCGTTGACGGTGTAGTCCACGCCGGTGCCGCCGTCGGCGCGGCCGGACACCTCGACGTGAATCAGGTCGGGCCGCAAGCGGGTCAGCGTGTCGTATGAATGCCACTCCCGGCCCGCGACATTCGTCACCAGAACGCCGCTGTCAGCGATCAACCGCTGCACCAGGTCCTGACCTTCCTGCGACCGGAAATTGGCAGCCACCGAGCGCTTGCCCTTGTTCAGACCTGCCCAGTAGATGCTGTCGCCGTCGCCCGTGAGGGGCCACCGGTGGTAGTCGGCGGCGCCGCCGATCGGGTCGACGCGGATCACCTCGGCGCCGAGCTGGCCCAGCGTCATCCCCGCCAACGGCACCGCGACGAAGCTGGAGATCTCGACGATCCGCACCCCGGCCAGCGGCCGCGCGGCATCAACGCTCATCCGGCTCAAGCTATCAAGCGCCTCCACCGGCGAGTTTGATCGCTGCGGCCTCGATGGTGTCCTCCGAGAGCAACACCTCGAGCGCGGCGTCGCCAAGCGGGATGAAGCTGTCCCTGCTGGCGACCCGTTCCACGGCGCCGGTGTAGCCGTGCTCGAGCAGCTCAGCGAGCACGCCCTCGCCCACTCCTCCGGTCGCCCGGGTCTCGTCGACGATCAGCACACGTCCGGTGGCGCTGGCCTCGCGAATCATGTCGTCCACCGGCAGCGGCGCCAGCCACCTCAGGTCGACGACGCGCACGCCGATGCCGAGAGATTCGAGCCGGTGCGCGACCCGCAGGCTCATCCGCAACCCGTTGCCGAACGTGAGGATCGTCAGGTCCGTCCCTTCGCCGTAGGTGCGCGCGCGGCCGATCGGCACCCCTGCGGTCGGATACGCCGCGAGCCAGCCGTCGTCGCCGTCGTCGTACAGATCGCGGGTGTGGTAGAGCGCGATCGGTTCGAGGAAGACGCACACCGCGCCCGCTTCCTTCGCCGCTGCGGCGCAGGTGTGAAGCATCGCCGCGGCATCGTCGGGACGCGCCGGTGACGCGATCACGACTCCGGGAATGTCTCGGATCGCCGCGATGGAGTCGTCGTTGTGGAAGTGCCCGCCGAAGCCCTTCTGGTATCCGTAGCCGGCCACTCGGACCACCATCGGATTGCGGTATTGCCGGTTGGAGAAGAACTGCAGCGTCGCACCCTCGCCGCGAATCTGGTCCGCGGCGTTGTGAAAGTAGGCCAGGTACTGGATCTCCGGGATCGGCAGCAGCCCCGACACTCCGGCGCCAAGCGCGAGGCCAAGGATCGACTGCTCGTCGAGCAGCGTGTCGAACACCCGCGCCGAACTGGTCTTGCCGAGAAGTCCACGGGTGACGCCGTACACGCCTCCCTTGCGGGCGACGTCCTCGCCGAAGATCATCGCCTCCGGGTAGCGATCCAGGATGTCGTGCAGCGCACGGTTGATCGCGAGCGCAAGCGTCAACGGCGCGTCCGGGTCGCCGGACCTCACCGCCGCGGCCAGGGACGCCGGGTACGCCGCGACGGCTTCGCTCGAGGCTGTCCTGCAGCGGCTTCATCACCGCTGCCGCGCTGTCGAGCTGTGGCAGATCCGCGACCTCGCCGGCGAGCTCGATCACGTTGGCGCGCTTGGCCTCATAGTGTTCGAGCACCTCCGCGGGAGTCAGCACACCGGCATCGATCAACGCTTTCGCGGTGCGCAGCACCGGATCCCGGTCGAAGTCGGCGGCGATCTCTTCGGGGCGGCGATACGCCGGCTCGTAGTCCGAACCGGCATGCCCCATCAGCCGGACCATCCGCAGATGCAGGAACGCTGGACGACGGTGTGCACGCACCCAGGAGGCCGCCGCGGCCGCGGCGTCGAACGTCGCCGCCACATCGCAGCCGTCGGCGTCGAAATACGCTTAGCCCGTCCCGGTTTCCGTAGGTGTGCTCGATCCATCCACGCGGTGTCTTGACGCTGATGCCGATCCCGTTGTCCTCGCAGACGAACAACAACGGCATCGGCACACCCTGATACGCCGAGTGCATGCGCGGCGTTGATGGCGCCGACCGCGGTGGAGTGGTTCACCGACGCGTCGCCGAAGCTGCACACCGTCACCGCGTCGTCCGGCCATGGGCAGGCAGACACCGAGCTTGCGGGCACGCGCGATGGAGAACGCGACGCCGAGGGCCCGCGGAAGGTGCGATGCGATGGTCGAGGTCTGCGGAATGATGTTCAGGTCGTGGCGGCCGAACACCTTGTGCCGCCCGCCGGCGATCGGTTCCTCGGTGGCCGCCACCAGCCCGAGCAGCACGTCGCGCAACGGGTCTCGACCTCCGACCTGGGCGGCGCGGGCCAGGAAGAAACCGCCGGAGCGATAGTGCAGCAACGCGGGATCGGTGGGCCGAAGCGCCGCCGCCACCGCGGCGTTGCCCTCATGCCCGGACGAACCGATGGTGTAGTAGCCCTTGCCCTGCGACCGCAACCAGCGGGCGGCCAGATCGAGGTGACGGCTGCCGAGTTGAGCGTCGAACAGCGCCAGGCACTGCCCCACGGTCAGCGAGGAACCGTCGCGCAGCAGCATCCTCGTGCGAACGCTTACCCGCCGACCCGCTCCATGCGGAGACGGTGGTGGTGAAATGCTCGTCGATCGGTTCGGCCAACCGGGCTCCTGGGCTAGGGACTTATTGTCGGGCGTACCAACACGTTTCGGATGAACGCCACGATCTGCGCGGCGTCGGCGCGCGTCGGGGTCCTGGTCCGGGTCGTAGATCGCGAGGCTGCCGCCGACGCACGAAGCCGGTCCGGTGAACAGCGCCATGACGAGGTCGGTGAGCTGATCCCACGTCAGGCCGCCGGGTTCGTCGTCGACGTCGGGCAGCCCCTGGGCGGCGAACTCGGCGGGATCGAGCACGTCGAGGTCGATGTGCAGCCACCACCGGTCGACATGACTGGACAGCTGCTCGATCGCCTGGCGTCCGGTGCCTGCCGGATCGTCGGCGACCTCGGCGAGCGGGGCCATCCACACCCCGGAATCGGCGAGCGTGCCGACGTTGAACTGCTGCCGCCACGCGTCGTCACGCGGGCCGAGGATCACCAGCTGTTCGGGCCGCAGCGCGGGCAGGCGATCGCCGAGTTCGCCGGTCAGCAGCCGGCCGGTCAGCCCGAGCAGCAGCCCGATCTCGGTGTTGGCCGCCTCGCCGTCCTCGGACACGTCCAGGGGCATGGTGTCCTCGTGGCCGTCGATGAACACCAGCCCGACGTCGCCGACGTGATCGCGCAGGCCGGTCACGATGCCAAGCAGCATCGAGCAGTCGCCGCCGTAGACGAACGGGAACCGGCCGGCATCCACCACCGTCCCCGACCTTGCGATTGAGGGCTTCGGTCATGGCCAGCAGCGCTGGTTCGTTGATCAGGCTGGTCGACGCACCGCGGGTCGGGTCCGGATCGGGCAGCGCGAGGTCGTCGTCGTCGATGACGTGGTGGTGGTCGAAGGCATCGCGCAGGCCTGCGTCGCGCAGCGCACCTGCCGCACGTGCTTGATGTCCGGCGCGCCCATAGCCGTCGAACGGAACCCCGATCATTTCGATGTCGGCCACGCACTCACCCCTCGAAGACCAGGGCGCTGTCACCGGAGCCGGTCAACAACACCCCGCGGTCACCGTCGATGATCACACCCCGAACATAGGTCGAATAGGGCGTCGCGCCGTCGTAAATCTCGTTCTTGACCTCTTCGGCCAGGATCGATCGCCCGCCCTCGGTCCACTGATAGCGGTAGCGGGTCTCCGTCTCGCCCTGGCCGAGGTCTTCGGACACCACTTCCAGTTCGACGCCGTCGGGTTTGGCGATGCCCAACGCCGCCAGCACCGAATCCGGTCCCCAGCCCTGCAGTTCGACACGGCGGGTGGTCTCGGGCCGGATGCTGACGTCATCGCCGTCGGCGAAACGCACCAACCGCCATTCGTCGTCGACCCCGCGGAACACGATCCGCTGCCCGCCGGGTAGCAGCTCGGCGACCAACACGTCCTCGTCGACGGAAACCGCGCGCGCGGACGACACCTCGCCGAGTCCGGCGGCCCGTCGTTGCAGCTCCGGCAGATCCCACGGCCGCACACCGCCGGACAGCGCGCCCTCGACCAGCCGTCGCACCCCGCCCGCGATCGCGCTTTCGATCACACCCTTATGACACCGCGGCGGCGGCGTGCCGCGGTCCTTCATGGCGCGCAACGACGCAGTCACTTCCGGCGCGAGTTCGACTGGGATCAAACGAGTTCGATGCAATCGGCGATGGAGTCCAGCACCCGGCTGGGCCGGAACGGATACTTCTCGATGTCCGCGACCGTCGTCGATCCGGTGAGCACCAGGATGGTCTCCAACCCCGCCTCGATGCCGGCGACGACGTCGGTGTCCATCCGGTCGCCGATCATCATGGTGCTCTCCGAATGCGCCTCGATCCGATTGAGCGCGCTGCGGAACATCATCGGGTTCGGCTTGCCGACGAAGTACGGCTCGCGGCCGGTGGCCTTGGTGATCATCGCCGCGACCGAACCGGTCGCGGGCAGCGGACCCTCCGCCGACGGCCCGGTGACGTCCGGGTTGGTGGCGATGAATCGCGCGCCGCCGAGGATCAAGCGGATGGCCTTGGTGATCGCGGTGAACGAATACGTCCTGGTCTCGCCGAGGACGACGAAGTCGGGGTCGATGTCGGTGAGCGTGTAGCCGAGTTCGTGCAGCGGGGTGGTCAGCCCCGCCTCGCCGATGACGTAGGCCGAGCCGCCGGGCAGCTGATCGCTGAGGAAGGTCGCCGTGGCCAGGGCAGACGTCCAGATCGAGCCCTCCGGCACGGTCAGTCCGGAACGCTTCAGGCGGGCGGACAGGTCACGGGGCGTGAAGATCGAGTTGTTCGTCAGCACCAGGAACGGCCGCTCCCGCTCCACCAGGCGCTCCAGGAATTCGGCGGCGCCGGGAAGGGCGTGTTCTTCGCGGACGAGGACGCCGTCCATGTCGGTGAGCCAGCACTTCGGTTCTGAGCGCACGGATCCCAGCCTAGGCTGATCCCCCATGGATGCGACGTCGATACGACGCGCCACCACGGCCGATCTGACCGAGATCCGACGGTTGATCACCGACGCCTACACGAAGTACATCGAGCGCATCGGCCGTCCTCCGGCCCCGATGACCGCCGACTACGCCGCGGCGCTCGAGCATTCGAGGGTGTGGGTGCTCGAAAGCGGCGGCGCCATCGTCGGAGCGCTTGTGACGGAGGACCGCACAGACCATCTACTGCTGGAGACGGTTGCCGTCGCGCCCGGCGCCCAGGGAAGCGGTTACGGCCGGCTGTTGCTCGAGCGCGCAGAGCGCGATGCGGTCGAACTCGGGCTGACCGAAGTCCGGCTGTACACCAACGAGGCGATGACGGAGAACCTCAGCTTCTACCCGCGGCACGGCTACCGCGAAACCGGCCGCGCGCAGCAGGACGGCTTCCGGCGCGTCTACTTCTCAAAGACAGTGCGCCACGACGATGTCGGCGACCTGGCCGACGGGAATCGTGGTGACCACCTCGAGGGTGGCGGCCTCCCGAAGTAGCGGTTCGACGGTCTCTAGATAGCCGAGCGTCTCGGCGATCATCCGCGGGATCCTTGCCGTACGGATTCGCGGTTCGCGTCCTCAGCCGCTCGACAAGCACGTCGGCCGGGGCGCTGAGCAACACGATGTGGTCGAAATGCGGATAGAAGACAACCTGATTGCGCGTCGTGCCCGACACGATCAACGGGCCGTCTTCGGCGAGCAGTGCAGCGATGCGGTCCTCGAGCCACAGCTGCTCACCGTCGACGGTTTCGTGGTAGTCGCCGTAGTCGGTGTCGACGGTGCGATAACCGCGCCCGGCCAGTTCATGCAGCAACGACGACTTGCCGACACCCGACATCCCGGTGATCAACACCCGCGTCACACTGCGTAACGCTAAACCGCTTACGCCTGTGCGGGCAGCGCCACCGTGTCCGGGTCGTCCTTCGAGCGACGTCGGGGTTGCGGCGGCAGGAAGTGATAGTCGCCGCGGGGGTAGACGACCTGCGGCCACCAGAACCACCGGCCCAACAGCGTCGCGATCGACGGCATCAGCAGCGAGCGCACGATGAAGCGTGTCCACCAATAGGCCGATGGCGATCGTGGAACCCATCTGGGCCAGCACGATCAGCTTGCTGCCCATCATCCCCGCCATGGTGGCCGCGAACACCAGACCGGCCGACGTCACCACGCCGCCGGTACCGGCCATGGAGCGGATGATGCCGGTCTTCAATCCGGCGTGGATCTCGTCCTTGAACCGGGACACCAACAGCAGGTTGTAGTCCGATCCCACCGCCAACAGGATGATGACGGACATCAGCATGACGAGCCAGTGCACCTGGATGCCGAACAGGTCCTGCCAGATCAGCACCGAGATGCCGAAGGACGCGGCGATCGAGCTGGCCGCCGTGCCGACGATGACCAGTGCGGCCACCGCGCTTCGGGTCAGGATCAGCATGATCATGAAGATCAGCGTCAGCGACGACACCACGGCGATCATCAGGTCGTAGCTTGGCGCCGTCGGCCATGTCCTTGTAGGTTGCCGCGACCCCACCCAGGTAGATCTTGGCGTCCGAGAGCGAGGACATCTTCAAGGCCTCCTGCGCGGCCTTGCGTTCCGAATCGACCCGGGCGATGCCATCGACCGTCGCGGGATCGCTCTCGTGGGTGATGAACATGCGAGCGGACTTGCCGTCCGGCGACAGGAACATCGTCGAGACCGCGTTTGAAGTCGGGGTTCTGGAACGCCTCCGGGGGCAGGTAGAACAGGTCGTCGTTCTTGGCCTGGTCGAAGCTCTGCCCCATCGCCAGGGCGGTGTCGTTGGTGGCCTGCATCTGGTCGAGCAGGGCCTTCTGCGAGTTGTACGACGCCAGCGACAGGTCCCTGCTGGCCTTCATCGACGCGATCGTCTGTGGAAGGAGTGCGGTCAGCTTCGGAGCGAGGTCCGCCAGTTTGTCGGTGTTGACCTGCACCGCTCCCGTCTGGTCGGTCACTTCGTCGATCCCGTCGAGGGCATCGAACAGGGACCGTGTTGCGGCGCACAGGGGGATGTCGAAGCAGTGCGGTTCCCAGTAGAAGTAGTTGCGCAAGGGCCGGAACTGGTCATCGAAGTTCGCGATGTTGTCGCGTAGTTTTTCGGTGGTTTCGAGTAGGGCCTGCGACTTGGCCGCCGAGTCCTGCGTGAGCTTGGTTTGCTCGAGGGAGAGTTGGTACTGCTTCTCCAAGATGTCGATCGAGACGTTCGTCGCATCGATCGTTTTGAGCTGATTGGCCAATTGATCCCGCTGGAACGGCAGGTTCATGTTGCTGGTCTGCCCCTGGACGCTCGTCTGGAACGGAATCGAGCTGTGCTGGATCGGAATTCCCAGCGGCCGGGTGATGTTCTGCACCATCGCGATGCCCTCGGTGTGCATGACATTTCGCGCCACCGCGTTGAGGACCAGCATGTCGGCGGGATTGCGCATGTCGTGGTCGGCATTCGACCATCAGGATGTCGGGGTTCATCCGGGCCTGCGAGAAGTGCCGGTCGGCGGCGGCGAAGCCGATGTTGACCGGGGCGTCCGCCGGCAGGTAGTAGCGGTCGTTGTAGGCCGGCTTGTATCCCGGAATGGCCACGATGCCGATCAGCACCACGAACAGGCTTGCCACGAGAATCGGTGCGGGCCAACGGACCACGGCGGTACCGACCCGGCGCCAAAACCGGCTCCGCGGGCGGCCGTTTGGACTCGAACAGCCCGACGCGGCTGCCGAGGAACAGGACGGCCGGTCCCAGCGTGACCGCGATCGCCACGACCACGATCATGCCGATCGCGACGGGCGCGCCCATGGTGCTGAAGTAGGGCAGCCGCGCGAAACTGAGGCAGTACGTCGCCCCGGCGATCGTCAGGCCCGAACCCACGATGACGGGGGCGACGGACTTGAAAGTGGTGTAGTAGGCCGTATCCCGGTCCTCACCCATGCCGCGCGCTTCGCGATAGCGGCCGAAGATGAAGATGCCGTAGTCGGTGGCCGCCGCGATCGCCAGCATCGTCAGGATGTTGCCCGGCGAACGTCGTCAGCCCGAACGCGCCGTGGCTGGCGAGCACCGACACGACTCCGCGCGCGGTCAGCAATCCGAGGAACGTCAGGAAGAGCTGGATCAGCGTGGTCCTGATCGAGCGGTAGACGACCAGCAACATGCCCGCGATCGCGATGAGGGTGAGCAGGGTGATCTGGGCCAGGCTGGCGTTGCCGATGACGTGCAGGTCGTCGGTGAGCGCGGCCGGGCCCGCGACGTACGCCTGCACCCCTGGTGGGGCCTTGGTGTCCTCGATGACCTTGCGAACGGCCTGCACGCCTTCGTTGGCCAGCGTCTGGCCCTGCTCGCCCGCGAGGTTGAGCATCACGTAGGAGGCCTTGCCGTCGGCGCTCTGCGCTCCGGCCGCGGTCAGCGTGTCGCCCCAGAAGTCCTGGATGTGCTGGATGTGCTCGGGATCCTGCCGCAGCTTGCGGATGATCTCGTCGTAGTAGTCGTGGGCGTCCGGGCCGAGGGGCTGCTGGCCCTCGATGACGACCATCACCGTGCTGTTGGAGTCGAATTCCTTGAAGTTGGCGCCCATCAGCTTCATCGCCTGCATCGACGGCGCGTCCTCGGGAGCCATCGGAGCCGAGTGCAGCTCGCCGACGACCTCGAGTTGCGGGGCGATGACGTTCACGAGAACGGCGATCGCGATCCAGAACAGGATGATCGGCAGCGCAAGGATGCGGAGGGCGTGGGCGCAGGACGGGCCGCTTTGGCTGTCTCGGTGCGGCTCGGCGGTAGCGCGTATCGGTCATGCGGACTTCACCAGGCAGTACGTCTGGGCGTTGACCCCATTGGCGGATTGCTCCTCACGGACGGTTCCGTTCACGGTGACGCGGCATCCAATCTGGTCGCCGTCGGTCTGCGCCATGAGGTTGGCGCTGACCGTCGGCAACGTCGTCGACAGGGTGATCGACCAGGGCAGCGGCGCGGTGATCGAGTGCACGTTCGCGTCCGGGTCGAAATAACTGATCTGGGCGGTGGTTCCAGGTGAGCCGTACACGTCGTAGACCATGACCTTCGGGTTGAACTGGACGATCTCGATGCCCGCACCGGCTCCTGGCATTGAGGTCCTCGGAGGCGAACTCTTGTGCAGACGCGAGACGACCAGGCCCGAGACCGCCAGCACGACCACCAGACACCAACGGGATCCACAGCTTCTTCAGCGCGCGACCCACCGGAATAGCCCTCATCCGAGCACCTTTCGCTGATCGACGGGTCGCGCCTCGACCGTCGCCGCGTCGCCTTCAGGCGGACAGTCGGCATTCGCGACAAGCCGACGCAGGACCGGAAACGCGACCCGCGCAGAAAGCCACAACGCGGATTCCTCCTCCGGCGTCAGCGTCGCCAACAGCGCCGTCAGGCGTTCCCGACGGAGTCGCTTCCGGTCGTCGAGCAGCTTCTGACCGCGCTCGGTGATGCCGATGAGGGCAGCGCGCCCGTCGTCGGGATCGGCGAGCCTGGCCACCAGGCCTTGGCGCTCCAGCCTCTGGATCAGCTGAGTCATCGACGGCTGGCTGACCCCTTCCTTGGCGGCCAGCGTCGTCAGCCGGATGGGGCCCTTCACGGCACACCCTGTTCATCGCAAACGCGGCAGACGCGCCCAGATCGGCGCGGTCGGTCAGAAACCGCGCCGTCAGGTCCAGTGCCTGATCGAGAAGCTCGCCGACGCAGTCGCCGGCGTCGTCGTCAGCCGGCTGTTTACCCACCCGGTATCTATATCACGTGCCCTATATAGCAGCAATCCGAGACGGCGTTTGTCCACTTCACAGCCATTTCCCAGGATGATCAAAGGCCGGGCATGCGTCGTGCGAACCAGCCCGCCGTCGGCGCCACCACGTCGACCACGGCGTCGGAATTAGTTTGAGTCTGGACACGAGAGTAGCTGCTACACAGCCACATCCGCTGTTAGATGCGCAATGTGCGCTCGCTCGACCGACTAAGCAAGCAGTTACGGATCTCAACGGAAGTCGAGAACTACATACCTTCAGCTATGCATTGTCGGCTCCGTCAACTGCGTCCATTCCGATGCGCCGCGGCCTAATGTCGGGGTATCCGACGAGAGCGAGGTGCGCGCCATGAGTGATCGCCCGGTTCGAGCGAGAACGGCTTCGAAAGTCACGAAGAAGGCCCCCGCCAAGAAGACCACCACCGGCAGATCGACTCCCGCGAAACGCACCACCAAGGCCACCGCCGCCAAGACCTCTCGCCGCGCCAGGCCCATATCCAAACCACGCGAAATCAGTGTCGGCACCGACGCGGCCTTCGCCTCCGGCTCCGGTCAGCCGCGGCGGCGCTTGAAGAACATCTCCGAGGTGCGGCACTTCTTCCGGACCAACGACGTGCCGATCCTGTTCTTCGGCGCGACCCCGTTCAACCTGCTTGGCCTCGACCGCTGGGTCCGCAACTTCTCCTACATCACCTATTACGACGCCTGGGACGGCGCGCATCCGCGGGTGTTCACGCCGGCCGACAAGCCCTACCAGGAGTTCGAGAGCGGCGAGGAGATCAACAACTGGCTGCTGACCAACGCCGAGGTGCGGGCCTACATCGACGCCGCGACCCCACGCGGCGTGCGGCCCAAGGTCGCGATGGTGTTCTTCGACAGCGAGACCGAAGACATCTGCAAGGAACTGGGCTACGACCTGATCCTGCCCGCGGCCAGCCTGCGCCAGCACCTGGACTCCAAGATCGTCACCACCCGGCTCGGCAACGAAGCCGGCGCGCCGAGTGTGCCGAACGTGCTGACCCGCGTCGACGACTGGGCCGGCCTGCAGGAGGTCGCCGAAAAGGCCGGTCTCGGCGACGAACTCGTCGTCCAGACGCCGTACGGCGACTCCGGCAAGACCACGTTCTTCATCTCCTCGGAAGCCGACTGGAAGAAGCACAGCGCCGACATCGTCGGCGAGGAGATCAAGGTGATGCGCCGCATCAACAACCGCCCGGTCGCGGTGGAGGCGGTGCTCACCCGGTGCGGCACCGTCGTCGGCCCGTTCATGTCGGAGCTGATCGGCTACAAGCGGCTGACGCCGTCCCGCGGCGGCTGGTGCGGCAACGAGATGTTCCCCGAAGTGCTGACCGGTGAAAGTCGCCGAACGGCAACGCAATTGGTGCGCCGGCTCGGCGACCGGCTGGCCAAGGAGGGCTATCGGGGATTCTTCGAGGTCGACGTGCTCGTCGACACCGACACCGGCGAGGTCTACCTCGGCGAGCTCAACCCGCGGATCAGCGGGGCCTCGTCGATCACCAACGTCACCGCGGGCGCCTACGCCGACGTGCCGCTGTTCCTGTTCCACATCCTCGAGTACATGAACGTCGACTTCGACCTCGACGTCGACGAGATCAACGAACGCTGGGAGGAGCTGGCGTCGGCCGACGTGTGGAGCCAGATGGTCATGAAGGAGACCGACGACATCGTGCAGCGGCTCACGGCCACGCCGCGCACCGGGCAGTATTCGCTCGACGCCAGCGGCGGGCTGGTGTTCCGCAGGCCGGCGCTGGACTGGCACCAGCTGCAGAACGAAAGGGAAGCCTTCTTCCTGCGCATCTACGGCCCCGGCGACTACCGGTGGAAGGGCGCCGACCTCGGCGTGCTGGTGACCAAGGGCCGGCTGCAGGTCGACAACGGCGAGGGCAAATCGTCGCTGGCCATCCGGGCCCGCCACCTCATCGACTCGATCCGGGCCGAATACGCAGGTACACCGATCGCCGAGCCCGCGCCGCCGCGGACGAATGTGGGAGTGAAGTCGGGCTGAGCTCGGGGTGGCGGGCGGGAGCCACTACAGTCGTCGCCATGGTTCTCGGCGGCGATCCCGGACGTGTGCCGTCCGACGTGACGCTGGAGAACTGGCAGTCGGCCGCCCAGCTGCACTGGACGTTCCAGCACGTCGCCGACTTCCTGCCGACGGCGGTGATCTCGCGTGGCACGGGACCGGTGGCCGAACTGCCGCCAGGCACCCGGCGAGCTGTCGGACATCCCGCTGTACGACCGCACGAACGGCAAGCGGACCACCGTCGGCGACGTGATGGCGGCCACCGCGACCGACGGCTGGATCGTCACCCAGCACGGCAAGGTGCTCGAGGAGCACTACTACGGCGGCATGACCGCCGACACCTCGCATCTGCTGATGTCGGTGAGCAAGTCGTTGATCGCGATGGTGGTTGGCGCGCTCGTCAGCGACGGCGCGCTGGACGTCGACGCGGAACTCGACGCACCTACGTTCCGGCCCTGGCCAACTCGGGCTACGCCGGCGCGACGGTGCGACACCTGCTCGACATGCGTTCGGGCATCGCGTTTTCCGAGGACTACCTCAACCCGATGGCCGAGGTGCGGCTGCTCGAGCAGGCCATCGGCTGGGCGCCGCGCACGGTGCCGGACCTGCCGACCACCATGTACGACTTCCTGCTCACGCTGAAGCAGAAGTCGCCGCACGGCGGCCCGTTCCAATACCGGTCCTGCGAGACGGACGTGTTGGGCTGGATATGCGAAGCGGCCAGCGGGATTCGGATGCCCGAGCTGATGTCGCAGCTGCTGTGGAGCAAGCTCGGCGCGGACAACGACGCCACCATCGGCGTCGACTCGGTCGGCACCGGCATGTTCGACGGCGGCATCAACGCCTGCCTGCGCGACCTGGCCCGGTTCGGGTCGCTGTTCCTCAACGGCGGGGTGTCGCTGACGGGCGAGCGGGTGGTGTCGCTGTCGTGGATCGCCGACACGTTCGCGGGCGGCGTCGACTCGCGGGCGGCGTTCGCGGCAAGCCCCGACGACAACCGCATGCCCGGCGGCATGTACCGCAATCAGTGCTGGTTCCCGTATCCCGGCAACAATGTGTTGCTGTGCTTGGGGATTCACGGCCAGATGATCTACGTCAACCGGGCCGCCCACCTCGTCGCGGCCAAGCTGTCGAGCTGGCCGCTCCCCCAGGACGCCACCAAGCTGTTCCCGACCATCGCCGCGTTCGACGAGATCGCCGCCAGCTTGTCCTGACGCGTATGGTCGGCTCATGCCTGACCGCACCGCAGGCCTCCGCGCCGCCGCAGCGCACGCCGAGGCGTTTCTCGCGACGCTCGACGAACGGCCCGTGGCCGCCCGCGCCGACGCCGCGGCCGTACGCAGTGCACTCGGAGGACCGCTGCCCGAGGTTGGCGAGGACCCGGCCGCGGTGATCGACGCGCTGGCCGCGGGCGCGGAACCGGGCCTCGTCGCGACTGCAGGCCCCCGCCACTTCGGCTTCGTGATCGG
Source organism: uncultured Actinomycetota bacterium (assembly GCA_963731715.1). Classification (GTDB taxonomy): domain Bacteria; phylum Actinomycetota; class Actinomycetes; order Mycobacteriales; family Mycobacteriaceae; genus Mycobacterium. Next base: position 710,555 of record CAVSXC010000011.1, on the reverse strand, counting down.
AGGAGCGCTGCCCGCCGCGCTCGCCGCCGACTGGCTGGTATCGGCGTGGGACCAGAACGCCGCCTTCCATTCCCTCTCCCCCGCGGCGGCCGCTATCGAGGAGACCACCTCGGCCTGGTCGCTCGAATTGCTCGGGTTGCCGGACACCGCGAGCGTCGGCTTCGTCACCGGCGGCCAGGGCGCCAACACCACGTGTCTGGCCGCCGCGCGGCACGCCGTATTGGCGCGTGCCGGCTGGGATGTCGAGCGCGACGGGCTGATTGGCGCCCCAGCGCTCCGCGTCCTGTGCGGCGAGCAGGCCCACGCCACCGTTTACACGTCGCTGCGGCTGCTTGGCCTCGGCGCGGAGACGGCGATCCGGATACCCGCCGACGACCAGGGCCGGATGGACCCCGATGAGCTCGCAAAGACATTGGCCGCCAACGACGGACCGACCATCGTGTGTGCGCAGGCGGGCAACGTCGCCACTGGCGCGTTCGACGCCTTCGGCCCGATCGCCGACGCGTGCGCGAAACACGGCGCCTGGTTGCACGTCGACGGGGCGTTCGGCCTGTGGGCCGCGGCCGCACCGGGCACCCGCCACCTCACCGCGGGTGTCGAGCGAGCCGACTCCTGGGCCGTCGACGCCCATAAGTGGCTCAATGTGCCCTACGACGGCGCAATGGCGATCGTCGCCGACCCCGACGCCCACGTCGCCGCGATGAGCTTGGCCGGCCCCTACCTGGTGGCCGATCCGGGGCAACGCGACAGCACCAACTACGTGCCGGAGAGTTCGCGGCGTGCCCGTGCGGTCCCCATCTACGCCGCAATCCGCTCACTCGGTCGGGCGGGGATCGCCGAGATGATCGAACGCAACTGCGCGCAGGCGCGGCGAATGGCCAAGCAGCTGGCCGACATTCCCGGCGCGGCGGTGCTCAACGACGTCGTCCTCAATCAGGTGCTGGTCCGCCTGCCCGGCGGCGACGAGCCAACCGCGCCGCCGTCGCCGCGATCCAGCGTGACGGAACATGCTGGCTCGGCGGAACGACCTGGAACGGTGAGTACGTCGTGCGGGTGTCGATCTCGAACTGGGCGACGACGGATGCGGACGTCGACCGGTCGGCCGCCGCGATCGCCGCAGTGGTCACGGCGTAGCCAGCTCCGCAAAGCGAAACCGCTCGCGATGCGTCATCTGGGTTGGTTCGGCACGCCGGGGAACAGCTGCACGTTCGGGCCAGAAGTCACGTACCCCAGCTGCTTCGTCACGAGGTGGGGTGCGAAAACGGCGCCGTAGAGCACGTTTCCGATGACGACGACCGCGACCACGGATACCACTGCCGATTGAAACTTGGTCTTCGCCACCTTGTCGGACCACATCTCGATGACGTTCCGGCCCTGCGAGTCGGTCCGGCCCAACAGATAGGTGAAGACCATCATCTGGATGCCCATCGCGATCGCGTCATAGATCGGATATTGGTGCAGAGTGCCCTCGAAGAGTCCCAGCCCGGGGATCACGTAGGCGTAGTGGAAGACTCCCAGCCTGGCGCCGAGGCCCGCATTGAACAGCAGCGCCCAGCAGAAGCCGACGACAAATCCGACGATCAGACAGCGTGATCGGCCTGCGCCAGTTGAACCGTGCGCTCAGCCGTCGCCCGAGCGCGGCGCCGACGACGGCAGGAATGCAGAAATAGCCGATGTACCCCAGAGGCACGGACGAGGGCAGCCCACCCCAGGTCATGTTCAACGGCCACCACGACGGCATGCGGGGAAGTGCCGGTGGAAATTGCGCATACATCGCCCAGTCGTACGGCGCCTCGATCCACGAGAACGAGATCGCGGAGATGCACAGAGAAGCAGCGGGTGCAGGCGGCCACGGCGAACGCTCAGATAGATCCCGGCGACGATGAACACGATGCCGCTGAGCCAGCCGAAAGCATTGGCCGCCGTCAGCAACGGCGTCAACTCGGTGTTCATCGCTCGCGCTCTTCAGGCGCGCCGCCGCGCGCTTCGGGATCGAAGTAGATGACCAGTCCGAAGATCACGACGATCAGCCCGAACAGCGTGCCGAGCATGATGAGTTGGCCCACATGTAATAGTGCACACTATTCTAACGTCTCGGTCAAGGCCGACTATCGTGACTGCCGTTGACCGCTGTGCGCTGGTTCGCGGACGAGAGGAGCACCTTCAACCATGGAGGGTGAATAGCGGTGCCCCAAGGACGTTCAGCCAAGAAGCAAGCCGTGCCGACGCAGTCGAGCCGTCGGCCCCGCGGCGAGCCACGACGCCTACTGCTCGACGCCGCCCGCGAGCTGTTCGCCCGGCGGGACTACCGCAGCACGACGACCCGCGAGATCGCCGAGGCCGCCGGAGTCAGCGAATACCTGCTGTTCCGTCACTTCGGATCGAAGGCCGGACTGTTTCGGGAAGCCCTCGTGCTGCCCTTCACAAGCTTCGTCGACGAGTTCGGCGAGACGTGGCAGGCCGTCGTTCCCGAGGAAACCGACGAAGAGGAGTTGTCCCGGCTTTTCGTCGGGCAGCTCTACGACGTACTCGTCGAGCATCGGGGCCTTCTGCTGACGCTTGTGGCATCGGACGGGCTCAGCGAGGAGGAGATCGAGGGCGCAGGCATCGCCGATATCCGACGGGCGCTCACTGTGCTCAGCCGGATCAGCGCAGAGGGCATGCAGATTCGCGGGATGCACTCCGACCAACCCGACCTGCCCGCGCACTCGACGGTGGCGATGATCGTCGGCATGGTGGCGATGCGTTCGACGTTCTTCGGAGCCAAACCGCCGTCACGCGAGGCCATCGTCGACGAACTCGTCCAGGCGATTCTGCACGGCTTCCTGCATCGGGACGATTAGCCCGCGCTATCCCCCAGGCCCGTTGGGCCACTTCAGAAGTGACCCGCCGTCGACACGGATCTGCTGTCCGGTGATGTAGCGGCTCTCATCGCTGGCCAGGAACACCCCGAGGTTGGCCATGTCTTCTGGCTCGATGTACGGGATGGGCATGGCCTGGAAGATGGTGAACAGCGGCTCGGCGTCCTCGCGCGTGGCCTGCTTACCCTCCTGCGTGAGGTCGGGCCGGAACATGCTGTACATGCCGTCGTTCTGCAGCAGATGGGTGTTGCAGTTGGTCGGGTGGATGGCGTTGACCCGAATCATTCGGTCTGCCAGAGCCATTGACATCTCTTCGACGTACTCGATCAGCACGCGCTTGCTCCAGCCGTAGCCTCTGCCACCGGGACCCATGTTCGGGTTGTCGGTGGTGCCGCGGATCATGCCTGCGGTCGAACCCGTGATGATGACCGACGCCCCGTTGGGCAGGTGCGGGATCGTGACCGCGACGGTGTTCATCACGCCGAGCAGGTCGACATCGCTGGCGTCGACGAACGACATCGCGTCGTGCGCTCGGCCCATGGCCATCGGCAGGATGCCGGCGTTGGCCAGGACGATGTCGATCTTGCCCAGGTCGGCCAGTCCCGCCTCTACGGCCTCACGCAGTTCGTGGCGCTCGCGCACGTCGGCGATCTTTGCCACCACGCGGCGGCCGATCTCCTTGATCGAACGCTCGGTCTCGGAGAGGTCATCGGGCGTCGCGAGCGGATAGGGGTTGGAGGGGATGTCGCGGCAGATGTCGACGGCGATGATGTCGGCACCTTCCTTGGCCATCGCGATCGCATGCGCGCGACCCTGCCCGCGCGCAGCGCCGGTGATGAATGCGACCTTGCCCTCGAGCCGTCCGGCCATTCGTGTCTCCAATCTGAACTGACCGGTTTAGCCGACCGGCGTGAAGTTGATGTGTAGTTCGCTCAGTCCACGCATGATGAACGTCGGCTCGTACGCGTAGCGGCGGTCGTCGGCCGGGCCGTGGTGCTTCTCCGAAACCGTGATGTCGGTCATCCGGTCGAGAATTCTGTTCGAGCGAGATGCGGCCCTCGGCCCGCGCCAGCGGTGCGCCAGGGCAGGAGTGAACGCCTCGGATGAACGCGATCTGCTCGCGCACGTTCGGTCGGTCCGGGCTGAAGGTGTTGGGATCGGCGAACTTTCGCTCGTCACGATTGCACGCGCCCGGCAGCACCATGACGGTCGTGCCCGCGGGCACCTTGACATCTCCGACGGTGGTCGTCGTGCGGGCCATCCGGAAGTGCGACTTGACCGGGCTTTCCATCCGCAGCGTCTCTTCGAGGAAAGCGCCAATCTTGCTGCGGTCCTCGCGCAGAGTCTTCTCGAACTCCGGGTTCTCTCCGATGATCCGTACCGCCGAGCTGACCAGCTTGGTCGTCGTCTCGGTTCCGGCGGCGAACAAGAACGTCGACAGGTTCATGACGTCCTCGATGTCCGGCGTCGATCCGTCTTCGTACTTGGCCTGCGCCAACCCGGTCAGCACGTCCTCGCGCGGCGCGCGCCTGCGGTCCTCGATGTAGGCGTAGAACTTGTCGTTGAGCCATTGCAGCGGATTGTGCGACGTCGGCGCCTCCTTGCCCAACTCGCCGACCGTCTCGAGCGCGAAGGCCGCCTTGAACTCGTCGTGGTCCTCGGCGGGCACGCCGAGCAGGTCGGCGATCACCAAGCAGCGAGAACGGCTTTGCGTAGTCCGCGAGGAACTCGCACTGCCCCCGATCGATGAACGTGTCGAGCTGCTGGTCGGCCAGCCGCCACATGAACTCCTCGTTCTCCTTGAGGCGCTTGGGCGTGATCAGCTTGTTCATCAGGCCCCGGGTCCGGGTGTGCAGCGGCGGATCCTGCGACGTGATGTGCTCGGCCATCGGGACCGCGCCGCGGTGCTCCTCGATCAGCTCCGAGACATCGTCGTGCCCGTCGGGCCCGAAGGGCATGCCGGAGAACGGGCCTGCGACCGAGACACACGACGAGAACGCGGGGTCCTTGTAGACCGCCAGCGCCTCGTCGTAGCCGGTGACGGCCAGCACGTTGAACGGGGTCGCCTGCGCCACTGGGCATTTCGACCGCAGATGGTCGAAATACGGGTACGGGTTCGGAACGAGGGATTCGTCGGTGAAGAAATCCACTGTCTCGAAATCGGTCAAGACGCACTCCTGGTCGGCGGGTCGAAGAGCACCGGTAGCGACGTCGGCGAGCGAAACACCATGCCACGGATGTGCGGGTCGTCGCCGTCGGGATCCAGCCGCAGGTTGGGCAGCCGGTCCAGCAGAAGGTTGATCGCAGTGCGCATCTCGAGTCGCGCCAAATGCATGCCGAGACACACGTGAACCCCGTGTCCCCAGCTGATGGGAACCTTGGCCTGCCGGAAGATGTCGAACCGGTCCGGGTCCGGATACCTGTCCTCCTGCCGGTTGGCGGCGCCGAGCATCGGCATCACCGACGAGCCCTGCGGAATCGGCACCCCGGCCAACTCGGTGTCACGTGTCGCGACCCGAGTGATGTTCAACAGCGGCGCATCCCACCGCACCGCCTCTTCGATCGCCTGCGGAATGAGCGACCGGTCGGCGCGAACCGCCTCGAGTTGATCCTGGTTGGTCAACAGGCCGAACAACAGGTTGCCCAACGACCGGTACGTCGTCTCCACCCCGGCAGGCAGCAGCAACCGGATGAACGAATAGATGTCCTCGTCTTCCAGCTTGTGACCGTCGATCTCGGCCGCCGCGAGTGCACTGATCAGATCCTCGCGCGGCTCCTCCCGACGTGCCGCCAGGATCGGCTTGAAGTAGTCCACCAGCGCCTGCGATGCCGCCTTACCGCGTTCCGGGTTGACGGTGAAGCTCAGCATCGAGATCGACCACCGCTGGAACTGCGGGAAGTCCGCTTCTGGGAGGCCGAGCAGCGCGGCGATGATGCGGGTCGGATACGGGAACGTGAACGTCTTGACCAAGTCCGTCTTGCCGTCCGCGGCGAACTGGTCGATGAGTTCGTTGCCGATGCGGCCGACGATCTCGTCTTCCCAACGCGCCAGCGCCTTCTGCGTGAACGCCTTCGTCACCAGCGACCGGAGCCTGCCGTGTACGGGCTCATCCATGCCCAGCATCACCCCGTGGCCAAGCACGTCACCGAAGATCTGGATCACGACATTGGACGAGTACGTCTCGTTGTCGCGCAACATCGTCTGGATGTCCTCGTGCCGGTACACGATGAATACCGGCTTGCCCTCCTCGCCGGGCATCGCGGACATGTCGATCCGCTGGATCGGCGTCTCGTGGCGCTGCTTGGCCAACTCCGGGTACGGGTCACGGACATTGCCCGAGACGACGTCGTCGAACGCCCCGAAATCCTCGAGGTCAGTCGATACAGATCTGACATGCTGCTCCTATCAAATGGCCGGGTAGGCCACGGATTTCACTTCGGTGTACTGGTCGAAACCGGCGACGCCGTTCTGGCGGCCGACCCGCTGGCCTTATAGCCGCCGAATGGCGTGTCGGCGCCGTAGCCCGCGGTGCCGTTGACGCCGATGAAACCGGCACGCAGCCGCTTGGCCACCGCCAGAGCGTGATCGAGTGTTCCGGCCATGACGTTGCCTGCCAGCCCGTAAGGACTGTCGTTGGCGATCCGCACCGCGTCGTCCTCGTCGTCGAACGGAATGACGACGAGCACCGGCCCGAAGATCTCTTCCTGGGCGATGGTCATCGAGTTGTCGACGTCGGCGAAAAGCGTTGGCTTGACGAAGAACCCCTTGTCCAGTCCCTCCGGCGCCTCGGCCCCGCCGACGACCATCCGTGCGCCTTCTTCGACGCCCTTCTCGATATAGCCCCGGATGCGGCTGCGCTGCCGATCGGAGATGACCGGGCCGCACAGCGTGGCCGGATCCTGCGGGTCGCCCGGCGCGACGCCCTCGTAGATTCCCTTGAGGATCTCGATGCCCTCGTCGTAGCGCGACCGCGGCAACAGCATTCGAGTCGGCATCGCGCAGCCCTGGCCCGCGTGCATGCAGACGCCGATGCCGATAAGGCAGCCCAGTGCGAAATCCGCGTCTTCCAAGACGATCGTCGCCGACTTACCGCCCAGCTCGAGGAAGAGGCGCTTCATCGTCGCAGCGCCCTTCTCCATGATCCGCTTGCCGACGACCGTCGAACCGGTGAAGGAGATCAGGTCCACCTTCGGCGACAGCGTGAGTTCCTCGCCGACGAAATGGTCCGATGCGGTGACGACGTTGATGACTCCCGGCGGGATATCGGTCTTCTCCGCGATCAGCCGACCCAGACGCGTGGCGTTGTACGGCGTATTCGGAGCCGGCTTGAGCACGACGGTGTTGCCCGTGCCCAGTGCCTGCCCGATCTTCTGGATCGACACCTCGAACGGGAAGTTCCACGGCACGATCGCGCCGACGACACCTACGGGTTCGCGCCATACCGTGCGGGTGGTGTTCACTCCGGTGAGGGAGACGACCGTGTCTCCCAGCGATGTCTCCCATGGGTACTCGTCGATCAGCTTGGCCGGATAGCGCAGCCCGTCGGCCAACGGCGCGTCCAGCTGTGCGCCGTGGGTCACCGCGCGTGGACACCCCACCTCGAGGATGAGTTCCTCGCGCAGCTCCTCCTTCTCGGCCTCGATCGCGTCGTGCAGTTGCAGCAGACACCGTTGCCGCAGAGCGTGATTGGTGGACCAGTCCGTCTCATCGAAGGCGCGCCGCGCCGCGTCGATGGCCCGGTGCATGTCCTCCTTCGACGCGTCGGCGACCTCACCCAGTGGTCTCCTCGGTGGCCGGGTTGATGTTGGTGAAGGTGCCTGCCTCGCCGTCGACGAGCTTGCCGTCGATCATCATCTTGGTCTCGAACCGAACGTCAGCCATGGTTCTCGCTCTCCTGCGTCTGCGGGTCTGGTGCTCCCATGGTTGCGGCAGGCGTACCTCGAAGGGCGCCGAATCGCGGGATTCCCATCATCAGCCGGGTCATGTGATGCATGGCCGCATCCGGCAGTAGCCGATCGGCGATCAACAGCATTCGCGCGTCGGGCCCGACCGGACGCCGGACGAACGGCGCCGAGTCCTCCAGCGCCTTGGCCAGTCCGACGGCGAACTTGTCCGGTGATTTGGCGGCGCGTTTCATCATGGCCCGCCCGCGCTTGTCCATGGTGCTGTGGTGGCGCCGCGTAGGGCCCGTCGAGGTCGCGGTTGTCCGTCGTGCCCGCGTCGGTGATGATCTCGGTGTCGTAGGTCCCGGTGACCAGGATGGTGACGCCGATACCGAACGAGGCGACTTCGCCCGCCATCGATTCGCCCCAGCGTTCGAGGGCGCCCTTGACCGCGGAATACGGTGCGGTCGCGGGCATTCCGCGCACGCCGCCCGCGCTGGACACCAGGATGATGCGGCCTCGCCCGGCTTTGCGCATGGAAGGCAGGAGCGCCTTGGTGAGCGCGACCGGACCGAAGATGTTGGTGGCGAACATCCGCTCCCACAGGCTCATCGGCGCCTCTTCGAGCATCCCGGCCGCAGAGATACCGGCGTTGTGCACCAAGCCATATGGGGCACCGACCGCCTCCTCGATCGACTTCGCCGCGGCGGCGACCGATGCGGCGTCGGTGAGATCCAGCGGCACGCCGATCAGGCGCGGATCGTCGTCTCGAGCGCCAGTCGCGTCGCGCAGGCGTTCCATGCCGGCGTCGACCGACCGCATCGCCGCGACAACACGCCAGCCATGCTCGGTACAGGTGCGCACGCCGAAGCGAACCCGAGTCCTCTTGACGCGCCGGTGATGACGACACTGCGCGTCTCAGTCATCGTCTGCTCTTCGCGCAAGCGCTCATCGCCCATTCGCACCATCTGTCGCGCATCGGTCGCTCTTCGAGCCCAACTCGACGTCGGGGCGACCATCCGGCAGGCCCTGCTGCCAGGTGGACCACTTGCCGACCGAGTACGGCCCCTCGGCACCGTTCTCCTCGTAATATCCCTGCGGGTCATACACTTTGGCCTCGGGATACGGCCACGGGCAGGCGACCGAGGTGGCCAGCCCGCTGGCCTTGATCGCCCAGAACCAGCCGCCGTAGGCGAAGTACGACACGTTGATGATCGCGAACATCACCAGGAACGTGCCCAGCACCGGCTTCGTCGGGAACAGCTTGGCCTTCGCGGCGAGCTTCTCCGCCACCGACTTCCCGGTGTCGTCGCGGTAGACGAGGATCGCGGCAGGGATCATCACGAAGGTCACCGACAACGACTCCCAGATCAGCGGGAACTGGAAGGTAGTGCCGGCGAACAATGTTCCGAATGGGATCGACTGCGAGTAGATGTACAGCCCCGTACGCACCAGGCTGATCTCCAGGATGGCGTCGAAGATGAAGCCGATCACCAGCACCAGCGCACCCAGGCTGATCAGTGGATGCCGCGTGACGAACGCTTCCGGACCGCGCTTCGCCTGCATCTTGCGAAGAATCCAGATCGCCGGGAAGTACGGGCCGAAGTAGAACGTCACGTACCCGAACACGATCCAGGGTTCGACGGTCGGCGACATCATGATCAGGGGCCAGGATCTCCGGCCAGTGCAACAGCGCCGGGTTGTACACCGCGTACGGCGACCAGTTCATGATCGGGTCCTGCCACACGATCAGCGTCGTAACCAGGACCATCATCAGCACCGGGCTGCCGGGGTTTTTCCGCCAGCCACGGATGAAGACGATGGTCAGCACCACGACCATGATCAAGGCGCCGACCTGCGGGATGACCTGCCAGTGATCGAATCCCGTCAGGAACCCGACCGGACGGGGCCGTCCCTCGACGTTCGGGTTGGCCACGCGCGGGTCGACGTCCGTCCGCGCAACGGCGGCGAACAACCCGAGGAAGCCGAGCCACGCAAAGAGTGAGATCACCCGCCCCCAATTCGGGCCGGTGCGTGCTGGGCCGGTGAATCCGGCTTCGGCGTCGAGCGGTTTGGATTCCTGTGTTCGTCATGATCAGCCTTCCTCCCCGAATCGATCGACCAGGTGCGAGTTGATGCCGTCGGCGTCGAGGGTCCGGGCCACCAGGTAGCCGGAACCCATCCATGCGCGGCGGGTCCACTTGCCAAGGGACACACGGGTTCCAGGCGCACCGGACGCGGCGGGCATCATCTTCACCCGCTCCAGCGCTTCCTTGACGCCGCGCGGGCTCAACGGATGCGCATCGGTGAACGCGCGCACCAGCGTGGCGGCGACGTCGCGATTGACCACCGACACGCAGATACTCGGGACGGCTGCCGTTGTACTTCTCTGCGTACCGGTCCAGGCAAGCCTGTCCGATCGGGTTGCCCTCGTCGTACTGATCGACCCCGATCCAGCCCATGAACGCGTTCCACATGATCGGGTTGACCCAGGCGTTCTGAAATGCGGTGGTGGTGAAACGCGGCGGATCCCAACCGACGCGCCTCCAGCGCCGGGATTGATGAAGACGATCCCGAATCCGAACCCCAGGTGCACGATCGCCTCGGCCTTCGCCTCGTGCAGCGTCTGCACGGCCGCGTTGATGTCCTGCGCCGTCTGAGCGATCGCCGACCTCTGCGACGATCCGAATACCCTTGCGGCGCACACGCACTTCGCAGGTTCTTCAGATAGCTCTCGCCGATCAGGCTCTGCTCGACCAAGACGCCGATTTCGGTAAGCCCGCGCTTGGCGACGAGATCGGCCAAGAAGATCGGTTCGTCGGTCATCGACCCCTGGGGGAAGGCGAACGTCCACTCGCCGAGCCAGTCGTCGGTGCCCGTCACGCTGATCGCGGGCACCTTGAAGCGCTCCTCGATCGCCTCGCGCATCGGCACGCAGTTGTCGGTGATGTTCGGTCCGAACACCACCAGGCAGCCCTCATCGACCAGTTCCGCCATACGCGTCGATCACCGCCTTGACCGAACCCTTGGGCAGGCCTTCCACCTCGCGGTAGATCATCTGCACCGGCCGGTCCATCAGGCCCTGCTCGACCGCCTCTTCGAAGACCAGGTCGAAGGTCTGCGTGAAAGAGGCGAACAGGTCCTCCGGAAACCCCGGCGGCAGGGTGAAGTCCATCAGGTAACCGACCTTGATCGGTTCTGCGGTGCTCTCGTAGGACATTCGACCTCCGTTGGTGTGCGATGCGTCAGTCAGTGGGTGATTGGTCGGCCAAATAGACGTCGATCATTTCGACAAGACCGCGTGTCACGGTCGAGTCGTCGGTGAGCGGTCCGGCGATGGCGGCGCGGGCGGCGTCGCGGGGACTCAGCCCCTCGGCGATCAGTTGGCCGGCAGCGATCAGCACGCGCGTCGACGCCACCTCACGCAACCCGCCGGTCTCCAATCGACGGATCGCCTGGCCGAGCCGAACGAGTTCGGCGGCGCGTTCGTGTCCGATGCCTGCTTCGTTGACGAGAATCTTCTCCTCGACATCCGGTGTGGGGAAACCGAAGTCGATGGCAACCATCCGCTGACGCGTCGAGTCCTTGAGGTCTTTCAGCACGCTCTGATAGCCGGGGTTGTAGGACACCACCAGGCAGAAGCCGGGGGCCGCGTCGAGCGTCTCCCCCAGCCGCTCGATGGGCAGCTGGCGCCGGTGATCGGACAAGGGATGCAGGACCACCGTGGTGTCTTGCCGCGCCTCCACCACCTCGTCGAGATAGCAGATGGCGCCGTCGCGCACCGCTCGAGTCAAGGGACCGTCGACCCACTCGGTGTCGCCGCCGCGCAACAGGAATCGGCCGACGAGGTCGGCGGTCGTCAGGTCGTCGTGGCAGGAGACCGTGATGAGCGGCCGGTCCAGGTCGTGTGCCATCGCCTCGACGAACCGCGTCTTACCGCACCCGGTCGGCCCTTTCAGCACGACGGCGAGCCCCTGCCGGTAGGCGGCCTTGAACACCTGCTCCTCGTTGGCCACTGGCACGTAGTACGGGCGCGGCGGCTTCACCGGCATCGTTTCCTCTCTCGGCATCGCTTTCGAGCACCCTAGCGCGGAACAGATGTTTGGTTCAAGGCCTCGGCTTGCTAGGACACCTTGCGACGCAGGTCTGCGGTGCGCAACGCGGCGCGGAAGAGCGGTCCAATGACGTCGGCCAGCTGTCTGGGCTTGGGTATCGACGCGTGCGCCGCGCTTCCGAAGACCCTGCCGAGCTCTCCGGTATCGGTGCCCGCACCGATCGTCAAGCACAGGCAGCCGATGCCCTGCCTGCGGGCCTCACCGAGCGCCCGCCGCGCGTCGGCCGCTCCGTAGACACGTTCGTATCCGTGGTCGTAGGCGAGCCCGTCGGACAGCACGACGAGCAGCCGCCGGGACGTGCCTGCCTTCTCAGAGATCACCGCGGTGCCGTGCCGGATGGCAGCGCCCAGCCGCGAATACGCGCCTGGGGTCAGGCTGCCAAGACGCTGCATCACCACGGCGTCGAGGTTTTCGTCGAAGCGCTTCACGGGAAGCATGTGCACTGCGGACGCGACCCTGCGACTGATAGGCGTACAGCGCGACGCGGTCACCGAGATCGTGCAGCGCGACGGTCAGCGCCGCGGCAGCTGCCCGCTGCTGCTCGTGCACGGTTTGCCCGAAAGTCCCTGCTTCAGAAGATGATCCAGAGATATCGAGCAGGACCAGTACCGCGAGGTCGCGACGGCGCCGCAGATTGTCCAGGTAAACGGCCTCGTCGGGCGCCGACCCCGCGAGCATCTCCACCCGCGCCTCGACCGCCGCGTCGACGTCGATGTCGTCACCCTGCGTCTGGCGGTGACAGCGATCCAGCCCGATCCCGAGCCGCGTCAGAGGTCGCCGCAGGGCGTGCACATCGGGTCGCTCGAATGAATGTCCCTGCTCGCGGGGCGGATCGGACTCGTGGACCGTGCACCAGTCATGCCGGTAGCGCCTGCGATGGACGTCCCATTCCGGGTACTTCCTGCCGTCACCGTCATCGACGTCGTCGACCTCGGAAGCCGCCGCCGACGTCGACGTGACAGCTCCCGCGCCCCGAATGCCGTCGGGTGATCGATGTGTCGGCGTGTCGGCTCCCGGCGGCCCGCCGCCGCCGAGCTGACGCACCCTGCGCAACAGGCGTTGCAACAGTTTTCCGATTGCCCCGCCGCCGCCGACCGGGCTGGAGAACGGATCCTCCACGTCCTCGCCGTCGGCGGCGTCCGTCGTCGAGTCCGGCGAGCTCCTTTTTCGCGTCGCGCCGGGGAGACGTGGGCGCCCTGCGATTCCGCGTGTGCAGCCGCCGCATGCGTCGAGAGCAGGCTGCGCGCCCGGATCACTCCGAAGCTCGCCGGCGGATCCGCGATATCGCGCGTCCGCGGCCACCTCCAGCGAGTCGGCGGGCGAATTCGACGCGCGACGCGAGATCCAGGTCGATCAGCCGCCGAACCGGATACGGCAGCAGGTCGTCGTTCGCCGCCAGCGCACGCTGGCCCTCGACGGCGAGGTAGCGCCGGGCCAGCGCGGGCCGTCGGACCCAGCTTGCGCATGACGTCCGGCGCCAGACTCCCGCCTGCCAGCAGCGACGCCTGTACCGTCACCGACTCGATCTGCCGGGCCGCGCTGGCTTCGGCGTCGATGAACACCGTGATGCCATCGGTCCACGCCGGCTCGCCCGGGCGCGCCGGACGCCACCGCCACCGTGCGGCCGGCCAGCGCGGACGCCAGCAGGCGCCAGCCGCTGCGGACCGTCGCCGCCATCGCTCGCCGTGTCGCCCTGCAATGCCACCTCGCTCGTTGACCAAATATCTGTTCCAACGTAGAGTCCGGCCCCACCGACAGTCAATCAGCGGAGGCGACATGATCGACTTCACGGGCCAGGTTGCCATCGTCACGGGCGCCGGCCGCGGGCTCGGCCGCGCTCTACGCCATCGAATTGGCAAGGCGCGGAGCCTCGGTGGTGGTCAACGACCTCGGCGGATCCATGGGCGGCGAGGGCGCGGACGCATCCGTCGCCGACCAGGTGGTCGAGGAGATCACCGCGGCCGGTGGCGTCGCGGTGGCATCGCACGACTCGGTCGACAGCCCCGAGGGCGGTGAGGCGATCGTGCGGACGGCCGTCGACCAGTTCGGCCGCTTGGACGCGGTCGTGAGCAACGCCGGGATCTTCACACAGCATCCCGTTCGACGAGCTGACGCCGACGACTGGCGCCGCATGCTGCGCGTGCACCTCGACGGCGGCGTTCTATCTGGCGCAGCCCGCGTACCGGGTGATGAAGGCGCAGGGCTATGGCCGCTTCGTGTTCATCGCCTCCTCGGCAGGGCATGTTCGGCCAGCACCTGGAGGCGCATTACGCCGCGGCCAAGGCCGGCCTCGTCGGGTTGACCAACGTCATCGCGCTCGAGGGCGCCGAGCACGGAATCCTCGCCAACACCGTGCTGCCGTTCGGCTTCTCCCGGATGGTCACCGAGACGGTCGGCGACCCGAAAGTCCTTGAGGAGACCGGGTTCTTCAAGGCGATCCGGCCCGAACTCGTCGCGCCGATCGTGGTGTTCCTGGCCAGTCGGGCCTGCGACTTCAGCCACCAGAACTTCTCGGCCTGCGGAGGCCGCTTCGCCCGGGTCTTCGTCGGCCTCGGCGAGGGGTGGCTGGCCGAACCCGGCAGCAGTCCGACGGCCGACGACATCGCCGCCCACCTCACGGATATCGCGGCGACGGAACCGTTTACCGTTCCCGGCTCGATCTACGAGGAAGTCTTCGCCGTCACCGAGAGGCTCGGCATCACCGCGTGACGAGAGCTCCGCGCGGCCCTTCTACCGGCGCATTCGGCGCGTCGGAGGACCCTGCGAGAGAACGCACTTCTGGTAGCGTTAACCAAACGTTGGGTCAGTTCGGCAAGCCAGCAGAAGCCAGGTCGGGAGTCAGGAGCCGTGGAGGTGTTGTGGGGCGTCCTCAAGTGACGCCGAGGCATGCCGGCCACGCATACGACGACGGCACCAGGCGCACCGAGATCCTGCAGACCGCTGCCCTGCTGATCGCGACGTCGGGTCTGCGCACCTCGCTGCAGGAGATCGCCGACGCCGCAGGCATTCTCCCCGGCAGCCTCTACCACCATTTCGAATCCAAGGAAGCGATCCTCGTCGAGCTGCTCCGGCGCTATCACGACGATCTGGATCGCATCGCCGAGCACGCGCAGAGCCGCTTGGACGATCCCGCATCGCTGTCCGCGTTCGACCGGATCGTGGATCTGGGCTCGGCGATCGCGCAATGCGCCGTCACACATCGCGCCGCGCTGCAGATGACGTTCTACGAGGCGCCGACATCGAATCCGGAACTGGCCGCACTCGCCCAGCAGCGGCCGACGGCGATCCTCGAAGCGATGGTGCAGACCCTGCGCGCCGCGCGATGGAGCGGCTATCTCCGGCCCGATGTCGACCTGCCGGTCCTCGCCGACCGGATCGTGCAGACGATGCTGCAGGTCGGGCCTCGACGTCATGCGGCACAGCTCGGGCGCCGACAAGGTGGCCACCCTGCTGTGCCGGATCCTGCTGGAGGGTCTGGCCGCGGTACCGCCCACCGATGCCGAACTCGATCGTTCCGCGGCGTTCATCGCCGCCGACGACGTCGTCGAAGTCGTGGACCGACGACAGCGACGCCGAGCCCAACGACAAGGCCGCCCACGTCCGTGCGGTGGCGCGAGCGGAGTTCGGCCGCAAGGGCTACGAAGTCACCACGATCAGAGACATCGCGTCGGCGGCGGGACTCGGCACCGGCACGGTGTACCGGTTGATCGGCTCGAAGGACGAACTGCTGGCGTCGATCATGCAGTCGTTCGGCGAGAAGGTCGCGTTGGGTTGGACGAACGTGTTGCGGTCCGATGTCGTCGCCGGTCGAGAAGCTCGATGCGCTGTCCTGGGTCAACACCAACGTGCTGGACCGCTTCGGCGACGAGTTCCGCATCCAGCTCGCGTGGATGCGCCAGTCGCCTCCGGACACCCCGAACCCCGGCTGGCTGTTCACCAAGCGGATGCGGCAGATGAAATCGCTTCTTGCCGAAGGTATTCGGTCCGGCGAGATCACGATCGACAGCCCGTCGAACGAGATGCTCGCGCGGTGCGTCATCGGCGTCGGCTGGATTCCCGAGAACATCGTTCGCGACGTGGGGACCCGCGCGTCGCTCGATCCATGTTCGCGACACCATGCTGCGCGGCGTGGTCGACCGCGAAAGCTAGGCGCCGTCGACTAGCCGATCGCGACGGGCAGCTTTCCCCATCCCCGCACGCTCGAGGTGTGCGCCATCGCCGCATTGTCGTAGTCGACCTCCCATTCGGGCCAGCGCTTGAGGATCTCCTCGAGCGCCACCCGTGCCTGCATCCGCGCCAGCGCCGAACCGAGACAGAAGTGCAGGCCCTGCCCGAACGACAGATGCGCGCCGCGTGCGGTGGATGTCGAATCGCTCGCCGTCGGGGAAATGCCGTTCGTCGCGGTTGGCAGAACCGTTGAGCAACAACATCACCGAGCCCTCGGGGATCTTCTCGCCGCGGCATTCGGTGTCGTGGGCGACGTACCGTGCCTGCACGGGTGACGGCGCCTCGTATCGCAACACCTCCTCGATCGCCCGCGGGATCAGGGAGAAGTCCTCGACCAGCTGCCGCCGCTGGTCGGGATGTTCGCGCGAGCAGCTGGCCGATGAACCCGATCAGCCGCGTGGTGGTCTCGTTGCCCGCGCCGGCGATCATGCTGGTGTAGGTGAGCACCTCGGTGCGGGTCAGCGGCCGAAGCACGCCGTCCTCCTCGATCTCGGCATTCAGCAGCTGCGTCATCAGGTCGTCGGACGGATGGTCGGCGCGCCAGTCGATGTACTCGGCGAACAGTTGGTAGCTGTTCTCGAACGCGTCCGCCGTGACGGTCTTGAACGTGCCGTCCTTCAACCCGAGGGCCCGGCCGGTCTTGTCCCGGATCGTGCTCCTGATCGCTGCTCCGGGATGCCGAGCAGGTAGCCGATCGTGCGCATCGGGATCTGCGCGCCGAGATCCTCGATGAAGTCGAACCGGCCCGAACCGACCAACGGGTCGAGCGCGCGCACGCAGTACTGCCGGGTCAGCGGCTCGATCGCCTCCATCCGGCGAGGCGTGAAAACCTTTGAGAGCAAACGCCTGTGCAGATCGTGCAGCGGCGGATCCTCGAACAGGATCACGCCGGGCGGGACCTCGAGACCACTCATGATCACGTCCATCGTGGTCCCGCGCCCCGAACGGTAGGTCTGGAAGTTCGGAAGCTCTCGCGAGACGTCCTCGTAGCGACTCAGCGCGTAGAAGTTGAACTTCTCGTTGTAGTAGAGCGGGCCTCGTCGCGCATCCGCTTCCAGGTCGGATACGGATCGTCGTCGATCGTCGAAATCGAACGGGTCGTAGTACACATCAACCGCACTGGCACCGGTCACTGCTCACGTCCCCTTTGTCGACATCAATCGTTGAATGCATCGCCGAGCCCGTCGGCCGTCGAGGCACGGCGCGCCCGCGGCCTCGGGCAGCACCACTCGCCGACGCGCTTCAGATACGGCCACGCGATGTCCGGCGGCAGGCCGCCGCACAGCGGCGACAGGTTGAGCATCCCGCCCGCCGCACGATGTCGACGGCCTCCGCCACGCAGGATGATCCGGTGCGACTTGGACGTCTCCCGCAGCTCGGCGACGTCGCGGGCGGCGGAGATGCCGGCGGACGTGTCGTTGTCCGGATTCCACTCCGCGTAGCCGCGGGCATCGTGGAGCAGATACTCGCCGAGTTCGTCCCACGCCGCATCGACGTCGTCGGCGACGAAGGTGACCGACGGCGTGTCGCGCTCGGGAATCAGCACCGGCCCCGGCTCATGTCCGTGCTCGCGGCAGGCGGCCTCGTACGCCTCCCGCATGCCGGGCACACTTCCGTTCGCCAGCAGGCCGAGACCGTATCTGCCCGCCCGACGGGCCGCCGCCAGGCTTGCGCCGCCCCACATCAGCGCCGGTCCGCCGGGCGTCAGCGGCTGCGGCGTCACCTTGATCCGCCGACCCGTCGTGGACGACCGACTCACCCGTCAACAGCGCGCGCAGCAGAGCCGAGCTTCTCGTCGGCGAGCTTGCCGCGCGTCGCGCGAGTCGAGCCCGAAGTGCTCGAATTCCTCGGGCCGGTAGCCGATGCCGAAGATGTACGACGCCCGGCCCTTGCTGATGATGTCCAGCACGGCGATCTCTTCGGCGAGCCGAACGGGATCGTAGAACGGCAGGATCACCACCAGGCTGAGCATCAGCCGCTCGGTGCGGGCCGCGATCGCCGACGCCAGGATCAGCGGCGACGGAAGATAGCCGTCGTCGGAGCCGTGGTGCTCGCAGAGCACCGCCGCGAGGCAGCCGTGCTGTTCCGCCCATGCGCACATGTCGATCGCCGCGGCGTACAGGTCCGTCGTCGCCGCGCCGAACGCCGGCGCGCGCATGTCGAACCGGATCGAGTACAACGCGGCCTCCGTGTCAGTCGAATGCGTGGCGGGGCAACGTGTTCGGCATGTCGAGTGAGCTGAGCAGCCCCGCAGGCGCGTCGACGACGTAGGGAATCGCGTTGACGACCCGCATCGCGGTGGCGGCCATCGCGGCGTGGCCCGCGCCGTGGCCCTCGGCCTCACCCAGGTTCATCGCGCAGTGGATGTCGGGTTCACCCTCGATGTCGACGCGGTAGGTGGCATCGAACTCCGACGTCAGCCAGTCGGGCGCGACGTCGCGCGCCATCCGGATGATGTGCTCGATCACGATGGCTTCCCGCCCGTTGACCACTCCGGCGGCGCGGGTGCACACCGCACCGCACGTGCCCGCCGGAATGGTGCCGAACGCGACCTCGATGTCCCTGTCGGTGGTGCGCCGGTCGAGCGATCCACGCACTTCGGACACCTCGACGCCGAGGCCGGCCGCAATCAGGTAGATCGGTGCCTTCCAAGCCATTTCGATGAAGCCCGGGGTCTTGAGCATCGGTTCGAAGTCGAGCGGACGACCGAAGCCCATGCCGTCCATCATCACGTCGGCGACCGGATAGTGGTCGTTCAGCGCCACCTCGGTGACCTTGATGCACTCGGATCTTCTTGGACTGCGTCGCCAGCAGAAGCGCGAGTTGATCCGAGCCGAACCCGGGAAAGATCCCCGACGCATAGAACGACGCGTTGCCGGACTTGCGCCGCCGCCTCCATTGGTCGCGCCATTCGGGCGAGTAGTACGCGGGCGGATAGACCAGGCTGGTCGACGTCGTTGACACGACGTTGATCCCGGCCTCGAGCAGCCGCAGGTAGTCGGGCACCGCGCCGGCGTCGCGTTCGGGTCCGCTGGCGGCGTACACGACGCAGTCGGGCTCGCAGCGCGATGAGCGCATCGGCATCGTTGGTGGCCGCCACACCCATCGGTTCGCCGCCGGCCAGTTCGCCGGCATCCTTGCCGACCTTGTCGTCGGAATGCACCCAGACGCCGACGAGTTCGAGGTCCGGCCGGCGCCGAATCGCGTCGATGGCAATCGATCCGACGCCGCCGGTCGACCAGACCACCGTTCGCAGCGGTGTTGTCACGAGATCTCCTCACTCGTTGCGGGTCATGCGCGCTCGGCCGCCATGACGGCGCGTTCGAGGTACGGCCACGCCACGTCGGGCGGGACGCCACCGCACAGCGGAAGCAGCGGAAGCGGTCTGCCCGCTGCGGATGTAGGCGGCCGCCTCGTCGACCGTGAAGATCCGGTACGGGCCGTCCGCCGTCGCGCAGCGCGGCGACGCTGTCGGCGCGGGAGATGCTGGCCACCGAGTCGTCGCCGTGCCGGTACGACGCCGCCGTCACGGCGTCGTGAAGCAGGTAGCGGCCCCAGTTCGTCCCACGCCGGTATCGACGTCGTCGGCGACGAAGACCGTGGTCGGCGCGCCCGGAACGGGAAACTGGATCACGCCCGGCTCGTGTCCGTTGGCGCGGCACTCGCGATTCGTAGAACTCCTTGAGTTCGGGCGAGTCGGTCTGGGAGATGAACCCCAGCCCGTACCTCGCCGCGCGCCGCGCCGCCGCCCTGCTGCCGCCCGCGATGAGCATGTACGGACCTCCCGCTGTCGCAGGTGCGGGGTCACGTGGATCCGCCGGCCGTCGTGGTCGACGCGGCTCGCCCTCAGCAGCCGCAGCAGCATCGCGAGCGACTCGTCGGCCACCTTGCCCCGCTCGGCGCATGTCGACCCCGAAATGCTCGTATTCCTCTGCGCGGTGGCCGATACCGAAGGCGTACGAGACGCGGCCCCTGCTGATGATGTCCAGGACGCTGATCTCCTCGGCCAGCCGGACTGGATCCCAGAACGGTGATGGGCACGGCGGCCAACAGGATCGCCAGTTGCTTGGTGCGGGCGGCGATCGCCGACGCCAGAATGTGCGGAACCGGCAGGTGCCCGTCGTCGGCGCCGTGATGCTCGGACAACACGGCGATCACCGCGCCGCGCGTCTCTGCCCACGCACACATGTCGATGGCCGCGGCGTACAGATCGGTCGCGGGCGCAGCGCCTCGGGCGCGCGCATGTCGAACCGCAGGGTGAACATCAGCGCCGCATCCAGGACGGGGTGGTCACGCCGACCGACTCTAACCTAAATTTTGTTCTGGGTTTAATAGTGATTACTATTCTAAGCCGTGCATCGAGAGTTCTATCGGTCGAGCGAATTGAGGAGGAGACGAACATGACGCGAAGGAAGCACCGTGTCGTGGTCTGGTCGACGGGCGGCATCGGCTCGATCGCGATCCGCGCCATCCACCAACGTCCCAACCTCGATCTCGTCGGGGTGTGGGTGCACTCACCGGAGAAGGACGGCAAGGACGCAGGCGAACTCGCCAACGGCGACCCGATCGGCCTGGCCGTCACCAACGACGCCGACGCGCTGATCGCGCTCAAGCCCGACTGCGTCATCTATGCGGCCAGCGGACCCGAACGCGACGCGCTGGCGATCCCCGACTACGTGAAGCTGCTCAGCGCGGGAATCAATGTGGTGACGACGAGCACCACGCGGCTGGTCAACCCGCATGCCTACGAGCCGGCCGAATGGCGGGACCAGCTCGTCGCCGCCGCGAAGGAAGGCCAGGTGTCGCTGTACGCGTCGGGCATCGAACCCGGGTTCGCCGCCGACTACCTGCCGCTGGTGCTGACCACGCAGTCGTCGCAGATCGAGAAGATCCACGCGTACGAGATCGGCCTGTACGACGACTACGGCGTGCCCGACATCATGAGCGACGCGATGGGATTCGGCCGTCCGCTCGACTACGAGCCGTGGATCGCCATGCCGGGCGCCATCGCCGGTGAGTGGCAGGGACAGATCCGCATGGTCGCCGACGCGCTCGGCGTCGAGGTCCAGGAGGTGCGTGAGACATTCGATCGCGCGGTGACCGATCGGACGCTGGAGGTTGCGATGGGCACCGTCGAGGCCGGAACCTGCGGCGCACTGCGGATGCAGGCGATCGGTGTGGTCGACGGACGCGAGGCCATCGTCATCGAACACGTCACCCGGCTGGCTCCCGACGTCGCACCCGACTGGCCGACGCTTCCGAACGCCCTCGGCTATCGCGTGGTGATCACCGGCACACCGGACATCGACTGCACGATCGACGCGACGCTTCGGGACCGCAAGAAGGCCGGTATCGAGGGCATGACGTCCGGCGCGGGCGCGATGGTCGCCACGGCGATGCGCGTCGTGAACGCGGTGCCGTATGTCGTTGCCGCGCAACCGGGTCTGCTCAGCTCGGTCGACCTGCCGCTGACGATTCCGCAGGGGGCGTTCAACCCGAAGTGACAGCGGGTGACTACTCGGGCAGCCGCAGCTCGGGCTTCTCCACCTCTTCGATGTTGACGTCCTTGAACGTGATCACCCGGACCTGCTTGACGAACCGGGCGGGCCGGTACATGTCCCACACCCAGGCGTCGGCCAGCCGCAGCTCGAAGTAGACCTCGCCCTCGGAGTTGCGCGGCACCAGTTCGACGCTGTTGGCCAGGTAGAACCGCCGCTCGGTCTCCACGACGTAGCTGAACTGCCCGACGATGTCCTTGTATTCGCGGTAGAGCGAGAGCTCCATCTCGGTTTCGTACTTCTCGAGATCTTCGGCACTCATCGGCTCAGCTGTCCTTCATGTACTCGGTCCATCTGGTCCCATTCTTCCCCTACCCGAGTTGGCTCTGCTGCTCGGGTTCCATGTCGAGAGCGTCTTCGCGGCACCAGTTCGCCCTCCACCGTCGACCAGCCGGCGCACGTTGATGAACGAGTACCGGTGCTGGCTGCACGGGCCGAGCTCGGCCAGCGCCGCGCTGTGCGCCGGCGTGCTGTAGCCCTTGTGCTCGGCGAAGCCGTAGCCCGGATGCTCGGCCTCCATCTTGACCATCAGCCGGTCACGGCTCACCTTGGCCAGCACGCTGGCCGCCGCGATGCAGGCCGCGGCCGCGTCGCCGCCGACCACCGGCAGCGACGGCATCGGCAGGCCCGGCACCCGGAACCCGTCGGACAGCACATAGCCGGGCCGCACCGGCAGGCCGGCCACCGCCCGCCGCATGCCCTCGATGTTCGCCACGTGCACGCCGCGCCGATCCACCTCGACCGACGGGATGAACACCACGTGATAGGCCAGCGCGTACCGGCGGATCAGCGGAAACAGCCGCTCGCGTTCCTTCTCGTTGAGCTTCTTGGAGTCGTCGAGCGCGGCCAGGCTCTCCAGCCGGTTCGGCCCGAGCACACACGCCGCCACCACCAGCGGACCCGCGCACGCGCCGCGGCCCACCTCGTCGACGCCCGCCACCGGGCCCAGACCGCCGCGATACAGCGCGGACTCCAGGGTGCGCAGGCCCGAAGACTTCCGGATCACCGTTCGCGGAGGCCATGTCGCCGGCAAGTGCAAGCCTCCTATTGGCAGGTCGTCTGCGGGTTCACCGCTGCCCACTCCACCCCATCGCGACGGCGGCCAGGCGATGAACCGTGCCTTTCCGATGACATTGTCCACCGGCACCGTCCCGAGCGTCGGGTCACCCGTGCACAACAGCCCGCGCTGGGCGTCGGCGGGCGTGTTGCCGCAGTGCGCGCGCGAATCGGCCGAATGGGTGCGGTTGTCGCCCATCACCCACAGCCTGCCCGTCGGGCACCTTCACCGGGCCGAACTCGTTGCCCAGGCAGGGGTAGACCTGCCGGGTCGGCCATCATCGTCGTCGGGTCGAGATACGGCTCGTTGAGCCGCTTGCCGTCGACCGTCAGGCCCGGTGTCGGCGCGGCATTCGACCGTCTGCCCGCCGACCGCGATGACGCGTTTGACCAGGTCGTTCTCGTCGGGCGGGACGAACCCGACGAACGACAGCGCGTTCTGCACCCAGCGCACGGCGGTGTTGTCCGAGCGGATCGACTTGTAGCCGATGTTCCAGTTCGGCGGGCCCTTGAACACGATCACGTCGCCGGGCTCCGGCGAGCGAGAACCGGTAGGTCAGCTTGTCCACCATGATCCGGTCGCCGGTGCAGCCGGTGCAGCCGTGCAGCGTGGGCTCCATCGACTCCGACGGGATCAGATACGGCCGGGCGACGAACGTCAGCATGACGTAGTACAGGACCAGCGCGATGGTGACCAGGATCGCGCGCTTCGCGCAGCGCGCCGCGCTTCTTCTGGGCTCGTCGGTCGTCGTGTCGTCGGTATCCGAATCGGCGGTCTCGAGCGTGCGCTCGGCGGACGAGTCGTCGGGGTCCGTGGAGTCCGGTCACCGCATCAGAGTAGCCAGCGCGATGCTTACCGCCGCGCTGCTCGCTTTCCAAGGATCAGGCCCCGGTCGGCAGCGCGAAGTCAGCGCTTCTCCTTGATCTTCGCCTTCTTGCCACGCAGCTCGCGCAGGTAGTACAGCTTCGCGCGGCGCACGTCACCGCGGGTGACGACGTCGATGTGGTCGATGTTGGGCGAATGCACGGGGAAGGTCCGCTCGACGCCGACGCCGTAGCTTTCCTTGCGCACGGTGAAGGTCTCGCGGACCCCGCCGCCCTGCCGGCGAAGGACGACACCCTTGAAGACCTGGATGCGCTCCTTGGAGCCCTCGATGACCTTCACGTGCACGTTGACGGTGTCGCCGGGGCTGAAGTCCGGGATGTCGTCGCGCAGCGACGCCTGATCGACGAAGTCCAGCGTGTTCATCGGTGACACTTCCTTGCTGTTGGCGGCTGCGGGCAGTGCGTCGCGGTGTGACGCGTCGCCGAGCCGATCTATCGGGCGTATCGGGGTGTATCTCGCAGCGGGCGGAGTATCGGCCCACGCGGACAACTGCTCAATTGTGCCAGATGGGCCCCGATCCAGTGAAATCCGCCGCCGGACGACGGACCGCGAAACGCGCAAGCAGCCTAAGCACGCGTGTCAGCACTCAACCGTTAGGCTGAAGCCACCGGCAGGCGCGGTGCGGCAAGCCCTGATTCCGGCTCGGAAATACGTTGAGGGAGGGCCATGCGACGGCGGCCGTCGAGGCTGGTCACGGCAACCGCAGCCGTCATCGTTGCGGTCCCCGTTGTCGCGGGTTGCGAAGCCAAGGTGTACGGCACGCCCCCGGAGCCGGCGGGCCCGCAGCTGACCGTCGTCGCCCCGCATGGGCACCATGGCCCCGCTGCCGGAAGCCCCGCCCGACGAGCCTGCCGCCACCTTCGACGGCCTGGACGCCACGGGCCAGGCAGGCCACCGCCGACGCCGCGAAGGCCGGCGCCGACATCACGACCATCGTGCTCGACCGCAACACCGGCCAGACCGTCTCCAACGGCAACAGCGAGGCAATGCCCATCGCCTCGGTGGTCAAGCTGTTCATCGCCGACGACCTGCTGCTGCAGGAAGTCGAAGGGGCAGACCCAGCTCTCCCCCGCCGACCGCAGCGCGCTCGACGCCATGCTGCGGTCCTCCGACGACAGCGCCGCCGAGAGTGTTCTGGAACCGCAGCGGCGGCAGCGCGATCATCTCGCGGGTCACCGCGCGGTACGGGTTGGGCGCGACGACGACGCCCTACAACGGGCGCTGGTTCAACACGCTTGAGCACGACCGGCGACCTCGTCCAGCTACTACGACATGCTGCTCGCGGGCAGCGGCGGGCTGCCGCCGGAGCGGGCCAACATCATCCTGTCCAACCTGGCGGCATCGACGCCGACGGCGCCCGACGGCACGCTGCCCGGCGGCGTCTACCCGCAGCGGTTCGGCATCCCCGAGGGGCTCTACGCCGAGCCGGTGGCGGTCAAGCAGGGCTGGTTGTGCTGCTGGAACGGCGGCAACTGGGTGCACTTGTCGACCGGCGTGATCGGGCCGGACCGTCGCTATGTCATGGCGATCGGCTCGATGCAGCCCGCCGACGACGTCACCGCGCGCAACACCATCACCCAGGCCGTCAAGACGATGTTCCCCGGCGGCCGGATCTAGTCCAGCAGATCGGGCCGGCGCTCGCGGGTGCGCTGCAGCCCCTGTTCGCGCCGCCACGCCGCGACCTTGGCGTGGTCACCCGACAGCAGCACCTCGGGCACGTCGAGTCCCCGCCAGCTCGGCGGCCGGGTGTAGCTCGGCCCCTCCAGCAAGCCGTTCGGAATGCGAATCGTCTTGGTGTGACGCGGGATTGCCGAGCACATCGGGCAGCAGGCGCACGATCGCCTCGATCATCACCAGCGCCGCCGACTCGCCGCCGGGCAGCACGTAGTCGCCGATCGAGACCTCCTCGACCCGCATCCGGCGGGCCGCGTCGTCGACGACGCGTTGGTCGATGCCCTCGTATCGGCCGCACGCGAACACCAGATGCTTCTCGGCGCTCCACCGTTGCGCGTCGGCCTGGGCGAACAGCCGGCCCGCCGGCGTCGGGACGACCAGAAGTGTTTCGTCCGAACAGATTTCGTCGAGCGCCTCACCCCACACCGGCGCCTTCATCACCATGCCGGGGCCGCCGCCGTACGGCGAGTCGTCGACCGACTGGTGCACGTCGTGGGTCCAGCGCCGCAGATCGTGCACCGCCAGTTGCACGATGCCGGCGTCAATCGCCTTGCCCGGCAACGACTGTCGCAGCGGGTCCAGGTAGTCGGGGAAGATCGTCACCACATCTATGCGCATCGTTCAGCCCAGCTCCAGCAGACCCTCGGGCGGGTCGATCTCGATGGTCTGGTCCGCCAGCGACACCGACGTCACGATGGCGCTGACGAACGGCACCAGCACCTCGCCGTCCTCGGTACGTACCGAGAGCAATTCGCCCGCCGCGGTGTGCAATACCTCGGCGACGGTGCCGACCGGCGTGCCCGTCGTCGTCCGCACCTGCAGCCCCTCGAGCTGATGGTCGTAGAACTCGTCGGGATCCTCGATCGGCGGCAGGTCCGCGGAGTCGACGAGGAACAGGGTGCCCCGCAGCGCGTCGGCGCGCGTCGCGGTCGGCCACCCCGTCCAGCCGCACCAGCAGCCGGCCGCTGTGCTCGCGCGCCGAGTCGACGACGTAGTCGCGTTCGGGCCCGCCGCGTGTGGCCTGCCACGCAGCGTGGTACCCGGCGCGAAGCGGGTGTCGGGGTCGTCGGTGCGGACATCGACGACGACCTCGCCGGTGACGCCGTGCGCCTTGACGACCCGCCCGACTACCAGGTCCATGTCTGACCGCTACTGGTCGGTGTCCACCACGTCGACGCGGATGCCGCGGCCGCCGATGCCGGCGACCAGCGTGCGCAGCGCGGTCGCGGTGCGGCCGCCACGGCCGATGACCTTGCCGAGGTCGTCGGGGTGCACGTGCACCTCGACGGTGCGCCCGCGGCGGCTGGTCACCATGTCGACCCGGACATCGTCGGGGTTGTCCACGATCCCGCGGACCAGGTGCTCGACGGCGTCGACGACGACAGAGCTCATGGCCGCGCTCAGCTCTCGGTGGACTCGGCCGACTCGGCCGGCCTCGGCGCGCCTCGGCCGGCGGCCTCAGCGGCCTCGGCGGGCGCCTCAGCAGCGGCCTCAGCGGGCTCGGCAGCCTCGGCGGGCTCGGCCTCGGCGGCCTCAGCCTTCTCGGCGGCGGCCTTCTTGGCGGGCGCCTTCTTCTTCTTGGCCGGGTGGCCTCGCCGGACGGCGCGCCGTCGGCCTCGGCCAGCGCGGCGTTGAACAGGTCCAGCTTGCTGGGCTTGGGCTCCTTGACCTTCAGCGTGCCCTCGGCGCCGGGCAGACCCTTGAACTTCTGCCAGTCGCCGGTGATCTTCAGCAGCTGCAGGACGGGTTCGGTGGGCTGGGCGCCGACGCCGAGCCAGTACTGGGCCCGCTCCGAGTCGATCTCGATGAGGCTGGGGTCTTCCTTCGGGTGGTAGCGGCCGATGACCTCGATCGAGCGGCCGTCGCGGCGGGTGCGCGCGTCGGCGACGGCGATGCGGTACTGGGGATTGCGGATCTTGCCAAGCCGGGTGAGCTTGATCTTGACAGCCATGGTGAAGCGACTTCTCCTGTGATTGCCACGCTGCAATTCAGCGATCGCGGGCGGATTGCCCGGATCCGGTTTTGCCTTACGTGTGTGACCGCCGCGCAGCCGTAGTCGCGGGGCAGACAGCCGCCCATTGTGCCAGAACAGGCGCCTACCGGTGAAAATCGCGATCGCGCGCCTGTCGCCGACCTTTACAACTTCTGGCTGTAAGTGTCACGCTCGCGGGATGGATGACGCCGCCACCCTGCTCGAGATCGAGGCGATCAAGCAGCTGAAGGCCCGCTACTGCCGCTTTCTGGACACCAAGGACTGGGAGGCGTGGCGCGGGATCTTCGCCGACGACTTCCGCAGCGACACCTCCGAGGCGGGCGGCAAGGTGATCGTCGGCGCCGACGAGTTCGTCGCGTTCGTGCGCAAGAACCTGGAGAAGCAGCCGACGGTGCATCAGGTGCACGCACCGGAGATCGAGCTGACGTCGGCGACGACTGCACGCGGCATCTGGGCGCTCAACGACGTCGTTCGGCTGGCGCCCGGGCTGAACCTCGACGGCTACGGCCACTACCACGAGACGTACGAGAAGATCGACGGCCAGTGGCGCATCACGAGCTCGACGCTGACCCGGCTGCGGACGGACTATCTTCAATCCGCTGTTCTCCGTGCGCATTTCGGACCGGCTCAGCCGGGCTGGCTGGCAAAGCTGGCGCGCTAGAGCAGCTTGTCGAAGCACTTCTCCTCGACGCGCTGGCTCATCCGCCATCCCTCGGCGGTGCGGACGAACTCGTCGACGTACCAGATGCCCGACGAACATGATCTGCTTCTTCTCCCCGTCGAACACCATCGGGTTGAAGCAGATGGTCCGCGACGACGCGGTGTCGCCGTCGATGCGCACGTCGAAGTTGCCCAGCATGTGGGAGTACGCCGGGAAGATTTCGGCAGCACCTCCGCCAGCCACGCCTTGACCTCGGGAAAGCGGCCGTCGATCCCGCCCGTGGCCCGATAGTCGATGTAGGCGTCCGGGGTGAACACCCGGTCGAGGTCGTCGAATCGTCGGCGGTCGATGGCCGTCGAGTAGTCGATCAGCAGCTGCTGAATCTCGAACCGGTCCGAAATCTCCTCCAGGCTCAACATGGGTGTTGATTCAACACCGCTCGGGGCCGCATTCAGGCGCGAGGGTTAGGCTGCACGTCCCATGGGGAGGTTCGTCGCGGTCATCGCCGCTTGCCTGAGTCTGGTCCTGTTCGTCTGTCGCGCCGGTCGCCTCGGCCGATCGCGGACATCCAGCCCGCCGGCAGCGTGCCGATCCCCGACGGCCCCGCTCCGGCGTGGATCGTCGCCGACATGGACACCGGCCAGGTGCTGGCCGGCCGCGACATGGATGTCGCCCATCCGCCCGCGAGCACGATCAAGACGCTGCTGGCGCTGACCGCGCTCGACGAGCTGCCCAGCCTGGACGCGACCGTCGTCGGCACCGAGGCCGACACCCACGTCGAGTGCAGCTGCGCGGGCATCGAACCGGGTCGCACCTACACCGCACGCCAGCTGCTCGACGCGGTGCTGCTGATGTCGGGCAACGACGCGGCCAATGCGCTCGCCGACATGATCGGCGGCTACGACACCGCGGTGGCGAAGATGAACGCCAAGGCGGCGCTCCTCGGCGCGACGGACACGCACGCGGCAACGCCGTCGGGCCTCGACGGCCCGGGCGGCATCGGGGTTCACCACGCCGCGCGACCTGGCGATCATCTTCCGCGCCGCGATGGCCAACCCGATGTTCGCGCAGATCACCGCGCAGCCGGCGGCCATGTTCCCGACCAAGACCGGCGACAAGCCGCTGGTCAACGAGGACGAGTTGCTGCACCGCTATCCCGGCACGATCGGCGGCAAGACCGGTTTCACCGATGCGGCCAGGAAGACGTTCGTCGCCGCCGCCGACCGAGACGGACGTCGACTGGTGATCGCGATGATGTACGGCCTGATCAAAGAGGGCGGCCCGACCTACTGGGATCAGGCCGCCAGCCTGCTGGACTGGGGCTTCGCGCAGGACCCGAGCGCCAGGCATCGGCTCGCTCTAGCGCAGTTGCTCAATCGCAACGCATCCGAGACCTCGTCGGCGAACGCGCTGAGTACGCTCGGCGCCCGTGCGAAAGTTGTTGGCCGCGTTGACCATCACGCTGTCCGCGGCCGTCACTGGTCGCTCCCCCGGCGTCGGCCGAGCCCGGCATCGAGCCCGCGGGCGCGGTGGCGATCCCGGAGGGCCCGGCGCAGGCATGGCTGCTCGCCGACCTGGACACCGGCCGAATTCTGGCTTCCCGCAACCCATATGAGCCGCACGCGCCGGCCAGCACCATCAAGGCGCTGCTCGCGATGGTCGTGCTCGATCAGCTCCAGCTCAACACGGTGATCGCCGCGACACCCGCGAACACCGACGTGGAGTGCTCGTGTGTCGGGGTCAAGGCGGGCCAGGCCTACACGGTGCGTCAGCTGCTCGACGGGCTGATGCTGGTGTCGGGCAACGACGCCGCCAACACGCTGGCCGACAGGCTCGGCGGCTACCAGGCCGCGGTCGCGCGAATGAACGCCAAGGCGGCCGCGCTGGGCGCGCGCAACACCCAGCGCCTCCTCGCCGTCGGGTCTGGACGGGCCGGGATGGAGTCGATCACCACGCCGTACGACCTGGCGGTCATCTACCGCGCGGCGCTGCGGTATCCGGCTGTTCGCCGCCATCGTGCGCCAGCCGTCGTCGCTGTTCCCCACCGACGACGGACCCAAGAAGATCGTCAACCAGAACGAGCTGCTGCAGCGCTATCCCGGCACGCTGGTCGGCAAGACCGGCTTCACCAACCTCGCGCGCAACACCTTCGTCGGCGCCGCGCAGCGCAACGGCCGACGCTGGTGGTCGTGCAGATGTACGGCTCCGGCGATCTGTACGGCCAGGCGATCGGCCTGCTCGACTGGGGCTTCAGCCAGTACGGCTGAGACTTTCGCGCGAGCAGACGCAAATGCCCGATCACGCCGTTGGCATTTGCGTCTGCTCGCGCTAGAAAACGCGGCCGCGCAGGATCACCGAGCCGGGTTGTTGAGCACCGCGGCGCCCGACCGCGGGTCGTCGGCGTAGCACACCAGGTCGGCGCGACGCCCCGTGCTCGAGACCGGGCCGGCCCAGCCACTCGCGGGCAGTCCAGCAGGCCGCACCCAGCGCCTCGGTCGGGCTCATGCCGATGCCCTTGAGCGCCTCGATCTCGTCGGCGATCCGGCCGTGCGCGACCATGCTGCCCGCGTCGGTGCCCGCATAGATCGGCACGCCGGCCTCGCGGGCGGCGGCGATCCGCGGATAGCACCGCTCGTAGAGGTCCCGCATGTGCCGGGCGTAGGTCGGGTACTTCGGCGGCGCCGTCGGCGATGCCGGGGAAGTTCTCGATGTTGATCAGCGTGGGCACCAGCGCGGTGCCGTGCTCGACCATCAGCTCGATGGTGTCGTCGGTCAGCCCGGTGCCGTGCTCGATGCAGTCGATGCCGGCGTTGATCAGCCCGGGCAGCGCGTCCTCGCTGAACACGTGCGCGGTGACGCGGGCGCCGTTGTCGTGGGCGGCGTCGATCGCCGCCTTGAGCACGTCGTCGGACCACAGCGGCGCCAGGTCGCCGACGTCGCGGTCGATCCAGTCGCCGACCAGCTTGACCCAGCCGTCGCCCCAGCGCGCCTGCTCGGCCACCGCGTCGGGCAGCTGCGACTCGTCCTCCAGCTCGATCGCGAAGCCCGCGCTGGTAGCGCTTCGGCCTGGCCAGGTGCCGGCCGGCGCGGATGATGCGGGGCAGGTCGTCGTGGTCGTCGAGGCTGCGGGTGTCGGTCGGCGAACCGGCATCGCGCAGCAGCAGCGCGCCGACGTCGCGCTCGGTCTCGGCCTGCGCGATCGCCTCGTCGAGTTCGATCGGCGCCGTGCTCGCCGAGCCCGACGTGGCAGTGCGCGTCGACCAGGCCGGGCACGATCCAGCCGCCGTCGAACACCGTCTCGGCGTCCGCTGACCGGTTCGGCGCTCAGAATGCCGTCGACGATCCACCACTCGACCGGCTCGCCATCGGGCAACCCGCGGCCGCGCACGTGCAGAGCCGGCGACGCATCAGTTGTTCCTTCGGGAACTTCAGCTTCGACAGGTCGATGTCGGCCAGGCCGGGCGGCAGCTCGTCGAGCCCCTTGGGCATGTTCGGACAGATCCGGGAAGCCGGCAGGCATTCCAGCGCCCAGCGGATTGCGCGCCTTCGGCGGCGTCGGCCCCCGCCCGCCCTTCTTGCCCCTTCTTGTTCTTGCCCTTCGCGGCCTTGCGCGATGAACCCTTGCGGCCGAACGGCATTCCCATCTGGCCGGCCATCTGCGACATCATCTTGCGGGCCTCGAAGAACCGGTCGACGAGCTGATTGACCTCAGACACCGTCGACGCCCGAGCCGTTGGCGATGCGCAGCCGGCGCGAGCGCGTTGATGATCTTCGGGTCGGCCCGCTCGGCGGGCGTCATGCCGCGGATGATCGCCTGCACGCGGTCGAGTTGGCTGTCGTCGACGGCGGCCAGCGCGTCCTTCATCTGGCCGGCGCCGGGCAGCATGCCCAGCAGGTTGCCGATCGGGCCCATCTTGCGGATGGCCAGCATCTGCTCGAGGAAGTCCTCCAGCGTCAGCTCGCCGCGTGCCGATCTTGGCGGCGGCGGCCTCGGCCTGCTCGGCGTCGAAGACGCTGCTCGGCCTGCTCGATCAGGGACAGCACGTCGCCCATGCCGAGGATGCGGCTGGCCATCCGGTCGGGGTGGAAGACGTCGAAGTCCTCGAGCTTCTCGCCGCTGGACGCGAACAGGATCGGCACGCCGGTGACCTCGCGCACCGACAGCGCGGCGCCGCCGCGGGCGTCGCCGTCGAGCTTGGTCAGCACGACGCCGGTGAAGCCGACGCCCTCGCGGAACGCCTCGGCGGTGGTGACGGCGTCCTGGCCGATCATCGCGTCGAGCACGAAGATCACTTCGTCGGGGTCGACGGCGTCGCGGATCGCCGCGGCCTGGCCCATCAGCTCGTCGTCGATGCCGAGTCGGCCTGCGGTGTCGACGATGACGACGTCGTAGTGCTTGGCCTTGGCCTCGGCGAGGCCGGCCGCCGCGACGGCGACCGGGTCGCCGTGCCCGGCCTGCTCGGAGCCTTCCGTCGACACCCCGGGATGCGGCGCGAAGACCTGCACACCGGCGCGCTCGCCGACGATCTGCAGCTGGTTGACCGCACCGGGGCGCTGCAGGTCGCACGCCACGAGCAGCGGCGTATGCCCTTGTCCGTTAAGCCATTTCGCGAGCTTGCCGGCCAGCGTGGTCTTACCGGAGCCCTGCAGGCCGGCCAGCATGATCACCGTCGGCGGGGTCTTGGCGAACGCCAGCTGGCGGGTCTCGCCGCCGAGGATGCCGATCAGTTCCTCGTTGACGATCTTGACGACCTGCTGGGCGGGGTTGAGCGCGCCGGAGACCTCGGCGCCCTTGGCGCGGTCCTTGATGCGGGCGACGAAGTCGCGCACCACGGGCAGCGAGACGTCGGCTTCCAGCAGCGCCAGCCGGATCTCGCGGGTGGTCGCGTCGATGTCGGCGTCGGTCAGCCGGCCCTTGCCGCGCAGCCCCTGCAGGGCGCCGGTCAACCGGTCGGACAGCGATTCAAACACGCCGTTCAGCCTAGCTGGCCTCGGAAACCGGCTTCGCGGGCGCGGGCGCGGGCAGCACGGCGTACAGGTCGCGTTCGAGCTCGTCGCGGATCGACACCGTCGTCCCGACGGCGGTGATGCCGAACACGTCGACGACCGACGAACCCAGCGTGGTGACCTTCGCCCATGCGATGTCCACGCCGTCGCGCTCGAACACCGCCGTCAGCCTCGCCAGCAGGCCGGCGCGGTCGGTGCGTGCGGATCTGCACGACCAGTTCACCCGGCTCGGCGCCGTCGGACCACAGGATCCGCGGCGGCGCCGGCGACGTGGTTGATCGGCACCGCGTCCGGCACCTCCCCGGCGCGGGTGGTGCCGTGCTGCGCCGCGTCGCGGTCGCGTTTGTCCAGCGACGCCAGCACGTCGAGTTCGCCCTCGAGGGCGAGGATGAACTGCTGGCGCAGCAGCTCGGCGGCCGGCGGCGAACCGAAATGCGGTGACACGACGAAGGTGTTGATGGCCGAGCCCTCGTGACCGTTCACCGACGCCGAGTGCACGCGCAGCGAATTGAGCGCCAGCACACCGGCGGCCTTGGACAGCAGGCCCCGACGGTCCGGCGCGATCATCGTCACGTTGTAGATGTGCGGGCTGTCGCCGGGGGTCATCTCGACGTGCACGCCGACATCGGAGGCCAGCGAAAGATAGCGCGGGTCAATGGGATCGGGTTGCGGCAGCGGCTCGCCCGCCATCACCAACCGGCAGCGCCGGACCAGGTCGCCGATCAGCGACGCCTTCCAGTCGCCCCACACGCCGGGACCGGTGGCCAGCGAATCCGCCTCGGCCAGCACGTGCAGCAGCTCCAGCAGCACCGGGTCGCCGTCGAGCGCGTCGACCACCGCCGCGATGGTCTTCGGGTCCTGCAGATCGCGTCGCGTCGCGGTGTGCGGCAGCAGCAGGTGATGGCGCACCACCTTCGACAGCAGTTCGACGTCCGACGGCCACAGACCCAGCCGGGTGCCGATCTGGGTGGCCAGCTCGGCGCCGATGACGCTGTGGTCGCCGCCGCGGCCCTTGCCGATGTCGTGGCACAGCGCACCGAGCACCAGCAGGTCGGGCCGCGACACCCGGGTGGTGAATGCGCTTGCCCGCGAGACGGTTTCGACGAGATGGCGGTCGACGGTCCAGATGTGCACGACGTCGCGCGGCGGCAGGTCGCGCACCGCACCCCATTCCGGGAACAGCCTGCCCCACAACCCGGTGCGGTCCAGCGCCTCGATGGTGGCCACCGCCGGCGGGCCGGCGGCCAGCATCACCAGCAGATCCTTGAGCGCCTGGCGCGGCCACGGCGTGCGCAGCTCCGGCGCGGTCTCGGTCAGCCGGGCAAGGGTCGACGCCGCCATCGGCAGCCCGGTGGTGGCCGAGGCGGCGGCCACCCGCAGGATCAGGCCGGGGTCGCGTTCGGGGCGGGCGTCGCGGGCCAGGATCACCTCGCCGGCGAACTCGATGACGCCCTCGTCGAGGGGACGGCGCACCGGGCGCCTGAACGCGGCCAACCCGCGGCGGGGCAGCGCGTTGGCCGCGGTGCGCAGCCCGGCGTCGACGTAGTAGCTGACCGTGCGGGCGGCGTCGGAAAGCGTGCGCGCCAAGTCGAATCGGTCACCGATGTGCAGCGCGGCGCCGATCTCGTCGGCGTGCTGGGCCAGCAGCAGTTCCCGGCCGCGGCCCGACACCCGGTGCAGTTCGGTGCGCACGTTGAGCAGCGCGAGATGCGCCTCGCCGAGCGTTCCGGTCGGCGAGGCCAGCGAGCGGCTCGGGATAGACGTCGGCCAGTTGCGCGATCGCCAGGGCGTTGAGCAGTTGCACGTCGCGCAGGCCGCCGCGGCCGCATTTGAGGTCGGGCTCGGCGCGGTGGGCGATCTGACCGCTGCGCTGCCACCGCGACTCGGTGTGCTCGACGAGTTCGTCGAAACGCGAAGCGATTCCGGTGCGCCACTGCCGACGAGCTCCGCCGATCAGCAGTGACGACAGGTCGGAGTCGCCCGCGATGTGCCGCGCCTCGAGCATGGCCAGACCCGCGGAGATGTCCTCGCCGGCGACCTTCAGCGCCTCGGGCACGGTGCGCACGCTGTGGTCGATGCGAATGTTGGCGTCCCACAACGGGTACCACAAGCAACTCGGCGACCTGACCGACGACGTCGCGAGGCATGTTGTCGTGCAGCAGCATCAGGTCGAGGTCGGAGTACGGCAGCAGCTCGCCGCGGCCCAGCCCGCCGGTGGCGACGATCGCGAAGCCACTGGTGGCGGTGATGCCGATCTCGGTGGCCTTTGTGGTGAGCCAGAAATCGTGCAGATCCAGCAGCGCGTCGCGCAGCGCGGCCGAATCCAGTTGACGCGCACCGCCCGCCGAGCAAGTTGTTCGGATGCGGCGGCGAGATCGGTCGCCGGACGCGACGAGCCCGCCGCCGGAGCCTCCCATCGAGAGGCGCCGGCGGCGGGATCTGGTGTCTGCTCTGTCATTTCGAGTCCTCCCCCGGCCTTGACCTATAAACGCTCACGGTGCACGGCCGGGAGACGACGTCTCATTTCACGTTGCGGCTCAAAGGGCGTCGGCCCCCCGCTCACCGGTGCGAACCCGGACCACGGTGTCGACGGGGCTGACCCACACCTTGCCGTCGCCGATCTTTCCGGTGCGTGCGGCCTGGACGATGACATCCACCACCTTGTCGACGGCGGAATCATCGACCACGACCTCTACCCGCACCTTCGGCACGAAGTCGACGGAGTACTCGGCGCCGCGGTACACCTCGGTGTGACCCTTCTGGCGGCCGTAGCCCTGAACCTCGCTGACGGTCATTCCGAGAATGCCCGTCTGCTCGAGGCCGGTCTTGACGTCTTCGAGCGTGAACGGCTTGACGATCGCAGTAATCAGCTTCATATCCCTTATCCCTCCGCGCCGTGACGGGCCAGTACCGAGCTTCCGCCGCCGCCGACGCCCGCGAAGTCGTATCCGGTTTCGGCGTGCTCGGCCTCGTCGATACCGGACGCCTCGTCCTCCTCGCTAAGGCGCAGCCCAATGGTGTACTTCACGATCAAAGCCAAGATAGTGGTACCGATCGGCCGAATAGAGCAGAACCGCACCGGCACCGACTGCCTGACGCCACAGCTGGTCGACTCCGCCGCCGTAGAACAGACCGGCAACCGCCGCGGGCGCTTCGGGCGCCGCAACCAAGCCGATCAGCAGGGTGCCGACCAGACCGCCGACCAGGTGCACGCCGACCACGTCGAGTGAATCGTCATAGCCCAGTTTGTATTTCAGCCCAACGGCCAGCGCGCACAACACACCCGCGGACAGGCCGACGACCAAGGCGCCGACGACGTTGACCGACGAGCAGGACGGGGTGATCGCGACGAGGCCCGCCACGATGCCCGACGCGGCACCCAGCGAGGTGGCCTTGCCGTCGCGGATGCGCTCGGTGAGCAGCCAGCCGAGCATCGCCGTACCGGTCGCGATGGTGGTGGTGACGAACGTCGCACCCGCGATGCCGTTGGACCCCACAGCCGAACCGGCGTTGAACCCGTACCAGCCGAACCACAGCAGGCCGGCGCCCAGCATCACGAACGGCAGGTTGTGCGGCCGCATCGGGCTGCTCGGCCAGCCGTGGCGCTTGCCGAGGATGATCGCAAGCACCAAGCCTGCGGTACCGGCGTTGATGTGCACCGCGGTACCACCCGCGAAGTCGATTGCCTTGAGCTTGTTGGCGATCCAGCCGCCGTGCTCACCGGTGACGCCGTCGAAGGCGAACACCCAGTGCGCGACCGGGAAGTACACGATCGTCACCCACAGGCCCACGAACAGCAGCCAGCCGCCGAACTTCATCCGGTCGGCCACCGCGCCCGAGATCAGGGCGACGGTGATGATGGCGAACATCAACTGGAATGCGACGAACACCGTCTGAGGGATGGTGCCTGCCAGCGGAATCGACACTGCGGGATCTGCCGGGTCCAGCTGCAGGTAAGTGCCGCCGATCAGACCCTTCAGGCCCCAGTACTGCGTCGGGTCGCCGAACAAGTTGGCGACGTCGTTGCCGAAGGCCAACGAGTAGCCGTACAGCAACCACAACACCGTGACGACACCCATGGCGCTGACGCTCATCATGATCATGTTGAGCACGCTTCTGGCGCGGACCATGCCGCCGTAGAAGAAGGCCAGCCCTGGCGTCATCAACAAGACAAGCGCTGAGCTTGCCAGCATCCATGCGGTATCACCGGTGTCCGGTATACCGAGAGTCGGGAATCCATCCACTCGCAGTTTCCTCCTTCGACATGCCACGGCCGCAACGATTCACGACCATTGACCTGGTCCAAGACAATGCTGAGTGGTTGTTTCGTCTAAGACGCTGCGGTGTTTCGCTCGTGTGAACGGATGGGCCACCGACGTTTCGGTGGTGTTACATCAGGTGTTTTTCGACGACCGTTTGTTAACCGAGCAGCGCATCGACGAACGCCGCGGGCTCGAACGGCGCGAGATCGTCGGGGCCTTCACCGAGGCCGACGAGCTTGACCGGAACACCCAACTCCTGCTGCACGCGGAAGACGATTCCGCCCTTTGCCGTGCCGTCGAGTTTGGTCAGCACGACGCCGGTGATGTCGACGACTTCGGCAAACACCCTGGCCTGAGGCAGGCTGTTCTGCCCGATCGTGGCGTCGAGCACCAGAAGCACCTCGTCGACCTCGGCGCGCCGGCTCACCACTCGCTTGACCTTGCCGAGTTCGTCCATCAGACCGGTCTTGGTGTGCAGCCGCCCTGCGGTGTCGATGACGACGACGTCGGCGCCGGACTCGATGCCCTTGTCCACGGCGTCGAACGCCACCGATGCCGGGTCGGCGCCTTCTGCCCCGCGACACGACCTGCGCGCCCACCCGGGAGGCCCAGGTCTGCAGCTGGTCGGCCGCGGCGGCGCGGAAGGTGTCGGCGGCGCCGAGCACCACGCGGCGGCCGTCGGCGACCAGGACGCGGGCCAGCTTGCCGACCGTCGTCGTCTTACCGGTGCCGTTGACGCCGACGACCAGCAGCACCGACGGCTTGTTGTCGTGCGGCAGCGCCTTGATCGAGCGGTCCAGGTCCGGCCGCAGCTCGGAGATCAGGACCTCGCGCAGCACCGCGCGGGCGTCGGTCTCGGTGCGCACATTGCTGCTGGCCATCCGCGACCGCAGCGACGTGACCACCGATTCGGTGACGACGGGGCCGAGGTCGGCGATCAGCAGGGTGTCCTCGACGGCCTCCCAGGAGTCCTCGTCGAGGTCGCCGCCGCCGAGCAGGCCCAGCATGCTGCGGCCCAGCGTGTTCTGCGATTTCGCCAGCCGGCCGCGCAGCCGGTCCAGCCGGCCTTCCGGTGGCGCGATGGCGCCGACATCGGGCGCAGCCGGCGGCCTCCTCGACGTCTCGCGCGGGCTCGGCCTCCTCGACCGGCGGCTCGGGCAGCTGCACGTCTGCGATCGGCCGTTTCGGCGCGTCGCGCGGGATGGTGGCATCATCGCCGACGGCGGGTAGCCCGCTGGTATCGATGCGCTCGACCGGCTCAGCGGGCGCTGACTTGGTGAACGTGATGCCTGAAGAGGCGGTATATCCGCCGGATCGGTCGACGGGAGTGGCAGTGTCTGCAGATGACAGGCTGATCCGTCGGCGCCGGTACCGCACCAGGCCGACGACCAGCGCAGCGACAAGCAGAACGGCGATGACCGCGATTGCGATCCACAGACCTTCCGACACCACGCCATTGTGTCAGGGTGGATAGCCGGTGACGCTCGACCCCGGCGGCATGGAAACCCGCAAACGGCGCCACATCGACGTGTGCCTGTCCGAGGCCGTCGATTATCAGACGGTCACCACCGGGCTGGAGCGCTACCGGTTGCCGTACAACGCGCTCACCCAGACCGATCTCGGCAGCGTCGATCTGGCCACCGATTTCCTCGGCGCGCGGTTGCGCGCGCCGGTGCTGATCGGCTCGATGACCGGCGGCGCCGAGTTGTCGGGAACCATCAACCGCAATCTGGCCGCCGCGGCCCAGCAGCTCGGCGTCGGCATGATGCTCGGCTCGCAGCGCATCATGCTCGACAACGGCTCGGCCTCGACATCGTTCAGCGTCCGCGACGTGGCACCCGACGTGCTGCTGATCGGCAACATCGGGCTGGCTCAACTCGACGAGTTCATGGTGCCCGATCTGGTCAAGGCGCTCGACCACGTCGGCGCCAATGCCCTTGCAGTGCATACCAATCCGCTGCAGGAG
Organism: uncultured Actinomycetota bacterium; assembly: GCA_963731715.1. GTDB lineage: Bacteria > Actinomycetota > Actinomycetes > Mycobacteriales > Mycobacteriaceae > Mycobacterium. The sequence continues at coordinate 671,405 of CAVSXC010000011.1, read as the reverse complement.
GCGATGCAGCACGAGGGTGACACCGACTTCTCCGGCTCGATCTCGCGGTTGCGCGACATCGCGGGGTCGATCGGCTATCCGGTGATACTGAAAGAGGTCGGCCACGGCATCGGCGCGGCGGCCGCCGCGGAGTTGGTGGACTGCCCGATCGCGGCCGTCGACGTCGCGGGCGCGGGCGGCACGTCGTGGGCGCGGGTCGAGCAGTTCGTGCGGTACGGCGAGATCCGCTACCCGGCGCTGGCCGAGTGGGGCATCCCGACCGCGGAGGCACTGCGGGAGGTGCGGCACACGCTGCCCGACGTGTCGATCGTCGCCTCGGGCGGCATCCGCACCGGTATGGACGCCGCCAAGGCGTTGGCGATGGGCGCCGACGCGGTGGCGGTGGCGCGGCCGCTGCTGGCGCCCGCGATCGAATCGCCTGCCGCCGTGGTGGATTGGCTGCAGCGGTTCATCGACGAGCTGCTGGTGTGCCTGCACGGCTGCGGCGCCGCCAACTTGGCCGCCCTGCGCCGCCGCGGCGTCACCGAGCTCCGTGATTTGGCGCGGTTCGTACGCTGAGCGATACAAACGCACACAAATCGCTAGCTACGCCGGGGCGCCGACCAACTCCTGGCCGCGCATGCGCTGGAGATCACCGCGGTGATGCCGTCGTCGCGCATCGTGACGCCGTAGAGCGCGTCGGCGACCTCCATCGTCGGCTTCTGGTGGGTGATGACGATGAGCTGCGACTGGCTGCGCAGCTGCTCGAACAGCCCGAGCAGCCGGCGCAGGTTCACGTCGTCGAGCGCCGCCTCCACCTCGTCCATCACGTAGAACGGCGACGGCCGCGCCCGGAAGATCGCCACCAGCATCGCCACCGCGGTCAGCGACTTCTCGCCACCGGACAGCAGCGACAGCCGCTTGATCTTCTTGCCGGGCGGACGGGCCTCGACCTCGATGCCGGTGGTCAGCATGTCGTCGGGATCGGTGAGCAGCAGCCTGCCCTCGCCGCCGGGGAACAACGCCGAGAACACGTCGCGGAATTCGCGTTCCACGTCGGCGTAGGCCTCGGTGAACACCTGCAGGATGCGGTCGTCGACGTCGGCGATGACGTCGAGCAGGTCCTTGCGGGCCGCCTTGACGTCCTCGAGCTGAGTCGACAGGAAGTTGTAGCGCTCCTCGAGGGCCGCGAACTCCTCCAGCGCAAGCGGATTGACGCGGCCCAACTCGTTGAGCTCACGCTCGGCCTTCTTGGCGCGGCGTTCCTGGGTGGGCCGGTCGAACGGCATCGGCGCGGGCGCGACGACCTGCTCGCCGCGTTCGCGCGCCTGCTCGTACTCGGCCATCTCCAGCTCCGACGGCGCCAGCGCGACGTCGGGCCCGTATTCGGCGATGAGGTCGGCGGCCGCCATCCCGAACTGCTCGAGGACGTGCTGCTCGAGCTGCTCGATACGCAGCGCCGCTTGGGCTTTGGCGACTTCGTCGCGGTGCAGCGCGTCGGTGAGCGCAGGCGATCTTGGCGGACAGTTCGTTGACCTCTTCACGCGCCTTCGTCAGCGCGCCTGCCCGGTGCTGACGTTCGGCGGCGACCTCGTCGCGGGCGCGGGATGCGACGGCCACCGCCGCGCTCAGCCGCTGCGCGACAAGACGTCCGGACTCGGCCACCGCGGCAGCGACCGCCGCGGCGAGTTCGCGTGCCTCGCGGGCGCGCTGCGCACGCAGCCGGGCCTCGCGTTCGGCCGCCGCCGCCCGTCGCAGCGAATCCGCCCGTCCGCGAACGGCATTCGCGCGTTCTTCGGCGGTGCGCACGGTCAGCCGCGCCTCCACCTCGGCGGCGCGGGCCTGCTCGGCGGCGGCCATCGACTCCTGGCGGTCGACGGGTTCGGCTTCGAACGTCGGCTCCTGCTGGGCGTTGTGCAGCCGCTGCTCGAGCTGCGGCGAGTTCCTCGACGGTCTTGGCGCGGCCGGCCTCCAGCTCGTTGCGCTGCTGGATGAGCCGCTGCCACTCGTCGTCGGCGGCGCGGGCGTCCTGCCCGAGCCTGCCGAGCTGCTCGTAGATCGCCGAGATCGCCGCGTCGGACTCGTTGAGCGCGGCGAGCGCCTGCTCGGCGGCGTCCTGGCGGGACGCCTGCTCGGCCAGCGCGCCCGACAGCGCCGCCGACAGCTCGCCGGTCTGCTTCTCGGCGTCGGCCAGCTCGGCGCGGGCCTTCTCGACCTCCGAGGTGATCTCCAGCGTGCTGGGCTTGCGGTCGGAGCCGCCGCTGACCCAGCCCGCGCCGACGAGATCACCGTCGGCGGTGACCGCCCGCAGCTGCGGGCGCGCCGCGACGAGATCCAGCGCGGCGGTCAGGTCGCGCACCACCGCGACGCCGGACAGCATGGCCGTGATCGCGCCCTGCAGCCGCGACGGCGCCTCGACCAGGTCCACCGCCCAGGCCGCGCCGTAGGGCAGCTGGCCAACGGGCGGTGCGGCGTGGTGGGGCCAGTCGCCAAGCACGATCGCCGCGCGGCCACCGTCGGATTCCTTCAGCGCGGCGACGGCCGAGCGGGCGGCACCGAAGTTCTCGGCGGCGACGGCGTCGGCGGCCGCGCCGAGCACCGCGGCCACGGCCACCTCGTAGCCGGGACGCACCTTCAGAAGATTCGCGATCGAGCCGAAAAGCCCTGCGCCGCCGTGGTTTCTCTGCAGCCACGCCGCGCCGTCCTTGCGATCAAGCCCGACCGACAGCGCCTCGATGCGCGCCCGCAGCGAGGCCACCTGACGTTCTGCGCCGCGCTCGGCGGCCTGCAGTTCGGCGACGCGCTCGTCGGCCAGCCGCAGCGCGGCCACCGTGCGGTCGTGGTGCTCGTCGAGGCCGACCTCGCCGGCGTCGAGCTCACCGACGCGGCTCTGCACGGTCTCGAACTCGGCCTGCATCTGCTGCGCCTTGGCCGCCGCTTCCTCGATGCCGACCGACAGGCGGCCGACGGTCTCGTCGATCGACTCGACGCGGGTGCGCATGGTGTCGACCTGGCCGGCCAGCCGCGCCAGGCCCTCGCGGCGGTCGGCTTCGGCGCGGGCGGCGGCCAGGTGGGCGCGTTCGGCTTCGGCGGCGACGCGTCTCGCGCTCGGTGAGTTCGGCGCGGGCCGCCTCCAGCCGGGTGCGGGATTCGGCCAACTCGTCGAGCAGCTGCCGCTCCTGGGTCGCGACCTCTTCGGCCTGGGCCTCGAGGGCATCGGGGTCGGGCCCGCTGGACGCTTCGGGCTCGGCGTCGAGGTGCTGGGCGCGCTCGCTGGCGATGCGCACGGTCGCGCTGACCCGTTCGGCCAGCGCCGACAGCCGGAACCAGGTCTGCTGGGCGCCCTCGGCGCGCTCGCTGAGGGTGTTGACCGCCGCTTCGTGCGCGTTCAGTTCGACGGTTTTCGCGTCGAGCCGGGTGGCGGCATCGTCGTGCTCGCGGCGCAGCGTGGTCTCGGCCTGGTCGGTGTTGTCGAACTCGGCCTTGCGGGTGACCAGATCGTCGGCGGCCAGCCGGAGCCTGGCGTCGCGCAGATCGGCCTGGATGGTCTGGGCGCGACGGGCCATCTCGGCCTGGCGGCCCAGCGGCTTGAGCTGGCGGCGCAGTTCGGTGGTCAGGTCGGTCAGCCGGGCCAGGTTGGCCGACATCGCGTCGAGCTTGCGGACCGCCTTTTCCTTGCGCTTGCGGTGCTTGAGCACGCCGGCGGCTTCCTCGATGAACGCGCGCCGGTCCTCCGGCCGCGACTCCAGGATCTCGTTGAGCTTGCCCTGGCCGACGATGACGTGCATCTCGCGGCCGATGCCGGAGTCGGAGAGCAGCTCCTGCACATCCATCAAACGGCAACTGCTGCCGTTGATTTCGTATTCGCTACCGCCGTCGCGGAACATCCGCCGGGTGATCGACACCTCGGAGTATTCGATCGGCAGCGCGTTGTCGGAGTTGTCGATCGTGACGGTGACCTCGGCGCGGCCCAGCGGGGCGCGCGACGACGTCCCGGCGAAGATGACGTCCTCCATCTTGCCGCCGCGCAGGGTCTTGGCGCCGTGCTCGCCCATCACCCAGGTGAGCGCGTCGACCACGTTCGACTTGCCCGACCCGTTGGGACCGACCACGCAGGTGATGCCTGGCTCGAAGCGCAGAGTCGTCGGCGAAGCAAACGACTTGAAGCCCTTCAGCGTCAGACTCTTGAGGTGCACGACGTGCCACACTACCGTCGCGCAGGCTAACGCTCGGTGAACCCCGAGAGCGCGTCGCCAACTTCTGACCAATCGGCGATGACTTTGTCGACATGACCCGGCGTCGTCCCGCTTTGCAGCAGGTCAAGCAACCGTTGGCAGGCGTCGCGCGGCCCCTGCGCGACGACCTGAACGCGGCCGTCGGGCCTGTTGGAGGCGTATCCGGTCAGCCCCAGTTCCAGCGCCCGGGAGCGGGTCCACCACCGGAATCCCACCCCTTGGACGTAGCCGTGCACCCACGCTGTGAGTCGAACGTCAGCTAACTCCTGCATCACTGACCTCAAACGTCACTTTGGTACCGGATTTCAGCGTGCGGCCGACCGTGCAGACCTGGTCGATGGCCCGCTCGACGACCGTGAGCACCCGCGCCACCTCGTCCTCGGACAGCCCGGACAGGTCCAGCTCCATGCGTTCCTCGAGCAGCGGGTAGCGCTCCTGCTCGCGATCGGCGGGCCCGGACACCCTGATGGTCGTCTTGTAGTCGTCGCCGAGGCGGCGTTGCAGCGGTGCGTCGCTGGCCATCCCGCTGCAGGCCGCCAGCGCGATCTTCATCAGCTCGCCAGGGGTGAAGACGCCCTCGACGTCTTCGGAGCCGACGAGCACCTCCGCGCCGCGTGAGCTGCGCCCGGTGTAGCGGCGCACGCCGGTGCGCTCAACCCACAGTTCGGTCATGGCTTATTTCTACCTTGCAGTGACCGCGAAATGTACGTTAGCGCGGCGTAAGTGCGAGTACAGAGACAGTCGCTCACGGTGCTATCTCGCGCCGGACCCGCGGGCGCGGTTGGCATTTCGGGCAGTAGAACGACGACCGGTTCATGAACTTCTCCCGCCGCATCACCGCGCCGCAGCGCCGGCACGGCTCGCCCTCGCGGCCGTAGGCGTCCAGCGACCGTTCGAAGTAGCCGGACTCGCCGTTGACGTTGACGTACAGCGAGTCGAACGACGTGCCGCCCTGACCCAGCGCATCGGACATCACCTCGGCGGCGGCGTCGAGCAGCTCGCCCAACTTGGCGCGGGTCAGCGACGACGCCAGCCGCGCGCCGTTGACCTTCGCCCGCCACAGCGCCTCGTCGGCGTAGATGTTGCCGATGCCCGACACCACGGTCTGGTCCAGCAGCTGACGCTTGATCTCGGAGTGCTTGCGCCGCAACACCGTAACGACGCCGTCGCGATTGAACTTCGGGTCGAGCGGATCGCGGGCGAGATGCGCGACGGGCACCGGCACGTCGGTGCCGTCGACCGTGACCATGTCGGCGAGCATCCAGCCACCGAACGTGCGCTGGTCGACGAAGCTCAGCGCGGTGCCGTCGTCGAGCAGCGCCGCGATGCGCAGGTGGTTCTCGTTCGGCACGTCCCGAGCAGCATCTGACCGCTCATGCCCAGATGCACCACCAGCGCCGACCCGTCGCCAAGCGTCAGCCACAGGTACTTGCCGCGCCGGCCGGTGCCGGTGATCCGAGTGTCGAGCAGTCGCGCGGTCAGGTCGGCGGGGCCCGCTTCGTGACGACGCACCGCGCGCGGGTGATGCACCCGCACGGCGCTGATGGTCTCGACCCGTCACGTGAGCCGCCAATCCGCGCCGGACGACCTCGACCTCGGGCAGCTCAGGCATCAACACCAGAGGCGGAAAGCGCGGTCCACGCCGCGGCGGCGGCCTTGAGTTCGGCCTCTTTCTTCGTCCGGCCGACGCCCTTGCCGTACTCGACGTCGGTGACGACGACCGTCGCGGTGAATTCCTTGTCGTGGTCGGGGCCGGTCGAGGTCACCACATACGACGGCGCGCCCATGCCGCGCGACGCGGTCAGCTCCTGCAGGCTGCTCTTCCAGTCCAGCCCCGCGCCCAGCGTCGGCGCGGTGTCCAGCAGCGCGCCGAACAGCCGCAGGATCACCTCGCGGGCCACCGACGACGCCGTGCTCCAAATAGATTGCGCCGAGCAGGGATTCGACGCCGTCGGCGAGGATGCTCGACTTGTCGGCGCCGCCGGAGTGCTCCTCGCCCTTGCCAAGCAGCAGGTAGGCGCCGAGACCGTCGTCGGACAGATGGCGGCCGACGTCGGCCAGCGCCTGGGTGTTGACGATGCTGGCCCGCAGCTTGGCCAGATCGCCCTCCGAGCGGTCGGGGTGGCGGTGGTAGAGCTCCTCGGTGACGGTCAGCCCGAGCACCGCGTCGCCGAGGAACTCCAGGCGCTCGTTGGTGGGCAGCCCGCCGTTCTCGTAGGAGAAGCTGCGGTGCGTCAGCGCGATGGTCAGCAGTTCGTCGGGCAGGTCGACACCCAACGCCTTGAGCAGGGCCGCCCGGTCGGCGCTCACTTGTCGTCCCGATCCAAGATGCCGGTGAGCTTGGCCCACCGCGGATCGATCTGCTCGTGGTGATGGCCGGGTTCGGCGGTGGCCAGCGGCACGCCGCACTGCGGGCACAGCCCGGCGCAGTCCGGCCCGCACAGCGGTGCGAACGGCAGCGCCAGCCCGATCGCGTCGACGATCGGCTGCTCGAGGTCGACGGTGTCGTCAACGACGCGGCCGAGTTCGTCGGAGTCGGTGGTCTCGTCGGTCGCGCTGTCGGGATAGGCGAACAACTCGGTGAGGTCGATCTCGACGTCACCGGTGATCGGGGTCAGGCAGCGTGCGCACTCCCCCGACGTCGGCGCGGACACCGTTCCGGTGACCAGCACGCCCTCCGATACGGATTCGATCCGCAGATCCAGCGTCAGCGGCGCGCCCTCGTCGATCGCGATCAGGTCCAGCCCGATGCGCGACGGGCTGGGCACCGTCTCGGAGAGGGTCAGCATCGACCCGGGCCGTCGGCCGAGCCGGGAAATGTTGATGACGAGCGGCGATCGTGAGGCGCGGCGCGCCGCCGCTTTCGGATGCGTCGCCATAAATGTCAATCCTACGGCGACGCCCTCAGGGACTACCGTGCCGCGTAGTCGTGGGTGCCTGCGGCGGTGCGCAGCTGATGGCGGCCGCGGCCGACCGAACGCATGGTTCCGTTCAGGAAGTCCTCGAACTCCGCGAGCTTGCTGTCGACGTAGATGTCGCATTCGCCGCGCAGGCGGTCGGCCTCGGCGTGCGCCGAGTCGATCAGCCGGGTCGCCTCGGAGGTCGCGGTCTGCACGATCTCGGTCTGCGACACCAGCCGCTGCTGCTCCTTGATGCCTTCCTGGACGGCCTTCTCGTAGGCCAGGTTGCCGTTCTCGATGAGCCGGTCGGCCTCGGTCTTGGCGCGGCCGGTGCTCGCCTCGTACTCCCGCTTGGAGGTGGCGGCGAGGCGGGAGGCCTCCTCGCGGGCCTCCGCCGACCATCCGCTCGCTGTGCTGCCGGGCCTCGGCCACCATCCGGTCGGCCTGCGCCTTGGCGTCGGCCAGCAGCCGGTCGGCCTCGGCGCGCGAGTGGTTGATCAGCGAATCGGCCTCCGTCGGTGGCCGTCGACACCATCGAATCGGAGTGCTCCTTGGCTTCGCGCAGCAACGAGTCCCGCGCGTCAAGGACGTCCTGGGCATCGTCGAGCTCGCCGGGTATCGCGTCCTTGATGTCGTCGATCAGCTCGAGGACGTCACCGCGGGGCACCACGCAGCCCGACGTCATCGGCACGCCGCGGGCTTCTTCGACTATCGCGCCCAACTCGTCGAGCGCTTCAAATACTCGGTACACGGCAACACCCTCCAGGCGTAGTTGACAGTTACCAGTGTGCCTGGTGTTACCTCTGTGACTCGGCTTCCGACGTCGGTGTGTCGCCCCCGGATCACGTCAGGCACGGTCTGGCCGTTACGCGCTTGACATTATGTCAACGAATTCGGCGCGGCTACGCGGGGTGCCCAGCAATTAACGCTGCCGTTGAATCGAGCCTTCTCAGCGCAGCGCCGCGCCTATCGCGTCGCGGGCCCGGTCCAGCATCGAGGCGAACGGCCCGACGGCAAAGTTCGCCTTGGCCGACTCGACACCGGGGTGCGGGCGGGTGGGTGCGATCGCCTCTGCGGCCAGCACCGCCTTGGCCATCCGCTCGCGGTCGTCGGAGTCGAGCTTGCGCTCCAGCTTGTTGAACTCCTCGTTCTCCTCGTGCTCGGCGTGGTCGATCGACGTCATCGCGGAACTTCGTCAGCTCGTCGATGAACTCCTTCGAGGCGACGTCCATGCTTTCCAGCTTGGACAGCTTCTGCTTGGCCTCGTGCTCCTCGCTTCAGGCGGGCGTCGACGATCTCGTCGCCCGTCGGCCACCTCGCGGCGGACCCGCGGGTGCACGACCATCTCCTCGGCGGTCTCGTGCACGGCCAGCAGCTGGCGCAGGTCGGTGAACGCCTTTTCGCGGGCCTTCGGGTCCGACGCGGACAACACTTCGTCGAACATGTCCTTGATCAGGTTGTGCTGGTCTTTGAGGAACTTCACGACGTCATCGGTCGACTGAACAAATGTTTCGACCATGGGGATACCTCCGATTTCACGAAGCATTGGATTCGGCGCTATGGGCTGTGCGCCGCTACCCTATGCCTACCCGCCGTGGCCGGGCTCAACCCTTGAGCTTGGCCTGCAGCCGCACGTTGACGGGCTCGGGCAGCAGCTCAGAAACGTCGCCACCGAGCGTCGCGACCTCTTTGGCCAGTGACGACGACACGAACGAATACTGCGGGGTGGTCGCGACGAAAAATGTGTCGACGCCTGCGATGTGCTTGTTCATCTGCGCCATCTGCAGCTCGTATTCGAAGTCGGTGCCGGTGCGCAGGCCCTTGACGATCGCGGTCAGTCCGCGGGCCTTGACGAAGTCGACGACCAGGCCCTCGCCGGATTCGACGCGCAGGTTCGGCAGGTGCGTCGTCGATTCCTCGATCATCGCGATGCGCTCGTCGAGGCTGAACATGCCCTCCTTGTTCGGGTTGATCAGCACCGCGACGACGACCTCGTCGAACTGGGCGGAGGCGCGCTCGAAGATGTCGATGTGGCCGAGGGTCACCGGGTCGAAGGATCCCGGGCATACCGCGCCGCTCATGGGTGACGACGCTATCAGGGCAGGTCAGTCCGCTCGGCCAGCTCCAGGCGGGTGTCGCCGTAGCGGCGCGACGGCCACGGCTGCCAGCCGTCGGGCCAGCTCAGCTCGGCCCCGACGTCGGCCGCTCGACGACGACGACCGTGCCCGCCGTCGCCCAGCCGCCGTCGGCCAACGCGGCGAGCATCTGCCTCGATCTCGGCGTCGGGCGACGTCGTAGGGCGGGTCGGCGAACACCAGGTCCACCGGCCGATCGGCGCCGCCGGCCAGCACGGCCGCGACGGGCGCCTCGCCGCACCGTCGCGCCGTTACGCCCAAGCGACGCGATGTTCTTGGCGATGACGGCGGCGGCGCGTTGGTCGGACTCGACGAACACCGCCGACGCCGCGCCCCTCGACAGCGCCTCCAGGCCAAGCGCCCCCGAGCCCGCATAGAGGTCGAGCACCGACGCTCCGGCGAAGTCGATGCGCGACGCGAGCACGTTGAACAACGATTCGCGCACCCGATCGGTGGTCGGTCGAGTTCCGGTGCGCGGCACCGCGATTCGCCGACCGCCGAACGTGCCGGCGACGATGCGGGTCAGCTGACCACCACCAGCAGGTCGCCGCCTTCGACCTGCGCGGTGGCCGAGACTGCGACGCGGCTGACCTTGCCTGCCTTGGGTGCGGTGATGGCGGCCTCCATCTTCATCGCCTCGATGGTGGCGATGGTCTGGCCGGCGTCGACCTGTGTCGCCGGCCGCTGACGCCGACGGTGACGACGCCGGCGAACGGTGCGGCGACGTGGTCGGGGTTGGACCGGTCGGCCTTCTCCGCGGCCGGTACGTCGCTGGCGATGCTGCGATCACGCACGACCACCGGCCGCAGCTGGCCGTTGAGGATGCACATCACCGTGCGCATGCCGCGTTCGTCGGGTTCGGAGATCGCTTCCAGCCCGATCAGCAGCTCGACGCCGCGCTCCAGCCGGACCCGGTGTTCCTCGCCGTGGCGCAGCCCGTAGAAGAACTGGTTGGCCGACAGGCTGGAGGTGTCGCCGTACTGTTCCGCGGTGCGCCTCGAATTCCTTTGTCGGACCGGGGAACAGCAGCCGGTTCAGCACGGCTTGTCGCTTCGGGCCTGCCTGCGCCAACACCACCTCGTCCTCGGCGGCTGAGCTCCTGGGTGGGTTTGGCCGGCGGGCGCCCGGCCAGCGCCTTGGTGCGCAACGGTTCCGGCCAGCCGCCGGGCGGGTCGCCGAGTTCGCCGCGCAGGAAGCCGATCACCGAGTCGGGAATGTCGAATCGTCGCTGGGTCCGAGGCGAATTCGTCGGCGCGACACGCCCGCGCCGACCAAGGGCCAAGCGCGAGGTCGCCGACCACCTTGCTCGACGGGGTCACCTTCACCAGCCGGCCCAGCACCCGGTCCGCCGCGGCGTAGTTGGCCTCGATCTCCTCGAACCGGTCCCCCAGACCCAGCGCGATCGCCTGCTGGCGCAGGTTCGACAGCTGGCCGCCCGGGATCTCGTGGTGAGTACACCCGGCCGGTCGGCGCGGGAGGACCAGCCGCGACTCGAACGGCGCGTACACCTTTCGCAGCGCCTCCCAGTACGGCTCCAGATCGCACACCGCCGACAGCGACAGCCCGGTGTCGTACTCGGTGTGCGCGGCGGCGGCCACGATCGAGCTCAGCGCGGGCTGGCTGGTGGTGCCCGCCAACGGCGCGGAGGCGCCGTCGACCGCGTTGGCGCCGGCCTGCCAGGCCGCCAGATAGGTGGCCAGCTGCCCGCCGGGGGTGTCGTGGGTGTGCACGTGCACCGGCAGGTCGAACCGGCTACGCAGCGCGCTGACCAACTGATGCGCGGCCTGCGGGCGCAGCAGCCCGGCCATGTCCTTGATCGCCAGCACGTGCGCGCCGGCGTCGACGATCTGCTCGGCCAGCTTGAGGTAATAGTCCAGCGTGTAGAGGTTTTCGCTCGGGTCGGACAGGTCGCCGGTGTAGCTCATCGCGACTTCGGCTACCGCCGTGCCGGTTTCACGCACCGCGTCGATCGCCGGCCGCATCGAGTCGACGTTGTTCAGCGCGTCGAAGATGCGGTAGATGTCGATACCGGTCGCGGTGGCCTCCTGGACGAACGCGTGGGTGACGGTTTCCGGATACGGCGTGTAGCCGACGGTGTTGCGGCCCCGCAGCAGCATCTGCAGGCAGATGTTGGGCACCGCCTCGCGCAGCGCGGCCAGCCGCTCCCACGGGATCTTCCTTCAAGAACCGAAGCGCCACATCGTAAGTCGCGCCACCCCAGCACTCGATCGACAACAGCTGCGGCGTCATCCGCGCGATGTAGGGCGCCACCATCAGCAGGCCGGTGGTGCGGACGCGGGTGGCCAGCAGCGACTGATGCGCATCGCGGAACGTCGTGTCGGTGACACCGACCGACCTGCGACTCGCGCAGCCAACGCGCGAATCCCTCCGGCCCCACCTCGGTCAGCAGGTGCTTGGTGCCGCGCGGCGGCGCAGCGTCCAGATCGATCTCGGGCAGCTTGTCCTGCGGGTACACCGTCGACGGGCGCGGGCCGTGCGGCTGGTTGACGGTGACATCGGCGAGGTAGTTGAGGATCTTGGTGCCGCGGTCGGCCGGGGTGCGCGCGGTCAGCAGATACGGGCGCTCGTCGATGAACGACGTCGTGACGCGTCCCGCGCGGAAGTCCGGATCGTTGACCACGGCCATCAGGAACGGGATGTTCGTCGACACGCCGCGGACCCGGAACTCGGCGAGCGCGCGGCGGGCCCTGGCGACCGCCGCGGAGAAGTCGCGCCCGCGGCAGGTCAGCTTGACCAGCATCGAGTCGAAGTGGGCGCTGATCTCGGCGCCCAGATGCGAGCCGCCGTCGAGCCGGATGCCCGCACCGCCCGGCGACCGGTAGCCGGTGATGCGGCCGGTGTCGGGGCGGAAGCCGTTGGCCGGATCCTCGGTGGTGATCCGGCACTGCATCGCCGCCCCGCGCACCTGCAGCGAATCCTGGCTCAGCCCAAGGTCTTCCAGCGTCTCCCCGTCGGCGATGCGCATCTGGCTGGCGACCAGGTCGACGTCGGTGATCTCCTCGGTGACGGTGTGCTCGACCTGGATGCGCGGATTCATCTCGATGAACACGTAGTCGCCGCGCTCGTCGAGCAGGAACTCGACGGTGCCCGCGTAGGTGTAGTTGATCTGGCGGGCGAACGCCACCGCGTCGGCACAGATCTTCTGCCGCAGCTCGTCGGGCAGGTTCGGCGCCGGGGCCAGTTCGATGACCTTCTGGTGCCGACGCTGCACGCTGCAGTCGCGCTCGAACAGGTGCATCACGTTGCCGTGCGTGTCGGCCAGGATCTGCACCTCGATGTGGCGCGGGTTGAGCACCGCCTGCTCGAGGTACAGCGTCGGGTCACCGAACGCCGACTCGGCCTCGCGGCTGGCGGCCTCGATCGCCTCGGGCAGCGCTTTGGCATCGGTGACGCGGCGCATGCCGCGCCCGCCGCCGCCGGACACCGCCTTGACGAACAGCGGGAACTCCATCGTCTGCGGCGGCGGCCATCAGCTCGTCGACCGACGCCGACGGCGCCGACGAGTTCAGCACCGGCAGCCCGGCGGCGCGCGCCGCCGCGATCGCCCGCGACTTATTGCCGGTCAGCTCGAGGATCTCCGCGCTCGGGCCCGATGAACGTGATGCCCGCGGCGGCGCACGCGGCGGCCAGGTCGGGGTTTTCCGACAGGAAGCCGTAGCCCGGGATAGACCGCATCGGCGCCGGCCTGCTGCGCGACACGGATGATTTCGTCGACCGACAGGTACGCCCGGACCGGGTGGCCCTTCTCGCCGATCTGATACGACTCGTCGGCCTTCAGCCGGTGCAGGGAGTTGCGATCCTCGTACGGATAGACCGCGACCGTCGCGATGCCCATCTCGTAGGCCGCCCGGAAGGCGCGGATCGCGATTTCCCCGCGGTTGGCCACCAAGACTTTCGAGATCACGCGCTAACCCTAACCCGGACGCTGTGACTGCTCTAGATGAGGGTGGACCAGTAGTTCCAGAAGCGCACGAGGATCAGCAGAATCAGCGCGGTGAACCACAGCGCCACCAGCGACCACCGCCAGGTGTAGAGCACCCGCGCCACCGCGTTCGACCGCAGTGGCTGCAGCGCGATCGAGGCGACCACGACCAACAGCGGGATGGTGACCGCCCACACCGCCATGCAGTACGGGCACAGCGCGCCGATGCGGTACAGGCTCTGGAAGATCAGCCAGTGGATGAACACCACGCCCAGCAGCGTGCCGGTGGCCAGGCCGACCCAGTACCACCGCGGCAGCCTGACCTTGGCGAGCGCGAGCACGCCGGTCACCACCACGACGGTGAACGAGACGATGCCGATCAGCGGGTTGGGAAAGCCGAACGCCGACGCCTGCGGGGTGACCATCACCGAACCGCAGGACAGCACCGGGTTGATGCTGCAGGACGGCACGTAGTCGGGGTTGATCAGAATCTCGATCTTCTCGACCGTCAGCGTGAGCGCCGCGGCGAGCCCGACGACGCCGGCGATCAGAACCCATACCGCGCTGGCCGTCCGGACCGGCACCCCGTTCGACGTGTCAGCCGTGGGTTCGCTCGGCTGGACGTCGCTGGGCGCGGCGACGGTCATGGCGCGGGTGCCGGGGCGCGGTGGCCGGTGCCGGTGCGGGCGGTGCCGGAGGTGCCGCGCCGTCGAGCCCCGGCACGTTGCCGACGGTCTCCTTGATCTTGGCGACCAGCGCGTCGGGCGTGGTCGGTGCGTAGTCCTCGCCGTTGATCCTGATCGTCGGCGTCGATTGAATGCCGGTTGCCGCGGCCAGCCCCTGCACCATCTCGGTGTACCGGCCCTTGTCGATGCAGTCCGGGACGCCGCCCCCGGCGCCCGCCTGGCGCGCGACCTCGACCAGCCGCGCGTTGTCGGGGAAAACGCCGCCGCGGTCTCCGAGGGCTGCTGCGCGTAGAGCGCGGCGTGGAAGCGGCGGAACGCATCCTTGTTTTCGTCGGCCACGCAGTAGGCCGCGCCGCCCGCGCGCGACGAGTAGTTCTGGTTCTGCGGACGATCCAGGATGGCGACCATGTAGTAGTCGGCGGCGACGGCGCCGGTGTCGATGAGCTTGCTGACCGTCGGCCCGAACTGCTGCTCGAACTGGCCGCAGTGCGGGCACAGGAAGTCCTCGTAGAGCGACAGCACGACCTTCGGGTCGGAGCTGCCCTCCTTCTTGATGACGTTGCTCGACTCGACCCGGATCGATTTGGCCTCGCCGGACTGCGGGCTTCTTGTCGCTGGTCATCACGATGTAGAGCACCAACGCGACGGCGAAGATCACCACGATCGACGTCAGCCCGATCTGGATCGCCAGGTTGCGCTTGCGGTCGGCCGCCTTCAGGTCGTAGCTGGCTGGTCGTCTTGGATTTGGTCGCCACGGGTTCAGAGTACCGGCGGCCCACCGGCGGCTTGTCATCCGCGGGCGAGATGGGCGCGCAGCGCCGAGATCGTTTCCGCCACCGCGGTCGTGCTGCCGCCGCCGAGCGGAAAGAAGTTGGCGAAGCCGTGCACCAGCGAGCCGAACTCGCGGTAGTCGACGGTCACGCCCGCCGCGCGCATGGCGTCGGCGTACTGCCTGCCCTCGTCGCGGAGCGGGTCGAAGCCCGCCGGTCAGCACCAGTGCCGGCGGCAGGCCGGAGAGGTCGTCGGCCAGCAGCGGCGACACCCGCGGGTCGGCGGCGTCGACGTCCGCACCGTCGAGGAACTGCTTCCGTGCACCAGTCCATATCGTTCTTGGTCAGGAAGAACCCGTCGGCGAACAACGTCTGCGACCGCGTCTCGCCGGCGTAGTTGGTGACCGGGTAGAACAGCAGCTGCAACGCGGGCAGCCGTGCGCCCTCGTCGCGGGCACGCAGCGATACCAGCGCGGCGAGGTTGCCTCCGGCGCTGTCGCCGCCGACCGCCACCCGGCCGGGGTCGGCGCCCAGTTCGCCCGCATGGTCGAGCGCCCACCCAAACGCGGCGTACGCATCGTCGGATCCGGCGGGCGCCTTGTGCTCGGGGGCGAGTCGGTAGTCCACCGACAACACGTGCAATGCCGCCCTCGCGGCAGATCTGGCGGCACAGGTCGTCGTGGGTCTCGAGGTCGCCGATGACCTGGCCGCCGCCGTGATAGAAGACCAGCAGCGGTTGCCCGTCGCCGTTGATCGGCCGGTAGTGCCGCGCCCGGATCGGACCTGCCGGGCCGGGGATCGAGAGATTGGTCACCTGCGCGACGGGGATGTCCTGCTTGAAGCTGGCGGCAAGGATTCTCAACTGAGCCCGGGCAGCGCCGACGTCGTCGGGGCTGGCAACCAGGGCGTTGAGACCGACCGCGGTCATCCCGACGAGCATCAACTGCAACGTCGTGTCCAGTGTGTTGCCGTCGATCGTGACCGAACGACCACCCAGCAGCAGGCGTTTCACGGGGTTCGGTATCCGCGGCAGGTGCGCGCAACGTCAAGCCGGCAAGGGCGTTGACGAACGGGACCCTTGGCAGCTCGCTGACGGTCCGACGGGTGTCGCTTGTCCTGGCAGACTCTGGGTCATGGCAGCTCCCTCGATCACGCTGAATGACGGTAATTCGATGCCCCAGGTCGGACTTGGCGTTTGGCAGACACCGCCCGAAGACACCGAACGTGCAGTAGCGACCGCTCTGGACGCCGGTTATCGACACATCGACACGGCCGCAGGGTACTTCAACGAGCGCGAGGTGGGTCACGCGGTCGCGAGTTCCGGTCTGCCCCGCGAAGACGTCTTCGTCACCACCAAGTTGTGGAACGCGGACCAGGGCTACGACACCACCCTCAAGGCGTTCGACGCCAGCATGGAGCGCCTCGGTTTCGACTACCTCGACCTCTACCTCATTCATTGGCCGATGCCGGCGAAGAACGCGTTCGTCGAGACGTTCAAGGCGTTCGCACACCTCCGCGACCAGGGCCGCATCCGGTCGATCGGAGTCAGCAACTTCGAGCCCGAACACCTGCGAATTCTGGTGGACAGCACCGGAATTGTCCCGGCCGTCAACCAAGTCGAGTTGCATCCGCTGCTGCAACAAGAGGAATTGCGGGAAGTGCACGCTCAGCTGGGCATCGCCACCGAGGCGTGGAGCCCGCTGGGCCAGGGATCACTGCTGAGCAACCCAGCGGTGACGGCCGTCGCCGAGGCACACGGAAAAACCCCAGCGCAGGCACTGATTAGGTGGCATATCCAACTCGGTAATATCGTCATCCCGAAGTCGGTGACCCCCGAGCGAATTGTGAGTAACTTCGACGTGTTCGATTTCGAGCTGACCGAGCAGGACATGGCGTCCATCTCTTCGCTCGGCGACGGAACACGACTGGGTCCCGACCCACGAACCTTCAACTTCACAGGATAGGTGCCATGACGTCGGCGGCTTCGATTCCCACCGTCACTCTCAACGACGAGAACACGATCCCGGTGATCGGCCTCGGCGTTGCCGAGCTATCGGACTCCGAGACCGAGCAGGCCGTATCGGCGGCGCTGGAAGCCGGCTACCGGTTGATCGACACGGCATCCGCGTACGGCAACGAGGAAGCGGTCGGCCGCGCGATCGCCGCATCGGGTGTGCCGCGCGATGAGCTGTTCATCACCACCAAGCTCGCGACCGAGGACCAAGGCTTCCAGGCGGCACAGGACGCCTGCACGGCCAGCATCGAGCGGCTCGGCCTGGACTACGTCGACCTCTATCTCATCCACTGGCCCGGCGGCGACCCCGGCAAGTACGTCGACAGCTGGGGCGGCCTGATGAAGCGCAGGCAGGATGGCGTCACCAAGTCCATCGGCGTGTCCAACTTTCACGCCGAGGACCTGTCGAACGTCATCGACCTGTCGTTCGTCACACCTGCCATCAACCAGATCGAGCTGCACCCGCTGTTGAATCAGGCGGAACTGCGGGCGGTCAACGCCGAGCTACGGCATCGTCACCGAGGCGTACGGCCCGCTGGGCGTCGGCAAGCTGCTGGAAAACCCGACGGTTGCGTCGGTGGCGCAGGCGCACGGCAAGACGCCGGCGCAGGCGCTGATCCGGTGGAGCATCCAGCTGGGCAACGTCGTCATCCCCCGATCGGCGAACCCGGAACGGATCAAGTCGAATATCGACGTGTTCGACTTCGAGTTGACCGACGACGAGATGGCCGCGCTCAACGGCTCTGGACGACGGCACCCGCTTCCGGCCGGACCCGGAAACGTACACGGCACTAGCGCGACTTAACCCGTCGGGCAGGTCGCGGCCGCGCTCGCGCAGCGACCGTGGCAGACGGCGCATCGACCGGCAAGCCGTAGCCGCGCAACACATTTGACGAACTGCACCGCGTACTGGCACCAGAACGCCGTGGTTCGGCGGCATCCACGTCGCCGGTTCCTGGTCACCCTTGTCCTGATTCGCCGGGCCGTCGACCGCGAGCAGGTTCGCTGGATCGTTGGCGAACCGAAGCCGCATCTCGTCGGGCCAGTTGCGGGCACCGAGATCCCACGCCAGCGCGAGCGGAACGATGTGGTCGATCTGCACCGCCGCGCCGACCTGGGCGCCACGCACGAACGGCACGGTGGCGTTGGTGTACGGGTCGTGAAGCGTTCCGGTGGCAACGGCGTTGGGACACCGCTTGATTGACACATACGTCTTGTCGACGAGGTCGCGGTCGAGGATGTCGTTGCGGGTGTCGCAGCCGTTGTGGCCGCCGGGGGCGGGATTGTCGTCGGTCCAGGTGTCGCCGAACGCAGCCCTGCGGTAGTCGTAGCCTCGGATCCGGACGGGCACTTCGGCGATACCTGCGAGCACGTCGACACCCGGTGCGACGGTGGGGATGTCGGCCTGGGCGACGAACTGAGCCTTCGCTCCCCCGATGACCCGACGACCTGATAGGCGACCAGCACCGCCAAGGCGACCACCACAGCCAGCCACAGCAGCCGGGTGCGGGTCATGACTTGTCCAGGTATTCGACGCGGTCGGTGTCGGTGAACTGCGCTGCCAGGACGGCCATTCCGGCGTGTCCCGGATTCTTTTCGTACAGCGCTTCGCAGTACTCACGTGCGGCCAGAATGATGTCGAGATGTTCGGAGAGCGATAGGAACCTCAGTGTGATGGGCCTGCCGGACTGACTGAGCCCCAGCACATCTCCCTCCTTGCGCTCCTGCAGATCGAGGTCGGCGAGTTTGAATCCGTCCAGCGTGCCGGCGACGGCCTTCAGCCGCTGCCCCGCCTTGGATCCCTCCGGCAGCTTCGTGGCGAGCAGGCAGAGGCTGGGATGCTGACCGCGACCGATGCGGCCACGCAACTGGTGCAACTGGCTGATGCCGAACCGGTCGGCGTCGATCACCACCATCACCGTCGCATTCGGCACGTCGACGCCGACCTCGATCACGGTGGTACACACCAGGACATCGATCTGGCCGGCGCGAAACGCCGCCATCACCGCGTCCTTTTCGTCGCTGGGCAGCCGGCCGTGCATCGAGCCCGAGCCGCAGTCCCGGACAGCGCGCCGTGCTGCAAGGTGGTCGAACAATTCGACCACCGTGGTGGCGGGCGGACCGCTGTCGTCCTTGGCGGGTTTGTCGCTCTCGTCGATGCGGGAGGCGACGACGTAGGCCTGACGGCCGGCGCCGACCTCTTCGACGATGCGCTGCCATGCGCGGTTGCAGCCATGCCGGCTTTTCCTTGGTGAAGATCGTGTTGGTCGTGATGGGCTGGCGGCCCCGAGGCAGTTCGCGCAGCGTGGAGGTCTCGAGATCGCCGTAGACGGTCAGCGCGACGGTGCGTGGAATCGGCGTGGCGGTCATCACCAACAGATGTGGCGTGAGCCCCTCGGGAGCCTTGGCGCGCAACCGTGTCTCGCTGCTCGACACCGAACCGGTGCTGCTCGTCGACGACGACCATGCCGAGCCGCTTGAACTCGACGGCCTCCTGCAGCAACGCGTGGGTGCCGATGACGATGCCAGCATCGCCAGTCGCGACTTCGTCGCGCACCTCGCGTTTCTGCTGGGCCGACATGGACCCGGTCAACAGCGCAACACGCGTCGCGCCCTCGGCGCCGCCGAGCTGACCTGCCATCGCCAGCGGGCCGAGGACGTCCCGGATGGAGCGAGCATGCTGGGCGGCAAGGACTTCCGTCGGCGCTAGCAGAGCGCATTGATATCCGGCATCGATCAACTGCAGCATCGCCAGTACCGAGACGATTGTCTTGCCCGAGCCGACCTCGCCCTGCAGCATGCGGTTCATCGGCCGGCTCTGCGACAGTTCGGCGGACAGCACGTCGAGCACTTCCTTTTGACCACTGGTCAATTCGAACGGCAGCTGTTCGCGCATCGCGGTCAAGAGCCCGTCGCTCGCGGGTGAGGCGACGGGGCCGGATTCGCTCAGTTCGCTATATCGCCGGCCCACCAGGGCCCATTGCAGCCCGACCGCCTCGTCAAACGTGAGTCGGGCCTGGGCGCGCTCGCGCTCGGCCGTGTTCTCGGCGAGGTGGATCGCCCGTAGCGCTTCGTCTTCGGTGATCAGATTGCGCTGCTGCAGAACCGATTTCGGGAGCGGCTCGTCGATCGGGTCGAGCACGTCGAGCACCTGACGCACGCATGCGTAGATGTCCCAGCTCTGCACCTTCTTGTTGGCGGGATAGATCGGGAAGAAATCCCGTTCGAACACCGACAGCAGCTCGTCACCGGTTGCCCCAGATGTCGTCGGCGATTGTCTTCAGTGATTTGGTGCCGAACTGTCTTCCGCTCGGCGACTCGAGCACGAGAAACGCCGGATGCGTCAATTGCAATGTGCCCTTGAAGTATCCGACTTCCCCAGACAGCATCAGGCGGGTGCCCTCGATGCAGGCCTTTCTTCAGAAACCTCGCGTTGAAGAACGTCGCCGTGACCTTGGGCCGTCGATCGCCGAGGGTGACGACGAGGTACTCGCGCTTCGGCGGCCGGTTCGGTCCACCTCGGCTTCTGGCCTTCGTGATGACGTCGACGAACGTGACGTGTTCGCCTTCCTCGAGTTCCTCGCCCTCGCCGAGCACCGTCATCCCGTCGCTGTACTTGCGCGGGTAGTGGCGCAGCAGGTCGTTGACGGTGCGAATGCCGAAGTGCTCCTCGAGCGGACCGGCGGCCTTCTTGCCGAGCACGTAATCGAGCCGGTCGGTCAGCGCGGCCACCGCTACTCCACCCCGATCAGCAATGCGTCGCCGCGGTGGTCGGTGTGATAGGTCACCAACTCGGTGCCGAGATGCTGGCGTGTGGACATGGTCCTGCAGCGCTTCACCGACACTGCTGTCGACCCCGGCACCCGTCAGCACCGTCACCAGCTCACCGCCCGCGGCCAGCAGCAGGTCGATCAGGCCCGCGGCGGCCGCGGTGACGTCGCTGCCGACGATCAGCACCTCATCGCCAGCGATCGCCAACCCGTCGCCCGGTTTACAGGTGCCCGCCCACGTCAGCGCCTCCTCGGTGGCCACCCGCACCGAGCCGTGCCTGGCGCCCGCGGCGGCGCGGGCCATCGTGTAGCCGTCGTCGACCGCCTGCCGCTCGGCGTCGTGCACCGCCAGCGCGGCCAGCCCCTGAACCATCGAACCGGCGGGCACCGGCACGACGTCGATGCCCCATCCGATCGCCGCGGTGCAGCCCGCGACGAGTTCCTCGGCGGCGACGTAGCCGTTGGGCAACACCATGATCTGTCGCCGCGCCCGTGTTGACGAGCGCGTGCAGCAGTTGCTTGGCGCTCACCGGCGCGTCGGCCTCGGGCCGCAACACGTGCGCGCCCTCACCGGCGAACAGTTCCGCAGCGCCGTCACCGTCGACGACGGCAAGCACCGCGCGTTCGCGGCTCCACCCGCCCGCCGGCCGCGCACCGGCGCCGCCCGACAGCGAGGTGACCTGGATCCGGCTCGGCGTGCCGACCGACAAGGCCGCCTCAACGGCAGCACCGGCATCGTCGGCATGGACGTGCACCGAGTAGTGGCCTGCTCCGTCCGCCGACGCCGCGATGGCCACCGATTCGCCCAGCTGGTCCAGGCGCTCGCGGAGCGTCTCGACCCCGCCGGCGTCGCAACCGCTCAGCAGGTACATCACCTCGAACTGCGGCGCGGCGGCGGTGGTCGCTGCTGCTTCGGTGTGCGGCGGGCGACGGCAGGTATTCCTGCCGGTGCGGCGCGCGCCCGGTCAGCGTGGTGCTCATCGCGTCCAGCAGTACCAGCAGGCCGCGGCCTCCGGCGTCCACCACGCCGGCCTCGGCCAGCACATCGAGCTGCCCGGTGGTCTTGTCGAGTGCGACGGCCGCGGCGTCGGCGGCAGCGGACACCACTTCGGCGAGGTCGGCGCCGTCGGCGCCCGCATGCTCGGCGGCGCCCGCCGCGTCCTGCAGCACCGAGACGATGGTGCCCGGCACCGGCTCGCCCATCGACGCGACGACCAGCCCGACCGCGTGCCGCAGGGCCGCCGCGAAAACGCGGCCGTCGATATCTGCCAGCGCACCGTCGCGGTCTGCGGCGGCGGACGAGACCACGTCGGCGAGGCCGCGCAGGATCTGCGAAAGGATGACGCCGGAGTTGCCGCGGGCGCCGTGCAAGGCGCCGGCGGCCAGCGCGGCGGCGACCTGCGCTCACGTCGTCGCGTGTCGGACTGCATTTCGGCCTGCGCCCACGCCGAACGCATGGTGAACAGCATGTTTGTCCCGGTATCGGCGTCGGCGACGGGGAACACGTTGAGCCGATTGATCTCGTCGGTGTGGGAAATAAGGTCGCCGACGGCGGTGTGTGCCCAGTCCCGCAGGGCGGAGGCATCGAGCCGCCGAGCCGACATCGAAAACCTCCCACCCGCCGTGCCGCCGTGGGCGCCAGCCTAGCCATGCTCGGCGACAACCCTGGCGACAACGTCTCGCTGTGGACCGGCGGACCGAGGGCATTTTGGCGATACCTTCAGCCTGCCGGTATCCTGGTCAGGTTGTCGGGTCACCCGCGCTGGTTGTGAACCTAGACCCCCAAGTACTGATCCGAGGAGTTCCACATATGGCTGCCGTCTGCGAGATCTGCGGGAAAGGCCCCGGCTTCGGCAAGTCGGTGTCGCACTCCCATCGCCGGACCAGCCGTCGGTGGGATCCCAACATCCAGACCGTGCGCGCCGTGACCCACCCCGGCGGGAACAAGAAGCGCATCAACGTGTGCACCTCGTGCATCAAGGCCGGCAAGGTCGCGCGCGGCTAAGCTTACTGCCGCCATTCGCGCAGGCGGTCGCGGAGCAAACCGCTATTCGCCGGTTAGAGCTCCTTAGCCCAGTACCCTGTCTTTTCGCTGGCTTGCGCCAGTCTCCCAGCGGAAAGGTCGCGTCCATGTTCGGGTATGCGGTCAAAATTGTCTCCCGGGCAGCGCTTGCCGCCGCGGCGGCGTTACTAGCGATCGGCCTCGTCCCAGCCCCACTCGCTGCGGCCGTCGATGCGCAGACACTGGTGGGTGCGTGGGCGGGCCCCGCCGACACTCGGAGATACGGGTCAGTGCGCTCCCACGGCCGGGCAATTCGCGTTCTCCCCAAACGGCGTCTATCGCTACCTGGCCGTCCATCCGGACTGCGGGATTCTCATGATCGACGGACACTATGAACTACAGGCCGACGGCGGCGTACTGCAGCTTTCGATCGACGCATGCGGAGACCCCGGCTGCCCTCCGGGGTTGTCGACCGTCACTACACCTATCAGTGTCGCCGACCCCGACAGCTTCGTCCTCGATGGCCGCAATACCTACGAGCGCTACAACGACTGACCCTCAGCCAGGCAGGCGCCAGTCGATCGGGTCGGCGCCCATCTTCTCCAGCAGCTCGTTGGCGCGACTGAACGGGCGCGAACCGAAGAAACCGCGCGACGCCGACAGCGGCGAGGGATGCGGCGATTCGATCGCCGTGCAGTCGGTGCCGTCGAGCATCGGTTTCAGCGTCGAGGCGTCGCGGCCCCACAGCACCGCCACCAGTGGCTGCTCCCTGGCCACGAGTGCGCGGATCGCGCATTCGGTCACCGCTTCCCAGCCCTTGCCCCGGTGCGACGCCGGATTGCTCGGCCGCACGGTGAGCACCCTGTTCAGCAGCATCACGCCGCGCTCGGCCCACGGGGTGAGGTCGCCGGTGGCCGGCCGTGGATACCCCAGATCCTTGCCGTACTCGGTGAAGATGTTCTCCAGGCTGCGTGGCAGCGGTCGGACATCGGCAGCCACCGAGAAGCTCAGGCCGACCGCGTGCCCCGGCGTCGGGTAGGGATCCTGCCCGACGATGAGCACCCGCACCTGGTCGAACGGGAACGTGAAGGCGCGCAACACATTCGGCCCGGCAGGCAGATACCGCTGACCCGCCGCGAGCTCAGCCCGCAAGAACTCGCCCATCTGAGCGACCTGCGGGCCGACGGGTTCCAGTGCGTGGGCCCAACCGTCTTCGACGAGTTCGTTCAGGGGACGTGCGGTCATGGAAGGTCAACCTAGCGTGCGCGGTCGGTCAGAACGACTGCCAGCCCGCATCTCCGTGCCACCGCTCGCCGTCCACCAGCACCCTCGGCGGTCCGTCAAGCACCCGCCCGATCACCCGCCAGCCGACCGGCGGCGGTCCAGGGAACGTCGCGACCAGCGCATGGTCCTCGCCTCCCGCGAGCACCCAGACCCAGCGCGTCCATCGCCAATGTGGTGGCCGCTGACGGCGAGCGCATCGTGGTCCGCGCCCAGTGCGTTCCGCGACAGGTCGATACCGACACCCGAGGCATGCGCGATGTGGCCGAGGTCGGCCACAAGCCCGTCGGAGACATCGGTCATCGACGTCGCACCCGCGTCTGCCGCGACGCGGCCCTGACCGTACGGCGGCTCCGGCACCAAGTGGCGGCGACGCAGCGCTTCAAAGGTATGAACACCGTTGAGCACAACGCATATCCGGCGGCAGACCAGCCGACGTCTCCCGTCATGGCGACCATGTCACCTGGCACGGGCACCGCCGAGACGGACCGCTGCGCGGCCGTCCAGATCGCCCAGCGCTGTCACCGATATCACCCACTGCGGGGCGCTGACGAGGTCACCGCCGACGATGCCTGCGCCCAGCAGCCGTGCCTCGTGCCACATGCCGTCGGCGAGTTCGAGCGCCTGCGCCGTCGGCGTGTCACCCGGGCGCGCCGAAAGCCACGACGAACGCGGTGGCCACCGCGCCCATCGCCTCGATGTCGGCGGCGTTCTGCGCGATCGCCTTGCGGCCGATGTCGTGTGGTGATGACCAGTCCAGGCGAAAGTGCTGCCCTTCGACGAGCATGTCGGTGGACACCACCACCCTGCCGTCGTCGGTGCGCACCACCGCCGCATCGTCACCGGGTCCCAGTGCGACGGTCTTCGGCTGTTCGCGGTCCGCCACCAGCCGGTCGATCACGGCGAACTCACCCACCCCGGCAAGGGTCTCGGCCTGCTCGTCGGTCGCCATGTCACCTCCCCCGGGCTGCGGTACGTTTGGGCCCTGCGGCGTGAAGTCTATGCAGCGAGACGGAGGGATAACGGGTGGTCGAGGCTTTCATGCTGATCCAGACCGAGGTCGGCCGCGCCGAGGTCGTCGCCAAACAGCTCGCCGCCCTGCCCGGCGTGTTGTCGTCGGAGTACGTCACCGGCCCGTACGACGTTGTCGTGCGCATCGGCGCCGACGACCTTGCCCGACCTGCAGGACACCGTCGTTCCGAGCGTGCAGCAGGTCACCGGCATCACCCGCACCCTGACCTGTCCGATCGCCAATGGAGTGCGCCCCTAGAGTTTGGGCGTGGATGCCGAGACCCATGACGGGCCCCCGCGCGCGTTGATGATCGCCGCGATCGTCGTGGCGGCCGGCGCGATCATCGGCATCCTCGTATTCGCCGCGCTGCGACAGGCGCCGCCCGAGCAGCGACCCGTCGCCATCGCGTCCGTGCCCGCGCCGAAGGCTGACAGCACCGAATGCCGCGCGCTTTTCGACGCACTCCCGCAGCAACTGGGTGACTACCGTCGCGCGCCCGCGGCCGATCCCGCGCCTGCCGGTGCGGCGGCGTGGCAGGAAACGGACGGAGGTGAGCCCGTGATCCTGCGCTGTGGGCTGGACCGGCCCGTCGAGTTCGTCGTCGGCAGCCCTCTTCAGGTCGTCGACCCGGTGCAGTGGTTCCGAGTAGCTGATGAGGAACGCAGCACGTGGTTCGCGGTCGACCGGCCGGTCTATGTGGCGTTGACATTGCCGCCAGGGTCAGGGCCGACGCCGATCCAGACGATCTCCGAAGCGATCGCAAAGTCGTTGCCCGCCAAGCCGATTGACCCTGCCCCGGTGCGCTAACGCAGGCCAGTGCCGCGCTTCAGCGCCGTCTCGACCATGGTGGCCAACAGCGTCGGATAGTCGACGCCGCTGGCCGCCCACATCCGCGGATACATCGAGATCGTGGTGAAGCCGGGCATCGTGTTGATCTCGTTGACGACCGGCCCGTCGTCGGTGAGGAAGAAGTCGACGCGAGCAAGGCCCTGGCAGTCGATTGCGTTGAACGCCCGAATGGCCAACTGCCGCACCGCATCTGCGACGTCGTCGTCGATCTTGGCGGGCACGTCGAGCTCGGCGGCGTCATCGAGGTACTTGGTCTCGAAGTCGTAGAACGCGTCCTCGCGGCCCCGCACCCCAGCGACCCTGATCTCGCCGACCGTGCTGGCCTCGACCCGGCCGTCGGGGAATTCCAAGACGCCACACTCTAATTCGCGCCCAGGAATCGGCCGCCTCGACGATCACCTTCGGGTCATGCCTGCGGGCCAGGGCAATCGCCGCGGGCAGCTGATCCCATGCCGTCACCCGGCTGACACCGATGGACGAGCCGCCGCGCGCGGGTTTGACGAACACCGGCAGCCCGAGCCGCTCTCGATCCTCGAGTTCCACCGTGTCCTGACGCGGTCGCAGCACGACGTGGTCGCCGATCGGCAGGCCCTCGGCGACGAGCAGCTTCTTGGTGAACTCCTTGTCCATGCCCGCCGCGCTGGCCAGCACACCCGCGCCGACGTACGGCACCCCGGCAAGCTCGAGCAGGCCCTGGATGGTGCCGTCCTCGCCGTACGGACCGTGCAGAACGGGGAACACGACGTCGACCGCGGCGAGCATCTCGCCGCCCTGGCCGAGGGACAGCAGTTGGCCACCGCGAACCGGGTCGGCCGGCAAGTGCCAGTTCGGTGCCCGATTCCCCGGTGACCTCCGGCAGCCGACCGTCGGTGATCGCCAGAGTCTCCGGGCGACCGTCGGTCAGCATCCACGATCCGCCGGGGGTGATGCCGACCGCGACCACCTCGAACCGCTCCGGGTCGAGGTTGCGCAGGATGCTGCCAGCGGAAACACACGAAATCGCGTGCTCGGAGCTGCGTCCGCCGTAGACGACGGCGACGCGGACGCGACCGGCGGGCCCGGACGCATTAGCGGGCAGTCACAACCTAGAGAGGCTACCGCCCAAGCCGAAAGCATGCCCGACCTAGCGCTGCTGACCTGGGGATTTACCCCAGCGCCTGTTCGAAATCGGCGATCAGGTCGTCGGTGTCCTCGATGCCCAGCGAGATGCGGGCGAAGCCGTCGCTGACCGGATCGCCCCAGCGGGCGCGCCGGTCCACCGAGGTGTGGATGCCGCCGAAGCTGGTCGACGCGATCAGCAGCGCACTGCGCTCCACCAGCGCGTGCACCGCGGCGGCGTCCTCCAGTTCCACCGCGACCAGGCCGCCGAATCGCTTCATCTGCAGCGTGGCGATCTGATGCGACGGATCGTCGGGCAGACCCGGATAGCGCACCGACTTCACGGCCGGATGCGCGCGCAGCATCACATGCGAGCGCCTGAGCGTTCTGGCACTGCCGTTCGAACCGCAGGCCTGCGCTGCCGAGGCTGCGCAGCACCAGCCACGCCTCGAACGCGCCGAGAATCGGCCCGGCCAGCAGCCGGTCTCGTTCGACCGCCGCCATCAGTTCGGGTTGACTGCCTGCGACGTAGCCCGCGAGGAGATCGCTGTGCCCCGACAGCGCCTTGGTCGCGCTGGCCACCACCAGGTCGGCGCCAAGCGACAGCGGCTGCTGGCCAAGCGGTGTCGCGGTGGTGTTGTCGACGACCAGAGTCGCGCCGCGGCCGCGGCAGTTCATCGCCAGATGGTGCAGATCGACGACGTCCAGACCAGGATTGGCCGGGGTTTCGGCCAGCACCACGTCGGCGTCGGCCGACGCCTCGCACATGTCGGCGCTGACCGCCTCGACGACCGTAACCCCTTGCGGAGCAAGGTATTCCTTCGCATAGCGGCGCACCTGGTAGTAGCCGTCGGCGGGCACGACCAGCTTGGTGCCGGGCTTGGCGAGCACGCGCAGCGCCGACGTGATCGCCGCCATGCCGGAGCCGAACGTCAACGCCGTCGCGGCACCTTCGAGTTCGGCCAGCGCCGATTCCAGTTGGCGCCATGTCGGATTGGAGCTGCGCCCGTAGCTGTCCAGCGACTCGGTCTCGTCGGGCGAAAGGTGATAGGTCGACGCCGGAACGGGCGGTGGCGCCACCGGCCTACCCGGAATTGCTTCCGAGCCAACGGCTTTCACGCTGCGAGTGGAATCGCCGTACTTGCCGTCCATCCGGCTACTCCGGCTTGGTGCTGCGCCCCAGCAGCAGCGCGACCGCCTCGTCGACCGATAATCCCTTGTGGCAGACGCGATGCACCGCGTCGGTGAGCGGCATCTCGACGTCGTAGCTCGCCGCGAGCGCGAGCACCGACTCACACGACGTGACGCCCTCGGCGACGTGACCGCCCGCGTCCCGCAGCGCCGATTCCATGGTGCCGCCCTTGCCGAGCCGTTCGCCGAACGATGCGGTTGCGCGAGCGCGGTGAGGTGCACGTCGCCACCAGATCGCCGACGCCCGCAAGCCCGGCCATGGTTGCGGGTTTGGCGCCCAACGCGATTCCGAGCCGCATGATCTCGGCCAGGCCGCGGGTGATGATCGCCGCCGCGGTGTTCTCCCCCAGCCCGACACCGGCGGCCATCCCGCAGGCCAACGCGATGACGTTCTTGCACGCACCGCCGACCTCGGCGCCGATGACGTCGGCGTTGGTGTACGGGCGGAAGTACGCCGGTCGACAGCGCGCGCTGCAAGGTCACCGCCCTGCCGGAGTCGCTGCACGCGACAACGGTGGCTGCCGGCTGTTCGTCGGCGATCTCGCTGGCCAGGTTCGGGCCGGTGACCACCGCAACGCGCGACGGGTCAGCGCCGGTCACCTGCACCACGACCTGGCTCATCCGCATCAACGTGTCCAGCTCGATGCCCTTGGCCAGGCTCACCAGCGTGACGTCGTCGCCGATCAGGCCCGTCCAGCTGCTCGAGGTTGGCGCGCATCGTCTGCGACGGCACCGCGAGCAGCACCGTGCACGCGCCGGCCAGCGCTTCGGCCGGATCGCTGGTGGCGCGGATCGACTTCGGCAGCTCGGTATCGCCGAGATAGCCGGCGTTGCGATGGGTGTCGTTGATCTCATCGGCCAGTTCGGGCGACGGGCCCACAACGTGACGTTGTTGCCGGCATCCGCCAACACCTTGGCCAGTGCCGTCCCCCACGCACCGGCCCCCATCACCGCCGCCTCGACCACGGCTTCACCCTAGCGCGGTCGCCGGTGCTGGCAGGATGGCGCTCATGAGCGGCACAAAGCCAGTCGAAGCCGCGGATGTGGGGCTGGTGATCGCCGTGAAGCGGCTGACCGCCGCCAAGACCAGGCTGGCGCCGGTGTTCTCGGCCGCCACCCGGGAAAGCGTGGTGCTGGCCATGCTCATCGACACCATCACGCGCCGCGTCGGCCGTCCCTGCGTTGTCGGTCGGTCACCGTCGTCACCCCCGATGAGGTTGCCGCCGATGCCGCCCGCCAACTCGGCGCCCGCGTGCTTGTCGACCCGACGCCGGACGGCCATCGCAACCCGCTGAACAACGCCATCGCCGCCGCCGAAGCCTCGCATGCGCGACGAGACGCCCAATATCGTTGCGCTGCAAGGTGATCTGCCCGCGCTTCAACCACAGGAACTGGCCGAGGCGATCGCGGCCGCTCGGGAGTATCCGCGCAGCTTCGTCGGCGACCGGCACGGCACCGGAACGTCGGCACTGTTTGCCTTCGGCGTCGGCGCTCGACCCGCAGTTCGGCGCTGATTCGGCCCAGCGGCACCGGCATTCGGGGGCCATCGAACTGACCGGCGCATGGCCGGGGCTGCGGTGCGACATCGACACACCCGACGACTTGATGGTCGCGCGACGCCTCGGTGTCGGCGCGGCGACGGCGCAGGCCATCGGCAGGCCGAGGTGAACAGCTGGCGACGGGATGGCCGGTCTCGGTAGCAGGACGACTTGTCAATAGGGAATCATCAGAGGGATGACCGAAGCCGAAGCCCAGATCCGAGCCGACGAAACGGAGTCGGTGGCCGGAGACGTTCGGCCGCAGGCACCGGATAATGCTGATTCGGCGCCAGAGGCGCCACCTGCGGCGACCTCCCCCGCCATCGACAACGCCCTGCCCGAGGATCGCTACCTCAACCGCGAGCTGAGCTGGCTGGAATTCAACGCGCGGGTGCTCGCGCTTGCCGCCGACACGTCGCTGCCGCTGCTCGAACGGGCGAAGTTCCTTGCGATCTTCGCGTCGAACCTCGACGAGTTCTACATGGTGCGCGTCGCCGGCCTGAAGCGCCGCGACGAGATGGGCCTTTCGGTGCGTTCGGCCGACGGTCTGTCACCGCGCGAGCAGCTGCGCCGGATCAACGAGCGCACGCAGCAGATCGCCGACAGGCATGCGCACGTGTTCCTCGATTCGGTGCGGCCGGCGCTGGCCGACGAAGGCATCGTCATCGTCACGTGGGCCGAACTCGACGAGGACGAGCGCACGCGGCTGTCCACCTACTTCCACGAGCAGGTGTTCCCGGTGCTGACGCCGTTGGCGGTCGACCCGGCGCACCCGTTCCCGTTCGTGAGCGGGCTGAGCCTGAATCTGGCGATCACCGTCAAGCACCCCGACGACGGCGGGCAGCACTTCGCCCGAATCAAGGTGCCCGACAACGTCGACCGCTTCGTCGAGCTCGCCCGCCGCGAAGGCTCGTCCGACGTCGTGCGGTTCCTGCCGATGGAGGAGCTGATCGCCGCGTTCCTGCCTGTGCTCTTCCCCGGCCTGGAGATCGTCGAGCACCACGCGTTCCGCATCACCCGCAACGCGGAT
Source organism: uncultured Actinomycetota bacterium (assembly GCA_963731715.1). Taxonomy (GTDB): domain Bacteria; phylum Actinomycetota; class Actinomycetes; order Mycobacteriales; family Mycobacteriaceae; genus Mycobacterium. The sequence continues at coordinate 640,972 of CAVSXC010000011.1, read as the reverse complement.
TTCGAGGTGGAAGAGGACCGCGACGAGGACCTGCTGCAGGCGCTGGAGCGGGAACTGGCGCGGCAGGCGCTTCGGCTCCCCGGTGCGCCTGGAAGTTTCCGACGACATGACCGAGAGCATGCTGGAGCTTGCTGCTGCGTGAACTCGACGTCGACCCCGGTGATGTCATCGAGGTGCCCGGGCTGCTGGATCTCTCGTCGCTGTGGCAGATCTACGGTGTCGACCGGCCCGCGCTGAAGGATCCGCCGTTCGTGCCCGCGACGCCGCCTGCGTTCGGCGAACGCGAAACACCCAAGAGCATCTTCTCGACGCTGCGCGACGGCGATGTGCTGGTGCACCACCCCTACGATTCGTTCTCCACCACGGTGCAACGGTTCATCGAGCAGGCCGCCGCCGATCCCAACGTGCTGGCGATCAAGCAGACGCTGTACCGCACCTCGGGTGACTCGCCGATCGTCAACGCGCTCATCGACGCCGCCGAGGCGGGCAAGCAGGTCGTCGCGCTCGTCGAGATCAAGGCGCGATTCGACGAGCAGGCCAACATCAAGTGGGCGCGCGCACTCGAACAGGCGGGCGTGCACGTGGTCTACGGGCTGATCGGACTCAAGACGCACTGCAAGACGTGTCTGGTCGTGCGCCGCGAAGGCTCGACGATCCGGCGCTACTGCCACATCGGCACCGGCAACTACAACCCGAAAACCGCGCGGCTGTATGAAGACGTCGGCCTGCTGACCGCCGCGCCCGACATCGGCGCCGACCTCACCGACCTGTTCAACTCGCTGACCGGCTACTCGCGCAAGGAGTCCTACCGCAACCTGCTGGTCGCGCCGTACGGCGTGCGCAGGGGCATCATCGAACGCATCGAGCGCGAGATCGCCGCCACCCGCGACGGCGCCGAGGGCCGGATCCGGGTGAAGGCCAACGCGTTGGTGGACGAGCAGGTGATCGACGCGCTGTACCGCGCGTCGCAGGCCGGCGTGCGGGTCGAGGTGGTGGTTCGCGGCATCTGCGCGCTGCGCCCTGGCGCACCCGGCTACTCCGAGAACATCGTCGTGCGCTCGATCCTCGGCCGGTTCCTCGAACACTCGCGAATTATTCACTTCCGCGCCATCGACGAGTTCTGGATCGGCAGCGCCGACATGATGCATCGTAATCTCGACCGACGGGTCGAAGTGATGGCGCAGGTAAAGGATCCGAGGCTGACCGCTCAACTGAACGACGTCTTCGAGTCCGCGATGGACCCCGCGACCCGCTGCTGGGAGCTCGGCGCCGACGGGCACTGGACGGCGTCGCCGCAAGAGGGCCAGACCGTGCGCGACCATCAGGTGTCGCTGATGGAACGCCACAGGCATCCGTGAGACGACCGGTCGGCGTGGCGCGACCGGTCAACGGGCCCGGATGACCTGCAGGAGTTGAGGTGCCGAAGGAGATCCCGCCAGACACGGTCCCGGTGAACAAGGCCGTGCTCGCCGCAGGCGCCGTGTTGTGGCGATCCAACGGCGACTCCGCCACGCCGGAAGTCGCGATCATCCACCGGCCGCGCTACGACGACTGGTCGCTGCCCAAGGGCAAGGTCGACCCCGGCGAAACCGAACCCGTCACCGCCGTGCGCGAGATACAAGAGGAGACCGGCTACTCATCGCGCCTCGGCAGGCGACTCACCGCCGTCAGCTATCCGGTCGAGCAGGGCATCAAGAAGGTGCGGTACTGGGCGGCGCGCAGCGTCGACGGTGAGTTCACTCCGAACGCCGAAGTCGACGAGCTCAAGTGGCTGCCGGTCGCCGAAGCGATGAAACAGCTGGAGTACCCGCACGATCGAAAAGTGTTGCGCCGCTTTGCCAAACAGCCCGTCGACACCCAGACGGTGCTGATCGTGCGGCACGGGACGGCGGGCAGCAAGTCGCGGTACAAGGGCGACGACCGAAAGCGTCCGCTGGACAAGCGCGGGCGCGCGCAGGCCGAGTCGCTCGTCGGACTGCTGCTCGCGTTCGGCGCCGACACGCTCTACGCGGCCGACCGAGTGCGCTGCCATCAGACGCTCGAACCGCTGGCCGAAGAACTCGGCGCCACGATCCACGACGAGCCGCTGCTGACCGAGGAGGCGTACCCCGAGAACCGCAAGGCCGCCCGGCACCGCATCCTCGAAATCGCCGCTGCAGGAGGCACGCCGGTGATCTGCACTCAGGGCAAGGTGATTCCCGATCTGATCGCGTGGTGGTGCGAGCGCGACGGGGTGCGCCCCGACAAGTCGCGCAACCGCAAGGGCAGCACGTGGGTGATGTCGTTGGCCGACGGGCGCTTGGTCGCCGCCGACCACATCGGCAGCCCGCTGGCCGCGAAGAAGTAGCGGCACCGGCGGTCGGACAGTCGAGGGTGGCACGAGCGGTGTACACCGCCACCAAGTCCGACAATTGTTGTCGTCCCAATGTGGTCCCGCATGTGGGACCACATTTCTAGCGAGGCATATCTCGAAGACTTGGGAGTTCGAATGAATCCAAAGTGCTGACGCGGCTTAGCCGATCTCACGACACACAGACACGCCGCGGGTCGCATTGACCCACGGCGTGCCCGATGTCGAAACTTAGCGACGGCCGCGCTTGGCCGGAGCCTTGCGCGCGGTCTTCTTGGCGGCGGCCTTGCGAGCCGGCGCCTTCTTGACTGCCTTCTTGACGGCGGCCTTCTTGACGGCCTTCTTGGCGGCGGCGCGCTTCACCGCCTTCTTGGCTGCGGCGCGCTTCACCGTCTTCTTGGCTGCGGCGCGCTTCACCGCCTTCTTGGCTGCGGCCCGCTTCACGGCCTTCTTGGCTGCGGCCCGCTTCACGACCTTCTTAGCGGCCGCCTTCCTGACTGCCTTCTTGGCGGCCGCCTTCTTGACGGCCTTGCGGGCGCCGCCCGCCGTCACGCCACGTTTCACTGCTGGTCCTTCCGCCGGGAGGCGCTGTGCCCCAGAGACAACCGCTTTGAATTGAGCGCCGGGACGAAATGCCGGCACGGATGTGGGCTTAACTTTCACCGTCTCGCCGGTGCGCGGATTGCGCGCAACACGGGCAGCACGACGGCGCTGTTCGAAAACGCCGAAGCCGGTAATGGTGACGCTGTCACCCTTGTGCACCGCACGCACGATGGTGTCGACGACGTTCTCCACCGCCGCGGTTGCTTGCCGACGATCCGAGCCCAATTTCTCCGTGAGTACGTCGATGAGCTCCGCTTTGTTCATGCAAAACCTCCGAAACCAGTGGTCCTCTTTGGACCGACTAGAGGACACGGTAAACCCATTACCTACTGATTTCCAAGAGCCACGCGCAATTTCAGGCGTAGCTGGCGAACTTTTCGGCAATCCGCTTGCCCCCCTTGGCCTCCTGGCAAGGGCCCCGAGAAGCGGGGTCGAAGGCGGCGATTTCGGCCCGCCGCGGCCGCATTCGTCAGACCGGCAGAGTGCGCGGTTTCCAGTCCGGCCTGCTTGCTTCGTACGACTCGATTTCATCGAGTTTCCGCAGCGTAAGGCCTATATCGTCGAGTCCCTCGAGCAGCCGCCAGGCGGTGTAATCGTCAATGTTGAACGGCACCATGACCGTTCCCGCGACGATATTCCGATCTTGAAGATTCACAGTGATTTCCATGCCGGGATGCTCCTCGATGAGCTTCCACAGGAGTTCCACATCATCTTGAGAGATTTCTGCCGCCAAGAGCCCCGCCTTGCCCGCGTTGCCGCGAAAAATGTCGGCGAACCGAGACGAGATAACCACCCTGAAGCCGAAGTCCATCAGCGCCCAGACGGCATGCTCGCGCGACGAACCGGTGCCGAAATCCGGCCCGGCGACCAACACCGAGCCCTTGTCGAATGGGGCCAGATTCAGAATGAACGAGGGGTCGTTGCGCCACGCGGCGAACAGTCCATCCTCGAAACCTGTTCGGGTGACCCGCTTCAGATAGACCGCCGGGAATGATCTGGTCGGTGTCGACATTCGACCGGCGCAACGGAACGCCGATGCCTGTGTGGGTGCGGAAAGCTTCCATGACGATCTCCTATTATGAGTCTGGCGGCGAGGTCGGCGGGCGAGGACAACGTGCCGCGCACAGCGGTGGCGGCGGCGACCGCAGGCGACACCAGATGGGTACGGCCACCCTTGCCCTGCCTGCCCTCGAAATTGCGGTTGGACGTCGACGCGCAACGCTGGCCCGGCGACAGTTGGTCCGGATTCATCCCGAGGCACATCGAGCAGCCGGCCTGTCGCCACTCCGCCCCCGCGGCGGTGAAGATCTCGCCGAGGCCCTCGGATTCGGCCTGCGCGCGCACCCGCATCGAGCCCGGCACGACCAGCATCCGCACGCCGTCGGCGACCTTGCGGCCGCGCAGGACGTCGGCGACGACACGCAGATCCTCGATCCTTCCGTTGGTGCACGAGCCGACGAAAACGGTGTCCACCGGGATGTCGCGCATCGCCGTGCCAGGCCGAAGATCCATGTACGCCAACGCTTTTTCGGCCGTCTGCCGTTCGCGCGTCGTCGAACATCAGCTCGGGGTCGGGCACCGATCCCGACAGCGGAACACCCTGCCCGGGGTTGGTGCCCCAGGTGACGAACGGGCTCAGCGTCGACGCGTCGAGGTACACCTCGGTGTCGAATTCGGCGCCCTCGTCAGTGCGCAGTTGACGTCCACGCGGCGACCGCCGCGTCCCAGTCGGCGCCCTTCGGTGCGTGCGGACGCCCGCGCAGAAATTCGAACGTGGTTTCGTCAGGCGCCACCATGCCTGCGCGGGCCCCGGCCTCGATGCTCATGTTGCAGATCGTCATCCGGCCCTCCATCGACAGCGATTCGATGGCGCTGCCGCGGTATTCGATGACGTGGCCCTGTCCCCCGCCGGTGCCGATTTTCGCAATCACCGCCAGGATGATGTCCTTCGCGCTGACACCGGGCGGCAGCTGGCCGTCCACGTTGACCGCCATGGTCTTGAACGGACGCAGCGGCAAGGTCTGCGTGGCGAGCACATGCTCGACCTCCGATGTGCCGATGCCCATCGCGAGTGCACCGAATGCACCGTGGGTCGAGGTGTGGCTGTCGCCGCACACGACCGTCATGCCGGGCTGCGTCAGTCCCAATTGCGGCCCGATGATGTGCACGATGCCTTGCTCGGCGTCGCCCATCGGGTGCAGCCGGATGCCGAACTCTTCGCAGTTGCGGCGCAGCGTCTCGACCTGGGTGCGCGAGATCGGGTCGGCGATCGGCTTGTCGATGTCGATCGTCGGCACGTTGTGGTCTTCGGTGGCGATGGTGAGGTCGGGCCTGCGCACCGTGCGGCCGGCCAGCCGCAGCCCGTCGAACGCCTGCGGGCTGGTGACCTCGTGCACGAGGTGCAGGTCGATGTAGATCAGGTCGGGCTGGCGCGCTGCGCCTTCGCCCGGGCCGTGGGCGACGACATGGTCGGCCCACACTTTCTCTGCCATGGTGCGCGGCGTGTCGACGGCGGTCATGTTTGACTATCTCACAATCTGGGAAGCTAGTATCTCTTTATGAGACAGGATAGCGGCATCGGCGTGCTGGACAAAGCGGTGGGTGTGCTGCACGCGGTGGCCGACTCGCCGTGCGGGCTGGCCGAACTCTGCGAGCGCACCGGACTGCCGCGCGCCACCGCGCATCGGCTGGCCGCGGGTCTGGAAGTGCATCGGCTGCTGAGCCGCAACGGGGACGGCCGGTGGCGGCTTGGTCCGGCGCTGACCGAATTGGCCGGGCAGGTCAACGATCCGCTGCTGGCGGCGGGCGCGGTGGTGTTGCCGCGGCTGCGCGAGATCACCGGTGAGAGCGTGCAGCTTTACCGCCGCGAAGGCACTTCGCGGATCTGCGTGGCCGCGCTGGAACCGCCTGCCGGACTTCGCGATACGGTGCCGGTCGGCGCCCGGCTGCCGATGACGGCCGGGTCCGGCGCGAAGGTGCTGCTGGCTTACGCGGATGCCGCGACGCAAGCAGGCGGTGCTGCCCACGGCGATGTTCACCGACCGAACCCTTGCCGAGGTGCGCAAGCGTGGGTGGGCGCAGAGCGCCGCCGAGCGCGAACCCGGTGTGGCCAGCGTCTCGGCGCCGGTGCGTGACGGCCGGGGCGCGGTGATCGCCGCGGTGTCGGTGTCCGGGCCGATCGACCGGATGGGACGGCGACCGGGCGCCCGGTGGGCCGCAGACCTGTTGGCCGCGGCCGACGCGCTGGCCCGCCGGCTATAACCGGCGAGGATTCATACACCGCTTGGGAATCGACGGGGCAGGTGAACGCCTGCTTTTCAACGCTTGTACCCCCGATGGGATTCGAACCCACGCTACCGCCGTGAGAGGGCGGCGTCCTAGGCCGCTAGACGACGGGGGCCAGAACTTTTTCCGGAGAGCCAGCATATCCCAGGGAATATGCGGTCCTAATCCGCTGGAACTCGACGCTCTTCGCGCAAGCGCTCATCGAAGTGGCTGGGGTACCAGGACTCGAACCTAGAATGGCGGTACCAGAAACCGCTGTGTTGCCAATTACACCATACCCCATTGGCTGCCTATAACCGCAGGTCACAGGCCCTTTCAGCTCCGCTACGCCGTGCGCGCTTCCTGTCGCCTGTTGTATCGGGCCGACGTGCAGACTACCAAAGATTTCGCGGGTGCCTTCTCACGCCTCGGCTGCGGCAGCGGCGGCCGCAGCACGGTCTCGCCCCGCCCGCAGCCGACCCATGCTGCGGTCACGGCCGAGCAGTTCGAGCGACTCGAACAGCGGCGGGCTGATCGACGCCCCTGTGGCGGCCACCCGGATCGGACCGAACGCCTTGCGCGGCTTGAGCGCCATGTTTTCCAACAGCGCGACCTTGAGCGCCATTTCGATCTTCGCCGTCGACCACTCCCCGACATCCTCGAGCGCGGCGATCGCGGCGTCGAGCACCGGGGCGGCATCGCCCCGAAGTTCCTTGTCGGCCGCCTTCTCGTCGAGCCTGAATTCGTTGTCGTTGAGGAACTTCAGCAGGTCCCACGCGTCACCGAGCACGACGATGCGGGTCTGTACCAGGTGGGCCGCCTCCATGAATTGTCTGTCGTCGAGCCCGGTGTCGTGGCCGTGGGCGGCGAAGTACGCGCGCAGCCGTTCGGTGAAGTCCTCCTCGCTCAGCAGTCGGATGTGTTCGGCGTTGAGCGCATCGGCCTTCTTCTGATCGAAGCGGGCGGGGTTCGAGTTGACGTCGACGACGTCGAACGCGGCGACCATCTCGTCGAGGCTGAACACGTCACGATCCTCGGCGATGCCCCAGCCGAGCAGGGCCAAGTAATTCAGCAGACCCTCGGGGATGAAACCGCGCTCGCGATGCAGGAACAGATTCGACTGCGGATCACGCTTGGACAGCTTCTTGTTTCCGTCGCCGAGAACGCTTGGCAGATGGGCGAAGTCGGGAACTCGTTCCGCCACACCGATACGGATCAATGCCTGGTACAGCGCGATCTGGCGAGGCGTCGACGGCAGCAGGTCCTCGCCGCGCAGCACGTGGGTGATCTTCATCAGCGCGTCATCGACCGGATTGACCAAGGTGTACAACGGATCTCCGCTCGCCCGCGTCAGCGCGAAGTCCGGAACGATGCCCGCGGCGAAGGTGGTATCGCCACGCACGAGGTCACGCCATGAAATGTCCGCGTCGGGCATCCGCAGCCGAACCACCGGCTTGCGGCCCTCGGCGACGAACGCGGCGCGCTGATCCTCGGTGAGGTCGCGGTCGAAGTTGTCGTAGCCCAGCTTGGGATTACGGCCGGCCGCTACATGCCGGGCCTCGACCTCCTCCGGCGTGGAGAACGCTTCATACGCCTCGCCCGCGTCCAGCAGTCGCGCCACGACGTCGCGATAGATCTCGCCACGCTCGGACTGCCGATAGGGCGCGTACGGCCCACCGATATCCGGTCCCTCGTCGTAATTCAGCCCCAGCCAGCTCAGCGCGTCGAGAAGCGCCAGATAGCTTTCCTCGCTGTCACGTTCGGCGTCGGTGTCTTCCAGCCGGAACACGAAGGTCCCACCGGTGTGGCGGGCGTAGGCCCAGTTGAACAATGCGGTGCGGATCAGGCCAACATGCGGTGTGCCGGTCGGCGACGGGCAGAACCGAACTCGTACCGTCATCACTTTCCTTTGCGGACAACAGGATTGGTCAACGTCCCGATGCCCTCGACGGTAATGCTGACGGTGTCGCCGTCCTCGATCGGGCCGACCCCCTCAGGTGTGCCGGTGAGAATCAGATCGCCGGGCAGCAGTGTCATCACCGCCGAGATCCACTCCACGATCGCGCCGATGTCATGAATCATCAGCGACGTCCGGCTGTGCTGCTTGACCTCGCCGTTGACTTCGGTGCGGATGTCGAGGTCGGCCGGGTCGACGTCGGTGACGATCCAAGGACCGATCGGGCAGAACGTGTCGTGTCCCTTCGCCCGGGTCCACTGCCCGTCCTTCTTCTGCTGATCACGCGCCGACACGTCGTTTCCGATCGCGTAACCCAGAATGTTCTCCGCGGCCCTGGCGGCGGGCACGTCCTTGCAGGGCCGACCGATGACGGCGGCGAGCTCGCCCTCGAAGTGAACCGGATCGGCGTCGGCAGGCAGCTGAATCGGCACGTTGGGGCCGATGATCGCGGTGTTCGGCTTCATGAACATCACCGGATCGGGAAACGATCCGCCGCCCATCTCCGCGACGTGCGCAGCGTAGTTCTTGCCGATGCACACCACCTTGCTGGCCAGGATCGGTGCCAGTAGCCGCACGTCGGCCAGCGGCCATTGCCGGCCGGTGAAGCTGGGGGTGCCGAATGGATGCTCGGCGATTTCCTTCGCGATTGCCTCGTTCGGGTCATCGGTGGGGCCTTCGATGCTGACGAAGGCAACTCCGTCGGGACTGGCGATTCGGCCAAGGCGCATGATCTCAGCCTAGTGGCCGTGATCGCGGCGGCCGCGGCCAGGCCCTGTGCTCAGGCGTCTCACTATGTGGAAATTGGGTTCAGCATCGTGAGATTCCTGTGCAACCATGGTCGCGTGTCCATCGAATCGATCAGCACCGTGCGTCGCTGGTCGATGTTGGTCATCGCGCTTAGCGCGACGCTGTGCGCGAACGTCTTCATCAACGGCGCAGCCTTCCTCATCCCGACGCTGCACGCCGAGCGCGGCCTGGATCTGGCGAAGGCCGGCCTGCTGTCATCGATGCCCAGTTTCGGCATGGTGGCGACGCTGATTGCGTGGGGCTACATCGTCGACCGGGTCGGCGAGCGGATCGTGCTGGCACTGGGTTCTGCGCTGACGGCGGCCGCGGCGTTCGCAGCTGCATCGGCGCATTCGCTCGTCGCAGTGGGTGCGTTTCTCCTGCTTGGCGGCATGGCGGCGGCCAGCAGCAACTCGGCAAGCGGCCGGCTGGTGGTCGGATGGTTTCCGCCAGAGCAACGCGGTCTGGTGATGGGAATCCGCCAGACCGCACAGCCGCTGGGAGTCGGATTGGGCGCCTTGGTGATTCCGCGTCTCGCGGAAAACCACGGCGTCTCGGCGGCGCTCCTGTTCCCCGCGGTCGTGTGCGCGGTGTCGGCGTTGGTGTGCGCGGTCGCTGTGATCGACCCGCCGCGGCCGCCTCGGCACGAGGCAGCCGAAGCCGATCTGGCCAACCCTTACCGCGGATCGTCGGTGTTGTGGCGCATCCATGCCGTGTCAGTCTTGCTGGTGGTTCCTCAGGTCGTGGTGTGGACGTTCACGCTGGTATGGCTGATGAGCGATCGCGGTTGGTCGGCGGCGTCGGCTGGCGCGATGGTGACGGCCGCTCAGATATTGGGCGCCGCAGGACGAATCGCTGCCGGACGCTGGTCCGACATGATGGGATCGCGACTACGGCCGATCCGCACCATCGCGCTTGCGGCCGCGGCGGCGATGGGTCTGCTGGCGCTGACCGAGCTGGCTGGACTCCCCCGTCAGCGTGGCGATGATGGTGATCGCGTCGGTGATCACCGTGTCCGACAACGGATTAGCGTTCACCGCGATCGCAGAGATCGCCGGGCCGTTCTGGAGCGGGCGAGCGCTCGGCACGCAGAACACCAGCCAGCTGCTGACCGCAGGCATTGCGCCGCCACTGTTCGGCGGCTTGATCGGAATCGCCGGCTATCCCGTCGCATTCGCGGTGTGCGCGCTGTTCCCGTTGATCGCGATGCCGTTGGTTCCGGTTGAGCCGCAACGGCACTGACCCTCAATCCGTCTCGAGGTTCTCGGCGCAAGTGTGAGCGCCGCTACGAGTTGACGTCGTCGCGACCGGGGACATGCCGTCGGTCATCTCTGATTCCACGCCCATCACCGCGGCGTGGGCTGCCGCCAGCCGCTTGGCGCCCGCGGCTGTCAACTCCAGCGACCGCGCACGCCCCCGTGCTGGTCGGTCGGATTCGCGGACGAGTCCGGACGATCGCAGGCCGGACAGCACATCCTGGAGCGACTGCCTGGTCACGAAGCACAGCCGCGACAGTTCCGATGCCGACGCATCGGGATGGTCCGCCAGGGCGCGCAGGACTGCATACTGCGCCATCGACACGCCCGTCGAGCGCAACGCAGCGTCGCTCCGGCGTCGCAACGACTGCTGCACGCGCTTGACGAGATAGCCGACCGCGCGTTCGGTCCCCGACGCATCCATGACAGGAACCTTACATGAGTGGTATGTCTTATGTAAGGAACCTGACAAGGAGGTAAGAGATGACGACCATCGAGCAGAACAGCACATACGCCACCTTGATCAACGTCTTCACCGTCGACCCCGACCGGGCCACGGAACTGGCCGCGCTGTTGCACACCGCGACCGAGCGAGGTGATGCGGCATCAGGCCGGGTTCCGGTCGGCCAACATTCACTTGAGCACCGACCGCACCCGCGTCGTCAACTACGCCCAATGGGACAGCGCTGAGGCATACCGTGCGATGCTGGCCGACCCGACGACGCAGCAGCACATGGCCGAGGCTGCGGCGCTGGCGATCAGCTTCGACCCGCACCTGTACACCGTCGAATCGGTGCACGAGACGCTGACCTACAGGCTGGCCGCGATCCTGTCGCCGACCTGTGTGGTGGACAGCTTCTCGTCACCGCGCGTCGCCAGATGGTGCTCGACGGCCTTGTCGACCCGGGCCGCGGCGTCGTCCTCACCGACGTGAGACAGCAGCAGCGCGACCGACATGATCGCCGCGGTCGGATCGGCGATGCCCTGCCCCGCAATGTCCGGCGCGCTGCCGTGCACCGGCTCGAACATCGACGGATTCGTCCGCGTCGCATCGATGTTGCCGCTCGCGGCGAGGCCGATGCCGCCGCACACCGCCGCGGCGAGATCGGTGATGATGTCGCCGAACAGGTTGTCGGTGACGATCACGTCGAACCGGCCCGGATCGGTGACGAGGTGGATCGTCGCCGCATCCACATGCTGGTACGCGATCTCGACGTCGGGGTATTCGGCGGCGATCTCCTGCACGGTGCGCCACCACAGATCGCCTGCGAAGGTCAGCACGTTGTTCTTGTGCACCAGCGTCAGATGCTTGCGGCGCTGCTGCGCCCGGCGGAACGCGTCATGCACGACCCGCCGCACACCGAACGCGGTGTTGACGCTGACCTCGGTGGCGATCTCGTTCGGCGTGCCGACCCGGATCGCTCCACCGGTTCCGGTGTACGGGCCCTCGGTTCCCTCGCGGACGACGACGAAGTCGATATCGGGGTTGCCCGCCAGCGGACTCTTGACCCCGGGATACAGCCGGCGACGGGCGCAGATTGATGTGATGGTCGAGCGCGAACCGGATGCGCAGCAGCAGACCGCGTTCCAGCACACCGCTGGGCACCGACGGGTCACCGATCGCGCCGAGCAGGATCGCGTCGTGCGTCGCGCAGCTCGTCGAGCACCGAGTCGGGCAGCACCTCGCCGGTGGCGTGGTACCGCCGCGCACCCAGGTCGTAGCTGGTCTTCTCGACGCCGGGCAGCACCGCGTCGAGCACCTTGACGGCCTCGCCGACCACCTCGGGGCCGATGCCGTCGCCGGCGATGATCGCCAATTTCATGACAGATCCACCACTTCCAGGAGTTTGGCGCCGACGGCCTCGGCGATCGCGGCGCGGACGTCGGCGGGCACGTCGCGGTCGATGCGCAGCAGGATCGTCGCGCCCGGTCCTTCGGCGTCCTCGCTGAGCTGTGCCGCGTGGATGTTGATGTCGGCGGCACCGAGCAGGGTGCCGATCTTGCCGAGCGTGCCCGGCTGGTCGATGTAGTTGACGATCAGGTAGACGCCCTCGGCGCGCAGATCGAAGTTGCGGCCGTTGATCTGGACGATCTTCTCGACCTGCTGCGGCCCCGACAGCGTGCCTGCGACGTTGGCCACCGAACCGTCGGCGTACACCGCACGCACGTCGACGACGCTGCGGTGGTTGGGACTCTCGGTGGCTGTGCTGATGTCGGCCTGCACGCCACGTTCCGCCGCCAGCGCCGGTGCGTTGACGAACGTCACCGGGTCCTCGATGATCGCGGAGAACAACCCGCGCAGCGCCGAAAGCCGCAGCACCTCAACATCTTCCGCGGCCAGCTCGCCGCGCACCTGGACCGACAACGACACGGGCAGCTCGCTGGACAGCACACCGACGAGCACGCCGAGCTTGCGGACCAGATCGAGCCACGGCGCCACTTCCTCGCCGACCACACCGCCGCCGACGTTGACGGCGTCTGGCACGAATTCACCGGCCAGCGCCAGCTTCACGCTTTCGGCCACGTCGGTGCCTGCCCGGTCCTGCGCTTCGCCGGTCGACGCGCCGAGGTGCGGTGTGACGACGACCTGGGGCAGCTCGAACAGCGGGCTGTCGGTCGTCGGCTCCTTGGCGAACACGTCGATGCCTGCGCCCCGGACGTGTCCGGACCTGACGGCCTCCGCCAACGCTTCCTCGTCGACCAGCCCGCCGCGGGCGGCGTTGACGATGATCACGCCGGGCTTCGTCTTGGCCAGCGCCTCCTTGCCGATCAGCCCGGCGGTCTCCGGGGTCTTCGGCAGGTGCACAGAGATGAAGTCGGCGCGGCCGAGCAGCTCGTCGAGCGTCAGCAGCTCGATGCCGAGCTGCGCGGCGCGGGCCTGCGACACGTACGGGTCGTACGCGACGACGTGCGTGCCGAACGCGGCCAGCCGCTGCGCCACCAGCTGGCCGATGCGGCCGAGCCCCACGACGCCGACGGTCTTGCCGTAGATCTCGGTGCCGGAGAACTTCGACCGCTTCCACGTGCGCTCGCGCAGCGACGCGTCGGCCGCCGGGATTTCGCGGGCGGCGGCCAGCAGCAGCGCCAACGCGTGCTCGGCGGCGCTGTGGATGTTCGACGTCGGCGCGTTGACCACCAGCACGCCGCGGGCGGTGGCGGCGTCGACGTCGACGTTGTCCAGGCCGACGCCGGCGCGGGCGACGATCTTGAGCTTGGGCGCCGGCCGCGAGCACCTCGGCATCGACGGTGGTCGCCGACCGCACCAGCAGCGCGTCGGCCTCCGGCACGGCGGCCAGCAGCTTCTCTCGGTCGGGGCCGTCGACCCAGCGGACTTCTACCTGGTCACCGAGGGCGGCGACGGTTGATTCGGCCAGTTTGTCGGCGATCAGTACAACGGGAAGACTCACGTCGACACAGCCTAATGGGCTGCAATGTGCGGGTGGTGGGCGGGAGAATCGCGAGCGTGGACGTCACCGTCGTCGGCAGTGGACCCAACGGCCTGGCGGCCGCCGTCATCTGCGCTCGGGCCGGTCTGTCGGTGCAGGTGTTCGAGGCCCAGCCCACGCTGGGCGGCGGGGCGCGCACCCTCGCCGACCCGGAGTTCTCGGGGGTGGCGCACGACATCTGCTCGGCGGTGCATCCGCTGGCGCTCGCGTCGCCGTTCCTCGCGGAGTTCGACCTGCCGGCCCGCGGTGTGACGCTGAAGATGCCGGAGGTCGCCTACGCCAACCCGCTGCCAGGCCGGCCCGCCGCGGTCGGCTATCACGACCTCGACCGCACCTGCGCCGAGCTGGTCGACGGCGATTCGTGGCGGCGTCTGCTCGGCCCGCTGGTCGAACGCGACGACGGTGTGCTCAAACTGCTGCTCGGCGACAAGCGCTCGATACCCACGGACCCGATCGCGGCGGTCCGGGTGGCCCGGCGGCTCGTCGAGCAGGGCACGCCGGCGTGGCGTTCGCTAGCCGGAACCGACGCCCGCGCCCTGTTCACCGGTGTTGCCGCACATACGATTTCGCAGATGCCGTCGCTGGTGTCCGCCGGCGCGGGGCTGATGCTGGCGACGCTGGCGCACACCGTTGGCTGGCCGATACCGGTCGGCGGCAGCCAGGCCATCCCGGACGCGCTGATGGCCGACCTGCGCGCACACGGCGGCACCGTGTCGTCGGGCGAGGAGATCACCGAACCCCCGGCGGGTGTGGTGCTTTTCGACACCGCTCCGACCGCGCTGCTGACGATCTACGGCGACAGCTTGCCGACACGATACGCAAAGGCGTTGCAGCGCTATCGCTTCGGGCCCGGTGTGGCGAAGGTCGACTTCGTGCTGTCCGGCGAGATTCCGTGGAGCGACGCGCGGCTGGCCGATGCGCCGACCCTGCACATGGGCGGCACCCGCGAGCAGATGGCGCACGCCGAGCGGGAAGCCGCCGCGGGCCGCCACGCGGAGTGGCCGATGGTGCTCGCCGCCCTGCCGCACCTGGCCGACCCGAGCCGCATCGACGCACAGGGACGCCGCCCGCTGTGGACGTACGCGCACGTGCCGTCGGGCTCGCCCGTCGACCAGAGCGAAACCATCACCAAGGATTTTCGAGCGCTTCGCGCCCGGCTTCCGCGACGTCGTGGTGGCGGTGCGCTCGGTGCCGGCCGCACGGCTGGCCGAACACAACGCCAACCTTGTCGGCGGCGACATCGGCGTCGGCGGCAACACGTTGTTCCACGCGCTGGCCGGCCCGACGCCGCGGCTGAACCCGTGGAGCACGCCGATTCCCAAGGTGTACCTGTGCTCGTCGGCGACGCCGCCGGGCGGCGGCGTGCACGGCATGTCCGGCTACTACGCGGCGCGCACGGTGCTGCGGCGCGAGTTCGGCATCAAGAAGCTGCCGAGGCTCGCGCCGTGACGGATCGCGAAGACCTGTCGTGGGAGCGATTCGGCACCGCCGCACGAGAACTGGCCGCTGACATTGTCGCCGACGGCTTCGCGCCCGACCTGATCCTCGCGATCGCGCGCGGAGGGCTCTTCGTCGCCGGTGCACTCGGCTACGCGCTGGACGTGAAGAACGTGCACCTGACCAACGTCGAGTTCTATACCGGCGTGGACGAGCGGCTGCCGATGCCGGTCATGCTGCCGCCGGTGCCGAACACCGTCGACCTCAGCGGCGCGCGGGTGCTGATCGCCGACGATGTTGCCGACACCGGGGAGACGCTGCGACTCGTTCGCGACTTCTGCGCCGAGCATGTCGCCGAAGCGCGCTGCGCGGTCGTCTACCAGAAGCCGCAATCGACGGTCGACTGCGAGTACGTCTGGCGTCGCACCGACCGCTGGATCGACTTCCCGTGGTCCTCCTAGGCTGGCCGATGAGCCGAAGGCGACCGCGAGTGGGATCGCAGCGAGGACGGCGAGGACCGGAGCGAGTGGGATCAAGGCATGAGCAAGCTTGCGATCATCTACTACTCCGCCACCGGACACGGCACGACGATGGCCAAGCGCGTCGCGGCCGCCGCCGAAGCCGCAGGCGCCGAGGTGCGCGTCCGGCACGTCGCCGAAACCCGCGACCCGGAATCGTTCGCGCAGAACCCGGCGTGGACGGCGAACTACGAAGCCACCAAGGACCTGCCGCACGCGACCGGCGACGACATCGTCTGGGCCGACGCGGTGATCTTCGGGTCGCCGACGCGATTCGGTTCGGTGGCGTCGCAATTGCGCAACTTCCTCGACTCGCTGGGCGGCCTGTGGGCGGAGGGCAAGCTCGCCGACAAGGTGTACGCGGCGTTCACCTCGACGAACACCGCGCACGGCGGCCAGGAGACCACGCTGCTCACGCTGTACATCACGCTGATGCACTTCGGCGGCATCATCGTGCCGCCCGGATACACCGATGCGCTGAAGTTCGTCGACGGCAAACCCGTACGGCGTCAGCCTCATCGCAGGCCACGACAACATCAGCGAGTTCGACGACGCGACCAACAACGCGCTCGACCACCTGGCCAAGCGCGTTGTCAGCGTCGCGAAGCGACTTGTGGAGTCGCTAGCCGCGCTCAGCGCTGGTGCGCGCTCCGCAAATCGCGACTAGGCGGTTTCCGTGAGCGGGCGGTCGACCCAGCTCATCAGGTCGCGCAGCTTCTTGCCGGTCACCTCGATCGGGTGCTCGGCGTTCTCCTTGCGCAGCCTCTCGAGCTCCTTGTTGCCGCCCTCGACGTTGGCGACGAGCTTCTTGACGAAGCTGCCGTCCTGGATCTCGGAGAGGATCTGCTTCATCCGCTTCTTGGTGTCGGCGTCGATGACCCGCGGCCCGGACAGGTAGCCGCCGAACTCCGCGGTGTCGGACACCGAGTAGTTCATCCGCGCGATGCCGCCCTCGTACATCAGGTCGACGATGAGCTTGAGCTCGTGCAGCACCTCGAAGTACGCCAGCTCGGGGGCGTAGCCCGCCTCCACCATCACGTCGAAGCCGGTCTTGACGAGTTCCTCGGTGCCGCCGCACAACACGGCCTGCTCACCGAACAGGTCGGTCTCG
Organism: uncultured Actinomycetota bacterium; assembly: GCA_963731715.1. Classification (GTDB taxonomy): domain Bacteria; phylum Actinomycetota; class Actinomycetes; order Mycobacteriales; family Mycobacteriaceae; genus Mycobacterium. The sequence continues at coordinate 624,244 of CAVSXC010000011.1, read as the reverse complement.
GTCTCGTCCTTGAACGTGGTCTTGATGACGCCGGCCCGGGTGCCGCCGATGCCCTTGGCGTAGGACAGCGCGAGCGCCTCACCCTCGCCCTTGGGGTCCTGGTCGACCGCGATCAGGCACGGCACGCCCTTGCCGTCGACGAACTGGCGGCGCACCAGGTGGCCGGGGCCCTTCGGGGCGACCATGCCGATGGTGACGTTGGCCGGCGGCTTGATCAGGTCGAAGTGGATGTTGAGGCCGTGGCCGAAGAACAGCGCGTTGCCGTCCTCCAGATTCGGCTCGATGTCGTTCGTGAAGATGTCGGCCTGCGCGGTGTCGGGCGCCAGCAGCATGATGACGTCGGCCCACTTGGCGACCTCGGCGGGCGTGTCCACCTCGAGGCCCTGCTCGGTGACCTTCTCGCGTGACTTCGAGCCCTCCTTGAGGCCGACCTTCACCTGCACGCCGGAGTCGCGCAGGCTCAGCGAGTGCGCATGGCCCTGGCTGCCGTAGCCGATGACGCCGACCTTGCGTCCCTGGATGATCGACAGGTCCGCGTCGTCGTCGTAGAACATCTCAACTGCCACTGTGAATTTCCTTCTCTTTGACTCTTCTGCTGATTTGGGGCTTACTTGACGGTGCCGATGCCGCGCGGACCGCGCGACAGCGACACCACTCCGGACTGCACGAGCTCACGGATTCCATACGGCTCGAGCACCCGCAGCAGCGCCTCCAGCTTCTCCGGGGTGCCGGTGGCCTCGATCGGTCAACGACTCCGTCGACACGTCAACGACCTTGGCGCGGAACAGGTTCACCGCCTCGATGACCTGGCTGCGGGTGGTCGCGTCGGCACGCACCTTGATCAGCGCCAGCTCGCGGGACGACGGAGTTGTCCTCGTCCTGCTCGACGATCTTGATCACGTTGATGAGCTTGTTGAGCTGCTTGGTGATCTGCTCGAGCGGAGAGTCCTCGACGCTGACGACGATGGTCATCCGCGACATGTCCTTCTGCTCGGTCGCACCGACAGCCAGCGACTGGATGTTGAAGCCGCGCCGGGAGAACAGCGACGCCACGCGGGCGAGCACGCCGGGTTTGTCCTCGACGAGCACCGACAGCGTGTGCGTCGGCGTTGATCGGTGCTCATCACGCGTGCCCCTCTTCTGGATCGTCGAACAGCGGGCGGATGCCCTTTGCCGCCTGGATCTCGTCATTGCTGGTGCCTGCGGCCACCATCGGCCACACCTGGGCGTCGGCGCCGACGATGAAGTCGATCACCACCGGGCGGTCGTTGATCGCACGCGCCTGCTTGATGACGTCCTCGACGTCTTCGGCACGCTCGCAACGCAATCCGACGCAGCCCAGCGCCTCGGCCAGCTTGACGAAGTCCGGGATGCGATGCGAGTGCGTGGCCAGATCCGTTTGGCTGTACCGCTCTCCGTAGAACAGCGTCTGCCACTGCCGCACCATGCCCAGGTTGCCGTTGTTGATGATGGCGACCTTGATCGGCGCGCCCTCGACGGCGCAGGTGGCCAGCTCCTGGTTGGTCATCTGGAAGCAGCCGTCGCCGTCGATGGCCCACACCTCGGCCTCGGGCCGGCCGAACTTGGCGCCCATCGCCGCCGGGACCGCGAAGCCCATGGTGCCGAGACCGCCGGAGTTGAGCCAGGTCTTCGGGTTCTCGTACTTGATGAACTGCGCGGCCCACATCTGGTGCTGCCCAACGCCGGCGACGTACACGGCGTCGGGTCCGGCCATCTTGCCGAGCGTTTCGATCACGTACTCCGGCGACAGGCTGCCGTCGCTCTGCGGCCCGTAGCTCAGCGGGTAGGTCGACTGCACGCCGCGCAGGTACTCCCACCAGTTGTCGATCTTGATCGAGCCGATGGTGCCGTCGCGGCGCAGCGCCTCGATCAGATCGGTGATGACGGCCTTGACGTCGCCGACGATCGGCACGTCGGCGTGCCGGTTCTTGCCGATCTCGGCGGGGTCGATGTCGGCGTGGATGACCTTGGCCTCGGGCGCGAACGAGTCCAGCTTGCCCGTCACCCGGTCGTCGAAGCGGGTGCCCAGCGCGATCAGCAGATCGCTGCGCTGCAGCGCGGCCACCGCCGCGACCGTGCCGTGCATGCCGGGCATGCCCATGTTCTGCGGATGGCTGTCCGGGAACGCGCCGCGGGCCATCAGCGTGGTGACGACGGGGATGCCGGTCAGCTCGGCCAGATCCAGCAGCTGCTCGGTGGCCTCGCCGCGGATGACGCCGCCGCCGACGTAGAGCACCGGCTTGCGGGCCGCGGCGATCAGCTTGGCCGCCTCGCGGACCTGACGGTTGTGCGGCTTGGTGTTCGGCTTGTAGCCGGGCAGGTCGATCTGCGGCGGCCAGCTGAACGTGCACTGGCCCTGCAGCACGTCCTTCGGGATGTCGACGAGCACCGGGCCCGGCCGGCCGGACGACGGCGATGTGGAACGCCTCGGCGATCGCCCGCGGGATGTCGTCGCCGTTGCGGACCAGGAAGTTGTGCTTGGTGATCGGCATGGTGATGCCGGAGATGTCGGCTTCCTGGAAGGCGTCGGTGCCGATCAGCGCGCGGCCGACCTGACCCGGTGATCGCCACCACCGGGATCGAGTCCATGTGCGCATCGGCCAGCGGGGTGACCAGGTTGGTGGCGCCGGGACCCGACGTCGCCATGCACACCCCGACCTTGCCGGTGGCATGCGCGTATCCGCTGGCGGCATGGCCTGCGCCCTGCTCGTGGCGGACCAGCACGTGACGCAGCTTCTGCGAGTCGAAAAGCGGGTCGTAGACCGGCAACACGGCGCCGCCGGGGATGCCGAAGATGACGTCGACGTCGAGTTCCTCCAGCGACCGAATCACCGCCTGCGCGCCGGTGAGCTGGTGCGGCGCAATACGTTTCGGCTGTGCGGCGCCGGCCTTCGGCGCCGGTTTCGCGGCGGCAGGCGCGGTGTGTCCCCCGTTGGGCGCAGTCGCCGACTGCTCCGGTGGTCGCGTGGTGGGTGCGCTCACGATGTCCTCTTTCATCTCTGTCGTCGTCTCTAGGATCTCAAATCGGTGCTGGGGCAAGAAAAAACCCCCGTCAGCTGGGCTGCTGTACGAGGGTCGCGCGTTGATGCTGGTTGCTATGCCCGGCAGGGGGCAAGCGCGGCATCAACGCGCTTCCCAATTACTACGAGCAATCCCGGGGTCTGCATAACAGTCGACGGTAGCCTCCGCACTGGTCAAAGGTCAAATTCCGTCCCTGTGAGCCAGGCGCTGCGCAGCATGCGATGGGAGGATGGCGGTGTGAGCTCCCCATCGGCCTCGGCGCCGCCCGCCCCGGTCGTCATCCGGATCTCGCCGATGGCGCATTTCGCCGTCGGCTTCCTGGCGCTCGGCCTGCTGGCCCTGGTGCTCGCCGGGCCGGCGTGGGTCGCGCTGCTGCTCGTCATTCCGGTCATGCTGTCGGTGTTGATCATCCGCTACCGGACGGTGGCCGACCGCGACACCGTGACCGCCCGCACGCTTCTGGGCAGCGAGACGGTCTCCTGGGACGACATCGACGGGCTGCGCTTCGGCAAGGGCTCGTGGGCGTACGCGCAACTGAAGGACGGCACGCGAGCTGCGGCTGCCTGCGGTGACGTTCGCGACGCTGCCGCTGCTGACCGAGGCCAGCGGCGGGCCGGGTGCCCAACCCCTACAACTAGCTCGGATCAGGCCAGCGGGTTGCCGCCGTTGAGCAGCACCCACACCGCGACGCCGCGCCCCGACACCGAGCAGCAGCGCGACGAACGAGCCGATGAACGGGCGCCGGGCCCAGCCGCGGCCGGCGTCCAATCCGTAGCGGCCGGGGCCGATCAGGATGATCGCCGCGACCGCGCAGACCAGGATGACCTTGTACTCGTGGCCGTCGGTGAGGAACGACGACAGCCTGGCCTCTTCGTGGGCCGCCATGGCCTCGGCCAACATGCCGGTCACCAGGTACGCCAGTGCGCCGGCGGCCGCCACGGGGGTGAACAGGCCCAGCACCAGCAGCACCCCGGCGGCGATCTGACCGCCTGTCGCCACGTAGGTCAGGATGTCGGCGTGCTGGAAGCCCATCGTCGGCCAGCGACTTCTCGAAGCCGTCGAAGCCGGGGCCGCCCCACCAGCCGAACGCCTTCTGCAGGCCGTGGCCGATCAGCAGCGCGCCGACCGCGAGCCGCAGCAGCAACAAGCCGAGGTCCTGGGTGCCCCGCCGGTCGCGGGCACGGTCGTCGCCGTCGATCCGGTTCGATCTCGGTGGGCTCCGCCCCATATGGACCCGATGGAGTGCCGTGCCGCCCGGCTGGACGTAGGGCAGCGGCTCGGGGTCGCTGATCAGGCCGAAACCGGCTGCGCCGGTCGACGACTTGGCCGAGTCGTAGCGCGGGATCGCGGTGGTTTCGAAATCACCGGCGTAGTTCGAGGAAGGAAGATCGTCTTCGGGGTCGACCAGGCTTGCAGAGCGCCGGCCGCATCGTCGGGCCGCTGCCAGGCGTGTGGGTCATGGGGATGACTGGTCACGATTGCCAGGGTAAGTGCTAGTCACCCACGAATCGAGGATTGGCGCGGCGCTTTCGGCGGCCCTATTCGCGAGGCCGGTCGGCCGCGCACCGGGGGCGAGCGTGGCGCGCACGCGCCGAACAATCCGTAACCTGGCCTGCATGAGACAGCGCCGGCCCATGCGGGGTGTGTTCGTCCTGCTGTGCGCGGCGTTGCTCGTCGGGTCCGGATGCGCCCGCTTCGACGACGCCCAGTCGCAGCCGTTCACCACCGAACCGGAGCTCGAAGCCGGGCCCGTCGTCGACGCCCCCACCCCCGCCGCCGCTGCCGCCCAAGCCGTTCCCCAAGGCCTGCCCGGCGCCCGGCGTCATGCAGGGCTGCCTGGAGAGCACCAGCGGGCTGATCATGCTGTCCCGACAGCCAGTCGGCGCTGGTGGCCGAGCGCACGACCGGCGCGGTCAAGGAGGTCTCGGTCAGCGCCGAACCCAAGGTCAAGATGGTCATCCCCGTCGACCCGAGCGGTGACGGCGGGCTGATGGACATCGTGATGTCGCCGACGTACTCCCAGGACCGGCTGATGTACGCCTACGTCAGCACCCCGACCGACAACCGGGTCATCCGCATCGCCGACGGCGACATCCCCAAGCCGATCCTGACCGGCATCCCGAAGGGCGCCACCGGCAACATCGGGTGCGTTGATCTTCACCAGCCCGACCACGCTGGTGGTGCAGACCGGTGACGCGGGCAACCCCGCGCAGGCCGCCGATCCCGGCTTCGCTGGCGGGCAAGGTGCTGCGCATCGAGCAGCCCACGACGGTCAACCAGGCGCCGCCGACGACCGCGCTGTCGGGGATGGGCGCCGGCGGCGGCATGTGCATCGACCCGTCGGACGACGCCGCTCTACATCACCGACCGCACCCCGACCGCCGACCGGCTGCAGCGCATCACCAAGGACTCGAAGGTTCGACGGTGTGGACCTGGCCCGATCGCCCGGGCGTGGCCGGCTGCGCCGCGCTCGACGGCACGGTGCTGGTGAACCTCGTCAACACCAAGCAAACCGTCGCGGTCCGGCTGGCACCGGACACCGGCGCGGTCACCGGTGAGCCCGAGGTGGTCCGTCAGGACCAGCACGGGCATGCGTGGGCGCTGCAGCTCTCGCCCGACGGCAACGTGTGGGGCGCCACGGTCAACAAGACGTCCGGCGACGCCGAGAAGCTCGACGACGTCGTCTTCCCGCTGTTCCCGCAGGGCGGCGGCTTCCCGCGCAGCAACGCCGACAACACCTAAGGCGCAACGGATTCGCAGCGCTAGCCCTCGGCGATGCGCAATCCCGACGATGCCAACGACGATGAGCGACAGGAACAGCACCCGTGCCGCGCTGACGGCCTCACCGAACGCGACGATCCCTGCGATCGCGACGCCCACCGCGCCGATGCCGACCCAGACGGCATAGCCGGTGCCCGCAGGCAAGTGCCGAGCGCCACCGCCAGCAGAACGAAACTCACCAGTGCGCCGCCGATGCCGACGACGCTCGGCCACAGCCGGCTGAACCCGTCCGATTGCTTGAGCGCTGTCGCCCAGACGATCTCGAGCAGCCCGGCGCAGACGAGGACGAGCCAGGCCATCGCGATCTACGCATTCGTGCCGCCGTCGACGGTGAGCACGCGAACCGGTGATGTTGCGCGCCACGCGGACCGGTAAGGAACGCCACCGTGTCCGCGATGTCGGTCGGATTCGGCATAGCGCCCAAGGGCGCTCAGCGCGCGCTGATCGTCGGCGGTTGGCCCGTCGGCGGGATTCATGTCGGTGTCGGTGGAGCCGGGCTGCACGAGATTGACGGTGATTCCACGGTCGCCGAGGTCGCGGGCCAGGCCCTTGGTGAAGCCGATCAGCGCGGACTTGCTCATCGAATAGAGGGTGACGCCCGGAAACGGCACGCGCTCAGCGAGATTGCTGCCGATGCTGACGATCCGTCCGCCCTCGGTCATGTGCCGCACCGCGGCCTGACTGGCCAGATACACCGCCCGGGCATGGATGCCCAGCGTGCGGTCGACCTCCTCGAGGGACACGTCGTCGATCGGCCCGAACGGAAAGATGCCCGGCGTTGTTGACCAGGATGTCGATGCCGGCCGAACTCCTCGACGACCTGTCCGACGGCGGCCACGACCTCGTCGGCGGCCGCGCTGTCGGCCTTGATGGCCAGCCCGCGCCGGCCGTGCGCCTTGATCGTGTCGACCACCTCGTCGGCGCGCTCCTTGGACTGGGCGTAGGTGATCGCGACGTCCGAACCGAGTTCGGCCAGCCGTGCCGCGATGGCGGCCCCGATCCCCCTGCTGCCGCCGGTCACCAGGGCCACCTTTCCAGTCAGTTCAGTCATGCTCGACCTCCTCTATTTCTGTGTCGTTCGATACATAATTATTCGTCACAGGTTACACTTGTCAATGAGTTCGGTGCCGTTCGATACAGAAATGAGGGTGGCGATGGCGGCTCGTGGCAGGCCTCGCGCCTTCGACCGGGACGGCGCCCTGCGGAAGGCGATGGAGGTGTTCTGGGAACACGGCTATGAGGCCGCGTCGATCAGCGATCTGACGGCGGCGATGGGGATCAACTCCCCGAGCCTGTACGCCGCGTTCGGCTGCAAGGAGCAGCTGTTCCGCGAGGCGGTCGCGCTCTACAACGAGACCTTGGGAGCCACTGCGGCCGCCGAACTGCGTGAGCGGCCCACCGCGCGCGAGGCCATCGCCGCTGTGCTGCGGCACCACGCGGTGGTGTTCTGCGACGCCGACAATCCCCGGGTTGCATGATCGTGCTTGCCGCGACCACATGCACCGATCGCAGCCGCTCCGTGCACGAGCATCTCGCCGACTGGCGAATGGCACTGGAGCGGGATTTCGCCGAGCGCATCGAACGCGGGATCGCCGACGGGGACGTGCCGGCCGGCGCCGACGCGGCGGCGATCGCCGCGTTCTACAACACGGTGAACCACGGGATGGCGATTCAGGCGCGCGACGGTGCGGATCAAGCCAAGCTGTCCGGTATTGCCGAAGCCGCTATCGCGGCCTGGGACGGACTCAGTACGTCGGTAGTTACGCGTGTGCGGCTCAGTCGTTCGCGAGCTTCGGCCGGTGTGACGGTGCAGCGCAGCGCAGGCTGACCCGCGGTCAGGTGCTGGGCCAGCACCTCGGCGGTTTCGGGCACCGATGCCGCGCGCCATCGCCAGCATCGGGCGAGAGTTGTTCGCCGACAGTGCCCGCACCCAGCGCCCGGGCAACCGGTGTCACCGCGGCGTCGACCGCGGCGGGCTGGTCGAAGTTGCCCATGTGCCGCATCCATTTCGGCAGTGTCGCGATCGCGGCCGGTGCCAGAATTCTGCTGCCCGCCCACAGTCGCACGCCGCGGTCGCGCGGCGTCCACAACAGGTAATGCATTGCGCGGTCGGCATGTTCGGAAGTGCACAGTCGGCCGCGAACGTCGGCGAAGTACTGCCGCACCTCGTCGCGCGACGCTGGGACGTCGGACGGCTTGCAGGTCTGCAAGCTCGGCGGCGATCCGCGACTCCGCCCAGAACCGCGACTCCTCCGCCGGTGACAGCGGTCCCGGCCCATAGCGCTCATAGCATTTGAGCACCGAATGCCATCCGGTGACGTGGATCCACAGCTGGGCCTCCGGATTGTTGGCGCTGTAACGCGATGCCGGTGATCGGCTCGATTCCCTTGGCCCTGGCGTGGATTCGCATCAGCGCATCGGACACCGCGACGGCGGTGCGGCCGTCGGCCACGGCGACGGTGAGGAAGTACGCCAGTGTGCGGTCCAACCGGCCCCTCGGATCGCTGTAGATGCCTGCGCTGTCGGCCACCGCCGCGGCGAGGAACGGGTCGAAGTGCTCGAGCACCACCGCGCGCTGAAATCCGATCAACGAGGTCGGCGACGCCCACACCTTCCAGCTGGGCGAATCCGGCCCGAAGAAGCCGTAGTCGTCGCGGCGTATCGACTCCGTCATGGTGTCTACCTCTGCTTTCCCCTGAATACAACGCCACCGTAGCAATTACGCCCAACGAATACAACGGTGGCGTAATATTGCCTGCGTGACCCGACCCCGGCAGCGGCGCAAGTACGCGCCGCGCCTACCGCGTGAAGAGCGGCGTGAGCAGCTGCTGGACGCCGCCATGACCGTGCTCGGCGGTTGCCAACTACACGAGCTGAGCATGGAGGCGGTGGCCGAGGCGGCCGGAGTCGGCAAGCCCGTGCTGTACACGGCGTTTTCGCACCCGCGCCGAACTGGTGTCGGCCTTGCTTGACCGCGAGCAGCGGCGCGCGCTCGATCAGGTGCTGATGGCGATGCCCACCGATCTCGCCGGGCCGGGGCCGACGAATGCCTACGCCGCGACCGTGTCGGCGTTCCTCGGTGCTGTGCTGGAGAACCCGACGCGGTGGCGGCTGATCCTGACGGTCCCCGACAGCGCGCCCAGCGAGTACCGCGACGCACTGCGGCTGACCCGGTCGGCGGTCCTCAACCAAGCCGAACAGTTGGCGCAAGGCGGGCATCGCGCTGGAGCCTCGGCTGGCCGGCGTCGACCATGTGCTGTTGGCCCACACCATGTTGTCGTTCGCCGAAATGCTGGGAAGGCTGGCGGTCAACGACCCGCAGACCTACCCGCGTGAGCGGTTGGAGGCGTTCGCGCTCGGTGCGATGGAGCTAGTGCGCCGCTAGCTGCAGGCGGCCAACACCAGCTCGCGCACCCGCGCGGCGTCGGCCTGGCCCTTGGTCGCCTTCATCACCGCGCCGACGATCGCGCCCGCCGCCTGCAACCTTGCCGCCGCGGATCTTCTCGGCCACATCGGGATTGGCGGCCAGCGCCTCGTCGACGGCGGCCTGGATCAGCGAGTCGTCGCGCACGACGGCCAGCCCGCGATCGGTCATCACCTGCTCGGGTTCGCCCTCACCGGCCAGCACGCCCTCGATGACCTGGCGGGCCAGCTTGTTGGACAGCTTGCCGTCGTCGACGAGCTTGACCACCGCCGCCACCTGCTTCGGGGTGATCGGCAAGGCGTCGAGTTCGACGCCCGCTTCATTGGCCTTCTGCACCAGGAAGTTTCCCCACCAGGCGCGGGCGGCCTCGCTGGAGGCGCCGTGAGCGACGGTGGCGGAGATCAGGTCGATCGCGCCGGTGTTGACCAAGTCGCGCATCACCTCGTCGGAGATGCCCCAGTCTTCCTGAATCCGCTTGCGGCTCAGCCACGGTAGCTCGGGAATCGTCGTGCGCAGCCGCTCGACCAGCTCGGCGCTCGGTGCCACCGGTTCCAGGTCCGGTTCGGGGAAGTAGCGGTAGTCCTCCGCGGTCTCCTTGCTGCGGCCCGGCGAGGTGTAGCCGTCCTCGTGGAAGTGCCGGGTTTCCTGGTGCACCTTGCCGCCGGCGTCGAGAACCGCTGCCTGGCGGCGCATCTCGTAACGGACCGCGACCTCAACGCTTTTCAGCGAGTTGACGTTCTTGGTCTCGGTGCGGGTGCCGAACTCCTTCTGGCCGATCGGCTTGAGCGAGACGTTGGCGTCGCAGCGCATCGAACCCTGATCCATCCGGACGTCGGAGACACCCAACGCGCGCAACAGGTCCCGCAATGCCGTCACATAGGCGCGGGCGATCTCCGGCGCGCGCGCACCGGTGCCCTCGATCGGCTTGGTGACGATCTCGATCAGCGGCACGCCGGAGCGGTTGTAGTCGATCAGCGATGTCGTCGCGCCCTCGATGCGGCCGGTGTCGCTGCCCAGGTGGGTGAGCTTGCCGGTGTCCTCCTCCATGTGGGCGCGCTCGATCTCCACCCGCCATGTGGTGCCGTCGTCGAGCGGGACGTCGAGATGACCGTTGATCGCGATCGGCTCGTCGTACTGCGAGATCTGGTAGTTCTTCGGCATGTCCGGATAGAAGTAGTTCTTCCTGGCGAACCGGCACCACGGCACGATCTCGCAGCCCAGCGCCAACCCGATGCGGATCGCGGACTCCACCGCCGTCTTGGTTGAGCACCGGCAGCGATCCGGGCAGACCCAGGCACACGGGGCACACCTGGGTGTTGGGCTCGGCGCCGAACTTGTTGGCGCAGCCGCAGAACATCTTGGTCGCGGTGGACAGCTCGACGTGCACCTCGAGGCCGAGCACGGGTTCGTAGCGCGCCACGACGTCGTCGTAGTCGAGCAGTTCGGCGGCGGAGGCGACGGTCATGTCGGCGAGTTTAGTGGGGGCGACTCCGCCAGCCGGGGGTGCACACCCGGGCTCAGCCCCAGGCTCGCGGACACCCGCTGCAACATGTCCAGCAGCACGGCCCGCTCGTCGGGTGTCAGCGCCGCGGTCACCTCGTCTTCCATGGCGTGGGACTGTTCATCCAGGGCGGGCAGCAGCTCACGCGCCTTGTCGGTCAGCGTGACCGCGAAGGCGCGGCGGTCGTCGGGGTGCGGCTTGCGCTGGACCAGGCCCTGCTCCTCCAGCATGTCGATCAGGCTGACCATCACGTTGCGGTGCAGGCCAAGCCGGGCCGACAGCTGCCGTTGCGACTGGCCGTCGGTGCCCGCCAGCGCAACCAGCACCGCATTCGCGCGCGGATGCGACGTCGAGTGGGGCCAGCCGGCGCTTGAAGTCGTCGGACACGTAGCTGCCCAGCTGCGACAGCAGAAACGGAATCCGCTGGTCAAGCTCCCTGATCCCGGGTCGTTCATCAACCACGAGGCGACATTAGCACTAATTGTGATCGTCATATAGAGTGATAATCACTATAAGTGACTATCTCAGGAGGAGCCATGCGCATCGTCATCTTCGGGGCCAACGGGCAGACCGGCCGGCTGGCGACCAGGCAAGCGCTCGACGCCGGCCACACCACCATCGCGGTCACTCGCCGACCCGACGACTTCCCGTTCACCGATCCCGCGCTGACCGTCGCAGGCGCGGACGTCGCACGACGCCGACGCGGTCGCCGACATCGTCGCGGACGCCGACGCCGTGCTTTCGACGCTGGGCGTGCCGTTCACCAGGGAGCCGGTCAACACCTACTCGAAGGGCACGGCCAACATCGTCGCCGCAATGCAATCGTCGGGCGTGACGCGTCTGGTGGTGGTGAGCTCGACGGGCGCGTATCCGGCACCGGGCCGCACCGGCGCGCCGTTCGCGCTGCGGTTGTTCGAACCGGTCATCACCAAGACCATCGGCAAGACCGTCTACGACGACATCCGGCGGATGGAGTCCGTCGTGCGCGACAGCGACCTGGACTGGACGATCGTGCGGCCTTCGGGATTGTTCGACCTGCCCGCATGATCACGGAATACGTTGCCGGAGAAGTAGATCCGGTCGGAGCGTTCACGTCGCGCAGTGACCTGGCCGACTATCTCGTCGCGCTGGCCGCCCAGCGTGGACGCAAAGACACCGTGACGATCTCCACCACAGCGGACACACCCGACGATGTGGCAGATGATCCGCCGCGAAGCCTTCAAGAGCGCGTGATGACAACCGCGTACGTCGCCGTGACGCTTACTGCAATCGCGGCGAACGGATTCTCGGGAATCGCAGCGCTGCTTCACTTCAAGCCGATCATGCCGGGCATGGCCAACGCTGGAGTCCCGATCTCGTGGCTGACCTTTCCGATCGGAACACTGAAAACACTTGGTGCACTTGGGCTGGCGGCAGGTCTGGCACTCCGACCGCTTGGCATTTCAGCAGCGATCGGCCTCGTCTTGTTCTTTGTCTGCGCGATCTACACGCACGTGCGCGCGGGTGACTACAGCGCGCAGTTCGGGCTTGCGATCGGATTTCTGGGCCTCAACGTCGCGACCCTGGCGCTTTCGTTGCCGAGCTAGCCGAAGAACTCGGCGGCGTCGTCGTATCGGCTCTGCGGCACCAGCTTCAGCTGGCGCACCGCATCGGCCAGCGACACCCGGCCGATGTCCTGCCCGCGCAGCGACACCATCATCCCGTACTCGCCGGCGTGGGCGGCGTCGGCGGCGTTGACCCCGAACCGGGTGGCCAGCACGCGGTCGTACGCCGTCGGCGTGCCGCCGCGCTGCACGTGACCGAGCACCGTGACGCGAACTTCTTTCTTGATCCGCTTCTCCACCTCGACGGCCAGCTGGGCCGCCACACCGGTGAACTTCTCGTGTCCGAACTCGTCCATTCCGCCCTGCCGCAACGACATCGAGCCCTCGGCGGGTTTCGCGCCTTCTGCGACGACGCAGATGAAATGCGAATCACCGCGTACGAAGCGCTGTTTGACCAGCCGGCACACCTCTTCGACATCGAACGGTTGCTCGGGGATCAGCGTCATGTGCGCACCGGATGCCAGACCCGAGTTCAACGCGATCCAGCCGGCGTGGCGGCCCATCACCTCGACGAGCATCACGCGCTGATGCGACTCGGCGGTGCTGTGCAGCCGGTCGATCGCCTCGGTCGCCACCTGCAGCGCGGTGTCGTGTCCGAATGTCACATCGGTGCAGTCGATGTCGTTGTCGATGGTCTTGGGCACCCCGACCACCGGCACGTTCTCCTCGGACAGCCAGTGCGCGGCGGTCAACGTGCCCTCGCCGCCGATCGGGATCAGCACGTCGATGCCGTTGTCCTCGAGCGTCTGCTTGATCTGGGGCAGACCGGCCCGCAGCTTGTCCGGGTTGACGCGGGCGGTGCCCAGCATGGTCCCGCCCTTGGCGAGCAGTCGGTCGTTGCGGTCGTCGTTGGCCAGCTGGATCCGCCGGTCTTCGAGCAGACCGCGCCACCCGTCCAGGAACCCGACCACCGTGGACCCGTAGCGCACGTCGCTGGTGCGCACCACCGCCCGGATCACCGCGTTCAGGCCAGGACAGTCACCGCCGCCGGTGAGAACTCCGATCCGCATGGCCTCATCCTCCCCCGTCAGACCGCCGTTGGCAGCGGACCCCGCGCAGCTTCGTAGGCGGCGCCGACCCGGTAGAGCCGATCGTCGGCCAGCGCGGGCGCCATGATCTGCAGGCCGACGGGCAGATTGTCGTCCGGCGACAGGCCCGACGGCACCGACATCCCGCAATGGCCGGCCAGGTTCAGCGGCAGCGTGCACAGGTCGAACAGGTACATCGCCAGCGGATCGTCGACCTTCTCCCCCAGCGGGAACGCGGTCGTCGGGGTGGCAGGCGAGATCAGCACGTCGACGTTCTTGTAGGCCTCGTCGAGATCGCGCGCGATCAGCGTGCGGACCTTCTGCGCCTGGTTGTAATAGGCGTCGTAGTAGCCCGCTGACAGCGCATACGTGCCAATCATGATGCGGCGCTTGACTTCTGGGCCGAAGCCGGCGGCACGGGTCAGTGCCATCACTTCCTCGGCGCTGTGCGTGCCGTCGTCGCCGACCCGCAGCCCGTAGCGCATCGCGTCGAAGCGCGCCAGGTTCGACGACACCTCCGACGGCAGGATCAGGTAGTACGCCGGCAGCGAGTAGTCGAAGTGCGGGCAGTCCACCTCGCTGACCTCGGCGCCGAGCGCGGTGAGCTGCTCGACGGCGGCGTTGAACGACGCGAGCACCCCGGCCTGATAGCCGTCGCCGCGCAACTGCTTGACCACGCCGATCCGCACGCCCTTCAGGTCGCCGGAGGCGCCTGCCCTGGCCGCGGCGACCACGTCGGGCACCTCGGCCTCCACCGAGGTGGAGTCCTTCGGGTCGTGCCCGGCGATCACCTGGTGCAGCAGCGCGGTGTCGAGCACCGTGCGTGCGCACGGGCCGCCCTGGTCCAGCGACGACGCGCACGCGATCAGCCCGTACCGCGACACCGTGCCGTACGTGGGCTTCACGCCGACCGTCGCCGTCAGCGCGGCGGGCTGGCGGATCGAGCCGCCGGTGTCCGATCCGATGGCCAGCGGCGCCTGGAACGCGGCCAGAGCCGCCGCGCTGCCGCCGCCCGATCCGCCCGGCACCCGGTCGACGTTCCACGGGTTGCGGGTCGGACCGTACGCGGAGTTCTCGGTGGACGAGCCCATCGCGAACTCGTCCATGTTCGTCTTGCCCAGGATCGGGATGCCTGCCGCGCGCAGCCGCGCGGTGACGGTGGCGTCGTACGGCGACGTCCAGCCCTCGAGGATCTTCGATCCGCAGGTGGTCGGCATGTCGGTGGTGGTGAACACGTCCTTGAGCGCCAGCGGCACACCGGCCAGCGGCGACGGCAGCGATTCGCCCGCGGCCACGGCAGCGTCTACGCGGGCCGCCTCGGCCAGCGCCTGCTCCTCCGCGACGTGCAGAAACGCGTGGTACTTGTCGTCGGTCTCGGCGATCTGATCCAGGCACGCCCGGGTCGCCTCGGTCGACGACACCTCCTTGGCCGCGATCTTGGCGCCCAGCGTGGCCGCGTCGAGCCGCGATCACCGGTCGCTCATTCGGCCTCCCCCAGAATCCGCGGGACGGCGAACCGGCCGTCGACCGCCTTGGGCGCCTGGGCCAGCGCCTCCTCCTGGGTCAGGCACGGCTCGACGACGTCGCTGCGGAACACGTTGACGTCCTTGAGCGGGTTGTCGGTGGGTTCGACGCCGGTGACGTCGACGGCCTGGATCTGGCTGACGTGCTCGAGGATGGCGTCGAGCTGGCCGGCGTAGCTGTCCAGCTCGTCATCGGTCAGCGCGAGGCGGGCCAGGCGGGCCAGGTGGGCTACCTCGTCTCGGGAGATCTGCGACACGACTAGAACAGCCTAGTCACCGAGGGCGCGGCGGCTGCGCGGCCTCCTGGCCGGAATGCTGAGCCGGTGGCGCTGTGCAACAGTGTTGCGCGTGCCTTCGTATCTGCTGCGGGTCCAGCTAGAGGATCGACCGGGCAGCCTCGGCTCGCTGGCCGTGGCGCTCGGGTCGGTGGGCGCCGACATCCTGTCCCTCGACGTTGTCGAACGCGGCGTCGGCTATGCGATCGACGATCTGGTGGTCGAACTGCCGCATGGCGCGATGCCCGACATGCTGATCACCGCGGCCGAAAAGCTCAACGGCGTCTACGTCGATGCCATCCGCCCGCACACCGGGCTGCTCGAGGCGCACCGGGAGCTGGAGCTCATCGATCACGTCGCCGCGGCCGACGGGAAGCACAAGCAGTTGCAGGTGCTTGTCGACGAGGCCCCCCACGTGCTGCGCGTCGGATGGTGCACTGTCGTGAAGCTGACCGAATCCGGCCCGAAACGCATCGTCGGCAGTCCCGGCGCCCCTGAAACGCAGGCGGCCGAAACGCCGTGGCTGCCGCTCGACCACGCCGAGGCCCTCGACGACGCAGCAAGCTGGGTGCCGCAGGTGTGGCGCGACATGGACACCACGCTGGCGGCCGCGCCGCTCGGCGACCATCGCACCGCCATGGTGCTTGGCCGGCCCGGCGGGCCGGAGTTCCGGCCGTCCGAGGTTGCGCGGCTGGGCTACCTGGCCGGGATCATCGCGACGATCCTGCGCTGACTCCCTCGAGTCAGACGCCGCCGGGCGAATTCGACCCTGCGCGACCAACATCCGACTTGTCGAAGAACCGACTCAACAATTCACGAGCCTCGTTCTGGTCGACGCATGTGTAGGAATTCCAGCCCTCTATCCGCAGCTGATCGTCCAGCGGCTTGCCGATGACCTCGAGAATCGTCTCCTTCGCTGACCGCACCGCCCGCTGCGAGTTGCGCAGGATATGACCAGCCAGCAGCTCTGCCTCCTCGATCAGCTCCTCATGCGGAACAACTTTCGTGACCATGTTGCATTGCAACGCTCGATTCGCGTCGATCGGTTCGGCGGTAAGAACCATTTGCATCGCCACCCCGACGCCGCACGCGTTGACCAGCCGCGTGATTCCGCCGTCGCCGTGATGGAACCCGCGCCGGGCCTCGAACGATCCGAACATGGCGCGGTCCGAAGCCACGCGCAGATCGCACGCCAGCGCGAGCTCGAGGCCGCCGGCCAGCGCCCACCCATTGACGGCCGCGATCGTTGGTTTCGTGATGCGATGCAGACCGCGGGTGAGGCCGCCGAAACCCAGGTCGACGATTTCCCGAACACGGCTCGGTGGGGCGTCGACGTAGTTTCGTGGCACGTAAGTCGCAAGGTCTGCGCCCGCGCAGAAGGCGTCGCCTACGCCCGTGAGGATCGCAACGTCGGCCTGGTCGTCATCGCGGAAGCGTGTCCAGAGGCGACACATTTCGTCGTGCATCTGCGGCGTGAGCGCATTTTTCGCCTCCGGCCGGTTCAGCGTGATGTAGGCGATTCTGTCCCGACGCTCGTAACCGACCTCGATCATCGGTCAATCCTGCGCCGAACTCCCGCCTGCGAGTCAGCTTTTCGGCGGCCCGTTCTCCAGCAGCCGGCGGAAGCCGTCCTCGTCGAGAATCGGCACGCCGAGTTCGACGGCCTTGTCGTACTTCGACCCTGGCGAATCGCCGGCCACCACATAGGCGGTCTTCTTCGACACCGAACTGGCCGCCTTGCCGCCGCGCGCGACGATCGCCTCCTTTGCGTCGTCGCGGGAGAACCCGGGCAGCGAGCCGGTGACGACGATCGACAGGCCCTCGAGGGTGCGCTCGATGCTGGTGTCGCGTTCGTCGGCCATCCGCACCCCGGCCGCGCGCCATTTGTCGACGATCGCGCGGTGCCAGTCGACGGTGAACCACTCGATGACCGCGGCGGCGATGGTCGGCCCGACGCCTTCGACGGCGGCCAGCTGCTCCTCGGAGGCCGCCATGATCGCGTCCAGGCTGCCGTATTCGGTGGCCAGCGCGCGGGCGGCGGTCGGCCCGACGTGGCGGATCGACAGCGCGACGAGCACCCGCCACAGCGGTTGCGACTTGGCCTCGTGCAGGTTCACCAGCAGCCGCTTGCCGTTCGCCGACAGCTCGCCGCCCTTGACGGTGAACAGATCGGTGCGCAGCAGATCCTGGCTGCCGATGGTGAACAGGTCGCCCTCGTCGGTGATGACGCCGGCCTGCAGGAGCGCGACCGCCGCCTCGTAGCCCAGGCCCTCGATGTCGAACGCGCCGCGCCCCGCGACGTGAAACACCCGCTCCCGCAACTGCGCCGGGCATGACCGCGTGTTGGGGCAGCGGATGTCGGCGTCACCCTCCTTGGCCGGGGCGAGCGTGGTGCCGCATTCGGGACACGTTGTGGGCATTTCGAATTCGCGTTCGGAGCCGTCGCGCAGATCGACGACGGGACCGAGCACTTCGGGAATCACGTCGCCGGCCTTGCGGATCACCACGGTGTCGCCGATGAGCACACCCTTGCGCTTGACCTCCGACGCGTTGTGCAGCGTGGCCTGGCTGACGGTCGAGCCGGCGACCTTGACCGGTTCCATGAAGGCGAACGGCGTGACCCGGCCGGTGCGCCCGACGTTGACCTTGATGTCGAGCAGCTTGGTGGTCGCCTCCTCGGGCGGGTACTTGTAGGCGATCGCCCAGCGCGGCGCCCGCGATGTCGAACCGAGCCGGCGCTGCAGCGCGACCTCGTCGACTTTGACCACCACACCGTCGATTTCGTGTTCGACGTCGTGGCGGTGTTCACCCCAGTACGCGATGCGTTCGGTGACCGCGTCCATGCCCTTCACCTGGGCGGTGTGTTCGGACACCGGCAGGCCCCACGCCTTCAGCGCGCGGTAGGCGTCGTGCAGCGTCTTGGGGCTGAAGCCCTCGGCGTGGCCGAGGCCGTGGCAGATCATCCGCAGTTTGCGGCGCGCGGTGACGGCCGGGTTCTTCTGCCGCAGCGAGCCTGCCGCGCTGTTGCGCGGGTTCGCGAACGGCGGCTTGCCCTCGGCGACCAGGCCGGCGTTGAGGTCCTCGAAGTCGGCGACCCGGAAGAACACCTCGCCGCGGACCTCGAGCACCTTCGGCACCGGAAACTCCTTGGAGCCGGTGAGCTTCTCGGGGATCGTCGTCGATGGTGCGGGCGTTGAGCGTGACGTCCTCGCCGGTGCGGCCGTCGCCGCGGGTGGCCGCGCGCACCAGCCGGCCGTCGCGGTACACCAGCGCCAGCGCCACGCCGTCGATCTTCAGCTCGCACAGGTACTGCGCGTCGTCGCCGATCTCGCCCTTGATCCGCGCGGCCCAGGCGGCCAGCTCGTCCGGCGTGAACACGTTGTCCAGGCTCAGCATCCGCTCGAGGTGCTCGGCGGAGGTGAAGTCGGTGGCGAAACCGGCGCCGCCGACCAGCTGGGTCGGCGAGTCGGGGGTGCGCAGTTCGGGATGCTTGTCTTCGAGCGCCTGCAGCTCGCGCAGCAGCTTGTCGAACTCGGCGTCGGAGATGATCGGCGCGTCCCGCACGTAGTAGCGGAACTGGTGCTCGCGCACCTCGTCGGCGAGTTCCTGCCAGCGGCGGCGCAGGTCGGCGTCCGGAGCTTCGTCGGCCTGCTCGGCCAGCGCTGTTTCCGGCTTCTTGGGGCTCACCCTGGCAGGCTAACGGAGCGAGCCGACACGGAAACGCCAGCCGCTACGCCTGACACCATGCCGCACCCGATCATGTTCCGCGACGACGACCTCGGGCTGGCGGAAGTGCGCAAGATCTGCCTGGGCTTCCCCGCGGCATTCGAGAAGATCTCGTGGGGCAGGCCGGTGTTCTGCGCGCCGAAGATGTTCGTCATGTACGGCGGCAGCGCCAAGACCGACATCAAGGGCGAGTACATCTCCAGTACCCGTACTCGATCCTGGTCAAGGTCGACGATTCCGACCGCAAGGCCCTCGAACAAGACACTCGCTTCTTCTTCCCCGCCTACATGGGCCCGTTCGGCTGGCTCGGCCTGGACTTCACGGCGCGCAAGAAGGTGGACTGGGACGAGGTGCGCGAGCTGATCGACGCGTCGTTCCGGATGATCGCGCCCAAGAAGCTCATCAAGCAGCTCGACGAAGTTTGACCCTGGTATCGGCAGGATCGAGGCGCCATGAGTTTCGCGAGTCCTTTCCCCGAAGTCGACATCCCGTCCACCAGCGTCTACGACTTCCTGTTCGCCGACATCGACGACGCCGACCTCGACCGGGTCGCCCTCGTCGACGCGAAGTCCGGCAGGGAGACCACGCTACCGCGAGATGATCGGGCGCATCGACGCGTTCGCCGGCGCGCTGGCCGGCCGCGGCATCGGCGTCGGCGACGTCGTCGGCCTGCTGTCGCCGAACAGTTCGGGCTTCGCGGTCGCCTTCCACGGCATCCTGCGGTCGGGCGCGACGGCCACCACCATCAACGCGCTGTTCACCGCCAAGGACATCGCCAAGCAGCTGACCGATTCGAAGGCCAAGATGCTGGTCACCGTCACACCGCTGCTGGCCCAGGCCCGAGAAGGCGCAGCGGCAGCGGGCTTGGCCGACGCCGATCTGGTGGTGCTCGACGGCGAGGGGCAGGACGCGACCGGACACCCCAACGCCGCCGACCTGATGGCGAAGGGACTGCCCGCGCCAGAGGTGAGCTTCGCCCCGTCGTCACATCTCGCGGCGCTGCCGTACAGCTCCGGAACCACCGGCAACCCCAAGGGCGTGATGCTGACGCACCGCAACCTGGTGGCCAACGTCGCGCAGATCCGGCCGCTGCACGGAATGGTCGCCGACGACGTGATCCTCGCCGTGCTGCCGTTCTTCCATATCTACGGAATGACGGTGCTGCTCAACGCCGCCCTGCACGCGCGGGCCCGGCTGGTGGTCATGCCGAGCTTCGACCTCGGCGAGTTCCTCGGCAACATCGCAGAACCACAAGTGCACCATCGCGTTCATCGCGCCGCCGGTCGCCGTCGCGCTGGCCAAGCATCCGCTGATCGACGAGTACGACCTGTCCTCGCTGAACACCGTCATGTCGGGTGCCGCCCCGCTGGACGCCGACCTCGGCCACGCCGTCGCCAAGCGGCTGGGCTGCCGCGTCGTGCAGGGCTACGGGATGAGCGAGCTGAGCCCGGTCAGCCACATCACCCCGTTCGACGGCGGCCAGGCCGAACATGGGCACGATCGCGCCGCTGAGCTCGGTCGGGTGGACCGTGTCCAACGCCGCCTCCAAGCTCATCGACCCGGAGACCGGCGACGAAATCGACCCTCCCGCAGAGGGTCTCAGCGAGACCGGGGAGCTGTGGTTCAAGGGCCCCAACGTGATGGCCGGCTACCTCGGCAATGAGGAGGCCACCGCGGAGACCATCGACGACGACGGCTGGCTGCACACCGGCGATCTCGCGCAGGTCGACGCGTGCGGCTGTGTGTACATCGTCGACCGGCTCAAGGAGCTGATCAAGTACAAGGGCTACCAGGTGCCGCCCGCCGAACTCGAGGCCGTGCTGCTGAGCCACCCGTCGATCGCCGACGCCGCGGTCATCGGTGTCAACGATGCCGAAGGCGAAGAGGTGCCAAAGGCCTTCGTGGTCAAGCAGTCTGGCGCCGACCTGACGGAGGACGAGGTGATGGAGTTCGTCGCCGGTCAGGTCGCGCCGTACAAGAAGGTGCGTCAGGTCGAGTTCATCGACGCGATCCCGAAGTCGGCGTCGGGCAAGATCCTGCGCAAGGACCTACGGGTGACGACCTAGTTCCGCAGCCGCATGCGCCGCCGCGCGCCTGCCGGTAGCCGAGGATCGCGCCGGCGCGGGGATCAGCAGCAGCCCGGCGAGCCCCACAGCGGGTCGCTCAGCTCCGGCCGCAGGCGCAACGACCAGCTGCCGGATGATGCCGGCGGTTTAGGACGGGCGATCGGCTGTGGGCGCAGGCGCAATGTCGACCACCGCAGTTGCCGGTGGCGGCGGCGGTGGTGGTGCGGGTTCGGCGCCACCGCCGCGCCAGCGCGGTTCGGGATCGGTGTCCTGCACGCCGGGCGTCCGCCCGTCGCCGAATGTCACCTTCGGCGGCTTGAACGCTCCGGTTGGATCAGGGCTGTAATCGGAGCCGGACCGCTCATCGGAAGTGCCCGACATCGCGACCCGATCCGACCCTCGTCCGCGGGGCGGTCGTCGGTGCTCGACTTCTGATCACCGCGAATGCTGCTGGTGATGTTGTCGTCGCTCCAGTCGGACCCGCCGCGCGAACCGGAACGATCGTCTGCTTATCCGAGCGACCGGAGTGTGAACCACCCCCGGGTCGGCGATCGCCACGGCCGCGCTGGGCCCTCCTGCCAGCAAGAACGCAGCAACGACACCGACACCTGCCGCAAGGCGTAGGTTCGCTGGGGCCACAGTTCCTCTCCTGCAAGTGGCAAAGACCCGCCGAAGACGTGCGGATTGCATTGTTGCATGCCGAAGCCGTGTCCAGCCGAGTCCTTCACCGAACATCGCGCAAATTGTCGAAGCGACGCGTCAATTCGTCCTCGACGTAGGCGCGCAACCGGTCGATCGCCTCGTCCCAGCGCATTGACAACGCGGTGAGGTAGTCACTCGCGTCGGTGAGCGGTTTCGGTTCGATCCGCCAGATTCGTTCCCTGCCCTGACGTTCACTGCTCACCAGGCCCACCGCCTCCAGCAACAAGCAGATGTTTGGTCGCCGCCTGGCGGCTCACCGGAATCACCTGCGTGACTTGCGACGTCGAGCACGGCCCGCCGTCGCACAGCCGGGTGACGATGCGCAGGCGATTCGGATCGCCGAGCGCGTCGAACACCGGCGCCTTGCGCGGCGGCTACGGACGTGCTCACACCTTCTCGCTGAGCGCCAGGTACTTGCGCACCAGTTCGGTCTGCTCGGCCCAGCCCTCGCTGTTGCCCTCGAACGCCGACGCCCGACGCTCGGCCGGGATCTTGTCGAACCCGGATTCGACGATGCGCAGCAGCACGCCGTCGTCGGTCTCGGCGAGGGTGAACTCCACCAACGTGGTCGGCTCCTGCGAGTAGTCGGTGCCGGGTTCGACCGCGTACGGGTGCCACCGGAACGCCAGCCGCCGCTGCGGCTCGACCGCGACGATCTGCCAGGTGTCCGACTTGCCCGCGTGCGGCTCCTGGGCGCGGGCGACGTCCTCGTCGACGGTCGTCGGGGTGATCACGCCGGTCACCGACGTCCCGGCGACGAACGGGCCGTCGAAGCGGACCCCGAACCACCGGCCGAACTCGTCGGCGTCGCTGATCGCCCGCCACACCCGCTCCAGCGGAGCGCGCAGTACAACTTCCTTTTCGATCCGATCGGTACCCATGCTCACCTCCATATGCAACCTTCTGGTTGCCTATCACGGTAGCCGACGTTCAGCTCGAACGCGCAACCCTTTGGTTGCGTATTGCGTCTAGATCGCGTCCGGGTCCTCGGCGAACGCGTCGGCGGCCTTCTGCGCCAACTCGATGGCGGTGCGGGCCCACTGCGGCGTGGCCCCCGCCAGCCCGCATGCCGGCGTGATGCCGATCCGCTCGCGCAGCACCGACCGCGCGAACCCGAGGCGGTCGGTGACAGCCGACCGCGGCCTTGGCGATCTCCTCGGCCGACGGCCGCACCGTCGGCGCGGTCGTCGCGACGACGCCCAGCATCACCGTGCGGCCGGAGTCCACGAACTCCCCCATCCCGTCGAGATCGGCGGCCGTCAGCGTCGACACGTCGACCGATACCGCATGAATAGCGCTGCGCTGCAAGGCCTTCCACGGCAGTTCGGCCGCACAGCTGTGCAGCACCACCTCGGCGCCGACGATCGCGACGCAGTCGTCCAGCAGACCGATCGCCACCGACTCGTCGACCGGGTGCACCGGTGTCAGGCTGGTCACCCCGGTCAGCCTGCCCTCGAGCGCGGCAGGCAGCGACGGCTCGTCGAACTGCACCACCACCGGTGTTTCGAGCCGCCTCTCCAGCTGCGCGCGGTGGGCGGCCACGCCCTCGGCCAGCGACCCGGCCAGGTCGCGCACCGCGCCGGAGTCGGTGATCGCGCGGTGGCCGCCGGGCAGCTCGAGCTGAGCGGCCAGCGTGATGGGCCCCGGCGCCTGCACCTTCACCGTGCGCGTCCCGCCGCGCAGGCCCGCCTTCTCCCACGCCTCTTCGAGCGCGTCGATGTCCTCGTCGAGCAGGCTGGCGGCGCGGCGCACGACGGCGCTGCGGCCGCTGGCGATGCGATACCCGCGGGGCACGGTGTCGATGCCGATGTCGACCAGCAGCGCACCGGCCCGGCCGATCATGTCGGCGCCGACGCCGCGGGCGGGCAGTTCGACCAGATGAGGAAGGGTGTGCAGTTCGCCGATGACGATCTCGGCGGCTTCGCGCGGCGACGACCCCGGCCACGACCCGATGCCGGTCGCTGCGGCGAAAACACTCACTCGTTGAACAGTATTCGATCCGGTTACGCTCGATCCGGGAAGGGGACGACGCCATGCCCATATCGGCCAGACCGTTGGCGGTCTGGTGTGCGGCGGCGTTGCTGACGGCGGGCTGCTCGCAGATGGTGGGCGGCAACGCGGTGCGGGCGCTTCCCGGGATCGACGACGATTCGCGTCGCCGGTCGATGTCGAGACCGCTGATGCTCGACCAGTCGCAGATGCGGGCGATCACCGGCGCCGGCGACGACCTGACGATCATCCCGAGCATGGACGGCAAGATCCCCGTCGACATCGACCAGCTTGCGAAAACCGCTCCCCCGCAATGCCAATGGGTCTTCGAAGAGACCCAGACGTTCGGCCCCGACGTCGAGGAGTTCCACAAGACGACGTTCCAGAATCCGCCCCGCGGCGGCCTGATCTCCGAGGGCGCGGCGGCCTACCGCGACCCCGCGACCGCCCGCCGCGCATTCGACGGCTTGGTCGCCCTCGTCGACGGCTGCGGCTCGACGGCGTTGGGGCCGATGTTCGTCGGCGAGTGGACGCGCGACGCCGGACTCGGTGCAGATGCGTCCCGGCAACGGCTGCGGGCGCGACTACCGGGTGAAGAACGTCGTGCTGGTGGAGGTCACTTCGTGTGCGTTTCCCGATTCGGTGCCCGACATCGTGATGACGAACATCCTGGCCAAGGTGCCCGGGTGATCGCCGAAATAGAATTCCCTGTCGTAAAACCGCGGGTCTAGCAACCCGGAATTCTGTTTCGGCGAGAACTAGCGCGTGATCGTCGCGCTGCCGATGACTTCGTCGCCGTCGGGATCGGGGCGGTAGAGCACCATCGTCTGGCCAGGCGCCACACCGCGCAGCGGGGCGCGCAGATCGACCACCAGCTGCCCGTCGCGCAGTTCGGCCACGCCGTCGGCGATGCCTCCGTGCGCGCGCACCTGCACGGCGCACTCCACCGGGCCGCTCGGCGCAGCGCCTGAGGTGAACACCGGCCGGTCGCCGGCGAGCGTCCAGACGTCCAGCTCGGCGGCGTCGCCGACGTGCACAGTCCCGGTGTCGGCGTCGATGCCCGTGACGTAACGCGGCTGGCCGTCGGGTCCCGGGCCTGCGATGCCGAGACCCTTGCGCTGCCCGATCGTGAAGCCGTGTACGCCATCGTGTTCGGCGAGCACCGTGCCGCCCGCGTCGACGACCGCGCCGCGGCGCACGCCGATGCGGGCGCCGAGAAACGCGCGGGTGTCCCCCGACGGGATGAAGCAGATGTCGTGGCTGTCGGGCTTCTCGGCCACCGCCAGCCCGCGACGGGCGGCTTCCTCGCGGATCTGCGGCTTCGGGGTATCGCCGATCGGGAACACCGCGTGGCGCAGCTGCTCGGCGGTCAGCACGCCAAGCACGTACGACTGGTCCTTGTCGCGCGTCGACGGCGCGGCGCAGCCGACCGTCGGACAGCCGCGCGTAATGGCCGGTGGCGACGGCGTCGAAGCCCAGCGCCAACGCGCGAGCCGCCAACGCCGAGAACTTGATTCGCTCGTTGCACCGCACGCACGGATTCGGGGTCTCGCCGCGTTCGTAGGACGACACGAAGTCGTCGATCACGTCTTCTTTGAAGCGGTCGGCGAAATCCCAGACGTAGAACGGGATGTCGAGCACGTCGGCGACGCGCCGGGCGTCACCGGCGTCCTCCTTCGAGCAGCAGCCCCGCGATCCGGTGCGCAGCGTGCCCGGCGCGGCCGACAACGCCAGGTGCACGCCGACGACGTCGTGACCCGCGTCGACCATCCTCGCGGCGGCGACCGACGAGTCGACGCCGCCGCTCATCGCGACGAGCACCCTCATTGCTTCGGCCGCTCCCGCGCTGGCCAGCGCGGCCTGGCGCGCCCGCTCGACCGCCGCGGGCAACACCGCCAGCGCGGCATCGACGTCGGCCTCGGTGCTGGTGTGGCCCAACGACAACCGCAGCGAGCCGCGCGCGCTGGCCGGGTCGGCGCCCATCGCGAGCAGCACATGCGACGGCTGGGCGACACCGGCGGTGCACGCCGAGCCCGTCGAGCACTCGATGCCCTTGGCGTCCAACAGCATCAGCAGCGAATCGCCTTCGCAGCCGCGGAACGTGAAGTGGGCGTTGCCGGGCAGGCGCGCATCACCGGTGGCGCCGTTGAGGTACACGTCATCGATCGTCGACAGCACGCCGTCGATCAGCCGGTCGCGCAACGTCTGCACGCGGGCGCTGTTGGCCGCCAAGCCCTCGATCGCCACCTTCGCGGCGGCGGCCATCGCCACAGCCCCGGCGACATCCGGTGTGCCGGAACGGACGTCGCGTTCCTGGCCGCCGCCGTGCAGCAGCGGCACACAGCCGGTGTCGCGCCGCAGCAGCAGCGCGCCGACGCCCGTCGGACCACCGAACTTGTGGGCGGCGACGCTCATCGCCGACAGTCCGCTGGCCGTGAAGTCGACCGGAATCTGGCCGACGGCCTGGATCGCGTCGCTGTGCATCGGCACATCGAATTCCGCTGCAATGGCGGCTAATTCGGCGATCGGCATGATGGTGCCGACCTCGTTGTTGGCCCACATGATCGACACCAGCGCGACGTCGTCGTGGTCCTGCAACGCTTCTCGAAGCGCGGCGGGCGCGACGGAGCCGTCGTCACCGACCGGCAGCCAGGTGACCTCGGCGCCTTCGTGTTCGGCGAGCCACTGCACCGCGTCGAGAACGGCATGGTGCTCGATGGGGGTGGTGACGATCCTGTCGGCGCTGCGGCGACGCATCGCGTCGGGCCCAGTAGATGCCCTTGACGGCGAGGTTGTCGCTCTCGGTGCCGCCCGCGGTGAAGATCACCTCCGACGGGCGCGCGCCGAGCAGGTGGGCCAGCGACTCGCGGGCCTCCTCCATCCGGCGGCGCGCAACGCGGCCGGTGCCGTGCAGCGACGACGCATTGCCAACCGTCGCCAGCACAGCCGTCATCGCCTCGATGGCAGCAGGGTGCATCGGGGTGGTGGCGGCGTGATCGAGATAGACCGTCTTGTTCGAGGTCATAACCGTTCCATGGTAGCGGCCATGGAACGGCCGTCCCGATTCCGAGGTCAGGCCACCAGGGCGTGACCGTGTCCGCGCCGCGACTACGTCGCCGCGGACCGCGGCTTCGCAGCGGGCCGCCAGATCCCGCCGGGAGGTTCCTGGCAGCTGCAGCGACTCGACCTGCACATGCACCACCGTGCGGCGGGCGGTGACGAGCCGGCGGATCGACGCCATCAACGTGTCGTCGCCGACGTAGGCGGCCAGTGTCGAGGGCCTGCCGTCGCGATGGTGATAGCTCAGCCGCAGCGGCTGGACCGGCCGTCCCGCGTCGACGGCGGCCTGGAACATCGCAGGCCGGAACGGGCCGTACGCCAGGCCGCACCAGGTGGTGCCCTCGGGGAATGCGACGACCGTCTGGCCCGCACGCAGCCGGGCCGCGACGGTGCCCACCACGTCGGGCAGCCGCCGCAGGCTCGCACGGTCGATCGGGATGACCTTCATCAGCCGGGCCAGCATGCCCAGGCCAACCCACTCGACGAGGTCGGCGCGGGCGACGAACCTGCCCGGCATGACGGCACCGATCGCGAAGATGTCCACCCAGGACACGTGGCCGCTGACCACCAGCACACCGCGCAGGTTGCGAATCGGCCCGCCGGACACGGTGATTCGCACGCCGAGGCAGCGCAGCATCAGCCGGCAGTAGCCCCGCTGGATGTGCGAGCGGCCCGGCATCGGGACGGCCAGCAACGGCGTTGCCGACAGCAGGAGCACCGCGAATGTGGCCCGCACCGCGATGCGCCACGCGACGACCACACGGCTGGCCGGCCGCGGCTGCGCCGGCGCTGACGCAGCTGGCGTCGCACGACGCCCGCGGCAGCCAGGCATGCTCGACGGTCACGACGACATCCCGTCGGCCATCGCGGCCGCCGCCCCGACCGACCGCAGCCTGCTTCAGGTAGCGGGTGTCGGCCTGGCGCTTGTCCAGCAGCGCCGGAAAGTCGCCGACCCCGAAGTCGGGGTCGTGGGCGGGTTCGCCGCACACCTGCGCGCCCAGCCGCAGGTAGCCCCGCATCAGCGGCGGCACCGCCACCCGCGCGGGCGGCTCGATGTCGTCGAGGCCCCTGCCGTCGACCGTCACCGGCCGGTACGGGTACACGGTGTACTCCGCTGGGCGCGGCGTGGCGGCGCCGCACGAAGTCGCGCACGCCGCGGATCTGGCTGCCGGGCGCCTCGTCCTCGGAGCCCTGTACGGGCACCGACACGCAGCCGGTGACGTAGTCGTAGCCGCAGCGGTCCAGGTAGGCCAGGATGCCTGCCCACATCAGCAGCACGACGCCGCCGTTGCGGTGATCCTCGCGCACCACGGCGCGGCCCATTTCGACCAGCGACGGCCGCAGCGCGTCAAGGCCCTCGACATCGAATTCCGTTGCGGTGTAAAGACCTCCGGCGGCGATGGCGCCCGGCGGCGGCAGCATCCGGTAGCAGCCGACCAGTTCGCCGGAGTTGTCCTCGCGGACCAGCAGGTGATCGCAGTGCTCGTCGAAGCGGTCGGCGTCCAGACCGGCTTCAAATCCGGGCTCCGGCCGAAGCTCGAATCCCGGGCTCGGAGGTGAACACATCGTGACGAAGACGCTGCGCGGCCTCGATGAGCGCAGGGTCGGTGGACAGCAGCAGGGTGTAGCGAGGGGTGTCGGTAGACAGGGTCGGCGGATCTGCGGCGATGAGTACAGAAGCAGTGCTCATGGCTGCACGGTCGCCCAGCCGGACAGCGGGACGGCATCGCCTGCGTGACGTGTTCGTGCACGCTAAATGACGAATTGGGCGCGCTCAGGTGTGCAAGAACACACCCGAACGCGCCCAATCGCGCGGAAGCCGCGAAAACTCAGCCCTTGCGGGCCTTGACCGCCTCGGTCAGCTGCGGCGCGACCTTGAACAGGTCACCGACGATGCCCAGGTCGGCGATCTCGAAGATCGGCGCCTCTTCGTCCTTGTTGACCGCGATGATCGTCTTCGACGTCTGCATGCCGGCGCGGTGCTGGATCGCTCCGGAGATGCCCAGCGCGATGTACAGCTGCGGCGACACGGTCTTGCCGGTCTGGCCCACCTGGAACTGGCCCGGGTAGTAGCCGGAGTCGACCGCGGCACGCGACGCGCCGACCGCGGCACCCAGCGAGTCGGCCAATTCCTCGACCACGCTGAAGTTTTCGGCGCTGCCGACGCCACGGCCACCGGAGACGACGACGGTGGCCTCGGTGAGCTCGGGACGGTCGCCGGCCACCGCGGGCTGGCGCGAAGTGATCTTCGTCGCATTCTCGGCCTGCGCAGGCACCTCGACGTTGGCGACCTCGCCGGCACCGGCGGCGGGCTCGGCCTCGATGGCGCCGGGGCGCACGGTGATCACCGGGGTGTCACCGGTGGCCTCGGCCTCGACGGTGAACGCGCCACCGAAGATGGAGTGCACGCCCTTGGCGCCCTCCTTGACCTCGACGACGTCGACCAGCAGCCCCGACCCGAGGCGGGCGGCCAGCCGGCCGCCGATCTCCTTGCCGTCGGCGCTGGCGGCCAGCAGCACGCCTGCCGGGCTGGCCGACTCGGCCAGCGACGCCAGCACGTCCACGTACGGCGTGACCAGGTAGTTCTCCGCGTCGTCGGACTCGGCGACGTAGATCTTGGCGGCGCCTGCCTCCTTCAACCCGTCGGTAAGCGGCGCGGCCGTGCCCGGCTTGCCCACCACCACGGCGGCGGGTTCGCCCAGCACACGGGCGGCGGTGATCAGTTCGGCGCTGATCTTCTTCAGCGCACCATCAGCGTGCTCGACGAGCACAAGTACTTCAGCCATGTGTCTTCAATGTCTTTCGGTGTCTGGGTCTTTTCGGCCTACGGCGAATTCGGCTAGATGATCTTCTGGGCAACCAGGTATTCGGCGACCTTGGTGCCGCCGTCGCCCTCGTCAGTGACCTTCTCGCCCGCGGTCTTCGGCGGCTTGGGGGTCGACGCGGTCACCTTGGAACCGGCGTTGGCGACGCCGACCTCGTCGGCCTCGACACCGATCTCCGCCAGCGTCAGCGTCGTCACTTCCTTCTTCTTGGCGGCCATGATGCCCTTGAAGGACGGGAACCGAGGCTCGTTGATCTTCTCGTTCACGCTGACCACGGCGGGCAGCGGCGCCTCGACGGTGAACACACCGTCGTCGGTCTCCCGTTCGCCGGTGACCTTGCCGCCCTCGACCGACACCTTGCGCAGGTGGGTGAGCTGGGGCAGGCCCAGGTACTCGGCGATGACGGCCGGTACCGCGCCGCCGACACCGTCGGTGGCCTCGTTGCCGGCGATGACCAGCTCGGTGCCCTCGATGGTGCCAAGCGCACGGGCCAGCGCCCAACCGGTCTGGACCAGGTCGGAGCCGTGCAGGCCTTCGTCGAGCAAGTGCACCGCCTTGTCGGCGCCCATCGACAGGGCCTTGCGGATGGCCTCGGTCGCACGCTCGGGACCGGCTGTGAGCACGGTCACAGTGCTTTCGGTGCCGTTGGCGGCTTCCTTCTCCTTGATCAGAAGCGCCTCTTCGACGGCGCGCTCGTTGATCTCGTCGAGCACGGCGTCGGCGGCCTCACGGTCGAGGGTGAAATCGCCGTCGGTCAGCTTGCGCTCCGACCACGTGTCAGGGACCTGTTTGATCAGGACCACGATGTTCGTCATGACTCTGGTTCGTCCTCCTCGGAGAGGCCGGCGGGCGGCCTGCAATACCACGTTTCAAGCAACTGCCACCATGTTACTCGCGGGTAACTTAAGTGGGTTCGCACGAACACCATAGCTGGTCGAAGTTTGCGTTCTGGCCTCCCCTTAGCCTGCGAACCGTTCGCGAACCGGCCACTACGCGTTAGCCTGCCTTGCAATGAGCGCATTCGTTACCAACGGTCCGCTTGGGGACGACGCACTACCCCTCACCGGGGAGCGCACGATTCCCGGGCTCGCGGAGGAGAACTACTGGTTCCGCCGCCATGAGGTCGTCTATGAGCGGCTGGTCGGCCGCTGCGCGGGGCGCGATGTGCTCGAGGCGGGCTGCGGCGAGGGCTACGGCGCCGACTTGATCGCCGACGAAGCGCGCCGTGTCATCGGGCTGGACTACGACGAGTCGGCGGTCGCACATGTGAAGGCCCGCTATCCGCGGGTCTCGATGCTGCACGGCAATCTGGCTGAGCTGCCACTGCCCGACGGTGATGTCGACGTAGTCGTCAACTTCCAGGTGATCGAACATCTCTGGGACCAAGGCCAATTCGTCGCGGAGTGCCTGCGCGTGCTGCGGCCCGGCGGTGTGCTCCTGATGTCCACACCCAACCGGATCACCTTCTCCCCCGGCCGCGACACCCCGATCAACCCGTTCCACACCCGCGAACTCAACGCCGCAGAGCTCACCGAACTGCTGACGGCGGCCGGGTTTTCGGTCGAGTCGATGCTGGGCGTGTTTCATGGCGAGGGCCTCGCCGAGCTCGACGCACGGCACGGTGGCTCGATCATCGACGCCCAGATCGCCCGCGCGCTTGCCGATGCGCCGTGGCCTGACGACCTGCTCGCCGATGTCGCCTCTGTGACAACAGACGACTTCGACCTCATCGACGCCGCCGACCGCAACATCGACGACAGTCTGGACCTGGTCGCAATCGCGGTGCGGCCGTGACCCAGTCGAAGCCCGTACCCGGGCTCTTCACCCTCGTCCTGCACACGCATCTGCCGTGGCTGGCCCATCATGGCCGCTGGCCGGTTGGCGAGGAATGGCTCTACCAGTCGTGGTCGGCGGCGTACCTGCCGCTGATGCGGGTGCTGCGCACGCTCGCGGACGAAGAGCGCCGCGCACGTCGTCACCCTGGGAATGACGCCCGTGGTCACCGCGCAGCTTGACGACCCGTACTGCCTGTCGGGCATGCATCATTGGCTGGCCAACTGGCAGTTGCGGGCGCTGGAGGCCACCACGTTGCGTGAGCCGGAGGGGTTGCGCGCGTTCGGGATTCGCGAGCACGCCGAGGCCGGCCGCGCAGTCGAGGAGTTCGCGACGCTGTGGCGGCACGGCGGCAGTCCGCTGCTGCGCGATCTGATCGACGCCGGCACCATCGAATTGCTCGGCGGCCCGCTGTCGCACCCGTTCCAGCCGCTGCTCAATCCGAGGCTGCGTGAATTCGCGTTGCGCGAGGGTCTCGCCGACGCAGGCCAGCGATTCGCGCACACGCCGACGGGTATCTGGGCGCCGGAGTGCGCCTATGCGCCCGGCATGGAGATGGATTACGCCGCAGCGGGTGTCGGCCACTTCATGGTGGACGGGCCGTCGCTGCACGGAGATACCGCGCTGGGCCGCCCGGTGGCTGCGTCCGACGTCGTCGCATTCGGCCGCGATCTTCAGGTCAGCTATCGGGTGTGGTCGCCGAAGTCCGGCTACCCCGGTCACGCCGCCTACCGCGACTTCCACACCTACGATCACGTCACCGGACTCAAGCCTGCGCGCGTCACAGGCCGCAACGTGCCCTCGGATGACAAGGCCCCCTACGACCCGCAGCGTGCCGACAGGGCGGTCGACGCTCACGTCGCCGATTTCGTCGGGGTGGTGCGCGACCGGCTGATCAGTGAGTCCGAACGGATCGGAAGGCCCGCCCATGTGGTGGCGGCGTTCGACACCGAGCTGTTCGGGCATTGGTGGTACGAGGGTCCGCTGTGGCTGGAGCGGGTGCTGCGCGCACTGCCAGAGGCGGGAGTGCGCATCGGCACGCTGTCCGATGCGGTGTGCCGACGGGTTCGTCGGCGAGCCCGTCGAATTGCCGCCCAGCTCTTGGGGTTCGGGCAAGGACTGGCAGGTATGGGCGGGTGAGAAGGTCGCCGATCTGGTTCAGCTGAACGCCGAGGTCGTCGACAGCGCGCTCACCACGGTGGACAAGGCGCTCGGCGAGACCGACGCACCGCCTGCCCGCAACTTCGTCGCCGACCAGATCCTGCGCGAAACGCTGCTCACGGTCTCCAGCGACTGGCCGTTCATGGTCAGCAAGGATTCCGCCGCCGACTACGCGCGCTATCGCGCGCACCTGCACGCGCACGCCACCCGCGAGATCGCGGGCGCGCTGGCGTCTGGCCGCAGCGAGCACGCACAGCGGCTGGCCGAGGGCTGGAACCGCGCCGACGGCTTGTTCGGCTCGCTCGACGCAAGGCGCCTCCCCCGATGAAGGTCCTGATGGTGTCGTGGGAGTACCCGCCGGTGGTGGTCGGCGGGCTTGGCCGCCACGTCTACCAACTGGCGACGGCGCTGGCGGCGGCCGGACACGAGGTCGTCGTGCTCAGCCGACGGCAAAGCGGCACCGACCCGAGCACACATCCGTCGACCGACGAAATCGCCGAAGGCGTACGGGTTGTCGCCGCCGCGCAAGACCCGCACGAGTTCGACTTCGGCACCGACATGATGGCGTGGACGCTGGCCATGGGACATTCGATGGTCCGCGCCGGATTGGCTATCAAGGGCAGACGCCGTCAGCCGTGGCGCCCCGACGTCGTGCACGCCCACGACTGGCTGGTCGCACACCCGGCGATCGCACTCGCCGAATACTTCGACGTCCCACTGGTTTCCACCATCCACGCCACCGAGGCAGGCAGGCATTCGGGCTGGGTGTCCGGTCGGATCAGCCGCCAGGTGCATGCGGCCGAATCGTGGCTTGTTCACGAATCCGATTCGCTCATCACCTGTTCGGCGTCGATGAGCGACGAGATCACCGAGCTGTTCGGCCCCGGCTTGGCCGAGACCCGGGTGATCCGCAACGGAATCGACGCCGCGCTGTGGCCGTTCGCGCGTCGCCAGCGCCGGAACGGCCCCGCGCAGCTGATGTACCTGGGCCGGCTTGAGTACGAGAAGGGTGTCCACGACGCGATCGCCGCGCTGCCCCGCATCAGGCGCTCCCACCCCGGCACCACACTGACCATCGCGGGCGACAGGAACCCAACAGAAGTGGCTCGCCGATCAGGCGCGAAAGCACAAGGTGCTCAAGGCCACAACGTTTGTGGGCCATCTGGATCACGAGGAACTCTTACGGCTGCTGCACACCGCCGACGCCGCAGTGCTGCCCAGCCACTACGAGCCGTTCGGCATCGTCGCGCTCGAGGCGGCCGCGACGGGTATCCCCCTGGTCACCTCCAACGTCGGCGGCCTTGGCGAGGCAGTGATCAACGGGCAGACCGGCATGTCCTTCGCGCCCCGCGACGTCGCTGGCCTTGCCGCGGCGGTGCGCGCCGTACTCGACGATCCGGATGCCGCCCAGCGCATGGCGATCGCAGCGCGCGACCGGCTCACATCCGATTTCGACTGGCACACCGTCGCCGACGAAACCGCGCAGGTCTACCTGGCTGCCAAACGCCGCGAACGCGAACCACATCGGCGCCGCGCCATCGTCGAGCACGCACTGCCCGACCGCTGATAGTTCGATCGGCGTCGAATCATTCCCGACCTAGCGTCGGGATATGGACACGAAAAGGTTCCGCC
Source organism: uncultured Actinomycetota bacterium (assembly GCA_963731715.1). Classification (GTDB taxonomy): domain Bacteria; phylum Actinomycetota; class Actinomycetes; order Mycobacteriales; family Mycobacteriaceae; genus Mycobacterium. The sequence goes on along the minus strand of CAVSXC010000011.1, from coordinate 590,072 downwards.
TCGACACAGCGTTGACCCTGATCGCTGCCTACCTGGGACTGTTCGTCGGACTCATCGACGCCAACGCGATCAACCTCGCATTGCCAGCCATCCGCGACACCCTCGGCGGCGGCATTTCCGGAGCGCAATGGACGATCGACGCCTACAACATCACCTTCGCTGCCGTACTACTAACGGCAGGATCCCTCGGCGACCGGTACGGCAGACGCACGCTGCTGCGCCTCGGCTTGGTGACGTTCATCGTCGCGTCGCTGGCCTGCGCGGCGGCCCCGTCGTTGCCGATGCTGTTGGCCGCCCGGGCGATTCAGGGCGTCGGCGCGGCAGTGATGTTGCCCCAGGGCCTTGCCATCACCGCCGCCGCGTTTCCCAATCCCATCGAACGCGGCCGGGCGACTGCGGCGTGGGCGATGGCGGCCGCGATGAGCACCGCGATCGGCCCGATCCTCGGCGGCGTGCTGACCGACACCCTCGGCTGGCGCTACATCTTCTGGCTGAACGCGCCGATCGGCGTTGCCGCGCTGCTGATGACGTACCGCTACCTTCCCGAATCCCGCGACCTTGACGCCGCCAGTTTCGACCTACCCGGCCAGACGCTGGCGATGATCGGCCTTGGCGCACTGACCATCGTCCTGGTCGAGGGCCGGACCATGGCCCCCACTTGGACCGTGCGCTGGCCGTCGTCGCCGTCGCAGGTGTCGCTGCATTCCTGTGGAGCCAGCGGCGCGTGACGCATCCGATGCTGCCGCTCGACCTGTTCCGCAACCGTCGGCTGGTGGCCGCACTGATCGCGACGTTCACGATGACCTTCGGCATCTACGGCCTGCTTCTGGTGAACAGCTTCGCGTTCCAACAACAACGCGGGGCAAGCGCCCTGGAGACCGCACTCTGGTTCCTGCCGATGCCGGTGACGTACCTGGTTCTCATCCCGGTGGTCAACGCGCTCGCCCACCGCACGGGTCCGCGGCTGCCGATGACGGCAGGGTTGACCCTGATGGCCGCGGGTTTGGCGCTCTATGCCGCGGTAGGGCCGCAGGCCGACGTCTGGCTGCTCGAGCTGTCGTTCGTGCTGGCCGGTGCGGGTTTGGCGCTCAACACCGGGCCTGCCGTCGGCCTGGCAATGTCGGCGGTGCCGGTGCAGCGTGCGGGTCTGGCCTCGGGTGTGGTGAATCTTGCCCGCCTGGTGGGTATCACTGTCGGTGTCGCGGTGTTGGGTAGTGCCATGGCGGCGATCGGCGGTGCCGAGGGTGCGCGGATCGCGACGATGCTGGGCGGCCTGGTCCAGCTGATCGGCGCTGGGGTTGCGCTGCGCTGGGCACGGCCCGAAGCGCCCGCACCGCTGCAGAAGGAGGTCTGTCATGCGTGACGCCGCCGAGCTTCCGTCTCGGGGCGACGCAGATATCGCCGCGTTGGCCTCGCTGCTCGCCGACCCGGCGCGGTGCAAAGTACTGCTCGCCCTTGACGACGGGCGCGCGCTGCCTGCCAGCGTCCTCGCCGACGAAGCGGGCATCAGCAGGCCGACAGCCAGCAGCCACCTCGGCAAGCTCACCGGCGCAGGCCTGCTCACCGTCGAAACCCACGGCAGGAATCGCTACTACCGGCTGGCGGGTCCCGAGGTGGGCGAGCTACTCGAGCAGCTGGGACGCCTGGCGCCGTCGCGGCCCGTCAGATCGCTGCGGGAGGGCACCCGCGCCGCGCGGCTGCGCTCGGCGCGCACGTGCTACGACCATGTCGCCGGCCGTCTCGGCGTGGCCGTCATGGGCAGCCTGTTGGATCGCGAGGCGCTCGTCGGCGGCGACGGTCGCTACGACCCGCGTCGCGACAGCCATGACGCACTGAGCAGCCCCGGCCACGACCTCCACTACGAGCTGACCGACACCGGCCGGGACTTCCTTACCGGCATCGGCGTCGAAATGCCAACGGGCAAAAGACCACTCGTGCGCTACTGTGTGGACTGGACCGAGCAGCGGCACCATCTTTCCGGCGGACTCGGGCGCGCCGTATTGGATCGTTTCCTGTCCGCGGGCTGGGTCAAGCGGGTGCCGCGCGGACGGGCGCTCACGGTCACCGACGACGGCCGCAGCGCGTTGGCCGATGCGTTCGGCATCGACTGGAGCGCCTAACCGCCATCGCCGAACGTTCCGTACCGCTCGAGAATCCGCCGCGCAAATTTCGAGCGGTAAGGAACGTTCGCAGGAACGAGGGCTAGCGGGCAGCCTTCTTGCGTTCGATGTCGGCCAGCGCCGCGGCCAGTTCGGCGCGCTGGGCCGCCGACGTCTCCCACGCCAGCTTGCGGTTCTTGACGACCTTGGCCGGCGCGCCGACGGCGATCGAGAAGTCCGGGATGTCGCCCTTGACCACCGCGTGCGACCCCAGCACGCAGCCGCGGCCGATCGTGGTGTTGCGCAGGATCGTCACCTTGGTCGCGATCCAGGTGTCCGGCCCGATCCGCACCGGGCCCTTGAGGATGCCCTGGTCCTTGATCGGCACGTTGATGTCGTCCATCCTGTGGTCGAAGTCGCACACGTAGACCCAGTCCGCCATCAGCACCGAGTCGCCCAGTTCGATGTCGAGGTAGGTGTTGATGACGTTGTCGCGGCCGAGCACGACCTTGTCGCCGAAACGCAGCGAGCCCTCGTGGCAGCGGATCGTGTTCTTGTCGCCGATGTGCACCCAGCGGCCGATCTCCATCGTGGACAGCTCCGGCGTCGCCTGGATCTCCACGCCTTTGCCGAGAAAGACCATGCCGCGGGTGATGATGTGCGGGTTGGCGAGCTTGAACTTCAGCAGCCGCCAGTAGCGCACCAAGTACCACGGGCGTGTAGGCCCTGTTGGCGATCACCCACTTCAACGAAGCAACGGTCAGGAACCTGGCCTGGCGCGGATCACGCAGCCGCGAACCCCGCCAGCGCTTGTGTAGCGGCGCGCCCCACATCGTCGTCATGGCCGGAAAGCCTACGCGAGCGCTCTCACCCCGAACGGTTACCCTCACGTGGGCTATCAAGCACAGGACCAGGAACAGGAAGGACCAGTGTTCCGCCGATTCATCGTGCTGGCGTCAACAGCGCTGATCACGGGTGTGCTGGCCGGTTGCGGGACCACCGATTCCTGGGTCGAGGCGCACGCCGCGGACGGCTGGCCCGCGCAGTACGGCGACGCCGCCAACAGCAGCTACTCGCCCGTCGCAGGGGCCGACGCGCTGCGGCTGGAATGGCGGCGCTCGGTCAAGGGTGACCTGGCCGCCCAGGTGTCGCTCGGGTCGGGCAGCTACCTGGCCATCAACGCGCAATCGGCCGGCGGATGCTCGCTGATGGTGTGGGAGACCGACAACAACGCCCGCCAACGCTGGTGCACCCGGCTGGTGCAGGGCGGCGGCCTGTCCAGTCCGCTGTTCGACGGGTTCGACAATCTCTACATCGGCCAGCCCGGCGCGATGCTGTCCTTCCCGCCGACGCAGTGGATCCGGTGGCGTCAGCCGGTGATCGGAATGCCCACCACGCCAAGGATTCTCGCGCCTGGCCAGCTGCTGGTCGTCACGCATCTCGGGCAGGTGCTGGTATTCGACGCCCACAAAGGCATCGTCGTCGGCACGCCGCTGGATCTGGTCGCCGGCGTCAATCCGACCGACGCCACTCGGGGACTGGCCGATTGCCAACCGACGCGGCCACGCTGCCCGGTCGCCGCGGCGCCTGCGTTCTCGTCGGCCACCGGCATCGTGGTGGTCAGCCTGTGGGAGCCGAACGCCGCGGCCCCGGTCCTGGTCGGGCTTCGCTACCGCGCCGGCCAGACCCCGCTGCTCACCCGCGAGTGGACCAGCGACGCGGTAGGCCAGGGGCCGATCGCCAGCCCGGTGCTGTCCGCCGACGGGTCGACCGTGTACGTCAACGGCCGCGACGAACACCTGTGGGCGATCAACACGGCGGACGGCAAGCCGAAATGGTCGGTGCCGCTGGACTATCTGGCGCAGACGCCGCCGTCGGTGTCGCCGGACGGCCTGATCGTGGCCGGCGGCGGTCCGGGAGCCAAGCTGGTCGCGGTCCGCGACGGCGGCGACAACGGCGACGTGGTGTGGACCCGCGACGACGTCGTCCCGCTGTCCACGTCGAGCCGGGCAGGCAACGGCGTCGGCTACACGATCGCCAAGGACGGCGAGAACGGTCAGGCGCTGCTGGTGTTCGATCCGGCCGACGGCCACACCGTCAACAGCTATCCGCTGCCGCAGGCGACGGGCTGGCCGGTCGGCGTATCGGTCGGCCATGACCGCCGCGTCGTCACCGCCACCAGCGACGGCCAGGTCTACGGCTTCGCGCCGGCGTAAGCCGCTACGCCAACAGCGGCGCCAGCGTCGCGCGCGGAACCGGCGCCTCGACCGGACCCGCGGCCTCCGCGAACAGCTCGCCCTGGCCGAAGAAGAAGATCACCGCGTCGTCGGTCAGCGCGAAGTTCTGGTACTTGGCTCGGGTCGAGCCCGACGCTGGGCGGGATGCCGTCGATCAACCCCTGCTGCTTCTGCAGGTACTGCTCGACGGCCGGATAGATCACGTCGAGCGGCTTGGTGCCCGGCTTGAACAAGGTGTCGAACGTGATCGGCGCCTTCTTGCCGAGGTCCCAGTTGAAGGACTTGTACCAGGTCTGCGGGTGCGCACCGCCCACGTTCTGCCACATCGTGAACACCACGCTTCGCGTGCCGCCGGTCGATGTGTCCGTGCGGTATCCGGTTCCCTTCGCGTCGAGCTCATACGGCAAGTTGTACGAACCGGGCATCTCCGAGACGTTGACGAACCCGTCGCGGGCCTGGGTGAGATACGCCGTCAGTGCCTGCTGGTCGGGATAGTCGTTGGGGAACGTGATGTCCAGCGTGTAGGTCGGGTTCGACGTGTGCACGCCGCATATCTGGTCGTGCCCCACGGTGCCGCCAAGGTCAACGCAGGCCGACTGCGCGGCAGCCGCTGTGGCGCCGGTCGAGTAGGCCAGTACACCGGCCACGAGAATCGCGGCCACCCTGCAGAATGCGCATCGTCGACGTCCTCGAGAGCCGGCACCGGCTTTCGGCACCGGCGCATTACTGCCAGCGTACGTGGCGACTCAGCGGGACGGACGACAAATGAATGCCGTTGCCCGGCTTGCCGCCCCGGATCCGATGCGGGCGATGACGACCGAGACTGGTTGCGATCCGCGCAGCCGCAGTCGGGCGCGCAACGCGTCGGGGTCGACATCGACGCCGCGAACCAGGATCTCGACGGCTCCGACGTCACGCGCCGAAAGCGCCTGGCGCAGTCGCCGTTCGCTGTAGTTCAGCTCCTCGAGGACTTCGAACCCGCGCACGTTCTCGGGAAGTCGATCGCCGGACAGGTAAGCGATATCGGGGTCGAGCTGCCACAACCCGTGCCGGGCGGCGTAGTGCCGCACCAGACCTGCGCGCACCACCGCGCCGTCGGGGTCGACGATCCACCGGCCCGCCGGCGCCACCATGCAGTCGTCCGGGTCGGCGTCGGTGAGGCTTTCACCGGTGTCCAGCATCGTCGCCCGGCGGGTCACACCGTCTCCGGCAAGGCCCGCCGACCACAGGCACGCCTCGCGCACGCTGCCGCCAGCGAGGTGACCTCGATCTCGCCTTCGAATCCCAGCCGCGACAACTCATCGAAATCTATTCCGGGAGCAGCCTTTACGACGAGTTCGCGGCCGCGGTACACGTCCAGCAAGGCATCCAGCGCTGGCGCGTAATCGCGAGGATCGAACCGGCGCCGTCCACCGCTACGCCGGGCCGGGTCGACGAGGACGACGGTGTCGCGGGTGATCGGCCGCAGCGCATCGGCACGACAGAGGTCGACTTCGGCGACATTGTGGCTGGCCATCGCCAGCCGAACCGGATCGATATCGCTGCCGACCACGTGCGACGCCGAATCGCGCAGCGCCGCAAGCTCTGTGCCGATCGAACACGTCGCGTCGTGCACATCCGCGCCCGCCAGCCGTCCGGCCCGATGCGCGGCGACGGGTTCGGCGGTGGCCTGCTGCAGCGCCTCGTCGGTGAACAGCCAGCCCGACGGGTCCGCGAATTTCGCCGCGGCCTTGCGCCGCAACAGCGTCGTCTCCACCAGTGACGGCGGCGCGCTCACCGAAAGATGCTCGCGCCGAAGCGATGTCGGCGACCAGGGTGGCGTCGGTAAGCCGATAGCCTGATGACTTCGCGCAGCGCGACGCTCCCCCGCCTCGCTGCGCAGATAGGCGACGTCGTCCAGACGGAACGCTACGACGGCTTAACCCCGGTCACCATGACGTTGTAGAACCAGCCCTTCGGCACGACGCGCCGCCATAGGTTGTCGTCGACCCAGCTCAGCGTGATCCAGCTGTTGAAAGCGAACTTGCCCCAGCCCCAGCCGAGCTTGCCGGGCGGCACTGTCGACTCGAAGGTGCGGAGTGGCCAGCCCAGCATCGCTGCGGTGAATTCCGTAGTGCCGGTGCGCACGTCGACGGCGCCGGCGTTTGCGGCCATCCGCTCCAGATCGCCGGGACCGAAGGTGTGTAGGTCGACGATCCACTCGAGGGCCGCTGCCCGTGAGTTCTCGTCCAGCTCCGCCTGCGTGCGCCGCCAGCTGCTCAGTCCTGGGCAGCTTCATGGCGCGGATGGTGACGTTCCAGGTCAAGTCCGCCAGCCTTCGCGCGTAGGCGTTGCCGACCGTTGTCGGCTCGCCCGCGAACACGAACCGCCCGCCCGGCTTGAGCACCCGGACTACCTCGCGCAGCGACAACTCGACGTCGGGGATGTGATGAAGCACGGCGTGCCCGACGACGAGGTCGAAGGTGTTGTCGTCATATGGGATGCCCTCGGCGTCGGCGACCCGGCCGTCGATCTCCAGACCCAGATTCTCGCCGTTGCGGGTGGCCACCTTGACCATGCCTGGCGACAGGTCGGTCACCGAGCCGCGCCGGGCGACTCCCGCCTGGATCAGGTTGAGCAGGAAGAACCCGCTGCCACAGCCGAGCTCCAGCGCCCGGTCGTACGGCAGCTCGCGAAGCTCGTCGGCGGGCACGATCGCATCGAAGAGGTCGCGGGCGTAGTCGACGCAGCGCTTGTCGTAGGAGATCGACCACTTGTCGTCGTAGCTCTCGGCCTCCCAGTCGTGGTACAGCACCTGGGCGAGCTTGGAGTCGTGGCGGGCGGCCTCTACCTGCTCCGCGGTGGCGTGCGGGTTACCGGAGCCGCCGGTCGGTGACTCGTCATAACAGGGCAGCCTAACGGCTGTTCCGAAGGCGGCCTTGGCGGCAGCCAGTACCTGCGGCGGATAGTCCCCGAACCGCGTGCCCAGGCCACGGCGGCGTCGTACACACCGTCGGGCGCCACCATCTCGTCGATCACGCCCAGCGCCAGCGCCTCCTTGGCGTCGATGAACCGCCCGCTGAACACCAGGTCCTTGGCCTTGCTCTCGCCTGCCGTGCGCGCGAGGCGGGCGGTGCCGCCCTGTGGCACCCGGCCCGCAAGGATCTCGGTCGCGCCGAACTTCACGTTGTCACCGGCCACGCGCCAGTCCGCGGCCAGCGCCAGGTTCAGCCCGCCGCCAAGCGCGTAGCCGGTGATGGCCGCGACGGTCGGCTTCGGGATGGCGGCCAGCGCGTCGACAGCCTCCCGGCACACGCGTGCGGCGACCTCAGCTTCGTCGGCGCTCAAGGTGCGCAGCTCGGGCATGTCGTCGCCCGCGGAGAAGATCTCGTGACCGCCGAACAGGATGACGGCGGAGATGTCGTCGCGGCGACCGAGATCGGCTGCCGCAGAAACGATCTCGCGGTACACCTGACGCGTCAACGCATTGGTGGGCGGTCGCGACAGCAGCAGCGTGGCGATACCGGGCTGCTCATCGCTGGTGTGGACGGAGACGAACTCGTTCATGCAAGCGGCGTGTCGCGGCTGTAGCCGTCGGGGGCGCGGCGGTTGCGGGCTTCGTTGTAACGGTCGCTGTTGAAGAACTCGATCTCCCAGTTGCCGGTGTACCTTATCGGCGGCCAGATGGGGTTCGACGGCGACGATCTTGCGTTCGACGGCGAGCACCTCGGCGACCGTGCGGCCGTTGAGCGAGTCGAGCTGGGTCCAGGTCGGCGGCAGCAGGAACGAGCGGCCCTCGGCGAACTCGTCGAGGGCGGCCTGCGGCGTGCTCCAGAATGCGCGGTCGGTTTCGGTGTTCTCGCCGTCGGCGCGCTGGCCCTCCGGCAACGCGCCGACGAAGAAGTAGGTGTCGTAGCGGCGGGTGCGCTCCTCTTTCGGCGTCACCCAGTTCGCCCACGGCCGAAGCAGATCCGCGCGCAGCACCAGCTTCTCGTCGCGCAGGAAGTCGGCGAACGACAGCGAGTGGTTGGCAAGCGCAGCGCGCGCCTCGCGGTAGATCGACGCGTCGCCGACGATGCCGTCCGGGTCGTCGGCAGGCCCGGCGAACAGCACGCCGGACTCCTCGAACGTCTCGCGGGCCGCGGCGCACACCAGCGCCTCGGCCAGATCCGGTTCGACACCGAACCGCTCGGCCCACCAGCCAGGCTCGGGGCCGAACCACGCGACGTCGGCGTTGCGGTCGCGGTCGTCGACGCCGCCGCCGGGGAACACCATGACGCCGGCGACGAAGTCCATCGCGGAGTGCCGCCGCATCAGGAACACTTTGATTCCCCGGGCGAACCCCGGGCCCTTGTCGCGGACCAGCATCACGGTCGCGGCCGGCCGTGGGACCAGCGGATCTTCGGTCGTCATGCTCGCCTCCTATGCGCCGCCCTGCTTCGCGTGCGACGGGCGAAGTAGCGCCCGTCGATGTTCTCAAGGGCAATCGACTGGCCGAACGCCGTAGACAGGTTCTCGGCGGTCAGCACATCCGGTAGCAGTCCGGAGTCAACCACCTTGCCCTCGGACAGGATCAGGCAGTGCGAGAAGCCCTGCGGGATCTCCTCGACATGGTGGGTGACAAGCACCAGCGCCGGAGAGTCCGGGTCGGCGGCCAGATCGGCCAGCCGGGCCACCAGCTCCTCGCGGCCGCCGAGGTCCAGCCCGGCGGCGGGCTCGTCGAGCAGCAGCAGCTCGGGGTCGGTCATCATCGACCGGGCGATCAGCACCCGCTTGCGCTCGCCTTCGGAAAGCGTGCCGTAGGTGCGCTCGGCGAGGTGCTCGGCGCCGACGCTTTCCAGCATGTCGATGGCCTGCTCGTAGTCGACGTCCTCGTACTTCTCCCGCCACCGGCCCATCACCGCGTAGCCGGCGGAGACGACCAAGTCGCGCACCACCTCTTCCTCGGGCACCCGCTGCGATAGCGCCGAACTGCTCAGCCCGACACGCGCGCGCAGTTCGGACATGTCGGCGCGGCCGAGCCGCTCGCCGAGCACGAACGCCGTGCCCGACGACGGGTGCTCCAGAGCCGCGGCGATGCGCAGCAGCGACGTCTTGCCCGCCCCGTTCGGGCCGACGACCACCCAGCGTTCGTCGAGTTCGACCGACCACGTCACGGGCCCGACCAGACTCTGGCCGCCGCGCCGCAGGGTGACTTTCGCGAAGTCGATCAGCAGGTCGGGGTCGGCTGCATCTACTTGGGCGTCGGCCACCCGACCATCGTGCCGTACTCGACACGTGTCGCTACCCGAGGCCCCATCCCGCGGCGCCGTTGACGATGACGCGATCGGCCTTGCCGGCCGTGCCCGCCACCAGTTCGGAGTTGCGCTGGTCCGTGGTGGCGACCCAGGCCCGTGCCTCCTCGGGCGTCTTTCCGAATTCGACGTGGCGGGCGACGAGGCGTTCGATCCGCTCGCTCTCGTCGCTTGCGACGAACCACACGGCGTCCATGGCGCGGCGAGCCCGGCCCAGTGCGGATGGTCGAGGAGCAGATAGTTGCCCTCGGTGACGACGAGGCGGGCCGACGGCAGCACGACGAGCGCCGCGGCGAGCGGCTGTTCCAGCGTGCGGTCGAAGCCCGGGACGTACACCGGGTCGTCGACCTCCCGCTTCAGCCGCTCGAGCAGTGCGCGTAACCGGCCGCGTCGAAGGTGTCAGGGGCGCCCTTGCGGCCGCGAGCACCGATCCGGTCGAGCTGGGCGTCGGCCAGGTGGAAGCCGTCCATCGGAACGTGCGCGACCCAGTCGTCGCCCTTGACCGCGCGGACGCGCGCCAACAGCGCGTCGACGAGAGTCGATTTCCCAGCGCCCGGGCTGCCCGCGATGCCGAGGATCGCCCGCGACTCACCGACGAGCGCGATCGCATCGCGGGCAAGCAGATCCGCCGCAGTCATCTGCTGAGTTTGAGTTACGACGACTCGACGAGTTCGCGATTTCGGCGTGATTTGTTGCGCCTGGCGCCACTTTTCACGCCCAAATCGCTGGCTTCGGCGACGGACGCCCAGCCGCTGACCGCGAGCACCCGCTTGGGCGTGATGCGCACGAACAACTGCACGAGCGGGCCGATGCCGAACGCGTACAACACGGTGCCGACGCCGACCGTCCCGCCGAGAAGCCAGCCGACGGCCAACACAGTGGCTTCGATGGACGTGCGGACCAGCCGCACCGAAAGGCCGGTGCGCACCACGAGTCCGGTCATCAGGCCGTCGCGCGGGCCAGGGCCCAGCGCAGCGCCGATGTAGAGGACCGTGCTGAGCGCGTTGAGCACCACCGCGCTCACCATCATCGCGATGCGCACCGGAAGCGAGGTCGGCGTCGGCAGCAGCCAAAGCCCGGCATCGACGGTGATGGCGATGACGATGACGTTGGCGATCGTGCCGATGCCTGGCCGGTTCCGCAGCGGAATCCAGGCCAGCAGCACCGCGACACCGACCACCGCGGATGCGATGCCGATGGTCATGCCGGTGTGAAGCCCCAGCCCTTGGTGGAAGACGTCCCATGGGTCCAGTCCCAGGCCGGCGCGCACCATGACCGCCATCGAGAAGCCGTAGCCGCACAGGCCGACCAGCAGCGCTGTCCCGCGCGGCCGCGGCCCTACGCATGGTGTGGGAAGCGAACCTTGATGAGTTCCAGCTCGCGCTGCACCCGTTCGGCGTCACGGTCGACGAATTCGGCGGGGATGCGTTCCGCAGGCTTGAAGATCCGGCCCAGCGGCCGTGCGATTCGAGATGTCCAGTTCGTGCTCATGAGTTCGATAATCCGAACAACTGGCTTGCATTTCAATAGCCAGTTGGCGCATACTGGCCTCAAATGACGATTGAAATGGCGGCCAGAGCGCTCGATGTGGACCTTTTGGCCCGCGAGCTCGGCAACTGGCGCACGTCCAGTCGCAGCGGACCGGCCTACCAGGGCCTTGCCGACGGCATTCGGATGCTGATCATCGACGGGCGCCTGCCCGTCGGCGCTCGGCTGCCCAGCGAGCGGGCACTTGCCGACGCGCTGCGGGTATCGCGCACGACGGTGACCGCCGCGTACACACAGTTGGGCGAGGACGGCTATCTCAACGCCCGCCGCGGTGCACGCAGCACGACTGCCCTGCCCGTCGCGCCAACCCCCTCCCCCGTCGCCGTGGCCGCAGGGCGGGTCAACCTGGCTCATGCCGCACTTTCGGCACCACCCGCCGTACACGACGCTTTCATTGAGGCGACCCGTCAGATGGGGCCGTACCTGCAAGACATCGGAATCGACCTCACCGGGTTGGCGCCGCTGCGTGAGGCCATAGCCCAAAGATATTGCGCGCGAGGGCTTCCCACCGCACCCGATGAGGTCATGGTCACTACCGGCGCGCTGCACGCCATCTGTTTGATCATGGCGGCATACATCCAACCGGGCGACCGAGTGCTCGTCGAACAACCCACATACCACGGTGTGCTGTCAGCGATCACGGCCGCAGGCGCACGACCGGTGCCGGTTGCCATGGCGCCCGACGGTTGGGAACTTGAGGCCGTGCACACGGCGATCCGGCAGCTGTCACCGAACCTTGCCTACCTGATTCCCGACAACCAGAACCCCACCGGCCTGACCATGTCTGCCGAAGATCGAAAGCATCTGGCGCACATCATTTCTGACACCCGCACCCGCACGATCATCGATGAGACGATGACCGATGTGTGGCTCGACGAGCCGGTGCCGGCACCGGTGGCGGCGGCCGTATCGTCGCGGCGTGACCTCGTCCTCACCGTCGGCTCGATGTCCAAGTCCTTCTGGGGCGGGCTGCGCATTGGCTGGATTCGCGCCGAGCGCGGCACGTTAGCGACGATCGCGGCGGTCCGTCCGTCGATCGACATGGGCACGCCGATCGTCGAACAACTCGCCGCTGCAAGACTTCTCGACAATCCCGACGAGGTCTTGCCCCAACGGCGCGAGATCTTGGAGACACGTCGCGCCCTACTGGTGTCGCTGCTGAGCCAGCACATTCCAGACTTTCAACCCGGCCCTGGACGCGGCGGCATGGCGCTGTGGGTCCAGCTGCCCTCCCCGATGAGTTCCGCGCTGTCGGCCGCAGCCTCTCGTCTGGGCCTGGACCTGCCGCCGGGCCCCCGCTTCGGTGTCGACGGCAGCCTGGAACGATTCGTCCGGATTCCCTACACGCTGCCCGAAGACCAGTTGGTCGAGGCGGTGGACCTGCTGGCGCGCGCCTGGCGGGCGGTTACCGGGACCACGGCGCCCGAACCCGGCGCCGTGGTCGTGTAGCCCTCTTAGGGGACGAGGAGCCAGCGGCCGCGCTGACCGCCGCCTGCGACCTTCTCGAATGCCTTCGCCGCATTGCGCAGCGGCACCCGGCCGGCCACTCGCAACTCCAGCGTGCCCTCGGCGGCGAGTCCGAGCAGCCCGGCGATGGCCTCGCTGTCGGGTTCCACGCTGACGGTATGCACAGTGATCCTGCGTTCGGCAGCGACCGGCGAACCGGGGGCCACGCCAACAAACGAGCCGCCGTCGCGGACCGCGGCCAGAGCAGACTCAAGCAGCACCGCCGCGTCGAGCACGGCATCGAAGGACGGGCCGGGCAACTCGGTCACCGGTTCAGCGCCCGCGCGGACCACGAAGTCCGCGTCGGCGTCGCGAGCCAGTGCGGTGACCCGCCAGCCGGCACGGACGGCCAGGGCGATCGCGTGCCCGCCGACGGCACCGGCTCCGCCGGTGACCAGCAGGGTGCGGCCCTCGGCGGGGCCGAACAGGTCAAGGGCCTGGCGAGCGGTGAGCGCGTTGAGCGGGAGCGACGCGGCCTCGACCAGGTCGATCCCGTCGGGGACGAGGGCGACGGCGTCGGCAGGCAGCACCGTCTCGTCGGCGTGAGCGCCGACGCCCGGCTTGAGCGCAATCACGTGCAGGATCCCGGCGACCCTGTCGCCCGGTTGCAGGCCGCTGACCTCGCCGCCGACCTCGCTGACGGTTCCGCTGACGTCCCAGCCGAGCCCGACGGGGTCGGGCAGTCCGGTCAGTCCGCGCACGGGCCCGGTCAGCACGCCGACATCGACCGGGTTGACCGCTGCGGCGGCAACGCGGATCCGGACGTCAGTGGGCCCGAGCTCGGGCGGGGCGACCTCGTCCAGGACTGGCGAGGCGCTGGTGGAGTATGCGCGTAGTGCACGCATGGTGTCCTCCTCTTCTTTCATCTATGGACACCACAAGACTGCGCGGATTACTCTCTAATAGGAAGTAGACACCTGAAAGTGGTGTACGCACCTGGAGGAGAGCCATGCCGACGATGACCGCTCAGCAGCGGCGCGACGAGGCCAGGGTCGAGTTCGACGCCTACCTGGCAGAGTGCCCGAGCCGAAAGCTCCTCGACCGGATCGCCGACAAGTGGGTGGCCCTTGTGGTCAAGTCGCTCGGCGACGGGCCCAAGCGCTACTCCGAGGTGTCTCACCAGCTCGCCGGCGTCAGCCAGAAGATGCTGACCCAGACGCTGCGCAGTCTCGAGCGAGACGGCGTGCTGACCCGGACCGTGACCCCGTCGGTCCCGGTGCGGGTGGACTACGAGCTCACACCGCTTGGTGAATCGCTCAACGGTGTACTTGGACAACTCAAGATGTGGGCAGAGCAGCACATGCCCGAAGTCGACCTTGCCCGCGCCGACTACGACGCGCGACAGTAGCGCTATTCGTCGTCGGGGATCTCGACGCGGCGCACTACGCCATCCATCGCATCGGCGGCCTCTATCTCGCCACGGGTGATGCCGAGGATGAACAGCACGGTGTCGAGATAGGGATGGCTCAGCGATGCGTCGGCGACCTCACGCAGCGCGGGTTTGGCGTTGAACGCCACCCCAAGACCGGCGGCGGCGAGCATGTCCATGTCGTTGGCGCCGTCACCGACGGCGACCGTCTGCGCCATCGGAACCCCGGCCTGCTGCGCGAAGTCCCTCAGCGCCTTGGCTTTTCCCGGCCGGTCGATGACAGGCCCGATGACGCGGCCGGTCAACTTCCCGTCGACGATCTCGAGTTCGTTGGCCGCGACGAAGTCCATCTGCAGGTCATGTGCGAGCGGATCGATGACCTGGCGGAAGCCGCCCGACACGATGCCGCAGTGATATCCCAAGCGCCGCAACGTGCGCAGGGTGGTGCGTGCGCCGGGAGTCAGCTCGATCTGCTCGCCGACCTCCTCGAGTACTTCGGCGGGCAGACCCGCCAACGTCGCCACCCGTCGGTGCAGTGACTCTGCGAAGTCCAGTTCGCCTCGCATGGCGGCCTCGGTGATCTCGGCGACCGCGGCGTGCGCGCCGACCCGGTCGGCCAGCATCTCGATGACCTCGCCCTGGATCAGGGTGGAGTCGACGTCAAAGACGATGAGCCGCTTGGCCCGTCGCGACAGGCTGTAGTCCTCCAGCGCGATGTCGACACCCTCGGCGACCGAGACCTGCGTCAGCGCTTGCTGCAGTTGTCCGTAGGCCGCACCCGGCGGCACCGAGACCCGCAGCTCCAAACCCGTTACGGGATAGTCGGAGACGCCGCGAATGAAGTCGATGTTGACGCCCAGCGCGGCGACCTCGCGGGCCACCACGCCGAACGACTCCGCGGTGATGGGGCGGCCGAGCACCACGATCGTGTGGGTCGACGGTTCCCGCATTACCGGCAGGTCATCGCTACGCTCGATGGTGACGTCAAGACCGACGCCGTGGATGGCCGCCTCGACCTCATCGCGCAACGACGGCCCGCCGGCCACGTCCGATGCCCCGGCGACCAACACACCCAGCGTCAACCGGCCGCGGATGACGACCTGTTCGACGTTGAGCATCTCAACCTTGTGCCGGGACAGCACCTCGAAAAGCGCCGAAGTCACACCTGGTTGATCGTGTCCGGTGACGGTGATCAGCACCGACACCTTGGGCGTGCTCACCCCCGGGCGCCGCTACGGACCATCAGCTGGATTGGTCCGCCGTGTTGGCCTCTACCGCGGGATGGTGGTCGCGACCGACGTGAGCCTCGGCGCGCATCCGATCGACCATGTGCGGGTAATGCAGCTCGAACGCAGGCCGCTCGGAACGGATGCGGGGCAGTTCGGTGAAGTTGTGCCGCGGCGGCGGGCAACTGGTCGCCCACTCCAGCGAGTTGCCGTAGCCCCACGGGTCGTCGACGGTCACCGGTTCGCCGTAACGCCAGCTCTTGAACACGTTCCAGACGAACGGAATCGTCGAAATGCCAAGAGTGAACGCCCCGATCGTCGACACGACGTTCAGGGTGGTGAACCCGTCGGTGGCCAGGTAGTCGGCGTAGCGGCGCGGCATGCCCTCGTCGCCCAGCCAGTGCTGCACAAGGAATGTGGTGTGGAAGCCGATGAAGGTCAGCCAGAAGTGCAGCTTGCCAAGCCGCTCGTCGAGCAGCCGGCCCGTCATCTTCGGGAACCAGAAGTAGATGCCCGCGTACGTGGCGAACACGATCGTGCCGAACAACACGTAGTGGAAGTGCGCCACAACGAAATACGAGTCCGTGACGTGGAAGTCGATCGGCGGGCTGGCCAGCAGCACACCCGACAAGCCACCAAGCAGGAAGGTCACCAGGAAGCCCACCGAGAACAGCATCGGTGTTTCAAACGTCAACTGGCCCTTCCACATCGTGCCGATCCAGTTGAAGAACTTGATGCCGGTCGGGACCGCGATCAGGAACGTCATGAACGAGAAGAACGGCAGCAGCACCGCACCCGTCGCGTACATGTGGTGTGCCCACACGGCGACCGACAACGCGGCGATCGACAGCGTCGCGTAGATCAGCGTGGTGTAGCCGAAGATCGGTTTACGCGAGAACACCGGGAAGATCTCGGTGACGATGCCGAAGAACGGCAGCGCGATGATGTACACCTCGGGGTGCCCGAAGAACCAGAACAAGTGCTGCCACAACAGAACACCGCCGTTGGCGGGGTCGTAGATGTGTGCGCCGAGGTGGCGGTCGGCGGCCAGGCCGAACAGGGCGGCGGTCAGCAGCGGGAAGGCCAGCAGCACGAGGATCGACGTCACCAGGATGTTCCAGGTGAAGATCGGCATCCGGAACATCGTCATGCCAGGAGCGCGCATGCAGACCACGGTGGTGATCATGTTGACGCCGCCGAGGATGGTGCCAAGACCGCCAACGGCCAGGCCCATGATCCACAGGTCACCGCCTGCGCCCGGCGAGTGGATCGCATCGGTCAGAGGCGTGTACGCGGTCCAGCCGAAGTCCGCAGCGCCGCCAGGAGTGATGAACCCGGCGATCGCGATCGTCGCGCCGAACAGGAACAGCCAGAACGAGAAGGCATTCAGCCGCGGGAACGCGACGTCGGGCGCGCCGATCTGCAGCGGCAGCACCAGGTTGGCGAACCCGAACACAATCGGGGTCGCATAGAACAGCAGCATCACCGTGCCGTGCATGGTGAACAGCTGGTTGAACTGCTCGTTGGACAGGAACTGCAGGCCCGGCAGCGCGAGCTCGGTGCGCATGAACAGCGCCATCAGCCCGCCGATGAAGAAGAAGATGAAGCAGGCGACGCAGTACATGATGCCGATCAACTTGTGATCGGTGGTCGTCACCAGCTTGTAGACCAGATTGCCCTTGGGACCGAGGCGGGCCGGGAACGGCCGACGAGCCTCGAGTTCTCCGATTGGGGGCGCTTCGGCTACCAACAGGTCCTCCAAACGTTCATCGGCACAATCCGCAAGAGTTCGCGTACGAATCCTAACTCCCTACGACGCCCGTGTAAGCGTGGGTCCTACAAACTGTCGTAAACACACAGCGACATCAGAGGTTGGCCGCCTGACCAGCGCCGAACAGCCCGGATGTTACCGTCGGCGACGTGCTGATCAGCGGACCGCGCGTGGGCCTGGTGGCCGCGGCGGCCGCCATCGTCACCGCGGTTTCGGTGACGGTCCTCAGCGGCTGCGGATCGGGTCGGGGCACGGCGCCCCCCGGCCCCGAGCAATCGGTCATCACGAGCACGACCAAGATCGCCAGCGCCGGCGTACTCGGCAATCAGCGCAGGCCCGACGAATCGTGCGCACCCGATCCAGCCGGCGGTGGACCCGGGTCCACCGGACCGTGAAGTGCGGCACGCCGCAGGGACGAGCACCGTGCGCGCCGACCCCCAGCGCATCGTGGTGCTGTCCGGCGACCAACTCGACGCGCTGTGCGCGCTTGGCCTGCAGTCCCGCATCGTCGCGGCCGCGCTGCCCGACGGCTCCGACAGTCAGCCCTCTTATCTGGGCAAGGTGGTGCACGACGTGCCCGGGGCGGGCACACGCAGCGAGCCGGACCTGCAGGCCATCAAGGCGGCCAACCCCGACCTGATCCTTGGCTCGCAGGCACTGACACCCGACGCGTTTCCGCAGCTGGCCGCGATCGCCCCGACGGTGTTCACCGGCCCGCCCGGCGCGGCGTGGGAGGACAACCTGCGCGCGGTCGGCGCTGCGACGGGACGGCTCGACGCCGCCAACGGATTGATCGACGGCTTCGAGCAGGCCGCCGACAAGACCGGTGCCGACAATGACGCCACGCACTTCCAGGCGTCGGTCGTGCAGTTCACCGACACCACGATGCGGGTGTACGGGGCCACCAACTTTCCCGGCAGCGTGCTGGCGGCCGTCGGTGTGGATCGCCCTGCGGCACAACGGTTTACCGACAAGCCCTATGTCGAGATCGGCACCACCGACACCGACATGGAGAACTCCCCCGACTTCTCCGCCGCCGACGGCGACATCGTCTACATCTCGTTTGCGTCGCCCGCTGCCAAGGATCGCGCCCCGCAGATCCTCGGCAGCGACGCGTGGAGGAAGCTGTCGGCCAACCGCGACAACCGGGTGTTCGCGGTCAACAACGAGGTGTGGCAGACCGGTGAGGGCATCGTCGCCGCCCGCGGCGTGCTGGCGGATCTGAAATGGGTCAACGCCCCGATCAACTAATCTCGTCGACGTGTTCCACGTGCTGAAGTCCACCTACCTGCAAGCTCCCGACGTCGTCGAGCAGACCCGTCCCGGCCCATCTCGAATTCCTGAAGGCCGAGATCGACGCCGGCCGGCTTCTGCTGGCGGGCCGTCAAGAGGACGGGTCCGGCGGTGTGCTGATCACCACTGACATGAGCGCCGAGGCCGCACAGGACATCGTCGACCGCGACCCCTACACAGGCGCAGGCGCGGCCCGCTACGAGCGGTCGTCGTTCAACGGCGCATACCGCGCCGCAGGCCTTTAGGCTGAAACTCACAGCTCCAAACGGGAATGACGGCCTGCGGTTCGGCCGTTGGTCCCGGTGAGTCGCACCGTAGCGGCAAATCCAATTAGCTTCGCTAAGTTTCTTGGCGCATGCCTTAAAGACGACAAAGAGGACTGATATGACGACGACCGTTTCCGCCTATGCCGCGCCTTCGGCGACCGAGCCCCTGGCCAAGACCACCATTGAGCGCCGCGATCCCGGACCGCACGACGTCGCCTTCGACATCCACTTCGCGGGCATCTGTCACTCCGACATCCACACCGTCAAGGGCGAATGGGGTCCGGCCAACTACCCGTTGGTCGTGGGCCATGAGATCGCGGGCATCGTCACCGCGGTCGGTTCCGAGGTAACCGCTTTCAAGGTCGGCGATCGCGTTGGCGTCGGCTGTTTCGTCGACTCGTGCCGAGAATGCAGCAGCTGCCTTGCCGGCGAGGAGAACTACTGCAAGAACGGAATGACGGGCACCTACAACGCGGTTGGCCGCGATGGTGAGGTCACCCAGGGTGGGTACAGCGGCGCGATCGTCGTCGACGAGAGCTACGTGCTGCGCATCCCCGACTCGATACCGCTGGACGCCGCCGCGCCGCTGCTGTGCGCGGGCATCACGCTGTATTCGCCACTGCGCCACTGGAATGCCGGACCCGAGACGCGGGTAGCCGTCGTCGGCCTTGGCGGGCTGGGCCACATGGGCGTCAAGCTCGCTGTCGCAATGGGCGCCAAGGTGACGGTCTTGAGCCAGTCGCTGAAGAAGATGGAAGACGGAATTCGATTGGGCGCCTCGGAGTACTACGCCACCTCCGACCCCGAGACCTTCACCAAACTTGAGGGCTCGTTCGACCTGATCTTGAACACCGTGTCGGCCAACTTGGATCTGAACGCCTACATGGGCCTGCTCGACGTCGACGGCACCCTCGTCGAGCTCGGCATGCCCGAGCACGCGATGGAGCTTGCCCCTGCCCCGTTGGTGTCGATGCGTCGCAGCCTGTCGGGTTCGATGATCGGCGGCATCGCGGAAACCCAAGAGATGCTTGACTTCTGCGGCGAGCACGACGTGCGACCCGAAATCGAGGTCATCCAACCGGATTACATCAACGAGGCCTACGAGCGCGTGCTTGCGAGCGATGTGCGGTACCGCTTCGTAATCGATACCGCCTCGCTGCGAAACTAGACGGAACCGTCGCCAACCCCGGCCAGTGGCCACCCGGCCGCGGCCAGCTTGGCGGCGATCCGCTGGACGTTCTCCGGACCGGCGTCGTGGTGTGAGACGTCTTTGATGAAGGCCGCGATCTCGTCCTCGCCGATCTCGCCGTCGGCAAGGGCGGTCGAGCCGTCGGCGGTGATGTTGCGCACCACCTCTTTGATCTGGTCCTCGGTCAGCGGGGTCGCGCGCAGCAGCGCCAGCAGCGGAACCCGGTCGGGGCCAGGGACACCTTCGGGGTAGCCGGCGCGCAGCCAATCCAGAATCGAGCTCAGAAGCGACGTGGTGGTCACGCCGCAAGTGTCGTTGCCTGGGGCGTGGCCGCGCCAGAGCGGGGTTCACAGTTCGTCGGTCATTCATTGTGCGTTCGCCAAACGAGCGGGAGGCAATTTGTTACGGCTGTGTGTCCTCCGGTTGTCGAGTTGACCTAAGAGTGCGACGCTCTCTGCGGACTGCGCCCGTCGCAGCCCCTTCACGCACTCTGATCCGAACCAGGAGGCCCGCGGTGACCACTGAATCCGCAGCCGTTGAACCCACCGCCGCACCGCAGGCCGGGCTGAAAAAGGGCGCGATCGGCATCGTCGCGGTCATCTTCATGGCCGTCGCCAACGCGGCGCCGATCACGGCGATGACCGGCAACGTGCCGATCGCGGTCGGATTCGGCAACGGGCTGGGCACACCGGCGGGCTTCCTGTTCGCGACGATCGCGCTGACGCTGTTCGCGCTCGGTTACGTCGCGATGGCCAAGCACATCACCACCACCGGCGCGTTCTACGGCTTCATCTCCCATGGGCTTGGCCAGATCTGGGGTATGGCCAGCGGGCTGCTCGCGACGTTCGCCTACGTGATTTTCGAGGGCTCGCTGATCGGCGGGTGCGCCTACTTCGCCAACGACGCGGTGAACACCATTGCCGGAGTGAACATCCCGTGGCTGGTGTTCGCGATCGGCGCGATCCTGATCATCGGCGCGCTGTGCCACTTCCACATCAGCCTCACCGCGGCGGTGCTCAGCGTGACCCTGGTGTCCGAGGTGCTTGTGCTCCTCGCCCTGGCGTTTTCGGTGATTTTCAAGGGCGGCGGACCGGACGGCTTCATGCTCAACCAGACGGTGCTGCTGAACAACGCATTCGAGAGCCTGCCCGCGGGCGCGTTCGGCACAGCGGCGGCGGCCGGGTCGATGGCGATCGGGTTGTTCTTCGCCTTCTGGTCGTGGGTCGGCTTCGAGACGACGGCCGTCTACGGCGAGGAGTCGCGCAACCCGAAGAAGATCATCCCACGGGCCACGCTGATCGCGGTGATCGGTCTGGGCCTGTTTTATACGTTCATCTCGGCGATGGTGCTGGCGGGCAACGGCGCAAAGACGTCGGTCGAGACCTCGATCAGCGCCTCGCCGCTGAACCTGTTCTTCGGGCTGGTGGAGGCCAACCTCGGCAGCGTCCTGCTCGACGTCTACAAGGTCCTGCTCGTCATCGGTTCGTTCGCGTGCGCGCTGGCCTTCCATAACGCGGCATCGCGCTACCTGTACGCGCTGGGTCGCGAAATCCCTTCGAAGGCAGCGCGTTCGACCGTCGGCGCCACGCATCCCAGCCACGGTTCGCCTCACATCGCCTCGGCGGTGCAGGCCGTCATCACGCTGGTGATCGTGCTGTTGTTCGCCGGCTTCACCGCGGTGCAGGTACCTGACGCCAACGGCGTTCCGGTGGACACCCCGTCGCTGGTGCCTTACACCAACATCTACGGCTTGCTTGCGCTGATCGGCACCGCCGCGATTCTGCTCGTGCAGGCCATCTGCTCGGCCGCGGTGATCTCATACTTCTGGGTGCGAAAGACCCACCCGGGCAACGTGATCACCACGCTGATCGCTCCACTCATCGGCGGTTTGGCGATGCTGTATGTGGTTTGGCTGCTGTGGGACAACCGCGCCTTCGCCGCGGGCTATGCCGCCAACTCGGAGGTATTCAAGGCTGGCCCGTACATCATTCTGGCGGTGTTCGTGCTCGGCCTGGCGTATGCCGTCTGGATGCGGTACGCCAAGCCGGATGCCTACGCGGAAATCGGCCGCACAGTCATCGAAGACGCTCACGAGCGGGCGGAGACCTAGTAGCGCGAGCAGACGCAAAGCCCCCGAACACGCGGCGTGTCGGGGGCTTTTGCGCCTGTGCGACATGAAGACGATGAAAAACACTGTGCTCGGCGCGGTCTGGATCACGGCCGTCGCGGCAACGATCGGCATGGCGGCACCTGCCCACGCCGATACCTCTCCGGTGAACCTGCCGCTGACCGATGACGTTCGTGCCGAATTGGTCCAGGCTGGTGCAGTTCTCACCGGGAGTCCTGCATCAGACTTCACCGGTTTGCGGCCCGGAAAGTCCTACTACGCCTACGTGCCCGATCAAGACATGTATTACGCAGCTGCGAAATTAGAGGGAGCAAGACGGAACTGGCCGCAATCAACCTGCAGGACCAGAACAGTTACATGATGTTCCACAAAAGCGGTGGTCCGGGAGCGACGTGGGTTCCCATCGCCGCTGGCTTTGGGCCCATACCCGCCGGTAAAGCGCCCTGCCCAATCCCACAGTCGGTTCGCGACCTCTGGCAGTGGCCGACAGGCAAGTGCTACTCGCCGCCGGCCTAAATGGTCGACGCTAGATTGCTAGCATGCTAGCCTGAATGAGTGGGCGACGAGGACGTCAAGCAGTTCAACGTGTACCTGCCGGTCGGCTTGATCAGGCGGGTCAAACACCATGCGATCGAGACGGAGTCATCACTGTCGGCGCTGGTGGCCGAGGCGCTGCTGGCCTACCTCGACGCCCACGGCAAGCAATCGACGAAGGAGAGCTGAATGACTACCGAGGGCATCGAGGCCGTATTCCTGGAGACCCACAACTGGGGCAAGTCGGCCAAGTTCTTTCAGGGACTGGGCTACGAAATCGAGTTCGCGACCGACCACAACTCCGGCCAACTCCGTCGCGGCGACGGTCCGACGCTGTTCATCTCCGAGGTCCCCGAGACCGAGCCAACTAGACGGCACGTCGTGCTGGCGGTAGCCGACGCCGACGCGTTCGATTCCCGACGCCTCCGTCGAGGTCGTTGACGGATGGGAGGACACCCATTGGGGCACAAGGCTGATGACCGTTCGTGACCCCGACGGCCGCGAGTGGATGCTGCAGGCGCCGAAATGAGCCACGCAACCGCAACACCTGACAGCACCGCGGTTCGCACTGCCCTGTGGCGCGCGCTGCATACCGAAGTCGACTCGCCACCGCACGTCCTCGACGACCGCGATCGGTCTGCGACTCGCGGCGCCCGACCCCGATTGGCGCCGGCGACCCGACATGAACGAATACGCCACCCCTGGTGTCCGCGCGTCGATCGTGGCGCGGGCCCGGTTCATCGAGGATCTGGTCACGGAGCAGGCCGACCACGGCGTCGGCCAGTACGTTCTACTCGGCGCGGGACTGGACACCTTCGCCCAGCGCAGGCCTGAAATCGCGTCGCGGATAACGGTATTCGAGGTCGACCAGCCCGGACCGCAAGACGTGGAAGCGGCAGCGCCTCGTCGAGACTCGGCTTCGGCGTTCCGGAATCGCTACGGTTGGTGCCGGTCGACTTCGAAACCACCTCGTGGTGGGACGGGTTGCTGGCCAACGGCTTCGATGCGGACAAACCGGCCGTCGTTGCGTCGCTCGGCGTGTCCATGTACCTCACCAGGGAAGCGACGGCGGCGACGCTGCGCCAAAGCGCCACGCTGGCACCGGGTTCCACGCTGGCGATGACGTTCATGCAGCCGCTTGAGCTTGTCGAACCCGACGAGCAGGCCATGCATCGGGCGACGGATGCCGCCGCTCGCGCTTCGGGCACGCCGTTCATCAGCTACTACGCGCCGGACGAAATCGTCGCGATGGCACGTGATGCCGGCTTCAAGACGGCCCGGCAGGTGACCGCCGCGGACTACACGCAGCGCTACTTCGCAGATCGCACCGATGGCCTGCGGCCGTTCACGACCGAAGCGCTGTTGGTGGCGACGACCTAACTACGCGCGAGATTGCACTGAGGGTCGTGATGCGACTCCAACCACAGCCCTGACTGCAATCTCGACGCTAGGACGCGCGGCGACGACTCTAATTCGCAGTCCTCGCTTTGGTGCTATCCCAACGGATAGGAATCCCTTCCGTTGCGATCGTGAATCCTGGCTTCCCGGCCATTACGCACCCGTTTCCCGATCGCGACTATTGCAAATAGCCCATTGCAGGGCGCACTCAAGGGAGGGGCATCCATGAACGCCACCGTTACGAAGACCACCACCCGCTGGCTCGCAGCCTCCGTGATGGCTGCGGGCCTGGGAACCGCCATCGTCGCCGGCACCGCGGTGGCATCAGCGGACATTGCGACTGATACCACCGGCGTCAACGACATCAAGATCGGCAATCGCTCACAGTTCGTTCAATCGGCGGCCACCCCACCGCCGCCGAATCAGCAGGCCACTATCACAGGGCGCCCGCAGACCCTCGTATTCAAGATCAGTCGGTTCGTCATCTCGAACTGACCCGAGCGCTTAGAAGTCCCAGTCCTCGTCTTCGGTGTTGACGGCCTTGCCGATCACATACGACGAACCCGAGCCCGAGAAGAAGTCGTGGTTCTCATCGGCATTCGGTGAAAGCGCCGACAGGATCGCCGGGTTCACGTCGGTCTCGTCGCGCGGGAACAACGCCTCGTAGCCGAGATTCATCAGCGCCTTGTTCGCGTTGTAGCGCAAGAACTTCTTGACATCCTCGGTCAGGCCGACCTCGTCGTACAGATCCTGTGTGTACTCGACCTCGTTGTCGTAGAGCTCGAAGAGAAGCTCGTAGGTGTAGTCCTTGAGCTCGTCCCTGCGGGCGTCGTCTTCGAGCGCCAGCCCCTTCTGGTACTTGTAGCCGATGTAGTAGCCGTGCACGGCCTCATCGCGGATGATCAGCCGGATCATGTCGGCGGTGTTGGTCAGCTTGGCGCGGCTCGACCAGTACATCGGCAGATAGAAGCCGGAGTAGAACAGGAAGCTCTCCAGCAGCGTGGAGGCCACCTTGCGCTTCAGCGGCTCGTCGCCCTTGTAGTACTGCATGACGATCTCGGCCTTGCGCTGAAGGTTGGGGTTCTCCTCCGACCAGCGGAACGCGTCGTCGATATCGGCGGTGGAGCACAGCGTCGAGAAGATGTTGCTGTAGCTGCGCGCGTGCACGGACTCCATGAACGAGATGTTGGTGTAGACCGCTTCCTCGTGCGGGGTCAGCGCATCGGGGATCAGACTGACCGCGCCGACGGTGCCCTGGATGGTGTCCAGCAGCGTCAGGCCGGTGAACACGCGCATCGTCAGCTGCTTCTCGTGGGCGGTCAGCGTGTTCCAGGACGGGATGTCGTTGGACACCGGCACCTTCTCTGGCAACCAGAAGTTGCCGGTCAACCGGTCCCACACCTCGGCGTCTTTTTCGTCCTGCAGGCGGTTCCAGTTGATCGCCGAAACACGGTCAATCAGCTTCATTCCTTCAGACACTGGAACCCCATTTCGCCACAGAAGTAGGTTTGCCGAATCGGCTAACCCGACACTACCCCTGGGGTGTGACAACAGTTGGAACCGCGACATCTTGTGTTGGCGTGTCGCGCTTGAGGCCAAAGAATTTGTACTCCGACGCCCTGAACTTGCGGGTGGCCAGCCAATATTGCCACGTCATCCCGCTCCACAGCGTCCGGTTCACCCCGTGCTCGTCCATGTACCAGCTCCGGCAACCTCCGGTGCTCCACACGGAGCCCGCGAGCTCGGCCTGCAACTCGTCGTTGTAGCGCTGCTGAGCCTCGCGCGTCGGCGCCAGCCCCTGCGCGCCTGCCTTGTCCGCCGCGGCGATCGCCTGCGCCGCATACCGGATCTGCGATTCGATCATGAACACCACCGAGTTGTGGCCCAGCGCGGTGTTCGGGCCGAGCAGGAAGAACAGGTTCGGCATGTCGGCGATGGTGATGCCGCGATGGGCGGAAACTCCCTCGCGGGTCCACCGGTCCACCAGGTCCTCGCCGCCGGGTCCTTTGATGTCGACATAGGTATAGGAGTCGGTGACGTGGAAGCCGGTGGCGAAGACGACGACGTCGGTCTCACGCTCGGTTCCATCGGCGGTCACTATGCCGCGCGGGGTGAACCGGGCAATGCCGTCGGTGACGACCTCCGTCTTGGGATTGGCGATGCCCCCGTAGTAGGTGTCCGAGTTGAGGATGCGCTTGCAGCCGGCGCGGTAGTTCGGAACAAGCTTGCGGCGCAGTTCCCGGTCCTTGACCGAGCGCCGGATGTTCCACTTGCCCATCAGCTCACCGAGTTTCAGCAGCCTCGGCTGTCGCGTCATCGCGAAGCCAACGGCCTCATGTATCCAGTAGATGCCCGCGCGCATCGCGGCGCGTGTGCCAGGGACGTTGCTGAACGTGGTGCGCATCCACGGCGGGATGGGATTGTTGGGCCGTGGCATCACCCAGGCCGGGGTCCGCTGATAGAGCTGCAGCGCCCCGACGTCCTTGACGATCTCAGGCACGATCTGGATCGCGCTGGCACCGGTGCCGATCACCGCGACCCGCTTCCCTGTCAGGTCGACGCTGTGGTCCCACTGCGCGGAATGGAATGCGGCGCCGGTGAATTCGTCGAGCCCGTCGAACTCGGGGATCAAAGGGATGTGCAGGCCGCCGACGCCGGAGACCACGAACTGGGCGACGAACTCGCGGCCGTCCGTGGTGAACACATGCCACCGCGACTCGTCGTCGTCCCAATGTGCGCGGTCGACGTGTGAATTGAACCGGATATAGCGGCGTAGGCCGTACTTGTCGGTCACGCCCTTGAGATAGTCGAAGATCTCAGGCTGGAACGACCACATGTGCGCCCAGTCCGGCTTCGGCTCAAACGAGAACGAGTACATGTGCGACGGGATATCGCACGCGCATCCGGGATACGTGTTGTCGCGCCACGTGCCGCCGATCTCGTCGGCCTTCTCCAGGATCAGGTACTCGACACCGCGGCGCTGCAACTCGATGGCCATGCCAAGACCCGAGAAGCCCGTTCCGATAATGAGCGCGCGGGTGTGCACGGGCTGCTGGGTGCTGCTCTCGGCCTGCTCGGGGGCAACCGTCATCGATCGGGTCCTTCCTGGGAACGCCGGTACCGGGTAATTCCGGCTCCCAGATTAACCGCCTTAGCCGTCGCCGCCAACGACCCTGATCAGGCGAAGGAACGGGTGCGGTCGGCCGACTGATGCCGGTCAGCGTCGAACGTCTCGAAGTGACCCGACCCAACCATGGCGATTCCATGCTGCGGCATGTGAAAGTCGCCAAGGCGGGCTTGCCGGAGCAACGGCCCGCCGGGGCCGAGGTCCTGCCCGCGAAGCACCGCGCGCGAATCGGCGACCATCCACAACTGCTTCGGGGCCATCGTGTAGCACTGCCCGTTCGGCGCACGGCCGGTAAGCCGCACGTCGCCGACGCCCAGCGTTCGCCTGGCCACCCGACTCAGCCGCTTCAGGTTGGTGGGGTTTGACCACGCAGCCTCGGACAGCCGGCCGCCGATCTTGGTCATCAGCCGGGTGGCCCTGGTGGCCTGCAGTTCGACGGTCCAGTGCAGCGTTCCGGGGATTTCGATGACCACGGACCACGGACTCAGCCAGCTGACGCCGATATCGCACTGAACCGCGTCGTTGGGAGTGGCTGAACCGAAGTAGCGAGCGCAGCTCTGCTGTCCGGGCGTTGTCGCGTAGAACGTCCAGTTACACGACGGGTCGCGATGCCACACCGACATGTACGGGGGCGCAAATGAAGTCGCCGGGAACTGGCGCATGGCCAGGTAGTGCCCGTTGGAGAACGGAAGGCCCATGATTCCGAATCCGACGAAACGCTCGTCGTCGCCGGGGGGCAGGATCGGGTTGGCCAGAACGGCCGCAGTGGTTTCTTGGGGAGTGAGTTGTTTCGTCATGCAGCGATGGTCCTGCGCAGCTCGGTCTCACCACATGAGGCGTTTGCCCCAATTCATCAGCGCTTGTCAGGCGACGTGTTCGCGGCGGCGCACACCCTCGTGAAGCGGCAGGTCCGGGTCGATCTTGATGCCAAGCAGCTCGCAGGTCCCGTTGATAGCGCCGATCATGATCGTCGTCATGTGCGCGATGAACTCGTCTGGTGGCATCCGGCGCGGACTGTCGACGTCGGGCCCCAGCCACCAGTCGGTGGCCGCCGCGGCGGAGCCGAAGGTCGTGAACGCGGCGAGTTCGATGGCCGCGCCGTCGAGTTCCATCTCCCGCAGTTCGTTGTTGAACATGCTGGCCATCGCGAGCGTGATCCCGCGACCCTCGTTGATCGCCCGCATGGTCGACTCGCTTTGCTCGGCGAAGCGGCCCTGGATCAGGAAACGGCAGACGTTGGGGTGCTCGTCGACCAGACGCACGTATTGCTCGACGCTGCGGCGGATGACCTCGCGAGCGGGATCGGAGGCCAGGTTGATGGACGGGAAGATCGCGGCCCACAAGACGTCGCGCAGCCGCTCACCGATCGCCTGGAACAAATCCGACTTGTCGGTGAAATGTCGATAAATCTTTGGCTTCGCGGTGCCGGCCTCTTCGGCGATCTCGCGGAGGCTCAATTCCGGTCCGAGGCGGTCGATTGCGCGGAATGCGGCGTCGACGATCTCCGAGCGCACCTTCTTGCGGTGCTCACGCCAGCGCTCGCTGCGGGCGTCGACTTTCACGCCCGGTTCATTACCGGAGCGTGACCTCGTCCCTCGTCGCACGCGATTACTGTACCTGCCCCGAGGTCGCTGACCTGCTCAGACCGCCTGGCAACACGGTGCGTCATGGCGCTGGCCAGGCGAATTCGCCTGCCGAGATGGGACCCGTCAGCGTGGGTACTATTTCTGCGACAGCGAATTAAGAGAGAGACGTATGACGCAGCATTACGACCTGGTGATCGCTGGTGGTGGGCCCTCGGGTTCGGCCGCCGCGTGGCAGGCCGCGCAGACCGGCGCGAAGGTAGTGGTCCTGGACAAGGCCGAATTCCCGCGTGACAAGCCTTGCGGCGACGGCCTCACCGCGCGCGCCACCAGCTATCTGCAGAAGATGGGTCTGGCCGACGAGGTCGCGAAGTTTCATCGTGTCAACCGGGTGACGGTGTTCAGTCCGACCCAGTGGGAGCTGTCATTCCCGAAGCGCCCCGGCATGCCGGACCACGGTCACACCGTGAGCCGCACCGAGCTCGACACGCTGCTGCTCAAGCACGCCGAGTCGGCGGGTGCGGAGGTCCGGCAGTCGGCCGAGGTGACCGGGCCCATCATCGAGAACGGCCGCGTCGTGGGCGTGACGCTGAAGAGTGGCGAGAAGGTGTACGGCGACGCGGTGATCGCCGCCGACGGCGCCTACTCCCCCATCAAGCGAGCGCTGAAGATCGACTCGGAATACAACGGCTACTCCGCGATCGCGATCCGGTCTGAGATGCACGCCAACCGCCCCGACTCCGACAGCCTCGACATCTATTTGAAGCTGGTGTTCGAGGGTGACCAGCTGCCCGGTTACGGCTGGGTGTTCCCAATGGGCAGCGGGCGGTTCAACATCGGCCTCGGCTACGTCAACAGCTACAAGAACTGGCAGTCGATCAATGCCACGCAGTTCCTCGGCGAGTTCCTGCGCACTCTGCCGCGCGAGTGGGAGCTGCCGCCCATCGAGGAGCTGAAGAAGAACAAGAGTGTTCGCGCATGGCGGCTGCCGATGGGCTTCACCGCGTGGCCGCCGTGGCGGCCGGGCGTGCTGTTCACTGGCGACTCGCTGGGCGCGGGCAAGCCGGCGTCGGGCGCGGGCATCTCCAAGGCGCTCGAGTCGGGGCTGGCCGCCGGCGAGTGCGCAATCGCAGCGCTGCAGAACGGTGGGCCCGACGACTTCACCAACTACGCGCAGCGGATGGAAGCCGCGTGGGGCAAGGAGTACCGGCGCGGCCGCTACTTCCACAAGATGCTCGGGTATCCGAAAGTCGCCAACACCGGCATCAAGCTCATCGACAACGCGGTGTTCCGCGATCGGATGCTGAAGGCGTTGTACAAGAAGGCGCAGGGCCCGCAGCACACCGTCAAGAAGTAGGTCGGCGCGAGGCCACGTAACCGTCAGGGGATCGCCATGGACCTCGAGAGCGCAGACGGCATCACGCTGACATACGAGGTCGCCGGGGACGGCGACGCGCTCGTACTCATTCACGGATCGTGGGTCGATCGCCAGACGTGGGGCTTCGTCATTCCCGGGTTGGCGGAGTCATTCCGTGTAATCAGTTATGACCGGCGCGGTCACGGCGAGAGCGCCGCACCACCTGATGCCGGAACGATTCACGACGACGTCGCCGATGTCGTTACCCTGATCGACGCGTTGGGACACGGTCCCGTGCACATCGTCGCCAACTCGTACGGTGCGTGTACTGCCCTGCGATTGGCGGCTTCGCACCCACAACGCCTGGCGAGGATGGTCTGCCACGAGCCCCCGATGCTGGGCGCGCTCGACGCCGACGACGACGGCCGGGTGATCGCCAACACGGAGCGCAGAAAGCTCGGCGAGGTGGGGCAGCGACTCGAGCAGGGCGATCACGCCGACGGCGCAGAGTACTTCGTCGAACATGTTGCCATCGGCCCGGGGACGTGGGCCCTGCTGCCGCCGCCCGTGCAGGAGACGTTCGTGAACCACGCGGCGACGTTCCTGGGTGAGCTGCGTGATCCCGATGCATTCGGTGCCGACCTGGCCTCTCTCGAGCGGCTCAGCACCCCCGTGCTTTTCACCTATGGCGATCAGAGTCCGACGTTCTTCGCTCCAATCATCGACCGGCTCTCGAACCTACTTCCAAACGCTCGACAGCATCTGCTGTCGGGTGCGGGGCACGTCCCCCATATGACGCATCCCGACGAGTTCGTGCGCATCACGCGGGATTTCCTGATCGAGGGCTAGGAAGACTGCCACCGGGTGGCCACTTATGCGACGGAGTATCGCGCGTTCTGCGTGCATTAACTGGTCTCGACGAGCCCCTAATCCCCTATCGGCACCGGCAGCCACATCCCCGCGGCGCCCTCGCCGGTCCGAGGAGTGCGCCCCGTTTTGGGGATCGCGACTTCGCCGCAGGCTTAGCGGCATGGACATCAAACGACTTCTCGCCACGGCCGCGATGACCGCGGGCCTGGCCATCGGGCTCGCAACGACCGCGAACGCAGCACCCGCCGGCGACGATTTCTGGGAATGTGCGGCGGATCACTCCGACGACATCGGCGTCTGCTGCGTCTTCTACGGCGGCGACTACGACGAGAGCTCCGGCGAGTGCTTGATTGACGACGAGGCGAAGCTAGAGGAGGCCACCACGAATACCGGCCCCAGCGTTCCCCCGAAGAGGCCTGTGCTGACGCGGCTGCCTAGCCTGCCAGTGGCAACGCTCAGCTGATCAGGCCACCTGACGCCGAGTGTGGACATAACGCACGCTTACCCCCGCAACCGCGTGTATCAAGTCCACACTCGGCGCACCGGTCCTAGAGCATGCAGCTGACGCAGCCTTCGACCTCGGTGCCCTCCAGCGCCATCTGGCGCAGCCGGATGTAGTACAGCGTCTTGATTCCCTTGCGCCACGCGTAGATCTGCGCCTTGTTGACGTCGCGCGTGGTGGCGGTGTCCTTGAAGAACAGCGTCAGGCTCAACCCCTGATCCACATGCTGCGTCGCCGCGGCATACGTGTCGATGACCTTCTCGTAGCCGATCTCGTAGGCATCCTCGTAGTACTCGAGGTTGTCGTTGTCCATGTACGGCGCCGGGTAGTACACCCGTCCGATCTTGCCTTCTTTACGGATCTCGACCTTCGACGCGATCGGGTGGATCGACGACGTCGAGTGGTTGATGTAGCTGATCGAGCCGGTCGGAGGAACAGCCTGCAAATTCTGGTTGTAAATGCCGTGCGCTTGCACCGACTCCTTGAGCCGCACCCAATCCTCTTGTGTCGGAATGCGAATGTCCGCGTCGGCGAACAGCTGGCGCACCTTGTCGGTCTTCGGCTCCCAGGGCTGCTCGGTGTACTTGTCGAAAAACTCCCCCGACGCGTACTTCGACTTCTCAAAGCCCTTGAACGTCGTACCGCGTTCGATCGCAATCCGATTCGACGCCTTCAAGGCGTGGTAGAGCACCGTGTAGAAGTAGATGTTGGTGAAGTCCACACCCTCTTCGGACCCGTAGAAGATCCGCTCCCGCGCCAGGTATCCGTGCAGGTTCATCTGCCCCAGCCCGATGGCGTGGGAGTCATTGTTGCCCTGCTCGATCGACGGCACCGACCAGATATGCGTCTGATCGCTCACGGCCGTCAACCCGCGGATCGCCACCTCGATGGTCTGCGCGAAGTCGGGCGAGTCCATCGTCTTGGCGATGTTCAGCGAACCGAGGTTGCACGAAATGTCCTTGCCCACTTGGGCATAGGTCAGATCCTCGTTGAACACTGACGGCGTCGACACCTGCAGGATCTCCGAGCACAGATTCGAGTGCGTGATCTTGCCATCGATCGGGTTGGCCCGGTTCACCGTGTCCTCGTACATGATGTACGGGTAGCCCGACTCGAACTGCAGCTCGGCCAGCGTCTGAAAGAACTCGCGCGCCTTGATCTTCGTCTTGCGGATCCGCGCGTCGTCGACCATCTCGTAGTACTTCTCGGTCACCGAAATATCGGCGAACGCCTGGCCGTAGACGCGTTCGACGTCGTATGGCGAGAACAGGTACATGTCCTCGTTGTTCTTGGCCAGCTCGAACGTGATGTCCGGAATCACCACGCCGAGGCTCAGGGTCTTGATCCGGATCTTCTCGTCGGCGTTCTCCCGCTTGGTGTCCAGGAACCGGTAGATGTCCGGGTGATGGGCGTGCAGGTACACCGCGCCCGCACCCTGGCGCGCACCGAGCTGGTTGGCGTAGGAGAACGAGTCCTCCAGCAGCTTCATGATCGGGATGACGCCCGAGCTCTGGTTCTCGATGTTCTTGATCGGTGCGCCGTGCTCGCGAATGTTGCTCAGCAGCAACGCCACCCCGCCACCGCGCTTGGACAACTGCAGCGCAGAGTTGATCGAGCGCCCGATGGACTCCATGTTGTCCTCGATGCGCAGCAGGAAGCAGCTGACCGGCTCACCGCGCTGCTTCTTGCCCGAATTCAGAAACGTCGGCGTCGCCGGCTGGAACCGTCCGTCGATGATTTCGTCGACGAGCTTCTCGGCCAGCGTGGTGTCGCCTGCGGCCAGCGTCAGTGCCACCATGCAGACGCGGTCCTCGAAGCGCTCCAGATACCGCTTGCCGTCAAAGGTTTTCAGCGTGTACGAGGTGTAGTACTTGAAGGCGCCCAAGAATGTCGGGAACCGGAACTTCTTGGCGTACGCGCGGTCGAGCAGGCCCTTGACGAAGTTGCGCGAGTACTGGTCGAGTACCTCGCGCTCGTAGTAGTTCTCCTTGAGGAGGTAGTCGAGCTTCTCGTCGACGTCGTGGAAGAAGACGGTGTTCTGGTTGACGTGCTCGCGGAAATACTGATGCGCGGCCTGCACGTCTTTCTCGAACTGAATCTTGCCGTCAGCGTCGTACAGATTCAGCATTGCGTTGAGCGCGTGGTAGTCGCTCTCGCCTGCGCCCGGGACAGAGCGAGCGCCCGGCGCGGCGGAGGTTACAGGCTCTGCAGCTGTGACGGTTGGTGGCACGTCTGGTCCTTCCAGAAGTCGGCGAGACCCGCGCGGACGGCGTCCACGTCGTCCGGGGTCCCCATCAGTTCGAAGCGGTACAGGTACGGAACGCCACACTTGCGGGAGACCACATCGCCCGCGTAGGCGAACTCAGCACCGAAGTTGTTGTTGCCCGCGGCGATGACGCCGCGGATCAACGACCGATTGTGTTCGTTGTTCAGAAAGGCGATGACCTGTTTGGGGACATAGCCACCGTCGTTGATGTCCGGTGTGGCGCGCCCGCCGCCGTAGGTGGGCAGCACCAGCACGAAGGGCTCATCGACCTCGATGCGTCCGTGCAGAGGAATCCGAGTGGCGGGCATTCCCAGCTTCTCGACGAAGCGGTGGGTGTTTTCCGACACGCTGGAGAAGTAGACAAGATTGCTCATCGTCGACTCCTTCCCGCTCTCCGGGGTTCCCTTTATCCCTATGCCGTCACCGCGACCGCGCCAGCCAACGACTTGATCCGATCGGGCCGGAACCCTGACCAGTGATCATTGCCGGCCACGACGACCGGTGCCTGCAGGTAGCCCAGCGCCATGACGTAGTCACGAGCCTCGCTATCCAGGCTGATGTCGACCTTCTCGTAAGCGATGCCC
Organism: uncultured Actinomycetota bacterium; assembly: GCA_963731715.1. Taxonomy (GTDB): domain Bacteria; phylum Actinomycetota; class Actinomycetes; order Mycobacteriales; family Mycobacteriaceae; genus Mycobacterium. The sequence goes on along the minus strand of CAVSXC010000011.1, from coordinate 555,946 downwards.
TGCTTGTCCAGCGCCTTGTAGGTGGCGTTGCACTGCACGCATGCGGGCTTGGTGTACACGGTGACGGTCATCTGCGGTACGGCTCCTCTGCGAACTGGGACTGGCAACTGATCTGGTACTGCATATCACTGAAATTCAGCGGTCCTCGGGCCCTCAAAATTCCTGGCGTCCGGAGGCCGTCCCGTTGTGTCTGGAGAACCGACACCGCCGGATTTCTGGCCTCCGGCCGACCTCCGAACCATGGGGGTCTGTCGGTGTCGGAAACACTACACCTAGTGGCCGACACTGCGAAGGGATACCAGATGTTCTAAATAACAATTTTGAAATTCCCTGGTCGTAAGCGTTCTGCCGCCGGCGCTTCCGGCGTGTCGCACATCACACTTTGGCGCGTGTCGCGTGCTACGGACAGGTCTACCACCGGGCACCGACATGTCACGCGGCACCAACCGTCACGGTGACGTAACAGCAAAGCCGCCGGCGGGTCACGACGACCCGGCCGGCGGCCTTGGAGTGAAATGCTAGGCGACTTCGGCGACCAACTTGCCGACGACGTCGCGCAGGTTCTCGGCGACCTCCGCGTTCTCCCGCGGGTGCTTACCGTCGAATGCGTCGGTCGGTAGCGACAGCTTCAGTTCCTCGACCACCCGAGGGCCGGCGATTCCGAACGATTTACGCGTCTCGTCGTGCGCCCACACGCCGCCGTATCGCCCGTGCGCCGCACCGACGACGGCCAGCGGCTTGTCCTTCAGCGCGCCGTTGCCGAAGGGCCGGGACAGCCAGTCGATAGCGTTCTTCAGCACGCCGGGGATGCTGCCGTTGTACTCGGGTGTGACGACGAGGGCGGCGTCGGCGTCGCCCGCCGCTGCGCGCAGCGCCACCACCGGCTCGGCCACCTCATCGTTGTCGATGTCCTCGTTGTAGAAGGGCAGCTCCCCTAGCCGATCGAACAGCTGCAGGCTCACACCTTCCGGTGCGGTCTCGACCGCGAGTTCGGCCAGCTGTCGATTGATCGACGCCGGCGCGCAGGCTGCCCAGCAGCACCAACACCTTGGTGTCCGACATTGATGTTCCCTTCGGTGGTTCCAAAAGATCCTCGCACGCGCCAACCGGACCATGGTCCGATTTATTCCAGCTGAGTTAAAGTTGCGAAGGTGAGCCTCTCCGACGGGCTGGTCGAGCTACCGGTAACCGATTCTGGTCCACCGGAGCGGGGCGACGCAGCACGCAACCGCGCACTACTCCTCGAGGCCGCCCGCAGGCTCATCGCCGAGCGCGGTGCCGACGCTGTCACGACCGACGACATCGCCGCCGCCGCGGGTGTCGGCAAGGGCACGCTCTTCCGCCGGTTCGGCAGCCGCGCCGGGCTGATGATCGTGTTGCTCGACGAGGACGAGAAGGCCGAACAACAGGCCTTCATGTTCGGCCCGCCACCGCTGGGCCCTGGCGCTCCGCCGCTGGACCGGCTGCTTGCGTACGGACGGGACCGGCTGAAGTTCGTGCACGCCCACTACGGGCTACTCTCGGACGCCAACCGCGACCCGCAGATGCGGTTCAACGAGCCAATGATGCTGCACCACCGCCATATTCGGGTCCTGCTGGAAGATGCTGGCACCACGGGCGACCTCGATGCTCAGGCGTTCGCGCTGCACGCCCTGCTCGACGCCGACTATGTGCATCGCCTGCTGACCGTAGCGCGGCCAGACTCTCGAGCAACTCGGCGACGCGTGGGAAAGCGTGGCGCGCAAGCTCTGCGGCACATGACCCCCCGGTGGGTCCTGCACGTCGACCTTGACCAGTTTCAGGCCGCCGTGGAAGTGCGCCGGCGGCCCGAACTGGCCGGCCTACCAATCATTGTCGGCGGCAACGGAGACCCGAACGAGCCGCGCAAAGTGGTCACGTGTGCGTCCTACCCGGCGCGCAAATTCGGTGTGCACGCAGGCATGCCGCTGCGCACCGCGGCCCGCAAGTGCCCGGATGCGACGTTCCTGCCCCTCGATACGGCCGCCTACGACGAGGCATCCGAAGAGGTGATGAACCTGCTGCGCGACCTCGGCCATCCCGTCGAGGTGTGGGGCTGGGACGAGGCCTACGTCGGCGCCGACGTCGACAACCCCGTTCGAGCTCGCCGAGCAGATCCGCGAGGCCATCGGTCAGACGGAGTTGTCGTGTTCGGTCGGCATCAGCGACAACAAGCAGCGCGCCAAGGTCGCCACTGGTTTCGGCAAGCCGGCAGGCATCTATCAACTCACCGACGAGAACTGGATGGCGGTGATGGGCGATCGCGAAGTCGACGCCTTGTGGGGCGTCGGCCCCAAGACCGCCAAAAAGCTTGCAGGCATGGGCATTACCACCGTCGCAGACCTCGCCGTCACCGATGCCACGCTGCTCACGTCGACCTTCGGCCCGACGACCGGGCTGTGGATCCTGCTGCTGGCCAAGGGCGGCGGCGACAGTAACGTCAGCGCCGAACCGTGGGTGCCGCGCTCGCGCAGCCACGTCATCACCTTCGCGAAAGACCTGACCGACCGCGCCGAAATCGACTCCGCTGTAGTGGAACTCGCGCAGCAGACCCTGACCGAGATCGTGGCTCAGGGTCGCGTGGTCACCCGGGTAGCAGTGACCGTGCGCACCAACACGTTCTACACCAGGACCAAGATTCGCAAGCTGCCGTCGCCGACCGTCGAAGCGGAGGCGATCACCCAGACAGCGCTGGACCTGCTCGACCTCTTCGAACTCGACAGGCCCATCCGGCTGCTCGGCGTCCGGCTGGAACTCAATCCTCCAGAAGGGGGCTACTAGGGCTTCACTGGCGGCCGCAGCGCACGGCTGAAGAGCACGTTAACCTGCCGCATCGCGACGCTGTATGGCCACCACGCAACGCGTTTAAAGGCGTACAGCGCGCGGATGTCGTGTGACGTGTAGATCAGGAATCGGTTACGGCGCACGCCGCGCAGGATCCTGTCCGCGACATGCTCGGGCGACACCGCATGCCCACTGAAGCGGTCCGTCCACCGCTTCACGTTGGGATCCTCGCGGTCCACGCCTGCGATCTGAACCGTCTGCACCAGTGGCGTTTTCACCGCGCCAGGCACCACCAGCGACACTCCGATGCGGTACCGCGCCAAGTCGAAGCGCAGCACCTCCGAAACTCCGCGAAGACCGTACTTGCTTGCGCTGTACGCCGCGTGCCACGGCAGCGCCACCAGGCCTGCGGCCGATGAAACGTTGACGAGGTGCCCGCCCTGGCGGGCGGCCAGCATGGGCGGGACGAACGTCTCGATGACGTGAATCGGTCCCATCAAGTTGATGTCGACCATCGACTTCCAGTGCTGATGGGTGAGGTGGTCGACCGTCCCCCACGCGGACACGCCGGCGATGTTCATCACCACATCCATCGGCGGATGGTTGGCGTGGATGTGCTCGGCGAACGCGGCCACCGCGTCGTAGTCGGAGATATCGAGGACGCGATGTTCGGGCACTTGCGCACCGAGCGCACGCGCGTCGGCGACGGTCTTCTCGAGTCCTTCGGCGTCACGATCGGTGAGGTACAGCTCGGCGCCTTCGGCTGCCAGCTTCAGCGCGGTCGCGCGGCCGATGCCGCTGGCGGCCCCGGTGAGAAAACAACGTTTACCGGTGAAGCCGCTCCCCTGCGCCATGTCGGTGACGATACCGTCGCGGCTATTGGTCACCCCAAAACGCGCTCAGCCACAGCCGTTCGACGATGTCGATGGCGCGCGCGGGGTCGTCGCCACGGCCCACGAACGCGCTGTCCTGCGTCAGCGTGAAAGACGTCACTGCCGCCAGCGTCCGCACCAGGGCAGGCACGTCGTCGGAGATCGGGCGCGCGTCGGCATCCTGCTCGAGCAGAGCGATCAGCTTTTCGATGATGCCGTCGTAGAAGTCGTCCATCATCTCGCGGATCTGCGCATCGGTATTTCGGGCCACCGCGCACGCCTTCATCACGGGATCGTCGTTGGCGTACACGACCGCAGCGCTGCCGACCATCCGCTTGGCGAACGCCGCCGGCGTCTCACCCGGCTCCCGCGGCGCGAAATGGTGGGTCAGGCTGTCGAGCAGCTCACCGGCGTCGGCCAGGATCACCGCGAGCACTGCGTACTTCGAGTCGAAGTAGAAGTAGAAACCGGACCGGGCGACGCCGGCCCGCTCGCTGATGGTGCTCACGGACAAGTCGCCGAACGTCCGCTCCTGGAGCAGCTCGCGTACCGCGGTGACGATCGCCTCGCGCTGGCGGTCGCCGCGGGTGCGGCGGATCTGCTGTGGTGCGGGTTGGGCCGTCATGGCTCTAGACCTTTTCATCGCGACGCGCGGGATCAAAACTTGACACGCGTCAAGTCACCATATCAGGATGGATGGTCAGGTGACATCCACCACAGCTCGTGATTTCCCATGGGAGTGTCCAGATGCCGACCATCAGCACCAAGGATTACCTGCTCGACCAGGCGAAACGGCGGTTGAAGCCGACTCCGGTCACGATCCCCGGCATGGGCCTCGCCGAGAAGCGGCTGCGGAAGCACGAGTGGAAGCAGTTCGCTCTGGCGGAGCCTCCCGCGGGCAGTGGCCTCAAGCCGGCAATGGGTGATTCAGGGTTGCCGATCATCGGGCACATGATCGAGTTCTTCCGCGCCGGGCCCGACTTCGCTGTGGAGGTGTATCGCAAGCACGGTCCGATCCACTACCAATACTCACCCGCCCTGGCTTCGGTGATGGCGCTGGGACCCGACGCGACGCAGGCCGTCTTCTCCAACCGCAACAAGGAGTTCTCGCAGCGCGCGTGGGATCCGGTCATCGGTCCGTTCTTCGACCGCGGCCTGATGCTGCTCGACTTCGACGAGCACATGTTCCACCGCCGGATCATGCAGGAGGCGTTCACGCGCACCCGGCTGTCGGGCTATGTCGAGCACATCGACTCGGTCGCCAGCCAGGTGGTGGCCAATGACTGGGCGGAAAACGACCCACGGTTCCTGTTCCATCCGGCCGCCAAGGAGCTCACCCTCGACATCGCCTCGGTCGTGTTTATGGGCCATGAGGCCGGCACCGATCGCGAACTGGTGACCACCGTCAACCGTGCCTTCACCACGACCACGCGCGCAGGCAACGCGATCGTGCGCAAGCCGGTCCGCCCGCTCAGCTGGTGGCGCGGAATCCAGGCCCGCAAGACGCTGGAGGACTACTTCGCCGCCCGGCTCAACGAGACGCGCGGGTCCGAGGGCACCGACATGCTCAGTGTGCTGCGGCAAGCCGAGGACGAGGACGGGCAGAAGTTCACGGACGCCGACATCGTGGCCCACATGATCTTCCTGATGATGGCCGCCCACGACACGTCGACATCGACGATGACCACGATGGCCTATCACTTGGCGGCCAACCCGGAATGGCAGGATCGCTGCCGCGACGAGTCGGCCCGCATCGGCGACGGACCGCTGGACATCGAGGCGCTCGACAAGCTGGAAACCTACGACCTGGTGATCAACGAAGCCCTGCGCATGGTCACCCCGTTGCCGATGAATTTCCGCCGCGCGGTGCGGGACACCGACCTGCTCGGCCATTTCATCCCGGCGGGCACCGACGTGGTGACCTGGCCGTCCCTGAACCACCGCCTACCCGAGCTGTGGACAGACCCTGAGAAATTCGACCCGGACCGTTTTGCCGAGCCACGCTCGGAGCACAAGAAGCACCGCTACGCGTTCGCACCGTTCGGCGGCGGCGCACACAAATGCATCGGCATGGTGTTCGGTCAGCTCGAAATCAAGACCGTCATGCATCGGCTGCTGCGTAAGTACCGACTCGAGTTGGTCCGCCCCGGCTATAAGCCTCGCTACGACTACGGCGGCATGCCGGTACCGCTGGACGGCATGCCGATCGTGTTGCGCCCGTTGCGCTGAAGGGACTTGCGCCGAAATAGAATTCCCGGTCGCTAAATCGCGCGACTAGCGACCGGGAATTCTATTTCGCCGAGAATCAGGCGTCGGTCAAGAGCCGGTTCGCACAGGCGATGACCGCCCGCAGCGCGGACTGCGTCGGGTCGCCTGACCAGCCCATCGCCCATTGAGACCGGGTGCCGTCGCAGCCACAGACGAACGTCGCGGTGTGCTCGCCCGCCGGAACCTGGTGGAATGCCGTCATCTCGACCGCGATGCCGCTGTCGTAAAGCATCGCGGTCAGAGCCGCGACGGGTCCGGACGCGGCCGCCGACGTTGTGCTGATGCGATCGCCGACGGCCAGGGTGGCCTGGTAGTTGCGGGCCTGCGGACCCAGCCGGGTGGCCGGCCGCTGGGCGTCGGTGCACTGAAACTGCCCCAGCCGTAGCGGTCCAGAGCTGCGTGCATATTCATCGTGAAACGCTTCGAACGACATTGCGTCGGCCTCCTCGCGCAGACCACGGGGCATCGGAGCATCGATGTGAGACGCAAACGGCAGCGGCGCTGCGCTGGTAGCAGATTGAACTGTCATGTGCCGGTCTTCTCTGATTAGAGGAAGTGACCGACGAAGTAGCGACGACCCACAGCGAGGGGTCGGTCAGGATCAGACCCCGCTGCGGGTTGCTACTACGAGTCGCCTCGGCACGTTCGCGATGCTAGTTGGTATCGCGGACGCGGTGCAATCCCATTTCGGAACGACGACCCGGTCGACGTTGAGGGCCGAGCTCAGTCGACGGAGTAGCGGTCGCGCAGTTTCGCCAGCGTGGCCGCGATCCCTGTGGCGTTGCTCTTCGCGAAACCCGTCAGGGTGTAGTAGTTCAGCGCGTCCTTCACCGCCCCCGTGTCGTGGAAGTCGAACGTCTCGGTAACCCGGGTGAGCGTCGGCGATATCTCGTCGAATTCCCACCGCCAGCGATGGCCGAACGGGTGACGCCACTCGATCAGCGCTCCCGGTTCCAATGCGGTCACGGTGCTGGTGATCCGGTAGGGCAGACCGAGCATTCGCATCTTGGTCGAGAATCGATCTCCCACAGCGAGTTTCGCCGGACAAGCGATATTCTCACGGACGGTCCCTGAGCCGTCGAGTTCGTGGTGTCGACGAGGGTCGGCGACCATCGCGAACAGTTCCGCTGCCGGCGCTGCTACCTCGACGGACCTGCTGACCCGACGTGGGCCCGCGTCGACCACTGAAATCGCCATGGCACCTCCTCGCCTGTAATCGTCACAGTACTTCGCCGGCTTGACCCGGTCGACAGACTGTTCCGCGCCAAGAAGTAACGTGGGCGGCCCATGAACTGGGCCTTTCTCGTCGCTGCAGGCGTGCTCGGCGGACTCACCGGCAGTATCGCGGGTCTCGCGTCGGTCGCCACCTACCCCGCGCTGCTCGTGGTCGGGCTTCCTCCGGTAACGGCCAACGTCACCAACACCGTGGCGTTGGTGTTCAACGGCATCGGCTCGGTCTGGGGATCGCGGCCCGAGCTCGCGGGCCAGGGGGCGTGGCTGAAGCGGATCGCGCCGGCCGCGGCGGTCGGCGGTGCAGTCGGCGCGGCACTGCTGTTGTCGACGCCGGCAGAGGGATTCGAGAGGGTTGTCCCGATCTTGCTTGGCCTGGCCTCCGTCGCGATCCTGGTGCCGAGTGCAAACCGTCAGGAAGCGAGAGTCGCTCACCACCAACGACATACGGTCAGGGTGCTGTTGGAGGCCGCAGCGATCTTCGTGATCTGCATCTACGGCGGCTACTTCGGCGCGGCGGCCGGTGTGCTACTGCTCGCGATGCTATTGCGGGCAGGCGGCGCGACGCTTGCGCATGCCAACGCGGGCAAGAACGTGATCCTCGGCGTTGCGAACAGCGTTGCAGCGCTGATCTTTGCGATCGCCGCACCGGTGAACTGGCCGGCCGTCATCGCCGTCGGGGCCGGATGCCTGATCGGATCGCGGCTCGGCCCCATCGTGGTCCGACATGCACCCGCCGCGCCGATGCGCGTGGTGATCGGTGCGGCCGGGCTCGCGCTGGCGGTCAAACTCGGTTTCGACGCGTACGGCTAGGCCAAGTTGAATGGGCTGTCGCCCTTGGCCACTCGGGTACCGACGTCGATCAGGTTCTGCGCGCTCGCATGCAGCCGCTCACCCGCGTCGCGGCTGGCCTGCCCGACCAGGAACCTCGACCAGGTGCCCTCGATCACTATGCCCAGCTTGAAGCACGCCATTGCGACATACCAATCCAGACTTGACGTTTCGCGGCCGCCCGCTGCCAAGTACGCCTCGAGCAATTCCCGCCGCGTCGCCAGCCCGCCGAGTGCGGCCAGCGCTCCCCCAGCGGTGATCATGTTGGTTTCCAGTGGCCAACAGATCAGCATCCAGCCGAGGTCCAGCAGCGGGTCACCGATAGTGCACATCTCCCAATCGACGAACGCCGCCAACTCCGGCTTGTCCCTGCGGAGCAGGACGTTGCTCAGATGCGGGTCGCCGTGCAGGATTCCGGGCTCTCCGTCCGGTGGGCGGTTGGACTCCAACCACTCCGCAAGTTCTGCGACGGCCAGCGATTCGGGGTCGTACTGATCGTGGCGATAGCTTTCGAGCAGCCGCATGAACTGCGGAACCTGGCGCTCCAGAAACGATCCCGGTCGCTTGAGCTCCGCGAGTGGGCTGCCCTCCCACTCCACATTGCCGAGTTGCGCGAGGCTGGCCGCATACGAGAGCCCGACTTGATGGCGCATGCCGGCGTCACGGACGTACGCCTCGTCCATGTCGTCCCCGGGGTTGAAACCGTCGACCTCCTCCATCAGGTAGAACACCACGCCGAGCACGTCGAGGTCGTCGCAACCGGCGATGAACCCGGGGTGTGGCACCGGTGTGCCTGCCAGGGTGCGCAGCGCCGCGATCTCGCGCAGCATCGTCTTGTCGCTCGTCGGCCGGGGGTGCACCGGCGGCCTTCGCAACACCATCGGACGCCCATCGACGTGCACCCGCACCACGATGTTCTGGGTGCCGCCGGTCAGCGGCTCGACATCGGTGACCGTCGACCCGAGGCCCTGCTCGCGCACCCAGCGCTGCAGGGCGATCTGGTCGGCGTCGCTCAGGGTCGGAAGCTGCTGCGCGTCATCGGGCATGCAGACATGTAATCAGCCCTTGCGCGCGGTCAGGAGCAGGTACTCCCATTCCATGCCCGATGAGCCGCTCAGCACGCTGTCGCCCACCTGCGCGATGTCCGCGTCGAGGGCGGCCACGCGGTCGGGATCGCCCTCGATGTTGCGGTACACCGCGATCGTCGGCCCGTAGACCGCCTTGAAGTAGTCACGGAACTCAGCGCCGTCGGCGAAGTGGGTGACATCCAGCATCCGTCGCTCCGTGACGACATCTGTGACGCGGTCGCCGAGCAGCGCGCGGACGTGATCCTCTTGACCCCACAACGGAGGTGGCTGCGCACCGGGCGGGGGCGCAGGAGCGTACGGCTTCATCGCGGCCCACAGTTTGCCGATGTGACCCTCGGGCGTCCAGCTGATCAAACCGATCCTGCCGCCCGGTTTGCACACCCGAACCAGCTCGTCGGCCGCGAGCTGATGGAACGGTGCGAACATCACGCCGATACACGACATCACCACGTCGAATTCGTCGTCCCCGAAAGGCAATTCATGGGCGTTGGCCTCGCGCCATTCGAGGTCGACGCCGCGCTCGGCCGCCAGCCGGCTGCCCTGCTCCAACAACTCCGGACAGAGATCGCTTGCGACGACGCTCGCTCCGGTCTCTGCGGCGGGAATCGCCGCGTTTCCGGTGCCTGAGGCCACGTCCAGCACTCGATCGCCGGGCCCTATGCCGGTGGCAACCACCAGCACGGGGCCGAGGGGCGAGACGAGTTCGGTGGCGAGTTTTGCGTAGTCGCCAGACGCCCATATCGCTCGGTGCTTGGCCGCCACCTGACTAAGGTCGACGGCGGCTGTCGGATTACTCATGGTCGATTCCTCCCCTGGTCGGTACAGACATCGTCCCGCCGCCCATCGCACCGATCTAGTTACAGATCTGTACTAGTGCTGGTCCGATATCTGTACCTCCCACTCAACGCTGGGAGGTGCGCACATATCCGGATACGGCCATTCTGTCCGGCGGCCAAGGCCGTCGTGAGCTACTTGTCCTCGTAATCCAGGCAGGACTTGGCCCCGTCGATGACGCCCTGGCGGAACGCCTTGACCCGGGCCCAGCCCGCGCCTTGGCGCTCCACGTCGCCCTCACCGCGGAACACCAGCAGCGCCTTGATCCCTTCGTCGAGGTCACCCGGCGAGATGTGGTAGGTGCTGGTTTCCGGGCGGTTGTAGATGATCACGCTGGCCGTGTAGCCGCCGGCAAGGCAGTCGCCGCGCAACGTCGACGTCTTCTCGTCGGACTCGTCGCCCAGCCGGGTCAGCGCCGCCAAACCCCACTGGGTGGCGAGCAGCGTCGCGACCGCGTAGTCACCGCCTTGGTTGTAAACCGCGGGCATGGCATCGACGTTGTCCCAGCCGACGTAATCGTCTGCCACGCAATAGAACAACGCGAAGCCCTCCGCGGACTGCCCACCGCAGTTCGGCGGACTGTCCGGAGAGAACGGCTCGATGCTGCGCAGCGGCGGCCACTCCTTCCCATCGGCCAGTTCGGGGTACAGCTGCGTCCAGTAGTCCTCGATGTCATACGGAACGCCGTTGACGATGGAGTCGTACGGCGCGTCGCCGCCGCGCGCGGCGTCCTCCTCGGTACTGAACGGCAGCTCGAGCACCATCGGCTCGTCGTCGCGATAGTCCTTGCACTTCCCGACTCCGTTGTCGAAGCCGTCCTGGAAGGCGCTGACCCGGTCGAAGCCGCTGCCGTGCGCGTTGGGGTCGATGTTGGAAGTGCCCGGCGTGTCACGCAGGTCGAGAATGCCGGCCAGTGCCGTGTCCATGTCGGCGGCGGTCACCTCGAAGACGCCGTCGTCCTTGGCGTGTTTCGACCACGCGCCCGCGAAGCAGTCGGCCTGCAGCTCCTTGGTCACGGTGCGCGCGGTGAAGTTGGACCGTGCCTGTACGGCGTGGCCCCACTCGTGGGCCATCACCACCGGGATGACGAAGTCGCCGTACTTCTTCTGCAGGCTCGGGTAGCAGACCCTCGGCGTCCCAGGCGACGACGTCCTTGGTCGAGCAGTAGAACGCATTCCCGGCAACCTCGCTCGCCGTCCTGGGCGCACGGTGGTGCGTCATCGGTCGACGGGTTGACGGCGTAGTAGCCGCCGGTGATCGGTTCGAAGTCCTTCTGGTACAGCTCGGGCATCTCCTTGCCCCAGTACTCCTCCAGGTCGGCGATCGCCTGGATCACCAGCTTGTTCACCGGGTCGGAGGCGTCACCGTTGATCTTGACGTTGCTGGTGTCGGGCGGGTCCCGACTTTGGTCTTCTCCGGCGACTTGCGGCTTGGGGCCGCCGCAGGCCGCCAAGAGCAAAACGACAGCAAGCACTGACCACACCCTCATACGCATGGGCAAACATTAGCGGTCAAGATCAGAGTTGGCTGAAAAAGTGCTGAACGTCATCCGACTCAGTCGAGAATTCGTCGCGCGACGTTGGTGGTGATCAGGTCGAGAAGCTCGTCGCCACGGCCGGCCAGGATGGTCCGGATTGCGTAGAGCGAGAAGCCCTTGGCCTGCTCGACGGTGATCGCAGGCGGTATCGACAGCTCCTGGCGCGCGGTCACCACGTCGACGATCGCCGGTCCGTCGTACGCGAACGCGTCGGTCAACGCCTGCTCGCAGGTCGGCGGGCCGCTCGACGCGCCGGCCGAAGATCCCCATCGCCTGCGCGACGTCCGCGAAATTCGGGTTGACCAGATCGGTGCCGAAGTTGACGATGCCCGCGGCCTTCATCTCCAGCTCGACGAAGTTCAGCGACGAGTTGTTGAAGACGATCACCTTGACCGGCAACCGGTTCTGGATCAGCGTCATCAGTTCGCCGAACATCATCGTGAGCCCGCCGTCGCCGGCCAGCGCGACCACCTGGCGGTCGCGGAACGCGGTCTGCGCGCCGATCGCGTGCGGCAGCGCGCACGCCATGGTGCCGTGGTTGAACGAGCCCACCAGTCGCCTGCGGCCGTTCATCTTCAGGTAGCGCGCCGCCCACACCACCGGCGAACCCACGTCGACGGTGAAGACGGCATCATCGGCGGCGAGCCGATCAGCAAGCCCCGCAACGTATTCCGGCCGGATCGGGCTTCGGTCGCGATCGTTGACGGCCAGCTCGTCCAGCGTCTTGCGGGTCTTGCGGTAATGCTGCAGCGAGCGGTCGAGGTGGTCGCGTTGGTCCTTCTGCCGCAGCAGCGGCTGCAGCGCGGCCAGGGTGTCTTTCACGGTGCCGACCAGTCCGAGATCGATCGGGGTGCGACGGCCGAGATTGCGGCCGCGGATGTCGACCTGAACGACTTTGGCGTTGTCGGGATAGAACTGCTGATACGGGAAGTCGGTGCCGAGCATCAGCAGCGCGTCGGCCTCCTTGATCGCCTTGTACCCCGAGGCGAAGCCAAGAAGCCCGGTCATGCCGACGTCGAACGGGTTGTCGTATTCGATGAACTCCTTGCCGCGCAGCGCATGCACGATCGGCGCGCCGAGCGTCGCGGCCGCCTGGATCAACTCGTCATGGGCGCCTTCGACACCTGCGCCGCCGAGAATCGTGACAGCCTCTGCGCCGTTGAGGATTTCGGCCGCCTGCTGCAGCGACTCGTCGTCGGGGCGCACCACGGAACGAGTCGGTGTGATCGGACGCGTCTGGAATCCCGAGGCTTCGGCGCGCTGCAGGAAGATCTCGCCGGGAATGACGACGACGGCCACCCCGCTCTCCTCGACGGCGGCCCGCATCGCCATCTCGAGGATCCGCGGCAACATCTCCGGCGTGCTGACGAGTTCGCGGTAGACGCTGCATTCGCGGAACAGCTCCTGCGGATGCGTCTCCTGGAAGTACTCCGAACCGATCTCCGTGCGCGGGATGTGCGCGGCGATCGCCAGCACAGGAACCCGGCTGCGCTGCGCGTCGAACAGTCCGTTGATCAGATGCAGGTTGCCAGGGCCGCAGCTGCCGGCGCAGACCGCGAGCTGTCCGGTCAGCGCGGCGTCCGCCGCGGCTGCGAACGCGGCCGTCTCCTCGTGACGGACGTGCTCCCAAGTGATTTCGCCTGAACGCCGGATCGCGTCGGTGAAGCCGTTGAGGCTGTCACCAGGAAGTCCGTACACGCGGCGAACGCCGCTGATCGTCAGAGCTGAGATGACGTGATCGGCGACGGTCGCCACGCCGCCAGCGTATGCGATTTCGGCGCGCTTAAGGTCGCTGAGCGTCCATCAGTCGCGCCGAAATCACCGACTTACTTGGGAGCGAAGCGCTGGCCGGCGTCCAGCCGGAGGCACTGGCCGTTGAGCATCGGGTTCTCGACGATTGCCAGGACGAGCTTCGCGTACTCCTCCGGCCGGCCGAGACGCTTCGGGAACGCCGCGTCCTTGGTCAGCGCCTTGGCGAACTCGTCGGGGATGCCCTCGGTCAGGCCGGTGGCGAACAGGCTCGGCGCGATGGCCAGGGCGCGGATGCCCAGGCTGCCCAGGTCGCGGGCCATGGTGAGGCACATTCCGGCGATCGCGGCCTTGGACGCGGTGTAGGCCACCTGCCCGATCTGTCCCTCGAACGCGGCGATCGAGGCGGTGTTGATGATGACGCCGCGCTCCTCTTGCTCGTCGTCCACGAGATCCTGCTGGCTCATCTGCCAGGCCGCGAGCCTACTGATATTGAAGGTGCCGATGAGGTTGAGGTCGACGGTACTTGCGGAAGGACTCCAGGCTGTGCGGACCGTCCTTCTTGACGGTGCGCTCGCCGATGCCGCCGCCCGCGGTCGTCACGATGATGTGCAGTCCGCCAAGGCCGTCGATCGCCTGCTGCAGCACCTTCTCGGTGCCGTCGAAATCGGTGACGTCCACCTCGTGGAACGTGCCGCCGATCGCGTCGGCGACTTCCTTGCCCTTCGACTGCGGCCGGTCCAGCACCGCCACGCTCGCGCCCCGCTTGGCCAGCAACTCGGCGGTCGCCTTCCGAAGCCCGATGCCCCACCGACGACGACTGCCTTCTTGCCCTCGATCTCCATCTAGCTCCCTTTCAAAGACTGTGGTCCAACCGCTCAAGCAACTTATCTCATCGCACATCCGGTAAGCCTTTCGGGTGGGCCGCCTGCGACGTCATGACTTCGTAAGGCCTGGCAGCCCGCCGCGCAGGTAGGTTTTGGTTATGGCCACACCAGCGCCCGACAAGCGGATGCTGGCCGGCATAGCTGCGGCCGCGGTCGCGCTCGGGGTCACCGAACTGCTCGCCGTCGCGTTCGGGCCACAGGCCGACGCCCGCACCGCGATCGGCTCCGCCGTCATCGACCTGACTCCCGGGCCGGTCAAGGAGTGGGCGATCCAGACCTTCGGCACGGCCGACAAACTGTTTCTCACGATCCTCGTACTCGGGGTGATCGCCCTCGTCGCGGCGGTGACCGCGCGATGGGAGACGCGTCGTGTTCCGGTGGGCAGCGCCGCGATCGTCGTCGCCGGGATCGCGGGGTGTGCGGCCGTGCTCTCGCGCGCAGGAGCGACAGTGGTTCGACATCGTGCCCACCGTGGTCGGCACCGCATGCGGCGTCGCGGTGCTGCGGCTGCTCACCTCGGGACGGTTCGTCGACGAGCCGGAGCAGACGGACGCCCCCGACAACGCCGACTCCCCCGACCGCGGCCGCCGACTGTCGTTGGTGACGCTGGGTTTTCTCGGCGCGGGAGCGCTCAGCGGCGTCGGTGGCGTCGTGCTGTCGCGCCTCCTGCACTCGGTCTCGGGTGATCGCGACGCGTTCGCGTTGCCGCCGGTCGATGTCGGCGCCCCACCGGTGCCGCCGACAGTGCAGCCGAAAGGCGTTGCGCTGCCGTCGTTCGTCACCAGCAACGCCGACTTCTACCGGATCGACACCGCGCTGAGCGTGCCGCAGCTGAGCCGGACGGACTGGCAGCTGAAGATCCACGGCATGGTGGACCGCGAGATCACCTACCGCTTCGAGGATCTGGACCGATTCGAAGTCGTCGAGAAGCTGGTGACCCTGACATGCGTGTCGAATCCCGTTGGTGGCGACCTGATTTCGAACGCCGCGTGGACGGGCTATCGGGTGCGCGACCTGCTGGCCGAAGCCGGCGTGCACTCGGACGCCGACATGGTGCTGTCGATGTCGATCGACGGCTTCACCGCAGGCACACCCGTCGACGCCCTCACCGACAACCGCGACTCGCTGCTGGCGGTCGGGATGAACGGCCAGCCGCTGCCGACCGAACACGGCTACCCCGCCCGGCTGGTGGTCCCCGGCCTCTACGGCTACGTGTCGGCCACCAAATGGGTCGTCGACTTGGAGGTGACCCGATTCGATAAGGCCGAGGCGTACTGGACGCGGCTGGGTTGGTCGCCGCGCGGGCCGATCAAGACGGAATCCCGCATCGACGTGCCCCGCAGCGGGCAGGACGTCGCCAGCGGACCGGTGACGTTCGGCGGCGTCGCCTGGGCGCAGAACCGCGGCGTGCGCGGCGTCGAGGTCCGCATCGACAGCCCGGACAAGCAAGGCGACTGGCAGCCGGCCGATCTCGGCACCGGCTACTCGAACGACACGTGGCGGCTGTGGAGCTTCAACTGGCAGGCCACCCAGCCGGGACCACACACCATCACGGTGCGGGCCACCGACAACACCGGTGCGGTCCAGACGTCCGACGAGGCCGACCCTGTCCCCGACGGCGCCACCGGCTGGCACACCGTCTCCTTCGCAGTGAAATAGCCCCGCGAGCGACCGCGTCTGTACGTCGACGCGCCGGAAAATCATGTGCAAATGCGGTCGCTCGCGCCTACTTTGGCGTGCCATGACCGCAGCACAGCATTGGCGAACCACGCTCCGCGACGCGCTGCTGGCCGCCCGCAAGGACCGCGACGCCACGCGGGTTTCAGCGCTGCGTTCGGCCCTCAGCGCGATCGACAACGCCGAAACCCCCGACGGCGCGCGGGTGGATGCCCCGTCGAGCGGGACGATCGCCGGCGGCGTGGTTGGGCTCGGCGCCGCCGAGGTGGCGCGGCGTGAGTTGTCCGACGCGCAGATCCGCTCGCTGTTGTACGGGGAGGTCGACGAACGGCTCGCCGCCGCCAAGCAGATCGACGCAAGCCACACCGACCGCGCGGCCACCCTGCGGGCCGAGGCGGCCGTGCTCAGCGACCTGCTCGGAGATGTCTGACGTCCGTGCCAGGCTGGGCTCGTGCAGCTCGTTGACGTCGCGACCGCGTCGGCCGAGGTCGGCGCGACCTCCGCGCGGTTGGCGAAGATCGCCCGCATCGCCGACCTCCTTCGCCGCGCCGGCGCCGAGGAGGACCCGAAGCTGGTCGCGGTGGTGGTGTCCTGGCTGTCCGGGGAACTGCCGCAACGGCAGATCGGCGTCGGCTGGGCGGCACTGCGCTCGTTGCCGTCGCCGTCGACGGAGCCGTCGCTGACCGTGGCCGCACGTCGACGCCGCCTTCAGCGAGATCGGCCAGGTCGCCGGAAAGGGATCGCAGGCGCGGCGGGCCGAACTCGTCAAGGGACTGTTCGCCGCGGCCACCGAGGCCGAGCAGACGTTTCTGCGCCGCCTGCTCGGCGGCGAGCTGCGCCAGGGTGCCCTGGTCGGGGTGATGGCCGACGCGGTGGCGAAGGCCGCGGACGTCGCGGCGCCGGTGGTGCGTCGCGCTGCGATGCTCGGCGGCGACCTTCCTGCCGTCGCGGCCGCCGCGTTGACCGGCGGCGAGGCGGCGCTGGAACAATTCACGCTGCGAGTCGGGCACGCCCGGTGGGCCCGATGCTGGCCCAGACCGCGACCGGTGTTCGCGAGGCGCTCGAACGCCTCGGCGGCACAGCAGTTTTCGAGGCCAAGCTCGACGGCGCGCGGGTACAGATCCACCGCGCGGGCGATGCGGTGTCGATCTATACCCGCAGCCTCGACGACGTCACCGAACGCTTGCCGGAGGTGGTCGAGGCCGACGTTGGCGCTGCCGGTCACCGACCTGATCGCCGATGCGGAGGCGATCGCCCTGCGCGCCGACGGGCGTCCACACCGGTTCCAGGTCACCGCGTCGCGGTTCGGGCGCAGTGTCGACATCGCCGCCGCCCGCGA
This sequence comes from uncultured Actinomycetota bacterium, assembly GCA_963731715.1. GTDB lineage: Bacteria > Actinomycetota > Actinomycetes > Mycobacteriales > Mycobacteriaceae > Mycobacterium. The sequence goes on along the minus strand of CAVSXC010000011.1, from coordinate 538,832 downwards.
GTCGCAGCCGTTGTCGGTGTTCGTGTTCGACCTGCTGCATCTCGACGGCGAAGACCTGCTGGACCGGCCCACCAGCGAGCGCGCCGCCGCCCTCGACGCCATCGTGCCGAAAGCCCATCGTGTCGACCGCTTGATCACCGACGACGCCGACGCCGCACAGCGGTTTCTCGACGTCACACTCGACGCCGGTCACGAAGGGGTGATGGCGAAGTCGCTGACGGCGCCGTACGAGGCGGGTCGCCGCGGCGCGGGCTGGCTGAAGGTCAAGCCGGTGCACACCCTCGACTTGGTCGTGCTCGGCGTCGAGTGGGGTTCGGGCCGTCGCACCGGCAAGCTGTCCAACATCCACCTCGGCGCGCGCGACCCGGCGACCGGCGGATTCGTCATGCTGGGCAAGACTTTCAAGGGGATGACGGACGCGATGCTGGAGTGGCAGACCACGCGCTTCATGGAATTCGCCGACGGCCCGACGGACGGCTACGTGGTCAAACTCGGACCCGAGCAGGTGGTCGAGATCGCGTTCGACGGAGTCCAGGGCTCGTCGCGCTACCCCGGCGGAATGGCCCTGCGATTCGCGCGCGTGCTGCGCTACCGCGACGACAAAAGCCCAGCTGAGGCCGACACTATCGACACCGTGCGCGCCTTCTACGAGCGTGGTTCATAACCGAATCGATACCCCGAATCGCCCCAACACCGTTTTCCGCGGTGGAAGGATCACAGTCACCTGACACGAAACGCGATGACGAGGGAGAGACCGTGGCTACACCCACCGCCGCACCATCGGACCGCATCGAGGAACAGGACGGCGACCTCACCTACATCCGCACCGACAAGGACCTGCCGCCGGTAGCGATCATCGACCGATCACCGATCACCACAAGGCACAAGATCATCTTCGCGATCATCGCGGTGCTCGGAGCGATCGCATGGGCGATCATCGCGTTCTTCCGCGGGGAGACGATCAACGCGGTCTGGTTCGTCATCGCGGCAATCTGCACGTACGTGATCGGCTTCCGGTTCTATGCGCGGCTGATCGAGATGAAGATCGTGCGTCCGCGCGACGACACCGCCACCCCCGCTGAGCTTTTCGAGAACGCCACCGACTACATGCCGACCGATCGTCGGGTGCTGTACGGCCATCACTTTGCTGCGATCGCCGGGGCAGGCCCGCTCGTCGGCCCGGTGCTGGCAATGCAGATGGGCTATCTGCCTGGCACCATCTGGATCATCATCGGCGCGGTAGTGGCCGGCTGCGTGCAGGACTACCTGGTGTTGTCGATTTCGGTTCGACGACGCGGCCGCTCCCTAGGACAGATGGCGCGCGACGAACTCGGGGCAATCGGCGGTGCCGCCGCCATCATCGGCGTGCTGGTCATCATGGTGATCCTGCTCGCGGTGCTTGCACTGGTGGTCGTGGGCGCCCTCGCCGAGAGCCCATGGGGCGTCTTCTCCATCGCGATGACGATTCCCATCGCGATCTTCATGGGCATCTACTTGCGGTTCCTGCGTCCCGGCCGGGTGTCGGAGGTATCGCTGATCGGCGTTGCACTGCTGCTGCTTGCGGTCATTTCCGGCGGCTGGGTTGCCGAAACCTCCTGGGGCGCTGACTGGTTCACGTTGTCGAAGGTCGCGTTGTCGTGGTGCATCATCATCTACGGCTTTGCGGCTTCGGTGTTGCCGGTGTGGCTCCTGCTGGCCCCGCGCGACTACCTGTCGACGTTCATGAAGGTCGGCACCATCGCGCTGTTGGCGATCGGCATCCTGTTGGCCCGCCCGATCATGGAAGCGCCTGCCATCTCGCAGTTCGCCACGAAGGGCAACGGTCCGGTGTTCGCCGGCTCGCTGTTCCCCTTCCTCTTCATCACGATCGCGTGCGGCGCGCTGTCGGGCTTCCACGCGTTGATCTCGTCCGGCACCACCCCGAAGCTGCTCGAGAAGGAAAGCCAGATGCGGCTGATCGGATACGGCGGCATGCTCACCGAGTCGTTCGTCGCGATCATGGCTCTGATCACCGCGGCCATCATCAACCAGCACCTGTACTTCGCGATGAACGCGCCCGCGGCGCAGACGGGTGCCACTGCGCAGACTGCCGCCGAGTACGTCAACGGACTCGGCCTTTCGGGGGCTCCGATCACTCCGGCCGAGATCACGGCGGCCGCCGAAGACGTTGGCGAGAAGTCGATCGTGTCGCGCACCGGTGGCGCACCGACATTGGCGTTCGGCATGTCGGAGGTGCTGCACCAGGTATTCGGCGGCACAGCGCTCAAGGCGTTCTGGTACCACTTCGCGATCATGTTCGAGGCGCTGTTCATCCTCACCACCGTCGATGCGGGCACGCGAGTCGCGCGGTTCATGCTGTCCGACGGCCTTGGCAATCTCGGCGGACCGCTCAAGAAGCTGCAGAATCCGAGCTGGCGGGTTGGCGCGTGGATCTGCAGCGTCATCGTCGTCGCCGCATGGGGCAGCATCCTGCTGATGGGCGTCACCGATCCGCTCGGCGGCATCAACACGCTGTTCCCGTTGTTCGGGATCGCCAACCAGCTGCTCGCTGCGATCGCACTGACGGTGGTCACCGTCGTGGTGATCAAACGCGGATTGCTGAAATGGGCATGGATACCGGCGATTCCGCTGTTCTGGGATCTCACGGTCACTCTGACAGCGTCGTGGCAGAAGATCTTCTCGGCGGACCCGAAGCTGGGCTACTGGAAGCAGCACAGCATCTGCCAGGCCGCCAAGGAGGCGGGAAAGACGCTGTCTCACTGCGAAGACCCCCGCTGATGTCGACAAGATCGTCCGCAACACGTTCATTCAGGGCACGTTGTCAATCGTGTTCGCGTCGCTGGTCGTCATCGTGTTCGCCGCGGGTGTGATCGTTGCGCTGCGAGCGATCCGCGGCGGCGGCAAACCGCTGACCGAGGACGAGCCGGTGCCGTCGCGAATCTTCGCGCCGTCCGGACTGATTCCGACTCATGCGGAACGGGAGGTGCAAAAGCAATGGGACGCGCTGCCGAAATCGCACGCCAAATCGGTTGGTACTGGGGCACATTGATGGGCGATAACCACTATCGGCGCTATGTCGAGCATCGCAGGCGCATCCATCCCGGCGAGGAGGTCGATATCCGAACGGGAGTACTGGCGGATGCGGCACGCCGCGACGGAGTCGAACCCGAATCCGCGCTGCTGCTAGCCCGAGGCGACGACGCCCTCTGAAACCCAGGGCGCCACAGGCGATTTCCGACTCTGATCGGAATGCATCGGGCACATCATCGGTAACCTGCCACGTCGCCGCCAGCCGGCCCATGCCGACCGCGTAGGCGCAATGCACACCGAGCTCGACGAGCTCCTCTTCGGTGAAATGGCGGCGTAGGTCGTCGTACACCGAGTCGTCGATGGAGAGGTGGTCGGTGGCGAAGAGATCGGCGAAGCGCACGGCACTGCGCTCGGCGGGCGAGAGATCATCGGCGTCGGAAGGCCGCTCGAGAGAGCACACAGCGTCCTCGGTGAGGCCGTCGTCGATGGCGCTCTGGTAGCGCACCGACATACAGCTCCGGCACTGGTTGTGGAACGCGATCCGCAGCCGCACAAGTTCAACCAGCCGCGGGGACAACGTCCCGCTGGATCGCAGCGCCACCGTCAAAGAGCCCAATGCTCCCGCAACTTCGGGCCGGTGGCCGAGTATCGAAGCCACTCCGAGATTGATCCGGTCGCCCTGGCCGAGATCGGCCGTCGGCACCGAAGCGAAAGCCGCTGAAGGCGCAATTCGTGCCATGGTCACCCCGCATCACCGTAAGTTGTCGCTAGGAACACCGTATACGCCGCGCGCGATTCGGAACGCTAAACTGTTGGGCATACGGTAAGGCGGTTGAGAGGAAATGGGCATGAACAAGGACGACATGATCCTGATCAGCGTTGACGATCACATCGTCGAGCCGCCGGACATGTTTCAGCAATCATCTGTCCAAGAAGTACCTGGATGAGGCGCCGCGGTTGGTGCACAACCCGGACGGGTCGGATACCTGGCAGTTCCGCGACGTAGTCATCCCCAACGTCGCGTTGAACGCCGTCGCCGGCCGGCCCAAGGAGGAGTACGGCCTGGAACCGACGGGGCTCGATGAGATCCGCCCGGGGTGTTACGACGTCGACGAGCGCGTCAAGGACATGAACGCCGGCGGCATCCTTGGCTCGATCTGCTTTCCGTCGTTCCCAGGTTTCGCGGGCCGGTTGTTCGTGACGGAGGATCCCGAGTTCTCGTTGGCGTTGTTGCAGGCCTACAACGATTGGCACGTCGAGGAGTGGTGCGGCGCTTACCCAGCGCGCTTCATCCCGATGTGCCTGCCGGTGATTTGGGATGCCGAGGCCTGCGCCAAAGAAGTGCGCCGCAACGCCGAGCGCGGCGTGCACGCCCTGACCTTCACCGAGAACCCCGCCGCCATGGGCTATCCGTCCTTCCACGACGATCACTGGACGCCGCTTGTGGGAAGCGTTGGTGGACACCGACACGGTGATGAACGTGCACATCGGCTCGTCCGGGCAAGCTGGCGATCACCGCTCCGGATGCCCCGATGGACGTGATGATCACGCTGCAGCCGATGAACATCGTCCAAGCCGCCGCCGACCTGTTGTGGTCCAAGCCGATCAAGAAGTACCCCGACCTCAAGATCGCGCCTGTCCGAGGGCGGCACCGGGCTGGATCCCCTACTTCCTCGAACGAGCCGACCGCACCTACGAGATGCACTCGACGTGGACGGGCCAGGACTTCAAAGGCAAGAAGCCCTCGGAGGTGTTCCGCGAGCACTTCTTGACCTGCTTCATCTCCGATCAAGTCGGGGTGGCGCTGCGCAACGAGATCGGCATCGACAACATCTGCTGGGAAGCCGACTACCCGCACAGCGACAGCGATGTGGCCAGGGGCTCCCGAGCAGCTGCACGAGGTGCTGACCAAGAACAATGTGCCCGACGACGAGGTCAACAAGATGACCTTCGAGAACGCCATGCGCTGGTATCACTGGGACCCGTTCACCCACATCACCCGCGAACAGGCCACTATCGGCGCCCTGCGCAAGGCCGCCGAGGGCCACGACGTCTCCATCCAGGCGCGATCCCACCACAAGAAGGACTCGAGCCTCGGGGCCAACACGCTGCAGGCACAACTGGACAGGTCCAACGCCCCAGCGTTGAATTCCGTTGACCGCGTTGTCAATTAACAGCTGGCAGGCTGCCAGCACATTGCTACTGACGACATAGCTCACTCTTAGAGTGCCTACTTAACCTCGCCTTTGGGTTGGGGCGTCTACCGACGCTGGAAAGGCTTGGTAATGAAACTCAAACAAGTGGTCGCCGGAGCGGCGATCGGCTGCGCTCTCGGAGCAGCGGGCATCAGTCTGCCTTCAGGCGTTGCCAACGCGGCACCCTGCATCCCGGCCCCGGGCGCGCAGTGTGGCCCCGGTGGTCCGGGCGGACCGCCGCCGCAGCGCGGACCCGAGGGGCCGCCGCAGCGCGGAGCCGACGGTCCGCCGAACAATGACTTCCGCGGACCAGGCGGACCGGGTGGTCCACCCGGTGACTTCCGCGGACCAGGCGGGCCGGGTGGTCCGCCCGGCGACTTCCGCGGACCCGGCGGACCCGACCGATCACGACTGGCGGACCGCCTGGTGACTTCCGCGGACCCGACAACCACGACTGGCGGCCGCCGTGGAATCCCGGCGACAACGACTGGCGCGGCCGGTTCCACGGCGCCCCATGGGGTGGCGACCTGCCGCCGTGGGGCTGGGGTGCACCACCGCCGCCGCCGTGGGACGGACCGTTGCCGGAGGCGTGGGGTCCGCCGCCGCCGCCGATCAACTACTGGGGCTTCCACGAGCAACCGGTGTGGGACCCCGGCTACAACCAATGGGGCTTCTACTTCTTCGGGATCTGGATTCCACTTCCGGTCTGACCTGCCGACAGGACGGCCGCCTCGAATGCAATGGGGGTGGCCGTCCTCCCGGTCGTGGGGTCAATTCACTTGAGCGAGTACCGGATCGGCAGGTGCTTGAGCCCGCCGACGAAGATGGTGGCGATGTGTTGGGGATCGCCGGCGAGTTCGATCGACTCCAGCCGCGGCACCAGCTCGGAGAAGAAGCTGTTGACCTCCATCCGGGCCAGCGCAGCGCCGAGACAGAAGTGCACGCCGTAGCCGAACGCGTTGTGCTTGTTGGGATCGCGGCCCACGTCGAACCGGAACGGATCGTCGAAGACGTCCTCGTCGCGGTTGGCCGACGCGTAGGACAACAGCACCGATTCCCCGGCAGCAATCGGCACACCGCGAACAGTGGTGTCCTCCTGCGCGGTGCGCATGAACTCCTTGACCGGCGTGACCCAGCGGATCATCTCCTCGGTGGCCAACGGCATCAGATCCGGGTTATCGCGAAGCGCGCAAGCTGATCGGGGTGTTCGATCAGGGCGTGCAACCCGCCGGAGATCACGGCGCTGGTGGTGTCGTGGCCCGCGGTGGCGATGATGACGTAGTACGACACCGTGTCGATATCGGAGAGCGGCTCGCCGTCGATCGTGGCGTTGGCGATGGCCGACGCGAGATCCTCGGTCGGGTTCTGCCCGCCGTGATGCGGTCAATTCGGTGAAGTACTGGAACATGTCGAGCAGCGCGGCCATCTGCTCCTCTTTGGATGTCCCGCGCTGAAACTCGGCATCGTCGTTGCCGAATAGTTCCTGTGTGTACTTGAGCATCCGCGGAAAGTCGGATTCGGGTAATGCCGAGCATCGACATGATCACGTAGAGCGGGTAGTTCACCGCGACCTCTTGCACGAAGTCGCACTCGATGACCGGACTCCACCATGTTGTCGACGAATCGCTTGGCGAGCTCGTCGACGCGAACCTTCAACGCCCGCATGGCTTTCGGCCGGAACCAGTCGGCGCCGATGGCCCGAACCACGCGATGTTGGGGGTCGTCCATGTGGATCAGCGTGCTGATCCCTATCGCAGCCTGTTGCTCGTCGGCCTCAGCCGTCATCAGCACCGGCCGTGGCGAGTTGGTGAACAGCGTGTTAGCACGCTCGATCGCCATGATGTCGGCGTGCTTGGTGATGGCCCAGAACGGCCGGTACGGCGGCACGTCGACCCGCGACACGGGGGCGTTGGCCCGCAAATGCGTCAGCGCCGCATGCAGTTTCGCCTCGTCGGCGTAGGCCAACGGGTCGGCGAACACCCTGGCGGCTTCGTCCATCGTCGGCGCGGTCACGGGCGACTCCTCACTGGTTGGCCGCGCAGCTCCTGCAGCACGGAGATGACGGTGTCCTCCGGGACAGCAGATGGGAAGCCCACCAGGACGCGGTCGATCACCCCGTCGCATCGCTCGCGGATCTTGCTCGCCACCGTGTCGATTGGCGCGACGACCGCGAACGTCTCGAGGATCTCGTCGTCGATGAGCGAGCCCATGGCGTCCCACTCCCCCGCCAGGCTCAGCCGGTGCAGTTCGGTGTGCAGGTCTGCCCCAGCCGTGCAGCTCGAGAACCTTGCGGTACGCGGGAGTCGAGCCGTAGAAGGCGATCTGCTTGCGCGTTGCCGACGGCGCCCGCGGCCAACTCGGATTCGTCGTTTCCGGTGACCACGAAGATCGGAGCGGACAGCTGAAACTCGCTGCGCTGCCGACCAGACCGCTGCATGCCGCGCAGCAACGCCGGCGTCGTCACCTCTTCGAAGTAGCGCTTGGTGGTGAAGGCGTGCGCGAGCATGCCGTCGGCGACCTCACCGCACATCTCGGTCATCGCTTCCCCAACGGCGGCGACGAGTATCTTCGGAAAGTCGTACGGCTGCGGCTCAGGCGTGAACATCGGCGTCATCAGCTTGTGCGTGTAGAAGTCGCCCTCGAATCGCAGCTTCGTGCCGTCGCGCCAACACGACCAGATCTCGTGCAGCGCCAGGACGAACTCACGCATGCGACGCACGGGCTGGCTCCACGGCATGCTGAACCGCTTCTCGATGTGCGCCTGAACCTGCGAGCCGAGGCCGAGCAGGAAGCGGCCCTGCGAGTAGGCCTGCAGATCCCAGCCGACGTTGGCGACGGTCATCGGATTGCGCGCGAATGCCACCGCGATGCTGGTGCCCAGTTCGATACTTGTGGTGTGCTCGGCGGCCAGCGCCAACGGCAGGAAAGGATCGTGGTTGATCTCGGCCGTCCAGCAGCAGTCGTAACCCCGTCGCTCCAGCGTGCTGGCCGCTTTTGCGATGTTGGCGAGTCCGCTGGCCACGGCCGCGTCGACCTTGAGACCGCCGTGGTCACCCATAAGAGAGGACGCTACAGTAAGCAATTCAGTATGGTCAACGTGAACATGCCGGTGCGACGATCGCCTTTGGACGACAGGAAGTGCGCATGACGAAGAGCCGAGGACTGGGAGGAGACGCTCGACGAGCTAGGCCGTCGGCGCCGACAGGCGCATGCGATGGGCGGCCCGGAGCGGCTCGCCAAGCATCACGGCAAGGGCAAGCTCGACGCCCGCGCGCGTCTCGAGCACCTTCTCGACAAGGGCACGTTCCGCGAGTTCGGCACGCTGGTCGGCGGCGACATCGCGGCCGACGGGATCATCGCCGGCTCCGGACTGATCGACGGCTCGCCGGTGATGGTGGGCGCCGAGGACTTCACCACGCTGGCAGGCAGCATCGGGCCGGGCGGCAACGCCAAGCGCTACCGGCTGGCGGAATTGGCGTTGCGCGACAGGATCCCGTTGGTGATGCTCCTCGAAGGTGCCGGCTTCCGGCCCAGCGGCGAGCATTACGGCCGCACCCCCACCGATCTGCTCGCGCAGGCGCAATGCTCGGGCAAGGTTCCGATGGTGGGCGGACTGCTCGGGCCGTCGGCCGGACACGGCGCCCTGGTGGCGCCGGTGTGCGACTGGACCATCATGAGCCGCCAGGGCGCGATCTTCACCGCGGGTCCGCCCGTCGTGAAAGAGTCCACGGGCGAGGAGATTTCGAAAGAGGACCTCGGCGGACCGTCCGTCGCGTTGGCCAGCGGCGTGATCCACAACGTCGCGGAGGACGACGAGGCGGTGCTCGACGACATCCGCCGATACCTGTCGTACTTCCCGCCGAGCGCATGGTCGTATCCGTCGTCATTACCCGATGACGAGGCAAGCGAGCCGCGCTCGACGCCCGAACTGCTGGACATCGTGCCCCGCGGCAACCGTCGCGTATACGACATGCGCGCGGTGCTCGACGTGGTGTTCGACGACCGGGGCTGGTTCGAGGTGCAGCCGAAGTTCGGGCAGGCGATGATCTGCGCGCTCGCCCATCTCGGCGGCCATCCCGTCGCGGTGGTTGCCAACCAGCCCAAGGTTCTGGCGGGCTCGATCGACGCCGACGCCGCGGACAAGGCCGCCCATTTCATCACGGTGGCCGACTCGTTCCACCTTCCGATCGTCTTCCTCGCCGACAACCCCGGCATGTTGCCCGGCAGTCGGTCGGAGAAGACCGGTGTGCTTCGCAGCGGGGCCCGCATGTTCGCTGCGCAGACCTCCGCCACCACGTTGAAGCTGCACGTGACACTGCGCAAGGCCTATGGATTCGGGTCGATGGTCATGTCGCTGTTGGGTTTCGACAGCCAGAGTGCGACGTTCGCGTACCCCGGCGCGACGATGGGAGCGATGAGCGCCGCAGCGCTGAGCAAGGCGTCACACGCCGCGGAGGATGTCGAGGCCAAGCTCCGCAAGGCGGAGGTCGACGCGTCGTTCCGGTCGGCGAGCAGCCTCGGCTTCGACGACCTCATCCATCCCGAGGAGACGCGCAACGCACTGCTGTCCGCGCTGCAGCGTGGCCTCTACAGCCGGCAGGCGGCGGCGGAACCGGTGAGCCGCACCGTGATCACGCCCTAGTCCTCAGCGATTTGTGCGTTCGAGAGCGCTGAGCACTCCTCAACGCATACAAATCACAGCCGCTTGAGACCGCGCACCACCTTGTTGAACGGGATCATGGTCCCAAGTGCGCCACGGATATTCGGCTGCATCGGACCGAAGTTGACCACCACGATGTAGCGGACGCCGTGGTCGCGCCAGACCGCGGCCTGCTCGATGACGTCGTCGACGGTACCGTTCAGGATCATCCCCTTCACCACCGAAAGCGGGACCTGAGCAGACTTTTCGCGGATGGTCCGCTCGTCCATCGTGAACGCCACGTGGTCCTGCATCCCGGCGAAATCGGCGCCCATCGGATGGGCGGCACCATAGTGCGTGTAGAACTCCGCTGGCCCGTTGAGCGCCCATGTCTTCACGGCGGTCGTCTCGAGTGCTGCATCCACATCGTTGCGGTTCGACGCGGCGACCACGGGTATCCAGAAGGCCGGTGTGATCGCCATCGGGTCGCGGCCTGCGTCGGAGGCGGCAGTTCGGATGATCTCCAACCGCTTGGCGTAGTCCTGCGGCCGATGCGCGAATCCGGGGAACCACGCGTCGCCGTAACGCCCGGTGGCGCGCAGCATCCGGGGGCCGTGCGCAGCGATCCAGATCTCCGGCCATTTGCCCTTGTAGGGCGGCAGATCAAAGATCGCGTCGCGCAGGGGAAAGAACGCCGACTCACGGTTGACGAGTTCGCCGTTCGAATCCCACAGGGCGCGGATCGTCGCCAGGGCCTCTTCGAACCGTGCGACGGGTTTCGACCAGTCGACGCCGTAGGGTTCGTTGCCGACGCGCTCTCCTGGGCCAATGCCGAGAATCGCTCGCCCCCGCGTCATCAAGTGCAGTGTCGCCGCGGCCTGCGCCGTCACCGCCGGATGGCGCTTGCCGGTGTCAGTGACCCCGACGCCAAGCCGTATGCGGCTGAATCTCCTGCGTGCCGCGAGACTGCCGAGCAGCGTCCACGCCTCCATTGCGGCGTCCGGCGATCTGAGCAGCCGTGCCGCGGTGGTGTACTTCTTGTCCCACAACGGCCGCGGTGTCTGACCGTTGATGTGGTCGGGAATCCAGTACGAGTCGACGCGATTAGCAACGGCGCCAAGGTAGTTCGCGCGGCTGAAGGCATCGACGGTGGGGCGTCCCGCCATCACCGAGTCCATCAACCCGACCCGAAATCGGGACATTACGGGCTCGCGCGGTACGCGTCGACGATCGGCTCCAGCTCGTCGGGGGTGGCGCCGTGCATGATCACCGCGTCGGCCCCGTAGTCGAACTCCTTGCGAATGCGGTCAACACACTGTTTCGCAGACCCGGTTGCCGAGGGTTCCAACCATTCATCTGGAATCAACGTTGCGATGTGCTCGATCTGTTCGGCTGACGCCTTGTGGTCGATTCCGCCAGGAATCGATGTCACCACTGCGTCTTCTCGAAAGCGTTGCAGTACAGCCGGATCCCAGCCATTGGTGTTCACCAGCAGATCGCCGTAGCCCTGAAGGTACGTCGCCAGCCGAGCGACGGTTTTCTTGAGCCGCAATTCCTCGGGCAGGTGGTCGCCAACCGTCGCGAAGCACGACCACACCCGCACGCTGTTCGGGTCGCGGCCCGCCTTCTCCGCCGCGTCCTTCACAGTCTTGACGCAGCGCTGCAGGGTTTCCGGTGTGAAATAGGTGTGCAGGATGACGTCGTCGAACGCCCGGCCGCCCAGCGCGAGCGTGTTCGGCCCGAACGCGACGATGGCCAGCCGGATGTCCTCCTTGAAGTCGGGGTCGAGGAACAGCACCTGATACTTGCCCATCGGCCCGTCGTGGTTGAAGATCACCTCTCCGTTCCAGAGCCGACGCATGACCTGGGCGAAGTCCTCCATCTGCGCGGTCGTCACGGCGGGTACCCCGAACGCGGCGTACATCGCCGCCACGCCACGGCCGATGCCGAGCGTGAAACGTCCGCCGGAGAGCCGGTGCATCGTCGTCGCCCATGAGCCGGTGATCAATGGGTGTCGGGTGTTGTGATTGGTTGCCGCCGTGGCGATCTGCATGCGATTGGTGACCGCGCAGGCCGCGCCGACGAGCGACGACGCCTCCTTGACGTTCCAGCGTTCGGAGATGAATGCGGTGCCGAAGCCCATCTCCTCGCCGCGTCGGGCTTCGTCCATCAGCGTCGCCGGCCCCTCCCCGCCTGCGCCGGCCAGCAGGTAGTAACCAAGTTCATCGAGCACTCGTTCGGTCACGCCCAGACTCCCTGCTTGTAGCCGCAATTCCACACTTCGGTGATCCTGCCATCGACCACGCGAAAGATCTCCATGCTGCCGACGGTGGTCTCGGTGCCGTCCTTCAGCTTGATCGGCGACTCGTAGACGATCGCCACGTGCTCCCCATCGTCGCCGGCAACCACAAGGTTCAAATCAAAGCGGAGTGCATCGAACACTTCCCACATGTCGACGATCCGTTGGACGGCCTGCTGATGGGTGAGGGTCTGGGCCTCTCCCACCTCATGGCGGATCACCGAATCGCCGATCAACTCTTCGGCGAGCGCGAAGTCCTTCTTGTTCCAGACGACGAGGTTGTACAGCTCCACCACCTCACGGGCGCTGCGGGTCACGCGAACACCTCCAGTGCATCGATGTCGTCGATTGTCGCCACCGCCCGTTCGGTGAGCTTCAGACACAGAGCACGGGACCGCTCCGGCATGGCATCCCAACCGTTCAGCGTGATCACGGGAAGAACCATCAGGTAGGCCACGGCGAATCGGTACTGGCGCCACGCCTCGTCCAGCGAGTAATCGGTGACACCGTCTGCCCTCAGGTATGCCAGGTATTCGGACACCAGCGCCTTGTCGTGACCGCGGCGCACCTCGGTCGGCAGCCCCTGGCTCACCAGGTAGGCGATGTCGGCGACACCTGCGCCGCGGGCGGCGAACTGGAAATCGACCACCTTGAGTCGATCGCCGTCGAAGAACAGGTTGTCGGCCCTGATGTCGCCGTGCAGAAGCATCGAGCGTCCGGTCAGCTCTGGCAGTGCTTGAGCCGCGGCCTCGGCGAATCGCTCGGCGAAGCGCGTGACCTCCGACGAGACGCGTGCAGACGACTTGTCGAGGTAGATCTGCCAGCCCGGCCCGAACGCGGGTACCAGCAGATCACGCACGATCGGGGTATCGATACTCGGGAACGCCTCCAGCACAGCGGCATACCTGCTGTCGCTCGACCATGCGTGCAACCCTGCGAGCTGCTCGATGCACAATCTCGCTCGTTCGAGCGACAGCCCAGCGAGATGGTCGGCGTTGTCCCAGTCGCACAGGTCCTCGAGCACCAGGACGAAGTCGGCAGAGCCGTCGACCATGCGAGCGGCGTAGACACGTGGCGTTTGCATCGGCGCAACACCGGCGACGTGTCGATAGAACGACAACTCGCGCTGGTAACCGTCCAGCAGCTCCATCGCTCCCCGCGCCTCGGACTCGGCGGGCAGCTTGACGATCACACTCGGCGGCACGCCCTCACCGACGAGGTGGAGTCGGTACAACAACGCCGAGAACCCGGTGTCTTCGGCGATCCGCTCGGCCCGGACGCCGGTGACCGTCGCGCCGTCGAACACGACCGAGAGCCACTGTGGGGTCACGTCGTCGATCGTCGACGGCACTGCCGCCATCCCCGAAGTCACCATCGACCCTTCCCAAAGAAATTTGACGCAGAACAACTAAGTTAGTTGTCGAGCGTCTAATATGCAAGAGTGCCTTCTCCAGCCCGAGGGTTGACGCAGCCCGAACGCGTCGAGACGTCCAACCGGCGGCTGCTCCAGGCTGCCGCCGAGCTGATCGTCGAGAAGGGCTGGGAGGCAACGACTGCTGCCGAGATCGGCCGTCGGGCCGGCTACAGCCGGGCCATGGTCCACGCCAGGTTCGGCAGCAAGGACGCCATCCTCGAGGCCTTCCTTCACGAGTACGTGAGGCGTCTCAACCCGGATCCCGACCCCAAGACCAGCGGCATGCAGCAGGTACTCGCCCACTTCGACCGGATCGAGGAGATCTACGCCGAGGACCGCGAACTGCTTCTGGCGATGTTCGTCGCCACCTTCGAGGCAGTGAAGACCACATCACCCTTGCGTGATCGCGTAAGGGATCAGCTGAAGAGTGGCGCCGCGAAAGTCGAGAAAGGCCTACGAAAGGGAATCCGCGACGGTTCGGTGCGTTCCGGTATCGACATCGCCAGGGCCGTCACTGACATCAGCACGGCGGTCTTCGGCATCGCCTTCTGGTGGACGGCGCTGCCTGACCAGTCCGACCTCGGACGTGAGCTGGCGAAGATCCGAGCGCGCATCGTCGACGACTACGGCGGCCCAACGCTCCGCTGATCCCACACGCTCGACCAACCAGCGAGGGTCAGCGCTCAGCGACCGGACGGCGCGCCCGCGCCGGCCAGTCGTTCTTCGCGACGCTGGTCGTAGTACGAGGCCTTTTCCTCCACCAGATCGAGGAAGGCCGCCAGCTCATCTCGCGCGCGTGCTCCTTCACCATCGAGATTCTCACGCTCGAACACTCTCCAGAACCGCAACACCGGACGCACGACATCGTCCAAATGCGAACGCAGGTCGTAGATGCCGGCCTTGGCGATCGCTATTGCATTTTCCGCGAAGCCCGGCATGGTGCTTCCTGGCATCTGGAAGTTGATCACTTCGCGAGCGATCGCCTGCATTGTTGCGTTCGGCGCAATATCAAGCGCAGCGTCCACCAGGTTCCGATAGAAGACCATGTGCAGGTTCTCATCGGTCGCTATTCGGGTCAGGAGTTGTTCGGCGATAGGACATCCAGATGCCCGGCCGGTGTTGCGATGGCTGATCCGCGTCGCCAGTTCCTGGAAGGACACGTATGCCAATGCCTCTATTGGCGATTTGTCGCCCGAGTCGTAGCCGGCCGCCATGTGCAGCATGCGACCGTGCTCGAGAGCTATCGGGATCGACGCCTCGGGTGACGAGAAGATAGTCGCGGATCGCGATGGCTGTGACGCCCCTCCTCAGCCGTCCACTGGCCGACCCACTGGCCCCAGGCGCCATCACGCCCGAAACGCGTCGCGATTTCGCGATGGTAGGACGGCAGGTTGTCCTCGGTCAGAAGGTTCACGATCATGGCGGCTTTGGAAACCTCGTCGAGCTGGGAATCCGCTGGAGTCCAGTCCTGACCGCCCAAGAAAGCGAAGTCACGCCCACGGCTCCACGGAACGTAGTCGTGCGGATTCCAGGGCTTCGCTTTCGCCAGATGGCGGTTGAGGTTGTCCTCCACCACTGGTTCCAGCTCTATAAGCAATGCCTCTTGGGTTGTCGTCATCGAGACTCTCCCAGCCTCTCCCTCTTACCTACGGCTGCGTAACCTACGCTACCGTAGGTTTACGGAAAATCAAGGCCTGCTCAGTGGTCGAGTTCAAATTTGCTGACCGACAGCCTGTTTCGCGTCAGATGTCACGCGGCGCATGCACCCGAGGGCCCTGGTCGCCACCGTCTACCGCTGCTCGATCTTGCCCTTTGCGGAAATCTATACTGTAATCGATTTAGTATCGATCGACTCAGAAGGCGGCGCGCGTGAAAGTCCCGTTTACCTGGAAGGTCACCGGCTGGTTCATGGTCGGCTGGTCGGCCGAGTTTCCGCAGGGCGACGTCCGTCCCCTTCGGTACTTCGGTGAGGACCTCGTCGCCTACCGCGACGATTCGGGCGAACTGCACGTGCTGTCAGGCCACTGCCGACACCTCGGCGCCCATATCGGCCACGGCGGCAAAGTGGTCGGCGACTGTGTCGAGTGCCCGTTCCACGGCTGGCGGTGGGGACCCGACGGGACCAACCGCTACATCCCGTATCAGCCGGACAGGCCGAACAAGGCACTCAAGCTTCGGGTGTTCCCGGTCATGGAGCAGCACGGCTGCGTATTCGTCTGGCATCAACCCCAGGGCAAAGAACCGCAGTGGGAGATGCCGGACATCTTCACGTCGTTTCCGCAGTTCGAGACTGACCCATCGGCGTACTACCGTCCGTACCCGGAGTTTTCACGCCGGACCGAGAACGAACCGGTGCACCCGCAGATCGTGGCGGAGAACGGCCCCGACAGCTCTCACTTTCACTATGTGCACGGGGCCACGGTGACGCCGGTGAACCTGGAGTGGCGGATCGTCGACGAACAGTGGCAGTTCCTCACGGGCTGGCCCGATGCGCGCAGCGACGACCCGGACAAGATGGCGCTGCACATCCACAGCCACATGTTCGGTCTCGGCGGTGCGATCAGCGTGTTCGAGGGATCGTCGAATCACCGGCTGATCTTCGCCGTGACCCCTGTAGAGGACGGGCTTTCGACGATGTTCTATTCGATTTGGTGGCCCAAGATCGACGGCGAGACCTCCGACGTGCCGCCCGACAAGGTGCGCGAGCAGGTCGAGAGGCAGTTCCTGCGCACGGTATGGGAAGACTTGGACATCTGGCGCTACCAGGAGTACATCGAGAATCCGCCGCTGGCGAAGATCGATGCGAAACCCTATATGGCGCTGAGGAAATGGGCGACGCAGTTCTACGAAGTGTCCCGCGACCGGTATGAGAATGAACCTCGCCGATCTCGCGGCGCCAGCACACACCGCGATCGTCACACAGGAGTGTCAGGGCGCGGTCGTCGGCCCGAACGCGGGACTGGCCGTGCTCGCCAAGGAGGCGCGCCGCGAAGCGCTGCCCAACATCGAACGGCTGCTGCCCGCGGCCCGCGATGCGGGTGTCAAGGTCGTGCACTGCCTCGTGCAGCGGCGAGCCGATGGCCTCGGCGCCAACCACAACGCCAAGATCTTCGCCATCGGAAGCGATGTCGCCATCACCCCAGGCACCGAGGGCGCCGAGCTTCTGCCCGAACTCGGCCCTGCGCCAACCGATCTCGTGCTGCGCCGATCGCACGGCATCGGCCCGATGGGTGGCACCGACCTCGACGCCGTGCTGCGCAATCTCGGGGTGACGACGATCGTCGCGGTCGGCGTCTCGGTGAACCTCGCCATCACCAACCTTGTGATGGACGCGGTGAACAAGGCGTACCGCGTCGTGGTGCCGCGCGATGCGGTCGCAGGCATTCCCACCGACTACGCGAATACGATCATCGACAACATGCTGTCGCTGCTGGCGACGATCACCACCACCGACGACCTCATCGAAGCGTGGACGCAGCTCGTGACCGACATCGAGAACGAGATCCGCGAATTCGCAAGGATCCAACCGGTTGACGCGACGCCGGAGATGGCCCGATTCATCGCGGCGATGCGCCGACTGCAGGACATCGCCGTGTCCACGAACCCTGACGCGACGCTGTGGAACGACAGTGCCGAGCTCATCGAAGGCGTCTGCGCGCGTCTGGAAGAGCACAAGGCGCCTGCGGGCGTTGCGCCGGCCGGGCGGGCCCCGCAGCTTCCCGGCAACGGCCACCCCCTGATGCCGCCGTGGCAGGTCGCGGAATCGGGGCCCGACGAGGTCACGATGCACGGGCACTTCACCCGCTTCCACGTCGGCGGCAACGGCGCAGTCCACGGCGGGGTGATCCCGCTGTTCTACGACTGGCACTTCGGCATGGTCGTTTCCGCGGCGGGCCGTCCCGATAGCCGGACCGCCTACCTGCATGTCGACTACCGCAAGATCACACCCACCGATGAGCCGTTGGTGTCGCGGGCGTGGATCGACTCTGTCGACGGGCGGAAGATGATCGTCAAGGCGACGATGACCGACGCCGACGGCAACGTACTATCCGAGGCCAGTGGTCTGATGATCAAGCTGCTCCCCCACCAGCCCTGAGAGGCACGATGTCCGACTCCGCAACACAGTTCACCGTCCCGGCCGCCGCCGACGCCGTCGCGGCCGTGATCGGCGATCGGGAATTCATCATCCAGGGCGGCCGCCGCTATACCTATGCCCAGGTCGTCGAGCGTTCCAACCGGCTCGCGGCCTACCTGCATGCCCGCGGGATTGGGATGCAAGACCGAACGGTCCGACGCTTGGCAGGCCACGAGGTCGGCCAGGACCTGCTTGGGCATCTACGCCTACAACGGACCCGAGTACGTCGAGGCCATGCTCGGGTCATGGCGGGCGCGGGTCGCGCCGTTCAACGTCAACTACCGCTACGTCAAGAACGAACTGCACTACCTGCTCGCCGACTCCGGCGCGACCGCGCTGATCTATCACGCGACGTTCGCGCCGCGGGTCAACGATGTGCTTCGACAACTTCCCAAGCTGCGCGTGCTGATCCAGATCGCCGACGAGTCGGGCAACGATCTCGTGCACGGCGCCGTGGACTACGAATCGATCGTCGGGTCGGGCGCTGCCGTAGCTGCCGCCCGTCGAGCCGTCACCCGACGACCTGTATGTGCTCTACACCGGCGGCACGACGGGCATGCCCAAGGGCGTGCTGTGGCGCCAGCACGACATCTTCATGACGTCGTTCGGCGGCCGCAGCCTGTACACCGGCGAGCTCGCCAACTCCTACGACGACATCGCCAAGCGCGTTGCGGAGAGCTCCGGAGTCCAGGCTGATGATCCTGCCCGCCGCTGATGCACGGCGCCGCGCAGTGGGCCGTCATGACGGCGATGACCACCGGCCAGTCGGTGGTGTTCTCGACGGTCACCGACCGTTTCGACGCCGACGAGGTGGTTCGGACGATCGAGCGGGAAAAGGTGCTGGCGGTGACGGTGGTCGGCGACGCGATGGCCCGACCACTCGCCGACGCCATCGAACGCGGGACCGCCGACCTGTCGTCGCTGGCGGTGGTGGCCAACGGCGGCGCGCTGCTGACCCCGACCGCCAAGCAACGCCTCATCGACGTCAAGCCCGGCCTGATCGTCGTCGACGGCGTCGGGTCCTCGGAGACCGGCGCCCAGATGACCCACATGTCGGCATCCGGCGCGGTGTCGACCGGCAAGTTCACCGCAGGCCCCGACACCTTCGTGGCGGCGGAGGACCTCGGCTCGATCCTCGAGCCCGGCCACGACGGCATGGGCTGGCTCGCCCAACGCGGCTATGTCCCACTGGGCTACAAGGGCGACGAGGCCAAGACGGCCGCGACATTCCCGGTCATCGACGGTGTGCGGTACTCGGTGCCTGGCGATCGCGCGCGTCACCTCGCAGGACGGCTCGATCGAGCTGCTCGGCCGGGAATCTCAGACCATCAACTCCGGCGGCGAGAAGATCTTCGTCGAGGAGGTCGAAACCGCGCTCGCGTCGCATCCGGCGGTCGCCGACGTGGTGGTCTCCGGTCGGCCGAGCGAGCGGTGGGGGCAGGAGGTCGTCGCGATCGTCGCCCTCGCCGAAGGCGCCAGCGTCGAGGCCCAGGAGCTCATCGACCACGCCTCGGATTCCATCGCCCGCTACAAGCTGCCCAAGGCGATCGTGTTCCGGCCGGTCATCGAGCGCAGCCCGGCGGGCAAGGCCGACTACCGGTGGGCGCGCGAACAGGCGATCAGCGACGACCGCTTGAGCCGGCGGCGAGTGCGGCTGCGCGCCATGCGCAGCGCGACGCCGACGCCGGCTTGCATCGAACCGCTGAACGGCGGCGCCGCCCGCCCGGTGACGCTGAACGGCAGGTCGGTGCCCACCACGGTGCGGTAGTGGCTGAACGCGTCGAATCCCGCCTTGCCGTGGTAGGCGCCCATGCCGCTGCGGCCGACGCCGCCGAACGGGGCGGCCGACGGAATCATCTGGGCGCCAAAGTCATTGCGCGCCACTCCACCGCTGCGGGTGTGCCGGACGAAGGGCCGGAAGTCGTCGTTGTCGGGGCCGTACCAGTACGCGACCAGGGGTGCGGGCCGCCCGTTGATGTAGTCGATGGCGTCGGCTCAGTTGCGAGTACGGCCTGACCACAAGGACGGGACCGAAGACCTCTTCGTTGGCGATCCTCATGTGCTCGTCGACGTCGCGCACGATCGTCGGGGCGATCTTGCGGGTGGCGCGGTCGGGCAGCGACTCCCCTGCGGGTGCGACGGTCTCGACCGTGGCGCCGTTGACCCGCGCATCGTCGATCAACCCGACGACCCTTTCGAAGTTGGCCTGGTTCACCGACGAGCAGTAGTCGTCGTTGGCCACGATCGACGGGAACATGCCGCGCAACGTCTCCCGTGCGACGTCGACGAACGCGTCGACGCGGTCGTCGGGCACGAAAACGTAGTCAGGACAGACACATACCTGCCCGCCGTTGATCATGCGGGCCTGCGCGATGCGCGTCGCCGATCGGTTGATGTCGGCGTCGGGCGACACCACCACCGGATTCTTGCCGCCCAGTTCCAGCGTCACAGGAACGAGATTCTGTGCGGCGGCCTGCTGCACGAGTGCACCGACCGACGGCGAACCGGTGAAGAACAGATGATCGAACGGCAGCGTCGAGAAGGCCGCAGCGACGTCGGGCCCGCCGGTGACGACGTCGAGTTCGGTCGGGTCGAAGTACTTCGGCGCCGTCGACGCCATCAGTTCCGCGGTCCTCGGCGTGATCTCCGACATCTTGATCATCACCCGGTTGCCCGCGGCGAACGCCGCCGAGGCAGGCAGCACGACCAGGTTGAGCGGAAAGTTCCACGGCCCGATGATCCCGACGACGCCGAGCGGTGACGGCTGGACCTCCGCCTTCAGGCCGAAGAGCCGCGCGGCGCGCATCAGCTTGGTCGCCCGCATCCATTGCGGCACATGCGATCTGGTGTGCTCGATCACCGAGATCATGCCGAGGATCTCGGTGAACAACGATCCCGTCTTCGGCCGGGTGCCGAAGTCGGCCGCCATCGCGTCGACGAACGCGTCGGCGTTGTCCAGAACGAGCGCGAGCAGCCGGTCGATGCGGTTGCGCCGCACAGCGACGCTGGGCGGGCCTTCGGCCACGAACGCGCTGGCGCTGCCGGTCGAGGATCGCTCGCATGGCGTCCCGCTGACCGTCGACCGTGCCGTCGACCCGCTCCTGGGTTGTGCTCATTCGTCCGTCCCGTGCTCATTGTCTGGCGGACCAGAATTGTTTACTGTCGACCTTACTGTCGGCCATTCGATGGTACGCCGACGGCGTGGTGCGGCGAGAAGGGTTGGTACGAATGAGCGGCGAGCGACGCAAGATCGTGGTTGTCGGTGCGGGATCGGGGATCGGTGCGGCGGTCGCGACACACTTCCACGACCGCGGCGACCACGTCCTCGCGGTCGACGTCCGCGAGCAACAAGACGCCGGCTTCCGACCATCTGCAGTGCGACCTGCGCGACGCGGCGAGCATCCGCGCGCTGCTCGGCCAGCTCGGCTCGGGATGGGACATGCTCGCCCATGTCGCCGGCGTCCCCGGCACGGCGCCGGCCGCCGACGTACTCAAGGTGAACTACCTCGGCATGCGACTGATGACCGAAGGCATGCTGCCGCTGCTGCGCGAGGGCGGATCGGTCGTCGCGGTCGCGTCGACGGCCGCGCTTGGCTGGGACCAGCGCCTGGAGATCCTGGCCGGACTGCTGGAGCTCACCGACGCCGAGGCCGTCGAGCAGTGGCAGGCGGACCAGGACCCGAACTATCCGGTGTACAGCACGTCGAAGCAGGCGGTGATCCTGTACTGCAAGCGGCTCGCAGGCCCGGCGCTGGACCAAGTACGGGGTGCGGGTCAACACCGTCAGCCCGGGACCGGTCGAGACCCCGATCCTTGTCCGATTTCGAGCAGACGATGGGCAAGGACGTCCTCGACATGTGCCGCGCCACCGTCGGTCGGCACGCAGACGTTGACGACATCGTGCCGGTGATTTCGTTCCTCGGATCGCCAGAGGCCCGCTGGATCACCGGGCAGGACATCCAGGTCGACGGCGGCTTCATCAATTCGATGATCGCCGGAGCGCCGATCCAGCTGTAGGCCACCAACCAGGTCGTATCGCTATACTGTAAGCTTTACAGTACCTGATAGCAGGATGCCTGTCCGTTCGACGATGCTGGAGATCAGCGGTGGAAAGCCCAGTGCAGGATGTCACGGTCGACGAGACCTTCGACCTGCTTCGTGACCCGTATCCGCTCTTCGCGCAGAAGCGGCGGGAGTCCGGAGTGTTCAAGGGCAGCGTCATGGACTGGTCCAAGACGCCGGAGTCGATGATGCCCGAGCACCTCTACGCGGCGGTGTCCTTCGACGCCGTCAACCGGGTGTTCCGTGACGGCAAGGTGTTCAACTCCCACATCTACGACTCCACGATCGGCCTCTTCATCGGGCCGACGATCCTGGCGATGGAGGGCAAGAAGCATTGGGAGCACCGCAATCTGGTGTCTGCGGCGTTCAAGTCGAAGTCACTGCTGCGGTGGGAACCGGAGATCGTCCGTCCGGTCGTCAACGCGCTGATCGACGAGTTCATCGACGCCGGCGAGGCCGATCTGGTCAAGGACTTCACGTTCGAGTTCCCGACTCGCGTCATCTCCAAGCTGTTGGGCCTGCCCGAGGAAGACCTGGCGTGGTTCCGACAGCGTGCCGTCGAGTTGATCAGCTACACCGTCAAGTACAAGAAGGCTTTTGAGGCCTCCGCGGCGCTGAAGGACTATTTCCTGCAACCAGATCGACAAGCGCAGGTCCAAGCCGACCGAGGACATCATCGGCGATCTCGTGACCGCGGAGATCGACGGCGAGAAGCTCTCCGACGAAGCCATCTACTCGTTCCTTCGCCTGCTGCTGCCTGCCGGACTGGAAACCACGTACCGGTCATCGGGGAATCTGCTCTATCTGTTGCTGAGCCATCCCGAGCAGTTCCAGGCGGTGCAAGCCGATCACGAGCTCATCGGGCCCGCGATCGAGGAAGGCCTGCGCTTCGAGACACCGTTGACCACCGTGCAGCGGTATGCGACGGAGGCCACCGAAGTCGAAGGTGTCGAGCTGCCCGCCGGAGCGGTGATCGACGTCTGCATCGGGTCGGCCAACCGCGACGAAAAGCGATGGGAACGCTCCGAGGAGTTCGACATCTTCCGGAAACGCCTGCCGCATATCTCGTTTGCCGCCGGGGAGCACACCTGCATGGGTCTGCACCTCGCGCGGATGGAGACGCGTGTCGCGGTGGAATGCCTGCTTACTCGCCTGACCAACATCCGCCTCATCACCGACGACAACCCGCATATCAAGGGCCAACCGTTCCGCTCACCGACGGCGATTCCGGTGACGTTCGACGCCGCGGGGTGAGGTGATGGCAACAACGGCGCCAACGGCGGGAACGCGGATCGATCTCCGTCGACGAGATCCTCAACGGCGCGTTCGAGGTGGCGGCGGAGGTCTCGATCGACAACCTGAGCATGCCGCTGCTGGCAAGGCAGCTCGATGTCGGAGTGACGAGCATCTATTGGTACTTCCGCAAGAAGGATGAACTGCTCGACGCGATGACCGATCGGGCGCTAGCGCGATACGAGTTCACTGTGCCCAGTATCGACGCATCCAATTGGCGTGCGTCGCTGCGTAATCACGCGCGGACGATGCGCAGGCAGTTTCTTGACGACCCCATCCTGTGCGACCTGGTCCTCATTCGCGGACACTATGGCGCCGGCGCGCTGCACGGTGCCTTCAAGGAGATCGAACAACCCGTCGCGGCGCTGGTCGAGGCGGGCCTGACGCCCGAGCAGGCCGTCGAAACCTACGGGGCGATCTCGGTGCACACGCGGGGATCGGTCGTCCTGGAGCGCCTACAGACCAAGACGGTGCCCGGCCGTGGCGTCGGATTCGCCGACGACATCGACTTCGACTACATCCTCGACAGCATTCTCGACAACGCCGCCGAGCTGATCAGCCTTTCCACGGCTTCGCCTTGACGAATCCGCCTGCGTCCACCCGCAATTGGGTGCCGGTGATGTAGCGGGAGTCGTCGCTGGCAAGGAAGACCACGGCGTTCGATACGTCCTGCGGCTCGATGTAGGGAATCGGCATGGCCTGCATCGCCGGGAAGGAGGCTTCGGCGTCCTCGCGAGTCGGTGACTTCAAGTCTGGCCGGAACACCTTGTACATCCCCTCGTTGTGCAGCATGTCGGTGTTCACGTTCGTCGGGTGCACCGCGTTGACCCGAATCATCCGCTTGGCCAGCTGGATCGAAAGGTCGTTGACGTAGCGGGCGACGATCTGCTTGGCGAGGCTGTACGCGGAGCCGCCGGGCCCCTGATTCGTCGCGCTGCCGAGCTGAGCTGCCAGCGATCCGGTGGCGATGATCGACGCTCCGTCGTTGACGTGCGGCAGGCTGGCCTGAATCACGTTGAAAACACCGACCAGATCGGTGTCGATCGTGTCCGACCACGACTGGAGGGTCTGGCCGTTGCCCATTGCGCAGATGCCCGCGTTGGCCACGACGACATCGATATGGCCCAACTCGTTGACGGCGTCCTCGATCGCCGTCCACACGGCGCTGCGCTCGCGCACGTCGACGATGGCCGTATGACAGCGCACCGCTTCCTTCTCCACCAACCGCGCCGTCTCGTCCAGATCCTCCGGCCGCGCAAGCGGATACGTGTTGCCCTCGAGATCGGCACAGATGTCCAGCGCGATGATGCTGGCACCCTCGGCGGCGAGACTCACCGCGTGCGAGCGGCCCTGGCCACGCGCCGCACCCGACACGACAGCGACCTTGTTGTCCAGCTTTCCCATTAGTTCTCTTTCTGTCGGGGCATCCGGCATCCGATGGTCTTGGTCTCCAGGTACTGCTGGAAGCCCTCGATGCCGCACTGCCTGCCGACACCGCTGTTCTTGTAGCCGCCGAATGGCGCGTCGGCGCCGTAGAACATTCCGCCGTTGACGCCGAACGAGCCGGTGCGGATGCGGCGTGCGATGTTCATGCCTCGGTCCATCGACCTCGATATGACCGCGCCCGCGAGCCCGTAGGCACTGTCGTTGGCGATGCGCACCGCTTCGTCGTCGTCGTCGAACGGCATCACGATGAGCACCGGACCGAACACCTCTTGCTGAGCGATCGCGGCGCTGTTGTCGACGCCGACGATCACGGTCGGCTGCACGAAGTGGCCGCCCGAAAGGTGCTCGGGCAGGTTCTCCACCGGGCCGCCGCCAACGGTTATCGATGCGCCGTCGCGGCGTGCCTGCTCGATGGCGCCGAGCACCCGGTCCTTCTGCGCAGCGCTGATCACCGGTCCGACAAGGGTTTCCGCGTTCGCGGGATCGCCAACCGGCACGGCCTGGTAGGCGGCGGTGACGCTCGCGACGGCCTCGTCGTACAGCGACCGGTGGACCAGCATCCGCGTGGTCGCCGCGCACGCCTGCCCGGCGTGCACGCAGACCCCGATCGCGGCGCCGAGGATCGCGGCAGGGTTCGCGTCGTCGAGCACGATCGCGACCGACTTGCCGCCGAACTCGAGGAACATCCGTTTCATGGTGTCGGCGCCCTGCCGCATCAGCAGCTTGCCGACGGCCGTCGAGCCGGTGAACGAGATCATGTCGACGCGGGGATCGGTGCCCAGAAGTCCGGCGACCTCGTTGGACGGTGTCGGGACGACGTTCACCACACCCGCGGGGATGTCGGTGTGCTCGGCGATCAACCTGCCAAGCCGCGTCGCGTTCCACGGCGTGTTCGGGTCGGGCTTGAGCACTACGGTGTTGCCGGTCGCAAGCGCGGGCCCGAGCTTGTTGAGGATGACCTCGATCGGGAAGTTGGACGGCGTGATGGCTGCGACGACGCCGACCGGCTCCTTGACGACCGTTCGCACGTTGCGGTCGCCGAAGAGCCCGCCCCCTTCGAGGACGCGCTCCCATTCGAAGTCGTCGATCAGCTTGGCCGGGTAGCGCAGCCCATCGGCGAGCGGCCAGTCGAGTTGGGCGGACTCCGTCGTCATCGCCGGGCAGCCGACCTCGGCGATCAATTCCTCGCGCAGGTCGTCCTTTTCGGCCTCGATCGCCGACTGCAGTTGTTCCATGCACCGCTTGCGCAGCGTGCGGTTCGTCGACCAGTCGGACTCGTCGAACGCACGGCGCGCCGCGGCGATGGCCCGGTCCATGTCCTGCGGCTTGGGCGGCCGCGGTGCTGCCCAGCACAAGGCCAGTGGCGGGGCTGACGTTGTCGAATTCGGCACCGCCGGTGGCCGCCACAAGCTCGCCGTCGATGAGCATCCGCGACTCGGCGCGCGTCGCTGCCCGCTTGCCCAGATCGACGCTGGTCTCGGTCCGTTCTTCTCGAATCTCGGTGGAGCTCACCCTGCTACCTCGTACAATCGGACTCTGCGGGACGATCAACTGTAAACATTACAGTAGGATATTTCAACAGCGCGGGAAAGGGCTCAGTTGATCAAGGTGATGGAGGGTGTTCGCGTCCTCGAAGTTGCACAGTTCACGTTCGTGCCTGCGGCGGGGGCGATCCTCGCCGACTGGGGCGCAGACGTCATCAAGGTGGAGCATCCGGTGCGCGGCGACACCCAGCGCGGCTTCATCAACATGGGCGGCTTCCAGCTCGACCCGGACCGGCATCCGCTGATCGAGCATCCCAATCGCGGTAAGCGCAGCGTCGGCATCGACGTGTCGACGCCGGGAGGCCAGGAGGTCCTCTACGAGATCGCCAAGACCGCCGACGTGTTCTTGACGAACTACATGCCCGCACAGCGTCAGAAGAACAAGTTCGACGTCGAGCACATTCGCGCGGTGAACCCGAAGATCATCTACGCGCGCGGCAGCGCCTACGGCGACAAGGGTCCGGAGCGGGATACCGGCGGCTTCGACGGCACCGCGTTCTGGACGCGAAGTGGAGTCGGCCATGCGCTGACGCCCGAGGAGCTGGGCGGCGCGCTGTCGCAAGGCATTCCGGCGTTCGGCGACTCGATAGGCGGGATGAACATTGCGGGCGGGATTTCTGCGGCGCTGTTTCATCGCGAACGCACCGGTGAGGCCGATCGAGATCGACGTATCGCTTCTGAGCACGGCGTGGTGGGCAGGCGGTGCGAGCATGACTCAGGGCATGGAGACCGGCGAGACGATGCGCTCGATGATGCCGGGTTCCGTCGGCCCGACCGTGAACCCCTTCATGGCGAACTACCTGACGTCGGACGGCGGCACGATCAACCTGTGCATCGTCAGCCCGACCGGCTACATCCGCGATGCGTTCGAGCATCTGGGCCTTCCGGAGTTGGCCGACGATCCGCGCTTCTCCGATGTGCTCCCGCTGATCGAGAACGCCGCGGCGGCAGTCGAACTCATCACGGAGTCGATCCGCAGCAAGCCCTTCGAGTACTGGCGCAATCACCTCAAGACGATGAGGGGTCAGTGGGCTCCGTTCCAGAGCTTCATCGACCTCGCGGGCGACGAGCAGGCGATCGCCAACGACATGATCGTCGAGGTCGAGGCGGGCGACGGCGGAAAGCCGTTCAAGGTCGTTCGTGGGCCTGTCCAGTTCAACCACGAGCCACTCGAGACGACCCGGGCGCCGCAGGCGTCCGAGCACACCGAGATCGTGCTGATGGAACTCGGCATGGATTGGGACCGCATCGAGGAACTCAAGGACTCAGGCGCCATCGCCTAGTGCGTTGACTCTGCGCTGAGGGCGTTGGCTACTCGACCTTTTGCGCCAAGGACGCAGAGTCAACGAGTTCGACCTCGACGGGGACACCTGTCAGCCAGGACATGCCTGCCAGCGCCTCGACATCGGCGGGATCGCTTGACGTCAGCTGGTTCACGTTGGCGCCGCCTGCGCGGTTGGCCAGCTTCCAGCCGCCGGTGCCTTTGTGGCCCCAGCCGTGCGGAACCGCGATCGTCCCTGGAACGATGTCGGCGGTCAGCGACACCGGAAGCGCGATCTGACCGTATGGAGAGCGCACCGCGACCGTGTCACCCTCGCCGATCCGGCGTGCGGCCGCGTCGTCGAGGTGCATGACTGCGCGGTGAACCCGCTCACCGCGCATCAACAGTGGTGCGTTGTGCATCCATGAGTTCTCCGAGCGGGGTTCGCGCTTGCCGATCATCCGCAGCGGATAACCCTCGGGGCTGCTGCGCCGCGACAAGTCGATGATCTCGGCCGCTATGTCCTCGTGCTCGAGGCGGACCCGGCCGCCGTGATAGGCCACCACCTCGTCAAGCACGCCCGTGCGCAACTGCGGCGCGACCACGACTCCGTGCGGATGCCGTTGAGTCAGCCGGCGAAAGGTCAAGCCACCGCGGCGAAGGCCGAACCGATTCCCGCCCTCGGACATTCGGATCATCGCGTCGACGAACGGACGTGGCGTGAAAGGTCGTGCCGAACAGGCGCGCTGCCTTCCTGGCGAGTCCCATCACGGCGAACATCGGTGCGCGGCCTGCCATCCGCTCCGCTAGTTCGGCGACGATCTCCCACTCCGTACGTGCCTCACCCACCGGCGGCACGACGGCCTCCGTCGCCTGTCGAAACGGCGTCGCCTGGAATGTCTGGAACGTCACCGCGAAATCGTCGCGTTCGTACATCGTCGTGACGGGCAGCACGTAGTCACAGTGTGCCGTCGTCTCGTTCACGTACAGGTCCAGCCCGACCATCAGTTCCAGCCCGCGACACAGCGGCCTCCAATTCGTCACCGTTGGGCACCGACAGCACCGGGTTGCCCGCACTTGTGAACAGCGCCTTGATCTGCCGATCACCAGGGACCGTGATCTCCTTGGCCATCAGCGCCGCGGGCTCGGCGGCGGCGACGGGCCTGAACCCGCCGATGCGGGAACGCTTCCGCTCATACGCCCGGCGCGCCCCGGCGCCCATCAGCCTCATTACCCATCGCTGGCCGGGCATGCCCAGCGTGCTGAACACATTGCCGCCGGGCCGGTCGAGCTTGCCTGCGACGAGATTGACGGCGTCGATCAGGTAGGCGGTCAGCGTGCCGTTCTGTCCTACGCACGTGCCGAAGCGCCCATAGACGGCCGCGCGCGGCGTCTGGACCAGATCACGCGCCAATGCGCGAACGGTGTCGGGCTCGATACCAGTGAGGCGTGCCGTGGCTTCCGGGGTGAACGGTGCCGACTGCCGCTCGAGCCAGTCGAGCCCGTCGGCCTGGGACTCGACGCGGGCGCGGTCGACGAGGCCATCGGCGAACATCACATGCAGCAGCGAGAGCAGGAAGTTGGCGTCGGTGTCGGGAACGATGCCCAGCCATTCGAACTGGGCGGCGGTCTCGGTCTTGCGCGGGTCGACGACCACCACCCGTCCCCCGCGCTTGACGATGTCGTGCATCCGATCCTTGATCCGCGGTGCGGTCAAGAAGCTGCCGTGCGAGACAACGGGATTCGCGCCCATCATGACCAGCAGGTCTGTGCGAAGCAGGTCGGGTATCGGCACCGCCATCGGGGAGCCGTACAGGAATTGGCTTGCGGCGAGCCTGTTGCTGGTGTCCTGCGAGGACGCGGTGAAGTAGTGGGAGTGCCGCCCGACGCCCTTGATGAACGCCATCACGCCGAACAGGTGTGAATAGCTGAACGCCGCGGGGTTGCCCATGTACCACCCGACCGCGCCGGAGCCGTGGCGACGCAGGATCACCGACAGTCTGGACGAGATGTCGGTCAGCGCCTCGTCCCAGCTGACCGGCTCGAAACCGGCTGGGGTCCGGCGCAGCGGGGTGGTGACGCGGTCGGGGTCGTTGACCACCTCGGTGAACGCGATGCCCTTCTGGCAGGCGAAACCCGACGACAGCGGATGGTCCTTGTCAGGGCGAAGTGAGATGAGCCGGCCGTCCTCGACCGTCGCGATCATGCCGCAGAGCGGCTCGCAGATCCGGCAGAACGTCGGCTTGTGCTCGATCACACCGCGAGCATACTGTAAGTATTACAGTTACGTAGCCGATTTTGCCGCGCATACGCTGGGCTCGTGCGGTGGATCGTCGACGGTATGAACGTGATCGGCTCTCGGCCGGACGGCTGGTGGCGTGACCGTGGCCGCGCGATGGCCGCGTTGGTTGAGCGGCTGGAGCAATGGGCGGCCGGTCAAGGTGCCGACGTAACGGTGGTATTCGAGCGCCCGCTGTCGCCGCCGATCGAATCGTCCTCGATCACGGTGGCCCATGCACCGAAAGCAGCCGCGAACTCAGCCGACGACGAAATCGTCCGGTTGGTCCAGGCCGACTCCGACCCCACGCAGATCCGCGTCGCAACCTCGGATCGCACACTGTCCGAACGAGTCAAGGCGGCAGGCGCGCATGTCTACCCCGCGGAAAAGCTGCGCAACCTCATCGACCCGCGCTGATCCTGAAAGCTATCCGGTTGCACTTTCGATAACTGCGACCATATTCTGCGGACGTGACCGACGCCTACTACGAACTCATCGATCCCGACGATCCGCTCGGTGAGAAGTTCAGCGCGTCCGATCACGTGATCAGCACGTGGGGCCCGACGATGCAGAACGGCGCGCCCGTATCGGCGCTGCTGGTGCGGGCGCTGGAGCGCTGCTCGCCCCGTCCCGACACTCGGTTGAGCCGGGTGGTGATCGACATGCTCGGGCCGGTTCCCGTCACCGATCAGCTGTGGGTTCGCGCCCGAATCGAACGGCCTGGCACGAAGATCGAACTGGTCGACGCCGAGATGCTGGCGCCGGGTCCAGACGGACAACCGCGGCCGGTCGCCAAAGCGCTGGCTTGGCGCTTTCAGTCGCATGACACCGCCGAATTGTTCTTCACCCCTGAACCGCCACTGCGGCCGTTGAGCGCAGGGCGCCGGCGCTACCCCGACGACAATGCGAACCAGACCTACATCCAGAGTCTGGACTGGCGATGGCTGAACGACATTCTCAACAGCGTGCCCGCCGAGTGCTGGGCCAAGCCGGTCGTCGATCTCGTCAAGGGCGAGACGATGACACCGATGGAGCGACTCTTCGCTGTGGCCGATATCGCCAACGGGATGGGCAGCAGGCTCCCCGTCGCTGAATGGCTATTTCTCAACACCGACATTGTGGTGCACGTGCACCGCATCCCCGAGGGTGACTGGATCGGTGTGCGAGCCGAGACCCATTACGGCCGAGACGGAATCGGTGTCTCGCGCGGCACGCTGTTCGACGAGCAGGGACCGGTCGCTGCCATTCAGCAGGCCCAGCTGGTGCGGCGACGCTAGCCACATCACCGCACTCAGCGGGGATACTGTAATATTTACAGTTGGCCTGTTCTGCTGACGGAGGATCACCCCATGGAGAAGGCGCTCGCGCCCGAAATCTCGACCTGGCCTGACGCCAACCCGCAGCTCATCGGCAGTAAATGCGGCAACTGCGGCGCCACCGCATTTCCTGTCCAGCCGCGCTGCCCGCGGTGCAGCGTCGGCGAGATGGCCGAGCTGCCGCTGCCGCGACGGGGCACGCTCGTCGCCTGGACGACACAGGGCTTCCCGCCAGGGGCGCCCTACAAGGGCCCCGTCGGCAAGGACTTCGTGCCGTTCGGCGTGGGACTGGTGCAACTCGACGACGTGATCCGCGTCGAGGGCCGGCTGACCGAAAACGACCCCGCAAAACTCGAGTTCGGCATGGACGTCGAGCTGACGATGGTGCCGTTCGCCACCGACGCCAACGGCGACGAGCTCGTCACGTTCGCCTTCCAGCCGGTGTAGAGAGGATCCCCCACATGACGAACGACGTCGCGATCATCGGCGTAGGTCTGCATCCGTTCGGGCGATTCGAAGGCAAGTCAGCCATGGAGATGGGCGTCGACGCCATCTTCGCCGCCGTCGCCGACGCTGGAGTGGAGTGGAGCGACATCCAGTTCGCCACCGGCGGCAGCTGGACGGTGGCCAACCCCGACGCGATCGTCGGCATGGTGGGACTGACAGGCATTCCGTTCACCAATGTGTTCAACGCGTGCGCGACGGCGGCGAGCGCCGCCAAGGCGTGCGCCGACGGAATCCGGGTGGGCGACTACGACATCGGCATCGCCATCGGCCTCGACAAGCATCCACGCGGCGCGTTCACCGAGGATCCCGCACTGGTCGGCATGCCGTCGTGGTACGCCGAGAACGGCCAGTACCTGACCACGCAGTTCTTCGGGATGAAGGCCAACCGCTACTTGCACGACCACGGCGTCTCGCAGGAAACACTGGCCAAGGTGGCGGCCAAGAACTTCCGCAACGGCGCACTGAATCCGAATGCGTTCCGGCGCAAGCCGATCCCCGAGGACGAGATCCTCAACTCGACGATGCTGAACTATCCACTGACCCAGTACATGTTTTGCGCGCCCGACGAGGGCGCGGCGGCGGTCGTGATGTGCCGGGCCGATATCGCGCATCGCTACACGTCGAAGCCGGTGTATCTGCGCGCGGTCGAGGTGCGCACCCGCCGCTACGGCGCCTATGAGGTCAACACCACCTTTGCGCCGGTCGACGAAGATGTGGCACCGACGGTGTACGCGGCCAAGGCGGCATTCGAAAAGGCAGGCGTCACACCGGAAGACGTCGACGTCATCCAGCTTCAGGACACCGACGCAGGCGCGGAGATCATCCACATGGCCGAGTGCGGCTTCTGTGCGGACGGCGAGCAGGAGAAGCTGCTGGCCGACGGCGCCACCGAGATCCACGGCACCATGCCGATCAACACCGACGGCGGGCTGATCGCCAACGGCGAGCCGATCGGCGCGTCGGGTCTTCGCCAGATCCACGAGCTGGTGCGCCAGCTCCGCGGGGAAGCCGGCGGCAGGCAGGTTCCCGGTGAGCCGCGCGTCGGTTTCGCGCAGCTCTACGGCGCGCCCGGAACTGCTGCTGCGACGATCGTGACGCTGTGATGACGCACTTCACCGAGGCGCCGATCTTCGACGCCGACCAACACATGTACGAGACGCCCGACTCGCTGACGAAGTACCTTCCCGAGAAGTACTCGCGCGCTGTTCAATTCGCTCAGATCGGCAGGCAGACCCGGATCGTCATCAACAACAAGGTCAACGACTTCATCCCGAACCCGACGTTCGAACGCGTCGCCGCGCCTGGCGCACACGAGAAGTTCTTCGCCGGCGAGAACACCGAGGGCCTCACGCTGCGCGAGATGCAGGGCAAGGCGATCGAGGCGCCAGCCGCCACCCGCAATCCCGTCGACCGCGTCGCCGAACTCGACCGGCAGGGCGTCGCAGAGGCACTGAACTACCCGACGCTGGCCAGCCTCATCGAGCACGCCACCGCCGACGACCCCGAGCTGACGCTGGCGCTCATCCACGCGCCTCAACCAGTGGATGCTCGAGCACTGGACCTACAACTACGAGAACCGGGTGTTCTCGACGCCGATCATCAACCTCTCCGAGGTCGACGGGGCCCAGCGCGAGCTCGAGTACCTGTTGGACAACGGCGTAAAGGTCGCGCTGATCAAACCGGGGCCGGTCAACGGAATCCACGGTTGGCGCTCACCGGCGCTGCCCGAGTTCGACCCGTTCTGGCGCGACGTCGAGGCCGCAGGCCTTCCGATCGTGCTGCACGCCAGCTATCCCCCGCTCGACGACTACGTCGCCAAGTGGGAGCCGCCGCACACCCAGAACTTCATGGCGCAGAGCGCGTTCCGGTGGATGGTATTGGGCCACCGCGAGATCGCGGACATGATCACTGCCCTGATCTGCCACGGCACCCTTACCCGCTTCCCCAAGCTGCGCATCGCCAGCGTCGAGAACGGCAGTTCGTGGATCTACCCGTTGTTCCACGACTTCGCCGACCTGTACAAGAAGATGCCGCAGAACTTCCCCGAACACCCGCACGACGTGTTCCGTCGCAATATCTGGGTCAGCCCGTTCTGGGAGGGCTGCGTGGCCGACGTCGTCGAGACTGTGGGTTGGGACAAGGTGTTGTTCGGGTCGGACTACCCGCATCCCGAGGGTCTCGCCGAACCGCGGGCTTCTGGAAGTACGCCGAGGGCATGGACGAGCGTCGCACGTACGACTTCATGGGCGACAACGCCCGCCGGTTCATGGGGCTGCCGATCGCCAACCCGGATCCGTCAGCCGTCAATCCGCCCGCGCTGGCCAGCGCTTAGCCTGTTCTGCTTCGCGCCCAATACCGTGGCACGTCAAGCGGACCCAGCAGGCCCGGCTTTGCCTGGCACACCGCGGGCACGCAGTTGACCGCTGGCATGGCGCTCAATGCCTGTCCGCCCTTTCCGAAGTTCATCTCCACGGTGAAGCTGGGATCGCCTTCGATCTCGATCCGATACGACATGTCGGCGGGCCCGAAGGGCTGCTTCCACTGCTTGCCGACATCGCGCGCCACACAGTCGACGTGCTCGACGACTGCGAACGGGCGCCCGTCTGAAAGGGCCTGCAACTCGAAGTGCACGACGGACGCCGTGCCTGCGGCCACCGTGCCGAAGCCGGTTTGCACGTCGTGGTCGAGACCGTCCGTCTCGTAGACGACTCGCATCTCCTCCACCTCGACGCCGAGGACCTCGGCGAGCTGGTACAGCGTCGGCGCCCACATCTTCTCGATGAATCCGCCGGTGACCAACAGCGGCTGGAAGCCTGGCTCTTTGCCGAAGCCGAAGTACTCCCGGCAGACGAACTCCGCGGTGTAGTCGCCCCACCAACCCAGCTCCAGCACTCGAATGCAGTCGACGCGATTCGCGCGTCGCCAGTGATGCGATGGCGAGATCGGTTGTCGCCCAGCCAGGATCGATGCCCGTGAAGTAGCAGGAGCTGTCCCGCTGCTCGGCATGCCGCTTCGACCGGTTCGCGGAGTTCGGCGAGGCGCGCTGGCGGGATGCGCGATCTCGAACCCCGAGAAGGTCACGACATTGGTGCCACGCTCGAGGAACGGCACCAGATCAGCGATCGCCTGGCGCTCTCTTCCGATGCTGTTGCCGAAGTATGTGAGGCAGTCGGCGCCGAGGTCGAGGACCTCGGCCCAGTCGTTCGTCGTCGTCACACCGGCAGGCGCGACCCTCACGAGCTCACCGGAGTCGCGGCCCGCCTTGTCCGGCGTGCTGACGAAGTGCCCGACGAGTTCCAGGTCGGGATGCTCGAGGATCGCCCTCAGCGCGACGGCTCCGATATTGCCTGTACCGCAATGGACGACCCGGTAGCCCACGCCTACGAAGCCTTCTTCTGCGCAGGCGGCGCGTATGCCGGCTTGCCGAGCCCAAGCATGTACTGGGCGATCATGTTGCGGAACACCTCGAGGGTGCCGCCGTAGATGCCGACCAGCGGCGCGAACCGGTACACGTACTCCGCGGCACCGTCGTCGGCGGCGCCGTCGGTTCCGATCGGCAGCGACGACGCCGTGCCGAGGATGTCCATCAGGTCCGGGGAGATGTCCCGCATCGTCTGTGCGAGTGCCACGCGGCCGAAGATGCTCGGCGCCGACAGCGACGCTTCCATCCGAGCGACGCTGCGGCCCAGGCGATATGCCACCGACCCGTCGTCGATCAGCCGACGGCCGTTGGGATCCTTCTCGGCCACTTTGGCTGCCGCCTTGTCGACGGCGGCGGCCATGAAACCGGCCTGATGCATCATGATCGACACGTCCTGCAGTCCGTCCGCGGCGGCGTCCACCGCGCCGTGCTCGACGTTGAGCGGTTCACGCACCACCGTCCAGCCGTCGTTCACGTCACCAAGCCGGTACTTGTCGTCGACGCGGACATCGCTGTAGTAGACGATGTTCGTGCGGTCGCCGTCGACGGTGCGGATGCCCTGGATCTCGATGCCAGGCGAGTCGAGCGGGACCAGAAACATGGTCAGGCTCTTGTGCTTCGGCGCATCGGGATCGGTGTTGGTGATCAGGAAGACGTACTGGCAGTTGTGCGCGCCGGTGGTGAACATCTTGGAGCCGTTGATCACCCAGCCGTCGCCGTCGCGCACCGCGCGGGTCTTGCAGGTCGCGACGTCGGAGCCGCCCTCGGGCTCGGTGTAGCCAAGGCAGAGCCGCACGTGCCCACTGAACACCCGGGGCATCACTTCGGCCTTCAGTTCGGGTGAGCCGAACTTCTCCACCGACCGCGCGATCATGGCCGTGGTGCCCGACGTCACCCACGGCACGTGGGCGCGTCGCTTCTCGAGTTCCCAGATGCGTTGCCGCAAGCGGTTGAAGCCGCCCTCGGATTCCGGCTTCCACTCGCGCGCCAGGTAGCCCGCGGCGCCCAGCGCCAGATGCACGCCCTCATCGAAGTTGTCGCCGGTCTCGCGGTCGCGGCGAAGAACGTCCTCGGTGACGTGCGTGCGCAGGAAGTCGCGCGCCTCGTCGAGGAAGGCCTGGTCGTCGTCGGACAGCTGAACTCGTGAGAAATCCATTGTCTCCCTTACCTGCCTTTCGCGAGCGGCGACGATCTCGGCGATGTACTTGGCGCTCGCACCGGGGTCCCCGCCGGCCAGCGCCCAGCCACGGGCCCGAACCAGATACGCGGTGGCGGCCGCCTCCGCCGAAACTCCGAGGCCGCCCTGGATATGCACGGCCATCGTCGCGGCCTTGGATGCTTCCTCGGCCATGAACACGAACGCCGACGGCGCCAACTCCGGCCGCTCGTCGGGCTCGTTGTCCAAGAACCACGCCGCGCGGCGGGCCAGATTGCGGCCGCCCTGCACGGTGATCGCGATGTTGGCCAACGGATGCGAGATGCCCTGCAACGTCGAGATCGGCACGCCCAGCGTGTAGCGGGTCTTGGCGAACTCCGCGGCGATCGTCATCGTCTCCTCGACGAGACCCACCAACGCCGCCGCCGTCAGCACCCGCCACTCGTCCAGCGCGCGTTGGTATTCCGCCAACGCGTCCGGCCCGCTGGCCAGTACCGTGCGGCCGTCGGCCGCGGCCGGATCGACCCACGCCATCGGCAGCCTGCCGATGTTGTCGACCTTCGCGGGCCGGGTGCCGAACGTCAGCCGCACGACGTCGTCGCCGTCGCGCACGATGATGTGGTCGGCGATCGATCCAGTCGGGATCAGCCGACGCCGGACACGTTGTCGTGTTGGGGATCGAAGCGCGGCCAGCTGCTTACCGTCGACGACGTCCGCGTCCACGCGCCCAAGCCGCGCGAGCAGCCGAGCGGCGACAGACGTGGTCGATCCACGGCACCGGCGCCAGCGACCGGCCGATCTCCTCGGCCACCAGGGTCAGGTCGACCAGCGTCGCCCCGTCGCCGCCAACGGATTCGGGCAGCGCCATCGTCGTCGCACCCATCGCGCACAGCCGCTCCCACAGGCTCTTGTCGAACCCGGACTCCTGCGCGGCCCGCACGGTTTCGATCGAGCAGTGGGTCTTGAAGAACTCCTTGTAGGCAGCCTGCAGGGCCTCGTGGTCCTCCGTGAGGCTGTAGTCGAGTCTGCGCAGTTCGTAACGATCCATCAGTGCTCCTGTTTGGCCGCGAAGAAGAATTCGTGTGCGTTGTTGTAGAGATAGTTGTCGAGCACCTCGGCGGGCAGGTCCAGCGCAAGGGCCTCGGGTACGACGCGGCGCATCTTGAGCACCGGCCAGTCCGACGCGTAGATCACCTTGTTGGATCCGCGGGTCCGCATGTAGTGCAGCAGGCTTTCCGGCAGCCGCTTTGGCGACCATGCCGACGTCATCAGGCGCAGGTTCTCGTACTTGATCATCAGCCGGATCGCGATGTCCCACCATGGGTCGGCGCCGTGGATCATGCACAGCTTGAGCTCGGGGAACCGCACGCAGACCCGGTCGAGGTGGATCGGGTTCTGCACCTCACCCGGAATCGGCGGCCCAGGAATGCCGGTGTTGATGCACAGCGGCAGCTCGAGCTCGGCGCACTTGGTGTAGAGCGGGTAGTACACGGCGTCACTGGGCGGGTACTGCCCGTCACCCCAGAAGCTCGGCCCCACAACGGCATACGCCACCGGCAGGTCGGCGACGACCGCGGCGAGTTCCCGCAGCGAGGGCATCGGCCGCAGCAGGTTCACCCCGCCCATCGCCAACGCGAACCGGTCCGGCTTGGCCTCGACGAACTTGCGCGCGGTCACCGACGGCTTGGCGACGTTGTCCATCAGGATGGCTTTCGCGACGCCCTGCTCGTCCATCTCGTCGAGCAGCTCGGCCAGGTCGACCGGCGCGAACATCGACTCCGGGCCCTTGAAGTAGTCGTCGCGCACCTTGAGCATCCAGGTGGGCTGCTTCTCGGTCTCACCGAAGTGCACGTTGACCAGGCAATCAATGGCTTTCGTCACGTCAAGAGACTCCTGTTGTGTCGCAGCAGTTTTCGCCCATCGGTAGTCCGCTTTGCCGTTGCCCAGCCGGCGGACCTGCTCGACGAAGATGAACTCCTTGGGCGCCTTGAACCGCGCCAGCTGCGACGTGCAATGCGCGTGCAGCTGCTCGTGACCGGCCTCGACACCGTCGCGCAACGCCACCAGCGCGACGACCTCCTGACCCCACCGCTCGCTTGGCCGGCCGACCACCAACGCGTCGGCGATGGCCGGGTGCGCGCGCAGGACCTCCTCGACTTCCTCCACGAACACCTTCTCGCCGCCGGTGTTGACGACCAGCGAGTCGCGGCCGAACAGCCGCATCGTGCCGTCCGATGCCAGCGAGCCGCGGTCCCCGGAAATCACCACCCGCTGTCCGTCGACGACGGGAAATGTCTTCTGGGTGGCGACCGGATCGTCGAAATAGCCGAGCGGGATGCGGCCGGCGCGCGCGACACAGCCGATCTCTGGCTCGCCGGGCTGCAGAAACCGGCCGTAGTCCTCGGACACCACCAATGCGCCGTCGCGCAGCTCGAACGTGTCTTTCTCGTCACCGCGCTGGCTGCGACCGAATCCCACGTTCCCGGTCTCCGACGACCCGTATCCGTTGATCAGCGTGATCTGCGGCAGCAACTCCAGCAGCGCGCGTTGATATTTCGGGTTGGTCGCCGCTCCGCCGGTGCCGATCGCGAACAGCGACGACAGGTCGTAGGCACCCCGTCGCAGTTCCTCGACCAGCGGCCCTGCGTAGGCGTCGCCGACCATCGTCATCATTCCGACCTTCTCGCGCTCCGCGGTCCCGAGCACGGCGGGTGGGTCGAATTTCGTCCGGTCGTACAGGACCACGGGCAGGCCGTTGAGAAGCGCCGCGAACGCCGTCCACATGCCGGCGGCATGCATCAGCGGTGACACGGCGAACCATGGCTGCCCGCCGTGGCGCACCTTGTCGTGTATCTCGTCGACGGACTCGTGGTCGGCGCCGTTCATCGACACGACGTAGATGTCGGTCTGCCGCCACATGACGCCCTTGGGACGTCCCGGT
Organism: uncultured Actinomycetota bacterium; assembly: GCA_963731715.1. GTDB lineage: Bacteria > Actinomycetota > Actinomycetes > Mycobacteriales > Mycobacteriaceae > Mycobacterium. Next base: position 499,895 of record CAVSXC010000011.1, on the reverse strand, counting down.
GGTTCCGCCGGTGCACACCATCAGCAGGTCGTCGGGCGACGGTGTGATGTCTTGATCCGTATCTCCCTGGGCCAGCGCGTCTTCCAGCTTGATCGCCCCTGGCAGTTCCGACACGTCGCTGCCGTCGTCGACCGAGATCAACAGATCGGCCGAGGCGGGCGGCAGCACATCGGCGAACTTCGGCCCCAACGACCGGTGGTAGATGACGGCCCGCGGTCGCAGGTAGTCCAGCAGTTCGGCGACCTCGCGCGGCGTGTAGTTGTAGTTGACGTTGACCGGGACGGTTCGCGCCTTCAGGCATCCGATCACCATGTCGGGATAGAGGTCGTTGTGCATGATCAGCGCGACCCGGTCCTGGCCGCATTCCCAGTTCTCGAGCTCGTCGCGTTCACGGTGCGCACCGAATCCCGTTGCCGGCCAGGAAGTTCGCCGAGCCGTGCGCGTTCGGTCCGCCGACTCGCCGAACGTGCTTCGGCGTTCGCCGCAGACCGTCATCAGCCGGTCGGGAACGCGTCTCGGCGATGGCGTCGAGAACCGCGCCGATGGTCCATTCGGCTCATGGGCTAGGCGGCACGCCGAGACCGTTGACGCCGAGGAGGTCAAGAGCGTTGTCGCGCATGACCTTCCGGGTGTCTTCGGCGCTGAACTCGGGGAACTGGGGGATGTCGGCGGTGAAGGCCATCGGGTCCGCGAGTCCCTCGCCGTGCGGCCAGTCCGAGCCGAACAGGATCTTGTCCACGCCGATGGTGTCGGCGAGCAGCTTCACGTCGTCCTCGTAGTACGGCGCGATCCAGACGTTGTTCCGCAGCTGCTCGACCGGGTCCTCTTTGAAGTGGTACGGCGCGGTGTTGGCGGCCTTCTTCAGTCGCTTGATCAAGCCGGTAGACGAAGTAGGAACCGTTCTCGATGCTGGCGACCTTCAACTTCGGATGGCGGGTGAACACCTGGTGCACGATCATCGAGGCCATCGTGTCGTGGATCGCCCGGTCGTCGAGCAGGATCTGGTCGAGCGGATCCTTCTTGCCGAACCCTTCGAACGTTCCCTTGCCGCCCCACAGCGCCGCGATCGCCAGATAGCCGCTGTCGGACAGGTGGAAGCCCACCGGAACGCCGGCCTCGGCCAGCCGCGCCCACACCGGATCGTGCAGCGGATCGCCCAGCGAACGCGGCTTGACCACACCCGGCACCGGGCGCGGGCCGCACCAGCACCATCTTGGCGCCGCGGGCCAGGACGAACTCGACCTCCTCGACGGCCTTGTCCGGATCGGCCAGCGAGATGATCGGCGCCGACGAGGATCCGGTGGTCGGGACGGTCGAAGCCCCAGTCCTCGTCGAGCCAGAGGTTGAACGCGTGCACCGTCGCCATCGTCGCCTCGATGTCGTGCTTGAGCGCTTCCTCGACACCGCAGGCGAATGTCGGCAGCATGAACACCGTCTCGAGGTTCTGCCGGTCGAGCACCTTCACCCGGGCATCGCGGTTCTGGTACTCGGGATGGTCGGCCATGCGGTCGACCTTCATCAGCGAGGCCGGGTCGACGCCTTCGGGGATCTCGCCGCGGAACAGCAGATCGAGGCAGCCCGGTTCGATGATCGGGTCGAAGGTGGGGTTCGGGATGAAGTGGTTGACCACCCCACCCATGACGGCCAGCGTGCGCTTGCCGTCGGCGACCATCTGCACACCGCGGCGCTTGAACTCCTTGGGCAGGTGCCGGGTGCAGGAGTCGATCGTCTCGTAGTAGTGGTTGTCGACGTCGATCGCCTTGTAGTCCAGTGTCATCGTATGGAGTCCTTTCCGGTATCGCTCAATGGCGGGAAGTTGGGCGGACGCTTCTCGAAGAAGCTGGTGATGCCCTCGATGAAGTCGGGCCGCAGCATCGACTCGTGCATCAGCTTCTCGGCCACCGCACTCGCCTCGAAAACGTCGCGCATGGTGTCTGCGTACACCTGCTGCTTGATCACCGCTAGAGAACTGGGCGCGCAATTCGCGGCGATGTCCTCGGCGTAGGCGATCGCCCGCGGCAGCAGCTCATCCGGCGGAACGACTTCCTTGACGAGACCAAGCTCTGCCGCCTCGTCGGCGAGGAACACCCGCCCGCTCAGCAGCAGGTCCATGCGCGGCGCCCCAGCCGACGACGCGCGGCAGGATCCACGAGATGCCGTACTCGGCGATCAGCCCGCGCCGCGCGAACGACGTGGTGAACTTCGCTCCCTCGGCGGCGAACCGGACATCGCACACCAACGCCAGCGTCAGCCCCATTCCGGCGCACGCACCGTTGATCGCGGCGATGACCGGCTTGCGCAAGGTCGTCACGAAGTGCGGATGGCGCGAGCCGACCAGCTTGCTGACGTCCGTGCCTTCGGCGCCGTCGACGGTGGCGTTGCTGATCGTGTTCAGGTTCCCCATGTCAGCGCCCGCACAGAACGCACGGCCGTTGCCGGTCACCACGATGGCCCGGACGTCGGGATCGGCCTCGGCGTCGTCGAGCCGTGCGTAGAACGTCGTGGCGAGACCGCCGCCCCAGCCGTTCATCCGCTCGGGCCGATTGAGGGTCAACACCGCGACGCCACTGTCGCGGACCTCGTAGAGCACCGGGTCGGACGTGACTGCGGGCTCAGCGACGCGGTCAGGGACGCTCACCCGGCGGACCTCCTGAGTCGTGGGCTCAAGCTCGATGTATTCCCATACTGTACACCTATCGGTAGTGCCTTCCGCAACGCGGTCACAGCGCCCTGTTCGGCGATCAATCCGAAGCGCTGATACGCGGTGCGAATCTGCGCCCGGCCCTCGTCGGGCAGCTCCGCCTGCGGGGGCCGCGAGTGCGGATAGTCCCCGATCGGCAGGCCGAGCAGCGAGGCCGCGTATTTGAACGCGCCGCCCCAGTGCGTGAAGTAGTCGGGCCGCCCGGGATAGCACGTGAACCACGAGCGCATGTCGACGCCGAATTGGTCCAGCCCGGACTTCTCGGCGTAGTCCATCGCCTCGATCAGCTTGTCGTTCCAGACCAGGTCCCAGTACTCGGAAATGATTGGCTGTTGCGGGGTTTCGTACAGATAGCCGGCCGTGCCGAGTTGCGCGGGTCCGACGATCCCTGCGCGCAGCCAGCCGGCGCGGTAGACCGTCAAATCGCACTCCCAGATCACCAGTTCGGGCGCGAGCTCGTGCAGCATCCGGCTCGCTCGCGGGCCGGAACGCGCCCTCCTTGGTGGCGCAGACGGCGGGGATCTCGTCGTAGATGCGTGCGCTTTCGGCGGGAGTCAACACGTACCCCGACGACGGCGAGTTGAACATGCCCAGCGCGATGTCGGTGCGGTCGGCGATGTATCGGAAAAACCGTCAGCACTCCCTCGCCGCCGTGGGCCTCCATCATCGGGGTCTGGATGTAGACGATGTCGGCGCCGGCCTGCTCCGCGTGTCGCGTCAACTCCAGGCAATCCTTGGCCGACATCGCGGCGGTGCAGGCCTGCACGACGACGTCGGGATCGGCCGCGCGCCCTTCCTCAATCGCGACCTCCAACAGGCGCTTTCGCTCGTCGAGTGTCAGCGACCAGAACTCCGCGATGCCGCTGGTGCACCACAGCATCGGGTGATCGCAGCTCCCCGACGCAGTAGCGCACCAGCGTTCGGTATGCGTCCCAGTCGATGTCGTCGCCGTCGTCACCGCAGAACGGCGTGTAGAGGCTGTTGCCGATTCCGCGCAGCGTTGCATGTGCCCACGTGCGAGCTTCCTTGGCAGTCGCCATAATTCACTCCTTACGGTGAAATCGCTACCGCCGTCGACGTTGATGTTGGCGCCGGTCATGTACGAGTTGCGCCGTGACGCGAGAAACGCGACGACGGGTCCGATTTCGTCGGGCAGGCCCGCGCGGGGCATGTGCGCAGGATGTCCGAAGTGCTTGTCGATGGCGGCCATCAGCGCATAGGGGTCGCCGCCGTCGACGCCGACCGAATCGGCCCAGCCGCGCAAGCGCCTCGGACGCGATGCTGCCCGGTGAGACGACGTTGACCATGATCTCGTCCTTGGCCAGCAGCAACGAGAGGTTCTTCGAGATGCTTGTCACGGCCGCCTTGGCGGCCGTGTAGGCGGGCAGGATGACGGTCTGACGTTGCGTCGAATGGGCGGAGAAGTTGACGATCCGCGCCCACTGCGCCTTTCGCAGCAGCGGCAGCGCCGACCGCACGCAGTGCACCATGCCCATCACGCCGTCGTCGAAGGCCGCCCGCCACTGATCGTCGGTGAGATCTTCGAACGTGCCCTGAGTGCCAGGGCCCGACCGCGTTGATGAGCACATTGAGCTCGCCGCCCCACCGATCGCTCAGCTCGTCGAACACGCGCTGGACGGCTTCGGCGTCGGTGGTGTCGGCGACCAGGCCGAGCGCGTCGGGACTGCCGCGGTCTGCCAGATCCTCGGCCGCGCGGTCGAGAACATCCGCCGTGCGGCCGACCAGGGCCACCCGCGCACCGTCGTCGGCCAGACAGCGGGCGGCGGCGAGTCCCATGCCGCGTCCGCCGCCGACGACGACGGCGGTGGCGTCCTTCAGCCCGAGATCCATGACGCGTCTCTACGTGCCCGTCCAGTTGGGCGCGCGCTTCTCGGCGAACGCGATCGCGCCCTCTTTGGCGTCGTTGGAGGTGAAGATCGGAATGATGTAGTTCGAGCTGCTTCTTCCACATCTCGTCGTCACTCCAGTCCGCCGACTTGGCCATGACCTCCTTGGTGGTCGCGATCGCCATCGGCCCGTTGGCGGTGATCCGCTCCGCGAGTTCGATCGCCCCGGCCAGCGCCTCGCCGGGTTCGGTCACCACGTTGACGAAGCCCCACGCCTCGCCCTGTTCGGCGGTGAAGCTGTCACCGGTCAGCGCGAGTTCGAGCGCCTTCTGGTACGGGATTCGTTGCTGCAGCCGCAACAGCCCACCGCCGGCCGCCACCAGGCCGCGCTTGACTTCGGGGATGCCGAACTTCGCGGTGCGCGACGCCACCACCAGGTCGGTGGCCAGCACGACCTCGGTGCCGCCGGCCAGTGCGTAGCCCTCGACGGCCGAGATGAGCGGTTTGCGCGGCGGCCGTTCGGTGAAGCCGATGCCCCGGCCGGGGATCGCGACGATCTCGCCTGCGGCGAAGGCCTTCAGGTCCATGCCTGCGCAGAAGTTGCCGCCTGCGCCGGTGATCACCGCGGCGGACAGGTCCGCGCTCTCGTCGAGTTCGTCGACCGCATCGGCCAGGCCCTGGCTCACCGCCAGGTTCACCGCGTTTCGCGACGTCCGGCCGATTGATCGTGATGACAAGCACGCGCCCGCGGCGCTCCGTGAGAATTTCGTCCGACACCCTTGGCCCTTCGCCTTTCGCCTGATTTCGCTGGAGACGCTTACTATAGGCCTTACAGTAGAAGAGCGAGAACAGCGGTGGGCGCCATCGACCGGATGGCTCCCGGTAAGGTTGACGGTAACGGCCGAGCGGCGACACGCATGCAAAGACGCAGTTCAGACGGTAGCTGCCGGTAGATTCGAGTCCACCAAATTTTCGATGGAGGTGCCCTTCGTGGCCAAGCAAGCAACCGCTGAGAAGCGTCAGCGACGCGAGCGCGGATCCATCAATCCCGACGACATCATCAAGGGCGCATTCGATCTCGCCGAAGAGGTCGGCATCGACAACTTGAGCATGCCGCTGCTCGGCAAGCACCTCGGTGTCGGAGTGACGAGCATCTACTGGTACTTCCGCAAGAAGGACGATCTGCTCAATGCGATGACCGATCGCGCGCTGCGTCAGTATGTGTTCGCCACGCCCTACGTCGAAGCCAAGGGATTGGCGCGAGACGTTGCGCAACCACGCGCGCACGATGCGAAAGACGTTCATGGGCAACCCGATTCTGTGCGACCTGATTCTCATTCGGTCGGCGCTGAGCCCGCGGGCGGCCAAGCTCGGCGTCCAGGAAGTGGAGAAGGCGATCGCCAGCCTGGTGGAGGCCGGCCTCTCGGCCGACGACGCCTTCGACACCTACTCCGCGGTGTCGGTCCACGTGCGCGGATCGGTGGTGCTGCAGCGGCTGCGGGAGAAGAACCGTGCGGCCGACGAGGGACCGAGCGACATCGAGGAAACGATGACGATCGACCCCGAAACCACGCCGCTGCTGGCCCAAGTCACCGCAAAGGGCCATCACATCGGCGCTGCCGACGAGAAGAACTTCGAGTTCGGCCTCGAGTGCATCCTTGACCACGCGAGCCGGTTGATCGACGACGACGGAAGCGGCCGGCACGCAAGGCGACCAAGGCTCGGGCCCGCAACGCGAGCAAGGCCCCCGCCGCGTTAGTGATTTCGGCGCGCGCACGGACGCTCAGCGCGGCGTTAGCGCGCCGAAATCGCGACTAGACCTCGATGACGACGGCGCCGCCCTGGCCGCCGCCCGCGCACATCGCCGCGACGCCGATGCCTCCGCCACGCCGCTGCAACTCGTAGACGAGCGTGGTGACCATGCGCGCACCGGACGCGGCAATGGGATGGCCGAGGCTGCAACCACTTCCGGAGAAGTTCACCAGTTCTTCGTCGATGCCCGTATTCGCGGCACGCCGCGATCGGCACGGAGGCGAAGGCCTCGTTGATCTCCCACAGCGCGACATCGGATGGCTTGAGGCCCGCGCGATCCAGCACCTTGCCGATCACCTTCACCGCACCCAGCCCGCAATCGCGTGCCGGGACACCCGCTGCGCCCCAAGCCTTCACCGTCGCCATCACGGAGAGCTTGTTGGCATCGGCGTAGTCACGCTCGACGAGGGCGACTCCCGCGGCGGCGTCGTTGGTGCCGCTGCTGTTGCCCGCGGTGATCGAGAAGCCCTCGATCTCGGGGTGCAGAACCTTGAGTCCGGCCAGCTTCTCGACCGTGGTGTCGCGGCGCGGATGCTCGTCGACGCTGAAGTCGACCACCGATCCGTCGAACTGCTGAATCTTCATCGGGATGATCTCGTCGAGGAACTTGCCCGCGTCCATCGCGGCGATGGCCCGCTGGTGCGACCGCGCCGCCCACGCGTCCATCTCCTCGCGGGTGATGCCGACCGACTGCGCGGTGTTCCAGCCGACCGTGATCGACATGTCCTTGGTGGGCGCGTCGGGCGTCTCGACGTGCGTCGGCGGCATCCACCGCTCCTCGAACTTCAGTTCAGGCCCCGGAATGCGCTGGTTGGTCAGCGGCGTCATCGACAGCGACTGCACGCCACCGGCGATCAGCACCCGCTCCATGCCGGAGCCGATCTGCGCGGAAGCATTTCCGATCGCGGTCAGTGAGCCCGCGCAGTGCCGGTTCACCGACTGACCGGGGACGTGATCCAACCCCGTGGCGTCAGCGGCATACCTCGCGAGATCGCCACCGCCGTAATGCGATTCGGCGAAGATGATGTCGTCGATGTCTGCGGGATCTACGCCGGACCGGCGGACCACCTCGGGCAGCACCGTCGTGATGAGCGTCTCGGGTGGGGTGTTGACCAGCGTCCCCTTGAACGACCGGCCGATGGCTGTCCTGGCGGCACCGACGATGACAGGTGTTGGCATGTTTCTCGACCTCGGCTTTCGGCTTAGGAGACTTTACAAAAGTAGCAGATACTGTATAGCTGGCAGTAGGTGACCGGCGTCACTCCGGCTCTGGCACGTAGAAGTGCTCGTCACGCAGCCGGAACGCCTCTTTCGTTCCGTGCTGCGCCCGCGTCTTGACGAAGTTGAACTCCCCCGGCGCGAACTGCAGGTTCGTCCCGTATGCGTGGAACAGGTAGCTGGCCACTTCCTCACCCTGATACGCCTGGCTCTGCTCGACGAGGCGGAACGCTTCCTTGGCGATGACGACGCCGTCGGCGGGCATCTTCGCGGCCTTCTCCGCCCAATACCTGGCCCTGGCCGGGACGGCGGCAGGCTCGCACGTGTCGGTGAAGATGCCGAGGTGCTCGACGGTGCCGGCCTCGATGATGTCGCCGGTCAGCAGCAGTCGGCGCGCCAGCACCGGCCCGAGCCGATGGAAGAACATGTGCAGACTGCCGAGCGCGGGCCCGAGGAACCGGGTGGCGGGCATGCCGATTTTGGTGTCGCGCCCGATCACCGAGATGTCGGTCATCAATGCCATCTCGAAGCCACCGCCGAGCGCATATCCACCGATCTCCCCCACCGTGACCTTCGGAAAGCCCATCAGGTTGTGGTAGAAGCCGAAGGACTTGCGGTCCACCGTCAGACGCCGCCGTTGGCTGGGGCGACTCTTCGCCGGTTTGGCTCGTCGCGCTCGCCATACCAGCCGTACGCGTTGTTCATGTCGGCGCCGGTGCTGAACACCCCGTCAGCGCCGCGGAGCAACACCACGGTGATGTCGTCGTCTTCGGCGACGCGGTCCAGACACCGCGCAACGGTGTCGCGCATCGTCGCGTCGTACGAATTGCGCTGGGCCGGGTTGTTCAACGTGATGGTCGCGATCCGCTTTTCGGAATCAACGTCGAAGAGCACGCGATCGTCGGGACTGGTCATCTAACGGACTCCTGATGGTTGGTGCTCGAGATCAGTTTGGCTTCAATGGTTTTGTCAGTGCCGACGGCGAGGGTGTTGCGCCGCGCGGCGGCAAGGTGGTCTTGCGCGAGCCGCACCGCCCGGCTCGAATCGCCGTCACGAATAGCGTCCAGCAGCCGCTGGTGATCACGCAGCGCGGCACGCATGGTCTTTTTATTGATCGCCGGGTCGGCTGTGTTGTATTCGTCGCTCCAGACCGAGGACTCGTGTGCCGACCAGATCAGCTCGAGCGAGCCGATCAGCAATATCATCGGCTCGTTGCCACATCGCGAGACGAGCGCCTCGTGAAACCGTCTGGCGTTGGGCACATACCGCGACAAGTCGTCGAATTGTTCGGTCTGAAGCTCGATTTCGGCCTCGAGGTACGGCACGACTTCGGCCATCCGGTCGTCGCGTGCGGCGCACATCCCCGCGCAGATCGGTTCCAGGTGCAGCAGCGCGCCGCTCACGTCGGCCGGTGTCGCGGACCGCGACTGCAGCACCATGCTGATCATGTGGGCGGTCCGGTCGGCGGAGGGCAGATGGACCACCGCGCCGCCCATGTTGCCGCGGCGCACGGAGATCAACCCGTCCGTCTCCAGGATGTGGATCGCCTCGCGCAGCGCCGGTGGGCTGACGCCGAACTCGGAGAACAGGCTCTCCTGCGACGGCAGCACGTCGCCTTCCTTCAGCCGGCCCGACAGGATGTCTTCCCGCAGACGAGAGGCCACGATCTCGGCCACCCGCGGTTGACGAATGCGTTGGACCACCATTAGTTCTTGACCCGCCGCTTGCCGAATTGGAAGCCGGTCAGCTTGTCGGGGGACGTCGCCACCGTCTTGAACTCACAGATGCAGAGCACCTCATCGCCCAGCAATAGCCGCGCCGTCGACGTCACCCTGCCGTCGTCCTCGGACCGTTCGATGTCGAAGTGGAGTTCGGTCAGGACGGGTGTCGGCCTGCGGAATGTCACCGTCAGCGATCGCGTCTTGCCCGTCCGCTGGGCGGCGCAGCTCTGGTGTTGGGTGATGCAGTCGAAGAAGACGGCGAGAAAGCCGCCGTTCACCAGTCCCGGAGGGCCCTCGTAGACCAGCGGGAAGGTGACGCGTCCGGCTGCGGTCTCGTCGTCGAGGTGGTCGAAGGTGTACTCGGGAAAGCACGGGTTGTACGCGCCGACGTCGAACGCGTGGTCCAGATACACGCGTTGCTCCTCACCACCGTCCCCGATCCGGGGTGTCGGGTCCGGTGGGACAGCGGCCGCCAACTCCCGCTCCCAATCGGCGAATTGCGCGAGCATGGCGTCCACGGTCGGATGCTCGTGCTCCAGAGACAGCAGTAGCCCGGTCAGTCGCCGCAGCGCGCCCGCGGCGGCGACTGTCTGCGCCAGCGGCTGCTCGCCGTATCGCGGTGTGCCGTCCGCCATGGTGCCTCTTCCATGTTCCGTTGGCGCGCTTTCCTTGCTAACTTGTACAGGATAGCAATACTGTATGGCTAACCGTATAGCTAGGGATTGGCGGAATCAAGGTGACTGACGTCGACGCCGACGGTTCGGTGACGGCATCGCGCGACGGCGATGTCCTTCGGCTCACGCTCGATCGGCCGTCGCGACGCAACGCGTTGAGCCACTCGATGATCGACGCGCTTGTCGATCTGCTTACCGACGCCGCGACCGATGATTCGCTTCGGGCCATCCATATTCGTGGAGCGGGAAACGACTTCTGCGCGGGCGCGGACTGGGTTTCAACCAACAGCGCAGGCCAACGGCCGCGCACCGGCGACCTGGTGCGACGCATTCCCCACACCGCCAATCGGGTGATCGAACTCGTCCATGGCATCCACTTGCCGGTCGTCTGCAGCGTGCAGGGTTGGGCCGTCGGCCTTGGCTGCAATCTGGCCCTGGCAGCCGACTTCACGGTGGCCACCGACGACGCCGTGTTCTGGGAGCCGTTCGTCGGCCGCGGCTTCTCCCCAGATTCCGGCTCCACGTGGCTGCTGCCCCGGCTCGTCGGGTTGGCGCGGGCCAAGGAGATGCTGCTGCTCGGAGAGAAGGTGAGTGGAAGCGATGCTGCGGACTGGGGACTGATTCACCGCAGCGTCAGCGCGGCCGAGCTCGACGACGTCGCCGAGCAACTGCTGACACGCCTTGCATCCGGGCCAACGGTCGCCATCGGGCTGGCCAAGCAGGCCATCAATCACGGTCTGCATGCCACCCTGGATCAGGCCATGACGCAGGAGCTCTTCAACGTCGAGTTATCGTGCCGGACAGCTGATTTCAAAGAAGGCTTGGCGGCATTCCGTGAAAAGCGCACACCGGAGTTCGGTGGAAGGTGACTAAATGACCGACATCAAGTACGACGTCGACGGGCACAAGGCCACGATCACGCTGAACCGACCGGACGCGCTCAACGCGCTCAGCCCGGCCATGATCAGTGAATTGCGCGCCGTGTACGACGAGGCTGAAAACGACGACGACATCTGGATCCTCATCGTCACCGGAACCGGCCGCGCGTTCTGCACCGGCGCCGACGTCGGAGAGATCCCCGAAGACGGCCGGGTGATCTACGAACGGCCGTACCTATCCACCTACGACCAGTGGGAGGCGCCCCAGGAGGGCACCCCTCCGTTCCGCAGGATGGCCAAACCCGTGCTGACCGCCATCAACGGATTGTGCTGTGGCGCAGGGCTGGACTGGATCACCACCGGCGATATCGCCATCGCGTCCGATAAGGCCACGTTCTTCGACCCACACGTCAGCATCGGCTTGGTGGCCGGTCGTGAGATGGTTCGGCTGGCCAGGGTGCTGCCGCGCAATATCGCGCTGCGCATGGCGCTGATGGGCAAGCACGAACGGATGAGCGCGCAACGCGCGTACGAACTCGGCATGATCAGCGAGGTCGTCGAGCACGAGAAGCTGCTCGAACGCGCCCACGAGATCGCCGACATCGTGAACACCAATGCCCCGCTGGCCGTGCGGGGCACGCGGCTGGCCATCCATAAGACGTTGGACCTGCCGCTGCACGACGCCGAGATCCTTGCCGAGACGTTCCGCGAGCGAGTTGTCCGCACCGAGGACGCGCTCGAAGGACCCAAGGCGTTCATGGAAAAGCGCGCCCCGAACTGGCAGTGCCGATGACGGCGTTCGAAACGATCCAGCTCGACGTGGACGCCGCCAGTCACGTCGCGACGATCACGCTGAACCGGCCGGAGTCGCTCAACGCGTTCAACCGGACCATGTGCGAGGAGATGGCCGAGGCCTGGCGCATCGTCAAACTCGACGACTCGGTGCACGCCGTTGTACTTCGCGCCGCAGGCACCCGGGCATTCAGCGCCGGGCTCGACATCAAGGCGCCGTACGGGCAGCCGGACAACGTGTGGAATCACGAGGATCCCGGTGAGGCGCTCAGCCCGAAATGGCAGAAGATGTGGAAGCCCGTGGTGTGCGCCGTTCAAGGGATGTGCACCGCGGGAGCGTTCTACTTCGTCAACGAGTCCGATGTGGTGATCTGCTCAGACGACGCGACGTTCTTCGACTCTCACGTCAGCGCCGGCTTGGTGTGCGCGTTGGAGCCGATCGGGTTGATGCGCCGAGTCGGCCTTGGCGAGACGCTGCGAATCGCGTTGATGGGCAACGACGAACGCGTCAGCGCCGACACCGCCCTGCGGATCGGTTTGGTGTCTGAGGTCGTCTCCCCCGATCGGCTGTGGGAGCGCGCCAACGAGATCGCGGCGGCGATCGCCGCCAAGCCGCCGTCGGCAACGCAGGGGACCGTGAAAGCGATATGGGAGTCGCTCGACAAGCCCTACCGCGCGGCGCTGGAGCAGAACCTGATCTACACGCGGCTGGGAAATCCGCTCGGCCAGGCCGAACTGGCCGCCCATGGCAATGGCGCGCCGGCCAAGCCGTGGGTCCGCTGATGCACCCGCTTAGCAAGCGCATCGCCGATGTCCTTGCGCTCCAGCCGACCGCATCGGCCATTGAGTACAACGGCCAGTGGTCGACCTGGGGAGAAGTCGCTGGGCTCGCGAACCGGATTGCCGCGGTGGGCGAGACCGAGGTCGGGATGCTGCTGCGCAACAGACCCGCCCATGTGGGAGCCCTGCTCGGCGTGCTGCTTGGCGGCGGCACAGTCGTCACCATCAACCCCTCACGCGGCGATGACCGTACCCGCGCGGACGTCACCGCGTTGGACCTGCCGGTGATCGTCGGCGATCCCGATGACCTGGCGTCGATGATGCCCGCAGGCCCCACGGCGATTCCGATCTCGGGTCTAGACGCTGCGCCACAGGTGCCGGCACCCGGCGCCGGCCGCACCGGAGTTGCGGTGCGGATGCTTACCAGCGGAACGACGGGTCCGCCCAAGCGAATCGACCTCACCTACGACATGCTGGCACGCAGCGTGATCACATCGGAGCCGCCTACCGAACTGCGGCGGGGTGTCGCGATCGTCAACGCCCCGATGGTGCACATCGGCGGCGTCTTCCGCGTGCTGCAATGCGTGTGCGAGGCAAGGCCATTCGTGTTGTTGGACCGTTTCGAGCTCGACCGATGGGCCGACGCTGTGCGCAGGCATCAGCCGCGCGCCGTGTCGCTGGTGCCCGCGGCACTACGCATGGTGTTGCATTCCGATTTGACCCGCGAGGATCTTGCGAGCGTTCACGCGGTCACGTCCGGCACTGCACCGCTGTCAGCCGAGGACGCCGACGCGTTCACCGAGAAGTTCGGAATACCCGTCTTGACGTCCTATGCGGCTACCGAATTCGGCGGCGGCGTGGCCGGCTGGACACTGGCCGACTATCAGAAGTACTGGCATGCCAAGCGTGGCAGCGTGGGCAGGCCCAGCCTGGGCGCACAACTTCGGGTGGTCGGCGACGACGGCACTCCGCTTGGTCCTGGCGAGGACGGCCTGCTCGAGGTCAAACCGGGCCAGCTCGGGCCGTCCGCCGACTGGATGCGCACCACCGATGTTGCCCGCATCGACGGCGACGGGTTCCTCTGGATCCTCGGCCGCGCCGATCAGGCGATCATCCGCGGCGGCTTCAAGGTCATGCCCGACGACGTGCGCGCCGCGCTGGAGGGTCATCCCGCGGTGCGAGGGGCGGCCGTTGTCGGCAGGCACGACGACCGCCTCGGCGAAGCCCCGGTAGCGATGGTCGAGCTGCGGGAGGCGGCATCGGCCGACGCGGCCGCGCTTGTCGAGTTCCTGCGAGCCCGGTTGGCGCGCTACGAAATTCCCACCGACATCGCGATCGTCGACCAGATTCCTAGAACACCCTCAGGCAAGCCAGATCTCGGTGCGGTCCGGGAGTTCTTCAGCCATCCCATCGAACATGCCACGTGAATCGCTGACGGTCGCCGAAACTCTGCGGCAACAGTCAGTTGCACGGGCAGAGCACCCGCTTTTGGTGTGCGACTCCGAGCGTCTGAGCTACGCGGAGGCCGATCGCCGGTCGGCGCAACTGGCACGTGGTCTGATCGCCCTCGGCGCGGGCAAGGGCACGCACATCGGGCTGCTCTACCCCAACGGTGGGGCGTTCATCGTTGGCATGCTGGCCGCCGCGCGCATCGGCGCCGTCGTCATCCCGTTCTCCACTTTCGCCACCGCACCGGAGCTGACCGTACAACTCGTCGACAGCGACACCGAAATCCTGCTTGCCGCTGCATCGTTCCGCTCTCATGACTACCGGGAGCGACTTGCCGAGGTTACTGCGCCGCTGCTGCGCCACGTGCTGATCGACTCCGAGCCCGCGGACACGGTCGACGCCGCGCTGCTCGAAGCGATGGAACAAGACGTCGATGATTCCGATCCGCTGGCCATTGTGTACACGTCGGGCTCGACGAGCGCCCCGAAGGGCGTGGTGCATACCCATGCATCCCTGCTGGGTCACCAGAAGATCCTCAACGAGATCCGCGGGCTGTCGTCCGGCGACAGTCTCTTCTGCAACTCGCCGTTCTTCTGGATCGGCGGAATCGCGTTCGCGGTGCTCGCGACCTTGCTCGCCGGCTCGACGCTGGTGTGCTCCAACGCCACCGATGCCGCCGAGACCCTCGATCTGATCGAGGCCGAAAAGCCGACGATGACCAATGGTTTCGTGGCGGGGATCGCCCACCTGGCCGATCACCCCAGTTTGGCAGGCCGCGACCTGTCGTCGGTGCGACGCGGAAACCTGTACCCGATCATGGCGCCGCAAGTCCGGCCTGCCGATCCCGAGTTGCGGCACACGATGCTCGGCATGACCGAAGCGGGCAGCGTCATCACGATCAGTGAGGACGAATCCGATCAACCGGAACACCGCCGCGGTTCGTTCGGCAAGCCGGCGCCGGGGTTCGAAACCAAGATCGTCGACGGCGAGCTGTGCATCCGCGGCCCGTTTGTGATGCAGCGGTACTACAAGCGCAGCCGCGAGGAGTGCTTCGACGCCGACGGCTGGTTTCACACCGGTGATCTGGTCCGCACCGACGCCGATGGTTTCGTGTACTTCATCGGCCGCAAGGGAGCGATGATCAAGACAGCAGGCGCCAACGTCGCCCCCGCCGAGGTGGAGCGGGCGATCGCCAAGGTGACCGGCGGGACTGTCGCGCATGTCGCTCGGGCTCCCGGATCCCGAGCGCGGACAGCTTGTTGCCGCGGTCGTCGCATTGGAGGACGGCGCCGAGTTCGACGAGACGGCGGTGCGTGAGCGGCTCAAGGCCGAACTGTCTGCCTACAAGATCCCGAAACGCTTTGCCACCGTTCCGCGTTCCGACCTTCCTGTGCTATCCAGCGGCAAGGTCGATCTGCCCGCCCTGCAGAAGGTGTTCGATGCTTGACACCATCGACCGGCTGGTGAGCCTGCGCGCCGAACAGCACGGCGACAAGCCGATGATCATCGACACGCAGTCGCGCGTCACGTACGCCGAGCTCGACGAAAGCACCCGAGCCCTGGCCGCCGCATTCATCGAGGCGGGTGTCGGCAAGGGAACACGGGTCGGGCTGATCATGCCGAACTGCGTGCAGTGGGTGCAGATCGCGGTGGCGTTGACGCGCATCGGCGCCGTGCTGGTTCCGCTGAGCACTCTGCTGAAGCCGCCGGAGCTGGTCGCGCAACTCCGCGTCGCCTCCGTTCAGCTCCTGATCGCCGTTGAGGAGTTCCGCGGCCATCGTTACCTCGACGATCTGGATGGCGTTGCCAACATCACCGAACTTCCTGCACTGCGGGCGGTTTGGACGCCCGATCAGCTAGAGGCATCAAGCGGTGGTCCCGCGATCGACGCGATGACAGCGGCTGTCACCCCGAGCGACACGGTGGTCATCATGTTCACCTCAGGCAGCAGCGGGCCGCCGAAGGGGGTGATCCACTCGCACGGCAACGCGCTGGCCGCAGTGCAGTCCGGGCTGACCGCCCGCTGCATCGACGCGGCCACCCGCCTGTACCTACCGATGCCGTTCTTCTGGGTGGGCGGTTTCGGCAGCGGCGTGCTGTCCGCGCTGTTGGCGGGTGCCACCCTCGTCACCGAGGAGATCCCGCGACCGGAGACGACGCTGCGACTCCTGGAGCGCGAGCGGGTCACGCTGTTTCGCGGCTGGCCCGATCAGGCCGAGGCCTTGGCGCGCCAATCCGCCTCTGTCGGAGCCGATTTGTCCGCGCTTCGGCCGGGCAGCCTGGACGCACTGCTGCCCCCCGAACATCGCGCACAACCCGGTGCCCGTGCGAAGTTGTTCGGGATGACCGAGTCGTTCGGGCCCTATTGCGGCTATCCCGCCGACACGGACATGCCGCAGTCTGCGTGGGGAAGTTGCGGCAAGCCGTTCGACGGCATGGAGGTTCGGATCGTCGACCCCGACACCGGCCAACCGGTCCCTGCCGACACCATCGGCATGCTCCAGATTCGGGGACCCCACACCTTGCGGGGTATGTGCCGGCGCAGCCGTGAAGACCTGTTCACGCCAGATGGCTTCTACCCCACCGGCGACCTAGGTCACCTCGACGACGACGGTTTCATGTTCTACCACGGCCGATCCGATGACATGTTCAAGGTCAGCGGCGCCACCGTCTACCCGAGCGAGGTCGAACAGGCGCTGCGCACCATCGACGGTGTCGAGAACGCGTTCGTCACCGAAGTGTCCGGCGCGGTGGGCGCCGTCGTGATTGCCGATGCCACGGTGGATCAGCTGCGGGCGGCGGCGCGAAAGCTGTTGAGCGCCTTCAAGGTGCCGACGGTATGGCTCATCGCCGACTCCGATGAGGAAATTCCGCGCGGAACGACCGGAAAGGTCGACGTGCGTAGGCTCCGCGAGATGTTGACAGGCGTCCAGGCTCAGCGCGGGCGGTAGCCGACCTCGGCAAGAAGACCATCCGGGCCGCTGCAGTAAACCTGAGTTCCTCGCCCGTTCTCGATGATCTCGGAAGTCTCGAGGCCCAGGCCACGCGCCCGCGCGTGGAAGCTATGCACCGATTCCACGTCATCCACCAGAAATCCGAAATGAAAGCCGTCGGGGTATCGCTCTGTGTCGGTCTTCTTTCGCTGAAGGACCAAGACGAAGCCGTCGTCGTCGGACAGAAAGGCGATAGCCGAAGACCGTCGGTTCGATTGAAGCTGAAATCCGAACGCTTCCTCGAAAAACGTGACCGCCCGTGGAACGTCAGCGACCTGAAGATCGAGATGATTGAGTTTCACAGTGAGCCTCCTGGGCATGCGAATGCCCCGCAGGCCGTGGGACCTCTCCGCGACGGGATTGCAGCGGATGATCAAGTGCTTCCGATTGCGGAAGTGACCGGGGCTCACCGAAACCGGTCTGCCGTTTTTCGACGAGCGCAGACTAACACGGCGTCTTAGGTGACCACGCCTCGCTGCGTGAGGTGCTCGATCAACGGCGCCGCGCCTGCGGCGAGGTGCTCGGCCATCACAGTGCGAGCAAGATCTTCGTCGTGCTTGTCCAGTGCAGCCAACAGCTTGCGATGGTGCTCGGTCGACTGATCGGGCCAGCCGGCGATCGTCGGAAACACCGATTCTGGGGCGTAGCGGGTGATCTGTGACATCAGCTGGGCGAGCTTCGGCGAATCGGCTGCGACGTTGATCGCCTTGTGGAACTCGTGGTTCAGCCGCACCGCCCGTTCGTCGTCATCGCTGGCGTATGCGTCCTCGAGCTCAGTCTGGATCTTCTCGAGTTCCCGCAGCTGATCGGCGGTGATGTTGGCCGCCGCCCGCGCGGCGAGCTCACCGCCGATGTGGGCCTGCACGTTGGACACATCGGTGAGGTCGCGTCCGGTCACCGCCACCACCACGAAACCGCGGCGCGGCTGCTGAGAGAGCAGGCCTTCGGCGCTGAGGACGAACAACGCCTCGCGTACGGGTGTGACACTGACACCGAGTTCTACGGCCAACTGGTCGAGGCGAATGTACTGCCCCGCAGCGTAGGTGCCGTCGAAGATCCGCTTGCGAACAATTCGCGCGACGTCGTCGGCCAGCTGCGGCCGGGGGGCGAAATCGGGTGCGCTCACGGTTATATCCGATAGTCGGCGAGCAGTCGCTTGCTGATGATGTTCTTCTGGATCTCGCTGGTGCCCTCGCCGATGAGCAGGAACGGTGCGTCGCGCATCAGCCGCTCGATCTCGTATTCCTTGGAGTAGCCGTACCCGCCATGGATCCGGAAGCTCTGCTGGGTCACCTCCGAGCAGAACTCGCTCGCAAGGTACTTCGCCATCCCCGCCGCGACGTCGTTGCGTTCGCCGGAGTCTTTCAACCGGGCCGCGTTGACCATCATGAGATGAGCCGCCTCGACTTTGGTTGCCATCTCCGCCAATTGGAACGCAATCGCCTGGTGGTCGGCGATCGGCTTGCCGAAGGTGTGGCGCTGCTGCGCGTACCGCACCGCCAACTCGAACGCCCGGATGCCGACGCCGCAGGCTCGTGCGGAGACGTTGACCCGACCAACCTCTATGCCGTCCATCATCTGGAAGAAGCCTTGGCCCGGTGCCTCACCGAGGATGTCGTCGGCGCTGGCGACGTAGCCGTCGAAGATCAGCTCGGTAGTGTCGATGCCCTTGTAGCCCAGTTTGTCGATCTTGCCGGGGATAGTCAGCCCCGGCGCGACTTCACCGAAACCGGTGGGCTTTTCGACGAGGAATGCCGTCAGGTTGCGATGCGGCTTGTCGGCGCCTTCGTCGGTGCGCACCAACGTCGCCACCAGCGTAGAGCTTCCGCCGTTGGTCAACCACATCTTCTGACCGTCGATGGTGTAGGTCCCGTCGGCGTTGCGCTTGGCCCGCGTGCGGATCGCGGCGACGTCGGAGCCGAGTTCGGGTTCGGACATCGAAAACGCGCCGCGCGTCTCACCAGTTGCCATCCGCGATAGGTAACTTCTGCTTCTGCGCGTCGGTGCCGTGCTGGCGCAGCATGTACGCGACGATGAAGTGGGTGTTGATCACGCCGGAGACGCTCATCCACCCGCGGGCAAGTTCCTCAACGCACAACGCGTACGTGAGCAGGGACTCGCCGAGCCCGCCGTACTCCTCGGGGATCATCAGCCCGAACAGGCCCATCTCCTTCATCGCATCGACGATGGCCTGTGGATAGGTATCGCTGTGTTCGAGTTCCTGCGCCGTCGGGATGACCTCTTTGTCGACGAATTGTCTTACCGTGGTGATGATTTCGGTCTGAAACTCGGTGAGCCCGAGCGTTTGGGCGAGCCTGGTCATCTGCGATCTCACTCCCGCCTCGCTCGTGCGCCGACCCTTTCGAATACCGCGGCCAGGCCCTGCCCGCCGCCGATGCACATGGTTTCCAGCCCATAACGGGCGCCGCGCCGGTTCAGTTCACGCGCCAGTGTCGCGAGCATCCGACCGCCGGTCGCGCCTACTGGGTGTCCGAGCGAGATTCCCGAGCCGTGGACATTTGTCCGCTCGAGGTCGGCGGCGGTGAATTTCCATTCCCGCATCACCGCGAGCGCCTGGGCGGCGAAGGCCTCGTTGAGCTCGATCAGGTCGATGCTCGACAGCGTCAGTCCCGCCTTGGCGAGCGCCGCGTCGGTCGCAGGCACCGGCCCGATGCCCATGACGTTGGGCGCGACGCCGGCCGACGCCCACGAGACCAGCCGGACAAGCGGGATCAGCCCGAGCTCGTCGGCCTTCTCGGGAGTGGTCACCACGCACATGGAGGCGGCGTCGTTCTGGCCGCTGGAATTCCCAGCGGTTACGGTCGCCTCCGGATCATCGGCCAGCAGAACGGGTTTCAGCTTGCTCAACGATTCCACCGAGGTGTCGGCGCGTGGGTGCTCGTCGGTGTCGATCAGCTCCTCGCCCTGGCGGGTGCGCACCGTGACCGGAATGATTTCCTCGGCGAGGATCCCGTCCTTTTGTGCGGCGACCGCCCGTTGATGGGAGGTCACGGCGAGTTCGTCCTGTTCCTGGCGCGGGACTGCGTACTGACGACGGAGGTTCTCCGCGGTCTCGAGCATGCCGCCAGGCACCGGGTAGTGGCGTCCACCCGCCGTTGTGCGGCCGCGCGCGAGGCTGTCGTGGACCTTGATGCCACCGCGGGCTCCACCCCAGCGCATGTCCGTCGAGTAGAACGTGACATTGCTCATGCTCTCGGCGCCGCCCGCGATCACAACGTCGTTGTCCCCGTTGACAACCTGCAGGCACGCCTGGATGACCGCCTGCAAACCTGACCCGCAGCGGCGGTCGACCTGCATGCCTGGAACGGTTACCGGCAGCCCAGCGTCCAAGGCCACCACTCGCCCGATCGCCGGAGCCTCGCTGGAGGGATAGCAGTGACCGAGGACGACGTCTTGCACCGCCCCTGGTTCGATTCCGGTGCGCTCCAACAAACCCTTGAGCGCGGCGACGCCGAGATCGACGGCGGTCAGCGACTTGAACATGCCGCCGTAACGGCCGATCGGCGTGCGCACCGGCTCACAAATCACTGCCTCGCGTTTATTCATGCCTCGGCTCCCACTCGCTCCGGTCCTCGCTGCGCTGCCATCCTCACTCGCGCTCGCCTTCGGAAGCTCAAACGTGCCTCCCGCCCGTGACCTCGAGGACGGTTCCCGTCATGTACGACGACAGATCGCTGGCGAGGAACAATGCGACCTTGGCCACCTCGGCGGGCTCACCGGCGCGGCCCATCGGCACCTCAGCCAGCTTTTGGTCCCAAATGTGTTGGGGCATGGCCTCAGTCATCGCCGATCGGATCAATCCCGGTTGGATCGCGTTGACCCGCACACCCAGATGGGCGAGTTCTTTGGCCGCGGCCTTCGTCATGCCGACGATCCCCGCCTTGGCCGCCGAGTAATTCGTCTGGCCGACCAGGCCGACCTTGCCCGAGATCGACGACATGTTCACGATGGCGCCACGCTTGTTCTCACGCATGATGGCCGCAGCGGCCTTCGTGCCATGCCAGGTGCCCTTCAGGTGCACGGCGATGACCTGATCGAACTGCTCCTCGGTCATCTTGCGGAGCGTTGCGTCGCGGGTGATCCCCGCGTTGTTGACCATGATGTCCAAGCTGCCGAACCGCTCGACGGCAGCGGCCACCAGGGCGTCGACCTCGTCGCCCGAAGTCACATCGCAACGCACAGCGAGCGCGACGTCATCACCGCCGAGCTCCTTGGCCGCCGCCTCGGTCGCACCGAGGTCCAGATCGCCCAGCACCACACGTGCCCCCTCGGCGATGAACCGCTCCGCGATGGCGAGCCCCAGTCCCTGTGCACCGCCCGTGACGACGGCGGTCTGACCGGTCAGCAATGACACCTGATCACCCCTCTTCGCTGGTCAGGCCCTATTAGGGGCCCTGTCAATCCAACATCATATTTCATATATGATTTCTCGAACCGTTGGCCCCACTCGCCGCAAAGGAGCGCGATGACCACCGAAGTCAGCGACGAGGACTTCCAGGAGATCCTGGCCCAGACACGTCATTTCGTCCGCACCGCGGTAGTCCCCCGCGAGCAGGAGATTCTGGCCGACGACCGGGTTCCCGACGATCTGCGCGAACAGGCCAAGAAGATGGGGCTGTTCGGCTACGCGATCCCGCAGCAGTGGGGCGGCCTCGGACTGAACCTGGCTCAAGACGTCGAGCTGGCGATGGAGTTGGGATACACGTCGCTGGCGCTGCGGTCGATGTTCGGCACCAACAACGGCATCGCCGGACAGGTGATCGTCGGGTTCGGCACCGACGAACAGAAGGCCCGCTGGCTGGAGCCGATGGCGTCGGGTCTGGTGGCCTCGTTCGCACTGACCGAACCGGGCGCGGGATCGAACCCATCAGGCCTGCGCACGAAAGCCGTTCGCGACGGCGCAGATTGGATCATCAACGGGCAGAAGCGCTTCATCACCAACGCGCCCGTTGCCGATCTGTTCATCGTCTTCGCCCGCACCCGGCCCGCCGACGAAAAAGGCGCGGGCATCGCTGTCTTCCTGGTACCCGCCGACACGGCCGGCGTCGAGGTCGGCGCCAAGGACGCCAAGATGGGCCAGGAAGGCGCGTGGACCGCCGACGTGAATTTCAGCGACGTCCGCGTCCCTGACGGCGCACTGATCGGCGGCACCGAGGACGTCGGATACCGCGCCGCGATGATCTCGCTGGCGCGCGGCCGCGTGCACATCGCCGCGCTGGCAGTCGGAATCGCGCAGCGTGCCCTCGACGAATCCGTCGCCTACGCCGCCACCGCGACGCAGGGCGGCACCCCGATCGGGAACTTCCAACTCGTGCAAGCGATGCTCGCCGATCAGCAGACCGGCGTGCTGGCGGGCGGGCCTTGGTCCGCGACACCGCCCGGCTCTGGGTCAGCGGTGAGGACCGCAGGATCGCACCGTCGGCGGCGAAGCTGTACTGCACCGAAATGGCAGGCAAGGTAGCCGATCTCGCCGTGCAGGTGCACGGCGGCAGCGGCTACATGCGCGAGGTTCCTGTCGAGCGGATCTATCGCGACGTCCGGCTGCTGCGGTTGTACGAGGGCACCAGCGAGATCCAGCGGCTGATCATCGGATCGAATCTCGTGAAGGCGGCACAGAAATGAGCGGACGGCTCACGGGCAAGGTGGCTTTCATCACCGGGGCGGCGCGGGGTCAGGGCCGTGCACATGCCGTTCGGATGGCCAGCGAGGGCGCCGACATCATCGCCGTCGATATCGCAGGCAAGCTTCCGCCGTGCGTTCCCTACGATTCCGCGACTCCCGATGACCTCGCCGAGACCGTGCAGCTCGTCGAGGCCACCGGCCAGACGATCCTGGCCTCCGTCGTCGACGTCCGCGACGTCGATGGGCTCCGGGAGGCCGTCGACAACGGCGTGGCCGAGCTGGGCCGGCTCGACATCATCGTGGCCAACGCCGGTGTCTCCGCTCCCCAGACGTGGGACGCCATCACTCCTGAGGATTTCCGCGATGTCATGGACATCAACGTGACCGGCACCTGGAACACCGTCATGGCTGGGGCACAGAAGATCATCGACGGCGGCCGCGGCGGATCCATCATCTTGATCAGCTCCGCAGCGGGCATCAAGATGCAGCCGTTCATGATCCACTACACCGCAAGCAAGCACGCCGTCACCGGCATGGCACGCGCGTTCGCCGCCGAATTGGGCAGGCACTCGATCCGCGTCAACAGCGTGCACCCAGGAGCGGTCAACACGCTGATGGGAAGCGGCGACATGATCGGCTCTCTTGGCCGCGCAATCGAGACCTACCCGCAGCTGGCGCAGATGATCACACCGTTCCTGCCGACCTGGGCCGCTGAGCCCGAGGACATCGCCGACGCGGTGTGCTGGCTGGCCAGCGAGGAATCGAAAAACGTTACGGCTGCCGCGATCTCGATCGACCAGGGAATGACGCAGTACTAAACCTGCGCGAGCAGACGCTGACGGTACCGACACGCCGAGGTTTTGGGTGCTTTTGCGTCTGCTCGCGGAAAATGGTCAGCCGATGAAGCGGACGATCGACTCCGCCACGGCCGCAGGCTTGTCGGAACCCTCGATTTCGACGGTGGTGGTCAGCGTCGCCTGCACCGCGCCGTCGAGTTGATCCACCTTGGCGATCTCAGCACGCGCGCGGATCTTGGCGCCGACCTTCACCGGGGTGATGAAGCGCACCTTGTTGTAGCCGTAGTTGATGGCCATCGCGATGTTGTCGACGGTGTACATCTGTGAGGTGAAGTGCGGCAGCAACGACAGTGTCAGCAGGCCGTGCGCGATCGTCCCGCCGAACGGGCCGTTCGCCGCACGCTCGGGATCGACGTGAATCCACTGATGGTCATCGGTGGCGTCGGCGAACAGATTGACGCGATCCTGTGTGACCTCCAGCCAATCGGTGGGACCCAGCTCCGCGCCCTGCGCCGCAACGAACTCGTCCAGCCCGCTGAACTTCTTCACCACTGCTCTCCTTACCCGCTCTAGAACACGACCGTCTGGTTGCCGTATCGGATGATGCGGTCCTCACAGTGCCACAGCACCGCCCGCGACAGAACAAGGCGCTCGACATCGGCGCCGAGACGTACCAGATCGTCGACGCCGTGGCGGTGGTCCACCCGCACCACGTCCTGTTCGATGATCGGGCCGTCGTCGAGGTCCTCAGTCACGTAATGGGCTGTCGCGCCGACGAGTTTGACGCCGCGTTCCTTTGCCCGGCGATACGGCGCCGCCCCGATGAAGGCGGGCAGAAATGAATGATGAATGTTGATCAGCGGGCAGCCCACTTCGGCAAGGAATTGCGGTGTGAGGATCTGCATGTATCGGGCCAACACCACCAGATCGACGTTTCCGCGTAACAAGTCGAGTTGGCGCTGCTCTGCGTCCGCCCGATTATCCTTGGTCGCGGGTACATGCAGAAATGGCACGGAAAATGCGCGTACCTGATCGGCGAGATCGGGATGGTTGGAAATCACCATCACGACCGACATGTCGAGCTCACCGCGACGATTGCGCCACAACAGATCGAGCAGGCAGTGGTCTTCCTTGGATGCCATGATTGCGACGCGTTTTGGTTTCGCAGCCTCGGTCAGCCGGAAATCCATATCGAACCGCGAGGCCACCTGCTCACGGAAATCTCGTTCGAGGGCGTCGCGCGCGGCGGTCAGCCCAGGCAAGTTGAAAATCGTCCGCTGCATGAATGTGCCGCCGGACTGCTCGGTGGCGTGCTGATCCAGCGAGACGATATTGGCCCCCGCGCCTGCGAGGAACGCACTTACCGCCGCCACCAGGCCCGGTCGATCCGCACAGCGCAGCAGGAGCCGACCCACATCCTTGACCGCAAACCCCCGCGACCTGCGCCTGGGTACTCCTCCTCCACCTGCTACAGGGTGTCACCCCCTGATCGCGTCCGGTCGCGGATCCGCACATATTGGGCGGCCGTCCACCGCGCGAAGTCGACCCCCGTTTCCCGCCACGGAGCCGGAGTTGGCAGCGATCATCCGGCCAGCCGGTCTGCGGTAAGCCGTCGGCGGCGCCAAATGAAGTTAGCTTTGGCTTACAACAACCTGCGGGAAAACCGAATTGCGCTGGCCTATTCGATGCCTAGCGAAACGGATAAACAATCCCCGACGTGCGCGGCAGCAAAGACTGAGACTTTGCCATTCAAGTTCGCCATATGTACGTAACAGTTGGAGTGACAGGCCAATATGCGCAGGACTGCGATTGCCCCTCGCCGAGGACCCTTGCCAGAGGCAATGCAACGCTATCCACACCGCGAAATGGCTGGATAAGATTTCACGGCTAGCTGGAATCCGAGTAACCCACGGCGAGATACTTATCTCGGACAGCGGGCCTCGACGCCGTTGCTTGGCCGGCAGCCCGAGGAAGGCACAAAAATGACCGTTCCCCAGAGTGATGCCGAGCGCCGCAACGTTGTCAGCCTGCGAGAGGAGTCCCAGCTGTTGGGATCCCGACAGCGAGTGCACGATTGTGTTCGCACAACCGGCGATCGAGCGAGCTCTGTGGATCGACTACGTTCGGGGTGCATGTGAAAGCTACCGCAAGCACGGAGTCGAGAGGGCGCTTGACATGGATGCGCTCCAAAGTGGTTCCGACACGATACTTTTCGCAGCTTGCGTCAACGACGCGGGCAGGGTCGTCGGCGGTCTGCGGGCAAGGGGCCCATACCAGTCCGCCGATGAATGCCACGCGCTTCTCGAATGGAGTGGGCAGCCCGGTCAGGATGCGGTGCGGAAAATGATCACCGATCGACTGCCGTTCGGTGTTGTGGAAATGAAAACCGCTTGGGTGGCTGACGATCCCGAGCGTAGTCGGCAACTCACGAGCGCCATCTCGCGCACACCCCTTCACGCGATGAACCTGCTCGATATTCAGTTCATCGTGGCGATCGGCGGCTTCGTATGTGCTCAAGCGCTGGCTCTCGTCGGGTGGAACATTGGCGCCGAAAATTCCCGCGACTCCTTATCCGGACCATCGCTACCAGACGAAGCTAGCGTGGTGGGACCGCGCCATATTCGCCAACCATGCTGATCCGAAACAGCTTTCAATGTTCATCACGGAGCAGAAAGAGCTCGCTTCATAACTTGATCAAGGCGATGCCGTCGTGGCCGCCGCCGGACCGATGCGATGACCTCAGGCATCGATGATGCAGATCGGTGCAATGGAATAGTCCTCAACACCGAGGATCCCGTCGATAACGAAATCCTGGCGGAACTGCGGGCCGACGCACGGATCGAGTTCATCGACACTGTGCAGCCAACAGCAGGCCGGCCTGCAGCGGCTTCGACCGCCTCCGCAGCCGGACGTGAGCGCCGAACCCACCCGATGGGTTTACTATCCCTGGCGCCGGACGGTGGTCAGCGTTCTGGGCCCGCGCGCATTTCGACTGTTGCGACTTGACCGAAACAGAAATCTGATCACCGCCGACGAGCTCGAACGCCTCGGTCGGCTTCGCATCGGCGTCGTCGGCCTCAGCGTGGGACATGCGATTGCCTACACCCTTGCGGCACAAGGCTTGTGCGGCGAATTGCGGCTTGCCGACTTCGATGAATTGGAACTGTCCAATCTGAATCGAGTGCCCGCAACGGTCTTCGACCTGGGTGTGAACAAGGCAGTGGTGTGCGCCAGGAGGATCGCCGAGCTCGACCCGTACCTCCCGGTGGCGGTCGATGCCGACTGGCATCACTGCCCAGACGGTTGGCGACTTCCTGGACGGCCTCGACATCGTCATCGAGGAATGTGATTCGCTCGACGCGAAGGTGCTCATCCGCGAGGTCGCGAGGACACGACGCCTGCCGGTACTGATGGCAACCAGCGACCGGGGCCTACTGGACGTCGAGAGGTTCGACCTCGAGCCTTCCCGCCCGATCATGCATGGTCTGCTTGGCGATGTGGATAGCGCCCAACTCGCCAATCTGAGCAACAAGGACAAGCTGCCCTACGCCCTTCGAATGACCGACGCCACGCAGGTGTCGTCCCGAATGGCCGCATCGCTGATCGAAGTGGGCAAGACGTTGTCGACCTGGCCGCAGCTCTCGTCGGAGGTCGCCCTCAACGCGATCGGTCGTCGCCGAAGCCGTCCGGCGCATTGGACTAGGCGAGAAATTGCCCTCCGGCAGGGTGCGAATCGACACCGCGGCCATGCTCGACGAGACTTGACGACCCGGTCGGGACGCCGCCTGACCATCCGCCGATCGAAGAGCCGACCGATCAGATCGAACGGGTCGGCACCGCCGAGATGGTCGCCGCCGCAGCTACCCGCGCACCCTCGGGCGGGAATGCCCAGCCATGGCATATCGAGGCACGTGATGGTTCGGTGTGCATTCGGCTGGCCCCCGAGCACACGACAACGATGGATGTCAGATACCGGGCAAGTGCCGTGGCGCTGGGAGCGGCAACTTTCAACGCCAGGGTCGCCGCGGCGGCGCACGGGTTGCTCGGGCGATGTGGAGTTTCAGCCAGGGGATGAAGGCATCCCCCCTCAGCGCGATAGTGCACCTAGCGGCGATGGCGATGACCCAGAACTAGCCCGCTGTACGAAGCGATGCTGCGCAGAGAGACCAACCGGCGGCGCGGTGATCGTGTCCCGATCCCCGTCCGAGACCCTTGCGCTTCTCGGCTCGGCCGCCCGAAG
Organism: uncultured Actinomycetota bacterium; assembly: GCA_963731715.1. Taxonomy (GTDB): domain Bacteria; phylum Actinomycetota; class Actinomycetes; order Mycobacteriales; family Mycobacteriaceae; genus Mycobacterium. The sequence continues at coordinate 472,350 of CAVSXC010000011.1, read as the reverse complement.
CGAGGGCGCCCGGCTTCAGATCCTCAGCGGGTCAGCGGAGATCGACAGGGCTGCAGCGATCCTCGCCGCGGCCGACCGCATCCGCTATCTGACGCCACGGCTGCATGCCGAGATGTTCGCGGAGCTGCGCTCGCCCGGCGACCCCTCGCCAGAGTCGGGTATCGACGTCCGCAGCCTGGAACTCGAGCCCGGCGGATCTGGTGATGCTCGACATCTTGCGGCGATCGGAAGTGATGGCGAACCTCGCAGCGTGGGACGCCGGAACCGCGCTTGGCGACGACACCTACGGGCGGGTGACCGCGAGCGCCGCCGTCGGCGTGATCACCGTGCGCGGCCAGAGTCTGACCGACTATGCCCGCGGTGGATCGGCCGTCGAATCGGTGTGGATCAGAGCACAACAGCACGGGCTTGCCGTCCAACCGGTTTCACCAGCGTTTCTGTATGCGCACGACGATGAGGACCTGCCGGGAGCTGTCGCCTGCTTTCGCCGAGGACCTCGGCGATCTGCAATACAATTTCCGCAAGCTGGCCGACACCGAAGCACGGTGAGTCACAGGTGTTGGTACTCAGGTTTAGTCGCGCACCGCGACCGTCGGTACCTAGCCGGCGGCGCGGACTACATCGAGTCTCGTCACCACTGCGGCTGACGCCGATACGGAGGATCAGGTGCCAAGCAGCCTGGAGCTGGTCGTCACGTCAGTCGCCACCGAACTGATGGGGGTGAACGCGGCCACCTCGGTTGAGGTGAGTCAACGGGTACTGGCCGACCTCGTCGAGTACTTCGATGTCGACGTCAGCTTTCTGCGCCGCAACGATCACCGCATTCGCGCCTCGGTACTGGTTGCCGAGTGGCCGGTCCGTCCCGGAATCCCGGACCCGGACCCGCTCGCCGTCGTCTACTTCGCCGACGCTGATCCGGTTTTCGCGCTCGCCGAGCATCAGAAGGAACCCATCGTTTTCCGTCCGGAACCGGCCACCGACGACTACCAACGCACGATCAACGAGAGTCAGGCAGATCCCGACCACCTCGATGGCGTGCGTGCCGCTGTTGTCCGGCGATGTCACCACCGGCGTGCTCGGCTTCGTCAAGTTCGGCGACCGGGACTGGCCACCCGAGGAACTCAACGCGCTCAAGGCGATCGCCTCGCTGTTCGCCCAGGTGCAGGCGCGTGTGCTCGCCGAAGACCAGCTGCGCTACCTTGCCGAACACGACGATCTGACCGGGCTGCACAATCGCCGCGCGCTGCTGGCACACCTCGACGCGAGACTGGCCGCCGGCCAGCCGGGGCCCGTGTCGGCGTTGTTCTTCGACCTGGACCGGTTGAAGGCGATCAACGACTATCTCGGCCACACCGCCGGCGACTGGTTCATCCGCGTCCTCGCCGAACGACTGCGCGAAGGCGCCGACGGCCCGAACCTGATCGCCCGGCTCGGTGGCGACGAGTTCGTCGTCGTGCCCGCGGCGCCGATGGACGCCGATACCGCGGAGGCGCTGGCCTATCGCCTGCAGTCGACGCTGTGGGAACGGGTGGCCATCGACGGCGAGATGCTGACGCGCACGGTGAGCATCGGTGTGGCACTCGGTGTTCCGGGTCGTGACACCACATCAGACCTGCTCCGCCGTGCGGATCAGGCGGTGCTCACCGCCAAGAACTCCGGCGGCAACAAGGTCGCGGTGTTCTCCGACGACATGTCGCTGGAAAGCGAGTTCCGCAACGACATCGAGCTTCATCTGCAGAGCGTGATCGAAAACGGCTCACTGCTGCTGCACTACCTGCCCGAGGTCGACATGCGCACCGGCGAGATCCTGGCCGCCGAGGCGCTGGTGCGCTGGGAGCATCCCACCCGCGGACTGCTTTCGCCTGACTCGTTCATCGGCGTGGCCGAATCGATAAATCTCGCAGGGGAATTGGGCCGCTGGGTGATGCGCTCGGCGTGCGCGGAGTTCGCGCGGTGGCGCTCGCACGGCGTGGGACGCGACGCGGTGCTGCGCATCAACGTGTCGCCCGTTCAGTTGGTCACCGACGGCTTCGTCGAATCGGTCGCCGGCATCATCGACGAATTCGGCCTCGACGGCGGGTCGGTGTGTCTGGAGATCACCGAAAGCGTTGTGGTTCAAGACATCGAGACCACTCGGATCACGCTGGCCGGACTCAAAGAGGTCGGCGTCCAGGTCGCGATCGACGATTTCGGCACGGGCTACAGCGTGCTATCGCACCTGAAGTCGCTTCCCGTCGACACACTCAAGATCGACAGGGGGTTCGTCCGCGACCTCGGCTCCAATCCCGGCGATCTCGCGATCGTGAGGGCGATCATCGCGCTGGCGGAGGCATTCGGCCTGCAGCTCGTCGCCGAGGGAGTTGAGACCGAGACGGCCGCACTGACGCTGCTGCGCCACGGGTGTTACCGCGCGCAGGGATTCCTGTTGTCGCGGCCCGTCGTCGGCGACGCGATGGAGGCCCTACTGGCCAGGGGACGGATACCCGTCGACTTTTCCGCAGCGCCACGTCTGTAGGTGGCTGTGCGTCTCGTGCAGGTTCGCGTGCAAGTGACGATTGTCCGGACGGCAGGTGGATGCGGCGCGCATCGGCGAGCGGCTCGGAGGTCAGCAGCTCGACGCGACCGAAGCGGCTGGCGGTCCTGGCCGACCAGGCAGACACGCAGGGTGGCATCGTCGGCGGGTAGGGGCTGCCCCGCGGCCATGGTGACCTGCGGCCCACCGCTGGCGACGGTCACGCCGTGCCGGGCACGAACGGCCAACGGGCCGTCCGGTGTCGCGAACACGGCGCCGACCACATCGCCCTCCTCGAAAACGATGCGCTGTAGCGAGGTGGCCTGATGGACCTCGATGCGCCGGTCTCGGGCCTGTGCGGTGAGCCAGTCCAGGACCGAGCCACCGATGTTGGCGGGATCGGGTGTGATCGAGCCGATTTCAGCGACCTCGAGCGACTCGCCGTCGACGGTGCGCAGCTGTGGTCGACTGCCAATCAGACACCCGGGTGTAGAGGTATCCGTACGGCGACACCAGGCAACGTGCGGCCCAGTCCCTGCAGACGGGCGCCGACGAACGGCGCGACCGCACCGCGCGGGTCGACCGGCTCCGCGTGGTCCACCACCCTGATCGGCACGTCGACGTCCCGTCGCGGACCGGGTCAGCGGGCCGAGGTCGGATGACAGGGCCGCGAAGTACTCGTTGGTCTCCGGATCCGCGAACGTCCACCTCGAGCCAGTGCAGCCGGTCGACACGCGACCGGACCGCGACGGATGATCCGCCTGGTTCGACATCGCCGCGTGAACCGGCGACGAAAACCTCACCGCCCATGTCCACGACCGCCACGGCGTGCGCCAGTCCGGCGATTCCGGAGCCGGTGCACACCACGTCGACTTCTTCGTCCCACATCACCGTTAATTACCTCGGTATTGCTAAATCGTCTCGGACACCGACGCTGCGACGCCCGGACTTCGCAGCCGCTGAGGACGTCGCAGTACGCGGAATTTCGAGCAGATGCTCGACGGATCGCGCGAGTGAATACCGACCGCCGACGTGAAGTTGCCACAGCCCGCGCAGGGGTTCGAGGGGGTTTGCCAACGCGGACCATGGCAACGGCATGAAAATACCACCGGGAATTGCCCGGCGATAGTGGAATCCGTCGTGACGCGGCCCGTTGACCTCGGAATCAGCCGTCAGAGGCCCCACGGACTCGCGCCGGACCAAGAGTCATCACATCTAGTACCTTACATACTTTTTGGCTGATATGCAGGTATAAAATGACTTAGAGTATTGGCGATTTGCTTTGCCCCGAGAGCCGGACGTCGAGCGCATCAAGGAGGGCCGTTGACCGGGTTTGCGCTGCAAAACCGGCGCGCCTGGCATTGCGCCTGCCTGTTATGGGCCGCAGGTGAAAGAATCAGGTATTGATTAATTTACGGAAACCACGATTAACCGCCCACCGGCGCCACTGTCCAGATTCCGAGGTCCGGAAGTGACCGAACAGCTCGACAGACGAGCGGACACCACGCGGCTTCAGATCCTCCGCGCGGCTTCGCGCCAGTTCGCGCGCAAGTCGTACAGCTTGGTCAGCCTCGACGACATTCTCGCCGACGCGGAAGTCACCAAGGGCGCGATGTACTTCCATTTCCGGTCCAAGCACGCGCTGGCGTCAGCCATCGTCGACTATCGCGCCGCGGTGGCCCGAGCCGCGGTCGACCAGCTGCTCGCGCGAAAACTCTCGGGCCTGGAAACCCTGATCGACATCTCCTATCTCGTCGCCATCGAGGACATCGGCGACGAGATCGCGCGGGCCGGCTTGAATCTGCTTGAGTCCGATTGGCCGCACCGACGGACTACAGGCGAACTGTCCTTGGGCAGTGGGTGACGGCCTTCGCCGCGATCGCCGCGCAAGGCCATCAGAGACGGCGACATCACGGACGCGCGCGACCCGGAGAGCGTCGCCAGGCTGCTGGTGTCGATGTACCTCGGTCTACGCCAGACGAGCGATCTGGCCGACCCCGAGCGATATCTGCACGACCTGGAGAAGATGTGGGCGCTCGTGCTGCCGGGCTTCGTCAAGCCCGACCGGATCGACTACCTCAACCAGTTCATCAAGCGGCGCACAGCCGTCGCGATCAAGAAGGCGACACCGCTTTGAGCGGATGAATTAGGATGCCATTCAGGCCATCACCACCGTGGGTAGGCCGATGGACTTCCGGAGGTACTCGGACGATGGTGCGCCAAGCGCGATCCGAGGCTACCCGCAGGAAGATCATCACGTCCGCGGTCGAGTTGTTCAACGAAATCGGTTATCCGGCTACCGGATTGGGCGACATCATCGAGCGCGCCGAGATGACGAAGGGCGCGCTCTATTACCACTTCGACTCAAAGGAATCGCTAGCCACGGCGATCATCGAAGAGGCCAGCGCCCGTCTCTTCGAGGCGTTTCGGAGCATCACCACATCCTCCGCGCCGACGCTGGAAAGCATGATCCACGGAATGTTCGTCGTCGCAGACCTTTGGCGCACCGACCAGATCGCCCGTAGCGGAACACAACTCTTGCGCGCCTTCGGCGACTTCAACGAAGCGGCCGCACGCACGTACCGCGGCTGGGTGGCGGAGATGACGGACGCGAACCAGTCAAGCAATCGACGAGGGCGATATTCGAGCGGACCTCGATCCGCAGGCGGTCGGTGAGACGATCATCGGCTCGATGCTTGGCGCGGAATTGCTGGCGAGCGCGATCACCTCCGGCGCCGACGTATTGGAGCGCGTGGCACGGACGTGGACGCTGCTACTGCCGGCGATTGTCAGCGAGGAATCGCTGTCCTACTTCGACGAGTTTCTGGCGCGCGAGTCGCTGCGGCACTCCCCCGCGCCGGCAGCCGACTGACTACAGCTCGTCGACCCACAATCGCTCGGTCAGGTCCTGGAACGTCGCCAGCGCCACCGGGTCGTCGCCACGCAGCAGGGCGGACTTGCTCATCCTGGCGCGCACGATCGAGCCGTCCTGGTGCAACAGCTCGACGATGAGGTCTGCGTGGGCACGCACGACGGACACGGCGGATTCATCGGCGGGCATGGTGTGGAAGATCTGCTGAAACTTCAACGCCGTGACGGCATCGGCTGGGTGGCCGAGCATCTCGGCGAATGCCTTGTTCGCGAACAGGATGGCGCCGTCCTCCGCGATGGCCAGCACGGGCACCGGAAACCGTTCCAGCACCACCAACGCGGGCAGTTCCTCGAGGAGCGCCATCGGGGATTTGACGTCCTGGCCGTCTCGTCGCCGCTCCACGTTCTCGATTATTGCCGTTGTTCGGCGGCCAGTCACCGGGAACATCTGAGCGGTCGGCCCCCCGTTGGCTCACTTAACTAACTAGGTTTACTCTGTCTGCATAGCTCTCGACGGACAGGGGAAATCGATGGACCTGGCGTGGTCGGCGACCGACTCGGCGTTCCGCGATGAAGTGCGCGCGTTCCTGCAGGAAAAGCTCACACCCGAACTGCAGCAGGCCGGACGCCTCATGACGAGCGTGTATGCCGATCACGAGGCGAGCATGGAATGGCAGCGGATCCTGCACGAACGCGGCTGGGCGGCACCGGCGTGGCCGGTCGAGCACGGCGGCTGCGACTGGAGCCTGACCCAGCACTACATCTTCAGCCGCGAGTCCCAGCTGGCGGGAGCGCCGTCGTTGTCGCCGATGGGCATCCGGATGGTCGCCCACGCGATCATCAAGTTCGGCACGGACGCGCAGAAGGACTTCTTCCTGCCGCGGATCCTGACCGGCGAGGTGTTCTTCTGCCAGGGCTACTCCGAACCCGAGGCCGGCTCGGATCTGGCGGCGCTGTCGATGGCGGCGGTCTTGGATGACGGCGACGACCTCGTCTGCACCGGCAGCAAGATCTGGACGACGCACGCCGGCGAAGCGAACTGGATGTTCGCACTGGTGCGCACGTCGCGGAACGCAAAGAAGCAGCAGGGCATCACGTTCGTGCTGATCGACATGACGTCGCCGGGCATCCAGATCCGCCCGCTGGTGATGACATCGGGCGAGGAGATCCAGAACCAGGTGTTCTTCGACGAGGTGCGGGTGCCGAAATCCAATGTGCTCGGCCAGATCGACGACGGCTGGACCGTCGCGAAGTATCTGTTGGAGTTCGAACGAGGCGGTGGCGCGGCGTCGCCGGCGCTGCAGGTGATGGCCGAAGAGATCGCCACCGTGGCCGCCGATCAGCCGGGGCCGAGTGGCGGTCGACTGCTCGACGATCCGGCCTTCGCGCGCAAGCTCGCCGACGCACGCATCCGCACCGAGGTGCTCGAGATCCTCGAGTACCGGGTGCTGGCCGCCGTGGCCGGAGGGCAAGAATCCAGGGGCGGCGTCGTCGATGCTCAAGGTGCTGGCGACCGAGCTGAGCCAGTCGCTCACCGAACTGGCGATGGAGGCCGCGGGCCCGCGCGGACGGGTCTATCAACCGCATGCGACGTGGCCGGGCGGGCCGGTGTCCGAATTACGAGCCGCCGCCGGACGGCTACGTCAGCGGCGAGCCGTGGCAGGCGGTCGCACCATTGCGCTACTTCAACGACCGGGCCGGCTCGATCTACGCCGGCAGCAACGAAATTCAGCGAAACATTCTCGCCAAAGCGGCTTTGGGGCTGTAGATGGACTTCAATCTGAGCAAGGAACAGGAACTGCTGCGCGACGGGCTCGGCAAGTTCCTGTCGACGCGCTATGACCTCGAGAAGAGCCGCGCCGCGGCCAAGACCGGGGCCGGTTGGCAGCCCGACATCTGGCGCGGGTTCGCCGACGAACTCGGCATCCTCGGTGCCGCGCTGCCCGAAGAGGTCGGCGGAATCGGCGGCGGCCCAGTCGAAGTCATGGTGATCGCCGAGGCGCTCGGGCATGCACTGGTGGTGGAGCCGTACGTCGACACGGTCGTGGTGGCCGGCGGCCTGCTGCGGCGGGCAGGCGGCGCCGGTGGCCACGGCGCTGCTGGAGAAAGTCGTCGACAGGTACCGCGATCGTGGCGCTGGCCGCAGCGGAGCCCGGATCCGGTGAGCACTGGCAGGACGTGTCGACCGTCGCCGACCGCGACGGCGACGAGTGGGTGCTGCGCGGGATCGAAGATCGTCGCGATGAGCGCGCCAGTCGCCACGCATCTCCTGATCACCGCGCGCGGACGTCGAGCGGGCTTTCGCTGTTTCTCGTCGAAACCGACTCGGCCCCAACGGGAATCGAGGTCCACAGCTACCGGACGGTCGACGACCGGCGGGCAGCCGACCTCGTATTCGACGGACTGCGCCTGCCCGCAAGCGCGCTGCTGGGTCAGGAGGGCCAGGCCTGGCCGTCGCTCGCCAAGGCCCGCGACGAGGGTGCGGCCGCGATCTGCTCGGAAGCGGTGGGCGTGTATGCGAAAGGTGTTGGCCGACACCGTCGAATACTGCAAGCAACGCCAGCAGTTCGGGCAGCCGATCGGCAGCTTCCAGGTGCTGCAGCACCGGATGGTCGACATGTACATGGAGCTCGAGCAGTCCGTCGCGGCGGTGTATCTGGCGGTGCTCAACCTCGAGGCGGAGCCGGACATCCGTGCGCGGGCGGTATCGGCCGCGAAGGCGACGATCGGCAGGGCGGCACGATTCATCGGCCAGCAGGCGGTGCAGCTGCACGGCGGAATGGGCATGACCGAGGAGCTGGCGATCGGCCACTACTTCAAGCGACTCACCGCGTTGCAGTTCGAGTTCGGCTCGACCGACTACCACGTTGCGCGCTACGCGGAGCTGACGAAGAGCTAGTCGCCGAACGTGGGTTACCCGCACGCTTTTCGCCCCTTGAAGCGTGCGGGTAACCCACGTTCGCGCATTCAGCGCACGCGCATCGCGACGCCGTCCGTGACCGTCAAAAGCTGTTCATACGTCAGCGGCATCACCGAATCCGCAGTCCCCGCCGCGGTCCAGATCACCGGATACCGAACCAGCGTCTCGTCGACAACGGTTCGCAGCCTGCCCGGATGTCCGGTCGGTGCCACTCCTCCGATGACCTGATCGGTCGCGCTCCGGACCAGCTGCGGACTCGGCCTTGCTCAACGCGGCAGCGCCAAGGACCCGTGCCAGGTGATCGGTGTCGACGCGGTGAGCTCCGCTGGACATCACGAGCAGCGGTTCGCCGTCGCACTCGAACACCAGGCTGTTGGCGATCGCACCGACCTCGCAGCCAAGCTGATGCGCCGCCGCGACCGCGGTCTTGGCGTCAGCGTCGAGGATTCTGATGCTGGGCTCGATGCCGGCGGCGGCGACCGCGGCCGCCACCCGGGAATTTCGTTTGTCCACGTTTCGTAGGGTAGGTATGTGAGCTCGCGTGGATGGATCCTGTTCCTCGCGATGAGCATCATCTGGGGCATCCCGTATCTGATGATCAAGGTCGCCGTCGAGGGCGTATCGGTTCCCGTGCTGGTCCTCGCCCGCACCGCGGTCGGCGCGGCGGTGCTGTTGCCGCTGGCCTTCAACCGGCAGACCCTGACGATCGTCCGCAATCACTGGAAAGCCCTGTTGGGGTTCGCGTTCTTCGAGATCATCGCCGCGTGGTGGCTGCTCTCGGACGCCGAGCGCCATCTGACCAGTTCGATGACCGGTCTGCTCATCGCTGCAGCACCCATCGTCGCCGCGGTCCTGGACCGCTTCACCGGCGGTGAGCGACTGGGTTACAAACGCATCATCGGCCTGACCATCGGCATCTCCGGCGTGGCGGTGCTGGCCGGCCCGCACATCGGCGGAAGCACCTGGCCGATCATCGAGGTGCTGCTGGTCGCGACGTGCTACGCGATCGCACCGCTGATCGCCGCGCGGTACCTTGCCGACGTCCCGGCACTGCCGATGACGGCGGTGTGCCTCGGGTTCGCCGCGCTGGTGTACGCCGCTCCCGCGGCGGCTACGTGGCCGACCGAGATGCCGTCCACCCAAGTGCTTTTGGCGTTGGGCGGGCTGGCCGTGATCTGCACGGCGCTCGCGTTCATCGTGTTCTTCGCGCTCATCCGTGAAGTCGGTGCGGCGCGCGCGCTGGTATTCACCTACATCAATCCGGCGGTCGCATTGGCGGCCGGGGTGATCGTGCTCCACGAGCCGTTGACACCGTGGAACGTCGCCGCGTTGGCTCTCATCATGGCCGGCTGCGTGCTGGCTACCCGGCGGCACCCGCAAGACGAACCCGACGTCGTGACGGAGGCGGCGGCGGCGCCCCGCTGAGCTCTACTTCGAGTCGACTTCGTCCTGGTACTTCTTCGTCATGTGGTCGATCGCCTGAAGCTGCGTCTGCGCGAGGTCGTCGCGCACTTCGCTGGCGCGCTTTGCCGCGTCCGCGGTTGGCTGCGCCTGCCCTTGGAAGTGGGGCATGACCTCGGCGGCGAACAGTTCGGCGGACCGCTTTGTCGCGCTGGGATTCGCCCATTCGTGGCCCATCTGCAGGAAGCAGCCGAACCCACCCGACTGATCCCACAGCCGCTGCACCTGGGCGCGCGCCTGCTCCGGCGTGCCGATAACGCCGGCGCCCGCGTCGTTGATGATGTTGATCATCTCGTCGATCTGCTCCCCGGGGATGGTCATCTGCGGGAACGCGGCGACCTTCTGGAAGTACCGGAACCACGGCTCGATCCCGAATCGCACGTCGGCGCGGGCCTGCTCCTCGGTCTCGGCGATGTGCATCGGCCCGACCAGCGTCCAGTTGTTGCGGTCGACCTGCGTGCCGAATGCGGCGGCCCGCTCTTCGACGATGCCCCAGTGGTAGGCGAGCGCGTCGAAGCCCTCGACGATCAGCGTGGCCCCGATCGACAGCAGGCCGATGCCATGCTTGCCGGCCAGTCGTGCGCCCGTCGGTGAGGCGACGGCCGCGACGGCCAACGGAATCCCGCCATCTGAGTACGGCGCGAGTTGCAGCTGCGCGTCGAACAATTCGTGCGTCGGGGTTTTCGCCGTCACGGTCTCCCCCGCCAGCAGACGGACGACGATGTCGAGGTTGGTCTCGAGGAGTTCGCGGGTGTCGGTGGGAGTCAGGCCGATCATCGCGGAATCGCTTGGCAGTGAGCCCGGCCCCATCCCTCCGATGATGCGGCCATGGGTGAGGTGATCCAGCAGCATCAAGCGGTCGGCGACCCAGAGCGGGTTGTGGTACGAGAGCGAGATGACGCCGGTGCCGAAGCGGATTCTCTTCGCCCGTTCGGCGGCCGCGGCGATGAAGATCTCGGGCGAGCTGATGATCTCGCTGCCCGCGGAGTGGTGCTCGCCGTACCAGATCTCGTCGAAGCCCAGTGCGTCGAGATGCTCGGCGAATTCGAGGTCGCGCTGCAACGCCAGCGTCGGGTTGGTACCCGCGCGGTGAAACGGTGCGATGAAGTATCCGAACCTCAGCTTGGCCATACTTCGGACCATAACGCGGGCGTCGTCACTTGATGACGCGATCAAAAGAGCCGCAGTTGGGTGATTGCCGTGCGACAGTTCCCATGATGGCGGGAAGCGTCGCCGTGATCGGTGCCGGACCGGGCGGGTTGGTTGCGGCTCGTTGGCTGTTGTCGCAGGGATTCGAGCCGACGATCTTCGAGCAGGCTCCGATGCTGGGCGGCCAGTGGACCGGGCTCGACGGCCGCAGCGGAGTGTGGCCGACGATGCACACCAACACCAGCCGAATCCTGACGGCCTTCAGCGATCTCGAGCACGAGCACCGACGTCGTCTACCCGTCTGGCCGCGACATCCTCGACTACCTGCATCGCTATGCCGAGACGTTCGACCTCGTCTCGCGGATCCGGTTCGGCACTCGAGTCGAGACTCCTCAGCAGAGGCGACGCCGGATGGCTGGTGCGTCATTCGGGCACGACCGAGCGCTTCGACCGAGTGGTGGTGGCGACCGGCAGGTTCCACTCCCCTGCCATCCCAACGGTTCCCGGGCTTGACACATTCGCCGGCTCGGCGGGAGTGCTCTCCACCTACCAGTACCGCGGGCCCGCGCCCTACCGCGGCAAGCGAGTTCTCGTCGCGGGCGGCGCGATCAGCGCCATGGAGATCGCCGCCGAACTCGCTCACCGCGGCGCGGCCCGTGTCGTCGTTACTCAGCGGCGGCAGCGATACGTGCTGCCGAAGTTCGCCGCGGGCGTCCCCTCCGACCATCGGATGTTCACGCGATACGGAGCCATCGCGAACGAGCACCTGCCGGCAACGGAGATCGACCGGCAACTGAAGGAGATCGTCGTCGAGGCGGGTGGAAGCCCGGAGCAGTACGGCGCGCCCGCACCCGACCCCTCGCTGTTCGCCGCCGGCTTCACGCTGAGCTCAGCACTACCTACCGCTGGTGGCGGAGGGCCGTGATCACCGTGCGACCGTGGATCGACACCGTCGCGGCTGCGGCGGTGACCTTCGCCGACGGGGTGGCCGAGGAGTTCGACGGAATCGTCTTCGGCACCGGGTTCGATCTGCACCTGCCGTTTCTGGATGAGGACATCCGGGAGATCCTCGACCTCGACGCGGTGCACCTGGACGCGGACCGCTACACCTTTCATCCCGACCTGCCTGGACTGGCGTTCGTGGGCATGTGGGAGCAGTCGGGTGGGTACTTTGTGCCGCTTGAGCTGCAGGCGAGATGGATCGCGTACACATGGGGCGGCGCGATCCCGGCGACGAGTGAAACCGTGCCAGCGGGCAGCCATCGATGCGTATCGCTCGCGGCGCGGGATGTCACAGAAAACCCGGATGAACCTGGCGGCTGTGGCCTTCGCACAAGCGGCCGGTGTCGAGCCCAGTCCAGACCATTGGCCGCACCTGCGCCGGGCCTTGCTGTTCGGCCCCCTCGCGCCGAGCTGCTTCCGGATCGAGGGCCCGGATGCGCTTCCCGACGCCCCGGCCCGGTTCGCCCGCGACGCCGCTGCATTCAGCGCAATCGCATCGAATGACCTAACTGACCGCGAACAGAAGTACTGGTCGTTGGTGCAACACGCCTTGGCAGACGATCGAGGGTCCGAGGAACCTTCCAGCTAAGGGTGCAGATCGAACGTTTCGCACCGATTCAGCGGCCAATTTCTATGGCCATGCGCTAGCGTTCGATCCACAACGGACATCGCGGCAACCGTGAGGGAGCGTACGTGGCAAAGCATCGCCAGGCCAAGAATCGTGCAGCTTTCTCGTCGAAGCCGACGGTCCGAAAGCGGCGGAAGACGCCCTCCGCGATCTTCCTCGGCACGACGGCGGCGGCAGTGTCGACGATGCTGGTGTTCGGTCATGCGACCAACAACACGGTGGACATCCCACAGGTGCAACTCGCGGCGGCGACCATCGGCATCGGCGGGCGAGGCGACCCGGGCGCGGTGAACATCCCGAACAAGCTGCAACGCAACGTCGTGCCGTTTGGCGACACCTTTCCCAACTACATTCCGGTCGTCTACCCAGCGGGCTTTGACATCGACAACAGCGTGAATGCCGGGGTCCCGGTGCTGGACGATGCGATCAAAGACAATTCAGGACAGTTCCTGATGGTGGTCGGCTATTCGGAAGGCACGATCGTCGCCGAGAAGGTGCGACGCAATCTTGACCCGGACGACCCCGACGCGCCGTCGAGGGAGAATCTGCTCTGGGTGATGATCGCGTCGCCGAATGTCCCCAATGGCGGCATTTTCAGCCGATTCCCCGGGCTGAACATTCCGTTCTTCGTGTCGTCGAATGGCGCCGCGGAACCGTCGCCCTACGACACGACATATGTAACCAATGAGTACGACCCGTACGCCGACTTCCCCGCGTACTTCAACCCGCTCTCGCTGGCGAACACCCTCGTCGCCGTCATGTATGTCCATCCGGACCAGTACTACGACAGCGTCGACTACGACCCGCTGACGAACACAACGAACGATCCGAATGTCTTGGTGCACCCCCCCGTGACGAACAGCGCCGACGGGACGGACACCTACGTGTTCGTTCTAGCCAACGGGCTACCGCTGTTTGCGCCTGTGCGCCAGATCGCAGGCATCCTGCAATTGACGCCACTCACCGAACCGCTGCTGGGTAGCATCGAGCCGCTGGTGCGGTTGCTCGTGGACATGGGCTACACCGATCGCGCAAATCTCAATCCCGAAAAGCCCGTTCAGTTTTCGTTGATCACACCGCCCGGCAAGGTCCTCGAGACGGTCGCCGGTGTTCCCGGCGCGATCGGACAAGGCGTGACCAACCTCGTCACCGGCGTCGAGTCGATCCCCGGCTCTATCCCGTCGCCGCTATCGGCGACAAACTCGCCATCGATCAACGCGAAGTCACTGCCTGAGGACTCGCAGCAGTCGTTGGTGAACAGCGATCCGACGCCCGCAGCAACCACGGACACGGCAGAAGAGCAGGAGCCGTCCGGCTCGGGGACGACAACGACCGAACCGCCGGTGTCGACCCCGACCAACTCCGGGCCGACGCTTGAGAAGGTCACCGAGGGCGGAAATAAGGTCACCCCGGACACCACCACCAAGACCACCACGCCCAAGAAGGACGTCTTCACGCAGCTGGCCGAGAGCGTCCAGAGCTTCTTCAGCCCGAAGAAACCGGCTACGTCGACGCCGAGTTCCGAATCCAGTGACTCGACGCCGAGCGGCATGCCCTCGCAGGGAGCGTCACAAGGGTCGACGAGCAACGCCGCCTGACGTTTACGCGTTGAGCGCGGTGTCGCCGATGATCTGTTGCGCGCGCAGGTCTTCGATCTCGTGATCGGAGAGGCCGAGTTCCCGCAGAATCTCCTCGTTGTGCTGCCCGAGCGTCGGCGGCGCGAACCGATGGTGTCGGCTCGGGCCGGGTGTCATCGTGAACGGCCAACCCGGGAAGCGGTGCGGCCCCGTGATCGGGTGCTCGAGCTCTTCGTAATATCCTCGCTCGTCGAGTTGGGGTAGGTCATACATCCGATCCACCGTTAGGACCCGCTCAGCCGGAATGTGCCGTGCGCTAAGGGCATCGATGATTTCCGTCGCGGTCTGGGCCCGGGCCCAATCGGCAACCACCGTGTCGAACTCGTCGTGCGCGCGCATCCGCTCGAGCTGGTCGGGTCGCCCCATCGCCTCGACCATCTGCGCCCAGTCGGCGTCGTCGCGCACAGACAGCGCCACCCAGACATCGTCGCCGGCGGTTGGGTAGACACCCTGCAGACAACCGCGGCTGCGATTGCCTATGCGCGGCTGAACAACCGCGTTCATCGAGTATTCGATGACCGGCTCGGCAGCGACACACGCCGCGACCTCGATCTGTGCGATCTCGATGAGTTGGCCTTCGCCGGTCCGGCGCCGATGCTCGAGCGCGGCGAGCAGTGCGACGCCTGCATGCACCCCGACGATGGGGTCGGCGGGTCCCTGCAGGTTGCACGGCGGGCCGTCGGCATAGCCTGTGGCGGCCGCCATGCCCGATGTCTGCTCGAAGTTGAGCGCCCACCCGACATAGTCGCGCCATGGTCCCTGCAGGCCGAACCCGGGCATGCGCACGAAGATAATGTCGGGTTTGAGCTCGATCAGAGATTCGTAGTCCAGCCCAAAGTGCTCAACGACCCGCGGTGAGAAGTTCTCCACGACGACGTCCGCATCTCGGACTAGCTTGCGGACGAGGTCGCGCCCCTGATCGGACGTGAGATCCAGCGTGATATCGCGCTTGTTGAGGTTCGTGCCCTGCCACATTCCGCTTCGCTCGTACCAATCGTCGCCCTCATAAGCCCACGCGCCCGAATAGCGGTGCCCGTCGGGTCGCTGGATGGATTCCACTTTCACGATGTCCGCGCCATAAGCGCCCAGATAGCACGTGAGGTATGCACCAGCCCAGAACGTGGTGAGGTCAAGAACTTTGATGTCGGCGAACGGTGCCGAGGGATCCACGGCTGCGCGGGTACTCACGCGATCAGGTGATGCCTCGACGACGGAAGCGTGCGAACCGAGACGTGGCGCCGGTCGGGGCGGCAGTACCGGGGACTTCGAAAGCCGGAACGGCGCGCCCGGCCTGCGGAACGACCAATCGGCGCCACCGGCATCGACGAAGAACCCGCGCTCGACATATTGGGGGCATTCCAACGCCGTTGCACCGTCGTTGACGGGCGAGGCGGGAACCCGCATCGCCTGGCTCAATTCGACGATCTCGGCCACGGTTTGCTCCGAAAGCCATGGCTGGGCCTTCTCGAAGAACTCACCGCGCTCCGGTCCGCCAAGCATGATGGGGATCTGCTGCTCTCCATACTCGGGCAGTCCGAGCATCGCGCACGCGTCGAGCCAATGCTGTCCCGTCAAACAGTTGATCCCGAGATAGCCGTCCGCCGCGCGGACGATGCCCATCATCAGCGCCGACTTGGTGTTGGCCGGCAAGCCGAGACTTCGCATCTTTTCGGCCATCAGCATCGGGTACGGAAGCGTCGACAGGAGCGACTCGAGTACGGACACGTCGACCTCGATGAATCGACTTGTGTTGGCGGACAGGGTCCTTAGTGCGGTCATGGCCCCCAGCGCAGCGTACCCGCCTGCGACATACTCGGAGATCCTGGCGCCTGCCTGCACCGGTGGCCGGCCGGGATCCCTGTTGTTCACCCAACCTGACGCCGCTTGCACGGTCAACGGCTGTGGCATCGCGGTCGCGCATCGGACCGTTGCTGGCCGAAGTCCGAGATGCGAACGACCACGAGGCCGGGATTGAGTGCCTGCAATGAGTCGGTGTCGAGCCCGAAGCGGGCAAGCGTCCCCGGGCGCATGCCGTCGACCAGCAGGTGCGCGTGCTCGATCAGTGTGCCAACAACCGGCGCGCCACTCTCGAGATCGAGTGTGGCTCCGATCTTTCCGGCGTTGAGGTACTCGAACAAGCCGGAACGGTTGGGGTCGGGGACGCCGCCGGGAAACGGTCCCCAGCGGCGCAGCGGATCTCCGGACGGCGGCTCGATCTTGGTGACCTCGGCGCCGAGGTCGACGAGCAGCTTGGTGCAGTACGGACCCGCGATGTCCCCGGCGATCTCGACGACGCGCAGTCCCTCGAGGGCCGACGTCACGCCGGAATCCCGATGGCCTTCGGCTCCATGTAGGAGTGCAGCCCCTGCAGCCCGCCGCCCTCTCGGCCCAGTCCGCTCTGTTTGAATCCGCCGAACGGTGCATCGCCTGGGATGCAACCGTTTACGGCGATCTGTCCCGTGCGGACGCGGCGTGCGATCCCAACCGCCCGGTCGACGTCAGTACCCCAGACCGCGCCGGACAGTCCATACTCTGAGTTGTTGGCGATCGCGACCGCGTCGTCGTCGTCGCGATAGCGAAGAACCGTCAAGACGGGGCCGAACACTTCCTCCTGCGCGATGGGTGCGTCGGGGGTGACGTCCGTCAGAATCGTTGGCTGGAAGTAGAACCCTGCGTCCAGTTCGGGAGGGCGCTTGCCACCGGCGGCCAGCGTGGCACCCCCGTTGACCGCGGCCGCGACATGCTCCTGTACTCGATCCAATTGCGCACGGCTGATGAGCGGACCCATCTGCACCTCGGGATCCGTTGGGTCACCGATCTTTACCCGGCCGGCCAAATCGACGAGCCTGTCAACAACCTCGTCGTGGAGCTTCTCCGGGAGCAACAAACGGCTTTGCAGGATGCACGCCTGCCCGGCGTGCAGCGAGCAGCCGTCGAACAGGATCCGTTCCAGCAGTTCGTCGGTCACCTCGACATCGTCGAGAAATATGCCCGCCGACTTTCCTCCGCACTCGAGCAGGATCCGTTTCATGGTCCCGCTCGCGGCGCCCATCACCTCGCGGCCAACGGCAGAGCTCCCAGTAAAGCTGACCATGTCGATTCGCGGGTCGGTGGTCAGCAGCTTGCTCGCCTCGATGCCGCCGGGCGTGACGACGTTGACGACGCCGGGCGGGATGTCGGTGTGTTCATCGATGATTCGCGCAAGGGCGAGACCCGCAAGCGGTGTCAGTGGTGATGGCTTGAGCACCACGGTGTTTCCGGCAGCCAACGCACGGCTCACCTTCATCACGTTGAGGCTGTGCGGGAAGTTCCACGGCGTCAGGATCGACACCACACCCAGCGGCTCGTGGCGAAGAAGCGTGGTCCCTGCGGCACCGAACGCGTTGATCGGCTCGTCGGTCAGCTGCACGGCGAGTTCGGCGGCGTTCATCGCCATGAATGCGGGGCCGTCGATCTGGATCAAGCGCTCATTTGCGATACAGCCCCACTCGGCCTGGGACAGCGCAAAGAACTCGTCGGCGTGCTGCATAAGCGCATTACCCAGTTGGTTGAGGCATCCTGCTCGCTCTTCGGGCGCCGCATTGGCCCATGGCCCCGAGTCGAATGCCCGCCGCGCCGCCGAAATCGCGGCGTCGACGTCGGCGAGGCTGGCGTCGGGCGCCTTCGCGATCGTCGCCTCGGTGGCTGGAGAGATGTCGTCGTAGTGGCCACTCTCGGGGTCGACCCATCGGCCGTCGATGTAGAGCGAATATGAATCCAGGAGCGGACGCGGGTCGGCCATATCGTTTCCTCACCGAAGTCAGTGGATCAACACATGGTGTACACCTGTCGGACTGGCCGCGTCAATCGTGGTCGTCCAACTCAATTGATAATCAACAGAATCACCGAGCATTGACAGCATGGCCGCCATCAAGTAGACACAGTGGGTATCGGACAGATTGATCCGATATGTCTGATGCCGAATCGCGTCGAGGGAGGCCGCGCTGACTACCACATTCCCTCTGCACTCCCCCGACTTCTTCATAGGCGACCCGTACCCGGCGTATAAGGAGCTGCGCGCGAGCGCGCCGGTGGTGTGGAACGACGTCACGAACTTCTGGGCCCTGCTGAAATACGAGGACATCCGCTTCGTCTCCAGCAACCCTGGCAAGTTCTCCTCGACCAAGGGCATCACGATCCCCGACCCCGTGATGCCGAACCCGGTTCAGGAGGGCAACCTCATCTTCACCGACCCGCCGCGGCATCGTCAGCTACGCAAGCTGATCAATACGGCCTTCACCCGGCGGCAAGTGGCGATCCTCGAGCCGAAGGTGCGCGAGATCGTCTACGGCGTTCTCGAAGGACGTCGGGCCCGGGTCGACCCAAGAGTTCGCCGAAGCCTTCGCGGCGCCGCTGCCCACCAGGATGATCGCCGAGTTGCTGGGCGCTCCGCCCGACGACTGGGAGAGGTTCCGTAGGTGGTCCGATGCGTGCACCGGCACCGCCGATCCAGAGATCGAGCTCGACGCGTTCGCGGCCATCGGTGAGCTGTACGAGTATTTCCAGCAGTTGATCGCCGCCCGCCGCGCCGAGCCGAGGAACGACATGATGTCGGTGTTGAGCACCGCCGAGGTCGACGGGGCCAAGCTGACCGACGATGACCTGCTGAACTTCGCATTCCTGTTGCTCGTGGCGGGCAACGAAACGACCCGAAACCTGATCGCGCTTGGCACGTTGGCGCTGATCGAGCATCCGAGTGAATGCGACAAGCTCGTCAAGGATCCCTCGCTGATCCCGGGCGCGGTGGAGGAGATGCTGCGGTTTACCAGCCCGGTCACCCACATGGCGCGGGCCGCGACGGCCGACATCGAGATCCGCGGGCAGCTCATCCGCGAGGGCGACATGGTCGTGATGCTCTACGGATCGGCGAACCGCGACGAGGACATCTTTGGTTCCGACGCAGAGGAATTCAAGATCGACCGCCATCCGAATCCGCACATCGCCTTCGGCTGCGGCGAGCACTCGTGCGTCGGGGCTCAGCTCGCCCGTCTCGAAGCCTGCGTGTTCTTCGAGGTATTGCTCGGCCGCTATCCGAAACTCGAACTTGTCGGCGACGTCGATCGGATGCGGGCGACCATGGTCCCCGGTGTCAAGCGCATGCCTGTTCGGCTCGGAACGGGGCGCTGAGCATGTATCTGGACTTCACGACCGGACCAGAAAGAGCTGCGCGCGGAGATCCGTGCGTCGCTCGAGTCGGTGATGACGCCCGAGCGCATCGCCGCAGTCGCAGGCCGCATGGAGGGCGGCGACGCCGTGAAGGATTGCGTGCAGGCTCTGGGGGCTGCCAATCTGCTCGGCGTCGGCTGGCCCAAAGAATATGGCGGGCGGGGCTTTACCGCGCTCGAACAGTTCATCTTCTTCGAAGAGGCGCAGCGGGTGAACGCACCCATCCCCCTCGTCACGCTCAACACCGTGGGTCCCACGCTCATGGTCTACGGAACCGACGAGCAGAAGACACAAGTTCTTGCCCTCGATCCTCGACGGCACCGTCGAGTTCGCGATCGGGTACTCCGAGCCATCCGCCGGTAGCGATCTGGCCTCGCTGCGGACCACCGCGGTGCGCGACGGAGACGACTACATCATCAACGGCCAGAAGATGTTCACCAGCGGCGCGGCCTACGCCGACTACATCTGGCTTGCGACACGCACCGATCCTGGAGTCAAGAAGCACAAGGGCATATCGATCTTCATTGTGCCGACATCCTCGCCAGGATTCTCATGGAAGCCGCTTGCACACCATGCCGGGCGTCTCCACGTTCTACACGTTCTACGACGACGTGCGCGTGCCTGCCAGTTCGATCGTGGCCGGCGAGAACGAGGGCTGGAAGCTGATCACCACGCAACTGAACTTCGAGCGCGCCGCACTTGGCAACATGGGTGCCCTCGTAGCCGTTGTTCGAGAAGACGCTGCAATGGGCGAAGACGACCGAACTCGACGGCGGACGCGTCATCGACCAGCAGTGGGTGAAGTTGGCGCTGGCGCGGGTCGAGGCGCAGGTAGCGGCGTACAAGATCATGAACCTGCGGGTCAACGCCGCGATGACCAAAGGCGCGCTCGGGATGGGCGAAGCATCAGCGGTCAAGGTGTTCGGCACCGAGCTGACGCAACAGGTGGCCCGCGAACTGCTCGAGGTGCTCGACCGCGGCGGCACCCGCAAAGGCGAGGATGCACCGTTGCGCGGTGCGCTCGAATCGGCATACCGGATCGCGGTGATCAACACCTTCGGTGGCGGCGCCAACGAGCTTCAGCGCGACATCATTGCGATGGCGGGGCTTTTCATGCCGCGTGCACCACGTGACCTTCGGGCAAATCAGAATGGGGATGCCAAGTGACACCTGATGAGCGCTTGCGCGAAGAAGAGACAACCAAGTCAGAATTTCGCAAGAAGCTCGATGCGCTGATCGGCCAGCCGACCGGCGGATCCGGCAAGCCGACTGTTGCGCCAGATCCGGTGAACCAGCCGATGATCCGGCACTGGGCCCATGCACTCGACGACATGAACCCGGTCTACCTCGACCCCGAATTCGCGGCGAAGTCGCGGTTCGGCGGCATCGTGTCACCGCCGGTCATGCTGCAGACATGGATCATGCCCTCGCCCAAGATCGAGGGGATCGCGGAACGCGGCGGTGTCCCGATGGAGATGGGAAAGAATCCGGCATCGTTCATCGAAGAAGCCGGGTTCACCAGCATCGTGGCGACCAACTCCGAGTTCGAGATCGAACGCTACCCGCGCCTCGGCGACGTCATCTCCGTCACGCAGGTATTCGAGGACATCTCCGACGAAAAGAAGACCTCGTTGGGCACCGGCCATTTCGTCACGTGGTTGTCGACCTACACCGACCAGAACGGTGAAGTGCTTGGCCGCCAGCGGTTCCGGGTCTTCCGATTCAAGGCCAACAGCTGATGGCGACAAGACTGGCACCGACGGTCAGCCCGGACACCGAGTTCTTCTGGAACGGGCTGCGCGACCACAAACTACTGATCCAACGATGCCAGGGTTGTCAGGCACTGCGTCAGCCGCCGCGCCCAATGTGTCCCAGGTGCAACTCCCTCGACTGGGACACCGTCGAATCGTCGGGCCGCGGCACGGTGTACAGCTACGTGATGCCGCAGCATCCCCCGATGCCACTGATGGAGTACCCCTACATCGTCGCACTGGTCGAACTCGACGAGGGTGTGCGGCTGGTATCGAACCTGTGTGAAATCGCGCCCGACGACGTCGAAGTCGGCATGCCTGTCGAGGTCTACTTCCAGACCTTCGACACCCTTGATGGCAAGGACCTCGTCCTGCACCAGTTCCGACCGGCCAGGTAGACGAAGCGAAGACGCATGGACTTCACGTTCACCGAAGAACAAGAGACGATCGCCAAGGTCGCCCGCCAGCTCTTCGAACACCGAGCCACACCCGAGCATCTGACCGAACTCGAAGCCGGCGACATCCGCTACGACGCTGCGCTGTGGCGCGAACTCGCGACCGCCGATCTTCTCGGAATTGCGTTGCCCGAGAAGGTCGGTGGCAGCGGCCACGGTTTCGTCGAATTGGCCTTGCTCCTAGCCGAGGTGGGCTGGAGCGTCGCACCGGTGCCGGTCTACGCCACCCTTCTGCTGGGCGCCGACACCATCGCCCGGTTCGGCGACGACGACCAGCAGCAGCGGTACCTCCCGGGTGTCGTCGACGGCTCCGTCCTGCTCACCGCAGGCTTGACGGAACCTCGGCGCTCCGATCCGACCGCACCCGCGACCACTGCGCAACGCGATGGCACCCGGCTGGCGCCTCAACGGAACCAAGGAGCTGGTTCCGGCGGCCCAGATCGCTCACACGATGCTCATCACGGCACACGTCGATGACGGTGACGTCGGCCTGTTCCTGCTCGACGCGAACGCAGTCGGTGTCGATATTCGGCCTGCGGCGACGACCAATGGCGAGCCGCACGCCGATGTAATCCTCGATGGTGCAGTCGTTTCCGGTGAAGACCGGCTCCCCGGCAACGGCGAGGAGATGATTGACTCGCTGTACGCCCGCGCGCTCGTCGGGCTCTGCGCGATCCAACTCGGCGTAACGGAGCGTGCGCTGCGCATGGCCGCCTCGTACACGACCGAACGCGAGCAGTTCGGCAGGCCGATCGGAAGCTTCCAGGCCGTGCAACAGCGGATGGCCGATGCGTTCATCGACGTCGAGGCGATCCGCTGGACCATGTGGCAGGCTGCTTGGCTGCTCGGCCGGGGCGGTCCGCCCGGCAGGGAGGCCGGCATCGCGAAGTTCTGGGCGAGCGAGGCAGGGGCTCGCGTCGCAGCCACCGCTCAACAGGTCCACGGGGGAATCGGCATCGACACCACCTATCCCCTGTTCCGCTACTTCCTGTGGGCCAAGCACAACGAGCTGACCCTCGGCTCGGCGTCGGCGCAGTTGGCACGGCTCGGCTCCGACTACGCAGAAGGAGAACAATGACCGACCACCACCCTGGACTGGCGCGACATCAACGTCGGCGACGAGGTCACGCCACTCGAAATCCCGGTCACGGCAACCGTGATCGTCGCCGGCGCGATCGCGTCGCGTGATTTCATGCCGGTACACCACGATCCCGAATTCGCGAAGAAGCAGGGGTCGCCCAACATGTTCATGAACATCCTCACCACCAACGGGCTGTGCACGCGCTTCATCACCGACTGGGCGGGTCCAGAAGCGATGGTGACCAAGCTGGCGATCCGGTTGGGCGTACCTTCGTTCCCCGGCGATCCCCTGCGATTCACGGGCAGCGTCACAGGCAAATCCGAAGGCGTCGACGGAGAGGGGTTCGTCGAGGTCACGTTCAAGGGCAGCAACAGCCTTGGCGATCACGTGTCAGGGACCGCGACCATCAGCCTGTTGGAGGACAGGATCGCATGAGCTCGCTAAGCGGCAAGACAGCCATCGTTGGCATCGGCCAGACCGAATTCTCGAAGGAGTCGGGCCGCAGCGAACTCCAACTCGCCTGCGAGGCAGTGAAAGCCGCGATCGACGACGCCGGGCTGCAACCCAGCGATGTCGACGGCATGGTCACCTTCACGATGGACTCAAGCGATGAGATCGAGATAGCGCGAAACGTCGGCATTGGCGACCTGACGTTCTTCAGCCGGGTGCACCACGGCGGCGGGGCCGCGGCGGGCACGGTTGTGCAGGCGGCGATGGCGGTGGCGACGGGCACAGCCAACGCGGTCGTGTGCTACCGCGCGTTCAACGAACGCTCAGGGTTTCGGTTCGGTGGCGCGACAGCGCGGCCTACGGCCGAGACCCCGATGTTCATGGCGAATTACGCGCCTTTCGGTCTGCTGACGCCCGCGGCGTGGGTCGCGCTGCATGCCCAGCGGTACATGTCGACCTACGGAGTCACCAACGAAGACTTCGGGAGGATCTCCGTTGTGGATCGCGCCCACGCGGCGCGCAACCCCGACGCCTGGTTCTATGAGCGGCCGATCACACTCGAGGACCACCAGAACTCAAGATGGGTAATCGAACCCGTGCTGCGGCTTCTCGATTGCTGCCAGGAGAGCGACGGCGGCGTCGCGCTGGTGATCACCAGCCTTGAGCGCGCGCAAGACCTCCCCCGTCCCCCCGCGGTGATCACTGCCGCGGTGCAGGGCGCGGCCGCCGACGGTGAGATGATGACGAGCTACTACCGCAATGACATCACCGGCCTTCCCGAGATGGGCGTGGTCGCCGAAAAGCTGTGGCGGGATTCCGGACTCAAACCCACCGACATCCAGACCGCGTTCCTCTACGACCACTTCACGCCGTTCGTATTCGTGCAGCTCGAGGAGCTCGGCTTCTGCGGTCGCGGGGAGGCCAAGGACTTCGCGACCGTCGAGAGGCTGTCACTGGGCGGATCGCTGCCGATCAACACAAACGGAGGACTGCTCGGTGAGGCGTACATCCACGGGATGAACGGCATCACCGAAGGCGTACGCCAGGTGCGTGGAACCTCGTACAACCAGGTGGAAAACGTTGAGCACGTGCTGGTTACGTCCGGCACCGGCGTACCCACCAGCGCACTCGTCCTTGCGCCCGCCGATTGAATCCAGTGCCATGACCACAGAAACGACGGCGACCGACACGCGCGAGCTCATCATCGATTCCGCCCTAGCTTGCTTCGGCAGGCAAGGCTTGAAAAGGACGACCGTCGTCGACATCGCACGCGCAGCCGACGTCTCGCGGAGCACGGTGTACGAGTACTTCCGCGACAAGGCCGAGATCGTTGAAGCCTGTGCGGAGCATTCGTCCCAGACGTTTCTACCGCGAGATGGCAAAGGCGATGGGTCCAGGCGACACGCTCGAGGACAAGCTGGCACTCGCGGCGGTGTTCGTGACCAGAGCCCGGCGGTTTGTCGAGCCCGAAATGTATTTCGACGACGCCGACGAAGTGAGCCTTCTGCTCACTAAGAACGCCGCGGTCCTGCTGCGCGAGTGCGGCGAGTTCCTCGCGCCTTATCTCGCCGCGGCGAAGCTCACCGGTGAGGTGCGCAAGGAGCTTGACGTGGTTGCCGCCGGCGAGTGGTTCGCACGAATGCTCTTCTCGCTGTTCAGCACACCGTCGTCAACATTGGACATGGACGACGACGAGGTCGTCGCCGACTTCGTGCGATCGCATGTGGTTCGCGGGTTCACGAACGACCGTGCCGGCCGGCCACGGTAAGCAGCAACTGGACCCGGGTTGCGCCGGAAATGCCCGGCAAACCGCCGAGAACTATCCTGCGGGCGTAACGGCGACAGTACAGTTCGCGAGATGGGCCTCGTCAGGAAGTACTTCGAGCGCAGGTACGAGCGAATGTCGCCGGAGGAGAAGGCCGCCGCGGACGCAGAAATGCACCGTCGCACGCAGATCGCCGCGACCCAGATCGAAGCTGCCCACGCGGCGCAGGCCGCGTCCGTTGCGGCGCAGGAGCAATCGCGAGCGGAGCATCAGGCGCGGCTCGACACGGAGGTGCTCGGCGGTCCGGCCGGCGCAGCCGTGCACGGCACGGTCCCGTCGGGACCGCAACCCGGTGTGCTCGACCAGATGAAGCACACCGCCCGAGCATTCACCAATGTTTCGGGGCTACTCGACTTCGGCAGCGGATTCGCGCCAGGCATTAGCGATCCCGCAGAGCGGGCGCGCGTGCAGGCGGGCGAACGTGCGGCCCGCGATGCCGCGCGCAGCCCATATCTCGCACCGCGGCCGTTTCCGGCGACGATCACCCGAGTGCCGTGTCGAGGCGCAACGCAACATCAGGACGTCGCCCGATTCCTCGCCGGCAGTGGCCTGGCTGCGCGGCCGGACCTCGTCTTCGGGGTGTACCGCGTGCCGGACCGGATCAGTCCGCGCACGCCTGGTGGCGAGGCGCGCCGATATGTCGAGTGGGATGTCGTCCACGCACCTGGCGTGGCGGCCGCGCCTGCGGCGCCGCCCAACGTCGCGCGGTTCGACGCGGGTGAGCACGCGGTGCGTCGCGCGTACGGTCAGCCGTCCGTCCTCGACGAGGATCTTGCGCTGGCGTGGCTGACCGGCGCCGGCGTCCCGCCGGAGGCCTGTCTTGGCGTGGCCCGCGACGTGGTGATGGAAGCGGGAGCCGAACTGCGGGACCTGGGTGGCGGACAGACTGGGGCTGTCGGGGTCTCGCGGGTCACCGGCGTCGCGGCGTTCCACACAACGTCGTCGCACGTTCCACCCGGGCTGGTGGACGTGCCGTTCGACGGCGTGGCCGGCATCTACGTGGAGGTGCTGAACTGGGCGGCGGTCCGCCGAGTCGTGCACCCGCGTCCGCAGAAGGGTCCCGAGACACCATCTGCATTCCCGTATCTTCCGTCGACTCCGCAGGAAGTGCTGCTCGCCTATCTCGAAGTGGTCGGGCTGCAGCCGGGTGACTGCTACGGCGCCGAGGTGACCGTCGACGAGATGTCCGGCTACGGGCCGGTGACATCGACGACGCGCGAATCCCTGAATATGGACGATCTGCGGCTCGGCGGGTACGAGGAATCCGTCTGTGCGGACGGCAAGTCACGGACGCGTCTGCAGTGCGGTTCGCTCGTCGTCGTGAGCTACCGGGACAGGCCGGAGTACGCGGAGGGCCGCAATCGCTGGCGCGCCTACCAGGACGACGTGCTATTCGCGCGGATGCATCTCAAGACCGGTGCCCGCCGGGTGATCGCGGACGAATTCGAGGGGGTGCCCGGCGGCGGGGCGCTGCGTGCCGTTTCGCGCGTCGCCAACATGTTGGACACAGTGACCTCTTTTACCTCGGAGCCCGACCACTTCCGGATGAACCTTCGCTATTGCCAGCCGCTAGAGCGATGACGCGCCGTACCACCCCTGTCTGTGAATTTGTACGCGTTTAGTTGCGGATCTGGCTCGAAAGAATCCGTTGCGCGTTAGCCTCAAAGCGACCCACTGAGTTTGCTGGCAAGCGGCTCCCAGCATGCAATAGCGAGGACGAGTTCGCCGAGAAAGGGCCAGAGCCCATGAGATTCAGCCAACTACTATGCGGTGCGGCCGTCGTTGCTCTGGGCATGGCGTTCTCTTGCGCACCCTCTGCATTCGCCGGTCCTCAAGACCAGGCATGCGTGAGACCCGACGGCACGCCATGCCCAGCTATGCCACCGGGATGCGTCCAGGAAAACGGCCTGCCGTGTTCGGGATCTCTACCCGATATCAACGCCGCGTGTAATCAAAACCCGGTGGTGTGCAGGTGGCTGATTGGATAAGGAACGGCATCGCTGTTGATCGCTAATGCGCACGTTCCGACCGAGTGGTTCCGATTGCAGAAGTAGTGAGCGTTCGCGCTCTGCCCTCGTCAATCTTGGTGGAGCTAAGGGGACTCGAAGTCTTGTTCGTTGCCGCGAAACGTGATGACGGCGTCAACGCCTCCCCCGATGAATCTGTATCGCGTTGCGAGTCGCGCAGCCAATCCCTCGACGAAGTGCCTATCCTCGGCGCATGGTCGACCCCGAGGATCGCGGCGCCGTCTTCGACGGTGTCCGGATCGGCCGGCCCGCGACTGGCGCGCTGCTCGACGCCGGTTACCGCGCCATCGCAGACCTGCCTTCGGATCTCGACGGCCTCCTCGCCCTTCACGGCGTCGGGCCGAAGGCCGTGCGGCTGCTCCGGCAGGCACGGGCGGACTGAGCCGATGGACGAGTCCATCAAGGACATAGTGGTAATCCAC
Source organism: uncultured Actinomycetota bacterium (assembly GCA_963731715.1). GTDB lineage: Bacteria > Actinomycetota > Actinomycetes > Mycobacteriales > Mycobacteriaceae > Mycobacterium. The sequence goes on along the minus strand of CAVSXC010000011.1, from coordinate 444,954 downwards.
ACCGACGGTGGGTGCAGACCCAACCCGGGGCCAGGCGGCTGGGGGGCTGTGCTGCGCCAACGTCAGCACGTCCGCGAGATGTGCGGAGGCGAATCCGGCCAGACCAGCAACAACCGGATGGAACTGACAGCGCCGATCATGGCGCTGGAGGCGCTCACCCGACCGGTGGTGGTGCACCTCTACACCGACAGCACCTATGTCCGGAACGGCATCACCAAGTGGGTTCTCGGCTGGGAACGCAACGGCTGGAAGACAGCCGCGAAGCAGCCGGTGAAGAACGTCGACCTATGGCAGCGGCTCCAAGCGGCCTGCGCGCGGCATCGGGTCGAGTGGTTCTGGGTGAAGGGCCACGCGGGTATCGCCGACAACGAACTGGCCGACGAACTCGCAACCCGGGGTATGGAAGAAGCGATCGCCGTATCTGCGGCAGGCTTTGCTGGACTGGGCTAACCGCCATTACATGTCGTCGACGATTGGCGCATACCTACGTTGTGACACTAGTTTTTTCGGGGTGATGTCCTCAGCTGCCAGTGCAGTCGCTCGGTGGATCGCCCCCTTCCTGACCGTGGCGGCCGTTGCCTGCCTGGGTCTTCTCGCCGACCCGGTGCATGTCGACCCAGCCCCGGCGCTGCGCCTAGCCGCCGATGAGGCGAACCCGCTGGCCGGCGCGCCGTTCTACGTCAACCCCACGTCGGCGGCCATGCGCGCCGCGCAGAAGGCTGATCCGCCGAGCCCAGAATTGACCAACATCGCGAACACGCCGCAGGCGTACTGGCTCGTCCCGGGCTCTTCTGCAGCCACCGTCGCGAAGTACACCGGTGACGCGCAGGCTGCTGGCGCCCTGCCGGTGTTCGCGCTCTACGGAATCCCGCATCGCGACTGCGGCAGCTTCGCGGCGGGCGGGCTCTCGTCGGGCGCCGAATACAGAGGCTGGATCGACGGCATCGCTGCCGACCTCGGCTCGTCGCCGGCGGCTGTCATCGTCGAACCCGATGCACTTGCCATGGCCGACTGCCTGTCGGGTGATCAGCGCCAGGAACGGTTCGACTTGATTCGCTACGCCGTCGACACGCTGTCCCGCAATCCGGCCGCGGCCGTATACATCGACGCTGGCCATTTGCGCTGGCACAGTGCTGACGAAATGGCCGCCAGGCTCAACCAGGCCGGTGTGGAGCACGCGCGAGGCTTCAGCCTCAACACCGCTAACTTCTTCACCACCCAGGACGAAATTGGTTACGGCGAGGCGATTTCGGGACTCACGAACGGTTCGCACTACGTGATCGACACGTCGCGTAACGGCGCCGGACCAGCGCCCGACTCCCCGCTCGACTGGTGCAACCCCAGCGGCCGAGCACTGGGCACCCCGCCCACGGCGGAGACCGCGGGCGCGCACGCCGACGCCTACCTATGGATCAAACGTCCCGGTGAATCCGACGGATCATGCAACCGCGGCGATCCGCCGGCCGGCAACTTCGTGAATCAGTTCGCCATCAACTTGGCCCGCGGCGCGGGCCAGTAGCGACGCCGAGCGGCTAGCTAGCCAAGACCCTTGCCGCACAACCCTTTCCGCCGGAAAATCCGATAACCACTTCCGACGTATCACGCTACTCAGGGTCGACGAAGACTGGCCGCTCTCCCGACATGCCAGCCACGACGGCGGCGATCTGGTTTGGCTTGCCGATCAGCCCGGCCTGTAACTCGGTTTCGACCACCAGTGCAGCCGCGGTGTCGTTGCTGGTCCAGAACTCGTCGTAAAGGTGCTTCGCGGCGCGGACAGCATCCGGGGATTTTTGCGCGATTTCGTCAGCGAGTGCCAGCGCCGCAGCAAGCGGATCTTCGGACGTCCGAGTGACCAACCCGAGGTCGAAACTCTCACTCCCGGAAAGGATGCGGCCGGTGAATGTCAACTCTTTCGCGACGTCGATCGGTACGAGCCTGGGCAGCGTCTGCGTAATGCCCATGTCGGGCACGAGGCCCCACTTGATCTCCATGATTGACAGTTGCGCGTCCGGCGCGGCGATTCGGATATCGGCACCGAGCGCGATCTGTAGACCGCCGCCGAAGCAATTGCCGTGAATCGCGGCGATGACAGGCGCCGGCACTAACGACCAGTCGTAGGTCACGCGCTGAGCGAAGTTGGCCAGCCGGTCGTCGTCGCGGGCCAGCAGAACGTCCGTGCCTCCTTCTCCGGACATGAAGCTTGCAATGTCCAGACCAGAGCAGAAGCTCTTGCCCTCGCCATGCAGCACGACCACGCGAACCGAATCATCGTCTGCCAGCTGCTCGGCGGCATTCATCAAGCCTTCGAACATGGCTTGGTCAAGCGCATTGTGCTTATCGGCGCGAGCCATCGTCACCGTTGCCACGCCACCAGCACCTATTCGCACAAAAACTCTGTTTTCGCTCACGCGTGGCAACTTACCGCCATGCGATCACGGCTGACCGCCGCGTGTCGGCACCAGCGCAGCCCCCGGACCGACCCCATGATTCACCGGCACCCGAAGCGAACATAAGCGCAACCCCGCAAAGCCGGTCCTTGGTCACCCAGCGAGCGATAGTGTTTTGTCGGCAACCGACTACGGGGAGGCGACATGAGCGGCTATCGGACGGTGATTGTCGGGACCGACGGCTCGGCGTCGTCAATGCGTGCCGTCGAGCGCGCTGGAGAAGTCGCGGCGCATGACAACGCAAGACTGATCGTCGCGAGTGCGCATACCCACACTGCCGAAAAAGGGGGCTGGTCGAGGGCGCCATCGCCCGATCACGTCGTCGACCCCCGCGCCGCCGACGCCCTCGGCAGCGAGGCCTACATGCTGCACGGGGATGCGCCCGTGTATGAAATCCTTCGAGAGGCTCGCGAGCGGGCGAAGGCCGCTGGCGCCCAGGCTATCGAGGAGCGGGCGATCGAGGGTGCACCAGTCAATGCACTAGTGCATTTGGCTGAGGAGGCCAACGCGGACCTGCTCGTCGTCGGCGACGTGGGACTGGACACGGTCGCGGGACGGCTACTGGGCTCGGTGCCCGCCGAGGTCGCCCGCAGAGCGAAGGTCGACATCCTGATCGTCCACACCGCGGGGTAGGAGTGCTTTCGGCGGGATTGAGACTCGCGGCCAGAGGAACGCAAAGGCTCACGCAGTCGGCTGCGATGTACCCACCAAAATGGTCCCGTTAGCGCCGGTTTCGGCGTCGGACGCGGGTGCGCGCAACGGTATGGAGATGGTGATTTCGGTTCCTGGAGATGTCGAGCGCACGTCGAACTGACCCCCGGACGCCAGTGCCTTGGCGCGAATCGATGCGAGGCCGATATGACCTTCTTGAGCCTTCTGCACCATGATGGCCTCTGAGATACCCACCCCATCATCGGCAACCCGCAACGACGCCAGCCCATCGTGGCGCTCCAAGTCGATCCAAATATGCTGGGCCTGTGCATGTTTGATCACGTTTATCAACGTCTCGCGCGCCGCGCTGTAGAGCACGTAGTCTGCGTCGGTGCGCTCGCCATCAGGCCAGGTACTGGCGTAAAGCTCGACGGCAAGTTCGTTACCGGAAGTGAGGCTATCGGTGAGCGCGGTGACTGCCGCCTTTAGTCCCAACCTCGAAAGCACGTCCGGATGCAGTTCGCGGACCACATCGCGCAACAGCTGCGAGCACTCGACAAGGGCCAGCTGCACCCGATCCGCGGCGACGGTCGAGCCCTCCCGCACGTCGTCCATGGCCTGGCGCGCAAGCAAAACGTACTGCAGGGCACCGTCGTGCAGGCGCTCGGAAATCGCCTGTCGCTCATGCTTTTCCACTCCAAGCAAGTCCCGCAGCAACTGCGAACGCTGCTGTAGCAGCTCTGCGATTACCCCCACCTTGGAGCGCTGGATAACCGACAAAGCAACAGAGCCGCCTGCCAGCCCGGCCAACACCGTCGAGCTCAGCAGAATCGACTCCCACGGCTCATTATTGGAGTCTTGGGTGATCCAGCACGTGGCAATGAATGCCGACACGGTCGGGATCGCCACCACGCCGCTGATGACCGGATTAAGTTGTGCCGCCGCGATCAACGGGATCAAGAAAAAGCCATTCCTCATCACATCTGATGTCCATTGATCGGGTGAGGTGAGGCCGGTGAGTACCGAAAGGACTGATACCACCGCGACGTCGGCGGCGAGCATCAGCAGTGTCAGGAGCGTTCGGGCAAGAACCACCGCGCGCGCCGCCGCGCGCAGCGCCCAGCTACTCCAACACCCGACTAACACCACGTAAAGCGCCAAGACCGCCACACAGATCGGCAGATTTCTGTTGGGCGGTTCACTCATCAGAGTCACAGCGACAAAGACGGTCAATACGATTCGCAACGCAAACTGCAGCACGGCACCCAAGAACAGAGACCGCTGGGAGTCCGGCGGACACTGCTGCGGCCGATGATCGACCGCATGCTTGTCTGGAATTAGCCGCGCATGCGTGGCGACGCCGTCAGCCACATTCATCAAGCCGCTCATCCGACGCACCACTCCCCCATGCGACCTGTCTGACGCGGCATCACCGCCCAGGTTGGCCGCATCGCGGCCGATCGTACCGCCGTGTGATCCACCGATGATGGTTTCCTGCAAAGCTTGGCGCCAGCACTTTTGTTCGCAAATAGCGCCCTTCGATGACCTAGCTTGCCTGGCCGCACAACGTTGGCGGTCGCTATAAGCACACGGCCGCCGATGACTCTCGACGCATACGCCGACCTCTGCGTTCGTTTCCATCCGTAAGCCGCTGCGACGACTTACTGTATTTGCTGGAACCGCAGCTGCCGGGAGGCTGATGTGGAGGAGACGCCCTTTGGACGATACCGGCTGCGTGAGTTGCTGGGCCGCGGCGGTATGGGCGAGGTGTGGCGGGCCCACGACACCGTCACCGACCGAACAGTCGCGATCAAGGTGTTGCCCGCCCACCTATCCGACGATCAGACGTTTCAGCAGCGGTTCCGCCGCGAAGCCCACGCCGCCGCAAGGCTCAACAGCCCACATGTCATCCCGATCCACGATTACGGCGAAATCGATGGCCGCCTATATGTGAGTATGCGGCTGATCGAGGGCCACGACCTGCAAGAGGTGCTGGCGCAAGGCCCGCTGGCGCCGGCACGGGCGGTGCGCATAATCGAACAGATCGCTAAGGCACTTCATGCCACCCACAAAATCGGGCTCATCCATCGCGACGTCAAACCGTCCAACATCCTGCTCGACGAGGATGACTTCGCCTACCTGATCGATTTCGGGATCGCCCGCGCTCTGGAAGACGGCCGGCTGACGAGCACTGGCTACACAGTCGGTACCTTCCACTACATCGCACCTGAGCGATTGAGCGATCATCCGACCGACGATGCCCGCGCCGACATCTACGCATTGGCTTGCGTGCTGTACCAATGCCTCACCGCGAAGCCACCCTTCGCCGGCTCCAGCATGAGCAGCCTGGTCGCCGCACATCTCAACACTCCGCCACCACAACCGTCGACCAGCCAACCGAACGTTCCACCGCAACTTGACAACGTGATCGCGCGCGGCATGGCCAAAGACCCCGACCAGCGATATGCGACCACTCTGGAATTGGCCCACGCCGCCCACGACGCCGTTGCAGTCTTGGCCACCCAGAATGCCGACTGGACCGACCAGTCGCCCACGCAACCCGCGCCCACTGGGCCGCCGGCGCAACCTTCGCGTCACAGCAAGCCGCGGGCCCGCGGGCTGAGTCGGCCGACCAAAATCGCGCTCATCGCCGGCGCCGTTGTAATCGTCACCGTGATCGCAGCGGCCGTCGGCGTGCCCGCCATCGTCGGCCACCGCCCGTCCGGGTCATCCCCGACACCGTCGGAGTCACCTCCGACATCATCGGAGCAGACGCGTTCAGCTCAGACAGTGGTGCCGTTCACCGGCCTCAGCGCTCCCAAGGGGGTGGCGGTGGATACCGACGGCAACCTCTACCTCGCGGACTACGGCCATGACCGGGTGCTGAAGCTACCGGCCGGCTCGACCACCCAGACCGCACTGCCGTTCACCGGCCTCAAAGAGCCATACGATGTTTCGGTCGATGCCGCCGGCAACCTCTACGCCGTCGAACCCAACAACAGGCGGGTGCTGAAGTTACCGGCCGGCTCGACCACCCAGGAAGTGCTGCCGTTCACGGGCCTCAACGACCCGGGTGCTGTCGCGCCGGATGCCGACGGCAACCTCTATCTCGCCGACTATGGCAATGACCGGGTGCTGAAGCTACCGGCCGGCTCGACCACCCAGGAAGTGCTGCCGTTCACCGGCCTCACAGATCCCAGCGGTGTGGCGGTGGATGCCGCCGGCAACCTCTATCTCGCCGACTATGGCAATGACCGGGTGCTGAAGCTACCGGCCGGCTCGACCACCCAGGAAGTGCTGCCGTTCACCGGCCTCATAGATCCCAGCGAGGTGGCAGTCGATGCCGCCGGCAACCTCTACCTCGCCGACTACGGCAATGACCGGGTGCTGAAGCTACCGGCCGGCTCGGCCACCCAGGAAGTGCTGCCGTTCACCGACCTCAAAGAACCCAGCGATGTGGCGGTGGATCCCGAGGGCAACGTCTACGTCACTGACGACCGCCAGGTGCTGAAGCTGCCGGCGCGTTGAGGCGCGGAGCCCCACGTCAAATCAGCACCAGTCGGCTCTTTGACCTTGCCCTGGCCGTGTCCGTGGTATCTGCGGACGTGCTTAATGCCAAACGCGTGGTGCGACGAGCCACCGCTCAGCCTCGCGGCGGGTGGGTAACTGCGGGTCCATTTCGCTGCTTTCAGTGGCGCACGGAGCAAGTCGGAACGACGAAGCTAACCCCAACGTATCGTCGTCTAAGCGCGGTCACATCACAGCACAGCGAACGGATCCACCGAAAACTGTCCGATTCGCCCGGGTGGCTGTTCTAACCTGTGCGAGTGGCCCAGCCACGCCCGTGAAACCAAAGGGGGGTACATCATGGGTAAAGTCCGCACGAATTCCGCCGCATTGGCCACAGTCGCCGCCGCGCTGGCCGCAGCCGCCTCGTTAGCCACTGCCGAAACCGCGAATGCCGTTCCCGATCCCAGTCATGCAGGCTCAAGCGTTGGGGGCATCCATCTTCACTACAACGATGTTCCGTTGGGCATGACCGTCACCATCTATGACGATGACAACCCCGATGGGACCGCTGAAGTCTGCCACTACGCGTCCATCGGAGCAGACGGATCGTTCCCGTTCAACGGAAATGCGGTTCTGAATGGACGCGGACCCGGCTCAATATTTATCCCGGGCCAACCGCTCGGCAAAAAGTGGCATGTCACCGTGCTCTGTAGCGGCACCGGCGAGTCATTCGATTTCAGCGTGAATTACTGACCGCATCCCCAACGAGCGGCCGAGGCCGTGACCCCAGGACCGTGAAGCCGATGATCAGGCCGCACACCGCGACGATCCAGGTGTTCGGAGCAGACCCATTCGGCTCAGACGGTGCTGCCGTTTAGCGGCCTGCACTGCCAACCTTGAGGCCGGCCCGCACCGCGGACCGGCCTCGTGGTCGTTACAGGACGTTGTTGGTTCCCGGCGGCAGCCAACCGGGCTCGTCGGGCAACACCGTGTCGGGAGCTACCGTGTACGTCTCCTGAGATTGGGTGCTCTGGGGAACCGGGTAGCCACCGGTGCAGCGCAAGGAGCTTGCGAAGGTCGAGCTGCTCGACAAGCTTGAGAAGCCCGCATTGCTCGTGTGGCTCGACAAGCTTGAGAAGCCGGCGTCGCTCGAGCTGCTCGTGTCGCTTGAGAAGTCGGGATCGGGGTCGGGCGACGGACCAGGATCGGGCGAGGGACCGGTGGTCGGCGAAAAGTTGCCGAACGGCCAGCCGGGGCTGCCATTGCAGCTCAATGGCTTGACGTACGCCGGGGTGAATATGGTCCGAGTGCGCTGCCAGCTGCCGTCGGCCTGCTTCGCGCCGTCGCAGATCTGGCGGCGGTCGCTGCCAAGGAATCCCCAATGGATGGTTTCGCATCCCATGCCGGGGCTCGGGGCGGTCTGGGCCTGGCTGGTGGTGGCGGTGCCGAGCGCGATGAGCGCTGGGGCGGCGGCAAGGACAGCTCCGGCGGCGACGCGCCGCATCAAGCTGGAGGTGATGGTGTTCATTTTCAATTCTCCTGTCTGCGTTGATCTTTGGTAGGGTCCGCCAGCTTGTTCCGGCGATGTACCTAAGGTGACGCAGCGAATCGGCAAAGTCTGTCCACCAATCAGATACAGGGGGATGAAACTCATGTCCCCCAATCAGGGGACAGGCGCGCATACCGGCGGGCAGACCGAGTCCCGGACCTTCAACTCTGGCGTCATCTACCTTCGCTACCAGCGCACGCGCTGAGCTTGACGCCGGGTTACGGTGTCCAATCGCGGACCTGGTCGACAATCCAGGTCGGATCGTCGTTCGGCAAGTCGTGCCCGGCCGCCGGGTGAGTTCGGATCGGCGCACGCAGCTTTCGGGCTATTTCGTCCGAGCACCGGTGCGACACCAACCGATCGTTCGTGGCGGTGAGGACAAGCAGCGGTGTGGTGATGTTCGTCGGTAGCTTGAATCGTGTTGCAGCCCTGACCTGTCCGAGCACACTCGCTCGCGATGGCGTGGCCTCATGCTGCCACTTCGCCCACTGCGTGCCCAGTTCCTCCAATTCGTCCGCCGGCCTGTTCGAGGACAACCCGAGTACAACGCGTTCGAATCGCTCGGGCTTGCCGATGTCACGGCGGATGACCGCCGTTGCGATCGCGCTCAAGAACGCAGGCCGTGCGCGTGCGTGCAGCGGCGCCACATTGGAAGCCGAGGTGTTGATCACGACTGCACGTTGAAACTCGTTCGGGTATCGGGCAATCCAGTCGAGGGTCACCATGCCACCCAGCGAGATGCCGAGAATCGACCAGTCGTCGCCTTGGATATTCGCACGGTCACGGATGTCGTCGGTGATCTCGGCGATGGTGCTCGGCGAGGTCCGGGTTATCTGCGTACCGAATCCCGGCGGGTCGATTGTCTGTACCTCGACGCCGAGTCCTTCGGCGAATGTCTGCGGGAAGGATCCCCAGTGCCGGGCGTCCCGGGAGAGCCCGCGGATCAATAGCCACCTCATGAGGTGACCATAGGCGTCGGCGGCTGGACGTCACCGCGCCACGCAACAACGGCGACACACAAAGGCCGCGTCTCTGCGGCCCTTATCGGTGGAGCTAAGGGGACTCGAACCCCCTCGACAGAATTGCTTTGAGCTGCGGAGACGCCAGTTTTCGATACACGAAACGATGTATAAGCACGCGCGATTACCGGCGGATACGCGAGCGGTGTTGACGGCGTCAACAAGCCGGGCCAGTGCAGCTGGACCGTGCGCACGACCGAACGAGCACGGTCAAAGATCAGGCGTGAATCGACTACCCGACAGGCGAAGCGACGCTGGAGAACTCCTAGATCCCGCGCTCGACGGGCAGCAGCCCGCGGTCGACGGCGCCGACCAGTGCGGCGTGGTCGGCTTCGGTCTGATCGGCGTAGCGCCGCGCGAATTTGCACAATGCCTTGTCAACCCGGTCGGAGCTCCCCATGTAACCGGCGATCATCGAGGCGCCGCTGGTCCTGGCGTGCCCCTTGGCGAGAAGCTGACCCACTACTCCGGCGTAGTCAGTCAGCGCGGCCGCATCGATTGCGTCTAAAGATATGCGTCCCTTCATGTTTCGGAACTGTCGCACGTAGTATTGCAGGCCGTCCATCGTGGTCCACCCCAGTAATGGGTCGCTCACCGTCTGCAGTGACTGTTGGTATTCCACGACCCGCTGCCCCTGGTGCGCGTGCCATGCCGATTCACCGTGCACGTAGCGCCCAAGCACCGATCGGCGAGCTTGCTTGAGCTGTAGGAAAACAACGTCGGATTCCGATGAACCCTCCAGCAGCGCCACGTAGGCGCGCAGGCCGACACTGCCCACCCCGACGACCTTGTGTGCAACGTCGACCAACGTGTAGCCACCGAGAACACGTCGCCAGTACGAGGGCAGAGTTTCGAGATATTCGTCGAGTGCCTCAGCGAGTAACTCCGCGTCACGCGGAGGCAGCCGCGTGATCAGGGGTGGTTCCTCGACAATCTTCCGCTCGCCATCCACCTCATGGGTGAAGCGCGGCAGCGCCCGGTCGCCTGTGCGGTGACGCGCTCGCTTCGCCGACCGCACGACCTGTTCGCTGAGCGGGCCTGCCGTCTCGGCTGCCAGCCTGTCGACATCAAGCCGAACGAAAGACCTTGTGAACAACGGCAGGTCGGCAAGTCGCCGTAATTCGTGACGATACGAGGACACACAGGACCGCACCGCGTTGCCGCAGTGGTCTTCCGACGTCCCGTTGTGGCGCCCGGCGACCCAGATACTCGCGGCCAACCGCCGCAGGTCCCACTCCCAGCCGCCTGGGTGGGCCTCGTCGAAATCGTTGAGGTCGATCACCAGATCCCGCTCGGGAGATGCGTAGAACCCGAAGTTGCCGAAGTGCGAGTCACCGCACACCACGGGCGTGATTCCCGTTGCGGGCAGATGCGCGACGTCCTCGGCCATCACCACCGCGGTTCCGCGCAGGAATCCGTACGGCGAGTCGACCATCCGACCGACCCGGATCGGGATCAGCCGGTCGACCCTCCCCTGGTGACTGACATTGATGAGTTCCACAGGGTCGGGACGGTCAGAAGGCGCCGTCCAGTCGGCTAGCGACTTGCGCGGCACCCGCTTACGCAGGCTTTTGCCAAGTGCATAGCGCTCGGCCCGTGTTACCGGTCGCTGACGCAATGACCGATACGCAGTGCCGTCGGCATCGGCCAGTATCGGTGTGCCCGCTGGCAGCTGCGATGCCATCCATATCGGCTGAATACCCCGTTCGTTGGGAATAGTCCAGGGGCCAGCTAGCGGGCGCAGGGCCCGCGGCAACTCCACGAAGAACTCGCTTTCAAGAGTGTGCGTTGACGGCGACCAAACTGCTCCTTCGTGTGAGCGCGGCCGATCCGGGAGGCCGACACAGTGGGGAGCACGCGATGACCAGCACCTTCGACACCGACACGCGCACCCGCACGATTGCGAGCAAGGCGACCAGTCCGCCAGGCGCCGTTGGTCTCGGGTTTCAACTCGGCGAATTCTGTGAATCATGTCCATGCCATTTCCCACGCGCGAGAGGTCCTCAGTGAAGCGAATCGTCTACTCCGTCCTGGCAGCATCGGTGACGGCAGCCGTCATGAGCGGATGTTCGGCCTCCGAGATCGTCAACACCGGCGGCGACACGAAATGCAAGGACTTTCTCACCCAGGACGAGAAGAAGCAGAACGACGAAGTCAGCAAGATGCTGAAGGACAAGAGCGGCCAGGATCCGACGAATCTGGAGATCACCGCGACGAAGACCTCAGTCACGCTCTATTGCCAGGCGCTCGGCAAGGAAGACACCAAGATCTCAGAAGCGCCGCACGGCTGAGTCCGGCAAGCGTGGCCTCCGGGGCTACGACTCATATTGTCGGTGCTTGCTGACGTTTGACGCTTCTCGGGAATTTTCCCGGTAGTGCGAGGGCAATCGATCTCTGCCGCTGTTGCTATCGATTTCAAGATCGAGGGCTTGAGGGCTCGCGTTAAAACGAAGAAACCCATCTCGACAAATGGTCGAGGTGGGTCGTCGATGTGAGTGGAGCTAAGGGGACTCGAACCCCTGACCCCCACACTGCCAGTGTGGTGCGCTACCAGCTGCGCCATAGCCCCGTGAAGTTGTGCTCATCGAAGTTACACCACCTGCGGTTAGCGTTCAAAACAGCTGGTCACGGCACTTCGCCGCCGACCTCGGGGCCTAGCGCGCGGGCCGGCGTGTGCTCGGACGGCCGCGGCCGGGTCTCGGGTGCGAGCACCCAGCCGATCGCGGCGATGCAGCAGAATGACGCCGCTGATCACGAACGCAGCGCCGAACGAGAGGTGCTGCGCGATCTCGCCCGACCGCGAGCGACCCGACGATCGCGCCGAAATCAGCCATCATCTGGTAGGTCGCGACGGCGGTCCCGCCCCTCGCCTTGCTGCCGATGATGTCCGCGACGGCGGCCTGCTGCGGCGAGGTGAACATGCCCGCTGCCGCGCCGGCCACCAGCGCGCCCGCCAGGAACAGCGTCAGCGACGAGGCCAGGCCCGACCAGCCACCGTCGCTACCCCGGACACCGCGAGGCCCACGATCAACAACGTGCGGCGGCCGATGCGATCCGACAGATAACCGCTCGGGATGACCACCGCCACGTTGCCGACTGCGAACGTCGCCAAGGCAAGACCCGCGACGCGCGGGCCGCGATGCAGCACCTCGGTGACGAACAGCGGCACCAGCGCGATGCGCAAGCCGAACACCGACCAGCCCGTCGCGAAGTTGGAGAACAGCGCCGACACAATACGCCCTGTTGCGCAACGCAATCCGCAGCGGTCACCGGCGGTTCGGTGTTCTCCGAAGGCGCCGCCAGCGACGAGTGCCGCAGCCGACGAACACCACGCCTGCCGCGACCAAGCAGTGCGACGCCGTAGATCGCGAACGGCGCCGCCAACCCGAATCCCGCGGTCAGGCTGCCCAGCACCGGCCCACCGACCGAGCCGATCAGGAAGGCACTCGAGAACATGCCCGCGACGCGGCCGCGGGCATCCGGTGGCGAGATCCGGATCATCAGTCCGAACGAGGAGACCGTGAACATCGCGGACCCGAAGCCACCGAGCGAGCGGAACAGCAACAGCTGCCAGTACGTCTGAGCGAAGGCACATGCACCGGTGGACACCGCGACGATCAGCAGTCCGCTCATGTAGACGCGCCGCTCCCCGATCCTCTGGACGAACAGGCCGCTCGCCGGCGCGGACACCAACCGCATCAGCGCGAAGGCGGTGATGACGAACGTCGCGGCGCTGATGCTGACACCGAAGTTGCGGGCGTACTGCGGCAGAACCGGCGAAACGACGCCATAGCCGAAGGCGACCACCACGTTTGCGGTGATCAGCACCCAGACTTCGCTCGGGAGCTTCGGCTTGACCTGGTCAGCCGAACAGTCACCCTCCGCGACAGAACTCACGCTATGACTGTATTCACCACGTCTTTAGCCGCTTGCTGCACCTCCGCAAGATGCTCGGGTCCCTTGAACGACTCCGCGTAGATCTTGTACACGTCCTCGGTGCCCGACGGGCGCGCCGCGAACCACGCGTTCTCCGTCGTCACCTTCAGGCCGCCCAGCGGCGCACCGTTGCCCGGCGCCGTGGTCAGCTTGGCGGTGATCGGCTCGCCCGCCAGTTCGGTCGCCGTCACCTGGTCCGGTGAGAGCTTGGCCAGCCGGGCCTTCTGATCCCGGTCGGCAGGCGCGTCGATGCGGGCATACGTTGGCGCACCGTACTTTTCGGCAAGCGCGTCGTACCGCTGCGACGGCGTCTGCCCGGTCACCGCAAGAATCTCCGACGCCAGCAGCGCCAGGATGATGCCGTCCTTGTCGGTGGTCCACGTCGACCCGTCACGGCGCAGGAAGGACGCGCCCGCGCTCTCCTCACCGCCGAAACCGATGGTGCCACTGATCAATCCGTCGACGAACCACTTGAACCCGACCGGCACCTCGAGCAGCTTGCGGCCCAACCCGGCGACCACCCGGTCGATGATCGACGAGCTGACGGCGGTCTTGCCCACCGCCGTCGAACCCGGCCAGTCCGGCCGGTTGGTGTACAGATACTCGATCGCCACCGCGAGGTAGTGGTTCGGGTTCAGCAGGCCGCCGTCCGGGGTGACGATGCCGTGCCGGTCGGAGTCGGCGTCGTTGCCGGTGGCGATCTGGTACTTGTCGCGGTTGGCGATCAGCGACGCCATCGCATTGGGCGAGCTGCAGTCCATCCGGATCTTGCCGTCGGTGTCCAGCGTCATGAACCGCCACGTCGCGTCGACGAGCGGATTGACCACCGTCAATTGCAGGCCGTGCCGTTCGGCGATCGCGCCCCAGTAGTCGACGCTGGCCCCGCCCAGCGGGTCGGCGCCGATGCGGATGCCCTCGGCGCGGATCGCGTGCATGTCGACGACGTTCGGCAGGTCCTCGACGTAGGCGTCCATGTAGTCGTGCCGCTGCGCGGTCTGCAGCGCCCTGGCCAGCGGCACCCGCTTCACGCCCTTGAGCCCGTCGCGCAGAATCTCGTTGGCACGCTTGGCGATGACACCGGTCGCGTCGGTGTCGGCGGGTCCGCCGTTGGGCGGGTTGTACTTGAAGCCGCCGTCGCGCGGCGGGTTGTGCGACGGCGTGACGACGATGCCGTCGGCCAGATCGCCGTCGCGGTCCCGGTTGAACGTCAGGATCGCGTGGCTTACCGCCGGCGTCGGGGTGTAGCGGTCGGCCGAATCGATCATCGCGACAACGTCATTGGCGGCCAGCACCTCCAGCGCCGACGCCCATGCCGGCTCCGAAAGCGCGTGGGTGTCGCGTCCGATGAACAGCGGCCCGGTGGTGCCCTGCCCGGCCCGGTACTCGACGATCGCCTGCGTGGTGGCCACAATGTGCGCTTCGTTGAACGCCGCGTCGAGGCTCGACCCGCGATGCCCGGACGTGCCGAACGCGACCTGCTGATCGACGTTGTCCGGGATCGGGCTCGACGGTGTAGTAGGCCGTCACCACCTGGGCCACATCGATGAGGTCTTCGGGTTGCGCCGGCTGGCCGGCACGTGGGTTCGCAGCCATGCCCCCGATTCTGCTCCTCCGAGAACCGCGTCGTACGTCGGTGCGAAAGCTGGACGGCGATACTTTGGCTCATGTTCAGTTTCGACGGCCGTGAGCTGGCCGCGGTCTTCGTCGGCGGAGCGCTGGGCACCCTCGCCCGCGCGGCCTTCGAAACCCTTGCGGCACCAGACCCGGGGCGCTGGCCCTGGCCGACGTTCACCGTCAACATCGTCGGCGCATTTCTGTTGGGCTACTTCACCACCCGGTTGCTCGAGCGGTTGCCGGTTTCGAGTTATCGGCGCCCGCTGCTCGGCACCGGCCTCTGCGGTGGCCTGACCACGTTCTCGACGATGCAGGTCGAGATCCTCAAGCATGCTCGAGCACAAGCACTACGGCCTGGCCGTCGGCTACACCGCCGCCAGCATCGTCGCCGGACTGCTCGCCCTCTACCTCGCCACCGCGCTGGTGCGACGCGTCCGGATCCGCGGATGACGGTCGCGGTCTGGGCCGGCGTCGTCGTGATCGGCGGCGTCGGAGCGGTGCTGCGATTCCTTGTCGACCGCACGGTGTCGAGCCGGACAGCCGGGTCGTTCCCGTACGGCACGCTGGCGGTCAATCTCAGCGGTGCGCTGCTGCTCGGCCTGCTGTCCGGTCTTGCGCTCAGCCCTCACCTCGCGCTGCTGGCCGGCACCGCGTTCGTCGGCTCCTACACGACCTTCTCGACCTGGATGCTGGAGACCCACCGCCTCGGCGAGGAACGCCAGCTGCGGCCCGCCGTCGCCAACATCGTCGTCAGCCTGGTGCTCGGTCTGGCGGCCGCCTGGCTCGGCCTGTGGATCGGAGGCCGGCTGTGAGCCCCCGAAGACGACCGCGAGTGAGGATCGCAGCGAGGGACGAGCGAGGACCGGAGCGAGCGGGAGTCGAGGCATGAACACTGAGTACCTCAAGCTGACCACCTACTTCGCCGAACGTATGCGCAGCGGCGACCGCTTCGTCGCCGACGCGCTGCTCGATCTCTACGGTGAGAGTGCGGTGGCCACCAGCGTGGTGCTGCGCGGCATCGCCAGCTTCGGCCCGCACCATGAGCTGCGCAGCGACCAGTCGCTGAGCATGTCGGAGGATTCACCGATCGCGATCGCCGCGGTCGACCGCGCCGACAAGATCGCCCCGCTCGCCGACCGCGCCGTCGCGATGACGACGCGCGGGCTCGTCACGCTCGAGCGCGCACGTCTGCTCGGCGGGGCCGAAGCGGCGGCACCGCCAGACACCGTCAAACTCACCGTCTACGTCGGGCGTCAGGACCGGGTCTCGGCACAACCCGCGCACCAAGCTGTGTGCGAGGTGCTGCACCGACACGGATTCGCCGGGGCCTCAGTCTTTCTCGGTGTCGACGGCACCAAGAATGGACAGCGGCGGCGTGCCCGGTTCTTCAGTCGCAACGTCGACATTCCCGTCATGATCATCGCGATCGGGACCGGCATTCAGGCCGCCGATGCGATCCCGGACCTCGAGGCAATGCTGCGTCAACCTCTCCTGACGATCGAGCGAGCACAGTTGTGCAAACGCGACGGCGAACTCCAGACGCGCCCGACAGCCCTACCGGCCACCGACGCCGACGGGCGTGCACTGTGGCAGAAGCTGATGGTCTACACCTCGGAGTCCAGCCTGCACGACGGCGTGCCGATTCACCGCGCCATCGTCCAGAGGCTGTTCGACTCGGGCGCCGCAACGGGTGCAACCGTGCTGCGCGGCATCTGGGGGTTCTACGGCGACCACAAACCGCACGGCGACAAGATGTTTCAGCTCACCCGGCAGGTGCCGGTGACCACTGTCGTCGTCGACAGCCCCGAGCGCATCGCCGCGAGCTTCGACATCATCGACGCCCTTACCGAGCGGCACGGACTGGTCACCAGTGAGCTGGTGCCCGCATTGGTGTCGATCGACGACGGCCAGCGGCGCGGCGGGACCGGGCTGGCCCGCTTCGAGTACTAGTTATGAGGCCCCGAAGATCGACTCGCGCCGCAAGGCATAGAGCGCCATCCGGCGGTTCGACATGTCGTGCTCGCCGAGGAACTCGCAGCCGGTGTACTCACACAAACGGCGTGCATACTTGTTGCGGTGATCAGGGTCGAACATCATTCGGCGGCACCGGGGTTCGAGTCTGAAGACACTGGCGACGATGTCCGGCAGCAATGTGGCTCCGATACCCCGGTTGACCAATTTCAGATCCGCGATGGCGGCATGCAATCCGATGTCGTGCGGATGGGTGTCGTAGCGCGGCGCAATGGAATCCTTTGCAGCACGGTACAACTCGACGTACGCGAAGTCACTATCGCGGAAGCTGCAGATGAACGGCCGCGAGTAACTTCCTTCCAGCTGGGCCCGCAGGTACCGCTGCCAACGCTCAGGAGGCCAGTCGTACTCCCAGGCCTCCACCAGATGCGGGCGGTTCATCCACTCCGAGATCATCGCGGCGCCGGTGTCGGGATTGGCGAGGCGGAGACGATACGGTTCGGCCAGCGTCGGCGTCGG
The DNA here is from genome assembly GCA_963731715.1 of uncultured Actinomycetota bacterium. Lineage (GTDB taxonomy): Bacteria > Actinomycetota > Actinomycetes > Mycobacteriales > Mycobacteriaceae > Mycobacterium. The sequence goes on along the minus strand of CAVSXC010000011.1, from coordinate 427,738 downwards.
CGGTGCGCCCACCGCGCGGACGGCGTCGGAAATCTCCGTGAGTTCGCGGGGCAGGACGGGTGCGGGCGCCTCGTCAATGTCAGTCATTTGACCACCGAGACTACCGCAGTAAGTAAGGGTAGGGTTACCTCCCTTCGAGGCTCGGTGGATGTTTCGCCGACGCCCGTTGCGGGGAGCCTTCCACTATGGATGAAGTGCTAGAACGCGAACTGAAGTGGGACGTGGACGAGCATTTCGCGGTCCCCCCGCTCGACGACATCGTCGCCGGAGCCCGCGTGGAACGCAGCACCGTGACGCTCAGCAGCGCCTACTACGACACCGCCGATGGTGACCTGCAAGCGCACGGCGTGTTGTTGCGGCGGCGTGACGGCGACGACGACACCGGGTGGCAACTCAAGGTGCCCGAGGCTGACGGACGGCTCGAGATCCGCACGGCGCTATCCGACACGCCGCCGCCGGAGTTGGCCGACGCCCTCACTGGCATGCGGCTGGGCAAGCCGTTGGTGAACGTGGCGACGATCCGCACGACCCGTGACCGGTACCGGATCACCGACCCGCGGCGCGACCGGCTCTGCGCCGAGGTCGACGACGACCATGTACTGGCTTCGATCGACCATCGGCTGCTGGCATGGCGCGAGATCGAGGTCGAGCTGGGCCCGAAGGCGCGCTCGGTGCCACGACGACTCACCGAACGGCTAACCAATTCCGGAGCCACCCCGTCGCGGTATCCGTCGAAACTCGCCCGAGTCGCGCGCGCGACACGCCCCGGGCCCAAGTGCGATACCGCCGCGGGACGCGCCGTCGTGAGTTACATGACGGAGCAGATCGACAACGTCTTCGACGGCGACCTCGCGCTTCGCCGCGGCAGCGACCCCATTCACGACACACGTGTAGCAATCCGGCGGCTGCGCAGCACCTTGCGAGTGTTCAGCAAGCTGCTGGACGGGTCGGTCGGGCACATCGAGGCCGAACTCAAGTGGTTCGCCGGACTGCTCGGCGAAGTCCGCGATCGTCAGGTACAGCGCCGCCGCTTCCGGGAAGCGCTGGCGGAGTTGCCGCCTGAGCTCGTCCTCGGGCCGGTCGCCAACCGGATCAACACCGATCTGCAGTCGGACCAACTGAAGGCCCGCACAGTCGTTTCGGACGCGATGAACTCGCAGCGATACCTCGACCTGCTCGCGTCGCTGCAGCACTGGCGCACTGCGCCGCCGCTGACCGAACCACCGCGCCTGAAGGCGGTGAACAAGCGGGCCCGCCGCGCCGGGCGCAAGGCCGATCGGCGACTGGCCGAGGCGATCGAGGCGGGTGACGACGCGCTGCTGCACCGGGCCCGCAAGGCCGCCAAGCGGGCCCGATATGCCGCCGAACTTCGCCAACCCGTCGACAAGCACGCAAAGAAAACGGCCAAGCATTACAAGCAGTTTCAGCGCGTGCTCGGTGACCACCAGGACGGCGTCGTGGCATCGGCGACGCTGCAACACCTCGCGGTCACGGCCGGGACGACGCCGGGCGAGAACGGCTTCACCTACGGACTGCTGTACGCGCGCGAGCAGCAGGCCGCCGAGGCCGCGCGCAAACGGGTGAGAGAGCTGGTGGGCTAACCCACTGCCGGCATCCATTCGTCGGCCAGCGCCGATACCCAATCAGCTGCGGCGGCTGCATCGTCGGGCGGCCCGTCGACCACGACAAGTTCGTCGACGCCGAGATCCGCGAGCGGGCGGACGTCGGTGACGCTCAGATCGCGCAGCGCCACGGCCAGCCGCAGTTCGGCTCTGTCGCGTCCGCTTTCGTCGCACAGCCGGTTGAGGAAATCGATTCGTTCGGCGACTTCCCGTACGCCGTCGAGGTTGAAGCCGTACCAGCCGTCGCCCCACGCGACCACCCTGCGCAGCGCCGCATCGCTGTTTCCGCCAAGCACGACCGGAATGCGCTTGTTCGCAACGGGTTTCGGGTTGACTCGCACCGAATCGAATCGCACGAATTCACCATCGAACGAGGCGACGTCGTCGCGCCACAGCGTCCGCATCGCCGCGACGTACTCCGCGGTGCGCGCCGCGCGCCGCTCGAACGGGACGCCGAGTGCGTCGAACTCCTCGCGGGACCAGCCGACGCCGACGCCGAGCGTGAACCGGCCGCCGGAAAGGGTGTCCAGCGTGGCGGCCTGCTTGGCGACCAAAACGGGATTGTGTTCGGGAAGCAGCAGCACACCCGTCGCGATGCCGATCGTCGATGTGGCTGCGGCGGCGAAACTCAGCCCGATCATCGGGTCGATCCAGTCCGCCGCGGCCGGCACAGCGATCTGCCCATCGTCGGAGTACGGATAGCGCGACTCGGACCGGTCCACCATCACGACATGCTCGCCGGCCCACAGCGTCGCGAAACCAGATCGTTCGGCGGCGGCCGCGACGGCGTCGATGACGCGCGCGGGTGGCACCCGAACCGATGCCAAGGGCGTGCAATCCCAGCCGCATCGGGCGATCGTCTCACGTCGCGAGCAGCAACACACCCGCGATCAGCAGCGCGATCACCTTGACGATCTCCAGTCCGACGTAGGCCCAATGCGCCCGTGACCGTGGCCCGTCCCCACCGGCAAGCACGCTGTCGGACCGACGGGTCAGCCGCGGCCGCACCGCCAGCACCTGCGCCAGTAGGGTGACGACGGCGACGGCCGCTGCGACCGCGACGCCAGTCGTCGGCGGCGTGATGGCGAAGCGTGGCGACGACGACCGCGGCCAGTGCGAGCTCGCAGGCGTTGAGCGCGCGAAAGACCAAGCGGCCGATGCCAAGTCCGATCTGCAGCGTCACGCCGGGGGCGCGGAATTTCAGCGGGGTCTCGATAAACGAGATCGCGAGCACCATGCCCAGCCAGACGAATGCCGCGGCGACCGCGACCGCTGAGGCTGCCTGCACGGCCAGCAGCCTATGCCAGCAGTCGGGCGAGGACCGCGACGTGGCTGCCCTCTAGATCCTTTGCGGCGGTGACGAGCGTGACCGGGCCGCCGCGCAGCACTTGCTTCAGTTCGTCCATCGCGGCTGTCCCCTCCTCCGACTCCAGTTCTTGCGCGTAGCGAGCGGCGAACTCGTCGAACCGCGCGGCCTCGTGGGAATACCACTTGCGCAGGTCGGTCGACGGCGCGACCTTCGGAATCCACCGGCCTACCCGCGGATCCCCCTTGCGGAAACCGCGCGGCCACAGCCGGTCGACCAGCACCCGCTCACCATCGTCGGGACCCGGCTCGTCGTAGACCCGCGCAACCCTGATGCCGGAACCGCCACCCATGCCGTGGAATCGTAGAAGCATGCACGTCGATCGGGTCGCAGAACTTCAACGCTGGCAGGACTCCGGCGCGGTTTGGCGAGGTGATCTCCCGGAAGGGCGGCGGCGTGACGGTGGCGCTGTTGCGCTGCGACGGCGGCGAGGAGGTCGACCGGTTCACGTCCGACGATCCTGCGCTGGTGTCGTTCATCGGCGACCGGACGACCAGCGAGGAGTGACGGTGGACGTTGGGGAAACTGACCTTTGTACCGGCGAGCGAAGCGCCGAAGCTCGTCGCCGAACCCGTGCGGCCACACCTACAAGAGGGGCTGTGGGTCAGCGAGATCGACCCCGAGCTTGCCGATACCGCGGCGTTCTGCGAGCACTACGACATCGGCTTGGACGTCTCGGCCAACTGCGTCGTGGTCGAAGCGCGCCGCGCGGAGCGCACCTGGCACGCAGCCTGCGTCGTCCTCGCCACCACCCGCGCCGACGTCAACGGTGTGGTCCGCAAACACCTTGGTGCCCGCAAGATTTCGTTCGCACCGATGGATACCGCCGTTGCCCTCACCGGGATGGAGTACGGCGGCATCACTCCCGTCGGTTTGCCCGCGGACTGGCCACTGCTGATCGATGAGAGTGTGACGGATCAGCAGCGCGTGATCATCGGAAGCGGAATCCGCGGTTCGAAACTGCTGGTATCCACCGGCGTTCTGGCGTCGCTGCCGAACGCGGTGGTGCTGGCGATCACAAAGGACGGGTAGCGCGTCGAACGTGAAACTATGTACGAAGAATCGGCGGAATTTCGTACATAACCTCACGTTGGCCGGCGGAACCTCGGCGAGCGGCGCGTCGTCGTATGGATGTGGCACTCGACTCGCCTTTCCTGGGAACCGAGGCGTTGGCGCGCGGCGCCGTCAACAGGTATCAGCTGAGGACGCGCTACGACGCGGTGTTTCGCAACGTGTACGTCCCGAAAGGGCAAACATTGGGCCCTGCCGACAAGGCGGTCGCCGCGTGGCTGTGGTCGGGACGGCGGGCGACTGTCGCAGGGCTGTCGGCGGCCGCACTGCTCGGTACGCGGTGGATCGACGCGAAACGACCAGCTGAACTCAATCAGCTGAGTCGACACAAGACCAAGGGAATCATCCTGCACAGCGACGAGCTGTGGGACGCCGAAAGCTGTTTCGTAAGGGGCGTTCCCGTTACGACAGCGGCGCGAACGGCGTTCGATCTCGGCCGCAGGCGTGGCCTGACGACGGCAGTCATCCGCCTCGATGCGCTCATGCAGGCCACCAATGTCAAGCCAACCGAGGTGGTGTCGATCGCCGACCGCCACCGCGGTGCGCGGGGGACGGTGCGGTTGCGCGAGGCGTTGAGCTTGGCCGATGCAGGCGCGGAGTCGCCCCAGGAGACGCGCACGCGGCTTGTCCTGACATCGGCCGGTTTACGGCCGCAGCGCACGCAAATCGAGGTGTTCGACGGCTTCGGCGGCTTCGTGCACCGCATCGATATGGGCTGGGATGACTGGCAGGTCGGCGTCGAATACGACGGCATCCAACATTGGACCGACCCAGACGTACGCAACCGCGACATCGACTGGCAGGCCGAAGCGGAAGCGCTCGGTTGGCGCATCGTCCGCGTCAACTCCGACATGCTGCGCTACCGCCAGGCCACCATCGTCGAGCGCACCCGCACTGCGCTTCGTGCCGCCGGAGCGCCGATCTAGCAGCCGAACGTGAAGCTATGTGCGGAGAATCGCGAAAATCTCGCACACAAGCTCACGTTCGGCCGCCAGGCGATTAGTAGACTCGGCGTGGCGGCCACACCGGCGATCCGAGTTCGCGTGACACCGTGCGGGCAGTGTCGCGAAGTGCGTCGATGGCCTCTGCTTCCAGCGGCCAGCGTGCCGCAGGCACCACAAGGCTGATGGCCCCCGTGGCCTCGCCTGAAGAATCGAAAACGGGTGCGGCTGCAGCGCATTCGCCCAACACGGCTTCCTCGATCTCCGTCGCGATTCCGGACGAGCGGATCCGCTCCAATTGATCGGCCAGCACCGCCGGGTCGATGATGGTTTCACCGGTCATGCTGCGCAACTCGTCGGCCTTGTAATCGGATTGAAAGGCCAACAGTGCCTTACCAAGAGCGCTCGCATGCGCCGGAATCACGATGCCAACCTCGGGCATCTGACGGGTGCCGTCCGGACGGGGCTCGTGCGCAACGACCACGACCTCATCGAACAGCAACACCGCGGTGCGCACAGCGCACCCGGTCCGCCGGCCCAGACCCTCGGCCCAGATTGCAACGCGCGAACGTAGTTCCAGCGTGTCGAGGTAAACGTTGCCGAGCCGTAGCGTCGCCGGGCCCAGCCGGTAGCGACCGGAGTCGATCTCCTGCTGAACCATGCCGTGTGCAAGCAAGGTGCGAACCAGACCGTGGACGGTGGAGGGGGCCAGGTCGATGGCCGTCGCGATCTCGCCCAGACTCATGCGCCGGCCGCCCTGCAGCACCGTGAGGATGCGCAGTGCGCGATCCACGGCCTGGATCATTCGTCCACCTTCCGCAGAAATCGGCCCTTGTCTTGACCGAAGCATAAGCGTATGGTCCAGATCACATTCGACATTATCGAATGATATCCGAGATAGTCGACCACCACACGGCAGCCGGCTTCGACCCAGGTCTCAGGAGAGCGTCATGGACGAACCTTCGATCACCCAGAAACTCGCGGCCGAAGCGCTCGGCACCGCCTTCCTGGTCTTCATCGGTGTGGGCTCGGTGCCCGCGACGATCATCGTCAACGGGGACGCGCCGTTCACGATGGCCGACCTCGGCATGATCTCGTTCGCATTCGCCACCGTCGTGGTGGCGACGATCTACGCGCTCGGACACATCTCCGGCAACCACATCAACCCGGCGGTCACCCTCGGACTCGCGGCCACCGGCAAGTTCCCGTGGTCGCGCGTGCCGGCCTACATCGCCGCGCAAGTTGTCGGGGCGATCGTCGGCGCGGCCGCGATCATCGGTGTGCTCGGCATGGCCGCCCGCGACGCCGGCCTGGGCGTTGCGACCTATTCCGGAAATGTCAGTGCCGTACAGGCCTTTTTCGCCGAGTTCGTGGGTACGTTCATTCTCGTGTTCACCGTTTTCGGTGTGATACACCGCAAGGCGTCGGCGGGATTCGCCGGTGTCGCCATCGGTTTGGTGGTGTTCGCGGCGATCATCCCGGTGGCACCGACCACCGGCGCGTCGATCAACCCGGCCCGCACCTTCGGCCCGATGCTCGTCCAGCAGATCGCAGGTGGCTCGGTCTCGTGGAGTCAGTTGCCGGTGTATCTCGCGGCCGAGTGCGCTGGCCGGTGTCCTCGCCGCGTTCACCTATGTCGCGATCTCCAAGACCCGGGCCGACGCGACACCAGCCCCTGTTGCCGTTCCCGCCAAGTCCACCACCGCCGCCTGAGGAGCACCGGACATGAAGAAGCTGATCAACGATCCCGCCGATGTCATCAGCGAGGCGTTGCGCGGAATGGCCGTCGCGCACCCCGAACTGCGAATCGACCAGACCAACCGGATCGTCTATCGCGGCGACGCGCCGATACCCGGCAAGGTGGGGCTGATCTCCGGCGGCGGCTCCGGGCACGAACCAATGCACGGTGGCTTCGTCGGGCAGGGCATGCTCGACGCGGCCTGTGCGGGTGAGGTTTTCACGTCTCCCGGTGCCGGATCAGATGCTGGAAGCGACCAAGAACGTCGACGGCGGCGCGGGTGTACTGCACATCGTCAAGAACTACACCGGCGACGTGATGAACTTCGAGATGGCCGCCGAACTCGCCGAGGCCGAGGGAATCACCGTCGAATCCGTTGTCGTCGACGACGACGTCGCCGTGCAGGACAGCACCTACACCGCAGGCCGGCGCGGCGTCGGCGCGACGGTGTTGGTGGAGAAGATCGCAGGCGCCGCAGCCGATCAGGGCCGCGGCCTGAAGGATGTCGCGGATGTCGCGCGGCGCGTTAACGCGGCGTCGCGCAGCATGGGTGTCGCGCTGACGTCGTGCACGGTGCCTGCGGTCGGTCATCCGACGTTCGACCTGTCCGACACCGAAATCGAAGTGGGCATCGGCATTCACGGTGAACCAGGTCGCCAGAGGATGGCCATGCAGCCCGCGCGGGCGGTCGCCGAACTCATGCTCGACCCGGTGCTGAACGACCTGGATTTCACCGATCTCATCCGGTTCGGAAGGCGTGGTGCTGTTCGTGAACAGCATGGGCGCCACACCGCTGATCGAGCTATATGTCATGTACTCGGAATTCGCGGCCATCCTCGACAAGGCCGGAGTGAGGATCGCCCGCTCCCTGGTGGGCCCGTACATCACCAGCCTGGACATGGCCGGCTGTTCGGTCACGCTGCTGCGCGCCGACGACGAGCTGCTGCGGCTATGGGACCATCCGGTCAACACGCCTGCGCTTCGGAGGGGATGCTGAATGGCTGACGCTGATCTGTCGTTGTTGACCGGCTGGATGCGGGAGTTCGCCCGCGTGATCGGTGAAAACGCCCAATTCCTCACCGATCTCGACTCGGCGATCGGCGATGCAGACCACGGGATCAACATGGACCGCGGTATGACGGCGGTGATCGGCGGGCTCGACGAGACCGCGCCGTCCGACATGTCCGCGCTGTGCAAACAGGTGGGGATGACGCTGGTGAAATCGGTCGGCGGGGCCAGCGGCCCGCTGTACGGCACGTTCTTCCTCCGGATGGCAGGAGCACTGAGCGCCGTCGAAGGCGTGGACGCGGCGGAGTTCGCCAAGGCGTTGCGCGCCGGTGTCGAGGGTGTGGTGCAGCGCGGCCGTGCAGAGGCCGGCGACAAGACGATGTTCGATGCGCTGGCACCGGCGCTGGACGCGCTTGACGCAGCGCTGGCGTCGGGCTCCGGTCTCGCTGCGGACTGGCAGACGCCACCGTCGCGGCCGAAAAGGGCCGGGATGCCACCGAATCGATGGTTGCGCGCAAGGGCAGGGCCAGCTATCTCGGGCAGCGCAGCGTCGGCCATATCGACCCGGGCGCGACGTCGGCGGCCATGCTGATCGCCGCGGCTGCGTCGGCTTTCGCTACAGGTGGGTGACGCGGTGACCGTCGGACTCGTCGATCGTCTCCCACAGCCGGGCACTGGCCCGCGCCGCGGTCGCGTTGGCCCAGGAGATGCTGCACGGCAAGCAAATCCGCATCGCGATTGCCGCGGGACTGGATGACACCACCTTCGGCACCGATGCCGCGCAGATCGTCGACGCGATCACCACCGCCGATCAGGGTGCGGGCGTCGTGGTGCTGATGGACCTGGGCAGCGCGGTGCTGTCGGCCGAGCTCGCGCTGGAGCTGCTCGACGACGATGTCCGCGAGCGGGTCGTGTTGTGCCCGGCTCCGCTCGTCGAAGGCCTCGTGGTTGCGGCGGTGGCCGCGGCCAGCGGCGCTTCGAGCGAGGAGGTCGCCGCTGAGGCGGCAGGGGCGCTCGCCGGAAAGATCGGCCACCTCGGGCCCGCCCCGGTTGCGGCTGAAGTCGACGTGGCCGGCGACGACGACGAGCTGACGGGCAACTTCGTCGTCGCCAACCCGCACGGGCTGCACGCCCGACCAGCCGCACGTTTGGTGCAGGAGGTCCGCCGCCGCGACGCCCATGCACGGGTCCGCAACCTGCCGCACCGAATCCGATTGGGTTGATGCGGGCAGCCTTTCAAAGATCGCCACGCTGGGTGTGCGCGTCCGGCGACGAGGTCGAGGTGCGGGTGTCAGGAAGCCAGGCCGCCGAGACGCTGGATCACATCCTGTCGCTGGCGGCACGCAACTTCGACGAGCCAGCGGACGCGACGGCTCCCCAGCCGTTGCGGACCGGGCGACAGGCGCCTATCGGCGCCGGCCCTGGGCTGGGTATCGGGCCGGCCTGTTCGATGCGGATGGGCGCTATCACTATCCCGGACGCTCCCGCCGACGATCCCGCGGTCGAGTGGCGCCGGCTCGGCAAGGCGATCGCATCGGTCCGGCGCACGATCAGCCAGCTGCGCACCCGCACCGCCCGCGAGGTGGGCGAGGCCGAGGCGTCGATCTTCGACGCCCATCAGCTGCTGCTCGACGACGCCGCACTGCTCGACGACGCGCGAGGCCGCATCGACGCGGGGCAGCCAGCGGTGTCCGCTTGGTCGGACGCTGTGCAGCGGCTAGCCGCCGAGTTCGCGGCCGTGCCCGATCCGTACTTGCAGGCCCGTGCCGACGACGTCCGCGCGGTGGGCGATCAGGTGTTGCGGGCGATGCTCGGTAAGAGCGAAAGGCCCGAGGGACCCACCGGCGTTCTGGTGGCAGCCGACCTCACGCCGGCTGAGGCCGCCGAGCTGGACCCGGCCCGGGTGGCGGCGGTGCTGTTGGCGTTCGGCAGCCCGCACGCGCACAACGTGATCCTGTTGCGCGCAAAGGGAATTCCGGTGATCGTCGGTGCCGGTCCGACAGTTCTGGCCATTCCCGACGGGACGATCGTCGCGGTGGACGGCGGTCAGGGCGAGCTCGTCGTCGACCCGCCGGAGCAAGTCCGTGCGGAGTTTCAGGCGCGGGTGGCAACGCTCGCACAGCGTCAGCGCCAGGCGCAGGCCCGTGCCACCGAGCCTGCGGTCACCCGCGACGGCGTAACGGTCGCGGTGGGCGCAAACGTCGGGTCCGTGGATGACGCGCGGGCGGCAGCGGCCCACGGCGCGGACTTCGCGGGTTTGGTGCGCACCGAATTCCTGTTCCTCGGCCGCCAGGACGCACCGGATGTCGAGGAGCAGTTCGCGGTATACCGCAAGATCGCTGAATCGCTCGACGGGCGGCGAATCACGTTGCGCACCCTTGATGTTGGCGGCGACAAGCCATTGGAGTTCCTGCCGACGCCGGCCGAGGTAAACCCCTACCTCGGTGTTCGTGGCATCAGGCTGTCGTTGGCGCATCCGGAGTTGTTGGCGGATCAGCTGTTGGCGATGGTTCGGCTGGCGCAGCAGACTCCGGTCAGCGTGATGTTCCCGATGGTCACCACACTTGACGAACTATTCGCAGCGCGTGAGCATTTGGAGACGGCGATCAGCCGTGCCGGTCGTGGTCGTCCGGCCGGGCTCCAGGTGGGCATGATGGTCGAGGTGCCTGCGGCCGCGCTCAAGGCCGCCGCATTCGCCCGTCACGTCGACTTCATGTCGATCGGCACAAACGACCTGACTCAGTACACACTGGCCGCTGACCGTAACAACGACGCGGTCGCCTCGATCGGCGACACTTTCGACCCCGGTCTGCTGCAGTTGATCCGGGCAACCTGCAGGGGTGCCGCAGGTCAGGCGTCGGTGTCGGTGTGCGGCGAGTTCGCGGCCGATGAGCGGGCCGCGGCTCTGCTGCTCGGGATGGGCGTGGACGCCTTGTCGGTCACGCCCCCGGCGATTCCTGCCATCAAGGAAGCCGTTCGTGCGATGAACACCGTTGACGCGCAACGGATCATCGAGGACGTACTTGCCGCCGACAGCGCGGCCGCGGTGCACAAACTGCTCAGCTGACAAGCAGAACGGTCGCCCTGCGAGGCAAGGCGACCGTTCCGTCGAGCTGTTTACAACGTCTGGAAGCTACCGTTCCACCAGATGCCCCAGGCGCTGAGTTCCGTGTTCCAGACAACCGGCTGCCACGGCGCCCAGAAAGGCGGCGGCGGTGCCGGCGGTGCCCACATGGGGACGACGGCATCATCATGTCCCGGCGGTGGTGCGTAATTCTGGCCCGGCGGGTACGGGTTACCCGGGCCCCCGACATTCGCGCCCGGCCCGTAATCAGGTGCCGGAATGGGCCACGGCGGTGGCGCGGGGAACGGCGGATCAGCGTGGGCCAAACCTGCGCCGAATCCGGCCGCGGCGATGCTCAGTGCACCAGCCAGAATTGCTTTGGCAGCGGTTTGCTTCAACTTCATATGTGACTCCTTCGATCGGCACGTCCACGACGTGCGTGGACGCGCTGGTCAGGACTGACCCCCCGAGCGCATAGGGCTACCCATCGGTTCGCGTGGGCTAAACCCCTGGACTTTCAAACCAGTCAACGATTGTCACCGGCACGTAAATTCTTGCCGTGTCAGATAGCTCACAGAAGCGTTCCAGTAAGTCCAATGCTGCGCGCGCAACGATCCGGACATGAACACGAATCGAACGCGGACGAAGCGACGCGGGGTGAACTTGGCAGGAGCGGTGCTGGCCGGAGCAGCGGTGGTGGTCGCGGGTGTGTTGACCGTGGCGTTTGATCGCGACAGCTCAGGGCATGGCAACGTGCTGGCCGGCTCCGGCGACGCACCAACGAACACTGTCTTCATTCAGCCGACCGTTTCGGCCATGACGATGGGTGCGACGGCATCGCCTCCTGCGACGCCGGCGTCGACTCCGGCGGTGGCCGATGCGAAGCCAGCCATCAAGGCGGGGTCCTAATGCGCCAAATCACCTGTGTGTGTTCTCTTCTGGGTGCGAGCATTGCTGGCGCAGCGCTGGCCCTGGCGGGAAGCGGTGTGGCCGTGGCTAGTTCGACTCCTGACGTAGCGGGGCAGAAGTACAGCGACGCGCAGAGTGCGATAAGCGGCGCTGGCATGACACCCGTCGTTTCAACAACCGTGGGCGACCAGAAGGCATGGCCTGACTGCGTCGTCACCCGGGCACAACAGCGGACAGTGCAGCCACCGCCCGACAGCAGTGGTTCCGCGACCACCCAGCTGCTGGTGTCGCTGAACTGCGATGCGGGGGTCGCGTCGGCAACCACGCCGGGCAATTCGGCCGCGAGCCCCGAAGGCAAGGCCGCCGTCGCGGCGGCCGCCACTGCATCCAGCGGCTAGGCGCCTGCGCGCCGGACCAGGTCAGCGAAGGCCTCGGCGGCCGCGTCGACACCGCGGCGATCATCGGTGGCTACCAGGTCAAGGAGCAGGCCACGCATGACCGCCAGCCCGAGGCGCACCAGCGCGGGATCGGTCGTCTCGCCTGCAGTAAGCCAGGCATCCACGGCCCCTGGCAGCATTCGGGCGAACGGCTGCTCACCCTGGACGCCGCGCGCGTAGCACTCGAAGAAGAGGCGCTCGAACGGGCGCAACTCCGGCCGGCGAAGGTCGGCCCACATGGCGGCGATCGCCGCGGCGGGTTCGGTTGGCAGCTCGCTCAGCAGGGCCCGTTGACGGCGCTCGACCTCGTCGACGATCGTCAGCAGAAGCTCGTTCCGCGAACCGAAGTGGTGCAGGAGCATGCGGTGGCTGGTGCCGACCGCCGCGGCGACGTCGCGAAGTGAACGGTCACCGATGCCGTGCTCCGCACATTCCTTGACCACCGCGTCGAGCAGCTCCTGGCGCCGCTCGAGGTCAGGCGGACGGGCCATTGACGGCCCGCTGCTCACTTCGGGCCTTAAGGCCCGAAGCCTCCAATTCCAGATAGCGCCTTGTCATTCCGCGCATCAGCAGCCCCACCATGGCGCCGACCGGCCCGCGTTGGTCGAGCTGTTGTCGCACTCGGGTGCGCCTGTCTGATTCCGGGGTGACTTCATGGCGGGCCACGGTTTCACCGCCGGGCGAGCGCTGAACCCAGGTCCACGCCACCCCGGGTGTCAGATCCGTGACCGTCCACACGAGCTTGGGCATCCGCGGCTGCTTGATCTCGAACCGTTTACCGACCGCGAGCCCGGGCCCGTCGAGAGCGACGAGTCGGGTAACCGAAGCGGTCCACTCGGGCCAGCGTTCGACGTCGCTGAACACGTCCCAGACGTCAGCGGCAGGCGCGTCGATCTCAACTCCACAATCTGTAATCATGTACCAGATGGTACATGATTACTTCAGGCCGCCTTATAGCGCGCCAGCCACTCGTTCATCAGATCGACCGCCTCATCGAAGGGACGGTCCCAGTAGCCCATGACGAGACCGTCGACCCTCGTCCCGTCGCGGCCCCGCAGGCCGCTAAACAGCTTGTGTGCGAGCTTCCGACGACGCCCGGGCGAGCTGTGAAAGCCGACCCGGAAAGCTGGCGATTGAGTTCCGCCGTCCCTGAAAGCCTCGGCGAACGCCTTACCTGGGGCCACTACGGCGTGCTCGATGTGAGCTGCCGGTGCGACGAGCATGAACTTGTCGATCTCGTGCCATTCGGCGCGGCGCGCTGTTAATACTCGGTCGTTGACCTCGAACCCCTTGCTCGTCAGTCGCAGCCACCATGCCCGCCGGGCCTTCCTCAATGAATGAACGGCGGCCAGGAGTAAGACCCAACTGAACAGCAATGCCATGGGAAGCAAGACGAGGCCGGCACCGGCGACGGGGAGCCAGGACGTCTCGTGCTGAATCAACAGCAAGTTACCCCACCCCCAACCCGCGAGTACCAGAAGTTGGTTCGCACAAAGGAATAGCAACCAGAGACAGCCGGCAGTAAGCACACCAATCACGGTGGACATGAGGCTGACGATCACGAAGTCAACGCCGATTCGGCCGCTCAAAGCCGGGTATTGCACAACCAGTTCCGGTTCACCCGTACGCGTCCCATCGCCACTCGACTCTCGGTTCAGCTCCATTGTGTTCGCCCCCAGGTGTCGCCAGTCGTGTGCGCATCATGGGCGCGGTCCACACCGGCAATCAACGGCTGCCAGCATCGGCGCGAAAACCCTTGCAGAATCCACAGATTCAGGCACATCCGTGCAACGCCTCACGATGTACTAACGGGCCTACTAGCTCGCTAGGTACGGCGGCATCGACACTATCTGTAGATCCTGCAAGGAAACTCCACTATCGGAACTGGTCGATCTCATTCATGCGGGTGCGGGCGGTGTCGCCTTCGTCTGACGGTTCCGGCTGATGTTCGGTCGAGCTAGCCGCCCTCCGACGCGAGCCCGAAATACGGCGGGTTAATCGGTGAATCTGTGGATTGTGCAAGGAAGGGTCGCGCTGGGGCGATTTGCTCTTCCGTGTCTGTGGCCGTCCTCACATGATGAGCCGCAACGACAGCCAACGAAGGAGGCCAGGAAACATGCAACTAGAACAGCGGGAAGCCGGCGACGCGCCTACGAGGTCGGTGGCCGGCAATGTGATTCGCGGATCGCTCGGCAATTTGATCGAGTGGTACGACTGGTATGCCTACGCGGCGTTCAGCATCTACTTCGCGAGCGTGTTCTTCCCATCGGGGAATCAAACCGCGCAGTTGTTGAACACCGCTGGCATCTTTGCGGTCGGCTTCCTGGTCCGGCCGCTCGGCGGCTGGCTGTTCGGTCGGTATGCCGACCGATTCGGGCGCCGCGCGGCATTGACACTCTCGGTGACCTTGATGGGCGTCGGTTCTCTCGGCATCGCCATATTGCCGGGGTATGCCCAGATCGGCGCACTCGCACCGATCTTGCTGGTCGTACTCCGGCTGCTGCAGGGGCTGTCACTTGGGGGCGAGTACGGAACCTCGGCAACGTATTTGAGTGAAGTCGCCACCCCACACCGGCGCGGCTTCTACTCCTCATTTCAGTACGTGACGCTGACCAGCGGCCAATTGCTCGCGCTGGGTATCCAAATCATCCTGCAGCAGCTGCTCACATCGGCGCAGATGCATGGCTGGGGTTGGCGGATCGCGTTCGTCATCGGGGCGGTGGCCGCAGTAACGGTCATGTGGCTGCGACGCACGATGGACGAGTCAGAGAACTTTCAACTGGCTGTCAAAGAGAGCGCTGCGAACGCCGAACGCGGCAGCCTGAGGGTCTTGCTGTCCTATCCGCGCGAGTGCCTGACGGTCATGGGGCTCACCCTCGGGGGCACCATCGCGTTCTACACGTTCACCACGTATATGCAGAAATTCATGATCAACACGGCCGGCCTGCCGAAAGAGCAGGTGACGTGGATCAACTTCGTCGCCCTACTCATCTTCGTATGCCTTCAGCCGGCGTTTGGTGCGCTCTCGGATCGGATCGGTCGCCGACCGCTGCTGATCGCCTTCGGCATCGGCGCAACGCTGTGCACTGTGCCGCTGCTGACCGCGGTGTCCCATGCCGACTCCGCGCTACCCGCTTTCGGCCTGATGATGTTGGGCCTGCTCATCGTGTCGGGGTACACGTCGATCAATGCCGTGGTGAAGGCGGAACTCTTCCCCGCGCGTATCCGGGCGCTCGGTGTTGGGCTGCCATACGCGCTGACGGTCGCGATCTTCGGCGGTACCACGGAGTACGTCGCGCTGGGGCTCAAGAACATCGGCCACGAGAGCTGGTTCTTCTTCTACGTGGCCGGCTGCGGGTTGATCTCGCTGCTGGTGTACGTCTTCATGGGCGAATCATCGCACCGGTCGCAGTTGGAGCGGGAGACGCTGGAACTTCGTGCGGGAGCACGAGAGCAGGCCAAAGTCGACGAGGTTGTGGCCGAACCTGCTTAGCATCAGCGCTATGCAGGTGCTGCTTGTCGAGGATGACGAGGGGGTCGCGTCGGCGCTGGCCGAGCTTCTGGGCCACGCCGGCGCGTCGGTCGTCCGCACCACACGCGGTGCCGATGCCCTTCATCGCGTTAAGGGTTGCGATCTGGTGTTGTTGGATTTGGGACTGCCCGACATGGACGGCCTCGACGTGCTGCGCACGCTTCGGCGGGCCTCGACAGTGCCCGTGATCATCATGACCGCCAGAGACAGCGACGGCGCGGTGGTGCTGGGTCTACGCGCCGGAGCCGACGACTACTTGGTCAAACCCGTGCGAAAAGCCGTGCTGCTGGCCCGAATTGACGCCGTTATGCGACGCATCCGCCGCGTCGGTGGCGACCACACCGCGCCACCCGGCCCGGTCGTGGCAGGACCGGTCACCATTGACCACGAGCGCCGGGAAGTCACCCTAGCGGGCACCCCGCAGGCGCTGACCAGGACCGAGTTCCAGTTGCTTGCCACCGTCGCCATGCGTCAGGGTGAGGCGGTCAGCCGCGAGGAGCTGATGCTCGAGGTTTGGGGCACCGCGGTGGTTGGGCGGTCGCGGTCGTTGGACTTCTTTATCGGTCAGATCAGGCACAAGCTCCCAGGGCTTCCGCTGCAGACGGTGCGTGGGTTCGGTTTTCGGTTGGACGCCTGACATGGGCCCCCGCGTCCGTGTCATCCTCGTCGTCGTCCTATCGCTGCTAGCGGTGGCGGCACTCGCAGTCCCCTTGGCGCTGAGCTTGGCCGACCGCCGAACCGCGGCACTCGCCGCCGAACGCGACCGGCAGCTCGCTGCACTAGCCGATGCCGCCGCCATACCCGACGCGCCGTTGCAGGGTCTGGTCGACCGCTACCACGAGGTGTACGGGGAAGACCTACTCATCATCGATTCCGATGGCCGAACGCTGGCGTCACGCGGACTTGATATCGCCGAGTCCGGCGTCGCGACCGCGGCCAACCGTGCCCTCGTCGACGCACCGGCGCCGCAGTGGACCGCCATCCGACCCTGGGACCGACACCAGCTTCTGGCCGCCGCCGGTGTCCGACGGGAGGGGGAACCCATTGGCGCCGTCGTATTGGCGATCGACACGACGGTCGCGGCCCGCGATGTCACGAACGGCTGGTTGTGGGTGGCGGTCGGCTGTCTGGGCCTGCTCATACTGGCCGTAGTGGTCGCTCGTGCGCTGACCCAGTGGGTGCTACGCCCGCTCAACGGGCTTGAGCGCGCCGTCGCCGAGATGACCGAAGGGGTCGCCGGGCCGCCCGCCGATGTGGCGGGGCCGCCGGAACTGCGCCACTTCACGTCGGCGTTCAACACGATGGCACAGGTGGTGCGGGCTTCCCTTGACCGGCAAAAACGACTCATCGCCGACGCGTCACACCAATTGCGCAATCCACTCGCCGCCGTCCGCCTGCGTGCGGACACCCTCGAGGACTACGTGGCCGAGGCGGGCTGGCCAACATACAGCTCGATGACCGCGGAGCTCGACCGCTTCGAGAACCTGCTGCAGCAGCTGTTACGTCTGGCACGCGCGGAGCAGGTCACCGGCAGCCGCAAAGTGGGTCTATCCACCACAGCGGCGGAGTCAACGGACCTCACGGACGTGATCGAGGAACGCGTCTCGTTCTGGCAACCAGTCCTCGACGGCGAAGACCAGCAACTGCGCAAACGCTCGGATCATCCCGGCCCGTTGGTGCAACTGGCGCGCCATGACGTCGAGCAGTTGCTCGACGTCGCACTCGAGAACGCGCTGCGCTACGCCGGACACGGCGCCACCGTTACGGTGTCAACCGAGAAGACCGGCGAGACTGTCGAATTGATCGTCAGCGACAATGGCGTCGGGCTGCCCGACGAGGACCTATCCAGGGCGGCTTCACGTTTCTGGCGCGGGAAAGACGACGGCGCCGGCACCGGCCTCGGATTGGCGATCGCCGCCGAGATCGCCGCGGGCCACGGCGGGACGATCTCGGTCGAGCGGGCCCCCGAAGGCGGCCTCCTGATCCGTTACCATCTTCCAGCGGCAGGTGAATCGCCGTGATGCGCAATCAGTCTGGCGAAATGAGTCGTCGCGCATTCATCCTCGCGACCGCGGCGTTGGCAGCCGCCTGCAGCATCCGTACCGAACCCGGTGGACGGGTGCGCTTGGCCGCGGGAGATCCCGGCGGAATGTATCTGGCGTTCGCAGAGCTTCTCGCCAAACAGGCGCACACCCGCTATCCGGGCGTCGACGTCGACGCACTCCCCACCGAAGGAACTGTCGACAACCTGGCCCGTCTGCGCTCCGGCGACGTCGATATGGGCCTGGCTCTGGCCGACGTTGCCGAGCGGGATCGGGCCAACGGCCCCCCGGCAACCGCACCCCAGGCGGTGGCCCGGGTGTACGAGAATTATCTGCAGGTGATCGTGCGTGATTCCGCTGCTGCGCGACGGCTTTCAGATCTTCAGGGAATGCGGGTCTCCATCGGCGCAGCCCGATCGGGCGGCGCGGCGACCAGCGAGGTGCTGCTCGAGGCGGCCGGCCTTCGCAGTCACGTAGACACTCTGACGTTCCGCCTGAGGGATGCATTAGACCGGCTCGCCGACGGCAGTATCGATGCGCTCGTGTGGTCGGGCGGCGTGCCGACACCGGCGATCGCCGACCTCGACGCCGAACTGCCACTGCGGATACTCGACATCGGCTCGCTAGCGACACCGATGAGCAGCCTCTCTGGCTACCCCTACGTCGTCCGTCGAGTGCCGACCTGCGGGTACGTGCCGCCCGGCATACGGTCGATCGGAGTGCCCGACCTGCTGCTGTGCCGCCAAGACATCGCCGCAGACCTGGTCGCCGCAGTCGTGGACGTACTTGCCACCGACGCGCGGGAACTGGTGCCTCCCTACGTCCGGGGACTGCAATATCTCGCCCCGCCGTCGATGATCCAAACTGGTCTCATACCACTGCACCCCGATGCCGTCGGCGCATACCGCAAGCTGCACGGCTGAGCGCGAAACCCGCGAATTTGACAGCACTTCTTCGTTACGTCGCCAACGTCGTCCACAGCAGGTCGAGAACATACCGCATCACTCCCGCACTCCTGGAAGCAGTTTGGTCACCGCGGTCTTGATCTCGGCGACGCGAGCCAGATCGACGCCCCACGGCTCCTCCACACCGACGCGATTGTCGAGGTCCCACAGCACGCACGGTTCGCCCGGCATCGCGACCAGTTCCCACGCGATTACCGTTCGACGCAGCTGCTCGTCCATCGGTTCTGTAGCAGCAGGGCTGTTTGTGGGAGCGCCGCCGATGGGATGGTGGTGCATGAACTGTCCGTATGCCTTGGTGCAGAACTCCTGATACCGGGCGGTGCACAGAATGAGGCCGTGCCAGGCCTCATCGACTGCGCGCGACGGCATTCCGATGAGTTGTCCGTCTCGGAGGGCGGCTGCGCAGCAGCGCAGCCATTGCCGCAAACCAGTCTTGACCAGGTTTCGTGGCTGCCACAGGCACGTCTTGAACACGGCAGGAGGAAGCTCCAGCTTTGCCACCGCCGTGGACGACCGTTCGAATTGCATTCGATGGACCTCCTCGCGCCCGGCTAACCGCCGCAGCCGCATCCGCCGCATCCACCGCATCCGCCCACGGCCCCCAACGCCGCCCACGCAACGGCCTGATTTGATTTCGAATACGCGGAGTGGGGAGCTGCCCCGGCGGACCAGATGTCGTCAGAGCGAAGTTCTGTCCCCGGCATCCGGGGCCGATGCTTCAATGCCCGAATATCGTTGCGGTATCGCACTTCCGGGGTCGCGCGATTCAGGCGGCGGACCCGCCAGGCCCACGCCAGCACGGGAAGCGCCAGGACCAGCACGATGATCACCGCACTCAGTTGTGTCAGCTGCATGACGATCCTCCTCTACGAAGTTGCCACCCATCATGTGAGGGATGCCACACAGCGAGGAAGGGAAGAGTCCAAATCGCGGCGTTTCCTTGCGCAATCCACAGATTCACCGGTATCCGCTCGGCGACGTCGGCTGCGAATCTGTGGATCACGCAAGGAATCACACAGTTCCGGCCATATGTCTTCCGCCGCGGTGGCGTTCACCCCAACCATGTGAACAACCACGGCAAGGGGGAGGCAGAGACAATGCAGTCAACGAAACAAATTGCCGAGCATTTCAGGTCGGCGTATTCGCCAGAGGCTCGCAGCCACGAGACAATCCACCGGTTCCGCGTCAAGCCAGCTGATGTCGGCATCCTTGGTTTCGTCGACGGCGGCACGCTACTCGAATGGATCGACATCGCGGCCTACGTCACCGCCTCACAGTGGTGTGGCGGTGACTGCGTCGCCGCTTCCGTCGGGAGCCTTCATCTCGACCGGCCTATCCGCGTTGGCGAGGTTGTCGTAGTGCACGCCAGCCTGGTCTATACCGGACGCAGCAGCATGCACATCCTCGTCAGCGTCCACTCCGGCGACCCCACTCTGGCCAACGCGGTTCAAACCTTGCAGTGCCCAATCATTTTCGTCGCTGTCGACGGTACCGGCCACCCCGTTGCGGTTCCGCACTGGACACCGGTGACAATGCTTGAACTGCAACGACATCGGCAGGCGCGAGTCCGGATACGGATGCGCAAGCACATCGAAGGCGCGATGTCCGCGCAAAGCTATACCGCACAGGGCACCGCCCCGCGCGCCACGCTGCGCTTCCGTGCCGCCCCTACCGACATCAACCGGGGCGGCAATATCCGCGCCGGCCGAGTCATGCGATGGATCGACGAATCGGCCTACGTGTGTGGAGCAGACTGGACCGAGGATGAAGTCGTCATGTCCTACATCGCCGGGATCCGCTTCTACCGGCCCATCATCGTCGGTGACATCGTCGAGGCCACCGCCCGAATTGTTCACACTGGACCGCGCAGCATCCACACCGTCGTCCAGGCCACGAACGACTCCCAGCTTGTGGCGGACGGATTGTTCGTTGTCGTTTCACTCGATGAGCGCGGCGGTGCCCGGCCTGTCCCACCATGGCAACCCGCCTCCGACGAGGACCGCGGGCTCGATCAGCACGCACGGCACCTGATCGAACTACGGCAGTTCAACGAGCCCTTCACCATTGCGAACGCCGACGTTCTCCAGTGCTAGCCGCGACCCGGTGGCCCGAACCAGCCGTCGGGTGCGTGACCGGACAACGCCTGAGTCAACTGCCGCGCCGCCCCGCGAACGGCCTCGACCAAGGTGGGCAGTGCGGTGTTCGGCCTGTCCTCGCGACGGGTCGCGCTGAACGCTGCGACCGGACGCCCCGCATGGTCGAATGCGCACGCCGCGACCGATTGCAGCCCCTCGGTGATCATGCCCGCCTCCTCCGCCCACCCCTGCGCGCGTTCGGTCTGCAGGATTCGCCGTAGCTCCGCAAGGGAATTGGGCCCGCGTTCGGTGCGATGGATGAACGTCGCCGACGACGGGAACAGCGCCCTGATCTGAGGCGCGGACAGGTGCGCGAGGATCGATCGGCCGTTCGCCGTCAGGTGCGCGGGCAACCGCACGCCCACATCGGTGACCAAGGTGACGGGCACACCGGCGGTCTGCGGTTGCTCCTTGAGCAAGTAGACACTCTCGGCGCCGTAAAGGATTCCGAGATGGGCTGTCTCGCCGACGGCCGCGACCAACCGCTTGAGGATGGGCCTCGCGATGTGCTCCAGCGGCTCGTGACGCAGATACGCCGCGCCGACCTCGAATGCCGAGAACCCCAGTGCGTACGCACGCTGATCGGGTAGATGCACGACGAAGCCACGCTCGATCAGCACATCGAGCAGGTGATAGGCCGACGATCGCGGCATTCCGATGTCTCGGATCAACGCCGAGCCCTGCACGGGCCCCGGCCGGGACGCGAGGTGCAGGAGCACGTCGAGCGCCCGACCCACTGCTGGTGACGTGCTGGACACGACGCACCTCCCTGTGTCTCGGATACGAGACACTATCCCTGGATTCTCTCTACCGCAACGGGCGCGGGTGCGGTGTCCTGGAACCAACACCGAGTTTGACCAGGGAAAAGGGAGCACAGTGACTACCGGTACCTCCACGCGCACGCCTTGTCCGGGCCCCCCGCGGCACCGAGTTGTCCTGTAAGGGTTGGCAGCAGGAGGCCGCGCTGCGGATGCTGATGAACAACCTCGACCCCGAGGTCGCCGAGCATCCCGAAGATCTGGTGGTCTACGGCGGCACCGGCCGCGCCGCCCGCAGCTGGGAGGCGTTCGACGCGATCGTGCGGACGCTGCGCGGGCTGGAGGACGACGAGACCATGCTGGTGCAGTCCGGCAAGCCGGTCGGCGTGTTCCGCACCAACGAGTGGTCGCCGCGCGTGCTGATCGCGAACTCGAATCTCGTTGGTGACTGGGCGAATTGGGAGCATTTCCGCAAGCTCGAGGCCGAGGGCCTGATGATGTACGGGCAGATGACGGCCGGCTCGTGGATCTACATCGGCACCCAGGGCATCCTGCAGGGCACGTATGAGACCTTCGGCGCGATCGCGAAGAAGATCGCGGCCTCTGGCCGCCATGAACACAGTGGCGACACGCTCGCCGGCACCATCACCCTCACCGCCGGACTGGGCGGCATGGGCGGCGCGCAGCCGCTGGCCGTGACGATGAACGACGGCGTCGCGATCTGTGTGGACTGCGACGAAACCCGCATCGACCGGCGCATCGAGCACCGCTATCTCGACACCAAGGCCGTCGACATCGACGACGCACTGCGGCTCGCCGTCGAGGCCCGCGACGCCAAGCGGCCGCTGTCGATCGGGTTGCTCGGCAACGCCGCCGAGGTACTTCCCGAGCTGCTGCGCCGCGACGCCCCGATCGACATCGTCACCGACCAGACGTCGGCGCACGATCCGCTGTCGTACCTGCCGATCGGCATCGATTTCGACGACATGAAGAAGATGGCCGAGAAGGATCCGGTCTACTTCACCGAGCAGGCCCAGGAGTCGATGGCCAAGCACGTCGCCGCGATGGTCGGCTTCATGGACCGCGGCGCCGAGGTGTTCGACTACGGCAACTCCATCCGCGACGAGGCCCGAAAGGCCGGATATGACCGGGCTTTCGACTTCCCCGGCTTCGTACCCGCCTACATCCGGCCGCAGTTCGAAGAGGGCCTCGGGCCGTTCCGGTGGGTCGCGCTGTCGGGTGATCCGAAGGACATCGCCGCCACCGACCGCGCCATCCTCGAGCTGTTTCCGGACAACAAGCACCTCACCCGGTGGATCACCATGGCCGGCGAGAAGGTGGCGTTCGAGGGGCTGCCCGCACGCATCTGCTGGCTCGGTTACGGCGAGCGGCATCTGGCCGGGCTGAAGTTCAACGAGATGGTGGCGTCCGGTGAGTTGTCGGCCCCGATCGTGATCGGCCGTGACCACCTCGACTCCGGGTCGGTGGCCTCGCCGTACCGCGAGACCGAGGCGATGCTCGACGGCTCGGACGCGATCGCCGACTGGCCGCTGCTCAACGCGTTGGTCAACACGGCGTCGGGCGCATCCTGGGTGTCGATTCACCACGGCGGCGGGGTCGGGATCGGCCGGTCCATCCACGCCGGCCAGGTCACCGTCGCCGACGGCACCGACCTGGCCGCGCAGAAGCTCGCGCGGGTGCTGACCAACGATCCCGGCATGGGCGTGATCCGGCACGTCGACGCCGGCTACGAACACGCAACCGAGGTCGCCGCCGAACGCGGCGTGCGAATTCCGATGCGGGAGAACGCGTGACGGCGTTCGACGCCCTGTGGCCGACGATCCTTGACGTCGGCAGGCACACCTCGACCGGCGGCTACCGCCGGTACGCGTGGTCGGACGCCGATCTGACCCTGCGGGAGTGGTTCTCCGGCTGCGCCGCCGCAGCGCGGCATGGATGTCGAGGAGGACCGCAACGGCAATCTGTGGGCGTGGTGGATGCCGCCCGGCTGGTCCGGCGATCCGACCGACGCGTTCGTCACCGGCTCCCATCTGGATTCGGTGCCCGACGGCGGCGCGTTCGACGGGCCGCTGGGTGTGGTGTCCGCGTTCGCGGCCATCGACATCGTCCGCGAGCGCGGCGTGGTGCCGCGGGTTCCCGTCGCGGTCGTCGCCTTCTCCGACGAGGAGGGGGCGCGGTTCGGCGTCGCGTGCATCGGCTCCCAGCTGTCCACCGGCGCGTTGAGCGCCGAGAAAGCCCGCGGGCTGCGCGATTACGACGGTGTGACGCTGGACGAGGCGATGACGAAGGCGGGCCGCAGGCCCGAGCATCTCGGCGCCGATCCGCGGCTGGCCGACCGCGTCGGAGTCTTCGTCGAATTGCACGTCGAGCAGGGCCGCGCACTGGATCTCGTCGACCGCCCGATCGCCGTCGCCTCGGCCATCTGGCCGCACGGGCGCTGGCAGTTCACGTTCTGCGGCGAGGCGAACCACGCGGGCACCACCCGGCTGGCCGACCGGCACGACCCGATGCTCGCGTTCGCGTCGTCGGTGCACGCGGCGCGGTCGTTGGCCGCCGCCCACGATGCGGTCGCGACGTTCGGCAAGGTCATCGTCGCGCCCAACGGGGCCAACGCGATTCCGTCGTCGGTGCACGCCTGGCTCGATGCCCGCGCCGCCGACGAGGCGACGCTGCGGTCGCTGGTCGACAAGATCACCGCCGAAGCGCGGCAGCACGCCGCGGCCGACGGTATCGAACTCGGGGTGACCGCCGAGTCGGTCACGCCGATCGTCGAGTTTCCCGCTGGCCCGCGGGCACGGCTGCAACGTGCGCTCGCCCACCTCGGCGACATCCCGGTGCTGCCCACCCAGGCCGGCCACGACGCAGGCATCCTGTCGCCGGTGGTGCCGACCGCAATGTTGTTCGTTCGCAACCCGACCGGGGTGTCGCACTCGCCGACGGAGTTCGCGGAGTCAGGCGACTGCAATGCAGGGGCGGTGGCGTTGGCCGACGTCATGGCGGACTGGGTGGCACCGTGACCGACACCTGGTGGTGTGAACACGCCTGGCTCGGCGGCGATTCGGTGGCCGACGGCGTCCTGTTCACCGTCAACGACGGCCGGATCACCGCGATCGACACCGACACCACCGCGCAGCCCGGCTCACACCGGCTGCGCGGTCTTGTCATTCCTGGCCTGGCCAACGCGCATTCGCACGCCTTCCACCGGGCGCTGCGCGCCCGCACCCAACGCGACCGCGGATCGTTCTGGACCTGGCGCGACCTGATGTACCGCGCCGCCGAGCGGCTGAACCCCGATCGCTACCGGCGGCTCACCCGGGCGGTATACGCCGAGATGGCGCTCGCCGGAATCACATCGGTCGGCGAATTCCACTATGTGCACCACGATGCCGGCGGCACCCACTACGCCGAGCCCAATGCGATGGGACACGCCGTCATTGACGGCGCCGCCGACGCCGGCATCCGCCTCACCCTGCTCGACACCTGCTATCTGAGTGCCGGGCCGGACGGCTCACCGCTGGCCGGACCCGCAGCAGCGGTTCGGCGACGGCACCGGTGACCGGTGGGCCGCAACGCGTCGAGGCATTGCGGCAGCAGGTCGGTGCGCAACCGTGCCGTCTTGGTCGGCGCCGCGCTGCATTCCGTGCGGGGCGTCCCCGTCGAGCACATGCCTGCCGTCGTGGAATGGGCTGCCGCGCACGGTGTTCCGCTGCACGTCCATTCGTCGGAGCAGACCCGCGAAGTCGAGCAGTGCCTGGCGGTGCACGGCCGCACCCCGACCGCGGTGCTGCGCGACGTCGGGGCGTTGGGCCCGCGGACGACGGCCGTGCACGCCACCCACCTGACGGCCGAGGACATCGCCGACCTGGACCGGACATCGACCGGGGTGTGCTTCTGCCCCACCACCGAGCGTGACCTCGGCGACGGCATCGGTCCCGCGCCCGCACTGCTCGCCGGACGCGGACTGTTCAGCCTCGGCTCCGACAGCCACGCCGTGATCGATCTGTTCGAAGAGGCCCGTGCCGTCGAACTCAACGAACGCCTCGCCTCCCGCACGCGCGGCACCATCGCCGCCGACCGCCTGCTGCGCGCCGCAACCTACGACGGCCATCGCGCCCTCGGCTGGGCCGACGCCGGCGAGCTCGTCGTGGGCGCACGAGCGGACTTCGTTGCGGTGCAGATGGATTCGATCCGCACCGCAGGCGGCGGCGCGACGGTGGAGAACGTCGTCTTCGCCGCGGCCGCACCCGACGTCACCGACGTGGTGGTCGACGGACGCGCCGTGGTGGTCGACCGCAAGCATGTCACCGTGCCGGACGTGGAAGCCGAACTCGCGTCGGCCATCGCGGATCTGATGGATGCTTCGGTGGAGGCCGCCCGATGACCGTCCTCTACACCGACATCCGTGAGCTCGTCACCAACGACCCCGCCCAAGGCGACGGCGACCCGCTGGGCATCATCGCCGACGCGGCGCTGGTCGTCGACGGCGCCGAGATCGCGTGGGTGGGCCGCCGCGCCGATGCGCCCGATGCCGACGATCGGGTCAGTTGCGCCGACACCAGCGTGATCCCCGGATTCGTCGACAGCCATTCGCATCTGGTGTTCGCGGGCGAACGGTCGGCCGAGTTCGCGGCGCGGATGAGCGGCCAGCCCTACGGGGCAGGCGGGATCGCATCGACGGTCGCCGCCACCCGCGCCGCCGACGACGCGACGCTTCTCGCAGGAGTCCAGCGGCTCGCCGACGAGCTGCTTCGCGCCGGCGTCACCACCTTCGAATGCAAGAGCGGCTACGGGCTGACGGTCGACGACGAGGCCCGCTCGCTGCGGATCGCCGAGGCCGTCACCGACGAGACGACATTCCTTGGCGCGCACGTCGTTCCCGCCGAGTTCCGCGACGACCGCGCGGCCTACATCGACCTGGTCACCGGCCCGATGCTGCAGGCGTGCGCGCCGCACGCCCGCTGGGTGGATGTGTTCTGCGATCGCGGCGCTTTCGATGTCGACGAGGCCCGCCACATCCTCACAGCTGGAATGGCCGCCGGGCTGACTCCGCGGCTGCACGCCGGCCAGCTCGGCCCCAGCGCGGGCATCCGGCTCGCGGTCGAGCTGGGCGCCGCCTCGGTGGATCACTGCACCTATGCCACCGACGACGACGTCGAAGCGCTCGCCGGCGCCGCCGACACCACCGTCGCCACGCTGCTGCCCGGCGCCGAATTCTCAACGCGCGCACGGTATCCGGATGCGAAGCGGCTCATCGACGCAGGCGCCACCGTCGCGCTGGCGACCGACTGCAATCCCGGCAGTTCGTTCACGACAAGCATGCCGTTCTGCATCGCCGTCGCGGTGCGGGACATGAATTTCACTCCGGCCCAGGCGTTGTGGGCCGCGACCGCAGGCGGAGCGGCGGCGCTGCGCCGCAGCGATGTCGGGGTCCTCGCCGTCGGACGGCGAGCGGACTTCGTCCGGCTGGACGCACCGTCCTACATTCACCTCGCGTACCGGCCGGGTGTGCCGCTGGTGCGCGACGTCGTCAAGGCCGGACAGCACTTGCCGCATTCCTACAACAAAGTGGAGTCACGATCGTGAGTACAGAAACCGTCGTCGTTGGCATCGGCCCCGTGACCTTCGACGAGGTGGTGCGCGTCGCCCGCGACGGTGCCGCGGTCACCCTATCCGACGAGTCACTGGACGCGATCGCCAAGAGCCGCGCCCGCATCGAGCAGCTGGCCAACGACCCCAAGCCCGTCTACGGCGTATCCACCGGGTTCGGCGCGCTGGCCACCCGGCATATCCCCCACGAGCTGCGAACCCAATTGCAGCGCAGCCTGATTCGCTCCCACGCCGCCGGATCCGGATCCGGAGGTCGAGCGCGAAGTCGTCAGGGCCATGATGCTGCTGCGGTTGTCGACACTGGCCACCGGCCGCACCGGTGTGCGGCCCGAGGTCGCACAGACGTATGCGGCGATGCTGTCCGCAGGGCTGACGCCCGTCGTCTACGAATACGGCAGCCTCGGCTGCTCCGGCGATCTTGCGCCGCTGGCCCACGTGGCGCTTTCGGCCATCGGCGAGGGTTCGGTGCGCACGGCCGACGGCGAACTGCTGCCGTCCGCCGATGCGCTGGCCCGGCACGGCATCGAGCCGGTCGTGCTCGCCGAGAAGGAGGGCCTGGCCCTGATCAACGGCACCGACGGCATGCTCGGCATGCTGGTGCTGGCGCTGCGCGACCTGGACGCAGCTGCTGAAACTGGCCGACGTCGCGGCGTCCATGAGTGTCGAGGGACTGCTCGGCACCGACCGGGTGTTCGCGGAGGATCTGCACGCCATGCGACCGCATCCGGGGCAGGCCGCCGCCGCCGCCAACATGCGGCGCGTGCTCGCCGAATCGCCCGATCGTGGCGAGCCACAGCGGTCCGGACTGCTCGCTGGTCCAGGACGCGTACTCGCTGCGCTGCGCACCCCAGGTCGCGGGCGCGGCACGCGACACCGTCGAGCATGCCCGCACCGTCGCAGGCCGCGAATTGGCCAGTGCCGTAGACAATCCCGTCGTCACGCTCGACGGACGCGTCGAATCCAACGGCAACTTCCACGGCGCCCCGGTCGCCTACGTGCTGGACTTCCTCGCCATCGCCGCCGCCGATCTGGCGAGCATCAGCGAGCGGCGCACCGACCGGTTCCTCGATGTCGCCCGCAGCCACGGCCTGAACCCGTTCCTGGCCGACGACCCCGGCGTGGACAGCGGGCACATGATCGCGCAGTACACGCAGGCCGCGATCGTGTCCGAACTCAAGCGGCTGGCCAACCCGGCCAGCGTCGACTCGATCCCGTCGTCGGCGATGCAGGAGGACCACGTCTCCATGGGATGGTCGGCGGCGCGCAAGCTGCGCAGGGCCATCGACGGACTGACCCGGGTGCTGGCGATCGAGGTGTACACCGCGGCGCGCGGTATCGAGATGCGTGCCCCGCTGGCAGCCTCGCCCTGCCACCGCCGCCGTCATCGCCGCGATCCGGAAGTCCGTTCCGGGACCCGGCACCGACCGCTACCTGTCGCCGGAGATCGATGCCGTTGTCGCACTGGCCGCCTCGGGCGACGCTGGTGGCGGCTGCCGAATCGGTCACCGGCCCATTGGCCTAAGAGCTCGTCGGTCCCTCGGCGTCGAAGATCAGCGCGACCGTGCTGCCTATCGAGCGGGCGAACGTGCGATCGTCGATGTCCTCCAGACCGGTCGACGCGCGCAGGAAGTCACCGAACAGGCACCAGCCGAGCTGCAGCGCGATCGTGTGTGCCGCAGCCAGCCGCGCGCCGAGTTCGGTGGCGTGCCGTTCTCGGACCGTGTCCAGCAGCAGCTCCATGGTCGGAAAGCGGTTCTGCAGTTCGCCGATCGAATACCCGTCAAGTGACGTGCGGGCGAGCACCCGCAGCTGACGGTCCACCGCTTCGCCGATAGCGCTGCCATCTGCCTTTGCGGCAAGGAGCTCGGCCAGGTGCTGGCCGAGATGATCGAGCACCGCCGCCACGAGGGCGTCCTTGGTTCCGAAATGCCGGTGGATCAGTCCGTGGTTGACACTCGATCGCGCCGCGATGTCCCGGATGGAGGTTGCCGCAGGTCCGCGTTCCGCGAACAGGTCGGCGGCGGACTCAAGAACCGCCGCGACGACCTCAGCCCTGCCCAGGGGTACACCGGCCCGCGGGGCGCCGGCTCTTGCACCAGCTGTAGTCATGTGACTACGGTACCGGCAGGGAGTTTGCGGCGGCCAGCCGACATCCCCGGCGGAAGGACTCGTCGCATGGCAATGACGCCACTCGGATACGGAAGATTCATCGGCAGGGTCGGCGGATTGGCGGTCGCGCTGGGTATCGGGGCGGCGATCGCCAACGGCGCCGCGATCGCTTCGGCCGAAGACGGTCAGTCGGACTCGCCCAAATCCTCATCCGCCGAATCGAAGTCCACGGATTCGAAACCATCGGCTGCATCGACAGCCGGCGCCTCGAAAGCTGATGACGAAGCCAATGCGGGGACCACGACTCACAACACGGCTAGCACCGAGTCCTCCGCCACGTCGTCAACAGATGATGACGAGAAATCAACGGACACCAAGACATCCGACGCGAAAGAAGATGCCGACGAGTCGCCCGTATCAAGCCGCAAGTCGCGGACGAACACGAAGACCGCCACCAGCACCGCCCAGACCCTCGCGGCCAAGACGACCATCGCGGAGCCGTCCGCGCCGGCGACCACCACCAACACCACCCGACAACGGCGGTGACGGCCCAGTCGTTGGCGGTCAGCCCACTCGGAACGCCAGAACAACTCGCCGCCGAGCAGCGGGCCGCCGAAACCGCCAACACCCTTCCGGTTCAGTTGATGAAGCTCGTTCTCCAGTTCGGCTGGATGTCCACCGCACGACAGCAGTTCAATCTGGTTGGCGGGCCCGATCAGGAGAACATCGACGCGCTGAAACAGGCCGTCGACGAGTACGCGATGGGCGCGGCGTTCCAGCAACAGATCCTCAATCCGATGACCCCGACGGCCGTCATGCAGGTGGCGCCGCCGCACACCTGGTACGGGCAGGACGTGGGCGGCTCGCGCATCCTGTACGACAACCCCGACACGATCTACCGCTTCATGGGGGTCAACAAGACGTCGACGTACGTCATCACGGGCCGCTTCACAGGTGACGACCCGGCGGAAACCACGTTCAGCGTGCTGACCGGGCTGTCAGGTAACACCGCCTCGGTGCTGAACGGCAACGAGCTCGAGCGCAACCCGGATGGCTCGTTCACCATCACTGTCAGCGGATCAGCCCACCGGGACCGGGCCCCAACCACATCCAGATCACCGACGACACCACCTTGATCGCGGTGCGAAACACGTTGTCGGACTGGAACAGCCAGGATCCGATGAGTCTGTCGATCGAGCGGGTCAGCGGGCCGCCCAACAGCTTGTTCGCCCAATTGGGTGGATTCGCCATCCCGTTCATCGGGCCGACGGTGACCAAGAACCCGTTGTTGACGACCCTGGTGTCGCTGGTTCCACCGCTGCCAGTCATGCCCCCGCTGCTGCGGGGCACCGTCACCGCGGTGATCATGGCACTCGGTCTGCAGATGGAATCCACGTACATCAAGGTCGCGACGGTCGATCCGACAACGGGCGAGCGCAGGCAGCCCAACGTGTTCACGAATCCGACGCAAAACGCTCAATTCCTTTCGACACAGATGCAGAGCGCCGGTTACTTCCAGCTCGACGACAACCAGGCTCTCGTCCTCACCATCGACCCTGGCGACGCCGGCTACTTCGTGGTTCCCGTGACGAACGACTGGACGATCACGGACAACTACTGGGATCAGCAGACCAGCCTGAACATCTCACAGGCCAAAAAGAATGACGACGGGACCTACACGATCGTCGTCTCACCACAGGATCCGGAAATCTGGAACTGGGTGTCGACGGGCGGCCTGAACCAGGGCACGATCTCGATCCGATTCCAGGATCTCCCCGAGAACCCGTCGAATCTGCCGACTGTCAGTTCTCAGGTGGTGTCCCTGGATGAGCTCCCAGGCGTCCTGCCTCCCGGCACCATTCCTGCGACCACGGCAGTTCGGCTGGGTCAGATCGCGGATCGAAAGTCAGGCTTCGACAACCGATTCGCGCCCTATCCGCAGCCGTAGATGCTCGCGGCGCCGGACCAGGACGCTCGGCAGCCACGGTCCGATATCGACCGCGTCGATCCAAGAGGTGCGGTCGAGCACCGCGCGCAGCACGATCTGAGCCTCCAGTCGCGCGAGCGCAGCGCCGACGCAGAAATGCAGACCCTTCCCAAAGGTGATGTGCCCCTTGCCTCCTGGCCGGTCGAGCCGGAACTCGTTGGGCGCGTCGAATTGGGCCGGGTCGCGGTTCGCCGCTCCCCACAACAGCAGCAAGCGTGAGCCGGCTGGCAGGTCCGTGCCGCCCAGCGTGGTATCGGTGACGACGTGCCGATAGTGGCCGCGGAACGGCGGTTCATACCGCAACGACCTCCTCGATGAACGGCCCAAGGAGGTCCGGGTTTTCGCGCACCTGCTGTTGAATGTCGGGACGCGTCGCCAGGATCTCCATCGCGTTGCCGAGCAGTGATGCCGGTGGATTCGCCGCCGGCGCCGAACAGAATGACCATCATCATCTGCGCGGTGATCTCGTCGATTTCGCCTGCGCTCGCAGGCGGTCGCCAGCGCGCCGAGCAGGTTGTCCTGCGGATCGGATGCCGCACGGACGAACTGGCCGTGGATGTAGTTGCCCATTTCCATGCCGGCGACGCCCGCCGCTGCGAGCTGATCCTCGATCGACCAGCCCGTCGAGCAATTGTGTGCTCGTATACGCCCACCGGATCAATTGGTCGACGTCCTCGGCGGGCACGCCGATCAACTGCGCGACGACCATCATCGGCAGCCTGTTGGCCAGCGCGCCCATCCACTCGATGCGCTCCGTCGCGCAGACCGTCCGCCCACAGCTGGTCGAAGGTGTCGGCGACGAACGACTCCATGGCGCGAATCCGCTTGGCCGCCAGTTGAGGCACGAGCATCTTGCGGTGCACGGCATGGGCCGGATCGTCGGCGGTGGCGAGGATCTGTGTCGGCCCGCCGAGACCATCCAATTCGAACGGGACGACGGTGCCCTCGGCCGTGAACATCATCGTCGCGGTCAGGTTCGACGAAAAGTCCTCGGGACGATTGATGGCGTCGTTGACCGTGGCCCAGTCGCACACCGCGTAGAACCCGGACTCGCCGATCCGATGGACCGGCCCGTCGGCACGCAGGCGGTCGTAGAGCGGATACGGATCCTGTATCGCATCGGCCCCGAAGAATTCGACCGGATGTTCAAGCACTGTCATTTCTCCAGGTTGACCAGGGTGAACGTGCGCGGTCAATGGCCTCGCCGATAGTCGATAACCGCCGCGGCTCGACGCCTAGGGTCGGTCGTCTCACGCTCGCGACCCGGACCTGCATCGACGTCCTGAGAATTTCTATAGATCTGTCTCACAGCTGAGATAAATTCGAACGCATGTCGCGAGACGATTGGCTGTTCGACGACGGTCGGCGCACGGCCGCCACCGAGCGCATCTACGCCGCGGCGACCGAGCTGATCTACCGCGACGGCATGGACGCGTTCAGTGTCGACGCATTGGCGGCAGCAGACCCACTGTTCGAGAGCCACCATCTACCGCTACGTCGGCGGCAAGAAAGACATTCGCGAAGCGGTGCTCGCACGGGCCGCCACCCGCATCGTCGAGACCGTGCGCGCCAGCGTCGAGGGGCGCGCACGGGCTCCGATCGGGTTCTGACCGCAATCGAGGTGGCTGTCGCGGAGATCCGCGCCGATCCCGCGGGCCAGCTGTTCCTGGATTCGGCGCGCGGCGGTGGCTGGAACTGGCTGACCGCATCACAGGCTGTGGCCGACTTCGCGTCCGAGCTCACCGGGCTCGCCGGCGACGACGCGCCCGCCGCGCAATGGATTGTGCGCTTTGTGATGTCACTGCTGCTGTGGCCCGACGCGGATCCGCATGCCGAACACCAGATGCTGCAACGGTTTGTCGCACCGGCGTTCGCGGAAAGCGTTGGGCCTCAGCCGTACTGATGATTCGGGCACGAGACATCGACGTACACGGTCGTGAACGTCCCAGCAGGGGGCACGGAGTCGTCGGGGTTGTTGACGTTCTCACCG
Organism: uncultured Actinomycetota bacterium; assembly: GCA_963731715.1. Classification (GTDB taxonomy): domain Bacteria; phylum Actinomycetota; class Actinomycetes; order Mycobacteriales; family Mycobacteriaceae; genus Mycobacterium. The sequence goes on along the minus strand of CAVSXC010000011.1, from coordinate 394,436 downwards.
TGCACACCGACAGCGGCACTGTGTCGTAACCCGTCAACCAGTTGATCACGACGTTGTAGCCCTCGGCCTTCAGCCCGTCGATCACCGATTGTGCCGACGCTCCGGTGTATACAGGGTTCGGCCGTCGCCGGTGCGGCAACCGTCACCGCGCCGCCGAGCGCAATTGACAGCGCAGCCAACCATCGCGACGCGAACGACATACTCCTCACGGTTCGCGCCATTGCGTTGGAACGACTGAGATCTCGCTGTGAAGGTGCATCGAATCGCGGACTATCGGGCGAAGTGCTCGACGAGAACCACCTGTAGCTCGCCAACCCAGAAGCCGAGCACGGCGCCCACCGTGATCATCAGCATCTCGTCGTCCTTGAAAACCGGGCGAAGGATCGACTCGTACTGCTCCGGGGTCAGCTTGTTCATCTTCTCGGCGATGAGGTTCTCCACGTCGAGCGTCTTGGCGGCATAGTCCTTGGCCTCCACCATCGCCTCGGGCAGTCGACTCGACCACCATCCGCACCACGGCGTCTTTGATCTCGGTGTAGCGCTTGGTGCCGATCGTCAGGGTCAGCAGCGGCTTCGCGAGCCCGGCCTCTGTCATCGATCGCCGCCGAAATCTCCTTCTCGATCGCCGCGAACAGTCGCTCGGAGCTGGGTCCGTTCACTATCGCTTCGAGGATCACGTCGGCGGAGAACAGGTCGTTGGCCAGAATGCGGGCGTAGTCGCGGGTGACCTGCTCCCGCTGCGCGTGCAGCACGCCGTGTATCGGGATGAACCCGAACAGCTTCTTCGGCTCGCGCGGGATGAAGATCAGGTTCAGCGCCAGCCAGTCGCTGGCGAAACCCGTGAAGAAACCGAACGCAGGCATGATCCAGGGGTTGTGAAAGACGCCCCACGCGACCATCTGCACCAGCCCGATCGCGAATCCGAAGTAGATGCCGCTGCGGCGGATGAACTTCATCGCCGCGCCGCCCATGCCCTTCATCAGGTCGTTGAGTTGCTCCTTGTTCTTCACCAGGATCGTGACGGCGAGGTACTGCAGGTCGATGAACCGCGGCAGGTCGGCCTTCATCTCGGCCAACAGGTTGTCGGCGACCCTCGGGGCGGCGGCGTGCATGCGCGTACGCACGGCATCGCGGGCCACGTCCGGCAGCGAATCCCATAGGCCGGGGCGCACCTGCTCCATGAGCTCGCGGCTCATCTCGTCGATGGTCCTCGAGAGCGGCTCCCGCAGATCCTCGATCGTCTGCTTGGCGTCGATCTTCTCGAGGAGCTCCTCCGGCTTGAGCAGCTTGTCGGTGAGCATCTGGATGGTCACCGCCGCGGTCTTGCCTGCGCGTCGCGGGACCACACCCTGCCAGCCGAAGGGCCCGATGCCGACGAATTCGATTGGCCGGTACAGCATTTGCAGCGCGACAAGCTTGGTGGTGTAACCGACGAACGCCGCAATGAACGGCATCGACAGGTAGATGAACCAGTTGAGCGCGAAGTCCGACTTGATCTGGTCCCAGGTCTGCAGCGCGACGACCGCGGTCGTCACTCCGAGCTCCCGGCGCTGGTCGCCGCGGCCCAGAGCTCGATGCCGAGCCCGGACAGCCGCAGCGTGTACTTCTCGACACGGGCTGGGATCGGTCCGCGGCTGGCGTGTCTTGATCGGCCCGCAGCACGCGCGGTGTCCGCGGCGAGGATCTCGTACTCGTCCTTCATCGCGGCGTCCTCGGGGCCGGACTCGACCAGCCCGAGCGACAGCAGGTGGCTGACGTACATCGGCGTGAGGTGCGGCAGCGCGAGGTTGGCGGTCCTTGCCGATCAGCGACATGTTCTCCAGCACGACCTCGCCCACCAGCCCGGTCGCGCGTCCTGGCGTAGACGTTGAGCAGCGGGGACGCCGAGCCGTCGGAGAGGGCGCCGATGATGCGCGCCTCGTCGGGCACGATCTGGTCGAGGATCTTGTGGAAGAGCTCCTGCCGGCTCGAGGCCGTGCTCTGCTCGATCGCGCGGTCGAGCAGGGTGTGCATCTTTGCGTCGAGGCTCTCGGCGATCTTGGCCGGGGACGGCGGCAACGGCGGGGCGGCGGTGCACGGCGTCCATCCGTGAGCGCAGATACCCAAAGACCTGTCGCTCGTACCAATTCGCAACCTTCACCCCGGTGCGGACCGTTTGCTCTGCAAGTCCGACAAGGCCGAAAGGGTCGAAAGAGGACGCCACGTGGCTGAACGTACCGAATGCCGGGACCTGCTCGAATGGATTCTCCGCGATTCGCTGGCGGCCTAACGCTTGCGTCAGCAGACCGCGAAGAGCTCGAGTTGGATGTTGTCGGGGTCGCGGAACACGACTGTCGCGAATGGGAACGGTACGTCGCCATCCCTGATGCCGGAGTGTTCGATGCCAAGCTCGTCGAGCCAGGCCGTCCAGCGCCTCGAGTTCAGCTCGCGTGGACACATTGAATCCGACGTGGTCCAGTCCTGTTCCGGCCTCATCGAACGGCGCGCCGTCATTGCCGGTGTTGGTGTGCAGCCCGATCGCGAGACCCGAGCGCGGCTCGACCAGCAGCACACCGTAACCGGTGTCCTCGCGCTCGTAGTGGGGGAATTTCAATGGCACTCGGTCCGCGCGGAACACCCGCTGGTACCAGGCCAGGCTGGCTTCGAGGTCGCGGACGGTTACGGAGAAGTGGTGTATCCCAGTGATGCCGGGGGCAACGTCGCTCATCCGTCGACCCTAACGCCTTGGCAACTTGTGGTTGTCCCACGTGATCAACCGGCTTGGCTCGAAGACGACCCATCGCGCTGACCGGCCGCTCGCCGTCTGCGGATACCGGACACGCTCGCCGCTCGGCGTTTCGCCGTGTCCCCCAGATATATTTCGCTCCCATCAGCCAGCGCACCTCTTCGAGATGGGGGTTGGCTTCTTCTTGCTCGGCGGTCTCGAGAACCGTCGCATGGCCCTGAAACATCGCGCCCTCGAGTTCCGCGTATTGCTCGTTGCGATCTACGAGGACGGTGCAAGCCGGACTGCGCCGTAGGTTGGCGATCTTCTGTCCGCGGCCGAAGAAGTACACCCGCCCCGCTGCCCATCCGAACCACAGCGGCGTGAGGTTGATCCGTCCACCCGGACCGATTGTCGCGACACGCATGTTCCACGCCGTCGTCATCAGCTGGTCCAACTCCTCGGCCGTCAGGCCAAGCTCCGCGGGTATCCGGGCCATCGACTACCGCCTCCTCTTCTTCAGCGTCCTCGAATAAGCGAATCATGTCGCCGACGGCGCTTGACGTGCGGCCGACGACCGGTCACGGTGGTCGCAATGAGCGTACTGAGAACTCCTGACGAGCGATTCGCGAACCTGCCGCGATATCCGTTCACGCCCAACTACGTCCAGGTCGAGACGAAGGGCATCCCCGCGCTGAGGATGCACTACGTCGACGCGGGGCCGGCGGACGCGCCGACCGTTGTGCTCGTCCACGGGCAACCCACATGGTCGTTCCTGTATCGCGAAGTGATCCACACGCTCACCGACGCCGGGCTGAGAGTCATTGCACCCGACCACATCGGTTTCGGCCGCTCAGACAAACTGACCGAGCGGACGGATTACACCTTCGCTCGCCACATCGATTGGCTGCACAGCCTGTTCACCGGCTTGGACCTCCAAGAGGTCACGCTCGTTGTGCAGGATTGGGGCGGTCCGATCGGGTTGAGCGTTCTCGCCCGCGACCCCGACCGGTTCGCTCGCGTCGTCGCGACCAACACCATCCTGCACACGTGCGACCCGGCCCTGGCCGGTGTTCTTGAATGGGCGAACCACGGTGTCGGCGACGGCCGAGTCATGTTGCAGGAAGCACTCGTTGACTACGTGGCGTTCTATCAGCGGTCGCCGGACATCGTCGCGAGTTTCTTCTTGAACGCGGTGGCGGGCCCGTTGTCCGACGACGTGCTCGCGGGCTACGACGCACCGTTTCCCGACAAGTCGTACAAGGCCGGTCTGCGACAGCTCACCGCGCTCGTCCCACTCACCCGCAACGACCCTGGGGCCGCGATCGGACGAGCCACGATGGCCGCGCTCGAGCGCTGGGAGCGACCGTTCCTGACCGCGTACTCAGACGGGGATCCCCCAACACGGGGGTGGGACAAGGTATTTCAGCAGCGCATCCCCGGTGCGCGCGGCCAGAAGCACACGACTGTGTCCGGCGCCGCTCACTTCATCCAAGAGCAGAAGGGTCCCGAGCTGGGCCGCATCATCGCCGAATTCATCGCGGCGACAAGTTGACTCAGACTGACAGCAGCCGCTGGAAGAATTCGCGGTAGCGCTTGAGAGCGACGCGCAAGTCCTCCGTGGAGACCTTCTCTCCTCGAGCCCACTGCTCCTCGAGCCGCGAACGCGCATCGGAGAAACCTGTCGTCAGCTGCTCAACGACCTCTGCCACAAGAGTGTCGGCTTTCTGAACACACTCTTTGGGGTTGTCGACGAACGCGGCCTGGACGTCATCCCAGCGCGCGCGCAGTCCCGAACTGTCGTTGTCGGCAAGCAGAGATCTTTCGGACGAGGGTTCGCTGGAAGGCTCATTCTCCATTTGCGGCGATGCCGTCCGATCCTCGGATGATTCGTCAGCTGTGGTCAGTCGTTCGTCTTCCGCGGGTACAGCGTCGGCCGGTGGATCGGTGTGAACGGTCGATGCCCTGGTTTGCTCATCGTGGGTTGTCATGCGCGTGCCTCCTTTGGCGTGTCCTTCTCGGTCTTGTGTTCGGTCTCAAGCAACTTCTCGAAGAGCGCGCGGTAATGGACGAACGCCTCCCGCTGCGCCTCGGTGCCGACGTCGGCCTTCTCCTGCGCCAGGTGGATGACGTGAGCGGCTCGATAGTGCTCGACGACGTTCGGGTGATCGACCGAGATATCGGCAGCTCGTTGGTCGAAATCTTCGATCGGATAACCGCGTTCGCGCATCACCGCGGTGACGAGATGGTCGGCGTCTCCCACCGCCCCGGCCGGATCGTCGACGAACGCGGTCTGCACCGTGCGCCAGTATTCGGCGTACTTGGCTCGCGATTCCGGCGCCAACGCAACAATGTCGAGCTTCTGTCGTTTTCGCTCGCGGGCTACGAGCTCCTTCTCGGCGGTGTCTTGATCAGCGGACTCGCCAACGGCTCGGTCATACTCTGGACCGAAGTGACTCCTCAGCCGTTCGGTTCGCTTGCGTCGGCTCATCGACAGCACAACGATCACCGCCAGCGCCATCACGATCACCACAGCGAGGGCAATAAGTACCCAACTCCAAGTAGGCATTTCTCCAGACCTCCTCGTCCTTGGGGACGAGTACCCGCGCGAGGTCTACGGAAACGTCAATTTCCCTCAGAGGCCGCCGAGATCGTCGGGTACGTCGACCGCGTACTCCTTGAGCACCTCGAGCGGCACGACATCGAGGGTGCGCTCGTGGGTGCAGGACAGCACAACCGGAGCGGCGTATCCGTCGCTGTGAGCCCGAAGCCAGTTCACCGCGGTGACGCACCATCGGTCGCCCGGCGTCAGTCCGGGGAACCGATATTGCGGCATCGGCGTGGATAGGTCGTTGCCGATCGAGCGCTGGTGTTCCAGGAACTCGGCGGTCACCACGGCGCAGATGGTGTGCAGGCCGACGTCCTCGGGCCCGGTCGAGCAGCAGCCATCGCGGTAGAAGCCGGTCAGCGGCTCGGTGCCGCACGGTTCCAGCGGGCCGCCAAGCACATTCCGATCAGCCATTGCCCAATCCTCCCCCGACTCCGGGTTCGATGACCCACGATCCCTGACGCAGCACGCCCGTCACGGCAAGGTCCGAGTCGAGCACCACCAAGTCGGCGCTGGCTCCCGAGGCAAGCCCCATGCACGGCAGACCCAACGACCGGGCGGGGTTGATCGACGCCTGACGCACGGCCGCCTCAGCGCCTCATCGCGAGCAAGCCCGCTGTGGGTCGACGGCGAATCGGAACACCCGGTCCATCGTCGCGGTTCCGCCTGCGATGGTTTGCGTTCCGGCCACGCGCGCCACCCCATCCACCACGTCGACCGCCAACGGCCCGAGCTGATAGACCCCATCCGCCACACCCGCAGCGGCCATCGCGTCGGTTATCAAGGACACCCGGTCGGGTCCCACGCTTTTCGTGACATGACGGTAGATGGCGGGATCCACGTGCACGCCATCGGTGATCAGTTCGACGGTGACCCGGTCATCTTCCAGAAGCGCAACAACCGGGCCGGGCTCACGACGGTCGATCGGACGCATCGCATTGAACAGATGCGTACCGACCGTTGCGCCCGCCGCGATCGCCGCCCGCGTCTGCTCATAGGTCGCCTCGGTGTGGCCCACGGCAGCCACCACGCCAGCGCCGACGACCTGGCCGATCGCCGCGAGCGCGCCATCACGCTCCGGCGCGAAGGTGACCATTCGAATCGCCCCTCCACCCGCATCCAGCACGCGGTCGATCTCGGCGGGGTCCGGGTCACGCATCAGGGCCGGTTGATGTGCGCCGCACCGCATGGTGGAAAGCCAAGGACCTTCGAGGTGGATCCCGTCGATCAAGCCGGCATGAACGGCGTCGGCCAACGCCGCGACCTGGCGCAGCAACTCGTCGGGGCCGGCGGTAACCAGGGAAGCGACGAGTGTCGTGGTGCCGTGGCGGCGATGCAAGTCCACCGCGGTCGACGTGTCGGCCACGGAAGCGTCGGAGAAGTTCGCCCCTCCTCCGCCGTGCAGATGCGTATCGACGAAGCCCGGCACCACCGTCACCGCGCCGAGATCGTGATCCGCTGGCCGGGGCGGTGCGCCTGTGCCGATCGCAGCCACCACACCCTGTGAAATCTCAATCCACCCGGGCCGCAACAATTCTCGGCCCGTGAGCAGGGTGTCAACCGTCAACAGCACTCAGATGCCCTGCCATTCCGGCTTGGACAGGTAGGTCTCACGGTAGTAGTCGATGAGCTGAAGCCGACGGGCCGCGCCCTCGTCGAGCAGCACCGTCACATGCGGGTGATGCTGCAGGATGCTCGCAGGCCACATCGCACTCACCGGCCCTTCGACTAGGTGATGAACCGCTTCGGCCTTATGACGACCGATCGCCACCAAGACCACATGCCGGGCCTCCATGATGGTCGCCAGCCCCTGGGTCAGGCAGTGCGTCGGCACCGATTCGACGTCGCCGCCGAAGAAGCGGGCGTTGTCGATGCGCGTCTGCCTGGTCAGCGTCTTGATCCGGGTGCGGGAGGCCAGCGATGATCCCGGCTCGTTGAATGCGATATGCCCGTCGGTGCCGATCCCGAGGATCTGCAGATCGACACCGCCCGCCTCGCGGATCGCGTTCTCGTACGCGGCACACGCGGCGGGGATGTCGGCGGCCAGGCCATCGGGGCCCTCGACGGCGCCGGGAGCGAAGTCAACACGGGACGCGAAGCCGGTGTCGATGACGTTCCTGTACCGCTGCGGATGGTCGGCGGGCAGGCCGACGTACTCGTCGAGGGTGAAACCACGGGCCTGCCGAAATGAGACAAGCCCGGCATCGCGGCGCGCCGCCAGTTCGTCGTAGATCACCGTCGGCGACGATCCGGTGGCGAGCCCAAGGACTGCGTCCGGTTTGCGATCGAGCAGCGCACAGATCGCGTCGGCGGCGACGACGCCAATCTCCTTGGCGTCGTGCAGGATGACGACTTCCATCTACTTGTTCGCGGTGAAAAGGCTTGCACCGGAATCGATGTCCGCCCCCGAGGTCACTGCCTCGGACGGAACCACGTTCTCTTGCTCACGTTCGTCCATGACCACAACGGGGACAATCGGATTGAGCCCTTTGGCCTCGACCGAAGGGACGTCGTAGGTGATGACGACCTGGCCCGCGGTGACATTGTCGCCCTGAGTGACGTGGGTCGTGAAGCCTTCGCCATTGAGTGCGACGGTGTCCAGGCCCAGGTGGACCAGAACGCCGACGTTGTCCGGGGTCATGACGATGTAGGCGTGCGGCATCAATTTCAAGAGCTTGCCGCTGACCGGAGCGACCGCGTCGATCACGCCGCGCGGGGGGTCGATTGCGGCGCCGTAGCCGACCATGCCCTGGCGAGAACACGGGGTCGGGGACATCCTGCAGCGGAACGGCCCGCCCCGCGACCGGGGCGAGGACTGACGTCGTGCGTCACGCACCAAACAATACGAGCGTGTCGGCAAGACGGTCTCAACTTCACACGTTCTCGTCTAGGCTTCCGCTCAGCTTCGGCGGCGGACGGCGTTTGCGGCAGAGGAGGGTCAGAGGACATGAGCGACACGGCGAAACCTCAAGGGGCGGCGGCAAAGTCGGGTCGGCGCATTCCCGGCTTCGCGCAACTGCAGCGGCTTGGCAAGAGCCTGATGCTGCCGATCGCGGTGTTGCCTGCCGCGGGCCTCCTGCTGCGGCTGGGCCAGCCCGACGTACTCGGCAGAATTCACGCCCCGGTGATCAGCTCCTTCTTCCAGGCGATGAGCGCTGCAGGCGACGCGCTGTTCAGCAACCTCCCCCTGCTCTTCGCCGTCGGCGTCGCCATCGGATTCGCCAAGAAGGCGGACGGTTCGACCGCGCTGTCCGCCGTCGTCGGCTACCTCGTGGTGCAGGCGGTGTTCAAGACGATGTCGCCGATCGTGCTCGCAGGCGAGGTCGACAAGGCCGGCGACCAAGCCCAGATCAACTACAGCGTGTTCGCGGGCATCGTGGTCGGCCTGCTCACCGCTTGGCTCTTCGACCGCTACCACACCATCCAATTGCCCTCCTACCTCGGATTCTTCGGCGGCAGGCGCTTCGTCCCGATCGTGGTATCGGTGGCGTCGCCTCTTCCTCGCGTTCGCGATGAGCTACTTCTATCCGATCTTCGACGCCGGACTGACCGGCCTCGGCAAGTTCATCGCCGGATCGGGCGCTATCGGCGCTTTTGTTTACGGGTTCGCCAACCGCATGCTGATTCCGCTCGGCCTGCACCACATTCCGAACTCCTACATCTGGTTCCTCTACGGCGAGTACCAGCCTCCTGGCGGCGAACTCGTCACCGGCGACATCCCCCGCTTCACCGCGGGCGACCCCACGGGCGGCGCCTACACCGCCGGCTTCTTCCCGATCCTGATGTTCGGGCTGCCCGCCGCCGCGCTGGCGATGATCCACGTGGCGAACAAGAAGCAGCGGAAGGTCGCCATCGGCATCCTGGCGGCCGCGGCGCTGACCGCGTTTCTGACAGGCATAACCGAGCCTCTCGAGTTCGCGTTCATGTTCGTGGCTTTCCCGCTCTACCTCATCCATGCGGTGCTGACGGGGCTGTCCCTGGCGATCGCGTACCTGCTCGACATCCACCTCGGCTTCTCGTTCTCCGCGGGCCTCATCGATCTACTGCTCTACGGCACGGCGCCCGCCGCAAAGAACATCCCGCTGCTCATCGGTATGGGTGTTGTCTTCTTCGTCATCTACTACCTGCTGTTCCGGTTCGCGATCACGAAGTGGAACTTGAGAACCCCTGGACGCGAGCCGGAGACCGAATTCGAGGCGGAGGAGCAGGCGAACCTCGGCGAGGGCGCCGACTCCGCCACCGCCGTGGCGACCGGTGGCACCGCGACCGCAACGAAGACCGCACCTGCCCGCTGCGACCGACAGCAAGGCCGAGCAAGTCATCGCGGCGTTCGGCGGCCGGGAGAACCTGCTCAACGTCGACGCGTGCATCACGCGACTTCGCATGGAGGTCGCGGACAAGAGCAAGGTGGATCAGGATCGGCTGAAGAGTCTCGGGGCCGCGGGTGTCATCGAGGTCGGCAACAGCGTCCAAGCAGTCTTCGGCACGGGTGCCGAGGCCCTGAAGAACGACATCACCGACATCCTCTAGAGGGAGCGCGCGCTGGCTCCGGTAGGTGTCCCGCTACGTCCGGTGGGTGGGTTGAGACGCGCGACCGTGCGAAGGATCCACGGCGTCCGCCGGGCGATCACCTCCACCGCTCGGTCCGACCGTCGCATCGCAGCCCGCGGGCCTGGGGTCGGCATCGACGTCAGTTGCGCCTCGGCCGTTCCCGCCCGCGCGCCGTCGGGATCGACCGCCAGCAGCTGCCAGGTGCCGGGCACGCCGCGCAACTCGACGCTGCCGCGGTCGTCGAAGCCGGTGCCCGAGCCGACGACCAGATCGCGCACGGTCCGGGAGACCAGGATTTCCCCGGCGCCGGCTTGGCCGAGGATTCGCGCCGCGATGTGTACTGCGATCCCCCCGATGTCGCTTTCGAGCAGCTCGCACTCGCCGGTATGGATACCGGCGCGGATCTCGATCCCAATTATTTCGGCATCGGACCGCAGCGCCTCGGCGCAGCGGATGGCCTGCGTCGGCCCTTCGAATGTCATGAGATGACCGTCGCCCGTGCTCTTCACCACCGTGCCGCCAAACCGCTCTGTGAGTTCGACTGTGATCTGTCCAAACCGCTCGAGAACCGCCCGCCACCGCTCATCGCCGCTCGCGGCGACGTGTTGTGTCGATGCGACCATGTCCGTGAACACCACGGTGCGCAGTGCGCGATGGGACTGCGACGGCGCCGCATGGCTGCCGGTGAGGAACTCCTCCATCGCGGTCAGGATTCGGTCCGGCTCGGTCCACCAGGGCGCGTGGTCCGCGCCATCGACCTCGAGCATCCGGGCGGCCGGAATGTGGTCGGCGAGGTAGTGCCCACACTGCACCGGGATCCCGCGGTCCCCGGTGGCATGAATGACCAGGGTTGGCACGGTAATCGTCGGCAGCACGGGCCGCACGTCCATCCGGAAGCCCGTTTCAAATGATGCCCGTGCCATCCCAGGGCTCGCGCACATGCGTTCGAACGTTGCCAGCTGGCGCATCGACCGGATCGACGGCGCGCCGACGCTGAACGCCGCACCCGTACCCCACGACGAGCGGACGGCGAGGCCAAGCTCCTGGAGGTGGCTGAGCTGCTCCGCTGACGGGGTGTACTGCTCGCCAAGCTCAGCGAGCGCGCGCACCCGCAACTCGGCCGGGTCGCGCTCCACGTCGTCCCATCCGTTGAACCAGAGGTAGGCGAAGGTGCTGTAGAGGAGTAGCGCCCGGGTTCGCTCCGGTCGTGTCGCCGCGAAGATACAGGCGGCCGGGCCGCCTTCGCTCATACCCCAAACCGCCGCCTTTGAGAAGCCGACGGCATCCATGACGGACTCGATCTCGGCCGCTCGCTCATCCAGCGTGCGAACCTTCGGGACTGGGTCCGACAACCCGACCCCGGCCTTGTCGAATAGGACTACGCGACAGAAAGTGGCGAGCTGATCGAAGAACGACTTGAATTCGGGCAGGGCCCAAGCCACCTCGATGTGGCTGACGAACGGCCCGACGAAGACCAGGTCGACGGGCCCCTCGCCGACACGTGATACGCGATGCTCAGATCGCCGCACGTTGCATACAACGTCTCCCCCACGCCATCGAGCGTAACGAGGCTGCTGCCGCGAATCCGCAGTTCCTACATACTGGCCAGCGGGGCGAAAGGAACGATCGCAAATGTCCACCTGGCTCATCACCGGCTGCTCGACCGGCCTCGGACGCGCCCTTGCCGAAGCCGTCATCGGCGCGGGCCACAACGCCGCCGTCACCGCACGCGACATCACCAGAGTCAAAGACCTGACCGAGGGCGGGCCCGATCGTGTGCTCCCCGTTGCGCTTGACGTCACCGATGCCGAACAGGTCGCCTCCGCTGTGCAGCAGGCCGAAGAGCGGTTCGGCGGCGTCGACGTGCTTGTCAACAACGCCGGTTATGGTTACCGCGCCGCCGTCGAAGAAGGCGACGACGCCGATATACGTACCCTGTTCGAGACGCACTTCTTCGGCACCGTCGCGATGATCAAAGCCGCGCTTCCCGGCATGCGGGCGCGTCGCTCCGGTGCCATCGTGAACATCTCCTCGATCGGCGTTCAGCTGACTCCGGTGGGATCCGGGTACTACGCCGCGGCGAAGGCCGCCATTGAAGGACTGAGTGGAGCGCTGCGCGGTGAGCTTGCCCCCCTTGGTATCTCGGTCACCACGGTTGAGCCGGGCGCGTTCCGCACCGACTTCGCGGGACGCTCGCTCACACAGTCGGCCAGGGTCATAGACGATTACGCGGCGACCGCAGGGCAGCGCCGGAAGGAGAACGACACCATGCACGGCAATCAGGCGGGCGACCCTGCCAAGGCCGGCGCCGCGATCATCGCCGCAGTGGAATCCAGCGAGCCGCCTGCTTTCCTACTCCTCGGACCCGACGCCGTCGCCGCCTACCGCTACATCGCGGACGCCCGCGCAGACGAAATCTCGAAGTGGGAACAGCTCAGCACCGGCACCAATTTCGACGCCTAGCACCTCACCGCGGTGCTTGCATTTGGGGCCGGATCGCGGATGCTGATTCCGTGAGTACGTCACCCGACTTGTTCAACACCGACGGCGTTGGCGGCGTTCGCATCGTCGCTGACCGCCTCGGCGATCCACTCGCTCCGGCCGTGGTGTTCTTGCACGGAGGCGGTCAGACCCGCCGCTCCTGGGGACGAGCGGCCGCCGCGGTCGCCGAGCGTGGATGGCAAGCGGTCACGGTCGACTTTCGCGGCCATGGCGAGTCCGACTGGTCCAAAGACGGCGATTATCGCGTCACCACCTTCGCGGGGGACGTCTTGGAGGTGCTGCGTCACCTTCCACCGCGACCAGTATTGGTGGGCGCCTCGCTCGGCGGATTCACGGCGATGCTGCTCGCGGGGGAACTTGCGCCGGACGCGGTGCGCGCCGTGGTTCTCGTGGACATCGTGCCCAACATGGACCCATCGGGGGCATCGCGGATACACAGCTTCATGAATGACCGCATGCTGTCGGGATTTGACTCACTGGAGGAGGTCGCGGACGCGATCCAGGAGTACAACCCTCACCGAAGCCGACCAACCGACCTCGACGGTCTTCGGACCAACCTGCGCCGCCGCGACGGGCGCTGGTTCTGGCATTGGGACCCGAAATTCATCGACGGCACCTCGGCGCTTCCGCCCATCGAAGTGACCGAGGTCGACCGCCTCTACACGGCGATCGAAGCAATTCTTCGCAACAACGTGCCCATGCTCCTTGTGCGGGGCCAAATGAGCGATCTCGTCACCGAAGAGAGGGCCCACGAGTTCATCTCACGCTTCCCCGAGATCGACTTCGTCGACGTCGGCGGTGCCGGTCATATGGTCGCCGGCGATCGCAACGACCTCTTCGCCGGGGCAGTCGTGGAATTCCTCGCCAGGCATGCCGAAGACCGCTGACTAGTTCCGACTTTCGGTCACGCAGGCAATGCTCCGGCCAAATTTGGGCCTTGACCGTGACGTGGCTCACAGTAATATGACCAGTGGTCATCGACCCCTGGAAGGACCCGATGCCGACTGTGACATGGGCTCGCGTCGACCCGGTTCGTCGCGCAGCGATAGTGGAGGCCGCAGAGGCCGAGTTTGGAGCGCACGGCTTTTCGCGTGGCAGCCTGAACGTCATCGCTCGGCGCGCAGGAGTCGCGAAGGGAAGCCTGTTCCAGTACTTCGCGGACAAGCGCGACCTCTACGCGTTCATCGCCGACGTCGGTAGCCAGCGAGTGCGTTCCTATATGGAGACCCGCATCCGCGAGCTCGACCCGAGCAGACCGTTCTTCGAATTCCTCACCGACTTTCTCGACAGCTGGGTCGCCTACTTCGCCGATCATCCGCGGGAACGTTCGCTTCATGCGGCGGCGAGCTTGGAGGTCGACACCGACGCCCGCATCAGCGTGCGGACCGTCATACATCGTCATTACCTTGAGGTCCTTCGGCCGCTTGTGCGCGACGCTCACGCACGGGGAGACCTGCGTGCGGACAGCGATACCGACGCGTTGATGTCGCTGCTGTTGATGATCTTTCCCCATCTGGCGCTTGCGCCGTATGTGCGCGGTATGGATCCGATTCTCGGGCTTGACGAGCCGACGCCCGAGCAGCCGGCACTGGCCGTGCGCAGGCTGGTCGCGGTACTGGCTGCCGCTTTCTCTTCCGTCGCCTCACAGTCCCCCACCGCCAACCCGGCGGCGAAACATCCACTGCCCCAGCACCTTTGATCTGAGGAGGTCACATCATGATGCGGACACGTTCACAATCGCTTGGCGCGGGCGGGCTGAACTGGAGCAGCCTGCCGCTGAAACTGTTCGCCGGGGGCAACGCGAAGTTCTGGGATCCTGCCGACATCGACTTCTCCCGTGACCGAGCGGACTGGGAGTCGCTGTCCGAGGACGAAAGGGACTGGGCCGCGCGACTGTGCGCGGAGTTCATCGCGGGCGAGGAAGCGGTCACCCAAGACATCCAGCCGTTCATGGCGGCGATGCGCGCCGAAGGACGACTCGGCGACGAGATGTACCTGACGCAGTTCGCGTTCGAGGAGGCCAAACATACCCAGGTGTTCCGTATGTGGCTCGACGCCGTCGGATTGACCGACGACCTGCAGCACTACCTGGACGACCTGCCCGCGTACCGGAAGATCTTCTACGAGGAGCTGCCGGAATCGCTGGACACGCTTTCGAGTGATCCATCGCCAGCCGCCCAGGTTCGCGCATCGGCCACCTACAACCACGTGATCGAAGGCATGATGGCGCTCACGGGATACTATGCGTGGCACAAGATTTGCGTCGATCGCGGCATTCTTCCCGGCATGCAGGAACTGGTGAAGCGCATCGGTGACGACGAGAGGCGCCACATGGCATGGGGCACGTTCACCTGTCGGCGCCACGTCGCCGCCGACGACTCCATGTGGGGTGTGTTCGAGACGCGCATGAACGAGCTCATTCCGCTGGCATTGCAGAACACCGAAGACGCATATGCCCTCTACGACGCCGACAACATCCCGTTCGGCCTGGAGAAGGACGAGTTCCAGCAGTACGCCACCGACAAGGGAATGCGACGGTTCGGCACGATCAGTAGCGCGCGGGGCCGTCCGCTAGCGGACATCGATGTCGACTACGAGCCGCTGCGGCTTGAGGACACGTTCGCCGTCGAAGACGAGAAGGCACTGGCGGCCTCGGCATAGTCGTTATCGTGAGCCGGTGGAGGGCACGCCGTTTGGCCGCTATCAGCTGATCGAGCTGCTGGGTCGCGGCGGCATGGGCGAGGTGTGGCGTGCCCACGACACCGAAATCGACCGCACCGTCGCAGTGAAGATGCTGCTGCCGCACTTCGCCAAGGACCCCGAATTCGAGAAGCGGTTCCGCCGCGAAGCCCGCGCCGCCGCGCGCCTTGACGATCCGCACGTCGTGCCGATCCATGACGTCGGGGAGATCGACGGTCGCCTCTACGTCACCATGCGGCTGATCAACGGCGTGGATCTGCAGACCATGTTGAACAACGGGCCGCTGGACGCCCCGCGTGCGGTGCACATCGTCGAACAGATCGCCTCCGCCTTGCAAAGCGCCCACCAGGCGGGGCTTGTGCACCGCGACGTCAAACCCTCCAACATCCTGGTAACGCCAAATGACTTCGCCTACCTGATCGACTTCGGGATCGCGCGCGCCGCCAGCGACACCGCGTTGACATCGGCCAACACCACCATCGGCACGTGGGCGTACATGGCACCCGAACGCTTCAACACCGGCCAAAGCGATGCCAGCGCCGACATCTACGCGTTGTCCTGCGTGCTCTACCAATGCCTCACCGGTGAATTGCCCTTCCCCGGCGACACCCTCGAGCAGGTCGCGGTGAGCCACATGGTCATGCCACCGCCCCGACCCTCCAAGGATCGCGCCACCGTCCCGACCGCGATGGACGGCGTGATCGCCACCGGCCTGGCCAAAGAACCCACTGCCCGGTACCCCACAGCCGTAGAGATGGCCACTGCCGCACGGCACGCCATCACCGACCCGATCGGTCAGACTCCACCGGCGCCAACGGTCGTGTCGGACCCGACGCAGACCCAACCGTGGCAATCCAGCGGCGGGTCGCCCGCCGCGCCGGCGCACTTCGGCGGACCACCGCCACCGGCACCGCCCGCCGGCAAGCGGCGCCGCCGCGTCCTGATCGGCGCACTGGCCGGCGTCGTGTTGCTGATCGTCGCCGGTGTCGTCGCGGGCACGATGCTCACCCGGGACGACGATCGGGCCCGCACCACGCCGCCGAATACCGGCACTGCGTCACCCGGCATGGCTGATTTCACCGGTATCTACCGGGCCGACTTCAGCGCGACCACCCTCATGGATGGCCAACTCGTCGAAGGCGCGACGCCGATGACGGCCAGGTGGGGGGTGCGCTCGACGTGTCGCCCCGACGGGTGCGTGGCGACGGCTTTACGCCTGAGTGGCGAAGGCCCGGCCGTGTCCAGCCTGGTGTTCGACGAGATCGACGGACGCTGGGTGGCCGTGGGCCTCGGCACAGATCAGTGCCACAACGCTCCCGACGAAGTCTGGGACGTGTTCACACTGCAACCACGTCCCGACGGCACCCTCGCCGGCGAGTTCAGCGGGACCAGCAGCGGTGGCTGCTCGGGTACGGGAACCGTGACGTTCGCGCGCACCGGAACCATTGACGTCAACACCCTCCCCGACCCAACCACCCTGCCGCCACGGGTGGTGTCCCCTGCCGAAGCGTTGCGCGGCCACTACCAGCTGACGCGCAACTTCACGAACGGCTCCCCACAACAGGATTTGGTTTACGACGTCACCACCGACTGTCTTCGCACTGGCGATAGGTGCATGAGCTACTTCCATTCACCATCGGATTTCCGACCGCTGGTATTCGCCGACGGGAAGTGGACCTCCGAACTCGAGTTCGACGGTAAGTGCCCGCCCCCCGGCGGCCCGACCCACCTGAAGTACACCGCGGAGTTTCCGCTACCCGAACCACCGCAGGATCCGATCACGAAGCTCATCGGGCACGGTCGCCAGGAACAGACCGGGACCTGCGCAGCCAACACGGCCGTCACCGAAACATTCACTCGAACCGGCGACTAGCGCCGCAGCTGATCAGGCGCTCTACCTGCGTCGATGGGCGCAGTTTGTGCGCGCCGATTCGGCTGCAAGATTCCCCAAGGATCCGCCAAGCGGTATGGCGCAATCTTTCGTCACGGCCAACAAGGGCCCACAGCACGAAAGGAGCCAAACATGAACCCGAATGTCGCGAAGATCGAGTCTTCTCTCCCGACAACTTCACCGCGCGCACGGCAGATGAATGGCCTCTACGCGCTGAAGCCCTGGTTCACCCGTCGCCTGACGCCGATCCTTGACACCGCCGTGGCACACAACGTGTCACCGGACGTCTTCACCGCGGCCGGGGTCGTGGCGGCCGGCGGCGCCGGTGTCGCCATCGCCTTCGGAATCTGGCCGCTCGCGGCGCTGTTTCTGGTGCTGCGGCTGGCCGGTGCCAACCTCGACGGCGCGGTTGCCCGCGCTCGGGGAGTCAGCCGACCGTGGGGCTTCGTGCTCAACGAGATCGGCGATCGCGCCTCCGACATGCTGACCTTCGCAGGGCTGGCCGTTTTCGCGGCTCGGCTGCACGGCCCCGGGATGCACTGGCTGTCCTGGCCCGTGATTCAGGTGCTCGTGGCCGCGCTGGCCGCGACACTGCCCACGTTCGCCTCGCTGGCCGCCGCGGCCGCAGGTGCGACCCGACGCAACGGTGGCCCGCTTGGCAAGACCGAGCGGTGCCTCTTCATCGCACTGGCCGTCGCGTTCCCGGTAATCCTGCCGATCGTGCTGACTCAGCTGGTGAACGGTTCACTGATCACCACCGTGCTGCGGCTGCGCGCCGCGAAGCGCGAGCTGGCCGCAAAGCGGCAGCAGGAAGAGCAGCGGCTCGCCGATGACGCAGAGTTCGCCGCAATCACGGCGCCCTTGACGGCGGTGGCGGCATGACCACCATGCGAATCTCGAGCGTGCTGCGGCACTGGATGTGGCGAGTGGTGTCCGCAGTGTCGGGCGGGCTCACGGTGAACGGGAAGTGGAACGTGAAGGGCGGGTGCGTCGTGGTGGCCAACCACTCCTCGCACGCCGACACCGCGGTGCTGCTGGCCGCACTGCCGCCCAACGCCAAGCCCGTGTTCGTCGCGGCCGCGGACTACTGGTTCGACGTTCCGGTGCGCAAGTTCATCGCCAGCTCGCTGGCCGGCGTGCTGCCCGTGCGGCGCAACGGCGGCGGCAGCTTCGAAGCGATGCTCGCCGCGGTCCGCCCGGCGCTGGAGGCCGGACGCACCGTCGTCATCTACCCCGAGGGCACCCGCTCGACCGACGGCAGCATCGCCGAATTCCGCTCCGGCGCCCTGCGGTTGGCCCGCGAATGCGGAGTGCCGATCGTCCCGATCGCATTGACCGGCACCGCCGACGTGCTGCCCAAGGGCGGCCGCTGGTCCCCCGCCCCCATGCAGGTCCACATCGGCGAAGCCGTCGACCCCAACACCGTCTCTGCCCCGCAGCTGCGCGAGCAGGTCGTCACCCTCAAGGAGGCGTCCAGGCCGACGTCGTCAACCGGTACGCGCTCGCTCGCCTGAGCGGAGCACGCTGATCGGCTGCCAGGATTCCCCAAGGATCCGCCAAGCGGTATGGCGCAATCTTTCGTCATGACCACCATGCGAATCTCGAGCGTGCTGCGGCACTGGATGTGGCGAGTCGTGTCCGCAGTGTCGGGCGGGCTCACCGTGAACGGGAAGTGGAACGTCAAGGGCGGCTGCGTCGTGGTGGCCAACCACTCCTCGCACGCCGACACCGCGGTCCTGCTGGCCGCGCTGCCGCCCAACGCCAAGCCCGTCTTCGTCGCGGCCGCCGACTACTGGTTCGACGTGCCGGTGCGCAAGTTCATCGCCAGCTCGCTGGCCGGCGTGCTGCCCGTGCGGCGCAACGGCGGCGGCAGCTTCGACGCGATGCTCGCCGCGGTCCGCCCGGCACTTGAGGCCGGCCGCACCGTCGTCATCTACCCCGAGGGCACCCGCTCGACCGACGGCAGCGTCGCGGAATTCCGCTCCGGCGCGCTGCGGTTGGCGCGTGAATGCGGTGTGCCGATCGTCCCGATCGCATTGACCGGCACCGCCGACGTGCTGCCCAAGGGCGGCCGCTGGTCCCCCGCCCCGATGCAGGTCCACATCGGCGAAGCCGTCGACCCGAACAGCATCTCTGCCCCGCAGCTGCGGGAGCAGGTCGTGACCCTGAAGGAAGGCGTCCAGGCCGACGTCGTCAACCGGTACGCCCTCGCTGCATAAGTGATTTCGGCGCGCTAACGCCCGCTCAGCGTCCGTAGGCGCGCCGAAATCGCTCCCGGAGCCGGAGTTTCCACCGGACAAGGCCTGCGTAGAACACCGATAGAACGCCGAGCATGGCGATGTCGAAAAGCCACGCCGACGCGGTGTGCGCCCAATGGGAATCCTTCGAGATCACCAACACCGTGTTGGTCAGATCGGCCGTCGACGCGGTGGCCGCCAAGCCCCAGCGCGCCGGCGTGAGCCACGAGAGCGGATCGAGCACCCGATCGGTCACCGGGATCATGCCGCCCGCGAGCACCACCTGCACCATCAACGCCACCACCGTCAGCGGCAGTACCTGATTGCTGTTCTGCGCCAGCGCCGATACGAACAGGCCGACGATGGCCGACGCCACACAGGTTGCCGCGATGCCCACGAAAAGCTCGAAGGTCGGACTCCCCATCGCCGTCGCGCCCATCGGCGCACCCTTGCCGATCGTCACCACCAAGACCAGGACCGCGGACTGAACCACCGCGATCGCGCCGAACACCGCGATCTTGGCCGCGAGATACGCCGACGTGGACAATCCGACCGCTTGCTCGCGGCGGAAGATGGCGCGTTCGCCGACCAATGTGCGAACCGTCAGAGCGGTGCCCATGAAGAACGCACCGAAGTTCATCATCACCAAGATCTGCTTCGCCTCGTTCGGTGCGGCGCCTGTGAATTCAGCCTTGCCGAAGCCGGCGTGGCCCGCGACGGCGAGCGGCAGCAGCCCGACGAGGAACGGCAACAGGGCCAAGAACACGAAGTAACCGCGGTCGGCGACGAGCAGCCGCAGCTGTCGGCGCGCGAGCGTCGAGAACTGGCGCCACAGGTTGGCCTGCACGGCCGTTCCCGACGCAGCGGGTTGCCCTGGTGCGGGCGGGGTCGGCGGTTTGTCGACGCGACCGGCGCGCTCGAGAAATCGCCGCTGGGCCGCGTCGGGATCCGTGCTGATGTCGGTGAAGATGTCGGCCCAGTCGGCGGTGCCCATCGCCGATGCGAGCTCATCGGGCGGCCCACAGAATGCGGTCTTGCCGCCGGGAGCCAGCAACAGCACTTGGTCGCAGACATCCAGATAGGCAAGCGAATGCGTCACGACCACGATGACCCGGCCTGCGTCGGCGAGCTGGCGCAGCATCTTCATCACCTGCTGGTCCAGCGCGGGGTCCAGTCCGGTCGTTGGCTCGTCGAGCACCAGCAGCGACGGACCGGTCAACAACTCCAACGCGACCGACGCGCGTTTACGCTGCCCGCCCGACAGCTTGTCGACGCGGGTGTCCGCGTGTGGCGTCAACTCGAGTTCCTCGAGCACCTGCGCGACCGCGCGCTGCCGGTCTTCCTTGGTGGTGTCCGGCGGCATTCGCAGTTCGGCCGCGTAGCCCAATGCCTGGTTGATGGTGAGCTGACGATGCACGACGTCGTCTTGCGGAACCATGCCGATCCGGGTGCGCAACGACGCGTACTCGGCGTGGACGTCGTGGGTTTCGAATAGCACCGCACCGCTGTCAGGCCGCGTACCGCCCGCCAGCACCTTCAACAAACTGGTCTTGCCCGAACCCGACGGGCCGATCACGGCGGTCAATGAGGCTGGCGGTGCGGAGAACGAAACACGGTCCAGCAGTGTGCGATTGCCTTCGATGGTGAAGCTGATGTCGCGCACCTCGAGGCCACCGGTCTTGTCGGCGGGTTCGATGCGACGGACGAGATTGCCGTCCTCGAACACAAAGTCGACATTGCCGATCGTGACGACGTCGTTCGGCTTCAGGGCCGAGTTCGTGACGCGCTCGCCGTTGACGAACGTTCCGTTGGCGCTGTCGGCGTCCTGTATCCGCACTCCCTCTGGCGTCGTCACCAAGGTCGCATGGTGGCCCGAGGCCAGCACATCCGGGATGACGACGTCGTTGCCGAAGTCGCGGCCGATCGTGGTTGATCGGTGGTTCGACTCGGATTTCCCGGTGCCGCGGGACTGCGGCGGGCGAGCAACACGTTCGTCGCGCGGACTCGTCTCGGCCGATGTCGGGGCTCCTGCGGTGGGCCGAGTTCGAACGTCACCCACGGGCCTTCGGGATCACCGAGATGAAGGATCTGCCCGCTGCGGATGTCGACGGAATACACCCGCTGTTCGGCGAGGAAGATTCCGTTCCTGCTCTCGTTGTCGATCGCGACCCAGCGACCGTCGTGGTAACGCAGCAGCACGTGCACCCGGGATACCGCGGGGTGCGGAAGGCGCACGTCGGCCCGCACATCACGCCCAATGGCGACATCGTGGCCCGGCGCGAATGTGCGCTGCCAACCACTCCCGAAGCTGACGGTGATCGTGGGCGGCAGCGGCCGGCTCATCCGGACAATCTATTCGGTCGCCGCGCAGCGCCAGCGGATTTCAGCTAGGACCACGCCGCGATCACCGCCGAGAGCGCCGCGGTGAAAACGATGACCGCGATGACCAAGTAGATGCTGTAAAGCCGTCGAAGCAAGGGATGGAACAGCTTTGACAGTAGCCAGACCACCAGCCCCACCATCGAGATCCGAAGTCCACGCTCCAACAGCGTCCAGCCGGCCAGGTTCCACGTTTCGATGTGGTGCTCACCGGCGGCGCGGGCGTACACCTTGACGGGGATGCCCGACAACGCTTGATTCATCATCGCGCTCGGCCCTGCGGCCAACTGGTCGAAGGCCGTCGCCGCCATCCGCGGGGTCGTCAGAGGCGCGGGCAACAAAACACCGCGAGACGTCAGCCACGCGTTGGTCAGCACGCCGAGCACCGAGCCGACGATCACCGCTGCCGCCCACGGCATCACGCGACGAGGGACAGCGGCGGCGAACAGTATCAGCGCCATCTCGGCGACGATGAACCAACTCAGCGCCTCGGCATACCCCCACACGAACGCCAGCAGCAGGCCGTACGGACTCGTGACGAGACGGGCGATCGCCGACCAGACACGTGATTGGCGCTCCTGTGCCAGGAATTCGTCAGGCACGGCGACCACCGAAATACTCTGCCACAGAACCGAACTCGCTCATCCGAGGAGATAAGCCAGCGGTAGGACTAGCAATAGCGAGTCGATCCGGTCGAGCAGGCCTCCGAAGCCCGGCAGCCAAGTGCCTGCATCCTTAACCTGGGCCTGCCGCTTGACCATCGACTCGAGGAGGTCGCCGAGCAGGCCGCCGAACGCGACCGCGATGAGCAGACCGACCGAAATCGTGCCAAGCAACGTGAGCACGAGAAACGATCCGATGAACGCGCCAACCACACCGCCGACCGTCTTGTTTGGACTCAACGGCGACAACGGCTTACGCGCCCACCCGAAGCGACGCAACCCTT
This sequence comes from uncultured Actinomycetota bacterium, assembly GCA_963731715.1. Lineage (GTDB taxonomy): Bacteria > Actinomycetota > Actinomycetes > Mycobacteriales > Mycobacteriaceae > Mycobacterium. The sequence goes on along the minus strand of CAVSXC010000011.1, from coordinate 371,918 downwards.
TTCCACCGCACCAAGCGGCGACGTCGGCGGCGGAGGCCGCGAAGGCCACCAGGAAGGTATCCGGCCAGAGCATCACCAGGTGGGCCAAGGACCAGCAGATCCACACCGAACCGAAACCGGTGAATGCCATACGCCTGCCGCCATGTTCGACGTCTCCGCCGAGCACCGCGGGCAGCGCACAGGCCAACACGATGATCGGCGCGAGACCCAACAACGATGGGCGCAGCCATGCCGCCAACGGGTACAGCACACTCAGCGCCAGTAACACACACGTATCGACTCTGCTCAGCTTCACCAGGCGCACGTACTCCAGCACCGCGACAATCGCCAACACAGCGGCCAACGCAGCGGTGGGACCGCGGCCTATCCAGACCGGGATGCCGACCACCGGTGCGATGAGCAGCCAGGTGGTCCACTTCTCGATCAGTTCCCGCTTGCGCGAGATGAGCACCGCGATACCGCCAATCACGAGGATCGCGACTGTGACCCACATGAAGAAGACGGCGCGGGCGTGCAGGTGGATGTGCAGCGGACCGAGGTCGAAGTTGAGCGGCATGCGCCGATCCCAGTGAAGGATCTGCAGGTACCAGTCCACCATCAGCCCAACAACTCCATCAAGCGGTCGCGGCCGAACGGCGGCCTCTGCACATCAGCCTCTCGAGCGAATTACGGTCCCGTACACGATAAGCGGTGCCGACAGATCCAGAACCGAAAGCGAGACAATCGCTTCGGCGTTCGCAATAGAGGCAGCTACCCGTCGGCGCCGGCCTGGCCGTCGGTGTGCCCGGTGCCGCCGGTGCCGCCGGAGCCGCCGTTAGCAGCGGGGACACCGGTGCCGCCATTGCCACCGTTACCTCCGGTGGCGACGGTGCCGCTGACAGGGCTCACGGCGTTGCCGCCGCTGCCGCCGGAGCCGCCGTTGCCTCCAGCGGGTCCGCTATTGCCGCCATCGCCACCACTACCACCGAACGACGAACCGTCTGCTCGAGGGTTCTTGGCCTCGCCGCCGTTGCCGCCATCGCCACCGTTGCCGTTGCTGGACGTGGGGCCGTCACCGCCATCGCCGCCCTTGCCCCCGGTGGCAACGGTGTTGGTGAAGCCGCCGCCGAAACCGCCGGCGGCGGCCCGTCCGCCGTCACCGCCATCGCCGCCGCTTTCGAGGCTGCCGGCGCCGCCGAGGCCGCCGTCGCCACCGGTGCCGCCGGTCGCGTTGCCGTCGGCGAAAACCCCCGTTGCGAAATCGCCGCCGGCAGCATTGGCGTCGCCGCCGTCCCCGCCGTTGCTGAATATGCCGCCGGCATTGCCGCCGTCTCCGCCGTTGCCGCCAATCGCGTTGCCGGCCAAGCTAGCGACGCTGTGGCTCCCGTCGCCGCCGTCGCCGCCATCGCCGAACGCCCACCCGCCGTTGCCGCCGTCGCCGCCGCTACCACCGGTGGCGGTGGCGTTGGCGGCAGTGGTAGACGCGCCGACGCCGCCGTCGCCGCCTTCGCCGCCATTGCCGTCGCCCCCAAGACTGGAGCCACCGGCGCCACCGCTTCCCGCGGTGGCGTCACCGACCGTGGTGGCCGCGCTGCCACCGTTGCCGCCGTTGCCGCCGTCGCCGTTGAAGCTCAGGCCGCCGTTGCCGCCGTTGCCGCCGGTCGCAGCCACCGCGAGCGAATTGTCGACCCGCTCGCCGTTGACGATGGTTATCGATCCGGCGTCACCGCCGTTCCCGCCGTCCCCGCCGTCGCCCCTGTAGGCGGTGCCGCCGTTGCCGCCGTTGCCCGCGACACCGGTCAGGGGGTTCGCAGCTCCGCCGTCGCCGCCGCGCCCGCCGTTACCGATGAACACACCGCCGGCCCCGCCGTTGCCGCCGTCCTGCCCGATCCCTCCGTTGGCACCGTCGCCGCCCTTGCCGATCAACAGGCCGCCGTAGCCGCCGTTCTGGCCCGGTGTGCGGCCGTTGGCGCCGTTGCCGATGAGAATGCCGCCGTTCGCGCCGGGCGTGATGGCATCACCGATCAGCCAGCCGCCCGGCCCAATGATGTTGAGCGGGTTGGCCAGGATCTGGGCCGGCGCTCCAAGCAGGCGGGCGATGATCGGGTCGATGGCACCAGCGGGTGCCGCGGGTCGGGCCGCGCCGACCGCCGACGGAGCAAACAGCGACGGGGCGAACATGCCGTCCGCACCCCGCGCACCGGTTGTCAGGGCGCAGACGATGTCCGTAGAGGCGCACGACGCCGCGAGCAGATCATTCGGAATGGGCACCGAACTATCGACAAGGACGATCGGCGTGCTGACCACTCGCGCCGGATCAGGCGAGCTGAGCGGCCCACCCACCAATGCCGCCCCGGCCCCACCCGCCGCCAGCGCACCGACCGTCACCGCCGACGCAAGAATCCGCTTTTGGCCTCGCGCCTGCCGTGCATGTGTGGCCATGAAACGGTCCTTTCACCGACAACACTCACTGCGGGTTCGCAGGTGGTTGCCAGGAACCTAAGGCCGCTCCGGTGGGTCAACTGGGGTAAATCACTACCCCAGTTCCGCCGCGTCAGCTACGCCACCTCGGGGAACCGGACCCGGATTGGGGTAGTGGCTGAATCCGCGCGGCCGACGACGTTGAACTGCGCGATGTGGGCTCAGACTTCACATGAAGGGTTGTCGCTACACCAGAATTCGTTCATGGGTTGGGCGAATTTGTCATTGTTCGTCAGCGGGAGAAGGTTGAGCGAGTCCTCGATCGTGCGTAGCAGGCTGTAGTGGTTGGTGTGGTCGTCGGCGACGAAATTGCCCGGGCGCATCCCACTGTCCACCGCCCCCTGTGACGGGATGACGACCATCACGATGTGGTTGCCTTCGTTGCCGACGCCCGTCGTGATGTTGTTGTAGTCCTCGTCGAACGTGATGAAGATGGCGCTCCTCTGCGTGGGATCCTGCCAAGTAGGCGAGTTCATGATGGTGCTCAGCGGGCCCTGGAGCCACTCGTCGCCCGCCTTGACGTTGTACTGATGGCTCGGATTGATAAAGCCCAGAGCCCAATTGAAAATGCCGAAGGGGAAATCCGTTGGGCCTTCCATGTTGGTGGCATCATCGGCGGCGAACCACACGAATTCCGGGGCGGTGATGGGATCAGCGAGATCCTGTTCCATCTCCGAAATGTCGAACAGGTGCATCGCGACGCGATCGGGGTCGTCATAGATGTCGCTGAAGGCAAGGAACGGCAATCGGTCGGTGGGAGTTGTGTAGCCGCCCCCGCCCTCCATGTATCCGGCCCAATCCATTCCCGCTGCCTCGATGCGATCCGCAAGGTTGGGCGTGCCGGCGGGGAAGCAGCTCGACGGACAGTTGTAGTTGAAGCCGAAGTCTGAACCGCCAATGATCGGATAGTAATTCGGGTCGCTGGGGTGGGTCACGCCGTAGTAGTTCGACGCGTATCCGTAGGTGTTGATCAGGCTGTTGATGTACGGCGCGTTGGGACTGCCGAGAATCTGCCTGACGCCCTTGTTCTCCAGGTACACCATGAAGATGTGATCGAGGTCGCCAACCTTCGAGTCCGGCGGCGCGAGAGTCGCTGGGACGAGGCCCTCGGCATCGACCTTGAACGAGAGGTTGTCGGCGTAGGCGTTGTTGTAGTTGCCGAGCACGGGGTTTCGGTCATCAAAGGTCACAACCACACGCGCCGTGCGCGTGCCGACCGGTATCCGCCCGACGGCGTCGCGATGGATGAAATCGGTGACAAACCAGCGATCCAATGCGGTAATTGGCTCCAGCGCGCCGGTCCCCAGGCTGACCCCGTTGGCGTCGAGGAAGTCGACGGTGACCTTCGTCCTTGACGGGTCGATCAGGAAACCGCCGAGATCGCCGCTCAATTGGTATTGCACGCCGCCCGTCCGGTGATCGATGTCATCCGCCGCGGCGCGGAGGTCCACGGTTTGGGTGAGGGTGGAATCGGCGACGGGGCCACCACCGAAGAATCGCTCTCCGCTGCCGGGAAGCCCCCGGCTTGGAAATGCCAGAAGGTCCGGCAGTACCGGTCCCGGCGACGGGGTTGGTACGGGGAACCGGCGCTGGGTGCCGTAGTTGATCACGGTCGGTGTGCCGGCGAGCGCCCAGCCCGGCACGGACACCGCGCTGTATCCCGACAATGACGGATCGCCGAGCTCGGCGCCGGGATTGACGAGCAAGTTCGGGCCCTCAACGAGACTCGGCGTCGCGGGGTCGGTCGACAGGTTCGGCAGGGTGATCCGCCGGAATTCATCTCGTACAAACGCCAACATCGTCCACAGCAGCGGCGCTTGAAGGGGGCTGAATGGAGCAAGCAGCGGCTCGAGCACCGCGTCCACGAGATGCGCAACGACACCCACAAAGAATGTATGCGGTTCCTCGAGAATGTCCTCCAAGTCCGGGGGCGGTGCCGGGGTGACCGCAACGGGTGGCGACAGCGTCGCAGCTACATTCGCGAAGCTAGGGGCGACCGAAGCACGCCGCGCGGGCGCGTCGGCCACCGTTTCAATGCTGAGCGTCTGCACCTGGCCACCGGATCGCATGGACCCTCCGGCGGCGGTCACCGACAACGCGACGTCACCGGAGGTGTCCGGCTGAGTCAAGGCGCTGCCGTGACGTCTGCCCGCAGGCTTGCTCGTTATCGGTTCATCAGTCGAATCACCGTTGACCGAGTCCCCATCGCCCGCCGCCGGCGGAGTGTCCTTGTCGCCGACTGCGGGCGAAGCGTCCTCGTCGTCTCCGTCGGTTTCCGTCTCCTCTTCGGCGCCTCGGGCTTCCTTGGTGTCGTCAGCGACGTCACCGTCGGCCGACACGTCCCGATCGCCCGTGGACTTCGACTGCTCATCGGCCGAGCCCGAGGACGGCTTTGGGTCCGAAGCCGACGAGTTCGTGCCGTCAGATTTGCCAGAGGAAGCGGCGCCTGACGCGGCCGACGACCCATCCGTCGACGAGGACGCCGAACTCGAATCCGACGGCTGTGCGTATGCGACGCCCGGTGTGCTCGCTACCGCCATCCCCACGCCCAGGGCCACCGCCAATGCACCGACGCGTCCGATGTACTTGGCGTGGACCATGGTGATTTCCCTTCACTCCGAGGGCCGCATCAACCAGGCGGTGGGGACGTCAATCGTAAGAGCTGCCAGCCCTCTCGGGAGGTGTTATCAGGGACTTTGCGACGCCCCGCCGCGTCACTGATCAGGAGAAACGCAGCGCGATCATGGCAGCGAGACGCCGAACCGCAGGCCGACGCCGGCCTCGTTTGACTCCGCTGCTCAGCGCGGTCTGTGATCGCGGTATCCAACCCGCTTCTCCGTGTACCGACGTCGTGCGCGCCGAACACCCGGGGATGCTTCGCCACGGCCCTGAACTTCTCCTCCGAGGCCGTCTCCGGCGCGTCATGAGAGGTCGCCGTCAGGAAGCGATCCGGCAGGGAGAGCTTGCAGATCGTGCGCACGGTGTGCCAGAACTGCCGAATCAACGGACCCGTCGTGTACGGCAGGTCGTATTCAGCCAGGATCGCCTGAACTCGCGCCGAAATCTCGGGGTAGCCTGTTGCTCGGCAGATCGGGGAACAGATGGTGCTCGATCTGGTAGCAGAGGTTTCCACTCATCATCCTCATGACGGGACCCGCGTTGAAGTTCGCGGTTCCCAGCATCTGCCGCAGATACCACTCCGGCTTCGTCTCGTTCTCCACGGCTGCCGGGGTGAATTTCTCAGCGCCGTCGACGAAGTGGCCGCAGACGATCACGATGTACGCCCACCCGTTGCGGAAGCCGGCTGCGACGAGATTCGCCAAGAACGTCCGGAGAAAGCGACGTCCGCTGAGCAGCGCGGATAGAAGAGGTAATCCTTGGCGGCCTGGCGGCCCATCTTGCGGATCATGGCCCGCTTGAGCTCGGCCTTGGCCTCCTCGGTCGGCTGATCCCGTTGCTCTGCGGCCAGGTTGTGCAGCGCGATGCCCCACTCGAAGACGATGGACAGCCCGACCGCCCGCAACGGAGCCCACAGATAGCCCGGCTTCCACTCCTGGTCGCGGCTGACGCGGATGACGCCAAAGCCGAGGTCGTCGTCCATCCCGATCACATTGGCGAAGACGTGGTGCCGATAGTTGTGGGAGTAACGCCACTGTGACGACGGGCCCACCATGTCCCACTCCCAGGTGTTGGAGTGGATCTCCGGGTCGTTCATCCAATCCCACTGCCCGTGGGTGATGTTGTGGCCGAGCTCCATGTTCTCGATGCACTTCGACACGAGCAAGCCCAGGGTGCCGACCGTCCATCCGGTCTTGCCTCTGCTGCCGAAGATCGTCAGCCGGGCGGCGACTTCGAGGCAACGCTGAAATCGTATGACGCGCTTGATGTATGCGCGGTCCTTGGTACCGAGCGACGCCTCGATATCGCTACGGATCTCGTCCAGCGACAACGCGATCGCTTCGACGTCCGCGTCGCTCAGGTGCGCGTATTCAGCTACTTCTGCGATGGCAACGTTGCATCACATCCCAACTGGGCGGTGGGGTGACGCATCGCATGAGAAAGCGGGGCGTTCCCGGCCGAATTGGGCGAGGAGACGGGCCTGCGGAAGAGCCACGCAATGACTCACTCCGTCCCTCGGGCCGCGGCGACTTCTTCACCGCGGATGACACAATGTATCCATAACGACACGTCGGCCGCACAATCGGAGACGCTGTGGCATCCCAAACTGATTGCTGTATCGGGACGCTTTGGCACCCAAACCGATACCCGCCACACCCGCAGCGGACGCCACCGCGCCGCCAACCTGCCATTACGGTGCAAAACGACGGCTGGAAAGTGGATCACCCAGCCGGCGACCCGGTTAGCTTCTAGGCTCTAGGACTGTGCGCACCGCATTCCACCAGCAACTTGACGACCTGACAGCCAGCATCGCAGAACTGTGCGGGTCGGCAGGCGAGGCAATGGAACGCGCGACCCAGGCGCTCTTACAAGCCGACCTGGTGCTCGCCGAACAAGTAATCACCGACCACGAAGGCATGACACAGCGATCCAAGAAGACCGAGGAACAGGCGATTACCCTCCTCGCGTTGCAAGCCCCCGTGGCCGGTGACCTACGCGCAGTAACCAGTGCAGTGAAGAATCTCGCCGACATCGACCGCATGGCCGCACTCGCGTTGCACGTCGCCAAGTTGACCCGCAGACGTCACCCCGACAAGACACTGCCCGAAGAAGTCAACGGTTACTTCACCGAGATGGGCCGCATCGCAGTCGACATGGGCGCCACGGTGAAGCAAGTCGTCCTCTCCGGGGACACCCATCGAGCTGCACAGCTCGCGGACGACGATGATGACATGGACAACATTCACCGGCATCTGTTCACACTGCTGATGGACAGGGAATGGAAACACGGCGTGGCCGCCGCCGTCGACGTAACCCTGCTTGGCCGCTACTACGAACGGTTCGCCGACCACGCCGTCGAGATCGGCCGCCGAATCATCTTCCAGGCCACCGGAGAGTCGGTGTAGACGACCAGTTGCTTCAGGCCGGCTTCGTCGCCCGGACAACCAAACCCGCGACGGGTGCGCCGGCCTCGTTGCGCAGTTCTGCGGATTCGGCTTCGGCGGTCAGTCCTGACTCGGTGAGCACTCTCTTCACGTACGCGAGACTGTGGCTGTAGCGACCGTGTAGTTCCAGCCGGTAGTCGATATTGTCCTCTCCTACAGCATGTTCGAGCGTGAAGACGAGCACCCCGGAGGGTCGCAGTGCGCCGGCGGCGGCTTTGCAGAACTCGAGCAGGTCACCGAAATACACCAGGGTGTCGGCCGAGACCATAACGTCGAAAGCCTCATGCCGGGCGCGCAGAAACTCGGTTAACTCGCACTGCTGCAGGTCGGTGTAGACGTCCTTTTCTCTGGCATGGGCGAGCATCCCGGCAGACAGGTCGACGCCGACGAGTCGCGACGCGTACGGACGAAGCAGTGGCCCGCAAAGCCCGGTCCCGCAGCCGATGTCGAGGATCTCCAACCGGCCATCGGCGGCGAGCTCCGGTGTCGGCCAGTGTGGCTGCAACGATATCCGGCGCGCGGTATGACAGGCTCTGGAGCTTGGCCTCGAAGCTCGCGGCAAAGGCGTCGAAGGTCTTCTCCACGAACGCATTCGACGCGCGCGACGGCACGTCGCGGCCGGTGCTGGCGGCGAGCATGTGTTCTGCGATCGGATCACCGGGATCCTCCTCCAGCCATTCCTCGAGGATCTTCACGGCTTCGTCGACTTCGCCGATCATGCAGTGCGCCAACGCAAGTAACCGCCGGGCGTCGGGGTGTTTGGGACGCAACGTGATCGCCTTGCAGAAGCACTCCGAGGCCTCCTTGGCGCGGTTCAGGCCATTGAGCAAGATGCCGAGGTTCGTGTAGGCATCCACATGGTCGGGACACAGGCGGATTGCCGTTCGGTAGGCGGCCTCGGCCTTTTCCGGCCTGCCAGCGGCGCGCAGCAGGACGCCGAGATTGCTGTGCGCGTTCGCGTGGCCGGGGTCGATCTCAATGGCGCGTTCGTACTCGGCGATCGCATCCCCGAGTCGGCCGTCGGATTGCAGAACAATCCCGAGATTGCTATGCCAGTCCGCCTGATTCGGGCTGAGCGCGAGGCTCTGCCCGATGAGGTTGATGGCGTCATCGGTTCGGCCTTGTTGGTGCGCCAGCAGGCCGGTGTAGTGAAGAGCGTCTGGATGGTGTGGCGCCACATCGAGCACCCGGGCATAGAGCTGCTCTGCCTCGGCCAGGTGATGCTGCTTTTGCAGCTGGATCGCCAGCGCGATGGCCTCGTCGACCGTCAGCTCCCGCGGCGTCCGACGGTTCCACCGCTAACCGACCTTGTTGGCCTTCAGGTCGAACTTGAAGTGCACCCCTGCGTCGAGCGATCCGTCGGGCCGCTGCGGCTTGTACTCGAGGTCCACCTTGGCGAACTTCAGGCTGACGGATTCGGCGTACGGCTGGTCTTCGGAGCCGCCGTGGGCTGACGGCGGTGATCGTCACGTCGTTCAGCTTGATGATGAGGTACTCCTGCTGCCCTTACCCGCCTTGCGGTGGGTGATCGTCGCGTCCTTGATGTGCAGTCCGGTCGCGCACGCATTGAGGAGTGCGGGGGTGGCCTTGTCGATGCCGTGCACTATCGACAGATCCTGGAATGTCGCCTTGCCCGCGCCTGATCCGCTGCCCGATCCGCCCGACCCGGAGTTCGTGACACCCCAGGAGAACGAGAGCACCTCGATCTCGTCCTTGTGCTTGGCGTCTACGGATTCGCCTTTGATGTCACCGATCTTCGCGAAGATGTCCGTGGCCATTGGCGCCCCTCCCCTGTGCTGCATGATTCTAGAGACTGCGGGCGGCCCGAACCGAGCTTCAGCAGGAATTTCGCGAAATTCCGCGCAGCGATGCCACGGTCGACGATTCAGGTCCCGGCCCTTGGGGCGAAGACCGGGACGAAGACGCTGTCGTTGTCGACCTCGTGGCGTTCGAAACGCACCTCGACGGGAAGGCCGACGTAGACCGAGTCCGGTTCGCAGTCAACGATATTCGATGCGATGCGCAGATCAGGCTGCTCATCCAGCTGGACGATCGCGATCACGTACGGAACCGGCACGGCGGGGTTGAACGGCTGGTAGTTGATCGTGTAGGTGAACACCGTCCCGCGACCGGACACGGGATGCGCGACGAGCGCACCGCCACAGTCAGAACAGTCCGACGGCCGGCGGATTCACCCACAACGCACATTGAGTGCACCGAGCGATCATCAGTTGCCCGTCGCCGCCCCCGGTCCAGAACGCCCGATTGTGTTCGTGGAGTTTGGGCAGCATCCGGCCCGGGAGCACGGGTGGGGCGTCATCGGGCATGACAAGGAAAGTACATTCCAATCGGCTGTCATTACAAAAATAGATGGATGAACGGACGGTTGCCCGATGAGCCACTTCGAGAAGGACGCGATCATCAGCGGCCTCGGCATTTCGCGGATCGGTCGCCGGACGGGCATCCCTGGCGCAGAGCTGACGATCGAGGCCGCGCGCGCTGCCATCGAGGACGCCGGTCTGACTGCCAGACGATATCGACGGAATCGCCACATTCGGCGATACCCCGTTGGCCGAAGTCACTGCCGCACTCGGCATCGAAGCGACGAATCAGACGCTTCGGGTTCGACACCGGCGGAGTGCTCATCCCCGTCATGTCGGCCTTTCGCGCCGTATCGGAGAGGCGGGCCCGACATGTGCTCGTCTACCGGACCGTCGCGATGCTTGGCGGGTCGATGAATGCAGGCACCTGCCTCAGCCGATGCCCAACCCGCTGGCCATCGCCGCCCGTCGAGCCGCGCATCCCCGGAACGCGAAGGAAGCTCAAGCCGTTCGAGGACATCGATGAGCTGCTGGCCGCCCACTCCTACTCGGCGGCGAACTGGCTGGCGATGCACTGCCGGCGTCACATGGAGCTCTATGGGACGACCAAAGAGCAGCTGGGCTGGCTGGCGATCAACAGCAGGCGCAACGCCGGGCTCAATTCGCTTGCCGCGTACCGGGATCCGATGACGATGGACGACTACCTGGCAGCACGCCCGGTGTCGACACCGTTCGGGCTGTTCGACTGCGATGTACCGATCGACGGATCGATCGCACTGGTCGTCTCACACGCCGACTACGCGGCGGACTGCCCCAATCCCGCGGTGAAGGTCGAGGCGATCGGTGGCGCCTACGGCTCGGGAGGGTGGTTCCATCGCGACGACTTCCCGAAGATGGCGTCGGTCGAAGCGGCGAACGAGATGTGGTCGCGCACAGATCTCACTCCGTCGGATGTGAACGTCGCCGAACTCTACGACGGCTTCACGTATCTCACGTTCGCGTGGTTGGAGGCGTTGGGCTTCTGCGCCGACGGCGAGGCCGGCCCGTTCGTGGACGGGGCGACGCGAATCGCACTGGACGGCGCGCTGCCGCTGAATACCTATGGGGGACAACTGTCTGCGGGACGCATGCACGGCTACTGGCTGCTGCACGAGGCCTGCCTGCAGTTGCGCGGGCAGGCCGGCGACCGGCAGGTGGCGCAACGCCCCGAGGTGGCCGTCGCCGCCGCAGGAGGCGGACCGATCGCCGGGTGCATGCTGCTGACCTGCTGACCACTCGCCAGCCGCGGTGTGGCAATCCCAGCCTTCCGCTCAATATGGATGTGAGCTGGGATTAGCGCGATATGCTCGTCATCCCGGCGAATGGGGTGCGCCGGACTGATTGCGGGTGCGGGGGGCGCTTGTGAGCACGATCCCGAGGCCAGTTACCGACGAGCCTGTGCGCGGCGTCGTTGCTCCACCGTGGCTCAACAGTCTGCCCGGCATCGAGCGCATGCGGCTGTATGCCCGCCGCGTCCTTCCCGCGACGCCCTTCGCCCGACTGACCGGGTTCGCGATCGGCCATGTCAGCACCGGGACCTTGACCGGAACCCTGAAGGCGAGCGGTCACCTTGTCATTCCCGCCGGCCTACAACCTGGCTCCGCTGTCGACCCAATCGCTTTACGCCTGCGCGACTACGGCCGTCGAAGCCGGGATGGATGCTCGATCCAATTACTGTCTCCGTTCAGTACTTCCGTCCTCCGCGCCCGCAGCCCGGCAACTTCCTCGCTCGCGCTCGGGTGCTCAACTCGAGCAGCGCCTTCGTGTCGTGCACGGCCGAGCTCGAGGACCCGGTTGGCCGGCTTGTCGGGTTCGCCGCCAGCCAGTGGGGCGTACGTCGAATCGATCCTCCACCCCCGTCGGCTCCGGCCTCGATCGAACCGGCCGACGACGTCGACGTACTCGACGCCAGATCCGCCGGACCGCCCGTCCGTCGGGGGCCTTGTGCCTCTGGACATGCAGGCTCGTCACAGCGGACTCGAATTGTCCCGAATGATCATGGCCGGCGACCTGCCGCCCCTGCCGAACGATGCATACGTGCGGAGCGCGGTGGATCGGCGTCGATGAAGGGAGTCGCCCACGTCAGCGATGCCAGCGAGCGAATGGTTCTGTTCCTCGTCGCGCACCCTCGACCCGGCAGCGATCGAGTCGTTGCTGAACATCGCATCGACCTTGGCCGTGATGACCTTGTGGGCGCCGGGAGAGTCCGTCGCGGGCCTCGAACTGACACTCCGGTTCCTGCAGCCCGTGCCCGCCGACGGACGAGAACTGTCGTGCCGGGGCAGAGTCACTAATCGCTCCGGCAATCTCCTCACCGTCGGATGCCGAGGCGATCGACGCCGACGGTCAGACCTTCGCCGTCCAGAGCGTCACCTATGCGGTACTCGACCCGCGAATGCACCGTCCTGTCGAGCCCGAACGAGTGCTCGCCACGCTTCTCTTCACCGACATCGTCGGTTCGACGCTGTGCGCCGAGCGGATGGGCGACGCGGCCTGGCGCTCACTCCTCGACGAGCATCACGCACTGGTGAGACGAGAGCTCGGCGTCTACCGGGGCCGTGAGGTCAAGACGATCGGAGACGGCTTCCTCGCACGGTTCGACTCCCCCGCGTCCGCGATCCGGGCGGCGCGGGCCATCCGCGACGGCGTCAAACGACTGCATCTCGAGGTGCGCGGCGGAGTCCACACCGGCGAATGCGAGGTCCAGGGCACCGACCTGGCGGGGATCGCGGTTCACGTCGCCGCTCGCATCCTCGCGCTGGCTGGCCCGAGCGAGATCCTCGTGTCCCAGACGGTGCGCGACCTTGCCGCCGGGTCCGGGATCCATTTCGCGGCACGCGGGAAGCAGAAGCTCAGAGGCGTCGAAGGCGAGTACGAGCTCTTCGCCGTGCGAGGATTGAAGCTAACGCTTCACGCTCGCTTTGGTCACGAACATCGATCGACACTGCTGATCCGGCGAAGACGGTGGTTGGATCGACGAGCGGCCTACCTGACGACGGCCCGGAGGTTGGGATATGGGGTCGCTCGCACCGACACATTTGATTGCTCTGCTTCTCGCGGTCGCCACCATTGCGGCGATGGGCGGATTCGTCGCATCGGCTGTTGCGCGGAGGAACAGGCGACGCGCACGTGGGCCTTTCCTGCTCGGCTTCGTTCTGTGGATTGATGGCGGGCGCGATATTGCGCGGACGGCGTCACGGCCTGAACGTGCTTGGCGCACTCGCCGGCCGCACTGACGTCCGCCCACTAGGGGCCGGTATTCGCCGTGACACTCTGCGAATCGCAGCTCGCGTGCTCACGTTCGCCGCATCGCACGTCGACTTCGTGTCGAAGGCGTTCACCGTTCCTGATTAGTGAGCAGGAGTGAGTCCTGTGCGGCCCGAACGGTGTTGGCCGCTGATGGTGGGTGTTCTCTGGTGGACCGACGTGCCTCGTCGTCGTGGTGGGCGCGGCGGTGAGCCAGAACTACGGCACCGTCGTGTGGTGCCCGGAGGCTGGTCAGGTCTGGCCGGTGGAGTGCCCGCACGCATCCGCTGTTGGGTGCGGGGTCCTGCCGGCCGACGCCTGATCGGCACGCCGAGTCCACGTCTGCCGATCGCGGCCGCCGCACCATGATGCACGGTCACAGTGGCCGGGTCGGAAGTCTGCTGCTGTAAGGGTTTACGCCAATGCTGACGCCCCCACCTACTGGTGTAGGCGGGGTCCACGCCGATGACCGCGATACCGCGGCGGGACGCCATCGCGGTGAGCCGGGACCTGAACTTGGCCGTGGGGATAGCGGCGACAGTACGCCGTAGCCGCTTCCCGCGGCGGCCACGGCCCAATGTCTCACGGCCGGTGCAACGGGCGTCAGCGAAATCGAGGTTCTCCACCACGACTGCGGTGCAATTGTGGCGGACGGCGAGGTCGAGCAACGTGGTGATCGCGGCCCGGACCCGCCCATCGCGCCGCGTGGCACGTAACCGCGCGGTGTCGACGGGGATGGTGGCCGGCGCCCCGACCGGATTACCCGAAGAGTCCAGGACACATGCAGCTAGGTGGTCAGCGTTGAGATCCACACCAAGTACGTGACCGTCGCGCAGCTCGTCTAACTCGCCGATCGGAGCCGGGGTGATGGTCCACGACGCGCTCAGATACCAGCGGCCACGGTGCGGGTCGAAGGTGATGTCGTAGCGCACCGCCCGCCGATCACGCACCCGCTCGCTCCACTCATCGCTTCGGTGGTTGAACACCACAGGTGCGGCGATGTGTAGATGCGCACCGAACCGGTCGGCCAACGCGACAGGGACTTTGATCCGCAGCTGGCCGTGGGCGTCGACCCGGATCGTTTCATTACCGCCGGCCTTACCGGATTCACCGTCTGCGGTCAAAAACATCCGGGCCGCGTCCCACCGGCCCCGCCACTGCTGCTCAGTCATCTCGGCGGCGGCGAGGTTCTGGCGGGTGCGCCACAAACGATAACCGCCCATGGTGATTGACGGGCGCCCCGCCGCCAGCACGGCCTCGGCCTCAGCCAGACGAGCCCGCAGTGTGGCCAGTCTTCGGGTCTTGGAGAACCGCTGCGCCGCATTGGCATACCCGCGCACCGACCGCCGGGACCCTCGCCGCGGACCGCCTACAGCATCCTGCGCTGGGGCGGATGTTTCACCGGGACGCAACGCGCACCGACGTTCCAGTAACGCAATCGCCGACCGCAAATCGGTGACCTGAGCAGTCAGAGCGCGCATCCCCAGCTGGTACTGGTCCTCGGCCGCGCGGGTGATTGCGCCGGCCCACCGCGACGACGCCACGGCGGTCACCGCCTGCTTACGCTCGGCCCGCCACACCGCGTGCGCCTTACGGTCCAACTGGCCCATTGAGATCCGGTGCGCCAGCTCGCGGCGATACACCGCACCCAGGTACTCGCCGACCTCGCCCAGCGCCGCGGCTTCATCCTCGGTCAGCTGCAGCCGGGTGCGCACCCGCACCCCGGATGGTGGAGCGGCCACCACCGGCTCACCGATGCGTCGCAACTGCTTGCCCACGCTGCATCACCAGTTCCAGTGCCGCATCAGGTCTTTGACCGAGAATGGCAGCTCCAAGCCGTGTTCGGCCAGGATCGCCCGCACGTCTGCCTCAGTAACGTTCTGGCCGTCTTTGATCGCATAGAACATCGATTGCTCGACGTGCTGCATGAATTCTGGGTGCCGAGCACACCAGCGTTGGACCTGTCGTTTGGCGGCGTCTCGTTGGCGTTTCTTCTTCGGCGGCATCGACTTGTAGGCGTGTGCGCGGTGCGCGTTCTGCGCGCTCTTGTACCCGTATCCCTGGGCGTCATCCACAATCTCGCCGGTCGCCTCGTCGACTACCACGTAGCGCCTGTCGAAATTGTTCGACAACGCCGCACTGGCGACGACTCGCACGCCACTCATGTCGGGAGCTTTCCCCGAAGCTCATCCATGGCCGCCATCATTCCCCCGACCACTGACAACCGCGCGAGGTCCGACATCGCGCTGCGCGCAACCCAAGGTTTTCAGTGCCAGTTTGCGGTCTGGGCGGACGACATCTTCAAAGCCTTCAGCTTCGTTTTCTCCGCCGACGACGAGCCCGAGGTGATGCGCGCTTGGGGCGAACTCGACGATTACGTCGACGAGATGATCGCCCGACGGCGCCACACCCTGACCGACGATCTGTTCTCCGACCTCATCCGCGCCGAGCACGCCGGTGACCGACTCAACGCCGAAGAGCTGCGCATGCTCGCCGCCGGTCTGCTGCTCGCAGGCACCGACACCACACGCAACCAGGTGGCCGCCTCCATCGAGGTGCTCTGCGATCACCCTGATCAATGGGAGCTGCTGCGGAACAACCCCGGCCTGGCACAGCCCGCCGTCGACGAGACCATGCGGCACTCAGCGATCGCCAGTGCCACATTGCGCGCCGTCACCGAGGACGTCGAACTCGCCGGGGTCCTCCTCCCCGCAGGCACGATGGTCCTCGCGAATACCGGTGCGGCCAATCGTGATCCCGCGATCTACGACGATCCCGATCGCGTCGACATCACCCGCGAGGGATTGCCGCCGATCCTGACGTTTGGCGCGGGTGTGCACTATTGCGTCGGCGCGAACCTCGCACGCGTGGAAATCGCCGAGGCGCTAAAGGCCGTCACCCGCCGGATGTCGAATCCCCGCCGGACTGGGCCGGCGCCGTGGAAGCCACTCGTCGGATTGAGCGGGCCGACGAGTCTCCCCATCGCCTTCGACACGTAGCAGTCAGGAAGATGTCGAGAACCGCTGTCGTTGCCAGCACTATGAGCCAACCACAAGGAAGCATTGACAGTTTCGGGCCTAACGCTGAGGGCTACGAGTGGGCCTGGGCCGGCGATGTCGAGGAACGCCAGGTGTTCCCGGGAATCCGCGTCCAGCTGCTGTGGACGGGCCGCAACGGCGCGAAGGCAGCCTTGACGACTATCGAACCGGGCGCGGTCTGGGTCGGCGAAGACCACCACTTGCCTGGTCCCGAAGAAGTCTTCGTCGTCTCCGGGGTGTTCAACGACGGGGTCAACGACTATCCCGCAGGAACGTTTCTGCACGCCCCGGCCGGCTCGTGGCACGTGCCTCAGTCAGCCACAGGGTGCGAGCTCTTCCTGTTCTATCCCGAAGGCTGACGGCCTGCTCGCGAATCACTCACCGAATCATCGTCGTCTTCCCAGAGGAGAAGCTGACGAACGGCGGGGCGGGATCCGTAGGGACGCAGCATCGTGCTCGCCGGACGCGGACGCACTCGTAGAGGCCACCAGAACCAGCGTCCGAGAAGCACGGCGATTGACGGGGTCATGAACGAGCGCACGATCAGCGTGTCGAACAGCAGGCCGAGGGCGATGGTTGTGCCGATCTGTCCGAGCACGAGCAGATCACTGTAGGCGAAGGAAGCCATGGTGAAGGCGAACACCAATCCGGCGGCGGTGACGACCCCACCGGTACCCGCCATAGCCCGGATGATGCCGGTGTTCAATCCGGCGCCGATCTCTTCTTTGAAGCGAGATATCAACAACAGGTTGTAGTCCGAACCCACTGCCAGCAACAGGATGACGGCAAGCGGGATTATGACCCAGTACAACTGGATGCCAAGGAGGTGCTGCCAAACCAATATCGACACACCGAGTGAGGCGCCGAGTGACAGCGCCACGGTGCCGACGATGACCAGCGCAGCGACCAGGCTTCTGGTGATGAACATCATGATGAGCAGGATCAGGCTGAGCGCGGCGATGGCGACGATCATCAGGTCGTACTTGGCGCCATCCTGGATGTCTTTGTACGTCGCGGCGGTGCCGCCGATGTAGATGTGCGAGCCCGCCAACGGCGTTCCCTTGACGGCCTCCTCAGCCGAGTGTCTGATCGCGTCGATGTGTGAGATGCCCTGGGGGGTAGCCGGATCAGTGTCGTGGGTGATGATCATGCGCGCAGCCTTGCCATCGGGCGAGAGGAACAGTTTCAGGCCGCGCTTGAATTCCTCGTTGTTGAACACCTCCGGCGGAACGTAGAACGAGTCGTCGGTTTTCGCGGCGTCGAACGCTGCTCCAAGGGCAGTCGCGTTCTGCAAGGTCGCCGCGTTCTGGCTGTAGATTCCCGACAAGGTGGCGTAGTTGGTCATGATCAGGTCGCGATTGGTCATCTGACTGGCGATCTGGGGCGGAATCAGATTGAGCAATTGCGGCTGAATCGAATCCAATTTATCCAAGACTCGTCGTGACATTTCCCAACTGATCAGTCAGCGCATTGATGCCGTCGAGCGCGTCGAAAAGCGATCGCAGCGCCCAGCAGATCGGGATGTCGAAACAGTGCGGCTCCCAATAGAAGTAGTTGCGCAACGGCCGGAAGAAGTCGTCGAAATTGGCGATCTTGTCACGCAGGTCCTGCGCCACGGCAACGGTTTGGTGAAACGCTTCAACCTGTTCGTGGGTCGCGTCGTTCGCCTGCCCCTGCAGGGTCGCCTGCTGTCTCAGGATGCCGATCGTCTTGTCGATCTCACCGACCTGTTTGAGCAAGTCGTTCGCGCGGTCTTGCTGATAGCCGAGATTCTGTATCTGGCCGGCGCTTTGCGCGCTGATCTGAAACGGAATCGACGTGTGGTCGAGCGGCGTGCCCAATGGCCGGGTGATGGATTGGACCTGGGCGACGCCGGTTGTGTGGAAGACAGCCTTGGCCACCCGTTCCAGCAGAATCATGTCGGTCGGATTCCGCAGATCGTGATCCGTCTCGATCATCAGAAGTTCGGGATTGAGCCGGGCCTTCGAGAAGTGCCGCTCTGCCGCGGCGTATCCGATATTGGATTGCGCTCGGTCGGGCATGTAGCGGCCGACGTCGTAACTGGTCTTGTAGCCGGGCAGTGCCAGTAGACCCACCGCGGCCAGCGCCAACGTCGCCACGAGAATCGGCCCGGGCCACCGCACGATCGCCGTGCCGATCCGACGCCATCGCCGTTGTTCTGCTCGCCGTTTCGGCTCCAGCAGTCCGAAGCGGCTGCCGATGGTCATCACGGCGGGCGCGAGGGTGAGCGCCGCGACCAATGCCACCAGCACGCCGATCGCGGCGGGAATGCCGAGGCTTTGAAAATACGAGAGTCGGGTGAAGCTCAAGCAGAAGACCGCGCCGGCGACCGTCAGACCTGACCCCAAGATGACATGGGCGGTCCCGCGCATACATGTTGTAGTACGCGGTTTCGCGGTCTTGCCCATTGCCGCGGTCTTCGTGATAGCGGCCGAGGAGGAAGATCGCGTAATCGGTGCCCGCCGCGATCACCAGCAGCGTAAGGATATTCGTCGAGTACGTCGACAGTCCGATGATCCCGGAGTTGCCCAGGAAGGCCACGATTCCACGGGCCGCGGACATTTCAATGAGAACGGTGATCAACACCAAAAGCATCGTGACCAGTGAGCGGTAGACAAAAAGCAGCATGATCGCGATCACGACGACCGTCAGTATGGTGACCTTCGTGGTGCCTGCGTTGCCCACTTCGAATTGGTCGGCGACTTGCGGCGCCGCGCCGGCGACATAGGCCTTGACGCCGGGTGGTGCAGACGTGTTGTTCACGATGTCGCGCACCGCGTCGACAGACTCGATGGATTTCGCTTCGCCTTGATTGCCCGTGAGAAATACCTGGACGTAAGCCGCCTTGCCATCGGAGCTTTGCGAACCGGCCGCCGTGAGCGGGTCTCCCCAGAAGTCCTGAACGTGTTGAACGTGCTTGTGGTCCTGCGAGATTCGCTGGATCAGCGTGTCGTAGTACTTGTGCGCATCGGCCCCGAGCGGCTGATCGCCCTCCAGCACAATCATTGCCGCACTGTCGGAGTCGAATTCCTTGAACACCGCGCCAATTTTTTTGAACGCCTGCAGCGACGGTGAAGCAGGGGAGCTCAGCCCCACGTTGTGGGCTTCGCCGACGACCTCCAGCTGCGGGATCAGCGCATTGGTGATCCCGGCGACAACCAGCCAGAACAGCACGATCGGCACCGAAAGCCAGCGAATCGCTTTCGCGACGCGATGCGTGAGCGAATCGCGTGGTTCCTGATGGTTGCTCATCCCGACTTGTCCAGGCAGTAGGTGTAGGCGTTCATGGTGTTGACCTGCCTCTCGTCTTTGACCACGCCGTCGATGATGATGCGGCAGCCGAGGGAATCGCTATTGCCTTGCGCCATAACGTTGACCAGCACTGCCGGCTGGGTCGTCGTGGTGTCGTATGACCACGGCAGGGTCACGTTGTCAGCCCGCTGAGGCTGAGCATTGACATCCAGATAGTTGACCGTCGCCACCGTGCCCGGCGGCCCGAACACCTCGAGGACGATGTGCTTGGGGTTGAACGGAACGATCTCGTCCGATAAGGCGCCGCCAGTCGACGTGTTGTGATTAGAGCCGAAGACGCCGTGCAGCCGGTACACGGCAAAGCCCGCCACTGCCACCACCACAATGGCGACGAGCACCATCCACCATCGCGTGAGCAGGCGGCCCATCGAAATCCCCTGCACGCGCCAGCCTTTCAATAACTACGACACGACGGTTCGGACTGAGAACGACTCCAACTTCACTCGGACGCCTATATCAACCTCCTTGACAGTACGGTACGGTACCGCACAGCACAAGACGTACGACTTACCCTCACGAGAACCCGCTGCGGCCTGCTGAGCAGCGCCTCAGCCTCTCCCGGCCGCCCGCGTTCAACGGCACCGACGAGTGAGACTGGGAATCATCACGTCATCGACAAGAGCTTGAACCGTGCGGCGGGTGGGAGGACTGGCCGACCAGATAGACCGGAAGATGAGGTAGCCGGGCATGACATCCCAGAGGTCTTCGGTGATGGCGGCGGCGTCAATCTCGCCGCGATCGACGGCCTGCCCCAGGATGTGATCCATCAGGGCCTTCCGTTGATCGAGGAACTGGTGCTGCATCACGTCGTTGAGCGCGGGGTTGCGCGATACCTCAACCAACACGGCCCGCATGGTGCTGGCGTGCTCGCGTGCCTGATCGCAGCACACCTCCGCAATTTGCATCAAATCGCCGCGGAGTGTTCCGGTCTCGGGTGCGACAGCGACCTGGCGGACGCCTTCGATGAACGCGGCCAACACCAATTCGGCCTTTGTCGGCCATCGCCGGTACACGGTGGCCTTGCTGGCTCGCGCAGTGGCAGCGACCGCATCCAACGTCAACCGGTCATAACCTTCTTGCTGCAGCAGCCGCAGGGTCACCTCAAGGAGCTCGGCCTCCCGTGGTGACCACGGCGAGGCCTCCACAGCGTGAGTGACACCCCGGTTCATCGCACCAACCTTGACCGATCGATAGATACGGACCATTACCGTACTGCGTGACACCCAAGGCGTCCCCGACTTTCGGCCGAGGTGTTGACCGCGCGGCTACCCTGCTTGACTGACTCGGAGTGCAGAACCTCCAGCGAAAGGTCGCAATGGCAGGCAATAAGGTCGGCAGAGTCGCCGATAAGGTCGCATTCATCACCGGCGCAGCGCGCGGCCAGGGTCGCGAACACGCGATCCGACTGGCCGAGGAGGGCGCCGACATCATCGCGGTTGATGTCTGCGAGGACATCGACGGTGTCGGCTATCCGGGCGCGTCGGAGGCCGACCTCGCCGACACCGCTGACCTCGTGGCGAAAACGGGTCGCCGCATCGTCACCGCCAAGGCCGATGTGCGGGACCTCGAGAGTCTTCGCGCGGCCCTTGAACAAGGTGTGGCCACGTTGGGCGCGATCGACATCGTCGTGGCCAACGCCGGCATCAGCGGTACCCCCGCGCCGGCCGCGCTGATCGAACAATCCGCATGGCAGACGATGCTCGATATCAACGTGACGGGCGTGTGGCACACCGTCAAAGCGGCGCTCCCCCACATGACCAACGGCGGCGGGTCGATCATCTTGGTCAGCTCGATGTTGGGTCTGCGCGGCGGTGGTTACATGGCCCACTACGCGTCGGCAAAGCATGCCGTCGTCGGGTTGATGAATTCGCTGGCGAATGAGCTTGCGCCGCAGTGGATCAGGGTGAACTCAATCCATCCAGGCAACGTCAGGACACCGATGCTCGACAACGACTGGTTCTGCCGAACCCTGCGGCCAGACCTGCCCAATCCGACCGTGGACGACGCCGCAGAGATCATCGGGCAGTTCCACATGTTGCCCAAGCCGCTGATTGAGGCGCGTGCCGTGAGCAACGCCGTGCTCTTCCTCGCCTCCGACGAGGCGTTGTACATCACCGGAGCGGCGCTGCCCGTCGACGCCGGTGCCGTCGCGAAATTCTGAGCGAGGTTCCGATGCCGGCGACTGAAGCCCTGCTGCAGGAGATGCTCGACGAGTTCCAGCTGCGCAAGCTCGTCCACACCTACTGCCGCGCAGTCGATCGCGGCGACTTCGCGACGCTGCGAGAGCTCTACCACCACGACGCGGTGGATGCGCACGGCGAGATCTCAACGGGTTCAGTAGACGAGTTCCTCAAAACGCTCGAAGCCTCCCGCCCTCACATCCGATCGATGCAACACAACGTCACCACCGTGAACTTCGTCATCGACGGCAACCGTGCCGAGGGCGAGATCTACAACATCGCGACGCACACGTTCCGCGCGGGCGATCGGGATGTCGATGTCATCATCGGCGGGCGCTATCTCGACAAGTACGAGAAGCGACATGACAATTGGAAGATCATCGAGCGGACGATTGTCACCGACTGGGCCAATGTGAACGATCCATCGTCCGTCGACCTCAGCCACCCGATTACCCGGGGCACGCTGAAAGGGAGCCCCGACGCAGATGATCCGTCACATCGGTTCTTTTCGCTTTTCACCACGCAAGCGCAGTGACCCACAAGGACTTTCAGGTGGATCCCGAACCCTCGAGGTAGGCGACGATCGCGTTGGTAAGCCCCTGGCGGGCCAGATCCAGATCGGAGTAGCTGCCGAGTTGACGTTCGGACGTGATGCCGCGCATCGCGCCAGGGATGAAGGTGGCGACCTCGTTCACCCGACCCGGGTCGACATCCAGACCCGCGAACGCGTTCTGACACGTCGCCAGCCAACCCCGTCCCCAGGACTGGAGTTCGGCGGCGGTGCGCGGATACAGCCGTTCGAGTTCGGCGGGGTCGCGGGGAAGCGCCGCGCGCAGGTTCTCGATCGCGCGTGAGTCGGTCGCGGTCAGACCGTCGTAGAGAGTGTCGATGATGCTGGCGACGCGTTGTCGCAGCGGCGCCGTCGCGTCCGCGGGGGTGAACACGTCGGCCCGTCGCTCGGCGGTGCGATGCAGAACCGCGGCCCAGAGCCCGTCGGCGTCGCCGAACTGATACTTCACCGCACCCCAGGTGGCGCCGATCTCCTTGGCGATCCGATTGGCCGAAACCGCTGCGGGATCGCCGGTGGCCAGCGCCTTCAGGGCAGCTTCCAGCATGTTCTCGCGGGTGGCATCACCGCGCCGGTTGGTGCGCTGAGGCTGGACCCACGTCGGTCATCCTGACGATGGTACGGGATTCACAGAACCTTCTTCTAAATTTTCATAGAACCCACTATGCTTTGGTCCCATGGCGAAGCCACCGCTCTCGATGAAGCCGACCGGATGGTTCCAGGTCGCCTGGTCAGACCAGATCGAGGTCGGCGCCGTGCACACGATGAAGTACTTCGACACCGAGCTGATCGCGTGGCGGGCGGAGTCGGGCCGGGTGACCGTGATGAACGCCTACTGCGAGCACCTCGGCGCACATCTGGGGTTCGGCGGCCACGTCGAGGGCGAGGTCATCGAGTGCCCGTTCCACGGCTGGCAGTGGAACGCGGAGGGCCGCAACGTCTGCATCCCCTACGAGCCGCGACCCAACCGCGGTCGCCGGATGCGCACCTACCCGGTGGCGGAGCGCAACGAGTCGATCTACATCTGGCACGACGTCCGAGGGTCGCGACCCGTTCTTCGACGCGCCCGACGTGTTCGCCAGCTTCGAAGACGGAAGCAGTGCCGCCGACTACTACCCGCAGCAGCGCCTGTTCCGCGAGACGCTCGAACTGCACCCGCAGTACGTGCTCGAGAACGGCGTCGACTTCGCCCACTTCAAGTTCGTGCACAAGACGCCGATCGTGCCGGTGTTCACCCGGCACGACTTCGCCGAACCGGTGTCCTACGTCGACTTCACCATCACCTTCGAAGGTGACGATCAACAGACGATCGACGACGTCAAGAGCGGTGTCGAGGCGATCAACGGCGGACTCGGCATCGCGGTGACCAAGAGCTGGGGAATGATCGACAACCGCACCATCTCTGCGATCACGCCCGTCGACGAGTCCACCTCCGACGTCCGCTTCATGGTGTACATCGGCCGCACGCCGGGAAAGGACGACCCCGCGCGCCGAGGCCAAGGCCAAGGAGTTCGGCGAGGAGGTCATCCGCCAGTTCAACCAGGACGTCTACATCTGGTCGCACCAGCGGTATTCGGATCCGCCCGCACTGTCGTCATCCGAGTACGAAGGCTTCACCGCGATCCGCAAGTGGGCTATGCAGTTCTATCCCGA
Organism: uncultured Actinomycetota bacterium; assembly: GCA_963731715.1. Lineage (GTDB taxonomy): Bacteria > Actinomycetota > Actinomycetes > Mycobacteriales > Mycobacteriaceae > Mycobacterium. The sequence goes on along the minus strand of CAVSXC010000011.1, from coordinate 348,017 downwards.
CGGCCGTGGCGGCAGCGCCGCTGACCTCGAAGCCGCGTCAACCAATCCAGAAGGGCTGAGTATCAATGACTTCCACCGCCAGCAGGCCCGTCCGCGTGTTCCAAGTGGCGACCGGCAACGTCGGCTCCGAGATGATCAAGCGGATCGGCAACCGCGACGACCTCGAACTCATCGGATTGCATTGCTACACAGCGGATAAGGTCGGCCGCGACGCCGGCGAGATCGTCGGCCTGCCCCCGATCGGCGTGACGGCCACCGGCACGGTCGAGGAGATCATCGCCGCCAAGCCCGATGTGCTGACCTTCCACGGCGTGTTCCCCGACGAGGACCTCTACGTGAAAGTCCTCGAGGCCGGGATCAACATCGTCACGACGGCCGACTGGATCACCGGCTGGCACCGCGACACCAACCATCCGCACCCGTCGGGAAAGCCGGTGACGCAACTCCTGGCCGAGGCGTGCGAGAAGGGCGGCTCGACCTTCTACGGCACCGGAATGAACCCCGGCCTGAACCAGATCCTCGGGGTGGTGTGCTCCGCCGACGTCGCCGAGATCGAGAACGTCACCACCATCGAATCCGTCGACGTGTCCTGCCACCACTCGCAAGGACACCTGGATCGAGGTGGGCTACGGCCTGCCGGTCGACGACCCGAGCATCCCGGCAAGCTGGAGAAGTACACCCGCGTCTTCGCCGACAGCGTGCTGATGATGGCCGACTGCTTCGGGCTGGAACTCGACGAGGTCAAGTTCAGCTACGAACTCGGCGCGTGCACCAAGGACGTCGACCTGGGTTGGTACACCCTGCCCAAGGGCTCGCTGGGCGGCAACTACATCAAGTACCAGGGCATGGTCGACGGAGTGCCCCGCGTCGAGACGCACCTCGAGTGGCAGATGACCCCGCACACCGACCCGAGCTGGGATATCAAGGGCTGCTACATCACCCAGATCAAGGGCGACCCGTGCATCTACAACAAGCACATGATCTTCCCGAAACCCGGGGTCGACTTGTCCAATCCGGAGAACTTCGCGTCGATCGGCATGACCGTCACCGGCCTGCCCGCGCTCAACGCGATCTCGTCGGTGGTCGCCGCGCCGCCCGGACTGCTCACCAGCGCCGACCTACCATTGCGCGGATTCGCAGGCAGGTTCACGACGTAGTTCCGACCGAGCGCTCACGCGCTGGTGTGCCGGTGTGGCTCAGCAACCGGTTTGGACTCGGCAGAACCCTTCTGCCGCAGAAAGATCGACAACCCGACTATCGCTGCGACTGCGATGAATTCGCTCTGCCAGTTCTGCATCGACTCGAACCAGAATTGCGATGTGGTTCCATAGCGCCACACCGAGATCGCGGCCTGCCCATGCTGCAACTGTTCTTCGTTGAACGCCTTCGCACCGCCTACGGCGTGCAGTGCCCAGGAGGCGAAGAACAACACGAAAAACACTATGGCCAAAGAGTGTTCGTACAGCACGAGAACCAGGCCACCTTTGCGGACCGGCCACGGTGTGTATTGGTTCGGCTGCACGTCGCGCGGGTCTTGGTCCTGCGGAGCGGCCTCATTCATCGGCTTCGACTCGGACGACCCTTTTTGGTACAAGAACGCGGTCAGCACCACGTACATGCCCATCTGCAGGAACTCAGATTCCCAGTTCTCAAAGGTCGCTTCCACGAAGTCGCCGGTCGTCAAGTACGTCAACACCGACACCTGCTCGTGTGAGCCGTGCTCCTGCTGCTCCTGGTTATAGGTCGCCGCACCAGACTCCACCATGCCGACGAAGAACAACGCGAACAATCCCAGGCATGCCAGCAGCAAGCCGTTGTTATGCAAGAAGGTGGGGATGCGACGACTGCGTGACATGGGACCTCTCCCCTAGGCAGCTACCACTGTCTAATACCCAGCCAGCGAAGTAGATACGCGCGTTCCGAGGGGCCAGATCCAGATGCTAACTGCCGAGCAGTTTCGCCGATACGGTTGCGGCGAACGTGTGCGTGTCGCCGGGCCAGCGTGCCGACACGTAGCCGCCGTCGTCGACGACGAACGCGGGCCGAGCGTTCGACGCGGAGTCCCGCGCCATTCCCGACGTCTTCAGACGCCAGTCCGTGGAACCCACTGCGACATCACGGAAGTCGTCGGGATCCTGCAGCGCACGAGTCACCTCCGCCTGCACCGACATGTAGCCGATCGGGTCACCAGGCTTCTCGATGTAGGTGCGGTAGTAATCGGGATCCCAGAACCTCGTCACCCGGGATACCCGCCACGCGCGGCGCTCCAATTCCCAAGTCAGCGCCGTGGTCTTACGGCCGTAGAGCACCGAGCGACCCGTCGCCGGATCCACGGTTCGGGCGGCGAGCAGCACTCCGTGACAGATGGCGGCCACGAGGATCTCCCGGCGGAAGGCTTCGGCGACGAGACGCTGCAACACGTCGCTCTCGATATAGCTGCGCATCCCCCGCGCACGGTGCCCGCCGGGAAGCAGCAAGCCGTCCACATCCTCCAGGTCCGTATCGGCCCAAGCGGCCGGCTGCCGGTACTCCGGCGACGCCAGCATCCGCCCGTACGCGGCGCGTGCGTCACGGTTCGCGCGCAGGAACCGACCGACGACGATCGCCCGGCCCAGACCGGGAACCTTCGACCAGAAGTCGAGCCCGCGGCCGGTGAGCATGATGTCGTCGGCGACCGCCTGCACGCCGCTTTCGGTGCTGAACACGACGGTGTGCCCCTGCGCGGTCAACACCTGCCAGCTGACGGCGACCTCGGTCGGGTCGAAATCGATGTCCGGAATCGGTATCAGGACGGTGGCCACAAGTGCCAGCATGACACCCGTGAGCATCAGCGAGCAGCGAGATGGCGGCGCACAGCGGTCGGTTTCACGACGCGACGCCCTCAAATATGCAGTCTCCGCACCGGTTCTCCTGGGCCTAGGGACGGCGGCTGCGACGCTCGCAGCGCAGAAGGCATCGGCCGCGAACATGAGGCTGATCGATTTCGCGGAACGGTTGGTCCCGGCGGATCAGATCAAGTCGGCGGGCTTCGACGGGGCGCTCGTCTATGTGTCCGAGTTGCGGCCGGGCGCCGACTTCGATTTCAAGCCCGTCACCCGCGAGTACGCGGATGCGCTACGCGCGGAGGGCCTTCACGTCGTCAGCTGCTATCAATACGGAAAACCCGGTTGGCCGACACCGTCGGACTACACCCGCGGGTACGACGGCGGTGTCGCGGACGCTCAGACGGCTCTGCGGCTGCACGCCGCTGCCGGGGGCCCGGATTCGGCGCCGATCTTCTTCAGTGTCGACGAGGACATCGACGTCGACACCTGGAATACCCTTGCGGTGGAATGGTTTCGGGGAATCAACTCGGTACTGGCCGTGAACCGCACCGGCATCTACGGACATGCCAGCGCGTGTGGATGGGCCGTCAAGGACGGGGTCATCGGGCGCTCAACCACCGCAGGAAAGTGGTGGGCATGGCAGACGAGGGCGTGGTCTGACGGTGCGCGCGAGCCTGCGGCCGTCCTGTATCAGTACGTGATCGTCACCGCCTCCGACCCCGGTGTCGCCCTTGGCGGCACCCACGTCGATGTGGACGAGGTTCTTGCGGCCGATTTCGGCCAGTGGGACCTTGCGAGATAGATCGTGATAGCGGCCGCCGCGTCACTGTAAGAGGAGGGGCGAGATGCGCGTTGTCGTCATTGGGGGCGGCCCCGCTGGCGTTTCCGCCGCCCTGCACGCCGCCGAGCTGGGCGCGGAGGTCACGCTCATCGAGCGAGGGCGGGTTGGCGGCACCGCCTTCAACAGCGGCCCGGCACCCGTGCGCACGCTGGCTCGCGCCGCGCGCCTGGTGAGGGACTGGAACTCGTGGGAAGCGTTCGGTCTGCGCGGGCCACGGCCCGAGGTCGACGTCGGCGCCACCCTGGCGAATGCCCAGCGGGTGGCCCGCTACCTCCATGAACGCAAGCGCGTCGCCGACCACATCCGCGCCGCCGGGGTCGACCTCGTCGAAGAGGCCGGCAACGCCCGGTTCGTCGACGCCAACACCGTCGCCGCGGCCGACGGCCGCACGTGGACTGCTGATCGGGTGATCATCGCCGCCGGCGGCAAGCCCGGGCGATTGCCGATCCCCGGGGCCGAGCTCGGCCTGACCTACGAGGATCTGCGCAGCCTGACCTCCCTGCCCCACCGGGTCTGCGTCATCGGGGCGGCCGATACGGGCTGCCAGCTCACGTCGATCCTGGCGGACTTTGGCTGCGACGTCACGCTCGTCGAGTACGCGCCACGGATCGTGCAGCGCGCCGACGTCGATGTCTCGGCCGCGCTCGAACACGCCTTCCGGGGGCGCGGGATCGACGTAATCACCAGTGCCGCAGTCCAACAACTCAAGGCGCTGATACCAGGTGTGCGTGTGCTGTACAGAGTTGGCGACGAGTCCAGAGCGGTCGACGTCGACGCGGCCTTCTTTGCCGTCGGCTGGCCCGGCAACGCCGACCTCGTGGACACCGCCGCTGCCGGCGTGGTCACCGAGCGTAGCTACGTGGTCGTCGACGACTTCACGGCCACCAACGTCCCCCACATCTTCGCCGCCGGGGACGTCGATGGGAACAGCATGCTCGTCAGCAGCGCGACACTCGAAGGCCGTGTCGCCGCCGAGAACGCGGTGCTCGGCCCGCGACGCCGGGTCGTTCATGAGATCGTCCCGGCCGGCAGTTTCACCGACCCCGAATACGGCAGCGTCGGGCTCACCGAGGAGCAGGCACGCGCCCGCTACGAATGCGCCGTCGCCGTGGCCCGGTATGAGGACATGCTGCGGCCCGTCGCCGACGGACAGCCGGAAGGGTTCTGCAAGCTGATAGTCGAAACTGCGCGACGGCAGATCGTCGGCGCCCATGTACTCGGCGAATACTCGGCCGAAGTGATCCAGATGGTCGCGGCCTGCATGGCGGCTGGGATGCGCGTTGAAGAGGTCGCCGAGCTTCAGTTCGCCTTCCCCACGTTCACTGAGGGAGTCAGCCAGGCCGCTCAGATGGTGGTGAACCAGCTCGGTGTCCGTCCGATGCCCCATCTCTGGAGCAGCCTGGGTGCCACACCCTCGATCCTGGAATGACGGGGGAAGTCGGGACTGGCGTCCAACTCGCTGACACGCGTCATTGACGCATGTCGGCGAAACGTCGTACGCTCCTCGCATGTCGTCGACGACCTCCCCCTTGGAACCTGCGTCGGTGAGTGCGCGGGAGGCCCAGCGGTTGGAGACACGGGCCCGTTTGTTCGACGCCGCGGTAGTGGAGATTGGCAGGTCCGGGCTCGCGGGTGCGGACGTCAGCACGATCGTTGCGGCGACCGGCGTCGCGCGGGGAACGTTTTACTTTCACTTCCCGACCAAGGAGCACGTGGTGGTCGAGGCGGAGCGGGCCGAGGAGGCCAAGATCGTGGCCCGGCTCGCCACAAGGCGGCCGGATCGAAATGACCTGTTTTCGATGCTCTCGCTCTTGGTCCGTGAAGTGCTCGGCGCCGAGCGGCGATTGGGACCTGTGTTCTTTCGGGACATGCTGGGGTTGCACTTCTCCTCGACGCGCCCGATAGAAGACGAGTTAAGTGCGCATCCGCTCGCCGAATTCGTGATCGCCGCGATCGCCGAAGCCCAAGAGGCTGGACGGGTAGCTCGCGATGCGGACGCGGGTGAACTCGGGGTGTTCTTTCTCACCGGGCTGTTCGCGTTGCTCGCTACTGACTCCAGCGCGCCTAGGGCGCGAGCGGCTCTCATGGATCGGTACGTGAATACGATCGTTCGAGGAATGGAGACACGATGAACGCCAACGGAATTGACGGCTACCGCGTTTACTTGGAACGCCGCGACGGCGAAGCCGACTTGCTGAACAGACGGTTGGCCGGCCGCGAGGAATTCTTCGGAGGACTAGAGGCGGACCCCGTGCGGTCGGTCCACCCCATCGACCGAGGCGCGTTCATGCGTAACCTGCGCCGCCGCCGACCCGAGGCAGGCGTGGACCCGAAGATGCTCTTTCTTCTGGCCACCGCCAAACTGAACCAGGCCGAACGGTTTGGCGTCGGCCTCGGAGAAACCTACGGACTCAACAGCGGCGATGACCTGCCGCCCGAACGGGTGTACATGGAGCTCGAGGAGCACTATCACACCCGCCTGCTGGCCTACGTGCTGGACATCTTCGGCCTGCCTTTCCAAGTGGTTGCGCCGCCATTCGTGATGCGCCAGTTCGTCAAGACCGCGGTATTCCTGCCCGAGAGAGTGAGTTTCATGTTCGTGGGCGCCGCGGAAATGGCGGGCTGCATCATGTTCGACGAGCTGCGGCGGGTCGGCATCGAGTTGTTCGCCGACGAACCAGAGGTGGCCGCTCGGATCGAGCGCCTCTACAGCGAGATCCTCACCGACGAGGTCGGGCACGTTGGCTACTGCGCCGCACGCTGCACCCCCGCGGAGCGGTCGATCATGCGTCGCCTTTACCCGCGAATCGCACGGCTGTTTGCACGACAGACATATGAGATCAGCCTTCTCACCGATCGCGAGAAGCTTCACGCCCGCCTGGACCGGCCGTTCGATGTCGACGAGTTGACCGCCGACCTATCCAACGAGACGTTCCTTGCGGCCCACCCCTGATGGGTTGATGTCATCTTTTGAGAGGTCGTTGCCGGCACAGGTGTAGAGCGGACGCGCGCAGGCGCGTCGCCCGACAAGCCTGAGCTGTCTGCATCGTCGCGCCTAGCGCAGAACTGCGGGAGCGCACCACCACCTCGCGCCCACTTCGACAGAATCCGGCCGACATCGACCCGCCTGGCCGTCAGGTGGCCGGTGAGCAGATCGGGTGCCTTACCCGGCGGATAGAAAACTCTTCCCTTTCGGGCGCGGAATCTGGCTTTCCCGCGATTACGCCATCGGCGCATGAACACGAGCATTAATCCCATGCCGCACGCAGCGGCGAAAACCTACTGAAGTCGGGCGACTTTCGTCGACTTGCAGAAACCGAAGGAGCCCCAAAATGAACGCAAACCGGCGCCCGATCCTCCGCTGGCTCACCACGCAACTCGCCTCCTACCTGGAGGTGCCCGCAACCGCCATCAACCCCATGATTCCCCTCGCCGAAATGGGCGTCGACTCGGTGCACGCAATCAGCCTTGTCGGTGACGTCGAACTGCATTTCGACATCGACGTCGACCCAACGATGATCTTCGACTACCCCACCCTCGCCGCCATCGCCGAGTTCATCAGCACCGCCGTGGCCGAGCAGCAGCAGGTGGCGTAAAGCACCGCGACTCCCTGCTGTGCCCGCCTGATCACCTGATGAGTAGCGCGTCCTCGCAATTGAGGTAGTCGGCTACGCTGGCCCGCCCCTCCCCCAGGGCTAGACGATTCACCTGCAACGCAGTCCACCTGAGGAGCCCCACGTGAACCCGAACCGCCGCCCGATCCTGCGCTGGCTCACCACGCAGCTGGCCTCGTACCTGGAGGTGCCGGCGACCGCCATCAACCCGATGGTTCCCCTCGCCGAAATGGGCGTCGACTCGGTGCACGCAATCAGCCTTGTCGGTGACGTCGAACTGCATTTCGACATCGACGTCGACCCAACGATGATCTTCGACTACCCCACCCTCGCCGGCATCGCTGAATTCATCGACACTGCGGTGGCCGAGCAGCAGCAGGTGGCGTAGATGCCCTCGGTCCGGTACTTGAAAACGGCACGAAATTTGCCGACTTATCGCATCCGGTCAGTAATTCGGAACTGTCAAACGTTGCGTTGTGGACCAGTACCATCAATGCATCGGTTTGCTGATATCGGCGGCCGTGGGGTCGGTTCGGACAGGATGCACCATGGGGGGCAATAGTCAGAAAGACCTTGTTTCGCACCTTCGGTCGCAATTCGAGGTCCACGCCGACGACCGCTGTTTCACGTTTCTTTACGAGTCCCAACGGGACCTCGTCGAGGATGTAGTCACCTTTCGCGAGCTCGACCGTGGTGCACGCAAGGTCGCTGCCTGGCTGGCGGCACGACCGGAGGCCGACCGCCCGGTGCTGCTGTTGTTCGAGCCGGGCATCGACTTCTGGCGCGCGTTCCTCGGCTGCCTCTACGCCGGAGTCGTCGCGATACCTGCGCCGCTGCCCCACGATCAGCGCAGCATGGGGCGCGTCGCCGGGATACTTCGCGATGCCGACAGCACTCTGGCACTGACCACGACGAAGCTTCGCGACCTGCTTGTCGCCGGCATCGAAGGACTCCGCCTCGAGCGCTCGATCCTGTTCGTGGCCATCGACGATTCATCGATCTCCGACGCGGACGCGGACGCGTGGACGCTCCCGCACATCAGCGCCGACAGCGTGGCCTTCCTGCAGTACACATCAGGCTCCACCGGCGACCCCAAGGGCGTCGCCGTCACCCACGGCAATGTGATGGACAACGAGGCGATGATCTCCGAAGTCCTTTCAGTGAATGCCGACTCGGTGTGCGTCGGCTGGATCCCCCACTTCCACGACATGGGCCTCATCGGCGCGCTGCTGGCGTTCTTCGCTGGTGCGAACCTCGTCACGATGTCGCCCATGGCGTTTCTGAAGCGGCCAGTTAGGCTGCTCAAAGCGATCAGCGATTATCGCGGAACCCACTCTGCCGCACCGAACTTCGCCTACTACCTGATCGCACGGCGAGTCACTCCAGAGCAACTGACCGACGTGGACCTCTCCACCTGGGTGGTCGCGCTCAACGGTGCCGAGCCGGTTCGCCGTGCGACCATGGAGCGGATCAAGGACCTGCTTGTTCCGGCCGGATTCGCGCCGTCGGCAATGAGACCCGCGTACGGAATGGCCGAAGTGACACTGATGGCCACGGTCAGCCGTGGCGCCCAGCGCTACCTCGACGCCGACGCGGACGCGCTCGAACAGAACCGCTATCTACCCGCGAAGGGCCGCACGGTCAGCCTCGCCAGTTCCGGTGAGCCAGGCACCGGTATCGACGTGCGAATCGTCGACCCCGAAACCCTGCACGCGCTTCCCGACGACTACGTCGGCGAGATCTGGCTACGCAGCGCGAGCGTTGCCAGCGGCTACCACAACCGTCCCACGGAGACGGCCGAACAATTTCGTGCCCACACTTCCGACGGCGACGGCCCCTACCTGCGCACCGGCGACCTCGGGCTGCTCCACGAGGGCGATCTCTACGTCACGGGCCGCAGCAAGGACCTGCTCATCGTCAACGGCCGCAACCTGTACCCGCAGGACATCGAAGAGTTCGTAAAGGACGTACACCCGGCCTTGGCCGATTCACACGGAGTCACGATTTCGGTCGACGTCAACGACGTCGAATGCCTGGTCCTGATCCAGGCCGTCAAGCACCGCTTGCTGGGCGACATGAGCTACGGCCAGCTCGCCGCGACAGTGAAGACCGCCGTCGCGCGCCACTTCGAGGTTCCGGCCCCGGGCGTGGTGTTTGTCAACCGCGGCGGAATCCACCTCACCACCAGCGGAAAGGTGCAGCGCGCATCGATGCGGGCTGCGTTCCTGAAGGGCGAACTCACCGACGTCGTCCACGAGGAGCACCCCAGATGACCGACATCGCCGTTGTCGGCCTCGACTGCCGATTCCCGAAAGCGGACGATCCCGCCGCCCTATGGAAGCTGCTGCTCGACGGCGCTGACGGCATCGACGAGATCCCTGCCGAGCGGTGGAACGCGGCCGAACTGCAAGACGACGGCGCCGTCAACCACCGGGCCGGCGGGCTGATCAGCGACGCCGACGCCTTCGACAACGACTTCTTCGGCATCACTCCGCGCGAGGCCGAGGCGATGGATCCGCAGCAACGCCTGCTCCTGCAGACGGCATGGCGGGCGTTTGAAAACGCCACACTCGACCCGCGCGGGCAGGCCGGTTCCAACACCGGAGTATTCGTCGGCGTGATGGCCAATGAATGGGCCCATCTGCACATGAGCGACTTTCGCGAGATCACCGCGCAGGCCGGTTCGGGTAACGGCTACTTCATGACCGCCAACCGGCTCTCATATCAACTGGATTTCAAGGGGCCGAGCCTCGCCGTGGACACCGCCTGCTCCTCGTCGCTGGTCGCAGCGCACTTGGCCGTGCAGGCGCTGCGCAATGGGGAATGCGACCAGGCGGTCGCCGCCGGCGTCAACCTCACACTTACCCCCGCCCTGAACGTCTTCTATACGAAGGCAGGCCTGGCGGCGCCGGACGGCCGCTGTAAACCGTTCAGCGGCAAGGCTGATGGAATTGGCCGCGGCGAGGGCGTTGCCGTCGTCGTTCTGCGCCGCCTGGACGACGCGGTCGCCGCTGGCTTGCCGATCTATGCCGTGATCAAGGGCAGTGCGGTCAACAGCGACGGCCGCAGCAATGGGATCACCGCGCCGAACCGCTGGGCGCAACAGCAGGTCGCCGCCACGGCGTGCCAAACCGCCGGGATCGAGCCCGAGCAGATCAGCTTCATCGAAGCGCACGGCACCGGCACCCTGCTCGGCGACATGATCGAGGCGAAAGCCCTTGCGCACGCTCATCGCTCGCGCCGCGACGCACCCTGCGCGATCGGGTCGATCAAGGGCAACCTCGGCCACACCGAGGGCGCAGCCGGTATCGCGGGCCTGATCAAGGTGGTGCTCAGCCTGCACCATCGAGTGGTACCGCCGTCCCGCTTCGCCGAAACGGAGAACGAACAGCTTCGGCTCGCCGACGGCGGACTGCGGATGCTGTCCGAACCGATGGAACTGCCGCCGGAAGCCGTTCATGCCGGGGTATCCAGCTTCGGTATCGGCGGCACGAACTGCCACATGGTGCTCGCCAGCGCCCCTGCCACCGAGCCCGCACCGACGGCCACCGGCCCGTCTGGTCGGGGTGTCCTCACCTTATCGGCGGACACTCCAGAGAGTCTGCGCCTCAACGCCTTACAGCTCGCCCGCGACATCGAGGACAGTGACGCTCCTGTTGCGCAGCTGTGTTGGTCAACCAACCGGATCAAGGCCTCCGGCAAGGCACGGCTGGCGATCGTCACCGGCGACCGCACCGAGGCAGTCGCAGCGCTACGCGGAGACTTCGAGACGGGCACCGCTGCGGGAATGTCGGCTGGCTGGCTGTTCAGCGGCCAAGGCACGCAGTTTCCCGGCATGGCAACGGCTCTGTACGAGGGCAGTGAAGTGTTCCGCGACGCGTTCGATGAGGTTGACGCGGCGATGGCGCCACACCTCGGTGCGCGAATCCGTGTGGTCATGGACGACGACGCCATCAATCGCACAGAGTTCGCTCAGCCGGCGATCTTCGCGCTGCAGTATGCGCAGGCACAAGTACTTCTACGGCTCGGTGCTGAACCGGCCTGGCTGCTCGGTCACAGCATCGGCGAGTACGCCGCCGCCGCGATCGCGGAGGTGTTAAGCCTCGACGACGCGTGCCGGCTGGTCGTCACTCGCGGCCGTCTCATGCAGCGGCTGCCGGTTGGCGGCGGCATGCTCGCGGTCCGCGCTGGTGCCGGCAGACGTTGCCGGATTCCCCCTCGATCTCGCTGCGGTGAACGGCCCGAGCGAAGTGGTGCTGTCAGGCGCGACGGAAGCGATCGAAGACGCCGCCCGCACCCTGGAACAGGCGGGGATCACCGTGCGTCAGCTCAACGTGTCGCACGCGTTTCACTCGCAGCTCATGGAACCGATGACGGCAGAGTTCGCCTCGGTGGCCGCGGAGTGCTCCTACGAACTGCCCGCGTTCCCGATCTTCTCCACACTGCATGGCCGGCTGCTCGGCGATGACGAACCGATGGACGCGGACTACTGGACCGCCCACGTTCGCGCAACCGTTCGGTTCGCCGACGCAGCAGCCGAAGCGATGCAGGCCGAACCGACGCACCTCGTCGAGTTCGGCGCCAAGCGCACGCTCGGCCCGATGATCACTCGATCGCACGAGGGCGCGCCGCCTGCACTGAACGTCGCGACGGATCTGACCGGAACCGTCGCCGCGCTCTATCGCGACGGCCTGAATCCCGACTGGAACCTGCTCTACCCCAACGAAGCTCGGGCGGCTCACCGGCTCAGCGGCTACTCGTTCAGCACCGCCAATCGGTTCTGGATCAAGGAACGGACCGGCGCAGGTGCCCAGCCGGCGACGTTGCGCGCTGCCGCGACCCACTCAACAAAGGATTCGACGATGGACAATCTCATCGCGTTGTTCCGCGAACAGGCGGCCGTGCTCGCCGCATACGGGCAGGGCAATGCACCGGCCAGTCGCACCGGCTGAGCCTGCGCCGCAAGCGAATCCGGCCGTTGACACGACCGCGATCGTGCGCGCTGAGATCGCACGCGTCAGTGGATTCCCCGAAAAGAACCTTCGCACCACCCAGACCATCGCAGGCGACCTCGGCTTCGACTCGATCATGGTGGCCGACGTGTTCAGCGGGCTCACCCGCAAGATCCCGGGAGTGACCATCGACCCTGCGGGGTTCAACCCCGACACCACAATCGCCGACGTGATCGGCATGGCAGGCGGACAGGCACAGGAGTTGACGCCCACGGAAAGCGCTGCGACGCAGGCAGTTACCCCGCAGTTCCGGATCGCCGAGTTCGAGGAGGTCAAGGCACTGGCCGACCGGTTTGCCTTCGGCGAGGCGATCGGCATCGACAACCCCTACTTCTTGGTCAACGACGGCGTCACCCGCGACACCTCGATCATCAACGGCGCCGAGGTGATCAACTTCTCCAGCTACAACTACTTGGGCATGTCGGGCCACCCCGCGGTGTCCGAGGCAGTGGCGGATGCGGTGCGCCGATGGGGCAGCTCGTGCTCGGCGTCGCGCCCGATCTCCGGTGAGAAGCCGGTGCATCGCGAGCTGGAGCTCGAGCTGGCGAAACTGCTCGGCACCGAGGACGCGATCGCTCTGGTCAGCGGCCACGCCACCAACGTCACGGTGATCGGGCACCTGCTCGGCGAAGGCGACCTGGTGATCCACGACAGCCTCGCGCACGACAGCATCATGCAAGGCTGCATGCTCTCCGGCGCCACGCGCCGCCCGTTCCCCCACAACGACCACGCCGCGCTCGACGAGCTGCTCACCAACATCCGCCACCAGTACCGCCGGGTGCTGATCATCATCGAGGGCATCTACAGCCAGGACGGTGACATCCCCGATCTGCCCGCCTTCATCGAGGTCAAGCGCAAGCACCAGGCGTTGCTCATGATTGACGAGGCACACAGCATCGGTGTGCTCGGCGAAACCGGTGGCGGCATAGGCGAACACTTCGGCGTCGACCGCACCGACGTCGAGCTGTGGTCCGGCACGATGTCGAAGGCACTGGCCGGCTGCGGCGGCTACGTCGGCGGCAGCCGGGAGCTCGTCGAATTCCTCAAGTACACGACGCCGGGATTCGTCTACAGCGTCGGCATGCCACCACCCACGGCGGCCGCATCGCTTGCGGCGATCCGCACGATCCGCAGCGAGCCCGAGCACCTGCGGCGGCTTCGTGAGCTATCCGCACTGTTCCTGGCGCTGGCCCGCGAGGCCGGCCTCGACACCGGCGACAGCGAAGGCACACCGGTCATTCCATGCATCGTGGGCAGCTCGGCAACGGCACTGAAACTGTCCAATGCTCTTCTCGGGCGCGGCATCAACGCCAACCCGATCATTTACCCGGCCGTGCCGGAAGACAAAGCGCGACTGCGGTTCTTCGTCACCAGCTGCCATTCGGACGAGCAGATCCGGTACACAGTGAAGGCGCTTGCCGAGGAGCTTTCGCTCCTCACGGAAGCCTCTTGAAGGCGCGTGAAGCGGTGCGGCTGTTCTGCTTCCATCACGCCGGCGGTGGCGGCGCGATGTTCAACGCATGGAACAAGGCGCTCGGCCCGGCCGTCGACGTAGTTCCCGTCGAGATTCTCAACCGCGAGCGATTCGCCACGCTGCGGCAGCTCGTTGACGAGGTCGGTGAGCAACTGGGATCGGCACTCGACGGTCCGCATGTGTTCTTCGGCCACAGCTTCGGCGCACTGCTCGCATACAGGTTGGCGTGCCTGCGCGCGGCATCGGGTTCTCCATCGCCGCGCGCACTGATGGTGTCTTCCTTTGCGCCACCGCATCTTCCGGCGCCGATACCCGCGGTGGACCACCTTGACGATCACCAACTGACGGCGCTGCTGTCCGATCTGGGCGGCATCCCGCCGGAGCTCGCCGAATGGCCCGCTCTGCGTGACAGAGCCGTCGCGGCGGCTCGAATCGACCTGCGCTTGTGCACGACGGATGAGGAAGCGGAACCGGTGGCGCTGTCCTGCCCGATCCACGCCTTCGGTGGCAGCGACGACCCATTGGTGACCGAATCCGATTTGTACGAATGGCGTTCGCGGACATCGGGCGAGTTCTCTGTGCACGTCCTGCGGGGCGGCCACTTCTACCTCAGTGACGGGCCGCAATTGTTCGCCACTCTGCTGCCCCTGCTGTCCAGACTCCCGGCCGTGATCGAAAAATGTTGAGCCGGTTAGCCGTTCTCACGGTGCGGCGGCCAAAGGTGATCCTCATCGCCGTCCTGGCTCTACTCGGTATCAGCATCGTCTTCGGCGGCGCGGTGACCCAGAAGCTTGGCGTCGGCGGTTTCGTCGACCCGGCCGCGGAATCGTCACAAGTCGCTGACTACCTCGACCAGAACTTCCCGACAACGCCAAACCTGGTGCTGGAGGTCGTCGCGCGGGACGGCGCCGTCGAGGATCCCGATGTCGCGGCCGCCGCAGATCGGGTGCGGCAGCTCGTCGAGGCCGAACCGGCGGCGAAGGTGGTCGGATCGTTCAGCCAGGAATCCGCAGCAGATCTGCGCAGTAGGGACGGGCGATCCGGTCTCATCCTCGTGCACGTGGGCGGGACCCTTGACGAGGCCACAAAGACGGCGATCCGGATCATCGACGCGCTGCCCACCGACGACCCGGCGGTCGACGTGCGCGCAGGCGGCCCGCTGGGCGTGTCGGTGGAGATCGAGGACCGGGTCAGTCACGATCTCGTCATCAGCGAGAGCATTGCGCTGCCCATCCTGCTCGCCGTGCTCGTGATCGTCTTCGGCGGTCTCGTTGCCGCCTTCCTGCCCCTTGCGATCGGCATCACGTCGATCGTCATGACACTGCTGGTGTTGGCGATCATGGTCAGCGTCACCGATGTGTCGGTGCACGCGCTCACTGTCGCAACGGCGTTCGGTCTCGGGTTGTCCATCGACTTTGGATTGCTGATGGTGTCGCGATTCCGCGAGGAACGCGACAAGGGCAAGGACCATCAGTCGGCCATCGTCGCGACCGTCACGACCGCCGGTCGGACAATCATCTTCAGCGCAGCAACCGTCACCTTGGCCATGTCCGGACTTCTGGTGTTCCCCACCTACTTCCTTCGGTCGACCGCACTCACCGCGAGCGCCGTCGTGATTCTGTCGGCACTCAGCGCGATCGTGGTGTTGCCGGCGCTGCTGGCTCTGCTCGGAAAGCGAATCGATTCGCTTGCGGTCATCCGCCGAAAGGTTCCCCTTTCGGCGGACTCGGTGTTCTGGCGGCGTTGCGCCGAGGCGGTGACGAAAAGGCCATTGCAGTGCGCCCTGCCGGTGATTGCGGTGCTGCTGCGTGCTCGGCATTCCCGTTCCTCGGCGTGCAGCTCGCGATGCCCGACGAACGCGCACTACCGTCCGACTCCAACGCTCGGTTGGTGGCCGAATCGCTGCGCCACAATTACGCGACAGACACCTCACAGGCGGTAACGTTGTTGGCCCGCAACGACACCCGCGCGCTCGATGACCTTGCCGCCCCGGTGTCGTTGATGGACGGTGTGGTCCGGGTGGTTGCGCCCAGTGGCACCTATGAGCGCGGCAAGCCCATCGCCGGCCCAACGCCGGGTTTCGAAAACAATGGAGCTGCTTACGGATTGGTGTACCTGTCAGCGGCCGCTCAGACGGACGCCGCGCAGCAGGTCGTACACGCTATCCGCGCGAAGATCGTCGACCACCAAGTCGAAGTCGGCGGTCCGACCGCCACGCTCATCGACACCAGCGCCGCCGTCGGCGACCGGCTTCCGTTAGCGATTCTCCTGATCGCACTGGCCACGTTCGTGCTGCTGTTCCTGTTCACCGGCAGCATCGTCGTGCCGATAAAGGCGCTCGTGCTGAACCTGCTGATGCTGAGCGCGGTACTCGGCACAATGGTCTGGATCTTCCAGGATGGGCACCTGACTTCGTTCCTCGGAGTCACTCCCGCGCCGCTGAACCTGTCCATGGTCGTCTTGCTCTGCTGCATCGCGTTCAGCCTGTCCGTCGACTATGAGATCTTTCTGCTCAGCCGGATAAAGGAAGCCCGCGACTCGGGGATGTCGAACAACGACGCCATCGTCGTAGGACTGGGCCGGGTAGGCCGGATCATCAGTAGCGCCGCGCTCCTGCTCACCATCACGTTGTTGTCGTTCGCCAACGGACTGTCCTTCATGAAGATGTTCGGCATCGGCACCGCGCTGGCCATCGTCATCGATGCCACGGTGATCCGCGGGGTCGTGGTTCCCGCGTTTCTGCGCGTCGCAGGCGACCTCAACTGGTGGGCGCCACCGCCGCTGAAGTGGCTGCACGCCCGCATTGGCTTCAGCGAAGCCCCGAGCGAAGCCGAGATCCCTGGCGCCAAGGCCTCAGCTCGATGAGACGACAAAGCGACTCGCGCCCCTGCCCGCGCCAGAACCCGACACCATCCGGCACCCAACGCCGACACCACAGCAAGACGAGACGACACGGCGACTCGCACCAACGCGCCCACAAGAACCCGACACCATCCGGCACCCGACACCACAGCTAGACGAAGAAACACAACGGCTCATACCAACCCACGCACCCGAACCCGACACCATCCGCCACCCAACGCCGACACCGCAACAAGACGAAGAAACACAACGGCTCATACCAACCCACGCACTCGAACCCGACACCGTCCGCCACGCAAAGCCCGCGACGATCCAACTACGCCAGCGCCGCAGCGTCGTCCTCGATGACAACTCCCGGTTCGATATCGACCAGGACTGCTTAATCGGCTGCGCTCCCAACAAATCCGACGCTGCCCAGCTCGGCCTTCGCCCCATCCGCATCGAAGACCGCACGGGTGAAGTCTCCGATGCCCACGCGGAAATTCGGTGGGTCAACAGTGAGCTGATGATCGTCGACCGGCAGTCGGCCAACGGCGTATTCATGTGCGCGGCAGGACGGCGAGCCTGGACCCGGCTCACCCCGTGGCAACCGACGCCCTGGCTCCCCGGCGCATCTGTCCGGATCGGCAACCGGATCCTCCAGCTAGAAGCTCCAGCCGAAGGCGCCCCCGGCAAGTCATCGTGACGGTTGCGCTACCCGACAACGCAAGTCGGCCCGCCACTTGGTGGCGGGCCGACTGATCTACGGGGTCAGGGCTGTGCTTGGAAGATCGCCACATTCTCGGTGAAGACCGGCTTCTTGGGCGTTTCGTTCACGGGTGACAGGACGGAGCCGACCTGTCCGGGCCGCACGCTGCCGAGGCCACCCTTCGTCGCCTTGGAGACAGTGATCGTTCCACCGGTGCAGGTGACAGTCTTCCCGTCGACCAAAACGCTCTGGCCTTCGTCGATCGGGATGTCGTAGCCATCCTTGTCGGTGTAGTGGCATCCGCCATCGCCGGTGTTGTTGACGGGCTGGGCGTTAGCGGTCGCCGGGGCCAGGGCGACGAAGGCGAGGGCGCCGAGGAGGGTGGCTGCGTACTGGAAGCGGGTCAGCTTGCGGGTGGTCGAGGTGTTCATTGGGTTTGGGTTCCTGTCGTGGGTTTGGTGTGTGGGGTGTTGATAGAAATCATGCTGGTCAGAGGGGTGCCTCTGTAATCGCCCACAAGCCAGATTCCACGTCTGAAACGGGGAGGTTTTCCTATCCGCCGGGTAAGGCTCCCCGGTGGCGACTCGTGCTACACAGCTGGCTGCCCGCCGTCTCATGGAGCAGCTGATCGACGACGTCGGTGAGGCGCCCGCGGCAGCGCATGGCCCGGCGCTGACGGGCAGCCGATGTGCCATCGATCAACACTTGGCGCGTCAGCTCCTCGATCATCGGCCAGTCCCCCGCAGACTCGAGCTGCGGCCGCAGCGATCGCACCAGGTCGGTGACGACCTCGGAGGCGGGCCGGCTGCTCGGGCCGCTGACGTCGACCAGCTCGCCCTCCAGCCCGGAGCGGGCCGCCCGCCACAGCGAGGCCCTGGCCAGCGGAGGCGTGACCTCGACGGCCGGGATACCCGCCCGCAGCGCCTCTATCTCGCGCTCGACCAGTGCGCGGAACGCTCCGGCGATCAACACGATGGTGTCGACCGACGGGCAGCTGTCGCACACCCGCAGTTCCAGGGTCGGCGCGGCCAGCGCCGGCCGGACGTCGAAGTAGACCATCCCGGCGTCGGTGATCACCCCGCTGGCCACGAGGTCGTCGACCAGCCGGTCGTATTCCGCCGCCGACGACACCGGCGGAGCGGCGCCGGTCGTGGGCCAGCGCTGCCACACCAATGTGCGCGCGCTCGAATATCCGGTGTCGGATCCGTCGGCCCAGAACGGCGAGCTGGCACTCAGCGCCAACAGCGTCGGTAGATACGGCGTAACCCGGTTGGCCACCACGACGGATTCGTCGCGATCGTCCACGCCGACGTGGACCTGGGTGCCACAGATCAGTTGCTCGCGGGCAAGCAGCTGGTAGTCGGCGAGCATCTGCCGATAACGGGCGGTCTGGGTGACCTGCATTTCGGCGGGCACCGACAACGGCACCGACCCAGCCGCGACAACACCCATGCCTAGCCTGCCCGCGGCGTCCACGAGGATTCGGCGATGGCTCTGCAGATCGACGCGTAGTCCATCGAGGGTGTCGACCACCCCGCTGTTCATCTCGACCACGCAGCCCTGTAGCTCGGCCACGTAGCTGTCGGACAACCCGTCAAGCAGTTCTGGCGCGCGGGCAGTCAGCCGCCTCGTTTCGAGGTCGACGACGTGGAACTCTTCCTCGACGCCCAATGTTCGGGGCATGACGGCCTCAATTCGTGGCGGTATCGACGCTCAGTCAGACCAGGGTTCACCGCCAGGTGTCTACGGAAACGTCAATTTCTGTGTCGGGAGTTAATTAACGGTCGCGTGGGTATTCCACAGCATGACCTCACAAGGTTCCGGTGGCATCGACGGTGATGCCCTGGCCGCCGACGCCCGCCTGGCGGACATTGCGCGTGAGCTGAACCTTTTGCTCAATGTCACACCAACAAACGGCACCGAGGCGTGGGCGGATTTCGAACGCTCCGGTTTCGAGTCGCTCCCCACCCTGCAGTCGAGACCGCTCGACTTCGATCCGGACCTGGTCAAGCGCGACCTTTACAACGTCGAGATCGAGCGGGTCGAGGATTTGACGCTTAACGCACTGTTCAGAGCCAAGCGTGACGAGATCGCCCGCCAGATCACTCTGCTCGAGGATCGGGGGACGTCGCGCTTCAGGTACGGCGCGCTCCAGCTCTACGGAGAACCCGGGGAATCTCTGATCGCGACCGCCCGCTCGCTGCTTGCGCTTATCGATCCGCCACCGATCACGCCGGGCAGCGTCACCGCAACGGCATTCGCCGACGCGGCACGAACGGAGCTCGAGCGGTATCGATCGCGCTATCCGGAGTTCCCTGTCGCGGTCGAGGTGCGCGGCGACGTAGCCGATCTGATGGTGTCGTTCGGAACGCTCTTCATCCCGGCCACCGCCGCCTTCCGCGAAGACCGCGTGGAGCCACTGATTCAGCACGAGGTCGGAACCCACGTGGTCACCTATCGCAACGGCGACTCGCAACCCTTGAAACTTCTGGCCGTCGGGCTCCCGTCGTACGAGGAGACGCAGGAAGGCCTTGCGGTCATGGCCGAGTACTTCGCAGGGGGTCTCGACCCTCGACGCATGCGCGTCCTCGCCGCGCGGGTCGTGGCTGCGTCGGCGATGTTGGCCGACGCGGACTTTGTCGAGATCTTCAAACATCTCACCGACGATTACGACTTCGCGCCTCGCACAGCGTGGTCGGTGACGAGCCGCGCCATGTACGGCGGAGGCTCGACGAAGGACGTCATCTATCTGCGCGGGATCGAGCGAGTTCTCGGATACCTCGCCGAAGGACGCGACGTCGATCCTCTTCTTGCAGGCAAGCTTTCACTCGAGCACGCACCTCTTGTAGAGGACCTGATCCAGCAAGGGGCGCTCGAACCTCCAAGGGCGCGTCCACGCTGGCTGTCCGCGCCCCGGGCTGCGGAGCGGCTCGAACGCGTGCGTGAAGGCATGAGCGCAGCGGACCTACTAGAGATGGACGTGGCCGCATGAGGATTGCATTTTTGGTCAACAGCGTGGAGACAGAGGTCGACGAGTACGCGACCACCCGGCTCGCGAAGGCTGCGGCCCTGATGGGTCACGAGGTCTGGTACGTCGGCTTGGGAGACTTAAGGATTGGCGAGCCCGACCGCGAGATCGGGGCACACGCACGTCCCGGCATAGCCCGGACGGACGACTCGCTGACGGTGTTCGCCGATCGCATGAAGGAGAGCTCGGCCGAGCACATACGGCTGGACAAGGTCGACGCGGTGTTCCTGCGAAACGACTCGGTCGAGGATCTGCAGGATCGACCGTGGGCCAGCAGCCTGGGCGCCGTCTTCGGTCAGCTGCTGGCGGCGCACGGTGTCACCGTGGTCAACGATCCAACGGTGCTAATGCGGGCGGGCACGAAGGTGTACCTCGACGAATTTCCGGCGGAGGTCAGGCCCCGCTCCCTGATGACGCGCAACGAGGAGGACGTCCACGCCTTTATCTCGTCCCTAGGACGCGTCATCATCAAACCCCTGTGCGGCGCCAAGGGGCGCAATGTGTTCATGGTCGACGGAGACGACGACACCAACCTGAACCAGATGATGGAGGCGGTCTTAGAAGACGGCTACCTGTACGCGCAGGGATACGTCGAGGGCGCCGACGACGGTGACATGCGGATCTTCCTGCTCGATGGCGAGCTCATCGAGGTCGATGGACACATCGCCGCGTTCCGGCGCGTGCCGGAGGGCAATGACCCTCGCGCCAACATCAGCACGGGCGGGAAGATGCAACCCGGAGATATGACCGAGAAGCAGCGTGCACTAGTAAAAGCGATGCGCGACAAGCTGGTTCAGGACGGGATGTTCTTCGTCGGCATCGACGTGATCGGCGACAAAGTCATCGAGATCAACACGGAGAGCGCGGGCGGTCTGCAGGCGTTAGAGCGTCTATACGAGGTAGACATCTGCCCGGTTGTTATCGACGCGCTGGAGCGCAGAACTCAGGCCTGACCCTCCGACGTACGCTTGCGGATGGCAATCGAGGGAGTTTGCGCCAAGCTTTGGCCCACAACGCAATAGCGCTCCGTCAGCTCGCCCAACTTGGCCAAAGTCGCATCGTCGGCATCGGTCCGCAGCTCAGCGACGATGTTGATGTCCTGCACGCCGATCGGTACGTCGCGGGAGATACCCAAGGTGCCGCGGGCGTCGAACATCCCGGTCGCACGCAACTCGGCGCCGACGATGTCGATACCCATGGCGGTGGCCACGCTACGCAGCGTCACCCCAGCGCAGGCCAGCAAGGCCTGCAACAACATGTCGCCGGAGCAAGCATCGCTTCCGTCCCCGCCGGTGGCCGGATGCAGGCCGGCACGGGTCGGGCCCGACCAAGTCTGGACCAACGCCGTGACGCCTTCGGTCGCGAAGGAGGCGTCGGCTTCGAGCGGCGTGCGCGAACTCTGCGGATCGTCGCGGTACAGCTGCTTGAGCGGCGCCTGCAGTTCTCGAAGTGTGGCTGCGTCCATCCGGTCATGATGGCACCGATTCTCCGGGCCGAGCCGAGAACGCGATCCTGTCGAACGGAAATGCGCATCGCGGACGTGATGGTCGCCGAGCCGATTACCCCGGCGGGAGCGGGATGAACTGATCCGCCCACCAGACGCCCCAGGCGACGAGGCCATCGTTCCAAACGACTGGCAGTTCCGGAACGCCATCCCAAGGCGACCACACCTCTCCCCAATGTCCCGGCGGAACTCCAGTGAGTCCGGGAACTACGGGGTTTCCTTGCATCACCTGTCCCGGCGGGCCCCACGGGTTGTGTCCGGGCGGATCTCCGGGAACCCAACAATTGCCTCCCGGCCCGACACACGGAAAGGGGTCATGCGGTTTGGCTTGCGCAAGACCAGCGCCCCCAACGGCGCCGAACCCCAGCGCGACGGACATCGCGGCACAGGCTGCGACTTTGTTCAGATTCATCGTGAACCTCCTCGTCTCCTTCGTTCGGCGCCAGGGCTAATGCGTAGCGCCGATTCTGGAGTTGAATGCGCCAGTCCACCGCGACTGTCTCGGCATGACTGGGCACCGTCACGACCCCCTGACGAGGGTCGGATACCCGCGCGGGAGCCGCACCAAACTTGGCCGCGAGCGTCACCCGCGCAGCGAATTCGTCTAGTTCGATCCGGGGAGCTGAGCGTTCCCACCTTCGTTTTCGCGAAAGGGCTCGAAGCCGCGATACTAATCCGCCGGAATGCATTGGCTTCTTCCCGCCGCCCGTCGCTAGCCCAGCTCGGCGAATCGCTTCAGGTACGGCCACGCGATCTCAGGTGGAATCCCACCGCAAAGCGGTGAGAGGTTGAGGACCTCGCCATTGGCGAGGCGCTGTCTCGCCTCCTCCACCGAGAGGATCACGTGGGACGGCGACGTGTGGCGGAGCTCATCGATGGTCTTGGCAGTGGTGATGTTGGCCGACACCTTATTGTCGGGGTTCCACTCCGAATACGACATCGCGTCGTGAAGCAGGTACTCCCCGATCTCGCCCCATGCCGCGTCGACATCCTCGGCCACGAAACAGTTCGACGCGGTATCTCGTTCGGGTATGAGCACGAAACCGGGCTCGTGCCCGCTTTCGCGGCAAGCCTTCTCGTAGGCCTCCTGCATCCCCGGCACCCCACCGTTGGCGAGCAGGCCGAGGCCGTTGCGTCCCGCACGCCGTGCCGCGGCAAGGCTCGCGCCGCCCCAACTCATCATGGGACCTTCCGGCGTCCGCGGGCGCGGAGTCACCTTCATCCGCCTGCCGCCGTGTTCGACTTCTTCTCCCGCGAGTAGTCGGCGCAACAGGCCGAGCTTCTCGTCGGCCAGGCGACCGCGATCGGACATGGACAACCCGAAGTGGGCGTATTCCTCAGCGCGGTAGCCGATCCCGAAGACGTAGGTGGCCCGGCCCGCACTGATGTGGTCCAGCACGGAGATGTCCTCCGCCAGGCGGGCCACATCGTAGAGCGGTAGCAGGATCACGAGATTCAGCATCAGCTGTTCGGTGCGTGCGGCGATCGCCGCACCAAGCAGCAGCGGCGACGGAAGGTAGCCGTCGTCGGCGCAATGGTGTTCGCACAGCACCGCGGCGATGCATCCGCGGGTCTCGGCCCACGCCGACATCTCACTTGCCGCCGCGTACAACTCGGTCGGCGGTGCACCGATCGACGGCGCCCGCATGTCGAAGCGAAGGGTGAACATCTTGGTGTCTACCCGCCCTGTCGTGCGTCCGAACCCATGACTTCGGTACTTACTTGCATGATCAGCCGAACCACCTCGTTTCGTGACATGGACTTGAAGAGTTCGAGACCCATTCGGACGTCATCGCCTGTGGCGATCGTCGGTCCGTTGCCGAGGTTGGCGAACGCCTCGTCCACCACGCTCGCGGCGGTGACCGCACCCTCGGGGACCTCTGCGAGAGATGCGAGGCGCCCGCGCTCAAACTCCAACTGTCGCAACGCCGGTGTGTCGGTCATGCCAAGGACCAGACCGAGCACGTCCACGCCCTTGTCGTGCAATTCCACCCACAGCCCCTCGGTGAACACCATGTCGAACGCCTTGGTTCCACCGTAGGCGACCATGTTTCGGCCACCGGCCAGCGCGGCCCCGGAAGTGAAGTTCACGATGCCACCTCGACCCCGCTCGACCATGGGGCCGGCGAAGTGGTGACACAGCTGCATCATTGCCAGGCAATTGCGCTGCAGAAGGGCTTCCGCCACCGATATCGGGTTGGCAAGGAAAGGTTGGTAATTCGGGTCGGCGCCAGCGCAGTACACCAGCATGCTGACCTCGAGATCCGCGGTGGCGTCGATGATGGTCTTCGACGCGTCGGCGTCGGTCAGGTCGACGGCAAGCGTCCGCGTCTGCGCACCGGTGCGCTCGCGAATGCCGTCGGCCACCTCGTCGAGCACGTGTTGGCGACGAGCGACGAGCACGACGTTCACGCCTTCACGTGCGAGTCGCTCGGCGAACAGCGACCCACAGCCGTCGGATGCACCGACGACGATCCCCCATGGCCCGTACTTGGCCGCGAATTCCTCGGTCATTGAACCGGCACCGCAATGAGTCGGACCGAGGTGTACTTCCGCCGCGCGATGCGCCAGCCCTCGGCGGTGCGCACGACGTGATCGTCGTAGTAGCCGGTGGGGTTGACGCCTCCGCCCTCGAACAGAATCAGGGCGTCGACGTAGGTGCGCATCGTCGCGGTGTCGCCGTCGATCTCGATCGCCTGATTGGTCATCCGGTGCATGGTGTCGGTTGCCGCGACGTGGGCCGCCTCCATGAACTCGGCCACCTCGGCACCCCCAGCCCACTGGCCGATCTCACCGTAGTCCAGCTGGGCGTCGTCGGTGAATACCCTTGTCAGAAGCGAATATTGGTGACTGTCGATGGCTGTCGCGTAGCGCACCGTCAGGTCGACGAGCTCATCACGGTCGGTCATTCGACATCTCCATTCGGGTGGACGACGATACGGGGCGGTCCCTCGGATCGGCGGGCCTGCTCGATCGCATCGGGCACCTCGTCGAGGCCAATGATGCGGCCGACACTCGGCATCGGGTCGAGCCGCCCCTCGACGACGGCGTCGAGCACGCCGTACCAGTCCTGCGGCATCGGACCACCGCCGAACTGAAGCGTCAGGCCGTTGCGGGTTGCGTCGGTGATACTCAGGGTGTCGCCGGTATACCAGCCACCCGCACAGTAGATCCGCGACGAGAACTCCGCCTCTGCCACGAGCCGGTCGATGAGGCCCGGCGCACCGACGCATTCGAACATCACAGCCGAACCGCCGAGCTTGTGTTCGGCGCGGACTTCGCGAAATACGTCGAACACCGATTGTTCCGCGGGATCGACCAGCACGTGTGCGCCAAATCCCGTCCGTGCCAGTTCGCGACGGTCGGCCTTGAAGTCGGACACGATGATCGGCTCGATGCCGCGACTGGACAATGCGGCGACGGCGGACAGGCCGACGGCCCCCGCGCCGATGACGATTGGCACCTCACCCGGTTGCAGATTGGAAGCGCGCACGTAGAACTCGCCGACGGCGAAGCAGTCGACGACGGCGATGGCGTCGCTGGATACGGCACCGTCCACGACCTTCGCGGCGGCTTCGGGTACGACCAGCAGTTCTCCGAAACTTCCTTGCGCCTCCGGGTGTTGGCCGATGATGCGCATTCCGCCCGCGCCGCCGTCGACCAACCGGATCGGCATCGACGTCACCCGGACTCCGATCGGGAAGGCATCGGTGCAGCCGGGTCCGTGCCCGATGACCTCGCCGACAAACTCGTGACCCATAACGATGTCGCGGTCGGCGTCGTACAGCGACCGCCCGGTCGGGTCGTCGATCGTGAGTTCCGGATGGTCCATGAAGTGAACATCGGAGGCGCAGATCGCTGTGCTCAGGGTTTTGAGGAGTAGATCACCCTGTCCTGGGACCGGATCAGCGGTGTCTCTGACAGTCAGCACGCCGCCTCGCAAAACGACTGCACGCACCAGGGTCACATCCTTGCGCTGATTCTCTAATATTCGAGAATATGTTCTCTAATTACTGAGATGACCGTAGGATGTCGCCCGAAGGGAGTCAAGGGTGCGCGGAGTGAGTTCAGCGCCGACCGAACGAGTTCTCGACGTCCTCGAATTGCTCGGCAGGCCAGCCAATCAGGGGATGCGGTTCTCGGATGTGGTGCGCGAGCTCGACTTGTCCCAGGCAACCGCGCACTCCATCCTCAAGACGCTGTCGGACCGGGGCTGGGTACGGCGTGACCCGATGACCAAGCAGTTCGCCCTGGGACCGGCTTTGACGGTGCTTGCCGCCCACCTCGACACCGCCCGCCCGTTGGCCGCCACGGCGCGCGATTCCGTTCGGCGACTCGCTGACATGACCGGCATGCCGGCTTCGGTGTTGGAGCGCAGCGGGGACGAACTCGTCATCACTGCTTTCGAGAACCCCGAGAACTCCTCCATCACAGCGCTTCCCAACGAGCGGATCCCGTATGCTCCGCCGTTCGGGATCGCCTTCGCCGCCTGGGATACCGCGGCCGAGCAGGAGGCGTGGATGGCACGGGGGGCCGCCGGCGACGCGGCGCTCGGCAAGCGGCTGAAGGGCGTGTTGGCGCACACTCGCGACCGAGGCTACGACGTCGATTGGATGACTCCGGCGCTCGCGCAGGCCGCCCATGCGATCGGAACACTGTCGGGCGACACGATCCCCCACAACCTGCGTTCCATCATCGATCAGTTGCGTGTGGAATTCGCCTCGGCCAACTCGATGCCGGACGACAGCACCCGTGGCGCACATCCAATCGCCACCATTTCGGCGCCGGTACTTGATGCCGACGATCGCATTGCCCTTGTGCTCGCAATACATCCCCTGCGAGCCATGACGATGAGCGAAATCCGTTCTGCGGCCAAACCGCTCCTGCACGAGGTCGCCCAGGTAAGGAACCGAAGCGAGCTTACTGGTAAGTCATACTAGTTGCATCTACAGTAAGACGCATGACTTCAACTCCTAACGCTGATAAGCGTCATGTCGTTCATGTCGGCACCGGGATGACGGGCAGCGTGGCTCTGCGCGCGATCATCGACGATCCCGCACTGGATCTAGTCGGGGTCAAGGTGTCGTCGCCGACAAAGATCGGCTCGGATGCCGGCCAATTGTGCGGCCGCCCCCATGTGGGCATCGCAGCGACGGACGACGTGGCTGCAGTGCTGGATGCCAAGCCGGATTGCGTCGCCTACTGCGCGACAGCCGTCAGACGTGAAGACGAGGTGATCGCCGACATCGTCGGCTACCTCGAGGCCGGCCTCAACGTCGTCACCATCTCCGCGATCCCGATGGTGTATCCGGCTGCCGCCCCGCCGAATTGGCGTGATCCGATCGAGCGTGCCGCTCGAAAAGGCAACGCAACCTTTTATGCGACTGGATGCGAACCCGGTTTCGTGAGCCTCAACCTGCCCACCGCCTTGCTGTCGGGTGCCGGCGTCATCGACTCCTACCGCATGGACGAATACGCCCTCGACCTCGACTTGGCCTATCCGATATGGGAAGTCCTTCATGAGTCGATGGGCTTCGGAAAGCCTGACGGCCACGTTCCCATCCGCATTGCGGTGGGCAAGGTGAACAACGACTGGGAACCGGTCGTGCGCTACATCGCCGACACGTTGGCCGTCGACGTCGAAATAGTGACGTTGGACTGGGAAACGACCCTCGCACCGCACGACCTCGACACCGCACTCGGCGTGATCCCGAAGGACACGATCTGCGCTCACCGCTGGCAGCTCGCAGCGATCCAGGATGATCGCCCCGTCGTGTCGGTTCAATACTTCGCGACGGTGACCTCCACGCCATGGCCCGACACCTGGCCCCGGCCAGCGCAACCCGGCCAGGGCGGGATGGTGTTCCGCATCGAAGGAAACCCCAACATGACCCTCGACCTCCGTCTCGACCCCGCGCAAGACGACGCCACCAACCCCGGCGTCGCGGCAACGGCGATGGCGGCGATCAACGCGATACCTGCTGTCATCGACGCCCCGCCCGGACTCCTGCAAGCGCCACTGTCCGGTCCCGCGATCGTGACCCGTCAAACCCGTCGTCGCTGACATGACAAATCCGAAAACCGTTGACCGGTAACGGGGTGAGAGTGAAAGTTTCTTCAAAGTCAAAGCCACAATCACACCGACGAGCGCGAGGATCGCTGACCGCGGACGCGATCGTGGAGACTGCCTTCGCGATAGCAGCTGAATCATCAGTCGACGAGCTGAGCATCCCATTGGTCGCCAAATCGCTGGGCGTTGGAGTAACCAGCATCTATTGGCACATTCGCAACAAGACAGAGCTTCTCGACGCCATGACCGATCGCGCGTTGCGCCGCAGCGGAATGCCGGCCTTCCTGAAATCGGACGATTGGCGCGAGTCGTTGATGACACACGCCCGCGGAGTGCGGCAGACGTTCCTCGACGATCCGGTGTTGACGGATCTGATACTCATTCGAAGGGCACTGAGCCCCATGGCGCGACGGCTCGGCGCACAAGAAACGGAAAAGGCGATCGCCAGCATGATTGAAGCCGGTCTCGATGAGCAGACGGCTCAGGAAACTTACTCGGCGGTCTCGGAGCTCGTCCGGGGTTCGGTACTTCTCGACCGATTGGCTCAGAAACACCATGCAGCACGGGAGATGGAGTCTGCCGATGATGGCGGATTCGCCGCTGCCGCACCGCCACAAGACAATCGAGCGTTCGAGCTGCTTCTCACGTCCGTGCTCGCCGACATCACGCGTCGGATCGCAGAATGAGCTGCTGTAGACATTTCTGGAACTCCTGGTCGGTGTACTGCCTTAAGCAGAAACCAAGTGGTACAACGTTATTCACCGCTGTCTCCCACTGGTATGCGGACGAAACTACAGCGGTGACGCGAGGGAGAGAATCGCCGGCTGCACATGATCTGGCCAGGTCGGTGTGCGACCGCACACCTCGATCAACAAACCCAGTTGGGGCTCCCGCAGGCACTTCACAGGTTGTTGAAATGCGTACCTCGAAGCCTGGATGCGAGTACATTCGGGCACGTCTTGGCCCGGGTGGGTCGCATCAATGACGTACTCGTGCAGCTTCGACTAGAGGAGCAGCCATGTCAGGCGCCGCCACAAACAATGACATCGACTCAACCGCCGGAGTGGTGGCCCCGAAGCTGCCAGGTGGTGCGACATTGCCGTTTCCGCCGACGTCGTCGGGCAGCACCGCAGGGCGGACGCTGCAGGAGTCGACATACGCTCCACGGACGCCGTCGCCTCGGCTGCATGAGGATTCACCGAACATCGTCATCGTGTTGATCGACGACGCCGGGCCTGGCCTGCCGACGACATTCGGCGGCGAGGTACACACCCCGACGATGGACCGGATCTGCGCCGAGGGCGTGTCCTACAACCGATTCCACACCACCGCAATGTGTTCGCCGACGAGGGCGTCGTTGTTGACCGGGCGCAATCATCACGAGATCGGAAATGGGCAGATCGCCGAGCTCGCCAACGACTGGGACGGCTATGCCGGGCGCATCCCGCGCAGCTCCGCGCTGGTAGCCGAGGTGCTCAAGGATTACGGCTACAACACCGGCGCATGGGGCAAGTGGCACAACACGCCTGCCGAGGAGACCACGGCGGCAGGTCCGTTCGACGACTGGCCCACCGGGCTGGGATTCGAGTATTTCTACGGCTTCCTGGCCGGGGAAGCCTCCCAGTACGAACCGCATCTGGTTCGCAACACGACGGTCGTGACGCCGCCGAAGACCGTCGAGGAGGGCTATCACCTCTCGGAGGATTTGGCCGATGATGCGATCGGCTGGCTGCGCACCCACAAGGCGCTACAAGCCGATAAGCCGTTCTTTATGTATTGGGCGAGCGGCTGCCTGCACGGCCCGCACCATGTCATGAAGGACTGGGCTGACCGGTACGCCGGCAAGTTCGACGACGGCTGGGATAACTACCGGCAGCGGGTCTTCGAGCGGGCCAAGCAGACGGGGTGGATCCCCGAAGACTGCGAGCTCACCGACCGCGATCCGCGGATGGCGGCGTGGGACGACATCCCCGACGACGAGAAGCCGTTCCAGCGGCGCCTCATGGAGGTGGCCGCCGGGTTCGCCGAACACTGTGACGTTCAGGTCGGCCGCATCGTCGATGAGCTCGATCGGCTCGGCTACGGCGACAACACCCTGTTCCTCTACATCTGGGGCGACAACGGATCCTCGGCCGAAGGCCAGAACGGCACCATCGCAGAACTGCTGGCCCAGAACGGCATTCCGACCACCGACGCGCATGCATATCGACGCGCTCGAGCAACTCGGCGGCCTCGATGTGCTGGGTTCACCGAAGACCGACAACCAGTACCACTCCGGCTGGGGCTGGGCCGGTAGCACGCCGTACAAGGGCGTGAAACTGCTCGCCTCGCACCTCGGCGGCACCCGCAACCCGCTGGCGATCCGCTGGCCGAAGAAGGTCGCGCCCGACGCGGCGCCGCGGGACCACTTCCTGCACTGCAACGACATCGTGCCCGACCATCTACGAGATCGTCGGTATCGAACCGCCGCTGATTGTCAACGGCGCGCCCCAGATTCCGCTCGCCGGAGCCAGTTTCGCGCGCACGCTGACCGACCGCTCCGCGGCTGGGGGCAAGAAAACCCAATACTTCGAAGTCATGGGCAGCCGGGCGATCTATCACGACGGCTGGATGGCCTCCGCGTTCGGCCCGCGCGTGCCGTGGCTGCCCGGACTGCCCGCGGGGCATCAAAGACTGGACACCCGACAACGACCGATGGGAGCTGTACCACCTCGACGAGGACTGGTCGCAAGCCCACGATCTCGCCGAAGGAGATGCCCGACAAGCTCGCCCAGATGCGCGAAATGTTCGCCATCGAAGCCGCCCGCAACGCGGTGCTGCCGATCGGCGGCGGTCTGTGGGTGCCGGTCTTTCACCCAGAACTGCGGATCACGCCGCCATATCAGGAGTGGGAGTTCGCCGGCAACATCACCCGCATCCCCGAGTTCTGTGCACCCGAACTGGGAAACACGAATAACACCGTCACGATCAAGGCCGAGCTCCCCGCTGATGCCAGCGGCGTGCTCTATGCGCTCGGCGGCGTGGCCGGCGGGCTGACCTGCTATCTCGACGGCGGGTACCTCTGCTACGAGTACAACCTATTCATCATCTCCCGCACCAAGATTCGCTCGACCGACAAATTGCCTGCGGGCCCTACGACCATCGTCGTGGAGACGCAATATGCCGAACAGCGACCCGCGGGACCCCTCGACGTCACCATCCGGGTCGGCTGGGAGGTCGTCGCGAACGGCCGGGTGCCGGTCAGTGCGCCGCTGCTGTTCACCGCGAACGACTGTCTCGACATCGGCACGTGCCTCGGCTCGCCGGTGTCCCTGGACTACTACGACAGAGCTCCGTTCCCATTCGACGGCGAAATCCAGCATGTGAGCATCGCTTACACGTAACGCGACACGCGATGCGGTGTGCGGTGGCACACTTTTGTCATGGCGGCGATTGCGCCGAGAGCGCGAACATTTGAACTGGTCGCCACGATCGCGGATCGGCTGGCCCTGGAGTTCGATGACACCGTCGCCGCGATGGACGCCGCAGTGATCAAAGCCGTCCCCGCCTTCGGCGCCGACGCCGCGATCGCGGCCGCGCTGACAGCCAACAACCGCGGCAACCTACAGCGCTTCCTGGCGGTGGCCAGGCAGGCGCAGTCCCCGCTATCTGATGCGGTTCCGCCGGAGGCGCTTGACGGCGCCCGCACCGTCGCGCGCCGCGGCATCGACCTGGACACGATCTATGAGGGGTACCGACGCGGCCAACAAGTCGCGCTTCAGCGCTGGCTGGCCTGTGCATACGAAATCGTCGAGCCGGGAGCTGATCTGATCGGCGTCATCGACCTGTCGCTGTCGCTCGTCTTCGGCTACATCGACCAGACACTCGGTCACGTGCTGGCCGAGGCTCAGCGCGAACGCGAGGAGGTCATCGGCGGCGCATTGGCGCGGCGAGCCGAAACCATCCGGCTGATCCTCGACGGCGCACCGATCGACCCCGACACCGCGAGCCGCCGCATCGGTTACGAGCTGGACCACCGGCAGCACACCGCGCTCGTGGTCTGGACGGAGGCGCCCGTCGCGCACCATGGTGCACTCGAGTCAGCGGCCCTGCTGCTTGCTCAGGCAGCAGGATCTCAACGGCCACTGACCCTTTCGGCCGGAACGACCACGCTGTGGGCGTGGATCGGAACGCATGGCGAACCGGTCATCGAGGAGCTGCGCGCGGCGATCGGGCAGTCAGCCGCCGATGTGCGTGCCGCGGTCGGGCCGACCCGCCCCAGCATCGAGGGGTTTCGCCACAGCCACGAGGCCGCGCTCACAGTGCATCGGCTGCTGCTGGGCAACCCCGCAAGCGGTCGTCTCGCCGGTTATCGGGAACTCGAGGTCACCGCCCTCGCGGCCCATGACCCACGCCGGGCGGCTGAGTTCATCGCGGCGATCCTCGGTCCGCTGGCGGCCGACGAACCCGCGGCGGCGCGCCTGCGCGAGACGCTGCGGGTCTACCTCGAGGAGGCGGACAACGCACCGCGCGCCGCGGCCCGGCTTTACACGCACCGCAACACGATCCTGAAACGGATCGCGCGCGCGACCGATCTGCTCGGGTATGAGCCGGGTCAGCGAAGGCTCGCGGTGGCGTTGGCCCTCGAGTTACGCCGCCACCTGCCATCGCTTTCCTGAGCGCGGCGAGGCGATCTACTTCGAGAGGACCGCCGATGTCCTGGCGGAGAACCAGCGTGCCAGTGGCGGCGCGACGCGGGTGAGCGCGTAGGTGAGGTGGGCTTCGGGGGCGATTGGGGCGACCGCGCGGTTGCGGCCCACCGCGCGCAGGATGTTGACCGCGACTTTCTCGGGTGTGTAGCCGCGGCGCTCATGCAGGCGCGCAATCCGCTCGGCCCGTTCCTCGGCGTGGGCCCCGCGCGTGACACTGGTGCGCAGGATCGGGGTGTTGATCAGGCCGGGGCAGATGGTGGTCACCCCGATGTTGTGGCGGCGTATCTCCATGCGCAGAGCCTCAGAGAAACCAAATGCAGCGAATTTGGTGACCGAGTAGCCGAACATATGCGGCAGCGCCGAGTAGCCGGCACCGGATGACACATTGGCGATGTGACCGCCGGTGCCGCGTTCGATCATGCGGGGGATGAAGCGTTCGCAGCCGTGCACCAGCCCCATGATGTTGACCGCGATGAGGCGGTCCCAGTCCTCGGGCGTGGTGTCAAAGAATCCGGCCCCGACACCGATACCGGCGTTGTTGATCAGCAGATCGACCGTGTCGAACCGGGCGTGCACCGCGTCGGCGAACTCGTCCATCGAGTCGGTGTCGGTGACGTCGACCGTTTGGGCGAGCACTTGGGCGCCCAGTCCGGGGGCTGCTTCCACCGTCTCCTTCAGTCCGGACTCGTTCAGATCGCAAATGGCAAGACGCGCACCGCGGCGCGCGCACAGCAGGGCGGTGGCGCGGCCGATGCCGCTGCCGGCACCGGTGACAAGCACGACGCGATTCTTCAGGTCCTTGAGCTTCATTGGTGACTCCAATCTGTGGCGGTGGCAGCGCTTGGCCCCGACGCGGTCGGCGACAGTTGGCGACGTAGAAAGTTCAGCTGGTCGGACAGCAGATCTTCTTGCGCGGGAAGGGTTTCGGCGTCCAAGTGGTCGATGGGAAATTCCCGCAGCTCCCCGCGGGGGGCCTTGGCAGCCGTACTGCGTGCGCGGGCGGGTGGGGTAATGCTGTCGACAGTGCCGGCCTGCACCAGTAGCGGACAGAGGAGCCGTGAGGCGAACCTCATCGGCCGGTTGAACGCCACTTCGAGCGCGGTGCGCGCGCACACTTCGTTGCGCCAGCTTGGGCCCGTGAGCGGGGTGTAGTCCTGCTCCGCACCGTGTTTGGCGATGATCGCGCGCGAGCCAGGTTCGCCCATCACCGGTACAAGGTGCGGCGGGCGCCGCGTCAGGCCCCGCAGCGCATCACGCAGGCCATTCACGGTCAGGCGAAAGAGGTGGAGCACGCCGGCGTTGCGGGCGAGCTGCGCCACAACCGCGACACCGTCCACCGCCGGGGTCACCGACACCACCGCCGCGACGCGCCTGTCCTCGGCGCCAACCCGAACGACGTGCCCGCCGGAGTTGGAGATCCCCCACAGCACTATGCGTTCGGGATCGATGCCGGGCAGCTGCCGGGCGGCGGCGATTGCCGCACGATAATCCTGGCGCTGCCGCGACGCCCACACGAGCTGGCGGGGCGATCCACCGGACGCGGCGAATCCGCGGTAGTCGAACAGCACCACGTCTAGTCCCGCGGCGGCAAAGCCCTTCGCGTAGGCCACTAAGCCGCCGGTGTCCCGGGTGCTCGCGAACCCCGGTGCCATCACTACACACGGTTTGCCGTCCTGACCCGTGAACGCATCGTTTGTAGCCACGAAATGCCAAGCGGCACAGCGATCATCGCCGCTGTAGAAGCTGATCTCGTCCAT
This sequence comes from uncultured Actinomycetota bacterium, assembly GCA_963731715.1. Classification (GTDB taxonomy): domain Bacteria; phylum Actinomycetota; class Actinomycetes; order Mycobacteriales; family Mycobacteriaceae; genus Mycobacterium. Next base: position 313,651 of record CAVSXC010000011.1, on the reverse strand, counting down.
AACGTCGGCCCTAGTTTCTCCGTGGCGAACCCCCTTCTGGGGCTCGATTGACCCGAAACTACGGCGGAGGTGTGGCGAACGGAATCGCCGTGTGCACACGGTTGGGGGAGCTGGGTGTGCCGTTGCACACCGGATATGCCTAGGCGGCGTTCGGACTAGTTGCACCCACCGGCGTTGACCCATCGGCCGTTGTAGCTCACGCATCCGCTGACGTTCGGCGGGGGTGGTGGATCCTCGGGCAATGGCGCGTAGTACGCCGGCGGGGGAACATATGGCGCGACGGTGTCGGCGATGTTGGCGCATCCGCTCACCGAAACGCGTCGGCCGGCGCTGACGCACACGTCCGCGTTGGCTGTCCCGGGAGCCGGGATCATGGCGAGCGTTCCGGGTATGGCTGCAATCACCAAGACAGCTGCCACCGGCGTACCCAGCCGCAATGGAGCCCTCATCCTGGTTGCCTCCTCACCGGGTGATCAAGCCGTAGCCCCAGCTCTACTGGCAGTTGTTACGCAGGTCGGTCACGGGCTGCCGGATTGCCCTCAGGTCCGCATGAACCTGAGGGTTGGCATCCATGTAGTTGCGGACGTCGTTGGGGATCTCGTCGCTCGGTAGCCCATGAAGACTAGTGAAGAAGTCGTTGACGTTCGGGTGGCTATATAGGTAGTCCGACGTCGCCGATGCGACACCTGCGGACACTCTGGCCAAGTCGGCAGCCGAGCAGCCAGGAGGTGCAGGCGGCGGCGGATTAGGCGGCTCACCCGACGCCGATGGTGCTACAACGAGCATTGCCCCCGCGGCGATCAGAGCAAACACCACGCGGCGCAGGACGCGGGTTGACAGCTTCATCGTTAGCTCCCTTCACCTGGCGGGCTCGCCCAAAGGACTATCGATACGAGAAGCCAACCACACCGGACACACGCAAATTGCGAATTGACCGAGTCGCCCCACGGTTGACTTCGGCGGTCGTCGAGATGCCTCGGAACTACCAATTGCTCGGCGAGTAGTCCTTCAGGAAGCAGCCGTGCAGATCTTCGCCCAACTCGCCGCGGACGATCGGGTCATACACGCGCGCGGCGCCGTCGACGAGGTCGAGCGGGGCGTGGAAACCCTCCTCGGCGAGCCGCAGCTTGGTCGGGTGTGGACGCTCGTCGGTGATCCAGCCGGTATCGACGGCGGTCATGAGAATGCCGTCCTGCTCGAGCATCTCGGCTGCGCTGGTGCGGGTGAGCATGTTCAGCGCGGCCTTCGCCATGTTGGTGTGCGGATGCCCGGGGCCCTTGTATGCCCGGCTGAACTGGCCCTCCATCGCCGACACGTTCACCACGTACTTGCGCCGAGACGGTGAAGCGGCCATCGCCGGGCGCAGACGGCTCACCAGAATGAACGGCGCGGTCTGGTTGCACAGCTGAACCTCGAGCAGTTCCATCGCGTCGACCTCGTGCACGCGTTGGGTCCAACTGTTGATCGATGCGGTGTCGGGCAGCAGGCCACCCGCGTCGATGGCGGTGCCCGCGGCGATCCGGTCCGGGGACGCGCTGCGCGCGGTCAAGCGCCAGCTCGGTCACCGCGTGCGGGGTCTGGTGCTCGGCGAGGCTCCCGGCGAGTGCCGCCGGATGCGCGTCGCTGACGCGGTCGAACGTGACCACGTCGACGAGTTCCGGCGGCGGGGTGCGCTCCCCCTCGACGAGCGCCGCGTAGGAGCCAGGAGCCCGGCGCACCGTCTGGGCGGCGTTGTTGATCAGGATGTCCAGCGGGCCCTGCGCGGCCACGGTGTCCGCGAGCGCGACGACCTGAGCGGGGTCGCGCAGGTCGATGCCCGACGATGCGCAGCCGGTGCAGCCAGTCGGCACTGTCGGGCATCGCGGCGAAGCGGCGCACGGCGTCGTTCGGAAAGCGGGTGGTGATCGTCGTGTGGGCGCCGTCGCGGAGCAGTCGCAGCGCGATGTACATGCCGATCTTGGCGCGGCCGCCCGTGAGCAGGGCGCTCCTACCGGTGAGGTCGGTGCGGGCGTCGCGCTTGGCGCGGTTGAGCGCGGCGCACTCCGGACAGAGTTGGTGGTAGAACGCGTCGACCACCGTGTAGCGGTTCTTGCACATGTAGCAGGCGCGCGACCGAAGCAGCGTTCCTGCGGAGGCCCCGACCGCAGTGGACACGAGGGGCAGGCCCGCGGTTTCGTCGTCGATGCGGCCGGGCGCGCCGGTGGCGGTGGCCGCGATGACGGCGTGGTCGGCGGCCGCCATCGCGTCGCGCTTGGCGTGACGGCGGGCAATCTTCACCGACTTGAAGATGCCCGCGGTGGCCCGGCGCACGGCGACGGCATCGGGGTGCTCGGGCGGCAACGACTCGATGTCGGCCAGCACCTGCAGGCACGTGTTGAGCTTGTCCGGGTCGATCGCGTTCACCGTGGAAGGGTACGGGGCAGGCTGTTCATAGCAAAAGAACAGACCAGGACTCTTGAGTCCTGGTCTGTTCTCATCGGGTGGAGCTGCGACTCAGAAGTACGTCGACGTCGTCGTGCTGGTTCCGTTGTCACATGTGATCGTGACGGTCCAGTTCCGGAACTGCGGAACGGCTGGGACGATCCTGAGGTCGTAACTGGAGTTAGCCGCCAACGCAAAGCTGCGGTTGACGTTGTCCGTCACATACGTGCACTGCGACGACACTCCACTGCGGTCGGTGATGTGAGCCACCAGGCCACCCAGGACTGTGTTGAACGAGACCGTCGGCCCAAGCTTCGGCGCAGGCGGTGGCGGCGGATCGTTCGGCGGCGGCGGAGTCGTGGATCCATTCGAGCAGCCCGACACGATGACCTTCGCGCCCGTCTGGTTCTGCAAAAGGCCCAGAGCGGCGCTCGATGCGGCGGCAATCGACGAGCCTTTTGCCCCGACCTCTTCGCCGTAATTGTTCGAGGCGGCCGCTGCGCACTCATTTGTGCCGATGACCACGGTCACGCAGTGACTGCCTCCGTTGTTCACACAGTTGGTCAGCGCGCCCTGGGCGGCCGCATCTTGGGTGCCAGCGATCGACGAGCCTCCGGCCATCGTGACTGGCGGGTTCTCGTTGACATATCCGAGGGCCAGTGCGATGTACTGGTCCGCTGCGTTCGCCGGTGCGGCTGTGCCGACCAAGCCGGCGACGGTCGCGGCCGCGGCCGCGGCCAGCAGGATGGCGGCGTTGGTTCGGCCTCGCCAGCTGGCACGGCCTTGACAGATGGTTGTCATGATTTCTCCTGTAGGTAATCGGTGCCCCGGGCGTGGGGCGCGGTTTGGTCGTTTGGCCTTACGTCGCGGGTCTTGTATGTGCATTGGCCGAATATTCGACCCCCACTTCGGTTTTCCCGCTGCCGTAATAGTCGTGCTCGGCGAACGGCTGGGTAATCGCCGGATAGCCAGAGTTCACCGGCTGAAGGAGAAGGGTTTCCTACCCGCTAGGTAAGTATCACGGTGTCGTTCAAGCGTTCGGGCGACCGCCATGATGGTGAGCGCCCGATCACACCACCCCGAGTGCAGCCAGCTGCTCTCGCACCGAGAGCGTCGCTGCAGGAATCGCTGCACCGACACCGATGATGAATACCGCGTACAGCGCCGCGAGCTGTTTTCGAGGGAGCGGACGTCCGCGCCGATTCTCCGAAACCTGGTACCAGTACACACAGGCGACACTGAAAGCCAGCTCGATTGCGATCGCCACGTATGGCATTGATCCGTAGCTGTTCAACGACACCCGCGGCGAATCCCGACCCAGCAGCTGGTGCCCAAACCCCACGACCAGGTCGCACAGCACGTGGAGCAGGGTGAGGAACCCACACCACAGCGCGAGGGTCCTGTCGCGGAACCACAGGTACACCAAAATCGCCACCACTACACCCTGAACAACGGCGGGAACCAGATTGTGGCTATAGACCATGTCCACGTGCAGGTTCTGGAAGCTGGCATCCAGGAGCGAGGGTGGCGACGGCGGTTCCACATTGGCCAACGCCAGCAGCAGCCAAAGGAACTCGGGCACATTGGCGCAGAGCAGAAGCAACCAGAACGGATACTGCTTCAGCCGGCTATACGGGATCAGCGCGGCCGCGTAATGACCGACTATCACTTCGGCCGCCAAGTGACGATGGCGTTGATCAGCACAAAGAAGACGGCATAGACCACGATCAGACCGAGCACGAGTGAAGACATGCTTCCTCCCCTACGAATCACTTGTGCGCCTAGCCTGCACTGCCGACCCAGCCGTCAGGGACCTTTCGCGTCTGCGCGCAGTAAGCAGGAATGAATATTTTGACGGATTCGTTAATAATGGTCATTCCGGTTATCTGCCGGGCATACGCTTCGGGAGTTCTCTGTGAGGCCACCTCGGCTGCGGACTTGCCGGCTCACCGATCTGATCGGCCTCTCACCTCGTTGCAGACCTTCGTCGGGTGAGGTCGTGGCCGAGGAAAGAGCGCCGTGATGGATCACGCCAAGCACATCGGTCGGGTCGGGGCGTTGGCGGTCGCGCTGGGCGTGGGTATGGGGGTCGCGACCACTCCGGGAGTGGCGTGGGCGACCGCAGACACTGACAACGCCGCTGCTTCGACGAGTGCGCCGGACTCGACGAAGACCCCCGCTGCGAATACGACGCCGGACACCGGGTCGTCGTCCACGCCGCCGTCTACGGCGTCCGACCCGACAACCAGCCCATCAACGACTCCCGCGACAGCAAGCGCGACGACCGTGCAGTCGCCGTCGGAGACCACCCAAACCAACCCGGTCGCCCCCAACGTCGTGATCCGCAGCTCCGGCGGCGCCCTGACCTCCGATAGCTATTCAGCTGCTCCCCCAACCGAATTGCAGACTCCGCCCGCAGCCACCCCGCCAGCGGGCGAGTCGAAGCCGCCGTCGGTCGACACCCCTAAGCCGGAATCAGACCCAGCACCGACCGGCCCGCCCGCGCAATCCGAACAAGACCCGTCCCCATCCATTGCGGCGAGCACGCTGCGCGCCGCCAAGCTCGACACCACGTCGCTCGGTGCCACGCAACTTCACACCTCGGCGCTGCAGGCGTCCGCCATCGACACGGATCAGGCTGGGACACAACCTGACTCGACGCGGATGACGGCATTCTCGGCCGTCGCCCCGCCACCCGCGCCAGCGGCAGCCGATCCGATCACGGCGTTTCTTGCCGTGCCCGCCACCTTCATCACCACTGCCACCAAACTGGTCACAGCGGTACTGGCATCGTTCATCACGCCAGCGCCGGGCACACCCGCCGAGTCCCCATTGCTGTGGACGCTGCTCGCGTTTGTACGCCGCCAGTTTCTCAACGAGACTCCGACTATCGTCCCCATCGCGTCGGCGCCAGATGCGTTGGGCAACATCACCATCAGCCTCAATGAAACCGACGCCGACGGCGATCGATTGGTGTATTCCGCAACCGATGGCATCAAGGGCACCGTCACCCTCAATGCTGACGGCCACAGCTTCACCTACAAGCCCGACGCCGGCCAGACAGGCATCGACACCGTCGCCATAACTGCTACCGATGCCACCAACGACCACATCCACGGCCTGCCCGGCCTCCTCAATGCACTGTCCTTCGGGCTTCTCGGCGACAGCGGCCACATCGCCGCCACCACCAACGTCACCGTCAAACTCAACACACCACCAACCCTGACCGCCTCACCCAGCGCACCCAATCAGACTGACGGCGCGGTGACGGTGACCGTGGTGGCCATCGACCCGGACAGCGACCCGCTCACCCTGTCGGTCACCCCACCCGCCGCTGGCACCGGAACCGTCGGCACACCCACACTCGTCGACGCGACCACCGGCACCTACACCGTCACCTACACCCCCAGCGACACGCCCGCCACACCGCATCGGCCGACACCGCCACCGACACAGACAAATCCGACAGCTTCACCGTCAGCGTCAGCGACGGCCACGGCGCGACGCTCACCCGCACCGTCGAGGTCACCATCGCCCCCGACAACGACACACCCGCATTCTCGACCCTCACCAAAACCACCAACTTGGTCGGAAAGGTCACCGGCACTGTGGTGTTCACCGACGGCGACAACGACTCCCTGATCTATAGCGGCAGCGGGCGGACCGCCAAGGGCAACGTGGTGGTCGACGCCGCCGGCACCTTCACCTATACCCCGGACCGGACCGAACAGTTCATCGCCACCGCCACCGAAGGCGACGACACCGACACGTTCACCATCACCGTCAACGACGGCCACGGCGCCACCCCCTCTCTGACGATCACTGTCACCGTCACGCCGGCCGCAATCGCCTCTGACGGCGCCGCCGCCCTCGCGGCCGCGCAGTCGGTCATTGGTTCGGCTCTTGGCGCGAGGGCCACGGCTCAGGCGGACATGGCCACGCTCGTAACGTCGCTCGGATCGACGCTCACCGGGGCACAGTTGGATGCGTTGATGGCCATGATCATGGCGGATATAGCCGCAACCATTTCGACGGATACACAGACCGCAGCAGACGGGAAGACCGCGATCAGGGCGAAGCTAGGACAAAGCCTCACTGACGCAGACATCGCTGCCCTCGGGGCGAAGGTTGCGACGATCCGCGCGGCCGAGGCCAGCCTGCCAACGCCGATCGCCGTCGCGGCGAACGCGAGGGCGGTCGCCGTCGCGACCACGGCAGCGACCGGCGCGCCTGTCTTCTCCCGGGTTAAAGATCTCGTGGTCTCGCCGACCGGGGCCGTCACCGGCACTGTGGTCTACATCGACCCCGAGGGCGACCCGCTGCTTTACAACGTCCTCGGCGTTGCCGGCGTCCCGGCCCCCGGCACTATCGCCATGAATCCCTTGACCGGCGCGTTCTTGTACGCCCCTAATCCCCTGTTCCCCGACCCCCCGACATCCGTGACGTTCGGGGTCTTCGTCAACGACGGCGTACACCTCGTCTCCCAGAACATCACGATCGGCGTCACCCCGACCGCTGACCCCACCACCCTCGCGGAAGCCGAGACGGCCATCGCCGACATTCAGGCCGACCTCGAGGCAGCCATAAAGGCCAAGATGGACGCTCTCACGACGGACCCCACTGCCATCGCCGCGACTACGGCCCAGATCGAGGCGATCATGGCCGCGGCGGTGGCCGCGAAGGACAAACTCTTTGCGGCTGCGCAATCGATTACGGCGTAAGCGTCAAGGCTGTCAGCGATCACAGGCGTGCCTCATGCTTCGAGAGCAAATATCACGGTCCCGACTCCAGCCTCTGCCGCCAGTTGGCGGTCGCGATCGCCGACAACCGACCCGCCGGCACGCAGGGCTTCGATGACGGCTACGACGTCACCGGCGCGATAGCGGGCCCAGCGGATGTTCGCCGCCCACCACACCAAGACGGCCGTGAGGGCGTCGGCCGGATCTGCACCTAGGTCGAGGAACGTCGTGACCGTCGCCAGCAGGAGCCGCTGCGCCGCCGCTTCGATCGGCCGCTGGCCGCCGTTCGATGACGCATTCACATCGGCTCCCGCAGCGACGAGTGAACGCACCATCGCGGGGTTAAGGTGATCCGATCGTTCGTTCAAGCGGTGCAAGGGTGTAGCGCCGTCGGAATCCACCAGAGACGGGTTCACGTCACGCGCCAATGCACGATCAAGCGCTGCCGATCTGCCGAGCAGAACGATCTCATGGAGGATCGTCGTGAAGCGATCGCCCTTCGCCGACAGTTCGATTCGTCGACCGGCGTCGGCCCCGGCGTCGATAAGCACGAGCGCTGCGTCCGGCTCAAGCGATCGAACTGCGTACCAAAGGGGCGTGGCACCACAGGCATCAAGTGCGTCTGCATCAAGGCCGGCCGCCAGGTTTTCGGCAATCGATCCCCACCCGTTACGTGCGCGCTCGAACATCTCGAACACTGTCGCGGATAACGGTTCGGTCCACGGCTGCGGTGGAATACCTAGTGCGGAAAACACCTGCAAGGCGCCGGGTCGACGGTCGCCGAGGTCGTACCAGGGCCATGGCCCTTCGCCTTTCGCGACGTAGTCGGCAACCGAAGTATGTGACTCCGACACGATCGATTTGCCGTTGTCGTCGAAGTCCGACCAGAAGACCAGATCGTCGTCGCCGTCGCGCGACACAATCACGCTGGCGTATCCCTCCTGATATCGCGCAAGTTCTTGCACGCGCTCATTCTCGACGACGGCTACCCGATAATCGACCGGTGCCCATCAAAGACATCGCCGCGCTCCTAATAGGGCTGGCGTTGGCGATCGCTGTCGCTGTGCTTGCCGCCGGGATTCGCGACACGAGCGACGAGTCGATGCGATGGGAGGGTGGTGTCGCGGTCGGGTTCACCGCGATGATCTTCCTCGGCCCGTTCTGGATCGCCCAGGCGGTCCTAACCGTGCTCGCCAGCTTCGATCACGCGGGTGTCGCGCCCGGTTGGCTATGGGCCTGGTTGTTCCTCGCTCCAGCTGTTGGCGCTTCCCCGGCCGGCACGGGTCCGGTTCGACTCGTCCAGCGACTCCGCCGTCGATCGCAGTGAGGCCCGCGAAACGAAAAGCAGGTCAGGATGCTACACCCTGACCCGCTTTACTTCTGTGGAGCTGCCGAACTCGGCGCAGAAAGGTTTCGTCGGCAGCTTGAATCGTGTTGCAGCCCTGAGCTGTCCGACCACACTCGCTCTCGATTGGCGTGGCCTCATGCTGCCACTTCGCCCACTGCTGGCCCAGTTGCTCCAATTCGTGGGCCGCCTGTTCGAGGACAACTCGAGTACAACGCGTTCGAATGATCTCGACGATGGTGCTCGGCGAGGTCCGGGTTACCTGCAAACCGAATCCCGGCGGGTCGATGCCCGAGTAGCATTCGACTGGGGCGAGACCAGGGGTGGGCCGGGCTGATGAAAGATATTTTGATCGGCGTCGGTGTCTTCGCGATCATATTCGGCGGCGCATTGTTTGGGATGTTCCTCGCGAAGATTCTTCCTGATCAGCATATGAGCGACGAATCGCGTGACGCGATCAGGACCATAATGGCCATGCTCGCAACGCTGTCGGCAGTGGTGCTCGGCCTGCTCACCGGCTCCTCCATTAGCTCGCTTGCCGAGAAGGAGGGCGAATTGCGAAGTGCGGGTGTGCAATTCATCATGCTCGATCGGACCTTGGCCGAATACGGGCCCGAGACCGCCCAGACCCGGGCGCTGCTCAAACAATTGCTTGCAGAACGAATAGGTCAGATCTGGCCGGAGGAAGACGGCGCGGTGTCGCTCACGGCACTCAGCAGCGGGGCCGGCATCAACTTGGTTCAGCGGGATCTCTTTGCCCTATCCCCGCGGACGGAACAGCAGCGGTGGCTCCGGTCCAATGCGCTGGAGAACACCAACACAATTGCAGAGTCGCGATGGACGACCATCGAACAAATCAGCAGCCGGTTCCCTTGGGCATTCTTCGTTGTTGTCGTGTCCTGGCTAGCGGTTATGTTCGCCAGTTTCGGGCTCTTCGCACCTCGCAATGCCGCCGTGATGGCGGCATTGCTCGTTGCCGCGTTTGCACTTGCCGGCCCGATCTTCATGATGCTCGAAATGGATCAGCCTTATGGTGGGCTGGTGAAAATCCCCAGCAGTTCGCTGCGCGTCGCCTTGGATCAACTGGGTCGATCGTAAGCAGATCACGCCCCGGTGCAGATTCCAAAGAAGCAGGGCCGCATCTGCTCTGGTGGAGCTGCCGGGAATCGAACCCGGGTCCTACGGCATTCCCTCGAGGCTTCTCCGTGCGCAGTTCGCTATGTCTCTACTCGGATCTCCTGATCACGCGAACAAGTCAGGATGACGATCCCAGTCGCTGTTTGATGTCCCGATAAGTCCCGCGACCGAACCTATCGGTTTGTCCCTCTAGCTGATGCCAGGGTCCGGGCCGAGGGCTCTCCCGGTCTGACAGACTCACAGTCGCTTAGGCAGCGAGTGCGAAGTCGCGCTGATTTGACTCGGCGCTTAATTGGTTGCAACGACGCTTACGGTGGTCAATTGCCTGCACCGGCACGCTTCCCTTGATTCGATGCGCGAAGTCGAAACCGTTCAGCCCCTCGCATCCCCGCCGACTTTCGGCAGGACATTTCATTCTACCTGTGTGTTCAACACAAACCAGAGATTAAATAGTCCCAGCTAGATCACGTAGTTGAGGTGCTCGACGACCCGCTTGCCGACCTCCTCGTCGCCGCCATAGGTGACGGCATCGGCGTGCGGAGCCAGCGGGGTCCGTCCGCCCGCCAACCGGGTGAACAGCAGGCCGTCCATGGCGATCGTCGCAGTCGGCGGCTCATCGAAGTCGTCGACGACCCGAGCGCGACCGGACACGTCGACATTGATGGTCCGCTGCAGCGGGCCCGTCAGCTCGATCGCCACCCGCGAGCCGTCGGGGGCGCCGCCGAGCTTGCCGACGACGAATCCCATGCTGGCCGCCACCTCGTCCAGCGCCAGCCGCGACGACGGGCCGGCCGGGTCCGCGGCGGGCTGCCCGAGCGCGTCACGGATGTCGTGCTCGTGCATCCAGCAGTCGAAGACCCGCACGCGCATGAACCGGCCGTAGGTATCGGGACCAGCCGGCGTCGCAGTGACCTGATTCCAGTCGCATCGGCCATGCCCGACAGCGCCTCGCGCCGTTGGGCGGTCGTGGCGCGGAACTTCTCGAGCATGTCGGCTGCGCTCACGCCGCGCAGTTTGCGCACCCACCGTTCGTTCAGCACGCCGATGTCGTTGCGAACATGCTTCGAGCGTCGAGACGTCGACGTCGGCGTCCGGAGTCGCGACACCTTGCAGCATCGACTCGGTGCCGATCACGTGAGCCGTGACGTCGTGCACGGTCCAGCCGGGCAGCGGAGTCTGCGCTTGCCACTGTGTCGTCGGCCAGGCCGCCGAGCAATGCGTCGATGTCGTCCCAGGCGGCGAAAAGGCCCTCCAGAACGTCGGATTTGTCGAGGTTCGTCACGGGTCGCGAAGGGCTGCTCACTCGCCAGAACGTAGCGCTCGCGGCCGGCGAGCGTCCGCGAAATGCCCGCCGAAGACGGCGTGTCGCCGGGCAGACACGGTCGCTCGCGGGGAAGGGAGTTAGCCGGCGGCGATCATCGCGACGGCCGCCAGGGCCAGCACCATGCCGACCGTCTGCCATCGCGTCACCCGTTCCCGCAGCACGACGATCGCCAGCAGCACCGTCGCGCCGGATACAGCGACATCAGCACGCCTGCCAACGACAGCAGCGATGCGTGCAATGCGAGCAGCATCGCGACGTTGGCCCCGGTGTCGAGCAGCGCAGCCAGCACGGCCAGCCGCAGCGGCGTTCCGGTGGGTGCATGCAGGTTCGCGCTCACCGCGGCGATGACGAGGACCAGCACACTGGCCGAGAGGCGGGCGAAAACCAGCGGCCACAGCTTGGCCTCGACAGGCACCTGGTGCGATCAGCACGAAGTTCAGCCCGAACGCCACCCCTGAGCCGACAGTCAGCCAGGCCACCGTGGCGGTGAACTTGTGCGGCGTGACGTCCTCATCGGTGGCTTCGCGGCTGACCAGCACCACCGCGACCAACGCCAGCACGACGCCGACGCCCGCGATGGCTCCCGGCCGCTCCCCCATCACCAGTCCGGCGCCGACCGGGATGCCGGCGACCAGAATCGCGGTCAGCGGCGACACCACCGAGATCGGCCCCGACCCGAGCGCCGCGTAGAACCACCACACGCCGAAGGCCTGCGAGATGCCGCACAACGCACCCCAGAACACCGCGCTCTGGTTGATCTCCCCGCCGACGATCACCGCCAGACCGGCCAGCAGCACCAGCGCGATCGGATAGGACACCAGCACCACCCGCAGCGCCGCCACGCGCCGGGACGCCAGGCCGCCGACGAAATCGCTGATGCCGTAGCCCAGCGCCGACGCAGCGCGAGGACGACGCCGGTCAGGTCATGCCCTTGGCGCGCCGGCCGAGCTCGCGGGTCACCTCACGCTGCAGCGTCGCGCTTGGCCATGTCCTGCCGCTTGTCGTGCGCCTGCTTGCCGCGGGCCAGCGCCAGTTCGACCTTCACCTTGCCGTCCAAGAAGTACAGCGACAGCGGCACCAGCGTCAGGTTGCCATCGCGGATCTTGCCGACCAAGTTGTCAATCTGCTTGCGGTGCAACAACAGTTTGCGGTTGCGCCGCGGCGCGTGGTTGGTCCAGCTGCCGTGGTGATACTCCGGGATGTGCAGGTTGCGCAGCCAGATCTCGCCGTCGTCGACGGTGGCGAACGCGTCGGCCAGCGAGGCCTGGCCGTCGCGCAGGCTCTTGACCTCGGTGCCCACCAGCGCGACCCCGGCCTCGAAGGTCTCGAGGATCGAATAGTTGTGCCGCGCTTTGCGATTCGTCGCGACGACCCTGTTGTTGCTTGACCTCGTCGGGTCGGCTTTCTTGGCCATGGCTATCTTCGGACGTAGAGCCGCAGCGTGGCATAGGCCGTGACACCGGCCATCGCCACGCCGACGAACAACAGGATCGGCGCGATGTAGAGGATGTCGGCATAGTCGATCCTGGCGATCAGATTCGCTTGATAGAACTGATTGAGCGCGTTCTCCAGGAACAACGCGCGCACCAGGATCAGGCCGACGATCGAGATGACCACGCCGATGAACGCGGCGAGCATCGCCTCCACCAAGAACGGCAACTGGGTATACCAGCGGCTGGCGCCGACCAGTCGCATGATGCCGATCTCGGTTCGGCGGGTATAGGCCGCCACTTGAACCATGTTGGCTATCAACAGGACTGCGCCGATCGCCTGCACCAACGCCACCGCGAACGCGGCGTTGGACAGCCCGTCGAGCACCGCGAACAGCCGGTCGATCAAGTCCTTCTGGTTCAGCACGTTGAGCACGCCGGGCTGGCCGACCATCGCCTCGTCAAAATCCTTGTGCTGCTCGGGATTGTCGAGCTTGACGATGAACGACGCCGGGAACGCCTCCTTGCCCGCCACGTCCTTGTACTGCGGGAACTTCTTGATCGCGTCGTTGTAGGCGTCGTCACGGTTCAGGAACCGCACCGACTTCACGTCGTCGCGGCCCTCGATCTGCGCGCGCAGCGCCTTGCACGGATCGCCGTCGCACGTGGGGTCGTTGGCCGAGACGTCGTTGGTCAGGAAGACCTGGCTCTCCACGCGATCGAGATAGATCTTGCGGGAGTTGTCGGCCAGCCGCACCACCAGCAACCCGCCACCGAACAGCCCGATGGAGATCGCGGTGGTCAGGATCATCGCAATCGTCATGGTGACGTTGCGACGAAGCCCGGTCAGAACTTCATTGATGAGGAAGCCGAAGCGCACTTAGCGATCCATTCCGTAGACGCCGCGCTGCTCGTCGCGAATCGAGCCTGCCCAGCTCCAGTTCGACGACGCGCTGGCGCATCGAGTCGACGATGTGATGGTCGTGGGTGGCCATCAGCACCGTCGTTCCGGTGCGATTGATGCGCTCGAGCAGATCCATGATGTCCTTGCTGGTCTCGGGGTCGAGGTTGCCTGTCGGCTCGTCGGCCAGCAGCACCAGCGGCCGGTTGACGAACGCGCGGGCGATCGCGACGCGCTGCTGCTCGCCGCCGGACAGCTCGCCAGGCAGCCGGTTGGCCTTACCCGACAGCCCGACCATCTCCAGCACGTCGGGCACCACCCGGTTGATCACGTCGGCGCGCTTGCCGATGACCTCCAGCGCGAACGCGACGTTCTCGAAGACCGTCTTCTGCTGCAGCAGCCGGAAATCCTGGAACACGCAGCCGATGACCTGACGCAGGCTCGGGACGTGACGACCGGCCAGCTTGTTGACGTGAAACTTCGACACCCGGATGTCGCCGTGGGTCGGGGTGTCCTCGGCGAGCAGCAGCCGCATGAACGTCGACTTGCCCGAGCCCGACGGGCCGATCAGGAAGACGAACTCACCCTTGTCGATCTTGAGCGACACGTTGTCGAGCGCCGGACGGGCCGACGACTTGTACTAGCTTGGTCACATGGTCGAGGGTGATCATCACGGCACGCCAGTGTAGCGGTGACGGTGGGCGAAAGCCGCTCAGCGCTATCTCGGCGGAGCCGGCGTCGTCGGCGCCGGTCCCGGCGCCGGGTGCCGGGGCGGTCGTCGGCGTCAGGGCCGGCGTCGGGCTGGTGGTCTCGCCCCGGCGAGGTCGTCGTGGGTGTGGACTCCGTCGGCGACGTCGGGCTGGTGGTCTCCCCTGGTGACGTCGTCGTGGTCTCGGTCGGGCTGGTGGTGGTCGGCGTGGTGGTCGCGGTGGTGGTCTCGGGCTCCTTGGGCCGTCGCACGTTGGTCCGCGGCACCCAGGTGTAGTTCGGGTCGGGCACGAAGCCGGGCGGGACGACCGCGGTCGGCGGCGCCTCCGGCGCGGCGGGCCGGGGTTCGAAGTTGTGGTACACCCAGAACAGCGCGAGGAACGCGACGATGAGCACCACCGTCGACACGCGCATGCGGCCAAATTTGGCCTTCAGCCAGGACGTCACTTTTTCTGCTCCGTCGCGGCCCTGCGTCTCATCCTCGGCGCCGCCCGCCGTCGCCGGATGCACGATGGCCTCGACCATCGGTGTGCTGCCATCCGTTGGCGAAGCCACACCTGCGCGGCGCAGGGCGCGGACGACCAGCACGCGGATCCGCCGCCCCACCTCGAACTGTTTGCCAGGCAGCGTGCGCGCGACCATCCGCAGGTTCACGGTGTCCAGCTCGATGCTCTCGACGCCCATCATCTGGGGCGCGTCCAACAGCAGCGCACTGAGACTCGGATCCTCCATCGCCTTCTCGGCGACGTCGTGCAGCACGTCGTTGACCAGATTGAGGTCCGCCGACGTGGGGACCGGAATGTCGATGACGGCGCGCGCCCAGTCCTTCGACAGGTTCACCGTCTTGACGATCTGGCCGTTGGGAATCGTGAACATCTCGCCCTCGGTGGAGCGCAGCCTGGTGACGCGAAGCGTGACGTCCTCCACGGTGCCCTCGGCGGGGAGGTTGATCCCTGCGACCGTGAGCGATACCAGGTCACCGAACCCGTACTGCTTCTCGGTGATGATGAAGAACCCGGAGAGCAGGTCCTGCACCACGCGCTGCGCGCCGAAACCGAGTGCGGCGCCCAGCACTGCG
Source organism: uncultured Actinomycetota bacterium (assembly GCA_963731715.1). Taxonomy (GTDB): domain Bacteria; phylum Actinomycetota; class Actinomycetes; order Mycobacteriales; family Mycobacteriaceae; genus Mycobacterium. Next base: position 298,568 of record CAVSXC010000011.1, on the reverse strand, counting down.
GCGGGCGCGACGAGGGATCCGACCGGAATGGCGAGGATCGTGGTGACCTGCATCATCACGATGACGAACAGCAGCGCGACCGTCACCCAGGAGATCACCGATGCGACGGCCTGGCGGTGCTTGGCGCTCTCCGTGCGCACCAGCTGATCGCTTTCCCGATATTCGGCGTCGATGCGCCGAACGATTCGTTGCGCGCCCCAGTTGATGAAGCGGGCGGCGAGCAATCCGCCAATCAGATACAGCGCGATCGGCACGCCTCTGACGAGGATCCAGTCGCCGATGCTGCCGAGCCAAAACCCGTGCCAGCGCTCGGCGAAACTCATTGCAAGTACGGTGCTATTCGTCATCTCGTCTGTTGCGCCAACGGATTCCCGCTTCGAGGAACCCGTCGATGTCTCCGTCCAATACCGCGGCCGGATTACCGACCTCGTACTCGGTGCGCAGGTCCTTAACCATCTGGTAGGGGTGCAACACGTAGGAGCGCATTTGGTTTCCCCACGAGCTGCCGCTATCGCTCTTCAATGCGTCCAGCTCAGCGCGTTCTTCTAAACGCTTGCGTTCCAACAACTTTGCCTGAAGGACGCGCATCGCCGAGACCTTGTTCTGCAGTTGCGACTTTTCGTTCTGGCAAGTCACGACGATACCCGTCGGGATGTGGGTGAGTCGAACCGCTGAGTCGGTGGTGTTCACCGACTGGCCGCCAGGCCCGCTGGACCGATACACGTCGACACGCACGTCGGTCTCGGGAATGTCGATGTGGTCGGTGGTTTCGGTGACCGGCAGCACTTCGACTTCGGCGAACGACGTCTGTCGCCGGCCCTGGTTGTCGAACGGGCTGATTCGCACCAGCCGATGCGTGCCCTGTTCCACCGACAAGGTGCCGTACGCGAACGGCGCGTGCACCGCGAACGTCGCGCTCTTGATGCCCGCCTCTTCGGCGTAGGAGGTGTCGAACACCTCGACGGGATAGTTGTGCTTCTCGGCCCAGCGGATGTACATCCGCATCAGCATCTCGGCCCAGTCCGCCGCGTCAACGCCGCCTGCGCCGGAGCGGATGTTGACCAGCGCTTCGCGTTCGTCGTACTCGCCGCCGAGCAGCGTGCGGACCTCCATCGCCGCGATGTCCTCGTGCAGCGACTTGTACTCGGTATCGGCCTCGGCGAGCGCGTCGTCGCCGCTTGCGCCACCCTCTTCGGCGGCCATTTCGTAGAGCACCGGCAGATCGTCGAGGCGCTGCCGGAGCTCCTCGACGCGGCGCAGCTCGCCCTGGGTGTGGGAAAGCTCGCTCGTGACCTTCTGGGCCCGCGCCTGGTCGTCCCACAGATTCGGATCGGACGCCTCGTGCTCCAGCTTTTCTATGCGACCGCGCAGCCCCTCGATATCGAGCACCCGCTCCACCGTGGTCAGCGTGGAGTCGAGGGCGGCGATATCGGCTAGACGGTCGGGATCCACGGGAGTTCACGTTACCGGCGCTAGGGTGCACGTTTAGCATCGGAGCGGTAACCAGCACGGCTACGGCGCGACAGCCCCTTGCGCGTGGCCGGCTCAAGCAGAAGGCACAGAATGCGCCCATACCACGTGGCGATCGTCGGCTCGGGCCCCTCGGGCTATTTCGCCGCGGCGTCGCTACTGAAGTTCGCCGACGCCACCGAGGACGCCGACGTGCGCGTCGACATGCTGGAGATGCTGCCAACGCCGTGGGGCCTTGTGCGCTCCGGCGTCGCCCCTGACCATCCGAAGATCAAGTCGATCAGCGCGCAGTTCGAGAAGACCGCGCTGGACGAGCGCTTCCGATTCTTCGGCAACATCGTGGTCGGCGAACACGTGCACGCCGCCGAACTGGCCGAGCGCTATGACGCGGTGATCTACGCCGTCGGCGCTCAGTCCGACCGGGCGCTGGGCATCCCTGGCGAGGAGCTGCCCGGCAGTGTCGCCGCCGTCGACTTCGTCGGCTGGTACAACGCGCACCCACACTTCGAGGAGATGGCGCCCGATATCTCGAGCGGTCGCGCTGTCGTTGTGGGCAATGGAAACGTCGCGCTGGACGTGGCACGCATCCTGGTGACCGATCCCGACGTGCTGGCCACCACCGACATCGCCGACCACGCGTTGAAGTCGCTGCACGACCGCGGCGTCGAGGAAGTCCTCATCATCGGCAGGCGCGGACCGCTGCAGGCTCCGTTCACCACGCTGGAGCTGCGCGAGCTCGGCGACCTCGAGGGCCTCGGCGACGTCGACGTGATCGTCGACCCCGCCGACTTCGCCGACATCTCCGATGAGGACGTCGAGGCCGCGGGCAAGACCGTGCGAAACAACATCAAGGTGCTGCGCGGGTACTCCGAGCGCGAACCGCGAGGGGCCAAGCGCCGCATCGTGTTCCGGTTCCGCACGTCACCCATCGAGATCAAGGGCGGCTGACAAGGTCGAGTCGATCGTGCTTGGCCGCAACGAGCTGGTCGACGACAACGGCCGCATCGTCGCGAAGGACACCGGCGAGCGCGACGAGGTGCCCGCGCAGTTGATCGTGCGCGCGGTCGGCTATCGCGGCGTACCGACGCCGGGCCTGCCGTTCGACGAGAAGTCCGGAACTATCCCGCACACCGCCGGGCACGTGGACGGCAGCCGCAATGAGTATGTGGTCGGCTGGATCAAGCGCGGGCCGACCGGCGTGATCGGCAGCAATAAGAGCGACTCGCAGGAAACCGTCGACACGCTGCTTTCGGACCTTGCCGGCGCGGATTTGGCGGAGGTCGACGCGGATTACTCCGAGAAGCTGGTGGAGTGGCTGGTCGAGCGTCAGCCGAAGCTGGTCACCGACGATCACTGGAAGCTGATCAACGAGTACGAGCGCTCAGCCGGTGAGCCGCACGGCCGTCCGCGGGTCAAACTGACCAGCGTCGCCGAGTTACTGCGTATCGGCCACGCCTAGTTGTAGCCGGGATTGCCCATTTCGCGCGGTGGCGGAGGACCTTCCTGCGCCGCGAATGCCCAGTTGTCGGGGTTGGTTGGCTTGTACATGACCGGGAAAAGCTGTCCCATCATCGGCCATTGGTCGACGTCGACGGCAAGCTGTTGGTAGACGACATGCTCGTTGACAGTTGGCCCGTTGATTACCCCGGTAACCGTGACGAACTGTTCACCGGTGGCATCTGGGCGCGGACTCACCCCGGTGACCAGCAGTTGGCCCTCCACCCAGTCGTTGCCGATACCGCGGCGTCGCCTGATCCACGGTGCGACCAGGAGCGCAATCGCCCCGAGCAACAACACCACCATCGCGAATTCCCACACAGGGCCATGGTAGGACTGCTGCCATGAGCACGGTCCGAGATGACGTGGCCTTGGCCCTGCGGTTGGCCGACAAGGCCGACGCGGTGACGATGGAACGGTTCGGCGCGCTGGACCTTCGCGTCGACACCAAACCGGACCTGACGCCGGTCACCGACGCTGACCGCTCGGTGGAAAATGCGCTGCGCGACGTCCTGTCGCAGGAGCGTCCCGATGATCCCGTGCTAGGTGAGGAGTTCGGCGGAACAACGACGTTCGCGGGCAGGCAGTGGGTGATCGACCCGATCGACGGCACCAAGAACTTCGTTCGCGGTGTGCCGGTGTGGGCGACGTTGATCGCGCTGTTGCAGGACGGGGTTCCGGTCGTCGGAGTGGCGAGTGCGCCTGCGCTGCAACGCCGTTGGTGGGCCGGGGCGGGCGAGGGCACCTTCTCGTCCTTTGCCGACGGTCCACCACGACAGGTGTCGGTGTCCTCGGTGGCCGACCTGGAGTCGGCTAGTCTGTCGTTCTCCAGCCTCTCGGGATGGGCCAAGCGCGGCCTGCGTGACCGGTTCATCGAGCTGACCGACGCTGTCTGGCGAGTACGCGGCTATGGCGACTTCCTGTCCTACTGTCTGCTCGCCGAGGGCGCCGTCGACATCGCTGCCGAACCCGAGGTGTCTTTGTGGGACCTCGCCGCGCTCGACATCGTGGTGCGTGAGGCGGGCGGGGCATTCACCGATTTGGCCGGCCGGTCGGGGCCGCACGGCGGCAACGTGGTGGCCACCAACGGGCTGCTGCACGAAGCCGTTCTGAACAGGATCAACGGCGGGTAGCGTTGCGGTCGGAGGGCGCCATGACCTTCGACTCGTTCACCGTCCCTACCCGGCATTGGCACCGACTCGACGACGGCCGGATCCAGTGTGATGTGTGCCCGCGCGCCTGCAAATTGCGTGACGGCCAGCGCGGCCTGTGCTTCGTGCGTGCGCGCGCCGACGACCAGATCGTGCTCACCAGCTACGGCCGGTCCAGCGGCTTCTGCGTCGACCCTGTCGAGAAGAAGCCACTGAACCATTTCCTACCCGGCTCGGCGGTGCTGTCGTTCGGCACCGCGGGCTGCAACCTCGCGTGCAAGTTCTGCCAGAACTGGGACATCTCCAAGTCGCGGGAGACCGACACGCTCGCCGCAAGCGCCGGACCCGAGGAGCTCGCCGGGGTGGCCGACGAGATGGGCTGCCGCAGTGTCGCTTTCACGTACAACGACCCGACGATCTTCTGGGAGTATGCGGCGGACGTCGCGGACGCTTGCCATGAACGCGGGCTAAAGGCCATCTCGGTGACCGCGGGGTACATGTGCGCGGCGCCGCGCGCTGAGTTCTATCGGCACATCGACGCGGCCAACGTGGATCTGAAGGCGTTCACAGAGGACTTCTATCACCGTGTCTGTGTCGGGCATCTGGCCGACGTGCTCGACACACTCGTGTTTCTGCGGCACGAAACCGACGTGTGGCTGGAGATCACCACGCTGCTCATTCCGGGGCGCAACGACAGCGACGCCGAAATCGCCGCGGAGTGCGCCTGGATTCGGGAAAACCTCGGCGTCGATGTGCCGTTGCACTTCACCGCTTTTCACCCCGACTACAAGATGATGGACATCGCGCCGACCCCACCTGAGACGTTGACGCGAGCCCGCCGAATCGGGTTGGCCGAGGGATTGCGGTTCGTCTACACCGGCAACGTTCACGACCGCGACGGCGGCACGACCGGTTGCTCCGGCTGCGGGGCGGCCGTCGTGGTTCGCGACTGGTACGCGATGCGGCACTACGGGCTGACCGACGATGGCCACTGCGAGCGATGCGGCGCGCAGCTGCCCGGCGTCTTCGACGGACCCGTCGGGACCTGGGGCGCGCGACGACTGCCCGTGCTGATCCCGTGAGTCCGCGGGCCTGCGCGGCGTCGATCCGAGACTCGAGCGAACAAGGAGAAGGCACAATGGAACCGTCTCGATGAGGTCACCGCCGATCGACTACGCGGCCTAGCCTGGCGACGACAGGGGAATGAGGCTTCACGTGCAGCAGCTGAGCTGGACAGACGACATGATGCTGCGCGCCGAGCGGCCGGAAACCCCTATGCAGATTCAAATGCTGCTGATCTACGACCCCTCAACGGCGCCGAGCGGCAGAGTCACCTACAAGGGAATCCTCGAGGAGATCGACGCCCGGTTGCATCTCGCGCCGACGTTCCGGCGGCGATTGACCGACTTGCCCGGCGGTCTGCATATGCCGTACTGGGTCGACGACCCCGACTTCGATCTTGAATATCACGTCCGACACATTGCGTTGCCGCAGCCGGGAGACTGGCGTCAGCTGTGCATCCAGATCGCGCGCATTCACGCCCGGCAGATCGACCTTCGCCGTCCGCCGTGGGAGATGACTGTCATCGAGGGACTCAATTCGGTGCCTGGCGTTCCGCGGGGAGCGTTCGCGATCGGCCTCAAATTGCACCATTCCGTCGTCGATGGAATGGAGAGCGTCGAGTTGATGGCCGCGATGCACGACCTCGCTCCCGACGGCCCGCGCCCCAACCCGCCCGAAACGCCTTGGGAGCCGACCCCACTGCCGTCGACAGCGGAATTGATGTCACGAACTGCGATCAACGGCGCGCTCTATCCGCTGCGCGCAAGCAGGGTCGTGATACCCAGTGCGCTGCGGGCGGTCGGCCAATTGAGAAGTCTGCCAGGCAAATTGGCTGGCGGCATCGCCTCGACCCTTGGCGGCGGTTCAGGTTCGATCTTCGCTCCGGCCACCCGCTTCAACGATTCTGTCTCCCCGCATCGAGTCTTCGAGGCCCGCTTCCACGACCTCGCCGACTTCCAGCGCATCAAGGCGAGCGTGCCGAAGGCGACGATCAACGACGTGGCGGTGGCATATGTCGGAGGGGCGCTGCGGCGATACCTCGAAGGGCACGACGAGTTGCCGGACGAGACGCTCGTGGCCGCCTGTCCCGCGTCGATTCGGGACTCCAATGAACAAGGCGGCGGTGGGAACCGGTTGTTCGGCAGGTTGCAATCGCTGGAAACCACTACGGCGGACCCACACGAACGGCTCTTATCGATCGTCGCCGAATCCGCGGCGTTCCGCGACAACTCCGATTCGTCGAGCGGCGCCCGACTCATGAAACTCGCGGGACTGGTGCCGACGACGCTGCTGGGCTTGACGGTGAAGGCGGCGACGGCGATGCCGTTCTCCGGCCCGACCGTCGCCAACACCACAGTGAGCAATGTGCCGGGTCCGAAGGAGCCGATCTACTTCGCGGGTGCACGCCTGGTTCGAGTCACCGGCCTTGGGCCGTTGATCGGGGGGATGAATCTCTTCCACGTCATCGCGAGCTACAACGGAACCGTGTCGATGGGGGTCACCGCCGACCGCGACGCACTGCCCGATCCCGCGAACTATGCGGACTGCATGCAGGCCTCGTTTGACGAGCTATTGGCAACTACCGCCTGACCTTTTCTATCCTGCCGCATCGACCGGCGCGGGTCGCGTGCGATGAATGTGGTTGAGGAACAGTCCGATAGCCCGAACCGCGGCGCAGGCCCTGGTGCCGTCGGTCAGATCGAAACCATGTCCGGTGCCCGGCAGTTCGACATAACCGACCGGGTTACCTGACGCTGCACGCAGCCGCTCGACGAATTGGCGTGCTTCACCGACCGGGATGATCATGTCGTTTTCACCGTGGATGACCAGGAACGGCGGCGCGTCCGCGTGCACGCGGGCCACCGGCGACGCGTCTCGGTACACAGCGGGTTTATGGGACTGGCGACGCTTGACCACCACGCGTTCCAAGAAGTCCATGAACCGTGCCCGTTCTGGCGTCGAGCGGTCCTCCCAGTCATAGCGGCCGTAGATACTCACGACCGCGTCGACCGAGGTGTCGGCCGACGGCGCCAGCCCGGACTGCCATTGCTCTTCGCCTGGGGTGAGGCCCGCAAGGCTGGCCATGTGTCCCCCGGCCGATGACCCGGCGACGGCGACAAAGGTTCGATCACCGCCGTACTGGTCGGCGTTCGCGCGCGCCCACGCGATGGCCGTCTTCACATCGATGATCTGGCGCGGCCAGCGGTAACGGGGGCTTGTTCGATATTGCACCGACAAGCACACCCAACCCAATTCCGCGAGATGTGCCATCAACTCGTGGCCTTGTAGCGCCCGGCTGCCGAAAACCCATGCGCCGCCAGGCAGGAAGACGAGCACCGGGGCGGGCCCCACAAGGTCTTCGCGCCGCCAGACGTCGAGCAACTGACCCGGTTCGTCGCCATATGGGACGGACGCGCGGAACACGGACCGCCGGAGTCGACCGGCATTGCGCCATGGCGTGCCAGCATCGGAGATGGACCAGGGTTCGGCCAACGCCTCGGCCGCCACGATGTCGCACAGGCCGGCCGTCATCAGGCTGGCCAGTGCCGCCGCTTCGGCGCGTCGGCTGGATGCGCCAGGGCCCAAGCGTTGTTTCGCCGACGACATGAAGTCCGGCAGATAGCGGGCGCCCCACAGGCTCAGGGCGGCCATCCCACCGACTGGTTCGAGGTACCGGCCGATCAGCGGCAAAGACGATGTGACGGCACCCGCCGCGACGAGGTAGTCCTCCAACCGTGCATGCACCAGCCAGTTCGCGTTGGCGCGCATCATCCGCGAGGCCTGCCTGGAGTCTCGCGGAAAATCCATTCGGGCAGAGTAGCCCTCGCATGCGGTCTGCAAACACCAATTGCCCGAACCGTCAGATTTGAATTTGCTTGCCGCACATTAGGTACGACAAAAACCATCGCGGCGGTGGGGCGCCTCCAGCTAATAACGCCACCGCCAGGCCCTGCTGTGAACTGCGTAACAACTTACTCAAGAGTCAGTTCCCATACCTTACTCTGGAGTCAGTTCCATGCGTCCGGCACTTCCCACAGCTAGCGAGGCTGCTGACATGACCAACACCCTGCCGTCCGAGAACGGCGCCAAACCACGCCCCAAGCGCACCGGCAAGGAGAGCGCCGTGGGCAAGCAGAAGCACAAGCGGACAGCGACCGACATCGGTCTGGCGTTGATCACGCCCATCGTCGGCCAGGAGTTCCTTGACCGGTACGGCCTGCGCGACCCGCTCAACCGCACACTGAAGTACGGCGTCAAGCAAGTCTTCTCCGCGGCAGGCGCGTCGACCCGGCAGTTCAAGCGCATCCAGGGTCTGGGCAAGAGGCCGACCCGGCTAAAGGTCAGCGGCGCAGACTATTTCGATCTCACTCCCGACGACGACCAGAAGATGATCCTGGAGACCGTCGAGGAATTCGCCGAAGAAATTCTGCGCCCCGCCGCGCGCGACGCCGACGACGCCGCCAGCTATCCGCCGGACCTGATCGCCAAGGCCGCGGAGTTGGGCATCACCGCCATCAACATCCCCGAGGATTTCGACGGCATCGCCGCGCACCGCTCGGCGGTCACCAACGCGCTCGTCGCCGAGGCGCTCGCCTACGGCGACATGGGTCTGGCGCTGCCGATCCTTGCGCCCGGCGGCGTCGCGTCGGCGCTCACCCATTGGGGCAGCGCGGACCAGCAGGCCACATATCTGAAGGAGTTCGCGGGCGACAACGTTCCCCAGGCCTGTGTGGCCATCGCGGAACCGCACGCGCTGTTCGACCCGACCGCGTTGAAGACGACGGCGGTGCGCACCCCGAGCGGATATCGGCTGAACGGCGTGAAATCGCTTGTGCCCGCCGCCGCGGACGCCGAACTGTTCATCGTCGCCGCCCAGCTGTCCGGTAAGCCCGCGCTCTTCATCGTCGAGTCGTCCACCCAGGGCGTGTCCGTCAAGGCCGATCCCAGCATGGGCATTCGCGGCGCCGCGCTCGGCCGGGTCGAACTCGACAATGTGTCGGTGCCGCTGAGCGCGCGGCTCGGCGAGGACGGCGCAGCCGACGCCGACTACTCCGAAGCGATCGCACTTGCGCGGCTGGGCTGGGCCGCACTGGCGGTCGGCACTGCGCACGCGGTGCTCGACCACGTGGTGCCCTACATCAAGGAACGCCAGGCGTTCGGTGAACCGATCGCACACCGTCAGGCGGTGGCGTTCATGACCGCCAACATCGCCATCGAGCTCGACGGTCTGCGGCTGATCACCTGGCGTGGAGCGTCGCGCGCCGAGCAGGGCCTGCCGTTCGCCCGCGAGGCGGCACTGGCCAAGCGGTTGGGCACCGACAAGGGCATGCAGATCGGTCTGGACGGCGTGCAACTGCTCGGCGGCCACGGCTTCACCAAGGAACACCCCGTCGAACGCTGGTACCGCGACTTGCGCGCGATCGGCGTCGCCGAGGGCGTCGTAGTCATTTAATCCATTCGAGCTGAAAGACCTGTCATGGCAATCAATCTGGAAATGCCCAAGAAGCTGCAGGCGGTCATCGAGAAGGCCCACCAAGGCGCCGGCGAGATGCTGCGACCGATCTCGCGCAAGTACGACCTGAAGGAACACGCGTACCCCGTCGAACTGGACACGCTGGCCAGCCTCTTCGAGGGCATCTCGGAAGCGAACACCATCTCGTTCGCCGGCGCCGAGGCGTTCCGCGACAGCGAAGCACAAGAAGAAAACCACAACGGCGGCAACATGTCCGCAGTGCTCAATGCGACCGAGATCAGCTGGGGCGACGTTGCGCTGCTGCTGTCGGTGCCCTACCAGGGGCTGGGCAACGCCGCGATCTCCGGTGTCGCCACCGACGAACAGCTGGCGAGGCTCGGAAAGGTGTGGGCCGCAATGGCGATCACCGAGCCGAGCTTCGGGTCCGACTCGGCCGCGGTCTCCACGACGGCCAAGCTCGACGGCGACGAGTATGTGATCAACGGCGAGAAGATCTTCGTCACCGCAGGCTCGCGCGCCAGCCACATCGTGGTGTGGGCGACGCTCGACAAGTCGCTTGGCCGCGCCGCGATCAAGTCGTTCATCGTGCCGCGCGAACACCCCGGTGTCACCGTCGAACGGCTCGAGCACAAGCTCGGCATCAAGGCCTCCGACACCGCAGTGATCCGCTTCGACAACGCCCGCATTCCGAAGGAAAACCTGTTGGGCGACCCGGAAATCCACAGGGAGAAGGGTTTCGCCGGGGTCATGGAGACCTTCGACAACACCCGGCCGATCGTCGCCGCCATGGCGGTCGGCATCGCCCGCGCCGCGCTCGAGGAACTTCGCAAGATCCTCACCGACGCCGGCGTGGAGATCTCCTACGACAAACCCTCGCACGCCCAGAGCGCCGCAGCGTCGGAGTTCCTGCGGATGGAGGCCGACTGGGAGGCCGGATACCTGCTGAACGTGCGGGCGGCATGGCAGGCCGACAACAACATCCCCAACTCCAAGGAAGCGTCGATGGCCAAGGCCAAGGCGGCAAGGGTGGCCAGCGACGTCACCCTCAAGGCCGTCGAAATGGCAGGCACCACAGGCTATTCCGAGGAGACCCTGCTGGAGAAGTGGGGTCGCGACAGCAAGATCCTCGACATCTTCGAGGGCACGCAGCAGATTCAGCAGCTGGTGGTGGCCCGCCGCCTGCTTGGCCTGTCGTCGGCAGAGCTGAAGTAGCGGCTAGAAGCCGTCGCGCACCACGACCCTGGTGCGTCCGGTGACGCCGCCGCTGACGATGGCGTGCAGCGTGTCGGGCGCTTCGAGGATCGAGATGTCGTTCGTGATGTCGTCGAGGTGACGGGGCATCAGGTCGGTTGCGATCGACTGCCACAAGTCTCGGCGTTTGTCGATCCGCAACATCACCGAATCGATGCCGGCCAGAATGACCCCTCGCAGGATGAAGGGCATCACCGTTGTCGGCAGATCCGCCGACCGGGCCAGCCCTGAGATCGCTGCCACTCCACCGTAATTCAGCGTGCTCAACGCGTATGCCAGGGTGTCGCCACCGACGCTGTCGACGACCGCAGCCCAGGCGGACTTGCCCAGTGGCCGGATCTTCTCGCCCTCGGCGGGCAGTCGGCCGATCACTTCAGTCGCGCCGAGCCGCATCAGGTAGTCGTGGGCGTCGGCTTTCCCGGTGGATGCGATCACCTCGTATCCGTGACCGGCCAGCAGGTCGACGCTGACACTGCCCACGCCGCCGGTCGCACCCGTGACCAACACCGGACCGTCCTGTGGACGGATACCGTGGGTCCGAATTGCGTTGACGCTCATGGCCGCGGTGAATCCGGCGGTGCCGATCGCTGCTGCCTGAGCGGTCGTCAGCGCGTCGAGCTTGACCAAGTAGTCGGCCGGATAGCGTGCAGTGTCGGCATATCCGCCGTGGCGGCCGGTTCCGATGTCGTAGCCGTGGGCGATGACCCTGTCCCCCACCGCGAAGTCGGCCGCCGTGCTGGCGGTGACCGTACCGGCGACGTCGATGCCTGGGATCAGCGGATAGGACCGTGCCACACCGCCCTTCGGCGTGATGGCAAGGGCGTCCTTGTAGTTGACGCCGGAATACTCCACGGCGATCTGCACATCGCCCTCGGGTAGGAAGCTTTCGTCGACGACCTCGTGTTTGAGGGTTATCGACCCTTCCTCGTCCTGGTGTGCGACCAAAGCATTGACTGCGACCATGGCGCTCATTGTTCACGACACGCAAAAGCCCCCGACGACGTGTCGGGGGCTTCCGCGGATTGTCGGCCGGTTAGCCGAGGTACGAGATCAGATCGGGCTTCATCTGCTGGAGCTGCGCCCCCCAGTAGGCCCAGTTGTGCGTACCTGCCGCAGGGAAGTTGAACACGGCATTGTGTCCGCCCGCGGCGATGTAATTGTCCTGGAAGGTCCGGTTGGTCCGAATGGTCAGGCCTTCGAGGAACGTGGCAGGAAGGTCGCCGCCGCCCAGCTCGTTGGGTGTGCCGTTGCCGCAGTACACCCACAGGCGGGTGTTGTTCGCCACCAACGCCGGGATCTGGATCATCGGGTCGTTGCGCTTCCAGGCGCTGTTCGGGTCCTCGGTCGGGCCCCACATGTCGTTCGCCTTGTACCCGCCTGCGTCGCCCATCGCCATGTTGATCAGGAACGGCCATTGGCCTTCGGACGGGTTCAGGAACGCAGACAGCGACCCGGCATAGATGTACTGGTCGGGGTGATAGACCGCCAGGATCATCGCGGAGTTGCCCGCCATCGAGAGCCCGACCGCGGCGTTGCCGGACGATGACACGCCCTTCTCGGACGCCAGCCACTGCGGCAGCTCGGCTGTCAGGAAGGTTTCCCACTTATAGGTCTGGCAGCCGCTCTTGCCGCACGCGGGCGAATACCAGTCGGAATAGAAGCTGGACTGGCCGCCCACAGGCATGATGACCGACAGCGGCGTCTGATAGAACCACTCGAACGCCGGGGTGTTGATGTCCCAGCCGTTGTAGTCGTCCTGGGCGCGCAGGCCGTCCAGTAGGTACACGGCGTGCGAGCCGGAGCCCTTCTGGAACTGAATCTTGATGTCTCGGCCCATCGACGGCGACGGCACCATTAGGTACTCGACTGGTAGGCCCGGCCGGGAGAAGGCGCCAGCGGTGGCGGACTCCCCTGCTAGACCGACCACGCCAGGTAGCACGGCTGCCGCTATGGCTGCCACCGCGAACCGGCGTGCCCAATGGCCACGAATCTTGTCAACGAACCTCATAAAGCAATTCCATCCATCTTCCGGTTACTGCGTAACACGCCTTCCCCCGCGACCAAGAGATCGCCATACGGCACCGCAGCGATTTCTTCACTGCGCTGTCGCGCCCGCTCGACTGAGCCCGGTTCGGCGGTAGAGCGGACCGAGAAAATTTCAGTTGTGTGCGTGTGCAGTAAAACATGTGACCAGCACGTGAGAAACCCCGACTGGCGTTGACTGTCATATTCCTGTGATAAACCCAGGGTGACGTCAGCGTTAGTTCTCGGCGGTGTCACGCGCCGTAGGCTGCGGCTCATGGGGAGGGCCCAGTCCGACACCAGCAGCCGGTTGTCCGTCGACGACTGGATCCAAGCCGGCTTCGCGATCCTGGCCGAAGAGGGCATAAAGGCGCTCAAGATCGACCGGCTGTGCCGTCGCCTAAACGTGACCAAGGGCAGCTTCTACTGGCACTTCACCGACATCGCGCGATACCGCGCCGCACTCGTCCAGGCGTGGGGCGAGCTGCGCGACGACGATCGCCGACACTTCGGCGACCTAGCCGCGCTTCCCCCGCGCGAACGCCTATCGGAAATGATGTCCTCGCTGGTGAGCCCCCATCACTGGACGCTGGAACGAGCGATGCGGGAGTGGGCCCGCACCGACGAAGACGCCGCCGCCAGCGTGCGCGCCGCCGACCAGCGCGTGCTCGCCGCGGTGCGCCAGGCGTTTCTGGACTACGGGTTCGCGCCCGACGACGCCGACCTGAGGGCCAACGCCACGTTCGCGGCCGGCATCGGCTTCCTGCACCTCGCCGGCGAGCAGCCAAGCGTCCGCGCTGCCGACCGTCGCGAAGGCCTCCTCGAGATCATGCTCAAGCCCTGACCGCGACGGCCTCGTCGTGACTGTCCCCGGCTTCGCGTGGGCCCAGTCGGATCGCAGAAACGCTCCAAATCACGATCTGGCAGCAGTTTCGGCGCCAGGTCCATACCAAAAAGTATGGTATGGTCTCGGGCATGTCTACGGTGTCGGCCACTCCGACCATCAGCCAAGAGTTCGTCGCCGGACTGGCCGAGCGTGCGCAGGAGGCCGAGCGGCTGCGCCAGCTTCCAGCCGCCACGATGGACGACCTCAACGCGTCCGGCTTCACCGAACTGCTCGTGCCTGCGCGCTACGGCGGCAGCCAGGCCGACTTCCCGGCCATCCTCGATCCCGTGCGACGGATGGCGCACGGATGTGCGTCGAGCGCCTGGACTATCGGGTTCTACGCGCTACATAACTGGATCCTGGCGCTGTTCGACGAGCGCGCCCAGGAGGAAGCCTTCGCGACGCGACCGTTCCTTGCGCCCGCTCCTCTGGCACCGACGGGCCGGGGAGTGCCGACGGGCGAAGGCGTCCGACTGACGGGCCGGTGGTCGTGGGCCACCGGGGTGATGCACGGCAACTGGATCATGGTCGGTGCGCTCTGCGGTCCGGACGACGGCATTTACCCGGCCCTTGCACTCTTGCCCATCGGCGAAATTGAGATCGACGACGTCTGGCACACCGACGGAATGTGCGCCACCGGCTCCAGCGACGTCGTCATCACCGACGTGTTCGTCCCCGCTCACCGGCTGGTGCGGGTGTCCGACATCTACACGGGGACGGCGCCCGGCGCCGGGTTGCACGACGCAGACACGTACCGCTGGCCGATGGTGCCGGCATTGGCCTTGCTGGCGGCGATGCCCGCGCTGGGCAGTGCCGAACGCGCGGCCGACATCTACGCCGAGCGACTGTCCCAGCGTGTGCTGGCATACGAGGGCATCACCCAGAAGGACAAACCGATGGCGCAGGCCCGCCTGGCTGAAGCCAGCGTCCGGCTACGCGCGCTTCGCGGACTGCTCGCCGACACCGTCGGCGAGATCGAAACCACGGTTGCCGCAGGCGATCCTGTGCCACGCTCAGTGCGCGGCGAGGCCCGCCTGGCGGCAGCGCACATCGTGCACGAGTCGCGGGCGGTCATCGGCGACCTTCTCGAGGCGTCAGGGGCCAGCGCCCACTTCCTGGCAACCCGCTGCAACGGATCAAGCGGGACGTCGACGTGATCTGCGGCCACGTGGTGTTCGACTACGACACCAGCCGCGAACTTGCCGCAGCGCTCACACTGGGTATGAAGGTGCCACGGACCGCAATGATCTAGACGAGGGGGAATCATGGCCGACGATCTAAGGGATCGGATTACAAAGCTTTTTCAGAAGAACGTCGCGAACCGGATGATGCGGTTGATGCCGTTCCAGACGCTGCTCGAGACGACGGGACGCAAGACGGGCGAACCCCGTCGCACGCCACTCGGTGGACGGCCGAGAGGGCAATCAGTTCTGGTTCGTCTCCGAGTTCGGCGACAAGTCGCAATACGTCAAGAACATCCAGGCCAATCCGCAGGTCCGCGTCAGGCTGAACGGCGTATGGCACAGCGGCACCGCCCACCTGGTGCCCGACGACGACCCGCACGCCAGATTGCAGTCACTGCCTCAGTTCAACAGCTTCGGCGTCCGCACGTTCGGCACGAATCTGCTCACCATCCGCGTCGATCTGACCGATTGACGCGGCAGCAAAAGTAAAACTAATATCACTTTCAGTTAAGCCTCTGTATTCCGCCGTCACCGTCGATGGAGTGAATCATGGAATCCTTTGTTCACCTGCGAAAAGGCCGCACACCCCAGCGCCTGCACGCCGACCTGGACGGCCTCAAGGACGACGAACTCGGGCGCGGCGGATTTACCGGCCGTACCGCGAACATGTATCGCCGCCACGACCCCACCTCCTACCGCTCGGTGGGCTCGCTGCGGCCCGTCGACGTGCTCTCCAGCGAGCTCAAACCGTCCGACGCGACCGACGCACACGGCGGACCGCTGCTGCTGTTCTCCAACGCCGACTGCCAGGTTTCGCTGTCCCGGCGCGCCGAGGAGATGCCGTTCTTTGTGCGCTACGTCGACGGCGACCTGCTGAGCTTCGTGCACAAGGGCTCCGGCCTGCTGGAGACGGAGTTCGGGCCGCTGCGCTACCGCGAGGGTGACTGGGTGTACATCCCCAAGGCGTGTACCTGGCGGCAGGTGCCCGACAGCGGCGAGGACGGGGCGTCGACGCTACTAATCATCCAAGCCACCGACGAGTTCCGCGTGCCGCCACCCGGATACATGGGCCGGCACTTTCCTTTCGACCCGTCCCAGGCCACCATCCCCGAGCCGGCGCCGATCGACGACGACGGACGCGACGAATACGAGGTCCGGCTCATCCATGACGGCGGGCCGACATCGCTTTACTACCAACATAATCCGCTCGACGTGGAGGGCTGGCGGGGCGACAATTTTCCGTTCACCTTCAACATCGCCGACTACAACGTGGTGACGTCGAACAGCGTGCACCTGCCTCCGACGGTGCACCTGTTCATGCAAGCGACCGGCGTCTACGTGATGAACTTCCTGCCCAAGCCCGCAGAGGGTGTGGCAGGCACCGAGCGCACGCCGTGGTATCACCGCAACGTCGACTACGACGAGATCGCGTTCTTCCACGGCGGGTCTCTCTATGGCATCCCGATGCCACCCGGTCTGATTTCGCATGCGCCGCAAGGAGTTCACCACGGCGCACCGGAGAAGGCGCGGGAACGCGCGCGGCGCAAATTCGACGACTACGACTCGGTGGATTGGTCGGTGATCGCCATCGACACGCGGCGCAGACTGGTGCCGTCCGCTGAGGTTCTCGCCAACGATCTGGGACAGCATTGATGAGCGCTTGCGCGAAGAAGCGAGGGTACTGATGACGACGACAGAGAAACCCGTCAAGTACGAGTACGACCGTAT
Source organism: uncultured Actinomycetota bacterium (assembly GCA_963731715.1). Classification (GTDB taxonomy): domain Bacteria; phylum Actinomycetota; class Actinomycetes; order Mycobacteriales; family Mycobacteriaceae; genus Mycobacterium. The sequence continues at coordinate 281,843 of CAVSXC010000011.1, read as the reverse complement.
CCCTTATCTGATTGCCTATCAGAATCTTTCGGGTGTCCGCGACGTCTACGGCGGCGTCTCCGAACTGATCGTTCTGGAGAGCTATCTGCTGAAGCCGAAGACCAAACCGTCCGACACGGTGCTGGTCTTCATGCACCCCATCGGCGGCGGCGCCTATCTGCCGATGATCAACGCACTCGCCCGCGCGGGCCATCACGTCATCTACTGCAACAGCCGCTTCCGGGGCACCGACTCAGCGCTGCTGATGGAGAAGGTCGTCGAGGATCTCGGCGAGTGCATAAAGGACGCCAAGAACCGGCTGGGCTACTCCGAGGTGGTGCTGGCCGGCTGGAGCGGCGGCGGCTCGCTGTCGGTCTTCTATCAACAGCAGGCCAAGCATCCGACGGTGACGGCCAGCCCATCTGGAGATGGGCCCGACCTGACCAAGCTGGGGCTGATCCCCGCCGACGGCATCATGATGCTGGCCGCGCACATCAGTCGCCACGGCACACTCACCGAGTGGCTGGACGCGTCCATCCTCGACGAGTCGGACCCGTCCAAGCGCGATCCCGAGCTGGATCTGTACAACCCGGACAATCCGAATCAGCCGCCCTACACCGAGGAATTCCTGGAGCGCTACCGGGAAGCGCAGATCGCGCGCAACCGGCGAATCACCCAGTGGGTCAAAGAGAAGCTCGCCGAGCTCAAGGCGGCTGGGCGACCCCATGACGAGTTCTCCTTCGTCGTGCACGGCACCATGGCCGATCCCCGCTGGCTGGACCCGACCGTCGACCCGAACGAGCGCGCTCCGCGGACGACCTATCTGGGAGACCCGCAGGTCGTGAACAACGGCCCGTTCGGCCTCGCTCGGTTCTGCACGCTGCGCAGCTGGCTGTCGCAGTGGAGCTACGACGACGCCAACGGCGACGCCGTCAAAGCCGGACCCGAGATCGACGTGCCCACGTTGGTGATCGGTAACCTCGCCGACAACGCCTGTACGCCCAGCCACACCCGCCGGCTCTACGAAGCCATCGGGCATGCTGATAAGGAAATGCACGAAATCCCCGGCGCCAACCACTACTACTCCGGACCGGACCAGCGCGACACGCTGCGCCAGGCCGTCAGCATCAGCACGGACTGGCTGCATCGGCACGGGTTCTCGTTATGACCGTCACCGGCCCGTTGGACGGCATCCGGGTCATCGAGGTCGGCACGTTGATCTCGGGTCCGTTTGCGGGACGGCTGCTCGGCGACATGGGTGCCGAGGTGATCAAGATCGAACCACCGGGAGCACCCGACCCGCTGCGCACGTGGGGGCAGGCCGAGCTCGACGGTCATCACTTCTTCTGGACAGTGCACGCGCGCAACAAGAAAGCCGTCACCCTCAACCTGCGCGAATCCAAAGGCCGCGAGTTGTTCCTCGACCTCGTCGAGAAATCCGACATCGTCGTGGAGAACTTCCGACCAGGCACGCTGGAGAAGTGGAACCTCGGCTACGACGTGCTGCGCGAACGCAATCGCGGCATCATCCTGGTCCGCGTCTCCGGGTACGGGCAGACCGGCCCGGAGGCGCACAAGGCCGGCTACGCCTCGGTCGCAGAGGCGGCCAGCGGGCTGCGGCACATGAACGGCTTCCCCGGTGGCCCGCCACCGCGCCTGGCGTTGTCGCTCGGCGACAGCCTGGCAGGCATGTTCGCCGCGCAGGGTGCACTGGCAGCGCTTTACCGGCGCACCGTTACCGGCGAAGGGCAGGTGGTCGACGCCGCGCTCACCGAATCCTGTTTGGCTGTCCAGGAATCCACCATTCCGGACTATGACATAGGGGGTGTCGTCCGTGGCCCCTCCGGCACCCGCCTAGAGGGCATCGCACCGTCGAACATCTATCCGACGGCCGACGGCAGCTGGGTGGTGATCGCCGCCAATCAGGACACGGTGTTCCGCAGGCTGTGCGGGGCGATGGGCCAGCCGGAGCTGGCCACCGACGACCGGTTCGCCAATCACGTTGCCCGGGGCCGCAATCAGGACGAGCTGGACAAGATCATCGGCGCATGGGCCGCCGAGCGGCAGCCCGCCGACATCATCGCCACGCTGTCCGATGCGGGGGTGATCAGCGGACCGATCAACACGGTCGCCGAAGTCGTTGAGGACCCACAGCTGCAGTCGCGCGGGATGATCGCCGATCACTGGGACGAACGCATCGAGCGAAACGTCAAGGGCCCCGGCGTGGTGCCGGTGCTGTCGGAGACGCCGGGAACCATCCGCAACGCCGGTTCGGCCCGGCCGGGACAGCACAACGACGAGATCTACCGTGAGCTGCTCGGGCGCACCGACGCCGAGCTCGCAGCGCTGCGGGAGGAGGGCGTGCTATGACTGAATTGCCGACGCACGTGGACATTCGCGACGTGTCGCTGCGCGACGGGCTGCAGATCGAGGATCCAATCCCGTTGTCCGCCAAGCTTGAACTGCTTGCCGCCGTAGCCGCCACCGGCGTCCGCGAGATGGAGGCGACGGCCTTCGTCTCGCCGTCGAAAGTGCCCGCGCTCGCCGACGCGCCCGAACTCGCGGCCGAACTGCATCGGTACCGGGATTCTCATGGCATCGAGTTCTCCGCGCTGGTGGCCAGTCCGAACGGCGCCAAGCGCGCGATCGCGGCGGGCCTGAATTCGATCGAGTACGTGGTGTCAGCGGCCGACGGGCACAGCCGCGCCAACGTCGGGCGCACCACTGCGGAGGCGACCGCGCTTGATTCCCGAGATCATCGCGATCGCCCACGACAGCGGCGCCTCGGTCGAGGTCATCGTCGCCACCGCGTGGGACTGCCCGTTCGATGGGCCAACGCCACACCAGCGGGTCGTCGACGTCATCACCGCGGCAACCGACGCGGAGGTCGACCGGCTCGCGATCGCCGACACCATCGGCACCACCACCCCGCGACGGGTCACGGAGCTGATCGCGAAGATCCGCCCGCTGATCGGCGACATCCCGCTCGGCGCGCACTTCCACAACACCCGCGGCACCGGTCTAGCCAGTGCGTACGCGGCCGTGAGCTCGGGTGTCACCCGACTGGACGCCTCGGTCGGCGGCCTTGGCGGCTGCCCGTTCGCGCCGGGTGCGAGCGGCAACATCGCCACAGAGGACCTTGTTTACCTGTTGCGGGACAGCGGAATTCACGTCGACGTCGACCTGCAGGCCGCGATCGCTGCGGCCAGGGTCGCGCAGGACGTCGTCGGCCACGACCTGCCGAGTTCGTTGCTGCGCGCCGGCGACCGCATCCGGGATTAAGTGGAAATGCCAACTCCAACCTCGGGGACGCTCAGCGCCAAGGGCCGCCAGACCCGGCAGGCCATCGAGCTGGCGGCCCGCAAGCTGTTCGCCGAGCGCGGGTTTCACGGCACCACGCTGGCGGATATCACGTCGGCGGCGGGCAAATCGCCTGCCGTGTTCTATCGCTACTTCGCGCGACAAGGAGGACCTGCTGGCCGCGCTGGCCGAGTCCTTCCTGCATGAAGTGGTCACACCGCCGGGGCGCAGCCTTCACCTGCCCGACTCACCCGATGACAACGCATTTTTCACCGCGGTCGTCACCGGCTACTGGAATATGTTCAAGCAGAACATCGGCATCATGATCGCGGTCGCACAGCTGGCCGCGACCCAGCCACGATTCGCCGCCGTGCAGAACGAATTCCGGCGGTTCGGGATGGACATCGTCGCCGCATCGGTGCGCCGGGCTCAGGAGCAGGGATTCGGCGACGAACTCGATCCCGAGCACACGGCGGCGGCCATCGCGCTTCTATTCGAGAACTTCACGACCGTGTTCGTCGGTACCTCCGGTCTCGGGGTCGAGATCAGCGACGATGACGCCATCGCGACGCTGTCGAGGATTTGGAAGAAGACGCTGTACGGGTTCTGATCAAAGGAGATCACGTGGATTTCACCCTCCCCGACCATCTGCCGGGAGTGCTCGCCGAGATGGATACGTTCATCGAGGCGGAGATCAAACCGCTTGAGCGCGAACACATGCAGTACTTCGACCAGCGCCGCGAATATGCACGAACGGATTGGGAGAACGGTGGCATCCCGGCGCGCGCGTGGGAGGACCTGCTCGGCGAGATGCGCAAGCGCGCCGACAAGGCCGGCTGGCTGCGTTACGGCCTGCCGTCGCAGTTCGGTGGTCGCGACGGCACGAACATCGATATGGCCGTTATCCGGGAGCATTTGGCACACAAGGGACTCGGACTGCACAACGACCTGCAGGACGAGTCCTCGATCGTCGGCAACTTCCCGCAGGTCATCATGATGGACCGGTTCGGCACCGACGCACAGAAGGCCGAGTGGACCGAGGCGCTGATCACCGGCGAACGTTCGATGGCGTTCGGCCTGACCGAACCGAAACACGGATCGGACGCCACGTGGCTGGAGACGCGAGCCGAACCCGACGGCGACGGCTGGGTCATCAACGGCGCCAAGCGGTTCAACACCGGCGTGCATCGCGCCACTCACGACCTGGTATTCGCCAGAACCTCCGGCGAGCCGGGGCAGGCTCGCGGCATCACCGCCTTCCTGGTGCCGACAGACACGCCGGGCTTCACCGTGCCGTACTACTGGTGGACGTTCAACATGCCGACCGACCACGGCGAGGTTGAGCTCAAGGACGCCCGGGTGCCAGGTGACGCGGTACTCGGCGAGTTGGACCGCGGCCTGGAAGTCGGTCAAACCTTTTTGCACGAGAACAGGATTCGTCAGGCAGCCAGCAGCCTGGGCGCCGCGCAGTACTGCATCGACCGCGCGGTGGCCTACGCAAACGAACGGACGGTCTTCGGCAAGCCGCTGTCGGTCAACCAGGCGGTGCAGTGGCCGTTGGTGGAGCTGCAGACCGAGGCCCAGATGGTGCGGCTGCTCGTCAGGTATGCGGCCACCCAACTCGACGGCAACCACCACATGGAGGTATCGGACAAGGTCTCGATGGCCAACTACCGGGCCAACCGGCTGGTATGCGAGGCCGCCGACCGCGCAATGCAGGTGTTCGGCGGTATCGGCTACACCCGCCACGAACCGTTCGAGCACATCTACCGGCATCACCGCCGTTACCGCATCACCGAGGGCGCCGAGGAGATCCAGATCCGCCGGGTGGCCCAGCGCCTCTTCGGGTTCGGCAAGCGTTGAGCGAGTTGGCCGCAGCGTTGGCGACGGTGCTGCAGCCGGTTCTCGGCAGCAACGTCACCATCGAGAACCTGCACGTGCTCACCGGCGGGGCCAGCCGCACCACGTGGGCGTTCGAGGCCATCGCCGACCAACGCCTTGCCCTGATCCTGCGCACCGGTCCGCCCGACGAGGTGCACGCGGGGATGGAACTCGAGGCCGCCGTCCAGCAACGCGCGGCGGCGGCGTGCGCTCCCGTCCCACATATCCTGGCGGCAGACAATTCCCCTGCGGCGCTGGGTAATCCGTATCTCATCTGTAACGCGATCGGTGGCGAAACAATCGTCAGGAAGATCCAGCGCACCCTTGACGACTCCGGTCGCGAGCGGCTGCTGCAGCAGTGCGCGCAGGCGCTGGCTGCAATTCATCGCGCCGACCCGAACGGATTGGGCCTTACCGACGTCGACCAGCTCACCGAGTGGCGGCAACGGCTCGACGACATGGGCGACACCACGGCCACATTCGAGTGGGCGTTTCGCTGGCTGGACGGGCACCGGCCGGCGCCGTCAACACCACGCCTCGTGCACGGGGATTTCCGGATGGGAAATCTGATCGTCGACGAATCCGGTTTGGCGGCGGTGCTGGACTGGGAGCTGGTACACATCGGCGAGGTGTACGAGGACCTGGCCTGGTTCTGCATCCGGGCCTGGCGCTTCGGCGCGCCAGAGGATCTCGGCGCAGGCGGGCTCGGCAGTGTCGAGACCTTCCTGTCGGCCTATGAAGCCGCCGCGGGTGAACCCATCGACCGCGACGCGTTTCGGTGGTGGCTGACGCTGACCACGCTGCGGTGGGGCGTCATCTGCCGCTTCCAGGCCGAGCGGCATCTGTCCGGGCAGACGCCGTCGGTGGAACTGGCCGCGATCGGCCGTCGAGTCAGCGAAACCGAATGGGACGTGCTGGATCTGCTTGAGGGAGGCGGTCCGAAGTGAGCTGGCTTTACGGACGGCCGACAGCGGCCGAACTCGTCGCGGCGGTCGCCGACTTTCTCGACAACGACGTGCGGTCCTCGACAGAGGGGCAAGTCAACTTCCACGCCCGCGTCGCAGCCAACGTGCTCCGCATCGTCGAGCGAGAGCTGGCCGACGACTCGGCCGCGGACGTGTCCGGCCGACTGGCCGATCTCGGATTCGCCGACGAATCGCAGCTGGCCGCGGCCATCCGCGCAGGAACACTGGACGACCGCGCGGGCGATGTGCTGCCGACGCTGCGCGCGCTGGTCCGCCATCGGCTGGCGATCGCGCACCCCGGCTACGACGAGCCGTGACCAGACAGCTCCTGCAACACCCGCAGGAATACAGCGCGATCGATCGCCGAAAGTGTTCCGAGCCAACGCTCCTCACCGCGCTGGATCGCCGTCTGCGTGGCGTCCTTCACCCTGCGCCCCTCTTTGGTGATCGCGAGTAGGCGTGCCCGCCGGTCCTCGGGGTCTGCCACGCGTTCGATCAGACCGCTCTGCTGGAGCTCGTCGAGGATGGCGATGATGCGCGTCTTGTCGGCGCCGATCGCTTCCGCTAGGGCCGCCTGCGTGCGTATCGCCGACCGATCGAGGGCAACCAGCACGCTGTAGCCCCACATCGACAGCCCATGGGCCTCCAGGACTGGAAGTTCGGCGGCGATCAGTTCGCGAATCAGTGGCGCGAGCATGGCGGCGAGGTCGGGCCGCTTGCGCCGAGAGGTCACACCGGAATACTAAACATTGACCGATAGTATGCATGCGCCTATGATCTATACATGCTTACTGATCAAGATATCCGTTCAGCCCATCGCGTCGCAGTGATGGCATCCGTCGACGTCGTCAACAGCGTCACCCCGAAAGACCTGCACCGCGCGACACCGTGCGGCGGCTGGAACCTGTCCGACCTGCTGGCGCACATGACCGTGCAGCACCACGGATTCGCCGCCTCGGCCAGGGGCGATGGCGCCGACCTCGCCCGCTGGGACACCGCCACCGTTGCCGACGCCGTGGCGAGCGACCCCGCAGGGACTTACGCGGCGGCCGCGGCCGACGTACTCGGAGCCTTCGCCGAAGACGACGTGCTCGACGCATCCTTCGCACTGCCTGAATTCGGCCCCGGCGTCGCAGTCCCTGGCTCACAGGCGATCGGCTTCCACTTTGTGGACTACGTCGTCCACGGCTGGGACGTCGCGCGTGCCATCGATGCACCATTCACGCTGCCATCCGATGTGATCTCAGCGGTCCTGCCGCTGGTTTTCGCCGTTCCCGACGGCGACTTCCGAACGGCTCCTGGCTCGCCGTTTGCGCCTGCCATCGAGGCTGGTGAAGAGGTCAGCGACCTCGACCGCGTACTGCTGCACCTCGGCCGTTCGCCCGGCTGGACCCCTTAGACCCGTCGGGCGCGCGCCAGCCACGCGGGCTCGTCGACGCGCGTCCCTGCCGGCAGGCCGATCGCGTCGGCCTGTGCCTCCTGCACGACACCGCGGTAGGTCGTCGAATCCAGCGCTTCGAGCACCCAGCCGTCGCCAAAGGCCTCCCGGATCTCGGTTTCGCTGACCTGGGGACCGAACCCGCGGCCGGCGTCGGACAGTGCGAGCACATGCACCAGCCGCGCCCGGCACGACCGCGGCATGCAGGCTGCTCACATACCGCGTGCGGTCGGCGTCGTCGAAGATGTGGAACAGCGCGCTGTCGACGATCGTTTGGTAGCCGGGCTCGCCGAGGTTCATCGCGTCGGCCACCTCGAAGCGTGCGTCGACGCCCTTGGCTGCCGCGTTGGCCTCGGCCTGTTCGATCGCGTGGGGCGAGAAGTCGACGCCGCGCACGTCGTAGCCCAACCGGGTGAGCAGTATCGTGTGTTCGCCCGTGCCGCAACCGATGTCGAGCACCTTGCTGTGAATCAAGCCGGCCCGCTCCAGTTCCACGATCGCGGGCTGCGGTTCGCCGATCACCCACGGCGCTGAGCGGGATCGGTAGGCCTCGTCGAACCGGTCGAGTGGTGGTGTCGTCTCCATGCAGTGCAGTGTTCTACCTGAACCGAACTTGAGGTCAACCCCCGGACACCGTCGCGACACCGGCGTGGTGCACCATCGGTTGTGAGGAGGCGCTGATGTCTGTGACCGACGCCGAGGCCATCGCCGACGTGGCCGACCGCCTGTTCGAGGCGATCGAGCAGAGCGATATCGCGATGCTGGAGCAGTTGTGGAACGAAGACGTCGTTGTTTGGAAGGTTGCTGACCGCGAACGCGACAGAGAGCGTGCGCTGCGGGTCATCACCTGGTTCATCAACAGGACCACCGCCCGGCGTTATCGAAATCCTTGACCGCCAATTGTTCGAGGGCGGTTTCGTGCAGCAACACATCCTGCACGCTAACGGCCGCAACGGCGGATCGATCGCGATGCGGGTCTGCATCGTGATCAAGTTGGGCGCCAACGGTTTGATCAGTCGCATCGACGAGTACTTCGACCCGGCGGAGATGGCCCCGCTGCTGGAGTCGGCCGATTCACAGCGAAGGTGACATGGCAAGCACGCAAGAGCTTCTCAGCAATCCGACATCCGTCGGCGTCTGGAACGTAGATCCGGGGCGCTCGACGATCGGGTTCAAGTGCAAGTCGTTCTAGGGCCTCGCGCCCGTCAAAGGGCACTTCTCGGATATCAGCGGCGACGGCCAAATCACGGAAACTCAAACGATTTTCGGCCGCATCGACATCAAGGCCGCATCGTTGGACACCAAGTTGCGCAAGCGCGACGAGCACCTGCGCTCCGCGGACTTCTTCGATGTGGTGAAGTTTCCCGACATCAGCATCGTGGTCACCAGCGCGGAGGGCATCGACGGCGACATCGTCGACCTGCGAGCGCAACTCACCGTCAAAGGCACCACGGCACCGTTGCCGCTACGAACGAAGGTCACGGTGCTCGACGATGGCGCGGTGCGCCTGAGCGCGCAGGCCACCATCGACCGCAAGGATTTCGGCGTCGACGGCAACGTGATGGGAATGGTCGTTGACAAGGCGACGATTTCCGGCGACGTCGTGTTCCGGCGCGGTTAGCATCTGGCGCATGACCACCCCGTCGGAGCCGTCTAACCCCTTGCGCATCCTCGTTTACAGCGACAACCCAAGGACCCGCGAGCAGGTGCAGCTGGCGCTGGGCAAGCGCGTCGACCCGGATTTGCCGGAACTGAGCTATGTCGAGGTCGCCACCGGTCCGATGGTGATCCGGCTTAATGGACGAGGGCGGATTCGATCTGGTCATCCTCGACGGGGAGGCCACGCCCACCGGCGGAATGGGAATCGCCAAGCAGCTCAAGGACGAGATCGCCGACTGCCCACCGATCCTTGTGCTCACCGGACGTCCGGACGACGCTTGGCTGGCCAGTTGGTCGCGGGCGGAAGCCGCGGTTCCCCACCCGATTGACCCGATCCGTTTGGGTGACGCCGTGGTGCGAGTGCTGCGCGCACCGGCGCAGTAGGCGGAAACGCCAAATCTATTGGCGCAGTTTCGTTTCCGAGGCACGCCAACATGGCTGCGAGCAGCTACTAGCGACTCTAACCAAAATTCGTGGCACCCGTCATAAAGCCCGCTAGGGTGTGGGTAAGCTCACATCGACAGCCCACGAGGGAGCGTTTGCTCGGTATGGATTTGTACACCCCAATATTGGTGCTCGGCGCGATCGCGGCGGCGTTCGCGATCGGGTCGGTCGGCATTGCTCTGTTGGTCGGCCCGCGCCGCTATAACCACTCCAAGCTCGAGGCCTATGAGTGCGGCATCGAGCCGGTGCCCGAGTTGGCCAGCGCCCATTCGGCGGGCCAGCGATTTCCGATCAAGTACTACCTGACGGCGATGTTGTTCATCATCTTCGACATCGAGATCGTCTTCCTCTATCCGTGGGCGGTGGCGTTCGACAGCCTCGGGATGTTTGCGCTGGTAGAGATGCTTCTATTCATGGTCGTGGTGTTCGTGGCCTACGCCTATGTGTGGCGGCGGGGAGGCCTGACATGGGACTAGAGGAGAAGCTGCCCGGCGGCATCCTGCTCTCGACGGTCGAGAAGGTGGCCGGCTATATCCGGAAGGGCTCCCTGTGGCCCGCGACCTTCGGCCTGGCCTGCTGCGCGATCGAGATGATGGCGACGGCCGGACCACGATTCGACATCTCGCGGTTCGGCATGGAGCGATTCTCGGCGACGCCCCGACAGGCAGACCTGATGATCGTCGCGGGCCGGGTCAGCCAGAAGATGGCGCCGGTGCTGCGCCAGATCTACGACCAGATGGCTGAACCCAAGTGGGTGCTGGCCATGGGTGTGTGCGCCTCGTCCGGAGGCATGTTCAATAACTACGCGATCGTCCAGGGCGTCGACCACGTCGTACCGGTCGACATCTACCTACCCGGATGTCCTCCGCGCCCGGAGATGCTATTGCACGCAATCCTCAAGCTGCACGACAAGATTCAGGAGATGCCGCTCGGCGTGAACCGCGAGGAGGCGATCCGCGAAGCCGAACAGGCCGCATTGGCAGTCACACCGACCATCGAACTAAAAGGGCTGCTGCGGTGACGAGCGACAGGGGCGAAGACCAGCCGGCGGCGACGGCGGACGGCAACGGAACGGGCACGCCCGAGGTCATCGGTGTACGCCGCGGCATGTTCGGGGCCAAGGGCAGCGGTGACACGTCCGGATACGGCGGCCTCGTCCGTCCGGTGGAGCTGCCGGGGAGCTCGCCGCGGCCGTACGGCGGCTATTTCGACGACGTCGTGGACAAACTGGCCGGTGTTCTCGGCGAGGACAACTACGCCGAGTCCATCGAGCGGGTGGTGGTCTACCGCGACGAGCTGACGCTGGAGGTTCGGCGCGAGCAGCTGCCCGCGGTGGCGCAGGCGTTGCGGGACGACCAGGGGCTGCGGTTCGAGCTGTGCCTCGGCGTTAGCGGCGTGCACTACCCCGACGACAGCGGACGCGAGCTGCACGCCGTTTATCCGCTGATGTCGATCACCCACAATCGCCGCATCCGTATCGAGGTCGCCACACCCGACGCCGACCCGCACATCCCGTCGCTGTACTCGGTATATCCAACCGTCGACTGGCACGAGCGCGAGACATACGACTTCTTCGGCATCATCTTCGACGGTCATCCCGCGCTGACCCGCATTGAAATGCCCGACGACTGGGTCGGGCACCCGCAGCGCAAGGACTACCCGTTGGGCGGAATCCCGGTCGAGTACCACGGCGCCGAGATCCCACCGCCCGATCAGCGGAGGGCCTACAGCTGATGAGCACATCCCTGAATCCGCCCGAGTCGAGCGGCGCCGAAAAGGTGGTCGTCGTCGGCGGCCAGGACTGGGACCAAGTCGTCGCGGCCGCACGGGAAAGCGCCGCATCGCATGTCGGCGAGCGGATCGTCGTCAACATGGGCCCGCAGCATCCCTCCACGCACGGGGTTTTGCGACTGATCCTGGAGATCGAGGGCGAGACGATCGTCGAGATCCGCTGCGGCATCGGCTATCTGCACACCGGCATCGAGAAGAACCTCGAGTTCCGCAACTGGACACAGGGCGTCACCTTCGTGACCCGAATGGATTACCTTTCACCGCTTTTCAACGAGACCGTGTATTGCCTCGGCGTCGAGAAACTGCTGGACGTCACCGACGACATCCCAGAACGCGCAAGCGTCATCCGCGTGATGATGATGGAGCTCAACCGAATCTCCAGCCACCTGGTCGCGCTGGCCACCGGCGGCATGGAGCTGGGCTCGATGGGTGCCATGTTCTACGGGTTCCGCGAGCGCGAGCAGATCCTGTCGATCTTCGAGACCATCACCGGCCTGCGGATGAACAACTCCTACATCCGGCCCGGCGGGGTCGCGATGGACCTGCCCGACGAGGCCCTCCCGCAGATTCGCGACATGCTCAAGCTGATGCCGAAGCGGTTGAAAGATCTCGAGGACCTGCTGAGCGAGAACTACATCTGGAAGGCCCGCACGCAGGGCATCGGCTACCTCGATCTGACTGGGTGCATGGCGCTGGGCATCACCGGCCCGTGTCTGCGGTCCACCGGTCTCCCCCACGACCTGCGCAAGGCGCAGCCCTATTGCGGTTACGAGACATACGACTTCGACGTCATCACCGACGACGGATGCGACTCCTACGGCCGCTACCTGATCAGGGTCAAGGAGATGCACGAGTCGCTGAAGATCATCAAGCAGTGCGTGGAAAGACTCGAGCGGTCCTCCGGTGAACCGGTGATGATTCAGGACAAGAAGCTGGCATGGCCGGCCGACCTGAAGCTCGGACCCGACGGGCTCGGCAATTCGCCCGAACACATCGCCAAGATCATGGGCCATTCGATGGAGGGGCTGATCCACCACTTCAAGCTCGTCACCGAGGGCATCCGGGTCCCGGCCGGCCAGGTCTACGTCGCGGTCGAGTCGCCGCGCGGAGAGCTTGGTGCGCACATGGTCTCCGACGGCGGCACCCGTCCCTACCGGGTGCACTACCGCGATCCTTCGTTCAACAACCTGCAGGCCGTGGCGGCAATGTGCGAGGGCGGCATGGTCGCCGATGCCATCACTGCCGTCGCGTCGATCGACCCGGTGATGGGCGGGGTCGATAGGTGAGCATCTTCCTCGAGCTGGGCCAGCGGCCAGATGAGCCCGGCCCACCCATCCACGGACCCAAAACCTATCCGGCCGACGTCCAGGCGCGTCTGGCGGCCGACGCCGAAGGGGTGATCGCCCGCTATCCGCAGGGCCGGTCGGCGTTGTTGCCGCTGCTGCACCTCGTGCAGTCCGAGGACGGCTGTCTCACCTCTGCGGGCATCAAGTTCTGTGCGGCGCAGCTGGGATTGACCGACGCAGAGGTCACCGCCGTGGCCACCTTCTACTCGATGTACCGCCGCACGCCGACGGGCGAGTATCTGGTCGGGGTGTGCACCAACACGCTGTGCGCGATCATGGGCGGCGACGCGATTCTCGAAGCGCTGCAGGATCATCTGGGCCTTCACGCGGGCGAGACGTCCGACGACGGGCGCATCACGCTCGAGCACATCGAGTGCAATGCCGCATGCGACTACGCACCGGTCGTGATGGTCAACTGGGAGTTCTTCGACAACCAGACACCATCGTCGGCCCGCGACCTCGTCGACGAACTGCGCGCTGGCCAGCCACCCCTGCCAACGCGCGGTGCGCCGTTGTGCACCTTCAAAGAGACCTCGAGAGTCCTTGCCGGCCTGCCCGATCCAGAGGCCACCGCCGCGCAGACATCGGCCGGGGACGCGACGCTGGCCGGACTGCGGATTGCGAAGGAAAAGGGCATGAAGGCCCCCGATCCGGACGCGACACCGAACGAGCACGAAACCGAGCCCGGACGCAACGGAATCCAAGAAATGACGCCACTGACTCCCGTTCTCAGCCGGTTCTGGGACGAGCCAGAGCCCTGGTCGATGGACACCTACCGCCGCCACGACGGCTACCGCGCGCTCGACCGCGCCCTCAAGATGGCTCCCGACGATGTCATTACATTGGTCAAGGATTCGGGCCTGCGGGGCCGCGGTGGTGCAGGCTTCCCGACGGGGACCAAATGGTCGTTCATCCCGCAGGACGACACTGGCGCAGGCGCCAAGCCGAAGTACCTCGTGGTCAATGCCGATGAGTCGGAACCCGGTACGTGCAAAGACATTCCGCTGATGCTGACCACGCCGCACTTCCTGGTGGAGGGTGTCATCATCGCGGCGTACGCGATCCGGGCACACCACGCCTTCATCTACGTCCGCGGTGAGGTCTTGCCGGTACTGCGCCGCCTCCAGGCCGCAGTTGCCGAGGCCTACGAAGCGGGCTACCTGGGTACGAACATCAACGGGTCGGGTTTCGATCTCGAGTTGATCGTGCACGCAGGCGCGGGCGCCTATATCTGTGGCGAGGAGACCGCTCTACTGGACTCGCTGGAAGGGCGGCGAGGGCAGCCGCGGCTACGCCCTCCTTTCCCCGCCGTCGCCGGCCTGTACGCCTCCCCCACCGTGGTCAACAACGTGGAGTCCATCGCCAGCGTGCCACCGATCCTGCTCAACGGTGTGGACTGGTTCCGGTCGATGGGCTCCGAGAAGTCACCCGGTTTCACGCTTTACTCGCTGTCCGGACACGTCACGACCCCCGGTCAATACGAGGCGCCGCTTGGAATCACGCTGCGCGAACTGCTCGACTACGCCGGCGGTGTCCGCGCCGGACACTCCTTGAAGTTCTGGACGCCGGGCGGCTCGTCGACACCGCTGCTGACTGACGAACACCTTGACGTGCCACTGGATTACGAGGGCATGGCAGGGGTTGGGTCGATGCTCGGCACCAAGGCGTTGCAGATCTTTGACGAGACCACCTGTGTGGTACGTGCGGTGCGCCGGTGGACCGAGTTCTACGCGCATGAATCCTGTGGCAAGTGCACGCCGTGCCGCGAGGGCACCTACTGGTTGGCGCAGATCTACGAACGCCTCGAAACCGGAACGGGCACCGAGGCCGACATCGAGAAACTGCTCGACATCTCCGACACCATCTTCGGAAAGTCGTTCTGCGCGTTGGGCGACGGTGCCGCGTCCCCAATCATTTCGTCGGTCAAATTCTTCCGCGACGAGTATGTCGCGCACCTGTCCGGCGGCTGTCCGTTCGACCCGCACGCCTCCACCTTGATGGCCACGGAAGGGGTGGGTGTCTAGATGACGCAGACCATCGATTCTGGAGCCACCGGCGCTTCCGTCCCAGTCGAGATGGTGAACCTCACCATCGACGACGTGGAGATCAGTGTGCCCAAGGGCACGTTGGTGATTCGGGCTGCCGAGCTGATCGGTGTCCAGATTCCGCGCTTCTGCGACCACCCACTGCTCGACCCGGTGGGCGCGTGCAGGCAATGCCTGGTCGAGGTCGAGGGCCAACGCAAGCCGATGGCGTCGTGCACCATCACCTGCACCCCCGACATGGTGGTGCGCACCCAGCACACCTCCGAGGCTGCGGACAAGGCGCAGCACGGTGTGATGGAGCTGCTTCTCATCAACCACCCGCTGGACTGTCCCGTGTGCGACAAGGGCGGCGAGTGCCCTCTGCAGAACCAGGCGATGTCCAACGGCCGGCCGGAAACCCGGTTCGAAGACGTCAAGCGGACCTTCCCCAAACCCATCAACATCTCCTCAGAGGTGCTGCTGGACAGGGAGCGCTGCGTGTTGTGCGCACGCTGCACCCGATTCTCCGAGCAGATCGCCGGCGACCCGTTCATCGACTTGCTCGAACGTGGCGCGCTGCAACAGGTCGGGATCGCCCCCGGCGAGCCTTTCCAGTCGTACTACTCGGGCAACACGGTGCAAATCTGTCCGGTCGGGGCGCTCACCGGCGCGGCATACCGGTTCCGCGCCCGGCCGTTCGACCTGGTGTCCAGCCCCAGCGCCTGCGAGCACTGCGCGTCGGGATGCGCTCAGCGCACCGACCATCGGCGCGGAAAAGTGCTGCGCCGCCTGGCCGGTGACGACCCCGAGGTCAACGAGGAATGGAACTGCGACAAAGGCCGCTGGGCGTTCACCTACGCCACCCAGGGTGACCGCATCACCACCCCGCTGATTCGCGAAGACGGCAAGCTCCGGCCCGCGTCCTGGTCGGAAGCCCTCAGCGTCGCAGGTGCGGGGCTGGCGGCCGCCAATGGCAGCGCTGGCGTACTCGTCGGCGGGCGGGCGACCGTGGAAGACGCCTACGCCTACTCGAAGTTCGCCCGAATGATCCTGGGCACCAACGACATCGACTTCCGGGCCCGTGCACACAGCGCCGAGGAAGCCGACTTCCTTGCCGCACACATCGCGGGACAGCCGATGACGGTGACCTACGCCGACCTCGAGAACGCGCCGGCGGTTCTGCTGGCCGGGTTCGAACCCGAAGAGGAATCGCCGATCGTCTTCCTGCGGCTGCGCAAGGCCGTCCGCAAGAAGGGTCTGCAAGTCAAGTCGATTGCGCCATTCGCCACGCGAACCCTGACCAAACTGCGGGCACACCTGATTCAGACAGCACCAGGCGGCGAGGCGGTGGCTCTGGACGGTTTGGCCGGCGACGATCACTTGAAGCTGCCCGGCTCGGTCATTCTGGTCGGCGAGCGGCTGGCCACTTCGCCAGGAGCACTCTCGGCCGCAAGCAGATTGGCGGCGGCGACAGGTGCCAGGCTGGCATGGATTCCGCGTCGGGCCGGTGAGCGCGGCGCCCTCGAGGCAGGCGCGCTGCCCGGCCTGTTGCCCGGCGGTCGACCGCTCAGCGATGGGTCGGCCCGCGAACAGACCGCCGCTGCATGGAATGTCGACGATTTGCCGTCCACGCCCGGCCGCGACACGGCGGGGATCCTCGATGCCGCGCGAAGCGGCGAACTGGGCGCTCTGCTCGTCGGCGGCGTCGAGATCAACGACCTACCGGATCCTGACGCGGCGCTTGCCGCGATCGATGCCGCGCCGTTCGTGGTCAGCCTCGAACTTCGGGAAAGCGCGGTGAGCGTCCTCGCCGACGTGGTGTTCCCGGTAGCGCCGGTCGTCGAGAAGGCAGGCGCGTTCGTCAACTGGGAGGGCCGGATTCGCCCGTTCGAACCTGCGCTACCGACGAACGCGATTCCAGATCTGCGCGTATTGGCCTACCTCGCGGACGAACTCGGCTCCGATCTGAACATGTCGTCCGCATTGGTCGCCGGTGAGGAGATGGCACGGCTCGGATTGTGGGGCGGTCCGCGACCGGATGCCCCCAATGTGGCACCGTCGCAGCCCGCACGAGCCGGTAAGGGACAGGCGGTGCTGGCAAGCTGGCGGATGCTGCTCGACGACGGACGGCTGCAGGACGGCGAACCACACCTGGCAGGCACCGCACATCAGCCAGTGGCACGTCTTTCGGCCGCCACCGCCGCCGAGGTCGGCGCGGGTGAAGACGATCTGTTGAGTGTGAGCACCGATCGCGGCACGATCACGCTTCCGTTGGCGATCACCGAAATGGCCGACGGCACCGTCTGGTTGCCGCTGAACTCCCCCGGGTCTGCGGTGTACTCGCAACTCGCGGTGACGGCGGGCGCCGTCGTATCGATCAGGCGGGCGGTGCAGTGACGTATCCCGATCCAACACTGTTCGGCCACGACCCGTGGTGGCTGATCCTCGCCAAAGCGCTGTTCATCTTCGTGTTCCTGATGCTGTCCTTGTTGGTGGCGATCCTCCTCGAACGCAAGCTCCTCGGCTACATGCAGATGCGCCCCGGCCCCAACCGAGTAGGACCGTGGGGACTGCTGCAATCACTGGTCGACGGCGTCAAGCTGGCCCTCAAAGAGGGCCTCATCCCCGCCGGGGTGGACAGATTCATCTACCTTGCGGCGCCGGTCATCTCCGTGGTTCCCGCGTTCATCGCGTTCTCCGTCATCCCGATGGGCGGTGAGGTGTCGATCTTCGGCCACCGCACCGCATTGCAGCTGACCGACATGCCCGTCGCGGTGCTGTTCGTGCTCGCCGCGACATCGATCGGGGTGTACGGAATCGTGCTGGCGGGCTGGGCGTCCGGCTCCACCTATCCGCTGCTGGGCGGGCTTCGGTCCAGCGCACAGGTGATCTCGTATGAGATAGCAATGGCTCTGTCGTTCGCTGCGGTGTTCATCTACGCGGGCACGATGTCGACGTCGGGGATCGTCGCGACCCAGGCCGGCCTCTGGTACATCTTCCCGCTGCTGCCGTCGTTCGTGGTCTACGCGACCTCGATGGTCGGCGAAACCAACAGGGCCCCTTTCGATCTGCCCGAGGCAGAGGGTGAGCTCGTCGGCGGGTTCCACACCGAGTACTCATCGATCAAGTTCGCGATGTTCATGCTCGCCGAATACGTCAACATGTTCACGGTGTCGGCGCTGGCGACCACGCTGTTCCTCGGCGGATGGCATGCCCCGTGGCCCATCAACATGTGGGACGGCGCCAATACCGGCTGGTGGCCGCTGTTGTGGTTCATCGCGAAGGTCTGGACCTTCATGTTCCTGTTCTTCTGGCTGCGGGGAACGCTGCCCCGGATGCGCTACGACCAATTCATGGCGCTCGGCTGGAAGGTGCTGATCCCGGTCTCACTGGTCTGGATCGTGATCGTGTCCAGCGCCCGCAGCCTGCGCAACCAGGGCTATGGCCAGGTCGCGACCGGGCTGATCACGGTAGGCGCCGTGGTCGCGCTGATCATTCTGTTCGCGCTGTGGAGAACCGTGCGGGCCAGAAACATTCGGAAGATCCCCGAGCAGGCCGTGGATGCGGGCGTGTTCCCGGTGCCGCCCCTGCCGACAAAGGAGAAAACCGATGCCTAAATTCCTCGATGCCATCGCGGGATTCGGAGTCACGTTCGGCACGATGTTCAAGAAGCGGCTCACGGAGCAATACCCGGAGAAGCCGGGCCCCACCGCCAAGCGCTACCACGGCAGGCATCAGCTCAACCGCTATCCCGACGGCCTGGAGAAGTGCATCGGCTGCGAGCTGTGCGCATGGGCCTGCCCCGCCGACGCCATCTTCGTCGAAGGCGCGGACAACACCGAAGACGAACGGTTCTCGCCCGGTGAGCGCTACGGCCGCGTCTACCAGATCAACTATCTGCGCTGCATCGGCTGCGGCCTGTGCATCGAGGCGTGCCCAACCCGCGCGCTGACGATGACCAATGAGTACGAGATGGCCGACGACAACCGGGCCGACCTGATCTGGGGCAAGGACAAATTGCTTGCCCCGCTTCTGCAGGGCATGCTGGCGCCCCCGCACGACATGGCGCCCGGCAGCACCGACGAGGATTACTACCGGGGCAACATCAAGCCGATCACTACGGAGCCAATCACCGGGGACGCCAGGTGATCATCGAGTTCCTCGCTGCTGCGCCCGCCGACGTCGCCGGGCACACCTCGACGTCGGAGGCAGTGGTGTTCTGGGTGTTCGGTGCCGTCGCGTTGATCGGAGCCGTCGGTGTGGTGGCCGCCCAGAAGGCCGTCTACTCCGCGATGTTCCTGGCCAGCACGATGATCGCGCTTGCGGTCCTGTACATCGCGCAGGACGCACTGTTCCTCGGCGTCGTGCAGGTGGTGGTCTATACCGGCGCGGTGATGATGCTGTTCCTGTTCGTGCTGATGCTGATCGGCGTCGATACGTCGGAAGCGCTAGCGGAAACGCTTCGCGGGCAACGCATCGCAGCGATGGTGATCGGTTTCGGCTTCGGGATTCTGTTGATCGGCGGGATCGGAAACGTCTCCGCTGCTGGATTCACGGGCCTGGCGCAGGCGAACGCGGGCGGCAACGTCCAGGGGTTGGCGGCGCTGATCTTCACCAAGTACCTATGGGCATTCGAGCTCACCGGGGCACTGCTCATCACGGCTGCCCTCGGCGCGATGGTGTTGGCCCACCGCGAACGCTTCGAACGGCGCAAGACGCAGCGTGAACTCGCCCAGGAGCGCTTCCGGCCGGGCGGACACCCGACGACACTGCCCAATCCCGGTGTGTATGCCCGTAACAACGCCGTCGACATGGCCGCCCGCCTGCCCGATGGATCGGCTTCCGAGCTGTCGGTCAGCGCCCTGCTGCAGAAGCGAACCGTCAGCCAGAGCAATGGCCATGGGGGTCCCGATGAATCCTGACAACTATCTCTACTTGTCGGCGTTGTTGTTCACGATCGGCGCTGCCGGAGTGCTGCTGCGCCGCAACGCCATTGTCATGTTCATGTGCGTCGAACTGATGCTCAACGCGGCGAACCTCGCGTTCGTCGCGTTCTCCCGCATGCACGGCCATCTGGACGGCCAGGTGGTCGCGTTCTTCACCATGGTGGTCGCCGCGTGTGAGGTGGTGGTCGGCCTCGCGATCATCATGACCGTCTTCCGCACCCGCCGGTCGGCCTCGGTCGACGACGTCAGTCTGCTGAAACACTAAGGCTGCCATGACAACTCTTGTGTGGCTGGTGATCGCCCTTCCGCTTGCGGGTGCGGCGATCCTGCTGCTCGCCGGCAGACGAACCGACAGCTGGGGTCACCTGCTTGGCTGCCTGGCATCGCTCGCGTCGTTCGCCGCGGGCGTCGTGTTGTTCGTCGACATGCTCGGCCGCCATGCAGAAGACCGGATCGTCCACGAGGCGCTGTTCTCGTGGGTGCCGGTTGCGGGCCTTCATGTCGACTTCGGCCTGCAGCTGGATGCGTTGTCGATGTGCTTCGTGCTGCTGATCACCGGTGTCGGCTCGCTGATCCACATCTATTCGATCGGCTACATGGCCGAAGATCCCGAGCGCAGGCGATTTTTCGCTTACCTGAACCTGTTTCTCTCCGCGATGCTGCTGTTGGTGCTCGCCGACAACTACCTCGGCCTGTACGTCGGGTGGGAAGGCGTGGGTCTGGCGTCGTACCTGCTGATCGGGTTCTGGGCGCACAAGCCGTCGGCCGCGACGGCAGCCAAGAAGGCGTTCGTGGTGAACCGCGTCGGCGACCTCGGCCTGGCCATCGCGCTGATGGTGATGTTCGCCTACATCGGCTCGATCTCCTTCGCGGGAGTCTTCTCGGCCGCACCGCAACTCGGTGAAGGCACACTCACGGCGATCGGGCTGCTGCTGCTGCTCGCGGCATGCGGCAAGTCGGCGCAGGTGCCGCTGCAGTCCTGGCTCGGCGACGCGATGGAGGGCCCCACACCGGTGTCGGCGCTCATCCACGCCGCCACCATGGTCACCGCGGGTGTGTACCTGATCGTGCGGTCCGGTCCGGTCTTCGACCTGGCGCCGACCGCACAGCTGGGTGTGGTGATCGTAGGCGCGGTGACACTTCTGTTCGGGGCGATCGTCGGCTGCGCGAAGGACGACATCAAGAAAGCGCTTGCCGCGTCGACGATGTCGCAGATCGGCTACATGGTGCTGGCCGCAGGGCTGGGTCCGGCCGGATACGCGTTCGCGATCATGCACCTGCTGACTCACGGCTTCTTCAAGGCGGGCCTGTTCCTCGGTGCCGGCTCGGTCATGCACGGCATGAACGACGAGGTGGACATGCGGCGCTACGGCGGGCTGCGCAAGGCGCTGCCGATCACCTTCGCGACGTTCGGGCTCGGCTACCTGGCGATCATCGGGGTGCCGCCGCTGGCCGGATTCTTCTCCAAGGACGGCATCATCGAGGCCGCGCTGGGCGCGGGCGGGGCCAAGGGCCTCGATCCTCGGCGGCGCGACGATACTGGGCGCAGGCATCACCGCGTTCTACATGACGCGTGTGATGCTGATGACGTTCTTCGGCGAAAAACGTTGGGCTTCCGAGGCGAGCGAAGCGACGGGAGGCAAACCGATCGCTCATCCGCACGAGTCGCCCGCGGTGATGACATGGCCGATGATCCTGCTGGCGGTCGGTTCGGTCGCCTCGGGCGGCTTCTTCGCGATCGGTGGCACGCTCGAACATTGGCTCGAGCCCGTCGTCGGCGCGCACGAGGCCGAGCATGCGACACCGGCATGGGTCGTCACGATCGTCGTGCTGGCCGTCGTTGCAGCGGGAATCGCGATCGCGTACCGCATGTACGGCACGCGTGCCGTCCCAGAGGAGGTGCCCGCCGGGTCGGCCCTCACCGTGGCGGCGCGCCAGGATCTCTACGGCGACGCATTCAACGAACGGGCGTTCATGCGGCCAGGGCAGCTGCTCACCAAGGGTCTCGTCGAGATCGACAACGACGCGGTTGACGGGGCCGGCAACGGGCTTGCGGCACTCGTCGGTCGCACCTCGGACGGGTTCCGGCAGCTGCAAACCGGTTTCGCCCGCTCGTATGCCTTATCGATGTTGACCGGAGCGGCCCTTGTGGTCGCCGCGATCCTGGCGGTGGAGCTGTGGTGACCTCCTTCCCGTGGCTGACCGCCCTCTGGGCGATCCCGATGGCAGGCGCGGCACTTGTCATGCTGCTGCCCGCCTCGCAACGCACCGTGGCCAAATGGCTTGCGCTGCTGATCTCGATCGCCGTCCTTGGCGCGACACTGGTGGTCGCGATCGGATTCAAGCCAGGAGGCGACCAGTACCAGTTCGTCGAATCCCACCCGTGGATCCCGTCGTTCGGCACCGGCTACATCCTCGGCGTCGACGGCATCGCGCTCGCGCTGGTGGTCCTGACGGCCGTGCTGGTGCCGCTGCTGATCATCGCGGGCTGGAACGACGCCAGCGACCAGATCGGCTGGGCAGGCCGGTCGGTGCATACGTACTTCGCGCTGACGCTGGCGGTCGAGGGCATGGTGCTGATGTCGCTCGTCTCGCTGGATGTGCTGCTGTTCTACGTGTTCTTCGAGGCCATGCTCATCCCGATGTACTTCCTGATCGGCGGGTTCGGCGGCGAGAACCGTTCGAAGGCGGCGGTGAAGTTCCTGCTGTACAACCTGTTTGGCGGCCTGATCATGCTCGCCGCGGTGATCGGCCTGTACGTGGTGACCGCGCAGAGCGACGCGTTCGCGGCGGGCACGTTCGACTTCCGCGCGATCGTCGCCGCGGTGTCGAGCGGTCAGTTCGTGGTGAGCCCGGCGGTGATGAACCTGTTGTTCGGCGGGTTCATGTTCGCGTTCGCGGTCAAGGCGCCGCTGTGGCCGTTCCACCGGTGGCTGCCCGGCGCCGCCGTGGAGGCCACCCCGGCCAGCGCTGTGCTGATGATGGCCGTCATGGACAAGGTCGGCACGTTCGGCATGCTGCGCTACTGCCTGCAGCTGTTCCCCGACGCCTCAATGTATTTCCGGCCGCTGATCATCACGCTGGCAGTGATCGGCATCGTCTACGGCGCGATCGTCGCGATCGGTCAGGTCGACGTGATGCGATTGATCGCCTACACGTCGATATCCCACTTCGGGTTCATCATCCTCGGCATCTTCGTGATGACCAGCCAGGGCCAGTCCGGGTCGACGCTCTACATGGTCAACCACGGCATCTCGACGGCGGCGCTGTTCCTGATCGCCGGATTCCTGGTGTCGCGCAGGGGCACCCGCCTGATCAACGCCTACGGCGGCGTGCAGAAGGTCGCGCCGGTGCTGGCGGGTACCTTCCTGGTCGCCGGTCTTGCGACGTTGTCGCTGCCCGGCCTTGCTCCGTTCATCAGCGAATTCCTGGTCCTGATCGGAACATTCACGCGCTACCCCGCATTCGCGGTCTTCGCGGCGACCGCACTGGTGCTGTCCGCGGTCTACATCCTGTGGATGTACCAGCGGATGATGACCGGCCCGGTCAAGGACGGCAACGATCGCCTGCGCGACCTGGTGCCGCGCGAGATCGTCGTCGTCGCACCGCTTATCGCGCTGCTGCTGGTACTCGGGGTGTATCCCAAACCCGCTCTCGATGTGATCAACCCCGCGGTGAGCCACACGCTTGACCACCATCAATCAGCCTGACCCGGCACCGAAGATCGCGGAAGGGCCGTCACGATGACTGAAGCTCTTCAGATGCCCACCCCCAGCGTCGAATACGGCCTGCTCTCCCCCATGCTGATCGTCCTTGGGGTGGCCGTCGTCGGTGTCCTCGTCGAGGCGTTCCTGCCGCGTCAGCAGCGCTACGCCGCCCAACTGGTGCTCAGCCTCGGCGGACTGGCCGCCGCGTTCGTGGCGGTCGTCGGACTCGCTCGGGACCTGCACGGCAGCCCCGGACGCACCGCCGTGCTTGGCGCGGTCGCCATCGACGCCCCGACGCTGTTCCTGCAGGCGACCATCCTGCTGGTCGGCGTGCTCGGCATCCTGCTCATCGCCGAACGGCGCATCGCCGCGCCTGCGGACGACGAGCCGGGGCCCGGCCTTGATGCGTTCACCCCGCAGGCGTCGGCGATCGCAGGCAGCGTCGTCGAGAAGCTGGCCACCAAGGCCGGCATCATGCAGACCGAGGTGTTCCCGCTGACGATGTTCGCCATCGGCGGCATGCTGTTGTTCCCGGCCTCCGATGATCTGCTGACGATGTTCATCGCGCTCGAGGTGCTGTCACTGCCGCTGTACCTGCTGTGCGGGCTGGCCCGCAGGCGGCGCCTGCTCTCGCAGGAAGCATCGGTGAAATACTTTCTGCTCGGCGCGTTTTCATCGGCCTTCTTCCTCTACGGCGTCGCCATGTTGTACGGGTACGCCGGCACATTGGATCTCGGCGGCATCGCCGACAAGGTGGCCTCCGGCTCGGGACGGACGTCGCTGGCGCTGATCGGCACCGCGCTGGTGCTCGTCGGCCTGCTGTTCAAGGTCGGGGCGGTGCCGTTCCACTCGTGGATTCCCGACGTATACCAGGGCGCTCCCACGCCGATCACCGCGTTCATGGCCGCCGCCACCAAGATCGCCGCGTTCGGCGCGATTCTGCGCGTGTTCTACATCGCGCTGCCAGGTCTGCGTGACGACTGGCGCCCGGTGATGTGGGCGATCGCGATCCTGACGATGGTGGTCGGCACCGTCACCGCCGTTACCCAGAACGACGTCAAGCGGATGCTCGCGTACTCCGCAGTGGCGCACACCGGCTTCATCCTCACCGGCGTCATCGCCCAGAACCAGGCCGGCGTGTCGTCGACGCTGTTCTATCTGTTCGCCTACGGGTTCAGCACTGTCGGCGCGTTCGCCGTGGTGGGCCTGGTACGAAACGCCGAAGGCGAGGAAGACACCGCACTCGCCCGATGGGCCGGGCTGGGTCGGCGGTATCCCGTTGTCGGCATTGTGTTTTCGCTGTTCCTGCTCGCGTTCGCCGGTATCCCGCTGACGAGCGGGTTCGTCAGCAAGTTCGCGGTGTTCAAGGCCGCGGGCGAGGGCGGCGCGATTCCGCTTGTCGTCATCGGCGTCATCGCCAGCGCCATCGCCGCATACTTCTACGTGCGGGTGATCGTGTTGATGTTCTTCACCGAGCCGCCCGACGACGCACCCGCGGTGGTGGTCCCCAGCGTGCTCAGCACAGCGGTCGTCACGATCACTGCGGCCGTCACATTCGCCCTCGGCGCCCTGCCGCAGCCGCTGCTGGACCTGGCGAACACCGCCAACCAGTTCCTGCGCTAGTTTCCGGGCATGACCGAACCGCTTGTCCTGATCGCCGACCACGGCGCGGTCAGGGTGCTGACGCTGAACCGGCCCGAGGCCCGAAATGCGTTGAGCCGTGACCTGATCAGGGCGACGTACGCCGCACTGACCGAGGCCGACGCCGACGACTCCGTGCGGGCGGTGGTGCTGACCGGGGCCGATCCGGCGTTCTGCGCCGGCGTCGACCTCAAGGAGGCGCAGCGCGACGGGCTGAAGTACTTCGAGGAGTTCCGGTCGCAGAGTTGCATCGCCGCGGTCGCCAAGATGCGCACGCCGATCGTCGGCGCGATCAACGGCGCGACGTTCACCGGCGGGCTGGAGATGGCGCTCGGCTGCGACTTCCTGGTTGCGTCCGAGCGGGCGGTGTTCGCCGACACGCACGCCCGCGTCGGTATCCTGCCTGGCGGCGGCATGACCGCACGACTCCCTCAGGTTGTCGGGCTGGCGATGGCGCGACGGCTGTCGATGACGGGCGAGGTGGTCGACGCGGCCCGCGCCGAGCGCATCGGGCTGGTCACCGAGGTGGTACCCCACGAGCGGCTGCTCGACCGGGCGCTCGAGCTGGCCGGCCAGATCGCCGAGGTTCCAGGCCCGACCATGCTGGGGCTCAAGGAGATCTACACGACCGGCGCCGCGGCGGTCGTCGACCCTGCGCTGGCCGCCGAGGAGAAGATCGCATTCGCCCAGCATCGGGATTTCGAGGGCCTGGGCGACCAGTTCCGCGCGGTGTCCGAGCGCAACAAGGCACAGATCGAAGACGTGGAATAGCCGGCCGCGGTCGGCGGTTGCCGAACACATGACGTCGCTATCGGGCAAGACCGCACTAGTAACCGGGGCATCGCGAGGAATCGGGCGCGCCATCGCCGAACGCCTGGCCCGCGACGGTGCGGACGTCGCCGTCCACTACGGAAGCAACGAAGCCGCGGCGGCCGAGACCGTCGCCGCGATCAAGGCAGCGGGCGGGCATGCCTTTTCGGTGCGCGCCGAGCTCGGTGTCGACGGCGATGTCGACACGCTGTTCGCCGCACTGGAACAAGGGCTTGCCGGGCGACCACTGGACATCCTGGTCAACAACGCGGCCATCGCCACCTTCGACGCGACCGTGGAGAAGGCGACACGCGAGCAGTTCGACCGTGAGTTCGCGGTCAACGTGCGCGCGCCGTTCTTCATCATCCAGCGTGCGCTGCCGCTGCTGCGCGACGGCGGCCGCATCATCAACATCTCCTCCGGCGTGACGTGGTTCGCGACCCCGCAGATCGTGTATTCGATGACGAAGGGCGCGCTGAATGTGCTTGGCCGGTCGCTGGCCAATACGCTTGGGGAGCGCGGCATTACGGTCAACACCGTGTCGCCCGGGGTCACCGATACGGACATGAACTCGTGGCTGCATGACAGCGATGACGCTCCGAGCGGCTTCACCGAGATCACGGCGTTGAATCGCATCGGCCAGGCCGCCGACATCGCCGACGCGGTCGCGATGTTCGCCTCAGACGACAGCCGGTGGATCACCGGCGAAAACGTCGACGTCAACGGCGGGTTGTACCTCGGGCCGAAGAACCAGCCCCAACCCAGCTAACGGGGCCGTCGCAGAATGAACCCGGCGGTGCGCTGGCCGCCGAAGTCTGGCCGCGGCTCCGTCGTCATCTCGACCTGCTTGCGGGCCTGCTCGATCACCGGCGTGTCGGGGTCGAGCACCGACAGATACACCTCGTGCGCGGCGAGTGACGCGACGGCGACGTCGATGTAGCCGTCCGACCACTTCGCAGTGCGTGGCCTCCGGCCCGTTCTCGAACAGCCAGCGCGGCGGATCGGCCAGCGAATCATAGGCGGCGGCAACGGCATTGGAGAACTCGATGTGGTCGCGCTGGTTCGGTGCCCCCGGCGCCCACTCCGGCCCGCTGTAGATGGTGAGCCACCAGGTCGGGTGCCAGCTCGGTGATCGTCTCGGCGATCTTGGCGCGCAGCTCGGGTGTGTTGCGGATCTGGCTGTCCGGGAAATCCCAGAACTGCACGTCGTCGACGCCGACGATGGCCGCCGACCGGCGTTGTTCGGCCTCTCGCAGCGGTCCGGCCTCCTCGGGCGGCATGCCCGCGATGCCGGCCTCGCCCCGGCACGCCAACGCGTAGTGGACGGTCCTGCCCGCGGCCGTCCATTTGGCGACCGCCGCCGCGCAGCCGTACTCCGGGATCGTCGGGATGCGGCACCAGAACCAGCGCGGTGCGCCAGTCCGACGGGAACGGCTCTACGTCAGGCATCGCGTCCTATGCCACCACACCGTGGACCACGATGGCGGTCGTCTGCGCGACCCAGTCCTCGCCGAGCGGTTCGTCGGGCAGCAGCAACACCCGCAACATCGTGGCGCCGCCGATCACCTCGACCAGCCGGTCGGGATCGACGTCGGCGTGCACCTCGCCCCGGCGTGACCGCGTCGGCCAGCCGCGTTCGCACCGCGACGAACACGTCGGTGAAGCGGCTCATGACACGGGCGTTGAGTTCGGCGTCGACGGCCATGTCGGCGATCAGTCCCGGCAGCGCCGCACGCACCAGCGGGCTGGTGAACACGTCGCGGGCGGCGGCGATCATCGCGTGGATGTCGGCGGCGATATCGCCGGGCGGCGTCTCGATCGCGGTCGGCGCCGCGGGGAAGGCCGCCTCGTGCACCAGTTCGGCCTTGCTCGACCACCGCCGGTACAGCGCGGTCTTGGTGGTTCCTGCGCGCTCGGCGACCGCGGCCATGGTCAGGTTCGAATACCCGATTTCCACAAGCAGATCCGCGGTGGCGCGCAGTATGGCAGCGTCGATACGCGGATCCCGGGGCCGCCCGGCGCCCGGGGTCTTGTCAACCGATGACGGGTCTGCTTTCATAACGCTACCCACCGTATCGTAATTATCGGCCGAAGGAAGAACTTCTGATGCCAACTGAACCGGCTGTCGAAGATGTCAGCCGCCTCGAGCATTCGAGTCGAGACGTCAGCACGCTGCCCGATGTGATGTCGCGCTGGCTGTCCACCGTGATGCCCGGCGGTGTCGCACCCCAGATCACCGTGGAAAGCGGCGTCGACGCCAACGGCATGTCGTCGGAGACGATCATCCTGACCGGCCGCTGGGACGAGGACGGCCAGCAGCGGGAAGAGAAGTGGGTGGCCCGGGTCGCGCCCACCGAGCAGGACGTGCCGGTGTTCTCGTCGTACCGGATGGACCACCAGTTCGACGTCATCCGGCTGGTCGGCGAGAAGACCGACGTCCCGGTGCCGCGGGTGCGGTGGCTGGAGACCGACGGGTTCGGTGCTCGGCACGCCGTTCTTCCTGATGGACTACGTCGAGGGGCAAGTGCCGCCCGACGTCATGCCCTACACGTTCGGCAACAACTGGTTCGCCGACGCGCCCGCCGAACGCCAGCGCGAACTGCAGGACAGCACCGTCGAGGTGATCGCCAAACTGCATTCGATTCCCGATCCCGAGAAGACGTTCGGGTTCCTGGCCGACGGGTCGGAGCCGAACGCGCTGCGGCGCAACCTCAATTGGCTGAAGTCCTGGTACGAGTTCGCGGTCCCCGACATCGGCCGCTCCGAGCTGCTCGAGCGTGCGCTGGAGTGGCTGGAGGCGAACTGGCCCGCCGACGTCGCCGCCACCGACCCGGTGCTGGTGTGGGGCGACTCCCGCGTCGGCAACGTGCTGTACTACGGGTTCCGGCCGGTCGCCGTGCTGGACTGGGAGATGGCGGTTCTCGGGCCGCGGGAAATGGATGTCGCGTGGATCATCTTCGCGCACATGGTCTTTCAGGAACTCGCCGGCCTGGCCGGCCTGCCCGGCCTGCCCGACTTCATGCGGGAAGACGACGTGCAAGGCGACGTACGCCGAGCTGACCGGCGTCGAGCTGGGCGACCTGCACTGGTTCTACGTGTACTCCGGCGTGATCTGGGCGTGTGTCTTCATGCGGACCAGCGCCCGACGCGTGCGGTTCGGCGAGATCGAGACAACCCGACGACGTCGAATCGCTGTTCTACCACGGCTCGGTACTCAAACGACTTATCGGAGATGACGCCTGATGCTCGGCCCCACCGACGAATTCCCGATCCACCAGATCCCCCAACCGATCGCGTGGCCCGGATCGTCAGACCGCAACTTCTACGACCGCTCCTACTTCAACGCCCATGACCGCACCGGCGACATCTTTTTGATCACCGGCATCGGCTACTACCCGAACCTCGGGGTCAAGGACGCGTTCGTCCTCGTCCGTCGCGGCGACACCCAGACGGCGGTGCATCTGAGCGACGGCATCGACTCCGATCGGCTCAACCAGCACGTGCTGGGTTACCGCGTCGAGGTCAGTCGAGCCGCTGCACAAGCTGCGGATCGATCCTCGAGGAGACCGAGGGCATCGCCGTCGACCTCACCTGGAACGGGCTGTTCGACGTGGTCCAGGAGCAGCGCCACGTGATGCGGACGGGCACGCGAATCACGCTTGACGCGCAGCGTTTCGCCCAGGTGGGCAGCTGGAGCGGTGTCATCGCGATCGACGGCGAGGAGATCGCCGTCGATCCCGCGGTGTGGATCGGCAGCCGCGACCGCTCGTGGGGCATCCGGCCGATCGGCGAACCCGAGCCCGCGGGCCGGCCGGCCCATCCGCCGTTCGAGGGCATGTGGTGGCTGTATGTGCCGATGGCGTTCGACGACTTCGCGATCTGCCTGATCATCCAGGAGGAGCCCGACGGGTTCCGCAGCCTCAACGACTGCACGCGGATCTGGCGCGACGGCCGCGTCGAGCAGCTCGGCTGGCCGCGGGTGAAGATCCACTACACGTCCGGCACCCGCATCCCCACCGGCGCGACCATCGAGGCGACCGCGCAGGACGGCTCCCCCGTGCGCTTCGACGTCGAATCCAAGCTGCCGGTGCCGATCCACGTCGGCGGCGGCTACGGCGGTGACTCGGACTGGCTGCACGGCATGTGGAAGGGCGAGAAGTTCACCGAGCGCCTGACCTACGACATGACCGATCCGGCGATCGTCGGCCGGGCAGGCTTCGGCGTCATCGACCATGTCGGCCGCGCGGTCTGCACGCGAGGGCGGCAAGTCGGTCCGAGGGTTGGGGCCTGTTCGAGCACGGCGCGCTCGGCCGGCACGACCCGTCGGGCTTCGCCGACTGGTTGACCGTCGCCCCGTAGGTGATTTCGGGCGCGCTTACGCCCGCTGAGCGTCCGTTAGCGCGCCGAAATCGCAAATAGGGCGGCCGCCGCGACCGCCTCGACGAGGCAGTAGAACCAGTTGGGGTAGAACGCCGTTCGCTCGTCGATGACGGCGGACACGAGTCGTCCGAACGCCATCCCGGCCAGCGCGGCGGCCGACGGTGATCAGGATGCCCTTCCGGACATCGCCGGTGACGGCCGCGTAGGCAAGCACGCCCGCGATCGCCAAGCCGAATCCGCCGTACACCGCGCGCACCTCAGACCGCGACGCGGCCTCGCCGAGAGTGATGCCGAACGGGCGGATGAGCGCCGCAGGGGCGGCCAGCGCGTAGACGCCCATCCCAGCGAAGAACACGCCGATCACGGCGATGACCGCGACAGCCACGGTAGCCTCCTGTGCGATTGGTGTAGGAGGCCAGCATGAGCGCAGAGGCGGCTTCGGCGCTTCCACAAACCTGCTGCCCGACGGTGTGGCTGTGGCCGGGCCAGGCTCTGTATGCAGGTCCGAGCCTGAATCTGGCGCCGCATTCGGGATCCGTGTGGTGCCTCGCCGTCGGCATCGACGGACCGCTGACGGTGACGACGCCGGACGGCACCACACGAGAAGGCCACAGCGTGCTGATCCCTCCGCGGCTGACCCATCAACTGATCTGCCTCGGCCGCGGGCTGGTGTCCTGCTACCTGGAGCCGACGTCGGTTCGCGCCGAATGCCTGCCGGCACAAGATGCGGGAGTGGAGCGGTGAGATCGGCGTGGGCCACGTAGCCGAAGATCGGCTGCAGTTCACGCCGTCCGACGACGAAAGCGCCTGCCGCTGGCTCGATTTGGCCGCGCCGGCCGCACAGCGGCGTGGTCGATCCGCGCATCGCAGGCCGCGGCCCGCAGAATCCGCGAAGACCCGGCGACGACGGTGTCCTCGCGCGAGCTGGCCGCCGAGGCGGGACTGTCCGAATCGCGGTTCCTGCACCTGTTCCGCGACGAGCTCGGCACCAGCCTGCGGCGCTACCGGATCTGGGTGCGGCTCGTGCATGCGGGCACGGCGATCGCGGCGGGCGCCAACCTGACCGAGGCGGCGATGAAATCCGGCTTCGCCAGCCCGTCGCACCTCGCCGACCGGTTCAAGTCGACGTTCGGGTTGTCGCGCTACCCAGCTGCTCGGCGACGGGGCTGACCCTGCGGACTCCGTAGCCACGCGGCCGAACACCATCGACTCCTCGATCGACTGCGAAGCGGTGGCCGAGCGCGTCGCGCAGGTAGTTGTGCGTCAGCGCCCACGGCCTGCGGGTGCCCGATTTCGGCATCACGTCCGGCGACCGCAGCACATAGCCCGACTGCAGGTTGAAGGCGGGCTGCTCGGGCATGTGCGACATCGCCGAGATGCGGATAGGCGTGGGTGTAGCCGTGAGAATCCATGTACGCCAACAGGTTCGCCACCGACCTGCGCAGTCAGGTCGGCGCCCAGCGTCCACGACGCGTTCGTGTAGCCCATGCACCACGCCGCGTTGGGGACGTCCTCAAGCAGGTGGCGCCGGAACAGGAACCGGTCGTGCGGGTTGACCTTCTCCCCGTCGATGCTGACCGTGATGCCGCCAAGCGCCTGCAGCTGGATGCCGGTCGCGGTGATGATGACATCGGCGTCGAGCCGCTGACCAGAGCGAAGCGCGATACCGGTCGCATCCATGTGATCGACGTGGTCGGTGACCATGTCGACGTCGCCGTCGCTGATGGCCTGGTACAGGTCCGCGCCGAGCATGAAGCACAGCCGCTGATCCCACGGCTTGTACGGCGGCTTGAAATGGGTGTCGATGTCATAGCCCGGCGGCAGGTTGCGCTCCGCGACCCGCCGAAGCAGGCGCTTACCGAATCGCGGTGTCTTGCGGGCGATGAACCACACGAGTCCGCCGAAAAAGGCATTGCGCCACCGGATGAGCCAGTGGGCGACCCGCAGGGGCAACACCTTCCGAATCGCGATGGCGGTCGGGTCCACTTCATCGGGGCAGACGTCATGTACGACGGTGTGCGTTGCAGCATCGTCACGTGGGCGGCCTTCTCCGTCAGCGACGGGATCATGCTGACCGCGGTCGCGCCGCTGCCGATGACCACGAGCCTCTTGCCGGTGTAGTCGAAATCGTCAGGCCAATGCTGCGGATGCACCACCTCGCCCTTGAAGCTCTTCGATGCCGGGAAACGTTGGGGCGTAAGGCTCGTCGTAGTTGTAGTACCCGGTACCGAAGAACAGGAACCGGGTCCGGTAGGTCTTGGGCTGGCCGTCCTCCTCGGTCTGCACGGTCCACGTGTCGGTCGTCCGAATCCCAATCGGCGGAGCGGACGTGGGTGTTGAACCGGATGTGCTCGTCGATGCCGTGCTTGCGCGCGGTGTCGGCCATGTAATCCCAGATCTGGTCGCCGTCGGCGATCATCTCGGGCCGCGTCCACGGCTCCCACGGGAAGCACAGCGTGTAGATGTCGCTGTCGGACCGAATACCGGGATAGCGGAACAGATCCCACGTTCCGCCGAGGCGCTCACGTCGTTCCAGGATCGTGTAGCTCAGGTTGGGGTTCTTCTCGCGGATCCGGTAGGCCGCACCGATGCCGGAGAACCCGGCACCGATGATCAGCACATCGCTGTACTCAGTCACCGGATCACGCACCTCCTAGGCGGACTTGGACTGCTTCCTCGGACACGCGGCCGAACACCATCGACTCCTCGATTCGGTCGAAGCGGTGGTCGATGGCATCCAGTACGTAGTTGTGCCGCACATTCCACGGCCGGTGCGTACCCGACTTCGGCAGCACATGCGCGGCGCGTTGCACGTAGCCGGCGTTGATGTTCCACGCAGGCTTCTCCGGCATCGGCTTGTCGCCGAGGTGCGGGTAGGCGTGCGTGTAGCCGTGAGAGTCCATGTACGCCAACAGTTTTGCCACGGCTCGCGCGGTCAGGTCGGCGCGCAATGTCCAGGACGCGTTGATGTAGCCGACGCACCACGCCATGTTCGGGATGTCCTCGAGCATGTGCTCCTTGTAGACGAACCGGTCCTGCGGCTTGACCTCGGCGCCGTCGATGCTGATCGCCACCCCACCCAGTGCCTGCAACTGCAAGCCCGTCGCGGTGATGATCACGTCGGCGTCGACACGCTGCCCGGAACGCAGCACGATGCCGCCGGCGTCGAAGTGGTCGACGGTGTCGGTGACGACTTCGGCGCGCCCTTCGCCTGACGGCGGTGTAGAGGTCGTTGTCGAGGATCAGGCACAGCCGCTGGTCCCATGGGTCATAGCGGGGCTTGAAGTGGATATCGACGGGATAACCTTCGGGCAGACTGTTTTTCGCCATCGCACGGATCAGCCACCTGCTGAACCTTGGCGCCTTGCGGGCGACCACGTACGTCATCACCGTGAAGAACGTGTTGTACAGCCGGACGGCGACGTTAGCGGGCTTGCGCGGCAACACTTTCCGGATCGCCTGCACCACCGGGTGGATTCGCGGCATCGACAACATGTAGGTCGGTGAGCGCTGCAGCATCGTCACGTGCCCGGCCTTCTCGGTCAGCGACGGGATCATGCTGACCGCGGTTGCCCCGCTACCGATCACCACGACGCGTTTGCCGGTATAGTCCAGCGACTCGGGCCAGAACTGCGGGTGCACCACCTCGCCGGTGAACTTCTCGATGCCCGGGAACTCCGGCCTGTAGGGCTCGTCGTAGTTGTAATAGCCGGTACCGAAGAACAGGAACCGGCCGCGGTAGGCCTTGGGCGCTCCGTCCTGTTCGGTCTCGCACCGTCCAGGTGTCGGTGGTCGAGTCCCAGTCGGCGGAGACGCACGCGCGTGTTGAACCGGATGTGCTCGGTCGATGCCGTGCTTGCGGGCCGTATCGGTCAGGTACGCCCGGATGTCGTCGCCGTCGGCGACGTTCTCCGGCCTGGTCCACGGCTCGTAGGGGAAGCTCAGCGTGAAGATGTCGCTGTCGGACCGGATGCCCGGATAGCGGAACAAGTCCCAGGTGCCGCCGATCCGCTCACGCCGTTCCAGCACCGCGTACGACAGTCCCGGGTTCTTCTCGTGGATGCGGTACGCGGCGCCGATCCCGGAAATCCCTGCGCCGATGATCAGCACGTCGGACGTATTCGGCCTCGTCCACGGTCATCTGGAACCCCCTTTGGTCCGGCTGGGTACCACGATAGGGGTCAGCTGTTGAGCGCGTCGACGATCCTTGCCAACGACTCCACCGCGATCGGTCCTGGCTGGTAGACGCAGATCCGGTCGGAGACGCCCTCCACCCGGTCGCGGATGTGGGCGGCGATCTCGCCGGGGCTGCCGCAGGCCGCGATGGTGTGCAGGATGTCGTCGTCGATCAGCCGCCCCATGTCCTCCCAGCGGCCCTGCTTGGACAGCATGTTGAGCTCGGGTTGCAGGTCACCCCAGCCGTGCACGTCCAGGACCGGCGCGGTACGCAGGCGTCGACCCGTAGAACGCCAGCAGCCGACGGGTGGCGGAGTGGTCGTCGCCCGTTGACACGATGATTTCCGGGACGACGGCGAAGTCGCCGGCATCGCGTCCGGCGGCGGCCAAGCCCTCGCGAACCGCGGGCATCGTCGCCTCGTGCAGGAACCGCTTCGAGCCGAACGGCATGACGAGCAGACCGTCGGCGATCTCGGCGGTGGCCCTGGTCAACCGCGGGCCGAGCGCGCCGACGTAGATCGGTGGCGGGCCGTACGGGTTGGAGCCGGGGCTGAAGGTCGGGGTCATCAGCGTGTGCCGGTAGTACTGCCCGCGAAAATCGAGCCGCTCGCCGGAGTCCCAGGCCGCGAAGATGGCCCGCAGCGCACGCACCAGTTCCGTCATCCTGGCGACGGGCCGGTCGAACTCCGCGCCGAACCGCTTCTCGATCTGTGCTTCGCACCTGCGTGCCAAGGCCGAGCGTGAACCGCCCCTTCGTCAGCAACTGCAGGTCGTTGGCCTGGTGCGCGAGGTGAATCGGGTTGCGGGGAAACGCGATCGCGACGTTGGTCATCAGGTCAAGGCCCTCGACCGAGGCGGCCAACGCCAGCGGGGTGAACACGTCGTGCGGCCCCTCGAAGGTGAAGACTCCGCTGGCGCCTGCCTCCCGCAGCACGTGCGCCCGTTCGATTGCATCCGTCGGCCCGAACAGCGCTGTCATGACCTTCACGGCGTGAGAGCCTAGTCGCGTGACCATCCCAGCCAATACCGACGTCGTCGTCGTGGGTGCCGGGTTCGCGGGGCTGTCGGCCGCCCGTGATCTGGTGCGGCTCGGCCACGACGTCGTAGTTCTCGAAGGCCGCGATCGTGTCGGAGGACGCTCCTCGACGACGACGATCGCGGGCACACCGGTCGACCTCGGCGGGACGTTCGTCGGGCCAACACAGGACGCCGTCATCGCGCTGGCTGCCGAGTTGGGCTGCGAGACCGTGCGGACCCACAGCCGTGGCAAGAACCTGATCCGGTGGCGCGGCCGTGTCCGGTCGTATCGCAGCACGATCCCGAAGTTGTCCATGATCGAGTTGTTCGACGTTTCCCGGATTCAATGGCGGTTCGACCGCGTCACCCGACGGGTGCCGGTGCAGCAGCCGTGGACGTCGCCGATCGCCGACATGCTGGACTCCAAGACGATGGACCAGTGGCTGCGGTACGTGCACGCAAGCGCGTCGACGCGCGATCTGATGGCGATCATGGCGCGCGTGACATGGGGATGTGAACCCGAGGACGTGTCGATGTTGCACGCGGTCCGCTACGTCAAGGCCGCGGGCGGGCTCGGCCGCATGCTCGACGTCGAGGGCGGCGCGCAGCAGGACCGCTTTCCCGGTGGCACGCAACAGATTGCGTTGCGGATGGCCGAAGAGCTGGGCCCGCGGGTCGTGGTCAATGCGGTCGTGCGCAGGATATCGCGGGGCTCCGACGGCACGCTCACCGTCGGATGCGATGGCGGCGACGTCACCGCCAAGGCCGTCATCGTGGCGATCCCGCCCGAACACCGGGCCGGCATCGAATTCGATCCTGCGCTGCCGCCCGAGTACGAAAAGCTCACGGAGCACTGGCCGCAGGGCAGCCTGAGCAAGGCATACGCCGCCTACGAGACGCCGTTCTGGCGCGCGAACGGCTGCTCCGGAGAGGCGCTTTCGGACGAGGGACCGGTCTTCATCACCTTCGACGTCAGCCCGAGCGACAACGGACCGGGCATCCTGCTGGGCTTCACGGATGCGCGCACGTTCGACCCGCTCTCCCCCGCCGAGCGCCGCGAGCAAGCGCTGGCTGGGTTCGCAACGCTATTCGGTGACGCCGCCGGAAATCCGATCGACTATGTCGACCATTGCTGGGGCACAGAGGAATTCGCGCCAGGCGGGCCGACGGCCGCGGTACCGACCGGCTCGTGGACGACGTATGGGCCGTGGTTGCGCAAGCCGGTCGACGGCATCTTCTGGGCGGGCACCGAAACCGCCGACGAATGGACCGGCTTCCTCGACGGCGCCGTGCGATCGGGAAAGCGTGCCGCCGACGAGGTGCACCGGGCGCTGACCGGCTAGGCCGTGGCGCTCCCGGCTCACCGACTCGATCAGCATCCGCAGGTGCATGTTGACCTCGTCAGGGCGCTCGACGATCGCGCAGTGTCCGCCGGACAGCTCGACGAACGAGGCGAGGTTCGGCGCCATCCTGGCGATGTGACGCGACGAAACCATCGGCAGCAGACGGTCTTTCTCGCTGCCGATCACCAGCGTCGGAACCGTCAGGTTCGTCAACCCGATGTGCTGCTGCGACCCGAGTGAGTCGACCAGCGTG
Organism: uncultured Actinomycetota bacterium; assembly: GCA_963731715.1. GTDB lineage: Bacteria > Actinomycetota > Actinomycetes > Mycobacteriales > Mycobacteriaceae > Mycobacterium. The sequence goes on along the minus strand of CAVSXC010000011.1, from coordinate 244,743 downwards.
CGGGCCCAGCCGCCGCGGCCCGCGGGCGGCCGTGAGGATGAACAGCTCGTGGATGAAGTCGACGATCGCGGGGTCGGCGTCGCGGCCCACCGCGATCATCGACACGAACCGCCGGCTCGGCCGGTCCACCGCCCGAAGCAGGGGCGCCGCACCAAACGTCTTCAGCAAGGTGCCTGCCGCACGGACGCGCACGTCGGCGAGGGGCTGAGGCACCGGCAGCAGCTTGCACGTTGCGCAGCAGGTCGCCGGTGGTCGTGTTGATCAGTGCAACGGCATCAGCGCGTTGCGCAACCCGGTCCGGATACCTATCGGCCCACGACGTGATGGCAATGCCGCCCATCGAATGCCCGGCGATCACCGCACGCTCACCCGGCGCCAGCGTCGCCTCGAGGACAGCGTCGAGGTCGCCTGCGAGGTGGTCGAGGCTGTAGGCGCTGCGCCGCGCGGGGACAGCGCTACGGCCGTGGCCGCGATGATCGAATGCGATGACGCGATAGTCGTTGGCGAGGTCCGCAATCTGGCAGGCCCACACCCGGATGGCGCAGGTGATGCCGTGCGCGAGCACGATCGGATATCCGTCTTCCGGCCCGAATACCTCGGCGTGGAGTCGGATGCCGTCCTTTGAGCGGATCGACATGGCGCGACCGGGCGGCATCGCCTCGGCCGCGGCGAATCGTCTGCGTTTTAGGTCGGTCTCCTGACCACGCGCCATGGGTGCTCCCATCGAGTTCGGCAACGCTGCCGCTAACACCAGCTTACCGGGGGGTAACCGGCCCGAGTTGCACCATGTGCGGCGCGGTTAAATGGTGCGATGCGCGCGATACAGATAGCCAGCCTCGATGGTCCACAAGCGGCGCAGGTCGTCGAGATCGACGAGCCAAGCGGTGACGGCGACGTCCTCATCGACGTGCACGCCGCGGGTGTGGCGTTCCCCGATGCCCTGCAGTCGCGGGGTCTCTACCAGTACAAGCCGGAGATGCCCTACACCCCGGGCGCGGAGATCGCAGGCGTGGTGCGCAGCGCGCCGGACGGTGCACACGTGACGCCAGGCGACCGCGTATGCGGATTGACGATGCTGTGCGGGGCGATGGCGGAAGTTGTTGCGCTGCAACCCGATCGAGTGTTCAAGCTGCCCGACTCCGTGTCGTTCGAGGCCGGCGCCGGTCTGCTGTTCAACGACCTGACAATGCATCACGCGCTGCGCACCAGGGGCCGGCTGGCCGCGGGTGAGACCGTATTGGTGCACGGCGCGGCGGGCGGTATCGGCACGTCGACGCTGCGGTTGGCGCCTGCGTGGGGCGCGTCGCGTGTGATCGCGGTGGTAAGCACCGAGGACAAGATGGCGGTCGCCAAGGCCGCAGGTGCGTCGGATGTGGTGCTGGCCGACGGTTTCAAGGACGCCGTCAAGGAGCTGACCGGCGGGCGTGGCGTGGACATCGTCGTCGACCCTGTCGGCGGTGACCGGTTCACCGACTCGCTTCGCTCCCTGGCCCCTGGCGGCCGGCTGCTGGTCATCGGCTTCACCGGCGGCGAGATCCCAACCATCAAGGTCAACCGGCTGCTGCTGAACAACGTCGATGCCGTCGGCGTCGGCTGGGGCGCCTGGTCGCTGACCCACCCTGGGTACCTGCTCGAGCAATGGGCCGAGTTGGAGCCGCTGCTGGCATCCGGCAAGGTCTCTGCGCCGGAGCCGATCGTCTATCCGCTCGAGCGCGCCGGCGATGCGATCGCCTCGCTGGAGGACCGCACGGCCAAGGGCAAGGTCGTCGTCAAACTGCGATGAGCGCTCGCGCGAAGAGCCAACAGACCGCTGACCTCATATGAAGCGACCCCCGGAGCATCTCTCCGGGGGTCGCTTCATTAGTACCGGGTCAGTGTCAGGGTTGCTTGGCATAGCGGGTGAGGAAGCCGAAGGCCGCGATCCCGGCGACGACACCGATTACTCCCCACAGCACGAACGGGAATACGAGTGAAACCGGGGACCAGCCAACGCTTGAGAACGTGATTGCGGTGTAGACCAGCCAGAGCAGACGATAGGCGCACCAGAGCGCGGTCAGGCCGGTGGCGATCCCGATCGCCAGGGCCTGGTTGCGGTCGACGCGGTTGGTCAGTTCCTCGATGCGGGTGGGCAGGATCTTCATTGGGTGTGGTCCTTTCATGTGCGCTGCCAGGTTGGCGTCGTCATCGCCACAAGTACAGACCTGGGCGGCGCCTACCGATCCCAATAAGCCCGGCGTCGGCCCATGCAAGAAGCACTCAGCTCGGCCGGCCCAGGCGGATCGGCAGGCCGGTGATGGCGCGCATGATGTAGCTCGGCGTGAAGGAGGGCTCGCCGGAGAGCTGCATACGAGGGAAGCGGCGGAGGAGGCTCGCGATGACCACCGCGCCTTCGAGCCGCGCAAGGGCGGCGCCCATGCAGTAGTGCGGGCCGCCGCCGAAGGCCACGCTTTGGCTGAGATCCCGGCGAATGTCGAAGGTGTCCGGAGATGGGAAGACCGAGGGATCGCGAAGGGCCCCGATCATGCCAGGCATGATCAGCTCCCCCTTGTGGAATGTCCGGCCGCAGAGGGTGAGCTCCTCGCGGCAGTAGTGGCCGTTGCCGACCTTGAGGACGTAGTTGTAGCGCAGCGACTCCTCGAAGGCGGCGCGGGCCATAGCGAGGTCATCGAGCACGAGTTGCAACTGGTCCGGGTGCCGGAGCAGGTCGAGCACGGCAAAGCAGATGGCGTACACGGTGGTGTCCGAGCCGGCGGCGACGAGCCCTTGCACCAGGGAGATGAGCTCCTCCTTACTGAGCTTCTGGCCCTCCTCCTCCGCGAGGATGAGGCCGCTCAGGAAGTCCTCGCCCAGGTGCCTGCGGCGATGATCGATGACCTCCTCCAGCATCGCCACGCCCTCGTCGAAAGGAACGAGGACCTCGGCGCGCTGCTCCTTGGTGAGGACGGGATTGGAGGCCTCGATGATCGAGACGCCGAAGCGCCGGAACGCAGTCTCGTGATCACGCGGGATGCCGAGGAAGCGGCTGATCACGCGCAGCGGGATGGGGTCCGCGATGTGGTAGAGGTTGATCTCTCCCCCGCCGCCGGCATGGCTCTCGATCACCTCGTCGGTGATGACCTGGACCTCCTCACTCATCCGGTCGACGGCCCGCGGGGTCAAGGCGTGGCTGACGAGCTTGCGTAGCCGGGCGTGATCCTGGTCCTGGACCTGAAAGGCGCCGCGGGCCATAAGCCTTTCGAAAAGCGAGCGCTCCTCCATGGGCGGTTGGGGCGGAGCGTGCTCCCAGTCCCACAAGTTCAGCGAGAAGCGTGGGTCGCGGATGACCACTGCGACATCCGCGTGCCGGGTCACCACCCACCCCGGCGCACTCGCCCAGTAATGGAGGGGCTCCTCTTCTCGAAGGCGACGGTAGATGGGAGCTGGGTCGACGTCGAAGCCGGGCGCGAAGGGCTCGAACTCGATGGAAGCCGTGGGAGTGGACATGGAGGAATGCCTCCTCCGGTGCGAAGGGCCGCTCGCCCGCCCGGATCCCCCGCCAACGAGCTCTTCAATGTTCCCAAACTAGTTCGCCACAAACAGGAAAAATGGCCCCTCGGAGCGATCTCCACTTACATCCTCAAAGACTTGCCGATCGGGATGAATTCTGCGGCCGGCTCGCGTTCGAGCGGGAAGGAGGGGCAGTTCACAGTTCGCCGGGCACGGCGGTCAGGAGAAGAAATCATGAGCTTGGACAACATTTCACGCCTCGGCAGTCAGGGCCTCGACGAGTTGGTTCCGTCGCGCTACGCGGTCCAGGTCGGCGACATCGACGTGCTGGTGATCAGCGATGGGGTGCTGCCGATAACGGCCGAGACGCTGGCATACGACACCGACTCGGCCGACCTGGCGACCTGGCTGGACGACAGGTTCCTGCCGCAGGACGTGCTCGACTGGCCGCTGAACGTAGCCGTGGTGCGTAGCGGCGGCCGGACAATCCTCGTCGACGCCGGCCTGGGGGTGGAGTTCCCTGACTTCCCGCGGGCGGGGCAGACGGTCCACCGACTGGAGGCCGCTGGCATCGATCCCGTCAGCCGTGACCGACGTGGTGCTGACCCACCTGCACATGGATCACGTTGGCGGGCTGCTCACCGAGGGGTTGAAGGAGCGGCTGAGTCCGGACCTGCGGGTCCACGTGGCGAGCGCCGAGGCCGAGTTCTGGGAGGCGCCCGATTTCTCCCAAACCCACATGCCGGCGCCGGTGCCGGACGCGCTTCGGTCGATCGCCTCGCGCTTCTTGGACGAGTACCGCGGCCAGACTGCGGACCTTCGAGACGGAGTACGAGGTGGCGCCGGGAGTACTCGTCACCCGCACCGGTGGTCACACTCCGGGGCACAGCATCGTCCGCCTGGCGTCCGGCGGTGACCGGCTGACCTTCGCAGGCGACGCCGTGTTCGAGGTCGGGTTCGATAACCCTGAGTGGCACAACGGCTTCGAACACGACCCCGAGGAGGCGGCCCGCGTCCGGATCCAGCTCCTGCGGGAGCTGGCGGCGACCGGCGAGTCGTTGGTGGCCACTCACCTGCCATTCCCGTCCGTCTGCCACGTGGCGACCGCAGGCGACGTCTTCCGATGCGTACCGGCCGCCTGGGATTACTGACCGCTTGATGGAACGAAACGGCCCCCGGAGAAGTCTCCGGGGGCCGTTTCACTTAGTAGCGGAGCTAGTTGAGTTTGCGAACGTTCTCGATGTTGACGCCGGATCCGTTTACCCGAAGATCACCAACCATCTTGACTGTTCCGCAACATGCCGGCTCACCGGGGCCTTGCGTGATCCACGAAACATGTACCACCCCATTAGAAATTGATAGGCCGGTCACGCTTTCCCGACCACCGTGCGTGACGTCACCCAAATCGATTCCACCCAAGCGCGTCGGGCCCGCGGAGTAGAGCTGAACCGTAGCGGGCCATCCGACACCTCCAGCGGTACAGGCGGTCACCATGGCTCCATCATCGACACCGTCGCCGGTTAGATCACCAAGAGCGACCTGCGGCCTGTCATCGGTTGCCGATTTGTGTGCGACGGCCACAAAGCCGTAGTGCGGATCTTGTAGGGGCAACTGGCCGTTCACGAGGTCGCCAGCGTCGTGTCTACACAGTCCCGGCACAGGTGCAGACATCAAGTCCCCCAACGTGACAGGCTTCGTCGACGACTGCTGTTGCGAAGCCGCGCTGCTGCTGGTGTGCGCACCGCACGATACAGCGGGCTGGGTCGCCAACACTATGGTCACCGACAACGCAGCTAGCTTCACCAAATCCAGACGTTTTGCCACGCGCATAGACTGCGCCGAACGCCTTGAGAGATTCTTGGGAGGCTCTTTGGCCACACTTCGGCCCAAATGGAAAGCTTCCCAAAACGAAACGACCGCCAGCTGACGCTGGCGGCCGCCTGGCCTGGTCAGGGCCACTTTCTTTAGTAGCGGGGACAGGATTCGAACCTGCGACCTCTGGGTTATGAGCCCAGCGAGCTACCGAGCTGCTCCACCCCGCGATGGGTAAACGCCAGGTTACCGAAGGTAGCGCCTCACTTCCAAATCGCCTGTTGTCCGTCGCGAGCGTGCGCAAAATGCCCGTGCGGCTGTCTGCGGCGCCCGAGCTCGCGGCTACTTGGCGTTGGTGTACTTGTTCATCGCGTCGTCGAGGCGCTGCAGCGCCTCGCCGTATTGCGGCGAAGTTGCCGCTCTGCTGCGCCTGGCGCACCGCGTCGAGCGCGGAGTTGACCTCTTGCAGCGCTGCGGCTTTGGCCGCCGACAACTGCACCGAGCCGCCACCCGGCGGAACCGCGATCGGCGTCGGCACCTCGGGTGCTTGGCCCTGGCTTGGCGGCGGCGCGGCCGGAGGCTGGCCGTCGGATGGCGGCGGCGCGGCGGGCGGTTGCCCGTTCACCTGCCCGGCGACCGGTGCCGGCCCGGTGGCGGTGGCGTCGGCGCCCGGACCGAACAACTCTGTCAGCGCGTCGCTGCACGGTCGGGCCGTAGCCGACCCTGTCGTTGTACATCATCGCGACGCGGATCAGGCGCGGGTACGACGACGCCGCGTCGCTCGCTCCTGGCGAGGCGTAGACCGGCTCCACGTACAGCAGGCCGCCCTCGGCCACCGGCAGCGTCAGCAGGTTGCCCCAGCGGATCCGGTTCTGGTTGTCGCGGCCGATGACACCGAGATCCTGGCGACACCGCCGTGTCGGTGGTGATCGCGTTGTTGGCCAGCTTCGGGCCGTTGACCTGACCCGGAATCGTCAGCACCGTGATCTTGCCGTACGTCGCGGGATCAGAGCTGGCGCTGATGTAGGCGGCCAGGAAGTCGCGCCGGAACCGGTTCATCGCGCTGGTCAGCTGGAATGACGCCGAACTGTCGTCGGACGCAAGGTCTTTGGCGACGATGTAGTACGGCGGCTGGAAGCTGCTGGCCGTCGGGTTGGGATCCAGCGGCACGTCCCAGAAGTCCGAGGTCGAGAAGAACGTCACCGGATCGTTGACGTGGTACTTGGCCAGCAGCGAGCGCTGCACCTTGAACAGATCCTCGGGGTAGCGCAGGTGCTGCCTGCAGCTCGGGCGAGATGTCGCTCTTGGGCTTGACCGTGCCGGGGAACACCTTCATCCACGCCTGCAGCACCGGATCCTTCTCGTCCTGCGCGTACAGCGTGACGGTGCCGTCGTAGGCATCGACGGTGGCCTTCACCGAGTTGCGGATGTAGGACACCTGCTTGTCGGGCGCCAACCGGTTGACCGCCACCTCGTTGGAGTCGGCGGTGGCCGACGACAGCGACGTCAGCTGCGAATACGGGTAGTTGTCCAGCGTGGTGTAGCCGTCGACGATCCACACCATCTTCTTGTTCACGATCGCCGGGTACACGCTGGTGTCGGTGGTCAGCCACGGCGCCACCGCCTTCACCCGCTGGACCGGGTCGCGATTGAACAGGATCCTGCTGTTGGACCCGATCACGTTGGAGAACAAGAAGTTTCGCTCGGCGAACTTCGCGGCGAACACGGTGCGGGCCAGCCAGTTGCCGACCGGCACGCCGCCCGTGCCGGTGTAGGTGTAGTTCTTGGTCTCGGTGTTCGTCTCGTAGTCGTATTCGCGGTCGGCGCCGTTCTTGCCGACGATCGCGTAGTCGGCCGGCGTGCTGGCGATCACCGGACCGAAGTAGACGCGCGGCTGATCCAGCGGGGCGGGACCGGGTGAAATCACGCTGCCGTTCGCGCCGACCACGCTGGCCAGGAACTCCGGATAGCCGCCGTTCTGGTTGGGGTCGTTGGCGATCCCGCGCACGGTGTTGGCCGGCGAGGCGATGAAACCGTTGCCGTGGGTGTAGACGGTGTGCCGGTTGATCCAGTCGCGCTGGTTGTCGATCAGCCGGTCCGGGTTGAGTTCTCGGGCGGCCACCACGTAGTCGCGCAGGTTGCCGTCGGGACCGTTGTAGCGGTCGATGCGAGAGCTGGTCGGGGAAGTTGTAGAAGTTCTTGCCCTGCTGGAACTGGGTGAACGCCGGGCTGACGATGGTCGGGTCGAGCAACCGGATGTTCGACGTCGTCGCCCGGTCGGCGGCCACCTGCTGCGCGGTGGCCTGCGCATTGCCGCTGTAGTCGCGGTAGGTGACCGACGTCGTCGGTCAGGCCGTAGGCCTGCCTGGTCGCCGCGATACTTCGGCTGATGTATTCGCTTTCCTTTTGCGCCGCATTGGGTTTCACGCTGATCTGCTCGACGACCAACGGCCAGCCCGCAGCCCACGATCAGCGAGCTCAACAGCAGCAGCACCACGCCGATCGCCGGAATCCGCAAGTCGCGCAACACGATCGCGGAGAACACCGCCGCCGCGCAGATCACCGCGATCGCCATCAGGATCAGCTTGGCCGGCAGCACGGCGTTGATGTCGGTGTAGCCGGCGCCGGTGAACGGCTTGCCTGTCGCGGGTGTGGCTCAGCAGCTCGTAGCGGTCCAGCCAGTACGCCACGGCCTTGAGCAGCATCAGGAGGCCCACCAGCGTGATCAGCTGGATGCGCGCCGAGCGGCTCAGCGCCCCGGTGCGGCCGGACAGCCGGATACCGCCGAACAGGTAGTGGCCCACCAGGTTGGCGATGAACGCCAGGAACGTCGCCGCGAACAGATAGCCCAGCACCAGCCGGTAGAACGGCAGGTCGAACGCGTAGAAGCCGAGGTCCTTGCCGAACTGCGGGTCGGTGACGCCGAAGCTGCCGCCGTGGATGAACAGCTGGACGCGGTCCCAGTACGTCTGCGCGACGAAGCCGGTGATGACGCCGATGAGCGCAGGCACGCCGATGCCGACCAGCCGCAGCCGGGTCATCACCGCGGTGCGGTAGCGGGCCACCGGATCGTTGGGGCCGGCGGTCGGGACGAACACCGGCCGCGTGCGGTAGGCCAGGGCGAGCGCGGCGAACACGATGGCGCCCATCACCACCGCCGCCACCAGGAAGACGACGACCCGGGTGACCAGCTTGGTGGTGAACACCGAGCGGTAGCCGAGCTCGCCGAACCACAGCCAGTCCACGTAGGCGTCGATCATTCGCGGCCCGAACAGCAACAGCACCACGACGGCCAGGGCGACCGCGATCAGAATCCGGCTACGTCGTGTCAGCTTCGGCATTCGCGCCGCGGGCCGCATACCCACTCGTCAACTCCAGTCTTGGGTTCTCAAACGTCTATCGATGACGTGGCCCCAACTCTACGCATTCGCCGCACGGCAACCTCTCAGCAACGGGGAGGTTCGCCACCGGCGGAAAGTGCATGCAGCGCGTCGACCGCCTGGCCGAGGTTGTCGACCTTGACCAGCTGCAGGCCGTCCTCGTGGGCGGTCTTGGCCTCGTCACAGTTGTCGGCGGGCACCAGGAAGACGGTGGCGCCTGCTTCGCGGGCGGCCAGCATCTTGTGGGTGATGCCGCCGATGGAGCCGACCTTGCCGTCGCTGTCGATGGTGCCGGTGCCCGCGACGAACTTGCCGTCGTTGAGGTCACCGGTGGTGAGCTTGTCGACGACCGCGAGGGAAAACATCAGCCCGGCCGACGGCCCGCCGATGTTGGCGAGGTTGAAATCGATGGAGAACGGCGCCCACGGCGCGTCGAGCACGCCGACCCCGAGGTATCCGTAGTCGCGGTCGGGGTTGGAGCCCAAGCGTGACGGTGGCGACGCCCGCCGGCGAGTTCTTGCGGCGGTAGTCGAGGACGAGCGTTGTCGCCGGGTTTGGTGGCCTTCAGCAGCGCGGTGAACTGCGTCGAGGTTGGCGACCGGCTTGCCGTTGACGCGCGTCGATGGCGTCGCCGCGCTGCAGCTTGCCGACCGACGGGCCGGGGTCGCTGACGTTCTGCCACCGTCACCGCCGACGGGTACTTCAGGTAGCTCAGCGCCGCGTACTCCGCGCTGTCCTCGGAGCTGTTTGAAGTCGGTGGTGTTGGCCTGGTCGATCTCGTCCTTCGACTTGTCCGGCGGATAGACCAGATCGCGCGGAACCAGCTGCTCGCGGCCCGACATCCACAAGGTCAGCGCCTGCCCCAGCGTCAGGTCGTCGCGCTGCGACACCGTGGTCATGTTCAGATGCCCCGACGTCGGGTGCACGTCGGTGCCCTCGATGTCGACGACCTGCTTGCCGTCGACCTCGCCGAGCGTGTCGAACGTCGGGCCGGGGCCCAGCGACACATACGGCACCGTCACCAAGCGACAGCAGCACCCCGAACGCCACGATCGGCACCAAGGCGACCAGCAGCGTAGAAATCCGCCTGTTCACGGCGACCACAGTAAAGGTTCGCGCTGGTGGGCCGTGCGCGAACCGGCCGAGGTTCACTGAGAGCGTGACCCGCGGACCCGCACGGCGGGCCGCCGGTGAGTACCGTTGAGGGCATGGCTGACCTGCCTTTCGGCTTCTCCCCCGGGGACGACCCCGAGCGCGACAAGCGCAAGAAGGACCCCGATTCGGGTTCGGGCTCGGGCTCGGACCCGTTCGGCTTCGGTGGCGGGTCCGACTTCGACATGTCCCAACTCGGGCAGATCTTCACCAGGCTCGGGGAGATGTTCAGCGGCGCAGGCGGCGTGATGACCGGCGGCAAGCAGTCCGGCCCGGTGAACTACGACCTGGCCCGGCAACTGGCGTCGAGCTCCATCGGCTTCGTCGCGCCGGTGCCCGAGAAGACCAGCGCCGCGATCGCCGACGCCGTGCACCTGGCCGAGACGTGGCTGGACGGGGCGACCGCGCTGCCCGCGGGCACCACCAAGGCGGTGGCGTGGACCCCCACCGACTGGATCGACAACACGCTGGACACCTGGAAGCGGCTGTGCGACCCGGTGGCCGAACAGATTTCGACGGTGTGGGCTTCGGCGCTGCCCGAGGAGGCCAAGAGCATGGCCGGCCCGCTGCTGGCGATGATGTCGCAGATGGGCGGCATGGCGTTCGGCTCGCAGCTCGGCCAGGCGCTGGGCAAGCTGTCGCGAGAAGTGTTGACCTCCACCGACATTGGGCTGCCGCTGGGCCCAAAGGGAGTGGCGGCGCTGATGCCCGAGGCCGTCGAGGCGCTCGCCGAGGGACTCGAGCTGCCGCGCAGCGAGATCATCACCTTCCTGGCCGCCCGCGAGGCCGCGCATCACCGGCTGTTCAGCCACGTGCCGTGGCTGGCCAGCCAGCTGCTCAACGCCGTCGAGGCCTTCGCCAAGGGCATGAAGATCGACATGAGCGGCATCGAGGACTTCGCGGCGGGGTTCAACCCGGCGTCGCTGACCGATCCGTCGCAGATGGAGCAGCTGCTCAACCAGGGCATCTTCGAACCGAAGGCGACGCCGGAACAGACCGCGGCGCTGGAGCGGCTGGAGACGCTGCTGGCGCTGATCGAGGGCTGGGTGCAGACCGTCGTCGCCGACGCGCTTGGCGACCGGATCCCCGGCACGTCCGCGCTGAGCGAGACGCTGCGCAGGCGGCGCGCCACCGGCGGGCCCGCCGAGCAGACCTTCGCGACGCTGGTCGGGCTGGAGCTGCGGCCGCGCAAGCTGCGCGAGGCGGCGGTGCTGTGGGAGCGCCTGACGCAGGCCGTCGGCGCCGACGCCCGCGACGCGGTCTGGCAGCACCCCGACCTGTTGCCCAGCGCCGAGGATCTCGACGAGCCGGCCGGCTTCATCGACCGGATGATCGGCGGCGACACCAGTGGCATGGACGAGGCCATCGACAAGGCGATCGCCGACCTGCAAAAGGATTCGCGACGAAGGCGACGACGAGCCGCAGGCCTGACTTGGCCTGAGCCCTGTGGATAACTCGGCCGGGTGTGCCGGCCGTTGCGTGGCACAGTCGTCGCATGAGGCGCTATGCGCTCAACCCGGCGATGCCGGTGTTGTTGCGTCCCGACGGCGCGGTGCAGGTGGGCTGGGATCCGCGGCGCGCGGTGCTGGTGCGTCCGCCGGCCGGGTTGAGCGCCGCCGCGCTGGCCGAGCTGCTGCGGACCCTGCAGTCGGGGACGACGCTGGCCGACCTGCAGGCAGCGCTTCGGGGTGCGACGCCGGGTCCGAGCTGGTCGCATCGCTGGTCGACGCCGGTGTGGTGACGACCGCCGAGCGCAGGCGTACGCGGGCCGCGTCGATCCGCATCCACGGCCGCGGCCCGCTGTCGGATCTGCTGGCCGGCGGCGCTGCGCTGCTCGGGTGCCCGGGTGACGCACAGCAGCCAGACCAATGCGGCCCCGCCGGAGACGACGGACCTGGTGGTGCTGTCGGATTTCCTGGTGGCCGATCCGCGGGTGGTGCGCGAACTGCACGCCGCCCGGGTGGCGCACCTGCCGGTGCGGCTGCGCGACGGCGCGGGCCTGGTCGGCCCGCTGGTCATTCCGGGCGTGACGAGCTGCCTGGGGTGCGCGGACCTGCACCGCAGCGACCGCGACGCGGCGTGGCCTGCGGTCGCGGCGCAGCTGCGCGACACCGTCGGCAGCGCCGACCGGGCCACCGTGCTGGCGACGGCGGCGCTGGCGCTCAACCAGGTCGACCGGGTCATCCGCGCGGTGCGCGGCGGCGAGCGACGTAGGGCATTCGGCGGAGCCGCCGCCGACGCTGGACACCACGCTGGAGTTCGACGTCAACGCCGGTGCGATCGTGGCGCGCCGATGGTCGCGGCATCCCCGTTGCTGGTGCTGAAAACGTTTGTTGCCAAGTCGTTGCGGGCCGCTACAGATGCGTCATGGATGATGGTCTGGTGACTGACATCAAGCGGGGTCGGGCCGCGCGCAACGCCAAGCTGGCGAGCTTGCCGCGTCGGCATGGCAGGCCGGGCCGCGTTGGGCTTCGGAAAACGGCTGACCGGCAAGTCGAAGGACGAGGTCAACGCCGAATTGATGGACAAGGCCGCCCAGCAGTTGTTCACCGTGCTCGGTGAGCTCAAGGGCGGCGCGATGAAGGTCGGCCAGGCGCTGTCGGTCATGGAGGCCGCGATCCCCGAGCAGTACGGCAAGCCCTACCGCGAGGCGCTGACCAAGCTGCAGCGGGAAGCGCCGCCGCTGCCCGCGGCCAAGGTGCACCGCGTGCTGGACGCACAGCTGGGCACCAAGTGGCGCGAGCGGTTCGCCTCCTTCGACGACACGCCCGTGGCGTCGGCCAGCATCGGCCAGGTGCACAAGGCGGTGTGGTCGGACGGCCGCGAGGTCGCGGTCAAGATCCAGTACCCGGGCGCCGACGAGGCGCTGCGCGCCGACCTGAAGACCATGCAGCGGATGGTCAGCGTGATCAAGCAGCTCTCCCCCGGCGCCGACGTGCAGGGCGTGGTCGACGAGCTGATCGAGCGCACCGAGATGGAACTGGACTACCGGCTGGAAGCCGACAACCAGCGCGCGTTCGCCAAAGCCTATGAGGGACATCCGCATTTCGTCGTCCCGCACATCGTGGCCAGCGCGCCCAAGGTCGTGATCCAGGAATGGATCGAGGGCATCCCGATGTCGGTGATCATCCGCGAGGGCACCACCGAACAGCGCGACCTGATGGGCACCCGGCTGTTCGAGCTGACCTACGACGCCCCGCGCCGGCTCGAGATGATGCACGGCGACGCGCATCCCGGGAACTTCATGCTGCTGCCCGACGACAAGATGGGCGTCATCGACTTCGGCGCGGTGGCCCCGCTGCCCGGCGGGATCCCCGTCGAAATCGGCCTGGCGACGCGCTACGCGCTCAACGACGACTACGACAACCTGCTGGCGACCATGCAGAAGATCGGGTTCATCCAGAAGGGCGAGCAGGTGTCCAAGCGCGAGATGGACGAGATGATGAAGCAGTACGTCGAACCGCTCGAGGTCGAGGTGTTCCACTACACGCGCAAGTGGCTGCAGCGGATCACCGCGATGAACATGAAGCCCGACCGTGCCGCAGGCCAGATCAAGGCCGCGCGGCAGATGGATATGCCCGCCAAGCTGGCGATTCCGATGCGGGTGATCGCGTCCAACGTCGCGATCGCCTGCCAGCTCGACGCGCACATTCCGGCCAAAGCCCTTGCCACAGAACTGATTCCGGGATTCGCCGAAGAAGCGGCCTGACCACGGGAAAACCCGGCAGCGCTTACGCGGCTGCCGGGCTCTCCACGGTGTCCTTGCGTGGCCGTCCACGCGGACGCTTGCGCGCGATGATCGTGCCGCGCTCGATGATCTCGCCACCCCAAACGCCCCACGGCTCTTGGCGTTCCAGCGCCGCGGCCAGGCACTCGCGCCGGATCGGGCAATCCGCGCACAGCGCCTTGGCGCGCTCGAGGTCGATCGGGTTCTCGGCGAACCACAGGTCGGGGTCACCGACATGACACGGCACCGACAGCATCGTTCTCTCACGGCATGTCTCCGATTGGACGCTCTTCGCGCAAGCGCTCATCGCAGTTGACATGACTCGTACCTCTGCTTCCTGGTCGTTGTTTCGTCGGCCATCTGTCTTCTGATGGATCCGTGACCAGGTCTTTCGGTGTCCGAATGACTAAGGCCACGGATCCTTTGACTGCGGGTCCGTGGCCTTTTCGGCTGTGTCGAGGCTCTACCTAGGTGGTGCCCCGATCCACGGACTTGCCAGTCGCGGTGGCGGTGCGGCGCTTGCGCTGCGGCGGAATGGCAGCTGCGGCACCTGCGGCGGCGTGGGCCCAAAACGCGGGATGCGCCGCGGCGGCGGCAGCGGCGACGTGGAGGGTCCGCGACATGCCGGCAACGCCTACGCCGGTGAACGCGTTGATGTTCTCCATGATCTGGGCACCCTCCTTTCGCAAAAAGAAATCACACAGCTGTGTGATCTTGAGGCTAAGCATATCAGGCCGAACCCACAACGATTTTCTGACCAGCGGTTTTGGCACGATCTTTACGACGTTTGGCGGCCTTTGACCAACGCCAGCACGTCGGGACCGTACTGCTCGAGCTTGCGCGCGCCGATGCCGGGGATCGCGACCAGCGCGGCGTCGTCGGTCGGCAGCGTCTCGGCGATCGCGATCAACGTGTTGTCGGTGAACACCACGTAGGCAGGCACGCTCATCTCCTTTGAGGTGCGCAGCCGCCAATCCTTGAGCTGGGCGAGCAGCTCCTCGTCGATGTCGGACGGGCAGCTTTCGCAGCGGCGCAACATGATCGCGGGCGGCGTGGTCAGCGTGTCGTTGCAGACGCGGCAGCGCGGCGTGGCGCCGCGCGGCCGTCGCGGCCGGCTGGGGGTGGCGTCGCTGGGCGATTGCGGCGCGATGCCGTTGAGGAAGCGCGACGGCCGTCGGCTCTGCCGACCTCCCGGCGCCCTTGCCAGCGCCCAGCTCAGCGCCAAATGCACTCTGCGCCCTTGTGATTCCGACATAGAGCAACCGGCGTTCCTCTTCGACCGGCTCGCTGTCGGGGCCGTGCGCCAGCGCGTGCGAGATCGGCAGCGTGCCGTCGGCCAGCCCGACCAGGAACACCGCGTCCCACTCCAGGCCCTTCGCGGCGTGCAGCGACGCCAGCGTGACGCCCTGCACGACGGGTGGGTGCCGCGCGTCGGCGCGCTGTCGCAGCTCGGCGACCAGGGCGCGCAGATCCAGCGACGGCCGTTGCGCGACCTCTTCGTCGACGAGTTCGGCCAGCGCGGTGAGCGCCTCCCATCGCTCGCGGGCCCTGGTGCCCGGCGGCGGCTCGGCGGTCAGGCCGAGCGGTTCGAGCACCGCGCGAACGACCTCGGGCAGTTCTCCGTCGACGTCGCGTTCGGCCGCGCGTTGCAGCGCCAGCAGCGCCTGGCGGATCTCCTGGCGGCTGAAGAAGCCCTCGCCGCCGCGCACCTGGAACGGGACGCCGGCCTCGGTGAGCGCCTCCTCGTAGACCTCCGACTGCGCGTTGATGCGGTACAGCACCGCGATCTCCGAGGCCGGGGTGCCCGACTCGATCAGGTTCTTGATCTTCTTGGCCACCGCGGCGGCCTCGGCGACCTCGTCGGGGTGTTCGGTGAACGACGGCGCCGGGCCGGGGTCGCGCTGGCCGACCAGGTGCAGCTTGCTGCCCGCCATCCGGCCGCGGGCGGCGGCGATGACGCGGTTGGCCAGCGACACCACCTGCGGCGTGGACCGGTAGTCGCGTTCGAGCCGCACCACCGCGGCGTCGGGAAACCGCCGCGAGAAGTCCAGCAGGTAGCGCGGTGTGGCGCCGGTGAACGAGTAGATGGTCTGGTTGGCGTCGCCGACGACCGTGAGGTCGTCGCGGTTGCCGAGCCAGGCGTCGAGCACCCGCTGCTGCAGCGGCGTGACGTCCTGGTATTCGTCGACGACGAAGCAGCGGTAGCGGTCGCGGAATTCCTGTGCGACCGCGGCGTCGTTTTCGATCGCGGCCGCGGTGTGCAGCAGCAGATCGTCGAAGTCGAGCAGCGCCATGCCGTCACGGCGGGCCTTGAGCGTTTCGTAACCCGCGTAGACCGTCGCGATCTTCGCGGCGTCGAACGGGATGTCTCGGCCGACCTGCGCGACCGCGGCCGCGTAGCCCTCGGGGCTGATCAAAGATGCCTTGGCCCATTCGATTTCGCCGGCGAGGTCGCGCACGTCGTCGGTGCTGGTCGACAGGCCCGCGCGGTTGGCGGCCTGCGCCACGACCGCGAACTTCGTGTCGAGCAGCTGCCATCCGGTGTCGCCGACGACGCGCGGCCAGAAGTACGGCAGCTGGCGGCGGGCCGCGGCGTGAAACGTCATCGCCTGCACGGATGCCGGATGCCGACCCCGTCGTCGAGCGCACGCAGCCGGCCGCGCATCTCCCCCGCGGCCCGCTGCGTGAACGTCACCGCCAGCACCTGGCCGCGGCGCGACGTGTCCGGCCGCCACGAGGTGGGCGATGCGGCGGGTGATGGTGCGGGTCTTGCCGGTGCCCGCGCCGGCCAGCACGCACACCGGGCCGCGGGCGGCGAGGACGGCCTCGCGCTGTTCGTCGTCGAGGTCGCCGATGATGAGTTCGCGCGCGACTGGAGCGGGGCCTCGACCGGCATGCGGTCCATCTTGGCAGGGCGCTGCCGACAAAACCCGGGCGCGGCGCGGGCATGTTGGCGGCATCCGATACGTTGAACGGCTTATGAGTGCTGCTGCTGACCATGTACACCACCTCGTGGTGTGGCTACTGCTTCCGCCTGAAGAAGGTTCTCAAGGCGGAGGGCATTCCGTTCGCCGAGGTCGACATCGAAGCCGATCCCGCCGCGGCGGAATTCGTGGCCTCGGTCAACGGCGGCAACCAGACCGTGCCGACGCTGAAGTTCGCCGACGGCTCGACGCTGACCAACCCGAGCGGTGCCGAGGTCAAGGCCAAGCTCGCCGAGCTAGTCGACGTGCGCAGCTCGCGCTGAGTCAGTCCAGCGCCGCCCAGGATTCGATGATCTCCCGGGCGATCGAGATCGATCCCGGCAGCAGCAGCCGCGACGGCGAATCGCTGCTCCAGTCGCCGTGCTCGAGCGCCTCGCGGATCTCGGCGCGGGTGAACCACGCCGCCTCGGCGATCTCGCCGTCGTTGAACGAGAACTCCTGCTCCGGGTCGCCGATGGCGTGGAAGCCGACCATCAGCGACCGCGGGAACGGCCACGGCTGGCTGCCCAGATAGCGGACGTCGGTCACGGTCAGCCCGATCTCCTCGGCGATCTCGCGGACGACGCACGACTCGAACGACTCGCCGGCCTCCACGAAACCGGCCAGCAGCGAGAACAGCCGCTCGGGCCACACCGTCTGACGGGCCAGCACCGCGCGGTCGTGGCCGTCGTGAACCAGGCAGATCACCGCGGGGTCGATGCGGGGAAACTCCTCGTGGCCGTTGGTCGCGTTGACCCTCGACCAGCCGCCCTTGATCGGCTTGGTCGGCGCGCCGTCGACGGCGCTGAACCGCGCGTTGTCATGCCAATTCAGCAGCGCGGTGGCCGTCGCCACCAGCTGGGCGCTGACGTCGTCGAAGATCTGCCCGGCCCGGCGCAGGTCGAGCACCTCGGTTTCGGCGTGCGGGTCCTCGGGCCCCTCCAGCGCGGCGCGGATCCCCCACACGTGCCGACCGTCGGCGAGGCGGCCGAGGAAGACGGCGTTCTCCGGCGGCTTGTCGCCGAGCTTGGCGGCCTTGCCGAGCACCACCTGGCCGCCGGAGATCAGCACCTGGTTGCGCCGGTCCACCCGCAGCAGCAGGGCATCGGGCCAGCCGGCCATCGCGGCGTCGACGTCGGTGCGCAGCGCGTCGGCGCGGTCGGCGCCGACGCGGGACAGCAGCGGGACGTTGCGCAGCTGAAAGCCGGTCAGTACGGTCATCGCTCGGCTTCCGCGCTGCGGATGTAGAGCAGCCGGTCACCGAGCTCGAGGGCGTCGACCTCGGGCGTCGTCGACGCGCAGCAGCTCGCCGTTGCGAACGACGCCGAGCACGATGTCGGTCAGGTGCCGCGGCGAGCCGCCGGCCTCCTTCGGGCGTGACTTCGCGTTCGGCGATCGCGAACCCGGCGTCGGGTGTCAGTAGGTCTTCCATCATCTCGACAACGCTCGGGGTCTGCGTCGCTATGCCCAGCAGCCGGCCTGCGGTCTCCGACGACACCACGGTGGAGTCCGCGCCGGACTGGTCGCAGCAGGTGCTGATTCTCGGCTTCCCGGACCGCGGCGATGATCTTGGCGTTGGGCGCCAGCTCGCGGGCGGTCAGGGTGACCAGCACCGCGCTGGCGTCGTCGTCGGTCGCGACGATGATCGACTTGGCGTGCTGGGCGCTGGCCAGCCGCAGCACCTCGGAGTTGGTCGCGTCGCCGTGCACGGTGACCAGGCCCGCGCTCTTCGCGCGCTCGAGCGCGGCGGCGTTCTCGTCGACGACGACGATGTCGGCCGGCGCCACCTCGTCGCCGACCATCGCGGCGACCGCCGTCCTGCCCTTGGTGCCGTATCCGACGACGACGGTGTGGTTGCGCACTCTGCTCCTCCATCGCTGGATCTTCAATGCCTGCCGCGACTGCGTCGTCAGCGTTTCGACCGTGGTGCCGATCAGCACGATCAGGAACGCGATCCGCAGCGGCGTGATCACCAGGACGTTGATCAGCCGGGCCGACGGGGTGACCGGGGTGATGTCGCCGTAGCCGGTCGTCGACAGCGACACCGTCGCGTAGTACAGGCAGTCCAGGAACGACAGCGGGTCGTTGGGGTCCGGGCTGCTCTCGACGTCGCGGTAGCCGTCGCGGTCCAGGTAGACGATCAGCACCGCCGCGAACAGCGCCAGCGTCGCGTAGATGACGCGCCGGAAGATGCGCTGGCCAGGGCTGACGAACGGCTCGGGATGCTGCACGGATGTCGGTCGAGGGCGTGGATCGGGCCGGATCGTCAGCGTTCTCGTCGAAGCCTGCGAGCCGACGCCGCAACCTGCCTTTAGCCACGAGGACCCGTCATCGATCCGAGGGCTGCCGCACCCGCACAATGTAACCATGACCTCTCCCCCGCCCGAACTGCAGCAGATCGCCAGCCCGACACCCGCCTACCGCCTCGCGGCGCTGCTTGCTCGGCATCGGGCGTCCTGCACTTCGTGGCGCCCAAGCCGTTCGACGCGATCGTCCCGGCCGAACTGCCGGGCAGCCAGCGGTTCTACACCTATGCCTCCGGGGTGGCGGAGCTGGCGACCGGTGCGCTGCTGCTGTCGCCGCGCACCCGCAGGCTTGGCGCGCTGGCGGCGGTCGCCGTGTTCGTCGGCGGTGTTTCCGGCCAACGTCAACATGGTGCGGCTGTGGAAGGACAAGCCGCTGATCATGCGGCTGGGCGCGATCGCGCGGCTGCCGCTGCAGATCCCGATGATCACCGCGGCGCTGAAGATCTACCGCAACTCCTAGGCCGCGCCTGTCCAGCAGCGCGGCGAGGTCGTCGGCGCCGGGCAGCGTCGTCGGGGGTGACCGTCTGCCCGGTCCGCACGTAGTGGAACGCCGCGCGCACCTTCTCGACCGGACAGCCATGCAGTTGCGCCCACGCCAGCCGGTACACCGCGAGCTGAATCGCCGCATGCTGCTTGGCTTCTGGAGTATCGGGCGGTTCGCCGGTCTTCCAGTCCACCACCGTGGTGCCGCCGTCCTCGTCGGCGAAGATCGCGTCGATGCGGCCCCGCACCACATGTCCGCCGATGACCATGTCGAACGGGACCTCCACGTCGATCGGCGTGCGGGCGGCCCACGGGGACACCGCGAACGCGGCCTGCAGCTCGGCGAGATCTTCGGCGTCGCCGACGTCGCGATCGACGGCGCCCGGCAGGTCGTCGAGGTCGAACAGCCGCTCGGCGTGGAAGAACCGCTGCACCCAGTCGTGAAATGCGGTGCCCAGCAGGGCATGAGGGTCGGGCCGGGTCGGAAGACGACGGCGCAGCCGCTGCGCGACCGCGTCCGGGTCGCGGCCGAGCTCGACCAGCGTGCTGACCGACAGCTGCGCAGGCAACGGCGGCGCGGGCGGTTCGGCCGCGGGATCGCGCTCGGCGAGCAGGGCGTCGACGTCGGCCGCCCATCCGTCGACATCGGAAGCGTTCGCGTCGAGGCCGCCCGACATCGCCCGCGTCACCAGCGCCGCGCCGGTGTCGACGTCCCTTCCTCTTCGTGCCCGACGGGGTCGGTGGGCCAGACCGCTTCGATCACTTTGTCGCGCAACGGGTTCGGTTCACCATCGGCGGGCGCAGGTGCCCAGTGTTCGACGACGCCGCACGGATCGCCCGCGGCTGTGCGTTCGGACTGCTCGATGATGTCCTTGAGCTCGCAGAGGAAATCGGAAGGGCCGCGGGGTTTGGCCTCGGAGGCGCCCCAGTGGTGACCCGAAAGCAGCAGGGTGTCCTCGGCGCGGGTGATCGCGACGTACAGCAGCCGGCGCTCCTCGTCGATGCGGCGCTGCTCGAGGCGGCGCCTGTGGTCGGAGATCTTGTCGGACAGCCGCTTTCGATCGTTGACGTCTGAGGTGTCGAGCACCGGCACGCCATGCTCGGAGACGGTGGCGCGGTCACCGCGCAGCAGCGGCGGCAGATCGCCCGCATCCGTGAGCCAGGTCCGCGTCGACGCCGTCGACGGGAACACCCGACCGCTCAGGTGCGGCACCGCGACCACCTGCCACTCCAGGCCCTTCGCGGCGTGCACGGTGAGGATCTGCACCCGGTCGTTGGCGACGGACACCTCGGCGGGCGCCAGGCCGTTCTCCACCTGCTCGGCGGCGTCCAGATACGCCAGCAGACTCGGCACCGTCGCGCCTGGCCGTGCGGCGAAGTCGGCCACCACGTCGGCGAACGCGTCGAGGTGCTCGGTGCCCGACCAGCCCGACGACACCGGCCGGGCCGCCCGGACCTCGGCGTCGACGCCGAGCACCCGGCGCACCTCGGCGACGAGCTCCGGCAGCGGATGGGACAAGTGGGCGCGCAGCGCGGTCAGCTCGCGGCCCAGCGCGACGATCCGACGGTGCCCGGCCGCGGAATACGCCGCCGCAGGCCCGGGATCGCAGATCGCGTCGGCCAGGCAGGCCGCGTCGGCGTCGGCGGCGGCCTGCGCGACGATCTGCTCGGTCGTGGCGTCGCGCGTCGGCCGGTCGTCGAGTTCGACGGCGCGTCGCCACAACGCGGCGATGTCGCGACCACCCAGTCGCCACCGCGGCCCGGTGAGCACCCGCATCGCGGCGGCCCCTGCGGTGGGATCGGCCACCAGGCGCAGCGTCGCCACCAGGTCGGCAACCTCGGGCACGGCGAGCAGCCCGGCCAGGCCGACGACCTCGACCGGGACGCCGCGCGCGGCAAGCGCGTCGGCCATCGGCGCGGCATCGGCGTTGCGGCGCACCAGCACCGCCGCTGTCGGCGCGGCGAGCCGTCGCTGCGGGCACCGTGGTACATGCCGCGCCAAATGGTCTGCGACCCAATCCCGTTCGGCCGCCACGTCGGTCAGCAGCGCGCACCGGATGACGCCCGGCTGGGCGTCCGGCCGCGGCCGCAGCGCCCGCACCGCGACGGAGCGGCGCCGCGCCTCTGCGGACACCGCATTCGCCAGATGCAGCGCCCGCGGCGGATTGCGCCAGCTGGTACGCAGCTCCAGCGTTGGCGCAGGCGTTCCGTCCGCCCGCGGGAAGTCGGTGGTGAACCGCGGCAGGTTGGTCGCCGACGCGCCCCGCCAGCCGTAGATCGACTGGATCGGATCGCCGACGGCGGTCAGGGCGAGGTCGTCGTCGACGCCGCGGCCGAACAGTGACGACAGCGCGACGCGCTGCGCGTGCCCGGTGTCCTGATACTCGTCGAGCAGCACCACCCGGTACCGCTGTCGCAGCTGCTGGCCGACTTGCGGGAACGTCGACGCCAGCCGGGCGGCCGAGGCCATCTGCATGCCGAAGTCCATGACCTTCTCGGCGCGCATGCGTGCGTGCAGCGCGTCGATCAGCGGAACGAGTTGGATGCGTTCGGTCTGGGTGGCCAGCATGCGCAGCAGCCACTGGCTGGGCCCGCGGTCTCGCTGATAGGGACCGGCAGGCAGCGTGTGCACCAGCCGTTCCAGTTCGACGTGGGTGTCGCGCAGTTGCGCGGTGTCCACGAGGTGTTCGGCCAGCTGCCCCGCGAGCCGCAGCACCATCGCGGTCACCGCGGCCGGGGTCTTGTCGGTTTCGAGGTGCTCGGGATGCTCGCACACGACGCGAAACGCCAACTGCCACAATTCGGTTTCGCTGAGCAACCGGGTGTCGGGCTCGACCGGCAGCAGCAGGCCGTGCTCGCGCAGCAGGTTCCCGGCGAACGCGTGGTAGGTGCTGACGGTGGCCGGGTCGTCGGCGATATCACGAGCCACCGGGAACGAGGCCGGCGCCGGCCAGCCGCGCCAGCCGGGTGCGGACCCGGCGCAGCAGCTGGCCCGCGGCCTTGCGGGTGAACGTCAGGCCGAGCACCTCGCCGGGGCGCGCGTAGCCGTTGGCGACCAGCCACACCACCCTGGCGGCCATCGTTTCCGTCTTGCCCGCGCCCGCGCCGGCGATGACCACGAGCGGTCCGGGCGGCGCGGCGATCACCGCCGCCTGCTCCTCGGTGGGCGCGAAAAGGCCCAGCGCGCAGGCCAGTTCGGCGGGGCTGTAGCGCGCCGTCATGGACGCCCGCCGGCGGCGGCCTGGGCCGGGCACATCGCCCGCACCGGGCAGTGTGCACAGCCGTCGTTGATCCGCGCGAGGAACTCCGGCCCCTGGGTGGCGGCCGCCGCTTGCTGCACCAGCTCGAGCCATTCCGCACGGGTGTGCGTGGTCTGCGCGTCCTGTTCACGTTCGGTGGCACCGCCCGCTGCGGTCTTGCCGAGATAGACCAGCCGGCCTCCCCCTGGGGTATCGCCCTGCGGCAGAAGGCCTTCCGCGACGGCCAGCTGGTACATCGCCAGCTGGGCGTGGCGTTGCGCGTCGTCCTTGCTGACCGGGCTCTTGCCGGTCTTGATGTCGACCACCACCAACCGGCCGGCGCCGTCGCGTTCCAGCCGGTCGAGGCGGCCGCGCACCCGCACCCCGGGGCTGACCGTGCCGTCGACGTCGATCTCGGTGCCGACCTCGGTGAGCTCGTTGCGCGTCTGCGCACGCCACTGCGCGAACGTCGACAGCATCGCGCGGTGCCGCGCCAGCTCGTTGTCCGAATACCACTGCGAATCGAACGGCAGCTTGCTCCAGACCTTTTCGAGTTCGTTGAGCATCTGGCTCTCGGTCTTGCCGGATTCGGCGACCAGGGCGTGCAGCAGCGAGCCGACCGCGGAGCGCACGTCGCGTCCGTCGGTGCCGCCGTGGCGTTCGAGCAGCCAGCGCAGCGGGCAGTCGGTCAGCGTCTGCAGCGTCGACGGCGACAGCGTGACGACGTGGTCGTCGCCGCTCCACAGCGGCTCATCGCTGGACAGCGGCGTCATGCCGTACCACTGGGCCGGATCGGCGCCTGCGACACCGGCCTGTGCCAGCCGCGCCAGTTGCGTTGCCGCGCAGGCCCGTACCGCGTCGTCGACCGTGTCCGGTGGTGCGCAGACCACCGCGCGCAGCCGGCCGACCAGTGCGGGCGGAGCCAGCACCCGAGGCGCGTGGATCGGTTCGGGCGGGTCAGGGTCGGGATCGGTCGCCAGGGCGGCCAGCTCATAGCAGAACGGCGACGGCAGCATCGACTCGTCGCCGTTGTCGCTGTCGACCGCGGTCACCAGCAGGCGGCTGCGGGCGCGGCCCATCGCGGCGATCAGCAGCCTGCGTTCCTCGGCGAGCAGCGGCGCCCTGCTCGACAAGTCCGCGGTCGGCCTCCGTGGCGACACCGTCCATCACGTCGACGAGCTGCTGGGTGCCGAGCACGCCGCCGCGGGGAATCGTGTTGGGCCACAGCCCTTCCTGCAGCCCGGCGATGACGACGAACTCCCATTCGCGGCCGAGCGCCGCGTGGGCGCTGAGAACCGCGACCGCGTCGGGCTCCGGTCGTTGGTCGCGTGGTGTCGCGGGCAGCCCCATCGCCTCGACGTGGTCGACGAGGCCGCGCAGCGACGCGCCCGCGGTCCGGCTCACGTACT
Source organism: uncultured Actinomycetota bacterium (assembly GCA_963731715.1). Classification (GTDB taxonomy): domain Bacteria; phylum Actinomycetota; class Actinomycetes; order Mycobacteriales; family Mycobacteriaceae; genus Mycobacterium. The sequence goes on along the minus strand of CAVSXC010000011.1, from coordinate 220,786 downwards.
GCTCGGCCACGTCGAACAGCGCGGTGACCGCGTCGAGGTCACGGTCGGCCTGCGCGCCGGCGAGGCCGCCGCGCTCGCTGGCCGCCAGCCAGCGCCGCTGCAGACCGGACCGATGCCAGGCCTGCCACAGCGTGTAGCGCGGATCTTGCCCGTCGGCGGCGCTGCGGCGCGCCGCCGCCAGCACGGCGCGCACCCGCCGCAGCGGGCGGCCCTGATCGGCGCGACAGTGCGTCGGTTTCGTTGTCGAGCGCCTCGACGAGCAGCTCGGCGAATTCGCGCGGCGGCTGGCAGCCATCGGCGCGGCGCAGCGCCCGTCGCAGCTGACGCAGCGACACCGGGTCGACCCGGCCGATCGGCCCGGTCAGCAGCGACAGCGCCCGCTCGCCGTCGAGCCCGTGCGCCGTCGCGTCGAGCACCGTCAGCAGCGCCCGCACCGCGGGCTGATCGGCCAGCGGGGCGCTCGGCACCGGCGACTCCACCGGAACCCCTGCGGCGACAAGGCGCACGCGCCAGCGCCGCGCCCAGCCGGGGCACCGACCGCACGATCACCGCCATCTGTGACCACGGCACGCCGTCGACCAGGTGTGCGCGGCGCAGGGCGTCGGCGATCAGCGCCGATTCGGCGTGCGGCGACGCGGCGATCCGCACGGTCAGCGAGCCCGGCCGGTCGTCGGCGCCGCTCAGCTCACGGGCCGCGTCGGCGCCCGGCAGCCGCCGCGCGACCGCGGTGATGGCGTCGGCGATGGCCGGCGCGCAGCGCAGCGACCGGGTGAGGGTGATCGCCGGCTCGTCGCCGCGCAGCAGCGACGGGTCGGCGCCGCGGTAACCGAACACCGACTGGTTGGGGTCGCCGGCGATGACGGTGAGCTCGGCGCCGGCCGACAAGCACCCGAACCAGCCGGGCGGCCTGCGGATCGAGATGCTGCGCGTCGTCGACGAGAAGCAGCTTGATCCTGCTGCGCTCGGCCGCCAGCAGGTCGGAGTCGGTCGCGAACGCTTCGAGCGCGGCACCGACGAGTTCGGCGGCGCCCAGCGCGGGCACGGTGGCCTGCGGCGCCGCCATCCCGACGGCGGAGCGCAGCAGCATGATCTGCTCGTAGGCCTGGGCGAACTGGCCTGCGGCCAGCCATTCGGGCCGGCCGCAGGTTCGCCCGATGCGTTGCAGCGCAACGGGATCCACGCCGCGTTCGGTGCAGCGGGCCAGCAGGTCGCGCAGTTCGTTGGCGAACCCGACGGTGCTCAGCGCGGGCCGCAGCTGGGTCGGCCACGCCACCGGTGAAGCGTCGCCGTCCTCGAGGTCGCCTGCGAGCAGTTCGCGGATGATGCCGTCCTGCTCGGCGCTGGTGATCAGCCGCGGCGGCGGGTCGCCGTTGCGCTGTGCCGCCAGCCGCAGCACCGCGAACGCATACGAGTGCACGGTGCGGACCAACGGTTCGCGGACGACCGCGCGACCGCCCGCGGACAACAAGGCCGACGTGATCGCCGCACGCGCCTGGCCGCCGAGCCGGGCCGAACCCGTCAGCAGCAGAACCGATTCCGGATCGCTGCCGGCGGCGATGTGGCGCCGTCGCGGCCTGAATCAACAGGCTGCTCTTGCCCGTACCCGCGCCGCCGAGCACCCGGACCACGCCGCGCATACCCGGTTCGGTGAGCGCGGCCGGGGTCAGTTCGGTGTGCGGTGCGGACATGAAGGCATGACACCACGGGGGTCCGACAAGTGGCCGTCGTCGCCTGCTGGCAGCATTCAAGCCGTGACCGATCTGCTGCACGTGCATCGTTACGGACCGACTCGCCCGCCTCAGATCCTGGCCGTCCACGGCTTGACCGGGCACGGCAGGCGCTGGCAGACGCTGGCGACCCGGCATCTGCCCGAATTCGCGATCGCCGCACCGGACCTGATCGGGCACGGACGGTCGTCGTGGGCGGCGCCGTGGACCATCGACGCCAACGTCGGCGCGCTGGCCGGCCTGCTCGACGCCGAGGCGGACGGCCCGGTTGTGGTGGTCGGGCATTCGTTCGGCGGCGCGGTGGCGCTGAATCTGGCTGCCGCGCGTCCGGATCTGGTCGCGGCGCTGGTGCTGCTCGATCCCGCGGTCGGGCTGGACGGCGGATGGATGCGCGACATCGCCGACGACATGTTCGCCTCTCCGGACTACACCGACCGCGAGGAGGCCCGCGCCGGAGAAGGTCGAACGGCTCGTGGGGCGAGGTCGACCCGCGACGAACTGGACCGCGAGCTCGACGAGCACCTGATCGACCTGCCCAACGGCCGCGTGGGATGGCGGATCAGCATCCCGGCGATGTTGTCGTACTGGAGTGAGCTGGCGCGGCCAATTCGCCTGCCGCGCAACGGGATACCGATCACACTGGTGCGCGCGACGAAGACCGATCCGCCGTATGTGACCGATGAACTGCTCGCCGGGCTGCGGCGAACGCCCCGACTTCACACTGCTGGAGTTCGACTGCGACCACATGGTTCCGCAGGCGCGACCGGCCGAGACCGCGGCGGTGATCCGCAAGCAGCTGGAGCGAGGCTGAGATGCCTGCGGTCACCGACGAGCAGGTCGAAACCGTGCGCGCACTGGTCGCGTCGATCCCAGCCGGGCGGGTGTCGACCTACGGCGACATCGCCGACGCGGCAGGGCTTTCCAGCCCGCGCATCGTCGGCTGGATCATGCGCACCGATTCGTCGGACCTGCCGTGGCATCGGGTGATCAGGGCCTCCGGCCGGCCCGCGCCCCACCTGACCACCCGGCAGTTGGAGCTGTTGCGCGCCGAAGGGGTGCTGGCCGACGACGGCCGGATCAAGCTGGCCGAAGTGCGCCACGAGTTCTGAGCGCCGAAACAGAAGCCAGGGTTGTTCTCCGCGCAGATTTGACGACCGGGAATTCTATTTCGGCGAGAACGCAGCGCTACAGCACCAGCCGCACCAGCGCCGCGGTGCGGGCCAGGCCGGGGAACGCCGCGGCCGTCGACCGCGGATGCAGTGCATGCACGGCGAGCCGGAACATCAACGCGCGCAACAACATCTGCGGCCACTCCGGCAGCGGGCTCCAGCGCTCGATGAGCCCGTCGTCGGCCTCGCCCCACGACAGCGCGTCGACGACCACCACCCCCGCCGCCCACGACGCCGGCCGCCAGTACGGGGTGATGTCGGTGATGCCCGGCGCCGCGGTGCCGGCGAAAAGCACTGTGCCGTAGAGATCGCCGTGCACCAGCTGGTTGGGGCTCTTGGTCGGTCTGCGCAGCGCGGCCAGCTGGTTGATCAGCTCGATCGACCGCTGGCCGTCCGCCGAGCCCGGCGACACCCGCGCCCCCGGCGGCAGGGAATGCAGCGGTCGCTCCTCCCACGCGGCGCGGTCGGCGGCGATGAACACGTCGACGTCGGCCCACGGCGCGACGGGCGGCTGGGTCAGGAAGCGGGGCCGCTCCAGCTTGGCCGTCGCCTCGTGCAGCCGCACCGCGGACGAAACCACCTCGTCGTGGCGCGGTTCGGGAGTGCCCGCGACGTAGGTGTCGGCCCGCCAGCCCGCCACCACATAGCGGCCGTCGGTCGAGCGCACCGGCCGGGCCAGCCGCACACCGTCGACGAACAACGTCTCGCGAACCTTCGCCGACCACGCGGCGCGGGCGTGGTCGGCGACCATCGACAGCACGACCTCGCCGCAGCGCCAGCCGCCCTCCCAGCTCGAGCCGAGCGGCACCGGGCGCACCCCGGTCAATCCGAACGCCGCCAGCACATGATCCGGCGGCCGTTCGACAGTCACCACCTCAGCCTAAGCGGAGTCGCGAGCAAACTAGGCGTTAGTACATCACCATGTCGGGTTCGAGTTGCTTGCCCCATGCGACGATCCCGCCCTGCACGTGCATCGCGTCGGAGAAGCCGGCCTTCTTCACGATGGCCAGCACCTCGGCCGAGCGCACCCCCGTCTTGCAGTAGAACACCGGTGTGCGGTCGACCTGCAGTTTGGCCAAGCGCCTCGCCCGTTTCGAATGCGCCCTTCGGGATCAGCTCGGCGCCCTCGATGTGGTTGATGTCCCACTCGACCGGTTCACGCACGTCGATCAGCGCCAGCGGCTTGCCGGAGTCCAGCAGCTCGCGCAGCTCGCGGGGAGTGATCGTCGAGTCGGCCGCGGCCTCGGCGGCCGCGTCGGACACCACGCCGCAGAACTCCTCGTAGTCGATCAGCTCGGTGATCTTCGGCGTGGCCGGATCCTTGCGGATCTTGATGGTGCGGTAGGTCATGTCGAGTGCGTCGTAGACCATCAGCCGGCCCAGCAGCGGCTCGCCGATGCCGGTGATCAGCTTGATGGCCTCGGTGCCCATCACCGACGCGATCGACGCGCACAGGATGCCGAGCACGCCACCCTCGGCGCACGACGGCACCATGCCGGGTGGCGGCGGCTCCGGGTACAGGTCGCGGTAGTTCAGGCCGCGCCCGTCGGGTGCGTCCTCCCAGAACACCGACACCTGGCCCTCGAAGCGGTAGATCGAGCCCCACACGTACGGCTTGCCCGCCAGCACGGCGGCGTCGTTGACCAGATAGCGGGTCGCGAAGTTGTCGGTGCCGTCGAGGATCAGGTCGTACTGCTCGAACAGCTCGACGGCGTTGGCTCGGCTCCAGCCGCAGCTCGTGCAGCCGCACCTCGACAAGCGGGTTGATCTCGCGGATCGAGTCACGCGCGCTTTGCGCCTTGGACCGGCCGATATCGGACTGGCCGTGGATGATCTGGCGCTGCAGGTTGGACTCGTCGACCACGTCGAACTCGACGATCCCGATGGTGCCCACCCCCGCGGCGGCCAGGTACAGCAGCGTCGGCGAACCCAGCCCGCCGGCGCCGATGACCAGCACCCGGGCGTTCTTCAGCCGTTTCTGACCGTCCACCCCCAGGTCCGGGATGATGAGGTGACGGCTGTAGCGCGCGACCTCTTCGCGCGTCAGTTCGGCCGCCGGCTCGACCAGCGGCGGCAACGACGTACTCAGGGACACCGGAAGCTCCTTATTTGACGGTCACGTGCAAGTACCGCACCACAACGGTAGTCCGGTCGCGTTACTTCCCGACAGCGACCGCCGAGTCAGGCGATCGGGTACGGCCAGGGGTTGAACCGGCAGGTCTTGCCGTCGGGTTTGACCGACTCCGGGTCGAACCGGGCGGCGTCGTTGTTGTTGGTCGAGAACGTCTGCTGCATCATCACCGGCGCCAGCTCGCCGTTGGCGCCGCACGGCTCGTGGCGCTGATAGCCGATCGCGTGGCCGACCTCGTGGTTGATCAGGTACTGCCGGTAGGAGCCGACGTCGCCCTGGAACGGCACCGCGCCGCGCACCCAGCGGGCCTCGTTGATGAACACGCGCGGCTGGTTGTCGGCGTAGGCCGGGTTGTAGCAGGACGCCTCGAGCTGGATGTCGTAGCCGCAGCCCTCGCGCACGGTCATCGGCGAGCTCAGCGAGATCCGGAAGTCCGGCTCGCCGCTGTCGATGCGGGTGAACGCGAACTGCGGATTGTGGGTCCAGCTCTTGGGATTGGCCAGCGTTTCGCTGACCATCCGGGCGAATCCGTCGTCGCCGCCGAACGTCGTGGTGTCGACGCCGTCCTCGACCTCGACGGTGTAGGTGAACACCTTGGCGGTGCCCTCGCCGACCTTCGGTGTGGTGCCCGGCACGATGTGCCACGTCTTGGCGCCGGCCTCGGTGAACGGTCCGCCGTCGGGCAGGATCCCGGTGGGCAGGTTCACGTCGAACTGCGTGAGCCCCTTGGGCGGCGCACCGATGATCGCGTGCTGGCCACGCCGATGGTCGGCGGGCCCTGCACCGGGCCCTCGGCCTCCTTCGGCGCGGGCGCGCTGGTCCCGGTGATGGTCTGGTACACCACGACGCCGGTCAGCGCGATCAGCACCGGCAGCGCGTAGGCCCGCCAGCCGTAGGTGGAGATGAAGCGGCCCAGCCATGTCTGCTTGCGCAGCGCGGCGATGCTCGTCGCGATTGGACCTGACCCGGCCGGAGTCCTCGGCCAGCGGGTCGCGCTGCGCGCGCAGTGGCTCTCGCCACTCGTCACGCAGCACGGGCACGCGACCGCCCCCGCGACGCCCCGGGTCGTAGGTCACCGAAACAGGATGGCACAGTCTGCTGCGCTTGCACTTCCGGCGCGCCACCGCCATGGCGCGGCGGCGTGCATCCGCGCTCGTCCCTGGCAACGGTAGTAGTGTCGTTGCGAAACGCATCCAGACGAAGGACGTGATGAGCGATCTCGCCAACACCGCCGCAAGGAGGGGCGCGAAACCGCCGCCGGCGGAGCGGTGACCGGCGTCGGCTCCGGCGCGGGCCGGCGCGGGAACAGGCTGCCCCGCGACGAGCGGCGCGGGCAGTTACTCGCCGCTGCCAGCGAGGTTTTCGTCGACCGCGGCTATCACGCCGCAGGCATGGACGAGATCGCCGACCGCGCGGGTGTGAGCAAACCCGTTCTCTACCAACACTTTACGTCCAAGCTCGAGCTCTATCTCGCGGTGCTGCAGCGGCACGTCGACAACCTCGTTTCCGGCGTGCGCCAGGCGCTGCGCACCACCACCGACAACCGGCAGCGGGTGCGAGCCGCCGTGGACGCCTTCTTCGACTTCATCGAGCACGACGGCCAGGGCTACCGGCTGATCTTCGAGAACGACTACGTGACCGAACCGCAGGTGTCCGCGCAGGTCAAGGTGGCCACCGAGGCGTGCACCGACGCGGTGTTCGACCTGATCAGCCACGACTCCGGGCTGGAACCGCACCGGGCCCGGATGATCGCGGTCGGGCTGGTGGCCATCAGCGTCGACTCAGCCCGCTACTGGCTGAACAACGACCGGCCGATCTCCAAGGACGACGCGGTGGAGGGCACGGTGCAGTTCATCTGGGGCGGCCTGTCCCACGTGCCGCTTACCCGGTCTTGACGGCCTCCGAGCCGACTGCACCGACGCCGAAGCCGACCCGGCGCACGTCGGCGGCGCCGATCTCGACGTAGGCGATCTTCGCCGACTGCACCAGGAATCGGCGGCCCTTCTCGTCGGTCAGGGTCAGGACGCCCGAATCCTTGCTCAGCGCGTCGGTGATCAACTTCTCCACCTCGCTGGGTGTCTGCGCGCTGTTGAAGATCAGCTCGCGCGGGCTGTCCGTGACACCGATCTTGACCTCCACGCTGGACCCTTTCCGTTCGTGATGTTCCTCGCCAAGAAGGCTAGTGGACGGCAGCGGCGCGATGCCGCGCGGGCACTTCGCGGTTAGCGAACCGACAATGCAAAACAGCGCGGTTAGCGAACGGACAACAACGCGAGCGACGCGCTCCGACGCGAGAACCTCGACCGAACCGAGTCCGGACCGTGATCAAAGCGCCCAGCGCGTCAACCTCATTCGTCACTTCTGTCTCGATAGCATCAGGCCCGGCATTAGTCGAAACGATCGGGATAGCTGCATGAACAGGCCTTATACCGCACATTCACCGTATTCCTTGAGCCCGACCGAACGGATTCCCAGCCACGGGGACGACGGCGGCGAAACCGTCGACCTCGACCGCGAGCGCTACGACGAATACGAGGGCCTCGAGGAGTACGACGACTACGAGGATATCGAGGAGTACTACGAGCCGATCGATCGCCGCTGGATCTGGATCGCCGGCGTCGCAGGCGCGATTCTGCTCGTCGCGGTGATCTGCACGGTGGTCATCCTCGGCGGCGGCGACAGCGGTTCGGTGTCGACCACCGTCGCCCCGCCGCGTCACCACCAGCCAGCCGGCCGCCACCACGTCGGCACCGCCTGTCGCCACCACGTCGGCGCCCCCGCCCGCGGCGTCGCTGCCGCCGGAAACGGTCACCACCGTGACGCCGACCGCGAGCGCCCCGCCCAGCGCCGCACCGACCGAGCGGCTCCGCGCCGCACCGGCGCCGAACACGATCACCTACCGGGTGACCGGCAACCGCAATCTCATCGACCTGGTGACGGTGATCTACACCGATGCGCAGGGCGCGCTGCAGACCGACGTGAACGTGGCGCTGCCGTGGGCGAAGACCGTGGTGCTTGACCCGGGTGTGACGCTCAGCTCGGTCACCGCGACGAGCGTGGCGGGTCAGTTGAACTGCAGCATCACCGACGCGGCGGGCGCCTGATCGCCCTGCAGAACAACAACACGATGATCGCCAACTGCACGAAGTAGGCTCAGGCCAGGCCCAGCTCGTGCATGCGGGTGCTGTGGGTGTGCTGCAGCCGGTCGAAGAACTCGGTCATCTGGGTCAGGCCCTCGCCGCTGGTCATCACCAGGTCGACGAGTTCGTCGTGGTCGGCGAGCACGTACTGGGCCTGAGTGATGGCCTCACCGAGCAGCCGCCGCGACCACAGCGCCAGCCGGTGGCGCTGCTTGTCGCTGGCCGTCACCGCGGCCTGCACCTCGGCCACCACGAACTGCGAGTGCCCGGTCTCCGCCAGCACCGCACGCACCACGTCGGCTACCTCGTCGGGCAGCGAGTCGGCGATCTCCAGATAGAAGTCGGCGGCCAGCGCGTCACCGACGTAGGTCTTCACCAGCGCTTCCAGCCAGGTGCTCGGTGTGGTCAGCCGGTGGTAGTTCTCCAGCGCCGACGCGTACTTCGTCATCGCGGGCACCACGTCGACTCCCCTGCGCTCCAACGCATCCCGGAGCACCTCGTAGTGGTTCATCTCCGCGGCGGCCATGCTGGCCATGTTGATTCGGCCGCGCAGGTTCGGCGCCATCCGCGCCTCCTCGGTGAGCCGGTAGAACGCCGCCACCTCGCCGTAGGCCAGCAGTGCGAACAGTTCGTTGACGCCGGGATGGTCGGCCGACACGCCCGAGGAGGTCTGCTCGGGAGAGGGCGCGGGCGGCGTCGAATTCATGGCCCAACTGTAGACGGCGACGTGTCGGCTGGGCGCATCGACCGCCGGGCAAACCCGGCCAGCTATCATGGACCTAGGCAGTGGCACCGAAGTGATCCGATACGACAACGCCGCTACCTAAGAAATGTGCGTGCACGCAGTCGGCCCGCCTACCTCAGCGCAGGGCCCCGCGACGCTTTTCGTCAAACTCGTGCGCGCGTGGACGCCATGAGGATTGACAATTGAAAGGCTACCGGCCCGCGTATGACGCATCTCAACTCCAACATTTGCTGAACTCGGAGTTCGCGACGAAATTGTGCGCGCACTGGCCGAAGACGGCAAGAAACACCCGTTTGCTATCCAAGAACTGACGCTGCCGCTGGCGCTTGCAGGCGACGACCTGATCGGGCAGGCACGCACCGGCATGGGCAAGACCTTGCGTTCGGCGTGCCGATGCTGCAGCGAATCACCACCGACCCCGACCGCGAGCTGAGCGGGATCCCGCGGGCGCTCGTCGTCGTCCCGACCCGCGAACTGTGCCTCCAGGTGTCACGGCGACCTCGCGACCGCGGCGAAGTACCTCACAGGCCGGCGATCGCAAGCTGACCGTCACGTCCATCTACGGCGGCAGGCCCTACGAGCCGCAGATCGAGGCGCTGCAGAAGGGCGTCGACGTCGTCGTCGGCACCCCCGGCCGCCTGCTCGACCTGGCCCAGCAGGGCCACCTGCAGCTCGGCGGGTTGTCGATGCTGGTGCTCGACGAGGCCGACGAAATGCTCGACCTCGGCTTCCTGCCCGACATCGAGCGCATCCTGCGGCAGATCCCCGACGAACGGCAGGCGATGCTGTTCTCGGCGACCATGCCGGACCCGATCATCACGCTGGCCCGCACGTTCATGAACCAGCCCACCCATATCCGGGCCGAGGCGCCGCATTCGGCGGCCATGCACGCCACCACCGAGCAGTTCGTCTACCGCGCCCACGCGCTGGACAAGGTGGAACTGGTCACCCGGGTGCTGCAGGCCAACGGCCGCGGCGCGACGATGATCTTCACCCGCACCAAGCGCACCGCGCAGAAGGTCGCCGACGAGCTGGCCGAACGCGGCTTCAAGGTCGGTGCCGTGCACGGTGACCTCGGCCAGGCCGCCCGCGAGAAGTCGCTGAAGGCGTTCCGCACCGGCGATGTCGACGTGCTCGTCGCCACCGACGTCGCCGCCCGCGGCATCGACATCGACGACATCACCCACGTGATCAACTACCAGATCCCCGAGGACGAGCAGGCCTACGTGCACCGCATCGGCCGCACCGGGCGCGCAGGCAAGACCGGTATCGCGGTCACGCTGGTCGACTGGGACGAGTTGACCCGCTGGGAAATGATCGACAAGGCGCTGGGCCTCGGCTGCCCCGACCCCGCCGAGACCTACTCCAGCTCGCCGCATATCTACGAAGAGCTGGACATCCCGACCGACGCCAAGGGCACCATCGGCGAACCGCGTAGGACGCCGGCCAAGCGCGCGCCGGCCGACAAGTCGCGCCGAGCGGCCCGCCCGCAACCGGACCCGCAACCGCAGGCGCACTCGCGGCGGCCAGACCAACGGGCATCCCGAGGCGACTGCCGAGCAGAGCGCACCCGCGAAGGACGACGCGGCCGCCGAGGGCGCGGATGCATCGCACTCCGGCCCGCGCCGTCGTCGCCGTCGCCCGCGCAAGACCGCGGCCAAGCGCCGGCTAACCGAGGCTCCTTCTGACGGATGGTCAAACCCGAACGCCGCACCAAGGGCGACGTGGTGGCGGCCGTGGCGATCGCCGCAGTAGTCGCCCTCGTCGCCGCCCTGATCTGGTGGACCAGTGACGCCAGGGCCACGATCAGCCGACCCGCCGCGACACCGGTACCGAACCTGACGCCCGCCAAGGCGGTGCCCGGTTCACTGCGGCAGCTGTGGACGGCGCCGAGCCCGAAGACCACCACGCCGCTGGTGGTGGCTGGCAGTGTGGTCACCGGCGACGGCCGCGAGGTCGACGGCCGCGACCCTGCCACCGGAAACACGCTGTGGAGCTACGCGCGTGACCTCGAGCTGTGCGGCGTCACGTACGTCTACAGCTACGCCGTCGCGGTGTATCCCGACGTCCGCGGTTGCGGGCAGGTCAGCACGATCGACGCCAAAACCGGCAGGCGCGGGCCCAGCCGCACCAGCTACGCCGACCCCGAAGTCCGGCTGTCCGCCGATGGCACCACTGTGCTGTCGGCCGGGGACAGCCGCCTGGAGATGTGGCGCTCGGACATGGTCCGGATGATGTCGTACGGCTCACTCGACGCCAAGATCAAGCCGGGAACGCCCGCGTCGCCGGTATGCCGGCTGGTGTCGGCGGAGGCGAGTTCCACGGCCGTGTCGGTGCTGGAGGCCTGCCCGAAACAGGAAGACCTGCGGCTGACGCTGCTGCGGCCCGCCGACGAGGAAGACGACGCCCGACCTGAAATACGTGCCGCAGCCCGGCGTCACCGACGACTCCGGCGCCCGCGTCATCGCGGTATCCGACACGACGACGGCCGTCTACGTGCCCACCCCGAAGCCGGCGGTCAACATCGTCGACGAGACCGGCGCGACCGTCGCAAGCACGCTGGTGCCCAAGCCGCCGTCACCGAACGCGACCATGTCGCGGGCCGGTGATCTGATCACGTGGTGGACCGGTGATTCCGTAATGGTGTTCTCCGCCAACGGACTTCGCTACCGCTACACGGTCACCGCGGCGGGCAGCAATATTCCGCTTGGTCCGGCGACCATGATGGCCGGGCGGCTGCTCGTTCCCGTCACCGGCGGGTACGACGTGTTCGACCCGGCCACCGGCAACGGCGTCGCACACATTCCGGTGCAGAGGCCGCCGAGTACCGCGGCGGTGGTTCCTGCGGTGGCTGGCTCGACGATCCTCGAGCAGCGCGGCGACGAACTCGTCGCGCTTGGCTAGAGCTGTTGGAGTCGACCTCGACCTCTATCTGACTGGGCCCGTTGGGCTTTCGTCTCCACCATCACCGGCGCCGATGCTGACCGTTGTGTCCTCCGAGCGCTGTGATGGCGTCGGCCATGGCGAGGGCCTGGGCCGGGCTCGCACGTTCTGCGGCCACCAGAACCACCGTCCCATCTCCGCCGCAATCGACGGCGTCATGAACGCCCGGATGATCAGGGTGTCGAACAGCAGGCCGATTCCGATCGTGCTTCCCACCTGTCCAGCGACGACGAGATCGCTGACCATCATCGACATCATGGTGAACGCGAACACCAGCCCGGCCGACGTCACCACCGCTCCGGTGCCCGCCATCGACCGGATGATGCCAGTGTTGATCCCTGCGTGGATCTCCTCTTTGAACCTGGACACCAACAACAGGTTGTAGTCGGATCCCACTGCCAGCAGGATGATGACCGACATCGCCAGCACGAGCCAGTGCAGCGGCTTGCCGAGGAGATGCTCCCAGATCAGCACTGACAGACCGAATGACGTGCCGAGCGACAACAACACCGTGCCGACGATGACCGCCGAGGCGACCACCGCTCGAGTCAGCACCAGCATGATGATGAAAATCAGGCACAGCGACGCGATCCCAGCGACCAGGAGGTCCCAGTTCGCCCCCTCCTGCATGTCCCTGTACGTGGACGCAGTACCCGCCATATAGATCTTCGATCCCTCCAACGGCGTGCCCTTGATGGCCTCGAACGCCGCGCTCTTGATCTGCGGAATCAGCGAGATGCCTTCGGCGGTCGCGGGATCACCCTCATGGGAGATGATGAACCGCACGGCCTTTCCGTCCGGTGACACGAACATCTTCATGCCGCGTTTGAAGTCCGCGTTGTCGAAGGCTTCCGGCGGCAGGTAGAACGAGTCGTCGTTCTTGGAGTCGTCGAATGCCTGGCCCATCGCCGTCGAGTTCTCCTGCATGGCCTTTTGCTGGTCCTGCTGGCTCTTCTGGCTCTGATACATCGTCAGCGTGATCTGCTGCATGCTCTTCATCGTCGCGATCTGCGCGGGCATCACTGCGACCAGCTGCGGCATGAGGGTGTCGAGGCGTTCCAGGTCCGGCATCAGGTTCTGGAGGTCGTCGGTCATCGTGTCGACGCCGTCGAGGGTGTCGAAGACAGACCTGATCGACCAGCAGACCGGGATGTCGAAGCAGTGCGGCTCCCAATAGAGGTAATTGCGCATGGGACGGAAGAAGTCGTCGAAATCGGCGATGTTGTCCCGCAGTTGGTTCAGGTCGACAACCGTGCCCTTCATCTTTTCGACCATGCTGTGCGTGGTCGCCGCCATCTGCACGGTGATGTTTTGCATCTTCTGCAGCGCGTCGATGGACGTCTGCATATCGCTGGCCTGCTTGAGCGTGTTGGCCATGACGTTGTCCATGTAGTCCTGGTTCATCTGCTGGGTGGTGCCCTGCGCACCGACCAGGAACGGGATCGTCGTGTGCTCGATCGGAACACCCCGCGGCCTGGTAATGGCCTGCACCCGGCCAACCCCCTGAGTGTGGGCGATCGCCCTGGCGATTCTCTCGATCACCAGCATGTCGGCCGAGTTGCGCACATCGTGATCGGTCTCGACCAGCAGCATCTCCGGATTCATCCGTGCCTGCGGGAAGTGCCGGTCGGCCACCGCGTAGCCCACATTGGCCGGGATGTCCGGCGGCAGATAGAGGCGGTCGTTGTAGGCGGGCTTGTACGACGGCACCGCCAGCAGACCGATCAACGTGAGAGCAACCGACGCGGCAAGGATCGGTCCCGGCCACCGCACCACGGCGGTGCCCATGCGGCGCCAGCCGCGCGTCCGCATCTTCCGTTTCGGATCGAAGAGGCCGAAGCGGCTGCAGATGGTCAGCAGGGCGGGCGCCATGGTCAGCGCCGCGATGACGGCGACGAGCATCCCGATCGCCAACGGAATGCCCAGAGATTGGAAGTAGGGCAGCCGCGTGAAGTGCAGGCAGAACGTGGCGCCCGCAATCGTCAGGCCCGATCCCAGAATGACGTGGGCGGTGCCGTGATACATGGTGTAGAAGGCGGTTTCGCGGTCCTCGCCGTTTTGACGTGCCTCGTGGTAGCGGCCGAGAAGGAAGATCGCATAGTCAGTACTCGCCGCGATGGCAAGGGTGGATAGTAGATTGACAGCGAACGTCGACAGTCCGATCAGGTTGTAATGAGCCAAGGGCCGCAACGATTCCGCGGGCCGCTGACAACTCGATGAACATCATCACCAAGACAAGCAACACCGTGACGATCGAACGATAGACGAACAGCAGCATTACGAAGATCACGCGATGGTGAGCCCGGTGATGATTTTGACGCTTTTATCGCCAGCGTGATGCTGGTCGTTGCTTAGCGGCGTGGGCCCGGTGACATACGCCCTGATGCCTGGTGGTGGCGTCGACTTATCGATGATGTCTCTGACCGCTTGCACGGATTCGTTCGCCAGGCTCTGGCCCTGGTTGCCCGCGAGATGAACCTGAACGTAGGCGGCCTTGCCGTCGGCGCTCTGCGCTCCGGAGGCGGTCAGCGGATCGCCCCAGAAGTCCTGAATGTGTCTCGACATGCTTCGTGTCGGCCTCGAGTTTGTCGATCAGGCCGTCGTAGTACTTGTGCGCGGCGTCGCCGAGAGGTTGCTCGCCTTCCAGGATGACCATCGCGGAGCTGTTGGAGTCGAACTCCTTGAAATCCTTACCGATGCGTTGCATCGCCTGCATCGACGGCGCGTCGTTGGGGGCCAACGACACTGAATGCGCCTCGCCGACCTTTTCCAGCTGCGGGACGACGGTGTTGACGATCACGACGAGTGCGATCCACCCGAGAAAGATCGGCACCGAGAACAGCCGGATGAAGCGCGGGATCATCGGGTGCGCACCGATGTGTGTATTGCTCATGCCTCGCGGCGAACCCGTATCGGCTCGTCAGCGGCGCTGCTCAACATGCTAGGCAGCCTAATGGTTGAGCGACCGCTCGGTTGGGCGATCGCTCAACAGGGCGGTGCGCCGACTAGATCTCCGGCGCGAACGTCGACAGCGCCTTGCCGTTCTTCCAGTGCTTGAGCAGCGCGCTGGCCAGCTCGCGGTAGGCGGACGCGCCCTTGTTCTTCCTGCCCGCCAGCACCGACGACCCCGACGCGCTGGCCTCGGCGAAGCGCACGGTCCGCGGGATCGGCGGCGCCAGCACCGGCATGTCGTAGCGGTCGGCGACGTCGAGCAGCACGTCGCGGCTGTGGGTGGTGCGCGAGTCGTACAGCGTGGGCAGCGCGCCGAGCAGCTTGCAGGTCCGAGTTGGTGATCTGCTGCACGTCGGTGATCGTGCGCAGAAACTGGCCGACGCCGCGGTGCGCCAACGTTTCGCACTGCAGCGGCACGATCACGTCGTCGGCGGCGGTCAGCCCGTTGAGCGTGAGCACCCCGAGCGACGGCGGGCAGTCGATGATCACCACATCGAACTTGCCGCCGATCTTGGCCAGCGCGCGTTTGAGCGCATACTCGCGACCGGCCCGCATCAACAGCATCGCCTCGGCACCTGCCAGGTCGATGTTGGCAGGCAGCAGCGTCATCCCCTCCGACGTGTCCACCAGCGCCGCGTCCGGCTCCACCTCGCCAAGCAGCACCTCGTGGATCGACACGGCCAGCTTGTCGGGATCCTGTCCGAGCGAGAACGTCAAACATCCTTGTGGGTCCAGATCGACGAGCAGCACCCGTCGGCCCTTCTCCTCCATTGCCGCACCCAACGACGCAACCGTCGTCGTTTTGGCAACCCCACCCTTTTGATTGGCGACCGCAAGTACCCGCGTCACGGTGTTCATCGTTGCACGGGTACCGCGACATCGACGGGGCGTGGGGCAGAATCAGTGCGCGTGGGCCTTCTGCAGCACCGGCTGCTACTGCTTCGTCACGGCGAGACGGAGTGGTCGAAGTCCGGCCGGCATACCGGTCGGACCGAACTCGACCTGACCGAGACGGGGCGAGAGCAGGCCAAGCTGGCCGCCGACGCGCTCGCGGTACTCAGCCTCGACAACCCGTTGGTGGTGGTGAGCCCGCGCCAACGTGCGCTGGTCACCGCCGAACTGGCCGGCTTGACCGTCGACGAGGTGTCTCCCCTTCTGGCCGAATGGGATTACGGCGACTACGAGGGCCTGACCACCCAGCAGATCCGGCAGACGGTGCCCGACTGGCTGGTGTGGACGCACGGCTGCCCCGGCGGTGAGAGCCTGCAGCAGGTCAGCGACCGCGCCGACCAGGCGATCGCCTTCGCGCTGGAGCACATGGAGTCCCGCGATGTCCTGTTCGTCGGGCACGGACACTTCTCGCGCGCCTTGGTGACGCGCTGGGTCGAGCTGGAGATTTCCGAGGGGATCAGGTTCTCGATGGCGGCCGCGTCGATCGCGGTGTGCGGCTTCGAACACGGCGAGCGCCAACTCAGCGCGCTGGGACTGACGGGTCACCGCCACCCGTGCCTGCCGACGTGACGCGCGAACCCGCCTTCGTTCTCGCCGGCCGCACAGGCGCGGTGGTCGCCGACGGTGTGCACACCGCGTTCCCCCGGCTGGCCGACGCACGGGCCGCGCTTGCGTCGCACAGCTCCCCAATTGTCTTGGGAGCCTTGCCTTTCGACCTTTCCAAACCGGCTGCGCTGATCCGTCCACAGTCGGTGCAGTTCACCGAGACGCTGCCCGACTGGCCGCTTCGCGAGCTGCCGACCGTGCGGATCGCGCAGACGATTCCCGACCCCGAGGAGCACCGCGCACGCATCGGCGCGGCATTGCGCCGGCTGCGAGACCCGGCCAGCGGCCTGCACAAGGTGGTGCTGGCAAGGGCGCTGCGGCTGGCGGCCGAGGGACCGCTGGATGCCCGCACCATCGTGCACCGACTCGTCGCCAACGACGCCGCGGCCAACGCGTATCTCGCCGACCTCACGGCCGCGGGGGGCGGATATTCCGGCGCCGCGCTGGTCGGCGCGAGCCCCGAGCTGCTCGTTGCGCGGCACGGCGATCAGGTGACCTGCCGCCCGTTTGCGGGATCGGCGCCGCGGTTGGCCGACCCCGACGCCGACGAGGCCAGCGGCGCCGCCCTCGCCGCATCGGCCAAGAACCGTCACGAGCACCAGTTGGTGGTCGATGCGATGCGCGAGGCACTGGACCCGTTGTGTGCCGATCTTCAGATCGCAGCAGGAACCGCAGCTGAGCAAGACCGCGGCGGTATGGCACCTGTACACGCCCATCACCGGGAAGCTACGTGAAAAGTCCACCACCGCATTGGATTTGGCGATCGCCCTACACCCGACGCCTGCGGTGGGCGGTGTCCCTGCGACGGCGGCTGCGGAACTGATCAACGAGTTGGAGGGCGACCGAGGCTTCTATGCGGGCACGATCGGCTGGTGCGACCAGCGCGGCGACGGCAGGTGGGTGGTGTCGATCCGCTGTGCGCAGCTGTCGGCCGATCGCCGCACGGCCGACGCGCAGGCGGGCGGCGGCATCGTCGCCGAATCCGATCCCGACGACGAAGTCGCGGAAACCACAACGAAATTCAACACGATCCTGTCGGCCCTTGGAGTTCACCCATGACTGAGATCATCCGCCCCGTCCAGCCGGGCGATGAGACCGAACTGACCGCGATGATTCACGAACTGGCCGAGTTCGAGCGGGCCAGCGCGGACTGCACGGTTACCGAAAACCAGTTGCGCGAAGCGCTTTTCGGCGACCACCCGACGGTGTACGGGCATATCGCGGAAGTGGACGGCCAGGCCGCCGCGGGCGCGTTGTGGTTCCGCAACTTTTCCACCTGGGACGGTGTTGCCGGCATCTACCTCGAGGATCTGTATGTGCGCCCGCAGTTCCGCCGCCGCGGACTTGCCCGCAAGATGCTGGCCACTTTGGCCAGGGAATGCGTCGAGGGCGGTTACACCAGGCTGTCGTGGGCGGTGCTGGACTGGAACACCAACGCGATCGCGCTCTACGACGCCGTCGGCGGGCGGCCCCAGACCGAGTGGATCACCTACCGGGTGTCGGGCCCTGAGCTGTCGGCGCTGGCCGAGTCCTGAGCCCCCAGCCATTGCAGCGTCGACGGGCTGAACAGCAGCACCAGCGTCACCAGCGCGACCAGCTGCGATGGGGATGCCGTAGAGCCACTGTTGCGATCCGACGGCCATGTACCAGGCCACCGGCAACAGGAGAAGCTGCGCGAAGACCGCGATCCCGCGGCCCCACCGCCGCCCGGTCCACAACGCCCAGCCCGCGGCGAGCACCGCCGAGCCCATGACCACGAACCAACCGGCGGTGCCGTATCCGCTGAGCCATGGCTGGTCTTCGGCGCCCGCCAGGTGACGCACGACCAACACCGCTGCGACCGCAACCAGCGCGGCGCCCTCCAGTGACACCACGACGGCGGCCTGACGCACGGTCGCCGGGGAGGGAACGGTCATGACGTCGAGCGTAGAGGTTCGCTTTGCCCTTTTAGATAGGGTCGAATCTCTGTGCGCGCCGTGCTGATCGTGAACCCGAACGCGACGTCGACGACCCCGGCGGGGCGCGATCTGCTTGCGCATGCGCTCGAGAGCCGCGTCAAGCTGACCGTCGCCCACACCGACCACCGCGGACACGCCGTCGAGATCGGCCGCGACGCCGCACGCGATGGCATCGACGTGGTGATCGTGCACGGCGGCGACGGCACGGTGAACGAGGTCGTCAACGGGATTCTCGGTGAGAGTGGTCCCGGCGGCGCCGGCCCCGGCCGTCGGGGTGGTGCCAGGCGGCTCGGCCAACGTGTTCGCCCGTGCGCTCGGCATCAGCCCCGACCCGACCGAGGCGACGAACCAGCTCGTGGACCTGCTGTCGGATTACCGGCGTCGCAAGTCCTGGCGCCGCATCGGACTGATGGACTGCGGCGAACGCTGGTGTGTGTTCACGGCGGGTATGGGCGTTGACGGCGACGTGGTGGCCGCGGTCGAGGCGCAACGCGACAAGGGCCGCAAGGTGACCGCGTCGCGCTACATCCGCGTCGCCGTGCGCGAGATGCTCGCCAACGCCCGCAGGGAGCCGTCGCTGACGCTGCATCTGCCCGACCGCGAACCCGTTACCGGTGTCCATTTCGCGTTCGTGTCGAACTCGAGTCCATGGACGTACGCCAATACCCGGCCCGTGTGGACGAACCCCACCACCACGTTCGAGACCGGCCTTGGCGTGTTCGCGACGACCAGCATGAACGTCTGGGCCAATTTGGGACTGGTGAGACGGATGTTGTCGAAGACACCGGATATCAAGGCGAGGCACCTGATCCGCGACGACGACCTGCCGTGGCTGAGGGTGACGAGCGACGCACCGGTGGCGTGTCAGATCGACGGTGATTTCCTGGGTCCGCGCGATGCGATGACGTTCAAAGCGGTTCCCGATGCGCTGGGCGTGGTCGCACCGCCCGCATAGAACCCCTTTGACCTGCATTAATGGCATTCACAGAGCCAATTCAGGGCGCAAGTAGGTTGAGTGTAGTACAAACGGGTAAGTGGTCTGCGAGGCAGGCCTCGCTAGTGAGATTGCCCACGTGTGAACTGAGTTCTATTGACATCTGTTCAGCCTGTGAAAAACTCGGATGCAACAGTGCAGAAACATTTCGTATGCACGCGTTAACAGCCGAAGAAAAGCTCGTGCGCCCTGCTGCGCACATAGTGAGGAGATTAGAACTATGGATTGGCGCCACAAGGCGGTCTGTCGCGACGAGGATCCGGAACTGTTCTTCCCGGTGGGAAACAGCGGCCCGGCACTCGCCCAGATCGCTGACGCGAAGCTCGTCTGCAACCGCTGCCCGGTGACAACCGACTGCCTCACCTGGGCGTTGGATTCGGGCCAGGACGCCGGCGTGTGGGGCGGCATGAGCGAAGACGAGCGGCGCGCACTCAAGCGACGCAACGCCCGCACCAAGGCTCGTAGCGGGGTCTGACCGCAAGCTAGCTTTCGAATTCGGCTACGGCCCCGGCAAATTTGCCGGGGCCGTAACTGTGTGCAAATGCAATTTGTTGCGAATTGCGTCACATAAACGTCAATTTGTGAAATCACCGACAAACTGTGATCGCGCTGTGCGCTTACTGGGGCAGGCGCGCCTTCCGGCCGATCGGCACCCGCAGCACCACGTCCGTCCCGCCGGTCGGCACGTCGTGCATACCGAGCGAACCGTCCAGCTCCGCCGACACCAGTGTCCGCACGATCTGCAGGCCCAGCCGGTCCGACTTCTCCAGGCTGAAGCCGTCGGGCAACCCTCTCCCGTCGTCGTGAACGACCACGTCGAGCCAGCGCGCCGACCGTTCCGCGCGGATGGTCACGCAGCCCTGCTGGGTGGTGGTGTCGAAGGCATGCTCGATCGCGTTCTGCACCAATTCGGTGATCACCATGATCAACGCGGTGGCGCGGTCGGCGTCCAGCACGCCGAGGTCGCCGAGCCGGTTGATGCGGATCGGGGTGTCCATATTCTCCGGGGCCGCAACGTCGTTCATGATCGGCAGGATCCGGTCGACCACCTCGTCGAGGTTGACCTCCTCGTCCACCGACATCGACAGCGCGTCGTGCACCAGCGCGATCGACGACACCCGCCGCACGGATTCGATCAGGGCCTCGCGGCCCTCGGCGTTGTTGGTGCGCCGGGCCTGCAGGCGTAGCAGTGCGGCGACGGTCTGCAGATTGTTCTTCACCCGATGGTGGATCTCGCGGATGGTCGCATCCTTGGACAGCAACGCCCGGTCGCGGCGCTTGACCTCGGTGACGTCCCGAATCAGCACCGCCGCGCCGACGGCCTTGCCGTGCACCACCAAAGGCAGCGTGCGCAGCAGCACGGCCGCTCCCCCTGCGTCGACCTCCATGCGCATGCTCGAACCGCCGGCAAGTGAGTCGCGGACGTGATTGGCCAGTTCCTGCGCCTCGAACGGATCGGAGATCAGCGGCCTGGTGATCGTGACCAGGTTGTGGCCCTCCAACTCGGAGGGCAGCCCCATCCGGTGGTAGGCCGAGATCGCGTTCGGGCTGGCGAAAACAACGCCGCCCGTCTCGTCGAGGCGGATGAACCCGTCGCCGACGCGGGGGCTGGACCGCGACATGGCCAGGTCGCCGACGTTGGGGAAGGTGGCTTCGGACAGCATGTGCAGCAGATCGCCAGCGCAGTCCAGATAGGCGGTCTCCAGCGGGCTGGCCTTGCGCGCAGCCAGGGCGGTCTGATGCGTCAGCACCGCCACCACATCGTTGTTGTAACGCACGGGAACGGCTTCGACGTTGAGACCGAGCGAATCCTGTTGTCCCGCTGGGTTTTGCCTGCCGATGGCGCCGGAGTTGAAGGCGTCGGTCACCAACGGCATCTCATCGGCTTCATTCCTGGTGCCAACGGCATCGGCCAGCAGCACCGTCGGCGCGGTGTTCGGACGAACCTGTGCGACACACACCAGCGCGCCGTCGTCGCGGCGCACCCACATCAGGTAATCGGCGAACGACAGGTCCGCCAGCAGCTGCCACTCTCCCACCACGGCGTGCAGGTGGTCGACGGCGTTGCCGGGCAGGACCGTGTGCTCGGCGAGCAGGTCACCGAGGGTCGACATCGGCTCCTACTCCCGCGGCGCGTCCGGCGGCTCGGGCCGTCAGCTGATCACCGCGATGAGGTCGCCGGCCTGGATGACGTCGCCAACGGACACGCTCACCTTGCTGACGGTGCCTGCCACTTCGGCAAGCACCGGGATCTCCATCTTCATCGACTCCAGCAGCACCAGGGTGTCGCCCTCGCCGATCTGATCGCCCTCGTGAACCACGACTTCGAGCACACTGGCCACGATCTCGGCGCGAACATCCTCGGCCATCTTCACCCCACTTCGTCTGGAGTCCCATGTCGCCGGCGTTCCGGCTCAGGCTGCTTACCGGCTCCTATCGAACCACAACACCGGGTGGGCGGGGCTGTCGGCGGGCCGTGAGAGAATGTAGCGAACGCGCCCGCAGGATTGCGGGCCCTGCAAACCCCCTGAACCAAACGGAGGACCATCATGGCCAAGCGTGGCCGCAAGAAGCGCGACCGTAAGCACTCCAAGGCCAACCACGGAAAGCGGCCAAACTGCGGTTCGAAGTCGGTGCGCTAGCCCCGACGGATGATCGTGGTGCGGCTGATCTCGATCCGCAGCCGCTCGCGAAGCCCTTCTGGCGCCTTCTCACCGCTGCACTTCTTCGCGATCAGCGTTTTGACCCGCTCCTCGACGCCGTAGTGGCGTAGGCAGGCCGGGCATTCTTCGAGATGGTGCTTGAGCTTGTCCCTGGTCTCGGCCGTGCATTCGCCGTCCAGCAGCGTCCATACCTCGGCGATCACCGCCGCGCATTCGGGGTGCTCCGGGTCGACGGGCCCAACGGGCGGGGTCCACTGCTCGTCGCTCATGACGACACCTCCTCCGGTGCGTCGAGCTGCTGCTCGCCACGCATGAAGCCGCGGTCCCTGGCCACGTCGGCCAACAGGGTGCGGAGCTGACGTCGGCCGCGATGCAGCCGGGACATCACGGTCCCGATCGGCGTGTCCATGATTTCGGCGATCTCCTTGTACGGGAAGCCTTCGACGTCGGCGTAGTACACCGCCATCCGGAATTCCTCCGGCAACGCCTGCAGGGCTGCCTTGATCTCGCTGTCCGGCAACGCCTCCAGCGCCTCCACCTCCGCCGAGCGCAGGCCGGTCGAGGTGTGCTCCGCGTTGGCAGCCAGCTGCCAGTCGGTGATCTCCTCGGTCGGATATTCGGCGGGCTGCCGCTGCTTCTTGCGGTAGCTGTTGATGTAGGTGTTAGTCAGAATCCGGTACAGCCACGCCTTCAGATTCGTTCCCTCGCGGAACGAGCGGAACCCTGCGTAGGCCTTCACCATGGTTTCCTGCAGCAAGTCCTCGGCGTCGGCCGGGTTGCGAGTCATTCGCAGCGCGCCGCCGTAGAGCTGGTCGAGCAGCGGAATCGCATCGCGCTCGAACCGCGCTGTCAGCTCGGCGTCGCTTTCGGTGGCCCTGTCGGGTGCCGACGTCTCTGGCGCCGTATCGGGCGCCGACCCGTCGATGTCGGTCATTGTGGGGAACACCGTCCCTTCTGTTGCGGCGCCCCCAAACAGGCCCGGTATATCCACCGGACGTTCCAGGCAAATGGCAGGCACCAAAGACCCCTTCCTTCCGATCCTAGAGGCTGCAACCGACACGACCCGTTCGCAGGCCGAACTGCACCCAATAACAGCACGGACAGGCACTGTTGTTCCCGCACTACGCTGAGCCGATGGCGCGCGCAGCGACCCCGGCGATCGCGGCCCTGCTGGACGCGGAGGTCCCCCACCAGGTGCTGCAGTACCACCACGACCCGCGCAACGAGTCGTTCGGCGAGGAGGCCGTCGACGAGCTAGCGACAGGTCGAGGGCGTCGAGACCCTGAGCAGGTCTTCAAGACGCTCGTCGTCGCGCTGCCCAAGGGTCTTGCCGTCGCGGTGATCCCGGTGCCGTCAAAGCTGTCGCTGAAGGCCGCCGCCGCAGCGCTGGGGGTGTCGAAGGCGACGATGGCCGACCGGGCCGCAGCGGAACGGTCCACCGGCTACGTCATCGGCGGCATCTCACCGTTCGGCCAGCGCAAGCCACTGCCCACCGTCGTCGACGCATCGGCGCTGCGCTGGGATCGCGTGCTGTGTAGCGCGGGCAAGCGCGGCTGGGACGTCGGGGTGCACCCGCAGGACCTGATCCGGCTGACCAACGCGGTCACCGCCGACATCCGCGCGCACATAAGGTGACCCCATGTCGCTTTCTGGGAAGACCATGTTCATCTCCGGCGCCAGCCGTGGCATCGGGTTGGCGATCGCCAAGCGCGCCGCCGCCGACGGCGCCAACATCGCGCTGATCGCCAAGACCGCCGAGCCGCATCCGAAGCTTCCCGGCACGGTGTACACCGCGGCCAAGGAGCTCGAGGAGGCCGGCGGGCAGGCGCTGCCGATCGTCGGCGACATCCGCGACGAGGAATCGGTCGCATCGGCGGTGGCGCAGACCGTCGAGCAGTTCGGCGGCATCGACATCTGCGTGAACAACGCCTCGGCGATCAACCTCGGTTCGATCAAAGAGGTACCGCTCAAGCGCTTCGACCTGATGAACGGCATCCAGGTGCGCGGCACGTACACGGTCTCGCAGGCCTGCATCCCGCACATGGTCGGCCGGGATAACCCGCATATCCTCACGCTGTCGCCGCCGGTCCGGCTGGAGCCGAAGTGGCTGACGCCGACCGCGTACATGATGGCCAAGTACGGAATGTCGTTGTGCGCCTTGGCGATGGCCGAGGAACTGCGCGACGACGGCATCGCGTCCAACACGCTGTGGCCGCGCACGCTGGTGGCCACCGCCGCGGTGCAGAACCTGCTCGGCGGCGACGAGGCGATGGGCAGGGCCCGCAAGCCCGACGTGTACGCCGACGCCGCGTACGTCGTCCTCAACAAGCCCTCCCGCGAGTACACCGGCAACAGCCTGCTGTGCGAGGACGTACTGCTGGAGTCCGGCGTCACCGACCTTTCGGTCTACGACTGCGTGCCCGGTGGCGAACTCGGCGTCGACCTGTGGGTCGATACTCCCAACCCGCCGGGATACACCGGGCCTTAGTCGAATTCGATGATGCCGCGGATGTTACGGCCTTCGCGCATATCGGTGATGGCGTCGTTGATCTGATCGAGCCGGTAGCGCCGGGTGATCAACTCGTCCAGCTTGAGATGGCCGTTGCGGTACATCGACAGCAGCATCGGCATGCTCGCGCGTGGGTTCATGCCGCCGTAGATCAGCCCCTTGAGGGTCTTGCAGGACTGAAGCATGTCGACGAGTAACAGCGGCACCATGTTTACTTCGAACTTCGGGACCGCGGTCATCAGGCAGGTACCGCCCTTGCGCGTCAGCATCAACGCGGGAGCCAACAGTTCGGCGTGAAGCACGCTCGGCGTCAGCACCACCCGGTCGGCCATCACACCCGTTGGTGAGTTCCTGCACCAAGCGAATTGCCTCCTCGACGGACGGACTGGTATCCGTCGCGCCGAAGAACTTCGCCGTATCCCGTTTGAACTCAACGGGATCCACCGCGACCACGCGCGTTGGCGCCCGCAGCACGGGCACCCTGGACGGCGTTGATCCCCACCCCGCCGGTACCGACGATGACCACGGTGTCCCCCGGCTGCGTTCCGACGCCGACGGTGCCAGAGCCCCAGCCCGTGGTCACGCCGCACGACACCAGGGACGCCGCCTCGAGGGGAATCGAGTCGTCGATCTTGATCACCGAGTGCTCGGACAGCACGGCGTATTCGGCGAACGTGCCGAGTTGCGTCATCGCGGTGAGGTCCTCGTCACCGACGTGACGTCGACACGTGCCGTCGGTCGTCATCTCCTTGGCCAACATCATTGCGCCGTTGTCGCAGAGATAGGTCATCCCCGACACGCACCATCGACATGCCCCGCACGCGGCGATGAAGGAGAACGAGACACGATCACCGGGTTGCACGGACCGCACGCCGGGACCAACCTCCGCGACCACGCCGGCACCTTCGTGACCGCCGAGCAGGGGGAAGTACTCCAGCGGCGGGGCACCGGCGGCCTCCATGATCGCGGCGAGCTCCGGTGTGGGAACCATGTCGCCGGTGGTGAAATGGTCGTCGGAATGGCAGACCCCGGCGACCGCCATCTTCACCAACACCTCGCCCTCGCGGGGTGGGTCGAGGGTGATCTCCTCGATCTCCCAGTCCCTGCCGACACCGCGCATGACAGCGCCCTTGCATTTCATGCGGATCCCCCATCCACAGCGCTCCCGGACGTGCGCTGTGAAGTCAGAATCTCACCGACCCGGGGCGTCGCGGCGAGTATTGATGTACTCGACCCAGACGGCCTTACTTCAGCATCGCCTGCACGCTGTCGGCGAACAGCGGCGGTGCGTGAAACACGTCGGTTCGGCGAATTCCTCGAGCGTGAGACGCAGTCGTTCCAGCCGGCGTCGGCGGCGGCACGCAGCAAGGGTTTGGTCATCGCGGCCGCGTGCGGCGGCAATTCCGCAACGCGCGAGCACCATTCGTCGGCGGCGGCCAGCAGTCGGTCATGTTCGACGCACCTCCTGCACGAGCCCGAGCCGAAGCGCGGTCGCCGGCGTCGATGTGATCCCCGCGCACGTAGTAGGCCGAGTGCTCCCTGGTAGCCAAGGCGTCTGGTGAGCGCCCAGCTGGTGCCGACCTCGGGGATCAATCCGAGGCGGCCGAACGCGGGCACGATCACCGCGCGGTCGCTGGCGACGACGAGGTCGCAGGTCAGGGCCCACGCCAGGCCAACGCCGGCCGCGGCGCCGTTGAGCGCGGCGACGAAGATCGTGTCCGACCCGGCGATGAGCCGGGCGATCCCGCCGAACTCGCGGCGGATCCACCGCCACACGTCGGCGACTCCCTCGGGCGCGCCGAGATGTTCGATGGCGACCTGCATCATCTTCAGGTCACCGCCGGCGCTGAAACCGGGATCGGCGCCGGTCAAGACGACGCTACGGATCTCGGTGTCGGCGTCGAGGGCCTGCAGCGTCCGCCGCAGTTGACGCACCAGCGGGGCGGAAAGGACGTTCAGCCGGTCGGATTCGTCGAGCGTGACCACGGCCCTGTCGCCGCGGTGATCGACGTGGATCCGCTCGGGAGCATCGGGGTCGTCGCCGCTCGCCACTATCGCGCGTACATGGAATCGGTCATTGCTTGCTTGCTCCTCAATATCGTTGGCGCGCAATACTTCCCACGCGGCGGCCGCAAAGGTTTCGACCGCTTCCGATGCCATCTCGGCTTCGCCGCCTGCGATCCAATGGCGGCTGTACTCCTGTGCCGCGCCGAGCCAGAGCGCGGCCGTGACCCCAAGCCGCATCGGCCGCAGCACTCCGTAGGTGTGGTGCGGACGCCACCAGTCCCTGACGGCGGAGAAGAAGTCGCGATTGGATTCGCGTAACGCCGCACTGTCGAGCCGGTCACCAAGCAACAGCCTGGCCTCGCCGCGGTTCTCGGTCACCCACCGCAGGTGATACGTCGACGCCGCCGCGGACACCGCCTTCTGCGGTGTCGTGCTCGCGCAGCATGGCGACGAACCCCGCTTGGTACTCGCCGATCAACTGCGCGTAGACGGCCGCGGCGAGAGCCGGCTTGTCCGGGAAGTGGTGGTACAGCGCTCCGACACTGACTTCGGCCTCGCGCCGCACCTCGTCCAGCGTCGGGACGAGCGCGCCGTCGACCGCGAACCGCCGCCGCGCCACCTGCAGCAACCGGCCCCTCGCGTCTGAACCTTCGCGACCCGAGCCGTGGCACGAGGAATACTCTAGCCTTACCGAGGATTCCTCGGTAGAGGCTCTACAGCAGCGTCGCCTGCTCGGGCTCCGGCTTGGCCGGCTCGATCAATTC
Source organism: uncultured Actinomycetota bacterium (assembly GCA_963731715.1). Lineage (GTDB taxonomy): Bacteria > Actinomycetota > Actinomycetes > Mycobacteriales > Mycobacteriaceae > Mycobacterium. The sequence continues at coordinate 193,527 of CAVSXC010000011.1, read as the reverse complement.
GGGGCCGTTGTTGCGGATGCTGTTGACCAGCCGCGACACCTCGCGGATCTCGATGCGGTCGAGGTCGCCGTGCCCGCGCAGCAGGCCCTCGTCGATCGGAGCGTCAGGGTCGAGCCAACGATCCCAGTCACTCTTGCTGATCGTCAGCGGCATCCGGTCGTGAATCTCGGCCAGCGGGCCCGCGGAATCGGTGGTGATGATCGTGCAGCTCAGCAGCGGAGGGGCATCCTTGGGAGCGTCCTTCGGCCGCCACGTCGACCACAACCCCGCCATGAACAGCATTTCGCCGTCGCCGCCGTACATGTAGAACGGCGTCTTCGGCGCCTTCTTGCCCGACGCCAATTCGCCGTTGGGCCGCCACTCATACCAGCCGTCCATCGGCACCAGACACCGCTTGCCCTTCGCGGAGTTGCGGAACGCGGGCGAGCTGGTCACCGTCTCGGCGCGCGCGTTGATCATCAGCGGCCCTTTGGTGTCCGGGCCGCCGTCCTCCGCGCTCTTGGCCCACACCGGCACCAGACCCCAACGCATCGACCGCACCCGCCGCGTCGACTCGTCGTCGGGCTCGCTATGCCGCTTCACCACCGTGCTGATCGTGGTCGTCGGCGCGACGTTGTAGTTCGGACCGCTAGCGGAGTCCTTCTTGCTCGCTGCTGCGCTCTCGTCGATGGCCTGGATTTTCTCCGCCAGCAGTGCCGGATCGGTGGTCACCGCGAATCGCCCACACATATATCCCATGGTGGCACGCACAACCGACAGTGCAGGATAGAGGCCGTGAGCACCTGGCCTGCACCGTCGACAGCCGACCCCTGTGCATGCCACCGTGACGGTGCCGGGCTCCAAATCGCAGACCAACCGCGCGCTCGTGCTCGCCGCGCTGGCCACTGCCCAAGGACCGTCGACAGTCAGCGGTGCGCTGCGCAGCCGCGACACCGACCTGATGATCGGCGCATTGCAGGCGCTGGGCTTGGCCGTCGACGGCGAAGGCACCGAGCTGACGATCAGTGGGCCATCAGCCCGCAGCCGGGTGTCCGCGTTGATTGCGGCCTGGCAGGCACGGTGCTGCGCTTCCTCCCGCCGGTCGCCGCATTGAGCAGCCAGACCGTCACTTTCGACGGTGACGAGCAGGCCCGGATACGCCCGATCGCACCGCTGCTTGACGCGCTTCGCGGCCTCGGTGTGGACATCGACGGCGACGGTCTTCCGTTCTCGGTGCGCGGCACGGGGTCGGTGGCAGGCGGCACGGTGGAGATCGACGCGTCGGGTTCGTCGCAGTTCGTCTCCGGCCTGCTGCTGTCCGGGGGCGCGTTCACCGACGGACTGACGATCGTGCACACGGGCGAGTCGGTGCCGTCGGCGCCGCACATCGCGATGACGGTGTCGATGCTGCGCGACGCCGGCGTCGACGTCGATGACTCGCAGGCCAATAGGTGGCGGGTCGCGACCGGCCCGATTGCACCGCGGCACTGGATCATTGAGCCCGACCTGTCCAACGCAGTGCCGTTCCTGGCCGCGGCGGTGGTCAGCGGCGGGAGCGTGCGGATCACGGGTTGGCCGCCGGTCAGCATCCAGCCCGCCGACGCGATCCTTTCCGATCCTGGAGAAGCTGGGTTCGGCTGTGCGCCACAGCTAGTTCGTACCTTGAGGTGCAAGGTGCAAGCACCTACCGAGGCTTCGACGTGGATCTGCATGACGTCGGCGAGTTGACACCCGCAGTTGCCGCGCTGGCGGCGTTGGCCTCCGACGGCTCGGTCTCGCAGCTGCGCGGCGATCGCGCACCTGCGTGGCCATGAAACAGACCGGCTAGCGGCGTTGTCCACCGAAATCAACGGGCTCGGCGGGCAATGCGACGAAACCCCCGACGGGCTGGTGATCACCGCGCGGCCATTGCACGGTGGCGTGTGGCGGTCCTATGCCGACCACCGGATGGCGACCGCGGGTGCCATCGTCGGGCTGCGGGTGCCCGGCGTCGAGGTCGAAGACATTGGTACGACGGCAAAGACGCTGCCCGATTCCCGCAGATGTGGGCCGACATGCTGGCGGGCGATTGAGTCCTCGCGAGTACGACGAGTCCGATGTCCGGGTCCGACCCGGCCGGGGCTCGCGGCCGCGGACCAAGACTCGCCCCGAACACGCCGACGCGCAGGCAGCCATGGTGGTCACCGTCGACCGAGGCCGGTGGGGATGCGCACTTGGTCGCGACCCCAACCACCTCGTGACTGCCATGCGGGCCAGGGAGCTGGGCCGCACTTCGATCGTGGTCGGCGACGACGTCGGCATCGTCGGAGATCTTTCCGGCAAGACGGACACACTGGCCCGCATCGTCCGGCGCGGTGAGCGGCGAACGGTGTTGCGGCGCACGGCCGATGACACCGATCCCACCGAACGCGTCGTCGTCGCCAATGCCGACCAACTGCTCATCGTGGTCGCTCTGGCCGACCCGCCACCGCGCACCGGCCTGGTCGAGCGCACACTGATCGCCGCCTACGCGGGCGGGCTCGAGCCGATCCTGTGTCTGACCAAGACCGATCTCGCCCCGCCGCAGCCGTTCGCCGAACAGTTCGCCGACCTCGACCTCACGATCACCATCGCGGGCCGCGACGACCCACTCGACGTCGTCGCCCCGCTGCTGGCCGACAAGGTGACGGTGCTCCTCGGCCATTCCGGTGTCGGCAAGTCCACACTGGTGAATCGCCTTGTACCAGACGCAGATCGGGCCACGGGCGATGTATCGGGAGTGGGCAAAGGTCGACATACGTCGTCGCAGTCGGTGGCGCTGCCGCTGAGCTTCGGCGGCTGGGTGATCGACACGCCGGGCATCCGGTCGTTCGGGCTAGCCCACATCGAACCCGACGACGTGATGCTGGCGTTCTCCGACCTGGCCGAGGCGGTCAAGGACTGTCCCCGCGGCTGCGGGCATATGGGCCCGCCCGCAGATCCGGAATGCGCGCTGGACACGTTGACCGGCCCCGCTGCTGGACGTGTGGCCGCGGCGCGACGGCTGCTCGGCGCACTGTCGGAGTCAAGCTACTAACCGCAAACTGAGGCCCTCCCCGGGGGATGGGAGGGCCTCAGTTGGCTTCGGTTGGGATCAGCGGTGGTAGCCGGGAACCAGGTGCTCGATGTGGTTCACGCCGTGGCGGCCGTGCCAGCCAGGCTGCGCCTCGGGGGCGGGGTGGGCCTTGACGACCGGGCTGTACGAATGACCCGGGCCAGTGCCATATGTCGGGGTGCTGGCGTTGGCCATGCCGGCCATACCGAGGGCGGCGCCGCCGATGATGCCGGCCGAGACGACCGAAAGGGCGAAGGTGCGGGCGATGTTGGTAGTCATTTCTGAGTTCTCCTATGTGCGTTGGCTTTTCGGCTCTTGCGCCGGTGTTTTCCGGCGATGACATAAGAATGCCCTGGTCAGCACACGTTGTATGTCCGGTGATCGGCCGGACCAGTGGGGGAACTCGTTGTCCCCCGATCGGGGGAACGGCACACGAAAAAGCCCTCCCGTTACGGGAGGGCTTTCACGATGGAAGGTGGTTACGCCGCGATGTCGCCGCGCCTTGGCGTCCGCTTCTCGGCCCGCTTCGCGCGGCGCCAGTCGCGCACGGTGGCGATCGCTGTCTTCAGCCCACGACGGCGGCCGGTAGCGGGATCGGTAACACCGAACCCGGATTCCAGCTCCGTGAACATCCGCTCGCTACGGGTTTCCGGCGCATTGTCGGCCGTGTAGTGCAGGTACTTGTCCGGCAGCGACAGCTTGGCGATGGTCCGCCACGTCTTGCCGTACTGCATCAGGAACGAGCCCGTCGTGTACGGCAGGTCGTACTTGTCGCAGACCTGCCTGACCCGCACCGAGATCTCATGCAGCCGACTGCTCGGCAGATCCGGATACAGGTGATGCTCGATCTGGTGGCACAGGTTGCCGCTCATGAACCGCAGCGCAGGGCCACCCTCGAAATTGGCGCTGCCAAGCATCTGTCGCAGGTACCACTGGCCCTTGGTCTCGCCGACCATGTCGGTCTTGGTGAATTTCTCTGCGCCGTCGGGGAAGTGGCCGCAGAAGATCACCGCATTGGCCCAGACGTTCCTGATCACGTTGGCGACCGCGTTGGCCTTCAACGTCGACATGAAGGTCGCGCCGGGCGACAGCGACGTCACCGCGGGCCACGCCACGTAGTCCTTGGCCAACTGCGTGCCGGCCTTCGCCGAGAACTCGCGCAGCCGCACCATGGTCGCATCGCGGTCGTCGCGGCCCTTGAACATCCTGCCGAGTTCCAGGTGCTGCAGCCCGACTCCCCACTCGAAGCCGAGCGCGAGGATGGTGTTGTACAGCACGTTGCCGAGGTTGAACGGCTTCCACTTTTCGTCACGGGTGACCCGCAGCAGGCCGTAGCCCACATCGTCGTCCATGCCGAGGATGTTGGTGTACTTGTGGTGCATGAAGTTGTGGGTGAACCGCCAGTGCTTGGACGCCCCGCTCATGTCCCACTCCCACGACGAGGAGTGAATCTCGGGATCGTTCATCCAATCCCACTGGCCGTGCATGACGTTGTGGCCGATCTCCATGTTCTCGATGATCTTGGCCACGCCCAAAGTCACAGTGCCCGCCCACCACGCCGAGCGTCGCGAACTCGCGGCCAGCATGAGCCGGCCCGCGATCTCGACGGCGCGTTGAGCGGCGATGGTGCGGCGGATGTAGCGCGAGTCGCGCTCACCACGGGAGTCTTCAATGTCCAGCCGGATCGCGTCGAGTTCGACGGCCAGGTTTTCGATGTCGGCTTCGGTCAGATGCGCGAATGCCGGTACGTCGGTGATTGCCATTGTTCTGCCTCCCTTCTTTTACCTACGCTACCGTAACCTACGAGTCCGTAGGTTACCAGTCAGTAAAGTCTAAACGTCCAGTACACAATCGCCGGATGCTGCGGAAATACAGGTCTGTATCCGGCTTCCTGGTTCGTGCTCCGCGCCGGTTCGCAGGTCGCGGACGTGCCCGTCGACCAGGCTCACGACGCACGACTGGCAGATGCCCATCCGGCAGCCGAATGGCATCTGGATGCCGACGTTCTCGCCGGCCTCCATCAACGGCGTCGCCCCGTCCACGGTGACCGTCTTCTGACTCCGCGCGAACTGAACCGTGCCGCCCTGGCCGTGTGCAGCGGCCTTCGACGCCGCGAAGCGCTCCAGGTGGAGTTGGCCGTCGATGCCGTGCTCACGCCACACCCGCTCGGCGTCGTTGAGCATGCCCTCCGGACCGCACGCCCAGGTCTGGCGTTCACGCCAGTCGGGCACCTCGTCGGCCAGCCGGGACAGGTCCAGGCGACCCTCGGCGCGGGTGGACCGCAGCCGCACCCGGTATCCCTCGTGACTGGCCTGCAGCTTCGCTAGTTCAGCCGCGAATATCACATCGGATTCCGTTGGCGCCGAATGTAAGTGGACGACATCGGTGACTTGGTCGCGACGAGCCAACGTGCGCAGCATCGACATCACCGGCGTGATGCCGGAGCCGGCTGTGATGAACAACACCGATGCCGGCGCCGGATCGGGCATCACGAAGTTGCCCTGCGGCGCGGCGAGCCGCACGATCGTGCCAGGCGCCACCCCGCCGACCAGATGGGTCGACAGGAACCCCTCCGGCATCGCCTTGACCGTGATGGTGATGGTGCGGCCGGCTCGGCCCGATGTCGCCGGCCCGGCGGCTCCGGCTACTGGGCTGGACGTCAGCGAGTACGACCGCCAGCGCCAGCGCCCGTCGACCAACACACCGATCCCGATGTACTGGCCCGGCTGATAGTCGAACGAAAAGCCCCACCCCGGCTTGATGACCAACGTCGCGGAGTCGACCGTCTCGCGGCGCACCTCCAGCACCCGACCGCGCAGTTCCCGCGCGGACCACAACGGGTTCGCGAGCTTGAGATAGTCGTCGGGCAGCAGCGGCGTGGTGATCCGTTCGGCGATCGCTCGTGCCGTGTCCCAGCCGCGATGTCTACCCGCACCGGCGACCGAGGGCCGCACGGTGTCCTTGAGGACGGCCGCGGGCCTGCTCGAGCTGTATTTGTTGCCCAACGAAAGCTCCTGCCCCAGTTTCAGGATTGCGTTTCCCGTCGATCGGGAGACGTAACCTACGGTACCGTAGGTTCGCCGCTTGAGCCAGCGGAGCACCATCAGAGCAGCTCGATCAGGAAGGGCAGTTCCTGCGGCGCATACCAGGCCAGATCGTGATCCTGGGCGTCTCCAACGATGAAATCGGCGTCTTCATCGCCCAGGTCAGCGGCGTCGATCGCCTCGACCGCAGGCAGCACGGCGGACTCGGCGTCGGAGTTGTCGACGTACGCCGCGATCACATCGCCGAATGCCACCTCACTCCCAAGCCGCACCACGGCATCGTCCAGATCCGGGCGGGCCGTCGCGTCCTCGACTTCGGCCACCACCACGGCCCGCCGCGGCGGCAAATCGGACATCCCCTCGGCGGCCAGCAGCCGTAGCGACGCCAGCGCCGCCTCGCGCAGCGCAACCTCGGCAAGCTCGTCGTCGTCGCCCTCCGCGTAGGACTCCCGCAGCGTCGGCGTCACCGCGAACGCGGTTCCACTGCGGGCGCGCAGCGACTGGTCGGCGACAAGCTGCTGCAGCATGCCAAGGGTTGCGGGGACGTAGACGCGCACCAGGCGACTGTAGCGATTACTGCGCCGCCTCCAGCAGTTCGTCGAGCGATTCCCGCATCAGGGAAGGAAGCACGTCGACGTCGCTCATCGCATCGCGGTCGGCGTTGATGCCGAAGTAGAGCATGCCGTTATACGACGTAACCCCGATCGCCAGCACCTGATTGTTCAGCAGCGGCGGCACCGAATACGTCTCCAGCAGTTTGGTACCCGCGACATACATCTGTTTCTGCGCGCCAGGCACGTTGGTGATCAGCAGGTTGAACTGCCTCGCCGAGAAACTAGTTGCGACGCGAATTCCCATGGCGTGCAACGTCGGTGGCGCAAAGCCCGACAGCGTGACGATGGTCCTGGCGTCGACGAGGCTGGCGGTGGTCGGAAGCGACTCGGTGGTGTGGGCGATCTGCGACAGCCGCACCACCGCGTTGCCCTCACCGACCGGCAGGTCGACGAGAAACGGCGACACCTCGCTGATCGCCTGCCCCGGGCCTGTCGTGTCGAGGTCCGCGTCCGGATAGACCGACATCGGCGCCATCGCCCGCACGGTCATCGTCGCCGTCACCGGCTCGCCGCGCGACATCAGCCAGTTGCGCAGCGCCCCAGCCACCACGGCCAGCACCACATCGTTGACGTCGCAGTCGTAGCGCGCCCGGACCAGGCGGTAGTCCTCCAGCTGATGGCAGGCCACGGTGAAGCGTCGGTTGCGCGACACGGTCGTGTTCAGCGGGCTGTTCGGCGCAGTCCCGCGCGCGAAGGTGCGCGCGACGTCAACGAACCGGCGCCCGACCTCGACAAGCTGACCCGCGTTCGTCGTCACCTCGGTCACCGCCGAGCGCACCGCCCCAAGCTGCTCGGCGGGACGGGTGACCCATTCGCCGACGGCACCGAGCAGGAGTTGGCGGTCGCTCGGCTCACGCGCAGGGATCCAGATGTCCTCACCGAACTCCGGCGCCTTCTGCGTGCGGTCGGCGACGACGTGGCCGATCTCCAGCGCCGTCATCCCGTTCACCAGTGCCTGGTGCGATTTGGTGTAGATGGCGACGCGGTTACCGGCCAGGCCCTCGATCAGGTACATCTCCCACAGCGGCCGCGACTTGTCCAGTGGCCGCGAGCCGAGCCGGGCGATGAGTTCGTGCAGCTGCGCATCGCTGCCCGGCGAAGGCAGCGCCGACCGCCTGATGTGGTAGGTGATGTCGAACTCGCGGTCGTCGACCCACACCGGGCGGGCCAGGCCCAGCGTCACCTCGCGCACCTTCTGGCGGTAGCGCGGGATCTGCGGCAGCCGCTGTTCGACGGTGGCCAAGCAGGGTTTCATAGCTCAGCCCGCGCGCGGCTTACGCAGTATCGACAGCGTGCCGACGTACATCGGGGTGGCGGAGTCTTCCAGGTGATAGAACGACGCGTCCGACGCCGACAACCTGGTCACCATTGAAGTGCAACCCCCCTTTGATGCATATCGCTGTCGATGAACCCCCGTGCAGGTTATCGGCCGATTCTGCGGTCGCGCATTACGGGTGCATCAAGGGGGGTGCAGGCCGTGGGATCATCAATTGGTCTGCGACTCTCCAGCAGATGCCGTCTTTGTCGCACCGAACGCTGGAGAGCACCGATGACCGCATCCCGGATTCCGCCCGAGCCGGCGTCGTTCACCACACCGATCATTGACTGTGAGCCGCCACCAGTCGGCATCACTGCGTGTCCGCCGCCCTCACCGGCCGCGCTGCATCGCCGCACTCCTCGGCCTCTCCGGTCGGTGCCGCGTCCGGTGCCCCGCGAGCCGTTGCCGCCACGCGCGGCGGTGGTGTTCGCCGACGCGGCGCTGCGCCACCTCCTGGAGGTCGTGGACCGGCGCAGGCCCATCGCGCAACTGCGTCCACTGGTAGCGCCCGCACTCATCGACACGGTCATCGCGCTGACCCGAGTTCCGCAAACCGCGGCGGCGACGCTACGGCGAGTCCGGCTGCGCATGGTCGATGGCGATGAAGAAAATCAAGCAGAGGTGTTCGGCTCTTACAGCCGCGGACCTCGCATCCTCGCCATCGCAGCACGGATCGAACTGCACCGTGACCGCTGGCGAATTGTCGCCTTACAGCTCGGATGAGGCGGCTAGCGTTACCCACGTGCAAGGAAACACCGTCAGTGTCGAGCGGGTCATCAACGCGCCTGCCGCCGAGATTTTCGCGCTAATAGCCGACGCCGGAAAGCATTCCAGCTTCGACGGATCCGGCACGGTGGACCACTCGCCGGAACAAACTCAGCCGTTATCGCTTGGCTCCAAGTTCGGCATGTCGATGCGCGGACGGCCAGAGACGTTGTTCTTGCCGTACCGCACCACCAACACCGTCATCGAATTCGAGCCCGACCGCCGCATCGCGTGGAAGACCACGACAGGCCCCCTCGGCCTGATCGGCGGGCGGATCTGGCGCTATGAGCTCAGCCCTGCCGAGGGCGGCACGCTGGTGCGTGAAACGTGGGACGTCTCCCAAGACCGGCAGCGGCCCGCGCTCAAGTTCGGCGCGATGCCCAAGCAGGCCGAGGACGGCATGCGCGCCACGCTTGGGCGCATTGCCGCACTCCTCGAACCTTGACCCATTTCCGCCGAACGCGCAGTGGTCGCGCGTGAGCTACCGCCTGCGGCTGTCCTTGGCCGCCTTGGCCTGCTGACGCGCGGCTTCTCGCCGCTCACGCCGACTGGTGCCCGTCGGTGCGGCGTGCTTGGGGCCGCCGCCGCCGGGCCGTTGCACCTGCGCCGACCCGTCCTCTGACGGCCCGGTGTAGGTCAGTGGCGGCGCACTGTCCTCAATTCCCTTGGCGCGCAGCGCCGCCGGACGCTCCTTGGTCGCGACGGCACCCTCTTGCGCCTTGGCCGCGGCCTCCGCGGCGAACGCCGCCAACCCGGAAGGCGCGTCAACCGGCGCCACGGTAGGTGCAGGCGCCGCTTCCACGGTGACGTTGAACAGGAAGCCCACCGACTCTTCCTTGAGCCCCTCGAGCATGCCGACGAACATGTCGTAGCCCTCGCGCTGGTACTCGACCAGCGGGTCACGCTGCGCCATCGCCCGCAGCCCGATGCCCTCCTTGAGGTAGTCCATCTCGTAGAGGTGCTCACGCCACTTGCGGTCGAGAACGTTGAGCAGCACGTTGCGCTCCAGCTGCCGCATCGCGCCGTCGCCTGCGATCTCCTCGAGCTGCTTCTCGCGTTCGGCGTAGGCGCGCTCGGCGTCGGCGACCAACGCGTCGAGCAGCTCGTCGCGGGTCAGCTCACCCGGCTCGCCGACGGCGTCGGAATCCAGCAGGTCGTGGTGGTCGATGCCGACCGGGTAGAGCTGCTTGAGCGCGGTCCACAGCTGCTCAAGGTCCCAGTCTTCGGCGTAGCCCTCGGCGGTGGCGCCGTCGACGTAGGCGGTGACCACGTCGATGAGCATCTTGTGGGCCTGCTCCGCGAGATTCTCGCCTTCGAGGATGCGGCGACGCTCGTCGTAGATGACCATGCGCTGCTGGTTCATCACTTCGTCGTACTTGAGGACGTTCTTGCGAACCTCGAAGTTCTGTTGCTCGACCTGGGTCTGCGCGCTCTTGATCGCGCGGGTGACCATCTTGGCCTCGATGGGCACATCGTCGGGCAGATTCAGCCGGGTCAGCAGCGACTCCAGCGTCGCGCCGTTGAACCGCCGCATCAGCTCGTCGCCGAGTGACAGGTAGAACCGCGACTCGCCAGGGTCGCCCTGACGGCCGGAGCGGCCGCGCAGCTGGTTGTCGATGCGGCGCGATTCGTGGCGCTCGGTGCCGAGCACGTAGAGGCCGCCGACGGCGATGACGTCCTCGGCCTCCTCGGCCGCGTCGGCCTTGACCTGCGGCAGCTCCTTGTGCCAGGCCGCCTCGTAATCTTCGGGAGTCTCGACGGGGTCGAGGCCCCGCTCGCGCAGCCGCTTGTCGGCCAGGAAGTCGACGTTGCCGCCGAGCACGATGTCGGTACCGCGGCCCGCCATGTTGGTGGCGACGGTGATCGCGCCGAGGCGGCCGGCCTCGGCGATGATGCCGGCCTCCTGCTCGTGGTACTTCGCGTTGAGCACGTTGTGCGGGATGCGGCGCTTCTGGAACTGACGCGACAGGTATTCCGAGCGCTCGACGCTGGTGGTGCCGATCAGGACCGGCTGACCCTTCTCGTAGCGCTCCGAGACGTCGTCGACGACCGCGATGTACTTGGCCTCTTCGGTCTTGTAGATCAGGTCGGACTGGTCGCTGCGGATCATCGACTTGTTGGTCGGGATGCTGACCACGCCGAGCTTGTAGATCTCGTGCAGCTCGGCGGCCTCGGTCTGGGCGGTGCCCGTCATGCCTGCGAGCTTGTCGTACAGCCGGAAGTAGTTCTGCAGCGTGATGGTGGCCAGCGTCTGGTTCTCGGCCTTGATCTCGACGTGCTCCTTGGCCTCGATGGCCTGGTGCATGCCCTCGTTGTAGCGGCGGCCGATCAGCACGCGGCCGGTGAACTCGTCGACGATCAGCACCTCGCCGTCGCGGACGATGTAGTCCTTGTCGCGCTGGAACAGCTCCTTGGCCTTGACGGCGTTGTTGAGGTAGCTGACCAGCGGCGAGTTGGCGGCCTCGTAGAGGTTGTCGATGCCGAGCTGATCCTCGACGAACTCGACACCGATCTCGTGCACGCCGATCGTGCGCTTGCGCAGGTCGACCTCGTAGTGGGTGTCCTTCTCCATCAGCGGCGCCAGCCGGGCGAACTCGGTGTACCAGTTCGACGCGCCGTCGGCGGGCCCGGAGATGATCAGCGGCGTGCGGGCCTCGTCGATCAGGATGGAGTCGACCTCGTCGACGATCGGCGAAGTTGTGGCCGCGCTGCACCAGGTCGTCCAGCGAGTGCGCCATGTTGTCGCGCAGGTAGTCGAAGCCGAACTCGTTGTTGGTGCCGTAGGTGATGTCGGCGGCGTAGGCGACGCGCCGCTCGTCGGGCGTCATGCCGGACAGGATCACGCCGACGTCCAGGCCGAGGAAGCGGTGCACGCGGCCCATCCACTCGGCGTCGCGTTTGGCCAGGTAGTCGTTGACGGTGACGACGTGCACGCCCTTGCCGCCGAGCGCGTTGAGGTAGGCAGGCAGCACGCAGGTCAGGGTCTTGCCCTCACCGGTCTTCATCTCGGCGACGTTGCCGAAGTGCAGCGCCGCGCCGCCCATCACCTGGACGTCGAAATGCCGCTGGTCGAGCACCCGCCAGGCGGCCTCACGGGCGACGGCGAACGCCTCGGGCAGCAGGTCATCGAGGGCATCACCCTCCCTGCCGTCGGCGACGCGCTTCTTGAATTCGTCGGTCTTGGCCCGCAGCTCGGCGTCGGAGAGCTTCTCCATGTCGTCGGACAGGGTGTTGACGTAGTCAGCCACCCCCTTGAGGCGCTTGACCATGCGGCCTTCACCGAGACGGAGCAACTTCGACAGCACGCTATTTCCTCTTTTGTGTGTTCGATGGATCTCACGATGTATCAGACGAGGTCCATCGTAAGTGACCCGTCGAAATAGCTGGTCGAAGGCGCTGGAAAGCGTCTAGGCGAGCCGGATCAGTCCGTAGTCGTAGGCGTGCCTGCGGTACACCACGCACGGTTTGTCGCTCTGTTTGTCGTGGAACAGGAAGAAGTCGTGGCCGACGAGCTCCATCTCGTAGAGCGCGTCGTCGACGGTCATCGGCTTGGCCGGATGCTCCTTGGTGCGCACCACTCGGCCCGGCTCGTGATCGTCGACGGCAGCACCGTCGGTGTGCAATGTGTCGTCTCTGGCATGCGGCGTCTCGGGCAGCGGGTTGAGCGCCGTGGCCTGGGCCAACGACACGGGCGTCTTGTCGCCGTAATGCACCTTGCGGCGGTCCTTGCTGCGGCGCAGGCGGCTTTCGAGTTTGCAGACCGCCGACTCGAGGGCGGCGTAGAAGCTGTCCGCGCAGGCCTCGCCCCGGACGACGGGGCCGCGGCCTCGCGCGGTGATCTCTACGTGTTGACAGTTCTTGCGTTGGCGCCGGTTGCGCTCATGGTCAAGTTCGACGTCGAAGAGGTAGATGGTGCGGTCAAATCGTTCCAGGCGTGACAGTTTCTCTGAGACGTACAGGCGGAAGTGCTCGGGAACCTCGACGTTTCGGCCCTTGACGACAACCTCCGCAGTGGGGGCGGGTTCGGGCGTCTCGTCCTCGATCACCATGGTGCGGTCTGAGTCCACGGAATGGCTTGACATGCTTGGCAACTCGTTTCTCTGCGGAGTCGCACGCTTCGCGTGCCCGGCTTGGCTTCGGATTCGCGCCGGCGGGCCTGCGTGTCGCTCCGTCCGCCGGCGCAAGGTGTCGAGTACTCACCTCCTACCGCTGGTCGGCGATGCTGGCGCTTCGGGGTTGAGCGCCGCCGTGAGGCATTCACGGGTGGTTGTTGCCGACGGTAGTCCGTGTTCACCGGGTAGTGCCAGTAAATTCGCGGACCCGTTTTCAGTTCTTCATATCGGATTGATCTCGGGGTAATGCGTCTCCGCCGTCAGGCGTTCGCGATCGCAAGAACACCAACCACCTGAGCACCGGCGATTTGCAGGACGCGGACAGATTCGCTGGCAGTGGCGCCGGTGGTCACGATGTCGTCGACGACGAGCACGGCTTTTGCCAGGCCCTCGATGGGCTTGATCGACCTTGACGCGGCCGACGATGTTGCGCTGGCGATCGGCGCTGGACAGGCCGACAGAGTCGCGGACCATGGCCCGCATTCGCAGCGCCTGGACGACTGGATATCGGCGACATCGGGTAGGCCCGCCGTGGCCGCCCGCGCCATCCGGGTGACCGGATCGCCGCCCCGGCGCCGGGCGGCCGATCGGCGGGTGGGCGCGGGCACGACGGTCAGCGGTGTGCCGACCACACCCCATGTCAGCAGGCGCTCCAGCCCGCTTTGCAGCGCGACCGCCAGCGGCGCGATCAGGTCGGCGCGGCCGTGCTCCTTGACCGCGACGATGGCCTCGCGGCGCGCCCCGGCGTAGCGGCCGAGCGACAACACCGGCACGCCGGGATCGACGCGCGGGGTGACCAGGTGCGGTTCGTCGGCCTTGACGGCCAGTTGGCGAGCGCATGCGGCGCACCACCGGGTCGACGGCGCGCCGCAGCCGCCGCATTCGAGCGGCAGGACGAGGTCGAGCACATGGGCAGTGTCGCGATGATCGGTGACATTTTGCGGGTACTCCGCGGCAATGCAAGACCAACGGGAGTCCTTCATCGTCGACTGCCTCGTCGACGCGTTCTCCGACCTGATGGAGGCCGACCCCGACGCGTTCCGGACCAAGTTCCGCAAGATGGCCGCCGACCCGTTCGCCTTCTACCGCGGCAGCGCGTGCGTGTTCTACGCCGACGTCGCCGACCGCGAGGACAGGTGGGCCGACGACCGGACGTCCCGGGTGTGGATTCAGGGCGACCTGCACGCGGAGAACTTCGGCACCTACATGGACGGCTCAGGCGTGCTGATCTTCGACGTCAACGACTTCGACGAGGCGTTCCTCGGCCACTTCACCTGGGACCTGCAGCGGTTCGCCGCCAGCGTCGCGCTGATGTGCTGGCAGAAGGCGCTGTCGGACGAGGAGATCGCGGCGCTGATCGAGACGTTCGTCCGCGCTACGTCGACAGGTGCGGTGGTTCATCGAAGTGGAGGACGACTCGTCGTTCTCGCTGAACCTCGACGACCGCCAGCGGCGCGGTGTTGTCGGCGCTGCAGACGGCGCGGCTGTCGACCCGCGCGCAGATGCTCGACCGCATGACGAGAGTCGACGAGTGGGACCGGCGCTTTCGGGACCCACCCGGCGTCCGCAGGCTCGACGACGCCGAACGCGACAAGGTCACCGACGCATTCGACCGCTACCTGGAGACGATCCCGAAGACCAAGCGGTTCCGCGGTATCGCCTACGACATCAAGGATGTGATCGGCAAGACCGGCATGGGCATCGGCAGCGCGGGACTACCCGCGTACACCGTGCTGATCGAGGGTTTCAACCAGGCACTGGACAACGACGCCGTGCTGTCGATGAAGCAGGGCAACGTGGCCGCGCCAAGCCGCGTGGTCGACGATCCCGATGTGCAGGATTACTTCAAGCATCACGGGCACCGCACCGCGGTCTCCCAGCGCGCACTGCAGGCACATGCCGACCCTCTGCTCGGCTACACCGACATCGACGAGTCGGCTTCGTGGTCAGCGAAATCTCGCCGTACGAAGCCGATTTGGACTGGAGCGAGTTGACCGAACCCGACGAGCTCGACAGAGGTGATCGAGCAGCTCGGTCAGGCGGTCGCCAAAGTGCATTGCGTCAGCGACACCGACAGCGACCAAACCCTGGTCGACTTCCAGACCGAGGACGCGATCGTCGCCGTGATCGGTGACGACATCGACGATTTCGTCGGCGACATGGTGACCTTCGGGCTGGAGTATGCGGAGATCGTGCGCGACGACCATCGGCATTTCGTCGAGGCGTTCCGCGAGGGCCGCATCCCAGGCGTCACGTCGACCTGAGACGGGACTATCGCGGCGACTCAGCCCAGAACGATCGAATCTCCTTGAACCGTCACGGCCTGCGCTTCCAGCGGCTTCGTCGCCGGGCCGTTGGCCACCGAGCCGTCGAGGTTGAACTTGCTGCCGTGGCACGGGCAGTCGATCGTCCCGTCCGCCACCTTGTTCACGGTGCAGCCGGCGTGGGTGCACTTCGCGGAGAAGCCCTTGAACACACCCGCCGAGGGTTGCGTCACCACGACCTCGCCGACGATCACGCCCGACCCGACCGGCACGTCGGCGGTCTTGGCGATGGCGTTGGCCGCAGGAGCGGCAGGGCCCCGCGTGCGGGCGCGAGCACCCGATGCGGGCGGGGCCGCGGCCGTCGTGCTGGATTCGCCTGCCGCTTCCGGCTTTTTGCCGTATGTCGTGCAGGCAGCCACCACGGCGGTCACCAGGCCCAGCCCGGCGCCGAGCAGCACCTTCTGCCGCGAGATGGGGAACTCTGAAATGTTCACGGAATACCTTTCAGTTAGAACGTCATGCCGGTGGTCTGGAAGAACCACAGCGCCGACGTCAGCCAGACGTAGACCAGACCGAAGAACACCAGCCCGCCGGCGACCGGAATCACCCATCCCCGAAGGCCTTTGCGGGTGAGCAGCACCATCTTCGTCACGAATGCGCCGTAGAAGAAGCACCCGAACAGCGAATGGAACAGCACCCGGTTGTCATACGACTGGAACCCCAGCGCGTACAGGCAGTGCACCGCGACGGGCACGCTGGCCAGCACCGCCAGTCGGCCCGACCACACGTGCGCGGTGCCGATCCAGGCGGCGCCTTTCCGCCAGGAATCAGCCGGTACATCGCGAATGCGGACGCCAGCTGGAACAGCGCCAGCGCCACGGCCAGCGTCGCCAGCCACGCCTTGACCGCGGTCCCGCTGGAGAACCCCGCGACGCTGATCGAAAAGAACTGCGGCTCATGCACTTTGCCGAACACGCCGAGCGCGACGGCGACCAACGCCCCGAGGGCGACGGCGATCAGCACCGCGACGCCGCCTCCTGCGGAGCACTTATTCGCTGCGTGGCGCGCCGGCTCAGACATCGCTGGCGCCCTCGACACGCGTCGCGACAATCGTGCTGCCCGTCGATGACGGCGGTCCGTCGATCGACAAGCCCGGCGCGGGGGCCGTCGACCCGTCGGGCCGGCGCTGCACGCCGGTGACGCCGCCGTCTCCGTCGATGATCCAGCTGTTGCGAACGCCTGCGTTCTCGTAGATGTACAGGCCGGCAGGCGGCTGCGCCGGGTCGGCCTTGAAGTCCCACTTCTTCTCACCGATCCACAGCGTGCCGACGACGGCGTTGCCCTCGAGGCGGCCTTCGAGGCGGCTGGTCTTGTCCTTGTTGGCGAGACTCAGCGCGCCGTTGGCGGCGCTGCCGCGCAGCCACGACTCGATCGTGTTGCCGTCGCAGGCATAGGCGACGGCCTTGTCACCTTCGATGGTGATATCCAACGTGATCGTGCCGTTGGCGGTGGGGATCTTGCCGACGTAATCGGCCTTCGCCGGGAACGCCGCCGCGGGCGGCGGCGGTGGCGTCGTGGGTGCCGGGGCGGCGGTGGCCGGTGTTGTCGCGGTGGTCGTGGTGGCCTCCGCAACAGGCTTGCCCGGCGGCGCAGGCTCCTCCTTGGAGACGTTGACCAGCCATATGCCGACCCCGAGCGCGGCGACCGCCGCCGAGCGTCACTATCGGACCGCGAATCTTCATCTTGCCCTCCCGAGCTATTAGCAAACGCCTGTGGCGATGTTTTGTCTGCACAACGGGAGATGCAGGGAGATGGTTCAGTGCGATTTATCGAAGAGTTTGGTTTCAGCCCGGCAACACGGGCAGCGCACCGGCCACCATCAGCGGCCGCACCTCGGCCCACGCCGGGTCGTCATCGGCCGCCGAACCGGACAGTTGCAGCACGCCGCGCTCGTCGGCGACGTACACCGTCGACGGGTTGGCGGCCACGGTGGTGACCGGCATCAGCAGGTTGCGGCTCGGGCCGTCGGAGTTCACGCCGTCGAGGTTGACGTAGGACACCGGGTGCTGCGGATCGGTGCGGCTGACGACGATGTCGTCGCCGGTGCGCCAGGACAGCGACACCGCGGTGTTGCCCAGCCCGAAGCCCAGCCGCCGCGGATAGGTCAGCGCATAACCGCCGCCGGGGGTCTGCTCGACGCCGGCCAGGATCACCTGGCCCTCGATGACCATCGCGGCGCGGGTGCCGTCGCGGGACAGCTGCAGTTCGGCGATCACCCCGGGGAACCGGGTCGACACCGCGGTGGAGTCGACGGGGATGCGGGCCGGGCTGTCCCGACGCGTCCTGGATCGACCCGCACCACGTTGTTGCCGTCGACGACCACCCAGATCGCGTCGTCGAGCGACCAGGTGGGCCGCGACAGGCTGCGGCCGTCCATGGCCTGTGACGCGTTGCCGCCGAGCGGGCCGACCCACAGCGACGACGCCATGTCGGGCGCACCGGGCCGCAGCGTCACGATCGACGCCACCTCCTGGCCGGTGCGCGACACCGCCGCGGCGGTCTGGTTGGGCATCTGGCCGAACGAGCCGGCCACCCGCGGTGCCCGCTGGCCGTCCAGCGACACCAGCGATCCACCCACCAGCGCGTGCAGGCCCGCCGCGGCGCCGTCGGCCGCGCCGGGGTCGGTGGCCGCGACGTCGGAGGTGTTCCAGCCGTCGGCGAACCGGTCGTCCAGCGCGGCGCCGTCGGCGTTGATCACGTACGGCCCGTTGATACCGGCCCGCGACAACGTCCAAATGATCTGCGCCGCAAGCAGTTGCCTGCTGTGCGGGTCGGTCGTCGACAGGTTCTCCAGGTCGATGCGGGCGCCGCCGTAGCCGCGGCCGACGCCCATCTTGCCGCCGTCGGCGCGGGTCACCGGACCGCGCAGCTTCAGCGGCGGGCCGAGCAGGTTGCGCACGGTGTTGGCCATCTCCGGACGCGGACCGGCGATCAGCTTGCTGACCAACTCGGTGGCCAACTGGTCCGGATCCGACACCGCGACGTAGCGCGGATCGGGCACGACGGTCTTGCCGGTCGGGTCGGCGAAGTACAGCGTGTTGCGCTTGTAGGTGGACTGAAACTGTTGCCAGTCAAGGAAAACGCCGTTGGGCAGCCGGTCGATGCGCCAGCCGCCCGGCGTCTTCACCAGTTCGATCGGACCGGGGTCGGGCAGCGCGCCCTCGCCGGTCTCGAACACCCCCATATCCGACAGCGAGCCGAGGATGTCGGCGCGCATGGTGACCGAGACCCGATCGGGACCGCGGGTTTCGACGAACACCACGTTGTCGATCAGCAGCGCGCTACCGGCGTCGTCCCATGCGCGCGAGGCCGATTCGGTGAGGAACTGCCGCGCGGCCAGATGCCGGTTGGCGGGATCGGCTGTCGCCTTGAGGAATTCGCGCAGCAGCACGTCGGGGTCCATGCCCGGTGTCGGCTTGGGCAGGCTCGGCGGCGCGGGCCGGTCGACGGTGCCGATCGCCTGCGGCGCCGACGAACTGGGCACCCCGGCGCAGCCGGCGAGAGCGAACACCAGCAGCCACAGCGCCGCCAGAACGCGTTTCACACGGTCTCCTGCGCCGGTTCGCGGTCGCGGGCCGTTGCGCCGCGGGGGCCGTTCGCGCCCAACGGGTTTCATCGGCAGCGGGCTCGTCGTCACCTTGTGGCCGCGCACCAGCGGCAGGGTCAGCCGGAAGCAGGCGCCCTTGCCCGGCTCGCCCCACGCCTCCAGCCGGCCCTGGTGCAGCCGGGCGTCCTCGATGCTGATCGCCAGGCCCAGTCCGGTGCCGCCGGAGCGCCGCACCCGCGACGGGTCCGAGCGCCAGAACCGGCTGAACACCAGCTTCTCCTCGCCGGGCCGCAGCCCGACGCCGTAGTCGCGGACGGTGACGGCGACGGTGTCCTCGTCGGCGGCCATCCGGATCCGCACCGGCTTGTGCTCGGCGTGGTCGATGGCGTTGGCGATCAGGTTGCGCAGGATCCGTTCCACCCGGCGCGGATCGACCTCGGCGATGACGTCGTCGGCGGGCATGTCGACGATCAGCTCGATGTCGGCGTCGGCCGCCAGATGGCCGACGTTGTCCAGCGCGCTCTGCACCGTCGAGCGCAGATCCACCGCCTCGACCGACAGCTCGGCGACACCGGCGTCGTGGCGCGAGATCTCCAGCAGGTCGTTGAGCAGCGTCTCGAAGCGGTCGAGCTCGTTGACCATCAGCTCGGTCGAGCGCCGCAGCGCCGGGTCGAGGTCCTCGCTGTGGTCGTAGATCAGGTCGGCGGCCATCCGCACCGTCGTCAGCGGGGTGCGCAGCTCGTGGCTGACGTCGGAGGTGAACCGGCGCTGCAGGTTGCCGAACTCCTCGAGCTGGGTGATCTGGCGGTGCAGGCTTTCGGCCATGTCGTTGAACGACACCGCCAGCCGCGCCATGTCGTCCTCGCCGCGCACCGGCATGCGCTCGGTCAGGTGCCCTTCGGCGAACCGCTCGGCGATCCGCGACGCCGACCGCACCGGCAGCACGATCTGGCGGGCCACCAGCAGCGCGATCGCGGCCAGCAGGCCGAGCAGCACCACGCCGCCGGTGGCCATCGTGCCGCGCACCAGCGCGATGGTGGACTCCTCGTTGTTCAGCGGAAAGATCAGGTACAGCTCGAGATTGGTCACCGGCGACGACGTCGGGCTGCCGATGATCAGCGCCGGGCCGGAGAAGCCGTCGGTGTGCACGGTCGCGTACTGGTAGCTGACCTGGCCGGCCTTGACGAAGTCGCGCAGCGCGTTGGGCACCTGCTGCACCGGGCCCGCCGCGGTCGCCGCGCGCGGCCCGTCGCCGGGGACCACCAGCACCGCGTCGAAGGCGCCGGCCAGCCCGGCGCCGGCGTCGGCCTTGCGGTCGATCAGCGTGTTGCGGGCCAGCTGCAGGCTGCTGTCGAGCGAGCGGGTTTCCTCGCCGCCGACGATGCCGCTGACGGTGTTGCGGGCCCGCTCGATCTCCTCGGTGGCGGCGCGCACCTTGACCTCGAGGATGCGGTCGGTGATCTGGCTGGTCAGCACGAAGCCGAGCACCAGGATGACGGCCAGCGACAGCCCAAGCGTCAGCGCCACCACGCGCAGCTGCAGAGAGCGCCGCCACGCCAGACCCATCGCCCGACCCAGCGCACCCAATCCGCGTAGCAGTGGTGCCGAACGCCGATGGATGCGCCGCCTCGAGCTAAAGATCACGGGGGTCCGGCCTTGTATCCCACTCCTCGAACGGTCAGCACCACCTGCGGGTTCTCCGGGTCCTTCTCAACCTTGGCCCGCAAACGCTGGACATGCACGTTCACCAAACGGGTGTCGGCGGGGTGCCGGTATCCCCACACCTGTTCGAGCAGCACATCACGAGTAAACACCTGCCGCGGTTTGCGCGCCAACGCCACCAACAGGTCGAACTCCAGCGGCGTCAGTGAAATCTGCTCGCCCAGCCGGGTGACCTTGTGGGCGGGCACGTCGATCTCGACGTCGGCGATCGACAGCATCTCGGCGGGCTCGTCCTCGTTGCGGCGCAGCCGGGCGCGCACCCGGGCGACGAGCTCCTTGGGCTTGAACGGCTTCATCACGTAGTCGTCGGCGCCCGACTCCAGGCCGAGCACCACGTCGACGGTGTCGGTCTTGGCCGTCAGCATCACGATCGGCACGCCGGAGTCGGCGCGCAGCACGCGGCACACGTCGATGCCGTTCATGCCGGGCAGCATCAGGTCGAGCAACACCAGATCGGGCCGCAGCTCGCGGACCGCGGTGAGCGCCTGCGTGCCGTCGCCGATGACCGCGGTGTCGAAACCTTCCCCGCGCAGCACGATGGTGAGCATCTCGGCGAGCGAAGGGTCGTCATCGACGACCAGAATCCTTTGCCTCATGGAGTCCATGGTGTCACCAGATCGCGATAAAACGCCGGTAGCACACCCGCGAGTCGGCTATTGACCCAGCTCCGCGGCCAGCGCGGCGGCGTTCACACGCCGGGCCGGCGACCAGCCACCGCCCGCACCAGTCGGCGGCAGCCAGCCCGGAGTAGACCTCGCCGGTGCGGCGCTGCAGACCGTCGTCGCGCTCGTAGGCGTCCTTGGCGCGGTCGGCTTCTTGCTGTGCACGGTTGTTCGGCGCGCTCGGCGGCGAGCTCGGCGGGCACGTCGAGCAGCACCTGCCAGTCCGGCGCCGGCAGGTGGAGCCGCTCGTATTCGAGGTCGCGCACCCACGCGACGACGTCGCCGTCGGCGCCCTGGTGCAGCCGCGCGGCGCTGTAGGCGGCGTTGGACGCGACATAGCGGTCGAGGATCACCACGTCGTAGGCGGCGTTGAGGTGGCCGATCTCGTCGCGGGCGCCGGCGCGGTCGAGGGCGAACAGCACCGCCATCGCGTACACCGACGCGGACAGGTCACCGTGCCCGCCATGCAATGCCTCGGCGGCGAGGTCGGCTGCCACCGAATGCCCGTAGCGCGGGAAGGCCAGAGTCGCGACGGACTTGTGCGCGGCTTCGAACGCCGCGCGCAGACCGTTGGTCAGGGTGCGCTTGCCGGCGCCGTCGACACCCTCGATGACGATGAGCACGCGGCGAGCCTATCCGGCCGTCCAGCCGCCGCGAACGTTCCTTACCGCTCGACATTACGGGGGGGAAATTTCGAGCGGTAAGGAACGTTCGTCGCGTGGGGCAGGGACTGGCGGGCACATCGGCAGACCCCAGATCGCCGGGTTGTCAACGCCGACCACCTGTGAGCACTGACCCAATCTCCTGTGGAATGCCTTGCGATCAACGCGCGTGAGCACAGGTTGTGCACAAACTGTGAGCCATGAAGTTGTCTCGCCTAGTCACCGCTGTGTGCACCGGCGCCGGAATCGGCGCGGCGCTGTTCGGCGCCAGCCCGCTCGCCCATGCCATTCAGGATCCCGCAGCCAATCCCCCAACTGCAGTGCCGCCGACCTCGAAGGCGTGCGCGCCGGTGTGTCGGCGTCGACGTCGGCCTACTTGTTCACCCATCCGGACCTGAACGACTTCATGACGAGCCTCAAGGCGATGTCACGCGAACAAGTCGCGTTGAAAGTGAAGGGCTACATGGCCTCTCACCCTGACGAGCAGGCCGATATGGCCAACATCCGGCAGCCGCTAGTCGACATCAAAGACCGCTGCGGAGCACCGCCAAGCCCCTAGCGAGCTAGGCCGCATAGCCGCGGGCGGCCGCGAACTCCGTGAGCAATGCGCGCAGGTTCCTGCGGCCCCGGTGCAGACGTGACATGACCGTGCCGAGCGGCACGTCCAGGATCTCGGCGATCTCCTTGTACCGGAAGCCTTCTACATCGGCGTAGTAGACGACCATGCGCTGACCTTCGGGCAATGCCTGCAGCGCGTCGCGCACCTCGTCGTCCCCCATCGCCTCCAGTGCGGTGAGTTCTGCCGACGGGTGTCTGGCCGCGTTCGGCCGTACCTCGGCGACGTCGGCGGCGAGCACTTCCTCGACGCGTCGCTGCGCAGTGCGGTAAGAGGAGATCCACGTATTGGTCAGGATGCGGAAAAGCCATGCGCGGACGTTGGTTCCAGCACGGAACAAATGAAAACCGGCGTACGCCTTGACCATCGTCTCCTGCACCAAGTCCTCGGCGTCGGCGGCGGTGCGCGTGTAGCGGCGCGCAGCCCGGTAGAGCTGGTCAACCAGCGGCATCACGTCATTGATGAATCGTGTCGCCGGATCATCGATGGCCGTCATGCCAACACCCTTGCACCTCAAGTGGACTTGAGGTCAAGTGGTTTTTGCCGAACCTCAGAACTGCCCGCAGTTGGGCGTCGTCGGCAAGCCGTTGAAGCGGTCGGCGATCCATTGCATCGCCCGCTCACCGTCCACCAGCATCGGCAGCGCGTGGTTCACGACGAGCTTGTTCATGAATGGTGGCTCTTCGTTGGTCCAGAACTGCACATCGGCGCCTTGAGCGCACCAATCGCGGCCGAGCTGGTTGGCACCGGTCCATGGCACCAGCGGGTCGTACCGGTTGCTCAGAATCATCACCGGCGCGTTGGGCTTGTAGCGGCCGATTCGCTGCATATCGAACAGCGTGCTGAACGGCTCCTCGTTCACCAGCTGGAAGATGTCCTGGTTGAAGTACGGCTGTAGGTGCCGAAACATGAACTTTGCAATGGTTTCCGCGATGCACTGATCCTGCACCTTGTTCAGCAAGTCGGCTCCCCGCGGTGTGAGCGTCGCCCGGATTGCACTCCTCGAATTCCGGGTACGTGGTGATCACGGAATTGAGCGCATAGCCGACCACCCCCACCAGTGCGCTGCCGTCGGCGTATGGGAAGAGCTCCTTGAGGTCGGCAGGCGGTGCGCCCGCATAGGTGCCGACGACGTGGAGGTCCGGGGCGTAGGACGACGCCAGTTCCGCCGCCGAGGCAGCGGCCCCGCCACCTTGCGAGTAACCCCAGAACGCCACTGGCCCATGGGGATCCAGCGACGTGCCGGCTAGCCGCAGCGCGGCCCGGCCGGCGTCGAGCATCGCGTTGCCCTCGGCGATCCGGTTCACGTACGTGTGCAAGCCCGGGGTGCCGAGGCCCTGGTAGTCGGTCATCACGATCGCGAAGCCGCGCGCGACCATCGTCGAAACGAACAGCTCTTCGTAGTTGAACGCGAAGTCCAGCCACGGCGACCAGTGGATGCCCTGGTTGAACTGACGCGACGGCGCGCACTGGTCACCCTGGCCCTGAGTGCCGGGGCCGTAAACGATCAACGGCCGCGGCCCCTGCCCGGGCCAAGCGTTGTACGGCTCGAAGTAGGTGCCCGTCACCGCCATCGGCTTTCCGCGAGCGTCTGTGCTGCGGTACATGATTCGCGTGCCGGTCGCCATGATCGCACCCAGCTGACCCGACGGCTCGAGCACCAGCCTCGACGGCTCGCTACGGATCACATCGCCGGGCGCACCCGGCGGCAGCGGATCCGGCGGCGTGTAGAACTCGGTGTACTCGTCTTCATTGAAGTACGGGTCGTGTCCGTCGTTGCTGGGGTCGGCGTGCGATGGGGGCGCGAAACCCGTTGATACAACGACAAGTACAACGACGACGAACCCCACCAATCCCCGACGCACCCGGGGACCGTAACAGATTCGGTATGGTCGACGGGGCTCGCCTGGTCGAGTTTCGCGAACAGACGCAAAAGCCCCCGACACGCCGTGTGCCGGAGGCCTTTTGCGTCTGTCCGCCGGAGATCAGTAGCGGTAGTGCTCCGGCTTGTACGGGCCGTCGACGTCGACGTTGATGTACTCGGCCTGCTCCTTGGTGAGCCGCGTCAGCGAGCCGCCGAGCGCCTCGACGTGGATCTTGGCCACCTTCTCGTCGAGGTGCTTGGGCAGCCGGTACACCTCGTTGTCGTACTCGTCGTTCTTGGTCCACAGCTCGATCTGGGCGATCACCTGGTTGGAGAAGCTGTTGCTCATCACGAACGACGGGTGACCGGTGGCATTGCCGAGGTTCAGCAGCCGGCCTTCGGACAGCACGATGATCGAGTGGCCGTCGGGGAAGACGAACTCGTCGACCTGGGGCTTGATGTTGATCCGACGGATGTCCTTGTCGCGCTCGAGCCGGGCCATCTCGATCTCGTCGTCGAAGTGACCGATGTTGCCGAGGATCGCCTGGTGCTTCATCGACCGCATGTGCTCGAGGGTGATGATGCCCTGGTTGCCGGTCGCGGTGATGACGATGTCGGCCCAGCCGATCGCCTCCTCGACGGTCTTGACCTCGAAGCCGTCCATCAGCGCCTGCAGCGCGTTGATCGGGTCGATCTCGGTGACCGCGACGCGCGCACCCTGGGCCTTGAGCGCCTCGGCGCAGCCCTTGCCGACGTCGCCGTAGCCGCAGACCAGCGCGGCCTTGCCGCCGATCAGCACGTCGGTGCCGCGGTTGATGCCGTCGATCAGCGAGTGCCGGGTGCCGTACTTGTTGTCGAACTTGGACTTGGTGACCGAGTCGTTGACGTTGATGGCCGGGAAGGCCAGCTCGCCAGCGGCGGCGAACTGGTACAGCCGCAGCACACCGGTGGTGGTCTCCTCGGTGACGCCCTTGACCGACTCGGCGATCTTGGTCCACTTGGTCTTGTCGGTCTCGAAGCGCTCGCGGATGAGCGCAAGGAACACCTTGTACTCGTCGGAGTCGTCGTCCTCGCCAGGAGGAACCACGCCTGCCTTCTCGAACTGGGCGCCGCGCAGCACCAGCATGGTGGCGTCGCCGCCGTCGTCGAGGATCATGTTGGCCGGCTCGCCCGGCCAGGTGAGCATCTGCTCGGCGGCCCACCAGTACTCCTCGAGGGTCTCGCCCTTCCACGCGAAGATCGGTACGCCCTTGGGCTCCTCCGGTGTTCCGTGCGGGCCGACAACCGTTGCGGCCGCGGCGTGGTCCTGGGTGGAGAAGATGTTGCAGGACGCCCAGCGGACCTCGGCACCGAGTGACACCAGGGTCTCGATCAGCACCGCGGTCTGCACGGTCATGTGCAGCGAGCCGGAGATGCGTGCGCCCTTGAGCGGCAGCACGTCGGCGTATTCGCGCCGCAGCGCCATCAGCCCTGGCATCTCGTGCTCGGCCAGCCGGATCTCCTTGCGGCCGAACTCGGCAAGGGACAGGTCGGCGACCTTGAAGTCGATGCCATTGCGAACATCGGCGGTCAGCCGCTGCTCGAGTCGTCGTCATAAAGATTCCTTCTCCTGGGCGCGTAGCACTTACTTAGCTTTGTTACATATTAGGCGCATTCGGCCGTGTTGGTTCCTGGCGCCGTCGCCGCTAACTCTGCTCGATCACACCGTAGCGTTCGGCAAACGGCGTCATGAGTCGAGCCAGGTCACGCGCGACGTCGTGGTCGGCCTCCGGCGGCATCGAGACGTAGCTCATCGCGAGCCTGACGATGGCCCGGGCCAATACCCCCGCGTCCTCTTCGCTGGCGCGCACCCAGCTATGCATGAAGGTCTCCGTCAACCGCTGCGAGGCGCGGGTGATGATCGGCCCGCTGTCGGTGGTGATGAGCTGCAGCAGGTCGGGCTTGGTGGTGCCGGTGAGCAGCGAGATCACCAGCGGATCGGCGGCCGACTCGGCGAAGAAGTCGCGGAACCCCTGCAGGAACGCGGCGTAGATATCGCCGACGTTGCCGACGATCGCGTCCTCGATCTGGTCCACCAGCCGGTCGGCGAGCCGCAGCGCGTAGCCCTGCGCAAGGCCCTGCCGCGAGCCGAACTCGTTGTAGATGGTTTGACGGCTGATGCCCGCGGCCTTTGCGACGTCCGACAGCGTGATCGAGGACCAGTCGCGGCTGAGCAACATTTCCCGCATGCCGTCCAAAATCGAATCGCGCAGCAGCACTCTCGACGCCTCGGCGTACGGAATGCGCTGCGCGCTTCGGGGGTCACGCGGGCCTGTCACACGCGCAACCGTAGCGGTCACGAGCGTGCGACCTCCACCATCTCGAAATCCGATTTCGCCGCGCCGCAGTCCGGGCAGCTCCAGTCGTCGGGGATGTCGTCCCATCGGGTGCCGGGGGCGATGCCATCCTCCGGCCAGCCCTTCGCCTCGTCGTACTCGAATCCACACTGCACGCAGATGAACAGTTTGAATGCGGCCGTCTGCTCCTCGCGCAAGCGCTCATCGCTGCTCACTTCAGTGCTCCAATCTCTTCAAAGTCGACCTTCTCGCGTACTGCACAGTCCGGGCAGCACCAGTCTTCGGGTATTTCACTCCACGGCGTGCCCGCCGGAAACCCTTCTCGCGGTGCACCTTTCGCCTCGTCGTAGGTGTAGTCGCAGCCGGGGCACTGGTAGGCGCTCATGCCGCGACTCCGTACTTGGCGTAAACCTTGTCGCGCATCCGCGGATGGATGTTCACCCTGCTGAGGTCGCCGTCGTAGTGCTCGAGCACCCGGTGATCCATCACCTTGCGCCACAGCGGCGGGAAGTACGTCAGCCCGATCATCGACGCGTAGCCGCTTGGCAGGTTCGGTGCACCCTCCATGCTGCGCAGCGTCTGGTAGCGCCGGGTCGGGTTGGCGTGGTGATCGCTGTGCCGCTGCAGGTGGTACAGGAACAGGTTGGTCACGATGTGGTCGGAGTTCCAGCTGTGCGACGGCGCGCAGCGCTCGTAGCGACCGCTCTCGGGCTTCTGCCGCAGCAGGCCGTAGTGCTCCAGATAGTTGACCGTCTCGAGAAGCGTGAACCCGAACACCGCGGAGATGAGGATGTACGGGATGAGCGCCAGGCCGAAGACCGCGATCAGCGCGCCGTAGAACACCACCGACATCGCCCAGGCGTTGAGCACGTCGTTGGACCAGTGCCACGGACTCTTGCCCTGCCGGCGCAGCCGCTGGGCCTCCAGCTCCCACGACGACTTCAGGCTGCCCCACACGCTGCGCGGCAGGAACTCCCAGAACGTCTCGCCGAAGCGGGCAGACGCCGGGTCCTCCGGGGTGGCGACGCGGACGTGGTGGCCGCGGTTGTGCTCGATGTAGAAGTGGCCGTAAAAGGTCTGCGCCAACGTGATCTTGGCCAGCCAGCGTTCCAGCTCGTCCTTCTTGTGGCCCATCTCGTGAGCGGTGTTGATGCCCACCCCGCCGAGCATGCCCACCGACAGCGCCAGACCGATCTTGGCCGGCCAGCTCAGGCCGCCGTCGAATCCCAGCCAGCTCAGATCCGACGCGGTGAACAGGTAGGCGCCGAGGATCACGCTGGCGTACTGGAACGGGATGTAGATGTAGGTGCAGTAGCGGTAGTACTTGTCGTTCTCCAGCCGCTCCATCACCTCATCGGGCGGGTTCTGGCCGTCGGGACCGAATCGCAGGTCCAGTGCGGGCAGCAGGATGTAGAGCAGGATCGGGCCGATCCAGAACGGCACCTGCGCCGCCACATGCCAGCCCCATTGGTTGAACGCCCACACCAGCGGCAGCATGACGAACAGCGCCGTCGGCGCGATCAGTCCCATCAGCCACAGGTAGCGCTTCTTGTCGCGCCACTGAGCGATCTCGACTTCGGAAAGTTGCGTGGTCACTGCATGCCTCCTCGTGTGAGTGCCATCACGTCGTTGAGTTGACTATAGAGCCCATTTTGTCGGCTGTCTAGACACAGAAGGCATATTTTGTAAAGTAATCGCGAGCACGCTCAATGCGATTTGGGCGCGCATAACGCCCGCTCAGAGTGCCGATTAGCGCGCCGAAATCGCGGCCTCGCGGCTGCGCGAGCACCGAGTGGCGGCGGCCGTATGCGAAGTAGATCGACCACGCCGATCGCCATCCAGATCAGGAACCGGATCCAGGTCAGCCCGGTGAGGTTGAGCATCAGCCACACGCAGGCGACGATCGACGCGATCGGCAGCAGCGGCACCCCCGGCGCCCGGAAGCCGCGTTCCAGATCCGGGCGCGTGCGACGCAGCACGATCACCCCGGCCGAGACCAGCACGAACGCGAACAGCGTGCCGATGTTGACCATTTCCTCGAGCTTGCCGATCGGAAACACCGACGCCGTGATGGCGACCAGCACACCGACAAGCACCGTGATGCGCACCGGCGTGCCGTGCGGACCGGTCTTGGCCAGCGGCCGAGGAAGCAACCCGTCGCGGCACATCGCGAACAACACCCGGGTCTGCCCAAGGACCAGGACGATGACGACGGTGGTCAGCCCGGCCAGCGCGCCGATCGAGATGACCTTGGCGGCCCAGTCCACGCCGTTGGCGGCGAACGCCGTCGCGAGATTGGCCTTCTCCCCCGCATCGTGAAGCTCCGTGTAACTCACCATGCCCGACAGCACGACGGCCACCGCCACATAGAGGACAGTGACGATCGCCAGCGAGGCCAGGATGCCGCGGGACACGTCGCGCTGCGGGTTCTTGGTCTCCTCGGCCGTCGTGGCGACGATGTCGAAGCCGATGAACGCGAAGAACACGATCGAGGCGCCCGCCAGCACGCCGTACCAGCCGTAGTTGCTGCCCTCGGCACCCGTCATCAGCGAGAACACCGACTGTTCCGCGCCGGTGCCACCCTCGCCGGCCTCCGCAGGCGGGATGAACGGCGAGAAGTTCGACGCCTTGATGTAGAACGCGCCGACGACGACAACCAGCAGCACCACCGCCACCTTGATCACAGTGATGACCAGGCTGACCTCCGCCGACAGCTTGGTGCCCCATGCCAGGATGACGGTGACGAACACGATGATCAGCAGTGCGCCCCAGTCGAGTTGTAACCCGCCGAAATCGGCTGTGCCACCGCCGAATCCGAACACCGTGCCCAGATAGCTCGACCAGCCTTTGGCCACCACCGCGGCGGCGACCGCGAATTCCAGGATCAGATCCCAGCCGATGATCCACGCCATGAACTCACCGAAGGTCGCGTACGAGAACGTGTAGGCGCTGCCCGCCACCGGCACCGTCGACGCGAACTCCGCGTAGCACAGCGCG
Source organism: uncultured Actinomycetota bacterium (assembly GCA_963731715.1). Taxonomy (GTDB): domain Bacteria; phylum Actinomycetota; class Actinomycetes; order Mycobacteriales; family Mycobacteriaceae; genus Mycobacterium. The sequence continues at coordinate 163,892 of CAVSXC010000011.1, read as the reverse complement.
GCAAGGCCGCACGCAACAGCGGCGAAGACGAACGAGATCGAGATCGCCGGGCCGGTGATGTTGCCTGCGGTGGATGCGGTGATCGTGAAGATGCCCGCCCCGATCACCACGGACACGCCGAAGACGGTGAGGTCCCACCACTTCAGGTCCTTGCGCAGCCGGGTGTCCGGCTCATCGGTGTCGGCGATCGACTGCTCCACCGACTTCGTCCGCCACCGTCCGGCCATGTGTCCTCCCGGTCCGCTGAATGTACCTAGTACTGTCCCCCCATGGGGCGGGACGGAAACCATGCTGTCGTGATCGGGGCCAGCCTGGCCGGGTTATGCGCGGCGCGGGTGCTTTCGGATTTCTACGACCGGGTGACGGTCTACGAGCGCGACGAACTCCCCGACGGCCCGGCGAACCGGTCCGCAGTCCCGCAGGGCAGGCACGTCCACCTGTTGATGGCGCGCGGCGCAGCCGAGTTCGACTCGCACTTCCCCGGTCTGCTCGACGACATGGTCGCCGACGGTGTGCCGATACTGGAGAACCGACCCGACTGCATTCACTTCGGAGCGGCAGGACACGTACTTGGCACGGCCACGACGTTGCGTGACGAGTTCACGGCGTACGTCCCGAGCCGGCCGCATCTGGAATGGCAGATCCGGCGCCGGGTCGACAAGATCCCCAATGTCGAGATGGTGCACGCCGCGGTCAGCGAACCGCGCTACGACGCCACCAAACAACGGGTGACCGGCGTGCTGCTCGACTCCGGTGACGCGGTGGACGCCGACCTCGTCGTCGACGCGGCAGGGCGGGGGACCCGGCTGCCGGTGTGGTTGGAGCAGTGGGGCTTTGGCCGCCCGCGGGAGGACACCGTCGAGGTGGGGATCGCCTACGCGACGCATCAGGTCCACATCCCCGACGGCCTGCTCAAGGAGAAGGTGGTCGTCGCCGGTGCCTCGCGCGCAGAGCCGATCGGGCTCGGCATGCTCTTCTACGAGGACGGCAACTGGGGCCTGACGACGTTCGGGATCAACAAGGTCGAGCCGCCGCAGAACTTCGCCGAGATGTGCGACGCAGCCGACCGGATCCTGCCGGAACGCTTCGCCAACGCGATTCGCCAGGGCACGCCCATCGGCGAGGTGGCCTTCCACAAATACCCCACCAGTCGGTGGCGCCGGTACGACGAGATGAAGCGCTTCCCGAACGGCATCATCCCGTTCGGTGACGCGGTGGTGAGTTTCAACCCGACCTTCGGCCAGGGCATGACCATGACGGCGATCCAGGCGGGCAACCTCCGGGGTGCCCTCGAATCACGGGACACCGACCTCGCGGGCGTACTCGCGAAGGCGACGGCGAAGACCACGTGGCCGGTCTGGATGATGACCGCCATCGGTGACCTGGCGCTGCACAATGCCACCGGCGAGGCCAAATGGTGGTACAAGCCGGTGGGCAACCTGTTCGATCAGTTCCTCGGTGCCGCGGAGACGGATACCGTCCTCGCAGAATGGTTTTTGCGCCGGTTCAGCCTGCTCGACAGCCTCTACATGGTCCCGTCGGCACGACTGGTCGGCCGCACCATCCGGCACAACATGCGGCTGTGGCTCGCCGAGAAAAGGGCGGCCCGGTCGACTGCGGTTTCTGCATCGACCCGATAACCGGGCGATACTGGAGGCCCTGGCAATCGGAGGCCCCTATGAGCTCACAGATCCGGCCCCTTGAGGATCTGGCGCAGTTCGACATCGCCTACTGGTTGCCGCCCGGCGGCAGGGACAACGGTGTGTGGGCCGATATCTGGGTGGCGATCGCCGACCTCGAAACCGATGACGCCAGTGAGGTTCTCGACCTGTTGGCGCAGGCCGACGTCGGAGGCTATGTCGCCGTTCCCGGCGGGAGAAGGGCAAGGGCGCGGGGTCGCGGTCTGCGCTCGCCTGTGGGTCGACGCGATGCAGTACGGCCGCGCCGAGGACGTGTTGATCCGGTTCATGCGGGCTCGCCGTTGCCGGTAGGTTCGTTGCCATGACGGAGACGCGATGAGCGCAGGTCTGTTCGGGCTCCTCGACGACGTTGCCGCTCTGGCTCGGCTTGCGGCCGCATCGGTCGACGACATCGGTGCCGCGGCGGGGCGCGCGACCGCCAAGGCGGCGGGCGTCGTCATCGACGACACCGCGGTGACACCCCAGTACGTCCACGGCATCACCGCCGATCGCGAACTGCCGATGATCAAGCGGATCGCGATCGGATCCCTGCGCAACAAGCTGGTGTTCATCCTGCCCGCGGCGTTGCTGCTCAGTCAGTTCGTGCCGTGGCTCGTGACCCCGATCCTGATGCTCGGCGCCGACGTACCTGTGCTACGAGGGCGCCGAGAAGGTATGGGGCCGGTTTCCCGGCCATGCCGGACACGACGCACACGCCGCACCGACCGCGGCGGTCGGCGAGGACGCCGAACGCCAGATGACGGCCGGCGCCATCCGCACCGACTTCATCCTGTCCGCCGAGATCATGGTCATCGCGCTCAACGAGGTGGCGGACCAGTCGTTCTGGCCGCGATTCATCATCCTCGTCGTCGTCGCGTTCGTCATCACCGCCGCCGTGTACGGCGTGGTCGCGCTGATCGTGAAGATGGACGACATCGGATTGAGCCTCGCACAGCGCACATCCACAGTTCGCGCAGAGATCGGCCGCGGCCTCGTCGCCGCGATGCCCAAACTGCTGTCGGCGCTGTCGACCATCGGCACGGTCGCAATGCTCTGGGTCGGCGGCCACATCCTGCTTGTTGGCACCGACACGCTCGGCTGGCACGGCCGTACGGCCTTGTCCACCACGCCGAGGAATTCGTCCATCACGCCGTCCAGGGCGTCGGCGGGTTACTGGCCTGGCTGGTCAACACTGCGGCGTCGGCAGTGGTCGGCTTGGTAGTCGGCGCCGTGGTCGTCGCGATCGTGAGCGTGCTGCCGTCCCGCCGGAAAGGCGCGCACTAGATCCCGACGGTGACCCGGAACAACTTCGTCGGAGTCTGCGCCACCAACCGGATCGGCCCGTCGTCGGCGGCCACCCACGCTGCCGCCCCACGTTCCAGCGTCACCGCGGTGGATTTGGCGTGCACCACCGTCGAACCCTCGGTGCACAACAGGATCTGCGGGCCGTCGTGGTGGGTCGGCGCGTCGATCTCGTGGCCCAGTTGCTCGCCGTCGATGCACAGCACCGACACCGCGAACTCCGGTGCAGGCGTGTTGTACACGAGTTCTGTTCCATCCCTGGTGATTCGGGGATGGATGACGTCATCGGTCGCGGGCGTGAAGTCGAGCACCCGCAGCAATTCGGGCACGTCGACGTGTTTGGGGGTGAGGCCCGCCGCGCAGCACGTTGTCGGAATTGGCCATCACCTCGACGCCGACGCCTTGCAGATACGCGTGCAGGTTGCCCGCAGGCATGTAGATGGCTTCCCCGGGTTTGAGGCTGAGCCGGTTCAACAGCAGCGAGGCCAGTACACCGGCGTCGCCGGGGTATCGCTCACCGAGTTCGAGCACGGTCTTGGCCTCGGCCGCGAACTTCTTCTTGCCCGACCGGAGATAGTGGATCGCGCCCTCGATCACCGCAGGCACCAGTACGTCGAGGTCGGGCTGCGGGGCGGTGATCCACGTAGTGAACAACGCCCGCAGGCCGTCGGCGTCGGATTGACCGGACAGCAGGTTGACGAACGGGTCGAGATCAGTGACCGCAAGCGCGCGCATCAACTCGACGCTGCTCGCTGCGGACCGGAATCCGGCGAGCGCCTCGAATTGCCCTAGCGCAACCAGTAATTCGGGCTTGTGACTGCGGTCGCGATAATTGCGGGTGGGCGCCGTGATCGGGATGCCCAGTTTTTCCTCGCGGGCGAAACCCTCCACCGCCTGCTCGGCGCTTGGATGCGCCTGCAGCGACAACGGTTCGTCGGCCGCGAGCACCTTGACCAAGAACGGCAGGCAATCGCCGAAGCGGCCACGAACGGCGGCGCCCAGCTGACCTTCCGGATCGTCTCGCAGGGCGTCGAGCAGCGACCGCTCGCCCTCGTCGGTCTCCAGCCACGCCGGATCACCCGGGGTGCGCCCCGAACCACAATTCCGCCTCGGGATGCGCTGTGGGACTTGGCCGTCCGGTGAAATCGGCAATCGCAGTTCGCGAACCCCATGCATAGGTCCGCACCGCTCCCCGTAGCAGGTGCACTCGCTTAACCTCGAACCAGTCGCAGGTAGGTGGCCGCCATTTCCAACCGAACGGCCAACGTTGCCAGTTGTTGTTCCGGACGTCCTGGCGGCGTTGCGGCCTCTGGCGAGTCCACCATTCCCAATGCCTCCGGCACGTCTTCGGCGTTGATCACGTCGACGCCGTCGAGCCCACTCACCCGCGCGAGCACGACCGGCCGCTCGGCGTCGGTGGCCAACACGAAAATACGGACCCGCCGCGGCAGTGGGCCATCGAGCTGCTCGTCATGGAATATCGACTTTTCATGATCGCCCCCGGGCAGTCCAGCCGAGTCACCGATCCCGCCATGTAAGGCCACAAGCGCGTCGGCCAATCCGACCGCCGCCACCGCCTCGTGTGCGATCCGCAGCAAGACCGCCGCGCCATGGCGGGCCAGCGCGAGCGTGGCGGCGTTGTCGCCCGCCAGCACCACGTCGCGTCCCGACATGCGTTCGGCCAGCGTCTTGGCGGGATTGGTGAACAGCTCGCGTCCGGCGCTGTTGCGGAAAGCCTCGGCGTCCAACTCGTCGGCCAGCGCGGCGAGGTCGACTCGCAGGCCCGGATCCACCACCTGCAACACGGCAAGGCCAGCCGCCAGGTAGCGGGCCAGGCCGAACTCGTCGCGGACCGAAACGCGGGGCGCCAGCGACACCGACCGACCGGCGGTCGCGTCGCGCAGCGGACCTTCGTAGGGCGCGACCACAACGACGCGCGCACCACGGCGCACACCGGTCGCTGCCGCTGAAACCAGTCCGGGGTCGCCGGGATCGTCACCGGCGAGGATCAGCACATCGAGGGCGCCGATCCACGGCGGCGCCTCGGAGGCGACGACGATCGGTGCGGCAAACGAAGCGCCAAGTGTCGCCGACAGCATCGTTCCCGCCGTCTCGGCGTTACCGCGGCCTGCCACCCAGATGACCGTGCGCGGCGGCTGGTCGGACTTCAGCGCATCCAGGTCGCCCTCGTCGAGCGCCGCGGCTGTGGCGCGCACCTGCGCACCCGCCATCGACGCCGCCCGCAGCAAACCCTCTCGGTCGGCGGCGAGCAGGCCTTCCACGTCGTCGAGGTCGACGACGGCCTGCGTGGCGTTCACGTGGATGCCTCAGCGTCTGAGGAGACTTGGGCTTCGACTTGTTGTGAGACCAGTCCGACGATTTCGTCGACCTCTTCGGTGGTCCTGGCCTCGACGTTGAGCCGCAGCAACGGCTCGGTGTTGGACATCCGCACGTTGAACCAGCTGCCGTCGCCGAGGTCGACGGTCACGCCGTCGAGGTGGTCGATCGAATGGATGCGGGTGCCGAACGACTTCAGCACGGCATCGACGCACGCCTCGGCGTCGGTGACGGTGAAGTTGATCTCGCCGGAGGCTTCGTAGCGTTGGTAATCCGCCATGATGTCCGACAGCGGCCGCTCCTGTTCGCCGAGCGCGGCGAGCACGTGCAGGGCGGCCAGCATCCCGGAGTCGGCGCCCCAGAAGTCGCGGAAGTAATAGTGCGCGGAGTGCTCGCCACCGAAAATCGCTCCGGTGTCGGCCATCAACGCCTTGATGTAGGAGTGGCCGACGCGCGAGCGCACCGGCGTGCCACCCCGCTCAACGACCAGTTCCGGTACGGCGCGGGAGGTGATCAGGTTGTGAATCACCGTTGCACCGATCTCTCTGTTCAGTTCCCGCGCCGCAACCAGCGCGGTTACCGCCGACGGGGAAATCGGATGCCCCTTTTCGTCGACGACGAAACACCGGTCGGCGTCGCCGTCGAACGCCAATCCGATATCGGCCCCCGTCTCGACGACGTAGGCCTGCAGATCGACGAGGTTGGCAGGGTCCAGCGGGTTGGCCTCGTGATTGGGGAATGTGCCGTCGAGTTCGAAGTACAACGGCCGCAGTGTGATTGACGGAATCGCGCCAAGCACGGCGGGCGTGGTGTGGCCGCCCATGCCGTTTCCGGCGTCGACGGCGACGCGCAGCGGACGCAGCTCGGCCAAATTGACGAGGGACCGCAGAAACTCGCCGTAGTCGGCCAGCACGTCGCGGTCGGAAATCGTGCCGCGCGGCCCATCGCCGGCAGGCACTCCGGCGATGATGTCCTCGCTGATCGCGGTGAGCCCGGTGTCCTTGCCGACGGGCTTGGCTCCGGCTCGGCACAGCTTGATGCCGTTGTAGGCGGCCGGATTATGGCTGGCGGTGAACATGGCGCCAGGACAGTCCAGCAGTCCCGACGCGAAGTAGAGCTGATCGGTCGACGCCAGCCCGATCCGCACCACATCAAGCCCTTGCGACATAACACCATCGGCGAATGCTTCCGCCAGCGACGGTGAGCTCGCCCGCATATCGTGGCCGATCACCACTTGGGAGGCGCCGTCACGGATCAGCCGCGCGAACGCGGCGCCGACATCGGCGACGAACGGCTTCGTCGAGTTCCTCACCGACCAGGCCGCGAATGTCATACGCCTTGATGACGCGATGGACAGCCGCGGCGGGCCGAGACATAGAACTCCTTGCTAAGGGGACCGATGGCGCCAGCCTAACCGTCGGGCGGCGGCCACACGCCGACTAGGCCCCGAGCTAGGCCCCGGTTAATCCCGGACTACTCACTGGGGTCTGGCAACACCCGCAGGTGGCCGCGCCTGCGCCCGTTCGACTCGGGCCGTCGGGCGGGCGGCGCCATCAACGCTCCGCCGTGCACACCGGTGACCGGATCGGAAAACCCTGCCGCCACCCCGTTGATCGGCGGTGCGCCTTCGCGTCCCTCACGCACCGCATCGGCAAGTGCGACCAGATCGTCTTCGTCGGGGTGTGACGGCAGCGGCCCGGCGTGGCGAACCAGTTCCCACCCGCGCGGCGCCGTGATCCGGCCGGCGTGAGCCACGCATAGATCCCACGAATGCGGCTCGGAGACCGTGGCCAGCGGCCCGACGACGGCCGTCGAATCGGAGTAGACGAAGGTCAGCGTCGCGACCGCATAGTGGGGGCACCCGGGCCGGCAGCAGCGACGGGGAACGTTCACGAACGAGAGGCTATCGTGCGGAAACCGCCCAAGCCGCCGGACACGCGCAGCCGCAGGGGCGCCGATCTCCAACCGTTACGATCTTGCCCGTGACCGAGTGGAATCTGCGCGGATCACGCCGCGGCCGGGACATGCGCGGCCCGCTGCTTCCGCCGACGGTGCCCGGCTGGCGCAGCAGGGCCGAGCGGTTCGACATGGCGGTGCTCGAGGCCTACGAACCGATCGAACGACGTTGGCAGGACCGGGTGTCGGGGCTGGATGTCGCGGTCGACGAGATACCCCGGATCTCGCCGAAGGACCCCGAGGCCGTGCAGTGGCCGCCGGAGGTGGTGGCCGATGGTCCGATCGCACTGGCGCGGCTGATTCCGGCGGGAGTCGATGTCCGCGGTAACGCGACGCGGGCGCGAATTGTGTTGTTCCGCAAGCCGATCGAGCGACGGGCGAAGGACACCATCGAGCTCGCCGAGCTGCTGCATGAGGTCTTGGTGGCTCAGGTGGCCACCTATCTGGGCGTCGAACCTTCTGTCATCGACCCGACGATCGACGACGAGTGAGCTGCCTGCTCAGATGATCCCGCGCTTGAGGCGGCGGCGCTCCCGCTCGGAGAGGCCGCCCCAGATGCCGAAGCGCTCGTCGTGGGCCAGCGCGTAGTCCAGGCATGCGTCTTTGACCTCGCAACCCAGGCAGATCCGCTTGGCTTCGCGGGTCGAGCCGCCCTTCTCGGGAAAAAACGCCTCGGGATCGGTTTGAGCGCACAACGCGCTTCTCTTGCCAGTGATCGTCCTCGGGCGTAAGCATTGCCGGCATTGCCGGCGCCACATCAACTCGGGTTGCCGGCACCAAACTCAATTGGGGACGCCTAGGCGTCCCAATCGGTGTCGGTCCGTTATTGGTGTGACGGCGCGTTCGCCTACTGAGCCGAGCATCCGCTTGTCAAACCGGGCCAAATGACCGAAATCACCTGCTCAAAGGACATTTCTCCGCCTCCTCACCTGGTGTCGTAGATCGCTAAATGCAGCCCCGATATTTTGATGTGCGGCCATCTCAATTCGAACATATGATCGAATCTCGGTCTGCGACACCGAAACCGGCCGGCCAACCGCGAAATGACACTGGTGTGATTACACACGCGTTAGCTGCCGGGGTCAAGCGCTGGAACAGAAATTCATACCATTCCGTGACACGAATTCGGCGCGTCGGAACGTCGGCGTGTCTCTCACACCTGCCGCGTCCGAACGCTCCTGCCGCAACGACCTCGGGCCGACGGCCTAATGTCGGTCGATGTGAAGGTCACGGTTCTGGTCGGCGGCGTCGGCGGCGCCCGCTTCCTGCTTGGCGTGCAACGCCTGCTGGGTCTTGGCCAGTTTCGCCGAAGAGTCCCAATCCGATAACGAACTGACCGCGATCGTCAACATCGGCGACGACGCCTGGATGTACGGCGTGCGGATCTGCCCGGACCTCGACACCTGCATGTACACCCTCGGTGGCGGCATCGACCCCGAGCGCGGCTGGGGTCATCGCGACGAAACCTGGCACGCCAAGGAGGAACTCGCGGCATACGGCGTGCAGCCCGATTGGTTCGGCCTCGGCGACCGCGACCTGGCCACCCATTTGGTGCGCAGCCAGATGCTGCGCGCCGGCTATCCGCTGTCGCAGGTGACCGAGGCGCTGTGCAACCGGTGGCAGCCCGGCGCGCGGCTGCTGCCCGCCAGCGACGACCGCAGCGAAACCCACGTCGTCATCACCGATCCCAGACGACGGCGAGAAGCGGGCCATCCACTTCCAGGAGTGGTGGGTGCGCTACCGCGCGCAGGTGCCGACCCACAGCTTCGCGTTCGTCGGCGCCGACAAGGCCACCGCGGGCCCCGGCGTCACCGAGGCCATCGAAACCGCCGACGTGGTGCTGCTGGCGCCGTCCAATCCGGTGGTGAGCATCGGCTCGATCCTGGCCGTTCCAGGGATCCGGGGCGCACTGCGCTCGACGACCGCACGGGTCATCGGCTACTCCCCCATCATCGGCGGAAAGCCGCTGCGCGGCATGGCCGACGAATGCCTTTCGGTGATCGGGGTGGCCAGCACCTCCGAAGCGGTCGGCGGCTACTACGGGGCCCGCTCCGGCGTCGGCATCCTCGACGGCTGGCTGGTGCACGAGGGCGATCACGCCGAGATCGATGGCGTTGAGGTGCGGTCGGTGCCGCTGCTGATGACCGATCCCGAGGCCACGGCCGAAATGGTGCGCGCCGGACTGGATCTCGCGGGGGTGAAGCCGTGACCGAGCATGGCTCGCTCAGCCGATATCGCCGGCGGCTGCGCGGTCGAAATGCTTCCGGTCCCCGGCCTTCCGGAGTTCCGGCCGGGCGACGACCTCGCCGCGGCGCTCGCAGAGGCAGCACCGTGGCTGCGCGACAACGACATCGTGGTGGTCACCAGCAAGGTGATGTCCAAGTGCGAGGGCCGCATCGTCGACGCTCCAGTCGACCCTGAGGAGCGAGACACGCTGCGGCGCAAGCTGATCGATGCCGAAGCAGTACGGGTACTCGCGCGCAAGGGCCGCACGCTGATCACCGAGAACGCGATCGGACTGGTGCAGGCCGCCGCGGGAGTCGACGGCTCCAACGTCGACGCCGGTGAGTTCGCGCTGCTGCCCGGTCGACCCCGACGCCAGCGCCGCGGCGCTGCGGACCGGGCTGCGCGAACGACTGGGCGTCACGGTCGGCGTCGTCGTCACCGACACCATGGGCCGGGCCTGGCGCAACGGCCAGACCGACTTCGCGATCGGGGCAGCAGGCCTGACTGTGCTGCACGGCTACGCGGGCTCGCAGGACCGGCACGGCAACGAACTGATCGTCACCGAGATCGCCGTCGCCGACGAGATCGCCGCGGCGGCCGACTTGGTCAAGGGCAAGCTGACCGACATACCGGTGGCGGTGGTGCGTGGACTGACGCTGTCCGACAACGGATCCAATGCCCGCACACTGCTGCGGCCCGGCGAGGAGGACCTGTTCTGGCTGGGCACCGAGGAAGCGATCGCGCTTGGCCGCGGCCAGGCGCAGCTGCTCCGGCGATCGGTACGCCGATTCAGTGACGAGCCCGTCGCGCCCGAACTCGTCGAGGCCGCCGTCGCCGAGGCCCTGACCGCGCCGGCACCGCACCACACCCGGCCGGTGCGGTTCGTGTGGATGCAGGACCCGGCCAGGCGGCTGGCGCTGCTGGACCGGATGAAGGACCAAGTGGCGCGCCGACCTGACCGGCGACGGCAGGCCCGCCGACGCCGTCGAGCGCCGCGTCGGCCGCGGCCAGATCCTTTACGACGCACCAGAACTCGTCATCCCGTTCATGGTGCCCGACGGTGCGCACAGCTATCCCGACGCCGCTCGGACCGCCGCCGAGCACACCATGTTCACGGTCGCGGTCGGCGCCGCCGTCCAGGCCCTGCTGGTGGCGCTCGCCGTGCGTGGCGTTGGCAGCTGCTGGATCGGCTCCACCATCTTCGCCGCCGACCTGGTGCGCGACGAGCTGGCGCTGCCCGCCGATTGGGAACCGTTGGGCGCCATCGCGATCGGCTACCCCGAAGACTCGTCGGGCCCGCGCGATCCGGTGCCTACCGACGACCTGCTGGTGCGCAAGTGAGCCTGCACGGATCGGCCGTCGCAGCGCTGACAGATTGGCGCGCACCCGATCCCGCGCAGGACACGCTGCGGCACGCGGTGCTGGCGTTCCTCGCCGCGCGGCCCGACGGCTGCCTGCGTGAGTGCGTGCCCGGCCATGTCACCGGCTCCGCGCTCGTCCTCGACCACACCGGCACCCACGCGCTGCTGACGCTGCACCCGCGGTTCGGGCGGTGGCTGCAACTGGGCGGGCACTGCGAGGAGACCGACGCCGACATCGTCGCCGCCGCACTGCGCGAAGCCACCGAGGAATCCGGCATCGACGACCTGACGATCGACCCCGAGCTGGCCGCGCTGCACGTGCACCCCGTCACCTGCTCGCTGGGAGTGCCGACCCGTCACCTCGACATGCAGTTCATCGTGCATGCGCCACGCGACGCCGAAATCGCCGTGCAGCGACGAGTCTTTGGACCTGCGCTGGTGGCCGCTGGACGCGTTACCGGACGACTGCGACTTCGGCCTGACGCAATTGGCGAACGGCGCGCCTACGGTTGGCTAGCGAGCGTTGCGAGCCGAAGTCGCTCAGACGTCGGTCGAGTAGCGGATGCCGCCGTCGGGGATGGTGACCCCGGGCCACACCCGCGCGCCGCGCAGCAGTTCGCAGCGCGCGCCGATGTCGGCGCCGTCACCGATAACGCCGTCGCGGATCAGCGCGCGCGGCCCGATGCGAGCACCGAAGCCGATGATCGAGCGCTCGATCACCGCGCCCGCCCCGATGCATGCACCGTCGAAGATCACCGCACCGTCCAGGCGGGCACCCGCGCCGATCTCCGCGCCCCGCCCGACGACCGTGCCGCCGATCAGCAGGGCGCCCGGTGCGACGGCCGCGCCGTCGTGCACAAGCTTCTCGCCGCGCTGACCGCCGAGCGCAGGCGACGGCGCGATGCCGCGCACCAGGTCGGCCGAGCCGCGCACGAAGTCGTCGGGCGTGCCCATATCGCGCCAGTAGGTCGAGTCGACGTAGCCGCACACCCGGAGGCCGTCGGCCAGCAGCCCTGGGAACACCTCACGCTCCACCGAAAGCGCCCGGCCCTTCGGGATCCGGTCGATGACCTCGCGCTTGAACACGTAGCAGCCGGCGTTGATCTGGTCGGTCGGCGGGTCCTGCGTCTTCTCCAGGAACGCCGTCACCACGCCGTCGGAGTCGGTCGGCACACAGCCGAACGCGCGGGGATCGCCGACGCGCACCAGGTGCAGGGTGACGTCGGCGCCGTTGTTCTCATGGGTGTCCAGCAGCGCGCCGCAGGTCGGCGCCCGAGAGCACGTCGCCGTTGAACACCAGCGCGGTGTCGTGGCGCAGCTTCTCCGACACGTTGGCGATACCGCCGCCGGTGCCCAGCGGCTCGTCCTCGACGACGTAGTCGATCTGCAGGCCCAGCTTGGACCCGTCGCCGAACTCCGACTCGAAGACGCCCGCCTTGTACGAGGTGCCCAGCACGACATGCTCGATGCCCGCATCCGCGATCCGCGACAGCAGATGGGTCAGAAACGGCAGACCGGCGGTCGGCAACATCGGCTTGGGCGCCGACAGGGTCAGCGGCCGCAGCCGCGTGCCCATGCCGCCGACCAGAACGACCGCGTCGACCTCCGCCGGGTTGACCACGTAGAGCCGTCCTTTCGCTCTGCTTGCGCCGAGAACTCCGGACCACCAGGCCCGCGCGCGCAGCGAGCGCGCCCCTTATCGTCCACCGCAATGGCGCCTGCCACCGCTTCGGATGCCGATCTGCCAGGAAAGTGTAGGTGCTGGTGTGGTGGGCCGCCAAGTTGCGGGCCGGGTCGCGGCCAGTGGCGTGACCCTTGTCGTGCAAAATCTCCGCCGACGGCACGTATACGTTCTGCCAGCCCGCCCTGCCGAGGCGATCACCCAGGTCGACGTCCTCCATGTACATGAAATAGCGCTCGTCGAAGCCCGACACCTCATCGAACGCGGAGCGCCGCAGCAACAAGCACGATCCGGACAGCCAGCCGACCGGGCGTTCGCTGGGCTCGGTTCGCTCCTGCCGGTATTCGGCCGTCCACGGGTTGGATTTCCAGAACGGGCCGACGACCGCGTGCATGCCGCCGCGGATCAGGCTGGGCAGGTGGCGCGCCGACGGGTACACCGAGCCGTCGGGGTCGCGGATCAGCGGTCCCAGCGACCCCGCCCGCGGCCAGCGTTCGGCCGCCTCCAGCAACACGTCGATGCTGCGCGGGCCCCCACTGCACGTCCGGGTTGGCGACCACCACAAACTCGCGACTCCGGCGTGATCTCCGCGACCGCGCGGTTCACCGCGGTGCCGTAGCCCAGATTGCCGCCGGTGCGCAGCAGCCGGGCATTGGGATAGCGCTCGCACCGCTTCTTCCGGCGCACCGTCCGTCGAACCGTTGTCGGCCATGATCACCGTCACGGGCCGCTCGGTGGCATGCGAGAGTGTCGCCAGGAACCGATCGAGGTGCGGCCCCGGTGAATACGTCACCGTGACCACCGCCAGTTCGTCGCTCACGGGCTAGAGGGTAGCCGCACCCCCAATCGGCGACCTCAGCAACGCCGTCCAAAATGAGTGTCCGTGCTTCAGCCCGGTAGTCTGTCTAACGGCCGCAATCCAACCGCCGACGAGGCGAAGGACCGTGGCCGGGAAAGGACATAAGCGGTATGGGCTGCGTTCGACTATGTCATCCTCGGCGCAGGCGCCGCCGGCTGCGTACTGGCAAACCGGCTTTCGGAGGATCCTCGAAACGAGGTGCTGCTGGTCGAAGCCGGCCCACCCGCCCGCGGTCCGTACTTCGCCATCCCGATGATGGGCGCAGGCCTGTTCGAACAACGGACGGACATCCACAGACCCCCTGAGCTACGAGGGACACAAGTACAGCTTCGTGTACCAGCTCGAGCCGTACGGCGCCGCCGACAAACTCAACGAACGCTGGGTCCGCGGAAAGGCCGTCGGCGGGTCAACGGCGCTGAACGGCTTGGTGTACAACCGCGGGAACCGCGAAGACTACGACGATCTCGAGCGGCTCGGTAATAGTGGCTGGGGCTGGGACAACATCCTGCCGATCTACAAGGCCTTCGAGGACAACCAGTTCGGCCCCTCACCGACACGGGGCGTTGGCGGCCCCCTTCACATCTCCCAACCGCGGTTCCCAGATGCGTTGAGCCAGTACATCATCGACGCCGGGCGCGAATACCGGCCTGCGCAGCGTCCAGGATTACAACGAATCCGACGAGGAGCGCGTCGGGCCCGCGATGGCCATGATCCACCGAGGCTTGCGGGTCAGCGCCGCCAAGGCGTTCCTCGATCCCGTTCTCAAACGGCCCAATCTGCATCTGGCCACCGACACCTACGCGCAGCGGCTCATTTTCGAGAACGGGCGCGCCGTCGGTGCGGAGATCCGGACAGGCGGCAACACCTCTGAGGTGCGCGCCCGCCGCGAAGTGATCGTCGCGATGGGGGCGCTGCACTCACCGAAGATCTTGCAGCTGTCCGGAATCGGGCCGCGCGAGGTGCTCGAGAAGGCCGGAGTCCCGGTGTATCTCGAGCGGGATAACGTCGGCCGTCGCATGCTCGAGCACTTCTGCGCCTTCGTCACCTACCAGTTGAAGGACGACCTGGGCTACAACCGACAGCTGCGCACGACAGTTCGGCAAAATCTCTGCGGCACTGAAGTTTGCGGCCACGCGCAGGGGCCCGCTGGCAACACCGACGGGCGACGTGATGGCGGTCTTCAAGACGCGGCCGGAACTCGATCGCGTCGACGGTCAGTTCCTGGCGCGGTTGTTGTCGGTCGCCGATGTCAGCGGCGAAGAGCGCGGCGCGATCGATTCCCACGGCGGGGTCTCCTGCGCGGCCGAGATATCTGCGACCGACGTCGGAGGGCAGCGTGTGGATCACGTCGGCCGACCCGAACGCGCCGCTGTCGATCGACCCCAACTATCTGGCCACCGACTACGACCGCACGACGATGGCGGGTGTGGTTCGCAAGATCCGGGACATCTTCGAGCATTCGCCGCTTGCCGAGCACGTCGACCACGAGACGCTGCCGGGCAGTCGGCGTTGCGTCCGACGACGAGATCATCGACGCCGCCATCAAGACCGGTGCCACCGGAAGCCACGCGGTCGCCACATGCGCGATGGGCCCCAGCGACGAGGACATCGTCGACGATCAGTTGCGCGTACGCGGTGTCGAGGGGCTGCGCATCGTCGACTGCTCGATCATGCCGACGATGGTCTCGGGCAACCTCACTGGGCCGATACTGGCGATGGCCTGGCGCGCCGCGGAATTGATCCTCGACAATCAACCCGCCGAGCGGTTCGCAACGCCTAAGGCACAACCGCTAATGCGCCGCGAGCGCGGCGGCCAGCGCGTCGCGCCACGGCCGCAGCGGCGTCAGCCCCGCCTCGGCGGACCGCCGTGAAGACAACGCCGAATACGGCGGCCGCGGCGCGGGACGCGGATGGGCGTCGGTACCGACGGGACGAACCCGCTCCGGATCGGCGCCGACGGCCTCGAATACCGCACGGGCCTGGTCGAATCGGCTTGCTTCGCCCTCGTTGGCGGCGTGCAACACCGGTTCGCGGATGGAGCCGTCGGCGATCTCCAGCAGCGCATCGACCAGAGTCACCGACGTAGGTCGGCGAGCCGACCTGGTCGGCCACCACATCCACCGCTCCGTCGCCGGCCGCCAGCCGGCGCATCACGGCGGCGAAGTCGCTGCCGTCGCCGCCTTCGTAGACCCACGCGGTCCTGACGATGTGCGCGTCGGGCATCGCGGCCAGCACCAACAGCTCGCCCGCCAGCTTGGTGCGCCCATACACGCTCAGCGGCCCGGTTTCGTCGTCGATCTCGTACGGGACGGCGTTGAGCGCCGTCGAAGAACCACTGAATACATAGTCGGTGGAGATGTGGATGAGATCCGCGCCGGCGCGGGCGCAGGCGTGCGCGACGTTCTCGGGCCCCGACGCATTGACGGCGTGGGCCCGCTCCTGGTCCTCTTCGGCGGCGTCGACCTTGGTGTACGCGGCGCAGTTCACCACGACGTCACCGGACTGGATGAAACGTTCCGCCGCCGCCGGATCGGTGATATCCCACTCCGCCGACGTCAGCGCCAGCACGTCGCGGCCCTGCCGACGGGCCTGAGCTGCCAAGAAGCGCCCCACCATGCCACCGGCGCCGGAGATAACGATTCGGTCAGGCATGCGCTTCGAGTCTGGCACGCCGACCTGCGCTACCGGGTCTGCGCCCGTCTCGCAAGTAGCCTGGGCAGATGCCCGCTCGCCTGACCCGTGTCATCGCCGTGGCGGCGGCCTTGGCCATCGTGGTCGGCACCGGCGTGGCGTGGGGCAAGATCCGCTCGTTCGAATCCGGCATCAACCACATCTCCTCGATCGCGCTCGGCGAGGGCGGCGAGGACGGTGCGATCGACATCCTGCTGGTCGGCTTGGACAGCCGCACCGACGCGCACGGCAACCCGCTGTCCGAAGAGGAACTGGCGACGCTGCGGGCCGGCGACGACGAATCCACCAACACCGACACGATCATCTTGATCCGCATCCCCAACAACGGAAAGTCCGCCACCGCGATCTCCATCCCCCGCGACTCCTACGTCCAGACGCCGGGCGGGAACAAGATGAAGATCAACGGCGTGTACGGCTCGGCCTATTTCGAGAAGAAGACGGAGCTCGTCGAACAAAAGGGCATGGACCCGGCACAGGCCGAACCAGAAGCGACCGAAGCCGGCCGCGAAGCGTTGATCAAGACCGTCGCCAACCTCACCGGCGTCACCGTCGACCACTACGCCGAAATCGGGCTGCTCGGCTTCGCGCTGATCACCGACGCCCTCGGCGGTGTCAACGTCTGCCTGAAAGATGCTGTGTACGAACCTCTTTCGGGAGCCGACTTCCCTGCCGGCTGGCAGAAGCTGAACGGCCCGCAGGCGCTCAGCTTCGTCCGGCAGCGCCACGACCTTCCCCGCGGAGACCTGGACCGGGTCACCCGGCAACAGGCGGTGATGGCGTCGCTCGCGCACGAGGTGATCTCCAGCAAGACGCTGTCCAGCCCGTCGACATTGAACCGGCTCGAGGACGCCGTCCAGCGATCCGTGGTGCTCTCCGAGGGTTGGGACATCATGGATTTCGCCGAGCAGCTGCAGAAGCTTGCCGCAGGCAGCGTCGCGTTCGCCACCATCCCCATCCTCGAGGAGGCCGGCTGGAGCGACGACGGCATGCAGAGCGTGGTGCAGGATCGATCCCGCCCAGGTCAAGGAATGGGTGGCCGGCCTGCTACAAGAGCAGGATGAAGGCAAGACCGAGCAATTGGCTTATGCGCCAAGCAAAACCACGGTCGATGTGGTCAACGACACCGATGTCAACGGGCTGGCCGCCGCCGTCTCGCAGGTGCTGACCAACAAGGGATTCGCGACCGGGCAACACCGGCAACAACGAGGGCGGTCATGTCACCGGCAGCCAGGTGCAGGCCGCCAAGGCCGACGACCTTGGCGCGCAGGCGGTTTCCAAGGAGCTCGGCGGGCTACCGGTCGTCGAGAACGCATCGGTGTCACCCGGCTCGGCGCGGGTCGTGCTGACGGCTGACTACACCGGCCCCGGTTCCGGCCTCGACGGCAGCGATCCGACGCTGGCCACCGTCGATCCCGGCGGCAGCGGAGATCGACCGACGCCGCGCCCGCGCCATCGCCGATCCTCACGGCAGGCTCCAACGACCCGGAGTGCGTCAACTGACGACGCTCACGTCGGCGCTGCTGGATCCGCTCATGGCCGCCGATCCGGTCGGGCCGCGGATCACCTACTACGACGACGCCACCGGCGAACGCATCGAGCTGTCGACGGTCACCCTGGCCAACTGGGCCGCCAAGACCGGCAATCTGCTGCGCGATGAACTGGGTGCAGGCCCGGCGGCCCGGGTCGCAGTGCTGCTGCCCGCGCATTGGCAGACCGCCGCCGTGCTGTTCGGAATCTGGTGGATCGGTGCGGAAGTCGTGCTCGACGGCGGTGCCGCCGACATCGGGCTGTGCACCGCCGACCGACTCTCCGAGGCCGACGATGCGGTCGGCGTTGGCGAGATCGCGGTGTTGTCGCTCGACCCATTCGGCAAGCCGGCGGCGGATCTGCCCGTCGGCGTCACCGACTACGCCACGTCGGTGCGGGTGCACGGCGATCAGATCTCGCCCGAGCGCCATCCGGGCGCCGCGCTGGACGGCCGGTCTGTCGCCGAGGTGCTCGCGGATGCCCAAGCCTCTGCTGCCGCACAGGGTTTCACGGCCGTCGACCGCGTGATGTCGACAGCCGGCTGGGACAACCGCCGATGAGCTGACCGACAACCTGTTGGCGGTTTTCGCCGCCGGCGCGTCGCTGGTGCAGGTGGCGAACCCGGATGCCGCCGTGCTCGACCGCCGCCGGCAGACGGAGAAGGTAACCAAGGGGTAGACACCTTCGGCCAACGGCGCGGGGCAAACCCTGGCACCGTAAGCTACATCGCGTGGACGGCATCACGAAGGGCTTCGGCGCGTACCGCCTATTCGGCCATCGCGGGGTCGACGGCTACACCGAATCGCCTGCGATCAGCTTGTTGAAGACAGTCGATACCGCCCAGCGGGATGCGGGCGTTGGAGGACCGATAGCCGAGATCGGCGTGCATCACGGTCAGCTGTTCATCGCCATGAAGCTGTTGCAGCGCCCTGGCGAAGCGTCGATCGCGATCGACCTGTTCGAGGATCAGGACGCCAACATCGACAACTCCGGCGCAGGCGACCTCGACTGGTTCCTGCGGAACATCGACCGGTGGACGGGGCGCGACGGGCTGGTTATCCACGAGGGCGACTCCACAAAGATCAAGTCGGGGGACATTCCCGAGTTGAAGGACGTCCGGCTGTTTTCGGTCGATGGGGGCCATACCGAAGAGATCGTGCACAGCGATATGCGACTGGCCGAGAACACCCTCGCCGACGCTGGCGTCGCGATCGCCGACGATGTGTTCAACCAACAGTGGCCCGGCGTAGCCGTCGGGACGCTCCACTACCTCGAGCAGGGGGGCGATCTGGTGCCCTTCTACATCGGTTTCAACAAGGTTCTCTTCGCTCGGCCCGACCACGCCAAGCGGTATCGGCAAGCCATCGACGACACCTACGCCGGCCGAACCATGACGGCCGTATTCAGCTCGGTGTTCGCCGGCCACGACGTCGGGGTCCTGGTGCCAGTGCCGAAACGACCCGTGGATGTAGCGCGCCGCAGCGAGACGGCGCGCGCGGTCTACCACCGCCTTGTCGGCCTTGTGAAGTGACAGCTGCCGCGCTGCAGGGACTACTTCAACAACGCTCGTGACATGACGACACGTTGGATCTGGTTGGTGCCCTCGTAGATCTGTGTGATCTTGGCGTCGCGCATGAACCGCTCGACGGGGAAATCGACCGTGTAGCCGTAACCGCCGAACAGCTGGACCGCGTCAGTGGTCACTTCCATCGCCACGTCGGAGGCGAAGCACTTCGACGCTGACGAGAGGAAGCCAAGGTTGGGTTCGCCGCGTTCGGCGCGGGCCGCGGCGGTGTACACCATCAGCCGGGCGGCCTCGAGCTTCATCGCCATATCCGCGAGCATGAACTGCACGGCCTGGAAATCGCTGACCGGCTTGCCGAACTGCTTGCGCTCCTTGACATATGCGATCGGCGGCGTCGAGCGCTCCCTGCGCGATGCCGACGGCCTGCGCGCCAATCGTCGGGCGCGTGTGATCCAACGTGGCCAATGCGGTCTTGAAGCCGGTGCCGGGCTCGCCGATGATCCGGTCGCCGGGGATGCGGCAGTCCTCGAAGTACAGCTCGGTGGTTGGTGAGCCCTTGATGCCCAGCTTGCGCTCCTTGGGACCGACGGTGAAACCGGGATCGTCCTTGTGCACGACGAACGCCGAGATGCCGTTGGCACCCTTGTCCGGATCGGTCACCGCCATCACCGTGTACCACGTCGAGTGCCCGCCATTGGAGATCCAGCACTTCGCGCCGTTGAGCACCCAGTCGTCGCCGTCGCGGCGCGCGCGGGTGCGCATCGCGGCCGCGTCGCTGCCGGCCTCCCGTTCGGAGAGCGCATACGAAGCGACGGCCTCGCCCGCAGCGATCGTCGGCAGCACCTGTTTCTTGAGTTCCTCAGAGCCGCGCATCAGCATGCCCATGGTGCCCAGCTTGTTGCAGATCGGGATAAGCGAAGACGACGCGCACACACGCGCGACTTCCTCGATCACGATGCAGGCGGCCACCGCGTCGCCGCCCTGCCCACCGTATTCCTCCGGAATATGGATGGCTGCGAAACCCGAGGCGGTCAGTGCCGCCAACGCCTCATCGGTATAACGCGCCTTCTCGTCCACGTCGGCCGCAAACGGGGCGATTTCCTTCTCACACAAGTCGCGCAACACCGCCCGCAACTCGTTGTGTTCGTCGGACAGCATGAACAGATCGAAATCCGGGTTACCGGATAAAGCAGCCATCGGGACCCTCCTACTCATCAGTAACTTTACCTGTCGGGTCGACCCGGTTGAAGCGCGGTAGTGTCTCGGTCCGTGCTCCGTTACATCCGCGGTGAAGCTGGTTCGGTGCCTCGACCTGCTCTGTTTTTGGACCGCGATGGGGTTCTGAATCGCCGTGTCATCGACGGCTACGTCATCGAGCCGAGCGACTTCGAGCCGATCGACCTCGCCTTGGATGCGGCGCTCGCCGCTCAAGAGGTCGGCGCCGCCCTGATCGTCGTCACCAATCAGGGAGCGGTCGGCAGGAACCGGGCCACCGAATCCGACGTGATGACTATCCACGCCTTGCTCCTTGCCACACTCAGCGAGCGCGGGATCGTCCTCGACGGCATATACATCTGCCCCCACCACCCGCTGTCCGCCGACCCCGCGCAAAGAGATTGTCAATGTCGCAAGCCCAGGCCGGGGTTGATCCTCGCCGCGGCACGCGACCTCAACCTCGACTTGGCTAACTCGATCTTGATCGGCGATCAACCAAGCGATATCGCTGCCGCCCGTGCAGCCGGGATCGCCGAGGACCGGACCCTGCTCCTTGACGAAGCCGCCGCAATCGACCCGGTGCCGTTTGTCCGAACCGCTTGGGGCGCCTCGGTCCACGGCCGCCAGTTAGTCGCCGATAGGAAAGAGTGTGCGCTCCACAAGAGCAAAAATAATGTGACCACAAGTGATGTGAAGTTCTTGAATCTTGGCCGTTTCGGTGGCCGGTACACACAACAAATGATCGGCGATGCTCATATCCCTGGCTTCGTGGCCGGTGAACGAAACGGTTGTAATGCCCTTTGCCTTCGCTGATTCAATCGCCCGGACGACACTTAAGGACCGGCCCGACGTCGAAATGCCGATGAGAACGTCACCGGCATTTCCGAGCGCTTCGACCTGCCGAGAGAAAACCGAATCGTATCCGTAGTCATTGCCAATAGCGGTAAGAGCGGAAGTGTCAACGGTCAACGCAAGGCCGGCAGCGGGGGCTCGATTGTAATTCTGGCGGCCCACCAACTCGGCGGCCAGGTGCTGCGAGTCTGCAGCCGATCCACCATTTCCGCAGAACATGATTTTTCCGCCCGCACGCAACGATTCAACGACCTTGCTTGAGATGTTCGCGAGCAGCTGCGAATAGTGCGGGCTTTCCAATGCGTCGAGGCCGGCGCGACTCTTGGCGATCTCGCCATCGATGAACGTCGAGACATCCGTACTCATCGCAGTGACCACGCTACTGCTCCTTCCGAAACAAAATGTGTTGGCTGTACCGCACCGTTGGAGAGGTCGTTGAGAGCCTGCATGACCGCCGGCCGCCGGACCGGATCGGTGAGAAACAATACGTATCCCCCGCCGCCTGCGCCTGACACCTTTCCGGCCAGCGCACCGGCCCGGTGGGCGACGTCAAAACATTCGTCGATGTGGGGGTTCGAAATCCCTTCGGCCAGCTGCTTTTTCGCCTGCCACCCTCGACGGAGAACTTCGGCGAGCTGCACGAGGTCTCCCTTGAGGAGGGCCTCCTTCATGGCAATCGCCTCGTCCTTGAGTTTATGAGTCGCTTCGAGTTGCGACGTCGCCCCCGCCGATATGTAGCTGGTCTGACGCTGAATGATGTCGGCGGAGTTACGGGAGACGCCGGTATGAAAGAGCACAATTGAGGCTTCCAGTTCGCGCAACGTCGCCTCTTTGATTCGCAGAGGATTGACGATGATCCGCCCGGAAGGCCCGAACTCCATCACATTGAATCCGCCGAACGTCGCGGCGTACTGATCTTGGCTTCCTCCGGCCTGCCCGTAGTCCTCGCGCTCTATCTCAAACGCGAGGTGTGCGACGTCGTACTCGCCGAGCGGTAGGTCAAAGAACTCGCGAAAAGCCTCGATGGCCGAAACGACCAAGGTCGACGAGGAGCCAAGGCCCGACCCGGGAGGTGCGTCCGAGATCGTGGTCAGACGTATCCCCGGCCTGCCCAGGTCGAAATCGCGGTTCATTCGTTCGTAGATCGCCCGGTGCAGATCCAGCGGCGTCGACTCACCCGACTCGACGCCAGACAGATGGTCGGTCACCCCAATATCGGGGGCGCGGAACTCAATAGCGCCATCCGGGGTCTCCTCAAGGGTGGCGTAGCAGTATCGATCGATAGTGGCGTTCAGGACGATGCCACCGTAGGTGTCACAGTACGGCGACACATCGGTTCCGCCCCCGGCAAGTCCAAGCCGCAATGGCGCGCGGGAACGGACCCGACGGATCGACCGCTCCGCGCTGCGGTCGCTAATCCCGTTTTGAGTCGGTAGCCAATAGTTGGCTGTCACAGTGTCGGTAGGCATGTTTCTCCCTTAGGTCCCGCCCAAGCACGAAATTGCGACGGGCAAATACGGCACCGAGGCTGAGTGCCGATCATCAGCGCATCGCAGGATCTGACGTCGCGGTACAGATTGCTTGATGCTACTCAGCGGTAACTTTACCGTGGCGGCCGGGACGGTCAAGAAATCGCCTCGTTCCCGTAGGCCGCAAATCTCTCAAGCACAGCGGCAAGGTTAGCTTATAGACAGTCGGCCTGCACATGCCGGCCATGCCGAATGCGGTGGTTCGCACCGATCATGACCCGTCGTTCACAGGTAATCGGGCGATAACCCCACTACGTCACAATTTGGAAACCATGCCGTTGACGGTTGTTTGCGGGCATCACGCGCAACTTGGGCTCGGGCAAACAAGATAATTAGCCCACCTACTCGCCGAGCAGCCGGTCGCGCAGCGCCTCATCCTTTTGCAGCACCGTCCGTTCCAGTTCGCCTGGAACACCGTAATTCGCTCACGCAACGCGGGATCAGCTACGCCGAGAATGCGCACCGCGAGCAAACCGGCGTTGCGGGCGCCGCCGATCGACACCGTCGCGACCGGCACGCCGGCCGGCATCTGCACGATCGACAGCAGTGAGTCCAGGCCGTCGAGCCTGGCCAGCGGCACCGGCACCCCGATCACCGGCAGCGGCGTCGCCGAGGCCACCATGCCCGGCAGGTGCGCCGCGCCGCCGGCACCGGCGATGATCACCTTGATGCCGCGGTCGGCCGCGCGTCCGCGCGTACTCGAGCATGCGGTCCGGCGTGCGATGCGCCGACACCACGCCGACCTCGAACGGCACGTCGAACTCGGCGAGGGCGTGCGCGGCGTCCTCCATCACCGGACCAGTCGCTGTCGCTGCCCATGATCACGCCGACAAGCGGCGCAGGCGCGGCTGTTGCCGTCTCCTCTTCGCGCAAGCGCTCATCGGCCATGTCCACTCCATCCGTCGGTCCACTCGGCGTGCGACAACCAGTGTGCGGCCCGGACCGCCCGTTCCCGCACATCGGCGACGTACGCGTCGTCGTCGAGCGAGCCGCCGCGCGGCGCCAAGGACGTTGACGTGGCCGATCTTGCGGCCGGCCCGCTCACCCTTGCCGTAGAGGTGAACCCTGGCCTCCGGCATGCGGCCGAACAGGTGATGCAGCCGCTCATCCATGCTCATCGCCGGAGTCTCTTGCGCGCCAAGCACATTGGCCATCACGGTTACCGGCGCGATCGGCGACGGTATCGCCAAGCGGATAGTCGAGCACCGCGCGCAGGTGTTGCTCGAACTGACCGGTCCGTGCGCCGTCCATGCTCCAGTGCCCGGAGTTGTGCGGACGCATCGCCAGTTCGTTGACCATCAGCCGACCGTCGACGGTCTCGAACAGCTCGACCGCCAGCACGCCGACCACGCCGAGTTCGTCGGCCAATCGCAACGCCGAGTTGCCCTGCGGCGCTGCCCAATTCGGCGTCCAGGTGCGGCGCGGGAGCGATCACCTCGACGCAGATACCGTCGCGCTGCACCGTCTGCACCACGGGCCATGCCGCACCCTGCCCGAACGGTGACCGTGCCACCAGCGCGGCCAGTTCGCGCCGCATCGCCACCCTCTCCTCGACCAGCACCGCAGCACCGTCGGCCAGGTAGCTGCCCGCGACATCACGGGCCTCGGCCACGTCACGGGCCAGTGTCACGCCGCGACCGTCGTAGCCGCCGCGCACGGTCTTGACCACGATGTCCGTGCCGACGCGCGCGGCGAACGCGTCGACGTCCGCAACGTCGGTCACCTCGGCGAATCGCGGCACCGGCGCGCCAAGTGCCTCGAGGCGCCGCCGCATCACGAGCTTGTCCTGGGCATGGATCAGGGCCGACGGCGGCGGAGCCACGTTTACCCCGTCGGCGACAAGTTTCTCGAGCAGTTCGGTCGGCACGTGCTCGTGATCGAACGTCAGGGCGTTGGCACCGGCCGCCGCCGCTCGCAGCGCGTCCAGATCGGTGTGCGCGCCGATGACGACATCCGGGGTGACCTGCGCGGCGGGATCGTCCTTACTGACGGCCAGCACCCGCAGCGTCTGGCCAAGCGCAATCGCCGCCTGGTGCGTCATCCTGGCCAGCTGTCCACCGCCGACCATGGCCACCAGCGGGGGCGAGCTGGGTTTACGGGGCACAGGCATATGTTGTCATGGCCGCGAGACTGAGGTTTACCGGCCGCGACCTGCATGGGTACGCGTCGGGAGCGTTGTTTCCGTAGACTGCGTTGTCGTGTCCTTCACCGATGCCACGATCGCGCGGCTGCCACGCCTGATCCGGCCGTACTTCGAACGGCATCACGAACTCATTAAATTCGCGATCGTCGGTGCGACGACGTTCGTCATCGATTCGGCGGTTTTCTACACGCTCAAGCTGACGGTGCTGGAGCCCAAGCCGGTCACCGCGAAGATCATCGCAGGCATCGTCGCGGTGATCGCGTCCTACATTCTCAACCGCGAATGGAGCTTCCAGAACCGCGGCGGTCGCGAGCGCCACCACGAGGCGCTTCTGTTCTTCGGCTTCAGCGGTATCGGCGTGCTGATCTGCATGGCGCCGCTCTGGTTCTCCAGCTACGTGCTGCAGCTTCGTGTGCCTGACGTCTCACTGACCACCGAGAACATCGCCGACTTCATCTCGGCGTACATCATCGGCAACCTGATGCAGATGGCGTTCCGGTTCTGGGCGTTCCGCCGCTGGGTGTTCCCCGACGAGTTCGGCCGCGACCCGGACAAGGCCATCGAATCCCTCACCGCAGGTGGTATCGCCGAGGCGATCGAAGACGCACGCGATCCGGCTCTGCACGACGGCAACGTCACGCCACTCCGTCGCTCCACTCGACGCTCCAGGCGGCTGACTCAGCTCGGCGATTCCTCCGAGCCCAGGGTGTCGAAAACTTCGTGATACAGCAGTGAATGCACCCGCTCCACGAGCGGAATGTCGTGGAACTCGAGGGGATCCTGCGACGCGGATTCGATGATCAGAGTGCCGGTGCGCAGCATCCGGTCCAGTAGGCCGTGCCGGAACTCGACGCTGTTGATCCGCGCCAGCGGGATGTCGATGCCCGAACGGGTCAGCAACCCGTGGCGAAACATCACGCGCCGGTCGGTGATGACGAAATGTGTTGTCCACCAATTGAGGAACGGCCAAACCGTCAACCACCCGATGACCACCAACCAGATTGCCACGATCACCAGCAGCACGACGTTGCGGGCGGTGGGATCCCAGTCGGTTTGATTGACGTACCCGGCGCCGAACGCGGCGAGCGCGGTGGCCACCAAGAGAATCAGCACCGGGCCGATCAAGCGCTTCCAGTGCGGGTGCCGGTGCAGCACCACCTGCTCGTCAGCGGCAAGCACATTCTCCGGGTAACCCACGGTGCGACTCTACCCAGATGGGGGCCGCTCCACGGGCCGCAAATGCACAATGTCGCCGGCGGATACCGTCGCGATTTGCATGCCGGTATCGACGCAGAGCCGCCCATGCCTGTCGATCGAGACGGCGGTGCCGACGATCTCGCGTTCGCCCGGCAGTAGGGCACGCACCCGCGACCCGATCGTCACGCTGCGGGCGCGATAGTCCTCGGGCAGCGTCACCCCCGGGCCGCCCGCGGCTCGCCAGCCGTGGACCCGCGACGCCAACTCACCGAGAATCTCGCGCACCAACTCATTGCGGTCAACCGTGGCGCCCTGCGCGAGCAGAGACGTCGCGCCGGGCTCGTCGATTTCACCGGGTTGCAGCGTCACGTTGAGTCCGATGCCGACGACGACGATCGGTTGTGGGGACGCAACTTCCGCGAGGATGCCTGCGAGCTTGTAACCGTTCGCAAGCACATCATTGGGCCATTTCAGGCCTGCCCGGATATCGGTCGTCGCCGCGATGGCATCCACCACCGCGATGCCCGTCAACAGCGGAAGCCAGCCCCACTGTTCTTCGGGAAGCCCTTCGGCCGAAACGCCGACCGACATCGCAATGGAAGCCCGGGGCACCCCCAACCACGTCCGTCCGCCGCGTCCGCGGCCCGCGGTCTGATGCTCCGCGAGCAGCACGGTACCGGCGATGTTTTCACCGGCGGCTGCCCGCGCGATCAATTCCGCATTCGTGGAGCCGATTTCCTCGACGATTTCAATCCGACGCCAGGGCGACTGCGGGCCCGTCAGTGAGTCGCGCAGCCCGGACCCATCCAGTGCCGGACGTGGCGGGTCAGCAGTCATTGGCCGGTGTCTTGCCCGCGAAGCGATCGGCGATCCAGGTCAGCTGCGTGGCGAGATCGACGTCGCCGTGCCCCTTGGTCGGCTCAAACTGGACCGTCACTGTCCCCCCGAGAGCACAGGCGTGCGCGATGGCAGCTGCTGTCCAGGCCGAGTCCACGTATGTATCCGCGCCGCCGTACCACACCGACAGCGGCGCCGATAGCGGCTTCTGAGGTAGCGCCCATTGGTGCAGCAATTGCCGCAGGCGCTCGGCCGAGGCAGGCGTGCGGGGGGTGAAGTCGCCGGCCCGCAGCTGCTCGATCGCCCCTGCTCGCTCATTGAGCTTGGGACCGCTGCACGCGGAAAGCACATCCCAATATTGCTTGGCGGCACCTCGCCGGTAGTCGTCGCGGTTGAGATCGGGATGCAACCGCGCCAGTGACTCCACGATCAGCTGCATGACTGGCCGCTGGTCGGGTGTGAGTGTGCCGCTCTGTGCCTTGTCGACCAAACCAGCAACATCGGCGGCCGGGGCTGCCGCGTCGGCTCCGACGAGGTCAAGCTCCGGCGCGTAGGTCGCCGCTTGTTCATCGGCGGCCCATGCCGCGCCGCCGCCCTGCGAATGGCCGAACGCCACCCACTTGTTCGATACATCGGGAAAGGTTCGTCGCAGCGCGCGCACAGCGTCGATCATGTTCAGCCCGGCGGTTCGGGAGTCGGGGTAGGGGTGGATGCCCTTGGTGCCCAGCCCTTGGTAGTCGGGGACGGCGACGGCATAGCCCATCTTGGCAAAAGGGTTGACGAACGCCATCAGGCCGTTGAGGGTCTCGGACATCGACGGCGCGCAGGGAGCGTCGATACCCATCGTGCCGTGGCCGATTGCCACCACCGGCCATCCGCCGGGAGGGGCTTCCCGCGAAGGTGTGAAGACTGAACCGGAGACGACAGTCGGCGCGCCGCTGTCTCCGGAGGTGGACCGGTACAGCACCCTGGCTGCGTGCAAGCCGCGTCCCTGCACCGTGCGGGTGACTCCCGGCATGGTTGTCGCGGTGACCAGCGAACCGGGTCCGGTGCCGCTGAGATTCGCCGATGCGACGGTCACCGGAGGGCCCCCCGACGAGGGAAACAGGTTCAAAAACGCAAGCCCGAGCGGCATGGCGATCGGTAGCACCGCGGCCACGACGACGACCTGGAGCACCAAACCAACGACGACAGCAATCCACGGCGCCATTCGGCGCATTTACACCCACCTCGCAGTTATTTCGCCGGCACTGAGGCCGCGCGAACCAAGCTACCCGAGGTGCTTCAGTAGGCCCCAGCGCCGGACAAGACGATTCTGAGGGTCTTGGCTGCGATCAGCAGATCGTTACTGATGGACCAGTTTTCAACGTAGGACAGATCCAGTCGTACGGAGTCCTCCCAGGACAGGTCGGACCGCCCGCTGACCTGCCACAGTCCGGTGATCCCCGGCAGCACGAGCAGCCGCCTGCGAACCTGGTCGGTGTAGCTGTCAACCTCGCGCCGCAGCGGGGGCCGCGGACCAACCACACTCATGTCGCGGCGCAGAACGTTGATGAATTGCGGCAACTCGTCGACGCTGTAGCGGCGCAGGATTCGACCGGCTGATGTCACCCTCGGGTCGCGTCGAATCTTGAACAGCACCCCACCGGCGAATTCGTTGTGCTCAGCGAGGCTTTCCACCTGCTGATCCGCGTCTACCACCATGGTGCGGAACTTGATCATGTCGAACGGCTTGCCGTCGAGTCCGACCCGCTCGCAACGATAGAAGACGGGTCCGCGGCTCGTCAGCTTGATTGCGATCGCCGCGACAAGCATCAGCGGAGAGGCGCACAACAGCACCGCGACCGAGACAAAGATGTCGAAGGCCCGCTTCTGCAGTTTCTTGGTTCCGCTGTACTGCGGCTTCTCGATGTGGATCAGCGGCAAACCGGCCACCGGCCGCATCGTCAGCCGCGGCCCGGCGACGTCCACCATGCCGGGGGAAACCACCAAGTCGACGCCAAGGCTGTCGAGTTGCCAGGACAGCTCCCGCAAACCGTCGGGCCCGAGGTGGTCGGTAGCCGTCAGCGCGACGGTGTCAGCCTGGCTCACTGCGAGGGCGTGTTCGACATGATATTCGTCGCCCAATACCGGCAACACTCCGACGCCGGGGATCTCCATGGTTCCGCCCGGGCTGCGCCCGGTCAGGCAGACACCGACGACGTTGTAGCCGTATCCCCACGCCCGCGTCAGCGATTGAACGAGGCTACGCACGGCGTGCGGGTTGCCGACTGCGACGACCGACGTCACGCACCGCCCCCTGGCACGGTGCCAGGCCAGGAAGCGTCGGCATACGCTGCGACTGAGCAGCAGCATAATAAGCCCGAGAGGAAATGCGACGGCGAGATAGCCGCGTGCGTACTCCGGGCGAAAGATCATGAGGAAAACCGCGACCACACCGATGGTGGCCAAGGTGGCCGAAAAGACCCGCCTGTACTCCTCCACACCGGCTCCCACTATGCGCAGGGACCTGGTCCGGTAAGCCGCCAGCAACCCCATCCAGATAGCGGCGACAATCAGCGAGAGCACGCCGAAATACAACGTTAGCGGATCGAGGTTGGTGACGGGGCGCTGCAGCTTCACCATTTGCGCGCAGGCCATCGCGACCACAACAACGATGCCGTCGGTCAAAATCAGCGAAAGGGCATACCGGCGCTGCCAGACGAGCCCAGGGGCGGGCTTCGGAACCGGGGAAACCGGTGAGGGTCTGATGGGCGTTACCGCCGCCTCCTGATCCACCGTCACGTCAGGCTTCACCTTTCGTTTGCTGACTTGCCAAGCGCATCCCCCGATGCAAACTATCGCACTGTTTGCCCGAGATAGCTACTTTTCGGGAAAATTGCACCTTAGGAACAGCTTCCCTGGACGGCTACCTTGATGATTGCGGCGTAATTATAGGCATATACCAACTCCCAATGTGGGACTGAAAAATCGCTTCGCTGCGGCACTGCGCGCATGACAATCGCATGGGGACTGTCGGAGATGCATTGCCGAAAGACCAGTCGAGCGCGTCGAACGTGGAAATTCCAGGTGACCACTATCAGCTTCGCCCAAGATCGCTGAGCGGCTAACCGCCGGGTGACTTCCGCTTCCCCCTGTGTAGTTGCTGAGGCGCACGCAGATGACCTCGACGCCCTGGTTCTCCCTACAGACTCGTTTCATCACTGCGTTGTCGGATACGGATTGGACAGCACCACCGTCGGCGCCCATCCGCCGTGCGCCAACGAAATTCCGTAGTCCTCTCGCCCGTCATGCTCACCAGCAAGAACGACAATGGCGTCGGCATGCTGCAAGGGATCGGCGGGGCGTTGTTGAAGAAGATATATCCGGTGCGTTCAATGACAGCAACGCGACAACCGTCGAACCGACCGCCAAAACGCCGCCCCGCAACTCATGCGATGCCATATGACGCGATGTCGGCGGCGCACATGGAACGATACGCGTCCCACATCGAGGAACCCAATTGGTGCTGGCCCGCAGCGCTGTAATGCCTGTCCTGGCCACCATTGAACGAGGATCGCGGCCCAGTCACGAAGGCCGTCCGGATGTGACGATTCGGGGTGTCGGCATGCACCGCGTTGATCACCGAATAGTCGTGGTGGCTCAGTTCCATCTCTTCGGGGACCATCTGACCCAGCAGGAATGGCATCTCGGCGCCATACCGCATCCGCAGTCCGTCGATGAGCGAGTCGAGCTTCTGCTGATATAGCGGCCCGGCCGTAAGCGGTACGTCCGTCTCACCTTGGTGCCACAGAGTCGTGGCGACGGTGCTTCCCGGGTGTTCGCGCAGTACGGCATCGATGGCCTCGACGGCCCGGCGGTACAGGTTGACGCGAGTGCCCAGGTCTGCGGGATCCCAGGTGTGGCCGTTCTTCGGCGCAAACGACGTATCCCCGCGCGCACCCGGTATCAGCAGCACGGCACGACCGGTCGCTTCGGCCAGACGCCTGCCGAAGGTGACTCCGAACCCGACTCCTTTGGACGGGACGTCGTGCAGCAGGGGATCCACGGCCAGAATTGCGGTGCCGCTAGACGGCCCACACATCGCCCATTGATGCACGAGGGGATGCGGCCGATCCGCACCGTTGACATCGAGCCCGACGCCCATCCCTTGGGCGTTGGACTGGCCGAGCACCGGCACCACGAGGTAGGGCGCGTCGGGCCGCGCAACCGCAGTGCCGCGCGGCGCCAGTCGACGTTTCACCACGCATTTGGCCTCAACCATCAATTGACGCCAGAGCGGGTCATCCCCGTCGGGATTCCTACTTGCATTCACTTGTGACGGGCTTCCCCTGGAACCGATCTTTGAGCCAATCGAGTTCGTTGCCAACGTCCAAATCGCCGTGGCCCTTGCCCGGTTGAAGATCCCAGACCACCGTTCCGCCCAGTCGACACGCCCGCGAGATCGCCGCGGTCGTCCACTCGGTGTCGATGTATTCGTCCTTTTCGCCGTATACCACCGACAGCGGCGCCGAGAGGCGCTGCTGCGGCAGCGCCCACTGCGCGAGATACTTGCGAAGGCGGTCGGCCGCCTCCGGCGTGCGGGGCGCGAGGTCACCCGGGCCAAGCGCGTTGACCGCCGCCTCGCGGTTGTGCACCTCCGGCCCGGAACACGCCGACAGCGCATCCCACTGGGCTGCGGCGACGCCGCGGCGGTAGTCATCGCGGTTGATATCGGGATGCAACCGCGCCAGCGACTCGATGATCAGCTGCAGAGCCGGAACCTGCTCATGGGTGAGCGTCGCGGCCTGCGCCTTGTCGACAAGGCCGGTGACATCGGCGGCAGGGGCCAACGCCACGGCGCCGACCAACTCCAATTCCGGTGCATAGGTTGCGGCCTGCTCGTCGGCCGCCCAGACCGCCGCGCCGCCCTGTGACCCGCCGATG
Organism: uncultured Actinomycetota bacterium; assembly: GCA_963731715.1. Taxonomy (GTDB): domain Bacteria; phylum Actinomycetota; class Actinomycetes; order Mycobacteriales; family Mycobacteriaceae; genus Mycobacterium. Next base: position 132,049 of record CAVSXC010000011.1, on the reverse strand, counting down.
GCGGCCCACCGATTCGACACGTTCGGGAAGGCGTGTCTCAGCGCCCGCACCGAGTCGATCATGTTCAGACCCGCGGTCTTGCCGTCCGTGTATGGATGCACACCCGGCGCTCCCAGGCCCTGGAAGTCGGCGAATGCGACGGCATAGCCCGCCTCGGTCAACTTGCTCACCCACGCCGACATTCCGAGCAGCAAGTTGGCCAGCGACGGTGCGCAGGGCTCGTTGATGCCCACCGTCCCATGCCCGAAGGCCACCACCGGCCATCCTCCGTCGGGGGCGGATCCCATTGGCGTGAAGACAGTTCCGGAAACCACAGTGGGCTCGCCGCTGTCGCCATTCGTCGACCGGTACACGACCCGGGCGGCCATCATGGTGTTGCCTACGCTGGACCGGCTGAATTCTGGCATGGTCATCGCGCTCACGAGTGACCCTGGCCCGGACCCGCTGAGATCAGCTCCCCGAATCGGGGCAGGATTGGCGGCAACAGTGTCGGAGCCGCTTAGCTTGCCGAGCAGGCGCGACCCATAATCGCGGACGGTAGGGCACGCAACCACGAGTACCAAGATCGCCGAAAGGCAAGCGGCCAGTACCGCAACTGACCACAACATCGAACGGCGCGTCACCGTCGTCTGAACCGCTTCGCGCTCTCGAGGGCGGGCCGCTCGACCAGGTAGTAGGTTGCGCTCGCGGCCAGCAAGGTGATGACAACCAGCAGTGCCATATTGCGGAACATTCCAGACCACGTGTCACCGGCCGCAACGCTGTACCTGCCCATCAGCAGCAGCAGCGGATAGTGCCAGAGGTAGATCGACAGCGATATGACGCCGACGTAGTGGAACGGTTTGGCGTCCAGCCAGCGCGCCAGCATCGAGTCGTTACCCCGCGCCAGCGGCGTAACGATGACGAGAAGCAGGAGCGCAGATACCGCGCCTATCCCCATCGTCGCGAATACGCTCTGGTCCGCCGCGAGCTTGAGAACAACGACCATCCCGATCAACATCGCCAGAGTGGTGACCAGCCGCACCCGTCTGGCAATGGACTCGCGCACGACCCCTTGTTCCAAGGCGACGAACAAGATGGCGGCCAGCATCCCGAACGCGAAAAGGTCCGCATTGGTGAGGAAACTCCTGAGGTACACCGCCGACCAGGTGGGCCCCCAGTTCTGCAACTCCAACGTGCCACCCGTGTGCGACATCAGCAACGGCGCGAGCGACCTACCCACAACGCCGATGATTAGCAGAATGGCCGGCGCAAGGCAGGCCAGCAAGAGCGGGCGCATGGCCGTTCGCCTGCGGAAGTAGAAGAGCATCAAGCCCAGCAACGGCAGAGAAATATAGAACGCGATCTCCAGCGTCAGTGACCACGAGGGATTGATCCCGGTCTGCATGTACTGCGGCACATACGTCTGGACCAGGGTCAGATTGGCAAGCAACTCGCCAGGGTGGGTGATCATGCCGGTGCCTTGGTCGGTACCCCGCTGCTGAATGACGGGGTTTTCCACGTACACCGCGCGGAGGACGAAGTTGCAGATCAGGAAGATAACGAGGTAGCCAGGGAAAACACGCAATACCCGGTGCAGCGCATACTGCGATGTGCTCGGCATAGCCGCCGACGAGGCCTCAGCGGTCAATCGACGCACATACGGCAAGAAGAGCAGGAATCCGCTCAATGCAAAGAACAGGATCAGAGCAAGTCCGAGCATGCCCAGAAACGCCTTGTCGTGGGTCTTCGGCGAATAGGTTATTGCGACGTGCCCCACCACCACCGCAAGGCAGCCCAAGCCACGCACCCCGTCGAGGCCGATGATCCGGGTATGCGTAGGCGAGGTGGCTACGACTTGCGATTCGATTTCCGCATCGACCGCTTGCGCCTTGTCGGACGTCACAACTTCCTCTGTCATTGGCCCTCTTCGGTTTCGGCGACATCATCACTGTCGGCTGAGGTTTGGGCATCACCAGTTTCGGGTGGCGCAGGAGGAGGAGCGCAGCTGTCGGGCGGCGGGTCTCCTTGAAAGCGTTTCTTGACCCAATCCAACGCCGGGGCTGGATCGATGTCGTCGTGACCCTTCGCCGGTTGCAGCTGGATGTCGATGACATCGTTCATCGCACATGCCGCCGTCAGTGCCCGATCGATCCAGGCAGGGGGGATCACTGAATCCGTTCCGCCGTAAACCACGATCATTGGAGCGGTCGCGGGCCCAATGGGCAGGCCCATCGTCTGCAGGTGATTCCGGAGAGCCGCGACGGCCTGCGGGCTCGCCGGTCGGAGATCGTCGGCCGTGATCTCATCGAGAACCGCCGCCCGCTCGGCCGCGGTCGATTCATTACAAGCCGACAACACGTCCCATTTGTCTTTGACAAGCCCATGTCGGTACTCATCCAAGGGGAAATCCGCGTGAGCGTTGTGCAGCGCCGCGAGGATCAACTGCAGCATGGGCTGCTGCTCCTTGGTGAGCTCGCCGGACGCGGCCGCGTCCGCGAAACCGGTTATATCGGCCGGCGGGGCAATGCTGGCCGTGCCAAGTAGCGAGAGACCTTGACCGTACTTGGCCGCGAGCTCATTGGCGGCCCAAGTCGCTTGTCCCCCTTCGGAAACGCCCACACCCATCCATCGGTCGGATGCAGTGGGCACGAGCTTGCGCGTCGCGCGCACCGCGTCGATGACGTTGTAGCCGGCGGTGGTGGCATCGAGGTAGGGGTAGTACGTCTTGTCGAGCCTGAGCCCTTGATAGTCAGGCATCGTGACGACATAGCCTGCCTTCACCAGGAGCCTGATGAAGTCGGCCGAGCCACCCAGCGTCGGCGACAGGGACGGCGCACACTCGGGCTGGATTCCTGTCGACGCGTGCGCGAAAGCAATGACCGGCCAACCGCCCTCGGGGGGGTTACCGCGCGGGACGAAGACCGTGCCAGTGACTTGGGTCTTGGCATCGTCGATGCCGGAAGTCGAGGTGTATTCGATGCGCGCGGATAGTGACGTTACGACGCTAAGCCGCCTGTCGACGGTTCCCAACCTGTGCGCCGACGCGAGCGCGCCGGGTATCTGGTCTGCGCCGGTGAAGTCACCGACCAACTGCTGTTCGGACGGGTCCGTTGGCTTCGGTGGAGTGGGCGTTGGTTGCCTGCCGCAACCGGAGACGCCGACGGCAGCGGCCAGCATGACAGAGGTGAGTGCAACGACGAACTTTGGCGGGGTCATCGTTGGGAACCACCCGCGATCACTGGGTGTACCAGGGGGCGGATCCGCGACGGATCGACGGGCCGCCCGGCAGGTCGCAGGTGTTGTCTGGATCCGCGCCGTTGAACCTCTTGCTAATCCAGTCGAGCGCCACGACGGGGTCGAATTCAGCGTGTCCTCTTCCCTCAGCGATGAATGACGCAATGACGTCACCCAATTCGCACGCCCGATTGACAGCGCCTTCGGTCCAAGGCAACAGCACCAGCGGGTCCAAGTCACCATGCAAGACCAGCATCGGCGCGCTCGTCCGAACCTTCGGCAGGCTGCTCATCTGACCGAGGTAGGAGCGCAGGGCGTCGACGGCCTCCGGCGTTGCCGGTCGCAGATCATCGGGCCTTATCTGCTTGGTCACCTCGAAGCGTTGATCCGGTGTTTCGTCAGCGCAGCCGGTAAGGAGGTCCCAGTTCTCTGCCACCACCCCGCGCCGGTAATCGTCCAGATTCAGGTCTGGGTGTGCGTTTTTGAGCGCCCGCAGGATCAACGCGAGGACCCCTGACTGCTCGGGGGTCAATGTGCCCTGCGCGGCGAGGTCGGCCAACCCCGTGATGTCGGCGGCCGGTGACGCGCTGACCGCGCCGACCAAATCGAGGCCAGCGCCGTAGGTGCCGGCCAGCTCGTTTGCGGCCCAGGCGGCTTGTCCGCCCTGCGACACACCAAGGGCCAGCCACCGGTCCGACGCGTCGGGCACCAGTTTGCGGGCCGCACGGACGGCGTCGATCATGTTGTAGCCCTCGGTTGTTGCGTCGAGGTACGGGTGGTACGTGGTGTCGATACCCAGCCCTTGATAGTCCGGCATGACGACCGCATAGCCCAGGGTCAACAACATCCTGACCACTTCGGTCGTGCCCAGCAGTGTCGGCGAGAGCGACGGAGCACATGGAGGCAGTACGCCGGTGGTGCCATGGCCGAACGCAATGATGGGCCAACCACCGTCCGGTGGAGTTCCGGTCGGGGCGAACACGCTCCCTGAGACCAGCTGAGAGCTCCCGTCGACACCTGACCGCGACTCGTACGTGATCCGGGCCGCTGTCGATGACACCCTGATGATTCGGCGATCGACCGTGGGCAGTTTGGTGGCGCTGTCCAACGTGCCGGGGCCGCTGCCGGAATAGTCGCCGGAGAGCTCGATCTGGGACTTGGTTGCCGGCGCCGGCTCCGACGGGCCGGCGGAACATCCCGTCATTGTCACGGTAAGCGCGAGAAGCGCGCTCAAGGCTGTTCCTGCCGACGTCCTCGGTGAGATCACGGCACGCTCCGAAGCGTCTGCCCAGACAGCGCCTGCGTGACGATGTGGTCGACATGACCCCTGCTGAGCACGGTGTCGCGCGCAATCCCCATCGCCAGCACCACAAAACTGCTCAATGCCAGGCCGATTCCAGCTCCGACGCCCATTTCCCGCAACCGCGAGGTCTGCACTTCGTGAGCCGATAACGCGACGTCGACAGGCACCAGCTGGGCGACCGGCCCGAAGTATTGAATCTCGTCGCCGGGTTTTGACTCGCTCCATTCGAGCTCTTGCGAGGCAGCGATGAGATTCTTCGCCAGCGCATTGGCTGTCTTCACCGTGGTGTCCGGATCGTCGCCCGTGACCTGAACCTTAAGCAGCGCCGAGTTCGGCCGACCGAACCGCGACACACCGTCGGGCACCGTCGCCGCGCTGATCTTGTCCGCCAGTTCCTCGGCGGTCGTGTCGAGCCCGACGTCGTTGATCGTGCGCTGCGTGACGAGAGCCGACTTGGCAAGCTGGACATAGGTTGTCATTCGGACGGTCGCGCCCGCGCCGCCGAAGTTTGTTGCATACACCCCCGGATCGCCGGTGACGACGGCAAAAAGCTGCGTCGATGCGGTGTATGTGGGTACTCGAAGCATCTGGTGCACGCCGACCGCCGCACCCGCCGACAGCACCGTGGCCGCCACGATCACCAACCAGCCACTGGCCAGCATCCTCAGATAGTCCCGTACCCGCGGAACGTCGACCGGCGCCCTCACGTCCCACCCGTACAGGAGTTCGGCGCGGGTGCTCCAGCCAACCGCGCCATCAGCCACGGCATCGCGAAGCCGCTGTCCAAGTCGGCGTGGCCCTTCCCCGGCATCCTCAAGATCTCGACATGGCTCCCGAGAGCACACGCCCGGTCCAGCGCGCTCTTAAACCATTCCTCGTTGACCAGCCTGTCCTGGGTTCCGTATGCAACGACCATCGGTGTGTCGATCCGCTTCTTGCCCAGCGCCATCTCCTCGAGCCTGGCGCGCAGCCACTCGACGTCTTCAAGTGTCTTCGGTCGTAGATCGGCGTTCGTCATCAGCGAGCGCGCCTCTGCGATGTCATCGAAGTTCGGCGGGATGCAATCCAGGAGCTCGTCCCAGTGCTGGGCAGTCGCGCCCGACCGATAGTCGTCCAGATTCATCTCGGGGTGAAACCACTTCAACGATTGGAGGACAAACACCATCGTCACGCGTTGGTCCGGGGTCAGCGTTTCGTTCCATGCGGCGTCAGCAAGACCGGACATGTCGGCCGCCGGGGCCATGGACATCGTCCCAAGCAGCTGAAGTCCCTGACCGTAGGTGCCCGCCTCCTCGGCGGCGGCCCAAACCGCCATGGCGCCGGCGGAGTGCCCGAACGCCACCCATTGCGTGCTCAGGTCGGCTCCGACGCGCCGGGCAGCGCGCACCGAGTCGATCACGTTGTTGCCGTACGTCGGCCCGTCCAAGAAGGGGTGCAGATAACCCTCGACGCCGGAACCCTGGAAATCCGTTACCGTGACGGCGAAGCCGAAGTTGACGAAGACTGACATCGTTTGGGCATTGAGCGGCAGGGTGGGAAATCGGCTACTCGCGCACTTGTTCAGGATCCCTTTGGTGCCCTGCCCGAACGCCAATATCGGCCAACCACCCTCTGGTGGTTTCCCCGGCGGAATCGCGACCGCGCCGGACACCTCGGTCGGGCTTCCGTCGATTCCCGAGGTCGACCGATACACCACTCGCATATAGGTGGCGTCTGCCTGACCGAGGTCTTCGCTGCCAGTCAACGGCTCCACCGACACTAGGGAGCCAGGCCCGTCGTCGGTCATGTCGGGCGGCGCCAGCACTGCCGCCCCCTCGAAGGGTGGAGCGATCTTCTTCGCAACCGGCGCGTCGCCCGGCGGGGGCGGCGGCGTGTTCGGTGCGCACGCCACGACGAGCGCGGCGACGGCGAACAGGACGGGGGCAACGCGACGCACGTTTGGACCCTTAGCGGTCGTTGGGCTGTGTGGAGGCGAGACGGTGAACGCCGCTGTAGCGATCCGATTCGACCGGTCGGTCGACGGCTCCGCGCGCCGGCTCGGCACCGTTCGCCTCACCCCGGGGCGCGCCAGATCGCGGCATTACTTCAGTCGACTCGCCGGCAGGCGCGGCTTGGGAATGGTCCAGCTTCCGCTGGCTCTTCCTGTCCTTGGATATTTCCCTACCGTGTCCGGGCTCGAACGTCACAACGGGGCCGATTACCCACGCGTGAGCAGTCTGAAGGACTTCCACCGCGCGCCGCAGTTCAGACGTCTTGGTGCTCCCGATTCGGGCGAGCACGATGGCACCGTCGCCCAGAACTGCGGCCAGGGCGCCGTCACTGCAGGCGGTGAGCGGTGGCGTGTCGATGACGACGTAGTCGAAGTCGCGTCGCAGCACATCCAGTACTCGTGTCGCAGACTCCGCGGCCCACAGTTGCTTGCGGACCGAGGGCAACGGGCCGGCAGGAATCAGCGCAAACGAGTGGTGCCCAGCACCGTTGATGACCACGTCTGAGGCGTCGTGTTGCCCCGTGAGGAGGGTGGTCAAACCCTTGACGGCACAATGCGCCTGCTCGCGCTCGTCGAGGCCCAGCTTCTCGGCAAGCGAGGGATTCATTAGATCGCCGTCGACGAGGACGACCGAACGATCCGTTTCGGCTAGCGCCGCCGCGATATCGAGGGCCGTCGTCGAACGTCCGTCTCCGCGTGACGGGCTGGTGACGGCGATGACATGGGGCCGGCGACCGTCAGCGGCGACGGCGAACTGGAGGTTCGTGCGCAGTTCGCGGATTCGCTCAACCGCGGTCCCGCCACCAGCCAGGTCGAGCGGGCCAACGGGCCGGTGCCCGTCTTCGACCAACGTTCCGAGAACCGGCGTGCCGGTCACGTCCTCAACCCGCTCACGGCCGCGCAGTCTTGAATCGGCAGCGCCGGCAATAAGGGCCAGGATTACCCCGACGAACGCTCCGCCCACGGCACCGAGCACTACCCGGTACAGCAAATTCAGACCCGCGACCGGAGTGCCGTAGTTTGCATCGTCAACGAGGACCGCTCCAGCCGCGGGAGTGCCTCCTCGCCGGGCGGTCTCCAGTTCGCTGGCGACGTTTACCAGTTGGTCAGCGACGGCATTCGCATAAGCCTGCGCTAAGGCCGGGTCAGAATCGGTAGCTGTGATATCCAGCAATACTGTCTGTGGTTTTGGTGTGGCCTTGATCTTGGAGCGCAGTTCGTCGGCCGACATCGGCGCCTTGAGTTGATCAAGCGCCCTGGCGGCAACCTGTTCACTGGTTGCCAGCCCCGCGTAGGAAACCACCCGTTCCTGCGAGAACAGGTTGTTCTGGTACGCGTCGCCGACAGACGTGCCGCTCTGAGTTGTGACGAAAAGAGTTGCAGTCGATTGATATTGCGGCGTCTTCAAGAAGGAAGTCGCGAATCCGACGCCGCCGCCCACAATCGCCGCAATCAGGACGATCCACCAAAACCTTCGGAAAATGCGCAGGTAATCCCCGATGGCCAAGATGAACTCCGTTCTGTGAGGTTCGCCGCAACAGTTACACCATAGCGGTCCCGACACGGGATAGCACACTGCCTCGGCAATACCCCGCTATTGCGTTCAGCGAACACAATGCGAGTATGTACGTCATGAAGGTGCGGATCACCCCGCGCAGCGAAGCCGTAGTCGGTATCGCCGCAATCGTAGTTTGCCCCATCGTGGCAGGTCTCGCCGTACTGGGTGGGACTTTGCCGACGCTTGCCGTCGCCGGGTTGATCGGGGTGATCGCCGGTGTCTACGTCTGCCTACGCCACCCGCTATGGCTGTTCTGGGGTCTGGCTGTGGTCGCCGGCGCGTTGCCGTTCGGCTACATTCCCGGTGTCCACGTGCCGCTCTATCTCGTCTTCGCCGCGGGGGCAGCGCTCGCCGCCATCCTTCAGCCGAGCGGCGAGATCCCCTCCACGCCGCTGACAAAGGCCGTGCTAGTGCTCGTTCTCGTCTCGGGCGTGGCGCTCATCTTCACCATGAGCACGGTGGTGGACGTGCTGGACTACATCAAATGGGCCGTAACCACTTTGGCGTTCTTCGCATTGCTTGCCCTCCCACGCGAGCAGCTCGCAAAATTCGGACGCATCTTCGTCTACGCATCCACGTTTAGCGCCCTCATCGGTATCGCCACCGTCGCGCTCGGCTCGAATCAGATGCTGTTGCGCCCGTTCAGGCTCTTCGATTACACCGTCGAGAACACTCAACGATTCTCCTTCACGGACGCAGGCCAGACCAGGTTCATCCGACTGGGCGGGATGTGGCTCGACCCGAATGCCGCCGGAATCGGGCTGCTCATAGCACTGCTCATTGCGGTGTTGGTCCTCGCCGGGAGGCGGCGGGTCGTCATTACGGCGATTCTCCTTGTCGCACTGCTGTTGACGCTGAGCCGGGCTGCGGTTGGCGGGGGCCTGCTGGTCGGAATCGTGTTGGTCCTGCTCTTCCATGCGATGCGGTCCCGAGACCGTTCGATCCTGATCGGCTTGTTGACCGCCGCGCTCATAACGGCTCCGCTCGTTCCTTCGATCCGCTCGCGGTTGTTGATCTCTTTCGGAGAAGACGACGCCGGCGCTTCGCAACGGGCGCAGGCTCTCAGGGAGTTCCCTGGGCGGATGTCCGGGCATTGGTTTTTCGGATGGGGTTGGGGACGGCGCGAATTCAAGGATGGCGCCTACGCATTCCAGCAGAACTTTGTGTCCAATGCGCCGCTGATCTCTGTCCACCGCGCGGGCATCTTCGTCGGTCTAATGTTCGTGACGACGATAGTCATCGCTTGCGTGATGGCCTTCCGGCTGATTCGTTCCAACTCGCTGGCGGCCGCGTTTTACGGCGGCGTCGTCATCGGCTTCTCGGTGTTCACCTTGAATCTGGACCATCCCGTTGTGGTGGTTCCCCAGGTCACGTTGGTGTACACGTTCTTGTTGACGTTCCTGGTCTACGCGGACGAATTGCGCAGAAAACCCCCACCGACGGCATCCGGCATTCCTGAGTTCGCGGGAGTACCCCAGTCCGCCGTGGGTACGCACACGCAGTAAATCCGCGTCGCCTCAGGCGCTTTCGCCCCGCAGCAGGGCTTCGACTGCGCGATGCGGACGGCGCTCCTCCCAGTAACGCCGGTTCATCTCGTAGAGCCTTTCCCCCGCAGCCACCGCATCGTCCCTGTCCAGCAGGTACCTACGACATTGGCTGACGAACTTCTCGTCGTCATCGAAAGCCGTCAAGTCCAGCAGGGACCCCAAGGAGCCCACCGCTTCTGAGGTTCCCACCACCGGCAGCCCCATCCGGGCGGCATCCAATATTTTGACCCGCACCCCTCCGCCGGTCTTGATAGGAGCGATCATCGCGCGGCAATCTGCCAGGAATGCATGCAAATCGTCGACGAAACCGAGATCGCGAACACCCTTGGGGTAGATCGGATCTGCGGCACCCGGCTTCTTAGCCCCGATTACACAGAGTTCGGCGTCGGAAATCCCGGCCGCGATCCGAGGCCAGAGCCGCAACGCGTGCAGGAACGCCTCCTGATTGGGCGCCCAGTCCCGGCCACCCATCAAGACCAAGCGCCGCGGCGTGCTCGAGATGTCGATCTGCCGCGTCGGCGGCAGCGTGATGTCCATCCACCGGGCGGTCTTGACGCCCTTCGCCCGATAGAAACTCGCCTCCTCGGCGTCATACGTACCCACCGCATCGGCGGCGAGCGCGACGCGCAGTTCGTCACGCAAGAGCAGGCGAACCTGCAGGCGACCGAGCGCTCCGCGGGTGGCCCGCCACACCAGCGACTCGCTGACGTGGGTGTTGACGACCAGCCTGTTGGAACCGAATCGCGCACTGCGCAAGAATGATTCGGCCATGTAACTGTGCTCGGCGACGAACACGTCGGTATCAGCGGATTCGATGGCCGCCACCAACTCGTCGGTGTCGAACCGGACATGCACCAAACTGCGGCGGGTACGAATCGCGTCGCGGACGAGCCGCCGCGGCTGGACCGGGCCCTTCTGCACACGGGTCAGCGGCAGGCCACCGTCGACCAGGTCGGCAACCATGGACTCGGGCGCCCCGGCGGACAAGCAGATCGCTGAGACATCGAAAGATTCTGCGGCCAAGCGCATTACAAGCCGGAAGAGCTCGACATCGCCGCCATGCTGTGCCACCGGGTCCTTCGACAGCAGGAACGTCACCTTGGTCACGGCTTGGGTTTCCGATACAGCGCTGTCGCGTAGATGCCAAGCAGGATGGCGTCGGCCAGCACGGTCGCTGTGGCAGCGCCCACCGCCCCTGCCGCGGCCAACACCGCGACCAACCCTAGTTTCACCGGAACCAGGCCTGCGTTCGACACCAAGCGGATCATGTCGCGCCGCTGCGTGTACAACACCGCCTGGAATACGGAGCTCACCGTCCGCATCGCGCAGAACGCCGACATGATGATCATCGCCACAGCCAGTTCCAGGGGCGCAGGGGTCGCCAACATCACCAACCCCGCTACCAACACCACCAGCCCGGCAATTGCGCCCAGTATCAACGTGTTTCGTAGCGGCGGACCGGCCGCCAGATTGCCTTCACCCTCGCGCAGCGCCTGGTAGTACGACATACCGAAGGACTGGCCGATCGCGATGATCGACACTGCCACGACCGACGTGATGGTGTAGTAGCCGACCGTCGTGCTGTTCGTGAGCCAACCCAGCAGCAGCACATCGCCCTGCAGATATGCGGCCAGGGCCAGCGTCTCCCCGACCAGCACGGCGATCAACCTCGGCGGCCCGGGGATCCCCGGGCGATGCCGCAACACGACCTGTCCGACGAAGACGACAATCAGCACGTACGGCGCGCAAAACAGCAGGCTCGCGACTTGCAGCGTCGGCTTGTCGGCGGTGAACAGGTATGAACACGCAAGCGCGACGCTGACGACCTGGCGGATCGTGTCGGTCCGCGCCACGAACTCCGGGTGGCCGTCGCGCGCAGCACGGAATTGGTAGGCCTTGAATACCATTTCGCCGCCCGCCACGAAGAGTCCGAACCAGGCGATGTAATTGACCGATATCAGCGAGGCGCCCGCTATCATCAGCGCCACGCCGATTAGGTAGCGCGTGGTCCGCTCTCTGAGGAAGTGCTCCTCGGATTCGCGTACGGCCCGTACCGCAAACGGGTTGTCCAGTGGTGGACCGATCAGTGAGAACAGGGCGTATCCCATGCCGTACAGCCCGTACTCCGCGACACCCAACCGACTGATCAGTGCGAGCGTCCACAACAGACCGATACCGCGACCGCCATAAAGCCAGAAGGCGGCCGACAACGTTTTCGCGAAGTTACGCGCCGGCTTCGCCTCTGACAGCTCGGACATCTCAGGTCTGCCTGTTCAGCAGCTGCGCCCAAGTCTCGACGAAGGCTTCTGCCGTCCGGGCGGCTGAGCGCTCCTGTCGTGTTCTGTCGGCCGCGATTCCTAGATCGGTGAGTTGGGCGTGGTCGTTGACAAGCGATGAGATCGCTTCGGCCAAAACCTTTGCGACGCCGTCGCTATCCTCTTCCTCGGGGCGCACTGTCAACACACCGTGCTCCGCGTCGAGTTCTGCCAACGAGCCGTAGCCCGTGCAGATGACGGGCGTGCTGTAGGCCATCGCATGCGCGACAACTCCCGACGCCGGATACGTCTCGGCGTAGAAATGTCGCTTTCCATAAGGCACAACGACTGCGCGGATCGACTCGAAGAACGCATCCTCCTGCGGACCGTCCACGCCGCCAAGGATTTCGATGCCGTCAGCGCGCGGCAGTGACTCCGTGCCGCGGCCTGCCACCCGGATGAGAATATCGTCGGGCAGCTGCTCGCGGATGCGAGCTATCTGCTCGAATCCCTTGCCGCGGTACACAAACCCGAAGAATCCGACAGCCTTCGGGCGTTCCTGCGCTGGCCGAATCGCTGGCCTGTCGCGGACCAGGTGTGGCACGTAGCCGGTCCGTGTGCGGGGATAGGTCCGTTCGATTGACTGGCGCCCGGTCTCCGTCAGCGCAATCAGCGTCCTCTCGCCGTGTACACGTCCTTCGATGGCACGCGACAGGGGGCGCAGCGGGTAATGGATGCCGTGGGTAAGCAGGCGAGACCGGGCGATGAACCGGGTGCGGGCCAAGAACCAGAGGCCCTGCGGTGGGTCATGCACGGTTGCGGTGACGGGCACACCGTTAATACCGGCGATCGACCAGAAGGTCGCCAGCACGCCGGTCGAGAGTTCGGCATGGACCAGCACCCGACCGGGCGGCCCTTGCTCGACGAGGCGGGCGACTTCCCTTCGGTGTCGACGGAGATCGGCCAGGCTGTCCGACCCAGGCCCACCGGTCCGGTGTTCGACGACCTCGCCGAAATGCGGTCGCAGCGCCTTGACGAGATCCTCCGCGTAGTCACCGACCGCTGTTTGGCCTTCCGCCGGGGCCACGAAGACCAGCCGGTGGTCTGAAAAACGCGGTGCCATCAGTAGAAGAGCGGGCGATGCTTGTTGCTGTACTGCAACGCATCTGGATTGCGCTTGCCGATGACCTTGGCAGGCACGCCGCCGACGATCTCCAGCTCGCCGACGTCCTTGTTCACCAGCGCCTGCGCGGCCACCACAGCGCCACGACGAATAAGCGACGGCAGAATCATTGCGCGGCTGGCGATCCAGGCGTAGTCCTGAATAACGGTTGGGATCGGCACCGGCAGGAAGTCTGGGTGGTTGATGTCGTGGCCGCCTCCGATGATGTGCACGTCGCTGGCGATCGTGACGTTGTCCCCGATGTAGATGCCCGCTCGGGCATCGAGCAGACAGCGAAAGCCGATCGCGGTCCCGCTGCCGATGGTGAGAAACTCGATGTCGAGAACCTCGGAGCCCCGCAGAATCGACGTGCCCTTGCCGATCCTCGCACCGAACAGCCGCAGATAACCTTGCCGGACGGTATGCGACGGAATGTGGGTGATGATCATGTTGAACAGCAGCTCGCCGATCCGGTTCCGCGCCTTGCGGGCGAAGGTCATGCCCTGCATCCGGTAATCGACGACCCTGCCATTCGAGTCCAAGATCCACTCCGGGGGTGGTGGCATCTTGAGATTCGGAGCGGCCTCGACTTTCCTGGCGACGTCGGCCGGATCTGCCTTCGCGGGTTCTACGGTCATGCTCAGTGCTCCTGTCGTCGATTGAAGTCACCCATGTCTGCGATTACCCGGCCAGCCCTCGGCGCGGGGCTTGAAGGCCTTGGCGCACAATCCATGTCACCTAGTCGCCAGGTCATCGACGGCGCTGTATAGGGTCTCAGCGTACCGCTCTTCGGTGAACTGCTCGATGTGCCTGCGGATCTTGTCGGAGTCGAACACCGACGATTCGAACCGGTCGAGGACATCGGCAATCGCGCTCGTCTCGGGCTCATCGAAGTAGAGCCCGGTGACGGACTCATCGACGGTGTCGAGGAACCCGCCCCAGCGCAACACGAGGCTCGGGCGGCCCCACACGCCCGCCTCGAGCGGGGTGAGGCCGTAGTCCTCGTGGCTCGCCGCAATGAGCGCGCGGCAGTGCTGGTACAGCCAGCTCATCTGACCGTCGGACAGGTCCGACAGGATCACCACGTTCGGCGTTTTGATCCGCGTCAGCCGCTCCGCCTCCGGTCCCCGGCCGACGACAACCAGCCTGCGGTCGGTGTCGGCGAACGCACGAATGATCACGTCGACGTTCTTGTACGGCAACAGCCGGGATACACAGAGGTAGAAGGCTTCGGACGGGTTGGACTGCCCGATCCAACTTTCCACCTCACGCACCGGCTCGGGCGGAGCGCCGTGCGACAACATCCCGACCGGCGGCAGCACGACGTCGGCGTCGATGCCGTACGCGTCGGCGATCCGTCGCTGGATGACCGACGACACCGCAAGGTAGCGATCGCACGACGACGCAGCGCGCCGGTCCCATGACCGCAGATAGGGCGTCGTCGCGGTGAGCGCCGCTCGCTTGAGCACGCCGCTGTCCCCGCCGAGGTACATGTCCTTCAGGTACAGCCACCGCGCAGGCGAATGACAGATCACGAGTTTGCGGCCCCGGGTCCGGAAGCCGTGTGCCCATCCGCTCGTGCTTGTGATCACCACGTCGGCGTCGACAAACATTGACTGTGCGGCCAGTGGCAGCACGGGCAGCGCGGCGCGGTGATTTCTGCGGAACGCGCCGATCTTGTTCAGTGGTGATACCCGAATGTCGCGGTCGGCGAATTCCGGATAGGTGTTTTCCGGCTCGTACAGCAACGTATAGATCGGGGCTTGCGGGAACGCGCGGCTCAGCACAAAGACGAATTTCTCCGCACCGCCACGCTGGGTGAGGTAGTCATGCGCGATTGCGACGCGGGGGCCGTCAATACCGTCGTATCTGCGCTCCGTTTGCACGCTTGAAATCCCTTCGCGAGGCTGCGCCGACCGATTTACCGGCCAAGGTCCGGAAGCTAGTTTGCTCGCTGGCCTATAGAAGCGCAAACTCGTCGCAGTCACAAGGCGACCCACCCGAGTTCGCCAAGTACGATTTGCTCGATAGCACAAGGGTGCATCACGATGTACCCGCGAGGACCGCATCGAATCCCGGAAAGAGCGCACATGGGCAACCCCACTGGCATCGTTAACTACATGGGCTTAGAGGACATCTGGCAGAGTTACGAACGCCTGCTGGTGGAGCTCGGTAAGCGCGAGAGCGTCCAGTCCGTTGCCGAGCTCGGCGGCGGGGCCAATCCGATGGTTGCTGACGCCGACCGATGGGGCTTCGTGCCGCAACGCGTGGTCATCGACATTTCTGCCGACGAGCTGGCAAAGGCCGACGGAGACGTCGAGACGCGAGTGGCGGACCTGTGCCAGCCAATCACCGACGGCCAGGAGTCATACGACCTCGTTTTTTCGAAGATGCTGTGCGAGCACCTGCCCGATGCCCGCCGTTTCCACGAGAACTGCTTTAAAATCCTGCGTCCCGGCGGCCATTCCGTCCACTTCTTCCCGACGCTCTACACGCTGCCATTTGTGATAAATCGGCTGATACCCGAGAACCTCGCCCGATCAGTGCTGCGCAAGATCCAACCGGGTCGAATCGATGACCCCAAACAGGAGAAGTTTCCGGCCTACTACCGATGGTGCACCGGTCCGACTCGTCGGGCGCTGAAGCGCTTCGAGAGCGTGGGGTTCGAGGTCGAGACGTGGAATGCCAGCTTCGGACATAGTTACTACGCGATACTTCCGCCGTTGGACGCGTTGGAGCGAGCCAAGACGAAGTTCCTCTTCCAGCACCCGGCCCCGGCTTTCACCACCTTCGCCGCGGTAGTCCTTCGGAAACCTGCCTGAGAACGCGACGGCCCGGCTCGATAGCATCGACGACCATGACTAGCGTTACCGAGCCCGCCGATCCGAGCACGAGATCGATATCCACACCACTGCGGGCAAGCTCGCCGATCTGCGCAAGCGGACCGAGGAGACGCTGCACCCGGTCGGCGAGGCCGCGGTCGAGAAGACGCACGCGAAGGGCAAGTTGACCGCCCGCGAACGCATTCTCGCGCTGTTGGACGAGGACTCATTCGTCGAGCTCGATGCGCTGGCCAGGCACCGCAGCACCAACTTCGGCCTGGCAGACAAGCGGCCGCTCGGTGACGGCGTGGTGACCGGCTACGGCACCATCGATGGCCGCGAGGTGTGCATCTTCAGCCAGGACGCCACGGTGTTCGGCGGCAGCCTCGGCGAGGTGTACGGCGAGAAGATCGTCAAGGTGCAGGAACTGGCCATCAAGACCGGCCGTCCCGCTGATCGGCATCAACGACGGCGCTGGCGCGCGCATCCAGGAAGGCGTCGTCTCGCTGGGTCTGTACAGCCAGATCTTCCACAACAACATCCTGGCCTCCGGCGTCATCCCGCAGATCTCGCTGATCATGGGCGCCGCCGCGGGCGGACACGTCTACTCCCCCGCGCTGACCGACTTCGTCGTCATGGTCGACCAGACCAGCCAGATGTTCATCACCGGCCCGGACGTGATCAAGACCGTCACCGGCGAGGACGTCACGATGGAGGAACTCGGCGGCGCACACACCCACATGGCCAAATCGGGCACGGCGCACTACGTCGCCTCCGGCGAGCAGGACGCCTTCGACTACGTCCGCGAGCTGCTGAGCTACCTGCCTTCCAACAACTACGCCGACCCGCCGCGCTACCCGGCACCGGTGCCAGGCGGCGCGATCGAGGACAACCTCAACGACGAGGACCTCGAGCTGGACACGCTGATCCCGGATTCACCGAACCAGCCGTACGACATGCACGAGGTCATCACCCGCATCCTCGACGACGACGAGTTCCTCGAGATCCAGGCCGGCTACGCGACCAACATCATCGTCGGGTTCGGCCGCGTCGAGGGTCGCCCGGTGGGCATCGTCGCCAACCAGCCCACCCAGTTCGCCGGCTGCCTGGACATCAACGCCTCGGAGAAAGCGGCGCGGTTCATCCGGACGTGCGATTGCTTCAACATTCCGATCGTCATGCTTGTCGACGTGCCCGGCTTCCTGCCCGGCACCGACCAGGAGTACAACGGCATCATCCGGCGCGGCGCCAAGCTGCTCTACGCCTACGGCGAGGCCACCGTCGCCAAGGTCACCGTGATCACCCGCAAGGCCTACGGCGGCGCCTACTGCGTTATGGGCTCAAAGGAGATGGGCGCCGATGTGAACGTCGCATGGCCGACCGCTCAGATCGCGGTGATGGGCGCCTCCGGCGCGGTCGGGCTTCGTCTACCGCCAGCAGCTCAAGGAAGCCGCCGAAGGAGGGCAAGGATGTCGACGCCGCTGCGGCTGGAGTTGCAGCAGGACTACGAGGACACCCTCGTCAACCCGTATATCGCCGCCGAGCGCGGCTATGTCGACGCGGTGATCCCGCCGTCGCACACCCGCGGCTATGTGGCCACGGCGCTGCGGCTGCTGGAGCGCAAGATCACTCAGATTCCGCCGAAGAAGCACGGGAACATTCCACTGTGAGCGATGAAAACGAGGTCAAGGCCGCTGTGTCAGATGACGCACACGCGCACGACCCGCATATCAAGGTGGTCAAGGGCGAGCCGACGGCGGAGGAGCTGGCGGCGGTGATCGCCGTGCTGGCGCAGCGCGTCGGGCGCTCCAGCCGAGCCGCGCGAGGCCGAGCAGAACCTGTGGGGCCATCCGGTCGACCGGCTGCGCTACACCACCTTCAGCTGGCAGCGGGTGACGCTGCTGGAGCGGACGCACATGCGGAAATGACCCGGTTGGTGCTTGCGTCGGCCTCGCCGGGTCGTCGTAAGGTGTTGCGCCAGGCGGGAATTGATCCGCTCGTCATCGTCTCGGGTGTAGACGAGGACGCAGTCGTCGCGAGGCTCGACCCCGACGCGACACCCGAGCATGTGACCACGGCGTTGGCCGCCGCCAAGGCCGAAGCGGTCGCGCGCATCCTTGACCCCGCCGTCGCCGCCGATTGCGTTGTCATCGGCTGTGATTCGATGCTGTACCGCGACGGCGAGCTGTTGGGCAAGCCGGCGTCGGCGGACGCGGCGCGCGAGGGCTGGCGGCAGATGGCCGGCAAGGCCGGACAGCTCTACACCGGCCACTGTGTGATTCGCTTGCGGGACAACGTGATCAGCCTACCGCGCGTCCGACGCCACGCGTCACCACGGTCAACTTCGGCATCCCGTCCCCAGCCGACCTGGACGCGTACATTGCCCGCGACGAGCCGCTTGCGGTAGCGGGTGGTTTCACGCTCGACGGGCTCGGCGGCTGGTTCATCGACGGTGTGGAGGGCGACCCGTCGGCCGTGATCGGCATCGGCCTACCGCTGACCCGGCGGCTGCTCGCGCACGCGGGCCTGTCGATCTCGGAACTCTGGGCCGCGAACCCGGTCACCCCTGGCGCGAGCGCTACATAGGTCGTTCTCGGCGATGTCGGTTCGCTTCCCTACGCCGATGACCGTATTTGCCGGACTCTGCGAGAACGGCTGCCAAGGCCAGTCCGACTTGACCGAGTCCGACTAGCCGCACGTCGGAATTTGCTGGCCCAGCCATCATTCCTCTAGTTCCAACCGTAGAGGCGTTGCGACAACAAGGGTTGAAGATGCGTTGCCGCTCTGCATTTCGGGCAACGGGCGTGTGCTGTTTCGCATGCCTCCTGGGTAGGCTCGTGGTGTGCCGCTGCCTGCCGATCCCGATCCCGCCCTGCAGTCGTATGCCCATCCCGAGCGCCTGGTCACCCCCGACTGGCTGTCGGGGAACCTGGGCCGACCGGGGCTTGCCATCGTCGAGTCCGACGAGGACGTGCTGCTCTACGACACCGGCCACATTCCGGGCGCGGTGAAGATCGACTGGCACACCGACCTCAACGATCCGCACGTCCGCGACTACATCAACGGCGAGCAGTTCGCCGAGCTGATGAACCGCAAGGGCATCTCCCGCGACGACACCGTGGTGATCTACGGCGACAAGAGCAACTGGTGGGCCGCCTACGCGTTGTGGGTGTTCACGTTGTTCGGGCATCCCGATGTGCGGCTGCTCGACGGCGGACGCGACCTGTGGATCTCCGACGGCCGCGACACCACGCTCGACGTGCCGTGCAAGCAGACCACCGGCTACCCCGTCGTCGAACGCGACGACGCCCCGATCCGCGCGTTCAAGGACGAGGTGCTGGGCATCCTCGGCGCGCAGCCGCTGATCGATGTGCGCTCGCCGCAGGAGTACACCGGCGAGCGCACGCACATGCCCGACTATCCCGAGGAAGGCGCGTTGCGCGGCGGCCACATCCCCACCGCACGGTCCATCCCGTGGGGTAAGGCGGCTCAGGACAACGGCCGGTTCCGCAGCCGCGCCGAACTCGATGAGCTTTACGGCTTCGTAGCCCCCGACGACAAGACGGTCGTGTACTGCCGCATCGGTGAGCGGTCCAGCCACACCTGGTTCGTGCTGACCCATCTGCTCGGCAAGCCCGGCGTGCGCAACTACGACGGCTCTTGGACCGAGTGGGGCAACGCGGTTCGCGTGCCCGTCGCGGTCGGGGAAGAGCCCGGCAAAGCGCCATGAGTCATGCCGGCCTCCCTGGCCGAGGTGGTCATCGGACTTTCAAGAGGTTCAGGGCCAGGACAAGCTGCAGCTGCTGCTGGAGTTCGCCAACGAGCTGCCGCCGCTGCCCGCCGAGCTTGAAGAGGCGTCGATGGAGCCGGTGCCCGAATGCCAGTCGCCGCTGTTCCTGCATGTCGACGCCGCCGACCGGGACAAGGTTCGGCTCTACTTCAGTGCGCCCGCCGAGGCCCCGACCACGCGCGGTTTCGCCGCGATCCTGGCCGCAGGTCTCGACAAGCAACCGGCCGAGGACATCCTGGCCGTGCCTGACGACTTCTACTCCGATCTGGGCCTGGCGGCGCTGATCAGCCCGCTGCGATTGCGGGGCATGTCGGCCATGCTGGCGCGGATCAAGCGGCGACTGCGGGGTTAGTAGAAGCGCGCTCCAGGTCGACCCTTAAACTGCGAGGGGATACATTCTTAAAGACGTTTCTTAGAGAACATGCCATCAGGAGGCGAAGTGCCTAGTCACGCCAGCTCGAAGATCTCCAAGGTGCTTGTCGCCAATCGCGGGGAGATCGCGGTCCGGGTGATCCGGGCGGCCAAGGATGCCGGGCTGACAAGCGTGGCCGTGTACGCCGAGCCCGACGCCGACGCGCCTCACGTACGACTCGCCGACGAGGCCTTCGCGCTCGGCGGCCAGACCTCGGCGGAGTCCTACCTCGACTTCGGCAAGTTGCTCGACGCCGCCGAGAAGTCGGGCGCCAATGCGATCCACCCGGGCTACGGATTCCTTTCGGAGAACGCCGATTTCGCGCAAGCGGTCATCGACGCCGGCCTGATCTGGATCGGTCCGAGCCCGCAGTCGATCCGCGATCTCGGCGACAAGGTGACCGCGCGCCACATCGCCGCCCGCGCCCAGGCGCCGCTGGTGCCCGGCACACCCGATCCTGTCAAGAACGCCGACGAGGTGGTTGCGTTCGCCAAGGAGTACGGCGTACCGATCGCGATCAAGGCGGCCTTCGGCGGCGGCGGCCGCGGCATGAAGGTGGCCCGCACCATCGAGGAGATCCCCGAACTGTTCGAATCGGCGACCCGCGAGGCTGTTGCGGCGTTCGGCCGCGGCGAGTGCTTCGTCGAGCGCTACCTGGACAAGCCGCGCCACGTCGAGGCGCAGGTCATCGCCGACCAGCACGGCAACGTCGTCGTCGCGGGCACCCGCGACTGCTCGCTGCAGCGCCGCTTCCAGAAGCTGGTGGAAGAAGCGCCCGCGCCGTTCTTGACCGACGCGCAGCGCAAGGAGATCCACGAGTCGGCCAAGCGAATCTGCAAGGAGGCGCACTACTACGGCGCAGGCACCGTCGAGTACCTGGTCGGCCA
The DNA here is from genome assembly GCA_963731715.1 of uncultured Actinomycetota bacterium. GTDB lineage: Bacteria > Actinomycetota > Actinomycetes > Mycobacteriales > Mycobacteriaceae > Mycobacterium. The sequence continues at coordinate 111,107 of CAVSXC010000011.1, read as the reverse complement.
GGACGGGCTGATCTCCTTCCTCGAGGTCAACACCCGCCTGCAGGTCGAGCACCCGGTCACCGAGGAGACCGCAGGTGTCGACCTCGTGCTGCAGCAGTTCAAGATCGCCAACGGCGAGAAGCTCGACTTCACCGAAGACCCGGCGCCGCGCGGGCACGCCATCGAGTTCCGGATCAACGGCGAGGACGCGGGCCGCGGCTTCCTGCCCGCGCCCGGCCCGGTGACCAAGTTCGAGCCGCCAAGCGGCCCCGGCGTCCGGCTGGACTCCGGTGTGGTCTCCGGTTCGGTGATCGGCGGCCAGTTCGACTCGATGCTTGCCAAGCTCATCGTGTACGGCGCCACTCGCGAAGAAGCACTGGCCCGGTCCCGCCGCGCGCTGGACGAGTTCCACGTCGAGGGCCTGGCCACGGTGATCCCGTTCCACCGCGCGATCGTGTCCGACCCCGCGTTCATTGGCGACGACGACGGATTCACTGTCCACACCCGGTGGATCGAGACGGAGTGGGACAACACCGTCGAGCCGTTCACCGGTGGTGATCCGATCGAGGAAGAGGACACCATCCCGCGGCAGACCGTCGTCGTCGAGGTCGGCGGCCGCCGGCTCGAGGTGTCGCTGCCCGGCGACCTCGCCATCGGAGGCGGCGCGGCAAGTGGTGGCGCCGCCGGTGTTGTTCGTAAGAAGCCCAAGCCTCGCAAGCGGGGGTCCCACGGCGGTGCGGCCGCGTCCGGCGATGCGGTGACCGCCCCGATGCAGGGCACCGTGGTCAAGGTGGCCGTTGAGGAGGGTCAGGAGGTCGCCGCGGGCGATCTCGTCGTCGTCCTCGAGGCGATGAAGATGGAGAACCCCGTCACCGCCCACAAGGACGGCACCATCACCGGGCTGGCGGTGGAGGCGGGTGCCGCCGTCACCCAGGGCACCGTGCTGGCCGAGATCAAGTAGTCCCTAGCTGCCGAACGCAGAATTAGTCGGGCGTCACCAGGCTGCGTTCGGCCAGCGCCGTGCCGAAGTATTGGGCATCCGGGTCGACGACGACATTCTTGTCGTCGCCACGCCGGGCCAACACGTCACGAGCCATCTGTTCGAACGAGATCTTTTCCGGCCCACCGATATTCACGATGCCATTGAGGGGTTCGGCGACGGCCGCACGAGCGACGTCGGCGGCGACGTCGTCGGCGGGGATCGGTTGGATCAGCGCGTCGGGTACCCGCACTTCGTCGCCGACGATCATCGAGTCGGTGATGCCGTCGGTGAATTCGGCGAACTGCGTTGCCCGCAGGATCGTGTACGGCAGACCGGATTCGGTGATGATCTTCTCCTGCACCACCTTGGCCCGCATGTAGCCGCTGTCGGGTAGCCCGTCGACGCCGACGATCGACAGCGCGACGTAGTGACCCACCCCGGCGCCGTTGGCGGCGGCGACAAGGTTGGTCGTCGACGCAGTGAAGAACTCCATCACCGGATCGTCTTCGAACGACGGCGAATTGAGCAGGTCGACAAGGACGTTCGCGCCGGTGAGCGCCTCGGCCAGGCCGTCCCCGGTCAGCACATCGACTCCCGATGTTCGCGACGCGGCCACGACTTCGTGACCTTCACTTTGCAGAAGACCGACAACCTTCGTGCCGATCAGACCGCTGGCCCCAACAACTGTGATGTTCATGTGAACTGCCTACCATCACATGGATGGAGCCCGTTGAAATAAATGCCGGTGCTTGGTATTTGCGCGCACCCCGGCAGGACGAGCTCATCGATGATCGCCCTTCGCTGGCCGACCTCGGTGAAACCGACCCGGACTACGTCACCCGATGCAGCGCGCTATGGGCGTCCGATACCAGCTACACGTGGGCGGTTTGCGAACCGACCACCGGCGAGTTGCTCGCCGAGGTGACGATTGATCCGGTGGCCGCGACCGTTCGCACCAGGGCACGCGACGGCCACACCGATGCGGCGGCGATCGCCGAGCAATCCGTGCGCCGGTTCGCCGCCGCCGTGCTGGGCATCACGACGTAGTCGCATCGATGTCATCGCCGGACGCCAGGTCGGCGCAGTCCACCGCGACCACATCGGTGCGGTCGCGAAGGAACGGCCGCGCTCCCTCGTCGCCGCGAAGTCCGTCGAGCAGTTGCGGCCAGTGCTTGCGTGCGATGACGACGGGATGGCCGGGCCGGTCTCCGTAGCGAGCACGGGCCAGCCCCGACGGTGACGAGCGCGCGGCGTCGAGCACCCGTCGCACCGCGTCGGCGCCGACACCGGGCGTGTCGACCGCATGCAGCACGGCGTAGTCGGCGTCGATGGCCGCCACACCCGCCCGCACCGACGCGCTGAGCCCCTGCGCCCAGTCCTCTGCGACCACCGCCCGCGCCGGCGCAGGCACGTCGACCACCGCCGCACCCAACACCACGACGACGTCGTCGCATCCTCCGTCGGCCAGCGCCGTCACGCAGGCGCGCAGCCACTCGCCGTCTTCGGCAAGCACTTTTGGCATGCCGTAGCGGGTCCCCGCCCCCGCAGCGAGCAGCACTCCGGCCGCGGTGGCGACACTCTTCGACATGCGAACAGTGTGACTGAGCTGGATCGATGAAGATCCTCTTAGATCGATTGCCGAGCGACCGCCATTCGGCGTAGGGTTCCAAACAGGTTGAGTTCACAGCCGCTGGAAACGTCAATACGACGTGCAGGGCAGAACTCCCGCCCTGCAGCGAAGGCTTTGAGGACGCAGAGCCAACCTTGACGTGAACCACAGTACGAAATCACGTATTCCGACTGATGGAGTCACAATGTCTACCTCTTCACATGCTCATTCGGCGACGCCGGAGCCCCTCATCGAACGCACCAACTGCCACACGGCTCACTTCGCCACCAGGTGGCTGCAGCCAGAAATGGCGGTCATCACCGCACACGGCGAACTCGACGCGGCCAACGCGCAGGAGTTCGTCGACTACGCGCTGCGCCACGCCGCCCACACCGATCGCCTGGTGCTCGATCTGACCGGCGTGGAATTCTTCGGTACCGCGGGCTTTTCCGCTCTGCACAGCGTGAACGTCCGCTGCGCAGGGGAGAAGATCGAATGGGCGCTCGCGCCCAGCTCGGCCGTCACCCGGCTGCTGCGGATCTGCGATCCCGATTCCGCCTTGCCGATCTGCGACAGCGTCGACACCGCGCTGTCCGCCGTGCAGGGCGAGCCGCGTCGGCTACTGCAACTGGTCTCGAAGCCGAGCTAGCGACTTCGCCAACAAACGGGACACGTGCATCTGCGAGATGCCGACCCGCTCGGCGATCTGCGTCTGCGTCAGCGACTCGAAGAACCGCAGTAGCAGTACGGTCCGCTCCCGCTCCGGCAACGCAGCGAGTAAGGGCCGCAACGATTCCCGGTTCTCGATCTGATCCAGGCCGAGATCGACGTCGCCGAGCGTGTCGGCGATCGCAGGCGCATCCTCGCTGCCGCTACCGCCGCTGTCGATCGAAAGTGTGTTGTAGGAGCTGCCCGCGACAAGGCCCTCGATCACCTCGTCGCGGTCCATCTCCAGCTCGGCAGCGAGTTCCGACGCGGTGGGCGCGCGGCCGAGCCGCTGTGACAGATCGGCCGTAGCGGCGCCCAACCTCAGGTGCAGTTCCTTGAGCCGGCGCGGCACCTTGACCGACCAGCTGTTGTCGCGGAAGTGCCTGCGGACCTCACCCATGATGGTTGGCACCGCGAACGACACGAAGTCCGATCCGGCGTGGACATCGAACCGGATGACCGCATTGACCAGTCCCACGCGGGCCACCTGCACCAGGTCGTCGCGCGGCTCGCCGCGCCCGTCGAACCTGCGGGCGATGTGATCGGCCAGCGGCAGGCATCGCTCCACGATCCGGTCGCGCTGGCGCTGAAACTGCGCCGACGAATCGGGTAGCTGCTCAAGCTCGCGGAACATGTCGGCGACGTCCGCGTATTCAGAGTTCGACCGTTTCGACGAACCCTTGGCCGGCGACGGGGTCACCTCAGCGAACTCGCTCGCCTCGCGGTCATGGAGATCCCGAATACCCGCCCCTCCTCGGGGCCCATGCCCGTCCTGGAAGGTCCGCACCTCGTCGGTCAGCGAACTCAGCACGTGCCAACTGAAGCTGCCCGGGGCCAGGATGTCCGGGCTCTTACACGTGGTCGATGCGTCGATGACCACCGCGTCCTCGCGAGGATCGACCACCAGCAGAAGCGTTGAGTCGGGAACCGCCGACCGGATCAACCGGGTGCACGCTTCGTCGACGGCGAGGCGCAGGTCGGCGACGGCATCGAAATCGAGGTCCTCGAATGTGCCGACGGCGGCCACGAGAGTGCGCAGAACCGCGAGGTTCTCCAGCTTGCGCCGAGACCCGGAGTTCGACCGACCGGCCGCTGCGTTGCTGCCCGTTGTCCGTGTTCGCGACGTCGGCCATATGACCTCCCGGCAATTTTCTCGCGAGACTACCCCAGGTCGGATCCCAGCTAACCACCGGCGCTCCAATGACCGGTTAGGGACGACGTGTGGCAATGGTGCCGACGGGGTAATCCTCCGTCATGGACGATATTGCGCCACAAGGTCGGGTCGACGACGCGACCGCCACCCGCCCGCTGCGCCGGATACTCATCACCATCGGGACTGGTGCTTGCAGTGCTGATCCTGGTGGGGGTGGCGATATACGCCGGGGCGTTCATCATCCTGGCGCCGATGATGCAGTGATAGCGCCAATGACGAGAACTCCGGCGCCGCGCCGTTTGATGTCCTCTTCGCCATGGTCCACCTGCAATACCCCGCCATGGTCGTCCGTCAAACATGCGACTTCGCCGTAGCGCCGTTCGCGGCCCCGGGATACGCCGGATGCGCCGCGGGCGCGGGTTCACCTACCAGAATCCCGACGACACACCTGTCACCGATGCGGAGACGCTGCAACGCATCAAGGACCTGGTGATCCCGCCCGCATGGAAGAAGGTGTGGATCTGCCCCTACCCCAACGGGCACATCCAGGCGGTCGGAACCGACGCCGCGGGCCGCCGCCAGTACCTCTACCACCAGAAGTGGCAGGACGAGCGCAACGAGGAGAAGTTCGACAGGGTGCTGGAGATGTCGGCCGCGCTGCCAGACATGCGACGGCGCATCGCCGCCGACCTTCGCCGCCGCGGCCTCGCGCGCGACCGGGTGGTTGCCCTCGCCCTGCACATACTCGACCTCGGCTACTTCCGGGCGGGCGGCGAGCAGTATGCCGAGGAGAACAACTCATATGGCATCTCCACGCTGCTGTGCGAACACGTCGCGCTGCAGAAGCAGGCCGTCGAGTTCGACTACCCAGCCAAGAGCGGAGTGCGCCGAACGCTGCTGATCGACGATCCGGAGGTGGTCCGGTCCGTGCGCGCACTGCTGCGCAGCCGCGGCCGATCCGAGCGACTCCTCGTGTGCCGCAACGGCTCCGGCTGGACCGACCTTCACGCCGACGACCTCAACGCGCGGTTCAAGGAACTCGTCGGAGACGAGTACACGGTCAAGGACCTGCGCACCTGGCACGGCACGGTGCTGGCCGCCGCGGCGTTCGTCGACGCGGACCCTCCGGAGAACAAGACCGTGATCAAGCGCGTCGAATCCGCCGTGATGAAGGAGGTCGCAGAAGAGCTCGGCAACACTCCGGCCGTGGCCCGGTCGTCGTACGTCGATCCGCGGGTGGTCGAGGGTTACGAATCCGGCCTGACCATCGCCGCGGGCGTGCGGCGGGCGAACCGCATCAAGGCGCCCGGTGAGCGGCAGGCGATCCTGGAGAACAGCACCGCGCGGCTGATCCGCAAGGTGGCCAAGGGTTAGACGGAGTCGAACTCCAGACATCCGTCCGAGCGGGTCGGCGAAACACATATCGCGCCGCGTGACTCTGATCCCGAGGTTTGCCGATCGGGCCGAGGGGGAACCCCTGTAGTGCGTGGGGAAATTCCCCATGCGGCCCGAAAGGGCCCCACGCTCAAGAAGTGGGCAATGACCAATCCCGCCAGTAGTGAAAGGTAATCATGACTGACAAGAACAACTCTGGCCCGGAAGAAGGCATCAAGGGCGTCGTCGAGGACGTCAAGGGCAAGGCCAAGGAAGCGGTCGGAACCGTAACCGGCCGTGACGATATGGTCCGCGAGGGCAAGGCGCAGCAGGACAAGGCCGACGCCCAGCGGACGTCGCCAAGAAGGAAGCCGAGGCCGAAGCGGCCCGCGGCGGCGCCAAGGCAGCTGAGAAGCGCCAGGAGGCCGAGCAGCGGCCGTAGTCAAGCGCAACGAAAACGGGCCCAGCCATTCGGCTGGGCCCGTTTCTTGTGTCTGTCAGCTGCTGGGTTTCTGTCGGTCTGCGTCGGGATGCTCTGCGTACCAACGCTCTTCGATGCGGCGTACCCGCATGTGCTCGACGAGCAGCCACCCCGCGCCGATGATGAACCCGGCGCCGGCCAGTGATGCCAGGGTCAAACCGACGTCATGGTGGCTGGTGGCGAACGCCGCAAGGCACGACACGAACAGCACCAGGGCGACGCCGATCACGATGAGCCCCGGCATGACTTTGTTGTCCTTCATCGACTCGCCGGCGTGCGGCCGCGTTGTCCTCGAGTGGTCGACGGGATCCTTCGGGCCTTTCATCGGTACTCCTCTCTCGGCATACCTACGCCCGGCTGAACATGGGCTGATTCAACGGTAGATCTACCCGACTGCGTTGTGGGAGAAACCGGACACGTCAGCGCAAAGTCACTGCCGAACAGCGCGGGCCCGGCCAGGGCCGGCATGCTCATCGTCAGCACCAAGAGCATCAGCGTGAGCAGAAACCAGCCCGCGCCCTGCCAGGCCCACCACGTCTCGTGGTTTCGCCACGTCTGATAGGTGCGGACGAAGGCGCGAAGTCCGCCGACCAACAGGATGAGCGGCGCCCCGACCGCGAGCAGGGTGCGCTGAGGCACCCCGCAGGCCGCCGTGTCGGCTGTCGCGCCGTGACAGGTGCTGACCCAGAGGGCGGCGACGACAAGAAACGCCACGCCGAGCACCGCGACCACGACGCCGAACCGCACGGCATCGCGGACGTTAGCGTCGTCCTGGCGCAAGTCGTTGGGATTGTGATGCACCGCCACCTGCGCCAAACTCCCGAATTCGCTGTGAGAACACCTTTGATTTAGACGTCGGGGAGAATTCCCTGGCCGGGGAGCGAATAAACCTCAGGATTCGACGCGTAAATGCGCGGTCAGCAGCAGCCTGTCGTACACGGCCCGGACGGGCAGTTCCTCTTCGTAGGTAAGCTCGAGAAAGTCCTTCGCGATTTGCTCGGCCAGCGCGCGCAACTTGGTGTTGGTCTCCTGTGAGCGCCATTTGAGCAGCTCGAACGCGGATTCGGCGTTGATCCGGTAGATGAGCATGAGCATGCCCTTTGCCTGTTCGATGCCGCTGCGCGCCTCCGCGATCTCGGCCACCGCCTCGGTGACGCTCTCGTCGTGGGCCTCCTTCATCGACGGTGTGACGTCGACGTAGAAGCCGTGCGTGCCGATCACCAGGCCCGAGTCGTCGAACAGCTGGTCGCCGACCACAACGACGTGGTGAACCTCGCCTCGGGTGTCGACGATGCGGTGCCGGGTGGAGAACGCGCCGGAGGTGCGGCGGATCTCCTCCAGCGTGGCGGCCACCTGGCCGTAGTCGTCGGGATGCTTGTGGGACAGCACCAGGTCGGTGGTCGGGTGCACGGTGCCGGCTTCATAGCCGTGCATGCGCTCGACCTGAGGTGACCACTCCCAGCGTTCGTCGGCGAAATAGAACCGGAACCACCCGACACGCTGGGGCTCGCCGCCCGCCAGTGCGTGCTCGACGGGCGATTGCCCCTCGAGGTCGGCCAGCTCATCGCTCATGTTGTGCAGATTAACCCGGCTCAGCAACGGTCCGGCATCGAACCAGATCCGGCCGTTCGTTACATCGGACATGTCGGCGTCGACGACCTACCATTCGCCCGTGACGCGCACGAGGCTCTACGTGGTCGTGGCAGTGGCGTCAGGCATCGCCGCCTACCTCCTCGGCGCCGCCCCCGTCTGGAGCCTGGTGATCGGAGCCCTCGCACCGGCCGTTCTCGCAGCGGCGCCCCGATTCCTTCGCGGCGCCCTCGACGGCGTGAGCACTCCCGACGATGAGGCGGCCGAGTTGTCCGGCACCGAGTTCGAGGACTACGTCGCGCGGGTCGCCCGGTCTTGCGGGATGCCGGTGATCATGACCTCGATCACCGGCGACTGGGGCGTCGACATCATCGTCGGCAAGCGTCCCAATCGCCTTGCCATTCAATGCAAACGGCAGTCCCGCCCGGTCGGCGCGAGCGCCATTCAGGAAGTGGTCGCGGGCGCACCCATGCAGGACTGCACGAGGACCATGGTGGTCACCAACAACGAATTCACCCCTGCCGCACGCAAACTCGCCGAGCTGCACGGCTGCGAGCTCGTCGGCGGCTCCGAGCTTGCCGCGGCTGCGGTCGACGATCCGGCGCCTCACGGAGCCCGCTGAGCCTTTGAGGCCGATCAGCCTAGCTGAGCACGTCGCGCACCGCGGCGACGGCGGCGTCGATCTCCTCGCGCGAGACCGTCAGCGCGGGCCGGAACCGCACGCTGGTCGGACCGCTGGCCAGCATGATCACCCTGCGATCCCAGAGCAGGCGGATCAGCTCGTCGCGCTGCTGCGGCGCTCGGCAGGCTGAACGCGCACATCAGCCCGCGGCCGCGCACGTCGAGCACCAACCCTGGGAACTCTGCCGCAAGGCCTTCGAGCCGGTCGAGCAGATAGCGGCCCGCCTTGGCCGCGCGGACCAGCAACTCATCGGACTCGATGATCTCGAGGATGCGGCGCGACCGCACCATGTCGACGAGGTTGCCGCCCCACGTCGAGTTGATCCGGGAGCTGACCGCGAACACGTTGTCGCGCACCTCGTCGACCCGGCGGCCGGCCATGATGCCGCACACCTGCGTCTTCTTGCCAAAGGCCACCACATCGGGCGCGACGCCCAATTGCTGGTAGGCCCAAGGGGTTCCGGTCATCCCGCAGCCGGTCTGCACCTCGTCGAAGATGAGCAGTGCGTCGTACTCGTCGCACAGTTCGCGCATCGCGGCGAAGAACTGCGGCCGGAAGTGACGGTCGCCGCCCTCACCCTGGATCGGCTCGGCGATGAAGCAGGCGATGTCATGCGGGTGGGCTTCGAACGCCGCACGGGCCTGACGCAGCGATTCGGCTTCCAACTCATCCATGTTCGCGTCGGGCCGGATGTAGGGCGCGTCGATCCGGGGCCAGTCGAACTTCGGGAACCGCGCGACCTTGTTCGGATCGGTGTTGGTCAGCGACAGCGTGTAACCGCTGCGGCCATGGAACGCGCCACGCAGGTGCAGCACCTTGGTGCCCAGCTCCTGGTCGATGCCGCGCGCCTCGTTGTGCCGGCTCTTCCAGTCGAACGCCACCTTCAGCGCGTTCTCGACGGCGAGCGCTCCCCCGTCGACGAAGAACAGGTGCGGCAGCGCGGGGTCGCCGAGCACGCGCGAGAAGGTGTCGACGAAGCGCGCCATCGGCACGCTGTACACATCGGAGTTGCTCGGCTTGTTCACCGCGGCCTGCGCCAACTCCGCGCGGAAGTCCTCGTCGTCGGCCAGCGCCGGGTGGTTCATGCCCAGCGCGGACGACGCGAAGAACGTGAACATGTCGAGGTAGCGCTCGCCGGTGCGGGCATCCACCAGATACGAGCCCGACGAGCGGTTGACGTCGAGGACGAAGTCGAGCCCGTCGGCCAGGATGCTGCGGGCCAGGACGTCGCGGACATCGGCGGGACCGATGGCGGCAGCCGTTCAGTTGGTGTCAGGACAGCGGTCATGAAGCCATCTTAACGCATTATTTACGGCCTCTGCACCATCTGGCCGTAACTATTACGGCACGAAGTCGCGTCCGTCGTAAAAAGTTTGTAGGATGATCGTGCTTCGGGTACGAACGTTCGCCGCGGTCCGTATCTGTTGCAGCAAATCTTCGAGCGCCCGCGGGGACTCGACACGGACAAGCAGGACGTAGCTCTCCTCGCCGGCCACCGAGTGACACGACACGATGGCCGGTATGTGTTCGAGCCGAGCGGGCGCATCATCAGGTTGAGAGGGATCGAGAGGGGTGATGGCAACGAACGCCGAAAGCATTTTCCCGACAGCTTCGGGGTTGATCCGCGCCGAATACCCGGACACGACGCCTCGTGACTCCAGCCTGCGCACCCGCGACTGCACGGCCGACACCGACAGTCCGGCGGTCACGGCGAGGTGGGCCAGTGTGGCCCGCCCGTCGACGATCAGTTCCCGCACCAGTTTGCGGTCGATCTCGTCGAGTTGCACCGGCTCATGCGGGTGTTCGTCGGGTTCACCCATGGCCGCACTGTATCCGAGGCGGCATGCGACATGAGTCAACGTGTCGAAACCTGGCAGCTGCGCGCGAAATTCGCCGCAGCGCTGTCACGGATGTACGCCGCCGAGGTGCCTGCGTACACCACCCTGGTCGAGGTCAGCGCCGGCGTGAACCGCGATCATGCGACAGGCACGGCGGACGCCGATCGGCTGGGCTCCCTGGAGCGGGTGACCGCCGAACGTCACGGCGCGATCCGCGTAGGCAGCGCCCGAGAACTTGCCGACCTGGCCGACCTCTTCGCTGCGTTCGGCATGTACCCGGTCGGCTTCTACGACCTGCGCGACGCCGCGTCGCCGGTGCCGGTGGTGTCGACCGCCTTCCGGCCGATCGACATAGAGCAGCTGGACCGCAACCCGTTCCGGGTGTTCACCTCGATGCTCGCGACGGCTGACGCCCGCTTCTTCCCCGCCGATCTGCGCAACCGTGTCGAGCGGTTCGTTGCCGAGCGGCAGCTGTTCGATCCGGCGCTGATCGCCGAGGCGCGACGCATCGCCGCCGACGGCGGTGCGCAACGCGAACGCGCCGACCGGTTCTTGGCGGCGGCGGTGGCCGTGTTCGCGCTGTCGCGTGAACCGATCGACCGCGGCTGGCACGACGAGCTGACCAGGGTCTCCGCGGTGGCCGCCGACATCGCCGGCGTGCGCACCACACACATCAATCACCTGACTCCCCGCGTGCTCGACATCGACGAGCTGTACCGGCGCATGACTGCCGCGCGGAATCACGATGATCGACGCCATCCAGGGCCCGCCCGCCTGGCACGGTCCCGATGTGTTGTTGCGGCAGACGTCATTTCGTGCGCTGGCCGAGCCACGCCGTTTTCGCGATGCCGACGGCACGGTTTCCGAAGGGACGCTGCGGGTGCGCTTCGGCGAGGTCGAGGCGCGCGGCGTAGCTCTGACCCCGCTTGGCCGTCAACGCTATGACGCCGCGATGGCCGCACCTGACCCCGGCGCCGTGTGGGCGGACCACTTCCCCGCCACCGACGAGGCTATGGCCGCCAGCGGGCTGGCCTACTACCACGGCGGGGACCCGTCGAAACCAGTTGTCTACGAGGATTTCCTGCCTGCATCAGCCGCAGGCATCTTCCGATCCAACCTCGATACCGACACGCAAGCTGCCGAGGCGGCGGATAATTCGGACTACAGCTTGAGTTGGCTGGCCGGTCGGATCGGACACCACATTCACGACCCATACGACCTCTACGAGAAAGCCGCTTCATCATGACCACCGTTCAGACATCCAAGCTTCCAACGGCCGAGGCATTGCGCGGCCAGGCTCGCGACGCGCTGAGCGCCATCGGCTCCGGCGTGGCGCTCGGCGCGCCGGGCGGCCACGGCCTTCAGGCCAGCACACCCATCACCGGTGAGGTGCTGTTCACCATCGCCGAGGCCACCGCAGAACAGGCCGACACCGCGATAGCCGAAGCCGCGCAAGCGTTTACGACGTGGCGCACCACCCCGGCACCCGTAAGGGGCGCTTTGGTTGCCCGCCTCGGCGAGCTGCTCGTCGAGCACAAGGCCGATCTCGCGTCACTCGTCACGCTCGAGGCGGGCAAGATCACCTCCGAGGCCCTCGGCGAGGTGCAGGAGATGATCGACATCTGCGAGTTCGCGGTCGGCCTTTCGCGGCAGCTGTACGGCAAGACCATCGCCTCCGAACGGCCGGGCCACCGGTTGATGGAGACTTGGCATCCGCTGGGCGTCGTGGGAGTCATCACCGCGTTCAACTTCCCGGTCGCGGTATGGGCGTGGAACACCGCGATCGCGTTGATATGCGGTGACACCGTGGTCTGGAAGCCCTCGGAGCTGACACCACTTACTGCGCTGGCATGCCAGGCCCTGATCGAACGGGCCGCCGCCGATGTGGGGGCTCCGCGCGAGGTGAGCCGGCTCGTCCAGGGCGGCCGCGAGGTGGGCGAGCGCCTTGTCGACGATCCCAGAGTGGCGCTGCTCAGCGCGACCGGGTCGGTGCGGATGGGTCAGCAGGTCGGTCCCCGGGTGGCGCAGCGGTTCGGCAAGGCGCTGCTGGAGCTTGGCGGCAACAATGCGGCGATCGTCACCCCGTCGGCCGACCTCGACCTCGCGGTGCGGGGAATCGTGTTCTCCGCGGCGGGCACCGCGGGTCAGCGCTGCACGACACTGCGCAGGCTGATCGTGCATTCGTCGGTGGCCGACGAGCTGGTCGATCGCATCATCAACGCCTACCGGCAGCTGCCGGTCGGCGACCCGGCCACCGACGGCACACTGGTCGGACCGCTCATTCACGAGACCGCTTACCGCGACATGGTTCGCGCCCTCGAGCAGGCCAGCGCCGACGGCGGCGAGGTATCCGGCGGCGAGCGCCACGACGTCGGTGATGAGAGCGCCTACTACGTCGCACCGGCGGTGGTGCGGATGCCCTCGCAGACCCAGGTCGTGCACAACGAGACGTTCGCGCCGATCCTCTATGTGTTGACCTATAACGAGCTCGACGAGGCGATCGCGTTGAACAACGAGGTGCCGCAGGGTCTTTCGTCGGCGATCTTCACTCTCGACGTGCGGGAAGCCGAACGCTTCATGGCTGCCGACGGTTCGGACTGCGGCATCGCCAACGTCAACATCGGCACTTCGGGCGCCGAGATCGGCGGTGCGTTCGGCGGCGAGAAGCAGACCGGCGGCGGACGCGAATCGGGTTCCGATGCCTGGAAGGCCTATATGCGACGGGCCACCAACACCGTCAACTACTCCTCCGAGCTGCCATTGGCGCAGGGTGTGCACTTCGGCTAGCGCGTCGCGAACGCCGCTGTTAGACATGTGTCAACTACGATGGCGGCATGGCTGAACCCGACGCTCTTCGCGCAAGCGGCTCATCGGCGGCCCGACGGCGACTGTCCCCCGACGATCGCCGCAACGAACTGCTCGCGCTGGGCGCGGAGGTGTTCGGTCAGCGACCGTACGACGAAGTGCGCATCGACGAGATCGCCGAGCGCGCCGGGGTGTCACGTGCGCTGATGTACCACTACTTCCCCGACAAGCGGGCGTTCTTCGCCGCGGTCGTGCGCGCGGAGGGCGATCGACTGTTCGAGGCCACCAACGCAGCGCCCGATCCGGACGCGAGCCTCTTCGACCAGGTGCGCGAGGGCGTGCTGGCTTATGTGCGCTACGACGAGGAGCATCCGCACGGCGCGTGGGCCGCCTATGTCGGCATGGGCAGCTCCGATCCGGTGTTGCGCGGCATCGAGGACGTCGACAACGACCGGCAGGCCAACCGGATCATCGGCCGCATCGCCGACGCGGTCGGTGGCGCGATGGACTCCAAGGTGGAACGCGATCTGCGGGTCACCATCTACGGCTGGCTGGCGTTCACGTTCGAGATGTGCCGGCAGCGCCTGATCGACCCGTCGATCGACGCGGGCTACGTCGCGGACGCCTGCGCGCACACGCTGCTCGACGCGATCGGCCGAGTGCCGGGTGTCCCCGCTGAGCTGGCCGAAGCCGTCGCAACCGAGCATCGCTGATATTTGTCGGTGCCGGTTGGCACCATGACTAGATGTCCTCCGATCCACTTGGGCGCTTCAGCGGGCTGACACGCGAGTGGTTCACGGGCACATTCGCGGAGCCCACACCTGCGCAGGCAGAGGCCTGGTCGGCCATCGCTGACGGTGACAACACCCTGGTCATCGCGCCGACCGGCTCCGGAAAGACGCTGGCCGCCTTCCTGTGGGCCATCGACCAACTGGCCTCGTCGGAGCCAAGGCCGGCGAGAGCTGGCACCCGCGTGCTCTACGTATCGCCGCTGAAGGCGCTGGCCGTCGACGTCGAGCGGAACCTGCGCACACCGCTGACCGGCATCAGCCGCATCGCCGAGCGCCGTGGCGTGCCCGCACCGGACATCAGCGTCGGGGTGCGGTCCGGCGATACCCCGCCCGCCCGGCGCCGCGAGCTGATCACCAAACCGCCGGACATCCTGATCACCACACCGGAATCGCTGTTCCTGATGCTTACGTCGGCGGCGCGCGAGACGCTGGCCGAGGTGCAGACCGTCATCGTCGATGAAGTGCACGCCGTCGCTGGCACCAAGCGCGGGGCGCATCTGGCGTTGTCGCTGGAGCGGCTCGACCAACTGTTGGCCACATCGGCTCAGCGCATCGGTCTGTCCGCGACCGTGCGACCGCCGGAGGAAGTTGCGCGGTTCCTGTCGGGTCAGGCGAGGACGACGATCGTCGCGCCGCCCGCCGCCAAGACGTTCGACCTGTCGGTAGAGGTGCCGGTCCCGGACATGGCGAACCTGGAAAACAACACGATCTGGCCCGACGTCGAGGCACGCATCGTCGACTTGATCGAGGCGCACCGCAGCTCGATCGTGTTCGCCAACTCGAGGCGGCTGGCCGAGCGACTGACCTCACGGCTCAACGAAATTCACGCAGAGCGGTCAGGAATCGAACTGCCGGGCGGGCACAACCCGAAGGTCGGCGGCGGCTCGCCGGCTCAGGTAATGGCCAGCGGTCAGGCCTTCGGGGCCGAGCCGCTGCTGGCCCGCGCGCATCACGGCTCGGTAAGCAAGGAGCAGCGCGCCCAGGTCGAGGACGACCTCAAGAGCGGACGTCTGCGCGCCGTCGTCGCAACCTCCAGCCTGGAGTTGGGCATCGACATGGGTGCTGTCGATCTGGTGATCCAGGTCGAGGCGCCGCCGTCGGTGGCCAGCGGCCTGCAGCGCATCGGTCGCGCCGGTCACCAGGTCGGCGAGATCTCGCAGGGTGTGTTGTTTCCCAAGCACCGAACGGATCTGATCAGTTGCGCGGTGACGGTACGGCGGATGCTGTCCGGCGATATCGAGACCATGCGGGTGCCGACGAATCCGCTCGACGTGCTGGCCCAGCACACGGTCGCGGCGTGCGCGCTTGAGCCGCTGGACGCCGACCATTGGTTCGACGCCGTCCGGCGCAGCGCCCCGTTTGCGACACTGCCGCGCAGCGCATTCGAGGCGACGCTGGACCTCTTGAGCGGCAAGTACCCGTCCACCGAGTTCGCCGAGCTACGCCCGCGGCTGGTATACGACCGTGACGCGGGAACGCTGACGGCGCGTCCTGGAGCGCAGCGGCTGGCAGTCACCTCCGGTGGCGCGATTCCTGACCGCGGCATGTTCACCGTCTACCTGGCGACTGACTCCGAAAAGCCTTCGCGGGTAGGCGAACTGGACGAGGAGATGGTCTACGAGTCCAGGCCCGGCGACGTGATCTCGCTGGGCGCGACCAGTTGGCGCATCACCGAGATCACCCATGACCGGGTCCTCGTCATTCCCGCGCCAGGACAGCCTGCGCGACTGCCGTTCTGGAAGGGCGACGGCGTCGGCAGGCCCGCCGAATTGGGCGCCGCGGTCGGCGCATTCACAGGCGAGCTGGCGAGATTGGGTCGCGAGGAATTCGTGGAGCGTTGCCGCGCAATCGGTTTCGACGAATTCGCGTCCGACAACCTGTGGCAGCTGCTCGACGACCAGCGGCAGGCAACCGGCACGGTACCGAGCGATACGACATTCGTGGTCGAGCGGTTCCGCGACGAGCTGGGCGACTGGCGGGTGATCCTGCACTCCCCCTATGGGCTTCGGGTGCATGGGCCGCTTGCACTGGCGGTCTCGCGTCGGCTGCGCGAGCGCTACGGCATCGAGGAGAAGCCGACCGCTTCCGACGACGGCATCATCGTGCGGCTTCCCGACACGGAGGACGCCGCCCCCGGTGCCGACCTGTTCGTGTTCGACGCCGACGAGATCGAGCC
The DNA here is from genome assembly GCA_963731715.1 of uncultured Actinomycetota bacterium. Lineage (GTDB taxonomy): Bacteria > Actinomycetota > Actinomycetes > Mycobacteriales > Mycobacteriaceae > Mycobacterium. Next base: position 94,939 of record CAVSXC010000011.1, on the reverse strand, counting down.
CATCGTCACCGCCGAGGTCGGCGGCTCGGCGTTATTCGCCTCGCGGTTCCGCGAATGCGCCGCCCGTGCACTGCTTCTGCCGCGCAGGCATCCCGGCAAGCGGTCGCCGCTGTGGCACCAGCGGCAGCGCGCCGCACAGCTGCTCGACGTGGCCCGCAAGTACCCGGATTTCCCGATCGTGCTTGAGGCGGTCCGCGAATGCCTGCAGGACGTCTATGACGTGCCAGCGCTCACCGAGCTGATGCACCGGGTAGCGCAACGCCGGCTGCGGGTGGTCGAGGTGGAGACCGCCACCCCTTCGCCGTTCGCTGCCTCGCTGTTGTTCGGTTACGTCGGCGCGTTCATGTACGAGGGTGACAGCCCGTTGGCCGAGCGCCGCGCCGCGGCACTGTCGCTGGACAGCGTGCTGCTTGCCGAGCTGCTGGGCCGTGTCGAGTTGCGGGAGCTGCTCGATCCGCAAGTCATCGCGACCACCACTGGACAGCTGCAACACCTGAGCTCGGACCGGCTGGCCCGCGATGCCGAGGGCGTCGCCGATCTGTTGCGGGTGCTGGGCCCGCTGACCGAGCACGAGATCGCCGACCGCTGCACGATCAGCGAGGTGGGCGGTTGGCTCGACGGCCTGCAGGCCGCCAAACGCGCGCTGACCGTCTCGTTCGCCGACCAAACCTGGTGGGTAGCAGTCGAAGACATCGGCCTCCTCCGTGACGGCGTCGGGGTGGCGGTGCCCGTCGGGGTGCCTGCCGCGTTCACCGAATCGGTAGACGACCCGCTGGGTGAGCTTCTCGGCAGGTATGCCCGTACGCACGGCCCGTTCACCACGCACGCGCCGCGGCCCGCTTCGGTCTCGGCTTGCGCGTAACCGCAGATGTGCTGGGCCGGCTCGCCATCGACGGCAAGCTGATCCGAGGTGAATTCACCGATTCCGTTTCTGAGCACGGAGACGGCGATCAGTGGTGTGACGCAGACGTTTTGAAGATCCTGCGGCGTCGATCGTTGGCCGCACTGCGGGCGCAGGTCGAGCCCGTCAGCACCGCCGCATACGGTCGCTTCCTGCCGTCGTGGCAGCAGGTGGCATCGCACAATTCGGGCATCGACGGCTTGGCCGCGGTGATCGATCAGCTGGCAGGGGTGCCGATCCCGGCCTCGGCGGTCGAGTCGTTGGTCTTCGGGCAGCGGGTGCGCGACTATCAACCCGCGATGCTCGACGAGCTCCTCGCCGCCGGTGAGGTCACCTGGTCGGGGGCGGGCCAGATCGGCGGTGGCGCCGCTGGATCGGATGGCTGGATCGCGTTCCATCCCGCCGAATCGGCGCCGTTGACGCTGGCTGCGCCGAAGGAGATCGAATTCACCGAGACCCATCGCGCGATCATGGCCACGCTTGGTGGGGGCGGCGCCTACTTCTTCAGTCAGCTTGCCGATAATCCCGGCGAAGAGCTGAAACAGGCTCTGTGGGAACTGATTTGGGCCGGCTGGATCACCGGCGACACGTTCGCCCCTGTGCGGGCGATGCTGTCGGGCACGCGTCGGTCGACCGGCCGCCGCGGGGCCCCGGCGCACCGGCAACGTCAGCGGCCGCCGCGGTTGAGCCGCTACAGCGTCGCGCATGCGCAGGCCCGCAGCTCCGAGCCAACGGTGGCTGGCCGCTGGTCGGCGCTGCCCGCCGCCGAGCCCGAGTCGACCGTCCGCGCGCATTTTCAGGCCGAGCTGCTGCTCAACCGCTATGGCGTGCTGACGAAGGGCGCGGTCGGGGCGGAGGAGGTGCCTGGCGGCTTCGCAATGCTGTACAAGGTGCTGACTGCGTTCGAGGACGCGGGTCGGTGCCAGCGCGGCTACTTCGTCGAGTCGTTGGGCGGGGCCCAGTTCGCGGTGGCCTCGACCGTCGACCGGCTGCGGTCCTACCTCGACGGTGTCGACCCGGAGCGCCGCGAGTATCACGCGGTGGTGCTCGCCGCGGCCGATCCCGCCAACCCGTACGGCGCCGCGCTGCCCTGGCCGTCGAGGAAGGTGGCTGACGAGGACGCGACGCACCGGCCGGGCCGCAAGGCGGGCGCGCTGGTGGCGGTTGTCGACGGTGAACTGGCGTGGTTCCTCGAACGGGGCGGGCGCTCGCTGCTGAGCTTCACCGACGACGCTGAGGCCCACATCGCGGCGGCAGCGGCGCTGACCGATCTGGTCAGCAGCGGACGCGTCGGTTCCCTGCTGGTCGAGAAGGTCAATGGCGTACCGGTGCTGGAACCGGGCGCCGAGGGTGAGCGGGCCGCAGTACAGGACGCATTGATCGGCGCCGGGTTCGCCCGCACGCCCCGGGGCCTGCGGCTGCGGTGATGAGCACTCCTACAGTGGGAGCATGTCGCTGTCGACCGCGCTGACGGAGATGTTCGGAATCGAGCCATCCCATCGTGCTCGCCCCGATGGGTGGCGTTGCCGGCGGCGCGCTGACGGCCGCGGTGTCCGAGGGCGGCGGTCTCGGAATGCTCGGCGCCGGACGCGGCGGCCTTGGATGGCTCGAGCGCGAATGCGGTGTGGCGCGGGCGGCGACGTCGAAGCCGTGGGGCATCGGGTTCTTGACGTGGGCGATCGGACCCGAAGCCATCGAAGCGGCGATCGAACAGTCACCCGCCGCCATCATGCTGTCTTTCGGCGATCCCAGCCCGTTCGCCGAAACGATCCGCACTTCAGGCATCCCGCTCATGGTGCAGGTGACGAATATGGATGAGACGAGACGTGCGCTGGACGTCGGCGCGAACATCGTTGTGGCACAAGGATCGCGAGGCCGGCGGGCACGGTGGAGGACGCGCGACACTGCCCTTCGTGCCCGCGGTGGTCGACATTGCTGCGGGCACAGCCGGTACTAGCCGCGGGCGGCATCGCCGACGGCCGTGGACTAGCAGCCGCGCTGATGCTCGGCGCCGTCGGAGCCATGATCGGAACCCGCTTCGAAGCGACCGACGAAGCACTGCTCGATGCCGAAGAGGCCAAGGCCATCACCGCGGCCGGGGCCGCCGACACCATCCGCGGGCGCGTCCTCGACATCGCCGCAGACGCGGGTTGGCCGTCTGAATACTCGGCGCGAACTCTGCGCAACGGCTTCACCGACGCGTGGCAGGGCCGCGAATCCGAGCTGGCATCAGATCAAGGCGCGCTGGCCGAGTTCCGGACAGCGGTCGACAGGGGCGACCACGAATACCTGCCGATCTGGGCAGGTGAAGCCGTTGACCTCATCACCGAGCTGGACTCCGCGAGTGTCTTGGTCACGCGGATCGCAGAACAGGCTGAGCGCGCGATCACCACGGCGGGGAACACCGTCCGAGCCCCCACGTGTTCGGCACTGACATGAGCGCTGAGGAGATCAAGACACCCTTTGGTTTCACGTCGACTGCCGCCGAGGTCATTGCCGGCGTCGACCTGTCGCGGCAAGCGGGCCATCGTCACCGGCGCGTCGTCGGGTATCGGCGTCGAGACCGCGCGGGCGCTGGCGGACGCCGGTGCCGCGGTCACGCTCGCCGTGCGCAACACCGAGACGGGCGAGCGGGTGGCCGCCGAGATCCGCGAGAGCACCGGCAACGGCGCTGTCACCGTCGGCGCACTGGACCTGAGCGACCTGACCAGCGTCGCGCGCCTTCGTCGCGGCGTGGAGCGGGCCGCTTGACATCCTGGTCAACAACGCCGGCGTGATGGCCATTCAAGAGCTGACGCTGTCGGCGAGCGGCCACGAAATGCAGTTCGCGACAAATCATCTCGGGCATTTCGCGCTCGCGCTCGGGCTGCACGATGCGCTCGCCGCGGCCGGCTCGCGCCCGCATCGTATCGGTGAGCTCCGGCGGGCACCTGCGCTCGCCGGTGGTGTTCGACGACATCGACTACGCGTTCCGCGATTACGACCCGTTCGGCGCCTACGGTCAGTCGAAGACCGCCAATGTGCTGTTCGCCGTCGAAGCCACCCGCCGTTGGGCGACGGAAGGCATCTTCGCCAACGCGCTGATGCCGGGCGGGATCGCCACCCCGCTGCAGCGCCACCTCCCCGCGCACTACGCCGAGCAGGCGCTGGAGGCGTTCCGTGCGGCCGGCACCGACTTCAAGATCGGTCGAGCAGGGCGCCGCGACCTCGGTGCTGCTCGCCGCTTCCCCATTGCTCGACGGCGTTGGCGGCCGCTACTTCGAGGACTGCAACGAGGCCGTGCGTCGTCGACCGGCGCGGCGGGCCAGGCCGGGGCGGCGTCGCACCGTATGCGCTCGACCCGGCCAACGCCGAACGGCTGTGGGAACTTTCGCTGAAGTATGATACGGCACCATGCCTGAGGGCGACACCGTCTGGCACACCGCCACCATCCTGCGCGATGCGTTGGCCGGCAAGACGCTGACGCGATGCGACGTCCGGGTGCCGAAATACGCCACCGTCGATCTGACCGGCCAGGTCGTCGACGAGGTGATCAGCCGGGGAAAGCATCTGTTCATCCGGGTCGGATCGGCCAGCATCCATTCGCATCTGAAGATGGAGGGCAGCTGGAAGGTCAACCCGGTGAGCAAGCCGAGCAGGGCCGGCCATCGGATCCGGATCATCTTGGAGGCGGGCGACATTCAGGCGGCGGGCATCGATCTCGGAGTGCTCGAAGTATTGGAGCGCGAACACGATATGGACGCCGTCGCGCACCTCGGTCCCGACCTGCTCGGCGACGACTGGGATCCCGCACGTCGCGGCGGCGAACCTGACCGCCGACCCGGACCGGCCGCTGGCCGAGGCGCTGCTCGATCAGCGGGTGATGGCCGGTGTCGGCAACGTGTACTGCAACGAGTTGTGCTTCGTCACCGGGCACCTGCCCACCGCGCCGGTCAGCGACGTCAAGGACCCGCTGCGGATGGTGCAGCGGGCCCGTGACATGTTGTGGCTCAACCGGTCTCGCTGGAACCGCACCACGACGGGCGATACCCGACCGCGGCCGCGACGTGTGGGTCTACGGCCGGGCCGGCAAGCCGTGCCGCCGCTGCGGCACGCCGATCAAGTCAGACAGCAGCGGCGACCGCGTCGCCTACTGGTGCCCGGTCTGTCAGACGTGAGGGCAGCGCCAGCTTGACGATCTTGCGCACCACCGTGGCGAACTGCTGTGGCAGCGAGCCCGTGTTGTACGGGATGCCGTAGCGCTCGCAGATCTCCTGCACCTCGGGCGGCGATCTCGGCGTGGCGGTGCGCCGGGATGTCGGGGAACAGATGGTGCTCGATCTGGAACGACAGGTTGCCGCTCAGGATGTGAAAGAGCTTGCCGCCGGTCAGGTTTGCCGATCCGAGGATCTGGCGGAAGTACCACATTCCGCGCGTCTCGGCCTTGGTCTCCTCGATGGAGAACTCCTGGATGTCCTCGGGGAAGTGGCCGCAGAAGATGATCATGTACGACCAGACGTTGCGCATCAGGTTGGCGGTCATGTTGCCCGCGAGACACGAACGGCGCGAACGGGCCTGCCAGCAGCGGGAAGGCCACGTAGTCCTTCAGCGTCTGCCTCTTGGTCTTGCGCCAGATGCCCTCGAGGATCTCGCGCTTGTCGGCGAGCGTGATCTCGCCGGACCTGATCCGCTCGGTCTCCAGCTCGTGCAGCGCGACGCCGTACTGGAACAGCACCATCAGCAGGAACGCGTAGACCGGGTTGCCGAGGAAGTACGGCCGCCACGGCTGGTCTTCGCTCATCCGCAGGATGCCGTAGCCGATGTCGCGGTCCATGCCGACGATGTTGGTGTAGGTGTGGTGCATGTAGTTGTGCGAATGGCGCCACTGGTCGGCCGGGCATGCGGTGTCCCATTCGAACTTCTTGCTCGACAACGCCGGATCACCCGTCCAGTCGTACTGGCCGTGCATGACGTTGTGGCCGATCTCCATGTTGTCGAGGATCTTCGAGATGCCCAGCATCGCCGTGCCTGCGAGCCAGAACGGCGGGAAGATGCCGCCGAAGAGCAGCGCGCGGCCGCCGACCTCCAGCGCGCGCTGGGCCTTGATGACCCGGCGGATGTAGGTGGTGTCGCGCTCGCCGAGGTCGGCGATCACGCGTTCCTTCAGCGCGTCGAGCTCGCGGCCGAACGCGTCGGCCTGCTCGGGGGTCATCGTGACGGTCTTGCCGCCGACGGTCTTCGTGATGGTCTTCGGTTGCGCGGTAGTGGTGACAGTCATGTCGCCCAACTCCTTTCGTTAGAGCGCGAGGTCGACGTCGCCGACGGGAGCGGACACGCAGATCTGCACGTCCTCCGCGTCGGCGCTCGACACCGCGCCGGTGATCAGGTTCTTCACCACACCGCTGGTCTTGCGGCGGGTGCAGCTGTGGCAGATGCCCATCCGGCATCCGCTTTCGGGCGTCAGGCCTGCGGCCTCGGCCTGCTCGAGCAGCGGCCGGCCGTCGTCGGTCAGTTCGACGCCGCTGTCGGTGAATGCAATTCGACCGCCGGACGTTTCGGCCGGAGCGGTCGAACACCGGCGGGACGAAGCTCTCCGAGCTCACGTCCGGCGCAGTGCTCGCGCACGGCCTGCGACCAGCGCGGGCGGGCCACACACGAAGACGCTGTCGTCTCCGGGCTCGGGCATCGCGGCGGCCAGGTGATCCGCGTCGAAATGGCCGTCGAGATCGGCCCTGCCCGTCACGGGTGTAGCCGTGCAGCACCCGGACGCCGGACATCGCGGCGAGCTCTTCGGCGTAGCACGCTTCCTGCGCGCTGCGTGCGTAGTGGATGAAGGCGACCTCGCGATCGGAGCCTTCGGTGCGCATCGTGCGCAACATCGACATCACCGGGGTGATGCCGCTGCCGCCGGACACGAACAGGATTCGCCGCGGCCGAGCGTCCGGGAGGGTGAAGTCGCCGCCCACGGAGTCGAGGCCGACGACCATGCCCGGGCCGGGCGTGGTCGCACAGGTACGTCGGACACCAGGCCGCCATCGTGGCGACCGATGGTCAGCTCGATGTAAGGGGCGCCCTCGGCGCTCGCCGGAGAGTACGGCCGGGTGCGGCGACGGCCGTCGATCTCGACGGTGAGGTTGATGTGCTGCCCGGCGCGGAAGCCGGTGAACGCGCGATTCGGTTCCAGCGTCAGCGTGACGCTGCGCGGGGTCTGCCGACGCACGGCGATCACCTTCGCGCGGGCGTCTCCCGTGGTCCAGGTCGGGTCGACCAGCTCGGTGTATCGGTCCACGCCGTGGGGGCCGGTCAGCAGCTCCAGCAGAGGCGACCGTCGCACGCGGCGAGTCAAAGTTTGAGTGAACATGTGTATACCGTGCGCGCCGCTGCGGGGTGACGTCAAGAGATTCGACCTGCGTTGTGGTAGGTTTCACAAAGTGAACAGTCGTACGCCCAGTTCACGAACGGGCCGTTCCAGCAGGTCGAGCAAGTCTCGGTCCCGGGACACCCTGTCGCGGGACGAGCGCAAGGAAGCCACCCGCCGGGCGATCGTCGCCGCCGCACTGCGCCTGCTCGAGGACCGCAGCTTCGCCGCGCTGAGCCTGCGTGAAGTCACCCGCGAGGCGGGCATCGTGCCCGCGGCGTTCTATCGGCACTTCGAGTCGATGGAGGCGCTCGGCCTGGTGCTCATCGACGAGTCGTTCCGCGCGCTGCGAGACATGCTGCGTGGCGCACGAGCGGGCAAGCTCGATCCCAACCGGGTCATCGAATCGTCGGTCGACATCCTCATCGACGGCGTCAACGAGCGTCGTGAATACTGGCGCTTCATCGGGCGCGAGCGCTCCAGCGGCGTGACGGTGCTGCGCTACGCGATCCGCACCGAAATCCGGTTGATCACTTCCGAGTTGGCGATCGACCTGGCCCGCGTTCCCGGGCTGAACACCTGGAGCAGCGAGGATCTCAACATCCTTGCCAGCCTGTTCGTGAACTCGATGATCGTGATCGCCGAGGCCATCGAGGACGCAACCGATGCGGCGGCGATCGACGAGATCAAGCGCATCGCGGTCAAGCAGCTGCGGATGATCGCCGTCGGCGTCAGCGGGTGGCGCAGCGCGCGGCTAGCGTGTGGCGCATGCCGCATCTCGAACTGACCTATCCGCGTCCCGACATCGCCGTCCTCACGCTGAACCGGCCGGAGAAGCTCAACGCGCTGAACTACGAGCTTGTCGAGGAACTGCACGCCGCCCTCGACGGCATCCGCGCCAACAACGACTGCCGGGTCGTGGTGCTCACCGGCGCCGGGCGGGGATTCTGCTCGGGCCTGGACCTGACCGATCCGAACCCGCGGAGGCGGGCGGCGGCACGGAGTTCCCGCGGTCGGGCATGCGTTGGCAGGAGCGCATCGCGGACCTCACCGCGCGGATCCACCGGCTGCGGCAGCCAGTGATCGCGGCGGTCAACGGTCCCGCCTATGGCGGAGGCTTCGGCATCGCGCTGGCCTGCGACATCCGGATCGCCTCAGAGTCGGCGCGGTTCTGCACACAGTTCATCAAGCTGGGTATCGGCGGCTGCGACATCGGGGTCAGCTACACGCTGCCACGCATCATCGGCGCAGGCCCGGCGTTCGACCTGATCCTGACCGCGCGCGACGTCGACGCCGACGAGGCGCTGCGGCTGGGCATCGTGTCGCGATTGTCGGACGCAGTGGTCGACGACGCGCTGGCCATCGCCGAAACACTGTGCGGCTACGGCAAATTCGGTCGTGAGTCGACCAAGCAAGTGCTGTGGGCGAACCTCGATGCGGCGAGCCTTGAGGCAGCGTTGCACCTGGAGAACCGCAGCCAGATCCTCGCAGGCGCCGGCGGGCGTCATGGGCGATGCTACCGAGGCGTTCCGCCACCGTCAGCGATGATGACCTGTCCCCGTCATGTAGCTTCCGGCATCTGACGCCAGAAGCATTGCGGCACCGACCATTTCATCCGGCCTCGCCAGCCGCTTCATCAGCGTGGCGCCGGCCATGTGGTCGATCGCCGCTTGCGGGTTGTTGCGCATCATGTCGGTATCGACCGGTCCGGGCGCGATGGCGTTCACCCGGATCCCGACCGGCGCGTACTCGGCAGCCATCGAACGGGTGAACGACATCAACGCCGCCTTCGTGGATGAATAGATCGACGTCGCCGCCGCGAAGTTGAACGCGCCGACCGAAATCATGTTCACCACCGCGGCATGCGAACTCTCCTTCAGATGAGGCAGCGCGGCCTGCACCAGAAACACCGGACCGCGCAGGTTGACTTCGTACGACTTGGTCAACGCCTCGGCGGTCATCTGCCCGAGTGGCTGGGCGAGCGCGTTCGCGGCGTTGTTGACCACGACGTCGATGCCGCCGAATTCGTCGACGGTCCGTTGCACGAGCGCCTCGAGGTCCTCGACGTTGCCGAGGTGAGTGGGCACGCCGATCGCTGCTCCGCCGAGTCCGCGCAGGTGCTCCGCGGCCTGCTCGCAGGCGTCGGGCTTGCGGCTGGCGACCACCACATTCGCGCCGGCCAGCACGAAGCCCTCTGCCAGTGCGAGGCCGATTCCTCTGGTTCCGCCCGTCACGATGACGGTGCGGCCGGTCATGTCGAACAGCCGGTCAAATGATGTGCGATCCACGCGGTCAGTAGAACAGATCGGGATTCGACGGCCACGTACTGCTCAACGGTTTGGGCCGGCTGACCGGTGATCCGCTCGACGTCGTCGGTCGCGCGGTTGTAGCGATCTTCGCGATGCAGCCGCGCCATGGTGGCGATGTGCTGCTGGACATGCTCCGGAAGGCCGATCGGCTCGAGCACCTCGCGTTGCCATTCGTCGAGGGGCACGTCTTCGCCGACAACCGTCCGTCCCAGCGCCACGGGCGTATTGCTCGGCCAGTCCGTCGATGTCGAGCACTTCCGGGCCGGTCAGTTCGTACACGTTGCCGATATGGTCGGCGGGATTCTCGCAGGAGGGCGGCGACGACGCGCGCCACGTCGGCGGCGGCGATCGGCGATGTGCGACCGGTTCCGAACGGCAGCGGCGAGCACTCCACGGTCCCGGATGGTGGGCGCCGCAAGGGCGGTGAACAACGGATTGTCGAGGAAAGCCGTTGGGCGCACATGGATTACCGGCAGCCCTGACCAATTGAGGACATGCTCGGCCAGCCAGTGCAGCCGTTGGTGGTGGGATTCACCGGTGCTCGTCAGCGTCATCTGCGACACCGTCATCTGCGACATGTTGACGATCGCGTCGAGATGGCCGCGCTCGAGCGCCACCGCACACACTTCGGTGGTGGCGAGCAAGTAGTCAGCCGACACGCTCATGTTGAAGAACATTCGGCTGGCGCCTTGCATCGCGACGGCGATGTCTCCTGCGCGTGTGAGATCGCCGACGACAACCTCCGCGCCCATCGCCCGCAACTGTTCGGCGCGGTCGTCGTCGCGACGAACCATGGCGCGCACGTCTTCGCCGTCGTCTTTGAGTAGCTCAACGACGCGACGGCTGACGCTTCCGACGCCCCCACCGGCACCGGTGATCAGATACATGGCTTCATCCGGCCATGGTCCAGATCGACGTGGCGATCAGGTCGCCGCGGTCCAGACCGGCCGCGCGGTACTCATGCACCTTGAGGTACTCCTCGTTGGACACCATGTCGAGGAATGCCGCGGGCGACGGATACTCGACGACGATAATGGCGTCCCACCACGGCTTTTCACCGTCACCGATGACCACACCTGGCGATGCGCCGGCGTAGCGGACGGTCCCGCCTACTCGTTGCAGGTGCGGAGCGACCTCCTGGGTGTAACGCAGGTAGCTTTCGCGGCCACCGTCGGCACGGAACTGCAGCAGGTTGATCATCACAACTGGGGCGTCTGCCGGCCGCGCCGCAAGCGCCTCGAGCTGCTCGGACGTCGGCTCCAACGATGAACTCACCCTGCCGATTGTGGCAGCGTGCGGGGATCGCCGCGGCCTATCAACGATCTCCTTTGCTCAGCCAGAGGGCGTCCCGCCCCGGAGAGCGTGGAGCGGGTTCGATCACCCGCCACGCCGGCCGATGCTGAGCGGTTTGGGTTTCGCTATACAAATTGCGAAAGGATTTGCTTGGCAATGTGACCCAGCCTATTACGGCAGGAATTGGGCCGGGTCGGAAGACAACCAGATGAGACGGCGCGACACGTGGGGATTTACCTACTTCCTTTGGCAACGACTTTCGAGTATGTTTGCTGTGGCGCGGCCGGACGGGGGTCCATCGGGATAGACGCCGCGACGTCGATCCTCACTGCATGCCCAACCGGGGGAGTTTTCATGGCCGCTGCCGCCAAGTCGTCGCATCGCCGTCGAATCGTCGTGATCTGCCTATGGCTCCGGCGCTTGGCGATCGTGGGGGTGGCACTGTTGGCGGGTATGGCGATGGTGAGCACGCCGGCATACGCAGCGGAGGGCTGGCAGCAGAAGCGGTCGCCGTTGTCCACACCGTGGACCCAACTGGTCGGGCCGAAGAACGCACTGCCCGAGTATCCGCGCCCGCAGATGGTGCGGACGCGTTGGCTGAACCTCAATGGACTGTGGGCTTACACAGGCCGGTCCGAACAGGCAGCTCTGTCCGTGCGCTCCGTCGGCGAACAAATTCGACGAGCAGATCCTGGTGCCCTATCCAACGGAATCGGCGCTGTCCGGTATCCAGCGCCACGACGACCAGATGTGGTACCGCAAGGTATTCAAGGTGCCGGGCGCCTGGCGCGGGAAGCGTGTGCTGCTGCACTTCGGCGCGGTCGACCAAATCGCCACCGTGTGGGTGAACAACGTGAAGATGGCGTACCACGAAGGCGGGTACACCGAGTTCAGCGTGGACATCACCGACGCGCTGCGATCGTCGGGCCCGCAGGAGTTGATCGTGCGGGCGGAGGACGGCAACGAAACCAAGCCGTTCCCGGTCGGCAAGCAGCGCAGCAATCCCGGCGGGCTCTTCTACACCGGAGCATCGGGCATCTGGCAGACAGTGTGGATGGAGCCGGTGCGCGCCGCACATGTCGACAAACTCGACATCACCCCCGACCTGGCCGGTTTCACCGTCACGCCAAGGGTTTCCGGGACGACTGACCAGCACGCGGAGGTGATCGTCTCCGCGCCAGACGGCGGCGAAGTGGCCCGCGCGTCCGGTAAACCGGGTCAGCCGGTGCGTATCCCGGTGCCGAACCCGCGCCTGTGGACGCCAGATGACCCGTATCTCTACGACCTCAAGGTACGGCTGGTGAATCCCATCGGGAAGGTGGTCGACGAGGTTTCCAGCTATGCCGGATTGCGCACGATCGGCACAGTCCTGGATCCGAAGGGCAGGCCGCGTATCGCGTTGAACGGCAAGATCACCTTCCTGCACGGCCCGCTGGACCAGGGCTACTGGCCGGACGGGATCTACACCGCGCCGACCGACGACGCGCTGAGGTTCGACCTCGAGCGGATCAAGGCGCTTGGGCATGAACTTCGTCCGCAAGCACGCCAAGGTGGAACCGGCGCGCTGGTACTACTGGGCGGACAAGCTCGGGCTGATGGTGTGGCAGGACATGCCGTCGCTGGACGTGTCGCTCGATATCCCGACTGGCCCCGCCCCCGAGCCGAGCCCCGAAGCGAAAGCGCATTTCGAGAAGGAGCTCTCGGAGATGGTGGATCAGCTGCGCAGCGTCACCTCGATCATCGGCTGGGTGCCGTTCAACGAGGGCTGGGGCGAGTTCGACACCGCCCGGATCGCGAACGCGGTGAAAGCCGAAGACCCCACGCGGATGGTCAACGCGAACAGTGGGGTGAACTGCTGCAAATCGCGCGGGGACAGCAGGGCCGGGGACATCTACGACGACCACACCTACGTCGGGCCGGGGCACCCGTTGACTCTCGACGAACGCAAGCACGCCAACCACGTCGACATTCCCGGCCGTCAGCCGGTGGACGACACCCGGGTGATGGTGGACGGCGAGTACGGCGGCCTCGGGTTGGTGCTCGCCGGCAACCGGTGGCCGGGGCGGCCGGAGGCCTACGAGATGACCGACAGCCAGGCGCGGCTGACCCAGCGGTACGTCGAGGTCAGCCAGGATCTCGAGAAGGTGGTGCGGGAAGGCGGCCTGTCGGGCGCGATCTACACCCAGACCACCGACGTCGAAAACGAAGTCAACGGATTTCTGAGCTACGACCGCTGGCTGGTCAAGGTGGTGCTCAGGACGGTCGCGGAACGCAATCGCGCGGTGATCGCTGCGGGCGCTCGAGTGGAGGAGCCGGCGCCCGACGTTCGTCGGTGACGGGCCGCGATGTCACAGCGTGCGGCCGCTGACGAACTCGCGCTGACGTCCGTCGACCGGGTCCTCGAACTCAATGCTGTGCGCCAGCAGTTGCAACGGGCTTGAGAAGTCGTCCGGCGCCACGTCAATCACGTTCGGGTACAGCGGATCATTCGACGATCGGCAGCCCGAGCGAGGCCATGTGCACGCGCAGTTGATGCGTGCGTCCGGTGCGCGGCGTCAGCCGGTACAGGCCGTCGCCGAGATGCTCGACCAGCGTCTCCGCGTTCGGCTCACCCGGTTCCTCAACGGCCTGTAACTGTCCGCGCCGCTTGATGATTCGACTGCGCAGCACCGTCGGCAGCTCGAGATCCGGGTCGACGGCCGCCCGCGCCAGATACGTCTTGCGCACCTCGCCGCGCGAGAACAGCGTCTGATACGCGCCCCGCACCTCACGGCGCGTGGTGAACAACAGCACGCCCGCCGTCAGCCGGTCCAGCCGGTGCGCCGGCGACAACTCCGGCAGGTCGAGTTCCCGCCGCAACCGGACCAGCGCGGTCTGCGCGACGTGGCCGCCCCGCGGCATCGTCGCCAGGAAATGCGGCTTGTCGACCACGACGATGTCGTCGTCGCGGTACAGCACCGGAATGTCGAACGGCACCGGCACCTCGTCGCGCAGTTCCCGATAGAAGTAGACGTGCGCGCCGGGCGGCAGCACGGTGGTCGCGGTGACCACGGTGCCGTCGGGCAAGACCACCTCTCCCGCAAGCACTTTCGCCGCGGCGCCGGCGCCCCACCGGGCACGGAACTCGTCGACCACCAGCCCGCCGCGCAGCCGCACCCGCGCCGGACCCAGGCCGTCGCGCACCGGCAGCGGCGCGGCGCGCCTCAATTGAGCGGCACCGGCTCGAGGATCTCGGCGCGCGCCTCCGGCGCGGCCGCACGCAGCGCGTCGGCGGACTCGTCGTCGGGCTGCGGCCTGCGACATGCACCTCGGCTTCGACCCGCGCAATGTAGGTCGCCACCTCGCGGTCGATGTCCTCGGCGCTCCAACCCAGAACGGGCGCAACCACTTCGGCGACCTCACGCGCGCAGTCCATGCCGCGGTGCGGATACTCGATCGAGATCCGCATCCGCCGCGCCAGGATGTCCTCGAGGTGCAGCGCGCCCTCGGCCGCCGCGGCGTACCACGCCTCCACCTTCAGATACACCGGCGCCTCGGTGATCGGCGTCAGCAGTTCCGGCCTGCCCTCGGCCATCGCCAGCACCTCGCCGATCAGCGAGCCGTAGCGGTCCAGCAGGTGGCGCACCCGATACGGATGCAGGCCGTAATGCGCACCGACGCTTTCGGTTTGGTTGATCAGCGCGAAGTAGCCGTCGGCGCCCATCAGTGGCACCTTCTCGGTGATCGACGGCGCCACCCGGGCCGGGATGTACTCGGCGGCGGCGTCGATCGCGTCGGCCGCCCATCACCCGATAGGTGGTGTACTTGCCGCCTGCGATGGCCACCAGGCCCGGGGCGGGCACCGCGACCGCGTGCTCGCGCGACAGCTTGGACGTTTCCTCGCTCTCCCCCGCCAGCAGCGGGCGCAGCCCGGCGTAGACCCCGTCGATGTCGTCGTGGGTCAGCGGCGTCGCCAGCACGGTGTTGACGGTCGCCGAGGATGTAGTCGATGTCGGCCTTGGTGGCCGCGGGATGGGCCAGGTCGAGGTTCCAGTCGGTGTCGGTGGTGCCGATGATCCAGTGCGTGCCCCACGGGATGACGAACAGCACCGACTTCTCGGTGCGCAGGATGATCGCGACCTCGCTGACGACCCGGTCGCGGGGCACGACGATGTGCACGCCCTTGGAGGCCCGCACCCGGAACCGCCCGCGCTGCTTGGACAGCGCCTGGATCTCGTCGGTCCACACCCCGGTGGCGTTGACCACGACGTGACCGTGCACTTCGGTGATCGCGCCGTCCTCCGAGTCGCGGATCGTCACCCCGGTCACCCGGTCGCCCTCGCGCAGCAGCGACACCACCTGGCGTCGACGACCGCACCACCGCGCCGTAGTGCGCCGCCGTGCGCGCCACCGTCATCGTGTGACGGGCGTCGTCGACGACGGTGTCGTAGTAGCGGATGCCGCCGATCAGCGAGCTCCGCTTGAGTCCCGGCGACAGCCGCAGCGCGCCCGCGCGAGTCAAATGCTTTTGCGCGGGAACGGATTTCGCGCCACCGAGCTGGTCGTAGAGCAAGATGCCCGCGGCCACGTACGGCCGCTCCCACCACCGATTGGTCAGTGGGAACAGAAACGGCAGCGGCTTGACCAGATGCGGCGCCAGCGTGGTCAGCGACAGCTCGCGCTCGTGCAGCGCTTCGCGGACCAACCCGAACTCCAGCTGCTCCAGGTAGCGCAGCCCGCCGTGGAACATCTTCGACGACCGGCTGGAGGTGCCCGAGGCGAAATCGCGGGCCTCGACGAGCGCCACCTTCAGCCCGCGGGTGGCGGCGTCAAGGGCGGCTCCGGCCCCGACCACGCCGCCGCCGATGACGACGACGTCGAACTGCTCGCTGCCGAGCCGCTCCCAGGCCTGTTCCCGCTGCTTGGGGCCCAGGAAGGTCTGCCCCTTGCCCGGTGCGGGGTTCGGGTCACTCACGTCGATGGACTCCTTGTTACTCGTCGGTACGTTTTGCCCGTTCCCAGGTTACGTGGAGTCAGTCCAGATCGTCGTGCGCCATCAACCGGCGGGCCGCCTCGATGATCGAACCCGACAGCGACGGATACACCGACAACGTCTGCGCCAGGTCGGTCACCGACAGATTGTTCTGCACCGCCAGCGCGATCGGCAGGATCAGCTCCGAGGCGATCGGCGCGACCACCACGCCGCCGATCACGACGCCCGTGGCCGGGCGGCAGAAGATCTTCACGAAGCCGCGGCGCAGCAGCGACATCTTGGCCCGCGCGTTGGTGTTCAGCGGCAGCATCAGCGTGCGCGCCGGCACGCGTGCCGTCGTCGATCGCGGTCTGCGGCACCCCGACCGCGGCGATCTCGGGCCGGGTGAACACCGCCGCGGCGACGGTGCGCAGCCGGATCGGGCTGAGCCCCTCGCCCAGCGCGTGGTACATCGCGATGCGGCCCTGCATGGCCGCGACCGAGGCCAGCGGCAGCAGCCCGGTGCAGTCGCCCGCTGCGTAGATTCCCGACGCCGACGTGCGCGACACCCGGTCCACCGTCAGGTAGTTGCCGGGCCCGAGCTCGATGCCGACCTTCTCCAGGCCGAGCCCGCCGGTGTTGGGCACCGAACCGACCGTCATCAGCGCGTGGCTGCCCTCGACGGTGCGGCCGTCGGCCATCGTCACCAGCACGCCGTCGGCGGTGCGTGTCACCGAGTCGGCGCGGGCGTTCTTCACCAGCGTCACGCCGCGTTCGGCGAAGGCCTCCTCCAGCACCGCGGCGGCGTCGGAGTCCTCGTGCGGCAGGATCTGGTCGCGGCTGGCCACCACGGTCACCTTGCACGCCGAGTTCGGTGTAGGCGTTGACAGAACTCGGCGCCGGTGACGCCCGAGCCGACGATGACGAGGTGTTCGGGCAGCTCGGTCGAGGTCATAGAGCTGGCGCCAGTTCAGGATTCGCTCGCCGTCGGGCTCGGCGTTGGGCAGCACGCGCGGGCTGGCGCCGGTGGCGATCAGCACGACGTCGGCCTTGAGCACGCCGACCTTGCCGTCGGCGGTGGTGACCTTGACCGGTGGTGCGGCCATGCCGGGCACGTCGTCGACCAGCTCGCCGCGGCCGTGCACGACGTCGACGCCCTCGCTGCAGCAGCTGATGGCCGATGTCGGCCGACTGCGACTGCGGCCAGCGTCTTGACGCGGTTGTTGATCTGCTCGGCAGCGAGATCTTGGCGTCCTCGATTGCGATGTCGAACCCGAGACCGGGCGCGCGGCGCAGCTCGGTGCGCACGCCGGTCGAGGCGATGAACGTCTTGGACGGCACGCAGTCCCACAGCACGCAGGCGCCGCCGATGCCGTCGGAGTCGACGACGGTGACCTCGGCGACGTCGGGGCCGCGGGCCGCGGCGACCAGTGCCGCCTCATAGCCGGCGGGCCCGCCGCCGATGATCACGATGCGGGTTGCCACCGCCTTAACCTAGCCAAGCGTGCCGTTGATCGCCCAGCCAGTCGGCGCGAAGCCTTTAGGCTTTCCCCGTGCCGCTATACGCCGCCTACGGATCGAACATGCATCCGGAGCAGATGCTGGAGCGGGCTCCCCATTCCCCGATGGCGGGAACGGGGTGGCTGCACGGCTGGCGGCTGACGTTCGGCGGCGAGGACATCGGCTGGGACGGCGCGCTGGCCACCGTCGTCGAGGACCCGGCGTCGAAGGTGTTCGTCGTGCTCTACGACATGACCAGGGAAGACGAGAAGAACCTCGACCGCTGGGAGGGTTCAGAGCTGGGCATCCACAAGAAGATCCGATGCCGGGTGGATCGCACGTCGTCGGACACCACCACCGATCCGGTGCTGGCCTGGCTGTACGTCGTCGACGCGTGGGAGGGCGGCATACCGTCGGCGCGCTACCTCGGCGTGATGGCCGACGCCGCCGAAATCGCCGGCGCCCCAGCGGAATACGTGCACGATCTGCGTACCCGCCCGGCGCGCAACATCGGCCCCGGCACGCTAGCTTCAGCGTCGACTCTGCGCGCAGGGCGCGAATGCGCGAGTACGCGACGCCCTGCAGCGCGGAGTCAGAACTAGAACGGGCGGCCTGGTCGACGATGTTGACCAGCACCCGAACGCCCACCGCCAGCGACCGCTCGTCCAGGTCGAACGTCGGCTGATGCAGGTCGAGCTGCGGGCCGCGGCCCGACCACACGCCCAGCCGCGCCATCGCGCCCGGCACCTCCTCGAGGTACCAGGAGAAGTCCTCGCCGCCGCCGGACTGGCGGGTGTCGCACAGCACGTCGGGGCCGATCGCCTCGATCGCGTGGGTGAGGATGCGCGTCGAGATCTCCTCGTTGACCACCGGCGGCACGCCGCGGCGGTACTGCACGCTGTGCTCGATGCCCAGCGGCGCCAGCAGCGACGAAACGATCTCGCGCACAATCGATTCCAGCGTCAGCCAGGTGTCGCGGCTCGCGGTGCGGATGGTGCCGGCCAGCGTGCCGGTCTGCGGGATCGCGTTGGCGGCCACGCCCGCGTTGACCGCGCCCCACACCATCACCGTGCTGTTGCGCGGGTCGATGCGACGCGACAGCACGCCGGGCACACCGGTGATCAGCGTGCCGAGCCCGTACACCAGGTCGCCGGTCAGATGCGGCCGCGACGTGTGCCCGCCGTGCGACTGCAGCGTGACCTCGATCTGATCGGCCGCCGACGTGATCGGGCCCGGCCGCACCGCGACCTTGCCGACCGCCAGCCGCGGGTCGCAGTGCAGCGCGAAGATCCGCGACACGCCCGTCAGCGCACCGGCCGCGATCGCGTCGATCGCGCCGCCGGGCATCAGCTCCTCGGCGGCCTGGAAGATCAGCCGCACACCGACCGGCAGTTCGGGCACCGACGCCAGCGCCAGCGCCGCTCCGAGCAGGATCGCGGTGTGCGCGTCGTGACCGCAGGCATGGGCGACGTTGGGCACCACCGACGCGTACGACGCGCCGGTCCGCTCGGCCATCGGCAGCGCGTCCATGTCGGCCCGCAGCGCGATCCGCGGCCCGTGCTCGGGCCCGAAGTCGCAGGTCAGCCCTGTTCCGCCGGGCAGCACCTTCGGGTTGAGGCCCGCGTCGGCCAGATGGGAGGCGACGAACTGGGTGGTCGCGAACTCCTGTCGCCCCAGCTCGGGGTGGGCGTGGATGTGCCTGCGCCAGCGCGACGAGGTCGTCGTAGTGGGCGTCCAACCACAGCTCGGTGGCGTCGACGATGCTCATGACGCGACCCGCCTCGCCTGATGGGCTTCCAGCACCCGGTCCCGCTCGGCCGGCGTCTCGGCCAGGCTGACGACGGTGCGGGCCAGCATGATTGCGCCCTCGACGACCGCCTTGTCGGCGCTGGGGCCGGCCGCCGCGGCGGCGAACGCCGGCTGGTGCACCGACGCGCCGCCGGCGTCGATGCCGACGATCGGATGGATTCCCGGCATCACCTGGGTGACGTTGCCCATATCGGTGCTGCCCAGCGGCATCGCCGCCTCCACGTCCTTGGCGACCGGGGTTGCGGCCCAGCCGCACCATCTCGGCACGGAAGGTGTCGGCCAGCCACGGGTCGGGCGCCAGCTCGTCGTACGGCAGGCTCGGTCTCCCGGACCCGGTAGTCACATCCTGTGGCCACCGCACCGGCCAGGAAGCAGTCGGCCATCCTGTCCTTCGAGCTCGCGCAGCGACGCGGCGTCGTTGGCACGCATCGTGTAGTGCATCTCGGCGCGGGCGGGTATGACGTTCGTGGCCTGGCCGCCGTCGGTGACGATGCCGTGCACCATCTGGCCGGGCACCAGCTGCTGACGCAGCAGGCCGATGGCGACCTGCGCGACGGTGATCGCGTCGGCGGCGTTGATGCCCAGATACGGCGCGACGGCGGCATGCGCCTCCCGGCCCGAGTAGCCGACCGCGACCTGCGACAGCGCCAGTGAGCGTGCTGCGCGCGATGTCGAGCGGCCCGGGGTGCAGCATCACCGTGGCCGCGATGTCGTCGAACGTTCCGGCCTTGAGCAGCAACGCTTTTCCGCCGCCTGCCTCCTCGGCGGGGGTGCCGATCAGCGCGACCGTCAGGCCCAGTTCGTCGGCGACCTCCGCCAATGCCAGCGCCGTGCCGACGGCGGAGGCGGCGATGATGTTGTGGCCGCAGGCATGTCCGATGTCCGGGCAACGCGTCGTATTCGGCGCAGATGCCCACGACCAGCGGGCCGCTGCCGTAGTCGGCGCGGAATGCGGTGTCCAAGCCGCCGGGTGCCGCGGTGATCTCGAAGCCGTAGTCGGCGACCAATGCCTGCGTCTTCGCGCAGCTGCGGTGTTCGGCGAACGCGAGTTCCGGCTCGGCGTGAATCGAGTGCGAAAGCTCCACCAAATCGCCGCGGCGACGGTTGACGGCGTCTTCGACGCTTATCGACGCGGTGGCGGTGGGCATCTCAGCAGTATCTCACTGCACGCTGGTGCATTGCCCGCGCGCTAGGCTCGCCCACTGTGACCGAACCGGACGCGGTGGCCGCCGACGCGGCAAACGCCATCCGCGACCGCACCGGCGTCGACGAGCACGACATCGCCGTCATCCTCGGTTCGGGCTGGGCGCCTGCCGTGGCGCAGCTGGGCGATCCGGTGGCCGTGGTGCCGATGGCCGAGTTGCCCGGATTCACCCCGCCGACCGCCGCAGGGGCATGGCGGCCAGGTGTTGTCGCTGCACGTCGGCGACCACCGGGTGCTGGTTTTCGTCGGCCGGATCCACGCCTACGAAGGACACGAGCTGCGCCACGTCGTGCACCCGGTACGTACCGCGTGCGCCGCGGGCGCGCGCACCCTGATGCTGACCAACGCCGCGGGCGGCCTCCGCGACGACTACACCGTCGGCCAGCCCGTGCTGATCAGCGACCACCTCAACCTCACCGCGCGCTCGCCGCTGGTCGGCGCGCAGTTCGTCGACCTGACCGACGCGTACTCGCCGCGGCTGCGGACACTGGCCCGCGAAATCGATCCGTCGCTGGCCGAGGGCGTTTACGCCGGTCTGCCTGGGCCGCACTACGAGACGCCCGCAGAGATCAGGATGTTGCGCACGCTGGGCGCGGACCTGGTGGGGATGTCGACCGTGCACGAGACCATCGCGGCCCGTGCCGCCGGAGCGCAGGTGCTGGCGGTGTCGCTGGTGACGAATCTGGCGGCAGGCATGACGGGCCAGCCGCTGAGCCACGACGAGGTGCTGGAGGCGGGCCGTCAATCCGCGACGCGGATGGGCTCCCTGCTCGGCGCGGTGATCGCGCGCGTCTGACGGCCGACCCGGCTCGCTGATCCGCACCACGCGCGGGCCATCAGCGGCGCCGCAAACAGCATCAAAAGGATGCGCACCACCTGCGCCGCGATGATGAACGTCACGTTGGACCCGGTTTCGACGGCGGTCGCGAGCACCGCGTACACACCGCCGGGGCTGGTGGCGAGGTAGCCCTCCAGCGGGGTCAGCCCGGTGAAGTGCGCCAGCATTGCGCCAAGGCCCGCGGTTGCGACGCCGAGCGCGACGATCAGCCCGATCGCGGCGGGCAGCATGCGGCCGACCGCCTGCAGCGATTCGCGCGTGAAGGCCACGCCGGCTTGCCAGCCGATCAACATGTAGCCGACCTGAACCAGCACCGTCGGAACGGTCAGGCCGAACGACAGGCCGGACAGCTCCAACACCACGGTCAGTGCCAGCGGTCCGAGCAGTCCCGCCCCTGGCAATCGGATCAACCGCCCGACCGTGGCCCCGACGAACACCAGCGCTATCAGCACGCCGAGACTGAAATACCAAGGGGCGGAATCGGTATGAGCGACGGAGGCAGCGCCGCGCGTCTTGTCGGCGTGGTAGACCAGCGTCACAACCACGGGCATCGACGCGGTGACGAGCCCGACGCGCAGGTACTGGACGACAGCGACCACACGGTCGTCGCCGCCGAGTTCGCGGGCGATCGCGACGAGCCCCGATGCGCCGCCGGCAACGAGCGCCAGCGACCCTGTCAGCGGCGTGACGTCGCGGTGAATGCCCAACAGCGCCCCCGCGACGATGCTCAGCAGCAGCGTCGCCACCGCGACGGCGACGACGACCGGCCAGTCGGAACGGAGTGCGGCGACGGCGTCCTGGTGGACCATGGTGCCGATGTAGACACCCAGCACGCCCTGCGCGGCAACTCCTGCCCCGCGGGGTAGCCGACTGGGAGCCAGCGATGCGAGCGCCAGCACGACACCAACGACGAGGGCGGCGAACAGCGCCGCGGACGGCACACCGACGCGCGTGAGGGGGATGGTGACGGCGACCGTCACTGCGATCAGTAAGGCCCACCTGAGTATCAGTCGCATCCTCGCCATCGTGATCCCAAGTATGCCCTTGCTATTTATAGACTGCAACATGCGGTGATGTAGGTGACAGATCGGCTTTGCCAAGGTATACCTTGGTTATGACGCGCGTTGACTCACCGGCCACCGAACTGCGGGAATCGATGATGGCGGTGGCTCGCCAGATGCGCAGGCATCGCCTCGATCACGGCCTGACGCTCAGCCAGATGGAACTGCTCAGCGAGATCAGCCGTGCCGGCGTCACCACCCCGGCCGAACTCGGGACCCTGTTGCACGTGCGGGTGCAGTCGCTGACCGACAGCATCAACGAACTGGTTAGCCGCGACCTGATCGCGCGCCGCCCCGACGAAACCGATCGGCGCCGACAGCTCATCGAACTCACCGGCGCAGGCAGGGAGCTGCTTGAGGCCGACCGCGCCGAGCGTGACGCATGGTTGCACGCGACCATGCGCGACAACCTCACACCTCTGGAATTCGACCTGTTGATGCTCGTCGCGCCGGTGCTCCGCAAGCTGGCTTACACCGACGCGAAAGCGGGCACACTAGCCGTATGACTTCGTCGCGGACCTCGACGGCCGCGCAGGAGTGGATCTCTCACGACCCCGATCCGCAGACCGCCGCCGAGTTGGCGGCGCTCAGCGAGCAGGAGCTCGACGAGCGGTTCTCCCAATCGCTGACGTTCGGCACGGCGGGCCTGCGTGGGCCCCTGCGCGGCGGGCCAAACGGAATGAACCTGGCCGTCGTCCTGCGCACCAGCTGGGCGGTGGCCAAGGTACTCAAGGACCGTGGCCTGGCCGGTAAGCCCGTGGTGGTCGGCCGAGACACCCGACACGGATCCGAGGACTTCGCACTCGCTGCGGCGGAAGTTCTTGCCGCCCAAGGATTTCCCGTCACATTGATGTTCGCCGCGGTGCCGACACCCGTGGTCGCATTCGCCGTACGCCATGACAGTGCGGCGGCAGGAATCCAGATCACCGCGTCGCACAACCCACCGTCCGACAACGGCTACAAGGTCTACTTCGAGGGCGGGTTCCCGATCGTTCCGCCCATCGACCAAGAGATCGAGCGTGCCGTCGCAGAAGCCCCCTATGCCGACCAAATCCCTCGGCAGCCCGTCAAACGTTCAGGCGTCGAGGCCGTTCAGCACTACGTCGATCGTGCGGCCAAAGTCCGGCACACGCACGGGTCGGTGCGGGTAGCGCTGACGCCGTTGCATGGGGTCGGCGGCGAGTTCGTGATGGACGCTTTGGTGCGGGCCGGGCTTTCCGACGTACACGTCGTCGAGAGCCAGTTCGCGCCCGATCCGGACTTCCCCACGGTGGCGTTCCCCAACCCGGAGGAGCCCGGCGCGGTCGACGCGCTGCTGAAGCTGGCCGCCGATGTCGACGCCGAGATCGCGATTGCGCTCGATCCCGACGCCGACCGCTGCGCGATCGGGGTGCCGACGCCAGACGGCTGGCGCATGCTCTCAGGTGACGAAACCGGTTGGCTGCTTGGCGATTACATCCTTTCGCAGCTCGAGCCAGGTCCCGTCTCGGAGGCGACCGTGGTGGCCAGCACGGTGGTGTCGTCGCGCATGCTGGCGGCCATCGCGAAGGACCACGGCGCCCGGCACGTCGAGACGCTCACCGGGTTCAAGTGGTTGTCCCGAGCCGACGTAGGCCTGCCCGGCTGCACACTCGTCTACGCCTACGAAGAGGCGATCGGCCACTGCGTCGATCCGGGCGCGGTCCGCGACAAGGACGGCATCAGCGCCGCCGTGCTGGCGTGTGATCTGGTTGCCGCACTGCGGAATCAGGGCCGCACGGTGCTCAACGCGCTCGACGATCTCGCCCTGCGCCATGGCGTGCACACCACGACCGCGGTGTCCCGACGCGTCGCCGACGCCGACGAGGCCGAAGCGGTGATGGCACGGCTGCGTTCGACGCCGCCGGATCGGCTGGCCGGCTTCGATGTGACGGTGACCGATCTGCTGCTGGAACCTCGGCTTCGGACCGATGGGCTCGTCTTCTCCGGCGGCGACGACCACAATTGGATCCGGATGGTCGTACGGCCCTCGGGCACCGAGCCAAAGGTGAAGTCCTACATCGAGGTTCGCTGCGCAACAACGGGCGGTCTCGCGGCCACTCGAACCAAGGCACGCGCAGTTCAGGACGAGCTGGTCTCCGTCGCGCAGCGCTTCTAGCGCGGCCCGAACTGCCGGTCACCGGCGTCGCCGAGACCGGGCACGATGTAGGCGATCTCGTTGAGCCGCTCGTCGATCGCCGCGGTGAAGAGCCTTAGGTTGGGCGCCACCTTCTCCAGTGCCGCAATGCCTTCGGGTGCGACGACGACGCAGACCGCGGTGATGTCGACGGCGTTGCGGGAATGCAGCAGCCGGATGGTGTGCGCCATCGACCCGCCGGTGGCCAGCATCGGGTCCAGCACCATCACCGGCTGCGTGCTCAGGTCGTCCGGCAGCGACTCCAAATACGGTGTGGGCTCGTGGGTTTCCTCGTCGCGGGCCACCCCGACAAAGCCGACTTGGGCTTCAGGGATCAGCGCGTGGGCCTGGTCGACCATGCCAAGCCCGGCCCGCAGCACCGGCACCAGCAGCGGCGGATTCGCCAATCGTGACCCGGTGGTCTCGGCCAGCGGTGTACGCACCGAGACGGGTTCGCAGTCGGCGTCACGCGTCGCCTCGTAGACCAACATCAGGGTCAGGTCACGAAGTGCCGCACGGAACGCCGCGTTGTCGGTGCGCTCGTCGCGCAGAGTGGTCAGCCGAGCGGCGGCCAGTGGGTGCTCGACGACGCGCACATCCATGCGCCGACCATAGTGGAACCGAACAGTCGCCGCGGGCGTCCTAACACCCATGTTCGCCGACACCGACGCCATTCGTGCCTTCGGCGCCGCCAACTCGGCCCAGGCAGCCGATCTCGCCGCCGTGGCGGCCACCTTGTCGTCGATGCCGGGTCCTGCGGCGGGCCCGATGCTGGGTCCCGTCGGCGCCTCGCTTCCTGGCGGCGCTGGCCGACGCGACAACGGAGACGTCCAGCGCGGTGGCCGCGTTGCGCGACAGGGTCGCGGCGGGATGCGACACCGCGCACGCCTCGGCGGGTGCCTACGAGGGGGCCGACGCCCGCAGCGGCCGTCTGATCGCCGGGGTCTAACCGTGCCGAGCGCCCTGATCGCCGCGCTGTCGGCGCAGATCCGCGAGGTGCAGTCACTCGTCGGCCCGGGGTGGTCGAGTGGTCCACGCCATCGCACTGAGCCAGGCGCGCGACGCGCTAGCCGACGTCGCCGCCGCCTCCCGCCGCGCTTGGACTCGAGCCGAGGCGAACTGGTCCGGCACTGGAGCCGATGCCGCGGCCGAGTTCGCGGCGACGATGTTCGCGGCCGCCGACTCGCTCGCGGAGAGGGTCGACCAATTGGAGGTGACGGCGCAGACCGCGGGTGCGGCCGTGGCACGGGCCAACGAACGGCTGCGGGAGATCGTCGAACGCTTCGAGGCCCGGGCCGCCGCACTCGAGCCGCACCTGGACTCCCCCGGCGTCGCAGAAGAGCTGATGGCCGAGGCGCGCAGATCGCTCGCGGATGCCGTTGCCGTTGTCGACGAGCTTCGGGCGGAGTTGGACGGTCACGCCGCCACGTTGACCGCGCCGACATCGCCAGCCCCCGCGGCCACGACGCCGGCCGGTTTGGCGAGTCCCTCCATGCCGTCCATGGGCTCCGGGTTTGGCGGCGGAAGCGGCGGCGCACCGATGAGCCCACTGTCGGGTCTGGGTGGGATGCCGAGTTCGAGCGGGCTCGGCGATCTCGCGGAGTTCTCGCAGGCCGGAAACACCCGACGCTGCGGCGTTTGGCGACGGCTTCGCCGTCCGCCTACCAGATGGCAGCACCGCAACGGCACCGAACGCCGTGGCGGCCAGCGCGGTTCGGCACGCACTGACCCAGCTCGGCGTGCCGTACGACTGGGGTGGCACGACACCAGGCGTCGGGCTGGATTGCAGCGGCCTGACCCAGTGGGCGTATCAGGAAGCGGGACTGAATCTTCCGCGGCTGGCTCAGGAGCAGGACGTCGGGGCCGCAGTGGATGCAGGTTCCTTGAGGCCGGGCGATCTGGCGGTGTGGGACGGGCACGTCGCGATGATCGTCGGCAACGGCACGATGATCGAGGCAGGCGATCCTGTTCAACTTTCGCCAATTCGAACGACCAACGCGGGTCAAGGCTTTCAGGGATTCTGGCGGCCTACCGGATGAGCTACGCCGCCCGAACGCTTCCGGGCGCCGAGGCTCCCAGCTAAATGGAGCTGGCAGCAACACTCAGCGGCCCCAGGTTGACCGTGATTCCACCACCGAAAGGGAAGTCCAACATCAACACCACGGCGACAGACAATGCGGCGAGGAGCGCCCAGGCATACATGAGGTAGGGCGGTTTCACGGTTAGGGCAGACAACCCCACCGTTACCGCCAGCAGTGTCCCGGACAAGACGATGAGCACTATCAGGATTGGCGGAAGCGATCGCTGCGCTACCGCAGTCACCTTACTTTGGGCGGCGGTCAAAGATGCAGCCGCCGATACCATTCCGCTCGCCTCTGGGTCGGTGTTCCCATGCCCGTATGCCACTCTGTGCACGCTGTTCTGCAGGGTGTCGAATGTTTCAGCAGAGGGCAGCGTAGTGAGTTCTCCAGCCGCAAGCGCTGGTCCATCCTTGTTCACGACTGTGTTGAGGTAATTGCGCAGGTTGCCGTTGACCTCGTCGGCGCCAGCTTTGTCCTGGATCTCACTCGTGGCCCAAGAAAGTTGCTGCGCTGAGGATGCCTGGAGGTCGACCGCGTCTTGGCCGGCGCCCACCGCCGACCAGGTGATCGTGATCGCAAAGCCGATTAGGAAGGCGAAGGTTGCCCCGAACACACTGAGCAGCTTGCCGGCGTGTTCTTCGACCTGAGCACGTCGTTCCGGCGAAGCCACCGCACCGAGGCCATATCGGCAACTGCCGCTGATGACCGCGAAGAACACGAATCCAATGGCGATCATCAGCCAGGGAGATAGTTCAGACAAAGACGTTCGCACCTAAGCCCTTTCACCCGTTCGCCCGTCTGTATCGTGTCACCGCTGGTCAACCATGTCTGGCATATCGAACTACGAACGTAGGTCAGGGCTTTCAAGGCTTCTGGCGGCAACTGCGTGATCAGCCGAGTTCGTAGCCGTCCCGTGAGACACGGAAGTAGTGACCGGTGCTGCTGTCGGTGCACGTCATTCCCGTGTACTCGCTGTCACACGTGAGCGTGCCGAAGGATCGCGACTGCCCGTATTCGAGAGTCGGAAACGGCCCGGGGCCGAACTCCTGGCCATAGCAGCCGACGACGGCGGTGCCACCCTGCGTCAGATAGAACCGGTCGCCGGAGTCCAGATGGCAATCCGGCGGCGGCGGGGCAGTCCAGACGTGGTCGACGACCTCACAGCGGGCTTGGTTGTCACCGCCGGGGGCAGACAGCGTGCAATTGATGTTGCCCGACGGCGACCGGAAACCGCTGGGCCCGTCGGCTTGGACAATGACCGTCGTCACCGGCGCCGGGGCGGGGGCAGCTGTCACCGTCACCGTCGGGGCCGCCGGTGCTGTCGATGCCGCCGGAGCTGCCGGCTGAGGCGTCGCCGTCACGGTCACAGTCGGTGCAGATGTGGCGCGGACGGCGGTCGGCTCAGCTGTTGACGAGCAGCCAACAACCGTCGCTGCCGCGAGCGCGGCGAGGCAGGCGAGGCCCCGCCATCCGGGCGCCCTGGTGCAGCGAACTCGCTGCGGGTCGTACGCATTCTCAGTCATGCGCTAAGGGTGCGGCGAAGGCCTTGGAGGTTTCTTGACGCACGAAAGCCGGCTTTTGGGCCGGTGACCGTCGAGGCCGCCAGGCGCCGTCGTTAGGCTGTGCGCCATGGCTGCTGACATCGTGCCGATCCGGCTTGGGCTGACCAAGGGCGACCTGTACACATTGTGGGCTCCACGCTGGCGCGATGAGGGCGACGAGTGGGAGGCGTTCCTCGGTAAGGACGAGGATCTGTATGCGTTCGAGTCCGTCGCCGACCTGGCCGCATTCGTCAGGACCAACAACGACAACGACCTCACCGACCATCCCGGCCTGGGAGGGGCTGACCGAGGCCAACGCGCACACGTTCGATCCGCCCGAGGATCACCAATACGACCTCGTCAGCCTCCAGGAGCTGGTCGCCGAGAAGCCCAGCGAGGAGACGATCAAGGCACTGCACCGCACGCTGGCGATCGTGTCGTCCATCGGATCGGTGTGCGAGATGCCCGCGGTCACCAAGTTCTTCAACGGCAACCCGGTGCTCGGCACGGTCGGCGGCGGCATCGACGCGTTCGCCGGGCGGCCCGGCCGCAAGCGATGGGCCGAGATCGAGGCGGTGATCGGCCGCGGCTGGGACAACGTCGTCGACGCGATCGACGAGATCGTCACCATTCCCGACGTCGACGAGGCCGCCTCGAAGAAGGCCGAAGCCGAATTGGCCGAACCCGCACCCGAACCCGAGGAAGTCGAGGAGGCGGACGACCGAGGACGAGTCGGATGTCGTGATCGACGACATCGTCGACACCGACGACGAGGAGCCGACGACGCTCGCCGATCAGCGGCCGAGGACATGGTGCTCGGCAGCGACGACGACTTCTGGCTGCAAGGTCGGCATCGATCCGGTGCGGATGATGACCAGCGCCGGCACCTACTTCACGCTGCGCTGCTACCTCGATGACCAGCCGATCTTCCTGGGCCGCAACGGAAGAGTCAGCGTGTTCAGCTCCGGCGGCGCGCTTGCCCGCTACCTGGCCGACGAACACGACCACGACCTGTCCGACCTGGCGACCTATGACGACATCCGCACGGCAGCCACCGACGGCTCATTGCAGGTCAATGTCAGCGACGACAACGTCTACGTGCTGACCGGAATCGTCGACGACCTCGCCGACGGCCCGGACGCCATCGACCGCGACCAGCTGGAGCTCGCCGTCGAATTTCTCAGGGACGTCGGCGATTACGCCGAGGACACCACCGTCGACGAGTCCCTGGACGCCGATCAGCCGCTGGGCCGGCTGGTGGCCCACGTGCTCGACCCCGACACCGTCAGCCGCCCGAGCCCGCCGTACGCAAAGGCCGTCGAGCAGTGGGAGGCGCTGGAGGCGTTCGTGGAGTCGCGGCTGCGCCAGGAGTAGCGCTACAGCTCGGTCGCCTTCGGATGGCGCGGCTCGTACAGGCCGAGCTCGCCGCCGCCGGGAAGCCGGATGCTGGTCAACAGGCCCCAGCCCTGGTCGCTCACCGGCCCGCAGGTGACGCCCTTGGCGGCCAGCTGCTCGACGGTGGCGTTGACGTCGTCGCACATCAGGTACAGCTCGTGCGACCCGGCGCCCTCGGCGGGGTGCACGGCCACCTCGGCGGGCGGCAGCTTGAAGATCAGCCAGCCGCCGCCGGCGTCGACGTGCGGGTACTCCAGCACGTCGCGGAAGAACGCCCGGTCCGCGTCGGCGTCGCGGCTGTACACGATGACGTGAGCGCCGGTGATCATCGCCTCACGATACGTCGCGATGAGTTCGCGGTCCGGCGATGGTCTGCATGACTATGACCCTGCCTAGCACCTCCACCGTCCGCTCCGTCACCGTCCCCGGCGCCCGCCTGCACTACGAAGTCCGCGGCAGCGGCCCGCTGCTGCTCGTCATCGGCTCGCCGATGGCGTCGGCGGAGTTCGCATCCGCTGGCCGACGCGTTGGCCGAGCGACCACACCGTCGTCACCTACGACCCGCGCGGCTATCGCCAACAGCACGATCGACGATCCCGGCGAGGAGTCGACGCCCGAGTCGCGTGCCGACGACATCGCCGCCATCCTCGACGACCTCGGCGCCGAGTCCGCCGACGTGTTCGGCTCCAGCGGCGGGGCGGTGACCGGGCTGGCGCTGGTCGCCAGACATCCCGGGCGCGTACGCACGCTCGTCGCCCACGAGCCGCCGCTGCTGGAGCTGCTGCCCGACGCCGCCCAGCATCGGGCAGACACCGAGACCATCATTGACACCTTCCACACCGACGGGCTGCACGCGGCCTGGTACCAGTTCATGGTCAACGCCGGGTTCGACTTGTCGGCTCCCGTCGACGGTGCCCCGATCGAGGCTCCGCCGGAGCCGACGGAGCAGGAGATCTCGCGAGGCCGCCCGGTTCTTCGACCACGAATTGCGCGGCACGACGCAGTACCTGCCCGACGTCGGCGGCGTTGAAGGCGCCGCACGTGTGGTGGTCGGCATCGGCGTCGACTCCGGCCGCCTGCTCACCGACCAGACGTCGCGTCGCGCTGGCCGAGCTGCTCGGCAGCACGCCCGTGGAGTTCCCCGGCGATCACGGCGGATTCCTCGGCGCGCCAGAGGATTTCGCCGACACTAGCTAGCGCTCGGCGTGCTCAGCTGACGGTCGCGCTAGCCGACGAGGACGGCAAAGCGCGGCTTGATCACGTCGTCGATGATCGCCAGCCGTTCGTCGAACGAGATGAACGCCGACTTCATCGCGTTGATCGTGAACCGCTGCAGATCGCTCCAGCCGTAGCCGAACGCCTCGACGAGACGCAGCATCTCCTGGCTCATCGTGGTGTCGCTCATCAACCGGTTGTCGGTGTTGACGGTGACGCGGAACCGCAGCCGGGCCAGCAGGTCGAACGGATGCTCGGCGATGCTGCCGACGGCCCCGGTCTGCACATTGGAGCTCGGGCACATCTCGAACGGAATTCGCTTGTCCCGCAACAGCGATGCCAGTCGGCCCAGCTGCAGCGGTGCCGTCGGCGCCGATCGTGATGTCGTCGACGATCCGCACGCCGTGGCCGAGCCGGTCGGCGCCGCAGAACGCGATGGCCTCGTGGATGGACGGCAGCCCGAACGCCTCGCCGGCGTGAATGGTGAAGCGGGCGTTGTTGCTTCGCATGTACTCGAAGGCGTCGAGGTGCCGCGTCGGCGGGTAGCCGGCCTCGGCGCCGGCGATGTCGAAACCGACCACGCCCTTGTCGCGGAACCGGATGGCCAGCTCGGCGATCTCGCGCGACCGCGCGGCATGCCGCATCGCGGTGACCAGGCAGCGCACGGTGATGCCCTGGCCCTCGGCGCT
This sequence comes from uncultured Actinomycetota bacterium, assembly GCA_963731715.1. Classification (GTDB taxonomy): domain Bacteria; phylum Actinomycetota; class Actinomycetes; order Mycobacteriales; family Mycobacteriaceae; genus Mycobacterium. The sequence goes on along the minus strand of CAVSXC010000011.1, from coordinate 63,660 downwards.
GGCGGCCTTCTCGCCGTCGGCGAAGCCGGCCAGCACCGCGTCGACGACCGCGTCGAGCGACAGCCCGCGGTCGATGTGCAGTTCGGGCGCGAACCGGATTTCGGCGTAGACGACGTTGTCGGCCGCCAGGTCTTCGACGCACTCGTAGGCCACCCGGTGCAGCGCCTCCGGCGTCTGCATCACCCCGACCGTGTGCGCGAACGGTTCGAGGTAGCGCACCAGCGACCCGCTGTGCGCGGCGGTGCGGAACCACGTCGCGAGCTCGTCGACGCCGGTGGCGGGCAGCTCGTCGTAGCCGTTGGCCCCGGCGAGCTCCAGCACCGTCGCGGGCCGCAGCCCGCCGTCGAGGTGGTCGTGCAGCAGGGCCTTCGGCGCGTGCCTGATCGAATCCAGGGTCAGCGGTGTCGTCACGGCGCGATCCGATCGATGATCAGCGGGCCGCTGTTTGGGCGCGGTGTCGCCGACGCTCCACGCGCCGTCCATTTCGGCCATGGCGGCCTCGAACCGTTCCGGGGTGTCGGTGTAGAGCGTGAACACCGCTTCACCGGCGGCGACGGGCTCGCCGGGGCGCCGATGGATGCGCAGCCCGGCGCCGGACTGCACCCGCTCACCCGGGACGGAGCGGCCCGCGCCGAGCCGCCACACCGTCAGTCCCACCGCCATCGCGTCGATGATTCCCATCGTGCCATCGCGCGGCGCCGAGATGGTCTCGGAATACGCACCGATCGGCAGCGGTCGAGACAAGTCGCCGCCCTGCGCGGCGACCAGCTCACGGAACCGGTCCATCGCCGACCCGTCCTCGCAGCGTCTCGGCGGGGTCGATCCCGTCGAGCCCTGCGGCGTCCAGCATCTCGGCGGCCAGCGCCAGCGTCAGCTCCACCACATCGGCGGGCCCTCCGCCGGCCAGCACCTCCAGCGATTCCTCGACCTCGACGGCGTTGCCGACGGTGCGGCCCAGCGGTGTCTCCATGTCCGTCAGCAGCGCGCGGGTCACCAGCCCCGCCTCGGTGCCCAGCTCCACCATGGTGCGGGCCAGCTCGCGGGACTCCGCCTCGGTCGCCAGGAACGCCCCGGAGCCGACCTTGCTGTCGAGCACCAGCGCCCGGGTGCCCTCGGCGATCTTCTTGCTCATCACCGAGCTGGCGATCAACGGCAGCGACTCGGTGGTGCCGGTGACGTCGCGCAGCGCATAGATCTTGCGGTCGGCGGGGGCCAGCTCGCCTGCCGCGAAGATCGCGGCACCGAGGTCGCAAAGTTGTTGCCGGATTTGGGCTTTGGAGATCTCGGCGGTGAAACCCGGGATGGATTCCAGCTTGTCGAGGGTTCCGCCGGTGTGCCCGAGGCCGCGCCCCGCCGCCTGCGGCACCGCTCCCCCGCACGCCATCACGACGGGAACCAGCGGAATGGTGATCTTGTCGCCGACGCCGCCGGTGGAATGCTTGTCCACCAACGCCAGTGGCTTGCCGTCGCGCCGCAGATCCGTAAAGTCCAACCGCTCGCCGGAGGCCACCATCGCCGCCGTCCAGCGGGCGATCTCGGCGCCGGTCATGCCGCGCAGGAAGATTGCCATCAACAACGCCGACATCTGCTCGTCGGCGACCCGGCCGTGGGTGTAGCCGTCGATCACCCAGTCGATCGCCGCATCCGACAGCACCCCTCCGTCGCGCTTGGTCCGGATGACCGTCGGGGCGTCGAATGTGAACTGCGTCACGGCGTTTCCTCGTGCGCTGGCTCGTTTCCGCGCGCCAGGTCCTGCGGACCGAACGCGTCGGGAAGCAGCTCGCTCAACGGCCTGGGACCCAGCGGATGGTCGATCAGCAGTCCCGGCCCGCCGTGCTCCATCAGCACCTGCCGACAGCGCCCGCACGGCATCAACACCTCGCCCGCCGCGTCCACACACGACAGCGCGATCAGCCTGCCTCCGCCGCTCGAATGCAGGGCGCAGACCACTGCGCACTCGGCACAGAGACCAAGGCCATATGAGACATTCTCCACATTGCAGCCGGCCACCATTCGGTGATCGTCGACCAGCGCGGCCGCGCCGACGCGGAATCCCGAGTACGGCGCGTATGCGTGGGCAGATGCCTCAGTTGCCTTGTGCCGCAACATCTTCCAGTCGATATCGGATGTCATGTCAACCTCGCCGGATCGAATCTGAATGCATTCCGAAGTCCCCGTTCCGTGCCCGGCCACGTGATGATAGGTAACCCTAAGTTTTGCCGTTTACCGTGCGCCGACGGCTAAACGGTAGTTCGTTTAGCAGTACAACTGGGTTTAGAGTCGCCCCGAGGTTTGGGCAGGGGTTTTCCGCCGCGACCGATGTCGCCGCCGCGGCGGCTCCGAGCCCGAGCGTCCACCGATGGCGTTGGAGGCCAGATGAGTACTGCGACACCCGCGAGCCCGGCGGTGCCGGCGCCGCGACCTCATCCGTCGCGCAGACGTTCCCTGTACCGCGGCGATCCCGGCATGTGGTCCTGGGTGCTGCACCGCATCACCGGGGCGACCATCTTCTTCTTCCTGCTCGTGCACGTGCTCGACACCGCGCTGGTGCGGGTCAGCCCGCAGGCCTACAACGAGGTCATCGACACCTACAAGACGCCGATCGTCGGGCTGATGGAGATGGGCCTGGTCGCGGCGGTGCTCTACCACGCGCTCAACGGGCTGCGCGTCATCCTGATCGACTTCTGGCAGCACGGTCCGAAGTATCAGCGGCTGATGTTGTGGATCGTCCTCGGCGTCTGGCTCGCCGTGATGATCCCCGCGCTGGGCGTGCTCGGCATGCACATGGCGGAGCGATTCCTGTGACCGGGGCCGTGGACACCCCACCACCGCGAGGGCCGCCTGGCACCGGTGCAGGAAAAGGAACACGACCGGCCCGCCAGCCTGGACCATCCGCGCGCACCGCGGCGCCCCAGGGGCATCCCGTACTTCGAGAAGTACGCCTGGCTGTTCATGCGGTTCTCCGGCGTCGCGCTGGTCTTCCTGGCGCTCGGCCACCTGTTCATCGGGCTGATCTGGGACGACGGCGTGTACCGCATCGACTTCAACTACGTCGCCCAGCGCTGGGCCTCGCCGTTCTGGCAGATCTGGGACATGGCGCTGCTGTGGCTGGCGATGGTGCACGGCGCCAACGGCATGCGCACCATCATCGGCGACTACGCCCGCAAGAACATCACCAAGTTCTATCTGAATTCGCTGCTGTTGCTGGCGACGGGCTTCACGTTGGTGCTGGGCACCTACGTGCTCGTCACCTTCGACGCGAACATCTCGTGACGGGAGCTGATCATGATTCAGGAACATCGCTACGACGTCGTCATCGTCGGTGCGGGCGGCGCGGGTATGCGCGCGGCTGTCGAGGCGGGCCCGCGGGCACGCACCGCGGTGCTGACCAAGCTCTACCCGACGCGCAGCCACACCGGCGCGGCGCAGGGCGGCATGTGCGCGGCGCTGGCCAACGTCGAAGAGGACAACTGGGAGTGGCACACCTTCGACACCGTCAAGGGCGGCGACTACCTCGCCGACCAGGACGCCGTCGAGATCATGTGCAAGGAAGCCATCGACGCGGTGCTCGACCTCGAGAAGATGGGGATGCCGTTCAACCGCACCCCCGAGGGCCGCATCGACCAGCGCCGGTTCGGCGGGCACACCCGCGACCACGGCAAGGCGCCGGTGCGAAGGGCCTGTTATGCCGCCGACCGCACCGGCCACATGATCCTGCAGACGCTGTACCAGAACTGCGTCAAGCACGACGTCGAGTTCTTCAACGAGTTCTACGCCCTCGACATCGCGATCACCGAGACGCCAGGCGGCCCGGTCGCGACCGGCGTCATCGCCTACGAGCTGGCCAGCGGCGACATCCACGTCTTCCACGCCAAGGCGATCGTGTTCGCCACCGGCGGCTCCGGCCGGATGTACAAGACCACCTCCAACGCCCACACGCTGACCGGCGACGGCCTTGGCATCGTGTTCCGCAAGGGACTTCCGTTGGAGGACATGGAGTTTCACCAGTTCCATCCGACCGGGCTGGCCGGGCTGGGCATCCTGATCTCCGAGGCGGTGCGCGGCGAGGGTGGCCGCCTGCTCAACGGCGACGGCGAGCGGTTCATGGAGCGCTACGCCCCCACCATCGTCGACCTGGCGCCGCGCGACATCGTCGCCCGCTCCATGGTGCTCGAGGTGCTCGAGGGCCGCGGCGCAGGCCCGAACAAGGACTACGTCTACATCGACGTGCGCCACCTCGGCGCGGATGTGCTCGAGGCCAAGCTGCCCGACATCACCGAGTTCGCCCGCACGTACCTGGGTGTCGACCCGGTCACGGAGCTGGTGCCCGTCTACCCGACCTGCCACTACGTGATGGGCGGCATCCCGACCACGGTGAACGGCCAAGTGCTGCGCGACAATACGACGATCGTCCCCGGGCTGTACGCCGCGGGCGAATGCGCGTGCGTCTCGGTGCACGGCGCCAACCGGCTTGGCACCAACTCGCTGCTGGACATCAACGTGTTCGGCCGTCGCGCAGGCATCGCCGCGCGAATTACGCACTGGGCCACGACTTCGTCGACATGCCTGCCGACCCGGCGGGGATGGTGGTCGGCTGGGTGGGCGACATCCTTTCCGAGCACGGCAACGAACGCGTCGCCGACATCCGCGGCGCGCTGCAGCAGTCGATGGACAACAACGCCGCGGTGTTCCGCACCGAGGAGACGCTGAAGCAGGCGCTGACCGACATCCACGCGCTCAAGGAGCGCTACGCCCGAATCACGGTGCACGACAAGGGCAAACGCTACAACAGCGACCTGCTCGAGGCGATCGAGCTGGGCTTCTTGCTGGAGTTCGCCGAGGTGACCGTCGTCGGCGCGCTGAACCGCAAGGAGTCCCGCGGCGGCCATGCCCGCGAGGACTACCCCAACCGCGACGACACCAACTACATGCGCCACACCATGGCCTACAAGGAGGGCGCCGACCTGCTGTCCGACATCAGGCTGGACTACAAGCCGGTGGTGCAGACGCGGTACGAGCCGATGGAACGGAAGTACTGACGATGACGATCGCACCCGAGGTCGACACCAAGGATCCCGAGCTGCCGCCCGTGCCCGAGGGCGCGGTGATGGTGACGCTGAAGATCGCCCGCTTCAACCCGGAGGATCCCGACGCCGCCGGCTGGCAGAGCTTCCGTGTCCCGTGCCTGCCGAGCGACCGGCTGCTCAACCTGCTGCACTACGTCAAGTGGTACCTGGACGGCACGCTGACGTTCCGGCGGTCCTGCGCGCACGGGGTGTGCGGCTCCGACGCGATGCGCATCAACGGCGTCAACCGGCTCGCGTGCAAGGTGCTGATGCGCGACATGCTGCCGAAGAAAGCGGGCAAGCAGCTCACCATCACGATCGAGCCGATCCGCGGGCTGCCCGTGGAGAAGGACCTCGTCGTCGACATGGAGCCGTTCTTCGACGCCTACCGCGCGATCAAGCCGTTCCTGATCACCAGCGGCAATCCGCCTACGCGGGAACGGATTCAGAGCCAGACCGACCGCGCACCGCTACGACGACACCACCAAGTGCATCCTGTGCGCGTGCTGCACGACCAGCTGCCCCGTGTACTGGAGCGAGGGCAGCTACTTCGGGCCGGCCGCGATCGTCAACGCGCACCGGTTCATCTTCGACAGCCGCGACGAGGGTGCCGCCGAGCGGTTGGACATCCTCAACGAGGTCGACGGTGTCTGGCGCTGCCGGACCACGTTCAACTGCACGGAGTCCTGCCCGCGTGGCATCCAGGTGACCCAGGCCATCCAAGAGGTCAAGCGCGCGCTGATGTTCGCGCGCTAGTGGCGATTTCGGCGCGCTTAGTCACGCTGAGCGAGACTTAGCGCGCCGAAATCGCTGATACCCGAACTGCCGGCCGCGTCGTTACCGGTGTTGTCACACATCGGCGGGCTGCCTCGTCTAACGGGTATGACACAAACATCCCGCATTGATCCGGTAACCCCGAAGCAAGCCTCGCTGCTGCGCGAAGGTCTTCTACCGGGTGGCCAAGCGCCGGTTCGGCGAGGTGCCCGAGCCGTTCGCCGTCGCCGCCCATCACCCGCGGCTGATGCTGGCCAACGTCGTGCACGAGGGCCTGCTGGGCTCGGCTTCGAAGAAGCTGCCGAAGAACGTGCTCGAACTCGCGGTGTTCTGGACCGCCCGCACGGTCGGATGCTCGTGGTGCGTCGACTTCGGCTCGATGCTGCAGCGCCTCGACGGACTCGACGTCGACCGGCTCAAGGACGTCGACAACTACGCGACCTCGCCCGCCTACACCGACGACGAACGCGCCGCCATCCGCTACGCCGATGCGATGACGACCGACCCGCACACGATCACCGACGAGCAGGTCGCCGACCTACAACGCCGATTCGGCGACGCGGGCGTGATCGAGCTGACCTACCAGATCGGGGTTGAGAACATGCGGGCGCGCATGTACTCGGCTCTCGGCATCACCGAGCAGGGCTTCAACTCGGGTGATGCCTGCCGGGTTCCGTGGGCGACGGACGAGGAGCGAGCAGCGCGGGCGTGATCTCGATGTAGGCCGAGGGGATATCCAGGGCTGCACTTGCCTTCACGAGGCTGCGTTCGAAAACCTTCAGCGGCGGGGACCAATTCGCCGCGATCACCCGGTCTACGTACGGATGCTCGTCCAGGGGCAGGATTCGGGCCAACCCGGCTACCGCTTGCCCCTTGGGTTTTCCCCGCAAGCTGCAGGGCACAACCACTACCCGCGGATCGTTGCGCAGCCGCTTCACCTTGCCAGAGGAGGCGTCGGTGCGGACGTAGATCTTTCCGTCGGCGACACCGTGATAGATCGGGCTCGGCACCGCTTCGCCCGAGCGCTTGAACGTCACCAGAACAATTTGACGTGTCTTGTCGAAGTTGGTGAAGCTGCTACCCGACGGAGTCATCGCAGCGACGTCGAACGCGCCACGATGACGCATTTTGTCCATACCGCGAAACATCCACTTGCTCATTTTCCTGGCGAACTGGCTGGGAATTATTCGTGTCGCTTGCGGGCGGGCCATGGTGAGAGAGTACTCTCTCACCATGGCTGAGTCCAGGGTGCCCGCGCGCGAGCGATTCGTACAGGAGGCGACGCGACTGTTCGCCGAGCAGGGATACGCGACGACGTCGGTGGCCGACATCCAGGTGGCGTGCGGGCTCACCGGTGGCTCAGGCGCGCTGTACAAACACTTTCCGTCCAAGCGGGCACTACTGGAAGCCGTCGTCGGTCGGCACCTCGACACACTTGCGCGCGGAGCACACGACGTCGCCGGCGAGGATCCGCGGGCATTTCTCCGCGTGGTTGGTGAGTCGGTTCTGCGTGGCATCGAACGTGATCGCAATTTGATGCGAATAATTTTTCGCGACCTGGACGCCTTCCCGGAGTTGTTGGACGAGATCTGGGAGGGCGTTCTCGACAACCTGTACCGAGGCCTCAGCGAATGGATCGAGCGCGAACGCAGCAGCGGGCGATTCGACGTCGATGATCCTGCGGCGACGGCGTCAGTGTTGCTCGCCTCGTTGACGTACTACCAGATACTCGATTCGCTCATCGGTCGCGTGCCGGGCGGAATCGAGCGTGAGCGCTATATCGACGCCTGGGTAGCGCATGCTGCCGCGACTCTCGGCATCTAGGAGCGCAGCCGACGATCAGGACGCAGCGGCGAGCCGGTGAACTTGTCCGGGTTGGCGACATCCCATATGGCGCAGACCTTTCCATCGCGCACCGTCATCGCGGTCACGCGCGGCGTCATCGCCGGATAGCCATCGCGGGCAGGTGCCCCGCTGGTGTAGCTGCCGAGCTGGCCGTTGACCATGGCCAGCTGATTAGTCTCCAGCCACGAAGGACCGTAGCGACGGGCAAGGCCGAAGAGGAACCGCGCCACCTTGTCTGGGCCGTGGATGACGCGAGCGGCGGTGGGCGCCCTGCGGTTGGAATCGCCCGTGAACGTGACCTCCGGATGCAGAAGGCGCACAACGGCTTCCATGTCACCAGTCGGCAAGCGCCGCCATCAGTGAGCCCGCCACCTCATTGTGGGTGTCGTCGGCCACGCCAGGCGGAGCCGACGCGATGGCCCGTCGCGCACGAGAGGCCAACTGCCGGGCGGAGGCGTCGCTGACGCCGAGCACCGAGGCGATCTCACCGAAGGGCACCGCGAAGCCGTCGTGCAGAACGAACGCGACCCGCTGGTCGGGGTTGAGCCGCTCCAGCACCACCATCGCGGCGAACCGGGCGTCCTCACCGGCGACCACCGCTGCGAGCGGGTCGTCGCCGTCGAAGCCCGTAACCACCGGTTCGGGTAGCCATTCGCCGAAATAGGTTTCGCGGCGCTTGGCCGCCGAGCGCAACCGATCCAGGCTCAGCCTGCTCACCACCGTCGTCAACCACGCCCGCAGATCGGTGATGGACTCTGCCGTCCGGTCCCACCGCAGCCACGCATCCTGCACAGCGTCCTCGGCGTCGGCGACATACCGGTAAGTCGGTAGGCAACGGACAGGAGATGCGGCCGCAGCTCCTCGAACTCGTCGACCCGCGTGCTGGCGGTCATGAACCCAGTCTAGATCCGTGGCAATATGACGGATTTCGTCGCAAACCAACTGGAGTGGAACGATTTCCGCGTAGGAGCCCCGTGGCAACGACGGAAACCGTATATTGCCCGCATGACAATCAAGGAACCGCCGGCAACCGCCGTCGGCGACAAGGGCCTGCAGGCCGGGGCCCTCGGTCTCGTCGGCAACATCGTCATCGGTCTTGCTGCGGTCGCGCCCGCCTACAGCCTTGCCGCCACCCTGGGCTATGTGGTGCTCGCCGTCCAGGAGAAGGCGCCGTCGATGTTCGTGCTGGCGTTCATCCCGATGTTGTTGGTGGCGTTCGCCTACAAGGAGCTGTCCCAGGACACGCCCGACTGCGGCACCACGTTCACCTGGAGCACCAAGGCGTTCGGGCCGTGGATCGGTTGGATCGGCGGCTGGGGCCTGGCCGTCTCGGCGATCATCGTGCTGGCCAACGTCGCCGAGATCGCCGCGATCTACCTGTTCTATTTCCTCCGTTTCGACGACTTGGCCGAGAACGTGTTCGCCAAGGTGCTGCTCGGATCGTTCTTCATCATCGCGATGACGCTGGTGTCCGCCCGAGGCATCGTGGTGTCCGAACGAGTGCAGAACTTCCTGATCGCCATCCAGTTCGGTGTGCTGATCATCGTCAGCATCATCGCGCTGGTCCGCGTGTTCGCAGGCAATGCAGGGGCGCAGGCGATCATGCCGCAGTTGTCGTGGCTGTGGCCGAGCGGGCTGGACATCTCGTCGATCGCCCAGGCCATCATCCTGTGCATCTTCATCTATTGGGGTTGGGACGCATGCCTCGCCGTCGGCGAGGAAACCAAGAATCCCGGTCGCACCCCCGGTATCGCCGCCGTCATCACCACGCTGATCCTGGTGTGCACCTACGTGCTGGTGGCCTACGCGGTCCAGTCGTTCGCGGGCTTCAGCGAAGTGGGCATCGGGCTCAACAACGCGATGAACACCGACGACGTACTCACGGTTCTCGGTGAGCCCGTGGCGGGGAGTATCGCGGCATCGCTTCTGCTGCTGACGGTCTCGGTGTCGGCGCTGTCGTCGACACAGACCACGATCCTGCCTACGGCTCGCGGGACACTCTCGATGGCGGTATACGAAGCGATCCCCAAGCGATTCTCTAACGTCCACCCGCGCTACATGACCCCGGCATTCGGAACAATCGTGATGGGGCTGTCCGCGCTGTTCTTCTACCTGCTGCTGACGGTCCTTTCGGAGAATGCGCTCGCCGACTCGGTCGCCTCGCTGGGTCTGGCGGTGGCGTTCTACTACGGAATCACCGCGTTCGCGTGCGTTTGGTACTTCCGCAAGACGCTGTTCGCCTCGGCGCGAAACCTGTTCTTCCGCGGCATCTTTCCGCTAGTCGGCGGCATCGCGATGGCGCTGGCCTTCGGGATCAGCGCCAAGGACATGATCGCGCCTGACTACGGCTACACCGCGTTCGGTTCGATCGGCGGCGTCTTCGTGCTGGGCGTCGGCATGCTGGTGCTCGGCGTCCCGCTGATGCTGCTGTGCTTCGCATTCGGCACCAAGCGGTTCTTCCGCGGCGAAACCCTCACCGCTCAAACCGAAGTCAAGGTCCCGGACACCTTCTGAATCTAGCCGCACGCGTTCAGGGCCGCCTCGACCCGGTGACGGCTCGTGGTCCAACGACATCACCGCGCGGTCCGTCCTGGACGTGACGACGCACCGGCCCGTTCGTCGCGCGCATCGGGCTCGGTGTCCACTGCTCATGGTGGTCGCCGAACACGACACGATGGCGCCTGTCGGGCCTGCGCTCAGCGTGGCGGCACGGGCTCCGCGCGGCGAGTTGTATCGCAGCCGTGGCGGACACTACGACGTCTACTCCGGCGGGCTTGATCACGCGAACGTGGTGCGGGTGGAGTTGGAGTTCCTTCGCAGGCACGCGGCATCCTCCCAGGCGTAGTGGCCGACCAACGCCACTACCGCGGTGCCCGCGGCGGCCACATAGACCGGAATGCAGATATGGATCTTCATCATCAACGCACCGGCCAGCGCGCCAGAGAAAATCGCGAGTATCGACCACAGTCGACGGTGAGTCAGCCACGCGGCGCCCGGCATGAACAGCGTCTCGCTCGCGTACGCGGTGATCGTGGAGGTCACCACGACGGTGGTCATGTCGGCGACCGTGAACCCTGACCCCCACTTTTACGGGTTGACCAGGCGAGGGTAGTGAGCCACGACAGCGGCACCGTCCGAACGTGGGTCTGACGCAGCCACCATCGACCCTCTGGCGTCGGCGAAGACGACATTGGCCTGTCCGAGTGTTTCTGTGTGTGCCGCGACGTCGGTCGGTACCAGGCCGGCTCGACCGATTGAGGCGCGAGCCGCCGCCCGCAGATCTAACTCCGCCGTCACCGAATCGGCAGTGCCGCCGTCTGTTTGGAGCCCGACGATGGCACGAGGCGCCGCGACTGCGGCCTCTGCACCGTCGCCGCCGATAGCACGCAGCAACACCTGAGCAAGGATCTGCGGTTGACCCTGTCCACCCATCGTCGCCAGGACGTGGCGCGGCGCCCGTTGGTGGGTCGTCATCACGGGCATCAGCGTGTGCGCCGGCCGTTTGCGCGGCGCGATGACATTCGGTGAGGCATCGTCCAGTGAGAAACTGGTGCCGCGATTGTGGAACAGGATCCCGGTGGCGGGGTCGATCAGCCCCGAACCGAATGCGTGGTACACGCTCTGTATCAACGACACCGCGTAGCCGTCATCGTCGGCGGCAGCCACACCAACGGTGTCGCCGTGCGGCACAACGGCCGGGCCGGACTGCGCCGCACCGAGTTCGGCCATCTCGTCGAGACCGTCGTTGACAAGCGCGCCGATGTCGACGCCGACGTGTCGCGGATCGGCCAGATAGGACGTGCGCAACGCGTTGCCGCGATGGAAGACCCTCAGCAATGCGCCGAGGCCGTCTCCAAGCGGATCGGTGATGCCGAGTTCGTCGATCGCACGCAGCGCCCGCAGCAGCAGGAATCCGTGCGTGTTCGGTGGGCTCGTCAGCACCGTCAGACCGCGAAATGCCACCGAGAGCGGCTCAACGATCTCCGGCTGGAACTCGGCGAAATCCTCCACTGTCAAGGATGATCCGTGCGACCGCAGATATTCGACTGAGCGTTCGGCAAGTGAACCCCGGTAGAATGCGTCGGGGCCAGCGTCCCGCAACACCTCGAAAGTGCCGGCCAATGCAGGCTGGGTGAAGTTGTCTCCCGCACGCAGGCAGCGACCGTTCGGGCGGAACACGCGATCGAAGTCTTCCGTGCCGAACAAGTCGGCATTCTCGGCATCGGCGATGTGAGTGGCCAATGACGGAGCGACCGCGGCTCCCGCCCTCGCCGTCGCCTCGGCGGCACGCAGGCTGCGTTCCCAGGTAAGTCGAGCGCCGAAGCCACGCAACGCCTCCCAGCCGCGGATGCCGCCGGGCACGGTCACCGCGTCGGCGCCGCGGGCGGGAAGCCACCTGCCGTGCCTGGTGCGCAGGCTGGCGGCGTCGGCCCCTGCGCCCGCCCAGCCTGAGGCGTTGACGCACCGCACCTCGCCGTCGGGTGTGCGCACCAACGCGATGAGGTCGCCCCCGAGCGCGACGTTGTGCGGATACACGACGGTAAGAACCGCAGCGGCGACGATGGCCGCGTCGATCGCATTGCCGCCGTCCCGGTAGGCGCGCATTCCGGCCTCGGTTGCCAATGCGTGCGGCGTGGCCAGCGCTCCGGTGAAGGAGGTCGACGCTGAGTAGGTGGACACGGGAAGCAGGCTCCTTGCTGTATGCGCAGCGGGACAACGGGTTTCGGCCGCACTATCGGCGGCGCCCACCCAAGTCAACCGATAGTGGACAGGAACGCCTTGGTCCGCTCATGCTGCGGATTCCCGAACAGTTGGCTGGGAGGGGCGTCCTCGATGATCCGGCCTGCATCCATGACGACGATGCGATCTGCCACCTCGCGGGCGAACCGTATTTCGTGGGTGACGACGACCATCGTCATGTGCTCCTGCGCGAGTTCCCGCATCACCGCGAGGACCTCGCCGACCATCTCGACATCCAGTGCGCTTGTCGGCTCGTCGAAGAGCATGACCTTGGGCCGCATCGCCAGTGCCCGCGCGATCGCAACCCGTTGTTGTTGTCCACCCGAGAGCTGGCTGGGCCTGGCCTCCGCCTTGTCTGCCAGACCGACGCGCTCCAACAGTGCGAGCGCATCCTGACGGGCCTTGTCCTTCGGCGTCCCCAGCACCCGCACCGGGCCGTTCCATACGTTCTCGGCGGCGGTCATGTGCGGGAACAGGTTGAAATGCTGAAAAACAAACCCGATTTCGCGCCGACGCCGTGCCAGCTCGCTCGTGCTGACCTTCTTCTTGCTGGTGGCGTCGCGGTGTCCGATCGGCACTCCGCCGATCAGGATCTCGCCACTGTCGACCTGCTCAAGCTGATTCAGCGACCGCAGCAGCGTGGTCTTACCCGCCCCGGACGGTCCAATGAGTACGACGACCTGTCCACGCATCACGTCGAGCGAGACATCGTCGAGAACCTTTCGGCCGCCGAGCGTGCAGGTTGCCCGCTGCACCGAGACGACGGGCTCCGTGGATACCGCACTCATGATCGACTCCTTCACGTTCACGGTCATCCGTGCGGTTGCAGCGTCGGGGCTCCGGCGCGACGTGCGCCAAGGAGACGCTGGGTGATCCGGATTCGTTGCTCGATGCCAAGCTGACGAGCGAGCCGATTTTCGATGTAGGCCTGGATGAATGTCCAGATCGTCGTCAGCGCAAGGTAATAGATCGCTGCGACGATGAAGATCTCGAACGTGTGGAACGTGTAGGAACTGATCGACTGGGTGACCAGGAACATCTCGCTCACACCGATTACCGATAGCACCGAGGTCGTCTTCATCATTCCGTTGAAGGAGTTACCGAGCGGCGGCACCATGACACGAAGGGACTGCGGCACGATGATCCAGCGCATCACCTTGCCGGACTTCATGCCGAGCGACGCCGCTGCCTCGAACTGGCCCTTCGGCACGGAATCCAGTCCGGCACGGATGATCTCGGCGATATACGCGCTCTCGTTGATCATCAGCCCGACGATCGCCGCCTGGACCGCCGCTTTCACCGAAACGCCGAGCAACGAAACGTCATGGAACTGATAGAGGCCGACGGCGGCAAGTCCGGTATAGATCAGCACCAGCTGCACCAGCAGCGGCGTCCCTCGAATCACCCAGATATAGACGCTTGCGCACCAGCGCACCCCCGCGAAGCGGGAGCGTCGCATCAACGCAACGACGAGACCGGCCACCGTGGCAAGGATCATCGCCACCACCGAGATCACGATGGTGAGGATCAGGCCGTCCAGGAACGGTTCACTCGGCGTGAACAGGGATTTCCAGAAGAACTGCCAATCAAAGTGCATTGTGGTCCCGCCTGATGGTCACTTCTGGATGCTGAGGTCGGACTGACCCCACTGGTCGAGGATCTTGGCGTACGTGCCGTCATTCTCAAGTGTGGTCAGGGCCTGCTGAATCGCGTTGTGCAACTCGGTGTTTCCCTTCAGCGTGGCTGCGCCGATCTTGATGGTGCCGAAGGGCTGGCCGGCCATCTGGATCTGCGCACCGGTCTTGGTGGCGTAGTAACCGAGTGTCTCCGCGGTGTCGAGGAACGCGTCGACCTGCCCGTTCTGCACCTGCTGGAGCGACACGTCGGCGTGGTTGTTGCGGTTGATGTCGATCCCGGGCTTTCCTGCGGCGGCGCACTTGTCGGACTGCTCCTGGGACAGCGATTCGGCCGTGGTGCCGACCGCGACCATCACCTTCTTGCCACACAGGCTGTCGTCCATCCCCGTGATGTCTGCTGGACGCTCCTTCGACACCGCGATACCCGTGCCGGAATACACGTAAGGCACGAAGTCGACAACCTTTTCGCGCTCCGGCTTGATGTAGAGCTGCGCCATGATGACGTCGCACTGCTTGGCCTGCAGCGTCGGAATCACCGCCGCGAAGGCGGATTCGACGAAGTCGGGCTTGAGACCGAGTTGGCCGGCGATCGCCTTGCCGAGGTCGACCTCGCTTCCGACGAGCGCGCCGGTTTCGTCGTGATAGACGCTCGGCGGAGTGCCGTCGTTGGGTGCGCAGATCTTCAAAGTGCCCGCCTGCAGGATCGCAGGCGGGGCGACCTTGGCGGGGCCGGTGCTGGTCGGCGCGGACTCGTCGGACGAGGACGAACAGCCGGACATTGCGAGGGCGACGGCGCTAACAATTACACCGGCGATTGCGGTCTTCTTCACGGTTCCTCCATGAGTCGGGCGGATGGCGATCTGGGCGGCGCGTCCGTGACGCTCACCACACCGCGGACCTATCAAACGATAGGCGCCTATCGGTCGATAGGCTAGACTTCAGCGAAATTTCATCCTGAATTCGTCGTGATAGGAACCACATCCGTCGGCATGCGTTGCCGGATTCCTGCAGTTCAGAGCGCTGTAGCGGCTTCGAGTTCGGTCAGTCGGTCCTGAGTGACGCCACGGATCCCATCCAGCCGGGTCTCGTCGACGAGCAGCGCCCGCAGCACGAAATCGGCTGCCTGCATCGGGCGGCGCTCCCGGATGCGACCGCCGGGGCCACCCTGCTCTCGGAGGGTTTCGAATAGCACGCCGTTGACCGCACGCTGCACGAAGCTCGGCTCGAAGACCACGAACTCGCCCGCCTCGCGACCGCTGGAAATGAGGTGCTCGACCAACTCGTGGAACAGCGCGATACCCGCGCGCTCATCGGTGAACTCGTCCAAACCGAGCACCGCGTCCTGATAGAGGCCGCGGGCGTCGAACGGTTGGATCAACGCCTCACGCACATCGCTGGCGATGGTGAGGTGGAGCTTCTCGGCCCACGTCGAATCCTCGTCGAGGCGGGCACGTACGCGGTCGATTGACGGGCCCAGGTCCAATTCGACTAGCGTTCGGAATATTTGGTGCTTGGCCTCGAAGTGATGGAACAGCGACGGCTGCCTGACCTGCACCGCATCGGCGATGTCGCGGGTCGAGGTACCGAAGTAACCGCGTTGCGCGAACAGCGTCGACGCCGCAAGCAGGATGCGGCCCCGCGTTGACGACCAGTCGACTGCGGCCGGTCGCCAGCCCTGCGCGTACTTCACGCCTCGATTGTGTCACCGAACCGATCGGCAATCGGGTAACCCTCGTCGAACGACGTCCCGCTTGAATTAGCGCTTCGTGAAAATCGTTCGGTGCCAATCCTTGTCGGCGGCGCCGGTGATATCGCTCATCACATGCTTGATGGTGAGGTACTCCTCGAGGGAGTAGTCGCTCATGTCCTTGCCGAACCCGGACGCGCCGACGCCGCCGTGCGGCATCTCGCTGATGATCGGGATGTGGTCGTTGATCCAGACACAACCGGCCTTGATCTCGCGCGATGCGCGCTGCGCGCGGTACACGTCGCGCGTCCAGGCCGACGCGGCAAGGCCGTACTCGGTGTCGTTGGCCTGCCGTAGTGCGTCGTCGTCGTCGGTAAACGTGCGCACGGTCAGCACCGGGCCGAAGATCTCGTCGCGGTAGACCTCCGAGCGTTCGTCGACGTCGGCGATCAGCGTCGGCCGGTAGAACGAGCCAGGCCGGTCGGGGGCACTGCCACCGGTAACGATGCGGCCACCCTGGCCCGGCGCCCGCGCGACCATGGCCGCCACTTTCTCGCGGTGTGCCATCGAGATCAGCGGACCCAGATCGGTATCGCCGTCCTGCGGGTCGCCGACGACGATCTTGCCCATCACCTCACCGACACCGGCGACGAAGTCGTCGTAGAGCTCGCGAGCCACGATCGCGCGCGTGGCGGCGGTGCAGTCCTGCCCCGTGTTGATCAACGCCCCCGCGACAGCACCCTGGATTGCGGCATCCAGATCGGCATCGTCGAACACCACGAACGGCGCCTTGCCGCCCAGCTCGAGTTGCACGCGGTGGCCCTGGGTCGCGGCGGCGGCCATCACCTTGCGGCCCACCGCGGTCGACCCGGTGAACGTCACCAGATCGACGTTCGGGTGCCCGGCCAGCGCGGTGCCGACATCGAAACCGGCCCCGGTCACCACGTTGAACACGCCGTCGGGTAGCCCGGCCTCGCTGGCCAGCCGGGCCAGCGTCAGCGTCGTCAACGGTGTCAGCTCGCACGGCTTGATCACCACGGTGCAGCCGGCGGCCAACGCGGGCAACACCTTCCACACCGCCATCTGCAGCGGATAGTTCCACGGCGTGATGGTGCCGACCACGCCGATCGCCTCGCGCCGGATGCTCGACGTGTGGTCGCCGGAGTACTCCGCGGTGGCCTTGCCCTCGAGGTGGCGGGCCGCGCCTGCGAAGAAGTCGATGTTGTCGACGCTGCCAGGCACGTCGAACTCTCCTGCCAGCCGCACCGGCTTGCCGGTCTGACTGACCTCCTCGGCCACCAGATCGCCGGCGTGCTCGCCGGCCAGCGCAGCGAGCTTGGCCAGAACGGCGGAACGGTCGGCGGGCGTCGCCGTCGCCCAACCGGGCAGCGCCGTGCGCGCCGAGGCGACGGCCCGGTCCACGTCGGCGGGCGTCGCCATCGCGTAGTCGGCGGCGGCCTCACCGGTCGCGGGGTTGATCACCTGATGCAGGCCGCCACCGGTCACCACCGGCGCACCGTCGATCCAGCTGCCTGCCACGCTGGTGGAAACTGTCGCAGTCATGGCCCAACGCTAGCGGACGGCGGACAGCGGGGCTACGCATTCCCGCTGCGCGAGGCCCTCGAAACAAGGGATTTCATGGTCGTGGTTGCTTGTGACGACGGATTCCGTGCACAATCACTGGCATGGCTAACCCTGGCGCTTCGCAAGGTATCGGGCCTGTCTCGCTCCGCGTGAACACCTCGCGACCCGGCGCTGCGTTCCAGCTTGATGACTTGTCGAAGCAGATCATCGAGAAGCTGCAGCAGGACGGCCGCCGGTCGTATGCGGGTATCGGCAAGGCGGTCGGGCTGTCCGAGGCCGCCGTGCGTCAGCGGGTCCAGCGTATGGTCGACGCCGGCGTCATGCAGATCGTGGCAGTCACCGATCCGATGCAGCTCGGCTTCGCCCGGCAGGCGATGATCGGCATCCGCTGCACCGGGGACACCACCCGGGTCGCCGAGAAACTGGCCGCCATCGAATCCGTCGACTACGTGGTGCTCACCGCGGGCTCGTTCGACGCCATCGTCGAGGTGGTCTGCGAAGACGACGACGACCTTCTCGACCTACTCAACACAAAAATTCGGGCACTTCCTGGGGTGATATCCACAGAGACACT
This sequence comes from uncultured Actinomycetota bacterium, assembly GCA_963731715.1. Taxonomy (GTDB): domain Bacteria; phylum Actinomycetota; class Actinomycetes; order Mycobacteriales; family Mycobacteriaceae; genus Mycobacterium. The sequence continues at coordinate 45,753 of CAVSXC010000011.1, read as the reverse complement.
TGTTTACCTGAGACTCGTTAAACAGCAATACAATTGGGGTACAAGATGACAACTATCGATATCGCACAAGAGACAACCACCGAGCTTGGCGCAAAGGCCAACCGTCACCTGTGGGGCCACTTCGCCCGGCACGGCGCAGGCATCACACCGCCGATCATCACCCGCGGCGAGGGCGTCAACATCTGGGACAGCAACGGCAAGAGCTACATCGACGGCCTGTCAGGCCTTTTCGTTGTTCAGGTCGGCCACGGCCGCAAGGAGCTCGCGGAGGCCGCGGCCAAGCAGGCCGAGACGCTGGCGTTCTTCCCGCTGTGGTCCTATGCCACGCCGTCGGCGATCGAGCTGTCCGAGCGGATCGCCGGCTACGCGCCAGGCGACCTGAACCGGGTGTTCTTCACCACCGGCGGCGGCGAGGCGGTCGAGTCGGCGTGGAAGCTGGCCAAGAACTACTTCAAGCTGACCGGCAAACCCGGTAAGTACAAGGTGATTTCGCGCTCGATCGCCTATCACGGCACGCCGCAGGGTGCGCTGGCGATCACCGGCCTGCCGGTGTTCAAGGCGCCGTTCGATCCGCCAACCCCGGGCGGTTTCCGCGTGCCCAATACCAACTTCTACCGGGCACCGGCGACGTTCGAACACTGACATCAAGGCGTTCGGTCAGTACTGCGCGGACCGCATCGCCGAGGCCATCGAGTTCGAGGGTCCCGACACCGTCGCGGCCGTCTTCCTCGAGCCGGTCCAAAACGCGGGCGGTTGCTTCCCGCCGCCGCCAGGGTATTTCGAGCGCGTTCGCGAAATCTGCGACGAGTACGACGTGCTGCTGGTGTCCGACGAGGTGATCTGCGCATACGGCCGCATCGGTTCGATGTTCGCCTGTGATGATTTCGGCTACGTGCCCGACATCATCACCTGCGCAAAGGGTTTGACGTCGGGCTACTCGCCGATCGGCGCGATGATCGCCAGTGATCGGCTGTTCGAGCCGTTCAACGACGGTAAGACCACCTTCGCCCACGGCTACACGTTCGGCGGTCATCCCGTCTCATCGGCGGTGGCGCTGGCCAACCTCGACATCTTCGAGCGCGAGGGCATCAACGACCACGTCAAGGAGATGGCGCCCGCGTTCCGTGCCACCCTGGAGAAGCTGTACGACCTGCCCATCGTCGGCGATATCCGCGGCGAAGGCTTCTTCTACGGCATCGAACTGGTCAAGGACAAGGCCACCAAGGAGACGTTCAACGATGAGGAGAGCGAGCGGCTGCTCCGCGGCTTCCTCACGCCTGCGATCTTCGAGGCCGGCCTGTACTGCCGTGCCGACGACCGCGGCGACCCAGTCGTGCAGTTGGCGCCGCCGCTGATCAGCGGTCAGAAGGAGTTCGACGCCATCTACGAGATCCTGCACGGCGTGCTGAGCGAAGCGGGCCGCCTGCTGTAGGTCAGGCGCTAACGTCGGCGGCGTGCCATCGAAAGTACGCAAGCCGCCGATCGATCCCGTCCGCTGGCAGCCACCGCCAGTCGACCCGTTACCGGATCTACCCGATGCCAACATCACCGTCGTTCCGGTACCGGGTGACGGGCCAGAGGATGTCGTGGTGGACGCCGAGGGTCAGCTCTGGGTGGGCCTGGTCGACGGGCGCATCGTGCGCATCTCGCCCGACGGCGGCGAGCGTGCAGTCGTCGCCGACACGGGTGGACGACCGCTTGGCATGCACGTTGCGCGCGACGGCCGGCTGCTGATCTGCGACAGTTACCGCGGGCTGCTTTCGATGGACCGCACGACCGGGAAGCTGACGACCTTGGTGGAATCGGTCGACGGTCGACCGCTGCGATTCTGCTCGAATGTGACCGAAACCTCGGACGGCACAATCTATTTCACGGAGTCGACGAGCGCGTTCCACTTCGAGCACTTCCTGGCGGCGATCCTGGAGGCCCGCGGCAACGGCGGTCTGTTCCGACTCGCGACCGACGGCACGGTCACCACGCTGGTCGACGGTCTCTACTTCGCCAACGGCGTGACCGCGACCGCCGACGAGTCGGCACTGGTGTTCGCCGAGACGATGGGTCGTCGGCTTTCGAAGTACTGGCTCACGGGCCCGCAGGCCGGAACCGTGACGCCGTTGGCTGTCCACCTTCCCGGAATGCCCGACAACATCTCCACCGGCTCGGACAACCGAATCTGGGTCGCGATGGTGACGCCTGTCAACCCAGCCGCGGAGTCGCTAATGCCGCGAGCCCCTGGTTATCCGGAAACTGATCTGGCGATTGCCAGAGAGGCTGCAACCGAAAGTCCAGCCGGAGGTCTGGGTGGTCGGATTCGACGCCGACAGTGGTGAGGCTGTCGGCGGCATCCGCACCAAGCATGCGGATTTCGGCGGGGTCACCGGCGTCGTCGAATCCGGAGGCAGGCTCTGGATGTCGACCATCGAGTTCGCTGCCGTCGCGCACAGCGAGGTGCCAGCGGGATCACATTCGTAACTCCAACCACTTGAGCCACAGCGTGGCTCCCCGGAAATCAGCCCGCAATCGCTTAATCTGCGGTCACGATGGCGACCTCACGGATGTTCTCTACGCGTGTGTTCTCCCTGGTTGCGGCGTTGGCGATGTTGGCTGCGCCCGCACTCATCGGGATGCCCGCAGCAACCGCCGAGCCGAACGCGGCGCCGGAGGGCGCCGTGTGTCCCTACCGGGAGGCCACGCCGCCCGCGGTCGACTCCTCCGAGGTCCCGGAGGCGGGCGATCCGCCTTCCCCGATGCCGGTGCCCGCCAAACCGCTCGGCGGTGACGCGCTCTCCGGCTGCGGAATTGTCACCGCCCCAGGAACGCCGCCCGTCCCAGGGGACATCTCCGCCGAGGCGTGGCTGGTCGCCGACCTGGACACAGGCGACATCATCGCCGCACGGGACCCGCACGGCCGCCACCGCCCGGCCAGCATCATCAAGGTGCTGATCGCTCTGCAGGCGCTGCGGGACTTGCCGATCCACAAGGTCGTGGCAGGCACCCAGGACGACGAGAACGCCGAGGGCACCAAGGTCGGCGTCGGCGAAAACGGCTGGTACTCGATCAACGACCTGCTGCACGGTCTTCTCATGCACTCGGGCAACGACGCCGCGCATGCGCTGGCCGCCCAGCTCGGCGGGATGGACGCCGCGCTGTCGAAGATCAACGACCTGGCAGGCAAGCTCGGAGGCCGCGACACCCGCGCTGCGACACCGTCTGGCCTGGACGGTCCTGGCATGAGCACGTCGGCCTACGACATCGGCCTGTTCTACCGATACGCCTGGCAGAACCCGACTTTCGCAGATATCGTCGCCACCCGCAGCTTCGACTTCCCCGGCCGCGGCGACGCCGGCTACCCGGTCGAAAACGACAACCAGCTGCTGTACAACTACCCCGGCGCGCTAGGTGGCAAGACCGGTTACACCGACGATGCCGGCCAAACCTTCGTCGGGGCCGCCAACCATGACGGCCGACGACTGGTGGCCGTGCTGATGCGCGGCACGCGCGAGCCGATCGCACCGTGGGAGCAGGCGGCTCATCTGCTCGACTACGGATTCGCGACGGCGCCGGGCACCAAGGTGGGCACGCTGATCGAACCCGACCCCTCGCTGCTTGCCCCGCAAACCGAAGCCGCAGCGGGCAACCCCGCGGCCAGCCAGGCGTCAGCGTCGCTTCCGGATGTCGACGCGATGCCGGTCCGGGTGGGCGTGGGCATCGTCGGGGGCATCATCGTGCTCGGGCTGATCATGGGTGCGCGGTCGCTGAATCGCCGCCCGCAGCACTAATGCTTGCGTAGCCGCGAAAGACCAAGCGCGCCAAGGGCACCGACCGCAACGGCCGTCAACACCCCGCTAACCCCGAGGCCCTCACGGATCTGCACCCGCGGCGTGATCTGCGCCGGCGCGGGCGCATCGACCGGTGCGGCGACGAGGTTCTCGGTAGACGTGGCCGCCCATGCCGTCGCGAACAGGATCAGCCGCGCGGTGATGTACGCGAACACCATCAGGCCCAGCACCGGGCCGAAGGTCGCACCTGCCGGACCGTGCACGACCGACTGCAGGTAGATCGAGCCGAGCTGCTTGAAGACCTCGAACCCGACGGCCGCGATCAATCCGGCACGAACAGAACTGCCGAAACTGACAGATTCACGCGGTAGCCGAGCGATGATCCAGGTGAATAGCAGCCACGAGATCACCACCGAGATCAGTAGCGAAGCCACGCGCAGCGCGATGCTGACGCCCGGAACATCCTGCAGGCCAAGCCATTCGACTATGCGCTGTCATCAGATCCGAATTGCCAAGCGCGGTCAGCGCGATGGTGACGACAATGGCGGCGAACAGGCCCGCGATGGCAGTGAGATCGGACAGCTTCGTGCGAACGAAACCCGGCGGCTCGTTGCGCATCAGGCCCCACATCTGACTCAGCGCCTCGCGCAGGTTCGCCATCCAGCCCAGCCCCGCCCACGCGGCGGTGGCCAGGCCGATGATGCCGACCGAGGTGCGCGACTCGATCGCCGAGTCCATCAGGTCGACCAGTTGCTCACCGAAATCGCCGGACACTTTCGATTTGATCTGCGCCGTGACGTCGGCGAGCAGTTCGGGGTTGCGGGATAACACGAAACCAGCCGCGGCGAAGCCGACCATGAGCAAGGGGAACAGCGCGAAGATCGTGAAGTACGTGATGCCCGCTGCGTAGAAGTCGCCCTTGCTGTCCTGATAGCGCTGCTGCGCCCGCATCACGTGGTCGAACCAGCCGTACCGCGTCCGAAGCCGGTCGAGGAACCCCGGTTTGGCCGGCTTGGTTTTACTTTCCGGCTCGGCCGGAGATGTCATCCCGACCTCCCCAGAGCGTTACGCGCGTGGCGCTAAGAACCCTAACCGGTCATATACCCGCTTGAGCGTCTTCGCAGACACGTCCTTGGCACGCTCCGCACCTGCCGCGAGCACCGACTCGAGCTCGGACGGATCCGCGAGCAGTTCGTCAACGCGGGCCTTGAGCGGCGTCACGAATTCGACGACCGCCTCGGCGGTGTCGGCCTTCAGATCGCCGTAGCCGCGACCGGCGTAACCCTCGACGAGCTTGTCGACATCTGTACCCGTCACCGCCGACTGGATGGTCAGCAGATTGGAAACCCCTGGTTTGGCGCTGGGGTCGTAGCGGATCTCTCGCTCGCTGTCGGTGACGGCCGAGCGGATCTTCTTGGCAGACACCTTCGGGTCGTCGAGCAGGCTGATCAACCCCGCCTCGGTGGCGGCCGACTTGCTCATCTTCGACGTCGGGTCCTGCAGGTCGTAGATCTTGGCGGTGGCCTTCTGGATCAGCACGTCGGGCACGACGAACGTGTCGGGGAACCGCGAGTTGAAACGCTGCGCGACGTCGCGGGCCAGCTCCAGATGCTGACGCTGGTCCTCCCCCACCGGCACCACGTCGGCGTCGTAGAGCAGCACGTCGGCGGCCATCAGGACCGGATAGGTGAACAGCCCGACGGTGGTCGCTTCGGTGCCTTCCTTCTGCGACTTGTCCTTGAACTGCGTCATCCGCGATGCCTGGCCGAAACCGGTGAAACAGCCAAGCACCCAAGCGAGTTCGGCGTGCTCGGGCACATGACTCTGCACGAAGATCGTGCACCGCGACGGGTCGATGCCAAGCGCCAGGTACTGCGCGGCGGTCACAAGGGTGCGACGGCGCAGCTGCTCGGGATCCTGCGGAAGCGTTATCGCGTGCAGGTCGACGACGCAGAAGTAGGCGTCGTACTCATCCTGCAGACCCACCCACTGCTTGATCGCACCCAAGGCATTGCCCAGGTGCAGCGAATCAGACGTCGGTTGGACACCGGAGAAGACGACGGGGCGGGGAGCACTCATGATGGGTCAATCTTGGCACGCCTCATCCAATGGATTTTTGGGCGCTCTGCTCCTTGGACTGCTCAAGCGCTCTGCGCGCGAACACCCAGCGTTCGGTGATCGCCAACTGCCCGCGCCCCCTGCCGAGGAAGGTGACGAACCACGAGATCACGGCCATTAGGCGGTTGCGGCCGCCGACAAGGTAGTACAGGTGCAGGCCCAACCAGGCCAGCCAGGCGAGGAAACCGCCGAACTCCAGCTTGCCGATCTGGCACACCGCGGAAAAGCGCGAGATCGTCGACATGCTGCCCTTGTTGAAGTACTTGAACGGCTGACGACTTGCCGGGTCTCCCCCATTTTTCGAGCCCTTGAGCTCGCTCTTGATCTGCTTGGTGGCGTAGACGGCGCCCTGGATCGCGCCCTGGGCCATGCCGGGGACATTGGGCACGCTCATCATGTCGCCGATGACGAACACGTTGGGATGCCCCTTGACGGTGAGGTCCGGTTCGACGACCACACGGCCGGCCCGATCGACCTCTGTGCCGTCGGACTGCTCGGCGACCAGCTTGCCGAGCGGGCTGGCCTGCACGCCGGCCGACCACACCTTGACGGCGCACTCTATGCGGTGTTCGTCGCCGTCTTTCTCCTTGACCGTCAGGCCCATGTAGTCGACGTCGGTGACCATGGTGTTCAGCTTGACCTCGACGCCCATCTTTTCCAGCCGGCGCTGTGCCTTCAGCCCGAGCTTGGGGCCCATCGGCGGCAGCACCGCTGGTGCGGCCTCGACGAGGATCACCCTGGCGTCAGCCGGGTCGATGGTGCGGAACGCGCCAGTCAGGGTCCGATCCGCGAGCTCGGCGATCTGCCCCACCACCTCGACGCCGGTCGGCCCGGCGCCCACCACGACGAAGGTCAGCCGGCGCTTGCGTTCGGCTTCCGACGTCGTCACCTCGGCGGCCTCGAACGCGCCGAGAATGCGACCGCGAAGCTCGAGAGCGTCATCGACCGTCTTCATGCCGGGCGCGAAGGCCTCGAAATGGTCGTTGCCGAAGTAGGACTGTTGCGCGCCTGCGGCCACGATCAGGGTGTCGAACGGCGTTACCCGCTCCCAGTCCATCAGCTTGGAGGTGACCGTGTTGTTCGTCAGGTCGATTCCGACGACGTCGCCGAGCAACACCTCCGCATTCTTTTGCTTGCGCAGAATGATTCGCGTTGCGGGCGCGATCTCGCCGACCGAAAGGATGCCCGTCGCGACCTGGTAGAGCAGCGGCTGGAACAGATGGTGGGTCGTCTTCGCGATGAGGGTGACGTCGACGTCCGCGCGCTTGAGGTGCTTCGCGGCGAACAGTCCGCCGAAGCCCGATCCGATGATGACAACGCGGTGCCGGGGAGGGGCGATGCTCGGGACGCTCATTGGCTGACCCTAACCGTCAGCGGCCAGGCTCACAGCGCACACCAGGTGAATATTCCACGGTCACCGGCGCGTGGTCTGACCATCGCAACGCGTAGGCCGCGGCGCGTTCCACCCGCGCGGCGCTGACTCGCGCCGCCAGACCGCGGGTGGCCAGTTGATAGTCGATGCGCCAGCCTGCGTCGTTGTCGAAAGCCCTTCCGCGCCACGACCACCACGAGTACGGGCCTGCGACATCCGGGTGTAGCGCACGAACCGCGTCGACCCAGCCCGACGCGAGCAGGTCGGTGAGCCACTGCCGTTCGGCTGGCAGAAACCCCGACTTCTTGACGTTGCCCTTCCAGTTCTTGATGTCGTTCTCGGTGTGCGCGATGTTCCAGTCCCCGCAGACGACGGCGTCGCGGTCCTTCAGCGTCGCCATCCGATGCGCGAGCGCCGACATGAACCGCTCCTTCTCCAGCTGGCGGTCGGTACCCGCCTCGCCGGTCTGGATGTAGACACTCGCGACGGTCAGCCCGTCGATATCGACTTCGACGTAGCGGCCGTGAAGCGCGAACTCGTCGACACCCAGATCCTTAACGGCCTTGATCGGATGGCGGCTCAGCACCGCAACACCGTTGCGGCCCTTGAGGTCCCCACCCGCCGACGCCAGATGCCAGCCGTCCGAGAGCGCGGGTGCCAGCGCCCCGGCAAGCTGCTCGTCGTCGGCCCTCGTCTCCTGTAGGCACACCACGTCGGCGGTCGTCGCGTCCAGCCATGGCAGCAGCCCCAGGTTCTCCTTCGACCGCTGCTTGATCGCGGCGCGGATGCCGTTGACGTTGATGGTGCTGACAATCACGGGGTCAGACCGTAGCGACCCTGCCGAACGTTCCTTACCGCTCGAGATTTCGAGCGGTGCTTGCGGTACCGCCGGTATCACCTTTAGTGTCGGGCAGATGACTGGAATGTCGCTGCGCGCGCCCATTCATCTGGGTTCCGGCGAGCCGATCCTTTTGCTGCATCCGTTCATGATGTCCCAGAACGTGTGGAAAGGCGTCGCCCCGCTGATTGCTGAGACCGGGCGCTACGAGGTCTTCGCGCCGACCATGCCTGGTCACAATGGAGGCGCAAAGGGGTCGTTTTTCCTGAATTCCGGAGCGCTGGCCGACGACGTCGAACGCCGGATGGACGCGCTGGGCTGGGAAACCGCACACATCGTCGGCAACTCGCTCGGCGGCTGGGTGGCCTTCGAGCTGGAGCGTCGTGGCCGGGCCCGCACACTTACCGGAATCGCGCCCGCAGGCGGCTGGCGTCAGTTCACCCCGGTCAAGTTCGAGATCGTCGGCAAGTTCCTGGCGGGCATCCCGCTGTGGCTGCTGACGCTGGCGCTCGGCCCCCGCGTGCTGCGCCTGCCGCTCAGTCGCAAGTTGACCTCCCTGCCTGTCAGCGCGACCGCGGACAGCCTGAGCGACGAGGATCTGCGCCAGATCATCGACGACGTCTCGCACTGCCCGGCTTACTACCAATTGCTGTTCAAGTCGCTCACGATGCCGGGCCTGCTGGAGATGGCCGATGGCAGCGTGCCGACGCACCTCGTCATCTGTGAGAAGGACCGTGTGCTGCCGCATCCACGGTTCACCCGCCACTTCACCGCGCAGCTGCCGAAAGCCACGCAGATCACACATCTCGACAACGTCGGGCATATCCCGATGTTCGAGGCGCCGCGGAGAGTTGCCGACCTGATCGTCGACTTCGTCGACCGCTATGCGAAGCAGCCGCCGCACAAAGCCATCGGCTAGCCTTGCGCGGCCTCCAGCGCCGCATTGAGCGTCTTGCTCGGCCGCATCACTGCCGTGGTCTTCTCGCGGTCCGGGTAGTAGTAGCCCCCGATGTCCACCGAATCACCTTGCACCGCTGCGAGTTCGGAAACGATGGCGTCTTCCTTCTCGGACAACGATTTGGCCAGCTTCGCGAAGTGATCGGCCAGCTCTTGATCCTCGGACTGAGCCGCGAGTTCCTGCGCCCAATACAACGCGAGGTAGAACTGGCTGCCACGGTTGTCGAGCTCGCCGGTCTTGCGCGACGGGCCCTTGTCGTTCTCCAGCAGCTTGCCGATCGCGGCATCCAACGTGGTACCCAGAAGTGCAGCACGCTTGTTGCCGGTCTTGTCGCCCAAGTCCTCGAAACACGCACCCAACGCGAGGAACTCGCCGAGCGAATCCCAGCGCAGGTGGTTCTCCTCCACCAGCTGATGGACGTGCTTCGGCGCCGACCCGCCTGCGCCCGTCTCGTACATGCCGCCGCCGGCCATCAACGGAACGATGGACAGCATCTTGGCGCTGGTGCCCAGCTCGAGAATGGGGAACAGGTCGGTCAGGTAGTCGCGCAGAATGTTGCCGGTCGCGGCAATGGTGTCCTGGCCGCGGATCAGCCGCTCGAGCGTGTACCGCATGGCCCACACCTGCGGCATTATCTGGATGTGGAGGCCCTCGGTGTCGTGGTCCTTCAGATAGGTCTTGACCTTCTTGCGCAGCTCGACCTCGTGCGGACGCTCGGTATCCAGCCAGAACAACACCGTCATGCCGGAAGCACGCGCGCGAGTGACTGCCAATTTCACCCAGTCCCGAATCGCCGCGTCCTTCGTGACGGGCATGCGCCAGATGTCGCCCTCCTCGACGTTCTGCGATAGCAGCACTTCGCCGGTGGCGACGTCGACGATATCGGCGACGCCATCCTCGGGGATCTCGAATGTCTTGTCGTGCGACCCGTATTCCTCGGCCGCCTGCGCCATCAGGCCGACATTGGGAACAGTGCCCATGGTCGTCGGGTCGAACTGGCCGTGGGTCTTACAGAAGTTGATCATCTCCTGGTAGATCCGGGAAAACGTGGACTCGGGGTTCACGGCCTTGGTGTCCTTGGTGCGCCCGTCGGCGCCGTACATCTTGCCGCCCAGCCGGATCATCGCGGGCATCGAGGCGTCGACGATCACGTCGCTTGGCGAGTGAAAGTTGGTGATGCCCCGTGCCGAATCCACCATGGCCAGCTCCGGCCGGTGCTCGTGGACTTCGTGGATGTCCCTGATGATCTCTTCGCGTTGGGACGACGGCAGCGACTCGATCTTGTTGTAGAGGTCGACCATCCCGTTGTTGACATTCACGCCCAGTTCATCGAACAGTTCCTGGTGCTTGGCGAAGGCGTCCTTGTAGAAGGTCTTGACCGCATGGCCGAAGACGATGGGGTGGCTGACCTTCATCATCGTCGCCTTGACGTGCAGCGAGAACATCACGCCGGTCTTGTACGCGTCTTCGATCTGCTGCTCGTAGAACTCGACAAGGGCCTTCTTGCTCATGAACATGCTCTCAATGACGTCGCCCTCGCCAAGCTTCGTCTCGGGCTTGAGCACGATCGTCTCGCCGCGTTTGGTCTTCAGCTCCATCCGCACGTCGCGCGCCCGGTCCAACGTCATCGACTTCTCCCCGTGGTAGAAGTCGCCGTGGTTCATGGTCGCGACGTGAGTTCGCGATGCCTGCGAAAATTCGCCCATGCTGTGCGGGTGCCTGCGGGCGTACTCCTTGACCGCCTTGGGAGCACGCCGGTCCGAGTTCCCTTCGCGCAGAACAGGGTTCACCGCACTGCCGAGAATCTTGCCGTAGCGCTCCCTGAGGGCCTTCTCTTCGTCGGCCTTGGGGTGCGCCGGAAAGTCCGGAATCGCGTAGCCCTTCTCCTGCAATTCCTCGATGGCGGCCGTGAGCTGCGGCACCGAAGCGCTGATGTTCGGCAACTTGATGATGTTCGTGTCGGGCGACTGAGTCAGCTTGCCAAGCTCGGCAAGGTTGTCTGGCACGCGCTGCTCTTCGGTCAGGTCATCGGCGAACTCCGCGAGGATGCGTGCCGCCACCGAGATGTCGCTGGTTTCCACGTTGATCCCGGCCGGCTCGGTGAACGTTCGAATGATCGGCAGAAAGCCGTAGGTCGCAAGCAGCGGCGCCTCGTCGGTCAACGTGTAGATGATGGTCGGCTGCTCGGCGCTCATGTTGTCTTCTCCAGGCGTCTTCGTTGTCACGGCGGTACCAGTATCGCGTCGAACACGACGCTACGCGTGGCCACCCTCGGCGGCACGAGACACCTGGTCGCCAAGATGGGTGGTTTCTCCCGATGCCAGCGGCCGGCCGCCGCGGCGAGGATTACCACGATCGGCGAGAACAAAGAACACCTGGTGGCACCCAGTCAGCGACATGCGATACCCTTCTCTTCGGTCATGAGTGCCAGCGTCAAGCCCCGGCTTGCTGGCCGGCAACCCTCCAACCGCGGTGGGGTGCCCCGGGTGATTGACCAGGTTGAGTAGCCCCAACCGGCTACCGGCAAGCGCGGGTCCGTTGTGACGGGCCCCCAGAGACAGATGGAGGTCCGTTCCGTATGAGCACGCCAGAAGATCCGACTGCGCATTGGTCGTTCGAGACCAAACAGGTCCACGCAGGTCAGACGCCAGACATCGCCACTAACGCGCGTGCGCTGCCGATCTACCAGACCACGTCATACACCTTCAACAGCACCGAGCACGCCGCCGCGCTGTTCGGCCTTGCCGAGCCCGGCAACATCTACACCCGGATCATGAACCCGACCCAGGACGTCGTCGAGCAACGCATCGCGGCGCTCGAGGGCGGCGTCGCGGCCCTGTTCCTGGCGTCCGGTCAGGCCGCCGAGCACTTCGCGATCCTCAACCTCGCCAACGCAGGCGACCACATCGTGTCGAGCCCGAGGCTCTACGGCGGCACGTACAACCTGTTCCACTACACGCTGCCCAAGATCGGCATCGAGGTCAGCTTCGTGGAGAACCCGGACGACCTCGACTCGTGGCGCGCGGCAGTGCAGCCCAACACCAAGGCGTTCTTCGCCGAGACCATCTCCAACCCGCAGAACGACATCCTCGACATCCCCAACGTCGCTGCCGTTGCGCACGACGCCGGGGTGCCGTTGATCGTCGACAACACCGTCGCCACCCCGTACCTGATCCAGCCCCTGGCCCACGGCGCGGACATCGTCGTGCACTCGGCGACGAAGTACCTCGGCGGGCACGGCGCGGCGATCGCAGGCGTGATCGTCGACGGCGGCACCTTCGACTGGACCAACGGCAAGTTCCCCGGCTTCACCACCCCCGACCCGAGCTACCACGGCGTGGTGTTCGCCGAGTTGGGCCCGCCTGCGTACGCATTGAAGGCGCGCGTGCAACTGCTGCGTGACCTGGGATCGGCCGCGTCTCCGTTCAACGCGTTCCTGGTCGCTCAGGGATTAGAAACGCTGAGCCTGCGCGTTGAGCGACATGTAGAGAACGCACAGAAGGTCGCCGAGTACCTGTCGAGCCACGACGATGTGACCTCGGTGAACTATGCCGGGCTGCCCACCTCGCCGTGGTACGAGCTGGGAAAGAAGCTGGCGCCCAAGGGAACCGGCGCGGTGCTGGCTTTCGAGCTGGCCGGCGGCATCGACGCGGGCAAGGCATTCGTCAACGCGCTGACGCTGCACAGCCATGTCGCCAACATCGGCGACGTGCGGTCGCTGGTGATCCACCCGGCTTCGACAACGCACGCTCAGCTCACCCCGGAAGAGCAGCTGGCCACCGGTGTGACGCCCGGGCTCGTTCGGCTCGCGGTCGGCATCGAGGGCATCGACGACATCCTGGCCGACCTGGAACAAGGGTTCGCCGCGGCCAAGCCGTTCAGTGGGTCTGCGGCGACAGACCCGCACACCACGGCGGCGTTCTGATGACTCTCTCTGATCTGGAAGTCGACGTGACGAACACCGCAACGCTGCCTGCCGAGGGTGAAGTCGGCCTTGTCGACATCGGCTCGCTGACTTTGGAGAACGGCGCAGTCGTCGACGACGTAACGATCGCGGTGCAGCGGTGGGGCGAACTGTCGCCCAACCGCGACAACGTGGTCGTCGTGCTGCACGCGCTGACCGGCGACTCGCACGTCACTGGCCCTGTGGGTCCCGGCGCCGAGACCGAAGGCTGGTGGGAAGGTGTGGCCGGGCCCGGTGCGCCGATCGACACCGACCGCTGGTGTGCGATCGCCACCAACGTGCTTGGCGGCTTTCGCGGGTCAACGGGTCCGAGTTCTCCTGCGCCAGATGGAAAACCTTGGGGGTCAAGGTTTCCGCTGGTGTCCGTGCGCGACCAGGTCGAGGCCGACATCGCCACACTCGCCGCGCTGGGTATCACAGAGGTGGCCGCGGTGGTCGGCGGCTCGATGGGCGGGGCGCGGGCACTGGAGTGGATCGTCAGCCATCCCGACGCGGTGCGTTCGGCGCTGGTGCTGGCGGTAGGGGCGCGCGCAACCGCAGACCAGATCGGCACCCAGAGCACGCAGGTCGCTGCGATCAAGTCCGACCCCGACTGGTGCAACGGTGACTACTACGGCACCGGTCGTTCGCCGGACCTCGGCATGGAGATCGCGCGACGCTTCGCGCATCTGACGTATCGGGGCGAGGCCGAATTGGACAGCCGGTTTCGCAACGACCCCCAAGGCAACGAGGACCCGGGGACTGGTGGGCGCTACTCGGTGCAGAGCTATCTGGAGTATCAGGGCCGCAAACTACTGACCCGCTTCGACGCAGGCACGTATGTGGCTCTGACCGAATCGCTTTCGAGCCACGACGTGGGCCGTGGACGCGGCGGCGTGGAGGCGGCGCTGCGCGGCTGCCCGGTCCCGACAATCGTCGGCGGCATCACCTCGGACCGGTTGTACCCGCTGCGATTGCAGGAGGAGCTGGCCGAATTACTACCCGGCTGCACCGAACTCAAAGTGGTCGACTCGATCTACGGCCACGATGGGTTCCTGCTCGAGTCCGAAGCGGTCGGCAAGTTGATTCGCGAGACATTGGAATTGGCCGAGCGGTGACGGACCCTCAGGAGCGTTCACTGTCGTTCGGCGTGGAAGCTGCGGCATACGAGCGAGGCCGACCGTCCTATCCGCCAGAAGCGATCGACTGGCTGCTGCCGTCGGGTGCCTCCGATGTGCTCGATCTCGGCGCGGGCACCGGCAAGCTGACGACGCGGCTGGTGGAGCGCGGCCTGAACGTGTTCGCCGTCGACCCGATTCCGGAGATGCTTGAGCTGCTCAGCAATTCGCTGCCCGACACGCCGGCGCTGTTGGGCACCGCCGAGGAGATTCCACTGCCCGACGACAGCGTCGATGCGGTGCTGGTGGCGCAGGCCTGGCATTGGTTCGACACCGAGCGCGCGGTCAAGGAGGTGGCTCGGGTACTGCGGCCCGGCGGCCGGCTGGGCCTGGTGTGGAACGCCCGCGACGAGCGGCTGGGCTGGGTCAAAGATCTCGGGCGCATCATCGGCCACGAGGACGCCCAGTTCAACGAAAAGACAACGCTGCCTGAACTGTTCATCGACGTGGAGCGGAATCAGGTGGAATGGACGAGTTACCTGACGCCGCAAGCGCTTATCGACCTGGTCGCCTCGCGCAGCTACTGCATCACCTCGCCGGAGAAGGTGCGCACCCGCACACTGGACCGGGTCCGCAACCTGTTGGCCACCCACCCCGCGTTGGCCAACAGCAACGGTCTGGCGCTGCCGTACGTCACGTTGGGTATCAGGGCGACGCTGGCCGACTGACAATGTAGCTGCCGATGAGAGCGGTGCCCGGCCCCGGCCTGGCGCCCGGTCCTGCGGCGTGGGTTACGTTGTCGGCGTTGAGTTCTCCACCACATTCGGCGCACACGGTCTTGGCAGTCGTGACGTGGCCGCAGTCGGTGTGCACGGTCAGTGCCGGTGGCCCATCGGGTGCGGACCGCCACTTGTCGCCCCATGCCAGCAGCGTCGCGACGATGGGATAGAGGTCCCTGCCTTTTTCGGTGAGGACATATTCGTGACGCGCCGGCGTGCTCTGGTACTGACGCCGTTCGACGACGCCGTGTCCTTCGAGTTCGTCCAGCCGGGCGGCCAGGACGTTGGATGCGATACCGAGGTCGCGACGGATGTCCTCGAACTTCGTCATACCGGCGAAGAGATCCCGAACGATCAACGGCGTCCACCGCTGCCCGATCACGTCGACCGCGCGCGCAATCGAACACGAGATGTCCGCGAACTGCTGCTTCGGCATGGCGCCATGATAGTCCATTGCTTTTTACAATGGAGCTGGTTACGGTACATTTATGACTGCAACGGAAACCAAGGATGCGGTTGCGACGTTCTGCGACGCGACCCGCGCCAACGATGTCGATCGAATCGTCAGCACGCTCGCGCCCGATGCGGAGCTGCTGTCGCCGCTGTTCGGCCGCATGGTGTTCCGCGGCCGCGACGACCTGCGCGTGCTACTGGGCGCCGTCTACGGCGGGCTCTCCGGCCTCACCTGGCGGGAAATTATCGGCGAGGGCTCTACCCGCGTGGCCGTCAGCGACGCACGGATCGCGGGTGTCACGATCACCGACGCGATGGTGCTCGAACTCGACGACGCCGGCTTGATCGTGCGGATTCGGCCCCACCTGCGGCCGTGGCTGGCCATCACGCTGTTCGCTCTTCTGCTGGGACCGAAGATTGCCCGCCATCCCGGCGTGCTGCGCCGCGCTCTGCGGCGCTGACGCCGCACCATCTCTGCAGCGCGGCGGTCAGCCGATCCGTGTCGTCGGCCGCGAATGTGTCTGCCGCCCAAGCGACATAACCGTCGGGGCGGATCAACAGCGCGCACACGTCGAAGTCGTCGACGGCACCGGCCACAACGTCGACGCGGTCCGAGCATCCGCGTGCGGCTTCACCCACACGTCCTCCGGACAAGTCGAGCAATACTGGGCGTGCCTGGTGAAGCAGGTCGGCGACCCGTCGCCCATCGTCGAAGGTGATGTCGGGCACCAACCGCCCCGCGAGCGGATGGTCGTCGCCAACGTCGTAGCGGACGTCGGAGCCGGCGAGGAGGTGTGCCATGTGTTCGGCGACGCTCGGCTGCTGTAGTAACTCGTTGAAAAGTTTTCGCAGCGCGGCGATCTCGGGTCCCGGACCGAACAGGGCGGTCTGGGACATGGACTGCATCATCACCCGCTCGCCGACGGGATACCGTTCGGACTGGTAGGTGTCGAGAAGTCCCGCCGGCGCCCAGCCGTTGACGGAGGCCGCCAGCTTCCAGCCGAGGTTCACCGCGTCCTGCATGCCCAAGTTCAGCCCGGGACCTCCCATCGCGGAATGCACGTGGGCGGAATCGCCGACCAGGAAGACGTTTCCGGCGCGGTAGCGATCGGCCTGGCGCGTGTTCTGTCCGGCGATGCGGCGCAACGCATGAGGCCCGTCACCGGCGGGTGGCTCGATGGGCAGGTCGACACCGAGTACGCGTCGTACGCTGTCACGCAGTTCGTTGATGGTCAACGGTTCGGCATCGTCCGCTTGCTGGTCATACTCAATGGTGCCGACCATCGGGCGATCGCGTTCGAACGGAGCATAAATTAGCCCACCACGGTCGAGGCGGTTGTGGCCGAACGGCAGCGGCCCCACACCGGGCACGTCGAGATCGCCATTGGGGGTTAGGATTTCGTCGGGCACGTGCACGTGGGCGACGCGGGCGACCGTGTTCGACGTGTGGCCGGGAAATTCGATGCCTGCCAGCTTGCGCACGACGCTACGCCCGCCGTCAGCGCCCACGAGGTACGTCGTGTCCAGCGTGTAAGTCCCATCCGGTCCCGACACGTCGACGACGGCGCCGCCGGATCGCATCCGGACGCCGGTCAGCTCGTGGCCCCACCGGACGTCGACGCCGAGCTCGCGGGCGCGCTCGTCAAGCATTCGGACAAGCCGGGGCTGCGAGATCATCAGCGCGTACATCGGGTTGTCCGGCATGCCGAACAGCGGCACCGACATACCGCTGAAGATCCACTGGTACACGGGTTGCGGCGCCTCATCGGATCCGGTGAACCGCTGATACAGCCCACGCATATCCAACTGTCGAACCACCTGCCCGATCATCCCGTTGGCCTTCGGCTCGTCGCTGGGCGCGGGCAGTCGCTCGAGCACCACGGGCCGAACGCCGGCAAGCGCCAGCTCGCACGCCACCATCAGCCCATTGGGGCCTGCGCCCGAGATAACAACGGGGACTTGGGTTTCAGACATCGGCATCACCTTTCTGGCAGTCCGGCCGCGACATCGGCAAGGCCGCGACGGAGGAGTTCGGTATAGGCCACGGGTGGATCGGCATAGGCGTACGCCTCCATCGCCGTTTCACCGACGGCCTTGACGACCGCAACGACCAATCGTGGGTACATATCGCGGACCGGATCGGTTCCCGTGCGTTCCGCGATCGGCGTCGACCCAGTCGGTCGAGCAGGTCCCTCGTCAGCGCGGCACGCAAATCCCTGGCAGACAGCAGATCACGGATCACCGCCAGCTCCCCGGGCGTCGGCCGCATATCCGCGGCCCCTTCGGCTTCCAGCGGCGCAAGCATGGCCTCCGTGATCGCCGACCACAGCGGTTCGTCTGCGGGTCGCTCACGAAAGGCCGCGAGGCTCTGTCGCGTTCGATCGACCTGCCGGAAGGCGACCGCCTCGTACTTGCCAGTGAAGTAGTTGTTGAAGGTCCGCAGCGATACCCCGGCCCTGTTGGCGATGTCTTCGCGGGTGACGTTCTCAAGCCCCCGCTCCAACGCGAGCTCCAAGGCGGCATCGCTGAGCGCCCAGCGGGTGTCGAGCTTCTTGCGCTCCCGAAGTCCCAACGCGGTGTTCATGCGACCAGGCTAACCAAATCTTGCCCGGTAGGCAAAATTGCCTGACAGGCAATATTCAGGAACGTCAGAACAGTTTCGGCCTCTTGCGTTCGGCGACGTGGTCGTCGTTGAGTTTGCGTTCGGATTTGATGCTGCGGGCGAGGTTGTCGGCTCTTGTGCGTCGCGTCTGGGCATCATCAGCCCGCGCGCTGCTCGGCGGCGCTGTCGGTTCGTATCCGGGTAGCCACAGGGTGGCGGTGGGTCCACACAGTGTGGGGAACAGCTGAGCGCTGCTGGGTTTGGCGGTGTAGGTGTGTCCGGTCGGCGCGGTCGAGACGAGGGTGCCGTCGGGCAGTTGCTGCTCGCACCAGCCTCCAACACCGCAGTTGCTAGCGCGCGGCTAAGCCTGCCCTTCGCATTCGTCTTGGACCAGATCGCCGTATTAGCGCCGAGTAGCAAGAAATGGAGTAGTCGACTACCCCACACAAGCAGGCGCCCGGACCCGAATATGTCCCTATGCGCACTGCCGACGAGAACTTCGGCTGCGCCTCACGAAGGGAACTACCGATGAACCGAGTTTCGCGGATCGCGACGACTGTGGTGGCGTCTGGTGCTCTGGGTCTGGCCGCGTTCGGGTTGGGCGCGGGCATCGCCCAAGCAGATACCTGGTGTCCGGGCCAGCCAGTCCCCGGAGGCTTTGTAGACGTTGACTGGGACTGGACGGTCTGCCACAACTACTACGCAATGTCGCGCGGCTATCCACCTCAGATCGTTGGACTGAAAGTCCAAGACGGCGCCATTGGCGGCAGCTGGCGCTTGGTCGCAGGCGAGGACACCAACGTCACGTGCCAATTCTTGGGGTGCCCTCGCCCGTAGCACCATAAATAGCCATTTCGGACAGAATGGCTAGAATGTCTGTTATGGCCACATTGACATTCCGTAATCGCGAAGGCGAGCTGGTCGACGTCCCAACCGTCGCCGCCACCCGCTTCAAGAACGAGTTCGGCTCGATCTTCGAGCAGGCCGCGCTCGGTGGCGCCGTCGCGATCACCAAACACAACACCCCGAAGGCGGTGTTGTTGTCCTATGCGGAGTTCGAAGCGCTGACCAAGGCCAGCACACCCGCACTTGACGACCTGTCCGGCCAATTCGACCAACTGCTGGAGAGCATGCAGACCGCGCAATCGAAGAGCGCGATGGCATCGGCGTTCGACGCCACACCCGAGCAACTCGGCCGCGCCGCGGTCAAGGCGGCCAAGCGCTAGCCCGGTAGTCGCATGGCCCGTAAGGCCCAACCACCGCGCCTGTATGTCCTCGCCGGGATCAACGGCGCCGGCAAGAGCAGCATCGGCGGCGCAATGATCCGAGCATCCGGCGCCGACTATTTCAACCCTGACGAAGCGGCACGGGAGTTGATCGCTGCGAACCCGGGTCTCGACCAGCTGAAGGCCAACGCCGCGGCGTGGCAACAGGGCAGACGGCTGCTCGAGCGGGCGATCCGCGAGCGGAAGGACTTCGCGTTCGAGACCACGCTCGGGGGAAGCACGATGCCGAGGTTGCTCGCCGACGCGGCGTCGCAGGGCTTCGAGGTGCGCATCTGGTACGTCGGGCTGGCCAGTGCTGACCTGCACATCGAACGCGTCCGCAACCGCGTGCGCGCCGGCGGGCATGACATTCCGGAGTCCAGCATCCGGCGCCGCTGGCGGCACAGCAGGCTGAATCTGGTGGAGCTGCTACCGCACCTGACCGAGCTGCGTGTCTACGACAACTCCGCAGAAGCCGACCCCGCCGCAGGGCATGCGCCGCGGCCGGTGCTGGTGTTGCATCTCGACCGCGGTGAAATCGTCGGCCCGCCGGATCTTTCGTCGACGCCCGAATGGGCCAAGCCGATCGTCGCCGCCGCGTTGAAATCGGTCTAGCTGAAGTGCCGAAAGTGCACTTGTTGCACAGTTTTTCGTGACTCCCTGTGCTTCAAGTCCACACTCGCCGGGAAACGACTAGCTGGTGCCCAACGGATCGATCGTCCATGCGACGTACAGCATTGCTGCACTTACCGTCGCGGTCGTGACGAAGTCGATGGTTCTGCTGCGCACCGCCAACAGGCCCGCCCGATCATCAGTGAGCGCCAGCCGGAGCGCCGCCGCGACGCCGACACCGATGGCCAGCACCAGCGCACCGCGCCGCCAGTAACCGGCGATCACCAATCCGAAGGCGGCCACAATGATCAGGGCGACCACCAGGATCGGCCACTGCCCGCCGAACACCTTGCGGGCGAACTCCTTCAGCGTCACGCCCGCGACTCGGCCAACTCGACAACGTTGGTCAATAGGAACGCCCGTGTGAGCGGGCCGACACCCCCGGGGTTGGGCGACACGTGACCGGCGACCTCCCACACGTCGGGGTGCACGTCACCGACCAGCTTGCCCTCCGCGTCACGGGCCACACCACATCCACCACGGCCGCGCCGGGCCGCACCATGTCCGCAGTCACCAGATGCTGCACACCCGCGGCGGCGACGATGATGTCGGCCTGCGGCGTCAGCGCGGGTAAATCACGAGTCCCGGTGTGGCACAACGTCACCGTCGCGTTCTCCGACCGCCGCGTCAGCAGCAGCCCGAGGGGCCGCCCGACGGTCACGCCACGCCCGATCACCACGACGTGAGCGCCCGCGATCTCCACCTCGTAGCGGCGCAACAGATGCACGATGCCGCGCGGAGTGCATGGCAACGGGGCGGGCTCGTTGAGCACCAGCCTGCCGAGGTTGGTCGGATGCAGACCGTCGGCGTCCTTGCCCGGGTCGACGCGTTCGAGCGCGGCGTTCTCATTGAGGTGCTTGGGCAGCGGAAGCTGCACGATGTAGCCCGTGCATTCGGGGTTGGCGTTCAGCTCGTCGATGGTCTCGTCGAGCTTGGCCTGGCTGATGTCGGCAGGAAGGTCGCGGCGTATCGAATTGATGCCCACCTTCGCGCAGTCGGCGTGCTTGCCCCGCACATAAGCATGTGAACCGGGGTCGTCGCCGACTAGGACCGTGCCCAGCCCGGGTGTCCTGCCTGCCGCGGTCAGCGCCGCGACCCGTTCCTTGAGGTCGATGAAAATCTCGTCGCGCGTGGCCTTGCCGTCCAGTGTGATCGCACCCACGGCAGCCATTGTGGCAGGCTCACCTTGTATGAACACTCAGCCCAATGTGTTCACCCCGGCCAAGCTCGGCCCGGTGACCCTGCGCAACCGCATCATCAAGGCGGCGACGTTCGAGGCCGCGACGCCAAACGCGCTCGTCACCGACGACCTGATCACCTATCACCGGCTGCCTGCCGCCGGCGGAGTCGGGATGACGACGGTCGCGTACCTGGCGGTGTCGCCGGGCGGACGCACCGAGGGACGACAGATCTGGTGGCGGCCCGAAGCCATCCCCGGGCTGCAGAAGCTGACGGCGGCCATCCACGCCGAGGGCGCCGCGATCAGCGCGCAGATCGGTCACGCAGGCCCCGTCGCCGACGCCCGCTCCAACAAGGCCAAGGCGCTCGCGCCGGTGCGGTTCTTCAACCCGCTCGCGATGCGCTTCGCGAAGAAAGCGACCAAAGACGACATCACCGACGTCATCAATGCGCACGCCGACGCGGCGAGGTTCGCGATCGAAGCCGGGTTCGATGCGGTCGAGATCCACCTCGGGCACAACTACTTCGCAAGTTCGTTTCTCAGCCCTCTGATCAACCGCCGCACCGACGAATTCGGCGGGTCGCTGGAGAACCGCGCCAAGGTGGCTCGCGGCATGGTGCTGGCGGTGCGGCGCGCCGTCGGAGACCAGATCGCGGTGACCGCGAAGCTCAACATGTCCGACGGTGTGCGCGGTGGAATCTCGACCGAGGAGTCGCTGCAGACCGCCAAATGGCTCGAATCCGACGGCGGTCTGGACGCCATCGAACTGACCGCGGGCAGCTCACTCGTCAACCCCATGTATCTGTTCCGCGGCGACGCGCCGGTCAAGGAATTCGCGGGCGCGTTCAAACCGCCGCTGCGGTGGGGCATCCGGATGACCGGCAAGAAGTTCTTCCGCGAGTACCCGTACCACGAAGCGTATTTACTCAAGCACGCCAAGCTGTTCCGCGCCGAGCTCAAGATGCCGCTGATCCTGTTGGGCGGCATCACCAATCGCGAGACGATGGACCTCGCGATGGCCGAGGGCTTCGACTTCGTCGCGATGGGCCGGGCGCTGCTGGCCGAACCGGATCTGCTCAACCGGATCCAGGCCGACAGTGCGGTTCGTTCGGCATGTACCCATTGCAATCAGTGCATGGCCACCATCTACACCCACACCCACTGCGTGGTCACCGGATCGCCGGACCGAGTTGCGATCGGCTAGCGGGGGTTCGACGCAGGCACCTCCACGGCCAGCAGCGGCGGCGCCCCGAACTGAAGCATCGGCTCGGTGCGCACGAACTCGTCCGACTTGATGACGAGTTCCTTTGCGGTGACTGTGTAGGTAGCACCGTCTTTCTGTGCGAAGAACTCGCCGGGCACGGTGGGTTCGGCGACGACGGTGAGCACCGCGTAGTCGCCCAATCGGGCGCCGCGGTATTCGTAGTGGCTGTCGCGGTCCACGCAGATCGCGACGAGCGAATGTTCTGTGCGGCCGAACGCGACGGCCGCCTGTGGCGCTTCGCAGCGCACCTCGGAGTTGACGAATCCGCGGTCGTCGGTCTGTAAGGCTCCTGGCTCTGCACCGGCCTTCGACAGCAGGTTGGCCACGAACAGGGTGAGCATGAGCACGGCGCACACAAGAAGCACGGGGAGCATCGCTCGGCCCAGTTTGCCGTGCCGACGTGCCGTGGCCTTCGCAGACCGCATGCCTTACCAGATCACGAAGTAGGCCGAGACCGGACGCGACTCGCCGCGCGAAGGGCGAAAAGTTAACTAGACGGTATAAGTGTGCGCGCGCATTGTTCGACGATGACGTCCGCGCTTGCGGGGATGGTCTGCCGTGCGGCCAGGTGCCTGCGGACCAGTGCGTACGGAATGTCGACCACCGCCGCGTTGACCCGATCCAGGTCAGCGGGCATTCCGGCCAGCGTTCCGCGAAGCGAGCGGTGCAAACGTCTGCGGCGGCTCGTCAGATCGTCGGGCCATTCGGCTGCGCCAAGGGCATCGGCACCGGTCAACAGCACTTGAGCCTCGACCGGATGGTCGCGGCACCACTGCACGGTGTACCTGGCGGCCGCGACGCACCGGGTCTGCGGGTCCTGCGATGTCGCCAGGGCGGCGTGCACGCCGGCGTGGAATCGCTCCTCGGTACGTATCCACAGTTCGCCACATAGGGCGGCTCGGGTCGGGAAGCGGTGATACATCGAGCCGCTCGGCGCGTGGGCGGCGCGGGCCACCGCGGACATGGTCACCGCGGCGGGCCCGTCGTCGGCCAGCAGGGCCGCGGCGGCATCCAACAGCTCGTCGAGGGTGAATCTGGCGGGCCGCGGCATTGCCAAAGTCTATAATAGAGATTAGTCTCTAATACTGATTGGAGGTCTCGATGTCCACACCCACTGCGGTAGCTCAAAGGCTGTACGACGCGATGGCACACGCCGACGGTCAGGCCATATTCGGTTTGTTGACAGAGGATTTCGTCGGCACGGTCAGCGCCGGAATGCCACACGGTGTCGGCGGCCAGCATCACGGCGCAGCCGACATGCTCACCGGCGTGTGGGGTCACATCGCATCCCTCTACGACATGCACGTCGATCCGTCCGACTATCTGCAAGTCGACGATGAGCGGGTGGTGGTGCTCGGCCGGTACTGGGGCCCGGCCCGCGACGGCGGCTCTGCCGTCGACGCCGCGTTCGCTCACATCATCACCACACGCGGTGACCGGATCGCGGCGTTGCGACAGATCACCGACACCGCCAGGTGGGGTATCCGACCGGAGTCGTGACGCGCTCCACGGACCAACGCCCTATCCGGCGACGGTGCGGATAGAGTTGGGCCCGATGAGCCGCCCAGCCCCACCCGCGCTGACCGTTCGATACGACGGCTCTACGCGCACTTTCGCGCCAGGCAACGATGTCGTGATTGGCCGCGACCTCCGCGCCGACGTCCGCATCGCCCACCCACTGATCTCGCGCGCCCACTTGGTGCTGCGGTTCGACCAGGGCCGCTGGGTCGCGATCGACAACGGCAGCCTCAACGGCATGTACGCAACGGGCGCCGGGTCCCCAGCGTCGACATTCAGGACGGCCTGCAGATCAACATCGGCAATCCCGATGGCCCGGGCCTGACGTTCGAGGTCGGCCGCCATCAGGGATCGGTCGGCACGCCACCACAAACCACCTCGGTGCCGCTCGCGTCACGGCCGAGCCAATCCTGGCCGACCCCGCCTCCGCCAACGTCGCGTCCTCCGAGCACATCTCGCCCGCAGCAGAGGTATCCGTCGGGCCCACAGCCGCGATACCCGTCGGGTCCTGGGCAGCAGGCCCACCCGAGCAGCCCATCGGCTCCGCAGGCCTATCCGAGCGGACCGGCGGCGTATGCGCCGAGCACGCCGGCGCCGGTCCACCCGGCCCCGGTGGCTCAGCCGATCTCCTCCCCCGGTCTGGAATCCGTCACCCAGATGGGACCGACGGCCGCACCCCGTTCGAGTGAAGGCAACCTCGCGACGAGCATGCTCAAGATCCTGCGGCCGGGTACCCCTGCCAAGGCGCCGCCGGGATCGCTGAAGATCGGGCGCGCCACCGACAACGACATCGTCATCCCCGACGTGCTGGCATCGCGGCACCACGCGACATTGATTCCTGGGCCAAGCGGCACCGAGATTCGCGACAACCGAAGCATCAACGGCACATTCGTCAACGGTGCCCGCGTCGAGTCGGCGATGCTGAACGACGGCGACACCGTCACCATCGGCAATGTCGACCTGGTGTTCCGCGGCGGCACGCTGGTCCGCGGCACCGCGACCGAGGCCGACACGCGCACCGGTGGACTCGAGGTGCACGGCGTCACCTGGACCATCGAGGGCAACAAGACGCTGCTGGACAACATCTCGATCTCGGCGCGGCCCGGCACGCTGACCGCCGTCATCGGGCCGTCGGGCGCGGGCAAGTCGACGTTCGCGCGGTTGGTCGCCGGCTACACCCACCCGACGACGGGCGCGGTCTCGTTCGAGGGCCACGACATCCATGCCGAGTACGCCTCGCTGCGCTCCCGAATCGGGATGGTGCCGCAGGACGACGTGGTGCACGGGCAGCTGACCGTCAGACAGGCGTTGATGTACGCCGCCGAGCTTCGCCTGCCACCCGACACCAACAAGGCCGACCGCGAACAGGTCGTCAACGAGGTACTCGAAGAACTCGAGATGACCAACCACCTCGACACCCGCGTCGACAAGCTCTCCGGCGGGCAGCGCAAACGCGCGTCGGTCGCGCTCGAGCTGCTGACGGGTCCGTCCCTGCTGATCCTCGACGAGCCGACATCCGGCCTGGACCCGGCGCTGGACCGGCAGGTCATGACGATGCTGCGCCAGCTGGCCGATGCCGGCCGCGTGGTGCTGGTGGTCACGCACTCGCTGACCTATCTCGACGTGTGCGACCAGGTTTTGCTGCTGGCGCCCGGCGGCAAGACCGCGTTCTACGGGCCGCCCAACCAGATCGGCCCGTCGATGGGCACCACCAACTGGGCCGACATATTCAGCGGCGTTGCGGGCGACCCCGACGGGGCCAACAAGAGATTCCTCGCCCAGCACGGACCGCCGCCACCACCGCCGCCCGCGGCCAAACCAACTGACCTTGGCAAACCGACGAAAACCAGTCTGGCAAAACAATTCTCGACGATCTCGCGTCGCCAGATGCGACTGATCGTTTCCGATCGCGGTTACTTCATTTTCCTGGCGTTTCTTCCGTTCATCATGGGTGTGCTGTCGCTGTCGGTGCCCGGCGACGTCGGGTTCGGAGTCCCTGTTCCCGCGATCAAGGGTGGCGAGGCGCCCAACGAGCCGGGACAGATCCTTGTGCTGCTCAACGTCGGCGCCATCTTCATGGGCACTGCGCTCACGATCCGCGCGCTGATCGGGGAGCGGGCGATCTTCCTGCGCGAGCAAGCTGTCGGGTTGTCCACGTCCGCGTACATCTTGGCCAAGGTCTTCGTCTTCGCCGGGTTCGCGCTGATGCAGTCGGCGATCGTCGTCGGCATCAACGTCTGGGGGAAGAAATGGGGCCCTGGCGCCGTGACCAGCGGCGCGGTGATACCCCCTCGAACCCTCGAGCTGTATGTCGACATGGCGGCGTGCTGTGTGGCGGCGGCGATGACCGGCTTGGCACTCTCGGCGCTGGCCAAGTCGAACGAGCAGATCATGCCGCTGCTGGTGATCGCGATCATGTCGCAGCTGGTGTTCCAGGGCGGCATGATCCCGGTGACAGGCCGGGTGGGTCTCGACCAGTTGTCGTGGATCACGCCGGCGCGGTGGGGATTCGCCAGCACTGCGTCGACGATCGATCTCCTGAGACTCGTCCCCGGCCCGCTTACGCCGCAAGACTCGCATTGGAAGCACACCGCCGGCACGTGGTGGTTCAACATGGCCATGCTCGGGGCGATCTGCGTCGGCTACGTCAGCTTCGTGCGGTGGAAGATCCGCCTCAAGGGCGGCTAGCCTCCGACCACGTCGAGGCTGAGAAATTCCGGTGCCTTGATGACCCTGCGGAGCATGAACCGGATGAATGCTGGCATGTCCGAGGCGTTCTCGTCGCAGAAGAGGTGTGGGTCAGCGAGCTGGTAATGCCGCCGCCTGCTTTCCAATTCGCAGCCACCGGCGGCAAGAACGTTGCGCACCCAGTCCGCACTGGAACCGTACGTCAGCGCGATCACGTATCCGCCCCGCCGCCGAAAAGCCCATAGCGGGGTTCGGAACGTTCGACCGGATTTACGACCCCGGTGTATGACGACCGCCCATCCCGGTGCCCAAGGAGCGATGAACTTGGTGACGCGGTTGAGCCCTGCCTTGTTGGCGCGGGCAACCCATCGTGGTGCTGGCATCTCAAAAACTCCTCGCCTGTGGAATTTATGACACCACGCTAAAGGCGACGATGCCGAAAGTCAACGACTGTAGAATTCTTTGCACTATGGCTCGGACCGGACGACCGCGCGGCAAGACCGACACCCGCAACGTGATCCTTGCGACGGCCCGACGCATGTTCGCGGACGCCGGATACGACAAGACCTCATTGCGCGACGTTGCCGCTGCAGCAGGCGTTGATCCCGCGATGATCCGGCATTACTTCGGCAGCAAGGCCGAGCTGTTCCGCGCGACGATGGGATGGCCGTTCGAGCCCGCCGAGATCGCCGCCCGAATCATCGGCGGTGATCGCAACCAGATCGGCGAACGGCTCACGCGCGTGTTCTTCGAGGCATGGGAGCACCCTGATTCGCGGGTCCCCCTGCTGGCGATCCTGCGCGGAGCAGCGACCCATCAGGAGTCGGCAACCCTTGTGCGCCAGTTCATTCAGGGCCAGGTGTACTCGCAGATCGCGGCGGCCATTGACGAGCCTGATGCCGAGCTCCGGATCGATCTGGCGATGTCACAGCTGCTGGGCATCGCCTATCTGCGGCACATCTTGCAGGTGGATCCCATCGCGTCGACGCCCATGGAGGAACTCATCAGACGGGTCGCACCCGTGATCAGATCTCACCTGACTTCATGAGCCATCAGGCCACGTCCAATACCGCCTTGCCCGCGACCCGACGCTCGAGTAGCGCCTCGGCAGCTTCGGATACGTCGTTCCACGACACCCGCAGCCCGATCTGGGGATCGATCTCCCCTGCCTCAAGGAGTTCAACGAGGTAGGCCAGATCAGGCGCGAACGGCGTGCGAACGGTGAACGGTTCCAACCGCTTTCGCACCCCGAATTGCCTCTCGGCCTCGAAGTCGATGGTGGTCGGCTGGCCCGAGGCCATCCCGATGGACTGCGCAGAGCCGCCATCGGAGAGAAGGCTGAACGCCTCGGCGAGCAGAGGCCCGCCGACGTTGTCGAGCACACCGAACACCGGCTCCGTCACTCCGGCCAGCCCGATCACAACCTCGGCAGCGCCCAGCTGGGCGAGACCTTCACCGCGCGCGGCGGAGCCGACCGCGGCGATCACATGCGCTCCGGCCCTGGCCGCCAACTGCACCCCGAACCGTCCGACGCCGCCAGACGCGCCGGTGATCAACACCCGACGGCCGACCACCGGACCGAGTGCGCGCAGCGCCTGCAGTGCGGTGACCCCGGCCACGGGTAGCGCCGCCGCCTGCCCGAAGTCGACCGAATCCGGAAGTACTGCAAGGTTTTCCGTCGGCACCGCGCGCCGCTGTGCCCAGCCGCCTGCACCGTCGAACCCGACAACCCGGCTGCCTATCGGGGGGCCGGAGCCGTCGGCCGCAGGCTGGATGACCACGCCCGCGGCATCCCAACCCGGAACCTCGCCGGGCTTACGCATCCGGTCGATCCAATGCACCTCACCGAAGTTCAGCGCCGTCGCGCGCACTTCGATCAGTGCCTCGGATCCGGCGGCCACCGGCTCGTCGACGTCGGCCAATCGCAGATTCGCGCGTGCTTGAGGGTCATAGACGACTGCTCGCATGCGTCAGTCAACCCCGCGAAGCGACGCTTATTCCCTAACTGCGCGCGGGAGCGAGTCGCTTGAGCGCGAGCCCGCCTTCGAATGGCCGGTAGCCGAACGCGGGCGGGGAGACATAGCCCGTGTCCCCCAGCGGCGTATGCACCTCGGCGACTGTCGGACCGATCTGCTCGGCGACCGCTGCGAGGGCCGCCAGGTCGAACCGGTACAGCCGCCCGGCATTGCCGCCCAGAATCTTGCGGCAGGCCTCCTCGGACTGGTCATGCAGGGCCCATCGGATGGCCAGCTTCGAGTGAGGCGCAAAGCCTTCCTCGTGCGGATAGTCACTGCCCCACATCATGTGGTCGGCGCCCATGTAGTCGATCATCGACGACTCGTACGGCGTGAGTTCGGAGGCCAGATAGCAGTTGCGCTTCGCGTATTCGCTTGGCGCCAGGGTCAACTCGTCGATCGACGAACCGCCGAACATCCCGTAGGTGCGGTTGCCCGCCTCGGATTTCATGCTGGGCACCATCACGTCGAGCAGCATCATCTGCTGCTGCAGCCACAGCGTGCCCTGCTCCGTCGGCACGAATCGCAGGGTCGGGTGGCGCTCGAACACGCCGGCGAGGATGAGGTGGTTGACCGTGCGCTGCGCCCACAGCGCCATCTCGGTGACCAGCACGGCGTTGGAGGCCGGCTGGTCCATCGGCATCGCCGGACTCCCGGCGCCTGCGTGCTGAACCACGGTCAGGTCGAGGTCGGTACAGAGCGCCCAGATCGGCTCGTAGCGGGTGTGGAAGAGCGGGTCGACATTCGGATCACCGGGCGACACCGCGGGCAGCAGTACCCCTCCGAAGCACTCTTGATCAGCGCCCCAGCGGATCTCGTCGAGCGCCAGCTCGATGTCGTTGGGAAAGATCTGTATCAGCCCGCGTCGCCGCGCCGGGGCGAGGGCGCAGAAATCGACCTGCCATCGGTTGTGCGCCTGCACACCTGCCCACCGTTTTTCGAACTCATCGCGGGTGCGCGGCAGGCTGATCGTGATGTTCGGTGTGGTCGGGAAGAACGGCGGAATCGTGTTCGGTAAGAGCACCTCGGCGGCCACGCCGTCGGCGTCCATTTCGGACGTCCGCAGCTCGTGGTCCCAGTTGCGCTGCGCGGTGGCGACGACGAGGTCATCGAACGGGCTCACATAGCTTTTCGCCCACCGGTCGAAGTCGTCGTGCAGCCGGGCCGGCAGGTACGACCTGTAGTCGTACAGATCGGCTCCGGCGTGGGTATCCGTCGAAATGACGACGTAGCGGTCGATCGTGTCCCAAGTGCCAGCCATTGCACCATCCTCGCCCCAAGCGCGCCGCCGCAGGGAGGATTCGTCATTCGCCGTGGATGTCGAGGCCGTGCGCGGCCGCGTAGGCCATCGCCTGCTCGATGTCGACCTTCGCGCCACGCAGCGCCGCAGTCGTCCACAGCGTCGGATCCACCCTGGCGCCGCGTAGATCGGCCTCGTTCAGCTTGGCGTTCTGCAGCCGGGCACCGCTGAGGTCGGCGCGCCGAAGCACCGCCTTGCGCAGGTCGGCGTCCACCAGGCTGGCTTCCCGCAGCCGGCAGTCGGACAGGTCGATGCCACGCAGGTCGGCACCGCCCAGCACCGCCAGCGTGAAGTCCACCTCGACCAGCTTCATCGGCCGCATCCGGCACTCGGTGAACACCGAGCCGAGAAAGCTGCAGTGCTTGAAGGTGCTGTGCCACAACGATGTACGTCGGAACGTGCAATTGCGGAACGCCGAGCCGACATGCTCGGATTCGGACATGTCGACGCCGCTGAAGTCGCATTCGGTGAACACGACGCGCTCGGTGCGCAGTCGGGTCAGGTCCTCGTCGCGGAAGTCGTGGCCGTCGAATTCCCGTTCGGTCCAGACTGTTTCGTCGTCGCCCACGCGGTCAGCCGCGCAGCGGCGTGAGGCTGTTCAGCGCGTATTCGGTGATGGCGATCAGCGCAGCCTTCGTCGAGTGGCGGTCGCGGGCGTCGACCGTGATCACCGGGATGTCGTCGCGCAGCGACAGCGCCTTGCGCACCGCATGAGCGGGATGCCTTGGTGCGCCGTCGAATTCGTTGACAGCGATCAGGAAGGGCAGATTGCGTGCCTCGAAGAAGTCGACCGCGGCGAAGCTGTCCTGCCAGACGTCGCACGTCGACGAGGATGATCGCGCCGATGGCACCGCGCACCAGGTCGTCCCACATGAACCAGAACCGCCGCTGTCCTGGCGTGCCGAACAGGTAGAGCACCAGGTCCTCTGCGAGGGTGATGCGGCCGAAGTCCATCGCCACGGTGGTGGTGTTCTTCTTCGGGGTGGCGTCCAGGCCGTCGACCCCCTCCGACGCGTTGGTCACCAACGCCTCGGTACGCAGCGGCATGATCTCTGACACCGCCCCCACGAACGTCGTCTTGCCGGCGCCGAAGCCACCGGAGATGACGATCTTCGTCGAGGCGGTCTCCCGCCTCTCAGAGCGCTCGTAGGCCACGCAGCGTCCTTCCTATCAATTCGCGTCGTTCGTCGTCGGTGATGGAATCACCCAAGGTGGTGTGCACCCGCAGATAACCTTGCGTCACAAGGTCACCGATCAGTACGCGCGCCACGCCGAGCGGTAAGGATAAGACGGCTGCGATCTCCGCGACCGACGGGCTGTCGGCACACAGCGTCAGGATCTGGCCGCGCACGTCGTTTCCCGGCCAACGCGGCGGCTTCGTCGTCGCCAACGTCTGAATCGGGGCCTCGAGCGGCAGATCGACGCGGGAATTGGTGCGGCCGGCCGTCAGCGTATACGGGCGAACCAGCTGGGGTTCGTCCGTATCGTCCCGCTCCCAATGGTCCATAGGCGACTCACGAGTGCTGCGGGGCGCGTCGCGACGACTGGACCATGGCGCCTACACGTTCCACCAAAATGGCCATCTCGTAACCGATCTGGCCGATATCGCAGTTTCGGGTCGCCAGCGTCGCGAGGTTGGAGCCGTCGCCGACGCGCATCAGCAGCAGATACCCGTTCTCCATCTCGACGACGGACTGCAGCACGTAACCACCGTCGAACAGCTGCGCCGCGCCCGTCGACAGGCTTGCCAGCCCGGAGGCCACCGCGGCGAGTTGGTCGGCTCGTTCGATCGGCATGTGCTCACTGGCGGCCATCAGCAGACCGTCGGCGGACACCAAGACGGCGTGCGAGACGCCGGATACTTCGCGGGCGAACTTGGAGACCAGCCAGTCGAGCGAATCACGCTGCGTCGAACGTGGCGGATGGGTCATTCTTTATCGGTTCCTCTGGTTTCTTGGGCATGTGATCGCCCGGCATGCACGCCACCGAAATGGTTGCTGATGCTTGCGCGGACGGCGTCCGGATCGCGCGGCGGAATGTGGCGACCGCCGGTGTCGAACTCAGCCGCCGATGGTACCTGGTCGTCGGGTTCGTCGCTCCTGTGAGCACCGCCGTTGAGACTGTGATTGCCGTTGGACTGACCGTCAGGACCTGCGGAATCGACCGCGCCAGGCACCAGACGCGCGCCTGGCTGACGCACCGGCAGACCCTCCTCGGTGTGCTCTGTGACCGGCGCATCTTCGGCTGCCGCGGCAGCTGACCAGCCGTGATCCCACACCGACTCCCAGTTCAGGTCGTCGCTCTTGGCCAGATCGGTGGGATCGACGAGCCATTCGGACAGCATCCGCTGGTAGATCGCATCGTCGGCGCCTGCCGTCGGGGACGGCTCGTCGGCGGCGTGCCTGGACGGCTCGGGCTGTGCGGGCTCGGCCGCGACGGGCTGCTCACGCTGAGATGGTGCCTGCGGCTGCGCCTCGGCCTCGGGCGCCGGCGCCGTGCACGCCGTTGCTGGCGGCCTGCGCGCGCGACGCGAAGAACGCCGACGTGTCGGTGGGTGCACGCTCGGCCTCGCCGGCGCGGTCGGCATCAGGCTGCTGGACAGCCGGCTGGCCCCACGGCGTCGGCTGGGCCGTCTGTGCCGGCATCGAATCCTCGGGCCACAGCTCCTCGGCGGGCCACTGCTGCTCCGGCTCTTCGGCCGCAGGCTGGGCCAGCGAGGCCGGAATGTCGGAAATTCCGCTGGCGCCGGGATTGCGCTGAGGCAACAACGCCACAGGCACGTCTGAGTGGCCGTTGAGGTGCTCCTGGCCCGGCTGGTCGCTGTAGTCGATGTAGTCGTGATCCTCATCCAGCGCCAGCGCGGTGTGGATCCCCGCATGGGCGTCGGCGGGCGTGCCGTAGTCGGGTTCGCCGAATTGGTCGGGCTCCTGGGCCCCGACGAGCAACTCGGACGGCACGAACACGCCGGCGGTGGTGCCCGAATTCGGTTCGCCCGCAATGGTGCTGCGCAACCGGACCACGAGTCCGTGCTGCGCGGCGAGCCGCCCGACCACGAACAGGCCCATGTGCCGCGCGGTGTAGGGGTTGACCTCGCCGCCGGACTGCAGACGGGTGTTGGCCACCCGCAGATCCGGTTCGGTCATGCCGATGCCGATATCGCTGACCTCGATGACAAGGCCGCCGTTGCCCGTGTGCACCGCCGACACCCGAACCTGGGAGATCGGCGGCGAGTAGCGCAGCGCGTTGTCGAGCAGTTCGGCCAGCAGGTGCACAAGGTCGCCTGCGATGGCGCCGTGGATCTCGCTGTCGGGCACCGTCGCGGTGACCACCCGGGTGTAGTCCTCCACCTCCGAAGCGGCGGCGTTGATGATCGCCGACACCGGCACCGGCTCAGCCTGCTCGCGGGGCACCTTTGCGCCCGCGAGCACCAGCAGGTTGGCGCCGTTGCGGCGCATGCGGGCGGCGAGGTGGTCGAGGCGGAACAGGCTCTCCAGCCGGTCGGGGTCCTCCTCGTTGCGCTCGAGGCGGTCGATCAGCGACAGCTGCTGGTCCACCAGCGACCGGCTGCGCCGCGAAAGCGTCTCGAACATGTCACTCACCTGCAGCTGCAGCGCGGACTGCTCACCGGCCAGCAGGACGGCCTGCTCGTGCAGCTCGTCGACGGCGTGCGCGACCTGACCAACCTCTTCGGAGGTGTACACCGGGATCGGCTGGACGTGGCCGGGCTCCCCGCCCGCCCGGACGCGATCGATCTCGCGGGCCAGGTCGTCGTGCGCCACCTTGAGCGCGCTGTCGCGCAGCCGGCGCAGCGGGCGCACCAGCGACCGCGCCACCAGGATGACCAGCAGCAGCGCCAGCAGCATCGCGCCGACGACGATCGCCGAGTCGCGGATCGCGGCGGTGCGCTGCGCCGCGGCCTGCCTCTCCACCGCATCCGTCACCGCGGTCGACGTGTCGGCGACGATCTTGTTCGCGATCTGGTTGGTGACTTGAATCGACGCGGTCAGGTCCGGGTTGTTGACCAGCACGGCGGCCGGATCGGACATGATCGCCATCCGCTTGACGAACTCTTCCTGCAGCTTCTGGGCCTCGGGCGAACCGACGCCGAGCACCTGGCTCATCCCGAACAGCGTCGACGGCTCGGTGCCTGCCACGGTGTTCATCGACATGCGCAGCTCGGGATCGGGCAGCTCACCGCCGAGGTTGACCAGCAACTGCTGAATCATCATCTGCCCGCGAGCACCGACCGCGCGGCTCAGGCCAAGCGTCTCGGCGCGGATGCGTTCGTCGTCGACCCGAACCGAGCCGTTGATCGCGTCCTCGGCGGTCAGCAGGATCGGCGTGTACGCCTGCACCCGGTCGCGCAGCCCGACGCTGTTCGCTGTGACCTTGTCCATCAGCGCCTGACCGGCGCCGATCATCGTGTTGATGCCCTTGCTGACATCCGGCGCGATGTCGGTGTCGGCCAGCCGTCGCTGCAATTCCTGCCGGCTGGTGTCGAACTTGGTCAGCGCCGCCTGGGTGTCACCACCGGTCGAACTCGCCAGCATTGCGCCGTCGAGTGAGGCCATGTAGGTCTCGATCGCGGGCACCATTTCCGCCCGATCGGCGGCGCGCCGCAAATCGCTCGCCTCTGTCGCGCTCGAGTAGATGCGCAATCCGCCGAACGCGCCTGCCAGAACCAGCGGCACCAAAACGATCGCGAACACTTTCCAGCGAACCGGCCAATTCGCGATCGACCATCGCGACGGTCGTTTGGCTGGCGGCTGCGCCTTTGGTTCGAAATCGACAAGCGTGCCGTCAGCCTTCTTCAGCTGCGAGAATGCGGTCATCGGCGCACGCCTCGGGTATCGGCGGCCTGTCCGCATTTCATTAATGGAGCAACGTTCATAAGGCTTCCTGCTGATTACGCCCTCGGATGGGCGCGCGTTCTACGCCTGGCAATTGGTCGAGTATGCCAGCCATGTGCTGGTGTTTCCACAATTCTTACTGAACAGACAGAGTCCTTAACCGCGCTGACGAGCCGTTTTGTAGCGTCCGAGCAAATAGTCCATGACGCAGTCGCATTCGCGGACTGCGATCATCGAGGCGTGCCAAACGGCGGCCAAGCGTATGGTCGCTGTGTTCGAATCAACCAGTGCCGCAATGAGAGGGGACAGCATGGCTGACGGCGAGAAGTATGAGGTAGATCCGTCAGGTGACCCGACTCCTGGCGTGCCCGGCCACGCGTTGCCGGATGACGCCAAAGGGCCTCACCCGCTGGCCGATCCCGCCAACGATCCCACTCCCGGTGTGCCCGGTCACGCGAAAGACGATTGAGGCCTAGGGATCCAAACACGCGTATACCCGGGGGTTAGCGCGTGTTCAAGTTGCTGTTCTACTCGCCGCGGATCGCGCCGAACACCGGCAACGCCATCAGGATGGTCGCCGCCACAGGTTGCGAATTGCATCTGGTCGAGCCTCTCGGATTCGACCTGTCCGAACCCAAATTGCGCCGTGCCGGCCTGGACTACCACGACCTGGCGTCGGTCAGCGTGCATCGCGACCTGCCCGCCGCATGGGCGGCCATTGCGCCAACGCAGGTCTACGCGTTCACCGCGCATGCCACGACGTCGTTCGCCGACGTCAGCTACCGGCCGGGCGACGTGTTGATGTTCGGCCCGGAGCCCACCGGGCTCGATGCGGCGACGCTCGCCGACCCGCACATCACTGCGCAGGTGCGCATTCCGATGCTGGCGGGCCGGCGGTCGCTGAATCTGTCCAACGCCGCGACCGTCGCCGTCTACGAGGCGTGGCGGCAGCAGGGGTTCACCGGCGCCGTGTGACTTACCTTCCGATGAGCGCTTGCGCGAAGAATTACCAGCTGTCCCAGTGCGTGACCTGTTCGGCGGGCAGCCGCTTGGCCGAGCCGGAAGTCGGTGCCCTTTGTGTATGCGATCGGGAACAGGCCGCCCTGGGCTGTACTTGTCGAACGGGATGCCGAGAAGCTCGGCGGCCTGCTTCTCGCCGTCGCCGATCAGATGCAGCGTCGTCCAGGCCGACCCCAGCCCGCGCGACCGCAACGCGAGCATGAAGCTCCACACGGCGGGCAGCAGTGAGCCCCAGATACGACGCCGACTATGCCCGCGGGTGCGCCGTCGGGACGTCCCTCCAAGCACGGGATCATCATCACTGGCACCTCTCGAAGTGCTCGTTGAGGTACTTCGCCGAGCCCGTCACCGCGGCCATCTGCTCGTCGCGGATGTCGCCGCGCTCGGGCTTGGGCAGGTCCAGATACGGCGTCGCGTTGGCCCGGTAGATGTCGGCCAGCGCCTTCTTCTTGTCCGCATCCTCGACGAACACCCACTGCCAGCCCTGCGCGTTGGATCCGGTCGGCGCCTGCAGCGCCAGTTCGAGACATTCCATCAGCACCTCACGCGGCACCGGCTTCTCGAAATCCAGTCGCTTGCGCACCGAGCGGGTGGTGGTCAGGACTTCATCGGCGGACAGATTCAAGGTCATTTCGCGAGACTACATTCGCTTCTATGACAGTCGAATTCACACAAGAGGTTTCCGAGAGACTCTCGTCCGATAAGTACGGTTGGCTGACGACGGTCGCGAAGTCCGGCCAGCCGGTCCCGCGGCTGGTGTGGTTCTACTTCGATGGCACGGATGTGATCGTCTACACAGAGCCCAACGCCGCCAAGGTCCGACATGTCAGGGCCCATCCGCGGGTGAGCCTGAATCTGGACTCCGACGGCAACGGCGCAGGGATCATCATCGTCGGCGGCGTCACGTCGGTCGACGAGGAGGGCGCCGATCCGTTGGCGGACGAGCGGTATGTGGCGAAGTACGGCGAGTACGCCGCCAGCCTCGGCTTCAGTAACGAGTTCCTCGCCGCGTACAACACCCGGCTGAAGATCACCGTCGACAAGGTCTGGACGACACCGACCGGCGGCTAGGCCGGTTCAGCGGAAGTCGCGGCTTCGGGAGCTGACGGCCATGCTGAGCTTGCCCATCCGGTCGGCGACGACGGTGACCGCACCGCGTGGCGTTCTGCACCTGACCGCGGATCAGCAGCGCCGACGCCGTCTGCGCCAGCCTGCGGTGCCGCGCCCACACCCCCGGCGAACACAGGACGTTGACCATCCCGGTCTCGTCCTCGAGGTTGATGAACGTGACGCCCTGCGCGGTCGCGGGCCGCTGCCGATGCGTCACCGCCCCTGCCACCAGCACCCGGGTTCCGTCGGGCACCGACAGCAGTTGGTCGGCGGGCACGACGCCGATGGCGTCGAGGTCCTCCCGCAGGAACTGGGTGGGATAGCTGTCCGGTGAAACGCCGGTGGCCCACACGTCGGCGGCGGCCAGCTCCAGTTCGGTCATGCCGGGCAACGACGGAATGTGCGACGACGACCCAACGCCCGGCAGCCGGTCCGGTCGCTGGGTGGCTGCCGCACCGGCCGCCCACAGCCCTTCGCGGCGGGTGATCCCGAAGCAGCCCAGCGCCCCCGCGGTGGCCAGCGCCTCGGTCTGCGGTACGGACAGCTGCAGCCGTCCGGTCAGGTCGAGCAGAGAACCGAACGGCCCGTTGGCCTTTCGTTCCTCGACGATCTGCTCGGCCAACTCGTCGCCGATGTGGCGGACACTGCCAAGGCCCAGCCGCACCTCCAGTCCTTCGTTCTCCAGCGTCGCGTGCGCCAGGCTGGCGTTGACGTCGGGCCCGTGCACGGTGACCCCGTGCCGGCGGGCGTCGGCCACCAGCGACTGCGGCGAGTAGAAGCCCATCGGCTGCGCCCGCAGCAGCGCCGCGCAGAACGCCGCAGGGTGGTGCAGCTTGAACCACGACGAGTAGAACACCAGCGAGGCGAAGGACAGCGAATGGCTTTCCGGGAAGCCGAAATTGGCGAAGGCCTCCAGCTTCTCGTAGATCCGGTCGGCCACCTCGCCGGTGATGCCGTGCCGCTCGCGCATGCCGTCGTAGAACCGGCCACGCAGTCGGCGCATCCGCTCCGTCGAGCGCTTGGACCCCATCGCCCGGCGCAGCTGGTCGGCCTCGGCGGCGGAGAAGCCGGCGCAGTCGACCGCCAGCTGCATGAGCTGCTCCTGAAACAGCGGCACCCCCAACGTCTTTCGCAGCGCGGACTCCATCGACGGATGGTCGTAGGTGACGGGTTCCTCCCCGTTGCGCCGCTTGATGTACGGATGCACCGACCCGCCCTGGATCGGCCCGGGGCGGATCAACGCGACCTCGACCACCAGGTCGTAGAACACCCGCGGCTTCAGCCGCGGCAGCGTGGCCATCTGCGCGCGCGACTCCACCTGGAACACCCCGACGGAGTCGGCGCGCTGCAGCATCTCGTAGACCGCGGGCTCGGACAGGTCCAGCTTCGCCAGATCCACCTCGATGCCCTTGTGCTCGGCCACCAGGTCGATGACGTAGTGCAGCGCCGAGAGCATGCCCAGCCCCAGCAGGTCGAACTTCACCAAACCGATTGCCGCGCAGTCGTCTTTGTCCCACTGCAGCACGCTGCGGTTCTCCATCCGCGCCCACTCCACCGGGCACACGTCGGCGATCGGGCGGTCGCAGATCACCATGCCGCCGGAATGGATGCCCATGTGCCGCGGCAGGTTGGAGATCTGCTTGGCCAGGTCGATCACCGGCTCGGGGATGTCCTCGACGTGGGTCGACTCGGCCAGGTTCCCCCACTGGCTGATCTGCTTGCTCCACGCGTCCTGCTGGCCCTGGGAGAACCCCAGCGCGCGGGCCATGTCGCGCACCGCGCTGCGGCCGCGGTAGGTGATGACGTTGGCGACCTGGGCGGCGTAGTCGCGGCCGTAGCGGTCGTAGACGTACTGAATCGCGTTCTCGCGCAGGTCCGATTCGATGTCGATGTCGATGTCCGGCGGCCCGTCGCGCGCCGGGGACAGGAACCGCTCGAACAGCAGCTCGTTGGCGATCGGGTCGACGTTGGTGACGCCGAGCGCGTAGCAGACCGCCGAGTTGGCCGCCGATCCCCTGCCCTGGGCCAGGATGTTGTTCTCCCGGCAGAACCGGGTGATGTCGTGGACCACCAGGAAGTAGCCCGGAAAGGTCAGCTGCTCAATGATTTTCAGCT
The DNA here is from genome assembly GCA_963731715.1 of uncultured Actinomycetota bacterium. GTDB lineage: Bacteria > Actinomycetota > Actinomycetes > Mycobacteriales > Mycobacteriaceae > Mycobacterium. The sequence goes on along the minus strand of CAVSXC010000011.1, from coordinate 6,796 downwards.
CGTGCTCGATCTGCGCGTACGCCCGCGGCGCCCGCTCCGGCGGGCCGTAGCGGTTGCGGGCGCCCTCCATGACCAGATGCCGCAGCCAGCTGTCCTCGGTGTGCCCGTCCGGGACGTCGAACGGCGGCAGCTGCGGGGCGATCAGCGCCAGCCCGAACGCGCACTGCTCGCCGAGGTCGGCCGCGGCCGTCACCACCTCGGGGCAGTGTGCGAACAGCCGCGCCATCTCCTCCCCCGACCGCAGATGCGAACCACCCAGCGGCGCAAGGAAACCGGCCGCCTCGTCCATCGAGTTGCGGGCCCGGATCGCGCCCATCGCCATGGCCAGCCGGCCCCGCGACGGTTCGGCGAAGTGGGCGGCGGTGGTGGCGACGACGCCGAGACCGAACCGCGGCGCCAGCTCGGCCAGCGCGGCGTTGCGCTCGTCGTCGAGAGGATGCCCGTGGTGGGTCAGCTCGATGCTGACCCGGTCGCGGCCGAACCGGTCCACCAGGTCGGCCAGCGCCTTGCCGGCGGCCTCCGGGCCGCCTTCGGAAAGTGCCTGGCGCACATGGCCTTTGCGGCAGCCGGTCAGGATGTGCCAGTGCCCGCCTGCCGCCTCGGTCAGCGCGTCATAGTCGTAGCGCAGCTTGCCCTTCTCGCCGCCGGCCAGATGCGCGGTCGCCAGCTGCCGCGACAGCCGTCGATAGCCCTCCGGCCCGCGGGCCAGCACCAGCAGATGCGGTCCCGGCGGATCGGGATCCTCGGTGCGGTCGCCACCGCCGAGCGACAGCTCGGCGCCGAACACCGTCTGCATCTCGAGTTCCTTGGCGGCCTCGGCGAACCGCACCACCCCGTAGAGCCCGTCGTGGTCGGTCAGCGCGATGGCCCGCAGATCGAGCCGGGCGGCCTCCTCGACGAGTTCCTCCGGCGTGCTGGCGCCGTCGAGGAAGCTGTACGCCGAATGCGCGTGCAGCTCGGCGTACGGGACGGCCGAGCCCGGCCGCTGCACATCCAGCGGTTCGTAGCTCCCCCGCTTGCGCGACCATGCCGGGCTGTCGCCGCCGTCGCCCACTTGCTCGTCGATGGGCCACCCGGCACGGCGCGGCTTGCCGTTGAGCACCCGCTCCATTTCGGTCCAGCTCGGCGGCCCGGTATGCCAGCCCATTCGCTCAGCGTAATCGAACGCATGTTCGAACGCTAGTGCGATGATTTCCGCCGTCGCATCCGGTCAACACCTCAATGATGGGAACGAAGCCTTCGCACAGTGGTCACCTGCCGATCAACGGCCTGAACCTCTATCACGAGGTGTATGGCGAGCTCGGCACGTCGAAAGCGCCTCCGTTGCTGCTCATCCCTGGCGCGTTCATGGCCACCGACTCGATGACGTCGTGGGTGTCGGCCTTCGCGGGCGAACGCGCCGTGATCATCTTCGATCAGCAAGGCCACGGCCGCACCCCGGATACCTCGCGCGCGATGTCGTACGAGCAGTTCGGCGACGATGCCGCGGCGTTGCTGCGCGCCTTGAAGGTCGAGCGCGCGGATGTGATGGGCTACTCGCAAGGCGGCGGGGTCGCGCTGCAGCTCGCGATCCGTCACCCGGCGCTCGTCAACAAGCTGGTCTCGATGTCCGCCACCTACCGCCAGGACGGCTGGTACCCGTCGGTGCCCGAGGGCATCAAGGGTCTCAGCGCCAAAGAGTTCGCAGGCACGCCCGTCGAGAATGCGTTCATGGAGCACACGCCGGACGCCGAGGCGTTCGACGCCTACCTCGAGAAGATGAAGGTCCTGAACGCCGAAGACCAGAACATCAGCGACGAGCAGATGCGTTCGATTTCTGCGAAGACGATGGTCATCATCGGTGATGCGGATGGCGTGAAGCCGGAGCATGCGCTGGCGATGTTCAAGCTGCGCGGTGGCGGCGATGAGGAAGCGGCAGCGTCGGGAATGCTGCAGAAGGTTCCGGCCGCGCGCTTGGTGATTCTGCCGGCGACGTCGCACATCGGCATCTCTGGGGAGTCAGCAGTGCTGGTGCCGATGGTGAGTGCGTTTCTCGATGATGTGCCGCCGGCGACGCCGGATCTCTTTTAGACCGAGAGCGATGATTTCCGCGCCCGAATCTGGTCAATACTTCAGAGCACATCCGAAGCCCATGGAGGAACCGTGACCGAGCAGACCGCCACCGCCCTACCCCCGGTGGTCGACCAAACGACCTGGCGCGCCGCCCTCGACGACCTGCGCCGACGGGAGAAGGCCGCCACCCGCGAACTCGATGCGATCGCCGCCCAGCGTCGTCGGCTGCCGATGGTCGAGATGCCGGACTACACGCTGATCGGCGAGGACGGCCCGATCCGGCTGGCCGACGTCTTCGACGGGCGCGTCGCAGCTCATCGTCTACAACCACATGTGGAACGACGGCGCCGAGTGGCAGTGCGGCGGCTGCACGGGCCTCACTTCGCAGTGGACCCGGCTGGAGTTCCTCGAAAGCTTCGACGCCCGCTTCGTCATCGTCACCAACGGGCCCATCGATGAGGCCCTGGCCTACAAGGCCAAGGTCGGCAACAAGATGGACTGGTACTCCTCGTCGGAGAGCTCCTTCGGCGCCGACGTCGACGCACCGCCCGGAGAGGGATACGCCGTCAACGTGTTCCTGCGCGACGGCGACACGGTGTACCGCACCTGGCACACCGACGGCCGCGGCACCGAGCAACTCAGCCTACACCTTCGGGCTGATCGACCTGCTGCCGTGGGGCCGTCAGGAGGAATGGCAGGACTCCCCCGAAGGCTGGCCGCAGTCGCCGACCTGGTCGAACTGGCTCGACTCCCCCGACATCGCACGCGTTTACGGCCCGAACGGTGGTGGCCGATGACGAGCGCGACGGCGGAGCGGTACGTCGTCACCCGCACCATCGCCGCCACCCCTGCGGAGATCTTCGCCGTACTGGCCGACCCGACCCGTCACAAGGACACCGAACCCGGCGACTGGGTGCGCGACGCGATCGACACCGACCCCATCACCGGCGCCGGCCAGATGTTCGCCGTGAACATGTTCCTCGAGCAGGCCGGCGGCCACTACGTCATGCACAACGTGGTCACCGAATTCGAAAAGGACCGCACCATCGCGTGGCTTCCCGGGCAACTGGACGAAGCCGGCAAGCACGGTCCCGGCGGCTGGTCGTGGCGCTACGACCTGACGCCCAACGGTGCTGGCACCGACGTCACCGTCACCTACGACTGGAGCGGGACCTCGCAGGAGTTCCGCGACACCATCGGGGTACCCGTGTTCGGCGAGGACTTCATCGAGGAGTCGCTGGCGACGCTTGACCGCACCGTGACGCGACGCTGAACCCGTCGCCTATGGCAGGTCGTTCGCGCCGAGTTGGTCTCGCGGCACGACCATCATCGGAACGTCCAGCACGCGCAGCATCTTGGCGGCGGTCGAGCCGAGGAACAGGCGCTTGGGCGCACTGAGCCTGCTCGATCCGACCATGATCAGGTCGCCGTCGCGCCAAGTGAGCTTGCTGACCGCATCTTCGACGGTCGGACCGTCGACGATGGTCGATGTCACCGGAATAGCCTCGGGCAGAGCCTCTTTCGCGGTCTCGAGGGTGTGCTGGGCGTGGGCGAGCGCACGCTCCCGAACGGCGTCCGCGTCGGCGCGAAGCGAGCCGAACGTCGGGTCGAGTGCAACCAGCGAGGCCAGCCGCAGCGGCGTGCCCGCCGCCTTGCTGAACCGAACCGCTGTGCGCAGCAACAGATCCGCGCCCTGCCGCTCGCCGATCGCGCATGTCACCTCGCGGACCCGTTCGACGTCCGAGTGGCGGGTGCCCCGCGGCGCCACCGCCACCGGAACGGGCGACGAGTGCAGCAGCTCGTTGACCACCGAGCCCAGTGAGTAGGGACCCGCCAGCCCACCGCCCGATCCGCCCACCACGATCGCGTCGGCCTCGAGTCGTGCAACCTGCTTGATCAGCCCGTCGGCGAAATATTCGTCGAAAGACACGTTGGCTACGCGCGACGACGTCATCGGGTACCGCCGCACGCGCCTCGCTCAGCCACTTCTCCGCCTGCTCCTGCAGCAGCTCGTCATAGCCGCCGACCGACAAGCGTGCGACACCTGCGGGGTCGGGCGGCAGGACGAGGCAGAGCTCCAACTCGGCGCCCAGCGTCCGGGCCAACCGAGCGGCGAGGGCCATCGCATCCGCGCCCCCAGGTGTAGCCAGGTAACCGACGACCAACTTCATATCCGACCACCGCTCATTCCACACCCCGTTGTGTCGACTCCCGTCGACATCCTGTCAATCAGCGGTGGTGAATATCGCTCAATCGGTGTATTCGGCGGCGCCGTCCTCGAGCACCAGCCGGGCGTCCGACCCATCGGGTTCGGAGGCCTCGGTGCGGAACACCGCGTGCCCGGACTCGGTGCGCCAGATCGACGTGGTGAGCGTCTCGCCAGGGAACACCGGCGAGGTGAACCGCGCGTCGACCCTGCTGACCTTGGTCGCGTCGCCGCCGCCGAGCTCGCTCACCAGCGCGCGACCGGCGACCCCATATGTGCAGAGCCCGTGCAGGATTGGCTTCGGGAAGCCGGCCAGGTTCTGCGCGAACCACGGGTCGCTGTGCAGTGGGTTGCGGTCGCCCGACAACCGGTAGATCAGCGCCTGGTCCTCGCGGGTGGGCAGCGCGATCTTCGCGTCGGGTTCCCGATCGGGGATCTCCGGCGCAACGGGCCGCTGCCCCGGCTGCCCGCCGAAGCCGCCCTCGCCACGGATGACCGCGGTCGTGAACGTTTCTGCGACGACCTCCGACGTGTCGGGGTCCGTGCCCGTCGCCTTCAGCATGACGATCGCGTTCTTGCCCTCACCCTTGTCCTGGATGTCGGCGACCTCGGCGACGACGCTGAGCTTGCCGGCCGGCGGCAGCGGCTTGAACAGCCGGATCCCCTGAGATCCGTGCAGCAGCATGGCGAAGTTGAACGTGCCGATCTTGGCGGCCGCGGCGAACGGGAGGCAGGCGATGACGGCGTAGGTGGGCAGCACCTGCTGCGGGGTGTCGTGGCTGTTCTCGGTGGTGAAGGCCAGGTCGTCGAGCCCGGCGCCGACGCCCAGCGCGTAGAGCAGGGTGTCTCGGTCGGTCCATTCGAAGAGTTGGGGGTCGGTTTTCGCGCCTATGGCGTTGGGATCGATCGGCATAGTCGGACGATATCGGCCGCGACCGACGACCGCGTCACACCATGTTGACCTTTGCCCGACAAGGGGTGACCATGGCTCGCATGCGCTATGTCGTTACCGGCGGTACCGGGTTTATTGGCCGCAGGGTGGTGTCACAGATTCTGGCCCGGCGCGATGACGCCGAGGTGTGGGTGCTGGTCCGGCGGGAGTCGCTCTCCCGGTTCGAGAGGCTGGCCACCGAAGGCGACCAGGCCTGGGGAGAGCGGGCGAAAGCGCTGGTCGGCGACCTCACGGCGGCGGACCTCGGCCTCACCGACGAAGCCGTCGCCGAGCTCGGCGCCGTCGACCACATCGTGCATTGCGCGGCGATCTACGACATCACCGCCGACGACGCCGACCAACGGGCGGCCAACGTGGAGGGCACCCGCGCGGTCATCGACCTGGCCCGTCGGCTGGACGCCACGCTGCATCATGTGTCGTCGATCGCGGTCGCGGGCACCTATCACGGCGAGTTCACCGAGGACGACTTCGACGTGGGACAGGATCTGCCAACGCCGTATCACCAGACGAAGTTCGAGGCCGAGATGTTGGTCCGCTCGGCGGCGGGACTGCGCTACCGGGTGTATCGGCCGGCGGTGGTGGTCGGCGACTCCCGCACCGGCGAAATGGACAAGGTCGACGGGCCCTACTACTTCTTCGGCCTGCTGAGGAAGCTGGCCGTGTTGCCCCGGTTCACCCCGATGGTGCTGCCCGACACCGGCCGCACCAACATCGTTCCTGTCGACTTCGTAGTGGACGCGATCGTTGAGCTGATGCACGCCGATGGTCGCGACGGGCAGACCTTCCACCTCACCGCGCCGAAAACCATTGGACTGCGGGGCATCTACCGCGGAGTCGCCGAAGCGGCAGGACTGCCGCCGCTTCGCGGGTCGCTGCCCGGTGCGACCGCGACGCCGTTCCTTCGTGTCACCGGGCGCGCCAAGGTATTGCGCAACATGGCCGCCACCCAGCTCGGCATACCCGGCGAGATCCTCGACGTCGTCGACCTCTGCGCCGACCTTCACGTCCATCAACACCGCAGAAGCCCTGCGCGGCACCGGGATAACGGTGCCGGAGTTCGCGTCGTATGCGCCGCAGCTGTGGCGCTACTGGGCCGAACATCTGGACCCCGATCGGGCCCGTCGCGACGATCCGGCCGGGCCGCTGGTCCGCAAGCACGTGATCATCACCGGTGCATCCAGTGGTATCGGCCGCGCGTCGGCGATCGCCGTCGCCGAACGCGGTGCGACGGTATTCGCGTTGGCGCGTAACGCCGAAGCGCTCGACGACCTCATCGCCGAGATCCGCGCGGCAGGCGGACAGGCGTACGCGTTCACATGTGACGTCACGGACTCGACGTCGGTCGAGCACACGGTCAAGGACATCCTCGGCCGGTTCGGGCACGTCGACTATCTGGTGAACAACGCCGGACGGTCCATCCGTCGCTCGGTGATCGCCTCCACCGACCGGCTGCACGACTACGAACGCGTGATGGCGGTCAACTACTTCGGCGCGGTGCGGATGGTGCTGGCCCTGCTGCCGCACTGGCGCGAACGCCGGTTCGGCCACGTGGTCAACGTGTCCAGCGCGGGCGTGCAGGCCAGCAG
>CAVSXC010000010.1:0-90938 GCA_963731715.1 uncultured Actinomycetota bacterium | reverse complement strand
CGTCAGCGCACTCTCGCGGCCTATCTGTGGTCGTGGCGAGAAGCAGCGGTGTCCGGACTCGCGGCGTCGGCACTTCACGGTGCGAAGTGGATCGATGACGACAGTCCCGTTGAGTTGATCTGGGGTAATGCCCGTTCGCCGATCGGCGTGGTGACGCGCGATCAGCTCTTGCTCGGGAGCGAGATTCAACCGCTCGACAGCCTTCGGGTGACTACGCCCGAGCGCACAGCCTTCGATCTCGGAAGGAGTGGGCGGCTAGGTGCAGCCGTCGCGCGGCTCGACGCACTTGCATCGGCTACCGGCGTGAAGGCGCCGGCCGTCGCAGACCTCGCGCGCGACCATCGTCGTGCCCGCGGGTTGCGCCAGCTCGAAATGGCGCTAGATCTGACGGATGCCGGCGCCGAGTCGCCGAAGGAAACGTGGTTGCGACTCTTGGTAATTCGCGCCGGCTATCCGCGGCCCTGCACGCAAACGCCAGTGCTAAGCCCGGATGGTCGTAGGTGGTACTACCTCGACATGGGGTGGGAGGGCATCAAGCTCGCCCTCGAATACGACGGGGACCATCATCGGACCAATCCAGTCGTATTCGCCTACGACATACGTCGCCTCGACGATCTGCGCGAGCTTGGCTGGACGATCATTCGCGTGGCCGCGCGGCACCGAGCCGACGAAGTCATTGCACGTTTCAGCCGCGCGTGGCGCGAATGCACTCGTTGACTCTGCGCTGAGGGCGTTGGCTACTCACAGTTTTGCGCCATGAGCGCAGAGTCAATGCAATTAGCTGAGTCGCTCGATGATCATCGCCATGCCCTGGCCGCCGCCGACGCACATCGTCTCGAGACCGAACGTCTTGTCCTGTGTCGTCAGGTTGTTCAGCAGCGTGGCGGTGATACGCGCCCCCGTCATTCCGAACGGATGGCCCAACGCGATCGCACCGCCGGACACGTTGAGCTTGTCCTCGTCGATGCCGAGTTCGCGCGCCGAGCCCAGCACCTGTACCGCGAACGCCTCGTTGATCTCGAAGAGGTCGATGTCGCTGATCGACATGCCTGCATTCGCCAGAGCCTTACGCGTCGCCTCGATCGGGCCAAGGCCCATGATCTCCGGTGACAGCCCGGACACCCCCGTCGCGACGATGCGCGCCAACGGCTTCAGCCCCAGTTCCTTGGCCTTGGCATCGGAGACCACCACCACCGCGGCGGCGCCGTCATTCAGCGGGCAGGCATTGCCCGCGGTGATCGTGCCGTTGGGCCGGAACACCGGCTTGAGCTGGCTGATCTTCTCGTAGGTGGTGCCTGCGCGCGGGCCGTCGTCCTTGGACACCGTCGAGCCGTCGGGCAGCGTCACGGGCACGATCTCGCGGTCGAAGAAGCCGCTGTTGATGGCCTCCTCGGCGCGGTTCTGGCTGCGGACGCCCCAGTGGTCCTGGTCTTCGCGGCTGATGCCCGTCAGCAGCGCGACGTTCTCGGCGGTCTGGCCCATCGCGATGTAGACATCGGGAATGATGCCGTCCTCACGCGGGTCGTGCCATTCCTCGGCGCCGGCGGAGGCCTGCACCGAGCGCTGCTCGGCGTCGGCGAACAGCGGGTTGTGCGAGTCCGGCCAGCCGTCCGATGTGCCCTGTGGGAACCGCGAAACCGTTTCCACCCCAGCGGAAACGAACGCGCTGCCTTCGCCTGCCTTGATCGCGTGGAACGCCATCCGCGTCGTCTGCAGCGACGACGAGCAGTACCGGTTGACCGTGGTGCCTGGCAGGAAGTCGTAACCCAACTCGACGGCCACCGCGCGGCCGATGTTGAAGCCGGCCTCACCACCCGGCTGCCCGCAGCCCATCATCAGGTCGTCGATCTCGCGAGGGTCGAGCCCGGGCACCTTGTCCAGCGCGGCACGCACCATCTGCGCGGCGAGGTCGTCGGGCCGCATGTTGACCAACGAACCCTTGCCAGCGCGGCCGATCGGCGAACGTGCGGTCGAAACGATGACGGCTTCAGCCATGGGGACTCCTCAGGAGCGTGCGGATCTGGAGAAAAGCTAGAGGAAACTTAACTCGCGGGCACAACGATGGGCGCGGGTACCCCTGTCGAACGCCGCCACAGCCTGCTCAGACTGCCAACCCTGGCCAGTAGAGACGTGCTTTCGCCCGTACGCGATTCCAACGCATCTTCGGCCATCGGGTGACCGACGAACTCTCCCAACGCTTTACCGAGCGCAGGCAACAGCTGGTTGGCAGCCAACGCGTATCCGGCCGCCGACGGGTGGAACATGTCGTGGCTGAACAGCTGCTCCGGAGCCTTGCGGAACTCCGGCGCCAGCAGGTCGGAGAAGGGAACGGGGACGCCTCCGGCTGATCGGACTTCCGACGCCTGGGCACGGGCTAGGCGCAAGCCGCGGCTGCGCGCCACTGCGCGCAACGGTTGCGGGATCGCGGTGAGGACGCCGAAATCGGGGCAGGTGCCGACGACGACGACGGCGCCGCTGGCCCGCAGGCGCCGGACGGCCCGGCCCAATCGGCGGGCCGACGGTCCGATGCCGTTCGGCTTGGTGATGTCGTTGGCGCCGATCATGATCACCGCCGCATCCGGCGGTGGCCCGGCCACGAACATCGCGTCGATCTGGCCAGACAAACCCTTGGACGTCGCACCGACGATGGCCTTGGTGCTCAGCCGGACCCGCTTACCGGACGCTTCGGCGAGCCCCTTCGCGATCAGCACGCCGGGAAGTTCGTCGCCGCTGTGGCAGCCGTAGCCGGCGGCCGTGGAGTCGCCGAAGATCATCAGGTGCAGGTCGAACGGCACCCCGCGGGTCCATCGCTCGACAGGACCGCGGTCAGGCGCGTAGACGCCATCGGCGCGTGGCGGGATGTCCCACGACTTGGGAATGACACGTCGGGCCCGGTCAGCCTGGCCGCTCAGCAGATTGCGGGCTCCGACATAAACCGAGCCCGTCGACGCTAATCCGGCCGCCGCCGCCAGGGCGATGGTCGACCGACGCCCCACACGAATGCGCACGGGACAAGTTTATGTGGAAATCCGGGGGCTCTCCGCGTGGCAAGACCCGATCCGCGGTCACGTTGCGGTATCAAGTCCGGTATCGATTCTGACTCATTGATTGTTTAACAGGTTATAGGGTGTCAAGCTAACCTAGTTGGGTTGGCCCAGTAAACACCAGGCACCCTGGCACTACGATGGCGTAGGAGTGGTGGCGATGACGGCACCGAGCAAGGTATCCAGAGCGTCGCATGCTGGTGTCAGCCCAGCTAGAGCGCGTAAAGCGCGCAGATTTCCCGTCAGTGACGGCGCCCCGGTAGAGGTTGTCGAGGACGGTCCGAGCCTCGCGGGACGGCTGACCGCGCTGGCGGCTCTGCTAACTATTCGGCCGACTCTAGCTATCGGCAGCCATGCCCCACGCCTGCCGTGGCCATGGGGTTTGGTCGACTTGGTCGCCCGCGTCGTGCGGCCCGCCCCTGGGAGCGTGCGCGCCACCATTTCCTTGCCGAACTGCACGGCGCAGCTTGTTCGCGCCGGCGGCGTGCTTCCGGCCGACGGCAAACACAGCGTCATCCTCTACATGCATGGCGGTGCGTTCCTGACCTGCGGCGCCCACTCGCACGGCCGGCTGGTGACCGCATTGTCGCGCTACGCCGACGCCCCGGTGCTCGTCGTTAACTACCGAATGATCCCGAAGCACTCTGTGGGTCTGGCGCTCGACGACTGCTACGACGCCTACAAATGGCTACGCCTGAAAGGCTACGACCCGGACCAGATCGTGCTGGCCGGTGACTCCGCAGGCGGTTACCTGGCGCTGGCGCTCGCCGAGAAGCTGCAACTCGAGGGTGAATTACCGGCCGCGATGGTGGCGATGTCGCCGCTGTTCGAGATCGACAACGAAACCCGGGCGAACCACCCGAATATCCGCACCGACGCGATGTTCCCGCCCAAGGCATTTGGCGCACTTGTCGAGCTCATCGAGGAAGCGGCCGAACGGCACATCGTCGACGGAAAGCCCGAGGAGGTCTACGAGCCGCTCGATCACATCGAGCCCGGCCTTCCGCGCACGCTGATTCACGTGTCGGGTTCCGAAGTGCTCGTCAGCGACGCCCGCAAGGCCGCCCACATGCTTGCCGCGGCAGGCGTGCCCGTCGAGGTGCGGGTCTGGCCGGGTCAGATGCACGTATTCCAGCTGGCGGCACCTGCGGTGTCGGAGGCTTCTCGGTCGTTGAAGCAGATCGGTGACTACATCCGAGAGGCCACCTGGTAGTCGATTCGCGCGCCTGAGACGATGGACGCATGCGCATCGCTCGGCACGTCAGTGAGCTCATCGGCAATACCCCTCTGGTACAGCTGAACTCCGTTGTCCCCGACGGTGCAGGCATGGTTGCGGCCAAGATCGAGTACCTCAACCCCGGCGGCAGCGCCAAGGACCGCATCGCGGTCAAGATGATCGACGCCGCCGAAGCCAGCGGTGAGCTCAAGCCCGGCGGCACGATCGTCGAACCGACCTCCGGCAATACCGGCGTCGGGCTCGCGCTGGTGGCTCAGCAGCGCGGCTACAAATGCATCTTCGTCTGCCCGGACAAGGTCAGCGAGGACAAGCAGAATGTGTTGCGCGCGTACGGCGCCGACGTGGTGGTGTGCCCGACGGCAGTGCCGCCCGACCATCCCGACAGCTACTACAGCGTCTCCAATCGACTGGTCGAGGAGATCGACGGCGCGTGGAAGCCCGACCAGTACTCCAACCCGATGGGGCCAGAGAGCCACTACGAGACGACGGGGCCGGAGATCTGGGCCGATACCGACGGCAAGGTCACGCACTTCGTGGCAGGCGTCGGCACCGGCGGGACCATCACCGGCGCCGGTCGCTACCTCAAGGAGGTGTCCGGCGGGAAGGTGCGCGTGATCGGCGCCGACCCGGAGGGGTCGGTGTACTCCGGCGGCACCGGGCGGCCGTACCTGGTCGAGGGTGTCGGCGAGGACTTCTGGCCGTCGGCCTACGACCCGTCGGTGCCCGACGAGATCATCGCGGTGTCCGACGCCGACTCGTTCGATATGACGCGGCGGCTGGCGCGGGAGGAGGCGCTGCTGGTCGGCGGGTCGTGCGGCATGGCCGTCGTCGCCGCGGTCAAGGTCGCCGAGCAGGCCGGGCCGGATGCGCTGGTCGTCGTTCTGCTGCCCGACGGCGGACGTGGTTATCTCTCAAAGGTTTTCAACGACGCGTGGATGTCGTCCTACGGATTCCTGCGCAGCAGGCTCGACGGATCGGTCGAGGAGTCGACCGTCGGCGACGTGCTGCGGGGCAAGTCCGGGGCGCTGCCCGACCTGGTGCACACGCATCCGTCGGAGACGGTGCGCGACGCGATCGGCATCCTGCGGGAGTACGGCGTGTCGCAGATGCCGGTCGTCGGCGCCGAGCCGCCGGTGATGGCGGGCGAAGTCGCAGGCAGCGTGTCAGAGCGCGAGCTGCTTTCCGCGGTGTTCGAGGGCCGCGCGAAGCTTGCCGACGCGGTGCTCAGCACATGAGCCCGCCGCTGCCGCTGATCGGCGCGGGTGAACTGGTCAGCACCGCGGCCAAGACGCTGCGTGAATGCGACGCGGTGATGGTGGTCGAAGAAGGCAAACCGGTCGGCGTGATAACCCGCCACGACCTGCTCGGCTTCCTGTCCGACGGCATCATCCGCCGGTAGTAGCCGATAGTGCGGCTTATCGGATTCCGGCGCGCATGATCAATTTCCGGGTGGAAAGCCCTGCTATTAGCAACCTCTCAGGTTAGGGTAAGCACGCTCGTTGCCAGCTAATTTCATCACTGGAAGGCGTCCATGACCGATCAACCGCCACCGCCCCCTGGTAACTACCCGCCTCCTCCGCCTCCACCCGGTGGGTATCCGCCTCCTCCTCCGCCTCAGGGCGGTGGTTACCAGCCGCCGCCTCCTCCGCCGGGTGGCGGCTACCAGCCACCTCCGGCACCCTGGCCGGGCTATTCGCAGGCGCCGGGCGGCCCGCCGCCGGGCGCGCTGCCCAAAGAGGCCTACACGCCGTGGCTCACCCGCGTGTTTGCGTGGCTGATCGACTTCATCCCTGTCGCGATCCTCGAGGGCATCGGCTACGGGCTGCTGCTCGGCACCCAGGAGACCGCGTGCATCACCGACACGTCCGAATACGACCTCGGTGAGTTCTGCGCAACCGGCGCGTCCACGCTGGGCCAGGCGTCGTTCATCATCACCTGGCTGCTGTCGCTCGCCTACCTCGTCTGGAACTACGGCTATCGCCAGGGGACCACAGGGTCGAGCATCGGCAAGGGCATCATGAAGTTCAAGGTGGTCAGCGAAAAGACCGGGCAGCCAATCGGTTTCGGTATGTCCATCGTTCGCCAGCTGGCGCACATCATCGACGGCGCGATCTGCTACATCGGCTACTCTGTTCCCGCTGTGGGACGCCAAGCGGCAGACCATAGCCGACAAGATCATGACAACGATCTGCTTGCCGCTTTAGGCACCGACTATTCCGGAAGGCCCGATGACCGACCAACCACCCCCGCCGCCTGGCGGGTATCCACCCCCACCGCCCGGCGGGTATCCAGCCCCCGCCGCACCAGGGCGGCTATCCGCCGCCACCGCCGCCGGGCGGCTATCCGCCGCCTCCGCAGCAGGGCGGCTATCCGCCACCGCCCCCACAGGGGGCGCCCGGATATCCGCCGCCGACCCGCGCCCCCGGTCGCCGCGCTATGCCGAAAGAGGCGTACACACCGTGGATCACGCGAGTGTTGGCGTGGCTGATCGATAACGTTCCCGTGTTCATCGTTCTGGGCATCGCGTACGGCATCGCGTTCGGCACCGCCGACAACCAGTGCGTCAGCACCGGTGAGTACAGCTACGGGGTCTACTGCACGTCGAGCTTCGGGGCGATCGGTGTGATCCTGCTTGGGCTTGGCTACATCGCGGCCCTTGCCTACTGGGTGTGGAACTGGGGTTACCGCCAGGGCACCACCGGGTCGAGCATCGGCAAGGGCGATCATGAAGTTCAAGGTGGTCAGCGAAAAGACCTGGCAGCCAATCGGCTTCGGGATGTCGATCGTGCGTCAGCTGGCCCACATCGTTGACGGGGCCGTCTGCTACATCGGCTATTTCTTCCCGCTGTGGGACGCCAAGAGGCAGACGCTGGCCGACAAGATCATGACGACGGTATGTGTGCCGCTGAACCCGCAGCCGCTGCCGCCGGGGCCGCCGTCGCAGCTCAATCCGCAACCCTTACCGCCACAGCAGTAACGACGTTCATCGAAGGGCGCTGATCGCGGTCAGCGCCCTTCGATGCGTCGAAGGATGGGTGTCATGATTACGCCACCGCCTCCAGGGAACTATCCGCCACCGCCGCCTGGCGGTTATACGCCTCCACCTCGGCGCGTATTACCCGCCGCCGCAATGGGTACTGCCGACGGAGGCCTATACGCCGTGGTTCACCCGTGTGCTGGCCTTCATCGATCGATTGGCTGCCGATCTGGCTGGTGTTCCTCGTTCCCGATGATCGGCTTGGTCGTCACGGACGGTGGGAGTGCTTTGACGCCATGTACGGCTCGGCGCGCGGCTACTGCACGACGTCGAGTTCGGACTTGTGGATCGTCGTCCAGGCCCTCGGGTTCCTCGCCTGCGTGCCTACTTCTTCTGGAACTTCTGCTACCGGCAGGGCAAGACCGGCCAGAGCATCGGCAAGTCGGCGCTGAAGTTCAAGGTGATCAGCGAAAAGACTTGGCAACCCATCGGTTTCTGGCTGTCGCTGGTGCGTCAGATCGCCCACTACATCGACCAACTCATCTGCTACATCGGCTATCTGTTCCCGCTGTGGGACGACAAGCGTCAGACCATCGCCGACAAGCTCATGAGCACCGTCTGCGTGCCGTTGATTCACCGCAGCCGCTGCCGTACCACAGCCAGTATTACGATCATCTGAAGGCGCTGACGCCCGTCAGCGCCTCACCGATGACCAACTGGTGCACCTCGGACGTGCCTTCGTAGGTCAGCACGGATTCGAGGTTGTTGGCGTGCCTGATCACCGGATACTCCAGCGTTATTCCGTTGGCGCCCAACAGTGTTCGGCATTGCCGGGCAATCTTGATCGCTTCGCGGACGTTGTTCAGCTTGCCGACGCTGACCTGTTCCGGGCGGATGCGACCGTCGTCCTTGAGCCGCCCGAGGTGCAGCGCCAGCAACTGCGCCTTGCCGAGTTCGACGGCCATGTCGGCGAGCTTGGCTTGCGTCAGTTGGTATCCCGCCAGCGGCTTGTCGAACACCTCGCGGGTGCCGACGTAGTCCAGCGCGGTCTGCAGGCAGTCGCGCGCGGCGCCGACGCTGCCGAACACGATGCCGAACCTCGCCTCCGACAGGCAGGCCAGCGGACCGGAAAGGCCATTCGCGTCGGGCAACTGGGCGTCGGCGGGCAGCCGCACATCGTCGAGATGCAGCTCGGAGGTGACCGATGCGCGCAGCGACAGCTTGTGCGTCATGTCCCGCGCCGAAAAGCCGGGAGTGCCTGCAGGCACGACGAAGCCGATGATGCCCTCCTTGGAGCGGGCCCACACGATCGCGACGTCGGCGACCGATCCGTTGGTGATCCACATCTTCGAGCCGTTGAGGATCCAGTCCGACCCGTCGCGGCGGGCGGTGGTTCGCATGCCCCCCGGGTTGGAGCCGAAGTCCGGCTCGGTCAGCCCGAAGCAGCCGATGACGTCGCCGGTGGCCATGGCGGGCAGCCACTGGTTGCGCTGCTCCTCGCTGCCCCAGCGGTAGATCGCGAACATCGCCAGCGAGCCCTGCACCGACACCAGGCTGCGCAGGCCCGAATCGATGGCCTCGAGCTCCTGGCACACCAGCCCGTAGGCCGTCGCGGTGGAACCCCCGCAGCCGTAGCCCTTCAGGTGCATGCCCAGCACACCGAGCTTGCCCAGGTCAGCGGCCAGCTCGCGGACCGGCACCTCGCCGGCCTCAAACCAGTCGGCGATGTGCGGGCGCAGCCGCTGCTCGCCGAACCGGCGCACCGTCTGGCGCAGCTCGATGTCTTCTGGCGTCAGCAGCGAGTCGAGGTCAAGCAGGTCTTCGAGACGGGTAGGCATGGTCCATTCCTACACCCAGGCAGGAGGCTGGATCGCGGCGATGCATGTTCGACAAGACAGGAGTTCGCGTAGTCGATTACTCTATGCCGCCCCCCAGCACCGGCAGACAATGATTGCTGACTGCCACGCAGCCGTGCGGGAGGGGAGCATCATGTCCGCAGACGCAGAGCGAGACGCCGCAGTAGAGACCTGCGACGTCTGCATCGTTGGAGCCGGCCTCGCCGGACTCAACGCCCTGTTCGTCGCCAGCCAATACCTGTCGCGCGATCAAAAGATCATCCTGGTCGACCGCAGGCAACGCGTCGGCGGCATGTGGGTCGACACCTACCCATACGTGCGGCTGCACCAGCCGCATCCCATGTTCACCGCAGGGAACATCAAGTGGACTCTCGGCCAGGATCGCTCCTACTTGGCGACGAAGGGCGAGGTGCTCGACCACTTCGCACTACTGCCTCGACGTGATCAAGCAGCGGGTGCAGGTCGACGAGTACTTCGGCTGGGACATCGAGTCCGACGATGAGACCGACGGAGTCGTGCGGTCACGTGCAGGTCCTCCGACGGCAGGCGTCTGGTGGTCGAGGCGAAGCAACTGATCAAGGCCTATGGCTTTGAAATCAAGCCCAACGATCCGCTCGAGATCTCCAGCGAGCGCGTCCAGTCGGTGTCGCCTGACTTCTGCGACATGCGATGCGACGAAATGCGCGACAGCGACACCCCGGTGTGGATCATCGGTGGCGGCAAGACCGCGATGGACACCGCACACGCGCTGATCACCGAATACCCCGGTCGTGAGGTGAACCTCGTGGCGGGTTCGGGAACGTACTTCGCTGAGCCGCGAGCACGTCCTTCCCGCCGGGGCCCGACGATGGTGGCGCGGCACGTCCTTCGAGCCGCCTTCGCGTTGGAAGTCACGCGTCGTTTCGACGGCACCAACGAGACAGAGTGTCGGAAATTGGTTCCGCGACACCTACGGCACCTGGTTGACGCCTCAGAGCCGGCGAACTTCCTGTTGGGCGTGCTGTCCGAAGTCGGAGAACAAGACGATTGCAGCCGGCCTCAACGACGTGATCATGGACCACTTCGTGGATGTCGTCGACCGCAACGGCGCTACCGATCTGGTGTTCCGAAGCGGATCCACCAAGACGATCGAACCGGGCAGCTGGATCGTGAACTGCACCGGATACCTCAAGTCAGACGACCGCACCCGTACGAGCCCTACATTTCCGGCGGCGGCGCAGTGCTCTCGATCCAGCCGCGGTCAGTCACGCTGCCATTTGACCGGCGTTCATGGGCTACTTCATGACGCATCTGCTGTTGCTGGGAAAGGTCAACGGACCTCCCGCTGTACGAACTCGATGCGATGGATCTGCGGAAGAAGTCGCACTGCGGTATTTCCGTACACGCTCTTTTCGCTCGCCCAGCACAACCTCAGCCTCATCTTCGAACAGCGTCCCGACCAAGGTGTTCTCCGAGTGCGGACGTCGACTTCGATCGCTGGTATCCATTGCCGCGGCGCATGATTGGCGTGGCGCAGTTCATGCTCACCCATCGACGCGAGCGGGAGCACCAGCGCCGCACCCTGGACACTGTGCGCGAACGATTCGACATTCGGTGCGGCCCGCTGGTACAGCGGCCCGCAGGGCAGCCAGCCGCTAGTCGGCTGGGTGGGCGGCGAACCAGTCCAACAGCAGGTCGGCCATCGTGTCGGGTTGCTCGTCGAGAATCCAGTGCGAGACGCCCTTGAGGACCTCAAACCGGTACTCGCCGCAGCACATAGTCGCCGGTGAGCCGAGCACCTTTCTCCCGCAGGGCTATGTCGCCGTCGCTCCAGACGAACATCGTCGGCACGGTGACCTTCTTGCCGGTGTCCCGTGAGCTACTCAGCGGTACCGCGCGATACCAGTTGAGCGCGGCCGTCAGCGCGCCGGGCTCGGCCATCGCCTTCGCCTCGGCTTCGGCCAACGCCGGCGCATGCTGCGCTCTCGACTCCACCAGGCCGGACAGCGTGAACGTCCCGCGCCCGCGCGTCATGTACCACTCCGGTATCCGGGGCAGTTGGAAAAACAAGATGTACCAGGAGGCCAGGCCTTGTCGGCTCGTCACCATGGCTTTGAAGAACGCGCCGGGGTGCGGCACCGACATCGGCGTGACGGTGAGCAGGCGGTCGGGAAACCGCTGAGCGACGCGCCACGCGACGGTAGCGCCCCAGTCATGACCGACAAGGTGCACCCGCTGCGCACCACTGGCGTCGATAAGAGTGCGGATGTCCTCCGCGAGCTCGTCGACTCGGTAGTCCCGGCGGCGCGTCGGCCGAGCGCCGGGGGAGTAACCGCGCTGGCGAGGAGCCAGACATCGGTATCCCTGTGCGGTCAGCCGAGGGATGACTGGACTGCCACATCGTGTTTTGCTCCGGGAAGCCATGCAGCAGAACGACCACCGGCCCGTCCGCAGGTCCGGCGTCGATGACGTCGAACACGAGCTCGCCGCGCCGGAACTGATCCATCGGCCAACGGTATCTTGCGGCTGCGCGGCCTTGCAGCCGATCACGCATCGTTAGGCTGATCGGTGATGACTGAAGAACACAGGTGGCAGGGCTTGGCCACCAAGGCTATCCATGCGGGGTTTCGGCCCGACCCGGGCACCGGTGCCGTCAACGCGCCGATCTACGCGAGCTCGACGTTCGCCCAGGACGGCGTCGGCGGGCTGCGCGGCGGATTTGAATACGCGCGCACCGGCAACCCGACCCGCGCGGCGCTGGAGGCGTCGCTGGCCGCGGTGGAGGAGGCCGCGTTCGGGCGGGCGTTCTCCTCCGGCATGGCAGCCACCGACTGTGCGCTGCGCGCGGTGCTGCGGCCAGGCGATCACGTCGTCATCCCCGACGATGCCTATGGCGGCACCTTCCGGCTGATCGACAAGGTGTTCACCAACTGGGGCATCACCTACACGGCGGTGGCGCTGTCCGATCTCGACGCGGTCCGTGCGGCGATCACATCGAACACCCGGCTGATCTGGGTGGAGACGCCGACCAACCCGCTGCTCTCCATTGCCGACATCAGCGCGATTGCGCAACTGGCGGCCGCGTCGAGCATAAAGGTGTTGGTGGACAACACCTTCGCCTCGCCTGCGCTGCAGCAGCCGTTGCTCTTCGGCGCCGACATTGTGCTGCACTCGACGACGAAGTACATCGGCGGACACTCCGACGTGGTGGGTGGCGCGCTGCTGACCAACGACGAAGAACTCGACACCGCCTTCGCATTCCTGCAGAACGGCGCGGGCGCGGTGCCGGGCCCGTTCGACGCGTACCTGACCATGCGCGGGCTCAAGACGCTGGTGCTGCGGATGCAGCGGCACAGCGAGAACGCCGCGACTGGTGGCCGAATTCCTCGACGCGCACGCGGCGGTCGACAGCGTGCTGTACCCGGGGCTGCCCGCACACCCCGGCCATGAGGTCGCCAAGAAGCAGATGAGCGGGTTCGGCGGTATGGTGTCGGTCCGGATGCGGGGCGGGCCCCAGGCAGCTCACGACTTCTGTTCCCGCACAGAGATTTTCATCCTTGCCGAGTCGCTGGGCGGGGTGGAATCGCTGATCGAGTATCCGGGTGCGATGACGCATGCGTCGACCGCGGGCTCGCAACTCGAGGTGCCCGACGACCTTGTGCGGCTGTCGGTCGGCATCGAGGATTCCGCCGACCTGCTCGCCGACGTGGAGCAGGCGCTACGCTAGCGCTCCTCGCACCGCCGATGCGGTGATCGCAAGGTTCACTTCGGGCATCGCCGTCGGATACTCGTCCACCCAACTGCCGCTGGCGATTTCACCGGCCCTGGCATGAACCCACCGCCAGCCGCGGTCGTTGAGGCTGAGCAGCGCGCCGAGTCCGTCGACCGCGTGCAGCAACGAGATGATCGCCGCTGTCGGCGCGGCGGGCGGCCTGCGGTCGAACAATGCCGCCAGCAGCGCCGAGCGGGCGTGGCCAACCCGCTCCCTATTCGTCAGCGGCCACGCATAAGGGTGGCTGAATCGCTTGGAGTTCAACCGAACACGCCGGATCTGGCCCGTCTGCTCCAGATAGATGGTGAGGTTCTCCTCGGTGTGCTTGGACAACCGCTTGACTGCGGTGGCTGGCCGCAGCGGCCGTCGCTGCAGCAGCGCAAACGCAGGCGCGACGACGGGATCCATCGGACCGGGAGCCGCGAGTGCCACCAGCCGGCCAGTCTCGACCCGCTCACCGGCCATCGCGGGACGAATCCGGCACGCATGCGCTAGGTCCAGCAGCACCGCGCCGGAGAGCACCCGCTCCCGGCGGACACGGTCGAGACTGGGCTGAGCGGACGCGTTGTCTAGCAGCAGCAGAAACAGGTCCTCGGCGATCTGCGCCATAGGCGGACTGTAAACCGCACCGCGGCGGGGCCGCGAATCCAGATTCCGCGGCGGGGCCGCGACTTAGGAGTGGTACGGCTCGGCGCTGACCAGCGTGACCTTGACGGTGTTGCCGTTGGGCACGGTGTAGCTGCGGCTCTCGCCGACCTTCGCGTCGATCAGGGCCTCGCCCAGCGGGGACTTCGGCGAGTAGACCTCGAGCTTCCCGTCGCTGACGCCCTCCTGGCGGGTCGCGATCAGGAAGGTCTCGGTATCGCTCTTGTCGTCGTCGTAGAACACCTTCACGACCGAGCCGGGCAGGGCCACACCGGACTGCTTGGGCGCCTCGCCCACCTTCGCGTTGTTCAGCAGCTCCTGCAGCTGACGGATGCGGGCCTCCTGCTGGCCCTGCTCCTCGCGGGCGGCGTGATAGCCGCCGTTCTCGCGCAGGTCGCCTTCTTCGCGGCGGTCGTTGATCTCGGCGGCGATGACCGGTCGATTGGCGATCAGCTGGTCGAGTTCGGCCTTCAGCCGGTCGTGTGCTTCCTGGGTCAACCAGGTGACCTGGGTATCGGTCATGTCGTCGCGCTCCCCTCGTAGTTGCTCTCGCGCTCTTCGCGTAAGAAGTCTCGTGTCACGGCGCCGGGAGCTTTCCCACGTGTATTGCCACAATCGCGGGCGCCGAATCAGCGCACAAAAGCAGCAATACACGGTCCCAGCAGGACCGTGTATCGGACCATGATAGCACCGCGGGGACAGCGGATTTTCACGAATTCGCAGTTCGGCGTTTGTTGCGCCGCACTCGTTCGTGTGTTTCTACGAGGCCACCAGGTAGGACGGGACGTCGGTTCCGCAGCCGTAAACATCGCCGACCACCGGCGGCCGACTGGCCTTGACGACCGTCGTGACCTGCACGGTCTTCTGCGTCGACGGCGGTACCAGCACTTCGCGGCGGCCGGTCTCGCTGCCGTCGATCGACCGCGCCCGCACAATGCACACCACCGGCCGGGACGGGTCGTCGCGAGTGACAGTGATCGTCACCTGCACCGTTTCGCCGTCGACCAGCTGATAGCCGCCAAGCTCGCCTTTGACCTCGCCGGTGCCAAGGCGCTGCGAAGCGATCACCGCGATCCCAACCCCGATCGCGAGGACCAGCACGGTCAACCCGATGGCGATCCAGCGACGGTTGCTGCGCGACAGCCGCTGCCGCCCGTAGCGGTCGGCGGGGCGCTCGATCATCTCGTTTCGCATGCCCGTCCGTCGGATAGTTCTACAGAACTGGAACTATAGGGCTACCCAGATGGTTGGAACGTCTCGACAAGCGTCGACCAGAAGTCGGCCCGCGACGAGTAAGTAAGAGGGAAGAGTTGAGCGAACTGCGCTTGATGGCGGTGCACGCCCACCCGGACGACGAGTCCAGCAAGGGTGCTGCCACCACGGCCCGCTACGCCGACGAGGGTGTGCGCGTGCTCGTGGTGACCCTGACCGGCGGCGAGCGCGGCGACATCCTGAACCCTGCGATGGACCTGCCCGAGGTGCACGGCCGGATAACCGAGATCCGCCGCGACGAGATGGCCAAGGCCGCCGAGATCCTCGGGGTCGAGCACCACTGGCTCGGCTTCGTCGACTCCGGATTGCCCGAGGGTGACCCGCTGCCACCGCTGCCCGACGGCTGCCTGGGCGTTGTGCCGCTGGAGGAGCCCGTCGAGGCGCTGGTGCGCCTTGTCCGCAAGTTCAAACCGCACGTGATGACCACCTACGACGAGAACGGCGGCTACCCGCATCCCGACCACATCCGGACCCACCAGGTATCGGTCGCCGCGTACGAAGCCGCGGGCGACTACCGGCAGTTCCCCGACGCCGGCCAGCCATGGGACGTGCTCAAGCTCTACTACAACCACGGGTTTGTGCGCCGACGCATGCAGATGCTGCAGGACGAATTCGCCAAACACGGCGAGGTGGGCCCATTCGAAAAGTGGCTCCAGCACTGGGATCCCGACCACGACCCGTTTGCACAGCGCGTGACCACCCGCATCGAATGCTCCAAGTACTTCGCACAGCGCGATGACGCCTTGCGTGCGCACGCGACGCAGATCGACCCCAACGGCGACTTCTTCCGAGCGCCCATCGAATGGCAGCAACGGCTATGGCCGACAGAGGAATTCGAGCTGGCCCGGTCGCGGACACCGGTGTCGCTGCCGGAGACCGACCTTTTCGCGGGAATCGAGACCGACCAGTGAACGACGCTATGATGATCGCGATCGGTCTGCTCGCCGACGATGCTCCCCGCGACACCGGCCCTGACTTCGGCAAGGCCAGCCCGTTCGGTCTTGTGATCGTCGTGCTTCTGCTGATCGGCACATTCTTGTTGGTGTGGTCGATGAACCGCCACCTTCGCAAGCTGCCAAAGTCGTTCGACGACGCCGAGCCGGACCAAGCCGCCGACGAGGACCACAAGAGTGAGCCCAGCGGCTGAGTGCTCTCGAGAAGCGATGGCGCTCAAGCGCAGAGCAGCGCAAGCGGTATGACCGCGACGCCGTCGCGGCGGCGGTATGCGTCGGTGCCTGTGGTGATGACGAGCAACTCGACGGTGTCGTCGGGGAGTTGATTCCGTAACCAGTGAAGGTGCCGAACATCGGCGTCCGTCACGCCTGCGGCGAGTTTGACCTCGATGCCGACGATCTGGCCATCGGGCCCTTCAACAACTAGGTCGACCTCGTGGTCGCCGTTACGAGTGCGTAGGTGACCGACACGACTTTCGGATGCCTGGGCGGCGACTCGGACCGTCAATGTTGCCAGAGACTCGAACAGCGCCCCTGCCATATGGCCGCCTGTGGTGGAGCGGAGGGTACTGGCAGAGAGGTTGAGGATCCGGCGGCTAGTGCCGGGTCGGCAAGCTGATGCTTGGGCGCCTGCTGTAAGCGCGTCATTGGGCTGCGGCTCGGGCTCCATCCCGGGACGGGGTCGAGCAGCCAGAGCTGTGAGAGGTGATCGCGGTAGGCGATGGTGGTGGTCTTGGCCGGTTGCGAGCCATCACCGGCAGTCGTCGCGTCGAGGATCCGTGAGTACGACGTGGTGGTCGACGACGCCGCGGCGTAGGCGGCGAGCCATCGCCGCAGCGTTTCAGGCCGACGGACCGTGAAGCCGTTCTCGGGAAGGTCACGGTCGATCACGCGCTGCAGATAGGCGTCGAGCAAACGGCGGCGCAGCCGAGGCGCTTGATGTCGGATTCCCGGGAACCCGCTGAACTCGATGGCTTCGAAGTAGTCCGCCACGGTGATGCTGGTTTTGCCCGTCACGTGATGACTGTCCCCGGCGATGAGTGCACCCAGGCTGACGGCGGGTTCCGCTATGCCACGTTCGTAGATCGCCATGGGGCGCATGCGCAGGGACAAGATCCGACCCGCGCCGCTGTGAGTGTCGACCCCGGCGGCCGGCGTCGCGCTTCCGGTGAGGAGGAACCGTCCGGGTGGTGCGCCTTCGTCGACCTTGCGGCGTACCGCATCCCAGATTTCCGGGAAGCGTTGCCACTCGTCGATGAGAAGGGTGCCTGACGGTGCAGTCGCGAAGGCCGGGTCGGCCTCGACCATTGCGCGCTGCGTCGGATCGTCTAACAACCACGCCGCTGTCGCGCGCCGCTGCGCCGTGGCGGTCTTGCCGACGCCCTTAGGGCCATCGATCGCGATCGCAGGCGCCAGTGTGAGTAACTCATCGAGTTCCTGATCGACGGTACGGGGCAAGTACGGCACCCTTACAAGCTACCGTTAGCAGTACATTTACGCTACCTTTAGCATCAAATCTACGCTACCTTTAGCAGGCACTCTGCGCTACCAGGAGCAGACCTGCGACGATGCGGCTACGGTCGAATAGTGACGAACCAGCTCGCCACCGCCACCAGCCCGTACCTGCGTCAGCACGCCGACAATCCGGTGCACTGGCAGCAATGGACGCCCGACGCGCTGGCCGAGGCCGCCGCCCGTGACGTGCCGATCCTGCTGTCCATCGGGTACGCGGCGTGCCACTGGTGCCACGTGATGGCCCACGAGTCGTTCGAGGACGATCAGGTCGCCGCGGCGATGAACGAGGGATTCGTGAACATCAAGGTGGATCGCGAGGAGCGCCCCGACATCGACGCGGTGTACATGAACGCCACTGTCGCGCTGACCGGGCAAGGCGGCTGGCCGATGACATGCTTCCTCACCCCTGACGGGCGGCCGTTCTTCTGCGGGACCTATTACCCGAAAGCGAACTTCCTGCAGCTGCTCGCCGCGGTCAACGAGACGTGGCGCACCAGACGCGGCGAGGTCGAGGAGGCCTCCGCCAACATCGCGGGCGAGCTTCGGTCGATGGCATCGGGTCTTCCCGGCGGTGGGCCGCCGGTGGCGCCCGCTCTGTGCGACCACGCCGTTGCCAATGCGCTGCAGGACGAGGACATCGAGCGCGGCGGGTTTGGTGGCGCACCGAAGTTCCCACCGTCGGCGCTCTTGGAAGCGCTGCTGCGCAACCACGAACGCACCGGCGACATCCTGCCGATGGAGGCGGTGGAGCGGACCTGCACGGCGATGGCGCGAGGCGGCATCTACGACCAGCTGGCAGGCGGGTTCGCTCGCTACAGCGTCGACGCGTCGTGGGTGGTGCCGCACTTCGAGAAGATGCTCTACGACAATGCGCTGCTGCTGCGCGTATACGCGCACTGGGCCCGTCGCACGTCAAACCCGTTGGCCCGCAAAGTGGCTGACGAGACCGCGCGCTTCATAATCGACGACCTGGGTGCGGGCGGGATGTTCACTTCGTCGCTGGACGCCGACGCCGACGGCCGCGAGGGGTTGACCTACGTGTGGACGCCCGGACAGCTTTGCGATATCTTGGGCGATGACGACGGGCGTTGGGCCGCAGAGCTTTTCAACGTGACGGACACCGGCACATTCGAACACGGCAGTTCGGTGCTGCAGCTCTTGAGTGATCCAGACGATCCCGAACGCTTCGACCGTGTGCGCACCGCGCTGCTGGCCGCACGCCTAACCCGGCCGCAACCCGGCCGCGACGACAAGGTCGTCACCGCGTGGAACGGGCTGGCGATCACCGCGCTCGCCGAGGCAAGCGTCGCACTCGGTCGGACCGAATTCCTCGACGCGGCGATCGGATGCGCACGCTCAGTCGTCGACCTGCACGTCGTCGACGGCCGATTGCGCCGGGCCAGCCTTGGCGGACAGGTGGGGGACAGCGCAGCGATCCTCGAGGATCACGCGACGCTGGCCACCGGGCTCTTGACGTTGTATCAACTGACCGGCGACGCGTCGTGGCTGGACGCCGCAACCGGCCTGCTCGATGTCGCGCTCGACCATTTCGCCGACCCGGACCGCGAGGGCCGCTGGTTCGACAGCGCCGACGATGCCGAGCAGTTGATGGTTCGGCCCGCCGACCCGCTCGACGGCGCCACGCCTTCGGGAGCCTCGACGATCGCCGAGGCGCTGCAGCTGGCCGCTCATCTGGCGCCACAGCCGGATCGTTATGCCGCGGCGGCCGACGCCACGTTGGCAAGCGCGACGCCCATCCTGGCCCGGCTGTCGCGCTCGGGCGGACACTGGCTCGCCGTCGCCGAGGCTGCCGTGCGCGGACCCATCCAGATTGCAGTGGCCTGCGACCCGCATTACTCGGAATTGCTTTCTGCGGCACGCGAATTGGCGCCTGGCGGGGCCGTGGTGGTGGGCGGGCCCATCAATTCCTCGGAGCTGCTGGTTGACCGTGACCGGGTCGGTGGTTCTGACGCCGCCTATGTCTGCCGCGGCAGGGTGTGCGACCTGCCCGTCACCACCACTGAGGGATTGGCCGCGGCGCTGCGGTAGCGTCGCCGGCATGCCCAGCGCCGAGCAGATCACCACCGCCGTCAACCGCTACCTCGAAACCGTCTCGCAGGGGCGACCCGACGACATCGCGGCTCTTTACGCCGAGGACGCCACCGTCGAGGACCCGGTCGGGACCGACGTGCACATCGGGCGTCAAGCGATCCGTGGCTTCTACGCGGCGGCCGTCCAGAGCGGCGATCTCAAGACCGAGATGGTGACGCTCCGCGCGCTCGGAAACGAGGCTGCTTACTTCTGGCGGCTGATGGTCGCCGGAATGACGATCGAGATCATCAGCGTCATGACATTCGACGATGAGGGCAAGATCGCGTCGATGAAGGCCTACTGGGGCCCGGACAACATCAAGCAGGGCTAGAACACCGCGAACCACATCGCGATGTAGTGGCAGAGCGCCGCGACCGCGGTGCAGGCGTGGAAGAACTCGTGGTGCCCGAACGTCGCCGGCCACGGGTTGGGCCACTTCAAGCCCGTAGAGCACGCCGCCGATGCTGTACAGCGCGCCTCCGACGATCAACAACACCAATGCGGCGACGCCAGCGCCATCCATGATCGGCCCGACGAACCACGCCGCGACCCAGCCGAGCAGCAGGTACAGCGGCACGCCGACCCATCGCGGCGCCGACGGCCAGAACATCTTGAGCAGAACGCCCGCGATCGCCCCGCCCCAGACGATCCAAAACAGCACCCAGCCCTTCTCCGACGGCAGAGCCAGCAGGGCGAACGGCGTGTAGCTGCCTGCGATGAAGATGAAGATCATCGAGTGGTCGGCCCGCTTCATCCACTTGCGTGCCGTCGCGGACGTCCAGTTCACCCGGTGGTAGGTGCCACTGACCGCGAACATCGCGACGATCGTGAACGTGTAGAGCAGTGTGGCCAGCCCGGCACGGGTGGACTGCAGGGACCACGACACCGACACCAGCGCGGCGCCTGCGATGAAGGCCACGATCGCGGCGTAGACATGGATCCAGCCGCGCGCCCTTGGCTTGCCCAGAAACTTCTCGACGCCGTCGACGACGGCCTCGGGGAAGTCTTCTGCATATAAGTGCGGCGGCTGTTGCTGGGCCTCGTCAGCGGTCTCGGTCTGGGACATGTCACCCCCTCAATGCCATGGGCGTTTCCGAACGTCACAGTAGTCTGAATCTTTGTGGCGATCATTCCTCGGCGGCTCAAGGAACCGATGTACCGCGTCTACGAGATGCGGCTGCGTCAGGGTCTGTCGTCCACGAAATCCGAACTGCCCCGCCACATCGCGGTGCTGTGCGACGGTAACCGACGCTGGGCACGTGATGCCGGTCACGTCGACGTCAGCTACGGCTACCGGATGGGCGCCCGCAAGATCGCCGAGATGCTGCGCTGGTGCCAGGAAACCGGCATCGAGATGGCCACCGTCTACCTGCTGTCCACCGAAAACATGCAGCGTGACCCGGGCGAGCTGGCTTCCCTTATCGAGATCATCACCGACGTCGTCGAGGAGATCTGCGCACCAGCCAACCGGTGGAGCGTGCGCACGGTCGGCGATCTCGAGCTCATCGGCGAGGAGCCGGCTCGGCAGGTACGCGAGGCCGTCGAGTCGACCAACGGCAACGGCAGCGGCTTTCACGTGAATCTCGCGGTCGGCTACGGCGGGCGGCAGGAGATCGTCGACGCGGTGCGGCAACTGCTCGGCAAGGAACTGGCCGAGGGCACGACCGGCGACCAGCTGATCGAGGCCGTCACCATCGATGCGATCTCGGAAAACCTCTACACCTCGGGGCAACCCGACCCCGACCTGGTGATTCGCACCTCGGGGGAGCAGCGGCTGTCCGGGTTCCTGCTGTGGCAGAGCGCCTACTCGGAGATGTGGTTCACGGAGGCCTATTGGCCGGAGTTCCGGCGGGTCGACTTCCTGCGGGCGCTTCGCGACTACACCGCGAGGCATCGCCGTTACGGCGCGTAGAGGCGTGCCACACTTGATGCATGGCTGCGCTGTCAGCGGTGGTGTTCACGCTCAGCTGGTGGTTGGGCCTGTACCTGCTGGCCCGTGATCCACGCAAACCCGTCTTGGTACTGGCCGCAATCGGGCTGACCAGCTTCGCGGCGGTGGTGGCGCTTGACGCCGTGCGGGTCGTCAGCGGTCTGCATGTGCTCAGCAGCATCGAGATCTATCTCGTCGCGGTGCCCGGCATCGCCTGGTTCGCGGTTCTGCTCGAGGTATCCAGGCCATCCGAAACGTGGCGCAGCCGCGCAGGCGAAATTGCGTTGGTCGCCGGTGTTGCCGCGGTAGCGCTCTTCGGCGCGACGATGGCGGGCAACGTCGACGGGCCGCTGCGGATGGGCCACTGGGTGATGTTCGCGGTGATCTCGCTGTCGTCACTCGGCGCGATGCTGTGGGCGGTGTTCGGCCCTTGGCAGCCGCGGCCCGTCGTGGGCTACGTCGTGGTCGCGACGCTGTTCTTCGCGCTGGGCAACGCGATCCTGGTCATCCCGCTCGGGCTCGTGCCCAGCTGGCTTGCCCTGGCGTCGACGGGATGCGACGTCGTGCTGCTCGGTGTCGCGGTCGCGATGTGGGATGCGTTCGACGAGGGTCAGGCGTTGCGCGGCGACATGTTGCGCTCGTTCGTCGCGACCGGTGTCGTCGTGGTGCTCTTCGGCGGCCAGGCGCTGATCGGTCTTGCCGTCACGGGCCAGCAGACCGCGCTGACCGTGCTGCTGTTCACCAGCCTGGGCATCGCGATCGCGATCAACGTGCTCGCCGATCCACTGGCGGGAATTCTCGACCGGTTGGCGTTCTCCCGTTCGCCCGCCTTGCGCGCCGACCGCGCGGCGCTGCGGCGCACCGAGGCGGCGTTGCCGCTGCGATCGACCAACCCGCTCGACGACGTCGACGACGACACGTTCGCCCGGCTCACCCGCCGCGCGCTTGGCCACTACGGCGACCTGTCCAAGCTCGTCGCCAGCCCGCTGACCGCGCTGCCGATCATCGACGAGCGCCTCGCCCTTCGTGGCGCGCCCGATCAGCCGCTGGAACGGGCCAACGAACTCAAGGCCCTATTGGCCGACCGGATCGCCCGGCTCAAGCCCCGCGACGGCGGCGAGTTCGGCACCACCGAGCAGTGGCGCCACTACAACTCGCTGTACTTCCCATACGTCGTCGGGGTGCGCGCCTATGCGCAGAACGCCACCGCCTCGGGACTGGACCCAGTCGCCCGGCAGGCCTGGCAGTGGTTCGTCACCGAGGTGCCGCAACGCTCTCTGCACAACTGGCAGAACGCCGCGGCCCGGCTGATCGCGGCCGATCTGCGCGGAAATCTGGTCAGCGCACAGGACTGAAATCACCCCTCTGAGCTGGGCCTGGCAGTGCCTGGCAGCGTCTGGTGTCGATCTGGCAGTGGCATCTGAGCAATCTCGGTGTCATGACCGCAATCAACACCCGCCCGGTCCGGGAAAGTACCGATTCACTACTGCGCTTTGCCCTTCGCGCTGACGCCACTCTGTGCGCCGGCGTCGGGCTGTTCGTCGCGATGGCAGCCGACCCGCTGTCGCAGCTGTCCGGTCTTTCGGCTACGTCGGAGTGGATCGGCGGCGCCGCCTTGGTGATCTACGGCGTCGCGCTGTTCGCGGCTGCCGGTCTGCCCGACGTCCGACGCGTCGGCGTGGGCGTGCTCGCAGGAAACGTCGCGTTCGCGATCGTCGTCGCCGTGGTGCTCGTCGCCGGCTGGCTTCCGCTGACCGAACTCGGCGTGGTCTCGACGATCGCGTTCACCGTCGCCACCGTGGGCTTCGCCTACGCCCAGTACCTCGGAGTGCGCCGTCTCGCGTGACTCCCACATGACTGGTCCGGAGCCGCCGTCGTGAGAGGTTGCGGCGTCGGCTCCGGAACGGTCGCCCGAGAAGTAAACATCGAGAAAGGAAAACCATGTCCGCCATCACCATTGACCGCACCGGTACCCGCGACGGGTTGCTTCGCCTTGCCATGCGGGCCGACGCTGTCATCACTGGCCTTGCCGGTGTGGCAGGCCTCCCGCTTGCCGGCTGGCTCGCCGAGACATCAGGTACGACGATCCAATTCGAGTACGGCATGGGCGCGTTCTTCATCGCATACGGGCTGGTTGTGTTCGGGCTCGCCGCGTTGCCCTCGGTGAAACGGGCCGGGATGGGCGTGATCATCGCCAACGTGGCGTACACGGTCGCGGCCGTCGTCCTTGTGTTGGCGGATGTCTTCCCGCTGACCGCTACTGGCGTGGTTCTCACGTTGGCGTCCGGTGTCTACACGCTGGCGTTCGCCGAACTGCAATACCAGGGCTGGCGCCGCATCAAGGCCTGACCGTCCAGTGGCCACTTATGGCACGGTTTCCCACGAAATGCGTGTCATAAGTGGCCATTCGGCGCTTACAACTTGCGCAGTCGCAGCCGGTTGATGGAGTGGTCGGCGTCCTTGCGTAACACCAGCGTCGCGCGCGGCCGCGTCGGCAGGATGTTCTCAATCAGGTTGGGGCGGTTGATGGAATGCCAGATGTCGCGGGCGGCGAATACCGCGGCTTCGTCGGTCAGCGTCGAGTAGTGGTGGAAGTGCGACGCCGGGTCGGCGAACGCCCCGGCCCGCATCGAAAGGAACCGTGAGATGTACCACTGCTCGATGTCCTCGATGCGCGCGTCGACGTACACCGAGAAGTCGAACAGGTCCGACACCATCAATGCCGGCCCGGTCTGGAGCACGTTGAGCCCCTCGAGAATGAGGATGTCCGGGTGCCGGATCAACTGCTTCTCGCCGGGCACGATGTCGTAGAGCAGGTGTGAGTAGACCGGGGCGCACGCCAAGTCGACACCCGATTTCACGGCGGTGACGAACCGCATCAACCCGCGGCGGTCGTAACTCTCCGGAAAACCCTTGCGGTGCATAAGGTTTCGTCGTCCCAGTTCCGCGTTCGGATACAGGAAACCGTCTGTGGTGACCAGGTCGACCCGAGGGTGGTGTTCCCAGCGGGCCAGAAGCGCCTGCAGCACACGGGCAGTGGTGGATTTACCGACGGCGACACTGCCCGCGACCCCGATTATGAACGGCACCGGCCGGTCCGGATTCTGCTGCGGCTCACCGAGGAACTCCGCGGTGGTGGCGAACAGTCGCTGGCGCGCCGCGACCTGAAGGTGGATCAACCGGGCCAGCGGCAGGTAGACCTCTTCGACCTCGAGCAGGTCGAGCTTCTCGCCAAGACCGCGCAGCTTGAGCACGTCGTCCTCGGTCAGCTTCAGCGGCGTCGACATGCGCAGCGCACGCCACTGACTCCGGTCGAACTCCACGTAGGGGCTCGGCTCGCTCAGCCGCGGCATGGGGTCAGTCTTGCATTTACGGTTGAGGCCATGGACGCCGCCACCTTGATCCGTGAATATCTGCTGCTCGGTTTGCGCTTCGACCGGATCGAGGATGGCTACGTCGACTCGTTCACCGGCGACCCCGCGCTGCGTCAGCAGATCCAGAACGAGCCCGCACCCGATCCCGCCGAACTGGCGCGTCAGGCCGAGACCTTGGCCGCCGAGGTGCCGGTCGCCGACGGCCTCGATTCGGTCCGCGCCGAGTACGTCAGCGCCCATCTGCGGGCATTGGCCTGCGCCGGCAGGAAGTTCGCGGGCCAGGACGTCGGCTTCGTCGACGAGGTGGAGGCGTATTTCGACGTGCACATCGCCAAGGGGGATCCCGAGCGCTACCGGCAGGCGCACCGCAAGCTGGACGACGCGCTTGGCGGCAGCGGGCCGCTGGCGGAGCGGATGACCGCATACCGCGCGTCCCAGGAGATCCCACCCGACCGGCTCGAGGAAGCCATCCACGCGTTCTCCAGCTCGCTGCGTGACCGCGTGCGCGCCGAATACCCGCTGCCCGACCGCGAGACGATCACCTACGAGGTGGTCACCGACAAGCCGTGGTCGGGGTTCAACTACTACCTCGGCGACTATCGCTCCACCGTCGCCGTCAACGCCGACCTCAAGCAGCAGATGTCCAACCTGCCCCGGCTGGTCGCGCACGAGTCCTATCCCGGCCACCACACCGAGCACTGCCGCAAAGAGGCGGGGCTGGTCGAGGGCAAGGGCCATACCGAGCAGACCATCTTCCTGGTGAACACGCCGCAATGCCTGATGGCCGAGGGGTTGGCGGACCTGGCGCTGTACGCGGCGATCGGGCCGAACTGGGGTGGCTGGGCCGCCGACATCTATGCCGACCTCGGACTGCGGTTCGACGGCGAGCGCGCCGAGGCGGTATCCGACGCCGCGGGCGCACTGGCCGACGTGCGGCAGGACGCCGCGCTGATGCTGCACGACGAGCACCGCGACGTCGACGACGTGGTCGCCTTCCTCAAGCGCTGGCTGCTGGTCAACGACGAACGCGCCCGGCAGACGCTCCGGTTCCTGTCCTCGCCGCTGTGGCGCGCCTACACCAGCACCTACGTCGAGGGTTACCGGTTGCTGCGCGGCTGGCTGGAGGCCAGGCCCGACGGCGTCAGCCTCACCGAACGCTTCGGCCGGCTGCTCGATGAGCCGCTGATCCCGTCGTCACTGCGGGACGTAGGCTGAACTGCATGACCGCAGACTCGACCGTGACCACCGCCACAGCACCCGGAGCCGAGTACGCCGATACCGCAAGCGCCGCCTACCGCTCGATACTGCAGATCATCGAGTCGGTCGAGCCGCGCATCGCGGCGGCGACGCGCAAAGAGCTTGCCGACCAACGTGATTCACTCAAGCTGATCGCCAGCGAGAATTACGCGTCGCCTGCGGCTCTGCTCACCATGGGCAGCTGGCTTTCCGACAAGTACGCGGAGGGCACCATCGGGCACCGGTTCTACGCCGGCTGCCAGAACGTCGACACCGTCGAGACCGTCGCCGCCGAGCACGCCCGCGAGCTGTTCGGCTCGCCCTACGCCTACGTGCAGCCGCACTCGGGCATCGACGCCAACCTCGTTGCGTACTGGGCCATCCTGGCCACCCGGGTCGAAGCACCGGGCCTGGCCGATGCGGGCGTCAAGAACGTCAACGACCTCTCCGAAGCGCAGTGGGAAGAGCTGCGCGGCAAGCTGGGCAACCAGCGCCTGCTGGGCATGTCGCTGGACGCCGGTGGCCACCTCACCCACGGATTCCGGCCAAACATCTCCGGAAAGATGTTCCACCAGCGCAGTTATGGCACCGATCCGAAGACCGAGCTGCTCGACTACGACGCGCTGGCCGCGGCGGCGCGTGAGTTCAAACCGCTGATCCTGGTCGGCGGTTACTCCGCTTACCCACGTCGGATCAACTTCGCCAAGCTGCGCGAGATCGCCGATGAGGTCGGCGCGACGCTGATGGTCGACATGGCGCACTTCGCCGGGCTCGTCGCAGGCAAGGTGTTCACCGGCGACGAGGACCCAGTGCCGCACGCCCATGTCACGACCACCACCACGCACAAGTCGCTGCGCGGGCCGCGAGGCGGGCTCGTGCTCGCGACCGCCGAGTACTCCGATGCTGTCGACAAGGGCTGCCCAATGGTGTTGGGCGGGCCGCTGTCTCACGTGATGGCGGCCAAGGCCGTCGCGCTGGCCGAGGCCCGCCAGCCCGCGTTCCAGGGGTACGCGCAGCGGGTCGCCGACAACGCCAAGGCGCTCGCCGATGGTTTCCTCAAGCGTGACGCGCGGCTCGTCACCGGCGGCACCGACAACCACATCGTGCTGCTCGACGTGACGTCGTTCGGGCTGACAGGGCGGCAGGCCGAGTCGGCGCTGCTGGATTCCGGCGTCGTCACCAACCGCAACTCGATTCCGGCCGACCCGAACGGCGCCTGGTACACCAGCGGCATCCGGTTGGGCACCCCCGCACTGACCACCCGCGGTTTCGGAGCCGACGATTTCGACCGCGTCGCCGAGTTGATCGTCGACGTGCTGTCCAACACTCAACCCGCCGCTGCCGCATCGGGGCCGTCGAAGGCCAAGTACAAGCTGGCCGACGGCACCGCCGAACGGGTGCATGCTGCCGCCACCGAGCTGCTGGACGCCAACCCGCTGTACCCGGGTTTGTCGCTGTAGGACACGCCCCGCACCCGATTTCAAGAAACATGTGAACTCGGGTTACAGTTACTTTTATGGCACAGAAACCTGTCCCTAATGCGCTGATTCTCGAGCTCGAGCCGGTCGTGCAGCAGGAGCTGCGTCGCCACATCGACACCGAGGACCTGTGGTTCGCCCACGACTTCGTGCCGTTCGAGCAGGGTGAGAACTTTGCCTTCCTCGGCGGGCGCGACTGGGATCCGTCGCAGGTCACGCTGCCCAAGGCCGTCACCGACGCCCTCGAGATCCTGCTGATCACCAAGGACAACCTCGCCGGCTACCACCGGGAGTTCGTGTTCAGCTTCATCCTCGAAGAGAAGTGGGGCCGCTGGATCGGCCGCTGGACCGCCGAGGAGCATCTGCACGCCATCGCGCTGCGCAACTATCTGGTGGTCACTCGCGAGATCGATCCTGCCGCCAACGAGGACGTGCGCGTCGAACACGTGATGAAGGGCTACCGCGCCGACACCTACACGCAGATCGAGCGCCTGGTGTTCATGGCGTTCTTCGAGCGCGCGCACGCCGTGTTCTGCCGCAACCTCGAAGCGCAGATCACCGAGCCGGTGTTGAAGGGCCTGGTCGGCCGCATCGCTCTTGACGAGGAGCGTCACGAAGAGTTCTTCGCCAACATCGTCGCGTATTGCCTGACCTCCAGCCGCGAAGAAACCATCGAGGCGATAGCCCGGCGCGTAGCCGAACTCGGCGTCGTCGGCGGGGACATCGACGCCTACAAAGACAAGCTGGCCAAGATCGAAGACGCAGGCATCTTCGGACCCGAGCAACTGCGCCAGGTGATCGTCGACCGGATCACCGCTTGGGGGCTGGCCGACGAGCCCGCGCTGCGCGCGTACGTGTGACCTGTTAGCCACGGCGCGCCTGCACGGCGCGAAGCGCTCAGCGAGAGTAGCGTCGTTTCTCGATGGCTAGCGACATGCTCTGCTATCCGGGCGGTACCGATCGTTTCGATTCCGAGAGGACCGGCCCCGGTCCTGATACCGCAGTGTCCGCCGACAAGTTCGTGCGGGGCCGCATGAACTCCCTCGCCTCGAGGAGCGCTACGTGACTGAATCGGCCGTCCGGACCTATGTGCTTGACACCTCCGTGTTGCTGTCCGATCCCTGGGCTGCAACGCGGTTTGCTGAGCATGAAGTCGTGGTCCCGTTGGTGGTCATCAGCGAACTGGAAGCCAAGCGGCATCACCATGAGCTTGGCTGGTTCGCGCGGCAGGCATTGCGGAGTTTCGACGATCTGCGGCTCGAGCACGGGCGGCTGGATCAGCCGATTCCCGTTGGGACGCAAGGCGGCACACTGCATGTCGAGCTGAACCACAGCGACCCCACCGTTCTGCCCGCGGGCTTCCGGACCGACACCAACGATGCGCGGATCCTGACGTGCGCGGCTAATCTTGCCGCCGAGGGCAAGCGAGTCACGTTGGTCAGCAAGGACATTCCGCTGCGGGTGAAGGCAGGCGCGGTCGGCCTTTCCGCCGACGAATACCACGCGCAGGACGTCATCACCTCCGGCTGGACGGGGATGGACGAGATCGAGGTTTCGGCCGACGAGATCGACGCCCTGTTCGCCGACAGCGAGATCGATCTCGAGGCTGCCCGTAATCTGCCATGCCACACCGGGATTCGACTGCTCGGCGGCAGCTCGCACGCGTTGGGTCGGGTCAACCCCGAGAAGCGGGTGCAACTGGTCCGCGGCGATCGCGAGGTGTTCGGGTTGCGTGGCCGCTCCGCCGAACAACGGGTGGCGCTGGATCTGCTGCTCGACGAGTCCATCGGCATCGTCTCGCTCGGCGGCAAGGCAGGCACCGGCAAGTCCGCACTCGCACTGTGTGCAGGCCTTGAGGCGGTGCTCGAACGGCGCACCCAGCGCAAGGTGGTTGTGTTCCGTCCGCTGTACGCCGTCGGCGGCCAGGAACTCGGCTACCTGCCCGGCAGCGAGAGCGAGAAGATGGGCCCGTGGGCGCAGGCCGTCTTCGACACGCTGGAAGGGCTGGCCAGCCCCGCGGTGCTCGAGGAGGTGCTTTCGCGCGGCATGCTCGAGGTGCTGCCGCTGACCCACATCCGCGGCCGCTCGCTACATGACTCGTTCGTGATCGTCGACGAGGCGCAGTCGCTCGAACGCAACGTGCTGCTGACCGTGTTGTCCAGGCTGGGTGCCGGATCGCGAGTGGTGCTCACCCACGACGTGGCGCAGCGCGACAACTTGCGGGTGGGACGCCACGACGGCGTGGCAGCGGTGATCGAGAAGCTCAAGGGTCACCCGTTGTTCGCGCACATCACGCTGCTTCGCAGCGAGCGCTCGCCGATCGCGGCGCTGGTCACCGAAATGCTCGAGGAGATCAGCCCAGGAGCCCTTCCCTGAGCGATTTCGGCGCGCTTACGGACGCTGAGCGGGCGTAAGCGCGCCGAAATCACCAGTCGGTAGGCTGCTTGGGTGCCGAAGCGACCCGACAGCCAGGGCTGGCGCTACGCCAGGACCGTGCTCGGCGTGCTCGCGGCAGCCGCGGTGCTGATCGTCGGCGGGCTCACCGGCCACATCCGCAAGGCAGGCGCCGAGGACGTCGACTGCGCGAAGGTCAAATGCGTCGCGTTGACGTTCGACGACGGGCCAAGCCCGTACACCGACCGGCTGCTGCAAATACTGGCCGACAACGACGCGAAGTCGACGTTCTTCTTGATCGGCAACAAGGTCGCGGCCAACCCCGCGGGGGCCAAGCGCATTGCCGACGCCGGCATGGAGGTGGCCAACCACACGTGGGAACACCCCAACATGACGACCATCCCGCCCGTGGACATCGCGAGTCAGATCTCCAAGGCCAACGACGCCATCCAAACCGCCACCGGCCAGCGGCCCACGCTACTGCGCACCGCAGGCGGGCTGATCAACGACAACGTGCTCGCGGCGGCCAAGCAGCAGGGTATGGCCGACATCAACTGGGACGTCATCCCTTTCGACTGGGCCAACGACTCCAACACCGCCGCCACCACCTACATGCTCAAGACGCAGATCAAGCCCGGTTCAGTGGTGTTGTTCCATGACACCTACTCCAGCACTGTCGATGTGGTCTACCAGTTCATCCCGGTGCTCAAGAGAAACGGCTATCACCTGGTGACCGTCAGCCAGCTGTTGGGACCTCGCGAGCCCGGCAGCACCTATGGCAGCCGGGACAACGGCCCACCAGTCAACGATCTGACTGACATCCCGCCCGCAGAGATCCCGACACTACCGAACACGCCGTCGCCCAAGCCGATGCCGAACCTCCCGATCACCGACATCGAGGGCGCCAACTCCGGCGGTGCCAACAACGGGGCCTAGCGTCGGCGGCTGCCCTTGACCAGGAACCACCCCGCCGCCGCGGCGCCGCCCAATGCCACCACCCGGTCGGCCCGGTCGGCTTTCGGCAGGTCCAGCAGCGAGACGAGCCCCAGCATTGCGAATACGGTTCGCAATGCGGGTTGGCTCGTCGCCGTCGTCACCAGCGTCGCTGGGCTACGGGTGGCCGGGTCTAGGGTTACCGTCACCAATCCTCCTCCGAGTGCTTGTCGGGCATGGCCCGGGTTGACGTTAATTCGCTCAAGAGCGCTGAGAAATAGGGTGTTTCCCTACATCTGGCCGGCTCAGGTCTTACTCATATGACGGCCGAGTTCGGCGCGCGACTTGATCCCCAGCTTGCGATAAATCCGGGCCAGGTTCGCCTCGACGGTCTTCGGGCTGATGAACAGCGCCGTGGCGACATCCCGGTTCTTCATGCCCGACGCCGCGAGCTCGGCGACCCGTTGCTCGGACGGCGTGAGCCCTCCGCTGCGGCGCGGAGCGACGTTCGCACGGACGAGTTCGGCTCGGGCACGGTCGGCCCACAGGGGGATGTGCAGTCGCTCGAAGACGTCCAAGGCTTCCTGCAGGCTCGCCGATGCCGACTCCTTTCTGCGTTGCCGCCGCTGTAATTGGCCGAGCAGCAACAGCGTTCGAGCACGCTCGAACGGCATCGGCAGCCGGTCGTGTTCGACGATCGCCTGTGCCGCGGCCGCGGTGGCGGCGTCGAGGTCACCCCGGTCGGCCAGCAGCATGCTTCTGCCGCGGGCGCCGACGGCCGACATCCACGCGCGGCCCAACCGTTGGCCGTTGCGCTCGAGGGCGGCGACAAGGGGTTCCGCTTCCGCGCTTCGGCCCACTTGAATCAGGGCTTCGACGGCGTCTTCAAGAAACGCGGCATTGGGAAGCTCGGTCGGGGTCGACGCAGGGTCGAACCTGCTCACCAGCGGCTGCATAGTCGCGACCGCCGCCTCGTAACGGCCCAGGGACACCTCAAGGAATCCCAGTGTGCCGACGATCCGCTCAGCCAGTCGAAATGACCCTGTGCGCCTGCCGATTTCGAGTGCCTCGTCGACCGCATTCCTCACATCGGCTTCGCGACCCGCATACGCGGCCAAGTTCGCCCGTAACCCGAGGGCAAGGAACAGAGGAGTGTCGCCACCGAGCTGACGGGCTCGCTCCATCGCGTCCTCGGCGACCAGGGCGGCCTCGCCGAAGTTGCCCCGCCAGATGTTGCTGAGCACCACGTGTTGGGCGATGAACACCAGCTCGCCTTCCTCGCCCTTCTCGATACAGCGACGCCGGACCGCTTCTAGGACCTCATAGGCCTCGTCGAGACGGCCGGTCCACTCCAGCAGCAGGGCACGCTGAGCGGATGGCCGAAATACCAATGCGGTGAAAATGTCGGGGTTCTCAAGCTCAACCGCACGTTGAATGTCCGCCTCGTCGAAACCTTCCCCGCACAGGAACCGCAAAGTTGCGCGCATGCCGAGCGCGAGGCCCAACAGATGTGGTTGGTCGAGGCTCTCGGCGTGGGCGACGGCATCCTCGGCCATCTGCACGCTCGTGCGGGGCTGATTGGAGTGCAATAGCGCGTAGGCCAACGTGATCAGTATCTGCACTCGCAAAGGGGAACCGGTGTCTGCTTCACTCAGCGCGCGCTGCAGCAGCCGGGATGCTTCGAAGAAGCCGTCTCCGTAGAGCCGTACGACAGCGAGCCGGGTCAGCGCCTCTGCGCGCCGGTCGCCGGGCGCCAGCTGCTCGATGGTCTCCTCGAGCACAGCACGTGCCCGCTCCTGGTCGCCCGCATCGAAATGGTTTAGGGCAGAACGGAGTCGACGATCGGCGGTGTCACCGCCGAGACCGATCGCCAGGTCCATCAGCTCGGCGGCCGCCGCGGGCGCCCCGCGGGTGCGCGCTGACTCCGCCGCTGTGTCGAGCGCCCGAAGAGTTACTTGGTCACCGCTGGTCGCGGCCAATGCGAGATGGCGTGCCCGTAGTTCGGGTTCGTCGACGATGTCGGCGAGGCGGCGATGCATCGTTCGGCGCTGGCCCGGCGTGGCTTCGGTGTACACACCCCTGGCCAGCAGGGGATGAGCGAAGTGGATCCGATTGCCGTCGATCGCGATGATGCCCATGCTTTCCGCGCGTTCGAGTAGCTCGATCAACAAGTCGTCGTCGCCGATCGTCGCGCTGGACACCTGCTCCACTGTCGGCGCAGCCATGCAGGATGCCGCGAGCAGCGCGTCATTCACGTCGGGATCCATGCCGCCGATCCTGGCCCTGACGACTTCGGTCAGTGTGCGTGGTAGTGAGGTCTCTAGTCCCGGGGCGCGGTCAGCGATGGCCCGTGCCAATTCGATTGCGTAGAAGGGGTTTCCGCCGGACAAAGCATGTATCCGGCCCATCGCCGGACGGGAGAACGGTCGCCGCAGACGCGCCGATACAGCGGCATGTAGATCATGAATACCCAATGGATTCAACCGGATTCGATTCACCGCATCGGGTCGCGGCATTTGTAGCCAGGCGCCGGCGGCGCTGCCGGAATCGGTACGCACACTGCCAAGAACTCCCACCGGCCCGGTGAGCCGCCTCGCCGCGAACGCCACCACGTGCGTGCTGGATGGGTCGATCCACTGCATGTCATCGATCGCCAGCAGCAGCGGCCCGTCCTCGGCGAGGTACTCGACGACAGAAAGAAACGCCGCGGCCACGGCGCGTTGATCGGTGGCCGCGCCGTGATCCGTCCGCAGCAGCACCTGGTCCACCGCGGCTCGCTGAGGTTCTGGCAGATCCGCCCACGCGGCCGCGGGCACCCCGTCCAGCAGGTCGGCAAGGGCGGTGTAGGCCAGAACGGATTCTGCCGCCGCGGCGCGCGCCGACAACACCCGGAACCCCCTGTCCCGTGCCCGCTCCTGGGTCGCCAACCAGAGGGTCGTCTTGCCGATGCCGGGCTCACCCTCGATCAGCAAAGCAGACGGCGCGGAAGTGGCTGAAGCCAGGAAGCCGCCTATCGTCCGCCCCTCCAACGGACGGCTTTCCGCGCCCACCCCTGGCATGCCTAGAAGAATTCCAGCTAACGGCGTCAGGGTCACCTGTTTCAGCTAAATCGCCGACGGGTGGCGGGCTGGCAACGTCCGCTCACTATGTTTGCGCACTACGTCGCGGTCTTGCCCACCAGCTGTCCGAGTTCGGCCCGCGACTGGATGCCCAGCTTGCGGTAGACACGCGCGAGGGTGGCTTCGACGGTCTTCGCGCTGATGAATAGCTTGGCCGCCACATCGCGATTGGTCATCCCTGAGGCGGCGAGTTCGGCCACCCGCAGCTCGGCAGGCGTAAGCGCATCCTGTTGCCGTGTCTGTGCCTTTGTCCGTCGCCCGGCCAGTTCGGCGCGTGCGCGATCGGCCCATAGCTCCGTACCAAGCTGCTCGAAGACGGCAAGGGCGTCACGCAGCACGGGGATTGATTCTGACCGGTCTCGACGCGTGAGCTGACCGAGCACGAGTTGAGTCCTTGCGCGCTCGAACGGCATCGGCAGCCGGTCGTGTTCCTTCATCGCCCGTTGCGCGCTCTGCACCGCTGCTTCCACATCACCGCGGGCGGCCAAGCACCATGGCGCGGCAGCGGGCACCGACGGCCAGCATCCACGGGCGGTCGAGCCTGCGCCCGTTGCGCTCGAGCGCCTCGACGAGCGGTTCAGCCTCGTCCGCGCGGCCCAACGCGGTCAACGCCTCTACCACGTCGGGCACAAATGACGCCGAGAAGATCTCGGTGGGGTAGTGCGACGGGTCGAACTTCGACAGCAATGGTTCGAGTGCGTTCAATGCCGCGTCGTAATTGCCAAGCGACGTCTCCAGGAAGCCAACCGCGGTCAGCGACCAGTCGTCGTGCCACCCTGTGCCGCAACGCTTGCTGGCGTCGATGGCGTCGGCGGTGGCTGTGCGAGCGTCGTCATGGTGTCCGCGATAGACGGCGAGCCACGCACGCAGGACGAGACTCAACATCAGGGGAAAGTCGCCGCCGAGCTGGCGCGCCAGTTCCGTGACATCGTCGGTCACGCGTGCGGCTTCGGCGAAGTCGCCACGCCAAATCCTGTTCACGACAACCTGAAAGTCGATGAAGATCAGATCGCCTTCTTCGCCCTTCTCGACGCTGTGACGGTGGATCGCCTGCATCCGTTGATACGACATGTCGAGTTGACCGACCCACGCCAGTATCAGCGCGTGCTCCACGCTGGGTTTAAGCACCGTCGGGGTGAACGATTCATGGTCCTCCAGTTCGAGGGCGCGCAACAGGCTGTCTTCGTCAATGCCGTCGCCGCGCAGGAAGAAAAGCATGGCGCGCACCCCGAGTGCCTGGCTCAGCAGTCCTGGAGCACCCAGCCGCTCAGCGTGCGTCACCGCCTCGTCGGCGTACCGCCAAGCCGCTTCCGGGTCACCGGTGTTGAACAGGGCGTGTGCCAAGGTCGTCAGCATGCGGACCCGCAAGGCGGGATCGGGGTCGTCCTCGGCCAGCGCGCTCTGCAGCAACTGTGACGCCTCGAGGTAGCCGTCGTCGTTGAAGCGCACGATCGCCAACGAATGCGAGGCTTCCGCGTGCAGCGGTCCTGGCTGCATTCCCGCGATCGCCCGCTCCAGCAGCGTGCGCGCCCGCGCCGGATCGCCGCCGTCGAAACAGTGTCCCG
Organism: uncultured Actinomycetota bacterium; assembly: GCA_963731715.1. Classification (GTDB taxonomy): domain Bacteria; phylum Actinomycetota; class Actinomycetes; order Mycobacteriales; family Mycobacteriaceae; genus Mycobacterium. The sequence goes on along the minus strand of CAVSXC010000010.1, from coordinate 55,568 downwards.
CCAACCGGACTCGACGTTGCGGGCTGTCGCCGCCGAGTGCGATGGCCAGTTCGAGCAGCTCGGCAGCGGCCGCCGGTGCGCCGCGCGCGTGCGCGGAAGCCGCCGCTTCATCAAGTGCTTCAAGTGTTTCGGGGTCTGCCGCCGTCGAGGCGAGTGCCAGGTGCCGAGCTCGCAGCTCCGACTCGTCGACCACGCTGGCGATGCGACGGTGCATCACCCTGCGCTGCGTCAGCTGACGCGTTCGTGTACACACCGCTGGCCAGCAGGGGATGGGCGAAGCGGATCCTGTTGCCTTCGATCGAGATGATTCCGTCGCGCTCGGCGGCCTCCAGGAGCTCGATCACCTGGTCGGTGCCTGCCGCTTCACCGACAAGCTCGACCGTCGGCGTGGCAAGGGATGCGGCGGCGAGCAGCACGTCGTTGACGGCGGGATCCAGGTTGCCGATCCTGGCCCGAACCAACTCGGCCAGCGTGGAGGGCAGTTTCTCACCGGCGCTCTCGAGAAGCGCGCGGCCCAATTCGATGGCATAGAACGGATTTCCGGCTGAGAGCTGGTGGATTCGCGTGATCGCGGCACGCGGTAACGAGCGATCCAGCACATCGCTGACAATGGCGTGCAGCGCACCAGAAGACAACGGACGCACCGTGGTTCGGCGAATCGCATCGGGGCGTGGAAGTTGCAGCCATGTTGTGACGTCAGCCGCCGTCGGCCTCGGTGCGGACAGTGGCCAGCAGACCCACCGCCCCTGACAGGCGCCGGGCGACGAAGCCGATCACATGCACGGTCGACGGATCGAGCCATTGCAGGTCGTCGATCGCCAACAGCACCGGGCCGTTGTCGGCGAGCCGATCAACGACCGAAAGGAAAGCGGCTGCCACCGCCCGCTGGTCGGTGACGGCGTCGGCGGCGTGCTCGCGCCGCAGCACCCGATCCACTGCGATCCGCTGAGGGTCAGGCAAGTCGGCCCAGGTGTCGGGATCCACGCCGTTCAGCAGGTCGGCCAGTGGCGCGTACGCGAGCACGGATTCGCGCATTCGCGGCGCGTGCCGACAGCACCAGGAATCCGCGGTCGCGTGCCCGTTCCAGGCCCGCAAGCCAGACCGTGGTCTTGCCGATCCCGGCCTCGCCATCTACCAACAGGGCAGACGGCGCGCTGGACGCGGAATCCAGGAACTCGGTCAGCGCCTCCTCTTCGGAGGGGCGGCTAGCCATGCCCGGGGTCATCTGAGAAGAATCTCAGCAACCATCCGCTGTCGTTACGTTTTCAAGCGGTTGCTACGCGTCGCCCGGTTTGACCTTGGCCATTGCCAGCACGTCGAGGCGCTTGTCCAGCTCCTCCAGCGACAATTTGTCGCCGATCAGGCCGCGGTCGATGACCGTCTGGCGGATCGTCTTCTTCTCCTTGAGCGCCTGCTTGGCCACCGCGGCGGCCTCCTCGTAGCCGATCGCCGAATTCAGCGGCGTGACGATCGACGGCGAGGACTCGGCCAGCTCGCGCAGCCGGGCCTCGTTGGCGACAAGGCCGTCGATGCAACGCTCGGCGAACAGCCTGGAGACGTTGGTGAGGAGCTTGAACGACTCCAGCAGGTTGCGGGCCATCATCGGGATGTAGACGTTGAGCTCGAACGCGCCTGCCGCACCACCCCATGCGATCGCGGCGTCATTGCCGACGACCTGCGCGGCGACCTGTGTGAGCGCCTCGGGGATCACGGGGTTGACCTTGCCCGGCATGATCGAGCTGCCCGGCTGCAGGTCGGGCAGCTGGATCTCGCCGAGGCCGGTCAGCGGCCCCGAACCCATCCAGCGGATGTCGTTGGCGATCTTGGTCAGCGACACCGCGATGGTGCGCAGCGCGCCTGACGCCTCGACCAGTCCGTCGCGGGACGCCTGCGCCTCGAAAGAGTTGACCGCCGTGCGCAATTCGGCCAGGCCGGTCTGATTCACCAGCACCTCGACGACCTTCGGGCCGAACCCGTCCGGTGCGTTGAGGCCGGTGCCGACGGCGGTGCCGCCGATGGCGAGTTCGCCCAGCCGGGGCAGTGTCGCCTTTACCCGCTCGATGCCGGCCTCGATCTGGCGGGCATAGCCGCCGAACTCCTGGCCGAGCGTCACCGGCACGGCGTCCATCAGGTGCGTGCGGCCGGACTTCACCACGGTGCGCCATTGCCGAGCCTTGCCCGCCAGCGACTCGTGCAGCACCTCGAGCGCCGGAATCAGGTGCCGCACAGCGGCTTCCGTCGCCGCGATGTGCGTAGCGGTGGGGAAGGTGTCGTTGGACGACTGCGACATGTTGACGTCGTCGTTGGGGTGCACGGTCACGCCGTTCTGCGCGGCGATGCTGGCGATCACCTCGTTGGTGTTCATGTTCGAGCTGGTGCCCGAGCCGGTCTGGAACACGTCGATGGGGAACTGGTCGTCGTGCAGACCGTCGGCGATCTCGCCGGCCGCGGCGATGATCGCGTCGGCCTTCTCCGGCGCAAGCAGGCCGAGGTCCTTGTTCACCTGGGCGCAGGCGCCCTTCAGCAGGCCCAGCGCGCGGATCTGCGTGCGCTCCAGCCCGCGGCCGGAGATCGGGAAGTTCTCCACCGCCCGCTGCGTCTGCGCGCGCCACAGCGCGGTGACCGGCACCCGGACCTCGCCCATGGTGTCGTGCTCGATGCGGTACTCGACGTCTTCCGGAGCTGACTGAGTCGACGCTCACAAAGATCGTCCTTCTTGTGTCAGGTGATTTACGGCAGCGGATAGACGGCGTTGCTGTCGCCGGTGAAATCGATGGCGGAGTATTCGTTGAGCTTGGACAGCCGGTGGTAGGCCTCGATCATCCGCACGGTGCCGGACTTGCGAGCGCATGACGATCGACTGCGTGGTGCAGCCGCCGCCGTAGTACTGGACGCCCTTGAGCAGGTCGCCGTCGGTGACGCCGGTGGCGCAGAAGAAGACGTTCTCCCCGGACACCAGGTCCTCGGTGGACAGGATCTGGTCGAGGTCGTAGCCGGCGTCGATGGCCTTCTGGCGCTCCTCGTCGTCCTTCGGGCGCCAGCTGGCCCTGGATCGCGCCGCCCATGCAGCGGATCGCGGCGGCGGTGATGATGCCCTCGGGTGTGCCGCCGATGCCGGCGAGCAGGTCGGTGCCCGAGTTGGGCCGGCACGCCGAGATCGCGCCCGCCACGTCGCCGTCGGTGATCAGCCGGATCCGCGCACCGGCGTCGCGGACGTCGGCGATCAGCTGTCTCGTGCCGCGGCCGGTCCAGGATGCACACCGTCATGTCGGACACCGACAGGTTCTTGGCCTTGGCGACCGCGCGGATGTTCTCGCCGATCGGGCGCGGTGATGTCGATGGCGTCGACGGCGTCGGGTCCGACGGCGATCTTGTTCATGTAGAACACCGCCGACGGGTCGAACATCGCGCCGCGCTCGGCGACCGCCAGCACCGAGATCGCGTTCGGCAGGCCCTTGCTCATCAGCGTGGTGCCGTCGATCGGGTCGACGGCGAAGTCGCAGTCCGGCCCGTCGCCGTTGCCGACCTCCTCGCCGTTGTAGAGCATCGGCGCGTTGTCCTTCTCGCCCTCGCCGATCACCACGACGCCGCGCATCGACACCGAGTTGACCAGCTCACGCATCGCGTCGACGGCCGCGCCGTCGCCGCCCTCCTTGTCGCCGCGGCCTACCCAGCGGCCCGCCGCCATCGCGCCTGCTTCGGTGACTCGCACGAGTTCGAGGGCGAGGTTGCGATCGGGGGCTTCACCACGCGAGGGGCTCATGCGCCAGATTCTCCCATTAGCCGGTCGCCGTTTGGGAGCTGGGATACTGGCGGCCATGACGCACAGCAGCCGCAGCTCCGGCCCCCAAGCCGGCGAAGCCGCGGCTGCTTCAGGACGGCCGGGACATGTTCTGGTCGATCGCGCCGCTGGTGCTGGCCTGCATCGTGCTGGCAGGGGTGCTCGGGCATGTGCTCGTTTCGCGCCGAGCGGGCCGGGCAAGGGACCGACGCCGACCTACGACGCTCCGGCCGCGCTGCAGGCCGACGCCGACGCCCTCAAGATCCCGATCCGGCTGCCGCGGCTGCCCGACGGCTGGCAGTCCAACTCCGGCAGCCGCAAGGGCATCGACGGCGGCCGCACCGATCCGGCGTCGGGCCAGCAGGTCCGCGCCGTCAGCTCCACCGTCGGCTATCTGGCGCCCAGCGGCATGTACCTGAGCCTGACGCAGAGCAACGCCGACGAGGACAAGCTGGTCGCCTCCATCGACGCCGACCTCTATCCGACGGGGACGCAGGACGTCGACGGCGTGAAATGGGTGGTCTACGAGGGCGGCCAGACAGGACGGCAAGCCGGCCGAGCCGGTGTGGACCACTCGGCTGAACGGTGCCGGCGGGCCGGCGCAGATTGCGATAACGGGTGCCGCGGGTACGGACGAGTACCGTACGCTGGCGGCGGCGACGCAGAACGCCTCGCCGCTGCCCGCCAAGTAGGAGTCGCGATGACGGACGCCATGACCGCGCCGGAAGCCGACCTGACCGGATGGACCGCCGCGCCGTTTTCTGCGGCCGGCTTCACCTACGACGTCTACCGCAAGGGCGAAGGTCCCGGCGTGGTGCTGATCCCCGAGATGCCGGGCATCCATCCCGGCGTGCTGGCGCTCGGTAATCATTTGGTGGACAACGGGTTCACCGTCGCCTGCGCCGTCGCTGTACGGCACGCCGGGCGCGCCGGGCGTCAGGCCGGGCGCGGTGCCGGTGATGCTGCGCGGTTGTGTGGCAAAGGAATTCGCGGCGTTCGCGACGAACGCCGACCGGCCGATCGCCCATTACCTGCGCGCGCTGGCCCGCGACCTCAACGAGAAGACGCCGGGCAAGGGCGTCGGGGTGATCGGCCAGTGCTGGAGCGGCGGCTTCGCGCTCGCGGCCGCGGTCGACGACAGCGTGCTGGCGCCGGTGCTGAGCCAGCCGTCGCTGCCGATCGGGTTGACGGCGAAGCACGAAGCGGATCCCGGCCTGTCCGAAGCCGAGTTGAAGATCGTCGAACAGCGGGCCGCCAACGAGGGACTGTGCGCGCTGGGCCTGCGGTTCAGCGAGGACCCGCTGTCGCCGGGCGAACGCTTCAAGACGCTCAAGGACCGGCTCGGCGACGCGTTCGAGGTCATCGAGATCAACTCGAAGAAGGGCAACGAGCACGGTTTCGGCAAGATGGCCCACTCGGTGCTGACCTTGGAGGTGCGCGAGGTCAGGACGGGCACCCCGCCTATGAGGCGCGCAAGCGGGTCGTCGAATTCCTCACTGAGCGGCTGACGTAGCCGGCGGCGCGGCCGGCTTGGCCTTGCGCCTTGGCTCGGCTTGTTGCGCTTGCCGCCGCGACGGGCCAACCAGCCGAGAAGCCTTCGCCGCTTTGGCTTTTCGTCCTCTCGTCGGGCATTTCCATCGGCACGCCCTTGTACACCGCCAGGTAGACGCTGATGGTGGTGACGATGACGATCATCAGCACCGGGCCGATGACGATGCCCCAGGCGCCGAACATGGCGATGCCGGCGAACACGGCGAGCAACATCAGCGCCGAGTCGAGGCGGGCCGCCCGCGGCACCAGGATCGGCCGCAGGAAGTTGTCGATGTTCGTCACCACGATCAGGTGGAAGACGATCACGAACACACCGCCGAAAACGTTGCCGAACAGGATCATTCCGATCCCGAACGGAATCGTGATGATGCCGCCGCCGAGCGGAATCACCGACAGCGCCGACAGCAGGACCGCGAAAAGGAAGAAGCCCTGGTGGAATCCGGCGATGTAGATCGAGGCCGCGCCCGCGACACCCTGGCAGACGGCGATGACGAACTGCCCCATCACGGTGCCCTTCACCATCGCGCCCATCTTCGCCATGTAGAGGTCGGTGACCTCCTCGCCGAGCGGGTTGAGTTGGCGGATGAGCGGTCAGCACGCTGTCGCGGTTCGTCAACAGCGAAATGAACACATACAGGAACAGGATCGCCGCCGTCACGCCGCCGAACACGCCGCCCGCGGCCCCCTGCAGGAGGCCGAGCAGCCATTGGCCGACGTCCTGCGCGACGGTGGCCATCGAACTCCGCAGCGAGTCCGGGGTGACCGTCACGTTGATGAACGGCACCCTGTGCAGCACATCGTTGACGAAGCGCAGCGCCTGATCGCCGAGGGCCGACAGGTCGGTCCGCCCGACCCACTCGGCCACCCGCTCGACCATGGTGGTGATCTGAACGACCGCGAGGAACACGAACAGCGCCAAGCGGCACGACGACCGACGCGATCGCCGCCAACAGCGTCAGCGTCGCCGACAACCCGGTGCCGAACCGCTTGTTGAGCCGATTGAACAGCGGCGTGAACAGGTAGGCCGCCACCGCGGCCACCACGATGAGAATGAAGTAGCCACGCAGGAAGTAGGCGCCGAACGACGAATGGCGACGGCGGTCGCGACCGCCAGCGCACGCTTCTGTGTCAGCGTGAATTCGGTATCCATTGCGGCCACTGGCATACCGTAGCCAGGTTGCGCCGCCGGAACCCGGTTTGCTCAGCGAATCTGTGAGCCGGCTGCGGCCTGGCTGGCGCGCTGGCGCTTGATGAAGCCCATCGACATGCGCTGCATCAGCGTCGGCGCCAGCCGGGCGAACAGCCATTGGGCGTGTGCCAGTCGCGGTTTCACCAGCATCGCCTTGTTCTTCTCGATGGCGCGCAAGCGTGTCGCGCGCCAGCCGGTCGGGGTCGTACGCGGTCTTGCACGCCCTGGCCCTGCAGGAAGTAGTCGCGGCCGACGAATCCGCCGACCGCGCCCTTGTCGAGGATCGGGGTCTCGACGGCCGACGGGCACACCACCAACACGCCGACCCCGCGCGAGACGGCCTCCGAGCGCAGCGCAAGCGACAGCCCGACGACGGCGTGCTTGGTCGTCACGTAACTGGTGATCTGGCCGGCCGCGGTCAGCCCCGCCATCGACGCGGTGTTGATGATGTGGCCGTGGCCCTGCCGCACCATCAGCGGGTACGCCGCGGCGACGCCGTGCACGACGCCGCGGATGTTGACGTCGATGATCGCGTTCCACTGGTCCAGCGTCAGCAGCTCGGTGTCCCCGCCCCACACGATGCCCGCGTTGTTGAACATCAGGTCGAGCCGGCCCGCTCGATCGACGACCTCGTCGACGGCGGCCTGCACCGCCGCCGCATCGGTGACGTCGAGGCGCGCCGAACGGGCGTTGGCGCCGAGCGCCGTCGCGGTGCGTTCGGCGGCGTCGCCGTCGATGTCGGTGCAGACCACCTGGCGCCCGCGCCCACCAGCGCGCGGCACAGCGCCGCGCCGATGCCCGAGCCCGCGCCGGTGACGATCGCCTGCTTGCCCTGCGAAACTCATTGCGCCTCCGCCAGTTTCATGACGTGGCCGAGGATGTCGGGGTAGCGCTTCAGGTGGGCGCCGCCGTTGAGGTCGAGCACCTCGCCGGTCAGCCATGACGACGCGGCGAACACAGGTACAGCACGGCGTTGGCGATGTCCTCGGGTGTGCCTGCGCGGCCGAGCGCGGTGTTCTCCAGGTACTCCTCGACGACGCCGGGAACGGCGGCGGCCGGCTCGGTCAGCGGGGTGTGCGACGAAGCCGGGTGCGACGGCGTTGACGCGGATTCCGCGCGGCCCGAGCTCCAGCGCGGCGACCTGAGTGAGCATCGACAGGCCCGCCTTGGCCGCGCAGTAGGCGCTCATGCCCGCCGCGGGCTGGCGCCCGTTGAGTGAGCTGATCGAAACCAGCGCGCCGCCGGCGCGCAGATTGCGGCCCGCGTGCTTGGCGACGATGAATGCGCCCGTTCAGGCAGACGTCGATCACGTCGCGGAACTGGTCGACGGGCATGTCGGTGATCAGGCCGACGTTGGAGAAGCCTGCGCAGTTGACCACGACATCGACCGGGCCGGTCTGCTCGAACAGCCGCTGCACCGAATCCTCGTCGGTGACGTCGACGGCCGCGGCGGTGTGCGGGTCGCCCAGTTCGGCGGCGCGGCCTGCGCGCCCCGTCGGCGTTGCGGTCGGCGACGGTGACCCGGCAGCCCTCGGCGGCCAGTGCCTGCGCCGTCGCCCACCCGATCCCGGACGCTCCGCCGATCACGACGGCGATCCGCTGGTTACCGTTGCTCATCCAGTTGCCCCTTCGACGACGAACTAGAACGCGTTCTAACTTAGCGCTTTGGCAGACTCGAGGTGTGACCGAATCTGAAGTTGTCTGATTCGATTTCCGTGGCGGTGCCACCGGACGAGCTGTATGCGCTGGTGTCGGACGTGACCAGGATGGGCGACTGGAGCCCGGTCTGCCGGGCCTGCTGGTGGGACGAGGGCGACGGTCCCCGCGTCGGCGCGTGGTTCACCGGCCGCAACGAGACTCCCGGAGCGGACGTGGGAGACGCGCAGCCAGGTGGTCGCCGCCGATCCGGGTCGAGAGTTCGCGTGGGAGGTCAACGACGGCTGGGTGCGCTGGGGATACACCCTCGAACCGGCGGACGGCGGCACCCGGCTCACCGAGTCGTGGGAGTTCCTGCCCGCCGGCATCGCGGGTTTCCACGAGCGATGGGGCGCAAAGGCCGAAGCGCACATCGAGAATCGGCACGCACTGGCCAAGAGCGGGATCCCTGCGACGTTGGCGGCGATCAAGAAGACCGCCGAAGCCTGACCTCGCGCGCGAACGTTCCTTACCGCTCGAAATTTCAGCGATGTCGAGCGGTAAGGAACGTTCGGCGGGACTCAGCGCTTGATGCAGCGAAAGCCGATGTGGCTCATGCCGGTATCGACGGGTTGCGGTCGGCGGGCAGCGGGGCGGTAGCGCAGGCAGTAGTTGTCGGCGCACAGGAACGAACCGCCCTTGATGACCTTGCGCGGCACCCGGAACTGCGGCTGGCGCGGGTCGTAACTGTCCGCCTCGCAACAGGGATCGCCGGCGCGGGTTTCGGCGTACCAGTCGGTGGTCCACTCCCACACGTTGCCCGCCATGTCGACCAGTCCGTAGCCGTTGGGCGGGAAGCTGCCGACGGCTGTGGTGCGGCCGTAGCCGCGTGTCGGGGCGCCACGGGAAGTCGCCGTGCCAGTAGTTGGCCAGCGGCTCGCCGGGCTGCTCGGGTTCGTCGCCCCACGTGTACGTCGCGCCTTCGAGGCCGCCGCGGGCCGCGGTTTCCCACTCCGCCTCGGTCGGCAGCGACAAGCCCGCCCACGACGCATACGCCTCCGCGTCTTCGTATGCGACATGCACGACGGGATGGTCGGCGCGTTTGTCGATCGATGAAGTGCGGGCCGACGCGGATGGCGCCACGACGCGCCAGGCGTCCACGTCCACCACTGGTTGAGGTGGCGCAGGTCTACCGGGCCTTGGGTGCGGGTGAACACCATCGACCCCGGCTGCAGGTTCTCCGCAGGCGCGTCGGGATAGTCGGCGGGATTCAGCGGTCGTTCCGCGACCGTGACATAGCCTGTGGCAGAGACGAATTCGGCGAACTCGGCATTCGTCACCTGGTGCGGTCTGGATCCAGAACCCGTCGACGGAGACGGGTCGTGCGGGACCCTCCTCCGCGTAGTGCTGCTCGGATCCCAGCACGACGGTCTGCGCCGGAATCCGGACGAGTTCGTTGGTCACTGAAGACGGTCGTCCAGTCGTTGCGCATGCTGACGACGGTCCAGCCGTATGTCTCCGCGTGCTCCAGCGCACTTTCCGCGCCTGCGGTGTACTCGAATTCGCGCTCGGCGTCGTCGTGCAGCACCAGCAGCCGCAGCGGCCGCCCGGGCCGCCCGAGTACTCCAGCATCTCGATGTCACCGTTGGAGTTGCCCGCCGCCAGGATCGGCCGGCGCCCGATCCGGCTCCAGATCCGCACCGGCTTCTCGGGCCGTCGTCGAGGAAGTCCAGCGCCGGGCCGTCAACAGATACCGTGGCCGTCACCGCCCTCGAACTTGAGACCCAGCGCACTACCCACGACGCGCTCGGGCGGGATGCCGTACATCGTCGCCGGTGATCGGGCCGCATGAAATCGCGGCCGCCGCCGGACACGATGTAACACGTGAACCCGTTGGCCTCCAGATAGCGCAGCAGTTCGACCATCGGCGGGTAGCTGCACTTCTGGTAAGGCCGCTTCAGGGTCGGGTGCGTGGCTTCGGCGAAGAACGCGTCGATGCAGCGCGGCATGATCCTCAACCGTCATCGACTCATGCAGCGACATGACCGCGCCCGCAAGCACTTTCAAGTCGGCATCGTCACCCTGGTAGTGCTTGGTGACGGCACCGCCGAACCACTTCAGGTCACCCTGGTCGCCGCCTTGTACGGCTGCTGGTCGAGCAGCGACGGGTCGGCCGCGGCCTTGCTCGGCGAAGCCTGCGCACGATGAAATCGAGCTGGATGTACATCGGCTTCTCGCACCACAGCGTGCCGTCGTTGTCGAACACCGCGACACGCTCCTCGGGCGCGACGTAATCCGGTCCGCCCTCCGTGGTCACCCGGCCCACGAAGTCGACGATCGCCGACTTCGTGGGCCCGTCGACCCATGACGCGAGTTCCGCCACGCTCAGCCACCTCGCGAGGCGAGGAACTTGTTGAGTTCCTCGACCGCGTGGTTGATCGTGAACGTCGCCGGCTCCTGGCGCGGCGGGAACTCCTTGAATGTCTCGAGGAACTGCGTCGCGATCGCCGACCCGTAGAGCACGAGGTAGATGCGGTCGATCATCCAGTCCCAGTACGTGTTCGACGTGATGTCGGCGCGTTCGAACGGGTCGGTCCGCAGATTGAACAACTTCGGCGCGCGCAGCGGGGTGAACGGTTCGAACCAGATCTGCAGGGTGCCCTGGCAGCGCTGCTCCTGGAACACGACCTTCCAGTTCTCCGCGCGGATGCCCAGCACGTCGCAGTCGTCGGAGAAGTAGATCATCCCGCGCCGTGGGCTCTTGTCGACCTCGCCGGTCAGGTACGGCAGCAGGTTGTACCCGTCGATGTGGACCTTGTACTTCATGTCACCGGCCTTGTGGCCCTTCTTCAGCTTCTCGACGATGTCGGGATCGCCTGCCGCGGCAAGGAATGTCGGCAGCCAATCATGGTGCTGCACAATCTCGTTGGATACCTGCGCGGCTTGATCTTCCCGGTCCAGCGGATCATCTCCGGAATCCGGAAGGCGCCTTCCCAGTTGGTGGCCTTCTCGCTGCGGAACGGCGTGGTCGCGCCGTCGGGCCAGCTGTTGGCGTGCGGGCCGTTGTCGGTGCTGTAGATGACGATGGTGTCCTCGGCGATCCCGAGTTCGTCGACCAGGTCGAGCAGCTGACCGACGTTGCGGTCGTGGTCGATCATCGTGTCGTGGTACGGCGACTGCCACCGGCCGGACTGGCCGAGGCTCTCCGGCTTGGTGTGCGTCCGGAAGTGCATGTGGGTCATGTTCATCCAGACGAAGAACGGGGTGTCCGCCTCGTGCTGGCGCTTGATGAAATCGATGCATGCGCCGGTGGTTTCGTCGTCGATGGTCTCCATCCGCTTCTTGGTCAGCGGTCCGGTGTCCTCGATGCGTTGCTTGCCGACCGGGACCGTACCGGTCGTCGACCTCGCCGGAGTCCTCGTCGGTCGCCCACGAGTGGATGACACCGCGCGGCAACAGCGCCTGGCGCAGCATCGGCGCTTCTTCTGCGGTGGGGTAGTCGGGATTCTCCGGCTCTTCCTCGGCGTTGAGGTGATAGAGATTGCCGAAGAACTCGTCGAACCCGTGCGCGGTCGGCAGGTACTTGTTGAGGTCGCCGAGGTGGTTCTTGCCGAACTGGCCGGTCGCGTAGCCCAGCGGCTTGAGCAACTCGGCGATGGTCGGGTCCTCCTTCTGCAGCCCGATGTCCATCGCCGGGCATCCCGACCTTGCTCATGCCGGTGCGATAGACGCTCTGCCCGGTGATGAACGACGCGCGGCCTGCGGTGCAGCTCTGCTCGCCGTAGGAATCGGTGAACAGCATCCCCTCATCGGCGATGCGGTCGATGTTGGGCGTGAAGTAGCCCATCATGCCGCGGCTGTAGCAGCTCAGGTTCGAGATGCCGATGTCGTCGCCCCAGATGACCAGAATGTTCGGCTTACCGTTCGGCATGGCTGCTCCTTAGCAATTGACGTCCGCGTCGAAGCCTAGGGGTGTAACGCGGTCGAGACACCGGCGTTTGGCCAACGATTCACCCATCCGTGAGTTCTCGGACGAGCTTTGGGTATCGGCCGCGCTCGGGCCGAAAGATGTCGTGCGGCGAATCGTGGAACTCATGCAACTCCGCCGACGGAAACAACGCTCTGATAGCGGGCCCACGACGCGTCGTCCACCAAAGGGCTGTTAAGGCTGCGTATCACCAGCATCGGCAGCTGCAGGTCTGCCAACTCTTCCCAGAACGACCGGCCCTGCGCCGCGCGGAACGTCTTGACGGCGGCGTCGTAGTCGAGCCGCTCGCTGACCGGCGATCCGCGCCACCGGCCGTCCAGCAGGCGATGCACGTGCGGGTCGGGCAGCACGATTTCGGCAGGCACGTAGTCGCCGATCGCGATCGAACGAACCCGGTCCGGATGCGCCACGGCCCACGCGATCGCGTAGGTGGTGCCACGGGAGAACGTCATGATGTGCACCGGCCCGTCGGTGACCGCGTCGATCACCGCGCCGACGTCGGCACGGAGCGTCGCGAGGTCATAACCGCTTTCCGGCGCGTCGCTTCGTCCGTGGCCTCGAAGCTCCAGCACGACAGCGCGGCGTCCGAGCAGCGGCATGATTTCGGTGTAATCGTCGGCGATGTCGGTCATGCCGGGGACGAAGACGACCGGTGCGCCGCGATCGGGTCCGCCCGAATCCAGGTAGTGAATGCGGGTGTCGCCGTTGGTGGTGAAGCGGGAATGGACCATCGCGGGCACCACGATGCCGCGTCGGCCCAGGCCGGTGTGCGGTTTCGGTGCAAAGCAGGCACAAGAGGCGCACCCTGGAAACCGGAGGGTGATGGCGATGTACGACAAGGATTCTGAGCACCAAGTGGCACGTCGAGATCGACTTCGACGAGGACGAAACCCACACACACGCGACCGTGCGCGCCCAGTGCGGCGACGGCGAGACCGTGACCGCGCTGGGGACGCCTACCGCAACCCGAAGGACGGCAGTCAGCCGATGATCGGCGAGGAGATCGCCGCGGCACGGGCCTCATCGCGCTGGGCACCGAGCTGCTGCAGAGCGCGTCGTCGCGGATCGAGCAGGTCACGCACCAGCCGGTGCACCTGCATCGCTGATTTGGGCGGGCGGCCGACGTTCCGTACCGCTCGAAAAATCGCCGAAATTTCGAGCGGTAAGGAGCGCTCGGCGACCAACTAGGCGACCGCCGGCTCCGTGGGCTCGCTCTTCATCTGGTGGAACAGGTCGACGTAGTACGGCAGGCACTCGGCCATCGCCTGTTCGGTGGTGAACAGCGGCTGGTATCCGAGATCGCGCTGCGCCTTGGCGATCGAGAAGTAGTTGTCGAGGTAAAGCCGTTCCACCGCCAAGGGGTTCCAGCAGCGGCTTGGGCAGGCCGAAGCGGAAGTGGAACCACTGCCACACCGTCATCACGAACCACACCAGCCGGCCGGGCACCCGGAACTTCGGCCACGGCTGCCCGCATGCCTCGACGACCGGCCGGGAGAACTCGAACATGTTGATCGGTTCGCCGTCGTTGATGAAGTACGCCTGGCCGGGCGCGGTCCCGCCGGGCACCAGGTGCTCGGCGGCGAGGATGAAGCCGTGAATCAGGTTGTGCACGTAGGAGTTATCGAGCTTGACGTTCTTGCTGCCGACCAGCACCTTGACGTGGCCGGCGAGCACGCTCTCGAACACCTTGCGGAACATCGTCTGATCGCCGCGGCCCCAGATGCCGCTGGGCCGGATCGAGCAGGTGAGCATGCCCGTCAACGCCGTTCTGCGACAAGCACGAACTGCTCGGCGACCACCTTGGTCTCGGTGTACAGGTCGTTGAAACGCTCGGTGTAGGGCAGGGTTTCGTCGCCGCCGGAGATGCGCTTGCCGCCCATCACCACGCTGTTGGAGGCGGTGTAGACGAACCGCTTCACGCCGGCGGCCTGCGCGGCGTGCACGAGGTTCTTGGTGCCGGTGACGTTGACCGCGAAGCTGCGCTGCCGGTACTCCTCGGTGACCGACGCGCCGCCCATCAGGTCGATGATCGCCGCGGTGTGGATGATCGTGTCGATGCCGTCGACGGCGGCCGCCACGGTCTCGGCATCGCAGATGTCGCCCTCGACCACCTCGAGCCGCGGATGTGCGGGCAGCGGGGACGGGGCGCGGTCGAAGGAGCGGACCTGTGCCCGCGGTCGAGCAGTTCGGTCACCAGGTTGGCGCCGACGAAGCCGGAGCCCCCGGTGACCAGCACACGGCCGAGTTCGGTGGTCAACGTTGAATCACCCATGCCGGCGAGCATAAATGAAACGTGTTCCAGTTTCGACCCTCATTGCCGAGAAATCGTTCCGGACTCAACTTTCTTCCTGGTCCTTGGCGGCCAGCGCATCCTCCACTCGCTTGCGGGCGCCAGCTAAGTGTTCTTCACAGCGTTTAGCCAGTTCTTCGCCTCTTTCCCAGAGTTTCAGCGACGCATCCAGGTCCAGGCCGCCCTGCTCCAGTTGCTGCACGACCTCGATCAGTTCGTCGCGGGCCTCTTCGTACCCCAATTCACTAATAGGCTTCATTCTTCTGCCCTCGCTGACGGCGGTGACGGCCCCGTCGGCGACCCGCACCCGCAGCCGGGTGCCCGCCGGCGCGTCGGCCGTCGAGCGCAACATCTGCGTCCGCCGCGGGCAGCGTCTGCACCACCGCGTAGCCGCGGGCCAGCGTGGCCGCCGGTCCCAGTGTGGACAGCCGCGCCGACAAGTGGCCGATCCGGTCGGATTCGGCGGCCACCAGCCGGGTGATGTCGCGGCGGGCGGCGGCGCGGGCCCGGTGGATCTCGTCGGCGCGCGCGGTCGAGCGCGGCCAGCGGCTGGGCCAGCACCGGCCTGCTGCGCAGCTGCGACAGGGTGTGCTGCTCGCGGTGCACCCAGTTGCGCAGCGCGCGTGCGCTGCGCCGGCGCAGATCGGTGACGAGCGCCTGCTCGGCGGCGGCGTCGGGGACGATCGCGTTTGGCCGCGTCGGTCGGGGTGGCCGCGCGCAGGTCGGCGACGAGGTCGCACAGCGGGTTGTCCGGTTCGTGGCCGACCGCGCTGACCACCGGGGTGGTGCACGCCGCGATCGCGCGGCACAGCGTCTCGTCGGAGAACGGCAGCAGGTCCTCGACGCTGCCGCCGCCGCGGGCGATGACGATCACGTCGACGTCGGGGTCGCGGTCCAGCTCGCGCAGCGCCTCGACGATCTGCGGCGACGGCGTTGGGGCCCTGCACGACGGTGTTGCGCACCGCGAACCGCACCGCGGGCCAGCGGCCGGTGGCGACCGTCATCACGTCACGCTCGGCGGCCGAGGCGCGGCCGGTGATCAGGCCGATGGTGTCGGGCAGGAACGGGATCGGCCGCTTGAGCCGCGGATCGAACAGCCCCTCGGCGTGCAGCAGCTGGCGCAGCCGTTCGATGCGGGCCAGCAGCTCGCCGATGCCGACCGCGCGAATCTCGCTGACGCGCAACGAGAACGTGCCGCGGCCGATGAAGAAGTTCGGCTTGCCGAGCATGATCACCTGGGTGCCCTCGGTCAGCTTCACCGGCGCGTTGTGCACCAGGTCGCGCGGACAGGTGATCGACAGCGACATGTCGGCGGCCGGGTCGCGCAGCGTGATGTACGCGGTGCTGGAATTCGGGCGCACGTTCAGCTGGGCGATCTGGCCCTCGACCCAGACGGTGCCGAGCTTGTCGATCCAGCCCTGGCGACCTCGATGGCGACGGCGCGGACGGGCTACGGGTTGTCCGCGGAGTTGGGTCCTGGCGCGACGGCGGTCACTTGGCGGTCGCGCGGGTGATCCTGTTGGCCAGCAGGGTCTGGAACGGTGCGCGCGCCTTGGTGGCGTCCTCGTAGGCCAGCAGGGCCTCGAGGTCGGCGACGCGCAGCGACGTCAGCCGGGCCCGCAGCTGGGCCAGCGTCAGCGACTCGTAGTCCAGCTCGGCGACGATGTCGGGCGGGTCGGCCGTGGCGAGCTTCGCGTCCGTTGGCGGGCGTCGCCGTCCGGCGTGTCCGGCTCACCGCCGGTGAACAGCGCGAAGCGGCCCTCGGTCAGGCGTTCGCCGTCGGCGCTCGGACGTGGCGCGGCGTCGGTCCGTCTTCGAGGTCCTCGTCGAACGTCGCCCACTCGGGCTGCTCGTCCTTGGGCGGGAACAACGGCTCGAGCGTCTCGTCGCCCTTGTTGACCAGATCGGCGACGTCCTGCTGCATCTTCATCACGAGGTGGGCGACCTGGCTCGCGATGGTCATCGGATACATCAGGATGGTCTGCGGAAGCTTGCGGGTTTCCTCGATGGCGGTCACCGCCGCACCTACCAGCAGACGGACCCCATACGGTGCTGTTGCCATGGCCCCCAGACTACGGCTGCCTCTGGCTGGCCTCGGTAGGCTGCGGGTCAGTACCCTTGGAACCATGCCGCCGACGATAAATATGGGGATTCCGGGTGCTTCCAGCTCGGTGACCGGCGGTGTCACCGGTAAACGGGTGCTGCTGGCCGAGCCGCGCGGGTACTGCGCGGGCGTGGACCGCGCGGTCGAAACCGTGGAGCGCGCGCTGGAGAAGCACGGCGCCCCGGTGTACGTGCGCCACGAGATCGTGCACAACGTCCACGTCGTCGAGACGCTGGCCAAGGCCGGCGCCGTCTTCGTCGACGAGACCGACGAGGTGCCCGAGGGCGTCGATCGTGGTGTTCTCCGCCCACGGCGTCGCGCCGACCGTGCACACCAGCGCCGCCGAGCGCAAGCTCCAGGTCATCGACGCCACCTGCCCGCTGGTCACCAAGGTGCACAACGAGGCCAAGCGGTTCGCCCGCGACGACTACGACATCCTGCTGATCGGCCACGAGGGCCACGAGGAGGTCGTCGGCACCGCAGGCGAGGCGCCCGACCACGTGCAGCTGGTCGACGGGCCGGACGCCGTCGACAACGTCACCGTGCGCGACGAGGACAAGGTGATCTGGCTGTCGCAGACCACGCTGAGCGTCGACGAGACGATGGAGACCGTGCAGCGGCTGCGGCAGCGCTTCCCGAAGCTGCAGGACCCGCCCAGCGACGACATCTGCTACGCGACCCAGAACCGTCAGGTCGCGGTCAAGGCGATGGCGCCGGAGTGCCAGCTGGTGATCGTGGTCGGCTCGCGCAACTCGTCGAACTCGGTGCGGCTGGTCGAGGTCGCGCTCGGCGCGGGCTCGCATGCCGCCCATCTGGTGGACTACGCCGACGACATCGACCCGGCCTGGCTTTCGGGGGTGACGACGGTCGGCGTCACGTCCGGCGCGTCGGTGCCCGAGATCCTGGTGCGCGGTGTGCTCGAGCGGCTGGCCGACTACGGCTATGACGTGGTGCAGCCGGTGACGACGGCCAACGAGACGCTGGTGTTCGCGCTGCCCCGGGAGATCCGCCCGGCGCGCGCGTGATGCGCTTGCGCCGCAAGCTGTTCGCACTCGTTCGCCACGCTCGTCCTTGTGCGTCGCCGGCTGCGGCGACGACGCCGCGGATCGGTTGAACACCACGGTGCACACCTTCGCCGACGCGCTCAACAAGGGTGACGCGTCAGCGGCCGCCGCCGTCACCACCGATGCGGCGCAGGCGTCCGACGCGCTCGGCAAGCTCTTCGACAGCCTCGGCAAGGACGCCCACTTCGAGGTGGGCGACGGTCGACCACAAGGACAACGAGGCGACGTTCACGCCTCGCACGCCACATGGAAATTCGGCAAGGACGGCCGCAACCAGTGGACCTACACCACCACCGGCAGCGCCAGCCAGGACGGCGACGACTGGAAGATCCTGTGGAATCCGGCGACCGTCGCGCCCGGCCTGGACACGGGCCCGCTGTCGTACAGCACGCTGACCCCCGACCCGCCGGCGCGCGTGCTGGACCGCACCGGCGCGGAGCTGCTGACCCAGCAGGTCGTCACCCTGGTCAACGTGTCGCCGGGTGCCGACGTGAATGCCGTTGCAGCACTGCTCAATCCGATCGACGGCGGCATCACCGCGGAGTCGCTGCAGCGCAGCTGGCCGCGGCCAACGGCCAGCCGGTCACCGCGATCACGCTGCGCGCGGAGGACCTGGCGCCCATCGAGGAGGCGCTGTCGGCGACTGCCGAACGTGACGCTGGCCCCGCAGACGCGGCTGCTCACCACCGACAAGGCGCTGACGTCGCCGACGCTGTCCGGTCTGTCCGACCTGTGGCAGCGCGCCACCGACGACGCCGCCGGATGGGCGGTGAGCGCCACAGACCGCCGCCGGCAGCGCAGCGGGTCGGCGGCCAGGACCCCAAACCCGTCGCCGACATCGCCAGCACGCTCGACATCGGCATGCTGCGCGCCGCCGAGGGACGCGCTGGCGCCGATCCCACCCCGGCCGCGATGGTGGCCATCCAGCCGTCGACCGGCGACGTGCTGGCCGTCGGCGCAGAACGCCGCCGCCGACGCCGCAGGGCCCGATCGCGCTGACCGGCCTGTACCCGCCCGGGTCGACGTTCAAGACGGTGACCGTCTCGGCCGCCCTGCAGGCCGGCCAGGTCACCCCGGACAGCGTCGTCGCCTGCCCGGGCACCGAGAACATCGAGGGCCGGCAGATCCCCAACGACGACAACTTCGACCTCGGCCAGGTGCCGCTGCACACCGCGTTCGCGCGGTCGTGCAACACCACGATGGGCCGGCTGGCGGTCAACCTGCCGCCCGACGGCCTCACCAAGGCCGCCGCCGCAGCTGGGCCTGGGCATCGACTACACCGCGCCGGGCATGACCACCGTCACCGGCAAGGTGCCCGTCGCCGACACCGCCGCGCTGCGCGTCGAGGAGGGGATCGGGCAGGGCCAGGTGACCGCGTCGCCGTTCGGCATGGCGCTGGTGGCCGCCGCGCTGGCCCACGGTTCGGTGCCCGACGCCGACGATCGTCGCCGGCCAGCCCGGCAAGCCCGACCGCGCTCCGGATCCGCTGCCCGCCGGCGTCGCCGATCAGGTGAAATCGATGATGCGCGAGACGATCACCAGCGGCACCGCCACTGCGCTGCAGGACATCCCGGGACTGCTCGGCAAGACCGGCACCGCCGAGTACATCGACGACACGCATGCGCACGGCTGGTTCGTCGGCATCGACGGCGACCTCGCGCTCGCGGTATTCGTCAGTGACGCGGGCAGTTCCGGGCCTGCGGTGGACGCGGCCGGTCGCTTCCTGCGCGCGCCGCGTTAGATGTCGTACTCCCAGCTGTCGGCTTCCCATGGCGCTGCGTGACGAGCGCTGCCGGGTCCGGTACTCCGGCGCGGTTGTCGCTGTCTTCGGCGCCGCCGCGGTAGCGCACCCGCGAGACCGGGTGGTGCGTGCCATTTCCGTTGCTTCCGTTGCTCCGTGGCTGTCGTGCGGTTCCCGCGGCTGTAGTCGTCGTAGCGGCGGCGACGCTCGGGGCGCTCGTATGGCGGCGCGCCGGTCGGCGGGCGGCACGGCCTTGCGGGGTTCGCGCGTCGACGAGCGCGCGGGCGGCGACGCGGCTCGGCGGGAGGCACCGGCGACTGCTCGCTCTGCCGGGGCGTGCGGGGCCGGCGGGGACGCTCGGCGACCGGCTCGATGATCTCGGTCTCCGGCGGGCGGGCATGCCGCGACCGCGACGGTGCGGCGCGCTTGGTCGTTCGCCCGCTGCGGGCGGCGGCGGGCGGCTTGGCCGCCTTGGCGGCCTTGGCGGTCCGGCTCGGGCGCTCGATGGTGTGCTTGCGGCGTGGCTCGGCGGCGGTGTCGGCAGCGTCTTCGTCCGACTCGGCGGCTCCACCCGTCAGCAGCGACGACATCTTCGATGTGACGGAAGACACACGACTGCTGCTCGCCTCTCTTCGCGGTGGATCCCGCTGCGCCCCGTCGTGCCGACATGCCGTAATACCAGCGGGCCATCCCGATCAGCAGGACGGCGGCCGAGGTGAAGAACATCAGCGGGAAACCGCTCGATGAGCGGATAGCCGAAGTTGATCAGCGTGTCCTTGACGCCGGTGAACGCGGCGCCGTGGAACAGGAAGTACGCGCGTCGGCACGGCGACGAACAGGATCAGCGGCGGCTGGATGACCGCGGTGAAGATCCCGCTCTGCCGCACCGCGAGCACCGCGAAGATGCAGCCCAGCGCATACGACGCCGCGAATACCAAGCTGAGTTCTTTGTCGCCGGAGCCGGCGTCGAACGCGAAGCCGACGGCGGTCATTGTGACCGCGAGCAGCACCGCACCCCACCACGGAACACCCGGGATATTGGGGTGCGCAGAGCGATGGTCGGCCGTCACCGCCGACCGCGCGCGCTGTGCTGACACAGGTAGACCGTACCGGCTCTACGTAAAAGTAGCTGTCAGCGCGGTTCTGGCGTGCCCGTCACAGTCTCCTAGACTCTGGACCCTGTGGGCCTGAACCTGGGAATCGTCGGACTGCCGAATGTCGGCAAGTCGACGCTGTTCAACGCGTTGACGCGTAACAACGTGCTGGCAGCCAACTATCCGTTCGCGACGATCGAGCCGAACGAGGGTGTCGTGCCGCTGCCGGATCCGCGGCTGGCCGAGCTCGCCAAGATGTTTGACTCGGAAAAGATCGTGCCTGCGCCGGTGACGTTCGTCGACATCGCAGGCATCGTCAAGGGCGCGTCCGAAGGCGCGGGCCTCGGCAACAAGTTCCTGGCCAACATCCGCGAGAGCGACGCGATCTGCCAGGTCGTGCGGGTGTTCACCGATGACGACGTCGCGCACGTCGACGGCCGCATCGATCCCAAGTCCGACATCGAGGTGATCGAGACCGAGCTGATCCTCGCCGACCTGCAGACGCTCGAGAAGGCGCTGCCGCGGCTGGAGAAGGAAGCCCGCACCCACAAGGAGCGCCGGCCGGCGTTCGAAGCGGCCGTCGCGGCGCAGGAGATTCTCGACAGCGGCAAGACGCTGTTCGCGGCGGGCGTCGATGCGTCGCTGCTGCGCGAGCTGAACCTGCTGACCACCAAGCCGTTCCTCTATGTCTTCAACGCCGACGAGGCCGTGCTGACCGACGACGCGCGGGTGGCGTCGCTGCGGGAGTTGGTGGCGCCGGCCGATGCGGTGTTCCTCGACGCGAAGATCGAGGCGGAGTTGCAGGAGCTCGACGACGAGTCGGCCGCCGAGCTGCTGGAGTCGATCGGCCAGACCGAACGTGGGCTGGATGCGTTGGCGCGGGCGGGTTTTCACACATTGCGACTGCAGACCTTCCTGACGGCGGGTCCAAAAGAGTCGCGCGCGTGGACGATTCACCAGGGCGACACCGCGCCGAAGGCCGCGGGCGTGATCCACACCGATTTCGAGAAGGGCTTCATCAAGGCCGAGATCGTGTCCTACGACGACCTCATCGATGCCGGGTCGATGGCCGCCGCGAAGGCCGCGGGCAAGGTGCGGATGGAGGGCAAGGACTACGTGATGGCCGACGGCGACGTGGTCGAGTTCCGCTTCAACGTCTAGGTCCAAGTCTTAACGGCGGCTAGCCAAACCTTCGGGTGTCCGAATCGTGGCAATTGGGGCTACAGCACCGCATCACAAGGTTACGGTTCGCTTCGCATAGTGGTCTGCAAGGAGACGCACGAGGAGGGCCGTGCCAGCTATAGAGGGATTTTCACACATCGATCTGACTGTGACAGACTGCCGCGCGCTCTGCCGATTGGTGGACGGATGTCCTGGGCTTCATCCTCGTGCATCAAGTTCGTCAGGACACTTTCGAATGCATGGCCATGGCTCACCCGTCGGGCATCGGTGTGACCGTCATGAGTCATGACGGAACCGCGGCGTCAGACACGTTCGACGAGCGGCGCGTCGGCTTGGACCACGTAGCGTTCCGGGTGGCCGACGAAGACGAACTACGAAGATGGGTAACCCATTTCGACGAAAAGGGCGTCGATCACACCGGAATCATCGACACGGGATACGGGCCTACCGTCGTGTTTCGCGATCCTGACAATCTGCAACTCGAGTTCTTCGTTCATGTTTCGAGTGACCAAAAGACTGTCGAGATGAGCGAGGTCAATTCGCCGGAGGCGCACCGCCTGCTCGCCGAAGCCGATACGGCGTTAATGGGCAAGTCTTAGCCCCCCGGGCGGCTCGCGGTTGGCACGGCCGACGGCGACGTGGTCGAATTCCGCTTCAACGTCTAGGTCCAAGCAGTGGAAGTAAAGACCCAGGTGGGCGCTACGTTGAGGCCCTTCCGGCTGGACAGGTGTCCAGCTATCGTGACCACGGTGATCGCCAGCGGAGGCGAGCAGAGATGGGGCTGAAATGAGCGAGATTCCAAGCCGTCAGGCTCGCTTGGCGCACGCGGCCAAGCACGCGGAATTGTGGAACGCAGGGAAGAAGGACGAGTGGGTAGCGTCGTGGCGCACGATCTGCCCGGGCGACGTCAGCATGTTCGATCCTGTCGGCACGGAGGAGAAACACGGTTTCGCCGCTGCCACGTCGGATGCCTACGACATGTTTCAGTCGATTCTCAAGATCAAGATGATCACCGTTCAGGTCAACGGGAACGAGATGGCCTGGGTGTGTGAAAACCACTTCGGCACCGAGCCCAACGTGCAAACGGCACACAGCATTGAGACGTTCGCTTGGGACGATGATGGAAATCTGCTTATCAAGACCTACTATCCGATGCCGGAATCTGTCGGTGCCGAGGCCGATCCCTACGCCCATCTATTGGAGGGGCAGAAGTAAGGCCGGGCGGATGGCGATGTGGTCGAGTTCCGCTTCAACGTCTAGGCGTCCGCTCGGTGCCCACCGGCGGCGATAGTCACGCGCTGATGCCTAGTTGATGATCTCGCCGCGCTCGGCATCGATCGCGGCCAATCGATCGCGCCACGCTTGAAGTGCCTCGGGCGAGAGCCGCGTCCATTCGTCGACTTCTCCTACGATCCGGAGCGGGTCACTACTGCGGTAGGAGCGGGTCGGATTACCGGGGAACTTCTTGTCGGTGACGTTCGGATCGTTCTCGTACTCACCGGTCGGTTCTACGCGATACACCCGCGGCGCGCCTTCGCCCGCCGCGAGTTCGGCCGCAAGCCCGGCACCGTCGGGCAGTGCGGTGAAATAGATGTGGTTCATGATGATTTCAGGCCGGTAGTTAGAACGGAAGCCCGCGGTGAGCAGGTCTCCGACGACTAGTTCAGATTTTGTTCCGTGGAAAAACGGACCTTCGTCCAACGCCGCGCACATCGACTCAGGCTACTGGGCCGGCGGCGAGATTCGGCTGGGAGGCAGTCAGCGACTGCAGGGGCGGGGTTCTTGCAATCACGTCGCGCACCGCGAGATGTTGATCGACCGCGCAACCCGGTCGAGTTCCGCATCAACGTCGAAGATGCGGACGTAGCATTCTCTGGTGAGTTTTGTCGTCTCGCCAGAGGCCTATGCCCGTTACATGGGCCGATATGCCCAGCCTCTCGCGGAGGTCTTCGCGTCGTTCGCCGGGGTGGGCGAGCGCGAAAAGGTACTCGACGTGGGCTGCGGGCCTGGCGCCCTGACAGCGCACTTGCTGTCGGTCGGAGCCGAGGTTGCGGCGATTGATCCTTCATCGCCGTTCATCGATGAAATCCGTGAGCGGTTCCCAGACGTTGACGTGCGCCGAGGTACGGCAGAGGAATTGCCCTACGACACAGCCGCATTCGACGCCGCTCTGGCGCAATTGGTCGTGCACTTCATGAATGATCCAGTGGTAGGGCTGACACAGATGAAGCGCGTGACTCGGCGCGGCGGTGTTGTCTCAGCATGCGTGTGGGACGGGCCGACCGGTGCATTGGCGCCGTTCTGGGATGCGGTTCACACGATCGATCCTGACGCTGAGGATGAGGCGCTACTCTCCGGTGCGCACAAGGGGCACCTGACTGAGATATTCGAAGCTGCTGGCCTGCGCGATGTGAAAGAAGATTCGATCGCAGTCGATGTTGTGCACCCGACGTTTGAGGAGTGGTGGGAGCCCTACACATTCGGTGTAGGTCCTGCCGGTGACTACGTCCAGCGACTCGATGGCGATGCTCGCGCACGTCTCGAATCAGTGGCTCGCGAACGTCTAGGTAGTGGACCGTTCACCGTCACCGCTACTGCGTGGGCCGCCCGCGGGACCGTGTGATTTCAAGCAAGAGGCCATGGAGAAGTCGGCCCGCCACCAGCGATCCGGTGGCGGGCCGAACTGTGTTTCCTGTTCAGGTCAGTGCCCGGCGGAGGGGACCGCCACGCGGACCGAGCCGTCGCCCAACTTGAGTCCGGGGTTGACCGGGTTGACCTTCACCGAGCCGTCGCCGGGAACGGCGCGGTGGCACTGGATGCACTCGACCACGGGGACGCCGAAGTCTGAGTAGTCGATCGTCGGGCCCGTGTTCGATGGGGCGGCGCTGGCGGTGCCCGCGGTCAGCCCCAATCCGGCAAGCGCGACGCCGCCCGAAAGCAGCGCCCCGACGACCATCTTCTTGAGAGGTTGGTTTCCGTTCATGTTGTTTTCCCCCTTAGGGTTTCGCGGTTCTGTTTGACCGCTGGGTTGTTGACAACACGAAGGTATGGCCGTCGCCTTGGAGGATTCTCAATGCATTCTTCTTGGAAGATTCTCAATGGATTTCGGTTCGAACCCTCGATCCCGAAGCAGGGGTGAACTGGCGGGAGGGCCGTTCGCTACGACACTTCCACTCATTCATGGGCTACGACCCGGATAACGATGTGGCGCTGGTTATTTGGACGAATCTGACGCAATCGCCTGACGGCAAGACGGCGGCGCAGGCCCTGTTGCCGACAGTTCTCGACGAAATCTACGCGGGCTTGTCGCTGGTGCCCCCGCCGACGTCGAATTGCAAACCGTCGACCGCGGGCATGAATTTAGGCCGCCTATACGTTGCAATCTCGTAGGGGGATGGGAAGGGAGATTGGCAATGCACGTGAAGAAGATTGCGGCCGGAGCTGCGTTGGTCGGTGCACTGGGGTTCAGCGCGGTTGGCCTGGGTGCTGGCGTCGCGAACGCGGCACCACCTGCGCCCGTCGTCACGGGGATTCTGTGGCCTCAAGATCGAGGCCATGGGGGCGATGGGGACTATTGGGGCCATGGCGACGGTCGAGGCTGGGGCGACCGTGGAGGCTGGGGCTACGGTGGAAACTGGGGCTACGGGCCAGGGTGGGGTTGCATCACCGGTCCGTTTGGGCACGTCACCTGGTGTCCCTAGTCGCGGAACTTGTGGCCGATAGTCGGGTGCCGCCGCCTCTGACAGCTATTTGAACGCCGAGAGCGGCGGTGGCCCCGCCCCAGCGGCGAACCCATCGCTGTGTTCGAGCCTGACGCGAAAGTGTGCTTTCAAACAACGTCAGGCGGCATGGCGGCGGGTCGTTGGAGCCTTCCCGCCGATATGTCCCGCTGATGAGGCAGAATCGCGCAGGTGACGACGCCGCCGCAACGCCCCGGGCAGCCTGGCTGGCGCGGCAGGGAGACTCCGCCGCCCGACCCTGCGACGCGACGCATTCCGCGTCAGGGACGGCCTGAGCCGCCGACCGAACATATCCGCGCGCCATACCGGCCCGCAGATGCAGGGGCGACTGAGCAGTTCCGACGACCGCAGTCGCCCGCTGATTGGGCGCCGACCGAACAGATTCGGCGTCAGCCACCCGCTGACCACCGACCACCGCCTCCGCCGCCGCCCTTGTCGGCTCCCGACCGCCAGCAGCCCGAAGCCAAGAAGCGGCGCAGCTTGCGCAATCCGCAGTCGCTTCTCCTGATCGCGGTCATCGTCGTCGCCCTGGTGGCAGGCGGCCTGGCCGGCGCCGAGCTGTATGCGCGGCACCGCGCGGATACCCTGCTCGTCGCGGTTGCCGAGTGCGTCGTCAAGGACAGCGCCACCATTTCCTTCGGAGTCAACCCGCCCTTCCTGTGGCAGCACATCACCGGCCACTACACCAACATCTCGGTCTCCACCGCTGGAAACCAAGTACAGGATGCCAAGGGGATGACGGCCGACGTGACGCTGAAGGACGTGCGGTTGCAGGACACTGCGGACTCCAAGGGCACCATCGGATCGCTGAACGCGACCCTGAGTTGGAAGTCGGCAGGCATCAAGGACACTGTGGCCGCCAACCTCCCCGTCGTAGGGAGTTTGGTCTCCGGTGTCAGCACGGACCCCGCTGCGGGCACCATCGTCCTGGAAGCCGGCGGCGGCAGCGTCACGGCGAAACCCGTTGTCACCGACGGTGATCTTGGTCTCCAGGTGGTCGACGTCGACGGCCCGCTGCCGAAGGACACCGTGCAGACAGCGCTGGACAACCTGACCAAGAAACTGAACGACAACTACCCGCTCGGTATTCACGCCGACAGCGTCGAGGTGACCGATACGGGAGTTGTCGGAAAGTTCTCAAGCCAGAACGCGTCGATCCCCAAAGAGGACGCGAACCCCTGTTTCGCGCGCCTTTAGGGCTGAACTGAGCACGGGCCTCAGAATGGCACGTCCTTGTCGTCGCCGAGCCACGTGTGGTAGCCGAAGATGTCCGGGCTCATGGGATCCGTACCGTACGGCGTGGACGGATCGGTGCCGGGCCGGCCCACAGCCGACTGAGTGGTGCCGGCGCTCGGGACGTGCGATGAGTGGGTCGCGGCGCTGGCGATGGGCGCCAGCGCAATCGCGGCCCCCATCGCGGCTGCCGCCAACCACGGAGCGGCGTACTTGATGCTTGTGTTCATGACGTTCTCCTGTCCGGCGTTCGGGCGGGTGTCTCAGAAGGGCACGTCTAGTTGGCCGTTGGTGGTGTTGGCCTCATCGTGGTCCGACACGTGGTAGCCCAGCACGTACGGGACCTGGGGATCTGTGCCGTACGGCACGAGAGGATCGGTGCCGGCGCTACCGGCGCTGTTGTGGGGTGTCGGAGGGGTGGGGGCGGCGCTGGCGATGGGCGCGAGCGCGATTGCTCCACCGACAGCGGCGGTGCCCAGCCACAGTGCGACGTATTTGATGGGTGTTTTCATGATGTTCTCCCGCCTAGTGCATCGCCCGATTTGGCCTAAGCCCAAGCATCGCCACGATGCGGACCGGTGTCGTCCTTGCTGGCACCCGTTCGGCGCTTGCTGCTAGCTGGAATTCGTCGCTTACCCCACTGAGCCAACCGTCGCGCTGCAAATGGGTACATCCACGCTCAAGGGGTGCGACACGAAGTCGTTGGGTGGGGTGACGACCAGATCGCCCCAGCGAGGGCACGCGTTTCCGGTCGAGGTGTCGATGGCATAGGCCGTTACGTCCGCGGTGGCGACGTCGCCTGGGGCGAGGGTGAGTCGATGTGCTGCAGCGGCTGGCCGCCGTGGGACGTTGATCAGCACACCACCGGCCGGCGTCACCAGGTCCGCGCCGGGATATCCGACGAGCGTGCACGCGTGTGCCGACGAGTTCGTGAAGGACACGATGACGTGACGCTGAGTGTTCGCCGACTCCAAAGGTCCGTTGGTGACCGTGAGGTCATCGTCGGAGCACGGGCCGGGCATCTCGGGCGTCGACGGACTCGGCGTCGGCGCAGCGGTCGCTGAGGGACTGCTCGCTGGGGGAGTCACGGTCACCGTCACCGTCGAGGGGGCCGACGGGGATTGCGCAGCAGGAGTTGCGTTCTGCGCGGAACATCCCGCGATGAGAACAACGGCCACCAAGGGCAGCATCGGTTTCATGTCCAATAGCTTGCGCTAGACGACTTGGCGGATTCTTGGACTGCTTAGGGCGGTAGCCACCCGGTGATGCGCAGGTAGGGGTCCGCCCCGTTATTGAACTCCGGCTGGCCCGCATGCTCGACGGAGGCTAAGTCGGTGTCGACCTCGACGACCATGTCCTCGTTGTCAACGGGCGGAGGGAGCTCCCGATACTTCGCCCGAGGATCCTGATCGGCCATGAACCGAAATTTACGCCGCTCGGTACCGGAGATGACCGGTTTTGACGCGCATCTGATTGGCCGGCGGGACACTGGATAGGGCGTAGGAGGGCCGAAATGATCTTCATCGTGGTGAAGTTCGAGACGAAACCCGAATGGACCGAACGCTGGCCCGAACTGGTCGCGCCGTTCACCGCGGCCACGCGCGCCGAAGACGGCAACCTGTGGTTCGAGTGGTCGCGCAGCCTCGACAACCCCGCCGAGTTCGTGCTCGTTGAGGCGTTCCGCGACGGCGACGCCGGCAGCGCACACGTCAACAGCGATCACTTCAAGGCCGCGCAGCGCGACCTGCCGCAGGCACTGGCGCACACGCCTCAGGTCATCAGCCAGACCGTCGACGCGACCGGCTGGTCCAAGCTGGCCGAGATCAGCGTGGACTGAGTGTCTATGGCAGAACGGCGATTTCGTCGCCGAGCTGGTAGCCAGGAGCCAGCGGCAGTTCATCGCCACTCCAGAACTTGCCGGGGTCAAACCAACTCGAGTCCTTGTCGGTGACGAGCAAGCCCATTTCCTCATAGGTGATGGCGACGGTCTCGGCGCAGTAGGCGGTTTCCAAGCCCATCTTGCGCTTCTCTGCTTTCCTTCGCCGCGACGACTCCTGAACCTTGCTGTCGAGGAACGGTATTCCCCGCGTCCAGTCGCCCGCCGTCGGCACTCGGCCACGAAACCATCGCCCCGTCACGCGCGCAGTGCTGGGAAACGGCGTGCCGTCCATCCGGGCGATGACCCGCAGCATCCGGTCCTCCTGCTCGCGGGTGGCATACGGCGTCAGCTGGCGCAGCCAGCAGCGCTGTCCGTAGACGTTGAACCATTGCTCGACGGATTGGCGGGCGTCGTTGAGTTGCACGCCACGATGGTTGCCGCCGGTCCACACGTCGAGCAGCTTGTTGCCGAGTTCCGCGCTCCACATCAACGGGGGCAGGTCGTCGATCGCGACCGTCATCCCGACGTGGTTCACCGGGGCGTTGCTCAACGTCTGGATCGCACGGTCGGGCCCTGAACCGCCGCGAAACAGCCAGATATCCCCGGTCCGGGTCTCGTCCAGCGCCTGCTGCAACGACACCGTGCTTTCTTTCACCACCGCAGCTTAGGCAGACTCTTGCTATGCGTGGCATATGGAAGTTGGTCGGACTGGCCGGTGTCGCCGGGGTGGTGGCGGGCGGAGTGCTGGTCGCGCGCGACCAACGCAAGCGCAACGCCTACACACCCGACGACATCCGCGCGCGTCTGCATCAACGGCTGGCCGAGGCTGGCGAGACCACCTAGGGCGCCACGGCGTAGAGCCGATGCGAGCCGGTGAACCCCTTGAGCTCGACGTCGTGGCCCTCGTCGAACGCGATGTCGTCTGGTCGCTGACCGCGTCGCGCACCACTTCGCTGACCAGAATCTCGCCGCCGTCGGCCTGGGCCGCCACGCGCGCCGCCATCGCGACGTTGCGGCCGAACAGATCGTCGCCGCGGCGTACCGACTTGCCCATGTGGATGCCGATCCGGACGCGAATGCCGTTGGGCCGCCTGGACAGTGAGCGTTGGACGTCGACGCTGCACCGCACCGCCTGCTCGGGATGCGCGAAGGCGATCATGAAGCCGTCACCCTGACTCTTCACCACGTGACCGGCGTGCTGTTTGACGTGCCTGCGCACCATCTTGTCGTGACTGCCGATCAGCCTGACCCACGCCCGGTCGCCGATGCGCTCGTTGAGCGCCGTCGACTCCTCGATGTCGGAGAACACGATCGCCACCTTGCCGCTCGGTGCGAGCCGCGCCAGATCCGGCCGCTCCACCTCCGCCCAGTCGGCGAGATCCTCGATCGACGACCGGACGGCCGCCCCCAGCCCGTCCTTGCGCAGGATGTTGGCGGTCTGCCAGACCTGTTTGACGGCCTCCCGGCCACCCGAGAACAGCATGTTTCTGGTGTCGAGCCGGCGGCGCAGCTCGTCGAGTTCACGCTTCTGACGCGCTGTAGATCACCCAAACCACGACGAGCGCCACCGCCTCCACCGCGGCGATCCCCGCGAGCACATAAGCCGCAATCTGCGCTCCCATCACCGCTCAAGTATTGGATGCTGAACCCGTGAAGCCCGAGGCGCCCTACTACGAGAGCCGCTACATCCGCGCCAACGACCCCGATCAGCCGCAGGCGCTGTGGCTGCGCGAGACCCTACTGCTGCCCACGGCAGGCGATCCGGTGGCCGACGTCTGGGTGATGGTGTTCGACCCCGACGGCGCGGGCAACCGGGCGCTCAAGCAGCCATACCCGATCGACGCCGCCGCCTACGAGTACGACAACTGGACCGCGCGGATCGGCGCGACGTCCATCGACGACCGGTCCGCGCAGGGCGTCGTGACGGGCGGAAACCGCTCGGCGCGATGGGATCTGCGGATCACCCCGGGATCCGAGGACATGGTCAAGCTCCTCACCGACCGCGCTTACAAGGCGCGAATCCCGACGGCCAAGACGACGGTGCGCCACCCGCTGGCCCAGTTCGACGGCCAGGTGGAGCTCGACGACGCCCGGCTCGTTCTCGACGGCTGGACCGGCAGCGTCAACCACAACTGGGGCACGCGGCACACCCCGGCCTACGCGTTCGGCCAGGTGTGCGGCTTCGACGACGCGCCCGACTCGACCCTGGAGATCGTGACGGCACGGGCAGCGATCGGACCGGTGCTGACGCCTGCGGCCACGCTGTTCGTGTTCCGTCACGCGGGTCAGGAGTTCGCGGTCCGCTCGATCCTTGGCAGCATGCAGACCCACGGCAGGTATCAGCCGTTCTCATGGGCGTTCGGCGCACGGGTCGGGGATCAGATGATCGAGGGCGAGATCGTCGTCGAGCCCGCCGACGTCATCGGCCTGACCTACACCGACACCGACGGCGACTCGAAGTACTGCTACAACTCGGCGATCGCGACCTGTCGAATCCAGGTGGCGGGCAAGGCTTTCGAGCGCAGAGAGCTGGTGGCCACCCGCCGCGCGATGTTCGAGATCCTCACCGACGACCGGCACGAGCGAGGTGCCGCTGCTGGCCTAGTTTCCTGGACATGCCGAAGCGCCTGGTGACCGTTCGCCAGGTCGAAGTAGTCGCGCCACGCGGCGATCTTGCCGTCGACGACCTCGAACATGCCCATCACCGGCAGCGGGATCTCGCCGCCGTCCTTGCGGTGCATCACGTCGGTGCGCTCGTTCATCACGAGGTTGCCGTCGCTGACCTGACGGTGCACCTGGAAATCGATGCCGTCGAACGCGGCGGTGAACCCGGCGATGAACACCTTGATCGCCTCTCGGCCCTGCACCGGATCCATCGGAATGTTGTGGTAGATGGCGTCTTCGGTGAAGTAGCCGGCCAGCTCCTCGGGGTCGGGCGCGGCCCACAGCTTGCAGAACTCGGTCACCACTTCGTCGGCGGAACGTGTCATCGCTCGATAGAACGCAGCGAAGCGAAGTAAATCAACCCCGCCACGCGCAGCCGATCCGATTGTGCTCACGTCGACACCCTACGGGCGAGATTGACGCCAGGGCTGTTGACCGTGACCTCGATGGCTGAATCCACAGCCCTGGTGTCAGTCTCGGCCATAGCACCGAATCACGGTGCCTGAGCCGGACCTACCAGCCCTCGGTCAGCACCCTGTCCAACGTGTCGACGTAGAAGTCCGCCGCCTCGATGTCAATGCACAACGGCGGCTTGGTCTTCAGGATGTTCATGTGGTCGCCGGTGGGCTGGATGACCACCCCGAGCTCGAGCATCCGGTCGCAGATCGCCGAGGTCTCCTCGGCGGCGGGCTCCAAAGTCTCTGGGTCGCGGACCATCTCGACGCCCAGGTAGAGCCCGATTCCGTGCACGGTGCCGATGATCGGGTGCTTGCCCTGCAGCGCTTGCAGTCTCGATCTTCAGGTGGCCGCCGACGCGCGCGGCATTCTCCTGCAGCCCCTCGTCGCGCAACACGTCGAGGACGGTCATGCCGATCGCGCACGACAGCGGACTGCCGCCGGTCGACGAGAAGAAATAGCCCTGCGAGCGGAACCCATCGGCGACGGCACGGCTGGTGATCACCGCGCCGAGCGGATACCCGTTGCCCGTCGACTTGGCGATCGAGACGATGTCAGGCACCGCATCCTGCTGCATGAAACCCCAGAACCATTCGCCGAGACGGCCGTACCCGACCTGCACCTCGTCGGAGATCGCCAGCCCGCCCGCCGCCCGCACCGCCGCGTACACCTGCTGCAGGTAGCCGTCCGGCAGCGCCATGCCACCCGCATTGCCGTACACGCTCTCGCAGATGAACGCCGCGGGCGGCGCGGCCGTCGGCCACCAGCCGCTCGATCTGCTGCACCGCCTCGCCCGGCGTACTCGCGGCCTCGGCGCCCCGGTACTTGCCGCGGAAACTGTTCGGCGATTCGACCGGTGTGCACCCAATCCGGCCGGGTGGCAAGCGCATTGGGGTTGTCGGCGGTCGACGTGGACACCGCATCGGTGCCGTACGTCCACCCGTGATAGGCCTCGCGGACCGCGACCACATCGCGCCGGCCCGTCGCCGCCGTCGCCAGCCGGATCGCCAGATCGCTTGCCTCCGAGCCGGAATTGACCAGAAACACCGTGTCCAGCGGGTCGGGCAGCAGTCGCGGCGAGTCGCTCGCTGAACTCGACAACCGCCGCATAGTTGAACCGTGAATTCGTGTTCAGCTTGCGCAGCTGCCGGGCCGCGGTGTCGGCGATCCGCGGATGCGCGTGGCCCAGTACGGTGACGTTGTTGACCATGTCGAGGTAACGTGCGACCGGCGGTCGACATCAGGAAATGCCGCCTGCCGCGCTCGATCTGCGGCGGCTGGCGGTAGTAGAACTCCTGCACGGGAGCAAAACTCGCGTCGCGGCGCGACAACAGGTCGCCGGCGTCGGCGACCTCGACGGCGGGCAGCCCGAGCAGTGGTCGCGGATCACGGGCCAGCGCCAGCCAGCCCGGCGCCAGCTCGGACCGCGTGAACAGCGGCGCCGACGGGTGCGCCGGCCGGCCGCACGCCGACCTCGACCCACTCGCCCGCACGGCGCGTCGGCCAGCGGCTCACCGGCGCGCACGCTGCCCGACGCCACTGCACGCACGCCGGTCAGTGTCAGCTCGTAATCGGCGCCGCGCAATGTGATCGATCGCCGTCACATCACGACCTCGCCGTCCCACGGCGCGACCAGCGGCGTCGCAGACGCCGCCCACAGGCTGATGCCGGTCGCCGACGACGTCGGGGCTGTCCTGGCTGAGGCGCGGCGTCCGGCTCAGCCGCGCCTGACCGTACCGGGTGACGACGAGTTGCGCACCGTTTTGCATTGCCGCCCTGGCCAATTCGTCCTCGACACCGGCTACAGCGAGCCGTCGTCGTCGAACGCGTAGTCGTAGACGTCGGACGTGGTGGACAGGTCGAGCGTCACCACCGTGGCCGGGTCCACGGCGACAAGCGGGCCGCGCGACGGCGCGCCGGGCGCGACGGCGAGACCCAGGTCGGCCTTGATCACCGCGGTCATCACATCGATCGGAACCGAGGTCGCCAGCTCGAACATGCGCCGCTCGGCGTCGGACTGGTCGGTGATGTAGGCGTTGTCGGGATCCAGCACGCGCCTGCTGCGCGCCGCTGACGATCAGCACCGCGGTGCGCAACACCAGCATCGGCCACAGCGCGTCGGCCTCCGCCGTCGAGAGCGGCCGGATGGCGTGGAACGCCCGCACCGCCGGCAGCACCGAAGTCGGTTCGGCGCCAGCGTGTCCCAGCACCGACGACGCGGTGATCGCCAGCTCGGACACCGCCCAGCTGTCGGACAGGTCGCCGAAGTCGATGACCCCGTCGGGGAGCGGTGCCTCCGGCGAGCGCGACACCACCACATTCGCGTCGGTCAGGTCGAGATGCACCGCCTGCCGCGGCAGCTCGTCGGCGAGCGGCGCGATCCGCGACCAGGCCTCGCGTGCCGCGGTCTCCAGCCGCGTCGCGGTCCGACGGGTCAGCGACGTGCGAACTCAGCTCCGCCACGACGTCAGCGCCGTAGCGCAGATCCCATTGCAGGACCCGGTCCAGGCCGGGATGGCTGAAGCCCTCCAGCGCCCGGCTCACCCGGCCTGCGACGTCGCCGAGGCCGGCGACGGCGGCCGGCGACAGGTAGCCCGACTCCAGCAGCGTGCCGCCGGGCAGGTACCGCAGCAACCGCACGTAGGCGGTTCCGTCGACCAAACCCGTTATGGCCGTGCACTTCTCGCCGGCGGCGTTGGGCAGCGGCACCGCCACCCGCAGGATCGGCTCCGCCTCGGCGATCAGTTCGCGCCGCCAGTCCTGGGCCTCCAGCTCGGTCGCGGTGAACGCCGGATTGGCGATCTTGAGCACCCCGACGATCTCGCCGTCGTCGTCGGTGACCATGAAGTTCTTGTCCTGCTGGCTGCCCAGCGACGTGGCGCGCGCGCATGCCGTAGTGGGTGGCCAGATTTCCTCTGCCTGCGCCTCGCTCACCCGGGGGCCGGCAGCTCAGGCGCCTCCAGGAAGTTGAAGCCCGACCGCTCACCGGCTGACGAACTGCACGACGACTTCGGAGAACGCGTCGTTGTCGTCGCCGGCCGCGGTGTGTCCCGCCTCGGACAACTCGACGAACTCGGCGCTGCGGCACCTTGTCGAGGAAGTCCTTCACCCCTTCCGCGCTGACCACGTCGGAGAGCTTGCCGCGGATCAGCAGGATCGGGATGGTCAGGTCGATCGCTGCCTGCTCGAGCTGCTCCACCCGCACGAACGGATCCTCGTCCGGCTTGGTCAGAAACGCCGGATCCCAGTGCCAGTACCACCGGCCATTGCGGTGCCGCAGGTTCTTCTTCAGCCCCTCCGGGCTGCGCGGCTTGGTCCGGTGCGGCAGGTACGCGGCGACCGCGTCGGCGGCCTCCTCGAGCGACTCGAAGCCGTGCACGTGGCTGAACATGAAGTCGCGGATGCGGGCGCTGCCGTCCTTCTCGTACCGCGGCACCACGTCGACCAGCACCAGCTTGGTCACCTTCTCCGGGCCGGCCTCGTCGGCGGCGAGGATGCCGGTCATCCCGCCCATGCTGGCGCCGATCAGCACCACCGGCCGCCCGATCTGGTCGAGCACCGCCAGCGTGTCCGCGCACAGCGCCTCGACCGTGTAGTTCGCATCCGGTGAGCGGTCGCTGTCGCCGTGCCCTCGGCTGTCCAGCGCGACCACATGCAGGCCCTGCGTCGGCCAGGATCTGGCCGGTCTTCTTCCAGGAGAACCGGTTCTGGCCGCCGCCGTGCAGCATCAGATGACCGTCGGGCTGCGTCGCCGCCGATGCGCGCGCCGCGGTTCCATTCGTCGGCGACCAGAGTGAGGTCGTCGGCGCCGCGAAACTTCACGGTCTGCGGTTCGCTGCGGGTAGTGCTCACGGACGTCCTCTCGGCTGGCCCCGGGCCTCACGTTACCGAGCGGATAATTTGCGCCGATCTTCGGCCCGGCGGCGCCGACGTCCCTAGAATTTGCGCTCGTGCAGCCAGACACCGCCAGTGACCGACGACCGCGGCTGCATCATCGACGCCGCCTACGGCTGCCTTGTCCGAGCCGCACACCGGGCCGATCCCGTTGCGGCGATCCTGCAGCGCGCCGGGGTGTCGACCCGGGCCTTCTACCGCCACTTCGGGTCCAAGGACGAGTTGTTCCTGGCGATGCTGCGGCAGGAGAGCGACGCGGTGGCCGCTCGGCTGGACCGGATCGCTCGACGAGGCCGCCGGGAGCTCCCGCCGACCAGCTCGAGGCGTGGATCGGCGAGATGTTCGGGTGATGAACGACGCCGGACATGCGGATGCACCTGACCGTCATCGACTCCGACGAGGTGCGGGTGGCCAAGGGCTACCGGGAGACCCGCGAGCGGGCGCACGCCGACCGGGAGCGCTCGCTGGTCGAGATCCTGCGCCGCGGCCGCGCCGACGGCTCGTTTCCGCTGGCCGATCCGGAGCCCGACGCCGTCGCGATCAGCGCGGTCGTCAGCCGGGTGATGGCCAACCAGTCGCCCGATGACGCACGAGGGCCTGAAGCAGGCCCAGGCCTGGCTGCTGGACTTCGCGCTGCGGCTGCGCCTCGGCGCCGAACCGGCGATGAGTTTCGCGCGTCCGCCCGGTCTCTACCGGGAAAGCCGCCTTGACGACAGGAACCGCCATGCCCTCGATCACGCCGTCGCTCTGGTTCGACAACGACCTCGAGGAGGCCGCGCAGTTCTACACGTCGGTCTTCCCGAACTCGTCGGTCGAGAAGTTCGACCGCTACACCGACGCCGGGCCCGGGCACGCCGGGTGAGGTGGTGTCGGCCATCTTCGTGCTCGACGGCCAGCGGTTCATCGGCATCAACGGCGGCCCGCAATTCCCGTTCACCGAGGCGGTCTCGTTCATGGTCGACTGCAAGGACCAGGACGAGGTCGACTACTACTGGGACCGGCTGGTCGACGGCGGCGAGGAGTCGCAGTGCGGCTGGCTCAAGGACCGGTTCGGGCTGAGCTGGCAGATCGTGCCGGACCGGCTCTACGAGCTCACCGGCGACCCCGACCCCGCCCGCGCCGCGGCGGCGACCAAGGCCATGCTGGGCATGCGCAAGATCGTCATCGCCGAGCTCGAGGACGCGGTCCGCACGCCTGATCACGCGGTCGGCCGATCGCCCACATCGCGTCGAGATAGGCTATCGGCGCGGACGAGCGTTTGCTGAAACGGCTCACGCCCGCTGAAGTATGGCGCGCACTGACAGTGCCTTGACCCGCGCCGGATGGCCAAAGTGGTGCACGGCATCCGGCACGGTCACGTGTTGCCCGGCCAGAAATTGGTGATGTACGGTTCTTCGGCGTCCTCCCGTGTAACGTCAGCCACAGCCTGTGGAGCACGGGTTGTTCGTCGGAGGGATCAGCGGCCTATGGCGGTGAGGAGCACACGAGGAAGGACCCGCTAATGGTCGCTTCCAACGTCATTGCCAAACCGGTGCGCGCCGTCGGCGGGTTCTTCGCGATGGCGCTCGACACCTTCGTGGCGATGTTCAAGCCGCCGTTCGCGTGGCGCGAGTTCATCTCGCAGTCTTGGTTCGTCGCGCGGGTGTCGATCGTGCCGACGCTGATGCTGACGATCCCGTACACGGTGTTGCTGACGTTCACGTTCAACATCCTGCTGACCGAGTTCGGCGCCGCCGACTTCTCCGGCACCGGCGCGGCGCTGGGCACGGTGCGCCAGATCGGGCCGATCGTGACGGTGCTGGTGGTCGCCGGCGCCGGCGCCACCGCCATGTGCGCCGACCTCGGCGCGCGGACGATCCGCGAGGAACTCGACGCGCTGCGGGTGATGGGCGTCAATCCCGATTCAGGCGCTTGTGGTTCCGCGGGTGCTGGCCGCGACGCTGGTGTCGCTGGCGCTGTCGGCGACGGTGATCCTGGTCGGCCTGGCCGGCGCCTACTTCTTCTGCGTCTACATCCAGCACGTCTCGCCCGGGCGCCTTCGCGGCCGGCCTGACGCTGATCATCGGCGCCGCCGACGTCATCATCGCGCTGCTCAAGGCGGCGCTGTTCGGGCTGTCGGCCGGCCTGATCGCCTGCTACAAGGGCATTTCCGTGGGCGGCGGCCCGGCGGGCGTCGGCAACGCGGTCAACGAGACCGTGGTGTTCACGTTCATGGCGCTGTTCGCGATCAACGTCGTCGCCACCGCCGTCGCCGTGAAGGTGACGATGTGACGGTCTCGCGGCCCCATTCCCAGTTCCCCTGGCTGAAGAGCCGCGTTCGGCAGCGTGGCCGGCCGCTGGAACCAGATCGGCGTGCAGACCAAGTTCTACGGCCAGCACCCTGCGCTCGATCGTGCTATCGCCGTCACCCACTACCGGGTCGAGTTGTTGCGGCTCATCGCTCAGATGGGCTTGGGCGCAGGGGCGCTCATCGTGATCGGCGGCACGGTCGCGATCGTCGGCTTCCTGACCGTGACCACCGGCGCACTGGTGGCGGTGCAGGGCTACACCGACTTCTCCGAGATCGGCGTGGAGGCGCTGACCGGATTCGCGTCGGCCTTCTTCAATGTGCGGCTGATCGCGCCCGCGACCACCGCCATCGCGCTGTCGGCCACCATCGGCGCGGGCGCCACCGCACAACTCGGCGCCATGCGGATCAACGAGGAGATCGACGCGCTCGAGGTGATGGGCATCCGCAGTCGTCGCCTACCTGGCGTCCACCCGGGTGATCGCCGGGGTGCTCGTGGTGATTCCGCTGTACTGCGTCGGCGTGCTGGCCTCGTTCTGGGCGGCGCGGTTCGGCACCACCGTTCTCTACGGCCAGTCGACCGGCGTCTACGACCACTACTTCCGGACGTTCCTGAATCCCGACCGACCTGTTCTGGTCGTTCGTCCAGTGCGTCGCGCTGGCCGTCGTGATCATGCTGGTGCACACCTACTACGGCTTCACCGCGCGCGGCGGGCCCGCCGGCGTCGGCGAGGCCGTCGGGCGCGCGGTGCGCACCTCGCTGATCGTCGCGGCGTTCGTTCTCGTGATGATCTCGCTGGCCGTCTACGGCCAATCCGGCAACTTCAACCTGGCGGGTAGCACGATGGACAGCGACGACGAAGGCCTGCACCCGGGGTGGTGGACGCTGATCCTGGTGGTGGTCGTTCGCGGTGCTGATCGTGGCTGACGCTACGCGCTGTTCACGGGCACCTTGCGAGCCCGCGTCCCGGTCACGCTGACCTCGGACCGGGCGGGCCTGGTGATGGAGACCGACGCCAAGGTCAAGCTGCGCGGCGTGCAGGTCGGCCGGGTCGCCGCGATCGCGTGGCGGCAAGGAGCCCGTCGTCGCTGAAGCTCGAGATCGACCCGGACCAGATCAAGTACATCCCGGCCAACGTCGAGGCGCAGATCCGGGCCACCACGGTCTTCGGCGCCAAGTTCGTCGACCTGGTCTATCCCGAGCGACCCCAGCCCGCAGCGGCTCGCGGCGGGTCAGGTGCTGAAGTCGCGCAACGTCAGCACCGAGGTCAACACGGTGTTCGAGAACCTGGTCGCCGTGCTGGATCAGATCGACCCGGCCAAGCTCAACAGCATCCTGTCCGCGCTCGCCGACGGCGTCCGCGGTCAAGGCGAGCGGATCGGCCAGGCCACCACCGACGCCAATCAGGTTCTGCTCGCAACTCAATCCGCGCAGCGAGACGATCCGCGCGACTGGCAGGCGCTCAAGGGCTTCAACGACACCTACAGCGGTGCGGCGCAGGACATCCTGACGACGCTGAACGCCGCGAGCACGACCAGCGCGACCGTCACCAGCCACGCCAAGCAGCTGGATGCGTTGCTGCTGGCCACGATTGGGCTTTCCAACAGCGGGATCAACCTGCTGGCGCCGAATCAGGCCAACCTGGTCAAGGCCATCAATGTGCTCGAGCCGACGACGAACCTGCTGTACAAGTACAACCCCGAGTACACCTGCCTGCTGATGGGCGCGAAGACCCTGCTCGACAACGGAGGCTACGAAGCGCCCGGCGGCAACGGCCGAACACTCGTGCTCGACGCCGGCCTGTCGCTCGGCGACGACCCGTACCACTATCCGGACAACCTGCCGATCATCGGCGCCAAGGGCGGACCGGGCGGCAAGCCGGGCTGCGGCTCGCTGCCGGATGTCGCGAAGAACTGGCCGGTGCGCAACTGGTCACCAACACCGGCTTCGGCACCGGCATGGACTGGCGGCCCAACCCCGGCATCGGCTTCCCGGGCTGGGCCAACTACCTCCGGTCACCCGCGCGGTGCCCGAACCGCCGAGCATCCGCAACCTGTTCGGCGGGCCCGCGCCGGGACCGATCCCGTATCCGGGCGCCCCGGCTACGGCGCGCGATCTGTACGCGCCGGACGGCACACCGCTGTGGCCGGGCCTGCCGCCGGCGCCGCCGCCGATGGCGCCGCGGGATCCGGGTCCGACGCCGGGCTCGGAGCCGTTCGTGGTCCATGCGCCTGCGCAGATGCAGCCGACCCCGCTGCCGCCCATCCCGCTGCCGGTCGGCCGCGCCATCGCCCGTGACCGACCACCGACAGCCACGAAAGGTAACCAGCCATGAGAGACGAACCTGCGAGGCGTCGCTGTGGCGGCTGGCCGTCTTCTCTGGCTGTGTGCCTGCTCGGCGTGTTCGGGCTGTTCGCGGTGTTCGGGCAGCTGCGCTTCGGCGAGAAGGCCCACACCTACCGCGCCGAGTTCACCAACGTGACCGGGCTGGAGAACGGCGACTTCGTCCGCATCGCCGGCGTCGAGGTCGGCAAGGTCAAGAAGTCGCCATCCAGCACGACACGACGGCGCTGGTCGAGTTCACCGCCGACGACTCGGTGGTGCTCACCGAGGGCACCCGGGCCGTCATCCGCTACGACGACCTCATCGGCGGCCGCTATCTGGCGCTCGAGGAAGGCGCCGGCGGCACCAAGAAGCTCAACCCGGGCGACACGATCCCGCTGGCCCGCACCTCGCCGGCGCTGGATCTGGACGCGCTGATCGGCGGGTTCCGGCCGCTGTTCCGGGCGCTGGATCCCGACCAGGTCAACGCGTTGTCCGGCCAGCTGATCGCGGCATTCCAGGGGCAGGGCGGAACGATCAGCTCGTTCCTCACCCAGACCGCGGCGCTGACGAACACGCTGGCCGACCGCGACCAGCTGATCGGGCAGGTCATCGTCAACCTCAACACCGTGCTCGGGTCGCTGGGCGACCAGAGCGACCAGTTCGCCAAGGCGGTCGACTCGCTCGCCGAACTGGTGCAGGGCCTGGCAGACGCGCAAGCAGGACATCAGCAACGGCCTGGCCTACACCAACGCCGCCGCCGGCAGCATCGCCGATCTGCTGGCGCAGGCCCGTCCGCCGTTCGCAAAGACGTCCACGAAACCGACCGGACCGCAGGGATCGTGGTCGCCGACCACGACTACTTCGACAACCTGCTCAACACCCTGCCCGACGCCTATCAGGCCTTGCGCGGCAAGGCCTCTACGGCGACTTCTTCAGCTTCTATCTGTGCGACGTCGTGCTCAAGCTCAACGGCAAAGGCGGCCAGCCGGTGTACGTCAAGGTCGCCGGCCAGACCACCGGGCGGTGCACGCCGAGATGAAGTCATTCGCCGAACGCAACCCGTTCGTCATCGGCGCCATCGGGCTGGCCGTCACCGCGGCCATCGTCGTGGGTGCGCTGCAACTACGACAAGCTGCCGTTCCTCAACCAGGACAAGGAGTACTCGGCGTACTTCGCCGAGGCCGGCGGACTGATGCCCGATGCCGCCGTGCAGGTTTCGGGCTTGCAGGTGGGCCAGGTCGACGTCCATCGAGCTCGACGGGCCGCGGGTGCTGGTCAAGTTCACCGTCGACAAGGACATCCGGCTCGGCGATCGCACCGAGGCGGCGATCAAGACCAAGAGCCTGCTGGGCGCCAAGATCCTCGAGGTCACCCCGCGCGGCGACGGTCGACAGGACGGCACGATCCCGCTCGAGCGGACCACGTCGCCCTATCAACTGCCCGACGCGCTCGGCGATCTGACGACGACGATCAGCGGACTGAACACCAACCAGCTGTCGGACTCGCTGAGCGTGCTGTCGGAGACGTTCACCGACACCCCGCCCGATCTGAAGGTCGCGGTCGAGGGGTGGCCCGGTTCTCCGACACCCTCAACGAGCGCGACGCGCAGCTGCGCGACCTGCTGACCAACGCCAACAAGGCGACCACGGTGCTGGCCGAGCGCAGCGACCAGGTGGTCAGCCTGATCGCCAACACCAATGCGCTGCTGGCCCAGCTGCGAGAGCCAAAGCGCCGCGCTGGACCAGATCTCGGGCAACATCTCCGCGCTGAGCCAGCAGCTGCAGGGCTTCATCGCCGAGAACCGCGACACGATGAAGCCTGCGCTGGACAAGCTCAACGGCGTGCTGACGATCGTCGACAACCGCAAGGAACGCCTGCAGAAGTCGCTCAAACTGCTCAACCCAGTACGCGATGTCGCTGGGCGAATCGGTGTCGTCCGGGCCCGTTCTTCAAGGCCTACATCGCCAACCTGCTGCCCGGCCAGTTCGTGCAGCCGTTCATCGACGCCGCGTTCTCCGACCTCGGACTGGATCCCAATGTGCTGCTGCCGTCGGAGCGCACCGACCCGCAGATCGGCCAGCCGGGCACGCCTGCGCTGCCGGTGCCCTATCCGCGGACCGGCCAGGGCGGCGAACCGCATTGACGCTGCCCGATGCCATCACCGGCAACCCGGGCGATCAGGGTGCGGTCCGCCCGGCTTGCCGCTGCCCGGCCCTACCGGCTGCTACCCCTACCGCGAGCCGCTGCCCGCGCCGCCGCCCGGCGGTCCGCCGCCGGGACCGCCCGCGCGGCGCCACCCGGGCTGCGACTCCACGCCGCTGCCGACGCCGAGCCCGGTGCTCGTGCCCGCGCCGCGGTGAGCGTGCCGCAGCCCGCCGGGGAGGCCGGACAATGAGCCGCATCCGCAGGAGCTGGCTCGCCGTCGGCCCTCGTGGTGCTGCTGGTCGCCGGAGTCGTCGTGCTGTTGCGGACCAGCGACACCATCAACCGCATGAACGTCGTTGCCTACTTCGACAACAGCAACGGCATCTACGTCGGCGACGACGTGCGCATCCTC
This sequence comes from uncultured Actinomycetota bacterium, assembly GCA_963731715.1. Taxonomy (GTDB): domain Bacteria; phylum Actinomycetota; class Actinomycetes; order Mycobacteriales; family Mycobacteriaceae; genus Mycobacterium. Next base: position 12,913 of record CAVSXC010000010.1, on the reverse strand, counting down.
GGTGTGCCCGTCGGCAAGATCGACAAGATCGAGCCGCAGCCCGAGCGGGTCAAGATCACGTTCTGGTACGACAGCAAGTACAAGGTGCCCGCCGACGCGAACGCCGCGATCCTGTCGCCGACGCTGGTCACGGCGCGGGCCATCCAGCTCACCCCGGCCTACACCGGCGGGCCGGTGATGGCCGACGACACGGTGATCCCGCAGGAGCGCACCGCGGTTCCGGTCGAGTGCGACCACTTCCGCGCAGCAACTGGAGAAGCTCACGGACACGCTGCAGCCGACCCAACCCGGCGGCGTCAGCCCGCTGGGAGCGTTCGTCAACACCGCCGCCGACAACCTGCGCGGCCAGGGCGCCAACATCCGCGACACCGTCATCAAGCTGTCGCAGGCGTTTTCGGCGCTCGGTGACCACAGCACCGACATCTTCAGCACCGTCAAGAACCTGTCGATCCTGGTGTCGGCGCTGCAGGACAGCACCGACCTGATGCGCCAGCTCAACCAGAACCTGGCCTCGGTGACCGGCCTGCTGGCCAACGACCCCGACGAGGTCGGCCGACGCGGTAAGGGATCTCAACGCCGTGGTCGGCGACGTCCAGACCTTCGTGGCCGACAACCGCGAAGCGCTCGGCACCACGTCGGACAAGCTGGCGGTGTGACCCAGGCGCTGATCGACAGCCTCGACGACGTCAAGCAGATCCTGCACGTGGCGCCCAACACGTTCCAGAACTTCTCAACATCTATCAACCCGCCCAGGGCGCGGTGAGCAGCGTGCCGGTGATCAACAACTTCGCCAACCCGATCACCTTCCTCTGCGGCGCGATTCAGGCCGCGTCGCGGCTGGGCGCCGAGCAGTCGGCGAAGCTGTGCGTGCAGTACCTGGCGCCGATCGTCAAGAACCGCCAGTACAACTTCCTGCCGATCGGTCAGAACCTGTTCGTCGGTGCCACGGCGCGGCCGAACGAGATCACCTACAGCGAGGACTGGATGCGGCCGACTACATTCCGCCGCAACCGCCGCCGCCGCGCAGGCCGCCACCGCTGCCGGCGCGCCGGCCGCAGCGCCTGCCGCCGCCGGCCGGGCCGCCGCTGGCCGCCGAGGCGCCGATCGCGACCAACCCGGCCGACGGACTGCCGGGCATGATGGTGCCGCCGGGAGGCGGATCGTGATGCGGGCCAAGCGGATACGCGTCGCCGTCGGCGCCTGCTGGTGCTCGCGCTCGCGGTGGCCGGCTGCGGCGATTGGCGAGGGCTGAACTCGCTGCCGCTGCCGGGCATCGCAGGGCAAGGGCCCGGGCGCGTTCACCATCCAGGCGCAGCTGCCCGACGTCGACAACATCGAACAGAACTCCCGGGTGCGGGTCGGCGACGTCACGGTCGGCAACGTCGACCAAGATCGAACGGCAGGGCTGGCACGCGCTGGTCACGATGACAGCTCAACGGCGACGTCGCAGCTGCCCGCCAACGCGACCGCCAAGCTCGGCCAGACCAGCCTGCTGGGCTCTCTGCACATCGAGCTGGCCCCGCCGACCGACGATGCCGCCGCGAGGGCAAGCTGCACGACGGCTCGCTGATCCCGTTGCATCGTCGGGGCAAGTATCCGACCACCGAGCAGACGCTGGCCGCGGTCTCGCTGCTGCTCAACGGCGGTGGCATCGGCCAGATCCAGGACATCACCGAGGCGTTCAGCACCGCGTTCGCCGGCCGCGAGGACGACCTGCGCAGCCTGATCGAGCAGCTCGACAAGTTCATCGGCTACCTCAACGACCAGAAAGACGACATCATCGCCGCCGACGGAGAGCCTGAACAACCTGGTCGGTCAGTTCGCCGCGCAGAAACCGGTGGTGGACAAGGCATTGAAGACCATCCCCGATGCGCTGGCGGTGCTCAAGGATCAGCGCGACAACCTCGCCGAGGCGCTCGACGCAGCTCGGCAAGTTCAGCGCGCTGGCCGCCGACTCGGTCAACCAGACCAAGGAAGCCTGGTCAAGGAGCTCAAAGACCTCGGGCCCGGTGCTGGAATCGCTGGCCAACGCCGGCCGGCGCTGACCCGCTCGCTGAGCTTCCTGCCCACCTTCCCGTTGCCAAGGAGACACTCAACAACTGGTTGCGCGGCGACTACGCCAACCTGACGGTGATCTTCGACCTGACACTGAGCCGGATCGACGCCGGATTGTTCACCGGAACGCGGTGGGAGGGCGATCTGACCTAGCTGGAGTTGCAGTGGGGCCGCACCATCGGCCAGATGCCCAGCCCGTGCACGGGCACCGCGGGCAACCCGCTGATCGCTCCGTACCGCTGGGATCAGGGGCCCTGACATGATATCTGACGCAGACGGATCGTGATCCAGCTGGCCGATCTTCAGCCGTGGTGGCGCTGACGGCGCTCGGCGATCATGGTCTTCGGGTACATGCGGTTGCCCGCGATGTTCGGCGTCGGGCAGTACAGGGTGACGGTGGAGCTGCCGGAGACCGGCGGGCTGTATCCGCGGAGCAACGTCACCTACCGCGGCACCCAGGTCGGCACGGTGAAGAGCGTCCGACTGACCGACACCGGCGTCGAGGCGGAGCTGTCGCTGGATTCGGACATCAAGATCCCGGCCGATCTCGACGCCGAGGTGCACAGCCAGTCCGCGGTCGGCGAGCAGTACGTCGCGCTGCTGCCGCGCAGCGGCAACGGGCCGCCGCTGAAGGACGGCGACGTGATCCCGCAGGACCGCACCTCGGTCCCGCCCGACATCAACACGGTCTTGGACGCCACCAACCGCGGCCTGCAGGCGATCCCGCGCGACAACCTGAAGACCGTCATCGACGAGGCCTACACCGCGTTCGGCGGACTCGGCCCGGAGCTTCGCCGGCTGGTCAAGGGCAGCACCGCGCTGGCCATCGATGCGCGCAAGAACCTCGATCCGCTGACCACGCTGATCGACCAGTCCAAGCCGGTACTGGACACCCAGACCGACACCGTCGGATTCGATCCAGGCGTGGGCGTCGCACCTGGCCACCATCACCGGCCAGCTGCAGACCCAGGACGCCGCCGTGGCCGGGTCCTGGAGAAGGGCCCGGGCGCCGCCGACGAGGTGCGGGCGCTGTTCGACCGGCTGCAGCCGACGCTGCCGATCGTGCTGGCCAACCTGGTCAGCATCGGCGAGGTCGCCGTCACCTACCAGCCGAGCCTCGAGCAGCTGCTGGTGCTGCTGCCGCAGGGCACCGCCGTCACCCAGGCGGTCGGCGTGGCCAAGCGGAACACCAAACAGGACTACGAGGGCGACTACCTGACCTTCAACCTGAACCTGAACCTGCCGCCGCCGTGCACCACCGGCTTCCTGCCGCCCAGCAGCAGCGGGCGCCCAGCCTTCGAGGACTACCCCGACCGGCCGCCGGGCGATGTGTACTGCCGCGTGCCGCAGGACGCGATGTTCAACGTGCGCGGTGCGCGCAACCTGCCCTGCGTGACCGTGCCGGGCAAACGCGCGCCGACGGTGAAGATGTGCGAGAGCAACGAGAACTACGTGCCGCTCAACGACGGCTACAACTGGAAGGGCGACCCCAACGCGACGCTGTCGGGGCAGCCGATCCCGCAGTTGCCGCCGGGCGTCGCCACCTGCGCAAGCAGCTCCGCCGCCGGGTCCGGCGCCGCCGCCGATAGCGGCCGCCGAATACGACCCCGCCACCGGCACGTACGTCGGACCGGACGGGCGTGTGTACACACAGTCCAACCTGGCCCGCAGTGCCACAGAGGAGCAAACATGGCAGACGATGCTGCTGCCCCCGACGGGGAACTGACCGACTCGACCGCCACCGAGGAGACGTCGAGTGCCACCGAGCCGAATCCGGCCGGCAGCGAGACCGGCGGAGGCGACCGAGACCGAGACGTCGACCGACGGCGAGATGACGCGACGACAGCGCCGACGGACGAGCGACGACTCGACGACGATGCCGACGACGAGGAAGCCGCGCCGGCCAAGCCGCCGATGTCGCATGTGCGGCTGGCGACGATCGTCGGGCTGGTCGTGGTGGTGGCGCTGGCCGCGCTGACCGGCTGGCTCGGGTTCCGCACCTACCAGTCGCACCAGGCCGACGAGCAACGCAAGCTGTTCCTCCAGGTCGGCCGGCAGGGCGCGCTGAACCTGACCACGATCGACTGGCAGCAGGCCGACGCGGACGTGCAGCGCATCCTGGACTCGGCGACCGGCACCTTCTACGACGACTTCCAGAAGCGTGCGCAGCCGTTCGTCGAGGTCGTCAAGCAGGCGCAGTCGAAGTCGGTCGGCACCATCGCCGAGGCGGGGCTGGAGTCCGAATCCGACAACGGAGCCCAGGTGCTGGTCGCGGTGACGGTCAAGACGTCGAATGCCGGTGCGCCCGAACAAGCAGCCACGCGCCTGGCGGATGCGGATCTCGGTGCAGAAGGTCGGCGACGAGGCCAAGGTGTCCAACGTGGAGTTCGTGCCGTGAGCAAGCACAGCAGCGAAGACCAGACCGACAGAGGAAGAGACCACCGTGGCCGCCGACACCGATACCGACGAGGCCGAGCGAGACGGGACGTCGAGGCGACCGAGCTGGCCGACGAAGCCGACGAGCGACCGACGAGCCGACCGAGACCGCCGACGAGGCCGCCGAGAATCGCGCTGAAGCCGGAGAAGCCCAAGCGGCGCATCCAGTGGGTCGCGGGTGTTCGCCTTCGGTGTGCTGCCCGCCCTTGCGCTGCTGCTGGCGTTGGGTGCGGGATACCTGAAATGGCATGGACAATTCGGTGCGCGACGTCGAGATCGCGCCGCGCATCGAGTCGATGCAGGCCGCCAAGGACAGCACGATCGCGCTGCTGTCGTACAAGCCCGACACCGTCGAGCAGCAGCTCGCCGCGGCCCGCGACCTGCTGACCGGCGATTTCCGCGACTCGTACACCTCGCTGACCAACGACGTCGTGATCCCGGGTGCCAAGCAGAAGCAGATCTCCGCGGTGGCAACGGTTCCGGCCGCGGCTCGGTGTCGGCCGATCCCGAACCACGCCGTGGTGCTGGTGTTCGTCAACCAGACCGTGATCGTCGGCCAGGACGCGCCGACCGACACCGCGTCCAGTGTGCGGGTGACACTGGACAAGGTCGGCGACCGCTGGCTGATCTCCAAATTCGACCCGGTGTAGGCGTGACCGAACCGCATGGCTCGACGTCGCGACGCCGACCGTGCAGCTGCGCGCGCTGACCTGGGGGCCGGCCGGACGCGCCGATCGCGTTGTGCCTGCACGGTTTTCCCGATACCGCCTACGGCTGGCGCAAGGTCGCGCCGCAGCTGGTCGACGCGGGGTGGCGGGTGGTGGCGCCGTTCATGCGCGGCTATGCGCCGTCGTCGCTGCCGTCCGACGGCAGCTACCACGTCGGCGCGCTGATGGACGACGCGCTGCGGGTGCTGGATGCGGCGGGACCGACCGGCCGCGACGTGTTCATCGGACACGACTGGGGAGCGATCGCGGGAGCCGGGCTTGCGGCGATGCCGGACAGCCCGTTCGCCAAGGCCGTCATCATGTCGGTGCCGCTCAGTCGCGGCGTTCCGTCCGTTCGGTCGGGTGCCCGACTCCGGCCGGCTGGCCGCGAAACTGCCGCGTCAGCTGCTTCACAGCTGGTACATCATGTACTTCCAATTGCCCTGGCTGCCAGAACGTTCCGCATCGTGGGTGATACCGCGGCTGTGGCGGCAGTGGTCGCCCGGATACCGCGCCGACGAAGACCTGCGCCACGTCGACGCCGCGATCGGCGCACCCGAGCGGTGGCGCGCCGCGCTCGGGTACTACCGCGCGACCATGCGCGGCAGCCGGCCACCGGCGCAGTACGCCGAACTGCACCAGCATTGGCTGTCCGCGCCGCGGTTGCCGACGCTGTATCTGCACGGCACCGACGACGGCTGCTCTGAGGATTACACGCCGTGGATCGAGCGGGTGCTGCCCGACGGCAGCGAGATCGCGCTCGTCGAGAACGCGCGGGCACTTCCTGCAGCTCGATCAGCCCGATGTCGTCGCGCGTCACATCGTCGACTTCATCGGCGCAGGCCGCGCTAGGACTTCTTCAGTCCGGGATGGTTGCGCGCGACCAGCGGCAGCAACAGCCGCCGCGGCAAGATGGTGATTGACCACCGACGCGATGCGGTTGGGCAGTCCGGGAACGATCACACCCTTGCCCGACGCCAGGCCGTCGACCGCGGCCTTGGCCACCGCGTCGGCCTCCTTCCACAGGAACTTCGGCAGCGACTTCTCGGCTTCTTCGTCGGGTATGCCCGCGGCTTCGCCGAAGCCGGTGTGCACCGGTCCCGGGCACAGCGTGGCGGCGGTGACGCCGGTGCCGCGCAGCTCTTCTCGCATCGCCTGGGTGTAGGACAGCACGAACGCCTTGGCCGCGCCGTACGACGCCTGCCCGGGTACCGGGCCGAACGCGCCGACCGACGCGACGTTGAGCACCGCGCCGCGTCCGCGCTTGACCATGCCGGGCACGAACCGGCTGCACAGGTCGACGACCGCGGCGACGTCGACCTCGATCAGGTTGAGTTCGGCCTCGGGATCGGATTCGGCGACCGGGCCCAGCGTGGCGAGCCCGGCGTTGTTGACCAGGATGTCCGCGACCACGCCGAGCGCCGCCACCTGGTCGGACAGGGTCGCGCGCTCGTCGCGGTTCGACAGATCGGCAGGAAGCACGTGCGCCATGCCGCCGAGTTCCTCCGCCAGCTCCCGCAGCCGGTCGGCCCGGCGGGCGACGAGCACCAATCGGTAACCGCGGCGGGCGAATTCGCGGGCGATCTCCTCGCCGATTCCCGACGACGCACCGGTGACGACGACGGCGCCGTCGTCACTTGTAGGCGGGAGCATGGGGCAGAGCAATAGCCTGAGACCATGACGCGTGCGCCGGCTCTCGGCGGTCGATGCGCAGATGTATTGGATGTCGGCCAAGATCCCCAACGACCAGTTCCTGCTGTACGGCTTCGCCGGCGTGCCGTCCGATCTCGAACAGGCGCTGGATCGAGATCCGCGGGCGGGCGCGCGGTTGCGCCGAGTTGAGACTGCGGGTGCGCGACCGCCGCGTCCTCACCTATCCCGCGTGGGTGCACCGGCGACGTCGAGCCCGACCAGTTCGTCGTGCACGACCTCGACGACAGCAGCTGGGCGGGATGTCTGGCGGCGGTCGCGCGGGTTGCGCCGAACACCAACTGGACGCGCAGCCGGATGACCTGGCGGCTGCACGTGTTCACGCCGGTCGACGGGCTGCCCGGTGCCGGTGTGGGCACGGTGGTGGTGCTGCAGGCCACGCATGCGCTTGGTGACGGCATCCGGTCGTCGGCGCTGGCGGCATGGCTGTTCGGCCGCGCGGGCGAGGTACCGCCGGTGCCGGCGCCGCCGCCGTTTCGCGGCGCAGCACTGCCGTGGCGCAGCTTGCGGGCGGCCCGCGCGCATCGACAGCTGGTCCGCGACACCGAGGCAGGACTGGTTCCCCCGCAGGCGGATTCGCGCCCGGCGCTGCACAGCAATGCACGGCCGGACGGTGTGCGCAGCATCCGAACGGTGATCCGGAACCGCGCCCAGCTGCCCGGCCCGACCGTCACCGTCGGTGTGCTGGCCGCGGTGTCCACTGCCTTGGCCGACCATCTGCGCGAGCTCGGCGACGACCCGTCGACGCTGGGCGCCGAGGTGCCGATGGCGAAAGCCGGTGTCCGCCGGGCGCACAACCACTTCGGCAATGTCGGCGTGGCCTCTACCCGGAGCTGGACTTCGGTGAGCGGGCCGACCGCATCGCCGCAGGACCTGGCGCAGCGCCGCCGCAGGGCGGCGCATCCGGCGATGCTTGCGGCGAGCCGGGCGTTCGCCGCGGTTCCTGCACCGCTGTTGCGCTGGGGCGTCAGGCAATTCGACCCGACGGTGCGGTCGCCGACCGTCACCGGCAACACCGTCGTGTCCAGCGTCAACCGCGGACCGGCCGATCTGCGCTTCGGTGAGCTGCCCGTCGTGCTGACCGCCGGCTACCCGGGGCTGTCACCGATGATGGGCCTGACGCACGGTGTGCACGGCATCGGCGACACCATCGCGATCAGCGTGCACGCCGCCGAGTCGGCGATCGGTGACGTCGACGCCTACGTGGAGCGGCTCGAGGCCGCGCGCTCGACTCGACCCGACGTCGAGCGCCGCTTCGAGATAACTGAGGTCGCCGGTGGCCAGCATGACGCCGACGCCGCCCTGGATTCCGGCCAGCAGCGCAGCGGCGACCCGGTCCGCGTCGAGCCGGGCCGCGACCTTGTCCTGCGCTTGCATATGCCGCACACCGGCCGCGATCTCGTCATGCCACTTACGCATGAGCGCCGAAGTGACCGCCTGCGCGCCCGGCGTGGCGCGGCCGATCTCCGACATCAGCACTGCAAGCGGGCAGTGTTGGCCCTGCCGGCGGTACCGGTCGACCACGGCATCGCGCCACCGCTGCCACGCCGCCCACGACGTCAACGCGCCCAGATACGGCTGTTGGTCGTCCAGCACCATCTGGGCCTCGTGCTCGGCGACAGCGAGTAGCAGTTGCTCCTTGCCGTCCGGGAAATAGTGAAACAGTTGGCTTTTGGAGGTCTGCGTGCGCGCACGAATATCGTCGAGCGTGGCGACGGCGACACCGCGTTCGCGGATCTCGGCCGCAGCGCCCTCGATGATGCGCTGTCGGGTGGCTTGGCCCTTGGCCGTGAGTTTCTGGACTTGCAGGTCCATTTTTGACAGCGTACCAGTGGACCCATGAGTTCAAACACGAAGCGGCTCGAAGGCCGCACAGCACTGGTCACGGGTTCTACCGGCGGTCTTGGGGTCGCTATCGCCTCGGCACTGGCAGCAGAGGGTGCCTCGGTCATCGTCAGCGGCCGCGACAAGGAGCGTGGCGATGCCGTCGTCGCCGACATCCGGTCCGCAGGCGGCACAGCCGAGTTCGTCGCCGCCGACCTCGGGGCGGGGGAGGACGGGGTGCGTCGCCTGGCCGAACAGGCCACCGCCGCCGCGGGAGGGCGGATCGACATCCTTGTCAACAACGCCGCGATGCTGCTCATGCCGACGCCGACGGCAGAGATCTCCGAAGAACTACTGCGGGATGCGTTCTCGGTCAACGTGTTCGCGCCGTTCCTGTTGACCGGTGCGATGGCGCCGGCGATGGTGCAGCGCGGCGAGGGAGTGATCGTCAACATCGGGTCGATCACCGGGCTTCGCGGCAGCGCGGGGTCGGCGATCTATTCCGCCAACAAGGCCGCGATCCATTCGTTCACCCAGTCGTGGGCCGACGAGTACGGGCCGTTTGGTGTTCGGGTCAACGCGGTCGCGCCGGGACCGATCGCGACCGAACGCCAGGAGCAGTTCGCCGACCACGTCGCGCCGATGCTGGCCCGCGTTCCGTCGCGGCGGATGAGCACCCCGGCCGAGGTCGCCGCCGCGGTGGTGTTCCTGGCCAGCGATGACGCGGCAAACATCCACGGGACCGTGCTGAGTGTGGACGGCGGCTGGGCGGCCGTTTAACACATGGCCTAGATTTTGTTACATGACTGACCACACGGCCATCGATACCGGGCTGCTGATATTGCGGGTGGTGCTGGGTCTGACCATGGCCGCACACGGCTACAACAAGTTCTTCGGCAAGGGCGGCTTGGCGGGCACCGCGGGCTGGTTCGACAGCATGGGCATGAAGCCGGGCATGTTCCACGCCCGGATCGCCGCCACCACGGAGATGTCGGCGGGCATCGGTTTGGCGGCCGGCCTGCTGACGCCGATCCCCGCGGCAGGCTTCGTCGCGCTGATGTTCGTCGCGGCGTGGACCGTGCACCGGCCCAACGGCTTCTTCATCGTCAAGGAGGGCTGGGAGTACAACCTGATCCTGGCCGTTTCGGCGGTGGCGGTGGCCACCATCGGGCCAGGCAAGTTCAGCCTCGACTACGCGCTCTTCCGCACGACGGGTCTCTACGACTTCCTGCACGGCTGGTGGGGCCTGCTGATCTCGGCCGGGCTGGGGCTGGCCGGCGGCATCGGCCAGCTGGTGATCTTCTGGCGGCCACCGGCGAAGGCCGACGCCTAGGTCGCCAAGCCGAGCAACACATCGGCCAGCACCGCCGGCCGCGAGTAGAACGGCGAATGGTGCGCCAGGAAGCTCGATGAGTTCGGCGCCGAGCCGCTCGCGAGCGGTTCGCCGCGACCATTCGGGACGCAGCATCTGATCGTCACTGCACACGATGTATGTCGTTTTCACAGCCGGGATTTCGGCCAGCGAGCACGGCTGGATCGCCGGATATACCGACTGGGGTCGAAGCCGGTCGAGTCGCCGCCTCTGCGATCTGTTCGTCGCAATCGCCGTAAAACACCGTCGCGCGCTGCGTCGAGATCGGTCCAGCCCTGCCGGAGTTGCTCATCAAGCGCGCTCAGCCCCTGTTCGTACACCGGGTTGAGCATCTCCGGCTCGTCGCTCAGTTGATCGGCGAGGCTGCGGCCGATGTCGGGGATCATGGCGCACAGATAGACCAGATGCCGTAGCGGCCGTCGGGCGGCCACCAACGGAATCGTGTTTCCGGCGTAGGAGTGTCCGACAAGAACGACATCGTCGCCGCGACCTTCTACTGCCGCACACACCACGTCGGCGTAGGTGTCGAACGTCGCCGTCGCCGTCCTCGAGGGGCAGGTCCATGACCACCACGTCATGGCCCGCCTGTTCCAGGAGCGGCGTCAAGCGCTCCCAGCACCAGGCGCCGTGGTACCCGCCGTGCACCAGGGCATAGGTCGTCATCGGGTAAGGCTAATCCGATTCCACGCGGCTAGAACACGTTCTAGTCTCATGCGTCATGGGATTCCTGAAGCAGGACGCGCCCGTCGTCGACTACGAAGAGTGGAGTCAAGGGCACCCGCGCGGAGAAGATCGTGCCGATGGCCCGGCACTGGGCCGAGGTCGGCTTCGGGACGCCCGGTCGTGCTGCACCTGTTCTACGTCGTCAAGATCCTGCTCTACGTCCTGGCGGCTGGCTGATCGTCCTGACCACCAAGGGCATCGACGGGTTCACCAACGTCGCGTCCTGGTATGCCGAGCCGATCGTGTTCGAGAAGGTCGTGCTCTACACGATGCTGTTCGAGGTCGTCGGGCTCGGATGCGGATTCGGCCCGCTGAACAACCGGTTCTTCCCGCCGATGGGATCGATCCTGTACTGGTTGCGGCCCAAGACCATTCGGCTGCCACCGTGGCCCAACCGGATACCGCTGACCAAGGGCACGGCTCGCACGCCGGTCGACGCGCTGCTGTACGCGGCGCTGCTGGTGATGCTTGTGGTCGCGTTGTTCTCCGACGGCACCGGGCCCGATCCCGGCGCTCGGCACGACCGTCGGCGTGCTGCCGCTGTGGCAGATCTGGACGATCCTCGGCCTGCTGGCGGTGCTCGGCCTGCGCGACAAGGTGATCTTCCTGGCCGCCCGCGGCGAGGTGTACGCGTCGTTCACGGTGGCGTTCCTGTTCGCCGGCTACGGGGTGGACATGATCATCGCCGCCAAGCTCGTCTGCCTGGTGATCTGGCTCGGCGCGGCGACCTCGAAGCTCAACAAGCACTTCCCGTTCGTCATCTCGACGATGATGAGCAACAACCCGGTGTTCCGGCCGCGGTGGATCAAGCGCCGGTTCTTCGAGCACTTCCCCGACGATCTGCGGCCGGGCCGGCCGTCACGGTTGCTCGCGCACTTCAGCACTGCGATCGAGGGGCTGGTGCCGCTGGTGCTGTTCTTCTCGCCACGGCGGCTGGCCGACGGCGATCGCCGCGTTCGTCATGCTGTGCTTCCACTTCGGCATCCTGTCGTCGATCCCGATGGGCGTGCCGCTGGAGTGGAACGTCTTCATGATGTTCAGCGTGCTGGCGCTGTTCGTCGGGCACGCGGACGTCGGGCTGGGCGACATGACGACACCGCTGCCGATGCTGCTGTTCGTCGTCGTCGCGGGCACCGTCGTGATCGGAAACCTGTTCCCGCGCAAGGTCTCGTTCCTGCCGGGCATGCGGTACTACGCCGGCAACTGGGACACCGGCCTGTGGTGCATCAAGCCGTCGGCCGCAGCAGAAGATCGAGACGAACATCGTGTCGATCGCGAGCATGCCGCAGGCGCAGATGGAGAAGTTCTACGGCAGCCCGGAGACCGCGGAGATGTATCTCTACATGGGATACGCGTTCCGCGCCTTCAACACTCACGGCCGCGCCATGTTCACCCTCGCGCACCGGGCGATGGCCGGGACAGAACGAGGACGACTACGTGCTGACCGACGGTGAGCGGATCTGCACCACCGCCATCGGCTGGAATTTCGGCGACGGCCACATGCACAACGAGCAGCTGATCGAGGCGCTGCAGGAGCGGTGCCACTTCGAACCCGGCGAGGTGCGGATCGTGCTGATCGACGCGCAACCGATCCATCGGCAGACGCAGGAGTACCGGCTCGTCGACGCCGCCACCGGCGAATTCGAGCGGGGCTACGTCAAAGTCGCCGACATGGTGACCCGGCAACCGTGGGACGACACCGTGCCGGTGCACGTGACGTGGTCGGCGACCACGACAGCCCATGACGGCGCTGACGCCACCTGATCCGGTGGCTGTCTGGTACGACGAGACCGGACAGCTGATGAGCGACCTCGGGCCCGTCGACAGCAACTGCGTCGTGCGGGTGATCGGCAGACACTGCCCCGGCCGCGATCAGTGCGTGCTGCTGTACCGAGCGCCGGGCCCGCGGCTGCTCTATGGCAGCGAGCTGATGTCAGACCTCGACGACGAAAGGGGGATCTATTTGGAGACGCATGCCAAACAGCTTGAGGCGGACCTTATTTCGATCACCGTTGATCATGTCGGGGCGGACGGCCACGCGGGCGGCTGGCGCTATCGGCTGTTGCCGATGCAGTGGAAGACGGAG
>CAVSXC010000009.1:0-124380 GCA_963731715.1 uncultured Actinomycetota bacterium | reverse complement strand
GCACCAGCAGGCCGACCAGGCGAGCGCTCAACAGTGGCAACCGTGCCCCCGCATCAGAATTGCGTGCCACGCGCACCTCTACCACACACTTGAATCAAATCGTTGTTCCGACCATCTGCCCGATGCCGTACGTCACGAGCATCGCGAGCGCTCCGCCAAGTACCACCCGCAAGACCGCGCGCTTCTTGCGGGCACCGCCCAGGATGGCACTCACCGTCCCGGTCACCACGAGGGCGATCAACACCGACAGGAAGGCCACGGGGACACGGGCGCTGACGGGCGGGAGCAGAATCGCGATGAGGGGAACGACCGCGCCCAAGGTGAACGCGACAGCCGACGATAGCGCTGCCTGCCAGGGGTTGGACAGATCGTCCGGGTCGATGCCGAGTTCCACGTCAATATGGGCGGCGAAGGCGTCGCGATCCGTCAGTTCCCTGGCGACGACCCGCGCGGTTTCCGCACTGAGCCCCTTCGCCGCGTATAGCCCTGCTAATTCTTCAAGTTCGGCCTCTGGCATCTCATCTAGCTCCTGGCGTTCCTTTTGGAGAAGCACTCGTTGGGTATCGCGTTGCGTGCTCACCGACACATACTCGCCGAGCGCCATCGAGACACCGCCGGCTACCAAGCCTGCCAATCCGGCAGTGAAGATCACCGCGCTGTTTATGGTGGCTGCGGCCACGCCTACCACAAGACCTGCCGTGGACACGATCCCGTCGTTCGCCCCGAGCACCCCCGCGCGTAGCCAGTTCAGTCGGTTGGCGATGTGCGACGCATGCGGATCGGTCGCGGGATGCAGTGTCTCACTGCGTAATTCAGTACGCTCGAATAGCGTCACGGCACGGCCATCGACAGGCGACTGCCGGCTGGCGGCGCAGTGGTGGCTGCCGCGGTGACGGCAGAGGCAACGTCGTCGCCGCCGTGATCGCACGCGAGGGCCTCGTGCCACCGCGGTAGGAGCGCGCTGGTCAGCGGAAGCTCTACTCCGTGCCGGTGAGCGGCGCTGAGTGCCAGCTCGGCGTCCTTGGTCGCGTGTCGCAACGGGAAGCCCGGCGTGAAATCGGCGTTGACCATCGCGACGCCTTTTGCCAGTGCGTAGTCCGACGCCATTGGTCCATCGCTAATAGCCTCCAGCAGAAGGTGTGGGTCGAGACCGAGTGCTTCACTGAGCGTGAGGGTTTCGACCATCCCTTCGACGAGCACTGCCAACCAGTTATTGAGGGCCAGCTTGAGCCGGCTGCCGTCCCCAGTGCGCTGTAGCCACAGCGTTTGCCGTCCCAGCACATCGAAGAGGGGCCACACCCGGGCTCGGGCTGTTGTTGCACCGGAGGCGAGGATGATCAGCTCGCCCGATTCGGCGGCGCCGGAGCTACCCGAAACCGGGGCGTCGACGAACGCGACGTCATGCCTGGCCGCCAGGCCCGCGAGCCTGTCGGTCCATTCGGTACCGATCGTGCTCATCTGGATCCAAGTCGCGCCCGCCCCAAGCATGGACAGCGCTCCTGCCGGACCGGTCATGACCTGCTCGACGGCAGCGCCGTCGGCGAGCATGGTGATCAATACGTCGGCGCCGGCGGCGGCTTCCCCGGGGGTGGACGTTCGGCGTGCATCGACGCCGACTGTCGCAGCCTTCGCTACGGTGCGGTTCCATACCCGAACGGGGAAGCCGGCATGAAGCAGGTTGCGGGCGATCGGAGCGCCCATTGTTCCGGTGCCAAGTACGGCAACGGTCACCACCGGCGTGGTCATGGCATGCCCTCTGGGGACGGTCCGGCAACCGGTGTGGCCTCGTCCATGATCGTTTCAATCTCATCGACATCCGAGTCGGTGAGAGCGATGTCCACGGCACGGAGACTGTCTTCGATATGACCGACCTGCCGAGCACCGACGATCGCGACGTGGACGGCAGGGTTCGCCAGCGTCCACGCGATGGCCAACTGGCTGACGGTAACGCCGCGGTTGGCTGCGAACTTCTCCAACGCACGCACCGCGGCGAGGTTGCGACGGTACGTGCCGCCCCTGAAGACGTTGCTCACGGCGCGCCAATCGCCGTGTTCGAAAGCGGTGTGCACGCTCAGCGTTCCGGTCAGCAGCCCGTGTGCCAACGGTCCGTACACCAGCACGCCGATGTTGTTGTCGAGGCAGTACGGCAGGACGTTGTCCTCGATCTCACGACGAAACAGGTGATAGGGCGGCTGCAACGTCTCTACCGGTAGTGTCGCGGAGAATTCGGCCATCTGCTCGGCGTCGTAATTTGACACGCCGACATGGCCGATCTTGCCTTCGGTGATCAGGTCGTGCAGGGCGCCCGCCGTCTCGGCAGCCGGCACACTCGTGTCGGGCCAGTGAATCTGGTACAGGTCGATGTGGTCGATACCCAGTGCGGTCAGGCTTGCGTCCACCCCTTTGCGTAGCCACTCCGGGCTTGCATCGCGAACGAGGCCGGAATCAGTTTGGCGCAGACCGCCTTTGGTGGCGATGACGAGCTCGCCGCGGTCGTAGCGGAGTTCGTCACGCAACGCCTTACCGAGAATGGTCTCGGAAGCCCCGAAGCCGTAGGCCTGGGCGGTGTCGAAGAAGTTGGCGCCCAGCTCGCGAGCGCGACGGATAGCGGCGACGGCGGCATCCTCGTCGAACTGGCCCCAGTCGCCTCCAAGCTGCCAAGTACCGAATGCTATTCGCGATACTTCCAGGCCACTTCGGCCCAATACGCTTGTTTTCATGCGGTTCCAATCTCGTCGAGCATCGGCAGGCCTGCGTCTGCGTTGTTGCTTTCCAGGATTGCCCGGCGAGCGGGCCTGTGTCGTCGATGCTGATACCACTCGATAGCTCCTGGTAGCGGGAATCTGCATCTACCGGCCAGCTGCAACAGGGTGTACGTGAACCCAAGATTTGCAGCTAGTAGCAATGCGCACCCATCGCGACGCTGCGAAGCTGAGCTCATGCTGCTGCGAGTGACCCGATGCGCTGTCTAATCGTCGACGACAGCGCGGATTTCGTCGACGCCGCGCGCGGACTGCTGGAATGCGAGGGCATCACGGTCGTCGGCGTGGCGTCGACGAGTGCCAACGCGCTTCGGCTTTTCGAGGAATTGCAGCCCGACGTGATGCTGGTCGACATCAACCTCGGGGGTGAGAGCGGCTTCGAACTCGCGGAGCAACTTCACCGGGCGGGTGGGCTGTCGCCATCACCGGTGATACTGATCTCCACCCACGCCGCGCAGGACTTCGCGGAATTGATCGAGACCAGTCCGGCCGTGGGGTTCCTTTCCAAGTCCGCAATGACGTGCGGTGCCATCCGCGATCTCGTAGGCGGGTCAGTGCGCCTCGAGGAAGGTGATCACCGCTAGCACTCGGCGGTGATCGTCGCCGGCCTCCGCCAGGTCCAGCTTGGTCAAGATGCTGCGGACGTGCTTTTCCACGGTGCCTTCGGTCACCCAAAGCCGATGGGCGATACCGGCATTGGAACGCCCCTCGGCCATCAACGCCAACACCTCACGCTCTCGCGCGCTCAGAGCCGCCAACGGATCATCGCGCCGCCGCGCCGAAACCAACTCCGATACCAACGCGGGATCGACCACCGAGGCCCCGTTGGCGATGCGCTCCAACGTGTCTACGAAATCCGCCACGTCGGTAACCCGATCCTTGAGCAAGTAACCGATGCTGTGCCCGCTGGCCAACAATTCCATCGCATGCTCGACATCTACGTGCGCCGACAGCACCATGATGGCGATATCAGGGAACTCCTCGCGGATTATCCGCGCCGCATCGAGCCCCTCGGTGGTGTGGGTGGGCGGCATTCGGATATCGGCCACCACCAAGTCGGGCGTGATATCACGGACCATCGCGAGCAACTGCATACCGTCGCCGGCCTGCCCCACCACTTCGAGTCCCGAGCGGTCCAGCAGGCTGGCCAAACCCTCCCGCAGCAACAAATCGTCGTCGGCCACCACCACGCGCATTCGAGTCACCACCTTCTGACCAGCCCGTGACTTCTGTTCGAGCGCTAGCGAACGTTGGCGGGCCGCCTATGACCCATAGTGCACCGCGAGGGCAATCCGCACAGCACTGATCGAGCAAGTTTGCAGGTAGCGGGGGGCACTGATGGCGGTCAGCAGTGACGACGGTCGTTCGCCGACGGGCGACGATGGCACAGAGCAATCTGCAAGGGAGCGGGTCGCTCGTGCTGTTCGGACAGCTGGACTGTTTCGTCGCGATGGGACGAGAACGATACTTCGCAGCAAGCCCACGGTGCGCCATCAGCAGCCGCACAGGGATTGGTCAGCCGCTGCGGGCATGATTGAACCGGCGATTGCGCGCCCCATCAGTTAGGAGTTCCATGACCGTTTTGTACGGGCTGCCGTCGCACGTGTTGTTCGTTCACTTTCTGGTGGTGCTCGTGCCGCTGACTGCCGTGTTGGAGATCGTGTGCGCCGTGTGGCCGGCTGTGCGGCGGGGCCATACAGTGTGGCTCGCACTGATCCTCGCCACCGTCACAACGGCGCTGACACCGATTACCACCGATGCCGGTGAGTGGCTTTATGACCTGCGAAGCCACCCCGATCCTCTCTTGCAAGAGCACGCCGAGCGCGGCGGGTGGTTGATCTACTTCTCTGTCGGACTGCTCGTGGTGGCAGTCGCGCTTGCGGCGTTGCACGTCGCCGAACGCCGATCCGACAAGCGCCGCCACTGGGAGACAATCATCGTCACGGTTCTGGCGGTCGTTGTCGGCGTTTCATCGATGATCCAGCTGTATCGCATCGGTGACACGGGCGCACAGTCCGTGTGGGGAAACGAGATCGCCCATCTGAAGCAGGCCGCCGGAAAGTAGCGTCGACCGTCCGTCAGCGCGCGTACTGGCCCTGCACCGCGCCGCGATCGAGATCACCCTTTGCGGTGTGAGGCAAGGCCGCAACGACTTCGAGCCGTTCTGGCATCTCGAATCCAGACAGCTTGGCGCGGCACTCCTGCAGGATCTGTTCCGATCCGCGGCCCTCGTCCTTGGACACGACCACCGCTGCGCCAACTCGTTCCCCGAATGTCGCGTCGGGGATCGCGAACACGGCCGCCTCGGTGACACCGCGACAGCCGGTGAGGATCGCCTCGACATGCTCAGGGGAGATCTTCTCGCCGCCGCGGTTGATGATGTTCTTGATGCGCCCGGTGAGAAACAGGTATCCGTCTTGGTCGATGGCACCCAGATCACCTGTGCGGAACCACCCGCCATTGAAGCTGCGCGCCGTCTCCTCCGGGTTGCCGAGGTAACCACGAGCGACTGTGGGACCGAGCACCCACACCTCTCCGTCGGCGCCGGCTGGGCACGTACGCCCGTCGGGGTCAACGACACGAATGTGCACCCCGGTCGCCCGGCCGACTGATCCGTCTTTCACGGGCCCGCGCAGGGGCAGCGGCTGGCTGGTCGCTTGGTGTGCGGTCTCGGTCATGCCGTAGGCGGACAGCACGGGGACGCCGAGCGTCCGCTCGATCCTGCGTGCCGTTGCAATGGTTAGCGGGGCGCTGCAGCTGCGCACGAACCTCAAGGGGACCGCGTTCTGCCCGGGATACTCGCTCGCCGGCCGCTGCAGAACGATCTGGTGGATGGTGGGAACCGCGGTGAACCATGTGGCGGTCGCGGCGAGCATGTCGTCCCAGAACGAACGTGCCGAGAACCGCGCACGCTCGGGCAGCAGCACGCATCCGCCGCTGGCCAGAGACGCCAGCAGCGCCGCGATCAGCCCGTGACCGTGGAACAGCGGCATGACTGCGACCGTCGCATCGTCTGGACCCAGCTCGTAGCAGACGCAGATCGAGCGGACCGAGGCCGCCACGTTTTCGTGCGTCAGCGGGACCATTTTCGCTTGGGCGGTGGTACCCGATGTGAACAGGACGAGTGCATCACGTTCGGAGAGAGCAGGATTCGGCTCCCGGCGTCGGGGTAAACCCGATTTGGCGTCGAGTGTGACGGCCGGAGTCGTGTCCGCCGCAACGTCTACTTCGAGATTCCAAGTCTGGATGCCCAAGGGCGCTACCGACTCCGCGCCGAGCGCGTGTCGGCCAACGAGCAGCGCCTGAGCTCCCAAACTTACGAGGCGCGTGGTCAACTCTGACCGGGGCAGCGCGGGATCCAGAGGGGCGACGACCAACCCGGCTCGCGCCGCGCCAAGGAGTGCGACGACGAAGTCGGCGTTGTTGGCGCCGACAACGCCCACCGCGTCCCCCCGGCACAGGCCGGAACTGTCCAGGCGGTGGGCCACGTCGTCTACCAATGCGGCGAGTTCGCTATAACAGATGGGGATTCGATCGCTTCCAACCACTAAGGCCCGCGCGGTCGGTCGATCTTGCGCATGCCGGTCCAGGAGATCGAAAAGTCCGCCGATCGCTGGGGGCCCGTACGGTTTCCGCGACGTCACGCTCTGAAACCGGAACACTTGTGAAACCCGTTATGCGCGCGCCTGTTCGCTGGTATGACCGGCGTCGTCAACGTCCCGTAGCTGAGGTACTGGCCGAGATTCTGTAACACCAGCTCCCTCATCATCGAGAAGCTGCGGACTGTCGCGCCGCCGATGTGTGGTAGCAGCACGACATTGTCCAGTCCGCGCAATTCCGATGGTACGTAAGGCTCTTCGGCGAAAACGTCGAGTCCGGCGCCCGCCAACCGCCGCGCAATGAGCAGCTCAACGAGAGCGTCCTGATCGATGACGCTGCCGCGGGCGATGTTGATGACATAGCCGTACGGTCCGAGAGCTTCCAACACCGTCCGGTTCACCAGGTGCTTGGTCCCTGAGCCGCCAACGGTCGCAATCACGAGCACGTCAACCGACTCAGCGAGAGCGACCGGCGAGGCGACATAGCGGAACGGGCTGCGAGGTACTTGGTGGCGACTGTGATAGGCGATGGTGCAATCAAAGCCAACGAGTCGCCGCGCGATGGCTGATCCAATTCGGCCAAGGCCGAGAATGCCGACTTGTGAACCACTCAGGTCTCGCCCCAACGGATAACTGCCGTCGAGAGGCCAATGGCCGGACCGGACAAAGCTGTCTGCCGTACACAGGCCGCGCATCGTTGCGAGCATCAGACCGACGGCCGTGTCGGCAACTGTGTCGTTGAGCACGTCGGGGGTATTGCTGAGCCCGATGCCGAGTCGGCGCGCCGCTTCGACGTCGACGGTGTCGTAGCCGGCTCCGTGGTGCACTATGGCGCCGAGGTTGGGCAGCGCCTCCATCAGATTGGCGTCTACTCCAGGAGGCCCACCGTCGACGATGGCGGTGATCGACGCTCCGTGCTTGGCGAGAAAGTCGGCCCGCGTGGCATCGTTAGGTAGTTGCAGGGCTTGATATTTCGCCTGAATTGCCTTGGCGAGCGACGGCTCAATCGTGCCTACTAGAAGGACGTTCATACAACCATGGTCGGCCCTCGGCGACCTCGCGTCGTCACTGCTGACGTCCATTGATGGCTCCTGCCAGCGGTACTCAGTGCTTACTTGTTGGCGCCGATGTGGTTCTGCCGGTCGCGCGCAATGCTGAGATCAGGCATTTTTTTCCCGCGGCTGAGGAAGGAACGAGCAACAATGACTGCTCATCTCGCACATAGCGAAATCGCTGAGGATGCATTGGATCCGACGATTCCTGCGCCGATGACCAATGTCGCCGAGTACGGGTTCGAAGGGCGCTTCGAGGACTGGACCGAGGATGCGCGGTTCTTCGAGTACTCCAAGGCCGCGAACCCGATCGGGTCCGGCCACACTTCGAAGATTCCTATCAGGGCTTTCGGCCGCGAGCTGTACTCCGATGGACCGACTCAGATCGTCCCGTTGGACTTATCGCATGAACTGGGGATTGCTCATGGCCCTGCGACCAGCCCTGCTTTGGTGGCGCACTTCGTGCGAATCCGTGCGCGTGAGCACATCGCCACCAATCCGAATGCAACCTCACAGCTGTATTACGTGATCGGCGGCCGCGGTTTCGCGGCGGTGAACGGTCGGCTTGTGCAGTGGGAGAAGGGAGACTTTATGACCCTGCCCGCCCATAGCCAAGCCACCTTCTACGCCCACTCCGACGCTGCGCTGTACTGGGTACACGACGAGCCGCTGCTTCGTCATCTCGGCGTAGAAGCCGCTGAACCACGTTTTAACGCAACGAAGTTCCGGCGCGAGGATGCGGCGGGTCGGCTCGACGAGATCGCTTCACGCCCTGGGGCGAACGACAAGAGCAGGGTTAGCGTCCTGCTGGCCAACGCTGAGCAGGAACAAACGTTGACGATCACCCACGTGTTGTGGGCGATGTTCGGCCTGCTGCCACCCGATCAGGTGCAGCGACCACACCGCCACCAGTCGGTCGCGCTTGATCTGATCCTCGACGCGCAGCCCGGCTGCTACACGCTGCTGGGCACCCGGTTGGACGACCGGGGCGACATAGTCAATCCAACCCGCGTCGACTGGGAGGCCGGTGGCGCGTTCGTCACGCCACCGGGGCTGTGGCATGCGCACTTCAACGAGTCGGGCGCCCCGGCGCACCTCATTCCGGTGCAGGATGCGGGGCTGCAGACCTATCTGCGGAGCCTGGACATACGGTTTTCCGACCGCCGGTGATTGGGCCCACCGTCGGCCGCTATCCCACAAAAAGAAGTTCCGGTCAGCGGGTACTTCAATGGGGGTCAGCAGGGACGACAACTCCTCCATCAAGGGCCATCGTGGGGTTAGCCAGATGAGACCATTCATCGAGTGAGGACATTATGCGCATCCAACTGACCTACATCGCACCGCTTTTCGGAACGGCAGCTGCCGCGGTAGCGATCCTCGCCGCCCCAATCGCCGCAGCCGGTACCGGGCAGTCCTGCTCCGCGGATGGATCGGGAACCATCTGCCAATCACCAGGCAACGCGCAGATCAACGACGCCCCTCCGCCCGTGAACTACTACCCATACGGCGGAGAAGCATTCCTGCTTTGAGGCGGCTGCCTCGGCGGTTTGACGGTCGATCGGCGGCCTTCATCAGAGGCCTGCTGCCTGGCCGTCGCGGCGCGGATCGCTGGCCGCGAGATAACCGTCATCGAGCCGCCAGATCGCCTGGCAGCTTCCGAATTGGTTGTAGTCCTCGACCGTGACGATCTCGTGGCCCCGACGGCGCAGTTCCTCCATCGTCGCCGCAGGCAGGCCCGCCTCGACGCAGACTTGCATGTCCTGTACCCACCGGAAGCGCGGGCCGTCGCATGCTGCCTGCGGGTTTTGGCCGTAGTCGGCGATGCGCACTACGACTTGGAGATGCCCCTGCGGTTGCATGGTTCCCCCCATGACGCCGAAGCTCATCACGGTGCGCCGTCCTTGGTCATGAAGCCCGGAATGATGGTGTGGTAGGGACGTTTGTTCGGGCCGACCAGGTTGGGGTGCCCGGGTGCCGTGACAAAGCCTGTGCCGCGGTTCTGCAGTGATATCCCGGTGCCGGGCACCACCACACCCGAGCCGAAGCCCATGTAGTTGGACTGGATCATCGAAACCATCATACCCAGAAGCGTCGGCTGCGGTGAGGTATACGGTGCCGCCCCTGGGCGGCGTTCCAGCTTCACAGCTTTCGCCCGGGTCCGGTCGATCAATGTCGACCGCTGCCTAAGGTATTCCTTGTCAAGGAGTTGTGCCGGCCGAACCTGCATGTGATCGATGTCGGCGACGTAGGCGAGCCCGTCGGCGAACGCGAGCTTCAGCGCCTCGATCTGCAGGTGCACGCTGTCGGCCGAATCCACTGGGAGCGAGGCCATGTCGAAGTGCTCGAGGATGCCCAGCGCGACCAACGCCACGATGCCCTGACCGTTCGGCTGGAGCTCGTGAAGCGTGTAGCCCCGGTAGTCGGTGGTGATCGTGTCGACCCAGTCGGCCCGGTGCGCGGCGAGGTCGGCGCCGGTCATGGCCCCACCGTTCGCCGCCGAATGTGCCTCCATCGTCTCGGCGAGCTCGCCCCGGTAGAACGCTTCGCCGTTGGTCGCGGCGATCTTCTCAAGTGTCTCCGCGTGCTCTGGAAGCGCGAAACAGCTCTCCAGGCGCGGGCGCTCGACCGCCCGGCATGAATGCCTCGGCGAAGCCGGGCTGCGAACGCAAGTCCGGCACCTGCGCCGCCCACTGCGCGGCGATCGTCGGCGAGACGAGGAATCCGTCGCGGCCGTAGCCGATCGCCGGCTCGAAGATCCGTTCGAACGGACGTTTGCCGAACTCTGGCGTGCAGCTCCACCCACGCCGACACCGCCCCCGGCACGGTCACCGAGTTCCAGCCCCGCGCCGGCACCGCGACGGCCCTGGAAATATTCCGGCGTCCATGCCGCGGGTGACCGGCCGGAAGCATTCAACCCGTGCAATTGCCTTCCGTCCCAGACGATTGCAAAGGCGTCCGAGCCGATGCCGTTCGACACTGGCTCGACCAGCGTGAGCGTGATCGCGGTGGCGAGGGCCGCATCGACCGCACTACCGCCTTCGGCGAGCATCGCCAGCCCCGCCTGCGCGGCGAGCGGTTGCGTTGTGCAGACGACGTTCCGCGCGAGAACGGGTGTCCTGCGGCCAGGCGTAGGGGAGCTCCCAAGAAAATGGCACGGTCATGGTTCGAATGTACGAGCCGGTCTCTCGTCTCGCCGCCCGCCCACTGCGGGTCGCCTACTGCCGCAAAGGCGACGAGCATAAGGGTTAACGCCAGTAGGATTGCGGCGACACAACCGTCGCCGTAGGCGAGGCCTCCGGACTTGGCCGGCTTACTCAACCAATCCGCAACGGAGGCACCGAGCGGCCGGGTCGACGATATATGCCCACCAGAATGCGATGACGCTGTTGAGGCGAAAACGCCAAGTTCCCAAAGCCGGAACGGCCATGACGACGGCGAACAGCACTATCGATCCGACGAATCCGAAGTGCATTGAGCTCGCTGTAAGGTCGCCGACCGCGGTTCCGAGCGCAAACGTGAACGACACTGTCAGCCAATAGAACACCTCGCGGCGTCGTGTGGTGATGCAGTGTATGGACAGTGTGTGCTCAACGCGATGCCACACCCAGAAAGTCACCGCGACCGCAAGGGCGCAGACCAGTGTGGAAATCCCGAACGAAACCCCGAGCTGGTGGTGGAGGGTGTCGGCGGCCATCGTGCCGAACACGGCGACCATCATCACCGCCGACCAGTAGGCGAAGGCGTTGTACCGCGGCGTCCGAAACTGAATCCATAGGGCGAGTGCGAAACCCATTAGGCCAACACCGAGGCCGACGAAGCGCATCGCGCTGAGCAGATAGTCCGATGTCGCTTCACCCATCGCGGTGGTCAGCAGCTTGAGAACCCAGAACGACGTGGTTATCTCGGGCACCTTCGCCGCGACAGGCTCCAGTCGTGCGCGGCGATGGTTGTCGACCGTCATCGGTTCCTCTCGCTTGCCGGCCGGGGCGGTGACTTTCAGAGTCGCGTTGCTCCGAACCGATGCCATCACCGCTGGCACGACTTCTGGTCCGCCCGTCAGCCAGAACCTCGCATTACTGCCAGCGTGAAATCTGAAGAGTGTGCTCGTGGTCCAGGCGCTTCATCGGGCCAACGGTCGCCGAATGGGAGCGCTGTGTGTTCTTGTGAGTTGCATTGCAGGAATCGGTGTTTCGGAAGGCCCGCAGAGTTGCGTTCCGGTCAGCCAGCGTTCGCCGCCCACGCTGACAGGTACGGGGTGCTCCGGCTGGCAGGGGCTGTGGATGTGGGACAGCCGTGACGACATTTCGACGCCGAGACGACAAGCTGCTGTCATGGCACGCAAATCCCACGGCGGGAACATGTCGCCTGAAGCGCCGATCAGAATGGACATTCTGTCTGCGTCGGCCACCGCCGGCAGTCGAGATCGCCAATCTGTGCGCGATCTGCTGCTCGTCGCGTTGACAGTCGCTTCGGGAGCGGTAGACGCGATCAGCTATTTCGGCCTAGGAAAGATCTTCTCGGCGTTCATGACCGGGAACCTTGTATTCCTGGGATTCGCTATCGCGAAGATTCAGGGACCTGATGTCGTACCCGTGATCGTCGCGTTGTCAATGTTCACCGCAGGGGCTTACCTCGGCCTGCGGTTTACGACGCTGCGCTCCAATGAATCTGGCTTGTGGCCTCCGGCGGTGACGGTGCTATTGGTCCTTGCGGCGGTTGCCGAAGCCAGCTTCCTTATGATGTGGTTGTCAACGGCCGGACACCCCTCGATCGAGATTGCCGACGTACTCATCGCTCTGTTCTCGCTCGCTATGGGCATCCAGACCGCGGCGGTTCGATCACTCAGCGTGCAAGGGATTTTCACCACGGCCGGCACGTTCACCCTGGTCGCGTTCGCGGGCACATTCGCAGGGTCTCGATCGAAGTCCGAGATGCCCCGCCTTGTCGGCGTGCTCTTGGGGTTGGTCGCGGGCGCGGTGGCGGGAGGACTGCTTTTTTTGCATGCGCGTAGCTACGTGCCGGCGCTACCACTGGTAATCACTGTCCTGGTGATCCTGGCGGGATGGGTTCTGCAAGGTCGCGGGGAGGGCCTCCGCTCATGAGCACTGAAACTACAGCGACAGCCGACACGGCTGCCGAACTCACCGACGGATACCACTTGGTTGTCGATGCCCTCAAACTCAACGACGTCCAGACCATCTACGGTGTGGTCGGCATCCCGATCACGGACGTGGCGCGCGTCGCGCAGGCGTCCGGCGTCCGCTACATCGGACTTAGGCATGAGAGCGATGCGGGTCACGCGGCGGCGGCGGCGGGGTTCTTGACGAAGCGACCGGGCATCTGCCTGACCGTATCCGCTCCTGGATTTCTCAACGGGCTCGTCGCGCTCGCCAACGCAACGACGAACTGCTTTCCGATGGTTCAGATCTCGGGGTCGAGCGAGCGCCACCTCGTCGACCTCAGCCGGGGCGATTACGAGGAGCTCGACCAACTGTCGGCGGCGAAACCGTTCGCCAAGGCCGCCTATCGGGTGAACCGGGTCGAAGACATCGGCCTCGGCATTGCCCGAGCGATCCGGACGGCGGTGTCGGGTCGTCCCGGCGGGGTCTATCTCGACATCCCGGCCGCGGTGCTCGGAGAAGTCATCGATGCCGCAACGGCGGCCGCATCGCTGCGTCGGGTCCTCGACCCGGCTCCGCGTCAACTGCCGGCACCTGAGGCGGTAGACCGCGCGATCGACTTGCTTGCCAACGCGCAACGGCCATTGGTGGTATTGGGCAAGGGCGCCGCCTATGCGCAGGCGGACAAGGAGATCCGGGCGTTCATCGAGGCCACCGGGCTGCCGTTCCTGCCCATGTCGATGGCCAAGGGCCTGCTGCCCGACAACCACCCGCAATCGTCGGCCAAAGCCCGCTCACTGGCATTGCGCCGAGCGGATGTCGTGATGCTCATCGGCGCCCGGCTGAACTGGCTGCTGGGCCATGGCGAACCGCCGCAGTGGAATCCTGCCGCGAAGTTCATCCAGGCCGACATCGAGCCCACCGAGCTGGACAGCAACCAGACCATCGCCGCCCCGCTGGTCGGCGACATCGGCTCGGTGATGCAGGCGCTGATTGAGCGAACCAAGCCCGATCAGGTTAGGGCCCCGGCAGCGTGGCAACGCGAGCTAGCCGAACGCTCAGCTCAGAACATCGCCACGATGTCGCAACGTCTGGAAGCCGATCCACATCCGATGTCGTTCTACGGGGCGCTGCGGGCGATCCGTGATGTCCTGCATGAGAACCCTGACGCCTATGTCGTCAACGAAGGTGCCAATGCACTCGACTTCGCGCGCAACGTGATTGACATGTCCGTGCCGCGGCATCGCCTCGACAGCGGCACGTGGGGTGTGATGGGCATCGGGATGGGCTATGCGATCGCCGCCGCGGTCGAGTGCGGTGCCCCCGTCGTGGCGATCGAGGGTGACAGCGCGTTCGGGTTCAGCGGCATGGAGTTGGAGACGATCTGTCGGTACCAGCTGCCCATCGTCGTCATCGTCCTCAACAACGGCGGCGTCTACCGCGGCGACGGGATCAACACCGTCTCAACGGATCCGTCCCCGACGACGCTGATGTTGAACGCGCGCCATGACCGCCTGATCGAGGCTTTCGGCGGCAAGGGCTACCAGGTCACGACACCCGCCCAGCTCACCATCGCTCTCACCGGCGCGCTGATGTCGGGACGTCCCGCCCTCATCGATTGCGTCATCGATCCCACCGACGGCACCGAAAGCGGACACCTCACCCACCTCAACCCGACGGGTGCCGGGCAGGCATAACATCAAAGACGATCCGGCGTCCGCCCTGGTCCATCGCCGTTCATAGGTGCTAGCAGGTAGTGACAGGTTCCCGCTAGCGGGCATGGTTGATGGGCGCCAGCGGTGGCGACATATGCTCGCCGGCCCGCAATCGTGGCAACTGCAACGTCGCAGCCGAGAACTTGATGACCACGATGCGAGCCCAGCCCGGCTGATCGGAGAACTCAGATGACTGTCGACCCGGAAGTTATCAACATCCGACTTTGGACGCGTGCTCAGCACCACGCCCCCCGGCTGGACGACGAGTGGGCCAAGTGGCAGGCCGACCGGGCCGGCGTGGACAAGGTCCTGGCGAGGGCAGGCATGTTCCAGGGGGTCGAACCCCGCGCCGTCTCCGCACTGACAGCTGAATTGCATCCTGTCGACTTCCCAAGCGGGCACACGGTTTTCGCGCCGACACCGAAGCGATGATGCACTTCTGGCGATACGTGGGGTACCTGATGGGCGTCCAACCCCGTTGGCACCCAGAGGATCTGCGTGAAGCCAGCCAGCTGATGACGCTCTACTTCGCCAAGCGGGCGTTCGGCGCGGGGGAGGACGGCCGCGAACTCATCGAGTCATATCCGCGCGCGTTCACACCTAAACCAGGTGCGGGCCCTCGCAAGGCGATCCGCGACCAGGTCAACTATCGAATCCAGCTCGGCTACACCCGCTATTTCCTGCCGGGGCGCTTCTACCGGTCCTACGACATGCCCAACCCATGGCCGTGGGCGCTCCTCCCGCCCCTTCAGATTCCGATCAACCTCGCGATCGAATTGTTGGCACACCGAAGCGTTCGTGTCGCACGCCTCCAGGATCGGTTCGCCCGGTGGCGACGAAACACCTGGTTTCGCAATGAGATGGGTGACCGCGACGCCCATTTCAAGGCGGCCGAGACATTCCGGCGCTGACGCACGCCGCTCATTGCAGCTGGCGGGCATGACGGATTTGCCGCTGGCAGCAACCGGCATTTGGCGCCAGCGCTAGCGACAACCGGCATGGCGACCGCGATTCTAAGAGCCATGTTCACGCTCCCATCAGCGACGGCCGCTGCGTCATGACCACCCAGCCGAGGCACTCGCTTCCCAGCAATTTCGAGAAGGCCCAGTGGGCTCAAGCTCATGGCACTGGCAGCGCAACATCGGCAGACCAGCTGCCGCATAGGCATTCTCGAAGCGTAGCGCTCTTTGCCGCTGCCTTGGGGGTCGCGGCGGTGTCCGCGGGTGTCGGCGGGGTCACTGCGCTATCCGTCTATCCGCACGCGCCCGCGGGGAGCACCGTGGTGGCGGCGGCCACATCACGACCGGCCAGCCTCCGCACCGACCCGATCGAGCAAGTCGCCGCAAAAGTGCTACCCAGCGTCGTGCAACTGCAGACCGAGCTGGGCACCCAGACCGCCCTTGGCTCGGGCATCGTCTTGACCTCTGATGGCCTGATCATGACCAACGCGCATGTCGTGGCGTCCGCACAGCACTCCGTGTCGGACGTCCCCGGCGGCGCGCACACCGTGGTGACACTCGCCGATGGCCGCACTGCGCCATTCGCCGTTGTTGCCGCCGACCCGACGAGTGATATCGCCGTTGTGAGGGCTGAGGGAACGTCTGGACTCACTCCGATCACCTGCGGCTCGTCAGCAAGCCTTCGCGTAGGCGAGCAGGTCGTGGCGGTGGGTTCGCCGCTAGGTCTCGACGGCACGGTCACAGCGGGCATCGTCAGCGCCTTGCACCGTCCGGTGTCCACTGCTTCCGAGTCGGCGAACCAGGGCGGCGCGGTTATCGACGCCATCCAGACCGATGCCCCGCTCAACCCCGGCAACTCCGGCGGAGCCTTGGTGAACACGAACGGGCAGCTGGTCGGAATGAACTCGGCGAACGCGTCGTTGGGCTCCGCGTCTGGTGAAAGCGGTTCGGTGGGACTTGGTTTCGCGATCCCCGTCGATGAGGCCAAACGCATTGCAGACGAACTCATCGCCACCGGCACCGCCTCCCACGGCTTCCTGGGGGCACGGCTCACCGACGACCCGAATGGCGACGGTGCCCGGATCGTGGACGTGGAAATCGGCGGCCCGGCGGCGGCGGCCGTGCCCGCAGGCGCATTGGTGACGAGGGTCGACGGGCAATCGATCAGTAACGCCGAGGCATTGCTCGCGGCAGTGCATTCCAAGGCGCCAGGCACCACGATTGCCCTGAATTACGTCGACCCCTCGGGCGATGCGCGCACGGCGCAAGTCGTGCTCGGCACGGATCAGGGACAGCAGTCATGAGAACCGTTGTCGAGCTCAGGCAAAAGATTGCAGTTAACGGCTAGCCAGATGGGGGTTATCCCCAACGACACGCCGTCGATCGAGGGCCACCCTGGAGTTAGTCCAGATTAGGACTACTCAACGAAAGGGTAAACCATGCGTACAAAACTGGCC
Source organism: uncultured Actinomycetota bacterium (assembly GCA_963731715.1). Lineage (GTDB taxonomy): Bacteria > Actinomycetota > Actinomycetes > Mycobacteriales > Mycobacteriaceae > Mycobacterium. The sequence continues at coordinate 107,716 of CAVSXC010000009.1, read as the reverse complement.
TACGTCACAGCGCTGTTCGGGGCCGGAGCAGCCGCGGTTGCGATTCTCGCCGCTCCAGTTGCGGGCGCCGATACCGGGCAGTCCTGCTCCGCCGACGGCTCGGGGAGCATCTGCCAGTCGCCCGGCAATGCACAGATCAATGATGCGCCTCCGCCTGTCAATTTCTATCCCTACGGCGGAGACGCCTTCCTGCTCGGAGGCGGCGGCTTTCGCGTCGGACGGTAGGTGACGCCTGCTACCCGGGGATGTAGTCGAACTTGTCGGGGTTAGGGCCGGTTCGACCGGATTCGCCTTGATCGAGTGACGAGATCGCATCCATATCGGAGTTGCCCAGTTCGAAGTCGAATAGCGCAAAATTGGACTTCATGCGGTCCGGCGACACCGACTTCGGAAACACGATGTCGCCCCGCTGAATGTGCCAGCGCAACACGACCTGCGCGGGCGACCTGTCCACGACGTCGGCGATTCGCGCAATTGCAGGGTCACCGAGCACCTTGCCCTGAGCGATCGGCGACCACGCCTCGGTGGCGATTACGTGCGCTCGTCCGTACTCGCGCACCTCTTCGTTGGTGAAATACGGGTGTACCTCGATCTGGTTCACTGCAGGTACGGTGTCGGATTCTGCTGCCAGTCGGTCAAGATGCGCGGGCTGGAAGTTCGACACTCCGATGCTGCGGGCGCGTCCGTCCTTGGCGAATTCCTCCAGGACATTCCAGGTCGAGACGAAGTCACCGCCGTAGAGCGTAGGCAGCGGCCAGTGGATGAGGAACAGATCGACGTAATCGGACGCGAGGGCGCTCAGTGTCTTGTCGAACGCGCGTCGGGCATCGTCGGGCCTGTGGAAGCCGTTGTTGAGCTTGCTCGTGATGAATACGTCGGCGCGATCCAGTCCGGCATCGCGGATGCCCTGGCCGACTCCCGTCTCGTTTCCGTACATCTCGGCCGTGTCTATGTGCCGGTACCCGATCTCCAGAGCGGTTTTCACCGCCGCGGCGGTTTCCTCGGGATCAATCTGGAACACGCCGAAGCCAAGCTGCGGGATGCGCGCGCCGTCGTTCAGCTCGATTGTGGGGATGTTGCTCACGAAATGTCTCCTTTGCCAGTTGGACCCGAGGCGACCGGACTTGCCTGGGCGCCTCATACCGCGCAATGCGGCAATACCCTCTGGGTCGCGTCTATTACACAATTGCCAATCAACACGCCTCGTGTCGTCGCCGCTGCCACCCATCCATGGTTACCCACTGGCGGGAGTAGCAATGGTGACGTCAGCGGGTACAACGGATGGCGGTCAGCGTTGACGACATCGGGCCGCGTAGGCACAAAGGTTGGATTCCATGACCACCGCCCTGGGCTGGACGGTTGAGCCCTACCCCTTCACCGGAATCGCTTTTCTCATATTCGGATCCGCGGAACGATGATGCGCGTCGAACTCCACGTTTTGGGCGCGACGTTCGTCATCACCGCGCGGCCGCATAGTCGGCGTCGTCGCGGGGTAGACGCCTCCCATGGGCACCGAAAAGGCGCTGTACCAACGATGGATCAACGAATTGTGGGCGGGCAAACCCATCGCGGCCGAACTGGTCTCCGCCGATTTCGTCGGGCACTGGCCGAGTCATGACGTGCACGGTCCCGACGAGTTGCAGTCGATCGTCGACGAGACGCAGACGATGTTTTCGGACTTGAAGTTCGTCGTCGAGATCGAGCCGTTCGTCGACCGGGATCTGCTGGCTGCCCGCTGGGTCGGCACCGGGGCGACCGCCGACGGTCCGGCGCGCTTCACCGGCAACGACATTTGCCGGTTCGCCGACGGCCGGTTCGTCGAGTACTGGACGGGCACGTTCACGAGCTGAAAGGCTAAAGGCCGCTGGCGAGCGGCGATGTCGTGTCAGTACTCGGTGGAAGACTGCGAAGCATGACGATGCAGAGATTCAGCATCGATACGATGACGGGTCCCGAGTTCGAGGCGTACGTCGGAGAAATACTGCGGTACCACGGATACTTCGTCGAGGCCACGCGAGTGACCGGAGACTTCGGTGTGGACCTCGTTGCGCGCCGATATGCGGAGGTACTCGCTGTCCAGTGCAAGCGACTTGCCGGTCCGGTAAGCGCGAAAGCCGTCGAGGAGGTGACTTCGGGTGCAGCTGTGTACGGCTGCACGTCAACCATGGTGGTGTCCAATCAGTCGTTCACTGCTGCAGCAATCGCTCGAGCCAAACGACACAATTCTGTCTTGATCGATGGAGCCGAGCTGTCCCGGCTTGCTGCCGGTTGGCGGCCCGACACGGCCACGACGGAAGGACCCAAGGCCGACGACCCGGATCGTCTCGGCCAGCATTTCAGCGACAACGTGAAGACGTTCAGGCGGTACAACCGCGACGCTCAAGTGGCGATCGCGCTAGCCCAAGAACTGGCATCCGCGCAGGGGACGGGCCTGATCAGGGTCGAACACCTGCTGGTCGGCACGCTGGAATATCCCGGTCGCCCCCTGTGGAGCGTGCTTCGCGGCTTCGGACTGGACGCTGACGTGATCCGCGATCGGCTGCAGTGCGCTGATTCGCCAGCCGGCAAGCAATTCGAGGATGACGTCGTGGCCCTGCGGTTGATCGGCATCGATCTGTGTGCAATCCGCGACGCTGTCGACCGTACGTTCGGCGCGGGCACGTACGACAGTGCGTCGCCGCCGCGCGGCCGGCGCCGCGGGCCGATGTTTAGCGAACCTGCCAAGAACGTGCTTGCACTGGCATGGCGGGAAGCCTTGGCGCACAAGGACAACTGGATCGGCTGCGAGCACATCGTTCTCGGCCTTGTCCGCGGGGGCGACAAGTTCACGCTCGGCTTGATCACCGAGCACGTTGACACCGCGCAGCTTCGCACCGCGGTCATCGGCCTGCTCGACCAGGCCGCCTAACAGCGTTGGAAAGCGTTTAGCAGCCCGGAAGTTCAAAGGGCGGACCCAAGCCCGTGCACAGGACCGGGCCTGCGGGGGCCGCGGGTGCCGGTGCAGGCGCGTTGGCGGCCTTGCGTGACGCGGCGGCTGCATTGTCGCTCGACGCCTGTGATCGGGTGGCCGGGGTTACACAGACGACGTCGCCGCCGAACGCCTCCCGCCACACGAAGCCCTGCTTGCAGGAGTTGGGCCCGTAGGCGCCGTTGGGGTCGACGCGTTGGCCTGCGGCAGCGTTGTCGCTGGACGCTTGGGATCGGGTGGCCGGGGTTACGCAGACGACGTCGCCGGGCCCTGCCTCCCGCCACACGAATCCCTGAATGCAGGTATCGGGACCGTAGGGCAGCGGGTCAGCAACCGCCGTCGCGTAGGAGCCAATGCCGGCGAACGCCGCAACGACCGCCAGCGAAAGTGGAACGAGCTTGGACTGTTTCGCAAGATCTCCAGCCATGATGTGTTCAGCCTTCTCTTCACGCGGACCAATGCGGCTAGTCGCTTGACCTCGCGTGTCGACGCTATCGGCGACCGTCCGGCGAAGAAATCAGGTGTTCACCTGACATTTCTGGCGGCCTAGGGGTTGATCGTGTTCTCGCCGATCTGGCGTCCCCACACGTATTCGATGAGCATCGGCTGACCGAGTTCGAAGTGGTTGTACGGCGCGATGGACGCGCCGGTGTCCATCACCAGATACGGGGCAGGCCACAGATCGCGGGTTATGGGCTGCCAGCAGCCCGGCCTGCCCTCAGGGCCACCGGTGGCGTTCACGCGCGGCAGATTGTCGGGATAGACGTACGGATTACCTGCGCCCATGATGCTGCCGACACCGGTTCCCGAATACCCGTTGCCACCCAATGCCCGGGAAAACTTGGGCTCGACATCGTGGAAGTTGCGGATCGTGCAGAACAGCGCCGGGCTGTTGTAGTCGAGAATCTCCGAGGTGGAGATCAGGTCGGCAGTGCTGCGCACCAGGTACGGCCCGCCGCGCTCGAGAATGTCTGCGCCCGTGTTGCCCACCCCGACGGATGCCAGCAGCGTCTCGTCGAGATTGGCCTGTTGCTCGTTGAGGGTGCGCGCGGTGGTCACGGCGTTCTCCAGACCATCGAACAAGTCGGGCGCGGCACTGCCATAGATGTCGGCGAGATCGGCCACGCGTTGGATGTCGTAGCGGATCTGGGGCATTTGAGGGTTCAGGTCGGCCAGGATCTCGTTTCCGTGTGTGACCGATTGGCCGAAGCGATCACCCAGCCCGTCCAGCGCCTCCGCGGCCGCAGTCAAAGTCTGGTTGAGCTTGATCGGGTCTACCTGCTCCGAGACCGACAACACCGTCTCGAACAGGGTGTTGAACTCGGTTGTCACGGCGCTCGCATTGATCACATCAGCCGACGAGATGTGCTGGGATGACGGATCTTTCGGTGACTCGAATGCGACATACTTGTTGCCGAACACGGTCGTTGCCTTGACCTCGGCGTAGACGTTCTTCGGAATCAGTCCGATGTAATCGGAGTCGATGTCCAGGGTGATCTTCGCGCTTGGCGATGCGCCGACGTCAATTTCGTCGAGACGGGCGACCTTGCCGATCTCCACCCCGTTGTAGGTGACCTTCGAGCCGGGGTCCAAAACCAGGCCCGCCCGCGGCGAGAGCATCGTCAGCGGTGTCTTCGATGCGAAGTTGCCGCGGAACTGGCCGTAGGTCAGGACCAACACCCCCGTCGCCACGACGAGCAATACAAGACCTGCCGTCTTGTAGGGCGCGCTGCGTTCATTGAGCAACGGTGTTGGCATTTTCGGTCGATTGCCCCCTCGGCAACGGCGTTGGCGCCGACGACAACCGTAGAGTCTTGTCGGCGATCCGTCCCGCAAATTGGTACGTTCCGGCAGTGAGCCTGCGCGCCGTCACGATGAGCGTCGTGCACGCGAAGTGCCGCCCAAACTCACGCTTTGGCGTGAAAGTGCGAGTAGCTCATGCCATTTCGTCGACCTCAGCGTGCGGTCGATCGGTGTCAGTCGAACAGGTCTGGCTGTTCCCTGCTGATCCGTGCGAACAATGGCTGGAAGCTGAACCAGCCGGCGAAGTGGGTGCCAACCTGTCCCGCGGTGTGCTTGGCCATTGCCGGCTCGATCAGGACCGGTGTTCCCGCGGCTTCAGCCATCAGCTGGGCGTGGCATGACCGCTCCATCGTGATGAACCACCACGCCGCTTCCTCGACGGACTGACCGACAGTGAGCAGGCCGTGGTTGCGCAGGATGACGGACTTGCAGTCGCCGAGTGCATGCGCGATGCGCTTGCCTTCCTCGGTGTCGAGGACGACGCCCGAGTAGGCGTCGAACAACGCGTGGTCGTCGTAGAAGGCGCACGCGTCCTGGGTGATCGGGTCGAGCAGCCTGGCGAGCGTCGACCACGTCTTGCCGTAGACGGAATGGGAATGCGCGGCGCTGATGACATCCGGCCGCGCCGCATGCACTTGCGAATGGATCGCGAACGCGGCCTGATTCACGGGAAGGTCGCCGTGGACGACCTCGCCGTCATGGCGCACCAACAGCAGGTCGCTGACGCGAATGTGACTGAAGTGCATACCGAACGGGTTCACCCAGAAGTGGTCGGCGAACTCGGGGTCGCGTGCGGTGATGTGCCCGGCGACGCCCTCGTCGAAGCCGAACCGACTGAAGAGCCGGAATGCGGCGGCCAGATTCTGTTTGCGGTGGAGCCGCTCCTGCTCGATCGTCCGGCCCTCTTCGGGCAGCAGCGCCGCGACGTTGCCGCTTGCAAGTTGCTGGGCCTGTTGAACATCGGTGTCGCTCATGGCTCAACGCTAGCCCCGCTCAAGTGCCGAAAGCCAGCGCTAACGCCACCGCGACGGCCCACACCAGCATCGTCAGGCCGGTGTCGCGCAGCACCGGGATCAATTCTTTGCCGCCGAGACCCTTTCGGACGGGACCGGCCGCGCGAATGGCGAGTGGTGCAGCGATGAGCCCCACTGCGGACCACGGAGTCGCGAGCATCAGCACCACCGTCAGCGCCAACGCGACCGCCAGCAGAGCCTGGTACAGCACCCGGGTGCGGGCGTCGCCGAGCCGCACCGCCAGCGTGATCTTGCCGGATTCCTTGTCGGTGGGAATGTCGCGCAGATTGTTGGCGACCAGCACCGCCGACGACAACGAGCCCATCGCCACCGCAAGGGCGAGCCCGACCCAGTCGATCCGCAACGCCTGGGTGTACTGCGTGCCGAGCACGGCGACAAGGCCGAAGAACACGAACACCGCGACCTCGCCGAGCCCGAAATAGCCGTACGGCTTCGAGCCTCCGGTGTACAGCCAGGCGCCGGCGATACACAGCGCACCGACCACGATCAGCCACGGCGCGCTGAACCACGCCAGCGCCACCCCGGCCGCCGCCGCGACCCCGAGGCTCACCACCGCCGCCGCCAGCACGGCGCGCGGCGCGGCCAGCTTCGAGCCGACAAGGCGCAACGGCCCAGCGCGGACGTCGTCGGTGCCGCGGATGCCGTCGGAGTAGTCGTTGGCGTAGTTGACGCCGATGATCATCGCGACGGCGACGAGCAGCGCCAACAGCGCCTTCCACCAACACGCGGCGTCCAGCCAGGCGGCGCCACCGGTGCCTGCGATCACAGGGGCGATCGCGTTGGGCAATGTCCTCGGGCGGGCACCCTCGACCCATTGCGCGAAACTGGCCACGGGCGTCATCGTCGCACGGCAGAACTGCGCCGCTTGGCGTTGGCGCCTTCGAGCGACAAGACTGAACCCATGGAAGACCGACTCAGCAAAGGGGAAATCCGCAAGGACGCCCTGCAGGAGACCGTTCAGTCCGTCGCATCGACGGTTGGGGAGGTGGCCTCGATCATCACGACCGCAGTGAAGGACGTGGCCGGCGCAATCGGCGGCTTGGCGACCGATGTGTTCGAGATCCGCGACGGGGCCCGCCGAGCTACGGAGCACGTCGAGGACGAGTGAACCGCCGCTAATGCTGGGAGTCATCGGCGGCAGCGGCTTTTATACGTTCTTCGGCGCCGACGCCCGCGCCATCAACCTGGACACCCCCTACGGCTCGCCGAGTGCGCCGATCACCGTCGGCACCGTCGGCGGGCACGAGGTGGCGTTCCTCCCGCGGCACGGCGTCAACCACGAGTTCTCCCCGCACACCGTGCCGTACCGCGCGAACATGTGGGCACTGCGGGCGCTCGGTGTGCGCCGCATCTTCGGGCCGTGCGCGGTTGGCAGCCTCACGCCTGAATTGGGACCAGGGGCCATGGTGGTGCCCGATCAATTGGTGGACCGCACTAGCGGCCGCGACGACACCTACTTCGACTCGGGCGGCATCCACGTCGGGTTCGCCGATCCGTATTGCCCGACCCTGAGGACGGCGGCGGGCCAGTTGCCCGGAGTGGTCGACGGCGGCACCGTGGTGGTGATCCAGGGGCCGAGGTTTTCCACCCGCGCCGAGAGCCGATGGTTCGCAAGCCAGGGCTTCACCCTGGTCAACATGACCGGCTATCCCGAGGCCGTGCTGGCGCGTGAGCTCGAAATGTGTTATGCCGCCATTGCTTTGGTGACCGATCTGGACGCCGGCATCGATAGCGGAAGCGCCGTCCGAGCTGTTGATGTGTTCGCCGAATTCGAACGCAACCTGGTGCCGTTCAAGAAGCTCGTGCATGAGGCCATCGACAATGTCAGCACCGAGCGCACCTGCACCCACTGCCTGCCGCACGACGGCGTCCAGCTGCCGTTCGAACTGCCGTGAGGGTGCTGCTGACCGGCGCTGCCGGATTCATCGGGGCACGGGCGGGCGTGGCGCTGGCCGACGCCGGGCACGAGGTAGTGGCCATCGACGCGATGCTCGCGGCGGCGCACGGCCCGGATGCCGAACTGCCTGCCGATGTGCGGCGGGTAGACGTCCGCGACGCCGCCGCGCTGGCGTCGCTGCTCAAGGGTGTCGATGTGGTGTGCCATCAGGCGGCGGTAGTGGGCGCCGGGGTGGACGCTGCCGACGCGCCGTCCTACGGCAGCCACAACGACTTCGCCACCTCTGTGCTGCTCGCGCAGATGTTCGCGGCGGGCTGCCAGCGCCTGGTGTTGGCCTCGTCGATGGTTGTCTACGGGCAGGGGCGCTACGAGTGTCCAGAACATGGTCTCGTCGATCCGCGTCCGCGCACGCGGAGCCGACCTCGACGCCGGCGCCTTCGAGCACCGCTGCCCGATCTGTGGGCAGCCGGTGAGGTGGCAGCTGGTAGGTGAGGACTCGCCGCTGCGGCCGCGCAGTTTGTACGCGGCAAGCAAGACCGCGCAGGAGCACTACGCGCTGGCATGGGCCGAGTCGACGGGCGGTTCGGTGGTCGCGCTGCGCTATCACAACGTGTACGGGCCGAACATGCCGCGCGACACGCCCTATTCCGGGGTGGCGGCGATCTTCCGGTCCGAGCTCGAAGCAGGCGACGTGCCAAGGGTTTTCGAAGACGGCGGTCAGATGCGCGACTTCGTCCATGTCGACGACGTCGCCGCGGCCAACGTCGCGGCCGTCGACGCGAATCTTGTCGGCTTCTCGGCGTTCAACGTCTGTTCGGGGCGGCCGATCTCGATCCTGGAGGTGGCCACCGAGCTGTGTGAGGCCCGCGGTGATGTGTTGCCGCTGATCACCGGCCAGTACCGCAGCGGCGACGTGCGCCACATCGTCGCGGATCCAACACGCGCCGCGGCGGTGCTCGGATTTCGGGCGGCCGTCGACCCGCGGGACGGGTTGCGCGAGTTCGCCTACGCGCCGCTGCGGGGCTAGATGCGCGGGCTGCTCACAGCGGTCGTTATCGTCACGCTCGTGGCGTCGGGTCTGTTTGCGTTGATGTGGTCGCAGCAGCGGCGGCTGATCTACTTCCCGTCGCCGGGTCCGGTTCCGTCGGCGACGACGGTTTTGCCGACCGGGCGTGACGTCGTTCTCGAGACCGAGGACGGACTCCGGTTGGGGGCCTGGTACTTCCCGGGGCGCGCAGGCGCTGTGCTGGTGTGCAACGGCAATGCGGGTGACCGGTCGATGAGGGCCGAGTTGGCTGTTGCGCTGAATCGCTTGGGGCTATCGGTGCTGCTGTTCGACTACCGCGGATACGGTGGCAACCCTGGCCGCCCGTCGGAGGAAGGTTTGGCGGCAGACGCGCGGGCCGCGCAGGCGTGGCTGGCCGCGCAGCCCGGAGTCGACCCGGACCGGATCGCGTACTTCGGCGAATCCCTTGGCGCGGCAGTGGCGGTCGGTTTGGCAGTGCAGCGGCCACCCGCAGCGTTGGTGCTGCGGTCACCATTCACCTCGCTGGCCGACGTCGGCGCCGTGCACTACCCATGGCTGCCGATAGGGCGGCTGCTGCTCGACCGCTATCCGTCGATCGAGCGCATCGCCTCGGTGCACGCGCCGCTGTTGGTGATCGCGGGTGACCGTGACGACATCGTGCCGCTCGCGCTGAGCCGGCGGCTGTACGACGCGGCCGTCGAACCGAAGCGGTTCGTGTTGGTGCCGGGCGCCGGACACAACGACCCCGCGCTGCTCGACGGCAGCCAGATGATCGACGAGATCGAGGGGTTCCTCGCGTCGACAGATACAACTTAGTAATACTGGTGAGGTGAAGCCCGCCATCTGTGAACAGTTCGGTATCGATTTTCCGCTCTTTGCCTTCAGCCACTGCCGCGACGTGGTCGCCGCCGTCACCAACGCCGGCGGGTTCGGTGTGCTCGGCGCGACGGCATTCACGCCGCAGTGGCTGGACCAGGAGCTGTCGTGGATCGACGAGCATGTCGGCGGAAAGCCCTACGGCATCGACCTCATCGTTCCTGCGAAGTTCGAGGGCAAGGGCGAGAAGCTGGCGCCTGGCGAGCTGGCGGGCCGCATCCCCGAGGACTACCGCGGTTTCGTCGCCGACCTGCTCTCGGCGCACGACATCGAACCCGAGGAGTCGCCGCGGACCGGCCCGTCATTCCTATCCGGCGACACCGGTAAGGACCTGCTCGAGGTGGCATTCAGCCATCCGATCAAGCTGATCGCCAACGCGCTGGGCGTGCCGCCGGACTACATGATCGAGGCGGGCAAGGAGCGCGGTGTCCCGGTCGCCGCACTGGTCGGCGCGAAGGAGCACGCCGTCAAACAGGTGCAGGCAGGCGTCGACCTGATCGTCGCGCAGGGCACCGAGGCGGGCGGCCATTGCGGCGAGGTGACGACATTGGTGCTCATCCCCGAAGTCATCGAGGCCATCGACGGCGCGGTGCCGGTGCTCGCGGCGGGCGGCATCGTCACCGGCAGGCAGATGGCGGCAGCGGTCGCGATGGGCGCCGACGGCGCTTGGACCGGATCGGTGTGGCTGACGACGGAGGAGGCCGAGACGGCGCCGCACACGGTGCAGAAGTTCTTGGCGGCGACGTCGCGTGACACCATCCGCTCCACGGGTCGGACCGGAAAGCCTGCGCGGCAACTGAAGTCGGAGTGGACGGACGCGTGGGCGCCGAACGAAGGCGGCCACAAGACACTGCCGCTACCGCTGCAGTCGATGCTGGCCGAGCCGGTCATCCGACGGGTCGACCAGCTCGCCGCGCAGGGCCACCCTGGCGCGCAGGCGCTTGCCACCTACTTCGTCGGGCAGGGCGTTGGCCTGATGAACAAGGTGAAGCCGACCCGTGAGGTGGTCCGCGAGTTCATCGAGGATTACTTGGCCGCGACAGAACGGCTGAGCAACTCGCTGCCTAACTGAGCCGTCGAATGGCCAATTACTGCACGGTTTTTCGCGAGATGCGTGACATAACTGGCCACTGGGCGCGCTCAGTCGTTGAAGGCGATCCGCACCGAGATCGGGTCGCTCTCCATCGCGCGCATCGTCAGCGCGGTGGCGGACTGACTGAGCTTGCCGTTGCCGCCGAAGCTGCGGCCACGGGCGCGGACGTCGTCAGTTGGCTCGAAAGTAGCTGTGCCACTGCGCCATTGGTTATTCACGCGCACACGCACGTTCGGATTGGCGGCGATGTTGTAGGCCCAGCCGGCGCGGCGGCCGTGCTGCGAGATCACCCAGAGATCGTTGCCGTCCTCTCGGCCGGCGAGTGGTACCCGCCGGGGCAGGCCGGATTTGGCGCCGGTGGTCTCGAGTTCGACGACGAGCGACGAGCGGATGCCGACCCGATCCAGCAAGACCACCATCGGATTCATGACGACGCGGCCCATCCTTCGCTCGAACTTGAACTTGCGACGCGCCTTGCGGTCACTCTTCGTGGCCATCGGACCTCCAGTTGGGCTGTGGTGACTGACCATACTTGAATGATCTCTCAACTACAAGGCCCGTCCTCATCTTCACTGCATATCGAAAAGTGCCCACGTACCGAGCGACACAAGAGTTGTCGCTGCGTACGCGGGCATTTTGGAGTCCATCTCCCGACGAACGCGCCTAGTCCGCGAGCGGTAACCGCACCTCGAACCGTGCACCCGTGGCCAGGTTGTGCGCCGACAGCGTGCCTCGATGCGCCTGCACCAATCCCGCGGCGATCGCCAAGCCGAGCCCCGAACCGCTGGGCAGCGACGAATCAGAGCGCGGCACCCGATCGTTCGACCCGCGGTACGCCACGTCGAACACCCGCGGCAGGTCGGCCTCGTTGATGCCGACGCCGGTGTCGTCGACGCGGGCCCACGCACCGTTCTCGTCGGAGCCCAGCGCCAGCGACACCTTGCCGCCCTCCGGCGTGTGGGCGATCGCATTGGCGACGAGGTTGGACAACACCCGCACCAGGGCGCGGTCGCTGCCGACTACGCGCACCGGCTGTTCCGGCAGCTCGGCCTTCAACTCCACACCTGCGCGCTCAGCGGCGATTCGGTGCGCGGCCAGCACATCGTCGACGACTTCGTCGAGTGCCACCCTGTCGAATGCCGGCTGGACCGCACCCGCGTTGATCTTCGACATCTCGAACAGGTCGTCGACCATCTCGGAGAGCCGAATCGATTCCTGTTCAATCGTTTTCGCGTGTACCCGGACTTCGTACTCGGGCACCACGCCGTCGGCGATCGCCTCCGACACCGCGCGGATCCCGGCCAGCGGTGTGCGCAGGTCATGGCTGACGAACGCGACCAGCCTGCGCCGCGACTGCTCGGCCGACCGCTCGGAATCGCGAATCTCCTGCTCCCACACCGTTCTTCGGGCCTGGTAGCGCGCCAGCATCACTGCGGCGGGGATCGTCACCACCGACACGATCACCAGCACGATGGCGATCCGCTCGAACGTCTCGGTGATCATGAACCCGCTTGCGCCAAGCACGCCCGTGAATGTGGCCAACGTCGGGATCAGCACCAGCGCCACCATGCTGACCGCCAGCGACCACGACCGCGCCAGCCGGATGATGATCGCCCCCGCGAGGACCACGGGCACCGAGCAGGCCAGCGCCCATCCGGCGATCTCCCACAAGTCAGTCGGCATTGCTGCTCCATAGATATCCACGGCCCCACACCGTCTGCACCCGGTGATGGTCGCCGAGCTTGGACCGCAGCCGCTTGACGTGCACGGTGACTGTCGACAGATCGCCGAAGTCCCAGCGCCACACCTGTTTCAGCAGTTCCTCACGGGAGAACACGGTGTCGGTATGGGTCAGGAAGAACATCAGCAGATCGAACTCGCGGTTGGTCAGGCTGATCGGCTCGCCGTCGATGGTCACCGAACGCGCGGCAGGTGAGACGGTCATATTGCCGACGGTGATGTCCAGCGGCGGCACGCCCACCGGCGACGGCGCGCGGCGCAGCACCGACCGGACCCGTAGAGCGAGTTCGCGGGGGCTGAACGGCTTGGTGAGGTAGTCGTCGGCGCCGGCTTCCAGCCCCGCGATCCGGTCGTCCTCCTCGCCGAGCGCGGTCAACAGGATCACCGGAACCGTGTAGCCGCCGTGCTGGCGCAGGCTGCGGCACAGCGTCAGGCCGTCCGGGCCTGGCATCATCACGTCGAGGACCGCAACGTCGATGCGCTCCGAACTGAGCAGCCGCAGGGCCTCGGTGCCGTCGTGTGCGATCAAGACCTCGAGGCCGTCGCGTTCCAGATACCGGCGCACGACATCGCGCACGACGGTGTCGTCGTCGGCAATCAGCACCCGCGTCACAACCAGAGACTAGCCCTGCGACCCCGCTACCTGCGTCGATGTCATGGTTTCGTCACGGTTGATTCTCGCGCTTTCCGGTCCCGGCTGGCCTACCGTCGGGTGATATGCCCGACGTCACGGTGGTGCTGCCCTGCCTGAACGAGGCGGCGTCACTGCCTGGCGTGCTCGCCGCGATGCCGGACGAGTATCAGGCCCTGGTGGTCGACAACAACAGCACCGACGGCACTGCGGAGGTGGCGCGTCGGCACGGTGCCGAAGTGGTCGCCGAACTGCGGCCCGGCTACGGGTCGGCGGTGCACGCCGGAGTGGTGGCGGCGACGACGCCGATCGTGGCGGTCATCGACGCCGACGGCTCGCTCGATGCGCGTGAGCTGCCTGCGTTGGTCGCGCAACTCGACGGTGCGGACATGGTGATCGGGCGTCGCCGCGCCGTCAACGGGCTGCGGTGGCCGTGGCATGCGCGGCTGGGCACCGCGGCAGTGTGCTGGCGGCTGCGCACCCGCTACGGGCTGCCCGTCCATGACATCGCGCCGATGCGGGTGGCGCGCCGCGAGGCGCTGCTGGCGCTTGGCATCACGGACCGCCGATCCGGCTACCCGCTGGAACTGCTTGTGCGCGCCGCGCAAGCGGGCTGGCGCGTGATAGAACGAGACGTCGCATACGGCCCGCGCACCGGCGGCAAGTCGAAGGTCAGCGGGTCGGTGCGGGGGAGTTTCATTGCGGCTCTGGACTTCTGGCGGGTGATCTCGTGATCCCCGTCGCCGTGCTGGTGGTGGCGAAGGCGCCGGTGCCTGGGCAGGCGAAAACGCGACTGGCGGCCAGCGTCGGCGATCGGGCCGCCGCCGACATCGCCGCGGCCGCACTGCTGGACACCCTCGACGCGGTAGCGGACGCACCTGTGGCCGCGCGGGTAGTGGCGCTGACCGGCAGTCTTGACGACGCGAGCGCGGGCGACGAGATCCGATCTCGTCTCGCCGATTTCACGGTGGTGCCACAGCGCGGCGCCAACTTCGCCGAGCGGTTGGCGAACGCGCACGTCGATGCCGCCGCGGCCGCCGGGCACCTTCCGGTCCTGCAGATCGGAATGGATACCCCGCAGGTGACCGACGCACTGATCGGAGAGTGCGCACGGGATCTCCTGGCTGCGGACGCGGTGCTCGGGCTGGCCCGGGACGGGGGTTGGTGGGTGCTCGGCGTCACCGAAGCCATGATGGCCGACTGCCTGCGCGCGATTCCGATGTCGCGATCCGACACGGGCGCTGTAACGCTCGCGGCACTTGAGGACACGGGGATACACGTGACCCTCGCTCCCACGCTGGCCGATGTGGACACCGTCGCCGATGTCGACGAAGTACGGCGAGTGTGCGCACCCGACAGTCGGTTCGTGCGGGCCACCCAGGAGGTGTCCCGTGCTCGGTAACCTCTACGACCGCGCGCTCGACGGTGAACGCTGCTGGCTCCGCCACGACGACGGCCGTGTTGACCGGCTGCCGGTGCGCAGCTGGCTCGGCGGCCGCAACGCCGACGACCGGTTCGACAACGCCGTAGTCGGGCTGTGCGACGGGCCGACGATCGACTTGGGCTGCGGGCCAGGTCGTTTGGTCGCGCATCTTGTCCAGCGCGGCGTACCCGCGCTTGGGTGTCGACCAGTCCGCGACGGCCGTCGCACTGGCCCGTCGCAGCGGCGCGCCGGCATTGCGCCGCGACGTGTTCCAGCCGCTGCCGGGCACGGGCCGGTGGCAGACGGTGCTGTTGGCCGACGGCAATGTCGGCCTCGGCGGTGACCCGTGGCGCATTCTGCGGCGGGCGGGCGAACTGCTTCGCCGCCGCGGGCGGTGTTTGGCCGAATTCGATGCGACGATCAGCGGGGTGCACGCGGGATGGGTGCGGCTTGAGTCGCCGCGGACGATCGGCCCGTGGTTTCGGTGGGCGTCGGTTGGCGTCGACTGCGTATCCCGGCTGGCCGACGACGTCGGCCTGGCGGTCGCGGGAGTCCATCCAATCGGTCGTCGCGTGGTGGCCAGCCTGGTGGCGACGTGACGACCAAAACGTTGCGCGGCACGGCCGTCACGGCCCGCGTTGGCCTTGCGCTTGGGCGTCGCGGTGGCGGTGTGTTTCGTGACCGGGCTGATCAGTCATTTCATCCAGCATCCGCAGCCGTGGTTCTTCTGGCCGACCCGGCCAGTCTGGCTGTATCGCGTCACGCAGGGCCTGCATGTCATCTCCGGTATCGCTGCAATACCGCTGATCATCGTCAAGCTGTGGTCGGTGTGGCCAAAGCTGTTCGAACGTCCGCTCATTGGCGGGCTGGTCCGGCAGATCGAGCGACTGTCGATCCTGGTTCTGGTCGGGTCGATGCTGTTTCAGCTGTCGACCGGCCTGCTCAACATCGCGCAGTGGTATGCGTTCAAGTTCTTCTTCACGACGAGCCACTACGCGATGTCCTATGTGGCGGCGGGCGCGGTGATCGTGCACATCGGTGTGAAGCTGCCAGTCATCCGTCGCGCCTTAGGAGAGCCGGTCGACGACACGCCCGTATTCGTCGGGCCGTCACGTCGGACGGTGCTGCGTGGCACCTGGTTGGCCGTCGCCCTCGCCACCGTCGTGACGGCGGGGCAGACGGTTCCACTGCTGCGCAAGGTGTCGGTGCTGGCGCCGCGCTCTGGGCAAGGGCCGCAAGGGGTTCCGGTGAACCGCTCGGCGATCGCCGCCGGCGTGCTGCGCAGCGCGCGGTCACCGGACTACCGGCTGACTGTGACGATACGGTGCGACGACGCGAGCGTTCACCGTCGCGGAACTGGCCGCGATGCCGCAGGCCACGCACCGGCTGCCGATCGCGTGTGTCGAAGGATGGAGCGCCGACGCCGAGTGGACAGGTGTCGTGCTTGCCGATCTGGTCGCGGCCGTCGGTGCCTCACGCGACTCGGATGTGCGGATGATCTCGCTGGAACCGCCGGGCCCGTATTCGCGCACAGTGTTGCCGGCCCGGCATGCGCGCGACAGCAGGACCTTGATCGCGCTGAAGCTCAACGGCCAGACGCTGGACCTCGACCACGGTTATCCGTGCCGGCTGATCGCGCCGACGAGACCCGGTGTGCTGCAGACGAAGTGGCTGTCAATGATCGAGGTGGTGCCGTGAACTCGATACGGGTGATCCTCATCGGAGTCGGCCTCGTGATCGGCGGGTACGGCGCGGTGCTGGTATGGGAGAACCCGCCGGTGATCATCATGCGAATCGTGGTGTGGGCACTTGTCGGCGTCGTGCTGCACGACGCGGTGTTCGCGCCGCTGTGCGTGGCGCTGGGTTTCGCGGGCCGACGACTGATCCCTGGCAAGTGGTGGCCGCCCATAGCGGTGGCGGCGTTCTGCAGCGTCGTGCTCGTGTTCCTGGCGATCCCGGTCTACGGCAAGCCCGGCATGCGTCCGGACAACATGACCGTGCTTGACCGCAACTACCCACTGGGGCTGTGGCTTTCGCTCGCAATCGTGTGGGCCTGGGTGCCGGTGTACCTCAGCTGGACATACTGGCGTGCATCCCGGCCCGATAGGAACCGGCCGGATTCCGCACGATCACGTTGAGCCGGTTGGCTGCATTGATCAGTGCGACCAGGCAGAGCAGCGCGGCGATCTGGTCGTCGTCGTAGTGCTTGCGAACGTGCGCCCACGTGTCGTCGGACACGCCGTCGTGGGCGTCGGCGAGCCGAGTGCCCTCCTCGGCGAGCGCGAGCGCGGCCCGTTCGGCGTCGGAAAACACGGTGGCCTCACGCCACGCCGCGACCAGGTTGAGCCGTACCGCGGATTCACCGGCGGCCGCGGCCTCTTTAGTGTGCATATCAATGCACATAGCGCAGCCGTTGATTTGGCTGGCGCGAAGGCTGACCAACTCCTGGGTGGCCTTCGGCAGCGGCGATTGGTCGATCACCTGGCTGGCGCTGACGAACCGTTTCGCGAATTTTGTGGCGAGCTCGTTGCTCATGATGTCGAATCGGGCGTCCATCGGTTCCTCCTGCGTCGTGGTGTTGCATGGGACGAACATGAGATGCCGACGGTCGGATTGTTGTGACAGCGCGATGGCGTGACGTGCGCCACAACCCGTCGCATGTCACAAAACGGCGTCCGCCGGTGTCTGTTGGGTGACTGTCGAAGGGATAGGAGTCGCATGTCTGACACGCCGCAGGCCCCGGGCCGGGCCACCGAGGCGTTCCTGGCGCACCGCAACCTGCTCTTCACGGCCGCCTACGAACTGCTGGGTTCGGCCGCCGACGCTGAAGACGTGCTGCAGGAGACGTGGCTGCGGTGGGTGGACGTGGATCTCGACACCGTGCGCGATCAACGGGCATATCTGGTTCGGATCGCTACCCGCCAGGCGCTCGGCCGGCTGCGCACTCTCGGCCGCCGTAAAGAGTCCTACGTCGGGCCCTGGCTGCCCGAGCCGCTGCTGACCACGCCAGACGTGGCCGAGGATGTCGCACTGGCCGACAGCGTGTCGATGGCGATGCTGCTCGTGCTGGAGACGCTCACGCCGACCGAGCGCGCGGTGTTCCTGCTGCGCGAGGTGTTCGAGCTGGAGTACGACGAAATCGCGGACGCCGTAGACAAGAGCCCGGCCGCGGTTCGTCAGATCGCCCATCGGGCGCGATCGCACGTCGCGGCGCGCCGACCGCGCGGTGTCGTCTCGTCCGCCGAGGCGAAGGATGCGCTCGGGGCGTTCCAACGGGCGATCGAGACGGGCGACCTGCAGAGCCTCGTCGACGTCCTCGCACCCGATGTTGTGATGCTGAGTGACGGCGGCGGCGTCAAGCAGGCTCTGCAGCGGCCTATTTCGGGCGCCAACCGGGTGGCTCGTCTGTTGGGTCTCGGCCTGCCGAGGATCGTCGGTGAAGTGACGGTCGAGCCCGTGCAGATCAATGGCGGCCCGGCGCTGATCATCCGCATCGACGGCGAGATCGACAACGTCGTTGCGGTACGCATCGACGACGGCCTCGTCACCGGTCTCTACATCGTGCGCAATCCGGAGAAGCTGTCGCATGTGGAGCGCGAGACGGCGCTCGGCCGCTGACTACCAGTTCGTCAGGATGAAGTGGTTGAGCAACACCGCCCCGACGACGTTGAGCGCCAGCCACCAGCGGTGTGACCGCGGCGGCAACAACGCACCTGCCGCGGTGAGCCATACCGTGAACGGCAGCCAGATGCGTTCGGTCTCGGCCTTGCTCAGCATGGAGAGGTCGGCGACCACGATCGCCAGCAGCGCGCCGAGGACGACCAGGTGCACGCCGGAGCGACGCTTGATCGCCGCGACGTCGAATGCCCTGCCGATACCGGCCACGCTGCCCAGCCCGATCGCGCACACCACCGAAGCGAAGTTCGCCCACGACCAATACTGGAACGGCCGGTCGTTGGCGATGCCCTGCCAGTAGCGTTCCTGCACCAGCGTGTAGCCGTCGAACCACCAGAACCCCGCGACCGCGAAGACGCCGACGACCGCAAGGGTGGCAAGCACCGCGGGAACAAGGGCACGCATGGCGGATCGCCAGTCCGCCGCCGCGATCAGCACCGCAACGGCAGGCACCGCCATTAGTGCGAGGCCGTAATTCAAGAAGATGCCCCAGCCCAGCACGAGCCCCGAACCGACGGCGGTAACGATCGGCCAGCGCACCGTGCGCCTGGCGGCCAGCGCCAACAGTGCGATGCCCCATGCGGCCACGCCGGCGAAGTAACCGTCGGCGGATACCGCGATCCAGATGGCCGTCGGTGCGACCGCGACGAACGGAGCCGCGAGCCGAGCAGTGTTCTCGTCCGCCAACGCGCGCACCGCCACCACAATCGCGGCTGCGGCACTGGATCCAACCAGCAGGCACAGCAGTCCCGCCCACGCGCCGCCGCCGAGCCCGATGCGGTCGAGCCAGACGAACGTCAGCAGCGCGCCCGGCGGATGGCCCGACACGTGGGTGATCCACGAATTCGCTTGGAAATCAGGGATTCTGCTCGCGAACGTGCGCACGGCGTCGGGGATGTCGGTGATGGTGGGGACCTGGCGCAGGTACTCGTGACGGGCGGTGAGCCTGCCGGCGAAGCCGCGCTGCCAGCCGTCGATCATGGCCAGTGAGAAGGCCCAGGCGCACGCGGTGGCCCAGGTGACCCACGGCAGCGCCCGCCGCGGGAGGCGACCTGCGGCCGCCTGCCCCCACAGCACAGTGGCAACGCCGATGACGACGGCCGGGACGGTGCCCCAGCCGACGTGGGTGTTCCACCACCCGAAGATGGGTGCCGTGTCGGCGAAGCTGTGGAGCCGTGCCTTTGAGGCGTTGATCAGCGGCGTGACGATGCCGAGGTGCAGATGCTGCGTGACGAAGGCCGCGACCACCAGGAGCGAGCCGACGGTGACCGCCACCGCTTCCCTGCGACCGATCCGCACGCCAACCAGCCTATTGCCCTCTCGGGCGCACGCCGCGCAACTAGTGTGACCGTTCAATGACTACCGACACAGCACCACTATTCGCCAGCACGGAATTGGCCGAGCGAATCGAACGGGTCGAGACACAAATGATCACCGCCGCGACGGAGGGCGCCCGTCAACGCGCTGGCGCTGCGGCCTTCGTAATCCCGATCGCTGGCGGCGCGGCGTGCTACGCCGACGAAGGCTCGCCACTGAACAAGGTGGTCGGGCTCGGCTTCGGTGGTGCGCCGAGCAGTGATGCGCTTGACGAGATCGAGCAGGCGTTCGCGGCCCGCGGAACCGCCACGCAGGTCGAACTGGCCAACCTTGCCGATCCCGCGATCGGTGCGGCCTTGACGAGCCGGGGCTACCAACTGGTGTCGTTCGAGAATGTGCTTGGACGCTCGCTGCCCGTCGATTTGCAGCCGGTTGCGGCACCAGGGGTCGAGGTTCGGCTGTCCAACGACCGCGCGGCATGGCTCGATGTGGTTGTCGAGGGCTTCGCCCATCCCGACGCGGAGGGTGTGCCCTCCCACGAAGAGTTCCCGCGCGCGATCTTGGAGAACGCCATAGCTGACATCGAGCAGGCAGGCGCCACACCATATCTCGCGTTCCGCGAAGGCGTCGTTGCCGGTGGCGGAAGCATGCGGATTTCGGAGGGCGTTGCGCAGCTCACTGGTGCGGCGACAGCGCCCGCGCACCGCCGTCGCGGAGTACAGACAGCGCTGCTGTCGACGCGGCTGGCCGACGCCACGCGCGGTGGATGTGACATCGCCGTCGTCATCACCCAGCCGGGATCTAAATCGCAGCAGAATGTGCAGCGCCGTGGGTTTCATCTTCTCTACACCCGTGCGGTGCTTGTGAAGCCGCCCAGCTGATCCGTACCGTTCGTTCCATAACGGCGTACGCTGGCGGTATGGCCCGTCCCCGCAAGTTCGACGAAACCGATGTGGTTGCCGCCGCGCGCGACGAGTTCTGGTCGCGCGGGTATGCGGCCACGTCGGTCGACGATCTGACGTCCGTAACGGGTCTTGGCAAGGGCAGCCTCTACGGGGCATTCGGCGACAAGCACGCGCTCTTTCTGCGCGCGCTCGACGACTACATCGGCACGGCGCTGGACGGTGTACGCATCGAGCTTCGCGATCCCGCGCACAGCGCCTATGACCGGCTGACGCGCCACATCCGTGCGCAGGCAAGGCCGTCGCCGCGGACAAGTCGCGGCGCGGCTGCATGATCGCCAAGAGCGCCGCCGAGCTGAGTGCCACCGATGTGGCCGTCGAGCGCGCTGTCGAGCATGCGTACGCGGAGTGGCACGCCGAACTCGTCGACTGCATCAATGAAGCGCAGCGCGACGGCGCGATCGACAAGAAGCAGAACCCGCAAGCGCTGGCCACTACGCTGCTGGCGTTCATGCGCGGCCAGGAGGCGCTGCACAAGGGCGGCGCCAAACCCGCACAGATCAGGGCCGCTGCGGACGAGATGGTCTCACTGATTCCCACCGGCTCGAACTAGCGCGGAATAGAAGCGCGAGCCAATGCGTCGTAGTTCTTGACTGAATGGTCCAGAACTATCGAAAGGCACGACGATGGCACTTCTCAAGGACAAGACAGCGGTGATCACCGGAGGTACCACCGGCATCGGGTTGGCAACCGCCAAGCGGTTCGTCGAGGAGGGCGCATACGTCTTCATCACCGGTCGCCGGCAGGCCGAACTCGACGCGGCGGTCGAAGAACTCGGCGACAACGCCACCGGCGTCCAGGGCGATGTGGCCAAGGCCGAGGATCTCGACAGGCTCTACGCCGCGGTGGCCGACAGCGGTCGGCGCCTTGACGTGGTCTTCGCCAACGCGGCGACCATCGACGTCGCCCGCATCGGTGAAATCACCGAGGAGCAACTGGACAACCAGCTGGATGTCGACTTCAAGGGCGTCGTGTTCACGGTGCAGAAGGCGCTGCCGCTGCTCAACGACGGCGGCTCTGTGATCCTCAACTCGTCGAATACCAACGCCAAGGGCAGCGACGGCATCGGCGTGTACGCGGCCATCAAGGCGGCGCTGCGTTCGTTCGCCCGCACGTGGGCAAGTGAGTTGCGGGACCGCAAGATTCGCGTCAACGTGGTCAGCCCCGGCGCGACTGAAACGCCAGGCATCAACACGCTGGCCGGCATGTTGTTCCCCGGTCCGGACGCCTCGAAGCAATTCGAGGAATACCAGATCAGCGGCGTCCCGATGGCTCGCTACGGCACCTCGGACGAGGTCGCCAATGCGGTGCTGTTCCTGGCGTCGGACCTGAGCAGTTTCACCACGGGCGCCGACATTCCCGTCGACGGCGGCATCAACCAGATCTAGTCAGTACAACACCTTGCGGACGTTCTCTTCGCTGTAGCGCGCCTCGAGGTCTTCGAGGCTCCAGTCGTGCCGGACCGCCTTGGCCAGCTGCGCGACGCTCGGCACCGCGGTCGGATTCCACGTCGACGGGTCCCAGGCATCCGAACGTAGAAACGCCTTGGCGCAGTGGAAGAACACCTCTTCGACGTCGATCTCGAGCGCGAGGATCGGCCGCTTGCCCTTGACCACCATCGCGTCGAAATAGTCGGCGTCGGCGAGGATCCGCGCGGTCCCGTTGATCCGCAACGTGTCCCCGCGGCCAGGGATCAGAAACAGCGTGCCGACGTGCGGCCGCTCCAACACATTGAGGTAGCCGTCGACGCGCTTGTTGCCCGGCCGCTCGGGGATCGCGATCGTGCTGTCGTCGATGACGTGGACGAAGCCGGGCGGATCGCCCTTGGGCGACACGTCGACGCGGCCCTGCGCATCGGTCGTCGCGACGAAACCCAGCGGGGAATGCGCCAGCCAGTCGCGGTGGATCGGCGACAGCCGGTCCTTCACCTTGTTGGCGACGTACTTGTCAGGCTCGCCGACGATGGCGCGCAGCTGTTCGACGGTGTTCACTTCGCGACGCATTGCAACATCATCCTCCTTGCGTTTACTTTGCGGACGCCCACGCCTGTCACACTCCGCCGGTGACCGACGTCGTCCAGAACCCCGACACCGCCCCCCACGAGCGCAGCCGCACCGGGCTGTCCGCCGATGCATTGCGACGGGGCATCATCGACCACCTGCGCTACTCGATCGGTCGGCCCGCGGCCGCCTTGAGGCCGGAGCACTACTACCGGGCGACTGCGCTGGCCGTTCGCGACCGCATGCAGGACAACCGGGTGGCGTCCACGCAGACATCGCTCGATCTCGGCAGGAAGGTCACCTGCTACCTGTCGGCCGAATTCCTGATGGGCCCGCAGCTCGGCAGCAACCTGCTGAACCTCGGCATCGAGGACGCGGCCCGCGAGGCGTTGGCGTCGTTGGCCAGGACCTCGACGGCGTGCTCGCATGCGAGGAGGAGCCCGGGCTGGGCAACGGCGGCCTCGGCCGGCTGGCCGCGTGTTACCTCGACTCGCTGGCCACTCTCGAGCGTCCGGCCATCGGCTACGGCATCCGCTACGAGTTCGGCATCTTCGACCAGGAGATCCACGACGGCTGGCAGGTCGAGAAGACCGACAACTGGCTCGCCAACGGGAACCCTTGGGAGATCGCCAAGCCCGACGTGAACTACCTCGTCAAGTGGGGCGGCTACGCCGAGCACTACGCCGACGATGCCGGCCACGACCGCGTCCGGTGGGTGCCGGGCAGGGTCACTGAAGGGCGTCGCCTACGACACCCCGATCCAGGGATACGGCGTGAACACATGCAACGTGCTGACGTTGTGGAGTGCGGCGGCGGTCCAGTCGTTTGCGTTGGAGGCGTTCAACACCGGCGACTACTACAAGGCGGTCGAGGACGAGGTCAACTCGGAAACCGTCACCAAGGTGCTCTACCCCAACGACGAGCCAGAGGCCGGCAAGCGACTGCGCCTATTGCAGCAGTACTTCTTCGTGTCGTGCTCGCTGCAGCACGTCCTGCACATTATGGACGACCTAGCCGACGCTTCGGTGCGAGACCTCCCGGAGCGATTCGCGTTGCAGCTCAACGACACCCATCCGTCGATCGGTGTCGCGGAGCTGATGCGGCTGCTGGTCGACGAACGCCAGATCGATTGGGACGAGGCATGGGACATCACGGTAGCCACCTTCGGCTACACCAACCACACCTTGCTCCCCGAGGCGCTGGAGAAATGGCCGCTGGCGATGTTCGCCGAATCCCTGCCCCGCCACCTCGAGATCATCTACGAGATCAACCGCCGCTTCCTCGACGAGGTGAGCGCCAAGTTCCCCGGTGACGAGGACCGGCTGCGGCGCATGTCGATCATCGGCGAGGACAACGGCAAAAGCGTGCGGATGGCCCATCTGGCTACGGTCGGCAGCCATGCGATCAACGGCGTCGCTGCGCTGCACTCCGAGCTCCTCAAATCCAGTGTGCTCAAGGACTTCTACGAGATGTGGCCCGAGCGGTTCTCCAACAAGACAAACGGCGTCACGCCGCGCAGGTTCCTCGCAATGTCGAACCCGGGCCTGCGCGAGCTGCTCGACGACACGATCGGCGAAGGCTGGCTGACCGACCTGGCCAAGCTCCGAGGGCTCGAGGCCTTCGCCGACGACCCCGCCTTCCGCATCCAGTGGCGCGAGGTCAAGCGGGCCAACAAGGCGCGCCTGGCCGACTACGTGAAGTCGACGGCAGGCGTTGAGCTGAATCCCGATTGGCTCTTCGATATTCAGGTCAAGCGAATCCACGAGTACAAGCGTCAGCACCTCAACGTGTTGAACATCGTCACGCAATACCACCGGCTGAAGCAGAACCCCGGCCTAGAAATCCCGCCGCGTGCGTTCGTCTTCGGCGGAAAGGCCGCGCCCGGCTACTTCCTGGCCAAGCGAATCATCAAGCTGATCAACGCCGTTGGCGAGACGATCAATAACGATCCCGAGGCCAACCGGTTCCTCAAGGTTGCGTTCGTGCCGAACTTCAACGTGCAGAATGCCCACCTGATCTACCCGGCCGCAGACCTGTCGGAACAGATCTCGACCGCGGGCAAGGAGGCTTCGGGCACCGGAAACATGAAGTTCATGCTCAACGGTGCGCTGACCATCGGGACTCTCGACGGCGCGAACGTCGAGATGCGCGAGGAGGCAGGCGCCGAGAACTTCTTCCTGTTCGGGCTCACCGAGGACGAAGTCGAGCGGGTCAAGCGCGACGGCTACCGTCCGTCGGAGTACGTCAACGGCAACGCCGAGCTGGCAGCCGTTCTCGACCTCATCGCCGGCGGAACCTTCTCCCACGGTGACACCGAGGTGTTCCGCCCGCTGGTCGACAACCTGCGCTACGACGACCCGTTCCTCGTGCTCGCCGACTACGCGTCCTACATCGAATGCCAGGACCGGGTGAGTGCGGCGTGGCAGGACACGTCGGCGTGGACGCGGATGTCGATCCTGAACACCGCACGCAGCGGCAAGTTCTCGTCGGACCGCGCCATCGCCGAATACTGCGACGACATCTGGAACGTGCTGCCGGTGACCGTGAAGGTCTAGCTCACAGGGCTGTGCAGGTTGGGGTCAAACCCGAGAAGTGCACCGCTGGCATGCCGTCGACGGTGACGAAATCGGTTCCGGGAGACCAGGTGGTGCCCGGGTCGATCCAGGGCGGAACGCCTTGCGGGTAGGCGATCGTCATGTCGGAGTAGAACTGCACGCCCGCCGGGCACGCGGCACCCGTTGGTGCTGAAGCGTTCCACGCGTGCACGACGATCGGGTTGGACAGCCGTGCGCCCTCCGCACAGCTGGGCTTGCACTCGACGGCGCTGTCCGTTCCGGTTCCTTGGGCACCGTCGGGACCCCAGGCACTCCACGTCATGTCTTGCATGACGCCGGTGGTGTCGCAGTTGTAGGCGAACGAGCCAGGCCGTTGCAGCGGAGGCAGACTCGGGTCGAAGCACTTGCCGATAGCGAAAACGGCGTCGCCCTGCTCGGCGGGCTCCGCCGATGCGATGGCAGGCCCGCCGAACAGGGCAACTGTGCAGGCGGCCAAAACAAGTGCGCGGATCACGCCCGGATGCTAATACCCCGCGGCCGCTGCGGTCTCAGTCGTGCGAGGGGCACGACACGTCGACGAAGACACGGGTGTTCTGCTTCTGTTCCAGCGTGTCCGATTCATCAAGGCTGGGGTGGACGTCGGTGGCGGTGCACCGCGACAACGGAACCGGGGTGGACCCGTTGACCTGCACGTTGTACCCCTCGGCTTTGAGGCCGTCGACGATGTCGGCAGCAGTCCCCGCGTTGGGAACCGCCGCGGCCGGGCCGGCTAGGCCCAGGGCCGCCGCTCCGAGCGCCGCTGCCGTCATTGAGGTGATGAGAAAGTTCTTCATTATTAAGCCTTTCGGTGAGCAAGCATCTCGCCTGTTGACGTAAATGCTGTCTGGCCAGGGGCTTCGAAACTTGGAGATTGTGTGGAGATCACGTGGAGAATCGCGCCGCGAGCTCGCGCCTGTCCACCTTGCCGATGCCGCGGCGAGGCAGCTCATCGACGACGTGAATCTCGCGCGGCGCGGCCGTCGACGACAACGTCGACAGCGACGTGCGCGCGCAGCTCGGCCAGCGTGGGTGCCGTTCCTGGTGCGACCACGACAGCTGCGACCACTCGCTGTCCCAGCCGTTCATCGGCCACACCGAACACCGCGCAGTCGGCCACCGCCGAATGGGTCGCCAACGCCGCCTCCACCAACTGCGGCATCACCGTCAACCCACCGGTGCTGATCGCATCGTCGACTCGACCCAGCACCCGCAACACACCTGAATCATCAACGGCGCCAATGTCGTCGGTACGAAACCAGCCCTGCTCCGCGAACGGATCCGGCTGCACCGTGTTTCGGTAGCCCTTCGCCAGCGTCGCGCCGCCGAGCACCACTCGGCCTTCGTCGATGCGCACGAAGACCCCATCAAGCGGGACACCGTCATACACGCAGCCACCGGCGGTTTCGCTCATCCCATAGGTCCGCACCACCGAAATCCCTGCCGCCGCCGCTCTTTCGGCAACGCCTGCCGGCATCGGTCCGCCGCCGATCAGCACCGCGTCCAAAGACGCAAGGGCACCCGTAGCGACTGGGTTCCTCAGCACCTTGTCCAGCTGCGCCGCCACCAGCGATGCATACCTGCGGTCCGACCCCAATGACGCTACAGCGGAGGCCAATTCGTCACCGGTGAACCCCGCTGACACCGCAACCGGCGTCGTATCCGCGATGACACTGCGCACAAGCACCTGCAGCCCGGCCACGTGATAAGCGGGCAGCGCGAGCAGCCACCGGCCGGGACCTCCAAGCCGGCGGTGTGTAGCTTCCGCGCTCGCGGTCAACGCCGACGCGGTGAGCATCGCGCCCTTGGGCACACCCGTCGTGCCCGACGTCGAAACCACGACGGCAACATCGTCGTCGATGGGCTCGTCGGCGCGCAATGACGTTGTCAGTAGCGAAGTTTGGCGTGCATCGTCGGCCGGTACCGGAAGCACAGCGTCGCCGCCTGCCAAAACGTCACTCAATAACGGCAGTAGCGACAGCGCTGGCTCGCCTGACGGGACAGCGACGGGGCGCAGGACGGCTATTCGGTCTCCTCGGCGTCGCGCGGATCATCGAGCGGCCATCCCTTGGCGGCCAACCGGTCTCGCACTCTTTCGACATCGTCGGGCGTCGGCAGCTCGTCGGTCATCTCGGTGATGAGCACGCCGATGTCCACCGCGTCGAACTCGCCGCGGGCCATCAACTCCTTTGCGACGGTCTTGACCTCGTCATCGCTGAGCCGCCTCTGGAGCAGCGCGATCAGCGGCACGCGGTCAGGACCTGGGACTCCTTCCGGATACCCCGAGGTAATCCACGCCACGATCTTGGCAAGAAACTTGCTCACAGCGCGATCGTAGTAGTGGCGCGTGCGGCCAGTCGCCGTAATCGGCGCGGATCGACGGCGAAGACAAACGCTTCCGGGCCGAGCGGTGAACAGTGGATGAACACCTCACTGGGCAAGGCAAAGTCGCAGGTCGGAGCGTCCGTTTAGGGTAGCTAGCGGCTGGTCAAATTCGCGGGTATAGCCCCAGAATTAGCACCCATGAGCGCAGAGATGATCATCCTGGTGCTGCTGATAGCAACAGCACTGGCCTTCGACTTCACCAACGGATTCCACGACACCGGCAATGCGATGGCGACATCGATCGCCACCGGCGCCCTCAAGCCAAAGACAGCCGTCCTGCTGGCCGGTGTCCTGAACCTCGTCGGTGCCTTCCTGTCAGTCGAGGTCGCCGTCACCGTGACCACGTCGGTGCTGAAGGTGCAGGACAGCAAGTCCGGACACCTCCTCCCGTCGATCGATGCATCGACGGGGCTCACGATCATCTTCGCCGGCCTCATCGGCGGCATCCTCTGGAACCTGCTGACCTGGCTGTTCGGCATCCCGTCCAGCTCGTCGCACGCGCTCTTCGGCGGGCTGATGGGCGCAGGACTGGCCGCGCTCGGCATGGCCGGTGTCAACTGGTCGGGGCTCACCCAGAAGGTGCTGATCCCCGCGATCGCCGCGCCGGTCATCGCCTGCCTGGTCGCCGGCTGCGGAACGTGGTTGGTCTACCGGCTCACCCGCAACGTCCTTGCGAAGCGGCGCGAAGAGGGCTTCCGCTGGGGCCAGATCGCCACCGCCTCGCTGGTCGCGTTGTCGCACGGCACCAACGACGCGCAGAAGACGATGGGCGTCATTGCGCTCGCGCTGATCACCACCGGTCACCTGACCGGCGACGTGAAGAAGGACGGCTTGCCGTTCTGGATCATCTTCAGCTGCGCGCTCGCCATCGGCCTCGGCACCTACATCGGTGGCTGGCGCGTCATCCGCACCCTCGGTAAGGGTCTGGTCGAAATCGAGTCCCCGCAGGGCTTCGCCGCGGAAGCATCCTCGGCCGCAATCATTTTGAGCTCGAGCGCCGCAGGCATGGCGCTGTCGACCACCCACGTCGCAACCGGTTCGATCCTGGGTAGCGGCGTCGGCAAGCCAGGCGCCGAGGTGCGCTGGGCGGTCGCCGGTCGGATGGCGGTGGCATGGCTGGTCACCCTGCCGGCGGCCGCACTCGTTGGCGCGCTGTCCTACTGGCTCTCCGACGGCAGTCAAGTCGCTCACCGATTCGGCGCTGGCGGGCGACGGCCTGATCTTCCTCGTCCTGTGCGGCCTGTCCTTCTACATGTGGTGGCGCGCCCAGCAGCAGAAGGTCGACAGCAGCAACGTCAACGCCGATTGGGACGACTCGACCAACTCCGTCGTTCCCGCCGAGGTCCGCGAGGCCACGACCAAGGACACGGCAGCGGTCTAGCCGGCCAGCCGCGACAAACAAAGGAAACGTAATGACTTACCTGGAAAGCATCCTCAAGGTGCTCGTCGTGGGACTGCTCCTCGGCGCCGGCCTGCCCGCAGTCTTCGCGGTCGGTTTGCGCTCGTACTCGAGCGGGGCCGGCGGCCAAGCAGCCGACGGCACCGCAGTCGCGCCCAACCCGGTGCTGAAGTACCTCGGCATCGCGCTGTTCGTGTTCGTCGGCTGGGTGATCGTGACCGCGATCTTCTGGATTACCAGGACGACGATCATTCACCATTTCGGTGTCGACCTGTTCCCCTTCATGCCCAAGAAGTGAGCTGAGGACAAAATGACTGAGAACCGTACTGTCCTGGACAACGTGCTGGGCTGGCTGCATGACGGCTACCCGGAAGGTGTTCCTCCGAAGGACTACTTCGCGCTGCTCGCGCTGCTGAAGCGGTCGCTGACGGAGGAGGAGGTCATCAAGGCGGCCCAGTCGATCCTGAAGTCGACCGACTCCGACGAGGTGACCGAAGCCGCGATCCGTACAGCGGTGCAGGCCGTGATCGACAAGGAACCCAATCCGGAGGAGATCCACCAGGTCGCGTCGCGGCTGGCCTCCGTCGGGTGGCCGTTGGCGGCCCCGGCTAGCTGAACCCTCCCAGTCTGACGGCCCTCTGCTCACTGAGCCGGGGGCCGTCAGCGTCTGGTGTCTCGTCGCAGCGGGTGGTTCTTCGGGTACCTGGACGAAGATCAGCAGGACGCCGTCGGGATCGACGACGTGCATCTCGTGGAGCCCCCACGCTTCTTGCTTTGCCCCGCGGGTGATCTCGACGCCGCGGCCCTTGAGCTCTTCCTCGGCGGCGTACACGTCGCGGACCTGAAGCCACATCGTGCCGCCCGCGCTCGGCGTGCCGTGGCCGGCGATCTCGATCAGCGACTGGCCCGCGTAAAACACCGTGCCTGCGCCGTAGTCGCGGGCGATAGCGAGCCCGATTTCGTCGCGGTAGAACCGCAGCGAGCGTTCGTAATCGGCCGGCCGGATGAGCATCCGGCTGGCCAGAATCTCCATGAAACTGTGTCTATCACGTGCGATGCCGGATTCGGCCGCAACACGGTATCTAGGCGTTGGGCTGGACGCGTTGCCGCTTCATGATCGCGTCGACGGCACTGGGCGCGACGCTGTTGAGCGCGTGTGCGGTGACGGCCATCCGCGGCGCGATGCGCACCGGCTGAGTTCGGGCCGCGGTGATCATCCAGTCGGCGGCCTCGGCGGCGCTGAGGCCGGGTAGACCGTCGTACTCGCGGGTCGGCGCGATCATCGGCGTCTTGACCAGTGGGTAGTACAGCGTCGTGGAGTGCACACCCTTTGCGGCCCATTCGGTTTCGATCACCCTGCTGACCGCCGACAGTGCAGCCTTTGAGGCGTTGTAAACGGAGAACAGCGGCGAGGATTCGCTGAGCACACCCCACGTCGAGACGTTGATGATGTGGCCGTCGCCGCGGTCGATCATGCCTGGCGCGAGGCCGCGGATGAGTCGCAACGGCGAGTAGTAGTTCAGCGTCATGGTCCGCTCGACGTCGTGCCAGCGGTCCAACGATTCCGCCAGTGGCCTGCGAATGGACTTGCCTGCGTTGTTGATCAGGATGTCCACGCCGCCGAGGTCCTGCTCGACCTTGGCGGCCAGCTCGTCGACGGCGTCGAGGTCGGAAAGGTCGACGGCGTGTGCCGTGGCATCCCCGCCGGACGCGGTGATGCGCTCTACGACCTCGTCCAGCAGTTCCTGCCTGCGCGCCACTACCACGACGCGTGCGCCGCGGCGGGCGAACTTCTCGGCGGCGGCCTCGCCGATGCCCGACGATGCGCCGGTCAGCAGGACGCGCTTGCCGGTGAGGTCGACGGGGTCACGGCGGCGCCGCAGCGCCTGTTCGGTCAGTGCTGGACGCATGCTGGCCATCAGCAGACTCTCGGACAGCCGGCGCAGCGGACTCTTGCTCACGGAAAATGAGTTTAGGCGGCCTACTTTTTAGCATCGCCTGACCAGTTTGCGGCCGGGCCTGGCGCTTGTGGCACCACACAGGCAACTGTCGGTCGGTCGGATCGTGTTGTCGCTGTTTCGAACGACGGATGCAAGTCTGCAGCCCGTATGTCGCGCGATTGCCTGCACGACGTTTGCTGTAGGCGCAGTCCGCTTCCAGCGGCAAACGGTCGTTAGCAAACCAAGCGTAATCATCTTGTTGCAAACGCAAATTGTGCGTACAACGCGCGCAACTGTCCGCCTAATGGCCGCTGCGTTCGCTGGCTGCTGCGATGATTGTGTGCTGTGTATCGGTGTTTCGCTTGCTGCCGGCATTCCTACGGTTGTCCGTTGATTGAACCGAACTGGCGGCGATTGATATCTGAATAATCGAGGAGGGGGAATTGGCAGACTCATTTCCCGCAGTGGGGAACAAATACGCTGTGGAATTTCGGTCCGACAATGGCGACGGACAGTTCCGTGTTCAGCTCGAGTTTCATTCGCTGACATCCATGACATATCGGGGAATCCGCCAGGACGGCAGCCTCAGTCCCAGTTCAGAGACGGTCGACATCATGGTCGAACCGATCAGGGATCTCTTGTTCTTGGTGACGTGGAAAGAGCAACAGGGCACGACTGTGGTGCATCTCGAAGACTATAAGACCGACACGATAATCACCAATATCACCAGCCCGACACCCGAGCAGGACAATCCAGACTTCGTCAAGTTCCACGGCACGATGACGAAAGTTCAATAAACCGATAATGACCGAGAAGCCAACGGTGGTCGATACGCGCGGGCAGACGGTAAATGACATCTATGGCGTATGTCGACCGCGTTGCCGCTCGCTCGTCCGTTAAGCCTTCGGTGACGCCTCGGGACTCTGCGTTGGCCGAACCGAGCCCAAGTGGGGCGTAGCCAGCAAAGTCAATCAACCCATTGAATTGAGACAACGTGCGCATCGAGTATTACAGCGGCGGTCGTAAGCGCCGCGTCACGTTTCAGCCGGCGGAGCCGGCGACCCGCGCCTTAGCGGGTCCGTTGGCGGCGTTCGCGGCGGAAGAGGCCTATGCCGACGCACCGGTCTTCATCGACGACACCAACAGCCAAACGAAGATGCTCCTGACACCAAGCATCTCCCTCGGCAATCCGAAGAAGTCCGAAGTTCGTTGGCTGACAAGCCATTACGGGTTCCAGGTGCAGCACGAAGGTCTCAACAAGGTACTCCTCTCTGCGCCACTCGACGTGCCCGACCGCGAGCGCTTCGCCGCGAACGTCGCCGTCGAGGTCGTCGAGCGGGGCAACGTCGCATCCGCGCAGCCCAATTTCGTCCGAGTGACGAGAACACCACCGCTGACAGACACAGCCGTCGACGTTCAGTGGGCGCTTGACAACCCGGGAAATCCCGGTGTCGTCGGCGCCGATGTGGCGGCCACTGCCGCTTGGACCATCAACACCGGTAACGCCGACATCTCAGTCGCAGTCATCGACGATGGCGTCGAAGCGTCACATCCGGCGCTGCATAACGCCATCGTCGCGCAACGCAACTTCGTCTATGAACCGACCACGCTTCTCCTTCGTCGCCCTTCGATTACCACGGCACTGCATGTGCAGGCATCATCGCCAGCCGGGACCCCGTGGTGCGGGGCTGGCCCACGGCGTCAGCTTGATCGCGTGCCGAGTCGCCACCAAGACCCAGGCCGGTTGGCTCACCGATGATTACTCCTTCGCCGACGGCATCGACTGGTGCTGGAAGGAGGCCAAAGCCGATGTCTTGTCGATGTCGTTCAGCGGCGGCCCACCGTCCGATCTCATCACCCAAGCTTTGCTCAGCGCCCGTACTAAGGGGCGCAACGGCAAAGGCTGCCCGCTGATCGCAGCCGCGGGCAACAGCGGCGGTCAGGTCGTCTATCCAGCGAACCTCGACGAGTATTCGCCGTGGGCGCCACCAATCAATGGGATCAGCGCAAGACCAAGATTTCGCAGGATGGCGAGACGAACTGGGCCAGCAATTTCGGCACAGGGCTGTCGCTCATGGCGCCTGGCGTCCAAGTGGTGACCACCGATCTGACCGGCATACACGGTCGAGATCCCGGTCCGATCAACGGTCGATTCAACGGCACATCGGCGCTACGCCCTTCGTTTCGCGACGGCCGCGCTCGTCTTTCGTGCGAAACAATCTGACCGAACTGGACATTCGTCAGATTCTGCAGGTCACGGCCGACAGCCTTGGTCCGACGAAGTGGGATGCGCAAGTCGGTTTTGGGCGGCTCAACGCGTTCAACGCTCTACGGGCAGCCCGCAGGTAGTCGGCATGACGGGCACCGACGACTACTACTACGCTTCCGGGCAAAAGATCCCGCTCGACGCCAATCCCGCAGATTGTGGTCAACCCCAAGGTCGCCGACGAACAAGGTCTCTGGCAAGGCGAGCTTTCGGACCCCGCGACAGCCAAGGGCACCGATATCGGGAAGGGATTGGTGATCCTGCCCTCTGATGCGTCCCTGCGGAGCTGCGTGATCAGCTTGACAACACCGGCGCCTCGGCTCCGGTGTATCGCGCAGAAGACGAGCTGATCGTGGTGCTGCCCGAGGTCCGGATGGAATCAACGAAATCCAGCGCTCAGGACGTGCGCACAGCCGTCGAGCGCATCGACTCCGATGCCTCGGTCGAAGAGTCCGCACCAGGCCGCTTCGTGGTCAAACCATCGAGCGGACGCGGCGAATACGCGCTTCATATCGCCAACCGGCTCAACGAAGAGGTGAGCCCCGACGCCGTGCAACCACGTTTCGTACGAATCACTGAACCGCGGCCCGACTGAAAGGAATTGACATGTCTGAACTCCGTACTCGGCAAAACATCTGGACCTTGGTCGGCGAGGACCCGGCCAACCCGTGGCATCCGGTCGTTCTCGCGTACGCCCGCGCGATCGGTGTGCTGCGGGACCGCTTCGACGACGACCCGACCGGCTGGACCTACCAGGCCCAAATACACGGCTTGTTCCCTGACCCGCAGGACGGCTTCCGCAACAAGTGCCAACACTTTTCGTGGTTCTTCCTGCCGTGGCACCGGATGTACCTATTCCACTTCGAGTCGATCATCAGGTCGGTCGTCGAGGACTTGATGACGTCGACGACGACACCAAAGCCATGTGGGCGCTTCCCTATTGGGATTACCTCCAAGGGGAGGAGTCGCCACGTCTGCCGGTGGTGTTCCGGCTGACGACTTTGCCTGACCGGAGCCCCAATCCACTGTTCGACGCGACGCGGCTCCGCGTGGTCAACAACGGCGCGCCGCTACCCGACTTCGACGCCGACTATCTTGCTGCGCTGCAACCCGTCCTGTTCACCGGTGCCACCGAATTCGGGGAGCGCAAACCGGCGAGACCCACGGCGGCGAGATCCCGACAGCGCCGCAGGGCCGCTGGAGAACAGCCCGCATGGCGCCGTACACGTTGCCGTCGGCGGCAACATGGGAGGGTTCAACTCCGCCGCGTTCGATCCGATCTTCTGGCTGCACCACGCCAACGTCGACCGGATCTGGGAAGTTTGGCTTGGGCAGGGCGGCGTCGGGCGAACCCGACCGACGACGCGTGGCTCAACGAAGTCGAGTACCGCTTCCACGACAAGACGGCGCCGAGACGAGAATGACAGTCGATGGCGTCCTCGACAGCGAGAATCAGCTCAACTATGTCTACGAGGACATCAGCGGCCCTGCCGGCCCGCTAGGAGGCGAGGAGATGGCGCCAGAACCCGACAACCCGCCTCAACTGGTCGGCGCCACGGAGAGCCCGTTCAGCTGACCGGCGAAACCGCCAACGTCAGCTTCCCTATCAGCGAGCCGCGGTCCACTGGAGGCCAAGCTCCGTCCAGAGTGTATCTGAGGCTCGAGGACCTCACTTCCCAAGTGCGGCCAGGTGTTTCGTACGCGGTCTACTTGAACGTCCCCGATGGCGACAACGAAACGCCGGACGATCACTACGTCGGTACCGCCTCACTGTTCGGGGTCCCGCAGGCAGGCGATGTGGACCGCGACCACCCCGGAATGCGGCTGGTGTTCGACATCACCGACCTTCATCAGCGATTGACCGACGCCGGTCTCTGGTCGGATCAGGTCAGCGTCCGCTTCGCCCCGATGTATGTCGCCGAACCCGCAGGGCCCCAGGAACCCGCCGACCAAGTTCCGGCACCCAGCAGGAGCCGGGAGCGGTGAACGTGGGCCAGGTGAGCGTCTTCTATCAATGAGGCCAACACCATGACCGCGCTGCTTGCCGCTCCGGCGGAAACGCGCCGCGACTTCCGCGCCGAGTGGCGGCGTCTGCGCTGGAATCATCCGGAGTGGACGCTCGCCGCCGTCGCGACGGCCGCATGGGTGCTGATCTTCACCACGGCAGGCGCAGTCGGAGGTCCGCCGGCATCGGGTGCGCTCCACACGCACCACGGTCTGGCGATCGTCGACCACCGCGCACCGCACGTCATGTCGGCGGCTCACTGGAGCCTGATGGTCGTCGCCATGATGCTGCCGACCATCCTGCCCGCGGCGAGGCTCATCGCCCTGACCGGAGCATGGAAACGCCGCCAGCGCGGCCCTGCGTTGTTCTCGCTCGGTTTTCTCACCGTCTCGGTCGTCGTGGGTCTACTGGCCACGGTGATCCTGCGTCACATCGCGCCTGCGCTGCACGGCCGGTGGCCGCTCGCCGGCGCGTTGGTTCTCGCCGCCCTCTGGGAGCTGACGATCTGGAAGCCGCGGTATCTCCGGGCCTGTCACCGCCACCCGCCGGTACCTCCGCGCGGATGGAAGGCGGACAGGGCATGCGTGCAGCGCGGGATGCGGAACGCCGTGTCGTGTGTCGGAGCGTGCTGGGCGATCATGACGCCGATGCTGGTGGCCGACCACATACACGCCCTGTGGCTGATGGTGCCGCTGACGGCGGTCATCGTGTACCAGAAGCTCGGCAAGCAAGCCGTGTCGTGCGGCCGGTCGCGCTCGGACTGGCCGCTGCGGCCGTGGTCGTGGGCCTGTGGTGACCGCCGCGATGAGTTCTCGGCGTCGATGGAAGGTCGGTATAGGTATGACGATCAACGGCAAGCTCGACGCTCGTTTCAGTCAGGCGACGGAGCCGGTCGGCTGGCAGCAGGTCAGCGACGCCCTGGCCGCCGCCGAGCTGTACTGGCTCACGACCGTGCGCAAGGACGGCCGCCCGCACATCACGCCGCTCATCGGGGCGTGGGTCGACGACGGCTTCGTCTTCTGCACGGGACCCGAGGAACAGAAGGCGCAGAATCTCGCGGCGTCCACCGCTGTGGCGGTGACCACCGGGGTGAACACCTGGAATGACGGACTCGACGTCGTCGTCGAGGGCAACGCCGAGCGGGTGACCGGGCCAGGATACGTGACCTGGTTGGCAGACGCGATCCGCGAAAAGTATCGCGGCGAATGGGATTTCACGCCGCAAGACGACGGATTCGGCCACACCGACGAGAGCGGCGCCAGCCACCTTGCCTACGTGTATCGGGTGCCACCCGACAAGGTGCTGGCCTTCGCGAAGTCACCCCACGGCCAGACGACGTTCACGGTTCTAGAAGTAGCGGGGGAACGGCGTCCAGTCCGGGTCGCGCTTCTGCAGGAACGCATCGCGGCCCTCGACGGCTTCGTCGGTCATGTAGGCCAATCGCGTTGCCTCGCCGGCGAATAGCTGCTGGCCGACCAGACCGTCGTCGGACAGGTTGAACGCGTACTTGAGCATCCGGATCGCCTGCGGCGACTTGCCGTTGATCGCCGCAGCCCACTCCAGGCCCACGGCCTCGAGGTTGGCATGGTCGACGACCTCGTTGACCGCTCCCATCGCGTGCATCTGCTCGGCGGTGTAGGGCCTGCCGAGGAAGAAGATCTCGCGGGCGAACTTCTGCCCGACCTGCTTCGCCAAATACGCACTGCCGTAACCGCCGTCGAAGCTGCCGACGTCGGCGTCGGTCTGCTTGAAGCGGGCGTGCTCGCGGCTGGCCAGCGTCAGGTCGCACGTCACGTGCAGGCTGTGCCCGCCGCCTGCCGCCCACCCGTTGACCAGGCAGATGACCACCTTCGGCATGAACCGGATCAGCCGCTGCACCTCCAGGATGTGCAGCCGGCCCGCGCGGGCGGGGTCCACGGTCTCGGCGCTTTCTCCCGACGCGTACTGGTAGCCGCTGCGGCCGCGGATGCGTTGGTCGCCGCCGGAGCAGAACGCCCAGCCGCCGTCCTTGGGCGACGGCCCGTTGCCGGTCAGCAGGATCACGCCGACGTCCGGCGACATCCTGGCGTGGTCGAGCACGCGGTACAGCTCGTCGACGGTGTGCGGCCGAAATGCGTTGCGCACCTCCGGCCGGTCGAACGCGACGCGCACCGTCGGCTGCGCCACGCCGTCGACGACGTGCCTGTGGTAGGTGATGTCGGTCAGCCCGAACCCGTCGATGGCCTGCCATGCCGACGGGTCAAAGGGGTTGTCGCTCATGCGTTTACCGTATCGAGGCGAAAGACAGGACAGCGACCGGCAAGGGCTTCGAACTCGTCGGGATTGGGTCCGGTCACCAGCCCGGCGCTCTTGATGAATCCAACGCCGGTCGGCACCTTGACGGGGAACTCGCGCAGCAGCGGCCGCGCCTCCTCGGCGGACATCTCCACCATTCGGACGCGCTCGCTGTGGCGGCCCTGGTGCAGCGTGGCCTCGCCTGCGGCCCTGACGTTGGCGCTCCAGTCCGAGCCCGGCACACCGCCGACCACGTATCGCTTGCCGTCGACGGTCATCGGCGTGACGGGCGTCGACCGTGGCTTGCCCGACTTGCGGCCGGGCACGGTCAGCACGACGGGACCCTTGCCGCCGAAGCCGACGCCCAGCTTCTGCAGGCCGATCATCATCTTGTTGACGTACTTCAGCCACCACGGCAGCCGAATGGGCGCGCTGTTGGACATAGCAGCGACGCTACGTGATCGGGTCGATGCGGAACACGGGCAGGCGGCCCGCGAGGCCCTCCACCTCGTCGGGCGTGCCGTCGGAGACGACGCCGGATCTCTTCATGAATCCGACGCCCGCCGGCACTGCTGCCGGGAATGCGCGCAATATCGGGCGGGCCTCCTCCGGAGCCAGTTCGACCATCCGGATGTTCTGTGCGACGTCCCTCGGTGAGCGTGACGCGCTCGGCGGCGCGGACGTTGCCGACCCAGTCAGCCCCTGGATAGCCGTCCACGACATAGCGCTTGCCGTCGACGTGCATTGGCGTGATCGGCGTCGAGCGGGGCCTGCCCGACTTGCGGCCCGGCACGGTCAACACCACCGGCGCTTCGGGACCGGAAATGGGCACGCCGAGTCGCAACATGTCCATAACAGCCTGTTCACCGGCTTGAGCCACCCCGGCGCCCGGACGCGCTCGTCGGGCATGGCCGCGACGTTACTGGGTCGGCTCTCAGCGGGGCGGTCCGAGTATCACGTTGCCGAATTTCTCCGACGCTTCGACGAGCCGCTGAGTGGGGATCTCGAAGCCGTCGGGGCGGGGAGTCGATTTATCACGGCCCGCATAGCGGAACATTCCTTCGATGCCAGCCGGCGTGTTGATCATCAGCAGGTCCGCCTGCTTCGACGTGATGCGATAAGCTATGCGGAATGTTCTTGGGCAGGAGACAATTCCGCCCTCGCTCAGTTCCATCTCCTGGTCGTCGCACCACAGCAGGCGGTGCCCTTGATCAACATGAATACTTCGTCCTCATGCGTGTGCCGATGGTACGGAGGTGCTTCGCCCTCGCTGACATCGAAGCGTCCGATCATCAGCTGACCGTT
Source organism: uncultured Actinomycetota bacterium (assembly GCA_963731715.1). Classification (GTDB taxonomy): domain Bacteria; phylum Actinomycetota; class Actinomycetes; order Mycobacteriales; family Mycobacteriaceae; genus Mycobacterium. The sequence continues at coordinate 69,105 of CAVSXC010000009.1, read as the reverse complement.
GGTGGCTTTGCCGTCGAGCAGGATCGCCAGGTGCCACCATCAAGCCATTCCAGTTGCTGTTGTTGTTCCGGTTGTGCGAGGTAGGCCATGCTCATGTGCCGTACGTCCTTCCGAGGTTGAGTTTGCAAACGTCACATCGTTCCGCCGCCGGTCACCAAAGCCCGCTGCCTTCCAGACGCAATTGTCGAGTCATGGATTCTCAGGGGTCCAGTGCCGCCCGAGCCACTGCTCGAAGTCTGCCTTGCGGATCGAGGTGTGCCGTCAGCGCGCGATCGGCTTGATAGGAAGGTGGTTTGGCGAACCACGCGAACATGGCCCGAAGATCGTCATCGCCGGCAGCCGCGATGGTAGCGGTTCGTAGCGGCACCCATTCCGCTGGCGCCCGAAGGTCGCGGCGACTTCGGAGCCCGTCAACTCGTCCCCGGCGATCTCGACCGCACCCCCGGCACGCGATCCGGATCGATGATCACCGCCGCAGCTACGAGGCCGATGTCATCGACGCAACCATCTGCAGCGGAATGCCGTCGCCAGCGCAAACGCACCACATGTCCCGTCTTCGGAGACAGGTGGTCGCCCAGCAGATTTTCGTAGAAGAACGCGGCCGAACAAAAGTCGCTGTAATGCCGATTCTTTCCATGTGCTCCTCAACGCGCCGCTTGCTTTCGAAATGCGGGATTTCGGTGTGGCGCTCGCTCCGCCCACCGACGTGTAGACGACGTGCTGCACGAGGCAGCTTTCGCTGCGTCGGCGATGGCGATACCGTCCGCTATTTCCCCTGAAGTCCCCGCCGGAATCCATCGTCGTCATTGCAAACACCCGAGACACGCCCCCAAACGCCGCCCGCATCGTTCCCGCTGTCGAAATCGGCGAAAACCAACTGCGCACCAGCCTCTGCGAGCGCGCGTGCGCCGGCTTGGCAATGTCGCGAACGAGCGCCCGTACCGCACACCCGCGCCAAGCAGTGCCCGCGCAGCCGCGCCGCCCTGTCTACCGTCGCCCCCACACGCGACTATTCCGTCTACCTTCACAGCTGCTGTCCTTTCGTAAGTCTATTTGACTCTAAACGATTCGCGATCAACAGCATTCGATAATGCGCTCCCAGGACTTCTGCATCTACGCGCCGCGCACGCTTATCGGACGAAATATTCCGGTCAGAGGTACTCTATGGGAAGTACGTGCAGATCGCAACGCGTCTCGACACCGATCATCGCTATGTAACACTCGACGAATGATCGCTCCGCACAGCGGCAACAACCCCGCCGCTCCCAGCGCGCGGTGCACGGTCGCCGCGCTCCAACAGGCAAAATCCTCACGTCGCCGCCGAGCTGATGCCCGCCGACACGCAACGTTCCAGTGGCCGAATCGCCGAGCTGCCGCGTCGCGTCGCACTTTCTATCGCCATACCCTGATCAACCGCTCTATGCACTCGCTCTAACACCGCGCCTACACCTGCTCATCGCCGCACTCACGCATACAGCAGCACACCGCGTTACTGCGTCCAAAGCTTCCTCTAATGTTTGATCTGGCACCAACTTGTCTTGCCCCTCCGCGTGCGCCACCACTAACCATGCCGTGCGTCCACGCGCAACGCATCACAGCGCGCTCTAGCAGTTTCTCACCACGCCGCCCACGCAGTGTGCGCGTCACTCAATGCCACTGACATCATCACCTGCAGCATATCACCCACCGCTGCCTCACTCCAACTTCACATCGCACCTCACATGCATGTGTTCTCACCCTTCCCCCCACCCTCTAAAAAATCCTACATCCTATGCCGTAATCGGTTAGCGCGCTTATCAGCCCGTCGGTTCGCTGCGATGTCGGCAGCGGGTCGACGAGGAGGAACCCGCAGCCAACGGCGCGGGCGCCGCCGTCGGCCTCCTCGCTGTCGCCGACCATCACGGCATGCCCGGCCTCGGCTCCCAGCCGAGCCAGCGCGGTCTCGAAGATCGCGGCGTCGGGCTTGATGGCGCCGACCTCGTAGGACAGCACGAACTCATCGACATAGTCGGTGATGCCGATCGCGTCGAAAGCCGGCCGGACATCGAACGCGATATTGGAGACCACCGCGATCTTGATGCCCTTCCGGTGCAGACCCTTGAGCACCTCGGCGGTATCGGGGTACGGCGTCCACGACGACGTATCGATGACCCGGTCATACAGCGCCTCGGCGTGGTGGTCGGCCAGGCCGGATTCGCGCAGCACGTGGAGATATGCCTCGCGGTGCAGGTGTGGCGCCAGGTCGCGGTTGACCCAGGCGTGGTGGGCTTCCGGTGTCATCTCGACGGAGCGGCCGGTCGGTGCGGTGAGCCGTCGCATGAGCTCGACCTGCACGTGCCCATCGACTTCACGCTCGTCGACCTTGATGCCCTCGAACCAGCTGTCGTCCGCTTCTAGTCGAAACAGTGTGCCGGAGTAGTCGAACAGCACGGCTTGAATCACCACATCAATAGTGCCAGGTGTGGAAAGTCGCCCAAACGGCAGTGCCAGGTGTGGAAAGTCGCCCAAACGGCTAATTAACAGGCATGCCAGAGGTGGAACGGGCCGTCGTGCGTTGTGCCCGCGCACAACGAGCTGGGCCATTTGCCCCGCTGCCTCCGTGCGCTGACAACGGCGGCGATGTGTCTGTCGATGCCGATTCTGATCGTCGTGGTGCTGGACGCCTGCGACGACGGCAGCGATCGACTGGCCGGTCAGTTCGGCCCAGACACCCACTTCGTCACCATCGACGCGGGCAATGTAGGGGCCGCGCGTGCCGCAGGATTCGCGTACGCGCGGTCGCTGTGTGGCCACGTCGAATCCGAGCGCACCTGGTACGCGACCACCGATGCCGACAGCGTCGTTCCCGCCAACTGGCTGGTGCAAATGACCTCCGCCGAAGCCGACATGGTGCTCGGCGTCGTTCGGATTCCGGTCTGGAGACACTTCAACGTCGAGGTGGCTCGCCGCTACCTCCACGCCTATCACTCGAAGGGTAAGGGGCCACAACCACATTCACGGAGCTAACATGGGGTTTCGCGCCGATGCCTACTGGAAGGTCGGCGGGTTCCGGTCGTTGGCCACGGGGGAGGATGTCGACTTGGTCGAGCGCTTCGAGGCCGCGGGCATGCGTATTCACCGAGATGCCAAGCTGTCGGTGGCGACGTCGGACCGGCGAGACGGCCGCGCGCCCGGCGGCTTCGCCCACCACCTGCGTGAACTGTCGGGTTCGGTGCTGCGGCGGCAGGCAAAGGCAGAGACATGATCGGCGGTCTGATCGGGCGATGGCTCGAATCCGGAGCGTTGGACCTGCCACTGCCCGGCGCCGGCGCCACCGCCCAACGATGGAATCGCCTCGCTGAGCTGACGGCAACCGATGTCGTCGCAGGCCGACTCGCCGAGGCGCACACCGACGCCGTTGCCATTCTGGCCGAACTGGCTGGGCCCGAGCCCAAACCCGACCAGCTGTGGGGCGTATGGGCAGCCGAATCCAGGGACGCCGTCCTGTCTGCCCGCCAAGACGGCACGTCGGTCACGCTCGACGGCACCAAGCCGTGGTGTTCTGGCGCCGGCCTGTGCACGCACGCACTCGTGACCACCCGACTGGACTCCGGTGAGCGGGGACTGTTCGCCGTTGAGCTGGACCACGACAGTGTGCGTGCACTGCCAAGCACATGGCGCAACACCGGGATGTCCGAATCAGACACCCGCACAGTGCAATTCAGCGGGACACCCGCTGTCGCTGTCGGCGAGCCTGGCGACTACTTGAGCAGGCCGGGGTTCTGGCACGGAGCAGTCGGTGTCAGCGCATGCTGGCTGGGTGGGGCACAAGCGGTGGCGGCGCCGCTGTACCAGCGCGCCGACGACGAGTCGACCGACCCGCACTTGCTGGCGCACCTCGGCGCAGTGGACGCTGCCTTGGCGGCGGCCGAGGCCGTCCTGGTGTCGGCGGCCGGTGAGATCGACGCAGATCCGTTGAACCGCAAGGGCACAGCCGAATTGATCGCGCGACGCGCACGCGCCGTCGTTGAAACCGCAGTCGAGGAGGCGATCCGTCGCACCGCCCGCGCGCTCGGGCCCGCGCCGCTGTGCCAAGACGCCCAGCATGCGCGACGGGTGGCCGACCTGACGATCTACGTTCGGCAGAGTCACGCCGAGCGCGACCTGGAACAGCTGGGCCGGCTTGCGGGGGCCAGGCGTTGACGGCCATGCCCGCCGGCCCACCCAACGGCAACACCGCCCGCTTCGCCGCCCGCCCCCTGCCTGGCGGTGGCACTCCGACGGCCGTCTGGCTGAATGCCGAGCGCGACCTCCCTGAGCTCGACATCAGCGGCTGCCACGAAATCGTGGTTGTGGCACCGCATCCCGATGACGAGACACTCGGTTTCGGCGCGACAGCCACCATGCTCTCCGAGTTCGGCGTGCGCGTCCTAGTCGTGTCGGTCTCCGACGGCGGGGCTTCGCATCCGACGCATTCTCTGTCGCAGCGCCACCAACTCGAACAGACCCGACGCGCGGAATTACATCGTGCCGTAGGAATTTTGGGCCTGCCAGCGCCGGTCAGCATCGGGCTCCCGGACGGCGAACTGGTCACTCATGAAGACCAGCTCGCCGACCTGCTCACCGAGATCCTCGCGACGCGGCCGCCAGCCACGTGGTGTGCCGCCACCTGGCGCGGCGACGGCCATCCCGACCACGAGGCGGTCGGCCGCGCGGCCGCTGCCGCGACTCAGCGGACGGGCGCAACGTTGGTCGAGTATCCGGTGTGGATGTGGCACTGGGCGCAGCCCGGCGACCCCGCGGTGCCGTGGGACCGGGCACACGCGGTGCCGTTGACCAATGCGGCGATCGACCGCAAGAGCCGTGCGGCGCAGTGCTTCCTGACCCAGTTCGAGCCGTCGGCTTCGGGCCCACCGGTGCTTGCGCCTGCCGTGCTGCGGCGGCTGCTCGCGGTCGGAGAGGTCGTGTTTCGGTGACCACTCGATTGCCCGACTCCTACTTCGACGGCAAGTACGCCGAGGCGGCGGACCCGTGGCAGTTGGAGGAGCGGTGGTACGAGCGGCGCAAATACGCGATCACACTCGCACTGCTGCCCTACCCGCGCTACCGGCACGCGTTCGAACCGGGCTGCTCGATCGGCGTGCTCACCGAGCATCTCACCCATCGGTGTGACCACGTCACGGCCACCGACGTCGCAACAGCGGCACTCGATGCGGCCGATCGCCGCCTCGTCGAGGCAGGCTCCCGGGACCGTGTCACCCTGCTCCGAAGGTCATTGGATGAGCCATGGCCTGCAACGCAATTCGACCTAGTGGTGCTCTCGGAGATCGGCTACTACTTGGAGGCCGCCGAGTTGAGAACCGTCTTGGAACGCGAGGTGGCACGGTTGGCGCGCGGCACAGTCATCATCGCCGCGCACTGGCGCCACCGCGTCGACGACTACCCGATCACGGGGGACCGCGCCAACGACATCATCGGCGCGACACCTGGACTGCACCACCTCGGCGGCTACCGTGACGAAGACGTCGTCATCGAGGTGTTCGACACCGCGCCGCCGGTTTCCGTGGCTGCCCGCACCGGAGTGCCAGGAGCCTAGGTATCTCGTGCGCGAGCCGCCTTGCCCGCCAATACTTCTCGCTCACGCTCGTTGTCGGTCATCGACGCGGCGCGGTCGAACTCGGCGGCGGCCTCCGCGTCGCGTCCGAGCCGGGCCAGCAGTTCGCCGCGCACGCTCGGCAACAGATAGGAGCCGTCGAGGCCGTCGAGTTTGTCGACGATCTCCAGCGCGTCGGCGGGGCCCTGCACAGGATCGGCCATCGCCACGGCCACGGCCCGGTTGAGCTCGACCACCGGTGACGGCGCCACTTGGCGCAGCCCGTCGTACAGCAGCACGATACGCGCCCAGTCGGTATCGGCCGCCGTCGGCGCGTCCGCGTGGCATTCGGCCAGCGCGGCCTGCAGCGCATACGGACCCCAGCCGATACCCTTACGCTGCAATGCATTAGCCGCTCGCTCCAACGCAGCGACGCCGCGCTGAATCTGCGCCCGGTCCCACTTGGTCCGATTCTGGTTCTCGAGCAGGATCGGCCTGCCCTCGGCGTCGGTGCGCGCCGCGAACCGCGACGACTGAAACTCCATCAGCGACACCAGGCCGTGCACCTCGGCCTCGTCGGGCACCAGCGCCGCGAGGATGCGACCGAGCCGCAGCGCCTCGCTGCACAGTTCGTCGCGGATCCAGCGCTGCCCGAACGACGCCGAATAGCCCTCGTTGTAGACCAGGTAGATCACGCTCAGCACGGCCGACAGCCGCTGCGGGTACTCCGACCGATCCGGCACCTCGAACGGCACATTCGCGGCGGCCAGCGTCTTCTTGGCCCGGGTGATGCGCGCCGCGACTGTCGCCGTCGACGTCAGGAACGCGCGCGAGATCTCCTCGGTGGTCAGGCCGCCGACCACGCGGAGCGTCAACGCGATCTGGCCCTCCCGCGACAGCACCGGATGCGACGAGATGAAGATCAGCCGCAGCACGTCGTCGTCGATGCGGTCGGGGTCCCACGCTTCGTCGACCTGCGTCTCGAGCTCGCGCGCCATCGCCGCGTACTTGGCGTCGAGGTTCTCCTGCCTGCGCCAGTAGTCGATGGCCTTGCGCTTGGCGACGGTGGTCAACCACGCGCCCGCGTTGCGCGGCACACCGGATGACGGCCACTGGGTCAGTGCGTCGACGAGGGCTTCCTGCGCCAGGTCCTCGGCGAGCCCGACGTCGCCGACCGCGCGGGTCAGCGTCGCGACGATCTTGGCGGCCTCCATCCGCCACACCGCATCGACGGTCTGCTGTAGGTCGGGCACGTGCCCATTGTGCCGAGTGGCTCAGGCCGTCCCGCGCAGTGCGGCGGTCACGCTCGCGAACATGGTCGACTTGATCGCCTGCAGGGTGCCGGGATCCTTGCCCTTCAGCGGCGTGACGAGATCGACGGCCGTCGCCGTCACCTTGTCCTCCGGGGCGGTCGCGGTCACCAGGCCGATTGCCTCGGCGTCGGCGCCGCCGTAGCGACGTCCGGTGGTCATCGCCTCGACCGCGGCGGCAGGCGTCAGCTTCGCCTGGATGATGGCCGCCATGCCCGGCGAGAACGGGATGTGGATGTCGACCTCGGGGAAGCAGAAGTAGCCGCGGTCGACCCGCATGACCCGAAAGTCGTGGGCGATTCCGAGCATCGAGCCAGCGCCGAACGCGTGGCCGTTGATCGCGGCGACGGTGGGCACCGGCGCGACGAGTACGCGCGCGAGCAGCTGGTGTACCTGGTCGATGTACCAGTCGCCCTGATCGCTATGGGCGCCAAGCCAATCCAGATCCAGGCCGTTCGAGTAGAACTTGCCGGATCCTGTGGTGACCAACGCCTTGGCCTCACCCGACTCGATGCGGTCGAGGAAGCCGTTGACGGCGGTCAACCAGTCCGGCGAGAATCGGTTCTCGTCGTCGCCAAGGTTCAAAATGGCTATGTCGTCGGTGATTTCGAGGTGTGCGGACATTTCTCTCCTTAATGGGTGGAGTCTCCTTACTTGACGGACAGAATTGCTTCAACAGCGGCCGCGAGGCGGCGGCGCGTGGCGTCGGTCGGGGGCATGGGTCGGCGCAACATCAGACCAGTGGGTAGGCCGACGACGCAGTCCTCGATCACGGCGACCGATGCGGCGTCCTTGCGGTCCCACATGCCGATCGACAGCCGGATCAGCAGGTCGCGAAGCTCGGTGTCGAGCGCGCCGAGTTCGGCCTGTACCTCGGCGGGGCTTCGCCGATCAGTTCCTCGCGGGGGATCTTGAGCCACAACTGGGCCGACGACGGGTACTGCTCGCTGAACACGGCGGGCGCGTCGGCGGCTACGACGACGGCACGGACGGGGTCGTCCTCGGCGTCGACGGCCTGCCGCTGCAACGCCAGGAAGCGTCGGGCGGCACGCACCCAGGCGCGGCCGACCAAGCCGCCGCGGGAACCGAACGCGTGATAGATCGCGCCGTTGGAGATGCCGGCCCGGTCAGAGACCGCGCGGATCGTGACGGCCTTGACGCCGCCATCGACCGCGAGTTCTTCGGCCGCGTCGAGCATCGCGTCGCGGTCGTATACCTGTGGCCGGGGCATGGCCGCCAAAATAACAGAGCAGATGCTCTGTTATCAAATGTGTGCATGACACGCCGAGGCAATGCGGGCTGTAGCAACGCTCGAGGCGGAAAGTAGTGCCATGGCGCATCGGCTGGTCACCGCGTACCGCGAAGGGCGAAAAGCCTTCCCGCATACGCTTCTCAACCCGTACGCGGGGGTGGGTGACCGTGCCGTGGCACGTATGTGGCGACTGGGTTGGCAACGGGCCGCCGAGGAAAGCCGCGGCATTCCGCCCGAGGCTGAGCGCATCGAGCGATTGCGCGCCGAGATCGACGCGCTGCTCGACTAACGAACCCCCGCGAGCGTCCGTGTTTGCACGGCGACACGCCGCATCTACACGTACAAGAGCGGTCGCTCGCGCCAGAAACTCAGCCGACCGCGCGGCCTGCGCCCTCCCAGAACTGTGCGCGCACGGACTTCTTGTCGGGCTTGCCCAGCGCGGTCACCGGCACCGACTCGACGACGATCACCTGCTTCGGCGACTGCACCGAGCCCTTGCGCTCCTTGACCGCGGACTGGATCTCGGCGGTCATCTTCGACACCGACTCCTCGTCGGATGGCGCGTCGGGCCGCAGCACCACCACCGCCGTCACCGCCTCACCCCACTTCTCGTCCGGGGTGCCGATCACACACACCTGCGCGACCGAAGGATGCTCCGCCACAACGTCTTCCACCTCACGCGGGAACACGTTGAAGCCGCCGGTGACGATCATGTCTTTGGTCCGGTCGACGATGTACCAGAAGCCGTCCTCGTCCTCGCGGGCCAGATCGCCGGTGTGCATCCAGCCGTCGCGGAATGTTTCGGCGGTCGCCTCCGGCTTGTTCCAATAGCCGCCAGAAAGCAGCGGACCAGACACGCAGATCTCACCGACCTCGCCTTGAGGCACTGGATTGCCGTCGCCATCCAGCAGCGCCGTCCGGCAGAACACCGTCGGCCGCCCGCATGACGTCAACCGCTTCTCGTCGTGGTCGCCCTTGGCCAGGTACGTGATCACCATTGGGGCCTCGGACTGGCCGTAGTACTGCGCGAAGATCGGGCCGAAGCGGCGGATCGCCTCGGCGAGCCGCACCGGATTCATCGCCGAGGCGCCGTAGTACACCGTCTCCAGCGAGGACAGATCGCGGGTGTGCGAATCCGGGTGGTCCATCAGCGCGTAGATCATCGACGGCACCAGCATGGTGGCCGTGATCTTCTGCTCCTCAATGGTTTTCAGCACTTCGGCCGGGTCGAACTTGGTGAGCACGATGAGCTGCCCGCCCTTGATGATGGTCGGCACGAAGAATGCCGCGCCCGCGTGCGACAACGGCGTGCACATCAGGAACCGGGGGTTCTCGGGCCACTCCCACTCGGCGAGCTGGATCGTCGTCATCGTGGTGATCGACTGAACGGTGCCGATCACGCCCTTCGGCTTGCCAGTGGTGCCGCCGGTGTAGGCCATGCCGCCGATGTGATCCTGCGGCAGGTCCGCGGCGACCAACGGCTTCGGCGAGTACTTCGCGGCCTCGGCGCTCAGATCCACCGCGACGCCCGCGAGCGCCTCGGGCACCGGGCCGATCGTGAGGATCTGCTTGAGGCCGGGCACCTTCTCCAACAACCCCAGCGCGCGTTCGACGAACATCGGGTTCGGGTCGATGATCAGCGACGTGATGCCGGCGTCGTTCAACACGTACGCGTGGTCGTCCAGCGAGCCGAGAGGGTGTAGTGCGGTGCGCCGGTATCCCTGCGTCTGCCCGGCGCCGATGATCATCAGCACCTCGGGCCGGTTCAGCGACAGCAGCCCGACGGCGGCGCCCGTGCCGGCGCCCAGCGCCTCGAACGCCTGAATGTACTGGCTGATGCGTTCGGCGAGCTGGCCGCCGGTCAGCGTCGTGTCCCCGAGGAACAGCACGGGCTTGTCTTTATTGCGCTTGAGAGCGCCGACCGTGAGGTGGCCGGAGTGGATGGGATGGCGCAGCAGCTCGTCCGTCATGACGTCCAGACTAGAACGTGTTACAGAACGAGCTACTGCTTCCCCGTGCATCCGCTGAAGCGGCTACCCGGGGACCCCCCAGGAATCAGCGTCCGGCCGCCTTCGCGGCTTGGTCGGCCACCTTCTGGGCGAGGTCGGCCCGCCACTGGATTTCCTTCTCGATCCACGGGTTGTCCTGCGGGAACTCCTCGGTCTCGGAAACCCGGCGCACCTCGAGCTTGACGCCGGCGCCAAGAGGGCATTTCTGCGCCCACTGCTTGGCCTCTTCCTTCGACGACACGTCGAGGATCCAAAACCCGTTGAACAGCTCCTTGGCCTCGGTGTACGGGCCATCCGTGACGACCGGCGGATCCGCGTTGAAATCGACGACGAAGCCCTCGTCGGGTCCGGTCAGGCCCTCGCCGGCCAGCATGACGCCGGCCTTGATGAGCTCCTCGTTGTAGCGGCCCATCGCCTCGATGATCTCGTTGAAGTCGATGTTCTGCTCCTCCATGGCCTTCTCGGCCTCGGGGGTCGACCGCATGATCAGCATGTAGCGCGACATTGTTGTGTCTCCTTCTGGTTGTGGAAGGGGCCCGTCCATCGTGCCCTCGTTGACACGTCGAATGGCAACCCGCCGAAATCGACACGGCCCACGAAGTTTCTTCAAAGAATTTTCCGTCGCCTGACAGGATGACCGCATGCCCGCCGCTGACCTGGTCATTCAGGGAACTGTTCTGACCGTTGACGAACGGCAACCCACCGCTGAGGCGATCGCGGTGTCCGACGGTCGGATCGTCGCGGTCGGGGACCGTTCCGACGTCGAGAGCTGGATCGGCCCGGAAACGCAGACGCTCGACATCGGAGACGGCTGCGTGATGCCGGGCTTCGTCGAGGCGCACGGGCACCCGCTGATGGAGTCGATCGTGCTGTCGGACCGGATGGTCGACATCCGTCCGGTCACCATGCGCGAGGCGGACGACGTCGTCGCGGCGATCCGATCAGAGGTCGCCAAGCGCGGCGACGAGGGCGCCTACCTCAACGGCTGGGACCCGCTGCTGCAGAGCGGCCTGCCCGAGCCGACACTCGCGTGGCTCAACGCCGCGGCACCGGAAACGCCGCTGGTGATCATCCACAACTCCGGGCACAAGGCGTACTTCAACACGGTCGCTGCCAACGCGGGCGGGGCTCACCCGCGACACCCCGGATCCGAAGGGCTCCAAGTACGGCCGCGACGCCAACGGTGATCTCGACGGCACCGCGGAGGAGACCGGTGCGGTGTTCTCCCTGCTGACCGGCGCCATCTACGCCGAGCGACTACCCGGCGATGCTGCGCGCCGAACTCGGCCGGCTCAACCGCGTCGGGCTGACCACCTGTTCGGAGATGGCGTTCGAGCCGTCGTTCCGGCCAGTCGTCGAGCAGATGCGCAACGAACTCACCGTGCGGCTGCGGGTCTACGAGATCTCCAACGCCGAGATGACCACCGACATGACGCCGGCCAACGGCGACGACCTGTTCCGCCAGGTCGGCATCAAGATCTGGGTCGACGGGTCACCGTGGATCGGCAACATCGACCTGTCCTTTCCCGTACCTGGACACCGACGCGACCCGCACCATCGGCGTCACACCGGGGTCGTGCGGCCACGCCAACTACACCCGCGAACAGCTGACCGAGATCGTCGCACACGTATTTCCCGAAGGGCTGGCCGATGGCCTGCCACGTCCAGGGCGACGCGGGCGTCGACACGATCCTCGACATCTACGAAGAGGTGCTGCGCAAGCATCCGCGCGACGACCACCGGCTGCGGCTCGAGCATGTCGGCGCGATCCGGGACGAACAGCTGCAGCGCGCCCATGACCTCGGCGTCACGTGCAGCATGTTCGTCGACCAGATCCACTATTGGGGCGACGTCATCGTCGACGGCTTGTTCGGTCCCGAGCACGGAAACCGTTGGATGCCGTGCGGTTCCGCAGTCAAGACGGGTATGCGCATCTCGCTGCACAACGACCCGCCGGTGACGCCCGAGGAGCCGCTGCGCAACATCAGCGTCGCCGTCACCCGCATCGCGCCGAGCGGGCGGGTGCTCGGTCCTGAGGAGCGGCTGACCGTCGACCAGGCGATCCGCGCGCAGACCATCGACGCGGCGTGGCAGCTGTTCGCCGACGACGTGATCGGCTCGCTGGAGGTCGGCAAGTACGCCGACATGGTCGTGCTGTCGGCCGATCCGCGCGCCGTGCCGCCCGAAGAGATCGCCGACCTCGAGGTGCGGGCGACTTTCCTGGCGGGTCGGCAGGTTTACGCGAAAGGCGACTGACACCCTCGCAGGCCTGGCTACGCTCGGGTCATGGCTGACCTGGCTGATCCCCGCTTCCTCGACGAACGCACCGCCCACTGGGCCGAAACCAAGCCCGACGACGAGGCGTTCATCTACTTCGACCGAACCTGGACCTGGTCCGAGTGGAACGACCGGGTGCGCCGGCTGGCCGGCGCGCTGAAGGAACGCGGCGTCAAACGCGGCGACGTGGTGGCGTTCCTCGACAAGAACCACCCGGCATGCGTGGAGTTGACGTTGGCCGCGGCGTCGCTGGGTGCGGCCAACGCGATCATCAACTTCCGGCTGGCCGCCGATGAGCTCGACTACGTGCTCAACGACTCCGGCGCCAAGCTGTTGATCGTCGGCAAGGAACTCAAGCCGGGCATCGACAAGATCCGCGACAAGCTGACCAACGTCGAGCACATCATCGAAGTGACGCCCGAAGGCGAGGACGGCGACGAGTACGAGGCGCATGCTGGCCGCGGCGACGCCGACCGGCCGGGCAGACGACGTCGACCCCGACGACGTCGCCATCATCATGTACTCGTCGGGCACCACCGGCCGGCCCAAGGGCGTCGCGCTGACGCAGGCCAACCTGATCGCGCACACCGTCAACGCGCACGAGGGATTCGAGTTCGACGAGGGCGACAAGAACATGGTGTCGATGCCGCTGTTCCACGTCGGCGGCTCGTCCTACGTGCAGTTCGGCATTCACGACGGATTCCCGAGCGTGATGACGCGCGACGTGGACGGCGCCGCGCTGGCCGGCGCAATTCTCAAGGGCGCCAACAGAACATTCCTGGTGCCCGCGGTGCTGGCCAAGGTGCTGGACTCCGGCGAGGACGCGGTCAAGCTGTTCGGCGCGTTGAAGACGTACGCCTACGGCGCGTCGCCGATGCCGTTGCCGCTGCTGCGCAAGGCGCTGGAGGCCTGGCCGAACACCGACTTCATCCAGGCGTACGGGCTGACCGAGGTGGGCGGCGTCATCAGCCATCTCCTGCCGGAGGCCCACCGCGACCCGGGCAAGGAAGAGCGGCTGTCGAGTGCAGGGACGCTGGTGCCCAACGCCGAGGTGCGCGTGGTCGACCCCGACACCCTTGAAGGATGTGCCGGAAGGCGAGCAGGGTGAATTGTGGTTCCGCTCACCGCAATTGATGAAGGGCTATCACAACAAGCCGGAGGCGACGGCCGAGTCGATCACCGACGACGGCTGGTTCCGCACCGGCGACATCGGCCGCGTCGACGACGGCGGCTACATCTTCGTCGAGGACCGGCTGAAGGACATGATCATCTCCGGCGGCGAGAACATCTACTCGATCGAGGTGGAGCGGGTGCTGGCCGAACATCCCGCGGTGGTCGACGTCGCGATCATCGGGGTGCCCGACGAGAAGTGGGGCGAAGTCGTGAAAGCCGTTGTCCAACTTGAAGGTGAGGCCGACGAGAAGGAGCTGATCGCGTTCTGTCGCGAGCGGCTGGCCGCCTACAAGTGCCCGAAGACCGTCGACATCAAGGACGAGCTGCCGCGCAACCCGACCGGCAAGATCCTCAAGAAGGATCTGCGCAAGCAGTACTGGGAGGGCCGCGACCGCGCGACGGTCTAGCCTGGGTCCGTGACCGCCGCCGCTGGACGACCTGCTGGATCGTCTGCACGTCGTCGCGCTGCCGATGCGAGTTCGCTTCCGCGGCATCACGGTTCGCGAGGTCGCGCTGATCGACGGGCCCGCCGGCTGGGGCGAGTTCGGGGCGTTCCTCGAGTACGAGCCGCCCGAGGCCGCGCACTGGCTCGCCGCGGGCATCGAAGCCGCCTATGGTGAGCCGCCGTCGCCGCTTCGCGACCGCATCCCGATCAACGCCACCGTGCCCGCGGTCGACGCCGACGAGGTGCCCGACGTGCTGGCCCGGTTTCCCGGTGCGCGCACCGCGAAGGTGAAGGTGGCCGAGCCGGGGCAGTCGTTGGCCGACGATGTGGCGCGGGTCAACGCCGTTCGTGCGCTGGTGCCGACGGTGCGGGTCGACGCCAACGGCGGCTGGACCGTCGACGAGGCCGTCTTGGCCGCCGCGGCGCTGACTGCCGACGGCCCGCTCGAATACTTGGAGCAGCCGTGCGCGACGGTGCCCGAGCTGGCTCGAGCTGCGGCGCCGTGTCGATGTGCTGATCGCCGCCGACGAGAGCATCCGCAAGGCCGACGACCCGCTGCGCGTCGTGCGCGAAGGCGCCGCCGACATCGCGGTGCTGAAGGTCGCGCCGCTCGGCGGGGTGCGCAAGCTGCTCGACATCGCCGCGCAGATCGACATCCCGATCGTGGTGTCCAGCGCGCTGGATTCGGCCGTCGGCATCGGGCAGGGACTGCTGGCCGCCGCGGCGCTGCCGGAGCTGCGGCACGCGTGCGGGCTTGGCACCGGCGGGCTGTTCGTCGACGACGTCGTCGAGCCCGTCGCGCCGGTCGACGGCTACCTGCCGGTCAGGCCGGCAACACCCGATCCGGCCCGGCTGGACGCCTTGGCGGCCCCTGCCGACCGCAGGCAGTGGTGGATCGACCGTGTGAAGGCCTGCCACCAGCTGATGTCCTAATTTGTGGGGGCCATGGCCTAGACGCCATGGCGGCGGTCGCGAACACTGGATTCGTGCGATCTGTGGTGGTCCTCGGCTACCCGGGCATCCAGGCTCTCGACCTGGTCGGCCCGTTCGAGGTGTTCACCGGCGCGACGCATGCTACTGGCGAGTCAGGGACGCGTCGACGAGGGTTACGCCGTCAGTGTCGTCTCGCAGAACGGCGAACCCGCCACCACCGGCACCGGCCTCGCGCTCGTCGCCCAACCGCTGCCCGACCCACGCGAACCGATCGACACGCTGGTCCTGCCCGGCGGTGGCGGCGTCGACGCCGTCCGGCACAACCGGGACACCATCGGCTGGATACAGATCGCGGCCGAGCACACCCGTCGCGTCGTCAGCGTGTGCACTGGCTCGTTCATCGCCGCCCAGGCCGGCCTGCTCGACGGTTGCATCGCGACCACGCACTGGGCGTTCGCCGGACAAATGGCGCGCGAATTCCCCTCGATCACAGTCGATCCCGAGCCGATCTTCGTCCGCAGCTCGGACAAGACGTGGACGGCGGCCGGTGTCACCGCGGGCATCGACCTGGCGCTCTCGCTCGTCGAGGACGACTACGGCACCGACGTCGCACAGACGGTGGCCCGCTGGCTGGTGCTGTACCTGCGGCGCCCCGGTGGCCAGACGCAGTTCGCGGCTCCGGTGTGGATGCCACGCGCCAAGCGGGCGCCGATCCGCGACGTGCAGGAGGCCATCGAGTCCGAACCCGGTGGCGCGCACAGCATCCCGGAGCTTGGCCCGTCGCGCCGCGATGAGCCCGCGCCACTTCACCCGCGTTTTCACCGACGAGGTGGGCGAGGCGCCAGGCGCCTATGTCGAGCGGATCCGCACCGAAGCCGCCCGCCGGCAGCTCGAAGAGACCGACGACACCGTCACGGTCATCGCCGCCCGCTGCGGGTTCGGAACCGCGGAAACGTTGCGCCGCAACTTCGTTCGACGGCTCGGCATCTCGCCCGACCAGTACCGCAAGACATTCGCCTAACCAGAGGAGATGGCAATGACTCAGATCGCAATCGTGGTCTACCCCGGCTTCACCGCCCTGGACTTCATCGGACCGTACGAGGTGCTGCGCAACCTGCCCGACGCCGAGGTGCGGTTCGTCTGGCACGAGCCGGGACCCATCACCGCGGACTCCGGCGTGCTGCTCGTCGGCGCGACGCATTCGTTCGACGAGACGCCGTCGCCCGACATCCTGCTGGTACCCGGCGGCATGACGACCTTCGAGCATGCCCGCGACGAGAAGCTGCTCGACTGGGTGCGCCGGGCCGACGAGACGTCCACCTGGACGACGTCGGTGTGCTCGGGCTCGGTCATCCTCGCCGCAGCGGGCCTGCTCGAAGGCAAGCGGGCCACGTCGCACTGGATGGTGGTGCCGATGCTGAAGCCGTTCGGTGTCGAGGCCGTCGGCGATGAGCGCATCGTGCACGAGGGCAAGATCGTGACCGCGGCGGGCGTGTCGGCCGGCATCGATCTCGCGATGTGGCTGTTCGGCCAGATCTGCGGCGAGGCCAAGGCCAAGGCCGTCCAGCTGTCGATCGAATACGACCCGCAGCCGCCGTTCGACTCCGGCCACGTCTCGAAGGCGTCGGCGGCCACCAAGGCGGCGGCCACCGCGCAGCTGGGCAAGGAGACGTTCAAGGCCGGCCAGCTCCTGCCGTCGACGCTGCTCCTGTGGGACGCCGCGATTCAGCGGGCACGCGGCGGCCGCAAGGGCCGCAAGCGCGACCGCCAAGCGATTTCGGCGCGCTAACGTCCGCTCACCGTCCCTAGGCGCGCCGAAATCGCCGAGCGGATTTCGGCGATGACCCGCTGCGGGTACTCGACGAGGTCGAGCCAGGTGAATCGCAGCACCTGCCAACCCTTCAGAGCGATGTAGTTCTGGCGTCTTCGATCGATCTGGAATGCTTCCTGGTCGCTGTGGAACGCCCAGCCGTCGACCTCGATGACGATCATTGGTCCCGGAAACGCGACGTCGGCCTTGTACGGGCCGATCGGGTAGTTCGTGCGCCACCCCGTAATGCCGTTGTCGCGCAGCAGTTTCACGAGCAAGCGCTCGGCCTCTGATCGGGCTCCATCGGACGCGGCCTGCAACAACCGCCGCGCCCGTGTCGATCCATACCGGCCCGTGTTGCGAAGGTGTGCGCGCCATAATTCGCGGAGATCTAGGCGGCGCTGCAACGCCGAATCCATTAGCTTGACGCCCGCGCGTTCCTTCACTGCAGCTTCTACGACTGTGAGTGCGAGCGCTGTCACGTTGATCCCGCGGAGCGAAACGACATCCGATGAATGCAAGTCTCGACGTCGTACGCGGCAGCCGACCCGGCTCCGTCCGTGGCTGTTCCGCGGCACCGTCACCTCGACGATGTCTGGCGGGAACCTCGTCAGCGCATGCCACCACGCCGCAGTGAGACCGCTGGCCGCGGCGTGCTCGCCGTAGCCCCACACGGCGGCCCGGATGCGCGCAGCGTCGGTGAATGGTCGGTCATCGACGAAATAGACGGCGCGGCTGCATCGAATCCAGTGACCCGAGGCCACCCGTCGCTGGACGGCCTTGCGGCTTAACCCGGCGGTTCGCGCTTGGGCGAGAGTTATCACGCCGTCGTGACGGCGTAGGTAGTCGTCGAGCACCTTCGATAGACGCCGCCGAGGCGTCTGCGGTTCCATGCCGCTGCGATTTCGGCGCGCTAGCGCCCGCTGAGCGTCCGTAACCGCGCCGAAGTCGCCTCAAGTAGCGTCGTCGGCGTGAATCTGGCCTACGACGACCGCGGTAGCGGCGACCCGGTGCTGTTCATCGCGGGTCGTGGCGGCGCGGGCCGCACCTGGCACCTGCACCAGGTGCCCGAGTTCCAGCGGGCCGGCTATCGCTGCATCACCTTCGACAACCGCGGTGTCGGAGCGACGGAAAACGCCGACGGTTTCACGACCGAAACCATGGTCGCGGATACGGCCGCGCTGATCGAGAAGCTCGACGCCGCGCCGGTGCGCATCGTCGGCAGCGTCGATGGGCGCGTTCATCGCACAGGAGCTGATGGTGGCCCGGCCCGAGCTGGTCAGCGCGGCGGTGTTGATGGCCACCCGCGGCCGCCACGACAGAGCTCGCGACTTCTTCCGCGGCGCCGAGCTCGAGCTCCTCGAGTTCGGGTGTCGAGCTGCCGGCCGCGTTCGACGCGAAAGTGCGCCTGCTGGAGAGCTTTTCGCCGAAGACGCTCAACGACGACCTCGCCGTGCGGGACTGGATCGAGATGTTCACCATGTGGCCGATCAAGCCGACGCCCGGCCTGAAGACGCAGTTGACCATCGCGCCGGAGGGCAACCGGCTGCCTGCTTACCGAAGTATTACGGCCCCAGCCCTCGTGATCGGCTTCCAAGACGACGTGGTGCTGCCCGCGCACCTCGGCCGCGAGGTCGCCGACGCCATCCCAAACGGCCGCTACCTGGAGATTCCCGACACCGGCCACCTCGGGTTCATCGAAGCGCCGCAGGTCGTCAACGCCGCGGCCCTGAAATTCTTCGCCGATAGTCTGTAGTGGTGAACCCATCGACGGCGCAGGCCCGCGTCGTGGTCGACGAACTGATTCGCGGCGGCGTGCGCGACGTCGTGCTGTGCCCGGGTTCACGCAACGCGCCGCTGGCGTTCGCACTGCACGACGCCGACCGGGCGGGCCGCGTCCGCCTGCATGTCCGCATCGACGAGCGCACCGCCGGCTACCTGGCGATCGGCCTCGCCGTTGCCGAGCGTGCGCCGGTGTGTGTGGCGATGACGTCGGGCACCGCGGTGGCCAACCTCGGGCCCGCCGTCGTCGAGGCCAACTACGCGCGGGTGCCGCTGATCGTGCTGAGCGCCAACCGGCCCTACGAGCTGCTCGGCACCGGCGCCAACCAGACGTTCGAGCAGCTCGGCTACTTCGGCACGCAGGTGCGCGCCAACATCAGCCTCGGGCTCGCCGAGGGTTCACCCGAGCGGATGGATGCGCTCAACGCGCAGTGGCGGTCGGCGACATGCCGAGTCCTGGTGGCGGCCACGGGATCTCGCACCGCCAACGCCGGACCGGTGCAGTTCGACATCCCGCTGCGCGAACCGCTGGTGCCCGACGCCAAGGAAGATCCGGCAACCGGCGCCTACGCGCCGGAGGGCCGTCCCGGCTGGCAAGCCGTGGACGTACACGCCGCCGGTGACGTTCGACCAGCCGCTGGACATCGACCTCACACCGGACACCGTCGTCATCGCCGGACACGGCGCGGGTGTGCACCCAAATCTCGCCAAGCTGCCGACGGTCGCCGAGCCGACGGCGCCGCCAGCGACAACCCGCTGCACCCGTTCGCGCTGCGGCTCGTCCGCCCGCAGCAGGTGATCATGCTGGGCCGCCCGACGCTGCACCGGCCGGTGTCGGCACTGCTGGCCGACCCGTCGGTGCCGGTCTACGCGCTGACCACCGGGCCACGCTGGCCCGACGTGTCGGGGAACTCGCAGGCCACGGGCACGCGCGCGGTGACGACCGGCGAGCCGAACGCGAACTGGCTCAAACGCTGCGCGGAGGTGAACCGGCACGCGATCGAGGCGGTCCGCAGCCAGCTCAAGGCCCACCCGCTGACCACCGGGCTGCATGTCGCGGCGGCGGTGGCCGACGCGATGCGGCCGGGGGACCAGCTGGTGCTTGGCGCGTCGAACCCGGTGCGCGACGCGGCGCTGGTCGGGCTGAACACGCAGGGCGTCAAGGTGCGGTCGAACCGCGGCGTGGCCGGCATCGACGGCACGGTGTCGACGGCGATCGGCGCGGCGCTCGCACATGACGGGCGCACCGATCGCGTTGATCGGTGACCTGACGTTCGTGCACGACAGCTCGGGCCTGCTGATCGGACCGACGGAGCCGACGCCGCGCAACCTGACGATCGTCGTGTCCAACGACAACGGCGGCGGCATCTTCGAACTGCTCGAGCAGGGCGACCCGCGGTTCTCCGATGTGTCGTCGCGGATCTTCGGCACGCCACACGACGTCGATGTCGGCGCGCTGTGCCGGGCGTACCACGTCGACAGCAGGCAGATCGAGGCCGACGAGCTGGCCGGCGCGCTGGGCGAGCCGTTCGAGGGCATGCGGGTGCTGGAGGTGAAGGCCGACCGGTCGTCGCTGCGCGCGCTGCACGCGTCGATCAAGGCTGCTCTGTGAACCGATCTAACGGCGCTTGGTGCGCAAGTTCTTTCCGCGGCTGTACGGCGACGAGTCCGAGACGCGATCGGTAACGGGTTCTGCGGCGGCTCCGCATCGGCATCGTGATCGCCGCGTGCCTTGGTGACGCTGCAGTCGGTGCTGCTGGTGCTCGGGGCGTGGCGCAACGATCGCCAGATCGAACGCCACATGGGCGTGGCCGAAGCGAATGTGCTCAGCGCGGGTCCGCGGCGCTCGACGATCGAGTTCGTCACACCCGACCGCGTGACGTATCGCCCGGAACTCGGCGTGCTGTACCCGTCCGAACTCGACACCGGCATGCGGATCTACGTCGAGTACGACAAGAACAATCCGGATCTGGTTCGGGTGCAGGACCGTAACGCGTCGCTGGCGATCATCCCCGCGGGCTCGATCGCGGTGGTGGGTTGGCTGATCGCAGGCGCAGCGCTGTTCGGCGTCGCGTTCGTCGAAAGGCGGATGGCCGAAACGTCAGCTGTCAGCAGTTCAGGATTGAATGAGCTTGTTGAGCCAGTCGTTGTCGTAGATGTCGAGCTTCTCGCCCTTGGCGAGGTCGTAAACCGTTGGCGTGCCCATCTCCAGCGTTGTCGATCTCGTAGAGGTACTCGAAGTTCGCGTCGTCCATGGCTTTGGTGTTGACCGCGGACCCGCCGCCCTTGATGTTCTCGGCGACGCGCGTCGGGCATGCCGGCCTTCTTTGCCATGTCCTGCAATTCGTCGCCGGTGGGTGGGTCACCGCCGGGTCGCTGGTGGGCCCACAGCTCCTTCGACGAACCGCTGGAACTCGGTGCCGGTCGCCGTGACCTCGGGCTTACCCGCCTTCTCGGCGGCCAGGAACAGCGCATTGCTGACCTGCCCCGAATAGCCGCCGGTCTTGTCGTCGAGGAACGTCATTGGGCGGTAGGTGACCTCGAGTTGCCCGACGGCGATGTAGTAGGCGAGTTGATCACCGAAGTCGGCCTGCAGATCCGCGCAGTGATTGCACTGCGGCTCGGTGTAGATCTCGATCTTCGCGGGGGCGTTGTCGAAGCCGGCGACGATGCCGTAGCCGTCCTTGCTGACCGACGAGCGGCGGCTTGTTCGGATCGGGCTCCGCGGTGCCTGTGACCTGTTTGGTGCAGCCGACGGCGGTGATGCAGCAGGGCTATCGTGATCACCACCATGGCCCGGGAAATCCGCATGTCAACCGCCCTTCTTTGTGCGCACGATACTCGAATCCCAGCCGGCGGACCGCCGATCATTGGCACGAGGTTTTTGCGTGTCGTATGCCCGCTTGCAACCTTCGCGACAGCCGCTGATGGGACTCTCTTGGCGTGCGCGTTGCGATCGTCGCAGAGTCCTTCCTCCCGAATGTCAACGGCGTCACCAACTCGGTGCTTCGGGTGATCGAGCATCTCCGCCGCACCGGTCACGAAGTCATCGTCATCGCCCCGGACACGCCGCGCGGGCGAGCCGCCGGCCGAAAAGGTGCACGACGGAGTCCGCGTGCACCGGGTGCCGTCGCGGATGTTCCCGAAGATCACGTCGCTGCCGCTGGGCGTGCCACGGCCGCGGATGGTCGGCGTGCTGCGCGGATTCGACCCTGACGTGGTGCATTTGGCGTCGCCGGCGCTGCTCGGCTACGGCGGGCTGCACGCCGCGCGGTTACCTCGGCATCCCGACCGTCGCCGTATTCCAAACCGACGTAGCGGGTTTCGCGGAGAGCTACGGCATCGGTGTCACGTCGCGCGCCGCATGGGCGTGGACCCGGCACCTGCACAAGCGCGCCGACCGCACGCTGGCACCGTCGACCGCGGCGATGGAAAACCTTGCTGCGCACCGCATCCCGCGGGTGCACAAGTGGGCGCGCGGCGTCGACATCACCGGCTTCGCACCGTCGGCGCGCGACGAGAACCTGCGCAGGCGGTGGTCGCCGGACGGCAAGCCGATCGTCGGGTTCGTCGGCCGGCTCGCGCCGGAGAAGCACGTCGAGCGGCTGGCGCGTGCTGGCGCAGCGCGACGACCTTCAGCTGGTGATCGTCGGCGACGGCGTCGACCGGGCCAAGCTCGAAACCGCCCTGCCGTCAGCGGTTTTCACCGGCGCGCTGTACGGCGACGCAGCTCGCGACGGCGTACGCCAGCATGGACGTCTTCGTCCATCCCGGCGAACACGAGACGTTCTGCCAGGCGGTGCAGGAGGCGATGGCGTCGGGCTTGCCGGTCATCGCCCCGAACGCGGGCGGCCCGCGCGATCTGGTCGCGCCCGTACCGCACCGGGCTGCTGCTGGAGGTCGACGAGTTCGAGGCCAAGCTGGCCGAGTCCGTCGACCATCTGATCGCCGAACGGCAGCGCTACTCGGTGGCCGCCCGCCGCAGCGTGCTCGGCCGCACCTGGCCGGCGATCTGCGACGAGCTGCTCGGCCACTACGAGGACGTGCATGGGCCTGCGGCGGCTCAAGGCCGCGCGATCAGCCCTGCGCTTCGACGGCGACCGGCTGCCACTCTTCCCACGTCTTGAGCCGGCTCTCGTAGTCGGCCTTGGCCAGCTGCAGCGGCAGCTCGCCGAAGAACACCCGCAGCGGCGGCTTGGCGGCGTCGACGATCTTGAGCACGCGCGCGGGCCGACGCCTGCGGATCGCCGGGCTTGGCGATGCGCTGGCTGCGGACCCGCTCGGCCTCCTCGTGCACCTCTGTGTAGTCGGGCAGCGGTGTCGGAGCGCTTGGACGACGACCCGGCCCAGTCGGTGGAGAACCCGCCGGGCTCGATCAGCGTGACGTGGATGCCGAACGACGCGACCTCCTGCGCCAGCGCCTGCGAGAAGCCCTCCAGCGCCCACTTCGACGCGTGGTAGATGCCGACGTTCTGGAACGCGGTGATCCCGCCGATCGACGACACCTGGATGATGTGCCCGCTGCGCTGCGCCCGCAGGAACGGCAGCGCGGCCTGCGTCACCCACAGCGCGCCGAACACGTTGGTCTCGATCTGGTCGCGCGCCTCGGCCTCGGTCAGCTCCTCGATGAAGCCGAAGTGGCCGTAGCCGGCGTTGTTGACGACGATGTCGAGCCGGCCGAAGTGGTCGTGGGCCTGCTTGACGGCGGCGAAGTCGGCGTCGCGATCGGTCACGTCGAGCTGGATCGGCAGCAGCGCGTCGCCGTACTTCTCGGCGAGGTCGTCCAGCGTCGCGGTGTCGCGCGCGGTGGCCGCGACCTTGTCGCCGCGTTCCAGCGCCGCGATCGCCCACTCCCGGCCGAAGCCGCGCGATGTCCCGGTGATGAACCAAACTTTTTCAGCTCATGTCTCGGATAATGCCCGTTGTGGCGCTCCCCATTCCCGGTCGCAAGCATGTTCACAGGTACCGTCGGCTGCGTGAGCCGCGCGACGCTGGACAAGGACCCGCATGAGGTGGCGTCGATGTTCGACGCCGTCGCGCGCCGCTACGACCTGACCAACACCGTGCTCTCGCTCGGGCAGGACCGGTTCTGGCGGCGGGCGACGCGCTCGGCGCTGCGGATCGGGCCCGGGGACAAGGTGCTCGACCTCGCGGCGGGTACGGCGGTGTCGACGGTGGAGCTGGCGGCGTCGGGGGCGTGGTGTGTGGCCGCGGACTTCTCGGTCGGCATGCTGGCGGCGGGGCCGGCAGCGCGGGTGCCGAAGGTCGGCGGGCGACGCGACGCGGCTGCCGTTCGACGACGGGGTGTTCGACGCGGTGACGATCAGCTTCGGGCTGCGCAACGTCGTCGACCACTCGGCGGCGCTGCGGGAGATGGCGCGGGTGACGCGGCCGGGCGGGCGGCTGGTGGTGTGCGAGTTCTCGACGCCGACGAACCGGCTGTTCGCCACGGTCTACAAGGAGTACCTGATGCAGGCGCTGCCGCGGATCGCGAGCGCGGTGTCGTCGAACCCGGACGCCTACGTCTATCTGGCCGAGTCGATCCGCGCCTGGCCGGACCAGGCCGAGCTGGCGCACCGGATCGCCGACGCCGGCTGGTCGGCGGTGCGGTGGCGCAACCTCACCGGCGGCATCGTCGCGCTGCACGCGGCGACCAAGCCGACTGCGCTAAACCGTCGTACGCGCGAGTCGATGTACCGTCACGCCATGGTTTACGGCGTCTCGCAGATCCCGATTGCACACTCGGCACCGATCCTCGGTCGGATCCGCGAATGGTCAAGGCGTTGGCGCAGTTCGGGCTGGATGTGCCGATGCCGGAGGCGCCGTTGACGCGTCGACTCTCCGCTGCAGGACCGGCTTGCCTTCGCCGCCGTTGAACGAGGAGGGCGTCGGCGCGGTGCTCGACGCGCTTCGGGCAGGCGGTTCCCGACGTCGAGGGCGTCACGACCACGACCACGACCATCACCGGTGTCGACGGGAACGACATCACCTTGTACATCAGCCGACCCGACCGAGGCCGACGGACCACTGCCCGCGCGTGGTGCACCTGCACGGCGGTGGCATGGCGATCGGCAGCGCCACCGACGGGTACTCGCGCGGCCGCGAATACCTCGCTGCCACAGGGCTTGTCGTCGTCGGCGTCGAGTTCCGCAACTCCGGCGGCAAGCTCGGCCCGCACCCTTATCCGGCCGGTCTCAACGACTGCGCGGCCGGTGTCCGCTGGGTCGTCGCCAACCGCGAAGATCTCGGCGTCTCGCATCTGATCGTCGTGCGGCGAATCCGGCGGCGGCAATCTCACGCTCACCGTGGCGCACAAGGCCAAGCGGGAAGGCTGGCTGTCCGAGATCGCGGGTCTCTACGCGCAGTGCCCGTTCATCTCGAACCGCTGGCTCGAGCCGCCCGACGAGCTGCCGTCGCTGAAGGAGAACGACGGATACTTCATCAGCCTTCTAGGAGCTGGCGCTGATTGGCGTCGATCTACGACCCGACAGGGCAGCACGGCCGACGACGCCACGTGCGTTTGCCGGGCATGGCGACCGACGAGGAACTGGCCGGGCTGCCGCCACACGTGATCTCGGTCAACGAGCTCGACCCGCTGCGTGACGAAGGTCTGCTCTATTACCGCAGGCTGCTGCGCGCCGGCGTGCCCGCGGTGGGCCGGATGGTGGCAGGCACCTGCCATGGTGGCGACCTGCTGTTGCCCGCGCGCCATGCCCGAGGTGTTCGCCGCGAGCATGCGTGACGTCAGCGGGTTTGCGAAGTCGCTCGGCTGACGCCCGCGTCGTCGAGCACCTGATGCCCGGCGTTGTAGCCGGGGATGAACGTGATGCCCGGGCCGCCATGGCATCCCGCGCCGCCGAGGTACAGCCCGTCGATCGGGATGGGCATGTCGAGGAAGCCCTTCGGCCCAGGGCGATTGGGCCCCATCAGATCCGGATGCAGCAGACCGTGGCAGAAGTCGCCGGACGGCGCGGCGAACATCGTCTCCATGTGATACGGCGCGAACGTGATGTGCCGGATCTGGATGTCGCGGAAGTTCGGCGCGAACCGGGTGATCTTGTCGATGACCTTCTCCGCCATCACGTTCTTGAGTTGGCGGTGTCGCGGCTGTTCTCCACCGGTAACGCGTAGGCGAAGGCGCTCGCCGCGTGCTTACCCGGGGGCGCCATGCCGGGGTCGTGCACCGACGGGATCTGCATCCCCATCGACGGGTTTTCCGGGATGATGCCGCGCCTGCACTCCTCCCATTGGCGTTGCTGTTCTTCGGGCGAATTGAAGATGCCGATGGACCCCTGCATGCCCGGTCTCGTTGAGGAAGTCGTAGGGCGGCGCGAACTCGGGCAGGCCGTCGAGCGCGAAGTGGATCTGGACGAACGACGCCCGGTGGTCGCGGCCGGCTCAGGCGCGTGACGAGGTCGGCGGGCAGGTGCTCGGCGCCGACCAGATCGATCAGTGTGTGATCGGGCGACAGTTGGAAACGACGACCGGCGCGCTGATCTCGGACCCGTCGCGCAGACGCACGCCGGTGACGCGGTCGTCCTTGACGAGAATCTTCTCCACCTTCGCGCGGTACCTGACCTCGCCGCCGTTTTCGACGAACAGTTTGTGCAGGTGTTCGCAGAGCGCGCCGATGCCGCCCTCGAGTTTCGTCATCATCGCGGTGGTGTCGTCGGGAACGGCCAGCGCGAACGCCAAACATGTTGCGCTGCCTGGTGTGTAGGGCCCGCGGTAGGTCGAGTTGATGGCGAGGAAGGCGAGCATGCTTCGCAGCACGGCGTGCTTCTGCCTGTCGGGCAGGTAGCGGTCGATGGCGTCCATCGCCGTCCCGAACAGCACATCGTGGATCGCGGTGCGCTCTGCTTCGTTGGCCGCGCACGCGTACATCTCGTCGAGCGTCTTGGGTGGTGTGCGAACATCGAAGCGGCCGAGCGCCTTTGCCGGTCCCTGGCTCCAGCCGATCAGCCCGGCCATCCCCGTGACGGCGTCGATGCCGTGCTTGTCGGCGAGGTGGGTCATGAACTGCATCGGGTCGCGGTAGAAGATCATCGGCTCTTCGCCGTCGTCGCCGAGGTTGACCGACATCACCTCGGCATCGACGGTGGGCAGCGTGTCGAGCCCGAGCTCCTTGGCGATCTGAGCCGGCATCGGGAACTGCACCGAGCCCGCGATCTCGTAGCGGAAGCCGTCGATGAGTTCGACGGTGGCCGCCATGCCCGCCGGTGTAGGTGTTGGCCTCGAGACACACGGTGCGCAGACCCGCCTGCTGCAGAACCGCCGCCGCGGTGAGCCCGTTGTGGCCGGCACCGACGACGATCGCGTCGTAATCGCTCATTAGTTTCCTGGCAGAGAATATGTCAGTACTGACATAATTTGGTCAAGTAGGTCTGAGCGATACGATCGCCGGGCTATGACCTGCGCACGCCGAACCTTCATGAGCAGCGCCGACGGTCGACACATGAGGCGCTTCGGCGCGCTGCGCTGGCGAGTTTCGCCAGCAAGGGCTTCGCGAATGTGACGGTGACGGAGCTCGCCGGGAGGCCGGGGTCACCGAGCGCACCTTCTTCCGGCACTTCCCGACCAAGGAAGCCGTGCTGTTTCAGGACTACGAGACGCAGGTCGAGTGGCTGTCCGAAGCCTTGGCGCAGCGGCCGGCATCCGAGTCGGTGTTCGATGCGGTGCTGGCGAGCATCGCGAGCTTCCCGCACGACCTCGAGGTGGTTCGCCAGGCGGCGACCGCCCGAACGGAATTGATCAGCGCCGACCGCATCGCCAGCCATCTGCGGGTGGTGCAGTCCTCGTTCGCCGGGGTGATCACCGACTTCATCAAGAAGCGGTATTCAGATACGTCCGACATCGACCTCGTGGCCGAGGTCGCGGGTGCAACGTTGGCCGCCGCTCTCGTTGTCGCAGTGGAGAATTGGGGCCGCAACGGCTGCACCGGCGATCTGGGTGAGATCACCGCGGCCGCGTTGAATCTCGTGCGGTCCGGGCTGGCGCCGCTGTCCTAGTTGACGAAGTGCATGCCGCTGCTGGTGTCCGGAGGAGAACACCGTTTCGCCGGGCTCTGTTGCGGCGGGGGCGACGGCTGCTGGCTCGCCGGAACGCAGACGCCGATGGACGGGACATCCGCGCAGGGGCCGACGGGCGCGGCGTTGGCTGCGGCGGCAAGGCCGACGGCGACTGTGGCGCTTGCAATCGCGGCAAGCGCCGGAATTATCAAGTTGTGTCTGGTCATCGTGAATCCTTCCGACGACCTGTATGCATTTGAGCGTACGCTTCGACGCGCCTTCTTAGTGCATTAATTTGCGCGCAGGTGATGCGTAGCCAGGCGAAGCAATTTCCTAAGAGCCGCTTGGTCTTCCGGCGCGATAAGCTGCGGCCCGTGGCCACGTTCTGGCGCTACGTCGCGTATCCAG
The DNA here is from genome assembly GCA_963731715.1 of uncultured Actinomycetota bacterium. GTDB lineage: Bacteria > Actinomycetota > Actinomycetes > Mycobacteriales > Mycobacteriaceae > Mycobacterium. Next base: position 41,126 of record CAVSXC010000009.1, on the reverse strand, counting down.
CTGATCGATGTTCGTCTTCGGCATGCGTTGGGCCGATCTTCTTGATCATCTTCTTTGCGACGCAACCGGATCCGTCGATGAAGTGGGCGTACTGGGCGGGGCTTGTTCATCACCGCTGCCGACGTGCTCATCGCCTTGGCGATCACCAATGCCAGCGACCCGAAGAAGCCTCCTGCTGATGTCCGGCGTCGCGCTGGCCGTCGCCAAGCGTCAGGCAGTCCAGCAGCGGCGATCAATCAAGCTCATCGAGCACCTACGACCCGTTTACGTCGACCGCCTTTCAGCTTCTCGTACGCGACTCTGGCTCGTCATCGAGTGACTATTCGTCAAGCGACTCTGACTCGTCATCATGACTACTCGTCCAGCGATTCCGGGTCTTCGTCGAGCGACTCCGGATCGTCGTCGTCGAGCGACTAGCGCGCTACATCTTGTCGGCCGCGACGACGGCGTCGGCGAACGCTTGCGGCGCCTCCTGCGGCACGTTGTGCCCGATGCCGTCGAGGACGCGGTGCGCGTACGGGCCGGTGAACATCTTGCGGTAGGCGACACCGTCCTGTGTTGGGACCGTGATCCACGCCGCGCACCTCGACGTATCCGGCGAGCGAGCCGACCGCGTCGAGCTTGTCCGCGTACCGCTTGGCCTTCATCGCAGCAGCCGGTCGAACTCCGCCGTGACGATCAATGCCGGTGCGATACCCGCGACGTCGTCGGCATTGCGTTCCCCATGCCGGGGAGGCCAGCCGATCACGCCTCTGCGCGCGGTCGGGAATGTAGGCGGTGTCGAACACCGCACCCATCCACGGCTGCAGGACAGCCTTCGAGCCCAGCGGTGAAGGCTTCTCGGAGGTCGCCGTCACGAGGTCCAGCGGCGGATAGTGCAGCACCTGCAACGCGATGGCCGGGCCACCGTTTTCCAGCGCCATCCGCGACGCGGCCGCCGACAGATTGCCGCCAGCGCTCTGGCCTCCGACACACAACCGCGGCCGTCCCATGTCACGCTCCGGTGCAGACGCCCACCGGAGGACGTCGTAGACCTGTTCGACGGGCGCAGGGAACCGCTTATGCGGTGCCACTGTGTAATCGGTATTGATCACAACAACATTGGCGTTGGCAGCGAGGTATCGGCACCACGGGTCGTCTTGTTCGCGATGTCCCACGACGAAGCCGCCGCCGTGAATGTTTACGTAAACTGCCGGTTCGGCTGCCTGCGACTCCGGGTGATAAATCGTCGCCGCAACCGGCCCGTGGCGTGTTTCGATGCTGATTTCGCTTGTGCGTCCGGTGATCTCGGGGAACCGAACACCCGGTTTGGGTGCGGGGTTGAGCAGTGCGGCGAATAGGCGCGCCACCACATCAGCCACCGGCTGTCGGGAAAGTATCGACACGAATCTCCTTATCAGCTGAAGGGCGGCCGCCCGTCGATCCGTCGCGACGCCAAGCCCGCCGACCGCCACACCCGCGCGATCCAGTCGGCGTCCTCGTCGGTGACGAGGTTGCCCATCACCCGCACCGCGATGTTCATCAGGAACGACGAGCGCATCGCGACAGGCCCCGTCGACGGCAGGAACCGCGGAATCGTCAGCAATAGCCCCAGCCGTCGCGCGACCGAGAACCCCCGCGCGTAATGCGCCGACAGCACCGCGGGCCACGCCGACGACAGGTCGCCGGTGCCCAGCAGCTCGGCGGCCAGCCGGCCCGTCTCCAGCCCGTAGTCGATGCCCTCGCCGTTCAGCGGGTTGACGCAGGCCGCGGCGTCGCCGATCAGCATCCAGTTCGGCCCGGCCACTCCGGACACCGCGCCGCCCATCGGCAGCAAGGCCGACAGCCCGGCGCGGGGCTCGCCGGAAAAGCCCCATTCCTCGCGGCGCAGCGACGTGTAGTAGGACATCAGCGGCCGCAGCGCCGCGTCGGCCGGCCGCTTCGTCGTCGCAAGCGCGCCGACGCCGATGTTCACTTCGCCGTTGCCGAGCGGGAAGATCCAGCCGTAGCCCGGCAGCACCTTGCCCTCGGGCGAGCGCAGCTCCAGATGCGACGTGATCCACGGCTCGTTGTGCCGCGGCGTCGCGATGTACCCGCGGATCGCCACGCCGTACACCGTCTCCTGATGCCACTGCCTGCCCAACACCCGGCCCAACGGCGAGCGCGCCCCGTCGGCCACGATCAGCGACGTGCATCCGATCTCGGCGCCGGAGTCCAGCAGCAGCGACGACGACGCGGCCAGCCGAATCATGCCGAACATCAACGGCTTTCACACCCAGCAGCATCTTGGCGCCGTCGTCGGCGGCCACCATCCGGATGCGGTCGTCGAGCTCCGTGCGCGGCACCGCGCTGCTGACGGACGGGAACGACGGGCCCGGCCACTCGACTTCCACGTCGCCGCCGAACCCCGACAGCCGCAGCCCGCGGTGCTGCAACCCGGCCCTCGAGCCACGCGCCGAGCCCCAGCCGCTGCAACTCCAGGACCGCCCGCGGGGTCAGGCCGTCGCCGCAGGCCTTGTCGCGCGGGAACTGCGCGGAGTCGATGACCAGTACGTCGCGCCCGGCGCGACACGCCCACGCGGCCGCGGCCGACCCGGCGGGTCCGGCCCCGACGACGACCACGTCGGCTCGTGTGTCCACGCCTCCCAGTATGTTGGCAGGGTGAGGACACCAGCGAGTGTGGTGGCGGGAGTGGATTTCGGGGACCCCGCTTTTGCGCAGGATGTCCGCGACGGGGTGGCCCGCATCGAGGACCTGATGGCCACTGAGCTGGGCAAAGCCGATGAGCTGATGTCCGAGGCGGTCCAGCATCTGTTCCAGGCCGGCGGCAAACGGTTCCGCCCGCTGTTCACGGTGCTTTCCGCTCAGCTGGGCCCCGAACCCGACGCGTGGCAGGTCACTGTCGCGGGGTCCGTCATCGAGCTGGTGCACCTGGCGACGCTGTACCACGACGACGTGATGGACGAGGCGCAGGTGCGCCGCGGCGCCCCGAGCGCGAACGCCCGCTGGAGCAACAACATCGCGATCCTGGCCGGCGACTACCTGTTCGCGACGGCCTCACGCCTGGTTTCCCGGCTGGGCCCGGAGGCGGTGCGGGTCATCGCCGACACGTTCGCACAGTTGGTGACGGGTCAGATGCGCGAGACCCGCGGCGTGGCCGAGGGCGTCGACGAGGTCGAGCACTACCTGAAGGTGGTGTACGAGAAGACGGCATGCCTGATCGCGGCGTCGGGTCGGTTCGGGGCGACGTTCTCCGGCGCCGGCGAGGAGCAGATCGAGCGGTTGAGCCGGCTCGGCGGCATCGTCGGCACGGCGTTTCAGATCTCCGACGACATCATCGACATCGACAGCGATCCCGACGAATCGGGCAAGGTGCCGGGCACCGACCTGCGCGAGGGCGTGCACACCCTGCCGGTGCTTTACGCGCTGCGCGATACCGGCCCGGACGGGGATCGGCTGCGGCAGCTGCTGAAGGGTCCGGTCGAGAACGACGAGGACCTGGCCGAGGCGCTGCGGCTGCTGCGCGCGTCGCCGGGCATGGCGCAGGCCAAGGACACCGTGGCGCGGTACGCCGCGCAGGCCCGCGACGAGCTGGCCAACCTGCCGGACGGGCCGGGTCGCCAGGCGCTGGCCACGCTGGTGGACTACACCGTGAACCGGCACGGCTGACGTAGCGCGGAACCCGCGGAGGCTGGCTAGGCGTTAAGATCAGCGAAGACTACCCGGTTTCTAGTAGGAGGAAGCCTCGATGACCTGGCATCCGCACGCCAACAGGGCCAAGACGTTCCTGTTGCTGGTGGGCATGTCGGCGCTGATCGTGTTCATCGGTTCGCTGTTCCAGAGCAGGGCGATTCTGGGCCTGGCGGTGCTGTTCGCCGTCGGCATGAACGTCTACGTGTACTTCAACAGCGACAAGCTGGCGCTGCGGGCGATGCACGCCCAGCCGGTGAACGAGATGCAGGCGCCGGCGATGTACCGCATCGTGCGGGAGCTGGCCACGACGGCGCGGCAGCCGATGCCGCGGCTGTATATCAGCGATACCGCGGCGCCGAACGCCTTCGCGACGGGCCGCAACCCGCGCAATGCCGCGGTGTGCTGCACGACGGGCATCCTGCAGATCCTCAACGAGCGCGAGCTGCGCGCGGTGCTGGGCCATGAGCTGTCAGTCACGTGTACAACCGCGACATCCTGATTTCGTGTGTGGCCGGGGCGATGGCAGCGGTGATCACCGCGCTGGCCAACATCGCGATGTTCGCGGGCTTGTTCGGCGGAAACCGCGAGGGTGGTGCGAATCCGTTTGCGCTGCTTCTGGTTTCGCTGCTGGGCCCGATCGCGGCGACGGTGGTGCGGATGGCGGTATCGCGGTCGCGGGAGTATCAGGCCGACCAGTCGGGCGCGGAGCTGACGGGTGATCCGCTGTCGTTGGCGAGCGCGCTGCGCAAGATCAGCGCGGGGGTGCAGCAGGCGCCGCTGCCGCCGGAGCCGCAGCTGGCCGACCAGGCGCACCTGATGATCGCCAACCCGTTCCGCTCGGGCGAGAAGATCGGCAAGTTGTTCTCGACGCACCCGCCGGTCGAGGACCGGATCCGCCGCCTGGAGGAGATGGCGGGCCGCGGACCTGGCCAGTACTGATTCTGGCGGGAGAAACACTGCTGGTCGTTTCCGCGACACATAGGCTATGGCAGTGCTGAGCAGAGTTCTTTTTGGCGTTCTGGGAGCAGCGGCCGTCGTCGGCGTGCCTGGACTTGCGGCGGCAGAGCCGCCGCCAGACCCACCACCGCAGCCGCCCCCGCCACCCAATGTCAATGCATTGGCGCCGGTGAAGCTGTCCGACTACGCGGTGATGGACGGTAATTGGTACGCGTTCTCCACGCCGGACGGCGTGACGTGCGTGCTGCAGAAGGGCAACGGCTACGGCTGCAGCGGTGCGATCCCCGGCGCCCCCGAGGGTGCGAACCTCGTCAGCGGTTCCTACGGCGGAGTGCCGGGCTTCGCCATCGCACCTGGCAACGTGTTCGCTGCGGCCGGTGCGGCCAAGCCGCTGCCGCCTGGTTCGCGGATCAGCTACCAGACCGTCAGCTGCGGCAACGACGGCACCACGACGACGTGCGTCGACAACCGCAGCCAGTCGGGATTTGTGATCAGCCCGGCAGGCAGCTTCATTCTCAATGAGGAACCGCCGCTGCTTTATCGCCCCGAGGGCACCAACCCGTTCATGAACTGATGCGGCGAATTGCCCGCCTCTGAGCGACAACTGGGTGTTCTCGTGCCTGAAATCGGGTACTCGGAGCAATCGAGTCAGAGGAGGCACGATGGCGAAAGATCATGGTCCGAGCGTCAAGGACGACAAACAGTACGAGGGGCTGCGCAAGAAGGGCATGAGCAAGGCGCGGGCCGCGGCGATCGCCAACTCGCCCGGCGCAGAGAGTCGTGGCGGCAAGAGCTCGGGCAGCAGCCAGAGTCGCCGCAGCAGCGGGCCCGGCAGTGGCGGGAATCAGTCTCAGAAGAAGCGGCCGGCCGCAAAGGCGGCAAGAAGTCGAGCTAGTTGCACAATCCTTCTGGGACCGTCAACAGTTGGGACGGCTGCGGAACGGCTAGTGCTTCTGGGGACGCGTGCCCGGCTCTCAGAACCCTGAGCCGTGCACCTCGTGGCCGGGCTTCTCGGCGGCCAGGCCGCGGTACGCGTCCTCGACCGTCGCGCCGTGATTGACGACGCCGTCGACCTCACGCGCGATCGGCATTGAGATCCCGTACTTCTCGGCGAATTCCATGATCACGCTGGCGGCCTTCACGCCCTCGGCGACCTGATTCATCGACGAGATGATCTCGTCGATCGACTTACCCGCACCCAGCTGCTCGCCGACGTGACGGTTGCGGCTGCGCTGGCTGGTGCACGTGACGATCAGATCGCCCATGCCCGCCAGGCCCGCGAACGTGTCGCGGTGTCCGCCCATCGCCTCGCCGAGCTTCGACATCTCGCGCAACGCGCGGGCGATCACCATCGCGCGGGTGTTCTCGCCGATGCCGAGTGAGTACCCCATGCCGACGGCGATCGCGTACACGTTCTTCAGCGCCCCCGCCATCTCGACGCCGACGACGTCGTCGGTCGTATAGGTCCGGAATCGCTGTGGTGCGGAACAGTTCCGCCAACTTGGCGGCCAAGTGCTGATCCGGCATCGCCAGCACCGCCGCAGCGGCGTACCCCTCTGCCAACCTCACGCGCGATGTTCGGCCCGGCCAGGATTCCCGCCGGATGGCCGGGCAGCACCTCGTCGACGATCTGGCTCATCCGGTAGTTGGTGCCCTGCTCGAGGCCCTTGACCAGCGACACGACCGGCACCCACGGCCGCAGCTCCTTGGCCAGCTGTTCGAGCACGCCGCGGAAGCCGTGCGACGGCACGCCCATCACGACGACGTCGGCGGCGTTGGCCGCCTCGGAGAAGTCGTTGGTGGCTTGCAGCGTGGGCGACAGCTCGACCTCGTCGCCGAGGTAGCGCGAGTTGCGGTGATTCTCGTTGATGTCGTTGGCGGTCTCCTCGGAGCGCACCCACTGCAGCGTCGGCCCGCGACGGGCGCAGATGGACGCCACGGTGGTGCCCCAGGATCCTCCACCGAGGACGACGACATTGGGTTCGCGTTGTGCAGCTGCCATGCCGATCAGCGTATTGCCGAGGGCTGTCGTTTTACCGGTAGTTGACGAACTGCAGCGCGACCTCGAGGTCGGCCTTCTTCAGCAGGGCGATGACGGCCTGAAGGTCGTCGCGCTTCTTGGAGGACGACGCGGACCTCGTCTCCCTGGATCTGGGTCTTGACGCCCTTGGGTCCCTCGTCGCGGATCAGCTTGGTGATCTTCTTGGCGTCCTCGCTGCTGATGCCCTGCTTGATGGTGCCGCTGACCTTGTAGGTCTTGCCGCGACGCCTGCGGCTCGCCGACGTCGAAGGCCTTCATCGAGATGTCGCGCCGGATCAGCTTTTCCTTGAAGACGTCGATGGCGGCCTTGATGCGCTCCTCGGTGGAGGAGGTGATGGTGACGGCCTCCTCGCCCTGCCACGCGATGGACGTGTCGGTGCCGCGGAAGTCGAAGCGGGTGGCCAGCTCCTTGGCTGCCTGGTTCAGCGCGTTGTCGACTTCCTGGCGGTCGACCTTGCTGACGACGTCGAACGATGAATCCGCCATTGGATCCGTCCCTCCTGGGCTCTCTGGTGCGTTTTCGTCTTAGGACCATCCTCGTTGTACCCTGCTATTCGCACCAAACCGGGTCACGGCGTGGTGCAGCACCCAGGCAGGTTGCCCGAGCGGCCAATGGGAGCGGACTGTAAATCCGTCGGCTAACGCCTACGCAGGTTCGAATCCTGCACCTGCCACCACGTTCGCCGCAGCTCAGAGATGGTTTTCGGACCGGCGCGCGGTCGCGTACCCGGTCCCAATCTGCATCGCATAGAGGAACCGCTCTGTCGATGAGTTTCGCGGCCCGGAGTTCTGTGGCCCAGGGACTGAAAAAACGCTGTGCGACGTGCCGCGCGTCAAGGGAGCCAAATACCCGCGAAACGCCATAGTCAACCGCCTGCCCTTTTGGCTGCGTTCCCAGCACCAGCATTATTGATCGATCGATCAGATAGGTGGCATGTGGTGCGCACGCTGTCAACACGCGCGGTCGCGACGCAGCGCGGTCAACGGGCGAGCCCGCGGGGCGTGGAGGCGGGCCGAGCGAAAACTAGGTGCGCGAGACGCCGGAAGGCTTGGTCAGTGCCTCGATCTGCCGCTCGACGTAGCGGCGCATCTCGTCGTGGCCGAGGGTGACGCCCACGGCATGCTCGTTACACAGGCTGCGTGCGATTTGGGCGATCAGCATTGAGATCACGATCGGCGGGTGGGTGTCCAAGTCGAGGCCATGGGCGCGCAGCACCATGGTGACGGCAGCAGTCTCCATATCGCGTACGCGCTCGGCGTATGCTTTGAGTTCCGCTCCAATTATCTTGCGGTGGTTGGCCAGTGCCATAAATTCGGTGTTGAGGACGCTCCGCCGGGGGTCGCTGTTAAGAGCCCAAAGCGCACGCAGCGGGTCATTGTCGGTGAGCGCGGCGCGCATCTGATCTAGTGCGGCGTCCGCGCCCTCACTCAGCACTGCAAGGAACAAGTCGTCCATCGTCGGGAAGTAGTAATGGACGAGAGGCTGTCTGATGCCGGCCTTTGCGGCCACCCGGCGTGACGTGGCAGCGGCATACCCCTCGTCGTGCATGATCTGTGCCGTTGCCTCGAGCAGGCGACGTCGGGTTCCGCCGTCGTCGGCCTTCGCCTTCCGCGGCGTCGCCATCAAGATTCCCGCCGCGAGGGGGTTGACCGAAAGTTTCGGATCGTGATAAACATGCGCCACCTTATCATTTGATCGATCGATCAGTATTGGTCGCTACGCCATCGGAGTCGAGCCCATGACCGGAAATCATTCGCCCGTCAACCCCCTTTTTGCTTCAACCTCGTCACGAAGGGCAGCCCAGAGCGCCGCCAAGCTCGGCGGATACGGCGGCATGGCGGTGGCGGCATGGCTGGTCACCGCGGTAGCGACCGGCTATGGGTTGGCCGCGGGCGACACGACCGACGCGTCCTCGGAATCGTCCTCGACGAGTTCTTCGAGTTCGACGTCGAGCAACACGTCGTCCGGTGAATCGTCCACTGGATCCGCGGCCACATCGACCACCGGTGCCGAGTCGACGTCGACGAGCGGCGGCTCAACCTCAACCGGTAGTGCGACGTCTTCGTCGACCCAAGTTGGATCCGGTGTCACCGTCAGCAGCAGCGGGGGAGCGCACACCAGTACCACCGAGTCGGAGGCATCCACTAGCGGCGGTGAGACCCAACCAGCATCGGGTGAAGCGGTTCTCTCCGGCGAGACGGCCGAGCCCGCTGCGTCGAGCACGCCGCCGGCGACTCCTGCACCTGAGGCGGAGAAACCGACATCGACGCCAGACAAGCCGAAGTCGGACTCTACTCACTCCGCCGCAGTCCACGCCACGACCTCAACACCGGCGACTTCGGTCGACGCGCTAGACGTCGTCGCGGCCGTCGCGAAGCCGTCCGCAAAGGTCACCGAGTCGAGTGCAGCGCCTGCCGCACAAGAGGTTACGACAACCAGCACCGCGCGCAGCGCGCTGACGACCGCGACCGTCGCCTCAGCCGCCGCACCAGTCGTTCCGGCGGCCATCGTTGCCACGCCCGCTACCGGCCTGGTGGGATTCTTCAACGGCATCGTCACCAACCTCCTCAAACCGTTCCTCGCGCCGGCCCCCAACACGCCGGAACCCGTTACCCCCGCGGTGTGGGCTGTGCTGGCCTGGGTTCGACGCAATCTGTTCAATCAGTCGCCGACGATCGCGTACAACCCCACCACTTCGGTGCAGACCGGGCAGACCGTGACCGGAAACATCGGCGCCACCGATGCCGAGGGTGATGCGTTGACCTACAAGGTCACTCAGGCCCCGCAGCACGGCACACTCACGATCGATCAGGCGACCGGCAACTTCACCTACACGCCCGACGACATCAACTACACTGCGGCGCAGACTGATTCGTTCACTGTGTCGGTCAGCGACGGCAAGTTCAACGTGCTGAGTCTGTTCAGCCCGCACAGTGACCAGGCGACCATCGGCCTCAGTGTGCTCAACCCCACCGTCGAGCGCGTGATTATCAACATGCCCAATGGCGTGACGAAGCCCGTCAATCCGCGCTACTCGGAAGACGGAAAATCCATCTACTTCTCCGGCACACCGGCCGCCGGCGGTCGCGGCGAGATCTATCAGATCAACATCGACGGAACGGACGCGAAGTGCCTCACCTGCGGCCTCGTCGCCCCAGCCGTTGCGGGGACGGACCCCGGGTCGCCGATCAACATTCTGAAACCCGTTCCCTTCTACGACGGTACCGGGCGAGTCGTGGTGCTCCTCAACAATCCGGATCCTCGCTATGCGATCTTCGAGCCGGCCGGCTACAACGGCATAGGTTCACCGGCGCGGCTCGTGAACGTCAACACGCCCGATGGTGGCGGGGCAACCCTGCCCGGCCTGCCCCCCGGCGGGATCTTGAACCGGCAGCGTGAGATGAGGCCGTCGCCTGATGGCACACACGTGCTGTTCACCCGCATCGTCTTCGGGCAAACCGGTAACTTCCAGGCCCTTCCGATCGTGGGCGAGTTGACGGCGAACGGTGACCACTACGACGTCACCAACGCGCGGGTGGTCTGGCCCACCGGTGAGTCCAAGCAATGGACCCCCGACGGCAAGGGCGTAATCATTCAAGGCGGGGCAATCGATGCCGGCGGCGTCGACGACATCATGGTCGACCTGTCGGGCCAAACCGGGGACATCCTGTACCCGGGCAGCCCCTTCCGCGGCACCCGGGTGACGGGCAACCTCGACTACGACGAGGACATCGACATGTCGCCCAACATGCAGTGGATCACGGTCGGCAGCACGCGCGGATTCGAGGCGCTCACCCCGATGACCCGGATCGTGCGGCAAAACTTCCTGCCGGTCTACATCGCCGCGCCGATCTACGATCAGTATGCGGATGACCAGGTGCGCAACGTCTCGAACCAGAACTGGGCGGTCGCCGTCGAAGACGACCTCAACCGCGAGAACGGCATCCCGCTCTTCGTTCAGGACGACCCCAACACCCCCGGGGTGGACGAAGGTGACGGCTGGATTTCCCGAAGCATGCCCAGCTGGAATGCCGACGGCACCGCGGTCACGTTCTGGGAGTCCGGTAACGGCGACGAGCACGGAATAGCGCCGACGCAATCACGAATCGTCATCGCCAACCTGAAGTACACGACCAGTGTCGGGCCGGTCGGGGATACGACGACAGTGTTCAACCCGTCGGCGTTCCCGGACCTGACCACCTACGTCGCCAAGACGACACCGCTGCCGCCGACCGGAACCTATAACGGCGTGGGCGGTGGCACCGCGGTGGTCAGCGAGGTCATCAACCCGACGACCCACCAATCGACCCGCACGGTGGCGTATGACGGTTACGTCAACGAGGACGGATTGATTCTCAACGGCACCGAATCGGCAATCTACGGGCCGTCCCAACTCAGCGTGACGTACCTCGCCGACGTCGATGTCACCGACGCCACCGGAGCAAACAGGGGCAGCTTGGACGCCAACGCTGTGGTCACCCTGTTGCCCACCCAGTCGGTGACCGGGTTCATCACGTCGACCCTCGATGGTGATACGCAAACCATCCCGGATCCGGCGAAGGTAGAGGCGGCGAAGACCGGCGCCTAGCGGGGCGGGGCAGGCCGGTGAGGCCTTCCCCAGCCGTCACCACCCACCACCTGTACGTGGGGTGCGCTGCCGAGATCACCTCACGTACTCGTTTGCAATGGTCGACTCGAAGGCGTCTGGGATGCCTACCCCGCGGCAACATTGCTCGCAGTCCCGGATCCTGTGCGTCATGTCAGATCGGCGGCATCGATCGGCTCCGCCGCGACGTCGGTCTAAGGGGCCGTGTGGATCGTGACGGCCCGGCGGACGCGCTCCTCGATCTCGTCCAGCTCGGCGATCGTGGGCGCGTCGATGAAGAAGGTCACGGCCCGGTCGTCGGAGCTGCGGATGGGGCCCAGCTCCGTGCCGAGGGCCTCATAGACGAGGACGGCGCGCAGCGCCGCCGGGGCATCGGCGGCCAGGGCAGGGATGTCGGGCCAGGGATTGCCGTCGTTGACCCATCGGGCCTCGACTCCGGGCCAGTCGACTTTCACGTCGACGAGGGTTCCGGGCTCGTGCCCGACGTACACCTGGCGTGCGTGGCGCCGCGGCCGCGGGATAGTCGGCAGGCTCTCCGAGCGCGATCCGCATGATCTCGGGCTCCATCGGCCTGCCCGTCGCGAGTCGGTACAGCACCATGATCCCGTCTCCGGGGGTCCGGGCGGCGACCTCGATGAGGCGGGCCTCCCCCCGCTCGTCGAGCCTCCACTCGGCGTGCGTGATGCCGTTCTCGACGCCCAGCCGGTCGAGCATCGCGTTGTTGGCCCGCTGCACGGCGTCCCACGCGTCGTCCCGTGCGGCGGGCACGGTGTGGGCCATCTCGACGAAATACTGGGAGTCGACGTCCGTCGTCTCCTTGCGCGTGACCGAGGCGAACAGGGTTTTGCCGTCCTGGATCAGGCTCTCGACCGAGTACTCCTGACCGGTGATCTTCTGCTCCACCAGGATGGTCTCCTGCGCCGGATAGTCGTCCAGCTGCGCCGCCAACTCGGCGCGGTCGTTCACCGTGCAGACACCCTGGCTCGAGTGCCTCGTGGTCGGTTTGACCACCGCGGGGAACGGGACGGACCCGTAGTCCACGGACTCGCGCCCCCCGGGTGGGATCAGCACGGATGCCGGGCTGAGATCGGGCATGTACCAGCGCTGGAGGTACTTACTCCGGCAGGCGCGCGCCGCGCGCAACCCCGGGAACGGGAGGCCGAAGTAGTCGGCGACCAGGCCGGTCGGCTCGACCAGCGTCTCCCCCACCGCGTAGATGCCGACGACGTCGTACTGCTCCCGCCAGCGTCCGGCGTGCTCGATCGACTCCGGGAAGGAAGGAGCCCTCGCTCTCGACCGATCCGTCGACGAACGCGACCTCCTCGATCGCGGAGGCGGGATGGGCGGGATCGTCACAATGCGCCTCCGCATATCCATGCAAATGCGGCCGGGGTCATCACGAGGACCTTCAGGTCGCGTCTCGCGCAGGTCGTCGATGTAGATGGAATCCCGGCAGACCACGGGCAGCGCGCCGGTCAGGATGAAAGCGCGGGGCTTGGCCGCTCGCTGACGCTCGCTCATGCTCCGTCCCTGCCTGACGTGGCCGCGACGGGACCGGTTTTCCTGGGCGCCGCTCTCGTTGGCGGCTGGACGGTCGCGGAAATCATCTCCGCTTCGGTGAACAGCTCACGCATCGCCGAGCGCCTGGTCCGCGCAGCGCCGTTGTGCGCCGCTATCGCGTGGCCGCGCCCGCCGGCGTGGTTGATACGTACGGTCGACGCACTCGAGGGCGGCGCCGCGTTCGCGGCCATCAACATGGTGCGGTCGATGCCGGCGCGGTCGACGCTGGCTTGGCCGGTGTGTGAGCCTGCCGCCGCGGCACGGCCCGGCCCCTGGCTGTTCGCGGGCTTAGCCATCCTGACCGTGATCGGGGTGATCGGCTCATTCCGGACTGTCGGACGCTGACCGGCTGCTTCCAGCCGCAGGATTCGGCTGCCGATGCGCACGGACATCCCGGGCAGCCAAACGATCGGCCTCCACGGTGCGATCCGGGTCCATTGCGTCTGACCGGCCGGGCGGATGGCGACACCGTTCCTCGACTGGCGGTCGATGATGAACACCCGGCCGTCGACGCGGCGGATCTCCAAATGGGCTCGGGACATCCCGTTGGCGCGGACGTCGATCCGGATGGGACGCAATCCACTCCGAGCGGCGTCGCAGTCGTGCGGGTACCGTCCCACCACGCAATCCCGGTCCAGTGTGAACCGCGAATTGTCATCGAGGACAACGCATTCGAGGGGCCTGTGGTCCTGAACCGTGTTCTGCGGGAGTGGCGGCCGTCGGCGGGCCGGTGGGCGGACCGCGAACGCGGTGCTGGCCAATACCACGGTCGGCGGTTCGGCGTCCAGGACCGGGACCTCCTCCGAGGGCAGCGGGAAGGGCCGGCTGCGGATCGCCCACCGCGACGATGGGCACGGTCGCCAGACCCGCCGCGACGAACAGCCCGCCGAGCAGCAACCAGCCGACCTGCCCTACCCCCAGACACAGGGCTCCGAGCACCGCGGGCGCCACCGCGAACGCGGCGCCGAGGCCCATGTCCTGCAGACCGACGTACTCGCTCTGCGCGTGGGCCGGCGCCAGCTCGAAACTCAGCGCGAAAACGGCCGCCGCGTGGCACATCTCGCCAACTGAGTGGACGGCCACCGCCGCGATCAGGACCGCAACCGCGGCCCACGCCGGCAGGTCGGCCGCCACCGCCGAGCCCACGCAGGCGACCAGGAAGACAAACCCGGCGACGCGCATGGCGGCGGCGCCCTGGCGGACGGTCTTGACCTTCCGACCGACCCAGACCTGAAGCGCCACGACCCCGAGCGTGTTGATGAGCAACACGGCGCCGACCATCCAGCGGGGGGCGCTCGTCTCCGTCGCGATCCAGAGTGGGAGGGCGAATGTGATGACCGCGTATTGCAGACTCATCACCCCGTTGAGGACCGTGTAGGCGATGAACGGCTTATCCCGCAGCGCCACCCCGCGCCGCGTACCGGGCGGAGCCGGCAGCGGCGCGAAGTGCGGGAGCCTCGCGCACACCCATGCGCCGATCAGGAAGGTCGCGGCGTTCACGAGGAACACCACCTGATATGCGGCCAGGGTGTTCAACGTCAGCGCCAAGCCGCCGATGACGGCGCCGACGCCGACGCCGGCGTTCTCGATGGCCCGGAGCTGGGAGCGGTATGCGGCCGCGCCCTCGCCTCCGACGCGGCGGATGAGCCCGCCGCGCGACGCTCTCGATGCTGAGGTCGCCAGCATTTCCACGACGGTCACCACGACGAACATCCAGATGCTGGTCACGAAGACGTAGCCCACCATCGTCAACGCCAACACGACCAGGCTCAGGGCCGCGACCCCCCGGGGGCCGCGGCGGTCGGCCAGGTGCCCCATCGGAACACCGGCGAAAAGGCCGATCAGTCCGGCCACGGCCAGCCATAGGCCGACCTCGGTGACCGACAGTTCCAGACCCTCGGTGAAGAACAGCACTGACACCGTAAAGAACATGCCGGTGCCGATGTTGTAGATCCCGGTGGCCAGGCCCAGCCGGCGACGTGCGCCGGGCTCGGGCACCCAGGTAGACAGCCAGTTTCCGATCATCCCGCGACTGCGCTTTCGGGCGTCATGAACGCGGCGATTGCTCGGTTCTCCTGCAGCGTGCTCTGCGCCAAATCGCTGTACCTGTCCCGCAGTTCGCGCTTGAGCACCTTGCCCGTCACGCCGACGGGGAAGTCGTCCGGGGTGACGGCGACGTCCAGCATGGCGATGCGGGGATGGCCCGCCTTCTCCAGCACCTCGTTGGCCTCGGCCAGCAGCCGCGGAGCCTCGGCCGGCGAATCGTCGGTGATGACGACGGCGACGGGAACGATCTCGTCGCCGTGGCGGCCTGCGACGACGGCGACGTCTGTGATGGCACTGATCTCGCTGAGCAGCATCTCCTCCATGAGCACCGAGTAGCCGGTGCCCTCGGCGGTCTCGATGGCGTCCTTCGTCCGGTCCACCACGTAGTAGTTGCCGTCCTCGTCCTGGTACACCAGGTCGCCGGTCAGCCAGTAACCGCCCAGCTTCGAGCGATAGGTGGTGTCGGAGTCGTTCCAGTACCCGGCGGTGATGGACGGGCCCCTGGCCCCGAAGAAACCCACCTCGCCCACCGGCGCCCGGCTGCCGTCCGGCCGCAGCGCCGCGACCTCGGCGACGGGATCGGGCTTGCCGACCCGCCGGTCCGTGCGCTCCGACGACAGTGTCCGGGGCTGCACCACCAGACCCCAGCCGAGCTCGGTGGTGCCGAAGCGGTCGTAGAAGGTCGGTGGCTCTTGGTCGGAGCTGCGCTTGGCCAGGATCGCCCCGATGTGGGCCTCGTGGATGGCGTCTCCCATGTTGACCCAGTAGTCGACTGAATCGACGGTGCCGCTTGGTGTTTCGAGCGCGGCCAACTCGGCATACGCGTGGGCGAATGCCATGACCCCCTTCGGTTCGTGCTGGCGCACGGCTGCCGCCAGTTCTTCACCGCTCGGGTCATAGAGCGACACCAGCGGCGAACCGGCGAGCATGGCGTAGGCGGTGTACACGATGCACCCGAGATGCGACTGCGGTTGGGCGGTCATCATCCGCTCGTTGGCGGGTTCGATGTAGTTCTCCAGGCGGTAGCGCGGTCCGGCGACGCTAGATGCGTGGGTTTGGGTCGACCGCCTTCGGAATTCCCGTCGTCCCCGACGAGTGCATGATCGACACCGGGTCCTCCGCTGCGTGCTTGAAGCGCCAGGCGTCGGACAGCACCGCCGCGGGCGGAGCGGGCAGGTCCTCGGCGAGCTGCACCCAACGCAGGCCTTCCAGCGATCCGATCCCCTCGCTGATGGCAGCGAAGCGGGAATGGTCGGTGTAGATCCCCACCGGCGTCGTGCGCTCGCACAAGCCGAGCGCCAGCGCCGGCGACGCCTTGCTGTTGATGAGCACTCCGATGGCGCCCAACTGGGCGAGGGCGTTGAGGTGGATCGTGTAGGCGAACGTGTCGGCCATGTAGAGCGCGACCCGGTCACGCGGACCGACGCCCTGCTCGTGGTACCAGACCGACCAGCTCTGGGCGAGCGCGTCGATCTGGGCGAGCGAGAACTCCGTCTGCTCCTCCCCGGCGGTGTTGATCACCGGACGGCCCGTGCGGATGAACGGGATGTGCGGGTCGGGGTGCACGGCCATGGCCGTCGCCAGAAGGTTGCCCCCGCCGAGTTCGGGCATCGCCGCCAGGTGGGAACGTTGCTCGGGGGTCAGCAGTGCGTGGGTGGAAATCGTCATTGTTCAAACTCCTTGTCGTTGAGTGCGATTGGGTTAGTAAAGAGGTTCAGGAACTGAGCCCGAGGGCACGGGCGGCCGTCTCGAGGTCGCTCTGCTCGTGCAGGGCGGACACGGCGAAGCGCATCAGTCCGGTCCCCTTTGCGACCGTGGGGTAGAAGGCGGGCAGGATCAGCACACCGGCCTGCTTCAACCGGCGGGCCGCGGCGAACGCCTCGGCCTCGGTGTCGAAAAGGGCGCCGCGGACCGGCGAGTGCAGCCCGGCGTTGACGAGCGAGCCCGCCGTCAACCGGTCGAACTCGGCCGCGTTGTCCCAGAGCCGCCGCTGCAGCTGGGCCACCTGGCCGTCGACGTGCAACCGGGCGGCGGCGACGTTCGCCGCGAGCATCGGAAGCATGATCGAGTGCCCGAACACCAAGGGATTGGCGAACTTTCGCAGCACCCGCATGTCTTCTTGGCTCGGCACGACCGCGAAACCCCCGGCGCCGCCGAAGGCCTTCGACAGCGAGCCGGCGAGGACGACATTCGGAGGCAGCGTGCCACCGAGCGCTTCGAACGCATACCCCGCACCGAGCGGGCCTTCGATCGAAACCCCGTGGGCGTCGTCCACGTACAGGTGACCGCCAACCGGCTCGAGCGTCGCGAGCATCGAAGCCACGTCGATCAGGCCGCCCATCGAGCCGACGCCGTCGACCAACACGATCGGCGTTCGACCGGTGGCCGCGGCCTCGCGGACCGCTGCGGGCAGCGCTGCGGGATCGGTCATGTCGAAGCGGTTCGTCGGCCCGATCTGCTCGAGCACGCCGCGGATCACCTGGATGGAGGCGTGCGCGGTCTTTTCGACGAGGAACGTCACGCCCGCGTCCGCCACGGGATAGCTGGGTAGAGCGCCGGCGCCGAGCAGCGGCAGCAGGCCCAGGTGGACGTTGCTGACCGAGGTGAAGGCGGCCACCTCGGCGCCGCCGTACATGACGGAGAGGAGCTCCTCCAGCTCGCCGAGGTAGGGCGGCCGTCCCCTGTTGCGCGACGTGGAGAAGTGGAGCCCGAAACGGCTCATCGCCTCTGTCGCCGCGGCGATCAGATCGGGGTGCGACTCCAAGCCGAGGTAGGAGCACGAGACGAACTCCACGGCCTCGCTGCCGTCTTCCAGCTGGACCCGCTTGCCGTCCCGCGCGGTGATGACATGCCCGGTCAGGCCCTCTGCGAAGGCCCGATCGAGCGAGTCCGAGGTCTTGCTGACGCGGGACTCGACCCAGTTGGGCCGGCTTTCTGGGCTCTCCATGGGGGCACCGAGCGTGTGCGTTTCCTTCAATTCAGTCATTTGAGCGTCTCCTTTGTGAGATCGGTTGTCATGGCCCGCAACGCTTTTGCGCTGCGCTCGCGGTAGGCGCCCCGCAGGGGGCCGAGCACCCCGCAGAGACGGTCGAGCAAGTCGCCGAACGCCGCGGAGTCGCCGTCCTCGACGACATCCGTCAGCTGCGACACCCCGCGCGACAGCGCGCGGCGAGCCGCCGGGGCGTAGGGGTTGGCCGCCTGGACGTCCCAATACACCTCCGGTGCGCCTGACGTGATGCGCGCCAGCAGTGACAGCAGCGCGGTGTGCGGCGGCGGACCCATCCGATCCAGATCGGCGATGTCGACGTCCAACTCGGTCAGCGCGGCGCCGAAGGCGATCACCGCGGCATGGGTGAGGGCCTGGGCAGCGGCCGCCACCCGGTCGTGTTGGTCGGCGGTCACGTTCACCACACGGGCACCCCATTGCTCGATCAGGTCGCACAGGGCGCGCCCGCGCTGGCCGTCGCGCACGACCACCGAAGCCACCGGGTGGCCGGCAAAGCCCAAGGGAGGGGGCGAACATCGGGTTGAGGCTCAGCGCCTCCGCCTCCCCGGCGATCATGGCGGCGGCGTGCAGGGCGGGGACCACCGTGGACTTCACCGAAAGCGTGTCGGCGATGAGGGCGTCGGGCCGCAGCGTTCCGACCAGCCGGCCGATGGCGACCAGTGCCACCGGCTCGGGCACGCACAGCAGGACGGCGTCGGCCGTTCGGACGACGTCGGCCACCTCCGCGCCGGGATCGCTGATATCGCCCCGCACGAAGCGGGTGACACGGTGGGTAGGCCCGGGGACGGCGCGGTCGACGATGACGACGTCGTTGCCCGATTCCTGCAGCCGCTCGGCGAACAGTGACCCCACCGCTCCCGAGCCGCCTGCGACGACGACGCGCCCGATGGTCGGTGCGCCGCTCATTTCGGGTCCTCCTGCCGGCCGGTCGCGGCCAGGGCGGTCATCATCGCCCTCGACTTGACCACGGTCTCGTCGAACTCCCCGTCCGGATCGGAGAGGGCGATGATGGCGCCACCGACGCCGAACGTCACCCGCCCGGCGTTGGCGACGAGGGTTCGGATCACGATGCTGAGGTCGCTGGCGCCCGACAGCGAAAACCAGCCGAGCGCACCGGAATACACGCCGCGGGGGCCCTGCTCGAGCCGGTCGATGATCTCCATCGTGCGGACCTTGGGGGCACCGGTCATCGACCCGCCGGGGAACGCGGCGCGGATGCAGTCGACCGCCGACCGGCCCGGGGCGAGCGTGCCGCGGATCGTGGAGACGAGCTGGTGCACCGCCGCGTAGGTCTCGACGTCGAACAGCTTCGGCACGTGGACCGATCCCACCGAGCAGACCGTGTTGAGGTCGTTGCGGAGCAGGTCCACGATCATCAGGTTCTCGGCGCGGTCCTTCGGGTTGTCGCGCAGCTCCTCGGCCAGGGCACGATCCTCGGCGGCGTCGCCGCCCCTGGGCCGAGTGCCCTTGATCGGCTTCGCCTCGACGGCTCCGTGCAGGTCGATCGAGAGGAACCGCTCGGGGGATGCGCTGAGCACGGCCACGTCGCCGAAGTCGAGGAGGGCCCCGAACGGGACCGGGCTCACCCGGCGAAGGTGGGCGAAGGTGGGCAACACGTCGATCTGCGTGTGGACGGTGACCATGTTGGTCATGCAGATCTCGTAGGACTCACCGGCGTTGATCTCGTCGAAGCACTCGTCGATCCGCTTGAGATAGGCGGCCCGGTCGTGCCTGAGCTCGACGTTCATGCCGATGTCGGGATCGGTCATGGCCGGGCCTGACAGCGTGAGAGCCGGGGCCGGATCGGTGGGAGCGGCAGGAAGCGCGCGCAGGGCCTCCGCGGTCGTCGCCAGCCAGGCCTCGGCCTCGGCGGTCCCGGCCGCGTCGCCCGCGATGGAGAGGGCGAGGAGATAGCTGGTCCGTGTCTCGTGGTCGAGGACGAGGGCCCGGTCGGCGAAGAGCAGTGCGGCGTCGGGCGTGTCGGACTGGTGGGCGTCGGTGCCCCCGGTCTCCGCCTTCAGCTCGTAGCCCAGATAGCCGACATAGCCGAGGTTGAACTCGAAGGGCAGGCCTGCCGGCGCCGGCACCGCCCGGGCGCGCAGCTGGTCGTCCAGGTAGTCGAAGAACTGTTGCCGAACCCGCTCGGCGGTCCCGTCGGCCCGCCGGACGACGACCTCGCCGTCAGCGACGCTGTAGGTGACGTGCTCGGCGAGCGGACCGTCTCCGTTCCCCATGAACGAGAAGCGCGACAAGCCGTCGACCACCGAGCTGCTGTCGAGCCAGAAGCCTTGCTCGCCGCCGGCGAAGAGGGAGGTGTAGGCCGTCAGCGCGTCGGGGTGGACGTCGAGGTGCTGCACGTGCAGGTCGTAGCGGGGCTGCTCCGCTTCGGCGGTGCGCGCCGGGGCGAGGGCCGTGCCGACCGGCCCGCGGCGAGGGCGAAGAAGTTGGCCAGCAGTTCGTGGCCGTAGGTGCTGCTGATCGACTCGGGGTGGAATTGCACGCCCCACAACGGCAGGTGGCGGTGGCGCACGCCCATCAAGACGCCGTCGTCGGTCCACGCCAGCTCCTCGAGCTCGTCCGGAAGCGACGTGACGGCCAGCGAGTGGTAGCGCACGACGTCGTACGGCGAGGGAATGCCCGCGAAGAGGTCGACGCCCGTGTGCCGGACGGCCGAGATGCGCCCGTGCATGGGCTCGGGCGCGCTGACCGACCTCACCGCCGAACAGGTGGCAGAGGCCCTGGTGGCCGAGGCAGACGCCGAGCACCGGCAGACCGCTGTCGAGGATCACGCGGGCGCTCACGCCGAAGTCGCGATCTCGGTCGGGCCGACCCGGGCCGGGCGAGATGACGGCGGCATCGAACTCGTCGAATCGGATGTCGGCCCAAGGCGTGTCGTTCCGGACGACGGTCGGCGGCTGCCCGGACACCTCGCCGATCAATTGGTACAGGTTGTAGGTGAACGAGTCGTAGTTGTCGACGAGGAGCACGCGCATCAGGCTGCGCTCCCGTCGGAGCTGTCGGCGTCGATGATCAGATCCTCGATGCGGCACGTCTCCCCGATGATCAGGTCGTACAGCTGCTTCATGAAGGTCAGATCCAGACCGTTGGCCTCGGCAAACCGTGCCGCCCTCTGCTGCACCACACCGATCCGGTGAGGTTGCATCATCGGCACCCCGTGCTCGCGCTTGTAGTGGGCGATGCTCCGGCACACGGCGACGCGTGCACCCAGTGCTCCGAGGAACTCCGCGTCGATCCGATCCAGGTCGGCGCGCAGCGTCTCGAGAGTGCCGTGGTCCGCTTTCTCCCGAGCTGTTGCCCGGTTCGCAAGTTCTCTCATGACTCGATCTCCCCTTCTCAGAACTTCCGTCAACCACTGATTCCGTGCTGGTAGAGGACCGGCACCTTGCCCCGCTGCGTGCGCGCGAACTGATCGATGCCCGCCCGTTGCACCTCGAAATCCAGGCACCGTGGGCTCACGATCACCTCGTGGAGCTCATGGGCACCGCGCAGCGCCGTTCGGACCGCGTCAGTCGTGATCCCTTCCGGCGTGGCCGGCGACAGGAGCAGGCGCACCCGGTAGCGGTGGCCCTCCCACAGGACCTGAAATTGGCAGTCAGTCGGCCTGGACACGCCCAGGGTCGCCAGCGCTGCCATGAGGTGGTCACTGGAGAACGTGATCGTGTCGACCGTCATCGAGTTCGGCATGCGGCCGAGGAGCAAGACCGATCGGGCGGCGCTGCCGCAGCCGCAGGCGCCGGTCAGCAGCTGGCCCCGATCGCCGAGCCGATAGCGGAAGAGCGCCATCCCCGACGTCGTCAAGGGCGTGACGACGAGCTCGCCGGGCGTGCCGGGAGGCACCGGCCTGCCGGCCTCGTCGATGACCTCCACCACGATGGCGTCCTCGTGGAGGTGGTGCACCGCGCCCGTCTGGTGGCGGCACTGGTAGCCCAGAGGACCGGTCTCGGACGTCGAATAGGCCAGCGACCGCACGGCGACGTCCGGTGCGGCCGAGCGCACCATGCGCTCCCGCTCGGCTCCCAGCGACTCGCCGATGAAGAGGAAGTTCCGCAGCGGCAGCGGGCGCCCGTCTCGGGCCTCTCGCCAACAGCTCCGCTCCGTACGCCGGTGACGCCGCCAACGTGTCGATCCCGTGCGCTTCGATGATCGCTGCGGCCTCGGCGGGCGAGGTGTACTCGCCCATCGGGAAGGCAAGCGCCGGCAGGGACCGCGTGATGTCGTGGACGAACAGGAACGCTCCGTTCAAGTCCCCGGGGAACAGGCAATTGGCCACCCGGTTCGGCGGTGTCTCCAATGCCGCTCGGACCCCACGCACGCCCAGATGTCCGACCCGGTCGGTGAAATCCCATGAGTGATAGAGGACCTTCGGCCGACTGGCGGTCCCGCTCGATCGCAGCACGAGCCCGGGGCTCCGCGGGTCGAAGAGGAGGTCAGCCGAATGCGGCGGGCAACCCGCGGCCAGATCCGCGGCTGAGAGAAGGGGCAGCGCCGCAAGATCGTCGACCGTGTCAACGGCCTCGAGCCCGGGGAAGCGCCGCCACACGTTGGTGGACTGGCGCGCGGCTGTCAGGGTGGCGCGCAGATTGTGCTGTTGTGTGGCTTCGATCTCGTCGCGGGACAGCGAGTCGAGATTCGTCGGCGAGACGGATTCCTCCCACGTCGCGGAACCGCGGCTTGCTCGCGATCGCCGGCCGCGCGGTCGACCTTCGCCCGAAGTCTCGGGGGTCAGGGCCGTGTTGGGTGTGTACGTGGTCATGACTCAAATGGTCGTGATCATGCCGTGCCTGCGTAATCGCCGCGGATGCCAGATTCCCCCTGTCGATGGGGAAGGTTTTCCTATCCCCGGGGTAAGCACCGCGCTCGCGCAATTTCCGGGTCAGCGGTCGGTTCTCCAGCAGAGGTCTGACTCGCAGGGTGAGAATGGCCTGATAGGAAGGTCTACATGTCGTCCCACCTGGAAATCCGGAAACCGTCAGGACGAGAGCTGATCCCACTGGGCGGCGGACGAGTCACCGTCGGCAAGTCCTCAGCCAATCTCGTGGCGCTCAAGGACGACTCGACCGTCTCCCGCTTCCACGCCGTCTTGGAGAACCTGGGTTCGCTTGGTCGGTCCGGGATGTGGGTAGTCGCAACGGCACCTATCTCAACGGCGAAAGGATTTCTGCCGAACGGGTCCTGCGTTCTGGAGACGAATTGCGAGTGGGCAATTCACGGTTGGTCTTCTGGCAGGTGAAGGAAGCCGACGAAACAACGACCAATGAAGCCACGGTTTCCGTCGAGCCGGCCTCGCTCCCACCGCGTTTGACCCGGCGCGAACTCGAGGTCCTAGAGGTTTTGTGCCGCCCCTTGGTCTCCGACGTCCCGTTTCCGGGGCCTGCGTCGGTTCGTGACATGGCTCAGGGTGCTATTCGTTACGGAGGCGGCCATCAAACAGCATCTGCAAAACCTGTACGAGAAGTTCGATATCCCAGCGGAGGGAGAGCGTCGGGTCCGTCTTGCCAATGAGGCCATCAGACGCGGGGCCGTCACCCTCGCCATGCTGCGCGACAGCGGCACTCACGAAAAGTGAGACCGGAAGTGACGCAGACGCTATGCGAGTCCAGGGCCTCGATGGTCGGACGGGACCTTCGTGAGTGGGCCGGTCGGCGCCCCCGATGCAGTACAGGGTGGAGCCGACCGCGGCCACCACCTCGGCGTGACGCGGGGTCGGCATCGGCGCCACCGTGGTCCACTTCCCGTCGGCGATGTCGTACATCTCGGCCGTAGCCAGCACCCGCGTCGGTTCCTCGCCACCGACGGCCACGATCCGCCCGTCGATGTACGCGGCGCCGAAGCTTCCGCGCGGAGTCGGCATGTCCACCAGCTTCTCCCAGTTCCCGGATTCCGGGTCGAATCGCTCGAACGCCGCAGAGTTCTTGTCGGAGGACAGGAACCGCCCGCCCACCGTGTACACGTAGGCGCCGTCCGACACCGCAGCCAGGTGTTCACGCGGGGTCGGCAGGTCGGCCGCCTGCTTCCAGGACTCCCCGTCGAACACCTCGGTCTGCGGGACGAGCTGTTTCGTCGTTCTGCCCGCCGACGACCACGAGCTTGTCACCGACGACCGCCGCCGCCGCCGCTGCGCGGGCATGCTGCGAGGCTCGGTAGCTCCACCCACCTGCCGCCGCGCAACGCGAACACCTTGTTCGACGCTTGCGCGAGGTTGTCGCTGGCGCCCCCGATGACCACCACCTCACCGCGATAGGTCGTCGCCGTCGCGTGGTGCAAGGGGATGGGCAGGGACGGCTGCGATTGCCACGCTCCCGTCTGTGGGTCGTAGCTCTCGACGGTCTTGCAGCCTCAGCGCCGTGGCAGCATGCCGCCGGCGACCCAGATCTTGCCGTCGAGCACTGTCCACGCCATCTTCAACCTGGCCGTCGGCGCGTCCGGCAGGGACCGCCATTGTGATGCGGGCTGCGGCTTGCGCGGTGCCAGCTTCAGCGCTTCCGCCGAGGACGTCACCTGACCGTCGCCAGCGCCGGTCGACCCGCCGATCGCATACACGGACTTGCCCACCGCGGCGACCGCCATGCCGTGCCGCGCAGTGCCCATGTCCGGCAAATCGGTCCAGGTCTTCATGGCGAGATCGAGCGCCGCCACGCTCTTGAGGCCTGCCCCGCGGACTCGCCCCCGACCGCCACCAACCGCCCGTCGGCGACCGCCACGCCGAAGTCACTGCGCGCCTGGCAAGGTCGGGCAGGGTCGTCCACGTGTTCGCGGCCGGGTCGTACGCCTCGACCGTCGTCAGATCAGCGGTCCCGTTGGTTCCGCCGACCGCGTACACCAGCTTGCCGTCTGACGCAGCGGCCAACATCTGTCGTGGAGTCGGCATTGGGGCGCCAAGCGTCCAGGAATTGCCGTCGAAGATCTCGGTGGTGTTCAGCAGCTTGCCGTTGGCGTCCACACCGCCAGTGACGACGATGCGGTCGCCGACAACCGCGGCCGCCGCCGCCGCCCGAGGCTGCAACAGAGGCGGCAGCTCCACCCAGCGACTGTTGACGACGCGCCAAACCCGGTCAGTCGCAACCTTCTGATTGGTGCCCTCGGCCCGCCAGCCGCCGAGCACGATCGGGTTCCCCTGCCAGGTCACCGACATCGCGTGCTGCACCGGAACGGGCAGGTCGTCGCCGCCCTTCCAGATGTCGATCGCAGCGTCATAGCCCTCGTGGCGTCCGCTGACGCGGTTGTCCGCCCCAATGCCACCGAAAATCCAGATTGTGCCGTCGGCCTCTGTGGTCGCCGTCGCTTCGCGGGCAACGCGCGCATTCGTGATCGGCTGCCAGCCAGCCTGCGCCTCGGCGGCCGGTGGGGTCGGGACGCCTTTGCCTCTCTCTCGGTGCGCGCTCGATGACAGCACGTAGACACCGCTGATCACCAACACCAGCGCTACTACGGCGGCTGCGGCGGCGAACAGCATCCGTCTTGCGATCCCGCTTCTTCGGAGTGCCATTGCATCGGCACGCCGGGCTCCGGGATCGGCAACGGCATGCTCGCGGCGAGGCTCGCGTCCGACGTGTGGCATCGGCCCCGTTGGCCCGCCGGTGCGCTCAGCGAGGGCGGAGTCGTTTCAGAGGTATCCGTCTGACCGGCGGGCTGCAACAACGGCGTCGCTGGGATGCCTGGTGTCTGCTCTGGCTCGTTTTGGGTTTCATTGAGCGCCATGGAATCCGACATCAAGCCGTTTTGACGCTGCACTAGCTGCAGTTCGCTGCCGAACTCCGCTGCCGACGCGTACCGTTTCACCGGGTCAAGTGACATCGCCTTCTCAATCGCAGCGCACACATTGGCCGGGATTCCCGCGGGACGCATGTCCGGCACGGGCATCGAACTGATCCGCAGGTAGTGCGCGACGAGATCCTCGCCGGGCTTGCGCTCGTGTGGGGCCGTCCCGGCGATCAGCGCGTAAATCGTGGCGCCGAGGGAATACACGTCGGCTGCGGCCGTCGGCGGATCTCCGGTTAGCACCTCGGGCGCGGTGTAGGAGATGGTGCCGCTGAAGACCCCTGTCACCGTTTCATATCCACCGGCGACGTGCGCGATGCCGAAGTCGCTCAGTTGCGGTTCGCCGTAATCGTTGACGAGCACATTCGCGGGCTTGATGTCGCGGTGCAGCGTTCGTATGCGATGCGCGGTTTCCAATGCCCCGCACAACTTCACTCCGATGCGCAATGCCTCAGGCCATGCGATCCGGCCAACCCGGCGTAGCCGCTCCGTCAGGGAACCCGCTGCGTGGTAAGGCATGACGATGTATGGCCGGTTACTTTCGGTTACGCCGACGTGCAAGATGTTGACGATGTTCGGGTGGCCGGAGAGCGCTCCCATTGCGTAGCCCTCACGCAGAAAACGTTCTTGGTCGTCTTGGTCGAGATCAGACGCAAGCACCTTGATGGCGACGCTTCGCCCGAGAGATGTCTGGTAGCAGCGATAGACAACGCCCGCGCCGCCCCGGCCGACTTCGACGGCGTCCGCGAACCCGCTGTCTGCCAACTCAGCAGCTATCCCGCCCCGCGCTGGGGGCGGGGTCGCCTGAGTGCGCTCTCCCGCCATATGCCGATCGTCCTCCAGTGTGAGCCGGATGATTCGCGAACTTCGAAAAGTCGCCCGGCAAACTCACGCAGCGCAGGTCCGATCCCGGCGCTAGACGAGCAGCAGCACCAACCCGATCGATCCGACGACGCCGACAGCGCAGCCCACCATCAGGGCGCGTCCCCATGGCTGCCGCCAGAGCACGGCACCCCCGACGAAGACCGCCGCGATGAGTCCTGCCACACCGAACAAGGCGGCCTCGGGCAGCGGCAATGCAAACACGGCGGCGACGACCAACCAGCCGGCGACGACGCCTGCCCCCGCGACGACGACCGCCAGCAGCCAACGCCCGACGTGCCGCACGGAAGTGTCCACGCCGCGGACACTACGCACTACTGGACGTCGGACAGCTCAGAAACGGCTCCGAATCCTGGTGCGCCCTGTCAGGATCGGATGCCGGAATGTCCGGTACGCCTTGGGGGGTCAGGTATGGAGCAGTTGTCGGTGTGGGTTGGCGCGGGGCTGGTTGCGGCGGGAGTGTCGGCCGCGTTGATGACGGGCGCCGGCGTGGCAGCCGCAGACACGGGTTCGGATTCTCCATCGGGCAACGACGCATCGACATCCTCGTCGACGAACTCCGGTGCGGACAAACCGAACTCGGCAACTGACAAGAAGGCCCCGGCGAGCAACGACAAGGACGCCGACGGCCCGGGGTCGACCGACGCGGATTCGAATCCGGGCAAAGATGCTGACGAGCCGGACAAGACCGACCCGGCAATCGATCCGGCGGACGACTCCCAGACCGAAACCGAACCGCCGTCGACCACGGATCCCGACGACGAAACACCCAACTCGGACCATCCCGCTTCCGTCCCCGCCAAGACGTCGACCGGGTCACAACACTCAACTCCCGCAACCCGTGAGCCGCAGAAGCCCGTTGCCTCCACGCCCACCGAGGTAGCCGAAACCGACGACCCTGCCGAGACGAAGACGCCGTCGACGACGCCCGCACCCGCCGAACCCGCCACCGTGAACCGGTCGGCTGCGGCCCGGGACACCGCAGCCGCGCCGGTCGCCTCGACGAGCCTGATGCGGGCGACGGCCGCCGCAGTCGCGCCCACACCGCCGCCCCCGTCGCTGCTCGACGTCGTCGGGTCAGTGCTGGCCGCGGTCGTCGTCAACGTCGGTTCAGCCCTCATCAACACGTTGCAGGCGGTCGAGGCGTTCGTCACCGGGCCGCCGGTCCTTCCGCCGAACAGCACGGTCACGGTGCGCAGCTCGACGATCCGGTTGAGCACCGGACAGCGCGTGGCAGCCAACTGGTACTACCCCGAAGGCGAGGTGCCGCCGACGCGGATGATCCTGCTGCAACACGGCCTGCTGGCTCTCGGTCCCCAGTACAGCTACACCGCGGCGAACCTCGCCGAACGGACCAACAGCATCGTCGTCACCCCGTCGCTGCCGTCCAACTTCTTCGCAGGCGACTCCGCCTGGCTGGGCGGAACCGGAATGGCGTCGGCCATCGCCGACCTCTTCGACGGCGACCGCGCCGCGTTGACCCAGAGCGCACTGGCCGCCGGCTACGCGACGAGGTACAGCCTCGATCCGACGACGGCGCGGCTGCCCCAACAGTTCGCACTCGCTGGGCACTCACTCGGCGGCAACCTCGTGCCGGCGGCGGCGGGATTCCTCGCCGAGAGCGGTGCCGCCGACGATCTGGTCGGCGTGATCACCTTCGACGGGGTGCCGCTGCAGGGCACCATGGCCGCTGCGCTCGCCAAGCTGGCCGCGTACGAGACGGCGACCGGCCACTACATTCCGATCCGCGAGATCGGCGCGCCGACCAACCTGCTCAACTCGACGAGCAACATCAAGCAAGCGTTGAGCGCGGCACGCCCAGACCGGTTCAACGGTGTCGTCCTCGCGGGTGGCGTGCACATGGATTCCATGCGGGGAGGCAACCCGCTGATCCAGTTCGCCGCGTACCTCGCCGCCGGTTTCCCGCAAGCGCAGAACCCCCCAGCCGTCGAGGAGTTGGCCGTCACGTGGCTCAACGACTGGTTCAACGGCAAGACCGACATCGGCGACGGCCTCGTACCCGGATCGACGATCGACATCCCAACCTCGAAGGGCATGGCACACGGCGTCGTGATCGGCACCGCGCCGGCCCCGAAGTCGCTGCGGGAGCCCATCACGATCGAGCCGTCCACGCCGACGACCCTGCCGCAGGCGAATCCGACGCTGACCGGCCTCGCGGCGTGAGTCTGACTCGGAGCAGTGGTCAGCTACAGCGGCAGATCATCCAATACCTGGTGGCATGGCTGCCCATCTGCGGTCGTCCACGCCACCTCGATGCGTGGCGGGTCAGCTGCTGCACCCCACGCGGCCCCGAATACGGCTTCAACGCCGCCGCCGTGACTTACTTCTGCGCTCGTCCACGACCAGTTGGGGTCGCCGAACATCCCGCCGACCGCGTGTCCGCGGAGTTGCATCCTCACGTCGGTGACGGTGTCACCGGTGTCATTCACGATTTCGAGCAGCTTCCCGCTACCCCGTCGTACTAGCCAATCCATGCCATCAAGCGTAGGACTTCGACACGTCGGCTCGTCGCAGCGGCGGCCGGCACGGCTACGTGCTGCCTTTCGTTACGACTACCGTCAGCGTGACTTTAGCCATCAATGTGCTCGGGTTTGGCGCCGTGCTGCCGAGCCGAGAGGACCAACAACCCAAAAGCCCGGCAGCCGGGACACCAACTGCACTACGGCCTGCCCCTCGCGGCATGCGTCGGGTAAGGCATCAGGCCTCCGGTTGCATGACATCGAATTCCTCAAGCGCCGTCTCTCACGTCAAAGAACGCCGTAAAGCTTGACGTCCGACCGTGCCGTGGGATGCGGTGGGGCAGGCGCGCCCAATCAGGTCCGGGTTGTCCGGCCATCGAATCGACCGATCCGCCGAGCCAGGCCCGCGAGACCAAGCCAGCTGGTTTCGTTCCACACTGATCATGGTTTCGGTAGGCCAGGATTCTGTCGTATGTGGAGAAGGCTGTTGTTTGTTCTGCCGGTGGCCGGGGCCCGTTGTGAACCGATTGATGGCAACTGAATTTTCGCACTTCGAGGGCAGCGTAATCGTGTCGAAATGTCGATGGCCACTAGCGTCGGCCGTAATCGCGTTTGCTTCGTGGGTGGCCGTTGGCTGTTCGCCGCCCACGACAGTCCCTGAGCATCCGAGCGCCACCGTGACGACATCGTCGGCACGGACTACGACTACGAAGGTGCAAGACGAGTCGACGACCTTCGCTCCTGGGACGTATGCGGTGCCGGGCCAAATGCCCAGGGGCGTATACCAAGCCGACAACGTTCCAGCAGCCTTCCCAGGATGCATTTGGAACACCCGGACGCTGGACGGCACCGTTATCGGCCTCTACAACATGACCCTCGCCGAGGATCCATTTTCTATTGAGGTGCTGTCTCCTGCGATCGCGACTTTCACAAGTAGTGATGGCTGCACGCCGCTGACGAAACTGTCCTGAGATGAGTAGACGGGAAAGCCCTAATAGCGCAAGACCACGTGGCGTGCTGCCCGGACGCAGGAGGAATGATGGGACCGACGAAAACCTATAAGACTGGGCTGGTTGTCGCCGGTGCGGTTATCGCCGTCGCACTTGCCCTTGCTTACGCGCCCTCCGCCAGAGCTGACATCACTCCAAATCATGACACCGCGATTACTACCAATGCCTGCGAGGACATTTTGTTGGGCTGGTCAGATGGTCAAATCATCGACAACCTTTCAAACAGGTACAGGGTTTCTAGTCAACAGGCGTTGCAGGTCGTAACTGAGATGCGCCTTCCAGGGAACTGCGTGTACGACGAGAATTTCTGACGACCAAGTCTTGGCCGCCGTCGCCGCGCAAGGACATTGCACTTCACAACTGTCGGACTGGAAAATCCGTAGTTGCCCGATGTTGCCCCGGGCGAGCATGCCCGAGGTTAACGCGACACGATGCAAAGACCGCGAATGATGTCGCCTACCTCTGGCAGTCTTGAACCCAATCCCAGCAACGCGGCCAGCCCGTAACAGCGATTAGGCAGGGAGTAGGCACATGAGGATGGGGTTCGGTGTACTGCATAAATGTGAGGTTCGAAGGCTACAAGCGTCTCGCCAACACGCGCTGCAACACCGACAGCCGAATCTTGGCATTCGTAGGATCGAACGAGTCCGGCAAATCGACACTGTTAGACGGCTTGGAATGGCTCACTGACGGCGCTCAGGAACCGCTGTCGGCAATCTTCGCCAACAGGACAACCCCGCCCTCGGACGTTGTGGTTGAAGCAACTTTTGAACTCGATGACATCGACCGTGGCGAACTCGGCGACCTGGACCTGGCGGAACCTCCGACAACAATGGTCATCCAGAAGCACGCAGACGGCTCTTTCCGCATTGGCGTTTATCCAGACCTCGCCCGAAATCCAAAGCCGTTCGAGGATGCGGTTAAACAACTTCAGAGCACGCACCACAAGCTGGCTACTCAGTTCGCCGACGAAGCAGGAGATGAAGAGGCGGAGGACGGAACGCCTCAGTCGTGGTACGACCTAGTGACCGCTGCACTCGAGGAGCCGAACCAAGCCTGGTCCGAAGAGGTCCTGTCAGCCAACAACTTGCTATGCGCCTGGCTTGAGATGGCGTCGCCAATTAGTCGCACCGACACACCTCGGGATGCGAAGGCTGCCGAAGTACTACGCCAGGTTGCCCAAGTCGCTCAGTCCCCTCACCCTCGGCGGACGGCGAGGCAACGTTTGGAAGCTCGAGTGCCGAAGTTCGTGGTGTTCCGTCCAAGAGATCGCGTCCTCTCGACGGCACACCCGATCAGCGACGAGGGGACGCGCAACCGTCCACAACCTGCCCTCGCGAACGTGCTGCGAATCGCGGGCCTAGACCTCAACAAGTTGTGGCGATATGTCGAGCAAGGCGACAGCAGCAACCGCGAGTCGTACGTCGAGGAAGCAAACGAGCGACTCCAGGACTTCTTCACTCAAGCCTGGAATCAATCGCAGCTTACCGTCCGCCTCAAGGTCACAGAGTCGACCCTTGAGGTGCTGTTCAAGGAGATGAGACGAGGCGGTCCTGTCACCAACATCGAGGAGCGCAGCGACGGCCTTCGCACCTTCGTCGCGCTTGCGGCGTTCCTTGCGTCGCAGCATTTGTCTGTGCCACCAATCCTGCTTATCGATGAAGCCGAGACCCATTTACACCTCGACGCCCAGGCTGACCTGGTAGGTGTCCTTCTCAAGCAAGTCAATGCAACTCAAGTGTTCTACACAACGCACTCGCCAGGGTGTCTTCCTACCGACCTCGGCACTGGCATCAGGCTTCTTCGGAAGGATCTAAAACGAGAAAACGCTAGCGAGATCCGCTCCGACTTCTGGACAAACCAAGAACCCGGTTTCGCTCCGCTGCTCTATGCAATGGGCGCATCTGCCGCTGCGTTCTCCGTCTGTCGCCGTGCGGTTTTGGCGGAGGGTGCGGCGGACATGATCTTGTTGCCAACACTCATCCGAAAGGCAACAGGGTTTACGGATTTGAACTACCAGATCGCTCCTGGCCTTGCGGCCGCCCAGTCGTTCGATATGCGGGTCGCAGATGTCGCAGGCAGAGTCCTCTACCTAACCGACGGCGACCACCAAGGATCGTTGTACAAGACACAGTTGCTTGGGGCGGGCATACCTAGCGAGCACATCTTTTCGCTACCCACCGACTGGGCAAGCGAAGACCTCGTAAGTCGCGCCTTCTTTGTTGAGGTCGTCAACACTCTTCTGGGTACTGATAAGCAACTCGCCGAGGCCGATTTAGGGCCAGACCAACCGGTCGTGAAAGCCCTCGAAGACTGGGGCAAGCGAGTGGGTGTACCAACGCCAGGTCACGTCGCGATCGCCTATGGACTTGTCAACAATGCCAACGCAATTGCGCTTGCGCCCGGCGCAAAGAAAGCGCTGCAGATTCTGCACAAAGGGTGGACGAAGTTGTTCGAAACATCATGATCCCAGACTGCGCTTGAGCTGGTGAGTCCACGTCCTAGGCCTGCTCCATCTCCCATCTGATGAAGTCGCGGTCGGAGATTGGCGGAGTTCTCGCAGATTCCGCTACACCGCGAAGCGTGGGCTCATTGGCTCTCGTCAAATCGCCGGTGTCCTTGCGCCCAGTTGTCTTCTTCTGAGTCGCCTCGATGCAGTACGAGATCACGCCGCCGCCGCTTAGCCATGGCGGCAATGTGTTTCGGGAAATCGTGGTCGTTGAGGTTGGAGGTCGGCATTGACGGCACCCTTGCTTCGGGGCCGATTCGGGATCGCGGTCGCGCAACATGCAGCGGTCCGTCGGGCAGATGCCAAGGAGGAGCTTCGTGTGCGATCGATGCTTCGTCGAGAACGATGATTGCGACGCTCTCAACGACCCCGTAGTCTCCTCCGCAGGCATCCTTTTAGCGTTGTTCGCGAACCACGCGCGACCCCTGAGTCGGAGCCTGCCCGTCATGTGGCGAGGACGGCTCGAATGGAGCTCACAACGTAGTCAAGTTCCCAGTAATCGGAATGCGTCCATATGCCCGACGAGGCGAGGTGCGGCACCTCGACGTCGATGGGTGCAGATCCGTTGTAGAGTTCGAAAACCCTCGCAGCGGCGAAAGCTAACGGGTCGAGCGGTTCCCACAGATTTGTCCACGATCCGACACTTGGGGGGAGTTTGACCGGCACTCCGCTGTACGGTTCAAGGACCCCACCGCGGGGATCACAGGCATGAAAAAAGGACGGTTGCGATCCGAAGGTGACGAGCCTTCGGACCCACAAAAGCTGAGTCGCGGTTGCCATGTCGATGGCGACCACACCGCCGAGACTGTGCGCCAGCACGTCAATCGGATGTTCTTTACTTGTACCGAGGATCGGATCCACGTCGGCAATCAACGACCGCACACGATCGCCGATCTCCGATCGATGACGCTGGTATACGAGAATGTCTCCGGCTGCACGCGTGATGCCAGGCATCAGCTTGGTGCGAAGGTGAAAGTTCAGTCTGCCAGCGGTCATACCAATGGTCGCACCGACGACACGGTCGATGTCGTCGAGTGTTCGCCGAATTCGACCCGACGACGTCTAGTCCGCGCGACTCATCACCCCGTACCTCGTTGCCGATCTCAGCAGTCTGATCGCCAATCGGGGATCCCACAGCTTCTCCGATCGCCCGCAACAGCTCCGGGTTGTCGACCGCGTGTAGCCATGAAGTCTTGGGCCAATGGCGTTCGATTGCTTCCCTAATCAGATACGCGTCTGGGTAGCCCGCAAAATCATCGCGTACCTCCTCGTTTGCAAATGCTCGCCCGGTGGCAGCATTGGCGGCCGAATCGAGGACCTCGCCAGGAACCGTTGCCGAAGAGCGGGTTTCATCGTCATTCGTTCGTGCGCCGCCCAGAAACTCGGCGAGTGCCCGGATTGTGGGGTCTGGCTCATACTCCCCATCGCGAGTCTCGGCCAGAGTGTCCTCACCGCCAGGCACGGTATGTGATATCAGTTCGTAATCAGGGCAAAGATCGCCCCAATAAAGCGGGTGGGCTTCGACACCGCCTATTCGGGCGGCCAACATGGCAACTGTCTGTCGGAAAGCCACTTCGTCACGATTGCCGATCCCATGAATCACGAACGCATGTGCCGTCATGGTCTCAACTCGTCCTATCGTGTTGCTACAGCAGCAGGATTGCCGTAGACGCTATACGCGAGCCACGTGGGATCGCCTCCTTCTTCCGAGACGGCCTGGCGCGCTGCAAGAGACGAATGGCCCAATGTCTGGCCGGCGTCCACAAACTCTTTGTAGAAGACCTCCGCAAACGCCTTCGCGGAACTCGACCGGACAGCCCACAGCGAGCCGATGAACGCACCTGCGCCCGCGGAAATGAACTTCGGTGCCCAACCACTCATCTGGAAGAATGAGGGTATCTGCCCTGCGGAACGGCAGGCATTCAAGAACACAAGAGGGTGTGCGGACGCGAGGCTGGCCTTCGCGACGGCAGTTGCGAGGTCGCTAGGCCTCCAGGGACCGCCGCCTAAACTCATCGATGACCCCGACTGGTCGTTGAACGCGTTATGACAAGCGAAATGAATGAGGCCCGGCACAGCCGGGTCGAGTACCAGTGCGCTGACGTCGGCTAGTTCGCTGAAAACGCCTCGACTGCCGGTTTTTTCGCCTAGCAGCTCCCGTATGGCTGTGACCTCGTCGCTCGCATTGGCCGGCGAGTTCGGAGGTACGACGTACGCTGCACTGCCGACAGGAATGGTGGTGACACGCTCCCGTGAGTGGACGCGTCGCACGACAGGAAACTGTTCCGACAGGAAGCCGTTGTCATTGCTCCCGTTGGCTGGATAAAGCAGTTCCCATGGGATGACGTCGTCATCGGTGGCGATGGTGAACATCTCGATACGGCCGCCTGTTCCCAAAACTGCTCCTGGCAGCGCCCTGGGAATCGCCGAATTCCATAGTTCGATACCTAAATTCTTCAGGCGCGCCCGCACCAGTTCCGATTGACGTACCGAGATCGCTTGGCCGCCATGCTATTCAGTTCCTCGATAAGCAGCGCAACCGCCGCGTCGGCCGGCCCCATCATAGCCTCTGTAACGACAGGATAAAGAGCATCGTTGCCCAGCAACTGGAAGCGATAGGCCTGACGACCATCACCTCCCGGCGGCCCATCTTTACTCACCTGCAAAGTGATCTCGCCAGCCTCTGGCGCTGCGACCGCAAGCGTCGCCATGCGAACCGCCGGTTTCGGAGTGGGCTCAACACTGCGTTCTACAGATACTTGCAGACGGACCGCCCCGAGATACGTCCCGCCGCGATATGCCTCCACGGTGACATCGTGCAGACCGATAGGACCCGCCACGAACGAAAAAAGATGCGGCTCTGAGTGCTCATCGGGTAGCACTCGAATGACCTGTTGCATGTCTCCGTCCGGCATCAGCCCAGGACAGAGGACGATGACCGTCACGTCCACACCTTCGCGAGGAATGTCGAACGGCTTCAGCGAAGCGGACACCGCTCCATCGATCGGTGCAAGGCCTATGGCTACCCGCAGGCTCAGGTGCCGCCCTGTTTCTACGCGCCCTTGCATCATCACCGCCAGAACGCGCGCCCGAGACGGCACAATTAACTGTTGATCCTGGCGGAAAGGCACCTCCCTCGCCGATCACCCGGTTTGGTCGGGTCCGCCCGCCGGTCCCGCTTAGGCTCCGACGCGCGCGCAACGGACTCTCGAAACGTGCGCGCAAGCTCGTCGTCGGAAAGGGCCGAATCACCTGTCGTGTCTAGTCGCAGCAGTAGGCGATCAACGTCCCGCTGGGACAAGTCGACCGACAACTCTTTTAGATGACGTGTTTCAGTGGGTCGTGCCCCGTGCTCGCCATCCTGCTTCGGCGGGTACTCCCGACTGCCCCTCGATCCACCGGGAAAGATTGCGAGTTGCAGCAACTCCGCGGTCCTGTCGACACGCTCCCACGGCAAGTCGATGTCGGTGCGGCCGAAGTGGCCGTACGCGGCGGTCGATGCGTAGATTGGGCGAAGCAGTCCCAAATCCCGCACGATCGCGGCTGGCCTTAAGTCGAAGACCTCCATGATGGCTTTCTCAATGCTCGCGGGGTCGGCCAACTCGGTACCGAATGTCTCGACGAATAGGCCGACGGGGGCGGCTTTTCCGATGACGTAGGCCACCTGAACCTCGACGCGTTCGGCGAGGCCCGCGGCGACAACGTTCTTGGCCACCCAGCGCATCGCGTATGCGGCCGAGCGGTCTACCTTCGACGGATCCTTGCCCGAGAAGCCGCCGCCGCCGTGGCGGCCCAGCCGCCGTAGGTGTCGACGATGATCTTGCGGCCGGTCATGCCGGCGTCACCCATCGGGCCGCCGAGCACGAACTTGCCGGTGGGGTTGACCAACAGCCGAAGTCCGATGTATCGAGCGTGTCGTGATTGAGGTCAGCCAGCACGGTGTCGACGACGGTTCGGCGGATTTCCGGCGCCAGGGTGGCGTCGAGGTCGACACCCGCGGCGTGCTGGGTGGACACCACAACGGTGTCTAGGCGCACAGGTCTAACGCCGTCGTACTGCACAGTGATCTGGGTTTTGCCGTCGGGGCGCAGGTAGTCGATGACACCGCTCTTGCGTACCTCCGTAAGCCGACGCGCCATGCGGTGCGCTAGCGCGATGGGCAGCGGCATCATCTCGGGTGTGTCCTTGCTCGCGTAGCCGAACATCATCCCCTGGTCGCCGGCACCCTGCTGATCTAGGGGATCCCTCGTACCCTCTTCACGGGTCTCGAGAGCGTTATCCACACCGCGCGCGATCTCCAGCGACTGGCCGCCGATGCTGAGATTTACTCCACATGTCGCGCCATCGAAGCCCTTCTCCGAGGAGTCGTAACCGATTTGCAGGATTCGCTGGCGCACCGTGTTGGTGATGTCCGCGAATGCCTCCCTGGCGGACGTCGTAACTTCACCGACGATGTGGACCTGGCCGGTGGTGACGAGCGTCTCCACCGCAACGCGGGACTTGGGATCCTGTGCGAGCAGCGCGTCGAGCACAGAGTCGCTGATGGCGTCACAGATCTTGTCGGGATTTCCCTCTGTTACCGACTCGCTGGTAAACAGCCGGGCTCTACTTCTCATGTGATCCCCTCTCCGGTCGAGCAATCCGCACCGACCGTTCGGGATCGCGGCCCTCGGGATCTTGCAATAGGCCGAGCTCGAACCAGCCGAACTTTTGTGACATGGCGGCTGCACTCGACGATTACAGTGCAGCCACTATCCCATTCCGAAGTTGAGCATGTGGCCACATTAGGGTGCTGGATCGACACGACGGAGGCGAGGAAAGCCTGACCGCCGAAGAGATTGCAAATGCGCAAGGCCACACTGCGCGACTACGCGGACCCGTTCGACACCGATTTTGACGCTGTCCACCCCGAGGCGCGGAACGGCATGGAAAGCTGGAGGCTCCTGAACCTTGGACGCGAGGATGCGTTTGGTCGGTCCAGAGGGATCCCAGCGTTCAGAGCGCGTGACGGGTCGATCCTAGAAACCAAAAGCCGCACTTACCTGCGTAACAGGAAGGCGGTTGTGGCGCTGGCGGAGGGGTTTGAACCCTATTGACGCTGCACGTCAGCAGCCTGAAAAGCCTTCCAGATGCGTAAACACATGGTGGCGGTTCACCTTGGATGAAGTTGGAATCGTGGGCAACTGTGGGCACAATGTGGGCACGCTGGTGTTCGTCTCAGCCGCTCTGGAGCGCGTAGAGGCCAAGAGACTGGTGCACGCAACCACCGCAACACACCAGTGACACACACATGGACGGCTTAGTTGGCTCCGGCA
Organism: uncultured Actinomycetota bacterium; assembly: GCA_963731715.1. Classification (GTDB taxonomy): domain Bacteria; phylum Actinomycetota; class Actinomycetes; order Mycobacteriales; family Mycobacteriaceae; genus Mycobacterium. Next base: position 3,261 of record CAVSXC010000009.1, on the reverse strand, counting down.
GCGAGCAGGTCGCGGAGCTTCTGCGGCGTCAGCCATGGGTTATATCGATGGATCTGGCAGGTCGCGCACATGAGGATTAGGACGCTGATTCCGCCTCGTATCCGGGATCTGACTCGAACCACACCACAGCTTGGAGAATAAAAGAGCGGATCTTGCTCCACTCGGGACGATCGAAAGTGGGCGACTTCGTCCGTAAGAGACCGTGCACCTTCCCAAGAGTCTCGTCGTCGGGATCCTCGAATGCGACGACACCGCCAAGCCCATTCCGGACGTCCACGACGTGGAAACGGCCCACTCCGTGAGTCTCCCAATCCACGAGAGCCGATGTCGGAATCCCGTTCGTCTTCATCAGACTTTCGATCTGGACGGAAGCGCCCGCGTTCGGAAGCGTCTTGTCCGGCGTAGTGAGGGTGAACGCTCCCTTGCCGAGACACCGTGTGCCGCTTACGCGGTCGACAGTTGTGAACAAATTTTTCTGCGGCGCGTCATCCTTGGCTACACGGCGATAGAGAACCTCGCCGTCTTTGATTGAAGCGTCGTTGTACACCCAATCGGAGGACTCGGTCACGTCGGCTTAGATTGGCTGGCTGCGCCAATTGGGATTCAGACGGTCCACTTCTTTCGAAAACATCTTCAGACTGTGCTTCAGTTTCTCGATTGGCAACTCTTTGCCGTGATCTGTGTAGTTCTCCAGCGCCACGTTCCGGACTCTCCACCAATAGCCCTCGGTGGGGTATATATCGATCTCGACAGACATGTCTTGGGCTCGCCAGTAGAACGTAATCCCGCCGTCGTCCGGAGCGATCGAAGCATAGATGGTGTTGGGCGTGAAGAAAACCTCCACTAAGTGCCTAGCGCGCTCCGCAGAACTCACATCGATTAGACCACCTGCAAGTAGTCCGTCGATTGCGCGTTGAGCTCGTTTTGTCGCGCTGTCGTTGAGGGCGAGTGACTGAAGCATTGAGTGCCGCCACGCGGTCGAGACAATCTGTCCCGCTGCCGCCTCGATGCGCTTGAGTGCGTCGTTGGTTGAAATCTGTATTTGCCGAAGTGCCTCGGCAGTCGTCTCGTTGTGCTGGTTGATGCGTTTGAGCGCCAGCGAAATGCGGTCCTCGTCCAGATGTCGACGAGCTTGCCACGCGTTGAGCGCTGGAATCAGCCGCTCTTTGTCGATGGGTGACTCAACCTTGCCGAATTCTTCGACAAGTCGCGTAAAAGCAGCCAACGCAGGTCCATCATCGTGGCGCCGTCCCCATGAGTCGTGAAGCGACCATGAATCATTGGTTTCTTTTGGCGTTGGTGACGACATCAGCGCTTCCCCCATGCTGTTCGCAATTCTTCACTTGCAAGCGACTCAAAGGTAGCTATCAAGACATTGTGTGCGTCTTCGAGCAGCTTCCGCGCCGCCACCGCAGGGTCCTCAGCCACTAGTTCGGAATCGGGTTTAGGCATCGACAGAACGTCTATGTCCAGCATCGTGACACCGAATATGTCGCCTGCATCAAGTTGTGTGCTCACTGTTCTCGACGTGTTGAGCTGCTCGTTCTCAGTGTTGTTTCTGAAGCGAAAACCTACATATTCCGCTCCATCGAGCCGTTGTTGTGCCGATCCTTCACTCCAGTTGGATAGATATCCCACAAGCCAGTCCACGCCTTCGATGTCATCAAAGACGTTTTCGTAGCTACACCTGGACCCCTGTACCCGCAAAGGCGTGTCCCCCAACCTCTCCACCACCTCGGCAAAATATTTGAACGTCGCATCCAGCTCCTTGGACAAGGCTTCGTAGCCTGGATATGTCGTATCCGCCGCTTCGGAGTCGAAGATCCATGAGAGCGAGATCTGGTCGAATTGATAGCTGATCGACCGACTCAACGAGCTGGCGACTTGGGTTACAGCAGGCATGGGCCACTGAGCGGATAGCGGCGAAGTCCTGGGCAACTCATCGGGTCTTGACAGCGGGAAAGACTGACTCAATGCGGGGAACCGCTCGCTCCAACGTTGTTGAAGCTGCCCAACCATCTGGAGATCGAAGTTTTCCAAGGGTTCGATGTACACGGTCAGGGTGATTCGTCGTACTGGTGGACGGTCGTACTTAGGACTGTCACCCAACATCGGTCCATGATTACACACGAAACTCCAACGGTCCGGAACCGACATAAATTCCCGCTCACCAGCGCAAACGCGGCGGGACAATGCCGACCGCGACGGCACACTCGTTTTCGGCCCCCGAGAAAAACATAAGCGCGTGACTACCGGAGTCACCTGGCCCCCCGCCTCCTCCAGATCTTGACGGGCGGTCGAAACGTCCACGATTTGTCGGTCGCCTGTGGGATCGTCGCGGCGTGACGTACTCGGGGGAGCAACTTCGGATCTTGGTTGAGCGCTGTGAGCAGTTCCGCGGCTCGGAGGCGCCGGAGGGCTATCCAAACAGTCTGGCGTTGTGCATCGTGGACTCGGTTCAGTCAACGGGCGTGAAGTATCCGAGTGTCGTGAATGTCGTGAACCGGTATCGGACGTATCGAACGGGTCAGGGAGGGCGCGCGTCGACCGACAGTGCGAGCGACCTGCTGGCCACGTTCGCCGAACTTGGCGGACACGAGGCGTGGGCGCAACGCATCGGCAATGGGAATAAGACGTCAACGCATGCGACGGCACCGCTGAAGTCCTTCGCGATCGAAGAGGCCGCGAAGGCGATGGTCGGAAACGGAGTCGACTCGGCGCAGGACTTGCGCGAAGCCGCGGAGGCGCCTGGTCGGATCTCTGACATTGCGGACGCCTGGCGGGCCGTAAAGGCGCAGAGCTCTGGTGTCACTTGGCATTACGTTCAGATGCTCGCCGGGATCCAGGGAATCAAGCCGGATCGAATGATCGCTCGTTTCGTCGCGAAGGCTCTCGGCTTGCCGGTGAACAAGATTGCGTTATCGTTCTCCGTCGAGATACTCACGCAGGTTGCAAAGGACTTGGGTATGACAGCAACCGAACTCGATCACGCGATCTGGAATTACCAGCGCGGCTAACGCTAGCCGATCCGGCCAGCCAATCACTGCAGGGCGGCGACGCGGCGCTGCAACGGATGCTCGGACACACGTCGCGAAGGGCACGCTCGACACCTACAGCGACCTGTTCGACGACGACCTCGATGCCGTCGCGGTCACCCTTCATAGCCGGTACTCGGAATCGAGTGTGGGCAGAGGATGAGCGCACAGGCGCGCAGCACGCATGAAAACAGCACCTCACCTGCGCTAACAGGTTCGGAGCTGT
>CAVSXC010000008.1:0-608860 GCA_963731715.1 uncultured Actinomycetota bacterium | reverse complement strand
CAAGCCCGTCGCCACCAGCGCGTCACATCCCTCGGCCGCCGCGGCGACCGTCTCGAACTGCGCTGCGACTAACTCCGCCGCCACCCGCGGCGCATCTGCGGGTGTCAACGGCTTCTTGTCGTGAGCGCCGTGCACCTGCTCGCGGACCGACTTGCCCGCCGGCACCATCGGGATGCCGACGCGGGCCAGCAGCTCCGCGAAATCCGGCGGCGCGCACATCCGCACTTCCGCGTCGAGCTCCCGCAACGCCACTGCGAGTCCCAGCAGCGGTTCGACGTCTCCACGCGACCCCCACGTCGACAACAACACACGCATTTTCGCTTCCCCATTTCCGCAGGTTCTGGCTTCGGCCAGCCATTTTGGGGCACGACCGGGGTCTTGCCGCAAGCCCCCCGGTGCGATATATGTTTAAGTGGCAGGGAGTTCTTGCTCCCGTTAGACCATCATTTCGCGAGCTTGTCGACGATCGCCTTCAGCGCCTTGAGCTGGGCGTCGTCGAGCGAGGCCAGCGCATCGGGAGCCGGATCATCGATGCCGTCGATCGCCAGAACCATCTCGCGGCCTGCGTCGGTCAACGACACCACCTTGCATCGACGATTGGTCGGATGGGTCTCGCGCACCACGAGTCCGCGGTCTTCAAGATCGTTGACGGCCACCGTCGCAGCGGGGGCATCGACGGTGGCGGCCTCGGCGACCTCTTTCACCGTCATCGGCCGACGGGCCAGCCGTCGCAGAATCCGGATCCTGCTGAACGGCAATCCGGTCTGCTCGATCACCGCCCGCTTCCAGCCATCGCGGTTGTCGATCACCGCGGCTGCCATCGCACGCCAAACCTCGTCGGCCAACCGATTACGCACGGGCACCCTCGAATTGTGCATGCGAACCGGCGATTAATGGCGCAAGCCGCTCGGCCGACCGCAACGCGCGTGGTGACGTCGAGTACAGACCCAGTGCGAAGATCACCACACCGAGTCCCGTGCAAACGAACCACAACGGCCGAGCGGCCGCAGCGAAGTCGGCCCCCGCCGTCGCCAGCGCCGAGCCTGCGACCGAACCGCACAGCGCCACACCGATACTCACACCGACCTGCCGACTGGTCGAGGCCACCGCCGAGGCGGCACCGGCCCGATCGGTCGGCATGCCGCTGACGGCCGCGTTGGTGATTGGCGCGTTCACCATCGAGAAACCGACACCGAATACGGCGAAGATGACGAGCAACATCCACACCGGCGTCGTCGCCGTCAACCGGGTCAGCATCAACGTCGCCGCAGTGATCAGCGTGCCGGCGACAAGCAACGAGGGCCGGCTGCCGAAGCGGCCGACCAGCCGGCCCGAGAGCGGCGAAAAGATCAGCGCGCCAACAGCAACGGGCAGGTAGATCAGGCCGGTGTGCATCGCCGAGAAGCCGCGCTCCTCCTGTAGGTACAGCGACATCATGAACAGGAACGCCCCCCACGCGGCGAACGCACACACCGCGATCATCGTCGCCGACGCGAACGGGATGCTCCGGAAGAACCGGAGGTCGATGAACGGGTCGTGACGGCGGGCCTCATAGCGCAGGAACGCCACGAACGCCAGCACAGCTATCACCGCGACGATGACGATGAGCGCGTTGCCCCAACCCATGCCAGGGCCTTCGATGAGCACGAACACGACGCCGAACAGGAAGGCCATCCCTAGGGCCTGCCCGATCGGGTCCACGTCGCGCATCGTGGCCGACTTGGACTGGGGAACGAAGATGGCGGTCAACAGGATCGCCAGCGCGCAGATCGGCAGGTTGATCCAGAACACCGCGCGCCAGTCGACCACCTGGATCAGCGCGCCGCCGACGATCGGGCCGAGCGCCATGGAGATGCCGACGACGCCGCCCCAGACGCCGATCGCGCGGGCGCGTTCCACCCGACCGGTGAACACCTGCGTGATGATCGACATCGCGACAGGGTTCATCATCGAGCCCCCGATGGCCTGCACAAAACGCGCGGCGATCAGCGTCTCGATGTTGGGCGACAGGCTGCACAGCAGCGATCCCAGCGCGAAGACCGTCAACCCGATCTGGAAGATGCGCCTGCGCCCGAACCGGTCGCCGGCGGCGCCGGACAACAACAGCAGCGACGCCAGCACCAGCGTGTAGATGTCGATCACCCACTGCAGCTGCGATGACGATGCGCCGAGGTCGGCGCGGATGTTCGGAATGGCGACGTTGACGATCGTCGCGTCCATCGACACGATCAGCAGGCTCAGGCAGCAGGACACCAGGATGATGCCCTTGCGCCGAGCGCTCAGCGATCGGACGACAGTTTCATTCACACAACTATTGTGAAACTACAACTGTCTGGAAGCAAGCCACGTGGCCGTGAGCTGATTACGCCGAGACAGAACGCCAACGTCGTCAAACGGTCGCTTTGACGACCGGGAACTCTCTTTCGGCGACGACGCCGAGAACTCTAGCGGCTGCCGAGCGTCTTGTAGTCGCGCTCGGTGTAGCCGGTGTAGATCTGGCGCGGACGACCGATCTTGCCGCCGGGCTCGTCGTGCATCTCGCGCCAGTGCGCGATCCAGCCGGGCAGCCGGCCGAGCGCGAACAGCACCGTGAACATGCGCGTCGGGAAGCCCAGGGCGCGGTAGATCACGCCGGTGTAGAAGTCGACGTTCGGGTACAGCTTGCGCTCGACGAAGTATTCGTCGGTCAGCGCGACCTCTTCCAGCGCCTTGGCGATGTCCAGCAGATCGTCGTCGCCGCCCAGCTTGCCGAGGATCTTGTCGGCCTGCTCCTTGACGATGCGCGCCCGCGGGTCGTAGTTCTTGTAGACCCGGTGGCCGAAGCCCATCAGCTTGACGCCGTCTTCCTTGTTCTTGACCTTCTTGACGAAGTCGTGGACGTCGCCGCTCCGTTGACGGATCTCCTCGAGCATCTCCAGCACCGCCTGGTTGGCGCCGCCGTGCAGCGGGCCCCACAGCGCGTTGATGCCGCCCGAGATCGACGTGAACAGGTTGGCCTGCGACGAACCGACCAGACGCACCGTCGACGTCGAGCAGTTCTGCTCGTGATCGGCGTGCAGGATGAGCAGCAGGTCCAGCGCCCGCACGATCTCGGGGTCGACCTCGTAGGGCTCGGCGGGAAGACCGAACGTCATCCGCAGGAAGTTCTCCACCAGCGACATCGAGTTATCCGGGTACAGGAACGGCTGGCCGACCGACTTCTTGTACGCGTACGCCGCGATGGTCGGCATCTTGGCCAGCAGCCGGATGGTGGACAACTCGACCTGCTCGTCGTCGAACGGGTCCAGCGAATCCTGGTAGTAGGCGCTCAATGCGTTCGCGGCACTGGACAGCACCGGCATCGGGTGCGCGTTGCGGGGGAAGCCGTCGAAGAACCGCTTGAGGTCCTCGTGCAGCAGCGTGTGCCGCTGGATCTGGGTGGTGAACTTCTCCAGCTCTTCCGCTGTCGGCAGTTCGCCGTAGATCAGGAGGTAGCTGACCTCGATGAACGTCGACTTCTCGGCGAGCTGCTCGATCGGGTAGCCGCGGTAGCGCAGGATGCCGGCGTCGCCGTCGATGTAGGTGATGGCGCTCTTGGTGGAGGCGGTGTTGACGAAGCCACTGTCATAGGTGGTGTATCCGGTCTTGGCGAGCAGCGAACCCAGCGCGATTCCGTCAGAGCCCTCGGTCGCGGAGACGATGTCCAGGTCAAGTTCGCCACCGGGGTAGTTGAGGGTGGCGTGCTTTTCACCACTGGATGCGTTATCGGCCACGGGAATCCCTTCTTCGCTGCCGTCAATGGGGAAGTCTGCCCTACAAAAGGTAGTCCCATTCCAGCAGTCGTGCCCGAGCGGGGGTTAGCAGGTGCTCAGACCGGCCGCCGGACGTCGTCCACAACCTCGGTGAACTCGGCGAATGCCGCCTCCAGCCGGGAGACGATGTCGTCGATGCCGACCTGCTGCCAGTCCGTTTCCTCCTCGCTGAGGTCACCGAGCGCGGTCATGATGACCGCCGCCCACATGGCGGACACCAGCTTCAGTTTGAGGTCATCCAGGCCGACGCCCATCCGCTTGGCCAACGCGATGGTGACGGCGTGGTGGCGGTAGTCGATGACGGCGTGACGCAATGCGCCCGAGGACATGATGATGCGCACGGTGCACATCATTCGCTCGGCGGAGAGTCCCCCCGGCGGTGGCGTCTTGGTGCCTCTGTACATCGCGACATAGGACCGGCGCAGCGCCTCGAAGTGGCTGATGTCGGTGGGTTGGCGAGACAGTTCGACTGCGGCCTGGCCGATGGCGTCGTCGATGAGCGCCAGCGCGATGGCGTCCTTGGTGGCGAAGTAGCGGCTGAACGTGCGTGGCGAGACGTCGGCGATGGCGGCGATCTGGTCGACGGTCGTGCGTTCGTAGCCCTGTCGCTCGCAAAGCTCGACAGCCGCGTCGATCAACGTGGCGCGGGTGCGTTGTTTCTTGCGTTCACGCAAGCCGAGGGCCGGCTCCCCCCTAACTTCAGCCACGCCAGGATGCTAACGCGAAAAGGTATGAAATGACTTAGAAAATGACAACCGACGGACAATTGGCGGGGCTCATACTTTGTCGCCTTCGGTCACCCGGTAGCGGACGAACGCAGGCACCACCACGGCGGCGATCATCACGCCGACCACCACCAGCCCACCGCCGCCCGCAGCGGCAACCGTCGTGCCCACCGCAGCCGCGGCCGCACCGTGCACCGCGTCGGCCAGCCGCGGCCCGCCTGCCACGACGACGGTGAACACGCCCTGCAACCGGCCGCGCAGTTCGTCGGAGGCCACCTGTTGCAGGATCGTCGACCGGAACGCCGCCGACACCATGTCGGCCGCACCGCCAATGGCCAAGAACACCAGCGCAATCCAGAGCAAAGCGCCGGTATGGCCGTGCGCGAACCCGCCGGCCACCCCGAACCCGATCATCGCCGCGCCCCACACCACGATCGAGATCACGACCGCCAAACCCTGGCGCTGAATGCGCGGAAACCAGCCGGAGAACACCCCGCCCGCGACGGCGCCCACCGACATGGCCGCGGCGAGCAGCGCCATTGTGGTGCCGCCCTCGACCGGGCCGCCGAAGCTTTCGTGCGCCATTTGCGGGAACAGGGCGCGAGGCATGCCGAGGATCATCGCGATCAGGTCGACGACGAACGACATCAGCACCACCTGGTTTCCGGCCAGGTAGCGGAACCCGTCCAGCACCGCGGTGAACCCGTATCCCGACGAACCGTTGGCGCCATTGGTGGGTGGCATCTTGGCGAGACGGAACGTGACCCAGATCGGCGCGATGCAGGTGATCGCGTCGATCAGGTAGAGCGTGGACAGGTCGACCCAATGCAGCATCACGCCTGCCAGCAGCGGCCCGACGATGGCGCCGAACTGGAAAACCGTGAAGTTCAGCGAGTTGGCGGCCGCCAGCTGGTCGCCGGGCAGCATGCGTGGAATCGCCGCCGCCCGGGTCGGGCTGTTGATCGCATAGAACGCCTGCTGCACCGACAGCAGGCACAGCACCACCCAGACGTTGTTCAGCGCCAGCGCGGCCTGAAGCCACAGCAGCACCGACGACAGCGCGAGCCCAATCGACGCGATGATCAACAGCAGTCGCCGGTCCATCGCGTCGGCCCAGGCACCGCCGAGGAGCCCGAACACGATGAGCGGCACCAACGCGAACAACCCGGAAAGTCCGACGTACACGGAGTTCTGGGTGAGGGCGTACAGCTGGACCGGCACCGCGAAGATCGTCAGGTTGCCGCCGATGACCGTGACGATGCCTGCCAGCCACAGCCGCCGGAAATCCGGTGTCCGCAGCGGTGTGGTGTCGGCGAAAAACTTCCGCACTACTACGGCTGCAGCCGCTCGAGGCGGCCCTCAGTGACACGAATCCTGTTGTGCACCCGGTTTTCCCGGCCCTGCCAGAACTCGACGACCTCCGGCGCAATCAGGTACCCGCCCCAGTTCGGCGGCACCGGCACTGCCTCGTGATCGGCGAATCGTTGTGTCACGTCGGCCAACTGTTCCAGCAGCGCGGCTCGCGAGGCAATCGGTTTTGACTGGTGCGACGCCCACGCGCCCAGTTGCGAACCGCGCGGCCGGTTGGACCAGTAGGCGGCGGTCGCCTCGGCGGAGACCTTGGTCACCGGGCCGCGGACGTGGACCTGCCTGCCCAGCAGAAACCACGGGAACGTCGCCGACGCGTACGGGCTCGCGGCCAGCTGCTCGCCCTTGGCGGAGTCGTAGTTCGTGTAGAAGGAGATGCCGGTTTCGTCCACGCTTTTGCACAACACGGTTCGGGTGACCGGCCTTCCCACTGCGATCGACCGTGCCGACCACCATCGCGTTCGGCTCGGCCACACCCGCTCGTTCGGCGTCGGCTAACCACTTGTCCAGCAGCGCGACCCAGCCGTCGGCAAGCCAATCGGCGTCCAGGTCGCCGCTGCCGTCCTTCTCGACGGATCCGTACTCGACACGCATTCTCGCCAGGTGTTCGTCATCGCGAGTTGCCACGCGACAACGCTACGCTTCACCTGTTCGCCAACTGGTTACCGACCGGTAGACAGCGCCCGCAACCCGAGTGCAAGAATCGGCCCATGACTAGCGTGTCCCCCTGGTACCCGAGGACTTCGTACCCGGGCTCGAGGGCGTCGTCGCCTTCACCACCGAGATCGCCGAACCGGACAAGGACGGTGGGGCGCTGCGGTATCGCGGCGTCGACATCGAGGATCTGGTCAACCAGCAGGTCACCTTCGGTGACGTGTGGGCGCTGCTTGTCGACGGCAAGTTCGGCCACGGGCTGCCACCGGCCGAGCCGTTCCCGCTGCCCATCCACAGCGGTGACGTCCGGGTCGACGTGCAGGCCGGGCTGGCCATGCTTGCCCCGATCTGGGGCTACCCGCCGCTACTGGACATCGACGACGAGTCGGCCCGCGATCAGCTCGCGCGCGCATCGGTGATGGCGTTGTCCTACGTCGCGCAGTCGGCGCGCGGGATCTACCAGCCCGCGGTCCCGCAGCGGATGATCGACGAGTGCTCCACCGTGACAGCACGATTCATGACGCGCTGGCAGGGTGACCCGGATCCCAGGCATGTCGAGGCGATCGACGCCTACTGGGTCAGCGCCGCCGAGCACGGCATGAACGCGTCGACGTTCACTGCGCGGGTGATCGCGTCGACCGGCGCGGATGTGGCAGCGGCGATGTCGGGCGCGATCGGCGCGATGAGCGGCCCGCTGCACGGCGGCGCCCCGGCACGGGTGATCCCGATGATCGAGGAAGCCGAGCAGACCGGCGACGCCCGCGCGGTGGTCAAGGGCATCCTGGACCGCAAGGACAAGCTGATGGGCTTCGGCCACCGTGTCTACCGCGCCGAGGACCCGCGTGCGCGGGTGCTGCGCGCGACGGCCAAGCGACTGGAGGCGCCGCGCTACGAGGTGGCCGCGGCGCTGGAGCAGGCCGCCCTTGCCGAACTCCGCGAACGCCGACCGGATCGCGCGATCGAGACCAACGTCGAGTTCTGGGCGGCGGTCATCCTGGACTTCGCGCAGGTGCCGGTCAAGATGATGCCCGCGATGTTCACCTGCGGGCGCACCGCCGGCTGGAGCGCGCACATCCTTGAACAGAAGCGACTCGGCAAGCTGGTCCGCCCGTCGGCCATCTACGTCGGCCCGGCCCCGCGCAGTCCCGAATCCGTCGAGGGTTGGGACCAAGTCGCCAAGTCGTGACTGTGTCTTCCGAATCTTCTGACACTGTCACCACATTCGCTTCGGCGGCACGCAGTTTCGCCGCGCTCGTGCATGAGATCCCCGCGGATCGGTGGGACGGGCCCGGTCTGGGCGACTGGGATCTGCGCTCACTGGTCGGGCACGCGTCGCGCTCGCTCATCACGGTGAGCACCTACCTGCAGCCGACCGCGCCGAGCGCGAGGACTTCACCAGCGCCGCCGACTACTACGCGCAAGGTCCACGACTACGCGTCGCATCGCAGGCGCCAGCCGACATCGTCGAGCGCGGCAGACAGGCAGGCAGGGATCTCGGCGACGACCCGGCCGCGACGGTCGACGGACTGTCTCGCGGGTGCTGCGCGAGCTCGACGGCGCAGGCGACCCGTTGATCGCCGTCATCGGTGGGCTGGGGATCCGGCTGCACAATTATTTGCCGACACGGATGTTCGAGCTGGCGGTGCACGGGCTGGATATTGCTCGCGCCGTTGGCATTTCGTTTGCGTTGCCGCCCGATGTGCTGGAGGAGGCGACGGGGTTGGCGGCGCGCATCGCGGTCGCGAGGGGCACGGCCAGACGGTGCTGCTGGCGTTGACCGGGCGCGACGAGTTGCCACCTTCGTTCTCGATTGTCTGAGTTCACTCCGACTTGTCGGTGGCGGGTGGTTGCATGGGCAGCGCCTGTCAGCCAAACCCAACCCACTATCGAGGAGAACGATCATGGCAATCGAAGTACAGCCCTCCCTGTCCCCGCACCTGTGTGTCGATGGCGCCGCCGCCGCGATCGATTTCTACGTCAAGGCGTTCAATGCCGTTGAGCTGGGCCGGGTTCCCGGGCCCGACGGCAAGCTGGTGCACGCCGCGCTGCAGATCAACGGATCCACGGTGCTGCTCAACGACGACTTCCCCGAGTACAACGACGGAAAGTCATCGACGCCGACCGCGCTCGGCGGCACGCCGGTCACCATCCACCTGACCGTCGCCGATGTCGACGCGAAGTTCCAGCAGGCCCTGGATGCAGGCGCCACCGTGGTCGCACCGCTGGAAGACCAGTTCTGGGGTGACCGCTACGGCGTCGTGCGCGACCCGTTCGGCCACCACTGGTCGCTTGGACAGCCGGTGCGCGAGGTCTCCATGGAGGAGATCGCCGAGGCGATGAAGCAGCAGCAATAGAGCCCGCTCAGACCAGAGTTTGGGATGTACATACCGAGCAGGGCCAGCGGGAGCGAGTTTGACGTCGTGATCGCGCTGATCGCGGCGATGCTGGCCTGCTTGGGTGTGCGTTCCAGCTCAGGCGTCGTCGGGTCCGACCCGTACAGACCGAACTCGAGGTCATAACCGTTGGCCCACTCGAGGTTGTCGACGAACGACCAATAGGTGTAGCCGCGGATGTCCATGCCATGCGCGATCTCGTCCTGCACGACCGCGATGTGGCTGACGATGTACGGCGGCCGCTTCGAGTCGTTCGCGTCGGCGATGCCGTTCTCGGTGATCCAGATCGGGACTTGCGTCACCCCGTCCGCCAGCTTGTAGGACGCCGCGATGTCGAGGACCTCGCGCAGGCCTCCTGGATCCGTCGGCTGGTTGAAGTCGCTGCACGTCGCCTCGTCCGCCGAGCAGCGCACCGGCAGGCCCTTCAGCCACGGGAATCCGGGGATGGGTGCGACACCGAAGCCCTGCATCGGCTGCGACCCGTAGTACTGCACTCCCATGAAGTCGACCTTGTTGGCCATCTCGGGGTGGATCTCGTCGGGGGTCTGGATGCCGTCGAGGTTGGCGTCCACCCAACCGTCGATCACCGCGTTCGGGAACCAGCGGTTGTAGAAGGCGTTCCACGCGTCGGCGGCCTGCACGTCGTTCTGGTTCACCGGGTTGGCCGGCCGCGCCGGGATCATGTTGTTGGCGAAGCCGACGAAAGCCTTGGGCTGGCCCGGCGTCGCAATCACCTGGTCCCACTTGTGGATCGCGTCGTATGCGCCGACGTAGCCCTTGGCCTCGTTGACGAGGAACGTCGACGCGAGGTCCGGCCGGATCAGGCCGGGCGGCCAGTTCGGGACCACGCCCGGTATCGCGAGGAACTCGGTGAGGACCGGCGGCACCGGCTCGTTGAGCACCGTCCAGTTGTCGACCTGGTCGCCGTACTGTCCACGCGACGTAGGCGGCGTACTTCTCGAATTCCACCGGGGTGTCGGGCGACAGCCATCCCGCGTCGGGCGCGGGCAACCCGAGCTGGGCAAGCAACCGGGTCGTGGTCGGGTCGTGCACCCAGGACGGCAACGTGAAGTGGTTGATCGTGATCAGCGGTTCCAGATGATGGGCGCGCAGGGACGCGAACACTTCGCGGTAGTGCTCGACCTCATCCTGGTCGGCCAGCGCGTCCAGCGCATCCAGATCAGCCTGGCTGACGGTGCCGCCCTCATCCGAGATATCAACGGATGCAGTCGAATTGGGGAAGATGCGGCTCCACTCGATGCTCATCCGGAACGTGTTCATGCCGAGCTTGGTCTCGGCGAGGTTCGCGTCGTTGTCGAACTCGACGTAGGTGCCGGGGCCGTTCTCCGGCACGCCGTTGGTCAGTCCCAGCAGCTGATTGATCGGGTCGTGCACCCACTTGTACCAGTCGGAGTTGGGATCCACCGGTGAGCCGGGGCCGCCCTCGGCCTGGAACCCGGCGTGCGCCACACCCCAGTGGAAGTTGACCGGGAAGGACAGGTCGACGCCCGCCACCGGGTCGACGTTGACCGTGATCGTTTGCGCCACTGCGTCACCGCCGCCGGGATTGAGGAAGTTGCCAAGGATCGGCACGAACTTCAACAAACCCAGCGGGCCGTGCACGTGTAGGCCGGCGGCCTCGTCGCTGACCACCACCGTGAACTGATCGGTTCCACCGACCGCAGCCATCGCGTTCATCGGGCGGTAGGTGAAGTTGCCCTCGTCGTCGATCTCAAGCGTGCCGCCGTTGTGTGGCGTGCCGATGACCGTGTAGGTCAACGGGTCGCCATCGGGGTCGGCCGCACCGATGTTGCCGGTGACCAGTCCGTTTGTTCTGCGGGTTGATCACCGGGGTGATGCTCGGCGTTCCGTTGAACAACTCGCGGCGCACCCAGGCCAGCAGCGTCCACACTGTCGGCGGATCGGCGGGCGCGTGAGGGAAGCCGGCCGCGAACGGGCTCAGCACCGCGCTGACGACACTCGAAACCAGGCCCCCCACGTAGGTCACCACGGTGCCGGGGTCGAAGGCGGTCGGCCACGGTCGCAACGACGGAACGGTCGGCGTCGTCAGCGCCGTCGTCACCGCGGAGGTCTTCATCTCCGCGGTTGACGACATCGTCTGTGCCGCAAAGGAACTGACCGGATCGTCGGCTTGCGACGCCGACTTCAGCGCCGGCTGCGGATCGGCGTCGACCGTTCACCTCGACGGCGTCGACCTTGGTCTCGACCTTGGCTCATCGGGCGTCGAAACCTTGGCCTCGGCCTTGGGTTTGGGTTTCTTCGTCGGCGTCCGTGGTCTCTTCGTCTTCCTTCTCGTCCGTCGACGACGAACTCGTCTGGGCGCCGCCGGTGCTTACGACAACACCGGTCGGGGCTTGCGTGGTCGTTGACCCTGTCGACGTCGACGTGACCTCAGAGCCCGTTGCCGGTTCGGTCGGCCGTCGTAGCGGTGTCTTTGGCGTGCCTCCGTCGAATCCGATGGGGTGGCATCCGTCGACGAGCTCCGAGGTGGACGAGTCCGACGACGATGGCGTGTCGGCCCACGCCACCGGTAGTCCGTATCCGGTGACCACCGCAGCCCCGACCCCCAGGGCTACGGCCAAACCCCCCACTCGACCGACGTAGGAAGCAGCGTTCATGCCCTTTGCTATACGCGAGCGCACCCATCAGCCGGGCGGCTTTCGGGAAAGTGGCGACGACCCGAGACCGAGGAGAGTGGATCTCTCAAACGTGGTCCCGCATGCGGGACCACGTTTTGGACTCACGTCATGGCGACGTCTCGGTCACCCAACGGCTCATGTAGCTGCACATCGAGGGAGCCGAAAACGGCGATCATGATGCACGCACGTCCCACGGCTTCGGGGAGCGTGCCGCCACGCAGCTCGACCGTTACGGTCTCCGGAGTTTCGTGCACGATCGCATGTACGCCAAAGCATTCCGGCGTGCCGGTGGTGAACTGCAGCGCCACCACGTCCTCACCGACCACGCGCCAGGATTCCACGGGCAGCGGATGGCTGTCGACGATCGACGGATTGTCGGTGAACTCCGTCGTGGGATCAGCCGCAGCGGCCGGGGCCAGAACGAGGGCCGTGCACATCAGGAGAGCAAGCGGCGATGTGCGCATACTCCCAGGCTACCGACGCAAACCCGCGAGCAGCCGCCGGTGAACCGGTGGTGTGGGCGCGGCCGCGGCGGCGGCCAGCATTTCGGCCGTCGAGGTGAACTTGTCGCGGGGCCGCTCATCGCCGCCTCGAGCGATCTCTGCGGCGTCGATGGCCTTCCAGCCCTCGCCGTCGACCACCGCGGGTTGACGGTCGCGCACCAACTTGTCCAGGGCCGCGGGCTTGCCGACGGGGTCGGCCAGCAGGCCGTCGTTGTAGTCGGCGACCAGGTTGTGCACGGTCTGCGCCGCACACGACTTGTTGGTTCCGATGAAGCCGGTCGGACCGCGTTTGATCCAGCCCGCGACATAGCGCGCCTGGCGCATCCGATCGACACGGCCGCCGTCGTTCGGCACTACCGCGGCCGCCTCGTCGAACGGCAGCCCACGAATCGGCTTGCCGCGGTAGCCAATTGAGGTCAACACCAGCCCGGCCGGCAGCTGGCGCACCTCGTCCGTCCCGGTCACGGTGAACTCGACACCTTCGGCGCGCTGCTCCCCGAGATCGCGGTTCGGCGTCAGCTGGTACGCCAGCCGGATCCTCGGTCGCGTCGCCGGGGCCGACGCGTCGCCCAGCTTGCTCAGGATCTCGAGCTTGTTGCGCGTCAACGGATCTGAGGCCTCAGCCAGATCGCGCAGCACCAGATCGTGATCCGCGGCGTCGAGCACCACCTCGCAGGTCGACGTCAGCCCGATGAATTCGGGCAGCGTGAACGCCGAGTCGGCGGGGCCGCGGCGGGCGGCGATCACCACCTCTTGGACCCGCGACGCCCGCAGCGCGGCCAGCGCGTGATCGGAGATGTCCGTGCGGGCCAGCGCGTCCGGATCGGTCGTCAGGATGCGCGCGACGTCGAATGCGACGTTGCCGTTGCCGACGATGACCACCCGTTCGTGGCCCAAATCGACTGGCAGATCGGTGTATTCGGGATGGCCGTTGATCCATGCCACGATCTCGGTGGCGGTGCCGGTGCCCGGCAGTCCCATGCCGTCGATGTCGAGTCGACGGTCGTTGGGCGCGCCGACGGCATAGAGCACCGCGTGGTGGTGGGCCAGCAGTTCGTCGTGGGTCAGGTCCGATCCCACCTCGACGTTGAGGTAGAACCGAAACCCGCGCCGCCTGGCGATCCTGTCGAACAGCTTCGTCACCCGCTTGGTGCTCTGGTGGTCGGGGGCGACCCCGGCGCGCACCAGCCCGTACGGGGTTGGCAGCCGTTCGAAGACATTGACCCGCACTCCGCGCTGGGTGAGCAGTTCGTCGGCGGCATACATGGCCGCGGGTCCTGAGCCGACGATCGCGACCGTCAGCGGGCCGCCCGCGCGAGCGTCGACAAACGGCGCCTCGATCACCGGCGCCAGCTTGGACGTCGGCGGCAGCTTGCCCTCGCGCTTCGGATAGAACGACGCGTTCAGCTCGATGAACGGCAGCTGCTTGGGCTCCAGCTGTGTGTCGGGCGCGATCGCCCCGACCGGGCAGGCCGAGACGCAGGCCCCGCAGTCGACGCACGCCACCGGATCGATGTAGAGCATCTCGGCGGTGGCGAAGCCCGGCTCGTCCGGTGACGGATGGATGCAGTTCACCGGGCAGGCGTAGACACAAGACCCGTCGCTGCAACACGACTGGGTGATCACGTGGGGCATGCGCCTACGCGACCGAGACCAGGTGCTGGCGCTGAGGCTCGCTGCGGTAGCGGCTGGGCGCGCCGTTGATCCGGCAGATTCGCCAGATGAGCTTGGCGATCGGGTTCATCAGGCCGGTGTCGTGAGCACAGCATCCGCACGTCGCCGAACATGTCGCGCAGCATCAGTCGTGCCTCGGGCGACTGGAAGAAGATCTCCTTGCGCACCGAGCGCGGAATGTCGAATTCCTTCCAGAACGCGCGCGGCGGCACGATGATCGCCGAGCACAGGACCCGCATCACGACCGGCACGTAGAGCGACAACCAGAACCGCTTGCGGCGCGGCAGGTGCGGGACCCGCTTGCGCAGGTACTCGTGCGCGAACGAGATGTGCCGCGCCTCCTCGGCCACGTGGATGGCCATCACCCGCTCCATGATCGGGTGCAGCGTCTTGCCCTCGCGCAGCACGTTCTTCTGCGTGTGGTCGATGGGCTCCTCGCCGGCGAGGATGCCGAACCAGAACGGGATCGGCAGCGGGCCCGCGACCAGCGGGATGAACGGCTGGATCCACTTCAGCATCCGCGGCATACCGGGCACGTCGGCGCCGATGCGGTTCACCATCTCCTGGAACATCATGGTGTGGTTGCACTCTTCGACCGCCTCGTGCAGGCAGTACCGGTACTCCGGCGAGCCGTTCGGGCGTCCAGAACGCGTACTCCATCAGGCCGCGGATAAGGATCGACTCGAAGTGCAATCCGACCTTGGCGACGTTGGCCTGTCGCCACATGCCGATCTCGATCTGCCGGTCGAGCGGCTGCGACTGGTACCAGGGGTGCTTGCCGATGGGATCCGTCGCGGGCAGGACCCAGCGCTCGTCGTTGTCGACCACCGCGAACTCCGGAGAGTCCCAGTCGATGTCCGTGTACGGATTGAAGTTGCGCCGCACCGACCCCTCGGACAGTGTGGTGAGCATGTCCACGTACTCGGCATCATCGCTGACATCCATGTTGCGACGCCAGCGGTTCGACGATGCGGGTCCGAGCCATTTGAAGCCTCCCATGAGGTTTACATTTAGGTACTCGATGTCCAACAACGGTACCGCAGGTATCGCCTAATGAACAGAGCCCTTCCGGAGATGTGCCGTGGGAAGCCGCAGGTCGGAGATGTGACGGAGGACACACCGTGGTCGAGCTGAAGACCGGGGCCGAGATTGACGCGATGGCCGCGGCAGGTGCCGTCGTCGCCGAGGCGCTCACGCGGTCGTCGAGCATGCGGGGCCCGGCCGGTCGACCACCGAGCTCGACAAGGTTGCCGCCGACGTGCTTGCCCGCCACGGCGCGACCTCGCCCTTCCTCAACTACCACCCTCGGTGGGCGCCGAGTCCCTTCCCCGCGGTGCTGTGCGTATCGGTCAACGACGCAGTCGTGCACGGCATCCCAAACGGCCAAGTGCTCGCGGACGGCGACCTGGTGTCCGTCGACTTCGGCGCGACGCTGCGCGGGTGGTGCGGCGATGCGGCGCGCAGCTTCATCGTGGGGACACCACGCGCCGCAGGACGCCGCGCTGATCGAGGCGACGGACGCGGCGCTGGCGGCGGGCATCGCCGCGGTGCGACCCGGCAACACGCTTGGCGACGTCGGGAACGCGATCGCTGTGGTCGCCCGCGGCGCGGGGTATGGCCTGCTGGCCAATCACGGCGGCCACGGCATCGGCCGCACCATGCACGAGGATCCGCACGTGCCCAACGAAGGCCGCCCCGGCAAGGGCATGCGGCTGCGGCCCGGCCTGGTGATCGCGATCGAACCGATGCTGATCGCCGACGGCACCGACGGCTACACCCACGACCCGGACGGCTGGACGCTTCGCACCGCATCGGGCGCCCGCGCGGCGCACAGCGAGCACACGGTCGCAGTCACCGCCGACGGGGCGCGGATTCTGACGAACTAGGCTGGGCCGGAAGCTATTTCGCCGTGTCTACTTCTTCCCGAAATCCCCCGCCACGGTCATCTTGTCGCCGCTGCTCACCGCCGAGAACCCCGCATCGGTCAGTGCGCAGTCAGTGATGATCGCGCGGTGACCCGGACTGTTCATCCACCAGGTGACCGCGGCAGCCGGGCTACCGCCGGGGCCGGTGCTCCAGAAGACGATTTCGCCGAGCTTCGTGTACGACACGTAGCCCGCATCCTTGACGCGTTGGACGAGGGTGGAGCCGTCCGAACCGGTGTGGCCCTGCACTCCGTTCCTGAGCATGTCGTCGGCCTGCCGCGCTGCGGACGCAGTCAGCTGCGGATCGGCCACCACAGGGCCACAGCCGTTCGCGGCGCGCGTGGCGTTGATCTGGCTCAGCACCGCGGCGCCCTGGTCACCGCCGACGGGTTTGTAGACACTGCCGACCCCGCCGTCGGCTCGGGCCGGAACCGCAGCGAGCACCGAACCCAAGACCGTGATGGCAGCTGCATATGCCGATAGCAATGCCGCAGCTTTCTGCCTACCCATTACACGTGCCTTTCAACGCGGGTCCGAAGTGTGTTCCAGCAAATCACATTTTGGTGACGGCCGGAGATGATCTCTCACTATTCAGCAAACCTCTGCCACCCCCCCGCAGAAAGCGCGCAAGTCGCGGTCACTACTCTTGATCACATGGCCGAACTGACGATTCCCGCCGACATCAAGCCCACCGACGGTCGTTTCGGCTGCGGACCGTCCAAGGTGCGGCCGGAGCAACTGCAGGCGCTGGCCGCCGCGGGCGACCTGTTCGGAACGTCGCACCGGCAGGCCCCGGTCAAGAACCTCGTCGGCCGTGTCCGTGACGGGCTGCGCCAGCTGTTCTCGCTGCCCGACGGCTACGAGGTCATCCTCGGCAACGGTGGCTCCACGGCGTTCTGGGACGCCGCGGCGTTCGGCCTGATCGACAAGCGCTCGCTGCATCTGACCTATGGCGAGTTCAGCTCGAAGTTCGCCTCGTGCGTCGCCAAGAACCCGTTCGTCGGCGACCCCGTCATCGTCAAGGCCGATCCCGGCAGCGCTCCGAAGCCGCAGTCGGACCCGTCCGTCGACCTCATCGCCTGGGCGCACAACGAGACCTCGACCGGGGTCGCGGTGCCGGTGCAGCGGCCCGACGGCTCGGGCGACGCGTTGATCGCCATCGACGCCACGTCGGCGGCAGGCGGCCTGCCCGTCGACATCGGCGACACCGACGCCTACTACTTCGCGCCGCAGAAGAACTTCGCGGGCGACGGCGGGCTCTGGGTCGCGATCCTGTCGCCAGCGGCGCTGGCCCGCATCGAGGCGATCGCCGGCTCGGGACGCTGGGTGCCCGACTTCCTTTCGCTGCCGATCGCGGTCGAGAACAGCCTCAAGAACCAGACGTACAACACCCCGGCGATCGCCACGCTGATCCTGCTTGCCGAGCAGATCGATTGGTTGCTGGGCAACGGCGGCCTGGACTGGGCCGTCAAGCGCACCGCGGATTCGTCGCAGCGGCTGTACTCCTGGGCGGAGGCGTCGAAATTCGCCACGCCGTTCGTGACCGATCCCGAGTTGCGGTCGCAGGTCGTCGGCACCGTCGACTTCTCCGACGACGTGGACGCAGCTGCGGTCGCCAAGGCGTTACGGGCCAACGGCATCGTCGACACCGAGCCATACCGCAAACTCGGCCGCAACCAGCTGCGCGTCGGGATGTTCCCTGCCGTTGAGCCCGACGACGTCAGCGCGCTCACCCATGCATCGACTGGGTCGTGGAACGCCTCTGACCTCGGGCGTGTCTACCGGGTTACGGCGAGATAACGAAGTAGGGTCCTCCTAATCGGGCTTGGCGCCTAGCCCGGAGGAGGTCGATATGCGGGAACTCAAAGTCGTCGGACTCGACGTCGATGGCAAACGAATCATCTGCGAGGCCGACGACTCCGGGGAGAAGTTCATCCTGCTGTCCGATGACCGGTTGCGTGCCGCCGTGCGCGGCGAGAAGACCGGCTCGAGTTCATCCCAATCCGACACCGAGGTCCCAAGCGTGCTGCGTCCCAAGGAGATTCAAGCCAAGATCAGGGCGGGCGCCTCGGTCGAGCAGGTTGCCGCGGCTGCCGGGGTCGATATCGGACGGGTCGAGCGGTTTGCCCATCCGGTGTTGCTGGAGCGCTCACGCGCGGCCGAGCTGGCAACCGCCGCGCACCCTGTGCTTGCCGACGGTCCATCGGTGCTGACGCTGCTGGAGACGGTGACGGCGGCGCTGGTGGCGCGCGGGCTGGATCCCGACGCCACCAACTGGGACGCGTGGCGCAACGAGGACGGCCGCTGGACGGTGCAGATGGGCTGGAAGGCCGGCCTGTCCGACAACGTCGCGCATTTCCGGTTCACGCCGGGCGCGCATGGCGGCACCGTGACCGCGTTCGACGACGCGGCGTGCGAGCTGATCGACCCCGACTTCGCCCGGCCGCTGCGGCCGCTGGCCCCCGTTGCGCAACTCGACTTCGAGGAGCCGGAGCCGCCAGCTGCCGAGCCCGAGCCGCCGCCAGCGCCGAAGCCTGCGCGGGCCCGCAAGGGTAAGCCGCCCGTCCCCGCGTGGGAGGACGTGCTGCTCGGCGTGCGCTCCGGCGGCCAGCGCTGACGTCGCCTTGACCTGAAGTTCCGTTGAGGTCATAGCGTCGACCTCATGATCAGTCTTGGCCCGATCGGCCTCGCCAGCAGCTATCCGTACACCGATGACGCGGCCGTTGTCGCCGACGAAGCCCAACGCGTGGAGCGCCTCGGATTCTCGACGCTGTGGCGGTCCGGCAACCTGCCGATGCTCGAGGCGGCGGTGCGGGCCACCACGAGCATTCCGGTGGCCACCGGCATCATCCCCGTGGATTCGGTACCCGCCGCCGACGTCATCACGACGTATCGATCGCTGCAGCGCGATCACCCGGGCCGGTTCATCGTCGGCCTCGGCGGCGCGCACGGGGCGCGGCCGCTGGCAGACGCTCAACGCCTACCTCGACGCATTGGACGCCGCAGGCATCCCCGCCGAGTCCCGGGTGCTGGCCGCGCTCGGGCCGAACATGCTGGCGTTGGCGCGGGACCGGGCCAGCGGTGCGTATCCGTTTCTGGTCACGCCGTCGTATGTGGCGGATGCGCGCGCGGTGCTCGGTGACGACAAGACGCTGGCGGTGCTGTTGATGGTCATGCCGACAAGTGATCGCGAGGCCGCGCGACGGGCGGCCGCCACGCCGCTGGACTTCCTGACGAAGGTGGGCGGATACCGACGAAACCTGTTGCGGCAGGGGTTTTCTGAGCCCGACATCGACGATGTGAGCGACCGGCTGCTGGACGGCATCACCGCGTGGGGCGAGCTCGATACCATCGCAGCGCGCGTCGCGGAGTACCGCGCCGCCGGTGCCGATCAGGTGGTGTTGCGCATCCTCGGCGCCGACGACGAGCAGGAATGGCAGGCCAGGCTGGCCGAAGCGCTTATCGGGTGAGCCCGGCGAGAGCCATCGCCAGCAGGGCGAGCCACGCCCCTGCCACGCCGACGCCGGCGCCAAGCACGAACCACCGCCACACCGGCAGCCTGCGCCATCCCCACACCGTCGGGGCCAGCCCGCCGACGGCCACCAGGTTGAGCCCGACGGCCAGCAGCGGATGCACTCGGGTCAAACCCAGGCTCAACACGACGATCGCGGCGGCGGTCACCGCGGCGACGAACGCGGCCACCGTCAGTCCCGTCGCCCACGGGGTGGAGTCGTCGGTCACGGCGCGAGCCTAACGCGCCTGTTTCAATACAGCACCGAAGCCAGGAACGCGCCGCGCGGCTCCTGGTAGAGCCCGATCGTCATCAGGTTCATCATCATCACCACCCGCAGGTCGTGCGCGAGGCACCACCGCAACAGTTCGGTGTTGCGCATCGGCAGCAAAAAGCCTGGCCCGGCGAACATTTCAGCCGCGCCGATGAGCGCGATCATATCGTCGTTGGTCTCGGCGATCGAATGCGCAAAGAACGCCACGCCGGTGGTGTATCCAGTGATTCTGCCGTGGCGCTCGACCACCCTGGCCGTTCCCTGCGCCATCGCGTCGCGGACTTCACCGCCACGGTCGTGGCCGTGTACCCGCACGCACAGCGCATCGCATGCCGTCACATCTGCATCGGTGGCATCACGGACGGCGTAGCCGGGCACTTCGAACGCGAGCGGCTCCCCCTGCATCACCGCGAACGGTTCTTGCACATCGAAGCCGAGCTTCGCGTAGAGGCACATCGAGCGGTTGTGAAACGCCGACTGCAGTAACCGAACTCCGGGTGCCCGCTGCTGCGCGCTGCGCTCGATCACGGCGTTCATCAATGCCAGTCCGATCCGTCGGTTCTGCACCTGTCGGGTCGACCGTGATCGGACCGACGCCGTGGATCATCGACCGTTCATCGAGAAAGTTGCTTCCGACGATCCGTCCGGCCTCCTCCGCGACAACGCCGAAGAAGCGCGGGTGAGCGATCAGCCCCGATACCGCGCCCGTGGCGACCTCCACCGACGGGAAGTCGGGCGGGAACCCATGATAGGTGTCAATGGCCGCGAAGGCCTCGTAACAGATGCGTCCGCACTCTGGCGCGTCAGCGGACGTGGCTTCTCGAATCGTTAGGGTCACGACGCTCCCCCCTTCTACGGCGCCGATCTGATCCGTTCGTAGAACGCCAGTGCAGCCGCGGTGGCGACGTTGAGCGAGTCGGTGCCCCGCGACATCGGAATCCGCACCCGCATATCGCTCGCCCGCATCGTGTGCTCGGTCAGACCCGGCCCTTCGGCGCCGACGAGAATCGCAACCTTTTCGTCGGCAACGTCTGTCATCGCTTCGGCCAAGGTGCGGGCGGAGCGGATCTGGCGTCATCGCGAGCAGCCGAAATCCGTTGTCGCGCAGCAGCTCCAAGTCTCTCGGCCAGACCTCGGCCCACGCGTACGGCACAAGCAGGGCGTGGCCCATCGACACCCGAACGGCGCGCCGGTACAGCGGGTCGGCGCAGCCGACGCCGAACACCATCGCGTCGACGCCGAGGCCCGCTGCGTTGCGGAAGATCGACCCGAGGTTCTCGTGGTCGTTGACGCCTTCCAGCACGGCCACGGTGCGGGCGCCGTCGAGCACCTGCGTCACGGTCAGCTCGGGCGGACGCGACGCCGAAGCCAGCACCCCGCGGTTGAGATGGAATCCGACCACCTCGGCCATCACACCCGCGTTCGACCCGGTAGTACGGCGCCTCGACGCCGGTCAGATCCGCCTCGAGTTCGCCGAGCCGCCGGTCGGTGCCCAGCAGAGCCCTTGCCCGGAACCTGGAGGCCAGCATGCGCTGCACCACCAGCACCCCCTCGGCGATCACCAGACCCTTGCCACTTGGCAGATCGGGCCTGCGGTCAACGCTGTTGAGATCGCGGAAGTCGTCGAGCCTCGGGTCAGCAGGATCGGCGACGTCGATTACGTTGGCGCTCACGCGCTTTCGTCGACGATCCCCGACATCAGATCGGCGGCCACCAAGAGCGTCGTGCGCTGGTCGGGCTCGAGTCGGTCAAGGCGTTGCTTGAGCCATTCCTGGCTGGCGCGACGCTCGGCCTCGATCAGGTCTGTGCCGGCGCGAGATACCTCTACCAGCACCTGGCGACCGTCGGCCGGATGCGCGCTGCGCGCGACGAAGCCCAGCTCGGCCAGCGAGGCGATCACTCGCGTCATCGACGGTGGCCGGACCCGCTCGCGCGTGGCTAACGCGCCTGGCGTCATCGGGCCCTCCTTAGCAAGCGTCGACAGCGCCGACAGCTGCGAGAGCGATACGGGGGAATCCGGGCGCCGGAACCGCAATTGGCGAGCCAGACGGATCACTGCCAGCGACAGGTCACTCGCCAGCCGGGCGTCGACGTCTTTCACAAGGCAAAGAGTACCTAGCGGGTCTCGGGAAAGCCGCGGAAACTCCACTCCATTTCCGTTATGCCGTCATCGGCTACGTTGTCGGGGTGGCACCGGAACCGCCCGCACTGCCGGCCGTACTGCTCAAGCCGTGGCCGGTCATCGTGGTGATCACCGCGGGTTGGCTCATCGCCGTCGTGCTGGCGTTCACTGTTCCCGGCCTGCACGAGTGGCGGCCCTTCACGATCGCAGGCCTCGGCGTCGGCGTGCTCGGCACGTCGATTTTTCTGTGGCAACGTCACGCCGTGCGCCGCGGATCGCGCGGGGCGCAAAGCGGGCTCAGCTGAATTCGACGAAATTCCAACGAAGGAGACGCAATGGCAGCGCCGCTACTGCAAGCACAGATCGACATCGACGCGCCGGTCGCCAAGGTGTGGGAGTTGGTGTCCGACCTCAGCCGGATGCCGCAGTGGAGCCCGCAGTGCCGAATGATGAAGCCGCTGGGCCCGGTTCGCCAGGGCACCAGGACCATCAACCTCAACCGCCGCAACCGCATGTTCTGGCCGACGACGAGCACCGTCACCGAGGTCATTCCCGAGAAGAAGCTCGCGTTCCGGGTCAATGCAAACAACACCATCTGGAGCTATGAGCTGCAGCCGACCGATGGCGGCACGCGCGTCGTGGAAACCCGTCACGCCGAGAATGGCGTCAAGCCGATGTCCAACATGACCGTCAATGCCTTGTTCGGCGGCGTGCCCAGTTTCGAACGGGAACTCGTCGACGGCATGAACCAGACACTGTCGCGCATCAAGGCCGCCGCGGAAAGCTAGCTCTCCGGCTCCACCACGTCGAGCACACCGTCGTCGAACGGGTCGTAAAGCGGCGAGCCGGTGCCGGGCGGCTGCGGTGTGTCCGAGTGTGCGCCGCAACCATATTCGGACTCGACGACATGCCCGTCGGCGGCCAGTTCATTGGCACACACCCCGAACAGGGTGCCCAGCGCCCCGGCAAGTGGAATGTAGAAGCCGCAGTCGCGGCACACGCGGCGGGTGGACCGGGCCATCGCCGACCCGGGACCGAAGTCTCCGTCATGCCAGCGTTGGGCGGCGTCGCTGCGGCCCAACTCGCCGAGTACCTGACGGCGGCCGAGCCCGACCTCGAGAGCGACCTCGTCGACGAGGGGGTCACCGCTGGCCATGTAGCCGGGCACCAGTCGCGGGTCGTTGGCGGGCGGCGCCAGCAGATCCCCTGGACCCAGGTCGCCGGGCTTGACTCGCTCCTGCCATGGCACCCACTTGGGCGCCAGCAACGCCGTCGGGCCGGGGACCAACACGACTTCGCTAATCGTGGCGTGGTCGGCGCCAGGGCAGGCGGCCACGACGACGGCCCACTGCCAGCCCCGGTATCCCGGCATGTCGGCCAGGAACCGGTGCGTAGCGGCGGTCGGGTCCTCGAAGCTGGCGCCGAGGTACTCGCCGAGGGTGTCCTCGCCGCTGTACTCGATGATCGCGGCGCGCGCCTGCTCGACGGCGCCCATCAGCACCGCCTCCAGGTCGGGGCGATCGTCGGTGTCCACGCTGTCCATCGCCACCAATAGTGCCTCACGGAGAGGCGGGCGAGCCACACCGGTCGCCTGCACGCCCGCTAACGCCGCCATGGGGGAGAATCGTGGAGTGACCGGATCGCGGCGTGACCCTCGCTACTACCCGCCGCGACCGCCGTCCGACGAGCATCCCGGGATGGCGAACTATCCCAGTGACCCGGGAGCCGACGGCGGCTACCGGCGATCGCGCCGGTCCACGCCAAGCGCCAATCGCTGGCTTCCGCCGTTGGACGAGCCCGCGCGGCCGTATACGTCCGAGGCGCCTCCGCCATCCGTCGGCGCCGGCGCGGGCCAGAAGGTCACCGTCACGCGGGCGGCCGCGCAGCGCAGCCGCGAAATGGGTTCGAAGATGTACGGTCTGGTGCACCGGGCCGCCACCGCCGACGGCGCCGACAAGTCCGGCCTCACCGCGCTGACGTGGCCGGTGGTTGCGAACTTCGCCGTCGACGCCGCGATGGCCGTCGCGCTGGCCAACACACTGTTCTTCGCGGCGGCCTCCGGGGAGAGCAAGGGCAAAGTCGCGCTGTACCTGTTGATCACGATCGCGCCGTTCGCCGTCATCGCCCCGCTGATCGGGCCCGCGCTCGACCGGCTGCAGCACGGTCGCCGGGTGGCGCTGGCCATGTCGTTCATCTTGCGCACCGCGTTGGTGGTGGTGCTGATCGCCAACTACGACGGCGCCACCGGCAGCTACCCATCGTGGGTGCTGTACCCGTGCGCACTGGGAATGATGGTGCTGTCCAAGTCATTCAGCGTGCTGCGCAGCGCCGTCACTCCGCGTGTGCTGCCGCCGACGATCGACCTGGTGCGGGTGAACTCGCGGCTGACGACTTTCGGGTTACTCGGCGGAACGATGGTCGGCGGCGCGATCGCCGCAGGCGCCGAGTGGGCGTTCGACCTGTTCCATATGCCCGGCGCGTTGTACGTCATCGTCGCGGTCTCGATCGCGGGCGCGGCGCTGTCGATGCGGATCCCGAAGTGGGTCGAGGTGACCGCGGGCGAGGTCCCCGCCACGCTGAGCTATCACGGCCGCAGCGGGGAATTGCGCCGCCACCCCGAACAGCACAAGACGACAGGATCAGCGCGACAACCGTTGGGCCGCAACATCATTGCCGCGCTGTGGGGCAACTGCACGATCAAGGTGATGGTCGGGTTCCTGTTCCTGTACCCAGCGTTCGTGGCCAAGTCGCACGACGCCAGCGGCTGGGAGCAGCTGCGCATCCTCGGCGTTATCGGCGCGGCGGCGGCGATCGGCAACTTCGCGGGCAACTTCACCGCCGCACGGCTGAAGCTCGGATATCCGGCACTGCTGGTTGTGCGGTGCACGATCGCGGTCACCTCCGTCGCGTTGGCCACCGCGCTGACCGGCAAGTTGATGGTGGCCGCGATCGCCACCTTGATCACGGCCGGGGCGGCGGCGATCGCGAAGGCATCGCTGGACGCGTCGCTGCAGGACGATCTGCCGGAGAAGTCGCGCGCGTCGGCGTTCGGACGCTCGGAGTCGTTGCTGCAGTTGGCCTGGGTGGCCGGCGGCGCGATGGGCGTGCTGGTGTACACCGATCTGTGGGTGGGCTTCACGGCGATCACCGCCGTACTGATCCTCGGACTGGCGCAGACGGTGGTGAGCTACTTCGGCGAGTCGCTGATACCCGGCTTCGGCGGCAACCGGCCGGTGCTCGCCGAGCAGGAGGGCGGCAGGCCGGATACGGCGGCGGTGGCGCCGGAGTGAAACGCGTCCTCGCCGCGCTGGCGGTCGTGGTGGTCGTCGCGTCGGCGCTGACCGGTGTGCTGATCTGGCGGCTCGCTCAACATCCGCCGCCGGAACATCCTGAGATCAGCGCCTATTCGGACGGCCAGCTGGTGCGGGTCGGGCCGTACCGATACTGCGATGTGCTCAACCCCACCGACTGTGAAACCCCGCGAACCGACGGCGAACTCACCGTCGACCCGCGTCACCCGGTGCAGTTGTCGGTGCCGCCCGCGATCGCCCGCGCGCCGTGGATATTGGTGCGGTCCTACGAGGGTGCCGACGTCGTCGACGAGTTCCGGCCGGACACCAAGCTTGCGGTCACCATCCCGACCGTTGATCCGCACCGCGGCAAGCTGTTCGGCATCGCGGTGCAACTGCCGACGCTGGTCCGCGACGAGGCCGGCAACGAGTTTCCTGTGCCGCACGCGGAGTGGTCGGTGCGGACGGTCTGGCCCTAGCCGGCGCCTAGCCTGCCCCGTGTCCGTCCGGCACCCGTTCGCCCTCCCGCGTCGGGCCCGGCGGCGTGCCATCGCCAAACGGCCTGCCGCCCAACGCTTCCCGGCCGTGCGGCGTCAGCCAGTTGGACAGGTCGGGCCCCTTCGGCACGATCTGCGTCGGATTGATGTCCTTGTGCACGATGTAGTAGTGCTGCTTGATCTGCACGAAGTCGATGGTGTCGCCGAAGCCCGGCGTCTGGAACAGATCACGCGCATAGGCCCACAGCACCGGCATCTCCGATAGCTTCTGCCGGTTGCACTTGAAGTGGCCGTGGTAGACGGGGTCGAAGCGGGCCAGCGTGGTGAACAGCCGGACGTCGGCCTCGGTGATGGTGTCGCCGACGAGATAGCGCTGGTTCGCCAGCCGCTCGGAGAGCCAGTCGAGCGCGGTGAACAACCGGTCGTAGGCCTTGTCGTAGGCCTCCTGCGACCCGGCGAAGCCGCACCGGTACACGCCGTTGTTGACCTCGGTGTAGATCGCGCTGGGCGACCTCGTCGATCTCGTCGCGCAGCTGCTTCGGGATACAGCTGCGGGGCGCCTTCGCGGTGGAACTTGGCCCACTCGGTGGAGAAGTCCAGCGTGATCTGCGCGAAGTCGTTGGTGACGACCTCACCCGTCGGCACGTCGACGATCGCGGGCACCGTGATGCCCTTCTCGTAGTCGGGGAAGCGCTTGAGGTAGGCGTCCTTGAGCCGGGGAATCTTCAGCACCGGGTCGACGCCGCCGGGATCCAGGTCGAACGTCCAGCTGTCCTCGTCGTGGGTGGGCCCGCAAAAGCCAATGGACAGAACGTCTTCCAGGCCGAGCAGCCGTCGCACGATGATCGTGCGGTTGGCCCACGGGCAGGCGCGCGCGACGATCAGCCGGTAGCGGTCCGGCTCGACGGGATAGCCGTCGCGGCCGTCGGCCGTGATGCGGGTGGTGATGTAGTTGGTGTCGCGGTTGAACTCGCCACCGCCGGCGACATATGCCATGCGTCCAGTATGCCCCGGCGAATGGCCAGTTATGCACGGGTTCGCATGGAAAGCGTGCAATAGGTGGCCACTCGGCCACGAGGCCCTAGGCGTCGAGTTCGCTGGCGACGGCCCGCACCACCTCGGAGACCCGGCGCGCGACCTTGCGGTCGGGGTAGCTTGCCCTTGCGCAGCTCGGGCTGCACCGCGCTCTCCAGCAGCGTGATCATGTCCTCGACCATGCCGTGCAGCTCGTCGGGCGTGTGCTTGTGCTCGGCGGCCGCGGCTTCGCGACGGGTCCTGGTCAGGCTCGGCGGCGAGTCGATGATCTTCAGGCTCAGCGCCTGCGGGCCGCGGCGCCCCGCGGCCATGCCGAACTCGACCTTCTGCCCCGCCTTGAGACCCTCGACACCGGCCGGCAGCGCCGAGGACCGGACGTAGACGTCCTCGCCCTCTTCCTGCGACAGAAAGCCGAAGCCCTTCTCGGCGTCGTACCACTTAACCCGGCCGGTCGGCACTGGTCTCACCTGCTTGTCTTCGTCGAAACACACATATACACACATAAGGAAAGCGTCCCGCCTGCGCCGGGACGCGTTTAGGTGATCCTACTCGGACGCCGCCGCGGCCCAGCACCCCCTTTACTCGGTAGGCTTGAACGACCGCTGGAGGTGAGATGCGCCTGATCCTGAATGTCATCTGGTTGATCTTCGGCGGCCTGTGGCTGGCGCTGGGCTACCTGCTGGCGGCGCTCATCTGCTTCGTCCTGATCATCACGATTCCGTTCGGGTTCGCCGCGCTGCGCATCGCGTCCTACGCGCTGTGGCCGTTCGGCCGCACCATCGTCGAGAAGCCCGGACCGCGTCCCGGCGCGCTGATCGGCAACGTCATCTGGGTCATCCTGTTCGGCATCTGGCTGGCCATCGGCCACGTGATCACCGCGGTGGCGATGGCCATCACGATCATCGGCATCCCGCTGGCGCTGGCCAACCTCAAGCTGATCCCGGTGTCGCTGTTGCCGCTGGGCAAGGAGATCGTGCCCGTCGATCAGGCGCGCGCAGTCTCCGTATCATCGCGAGCCGCCGCATGACCATCATCGAACTCGGCGTGCCGTCGGTGCAGCGGCCCGCCGAGCCGGCATGCCGACCGACGGCCCGCTGATCGACACCTTCGGCCGGGTCGCCACCGACCTGCGGGTGTCGCTGACCGACCGCTGCAACCTGCGCTGCACGTACTGCATGCCCGCCGAAGGACTGGACTGGCTGCCCGGCGAGCAGCTGCTGCGCGCCGACGAACTGACCCGGCTGCTGCGCATCGCGGTCACCCGGCTCGGCATCACCAGCGTCCGGTTCACCGGCGGCGAGCCGTTGGTGGCCAAGCACCTCGAGGACGTCGTCGCGGCCACCGCAGCGCTGCGGCCCCGCCCCGAAATCACGTTGACCACCAACGGCATTGGGCTCGACAAGCGGGCCGCCAAGCTCAAGCGGGCCGGGCTGGACCGGATCAACGTCTCGCTGGACACCGTCGACGCCGCACGCTTCGCCCACATCACCCGCCGCGACCGGCTGCACGACGTGCTGGCCGGCCTCGAGGCCGCGAAGGCCGCCGGGCTGAGCCCGGTGAAGGTGAACGCGGTGCTGGATCCGGTCACCGGGCTCGACGACGCGGTCGCGCTGCTGCGGTTCTGCCTCGACCACGGATACCAGCTGCGCATCATCGAGCAGATGCCGCTGACGCCGGCCACGAGTGGCAGCGCGGCCGAGGCCATCGCCGCCGACGACGTGCTGGCCGCCCTGCGCCGGCATTTCGACCTACGCCCGACCCGGCGCCGCGCGGTTCGGCGCCTGCGGAGCTGTGGCAGGTCGTGGACGGTCAGGATCGTGGGCAAGGTCGGCATCATCGCCTCGGTCTCGCACGCGTTCTGCTCGGCCTGTGACCGCACCCGGCTCACCGCCGACGGCCAGGTCCGCAACTGCCTGTTCGCCCGGCAGGAGACCGACCTGCGCCGCCTGATGCGCGCGGGCGCCGACGACGACGCGCTCGAAGCCGCGTGGCGCGCCGCGATGTGGGCCAAGGCGGCGGGCCACGGCATCAACGACCCGGACTTCGTGCAGCCGGACCGCCCGATGAGCGCGATCGGTGGCTGACGTGGCGGTGAAGGTGACCGTCCGCTACTTCGCGGCCGCCCGCGCGGCGGCGGGCTTCGACGACGAGATCATCGGCGTCGCGCCGGGCACGACGGTCGCCGCGCTGGTCCACAGCCTCGGCGAACGGGACCCCGAACTGGCGAAAGTGCTGAGCCGATGCTCATACCTCTGCGACGGAATTGCGGTGCGGGACTTGGGGTTGACGCTGGGCGACGCTCAAACCGTCGATGTTCTTCCCCCGTTCGCCGGCGGATAAGCGTGATTTACGTCACATAACGAAATGGTCACAAGCTGGCCACGGATCGTTACCTGTCCGACCGCACCTGCGGAAACACCTGGCGTCCTGGGGATTTAGAGCCCTTTTAAGATTTGCCTGTAGCCGAATCGCCGAGCTCGTCAAAAGATGACGGGACCCACGCAGACCCGTTACGGTTCAGTCCCAAGCCATCGACCTAATCGATTGGCCCGCCGTGCCCAACTGCGCCGAGCTCCATCCGTTGGTGCACGGACAACGACAAACAACTTGGATGGAGGCGGGGGACCCACCGGTCCACCGAATCAATAGGACCAGGAGCCGCTTGCGGCTCCTTGGGGTGAAGCCGCGTCGTCTTCACGACGCCGGCCGGGCGACCTCTCCAGCCCGAACCCGACAGCTGACCTCGCGGGCGCAGAAGAGAGGACCTAACGCACCTATGAGTGGACGGCATCGCAAGCCCACTGCATCGGCAGTAAACGTCGCCAAGATCGCCTTCACCGGCGCAGTCATCGGAAGCGGAAGCCTCGCCCTCGCCGGGCAAGCTGGCGCCGCCACCGACGGCGAATGGGACCAGGTCGCCAAGCTGCGAATCCGGCGGCAACTGGGCCATCAACACCGGCAACGGCTACCAGGGCGGACTGCAGTTCTCGCCGAGCACCTGGTCGTCCCACGGCGGCGGCGAGTACGCGCCCGCCGCGCACATGGCCACCAAGGAAGAGCAGATCGCGGTCGCCGAGCGCGTGCTCGCCAGCCAGGGCAAGGGCGCGTGGCCGGTCTGCGGCGGGCCCTCTCCGGCTCGACGCCGCGCAACGTCGTCGACGAGCCGCAGGCCCTCGACGCCCCCGGCGTCAACGGCGAACTGCCGCCTCCGCCGCCGTTCGATCCGTTCGCTCCCCCGCCGCCTCCGGAGCCGCGCCGTTCGACGCGCTGTCGGCCCCGCTGCCCGACGCACCGCGCCCGATGCACCGGCGCCGATCGTCGACGCCGCGCTCGAGGCGCCGCTGCCCGATGCGCCGCTGCCGCCTCCTGCCCCGCCGGTCGAGGAAGCACCGATCGTCGACGCCGCGCTCGACGCGCCGCTGCCGCCTCCGCCGCCCGCCGACGCCCCGCCGATCGACGACACGATCGTCGCGCTCGCCGACAACTGGGACGTCGCAGCCGGCACCCGCCGATCAGCCAGAAGTGTGGGCCCTGCACGCCCCAGTGCCGCTCGACCCCGTACTGCCGCCGCTCCCGCCCGCCCCACCGGCTCCCCCGGCGCCGCCCGCGCCGGGGGCCGTCGCGGCACCCGCGCCGGACCCGCTGGCCCCGCTCAACGCGTGTCAACATCCCGGCCCGGCCTTCGACGCGGCCAACCAGGCGATGACCGATCCCGCCGCCGCCCTGCCGGTGCCGCCGGACGGCATGCCGCACCTGGCGAGCCCGGAGAACCTGCCGCCGGGCTCCACGATGGATCCGTCGCAGTGCCAGGGCACCGAAGCCCGAACGTCAGCTACCTCAAGGACCTCTGGCAAGCGATCCAGACCAGGACATCAGCGGCAAGGAAGCGCTGATCTGGGGCTGGCCCAGCGGCGATGACCACGCCGACACCCGGAGCAGGCGCCTCGGCCCGAACGTGCCGGTGACCCCGGCCGACTCCGGCCGATCCGCCGCCGCCGCCGCCGGCCGGCACCCGGACGCACCGCCGATCCTGCCGCCCGCCTAAGCGGGTCAGGCCGATCCCACCCACTCGTCGGAGCCGTCGGCGAAGAACTGGTGCTTCCACACCGGTAGCCGGGCCTTGACGGTGTCGACCAGCCGCGCGCACGTCTCGAACGCCGCCGCTCGGTGGTCCGCGGCGACGGCAGCCACCAGCGCGGCGTCACCGATCTGCAGCGTGCCGATGCGGTGGCTGACCGCGATGGCCCGCACGCCGTGACAGTCGGCCGCGATCTCGGCGGCCACGTCGGCCAGAGTCTGCTGCGCTGAGGGGTGCGCGGAATACTCCAGCCGGATGACCGTGCGCCCGCCGTCGTGATCGCGGACGACGCCTGCGAATCCCACCACCGCTCCGGCCGACTCGTGTGCCACCAGCGCCTCGTGCTCGGACAGCTCGATGGGCTGCTCGGTCAGTTCGACGCGCAGAACGACGGCGGTCATCGCGTGTGGTCCTTGCCGCGAGTTGATCCAGCGCATGCTCGAGCACGTCGTCGAGCACCCCGAGGCCGTCCTTGACGCCGCCGGTGGAGCCGGGAAGGTTCACGATCAGCGTGCGGCCCCTGACGCCGCAGACGCCCGCGGGACAGCACCGACGTCGGCACGTGCGGCAGGCCGGAGCGCCGGATCGCGTCGGCCAGGCCGGGGATCTGATAGTCGACGATGTTCGGCGGTGGCATCGGCGGTGCAGTCCGTCGGCGAGATGCCGGTGCCGCCGGAAGTGATTACCACGTCGACGTTTTCGCCGATCGCGGCGAACAGCGCCTCGGCTCACGTCGGCGCCGTCGGCGACCACCACAGCGCGCCCGGAGCGGCGATACCGCGCTGCGTTGAGCCAGTCGACGATGATCGGGCCGCAGCGGTCCTCGTAGACACCCGCCGCCGCCCGTGTGGACGCGATGACCACCCGGCCCGACCGCGTCATCTGGTCCACGTGCCCGTCTTGCCGCCCTCTTTGCGCAGCACCCGGATGTCGTCGATGCGGGCGGCGGGGTCGACGGCCTTGATCATGTCGTAGAGCGTCAGCGCGGCGACGCTGACGGCCGTCAACGCCTCCATCTCGACGCCGGTGCGGTCGGTGCTGCGCACGGTCGCGGTGATGCCGACTGATCGCCGTCGCCGACCTCGAAGTCGATGTCGACTCCGGTCAGGGCCAGCGGGTGGCACAGCGGGATGAGGTCGCTGGTGCGTTTGGCGGCCAGGATGCCTGCCACCCGCGCGGTGGCCAGGGCGTCGCCCTTGGGCAGCCCGCCCGAGGCGATCAGCGCGACGACGTCGGCGGTGGTGTGCAGGGTGCCCGCGGCGACGGCGGTGCGCTTGGTGGCGTCCTTGCCGGTCACGTCGACCATGTGCGCCGCGCCCGATTCGTCGAGGTGCGAAAGACGACGCGGCGGGGTCGGTCACCGTTACTTGTTGACGACCGTGACCGGGTGGACGTATGGAAGCTCGTCGGCCGGCTGCGGGAACGTCCAGCTCACCGAAGGGCGACAGCGCGCCGGTGCGGTCGGTAGCCAGCTCGCTGACCGCGTGATCGTCGTCGCCGTTGACCTCGGGCCAGCCCGGGTCGACGTACTGCTTCTTCTGCCTCTTGTTCTCTGCCACGTCCACATTGTGGCAGGCGCCGCGAGCTGTGGCGACACCGGCGGCCTGCCTTACGCTGGTCAGCAATGACCGAAACTACTCCGGGCGTCCCGCTGGGCGCCTGGCTGGCCGAGCTTGACGACGAGCGGCTGATCCGGCTGCTGGAGCTGCGGCCCGACCTGACCCAACCGCCGCCGGGCACGATCGCGGCGCTGGCGGCCCGTGCGCAGGCCCGCCAATCGGTCAAGGCCGCCACCGATGAGCTCGACTTCCTGCGGCTGGCGGTGCTCGACGCGCTGCTCGTGCTGCACGCCGACACCGCGGCCGTCCCGCTGACCAAGCTGCTGGCGCTGATCGGCGACCGGGCCGGCGAGGACGCCGTCACCGCCGCCGTCGACGACTTGCGTGAGCGCGCGCTGGTGTGGGGCGACGCCACTGTGCGCGTCGCGGCCGAAGCGGCGGCCGGGCTGCCCTGGTATCCGGGTCAGGCCACCGTCGAGGACACCGAGCAGACGGATATCGCCGCCCGGCTGGAGGCGCTCGACGCGGCGCAGCGCGAGCTGCTGCAGAAGCTGCTGGAGGGCTCACCGATGGGCCGGACCCGCGACGCCGCGCCCGGCACCCCGCCGGACCGCCCGGTGCAGCGGCTGCTGGCCGCCGGCCTGCTGCGTCAGGTGGACGCCGAAACCGTGATCCTGCCGCGGCTGGTCGGTCAGGTGATGCGCGGCGAGCTGCCCGGACCGGCGCAGCTGACACAACCCGATCCGGCGGTGTCGACCACGACCGTCGCCGACGTCGACGCGGTGGCCGCAGGGGCGGTGATCGACCTGCTGCGCGAGGTCGAGCTGGTGCTCGAAACCCTCGGCGCCACACCGGTTCCCGAGCTTCGCAGCGGCGGCCTCGGCGTGCGCGATGTCAAGCGGCTGACCAAGGTCACCGGCATCGACGAGGCCCGGCTCGGCCTGATCCTCGAGGTGTCGGCGGCGGCGGGGCTGATCGCGGCGGGGCATGCCCGAACCCGACCCGCATCGACGGCGTCGGCCCGTACTGGGCACCGACGGTGGCCGCCGACCGGTTCGTCGAATCGCCCGACGGCATCCAAGTGGCACCTGCTGGCGTCGACGTGGCTGGACTTGCCGGGCAGGCCGAGCCTGATCGGCAGCCGCGGACCCGACGGCAAACCCTATGCGGCGCTGTCGGATTCGCTGTTCTCGACGGCGGCACCGCTGGACCGGCGGTTGCTGCTCGACGTGCTGGCCGACCTGCCCGCTGGAGCGGGCGTCGACGCCACCGCGGCGTCACGCGCGATGATCTGGCGTCGCCCCCGCTGGGCGGTGCGCCTGCAGCCCGACCCCGTCGGCGACCTGCTGACCGAGGCGCACGCGCTCGGTGTGGTGGGCCGCGGCGCGATCGCCTCGCCTGCGCGGAAGATGCTCGCGAGCGAGGCCGCCGGACGCGGTCGTCGCCGCGATGGACAAGGTGCTGCCAGAGCCCATCGACCACTTCCTGCTGCAGGCCGACCTGACGGTCATCGTGCCCGGACCGCTGCAACGCGATCTTGCCGAGCAACTGGCCGCCGTGGCGACCGTGGAATCCGCGGGCGCGGCGATGGTGTACCGCATCAGCGAGGCCTCGATCCGGCGCGCCCTCGACACCGGGCGCACCGCAAGCGAGCTGCACGCGCTGTTCACCCGGCACTCGAAAACGCCTGTGCCGCAGGGTCTGACATATCTGATCGACGACGTCGCGCGCCGGCACGGGCAGCTGCGGGTCGGCATGGCTCAGTCGTTCGTCCGATGCGAGGACGCGGCGCTGCTGGCGCAGGCCGTCGCGGCGCCCGCCGCCGAACAGCTGGAGATGCGGCTGCTCGCACCGACGGTCGCGGTATCGCAGGCGCCGATCTCCGAAGTGCTCGCCGCGCTGCGCGACGCCGGTTTCGCGCCTGCGGCCGAGGACTCCACCGGCACGATCGTCGACATCCGCGCCCGCGGCGCCCGGGTGCCCGCGCCGCCGCGCCGCCGCGCCTACCGTCCGACGCCGTCGCCAACCAGCCAGACGCTTGGCGCGATCGTCGCGGTGCTGCGCAAGGTGGCGACCACACCGTCCTCGGCATGCGCCTGGACCCGACCGTCGCGATCTCGCAGCTGCAGGAGGCCGCGCACCTGCAGTCGTCGGTGGTGATCGGCTACGTCGATCCGGCCGGGGTGGCCACGCAGCGGGTGGTGGCGCCGATCAACGTCCGCGGCGGCCAGCTGACCGCCTACGATCCGGCGTCCGGCCGGGTCCGCGAGTTCGCCATCCACCGCGTCACCTCGGTGGTGTCGGCCGACGCCGGATAGTTAGCCCCGACACAGCGAGTTCACAGAACTGTTCGTGAATATGTCTGTGTGACAACAGCGTTAAGCGCGGCAGGTCAAGCCAATGCCGGATACCGCGGTGGGCCATCGCTGCTGCACGGATGGCTGCCGCCGACCATATGGGCTGTGGCCGCAGTGGCGCTGGTGGTGGCGGTCGGCTGGCGATCGCGGCGGTGGCGCCTGATGTGGGTTCCGGTGGCGATCGCCGTCGGCCTGATCCTGGCGGCCTGGGCGCACTGGTTCATCGATTCCCAGGGCCTCGCCGGAGATCCTGCGCCGTCGTCGCTGTGGATCTGGGTGGGCCTGACGGGTATGGCGTTGGCCGTCGCGGTGCTCGGCTGGCGCGGCAGCCAGTGGTGGCGTCGCTCGGTGTCACTGCTGGCCGTGCTCGTTGTGCCTGCTGAGTGCGGGCGTGTCGCTGAATCTGTGGGTTGGTTACTTCCGAACCGTCCAGGCCGCGTGGAACGAGTTGACCGCGGGGCCGCTGCCCGACGAGACCGATCTGAACACCGTCATGGCGATGCGCGGCAAGGGCGCTCCGGCGCACGGGGCGCTGGTGCCGGTGACCATCCCCGACGACGCGTCAGGCTTCAAACACCGCACCGAGTTGGTGTACCTGCCGCCCGCCTGGTTCGCCGCGAATGCCCCGAAGCTGCCGTGGTCATGATGATCGCCGGCGAGTTCAACACCCCTTCGGACTGGCCGCGCACCGGCGACGCGATCACGCCCATCGACAAATTCGCGGCGGCCCACAACGGCAATGCGCCGGTGTTCGTCTTCGTCGATGTCGGCGGCTCCTTCAACAACGACACCGAGTGTGTCAACGGGCCGCGCGGCAATGTCGCCGACCATCTCACCAAGGACGTACCGCCGTATGTGTCAAACACTTTCGGCGTCCACAGCGCCAACTGGGGTGTCGTCGGCTGGTCGATGGGCGGCACCTGCGCGGTGGACCTGACCGTGATGCATCCGGAGTTGTTCAGCACCTTCGTCGACATCGCCGGCGACATGGGGCCCAACGCGGGCACCAAGGATCAGACCATCGCGCGGCTCTACGGCGGCGACGCGGCCATATGGCCGATCTACGACCCCACCACGGTGATCAACAAGCACGGCCCCTACAACGGCGTCTCGGGGTGGTTCGCGATCTCCTCCGATGCGCCGCAACAGCGCAAAGGCGGCTTCGGCAACCCCGGTGGGACCGGGCTCGGCGGACAGGACGCCGCGGGGATGCCCAGCGACC
This sequence comes from uncultured Actinomycetota bacterium, assembly GCA_963731715.1. Lineage (GTDB taxonomy): Bacteria > Actinomycetota > Actinomycetes > Mycobacteriales > Mycobacteriaceae > Mycobacterium. The sequence continues at coordinate 573,222 of CAVSXC010000008.1, read as the reverse complement.
AGACGGATGCCGCCAACTCGCTGTGCATGCTCGGCCGCGCCAACGGCATCGCCTGTGCCGTCATCGGGCACCCGGGCCGCCATGACTGGCCACTCGCCGCGGACGTGTTCACCTCGGCGCTGCCGTGGCTGGCCGGCCAGATCGGCACACCCGGCGTCCCGAAGATTCCGCTGCCAGGCGGGGGTGGGCCGCGCCGGTGCCGCGCAGCCCGCTGCAGCGGCCGCTGCGAGGCACTGAAACGACCGGGTGTCCGGCGCGTCGCGGATAATGGACAGGATGACCGACGGCCCCCTGATCGTGCAGTCCGACAAGACGGTGCTGCTCGAAGTCGACCACGAGCAGGCCGGTGCGGCGCGCGCCGCGATCGCCCCGTTCGCCGAGCTGGAGCGCGCGCCCGAACACATCCACACCTACCGCATCACCCCGCTGGCGCTGTGGAACGCCCGCGCGGCCGGCCACGACGCCGAGCAGGTGGTCGACGCGCTGGTGTCGTTCTCCCGCTACGCGGTGCCGCAGCCGCTGCTCGTCGACATCGTCGACGTCATGGCCCGCTACGGACGGCTGCAGCTGGTGAAGAGTCCCGGTGCACGGCCTGACCCTGGTCAGCCTGGACCGCGCGGTGCTCGAAGAAGTGCTGCGCAACAAGAAGATCGCGCCGATGCTCGGTGCCCGCATCGACGACGACACCGTCATCGTGCACAACAGCGAGCGCGGCCGCGTCAAGCAGATGCTGCTCAAGATCGGTTGGCCCGCAGAGGATTTGGCAGGCTACGTCGACGGCGAGAAGCATCCGATCAGCCTCGACCAGGAGAACTGGCACCTGCGCGACTACCAGGAGATGGCCGCCGAGTCGTTCTGGGAGGGCGGCTCCGGTGTGGTGGTGCTGCCGTGCGGCGCGGGCAAGACGCTGGTCGGCGCGGCCGCGATGGCCAAGGCCGGCGCGACGACGCTGATCCTCGTCACCAACACGGTGGCGGGCAGGCAGTGGAAGCGCGAGCTGATCAACCGCACATCGCTGACCGAAGAGGAGATCGGCGAATACTCCGGGGAGAAAAAGGAAATCCGCCCGGTCACGATCGCCACCTATCAGGTGATCACCCGCCGCACCAAGGGTGAATACCGGCACCTCGAGCTGTTCGACAGCCGCGACTGGGGGCTGATCATCTACGACGAGGTGCACCTGCTGCCCGCGCCGGTGTTCCGGATGACCGCGGATCTGCAGTCGCGGCGCCGGCTCGGGCTGACCGCCACCCTGATCCGCGAGGACGGCCGCGAGGGCGACGTGTTCTCGCTCATCGGCCCCAAGCGCTACGACGCGCCGTGGAAGGACATCGAAGCCCAGGGCTGGATCGCGCCCGCCGAATGCATCGAGGTGCGGGTGACGATGACCGACAACGAGCGCATGCTCTATGCCGTCGCCGAACCCGACGAGCGCTACAAGCTGTGCTCGACCGTGCACAGCAAGATCGCGGTGGTGAAGTCGATCCTGGAGCGCCACCCCGGTGACCAGACGCTGGTGATCGGCGCGTATCTCGATCAGCTCGACGAGCTGGGCCAGGAGCTGAACGCCCCGGTGATCCAGGGTTCGACGAAGACCGCCGAACGCGAAGCGCTGTACGACGCGTTCCGCCGCGGCGAGATCTCGACGCTGGTGGTGTCCAAGGTCGCGAACTTCTCCATCGACCTGCCGGAAGCCAATGTGGCGGTGCAGGTTTCGGGCACATTCGGGTCGCGGCAGGAGGAAGCGCAGCGGCTGGGCCGGCTGCTGCGGCCCAAGGCCGACGGCGGCGGCGCGATCTTCTATTCGGTGGTGTCGCGCGACAGCCTGGACGCCGAATACGCCGCGCACCGGCAGCGCTTCCTGGCCGAGCAGGGCTACGGCTACGTGATCAAGGACGCCGACGACCTGCTTGGCCCGGCGATATGACCGTCCGCCGGGTGATGCCGGTCCTCACCGTGTCCGACCTGGAAGCCGCCCGCGACGCATATGTGCGGATACTCGGGCTGCGCGAGGTGATGAACCTCGGCTGGATCGTCACGCTTGCCGACGACGAGCTGCGCCACCAGGTCAGCCTGATGACGAGGGATGCGACGGCCCCGGTCAATCCGCTCGGTTTCGATCGAGGTGGACGACGTCGACGCCGCCTACCGGGCCGCGGTCGACGCCGGGGTGCAGATCGTCCATCCGCTGAGCGACGAAGAGTGGGGCGTTCGCCGCTTCTTCTTCGCCGACCCGGCCGGCAACGTCGTGAACGTGCTGAGCCACCGCTAGCCCGCTCTCGACGGCGGGTTTGCTAAACGCGCCTGCGGCCGATCCATCACAGCTACGGTTGGCGCCAGGGGGGCGATGATGCCAGCAGAATTTCCGACGCAACAGCCAGGGGTGAACTACCTCACCGAGGGCGGCCAAGAAACCGAAATCATGTACAAGTACGGGTTCGATCTCCCGCACTTCGCGATGTTTCCGTTGCTCGACAACCCGCGGGCGGTGGCCGAGCTGCGCGGCATGTACGGCCGGTATCTCGACACCGCCGCCCGGCACGGGTTCGGCGTCGTCGTCGGCGGGCTCGACTACCGAGCCAGCCCCGACTGGGCGCTCGCTGCTCGGCTACTCCCGCGAGTCGCTGGCCGAGATGCAGTTGCGCGCTATCGATTTCCTGCGCGAGGTGGCCGGGCCGTACGCGGGGCAGGTGCCCGCACTCCTGTACGCCGGCATCGTCGGTCCGCGCGGTGACGCCTACGAGGCGAACCGGACGATCACCGCCGAGGAGGCCGAGGAGTACCACAGCGAGCAGCTCGCCACGCTGGCCCGCGCCGGCGTCGACCTGGTCGAAGCCGATGACGTTCAACAGCGTGCCCGAGGTGATCGGGTTGGCCCGTGCCGCAGCGCGCGCGGGCCTGCCGCTCTCGGTCTCGTTCACGCTCGACAACGCCAGCCAGTCGACTCACACTCGGGTCCGACCCTGAAGGATGCGATCGAGACCATCGACGCGCAGACCGGTGATGACCGGCCCACCTTCTACGGCATCAACTGCTCGCACCCGCTGGAGTTCATGCCTGCGATCGAGCCTGGCAGCCTGGTTCGAGCGGGTGCGGTGTCTGCGCCCCAATGCCGCGATGATGGACAAGATTTCGCTCTGCACGCTCGGGCACCTCGAGGTCCGGCGACCCCGCACATCTCGGTGAACTCATGGGCGGCTTGGCTCGACAGCACCCGCACATCGACATGTGGGGCGGCTGCTGCGGCACGTGGGAAACCCACCTCGACGAGATTGCGCGCAACGTGCGCGCGGCCCGCGCTATCGCCGTTTAGACATGCGGCCCAACGGGTTTCGCGACGGTCAGCAGCACCACCGAATCCTCGAGGGCGCTGCAGACCGTGCCGGGTGCGAGGCAGGATGATGTGGTCGCCGGGCGACCCGTCCCAGCCCGACGTCGAGTTCGTCACCCGGACCCTGCCCTGCAGCACCTGCAGCGTGGCTTCGCCCGGGCTTTCGTGGTCGTCCATCGTGCTGCCCGCCGTCATCGCCATCAGAGTCTGGCGCAGCGAATGTTCGTGGCCGCCGTAGACGGTGTGCGCGCTGCGGCCGCTGCTGGCCGCACGTGCTGACTCCAGCTGCTGCCGCGCGAGGGCGGTGAGTGAGATCTTCTCCATCGCCGATGTCCCCTTCCAGACGATTGGACATGCCATCAAGCGTTTGGGCCATGGATCGTCTCGAATCCGGGCCGTTGAATTCGAGATATGACCAACACAACCATTCTCGTCATCGGCAGCACCGGCAAGACCGGAAAACGCGTCGCAGATCAACTCGAAAAGCGCGGCATCGCCGTCCGGCACGGCTCACGCTCGGCCGACATCCCGTTCGACTGGGACGACCCGCAGACCTGGGCGCCCGCGCTCGCCGGCGTCGACAAGGTCTACCTCACCTACTACCCGGACCTGGCCGTCCCCGGCTCGGTCGACGCCATCGGCAAGCTCACCGAACTGGCGAAGGACGCCGGCGTCAGCAGGCTGGTGCTGCTGTCGGGCCGCAACGAGGCCGAGGCCGAGAAGGCCGAGCGCGTCGTCATGGCGTCCGGGCTGGAGTGGACGATCGTGCGGTGTGCGTTCTTCGCGCAGAACTTCAATGAGGGCGCGTGGCTCGATGAGGTGCTCGCAGGCACCGTGTCGCTTCCAGTCGACGATGTGCAGGAGCCGTTCGTGGACGCCGACGACATCGCCGACGTCGTGGTGGCCGCGCTGACCGACGACCGGCACGTCGGGCAACTGTACGAACTGACGGGTCCTCGGCTGCTCAGCTTCCGCGACGCCGTCGCGGAGGTCGGCGCAGCCGCCGGCCGTGACATCAGCTTCGTGTCGGTCCCGATCGAGGACTACACCGCGATGCTCACGGAATACGGTCTGCCACAAGACTTCATCTGGCTGTTGAACCACCTGTTCACCGAGGTGCTCGGCAGCAAGGTGCAACTGGCCGACGGTGTGCAGCGAGCACTGGGACGCGAGCCCAAGGACTTCACCGACTACGCCCGCGAGACCGCCGCGACGGGAGTATGGACAGTTTGAATCTCGATGAGCGGATCTCCGTCGACAGGCGGGGATCCGCTCATTCCGAAGGGAACCGGTCCCGCAACGCGTCGAGGAGGTGTTGCGCTTCCGTCACGCGTCCGCGCATCCGCCGGATGCTCTCCGGGGGCCGGTTCTCGTCGTCGATGCCACGCTCACACCGCCGCAGCCAACGCTTCTCCATCGATGCGACTAGCTCCTCCAATTCCGCGATCTCACCTAGAAGGACGGCGTCGAACATCCGCGCCTGCGCGATGTCTGCGGGGTGCGCGGGGCGGCACCACCCGTCGGCGCGGTTGTGGTCGGGGACCGGCGCGAGGCGCGGTTGCGGCACCCACATCGGTCGCCGCGGTTCTAGGTCTAGATCACGTGAGATCGACAGCACGCATAGATAGTCACCTAGGAATGTTGGGCCAGCGACCCCACAGGTTCACTTGGCGGTTAAGTTTCGATGGCTGGGCGTTACCGTTCATTCACTTTGGCCAAGGGTCGGCTGTGAGGTTGCGCCTCTAGCTCAGCGCGGGAATGACCTTCTGCTCGAACAGCTCGATGCCGGACCGGTCGTAGGCGGCCTCGGGGAAGTACAGGATCGCGTACTCGCAGCCGAGCTCACGCATCCGCTGGAGCTTCTCCACCACCTGTTCCGGTGTGCCGCTGGCGGAATCGGGTGAAGTCACCATGTTCAGCATGCCGTCGACAGCGGTCTCGTTGGCCTTGGCGACCTGCCTGGCGCGCAGCCGGGCGACCCGCTCCTTGACGTCGGCGTCCGACTCGCCGATCACGGCGTTGAAGTTGGCCGACCGCACGATCGCGTCGTAGTCGGTGCCGACGTCGCGGCAGTGGTCGGCGAGAATCTGCGACTTGTGCGCGAACCCGTCGGGCTCGGACGTGAAGTTGGTGTACTGCGCGTACTTCGCCGCGATGCGCAGCGTCACCTTCTCGCCGCCGCCTGCGATCCACAGCGGAAGACCGCCGTCCTGCAACGGCTTTGGCTCAACGATGCGTCGCGGCATCATCGTCGACCTTGTAGTACTTGCCGTCTGAGGCTGACCTTCCCGTCGCGCCAAGCGTCGCGCATGATCTGCACACCCTCGTCGAGCATGCCCAGCCGCACACCTGCAGACGGGAATCCGTAGCCATAGGCCCTCCACTCGTGCTCGTACCAGCCGCCGCCGATGCCCATCTGGACCCGGCCGCCGGAGATGATGTCGGCGGTGGCGGCGACCTTGGCCAGATAGACCGGGTTGCGGTAGCCCATCGCCGTACACATCTGGCCGAGCTTGATCCGCGACGTCGTCGCCGCATACGCCGACATCAGCGACCACGCCTCGTGGGTGGCCTCGTGCGTCGGCACCGGCACGGTGTGGAAGTGGTCGTAAACCCACACCGAGTCCCACGCGCCGTCGTCGGCGTAGGTGGCGAGATCGCGCATCACCCCCCACTGGCTTGCCGTGGGGATGTCCACCAGATCGAGTCGCCAGCCTTGCGGGATGAAGAATCCAAAGCGCATGGCATCCGACTCTATGCGACCATCGGTGGCCGCCATCCGCCGAGAACGTTTCCAGATGCGCCCGGTCCGACATGACGCGCAAGTTCATGAGCCGGTAATCGTCTGGTCGCCCTATGCTTATTTACGACAGCGTCAGAACCCGAAATGTAGGACGACATGGCTGGTACGAAAGGCCTATCGCTGGAATTCGACGAGGCTGTGACATGACGGCCCGATCCAAGTACGAGCGCATGCGCGCGGCGCATTTGAACGCGGTCCAGGCGGCGCTCGTCGACCACACCGCGCGCCTTGACTGGACCCGCGAACAAATTGAGCGCTACCGCGATCATCGACTTCGCGCGCTACTGATGTACGCGCGGCAACGGTCGCCGTTCCACGCTCGCCGCCTTCGCGCCATCGATCTGTCGACGGCCTCTGTTGCTGACCTGGCCTCGGTGCCGATGATGACGAAAACGGAAGCGCAGGACTGCTGGGACGACATCGTCACTGACCGCAGACTGACTCGCGAACGCACGGAACGCATTCTGGCAGAACAGGAGTGGTACTCGTACACGCCCGACGGCTATCAAGTGTTCAGTTCGGGTGGTTCCAGCGGCGTTCGGGGTGTCTACGTCTGGGATTGGCATTTCTTCGTGTCCGCCGCGTGTCTGGCTTGGCGCACGCAGGCACGGGCGGAGCGGAGCGGGCCACCGCCGGGTCCGACACGCCTGGCCGTGCTGGAGGCGGGGGCACCTCCGCATGCCAGCACTCCGCTATTCGACGTGCCGACCGCTGCGGGCATGGAGACCGTCGTCATCCCGGCGGGAGCGCCGTTCGACGAGGTGCTGGCCGCAGTGGCGGCCGCTCGGCCAACACACCTCGTCGGGTACCCGTCGGTGATCGGACGGCTCGCCCGCGCCGCACTGGACGGCGATTTGCCGTGCCACCCGGTGCGGGTGAGCACCAACTCCGAGCCGTTGCTCGACGAGGACCGGCGAGCGATCGCCGAGGCATGGAATGTACCGGTTCACAACCTCTGGGGATCCACCGAGATCGGGGTGCAGGCCGTCGGTTGCGGACTCGGCGACGGCCTGCACATCTGCGAAGACGAGGTGGTGCTCGAACGCGTCGACGAGAACGGCGCACCGGTCGGCCCCGACGACACCGCGGCGCGGACGCTCGCGACAGGGCTGGCCAATCACACGTTCCCGTTCATCCGCTATGACCTCGGCGATGACGTGGCGTTGCTGCCGGGTCCATGTGCTTGCGGCAGCGCGTTCGCGCGAGTGGCCGACATCGGCGGGCGACGGGATGACGATTTCCGCTATGGCTCAATCACGGTGCCCGCCATCACTTTCCGTCATGTACTCGGCACCGATCCACGTGTCTCCGAATACCAAGTGGTGCAGACGGCCACCGGCGCCGAGATCTTCGCCGTCGGTCGCCCGAACGTTGATGCACTGAAAGTGTCGGTGGTCGGCGCACTGCGCCGGTGTGGTTTGTCGGCACCGACGGTCGCGATCCGGGCCGTTGACCGCATTCCCCGCCACCAGGCGAGCGGCAAACTGAAACGCTTCATCGCCCTGTCGCCGTGACTAGCCTGGGGAGCATGGCCCTTTCAAAGGAAGAACGCGAACAGTTTCTGGCCGAGCCGCACATCGCGGCGGTGTCGGTGAGCGCAGGTGACAAGCGCGGACCGTTGACGGTGCCGATCTGGTACCAATACACGCCTGGCGGCGAGCCGTGGCTGATCACCGGCGCTGGCTCCCGCAAGCATCGGCTCATCGAGACGCAGGGCGAATTCACACTGATGGCGGAGCGCCTGGAGCCGACGGTGCGCTATGTCGCGGTCGACGGTCCCGTCAGCCGCATCGAGCCCGGCACCGACGATCAGCTGGTCGAGATGACGAAACGCTATCTGCCTCCGGACAAGGTCGACGCCTACCTCGAGTTCGCCCGCCGTGAGCACGGCGAGAGCGTGGCGATCTGGTTGAAGCCCGAACACTGGCTGTCGGCGGACCTCGGGGCGCTCTGACCCATGTCGTCGCGGCAACTGCTCTTCAAGACCTTCTACCGGCTCGGCTTCGTGCCTTGGGACGGGCACCCGATTGCCAAGAGCCTGAAGGATCTGATCGAGGGCAACGGCGCCTTGGGACCGGGCACGGCGTTGGATCTCGGCTGCGGCACCGGCGACAACTCCATCTATCTGGCCAAGCACGGTTGGCACGTCACCGGCGTCGACTTCGTGGCGAAGGCTGTCGACAAGGCCAAGGCGAAGGCGGCGGCCAACAAGGTCAACGTGAACTTCGCCCGCGCCGACGTCACACGCCTCAGCTGCGAAGGCATCGGGTCGAGCTTCGGCCTGATCGTCGACAACGGTTGCCTGCACGGCATGAGCCCCGACGATCGCGATGCCTACGTACGCGAGGTCACCGAGGTGGCGGCCCCGGATGCGCGGCTGCTGTTGGTCGAGTTCATCACCGGCGGGTCCTACGGCGTGCCTGGCATAGACCCGGACGAGGTCAAGCGGCGGTTCGCCGCGGACTGGACGCTGCTGTCGTCAGGCAGTGAGGCCGCGTTGGACCACAACGGCAAGGACCCCGCGCGGTTTTACGTCTTCGCGCGCGCTTCGTAGAGCGCGGCGACGGCAGGCAGGCTGACCTTCAGCGCCGGGTTGCGCGGCAAGTCGTCGACGACGGCGAACGCGACGGGCACGTTGTACACCGGCAACGATTGGCGTACGAGGTCCTTCAGTTCGTCCTCGGACTGGAACCGGCATGCCCGGCGTGACTTCGATCGCGGCGAACGGCACCTGACCAAGCCGCGTGTCCGGCACGCCAACCACGCAGGCGTCACGCACCGCTGGATGTGAGATGAGCACGCGCCGAACGGTTTCCGGCAGGATCTTGAATCCGCCGCGGTTGATGGCGCCGTCCGCCCTGCCGTGCAACGTGACGAAGCCGTCGGCGTCGACCGAGGCGATATCGGTGGTGCGGATCCAGTCGGGGCTGATCGGTGCCACCTTCGCTTCCAACAACCCCTGCTCGCCCGCTGGCAGCTCGGCTCCGGTGTCCGGGTCGACGATGCGCACCTGGGTATCGGGCAGCGGCCTGCCGACGCTGTTGCGTTTGGATTCACCGAACTTCTCGATGTCGTCGGGCATCCATGCGCACAGTGAGCCCGCGAATTCCGTTGCTCCGTAAGCCAACCGGACCGGAATTTGGAAGTGCTTCTCGAACTCGTCGCGGGTTTCCGGGTCGAGCGGACCGGATGCGCTGATCAGGAAATCGAGCGACGCCAAGGTCTTCCCTTGGGACGTCGGCGTCGAGCAGCATGCGGATGACTGCGGGCTGCACACCGGAACGCTTGATGCCGTGCGTCTTTATCGCGTGCACAAATCCGTCGACGGTGAACCGCTCCAGCATCACGATGCGCCTGGCGTTGTGAACTCCCGCGACCAGCTGGCACACCCCGATGCCGCCGAACTGCCAGTAGGCGAACTCCGGTGGCGCACCGGCCGGAGCCTTCTCCCCGCTTGTCACGCTGAACACGGTTCGCTCCAGCACGGGCGTCTTGATCGCCTGTCGCTTCGGCGGGCCCGTTGTGCCGCTGGTCAGAATGTTGAAGTGCCACACCGGGTTCGACCTCGGCGTGCTGACGGGATTCGTCGCGACGCTCCAACCCGTCGACGACCGCAACGGTAGGCGACGTCAGCGCGATCGCCACGCCTGCACTGCCCGCCCGCTTGGCGGCTTCGATCACCGGTTCCGTCCAGTCCTCGCGATCGGCGATGATGGCCGACAACTCCAGCTTTTCGATGTCGCGGCCGATCGATTCGGGCGACTGGAAGGAGTAGATCATCGAGAGGGGGCGACCTGCGGCCAGGAAGCCGATGATTGCGGCGGCGTGCTGCAGCCGGTTGCGGACCACTAGGCCGACGGGCGCATCGTTGGCGACGCCGGCGTCACGCAGTGCCTCCTCGATCGCCACGCCGTACGCGGCCACTTCACGGCCGGAGTACCACCGGCCCTCGAACTGGATGCATTGCTGCTCGCCGTAGCTCGCCAGTCCTGCCGCGAACGTTTCGGTAAAGCTTTCGGGCACGGCCTAGACGATAACCACAGCCCCGACTGCAATCTTGAGGCGGGCGACCGAAATTGGAACGACCCCCGCCATTAACTGGATACATTGCATGCCTACCGGGCGAGAGGTGTGCAATTGTCCACGAAGCGCACGTGGCTGCTGAATACCGGCAGGTCGACGTTTCACTGGTGGTTGCGGCTGATCGTTGCCGCGTTCTTGCTGTCCGCCTGGGTAGCGGTCGGGTTGGGCAGCGGTATCGCCTATGCCGACGACACGTCACCTTCGGGTAGCAAGTCGAGTTCGGAGAGCTCGGCAGGAGCGCCGAAGGCGAAGAAGGCCGACGCGCCGGACGCGGGTACCGAACGCAAACCCGACACCGCCACCGAATCGTCGACGAGCGACAAGAAGCCAACCGCGGAAGAGACGACGGCCGATAGCAAGCCGCCCGTCGCCGACGCCCAGCCGTCATCGCCACCGGTATCCACAGAGGATCCCGACGATCCGCCCAAGCCGTCCGCGCGTAGCGGTTCACACCGACCCCGCTTGACCGATGCGTTGGCAAAACCGGCGAAACCGATTTCGGCCGATCCGCAGCCTTCTTCGATCGGCGCGACGAGTCAGCGAAGCGCGGCTGCGCCCAGCCGACAACCGCCACCGCAAGCCGCCAGCCGACTGGCGGCGGTCGCGAACATCGCGCCAGCCGGCCCTTCGACATCGGCCATCCAAACCACCGCACCCCCGGTCCACCTCCCGAACCAGCAGCAAATTACGGGACTGGTATCCGACGTGGGCGTGGTAGCGGCGTCGGTGGTGTTCACCGTGGCCGACACCGTCGCTCAGGCCTTCGGACCGCATAGCTTCCTCGGTGTGCCGTATGCGCTTGCCACCGCGGTGGCCAATTCGGCTGCGGCAGTTAGCCGGACACTGATCGGTGCGCCGGCCTTTCCCGTAAGCACAGGACCCTTCCAGGTCAACTACGGAGTCATCAACGGGCTGAGTTTCTTGAACCCGCAACAGCCACCGCCCGGTGCGAATGACCCGTCGATCACGGTCACCGCCGAGCATCCCCTGCCGATCATTCTGATCAATGGAACGATCGCCACTCAGGGCGAGAACTGGGGTGTCGGTGCGCCCGTCCTCGCCAACGCCGGGTACAAGGTCTACTCGTTCAACTTCGGCAACATCACGCAGGATCCCAATTTCCCGATCCAGGCCACCGATGACATCAGGGAGTCCGGCAAGCAGCTTGCCGCCGAAGTGGACAGGGTGCTCGCCGAAACGGGCGCACCCAAGGTGATACTCATCGGCCATTCGCAGGGCGGCGGGATCCTGCCTGCGTACTACATCAACAATCTGGACGGCGCGGACAAGGTGTCACAGGTGATTGGCATTGCCCCGAGCAATCACGGCACCGATGCCTCTGGCCTTGTCGGCCTGAGCAACCTGCCGATCTTCGGCCCCCTGGTGCTGGGTGTTGTGAACTCGTTTGGGCAGGCCTTCCTCCAGCAGATGGTTGGTGACCCATTCCAGCAGGAGGTCTACGGCAACGGCGACACCAGCCCCGGTGTCCTGTACACCACGATCGCCTCGACGACTGACTGGGTGGTTACCCCGTACACCCAGCAGGCGCTCAACGGACCGAACGTGACCAACATCGTCATTCAGGATCTGTATCCGGGACTCACGGCCAGCCACCTCGGCGTGGTCTTGAGCCCGCAGGTGTGGTCCGTCGTACTGGATGCACTTGCGAGCAATCCGCAGGCCAATCCCCTGGCTCCGTTGCAGAGCGAAGAACTGGTCGCATAGCAAAAGCCCCCGAAACAACGCCTGTCGGATGTCGCCGCCGAAGCGGCTCCGTGTTGTTTCGGGGGCTTTTGCGTACTACTGCTAGCTCGTCAGAGAATCCGGCGGCAGGAAGCGGTCGCCGTACTTGGCGGCCAGCTCCTTGGCCCGCGCCACGAAGGCTTCCTTACCCGTACCTGCAGGCCCCTCGTAGCCGACGATGTACTGCGCCGAGCCACCGGTCCACGGCGGGAAGCCGATGCCCATGATCGAGCCGATGTTCGCGTCGGCGGTCGACGTGAGCACGCTCTCGTCGAGGCACTTCTGGGTTTCCAGCGCCTCGGCGAACAGCATCCGGTCGATCATGTCCTGCAGCGGCGGCTGCGAGGTACCGGACTTGAACGTCTCGCGCAGGCCCGGCCACAGCTGGGTGCGCTTGCCGTCGACGTACTCGTAGAAGCCGGCGCCCTTCAACCGTGACGGGCGGCCGGCCTCGATCATCTTCTCGACGACCGCCTCGGCCGGATGCGGCTCGTACTTACCGCCGGCATCCTCGACACCCTTGCGGGTGGCGACGGCGATCTTGTGCATCAGCTCGAGGTTGAGCTCGTCGGACAGCTGCAGCGGCGGCGCCGGATACCCGGCCTGCGAGCCGGCGTGCTCGATGCTGGCCGGCTCGACGCCCTCGCCGAGCATGGCGAGAGCCTCGTTGACGAACGTCCCGATCACCCGCGACGTGAAGAAGCCGCGGCTGTCGTTGACGACGATCGGCGTCTTGCCGATGGCCAGTGTGTAGTCGAACACCCGGGCCAGCGCCTCATCAGATGTCTTCTCGCCCTTGATGATTTCCACCAGCGGCATCTTGTCGACCGGGCTGAAGAAGTGGATCCCGATGAAGTCCTCCTGCCGCTTCACGCCAGTCGCCAGACCGGTGATCGGCAGCGTCGAGGTGTTCGAACCGAGCAGCGCGTTGGGCTCGACGATGTCCTCGATCTCCTGGAACACCTTGTGCTTGAGTTCCTGGCTCTCGAACACCGCCTCGATGACGAAGTCGACACCGGCGAAGTCGGCGGGGTCGGCAGTCGGCGTGATCCGCTCCAGCAGCGCCTTGGACTTCTCCTCGGTCGTCTTGCCCCGCTCCAGCGCCTTGGCTTCGAGCTTCTCGGAGTAGCCCTTGCCCTTCTCCGCGGCCTCAATCGAGACGTCCTTGAGCACCACGTCGTAACCGGCCTTGGCGGATACGTAGGCGATTCCGGCGCCCATCATGCCCGCGCCAAGCACGCCGATCTTGTTGATCGGGGTCTTGCCGATGCCGTCGGGCCGCGAGCCACCGCCGGTGATCGTCTGCAGATCGAAGAAGAACGCCTGGATCATGTTCTTTGCGACCTGGCCGGTGACCAGCTCGGTGAAGTAGCGGCTCTCGATGCGGCTCGCGGTGTCGAAGTCGACCTGCGCGCCCTCGACGGCCGCGTCAAGGATCTTCCGCGGCGCGGGCATCGGTGCACCCTTGAGCTGTTTGCGCAGCAGCGCCGGGAACGACGGCAGGATGGCGGCCAGACCCGGCGATGACGGGGTGCCGCCAGGCATCTTGTAGCCCTTGGCATCCCACGGCTGAGTGTGGCTGTCGGGGTTGGCCTTGATCCACGCCTTGGCGGCGGGCACCAATTCGTCGACGGTCGGCAGCACCTCGTCAACAAGGCCGATCTCCTTGGCCTTGTCCGGCTTGAACCGGGTGCCCTGCGACAGGATGTTCATGAACGCGTTCTGGATGCCGAACATGCGCACGGTGCGGGTGACGCCGCCACCGCCGGGCAGCAGACCCAGAGTCGCCTCGGGGAGGCCGACCACAAGGCCCTTCACGTCGGCGGCGATGCGGTGGTGACACGCAAGCGCGATCTCAAGGCCGCCGCCGAGCGCGGCGCCGTTGATCGCGGCCACCACCGGCTTGCCCAGCGTCTCGAGCGCGCGCAGGTCCCGCTTGACGGCCTCGACGGTGTCGAAGGCCTCACCGGCGTTCTCCGGGCCGAGGTTGATCATGCCCTTGAGGTCGCCGCCTGCGAAGAAGGTCTTCTTCGCGCTGGTGATGACAACACCGGTGATCGAATCCTTCTCTGCGACAAGGCGTTCGACAGCGTTGTGCATGGACTCGGCGTAGTGCTCGTTCATCACGTTGGCCGACCCGGTGGGGTCGTCCATCGTCAGGGTGACGATGCCGTCGGCATCCTTATCCCACTGAATGGTGTTCTCTGCCATGCTCTTAAACCCTCTCGATGATGGTCGCGACACCCATGCCGCCGCCGATGCACAGTGTGATCAGCGCGCGACGCGCGTTGCGGCGCTCGAGCTCGTCGACCATGGTGCCGGTGATCATGGCGCCGGTGGCGCCCAGCGGGTGCCCCATCGCGATTGCGCCACCGTTGACGTTGAGCTTCTCGTCGGGGATGTTGAGGTCCTTCTGGAACTTCAACACCACCGAGGCGAACGCCTCGTTCAGCTCGAACAGGTCGATGTCGTCGACCGTCAGATCCGCGCGGTCGAGCACCTTGCGGGTCGCCGGAGTCGGGCCGGTGAGCATGATGACCGGGTCCGCACCGCTGGTGGCGGTGGCCACGATGCGCGCCCGAGGGGTCAATCCCTGTGAGGTGCCTGCCTTTTCACTGCCGACGAGCACCAGCGCGGCGCCGTCGACGATGCCCGAGCTGTTACCGCCGGTGTGGACGTGGTTGATCTTCTCGACCCAGTGGTACTTCTGCAGCGCCACGTCGTCGAAGCCGCCCATCTCGCCGATACCGTCGAACGCGGTCTTCAGCTTGCCAAGGCCCTCGAGCGTGGAATCGGGGCGCATGTGCTCGTCGTGATCGAGGATGACCAAGCCGTTCTGGTCGCGCACCGGCACGACGGACTTGGCGAAGTAGCCGCCCGACCACGCCTCCGCGGCCTTCTCCTGCGACCGCAGCGCGTAGCGGTCGACGTCCTCACGCGAGAAGCCCTCGATGGTGGCGATCAGGTCGGCGCCGATGCCCTGCGGCACGAAGCCGATCTGGTAGTTGGTCTCCGGGTCGGTGGCCCATGCGCCGCCGTCGGAACCCATCGGCACGCGGCTCATCGACTCGACGCCACCGGCCAGCACCAGGTCGTCCCAGCCGGAGCGGACCTTCTGTGCGGCGGTGTTGACGGCCTCAAGGCCCGAGGCGCAGAACCGGTTGAGCTGCACGCCGCCGGTCGTCTCGGGCAGGCCCGCTGCCAGCACCGCGGTGCGGGCGATGTCGCCGCCCTGGTCGCCGACCGGTGACACGACGCCAAGGATCATGTCGCTGATCAGGGTCTCGTCGAGGTCGGGGTTGCGCCGACGGAGCTCGTCGACCAGGCCGACGACCAGGTTGAGCGGCTTGACCTCGTTGAGAGAGCCGTTGCGCTGCTTGCCGCGAGGCGTGCGTATTGCCTCGTAAATGAAGGCTTCTTCGGACATGAAGATATTTCCTCTTCAGATGGGGTTATGGGAGCCAAGCCCACATGGGCGGTAGTCCTCTGCCTGGTCAGCCTAACAGCCTCGGCCAACCTGTTGGTTGGGCGGTCTAAGTACTTGCCGAACGTGGGTTACCCGCACATGAATCGCCGGAATTTCGTGCTGGTAACCCACGTTCGCCGGAGATGGACAGGCGCCCTCTAGGCTCGACGGTCATGACGGTGCGGCGCCTCGAGCCCTATGCGGTCACGATCTTCGCCGAGATGTCGGCGCTCGCCGCCCGCATCGGCGCCGTGAATCTGGGCCAGGGCTTCCCCGACGAGGACGGGCCGCCCGCGATGCTGAAGGTCGCCGAGAACGCGATCGCCGAGGGCGTCAACCAGTACCCGCCCGGCCTGGGCATCGCGCCGCTGCGTGAAGCGATCGCCGCACAGCGCAAGCGCCACTTCGGCACCGACTACGACCCCGACACCGAGGTGCTCGTGACCGTCGGCGCCACCGAGGCGATCGCCTCGGCGGTGCTCGGGCTCGTCGAACCGGGGTCCGAAGTCCTGTTGATCGAGCCGTTCTACGACTCGTACTCCCCCGTCATCGCGATGGCGGGCTGCGAGCGCCGTGCGGTGCCGCTGGTGCAGGACGGCCGCGGCTTCGCGATCGATGTCGACGGCCTGCGCCGCGCCGTGACGCCGCGGACCAAGGCGTTGATCGTCAACTCGCCGCACAACCCGACCGGCATGGTGGCGTCGGACGAGGAACTGAAGGCGCTCGCCGAACTCGCTGTCGACGCTGACCTGCTGGTGATCACCGACGAGGTGTACGAGCACCTTGTGTTCGACGGGCGCCGCCACATCCCGCTGGCCAACTACCCCGGGATGGCTGACCGCACGGTCACGATCTCCAGCGCGGCCAAAATGTTCAACTGCACCGGTTGGAAGATCGGATGGGCCTGCGGTGCGCCAGAACTCATCTCAGGGGTGCGCGCGGCCAAGCAATACCTCTCCTACGTCGGCGGAGCGCCGTTTCAGCCTGCGGTTGCCAATGCTCTGAACGCCGAGGAGGCATGGGTCGCAACACTGCGAGAGTCGTTGCAGGCAAAGCGCGACAAGCTGAGCTCGGCGCTCGCCGATCTGGGATTCGAAGTGCACGACAGTTTCGGCACCTACTTCTTGTGCGCCGATCCGCGTCCACTCGGGTACGACGACAGCACGGCGTTCTGTGCTCAATTGCCGGAACGCGCCGGCGTGGCGGCGATCCCGATGTCCGCGTTCTGCGATCCGGGGGCCGACCACGCCGACGCGTGGAATCACTTGGTGCGCTTCGCCTTCTGCAAGCGTGACGAGACGCTCGATGAGGCGATCCGGCGGTTGTCAGTGCTTAGACCGCGTAGTTAGAGAGTAGCGGCAACAGCCCATATCTTCTCGGCCACAAGAGGATCGGTGCGGTCCAGCGGGCTGAGCGCCACATCCGTAGCACCGGCATCCAGGTAGCGTTTCAGCTGTCGCACCACCGACTCCGCAGGGCCGATTGCAGCGAGGTCGGCCGCGCTCGCGATGCCTTCACGCGCGATCACCTTCTGATACGACGGGATGGTCTCGTAGAAACTCAACTGCTGAGCAGCGAAGGCATGCGAAGCATCGACGTCGTCGGACACCAATACAGGCACCGCAGCGATGATTCTGGGCTTCGGCCGACCCGCGTCGGCCGCTGCTTTCGCGATCGCGGGTTCGATGAACTCGTCGATCGTTCGCGGTCCGGCGAGGTAAGGCAGTGTGCCGTCGGCTAGTTCGCCGGTGACCTGCAACGCCTTTGGCCCCATCGCTGCCACATACACCGGCACCGGCGTGCCCCCGGCGACCGTGACCGGCCAGCCGGGGTTGGCGCTGAGCTCCTGGCCGTCGAAACTCTACGGCTCCGGTGTCGAACACCGACCGCAGGATCGTCAGGTGCTCACGCAATCGCTGGATCGTGTTTGGCCACGCGGTGCCGAACGCCACACGTTCCGGTTCGTGGGCGCCCAGCCCGAGGCCGAGGCTGAAGTTGCCGTGCGCGGCGGCCTGAGCCGTCTGCGCCTGCGACGCCACGACCAGGGGATGGCGCGGATTGATGGGGACCACCGACGTGCCGACGCCGAGCCCTGGCACCGCCGCGCCAACCAGGCCAGCCAGGGAGATGGCGTCGTGATCGAACTGCTGAGCCAGCCAGACCTGTCGGACTCCGAGATCGTAGGCGCGGCGAGCCTGCGAGACGACGTCGTCGACGACGTTGGTGGCCTGCGGGGTGGGATGCAACATGATTCCGGTCGGCATACGCAGACCAACCTCCGCACAGGGGCCCGCATTCCGAGGCGACGGAACCGCACGCATCTGTGACGATGGTCGGATGCCCTCGACGGATTCGCTGCCGGACTTCACCTGGCTCCCGGACCTTGCGTTGCGGACCCTCGGTGGCGCTGTCGTCTGGGCCAATGATGAGACGTTCGCCGAGAAGGACAACTTGATCAGCCCCGGCCCGGCGGACTTTCAGCCGGCGACCTTTGGACACCGTGGTCAGGTCTATGACGGCTGGGAGACCCGGCGCAGGCGCGAACCCGGCCATGACGAGGCGATCGTCCGGCTCGGTGTGCCTGGCCTGATCCGCGGCATCGTCGTCGACACCGCCTGGTTCAAGGGCAACTACCCGCCGGAGATCGCCGTCGAGGCAATCGAGGTCGACGGCTATCCGACCGCCGGACAGCTCGCTGCAGATCCTGGCTGGGAAACGATCGTCGAGCGCGCCAAGGTGTACGGCGACAGCCGCAACCCCTTCGAGGTCACCTCCGAAAAGCGTTGGACCCATGTGCGACTGCGTATTCACCCGGACGGCGGTGTTGCGCGATTGCGGGTGCACGGCGAAGGCAGGCCCGACCCCCGGTTTCTCGGCATCGGGCCGCTCGATCTGGCCGCGCTGGAGAACGGCGGTCTGGTGCTGGACTGTTCGAATCGCTTCTACAGCTCACCGCAGAACATCATCTTCCCCGGCCTCGCGCAGGTGATGGGCGACGGGTGGGAAACCGCCAGGCGTCGTGACGACGCGAACGACTGGGTGCTCATCCGGCTGGCAGGCGCGGGAAGCGTGCGTCTCGCCGAGATCGACACGTCGTACTTCGTTGGCAACAGCCCAGGGGCGGCCGCGCTGACCGGCCTGTGTCCCGACGGTCAATGGGTGGAGCTGTTGCCGCGCACGGAACTGCTGCCGGATACCCGCCATCGCTTCCTCGTCGCTGCGGATGACATCGTCGAGCAGGCGCGTCTGGACATCTACCCCGACGGTGGCCTTGCCCGTCTTCGGCTGTTCGGGGAGCTGGCATGAGCTATCCACGGGACATGGTCGGGTACGGCCGCAATCCGCCTGACCCGCAATGGCCCGGCGGCGCTGCCGTCGCCGTACAGTTCGTGCTCAATTACGAAGAGGGCGCGGAGAACTCCGTGTTGGACGGCGACTCGACGTCGGAGACATTCCTGTCGGAGATCACCCCGGCCGATGCGTTTCCCGACCGGCACATGAGCATGGAGTCGCTGTACGAATACGGATCCCGTGCCGGATTGTGGCGCGTGCTCCGGGTCTTCGAACGTCGCGGGATTCCCCTGACGATCTTCGCCGTGGCCAGGGCTATGCAGCGAAATCCCGAAGCGGTGGCCGCGTTTGGTGAACTCGGCCATGAAATCGCCTGCCATGGCTTGCGGTGGAAGTCCTACCAGTCCGTCGACCGCGACACCGAGCGCGCGCACCTCACCGAAGCCGTCGACATCCTTCGTGATCTCACCGGCGCGGCGCCGCTCGGCTGGTACACCGGGCGCGACTCGCCGCGTACTCGCGAGCTGGTGGTCGAGCACGGCGGCTTCGTCTACGACTCGGACTCCTACGCCGACGACCTGCCGTACTGGGTGCGGGTGCGCGGTGTGCACCACCTAGTGGTGCCGTACACACTGGACACCAACGATATGCGATTCGCCTCAGCGGCAGGCTTTTCCAACGGTGACGAGTTCTTCGCACACCTGCGCGACGCATTCGATGTGCTCTACGCCGAGGGACTCGAAGGAAGCCCGAAGATGCTGTCCGTTGGCCTGCACTGCCGCCTTGTCGGCAGGCCTGCCCGCACATCGGCGCTGGAACGCTTCCTCGATCACGTGCAGTCACACGACGCGGTGTGGATCGCGCGCCGAATCGAGATCGCCGACCACTGGCGCGCGGTTCACCCGCCGAGGTAGCCCTTGGGCGGCGGTGTTGCGTACTCGCTCCGTTTCGACGTCCGCAGGCCCATCGCGACGAGCGATCGCACTGTCAGCGTCGCCGCGGCGACGCCGTCGATCACAGGCACTCCCAGTTCCGACGAAATCTCCGCGCACATGTCCGCCATGCCCGCGCAGCCGAGCACCACGGCGTCGGAGGCGTCCGACTCGACCGCGTCGCGGCACGCTTCTGTGATGATCTTGCGGGCGTCCGGATCGGTGTCGAGCTCGAGCACCGGTATCTCACAGGCGTGGATGCCGTAGCAGAACCGTTGCATTCCATAGTGTTCCGCAAGGTCGGTGGCCCGCCCGACGGTCCGCTTCAGCGTGGTGACGACGGAGAATCCGCGGCCCAGATGGCTGGCCATGTGCATCGCCGCTTCGGCAATGCCGATCACCGGACCGGAGGCAACCTCACGCGCCGCGTCGAGGCCGGGGTCGCCGAAGCAGGCGATCACATAACCGTCGACGCCCTCACGTTCGCCCCGCTGGACAACCTTCAGCACACCGGGCACACTCATCGCCTCGTCGTAATGGCTCTCGATCGACTCAGGCCCGATCTCGGATGTGACGCCCGTGACGGAGACGTCCGCGCCTGCGACCGCCCTGGCGCATTCCTCGATCTTGTCGGTCATCGCCTGGGTGGTGTTCGGGTTGATCACCCAGATCAGGGTCACGGCAGCGGCGCGACAGCGAACTTACCGCGCGTGGCGAGCAGGTAGTAGACGGCCAGTCCGAGCCCGCATCCGACGAACCAGCTGTACTGCGCTGCAGTGTGCATGCCGGGCACGCCGACCGCCAGCACTGGAATGACGGCGACCACTGCAGCGACCGCGGTGGCGATGACCGCCGCCGGGTTGTATCCGTTTGTGTACCAGTAGCTTCCGTCCTCGGAGAGGGTGAACATGTCGTCGATGATCACTTTCTGGCTGTGGATCATGTAGTAGTGCCCGATCAGCACTCCGAACAGCGGGCCGATGAAAGCGCCGAGGATCTCCAACGTGTAGTGGATGACCTCGGGGTTGTTGTACAGGTTCCACGGCGTGATCAGCACAGAGCCGACCGCAGCGATCATGCCGCCCGCGCGCCAGCTGATCCGCTGCGGGCTGACATTGGAGAAGTCGAACGCAGGCGAGATGAAGTTCGCAACGATGTTGATGCCGATGGTCGCAATGGTGAACGTCAACGCGCCAAGCACAATCGCGAATGTGGAATCGATGCGCGCAACTGTCGTCACCGGATCGGTGATCAGCTCGCCGAACACCGGCACCGTGAGCGATGCGGTGACGACGACCAGAATCGAGAACACCAGGAAGTTCACCGGAAGGCCGAGGAAGTTGCCGCGTTTCACCGCGTCGAACGACTTGCCATAGCGGGCGAAGTCGCCGAAGTTCAGCATCGGCCCCGAGAAGTACGACACCACGAGTGCGATGGCGCCGAGCATCACGGGGATCGACTCGAGTCCCGTGTATGTCACCTCGCCGAGATTGAGGTCGATCGCACCCCAGCCAGCCTTGTAGATGAGATAGCCGCAGAGCACGAACATCACGACATACACTGCGGGGCCGCAGAAGTCGATGAACTTGCGGATCGATTCCATACCGCGCCAGAACACGCAGGCCTGCAATACCCACAACAGCAGGAAGCTGCCCCAGCCGAGGAACGGCAGCCCGAGGAACCCGTTCTGGTTCACGTCGGCGTACGGCGCAAGGCCCGGGAAGAGCTTGAGCAGAACCACATCCAGGGCCGCTGACGCCAGGTAGGTCTGGATGCCGTACCAGGCCACGGCGATCAGACCGCGGATGATCGCCGGGATGTTCGCGCCGAGCACGCCGAACACGCTGCGGCAGATCACCGGGTACGGCACACCGGTGGCCTGGCTGGGTTTGGCCACCAGATTGCAGAAGAAGTTCACGATCACGATGCCGATGAGCAGTGCCACCAACACCTGCCAACTGGCAAGACCGAGCGCGAAAAGGCTGCCTGCCGTGACGTAGCCGCCGACGCTGTGCACGTCGGACATCCAGAACGCGAAGATGTTGTACGACGACCAGCTCTGCTTCGCCAGCGGCGCCAGATCCTCGTTGGTCAGGCGTGGGTCGTAGCCCGGTTTGATCAGGCCACCGCCGACCGGGTGGCCTGCGGCCTCGACGATGTCACCCGCGCCGACAACGGCGCCCGGCGGCTGTTGTTTCACGGTCTGCGGTGTGTCGATGTCGGTCATGGCCGGACGCTATCTACGGCGTATTTCGGCCCTATTTCCTGCGAAATACCTGGCTATTGCGTGAAAGATATATCCGGCCACGCCAGCAGCCCGGTGTCGGTGGGCAGCGTGGCAATCACCGAGTTGAGACGCTGGGCGTGCAGTTCCGAGACTGCGAGCAGTTGCTCGACATCGCCTGCGAGAAACGCGTCGACCATCTGGCAGTGATCGGTGTGCAGATGTGCTCGGTCCGATGGCGCCACGTGCACCATCGACTGCACCGGTTCGGTGACATTCCACGCCGACTCCAGCATGTGCAGTAACCGATGCATGCGTGACGGCCTGCTCAACGCGATATGGAACTCCCGGCTCTGCCGGTGGTAGGTGATCGGATCGTCGTCGCGGATCGCCTGCTCGAGAACGTCGTTAACCGCGACGATTGCGGCGCGATCCGCGTCGGTCGCGTTCGCCACCGCAGCGGCCAGCGCGGCCGACTCCAAAGTCTCTCGCACGATATACATTTCGCGCAGTTCCTGTGGGGTGAGCTGGGCGACGGTGTAACCGAGGTTGCTTCTGTGGGTGACGAGGCCCTCGCCGATCAACGTCTTCAGCGATTCCCGAACCGGGATCTGGCTGACACCGAACAGCTCGGAAACCTCCGCCAACGGGATAGGGGTGCCCGGAGGAACTGCGCCGTCGAGGATCACGCGGCGCAGTTCATCCAGAATCTCCTGCTGCGGGCGGCCCGGTTTGTCGACCACCAGCTTGTCGACCAGCGCCGACCGTCGTCGCGACGGCATCCCGAAACGGTAAGCCCGTCATGTTTCGCTGGTGTTGCACCTTGCTCTAGGACAAGTCCGACGGGCAGTTGATGTTGACGTGGACGGTGCCGGCTTCTGCAGGGGTGAGCGGCTGGCCGGCCGAGTCAGTGCCTGCCCGTCCGCTGATGCTGTCGACCGAGCACTCCGACAACAGCGAAGACTGCGGGCCGTTGACCACGTTGACCTGAACGGCGTAACCGAGGTCCTGCAGCTGGCTGATGGCTTCGGAGGCCGAATTGTGGGAGACCGGGGCAGCCGAGGCCGTGCCGACCAGGCCCAGACAGGCGGCAGCCAGAACGCCGGCAGTCGCCGCACCGATGGCGAGATTCTTCATGGTGAAACTCCTTTGTTTCTAGTGACTTTGATGGAAGTGGTGCTGGTGTTGCAGCCGGGCGATCCGGCCTACTCAAGATCCCGGTTGTGCCACCAGAAGTCGTCAACGCTGGCAGGAAAGTGCTGTCACCGTCAGCTTCAAGGCAGGACTACCGGTTATCCCCCAGCACCCTCTTACGTAGCCCCTCGATTGCGGCGTCGATAATCGTCTTGCCGGCGCGCTTGATGAAGAAGTCCGGGATGAGCGAGTCGGGCTCGACAGTGACGCCGACCGTCACTACGGTCGACGTGCCGGTGTAGTCGGGTCGCAGCGTGTACTCGACATGCTGAGCGTACTGTTGCTTTGTTGGGTTCGCGTCCCACACCAACCAGTCTGGGCCCCAGCGGAATTCGAGAATTTCCTCGTCGAGTTGCCCGAGTACCTTTACCGCAAGGCGGACGTGGTGCGGGCGGCCGTCGTCATACCTGTCGAGGACCTCGGCCCGCCTGTACGCCGGCGTATCGGCCAGCAGCGCCCCTACGTCGGCGAGCGCATCCATGATGGCTTCCGGCGGTGCCTCGATCACGACCTCGCGTGATGTCCGGACGGCCACGACCCGAACCTAGGACGCGTATTTCTCCATGACCCGCTTGCGCAGGTTTTCCGTCGCGACGTCCAGCACGATCTTCTTGGCCCGCTTGATCAGAAACTCGGGGATTGGCGCGGCGAGGTCCAGGATGATGTCGAATCGCACCCGCGTCTTGTCCTCACCCTCGGGCGTGAGGTTGTACTCGCCGTGCTGACCGCGCTGCTGGAGGTTGTCATGCGCGTCCCACACCACCCAGCGGGGCCCCCAGTGGTACTCGAGCACCTCCTTGTCGCTGATGCCCATGATCTTCAGCGTCGCCTTCACGTGGTGCGGGCGGCCGTCGGGGTGTCGGTCGAGAACCTCGGCATGTTTGTGGACTGGCGACCACGACGGCACCTCATCGATGTCGGCGAGCGCGTCCAGGATCGCTTCCGGCGGCGCTTCGAATACAACTTCTCTCGATGCTCGGACAGCCATGTGGCTAAGTCTAGCTAACTCGGAAGGCTTATGCATCGGATTCCGTAGCTAATTTTTCTTACCAGTTGATTTCGTCGATGCGCGTCGTGGTTTTGGGCGGCACACCGACCGGCCCCGAGGGTGTGCGAGAGAACCGCGGTGCGGGCGCGGCCTGGTCGACGCCATTGCTGGTCAGCATCGTTGAGCGTGCCCTGAGATGTTCGCTCTGCGCCGCTTCACCCCAGGTGAGCACGGGTGTGACGCAGGCATCCGTGCCGGCGAAGATATCGGTCCATTGGTCGCGAGTCTTGCCCGCAAACTTCTCTGCGAACAGCTTGTGCAAATCGGGGAAAGCCGCGGCGTCGAGTTGGTTGGGCACGTCTTCGGCCGACAAACCGAGACCGGTCAACAGTTGCGCGAAGAACTGCGGTTCGATCGCACCGACGGCGATGTACTTGCCGTCCGAGGTTTCGTATGTGCGGTAGAACGGCGCGCCGCCGTCGAGCATGAACGATTCGCGCTGGTCTTTGAGCGTTCCGGTCGACTTCATCGTCCACGCCATCTGCGAAAGGATGGACACGCCGTCGACCATCGCGGCGTCGATCACCTGGCCCTTGCCCGAGCGTTCCCGCTCGTACAGCGCGGCGACGATGCCGAGCAGCACGAACATGGACCCGCCGCCGAAGTCGGCGACCAGATTGAGCGGGGCGACCGGCGGGCGGTCGCGGTAGCCGATGGCCGACAGCGCCCCGGTCTGGGAGAGGTAGTTGATGTCGTGGCCTGCGGTCTGCGCCAATGGGCCGTCCTGACCCCACCCGGTGATCCGGGCGAAGATCAGCCGCGGGTTGACCGCCGCGCAGTCGTCGGGCCCGATCCCCAGTCGCTCGCAGGTTCCCGGCCGGAACGCGTCGATCAGCACGTCCGCCTTCGCCACCAGGTCCAGCAGCTTGCCCGGTTCGCTCTTGACGTCGAGATCAACAATGCGCTTGCCGCGGTGCAACAGGTCGAGGTCTTCGGCAGGCATCTGCAACCCGCCCGGCCTGCGCACCCGCACCACATCGGCGCCGAGGTCGGCGAGCACCATCGCGGCGTGTGGGCCTGGGCCGATGCCGCCGAGTTCGATGACCTTCACCCCGGCCAGCGGCCCGGCGTCAGCCACCCTTCTTGACCTTCAACACCTGCTTGCGCAGGCCGTCGGTGGCGGTCTCCACCCCGCCCTTCATCGCACGCTTGAGCACGAACCCAGGCAACGGAATCGCCAGATCGATGCTGATGTCGAACCTGACCTTGGTCTTGTCACCGTCGGCCGTCAGGGTGTAGGACGCATCCTGGGCCTTCAACTGACCCGCACTGATCAGGGTCCAACTGACGACGTCGTCCGGCCCAGGTGTACTCGACGATCTGCTCGTCGGAGATGCCCGCGGTCTTGATCTTCATCTTGACTCGCTTCGGCCTGCCGTTGTCGTAGGCCTCGAGGACCTCGGCGCTCTGATACTGCGGGGACCACGTCGGCGTCGACTCGACGTCGGCGATGACGTCGAGGATCTCCTCGGGCGTTGCTTCGATCGTGACTTCGCGCGAATCACTGGTTGCCATGGCGCGACGATAGCTGGTTTACGGTTCGAGTCATGGAGCTTTGGGAGCTGGCAGCGCGTGAACGCATCAGGGACACGTTGGCCCGGTACAACTGGTCGGGTGATGCATTGCGTCTCGATGAGCTCGCCGAAACCTTTTGCGAGGACGGCGAGCTCGAACTGCGCGGCTCCGACCCGGTGCGCGGGCGCGCCGCGATCGTCGCGTTATTGGGTGGCGTCGTGACGGGCCCGAGCACGGTGGCCGCTGCGACGGGCGTCAAGCGGATCGTGCGCCACAACGTCGCGAACACCCGCTTCACCGATGTGACGCCGCAACAAGTGCGGGTCGCGTGCTACTTCACCGTCTTTACCGAGATCGGACTCGACCACTACGGCCGGTACCGCGATGTGTTCGTTCCCGTCGGCGATGACTGGCTTATCCGCCACCGGTTCGTCTCGACCGACTGGAGCGCACCCGACTCGACGATGGGGCCCATCCGTTGACTCTGCGGTGAGGGCGCAAAAGTGCGAGCAGGCCCCGCCCTGAGCGCAGAGTCAACGGCAGCGACGTGCAGCGCCACTCGACACGGCCACGCTAGGGCGTCGCGGGCGGCACCAGCATCGACTGCCATGTCTTGTTATCCGGGTGCGCCAGGTCGGCCTGGGTATATCGCTTGCCGTCCGGGCCGATGTAGGCACCGGTGGCCGGGTCGTAGGGAACGGCGGCGACCGGTGCCACACTCGGCGGCGGCAACCGCGGATCGGTGCCCGGCGCGTACTGCGGCACACCCTGACCCGACAACGTCGCGTTGGGATCGCCCTTCCAGTTGTAGCCGTCGTTGAGCGGGACGTACTGCTCGTCGCTCTCGCACAGCTCGACAGTAGGCGCGCGTTTGGCCGGATTCGTCTCGCACGGAATGTTGCGCACGCCGCGGACATTGAGGTCCGAGTCCTGTGGCACGCGACAGTACAACTCACCCGCGGGCCGCTCGGGGTAGTCCTGATCGCTTGGCGACCGCTGCTGCCGGACCGGCAGGAATCCGGTGTTGCATGGCGGCGGCAGGTTGAGGTTGAGGTTGAAGTCGAGATAGATACCCCGATATGCCTGTTTGACACCGGAATCCGCGACGGCGATCGCCGACATGACGGCAGTCCCCTGCGGGAAGAGAACGAGTAGCTGCTCGAGATCATTACGGTAGGTCACCGCGATATCGCCGAGACTCACCAGATTGGCCAGCAGCACCGGCAAGGCGGGGGCGACCCTGTCGAACAGCGCCCTGCCTTCCTCCAACGCAGGCCCGCCCTGGTGGAGGAGATCGGCGAAGGCCGTGTCCTGCGCCTTGAGCTGACCCGTGATGGCTGCTGTGCGCTGCGCCCATGTTGCGATCGAATCCGCAGTCCGCACTTGGGAATCGAGCACTGGCGGCGACTGATCGATCAGCTGCGTGATCGGATCGACGGTCTTACCCGCCTCGATCGCCAGTGACGTCGATCCGTCGACGATGCGTGACAGTTCGGGTCCGAGCCCGCCGACGGCCGTGGCCGCTTCGTCGACGACGGTGCGCAGGTTGTCCTGGGGGATCGCCTGCAACGCTTTGTTGGTGGCGTCGAGCAGGCTTCCGATATCGGCAGGAATCTGCGTCTTACCCACCGGAATGACATCGCCGTCGCGCAGCGGCGGCGCGTTGGCGGCTGAGCCAGGGGTCAGTTCGATGAACTGTTCTCCGACCGCCGAGCGGCTGTGCACCGCCGCCGTCACGTCGGATGGAATCTTGGTGTCCGAGTTCAGTTTCAGAACGGCGCGGACGCCGTCGGCGGTGGCTTCGACCGACTTGACCCTGCCGATCTCGGTGCCGCGATAGGTCACCACGGACGTCGGATACAACCCGCCGGACGCGGGTAGGTCGACCGTCACGAGGTACCGCCCGATTCCGAACAGCGCCGGTACCTTCACGAAGCCGAACGCCATCACGCCGACGGAGATGACGGTGATCGCCGCCAGGACCGCCAACTGGGTCCACACCTGACGAGACAAGCGCAGCATGTCAGTAACTCCCCCAGTGATACGGGGCGATCAGCGGGTTGCCCGCCGTGTACGGGCTCGGCATCTGGCCGATCGTGCGGCCCCACTGCAGTTCGAGTTCCGTGAGGTCGCCTTCCCACCTCGTCCCGGTGAACAAGCTGCTGTCGATCCGGCTCAAGGTCAGATCGATGACGAGAGTGATGTTGGCGAAGTCACCCCGAAACCAGTTGGCAAGCTTGCTCTTCACCCAGGGGTACGTCGACAGGAAGTCCAGCCCCTTGGTGAGGGCAGGCCCTGCGTTCGCCAACTCCCGCAACACCGGCGCGATGTTGCGAAGGTTGTTCACGAACGACTCTTTGGTCTGATTGACCGTCGAGGTGGCGATGGCGCTGAACTTGCCAAGCGCGTCGATCGCATTCGCCAGCTTGGTGCGGGAGTCCGACAGCACGGCCAGCGCCTGCGGGATCGTGGTGAGCGCCTTGTCGACGGTCTGATCCTTCGCCGCGACCTGCCCTGCCAACGCGTTGAGATGTTCGGTGGCGGCGATGATGTCGTCGGTCTGCGCGTTGAGCTGAGATATGAAGGTATCCAACTGGTTCAGCAGGCTGCGCATGTCGTTCTCACGGCCCGCCAATGCCTTGGCGAACGCTTGATTGATCTCCTGAAGCTGACCCAGCCCGCCGCCGTTGAGCAGAATCGACACCGACGCCAACGTCTGCTCGGTGGTCGGATACGTGCTGGCCGCGGATAGCGGAATCACCGAGCCGTCCTTGAGTTCACCCTTCGGCTGCTCGTCGGTGGGCGGTGCCAGTTCGATGTGCATGGACCCCAGCAGGCTGGTCTGCCCGACCTTGGCGGTGCTGTTCGCCGGTAGATGGACGTTGCCGTCGATGCGCATGGTGACCAGCGCATGCCAGTCCTGTACCTCGATCTTGGTGACGTTGCCGACGTTGACGTCGGCGACGCGGACGCGGGTGTTCCGTTGAATGACAACCACATCGGGCAGCTGAGCCTGGATGGTGTACGAACCGTCGCCGACGCCTTCGGTTCCCGGCAGGCTCAGCGAGTTGAGGCCCTGCCACTCACATCCCGGGATCGCCGTCAGGCAGGCCACGATCAGCGCCCCTGCCAGCATGCGCCTCACGGCGTGCCTCCTGGCACCATCAGGCCTTGGAGTCCCTGGCTGGGGTCGGTGGGCGTTGCCACCGGTGGCAGATCACCGATCGCCGCCTCTGCCGCCAGGGGTTCTGCAGGGTCATTCAGCACCGCAGGGGCATCCGGCGGCAGGTGCGGATTCAGCCGGTCCTCGCTGTAGGTGATCTCGTTGGGTCGCGCCGACGCTCCCGCGAACGGGTTGATACCCAGCGGCGGGAAGTTGTACTGGCGGTTCTTGATGATCGGCGCGAGATACTGGACGCACAGCTTCGACGATTGCTCCCAATTCTCCCGCGATGCGGCCTGGATTGCGCTGCAGATGAATTGGACGGTATTGGCGAAGTTGACGGGGGCCAGAATGCCGGTGACCGCGCTCTGCGCGGGTTGGTAGATGTTCATGAAGTTCTGGAACACCGTCGGCGCGATGTGTAGAACCTGCTTGACGTCACCGCGGCTGTCATTCAACGCCGTGGTGATCGCATTGAGGTGATCGAAGGTGACGCCGAGGCCCTCGCGGTTCTCGGCGACGAAGCCGCGCAGGTCGTTCACCGCACCGTCGAGGCCCTGCGTCGCATTCGCGACCTCGTTGGGCGTGTTGGACAGCACGGTGGTGATGTCGGCCAGATTCGTGTTGAAGGCGGCGAGCAGATCGCTGCTCGAGGACAGCGCTGACACCAGCAACTGTAGGTTGCGCACCGTGCTGAAGATGTCGGTGCTGTGGTCGCCGAGCGCCGAAACCGCTTGGGAGAGTTTGATGACCGTGTCGCGCGCGGTGTCGCCCTGGCCGCGCAGATTGTCCGCGGCGCTGTTGATGAACTCGCCCACCGCGCTTGGCCCGCCGGGGGTGGTGGGCTGCAAGCGAGTCGGTGAGCTTCTCCAGCTGCTGACGCAAGTCGTCCCATTCGACGGGAACCGCGGTGCGCTCCTTCGGGATGGCGGCGCCGTCAGCCAGTTTCGGGCCGCTGGAGTATGCGGGCACCAGCTGGATCGCGCGGGCGCTGACGAGCGAGGGCGACAGGATCGCCGCCTGGACATCGGCTGATACGGGGTACTGCCTGTCGACCGAGAAGGTGACCTTCGCGGCGTTCGGCTGTGGGTCGATCTCCTCCACGGTTCCGACGGCGACGCCAAGGATGCGGACCTCGTCGCCGGTGTAGAGACCGTTGGTGTTCGCGAAGTACGCGACGTAGGTGTTCCTGCTGACGCGATCCCACCACGGTGTGGCGACGACGGTTAAGGCGACGGCAAGAATGACGACAAGCGTTGTCGCGATGGCAATTCGCGCTGTGCGGACGGACATCATTGCCCCCCGCCCGCAGGTTCAGGAACAGGTGGACCGAACGTCGGCGGCGGCAGTTCGCCTGGCGCGGGCCCCAGTGCCGGCGGTCCTGGCGGAGGCCCGCCGGGCGGGGGCGCAGGCAGCGGCTCGCGGTAGGGGTAGCGCCCCCCGCCGGATCGCCGGGGTTACCGGTAATCGCGTCGGGCAGAGTCAAATGCGGCTCTCCGCCTTGCCCGGTGCGAGGGAAGGGCACAGGCAGTGCCGGAGTGCCGGGCTGGCCGACCCCCGGGTCGACCAGTTGCGACGGCAACAGCACATTGGGGTCCAGCCCCAGATCGGAGAACGCGGAATCGATGAACGGCTGGGCGAACTGGCCAGGAGCGAGGTTGACCAGTGAGGCCTTGAAGAACGGCCCCGATCCCAGCACTTCGCCGAACGACATCGCGTATCGCCGAAGCAGATACAGGGTGCGCTGCAGCTCCTTCTTGCGGTTGTCGAGGATGGCCAGCACACCGTTGAGCTTGTCGACGGCCGGTTTGAGTTGCGTCCGGTTGTCGTCGACGAGGCCGGATATCTGGTGTGACACGGCCGTGAGGTTGTTCATCAAAGCGTCGACGGACTCGCGTTGCGACAGAAGCTCGGCCAACAGGGCGTTGGTGTTGACGACCAGGCTCGCGATCTGGTCGCTGCGCTTCGCCAGCACCGCGGTGACTTTGTTGGCATTGCCAAGCAAGTCGCGCAGCTTTGCGTCGCGGGTGTTGAGGGTGTCGGAGAACCGGGCCACCCCCTCCAGCGCGATCTTCAAATCGGGTGGGGTGTCCTTGAAGGTGTCCGCCAAAGTCGTTAGCGCAGAAGACAGCTGCGTGGTGTCCAGGGCACTGATGGTGGTGGTCAGATCACCCAAGGCGTCCGGCAGGTCGTAAGGGGACTTGGTGCGCTCGATCGGGATCGTGCCGGTGAGGTTGCCGTCGCCGCGCGGGGTCAGTTCGAGGAACTTGGTACCGAGCACGGTTTCGGTCTTGATCGCGGCCTCGGTCCGGTCACCCAGTTCGACGCCGTCGCGGACCGTGAAGTCCACGAGCACTTTCGTCCCTTCCAACCGGATCGCGGAGACCTTGCCGACGCCGAGGCCCGACACCCGCACGTCGCTGCCGGTCTTGATGCCACCGGCCTCGGCGAAGTATGCGGAGTAGTCGGTGGTGCCCTTGATGAACGGAATCTTGTCGTAGGAGAAGACGGCGATGACCAAGGCGACCAGAATCAGGGTGCCGACCACGCCAACGGTGACCCGATTGCGCTCGCCCAGCGGCTTGATTCTGGGTCGTCTTCAGTGCTTTCCAGATGGATCGCGTCATTTCGGTGTGCACCGTCCCGAGTCTTGGCCGGCGAGTTTGACGTACACGGGCTGGCCGCCCTTTCCGTTGACTTTGAGAATCGCGTCGCAGAGGTAGAAGCCGAAGTAGTCGCCGTAGAGGCCGTTGCGGGCCAGCACCTGATAGGCGTCAGGAAGGGTCTTGACCAGATCGTCGACGTAGTCGTGATCGGCCATGATCTGGCCCGCGAATCGGTCGGTCTGACCGACGGTGTCTTTGATGGGTTGGCGCGCGGCGGTCAGCAGGTCGGCAACAGAGCCTGCGGCGGCGTTGATGTACGCCGTCCCGGTCGCGATATCGCTCTTGCGCTCGGCCAGTCCCTGGACGAGTTGTGACAGCTTGTCCAGGCCTTCTGAGAACTGATCGTCACGGGTGGCGAAGGTGCCAAGCACGGTGTCCAGGTTGGAGATGACCTGGCCGATGAGCTCATCGCGGCCTGCGAGCGTCGTGGTCAGTGCGGAGGTCTGCGCCAGCACCGACGAGATGGTGCCGCCCTGGCCCTGGAACACCTTCAGCAGTTCGCCGGACAGCGCGTTGACCTGGTCGGGATCCAGCGCACGAAAGAGGGGGCGGAAGCCGCCGATGAGAGCGTCGACGTCGAGTGCGGGCGAGGTCCGTGCCAGCGGGATCGTCTGTCCCGGTTGAAGTTTGCGCACCGACCCCGGCCCGTCCTCGAGCGAAAGGTAACGGTCACCGATGAGGTTCTCGTAGCGCACCGCCGCCCTGGTGCCCTCCGTGAGCTGCAGTCCCTTGTCGATCGCGAAGTCGACGGTCACGGTGCCGTCCTTGTGCAGGGTCAGGTCCTTGACCTTTCCGACCTCGACACCGGCGATGCGGACGAAGTTCCCGCCTTTGAGGCCAGACACATTCGTGAACACCGCGCTGTATGAGGCGCGCGTGTCGAATCGGAACTGCCCGAACACCGTCACCAAGATGAACATGAAGACCAGGCACATCGTGGTGAACAGCGCCACGCGCGTCACGGCGCGGACGGTCCTCCTCCGTCTCATGGCTGTCCCTCCGGCGGTGGCGGTGGCGCGCCAGGCGGCGGCGGATAGAGCGGTGTTCCGTCGGGCCCGTATTCCGGTGCGCCGTAAGCAGGTGCTCCGGGGTAGGGCGGCAACGGACCCGGTGCCGGGCCGCCGGGGTAACGGATCTTCGGCGGTTCAGGTACCCCCTTGGTGACCGGGAAGTAGTTGGCAAAGCCGGGGAAGCCGATGCCGGGATTGGGCCGGATATCGAGGCCCGTGCCGAACCCTGTGTCGGTGACCAGGTACTTGACCGGGAAGTTCTTGCTGACATCGGGCAGCGACCCGCAACTCGGCTTGCCGCCGGGCCCGCCCTTTGCGTTGACGATCGGCAGGTTGTCCGGATAGCGGTACGGATCGTCGCCCATCAACAACGCGGCGTCCATGATCACGGACTTGCCGTTGCCGCCCAACGCATCTCGACCGCCGTGGTCCAGGAACCACTGGGCGCCCTGGAACAGGCACGTGTAAGTCGGCGAATACTTCATGAACAGGGCGGTCGTCGGATCGAGGATGTTCATCGCACGCACCAAGTTCGGCTGGTTTCCGCCGATCGTGTTGATACCCGATTGGGAGAAGCCGACGGCAGACAGCAGCAACTGATCGAGCGACTTAGCGTTGG
Source organism: uncultured Actinomycetota bacterium (assembly GCA_963731715.1). Classification (GTDB taxonomy): domain Bacteria; phylum Actinomycetota; class Actinomycetes; order Mycobacteriales; family Mycobacteriaceae; genus Mycobacterium. The sequence continues at coordinate 540,134 of CAVSXC010000008.1, read as the reverse complement.
TGCTGATCGTCGTGCTCGTTGTCGAGAACGAGTCCAGGATCGACAGAATGTCCTGCGCCGCATTCGAATACGCCTCGGCGGTCTTACCGAACAACTGCCAGTCCTGCCGGACGGTGGGCATCCTCGGATTCACGGCGAGCAGCACATTGTTCGCATCGGTGATCGCCTGACCGATGCGATCGCCCTTGCCGCGCACCGATTCAGCCACCGCCGACAACACCGAGTTCAGCTTGGCCGGATCGATCGAGTGGACCACTGACTGCAGATTCTCAAAGACAGTGTTGACTTCGACGGTCACGTTGCGCTGAATGCAGCACGGCGCCCGGTTTGAGGCGTTCGGAACTGCCGCCACCCTCAGGCACGATGAGATCGACGTACTTGGCGCCAAACGCGGTGCTGGACTTGATCTCCGCCTCGACGTTGCTTGGCAGGTACTGGAAGGGCCCGGGGTACATCTTCAGGTTCAGCTTCGAGAGGTCCCCTGCCGCACCGGACTCGGCACCGATGGATGCGACCTCGCCGACCTGGACGCCGCGCAACTTCACCTTCGCGCCGTTCTCCATGACCAGGCCCGCCCTGTCGGATACCAGAGTGAGCGGCACGAAGCTGCGCAGCGTCCCTGCGAACAGCAGGACCGTCATCGTGGAAAGTGCTGCGATCACAAGGAAGAGCACGGGTGCCCACCAGATGGGATCGATCCGCCCTCGGCGGGGTGCGTTGTCCATCCCCGTCACCCCGACAGGTGGAAGTTGCCGGACTGCCCGTACACCGACAGCGTGATGGTCAAGAGGATGAAGACCCCCGCGGTGATCGAGGTGCGCACCGCACGACCGACCGCCTCGCCGACGCCGGCAGGACCCCCGGTCGCGGTGTACCCGTAGTAGGTGTGCACCGCCATCACGGCGGCTGCCATCGACACCGCCTCCACGAAGGACCACAGCAGGTCCGTCGGATGAAGGAACGTCGTGAAGTAGTGGTCGTAGACGCCGCGCGACTGCCCGTAGACGATCGTCGTCCCGAATCGGGTCGCCAGGAAGGACATCAAGACGGAGACGGTGTAGATCGGGATGACGGCGATCACCCCCGCCACGATGCGCGTGGAGGCGAGGTAGGTGATCGGCCGGATGCCCATCACCTCCAGCGCGTCGATCTCCTCATTGATGCGCATCGCGCCGAGCTGCGCGGTCGCGCCTGCGCCGATGGTCGCGGCCAGCGCCACACCCGCGGTCGCCGGTGCGATGAACCGGACATTGAGGAACGCCCCAAGGAATCCGGTGAGGGCTTCGATCCCGACGTTGGACAAGGTGTTGTACCCCTGCGCAGCGATCAACGCGCCGGTGCACAGCGTGAGGAACCCGATGATGGCCACCGTGCCGCCGATGACCGCCAGCGCCCCTGTGCCCATCCCCATGCCTGCGATCAACCGCAGCACCTCGGCCGGATAGCGCCGGACGGCGTCGGCGGTAGCCCCGAGCGCTTGGCCGTAGAAGGCCGTCTGCTCCCCCAGCCTGCGGGTCCGGTCGACCAACAGACCCGTCACGGCGCAACCTTCACGCCGAACGCGGTGGCGAGAATGTTGATGACGAACAGTGCCATGAAGGCGAACACCACGGTCTCGTTGACGGCATTGCCGACCGCCGTCGGCCCTCCGCCGACGTGCAGTCCCTTGTAGCAGGCGATGAGGCCCGCCGAGAGACCGAACAGCAGCGCCTTGACCAGGGAAACGACCACCTGCGGCAAGCCCGTCAGCAGTGTCATCCCTGCGACGAAGGCCCCCGGCGTGACGTGCTGGACGAACACCACGAAGAAGTAGCTCCCGAATAGGCCGACGACCGCCACCACCGAATAGAGCATCAGCGCAACGAATGTCGCGGCGATCACCCTCGGCACCACCAGCGCCTGGACCGGGTTGACGCCGATGACCTTCATCGCGTCGATCTCCTCGCGAATCGTCCTGGCGCCTAGATCAGCGCACATCGCGGTGGCGCCAGCGCCGGAGACGACGATCGCGGTCACCACCGGGCCCACCTGCGTCACCGATGCCAGCGCTGCTCCGGCACCGGACAGGTCGCCAGCGCCGACCTCTATCAGCACGATGTTCAGCGTGAAGACGATGAGCACCGTATAGGGAATCGACAGCACGAGTGTCGGGACGATCGATACCCTTGCCACGAACCAGATTTGGTCAAGAAGCTCGCGCCAGGCGAAGGGTCGGCGCACCATTGCGGCGAAGGTCTCGCCCGCGAGGACGACGAATTCACCGACGGCGAAGGCGGGCTTGGACCAGGCGGTCCCCGTCACGGTCGACTGCCGAGAGACTGCGACACCGGGTTACCCCGTTCGCCGAGAGGCGTGCACGCATGACGACGCCTGCGGCACCGTCGCCGCGCTAAGCGAGCACTCCTCTGCAAAACCCACGTGTGTCCCATCGTCGTCAAGCTTGGGCGGGACGTTAAGAGAGCTTTGGTTAGCTGTCAACGCGACCGATGGACGAAAACGATGCCGTCAATTAAGGGAATTGGCTGGTTGCCCCAACGCATTTGGTTTCGCTCATTTTGATTGAATCGGATTGATTTAAAGTCTTGCTCGAGGCTTCGTCGGGCAACGGTAGGCTCGCCTGCATGAGTACAGCCGTCGACCCAGCGGTTCCGCCAAGCGGCACGGGTTGCGTCGAGTGCGATGCGGACGGCGGCTGGTGGGTGCACCTGCGCCGCTGCGCGGCATGCGGGCACATCGGGTGTTGTGACGATTCGTTGGCCCGGCACGCCTCCGCCCATTGGCGCGAAACCGGACATCCCATCATCCGTTCGTTCGAGCCTGGCGAGGATTGGTTCTGGAACTACGACGAGAACGAGTACTACGACGGTCCGGAACTCGCTGCGCCGGAATGTCATCCCGAGGACCAATCAGTGCCAGGCCCCTCCGATAGAGTGCCCAAGGACTGGGTCAGCCAGCTGCGTGCCCGCAGCGATTAGCCATTCTGACGGTTTCCGAGCCCGACGGCGCGGGTAGTCAGGAAGCGGTGAACAGCAAGAAGCCTGAGACCGCGGACTCCGACGCGGGCGCACAGGGCGCCGACGACGACGTCCAGAGCGACCCCGGCCAAGGGCCCCGACGAGCGCGCCGACTGGTCCGACGAAGGCGGCGCCACGCCGAGCGGGCCGGCCGACACCGGCGACCAACCCAATGAGCTAGATCGCCTCGCCCAACGCCGACAGTGTCTCGGCGGCAGTGTATTTCGGTGTCCAACCCAGCCGTGACTTCGCCTTGGCGGTGTCCATCACCACCGACGTGCGGCCGACATGGAGCCACTCCAGCGCGGATGGTACGAACGGCAGCCGAGCGATGACTTCCGACGCCGCCGACGCCGCCACCCTCGGTACCCGGACGGGACGGGCGCCCAGCGCCTCGGCCACGTCCGACATCGACAACACTCCGTCGCCGGCAATGTTGTAGGCCCCCGGCGGTGCGGAAGTCGTTGCTGCCAAGGCGATTGCGGCGGCGACGTCGTCGTGGTGGACCAGCTGCAGCGGCGTGCCGGGGTCCGGGAACGGCGGCTTGAGCAACGGCACTGCCTGTGCGACCCGCTTCACCGGGCCCGGCAGCTGGTTCCACGGCATCGCCTCGGCGAGCGCTGGCGCCTTCGGCCCGGCGACGATGCACGGCCGCAACACGTAGACCTCGAGCGATGAGCCGTCGGTGACTTCGGCCAGCGCGGCCTCGCAGTGCGGCCTTCTGCTCGGAGTAGTAATGCTCGGGTGACCCGCGCGGCGGCACATCCTCGGTGATCGGCACCGGATTGTCGGCGTGGTAGCCGTAGGCCGCCACCGATGAGGTGTACACCAGCCGACGCGGGCGGTCCGCCGCCACCGTCGCGTCGAAGACGTTGCGCGTGCCCTCGAGGTTGACGCGGGCGCTTTCCTCGCGCGAGCCCATGATGATGAAGGCCAGATGGATCACCACGTCGGCCTCGGCGACCAGCGCGTCGACGGCGTCGCGGTCCAAGATGTCGCCCTGCAGGTATTCCGTCCTGGTCCATCCGTGCGCGGCCGGATCGAACGGGCGCCGCGCCATCCCGATGATCCGCTCGACTCCTGGCGCGCGTTCCAGCGCCTTGACCGCCGAGATGCCGATGTCGCCCGTCGGACCGGTGACGGCAACAGTCAGTGCCATACCCGCTGGCGTTCCCCGCCGCCGGACTCTCGAAACGCGTCAGGCGTTGTCGGCGAGCGCCGCTGCGCGGCGTTGTAGCCGGGAACGAACGTGATGCCAGGCCCGCCGTGGCAGCCTGCGCTGGCCAGGTAGAGGCCGTCGATCGGGATCGGTTGATCGACATAGCCTTTCGGCCCTGGCCGGTTGATGCCGATCTGGTCGGGATGGATCAGCCCGTGGCAGTAGTCGCCACCGGGTGCGCCGAACATGGTGCCCATGTGTTTGGGCGTGAAGGTGGTGTGCCTGATGATCAGGCTTTCGAAATTCGGCGCGAGCCGGGTGATCTTGTCGATCACCCGCTGCCCCATCTCCACCTTCATCTCGCCGTAGCTCGACTGGGTCTCCTCGATGGGGAACCACAGCGAGAACGCCGAGACCGCGTGCTTGCCCGGCGGCGCGAGGTCCGGATCGTTGACCGACGGAATCTGCAGCGCGATCGCGGGATCGGCCGGCACGATGCCGCGCCGGCAGTCTTCCCATTGCTGCTGCAGTTCCTCGGGTGTGCTGAAAATGCCGATGTTCGACTGCATCGCGGGATCGTTGAGCAATTCGTAGGGCGACGCGAATTCCGGTATGCCGTCGAGCGCGAAGTGCATCTGCAGATAGCTGCCGCGGTGGTCGACGCGCGAGAACCGCTCCCTGACATCGGCAGGCACCGCGTTCCCGTCGACCAGCCCATTGACCGTGAGATCCGGTGCGACACCGGAGATGACGATCGGCGCGGTCACCGTGGAACCGTCCTCGAGGCGGACCCCGGTGACCCGGCCGTCGGCGACGGTGATCTCGTCGACCTTGCTGCGCAGCCGCAGTTCGCCACCGTTGGAAGTGAATACGTCGCACAGGTGTGACGTCAGTGCCCCGATGCCACCGCGCAACTTCTTGACCAGTAGGGCGTTCTCGTCCGGGACGGCGAACCCGTACGCCAGCGCCGCGGCGGTACCGGGCGTCGCGGGCCCGCGATAGGTGGTGTTGCACGCCAACAGCGACAACATGCCCCGCAGCGCGCCGTTCTTCTCCTTGTCCGGCAGGTAGCGGTCGAGCACATCGGTGACGGACCCGAACAGCAGATCGGTGATCGTCGAACGCTCGAATTCGTTTGTGGCGCAGGCGTACATCTCATCGAGCGTCTTCGGAGGCTGACCCGCGTCGAAGCGCCCCAGCGCCCGGGTCGGCGCCTGACACCAGGCCATCAGGCCGGCCATCCCGTTGACGGCCTCCGCGCCGTGCACCTCGTTGATGTGCGTCAGCAGCTTCATCGGGTCGGTGTAGTAGACGAGCGGTTCGTCGCCGACGCCGCGCAGCGATACCGACATCACGTCGAGGTCGACGGTCGGCAGATCGTCGAGCCCGAGCTCACGGCTCACCGTCGCCGACGTCGGAATCTGCACCGAGCCTGCGATCTCGAATTTGAAGCCGTCGAACAGTTCCACCGTCGACGCCATCCCGCCGGCGTAGAGCTTGGAGTCGAGGCACAGCGTGCGCAGCCCGGCCTTCTGGAGCAGTGCGGCGGCGGTCAGCCCGTTGTGGCCCGCGCCGACGACAATCGCGTCAAAGTCCGTCATTGGCTGAGGCTGACACGCAGAGCGCAGTTTTGTCAATATTGACGAAACTTTGATCAGCCCGGGTCGCCGATCCCCTTGCTCAACGTCTTCAGCGCCGCGCCGCACAGCCGGGACAGCTCGGGCAGCGAGCGGTCCTCGCCGAGCATCCACACCTCCATCGCGCCGAACACCGCCGCGGCGATGCACCGCGCGGTGACGGTGATGTGCATCCGCGCGTCGGTGCCGGCTTTCGGTGGATTCTCCCCGGCGAGGTGTTCCTCGATCGCTTCGGCGAACTCGGCCTCGACCTGGCGCATGTGCTTGACGATCCGGCCGGCGTCGAGTTCCTGGACGCGCAGCGAGGCGATCTGCGTGACGGCCCAATCCTCGTAGGGTCTCGCCATGATCGCCGCCTGCACCGAGTCGATGATCGACTCGTCGGGCGACGTGTCGGCCAAGCGCCCTGCGGAACCAATGCAGGCCAGCGTCGTAGTCGGCGAACAACAGATCGTGCTTCGACGCGAAGTGCCGATAGAAGGTCCGCAGCGACACCCCGGCGTCGGCCGCGATCTCCTCGGCCGACGTGTCCTCCACCCCCTGCGCGGTGAACCGCACCACCGCCGCGCGCCGCAGTGCTTCGCGCGTGCGCTCGCTGCGCGCCGTTTGAGCAGGCCGGACCATGTGCAGAAAGTACCGCACCGCGGTTATGTCAATATTGACAAAACTCAAATCGGTGGCAAGACTCCGGCTATGGTCTCGCTTCTTGTGCACGCGCTCCTCGGCATCGCTGGTCTCGTGGTCATCGTCAAGACGAATCCGGCGATCTTCGCGCGCATTCCAGACGGTCCGCGGTTCTCCGCGCTGGAGATCTGTCTACTGCGTCGTCGGCCTCGCCTCGCATCGCCCTGTGCTAGTACTTCAACATCCACTTCGTGCACGAGTACGTGACGGCGTCCAACCCGATCTGGGGGCCGGGCAGCTGGCAGCAGTTCATCGCACTGGGCTACGCCAATCCCGCAGCCAGTTCGGCGAGCGCAGGACTACACGATCATCAACGTGCTCCTGCTGCCGTTGTTCACGATCGTCGACGGTCGCCGGCGCGGCATCCGCCACGCGTGGCTGTATCTTCGTGTCCAGCCTGTTCACCAGCTGCGCCTTCGCGTTCGCGTTCTACTTCGCGACCGTCGAGCGGCAGCGCCGGCACAAACTTGTCCGACGTCGAGGCTCCCGCTTACGGCGTGTCAGCAGACTGCACGTGTGAAGGTTCACCACCTCAACTGCGGAACCCTGTACCCGCTCGGGTGCGGCGAGATGGTGTGCCACGTGCTGCTCGTCGAGACCGACAACGGTCTGGTGCTGATCGACAGCGGCTTCGGGCCGAAGGACTGCGACGACCCCGCCCGACGGGTGGGAGCGTCGCGACATCTCATCCGCCCGGTGCTCAAACGTGACGAAGCCGCCGTCAATCAGGTCGAGCGGCTCGGCTTTCGCCGGGACGACGTGCGCCACATCGTCATCACCCATTTCGACGGCGACCACATCGGCGGCATATGCGATTTCCCCGAGGCGCAGATACATGTCACCGCCGCAGAGGCGCTCGGCGCGATGCGGCCACCGTCGCGCGGCGAACAGTTCCGCTTCCGCCCGGTCCTGTGGGCACACGGCCCCAAGATCGTCGAGCACACCCCCGACGGGGAGAAGTGGCGGGGATTCGCCGCGGCCAAGGAGCTCGACGAGGTGTCGCCGGGCATCGCGCTGATCTCGCTGCCGGGCCACACCCGCGGCCACGCCTGCGTGGCGGTCGACGCCGGCCACCGCTGGGTGCTGCACTGCGGCGACGCCTTCTTTCACCACGGTACGGTCGACGGGACCGCGCCCATGCCGCGTGCGCTCGCCGCATTCGAGTCGGACGACCGCTTTCGACCGGAAGATGATGCGGCAGAACCACGCTCGGCTTAGCGAGCTGTATCGGCGCCGTGAGCCTGACATGCTCATGGTCTGCTCGCATGACCGGACGCTGTACGAACAAGCGAAAGCCACCGCCTAAGGAGGCCCAATGCACGTCACATCGCAAACCACCGTCGCCGCACCGATCGAAACCGTGTGGGACAAACTGAGCAACCACGTCGGGATGAGCCAGTGGGGTCCCGGGATCAGCGGTGACGATGGACAGGCTCGGCACCGCGGACCCCAACGGCGTCGGGGCGATTCGGCGTATCGCGTCGCCAGGACCGGGTCCGGACATCGTCGAGGAAGTCGTGACTTTCGAGGCGCCGAATCTGTTCGGCTACAAGGCCCTGTCCGGCACCCCCTTCCCGGGATACGCCGGCGAGGTACGGCTCACCCCGGCGGGTTCGGGCACCCACATCAACTACACCGTCTCCTCAACCGCCAGCTTCCCGCTGGTCAAGGCGCCGCTTGCGGTGATCTGTCAGGTGCTGCTTCGCCTGCTCGCGCGCGCGTCCAGGAAGTAAAACCTGAGCCTACGCCTTGACGCGGTACCAGCTGGTACCGTAACTTGTTCGTCAACAAGCAAGTACTCAAGGAGCGCTCATGATCACCGACGATCTGCGGCAACGGCGCCTCGCGATCATCCGCGAGCACATGGACACCGAGGTGACCAAGGAGTTCGACGCCACGCTGGCCACGTTCAACGGCCATCCGCACTACGAGATCATGGCCACCGGCCAGACCTACGACGGCGACGACGAGGTGATGGGCTACTACCTGACAACCCGCACCGCCTTCCCCGACCAACGCCACGACAACGCGCGCTTCCACGTCGCCGATGACGCAGTCATCGTCGAATTCGATCTGCTGGGAACGAATCTCGGCGAGTTCTACGGTCTTCCGCCGACAGGCAAGGCATTCCGGGTTCCGCTGATTGCGGTGTTCTTCTTCGACGGCGATCGCATCATCAACGAGCGCATCTACTTCGACACGGCCAGCCTCGTCACCCAGATCGGCCGCGGCGAGCTGCTCGCCTGGCCGGGAACGTCGATGGCTGAGTCGAGCCTCCCGCGCACACAGGAGCAGCGCCGAATCGAAGCCGAACGCCGACTGGTGCGGGCCGCCGCAGAGCTTGTCGGCGAGATCGGCCCAGGCAAGGTCACTCTCGCCAAAGTCGGCGAGCGCGCGGGCTACAGCCGCGGGCTGGCGACGCATCACTTCGGATCCAAAGGCGCATTGATGCAGCGGCTCGTCGATGCGGTCACCAGTCAGTTCCGCGACGCGATAGCCGAAGAGAGCCAATCGGATTCACCGATCGATCAGCTGCGGCAGCTGATCGACTTCTACTTCCGCGTGGTATCCGACCTGCAGCCGGTGAATCGGGCCCGGCTGGTGCTGTGGGCCGATGCGGTGGCCGGGTCATCCGAGGACGTCAGACCGCGAATGGTCTCCGCCGACCGCGAGTTCCGCGAGGAGATCGAGAAGCGCATCGAGCTGGCCGTGACCGCCGGCGAAGTCGCATCGTCAGTCGACCCGCAATGGCCTGGCGACGGTGATCATCGCGATGCTGCGCGGGGTAGCGCTGCAACGCGTGCTGGACGACCAAGTCGACCTCGTCGCGGCGCGCCGCGAGGTCGAGCACCTGCTGACGTCGCGTCTTGGATCGCAGCGCTGACATGAAAGTCCACCACCTCAACTGCGGCACCATGCACATGCCGACCGCACCGATGGTCTGCCATGTGCTGTTGATCGAGACCGACAACGGTCTGGTCCTGGTGGACAGCGGCTACGGCACCGACGACTGCACCGATCCCAAGCGGGTAGGACCGACCCGGCACCCGCTGAGGGCGATCCTCAGCCACGAGGAAACCGTCGCGCACCAGATCGAACAGCTCGGCTTCAGTGCGAGATGACGTGCGGCACATCGTCATAACGCATCTCGATGTGGACCACGCAGGCGGACTCTCCGACTTCCCTGCCGCACAGGTCCACGTCACGTCCGCGGAAGCGCTTGGTGCCATCAGGGCCCCGTCGCGGCGGGAGAAGATTCGCTACCGCTCCGCGCAATGGGCGCACGGACCCAACATCGTCGAGCACGATCCGCGGGGCGAGAAGTGGCGCGGGTTCGCCGCCGCCAAGGAACTCGACCGAGATCTCGCCGGGCATTGCGCTCGTTTCGCTTCCCGGCCACACCCGCGGGCACGCGTGCGTGGCTGTCAACGCAGGCCACCGATGGGTGCTGCACGCCGGCGACGCGTTCTATCACTACGGCACCCTCGACGGGACACCGGTGCCGCGAGCGCTGACGGCGATGGAGACCCTCGTTGCGTTTGATCGAAAAAGGGTGCTGGACAACCATGCTCGCCTTGCCGAGCTCTATGAGCGCCAGGAGCCGGACCTGTTGATCGTCTGCGCGCACGACCCGACGCTGCTCGAGCGGGCGCGGGCGACGGCGTAGGACCCCTCAGAACGGGGTGGGTGGGCGGCGTAGCGGGCGCGGTTGAGGGCACGCTGTATTCATTCGGTATTCGCGGTCCTGGGCTCGGGTGCGTTTTTTTCGGACAGGCCGCGATTCGGGCTTGGCGGCGGGCTGTTGGGCAGCACGAGCTTGCCGGTGGGTGTGGCGAGTTGGGGGAAGAACCGCGCCCCGGTGGGCAGGGTGGTGTAGGTGCGCCCGCTGGGTGAGGTCCATTTGATGGTGCCGTCGGGCAGTTGCAGGTCGGTCCAACCACAGAAGGTTTTGAGCAAGTGGTGAATCCGGCATTTCAGCGAGTTGTTCGATGGATGGGTCGGCCCGTGGGGGTAGGGCACGCTGTGGTCGATATCGCAGCCGATCGCAGGCTGATCGCAGCCTGGGAACGTGCAGGTCAGATCTCGGGACTGGACGAACCGGGTCAACGCCGCCGACGGCCGGTAATTGGATTCGGCGCCAAGGTCTTTCGGCAGGGGTACCGGGCGCAGCGAGGCGCTCTTGGCCATCTCGGCGACGGTGGCCGCGGGCACGGTGCCGTAGCCGGGCAGATACCCCGGTTTGTCGCTGCTGCCTTCGACCGTCGCCGCTTCGGCAATCACATTGATCACCACCGGAGTCGACACCACCTCGGTGCTGGCGGCGGCGCAGTCCGGTGAGCCACACATGCACGGCATGCTGGTCGCCCGGGCGGCCAATGGCGTCAGTGCGTCGGTGCGGCGCTGAGTGCTGGTGCGCGGATCGTTGGGACACACCGTGGCCGCCAGTTCATCGAGTGCGCCGTCAAAGACCGCCGCATCCGGGCCGCGGACCTCACCGTAGATTTCGGCCGTCCCGTTGGGGCCGGGCCGCACTTCGATATGGCGGTCCAGGTCACGCTGTTTGGCGACCCGGATCGCCTCGGGGTCGGCCTCGAGGACCATCCAGTCGACCAGCTCGCAGATCTTCTCGCGCGACAGCCTGTTCCAGGCCGGCGCCTTGGCCGCCAACTGCGCGTCGATGGCTGCCAAGGCGTCGTGGTCGGTGATCAGGTCGGTGCGGAAAATCGCCGCGGCGATCACCCGGAAATCCACGGCCCCGGCCACAAACACCTCGGCCAGTTTCGGCAGGCGTTCGATGAGGGTTTGCCCGTAGTGCATCTGGGAAGACGCTCGCTTGCGGTTGATGCCCAACTCGGCGCTGATCTCCGCGGCAATCTGCTCCCAACCATCGACCACCCAGAAGTTGTGCTCATCGGTCTGCTCGTCAATACGGTTGATCGTGTAGCGGCCGATGGCCATCAGTTGGTGGGCGAACGCGGCCCGCTCGGCCTGCTGGGCATCCCCCATCAGGTCAAGCAACTCGGCGTTACCGCTCCCTTCAAACACAACTTCAATTCTTCTGCCGGCACTGACAGCTCGCTACCACCGCCACCCAGTCTGTGGATGAATTCAGGGGTGGGGATAACTACGCCTCCGAGTCCAACGATGTCGGACCCGTCAGGTAACAGCGCGCGGCCCCGCTTAGGGCACCAACACGACCTTGCCGACGTTCTCGCGTGCCGCCAGGATGCGATGCGCCTCGCCGGCTTTGGCGAACGGCACCGCGGCGTGGACTACGGGCTCGACGACGCCGTCGGAGATCGCAGTCGACAGCGGACCGATCCACGGTTCGAGCGTGCCGCGGTCGTCCCACAGCGCAAGCATGTTCAATCCGATGACGGCCTTGGACTCCGAGAGTTGCTTGACCAGGTTGAACCCGCGCAGCATCGGCAGCAGCTGCGGTAGCGCGGTGCGTATCGACCGCTTTTCACCCTGCTGCATCGCGGAGAACGCCGTATGCCGACGAGCCGGCCGCCAGGACGCAGCAGATCATACGAGCGCTTCAGTGATTTGCCGCCGATGCGCGTCCAGCACAATGTCGTACGGCGGCAAGTCTTTCCACCAACCGTCGCGGCGGTAGTCGATGGCCCGGTCGACGCCCAACTCGGCGAGTCGCTGATGCTTGCCCGGCGACGCGGTGCCGTGGATCTCCGCACCTGCCGCCTTGGCCAGTTGGATCGCCGCGATGCCGACGCCGCCCGCCGCCGCGTGAATCAACACCCGCTCGCCGGCGCCGCAGCGATCCGTAGCCGTGCAGGGCCGCCCACGCGGTGGCGTAGTTGACCGGAATCGCGGCACCCTGCTCGAAGCTCAGCGCGTCGGGCAGTGGCACGGCGTCGGCCGCCTGCACGTTGACGATCTCCGCGTAGCCGCCGAACCGGGTGCCTGCGAACACCCGCTCCCCCACCCGCGCGGGATCGACTCCGTCGCCGACGGCTTCGATGGTCCCTGCCACCTCGTAGCCGACGACGGACGGCGGCTTCGGTGCATCGGGATAGAGCCCGACGCGGGCGAGGTGGTCGGCGAAGTTGACGCCGGCCGCGCGCACCGCGATGCGTACCTGGCCCGCCGCCGGCGGCGGCGGGTCCGGCCGCTCCTGCACTTGCAGGACCGACAGGTCACCGTGTTTGGTGATTACGACCGCGCGCATGCGAATCCAACAGTCATGACGCGGTCGTCGCGTCCAGCACTTCGGCGTGTCGCTCTGCGCTGCTGTGGATCCGCCGATAGACCACTGCGCGGCCGCCTCCTCTTGGCGCGAATGCGACTCCGCGGCTGTGCAACCGCTCCTCCCGCGCCGTCTGTCGGCACCAAGCCGGAACTCCCGCAGCATCGTCCGCAGCACGACGTTCATCTCCATGTTCGCGAACGCTGCGCCGAGGCAGCGGCGGGTTCCACCGCCGAACGGGCACCCACGAGTACAGGTCCGGGCTCTCGGTCAAGGAACCGGTCAGGGTCGAACCGGTCAGGGTCAGGGTAAGCGTTCTGGTGCGTCAGCGGAATATCGACCTGAACGGTGTAGCCATGCGGAATCACCCACTGCCCCAACGGCATTTCCGGCGCGATGACCTGCCTGGCCGCGCCGTCGATGACTGGACGGTTGCGCTGCACCTCGTTGATCGTCGCCTGCAGCAGGTCCGAGCCGTCCGCGTCGATCTCATCGACCAGCCGCGACAACACACCGGATGTCTGCGCAACCGTTCGACCGCCCACGCCAATTGCGTTGCGGTGGTCTCGTGCCCGGCGGCAAGCAGGGTGAAGAGCTCGTCGGCGAGATCGCTGCGCGACATCGCCGTTCCGTCGTCATAGCGGGCCTGCAGCAGCAGCGACAACACGTCGTCGCGCTGCTCGAGATTCGGGTCGGCCGCGACGCGGTCGATCAGCGAACCGACGATCAGGTCGAATTCGCGCCGCAGGGCGAGGAATCGGCCCCACGGACTCCACCGGCCCAGATCGCGGTGCAGCCACGGCAGGAAGACGAGCTGCGATCCGAGCGCCACCAACGGGGGCATCACCTTGCGCAGCGCATCGAACTCGGTGCCCTCGGCGCCGAACACCGCGCGCAGGATCACGTTGAGGGTGATCCGATTCGTCGACGGCAGCACCGCGAACTCACGGCCCTCGGGCCAGGCGGCGACCTCCTTGAGGGTCTCCTCCTCGACGAGGCCTTCGTAGGCCCGCATCCGCTTGCCGTGAAACGGCGGCACCAGAAGCTTGCGACGTCTGCGATGCTCTTCGTCCTGCAACCCGAACGTCGAGCCAGGACCCAGCACCAGATCGAGGTTGGGTTCCACGTTGCGCACGACGTCGGTTCGCGTCTGGAAGAACTGCTTCACCAACGCGGGGTCACTGATGATCACCGTCGGGCCGAAGAACGGCAGCTTCACGGTGAACGCGCTGCCATAGCGTCTGCCCAACGCGTGCATGAAACGTCGGCGCGAGGCGATGTACGCGAGCGCCCTGAACGGCGACCGGCCACCGCGGTCCCGGAGGCAGGTGCGCTGTGGTCATGACACCGTCACCTCGGCTGCGGCGCTTCGCCTGACTGCGTCGCCGCAGGACCGACTCGAGTCGGCCCAAGCAGGTCGTAGTAGCGCGTCGGCGCCAGGCGTCCGAGGGTGTCGAACAGATAGGCGTCGGGGCCGACGAGGATGCGCGCCTTGCCCTGCTCCACTCCGCGGTGGATGATCTCGGCGGCCTTGTCCGGCTGCGTCAGCGTGATCGCGGCGAACTCCTGCACCATCTGTTCCTGGCTGCGGCCGCGGCCCTCGGGATCCTTGCGCCACCGCGCGTTGCGCACGATGTTGGTGTTGATGCCGCCGGGGTGGACGTTGATGGCGGTCACGCCGGTGCCACGCAACTCCTGGCGAAGCGAATCGGTGAAGCCGCGGACGGCGAATTTGGCCGAGCAGTAGGCGCTTTGGTTGGGCATGCCGACCAGGCCGAACACGCTCGACGTGTTGACGATCGCGCCTTCGTCCTGCTCGACGAGGATCGGCAGGAACGCCCGAGTGCCGTTGACCACACCGTGGAAGTTGATGTTCCACAGCCAGTCGTCGTCCTCGGGGACCGCGTCCAGCACGCTGGAGGCGGTCGCGACGCCTGCGTTGTTGAACACCGCGCCGATCGGGCGGGGCGCCCAGTCGCGCACCTCGGCGGCGAAGTCGCGCTGCGCTTCGGCGTCGGCCACGTCGAGCACCCGCAGCAGTGCCGGCCCGGTCAGCGAGGCCTCGGTCTCCTTGAGCCCCTTCTCGTCGATGTCGGCGATGGCGACGGGGCAGCTGTGCGCCGAAAGCCGTTGCGCCAGAGCCCGGCCGATGCCGGACGCCGCGCCGGTGATGACGGCCGTGCGGCCGCTGATAGTGCGCTCTTGCTCATGCGTGCTCCTCGACTTCGGTGTGGGTGACAGGGGCGAAGGCGGCGTGGTCGGTGATCAGGTCGATGATCCGGCCCCACGCGCCGATGGGCAGATCGTGGCCGAGGCCGGTGATCGTCTCCAGGCGGGCACCGGGGATCGCTCGCGCGGTTGCGGCGCCGCCCGTTGGGTGCACCATCCGGTCGCGGTCGCCGTGGATGACCAGGGTCGGGACGTCGATGTGGCCGAGCTCGGCGGTGCGGTCCCCGGACGCGAAGATGCCAGCGAGCTGCCGGACGATGCCCGCGGGGCTCGGAGTCCCGGTCCCACGCGATGCCGGCGTACTCGCGCACCGCATGCTCGTCGAACGGGAAGCCGTGGGAACCGATGTGGCGGAACATGTTCGCCGCGCGGTCCATCGCCTCGGCCCGCGTCCGTGGCGGGCGCGACGTCAACATCCGCCGCCAGGTCGACAACGCCGGGCGGCCCAGCCGCGGCGCGCCGGTGGTCGACATGATCGACGTCAACGTGCGAACCCTGCCAGGGTACTGCGCGGCGACGGTCTGGGCGATCATCCCGCCCATCGAGATGCCGACCAGATGGGCGTCGGCGTAGCCGAGCGCGTCCAGCAGCCCGACGGTGTCGCGCGCCATGTCGCCGAGGTGGTACTGCCTGCGGCGGTCGCCACCCTGGAACAGCGCCACGGGGTTCGGCGGCGGATAGCTCATGTGGGTCGACCGGCCAGCGTCCCGGTTGTCGAACCGCGTCACTCGAAAGCCACGTCCGGCCAGCGCGGCGACGAAATCATTTGGCCATGAGTGCAACTGCTGCCCGAGGCCGGCGATCAGCAGGATCGGCGGGTCGGCGGGGTCGCCGGTCTGGTCGTAGCACAGTTCGATGCCGCGGCCGACGTCGACGAGCACCTCTTCGCGCGCGGTCATGCCGAGGCCCGCTGCGTCTGGCCGGCGTTCGATGCGCGACTTGGTCGCTCGCCGGTACACCACGGCGCGACCACCGTGCGCGGGCGCCGTCGCGACACCTCGCGAGTGCAGGCGTTCGCCCGGCGCATAGGTGGTGCCGAACTCGAACTCGCGCAGCAAGGTGCGCAGCGTGACGTTCATCTCCATGTTGGCGAACGCCGCGCCGATGCAGCGGCGGACACCGCCGCCGTAGGGAATCCACGCGTAGTTGTCCGGCGGGTTGCCGACGAATCGGTCGGGATTGAACGCCTTGGCGTCGGCGAAGCTGTCCTCGGACGCGTGCGCCAGCGAAATGCTGGCAAGAACGGCGTGGCGTTCCGGAATGACCCACTCCCCCAACTCGGATCCGCGTCTTGGTCATCCGAGCGGTGCCGTTGATCACCGGGCGGGTGCGCTGCACCTCCCAGATCGTGGCCTGCACCAGCTCGGTCCCTCCAGCGTCGACCTCGGCGACCAGCCGCGCGAGCAACCGCGGGTGGCGGCGCAGCCGCTCGACGGCCCACGCCAGCGTCGTCGCGGTCGTTTCGTGGCCGGCGGCGAGCAGCGTCAGCAGCTCGTCGGCGACGTGGTCGTCGGAGATCGGCGAGCCGTCCTCATAGCGCGCCTGCAGCATCAACGCGAGGACGTCGTTGCGTTCGTCGAACTTCGGGTCGTTGCGGATGTCGGAGATCAGCCGCGCGATGATCTCGTCGTAGCGCTCGCGATACGACGTCAGCTTTCCGCCAGGGCTCCACGCGCCGAAGTCCCGGCGCACGATCGGAGGCATCACGGCCAGCCGCGAGGCGTTCAGCACCATCGGCGGCAGCAGCTCACGCAGTTCGTCGAGTGCGGCACCCTCGGCGCCGAACACCGTCCGCAGGATCGCGTTGAGGGTGATTCGCATCATCGACGGCATGGTTTCGAATTCCCTGCCCTCGGGCCACGACGCGGTCTCGCGCAGCACCTCTTCTTCGACGATCGCCTTCGTAGGAGACCATCCGCTTGCCGTGGAACGGCGGGACGAGAAGCTTGCGGCGTTCGCGGTGCTCGGTGCCGTCGAGGCTGAATGTCGAGCCGGGACCGAACATCTCACCGAGCACGCCCGCCCTGGCGATGAGGTCGGTGTTGGTGGTGAACAGATCCTTGATCAACACCGGGTCGCTGACCACGACGGTCTCCCCGAAGATCGGCAGCCGCAGCGTGAACGCCGAGCCGTATCGCTTGGCCAGCGCGGCGACCGATTTCTCTCGCGCGGCGACGAAGCCGACGCCCTGCAGAAGCTTCGGAATCCGCGGTGCGGGCGGTAGTCGCACCGGGTCCGTGGTCGCCACAGCCATGCATTCACCTCCGTTGGTGGTACTCCAAGGTACCGAGTCACGGTACGCCTAAGTACCGAACTCCACAACCCCCTTTCCACACGAGTCCAATAGTGGTACCGTCTGGTACCGGAGCTGGTACTTAGTCGTACCAGATGGCCTGACGAGAGGTGCACCTCAATGACGAGTGAACGGATCGAATACGCCGACGTACTGATCGTCGGGGCAGGACTGTCCGGCGTCGGCGCCGCGTGCCAGCTGCGCCAGGAGTGCCCGGACAAGTCGGTGGTCGTCCTCGAGGCCCGCGACGCCGATCGGCGGCACCTGGGACCTGTTCCGCTACCCGGGCATCCGGTCGGACTCGGACATGTTCACGCTCGGCTACCGGTTTCGGCCGTGGACCGATGCCAAGGCGATCGCCGACGGGCCGAGCATCCTGCGCTACATCCACGACACCGCCGAGGCGTTCGACGTGCGAGCGGCTCATTCGGCTGAATCACCGTGTGGTGAATGCCAATTGGGACAGCGACGAGGCTCGGTGGACCGTCGCAGGTGCATCGCACCGACACCGATGAGCCGGTCACGATCATGTGCTCGTTTCTGTACGTCTGCACCGGCTACTACCGCTACGACGAGGGTTTCAGCCCGAAATTCCCTGGCGTTGAACACTTTCGCGGGCCGGTGATCCACCCACAGCACTGGCCGGAAGACCTCGACTACCGAGGCAAGCGGGTGGTCGTGATCGGCAGCGGCGCCACCGCGGTGACGCTGGTGCCCTCGCTGGCCGAATCGGCCGCGCATGTGACGATGCTGCAGCGCTCGCCGACCTATGTCGCATCCCGCCCTGCCAGTGACGCGATCGCCGATCGGCTGCGGGCATGGCTGCCGCAGAAGCTCGCCTACGCGATCGTGCGGTGGAAGAACGCATTACAGGCGATCGGCGATCTTCAACCTGAGCCGGCGCCGCCCCGAGATGATGAAGTCGATGCTGCGCAAGGCCGCGGTCAAGCAACTGCCCGAGGGCTACGCCGTCGACACCCATTTCGCGCCGTCGTACAACCCGTGGGACCAGCGGATGTGCCTGATTCCCGACGGTGATCTGTTCACGGCCATCCGCGACGGCCGTGCGTCGGTCGTCACCGACCACATCGACACCTTCACCGAGTCCGGCATCCGGCTGAAGTCCGGCGCCGAGCTGGAAGCCGACATCGTCGTCAGCGCCACCGGGCTGAACCTGCTCGCCATCGGCGGAATGCAGCTCGAGGTCGACGGGCGCGCGGTCGAACTGTCAAAGACGGTGTCCTACAAGGGCATGATGCTCTCGGGCGTACCGAACTTCGCGTGGACGATCGGCTATACGAACGCGTCGTGGACGCTGAAGGCGGATCTGGTGGCCGAGTACGTGTGCCGGCTGCTCAAGCACATGGACACAGGAGGCTACGGCGCGGTGACGCCCGACGCCGCCGGCGCCACCGCGACCAATCCATTCCTGGACCTGGCATCCGGATACGTCACAGCGCAGCCTCGCTGAGCTTGCCCAAGCAGGGCGACCAAGCGCCGTGGCGGCTGCATCAGAACTACGTCAAGGACGTCCGCTTGCTGCGCCGCGGCCCGATCGACGATGGTGTCGTCTTCACGCCGGCCGTGACCGTCGCGGAAGATCGGGCAAGGAGCATCGCGTGATGCGGGTCGATTGGGACGAAAGCCGTTGTGCCCTATCCGGTTTATGCACCGGATTGGCGCCCGATGTTTTCCACCTCGATCGACGACGCCCAACTGGTCGTCAGCGCCGATCTCGACGATGAGCAACGGCAGGCGGTTCAGGATGCCGCCGACTCATGCCCGACGCAGGCGATCACCGTCGCCGACTAATCGGATTGGGTGCGCGGAGCAAGCAGCGCAATCGAGCCATCCACCGCTTCCTGTGTGACGTCGCTCATCCGGCCGCCCTCCTCGACGGTGATCGCGGTGAGTTCCTGTAAGCCGCCAAGCAGCATGATGATGCGTTGCCGGGAGACGGGACCGATGCCCGCGGCGCGGAACTCTTCGGTGTCGCCCAAGGCCTGCACCATCTCGATGAAGTTCTCCATCGCATCGCGCTGCAGCCCGCGCGCTGCGTCGCCCAATGACGGCACGTCGCGGATCCAGCTCAGCATCAGCGAGGACCGGGATTCGCCGGACGAGATCCACGCCTCGACGGCCTGCCGGACCTGGTCTTGCCATGGTGCATTGGCGTCGACGGCGGCCGATATCTGCCTGACCTGCTCGGCGTTGCGTTCGGTGAGAAGTGCGACGAAGCAGGCTTCCCTGCTGTCGAAGTGTTCATAGAAGGTGCGCCGTGATGTGCGCGCCCGCCGGACGATGTCGGCGACCGTCGTGCGCGGGTACCCGTCCTCGGCAATGCCCTCCTCCAGGGCATCAAGGAGACGCTGGCGGAAGTTGCTCTTGTCCTCGTCGGCGCCGCTCATGTCACAGGCATCGTACTGCGACGTGCGCCAACGACCTGCTCAGGCGCCCGCAGCCGCGCGGTACTCGTCGTCGGTGACGTGGTCGCCCCATTCGGTCTCGGGTTTCCCCGCGCCCGGGGCTGGACCCTCCCACATCGCGAGGTGGGTCATGAAGCGATCGGGTGCAGCACCGTGCCAATGCCATTCACCGGGCGGGGTGTACACCGTGTCGCCGGGCCGCATGACGATGAGCTGACCGCCGCGGGACTGCACCAGCCCGACGCCCTCGGTGACGTGCAGCGTCTGTCCGACGGCGTGAGTGTGCCAGGCGGTGCGAGCGCACGGTGCGAAGCGCACGGTGTTGACCCGCATGCGCGAGGGTTCCTCGCCCTTGGCGATCACGTCGAAATAGACGTCACCGGTGAACATTTCGGCAGGACCCTTGGTGGACGGCTGCTTGGGTTGCAGTTCCATGCTCACCTGTCGATCATCTGCATTTGTTGTTCGTTGTGGTGCTCGCCTGCGGCCGGGGCGAGGTTTTCGAGTTTCTCGAGCTGCTGATCGGTCAGTTCGACTTCGTCCGCACCGATGTTTTCCTCAAGGCGTGCAACGCGCTTGGTGCCAGGGATCGGTGCGATGTCGTCGCCCTTGGTCAGCAGCCACGCGATGGCGACCTGCGCCGGCGTGGCACCGACCTCCGTTGCGATGGCCGTGACCTCGTCGGCGAGGCGCAGGTTGCGCTCGAAGTTCTCACCGGTGAAGCGGGGATTGGTCTTGCGCCAGTCGTCGTCGTCGAGGTCATCCATCGAGCGAATCTGGCCAGTCAGGAAGCCGTGCCCGAGTGGCGAGTAGGGCACGAACCCGATGCCCAGTTCCCGCGTCGTCTGCAGCACCCCGTCCTCCGGGTCGCGGGTCCACAGCGAGTACTCCGACTGCAATGCCGTAATCGGGTGCACGGCGTTGGCGCGGCGGATCGTGTTCACCCCGGCCTCGGATAGGCCGATGTGACGGACCTTGCCCGCCGCCACCAGCTCGGCGACGGCCCCGATGGTGTCCTCGATCGGGGTGTTCGGGTCGACGCGATGCTGGTAGTACAGATCGATGTAGTCCGTCCCGAGGCGCCGCAGTGACCCTTCGACCGCGGCGCGGATACTTGCTGGGCTACTGTCGAGCTCGCCGGAGGCCCGGCCGGCGTGGGAGATGAAGCCGAACTTCGTCGCCACCACAACGTCGTCGCGGCGTCCCTTGAGCGCTTGGCCGACAAGTTCCTCGTTGGCATACGGACCATAGATTTCGGCGGTGTCGATGAATGTGACGCC
The DNA here is from genome assembly GCA_963731715.1 of uncultured Actinomycetota bacterium. Classification (GTDB taxonomy): domain Bacteria; phylum Actinomycetota; class Actinomycetes; order Mycobacteriales; family Mycobacteriaceae; genus Mycobacterium. Next base: position 519,204 of record CAVSXC010000008.1, on the reverse strand, counting down.
CAGCTCGAGCGCACGGTGGATGGTGCGGATCGACTCTGCGTCGTCACTGCCGGCGCCGGTGTAGCCGAAAGACATGCCCATTGCACCCAGACCGATACGCGAGACCTCGAGATCCCGCAGTTTGACGTGTCGCATAATGCTGTCCCTTCTTGAACCTATTGCTGTGGACTGACTTTGAGAGTGGTCGAGCGTGCCAGCGAGCTGGTGATGCTCGCGACGGGACCTGAATAGCGGCGGTACTTGGCCCGGTAGGCGGCATCCAGCTCGGCGTTGATCGGGTCGTCAGCATCGATGTCGACGAAGGCGACGTCCTTCTCGACGCCGTTGGCGCTGACGTGGCCCCGGTGATTCGTGTGGGCGCCTCGGAACCATGCTGCGTCCGGGCCGTTCACCGAACGGGTGTAAAGGTCGTAGCCGAGTCGCACCATCCACACGATGACTGGCTTGCGCAGCGATCCGTCGCGGCGTGTTCCAGCGACGTGCATCTCGTCGGCGTCGTCGAGTTGTGTCAATTCGTCGGATGTCCAGCTAGTCACGGTTGGATCAGAACTTTCAATGATTTGCGGTCGGCCATGGCGCGGTAGCCGTCGGGCACCTCGTCCAAACCGATCGTGTGGTCGAATACCCGTCCCGGTTCGATCTTCCCGTCGAGGATGTCGGGCATCAGTTCCTCGATGTAGGCCCGTGCGGGTGCGGCGCCACCGGTGAGGGTGATGTTGCGCATCATCGTGTCGAAACCCATTGGTACCGTGGTGTACTGCGAGACGCCCAGTCTGCTGATGACGCCGCCGTCGCGGACCACGCCGAATGCCGTGGCCAGAGACTGTTCGGTGCCAACGCATTCGACCACGGCATGGGTGCCGTCACCCCGGGTCAGCTCGCGAACCTTCTCGACACCTTCATCGCCGCGCTCGGCGACGACATCGGTGGCACCGAAATCGCGGCCGAGGTCGGTGCGGTCGGTGTGGCGGCCCATCAGAACGATTCGCTCGGCGCCGAGTCGCTTGGCGGCCAGGACCGCGCAGAGTCCCACCGCGCCGTCGCCAACGACGGTCACCGTGTGACCGGGCTGCACACGTGCGGTCACCACGCCGTGGTAGCCGGTGCAGAACACATCCGACAGCGTCAGCAGCGACGGCATCAGGGCGGAGTCCTCGGCGACGGGCAGCTTGACCAGCGTGCCCTGTGCTTGAGGAACGCGAACCGCCTCACCCTGGCCGGCGTCTACACCCGGTGAGCCCCATCCTCCACCGTGACGGCAGGAGGTGTGCAGGCCTTCGGCGCAGAAATCGCAGGTGTTATCGGCCCACACGAAAGGAGCGACGACCAGGTCGCCGCGCTTGAGGGTCGTCACGTCGGCGCCGGTGTCCTCGACCACGCCGATGAATTCGTGGCCCATGCGGCGGCCGCCGTCCGTGGCAGGCATCGACTGATACGGCCACAGGTCGCTGCCGCAGATGCAGGATCGGGTGATCCTCACGATGGCGTCGGTCGGCTCCTTGATGACCGGGTCGGGCACGTCCTCCACCCGAACGTCGCCGGCTTCATACATCAGAGTTGCTCGCATGGACCCCAGTCAACGCAGGCGCGCTGCGGCCAACCAGTGGCTGTTGTTCCGGGTAATGACAGAACCCCCCACGACCCATTTTGCGCGCTTAGCTTGGAGGGCATGGATCAGCGCACCGAGGTCCGTGATTTCCTGACCTCGCGTCGGGCCAGGATCACCCCACAGCAGGCCGGCCTGCCCATCTACGGCGCGAACCGGCGTGTTACCGGGCTGCGCCGCGAAGAGGTCGCGATGCTGGCAGGCGTCAGCGTCGACTACTACACCCGCCTCGAGCGCGGCAACCTCCAAGGCGTGTCCGAGAGTGTGCTTGATGCGTTGGCGCAGGCGCTGCAACTCGACGAAGCGGAACGCGGTCACCTCTTCGACCTGGCCCGAGCCGCTGCCATGACTCCGCGTGGCCGCGCAAAGCGCTCCCCGACACGGGTGCGCCCGAGCATGCAACGGGTCTTGGACGCGATCTCTGGTGCACCGGCATGGGTGCATAACGACCGGTTGGACTTCCTGGCAGCCAACCGGCTGGGGTATGCGTTGTATTCGGAGATGTTTACCGAGACAGTTCGGCCGGTCAACAGCGCCCGGTTCATGTTCCTCAACCCGCGGTCGCACGACTTCTACGTCGATTGGGAACGCATCGCCGACAACACGGTCGCGATATTGCGCGGCGCGGCAGGCAGGAATCCATATGACAAGACGTTGTCCAATCTGGTCGGCGAATTATCCACGCGCAGCGACGATTTCCGCACTCGCTGGGCAGCTCACAACGTGCGCCTACACCGCACCGGCGTCAAGAAGGTGCACCACCCGGTAGTCGGCGATCTCGAGCTCACCTACGAGGGCATGGAGCTACCGGCCGATCCTGGCCTGACTCTGTTCGTGTACACGGCAGAACCGGCATCGCCGTCCGAAGATGGCCTCAAGCTGTTGGCGAGCTGGGCGGCAACCGAGGCGCTCGTCGAGGCGGAGTTCGAAGCTCAGACGGCTGACTCCGGCCCGTCAGAGACCGGCCATCGATAAACCGCTGAAGGCCGATGCGATGTGGTGGCCAGGGCCGGGATCGAACCGGCGACCTTCCGCTTTTCAGGCGGACGCTCGTACCAACTGAGCTACCTGGCCGGAAGGCACCGGTGTGCCTCGCCGTACTGGCGACCCTGACGGGACTTGAACCCGCGACCTCCGCCGTGACAGGGCGGCGCGCTAACCAACTGCGCCACAGGGCCTTACTGTGCGACCCCATCGTAACGAGCGTCGCGTGTACCCCCTACGGGATTCGAACCCGCGCTACCGCCTTGAAAGGGCGGCGTCCTAGGCCGCTAGACGAAGGGGGCCAGCCGAATCTCTCCGGGGTACTCGCAGCGCGATGACGCTGGGAGCCTCGATAGCTTAGGTTACCCGGACCCCAATCCTCAAACGAGATGCCCTACCCAAGGCAGTATCCTTTTCCTTCGCGCCCCTATAGCTCAGTTGGTAGAGCTACGGACTTTTAATCCGCAGGTCCCAGGTTCGAGCCCTGGTGGGGGCACCACAAGCGTGTATGACCTCGGCTGATGGTTGACATTTCTACTTCGGTTGATGGCTGACAGTCCTAAGCGGCGAGCGCGTCGGAGCGCGCCATGAGGCTTCACGCCTTCACCGACAGGCGTCCGACCGCAGACTCCCCGATGCGAGGGGGCAGCACTTGCTCATTGTGGCCTTCCCGAGCGGTTCTCGTAGCTCCTCGGGGGTCGGCAAGGGGGGTACCTCTGGACTTGCCGGTATCGCCGGGGGTGTACTGCAAGCGGCCCAAGTCTCGTCGGCTTCGGCCGAATCTCCAGGCCATTCTCAATGCCCGACTGTCCGCATGCACCTCGCCGTAGTGCAGCACCAAGGTCGTGCGTAGCAGCCCGGGCGCGCAACCAAGATTGCCGTGAAAGGTGCGATAGCCCCAAAACAGGTACGCGTCGCCCGGTTGAAGTTCGACGATGTGCTTCTCGGGAGCGTCGTGAACCGCTTTGGTGACGCGGCGCCGATACAGCGAATTGTGGGTCAAGAGCGTATCGATGAGATGTGATGCCAGAAAGCGACGGAACGGGCGCTTGTTTCCAAAGGCTATTAACTCACCACAGCTGCCGATATCGGCCTGCGGAATGAATATCGGCACGACCATGGTCAGAACGGCCCCGTCGTAATGGAACAGGTTGGAGCGTGCCTTCGGCGCAATACCTGCGCGGACGAGCATGGAGCACTTTATGACGTTGTATGCCGACCTAGCCACGGGCCAACGAAGGTTGGCGGCCTCTATGAAGAGCTGGCGTAATGCGGGGTCAGTCACCAGTCGATGTGGCGGTGACCCGATCTCGTGATCGGCCTGCGCGATGAAGAAGTCGCCGTCGCCGTTGCCCGCGATGTAGTCGACGACCAACGCGCGCATGGCTTCCAACCATTCATCCGAAAACGCGCCTCGAAGCCGTACTACGCCTTGCTTGTCGAGTTCATTCGCGAGCAATGATGGCGAAATGCCGCCGAGTCTGATGACCTCATCGCTCACCGCTTACCGCCCTTTCTCCGATGCCATGAATCCGCTTGCGCCCAATCCCGCTATCGCCGCATCCGAGTTGCCAGTGCAGCCGATCCTCGACTCCTGCAAGTGAACGGCGCTCAAGCACGAGTGGACAATAGCCTGCCGCGGATCCTCAACTGTCCAACTGTCGATGGTCGACAGGGTAAGCACAGGCAGTTCTCATGTCCCTGGCAGGGCCCGAACCTGGTGGGTACAAGCATCCCGAGTGTCCGGAAGCTGTCAACAAGCCTTGGCGCGCAGAGGTTTTCGTCGTAGGAGGACGCCTGATTCGAAACCGCTGGGCGGATTGGCGGCTAGTTTATTTGCTACGCAACCGAATAGTAAGCGTTGAGCGCTACTGCGGGACCGATGTGCTCAGCGAGAGATTTGGATACAAAGACGTGCATCATGGCGGTGTACAGCAGCCAGTTCCAGTGTCCTGAGGGCAGATCCAGTGGCCCGTCCGTTTCGTCACGACAGCAAGTCAGTCGCCGCCGCGTCCACCTTTCGGCTTGCGGCCGTTGCCATTTCCGTTCTCACCGCGCTTCTTTGGGGGCGGTGGTTCCTCAACGAGGACCGGCGTCGTCGTCGATGGCGGCAGCATCGAGGTGGTGACAGGCGACGGCACCGTAGTGCTCGTGGTGACGGGCTCGGGCGCGGCGGGGCGCGACGCCGAATCGACGATGAACGCGATCGCCGCGACCAACACCGCGATAACTGCGGCAGCCAGGAGCCACCATCGCGACCAGTTGCGCCGCGGCGCCACCACCATCGTCGTCGGCTCGGGCAGCGGGGCGGCCAGCACCCGCGTCGGCGGCCGCACGGGCGGACCGACCCGGCCCGCCAGCGCTGCGCGCATCTCGTCGGCGCTGCCGAACCGCCACGCAGGCTCGCGCGCCATCGCGCGTTCGACCACCGCCGCCAGCGCCGGATCGACGTCGGGACGAAGCGCGGCCAGCGGCGGTGGCGTGTCCTCCGCGATGGCGCGAGCCAGCTCCGCCAGGTTCTCCTGCGGGAAAGCCCTGCGGCCGGACAGCGCTTCATAGCCGACGACGCCGACCGCATACAGGTCGTCGGCGACGGAGGCTGGTCTGCCGGCGATCCGGTCGGCCGACAGGTACGCCATGGTGCCGACGATCTGGCCCGTCAGCGTTTGGGCGGTGCCTGCGCTCTTCGCGATGCCGAAGTCGCCGACCTTCGTGTCTCCGAATGCAGAAAACAGGATGTTCGCCGGTTTGATATCGCGATGCAGGATGCCCGCCGCATGCGCGGCAGCCAGCGCCGACAGCACGTCGTCAAGAATCGACCGCACCCGTGGCTGGGGCAACGGTCCCCGCGCGATGACATCGGCCAGCGTCTCCCCGGACAGTCGCTCCATGACGATGTAGGGCGTTCCGGCATGCTCCCCGCTGTCGTGGACGGACACGATGTGCGGGTGGTTGAGCGCCGCGGCGGCACGCGCCTCGACCTCGAAGCGCATCCGGTTGTCCGGCTGCGTGGTGAACACCGGGTGCAGCAGCTTGACCGCGACGGGACGGTCGAGCCGGATGTCCCAGCCGTCGCGGACCTCGGCCATGCCGCCGCGGCCAAGAACGCCCCGCAGTTCATAGCGGCCGCCAAGTACCTCTGGCGCCTGCATACCTCAAAGCTAGCCGGTTTGCGCCGGCGTCAAACCAGTGACTAGGTACTTACACGCGGCGCGGGGATGGCGATCGGCTCCGGCGTCGCGATGAACTCGACGGCGTTCGCGATGCCTTCGGCGATCGCCTCGATGACGTGCACTACCGACGGTCAGCGGAGTCATCAATCACGGTCAGAGGTGACGGCGGCGGCGTGTACTCGTGCGTCATCGCCGAGGCCGTCGTCGCCGAGGCGGGCGGGGCCGAGGAGATGGCCGACGCCAGCGCGATGGCCATGGCGGCGACAAACGCCATCACCGCACTGCCGAGGGACCGGATAACGCGCACACGAGAATCGTGCCGTATAAATCGCCCCAGGCATAGCGAAAAACGCCGAATGTTACCTCGCCGGCACAGTTGGCACCACCGAAGTGTTCGGCCAGCAGCCCAGCGGGCTGATGTGCGCCTCCCGCGCGGCGTCCAAGCACTTGCTGACCAGAACGTTGGGATCGTTGGTCACCGAGGCGGCCAGGATCTCGTTCGCCTTGGCCTCGGCCGCGGCGGTCTTGGCGCGCTGTTCGGCCACCCGGGTGTTGGCCTTCTCGACGTTCAGCGCGTTGATCCGTCCTGGGTGGCCTCGTCGTAATTGACCAGCGGCACAATCACATTGATGATTTCGATCTGTCCGCCGACCTTGGTCCGTCAACTTCTCGGCAACCTGGTCGCCGAGCGCCTGGACGTTGGCGCCTTCGGAGTTCTCCGGGGCCAGCGGATCAAAATCGGAGAACACCTCGTTGAGGGCCGCCTTCAGCTCGCGTGTGACGAGGTTGTCACGCACGTTGTCAAACTCGCGGTAATCCAGGAACAGTTCGTCGGCGGCGGCCGGTTGGATGCGCCACCGCACGCTGTTGTCGACGTATGCCGTCGAGTTGTTGCCCAGCCGGACCGTGGTGGCGGCATCGCCGGTGTGATTGTCGATCTGAATCGTGCCGTTCATCTCGGTCACCGACTGCCACGGCGCCTTCCAGTGCAGGCCATTGGTAAGAGTTCCGCCCGGTCGCCCGAAGGTCGTGACGACGCCGATATTGCGGGTCGAGACGATCGTGGTCGAGCCGAGGATCAGCACGAAAATCGTCAGGCCGCCGGCCACCGCAGCGATCCGCGTGGCCCGGGTCCGGCCCGCAGGGTTCTTTGACGTCGCCCGCATCAGTAGGGCGATCACGGTGACGATCGCGAGCAGCATCGCTACAAACACTTGCCAAGTCACTTGGTCATCCTTCTCTCTTGGGAAACTTCCGCAGAATCGTATGATCAAAGGCGATGCTCTACCAGCAAGTCCACAGGTCGTTCCTGCGACGGCACCCCGTGGTGACCGGCGCCGGGCTGGTGCTGACGCTCTGGTGGCTGCACAACGGCTGGTATGACGCCTTAGCCGTCATGGCTATCGTCGGCTTGCTGATTTTCATCGCACGTCGCAGGCGGGCCCTTACGGTGCGCGATGCGGGGCTGCGGGCCCGCGCTGACTTCGAGTATCGGCTGAGCCTGAGCTGGGGATCCCCGCGGCGTCTTCGGCCGCTACCCTCCCGTGCAGCCGGGCTGGTTCCCCGATCCGCAAAACGGTTCTCAGATGCGCTATTTCGATGGCGCGATGTGGACGCCGTACGCACGACCGCGGTAGGCCGGTTCAGACCTCGGGGCAGTAGTGCATCCCATTGCCGCGCGCATCGAGCGGCGGCAGATTGCGTGCAGGCGTGTGCAACAAGGGCGCGTCGGCAGGGATGCGCCCCGTTGCGCGATCCCAGCCGGCGCGGGCTCGTGGATGAAAGCGTCTGCGCTTGGGCAGCATCGTGAATGTCAGGTTCACCATCTTGCCGAACAGCCGATGCAGCCGCTCGTTGCGCGCACGACCACGTGTAGCCCATCAACTCTCGCACCGGCGGGTCGTACAGTCCGACGGTGAGCCACACCGCAAAGGGTCCAAGCAATTTCAACTGCAAGCGCCACAGCCAATCCGGAACCCATTGAAGCGATGGATGTTTCGGCATCGTCGATAGGTCGAGCACCTCACGGGCCGCGTAGTTGTTCTCCAATACGTTGCGGCACATGTGGTCCCAGTAGACCTGAAAGTCTTCCCACGTCTTCGGCACCGGCCGCATGCTCATCCCGTACATCCGGTACCAGGTGATGTGTTCGTCGAACAACTGGCGCTTCTGCTCTTCGGTGAGGCCGCCGCCGAACCGCTCGGCCGTCAGGATTGTGCCCATGAAGAAGGTGGAATGCGCCCAGTAGAAAACTTCTGGGTTCAGGGCGCTATACCGCCGACCCTGATCGTCGACGCCCTTGATGCCGATGTGGTAGTCGCGCACCTCCGCACCGGTCTGTGGGGCCCGTTCGCCGTCGAATACCACCCCGCCGATCGGGTACAGCGATCGCAGCAGCCGCGGCATGCGCTCGCGAAAGAAGATCGAGTGCTGCTCGACGGCGGCGCCCAGTTGGGGGTGCATGTTCTGCATGGAACCGGCCCACGGCCCCTGCAGCAGACCGCGCCAGTCGCCGAACAGTTGCCAGGTCAGCGAGTCCGGGCCGAGGGGCGCCGGCGGCGCGTCGTATCCGCCGGGCGCGACAGGGCAGCCGGAGGCGGGTGAGGCGGATCCGGTGGTCACCGGGCACGCCTCAGACGTATCTTGAGTCACTGGTGAGCTTCCGTCATTCTGACTACGGGCGTTGTCACCATGAGAGCTTAGGGAGTGATGTGCCTTCCGGTCAACGACGAGGCCGCTGGTCTGGCGTTCCGCTGCAGGACCGCCAGGTCCTGCGCCGCGACGAACTGATCGCCGCCGGCGTCGAGCTGTTGGGCAGCGAGAGCGGGCCCGCCCTTACGGTGCGCGCGGTCTGCCGCGCGTCCGGGCTGACCGAGCGCTACTTCTATGAGAGCTTCGCCGACCGCGACGAGTTCGTGCGCGGGGTCTACGACGATGTGTGCGCGCGGGCGATGTCGACGCTGATGACCGCCGACACGCCCCGCGACGCTGTCGAGCGCTTCGTCGCGTTGATGGTCGATGACCCGACGCGCGGGCGGGTGCTGCTGCTCGCCCCGAGGGTGGAACCCGTTCTGACCCGCTCGGGCGCCGAATGGATGCCCAACTTCATCGACCTGCTCCAGCACAAGCTGACCCGCATCACCGACCCCGCGGTGCAGGCCATGGTGGCCACCGGCCTGATCGGCGCGCTGACGGCGTTGTTCACCGCTTATCTGAATGGCCGCCTGACGGCGACCAGGGAGCAGTTCATCAACTATTGCGTCGACATGCTGCTCAACCGGGTGTCGAGCTACTGACCGCTACTCGTCGGGAGTGCTGACCTCTTCGAGCGAGGCTTCTTCTTCGGCCGCGGCTTCGTCGGCGGCGGCCTTGGCCTCCCGGCCGGCCGGGCTGGCCACGGAGGCGCCCGGGTTGGTGGCCGTCGCATATCCGCCATTGCAGTTCAAGTAGAACTGCACCTGGTCGCTGTAGTGGGCGCCGTCGTCGGCGTCGGCGAATGGTGCGGTCTGCGACCGGGTCACCAGGCACTCGTCCTGCGAAAGCTTGTCGCCGACGCGCGCGGCCACGACCACGGACTGCGCCAGCGTCACTGGCAGCCGCCGACGCATCAGCGTACGTCTGGCCTGCGTAATCGTCCGCTGCGGCCACGCCGGTGCCGAACAGAGCCATCATGGCTGAGGCGGCCACGACCGAGCCGGCCGAGAGAACGATGGACTTCTTCACTGAGCCCGACCTCCGAAATATCGTGAATGCTGCCTGGGAAAGATAATGCAGGAAGCTTATTCCGTGGCCCGCCTTACCGCTACCGATCGGGCGCGCCGCGTCCGTCAGCCGTCTTCCTGTGTGATCAACGCTTGACGGCCTTCCGGGCTGCCTGCAGAGTTTCCCGGCGAACCCGCCGACGCGACTGCGGCGTTGCAGTTCAGCGCGACCCAGACCGTGTCGGGGCCAGGCGCATGCCTGGGCTGGTTGACGCTCGGCTTATCCCATGCGTTCGTGACGATGCATTTGTCGGTCTCGGCCTGCCCACCGGTTCTGGTCGCGATGATGACCGCCGAGCCCTCTGCCTGAATGGTGCTCTTGGCGTCCCGGTACGTCTGACCCACGACGTCGGGGGCCGCGGACGCAACACCGGCGCCGACCGAGATGGTTGCTGCGACCGCGGCGGCGGCGCCGAAAAGAACAGTAAGCACCTTCATCAGCCCGAACCTCCGAGTCGTCAACATGGCTACGGCAGGAAACCCGGGCCTGAACGGATTGCCCGCGGAGATCCTATAACGACCTATCGTGGCGCATGAGACAGATGTGACACTCTGCGGGATGACTTGAATGTCACCGGGGGACACAGATATATTGAGTGCAACCAATAGGTACAGATAACTGGGAGCGGCCATGGCGCACGACCTAACGGACCTGCAGCTACTCCACGAGCTGGAACCCGTGGTTGAGACAGAACATCAACCGGCACCTGTCCATGCGCAAGGACTGGAATCCGCACGACTACATCCCGTGGTCGGACGGCAAGAACTATCTACGCCCTCGGCGGCAAGGACTGGGATCCCGAGCAGTCGAAGCTGTCCGAGGTCGCCCAGACCGCGATGTTGCAGAACCTGTTGACCGAGGACAACCTACCGTCGTATCACCGCGAGATCGCGATGAACTTCAGCATGGACGGGCCGTGGGGCTGGTGGGTCAACCGCTGGACCGCCGAGGAGAACCGGCACGGCATCGCCCTGCGCGACTACCTCGTCGTCACCCGCGCCATCGATCCCGTCGAGCTGGAGCAGCTGCGCGTCGAGCAGGTCACCCGCGGCTTCAGCCCCGGCCAGAGCCCGCAGGGCGAGATGTTCGCGGAGAGCCTGTTCGACTCCGTCATCTACGTGACGTTCCAGGAGCTCGCCACCCGGGTCTCGCACCGCAACACCGGTAAGGCATGCGAGGAGACGGTCGCCGACCAACTGCTGCAACGGGTTTCGGCCGACGAGAACCTGCACATGATCTTCTACCGCGACGTCGTCGGCGGCCGGATTTGACATCGCCCCCAACCAGGCGATGAAGTCGCTGCACCGCGTGCTGCGCAACTTCAAGATGCCCGGCTACACCGTGCCCGAGTTCCGGCGCAAGGCCGTGATCATCGCCGTCGGCGGCGTGTATGACCCTCGCATCCACCTCGACGACGTCGTGATGCCCGTCCTGAAGAAGTGGCGCATCTTCGAGCGCGAGGATTTCACCGGCGAGGCCGCCGAGATGCGCGACGATCTCGGCAAGCTCATCGAGGAGCTCGAGGAGACCTGCGAGAAGTTCGAGATCGCCAAGGTGCGCCGTCTGGAGCGCGAGGCAAAGGTCGCCGAGAAGAAGGCGGCCAAGAATCTCCTGGTCACGTCATCAGCGTCCTAGTCGAGTCGGCCCCGCCTGCGGATCGGCCCCATCGCGCTGCGCAGCCCGGTTGTGCTGGCGCCGATGGCCGGTGTGACGAATGTCGCATTCCGCACGCTGTGCCGCGAGCTCGAACTCAGCCGGGCCGGAACGGTCAGCGGCCTATACGTCTGCGAGATGGTGACCGCACGCGCGCTCGTCGAGCGCCATCCGGTGACCATGCACATGACGACGTTCGCGCCGGACGAGTCACCGCGCTCGCTGCAGCTCTACACCGTCGACCCTGAAACCACCTTCGCCGCAGCGAAAATGATCGCTGACGACGGGTTGGCCGACCACATCGACATGAACTTCGGCTGCCCGGTGCCCAAGGTCACCCGTCGCGGGGGCGGGGCCGCGTTGCCGTTCAAACGGCGGCTGTTCGGAAGGATCGTCGCCGCGGCCGTGCGCGCCACCGAGGGTACGAACATCCCGGTGACAGTGAAGTTCCGGATCGGCATCGACGACGCCCATCACACCCACCTCGACGCGGGGCGGATCGCCGCCGAGGAGGGCGCGGCCGCCGTCGCGCTGCATGCCCGCACCGCGGCGCAGCGCTACTCGGGAACCGCCGACTGGGAGCAGATTGCCCTGCTCAAGCAGCACGTCACGACGGTCCCGGTACTTGGCAACGGCGACATCTTCGACGCCGACGACGCGCTGGCCATGATGGCCGCCACGGGGTGCGACGGCGTCGTCATCGGCCGCGGCTGCCTGGGCAGGCCATGGTTGTTCGCCGAGCTGTCGGCCGCGTTCACCGGCACGACGCCGGCGACGCCGCCCACACTCGGCGAGGTCGCGGCCATCATGCGGCGGCACGGCCAGCTGCTGGCCGAGCATTTCGGCGAGGACAAAGGCATGCGCGAGATGCGCAAGCACATCGCGTGGTACCTGCACGGCTTTCCCGCCGGCGCCGACGTGCGACGGGCATTAGCCCTGGTCAAGACCCTGGTCGAGCTGGAAACGCTGCTTGAACAGCTCGACCCGCAGGTGCCGTTTCCGCAGGCCGCGACCGGCCCGCGTGGCCGCCAGGGGTCGCCCGCGTCGGTGACGCTGCCGGAGGGCTGGCTGGCCGATCCCGACGACTGCACAGTGCCCGCGGGGGCGGACGTAATGAACTCAGGAGGCTAAACCGAGACGTTCTCGGTACCTTCGGTGGACTGGCCGTCTCTCAGGATGTCTCAGTACGATATGAGTCTTGTCGTATCTGGCTCCAATGGCGGAGCCCGCAGAGTGCTGCTACACGAACAAGGGGCAGACAGGAACACTGCGTACGCCCATGCGCGCCGACGCGCACGATGGTTAAGAGTCGGAGGCCGGTAGGAACATGAGTGACGGCGATAACGCCACTCCTGGCCCTCCCAGGCTGCCTGGGCCGCCGGACGCTGGCGGTGACAACCAATGGCTTACCCGAAGTCCGCGGCCCTCGCCAGGCGCCGCGCCGTGGGAACGCAGCGGCGCCTCCGAACCCGAGGACATCGACAAGCCCAGGCAGAGCGGTAATCACCACACCGACGGTGTGACGGTCGCCGACCTGATCGCAAAGGTGCACGGCGATTCGAGTGTTCCCGAGGAACTGAGGCGCACCCGCAGCCAGCCCGAGGCCCCGCCGCCGCCGGCCCTGCCGCCACCACCCCCACCACCGATCCCGCACACCGAGGTCATCCCGGCAGTCTGGGAGCCCGTCGCCGCGGACCCGGACAACGCGGACACCGAAGTCATCCCCGTCATTTCGATGGCGTCCTCAGAACTACCCGACCTCGCTCGGCTGAGGCGGGCGGACCGGGTACCGCCTTCCCGCGTCGGGGACGGCCAAAGCACTGCGGGGGCCCGAACCTCGCAAACGCCGCAAGACGATGGCTGCCGGGCGAGCAGCCGCCGCGCTGATCGCCGTGCTGGCGCTCGCCATGACCGGCGGGGCCTGGCAATGGCAATCGTCGAAGAACAACATGCTCAACAGGGTCTCCGCGCTTGGACCAAGACTCGCGCGACATCCTCGACCCCAACGCACAGTTCGGTGACGAGAACTTCTTGATCGTCGGAGTTGACAGCCGATTCGGCGAGAACGTCGACATGGGCGCGGGCACCACCGACGATGCGGGCGGTGCCAGGTCGGACACCGTGATGCTGGTCAACATCCCGGCCAACCGCAAACGCGTTGTCGCCGTGTCGTTCCCGCGTGACCTGGCGATCACGCCGATGAAGTGCGAACCGTGGAACGCGGAGACCGGTGAATACGGCCCGGTGTATGACGAGGAGTCGCAAAGCTACGGCGACGATGAGGTCTACACCGAGACCAAGCTGAATTCCGCGTATTCCGTCGGCGGCCCCAAGTGCCTGGTGAAGGTGATCCAGAAGTTGTCCGGTTTGTCCGTAAACCGGTTCATGGCAGTGGATTTCGCCGGGTTCTCGAAGATGGTGGACGCCGTCGGCGGTGTCGAGGTGTGCAGCACGACACCGCTGGAGGACTACGAGATCGGCACCGTGCTGGCCAACGCCGGCCGCCAGATGATCGACGGGCACACCGCGTTGCAGTACGTACGGGCCCGCCAGGTGGTCACCGAAACCAACGGCGACTACGGCCGGATCAAGCGCCAGCAGCTGTTCTTGTCGTCGCTGCTGCGCTCGCTGATCTCCAAGGAAGTGTTCTTCTCGCTGTCCAAGCTCAACAACGTGGTCAACATGTTCATCGACGACAGCTACGTCGACAACATCAAGACCAAGGACCTCGTCGACCTCGGCCAGTCCATCCAGGGCGTGAACGCGGGCCGGATCACCTTCGTCACCGTGCCCACCACCGGTGAGACCGATTCGAGTACGGCAACGAGCCGCCGCGCACCGAGGACGTGCATTCGCTCTTCGACGCGATCATCAACGACGACCCTCTACCCGAGGAAAAGAACGCCGACAACACCCCGGTGCCCGGCACGCCCGAGTCGACGACGAGCACGGCACCCACTCGCGGAGCCCGCAGTCGCAGAACGCCGAGCTGGTGAACGCGGTGACCACCAATCCGCAGGACATCACCGTGCGCGTCTCCAACTCGACCGGCGAGAACGGGCTGGCGAACACCGCGGCCACCGAACTGCAGCAACACGGCTTCAATGTCACCACTCCCGACGACTACCCAGGGCCGCTGACCTCGACGACGGTGTTCTTCTCGCCGGGCAATGAGCAGGCCGCTGCGACGGTCGCCTCGTCGTTCACCAACCCCACCATCGAACGGGTAACCGGCATGGGCGATGTGGTGCGGGTGGTGCTGGGAAGCGACTTCTACTCGGTCGCGGCGCCGTCGCCGAGCGGCTCCCCCGTACAGGTACACGTCGTGCACGGCACCAGCACAGCACCGACGCACCTGCCGGAGGATCTGACCGTCACGAACGCCGCCGATACCACCTGCGAATAACGTCAAACAGCACCATCTGTGACAGCGTTTGGGCAGGTGGCATTCACCTTTCGTTCACCGTGCGCGTCGTGACGTTTCGACGACATACCCCGTAGGCTTGGCACATGCGAACCGCGTACCACGAGCAACTGGATGCCTTGACAGCCCAGCTCGGCGAGATGTGCGGGCTGGCGGGCGCTGCCATGGAACGCGCCACGCAGGCCCTGCTGCAGGCCGATCTGGTGCTGGCCGAGCAGGTCATCACCGACCACGAGCAGATCGCCGCGATGAGCGCCAAGGCCGAAGAGTCGGCGTTCGTGCTGCTGGCGCTGCAAGCGCCGGTGGCAGGCGACCTCCGTGCCATCGTCTCCTCGATCCAGATCGTCGCCGATGTCGACCGGATGGGCGCACTCGCGCTGCACGTCGCCAAGATCTCCCGGCGCCGCCATCCGCAGCATGCGCTGCCGGAAGAGGTCAACGGCTACTTCGCCGAAATGGGCAGGGTTGCAGTCGAATTGGGCAACAGCGCCCAGGAGGTGCTGGTCACCCGCGATCCGGAGAAGGCCGCGAGGATCCGCGAAGAAGACGATGCGATGGACGACCTGCACCGCCACCTGTTCACCGTGTTGATGGACCGGGAGTGGAAGCACGGGGTGGCCGCGGCCGTCGACGTGACGCTGCTTGGCCGCTTCTACGAGCGGTTCGCCGACCATGCCGTCGAGGTCGCCCGCCGCGTCATCTTCCAGGTCACCGGCAACCACCCCGACGAGGAACAGATCCCAGCCCCGCGCTGACCAGCCAGGCCGTCACGGCCGAAGCACGATCTTTCCCCTGGTGTGCCGCTGCTCCAGCCTGCGGAACGCCTCTCGTACCTCGTCAAGTGGGTATTCCTCGGCCACCGGCACCTCTAGTTCACCGGCGACGATCAAGTCCGCCAGTTCTCTGAGCACCGTGGCTTCGGCGGCGTCGGCGTTGCCCTCGCCCTTGACCCCGAACCGCTCGATGGCCGGGAAGTCGATGATGGTGTCCACCCGTTGAGGATCGATGCCGAGTTCGGTCACCGCGAGTTCGACGTAGCCGCCGCCGAACAAATCCAAGAACGCGTCGACCCGCCCTTCGGGCGCCGCGCCTCGTAGCCGATTGGCAAGGCCGTCACCGTAATTGACCGGGATGACGCCGTGTTCGGTGAGCCAGTCGTCGTTCGACGGCCCGGCGATGCCCAGCACGGTTGCGCCGGCACGCTTGGCCAGCTGCACGGCGATGGTGCCCACCCCGCCTGCCGCCCCCGCGACGGCAACCGTGTCGCCCGGCTTCAACGCGACCGCGCGAACCGCGGCGTACGCGGTGGTGCCTGCGACATACAAACTGCCTGCAACCTCCCACGACAGCAGTGGCGGCTTGGCGGTCAGCTGCCTGGAAGGCACGACGACGAACTGCGCTTGGCTGGACCGGTTGTCCGCGAAGCCGAGTACCTCGTCGCCGACGGCGAACGCGTCCACGCCATCGCCGACCTCGGCCACGACGCCCGCCAGATCGCTGCCCTGTCCGGACGGAAACGTTGCAGGCCAACGGTCGTGCAGTGCACCGCGGCGGATCATCGCCTCACCGGGATTGATCGCGGCCGCCTTGACCTCGACGAGCACCTCACCAGTGGCGGGCACCGGTTTCGGGACGTCGCGTACCTCCAGGACGTCGGCCTCGCCGTAGGAATCGAATTGCACTGCCTTTGCCATGAGGGATACGACCGCATCGGTCGACGAGTTATTCCGACCCGGCCACGATCCGCACCCCGACCTTCTCCGCAGACAAGAAGTCGCGCAGCATCTTGGCCAGCACGGCCAGCTCGGTATTGCTGTACCTGGACAGGAATTCCACGACGCCCCGCCTCATCTCGACGTGTAGCCGTTCGTGAACGTCGACGACGACTCTTCCGTCGGCCGTGAGGCCAAGGGTGACTTCCTTCCGGTTGCCGGGAATCGGGGTGCGTTCGACGAGTCCCGCCTCGACCAGCCGCTGAACATGTTTGGACACCGTGCCTTTCAGTTGATCGGCGCGCGCGGCCAGGCCGACGACGCTGACCGGACCTTCCCCGATCTGCGCGAGCAGGTGCAAGCTGAGGGTGGGTAGGCGCCGCGCGATGCCCGCGAGCCGCTTCGGGAAGTGCTCGACCATGTAGTCGCGTTCCGGGTCACCCTCTTCGGCTTCGAACTTGTCCCCGACCGCGCCGATCAGCGCGTTGATCTCGTCGACCAACTCGGCCTTGGTTTTCACGGAAACCATCTTGCCATCGGCCGCGTCGTGAGCATATAGTTTCTGTAGAAACCATCTTCCTGGAAACTTTAGGAGCACCCATGAAAGCAGCAGTCGTCGAAGCGTGGGGCCAGCCGCCCCAGTACGCGGACTTCACCGAGCCATCGGCGCGCGAAGGCGCGGAGGTGGTCACCGTCGAAGCCTCTGCACTGACCAACCTGACTCGGGGCCTGATGTCGGGAAACCATTACGCCAGCAGGGAAATACAACTACCGGCGGTCGCTGGCGTGGACGGCGTCGGCCGGCTGGCCGACGGTCGCCTGGTCTACACCGGCGCGGTTGCCCCGTTCGGCATGATGGCCGAGCGGGCACTCATCTACCCCGCCGGCGCAACACCCCTGCCCGAAAGCGTCGATCCGGTGACGGCGGCGGCAATTCCCAATCCCGGCCTTTCGGCGTGGATGTCTTTGAACCACGCCGCCGCGGTCAAGCCCGGGGCGCATGTCCTGGTACTCGGTGCGACCGGTGTGACCGGGTCGGTCGCGGTTCAGTTGGCGAAGTCGGTATTCGGCGCGCAGCGCGTGGTGGTGGCGGGCCGAAACACCGCACGGCTGGCGTGGTTGCGCACCGTCGGGGCCGACGACGCCATCACGATCGGTGAGGACGACCTTGGCGCCCGTATCACCGCCGCGCACGCCGAGCAGCCGTTCGACGCCGTCCTCGACTACCTGTGGGGTGAACCCGCCGAACAGGTGCTAGCGGCGCTGGCGTCCAGCCATCCTGCGGCGCACTTCCACGCCACCAGGTTCGTCCAGATCGGCGAGATGGCAGGCCCGACGCTGAATCTGTCCGCAGGGATTCTGCGCGGCAGCGGCATCAGCTTGCTCGGCATGGGGCTCGGCAGCGTCCCGTTCGAAGTGCTGGCGCGGGCGCGCACCGAAGCGTTGCCGCGACTGCTTGCGATGCTCGCGGCAGGCGAGTTGCACGTCGAGACAAAGCAGCGGCCGCTCGCCGAGGTGTCCGACGCGTGGACCGCGCCCGAGCCATCGGGTACGCGAGTTGTGTTGACGCCCTAGCCGAAACGGCCGGAGATGTAGTCCTCCGTGGCCTTTTCGTTCGGGTTCGAGAAGATCTTCTCGGTGTCGTCGATCTCGATCAGCCTGCCCGGCTTGCCGGTGGCCTCGAGGTTGAAGAACGCGGTCTGGTCACTCACCCGTGCGGCTTGCTGCATGTTGTGGGTGACGATCACGATCGTGAATTCCTGCTTCAGCTCCGCGATCAGGTCCTCGATCGCCAGTGTGGAGATGGGGTCGAGCGCCGAGCACGGCTCGTCCATCAGCAGCACGTCGGGCTGCACGGCGATCGCTCGGGCGATGCACAGCCGCTGCTGCTGCCCGCCCGACAACCCGCCGCCTGGCTTCTCCAGCCGGTCCTTGACCTCGTTCCACAGGTTGGCGCCCTTGAGCGAGCGTTCGGCAACCTCGTCGAGCGCTTTCTTGTTGCGCACGCCCTGGAGCTTGAGCCCGGCGACCACGTTGTCGCGAATCGACATGGTGGGGAACGGGTTTGGCCGCTGGAACACCATGCCGATGGTCTTGCGAACCCCGACCGGGTCCACGCCTGCGCCGTAGATGTCCTCGCCGTCGAGTAGCACCGACCCCTCGACGCGGGCGCCGGGAATCACCTCGTGCATGCGGTTCAGCGTCCGCAACACCGTCGACTTGCCGCAGCCCGACGGTCCGATGAACGCCGTCACGCTGCGGGGCTGAACGGACAGCGCCACATCGGCTACGGCGTGGAACGAGCCGTAGTAGATGTTGACGTCCTTGAGGTCCAACCGCTTGGCCACGTGCTGCTCCTAAACCTTCTTGGGGGCAAAGATCTTCGCGACGAAGCGCGCCCCGATGTTGAGTATGGCGATCAGCAGGATGAGGGTCAGTGCTGCGCCCCACAGCCGGTCGGTGGGCACCGGGTTGCTACCGGCACCGGCCGAGATCTGGTCGTACATCATGCCGGGCAGCGAGCCCATGAAGCCGCCGAACATGTCGAAGTTCATCGCCTGCGCGTACCCGACGAGGATCAGCAGCGGTGCGGTCTCACCCATGACGCGGGCAAGCGCAAGCATGATGCCGGTCACGATGCCCGACAACGCCGTCGGGATAACGATGCGCATGATGGTCTTCCACTTCGGCACGCCGAGCGCATAACTGGCCTCGCGCAGGTCCATCGGCACGATGCGCAGCATCTCTTCGGTGGCACGCACGATGACCGGAATCATCAACAGCACCAGCGCCAGCGAAACCGCGAAACCTGAACGCTGGAACCCGAGCGTGGCGACCCAGAGGGCGTAGATGAACAGCGCGGCCACGATTGACGGAACACCCGTGAGGATGTCCACCATGAATGTGGTCAGCTTGCCCATGCGGGTGCCGCCGCCGTACTCGACCAGATAGACGGCGACCATCACGCCGATCGGGATCGAGATGATCGCACACACCAGGCCCTGCAGCAGGGTGCCGATGACAGCGTGGTAAACACCGCCGCCGGCCTGGAAGGCCGTCATCCCCGCCTGCGAGTTGCTGAACCAGACCGGCGAGGTGATCGCCTTGAATCCCTTGGTGATCACCGAGAACAGCACCCACAGCAAGGGCACCATCGCGACTACCAGCGACAGCGTCACCAGCACAGTCGCGAAGTTATTGGTGACCTTGCGGCGGAGACTCACGCCCTGGAACGTGGTCGCCTTGACGGGGCGATCCAGTGTCGACGTCATTTCGCGCCCCTCCCGGCGACCGCGGCACGGGCCAGCGAGTTCACCACGAACGTCAGGATGAACAGCACCAGGCCCGCGGCGATATAGGCGCCCGCCTTGTACTGATCGTTGAATTCGCTTGCGGTGGCGGCGATCTTGCTCGCGAAGGTGTAGCCGCCGTCGAACAGCGACCAGCCGAACGCCGTCTGCGTACCGCGCAGGATGATCAACAGCGCGATCGTCTCACCGAGGGCGCGACCCAGTCCGAGCATCGCGCCGCTGATGTACCCCGAAAGGCCGAACGGCAGCACGGTGGTTCGCACCACCTCCCACCGCGTTGCACCGAGCGCCAGCGCGGCCTCGATCTGGCCGCGGGGTGTCTGCACGAACACCTCGCGAGTCACCGCGGTGATGATCGGAAGGATCATCACGGCAAGCACGATGCCTGCGGTGAAGATGGTGCCACCGCCTGCCACCGAGGCGGTGCCTGTCTTGAAGAGGAAGAGCCAGTCGAGATTCTTGTTGAGCCACAACGCAAATGGCTTGAGTACCGGCGCAAGTACGTACAGGCCCCACACGCCGTAAACGATCGACGGCACGGCGGCCAGCAGGTCCACCATGTACGCCAAGGGCGCCGACAGCCGCCGCGGTGAGTACTGGGTCAAGAAGATCGCGATGCCCAATGCCACTGGCATGGCAAGGAGCAACGCGAATACCGAGACGAAAACGGTCACCTGGAGCAGGTCGAGGATGCCGAAGTGCATCGCCGACGTGTCGGTGGTGACCCAGTTGCCGCCGTAGAGGAAGAAGTTCTCCTTGTTGCGGGCCAGCGCCGGAACGGCGCGCCAGAGCAGGAACACCCCGATCGCGCCGATGATGACGACGATCAGGATGCCCGAGCCCTCGGCAAGCCCGCGGAAGATCTTGTCCCCTAGCCGGACCTTGCCTCCCTTGGAGGGGTCGGTGGAGATGGGTTCCGGCTCGGGAAAGGGTGAAGCGAGTACTTCACCCGATCCCGCGTCGGCTGGGTTAGGCGTTGTCACATCGAGCCTATCGGTCATTGGTCCCGGCTCCCATCCTCACCGCAATCGTGCTGGCGCGCAGGCCAACTATGCAATTGCGTCGACGGACTTGAGCAGACGCTCCTTGAAGGAGTCCGGCAACGGGACGTAACCGGCGGCCGACAGGTTGGCCTGGCCCTGGTTCGCCGAGACCGTCAGGAACGACTTCACCGCGGCGGCCGTATCGGCGTCGTAGCCCTTGCTGCACACGATCTCGTAGGTCGCGAGCATCAACGGGTAGGAGCCGGCTTCCTTGCTGGCGTACAGCGCGTTCAGGTCAAGCGTGAGGTCCATGCCCTCGGCCTTGAACTTCGCCGCGGCCACCGCCGCCTTGGTGGAGTCGTCGGTCAGGGCGACCGCACCGGCCCCGCTGTCGATCTCCGCATTCTTCAGGCCTGCGGCAGCGGCCGGGCTCTTCTCGACGTAGCCGATGGAGCCGGGAGTGGCCTGGATGGCCTGCACGACGCCGGACGACTTCTGCGCGCCCTCGCCCGCGCCGCCCTGGAACTCCTTGCCAGCGCCCTTGGTCCACGACTGCGGCGCCGCGGCGCCCAGGTACTTCTGGAAGTTGTCGGTGGTGCCGGACGAATCCGAGCGATAGACCGGCTTGATGTCCGCGTCCGGCAGGGTGGTGCCGCTGTTCAGCGCCGCGATGGCCGGGTCGTTCCACTTCTTGATCTGGCCCTGGAAGATCTTCGCCAGCAGGTCAGCGTTGACGACGAGCTTGTCGACGCCTTCGATGTTGTACGCCAACGCGACGGGGCCGAACACCAGCGGCAGGTTCCACGCCGGGTTTCCACCGCAGCGATCGGCGGCCTTCTGGACCTGATCGTCCTTGAGCGCCGAGTCAGAGCCGGCGAAGTCGACCTGCTTCGCGATGAACTGGTCAATGCCCGCGCCCGAACCGGTCGGGTTGTAAGCCAGGGTCTTGCCGGAGCAGACCTGGCCCCACACCTTGTTGAACTCGGCGATGGCGTTCTGCTGAGCCGTTGAACCCTCGGCCGTCACCGAGTTCTTGCCAGCGCAGTCTGCGGCGGTCGCGTTGCCTGCCGGGCTGGCGGTACCGCTGCTGGCGGTACCGGCGTTGTTGTCGCTGCCGCACGCGGTCAGTGTCAGCGCGGCGATCGCCGTCGCGGACAGGGTCGTGCCGAGTGTCTTGCCAATGCGGTTGAGCTTCACTGATCCCACTTTCGGTTGACGGCTTTGAACTCCCCGGCAACGTATGCGGCCGTGGTGGACGGCTCTCGGATGGAAAGTGAACGGAAGGTGAACAGGTCCAGCTAGTTCACAGCTGAGGCCGCGTACGCGGCGTCGACGCTGAATACGTCGAAACCCAGTCGCTGATAGGTCTTTACGGCTGCGGAGTTATCTGCCTCGACGTAAAGCATCACCGCCGATTGTTCACTTTTCAACAGCCGCTCGGCGAGGTGATGCAGGCCGACCAACGTGAGCGCTGCCGCCCAGCCCGCGGCCCTGCGCGGCCGGGTCGACGCCGACGATGTAGACCTCGCCGAGATCCTCGCTGTGCACCTTCGTCCAGTGAAAGCCAAGCAGCTTGTCGGTGTGCTCGTCGACGGCCATGAACAATCCGGCGGGGTCGAACCACGGCTCAGCCGCGGCGCTCGGCGATGTCGGCTTCCGTCCACCCGCCCTGTTCGGGATGCCATGCGAACGCGGCGTTGTTGACGCGCAGCAGCTCGGCGTCGTCGGCCGGGCCGGAATATGTCCTGATACGTACGCCGTCGGGAATCGTGACTGCGCGGCAGGTCGGCCAGCGGCCGCCGCATCTGCAGCAGCTCGCGAACCACGACAAGGCCGAGCGCGGCCGCCGTGGCGCGCGCGGGCTCCAGGTTGCCGTGCGCCCAAATGCGGGCATCGTCGCCGCCCTCGGACAGCCCGGCGCGCGCCAGTCGCCGAGCCGATGCCGCGGCGCCTGGCGTTCGGATGCACCACCAGTTCGGCCATGGCGGGCGCCTCGGTGAGGTTCAGATAGCCGGATATGTCGTCACCGTCGACGGCCAGCAGGTGCCTGGTGCGGTCGTGCGGGAGCTCTCGCAACACCTGATCGCCGACGGGCGCGACGCCGTCAGCTTGTTTCGCCGCCGCGATCAGATCGCGGATCCGGCGTCTGTTCGTCGTCGGACAGGCCCGTGCGCCAGCCGATCGATCGTCACGGACTGCGCAGGGGGTCAACCAGCGCGTCGCGCAAGGCTGTCGGGCGCGTCGTAGCGCCGATTCGTCGACCATGTCGTCGGACACCTCCGCGCCCGCAGGAGTCGGCCTCCCGCGCGCAGGCCGAACTGCCTTGTACCCGACGTTGCGCACGGTGCCGATCAACGATTCGTATTCGGGGCCGAGCTTGGCGCGCAGCCGCCGCACGTGCACGTCGACGGTTCGGGTGCCGCCGAAGAAGTCGTAGCCCCAAACCTCTTGGAGCAACTGAGCACGGGTGAACACCCGACCGGCGTGCTGCGCCAGATACTTCAGCAGCTCGAATTCCTTATAGGTGAGGTCAAGCGGCCGGCCGCGCAGCCGTGCGGTGTACGTGCCCTCGTCGATGACCAGCTCGCCGAGGCTGATCTTGCCGAGGTTCTCCTGGTTGGCCACGCCGCCTCGACGTCCGACCAGCAGCCGCAGCCGGGCGTCGATCTCGGCGGGACCGGTGCTCGGAAGCAGAATCTCGTCGAGTCCCCATTCGACGTTGACGGCGACCAGGCCGCCCTCGTTGACGACGGCCACGACGGGCACCGACGTCCCCGTCGTGCCCAAGCAGGCGACACAGGCCGCGGGCGGCGGCCAGATCGGTGCGCGCGTCGACGATCGCCACATCCGCGGTGCCCGCCTCGAGAAGGGAGGACACCTCCGTCGGCGCCGTCCGCACGTTGTGCGCAAGCAGCGCCAACGAGGGCAGCACGGATTCGGGATGGGGATCGACGGTCAGTAGCAATAGATCCAACTGGCCCTCCAACAGCCATAGGGACCTCGCCCGGACAACGATGTCGGTGGTGACTTCCCAGATTCATGCCTGACACACGGCCGTTACCCGGCCGATGGTCATCTAACGATAGCGCGCTACCTGCTGATTAGCCGCGCCGAGCCGGTTCCGGGGTCGCGGTGGGCCAGAATGTCCGGGTGCGCAAGCTGCTGATCGGTGCGATCGCGACCGTGACCGCGGTGGTGGTCGGCGCCGTCGGAGCCGACTTCGGAGCGGCGATCTACGCCGAATACCGGCTGGCCAGGAGCGTGCGCACCGCCGCAAACCTGAGCTTCGACCCCTGGGTCAGCATCCTCGGGTTTCCGTTCTTCACGCAGGCGACGCGCGCACCACTACAACGAGATCGAGATCAAGGCCAGTGGCGTTGATCACCCTGTCGTCGGCAAGGTGGGGCTGGAGGCGACCCTGCATTCGGTCGATCTCGCCGACACCTCCTGGCTCATCGAGCCCGACGCCAAGCTGCCGGTCGGCGAGCTGGAGAGCCGCATCATCATCGACTCCACCCATGTCGGCCGGTTCATGGGCATCCCCGACCTGCTGGTCGAGGCGCCGTCGCGGGAGACGAACGACGCGACCGGCGGCACCACCGAGTCGGGCATCTCCAGCAATCAGGGACTGGTGTTCACCGGCACGCCGAAGAAGGCGGGACTACGACAAGAAGGTCAGCATCGCCGTCGACCTGTCGATCGCCGGGACCCGACCAGACCACGCTGATCTTCACCGCCACCGGCGTGCTGACCGGGTGCGGGGACGGCGGATCAGCAGGTTCCAGAGGACAAGCTGCCCGCGGTGCTCGCCGCGTTCAGCACCAGCCTGCCCGGTCAGAAGCTGCCGTTCGGCGTGCGGCCGACCAGCGAGGGCGCCCGCGGCTCCGACATCATCATCGAGGGCATCACCGAGGGAGTAACCATCCCGCTCAATCGAGTTCAGGTTGTCATGAGCTCATCAGTGGTGCTGGCGGTCACCGTGCTGATCGCCGCGCTTGGCGTGGCGTACGTGATCGGCCGGCTGCTGACGCTGCGCTCCGGAATGCTCAAGGCGGCCAAAGAGGCGAGCAATGTCGACACGTCCGACCTGGGGCTTTCGCATACCGGACCGACCAGTCGTGCACTTTTCAGCGCGGTGTGGTGCGGGCCGTGCGCGGCGGTGCGACGGGTGGTCGACCAGGTGTGCGCCGATCTGCCCGCCGTCGCGCACGTGGAGATCGATATGGACGCCAATCCCGAAGCAGCCCGACGGCTTTCGGTGCTGTCGCTGCCGACCACGTTGATTTTCGACGCCGACGGACGGCCGCGATACCGCACCACCGGCGTGCCCAGGGCCGCTGACCTGCGGTCTGCGCTGGAACCGCTGTTGGCTTGATCACCCTGTCATTGGGTAAGCTGTCCGACGTGTCCACCCGCCTTGAGCCGATGCTCACCAAGCGCCGCGCAGTCGATCTGTGCCGCGTCGCGGGTTGTTGCTGTTGTTGTTGTAGCTGCTGAGTAGCCGCGCCCCGTTCTCGCGCCGCTCTCGGAGCAGCCGTTGTGGCCTGCTCATGCCCAGCCCATTGATGCAACAGGAGCACATTCATGTCGACCAGCACCAACACCGCCGCACCGGACCAGGTGGACGTGCGCGGACCGCGGTTCGCCGCCTGGGTGACCACCGTCGTGATCGTCGCGACGCTGATCGTGTCGGCGTTCAGCTCGATGCCGCGCGCGGCCGTGATCCTCGGACGTGCAGGCGGTCGTCTTCGCGATCGGCGCATGGCGCGGGCCGCGTCAACATCCCTACGGCCTGATCTTCCAGCGCCTCGTCGCTCCCCGGCTCGGACCCGTCACCGAGAAGGAACCCGTGCCGCCGCTGAAGTTCGCCCAACTGGTCGGCTTCGTGTTCGCCGTCGTCGGCGTCATCGGATTCGCCGCGGTGCACCGCTTCTCGGCCTGATCGCCACCGGCTTCGCGCTCGTCGCGGCGTTCCTCAACGCGGCCTTCGGCATCTGCCTCGGCTGCCAGATCTACCCGCTCGTCGCACGGTTCCGCCGCACACCGTCCCCCGCATAACGCTCAAACAGCAAGCAACCGAAAGGATTTCATCCATGGCACGCTCCGACGTCCTGGTCAGTACCGACTGGGCCGAGAGCAATCTCGACGCGCCGAACACCGTCTTCGTCGAGGTCGACGAGGACACCAGCGCCTACGACGGCGGCCACATCGAGGGCGCGATCAAGCTGGACTGGAAGGCCGACCTGCAGGACCAGGTCAAGCGCGACTTCGTCGACGCCCAGCAGTTCTCCAAGCTGCTGTCTGACCGCGGCATCTCCAACGACGACACCGTGATCCTCTACGGCGGCAACAACAACTGGTTCGCCGCGTACGCGTACTGGTACTTCAAGCTCTACGGCCACGACAACGTCAAGCTGCTCGACGGCGGCCGCAAGAAGTGGGAGCTCGACGGTCGTCCGCTGTCCACCGACGCGGTCAGCCGCCCGGCCACCAGCTACACCGCCAAGGCACCCGACAACACCATCCGCGCGTTCCGCGACGAGGTCATCGCGGCCATCAGCAAGAAGAACCTCGTCGACGTGCGCTCCCCCGACGAGTTCTCCGGCAAGATCCTCGCTCCTGCGCACCTGCCGCAGGAGCAGAGCCAGCGCGCCGGGCATATCCCCGGCGCCATCAACGTTCCGTGGAGCAAGGCGGCCAACGAGGACGGCACGTTCAAGTCCGACGAGGACCTGGCCAAGCTGTACGCCGAGGCCGGCCTGGACGGGCAGAAGGAAACCATCGCCTACTGCCGGATCGGCGAGCGCTCGTCGCACACCTGGTTCGTGCTGCAGGAACTGTTGGGACACAAGAACGTCAAGAACTACGACGGCAGTTGGACCGAATACGGCTCCCTGGTGGGAGTCCCGATCGAGTTGGGAAGTTGATTATGTGCTCTGCACCGAAACAAGGACTGACGTTGCCTGCCAGCGTCGACCTCGAGAAGGAAACCGTGATCACCGGCCGCGTGGTCGACGGTGCGGGTCAGGCGGTCGGCGGCGCGTTCGTGCGCCTGCTCGACTCCTCTGACGAGTTCACCGCCGAGGTCGTCGCGTCGGCCACCGGTGACTTCCGGTTCTTCGCCGCTCCTGGCACGTGGACGCTGCGCGCGCTGTCCCCGGCGGGCAACGGCGACGCCAGCGTGGCACCGTCCGGCGCGGGCATCCACGAGGTCGACGTCAAGGTCGCCTGACACTGCGCCGGCATCGGCGCACCTTGCCTCGCTCGAAAAGCGCGAACTTAGCTGATTCGGTCCACCATGTGGTTCGTTGCTGCGCTGCTGCGCGGAATTTCGCGCGCCGAGGCGAGCGTTGCCCAGTACATGTCGAAACCCCCGTGATCGCGTGCCACGACGGCCGACGAGAGTCGGCGGCTCCGGCAGCTAGACTCGCTGCCGTGGTGTTGTTCTTCGAGATCATGCTCATCGCGGCCACCGTGGTCATCACGTGGTTCGCGCTGTATGCGCTGTATCGCCTCATCACCGACGAGTCGTGACCTCCGGCGACGACGCCGTCGCGGCGGCGGCCGAACGTGCCAAGACAACGGCGGCCCGCAACATTCCTGTGTTCGACGATCTGCCGCTGCCGGCCGATACCGCCAACCTGCGTGAGGGCGCCAACCTCAACGATGCGCTGCTCGCGCTGTTGCCGCTGGTGGGCGTGTGGCGCGGCGAGGGCGAAGGCCGCGGTGCAGGCGGCGACTACCGGTTCGGTCAGCAGATCGTGGTGTCACACGACGGCGGCGACTACCTGAACTGGGAGGCGCGGTCCTGGCGGCTGACCGCCGACGGAGACTACGATGCACCCGGCCTGCGCGAGACCGGGCTACTGGCGGTTCGTCGACGATCCCGCCGATCCGGGCGAGTCGCAGGCCATCGAACTGCTGCTGGCGCATTCCGCGGGCTACGTCGAACTGTTCTACGGCAGTCCGCTCAACCAGTCCTCGTGGGAGCTGGTCACTGACGCACTCGCGCGCAGCAAGTCCGGGATGCTGGTCGGCGGCGCCAAGCGGCTCTACGGCATCGTCGAGGGCGGCGACCTCGCCTACGTGGAGGAACGGGTCGACGCCGACGGCGGGCTGGTGCCGCACCTGTCGGCCCGGCTGTCGAGGTTCGTCGGATAGTGCGAGCGAAAACGCTGGCCGCGGGATTGGCCGCGGCGGGACTCCTTGCCGCATGTTCGCCGAACACGCCTGCACCTGAACAACAGTCGTCGACGTCGGTCGCTCCGACCGGTCACGGCGGCTTCGCGCATTGCTTGAGCGAGCACGGCGTGCCGACCGCGCCGGGTCCGGCCGCCGGTCCGCCGCCCGGGAGTCGACCAGGACACCTGGCACAAGGCGATGCAGGCGTGCTCGTCGCTGGCCCCTGGGCCGGGACCGGGATAGCGCTAGGACAGCACGGGCGCCTTGCCTGCGACCGCCAACCACTGGCGTTCCAGGCGCTCTAGCGTCCCGTCCGCTCGCAGTGAATCAACGACCGATGACACGCACCGGGTCAGTGGACTTCCCTTGTCCAACACGATCCCGAACTGTTCGACCTTCGTCGGCGTCGGCGGGCAGTTGGCCGACGATGAGTCCGTCGCGCAGTTCGCCTGCGACCGCGAAAGCGGTTGGCAGGTCCGCGACCAACGCGTCGATCTCCCCGTTGCTAAGCGCGAGTTTGGCGTCGGCGTTGGTGTTGTAAACCGCAACTGGACTGTTCCCGTCGACGGAGATCGCCGCGCTCTGACTGGTCGTGGCAACCTGCACACCGAGCTTCAGCGGCCTGAGGTCTTGCCGGGTATGCGCCCGCGCCGCAGGCGACGACTTGACGGTGACGACGGCCTGCGTCACGTTGAAGTACGGCGAGGAGAAATCGACGGCGGCCTTGCGTTGATCGGTGATTGAGAACTGGGAAAGGTTGGCGTCGAACGACTTTGGGCCGGGCGTGATCGCCACCGCGAACGGTACTCGGACCCAGCGGACGTCCTCGCCTGCGTACCCGAGCTTTGCCGCGACCGCATACGCCAGCGCGGATTCGAATCCCTCGCCGTTGGCGGGGTTGTCGCCCATGTACCACGGCGGGTAGACGGGCTGGTCGGTCCCGAACGTGAAGATGCCAGGGTAGATCGTGGCCAGCGACTCCTTCTTGCAGTGCGACATGCCTGCGGAAGTGGATGTCTCCGCAGGCGCGCAGGCGGCGAGCAACGCGGCGGCCAGCGCCGCCGTGAGCCGCCAAACCAATTGCATGGGCCGCATCATTGCGCACCGGGCTAACTGACGCCAGCATTACCGGGCGCGGATATGGAGCGGCCCCCGAGCCGTAGTTCCTGGTCGGACAAAACCGAGGGGCTCGGGGGCCGGGTGACTGCGGGGAATTCGCCAGCGAGCGCAGGTGACTCCCCCGGCGCTGCTAGCTCGCAGCCACCTCACAAGTCCATAAGTCAATCAATTTCTCGGACCACCTCCTTCCGTGTGTACGAGCGACCGTACTCGCGCACAAGAAGGCAGACAAGCGATTTCCGTGCGCTGTCAGCGATCGCTCAGGATCGCGGCGTCGACAAGTTCGGCGAATTCGCTCGCCAACGGTGCGGCCGGCAGGAGCTTGCCGTCCAGCGTGTGCACCCGCGCACGCGAGTGTGATGCTCGATACCAGCCAAACCCCGTGCGCTGCAACAAGATCAGCGGTCCGAAGGGTGCGGTAGTCGCAGTCGTAGCCCTTGTTGCGGGCGACCTCGAACAGCGCCTGCTGCGTGGTGCCCCGCAGGATCGGATACCACGGCGGCGGGGTCAGCAGCGCGGGATTGCCGTCGAGCTCGGTCGCGATGACCACCGTCGAGCGCGGCCCCTCGAGGATGTAGCCGTCGGAGCTGACGAAGATGACGTCGCCTGCGCCGTGCCGCTCGGCGTGCCGCAGAGCGGCCATGTTCACCGCATAAGACAGGGTCTTCGCGCCCGCCAGCAGCCACGGCATATCGGGCGCCCCATCGGCGGGCAGCCCACGCGCCAGCGTCAACGCCGCGACCCCCTTGCGACGGGCGTCGGCCACCCGGGCGGGCAGCTGCGCGATCGTCGCGAACGCCGTGGGCGGCGATCCGCTTTCCCGCCCTCTGCTGTACACCAGCCGCAGCACGCCCTCGCCGCCGCCATTCGCGGTCCAGCGCTCGACCCCTGCGCCGACGGCCGCCCGCCACTGCGGCAGGTCGGGCGCGGGCAGATCAGTCATTCGGGCCGATTGGGTCAGCCGGGCCAAATGGGCCTCCAGCAGACACGGCAGGCCGTCACGGACCAACAGCGTCTCGAAGATGCCGTCACCGCGCACCGCGGCCAGATCATCCGCGAAAAGCAATGGCACCGCTGGGTCGTGCAGTTCACCGTCGAGCGTGACCACAACTGCCGGTTGGCTCGCCATGGGGCATCACCTTAGCGCCGTAGAGTTGACGTATGTCAGCCGTTCCCGCCCCCGAAGCCGGGCCCGACGCCGGTGCCGTGTGGCATTACGGCGATCCGCTCGGCGAGCAGCGCGCGGCCGCCGATGAGGCCGTCGTGATCGACCGCTCGCACCGGGCCGTGCTGGCGCTCACCGGCAACGACCGCAAGAGCTGGCTGCACAACATTTCCTCCCAGCATGTGAGCGAGCTTCCCGACGGCGCGGTGACCCAGAATCTGAGCCTCGACGGGCAGGGCCGTGTCGAAGATCACTGGATCCAGACGCAGCTCGACGGCGTCACGTACCTGGACACCGAGCCATGGCGCTCCGAACCGCTACTGACCTATCTGCGCAAGATGGTGTTCTGGTCCGACGTCGCCGTCGAACCGGCTGAGCTGGCGGTGTTGTCGCTGCTCGGCCCGCGGCTGGCCGACCCGCAGGTACTCGACGCCCTCGGCGTCGGCTCGCTACCGGCTGACGCGACGGCCGTAGCGCTTTCTGACGGCGGTTTTCTTCGGAGAATGCCAGGCCCTGGCGTCGCGCTGGACCTGGTCGTGCCACGCGACCAGGCCGACCAGTGGCGTAAACGGCTCGTCGACGCGGGCGTCCGGCCAGCCGGCGTGTGGGCCTTCGAAGCCCACCGGGTGGCCGCGCTGCAGCCAAGGCTGGGCATCGACACCGACGAGCGGACGATCCCGCACGAGGTGGGCTGGATCGGCACCGCGGTGCATCTCGACAAGGGTTGCTACCGGGGCCAGGAGACCGTCGCACGCGTTCACAACCTGGGCAAACCCCCGCGGATGCTGGTGCTTGTGCACCTGGACGGCTCCACGGATAGACCGGCCACCGGCGATCCTCTGCTGGCGGGCGGGCGCACGGTCGGCCGGCTGGGCACGGTGGTCGACCACGTGGACGAGGGCCCGATCGCCCTTGCGCTGCTCAAGCGTGGCCTGC
Source organism: uncultured Actinomycetota bacterium (assembly GCA_963731715.1). Classification (GTDB taxonomy): domain Bacteria; phylum Actinomycetota; class Actinomycetes; order Mycobacteriales; family Mycobacteriaceae; genus Mycobacterium. The sequence goes on along the minus strand of CAVSXC010000008.1, from coordinate 488,194 downwards.
CCGCGGACACGCCGTTGACCACGGGCGGAGACACCGAGGTCGCCGCAATCATCGACGCGGACTCGATGCCGCCCGCCGATGGGGTCGGCGCCGGCCGGCTGGCGGTGGAACAGCTGCGCGGCCGCGCGCGTTGACGCGATGGGCCTGCCAGCGCACGACAGCCGGGCACGGTAAAGTGTTGGCAGGACAATAAAGACACACAGATCGGAGCCGCCTAAACATTGGGCCGCTCCGTTATTGCGCGAGGGGGTACCCCCATGGGCCGCGGCCGGGCTAAGGCAAAGCAGACCAAGGTTGCTCGTGAGCTCAAATACAGCTCACCGCAGACCGATTTCACCCAGCTACAGCGCGAGCTGGCGGGGTCGGACGGTTCTGACGAACTCAACGGCACCGATGGTGTGTCCGACGACGAGTGGGTCCCAGACGACGACTGGCGGCGCTAAACCGCTCCAGTCTGACGATTCTTTCTAAAACCTGGGGTGCTGGCCCACGAGGCTGGCTCGGGGACTGTCCTTGCTGCCCTTTCTGATGGTGCCGAGGGTCCAGCAGGTTAGATGTCTTGCGGTCAGGACCGCCCGTGCGCGGTCGGTGTCCTCGGGCGCGACGACGGCGACCATGCCAACACCCATGTTGAATGTCTTCTCCATCTCGGCCCGCTCGACGCGGCCGCGCTGCGCGATCATCCCGAACACCGGTGCGGGCGTCCACGTTCCACGGTCGATCTCGGCGACAAGGCCTGGCGGGACGACCCGCTCCAGGTTTCCGGCTAGCCCACCGCCGGTGATGTGGCAGAAGGTCCGGACCTGCGTTTCGGCGGCCAGCGCCAGGCAGTCCTTCGCGTAGATGCGGGTGGGCTCGAGCAGCTCCTCGCCCAGTGTGCGGCCGAACTCCTCGACATGGCCTGCCAGGTTCATCCGGTCGATCTCCAACAGCACCCTGCGCGCCAGCGAGTAGCCGTTGGAATGCAGGCCCGTCGCCGCCATCGCGATGATCACGTCTCCCGGCTTGACCCGCTCCGGGCCGAGCACGTCGTCGGCCTCCACCACACCGACGCCGGTGGCCGAAATGTCGTAGTGGTCGGGCGCCATCAGGCCCGGATGTTCGGCGGTCTCGCCGCCCAGCAGCGCGCAGCCGGCCATCACGCAGCCGTTGGCGATGCCGGAAACCAGTTCGCTGACCCGTTCCGGCACCGTGCGGCCGACCGCGATGTAGTCCTGCAGAAACAGCGGCTCGGCGCCACACACCACCAGGTCATCGACGACCATCGCGACCAGGTCTATGCCGACCGTGTCGTGCTTGTCCATGGCCTGTGCGACCGCCAGCTTGGTGCCGACGCCGTCGGTCGACGAAGCCAGCAGCGGCTCGCGATAGCCCCCGCGCAGCGCGAACAGCCCCGCGAATCCGCCGAGTCCGCCCCGCACTTCGGGCCTGGTGGCCTTCTTGGCCAGCGGTTTGAACAGTTCGACGGCGCGGTCACCGGCTTCGATGTCCACCCCAGCCGATGCGTAGGAGATGCCGTGTTGTTCGGCTTGATCCGTCATCGACAGCAAGGCTACCGTCGTTGCCCGCCCCTCGGTAACAAGTCGATCCTGCGCAGTTCCGCCCGATCGCCTCGCACGACCGCGAACTGTGTGGGAATGTGACCGACCATGAAAACAGTTCGCTGGTTTGCGCTCCTGGCCGCGGCTACCGTGCCGGCCTCGACGGTCCTTTCCGCACCCGCATTGGCCACTCCGGGGGTCAACGTCGACGCGGTCATCATCTCGCAGGCCACGGTCAATGGAGTCGACTACATCACCAAAGAGATCACCATCCAGCCCGGCGGCAGCACCGGCTGGCACTATCACGACGGCCGGGTGTTCGGCGTCGTGCGTGAAGGCACGCTCACCCGCACCATGGGGGACTGCACAGACGTCGTGGATTCCACGGGGGCGGCGGTCACGGAGGGCAGTGGCCCGGCCCACGTTCACAACGGCCGCAACCTGGGCCCCGTCCCGGTGGTGCTGTGGGTCGACTACATCCAGCCGGCTGGTAGCCCGCAGGCTGTGGATGTGCCGCCTCCTGCCGATTGCCCGATCTGACTGGCCGAGCGCGTCCGCTCGTAGTCTGAGGTCTATGACTCAGACACCGGCTACGGCGCGGACTCTCTTTCCCGGGATCAGTTCCCGCGCATGGGAACACCCCGCGGACCGGACGGCGCTGACCGCCCTGCGTCGACTCAAAGGTTTCGACCAGGTGCTCAAGGTGCTCTCCGCCATGCTGCGTGAGCGTCAACACCGGCTGCTGTACCTGGCGAGCTCCGCGCGGGTCGGGGAGCGGCAATTCGCCGATCTCGACGCGCTGCTTGACGAATGCGTGCACGTGCTCGACGCACCGGTGAAGCCGGAGCTTTTCGTGACCCAGTCGCCCTTGGTGAACGCGTACACGATCGGAATGGACACGCCGTTCATCGTCATCACCTCGGCGATGTACGACCTGATGACGCACGACGAGATGCGCTTCGTTGTCGGCCATGAACTCGGGCACGCACTATCCGGCCATGCGGTCTACCGCACCATGCTGATGCACCTAATGCGCTTGGCTTCTTCGTTCGGGTTCATTCCGATCGGCGGCTGGGCGCTTCGCGCCATCGTTGCCGCGCTGCTGGAATGGCAACGCAAATCTGAGCTTTCGGGCGACCGCGCCGGGTTGCTGTGCGCGCAAGACTTCGACGCCGCCATACGGGTGGAGTTGAAGCTGGCCGCAGGCAGCCGCGTCGACAAGCTCGACTCGCAAGCCTTCCTCGCACAGGCCCGTGAATACGAACGCGCAGGCGACATGCGCGACGGGCTGCTGAAGCTGCTCAACCTGGAACTGCAGACCCACCCGTTCTCGGTGCTGCGGGCGGAAGCGTTGACGAATTGGGTCGACACCGGCGGATACGGCACCGTCATGGCTGGCGACTATCCACAGCGGTCCGACGACGACCAGGCCCGCCTGCGTGAGGAGCTGGGCGCGGCCGCCCGCCACTACAAGGACAGCTTCGACCAGTCGGACGACCCGCTGATCCGGGGTATTCGCGACGCCGTCGGCGGCATCGTCGATGGAGTCGGGCAGGCGGCCACCACCGCCGCAGATTCAGTCGGCCGCAAAATCAACGAGTGGCGGCGCGGCTCAAAAACCGACGACTAAGGGTTTGCCCGACCGTGATGCGGTCCGCTGCCGAGCGACCCGGATTGGGCCGGACCGCGGGGCCAGCTACGGACGGCGTAGCGCTGAGACGTTGTCGTTGTCGGCCTGAATCGGGATGCCGGTGCGCGCCGCGGTGGCCAGCATCTGCTCAATCACGTTCTTGCCCAACGCCGTTTCGCCGGGCAGCTCGATCGGGTAGTTGCCGTCGAAGCATGCCGTGCACAGCCGCGACGCGGGTTGTTCGGTGGCAGCGATCATGCCCTGCTGCGAGATGTAGCCGAGGGTGTCGGCGCCGATCGCGTGCCGGACGGCCTCGAGCACCTCGTCCTCATTCTCGACAGCGTTGGCGATCAGCTCGGCAGGGGTGGCGAAGTCGATGCCGTAGAAGCACGGCCACTTCACCGGCGGGGAGGCGATCCGCACGTGCACCTCGACGGCACCCGCCTCGCGCAGCATCCGCACCAGTGCGCGCTGGGTGTTTCCGCGCACGATCGAATCGTCGACGACGATCAGCCGCTTGCCGCGGATCACCTCTTTGAGCGGGTTGAGCTTGAGCCGGATGCCCAGTTGGCGGATGGTCTGCGACGGCTGGATGAAGGTCCTGCCCACGTAGGCGTTCTTCGTCAGGCCTTGGCCGTAGGGGATGCCGGACTCCTGCGCGTAGCCGACCGCGGCTGGAATACCGGACTCCGGTACGCCGATCACGAGGTCGGCCTCGACGGGCATCTCCTGGGCCAGCCTGCGCCCGATGTCTACGCGCGTCTTGTGCACCGATCGGCCGGCAATCGTGCTGTCCGGCCGGGCCAGGTACACGTATTCGAAGACACAGCCCTTCGGCGAGGGCGGGGCGAAGCGGCTGGAACGCACGCCGTCGGCGTCGATGGCCAGCAGTTCGCCCGGTTCGATATCGCGCACGAACGAAGCACCGACGATGTCGAGCGCGGCCGTCTCCGAGGCGACCACCCAGCCGCGGTCCAGTCGGCCCAACGACAGCGGCCGCACCCCGTAGGGGTCGCGCGCCGCGTACAACGTGTTCTCGTCCATGAACGTCAGGCAGAACGCACCACGCACCGTTGGCAGCAGCTCGAGCGCAGCCTGCTCCAGCGTGGCGTCGGCTGCACCGTGCGCCAGCAACGCGCCGAGGATGTCCGAGTCAGTCGTTGCGGCCGGCGCGCCACGCGTCGCAAGGAGGCCTGCCTCGCGGGCGCGGCCTGCCAGTTCGGTGCCATTGACCAGGTTGCCGTTGTGGCCGAGCGCGACGCCGGTGCCTGCCGCGGTGTTGCGGAACACCGGCTGGGCGTTCTCCCATGTGGTGGAGCCGCTGGTGGAGTAGCGGCAGTGGCCGATGGCGACGTGGCCCTTCCATCGCGGCAAGGGTCTGCTCGTCGAAGACCTGGCTAACCAGCCCGAGATCCTTGAAAACGAGGACCTGCGACCCGTCGGCGACGGCGATGCCAGCCGCCTCTTGGCCGCGGTGCTGCAACGCATAAAGGCCGTAGTAGGTGAGCTTGGCCACCTCTTCGCCCGGCGCCCAGACGCCGAATACTCCACACTCTTCGCGGGGTTCTTGATCGGTCTGCGGGCCGGTCACGATATGGCTGCTCCCAGGGCGTGGTGGGTAGACCCGTTCAGTCTACGGTCATCACCTGTCAATCACGGAATCGCGGCGAAGTGTCGCCGGACACATCAACAAACTGTCGGCCTCCGACATTTCCGCTAGCCGCGAGCGATTGCTACCAGCGGCAGCCAATGTCCGATCTCCGCGGCACGTGTACCGGAGAGCTGCAGGGCGCCGCTCGCGACGGCGTCGGCGACGTCGAGCAGACCAGTGGCAAGCAACAGCCAGGTGCGCGGATCGGCCTCGACGACGTTCGGCGGATTGCCGCGCCGGTGTTCTGGGCCCGAGATGCATTGCACCGCAACGAACGGTGGCACCCGTACCTCCACGCTGGACCCTGGCGCAATAGCCGCGAGCGTGCGGGCGGTCATGCGCACCGCGTCGCCAAGCTCCGTCCGCCCCGGCTCGGGCACGCCGTCGTCACGCAACCAGTCGGCGACGGCCGACACGGCGGCGCGGGTCTTCGCCGGATCGACACTGCGGCGGGCGGCCATACCTTAGATTCTCAAAGTGCTGATAGACCGCCACCGACCGCCCTATAAGACGGCCGGGGTGGTCTTCCTGGTGATCGCCAGCGTCATCGCGGCCTTCATCTATCTGCAGTTCCGCGGCGAACTCACCGACAAGACTCAGCTGACACTGCTGTCGCCGCGGGCAGGCCTTGTGGTCGAACGTGGGTCGAAGGTGACCTTCAACGGCGTGGAGATCGGGCGCGTCGCACGAATCGGCATGCTGGACGAGAACGGCACGCAAAAGGCCAAACTCACGCTTGATGTGAAACCGCGCTACATCGAGTACATCCCCGCCAACGTCGTGGCCGAGATCCGGGCCACCACGGTGTTCGGAAACAAGTACATATCCTTCAGCTCGCCGGAAAATCCATCAGCACAACGCATTTCGGCTCACGCCGTGATCGACGCGTCCTCCGTGACCACCGAGTTCAACACCCTGTTCGAAACGGTCACGTCGATCGCAGAGCAGGTGGATCCGATCAAGGTGAACCAAACGCTGACTGCGACCGCCGAAGCGCTCACCGGGCTTGGCGAGAGGTTCGGCGAATCTCTGGAGAACGGCAACCAGATCCTCGACGACCTGAATCGGCAGATGCCGCAGATCAGGCAGGACACCCGCGGGGTCGCCGACCTGGCCGACGTCTACGCCGACGCGTCGCCGGACCTGTGGGACGGACTGGAAAACGCGACACGGCTGGCGCGGACGTTCAACGATCACCGCGACGACATCGACGAGGCGCTGATGGCCGCCGTCGGCTTCGCCAACAACGCCGCGGACAGCTTCGAACGTGGCGGACCCTATCTGGTTCGCGGCGCCGCCGACCTGGTCCCGACGACCCAGCTGCTCGACGACTACCAGGGCGAGATCTTTTGCTCGATCCGCAAGTTCTCGGATGTGCAGAAGCGGTCGGCCGCGGTGCTTGGCGGCAACGGCTATTCGCTGGCGTCGTCATCGGGCGCCCTCGCAGGCGCGGGCAATCCGTACGTCTACCCCGACAACCTGCCGCGGGTGAACGCCCGCGGCGGCCCAGAGGGCCGTCCCGGCTGCTGGCAGGACATCACGCGATATCTCTGGCCTGCGCCGTATCTGGTGATGGACACCGGCGCATCCATCGCGCCGTACAACCACGTCGAGCTCGGCCAGCCGTTGATGATCGACTACGTGTGGGGCCGCCAGATCGGCGAGAACACCATCAACCCGTGACGGTTTGACCTCAACATTTGTTCAGGTCCTACGTTGGCGGCATGACCTTCAAATCACACGAACTCGACTTCCTGCGCCAGGCCGACCTTGGCCGGTTGGCCACCATCCAACCCGACGGCACGCCGCAGAACAGCCCGGTGGGATTCGCCTACAACGAGGCGTTGGGCACCATCGACATCGCCGGGTACCGAATGTCGAAGAGCCAGAAGTTCAGGAACATCGCGCGCAACGACAAGGTGGCGTTCGTCGTCGACGACATCACCTCACGCGACCCGTGGCGGGTGCGCTGCCTGGAGATCCGCGGGACCGCAGAACAGGCCGAGATCTCACCGTCGCGCGGCGCGGCCGGTGACGAGCTGGACACCGCGATCATTCGGCTGACACCCAAGCGCATCATCAGCTTCGGCATCGACGATCAGGTCAGCGAGCCGCATCAACTCGCCGTGGATATTCGGGACGTGTAGTCCCTTCACACTGCGGGCACACTGCTTTCCATGTCAAGGAAAATGGTTGCCGGCGAGGAGGATGCGGGTGGGCGGCTAGGCGTGACCGTCCTGCCGACGTGGCAGGCGACTGGGCTATCGCTAGCAGTGATCGTCGGCCACGTATTGAACGGGTCGGGCGCATTGGTGTTCGGCCTGTTGTCGGTCGGGGTGATCTGGACGTTGCACCGCCTCCATACTCACGCCCCTGGATCGCGGACAACGGCCGACCTGATCGCGTCGGTATCCGGGGCGGCGCCCGCGCGGGCCATTCGTGTCGTTCAGTTCGCTGCCTATGTGCTGCTCGGCGCGTACACCGCTAGGAATATCGCGCAATTGACGCTGGTCTGGTTCACCGATCCAGACGCGACTCCCTCCGGATGGTCACTGGCTGCGATATCCGTCACCGCTGTCGCCGTGGCTGCCGTACTGGTCGGTGCACTGCCGACCAGGCTTCTCGCACCGGTGGCAACTGTGCTGGCAGCGATTGGCCTGCTGGCGTTCTTCTATGTCTCGCTGGCCGTGATCGCCAAGACGGCCTCTGCGGCCCCGTTGTTCGCGCCGTCCATGGCTATCGGCGCTGACCCGAAGTCCACCGAGTGGGGCCCCGCGGCAGTTCTGATTGCGCTCGCCATCACGTTCGCGGGCTTCGAGATCCCGACGACCGTCAATGATCGGCTGGGGTCGGTCCGCCGCCCGCTCGGAATCGCGATCGCGCTCGTGGCGGTGTGCGCCACGACGGCATGGGTGGCCTCCAGCATGGCCACTGACGGCGATTTCCGGTACGAAGCAACCGACCTCGTCTACATCGCCTCGGACATGTTCGGCGAGTCGGCAAGCTTGTGGTTGCTCGCTGCGGCGATCGCGCTAACGGTCGCCGCTATCCTCGTGCTGGTGTGGGGCGCGACGCACGTCATCCGCCCCGCCACCGGCAACAGCCCGGTACCGCTGCTGACGACGGCAGTGGTGGCAGGCGTGCTGGCGTTCGCGCTGTCGATCGGAACCGGCGGTGCCGCGGCAAAACTCGGGGGCGTGGCGGGCATCCTCCTGCTCGCCGTTTATGCGGCCGCCGCTCACGCGAATTCGCGTCTAGACGACGAGAATTCGACTGCATGGGCACTGTTCGCCCTGATGGCAATAGTCTTGGTGGTGGTCGCCTTCGTGATGGGTGTCAGTGAGGGTTGGTGGCCCTCGGCAATCGCCATCGCCATTGTTGTCGCCGCAGCAGGGTGGGCGCTGAAGTCAGCCGCCGGCGCGACGCCTGGCGCTTCGTTGCACACCAAGGGCCGCCAGCCCGGCGGCATGGTTGACCGCCAGGTGCGCCAGCATCGGCGCGGCGAGGCTGCCCGAGCGCGCGTGCAGCCAGCCGAACAACCAGCCCCCAACGCCGGTGACCAGCACGGTGCCGATCACCGGCTGTCGCGTGACGCGGGCGTCGACGATGTGCCATAACCCGAACGCCGCGGCCTGCAGCAGCCGGCCGCGGTTCGGCCCGAAGGCCTGTTCGGCGACGGTGCCCAGCGTGGCCCGGTAGGCGGCTTCCTCGGGCCAGACCGTTCCGATCGGGATGTCCAGCAGCAGCCAGCGAACCGTGTGGTCGGGCAGGTCGCGCTTGGCCATCGCCGACCGCACCGGAGGCAACGCCGTCAGCGCCGCGACGCCCAGCGCCACCGCCGCACCTGCGGCCAGGCCGTGCCGAATGCCCGACCACAGGGCAGGTGGGCGCAGTCCGAGCGGCGATCGGGTGACCGCGACGAGTCCCGTGCCCAGCGACGCGTTCGGAACCGGATGCCATCGCACCCGCGGTGCCGCGAAGCTCCAGCCCACCAGCGCCGCGGCCATCGCAACGGCGCGAACCTTGCTGGGCCGCATCAGTATTCGGGCCCGTCGGCGGTCTCGGTCTTTTCCAGCGCGACGCGAATGCGTTCGGTGTCGTCGGGCGTCCACCCGTCGGGCGGAGCGACGGCGGCCCAGCCGTCGAGCACGAAATCGCCGTAGTTGTGGCCGTGCCCGCCTGGAACGGACCCGGCGTTGGTCATGTCGGCGGCGACCTGCCAGAACGTGATGATCGGATACCAGCGCATCGACGCCGTGCGATCGCGGCCGGGTGGTTCCTTGAGCCAGTCCGGCCGGTTGAACACCAGATCCTCCGACCACCACACGATCGGGTCGGACGGATGCTGCAGGAACAGCACCCGGGTGCCCTCCCACGGCGCCGCGGTGTCCCCCGCGATCTCCGCCGCATCGCTGGCCTGCGAGAACCGCACGGTACGGCCGTTGTCGTAGCGCGGTTCGACCTCAGGCGTCCCGGGGTCGCGGCGCGCCGTGATGGCGCTCCACAGCGGGCTGGCGTTGGGCGGGCCGACCCACAGCACCGACGAGAATCCCATCTGCGCAATGTCGGGCAGCCAGCCGAATGCGCCCTGCCCGCCCATCGACCCGAGGCTTTCCCCGTAGAGCACCAGTTTGGGTCGCCGGTCGGGCGGCAGCTGCAGCCACCGGTCGTGGATCGCGTCGATCATCATCCGGCCGGACTCCATCGACTTCTCTCGGTCGCCGAGGAACGAAATCCAGCTGGGCAGAAAGGAATACTGCGAGCCGACGATCGCGGTGTCGCCGTTGTACATCATCTCCAGCGATCGCGCGGCCACCGGGTTGATCCACCCGGTGCCGGTGGTCGGGACGATCACGAGCAGCTTTCGATTGAAAGCGCCGGTGCGCTCGAGTTCGCTCAGCAGCACCGCCATTCGGCTCTCGTCGTTGTCAGCGGTGTTGAGGCCGACGTACGCCCTGATCGGTTCCTTGGCTGGCCTTCCGTTCAGGCGCGTCAGCTCGTCGGCATGCGGGCCGGTGGCCACGAAATTGCGGCCCTGAAATCCGAGGGTCTCCCATGGCGCGAAAGACGTTGGGCTGCCGGATCGTTCGGGCTGTCTCGGCTGGACGATGCCCGCGCGGGTGGTGGTGTTCTGCGGCTGGAACACCCGATTGGCGCCTGCCAGGAAGCCGCGGATCAGCACACCGTTGATCAGCGTGATGGCCACCACCACCACGATCGCGGTGCCGATGAACAACGCCATCTCGTCGTGCAGGTGCCAGCGCCTGATGAGAAACCGGGCCATCGTCTTGATCAGGTCGAGCAGCACGCGCGCCGCCCCGACGCAGACACCAGCGACCAGCGCGCCGATGATCAGGGTGCGCATATAGCCCGGCGTGGTCGGGCCCTCCATGCCCACCACCGCAGACACCTGACGCTGCCAGTTCGCCGCAGGAATCGTCATCAGCACACACGCCGTCACGGACACCGCAACGGTCACTGTCTTGATCCCGTACATCACCCGCTTCGACGGCGGCCACCAATTGCGGCGGCGTAATACGAAGCGGCGCAGCATCTTCTCGACAAATGCGCCGATGCCGTAGCCGATCGCGGCGTTGAGCCCGCCGATCAGGCCCTGGAACAGCCAGTCACGCGGTAGCAGTGACGGAGTCAGCGAAAGACAGAAGAACAGCGCGCCGAACGCCACCCCGGTGAAGTCGAGGTGGACGAGGCTCCACGCCCAGACCAGTAGCGGATGTCGTTCGCGTGGCGCGACAGTCACCCGAACAACCCGGGAAGCACGCCCTCCGACGTGCTGCGCAGGTCCTCCAGGGAAACCGTGAACAAGCCTTGTACTTCGACCGCGTCGCTGCCTTCGTCCGCAACGCCGATGCGCGTCGCAGGCAATCCACGGGCCTCACACATACGCCCGGAATCTGCTCTCCTCGGTGCGCGGCACCGCCACCATCACCCTCCCCGCCGACTCGGAAAATAGCGTGACGAAGGGGTCGTCGCCCTCGGGAAGGACGATGCGGCAACCGGTTTCACCGGCAAGCGCGGCCTCGACGACGGCCTGCATCAGCCCGCCCTCGGACAGGTCATGCGCCGCCGAAACCAGCCCGTCGCGCGACGCCGCAGTGAGCACCTCGGCGATCAGCTTCTCGCGCTCGAGGTCGACGCGCGGCGGCAGGCCGCCGAGATGGTCAGCGGTGACCTGCGCCCAAATCGAGCCGTCGAACTCGTCGCGGGTGTCGCCGAGCAGGATCAACGTCTCGCCCGGCTCGGCGCCAAGCCCGGTGGGGATGCGTCGGCTCGACATCTTCCAATCACGCCGAGCACGCCGACGACCGGCGTGGGCAGGATCGGAGTGGTGCCGGTCTGGTTGTAGAAGCTGACGTTGCCGCCGGTGACCGGAATGCCAAGTGCCGCACAGCCGTCGGCGAGGCCGCGGACAGCCTGGCTGAACTGCCACATCACCGCCGGATCCTCGGGTGAGCCGAAGTTGAGGCAGTTCGTCACCGCGACAGGCGTCGCGCCTGTGACGGCGACGTTGCGGTACGCCTCGGCGAGCGCGAGCTGCGCGCCGGCATACGGGTCGAGCTGGGTGTAGCGGCCTGAAGCGTCGGTGGACACCGCGATGCCGCGGCCGGTGGCCTCGTCGATGCGCAGCACACCGCCGTCGGCGTGTTCGGCGAGCACGGTGTTGCCGCGCACGTAGCGGTCGTACTGCTCGGTGATGAAGGCACGGCTGCACAGGTGCGGACTGCCAAGCAGCGCAAGCAAAGTCGCCCGCAACTCATCGCCGGTGGACGGCCTTGGCAGCTTGGCAGAGGTGTCGGCATTGAGCGCGTCCTGGGTGCCCGGGCGCTCAACAGGACGCTGGTAGACGGGACCTTCGTGCGCGACGGTGCGCGGCGGCACGTCGACGACCGTCTCACCATGCCAGGTGATCTGCAGCCGGTTGCCGTCGGTAACCTCACCGATGACGGTGGCCAGCACCTCCCACTTGCGGCACACCGCCATGAACTTCTCGACGTTCTCGGGTGCGACGACCGCGCACATGCGCTCCTGCGACTCGCTGGACAGGATCTCGGCCGGTGTCATGTTGGCCGCGCGCAGCGGAACGGTGTCCAGTTCCACCCGCATGCCGCCGTCGCCAGCCGACGCGAGTTCGGATGTGGCACAGGATAATCCGGCACCACCGAGGTCCTGGATGCCGATCACGAGGTCGGCGGCGTACAGCTCGAGACAGCACTCGATTAGCACCTTCTCCATGAACGGGTCGCCCACCTGCACCGACGGCAGCTTCTTGCGGCCGGGTGCGCCGCTCTCGTCGCCGCCGAACGTCTCCGAGGCGAGCACCGAGACGCCGCCGATGCCGTCAAGACCGGTGCGCGCGCCGAACAGGATGATCTTGTTGCCCGTGCCGGATGCGAACGCGAGATGCAGATCCTCTTTGCGCAGCACCCCGACGCACAGCGCGTTCACCAACGGGTTGCCAGCGTAGGAGGCGTCGAAGACCGTCTCGCCGCCGATGTTGGGCAGCCCCAGCGAGTTTCCGTAGCCGCCGATGCCGCGCACCACGCCGTCGACCACCCGCCGCGTGTCGGGCGCGTCCGCGGCGCCGAATCGCAGCTGATCCATGACGGCGACCGGCCGGGCGCCCATCGCCATGATGTCGCGGACGATGCCGCCGACACCGGTGGCCGCGCCCTGATAGGGCTCGATGTACGACGGGTGGTTGTGCGACTCCACCTTGAAGGTGGCCGCCCAGCCGTCACCGATGTCGACGACGCCTGCGTTCTCGCCGATGCCCGCCAGCATCGAGGCCCGCATCGCCTCCGTCGTGGTCTCACCGAAATACCGCAGGTGCACCTTGGAGGACTTGTAGGAGCAGTGCTCGCTCCACATCACCGAGTACATCGCCAGCTCGGCATCGGTGGGCCGACGGCCGAGGATCTCGCGTATCCGCTGGTACTCGTCGTCCTTGAGGCCGAGCTCACGGAACGGCTGCGGCTGATCGGGCGTGGCGGCGGCGTGGTCGACGGTGTCCAGGGCGTGGGTGAGCTCGGACGTCACGCAGCCAGTCTAGTTTGCGTCCCCGGCCTCAGCGGTTCAGGTCGCGTCGGCCAGGTCGCCGCCGGCCACGCAGAACGCGTTCCCGTCGGGATCGGCCAGCACCACCCACTGGAAGTCCGGTCCGGCTTCGCCTCGACCGGTCTCGGCGGCGCCCAGGTCGACCAGCCGCTTCACCTCGGCCTCCATGTCGGCGGTGTGAAAGTCGATGTGGACGCGGTTCTTTCCCGGTGTCGGATCGTCGACCTTCTGGAACGCCAACCCTGGGCCACCGGGGCGGTCCACGGTGACGAAAAAGCCCGGCGCCAAAGCGTTTACCGTGCCGTCGACAGCGCGGGCCCACCAGTCGGCGAGCTTGTCGGGGTCGGTGGAATCGAACGTGATGTTCACGACGGAGAGTGCCATGGCGCTGACCCTAGATCACGCCGGTGACAAGAACGCCCGAAGTGCAGCCGAGTAGGCGGCGACGTCGTCCGCACCCATCACCTCGCGCGCGGAATGCATCGCGAGCTGGGCCGCGCCGACGTCGACGGTCGGGATGCCGGTGCGTGCCGAGGTCATCGGCCCGATCGTCGACCCGCATGGCAGGTCGGCCCTGTGCTCGTAGCGTTGCAGCGGAACCCCGGCCTGCGCGCAGGCCAGCGCGAACGCCGCAGCGGTTCGGCCGTCGGTGGCGTAGCGCAGATTCGGCTGCACCTTGAGCACAGGACCCGCGTTGACCTCGATGAGGTGGCCGGGCTCGTGGCGGTCGGGATAGTTCGGGTGGGTGGCGTGCGCCATGTCGCCGGAGGCCACCATCGACGCGGGCAGCCTGCGCAGGAAGTCCTCCCTGCCGCCGCCTGCCGCCAGCGTGATCCGTTCCAGCACCGTGTGTAGCAGCTCGGATTGCGCGCCGTGATCCGACTGCGAGCCGACCTCCTCGTGGTCGAACAGCACCAGCACCGGCATGTGCTCGCCGGGCTCGGCGGCCAGGAACGCCTCGAGCCCCGCGTAGCAGGTGGCCTGGTTGTCCAGCCGGGGCGCACTCACCAGCTCGCCGTCGACGCCAGCCAGCCTCGACGGGGTCAGGTCGTGGGTCATCAGGTCGGCGCCGAGGATGTCGGCTTCGTCGACGCCCGCCCGCTCTGCGACGTAGGCCAGAAACGACCGGAGTCCGCTGCCAATCCCCCAGACCGCGTTGACGTGCCGCTGCGGATCCAGCGACACCGACTTGCGGTCCTCTGCGAGGTGGATCGCCAGCTGCGGCACGCGCAGGATCGGCTGGTCGATGCGCACCAGCCGGTGGTCGATGGTGTCGCCGACACGTACCGACAACCGGCCGCTTACGCCGAGGTCCCGGTCCAGCCACGAGTTCAGCCAAGCACCGCCGTAGGGCTGCAGGGCAACCACCTGCCACCCGGAGACGAACCGATCGGGGTGCTGTTTCACCCGCAGATTGGGGCTGTCGGTGTGGGCGCCGACTATGCGAAAAGGCCCAGTGCGGCCCGGCTCATCCGATCGCCATGCGACGAGCGAACCCGCCCGCACCGTGAAGAACCTGCCGCCTGCCGGCCACTCGTCGCGTTCGGAGAGTTCGGTGAACCCCGCGGCGCTCAACCGCTCGGCGACCGTCACGCAGACGTGAAACGGCGACGGCGACGCGTCGATGAACTCGCACAGCCCGTGTGCACTCGGGGACATGGTTCACCATCATTGCCGACTGCCGGTTCGCTAGGGTCGAATGGTGCCCGACCCACTGCCGCAACCGGTAACGGCGCCGTTGACACCCGCGGCCATCTTTCTGGTGGTCACCATCAACGAAGGCGGTGAGGCCGCCGTCCACGACGCGCTCCCCGACATCTCGGGGCTGGTCCGCGCGGTCGGCTTCCGCGACACCGACAAGCATCTCTCGGTGGTCACCTCGATCGGATCGGATGCCTGGGACCGCCTGTTCTCCGGTCCGCGCCCTGCCGAGCTGACCCCCTTCATCGAGCTGCGCGGCCCGCGCCACCACGCCCCTGCCACGCCGGGTGATCTGCTGTTCCACATCAAGGCACTGTCGATGGACATGTGCTTCGAGCTGGCGGGCCGGATCGTCAAGGCGTTGGGGGCGGTCACCGTCGTCGACGAGACCCACGGCTTCCGGTTCTTCGACAACCGCGACCTGCTTGGCTTCGTCGATGGCACCGAGAACCCCGAAGGCCCACTTGCAGTGTCCGCCACCGAGATTGGCGACGAGGATCCCGATTTCGCGGGCGGCTGTTATCTCCACGTGCAGAAGTATGTGCACGAGATGGACTCCTGGGAGTCGCTGTCGGTCACAGAGCAAGAGCTGGTCATCGGACGGACGAAGCTTGAGGACATCGAGATGGACGACGACGTCAAGCCGCCCAACTCCCACATCGCGCTCAACGTGATCGAGGACGAGGATGGCACCGAGCTGAAGATCGTTCGGCACAACATGCCGTTCGGCGAAATCGGTAAGGGCGAGTTCGGCACGTACTTCATCGGCTACTCGCGCACCGCCGCTGTCACCGAACGGATGCTGAGCAACATGTTCATCGGTGACCCGCCTGGCAACACCGACCGCATCTTGGATTTCTCGACCGCGGTGACGGGCGGGAAGTTCTTCACGCCGATCGTCGATTTCCTCAACGACCCTCCGCCGCTTCCGGATTCGGAGCCCGAGCAAGAGCAACCAGATGTGCCCGTCGCCACCAACGGGTCGCTCGGGATAGGCAGCCTGAAAGGAACCCGTCAATGAACAACCAGTATCGCGAGCTAGCTCCGATCACCGAAGTCGCATGGGCGGAAATCGAAACGGAGGCGACGCGAACGTTCAAGCGGCACATCGCCGGGCGCCGGGTCGTCGACGTCAGCGAGCCCGGTGGTCCGGTGACCGCGGCGATCAGCACGGGTCATCTGCTCGATGTCGCCCCTCCCGGTGACGGCGTGCTCGCACACCTGCGCGACAGCAAGCCGCTGGTGCGGCTGCGGGTGCCGTTCACCGTGACCCGCAGTGGCATCGACGATGTGGAGCGGGGCTCGCAGGATTCGGACTGGGATCCGGTCAAGGACGCCGCCAAGAAACTGGCGTTCGTCGAGGACCGCGCGATCTTCGAGGGCTACGACGCGGCGTCCATCGAGGGCATCCGGGCGTGCAGCTCGAATCCGGCGCTGACGTTGCCCGATGACGCCCGCGAGATCCCCGACGTGATCGCGCAGGCGCTCTCCGAGCTGCGGCTGGCCGGCGTCGACGGTCCGTATTCGGTGCTGCTGTCCGCCGATGTGTACACCAAGGTCAGCGAGACCACCGAACACGGCTATCCGATCCGCGAGCACCTCAATCGGCTCGTCGACGGTGAAATCATCTGGGCACCTGCCATCGACGGCGCATTCGTGCTGTCCATGCGTGGCGGCGATTTCGACCTGCAGCTAGGCACCGACGTGTCGATCGGCTACCTGTCCCACGACGCCGAGACTGTCGAGCTGTATCTGGAGGAGACGCTGACGTTCCTCTGCTACACCGCCGAGGCTTCGGTGGCACTCACGCCGTAGCTAGGAGCCGCGAGCGTGCGTGTCTGCACGCCGACCGTGACAGTTAACCCATACGCGCGTCGGTTATCTCGTCGACTAGCTCGTTCGTTTGCAGATCGAGCCGCTGCAGCCGGGAGGCCCGAGCAGCGTCTGTTGTCACTTTCATGATCAGATCGGCCGGATCCAGGCCGAGAGCCCTCAGCCCCGCGATGGCGGTGTCGACAGCTTCTTGTTGGCTTATGTCACGGCCACCGGCATAGACCTTTGTCGTGTGGGCGTACGCGGTGGTTCCGTTCGAGGGGCGGTGAAAGGAGACCATCCGAACACTGGTGGGCTCTTGCGGCGGGCCGGTGAAGGCTCCGGTGGTGTCGAACTGATTCACCACCGCCACCGCTGCACCGTTGTCGGAAATGAGCTCGACGTGAACCTCGGTCACACTGGTCGCAACAAAGCAAGGCCCGTTCACGGTGATGGTCGCTCCCCCGACAACAGCCTGCCGAAAGAGCGCATAGCTCCGAAATATCGGATTCGGCCCAATGTTGGCGTTGAACTCCATATGCAGCGCAAGCGTTGACTGAGCGACGACCGAGTGCGGAGCGTGGGAGTAGTGGACGGTGGCGGAGTAGCCCCAGGTATTTACGTTGTCTGTCAAGACGATCATCGCGGCCATGCCCCCTTCTGCAACGTGCCCCAATTCTGACAGTCTGCGTACCCTCGAGCCCCGCCGAACGTGCGCAAAATGTCGAGATCTCGCGGCGTGTTGCGTACAGACACGCACGCTCGCGGTTGATTAGGCGGCCAGCACCAGATCCAGCGCGGAGTAGAACAGGCCGAGCCCGTCATCGGAGGGGCCGGTCAGCGCCTCGGTGGCGTGCTCGGGGTGCGGCATGAGCCCGACCACCCTGCCGTCGGCCGAGGCGATGCCCGCGATGTCGCGCATCGAGCCGTTGGGGTTGTCGCGATATCGGAACGCCACCCTGCCGTCGCCCTCGAGCTGGTCGAGCACCTTCTCGCTTGCGACGTAGCGGCCTTCGCCCGACTTCAACGGCACCAGCAGGTCGGCGCCGAGTTCGTAGCGCGACGTCCACGCCGTCGAATTCGAGGTGACCTCGAGCCACAGATCGCGGCAGACGAAGTGCAGGCCGGCGTTGCGCGTCAACGCGCCAGGCAGCAGACCCGCCTCGCACAACACCTGAAAACCGTTGCAAATCCCCAACACTGGCATGCCACGGCCTGCGGCAGTGATCACCTCGCCCATCACCGGCGCGAACTTCGCGATCGCGCCGCAGCGCAGATAGTCGCCGTACGAGAAGCCGCCGGGCACCACCACCGCGTCGACCCCCTTGAGGTCGGCGTCGGCATGCCACAGGCTGACCGCCTCGGCGCCTGCCAGCCGCACTGCTCTTGCAGCGTCGACGTCGTCGAGCGTGCCAGGAAACGTGATCACGCCCACACGCGCCGTCATGATGGCTCCCTGGTGACCGACCAGTCCTCGATGACCGTGTTCGCCAACAGCGATTCGGCAATCCCGGCGAGGGTATCGTCGTCGATGCTGTCGTCGACCTCGAGCTCAAAACGCTTGCCCTGTCGGACATCTGATACGCCACCGAAGCCGAGACGGCCCAATGCGCCGACGATCGCCTGCCCCTGCGGGTCGAGGATCTCCGCCTTGGGCATCACGTGCACAACCACCCTTGCCACGGCGATCACTCTACCGGCGGCATTGCTAGGACCGCCTCACCGGCACGACCGGATGTATGCGCTGCACAGCGGCGCGGCCAGCGCGTCGAGGACCTGCGCGTCGGCGACTGCGGGCCAATCGACCTGCGTGGGCAGCGAGGACCACATGGCCAGCTCGACGATTGTGCTGCTGTTGGGGTCTGCCAGCAGGTACTCGTGCATGACCTGATCACCCGCGTCGCTGATGACGGCGCCAATGCGCTGCGGGTCGTCCGTGGTGATCGACGGCGACGTCTGAGCAGTCGCCGATTGGCAGTCGCGCAGCCTGGCCCTTGCCGTCTCCAACGTCACCTGCGCCGCGGCGCCGCCGGTTGCGACGTCACCGCGCCAGTGCACCACCTGCACCAGCAGGTTCCATTGACTCTCCTGGTGCAGCACGACCGACCGGGCCGCGACGGCCCAAGCACGGGCGTCGTTGGCAATCGGCGGGAGGGCGCACAGCGCCTCGAAGCCGAACCGCGGCGACGGCGCCGTCACCGACAATCCGGCCAGGCCGGGCCAGCGGTACACCGGGTACAGCGGGATGAGGGCGGGGTCGACCCACGCCGAATCGGGGATGGCGTCGCAAATCGGCGGGCACGCGCCAGGGACCGCCGACGCCTGCCAGCCGGCGCTCGGCGAGATGGCCAACCCGCAGGTGGCCAGGGCCAACGCCAGCATCAATCGCACGGCTCAATCACCCCCTCGCGTTCCCCTGCGCCGCCACAATATAGGTATGGAATTGACGCATTTCGGCCATTCATGCCTACTCGCGAATTTCAAGACCGATTCCGGGGAGTCCACGACGGTCCTGTTCGATCCGGGGAACTTCTCGCACGGTTTCGAGGGCATCACCGGGCTGTCGGCAATCCTGATCACTCATCAGCATCCCGATCACGCCGACACGGAGCGACTGCCCGCACTGGTCGACGCCAATCCGCAGGCTGCCCTTTACGCCGATCCGCAGACCGCAGCGCAGCTCGGCGAGCCGTGGCGGGCCGTGCACGTCGGCGACGAGTTTGGCGTCGGCCACCTGACCGTGCGCGGCGTCGGCGGACGGCATGCGGTCATCCACCCGGAAATCCCAGTGATCGACAACATTTCGTATCTCCTCGGCGACGGCTCGCATGCAGCGCGGTTGATGCACCCCGGCGACGCACTGTTCACGCCGGGCGAGCCGGTCGATGTGCTGGCGACCCCTGCGGCGGCGCCGTGGATGAAGATCTCTGAGGCCGTCGACTACCTACGGGCCGTTGCGCCGGCCCGCGCCGTGCCCATCCATCAGGCGATCATCGATCCGAATGCCCGCGGTATCTACTACGGGCGGCTATCGGAGATGACCAACACCGATTTTCAAGTGCTTTCGGAGGAAAGCGGCACTGAATTCTGATTCGCGGCTCGGCCGCGGTCTTCTAGGCGCTATCGCGCGCAGCGGCACGGCCCGCAGCACGACCGGAGAATACGCAGCCACCTAGGAACGTGCCCTCCAGCGAGCGGTAGCCATGCACGCCGCCGCCACCGAAACCGGCGGCCTCACCCGCCGCGTAGAGCCCGGCGAACGGGCTGCCGTCAGGTTTGAGCGCGCGGGAATCGAGGTCGGTTTCCAAGCCGCCCAACGACTTACGGGTCAAGATGTGGAGCTTGACGGCGATAAGCGGTCCGGCCTTCGGGTCGGTGAGTCGGTGCGGGGCGACGACGCGGCTGACCCGGTCGGCGAGAAATGCGCGCGCACCGCGAATCGCGGTTATCTGGCTGTCTTTGGTGAACTTGTTGACCACCTCACGGTCGCGGGCGGTGACTTCCGCCTCAACGACGTCGTAGTCGAGTGCTTCGACGTCTGGCACCGCGTTCATCTTGGATACCAACTCCCGCAACGAGTTCGCCGTTACAAAGTCGACTCCCTTGTCGATGAACGCCTGCACCGGCGGAGGCGCGCCCGGCCTGACGCGGGCAAGCACCTGACGCACGCTGCGCCCGGTCAGATCGGGGTTCTGCTCCTGACCCGACAGACCGAACTCCTTCTCGACGATCCGGGCGTTCAGGATGTACCAGGTGTAGTCCTGTCCGGTCTGCGAGATGTATTCCAGCGTGCCGAGTGTATCGAAGCCCGGGAACAACGGTGGCGGTAGCCGCTTGCCGGAGGCATCAAGCCACAACGACGATGGCCCGGGAATGATCCGGATGCCGTGCAGCGGCCAGATCGGGTCGTAGTTGGTGATTCCCTCTGTGTAGTGCCACATCCGATCGCCGTTGATGACATGGGCGCCAGCGGATTCGGTGATACCGATCATCCGGCCGTCGACGTGCGCTGGCACACCGCTGAGCAGTTGTTCGGGCACCCGGCCCATCCGCTTTGGCCAGTTGCGCCGGACCAAGTCGTGGTTGCCGCCGATGCCGCCGCCGGCGACGATCACCGCCGATGCGCGGAACTCGAACTCGCCTACCGTGTTTCGTGACGATGCCACGCCGCGCGCCGCGCTCGTCCGCTCGAGCACCGCGCCACGCACCCCGACCACAGCGCCGTCCTCCACGATCAATTCGTCGACGCGATGGCGATGAGCGAACCGCACCTGCGAGTTACCGAGCAGCCTGCGCGCGAAGACGTCGACGATCGCCGGGCCCGTCCCCCAGGTGATGTGGAAGCGAGGCACCGAGTTGCCGTGACCGCGCGCGTCGTAGCCGCCCCGCTCGGCCCAGCCGACGATCGGGAAGATCTGCAACCCGCGTTCGTGCAGCCAGCTGCGCTTCTCCCCCGCCGCGAAGTCGACGTAGGCGTGCGCCCACTGCCGCGGCCAGTGGTCCTCGGGCCGGTCGAAGCCAGCCGTGCCGAGCCAGTCCTGCAATGCCAGCTCGTGGCTGTCACGAATGCCAAGCCGCCGCTGTTCCGGGCTGTCGACGAAGAACAGCCCGCCGAACGACCAGAACGCCTGACCCCCGATGTTGTTGGCGTTCTCCTGGTCAACGACCAGCACGCGGCGCCCGCGTTCCACCAGCTCACAGGCGGCTACCAGGCCGGCCAGGCCGGCACCCACCACGATCACATCCGCGTCAGCCATGGCCGCCAATGTAGCGGCGCGCTACGCAGCGTCGGTCAGCGCGGGGTGTGGGTGCCACTGATAGACGGCGGGCGCGCACTGATGCATCAACGCCAGATCGACGGCGTCGAGCATGGCCTGGCGGGGACCGGGCCTGCGCAGGTGACGCGCATGCACAGCGACGCGCACGATGCCATCGCGCCTCGCGGTGCGCTCGGCCGACAGGACCAACGTCCGACACCACCACGGCTCGCTCAAGAACCCCTCGCCGATGCCGAGCACCCTCGCCCGCACCGTCGTGTGACGAACAAGATCGGTGACGCCGCTCAGTCCGGCCAGCAGGCGAAAGCCGTTGCGAGGCAACGCCGTTACAGTGCCCTGTGAAACCGTCCAGCCGGGCGCGGCGAATAACCGGGTGCGAAGGCCAAGGTGCTCGAGCACGCGGTCGGCGGCCATCAACCGCAAGTTGGCTTCGTGTGCAGGCAATGTCGCGAACTCGCCGCGCCGCTGCTTGGTGGCGGCCTCGTCGAAGCCGTGCAGAACGATCGCATCGCCGCGTTCACGCCGATCGGCAAGCCACTCGACCGTCGGCGCATCCGAGTCGAGCCGGTAGCCACCCTTGATACGGGGTGCCACCAGAAACGAGGCGGGCACGCCGCGCGCGTCCAGCAGGTCGCAGAAGGCGTCGACCTCGGTCAGTGTGCGGTCGCTGATCCCGGAAACCGAAACCACCAGTTGTCCAGCCACGTGTTCATTGTGGCAACGTCAGGTGTCCCAACGGTTTACAACACGTGGTCGGCAGTTGACCATCTATCGCGGAAGTACAGCCTCGATCGCGGCGATCACCTCAGGTGCATCGGGAACCGTGCGTGGCCGGAACCGGTTGACCACCTCGCCACCGGGTGCGAGCAGAAACTTCTCGAAATTCCACTGCACGTCGCCCGCTTCGCCGCTGCCGTCGGGCGTGTTGGTCAGCTCGGCGTAGAGCGGGTGCCGGTCCGGACCATTGACATCGGCCTTGGCCAGCAGCGGGAACGTCACCCCGTATTTCGTCGAACAGAATGTCTGGATCTCGTCTGCGGTGCCTGGCTCCTGACTCATGAACTGGTTGCACGGGACACCGACGACCGTAAGGCCGCGCTGGCCGTAGTCCTTCGTCAGCTGCTCGAGCGCGCTGTACTGCGGCGTCAGACCACATTTCGAGGCCACGTTCACCACAAGCACGGCGCCATCGGCCAACTCGGCCAGCGTGGTCGGATGCCCGTCCAGCGTCGTCAGGGCGATGTCGGTCAACGGAGTTTCGCTCATGCTCCGCACGCTACCTGTTCTTGAAAAGCATTCCCGCGACACGGTGCGCTGTCGCCATCGGATCGGCGTCATTGTCGATCGCCTTGTTGAGCCAGAGCAGCGAAAAGCCGTGCACCAGAGACCATGCCGCTAGCGCGGCGGCCTGCGGGTCGTCCGTGGCGCGCGCATCGTCGAGGGTGCCAACCCCCTGCGCCAGCTCGGTACCGGCAGCGCCAACAGCCGCGATCAACTCCGGATCCTCGGAGTTGACCAGCGAGCGGTCGAACATCACTGCGTAGTGGCCAGGATGGTCGAGCGCAAACCGGACATACGCCATGCCGGCATCGATGAACTCGGGCCCGGCGTCGGCGAGCGCGGCGGCCAGCAGCCGCCAGCCCTCCGCCGCCAGAGCGGTGAACAGGCCGCGGCGATCCGTGAAGTGATGCGCGGGCGCGGCGTGCGACACCCCGGCCGCGCGCGCCAGTTCACGTAGCGAGATCCCGTCGGCGCCACGCTCGGCCACCAAGGCCGCGGCCTCGGCCAGGATGACGGCCTTGAGGTCGCCGTGGTGGTAAGAGTCCCTGCTCATGCGGCAATCATAGACGGGGGATCTTGACAGTGCCTAGATTGTTGCCTACCTTTGTATCTTGTCACTGCCTAGATAAGGAGACCGCAATGGCTGTCATCGTCTCTCTGGTGCTTGGCACGCTCGCCGCCCGATTGATCGGCTGGCTTGGGGTCGACTACGTCGACAGCTGGCCTGAGGCCGTCGCCGTCGGGTTGGCGGTGATGTTCGTGATGACCGGCGTGGCGCATTTCGTTCCGGCGATGCGCCGCGACATGATCGCGATCGTGCCGCCGCGGCTGCCTTCCGCCGGATTGCTGGTCACGATCACCGGTGTGCTCGAGCTGGTGGGCGCGGCAGGGTTGCTGTACCCGCCAACCCGCGTCGCGGCGGCGGTGTGTCTGTTCGTGCTGATGCTTGCGATGTTCCCCGCCAACGTCTACGCGGCGCGGATGCCGAACCCGCCGAAGTCGATGACTTCGCGGCTGGATGTGCGCACGGTCGAGGAGATCGTGTTCCTAGGCGCTGCCGTCGTGGTTGGCCTTGGCAGCATCCAGTAGCCAGGCGTACTGGAACGCAGCTTCCTTCCACCGCTCGTAGCGTCCGCTAATGCCACCGTGGCCCGCGGTCATCTCGGTCTTCAGCAGCACCGGATGGCCGTCGGTCTTGGTATGCCGAAGTGCCGCAACCCATTTCGCCGGTTCGACGTAATAGACCCTGGTGTCGTTCAATGACGTCATTGCAAGAATCGCGGGATAGTCCTTGGCCTCGATGTTCTCGTAGGGCGAGTAGGACTTCATGTAGTAGTAGACGTCCTTGTCGTCCAAGGGGTTTCCCCACTCGTCCCACTCGGTAACGGTCAGCGGCAGCGATGGGTCAAGGATCGTGGTCAACGCGTCGACGAACGGCACTGCGGCCAGAATGCCTGCGAACAGGTCCGGCGCCATGTTGGCGACCGCCCCCACCAGCAGTCCGCCCGCGCTGCCGCCGAGCGCTACAAGGTTTTCCGGCCGGGTCACATCGGTGTTGATGAGATGGGCTGCCACGGCGATGAAGTCGGTAAAGGTGTTTCTCTTCTCCAGCAGCTTGCCGTGCTCATACCATGGCCGGCCGAGTTCGCCGCCGCCCCGCACGTGCGCGACCGCGAAAACCATGCCGCGGTCCAGCAGCGAGAGCCGCGCAATGGAGAACCGCGGGTCTTCGCACGACTCGTAGGCGCCGTAGCCGTACAGCAGCGTCGGCGCAGGATAGGGCACGCCGGTGCGGTGGATGATCGAGATCGGCACTCGCGCGCCGTCGGCGGCGACGGCCCAGTCGCGGCGCTCGACATATTCATCGGGGTGGTAGTCGCCGAGCACCGGCTGTTCACGCAATAGCGTGCGCTCGCCCGTGGCGAGGTCGATGTCATAGATGCGCACCGGGATGACGAAAGACGTCGCGCCCACCCGCAGCTTCGGTGAGCTCCAGTTCGGGTTGCCCGAAAGGCCCGCCGACATCAGCTCGGAGTCGAAGGTGATGTCCTCGGGGTGGCCGTAGCCGCCGTCCGCGTAGATCGGCCACAGCTGGATCCGCGGAAGCGCCTCGCTGCGGTAGCTGACAACAAGATGGCCTTCGAATGCGTCGACGGAGTCCAATCGCACATCGTCGCGGTGCTCGATCAAAGTGCGAAAAGCGTTGGGATCGCTGACCGGAGCATCGACGAGCGCGAAGTTCTCCGCGCCGTCGTTGTGCAGGATCAGGAACCGGTCCTCACCGCCGACGACCGCGTGTTCGACGGAGTACTCGACAAGTTCACGACGCGGCCAGATGGTGGTGAACTCGGCTTTGCCGTCGGTGGCGTCGCCGTAGCGCAACTCGGAAGTGACGGCGCTACCCGCCGCGATGATGACGTACTTGTTGCTGCGGGTGCGGCCGACCGCCAGCCAGAATTTCTCGTCGGGCTCGTGGTAGACCCTCTCGGCGGGTAGTCCGGCGCCGAGGCGGTGTCGCCACACGGTGTCCGGGCGCCAGGCTTCGTCGACGGTGACGTAGTAGACCGTGTGGTTGTCGGCGGCCCAGGTGGCGCCGGCGCCGATGCCGACGATCTGGTCGTCGTAGAGGGCGCCGGTGCGTAGGTCCTTGAACCGCAACGTGTATCGCTCGTCACCCTTGACGTCGATGGAGTAGGCCAGGATGTTGCCGTCGAGGCTCACGGAGGCGGCACCGAGCGAGAAGAAGTCGTGCCCCTCGGCCTCGATGTTCTCGTCGAGCAGGACTTGCTCTCCGGGGATCTCGGTTTCCTCGTCGAGCTCGGGCGGTGTCCAGTCGTCGGGATCGGTGACGGGGCAACGGCATTGCACGCTGTACTGCTTGCCTTCGAAGCTCCTGCCGTAGTACCACCAGTCGCCGCGACGGGTCGGCACGGACAGGTCGGTTTCCTTGGTGCGCGCCTTGATCTCATCGAAGATCTTCTGCCGCAACGGCGCAAGATCAGCCGTCGCATGTTCGGTGTAGTCGTTCTCGGCCTCGAGATAGCCCGTTACCTCGGGGTTCGACTTGTCGCGTAGCCACTCGTAGGGATCGACGAACACGTCGCCATGATGTTCGCGCAGATGCTCGACGCGCTTGGCCACCGGTGGCTTCACGGCTTGAGCCAGTCGCTGAACTTGCGGCCCGAGATGCGTTCGTAGGCTTCGATATAGCGCGCACGGGTGGCATCGACGATGTCTGGCGGTAAAGGGGGCGGCGGCTTGTCGCCGTTGCGGTCCCACCCGGAGTCCGGGCTGGTGAGCCAGTTGCGCACGAACTGCTTGTCGAAACTCTTCTGGACTACACCCTCCCGATAGTCGTCGGCCCGCCAGTACCTGCTGGAGTCAGGGGTGAAGACCTCGTCGGCCAATCGCAGGTTGCCGTGCTTGTCCACACCGAATTCGAATTTGGTGTCGGCGACGATGATTCCCTTAGTCAACGCATGGTCGGCGCCCTGGATGTAGGTCTGCAGCGTGCGCTCCTTCAACTGGTTGGCTCGTACAGCGCCGACCAGATCGATCACGTCGTTGAACGAGATGTTCTCATCGTGTTGGCCGAGTTCGGCTTTGGTGGCGGGGGTGAACAACGGCTGCATGAACTTGCTGGCCTCGGAGAGGCCCGGCGGCAATGCGATGCCGCACAGCTTGCCGGTCTTCTGGTAGTCGATCAGGCCCGAGCCCGTCAGGTAGCCGCGGGCCACGCACTCCACAGGCATCATCTCGAGCTCCTCGACCACCAGCGCACGGCCGAGCACCTCTTCGGGAATGCGCTCATCGTCGGGCGGGCCCGCCAGGTGGTTGGGGGCCTCGACGTAGTCGAAGAAGAAGACGCTCATCGCGGTCAGGATGCGGCCCTTGTCGGGTATCTCGGAGTCGAGGATGTAGTCGTATGCCGAGATCCGATCGGTGGCGACAAACAGCAGGTGCTCGTCGTCGATGCGGTAGAGCTCGCGAACCTTGCCGCTGGCCAGATGTTGGTAGTCGGACAGACCGGGGCGCATCGGGCCAGCCTATCTGCTGGGATCAATGCCATGACGCCCCGTTATCTGCCCTATGCCACCACCCCGGCGCGACTGGTCGCCCAGCTGATCAGCGACTTGGTGGTGATCGCCTGGACGACCGTGTGGGTGCTGGTCGGGATGGCGGTCCACTCCGCCGTTTCGACCATTGCCGAGTTCGGCAGGCAAGTCGAAGGCGGCGCCAACGGGATCGCGGGCAACCTCGATTCGGCGGGTGACAGCGCCAACAACGTGCCTCTGATCGGCGACTCGTTGAGCAAGCCGCTGACGGCCGCGGGTGACGCCGCCCGCGAGATCGCGGGCGCGGGGCACACGCTTGGTGTCACCGCGAGCTGGCTGGCGTGGCTGCTGGCGCTGGCCGTCGCGGCGCCACCGATCCTTGCGATCGCGATGCCGTGGCTGTTTCTGCGGGTGAGGTTCTTCCGCCGCAAGTGGACGGCGTTGACGCTGGCCCGCACACCGGCGGGTGAACAGCTGCTGGCACTGCGGGCCCTTGCCAACCGGCCGCTGGCCAAGCTCGCGGCGATACACGCCGATCCGGTAGGCGCGTGGCGCAGTCAAGACGCCGTCGCGATCCACGGCCTGGCCGCCCTCGAGCTCCAAGCCGCCGGCGTGCGCCCCCGCCGCTACTAACCCCGTGCGATTTCGGCGCGCTTTGTCACGCTCACCGATACAAAGTGCACACAAATCGCGGCGACGAGGAACCGTGGCCGCATTAGGCACGTCGAATTCTGCGTGCTCGACGACTACTTGCGCCGCCACGATGGCGTAATCACCCTCGCTCAAGCGGCCCGTTGCGGGCTCAACCGAGCTGCAGTCAATCGCCGCGTCGGCTCGGGGAGGTGGCGGCAGTGCTCACGGGGCGTCTTCTTCGTCGACGATCGTCCGTTTACCGATGCAGCACGAGTACGGGCAGCGGTGTGGGGATTTGGCGGCCAAGCCGCCGCGAGTGGAGTAGCCGCAGGTTGGTGGCATGGCCTCACGAAGTTCGCCCCAGACACCGTTGAAGTGACGGTGCCCAGAAACAGTCACGGCCGACGGCGAGACGGCATTCGCGTCCGGCGTCGGGATCTGGCGGCCGCCGACGTCGTAGAGCGCAGGGGTTTACGGGTGACGGCGCTGCCACTGACGGTCGTCGAGGCAGCCGTTCGACGTGGCGGCGGCGCCAAGCTGATGGACTCGGCATTGCAGCGCCATGTCGAACTGCCGCAGCTGTGGCGCGCACACCTGCGGAACAGGGGCCGCTACGGCGCACCCGCGGCACGACGACTGCTGCTGGCCGCATCCGACGGTGCACGGTCGGAGGCGGAGCGCCTACTGGTCAAGCTGTTGCGCGACAACGGCATCACCGGATGGAAGGCCAACTATCCCGTGGGCCGGTACAAAGTCGATGTCGGGTTTCCGAAGGCGAAGGTCGCTATCGAGGTCGACGGCTGGGCCTTTCACAGCAGCCAGGAAGACTTCCAGATCGACCGCGAACGCCAGAACTACATCTCCCTGCTCGGGTGGCAGGTATTGCGGTTCACGTGGCTGGACCTGACCGAGTACCCGCAGCGGGTGCTCGCGGAGATCCGATTCGCACTAGGGCGTGCAGTGCAGTGACCAGCCACGCGGCGAAAGCGATCCAGAAGAACGCCAGCGACACCATCATCAGCCAATGCCAGCCGGTTTCGACGGCCGTGGCATGCGTCGCGGACGAGTACATCCCGAGCGGGAACACCGCCGCCCACCACAGCCCTGGCGGAAGCTCGCTTCGCCTCCGAAACCGTTGCAGGGTGACGCAAATCAGCGGCGGGATCCACACCGTCGCGACAAACCACGTCACGACCGTCACCGGCCAAACGCCTTCCAGCCCGGCCTTGTCGATGTGATCGCCCGCCAACGTCGCGATCGCAGCGCCGCCCATCAATATCCAAATGTCGGGCTGAACCAACTCCGGCGCGGCTCGATCGTGGACGGCCCTCCAGACGATCAGTCCCGTAATCAGCAGGTAAACACCGATCGCGATGGCCCAGAACAACATCGCGAGGAAGACAATCCTTAAGTCGGCGAACACGATCGCCAATCCGGACGTCGCGACGCTCGCCAATTCCCAGCCACCGTGTGCACGGTCTCGCAGACCCGACCCACGGTCGCGCCACATGCGCCGTGCCATGACCGGCATCAGCGAGAGCCAACCCTGCAGCGCCATCGCCGCCAGCACCCACAGCACGACGCGGTGGTCGGCAAGTCGCGCCCCCACCACCGCGCAGGCCGCGATGTAGGTGCACAGCCGAAGCGACACATCGAGATTGGTGGGATCCCACGACTCTCGTCGCCATGCGATGGCCACCGCCACGATGAGCACCGGCAATGCGGCCGCCGCCACGACGATCAACACATCAGAGATGACGTCAAAACCGTGATCCACGGCCGCAACCGACACGATGCCGGTCGCCATGACCGCCGCGAACGAATCCGGTTTCACGGCGTGACGATCACCTCCGCCGACAGGATCACGGGCAGATTCAGCGGCAAAGCCGCCACACCTATCGCAGTCCGCGCATGCCTGCCGTGCTCGCCGAACACCTCGAGCAGAAGATCCGACGCGGGGTTGAGCACCGCGGTCGTCTGCGGGTAGCCCGGATCCGCGTTGACGAAACCGCTTACCGTCACCCAATCGCGCACCCGGTCAAGCGATCCCAACGCACCACGCAAAGCCCCAAGCATGGCCAGCACCGTCAGCCGCGCTGACTCCTGCGCGGCCTCGAGTGGCACCTCGCTCGGCACACGTCCGAACGGACCTGCCGGCGCGCCGTCGGGCGTTAAAGCACCATGGCCGCTCAGCACGCACCTCTCGCCCACCACGCGCACCCATTCGAACGGGATCCGTACTCCTGGTGGTAGCACCGGCTCCGGCGGCAACTGCAGGCCGAGTTCGGAGACACGCTGCTCGAACATCACGCGGTCAGCTCGACCACCAGATGCCGGATGCCGGTGTGGCGGTTGCTTCGGGTCCACTCCACCGGCTTGGTCACCCGCACCGACGAGAAGCGGGTAAGCAACTCCTCGAACAGCACGCGAAGCTCGAGCCGCGCCAGGTTGGCGCCTAGGCAGTAATGCACGCCCTGACCAAACCCCAAGTGCGGATTCGGCTTACGCGTGACTTCGAAGACATCAGCTTCATCGAACACCGATGCGTCGCGGTTGGCCGAGCCCTCCCATATCTGCACCTTCTGGCCTGCCTCGATCGCACATCCGCCCAGCTCGACGTCCCGCGTTGCGGTGCGTCGCTTCGACGGCGACGGCGACGTCCAGCGCACCATCTCCTCGACGGCCGTCGGCAGCAACTCAAGATCGGAACGCAGCGCGCGCAACTGATCCGGGTGTTCGGCGAGCGCCAGCAGCCCACCCGCGACCGAGTTGCGGGTCGTCTCCGCACCCGCACTGAACAGCAGACTGAAGAACAGGTAGAGCTCCAGATCCGACAGCCCGTCGTCGTCGACTGTGGCGTTCGCGACCACGGACAGCATGTCGTCAGTGGGCTGCAGACGCTTCGACGCGATCAACTCCTGTCCGTAGGAGTACATCCGCGACCCGGCCTCCTCGACGGACATCTGCCCAACGGATGCCTTGCGCGCACCACCGAAGTCGAACTGCGGCTCGATGGCATGGAACAGCCAATGTCGTTCGGACTCGGGCACTCCCAGCAGGATGCAGATCATCTGCATCGGCAGCTCGGCGGCGATGTCGACAAGGAAGTCGAACGGTTCACCCGGAACCACCGCATCCAAGAGCCGCCGCGCCCGCGCACGCAGATCGTCCTCGACGAGACGGATCATTCGAGGCGTCAGCCCCGAACTGACCAGCCTGCGGATCTGCGAGTGCCGCGGGTCGTCCATCATGTTGAGCACCTGACCGGCGATGGAAAGGTCCTGCAGCAGCGTCCCGCCGAATGGCCGGGAGCCACCGGTCACCGATGAGAAGGTGACCGGATCACGAAACACCGCAAGGGTTTCCGCATACGATGCCACCGACCAGAAGCCCTCGCCGTCGGGCGTATTCTCCGTCGCCGGGTGCCAGTACACCGGCGCCTCACGTCGATGCACCCCGAAGAGCGCGTGCGGGAAACCGTTGGCGAAGTTGTCCAGATCGGTGAAGTCGACCTGCGCCAGCGCCCCCGCGACTGTCACAGGATCGCACCCGACGTGTACTTGGCGGCCTCGGGATAGCGGCCCACCAAATCGTCGACGGCGTCGACCACCCTGTCGACCTGGTCACCCGCGGCTCCGGTGAACGCTCGCTTGTCAGCCAGCGCAGCGTCCAGCGCGGGCCGGTCCAGCGGCAGCCGCGGGTCGGCGGCCAGCCGGTCGAGCAGATCGGGCTCCAAACCCTTCTCGCGCATCGCAAGTGCCACCGCGACGGCGTGTTCCTTGATCACCTCGTGCGCGGATTCGCGGCCCATGCCGGAGCGCACCGCGGCGATCAGGATCCGGGTGGTGGCCAGGAACGGCAGGTAGCGGTCGAGCTCTCTCTGGATCACCGCCGGGTAGGCGCCGAACTCGTCAAGAACTGTCAGGAACGTTTCGATCTGCCCGTCCACCGCGAAGAACGCGTCGGGCAGCGCGACACGTCGCACCACCGAGCAGAACACGTCGCCCTCGTTCCACTGCGCGCCTGCCAACTCCGCGGCCATTGACCCGTATCCGCGCAAAACCACCTGCAGCCCGTTCACCCGCTCACACGATCGGGTGTTCATCTTGTGCGGCATCGCCGACGAACCGACCTGGCCCGGTGCGAAGCCCTCGGTCACCAGTTCGTGGCCGGCCATCAGCCGGATGGTGTGCGCCATCGAGGACGGGCCCGCGCCGACCTGCACCAGCGCCGAGAGGACATCATGGTCCAGCGAGCGCGGATAGACCTGCCCGACACTGGTGAAAATCTCAGTGAAACCAAGGAATTCGGCGACCCTCCGCTCCAAATCAGCCAACTTCGAGGTATCGCCATCGAACAGGTCGAGCATGTCCTGTGCGGTGCCCATCGGGCCTTTGATGCCGCGCAGCGGGTACTCGTCGATCAACGAACGCAACCGCGTCAGCGCAAGAAGCATCTCCTCGGCCGCCGACGCGAATCGCTTACCCAACGTGGTGGCCTGCGCGGCGACGTTGTGGCTGCGGCCAGCCATCACAAGATCGCGGTAGCTGATTGCCTTTTCGGCCAGTCGGGCCACCACCGCCACGCCGTGCGAATGCACCAATTCAAGAGATCGGCGGATCTGGAGCTGCTCAACGTTTTCGGTGAGGTCGCGGCTCGTCATGCCCTTGTGCACGTGCTCGTGGCCGGCTAGCGCGTTGAACTCCTCGATACGTGCCTTGACGTCGTGGCGCAGCACCCGTTCCCGCGCGGCGATCGAGGACAGATCGACGTCCTCGAGCACCCGCTCGTAGTCCTCCACCACACCGGGTGCGACATCGACGCCCAGCTCGGCTTGCGCCCGCAGCACCGCCAGCCACAGCCGGCGCTCGGCGACGACCTTGGCCTCGGGCGACCAGATCGCCACCATCTCGTCGCTGGCGTACCGGTTGGCCAGCACATTCGGGATCGTCACAGACACACAGCTTACGGTGGAGGGTAGGCGCGCATAGGGCACTGTAAGCGTATGCACTTCGTTGGATTGGATCTTGCGTGGGGCGAGAAGAACCCGACTGGCGTCGCCGTGGTCGACGACAAGGGCGTCCTCGTGCAGGTTTCCGCGCAAACCGACGACGCCAGCATCCTGGCCGCGATCAAGCCGTTTGTCGCCGATGACTGCGTGGTCGGCATCGATGCGCCGTTGGTCGTGACGAACCCGAAAGGCAACAGGCCGTGCGAGGCGGCCCTCAACAGGGACTTCGCGAAGTTCCAGGCGGGCGCCCATCCGTCCAACACCGGCAAGCCCGAGTTCGCGAACGGAACGCGCGGCGGCCGTCTCGCCACCGCGACGGACCTCGACCTCGACCCGTTCTCGCCACGGCTGCGTCGCGCGTTGGAGGTCTATCCGCACGCCGCATCGGTGGCGTTGTTCCGGCTCGGCAGGACACTGAAGTACAAGGACAAGAGGGGGCGCAGATTCGAGAAGATGCAGTCGGAACTGCTCCGCTTGATGACCCTGATCGAGGGGTTGAAGGACGCCGATGTGCCGCTGCGGATCGCCCGCCACGACGATTGGAAACGTCTCCGCAGTTCGGTCGAAACCGCAACGCGCAAGAGCGAATTGCGGCGGGCTGAGGATCCGGTCGACGCCGTGCTGTGCGCCTACGTGGCTCTCTACGCCGTCCGTCGACCCGACGATGTAACCGTGTACGGCGACATCGACACCGGGTACATCCTCACGCCGACCCTCCCTCCGGGTCTGAATCCGCAACCGGCGGAACCGATTCCGTCGGCGACACGGACAGCCATCGCCGAATACGAGGTCCGACGACCCGCCCTGGTAAGCGCTACGGCGAACTACCTCCAGTTGGTGACGGCACTCCTTGATGACGCGGGCATCAACTATCTGAGCATCACCGCGCGGACCAAGAGCGTCGAATCGTTCGCAGGTAAGGCCGAACGTATCGTCGACGGACAGCGTCTGTTCAGCGACCCGCTGGTGGAGATCACCGACCAGGTCGGGCTGCGGGTCATCACCTACCTGCGCGAAGACGTCGACGTAGTGGCGACGCTGCTCGCGGACGAGATGCGACTGCTCGATGACCGGGACATGGGCCTGGAGACTGCGCGCGAAGGCCGGTGGGGCTACGCCAGCAGACACCTGCTTGTCGGCGTCGAGGGCGAACGGCAGCCGGCGTCGATCCAGGTCCGTACCGTGCTACAGCACGCATGGGCGGAGTTCGAGCACGACATCCGCTACAAGGGCTCGATTCCAGCCGAGCACACGCCAGATCTTGATCGACGTTTCACGCTGGCGGCAGGATTGCTCGAACTCGCCGATCGCGAGTTCACCGCCATCCGCGAGCGGTTGCGGGTCACCATGACCGGTGACGAGGCAGGCGACGAGGAAACCGAATCGTCGACCGACCCGCGGATCGCGACCCCGGTGCTCGCGACGTACCTGGGCAACCGGTACGCCGACGCCGGCTGGTCACGCACCGACCACTACGGCTGGATCTCCGGGCTACTGCTGGAACTGGGCATCACCTCGCTCGACGAGCTGACCAGCGTCCTGGACACGGTGGACGCCGGCGCGATCAACCGGGCGATGGGCTATCGCTATCCGGCAGGCGCGGTGCGACGCCTCGACGATGCATTGCTGGCGCGGTTCGGCGAACGGTACGTGGCGCTGACTGGCAATGAGCACCGGGTGGCTCAACTGCAGGCCCGGCTGCAGAAGCTGACCGAATAGGGCTGACCCGGGTTTACGCTGAAGGATCCTTCCGTCGGGGGAACGGAGTCCGGAAATGAAACTGAAGCACCTATTGGCAGCCACTGCTTTGATGATGTGCACCGCGCTCGGTTCAGCCCCCATCTCGGTCGCGGAACCGGAATGGGACATCGGGGCGTATGACGAGTGCATGTCCAAAACGGTCAGAGACCCCGCCTTCTGTTGTCTCCAAAGCGGCGGGAACATCGGCCGCGACGACCCGAACGTATGCGTGGCTCCTGCCGCGGAAGCGGTCGAGGAGACGCCGGGACGGACCCTTCCCCCGGCGCCGACAGACGCCTATCTTCCGCCACTCAACGAAGCGCGCCTCCTGCCGATCGCCTAGACGCCTCACTCGGCCCGGGTAGGGCACAGTAGCTCCATGCACTTCGTTGGATTGGATCTTGCGTCGGGCGAGAAAAACCAGACGGGCGTGGCGGTGGTCGATGCTGATGGGCGACTCCTGCACGTCGGCGTCGCCCACGACGACGAAAGCATCGCGACCGCCATGGCGCCGTACGTCGGCGACGAGTGCCTGGTGGCCATCGATGCTCCGCTGATCGTGCCGAACGAGGCCGGCGAGAGGCCCTGCGAAGCGGCCCTAAACCGCGACTTCACGACGTTTGAGGCCGCCGCCCGCCCCGCATATAGGGGCAGGCCGGAGTTCGACCCGCCGCGCGCCGAGGTCCTTGCCAACCGGCTGGACCTCGACATGGACCCGCACTCGCGTGCGAAGCGGCGGGCCATCGAGGTGTTCCCACACCCGGCGACGGTCGTGTTGTTCCGTCTTGCAAAGACCTTGAAGTACAAGCGGGGCGAGTTCGACATCCGGAAGCGCGAACTGCTGCAGTTGATGACCCACATCGAGGGCCTTGACGACGCGTCGCCGCGACTGCGCGTAAACCGCAATCCGTCCTGGGTCGAGCTACGCAAGCGGGTCGAGGCGGCAACCCGACCGGGGCATCTCGACAGGGACGAGGATCCTGTCGACGCGGTGATTTGCGCGTACGTCGCGCTCTATCAATTTCACCGGCCGGAGGACGTGACCATCTATGGCGACTTCGAAACCGGCTACATCGTCACGCCTTCGCCGTCCGGAGAGGTCGTTCCGCAGCGACCCGAGCGACGTGGCAGCCGTAGCTCGCTCGAATCTCGGGTGATCCGCGCGATGGAACTGCTCGAAGACCTCCAACGTGAATTGGTCGCGATCCGGGAGGCGCTCCGCTAGTCCGGCGCCGAGCCAAGGTGCGTCGGGTCGGTGATGCCGGCATCGCGGATTCCCAGCTGGCGGTTGATCAGCATCGTCAAGAAGAACAGCGCGATCCCGATCCCGATCAGAATCAGTGCAAGAAGGTACTGCTGGCCCGGCCTGCCGGATAGCGGTGTCACAAGATAGAACGACGCCAGGCAGCCGATCACCGGGAAGGCTGTCGGTGTCTTGAAATGCCCGCCGGCCTCCTGGACGTCGCGCCGCAACACCAGGACCGCGACATTGACCATCGCGAACACCGCCAGTAGCAACAGCGATGTGGTGCCGCCCAACAGCGAGATCGCGCTGCTGTTGGCGAAGGCGGTGACATAGAAGATCAACCCGAACGCGATCAGCGTGGTGAACACGATCGCCACCCACGGGGTGAGCCGCTTCGGATGCACCGAACCGAGCACCGGCGGCAGCACATGCTGGCGAGCCATGCCGTAGATCAACCGGCTGGCCATCAGCATGTTGATCAGCGCGGTGTTGGACACCGCGAACATCGAGATGAACGGCAGGATGTCCTCGATCGGCAGGTTCGGCGCCCCGGCCTTGACCACCTCGACCAGTGGGGTGTCGCTGGCCTCCAGCGTGCCGATCGGCACCAGCGCCACCGCGATGATGGCCACCAGGACGTAAACGATGCCTGCGATCGAAAGCCCCGTCAGCAGCGCCTTCGGGAACACCTTCACCGGATCCTTGGTCTCCTCGGCCATGTTCACCGAATCCTCGAAGCCGACCATCGCGAAGAACGCCAACGACGTCGCCGCCGTGACCGCCATGAAGGCGTTCTTGTCGGTGGCGGTGTCGAATGCAACTACTCGGGAGAAGTCGACGTCTGCACCGCCGCCAGTGAAAGCCCACAGGCCGACCATGATGACCATCAGCAGACCCGTGATCTCGATGATGGTGAGTCCTACGTTGAGTTTCACGCTCTCACCGACGCCGCGCAGGTTCACTACGGCAAGCATCGCCATGAACAGCAGTGCAACGATGACGATTCCGACCTTGCCCCAGTCGAGGTCGAATGCGGTGTTGAAGTTCGCCGCGAAGAACCGGGACGCGGTGGATGCCGAGGTGATGCCGGAGCACATCACTATGAACGCCACCAGGAACGTCACGAACTGAACGCCAAACGCCTTGTGCACGTACAGTGCAGCACCTGCTGCCTGCGGGTACTTGGTCACCAGTTCCAGGTAGCTGAACGCGGTGACGGTGGCGATCAGGAATGCAACGAGGAACGGAATCCACGCTGCCCCACCGACTTCGGCGGCCACATCACCGGTCAATGCGTAGACGCCGGTGCCAAGGATGTCACCGACGATGAACAACAGCAGCAGTCCAGGGCCCATGACCCGCCGCAGCTGTGGTTGATCCTCAACGGTCTCCGGCGTTGTCATCGCGCTCCTTCGATCAGACTTGTGCCAGTCTTTCGTCGATCGGCGCGAGCACGTCGATCACATCGATCAGGGTCGCACGGGCCGTCGCCCGCGGACCGTCACCATCGCCAACCAATGACGCAACCACAGCGCCGTCGACCGCGCACACCAACGCGGTAAGCAGTTCGGCGCGCACCGCACGGCCGGACCGCTCGACGACCTCCACCACCGCGTCGGTGCGCTGTTGCAGAATCCGTCGCTGGACGTCACGAAGCCCGGGCTGACGCGCGCAGGCGATGTAGCGCTCGTAGCGGGAGATCAACTGCTCGGTGACCCGCAGCCCGGTGGCCTCGCCGACCAGCAGGTCCACCAGCACGTCGGCGGTCGACTCGGTTCCCCGGCGCCGCCGGGACAGCGTCGCCACCCTGGCCCGCAACTGCTCGGCCTCCCGCGTACCGGCGTGCTCGACGGCCTTTTCGATCAGGTCGTCGAGCGAGGAGAAGTAGTACGTCGTCGACGCAAGCGGGAGCCCCGCCCGGCGGGCGACGGCACGGTGCCGCACGGCGTCGAACCCGCCCTCGCACAGCAGATCGGCGGCCGCGCTGACCAGCGCATACCGTCGACGTTCTCCCTTAGGAGTGACCGCTGCCGTCACCTCTAGCATGCTGCCAGTCACGCAGTTGCGACATGCCGCTTTCGGCCAATCATCAGCCTTTACTCAGGGAAGTCGAAAGTGGCGCTACCAACCGCCGATGGCATGATGGCCCGCATGCCCGAGCTGAGCCGCCGCGCGATTCTGCGCCTCGGTGTCGGCGCCGCCGCAGGGGCCGCCGGTGCGTACGCGTTGGGCACGGCGCTGCACGCGCCAAGCACGTCGGTCGCGGGATCGCAGGTGTCGATGACGAGTGCCGGTGCACCACTGGCACCGCCACCACCGCTGGAACCTCCGGCGGCAGCCGCGCCAACGTACGTCGACGGCTCGTTCGTATCGGCAGCCCGCGGCGGGGTGCCAACGAATTGGGCGATCGCCCGCCCGCCTGGCCAGACGACTGCGCTGCGTCCGGTGATCGCGCTGCACGGCAAGGGTCAGGACGCCGCGGGCGTGATGGCAGGCGGGGTCGAGCACGGCCTGGCCCAAGCGGTTCAGGCAGGCATCCCGCCGTTCGCAGTGGTTGCGGTCGACGGCGGCGGAAGCTACTGGCACAAGCGGGCGTCCGGCGAGGACTCCGGCGCCATGGTGCTCAACGAACTGATCCCGATGTTGAGTTCGCAAGGACTCGACACCTCACGCGTCGGGTTCCTCGGCTGGTCGATGGGCGGTTACGGCGCGCTGCTGCTCGGCGCGAGACTGGGCCCGGCGCGCACCGCGGCGATCTGCGCGGTGAGCCCCGCGCTGTGGACGTCATCCGGCGCGGCGGCGCCCGGTGCGTTCGACGGCGCCGACGACTACGCGGCTAACACCGTATGGGGCCTGCCTCAGCTCGCCTCCATTCCGATCCGGATCGATTGCGGCGACAGCGATCCGTTCTACTCGGCGACCAAGCAGTTCATCGGCCAGCTGCCGACGCCGCCCGCGGGCGGTTTCTCGCCCGGCGGCCATGACGGCGGGTTCTGGAGTTCGCAGCTGCCTGCCGAAATCGCCTGGATGGCGCCGCTCTTAACGGCCTAGAGGCTGACGCGGCCCTCGGCGGCGCCGAGCCCGATGTCCGAACGAAAGTGGCTGCCCGGCAAGCGAATCGACTTGATCAGCGTGTATGCGGCGTCACGGGCGGCCACCAGGTCGGGCCCCATCCCGACGACCGAAAGCACCCGCCCGCCTGAGGAGACGATTGCGCCGTCGTCACGTCGCGCGGTGCCGGCGTGCAGTACACCGTCGGCTTCGGCGCCGACGATCACGTCGCCCACCCGCGGGCGGCCAGGGTAATTCTCAGCGGCGAGCACCACCGTCACGGCGTCGCCGTCACGCCAGCGCAGCGGCGGCTGGTCGGCCAGCTGACCCGTCGCAGCGGCGCGCAACAGTTGTCCGAGCGGGGTGTCGAGTAGCGCAAGGACGGACTGCGTCTCCGGATCGCCGAAGCGGCAGTTGAATTCGACCACCGAAGGACCCTGCGACGTGATCGCCAGCCCGGCGTATAGCAGACCAGAAAACGAACTGCCCCGGCGAACCATCTCGGCCGCAACGGGTTTCACGACATCGTTGACAATCTGCGAGACCACCTCGTCGGGTAGCCACCGCAGTGGTGCGTAGGCGCCCATGCCGCCGGTATTGGGCCCGGTGTCGTTGTCGCCGACCCGTTTGAAGTCCTGCGCGGGCAGCAGCGGCACCACGGTCTCGCCGTCGACGACGCAGAACAGGGAAACTTCGGGTCCGTCGAGAAACGATTCGAGCAGCACCGGGTGGCCGGAGTCGAGCAGGCTGGCGGCATGTGCCCGGGCCGCGTCGCGGTCGGCGGTCACCACCACGCCCTTGCCCGCGGCCAGCCCGTCGTCCTTGACCACCCACGCCGGATCGCCTGCGGGGGGCCCGAACCGATCGAGCGCCCCGTCGAGGTGTGCCGGATTGTCGACGATCTCGCTGGACGCGGTTCGCACTCCGGCGGCGGTCATCACGTCCTTGGCGAACGACTTCGCACCTTCGATGCGCGCGGCGTCCTTGGTCGGCCCGAAGCAGGCGATACCCGCGGCGCGCACCGTGTCGGCGACACCGAGGACAAGCGGCACCTCGGGCCCGATGACCACCAGGTCGGCGCCGATCTTCTGAGCAAGGGCAGTGACGGCCTCGCCCGAGGTGATGTCGACGTCGTACTGGTCGGCGATGATCGCGGTCCCGGCGTTGCCAGGTGCGACGGCCAGCTCCTCGACCTCAGGGTCTTGGCGCAGCGCAAGCAGCAACGCATGTTCACGGGCTCCGGATCCGATCACGAGGACGCGCACAGGCTCAACCTAATCAGACGCCCCGGAGCCGTACCGAAAGGCACGTCACGCACCCCTCGAGCTTCTCGAACTCACCGATGTCGACGAGCACCGGTTGGTAGCCGCGGGTCTGCAGCAGCGCGGCGGTCTCTGGAGCGCGTGACGACATCAGCAGCTTGCCGTCGCCGAGCAGGACAACGTGTGCACCAGGTTCCTCGGGCACGGGAAGGAACGCCTCGAACAGCGACGGGTCGTCCACCACCGGCTCGTAACCGATGATCGTGCCGTCCGGCAGCGCGGTCACCGCGGACTTGAGGTGCAGCGCCTTGGTCAGCGGGACTGCAATCACCGTCGCGCCGAACGGCGCCAGGTATTCGGCCAGCTGGCGGATCCCGTCCGCATTCGTGCGTCCGGACTGTCCTACGTAGACCGTGCCTCCGTGCTTGAGTACGTCACCGCCGTCGAGCATGCCGGGTGCCTCGATACTGGCGATGCGATAACCGAACTCGGCGACCGCCTTCTCGGTGCCGCCGGTCTCCAACCTGCGCTCGGCGGCACCAGAACGCGCGATGACGGCGAGGTCGCCGTACACAACGACGGTGTCTTCGACGAACACGCTGTCGGGACAGTTTGGCGCGGGTGCGACCTCGGTCACCTGCCAGCCGGCATCGACAAAGGCCCTTACATAGCCCTCCCACTGCTTCATCGCGATGTCCGCGTCGACGGGCGATCGCTCGATGTGGGTGACCAGCCCCTCGGCCAGGCGGCGACACGGCCGGCGCACTAATGCCTTCGTGGTGTGCACGGTCAGATCGTACGGTCAGCCACCGGCATCAACCGGCCATACACTTGACATCGGGGTGTATGGTCTAGGTATGACGCAGACCACATGTCCGTTCGGACAGGGCTATGACTTCACCGACCCCGATGTCCTGCTCAAGGGCATCCCCGTCACCGAGTTCGCCGAGCTGCGCAAGACCGCGCCGGTGTGGTGGAACGAGCAGGCTGAGTCGATCTTCGAAGACGGCGGTTACTGGGTGATCAGCCGTCACGAGGACATCAAATCGATCTCGCGCGATGGCGATCTGTGGTCGACCAATCGCAAGGGTGTCGTGATGCGGATGCCAGAGGGCACCACACCCGATCAGATCGACGTGACCAAGGCGCTACTGATCAACCACGACGCTCCCGAGCACACGCGCTTGCGGAAGATCGTGTCGCGGCTCTTCACACCGAGGGCGGTCGCCAAACTCGAGGAGAAGCTCGCCGTCGCCGCCCGCGAAATCGTCGCCGCCGCAAAGGAGAAGGAGAGCGGCGACTTCGTCGACGACATCGCGATGCGGCTACCCCTGCTGGCCATCGCCGACCTGATCGGCGTGCCCGAGGCCGACCGGGAGAAGTTGTTCCATTGGACCAACGCGATCATGAACACCGAGGATCCGGATTTCGAGGCGGACTACGTGGCCGCCAATGCCGAGTTGATGGGCTACGCCTACAACATGGCCGAGGAGCGTCGGCGCTGCCCGGCCGACGACATCGTCACCCGTCTGATCGAGGCCGACATCGACGGCGAATCGATCGATGATGTCGAGTTCGCCTTCTTCGTCATCCTGCTCGCCGTCGCGGGGAATGAGACCACCCGCAATGCCATGACGCACGGCATGAACGCGTTCTTCGACAACCCGGATCAGTGGGAGCTGTTCAAGCGCGAACGGCCCGACACCGCGGCCGACGAAATCATCCGCTGGGCCACGCCCGTGCACTGCTTCCAGCGGACGGCGTTGGCCGACACCGAACTCGGTGGTGTCACGATCCGTGAGGGTCAGCGCGCCGGCCTGTTCTACAGCTCCGCCAACTACGACGACGCCGTGTTCGACCGGCCGTTCGAATTCAACATCCGCCGAGACCCCAACCCGCACCTGGCATTCGGCGGCAATGGTGCGCACTTCTGCATCGGCGCGAACTTGGCCCGGATGGAGATCAAGCTGATCTTCGACGAGATCGCCGACCAGATCCCCGACATCACCAAACTGTCCGAGCCGCGCCGGCTGCGGTCGGGGTGGCTCAACGGGGTCAAGGAACTACAGGTCTCCTACCGGGGCTGACGTACGATCCGCTGGTGCGTACCCACGGCTGGTCCGGTTCGGCGCCCGCCACCGACGAGGAAGCGATCGCCCGCATCCTCGAGGCGGCGGGCCAGGCCATCGACGCGCAGGGCGCGGAGTTCTCCATCGCCGACATCGCCCGAACGCTTGGCGTCACCAGGCAGACGGTGTACCGCTACTTTCCAAGCACCGACGCGCTGCTCGTGGCGGCGGCCGTGCACGCGGCCAGCGGCTTTCAGGATCGGTTGGCGAAACATCTGCGAGGGATCACCGATCCGGCCGATGCGGTCGCAGAAGCTGTGGCGACCACCCTTGAGTGGTTGCCCGAGGACAAGCATCTCGGATTGCTCCTGATGCCTGGGCGGCCTAACCCGCACACCGAGTCGGTGACGTCGGACGTTGCGCAGGACTTCGCCCACTCGATGCTGCGCCAGTTTGACGTCGACTGGGCCGGTCTCGGCTTCACGGATTCAGAGCTTGACGAACTCGCCGAGCACCTCCTGCGGATCATCCAGTCGTTCGTCATCGACCCCGGCCGTCCGCCGCGCCGAGGCGACGAGCTGCGGGACTACCTGCGCCGCTGGGTGGGCGCCGCGGTCAGCCCGCCGTCGGCGGAGCCGACAATCAGACAACCGTCAGCGGAAGCGATTTCCTCGGCTCGAACACGAACGTCGCACCGCCGCTGATCCTCACCACCGACACTTCCGGGAATTCCTTTGCCGCCGTGCCGGTCTCGATCACCCGTGCCGTCCAGTCCGTGTCGGTACCAGTGACCTCAACGTCGAGGTGCGGATCGATCGCTGCGACGATCGCCTGCAGCGGCCGGGTCTCGGTGGGACTGACCAACGAGACCCACGCCCCGTCCTCATGGGCGGGCGACCTGTGGGCATGCACCGTGTCCGGGCCGAACTCGGCCGACACATAAGCCGTGGGATTGAACAGCGGATGCAGCTCGAGCACCCGCATCGCCCCCTCGATTCCGCCGGGCAAGTCCAGCGCACGATGGATGCGTTCGGCGGCGATGCCCGCAAGGCCGATCAGCTGCTTGGTGCAGATCTCGTTCGCCAGTTCGGTGTTCGTCCCCGCGCGCTTGCCAACCGCGATGACGAAGGACAGATTCAGCAGGTGCATCTGCAGGCAGACCTCGTCGGCCATCCGGACCAGAGCGGAGTGCGAAAAGGCGCCGAAGTCGAAATCCGAAACCAATGCGCCGGAGTAGTCCGACTGGCCCTCGCCATCGGGATCGATCGGGTCGAGTTCGGTTCTGGCGGCGCGGGTTCGGCGCACCACATCAAGAACCGGATGGCCCTCCACCTCGGGAAATGACTCGTCGATGATCACGGTCCACGCGCAGTGCGGGTGCCGGTCGGCAGGCGCGCGCGGCGGTCGGTGAATGGGCCGGATCTGCGCCCTGCGATTCGTGGCTACCGCGGTGGCGTCGAACGTCGGGTCCTCGATGTCGTGGCACATGCCGCGCACGTAGTCCTCGCCCATCGGCTCGACGTCGAGCAGCGCGCCGCAGTGGTCCAGGTGGAACTCGCCGTGCCAGCGGTCATGAACGGTGTAGCGGAAGTCCATGAACTGTGGAGGGGCGCCGATGTCCAACTGCAGGCCCTTGAAGATCGTGATGACGTCGTCGCCCTCATACTTCAGCGCCTTCTGCATCCGCTTGGTGTAGATCGGGCTGCACCCCATCCACTCCTCGATCGCGATCTGCAGCATCTCTTCCCGGCCGAAATTGCTGATGCACCAAGCCATTCCGGAGCGGTCGATCAACTGCCCGATCAGCAGCAGCTCCGGCACCAGGGTGGCCAGCTGCTCGCGGGAGAGGTCGGAGTACCTACTGGTCATGGATCGTCTTACCGGTGTGCATCTTGACGGCGTCGTTGACGTTCGCCTTCTTGTCGTCGCCGGTGCCCTTCTCGGCGGCCTTCTTGCGCTTGGCAGTGACGCGGCCGACGACGCCGTTGAGGCCCGAACCGAGAGGGAACCCGACGTAGTGGGTGAGGAAGACCGCCATCTCCTTCAACTCGTCTTCGGTCAGCTCGGCATTCTGCAGTGCGGCATTGACCTGAACCTCGCACAAGTCCTGCAACCCGAGCGCGGTGACCACCGTCAGCGTCATGATCCGCTTATCGCGCATCGACAGTCCTGGCCTGGTCCAGATTTCGCCGAAGAGGTGGTCGACAGTCAGCGTCGAAGTACTCGTCCCCTTCGACGTTCGGCATCTCCCACGCGTAGACCTCGTTCATCTTGGCGAGGCCTTTCTTGCGCAATTCGTCCATGGCTACTCCTTCGTGGTCGATGCGCTGTGCGGCACGCCAAGGCCTGCCGCCAGATTCTTGCAGTGCCACCTCGGCCAGCGGCAGGTCGATGTCCACCGCTTCGCCCATAGCCAAGCGCCAGGCTCAGGTCCTTTTCACCGAGTCCGCGGGTGTGGGTGAACGCGTCATAGAGCCAGTGGTCGGGCCCCAGCTGCGTCATGTCCTCGCGCACGATGATCGCGCCAGGGCCGCCGCTCTGCGCGTCGCTGTGCCGCACGACTCTGCCCGAGTGCTGAAGGTTCGATGACCGGCTGCCTCGGCCAACTTCATCGCCTCGCACGCCGCGGCGTAGCGAGGTGAACGTCAACATGTTGCGGGCCAGCTTCATTCGGGTTCCCGCGCCTGGCTCGCCCGCATGGATCACCAGCGAGGCCAATTGCTTGAATGCGGGCTTGATCCGCTCGTAGACCTCGCGGTCGGCGCCCACCATGACCGCCAGCTCGCCCTTTTCGGCCGCCCCGCCGCCACCGCTCACCGGCGCGTCGACGATGTGAATCCCCTGCGGCCGCAACTGCTCCGCGAGCTCGACGGCGGTATCGGGGCTGATCGTGGAGTGAATGGCGATGACCGTGCCCGGCTTGGCGTGAGCCGCCAGCTC
Source organism: uncultured Actinomycetota bacterium (assembly GCA_963731715.1). Taxonomy (GTDB): domain Bacteria; phylum Actinomycetota; class Actinomycetes; order Mycobacteriales; family Mycobacteriaceae; genus Mycobacterium. The sequence continues at coordinate 443,717 of CAVSXC010000008.1, read as the reverse complement.
ACCAACAACGTCGCGCACCTGCTCGTCGTTGAGCACGGTGACGCTGATGATGTCGGCGGCCGCGACATCGGCCAGGCTATCGGCCAGGGTGGCGCCCGCTTCGGCCAGCGGCGTCATCGCCTCGGTACGCACGTCGAAAACCGTTACGCCGCCTGGCCAGTCGACCAGACGTTTGGCCATCGGCGCACCCATGTTGCCGAGGCCGATGTAGCCGAGCTTCACGTTGTCACTCATGAGCGGATGATCTGCCCTCCGTCGACATTGAAGATCTGGCCGGTGATCCACTTCGCCTGATCCGACAACAGGAACAGACACATGCCGACCAGGTCCTCCGGTTCGCCCATGCGGGACAACGGGATGTGCTTCACGATGTCGGCGACGATCTCCTGCGGAGTCGTGGTCCGGTTGGCTTCGGTGTCGATGGGCCCCGGCGCGATTGCGTTGACGCGGATGTTCTGCCCGCCGAGTTCGGTGGCCAACTGCTGCGTCAGGCCGTTGATGCCGACCTTGGCCAGGCCGTAGAAGTTCGAGTACAGCCACGCCGCGGTCGACGACTGGTTGACGATCGCCCCGCCGCCGCGCTTGGCCATCTTGCGGTACACCGCGCGGGTGCACACCAGCGCGCCGTCGAGGTTCACGCTCATGAACTTCTTGTAGTAGTCCCAGTCGACGGTGATGAGGAAGTCGAGCTTCATCCCGCCGAAGATCGCCGCGTTGTTCACCAGGTAGTCGATGCCACCGAACTCCGACAACGTCGTGGCGGCCATCTCCTTGGCGGAGTCGGGGTCGGAAACGTCGACCCGAACCGCTAGCGCGTTGCCGCCCTCGCCCTTGATGCCGTCGGCCACCTTCTGCGCGCCCTCGGTGTTGATGTCGGCGACGACGACGGCAGCGCCCTCGCGTGCCAGCGCCTCGGCGTACGCCTGGCCGATGCCGCCTCCCGCGCCGGTGACGATCGCCACCTTCTCCTTGAAATGATCTCCGTACAGCCCCACCGATGTCTCCTTAATTCGCTGCCGTGGCAATCGCTTTGGTCTCGAGATATTCCTCGAAGCCTGCGAGCCCCATCTCCCGGCCGATGCCGGATTGCTTGTAACCACCGAAGGGCATGTCGGCTGAGTACCAGACACCGCCGTTGACGTTGACCGTGCCGACGCGCATTCGTGCGGCGATACCGGCGGCGCGCTGCTCGTCAGCGGAGAACACCGTGCCGGACAGTCCGTACGGCGAGTCGTTCGCGATCCGCACGGCATCGTCGTCGCCGTCGTGGGCGATGACCGTCAGCACCGGTCCGAAGATCTCCTCGCGCGCAACCTTGGCATTGTTGTCGAGGCCGGCGATCACCGTCGGCTCGATGAAGAAGCCGGTATCGCGATCCGCGGGACGCCCTCCGCCGCAAGCGAACTTGCCGCCCTCGGCGATCGCCGAGTCCAGATACTCCTGTACCCGGTCCCGCTGCCGCGCCGAGATCACCGGCCCGCAGACAGTGCCGGGGTCCGTGGGATCACCTGGCTTGATCGAACCCATCGTTGCGGCGGCCGCCTCCACTGCTTCGTCATAGCGGGCACGGGGCACGACCAACCGCGTGGTGATCGCACAGCCCTGCCCCGCGTGCATCGATGCGGTGAACGCCGACATCGAACATGCCCCACCGAGATCCGCGTCGTCGAGCACGAGGAACGCCGACTTGCCGCCGAGTTCCAGGAACACTTTCTTCAGCGTAGCGGCGCCGTCGGCCATCACTGCCCGGCCGGTATTCGTCGACCCAGTGAACGACACCATGTCCACCCGTGCGTCCTTCGATAGCAGCGCCCCAACACCATGGTCACTCGACGTGATGATGTTGACGACACCCGCAGGGATGTCGGTGTGCTCAAGGATCAGCTCACCCAGCACCGCCGCGCACCAGGGGGTGTCCGGCGCGGGTTTGAGGACGACGGTGTTGCCCGCCGCCAATGCCGGGCCGAGCTTGGCGAGGTTGATCTGATGCGGGAAGTTCCAGGGCGTGATCGCGCCGACCACGCCGATCGCCTCGCGGGCGATCGTGCGGCGGGTCTTGATACCCATCGGCGAAGCGATCCCGGCGTCGGTTGTCCACTCGTAGGACTCGGCCGTATCGGCGCAGAAACTCAGGTCGGCGATCGGCCCCTCCAGCTGAGCCATCGATGTCAGCATCACCGGGGCGCCCACCTCGGAAATCGTCAGCTCCCGCAACTCTTCAACGTGTTTGGTGAGTGCGTCCTGGAGCTGACGCTAATGCAGCGCACCCGCAACTCGGTGTTGGTCGACCAGTCGGTTTCGTCGAACGCGCGGCGGGCCGCGTCGATCGCCCTGCCCATGTCGTCGGTGGTCGCGTCGGCGGCGACGCCGAGCACCTCTTCGGTGGCCGGGTTGACCGTGGGGAACGTGCCCCCGCTGCCTGCGACCAGGTTGCCGTCGATGAGCAGTTGACTCTGGCGATCGTTCAGCAGGCCCATACCTAATCTCCGCTTCGTTGCTGGACAACTGTCCGACTGACTTCCTCCGAACGATAGCCCCAGACGGCGGCGGGAGGCAAGACTGGGGTTCCTATGGGACCGCTGTCAACAGGTTGTAGTGCAGGTTTCTCGTTGGGACTTGCCCGAGACGTGTCGAGTCAGATAACTTGGACATGTGTCCAGCGATCCAGCGGTTGCGATTACTGAATCGCCCCGCAACCGCCGCCAGGAGGAGACCTTTCGCAAGGTGCTCACCGCCGGTATGGAGATGCTGCGCGAGTCCTCGTACGCCGACCTGACCGTGCGCGCGGTCGCCGCCAGGGCCAAGGTCGCGCCCGCGACCGCTTACACCTATTTCTCGTCGAAGAACCATCTGATCGCCGAGGTCTATCTCGACCTGGTCGGCCAGGTGCCGTTCTTCACCGACGTCAACGACAGCAGGTCGATCCGCGTCGAGAAGGCGCTCCGTGCTCTGACGCTGATGATCGCCGACGAGCCCGAGGTCGCTGCCGCGTGCACGACGGCGCTGCTGAGCAACGGCGACGCGGCGGTGCGCACGGTCCGCGACCGCATCGGTGCCGAGATCCACCGCCGCATCCGCTCGGCGGTCGGCCCTGACGCCGATCCGCGGACCATCTCGGCGCTGGAGATGACGTACTTCGGTGCGTTGGTCCATGCGGGCAGCGGCGCCGTCACCTACCACCAGATCGCCGACCGCCTCAGCTATGTGGTCGCCCTCATCTTGGGAGAAGAACAGTGACTGTGGATGTCTCTGACATCATGCTCGACCCCTACGACTACGACTTCCACGAGGACCCGTACCCGTATTACAAGCGGCTGCGTGACCAGGCGCCGCTGTACCACAACGAAGAAATCGGCTTCTGGGCGTTGTCGCGGCACCAGGACGTGCTGCAGGGTTTCCGTAACAGCACAACGCTTTCCAATCGTGACGGCGTCTCGCTCGACCCGATCTCTCGCGGACCGCATGCCAGCAAGACGATGTCGTTCCTCGCGATGGACGACCCGGCCCACCTGCGTCTGCGCACCCTGGTTTCCAAGGGCTTCACCCCGCGACGCATCCGCGAGCTGGAACCACGAGTCACCGAGCTTGCTACCCAGCACCTCGACGTCATGCTCGAGAAGGCCGACAGCGGAACCGTTGACTACGTCGCGGAATTCGCGGGCAAGCTCCCGATGGATGTCATCTCCGAGCTGATGGGCGTGCCCGTCGAGGATCGCGATGCCATCCGGGCAATGGCCGACGGCGTCATGCATCGCGAGGACGGCGTCAACGACGTGCCGCAGTCCGCGATCGAGGCGTCCATCAATCTGATGGTCTACTACCAGCAGATGATCGCCGAGCGGCGCAAGAAGCCGTCCGACGATCTGACGACCGCACTGCTCGAGGCCGAGATCGACGGCGACCGGCTGACGGACGAAGAAGTGCTCGGCTTCCTGTTCCTGATGGTTATCGCAGGCAACGAGACCACCACCAAACTGCTTGCGAATGCCGCGTTCTGGGGTCACAAGAACCCCGATCAGCTCGCCCCGATCTATTCCGATTTGGAGCGGGTGCCGCTGTGGGTCGAGGAGACATTGCGCTACGACACCTCCAGTCAGCTCTTGGCGCGCGTGGTCTCCGGCGAGCTGAACCTGTATGACACGACCATTCCCGACGGTGACATCCTGCTGTTGTTGCCCGGCTCGGCGCACCGCGACGAGCGGGTGTTCGAGAACCCCGACGACTACGTCATCGGCCGCGAAATCGGCTCGAAACTCATGAGTTTCGGCAGCGGCGCCCACTTCTGCCTCGGTGCGCATCTGGCCAGGATGGAAGCCCGGGTTGCGCTGACCGAGCTGTTCAAGCGAATCCGCGGATACGAGGTCGACGAGGCCAACGCCGTCCGCGTCCACTCCAGTAGCGTCCGCGGATTCGCTCATCTACCCATGACCGTGGAGGTCCGCTGACAATGCCGCGCTTTGAACCCCTTCCCGAGCGGAGGCCCGCGCTCGTCGCGGGCGCATCGTCCGGTATCGGCGCCGCGACGGCGATAGAGCTTGCCGCGCACGGCTTTCCGGTTGCGCTAGGAGCGCGCCGCGTGGAGAAGTGTCAGGAGATCGTCGAGCAGATCAAGGCCGACGGCGGCGAGGCGATCGCGGTGGCTCTTGACGTCACCGACCCCGACTCGGTCAAGGATTGCGCCGAACGGGTGACTGCCGAACTGGGCGACATCGAGGTGCTAGTCGCTGGCGCCGGCGATACCTACTTCGGCAAGCTCGATGCGATCAGCACCGACGAATTCGAGTCCCAGATCCAGATTCATCTGATCGGCGCTAATCGTCTCGCGACGGCGGTGCTGCCCGGCATGATCGCCCGCCAGCGCGGCGACCTCATCTTCGTCGGATCCGACGTCGCGCTGAGGCAGCGCCCCCACATGGGCGCCTACGGCGCTGCGAAGGCCGCGCTTGTCGCGATGGTGACCAACCTGCAGATGGAACTCGAGGGCACCGGTGTCCGGGCGTCGATCGTGCATCCGGGCCCGACAAAGACCAACATGGGCTGGAGCCTTCCTGCCGAACTGATCGGGCCTGCCCTTGAGGACTGGGCCAAGTGGGGCCAGGCCCGCCACGACTACTTCCTGCGCCCACAGGATCTCGCGCGAGCCATCACGTTCGTCGCCGAGACGCCGCGCGGCGGCTTCATCGCCAACATGGAGCTCCAGCCCGAGGCGCCTCTAGCCGACAAGAAAGACCGCCAGAAGCTCACATTGGGTGAAGAGGGGATGCCAGGACATGGCTGAATCAACTACGGCGAACACAGCAATCGTGCCCCGGGTTTCCGGCGGCGAGGAAGAGCACGGACACCTCGAGGAGTTCCGCACCGACCCAATCGGTTTGATGAATCGCATTCGTGAGGAATGCGGTGACGTCGGCTGGTTCCAGCTGGTCGACAAGCCCGTCATCTTCCTGTCCGGCGCCGAGGCGAACGAGTTCTTCTTCCGTTCCGCCGACGAGGATCTCGACCAGGCCGAGGCCTACCCGTTCATGACGCCGATCTTCGGCAAGGGCGTGGTGTTCGACGCCAGCCCCGAGCGGCGCAAGGAGATGCTGCACAACTCGGCTCTGCGCGGTGAGCAGATGAAGGGTCACGCGGCAACTATCGAGGGCGAAGTCAAGAAGATGATCGCCGACTGGGGACCACAAGGCGAGATCGAGCTGCTCGACTTCTTTTCCGAGCTGACCATCTACACCTCGACGGCGTGCCTGATCGGGCTGAAGTTCCGCGAGCAGCTCGATCACCGATTCGCCGAGTATTACCACGAACTGGAACGCGGCACCGACCCGTTGTGCTACGTCGACCCGTACCTGCCGATCGAAAGCTTCAAGCGCCGCGACGAGGCTCGCGTCAAACTCGTTGCGCTGGTTCAGGAGATCATGGACGGCCGGCTCGCCAACCCGCCGAAGGACAAGGCGGATCGCGACATGCTCGACGTGCTGGTGTCGATCAAGGACGAGGACGGCAACGCCCGATTCTCCGCCGACGAGGTCACCGGCATGTTCATCTCGCTGATGTTCGCCGGCCACCACACCAGCTCGGGCACGTCGTCCTGGACGCTGATCGAGTTGATTCGTCACCCCGAGGTCTACGCCGAAGTGCTCAAGGAACTCGAGGAGCTCTACGCCGACGGCCAGGAGGTGAGTTTCCATGCGCTTCGCCAGATTCCGAAGCTGGACAACGTGGTCAAGGAAACCCTTCGCCTGCACCCGCCCCTGATCATCCTGATGCGGGTCGCCAAGGGCGAGTTCGAGGTTGCGGGCTTCCCGATCCACGACGGCGACTTCGTCGCCGCCTCGCCGGCGATCTCGAACCGGATTCCCGAGGACTTCCCCGATCCTGACGCCTTCAACCCGGACCGCTACGACAAGCCCGAGCAGGCTGACGTCGCCAACCGGTGGACGTGGATTCCGTTCGGCGCGGGCCGTCACCGCTGCGTTGGCGCTGCGTTCGCCACCATGCAGATCAAGGCGATCTTCTCGGTTCTGTTGCGCGAGTACGAGTTCGAGATGGCGCAGCCGGCGGACAGCTACCAGAACGACCACTCGAAGATGGTGGTTCAGCTGGCTCAGGCCCGCCAAGGTGCGCTACCGCAAGCGCAACGCCTAGGAGGCTGCCATGGGCTATCGAGTCGAAGTCGACCTGGACCTGTGCCAGGGCCACGCGATGTGCGAGGTTGAGGCGCCGAACTACTTCAATGTGCCCAAGCGCGGGAAGGTCGAGATCCTCAACGACACTCCGCCGGAAGAGGATCGGGCCGAAATCGAACAAGCCGTGTGGGCCTGTCCCACGCAAGCACTGTCCATCAAAGAAGAGGATGACTGATATGGCCGCATTGCCCCGCGAGCAACTGGAAGACTGGGTCGAGCGGTGGCTCCAGGTCAACCGCGACGCCGAGAAGGCCGGTGACTGGAAGCCGTTGGCGGACTTCTACGCCGACGACGCCACCTACGGCTGGAACATCGGCCCGAAGGAAGACGTGATGTGCATCGGCATCGGCGAGATCCGCGACATCGCACTGGGTTTGGAGATGGCCGGCCTCGAGGGGTGGAAGTACCCGTACCAGAAGGTGATCATCGACGACAAGATCGGCGAGATCGTCGGGTTCTGGAAGCAGGTCGTGACAGACCCCGACGATCCGGAGGCCGCGGAGCGCGAGATCTACGGCATCGGCGGCAGCTGGTTCCGGCTAACCGAGCTGAACTGCCGCAAGATCGAGTGGCAGCGCGACTTCTTCGACTTCGGCCACGTGCAGAAGCTTTACCTGGACCTGATGACGAACGGCAAGCTGTCCAAGGGCATGCAGGAGCGGATCGAACGCAGCCTGGCCGGGGAGAAGTTGCCGGGCTACTACCCGATCGGCACATCGCCCGTCCCGATCTGGTGACGCCCGGCCAAGCGATTGCTTGGGGGCGGGTGTGACGCATCTAACTAATGGCTCTAGTCTGGCCTGACTGGCTCTAGCGGAAGGCACAAACGGATGAAGACAAAAGGCGCTCTCATCTGGGAGTTCAACCAGCCGTGGTCGATCGAGGAGATCGAGATCGGCGATCCCGTCAAGGACGAGGTCAAGATCCAGATGGAAGCGTCGGGGATGTGCCATTCCGACCACCACCTGGTCACCGGCGGCATTCCCATGGGTGGCTTCCCCGTGCTCGGCGGCCACGAGGGGGCGGGCATCGTCACCGAGGTCGGGCCCGGCGTCGAGGACATCGCCCCCGGCGACCACGTCGTGCTGTCGTTCATCCCGTCCTGCGGCCGGTGTCCGTCGTGTCAGGCCGGTCTGCGCAACCTGTGCGACCTCGGCGCCGGACTCCTCAACGGCGCCGCCGTCTCAGACGGCACCTTCCGGATCCAGGCGAAGGGCCAAGACGTCTTCCCGATGACGCTGCTCGGCACGTTCTCGCCGTACATGGTCGTGCACAAGAGCTCGGTGGTGAAGATCGACCCGTCGATCCCGTTCGAGGTTGCCTGCCTGGTCGGCTGCGGCGTCACCACCGGCTACGGCTCGGCCACGCGCACGGCCGACATCCGGCCAGGGCAGGACGTCGCGATCGTCGGCGTCGGCGGCGTTGGCATGTCGGCGCTGCAGGGCGCGGTCAACGCAGGCGCCCGCTACATCTTCGCCATCGACCCCGTCGAGTGGAAGCGTGATCAGGCGCTGAAATTCGGTGCCACCCATGTGTATCCGGACATCGAGGCCGCGCTGATGGGCATCGCGGAGGCTACCGCCGGGTTCATGGCCCACAAGGTCATCTTGACCGTCGGCGAGCTGCACGGCGCGGACATCGACAACTACATGATGATCACCGCCAAGGGCGGCACCTGCGTCGTGACCGCGATCGGCAGCCTGCTGGACACCCAGGTCACGCTGAACCTTGCGATGCTGACCCTGATGCAGAAGAACCTGCAGGGCACCATCTTCGGCGGCGGCAACCCGCACCACGACATCCCGCAGCTGCTGTCGATGTACAAGGCGGGCAAGCTCAACCTCGACGACATGATCACCCGGCAGTACAAGCTGGAGCAGATCAACGAGGGCTACGCAGGACATGCTGGAAGGCAAGAACATTCGCGGCGTGATCCGCTACACCGACGACGATCGGTAGCGGTGGCCCGCGGGTTCCCACATCTGATGCAGCCGGGCCAGATCGGCTCGATGACGCTGCGCAACCGGCTGGTGATGTCTCCGATGGAGACCATGTACGGCACGCCGGAGGGGCTGCCGTCGGAACGCACCCGCGACTACTTCGCCGCGCGGGCCAAGGGTGGCGTCGGGCTGATCACCGTTGGCGCCACCGGCATCGACCACCATCACCCCGAGACGCCCGGCGGCCTGCACCTTGGCACCGACGCGGCCGTCGACGCCCATCGCGCACTGGTCGAGGTGGTGCACGAGCACGGCGCGAAGATCCAGCCGCAGATCGTGCACGCGGGGCCCGACGGGCTCGGGCCGGAGATGCACGGCGTGACTTCGATTGGGCCGTCGGTCATTCCGTCGTATCTGACCGGCAGGCCGTCGACGGAGGTCACCCACGACCAGCTCGTCGAGGTGTTCGACCTGTTCAAGGCCGCGGTGCGGCGGGCAGCCGAAGCCGGATACGACGGCATCGAACTGCATGCCGCGCACGGCTACATGTTCCTCGGCTCGTTCCTGGCACCGCAGCGCAACCGGCGCACCGACGAATACCGCGGCGACTCGGTGAAGGGCCGCATCCGCGTCGTGCTCGAGACGCTGGCCGCCATCCGCTCAGAGATCGGCGACGCGTTACCCATCACGTTGCGCATCTCCGGCTACGAACGCGTCGCAGGCGGTCGGCCGATGTTCGAAACCGCCCAGGTCGCACCGCAACTGGTTGCCGCGGGGGTCGACGCCTTCCACGTCAGCGGCGGCGTGATCGACCGGCTGGTCACCGGCATGGTGAACTCCGCCGACGACGGCGACGCACTCAACGTCGGCGCTGCCGCCGCCGTCAAGCAGGTGGTCGACGTGCCGGTGATCGCCGTAGGCCGCATCCACGACCCCGAGCGCGCCGAACAGATCCTCGCCGACGGCCGCGCCGACTTCATCGCGATGGGCCGCCCGATGCTTGCCGACGCCGAGCTGGCCGAGCAAGGTCGCCTCCGGCCGCGCCGACCGCGTCCGCAAGTGCATCTCGTGCGAAAACTGCATCGACGCCATGGAACAACGCTTCTCGGTCGACTGCGCGGTCAACCCCCGCACCGGCAAGGAGCGCGAACTGGCCGCGCCTCGCGCGTCCCGCGCCAGGAAGGTGGTGGTGATCGGCAGCGGCCCGGCAGGCATGGAGTGTGCGCGGGTGGCCGCCGAACGGGGACATCACGTCACGCTGTTCGAACGCAACAACCAGACCGGCGGTGCGCTGCTGTGGGCGTCGATCCTGCACCCCGAGAACGAGCCGTTCCTGCGGTGGCTGCGCGACGAGGTAGGCCGCAGCCCCGTGAAGGTCGAACTGGGACACGAGGTTTCGGCTGACGACGTTGTCCACCTGCAGCCCGATGCGGTGGTGGTGGCCAACGGCGGCCAGGTGGCGCTGCCGACCATCCCCGGTTCGGACCTGCCGCATGTGCAGACGGGGCACGCGCTGCGCGAACGGTTTAGCGGGTGGCGACAGCGACTGGTTCGTCCCAAGGCCGTTCGCGTGGCGTCCAAGGCGTGGATGCCGCTTGGCCATCGCGTCGTCATCGTCGGCGCCGACCTGGTGGCCTTGGAACTCGCCGAATTCCTCGCCGCGCGTGGCCGGCTGGTGTCGGTGCTCGAGGCCGACAAGACGATCGCGCCGGAACTGGGCAACAAGCGCAAGACCGAGCACATGGACCGGCTCGACCGGTTGGGTGTCGCGGTGCATGTGCGCGCCGCAGTCGACGAGATCGTGCCCGACGGCGTCGTCTTCACCCCGTACGGCGGCACCAGCCGCCTGCTCGCCGCGGACAGTGTCGTGATCGCGGGCACCCTGCAACCGAACACCGAACTGTACGAGAAGCTCGTCGCCGCCCTGCCCAACACCAGCGTGTGCCGCCGCAGGTGACTGCACCGGGCTCGGCCTTATCCGCAAGGCCACCGAAGACGGCGCCCGCGCCGCCTGCGCCATCTAACAACAAGGAGTGAAATGTCCCAAGAAACAATCGAAAAGACACCGGTAGTCCTCGCATCGCGAGGCATCGTGGCGCTGTGTGCAGGCGGGGACAAAGAGGGTTGGCTGGCGCTGATGACCGACGATATCCTCATCGAGGACCCGATCGGGCCGTCGGTCACCAATCCCGAAGGCACCGGGGTGCGCGGCAAGGAGGCCGTCGCCGCGTTCTTCGACACCAACATCGGCCCGAACCAGCTCACGGTTACCCGCGAAGAGACGTTCCCGTCCAGCTCTCCGACGGAGATCGCCTACATCTTGGTGCTGCGCACCGAGTTTCCGAACGGATTCGTCGCCACCGTGCGCGGCGTGTTCACCTACAAGGTCAACGACGCCGGCCTGATCACCAACCTGCGTGGTTTCTGGAACATGGACGCCATGCAGTTCTCAGAGCCGGACAAGAAGGATTAGCGGCCCCCTGACCGGCCGCGGCGCCGTCGTCGTCGGCGGCACCCGCGGTGTCGGTTTGGCGGTGGCCGAACTGCTGGCCGCCCAGGGCGCCGGCGTGGTGATCAACGGACGCGACACCGACGCGGCAACCGAAGCGGCGCAACGCATTACCGACGCCATCGCACTTCCCGGGCTCACCGGCCGACCCGGCGGTCGCCGACGCATTGATCGACGCCTGCATACAAGGAGTTCGGCCGGATCGACGTCCTGGTGAACTGCGCGGGCACCGCCGGGCTTGCCAGCGAGTCGATCCTCAAGGTCACCAGCGCGCAGTTCCGCGATCTGATCGACGCGCACCTCGGCACGACGTTCGAGACGTGCCGCGCCGCGGCGCCACACATGATCGCGCAGGGTGGCGGATCCATCATCAACACCAGCTCGTTCGCGTTCCTCGGCGACTACGGCGGGACCGGGCTATCCGGCGGGCAAGGGCGGCGTCAACGGGCTGACGATGGCCATCGCGGCCGAGCTGAAGGAGCACGGCGTGCGCGCGAACGTGGTGTGCCCTGGCGCGAAGACCCGGCTGTCGACGGGTTCGGAGTACGAGGCCCACATCGTGGAGTTGAACCGCCGCGGCCTGTTGGACGAGGTGAGTACGCAGGCCGCGCTCGACGCTCCGCCGCCCGAGTACGTCGCGCCGACGTACGCCTACCTCGCCGGCGATCTCGCCAAGGACGTCACGGGTCAGATCTTCATCGCCGCAGGCGGTTTCGTAGGCCGCTTCGACCGTCAAACGCCGTCACTCCTCGGCTTCCGCGACCACCACGACTCGCCTCCGTGGTCGGTCGACGAGATCAATGCGATGGTTGGCAAGTCCCGTTAGCGGGGTGTCGGCTATGCCGATTCTTCCTGCGCCCGCCGTTCGACACCCTGCCGCAGCGGAATCACGTTGTCACCCATACCAACAGGCACCGCGTCCGGCATCGCAGCGGTATCCAGCGTGTGCAGGTCATGTCCGTGAACCGTCTTGTCCCAGAAATGCCGCTTCGCGGGATTGATGAGCTCGTACACCGCCTTGGCCAGCGACAGCACTGTCAGCATCTGCCAAACCCCGCACAGCACGACGACCAGGTACTTGACCGTGCTGAAGCCCTCGCGCTTATTTGCGGCCGCGACGTGTTGCAAAAACAGCGCGAAGTTGCCGAACACAAGCAGCAGCACACCTAGGTAGAGCAGCCATACAGGGAATAGCTTCTCGATCTCAGGCGACCGCGTGGAGAAGTACACAAAGGTGAGCACCCACGACAGTGCGCTCAGCAGGATGCTCAACGGTGTCCCGATCAAGAACAACTCGTAGACGAGCCAGCGGCGCACGCCCATGTGGCGCATGGTGCGAAGCGGGCTGCGCATGAAGATCAGGGCGGTCTGGATGTATCCCTTGAGCCACCGCGAACGCTGGCCGATCAAGGTAGGCACCGTCGTGGTCGCGATTTCATAAGTGACGCTGTCGAGCATGGCGATCTTGTAGCCGTGCAATGCCAAAGCTCCTGCGAGGTCGGCGTCCTCGGTGACGTTGTACATATCCCAGATTCCGGTCCACTTGGCATCGCGCGGCAACCGGCTCCTGCTGATGCCGACCCGGATAAGAGGTTCGAACCGGAAATGGTTGGAGGTGCCGCCAAGTGGCGGGACCAGACCGAGGTGTGCCAGCCCGGGCAGTACCCATTCGAAGTGGATCGCGTACTCCACCCACATCAGCCGCGATACCCAGCTGCTGGTCTGGTTGGAGAACGCCAACCGCGCCTGCAGGCAGACAACGTCAGGGTCGATCTTCTGGTAGGCACGGAACGCGCCCGCAGCCTTGAGCAGTTGAGTCGGCTCCGGGCGGTCCTCCGCGTCGTACACGACGCAAAGACCGTTTCTGAATTTCTTGGACTTGGATTGAATCACCCTGTGCGCGCCATAGTTCAACGCCCGCTGCTTGCCATAAGGTTTGACCGGCGGCACCTCCACCACCTCGATGAAAGCCGGCAAGGTTGCCTCGTCGATGGCTGCGCGGGTGTCCGGATCACGGTCACGGGTTTCGACAAGAAGCATCACCCGAAGCTTGTCTTTCGCGTAGAGCAATTCGCCCAACCCCCGCACCATCGGCCCGATCATTGCGGCCTCTTGGTACATGGGGACGAACACCGTGTAGTGCGGCAGATCGGCATCTGTCACGTCGGGCACGGTGTACTCGGGATACCGATACCGGGTGGAAGCCCACCACGCACCCATTTTGAAGAGGCCGACAAAGACTGCAAAGAACACAAGTACCAGTGCGACAACGATTTTCGCCACCGTCAGCGGAGTGTAGATCGTGAACGCGACAATGAAAGAGATCAGCACGCCGAAAAAGATGAGCTGGCCGGAGTTGACGACGGCGGCCGCCGTGTAACGCACGGGCCGGGCGCCGGGCTGGATGACCATGCCTCAAGCCCTTCTCTCGTAGATGATGTAGAGGTCGTTGCGGAATACTTCGGTGTAGGCGGCGAGCTTGTCCGATGCATAGAGCTCGCCATATGTCTTGTCGTGCGCCTTGCCGGCGCGCATGACGATCCACTTGATCTGCTGTCCCGGGGGGTCACTGAGGGCGGGATCCCACTTCTGATAACTGCCCTCGTAGACGTTGTTGGTCAGCGGCACCCGGGCATTGAACAGAATGGACTCGTTGCCGAATGATTCGATCAGAATTACTTCGCCGTCTTCGTAATGGGCGGACAGGTACTCGCTGGTCTGGCGAACGTTGTCCTCAAGCCCGATGAAGAGGCTGCCCTCCCTTGCGGTGACTGCTGCGGTCGGGCCGCCCGGTATGAGGGGGATCAGCGTCACAACGCAGGCAGCGGCCAGGCCGAAAAGGTATGCGCGCGTTGGGAGCAGGCTGACCAGATACCCGACGATGATCGCCGCGGGTATGACCGTCAGTAAGCCGAATCGCACGTTGTAGATGTCACCCGTGATCTGCGCGACGTGCAGCGGGCGTTGACCCACCATGAGTGCGACCACAAAGAAGGGCGCCATCATCAACAGCCCCAACGCCGGCAGCTTGTCCAGTTTCCGGTTCTTCACCACCAGCAGGACCGCGCCGGCGAGCATGGTGATCACAAGCAGTATTCCGAGGTTGTCCACGATTGCATACCAGTACGTCTGCATCGAAACAAGCGGGTTGCCGACCGCCTTCTCGCCTTCACTGACCCACAGTGAGGGTTTTGCATACTCCCCGTTCTGGAAGTTCAGCGGGTTGCCGAAAATCAGTGCGTTCCAACCGATCCAGAACACAACGGCCGCGCCTGCAAAAAACAGGTAGGTCAACAGCACCCCCTCGACGGCGTGGCGGCCGAATTTCCGCCAGGCCGCAAACAGGACGACGGCGGCCAGTACGAAAGTGACCACCCACGCCTCGTAGCGGGTCAGGCATCCGATGAATAGCGCGAGCGCGGCCGCGAACAGAGACGGGTAGCCGCGCGCATGGTCGGCGGTCTGAATCCACTTCTGCACGTAGTAGGTCGCCGCGGTGATTGTGGCGAAGAAGAGAAGCTCGGTCATGGGCGTGCTCTGCATATAGAGCACGTTGGGGTTGAGTGCGAACACCAGCGTTCCTGCGATCGCGGGCACACGCTTATTTGTCAGGTCCCGGACGATCTTGAAGATGTAGACGCAGGCCACCACGTAACTGGCCATGCTGACGGCACTGCCTGCGAAACCGCTGTAATAGAAGGAGTCAACCCAGATCAGCGGCAGCATCAAGATGTGCGGTACCGGGAGCCAGACGCCGCCCAGCTGAGCGAAGCCGGCCGTTGGACTGTTCAACGTGCGCGCTGCGATCTGCAGATGCGAAATCGAGTCCGCGTATCCGAGCGCGATGCCCTTGCTGAGGAAGTAGGCATAGGCGCAGCCGGACGCGACCGCGGCGAAGAGCGCTACCCACCGTGCCGTGTGGTCTGAACGAATAGCGTCGGTCATCCGGACGGATTGGCGTCCGGCCGGTTGCTGGACGGTGCTCATGTCGCCTCCTGCCCGACAACGCGCAGCGAAACAGCATCCAGTGGGGCACGAATGGGCGGTGCCGGCACACGATGCGCAGACAATTCGTGACGAACGTTGTAGAGGTCGACGAAGGAGCGCACGACCACGCTGGCCTTCAGACCGGTCTGCGTACCGTTCGCCCGTGGATAGTGGGGTACTGGCACCTCAACGAACCTCTGGCCGGTACGCGACAGACGGGCCAACAGCTCCGGTGAGATTGCCGCGTAGTCGCTTTGCAGCTGGGCGGCCACCGACGCGATCGCGGTGCGGTTCAGCAGTTTGAAGCCACAATCCACATCCACCGCGTCGTACTTCAAAACGAGCCGGCTGACGCCGTGCCATGCCCGGCCCGCGGCCCTTCTCGTCAGGTTGTCGGCGCGCTTGGCGCGAACGCCGAGCACCACATTGACGTCGTGCGAGTAAGCGGCGACGAGTAGAAGCGCCAAATCTGCCGGATTGAACTGACCGTCGGAGTCACAGAACGCGATCCACTCGTGGCCGGTGGCCAGTGCTGCGTCGAATCCGGAGCGAAGCGCGCGACCATATCCGTGGTTGGTGGGGTGAGTGATGACCTCGACGGGATACATCTGCCGCAGGTCTGCGACGACCGCTGCAGTCTCGTCGGTCGAGCCGTCGTCGACGATGATGACGGCCCGCTCGGCGATGCCCGCCCTGTCGAAGAACTCATATGCCCTTGTCACGACGTCGACGAGATTTGCCGCCTCGTTGAATGCGGGCATGAACAAAGCAACGCTGGGAAGCGCCGCCTTATAGATGGGCAATGTCTGCATGGCATCCTTCTCCAGGAATGGCGTCAGGGACTGGTTCTTGTTCAGCGTTGAACACGAGAAAGTGGTTCAGAACGAACGTGCAAATGGTGCTGCATATATTGGCGAGCAGCATCGCGGACCAGGCCCATACCCCGGCCGCCACGAACAACCAGAACGCCAGCGCATTGACGGCACTGACGGAAATAAGCGCGCTTGCGTTGAACTTGATCCAGCGCACCGTCAACCGCTCGGCATGCTGGCGGTCTCCCCAAGTGAAGAAGTGGCTGAGGGCGAAGTTCAGCTGCGCGGACAGAATGAACGCGATCAGATCTGCCCAGTAGAGATGCACGAGGCGGTCGAGTCCGTGGAAAATCCCCAATTGAATTGCGAAACATATGGATCCGACAATCGCAAAGCGCACGATTCTCACGGGGAGGTTGACCCCGGCTGCTCTGTGCGCGTGATCATTTTCGGCCGTCCATTCGCTTACAGCGGGGATGGACCGGTGACGGTCACGTTGTCGAATTTCGCGGTGCTCAACTGCGCACCGTTGTGAGACGTGACGAACAAGCCGACTTCGACGGTTCCCGACAGCGCGAGGACGGTCGAGCCGACCTGTGTCCAGCTGGTGCCATCGGCGGATGCGTAGGCGGTGATCACGTTGCCGGTCCGGCTGAGCTTCAGCCAGGCGGTGCCCGCCGGCATAGCCGGGCCCGCAACGGATCCGCTGAAGTTGTACTGGAAATTCACGCCATGATCGGGTGTCACCGCAAGCAGCGCGTACGGCGAACCGGCTGTCGTCGACTGCTTGATCATCACCCCGGCCTTGGCCCAGCCGTCGGTGCGATCCTGACTGGTGACTCGGGCGACGATCTCCCCACCCGACGACAATGTCTGGTGCACGAACTGGAACTGGTCGGCATCGGCCCAGATATCGTTCCCGGCGCCCTTCACCGTGAACGCCCCCGCCGAGAACGAGGCAGAGCCGGCGAGGGCCGGGCCACCGACGTCGCCCCCTGTCCACGCCCGCAGGCAGCAGAGCCTTGGTCACCGACACGTTGTCGAACGTCGCAGTGCTCAACTGCGCACCGTTGTGCGAGGTGACGAACAACCCGATCTGCGCGTCAGCCCCGAGAGCCACTGTGGCCGAACCGACTTGGGTCCAGGTCTGTCCATCTGTCGACGCGAAGCTGGTGACCGTGTTGCCCGACCGCTGCAACTTCAGCCACGTCGCGCCCGCCGGGCCGCCCACCGAATTGTGAAGTTGGATTGGAAGTTCACCCCGTTGGCGGGTGTGACGGCCAGCATCGCGTACGGCGAACCCGCCGCGGTGGACTGTTTGACCATCACCCCGGCCTTGGCCCACGGATCAGTGGCCGTCTGGCCAGTGACGTGCGCGACGATCTCACCATCGCCCGTGAGCCCCTGGTGCACGAATTGGAACTGATCCGCGTGCCCCAGATATCGTTGCCGCCGCCCTTGACCGTGAATACGCCTCCCGCGTAGGCCGAGGAGCCCGCCACAACGGGGCCACCGACGTCACCGCCCGTCCACGGCGCAGGCAGCAGCGCCTTGGTCACCGACACGTTGTCGAACGTCGCGGCGCTCAACTGCGCGCCGTTGTGCGAGGTGACGAACAACCCGATCTGCGCGTCGGCCCCGAGAGCCACTGTGGCCGAACCGACTTGGGTCCAGGTCTGTCCATCGGTCGACGCGAAGCTGGTGACCGTGTCACCCGACCGCTGCAACTTCAGCCACGCGGCGCCTGCAGGGATCGCTGCGCCTGCCACGCTAGCGTTGAAGTTGTACTGGAAGTTCACCCCATGATCGGGCGTCACTGCCAGCAGCGCGTACGGCGATCCCGCCGCCGTCGACGCCTTGACCATCACCCCAGCCTTGGCCCAGCCGTCAGTGACCTGCTGGCTGGTGACTCGCGCGACGATCTCGCCGTCACCGGTCAATGTCTGGTGCACGAACTGGAATTGATCCGCGGTACCCCAGATGTCGTTGCCGCCACCCCTGACGGTGAACGTGTTGCCGAGAATCGTCGTACTGCCGCTAACGCTGGGGCACCGACATCCTGGCTAGTCCAATCCGGGTGAGAAATGACGCTGACGTTGTCGAACGTCGAGGTGTTCAGCGTGCCATTCAGATGCGATGTAACAGCCAGTCCTGCAGTGACGTTCGTGCCCATCGACACGGTGGTCTGGCCGACCAGGGTCCAATCGGTCCCGTTCGCAGAGGTGTAACCCCTGAATACGTCACCTTGACGCTCGAGCTTCAGCCAGGCATTGGGGTAGGTGTACGGCGCATTCCCACTTTCGCCGTTGAAGTTGTACTGGAATCTGACGCCATTCTCGGGGGTGGCGGCCAGCAGCACGTATTTGCTGTTCGGTGCCGTTGACTCCTTGATGATGATGCCCGACTTGGCGAACGGGTCGGTGTCGTCCTGCGACGACACCCGCGCGATGATGGTGCCGTCGCCGCTGAATGATTGATATACGTAATGGAATTCGTCTGCGTCGGCCCAGATGTCGTTACCGGAGCCGCGGACGGTGAACACACCGTTTTCGTACGACGAATAGCCCAGCGTGGTGCGAACGCCGATGTCAGTGTCGTGCCACGGTGCGGGTGGTGTCAGGAACTTGTCGTAATTTATGGTGTAGGCCGAGTCTGCACCTGGCGTCGAATTGTGTGACTCTGCGCCTGACCATCCGACCAGCTGTCGAAGACGAACTGCCCGTCGCTGACGAACTGCGGTGAGACGCCGGCGATCACCCGCTCCACTCCGACGACGGCCCGCTCGGAGTAAGAACCCTTGTACGGTATGCCGTCGATGGTGAACGACGCCTCTGGGTCATTGGCCCTGACCGTCAGATTGACGAGGTTGGGCTTGATCTCCACCGACCGCGACGTCGAAAGGCCACTGCTGTCGGTCACCTTCAACGTAAGGATGTATGACGTGGTGTCGATGTTGTCGGAGCTTCGAGGAATGGTGATGCTGCCGTTGGACCGACGATGTTGTCCCGGAACGGGTGGATGTGGTCGGCGTGATGGAACACGACTGACCAGGTGTAGGCGTTATCGGGCAGCGTGCCGTCCTGGGCATCGGTGCCGATGCCGCTGAACGTGATCACGTCTCCGGCGTTGTATTTCGGTTGTGGTGGTTGGGCTTAGGATCTGAGCCGTCGGCGCGGTGCTGCCTACGACGATGCGTTTGGTGGCCTGACCGGTCTTCGCCCCGTCACTGACCGTGAGGGTGACGTCATATGGACCGTTGACGGTATAGGTATGTGTCGGGTTGGTCGCCGTTGATACCGTGCTGCCGTCGCCGAAATTCCATGCGTAGCTCAGCGTGGTGTTGGGATCCGGATCACTCGAGCCTTGCGATGAGAAGTTGACGGTCAGAGGAGACAGACCATTGTCGGGAGTCGCGGTGATGGCAGCGCTGGGCGCCCGATTGCCACCCGATGGAGCGATCATCGACAACGACCCTGGGAAGATGTTCAGCTGGTAGATGTTGCCATCGGGCCCTTGCGCAAGCTTGACGACGGTGCCTGCGTTGCTGTCGAACATCTGCTCGCTGATGAAGCTGCTGTAGGTCGAGTCGAACGTCAGCGTCTTGATCCAGCCAAGGGTGTAGTCCGCGATGAATACCTTGTTCTGGTAGGCGGGATCGAATGTCGTACCGGTATAGACCATTACGCCCGTGATCGACCCCGCGTGCGCCTCATCTGCTGTGTGCGCGTATGTATAGATCGGGTTGGCGAACGAGCACCCGTCGCAGACCCCTTCGGCCAGCGGCCAACCGTAATTGGCGCCAGGCGTGACGATGTCGAGTTCTTCGAAGAGGCTGCCTCCGACATCGCCTGCCATCAGCTTGCCGTTGGGGGTGAACGCGAACCGGAACGGATTGCGTAGCCCGTATGCCCATATCTGGGGTAGCGCTCCCGGCGTGTTGACGAACGGATTGTCTGTAGGCACAGTGCCATCCGGATTGATCCGCAGAATCTTGCCGTGGACATTGGACAAGTTCTGGGAGTTGGGGTTGTAGGTGTTCATCCCCATGGCCCAGTACAGCTTGCCGTCGGGACCGAAATGAATTTCCCCGCCGTGATGGAACACGTTGCCCAACTGGTCTGATTCCATCAGAACCACCTCAGACGCCGGGTCGGCGGTGTCGCCGGTGACCGTTATCCGCGACAAGCGGTCGTGGTTCTGCGCGGTGGTGTAAGAGACGTACAGGTAGCCGTTTTGCTCGAAGTTGGGATCGACCTCGATGCCGAGCAGGCCGCGTTCCTCGTCGTTGTCGGTCTCCAGCACGGCAAGGGTGATGACTGGGTCATCGTGGACATGACCGTCGTGGTAAAGCTTTATCGCGCCACCCTTTTCAGCGATGAGGATGTCGCCGTCAGGTAGGAAGCGGAAATCCGTTGGCTGGTTGAGGCCGGACACGATGGTGGTTCGTTCGTAATCAGGATTGAGCCCGTCGACATCCGCCGAGGCAACCGCGTCCACCTCGGCATCGGCGAGCTCGTCGACCGTCGCGTCCTCCGGGGGTGGGTCTACCTGCGTTGTCTGCCCGACGGCGGAAGCCGAATTCTGCCGTGTGAACGCCTGGCCGAATTGTTGACGCGCCCACGCCAGCAGTCCCCACAGCGTGGGCGACTCTGGCGGAGCCCCTTGGCCCGGGCCGAGGACGGCGCCGATCAAACCGGCCGCCACGTTGATCACGGTTTTTGGGATCACCGCGAGCGAGGCGATCGGATTCGGCGCAACCGGGGTGGGAGCCATCGCACTGAACGTGGCCGCAGATGGCTGATCGACCAAGCCGAGAACGCGGCCGTCGAGCACGCTTACGTCGGACGAGCGTTTGTCCGCGGCGGTAGCGGCTCTGTTCACCGGTGAAGAGTCCATCGCCTGCTTTGGTGCGACATCCGTTGTGTCTGAGATGTTCTGGCGCTGAGCGCGGGTGTGGACGACGGCGGCCGGCGGCTTGGTGATTCGACTGTCATGCCGGGGCCGCGACACCGTCGTGTCGTCGTCCGCGACCTCGGTGACTTCGTCGGTCCCCGAGGTATGTGCACCACCGGAACTACGGACGATGACCCCCGACTCGTGGACCGTCACCTCCTCCGATGACGAAGGCGTTTCGCCGGAAACGTCACCGGGCCCTTGCACGTCGTGGCCGGAGGACTCAGCCGAAGTCGGCGGTGCTGGTTCGATCGCCGCCGTCTCCTCAGGCTGTGGCGCCGACGACGAAGGCGCAGTCGCCTCCGAAGACAGCGCACCGGTCGACGCCGACGATTCATCGGCCCACGCGACGCCAGGAACCGTGGCGATGGCCGCGCCAACCCCGAGTGCGACCGCCAACGCACCAACGCGGCCTATGTGCCTCGCGTAGGCGCCGCTGTCGCAGTGCCAAGCGATAGGCCCGTAGCCCGCGTGTGATGGCCTTGCTGTGCGCATGACTCCCCCAAGCCTCGCCGTCCCGATAGGTCGTAGCCGCTAATTTGCTGACAAATATCCCACCAAACCTCGAGCAAAGTGGGGCATACACCACCAGGGGGATCCAAGTCTTTTTGTTTTCAACGACCGCGGTACTAAATGGCAAAAGGGATGCGTCCAAGACATGCTGGTACACGGCCTAATATGGCTCCCAAGAGCTAACCAGCAGTCAAACTGCTCCGCCGTCAATATTGATTAGCCGATTTAAGCCATATCAAAGACATCCAAAGCACTTCAGCAACCAACCCAACCTTTGCAGGGTTTGCTAGCAATATTGCAAAGGTCGTCCGATTGACGGCTAATTCCCGGGTCTGGTCGTGACTAGAAAGTTAACTGGAAGTGACGTCCTCGGTCGCAGGAGTTCGCGAGTGAAGCGCGCATTACGCGCTGAAAACCCGCCTCAGTGCGACGAACCGGATCAGCGTCGCGACCAGATTCGCCACGACGAGCACCGACAACTCAACTCCCTTGCCGACCGTCGGGTCGAAGCGGTGCAGCGTGAACAGCGACCCGCTGGTGATCGCCAAACAGAACGCGAAGACCAGCAGCCCGTTCAACTGATGACGCGCCACACCGGTGCGCCCCCGGATGCCAAATGTGAACGCGCGGTTGGCCGCCGTGTTGGCGATCGCGGTCAGCAACAAGGCGGTCAGGTTCGCCGCCTGGGCGCCCATCGCCGGGTGAAGCAGTAGATACAGCAGGGCAAAAGCGAGCGTGCTCGCGATGCCGACAATGCCGAACCGAACCATCTGACCGACCATGCCGCGCGGCACTCCGGGCACCAGTGGTTCGCGGCCGAGGCTGCGCTGCAGTTCGCGCACCGGCAGTGTGCCGGTCGCCAGCGCGCGGCCCACTCGCCAGCAGCCCTTGAGGTCGTTGACGGCGGTGTGCACGATGTCGACCCGCGAGTCGGGATCGTCGACCCAGTCGACAGGCACCTCGTGGATACGCAGCCCGGCACGCTCTGCGATCACCAACAGCTCGGTGTCGAAGAACCAGCCGGTGTCGGCGACGTGTGGCAGCAGCTGGCGTGCGACGTCGGCACGCACGGCCTTGAAGCCGCATTGCGCATCGGAGAACTTCGCGCCGAGCACACCGCGCAGGATCAAATTGTAACTGCGAGAAACGAATTCGCGTTTCGGCCCGCGAACCACCCGAGACGATGCCGCCAACCGGGAACCGATCGCAACGTCGGAGTGACCCGAAATCAGCGGCGCCACAAGGGGCATCAACGCCGACAGGTCGGTCGACAGATCGACATCCATGTAGGCGACCACGTCGGCCTCTGACGCCATCCACGCGGTGTACAGCGCCCCGCCGCGGCCCTTCCTGTCGAGGTGAATGACCTCGACGTCGGCCAGCTCCGCCTCCAGCTCACGCGCCACCGCCAATGTGCTGTCGGTGCTCGCGTTGTCGGCGATCGTGATTCGCGACGGATAGGGCACCTCGCTGACCAGATACTGATGCAGCCGGCGGACGCTTCCCGGAAGGTCACTTTCTTCGTTGTAAACCGGGATCACGATGTCGAGAACGTAGCTGCGCGTCTGGCGCGCGGCCACGGCGGCCGGCCGAGGATCCGCGAGGTCGGTCATGGTGTCGAGCGTCTCTAAGTAGGCTGCTACCCCACTGCGCCGTGGCTGGGAGCTTGCTGGAATGCTCATCCGCATGGCGACCGTGTTCACCAAGATCATCAACGGCGAGATACCGGGCCGGTTTGTCTACGAGGACGACGACGTCGTCGCTTTCCTGACCATCGCACCGATCACCCATGGCCACACGCTGGTGGTGCCGCGCGCGGAGATCGATCAATGGCAGGACGTAGACGCCGCAGCGTTCAACAAGGTCATGGTCGTCTCGCAGCTGATCGGCAAGGCGGTGTGCAAGGCGTTCGACGTCGAGCGCGCCGGGGTGATCATCGCCGGGCTGGAGGTGCCGCACCTGCACGTCCACGTCTTTCCGGCGCGCGACTTGAGCGACTTCGGATTCGCCAACGCCGACCACAACCCGTCACCGGAATCCCTGGACGAGGCGCAGGCCAAGATCAAAGCGGCCCTGAGTGAATTGACCTGAGCCTCAACTCACGTGAGCCGGCACCTCGGCGATCCGCGGCAGGTTGACCTTGGCGGATACAGGGGCAGTTCCCACTTCTACAACCCCGATCTGAGACTCCACAAGCCCGGTGGTCACGAGCGGCGGCGAACCGAAACGCAAACTTTGCTGAGATTGCGGTCGCTGGTGCAGAGATTCGCGAATCATCCGGCTCACATTGGAGGACCATGAGCGTATGGCCGGAAAAAGCGGGAGGGCACCCGGCCCCCAGGGGACACAGGGATCGCTGCCCAGTTAGCAGGCGCCGGATTGAGCCGTCGAAGTTGGCCGGGGCGGCGCGGGCGTTGTCTACCGCTGCTACCAAACGTCTCTCGGGAGGAGCGTCGCCATCAAGGTGATGGCTTCTGATCTTGACGAAGCGGATCAGGAACGTTTTCTGCGTGAGGGATATGCGATGGGCGGGCTTTCCGGGCACCCGAACATCGAAAACATCTTGCACGTCGGGGTGACCCAAAGTAGTCGGCCGTACATCGTTATGCCTTACCACGTAGCCGGCTCCCTGGCGGAGCGGCTACACCGGGTTGGCCGGATCGGGTGGCCCGATGCGTTGCGTACCGGGGTGAAGTTGTGCGGCGCACTGGAAACCGCGCATCGGGCTGGCTCACTGCCGGCAGACCGAGGTGTTCGACGGGGAGTCCTGGAGGCAGGCCGCCGACCCGCCGACACGAGAGAACACCTCGCCGCGGTGTCGGATGGCGTCTATGTGTACACGGTGGGTGGACGGTTCCTGTCCTCCGACAGGAACTCCGCGGCGTTTGAACGCTTTGACCCGCAATCCGGGGAGTGGGTCAAGCTGGTGGACATGCCGACTCCGCGCGGAAGCTTCGGTGCCGCATACATCGATGGCCGGATCGTGGCCGTCGGTGGCGAGGAACCGACGCGAGTGCTCGCCACCGCGGAGATGTACGACATCGCCGAGACGAAGTGGATAACACTGCAACCGATTCCGACCCCGCGTCACGCTGCGGCGGTCGTCGCGGTTGGCTCAGCTGTGTACTGCATCGGGGGCGCCGACCGACCGACACATGAAGGTCCTGTCCCGACCATCGAGGCCCTCGACTTCACTTAGCGCCGCTTACTTTTCGTGAGTACCGCTGTCGCGCAACTTGGCGACGTTGACGGCTCCGCGGCGGAAGCTGGGCCGGCGCGTCGCCCCTTCGGGCCTGGCGCTGTCCCAACTGTCTTACGAGTGCTGGTCGGCCAGCATGGCGCGAGAAACAGCCCCGCGTCGGACGGCCTCATTGGCCAGTGCGACCCGCCGCCCTCCCTCGGTCGGGACACCGAATTTTTCATACAAGTTTTGCAGATGCTGTTTGATGGCCGCCTCTGTGACGACTAGCTCGCTAGCCATCCGCTGAATCGAAGCGGGTTGAGCGAAATGGTCGCCGGAGACCAACGGCCGACATAAGGCCACGAGGACGTCTAGTTCGCGCGGAGTCAAGCGCCGAAGCTGGACGGGCTCGTCAGATTCCGTATGGTCATCATCCGGTGCTTCGTCAGCTTGCGTTGCCTGCCAGAAGATCAACCGTGAATGGCCGAGGCGCAACTCGTCTCCAGAACGCAGGACCCGTTCTGCAATGAGTTTTTCTCCGTTGACATAGGTGCCATTGCGACTACCCAGATCCCGTATCGACCAAGAACACCCGAAATTCTCCAAGACGGCATGCACGCGTGAGACGGTGGCGTCTTGGTCGAGCGATACCACACTGGTTAAGAGCTTGCCGACGGTGACTCGTTGGCCGGTTAGCGCGATCAGCTGCCGTCCTGATGGTCTGCAGACTTCGAGGTGGGAAGACATATCGAGTTCCGGTTAGGTGTGGATGAGTTGGTCGGGTTCGGCCGCCGGGGTGGGTGGCGGTGGTGCGGCTTGGGGTTGGGGGCCGCTGCGCAGCCGTGCCCGCAACCGGGTTGTCGCGTGTTTGATCGTGTCCGGCAGCCGCTGGGCGGTGGCCGGGGCGATCCAGGCCACATACAGCACCAGCATCGCGTAGCTGAAGATGCCGATCTCGATGTTGAAGTCGATGCCCAGATGAAGCAGCACACCGGCGGCGAGCACCCACGGCCGGCAGCGCTTGTTCCACACCAACACGCCGAGCGCCAATTCGACCAGCAAAGTGCCCCATGTCGCCGCGTTCATCAGCGACGGATTGGTGCTGATCCAGTCCGGAACGGGCATGCGTTGCATGTCCTCTAGCCGCAGCGCATACGACACCGCGGTGCCGTCAAGCCAGGTCTGCCCGGAGAGCTTGGTTTGCACAGACGCCACATAGATGATCGACATCTGAACCTGGAGCAGCCGAATCGGCCAGGCCGGTAGGGTCTGCGCCGACCAGAACGACCCGGTGCGACGGCGCTGATCCAGCGACAACGCCGCCCCGCTCGGTGCCAGCATGATCAAAAGCGCCTCGATGCGCACCACCGCGTCGCCGGCATTGAAGAACCAGGGATCACGCCGCTGAAAGGACAAGATCAGAATGAAAACCACGATCGCGGCAAACCGACTATGCCAGCCCACCATCAGCGAAATCGAGGCCGCCAACAACAGCACCCAACCGATCAGCACCGCCGGGTTGCTCGACCAGATGTCAAAGATGCTCCAGGTGTTGGCAATTGACGGCCGCTGCGGCGCCACCCCATTGGTGCCGAACATCTCGAATAACAGCGGCAACAGCCACAATGTCCACAACACCGCCAGCGCGCCAAAAGCCATCCGCACCAAGCCCAGCGTGTACATCGGTTGGGGCCCAAACCAAAACCCCTGCCAGCTCCGGCCAATCGCCGGCAGCCCCCGGCGCATCCCCCCGTTGTGTTCGTTCATCAGTGTCCCAAATCTTCCTTGTAGAGGGTCTCAACCCCGGTCTTTGTGCGCCCGCTTTGCCCAGGCGCCGGCAATGTCTGTGTGCGCACAATGATCTGCACCCCAACAGCGCGCTCCGAGGGCCCGCTCACTTGACCCACCACCCAGTGAGCCAACGCCGGACGGCTACGCGCATCGCTATACAACGTCTCCCTGAGCTTGCGCCACCGATGCGAAACCGCAACCCCCACAACATGATCACGACCATCCAGCGGCAACGTCCACACCCGATCAGCACCATCGGCCATCGTCACATGCACCTCAAGATCCTCCAACCGCTGAGGCGGATTCGGCGCATACATCGACCAGTACTGCTCCAGCCCGGTAGCCATCGCAATCGGTGACAACACCGGCGACAACGACTGCTTCAACGCCGAACCAGCCGGCAAGTTAGACACCACAGCAATCAGCACAATCAACGCAACCACCGCGCCAATCACACCCTCAACAACCAACTTCACAAACCCTTTAGCCATCATCTTCTGGGCCTACTTCCCCGTCAGAAAACGAAGGTGCTGCCGCTAGTGGCGATGGCGCCACCCGGGAACCAGACAATGGTGTCGCCGGGCGCGTTGTCACCAGTGACGTTCACACCACCAGGGAGCCCGACCACGGTGCTACCGGGGGTGTTGAAGATAATGGAGGGATCCGGGAACCCGACGAAGGTGTCGCCGATGGTGCTGCTGGGAATAGGGTTGGCGGAGGTGATGCCAACGGTGTTGAAACCTTGTGTATTGATCCAAACCCGACCACCCAGGTGCCCTTGGTCGGTTTCGGCCTGAGCCGGCGCCCCGCTTAGCAGCACGGCGCTCAACGCCGCACCACCGATCACCAGGCCGGCACCAGCGACACGACTCATCGCCGCCCGCTTGCTCTGTGTTTTCATCACGTTTTCCTCCGCATTTCGTTGATGGCAAATCGCTGCGACTGGTGTCGCCGATTTGTGTGTTCCGTTCGAGAAAGCGTACGAATTTCCCTGCGCTCCAAGACATCCCCGCAGGAGCCAGAGTTTCTTCCTCGAAAGGGTAGGTCGACCTTGCCCAGGGGCAAGGGCGGGCGGTTAGCCCAAAGGAGTCCGGCCGATGCCGACTCAGTCCTGTTCGACACCAAGAGCGAGGTCAGAGGATCGCAGGGACCGGACCGGCGGTTTCCCAGTACGGGATCAGTCTCGCGGCCTTGGCCCCAAGGCAGGTGTGTGAAGAAAGGTCACCGTGCCCGATGGTGGCTGCCCGGCCATGTCCCCAAACCCGCTCATTCCCGCTCCCGTGCGCGCAGGTGTGACTTTTGATCTAGCCGACGGGCACCCATGCACACCACGAGAGGAACTCCAGCGCGCTTCGGCGATCAACCGCGGAAGCGCGCTGGAGTTCCGGTTAGGTGTGGATGAGTTGGTCGGGTTCGGCCGCCGGGGTGGGTGGCGGTGGTGCGGCTTGGGGTTGGGGGCCGCTGCGCAGCCGTGCCCGCAACCGGGTTGTCGCGTGTTTGATCGTGTCCGGCAGCCGCTGGGCGGTGGCCGGGGCGATCCAGGCCACATACAGCACCAGCATCGCGTAGCTGAAGATGCCGATCTCGATGTTGAAGTCGATGCCCAGATGAAGCAGCACACCGGCGGCGAGCACCCACGGCCGGCAGCGCTTGTTCCACACCAACACGCCGAGCGCCAATTCGACCAGCAAAGTGCCCCATGTCGCCGCGTTCATCAGCGACGGATTGGTGCTGATCCAGTCCGGAACGGGCATGCGTTGCATGTCCTCTAGCCGCAGCGCATACGACACCGCGGTGCCGTCAAGCCAGGTCTGCCCGGAGAGCTTGGTTTGCACAGACGCCACATAGATGATCGACATCTGAACCTGGAGCAGCCGAATCGGCCAGGCCGGTAGGGTCTGCGCCGACCAGAACGACCCGGTGCGACGGCGCTGATCCAGCGACAACGCCGCCCCGCTCGGTGCCAGCATGATCAAAAGCGCCTCGATGCGCACCACCGCGTCGCCGGCATTGAAGAACCAGGGATCACGCCGCTGAAAGGACAAGATCAGAATGAAAACCACGATCGCGGCAAACCGACTATGCCAGCCCACCATCAGCGAAATCGAGGCCGCCAACAACAGCACCCAACCGATCAGCACCGCCGGGTTGCTCGACCAGATGTCAAAGATGCTCCAGGTGTTGGCAATTGACGGCCGCTGCGGCGCCACCCCATTGGTGCCGAACATCTCGAATAACAGCGGCAACAGCCACAATGTCCACAACACCGCCAGCGCGCCAAAAGCCATCCGCACCAAGCCCAGCGTGTACATCGGTTGGGGCCCAAACCAAAACCCCTGCCAGCTCCGGCCAATCGCCGGCAGCCCCCGGCGCATCCCCCCGTTGTGTTCGTTCATCAGTGTCCCAAATCTTCCTTGTAGAGGGTCTCAACCCCGGTCTTTGTGCGCCCGCTTTGCCCAGGCGCCGGCAATGTCTGTGTGCGCACAATGATCTGCACCCCAACAGCGCGCTCCGAGGGCCCGCTCACTTGACCCACCACCCAGTGAGCCAACGCCGGACGGCTACGCGCATCGCTATACAACGTCTCCCTGAGCTTGCGCCACCGATGCGAAACCGCAACCCCCACAACATGATCACGACCATCCAGCGGCAACGTCCACACCCGATCAGCACCATCGGCCATCGTCACATGCACCTCAAGATCCTCCAACCGCTGAGGCGGATTCGGCGCATACATCGACCAGTACTGCTCCAGCCCGGTAGCCATCGCAATCGGTGACAACACCGGCGACAACGACTGCTTCAACGCCGAACCAGCCGGCAAGTTAGACACCACAGCAATCAGCACAATCAACGCAACCACCGCGCCAATCACACCCTCAACAACCAACTTCACAAACCCTGACACCCCAACGTGACGCTGGGCCGCCGACTCCCCGTCGGCGGCCCAGCCAAGCCCTGTAATCATTTCTCTGGATCCTTCGGGCCTAAATTTCACCGTCAGGGGAATAGAACGGTGTTCACATTGCTGCCGGTGGTCTGACCGGTCGTGTTGCCAATCGAGTTGCCGGCGACGGTGTTGCCAACGGTGTTACCCACGGTGTTGCCACCAGTGATGTTCACGCCACCTGGGCCTCCGGCGACGGTGTTGACGTTGTCTCCGAACGTCTGACCGACGGTGTTGCCAATCGAGTTGCCGGCAACGGTGTTGCCGATGGTGTTACCCACGGTGTTGCCGCCAGTCACGTTCACCCCGGGGAACCCGGCGACGGTGTTGACGTTGTTCCCGAAGCTCTGACCAACCGTGTTGCCAATCGAGTTCTCAAGGAACGTGTTGCCAGACGTGTTACCGATGGTGTTGCCACCCGTGGCGGTAATGGACTGACCCGGCCCCGCGGAAAGCAGCACGGCGGTCAACGCCGCACCACCGATCACCAGGCTGGCACCAGCGACACGGCTCATCGCCGCGCGCTTGCTCTGTGATTTCATCATGTATTTCTCCTTTGTTTGGTGGCATCTCGTTGCCATTGCGTCGCCGGGATTTTCCCGACGTCCCAGAAGAGTAGGAATTCCCTGCACTCCAGGACATCCCCGTCGAAACCAGAGTTTTCCCCATCGGGTAGGTAGGTCGACCTTGCCCAGAGGTAAGGGCGGGCGGGTGACCTGCGGAGTTTCGGCTGATGCCGACTAAGCACCCTTTGGACACCAAGAGTCGGGTGGGGTGATCACCGAGTCCGGATGATCACGACGGGAAAGGCCCGGACCCCCGCATCGAAATCAATACCGGGACAGGCGAAGTCGCGCGCTCCAGCCCGTCGCGACGACGAATTTGCGAGGGCAACAAGCAGTTCCGGGGTGTGCAAGTTGCTGGTAGACTTCGACGCCGTGTCCGACCTGGCGCGGTCATTCTGAACACATAGGTCGGCGGCCGGCGCTGGCCGAATTGACCTCGGACTCTTGCGCTCCTCGCGTGCGCGATAGCTCAGCTCACCTGAGCGGCCACTTCCGCGATGCGCGGCAGGTTGACCTTGAAGCGGCAGCCCTGCCCTGGCGCCGTGGTGACAGTGACCGTGCCGCCGTGCGCGTAAACCAACGAGTCGACGATCGAAAGGCCGAGCCCGGTGCCGCCGCTGGCCCTGGCGCGTGACGAGTCGGCGCGGTAGAACCGCTCGAACACCCGGTGGGCGTCCTCCTTGCTCATGCCGGGCCCCTCGTCGCACACCTCGAGCACCGCGTTGTCCTTGTCTGTGCCCACCCGCACCTTGATGTCCGCGGTTTCGGGGGTGTGCTGCAGCGCGTTGGCGACGAGGTTGCCAAGCACCTGGCGCAGCCGCGCCTCGTCGCCGAGCACCTCCGGGGTGCCGGGCCCGTCGAACACCTCCATGGTGATCTTGCGTTCCGGCGGCGCGATCGACTGCGCGTCGTGCACGGCGTCGCTGGCGATGGCGAGCAGGTCGACGCGGTGGCGTTCCAGCGGCCGCTGCTGGTCGAGCCTGGCCAGCAGCAGCAGATCCTCGACGAGCAGACCCATGCGGCGGGACTCACTTTCGATGCGACTCATCAGCATCTCGACGTCGCTGGCGGCACCCTGTCGATACAACTCGGCGAAGCCGCGGATCGTCGTCAGTGGGGTGCGCAGCTCGTGGCTGGCGTCGGTGATGAACCGGCGCATCCGGTCTTCGGAGCTGCGGGCCGCCTCGGCCGATGAATCCGACGACGCCACCGCCCGCTGGATTTGCGCAAGCATTCCGTTGAGCGCCAACGACAGTCGGCCGACTTCGGTGCGCGGGTCGCGTTCAGGGACACGACGGTCGAGCTGTCCGGCGGCGATCGCCGCTGCCGTCTGCTCCACCTCGACCAGTGGACGCAGGCTGCGATTGACCACCCAGTACCCAGCGACGCCGAGTACCAGCAGCACCGCGCTTCCGATGCCGAACTGCGCGTAGACCAGCGCGCGCATCGTCGACTGCACATCGGACAGGTCGATCGCGACGGTGGTCAGCTCGCCGCGCATCCCGCGCACACTCATCGCGCGCCATTGGACGTTCGAGTGGTCGATCGAGCCGACCGTGACCGGCACCGGTCCCACATCGTTGTCGGCAGGCAGATCGGGCTCGGCAGCGCGGTCGTTGACCGCCATCCAGATGCGTCCGTCGGGATCGATGCCGCGCACATAGAAATTCGACGGCGGACGGGCGGGGTTGGGTCCTTCGATCGGCGGCGACGGCATCCGGCGCGGAGCCTGCGCCCAGCTGCGGGAGGCGTCGAGCAGCGTCTGGTCGACGCGGTTGGTGAGGTCGTGGCGCAGGATCGTGGTGACCGCGATACCGGACGCGAGCAGGCCGCCGGCCACCAGCACAAGGGTGGCGGCGACCAGCGCTACCCGTAGGGGTATGCCTCGCCCACGCAGTGCCGCCACACCCCTATTGTCGCGAATTGATCAGCGGGGCTCACGCAGGACGTATCCAACGCCCCGCAAGGTGTGGAGCAGGCGCTTCTCGCCGGTGTCGATCTTGCGCCGCAGGTACGACACATAGGACTCGACGACGTTGACGTCGCCGCCGAAGTCGTAGCGCCACACATGGTCGAGAATCTTGGGCTTCGACAGCACGGTGCCAGCGTTGATGATGAAGTACCGCAGCAGCGTGAACTCCGTCGGCGACAGCGAAACCGGCTCGCCTGCCTTCCAGACTTCGTGGGTGTCCTCGTCGAGTTCGATGTCGGCGAAGGTGAGCCGGGCGTTGCGGGGCTCCTCGATGCCACGGCCGGTCCGGCGCAGGATCACCCGCAGCCGCGCGACCACCTCTTCCAGGGAAAACGGCTTGGTGACGTAGTCGTCGCCGCCAAGGGTCAAGCCGGCGATCTTGTCCTGCAGGGAGTCGCGGGCGGTCAGGAACAGCGCAGGAGCATCGACGCCGTCGGCGCGCAGCCGCCTCAGCAGGCCGAACCCGTCCATGCCGGGCATCATCACGTCGAGGATGACGGCGTCAGGACGGACCTCACGCGCCTTGTCCAGCGCGGCAGGCCCGCTGGAGGCGGTATATACCTCGAAGCCCTGGAACTTCAGGCTCACAGAGAGCAGCTCGACGATGTTGGTCTCGTCGTCAACGACGAGGACCCTCGCCTCGGGTGGGTTCTCAGGTAATGCAGCCATCGCCATCCCGCTAATGTCCACGACTTCACTTGGAATCATGCTGCATGATGCCTGTCAACTTCCTGTGAGTTTGATTCCAGGCGAGACGCAGAAGCACGGGGCGTGCCGACCCTACGCCCATACACTGAGCCACATGAACCTCGGCAAAACCCTCACGGACCTTGCCACCGCACCGATAAGGGTCGGGCTCGCGGTCGCTGACGCAGGCCTGGGCATTGCCAACGATGCGCTGGGGATGGTGCAGCGAACACTGGGCGACGCGAATTCGGCGGCCAAATCGGGGTCGGGATCGTTCGCGCACATGCTGGGCATCGACGACGCCGTCGAGCGGGCAAACCGGCTGGCCAAGCTCATGGACGACGACGCACCCCTCGGGCGGGCGCTGGCACCCAACGGTCCGGTCGACCGGCTGCTGCGGCCGGGCGGGCTGGTCGATCAGCTGACCGCCGAGGGCGGGCTGCTGGACCGGCTGACGGCTGAGACCGGCCCGGTCTCGCGGATGTTGGCCCCCGATGGACTGGTCGACCAGGTGACATCCGAAGGCGGGTTGATGGATCGGATGACCACCGACGACGGCGCGCTTTCTCGGGTCATCGCCCCTGGCGGGCTCGCCGATCAGCTGCTCGCCAACGATGGCCTGATCGAGCGAGTGCTTCGCGAAGACGGCGTGGCCGACCGCTTGCTGGCCGAGGGTGGCCTGCTCGACACCCTGACCGCGGAAGACGGGCCGCTGCTGAAGCTCGCCGACGTCGCCGACACGCTCAACCGGCTTGCGCCCGGGCTTGGAGGCGCTCGCGCCGACGATCGACGCGCTGCACGAAGCCGTCGTCACGCTGAGCCAGGTGGTCAACCCGCTGAGCAATATCGCCGATCGGATTCCGCTGCCGGGCCGGCGCCCGCGAAGCCGCTCATCGTCGCGGACTGTGACGTCGCAGCGGGTTATCGACGCCGACAACTGACCCGATAAACTCTGGGCCGCAGGCCCCCTTAGCTCAGTGGTAGAGCAACGCTCTTGTAAAGCGTAGGCCGTCAGTTCAATCCTGACAGGGGGCTCCAGCGCCGGTCCAAATCCGGCAGCGGCTTGTTGTCGGTAGCCGGTCGTAGCGTCGGAGCATGAGACAGTGTCGCGGTTGCGGTTCAGCAATGTCGAAGCGCAGCCAGAAGGTCTACTGCAGCAATGCATGTCAGGCGTCGGTCAGGCGGGACACCAGCACGAAACGTTGGCTCGAATCCGGCGAGGCGCGGATCGACGGCCACCAGGGTCACTACATTCGGCAGTATCTTGCCGACGCTCAGGCCGGCTGCTGCGCGATCTGCGGCGGAGCCAGCGCGTGGCTGAGCCTGCCCCTCGCATTCGTCTTGGACCACATCGATGGGGACCCGACGAACAATCGACGGGAAAACCTGCGGCTGATATGTCCTAACTGTGACTCACAGCTACCGACGTACAAGAGTCGGAACCGCGGCAACGGGCGCCACTACCGCCGACAGCGATACGCCGACGGGCAGTCGTATTAGAGGGTCCTTGTGTAAACGCCGGCCTCGCACAACTTGGCCCCCAGTTAACATCACGACCTGCTAGCGATCCGGCTAACATGGCTAAGCACTTATCGCGTGTCCAATAAGTTGTAGCTGCCGCGAGGCGGACTCGAGATCGGCTGAATCTTTGGCCCCGATACCCAAGACGCCTCTTACTCCGGTTGCGGTCATCGGCATGGCTTGCCGGCTGCCCGGAGGCATCCACTCTCCAGAACAACTGTGGGAGGCGTTGCTGCGCGGCGACGACCTGGTCACCGAGATTCCAGCCGACCGATGGGACGCCGACGAGTACTACGACCCCCAGCCGGGTGCGCCTGGTCGGTCGGTGTGTAGATGGGGCGCGTTCCTGGATGACGTCGCCGGTTTTGATCCCGAGTTCTTCGGCATCACCGAAAAAGAAGCGACCGCGATGGATCCCCAGCACCGCTTGCTGCTGGAAACCTCCTGGGAGGCCATGGAACACGGCGGTCTGACTCGGAACACGCTGGCCGACTCGCGAACCGGCGTATTCGTCGGTTTGATGCATGACGACTACCAATTCGTGCACGCTGAGGCCAACGCATTGGAGGGGCCCTACGGATACATGGGCAATAGCTTCGCCATGGGCTCCGGGCGGATTGCGTACACGATGGGACTGCACGGTCCGGCGATGACGGTGGACACGGCGTGCTCGTCCGGCTTGGCCGCGGTGCATGTGGCCTGTCGCAGCTTGAATGACGGCGAAAGCGACATCGCCCTGGCGGGCGGCGCCTCCGTGTCGTTGGAACCCCGCAAATCCTGTTCGGGTTCTGCCATCGGAATGCTGTCTGCGACCGGACGCTGCCGTGCGTTCGACATCGCCGCCGACGGGTTCGTTGCCGGCGAGGGTTGCGTCGTGATGTTGCTCAAGCGGCTACCGGATGCGCTGGCCGATGGCGACCGGATCCTGGCTGTGCTGCGCGGCACGGCCGCCAACCAGGACGGCCACACGGTGAATATCGTGACACCGTCGCGGGCCGCACAGGTCGAGGCCTATCGGGCGGCATTGGCTGTGGCGGGTGTGGACCCCCGCACCGTTGGCATGGTTGAGGCACACGGCCCCGGCACCCCGGTGGGTGACCCCATCGAATTCGCCAGCCTCGCGGAGGTGTACGGCCTCGACGGGCCGTGCGCGCTCGCATCGGTGAAGACCAACTTCGGGCATACACAGTCGGCTGCCGGAGCGCTTGGGCTGATGAAGGCGGTCCTCGCGCTGCAGCATGGTGTGATTCCGCGCAATCTACACTTCACCCGGCTGCCTGATGAGATGGCCCAAATCGAGACCAATCTCTTTGTGCCACAGGAGAATACGCCGTGGCCTAGCAACGGTCACGACGGACCCCGGCGGGCCGCGGTGTCGTCGTACGGGTTCTCGGGAACCAATGTCCACGCGATTGTGGAGCAAGCTCCTGAGACGGTCGCACCGGGCACCCCGACCACACCCGCCATCGCCGGCCCGCTGCTCTTCCCGCTGTCAGCCACGTCGGCCGACGGACTGCGGCAAACGGCTGCACGGCTCGCCGAATGGGTCGAAGCACACGCGCCGGACCTTGCGGCACCGGATCTCGCGTATACGCTCGCTCGCCGCCGTGCGCACAGGCCGGTACGCACGGCGGTCATCGCAGGCACCATCCAGGAGCTGACCCAGGGTTTGGGCGAGGTCGCCGAAGGCGAATTTCCTTATCAGGCCGCAGTCGGGCAGGACGATCAAGGACCGGTATGGCTGTTCTCCGGGCAGGGTTCGCAGTGGGCGGCGATGGGCGCCGAGCTGCTCGCCACCGAACCGGTGTTCGCCGCGACTGTCGCCGAGGTGGAACCGCTGATCGCCCGAGAGTCCGAATTCTCGGTGACCCAAGCGATTTCGGCGCCAAGACTGTGATCGGGATCGATCGGATCCAGCCCGCGCTGTTCACCATGCAGGTGGCGCTGGCAGCCACGATGAGGGCATACGGTGTGCAGCCGGGCGCCGTGATCGGCCACTCGATGGGCGAGGCCGCGGCCGCGGTTGTGGCTGGAGCACTATCGCTGGAAGACGGGGTGCGCGTGATCTGCCGCCGCTCCCGGCTGATGGCCACGATCGCTGGTTCCGGGGCGATGGCGTCGGTGGAACTGCCTGCCGAGCAAGTGCTTTTGGAACTGATGGCTCGCGGCATCGACGACGTCGTGCTGGCAGTGGTGGCCTCGCCGCAGTCCACGGTGATCGGCGGCGCCACGCAGACAGTCTGCGATCTGGTCGCAGCGTGGGAGAAACGGGACGTGTCGGCCCGCGAGATCGCCGTCGATGTCGCCTCGCATTCCCCGCGGTCGATCCGATCCTCGACGAGCTCTCCGACGCGCTGGCAGAGCTCGACCCCATGACACCGGAGGTGCCGTTCTACTCCGCGACTGCTTTCGACCCGCGTGAGCAGCCCGTGTGCGATGCCTGGTACTGGTCGGACAATCTGCGTCACATGGTGCGCTTCGCCGCGGCAGTACAGGCGGCGTTGGAGGACGGCTACCGGGTCTACGCGGAATTGGCTCCGCACCCCCTGCTCACCCACGCTGTCGAGCAGACTGCAGGCACCCTCGGCATGCCGGTGGCCGCACTTGCCGCCATGCGCCGCGAGCAACAGGTGCCGCACGGCCTGCGCGGCTTCCTGGCGGATCTGCACAGGGCCGGCGCGGCAATCGACTTCTCGGTGATGTACCCGGGGGGGCAGCTGGTGGATGCACCGCTGCCGACATGGAGTCACCGCACCCTGATGCTGACCCGGAGCGGCCAGGATTCGCGGGCGGGTGGCGCTTACTCAGTTCCGGTGCACCCGCTGATGGGGGCGCATGTGCAATTGCACGAGGAGCCGGAACGCCACGTTTGGCAGGGTGAGGTCGGCACCGCGGCTCAGCCCTGGCTCGGCGACCACCGGATACACAACGTGACAGTTCTTCCGGGAGCGGCCTACTGCGAGATGGCGTGCGCCGCGGCTCGCACGGTCCTCGGCGACAGATTCGAAGTCCGCGACATCCGTTTCGAGGCAACGCTTTTGCTGGACGACGAGACCCCGGTGTCCGCGGTCGCGTCGGTTACCTCGCCGGGCCTCGCCGACTTCGTGGTGGAGACCTTCCAAGAGGACAAGCACATTCGGCGGGCGACGGCGGTGCTGCACGCGGGTGGGAATGAGGACCAGCCACCGGCATACGACGTGCCCGCCCTACTCACGGCCCACTCATGCCGGCTGGACGGGGCCGAGATGCGGAAGCAGTTCGACGAGCACGGTTTACAGTACGGTTCGGCTTTCGCCGGACTGACCGCAGTGCACACATCCGACGAGACGATCAGCACAGTGCTGGCCGAGGTCAGACTGCCTGGCCCAATTCGCTCGCAACAGAGCGCCTATGGCGTGCATCCCGCTTTACTGGATGCCTGTTTCCAATCGGTTGCGGCTCATTCCGACGCCCGGGTCGCAGGTGGCGCCGGTCTGCTGCTGCCGTTGCGCATACGCCAGATCCGCGCTTTCGCGTCTGCCCGCACGGCCCGCTTCTGCTGTACGACGGTGACCAGTGCCGACGGGGCCGGGTTGGAGGCCGACCTCGATCTGCTCGACGAGCATGGGACGGTCCTGCTGGCCGTGCGCGGACTGCAACTCGGCATCGGGGCCTCCGAGAGCGCAAACCGCGATCGCGTGCTGAACGAGCGGCTGCTGACCATCGACTGGCAAAGGGGAACGCTGCCCGAAGTGGACCATGTCGCCCCGGGCACGTGCTTGCTGATCAGCACTTCCGCCACTGCAGACGTCATGGCGTCAAGGCTGACCGATGCGTTGAAGGCAGGGGGCGCCGGGTGCACGACCATGACATGGCCGCAGCATTCCGCACACCAGACCAATGCCGCATTGCTCGGCTCGCACCTCAATGACTCGCACCTCAATGAGGAGATCAGCGCAGCGGTCATCCTCACCGGCCC
The DNA here is from genome assembly GCA_963731715.1 of uncultured Actinomycetota bacterium. Taxonomy (GTDB): domain Bacteria; phylum Actinomycetota; class Actinomycetes; order Mycobacteriales; family Mycobacteriaceae; genus Mycobacterium. Next base: position 405,697 of record CAVSXC010000008.1, on the reverse strand, counting down.
CAAGAACGGCGAACCGAATGAGGAGTCCGCCCTGCGCGGCGCGGACTACGTGCGTCACCTGGTGCGCATCGCTCGCGGAATTGCGGAAGTCGACGAAGATCCACCGCGCCTATACGTCGTAACGCGGGGCGCGCAGGCCGTGTTGCCGGGCGACGTTACGAACCTGGAGCAGGCGGGGCTCCGTGGCCTGGTCCGGGCGATCGGCACTGAATTCCCGCACCTGCGCGCCACCCAGATCGACATGGACGAGGATACCGACGCCGAGCAACTCGCACGGCAACTGCTGGGCACGTCCGAGGAGGACGAGACGGCCTGGCGGAATGGCCAATGGCACACGGCGCGCTTGAGCCCCACACCGCTACATCCTGAGGAGCGGCGAACCGCCGTAGTAGACCACCCTCACCAGGGCATGCGCTGGCAGATCCGGACGCCCGGTGACCTGGGAACGATGGAACTGGTTGCGTTCGAACGCGTTCCGCCGGGGACGGGGGAAATTCAGGTCGCCGTGACCGCATCGAGCCTCAACTTTGCCGATGTCCTTTGCGCCTTCGGCCGGTACCCCGGTATCGACGGAGATGCGCCACAGCTCGGTGGGGATTTTGCCGGCGTTGTGACGGCGGTGGGTGCCGACGTGATAACTCATCGTGCGGGTGACCGTGTCGGCGGCTTCTCCAATAACGGTTGCTGGTCCACGTTCGTCACGTGTGACGTCCGCCTAACCGCGAAGCTGCCGCCGGGCCTCACTGACGAGCAGGCGGCCGCGGTGAGCACCGCGCATGCCATCGCCTGGTATGGCCTACACGATCAGGCCAGGATCACCGCTGGCGACCGTGTGTTGATTCACTCCGCCACTGGCGGCGTGGGGCAGGCGGCGATCGCGATCGCCCGCGTCGCGGGAGCTGAGCTCTTCGCCACTGCCGGCAGCGAGCAGCGCCGAAAACTGTTGCGCGACATGGGAATCAAGCATGTCTACGACTCCCGCACCACCGAGTTCGCCGAGCAGATCCGCCGCGACACCGACGGATACGGCGTCGACATCGTGCTCAACTCACTGACCGGCGCCGCACAGCGCGCCGGGCTGGAAGTGCTGTCCATCGGCGGACGGTTTGTGGAGATTGGTAGACGCGACGTCTACTCCAACTCCCGGCTCCCGCTCTTCCCGTTCCATCGCAACCTCACGTTCCACTACGTGGATCTGACACTGATGTCAGAGAGTCACCCGAAGCGGATCGGCGACCTGCTGGGCACGGTGTACCGGCTCGTCGCAGACGGTGAATTGCCATTACCGGAAAGTACTGACTATCAGTTTGGGGATGCGGCCACGGCTGTCCGCGTGATGAGCGCGGCAGAGCACACGGGCAAGCTCGTGCTCGATGTGCCCCAGGCCGGCCACACCAACGTGGTGGTACCGCCCGAACAGGCCCGGGCTTTCCGGCACGACGGCTCGTACGTCGTCACCGGCGGTATGGGTGGCCTCGGATTCTTCCTTGCCGAGAAGATGGCCGCAGCCGGCTGCGGCCGAATCGTGCTCAGCTCCCGCTCGCAGCCCAGTCCCAAGGCGCTGGCGACGATCGAGCTCATCCGGGCGATGGGCGCCGACGTCGAGATCCACTGCGGCGACATCGCCGAAGTCGGCACCGCGGCGCGTTTGGTTGCGGTCGCGACCGCCACCGGGCTTCCGCTGCGCGGGGTACTGCACGCCGCTGCAGTGTTCGAGAACGCGATGCTGATGAACATCACCGACGAGCTCATCGACCGCAACTGGCTTCCAAAAGTCCACGGTGCGTGGAACTTACACCAGGCCACGGCCGATCTGCCCCTGGATTGGTTCTGCCTGTTCTCATCGGCGGTAGGTCTAGTGGGCTCACCGGGGCAAGGGGCGTACGCCGCGGCCAACAGCTGGCTGGACGCATTCGCGCGGTGGCGCCGAACTCAGGGCCTTCCTGCCACGGGGATCGGCTGGGCGTTGTGGGCGGAGGTCGGTCGCGCCGCCGAGCTCCGAGCCGAGATCGGCGAAGATCTGGCTCTCGGGCAGGACGGCGAAGGCACCGCCATCGCACACTGGCGTGACACCGCCTTCACCGCCGACGAGGGTGCCTACGCGTTCCAGGCATTGCTGTGCCACAACCGCGCGTATTCCGGGTATGCAAAGATGGCGGGAACGCCGTGGTTCGACGCCTACGCGCAACGCAGCCGGTTCGCCGAACTATTCCGGTCTAAGCGCCAAAGCTCAACGGAAACAAGCCAATTGCTGGACGAGTTGTACGCACTGCCGCCGGAGGAGTGGCCCGCCCGCCTCCGTCGCGTGATCTCCGACGCTGTGAGTCTCGTAATGCGGCGCACCATCGATCCGGATCACCCCCTCTCCGAGTATGGCCTTGACTCGATGGGCAACCTCGAGCTGCGCACCCGCATCGAGGCCGAAACGGGGATACGCGTAACCACCAACGACATCACCACAATTCGGGATCTAGCCGGGCGCCTTTGCGAAACGCTGGCATCCAACGAGTCGGCTCGGCGCGATCGCGATGGGTCGGACTAACTAGGGGGGAAGGGTGTTCGCAGGTGCGGGGTCAGCGCGCGGGCTGTTCGTGGGAACGGTTCATGATTGGGTGCCGGAGCGGGGCAGGATCGTGGCTTGGCAAGCATCGCCCGCCTCGCTTGAGAAGGCCCGGCTGGCTCCGATCAGTGATGTGCCGCTCAGCGCTATGCAAGAAGGGCATCTCCGCGGCTTTTCCCGCTACGCGGCGCGTGGTCTTGATTATGCCCGGTTGGTAATCGGCTCCGGAGACGAACCCGGTCAGTGCGACGTCCGCACCATGGGTTTCGTCATAAACTCGCACCTCCGTCGGCACAAGACGTATCACAGTTGGTTCGAGTACGAACATGCGGATCGAATCGTTCGCCATACCTTCAGTGATCCCGCCGACATCGAGTTCTTGCCGATCCGGCATGATGAGATGACGCCAGATGAGTGGCAACACTTCGTGCTGGCTACTCCTGATCCGGTGCAATGGGATTGCTTCAGGTTCGGCATCATTCAGCGCGAGGACCACTTCACGTTTTTTTCGATTGTCGATCACCTCCACTGTGACCCGACGATTATTTCCGGGTTGTATACCGAGATCGTGATGAACTACCGCGCCCTAGTGAGGGGCGCGGCGCTCGTTCAGTTGCCACCGCCAGCTAGTCATGACGATTTCTGCATGCGGGAGAAGCAGCAAGTTTCCACAATGAGCTTGGATTCTCCTGCGGTCCGTAAGTGGATCGAGTTCGCCGAGAACAACGGGGGAACCCTGCCGGACTTCCCACTGCCACTTGGTGATCTGTCGAAGGCCACTGGTGGCGACCTCATGGTCGAACGGCTAATGGATCAGGAACAGACAGCCGAGTTCGAATCCCTTTGCATTAAGGCGGGCGCCCGCTTCAGCGGCGGTTTGTTTGCCTGTGTAGCTCTCGCACAATATGAGTTGACCGGCGCCAGAACGTATTACGGACTTGCGCCGATTGACAAGCGCAGCTCGTTGGCGGAATTTTCGACAATGGGGTGGTTCACCGGAGTGGTTCCATTCACTGTGCCAATCAACCCGACGTCCTTCGAAGAGACTGCCCGTGCTGCGCAGGCTTCCTTCGATTCGAATCTGGACCTCGCGAATGTATCGTTCAACGACGTGTTGAAGTTGGCGCCTTGGCTCAGGCCATGGGGGCCGAACTGCACCATGGTCAACTACATGGATGCGGGCCTTCCTCCCTTTTCCGCTACCGTCGCCTCCCATATGAAGGACGCGAATATCAAAATCTATTGCGACCCAAGGGATCCGGCGCACCCCTATATCTCGATAATTCGTCTCTTCGACGAGGTGTCGATGTGGGTCAACTTCCAGAACAATCCGGTCGCCAGGGACTCCGTGACGCGATACCTCAGTGCGATGAAATCTGAGCTCAGGCGGGTCGCCGACGGACGTGGTGCTGGTGCAATAGTCCAGGAATCCAAATGAAAATCGGACAACTTTACTGAAGGGCCTGGTGCTACCGATGAAAGTTGTCTTGGCCGCCACTGGAACTCGCGGTGACATCGAGCCCTGCGCCACCGCCGGTCTGGAGCTGCTGCGGCGAGGACACGAAGTGCGCACGGCGGTTCCACCCAACCTGGTTGGCTTCGTGGAGTCGGCCGGGCTTGCGGCGGTCGGTTATGGGCCGGATTCGCAGGAGGGGGTGAACGCGGCCGCGGATTTCGCTCACCACGCCTTCGAGCTGCAGAATCCGATCAACTTGGTGCGCGCGGGCAGGGAGCTTTTCGTCGAGGGCTGGGCGCAGATGGGTAGGACGCTGACTTCATTGGCGGACGGGGCCGACCTGCTGGTAACCGCTCAGACGTACCACGGGGTCGTCGCCAACGTCGCGGAGTACTACGACATTCCGTTGGCCGGACTCCATTACTTCCCGATCTGCGTCAATGGCCAACTCGCCCTTCCATCGATACCGTTGCCGACGCCCGTGGTCCGCTCCACAATGAGGGCGGCTTGGCGGCTGTATTGGGGCATAACCAAGGACGTCGACGACGCGCAACGTCGTGAACTGGGCCTACCGAGGGCAGCGGCCCCTGCGGCGAAACGGATGGCGGAACGTAAATCGCTCGAAATCCAGGCGTACGACGAGGTTTGCTTTCCGGGCCTCGCGGCGGAATGGAACGACCGGCGACCCTTCGTCGGCGCGCTGACGATGGAGTTGCCGACAAATGACGACGGTGAGGTCGCGTTGTGGATTGCCGCGGGAACACCGCCCATCTACTTCGGTTTCGGCAGCTTGCCGGTCGAATCCCCCGCCGACACACTTGGCATGATCAGCGAGGCGTGCGCGCAGCTGGGCGAGCGGGCTTTGGTTTGTGCCGGCTGGACCGACTATAGCGACGTCCCGCATTTCGAGCATGTCAAGGTGGTGAGTGCGGCGAACCACACGGCCATCCTTCCGGTCTGTCGCGCGGTCGTGCACCACGGTGGCGCGGGCACCACGGCTGCGGGTCTGCGCGCTGGAGTTCCTACGTTGATCCTCTGGGCGCTAGGTGATGAGCCGCTTTGGGGGGCTGCGATCAAACGGCTGAAGGTGGGCACGACCCGGCGCTTTTCGAGCACTGGCCAGGAGTCGCTGGTCGCGGATTTGCGCACCATCCTCACCGCGCAATATGTCGACCGGGCCCACGAGCTCGCTACCCGCATGACCGAGCCTGCCGAAAGCGTCGCGGCGGCCGCCGATCTCTTAGAAAGTGCCGCGCGCAGGGCGCGTGCTAGCTGACGGATGCCGCACTACAGAAGCGACAGATAGTTCTTCTCTTTCCTTGCTTCGGCAAACTCGGTCTTCATTTCCCTCAGGCGGCCACTCTTCGTCTGCACTTCCGAAGGCTGCGGTGGGGCGCGTTCGGCAAGGGGAGGCCTCGGATCAGGTGTATCCCACAGCTCGATGGTCTGGACCACCCAGTATGCGGCGAACTCCAGGATCAGCAGTGTCTCGAGCACAATGACAAAGAGACCCCCCAGCAAATTGGGATTCACGAGATGTGCTGTGACAACTCCAATTAGCGTCGCCAGCATCACCCAGGCAATCACCCGGTAGAACCGGTGATAACGGCGCCAATGTGGCGACTCTTGCTGTTGCCCGACGACGTATGCCGTGCAGAACGCGGTTGCGATGAAGGAAAAGATCATCAGCGTCCCAGCTACACCGTGCGCATTTGCGATGAAATAAGGCCGAAACCGAGGGACAATCAAGGTGATCAGAGCGACCGCCACAACCAGCCGGAGAAAGTACAGCGACCATCTTCCCCCCAGGCTTCTTTTCTGTTTGGTGTGGTTGTGTCGGCGTTGCAACCGGATCAGCAACCAGCCCAGAACCAGCGCGACGGCGATCGCCACAACATTGGGCAGAATGGCGGGCCCGGGGTCGTAGTCCTTCAGAGGATCTGGCCCGTACACCGTCACGGGCCACTTCTGGGGCACTAGCGCTGCGGTGAATGTGCAGACCCCCGCCAGAGTCAGCAAGGCATCTTCGGTGTCGTTGCGACCCTTATAGACGAAGAAGAGGGTGCTGAGCGCCAGGAGCGTGGCGATGAAGATGCTGTGCGCGGAGGTGTAGTAATACTCACTGAGGGCCGATTGCAAGCGGGTTGCCCTCATCCTTTCGACGAGCACGGCCGCAGCGAGCATCACCATCACCACCACCATGCCGACGCGTACTTCACGGTATATGGCAAGCAGTATGGGGTTCGAATGCGCGCTGTCGCTGCGTGTTTCGTTTGTCTTGGTCACAGTGCTCCTCCGCTAAGCGTCCAAACGAGCGAACTGGTTCTGCCGATACCGGTCAACACACGCCGCTCTTCTGACCTTGCCACTAGTGGTGATGGGAATCGAACCAGGCGCTACCACAACGAGATCCGCGACGCTGAGTCCATGCACGTTGGATATCGCAGCAGTGACTTGACGTTTGACGACGTCGAATGCGTTGACTGCTTCTACGTCGGCGTCGCCGCGGTGCTTGAGCTCGATGATGGCAACGAGCTTTTCTGTGCCCCTATCCGGTACCGAGATCGCCGCGCATCGTCCCGGCGCGACGCTTTGGATCGTCGCCTCGAGGTCGTCCGGAGAATGATTGCGCCCATACACGATCAGAAGATCCTTGATGCGGCCGATGATGAACAGCTCGCCGTCGGAGATGAAGCCCAAATCCCCGGTTCTCAACCACGGCGCTTCGGGAGTGCCGGTGGACGGAGCGCTAAGCGTAGCGCCGAAAGTCTCCTGCGACTCTTCGGGTTTCTGCCAATAGCCGGCAGCGACGTTGCCCCCGTGCACCCAGATTTCACCGGTCGTTCCCGCCGAACGCTCAATCCTGGTGTCGGGATCCACGATGCGCACCATCGGCGACCGAGGCGGCCCGTAGCTGACCAACGACGTACCGCCTCCGCCTGCCCTCGGCTGCGCGTTGCCTTCGGTCATTTCTTCGGAGTCGAAATGAACGATTCGCGGTGGTTGACCCGCTTTGCGGGTCGCGACATACAACGTCGCTTCTGCCATCCCGTATGACGGCCGTAATACCCTGGCTTGAAGGTTGAAGCGGGCGAACCGCTCGGTGAAGCGCTGCAGTGTCGCAGGCTGTACCCGCTCGCTACCGTTGAGGATGCTGAGCACGTTTCCGAGATCAAGCCCGGCCATATCGTCATCTTTTGTTTTTCGTGCCGCCAATTCGAAAGCAAAGTTGGGTCCCGCCGAGAGCGCGTGACTGTTGCTTGCCAGCAACTGCATCCACCGGGCCGGCCGCTGCAGAAACGCGACTGGACTCGTGAGCACAGTCCGAAATCCCGTCAGAACCGGAAAGATAATTCCGAGATGCAAACCCATGTCGTGATAGAACGGCAGCCAGGACACCACCGTGGTGTCCGGTGGGGCAACGCCTCCGTGGTCGGAGAAGAAGTCGGCATTGATCTGCTCGAAATTGGCCATGATGTTTCTGTGCGAAACGATGACCCCGGCAGGGGTCCGGGTCGATCCGGATGTGTATTGCAAATACGTTGTGTCTGTTGGACTGTCGACCCGCGCTGCGAGCGCCTTTTTTGAGTCGAGGTCCAGCAAGTCAACCTCGATGAGCGACTTCGACTCGACGTACTCGGCGATGCTGCCTGCGACAGAAGATGTCGTGAGAACCACAGCGGGCGATGCGTCGCACATCACCGAACTGACACGTTCATCGCTGGCGCTACCCAGCGGGACCGCGATGAATCCGGCCTGCAATGCGCCGAGAAACGCCGTGATGTAGTCAAGTCCCTGCGGCGCCAGTATCACCGCGCGGTCGCCGGGTGACCCGTGCAGACTGAGCTCCTGTGCAAGGTTGAGCGCTCGGTGATGCAGCTGCAACCAAGTCAGGCTTTCGGAAATGCCTGCCCAATCCTTTTCGTAGTCAACAAATGTGAATGCCGTCCGGTTGGGCTGCAGACTTGCGCGTTCGCGCAGCAAGGCCGGAAGGGAACCCATAGGCATGGGTGTCAGGTTATCTGAGCAGGTCAGACGGCGCCGGGAAATACCCACCGTTGAGAGCAGCAATGGCGTCTGCGGAATCACGGGTCGTGTCATACTGCCCCGGTGGCGCTCCAACGTACGCCAACCGAAAGCCTCATCGAGTGGCTGAACCGCAACCCAATCTTCCTGAAACTTTTGAACTTACGATTCAAATACGGCTACCGGTTCCTCAGTCGCCTGCTCACGAGGGACGACGTGTTGTTCCTCAATTACGGATATGAGGAGGATCCGCCGATGGCCCTGCCGCTGGCGGCGTCCGATGAGCCCGACCGGATTCCCATCCAGCTCTACCATCGCACGGCGACCCAGGTGGATCTCGTCGGCAAAAAGGTGCTGGAGGTCAGTTGCGGCCACGGCGGCGGCGCTTCGTACCTGATGCGCACCCTGCATCCCGCCTCCTACACGGGGCTGGATTTGAACACGGTCGGCATCGAGTACTGCCGAAAGAGGCACAACCTTCCCGGCCTGGACTTCGTGCAGGGCAACGCTGAGAGCCTGCCGTTTCCCGATCAGTCCTTCGACGCGGTCATCAATGTCGAAGCGGCGATCAACTACCAAAACGTCCGTCGTTTCTTCGCCGAAGTAGAGCGTGTGCTGTGCGCGGGAGGGCACTTCCTGTACGCCGATATCCGCTACGCCGACGCGTTCGCCGCATGGGAGGCCGAGCTTGCCGGCATTTCCATGCGCCGGGTATCTGAACAGGTCATCAATGCGGAGGTTATGCGCGGGCTGGAGAAGAATCGGTTCTCAGAGCAGATCACTCGTCGGCTGCCTGATATCGCGGTTTTGCGCGCCATTGCCTCTGACTATGCAGGCGGGCCGGGGTCGTTGATCTACCACCGTCTGGAAAACGGCGAGGCTTCGTACCGCTTGTTCTGCTTTGCCAAGGACGCCAACACCGCCTCGTAGCGTGCCCGACCGCCTATTCTGCGAGAACCCCCGCAAAACGTTGGGGACCGGGATTGGCGGAGGGTCGGATGGCGGCCGTAGCGGCGTGCCCGACGTGCGGCACCGAGTTCCTCGAGAATGCGCGGTTCTGTCACGTTTGTGGCTCACCGATTGCCGAGCCAGCCGCACATGCGGAGTACAAACAAGTGTCCGTGCTGTTCGCCGACGTGGTGCATTCCATGGCGATCGCCAAGGCCGTTGGCCCGGAGCGGTGGCGCGAAATCATGGCCGAACTGGTCGACCGCTGCATCAAGCTGGTGCACCGCTACGGAGGTGCGGTGGACAAATTCACCGGCGACGGGATCATGGCGGTGTTCGGCGCACCTATAGCCATGGAGGATCACGCCTTTCGTGCCTGTCTAGCCGCCTTAGGTGTTCAGGAGGAGATCACCCGGCTTGCTATCGACGTCCGAACGCGCGACGGTGTGGAGCTCGAGTTGCGGGTGGGAGTGAACTCCGGTCAGGTGATCGCGGGTGAAATCGGTTCGGGACCGTTCGGCTACACCGCAATCGGTGACCAAGTCGGGATGGCGCAACGGATGGAATCTGTGGCGCCACCGGGCGGGGTAATGCTCAGCGAATCCACCGCCCGCCTCGTTCAGCACGCCACCCTGCTGGCCGACGCCGAGGAGGTGCACGTCAAGGGCAGCGATATTCCGGTGCTGGCCCGTCGCCTCGTCGGCCTTGCCGACGGGCCTCATCGACGTGGTTCCCTGCAAGGCGCGTTGGTAGGGCGCGAGCTCGAAGTCACAACGATCACAGGCCTCCTCGATCGATCGATCAGCGGACGGGGATGTGTGGTTTGTGTAGCCGGGCCTGCGGGCATCGGCAAGACGCGACTCGCTGATGAGGCGATCGCGATGGCCCGTGGTCGTGGTGTCGAGGTGTTTTCAGTTTTCTGCGAATCACATGCCAGCGATGTCCCCTTTCTTGTGGCGGCAGGGCTGTTGCGCGACGCCGCCCGAATAACCGAGCTCGACGATGAGGCGGCGCGCGCACAGGTCCGCGCCATATTCCCCGATGCCTCCGATGACGATGTGCTGCTGCTGTATGACCTGATGGGCATTGGAGACCCCGACACACCGCCCCCCACGATTCATCCCGACGCGCGGCGACGGCGATTGAGCGCATCAATCAACTCTGTGTCGTTGGCCCGCAGCCATCCGGTCCTCTACGTCATCGAGGATGCGCACTGGATCGATGAGGTCAGCGAGTCGATGCTTTCCGAGTTCCTAACTGTCATACCCCAGACACCGTCGCTGGTTCTGATCACCTACCGCCCCGACTACTCCGGTGTACTCGCGAACGTGCCTGGAGCGCACACGATCTCGCTGGCACCGTTGAGTGACTCGGAAACCGCGGTGCTGCTCGACAAGTTGTTGGGCACCGATCCGTCGGTCGCCGGAATCAGAGCGCTGGTTGCCGAACGAGCAGGCGGGAACCCGTTTTTCGCTGAGGAGATGGTGCGCGAGCTCGCCGAGCGCGCTGTGATCGAGGGTGACCTCGGTGGTTTCCGCTGCGTCACAGATCCGACCGACGTCACCGTTCCGGCCACCCTTCTGGCCACCATCGCCGCGCGCATCGACCGTCTTGATCCCGATGCCAAGCGGACGCTGAACGCCGCCGCGGTGATCGGCTCGCGCTTCACGCCCGAGTTACTCGCCGCTGTGGGCAATGTCCCTGTTCTCGACGCACTCTTGAGGGCCGCGTTGATCGATCAGGTCCGCTTTACACCCAGCGCTGAATTCGCTTTCCGCCACCCGCTGATCCGCACCGTGGCCTACGAGTCACAGTTGAAGGCCGATCGCGCCCACATGCACCGACGTCTGGCCGCCGCGATCGAGGCCCACGAGCCGGAATCGGCCGACCAGAACGCGGCGCTGATCGCCGAACATCTCGAAGCCGCAGGTGACTTGCGAGACGCCTGGAGTTGGCACATGCGCGCGGCGACGTGGGCGAGGTACCGCGACATCGCCGCGGCGCGCCTGAGTTGGGAGAGCGCCAGGAGGATCGCCGACGCATTGCCCGCCGATGACCCAGACCGGGCAGCTATGTGCATTGCTCCTCGCACCATGTTGTGCGGGATCGCCTGGCGGGTGCATGTGGACAACGTCGCGGACCGCTTCGACGAATTGCGGGAGTTGTGCAGCGCCGCAGGAGACAAGGCGTCACTGGCCATCGCGATGGCAGGGCTGGTGGTGGATCACACGTTCCAGGACCGGGTGCGCGAGGCGTCGCGGCTGGCTTCCGAAGCCATCGCACTCATCGAGTCCATCGGCGATCCAACCTTGACGGTGGGGCTTTCCTTCACGCCGATCCGCGCCAAGACGGCAAGTGGCGAGTGGTCTGAGATGCTTCGCTGGGCACAGAGGGTCATTGACCTGGCCGACGGTGACCCCTCAAAGGGCAACTTCCTTTTCGGGTCTCCTTTGGCGCTCGCCTTCGCGCAGCGGGCTATCGCGCGTTACACCCTGGGTCGGCGCGGCTGGCGAGACGACCTGCGACGCGGCCTGGCCGTGGCGCACGGCGCCGACTCCCTGTCCTACGTCACGGTCGTCAGCTACGTATATACCGCGGGGATACCGGCCGGCGCGCTGCGGTCCGACGATTCCGCGGTGCGCGAGATCGAGGATGCGCTGGCGATTGCCGAACGATCCGGCGATAACCTGCAGTTGGGTGTCGCCTGGCTGACCTTGGGCCTTGCGCTAATTCATCGCCACACGGATGCGGAGCGTGATCGCGGACAGAGGCTGCTGGCGGAGGTTCGCGAAGTGTTCCTGCGCGGGGGGCACTTCTTGTGCGATCTACCGATGCTTGACGCGTACGTAGCGCGTGAGACGGCTCGCCGTGGAGATCGCGACCAGGCGATACCACCGATGCGCGCCGCCGTCGAGCATCTCGCGCGTGGGGGACAACTGCTGTCGTGGGGCATTGTGACGACAGCAGTTCTGGTGGAGACACTGCTCGACCGCGGGGGCGAAGGTGACGTGGCCGAAGCAGAGGCCGCAATCGAGCGGTTGGCGGCTGCGCCAGCCGATGACGGCCTGGTGATGCGTGAGATCTGGCTGCAGCGGCTGCGGGCCTTATTGGCGCGGGCTCAAGGCGATGTCGAGGCTTACACACACTTCAGGGATCGCTACCGCGACATGGCGAGAACGCTTGGCTTCGAAGGACATATCGATTGGGCCGAAGCGATGCCGTAAAGGATGGGCGGCCCATTCAATTCACCAGGCCCACCCAATGGGACTGGAACGTCTGCCACACCTGGTACAGCGTGTCATCATCGCCGGCCCCGAACGCCTCCTCGCTTCGAGACCACGACCGGAGTAGACGTCACGCGTTGCGGCCCAGCCCTTGCGGGGTCGCCGACTGTGATCTACGTTATATCTACGAACAAGATGTTCGTTGCTACAGAAAATCTGATCTGCAAACATGAACGGACGTTCGATCGATGGCGTTGGAGAGCTCGGAAGCCGACTCTGCCCAGCCAGCCGAGTCGGCAATGGGCGCGCGCATCCGCGAGTTCCGGCAGGCCCGCAAACTGACCCTTCGCGAGCTGGCCACGCGGGCTGCGACATCTCCCGGATTCCTCAGCCAGTTGGAGCGAGGTCAGGTCAATGCGAGCGTGGGGACCCTGCGGCGCTTGTGCGAGGGCCTCGGGGTCACCCTCCCCGACCTGTTCACAGACCACCCCGCGAGTGGCCCGCGCATCCTGCGCAAGCACGATCGTCCCGAGATCCATGTTTCGGACACCAGTGCCAAATACCTGTTGTCCCAGAAGCCGTTACGCAATCTCGAGGTCTACGTTGCGGAGTTCGCTGCTGGCGGCACCGCCGGTGACGCCTATGTCCATGACGATTCCCAAGAGATCCTCTTGGTCATCACGGGCACCGTGATCCTCGAACTCGATGGCGCGACGCATCGCCTCGACGCCGGCGACAGCGCGGAATACCGCACGTCAGTACCCCACACGGTGCACAACATCGGCGACGAACGCGCCGAGCTTCTCTGGATCGTCAGCCCGCCCACCAGTTAAAGGAGTTCTTCATGTCCAAGCCGATTACTACGGCATCCTTGTTCGCAACCGCGATGCTCGCCGCCGCATGCGCGTCGGGTCCCGCCCCGGGAGCAGACATCGACCTTGGAAGCGGCCCACCGAAAGCCGGCACCGTCAAGGCCGACGCACTCAAGGGATTGACACTCACCTTCGTCTCCTATGGCGGCATCTACCAAGACGGGCAGATGGAGGCGGCGGTCGACCCGTTCGGGAAAGAGTCGGGGGCGCGAATCCTTCAGGACGGCCCGACGGACAACGCCAAGATCAAGGCACAGGTCGATTCGGGCAACGTCACCTGGGACGTCATCGACTCGACCAACGTCTTCACCTCGCAGCACTGTGGCGAGTTGTTCATGCCGATCGACACGAGCATCGTCGACATCAGCAAGATCCCTCCTGGCGCGAAGACCGACGACTGTTCCGTTCCCGGCCATGAGCTACGGACTGATCGTCGTGTACAACACCAAGAAGTACGGCGCCAACCCGCCGAAGACGTGGGCCGACTTCTACGACACCGCCAGGTTCCCAGGGAAGCGAGCCATTCAAGGTAAGCCCGGCGAGTTGGACCCAGGCGTCCTCGAGGGTGCTTTGCTCGCTGACGGCGTCGCGCCGGACAAGGTGTATCCGATCGACGTCGACCGGGCTCTGCGCAAGATGTCAAGCGCCCGTGGTGATTTCATCTTCTGGAACACCGGCGCCGAGGCACAGCAGTTGGTCGAGTCGGGCCAGGTCGATATGGCGCTCCTGTGGAGCGGTCGCGCCTACACCGCCGTGAAGAACGGCGCGCCCTTCGCCCCGATGTGGGACCAGTGGATGCCCGAGGCCGACACGATCACCGTGCCGAAGGGGGCGAAGAACCCCAAGGCGTCCATGGCCATGATCAACTTTTACCTTGGCGCGCAACAACAAGCCAAGCTCACAGAGCTGACCTCCTACAGCCCGATCAATGTCGACGCCAAGCCTCAGCTCGACGACTTGGCCAAGTCCTTCCTCACCACGACCCCCGAACGCGAGAAGGACAGGTTCCCGCTCGACATTGCATGGTGGGCCAAGAACAACGACGCCATGACGAGTGCATACGCGAACTGGCTTGCCCGATAAGGGAATGGTTCAACGATGACAGTGGTAGATGTCCTGTCGGGCCGGGACACGGCCCGACAGGCTCCGGCTGAAGCAGCGAGCATCAAGCGAAAGCGTCGCAGCGCTTTCGCGCTGCTGTCTCCTTCGCTGATCCTCGTGCTGGGTGTGTTCGTCCTACCCCTGTCGATCATGCTTTGGCGTGCATTCACCGACCCCCAGCCGGGGTTCGGGAACTTCCAGTGGTACCTGTCGGACGCCGTGCAGCGTGATGTCCTCTTCAGGACGTTCACCACCGCACTCATCGTCACCGTGGTCTGTCTTCTGGTCGGGTATCCGTATGCCTACGCCATGGTCGCGTTCGGACCAAAGGTGCGTGCTGTACTGACGCTGCTTATCCTCGTTCCGTTCTGGACCAGCCTGATGGTTCGCACCTTCGCATGGGTAATCCTGTTGCAGGACAACGGTCCTGTGCACAGTCTATTCAAATTCGTCGGCTTGGAGCAGGTGCGGCTGATCCGCACAAATCTCGGCGTGGTTATCGGCATGAGCCAAATCCTGCTGCCGTTCATGGTCTTGCCCCTGTACGCCGTGATGGTCAGCATCGACCGCAGGCTCGTCTTGGCGTCCGCGAGCCTTGGCGCGCGGCCGATCACCTCGTTCCTACGGATCTGGGCGCCGCTGTCCCTGCCTGGCGTTGGCGCCGGCTGCCTCATGGTGTTCATCAGCAGCCTCGGTTTCTACGTCACCCCGGCGCTTCTGGGATCACCGAACAACTCACTGATCAGCCAGCAGATCTACGTGCAGGTCAACAGTCTGCTTCAGTGGGGTAAGGGCGGGGCGATGGGTGTCGTCCTCCTGATCCTCACGTTCGGCGTCCTTGCAGTGCTCATGCTGGCGCTGCGCCGTGCCGCCCGTCAGGAGCAGCGCGAATGACCAGTCGTATCAACACCTTCTGGCGGGCAATGCTCCTATTGTTCTGTGCGATAGTTGCGCTGCTGCTTGTCGCGCCGTCGCTGGTCGTCATTCCAATGAGCCTCACCGACCGCCCGTCGTTCAACTTCCCGCCAACGGGCTGGTCGACGCAGTGGTATGCCAACTTCTTCTCCGACCCGTCGTGGATGTACGCACTACAGGCGAGTCTGCGAGTCGGGGTCTTGGTGACGATCGTGGCGACCGCGTGCGGCACGGCGGCCGCAGTGGCCTTCAGCCGCTCGCGGTTCTTTGGCGATCAGGGGATACGGGCGCTGCTGCTGTCACCGATGGTGGTCCCGGTCATCGTTGTGGCGATCGGCCTTTACGCGATGTTCCTGCGGCTCAACCTACTTGGCACGACGCTGGGTTTCGTGGTCGCACACAGCGTGCTTGCCCTGCCTTTCGTCATCATCCCGGTCAGTGCGAGCCTGCAGGGCTTCGACAGACGGCTCGAGGACGCCGCGGCGATCTGCGGCGCCGGGAGGTGGCGCGTGTTTCGCACCGTCACCTTGCCGCTTGTCGCGCCCGGCGTCATGTCGGGAGCGTTGTTCGCCTTCGCGACGAGTTTTGACGAGGTCGTGCTGTCGCTGTTCATCCAGAGCCCCTACCTACAGACACTGCCCGTACGGATGTACTCGTCTGTCACCCGCGACACCGACCCGACGATTGCGGCGGCGGCCACATTGATCCTCGCCCTCACGACGGGCCTCACCATCATTGCGAGCATCTACGCGATCAGGAGAAATCGTGTCCGCTAACGGCACTCCACACGGCGCCTCGATCACAATGCGAGGCCTGACGAAACGCTACGGCCCGGTCACTGCCGTCGACGCGATCGACCTCGATGCGCACCCCGGTGAGTTCCTCACGCTCCTCGGGCCCAGCGGCTCGGGTAAGACCACCACGTTGAACATGATCGCCGGATTCGTGGACGTCTCCGAGGGCCAGCTCCTCATCGACGAGCGTGAGATGACGAATCTGCCGCCCTACAAACGCAACATCGGCATGGTGTTTCAGCACTATGCGCTCTTCCCGCATATGACCGTGGCGGAGAACGTCGAATACCCGTTGCGGCAGCGGTCGATTCCCAAAGCGAAGCGACTCACCATGGTCGCCGAAGCCCTCGAAACGGTCGGGCTCGGGCAGCTCGGGCGGCGCAGACCCAAGGAGCTGTCGGGCGGCCAACAACAGCGCGTCGCGCTCGCAAGGGCGATGGTCTACAGCCCCCGCGTCCTGCTCATGGACGAGCCGCTCGGCGCGCTGGACAAGAAGCTTCGGGACTCGCTGCAGCTGGAGATCAAACGCATCCACGCCGAGCTCGGCACCACGTTCGTCTACGTCACGCACGATCAGGACGAGGCCTTGGTCCTCTCCGACCGGATCGCGGTGTTCAACGACGGGCGCATCGAGCAGATCGGCACGCCCACAGAGCTTTACGAACGCCCTGACAGTCTGTTCGTCGCACAGTTCCTCGGCGAGTCGTCCATCTTCCGCGGAATGGTCAGCGGTGACCGGGAAGTCGACGTCAACGGTCACCGCCTCACGGCCGGCCGGGGCGAACAGCCCAACGGCACCGCCGTAGCGGTCGTCGTGAGGCCGGAGCGAATCCGGATCGAACCCGAGGGACCACGGCCCGGCTCGAATAACGCTGTCCCAGGCCGGATTCTGCAGCACATCTACTTCGGTAATTCCCGCAAGGTCGAGGTCAGCCTGGACGACGGCACGACCGTCCTCGTGCGTGAGAGCGCGGGCTCACTCAGCCCCGGGAATGCTGACGACCGGGTGTGGCTCACCTTCGACCCGAACGACGCCGCAATTCTCGCTAGCGACAAACCGCAGGTGACAGCGATACAGCCGACGCCCGCCGTCTGACGCCCGCCCACAACGAACAGGAGTACAACCATGTCCATCGACGAGAAACCCGTCGATGTGCCAACCGAATTCGTCAACGGCGACGTGTCGTTCTGGTACCGCTCGATCGGCCTGCCTGACCGGCGACCGCCCCTGCCGGGTGACCGCGAGGCCGACGTGTGCATCGTCGGCGCCGGGTTCACGGGTCTGTGGACCGCCTACTACCTCAAGCAGGCGCAGCCCGACCTCCGGATCGTCATGCTGGAGCGCGAGTTCGCCGGCTTCGGCGCCTCGGGCCGCAACGGCGGCTGGCTGTCGGCCGAGCTGGCCGGCAAACGCGACGCATACGCCGCGACACACGGGCACGAGGGTGTCGTCAACCTCATGCGCGCGATGCGCGGCGCGGTCGACGAGGTGATCGACGTCGCCAAGGCCGAGGGCATCGACGCGGACATCGCCAAGGACGGCCTACTTCATGTCGCCAGGACGCGTGCCCAGCTGGGCCGTATGCAGGAGTCCCTGCAATTCGAACAAGAGTGGGGCGCGGGCCCGGAGGACTTCGTCGCGCTGAGCCGCGACGAGATGGACCGGCGTATCCGAGTCGCGGGCGCACTGGGCGGCCTGTTCAGTCCCCACTGCGCCCGAGTACAGCCCGCCAAACTGGTGCTGGGCCTGGCCCGCGTCGTCGAGGCTTCGGGCGTCACGATCTTCGAGCAGACCGCGGTCAGCCGGATCGAGCAGGGCCGCGCGGTGACCGACCGCGGCGTTGTGCGAGCACCAATCGTCCTGCGTTGCCTGGAGGGATTCACCGCGAGTATCCAAGGCCAGCGGCGCAATTGGCTCCCGATGAACTCCTCGATGGTCGTCACGGAGCCGCTGCCGGCCGCGGCGTCTGAGCAGATCGGCTGGCGGGGCGCCGAGCTGCTCGGCGACTACGCGCACGGCTACATGTATGCCCAGCGCACCGCGGACAACCGAATCGCGCTCGGCGGCCGCGGCATCCCCTACCGGTACGGATCACGGATCGACGACCGGGGCGCCACGCAGGAGTGGACCGTCACCGCGTTGAGCGCGCTGATGCACGAGATGTTTCCGGCGACACGGCGAGGTGCCGATCGTCCACGCGTGGTGCGGCGTCCTTGGCGTGCCGAGGGACTGGACAGCCACCGTCGACCTCGACCGCGCCACCGGCCTTGGCACGGCGGGCGGCTACGTCGGCAGCGGGCTGACGACCACCAACCTCGCCGGACGCACGCTCGCCGACCTGGTGCTCGAACGCGACACCGAGCTCACCCGACTCCCGTGGGTTGGCAGGCACGTCAGGCGCTGGGAGCCCGAGCCGTTGAGGTGGCTCGGCGTGCAGAGCATGTATGCGCTGTACCGCACGGCCGACCGGAGGGAAACCGAGAAGAACTTGGCGCAGACAAGCCGCATCGCACGTATTGCCAACATGATCACCGGCCGCTGAACCGGACAAAACCAGAAGGACAGCGAGTGACTCTCGACCACAACACCAATGCGAATGTCAGCCTGCGGCACGCTCACGCACCCGGGATCGACCTGCCCACGCCGCAGCCCAAGCCGACGAGCCGCAGCAGCCAGCTCGAGTCCACGGTGAACCTGTGGGACGGTGGTCCAACGGCGGCAGGGGTGTGGGAGTGCGGGCCTGGCGAGTTCACGGCCGACCGCAGCAGCACCACCGAGGTATGCCACATCATCTCCGGGTCCGGCACGGTCACTGGCGAGGACGGCGTTAGCGCAGAAATCGGACCCGGCTCCCTGCTCGTGCTGCCGCGAGGATGGCGCGGCACGTGGGAGGTCCGCGAAACGATCCGCAAGTCCTACGTCACCGTCGAAGACTAGGCAGTGTGCTCGGGGGAAGGGGTTCCCCACAAGGCCATTCAGTTAGAGCGCTTGCTTTGCCTCTGCGCTTCTTCGCGGGCCCGCCTTCGTTCCTTCATAGCCTTGCGTACCTCGCAGGGGGCATAGATCGAGAACATCTCCTCCTGCTCGCGCTTGTTCATGCCACCCAAGCCACCCAAGGCACCCAAGCCACCATCCCCGAAATAATCTGCCGACGGTCGTGAGATCGCCTGATCCCACGGCTCCTCGGGATCACTCGTCACTACACCGTCGAACTTTTTCCGGCTGCGGAGCCAATCGATGGCTTTCGAGGCAACCAAGCAGGCCACAACCAGGGCGACAACGATCAACGCGCCCCAGAAAAGCGTGGAAATGTCGAACTCGCCATATTCGTTGTATCGGCTCACTGCGTAGTTTCTCATTGCAGCCCCTCTACCTTCTAACGGCCAGTATCCCAGGTCAGAGGCGTTCTTGGCCAGGTTCGCGCTACTGCTGTCTGGCTTCCAAGAATCCGCCAAGGCGTCAGTCGCATGTTCGGGATCTGTGGCAGCAACGAAGGGAACCGATCATGAACCGGATTTCGCGATTAGCGACGACGGTGGTGCTGTCGGGCGGTTTGGGCCTTGCCGTTTTGGGACTGGGCGCAGGCATCGCCAACGCCGGCGGCCCCTACCAGTGGTGTCCAGGCGATGAAATGGGTGGCTATGGCGGCGGTTTCAATACTCCCGCGGACGGACGTCCGAACTGGGACTGGGGCGTCTGCCACAGCTACCACTTCGTCAACTACGGGCAGGGCAATGTTTCTCCCACCGTCTGGGAGGGCGACAATCCCCCGCCTCCGTATCCCTGGCAAGCCCCCAACATGTGCTGGGCCCTCTTCATTCCGCGGCCGTGCTGATAGGCGCTGACGAAGTGGCGACGCGTCATGCGCAGGTGCTACGCACCCGCTTTGCGGCAGTCACCAGATGCTCAAGCGATGCCGTCACCTCGTCGGTCGTACGCGTCTTCAGTCCGCAGTCCGGGTTGACCCAAAGCCGTTCGGCAGGAACCGATTTCAGCGCGTCACGCAGCGACGAGGCGATCTCCTCGACGCCAGGCACTCGAGGCGAGTGAATGTCGTAGACACCTGGACCGACGCTGTTGGCGAACCCGGCGGCATTGAGGTCGCCGAGCACCTCCATGTGGCTGCGGGCAGCCTCGATCGACGTCACGTCGGCATCGAGGTCCGCAATCGCCCCGATGACCTCGCCGAACTCCGAATAGCACAGGTGCGTGTGTATCTGCGTGGAGTCCGCGACACCGGACGTGGACAGCCGGAACGCATCGACCGCCCACCGTAGGTAAGCCTCCTTGTCCTTCGACCGCAGCGGCAGCAACTCGCGCAACGCAGGCTCGTCGACCTGGATGATCGCGATGCCCGCCGACTGCAAGTCGACGGTCTCGTCCCGGATCGCCAGCGCTACCTGTGCAGCCGTCTCGGCCAACGGCTGGTCGTCACGCACGAACGACCATGCGAGGATCGTGACCGGCCCGGTCAGCATGCCCTTTACCGGCTTTTCGGTCAGCGACTGCGCGTAGCTGATCCAGTCGACTGTCATCGGCTGCGGCCGGGCCACGTCGCCGTACAGGATCGGCGGCCGCACGCATCGGCTGCCGTAGGACTGCACCCAGCCGTTCTGCGTCGCGAAGAATCCGTCGAGCTGCTCGGCGAAGTACTGCACCATGTCGTTGCGTTCAGGCTCGCCGTGCACCAGCACGTCGAGCCCGAGATTCTCTTGCAGCTCAACGACGTCCGCGATCTCGGCCTTCATCCGCCGTTCGTACTCGGCGGCGTCGATCTCGCCGGACCGCAGCGCGGCACGCGCGACACGGATGGCGGAGGTCTGCGGGTACGAGCCGATGGTCGTGGTCGGCAGGTCGGGCAGTCGCAACCGTTCGTTCTGCGCCTCGCGGCGCCGATCGGCTGGCCCTCGCTTCGTGCCGGACGCGATGATCGAGGCGATGCGGGCGCGGATCTGGCTGTTGTTGAGCCGCAGGTCGGCGCGACGCGAGGCGATGGCGGCGTTGGACGCAGCGACGTCGGCTGCGACGGCCTCGCGGCCTTCCTTCAACCCGCGCGCCAGCGTGACGACCTCAGTGACCTTCTCAAAGCCGAACGCCAACCAACTCCGCAGTGCGGCATCGATGTCGGGCTCGGCGTCGAGTGAGTACGGCACATGCAGGGTCGAGCACGATGTCGACACTGCCACTCCGCCTGCGGATCCCAGCAGTGTGGCCAGTGCAACAAGGGCGGCTTCGAGGTCAGTGCGCCACACGTTGCGACCGTCGACAATGCCCGCGACGACGGTCTTGCCCGCCAGCTCCGGGACGGCGGCCGCCGCGGATACACCGCCCGCGGCCAGGTCGATACCGATGGCCTCGACGGGTGTGCGCGCGAGCGCGGGCAGGGCGTCGGTCAGCTCGCCGAAGTATGACGCCACGAACAGTGCGGGTCGCTTGGCCAGACCGCCGAGCAGACCGTATGTGCGACCGGCCAGCTCGGCGGCGTTGGCGGTGCCTTCGAGAATGTCGGTTACCAATACCGGCTCGTCGAGCTGAACCCAATCGGCGCCCTCTTCAGCGAGAAGCTCCAGCAGTTCGGCGTAAACGCCGATGAGGTCATCGAGCCTGTTGATGGGTGCGGCAGACCCGCTCACGGCCTTGGCGAGCGCGAGGAACGTGATCGGACCGACGACGACCGGACGTGCCGGGATCCCTTGTGCTTGAGCTTCTTTCAGCTCAGCCAGCACCTTGGCAGGGTTGAGCGAGAAGCGGGTGTCAGTGTCGATCTCGGGTACCAGGTAGTGGTAGTTGGTGTCGAACCACTTGGTCATCTCGAGCGGAGCGACGTCATCGTTGCCGCGGGCTGCAGCGAAGTACCGGTCCAGATCGTCGGCGATGTCCGCCACCCGGGCCGGCAGGGCGCCGACCAGTACGGCGGTATCGAGCACGTGGTCGTAGTAGGAGAAGGTGTTCACCGGAACGGAGTCGAGGCCGGCCGCGACGAGCGACTCCCATGTGTCACGGCGCAGTTTTGCGGCGACGGATTCGAGTTCGGCGCGGTCGATGCGGCCTGCCCAGTACTTCTCGACGGCCCGCTTGAGTTCACGGTTCGGGCCGATGCGCGGGGAACCGATGATGGTTGCGGTCAACGGTGCAACTGCGGTCATGACGACGTCCTTCAACACGACGGGATGGTCATCACCAGGAGACGTCTAACCGAACACGGCAAGTGGGGCCGCATCGGCCAGCCGCCCATTCCACGAGGCGATGAACCACCGGGCGCGGCGCGCCCGATACGGCTGGCAGGTATTCGGACTCGCAGGCTCGCACCCGAACTCGTGCACCTAATGGCCGTCGCTTCCCAGCCCGTGCGTCGGTGGGCCAGTGCTGATGACGGCGTTCGTTCCTGCTTACCGCTGCGGGACAGTCCCGGATTCCCACCGGGTTCCCTCTCGCACCGCACCCGAACAGGCGTGCGGAACTCGGCGCCGGCATAACCTCGGTTTCCCCAGGTCTGCGGCCGGCAAACCAGCTGCGCAGCAAGCGTACCCCGCCGTGTGCAGCGCCAACGCGAGGCAATTCAGTCTCTGAAACACCCAGACGGTGAAGGCCCCCTGCGATTACGCTCCTGGTGGGAGGGTTGAACGACATGGAGTCTCCGCCCACGCTGGATGAGCGGAATTCTGTGGCGTGGGTGCGGCGCCTAGCCCGCACAACGCCCGGTGTCATCGGCATGATCGCGGTCGCCGTCGCAGCCTTCTGCGTGCTTGCCGGGCTGGTGTGCGGCGGTCAGCTCGACGGGCGGATCGCCGAGCACAACGCGGTTCTCGATCGTTCCGAGCCGCTCGCCTACTCGGCGCAGAAGCTCTACGCCGCTCTGTCGGCCGCCGACGCCGCGGCGGCATCGGCGTTCCTATCCGGCGGGATCGAAACGGCGGCGATGCGGGAGCGTTACAAGCAAGCGTTGGCTGACGCGGCGTCGGCGCTGGCGGATGTGACCGCGGGGACCACCGACGTGGAGGCCCGCACCGCGGTGGCGGACATGTCGGCGAAGCTGGCCGCCTACACGGGGCTGGTCGAG
This sequence comes from uncultured Actinomycetota bacterium, assembly GCA_963731715.1. GTDB lineage: Bacteria > Actinomycetota > Actinomycetes > Mycobacteriales > Mycobacteriaceae > Mycobacterium. The sequence goes on along the minus strand of CAVSXC010000008.1, from coordinate 382,740 downwards.
TCGGCGCGGGCGAACAATCGGCAGGGATTTCCGATCGGGTCCGCGTACTTGCGGGAAGCGTCGTCGTTGATGCAGTCCGCGCTGCTTCCCGGCGCCGAGAAGATCTACTCCGGCGATCTCGCCACGCTCAACGACGACCAGCGCGCTGTCGGCTCGCTGCCGACGGTCAGTCTCGTTCTGCTGGGACTCGTGCTGGCGGCGATCGTTGTCGGGTCGGTGATCCTGGTCGGCCGCACGAACCGGCAGTTCAACCTGGGCCTCATCGCCGCCGCGGTCGCGGCGCTACTGGTGATCGGTTGGATCGTTGTGGCTACCCGGTTGGCGGCAGACAACATCGAGGACAGCCAAACCGAGGGCACCGCGAAGTTCGAGCAACTGGCGAAGGCTCGCATCCTCGCCCAGCAGGCCCGGACCGACGAGACCCTAGAACTGATCGCACGTAGCGACATCACGACCCGAGAAAAATCATTCGCCGGCCACATGGATGAGTTGGCCGCGCTGCTCGGCACGGGACCGACGGCGGCGGCCGACGCCGTCGCGAAATGGAGGTCCAGTCACCGCAAGCAGGTGGAGGCGTACGACGAGCGGCGATTACCTTGCCGCGGTTGCACAAGCAATCGGTCCCGAGCCAGACGCCTCGGCTGCGCAATTCACCGTCGTCGAAGCCAGCCTGCGCAACGAGATCGAACAAACGCGCGCCACGCTGCGCGATCGGGTGTCCGCAGCGGGCACGCGGTTGGCGTGGAGTCCAACGGGCACGCTCGTGGTGATGGTGGTCGCTGCAGTGGCGGCTGTCGTCGGTTTGTGGCCACGGCTCAAGGAGTTCCTGTGAGAGCACGGGATTGTGTTGGCGCTGCTGGCACTCGCCCTCGTCGCCGGATGTGGGTCCACGCCGGGCGCCGCAGTCGGTGACGGTCGCACCGGTCGAGCCGCTGCCGTCCGGTGCGCAGGCAAGTCACGGCCGCGCCGGCTGCGGGAAACGCCGACTGCGCGATCGCGAAGCCAGCTCTGCGCCCCGGACCGCTGCCGGCGCCCGGCGCCATGCCGCCGGGTTCGACGATGGCGGCGATCGCCGAGCGTGGACGGCTCATCGTCGGTGTCGACCAGAACACCTATCTGTTCGGCTCCCGGAACCCCGCTACGGGCCAGCTGGAGGGCTTCGATATCGACGTCGCCCGCGAGATCGCACGCGGCATCTTCGGCGATCCGGACCGCATCCGATCCGCGGGTGGTCGATGCGAGCCAACGGGAATCAGCCTTGCAGTCGGGTTTGGTTGACGTGGTGGTCACGGACCTACTCGATCACCTGTGAACGCAAGGAGGTCGTCGAGTTCTCTACGATGTACTTCAACGCCAATCAGAAGATCCTCGCCGTCAAGGGTTCGGGAATCGATTCTGCCGCAGGGCTTTCGGGCAAACGGGTGTGCGCGGTGACGGGCACGACCTCGCTGTCGACGTTGTTCGCGCTGGAGTCCAGGCCGACGGTGCTACGGTGTGACCACCTGGACCGATTGCCTGGTGATGCTGCAACAGGGCCAGGTCGACGCGATCAGCACCGACGACGCGGTGCTCGCCGGACTTGCCGTACAGGACCACTTGAACGTGGACGTGGTCGGCGACAGCATGGGGAAGGAGCCCTACGGCGTCGGGGTCAAGTAGGAGAACGACGATCTTGTTCGATTCGTCAACGGAGTCCTCGAACGTATTCGGCAAGACGGAACGTGGGAGCGCCTCTACGACGCCCATCTGCAAGAGCTCGGACCATCGCCCGGCCCGCCGGCGCCACGCTACAAGGACTGACCATGACCGTGCTGACCACCGACGAGATCGACCGCGAACTCGCCTCCCGCGCAAAGGAAGTCGCATCGATGTCGGCGACGCTGGTGGAGTTGGACAACCACGCCGGGCTCATGCACGTGCGCCGCTATCCGCCGACAGGCGTGACCGCGCAACGGTGGACGGTGATCGAGAAATCGCTCTCGCAGCTGTGGGACGACTTGGGGCGGATGACGTCGATCCTGGAATCCGCGCAAACGTTGCGGGCGCGCCGATCGAAGCCCGACGACGACGACCGCGCCGAGTTGACGAGATTGTTGCGCGAGCGTCCGCTCGAGGTGTCGCGCCAGCTGATCCCGTTGGCGCAGCGTCAAATCGGCGGTCCCGGTGAGGCGGTCGAGTATGTCGGGCTCGCCGACACGGCGGAACGGATGCATTCCGCCTACCCCGCCGTCATCGAGTTCCTCGACGCTGTAGACGGGATCAACTCGTTGATCGCGGAACGGCTCGCGCCGTCGCAGCAACGACTCGACGAGGCGGGCGTGGCCGGTCCGAAGGAGATGGCCGAGCTGTTGACTGTTTCCGCGACCGATCCGCTCTCCCTAACCGAGCGCGACGTCGAGAAGCGCATCAATGCTATCGCCGACCGCATCGAGCATCAGGTCGCACGAACTCGCTGATCTCGCCGCAACTACAAGCAAATTGGCCCGATGCCCTCGCCAATACGGCGTTGGAGCTGGACGCGTTGCGGGACGCGACACAGCGTGCCGCACAGGTTCGCGCGCACGCCGAGCAAGCGGTGTTGGCAGGCCCGATCCCGGTGCACACCGACGCCGAACCGGCCCTGCGCGCGGAGCTGCAGTCGATCACCACACCGGACCCCGCGGCGTTGCTGTCGCTGCGGCGCCGGATCGAGGCGGCGCTGCGGGGTGCACGGGAAGACGAGGAGCTCGCGCAGGGCCTGCTCGACCGCCGAAGCGAACTCAAGGGACGGCTGACGGCATACGAGGCGAAGGCGGCCCGCCTTGGGCTGGGAGAAGATCCGGACCTGTTGGCGTCCAACCGGATCGCTGCCGGCCTGCTGTCACGACGGCCGTCCGACCTTCGCGCCGTAACTCGCGCGATCACCGACTACCAACAGCTGCTCGTCGAGAAGCGGGGGAAGACGAAATGAAGTGCGCCGAACCGGGATGCGGCGGGACCGTCGTCGACGGGTACTGCGACGTCTGCGGGACGGCGCCAACAACCACTCCACCGCAAGGTCCGGAGACAGCGGCCGCATCAGGGCCTGCGACCCGGAGCAGTTCCACCGCTCGATCAGCCCGAACGGCGCGCTCCGGATCCGCGACGGGCACCAGCAATCGCGGTCGCCTCGGCGCTGGGATTGTCGAGATGCCCCGCATGCCGAAGGTTGATCCAGCCACCGCGATCCTCACCGACCCTCAGGTACCCGAGCGGAACCGATTCTGCGGCAACCACGAATGCAACAAACCTGTCGGGCGCGGACGGGACGGACGAGCCAGGACGCCCAGAGGGCTTCTGCACCCTATGCGGAACGCGATACTCGTTCGTCCCCAAGCTTTCTCGCGGCGACCTCGTTGGCGGGCAGTACGAAGTGCAGGGCTGCCTCGCGCACGGCGGCCTTGGCTGGATCTATCTGGCGATCGACCGCAACGTGCGCGACCGCTGGGTGGTGCTGAAGGGCCTCATCAACTCCAGCGACCCCGACGCCATGGCCGCCGCCGCCGCCGAAGTCCTCGCCCTCGCCGAAGTGCAGCACCCGAACATCGTCCAGATCTACAACTTCGTCGAACATGTCGACAACGCAGGCGTCCCGGTCGGCTACATCGTCATGGAGTACGTCGGTGGCACGTCGCTGAAACAACTCCGCAAGAGCCCGCAATGCACCCCTACCACCGGACCAGGCGGTGGCCTACATCGTCGAGATCGCACCCGCTCTCGGCTACCTGCACAGCCAGGGACTCGCCTACTGCGACTTCAAGCCGGACAACGTGATGCAAAGCGACGAGCAGCTCAAGCTCATCGACCTCGGTGCGGTCATCGCCATGGATGACGAGGAAAGCTCGCTCTTCGGGACCGTCGGCTACCAGGCGCCCGAGATCGCGGAGACCGGCCCTACCGTCGCGAGCGACGTGTACACGGTCGGGCGCACGCTCGCCGTCCTCGTGATGGACGTGCCGCAGGAGCACGGGCGTTTCGTCGAACAGCTACCCGGCCCGGCGACCGTACCCGTTCTCGCGAAGCACGATTCGTTGTATCGCGCGATCCTCCGCGCCACCGACCCCGATCCGAGCCATCGATTCTCGTCCATGGAAGAGATGGCCGACCAGCTGACCGGGGTGCTGCACGAGATTGCAGCCGCCGCCGACAGCGACACCGCACGGCCACGGATGTCGAACTACTTCAGCCCGCAGCGCGGGGTCTTCGGCGGAGGCCGGGACGTGCCGGTGGATCCCGAGGATGTGATCGCGGCGCTACCCGTACCCGTGGTCGACACCAGTGACCCAGGTGCCGCGGTGCTCGCCACGACGAGCGGCACATCGCCAGCCAAACTCGAACACGCGCTCAGTCTGGCGCGCAGCGGCGCGCACGAAGGCAGTAGTTCCTCCATCGAGATTCCATTGCGACTGGTCCGCGCGTCGCTCGAAATCGGCGCTCCGGAGGACGCCAGCGAAACGGCTCGCCGACCTGGAGTCGGTGATACCCGGAGACTGGCGGCTGGCGTGGTACAGCGGACAATGCGCGCTGCTGGAGGACGAATTCGACAAGGCTGCAGTCGATTTCGATGCGGTGCTGGCTACGCTGCCCGGCGAGCTCGCCCCCAAGCTGGCGATCGCGGCCACCGCCGAACTGCGCGGGATGCGCCAAGAGGCGGCGCGCTACTACGAGACGGTATGGCGAACAGACCGCAGCTACGTCAGCGCCGCATTCGGCTTGGCGAGGCAGCGTGTGCGAGCGGGAGACCGGGCAGGCGCGGTCAGCGGCGCTCGACCAGGTCCCCACCGACTCAGCGCATTTCACGGCCGCGGGTGCGACCGCGATCGAGATCCTGCTCGACGGCCAGACAGCCGAGAGCCTCGACGAGACAGACGCTGCTCGATGCCGGTAAGCGCGCCGCCGCACTGAACGTGGAATCGACCACCAAGCGGGCGATCATTCGGCTGTCGGTGCTTGGCGCGGCGTTGGGCTGGCTGCGGGCAGGAAACCAGACCAACGCCCAGCGACTGCTCGGCGCGGCGTTCGACGAATCCGATATCCGGACAGGGATGGAACGCGGCTACCGCGAGCTGGCGCATGAAACGACCGACATGTGGGAGCGCATTGCGTTGGTGGAGAAGGCAAATACGATTCGGCCGAGGACACGGGTATGACCGCTGAGGATGCAACTTGCCCGCAGTGCGCTGCGGATATTCGCGCGCGCCGACCGGTTCTGCGGGAGCTGCGGCGCCATCGTTGTCGGAGATCCGCCGTGTCGCCATACCGCGGCCCGGACGCTACGCGGACGGGCCATGCGCCGACTGCGGCAACGACACCCACGTTGACGAATACTGCACCGTCTGCGGCCATCGGCGCGCCGAGCCCGATCGCGATCGAGGCGGAGGTCGGTGGGATCGTGCTGATCACCGACCGCGGTATTGAACACGCAGGCAACGAGGACGCCGCCGCAGCCGGAACCGTCGCTGGCGAGCCTCACCGAGCCGGCTTCGATCGCCGTTGCCGTGTGTGACGGCGTCTCCAGCTCCGCTGATGCACACATGGCGGCGGTCGCCGCCTCGAATGCGGGTGTCGATGCGATGCTCGCCGCGCTCGCCGCGTCCCGCAACGCACGCTCGGCGGTGTTGGCGGGACTGGCCGATGCGGCGAAAGCCGCTGCGGCAACGACGAACGCATCGTCCTCGCCCTCGTGCACGTATACCGCTGCGGTAGTCGTCCCGACGTCCGAGGGGGCAGTGCAGATCACGGTCGGCAACGTCGGCGACAGCAGGGCGTACTGGCTTCCCGAACCGCCCGCGCCGCCGCAACAGTTGACCGTCGACGACTCGCTGGCTCAGGAGTTGATCACCGCGGGTGCCTCGGCCGATTCGGAAGCCGTGCAACGCGGCGCACACACATTGACGCGTTGGCTCGGCGCCGACAGCGACGCGAAGCCGTGGTCGGAATCGAGCGTGCACACGATCACGCCCGAAGGCCGGGGATGGCTGTTGCTGTGCTCCGACGGACTATGGAACTACCTGCCCGACGCCGCCGATATCGCACGCCGCTGCACCGGTCTCGACACGGCCGCGGCCGCGCGTGCGCTCGTCGAATACGCCTTGGACGCCGGCGGCCAGGACAACATCACCGTCGCAATCGTCCCGATCGGAGAGTTCCATGAGTTCGGCTGAAGGTGTTTCCGGCATCTCTGTTGATGTCGACCACAATCCCTATCTCGCCGAGGGATCGGGCGCGGTCGACGCGATCGTCAGCATCACCGCCGGACACGATGTCGCCGACGACGGCCGCACCAAGGGACCGGGTCGAGGCCATCATCATCGACTGTTCGACCTCGATGCAGTCACCGATCGACAAGTTCGACGCGGCGAAGCGCGCTACCGCAGCCGCCATCGATGAACTCGTCGACGGCACCTACTTCACGATCATCGCGGGCACCGAAAAGGCCGCCGCCGTCTACCCGGAGGACGGTTGGCCAACCCCGGCGAGCGCCGCCACCAAGGCGGAAGCGGCGCGCGCCGTCGACGCGCTGCGGCCCCACGGCGGGACCGCGATGGGCACCTGGCTCGCGCACGTCCGCGGAATCGTGGTGGCACACCCGGGAGCGCTCATCCACGCGATCCTGCTCACGGACGGCAAGGACGAGCACGAAACCCCCGAAGAACTGGGCGAGGAAATCGGGCTCAGCGAGGGCGAATTCACCTGCGACTGCCGAGGTGTGGGAACCGCCTGGCACGTCGAGGAATTGCGCGCGATCTCGTCGGCACTGCTTGGCACCGTTGACATCGTCGCCGATCCCGCGGATCTCGCAGATGATTTCGCGGCGATGATGCGAACGTCGATGGGCAAGTCGATCCCCGACGTGACTTTGCGGCTGTGGACGCCTGCAGGCGCCCGCGTCGTGTTCGTCAAACAAGTCGCGCCGACGGTCGAAGACCTGACACAACGTCGAGTCGAGTCAGGAAATCAAACCGGGGAATATCCGCTGGGCTCCTGGGGCGCCGAGGACCGCGACTACCACGTTCAAGTCGAGGTCGAACCTGCAGCGGTTGGACGCGAGAAGCTCGCTGCGCGGGTGAGTGTCGTTGCGGGCGAACAGGTTCTGGGAGAGGGTCTGGTGAAGGCGGTGTGGACCGCCGACACTGCGTTGTCAGCCCAGATCAGTCGCCGGGTCGCGCATTACACGGGCCAGGCCGAGCTGGCGCAGGCGGTCCAGGAGGGCTTGAGCGCACGCAAGAAGGGCGATATCAAAACCGCGACAGCCAAATTGCAGCGTGCGATGGAGCTTGCGGTGGAATCAGGAAACGACGGAACTGCCAAGTTGCTCAGAGGAGTGGTCGAGGTCGACGAGCGCACGGGCACGGTCCGGCTGCGACGCGAGGTCGCAGCGGCAGACGAGATGGCCCTCGACGCGCGGTCGACCAGAACCGCCAGGGTGCGGAAGGAGACCTAAGTGCCGACCTGCACCGAAGGCCACGTCTCGGCAGCCGAGGACTATTGCGACGTGTGCGGGGCCCCGATGGCACCTGCGCCCGAGGTGAAGTCATGTCCGGCGTGCGAGGCGCCGATCAGCGGCCGCTTCTGCGAAGTGTGCGGACACGATTCGGCACTGCAGGAACCAGTAGCGCACGCGCAGCCTGCCGCCGCCCCCGCGCCGGTCGGATGGACCGCGGTCGTCGCCGCCGACAGGGAGTTCCACCAACGCGTCCTCGCCCGCCAAGGACCTGACACCGTCGACTTCCCGCAGTTCTTCCCGGAACGCCGAATCAGCCTGGACAAAGGCACCACATTGATCGGAAGGCACAACCACGAACAGGGCGTGGAACCGGAGATCGACCTCGGCATCCGCCCGGTCGACCGAGGCGTCTCCACGCAACACGCTGTGCTGAGGATCCGCGATTCAGGTCTTACCGTCACTGATTTGGGCTCGACCAATGGAACCAGCCTGAACGGCAGCGAAAACTTCCTGGCAAAAGGCGAAGAGACTCCGCTGGCCGACGGCGATCGAATACATGTCGGAGCGTGGACCACGATCACGGTCGTGCAGGGCCGGTAGCGGTGCGCTTGTCGTGGCCGTTGACTGGCCGCTCGGAAGAGATGCGTGCTGTCCAGGCCGCCATCTTGGCTTCAGACGTCTCCGGAATCGTGGTTAACGGGCCGGCTGGTGTGGGGAAGAGCCGGATCGCCCGTGAGGCGTTGAATGCCGCCGTGTCGCGTGGATGTCAAGGCCGGTGGGCGGTCGGCACATCGTCGGCGCGGACACTTCCGCTGGGGGCCTTCACCGCGTGGGCGCAGTCGGGTGTAACCAACACCGTTCAGTTGGTGCGCGGGGTGATCGAGGCACTGACGGCCGCGCCCGCCGGCAGCGCCGTGGTAGTCGGTGTCGATGATGTACATCTGCTCGATGATCTGTCGACATTTGTTGTGGCGCAGATCGTGCAGCGTGGCGCGGCGAAGGTGGTGCTTACCTTGCGCGACGGTGAACCGATTCCCACTGCGGTACGAGAGATTTGGAGGATTAGCCAGTTCGACCGGCTCGATCTGCAGCCCCTGTCGCTCGACGAAACCACCGCGCTGTTGTCGGCCACATTGGACGCATCGGTGGATCCGGATGCCGCTCAGCAACTCTGGGCGCTGACTCGCGGCAACGTTTTGTATCTGCGCAACATTGTTGAGCAGGAGGTCGCCGACGGCCGGCTGGAAATGCAGCGTGGGTACTGGCGGTGGACCGGTGATCCGATCGTGGCGCCCAGCCTTGTTGAGCTGATCGAATCGCGCATCGGTGACCTGCCCGCGCCGGTTGCCGATGTGATCGATGCGCTGGCGGTCGGGGAGCCGATCGAGCTGGCGGCTCTGACGCGAATCACTGCGCCAGCATCGGTCGAGGAAGCGGACACTCGTGGGCTCATCACCCTTGAGTCCATCGCTCGCGGTGTAGAGGTGCGCGTGGCGCATCCGCTCTACGGTGAGGTGCGTAGGAAGCGCGCGGCACCCACCCGCCTGCGGCGGCTGCGCGGACTGGTTGCCACCGAACTGGCCGCATCCGACGACCGCGACGACGTTCGGGTCGTGGTCCGCCGCGCCACATTGAGTCTCGACTCCGACCTCACACCCGACGCCGACCTGCTCGTTAGGGCCGCCTACGGCGCGGTAGGACTGGCGGATCTGCCGCTCGCCGAGCGTCTCGCCGAAGCGGCAATCCGTGCCGGAGCGGGACCGGAAGCGAACTTTGTTCGCGCGCACGCACTCTCATGGCTCAGCCGTGGCGAGGAGGCGGACACAGTGCTCGCCGAGATTCGCGCCAGTGAGTTGACCCAGGGCGACCATGCCAGATCCACCTTCCTGCGGGCCAGCAACATGCTGTGGGTGCTTGCCGACCCCCCGCGCGCGAAAGAACTCATCGACAAAGCGGCGCGCGTCGTATCACCGGATGCTCGCGGCTATATCAACGCCTTCCTCACGGTGTACTGGTTTGCAATGGACCAGCCGAGTTTGGCGATGGAAGCGTCGAAAGACCTTGCGTTGGACGATCTGCCCGCCGTCGTTGACGCTGAAATAGCCTGGACGCTCGCTGCCATATCCGCGGATGCGGGGCGCACCGCCGAGGCGGTTGCCATTGCAGACGCGGGATACACCGTTGCGACGCGCTCCTTCGACGCTCCGCAAATGAAGTTCAACATCGCCGACGCGCACGTCACCGCGTTGCTGTTGTCCGGGCGGGTTGGCGACGCGGTTGAGGTGGCCGAGCGGGTGCGCCAGGAGGCAGCCGATCTCCCGGGCACGGCGCATTTGCTCGGTGCTGCGGTGGCGGGTCGGGCCGAAATTGGTGCGGGTCGCCTGGATACCGCATGCTTGTTGCTCGAACAGGCAGCAGTAGCGTTGTCCGACTCGGGCTATGACATCGGCTGGGGCTACCGCTATCACGTCCCACTCTCGACTGCCCTCGCCATACGCGGTTCACATCGCGAGGCGGCCGCCGCGCTTGCCGCGCTGGAGAAGCGGCAACGTCCTTTTCGGTCCCTGGACTATGAGCGGAGCCTGGCCCGCGCGTGGCTAGCCGCTGGCCAGGGCGTCGTCAGTGAGGCGATAGCCATCTTATTGGCGGCGGCCGAAATGGCTGGGGCTAACCGGCAATTCGCGGCAGAAGTAATCTGCCTGCAGACCGCCACCCAGTTCGGCGATCATTCCAGCGCATCCCGGCTGCGCGAGCTCGAGGCGATCGTCGAGGGACCACGCGTCGGTCTGGCTGCCCGGTTTGCCGAGGCCATGCGCGACGCCGATGCCGCCGAATTGGCTGCGGTGTCAGAGGAATTCGAGCGCATGGGCGACGTTGTCGCGGCGGTAGATGCGGCCGCGCACGCGGCCATTGCGTACCGCCACCAAGATCGTCGAGGATCGGCGTTTGGATGCTCAACACGCGCGGATGCCCTGGCTGAACAATGCGGCGCCAATACCCCAGCTCTTCGTCAGGCCACCGAGCCGTTGCCGCTGACCGATCGCGAACGCGAGATCGCGATGCTTATCGGTGAGGGGTCATCCAACCGCGAAATTGCCGCCCGACTGACGCTTTCCCCACGCACCGTCGAAAACCACATTTTCAAGGCGATGGCGAAGACCGGAACCGCGAGCCGCGATGAACTCGCCAAGCTGGTAGGCCGACACGACCTGAATTAAGTATCTGCGTACTGACTCGGCACCAGCCGAGATGACCGCCCCGCACGTGAATGTCGGGCATCGCCCATCACCGCAAACGCAGCACCCTGCCGTCTGAGCAGGAAGAAGGCGGCGTCCCGCGAGCGCGAATGAGTAGTACCGCTCCGAACTGTGCGAAATCTGAGTGGCGTGCTACTGGGCTCGTCGCACCGAACGCGACTGAGGCTTGCATTGCGGACAAACCACTGAACCCGCACAAGAACTCAAGAAAGGCAGAACCATGAAGAACCTCCTCGTCACCTCCCTTACCGCCGGCACGCTGGCCGCGGCGACCCTCGGACTGACCGCAGCCGCCAACGCCGCCCCGGCCGGCCCATCGGACGTCGATACGACCGTCAACCAGCTGCGTGCGCAGGGCTTCGACGTCATCGTGAATCGCACCGACACCGCTGCGCTGGCGCAGTGCACTATCAGCGCGGTTCGCCCCGGCCAGACGTTCTCGCGCAGCGATACCGGGTCGGGTCTACCGGGATCCGCGTACGACATTGTCACCACGGTGACCGGCAAGACGGTCTACGTCGACATCGTTTGCTAGTAGCCGATCGGACCGTGCGCTCTCGCAGTGAATCCACAGTTTTCATGCCCCGACCAGCAATAAGGGCACAGAATGTCATGGGGTCCGGAAGGGGGACCATGCCCGATCCGAGCGAACACTCGTCACGCACCACACGCGTTACCAGAGACTCGTTTCGACAGGAGTTGAAAGACGCCCGCAATCAGTCGGCGGCGAGCCGGAAGATCCTCGAGGCACTCGGCCGCGCGGTCGCAAACCCCGGGGACGTACTGGACACCGTCCTTGAAGAGGCCGCGAGCCTTTGCGAAGCACAGGTCGCCCAGCTGTACCTCCTTGAGGGCGACGTGTTCCGCCTGTCCCATGTCTCCGGCGAGATCCCGGAGGAGTATCGCAAGTACCTGGAGGACCACCCGGTTCTCAGAAACCGCTTGTCCGCCGTCGGGCGCGCGGCGGAGGAGATGCGAACCCATCAGATACGCGACGTGCTCAACGACGCGGAATACGGGCGCAAGGACCTCCAACAGCTAGCCGGCTTCAGAACCATGCTCGCCACGCCGATGATCCTGCAGGACGAGCTCGTTGGCGTGCTGTCTATGTGGCGGACCGACGTCAAGCCCTTCGACGCGCGCGAAAGCGAGCTCCTCGAGGAATTCGCCGTTCAGGGTGCGATCGCGTTGCGACAGCGCGACCTGATGGTTGCGCTCGACTCCAGCAGCCGCCACAAGTCGGAGTTCCTTGCCAGCATGTCCCACGAACTGCGGACCCCGTTGAACGCGGTGATCGGCTTCTCCGAGGTGCTGCTGGATCGCATGTTCGGCGAGATCAATGAGCGCCAGGAGGAGTACCTGCGCGACATCTTGAGTTCGGGCCGGCACCTCCTCGAGCTGATCAACGACATCCTGGATCTGTCCAAGGTCGAGGCCGGTCACATGGTGCTCGAGCCAAGCACGTTCGAGGTCAGCAGCGCCCTGGAGTGGGCGTTGGCATTGCACCGTGAGCGCGCGGCCACGCACGCCATCACGGTGACAATCGAGGTCGCAGAAGACGTCGGGACGATCGAGGCTGACGAGCTGCGATTCAAGCAGGTGGTCCTCAACCTGCTCTCCAACGCCGTCAAGTTCACCCCCGACGGCGGCAGCGTTTCCGTCCGCGCTTACCGCGAGGGAACCGACCTCATGGTCACAGTCACCGACACCGGCATCGGGGTGCCTCCCGAGGACCAGGAACGAATCTTCGAGTCCTTCCAGCAGGGCGGCCGGGGAGCTCCGAAGGAGGAGGGCACCGGACTTGGACTGACCTTGTCACGACGCTTCGTCGAGCTGTTCGGCGGGCGGATGTGGCTCGAGAGCACTCCTGGCGGCGGAAGCACGTTCGGCTTCTCGGTCCCGGGCCTGCCGGAGCAAGAGGACGACGTCGCTTCCCCTGAGCGCGACAAGCTTCCCGTCGTAGTCCTCGTCGACGACGATCGGGCGTCGCTGGATCTTCTCTCTGCCTACCTGGATGGTTCAGGGACCCGGGTGCTGCGCGCCCGCGACGGCGTAGAGGCTCTCGAGCAGATCCGCAAGGTGTCGCCGGTAGCCGTCGTGCTTGACATCAAGCTGCCACGGCTCGATGGCTGGCAGGTACTGACCGAGCTCAAGGCCGACCCCGCCACCGCCGCCATCCCGGTGGTCATCGCCTCCGTCGTCGACGATCGGCCCCGGGGTCTAGCGCTGGGAGCGGACGAGTATCTGCTCAAGCCAATTCGTCGCGACGAGCTGGTCGATGCGCTGCGACATGTTGGCGCCCTGGAGGAGTCGTCGTGACGCCGCGCAGAATCCTTGTGGTAGAGGACAATCCGTTGAACCTCAAACTGGTTCGCGACGTCCTCCAGTTCGCCGGATACGACGTCATCGAGGCCCAGTCAGGCGAGGAAGGCGTTCGCGCTGCCCAGGCAGATCCACCCGATCTGGTGCTGATGGATCTGCAACTCCCCGGCATCGACGGAACCGAGACGCTGCACAGGTTGAGGCAGGGCACCCTCGGCACGCGATGTGCCCGTGGTCGCTGTCACCGCTTCCGCGATGACCGAGGACAGGGAGCGCGCATCGCTGGCCGGCTTCGACGGATATGTCGAAAAGCCGATCAGCGTGCGAGAACTGCCCGGCCAGATCGAGGCGTTCCTCGGCGGGCGGGCGGTCTGATGGACATCCCGGTCACCGCACTGGCCGTCGACGACGAGCCGGCCAATTTGAGGCTTCTCGACGCGGTCCTCACGCCGCGCGGGTATCGCGTTCTCACGGCGTCGTCAGGCGCGGAAGCGCTCGCGCTGCTCGGAACAGAGGACGTTGACATTGTCCTGCTCGACATCGTGATGCCAGAGATGGACGGACACGAAGTTTGTCGAAAGATCCGGTCCACGCCGGCTACGGAGTTCCTTCCGGTCGTGATGATCACGGCGAGCGGAAGCGAACAACGTTTGGCCGCACTCGAATCGGGTGCCGACGACTTCGTCACCAAGCCGTTCGACAAGAGCGAGTTGCTGGCTCGGGTGGCATCGCTGGCGTCGCATCAAGCGATACCACGACACCATCCGGCGGCAGGCCGAGGAGCTGGCCGACTGGAACACGGAGCTCGAGACCCGGGTGGCCCGACAGGTGGCTGAATTGGAGCGCACCAACCGCCTGCGTGGCTTCCTTTCGCCGCAACTGGCCGATCTGGTCGTCGGCGACGAGAGCCTGCTGGAGAGCCACCGCCGCGAAATAGTCGTCGTCTTCACCGATCTCAGGAACTTCACCCCCTTCGCACGCAACAGTGAGCCCGAGGAGGTGATGGGAGTGCTGCGCGAGTATCACCAAGCCATCGGGACGTTGGTCCACGCGTACGAAGGCACACTGGAGCGGTTCACCGGTGACGGGATCATGGCGTTCTTCAACGACCCTGTCCCGCAAGACGATGCGGCCGAGCGGGCAGTCCGGATGTCGATAGGCATCCGTGACGCCGTGCGCGAGCTTGCCGAACGCTGGTTCCGCAGGGGTCATGATCTCGCATTGGGAATCGGGATCGCCCAGGATTTCGCAACCCTCGGCAGGATCGGTTTCGAGAATCGCTTCGATTACGCCGCCATCGGCAGTGTCACGAATCTCGCAGCCCGGCTGTGTTCCGACGCAGACCCCTGGCAGATATTGGTAACCGACCGCGTGCTCGCACACACCGAACATGTGGCGGTTGCAGAATTGATCGGCGACGTTCAGCCGAAGGGATTCAGCCGCCCGGTGCGGGTCCACAACATCAACGCTCTCGACGACAAGTAGGTGAGCACATGACAAGTCGACAACTGTCGCAACTGAACGAGGACGAGCGATACGAGACCTTCGATGATCTGCAGCTGGCAATGCCGGCCGTTTGGGAGTCGATGCAGCGCGGCTTTGCCGATGAATCGGTCGTCGTGGTCCCCTCCATCAGCATCGAACGGACCACCCCCGGAAGCGGCACCGTAATGCAGGCGATGGAGGAACGCGCCCTGTTCCTCCTGCTGCTGCTGCGCCAACCGCGGCTGCAGATGATCTACGTGACCTCGCAGCCGGTGTCCGAGTCGATCGTGGAGTACTACCTCGGGCTGCTACCAGGCGTGATACCCAGTCATGCCCGCGCCCGGCTCACACTTGTGCCGATCGGTGACGCGTCGGCGGTCCCGCTCAGCGCGAAACTACTTGCGCGACCACGGCTTCTGCGGGAGATCCGGTCGCTTATCCCTAACCCGGCCCGCAGTCACCTGATCCCCTACAACACCACACCGCTCGAGCGGGACGTCGCGTTGTCCCTCGGTCTCCCGATGTACGGCGCGGATCCCCGGCTCGCGGACCTCGGGAGCAAGACCGGCTGTCGCAGGATGTTCGAAGAACTCGGAGTGCGGTGTCCAGTGGGGGCCGAGGACCTCCACACGGTCGACGACATTGTGGCCGGCGTGCAGAGCATGCGCGCGCGACGGCCGTCGCTCAATCAGGCCATCGTGAAACTGAACGAGGGCGTCTCGGGCGCAGGCAACGCGATGGTCGACCTGCACGGGCTGCCGGCTCCCGGTTCACCGAACGAGGCGAGCGCGATCCGAGACAGTTTGTTGAAGATGCAGCCAGAGTCCGAAAGCCTTGCTGTCGACGTCTATCTGGCCGCGTTCGAGAAGCATGGTGGCATTGTCGAGGAACGCATCACCGGAGTCGCCCTTGAGAGTCCGAGTGTCCAGATGCGCGCACTGCCCGACGGCACGGTCGAACTGCTGTCCACCCACGACCAGCTTCTCGGCGGTACGAGCGGTCAGAAGTACCTCGGATGCGTATTCCCGGCGAATCCCGACTATGCCGCGGCAATCGCGGAACCCGCGATGGTGATCGGACGCCATCTCGCGAAGCTCGGCGTGCTCGGGCGGTTTGCAGTGGATTTCGTTGTCGTGCAAGACGACAGCGGTGCCTGGACGCCCTACGCGATCGAGCTGAACCTCCGTAAGGGCGGAACCACCCATCCGTTCCTGACCCTGCAATTCCTCACCGACGGGACCTACGACGGTGCCAAGGGAGTCTTCCTGACGCCAAGTGGCAGCAGAAAGTATCTGGTCGCGACCGACCACTTCGAAGACGAGCGACTCAAAGCACTGACCGTTACGGAGCTCTTCGACGCGGTTGTGAGGCACGGTATGCACTTCGACCAGGCCCGCCGTACCGGCGTGGTGTTCCACATGATCAGCTGCCTCACCGAGTGCGGCCGCGTTGGCCTGACCGCCGTAGGAGATACCCCCGAGGATGCCTGGCGGATATACCAGGAAGCCCAATCAGCAGTTCTTGAGGAGGCGGAGGCGGCACTCGAGGAAGGATGCGTCGTCGGTTGAACCTGCGTCTAGCGACTGACGATCTCGTCTGGTACGTCGCCTACGGATCCAATCTGCACGCTGCACGCTTCAACTGCTACATATCCGGTGGACGACCACCAGGCGCCCGTCGTACCTACCTGGGGTGCCGCGATCAGTCACCACCCCGACTACACGTCGGCATCCAGCTGGCCGGTGGCCTCACCTTTGCGGGTGAGTCCACCGTGTGGGGCGGGGGCATGGCCTTCTATAGCCCTCACGCCGACGGCGAGCTGGCGGCTCGGGCATACCTGCTCACCTTCGGACAGCTCAGCGACGTGGTGTCGCAGGAAGTCAGGCGTCCGGTTGGCAACGACCTGTCGTTGGACGGCGGCGTCGACCATCAATGGCCTACGAAATCCCATGTGTACGAAACATTCCTGCGCCTGGAAGACCGGGACGGCTTACCGATGTTCACCATCACATCCCTGCAGAACCTCGCTCCCACACCGCCGTCGGCTGCCTACCTTCGAACCATGCTGAACGGACTCGGCGAGGCATTCGGCTGGACTGAGGACGCCAGGGTTCAGTATCTGTTGCGCGCGCGAGGCGTCACACCGACGTGGAGCGCCAATCGGCTCGCCGAACTGTGCGACGGCGGGCCGTGAGCGTCTCCAACCGGCCCCTAGAACGCATCCTCGTCGAGTTCCATCGCCGTCAGCCCCTGAGATTCGATGACGACCCGGTCGGCGGCAAGGCGGGGCAGCACCGTCTCAGCGAAAAACGCTGCTGCCGCGACCTTTCCACGGTAGAAGGCACCATCGCGCTGGGTAGTCTTACCCGTGGTGATGGCATGGAGTGCGACCTCGGCGTGCCACAACAACAGCCAGCCGATCAGTAGATCGGCGACCGACAGCAGGAACGGCACCGCCCGCAGCCCAACGCGGTAGACCTCGGTCGGCTGATCGCCGGACGCCTTGGCGTATCCCATTAGCGCGCTGAGCATCCCGCGGATGTCGGACAGCGCTTGGACCAGTAGGGCGCGCGCCACCGCGAGTTGCTCGTGTGATGTGCCGCTGTCGCAGAACTGCTCGATCTGAGCGAGGAGGTACCCCAACGTTTCACCACCATCGCGCACCACCTGACGAAAGACGAAGTCCTGCGCCTGAATCGCCGTCGTGCCCTCGTACAACGAATCGATCTTGGCATCCCGCAAATACTGCTCGATCGGATAATCGCGCAGATACCCCGAACCTCCGAGCACTTGAAGAGATTCGGCGAGGCACGCATACGCACGCTCCGACCCCGCACCCTTCACGATGGGTAACAGCAGATCGTTGATGCGGCCCGCCAGTTGCGGTGACGCGTCCGATACCAGGTTTGCGCAGACCGGATCTTGATGGGTCGCCGCATAGAGATACAGCGCGCGAAGCCCCTCGGCGTAGGCCTTCTGCGTCAACAGAGACCGCCGCACATCAGGGTGGCTGATGATGCGAACGCGCGGTGCTGTCTTATCCGACATCCGGGTCAGGTCGGGCCCCTGAACGCGGGTCTTGGCGAACTCCAACGCATTGAGGTAGCCGGAGGACAAGGTCGCGATCGACTTGATTCCGACCATCAGTCGCGCGTACAGCATGATCCCGAACATCTGGGCGATGCCCTTATGGGTTTCGCCAACCAGCCAGCCCACCGCAGGCACCCCGTGCTGACCGAAGGCCAGTTCGCAGGTCGCCGACGCCGTGAGCCCCATCTTGTGCTCCAAGGCGGTTGCGTATACGCCGTTGCGGTCGCCTGGTGCACCGGTTTCCGGGTCGAACAGAAATTTGGGCACCAGGAACAGGCTCAGCCCTTTGGTGCCGGCGGGCGCGCCTTCGGGCCGTGCGAGGACGAGGTGGGCGATGTTCTCGAAAAGGTCATCGGAGTCACCCGACGTGATGAACCGCTTTATGCCCTCGATATGCCAGGTGCCGTCATGCTGATCGACCGCGCGCGTGCGGGCGGATCCGACGTCAGAGCCCGCGTCGGGTTCGGTCAGCACCATCGCCGCACCCCAATTGCGCGCTATCCCGATCTCCGCCCAGCGCCGCTGTTGGGCAGTCCCGACCCGGTACATCACGCTGAGCATCGCGGGCCCGGTCAGGTAGAAGAACGCCGCGGGTTGGCCGCCGAAGAGAAACTCGTTAATCGCGGAGTTCACCGCCGCAGGCACGTGCACGTCACCGAGTCCCTCGTCAAGGCTCAGCAGCGGCCATCCCGCTTCCTGCCACGCGCGCACCGAGGACTTGAAGGACTCGGGTAACCGAACCGCGTGGCTGTCGGGGTCGAACTCCGGTGGATTACGGTCCCCGTCGGCGAAGGATTCCGCCAAAGGGCCCTGTGCCAGTCGCGCAGCCTCTGCGAGCATCTCGCGAACCGATTCGCCGTCCAGGTCGCCGAATTTCCCTGTGGCTAGTGCCTTTTCGAGGTCAAGAACCTCAAAGAGGTTGAATTCGATATCACGCACATTGGCTTTGTAGTGGCTCATCGGCAGCCTTCCGCCGTCGTTGTGCCTAGCGTAGCCGCCGCGCGGATCGGTCCACGGTCAGATCTAGAGCCGGCTCACCGCGAACTCTGCGGCCTGGTTGGTCATCCCATTCATGGCGTACAAGGCGTGCCCGATGCTTGGTCCTCCCACCGGAGCGCCATTGCAAATCGTGTCATCGGGAATGCACAAGTCGATGGTCTTGGCCGTGTACAGCGGCCCGATCACGACAGGTGGCGCGCCGGCGTCGCGCAGCCACTGCTCCGACGGCTTCCCGAATAGGGTGACGGCGGCGACGTGCTTAGCCACCTCTGGCGGCATCGGGTCGGGTATGAATGGCCGGAATTCGGCAGGTATTCCGTCCGGTATCACGGCCGAGGTGACGTAACCGGCGACGACCGCGCCTTGGGAGTATCCCCCAAGCACAATCTTGGTATTGGGGCAGTTCGCCGCCGTGGCTTGGACATGGGCGCCCGCGTCCCTGATCCCGTCGACGACGGTTCTGGCGAATTCGATGCGGTCGCCGAAATTACTGGAGGCGGCGTAGTTGACCGGGTACACGTCGACCGATTTTCCGCCGGCTTGCGCGCGCAGCGCATCGACAAATGGCTGCCCTGTCCCACCGACTCCAGGAGGCTCGGCGGTACCGCGGGCAAACACCACCTCGATGTCTGGGCATGGCTGGGCAGACGCGAACGGCACGGGTGCGATCAGTAGTGTCGCCCCACCTGTCAGCACCAGGGCACCAGCGAAGCGAGCGATTCGACGAGCGATCATGGGTGAACTCCTACAGACGGATTGCGGCGCGACGAGTGCCGCCAGTTGATCATGTACCCCGAGGTTTGCCAGCCAAACGCTCGAGCGAGATGTCCATCAGCGCACTCCACACCGGTGCAGGCAACGGTGGCGACGATCGCAAGCGGTCTCATGTGCTTAGTCATCTCTTCGACCGCCTGTCAGTTTAGGGTCGTGGCCATGGCTGAAGCCGGTTTTTGGGTCGCATGGGGGTTGCCAACGCACGGGCGCGAAAGACAAGCGCTCGACCTGCTCAATGAGACAAGGGGCTACCTCGAGCGCCTCGCACAAGGTGGGCAGATCGAACGGTTCGACATCGCCATCCTCAAGCCCCAGACCACGGAGCTGGGTGGCTTCATCCTGATCCAGGGCACGCAGGCGCAGATCGACTCGTTGCGCCGAGACGACGACTTCCAGGTTTGGGCCAACCGGGTGCAGCTGGTCGCCGGCCGGGTCGGGATCGTGGATGCCTGGGTCGGCGAGGGCCTCACCGAGGCGACAGACCTCTACGAGCAGGCGCTCAAGAAGGCCGGCCTGTCCCCCTAGCGGCATAGCTCACTTCGCAAAGAGCCCGCTAAAAGCCCATCAAGATCACAACCACAGCGACAACTGTTGTTCGTGGGACATTTGTCCCTTTTGCTGTGGACAACCACTTCTTCCGATTTAATTGACACCTATCGCTAATTGCCGGGGGAGAAGCTTCATGGAGGCACATCATGGGAGCCGCTGCCCATATCGGCCGCGTCGGCGGGCTAGCAGTCGCTTTGGGGGTCGGCACTGCGATCGCCACGGGGTATGGCGTCGCCTCGGCCGACGACACCACCAACTCACCCCCTGACACGTCGGCGACCACCGGGTCGACGGACACCAAGACCACCACGACAACCGGAACGACTACCACCGATACGCAGACCTCGACCACCCCGGTGACGTCGGAACAGGACAAGGACACCATGTCGTCGGGAACGACGACGAACACCGTCACGGGCAGTGTCGTGGTGAGCGCCCAGACCAACACCGGAACATCCGGGACTACCGCGTCGACAGCGACGGCCGAACCCACTGAGACCGCTGACCCGGAGCCCACGCAGACAACCGACCCCGAAGAGCCCACGAAATCCCCTGACGCTCAAGAAGTCTCGACTCCCCCGTCCGCCTCGAAGTCGAGCAACGACAGCGGCGCATCCCTCTCGGTGGCGAAGCCGAGCGCCAAAGCGTCCGCCCCCACAGTTGACCCGTTCGCGGATCCCGCCACCAACATCCAACAGCCGGACAAAGTTGCGGTGTTCGCCGACGCTCGCGCCCTGGCCGCACCCGGGCCGTCGAACGTCTCGCCGATGATGGCAGCGCAGGTCACCGGTACCCCGGTGACCCAACCACCAGCACCCACCTCACCGCCTGATCCGGTGACCGCAGTCGCCAATGTGGTGTCGAGCGTCATCAACTGGGTTTTGAACCCACTCGCGGGCACCTCTCCGACGACGCCGGCCCAGCCCCCATTGATTTGGGGCCTGCTCGCATTCGCCCGGCGCGAATTCGAGAACTTCTTCAATGCCTTGGGCGGCCGCTCCGCGGAGAACGTCGCGGCGCCACCCCAGACCACCAGCCTCGCGCTCGACAACACGGAGATGGCAAGCTTCGCGTTGGCTGCGGCTGCCGTAACTGCCAACCCGCCGTATGTACCGTTCCCCAGCGCGCAGGTGAGCCCGTCGACGCAGTTCGTCGGCTGGGTGACGGGCGGTTCCATTTACGGCGACCCGACGCTGTCCCGCTTCTCGATCTACGGCACCGACGTCGGGACCATGTGGGACAACGGGATTCCCGACAATCCCGCCACGTTAGACTATCAACGAGCACCAGGTACTGATCGCGGTCGGCGATACGTTCGGCGGCCCCAACTCGGCTGATTGGCGCGCGAACACGATTTTGCGAAGCTCCGACACCACCCTGTCCGACGGAATCACCATTCCCAACGGGCGAGTGGTACACCGGCAACTGGTTCGGCGGAGCGCCGCTTGGGCCCGGATGGATTTCCGAACCGAGCGCGACAGGTCATCTTTGCCGAGCGGTCTGCCCGCAGGGGTGACCCTCATCCCGACGGCGGGCATCTCCGTCCCGACGCCGGGCACCCAGTTCGGCGTGACGCAGTACATGAGCTTCATGTCGGTGACCCAGTGGGGCTCGCCCGGCCAGTGGACTACGAACTACTCCGCGCTCGCATACTCGACGGACAACGGCGAGAACTGGACCGTCGCTCCTCAAACCGTCCGATACAACCAGCCGTGGAGTGGCAACCAGAACTTCCAGCAGTCGGCGTTCGTCCGCCCCGGCGATGGGTACGTCTACCAGTACGGCACCCCGAATGGACGCCAAGGCGCCGCGTACCTGTCGCGCGTCGCCGAGAAGGACATCCTCGACCTCAGCAAGTACGACTACTACAGCGCCGGCTCGCCAGGCGGGTGGTTCGGATGGGGAGCGACGCCGGCAGGGTGGTACAGGAACGATCCCAGCAAGGCCACCGCGGTCTTCGGGCAGGACACCGGCGCCTGCGGCGTCGCCAACCCCGGTAACCAGGTCAGCGAGATGTCGGTTCAGTACAACAAGTACGCTGAAGAAGTACGTCGTGCTCTACGGCGACCAGTTCAACAACATCGTGATGCGCACGTCGGACACGCCGCAGGGGGCGTGGTCGTCCGCAAAGGTGTTGACGGGCCAGCAGAACGGCGGAATCTACGCACCGATGATGCACCCCTGGTCGCCGTCGACCATGGGTACCGGCACTGACCTGTACTGGAATCTGTCGTTGTGGTCCGATTACAACGTGATTTTGATGCGCACCGACCTTTCGAAGGTGTAGGCCAGTGCGGCAAGTCGCGACGGTGGTCGCGACGCTGACGGCTGCTGCTTTCGGCGCCGGCCGTCGCATCGGCCGATCCCGAAGTGCCACAACCCGGTACGCCGTGTGCATCGGAGCTGATCGATGCAATGACGTGGCCGCCGGGCGACAAATCGCCACTGGAGTGCCTCGACAATCGATGGCAAGCCGTCACTCACTCCCCAACCCCCCAACGATCGATGGTTGAGCTTCGGTCCCACGATGACGCTGCACGGCGAAGGCAGGCGAAATCCCGATGTCGCATCGGGCGACGTGGACCGCCACACCGCAGGACTCCAACAGCAGTTGCCGCGCGGAGCAGCGCGCAGTTGTCGAGCCAGGAGTCGTTGGTCCACCGCAAGTAGCGGAAGGCCCTGAAGGCCAACCGCTTTCCTTTCAGGTGGTGCCGCAGCTCTTCTCGATCGACTTGAGCGGTTACTGCCTGTGGACCCGGGCCAGCCGCTAGTCCGCAAACGAAACCGAGGTCTCGGTGCAATTCGTGACGGCCCGGCCGGGCGGGAACGTCCGCGGATCCGCGCCTGCGATGACGGATTGCCGGTAGTACGCGCGCTCGGCGTCCGCTGAACACTCGAACGCGGCATTCAGCACGCGGAACGTGGCCGGGTCGGCACCGTCGATCGCCTTGCCCATCCAGTACACCCGACGGGCGTCGCCGGCATACGGGCCGTCGAGCGGACGGAACGACGCCGCATCGGCGTCGATGATCGGGTCGGTGAAATAGAAGATCCGCCGCGCATCCTGCGCGTAGGCGCCGTGCAGCACGTGGAATGTCGCCGGATCGGCGTCGGAGATGGGGTTCCCGTTGACATGGACGGTGCTGCTGTCCTTCGTGTACAGGTAGTGGTCGCTGTTGGAGACGATCGCGAAATGTGCGGGATCCTCGCGACAGCACGCGGCCGTCGGTCCAGTACACCGCGGCGCTGTCCTTCGACAAGGCCGCCGTCGATCAGCTCGAAGTGGCCGGGGTCGTCGCTGACCGGCCGGTCGAGTACGTAGGCGTGATTGCGGTCTTTGGCGAAGCCGCTGCGGTCGAGCACATCGAAACTCGTTGCGTCGGCACCGGATAACAGTCGGCCGTCGAAGTAGACTTTGGACCTGTCCTTGGCGTAGGTGGTGTCGAACGCCTTGAACGAGGCGGCATCCGCCCCCGCTATCTCGGACGCCGTTCCCGGAAACGCGGACAGGTAGAAGACCTTGTCTCCGCGCACGTGATAGCCCGCAGCGTCGAACAGCGAGTTGGGTGCCTTATTTCGACTGCAGGCCGGCAAAAGGGCCACCGCGACGAGGCACAGGGCCGCGATCGATCTCCGCATCCGCGATCGAATCACCTAATTCACAGCCACATTGAGAATCGGGCGCTTCTCGTAGGCGTCGCTGGTGTCGAAGTGCCACCACTCGCCCTTGTACACCGTCAATCCGCCGGCCTTCATCGCGTCCCGCAACCGCGCGCGGTTGGCCTGTGCGGCCGCGCTGACACCATCGGTCGCGTATGCGAGGCCGCGCGGCGTGAAGTCGTCGAAGTCGGTACCCATGTCGACGAGGCCTCTGATGCGTTCGCGATCGTCACGTCGACAGACCGGCCGGCTTCATGGCTGCGGGCGTACGGCCCCGGCCGGGCCACCCAGTTCGGATCCGGCACCGCCTCGAACATTCGCACCTGCACGTCGTGCGGCCGATAGCAGTCCCAGAACACGAGGACTTCGCCCTTCGGCCGCAGCACGGCCGCGGCGGCGGCCAGCCCCTGCGCCATCGATTCGTGCACCAGGCAGCGGGCGTCGGCGGGGTAGAGCGGCACACCGACGAAGTTGTTCGGCGTCGCGTACCGAAGGTCGATGACCGCGTCGGGCACGACGGTGCGCACGTCGACCAGCCCTGCCGCCTGCGCGGCGTCGGACACCGGAGGCACGGGCGGCGCCGCGAACGCGGCGGGAGCAGCGCCAAAAGCGCTGCACATGGCGACCAGGACGCCCCATACGCGTAGACCCACGCGATCACCTCCGAAAAGCAGGTATGTACGTACGCTATCGGCTCCCCCTGGTGCGGCCAGACGATGAATGCGTCCCGACCAGAGGAGGCCGACATGAGCGTCGCCAGCGTCACCGGATGTCCGACCATCTACGAAGCCGACCTGCCCACCGTGTCGTACGAGGATGCACCCACCCCTCAGATCGCCCACCAGCGCCTGAAGGAAGCGCGGCTGCAGAGACCCATCGCCATGGGCGCGCACGGGCCCGAGATTCTGAGCTACGAGCTTGCCCACACCGCGCTGCGCGACCACCGACTTTCCCCGCCGCCCGGCCTGGGCCTCGAGGCCCAGGGCATCACGTCGGGGCCGCTGTGGGACCGCGTCACTGCGTCGATTCTCAGCGTCAACGGTGAAGATCACGCCCGTCTGCGACGACTGGTGTCCAAGGCATTCACGCCGCGGGCCGTTGGGCGTCTGGATGAAGACGATCGTCGAAATCATCAATCGGATTGATCGACCCGCTGATGACCGCGGGACGCTCCGAGATCGTCGACCGACATCGCTCGCCCGTATCCGGTTCCGGTCATCTGCGAGCTGCTCGGCGCTCCTTCACAGGACTCGCAACTGTTCTCGGCGTGGGCCGACGAGTTCTTCAAGACCTTCACCTGGAACGTGGCCGAGCACGAGCCGGAGATCCTGAAGGCCTGGGGTGAACTCGACGACTACGTCGACGGCATGGTCGCCGACCGCCGCACATCCCCCGCCGACGACCTGATCTCAGAACTGATTCGCGCCGAGCACGACGGCGACCGCCTGAGCATGGCCGAACTACGGATGCTCGCGGGCGGCATACTCATGGCCGGCACCGACACCACCCGCAACCAGGTGGCCGCGGCCGTCGATGTGCTCTGCGATCACCCGGACCAATGGCGACTGCTCGCCGACCATCCGGAACTGGCGATGAAGGCGGTCGAAGAGCTGATGCGCTTCTACCCCGTAGTGTTCGGCGCGATGCGGATGACGACCGAAGATGTCGAGTACGAGGGCGTGGTCATCCCGGCGGGCACGTTCGTCATGGTCAACACGGCGTCCGCCAACCGCGACGCCGACCATCTACGACGACCCCGACCGTCTCGACATCACCCGCGAAGGGGCGGCGCCGATGCAGACGTTCGGCGCGGGTGCGCACTACTGCCTCGGCGCGAACCTCGCCCGGCGCGAAATCGCCGAAGCGCTGGCCACGATGGCCCGCAGGATGCGCAACCTGCGCCGCGCAGGCCCCGCGTCGTGGAAGCCGATGGTCGGAATCTCCGGACCCGCCGTGCTGCCCGTCGAATTCGACGCCGCCTGACCCAACGCTGAGCACTCGCACAGTGCGGCCGGAGATTCCGGCATAGACTTCCGACCGTGCGCGAGGTACTCGACGAGCTGCTGACGGTCTGGCGGGCCGGCGGGACGGCGGGCGTCGCCACCGTCGTCCGCACGATCAAGTCCGCGCCGCGCCCACCCGGTGCCACCATGGTCGTCGCTCCCGACGGCACGGTCGCGGGCTCGGTGTCCGGCGGCTGCGTCGAGGCCGCCGTCTACGAACTCGCCAACGAGGTGGTGGCGAGCGGGCGGCCCGAGCTGCATCGCTACGGGATATCCGACGACGACGCATTCGCCGTCGGCCTTACCTGCGGCGGGATCATCGACATCTTCACAGAGCCGGTGTCCCGCAACACGTTTCCCCAACTGCAGGCCATCGCCGACGACATCGCAGCGCATCGCCCGACCGCCGTCGCCACGGTGATCGCGCATCCAGACCCGGGTTGGCTCGGGCGCAGGCTGGTCGTCGGGCCGCACTCCGTCGCGGGGTCACTGGGATCCGCGCGCGCCGACGACGCGGTCGCCGACGACGCAAGGGGCCTTCTCGCCGCGGGCCGCACCACCGTGCTCTCCTACGGCCCCGACGGCCAGCGCCAGGACGTCGGCATGGAGGTCTTCGTCGCCAGCCACGCGCCGCGACCGCGGATGCTGATCTTCGGCGCCATCGACTTCGCGTCGGCCCTCGTCCGGCAAGGAAACCTCCTCGGATATCGGGTCACCGTATGCGACGCCAGGCCCGTCTTCGCGACACCTGCCCGCTTTCCCGCACGCCGACGACGTCGTCGTCGATTGGCCCGATCGCTACCTCTCCGCGCAGGCCGAGCAGGGCGCGATCGACTCGAGGACCGCGATCTGCGTGCTGACCCACGACCCCAAGTTCGACGTGCCGGTGCTGCAGGTCGCGCTGCGACTGCCCGAGGTCGACTACATCGGCGTGATGGGGTCGCGCCGCACCCACGACGACCGGATGGACCGGCTCCGCGACGTCGGCCTGACCGACGCCGAGCTGAGCCGGCTGGCCAGCCCCATCGGCCTCGACCTGGGCGCCCGCACGCCAGAGGAGACCGCGGTGTCGATCGCCGCGGAGATCATCGCGCGCCGCTGGGGTGGCGGCGGCCGGCCGTTGACCGAGGTCAGCGGCCGAATCCATCACGATTGACCGAATGAGACAGATGGGGTGGAAATGTCGCTCTCAGATGCGATAACGTCACTCTCAAGTCATTGGAGGGGTGTGATTGCGTGACTGACACGGTTGCGACCCGATACGCGGGCACGCGGGTCCCTCGCGTCGAGGACAACCGGCTGCTCACCGGCCGCGGCACGTTCGTCGACGACATCACCAGGCCCGGAATGCTGCACGCCTGCTTCGTGCGCAGCCCGTTCGCCCACGCGAAGATCAACGGCATCGACGCCCGCGCCGCCCTCGCACTGCCCGGTGTGCGCGCGGTGTTCACCGCCGAGGACCTCAACCCGGACGTCAAGGAGGCGTGGCACGCCGTCGCAGGCAAGGACATCGCCGACACCCCGCGGCCGCCGCTGGCCGAGGGCGAGGTGAAGTTCGTCGGTGACCCGGTTGCCCTCGTCGTCGCGGACAACCGGTACATCGCCGAGGATGCGGTCGAGCTGGTGGACGTCGACTACGAGCCGCTGCCTGCCGTCGTCGACTTCACGAAGGCCGTCGGATCCGATGTGGTCGTCCACGAGGCGTACCCCGACAACGTCGCGGGAGGGATGGGCGGCGCACCGCCGGACGAGGAGACCTTCTCGTCGGCAGCGCACGTCGCAACGGCGAACGTCTACCAACAGATCTACGCGCCTGTGCCGATCGAGACGCGAGGGCTCGTCGTCGAATGGACAGCGTCCACCGAAGAGCTCACCCTGTGGGCGTCCACACAGACGCCGCACGAGCTGCGCGCGTTCTGCGCACGCCTGCTGGGCATTCCGGCTCAGGGGGTGCGAGTCATCATGCGCGACACCGGCGGTGGCTTCGGCCAGAAGGTCGTCCCGATGCGCGAGGACATGTGCATCATGCTGGCCGCCCGCAAGGTGCCCGCCGCGCTGAAGTGGATCGAGGACCGGCGCGAGAACCTGATGTCGGCAGGCCAGGCGCGACACGTCGACGGCAACGTCCGAATGGCTCTTGACGAGGACGGCACCATCCTCGCCGTCGACGTCGACTTCACCTACGACATCGGCGCGTACCCGACGCCGTACCCGGTGTTGACCACCGCCGCCGTCGGCATGTTCTTCCCTGGCCCGTACCGCGTTCCCAAGGCCAGCTTCAACTACAAGACGGTGTTCTCGAATACCGCTGGGCTGGCGGCGTATCGCGGCCCCTGGCAATACGAAACCCTTGCGCGGGAGATCCTGCTCGACATCGCCGCACGCAAGATGAATGTCGACCCGGTCGATCTTCGCCGCAAGAATCTGCTGCGACGCGACGAGATGCCGTACTTCAATCCGAACGGCATGCCGTACGACCACGTGGCGCCGGTCGAGTCCTTCGAGCAGGCCGTGAAAATCCTTGACCACGAAGGTTTTCGCAAGGAGCAGGCCGACGCGCTTGCGGAGGGCCGCTATATCGGCCTTGGCTTCTCGGCGTATGTCGAGCCGACCGGTGCGGCGACGGGCCACCTCGCCACCGAGGGCGCGACGATCCGGATGGAGCCGACCGGCAAGATCAATGTCTACGTGAACGGCGGGTCGAGCGGCAACAGCATCGAGACGACCGTCGTTCAGCTGACGGCCGATGCGCTGGGCGCCGACATCGACGACGTGTCGACCATTCAGGGCGACACCGCTGTGACGCCGTACGGCGCGGGCACACAAGGCAGTCGCAGCGGCCCGATGACCGCAGGAGCCGTCAATGAGGCGGGCACCATGCTGCGCAAACAGATCGTGGCGATGGCCGCCCACCGACTGGGTGTCGAAGAGGACGAGATCGAGCTGGCAGGCTCGAAAGCCATTGCGCGCGAAGACCCATCCGAAGACCGTGACGTTCGCCGACCTCGCCTACCGGTCGTACTACGAGCCTCAGCAGCTGCCGCCGGGAATGGCGGCCACCCTGGAGGCGACCGCGCGCTTCACGTCGCAGGCAATGATCCACTGGGCCAATGCCACGCATGCGTGCACGTGCGAGGTCGACCTCGAGACCGGCCACGTCACGCTGAACCGGTACATCGTCAGCGAGGACGTCGGCGCGATGATCAACCCCAATGTGGTCGAGGGCCAGATCGCGGGAGGGACCGTCCAGGGCATCGGCGGCGCGCTGCTGGAGAACATGGCCTATGACGACGACGGAAACCCGCTGTCCTCAACGTTTGTCGACTATCTGCTGCCGACGGCGACCGAAGTGCCGCAGATCGAATACGGCCACATCGAGATCCCAGGTCCTGGCATCGGCGGGTACAAGGGCGTCGGCGAGGGCGGCGCCATCGGCTCGACACCCGCGGTGATCAACGCGATCAACGACGCGCTTGCCCCGCTCGGCGTGACACTCACGCGACTACCTGCCAGCCCTGCCGCGATCGTCGAATTGATCGAACAAGCACGAAAGGACAACTAGCCGTGGAGCTCACCAACGAATTCCGGGTCGCCGTCCCCGCGGCCAAGACGTGGGAGTTCCTCACCGACGTCGAGCGCGTGGCGCCCTGCCTACCCGGCGCCACCCTGCTGTCCGTCGACGGCGACGAGTTCACCGGGGCGGTCAAGGTCAAGGTCGGCCCGATCACGGTGTCCTACAAGGGCGAAGCGGCCTTTGTCGAGAAGGACGCCGCCGCCCAGCGCATGGTGCTCAAGGCCAACGGCAAGGAGACACGCGGCAACGGCAACGCGGCCGCGGTCGTCACCGCACAGCTCAAGGACGAGGGCGACGCCACCAGCGTGGTGATCACCACGGACCTGACGATCTCCGGCAAGGCCGCGCAGTTCGGTCGCGGGGTGCTTTCGGACGTAGCCGGCAACCTGATCGGTCAGTTCGCCAAGAGCCTCGAGACCGACCTGCTTGGCGGCTCGGCGGCCGCTACTGCCGCACCGACGGCCGAAACAATTTCTGCGGCAAGCCAACCCACGGCCGGTGATTCCGTCGATCTGCTGAAGGTCGTCGCGGTGCCGATGGC
Source organism: uncultured Actinomycetota bacterium (assembly GCA_963731715.1). Lineage (GTDB taxonomy): Bacteria > Actinomycetota > Actinomycetes > Mycobacteriales > Mycobacteriaceae > Mycobacterium. The sequence goes on along the minus strand of CAVSXC010000008.1, from coordinate 353,021 downwards.
CAAGCGGGCAGCGCCTGCGATTGCGGCACTGGCGGCCGGTGCGGCGATCGGATTCCTGCTTGGCCGAAGGAACCGCAAGGCGCAGATACATCCGGCGGCGCTGAAGGCCGACGATCTGCTGGCGGCGCTGACACGGCTCCTGTCATGAAGGCGGCCGCCTTCGCCTACCACCGTCCTGAGGCCGTCAAGGAGGCCGTCGACCTGCTCGCCGAGTACGGCGACGACGCGAAGATCCTCGCCGGTGGTCAGAGCCTGGTGCCGATGCTCGCCATGCGCCTTACGCATTTCGACAACCTCATCGACATCTGCCGAATCGACGAGCTCGTCGGCATCGACCTGTGCGGCAGCGAAGTTCGCATCGGAGCGGCGACCCCACACGCACTCGTCGGGATGGACGACGAGGTGGCCGACTCGGTGCCGCTGCTTGACCCTTGCCACGCCCTACATCGGCCACTTTCAGATCCGCACCCGCGGCACGCTGGGAGGCGCGATCGCCCACGCCGACCCCGCAGCGGAGTATGCCGCGGTGGCGCTCGCACTCGACGCGCAGATCGAAGCGGTGTCCCCCCGCGGCGCACGCGATATCCCCGCGAACGAGTTCTTCACCGGGCTGTGGGAGAACTCCATGGCATCCGACGAAATCCTCACTGCCGTGCGCTTCCCGGTATGGGGCGCCCGGTCGGGCTTCGCCGTCGAAGAGTTCGCGCGCAGGCACGGCGATTTCGCGATCGCAGGCGCCGCCGTTGCGGTCGAGCTCGACGATGAAGCGCGCGTGAGCCGTTGCGGGATAGGACTTCTCGGGCTGGGATCCACGCCACTGCGCGGCTGCCCCGCCGAGGAGGCCGTGCTCGGCCGTCCCGTCGCGCGACATCACGGCAGACAGAGGTAGGCCAACTGGCCATCGGCTCACTCGACGAGATCCCGGCCGACCTGCAGGGGTCCGCCGCCTATCGGGCCAAGGTCGGAGCCACCATGGTGGCCCGCGCCTGGGAATCTGCGACCGCGGAGGCAAGCAATGCGTGAGTGGCCGGTGCAGGTGTCCGTCAATGGACAGCCGACCGAGGCAACAGTGGAGCCACGGCTGACGCTCGCTGATTACCTGCGCGAGAAGTGCGGACTCACGGGCACTCATCTCGGCTGCGAGCACGGCGCGTGCGGGGCGTGCACGGTGCTTCTCGACGGGCAGGCGGTGCGCTCGTGCCTCATCTTCGCCGTCCAGGCGGACGGCACCGAGGTGACGACGGTCGAGGGCATCGCGTCGCCCGATGGTGAGCTGTCCCCGGTGCAGTCGGCGCTGAAGGAGTGCCACGGGCTTCAATGCGGCTTCTGCACTCCGGGCTTCGTCACGTCGATCACGGCTCTGCTGCGCGACAACCCCCACCCCACCGACGAGGAGATCCGCGAAGGCCTCTCCGGGAACTTCTGCCGCTGCACCGGCTATCAGGGCATCATCAACGCCGTGCACCGTGCCGCGGAAATGACCGGCCCCTAGGCACAAGCTCCCAGCAGGTACGGGCTCCTAGCCTTCGAGCTTGGCGACCACGGCCGCGATGCGCCGCGTCCGCGTTTCGGCCTTCTTGGCGTCGAGCACGGACCGTACGTGCTCCTTCCTGTGGGTGTATGAGAGCCTTTCCCACGCCTCGGCTGCCGTCGCCGAGGACTTCAGGGCGGATTGCAGATCGTCGGGTATTTCAACCGTCCGTGGCGCTGTGTCGAGCGTGAGCTCGACATCGATCGCGTCGCCGCCCTTGATGCCCGACTCCTTGCGCCGGTCGGCGCTGAACGGAAGCAGGTACTTGCCGCCCATCGGTGCGACGGTCGAGCGGTACTCGTAGCCGTTGACGTTGACCACGACAGCTGGCCGTTTACCCGCATCGAGTGCGGCCACGACGTCGGCAGGCACGTCGATGCCGGTGTTGTTGCCCATCTGGAACATCGTCGTGGAGAACTTCACGGCATCTACTTACCACACCGCACGGCTCACAGAAACACGCGGCATCGTGGACGGCATGAAGATTGGGTTCATCGGACTGGGAAACATGGGCGCAGGCATGGCCGCGAACCTGCTGAAGTCCGGTCACGAGGTGACGGCGTACAACCGGTCGCAGGACAAGGTCGCAGCGCTCGCGGAGCAGGGGGCGAAGCCGGCCAAGTCGGTCGCCGAGGTGTGCGATGGCGACATCGTCATCACGATGCTGGCCAACGACAATGCGGTCGAGGCCGTCACGTTCGGCGACGACGGTGTCATCGCCTCGCTGCGGCCCGGCGCCACTCACGTCTCGTCGAGCACGATCAGCGTCGCGCTGTCGGAGCGGCTGACCGCCGCGCATGCCGAGGCGGGCCAGCAGTTCGTTGCGGCGCCGGTGTTCGGCCGACCCGAAGCGGCTGCGGCGGCAAAGCTTTTCGTGGTCGCGGCGGGCGCAGCCGCGCCCCTGCAAGCGGCTCTCGCCGGTGTTCGACGCGATCGGCCAGCGGACGTTCGTCGTGTCGGAGGAACCGAAGGCAGCCAATCTGGTGAAGCTCAGCGGCAACTTTCTTATCGCCTCGGTGATCGAATCGCTCGGGGAGGCGATGGCTTTGGTCGCCAAGGCCGGGGTCGACAAGAACGACTACCTCGAGATCCTCACGTCGACGCTGTTCGGTGCGCCGTGTACAAGACATACGGCGGCCTGATCGCGCGTGAAGAGTTCGAGCCTGCCGGCTTCGCCGCCGAACTCGGCGCCAAGGACGTCCGGCTCGTGCTCGCGGCGGGCGAGGCATTGCAGACGCCGCTGCCGATCGCCAGCCTCTTGCGGGATCGCTTCCTCAGACTGCTCGCCAACGGCGGTGCCGCCCTGGATTGGTCGGCGATCGGCGCGCTGTCCGCCGCCGACGCTGGCGGCTAGGTCGGGTTCCGGTCCGGCAACAGCGCGGCGCCGGCAAACACAGCGCTACAGCCGAGGAAAACTCCGCCGAGCGTGTCCGAGAACCAGTGAACCTCCAGGTAGATGCGCGTGGCGGCCACGATCGCAGTGCCGCCTGCGATTCCCAGCCAGATCATCAGATGTCGCGGCTTCCCACCGCACGCAATCGCCACGATCCCCATCAGTGACAACGCAGAAGCCACGTGCCCGGACGGGAAGGTGTGCTCGAGGGGGACCTGTATGTGCTCCGCTAATTGCGGGTGGGCGGCAGTGATCATCTGCTTCATGGCGGTGCTGCCAAGCCCCACTAGGCCTACCGTTGCGGTCACAACGATCCCTGTCCAGATCGATCGGCGGACGATCGCGCTGATCAGCGCTGCTGCCAACGTCGCTGGAACGATGAAGATCGGCGATCCGACCTGGGTCATCATGTTCGCTAGCCGCATCCTGCGCGGCCCGAGGTGAGGCTGCACATGCTGAGCGATCCAGCCGTCGAGCCGGATCACCTCGCCGCCTTCGCGAATGTTGTACGCCACCGCGACCAGCAATGCGAAGAAGCACGCCGAAGCCGTCAGACACAGCAATGACCGCAGCCAGAACGGAAAGCCAGGCGGGCGATCACTCACGGCACGAGTCTGCCGTAGCTACTTCGCCACCACGCCGCGAAGCCCGTCGGCGCCGAAAACCGGCTCGAGCATCGCCGAGTAATCGGGGCCACGGCGCACCAGCTGGCCCCCGTCGACGTTGATCACCTGGCCGGTGATGAAGCTGGATGCATCGCTGAGCAGGAACAGCGCCGCGTTCGCGATGTCCTCGACCTCGCCGGGTCGGGGCAGCGGTGTACACGCCGCATAGTCGGCGCTCAGCTCGGGTGATTCGAGGACCGGTGCAACGAGTTCGGTGCGGATGAGGCCCGGTCGAATGCAGTTCACCCGCACCCACGACGCCCCGAGCTCGTCAGCGGCCAGCTGCATCAGATGGTCGATGCCCGCTTTGGACACACCGTAGGCGCCGAACCATCGGTGCGTATTGCTCGCCGCGATCGACGAGATGCCGATGAACGATCCGCCGCCGCCGCGGACCATTTCCCTGGCGGAGTGCTTGAGCACGTACATGGTGCCGTTGATGTTCAGGTCGACGGTGCGCCGCCACGCCTCGGAATCGATCTGAGTGACCGGGCCGATCGTCTCGCTGCCGCCTGCGCAGTGCACGACGCCGTGCAGTCGGCCGGTCCACGCGGTGGCCGCGTCGACGGCGCGAGTGACCTCCTCCTCGTTGGTGACGTCGGCGGGTTCGTAGCGCACCGAACCGGCACCACCGGCGGCCTTGATCTCGTCTGCCGCGCCTGCGAGCCGGTCGGCGTTGCGGCCGACAAGCATCGCGTTGCCGCCGGCAGCCACCACCGCGGCCGCTACGCCCTTTCCGATCCCGCTTCCACCGCCAGTGACCAGGAACGTTCGATCCGCCAACGACAGCTGCACTGCGACCCCTTCGTCGAGATAACTAGAACAGGTTCTAGTTATACGTCACGGCTCGTCGCGGCGCGCAGGCTTCGGCGCCCCCAGCGTGCGCCAGTCCGGCACATCCGGCGGCAGCCCGACCGGGTATCGGTTCTCGTTGGCCGCCGCCCAGTGGGCATGGCCGAGTTCGTGAATGTGGAAGGCGTGCCGCAGCGCCTCGGTGAAGCCCATCGCGTCGGCCGCGGCGTTGACCGAATCCTTGACCAGCAACGCCGCCATGGTCGGCCGCTCGGCGATGCGCCGGGCGAACTCGAGCGTCTTGTCCTCGAGTTCCGCGCGCGGGAAGACCTTCGACACCATGCCCAGCCGGTAGGCCTCCTCGGCATCGATCGAATCACCGGTCAGCAGAAGCTCTTTGGCCTTGCGGGCGCCGAATTCCCATGGGTGCGCGTAATATTCGACGCCGGGCATACCCATCCGCACGGCGACGACGTCGCTGAACTTGGCGTCGTCGGAGGCGACGATCAGGTCGCACGCCCAGATCAGCATCAGCGCAGCCGAAATCGCATTGCCCTGCACCTGCGCGATGGTGATCTTGCGCAGATCCCGCCAGCGGCGGGTGTTCTCGAAGAAGTAGTGCCACTCCTGCAGATAGGTCTTCTCCGCGACGGCCTGCCGTGTCGCGCCGTTGATCGAGAAGGTCGGATGCTGCGCCGGGCCCGGGCTTGCGTTCCGCCAGCGCTTCCTCCGAGCCCAGATCGTGTCCGGCAGAGAAGTTCTTGCCGCGGGCGGCCAGGATCACCACGCGCACCGCATCGTCGGCCTCGGCGCGGCCGAACGCCTCGTCCAGCTGCACCAACAGCGTTCGCGACTGGGCGTTCTGGGCCTCCGGCCGGTTGAGCCAGATCCGTGCGATGCGCCCCTCGTCGAGCGTCTCGTACGTCACCTGCTGGGGCGCATCGCCGCCGGCCGGTTCGGCGCTAGTCAGATCAGGGCTTGCCACAGCGGACCACCTCGTTCGCTTGAAAAACGATCGACGGATTGCACATTACGGTGCCACAGCAAGCGCTCGTTAAGCGGTGCCACAGCCGCCTGACAGCAAGCTCCCAGAAATGGGACTACGCGCACCAATTTTATTGACGATGGCGGGGCGTTTTCCTGTTAGTCAGCGTAATCTCTCCGCTAGCAGATAGCCTCTGCCGCCACAACTTCGGGCGACAAACGAACAGCAAAACTACAGAAAGCGTGACATGGCGACCTTGAAGCTCCCCCCACGACGACTGCTCCTCGCCGGCGGATTTGCAGTCGCAATTGCGGCTGCCCCGGCGGCCGCTGTCGTCGCCGCACCTACCAACTCGGCGCCGACGATCGCGGCGTGCCCCGGCGGTGAATCCGAGGACACCTTCACGGGTGCGTGCACACCCGATCTGGTGCCGAATTCGCCTGAGGTCGGCCAGACCTCGCCCGGCGGACTGCCGGAGGTCGACAACATTCCGTGCACCGGAGGCAATTCCGGCCAGTGCATCGGCCTGTCCGAGGAGGAGCAGGCCCAAGGACCAATGCCCGTCCCGCACTCGACGGTCAGCTCGAGCCCGTAGTCGGATAGCCGAAACAAAGCTGGGGCGCAGCAATGTGCCCCAGCTTTTTCGTATGCGCCACAAACACATTCCCAGCGAACTCGGAGAACGTCTGCAGACTTCTGTCAGGGTTCGTAGAATCGCGTCAACGACGACAGAAGGCAGCTCAATGACGACGTACCCGATCACCACCCGACGCCTAATCCTCGCAGGCGGATTCGCCGTCGCGATCGCCATTGCGCCAGCCGTCGCAATCGTCGCGCAGCCAACGCATTCCGCGCCGCTGGCCGCGTGCGATTCCGGTGAGGAAGAGGACGTCTTCACGACTTCCTGCACGCCGTTCATGGTGCCGAACTCGCCGCAAGGATTCACGTCGACCGCGGCCAACCCCGACATCCCGGAAATCGACGGCGTTCCGTGCACCGGCGGTCGCAGTTCCGGCGCCTGCATCGGCCTGGCCGAGAACGCGGAGGACATGGGACCCCAGCCGGTGCCGCGCTCGACCATCAGCTCCAGCCCATAACCGGCGCTGATCCGCAACCCCAGGGGCCGCTTTCCCAGGGAACTCATGGAATGTATGCAGATTTCTTGCAGCTTCCATAGAATCCATGCCGACGATCTGGTCAATAACTACAGAAAGCGTGACGATGGCGACCCTTGAGCTTTCAAAACGACTGATCCTGGCCGGCGGATTTGCGGTCGCGGTTGCCATCGCCCCGGCGGTCGCCGTCTTCGCGGTACCCAGCGCCTCGACGCTGGCCCAGTGCCCCGCCGGTGAAGAGGAAGACCAGTTCACACGGTCTGCATCCCGCACACCGTCCCGAACTCGGGTTCAACGTTCAGCAGCATCCCCGGCAACCCCGATCCTGCCCGCTGTCGGCGGCGATTCCCTGCACCGGTCACAACTCGGGCCAGTGCATCGGCCTTGCCGAAGAATCGGAGGCCATGGGGCCCCAGCCGGTGCCGCGTTCGACCGTCAGTTCCAGCCCGTAGCGTGGCCGGCGGCCGAGCCACCGCAGCGACCGCGCGGTCGCCTAGAGTTGTCATATGGCCAGCGAAATCTGATCCCGCCGAGCTCGGCGACGTCGAACCCCTCGCCGACCACACTGCACGCCAGGCCAGGCGGGTCGTCGCCGCATACGCGACCGACGCCGACGAGTGCCGGATCTTCCTTTCGATGCTCGGCATTGGACCCTCGAAACTCGAGGCGTAAGTGGCTCCGCGGGGCGGCCGGAAGGCCGGCTCCGGGGATTCCGACTTCGTCGTGGTGGCCAACCGGCTGCCGATCGACATGGAGCGGCTGCCCGACGGCAGCACGAGTGGAAACGGAGCCCCGGCGGGCTAGTCACGGCCCTGGAGCCGCTGCTTCGCCGTCGGCACGGCGCGTGGATCGGCTGGCCGGGCATCGCCGATGCCGACGAGGAGCCGATCGAGCAGGACGACATGCGCCTGTGCCCGGTGCGCCTGTCCGCCGACGACATCGCAGAACTACTACGAGGGCTTCTCGAACGCGACGCTGTGGCCGCTGTACCACGACGTCATCGTCAAGCCGATCTACCACCGCGAGTGGTGGGACGCGTACGTCGACGTCAACCGGCGCTTCGCCGAGGCCACCGCGAAGGCGGCGGCGCAGGGCGCGACGGTGTGGGTGCAGGACTATCAGCTGCAGCTGGTGCCGAAGATGCTGCGGATGCTGCGGCCCGATCTGACCATCGGCTTCTTTCTGCATATTCCGTTCCCACCGGTGGAGCTGTTCATGCAGATGCCATGGCGGACCGAGATCACCGAGGGCCTGCTCGGCGCCGATCTGGTCGGGTTCCACCTGCCAGGCGGCGCACAGAATTTCATGATCCTGGCCCGCCGTCTCGTCGGCGCGAACACCTCGCGCGCGACGGTCGGCGTGCGTTCCCGGTTCGGTGAGGTCGACGTCGGCTTCCGCACCGTCAAGGTCGGCGCCTTCCCGATCTCCATCGACTCGACGGCGCTGGACCAGCAGGCCCGCACCCGCGCCATCCGGCAGCGGGCGCGCGAGATCCGCAGCGAGCTCGGCAACCCGCGCAAGATCCTGCTCGGCGTCGACCGGCTCGACTACACCAAGGGCATTGACGTTCGGCTGCGGGCGTTTTCGGAGCTACTCGCCGAGCACCGGGCCAAGCGCGACGACACCGTTTTGGTGCAGCTCGCGACGCCGAGCCGGGAGCGCGTCGAGAGCTACATCGAGATGCGCGAAGACATCGAACGCCAAGTCGGCCACATCAACGGCGAGTACGGCGAGGTCGGCCACCCGATCGTGCACTACCTGCACCGGCCGATGCCGCGCGACGAGTTGATCGCGTTCTTCGTGGCGGCCGACGTCATGCTGGTCACTCCGCTGCGCGACGGGATGAACCTGGTCGCCAAGGAGTACGTGGCCTGTCGCAGCGACCTCGGCGGCGCGCTGGTGCTCAGCGAATTCACCGGCGCCGCAGCCGAACTCCGCCAGGCCTACCTCGACGAATCCGCATCACCTCGAGGGTGTCAAGGACGCGATCGAGGCCGCGCTGAATCAGACGCCGGAAGAAGGCCGGCGACGGATGCGCGCGCTGCGCAGGCAGGTTCTCGCGCACGACGTCGACCGCTGGGCGCGGTCGTTCCTCGACGCGCTGGCGTCCACGAGAAGCGACGCCCCTAAATCGGGGTGATGTAGTTGATCAGCCACTTGCCGTCGATGCGCTTGTATTCCACCCGCAGTCGCGCGCCGTCATAGATCGGCTGGTCGCGATTCGACTTCTCGGACACCGTGCGGTTGATGTACACCATCACCGCTGCCGAGTTGCGCTGCGCATCCATCACTCCGACGCCGACCACGTTGGCTTGGCTCACCACTTCCCGCTGCCGAGCCTGCGGAATGATGTCGGAATTCGCCCTGTCCTCGAACTCCCTGCGGTAGTCGGGCGTGAGCATGTTGTAGGCGTCGGTGAGGCTGCGCTCGACGGTTTTGTAGTCGTAGTTGAACACGGCCGGGATCTGCTTCTGCGCAAGCGGTCCGAGCTCGTCGCGGGCGGCTTGCTCACCACGCGTTTCCACTCGTTGCCAGTACAGCGAACCGCCCACCGCGGCCAGGCCCACGAACGCGGCGGCCATCAGGCCGGCAATGCCGCTCGACAAGCCAGCGCATCAATTGCCGCCGTTCGGGGTACTTGAGGTCGTAGGCCGTCATCCGTCCGTCGTCATCCTCGTGCACGACGATCCGCAGCCGGTAGGGCTGCGACGGCCTGTTGTTGCCGTCCTTGTCGCTAGCCGTGACCCGCGCCGACACCAGCACCGATGCGTTGTTGCTGATGCCGTCGATGCCTTCCAGCGCGGCCCCGTTGATCACGGCCTCCGAACTGCCGCCGGTGTCCCGGAAAATCGCCTTGAGGTTCTCGACGTTGTTGGTCTGGCTGAGCATGTCGCGCAACGGCCCACTGGTGCCGTTGTAGAACCGGTCGACGCTTTCGTCGATGGTGTCCTGCTTGAAGCTGAACATGTTCACCACGGTCTGCGTAGCGGTGTCGACGAACCGCTGGTTGCGCGCCTGCGTCGCTTCTGTCGTGTTCTTCTGGACGATCATCACGCGCCACCGCAGCGCCGAGCACACCCGTCGCGACGAATGCGAACGCCAGCGCAACGATCGCGACCAGCCGCAGGTGCGCCGGCCGGCGTGCCGGTGGCGCAGCCTTGCGGGACCTGCGAGCAGGTCGTTGTGCTGGCCGAAACCGGTGTCTCAACGCGCACGGCGGTGGCCTCGGCGGCCTTGCCGTTGGCCGGTCCGGCGGCCCGGGATGCGCGGCGGCGCACGGCCTGCTGCGGACGTGTCGGAGTGGATGTCATCAGGTCTGCCTCGGATAAAGCATGAGATCTAGCCAGTTCTCTTGTGGCCGCATATTAGCGGCACCGGGCGCGTACACCCCTGTGCCGCCGGCCGGGTCGACGAACACGCCGGTGTGCTGGTCGTACGTGCCGTAGGCGGCCCCGCTGGCCTGCGGCGGGTTCACCGCCGGCGGCGGCAGCTGCCGCCGGCGGCGGCGGTGCCGGCGCCGGGCCGGACCGGCGGCGGCAGCGCGTAGTCATAGGGCCCCGCGAACACCGGCGGCGGTCGACGGCGGACCGTCGACGGCAGGCCCGCCGGGGCGGTGGCCACGCGTCCGGATACGGCGCCGGCGGTATCCACGCCGTGCACGGAGGCGGCGGCCCGTTGTCGTTCGGAGGCGGGATGTACGGCCACGGTTGATGCGGCGCCGGCCCCGGGCCGGGCTGCACCCCGGGCGGCACCAGACCCGGCGCGACGGGGTATCCCGGGTCCGGATCGTTCTCCGGTGGGATGTATGGGAACTTGTTGGGCGGCAAGATGTTTCGTCCGGCCTCGGGCGTGTCGTCTTCCCATTGACGTCCATCGGCGTGCCGACCGGCACCGGCGGCCCGCGCCATGGGCTGTTGCCGATCGGCACGTAGCCCTTGCGGGTCGCGGCAGAGCTGAATCGTCGGCGCGCGCTTACCGGGGAACTCCTGGCACGGGTAATTCCTCGCGCCGCGCACCACGGTCGGATCGTTCTGCGCCACTTTGCAATACATGTCCGTCGGCAGTTCCCGCAACGTCGTGTCGCCAGGCGATCGAATCTCCGTCGGCGGCAGAGAACCCGGTGTTGCACGGGCGGCGGGTCATTGATCGAGATCTTGAAGTCCTGCTTGCCGCCTTCGTCGGTGGGCAGCTGGCCGGCGATCGTGATCAGAGCGGCCTGCAGCGCCGGAAAGATGACCAGCGCCTGTTCGATCGACCTGTGATAGATGACGCCGATGCGGCCGAAGTTGGCCAGGTTGGCCGCGAGCACCGGGAACGACGGGCGAATGCCCGCGAACGTCTCGCTGGCTTCGGCGGCCGCCCCCGGCGCGTCCGCCAGCAGCGACCGCACCTGCGGATCGGCGTTGGCGACTTCGGTGGTGAAGCGCGCGAGACCGTCGGCCGACGACCGGATGTCGTCACCGCTGCGGATCTGCGCCTCCAGGAACGGCCCCGCCTGGTCGATCAGCGCCGAGGTCTGCGGCCAGCTCGCGTTGGCCTCGTCGATCAGCAACCGCGCCGATTGGATCAGCCGCGCCAGTTCCGGCCCGGAGCCGTTGAACGCCTTGAACGTCTCGCGCAGCAGGTCCTGGAGCCGGGTGTTGTTGAGGCTGCTCACCAACTTGTCGGCCTCGCTCAACAGCTCGGCAATGTCCTGCGGGATCGCGGTCCGCTCCTTCGGGATGGTGGAACCATCACGCAGCAACGCCTGCGATGGGTCGTCGGGCGGAACCAAATCCACGTATTGTTCGCCGACCGCCGACACGCTCTTGACCGTGGCGGTCGAGTTCGCCGGGATCTTGATGTCGCTGTTGAGCCGCATGTGCGCGGCGACGCCGTCGTCGGTCAGCTTCACGGCCTCGACGCGTCCGGCTTGTACGCCGCGGTAGGTGACATTGGCGTTCTCGTACAGGCCGCCGCCGGCGACGAAGTTCGCCGTGATCTCGTACGCACCGATGTCCCAGCCGGGCGGGGACGCGCAGGTAGAACAGCGAGATCGCGCCGACGGTGAGCACGGTCACGACGGCGAAGATCAACAGTTGGATTCGCGCGGTTCGGTTGAGCATTACTCCGGCGGCACCTCCTGGCCCGACGCGGTACCGGGCGGGATCTTGAACGGATCAGCGGCCTGCCCGGACAGGTTTGCCATCTCCCCGACCAGAAAGTCCGGCGGGTTGACGACTTCGTCGAGGCGCTTCATGTTCGGGTCGAAGAACGACGTCGTGAAGATGGTCTCGCCGAGCCGGCGGATCGTCAGATCGAACGTGAGCGAAGATATTGAAGTAGTCGCCCCTGGCCACTCGAGCCAGGTTCTTACCCGGGAACGGGAAGGTCGCCAGGCCGTCCAGGTCGGACACGAGGGCCGCACGGTTGTCGTTGAGCGGCTTGATGACCGCAGTAGAAGTCCTTGATGTCCGCGGCGAAATCGTCCTTCGTCTCCGCGAGGATGCGTGCCCCCACCGTGGCGAAACTCTGCAGTGCGGCGAACGCGTCGACGATGTTGGTCCGGTTGTCGTTGAGCACCTTCAGCGCTCCGGGAAGGGTGTCCAGGGCACGGCCAAGACTGTCCTTGTTGCGCGCGAGGACTCCGGCGAAACGGTTCAGGCCTTCGGCTGCGGCGATGATGTCGTCGGTCTGCCGATTCAGCGACGCGGCCAGCTCGGCGAGCCGCGGAATCAGGCCCGCGAACTGGCCCTGACGGCCGGCCACCCCGTTGTAGACCTCTTGGGTTATGTCTTGCAGCGCACCGAGATTGCCCTTGTTGACGACCACACCCAACGCAGACAGCACTTCCTCGGTGGTCGGGTAGCGGCCGCCCTGGCTCTGCGGGATCTCCGACCCGTCACGCAGCTCGCCAACCGGCGGCTGGTCCACCGGAGCCGATAGCGCGATGTGCTGCGACCCCAATAGTGATGTCTGCGCGACCTTCGCCGTCGCGTTGGCCGGCAACTTGACGTCGCGTTCCAGGGAGAGCTTCACCGCCGCGTAGAAAGTGCCGTCCGCCCGCTGCACGGCCTCGACCCCCGACACGCTGCCGACGGTGACGTCGTCAACCATCACCGGCGAATTCTGCGGCAGCGTAGCCACGTCCGGCAGCTCCACGGTGATTGAGTAGGCGCCAGAGCCGTGACCGGCGGTGCCCGGCATGTTCAGCGAGTTCAACCCGCCGAACTGGCAGCCGGCGAGCAGTACCACGCCGGAACCGATGGCCACCGTGCGGCTAGTCGCGCGGCCAACGCTGATACCCAACGACTTTCGTGTCATCCTCCGCCTCCCGGACCGACCGGCTGCATCGGCGCGACGGCATCGGCCGGGAGCGCGGGAGCCTCCGGCGGGGAGCGGGCCTGGCGCAGCTGGAGCTGGTGGCGGCGCACCAGGCGCTGGTCCCGGCGGCAGTATTACCGGACCGAGCGTGTACGGCTGCGCCGGTGGCGGTGGACCCGGAACCGGGTTCGGTGGCAGGAGCAACGAACTGACATCGCCGCCCTCGCCGGACCGAGGCGGGTACCGCCCGTCCGCCGGTATCCACTCCAGATACGGGATGTAGGTCTGCGCCTTAGCCTCCGTCGCCGGGGTGTCATAGATGACCTGGCCCTTGTACGCGGTGATCGTGTTGATCCCATGCGCCATGATGGGCGGGTAATTCATCGCCAGGCGCTTCAAGCACCGGAGCCATCCGCTGGCGGCAGATCTCGGTTCGCTTGTAGTTGTCGGTCGTGCCGGCGGCGTCGAAGTTGGCGCAGATGAACTGCACCGGGTTGGTGAACTCCGGCAGGCCCAGCAGGCCGTTCGCGGTGCCCTGGGCCGGGTTGTAGATGTTGTAGAAATTCGCCATCGCGTTCGGGAGAACATGCAGTATCTGCTCGATGTCGTCGCTCTGGTTTGTCAGCAGGCTCGTGAAGTCGGTCAGCTTGTTAATGCTGCTGATCAGCGTCTCGTTGTTCTCGTCTAGGAAGCCGCGGATGTCCGACAGGGCCTGGTTGAGGGCGCCCAGTGTGTTATCCAGGCCCGCCGAGCTGTCGGCAAGCACCTGCGACACCGAGGCCAAATGCCCACTGAATTGGACGATTTGCTCATTGCTCCTCGACAGCGCGTCGATCAGGATCTGCAAATTCTTCACCGTGCCGAACAGGTCGGTGCGTGAGTCACCGAGCCGACCCGCGGTCTGCGACAACTCACGTAGGGCTCGCCGGAACGAATCGCCGTTGCCGTCGAAGGTATCGGCGGCTTGGTTGATGAACGCGCCCAGTGGGCCCTGAACCTGGCCCGCCTGCGGTCCGAGCTGCTGGCTGAGCTGGTTCAGCTGCGACTTGACTTCATCCCACTCCACCGGCACGCCAGTGCGGTCCAACCCGATACTGCCGCCGTCCTTCATCACCGGCCCCTGTTTGTACGCCGGGGTGAGCTGAATGAACCTGGCGGAAACGATGTTCGGCGCAATGACGATCGCGCGGGCGTCGGCGGGCAGTTTGACGTCGTCCTGCACCCTCATCGTGATCTTTACGGCCTCGGCCTCCGGCGAGATCGATTCGATCGAGCCGATCGGCACACCGACGACGCGGACATCGTCGCCCGGATACAGGCCGGTTGCCGAAGTGAAATATCCGACCACCGTGTGTGTCCCGACCCGTGGCCACAGCACGTATAGGCCACCGATCAGCGCAACCACAAGAGCGGTGATGACCCCGTAACGCAACAATCGGCTCATGGTGACTTCGGCCTTACGATCAGCCGCTCGGAGATGAATCCCCGCAGGAAATCGGCCAGGCTGTCCGGAACCTTGCCCGGCTGGAAGTAAAGGTCCAACAGCAACGACGACTGCGGAATGTTTGGCACCGAGTTAGGCAGGCTGACGCTGAAACCCGAACCGGAGCCGACCGACTCGCCGAGCGCAGTGGCATAGGGCGGCAGTCGCTTCAGCGCCTGGCTGATGTGCTCGCGGCGTTCAAGCAGGTTATCCAGCACGAGGTTCAGCTTCCTCAGGGCCGGACCGAACTCTCGGCGGTTGTCGGCGACAAATCCCGAAATCTGCTGTGACACTTCATCGATCCCGGCAATCAAACTACTCAGCGCGGCACGGCGCTCATCGAGCGCGGCGAACAGCTGATTACCGTCGGTAATGAGCTGGTTCACCTGACCGGCCCGGTCGGCGAGCACCTTGGTCACCGACTTCGCGCGCGCCAACAGCTGACCCAACGCCTCATCGTTGGCGTTGATGCTGCGAGACAACGCGGCAACCCCGTCGAGCGTTCGACGCAGCTCCGGCGTCGCGTCGCGAAGCGAATCTGTCAGCACACCCAACGCCTGGGTCAACTGTCCCTTGTCGAGTTCGCCGGAGTTCTGACTGAGATCCTGCAGCGCCATGTTCAACGTGTACGGAACTGTCGTGCGGCCCAACGGAATTGACGTCACAGAGCCGCCGCCTCGTGGGGTCACCGCCAGCGACCTCTCACCGAGCACAGTGTCGGTCTTGATCGATACCAGTGTTTGATCGCCGAGCCTGACGTGGCGATCGACGGTGAATGTCACCTTCGCGACGTCGCCGGCAAGCGCAACCCCGCTCACTTTGCCGACCTCGATGCCGGAGACATTCACATCGTTACCAGGTGAGATCCCACCGGCGTCTGCGAAGTAGGCCTCGTACGACTTGCCTTGCGGATAAAACGGCAGGCTGCTGTAGCCGAACGCGACCATCAAGACGCACGCCACAATCACGATTCCGAAGATGCCCGACCGGATCGTCCTATCCATTTTCGGAACACCTGCCCTTCGACGGGTCAGGGACTCCGCCCATTGGCAGGAAGATGTCGCTGCCCGCCGGACCGTTGAACTTGAGCGTCACCGCGCAGATGTAGTAGTTGAAGTACGCCCCATAGGAGCCAAGGGCGTTGAGCCGCAAGTAGTTCTCGGCGAGCGGTTCGATGACCCGGTTCACCTCATCTTTGCGGTTGTCGAGCTCGGTGGCCAGTGGGCGCAGGTTCTCGAGCACGCCCTGCAGCGGCCGCCGCGAGTTCACCAGCATGTCGGTCAGATCTGCTTCCGCGGACGCCAGCGGCGGAATGGCACCGGCGATCGGGTCGCGGCCCTGCGCCAGCCCGCTAACCAGCTTCTGGAGCTGGTCCACGCTGGCATCGAACTGGGCGCTCTTCTCGTCAATGGTGCCAAGCACCGCATTGAGATTGTGGATCACCTCCGAGATCACCTGATAGCGATCGGCCAGGGTTTGGCTGAATGTTCCAGTCTCCGAAAGCAATTGCGACAGCGCCCCACCCTGGCCCTGCAACAGCTCGAGGATCGCGTTGTTGATCTGGTTGACCTGATTGCCGTTGAGGCCCTTGACGACCGGGCGCAGGCCACCGAGCAAAGCATCGAGATCCAGCGCCGGCTGGGTGTGTTCGACGTCGAGCGTGCCGCCCGACGGCAGCTTCCGAAGCTCGCCAGGGCCCGAGGCGATTTCCATGTAGCGGTCCCCGACCAGATTCTCATAGCGGATCAAGGCACGCGTCGACGTGTACATCTGATACTTCTTGTTTACGGTGAACGCCACATCGACTGTGTTGTCGGGGTTTAGCCTCACATCTTTGACGGTGCCCACCGGAACGCCTGCGATCCGTACGTCGTTGCCGCCCGTCAACCGCGCGGCGTCCGTGAACGTGGCGTGGTAGGTGCGGGTCGCCGCGAACCGGAACTCGCCGAAGATCACCACCAAACCAGCGGAGACCAAGAGCATGACCACGGCGAAGATACTCACCTTGATCAGCAGTCCTCGGTGGCCCATCAGAAGTCGTCCCGTTCAGCGAACGCGCCGTTGAAGAGGAACTGCAGGGTATTCGGCGCGTCGACCTGCACCTCGGTGAATGGCTCGTACGGGATGTAGGCGTTGTCGGTGACCAGGAATGGCGCCCGATACCACGAGCCACCGTACTGCTTGCTAGGCAAGTCGGGCAGTCCTCGGCAGTTGGGTCCGCCGGACGCGTTCACAATGGGCAGGCTTTCCGGATACGTGTACGACGGCACACCCAGCACGAAACTGGAGCTCACCATCGCGCCCGGCTTGATGCCCCCGACGAGGCGTCCCGCCCGCTCGGAGCCGTTCTTGACGCCCTGCAATATGCAGCCGATTTCCGGCGAATAGTCGCCAAGCACCTTCAACGGTGCCCGGAACCGCTGGATCGCCGCGATGTAATCGTCCGCCCCGGGCTCCAGTGTGGCGTATCCCTGGTTCGCCAAACCGATTGTCGCGAGCAGCGTCGCGTTCAAGTTCTCCTTCTGATCGACGATCGTATTGTTGATCGTCGGCACATTGTCGATCACGGTGACCAAATCGGGGGCGGCATCCCCGTAGATGTTGGCTACCTTCGCTGTCTGCGCGAAATCCGACTCAACCGTCGGCAACTTTGGATTCAGTTGCGCGAGATACTGATTCAAGCCCGCCAGGCTAGCGCCGAAATCGTCACCATGACCACGCAACCCCTCGGCGATCGCCGAAAGGGTCGCGTTCAGGTTTATCGGATCGATCTTGTGAAGCACGTCGATCAGGGTCTGGAATAACGTGTTGGCTTCCAACTGCACGGACTGAGCCTGGACGGTGGCGTTGGGGCGCAAGGGAGTACCGGCCGGCTGCTCCGGTGCAAGGAACTCGACCGACTTCGCGCCGAACACCGTTGTGCTGCCGATGCGCACCAGAGCGTTCGACGGGATGTAGCGCAACTGGTCACGCTTGATCGCCAGAGTCAACTTCGCCTGATCACCGGAATACGCGATGTCTTCGACCTTGCCGATCTGGATACCGCGGTACTTGACCTTCGCTTCCTTGTCCATCACCAAACCGGCGCGCGGCGACGTCACCGTCACGGTGTCGGTCGGGGTGAACGCGGCGGTGTACGCCAAATACGTAAATACCGTGAACGCCACGATGATCGCCGCCAACACTGCGGCGGCGATCCTGATCGCGGTAGTCCTCGACACGACGTTTCCCCTCTACCCCGACAGGTTGAAGTTACCGGACGCGCCGTATACGGCGAGGGCGATGAACAAAGTAATGACGACGACGGTGATAAGCGAGGCACGCACCGCCTGGCCCACTGCGACGCCGACACCGACGGGGCCACCGGATGCGTTGTAGCCGTAGTACGTATGTATCAGCATCACGGCGACGGCCATCACTATTGCCTGCAGGAACGACCACAGCAAGTCAGTGGGATTGAGGAAGGTGTTGAAGTAGTGGTCGTAGAGTCCCCCTGACTGACCGTTGACGTAGACGGTGATGGTCCTGGCGGAAAAGAACGCGGCAAGCGTGGCCAGCGAGTACAGCGGGATGATCGCGACCAGCCCGGCGATGATGCGCGTCGACACCAGGTAGGACACCGAATGGATGGCCATCGCCTCGGTGGCGTCGATCTCTTCTGCGATGCGCATCGCGCCCAGCTGCGCGGTGGCGCCCGCGCCGATGGTGGCCGCGAGCGCGATGCCCGCGATGATCGGGGCGACGATGCGTACGTTGAGAAACGCCGACAGGAACCCGGTGAGCGCCTCGATGCCGATATCGCCGAGGGACGAGTAGCCCTGCACGGCGATGACGCCGCCGGACGCCAGCGTCATGAATGCCGCGACACCGACGGTGCCGCCGATGAGCAACAGCGCGCCGGTGCCGAGGGTCATCTCCGCGATCAGCCGGACGGTCTCCTTGGAGTAGCGCCGCAGCGCGAGGGGCATGTATCGGACCGACTGGGCGTAGAACAACGCCTGCTCGCCGAAGCTGTCGACGGCGCGGGGCAGCCACCGAAACGCCCGCCGCATCCGCAGCGTGATGTCGTAGGACCCCAGCTGGCTCATCCGCTCAGCACCCGGACGCCGATGGCCGTCATGATCACGTTGACCACGAACAGGCAGATGAAGGCATAGACGACGGTCTCGTTGACGGCTTCTCCGACACCCTTGGGTCCGCCCTTGACGGTGAGGCCGCGATAGCAGCCGACGAGCCCCGCCAGGACACCGAACAGTAGGGCCTTGATTTCGGAGACCACCAGCTCGCCCAGCCCGGTCAGGATGGTCAGGCCATTGATGAACGCCCCTGGGTTTACCCCCTGCAGCAGGACCGAGAACACGTAGCCGCCGCTTAGGCCGATCGCGATCACCAGACCGTTGAGCAACAGCGCCACGAACGTCGACGCCAGAACGCGCGGCACCACGAGCCGCTGAATGGGATCGATGCCGAGCACGCGCATCGCGTCGATTTCTTCACGGATGGTGCGGGCACCTAGGTCGGCGCAGATCGCAGTCGCCCCCGCGCCGGCGACGACGAGCACGGTCGAGACCGGACCCAGCTGAGTCACGGTGCCAAACGCGGTACCGGAGCCGGACAGGTCCGCGGCGCCGATCTCGCGCAGCAGGATGTTCAGGGTAAAGGAAACCAGCACCGTGAACGGAATCGCGATCAACAATGTCGGGAGGATCGAAACCCTGGCGATCATCCAGGTCTGATCCAGGAATTCCTTGAACTGAAAGGGACGACGGAAGGTCTTGACGAACGTCTCGAGGGACATCTCCATGAACCCGCCGACGGCCCGAGCCGGAACGGCGAGTTGCTCCCTCAACCTCGGCTCCGTTTCTCGCAGCGGGATGGTTCCGACACGCCTTGGCGAAGAGTTCGAGACTGTTCGCCGCGGCTGTTATACAACCCCAGGTTTAAGCGGTGCTCTTAGTGAGCCGGATCATACTAACTAGAACGTGTTCGCAGTGTCAAAGAACGAAAAAACTACTCGAAACTGTAATATTTGCGCAGGTCAACGCCAGTGTGACCCAGGTCATTCTATAACGTGTTCTAGCGCTCACGGAACTTTGAGAAACAAGAACGTCATTCTCCTTGACCCATGAGGGCAGTCGCCGAGAAATTCCGTTCGGGATCACGGTCAGCAAAGTAATTTTGCAGAGTTTCCGACAGCTCCGACGGGTCCCACGCGTCGGATTCCGCACTGAACTGTTGCTCTGCCGTCGGCGCCGCAACGAGGGTCACCGTCGGACCATAAACGATGAACAGCTGTCCGTTGACGCCTTCGGAAGCGGGAGAGGCAAGGAACCGGACCAGGTTCACGACGTGCTCGGGCGACAGCGGGTCGATCTGACCCTCGGTCAGCTCGGGCGATTCCCCGAAGACGTCGGCGGTCATCGCCGTGCGGGCCCTCGGCGCGATCGCGTTGGCGCGCACCCCGTACTGCCCGAGAACCCGTGCCGCGGACAGCGTCAGCGCGGTGATCCCGGACTTGGCCGCACCGTAATTGGCCTGGCCAGGCGGCCCGACCAAGCCGGCCTCCGAGGAGGTGTTGACGATGCGGCCGTAGACCGTTCCGCCGGCCTCTTTGGCTTTCGCCCGCCAATAGGTGGCGGCATTGCGAGTCAACAGGAAGTGGCCGCGCAGGTGGACCGCGATCACGGCGTCCCACTCCTCGTCGGTCATGTTGAACAGCATGCGGTCGCGGGTGATCCCCGCGTTGTTGACGACGATGCTCAGTCCGCCGAGGCCGTCGGCCGTTTCAACCAGCTCGTCGGCGGTGGACCGCGCACTGATGTCGCCTGCGACCGCGACGGCCTTGGAACCGGCGGCCGTGATCTCGTCGATGACGTCGGATTTGTCCAGCGCGCCCGCGATGTCGTTGACCACGACGGTCGCGCCGACGCGTGCAAGGCCGATGGCCTCAGCCCGGCCGAGGCCCGCGGCCGCGCCGGTTACCACCGCGACAAAACCCGAGAGGTCAGTCGCAGCTGATCCCTCAATGTTGGGAGTCAATTTATGAATACCTCTAGTCTCTGCGGATCAGGGCAGCTCGCGGACATTCGGCAATCGACTGCTCCGCAAGCTCCTCCTGGTCGGCCGGCACCGGGTCGGCCTTGACAACGGCATAATCCTCGTCGTCGAGATCGAACAGGTCGGGGGCAATTCCCAGGCACACCGCGTTGCCCTCGCAGCGGTCTCGGTCTACTTCCACTCGCATCAGATACCTCCTCGCCCGTATTCCGCCTTGAGAATACGACCCGCCCATGGGCACCAGTGTGACACCGGCCTGGACCCCAAGACTAGAACGTGTTACAACCGGGAGTGAACGAGGGTCAGACCATGGGTTGTCATTTAACCCGAGTAAGGACACGACGATGCGTATCGGCTACACCCCTGAGCAGGAGGAGTTGCGCCGCGAGCTGCGGGCGTACTTCACCAAGCTGATGACGCCCGAGCGCGCCGAGGCGCTGAGCGCAGGCGACGGCGGCGAAATGGGGCGCGGCAACGTGTACCGCGAGACCGTCGCGCAGATGGGCAAGGACGGCTGGCTGACACTGAGCTGGCCGAAGGAGTTCGGCGGCCAGGCGCGCCCGCCGATGGACGGGCTGATCTTCAACGACGAGGCCTCGATCGCGAACGTCCCTGTGCCGTTCTTGACCATCAACAGCGTGGCGCCGACGATCATGGCGTTCGGCACCGAGGAGCAAAAGAAGTTCTTCCTGCCCAAGATCGCCGCGGGTGAACTGCACTTCGCCATCGGCTACTCGGAACCGGGCGCAGGCACCGACCTTGCCGCATTGCGCACGACTGCCGTGCGTGACGGCGACGACTACGTCGTCAACGGCCAGAAAATGTGGACCAGCCTGATCGCCTACGCGGACTACGTCTGGCTTGCGGTGCGCACCAACCCGGAAGCCAAGAAGCACCGCGGCATCTCGATGCTTATCGTGCCGACCACGGCCGACGGCTTCTCCTGGACCCCGGTGCACACGATGGCGGGCGTGGACACCAGCGCTACGTACTACCAGGATGTCCGAGTGCCGACCACCAGCTTGGTCGGCGAGGAGAACGCCGGCTGGAAGCTGGTCACCAACCAGCTCAACCACGAGCGCGTCGCACTGGTCTCGGCCCAGCCGATCTTCTCTGCGCTGGACGGTGTGCGTGAATGGGCGCAGAACACGAAGACCGTCCACGGCAACCGGCTCATCGACTCGGAGTGGGTGCAGCTCAACCTCGCCCGCGTGCATGCCAAGGCCGAGGTGCTCAAGCTCATCAACTGGGAGCTGGCCTCCACCGAAGCCTCGCCGTCGCCCGCGGACGCATCGGCGGCCAAGGTGTACGGCACCGAACTGGCCACCGAGGCCTACCGCCTCCTGATGGAGGTACTCGGCACGGCGGGCACACTCAGGACGAACTCCCCCGGCGCGCTGCTGCGTGGACGAGTCGAGCGGATGCATCGCAGCTGCCTGATCCTGACGTTCGGCGGCGGCACCAACGAGATCCAGCGCGACATCATCGGCATGGTCGCGCTCGGCCTGCCCAGGGTCAATCGGTAAGGAACATCATGGACTTCAAGACGACGGAAGCCGCGGACGATCTGGGCGGCCTGACCCGCACCATTGCCGAATCGGTCTGTACCAACGAACACTTCCGAGTGCTCGACGCGGTCGAGGAACGCTTCGACCAAGACCTGTGGGAAAAGCTGATCGAAGCCGACATCCTGTCCACCGCGGCTCCGGAATCCTTGGGCGGTGGCGGTTTCGGCGAGCTCGAGCAGGTCGCGGTGCTGGTCGCGTTGGGCCGCCAGCTCGCCGCGGTGCCATACCTCGAGTCCGCCGTGCTCGGCGCTGGTGCGCTCGCGAAGTTCGGATCGGAAGCGCTGCAGCAGCAGTGGGCGACGCCGGCGATCAACGGCGACAAGATCATCGCGGTCGCGCTCGACGGCGAGATGGGCGAGGGCCCGGTGCAGGCTCAGGCGGTTGGAGCTGGGTACAAACTGACCGGCTCGCGCACACAGGTCGCCTACGGACCAGTGGCCGACGCGTTCCTGGTCCCGGCCGAAACCGACTCGGGCACCAAGGTTTTCCTGATCGCCAAGGACGACGCCGGCGCGACTGTGACGAGCCTCGACACCACAGGGCACGGCAGTGTCGGGCATCTGGAACTGCAGGGTGTCGAGGCCGCTCGGGTGGTCGGCGGCGCCGATGTCGTCGCGTGGCTCACCACCCACGGCAACCTCGGTCGCAGCGCGTATCAGCTTGGCGTGCTCGAGCGGGCGCTGGAACTCACGTCGGAGTATGCCCGCGAACGCGAGCAGTTCGACCGGCCGATCGGTAGCTTCCAGGCCGTCTCGTCGCGGCTGGCCGATGACTACATCGCTGTCAAGGCTCTGCGGCTGACCGTCACCCAGGCGGCGTGGCGGCTGTCGGAGGATCTACCGGCGGACGTCGATGTCAGCACGGCCGCGTTCTGGGCGGCCGATGCCGGACATCGCGTGGCACACACCACCGTTCACGTGCATGGCGGCGTCGGGATCGACCTCGATCACCCCGTCCACCGGTACTTCCTCGCGGCCAAGCAAACGGAGTTCGCGGTCGGCAGCGCGACCGGCCAACTGCTGCGCATCGGCCGTGAGTTGGCCGACACGCCGGCCTAGGCGCGATGAGCGCTTGCGCGAAGAGCAGGGCACAGTGACCCAGGGGCTGCCCACCGTCACCGACCTGCTAACGCCGCTGGTCGAGGTCGACGATCGGGGCGTGTACTTCGAGGACACCTTCACCAGCTGGCGCGACCACATCCGGCACGGCGCCGCGATCGCTGCAGCGTTGAAATCGCGTCTCGATCCCGAACGCCCGCCCCATGTCGGGGTGCTCTTGCAGAACACGCCGTTCTTCTCCGCGGTGCTGACCGCCGCGGCCCTGACCGGCATCGTGCCGGTGGGGCTGAACCCGGTTCGGCGGGGCGCGGCGCTGGCTCGCGATGTCACGCACGCGGATTGCCAGGTGGTACTGGCTGATTCGGCATCGGCAGGGGGCCTCGATGTCGACTACATAGACGTCGACTCGCCGGAGTGGGCCGCCGAGGTGGCGGCGCAATACGACGAACCGGTCGTCGCGTATGACGCCGATCCTGGCGACTTGTTCATGCTGATCTACACCTCGGGCACCAGTGGTGAACCCAAGGCGGTGAAGTGCAGCCAGGGCAAGGTGGCGATCGCAGGCGTGACGATGACGCAACGCTTCTCGCTGGGGCCCGATGACATCTGTTACGTGTCGATGCCGTTGTTCCATTCCAATGCGGTGCTTGTTGGCTGGGCGGTGGCGGTCGGGTGCCGAGGCTCACTTGTGCTGCGGCGCAAGTTCTCCGCGTCGCAGTTTCTTCCGGATGTACGTCGCTACGGCGCGACGTACGCCAACTACGTCGGCAAGCCGTTGTCCTACGTACTCGCCACACCCGAGCGTGAAGACGATGCGGACAATCCGCTGCGTGCCGTCTACGGCAACGAGGGCGCGCCGCGCGACATCGAGCGGTTTGGCGAGAGGTTCGGCACTCTCGTCCAGGACGGGTTTGGTTCGACCGAAGGCGGGGTGAACATCGCCCGCACGCCCGACACCCCACCGGGTTCGTTGGGCCCGCTACCGGACGGCATCAAGATCGTCGATGTCGACACGGGTGAGCCGTGCCCGCCCGGCGTAACGGGCGAGCTCGTAAACGTCTCCGACGCAGGCCGTTTCGAAGGCTATTACAACGATCCGGACGCCGACGCGGACCGGATGCGCGGCGGCGTTTACCACAGCGGAGACCTCGCCTACCGCGACGAGAACGACTATGTGTACTTCGCAGGCCGGCTCGGCGATTGGATGCGCGTCGACGGCGAAAACCTTGGGTCGGCCCCGATCGAACGGGTGCTGTTGCGCCATCCCGATGTGGTGGAGGTGGCGGTGTACGGGATCCCCGCCCCCGATGTCGGCGATCAGGTCATGGCTGCGTTGGTGCTCAGTGCAGGCGCTGAGTTCGACGCCGACAAGTTCAGGGCCTTCCTGGCCGAACAACCGGATCTCGGGCCCAAGCAGTGGCCGTCGTACGTCCGTGTCGGCGCCGAGCTGCCGCGCACCGAGACGTTCAAGGTGATCAAGCGCCAGCTTTCCGCGGAGGGCACCGACTGCGCCGACCCGGTGTGGCCGATCGCGAGGTAGCCTCGCACGGGTGGGCTACCGCGAATTCCCACCGCCCACCACGCTGCGCGACCTGGTCGAATGCGCGTGGGTGGTGGACGGTCCTCCGGAGCCGGTGAGGGTGCTTCCTGACGGGTGTATGGATCTGATGCGGATGGACGGCCGCTTCGTGGTGGCCGGCCCGGACACCACCGCGTCTGTAACTGCTCGCGACGGAGAACCGTTCGTGGGCTTGCGCTTTCATCCCGGGGTGCTTCCGCGGCTACTCGGCGTGCCTGCGTCGGAGCTGCGCAACGCGCGGGTTGCGGTGAATGATCTGAGATCGGTGCCGCCGCGAATGCGCTCGCTGGTGGAGCTGGCCACCGACCTCGCGTCGGACGGTCCGCGAGCAGAGACTGCGCCGTGGTCGCTGCCACTGTTGCGCCACGTCACCGGCAGCCTGGCGGCAGGGTCTGCGGTCACTGACGTGGCGCGTGAGGTGGGCTGGTCGAGCCGCACGCTGCAGCGTCAGTGCGGCGCCGTGTACGGCTATGGTCCTGCGACGTTGCGGCGGATCCTGCGGTTTCGTCGCGCGGTGCCGCTGCTCGACGAGGGGCTGCCGTACGCGGAAGTGGCCGCGCGGGCCGGGTATGCCGACCAGCCGCACCTGCACCGCGAGGTCCGCGAACTCGCCGGAGTACCGCTTGCCGCGCTGCGTCAGGACAGCAGCGCGAAAAGGTCGACCCAGTTGCCGTCGGGGTCGGCCACCGTCGCATAACGCATGCCCCATGGCGCGTCGTACGGCTTCAAGGGTCCGGCGTGCCCTGCGGCGGTGACCTTTTCGAAGAGCGCGTCGACCTTGGCCGGGGAATCGACCCCGAACGCCAGCGCCAACCGGCTTGCCGATGACGTCGGCGGCGCCCAACCAGGATGCATCCCTGCGATGGTGTCCTCGGTATCGAAGGACAGGGTATTGCCGCCGGGCAGAGTCCACCGCCACGTGCAGTTCGTTCGACTCGGGGATGGCCAGGCCGAGTAGTCGGTAGAACTCCAGCGATCGTTGCACGTCGTTGGCGAAGATCTGGAAGACCGTCGATGTAAGGCGAATATCCATGCTCAGCACGCTAGGGCGAAGGCCCTCGCGCTGTCGTGAACGAATCGGACACGCTCGATATCTAATTCATCTACCCTTGCTGAGATCTTGGCAACAGTAGTTTGAGTAGATCTACTCTCCCTGCATAAGCGCGCTTTTGCACTACGCTTCGCTACGGCATACCCACCGAATCCGTTTGCCTGTCACGGCAACGGGCGAACACCATACTGACAGGAGTTACTTCATGAAACGCACAGCAATCTCGGGATGGCCGCGATAGCCGCGGCCCTCGCAGTCGTGCTGTCCGGCTGCGGTTCCGATACCAAGACCGAACCCAGCACGTCCACGTCGGCGTCGAAGACCACGAGCGAGACAACGAGCAAGAAAGCCGCTCCGTCGTCGAAGCCCAAGGTTGCGCCGCGCGACGAGGACGCAGCTGGGCCGAACCCCACGATCGCCAGCTACATCAAGGAGAACAACATCCAGGAGGCGCCGGTCAAGCGAGGCGATCCCGGCTCTCCCACGATCGATCTTCCTGTGCCCGAGGGCTGGGAGCCGGCAGGCGAGGACACGCCTGAGTGGGCTTACGGCGCGATCGTTTACACCGGCCCGGAAGCTGGCGAGTACACACCGAGCATCGTGGCGCTGGTGTCCAAGCTGACGCGGAAATGTCGACCCGCAGAAGATCATCGATCTCGCGCCGGGTGAGCTGAACAACCTACCCGGCTGGAGCGCGATGAACGAGGGCGAAGTCAGCACCCTCGGCGAGTATCCCGCCTACCAGCTCGGCGGCACTTGGACGCAGGACGGCCAGACCAAGATCGTCGCGCAGAAGACGGTCGTGATTCCTGGCAGCGACGGCCTCTATGTGCTGCAGCTCAACGCCGACGGTCTTGAGGACCAGAAGGAAATCATCGGCGCGGCAACGGATGTGATCGACACGGAGACCACGATCGCGCCCTGACGCAGATCAGCTGTCGCGGATGCCATCCAGTCGCTGGGTGGCATCCGCGAAGCCAGCCACCAGCTCGGCGATGATGTCGGCGACCGGCCTGATCTCATTCATCCGCCCGACGATCTGACCGACCGGCATCGCGACGGTGTCGGGGTTGTCCGACTCGTTCATCCGCTGATGCGCCTCGCTGACGAGAATGTTCTGCAGCGGCATCGGCAGCGGCTCGGGCGCATCCGGCTCATCCCAGGCATCGGTCCACCGAGTCTTCAGCAGCCGAGCGGGCTTGCCGGTGTAAATGCGGCGCCGCACGGTGTCGCTGGAACTCGCGCGCAGCAGCGCTTCCTGGATCGTCGAAACGCCACTCGGCTTGCGATGGCCGAGGTCGTATTCCGCCGACGTCAGGAACGCAGAGCCCATCCAGACACCCTGGGCGCCAAGAGCCAACGCCGCGGCCACCTGTCGTCCGGTCCCGATGCCACCGGCCGCCAACACCGGAGTTTGATGGCCAAGTGCGGCTAACCCGTCAACGATTTCCGGCCACAGCACCATTGACCCGATCTCGCCGGTGTGTCCACCGGCCTCGTAGCCCTGCGCAACGACGATATCGACGCCGTTCTCGACATGCCGCTGCGCATGCTTGGCGCTTCCCGCCAGCGCCGCAACCGGAACGCCGTGCTCATGCGCCTGGTCGATGACGTCTTTCGGCGGCGAGCCGAGCGCATTGGCGATCAGCTTGATCGGGTGCTTGAGTGCCACCTCGACGTGCGAACGCGCCACCGAATGCAGCCAGCCGAGCACACCCTCGTTGCGGTCCCCGTCGTCGGGTAGCGGCGGAACACCAAGATCGGCAAGGGTTTTGGCGACAAAGTCGCGGTGTGACTGCGGGATCAGCTTGTCGATGTCGACGGCCGATCCCTCTTGCGGCACCTTGGCGGGCATCACGATGTCGACGCCGTACGGCTTGCCGTCGGTGTTCTCGTCCATCCAGTTCAACACGTTCTCGAGGTCGTCGGCCTCGTTGAATCGCACGCAGCCCAGCACGCCGAGCCCACCGGCCTTGCTGACCGCGGCGGCGACCTTCTCCGATGGTGTGAAAACGAAGATCGGATAGTCGATGCCGAAGCGGTCGCAAAGCTCAGTGCGCATCTTCACGGACTGGACGGTGTTCCCACATGATTGGCGTGTGCGTCGTCGGCGGGCCGCTCTTCGGTCGTGTCCTTGGCCCACCGGTAGTCGGGCTTGCCGGCCGGGGTCCGGTGGATCTCGTCGACCCACCAAACCTTGCGCGGCACTTTGTATCCCGCGATCTCCTGCCGCACGAACGTGTCGAGTTCGGCCAGCGACGGGTTGGTGCCGGGGCGACGGTGTATGACGGCGGCGACGCAGTTGCCGTAGCGCTCGTCGGGAACGCCGACGACCAGCGCGTCGAATACGTCCGGATGACCCTTGAGTGCGGCCTCGACCTCCTCGGGGTAGATCTTCTCGCCGCCACTGTTGATCGACTGCGAGCCGCGGCCGAGCATCGTCACGGAGCCGTCCTCATCGACCTCCGCGTAGTCACCCGGAATCGCGTAGCGCACACCGTTGAAGGTCTTGAACGTCTCTGCGGTCTTCTTCTCGTCCTTGTAGTAGCCGACCGGAATGTTGCCCTTCTTGGCAATCATCCCGCGCACTCCGGAGCCCGGCTTGACCTCGTTGCCGTCCTCGTCGAGCACGACGGTGCGGTGATCGATCGTCACGCGCGGCCCGCCGGTGTGCGACTGGCCCTTGGCCACGATGCTGGTTCCGCCGAAGCCCGTTTCCGACGATCCGATCGAGTCGGTGATCACCCGATTGGGCAGCAGTTCGAGGAACTTCTCCTTGATGCTGGTGGAGAACAGCGCTGCAGTGCTCGCCAACAGGAACAGGCTCGACAAGTCGGGCTCGTGGCCAGCTTCGTGCAGTTTCGTCAGCGCATCGAGCAGGGGGCGGGCCATCGCGTCGCCGGTGAAGAACAGCAGGTTCACCTTGTGCTTTTCGATCGTCTGCCAGACGTCGTCGGCATCGAATTCCGGTGCCAACACAGTGGTTTGGCCGGAGAAGATCGACATCCAGGTGGCCGATTGCGTGGCGCCGTGGATCATCGGCGGGATCGGGTAGCGGATCATCGGCGGGTTCGCCGCGGCGGCCTTGGCGAGGTCGTGCTCGTCCTTGACGAACTCACCCGTCACAAAGTCGGTTCCACCGAACAGCACCCGGTAGATGTCCTCGTGCCGCCACATCACGCCCTTGGGGAAGCCGGTGGTCCCTCCGGTGTAGAGCAGGTAGATGTCGTCTGCGCTGCGCGGGCCGAAGTCGCGTTCGGGTGATCCCTTTTCCAACGCGGAGTAGAACTCGACGCCGCCGTAGCGCTGGAAGTCATCGTCGCTGCCGTCCTCGACCGCACAGGATCGTCTTGACGTTCGGCGTCTCGGGAAGCACGTTGGCGACGCGGTCGGCGTACCGGCGTTCGTGCACCAGCGCGACCATGTCGGAGTTCTCGAACAGATACTTCAGCTCGCCCTCGACGTAGCGGAAGTTGACGTTGACCAGGATGGCGCCTGCCTTGACGATGCCGAGCATCGCGATGACGATTTCGATGCGGTTGCGGCAGTACAGACCGACCTTGTCGTCCTTCTTGACGCCCTGATCGATGAGGTAGTGGGCGAGGCGGTTCGCCTTCTCCTCCAACTGGGCATAGGTGAGCTGCTCGTCGCCGCAGATGAGGGCGACACGGTCAGGCACAGCGTCGATGGCGTGCTCGGCAAGATCGGCAATGTTCAGGGCCACGGAACCTAAACTAGAACGTGTTACATTTTCATTCAAGTCTGTGGTTTTGATCGCAGGAAGGCGACCACCCGTGAGCGAGTCCGAAAAAGGCCCCGACGCCCTCATTGAGCAGCGCGGACACACCTTGATCTTGACCCTGAACCGGCCAGAGGCCCGTAACGCGCTTTCCACCGAGATGCTCTCGATCATGGTCGAGGCGTGGGACCGCGTCGACAACGATCCCGAGATCCGCAGCTGCATCCTGACCGGTGCCGGCGGCTATTTCTGCGCGGGCATGGACCTCAAGGCCGCGACGGCCAAGCCGCCGGGCGACTCGTTCAAGGACGGCAGCTACGACCCGTCACGCATCGATTCCCTGCTCAAGGGCCGGCGGCTGACCAAGCCGCTGATCGCGGCCGTCGAGGGCCCGGCCATCGCGGGCGGCACCGAGATCCTGCAGGGCACCGACATCCGCATCGCCGGCGAGAGTGCCAAGTTCGGAATCTCAGAGGCCAAGTGGAGCCTGTACCCGATGGGCGGCTCGGCGGTGCGGTTGGTCCGCCAGATCCCCTACACCGTTGCCTGCGATCTGCTGCTGACCGGACGGCACATCACGGCCGCCGAGGCCAAGGAGATGGGCCTGATCGGGTATGTCGTGCCGGACGGCTCGGCGCTGGAGAAGGCGTTGGAGATCGCCGAGGTGATCAACCGCAACGGTCCTCTCGCGGTACAGGCGATCCTGCGGACGATCCACGAGACCGAGGGCATGCACGAGAACGACGCCTTCAAGATCGACACCAAGATCGGCATCGAGGTGTTCGTGTCCGATGACGCCAAGGAAGGCCCGCTGGCCTTCAAGGAGAAGCGCGCCCCCAACTTCAAGATGAAGTAGCGGTTTCGGCGCGGAAACGGACTCTCAGCGGGCGTAAGCGCGCCGAAATCGCTACGCCAGCGGCTTGGTCGGGCGTGAAGACCACCGGCATCGTCTCAAGGCCGCTGACGAAGTTCGCGGGCCGCAGCGGAAGCTCGTCGTCGGAGGCCAGTCGCAGATCGGGCAGCCGCTGCAGCACCCGGCGCGTCATGATTGATCAGCTCGATGCGGGCCAGCTGGTTGCCAAGGCAGAAGTGCGTGCCGAAGCCGAACGCCAAGTGGCTGTTGGGATCTCGCTGAATATTGAAGTTGTCCGGATCCCCGAACACGGCTTCTCGTCGAAGTTCGCCGACTCGAACATCAGCATCATCTTCTCGCCCTGACTTTGAGATGGGCGCCGTGAAACTCCGTGTCGGCGGTGATCGTTCGCGCCATGTTCTTCACGCGGCGACGTCCAGCGCAGCATCTCCTCGATCGCGCTGGGGATCAGCTCCAGATCGTTCTGCGAGAGATCCCACTGCTCGGGGTGGCGGATCAGCTGCCGGTGCCACCGGAGATCGTGTGGCGGGTCGTCTCGTCGCCGCCGACGAGGATCAGCAGAGTCTCCTGCACGATCGTCGTCCTCGGACAGCCGTTCCCCGTCCACCTCCGCATGCACCAGGACGCTGATCAGGTCGTCGGTCGGCTCGGCTCCTCGCTGTTCGATCTTGCTGCGGATGTAGTCGTTGTACGCCATGAAGGCATCCATCGTGACCTGGATATCCGCCTCGGACACAGTGGAACTCAGCCGACCATTATCGTCGGACCACTTGAGGAACATCTCGCGCTCGTCCGGGAGCACCCCGAGCATGTCGCCGATGACCGCCATCGGCAGCGGCGCGGCGAGGTCCCAGACGAAATCACATTCGCCGCGCTCGCACACCGCGTCGATGAGTGTGTCGCACAACGAACTGACCGATGGACTCTCTTGGACCTTCAACCGCTTTCGCGTGAAGCCGGCGTTGACGAGCTTGCGGCGCAACAGATGTTGCCGGATCGTCCATCTCGATCATCATCTGGCAGCGCGTCTTGATCGGGCCGGATGCCGCCCGCGTTGGAGAACAACTCGGGTTGCGCTCGGCCTCGATCACCGCCGCATACGTGGCCGCGGCGGCCAAGCCGTTGCGGTCACGGAACACCGGCTCGTTCTCGCGCATCCAGCGGTAGACCTCGCGGGCCGCGGGACGGTCGGCGTAGAAAGCGCCGTCGGTCAGATCCACATCCGGCTTGGTAGTCGGTCATCGAGACACCTCCTGCGCGTCGCCGAACGACATCTCGACGTTCTCAGCCGAAGCCGAAACCATTGCACGCTTCGGCAAGCCAAGCGCTGCAAGTTCTTTGGCATACGGGTGATCGCCGAGCCGAATGTGTGCGCCGCCGAGCCGGTACCGCACACCGCTGAGCGTCATCTCACCGATTGTCTTGCGCAGGACGCCATCACGATATGAATAGGTCGGGTTTTCTTGCGTGCGCGAGGTCAAGGCCGACGGGACCGGTAGGCCGGGACGGAATTCCATGCCAACCGCCAACTGGCCGTCGATGCTGACGTCGAACCCGAACTGCCGCCCCTCCCGCACGGTGAAGTCGGCCATCACCTTCGGGTAGCCCCAGATCGTGGTTCCCGCCTCCAAAGTGAACGCCTGGTCGACCGGAAGGTGGTGAATGAAGGCACCGGCCGACTGCAGTGCGCGCGGTCCACTCGCATCCGATCCAGGCGGATTCACCATCACGTTGGTGCCGTACTCGTAGTACTGACCGAGGTCGCCGTCGACATAGCGCATCAGCATCAGGACCACGATCGCGCGCCCTGGCAGGAACTGGCATACCTTCAGCCCGCTGTAGTCGATCATCTGTTGGGCGGCGTCGGCCTTCACCGAGAACATCGCCATGTGCTGTTCGGCCTTGCGGATCTTGACCGGCATCGTGAGAACCGTGCCGGCGATGGTGTGCTGCGAAGCAGTCATCCGGCCAATCTAGAACGTGTTCTAAACAACTAGCAAGAAGTGTCTACACCAGCGCGGCGAGGTCGCGGATCTGCTCGGGTGACCGGGCGCCGACCACCATCATGGTCACGCCTGCGGCTTCCCATGCCTTGATCTGCTGCTGCACGTAGCCGAGGTCGCCCACAATGGCCGAGTCGTCGACCAACTCGTCGGGAATGATCTTGGCGGCCTCGTCCTTGCGGTCGGTGCGGAACAGCGTCGTGACGTCGTCGACGACCTCTGCGTAACCCATCCGGCGGTAGACGTCGGCGTGGAAGTTGGTGTCCTCGGCGCCCATCCCGCCCATGTAGAGCGCCAGGTGCGGCTTCATCAACTCCATGACCTCCGCGCGGTCGTCGGTGACGACGACCTGGGCCGTGGCACAGATTTCGAAGGTCTCCCGGGTCCGGCGGGCCCCCGGACGGGCGAAGCCCTCGTCGAGCCACTCGTTGTACATCCCCGCGATCCGGGGCGAGTAGAAGATCGGCAGCCAGCCATCGCAGATCTCGGCGGCCAGCGCCACGTTCTTCGGGCCCTCGGCGCCGAGCATGACCGGGATGTCGGCGCGCAGCGGGTGGGTGATGGGCTTGAGGTTCTTGCCGAGCCCAGTGGTGCCCTCGCCGGTCAGCGGCAGCGGATAGTGCGGGCCGTCGCTGCGTACGGGCGCCTCACGTGCCCAGACCTGCCGCAGGATGTCGATGTATTCGCGGGTGCGGGCCAGCGGCTTAGGGAACCTCTGGCCGTACCAGCCCTCGACTACCTGCGGCCCTGACACCCCGAGCCCGAGGATGTGCCGCCCACCGGACAGGTGGTCGAGCGTCAATGCGGCCATCGCACACGCCGTTGGGGTCCTGGCCGACAGTTGGATGACCGAGGTGCCGAGGCGCATCCGCTTGGTTTCGCGCCCCCACCAGGCCAGCGGCGTGTAGGCGTCCGACCCCCACGCCTCCGCGGTGAACACGGTGTCGAAGCCGGCGTCCTCGGCTGCGGCCACCAGTTCCGGCGCATTCTCCGGCGGCTGCGCGCCCCAATATCCCAGCTGAAGTCCTAGCTTCATCGCTCCGTCACCTCTGCCTCTCGACCCGTGGTTGAAACCATTCTTAGAACCTGTTCTACTCGATGCCGTGACCACCAGCCAAAGCAGCCCGGTGCAGATCGACCCGCATGAGCCGCCCCTTTCAGCACCGCTGAGGCTCGCATTCGACTACACCCGTTCAGTCGGACCGCTCCTCAGCCAGTTCTTCACCGCCCTGCGCGAACGGCGCATCGTCGGCGTGCGCGGATCCGACGGGCGAGTGCATGTGCCACCTGCCGAGTTCGACCCCGTCACCTATGAGCGATTGACCGAGATCGTACCGGTGGCCAGCGTCGGGACCGTGCTGTCATGGACCTGGCAGCCTGCCCCTCTGGAGGGCCAGCCACTGGACCGGCCGTTCGCATGGGCGATGATCAAGCTCGACGGCGCGGACACCCCGCTGTTGCACGCCGTGGACGCGGGCTCGTCCGACGAGATAAGCACCGGCGCCCGGGTGCACGTGCACTGGCTCGACGAGCCGGTCGGCGCGATCACCGACATCGCCTACTTCAGCCTTGGCGATCAAGCCGAACCGGTGGCGGACACAACCGACGACCGTGATCCGGTGACCGTGCAGGTGACGCCGTCGGCGATCGAGATCCAGCACACCGCTTCGCTACCCGAAAGCGCGTACCTGCGGGCGTTGCAGCAGGGCAAGCTCCTCGGCGGCGCGCACCGGCAAGGACGGGAAGGTCTACTTCCCTGCACGCGAAGCCGATCCCGCGACCGGCCAGCAGCTCAACGACTTCATGGAGTTGCCCGACAAGGGCACCGTGACGACGTTCGCAGTCATCAACATCCCGTTCGCAGGCCAGCGCATCAAGCCGCCATACGTCGCGGCCTACGTGCTGCTCGATGGTGCCGACATCCCGTTCCTGCACCTGATCCAGGAGATCGATGCCGCCGACGTCCGGATGGGCATGCGGGTGGAGGCGGTGTGGAAGCCCCAGGAGGAATGGGGCCTTGGCATCGACAACATCGAATACTTCCGGCCAACGGGCGAGCCCGATGCCGATTACGACACCTACAAGCACCACCTGTAAAGGCAGATCGATGACAGACATTGCAGTGGTGGGCTTTGCGCACGCACCCCATGTACGACGCACCGAGGGCACAACGAACGGCGTCGAGATGCTGATGCCCTGCTTCGCCAAACTCTACGAAGAGCTGGGCATCAAGCAGACCGACATCGGCTTCTGGTGCTCAGGCTCATCGGATTACCTTGCCGGTCGCGCCTTTTCATTCATCTCTGCGATCGACTCGATCGGCGCCGTGCCTCCGATCAACGAATCGCACGTCGAGATGGACGCGGCGTGGGCACTCTACGAGGCATACATCAAGTTGTTGACCGGCGAGATCGACACCGCTCTTGTCTACGGGTTCGGCAAGTCTTCTGCTGGCACGCTGCGCAGGGTGCTCGCCATGCAAACCGACCCGTATTCTGTTGCGCCGCTGTGGCCGGACTCGGTGTCGATCGCCGGGCTGCAGGCGCGGTTCGGCCTTGACGCCGGTAAGTGGACAGCCGAGCAGATGGCTCAGGTGGCGCTGGATTCGTTCGCGGTCGCGGACCGCACCGACTCCGAGAAGCCTGCCAAAACTGTCGACGAGCTGCTGGCACGCCCGTTCTTCGCCGATCCGCTGCGCCGCCACGACATCGCGCCGATCACCGACGGCGCTTCTGCGATCGTGCTGGCCGCAGGCGATAAAGCCCGCGAGCTCCGCGAAAACCCTGCGTGGATAACCGGTTTCGAGCATCGCATCGAGACCCCGGTGCTCGGCGCTCGGGACCTGACGACCTCACCGTCGACGGCGGCGTCGGCGAAGGCGGCCACGGGCGGTGACGTCGGCTCGATCGATGTGGCCGAGATCTACGCGCCATTCACCCACCAACAGCTGATCCTGAAAGAGGCCATCGGCCTGAACGGGTCGACAAAGGTGAACCCGTCGGGCGGGCCGCTGGCGGCCAACCCGATGTTCTCGGCAGGACTTGAGCGCATCGGCTTCGCCGCAGAGCACATCTTCAACGGATCGGCGCAGCGGGTGTTGGCACACGCAACCAGCGGCCCTGCGCTGCAACAGAATCTCGTCGCTGTGCTGGAAGGCCGATGAGCGCTTGCGCGAAGAGCAAAGGACTGAGCAGTCATGACTAAAAATCTCGCTGCGGTGCTCGGCACCGGGCAGACGAAGTACGTCGCCAAGCGACAAGACGTGTCGATGAACGGCCTGGTGCGCGAGGCCATCGACAAGGCGCTTGCCGACTCTGGCTCGACGATGGACGACATCGACGCCGTGGTGGTCGGCAAGGCGCCCGACTTCTTCGAGGGCGTGATGATGCCCGAGCTGTTCATGGCTGACGCCGTTGGCGCGACCGGTAAGCCGCTGATCCGCGTGCACACCGCCGGCTCGGTCGGCGGCTCGACTGCAGTGGTGGCCGCCAGCCTGGTGCAGTCGGGCAAGTACCGCCGGGTGCTGGCCATGGCATGGGAGAAGCAGTCCGAGTCGAATGCCATGTGGGCACTGAGCATTCCGGTGCCGTTCACCAAGCCGGTCGGCGCCGGTGCTGGCGGCTACTTCGCGCCACATGTGCGGGCCTACATCCGGCGTTCGGGTGCACCCGACGCACATCGGCGCGATGGTCGCGGTCAAGGACCGGCTCAACGGCGCGAAGAACCCGTTGGCGCATCTGCATCAGCCCGACATCACGCTGGAGAAGGTGATGTCGTCGCAAATGCTGTGGGACCCCATTCGTTTCGATGAGACCTGCCCGTCCTCCGACGGTGCGTGCGCGCTGGTCATCGGCAACCAAGAAATCGCCGACGCACGGGTCTCCGACGGACATCCGGTGGCCTGGATCCACGCCACCGCGCTGCGCACCGAGCCGCTGGCCTACTCCGGCCGCGACCAGGTCAATCCGCAAGCGGGGCGCGACGCCGCGAAGGCGTTGTGGAAGGCAGCAGGGATCACCAGCCCGATCGACGAGATCGACGTCGCGGAGATCTACGTCCCGTTCTCGTGGTTCGAGCCGATGTGGCTGGAGAACCTCGGGTTTGCGCCAGAAGGCGAGGGCTGGAAGCTGACCGAGGCCGGGGAGACCGCGATAGGTGGACGGATTCCGCTCAACGCATCCGGCGGTGTGCTGTCGTCCAATCCGATCGGCGCGTCGGGCATGATCCGGTTCGCGGAGGCGGCCATTCAGGTGATGGGCAAGGCCGGTGACCACCAGGTCGAGGGCGCCCGCAAGGCCCTTGGCCACGCCTACGGCGGCGGGTCGCAGTACTACTCCATGTGGGTAGTTGCGGCGGACAAGCCATGAGCAGAATGCAGTACACCTGCAGTGTGGCGATGAGTCCGGTCGAGCAGCTCGTCGAACTCGCAAAGACCGCAGAGGAAGTCGGGTTCGACTCGATCGCACTGCCGGATTCGATCTTCTACATGGAGAAGCAGTCGGCGGACTACCCGTATACCGCCGACGGCTCCCGGATGTGGAACGAGGACACGCCCTGGGCCGACCCGCTGATCGTCGCTGGCGCGATGGGCGCGGTGACGTCGACGCTGCGCTTCTACACCAACGTGATGAAGCTCGGCTCCCGCAATCCCCTGCTGCTGGCGCGTCAGGTGGGCTCCGTCGCGAACCTGACCAACAACCGCTTCGGATTCGGCGTCGGCATCGGTTGGGCACCTGAGGAATTCGAGTGGTGCGGAGTCCCGTATGCGAAGCGTGGCAAGCGCGTCGACGAGATGATCGAGGTGATCAAGCTTGTCCTCGACGGCGGCATGGTCGAATTCCACGGCGAGTTCTACGACTTCGACAAGCTGCAGATGAGTCCGGCGCCGTCCAAGCCGGTGCCGTTCTATGTCGGCGGCCATACCGAGGTCGCGTTGAAGCGCGCTGCCCGTATCGGCGACGGCTGGACCAGCGCGATGATGACCTGTGACCAGCTGGCCGAGACCATCGGCAAGCTCAATGCGCTGCGCGGCGAATACGGCCGCGACGATCGAGCCATTCGAATACCAAGCCGTCTGCATCGACAAATTCGGCGTCGACGGCCATCGCGAGCTCGCGGAGGCCGGCGTCACCGACAACATCGTCATCCCATGGATATTCGACGGGCTGGGCTTCGACGCGCCGATCGACAAGAAGAAGGACTCGCTGAAGCGGTTCGCCGATACCTACATCCACTCGGGATGGCAGCAGTGACGATCACGAACCCCGATGCGCCGGTTCACCTTGCGGGCAAGCGCTCACGCGAAGCGGCGATCGCACACGACAAGGAGACGTGGCTCAGCGTGTTCGCCGACGACGCCATCGTCGAGGACCCGATCGGTCCGTCACACTTCGACCCCGAGGGCAACGGACACCGCGGCAAGGAGGCGATCGCGGCGTTCTACGACAAGGCGATCGCGCCCAGCGAGTTGCAGTTCAACTTCCTCGAGACGTACCAGTGCGGCAACGAGGAAGCCAACGTCGGCAACATCGTGATCAAGGCGGCCGGATACGAGGTCATCGCCGAGGGCGTGTTCACCTACCGGGTCAACGACGACGGCAAGATCGTCGCGCTGCGCGCGTTCTGGGAACTCGACCGCGCCACGGCGAGCGCACGCAAGCTCTAGCGCGTCGCAAGCCCACGGATGTTAACGTTAACATTCGTGAAATGGCCTGCACTCGGGGAACAGCATGAACTGACCTTGGCGGCCCCATCGAGACGCGTGCGGGCGGTGATCACCGAAGTCGCCGCCGCGGTGAGGCACCTGTCGATCGACGGTGTCGAGATCGCCGCCGGCTACCCAGCCGATGTTCCTCCACCGTTCAGCAGCGGCATCGTGCTCGTACCGTGGCCCAACCGCGTGCGTGACGGTCGGTGGACCCATGAAGGGTGCACTCTGCAACTCGACATCACCGAACCCGCGCGTGGCAATGCACTGCACGGCCTTTTGCGGAACACGCCGTACCAAGTCGTGGAGCGCACGGTGTGCTCGGTGACGCTCGGCGCGCAGGTGTTCCCGCAGAACGGCTATCCGTTTCACCTCGATACGCGGGTGCGATACACCTTGGCGCCTACCGGGCTCGAGGTCACCCACACCGCTCGCAACGTCGGATCCACCTGCGCGCCAGTTGCGTTGGGCGCCCACCCCTTTCTCACCATCGGTGATCTTCCCGTCGACGAGCTCGTGTTGACCGTCTCGGCCGACCACCACATCGACGTGGACAACCGGCTCAATCCGATCGGCGTCACGCCCGTGCAGGGCACCCCGTGGGACCTTCGTGGTGGCCGTTCGGTCGGGGCGCTCGAACTCGACGACGCCTGGTCCGGTGTGACGATCGTCGATGGCGGAAGCACGCATTCGCTGCGGGCTCCCGATGGACGCACCGTCTCGCTTTGGGCCGATGAGCATTTCGGCTACGTGCAGGTCTTCATCACGCGGGCCTTCCCGCGCGGGAGCGGCCACCAGACCGCCGTCGCGATCGAGCCGATGACCGCGCCGGCCGACGCCTTCAACAGCGGTGAAGGACTACGGTGGCTTCGGCCAGGGGAGGATTGGTCCGCGTCGTGGGCTATCCGCTATCAGGACGACCGATGATCAAACGCCGGGCTCGACGACCACCTTCAAACCCTCGCGACGGGCGGCAACGGCGAAAGCTTCGGCGACGCGGTCGAGCCGATACCGATGCGTCACAATCGAGGACACATCGATCATGCGGCGCTCGACGAGCCGAATTGCGCGTGGGTACGCCTCATTCATCCGCCTGACCAGAACCAGCGTCACCCCCTTGCGCCGCGCCAGAGAGGCGGGAAACGCCGTCCGATCCCCGTCGGGAATCCCGCCAAGCACCACGCGCGCGCCCGGGCGCGCGGCGCGCAGCGCAATCTCAACCGCCTCGTCACTGCCGGCCAGTTCGAAGACGACATCGGCGCCCGCTGGTCCGGTGGCGTCGGCCAGCCTTGCGTCGTCGCCGGCCTCGTCGACATCCAGAACGGCGTCGGCACCAAACCGCAGTGCCGCATCGCGGCGGTGCGGTAGCGGTTCGACAACGGCAACGCGGGCAGCCCCGGCTCGAACAGCCTGCAGCAGAAGCAATCCAATCGGGCCCACACCGACGATGGCCACGCTCGCGCCGATTCGCAGGTGGCCGAGGTCCAGCGCGTGCAGCGCGACTCCGAGCGGCTCGAGCATGGCGCCATCGGCCGCGCTCATCCCGTCGGGCAGCGGATAAAGCGCCCACGAGGGCCACACGAGGTATTCCTGTAAGCCGCCGTCCCGACCTGAATGTCCGGCGAAAACCACGTCGGGGCACAGGTTCTGGTCACCACGCAGACACGTGTCGCAACGCCGACATGGCAGCGCGGGATCGACCGCCACCGGCATTCCGTGACGCGGCCCGCCCTCGATCACGCCGGCAAACTCATGGCCCGGCACGAGCGGCCGCACAAGCCGCGCGTCACCGATGCCTGCCTCGGTGAACCAGTGCACGTCCGACCCACACAGACCGACGGCCGTGATGCGCACCAACTCCTCACCCGGGCCCGGGTTCGGAACGGGTTCGGTCTGGGGACGCACATCCCCGACCCCGTGCAGGCGGGCGACGGTCATTGTGGTCGACATGAAAACTCCAGCTGCGCTTGTATTTTCCAAATCTACGCCCCCGATGTTAGCGTTAACATCGGTCCGGCGCGAACCCCATCCGACTACGATTCGACCGTGGACGTCGACCAGGGCGCCGGCCCGCCGGGTCGGCGCGCCGGGCAGCAGCACCGGGAACGCCGGCCGGTCAACATGCTCGACGTGGCCAGGGTGGCGGGGGTCTCCCATCAGACGGTGTCACGGGTGCTCAACGACTCGGCCGCGGTCAAGGAAGCCACCCGCCGCCGGGTCAATGACGCGATCGACCAACTCGGCTACCGCCGCAACCTCGCGGCGCGTGCGCTTGTGACCCACCGGTCGAACACGCTCGGCGTCGTCTGCTTCGACAGCACGCTCTACGGTCCTGCAAGCATGCTGTACGCCATCGAGCATGCCGCGCGCGAAGCGGGCTATTACGTCAGCGTGGCAAGCGAACCCACCATCGACAGCACCACGCTGCCAAGGGCACTCAATCGGCTCGAGGAGCAGTCAGTGGAGGGCGTGGTGGTGATCGCGCCGCTGTCAGAAACACGACAGGCCCTCCTTCGCTTGCACGGTGAGATGGCGATAGTGGCCGTCGACGGGACCGGCGGCCTCGGCATGCCTGCCGTGAGCGTGGACCAGCTCGACGGAGCGCGGCAGGTCACCCGGCATCTGCTCGACCAGGGTGCCTCGAACGTCTGGCACGTCGCCGGCGCCGAAGGCTCGACCGAATCCGACGCGCGCCTGGCCGGGTGGCGGCAAGAGCTGGCCGACCATGGACGGTCGGCACCAGAACCCTTGCGCGGCAACTGGTCACCCGCATCGGGATACCAGGCCGGGATCGAACTCGCGCGTCGTCCCGAGGTGGACGCGATCTTCGTCGCGAACGACCAAATGGCGCTCGGCCTGCTACGCGCGCTCGCAGAGGCCGGCCGGCCGGTGCCCGACGATGTTCTGGTCGCCGGCTTCGATGACGTGCCCGAGGCCGAGTACTTTTCCCCACCGCTGACCACGATCCGCCAGGATTTCGCGACGGTGGGGCGCATTAGCGTGGAGGTGCTCGTCGATCGCATCGACGGCGACGGCGGGCAATCGAGCTCCGACGAACCGATCCTGGTTCCTGCAGAACTGATCATCCGGCAGAGCACGCAACGGCATTGAAGCCGTCAGCGCCCGCCCCGGCGCTTGTTGTAGACGTCGAACCCGACGGCCGCGAGCAGCACCAGCCCCTTGATCACCTGCTGGACATCGCTGCCGATGCCGAGAATCGACATGCCGTTGTTGAGGACTCCGAGCACGAGCCCGCCGACGATCGCGCCGAAAACGGTGCCAACGCCACCGCTCGACGACGCGCCGCCGATAAAGGCGGCCGCGATGGCTTCGAGTTCGAAGTTGATACCCGCCTGCGGCGTCGCCGAATTCAGCCGCGCGGCGAACATCAGACCGGCGACCGCCGCGAGCACGCCCATGTTGACGAAGACCAACAGTGTGACCCGCTGGTTGCGGATCCCGGACAGCCGCGCGGCCGCCGAATTCCCGCCGACCGCATACACCTGGCGACCGGGGACCGTGTTGCGCATGACGAACGCGTACACGATGGTCAGCACCACCAAGATGATGCCCACGATCGGCACCCCGCGGTAACTGGCGAGCAACAGCGTCACGGCGGCGAGGGCGGCGACGATCGCCGCGCATTTGGCAACGAAAAGTGCTGTGCGCGAGACCTGTTGGCCGT
The DNA here is from genome assembly GCA_963731715.1 of uncultured Actinomycetota bacterium. Taxonomy (GTDB): domain Bacteria; phylum Actinomycetota; class Actinomycetes; order Mycobacteriales; family Mycobacteriaceae; genus Mycobacterium. The sequence goes on along the minus strand of CAVSXC010000008.1, from coordinate 311,433 downwards.
AGCGGAGCTGTGAGCGCCGACGCCGGACCTGCACGACGAGTGCGGAGACCATGATGACGACACCCAGAATCACTGTCGGCCAGTGGTAGACGGCGTTGGCCCCGAGCTCAGGCAGAAAGCCGCTGCTGACCTGTTCAAGCCCGTGCGGCAGTGGGGCGATGGACTGGCCCTCGAGCAGATACTGTGTGGCGCCCCGGAAAACCAGCATCCCGCCGAGAGTCACGATGAACGACGGGATTCCCACGTAGGCGATCCAGAAGCCCTGCCAGGCACCGATCAACGCGCCCATCGCGACACACACTCCGACGGCCAACATCCAGGGCATGTCGTTTCGCACCATGAGCACACCGGACATTGCTCCGATGAATCCGGCGATCGACCCGACGGACAGGTCGATGTGACCCGAGATGATCACAATCACCATGCCGATCGCCAGAACGAGGATGTATCCGTTCTGCTGAATGATGTTGGTGACATTGAGCGGCTTGAGCAGAATGCCGCCGGTCCAGATTTGGAAGAGCAGCACGATTGCCGCCAGCGCAACGACCATGCCCGACTGCCGCACATGTGACATCAGGAACGCCGACAAGCGTTGTCGCAGACTTGGTGGTTCCGGTGTGGCGGCGCCGCGCTGCTCCGGCGTGACAGGCTGCTGCGGCGATTGCTCGACGGTGGTTGTCACCTAGGCACGTCCTTTCATCATGTAGCGCATCAACGTCTCCTGGGTTGCCTCGGCCCTCGCCACTTCACCGGTGAGTCGGCCCTGGCTGAGGGTGTAGATGCGGTCACACAGACCCAGCACCTCGGGCAGTTCGGAGGAGATGACGATGACGGCCTTGCCTCGCGCGGCGAGTTCATTTACGAGCGTGTAGATCTCGTATTTGGCCCCGACGTCGATACCGCGCGTGGGTTCGTCGAGGATGAGCACGTCAGGATCCGTGAACAGCCACTTGCTCAGCACGACCTTCTGCTGGTTTCCGCCCGAAAGCTTGCCGGTGGACGCCGTGACGGTCGGCGCCTTGATCCGCATCGATGCGCGGAACCGCTCACCGACTTCCGTCTCATTGTGATCGTTGATCACCCACCTCTTGCTCACCTTGCGCAGCGACGGCAGAGTGATGCTCTGCGCGATGCTGTCCATCAGGTTCAGGCCAAGTTGCTTGCGGTCTTCGGTGGCGTACGCGATTCCGTGTTTGATCGCGTCCGAGACGGTGCGGGTGCTGACCTCGCGGCCGTCCTTGAACACCTTGCCGCTCACATACTTTCCGTACGCACGGCCGAAGACGCTCATCGCAAGTTCCGTGCGGCCAGCACCCATCAGTCCTGCGATACCCACGATCTCACCGGCCCGCACGTCCAGTGAGACGTCGTCGACGACCTTGCGGTGCTGGTCGATCGGATGCAGCACGGTCCAGTGCGAGACCCCGAACACCACATCGCCGATCTCGCGGTGCGTGCGGGGCGGGAAGCGGTGGGTCAGGTCACGTCCCACCATCCCGCGAACGATGCGGTCTTCGGTAAGGCCATCATCCACGTCGACCGTTTCGACGGTTTCTCCGTCACGCAGGATCGTGACGGAGTCCGCTACCTGCATCACTTCGTTGAGCTTGTGCGAGATGATGATCGAGGTGATCCCGTGGCCACGAAGCTCCACGATGAGATCGAGCAGGTGGCGGCTGTCGGCGTCATTCAGCGCCGCGGTTGGTTCGTCCAGAATCAGCAGCCGTACCTGCTTCGACAGCGCCTTGGCGATCTCCACGAGTTGCTGCTTGCCGACGCCGATGTCCGAGACGCGGGTTTGCGGGCTCTCCGCGAGCCCGACCCGGTGGAGCAGCGCCCGCGCCTCGCTGAGCGTCTTGTCCCAGCCGATGACGCCGAAATTGCTCTGCTCGTTTCCCAGGAACAGATTTTCGGCGATCGACAGGTAGGGCACGAGCGCGAGCTCCTGGTGGATGATCGCGATGCCACACCGCTCACTGGCCCGGATGTCCTTGAACTCGCACAGCTTGCCGTCGAACAGGATCTCTCCGGTGTAGCTGCCATGCGGGTAGACGCCGCTGAGGATCTTCATCAGCGTCGACTTGCCCGCACCGTTCTCCCCGCAGATGGCGTGGATGGCACCGTCCTTCACGGTCAGGTTCACCTCGGAGAGGGCCTTGACCCCCGGGAATTCCTTGGTGATGCCCCGCATCTCGAGCACAGTCGTCATCGGGTGCGGATCACTGAACGTCGGACTGCTTGTAGTAGCCGGAATTGATCAGCACCGCTTCGTAATTCGACTTGTCGACGCTGACTGGCTGCAGCAGATAGGACGGCACGACCTTGACGCCGTTGTCGTATGTCTTGGTGTCGTTGACTTCCGGCTTGCCACCGGTCAGCACGGCATTGGCTTCCTGCACCGCGGCCTTCGCCAGTTCGCGGGTGTCCTTGAACACCGTCTGTGTCTGCTCGCCTGCCACGATCGATTTCACCGAAGCCAGCTCGGCATCCTGACCGGTCACCACGGGCAGCGGTTTGGCGGCATTGCCGTAGCCGGCGCTCTTCAGCGCGGAGATGACACCGCGGGATATTCCGTCGAAGGGTGAGAGCACCGCGTCGACACGCGCCGTCGTGTAGGCCTGGCTCAGCAGATTGTCCATCCGAGACTGGGCCAATCCCCCGTCCCAGCGCAGCGTGGCAACCTGGTCGAACGATGTCTGGCCGCTCCTGACCACGAGGACACCCTTGTCGATGTAGGGCTGCAGCACGCTCATGGCGCCGTTGAAGAAGAACGTCGCGTTGTTGTCGTCCGGAGAGCCCGCGAACAACTCGACGTTCACCGGGCCCTTGGCTTGCTTGAGGTTGAGCTTGTCGACGATGTAATCAGCCTGCAGCACACCGACTTTGAAGTTGTCAAACGTCGCGTAGTAGTCGACGTTAGGAGTGCCGCGGATCAGGCGGTCGTAGCTGACCACCGGAATCTTCATGTCCGCGGCGTGTTGCAGGGTGGTGGTCAGCGAGGAGCCGTCGATCGGGGCAATGACCAGAAGCTTCACGCCTTTGGTGATCATGTTCTCGATCTGCGATACCTGGTTCTGCACGACATCGTCGCCGTACTGCAGATCGGTGGTGTAGCCGAGCGCCTTGAATTGATCGACCATGTTCTGACCGTCGGCGACCCACCGTTCCGACGACTTCGTCGGCATCGCGATACCGATCGTGCCTTTAGCTGCGTCGCCGCTGGCCGAGTCGGTCGAGCGTCCGCAGCCCGACGTCGCGAGCGCGACCACCGTCGCCAGTAAGGCGGCGAGCCAGATCACCTTCCGCACGAGATCCTCCTGATTGGCGGTCAGCTGCCCGGCATTTACCGAGCGCTCACCGACCTGTGATGTGAGCGTTAACATGGGCGGCCGTCAGTATGTGAGCCACTTCACTGTCTTGTCAACAGTCCATCCAAAACATGGATTTGACCTCGTTAGATACCGGATAGCCACTCGTCGGCCGCGGCGGAAGGGGCCGGCAGTTCGGCCCGTTGACACCATCGCAGTGTTAACGCTAACATCCGGCAATTGTAACGCCGGTCACATCCGACGTCGGCAATCGAGACAACGAAGGAGTCACGGTGAAAAGAACTCTTGCGGCGGCGATGGCGGCGGCGGTCGTGACCGTGGTGGCAGCCTGTGGCAGCGGTCCGGCGCCCGGCGGCGGTCCTGCCGGCGGGTCTTCCGACGGCAAGATCACCATGGGCTTCTCGCAGGTGGGCGCCGAAAGTGGATGGCGTACGGCCAATACGAAATCCATCCAGGAGGCGGCGGGCGCCGCGGACGTCAATCTGAAGTTCTCCGATGCGAACGGCAAACAGGAGAACCAGATTTCGGCGATTCGCTCATTCATCCAGCAACACGTGGACGTCATCGCGTTCAGCCCAGTGGTGCGCACCGGATGGGACGCGGTGCTCCTCGAGGCGAAATCCGCCGGCATCCCGGTGATCCTGACCGACCGCGCGGTGGACACGCAGGAGAAGGACGTCTACAAGACCTTCGTCGGCGCCGACTTCGTCGATGAGGGCCGCCGGGCCGGAACGTGGGTCGCCCAGCAGTACGCGGCGGCGACCGGACCGGTCAATATCGTTGAACTCCAGGGCACCACGGGGGCGGACCCGGCCATCGAGCGAAGCAAGGGGTTCTCCGAGAGCATCGCCGCCAATCCGAACCTGAAGGTGATCGCCTCGCAGACAGGCGATTTCACGAGGTCAGGTGGCAAACAGGTGATGGAGGCCTTCCTTAAGGCCAACCCCAAGATCGATGTGGTCTTCGCCCAGAACGACGACATGGGACTCGGTGCGATCGAGGCAATTGAAGCGGCCGGCCTCAAACCAGGGCAGGACGTCAAGATCGTCGCGGTCGATGCGACTCGCGACGGTATGCAGGCCCTCGCGGACGGCAAGTTCAACTTCCTGGTCGAGTGCAATCCGCTGCTCGGCCCGCAACTGATGGACCTGGCCAAGAAGGTGGTGGCCGGCGATCCCGTCCCGGCCAGGGTCGTCGTTCCTGACCAGACGTTCGATCAGCAGCAAGCCAAGGCCGTGCTGCCGGACCGCAAGTACTGACACCCACGAGGCTCTCGGCGCCGGCCCCGCAGGCCCTCCCCCGGCCCGGGCCGGCGCCGAGTCTCATCTACCTGAAAGCGGATCGCCCAATGGCCCCCACCTCCCCGGCAGCGCCACCGGTCACGCCGGTGGTGCAGATGCGCGATATCCGCGTCAGCTTCCCGGGAGTCAAGGCGCTCGACGGCGTGAACTTCAGACTGCTGCCTGGCGAAGTGCACGCCCTGATGGGTGAGAACGGCGCCGGGAAGTCCACGCTGATCAAGGCGCTCACCGGGGTTCACGACATCGAATCGGGAGCATCACGGTTGACGGCCAACCCCGTCGCTTCGCCGGCCCACGGCAGGCCCAGGAAGCCGGGATCAGCACCGTCTATCAGGAAGTCAACCTCTGCACCAACCTGACCGTCGCGGAGAACATCCTGCTCGGGCGGGAACCGCGCAGGTTCGGCCGCATCGACTACCGCGCCCTGAACCGCCGCGCTACAGAGCTTTTTGGCACGCCTCGAACTCGACATCGATTGCCGCTCCAGACTCGGGGCGCACCCGATCGCCGTACAGCAGCTGGTCGCCATCGCGCGCGCCACGGCCGTCTCCGCGCAGGTGCTCGTGCTCGACGAACCGACGTCGAGCCTGGACGCCCAGGAAGTGGCGGAACTGTTCAGGGTGATCATGCGCCTGCGCGACACCGGCACCGCGGTGCTGTTCGTGTCGCATTTTCTCGATCAGGTGTATGAGATCTCGGACCGGATGACAGTGCTGCGCAACGGTCGTCTGGTCGGCGAGTACCTCACCGCCGACCTCGACCGCCACCAACTGATCGCCGCGATGCTCGGCAGGGAACTCGATCTGTTCGACGAGATCGCGGAAGCCAGCCCGGGCGCGCACCGCGACGACACCAGCCCGCCGATCGTGCGCGCCGTGGAAGCCGGCCGTCCGCCGCGAATTGACGCGACCACGCTCGACGTCTTCTCCGGTGAGGTGGTCGGACTGGCGGGCCTGCTAGGTTCCGGCCGAACGGAGTTCGCCCGCTTGATGTTCGGCGCCGACCGGACGACCAGCGGCCATTTCGACATCGACGGGAAACCGGTCCGCCTGCAATCTCCGCGTGCCGCGATCGCCAACAAGTTCGCCTTCACGCCAGAGGATCGTAAGGCGGATGGCATCGTCGGCGACCTCAGTGTGCGCGACAACCTACTGCTGGCGCTGCAGGCCCGGCGCGGATTCGCCAGACCACTGTCGAAGCGAACGAAAGCCGAACTGGTGCAGCGCTTTATGGACCTGCTCGACGTCCGCCCGCGCGACCCCGATGTTCTGATCAAGAATCTCAGCGGCGGCAACCAGCAGAAAGTCTTGCTGGCCCGCTGGCTCATCACCCAACCGCGGTTGCTCATTCTCGACGAGCCCACCCGCGGCATCGACGTCGGTGCGAAGGCGCAAATCCTGAAACTCGTCACGGATCTCGCTACCGATGGCATGGCGGTGTTGTTCATCTCGGCGGAGCTCGACGAGGTCGTCCGCATCAGCGATCGGATCGCCGTGCTGAGGGAAGGCCACCACGTCGCCCAGCTCGACGATGAATGCACGGTGTCCGAACTCACCGGCATCATCGCGTCCGGGAGTGCGCAGTGAAGCATCGTGTGACCGCATCTCCCCTACTGTGGCCCGTGCTGGCGCTTGTCGGGTTGCTGGCCCTGAACGTCGTTCTGACACCACACTTTCTGGCTCTGCGCGTGGAGGACGGGCACCTCTACGGCAGCCTCATCGACATTCTCCGCAACGGCGCACCGACCATGCTGGTCGCGCTGGGGATGACGCTGGTGATCGCGTCCCGCGGCATCGATCTGTCGGTCGGTGCGGTGGTGGCCATCTCCGGTGCTATGGCATGCGCGCACATCGCGTCGTCCGGCGACCCCAATGGCCCGGCCACCATCGCCACCGCGACGGCGATCGCACTCGGCGCTGCGGTGGCCCTCGGCCTATGGAACGGAATACTCGTATCCGTCTTCAGGATCCAGCCGATCATCGCCACTCTGGTGCTGATGACGGCAGGCCGCGGCATCGCGCTGCTGATCACCGACGGCCAGATCGTCACCGTCAACAGCGATCATTTCAAGACACTCGGCGCGGGTTACGTGCTCGGACTGCCGACGGCGATCCTGGTAAGCCTCTCGGTGTTTACCGTCGTTGGGCTCGTCAGCCGCCGCAGCGCGCTGGGGATGTTGCTCGAATCGGTTGGGGTCAACCCGGAGGCCAGCCGGCTGGCCGGAGTGCGATATCGCAGCATCGTGCTGGCCGTCTACATCTTCTGCGCGCTGTGCGCCGGAATCGCGGGCTTGATGATCGCCTCCAACATCTCGGCCGCCGACGCCAACAACGCGGGACTGTGGATCGAGATGGACGCCATCCTCGCGGTGGTCATCGGTGGCACGTCGCTGTCCGGCGGACGTTTCAGCCTGACGGGAACGATTCTGGGGGCGTTGATCATTCAGACGCTGACCACGACCGTCTACACCGCAGGCATCACCCCGGAGGCGACACTGGTATTCAAAGCCATCGTGGTGATCGCGGTGTGTCTGCTGCAGGCGCCGAAGTTCCGTCAGCTGCTGCGACGGCGGCGCACGAGGCCCGGCCAGGCGACCGGCGTCACCTCCGCCCCGGTCACCGACGATGCTTCGCCGGCGCCACATACCGACAAGGTAGGCGCATCATGAGCATCGAGGCGCTGAACCGACCCACGGCGATGCTTCCCGCGGTCGCCGCACGGATGCGCGAACGCTACCTGTCCGTGATCGCCTCGGCCGCTCTTCTCGGCGTGCTGTTCACCACGATCATTGTGCGATACGACTTCGCCAGCCCGGCCCAGGTGTTCCTGAACCTGCTCGTGGACAACGCATACCTGATCGTGCTCGCCGTCGGGATGACGTTCGTCATCCTCACCGGCGGCATCGACCTCAGCGTCGGGTCTGTAGTGGCGTTGTCGACGGTGATCCTGGCTAAGACACTGCAAGCCGGATTGCCGACGCCCGTGGCGATTTCCATCGTGCTAATCGCAGGACCGCTGCTGGGCCTGCTGATGGGCAGCGTGATCGAATTCTTCGATGTGCAGCCGTTCATCGTGACCCTTGCCGGCATGTTCCTCGCGCGCGGATTGTGCTACGTCATCAGCGTCGACACCTTGCCGATCAAGGATCCGGCGTTGCGTGCCCTCGGCCTGAACTACGTGTACGTGTACGAGGACAAGTTCATCCGCTGGACGGTCGTCATCGGCCTGATCGTGGTGGCGGTGGCCGCGTATGTGCTGCACCAAACCCGGTTCGGGCGAACGGTGTACGCGCTCGGCGGAAGCAGGCAATCGGCTCAGCTGATGGGCCTTTCCACCACCAAGACTCAAATCTCGGTGTATGTGATCAGCGGGTTCTGCGCCGCCCTGGCAGGCCTGCTGCTCGGTGTGCAGAAGCTGTCCGGCTACAGCCTCAACGGCATCGGGCTGGAACTCGACGCGATCGCGGCCGCCGTCATCGGCGGCGTATTGCTCTCGGGTGGAGTCGGTTTCGTGCTTGGCTCGCTGATCGGCGTGCTCGTCCTCGGCAGCGTCCAGGTACTCGTCACCACGGAGAATCTCAACTCATACTGGACCCGGATAATGACGGGGATCCTGCTGCTGGTCTTCGTGCTAGTGCAGCGCGTCGTTCTCAGGAGAACCCCGTGACGGCCGACGCAAGCCCGCGCAGGCCCGTCATGGCCGATGTGGCCCGTCTCGCGGGTGTGTCGCATCAGACGGTGTCACGTGTCATCAACGGATCTGCGAGCATCCGGCCCAGCACCCGCGTACGGGTCGAACGTGCGATCGCCGATCTGGGTTACCACCCGAACAGCGCAGCCCGAGCCCTCGTCACCAAGAGATCCAAAACCATTGGGATAATCGGCAGTAACAGCGCGTTCTACGGCCCGTCCAGTATCCAGTTCTCCATCCAGGAAGCGGCAAGGACGGCCGGCTACTTCACCAGCTTGGTGACTCTGGGCGCGATGACCCACGACGAGCTGCGGGCAGCGCTGGACTACCTGAACCGGCAGTCCGTGGAAGCGATCATCACAATCGTCACGCAGCAGGACGCGCTCGCCGTCGTGCGTTCGGAGGCCACCGCCACACCGCTGATTGTCGTAGAGGGCGAGCTTTCCGGCCGCGGCTTGAGTGTCGGAGTCGATCAGATCGCGGGGGCGCGCCTGGCCACCCAGCACCTCGTCGACCTCGGTCACCGCGACATAGTCCACGTCACGGGTCCCCTCACCTGGACCGAGGCGCGGGCCCGGCGGGCCGGATACATCGACGTGATGCGGTCCGCCGGCTATCCCGCGCACGCCGACCTGGAGGGCGACTGGAGCCCCGCCCGCGGTTACGCGATCGGCCGGGAATTGATCAGGCGCAACGACTTCTCGGCCGTGTTCGTCGCCAACGACCAGATGGCAATTGGCGTCCTGCACGCATTCGCAAAGGCCGACATCGCTGTGCCGGACGACATCAGCGTGATTGCTTTCGACGACATACCTGAGGCTGCGTACCTCAATCCCGCGCTGTCCACGGTGCGCCAGGACTTTCATGCCGTCGGCTGGCGTGCAATCGAACTATTGACCGCTGTCCTAGCCGGCACGGTCACCGAAACCCCGCTGCTCGCACCAGAGCTCATCATCCGAGACAGCACTCGCCCCTACGCCGAGAACAGGTGAGGACATAGATGCACCGCGATAAGTACACCATTGGAGTCGATTTCGGGACCTTGTCCGCTCGGGCGGTAGTCGTGCGGGTGGACGATGGCCACGAGATGGCGAGCGCTGAGCACGTTTACGAGCACGCCGTGCTGACTCGAACGCTGCCCGTCGGGGATGTGCACCTGCCCGCAGAGTGGGCACTGCAGGTACCGAACGACTACCGCAACGCGTTGAGAACTGCGGTTCCGCAGGCGGTCCGCCTCGCAGGTGTCGACCCGCGCGATGTCATCGGCATTGGCACTGACTTCACGAGCTGCACCATGGTGCCCGTGCGCGCCGACGGCACACCACTGTGCGAACTTCCCGCATTCGCCGACCGGCCGCACGCCTACGCCAAGCTGTGGCGGCATCACTCGCCGCAGGCTCAGGCCGACCGGATCAACGCTATCGCCGCCGACCGAAATGAACCGTGGCTCAGCCGCTATGGCGGCTCGATATCCAGTGAGTGGGAGTTTTCGAAGGCGCTGGAGATTCTCGAGCAGGATCAAGGGGTCTACCACGCGATCGACCATTGGGTGGAAGCCGCCGACTGGATCGTTTGGCAGCTGTGCGGCAGCTACGTCCGCAACGCGTGCAGCGCCGGATACAAGGGCATCCTGCAGGACGGCCGCTACCCGTCACGCGATTTCCTGAGCGCGCTGGATCCGGGCTTCACCGATTTCGTCGGCACCAAACTGGCGCACCGCATCGGACAGCTCGGCCACGTCGCCGGAGGACTCACCGAACAAGCGGCACGGTGGACCGGCCTGCCTGCCGGCCTGCCGGTCGCCGTCGGCAACGTCGACGCCCACGTCACGGCAGCAGCGGCCGATTGCCTGGAACCAGGCCAACTGTTGGCGATCATGGGCACCTCGACGTGTCATGTCATGAATTCCGATGTACTGCGCGATGTTCCGGGCATGTGCGGCGTCGTCGACGGTGGGATCGTCGAGGGCTACTGGGGTTACGAAGCGGGACAGTCAGGCGTCGGCGACATCTTCGCGTGGTTCGTCAACAACTGCGTTCCCGTCGCCATCGAGCAGCAGGCGCGCGATCGCAACATTTCAGTCCACGACCTGCTGACAGAGCTGGCCGCCGACCAGCGCGTCGGCCAGCACGGTCTGGTCGCCCTGGATTGGCACAGCGGCAACCGATCGGTGCTCGTCGACCACCAGCTGTCGGGCGTGATCGTGGGTCAGACATTGGCGACCACCTGCGCCGACATGTATCGGGCACTGCTTGAGGCCACCGCGTATGGCACTCGGATGATCATCGAGACGTTCGTCGACAGCGGCGTGCCCGTGCGCGAGATCGTCGTCGGCGGGGGGCTTTTGAAGAATCGGCTGCTCATGCAGATCTACGCCGACGTGGTGGGCCTGCCACTGTCGACAGTCGACTCGACTCAGGCGCCTGCGTTGGGTGCGGCGATCCACGCTGCCACCGCGGCCGGTGCCTACCGAGATGTGGCTGCCGCCGCCAAGCAGATGGGCGGACGCACCCGCAACGCATACACCCCCGATCCCGACAACGTCGCGAGGTACGACGACCTCTACGCCGAATACGTCAAGCTGCACGACTGGTTTGGCCGCGGCAACTCGATGATGCGCGCGCTGCGCGCGATGTCCACACCCGTACACCTGGGAGCGGCCCGATGACCGTTACATCCGAAACTCTCGCCGTCGTCGCCGAACTGCGTCGCGAGGTCTGCGATCTACACGCCCAGCTGACGAAGTACCAGTTGGTCATCTGGACCGCTGGCAACGTCTCGGCGCGGGTGCCCGGCCACGACCTGATGGTGATCAAGCCGTCCGGAGTCGACTACGACTTGCTCACTCCCGACGACATCGTCGTCTGTGACTTGTACGGCAACCTGGTCGACGGCCGTCTCGCCCCTTCGTCGGACACGGCCGCGCACGCCTACGTCTACCGACACATGCCGGAGGTCGGGGGTGTGGTGCACACCCACTCCACCTACGCGACCGCGTGGGCGGCGCGCGGCGAACCGATCCCGTGCGTGCTGACCATGATCGCCGACGAGTTCGGTGGCGATATCCCGGTGGGGCCCTTCGCGCTTATCGGTGACGACTCCATCGGACGCGGCATCGTCGAAGCCCTGCGCGGCAGCAGATCTCCGGCGGTGCTGATGCGCAACCACGGACCGTTCACCGTTGGCTCCGACGCCCGTTCCGCGGTCAAGGCCGCCGTCATGGTCGAAGACGTGGCACGCACCGTGCACATCGGACGGCAACTGGGCACCCTCGACCGCCTCGAGCGGCACGACGTAGCCGCGCTGTTCGACCGTTACCAGAACGTCTACGGCCAGTCGGCCACTTCGCAGGAAGGCGGATCATCATGATCGACTCTCGCATCATCGACAGCGAGGTGTGGTTCGTCACCGGCAGCCAATCGTTGTACGGCACAGACACTCTCGACCAGGTGGCCGAACAGTCCCGCAAGATCGTGGACATCCTCGACGGTTGTACCGAAGTGCCAGTGCGGGTTCGATGGATTCCGACGGTCATCAGCGCGGACAACATCGCGGCCGTTATCCGCCAAGCCAACGACAGCGAACAGTGCATCGGCGTGATCGCATGGATGCACACGTTTTCGCCGGCGAAGATGTGGATCCGCGGTCTGCGGGCCATGCAGAAACCCCTGCTGCACCTGCACACACAGTTCGGCGTCGAACTGCCGTGGGACACCATCGACATGAGTTTCATGAATCTGAACCAAGCCGCCCACGGCGACCGCGAGTTCGGCTACATCCAGTCCCGGCTGTCGATCCCACGCAAGACCGTCGCGGGACACGTCAGTCACGAACGCACGCGTTGGCGCATCGGTGAGTGGACCCGCGCAGCGCTGGCGAACGCCGCGGTGGCCTCGCTCAAATTGGCGCGGTTCGGCGACAACATGCGAAACGTCGCGGTGACCGAGGGCGACAAGGTCGAGGCCGAGGCGCACTTCGGCGTTTCGGTGAATGCCTACTCAGTCAACGACCTCGCAGACGTTGTGCAGCGCGTGCAAGAGCCCGAGATCGACAAGCTGGTCCGCGAGTATGAGCAGTCGTATCAACTCGCACCCGAACTTCGGCCGGGCGGTGACCGCCACGCATCGCTTCGTCACGGCGCCCAGATCGAAGCCGGTATGCGGAAATTCCTGGAGGCGGGTGGTTTTCACGCGTTCACCACCAACTTCGAGGACCTCGGCGGCCTGCGGCAGTTGCCCGGCCTTGCCGTGCAGCGACTGATGGCGGACGGCTACGGATTCGGTGCCGAAGGGGACTGGAAGACGGCGGTCATGCTCCGCGCGGTGAAGGTGATGGCCGAGGGCCTGCCCGGTGGTACGTCGTTCATGGAGGACTACACCTACGACCTGACCGCAGGGGCCGAACGCGTCCTCGGGGCACACATGCTCGAGGTGTGCCCGTCAATCGCCGCAGAGATGCCTGCCGTCGAGGTGCACCCACTGTCGATCGGAGGCCGTGAGGACCCGGTCCGGCTGCGATTCACCGCGGCGCCCGACGATGCGGTGATCATCGGCATCAGCGACATGGGCACCCGGTTTCGGCTGGTGGCCAACGAGGTTCGCGTGGTGGAGCCGACAGCCCCGCTGCCCAACCTCCCTGTGGCCTGCGCGGTGTGGGAGCCGCAGCCAAGCTGGTCGGTCGCCGCCGAAGCATGGCTGTTGGCCGGCGCACCGCACCACACCGTCCTGACCACCGCGGTGGGCGTCGACACCATCGAGGACTTCGCCACGATGACCGACACCGAGCTGCTTGTGATCGATGCCGACACCACCAGGCGCGGATTCGCGCGCGAACTGAAATGGAACGACGTCTACCACCACGTCGCCGCGGGACTGTGAGATCCGCGGTGCCCACCGAGAAGCCGAAACCGGTCGCGGGCCCGCCGCGGCGGCGGTTGGACCGTTTCGATCGGGATCTGCTGGTGTTCGTGCTCAGCTGGCGCCGTTACGGCGGGCCGCCCGAAGACGAGTGCCTGGTTGAGTTCGGCCTGAACCGCGACCAGATAAACGAACGCTGCATGGAGCTGGTCTGCCGGTGTCACCCGAATTCCTACCGCGACGCCGCCGAACGCACACTGCTGCTTCGTGCCGGAGGAATGCTGTTGCCGGACAGGACCAGCCGAGGCTCTAGCGCGAAAACCGCTCCGGTGCCCCGGTGACCAAGCCGCATGCACGCTCTAGGCTCGGCGCGGCAGACGGAAACGTGCCAACGCAAACATTCTGAAGCGTCGTGTCGTGTCGTGACGGCGACGGCAATATCGTAGGGCCCGAGTTGTTTCCAACTGGAGGGTCTCGAGTTGAGCGCAAGGTCGAATGCGGCCGACGAGTGGGATGTCGTCGTTGTCGGAGCCGGCTTGGGTGGATCCTTCACTGCACTGCGGCTTGCCGAGCGTGGGCTCAAGGTATTGGTGATGGACCCTGGCGACCTGTACGACTCGCCTGCGCCGAATCCAGCGCTGGTCGCCCGTATTGGGCGCAAGTTCCGCGGTACCGTCCCGGCCGGCCCGCAATGGCCCGACACCGTCACCCGATACGAACGCGACCACGCGAGGCGCGTCCGGCGCATCTGGCCGGTGCTCGGCCAGGGTCCAGGGGGCTCCTCAACGCTGTACGGCGGCGCCCTTGGGCGCTTCCGCCGTGAAGATCTGGATCGCCAGACGAGCGATCAGCTGGACGGAGTTGCATCGCTCCCCGACTCCTGGCCGATCGAATTCGATGAGCTGCGCAACTACTATCGCGCCGCCGAGGCCACGCTGCGCATTGTCGGCGAACGCGATCCATTGGACGAGGACGACGATTCCGATCCATCCCCACCGCCGCCGTTGTCGCAGCGCGATGCGACCATCGTCGGAAATCTCAAGCGGGCAGGCATGCATCCGTACCGCCTGCGGGTGGGCATCGACTATCTACCGGGCTGCGACGAGTGCCAGGGCCGGCGCTGTCCGCGCCTGTGCAAAGCCGACGGCTACAGCCGGGCGCTCCTGCCGGGGCTCGCGACAGGGCGGATCGAGCTGCAACTCGGGGTAGCGGTCTTGCAGATCGTCCCGGTGGACACCATGTGGCGGGTCAGTGGACGCGGCGATGACGGAGCGCTACGGGAGTACCTGTGCCACAGCGTGATCGTCGCCGCAGGGGCGTTGAACACACCACTGATCCTCAACCGGTCGGAGGCGCTGTGGCGGGATCGCGCCCGTCCCGAACTGATTGGCCGCGGACTGCTCTTCCATCTGTCGGACATCGTCTTCGTGTCGTCGCGGGGCAAGCTTCGCCGTCGAGAGGACACCACCGGGCCTTCCAAAGCCATCGCGTTCCGCGATCTCTACGGCGGCGACGACGGCATCGGCGAGGTGCAGTCCTACGGCCCAAGCCTGAACAAGGGGTTGATCATGAACGGGCTCCGGGCGCTGCTGTACGACGTAGGCCTCGAACAGCTCAGTCTCGCTGTCGCGCTGGCGCTGCCGTTCGCCGCGTTGGCCGCACGTGCGGGGAAATCGGGCGTGGTCTTCGCGACGATCCAGCCGGATCCGCCGTTCGCAGACAACCGGGTCTGGGAGGAAGCCGAGTCGGCTGACACGCCCGCCGAGCCGGGCCGGAGGCCCCGCATCGCATTCACTTACTCTGTCTCGCCGGAGCTTCGGGCCCGCAGTCGACGAATGCGCCGCCGATTGGCCGCCGCCTTCGCGCCCAATCGCATTCTGTTCCTATTGCCCGCGGGGACGCCGAATTTGGGGCACCCGATGGGAACCTGCCGCATGGGCTCGGACCCGGCGAACTCTGTGGTCGATCCGCACGGACAGGTCTGGGGACATCCGGGACTGTACGTCGGCGACGCATCGGTCTTCCCGTCGTCCGGCGGGGTCGGCCCCAGCCTCACCGTCGCTGCGCTGGGGCTGCGGCTCGGCGATCACGTGGCGAGCGTTCTCGATCGCCAGGACCCCAGCGGTGTCCCCACTGCAACGTAGCCATGCCGTCGGATCAGCGCGAAAACCGCTCCGTCGCCCCGGTGACCAAGCCGAACGTCACGCGCTTCGCGCGCCTAGCCGCGTCGGTGAATACTTTCTTGCCCGCGGTGGCAGGCCGAAGCGAAACGTCATCGCCTACCCGGACCGTGCCGCCGGAGTCGACACCGCAGTAGACCCCTAGGCACCGCTGCGCTCGAACGGCCACCGCCTTGGTGATGCGGCGGTCGACCTCGAATCCGGGTTGCGCACGGCTGGGTACGACGCAGCGGACGGTCGGCATCATCACATCGAGAACCGCTTCGCCCAGCACGACGTGCGCTCCGGTCCAGTGCGACTCCGGCAGCCCGTCATCTGGATCATCAAGCGCCAGTAGCACATTGGGCCGGAATCGACGTACATCCAGATCGCTGCCGATCTCAGTGCCGATGGTCGCCAGGCTGGTCTGGCTGAGCACATGCACCGGCGCGAGGTCGACGAACATGCCCGGCGGGGTGGAGTAGCGGGTGAAGTTGACCATGTCCGAGACCCGCACCATCGAGAGATCTGGCAGCTTCTCATCGTCGGCGACGCCGAAGGAGGCGCGAAGGAACGCGGGCGACATCGTTTCGGAGCGCTCCGCGCGGGTCAGCTTGTGCAGGCTGGTGTCCTCCGCAGGCGGCAAAGCCGTCAACCTGACATCGCGGCCAGCCAGTTCTGAGAGTTTCGCGTGCACGCCATCGTCACTGCTGGACACCACCGTGCCGTCAGGGAAGGTGATTTCGACCTCCGGGACATTCCCAGGGCCGGCGTCCGCGGAGACGGGCCCGACGTATCGGGCCGTCGCCGTCAGCAGGACCGGTATTTGTCGCGCCGACGCCGTGACATCCCGCTCGAGGTCTCGCACGGCCCACAGCCGGTCGCCAAGCACTCCGCGAGGGCCGAACTCCGCGTGCTCGACCTGCCCACCGCCCAGCGACTTGACCGGATAACGCCATAGTTCAGCAACCTGGCCGATCGTCATGTCGATACGGTACGGCGACGGCTAGGTAATTGGCTGCAGTCCGGACATATAGCGGCTGGCCAGGTCCTGATACGCGCCGGGATTGGTGTCCACCCACATCTGCGCCCCGGTACCCGCGATCGGGCCCCGCACCTTGGCCGGCGACCCTGTCACCACCACCTCGTCGGGGATCTTCGTGCCGCCGACGACCAGCGAGTGGGCGGCGATCAGGCTGCGCGACGCCGATCACCGCGCCGTCGAGCACGGTGCAGTGGTTGGCGAGCACGGCCTGGGCACCGATATGCACCCCGTGCACCACGCAGCCGTGCGCGATCGTTGCACCAGGGCCGACGTCGACGGGGATTCCCGGTGGTGCGTGCAGCACGCAGCAGTCCTGCACGTTCGCGCCCTGACGGACGATGATCGGGGCGAAATCGGCCCGAATGCACGGCGTTGAACCACACCGACGCGCCCGCCTCGACGTGAACGTCGCCGATCAGCGTCGCTGTTGGGGCGATGAACGCGCCTTGATCGATCGTCGGTGAACGGCCCTCAAATGAGTACAACGGCATCGTCTAGATATACCGCAGGTAAAACGCGTTTAGATTGCGCGAAGGGAGGCAAAAACTGTAACGTGTTCTAGTTAGAGAGCACAGATTGGGAGGCCTCGAGGTGAGCACCGAAACCGCAGGCATTCGCGAGATCGACACCGGCGCCCTGCCGGACAGGTACGCGCGCGGCTGGCACTGCCTTGGCCCGGTGAAGGACTACCTGGACGGCAAGCCGCACGGCATCGAGATTTTCGGCACCATGCTGGTGGTCTTCGCCGACTCCCATGGCGACGTCAAGGTGCTGGACGGGTACTGCAGGCACATGGGCGGAAACCTCGCTCAGGGCACCATCAAGGGCGACGAGAGTCGCCTGCCCATTCCACGACTGGCGCTGGGGCGGCGACGGCAAGTGCAAGCTGGTGCCCTACGCCAAGCGCACGCCGCGGCTGGCACGCACGCGCGCGTGGACATACCGACGTCCGCGGCGGCCTGTTGTTCGTCTGGCACGACCATGAGGGCAACCCGCCGCAGCCCGAGGTCCAGATCCCGGATATTCCGGAGTCCGCCAGCGACGAGTGGACCGACTGGCGCTGGAACTCGATCCTGATCGAGGGCTCCAACTGCCGCGACATCATCGACAACGTCACCGACATGGCGCACTTCTTCTACATCCATTTCGGTCTGCCGACGTACTTCAAGAATGTGTTCGAGGGCCACATCGCGTCGCAGTACCTGCACAACGTCGGTCGCCCCGATGTCAACGATCTGGGCACGTCCTACGGTGAGGCGCATCTCGATTCCGAGGCGTCGTACTTCGGCCCGTCGTTCATGATCAACTGGCTGCACAACAGCTACGGCGGTTTCAAGGCCGAGTCGATCCTGATCAACTGCCACTACCCGGTGACCCAGAACTCCTTCATGCTGCAGTGGGGCGTCATCGTCGAGAAGCCGAAGGGCCTCGACGAGGAGACCACCGAGAAGCTTGCCCGGGTGTTCACCGACGGCGTCAGCAAGGGCTTCCTGCAGGACGTCGAGATCTGGAAGCACAAGACGCGCATCGACAATCCGCTGCTGGTCGAGGAGGATGGCGCCGTCTATCAGATGCGTCGCTGGTATCAGCAGTTCTACGTGGACGTGGCCGACGTCTCCCCGGATATGACCGACCGCTTCGAGATCGAGATCGACACCACCGCGGCCAACGAGAAGTGGCACGTCGAGGTCGAGGAGAACCTCAAGAAGCAGGCCGAGGAGAAATCAGAAGGACAGCCGACTCAGGTTTCGTGATGACCGCGCGCGAGGAAGCCCCAGACGTCGACCAGCTGGCCCGGTCGATGCTGAGGCTCTACGGCGCACACGACGATCACGACGACCACGGTCACGATGAAAATACGGAGATTCGTACTCGGAGTTTTTCCGAGGCACCGAATTTCGCGTCCGACCCCGATCGCGCCGCCGCGGTGCGGGAAGCCACGCAGCGTGACCGCGAGCGATACCTGACCTCCGGGCTGGTGTCCGTCGACTGCCGGTTCTGTCACGTCGCGGTTCAGGTCAAGAAGCTCGGCCCCGGGCACACGTCCGTGCAGTGGAACGCCGAAGCCTCCCAGCGCTGCGCGTACTTCACCGAGATCCGGCAGTCCGGCGGCGAGTCCGCCCGCGCCAAGGTCGTGCCCGAAGCTCGCCGACAGCATCAAACACGCTGTGGCCGAAGGGTGTTTGGAAGAAGTCTCCAGTGCGCCCTCCCCCGGCGACGGCTAGCGCATTAGCGCTAGTGCTCGGCTTCGTTCTCGGAGGCTGCACGCGAGTCGTTGACACGCCGCAGCCGAGGCCAGAGTCGCCGGTCGCGCCCATTACCGTGCTGCAGGTTCCAGACCTGTTGAGCGCGAGTGTCCAAGACAAGGACGGCAATCTGTTCATCACCGTTGAACCAGAAGACTGCAGCGGCATGGCGCTCGAGGTGGATCCACCACTCATCTTCGACCTCGACCCGGCGGCAACCGATGGTGGGCATTGGGTATCCGACGAGGGGCGGCACGTGGTCGTCGACGAGGCGGCCGGCGTCTATCACGCCAACTTCGACCCGAAGCGCGCGGTCGCGGAGGCAAAGCGCACGATCGAATCCTGCCGTGATGTTCCGTTCACGGTCATCGACATGCGAGGCCGCGAATACCACTTCAACGCTTCTGCCCCAGGTGAATTCCGGTTCACCGGACATCGTGCTCTGGTCCTTCGACAGCGTTGGCTGGGCCTGTGACAACGCCTTTGTCGCCGCGCACAATGCGGCCATCAGGATCTCTACGTGTGGACCCACGAATGGCTACGACGTGCTGTCGCTTGCTCGGGATGCGTTGAAACGGATTGAGAAGCTGGCCAATACGACGGCGTGAGCCGAGCAAGCTCACAGCCCCTTGAAGCGCTCCTTGACCTGCTCGTCGGTCAGGCCGTAGTCGGCCAGCGAGTACGTGTGCTTTGGGCGCGCGGGACCCTTCTTGCTTTCGGCGTGGGTCTCCTCCGCGGCCGCGCGGGCCGCGTCGGTGAAGTCGATGCCGAAGTGGCGGTAGATCGCCTCGACCTCGCGGACCGGATCGGCGATGAAGTCGAAGTAGTCCATGTCGTAGAACTGGGCCGAATTATGTTTGGCCCGTTCGGCATTGAACAGCTCCAGGCCGCGCGACCACGTCTCCAGTGAGTCCTCGCCGATCGTCGCGCCGACGAACGTGTTGGACCAGCCCTCCGTGGTGTGCTGCGCCAGCGAGCACATCGACGCCATGATGGTCTCGGCGGGCCGGTGGCACTGGATCACCAGCGCGTCGGGATACGTCGCGAACACCGCGTCGAGCGCGAACAGGTGGCTGGGGTTCTTCAGCACCCACCGCTTCTCGGCGTCGTTCAGCCCGATCAGCTGAAGGTTCTTGCGGTGCCGCACTGATACGGCCTCGTCCAGTCCTGCTGGGCCAGCCACCGCGAGTAGGTGGGCAGATGCGCCAGCGTCTCGTAGGACACCGAATGCAACGACTGCCGCAGCAGCTGCCAGCACTCCTCGACATCGTCGGCGGTCATGTAGTGCAGCCCGGTGTAGTCCGGGTTCTCATTGTGCGCCTTGGTGAACTGCGCATCGAGTTGCTGGAAAACCGGGTTCTCCGACCAGGTTTCGCGCGGCGGCCGCGGCTGCGGGAATTCGGCCAGCCACAGCTCAAGACCCTGATGCCGCGGATCGGCGCTCAACAGCCGGTGCAGCGCAGTGGTGCCGGTGCGAGGCAGATCCGGTGACGAAGATCGGCCGCTCGATGGTCACATCGGCGTGCTGCGGATACTGCTTCCACGCCGCTTCGGACACCAGCCGGGCGACGAGCGCGTTGCGCACGAAGAACCGATTCATCTTGCTGCCGAGTTCGGTCAGATCGGCGTCGCGCTGGAACGACTCCAGCAGCACGCCCGAGGGCTTCGCGGTAGTTGTCGTCGTCGACACCGAAATCGTCGAGCCCGCAGGCCTTGACGGCCGAGGCGTGCAGGTCCTCGACGGTGCCGACATCGGTTCGAGCGAGCTCATCAGGCCTTGTATTCCCCGCAATTGACGTCCAGGGACTGCCCGGTGATGCCGCTGGACAGATCGCTGGCCATGAACAGGATCGCCGACGCGACTTCCTCCTCGGTCGGCAGCCGCTTGAGGTCGCTGTTGATCGCGGCCGCGTTGTAGATCTCTTCGACGGTGGTGCCGTACTTGCCGGCCTGGTGTTCGAAGTAGCCCTTCAGCGTGCCGCCCCAGATGTAGCCCGGCAGTACGGAGTTCACCCGGATGCCCTGCGGGCCGAGCTCGCTGGCCAGCGACTGCGACATCGCGAGCAACGCCGACTTGGCCATCTTGTAGGCGCCCTGCTTGGGCTCGGAGTGCCGTACCACCATCGAGTTGACGTTGACGATCGAGCCGTTCGACTCGGCGAGCGCAGGCGTGAAGCCCTGGATCAGCCGCAGCGCGCCGAGCACGGTGAGTTCGATCGTCTCGCGGATGTGTTCGAACGTCGTGTTGGCGAAGGGTTTCATCGACGGCACCCGGAACGCGTTGTTGATCAGCACATCGACCCTGCCGTACGCCTTGAGCGATTCGGAGATGAGGTTGTTGACCTGCTCCTCGTCCGTGATGTCGGTACCGACCGACACCGCGCGACGCCCCGTGTCGGTGATCTGCTTGGCGACGTCCTCGAGACGTTCCACCGTGCGCGCGGCCAGCACCAGGTCCGCGCCCGCCTCGGCGCATCGCCGCGCGAGCGTGGTGCCAAGGGCAGGACCCACACCGCTGATCACCACGACCTTGTTGTCCAGCAAGCCGGCCATTCGCTACCCCACCATCCTGTTGTCCAATTTGTATCTGGCGCTCGGCAATTCGCGCACGCCAGTCTTCTTCGGAAATCTTGTTCTGTTCGTAGTACGGCAGCGACGCCGCGATCTTCTCGAAGTCGACCAGTTCCGCGGTTGGGCCGTCGGCCTCGGTGAGCTCACGCGACACCCGCTGCCACCGGAACTGCAGGTAACCCTTGGCGTGCCCGAGCGTCTCCACCCAGTTGGTGACGCCGGGGTTGCGGTCGGCGACCACGATGCGGATCTTGCCGTCCGGATCGGCTTGCGCCTGAGTGCCGTTCAATGACGTCTGGTGGTTGATGTAGTCCAGCGAGATGTACCAGAGGCTGCCGAGCTGGAAGCCGAGGTACGGCGCGTCGGTCACGGGCAGCGTGATCACCATCGCCTGGTCGGGCGTCAGGTCGAAGTGGCCGACGGACGAGTACTGCGTTGCCAGCCCGCCCGGGGTCAGCCGAGGCGCCACCAACGTGTTGACCGGAAGGTTGTCGTAGAACCACTGCGGAAACTGCAGCCACGTCTTGACCCGCTGCACCAGCTGCTTGCCCGCTGTGGCATAACGCTTTTCGATCAGCTGCCGGGTCAGCGGCGGCGGCGCGGTGCCCGTGGTGTCGAGTCGCTTGATGGCGAATGAGCCACGCTGCGCCGACCAGTCGTTGTAGACCTCGCGGATCACCAGCTGGGAGGGCGTTTCCGGGCGGAATCGCCACTCGAAGCTGCCGTCGGCCGCGATGTCGAGTTTCCTGATCGTCAAACGCCGTCTCGCTGTCGGGCACCACGTTGTCGGTGTACTCACCGCCGAGCAGCTGGAAGCTCACGTCCGTTGTCGTGCCGCGCTTGCCGGTCACCACATAGTCGTGCCCGGGCAGCACGCGGGTTCCGAAGTACAGCGTGTCGGGGTTGTCCAGGCCCATCTTGGTGAACGGCCCGGTGCCGCTGTGCAGGAACGGGTGTTCACGCTCGTAGTCGAACGCCACGTGCGTGCATGCCGCGATGCAGCCTGCGAGGTACTGCAGGCCCTCCAGCAGGTCGGCTTCGGATTCGATGAAAGGGGCCTCGGCGACGAGCTTCTCCGCCTCGGCGATCGCGTCGATCATTGGCTGCGAGTACACGCCTTTGAAACTAGAACGTGTTCTAGCAAGAGTCAATATATCGACCGCAGCGGTCCATATATGGAACGACGATGTACGCTGCTCGAGTGTCCGCCCCAGACTCCGCAGGCCGCGCGTCGCCGCCGACCGAACGCGTGGTGCGCATCCTTGACTATCTCGCGGGGCGCCCAGAGGAGCGTTTCGGGCTTTCCGACCTGGCCCGCAGGCTGGGGCTGAGCAAGCCGACCTGCCTTGGCATCGTCACGTCGCTCACCGACGCCGGCTACCTGGTGCGCGACGGCGGCGACAAGACCTACCGGCTGGGTCCGTCGCTGATCACCCTTGGACACAAGGCGCAGGAATCGATGCGGGTCAGCCCAGCGGCCCGCGAGGAGCTGCGCCGGCTGTCCGCGCGCTTCGGGGTCACGGCGGCCCTGTCGGGGGTGATCGACGACCGGATCACGCTGCTGGACCTGGTGGCGCCCGCAGGCGCGAGTCCAGGCGTGGAGGTCGGCCAGAGTTACCCCTTCGCGCCACCAGTCGGATTGATGTTCGTGCTGTGGGACGACGAGGCGGAGCGCAACTGGCTCGCCAAGGAGCCGACCCTCCCGCTGCGGACGAACAGCGAGCGGCTCAACCGGGTGATCGCGGCGTGCCGCGCCGACGGTTATCTCGTCGAACGCCTGACCCCTGGCGGGCGCAGGCTGTATTCGTTGATGGCGGGCATGTCGAGCAACCTGCCCGACGAGCTGCGCGCGCTGCTTGGCGAATTGGTGTCCGACATCGGCGAGCGGGTGTATCTGCGCGACGAGAACTCGCGCGGGCGCGCCCGCCATGACATCAGCGTGATCTCCGCGCCGGTCTACGACCACTACCAACGTCAGGTCATGGTCGCGTCGATGCATATCGGAAAGTCGTTGACGGACAAC
Source organism: uncultured Actinomycetota bacterium (assembly GCA_963731715.1). GTDB lineage: Bacteria > Actinomycetota > Actinomycetes > Mycobacteriales > Mycobacteriaceae > Mycobacterium. The sequence goes on along the minus strand of CAVSXC010000008.1, from coordinate 288,213 downwards.
GAGATCACCGAACGAGCGCGTGCATTGGTGGCGACGGCCGACGCGGTCACCACACAGCTGGGCGGTGTGAAACCGGCTCGGGCTAGCTGACCTGGCCAGGGTGAAAGGCAGTACCTCCGGCGCCCCGGCACGCCGCAGCCCCCGGGCGGCCATTGTCATCGTCCAACCGGTGTCGGTGACATCGTCGACCAACAGCACCGGGCCGCCCACCTCAGCCAAGGCCGACGGATCGGGTTCCGACCACGAATTGTCCAGCGCGGCAACACGGTAGGCGGAGTTCGCCGCTGTCACGGGTCGACGGCCGGGCGCGTACTCGCAGTGTCCCCAGGTTGGCCAGCCGGCCGAGCTGGGAAAGCCCATCCACCACCGAGCCGATCAACAAGGGATGGGTCAGCGAATCCAGACCCATGACCGCGGTCGGCCGGGTCTCCCATTGCCACGCGGCCAGCACCGCGACGGCAGCGCGCAGCACCTCGGGAGGCACGGGACCATCCGGTTCATCCAACAGCCGCTTCAGCCGTGCGCCCCAGCCGAGATCGGTCAGCCGCCCGATCGTCCGGCCCACCGATGGCCCGTCGTTGATCCGGCCGCTCAGTTCCACGCCCAGCTTGTCCATGCCCGACGGCCACTGCTTGCGCGGCGTCAGTTCGACCCCCGGTCGCTGCAAGCGGTCGCGGGCGGCATCAAGCGCGGCTGAATCGACCTCGGCGCTGTACCGTGCGCCCCCGCAGTTGTCGCAACGTCCGCAACGGGCGCCTTCGGTCAGCTCGGGATCGTCCAATTGTCCACGCAGGAAAACCATTCGACACTCGGAAGTGCTCTGGTAGTCCAGCATGGACTGCTGTTCGCGGCGGCGGGCCTCATCGAGCTTTCGGTAACGCGGTTCGTCGTACGTCCACGGTTGCCCGGTACTGATCCAGCCCCCTTTCACCCGCCGCACCGCACCGTCCACATCGAGCACCTTGAGCACCATCTCCAGGCGGGAGCGGCCCAAGTCGACGAGGGGTTCCAGAGCCGGTGTCGACTGCGGGCGATCGGGCTCGAGCACGCCGATGACCTTGCGCACCAGCAGTTCTGAGGGAAAGGCCACCGATGCGAAATAGCGCCAGATGTCCTGGTCCTCGTGGCCGGGCAGCAGAATGACCTCGGCGCTGGCGGTGGCTCGGCCGGCACGCCCGACCTGCTGGTAGTACGCGATCGGCGAGGATGGGGCACCGACATGGATGACGAAGCCGAGGTCGGGTTTGTCGAATCCCATGCCGAGCGCCGACGTGGCAACCAGCGCCTTGACGCGGTTGTCGAGTAGGTCGGCCTCCAACTGCTCGCGTTCGGCGGGATCCGTCGCGCCGGTGTAGGCCGCAACCTTGTGGCCCCGGTCGCGCAGCAGGGCCGCGATGTCATGGGCGGTGGCGACGGTGAGGGTGTACATAATGCCCGACCCCTCGATCGAATCGAGTTGCGCAGCAACCCAAGCCGCACGCTGTGGCGCGGTGGCCAGCGTCACAACCGACAGGCGCAACGACTCGCGGTCCAGATCACCCCGAAGCACCAGGGTGTCACGACCACCGACTCCGAGCTGGGTGGCGACGTCGTCGACTACCCGGTCGTTGGCGGTGGCTGTGGTTGCCAAAACCGGTATGTCCGAACCTAATTCGGCGATCAATGTGCGGATACGCCGATAATCCGGCCGGAAGTCGTGGCCCCAGTCGGACACACAGTGAGCCTCGTCGACCACCACCAGGCCGGCGTCGGCGGCCAGCGACGGCAGCACATTGTCACGGAAGTCAGGATTGTTGAGCCGTTCCGGACTCACCAGCAGCACGTCGAGTTCGCCGTCGGCAACCCGCTGATGGATGGCATCCCATTCGGTGACGTTGCCCGAGTTGATCGTGGCCGCGCGAACCCCCGCGCGCTCGGCGGCCGCGACCTGGTTACGCATCAGCGCCAGCAGCGGCGACACGATGACCGTCGCCCCGTGGCCGCTCTCCCGGAGCAGCTTGGCGGCGATGAAGTACACCGCCGACTTACCCCAGCCGGTGCGCTGCACCACCAGGGCCTGCCGTCGCTGCACGACAAGGGCTTCGATCGCCGTCCACTGGTCGTCACGAAGCTTCGCCGCGGATCCGGCGAGCTGTTCGAGGATCGCCTGGGCCCGGACGTGGGTGGCGATCGGCGGGCTGGTGTCGGTCATCCGACCATCGTGCGCTGCCGCTCTGACAGGGCTAGTAGGCGTAGGTATTGGCGGGCTTTTCGATGCGCGTCACGTTCGACACCGCCATCGTCGGGATGAAGTTCGTCGCGGCCACGGACGTTGCAGGGTCGACGGTGCCCTCCACCTGTAGCCACGTGTCCTCCGGATAGCCGGCCGCCTCGGCGACGGCCGGACCGGCCAGATGGATGCGGGCAAGCTGAGCATCCGCGGCGCAGCAGATGATGACGACACGGCCCAGATCGGTGCCGTCGGGATATTTCAGAGTGAAGCCCGTGACGGTAATCAACCGGCCGCCAAGGCTATTGGTGGAATCCGCCGCTGCGCGCATGACCACATCGGGAATCGACACCGTCGGTGCGCGGCCCGCGGGCAGCGGCGGAAACGCACGGCGAGCGGTTCTGTCGCCGCCACCGCAGTAGGCGTCGCGCCGTGCGCACCGAGAGGCGGCGGCACGACGAAGGTGGTGAGCGCGATCGGCACCAACAGCAGCCACACCAGCCATGGCCGATGCCGATGGCCGTCGTCCTCGGCAGGTTCATGGCGCAGGTCGCGCACGATGGAAGCCACTGCGAGTGCGATCAGCACGACGGCGGCGGCGATCAGCCACGGCAGCAGCGCCGGCTTCACGAAGTGCAGATAGGTGCCCTTGATCACCATCACCACGGTGCTCAGCCCGACGAGCAGCAGCAGGGTGTTCTGCGTGCCCCGGCTCACCGCGCACCGCCAAGGAACACCAGACCGACGATGGTCGCGACGACAGTGGCGACGACGAACGTCGCTGGCCCGAACCGGATCGCGAACGGGCGGCCGAACAGCCCCGCCTGCATCGCCGACAGCTTGACGTCGACGGCGGGGCCGACGACCAGGAACACCAGCCGCGGCAGCAGCGGCAGCATCGTCAGGCTCGCGGCGACGAACGCGTCGGCCTCCGAGCACAGCGCCAGCACGACGGCGAACAGAGCCATGGTCAGCACGCCGAGCACGAGGTGTCCGGCGAGGTGCTGAAATACCCAGGGCGGCACGGCAACTCGAAGTACGGCGGCGGCTGCGGCGCCGAGCACCAGGTAGGAGGCGGCCTGCAGGAAGTCGTGGCGGGCGGCCTCGGTGAAGACCGTCCAGCGGGACGCGTCGGTGTCGTGCGGCGTCGGCAGCCGTCGGGTCACCCATTCGGCGCGGCCCCACCGCAGCCACAGCAGCCCCATCGTGACCGCGGTGACCAGCGAGGCCACACAGCGGGCCAGCACCATCGCAGGCTGGCCGGGAAAGGCCACCGCCGTCGCCACCAACACCACCGGGTTGATCGCGGGCGCGGACAGCATGAACGTCAGCGCGGCCGCGCCCGAGACGCCCTCACCGAACAGTCGCCGCGCCACCGGCACCGAGCCGCATTCGCAGCCCGGCAGCGCCGCACCGCCCACCCCTGCGACCGCGACGGCCACCGCGGGGCGGCGGGGCAGCCAGCGCGCGAGCCGGTCGGCCGAAACGAAGGCCGCGATCAGACCGCTGATCACCACACCCAGCACCAGGAAGGGCAGGGCCTGGACGAATACGCCGCAGAACACCGTCGCGGCCACGCTCACGTCCGCGTTGCCCGCCACGAAAGCACTCATCGCGCCGGCCGATAAGGCCAGCGCGATGAGCGAGGCGAGCAAGACCTCCATTGACCCGATGCGCCTACGGCGCTCGGTGGGGGCGGCGGTCACCGCCCCATCTTGCCCGCGTTACCTGATTACTCGAGCCCGAGGCCCCCTGCAGAACCTCCGAGATCGGCGTCGGCGTCACCGCGATGCCGCACTGCGTCGACAGATCAGTGGCCGGCTGGTTGATCGCCTGCAGCTCGTTCTCGACCTGCGGGTTCCGCTCGAAGTACGCCTGGTAGGCCTTCGGGGCCTGCTCAACCGGCTGCTTCGCGATGTCCGTCAGCTCCTGGTTGGTCTGCGGATGCGCCGCCAGATAGGCCGCTGTGCCCGCCGACACGGAGCTCGCGGTGGTCGCGATGCCACTCTGCGTGCAGGTGCTGGGGTGGGTCGGATTCTCCCGGCGACCGGCATGACGATGGCCGCCGATCCAAAGGCCAAGAGACCTCCGGCGAACATGCCGTAGAGGCCGCGTCGCACGGTCGTTGCGGACATGTGTCATCAAATCACTCCTTCGGTCTGCGACTATTTGTCGCAGTCCCATGGCCTAACCCGAGCAGGGGAGGTCTAAACACCGGCCCTGCGATCTCGGTCCTGGCGGCGCCGGCGTCGCCGCAGCGCACAGCGCACGAATGGGCAGCCCAGAATTTCTTACTTAGGTCGGCTCAGCGACTGGTGTCAGACCTCTGCGAGCACCGTCAGCGCGTCGGTCGGCGACACCTGCAGGCCGCACCGGTCCTTGTAGGCGGCCAGGGGCTGCTGGATGGCCCGCAGTTCGTTGGCCTCCTCCGGGTGGTCGTTGAAGTAGCCGTCGATCTGCCCGACCGCCACGAACGCCGGCTGCCGGGTGATCTCGATCAAGGCCTGGCTGGCGTCCTTCGGGTTTGCGAATCAGGATCGACGCGCCGGTAACACGCATCACGGCGTTCCCTCTGGTATTCGCAGATGCCCGACAGGCGTTACTTCGCTGGCTGCGGCGCTCCTGCTCGCGCTTGATCTCCAGCGCGATGTCGATGAGCTGGTCCTCCTGGCCGCCGATGAGCTTGCGCTGACCCGCCCGGTGCAGCAGCTGATGGGCGGGCACGCCGTAGCGCTCGGACTGCCGGATGGCGTGCTTGAGGAAGCTCGAGTACACCCCGGAGTAGCCCATGATCAGCGCATTGCGGTCGAGCAGGCACTCGGCGGGCATCGCGGGCGCGACGACCTCCTCGGCGGCGTCGGCGATGTCGAAGAAGTCGATGCCGGTCTTGACGCCGATCTTGTCGAACACGCCGATCAGCGCCTCCACCGGCGCGTTGCCGGCGCCGGCGCCGAACCGGCGGCAGCTGCCGTCGATCTGCTTGGCGCCCGCGCGGACCGCCTCGACGCTGTTGGCGACGCCGAGCCCGAGGTTCTCGTGGCCATGAAAACCGACCTGTGCGTCGTCGCCGAGTTCGGCGACCAGCGCCGCGACCCGGTCGGCCACGCCCTCGAGCACCAGCGCACCGGCCGAGTCGACGACGTACACGCACTGGCATCCGGCGTCGGCCATGATGCGCGCCTGCTCGGCGAGCTTCTCCGGCGGAATGGTGTGGCTCATCATCAGGAACCCGACGGTCTCCAGGCCGAGCTCGCGGGCCAGCCCGAAGTGCTGGATGGACACGTCGGCCTCGGTGCAGTGGGTGGCGATCCGGCAGATCGAGCCGCCGTTGTTCTGCGCCTCCTTGATGTCCTCCTTGGTGCCGACGCCGGGCAGCATCAGGAACGCGATCTTGGCCTCTTTGGCCGTCTCGGCGGCCAGCTTGATCAGTTCCTGCTCGGGCGTCTTGGAGAACCCGTAGTTGAAGCTCGACCCGCCGAGCCCGTCGCCGTGGGTGACCTCGATGACCGGCACGCCGGCCGTGTCCAGGGCCGCGACGATCGCGTGCGACTTCCTCTTTGGTGAACTGGTGACGCTTGTGGTGGGACCCGTCGCGCAACGACGTGTCGGTGATGCGGATGTCCCACACCGGGTTGAAGAAGATGTCGGTGCTCATGCCTGGCCTCCTGCTGCTGCGGCAGAGGCTCTCCTTGGCGATTTCCTCGCCGACCTTCGTCGCCGCCGCGGTCATGATGTCCAGGTTTCCCGCATACGGCGGCAAGTAGTCACCGGCGCCCTCGACCTCGATGAACGTCGTGACCAGCGCCTGGCCGCCGGAGTTCATCGACGGGTCGTCGAACTGCGGCTCGTTGAGCAGCCGGTAGCCGGGCACGTAGGTCTGCACCTCGGCGACGACGTCGTGGATGGACTGCGCGATCGCGTCGCGGTCGGCGTCCTCCGGGATCGCGCAGAAGATGGTGTCGCGCATGATCATTGGCGGATCGGCCGGGTTCAGGATGATGATCGCCTTGCCGCGCTTGGCGCCGCCGATGGTCTCGACGCCCTTGCTGGTGGTCTTGGTGAACTCGTCGATGTTGGCGCGGGTGCCCGGCCCCGCAGAAACCGAAGCACACCGACGCCACGATTTCCGCGTAGGGCACGTCGACGACGCGGGACGACGGCGTAGACGATCGGGATGGTGGCCTGGCCGCCGCAGGTGATCATGTTGACGTTCGGGGCGTCGAGGTGCTCACGCAGGTTGGCCGGTGGGATGACGGCGGGGCCGACCGCGGCGGGCGTGAGGTCGATGGCGCGGATGCCGGCCTCGGCGTAGCGCGGCGCCGCGTCCTTGTGGACGTAGGCGCTGGTGGCCTCGAACAGCAGGTCGGGTTTCTCGTCGAGACCGAGCAGCCAGTCGACACCCTCGTGGCTGGTTTCCAGGCCGAGCTTGCGCGCGCGGGCCAGACCCTCCGACGCCGGGTCGATGCCGACCATCCAGCGCGGCTCCAACCACTCCGAGCGCAACAGCTTGTAGAGCAGGTCGGTGCTGATGTTGCCCGACCCGACGATCGCGACCGAGGCCTTCTGAGGCATATGCGTACTTCCTTAGCTCTATTCGAAACTCAGTCGTACTGAACCTAACCCGGCGAAGTCGGCAACGAAATTGCTGCCGGGAGGTGCATCTATCGCACGCGTGCAGGAGCCCGGCAACACGATGTCACCGGCCTTCAGGCGCACCCCAAATCCCTCGACCTTGCGGGCCAGCCAGGCCACCGCCGTCACCGGATTGCCGAGCACCGCGTCGCTGCGGCCCTTGGCGACGACCTCACCGTTGTTGGTCAGCACCGCGTCGATGGTCTTGATGTCGATGTCCTTCGGCGACACCCGCGCCTCACCCAGCACCCAGCCGGCCGAGGAGGCGTTGTCGGCGATGGTGTCGCACAGCTTGATCTTCCAGTCCGTGATGCGGGTGTCGATCAGCTCGATGGAAGGGGCGAATGCCGCCGTCGCCGCCAGCACGTCGTCTTCGGTGCAGCCGGCACCGGGCAGGTCGTCGGCCAGGATGAAGCCGACCTCGACCTCGACGCGCGGGTACAGATAATTCGCCGACTTGACCGGTCGGTCCTCATACACCTGCATCTCGTCGAGCAGGTGCCCGTAGTCGGGTTCGTCCACGTTCATCATCTTTTGCATGGCCTCGGACGACAGGCCGACCTTGTGTCCCACCACGCGGGCGCCCTCTGCGACCCGCTGACGGATGTTGATCAGCTGGATCTCGTAGGCGTCGACCACGTCGATATCGGGGTTTCCGTCGGTCAACGGGGAGATCGGGACGCGGCTGCGCTCGGCCTGAGCGAGGTCGGCAGCCAGCTGTTCACGCACCTGGACACTGAGCATTGATGCGAAGTCCCCTCGTTTCGTCGACCGGCACGGTTGTGGGTCGGCCGGGCAATTCTATAACGTGTTCTACATGACGGGTCAGGAGTACGACGTCGTCGTGGTGGGAAGCGGCGCCGCCGGCATGGTCGCCGCCCTCACCGCGGCCCACCAGGGACTATCCACAGTAGTCGTCGAGAAGGCTGCGCACTATGGCGGTTCCACTGCGCGGTCAGGCGGCGGCGTGTGGATCCCGAACAACGAGGTCCTCAAGCGCGACGGCGTCACCGACACGCCCGAGGCCGCCCGCAAGTACCTGCACACGATCATCGGCGACGTGGTCGAGCCAGAGCGCATCGACACCTACCTCGACCGCGGCCCCGAGATGCTGTCCTTCGTGCTGAAGAACTCGCCGCTGAAGATGTGCTGGGTGCCCGGCTACTCCGACTACTACCCCGAGACGCCGGGCGGCCGGCCCGGCGGCCGGTCGATCGAGCCCAAGCCGTTCAACGCCCGCAAGCTCGGCGCGGATCTGGCAGGCCTCGAGCCGCCGTACGGCAAGGTCCCGCTCAATGTCGTTGTGATGCAGCAGGATTACGTCCGGCTCAACCAGCTCAAGCGCCATCCGCGTGGTGTGCTGCGCAGCCTGAAGGTCGGCGCCCGCACCATGTGGGCCAAGGCGACGGGCAAGAACCTCGTCGGCATGGGGCGGGCGTTGATCGCGCCGCTGCGGATCGGCCTGCAGGAGGCGGGTGTCCCGGTTCGGCTGAACACCGCGTTCACCGATCTCTATGTCGAGGACGGCGTGGTCCGTGGCATCTATGTCCGCGACACGAATGCGCCGGAATCGGCTGAGCCCGAACTGATCCGGGCGCGCCGCGGCGTCATCCTGGGCGCTGGCGGATTCGAGCACAACGAGCAGATGCGGGTGAAGTACCAGCGTGCACCGATCACCACCGAGTGGACGGTCGGCGCCAAGGCCAACACCGGCGACGGCATCATCGCCGCCGAGAAGCTGGGCGCCGCGCTGGACATCATGGAAGACGCGTGGTGGGGCCCGACGGTGCCGCTGGTCGGCGCGCCGTGGTTCGCGCTGTCCGAGCGCAACTCCCCCGGCTCGATCATCGTCAACATGGCGGGCAAGCGATTCATGAACGAGTCCATGCCGTACGTCGAGGCGTGCCACCACATGTACGGCGGCGCATACGGACAGGGCCCCGGCCCCGGCGAGAACATCCCGGCCTGGCTGGTGTTCGACCAGCAGTACCGCGACCGCTACATCTTCGCGGGACTGCAACCGGGACAACGCATTCCGAAGAAGTGGCTGGAGTCCGGCGTCATCGTCAAGGCCGACACGCTTGAGGAGCTGGCGGCCAAGGCCGGGCTGCCCGTCGACGAGTTGAAGGCGACGGTGGAGCGGTTCAACGGCTTCGCCCGATCGGGAACCGACGAGGACTTCCACCGCGGCGAGAGCGCCTACGACCGCTACTACGGCGACCCGACCAACAAGCCGAACCCGAACCTCGGCGAGATCAGCCATGCGCCGTACTACGCGGCCAAGATGGTGCCCGGCGACCTCGGCACGAAGGGCGGCATCCGCACCGACGTGCACGGCCGCGCGCTGCGCGACGACGGTTCGGTGATCGACGGGTTGTACGCTGCGGGCAACGTCAGCGCGCCGGTGATGGGTCACACGTACCCGGGACCCGGCGGGACGATCGGTCCGGCGATGACGTTCGGGTACCTGGCGGCGCTACACATTGCGGGGAAGAGCTGATGCCGATCAATCTGGACGAGGCGCTGGGCGCCGAACTCGAGCCCATCGAATTCTCGTGGACCAGTAGCGATATCCAGCTCTACCATCTCGGGCTGGGCGCGGGTTCCGACCCGATGGACCCGCGAGAGCTGCGCTACCTCGTCGACGACACCCCGCAGGTGCTGCCGACGTTCGGCAATGTCGCGCAGAGCTTCCACATGACCGAGCCGCCGTCGGTGAAGTTCCCCGGCATCGACATCGAGCTCTCCAGGGTGCTGCACGCCAGCGAAGCGGTCTCCGTGCCGGGCCCGATCCCGCCGTCGGGCACCGGCCGCGCGGTCACCAAGTTCACCGACATCTGGGACAAGGGCAAGGCCGCGGTGATCTGGTCGGAGACGACGGTCACCGCGCCGGACGGCACGCCGTTGTGGACGCAGAAGCGGTCGATTTTCGCCCGCGGCGAGGGCGGCTTCGGCGGCGAGCGCGGTCCGTCGACGTCATCGGAACCGCCCGAGCGCGCACCGGATTTCGAGCTCTCCATTCCGGTGTCGCCGCAGCAGGCGCTGCTGTACCGGATGTGCGGCGACCGCAATCCGCTGCACTCGGACCCGGAATTCGCTGCGGCAGCGGGGTTTCCGCGCCCGATCCTGCACGGGCTGTGCACCTACGGCATGACGTGCAAGGCGATGGTGGACGCCTGCTCGACGGCGACGCCTCGCGGGTCGGCAGCTACGGCGCCCGGTTCGCCGGCGTGGTGTTCCCCGGCGAGACGCTGAAGGCCAGCATCTGGAAAGAGGGCGACGGCTTCGCCGCCGTCGTCACCGCGCCCGAACGCGATGACGCGGTCGCGCTGGCCGGTGTGGAGCTGATTCCCGCATAGAAAACCACCGTGCTAGGCTAGCTCCGTCTGTCCCGGTCCGCGAGGCATGTAGCCGACCTTATCTTTGCAAAGTCAACTTCGAGCAAATTCGCCACGGTAACGACCAACGGCGTCCATTTGCAGTTGCGGACCACGCGGGGGATTGACCTTGTGATTTCCGTCACCCCGCGTTTGCCGGACCTGCGCCTCACGTTGGCCGGGCTCGTGTTCGGTTAAGTCCACTGACCCGATGTCGAATCTTGCATTCAAGTTCGCTGACGGAGTCGTCGAATCGCATCGTCCGAACGGCGGACAGGAGTTGCTAGCAATCCCGGAATCTCATTGAAGATAGAGGTTGACAGGCTGCACAAGAGTCTGCGAGGCTAGCAGGGACTCCACATGATGAAAGGCAGGGGGAGCGATGAACGCGATTGCTATGAGGCTTCAGACCGGAACTGCCGCATTCGCGATTGCGGCTGCTGCGACGATGATGCCGATCGTCCGCGCAGGCGGCGCCCGAAATATCGGTGCCAACGGCGCCGGTGACGCAGGTGCTCGACCGTTGCCTGAGGTAGTGGCCTCAGCAGCCTGCCTGAGATCAGCTTCCTTCCGGATTTCGGCTCCCCTACTCTAACTCGAGCGCCTTCCGGCGGGACTGACTCTGTGCACATCGACTTTCCGGTCCTTACGCCGATGCTCTCGCGTTTCCTCGATCCGGTCTGGGCGGCTCTGGGACTACTGGCAAGCAATTCTGTGCCTTCTCGGGGCTTGATGCGAGTTTGCACGAATCTGTACGGCGGCGATCAACGTAACCGCATTCGGCGCTAGGCGCACCGCCCGCCAGCTAGTTCAAACGCAGATATCGACCGCTCGACCCGTCGAGCGGTCGATTCTGTCGTTTTGTTGCTGTCAGAAAATCGATTCGGCGACGTTGCTTGATTCTCGAAGAATGTTTGCTTGATTTGTGAAAAATCCACTTCAGCGGGGGGGATACTGTTTGCGTGGCAAACACGGAAGATGACGATCAAGGGTCGCCGATAGACCGACAATCCGGCTGACGACGGTTCATCCGACTTCAGAAGGGCGCCGGTCAAGACGGCGGATGGCCTCGAGGCCGGCGGGGTGCCGCATTGGCGGGGCTGCTGTTGCTACTGGTTGTCGTAGCATTCGGAGGTTGGCTGGGTTTTCAAGCTGACGCACGCCAAGTCGAATCTCGAACAGGCACGCAGCGACGCTCAGCAGGCGAAAGAAGCGCTCTCGAAAGGCGAACGTCGGGGACGCTAGAAAATTGGTAAACGACGCGCGATCCCATGCTGAGCAGGCACAAGACGCGACTCATTCGCTGCCGTGGAACATCGCTTCGGTCGTGCCATGGCTGGGCAGTCCGTTCAAGACGGGACAACAGATATCCGATGTCGTAGCGGGTCTCGCGTCGGATGTCTTACAGCCTTCTGTAGATGTCGGAGAAGCACTCTCACCTGACCAATTGCTCGCCGGCAACGGCCGTGTCGATGTTCAACTGCTCCGCGACAAGGCGCCCAAACTCAGCGAGATATCTACGGCTGCCAACGATCTCGAACGCTCAGGCCACGGCTATTTCAGAGCCCAAGTACCTATCCGTCATGCGCGACGCGCGTCGCGCTTCAAACACAAACTTCTGACCTTGCCGGACTACTCGAAACACAGCGCTGGCAGGGCGTCTGGCGCCCTCGATGATGGGCGCGGACGGCCCGCGCAGCTACTTCATGGGGTTTCAGACGAACGCCGAAGCCCGCGGCACCGGCGGCCTACTCGGCGGATTCGGCATTCTTCGATTCGACAACGGCACTGCGACCGTGGATCGCTTGGGGCGAAACTCTGAGCTGGATAAGGCATTTACACCCCTCGATCTCGGCACGGAATTCATTACAGCAATACGGATCCAACAAGCCCACTACCGATTTCCGGAACGGCAACTCCGAGTTCCCACTTCCCGTATGCGGCCAAATCTGGAAGTCCATGTGGGAACAGCAATCCGGACGACGGTCGACGGCGCCATAGCGATCGACCCGGTCGCGCTGAGTTACATCCTCGGCGCGGTCGGTTCGGTCACCATGCCAGACGGCGAGACGATAACCAAAGACAACGTGGTCGAGTTGACCGAATCGACGGCGTATATCCGGTTCGCTGACGACAACGACGCACGCAAGGCATATCTCCAGGATGTCGCCAGCGCAGTCGTAGAGAAGATGACAGGGCAGCTTGGACTCGCCGCGACAGCTTCTCGACGCGCTGGGAAAGCGGTCGGCGAAGGCCGCATCGCCGTGTGGAGTGCCTCGCCGGACGAACAGAAGCTCATCGAAGAGACGCCGCTAGCACACCTCGTCCCCGACGATCCCGCACCGTATGCATCGGTGATCATCAACAACCTCGCGGGAACAAACTCGACTACTACCTGACGAGACAAATCGAGTACTCAGCCGACGGCTGTGAATCGATCGACCCGGAAATCGACCGTCACCGTCCAGTTGACAGAACACCGTGACCAACGAGCAGCCATTGCCTGACTACGTTGCCGGTCAGGGGGGGATCAGGGGCAACTTCCAGGCGACGTCCCTTGGGGTTCCAACGTGACTTCGGTTTCCCTTCTCGCGACGAAGGGTTCGGCGCTGACGGGTGCGTTCGTCAATGGCACCAAGTGCCGGTCTTCAGAGGCGTGGAACGCGGTCACCCGATCATTCGAAGTCAGCTGGCCGTCCTGCCACGGAAAACCGTTGAAGTGAAGTTCGAACTCAGCGAGCCGACGGTTCCTGGCGCGCCTCGCGTTCCGGTCCAGCCGTTGCGGGACAATCCCGTTCCGGTGGTATCGGTGCCCGAATGCCCAGGATGACCTCGTTCGAACGAGTCGGCACAGCGATCGCCTTGCTGCTGCTCTATCGAGCAATCGTTACCAGATCCGATTGCCAGCGCAGGCTCAGTTCAGAAAGCCATATCAGCAAACGGTTAGCGTATTGCTCCCGGGGCGCTTTCTCGACGCTGCCGCAGCGCACTCCGTTCAGTCGAATTGCGTTGTCCCAGAGCGCGAACGGTCCGCAGTCCACAAGCGCGCGCCAACCTGATAACTTCCTTTGCAGTGAACGATCCCTTACGGGATGCCGCAAGTCGGACGACTCAGGAGAGCACACCACCGTGAAGATCAACACGCCCACCACACTCTTGACCGCAGCAGCGACCGTCGCCACAGCAGGAGCGGTCGGCCTCATCACCGCACCCATCTCCGCCGCCGAGGATGTCACCACGACGACCGTCGGTAGCCAGGCCAAGCTGGTTGACGGCAACGTCATCCAGGGCTGGACCATCAGCGACCTGCGACCCAGCTCCGACGCGATCCCCTACCCAGTGGCAGGCACGTTGTGGGAAGCCACCGCTACCGACGAGGCTCTCCAAGGCTCAGCCACCCCGATCGTGTCGAATCTGAACGCGCGCGCCCGCAGCGGCGAGACCTACCGTGTCCTGTTCGGGGTTGCGACGCCTCAAGGTGTTAACCCGGCCACGATCGCTCAAGGGCAAAAGACCACTGGGAAGGTCTATTTCGACGTGACCGGCGATGCACCCGACGCCGTCGTGTACAGCGCAGGCGATCAGGATCTGCTCGCGTGGGCGCAAGCCGCGCCGACGCCGCGGCAGCCAGGGCGGGACCCAGTGGACGCCACCGGCACGCAGCCAAGCGTCACCTGCCCCAGCCGCCACCCCGGCGACACCGGCGCCCGCGGCCGCTCCCGCGGTTCCCGGAACCACCCCTGCTCCCGCGGCTCCCGCCGCCACACCCGTACCCGCTGCTCCGGGAGCGCCGCTGCCTGCGTCCGCGGAAGCCGCACCGGGAGCGCCGCTTCCGGCTGGCAGCCAGGGCACACCGCTTCCCGCAGGCAGCCAGGGCACGCCGCTACCCGCAGGCTCCCAGGGCACGCCGATGCCCGCAGGTAATCAGGGCACGCCGGCTCCGGTCACCCCGCTGAAGGCGCACTGCCGCCGACCGGTCAAGGGACGCCCACGACGCCGGTTACGACGGTTCCGCCCGCCCCCACCGCCTAGAACCAACCTGACGGCCGCTACGAGTGGCTTGACCACCACGCATACAGCTCGTCGAAAGTTGGCCCTTGCGAGCCCGATTGGACCTCGCTGACCACGAGTCTGGCCTCATCGGTCCATGCCACAGTCGGACGGCTGTTTCGGACGCCGCAGAACAAGACGCCGCTGATCTTGTCCGGTGTGGCGTTGCGGCGCCACGGTCCCGGCGACTGAATGTTGCCGGGGCAGTTGACTGTTGTCGATGCGCGCACGATGTCGTTGAACGCTGCGTCGAGGGCGGCCTTGTCTGCAACCAGTGTGTAGGTCGCCGACTTCGGACCACCCGTGTCAGAGTTCTGCCCGCAACTAGCTAGTGCCAGTGCGTTTTTCGGAGTGGCGACGGATTTGCAGCCGTCAGACGCATAACCGGCCGGAACCATATGCAGCAGCCGGTCGGCCTCGGGGTTCGGCGTCGTCGGCGCTGGAGACGGCGGTCCCGCATCGGAGTCGGCCGACGGGCGCACCAGCCAGAAGATCAGTCCGCCGACAACGACGACGATGAGCAGCGAGACGGCGCTGAGGAAGACAATCGGTTTGCGTTCGTGAGGCCGGACCGGCCGCGGGTTCACAATCAACGGCGCATCGAATTTGTCCGCCCACGCGCCTTGGCCGGCATGCCATCTCTCGTCGGCCGACGGAGGCGGGGCGGGAACGGCCAGCGGTCCGGTATCGGCGTCGTCGACGTCGGGTTCGTCAAAGCCTTCTGGCGCAGACGGTTCAGAGGGCCACGGGTCCGGCGGTTGGGGCGAAATCATGCCCGTACCTCGGTGTGGCTCACGATCACAACACAACCCCCATGATCATCGCGACGACAAGCAATTACGGCAGCCGGCCGGTGGCTGGCTGCCGTAATGAGGGTAGTAGGGCGGAGCGCTAAGTGTGCGCGCGCTCCAACGCCGCGTCGACCAACGTCGTCGCCTCCGGACACATCCGCAAATGCTGATTCACGTAGTCGTGCAGTTCAGGCGCCTCGGCAGTGAACCGAACATAGAGCTCGCCATTGTCTGATCTGGCCGACAGAGTGTCGGTGATCGTCATGGGTACGGACAGGCTGGCGCCGCAGCCCGCCGGGCAGCGAACGGTGAGGTCGCCAGGATTCAAGGCGTCGATGGTCTCTGGCTGAACCAACGGTATAGCAGGCTGACAGCCATGGCTCGCCGCGTGAATGAGCGCGTCGACTTTCGCCGACGGAAACAGAACGCGTGGTCGACCCACCCACCCGCACGAACACATCGCCTGCGCGCGGTGGCGAGGCCGTATCGCTACGACGGTGCCTCTGCCGCCCCCCGGATCCCCCACCAAGTTGTCACCATCCCTGCCATCCAGGCACCACCTCCCCCGATGGATCGAGATCCACAGATGTGATGCCGATTACACCATCCTATGGATTTGCTAGATCTGCTGTCAAGCGACACGCCCTGATCTTGAAGCGAAGTGCATCGCGGTACTCCAAGCCGTCGTTTGCCGCGTGGTGCCACCAACCCCCATCTTGGATCCGCTGATTGTCTCGACGCGGTTGGCATGCGCTTTCCCCGGGCGCGCCTCATCTGTAACACCTGTTCAGGCGGACTGTTGCGCCGTCAAGGACTTCGCAAGGAGAGCCTCGGCTTTTCGCAGTTCGACGGTCTGGTTAATAAGCCGACATGCGATGACAACTCACAGGCGCCTTTCGCAATTCAGTCGGCTGCTTGAGTCAGCAACCGTCATACGCGGCGTGACACGCGCTCGCAGATGATTGCTAGGAGTGTCCGCTAACCAAGTATCAAGCCGGAGGTCGGGACGCCGGTGCCGGCAGTGACGAGCACATGCTCGACGTCGTCGACCTGATTGACCGAGGTTCCCCGAAGCTGGCGAACACCTTCGGCGATGCCGTTCATTCCATGGATGTACGCCTCGCCGAGCTGGCCACCGTGCGTGTTGATCGGCAGCCTGCCTCCAATCTCGATCGCACCGTCGGCGACGAAGTCTTTTGCCTCACCCTGGCCGCAGAAGCCCAACTCCTCCAACTGAATCAGAGTGAACGGGGTGAAGTGGTCGTAGAGGATCGCCGTCTGGATGTCGGTCGGGTTGAGGCCGGACTGCGACCACAGCTGTTTGCCGACCAGCCCCATTTCCGGCAGGCCCAGCTCCGTGCGGTAGTAGCTGACCATCGAGTACTGGTCGGGGCTTGCCCCCTGCGAGGCAGCCTCGATGATGGCCGGCCGGTTCTTGAGATCCTTGGCTCGCTCGGGCGACGTCACGACTATTGCGACGGCACCGTCGGTCTCCTGGCAGCAGTCGAGAAGCCGCAGCGGTTCGGCGATCCACCGCGAATTCTGGTGGTCCTCAATGGTGATCGGCTTCTCGTAGAAATAGGCCTTCGGGTTTTTGGCCGCATGCTTGCGGTCGGCCACAGAGACCGCACCGAAGTCCTTGCTCGTCGCCCCTGACAGGTGCATGTACCGCTTGGCGATCATCGCCACCTGTGCCGCAGGCGTCGAAAGGCCGTGCGGATACGAGAACGAGTTGTCCACGCCCGTGGAATCGGCGTTCTCGACCAGCCGCATCTGCACCTGCCCGAATCGCGTTCCCGAGCGTTCGTTGAAGGCCCGGTATGCGACAACGCAATCCGCGACACCGGTGGCCACGGCAATGGCCGCCTGCTGAATCGTGGCGCAGGCGGCGCCTCCGCCGTGATGGATCTTGGAGAAGAACTTCAGGTCACCGATGCCTGTGGCGCGGGCGACCGCGACCTCGGTGTTGGAGTCCATGGTGAAGGTCACCATGCCGTCGACATCGGCAGGTGTCAGCCCCGCGTCATCCAGCGCGTCCAGCACGGCCTCGGCTGCCAGCCGAAGCTCGCTGCGCCCGGAATTCTTGGAGAAATCGGTGGCGCCGATGCCGACGATCGCCGCCTTCCCGGAAAGTTCGGTGCTCATTCCTCAGGCACCCCCGAGCGTCAGTGTGGCGGTTGCGATGACGTGGTCGCCAAGACTGTTGCTGCCAACGACTTTCACCGTGAGCAACCCATCTTCATCCGCGGTCACTTCGCCCTTGAACGTGACGGTGTCGTAGGCATACCACGGCACACCGAGCCGAAGAGAGATCGACTTGATGATCGCGTTGGGTCCCGCCCAGTCCGTGAGGTAGCGCTGCACCAAACCGGTGTCGGTGAGGATGTTGACGAAGATGTCCTTCGACCCCTTCGCCTGCGCCTTGTCGCGATCGTGGTGCACGTCCTGGTAATCCCGCGTTGCGATCGCCGTCGACACGATGAACGTTGGGTCGCCGTACAGCGACAGTTCGGGCAGCTTCGTACCCACGGAAATAGAAGGAGCGCTCATACTCCGGCTCCGTCCCGGGCTCCCATGCGTATAGCGTCCAGGCAGGGCCAGAATCCCCTTCGGGGAAGTCGATATACGTTGCGCGCACTGGCATTCCGATCTCAACGGTGGCAGGGTCGACGTTGCGCAGCTCGCCAAGCATCCGGACGCCCTCTTCGAGCTCGACGAGCGCGATCACGAACGGCAGCGTGCGGCCGGGCACCTTCGGGGCGTGGTGCACGACGAAGCTGAACACCGTGCCCTTGCCGCTCGCCACCTGGTAGTCGGTAGGAGTTTCTTTGTCCTGCCAGATGGCAGGCACCGGCGGATGTTGCAGGCTGCCGTCCGCACGCTTCTGGATGCGCAATTCGTGGGCATTGACGCCGTCCCAGAAGAACTTGGTATCCCGCGACGACGCTGGCCGCATCATCGTGGCAGCGTCGAGGTCGTCGGGCACGGCTGAAGGAGTCGCTCGCCCGCCTTGATCGGAGGGCCTGAACTTCATTATGCGCCACATCATTTCGGCCACATCTTCGTCGCCGACCTGCCACGTGATCTTCTGCGTGATGAAGAAGCCCTCACCGAGGGCGGTCGTCTTCGGACCGACGACATCGGTGAGTTCGGCCAGGACGCTGACCTCCTCACCCGGCCTCAGATACCGGTGGTAGGTCTGCTCGCAGTTCGTGGCAACGACGCCGACATAGCCTGCGTCGTCGAACAAATCCATGATCTTGGTGAGTGGGTCATCGGCCGCACGACCACTGCCGAGGCCCCCCATCGTCCAGACCTGGATCATCGCCGGGGGCGCCACGATGCCGGGATGGCCAGCGGCCGTCGCAGCAGCCTCGTCGACGTAGATCGGGTTCTTGTCGCCCATCGCGTCGAGCCAATGGTCGACCATCGGCTGGTTGACGGGATGACGACCCGCCCGTGGCTTGCTCTTGCCTTCGGCCTTGACCCGCTCGGCGGCGGCCTGAATGTCTTCGATGCTCACCTGGGGACCCTCGGCACCTTCAGGCCCGACGCTGCAATCATCTCGCGCATCACCTCGTTCACACCGCCGCCGAACGTGATCACCAGATTCCGCTTCGTTTGACTGTCGAGCCACATAAGGAGTCCGGCCGTCTCCTCTTCAGAAGGATCACCGTACTTTCCGACGATCTCTTCAGCCAGTCGGCCCGCGTACTGGATCCGTTCGGTGCCAAACACTTTGGTTGCGGCCGCATCGGCAACGTCAATTGCCTCGCCCGATGCCGCGACTTGCCAGTTGAGCAGTTCGTTGATCCGCCACATGGCCTTGAGTTCGCCAAGCGAGCGTTTGACGTCGTCATGATCGAGCGGAATGTCACCATTGCCACCCGGCTTGGACGCCCACGAATGGATCCGGTCGTAGAGCGCGGCGAACCGGCCCGCAGGGCCCAGCATCACGCGCTCGTTGTTGAGCTGAGTGGTGATCAGTCGCCAGCCGCCGTTCTCCTCGCCGACGAGCATGTCGGCGGGCACCCGGACGTCGCTGTAATACGTGGCGTTGGTGTGGTGCGCTCCGTCGGAAAGGATCATCGGCGTCCAGGAATAGCCGGGATCCTTGGTGTCGACGATGAGAATCGAGATGCCCTTGTGCTTCACCGCTTCCGGATCTGTGCGGCAGGCCAGCCAGATGTAATCGGCGTCATGGCCGCCGGTGGTGAAGACCTTCTGGCCGTTGACGATGTACTCGTCGCCCTGCCGGACCGCGGTGGTGCGCAACGATGCGAGGTCGGTGCCCGCCTCCGGCTCGGTGTAGCCGATCGCGAAGTGCAGTTCGCCTGCGAGGATTGCAGGCAGGAACTTCTTCTTCTGCATATCGCTGCCGAACACTTGCAGTGTCGGTCCTACGGTTTGCAACGTAACGGCGGGCAGGGGTACGTCCGCACGGTGAGCCTCGTTGACGAAGATCGACTGTTCGATCGGGCCGTAGCCGAGGCCGCCGAATTCCTTCGGCCACCCGACGCCCAGTTTGCCGTCCGAGCCCATCCGCTTGATTACCGCGCGGTAGGCCTTGCCATGCCGGTCGGCCTCCATCTCCTTGTATTCCTCAGCGGAGATCAGGTTCGAAAAGTACTGCCGCAGTTCGGCTTGCAGCTGTCGCTGTTCGGGGGTCAGTTCGATGAACATTACGCTCCCACCAGATCGAGACGATGCGCTTGCCCGCCCACCAGCCGGGCCAGGTCCTTGATCGTGGAGTAATAGCGGTTCATCGGATAGTCGATGTCCATTCCCATGCCGCCGTGCAGGTGGTGGCAGATCTGCATCACCGGGGGTGCCTGCGAGGCCAGCCAGTAGCCGAGGACGTCGAGATCGTCGTCCGCGTCACGACCCACCGACAGCCGCCACACAACCGACGTCGCCGCCAAAGTCAATGTGCGCGAGGCGATATAGACCTCGGCAAGCTGTGCGGCGACCGTCTGGAACGTCGAAAGCGGCTTGCCGAACTGATGCCGATTGGCCACATAGTCGGCGGTCAGCCGAAGCGCACCTGCGACAAGGCCGGATGCGTACGCTCCAATCGCGGCCAGCGCCAACTGGTTTACCCGGTGCACCTTGGCGCCCTCAAGCACCCCGTCTGCCTCGGCTTCGGAGAACGCCACGGTGTACTCGTCACCACCGTTGGACGTCGGCGTCTTCGTCAGTTGCACACCGTCGGCCTTCGGCGACACCACCACGACGGCGCTGTCCGTGGTCACGACGATCCACTCCGCTTGCCCCGCATACGGAACCGCGATCTTGGTGCCGTTCACCCGGCCGTTGGCGAATGTCGTCGCGGGCCGGTCCGGCAGCGGCGCGCCTGCCTCGTTGAGCGCCGCGGTCAGCACCGAGCCCTTGGCGACGCCCGCGAGGTAGCGGTCCTGCTGTGCATCGGATGCCAGGTCAAGCAGCACTGCGGTACCGAGGCCGAGAGTGGCCAGAGCGGGGCTGACGCTGCCATGCCTGCCGATCTCGGTCAGTGCGGTCGCTACCTCAGACAGGCCGAGGCCGTCGCCACCGAGGCGCTCGGGCACGGCGAACGCCGTCGCACCCCCTGCGACCAAGGCATCCCAGCTGTTGTCCCGGTCCAGCACTGACGTCACGACGTCGGCGACAGCCTGTTGCTCCGGGTCCGGTGTGAAATCCACCCGAATCCTCCTTGATTCGTTCGGCGCTATTGCGCGCCGGCGCCGGTGTAGTCCACCTGCCAGTGCTTTATTCCATTGAGCCAGCCCGACATTAGCCGTTCGGGCTCACCGATCGGCTTGATCTCGGGCATGTGATCGGCGACCGCGTTGAAGATGAGGTTGATGGTCATCCGGGCCAAGTTCGCGCCGATGCAGTAATGCGCGCCGGTGCCGCCAAACCCGACCTGCGGGTTCGGGTCGCGCAGGATGTCGAATGTGTGCGGATCCTCGAAGACCTCTTCGTCGAAGTTGGCCGAGCGGTAAGACATGACCACTCGCTGCCCCTTCTTGATCTGCACACCCGAGAGTTCGGTGTCCTCGAGCGCGGTGCGCTGGAACGCGGAGACCGGGGTGGCCCAGCGGATGATCTCGTCGGCTGCAGTGCCTGGGCGCTCCTTCTTGTAAAGCTCCCACTGCTCGGGGTGCTGCGAGAACGCGATCATGCCGTGGGTGATGGAGTTGCGCGTGGTCTCGTTGCCTGCCACCGCGAGCATCACCACGAAGAAGCCGAACTCGTCGTCGGAGAGCTTCTCGCCGTCGATATCGGCCTCGACCAGTTGGGTGACGATGTCATCGCCGGGATTCTTGCTGCGGTCGTCGGCCATTTGCATCGCGTACTGGATCAGCTCGACCGATGACATCGCCGGGTCGACGTGGGCGTACTCCGGATCCTCGCCCGCGGTCATCTCGTTGGACCACCGGAACAACTTGTCGCGATCCTCCTGCGGCACGCCAAGCAGGCCGGCGATGGCCTGCAGCGGCAGCTCGCAGGAGACCTGCTCGACGAAGTCGCCGGAGCCCTCGGCGGCGGCGGCCTCGGCAATCTTCTGGGCACGTTCGGCGAGTTCGGCCTCCAGCCGGCCGATCGCTCGCGGGGTGAAGCCGCGCGAGATGATCTTTCGCAGCCGGGTGTGCTGCGGTGCGTCCATGTTCAACAGGACGGCCTTCTGAAGGTCGATAGCGTCGCGTGTCATCGCCTGAGGCCAAGTCGGGATGGCTCCGTCCGGCGAGCTGCCGAAGACGTCGCTGCGCTTGGATACCTCTTTGACATCGGCGTGCTTGGTGACCAGCCAGTAGCCCTTGTCGCCGAACCCGCCGGTTCCGCCTGGCACGTCGACCCAGTGGACGGGCTCGGACTTGCGCAACTCGGCGAGTTCGGCGACGGGCAGGCGCTCAAGATTCAGGTTCGCGTCGAGGAAGTCGAAGTCAGCCGGAATATTGGGGGGATTCCCCGAGGGGGAAGTCACAGTGGTGTTCTCCTCAATTGCAACGTGTTCTAGTGCCAGTAAAACATGCGTTCATCGCAGATCAAAGGCATGGGGACATCGCAGCTTGTCAGAGTAATGAAACGTGTTCTAGCCTGACGGAATGGGTAACCCTGTCATCGTTGAAGCCACTCGCAGCCCCATTGGTAAGCGGAACGGATGGCTGTCTGGCCTGCATGCGACCGAACTATTGGGCGCAACGCAGAAGGCGCTCGTCGAGAAGGCCGGCATCGACGCCGGCGACGTCGAGCAGATCGTCGGCGGCTGCGTCACGCAGTTCGGCGAGCAGTCGAACAACATCACCCGAGTGAGCTGGCTGGTCGCCGGCCTGCCGGAGCATGTCGGCGCAATGACGGTCGACTGCCAGTGCGGCAGCGGCCAGCAGGCCAACGGGTTGATCGCCGGGCTCATCGCGGCGGGCGCCATCGACATCGGCGTCGCCTGCGGCATCGAGGCGATGAGCCGCGTCGGCCTCGGCGCCAACGCAGGCCCGGATCGCAGCATCCTGCGCCCGGCGTCGTGGGATATCGACCTGCCCGACCAGTTCACCGCCGCCGAGCGGATCGCCAAGCGGCGCGGCATCACCCGCGAGGAGATCGACCAGTTCGGCTTCGACTCGCAACGCAAGGCCGCCCAGGCCTGGGCCGAGGGCCGCTTCGACCGGGAGATCAGCGGTATCGAGGCGCCGGTGCTCGACGAGAACAAGCAGCCGACCGCAGACCGCCATGTGGTCACCAAGGACCAGGGCCTTCGCGACACCACGCTGGAGGGCCTCGCCTCGCTGAACCCGGTGATCGAGGGCGGCATCCACACGGCGGGCACGTCGTCGCAGATCTCCGACGGCGCCGCGGCGGTGCTGTGGATGGACGAAGACAAGGCCAAGGCGCTGGGCCTGCGGCCGCGGGCACGCATCATCAGCCAGGCACTCGTCGGTGCTGAGCCGTACTACCACCTCGATGGTCCGGTCCAGTCGACGGCCAAGGTGCTGGAGAAGGCCGGCATGAAAATGGGCGACATCGACATCACCGAGATCAACGAGGCGTTCGCCTCGGTGGTGCTGTCGTGGGCGCGGGTGCACAACCCCGACATGGACAAGGTCAACGTCAACGGCGGCGCGATCGCGCTCGGCCACCCCGTCGGCAGCACCGGCAGCAGGCTGATCACCACCGCACTGCACGAGTTGGAGCGCACCGATCAGAGCACCGCGCTGATCACGATGTGCGCGGGCGGCGCGCTGTCGACCGGCACGATCATCGAGCGGATCTAGTGCCTGCCTCGGACGACGAACGCATCGCGGCCGCGCAGGCCTACATCGACGCGCTGGTGAGCCACGATGCCGACAAGGTGCCGTTCGCGCCGGGATGCACCAGGACCGAGGTCGGGCTCAAGACCGGATTCTCCGGAGATCACTTGCGCCGCAGCCTGAATCGCGGGCCGCAGTACCGGATCATCCAGGCCACGACTGTGCCGGAATTCACCGTCGACGGCGATCGGGTGCGGGCTCAGTTCGACCTGGTGACCAAGCCGTCGCTGGCGGGCAGGCAGGTCGGTGCGCACATCGACGAGACTTTCCTCATCCCGGCGGCCGACGGCCAGATCCATCACATCCGCGCGGGAATCCGACCCTTTGTGACCAAGTCGTAGGATCGGCGAATGCCAAAGTCTCGCCCCCGCTTTATGGACACGAAGTCAGCGGACTTCTTCATCAAATGGATGTCGAAGATCAACACCTTCATGTACCGCCGCAGCGACGGCGAAGGCTTCGGCAGTAACTTCCAAGGCATTCCAGTGGCCCTGCTGACCACAACCGGGCGCAAGAGCGGACAGCCCAGGGTCAGCCCGCTCTACTTCCACCGCGACGGCGACACCGTCGTGGTGGCCGCGTCCAAGGGCGGCAGCGACAAGAATCCGATGTGGTATCTGAACGTCAAGGCCAATCCGAAGGTCCAGGTCCAGATCAAGAAGGAAGTGCTCAATCTGACCGCCCGTGACGCCACGGACGAGGAACGCACCAAATACTGGCCGCGACTGGTCGAGATGTATCCGACCTACGACGACTATCAGTCCTGGACCGACCGGGTGATCCCGCTCGTGGTCTGCGAGCCGTGAGCACCGAATACGACGTCCATTTCTATTTCGACCCGGTCTGCCCGTTCGCATGGCTGACCAGCAAGTGGGTCCGCATCGTCGCCGCGCAACGTGACTACAGCGTTGACTGGCGGTTCATTTCGCTGCGCCTCCTCAACGCGAATGTGGACTACGCCGCGCACTTTCCGCCGAATTACGAGGAAGGGCACACCGCGGGCCTTCGGCTGCTGCGGGTCGCTGCGCGGGTGCGTGCAGAACACGGTCGGGAGGCTGTCGGGCCGTTGTACGAGGCGATCGGCGGCCGGATCTTCGATACGTCTCGCGACGTCGATCCGCTGTCGGCGTCGGACCAGGGGGCGCGACACATGCTCGAGCCCTTGTTGCAGGATGCCGGTCTGCCAACCGATCTCGCGCAGGCTCTCGACGACGATGCGCTCGATAACGAAATCCGGGCTGAGACAGAGGAGGCGCTCGCCCTGACGGGACGCGACGTCGGCACACCTATCCTGCACTTTCGGCCTCCGGACGGGACGGCGTTCTTCGGACCCGTGATCAGCAGGCTGCCGGCGCCCGACGAAGCCGTCGAGCTATGGGACCACGTCGTCGCGCTGGCGGCATTCCCCGGCTTCGCCGAGATCAAGCGCAGTCTGCGGGAGCGGCCCCAGCTGGCCAGCTTCGGGGTCGACGCCGAAGCTGTTGGCGAGGAAGAGGACTGGCACGGCGGCAGCCGTCGCACCAAGAAGTAGTTTGCCGAACGCGCTTTGCGGTAATTCAGTGGGCATGACTCAGCGGCGATGGATCAGAAACTCGCGCATTGTTGTGCTGCTGATGAAGTACTTCGCGCGTGTGCATATCTGGGTGTATCAGCGTACCAACGGACGGTTGGGCGCGAAGCTGTTGTGGTTTCCCGCGGCGCTGATCACCACCACGGGACGAAAGTCCGGTCAGCCGCGCACCACGCCGACGCTGTACTTGCGCGACGGTGATCGGGTCGTGCTGCCCGCATCGTTCGGCGGCAGGGCCGACCACCCGGGGTGGTATCGCAACCTGAAGACAAACCCCAAGGTGCACATCCAGATTCGCGGCGAGCACCTCGACCTGATCGCCCGGGACGCCCGCGATGACGAACGAAACCGCTACTGGTCCAAGCTAATCAGGATCTATCCTCCATACCGCGGCTACCGGGAGGCGACCGACCGGGTGATTCCGTTAGTGGTGTGCGAGCACTAGCAATCGTTATCGGGTGAAGATTCGTTTCCCATCGGAAGGTCTTCGGGAATAGCTGGAATCTTCATGGGTCTTTGCTGACGAAGCGCTGTCATAATGCAGTGCATGGTCGAGCTTTCGACCTCGCAGTTCTGGGGGGCAGCGGTCCGTGGGGGCGGTCGCCTTGATTGCTGGGGGGCAATGACATGTCTGACTCGTCATCGCGACTTTCAATCGCGGAGTGGTCCGCAGACGACTCGGTACCGATCCTCGAACTGACCATCGGTGGGTTGCTTCGCGACAGTGCGGAGCGCGCACCCGATGCGGTCGCGCTGGTGACCGGAATGCCAGAGGCCGCGGACCGGCGCCGGTGGACATACGCCGAACTTCTTGAGGAGTCCGAACGCGCGGCACGAGCTCTGCTCGGGCGCTTCGCACCGGGCGACCGTGTCGCGGTGTGGGCCAACAGCATCCCGGAATGGGTGTTTCTCGAACTTGCAGCGGGGCTTGCCGGAATCACACTCGTCACAGTCAACCCGTCTCTGCGCGCCGAGGAAGTAGCGTATGTGCTGCGTCACTCGCGATCGGATGGCATCTTCTACGTACCCGAGCTTCAAGGCCTGCGCATGGCCGAGACTCTCGAGGAGATCGGCGAACTGACCGCACTGCGTGAGAAGGTCTCGTTCGCGGATTGGGATTCGTTCTGCGCCAGCGGCTCACCAACTCAGCCCCTGCCCGAGGTCGATCCGGGTGCTGCGGCACAGATCCTCTACACATCCGGCACCACGGGGCGCCCGAAGGGGGCGGTCCTCCACCACCGTGGCGTTGTCAACAGCGCACGGGTTTATGTCGACACCCTCAACACGCACGGCGCCGTTCAGGTATGTGGCATGCCGTTGTTCCACATCGTCGGATGCGGTCTGACCGTCCTCGGAACGATCGCGGGTGCGGGCTCGCTAGTGCTGATGCCGAACTTCGACCCGGGCCTATTGATCCGGCTTCTTGAAGAGGAGCGCGGCGAGTGCTTTTTCGGC
Source organism: uncultured Actinomycetota bacterium (assembly GCA_963731715.1). GTDB lineage: Bacteria > Actinomycetota > Actinomycetes > Mycobacteriales > Mycobacteriaceae > Mycobacterium. Next base: position 261,841 of record CAVSXC010000008.1, on the reverse strand, counting down.
GTTCCAACCATGCTCATCGCCTGCCTCGAGCATCCCCGGTTGGTTGACACGGATGTGTCCTCGGTGCGAACCATCGTGGCGGCGGGTGCCCCCGTGTTGCCCGCCCTGGTGTCGCGCCTCGAGGCCGCATTCGATGCGCGGCTCTGCATTGGCTTCGGCCAGACGGAGACGTCGGGATGCGTCTCGTTGGTGTTGCCCGACGACGAGCCGGAGGACCGATACAACAGCATAGGCAGGCCTGTGGCCCAGACAGACATGAAGGTGATCGACCCTGCCACGGGTGAAACGGTCGGCCCAGACGTCGATGGGGAGCTTTGCACCCGTGGTTATTTCGTGATGATGGGCTATTTCGACAACCCTGACGCGACCGCGGCTGCGATCGATGCTGATGGCTGGCTGCACACCGGTGACCTGGCCGCGATGGACAGCCGTGGCTACTGCCGGATCACCGGCAGGCTCAAGGACATGATCATCCGTGGCGGCGAGAACATCTATCCCCGCGAAATCGAGCAGGTGCTGTTCGAGCACGAGGATGTCGCGGACGTCGCGGTCGTCGGTGTCCCCGACGCGACATGGGGCGAACAGGTGGCCGCCTACATCCGGCCGGCGGATGGACGAATGCCCGACCCCGACCGGCTGCGCACCTATTGCCGCGACCGCCTGGCACCGCACAAGGTGCCGCTCTATTGGCTCGCCATCGACGAATTCCCGACAACATCGTCGGGGAAGATTCAGAAATTTCTCCTGCGTCAGCGGTTCACTGCCGGCGCGCCCGTCCCGACCGCCGGCGCCGAGGATCAAGAGGAATTGCTGGCGTCGTTGCGAAGTGGCGGCCCCGACCAGCCGGTCGCGGAAGCGGTCCAGCTCGCAGTACGGGCAACGCTGGGATGTCGTCCCGAGGAACTGAATGGCGGGACGCGGTTTACCGATGTGGGCGGCGATTCTCTATCCGCGCTGAAGATCTCGAAGCTCCTCGAGGAGGTCTTCGATACAGAAGTGCCGGTCGGCGTGGTCATCGACCCGACAAACGACCTCCAACATCTAGCGAATTACATTGAAAAGAAGCGAGATTCGGAACGTGTTGTATCCAAGTTCGCCACCGTGCACGACCCCGACGCCGCGCTCGTAAGTGCCAGTGAGCTCACGACTGGACAACTTCATCGACGCGACGATACTCGAAGGTGCCAAGAGGCTGGCGCTTCCAACCGGTGCGGCACAGACGGTGTTACTAACCGGCGCGACCGGCTATCTCGGTCGATTCCTCTGCCTGGAATGGCTACTGCGGCTGGCTGGGTCGGGCGGCAAGCTGATTTGCATTACCCGCGCGAGCGACTCCGCCGCGGCACGACATCGACTAGGCGAAGCGTTCGATCACGGGGATCCCGAACTGACCAAGCTGTTTGCGAGTTTGGCCGAAAATCACCTTGATGTCCTGGCTGGTGACATCGATGAACCTAACCTAGGGTTGGATGACGCCACGTGGGATCGGTTGGTCCACAGTGTCGACCTGATCGTCCATCCCGCAGCCCTTGTCAATCATTTGCTCCCGTACAGCGAGTTGTTCGGTCCCAATGTGGTTGGTACCGCCGGACTCATCCGCCTCGCGCTTACGTCAAAGCTCAAGCCAATCACCTATGTCTCCACCGTAGGAGTTGCCTTCGGTGGCGACGTCCTCGATGAGGACGTCGATATTCGCGTCGCGAGTCCGGTGCGCACGATCGATGACTCGTACGCCAACGGTTATGTGACGTCGAAATGGGCCAGCGAGGTATTGATGCGTGAGGCCCACGATCTATGCGGTCTACCGGTCGCCGTGTTCCGGTGCGACATGATCCTCGCGCACACGCGATACGCCGGCCAATTGAACGTGCCAGATTTCTTCACTCGATTGATGCTTAGTCTGGTCGCCACTGGCATCGCGCCGAATTCCTTCTACGGACACGACGGCGAGAGGGGCCGCCCAAGGGCGCATTACGACGGCCTGCCAGTCGATTTCATCGCCGAGGCGGTCGCGACTCTAGGCTCCAACGCCACCGACGGGTTCCACACCTACAACGTCGTGAATCCACACGACGACGGCATCTCTCTCGATCTGTTCGTGGACTGGTTGATAGACGCCGGGAATCCCATTCAACGCGTCGACGACTACAGCGATTGGTTGGTGCGCTTTGAAGCCGCGATGCGGGCGTTGCCCGACAACCAGCGCCGACACTCGGAGCTGGCCCTGTTGGAGGCATTCAAGCCACCCTCGGAGGTTCTGAACGGTCCAATTCTGCCGGCCGAGAGGTTCCGTGCAGGTGTTCGCGAATCGTGCGTCGGACCAGACCGCGACATTCCTCATATATCGCGAGATCTGATTGGCAAGTATGTTGCCGATCTGCGGCAACTCGAGCTGCTGTAGGCGCCACTTCGCCTATGCGCCGTAGACCGGAACGGGCGGCCTGGCCTTGCCGAGCAGCTCGGTGACGACCGGCCCGAGCTCAGCCGGATCCCACTGGGCGCCCTTGTCGACCTGGGGTCCGTGCGCCCAGCCCTCGGCGACGCGGACGATGCCGCCCTCGACTTCGAACATCTTCCCGGTTACGTCACGCGACTCGACACTTCCGAGCCAAACCACCAGCGGTGAGATGTTTTCCGGCGCCATGGCGTCGAAGTCAGCGTCCTGAGTCGACATCATGTCGGCGAAGACGGTCTCGGTCATCCGCGTCCGCGCGGAAGGGGCGATGGCGTTGACGGTGACGCCGTAGCGGCCCATCTCGGCCGCGGCCACCAGCGTCAAGGCCGCGATGCCCGCCTTCGCGGCGCTGTAATTGGCCTGTCCCACACTGCCTTGTAACCCGGCGCCAGAACTGGTGTTGATGATGCGGGCATCGGGGGTGTTGCCCGCCTTCGACTGCGCGCGCCAGTAGGCGGCAGCATGCCGCATGGTGGCGAAGTGGCCCTTGAGGTGCACGGCCGTGACGGCGTCGAACTCCTCTTCACTTGTATTGGCGAACATGCGGTCGCGCACGATGCCTGCGTTGTTGACCAGAACGTCCAGCCCGCCGAACGAGTCGACCGCGGCCTGGATCAGCCCTTCGGCCTGCGCCCAGTCGGCGACGTTGGCCCCACTGGCGACGGCTTCGCCACCGGCCGCGGTGATCTCGTCGACCACGCCCTGCGCGGCGCTGCCGCCGCCTGCGGGTGAGCCGTCGAGGCCCACGCCGATGTCGTTGACCACCACGCGCGCCCCCTCTGCGGCGAACGCAAGGGCATGTGCCCGCCCGATGCCGCCGCCGGCGCCCGTCACGATGACCACACGGCCGTCGACCAATCCCATATCCGTTGTCTCCTTAGTTATTTGATGTCAGCAGTCGTGGTTGCCAGGTAGTGTGGCGGCTCTCCGCCGCCGTGCACCTCAAGCGATGCGCCGCTGATGTACGACGCGGCATCGGATGCCAGGAACGCCGCGGCCCATCCGACATCGGCGGGCTTGGCCAACCTGCCAAGCGGCACGTTCTTCGAAATCGCCGCGATCGAGTCGGCGTCACCGTAGAACAACTCGGACTGCTCCGTCTCGACCATGCCGACCACGACCGAGTTGATCCTGACCTTCGGCGCCCACTCGACCGCCAGTGTGGCCGTGAGGCTTTCGACACCAGCCTTCGCGGCGCCGTAGGCGCCGGTACCCGGGCTTGGCCTACGCCCGCTGACGCTGCCGACGTTGATGATCGATCCGCCCCGCGCCTGGGTCTGCATGTGCCTGTTGGCGTGCTGCGAAACTGAGAGCGGCCCAAACAGATTGAGTTCGATGATCTTCCTGCTGAACTTCGCGCTGGAATCCGCGGTGAGGACGTACGGCGAGCCGCCCGCGTTGTTCACCACCACGTCGAGGCGGCCGTGTCGCTCCACGATCGCGTCGACCATCGCGGCCACGGCGTCGTCGTCGCGCACGTCACAGGAATGGAACTCGTAGGCCAACCCCTCCACCGGGCGACGGGCACACGTCACCACCGTCGCACCCTGATCGGCGAAGACCGCGCTGATTCCGGCGCCGACTCCGCGGACTCCGCCGGTCACCAGAACGACCCTGTCCGTGAGGCCAAGGCGTATTTCTGAGGGGTCGGTCACCGTGCTAGGGTACCAAGCAAGTGCTTGCTTAGGTAGCGACCCAGGAGTAACTGAGGTATCCGCATGACGATCACCACGAAGACTGTCGAGCCGGGCATCGTCTCGGTCACCGTCGACTACCCGAAGGTCAACGCGATCCCGTCGAAGGGCTGGTTCGAACTCGGCGACGCCATCACGGCCGCTGGCCGCGACCGGAGCACCCACGTGGTGATCCTGCGAGCCGAGGGCCGCGGCTTCAACGCAGGTGTCGACATCAAGGAAATGCAGAACACCGAGGGCTTCACCGCTCTCATCGATGCCAACCGGGGTTGCTTCCACGCCTTCCGCGCGGTGTACGAGTGCGAGGTGCCCGTGGTCGCGGCGGTCAACGGCTTCTGCGTGGGTGGCGGCATCGGCTTGGTCGGCAATGCGGACGTGATCGTCGCCTCCGACGACGCGACGTTCGGGCTGCCGGAGGTGGAGCGCGGCGCCCTGGGCGCCGCCACGCACCTGTCACGCCTGGTGCCCCAGCACATGATGCGCAGGCTGTTCTTTACCGCCGCCACCGTCGACGCGGCGACGCTGCACCACTTCGGGTCGGTGCACGAAGTGGTGCCACGCGCCGAGCTTGGACGAAGCGGCGCTGCGCGTGGCGCGCGACATCGCGGTCAAGGACACCAGGGTGATCCGCGCTGCAAAAGAGGCGCTGAACTTGATCGACGTGCAGCGCGTCAACTCCAGTTACCGTATGGAGCAAGGCTTTACGTTCGAACTGAACCTCGCGGGAGTCTCAGACGAGCACCGCGACGCGTTCGCAGGCACGTCCAAAAGGGAGAAGGCGTGAGCGACAAGCGGACCACGCTGGACGCGGCCGTCTCTCGAGCTGCGGGAGCGGCATGACTATCGGCATCGGCGGCTGGGGCTCGCGGCGCAAGCCGATGGCGTTTGTGCGGGCCATCCTGCGCACCGGCGTCAAAGATCTGACGATCGTCACGTACGGCGGTCCTGACGTCGGGCTGTTGTGCTCGGCGGGCAAGGTGAAGCGCGTCTACTACGGCTTCGTCTCGCTGGACTCGCCACCGTTCTACGACCCGTGGTTCGCAAAGGCGCGTACCGGGGGTGTGATCGAGGCCCGCGAGATGGACGAGGGCATGGTGCGCTGTGGATTGCAGGCCGCCGCACAGCGGTTGCCGTTCCTGCCGATCCGCGCCGGGCTTGGAAGTGACGTGCGTGCGTTCTGGGGTGACGAGTTGAAGACGGTGAAGTCGCCGTATCCCACAGACGGTGCCTTCGAGGAGCTCATCGCCATGCCTGCGCTGAACCTCGATGCCGCGTTCGTCCACATGAATCTCGGTGACGCGCAGGGCAATGCGGCCTACACCGGCATCGACCCCTACTTCGACGACCTGTTTCTGATGGCCGCCGAGAAGCGCTTCCTTTCGGTCGAGCGCGTGGTGCCCACCGACGAACTCGTCAAGGCCGTCCCGCCACAGGCGATGCTGATCAACCGGATGATGGTCGACACCGTCGTCGAGGCTCCCAATGGCGCCCACTTCACCACTGCCGAACCGGACTACCGCCGCGACGAGAAGTTCCAGCGGCACTACGCCGAAGCCGCCGCCTCCGAGGAGTCATGGGAGCAGTTCGTGCAGACGTATCTGTCCGGCAGCGAGGCGGATTACCAGGCCGCCGTGCGGAAATTCGCAGAGGAGGCGTCCAAATGATCTCCGTGACCCGTGCCGAAGTGTGCTCCGTCGCGTGCGCCGAACTGTTCCGCGACGCGGGCGAAATCATGGTCAGCCCGATGGCGACGATGGTGTCGATCGGGGCCCGGCTGGCGCGATTGACCTTCTCGCCCGACATCGTGCTGACCGACGGCGAGGCCCGATTGCTGGCCGACACCCCCGCCATCGGCGTCGTCGGCGCTATCGAGGGCTGGATGCCGTTCGGGCGCGTGTTCGAGACGCTGGCCTGGGGGCGGCGCCACGTCGTCATGGGCGCCAACCAGATTGACCGCTACGGCAACCAGAACCTGTCGGCGTTCGGACCGCTGCAGCACCCTACCCGACAGATGTTCGGTGTCCGCGGCGCGCCGGGCAACACGATCAACCATGCGACCAGCTACTGGGTCGGCAACCACTCCAAGCGGGTGTTCACCGACTCCGTCGATGTGGTGTCCGGCATCGGCTGGGACAAGGTCGATCCGGACAATCCGGCGTGCCGCTTCGTCAACGTATATCGCGTCGTCTCCAATCTCGGGGTATTCGACTTCAATGGCCCGGATCATCAGATGCGTGCGGTGTCGCTGCATCCGGGAATCACGCCCGACGAGGTTCGGGACAACACTTCGTTCGAGGTACACGACCTGGACAAGGCGGACACGACACGGCTGCCGACCGGCGACGAACAGAAGCTGATCCGCGAGGTGATCGACCCGAAATCCTTGCGGGACAAGGAAATAAGATGAGTAAGCTGCGTACGCCGCTGACCGAGCTGGTTGGCATCGAGCATCCGGTGGTGCAGACCGGGATGGGCTGGGTGGCGGGTGCGCGGCTGGTGTCGGCGACCGCCAACGCCGGCGGCCTCGGTATCCTGGCGTCGGCGACCATGACACTGGACGAGTTGCAGACCGCGGTCACCAAGGTCAAGGCGGCGACGGACAAGCCGTTCGGCATCAACATCCGCGCCGACGCAGGCGATGCGAATGACCGCATCGACCTGCTGATCCGCGAGGGCGTCAAGGTGGCGTCGTTCGCGTTGGCGCCGAAACCGGATCTGATCGCGAAGCTCAAAGATGCTGGCGTGGTCGTCATTCCGTCGGTCGGCCTCGCCAAGCACGCAAAGAAGGTGGCCGGCTGGGGCGCCGACGCCGTGATCGTTCAGGGCGGCGAGGGCGGCGGGCACACCGGCCCGATCGCGACCACTCTGCTGCTGCCATCCGTGCTCGACGCCGTCGACATTCCGGTCGTCGCGGCTGGCGGCTTCTTCGATGGCCGCGGCTTGGCGGCAGCGCTGTCGTATGGCGCCGCAGGCGTGGCGATGGGCACGCGCTTCCTGCTGACGTCGGATTCGACGGTGCCCGACGCTGTCAAGCAGCGCTACCTCGAAGCGGCGCTCGACGGCACCGTGGTGTCGACCCGCGTCGATGGCATGCCGCACCGCGTGCTGCGCACCGGGTTGGTCGAGAAGCTCGAAAGCGGCTCTCCGATCCGGGGATTCACCGCCGCAGTGCGCAACGCGCAGAAGTTCAAGAAGATGTCGGGGATGACGTGGCGGTCGATGGTGAGCGACGGCCTGGAGATGCGGCACGGCAAGGAACTGACCTGGTCGCAGGTCGTCATGGCGGCCAACACCCCGATGTTGTTGAAGGCCGGGCTCGTCGAGGGCAACACCGACGCAGGCGTGCTGGCGTCGGGGCAGGTCGCAGGCATCCTCGACGATCTGCCGTCGTGCGCCGAGCTGATCGATTCGATCGTCAGCGATGCGGTCAAGCATCTGCAGGCGGCGGCTGCATTCGTCGTTTAGCCTGCCGGTTGGCAATTTGCGGGCTGGATTCTCGAGCCCGGTGGCCTGACTTGGCGTAATAACCCCAAACCCGCCATTCCGTCACCCGCGGTTCCTACACTCAGGCCAAGGGGAGCTCGCGCTAGGGGTGATCGGCATGAAAATGCAAGCGGCCGTGTTGTGGAACGCGAATGAGGACTGGAGCATCGAGGAGGTCGAGCTCGATCCTCCGAAGGATGGCGAAGTGCTGGTGTCCTTTGAGGCCACCGGACTGTGTCACTCCGACCACCACGCCCGAACGGGCGATTTGCCAATACCGCCGCCCCCGCTGGTCGGCGGGCACGAAGGCGCGGGGATCGTGCAGGAAGTCGGACCCGGGGTGCGCGGCCTGAAGGCCGGCGACCATGTGGTGGCGTCCTTCGTGCCCGCGTGCGGCCGTTGTCGCTGGTGTGCGCGCGGGCAGGGAAACATCTGCGACCTCGGCGCACTGCTGGCGACGGGCACACAAGTCGATGGCACGTACCGGCGCCATGCCCGAGGCCGTGACCTCTCTGCCTTCTGTCTTCTGGGCACCTTCGCTCCGTATGGAACCGTGTCGGAGGCATCGCTGGTCAAGATCGACGACGACTTGCCGTTGTCTCGAGCGTGTCTGGTGGGCTGCGGAGTGACCACGGGTTGGGGTTCGGCGGTCAACACTGCCGATGTGAGCCCCGGAGACACCGTGGTGGTTATCGGCTGCGGCGGGGTCGGCAGCGGCGCCATCCAGGGCGCTAGGCTGGCCGGCGCGGAGAAGATCGTCGTCGTCGATCTCGTGGAGACCAAGCGCGACAAGGCATTCGAGTTCGGCGCGACGCATTTCGCCACATCGATGCCTGAGGCCACCACGCTCGTCGCGGAGCTGACCCGGGGCGTGATGGCGGATTCCGCCCTGCTCACCGTCGGGCTGGTGGAGGGCCCGATGATCAACGAGGCGCTCGACATCGTCCGCAAGGGCGGCGTGGTGGTGCTGACCGCGTTGGCAGCGCTGGCGGATGTCGCGCCGACATTGCAAATGACGATGTTCACGCTCTTCCAGAAGCGACTGCTTGGCAGCCTGTTCGGCCAAGCCAACGCGCAAGCGGACATTCCGCGCCTGCTCAGCCTGTACCGCGAGGGAAAGCTCCTCCTCGATGAGACGGTCACCGCGGAGTACAAGCTGAACGACATCAACGACGCCTACGACGACATGCTCGCGGGCCGCAACATCCGCGGCGTTATCATCCACGACCACTGACTTTGTTGCCCGACCTGGGCCCACGCGCCAAGAGGACTAGAGGCGCTCGATGATCGTGACGTTGGCGGTGCCGCCGCCCTCGCACATCGTCTGCAGGCCGTAGCGGCCGCCGGTGCGCTCCAACGTGTTCAGCATCGTGGCGAACAGCTTGGCGCCGGTCGCGCCGAGTGGATGGCCAAGTGCGATCGCGCCGCCGCTGGGGTTGACCTTCGTGTGGTCTGCCTTGGTGTCCTTGAGCCAAGCCATGACGACGGGTGCGAAGGCCTCGTTGATCTCGATGGTGTCGATGTCCTCGATCGACAGGCCCGTCTTCTCCAACGCGTAGTGCGTCGCGGGGATCGGACCGGTCAGCATGAACACCGGGTCGGCGCCGCGGGCGCTGATGTGATGGATGCGGGCGCGCGGCTTCAGCCCGTGGTCCTTGACTGCCTGCTCGGACGCGAGCAGCACCGCGCTGGCCCCGTCGGAGATCTGGCTGGCCATCGCGGCGGTCAACCTGCCGCCGTCGACAAGCGTCTTGAGGCCGGCCATCTTCTCCAGCGAGGTGTCGCGCGGCCCCTCGTCGGTGACGAAGCCGTCGACGGGGATGATCTCGTTCTCGAAGTACCCGGCCCGGATCGCTTCCTGCGCGCGCTGATGGCTGGTCAGCGAGTACTGCTCCATCTCCTCGCGCGAGATGTTCCACTTCTCGGCGATCAATTCCGAGCCACGGAACTGCGAGATCTCCTGATCGCCATAGCGATGCAGCCAACTCTTGGATTCGTTGGTCGGCGAGGTGAACCCGAATTGCTCGCCGACGATCATCGCCGACGAGATCGGGATCTGGCTCATGTTCTGCATGCCGCCTGCCACGATCAGATCGGCGGTACCGGACATAATCGCCTGTGCGCCAAAGGAAATGGCCTGCTGACTCGAACCGCACTGCCGGTCGACCGTGACACCGGGGACCTCTTCCGGGTATCCGGCGGCCAGCCACGACAGTCGGGCGATATTGCCCGCCTGGCCTCCGATGGCATCGACGCAGCCTGCGATCACGTCGTCGACGGCGCCGGGATCGACGTCGACACGGTCGAACAGGCCGCGCCACGCCGCGGCGCCAAGGTCGACGGGATGCACGCCGGCGAGCGAACCGTTTCGCTTGCCGACCGCGGTGCGCACAGCGTCGATGACGTACGCCTGTGAAGTCCCAGTCATGTCAGTCCTTATCTTTCGTGATGCCGCCAAGAACGATGGATAGGTATTGCCGACCGACCTCTTCGGCCGTCAGTGGCCCGCCCGGCTGATACCAGCGGACCGAAACCCATGTGGTGTCGCGGATGAACCGGTAGACCAGGTCGACGTCGATGTCGGGCCGGAAGCGCCCCTCGGCGACGCCCTGCTTGAGCACGTCCACCCACATCCTGCGCTGCTCGCGATTGCGGGTTTCCACGAACTCGAACTGCGGAAGCGAAGACAGCCGCTTGGCCTCGTCCTGGTAGATGACGACCTGCGCGTGCCGGTTCTCGATGGCCTCGAACGAGGTCATGAAGAGACCCTTCACGCGCTCCAGCGGATCGGATTCGCTTGCGACGATCTCGGCATAGCGGTCGAACAGCCAGTCGAGGAAATCACGCAGCACCTCCTCGACCATCTGCTCCTTGGACTTGAAGTGGTGGTAGAGGCTGCCGGACAGGATGCCCGCCGAGTCGGCGATGTCGCGCACGGTGGTGGCCCGCAGCCCGCGCTCGGCGAACATCGTCGCGGCGAGATCGAGCAGCTCGTCGCGGCGACTCGGAAGCGCCCTGTCCATCGGTCCAGGATAGCAACCAAGCGCTTGCTAGGTAAGCCCGGGGCATACGTCGCCGCGCGGCGAGCCGTCGTGGGGGGCACGCCAACGCGACAGGTTGAACTCGTACCAGGGGTCCCGGTCGTCATTGCGGTACATCGCGCAGACCCGAATCGACTCGGGCAGCCGGGCCAACGCCGGCTCGATGTCCGGCGACAGCCGAAACAGGTAAGGGGCATCCAACACCCCGGTCTGCTCGTAACGGTCGATATTGCGCTCGGCGATCAGCCGCTCGGGGTTCGTCGCGGCCAGGCCGAGCAGCGCGACCGCACCGGCCATCAGGATCGCTCGCGGCAACCACCGCCCCGTCATCCGAAGGCCCGCGACGGCGACGAGGATGAACACCGCGGCGAGCCACAGTTCGATGGTGATCACCATGAGACGCTCGGTACTGAAACCGTAAGCCTGCTGGTACAGCCACATTCGGTGGATCGCCGAGATCACCACCACAACCGAAGTCGCACAAAGGATTCCGACGAGGATCCGCAGCAGTCGACGATCCGATGCGGCCTCCCGCCCTGCCACCCGGATGACGGCACTCAGCACCAGAAGCGTCAACGCGGAGACCCACAGCAACTGCCAGAAGCCCTGCCGGGCGTACTCGGCGTAGGTCAGCCCTTCGGTCTCGAGGACGTGCGCGTGCCCGCCGAACAGCACCGTGGCCTGAACCGCGACGAACCCGATGAACAGCACGTCCAGCACCGCCAAGGGCACCGCCCATTCCCAGTTCGGCACCGGGCGCATCGGACGTGGCGCCAGCGCGTCGAGTTTGGGGGCGAAGCGCACCAGGTAGCCGCCGAACAGAACGAAGCTCAGCACGATCCCGAACACCAGGGCGTGGCCATAGGCCTCGTAGGGTTCCACTCGGGTGTCAGGACTTCGATAAGCCGCGCGAACGCCGGATCGGCGGACGCGAACAGGCTGCCGAAAACCAGCACCAGCACCAGGGTGACGGTTCCGACGACGCCGATCCGGACCGTGCTGGGCCGCCCGCGCCACGTGAGCCCACCTTCGGGGATGGTTCGACGTGCCCACCCGAACGCCCGGGCGGGCAGCAGCGGCAGGAAAGGCCCGGTGAAGACGGCGGTCCATGTCCGGCCGCCTGCCAGCGTGCCCCAGCCGACGAGCCAGGCAGCCAGGATGCACAGCACCCCAAGCCATTTCGCGGCGAGCAGTGCGGGCACGGCCAGCAGTGCCAGCGTGACCGTGATCCCGAGCCATTCACCGCGGGTCGGCCGACGCCCGGCGGTCCCGAACACGACGCCGAACACCATGCACACCGACGAGGAGGTAGCCCACGCTCAGCACGGAGACCCGCCAGAACTCGCCGCCAACCACGCTCGACGATCACCGCCGGCACCAGCAGTCGGCGTGGCGCGGCGGCAAGCGGGTCGAAAGGCCAGACGCGGTGCGGCCAGATCGTAAAACCGGGCTCGCCATGCCGCGGCGGCCGCGGCCCGAGCATCGGCGGGAGCTGGGGCGGTGGAGGCGATTGCGGCGCCCCGTACCGACCGCTGGTACATCATCGTCATGTCGGCTCCTCCACTGTCGGCGGTTCGCGGGGATGTGACCCCGATTCGGCATCCAGTCCTGTGCGTCCATCACTTCTATTGTCGCCGCCGTGTAATTCGACCGCCCACCGGGCAATCGCCAGCCCTAGGCCGGTGCCACCCTGCTGACGTCGCGCCCCGGGTGAATCGCCGGAACACCTGTTCGCGCTCAGCGGGCGGTATACCCGGCCCCTCGTCGCACACCTCGAGCCGCAGACCTGCCGGCTCGCCGCGCGCGCCACTACGGACACGCGACCGCCGGCCGGACTGTGCCGAATGGCGTTGTCCACCAGGTTGACGACCACCTGCCGCAGGCGGGCCGGATCGGCGACGGCAACCAGATCCGCGCGGCAACACCTGCACCTACGACCTGGACGCCATCAGTCCGGACGGCGACATGCCCGATCGCCTCCTCGAGGAACCGTCGACCCCGAATGCTGCTGGGCTGCAATGGGATGGCCCCACCTTCGAGCCGCGAGAGATCGAGCAGGTTGGTCACCAGTTCGCCGAGCCTCTTCGGTCTGCGACAGCGCCATGCGCATGGTCTTCGTCGTCGGGTTCCGCGATTCCGTCGACGACGTTCTCGAGCAGCGCGTGCAACGCGGCGATCGGGCGTGAGCAGTTCGTGCGCTGACGTTGGCGATGAGCCCGCGCCGGTACTCGTCGGCCGCGCCGAGATCGGCCGACATCTGATTGAACGCCGTCGCCAGCTGACCCACTTCATCCCTAGAGGTGGCGCGGACGCGCACGCTGTAGTCGCCGCGGGCCATGGCGCGCGCCGCGGCGGTCATCTGACGCAGCGGTGACGTCATGCCGTGGGCGAGGAACAGGGTGAGCGCGAGTGAGGCGACCAGCGCGGCGAGCAGCGTGTAGCGGATCTGCCAGCCCGCGCCGATCCAGAACATGAACGCGACCAGGATGATCGCGCCGACGACGAGCAGACCCATCTTGACCTTGAAGGAGGCGAAGGGATCCAAGGGCCGCGGCAGCCGGTCCCAGACTGGCCGTCAGCCGCGACTTCACCGCGGCATCTCCAACGCGTAGCCGACACCGTGCACGGTGCGGATCAGCTCCGAACCCAGCTTGCGCCGCAACGCTTTGACGTGGCTGTCCACGGTGCGGCTCTCGACATCGGATGGGCGGTCCCCAGATGTGCTCGAGCAGTGTTTCGCGCGCCACCGCAGCGCCGGGCCGTGCGACGAGGAAGGCCAGCAGGTCGAATTCGGTTCGGGTGAGGTGGACTTCGTCCTCACCCAGGTGAACTCTGCGCGCCTCCATGTCGATTCGACATCCACCGACCGACACCGACTGCTGGTCCGGCACCCGGTCCATGCGACGCAGAAGCACCCGAACCCGTGCGACGAGTTCGCGCATGCTGAACGGTTTCGTGAGGTAGTCGTCGGCGCCGATACCGAGGCCGATCAGCATATCGGTCTCGTCGCTTCGCGCGGTCAGCATCAGTACCGGCGTGGCCCGCACTGCCTGGATTCGACGGCATACCTCCAGCCCGTCGAATCCGGGCAGCATCACGTCGAGCACCACGAGGTCGGGAGTGGTGGCGGCCGCGGCCGCGACGGCCGAAGGCCCGTCGACCGCGGTTTCCACCAGAAAAGCTTCTGCGCGCAGCCTTGTTGCGACGGCGGCGAGGATGGTCGGCTCGTCGTCGACCACCAGAATTCGCTTCACACATCAAACTGTAGGTGTCGCTTGTGGTGCTTCTGAGCAGCGTTTGTGGAGATACTGTGGAGAAATTCAGGCCCGTCAGGCGAGTTCGCTGATCTTGGAGCCCTGTTTGTCGGCGGGCTGACAGAGGCCGATGAGGATCGTCCGCTTTGCCTCGATGTCACCGGTCGAGGCGTTGCGCCCCTCGCGTTCTTTGAGCATCCTGGCCACCGCTGCGTCCTTGTCGTTGTCCCTCATGGCGAGGAAGTCCTTGCAGGTGGTGTCGCCGCCGCTATTGCTGGCGCCCGAGCAACCGCTGATCAGGATCAGCGCGCTCGCGGCCGCGGCAACCGATAGTCGTTTCATCGCCGCTCAGGCGCGCTGGTTCGACACCGAAATCACTTCTCCAGTCAGATAACTGGAGTAATCACTGGCCAAGAACGCGATGGTGGCAGCCACTTCCCACGGCTCGGCCGCCCGGCCGAATGCCTCGACCGCCGACAGCTGGTCCAACAGCTCCGAGCTGCTGGTCTTCTCGAGGAACTTGTGCCGCGCGATACTCGGCGACACCGCGTTGATCCGGACGCCGAACTCGACGGCTTCGATTGCGCTGCACCGGGTCAGGGCCATCACACCCGCCTTGGCCGCCGCGTAGTGCGCCTGCGAGTGCTGCGCCCGCCAGCCAAGCACGCTGGCGTTGTTGACGATCACCCCGCCGTGGTCGGCGTCTCGGAAGTACCGCAGTGCGGCGCGGGTCGCGCGCATCGTCGAGGTCAACGTCACGTTGAGCACCCGGTCCCACTCCTCGTCGGTCATGTCGACCACCGGCGTCGTGCCACCAAGGCCCGCGTTGTTGACCAGCACGTCCAGCCGACCCATCCGCGCTGTCGTCGACGCGATCAGCGCGTCGACCTGAGCCGTGGACGTCACGTCACACACCACGCTCTCCACCCGGCCCAGCCCGAGCTCCGTCAGCTGGTCGCGGGTCTCCCCGAGTCGGCGCTCGTGATGGTCGGAGACGACGACGTCGGCGCCCTCGGCCAATGCACGACGCGCTACCGCAGACCCGATTCCGGTGCCCGCCGCGGCCGTCACGACGACGACCTTGCCGTTCAGAAGGCCGTGTCCCTCAATCTCTTTCGGAGCGTCGGCCAGGCTCATCCCTTGACCTCTCTAGGTAAGCCGAGCACCCGCTCGGCGATGATGTTGCGCTGGATCTCGTTGGACCCGCCGTAGATGGTGTCCGCGCGGGTGAACAGGTAAAGGTGCTGCCACACGTCGAACTCGCCGTCTTCGGCCACCAGCCCGGCCTTCCCGGCGATGTCCATCGCCAGCTCGCCGAGGTCGCGATGCCAGTTGGCCCACAACAGCTTTGACACGTTGTCCTGGCCCGGCTGCTCGACATCCATGGTCGCAAGGGCGTAGGACCGCATCGTCTGCAGGCCCGCCCACGACCGGGTCAACCGCTCGCGGATCAACGGATCGTCGTCGGCGCCGGTGCGCTTGGCCACCTCCACCAGGTTGGAAAGCTCACGTGCATAACGGATCTGCTGGCCCAGTGTCGACACGCCGCGCTCGAACGTCAGCGTCCCCATCGCGACCCGCCACCCGTCGCCGGGGTCGCCGACCACCAGATCGGCGTCGGTGCGGGCGTCGTCGAAGAACACCTCGTTGAAGTCCGCGGTCCCGGTCAGCTGGACGATCGGGCGTATTTCGACGCCCGGCTGGTCGAGCGGCACAAGCAGATACGACAGGCCTGCGTGTCGCTTGGAGCCCTTCTCGGTGCGCGCCACCACGAAGCACCACTGCGACAGGTGCGCCATCGACGTCCACACCTTCTGGCCGTTGATCACCCACTGGTCGCCGTCGAGTTCGGCCGTCGTCGACACGTTGGCCAGGTCGCTTCCCGCGCCTGGCTCCGAGTAGCCCTGACACCACAGCTCGGTCACGTCGAGGATCTTCGGCAGGAAGCGCTTCTTCTGCTCGTCGGTGCCAAACGCGATCAGCGTCGGCCCGAGCAGCTCCTCACCGAAATGGTTGACCTTGTGGGGCGCGTCCGCGCGGGCGTACTCCTCGTAGAACGCGACCCGGTGAGCGACCGAAAGGCCACGGCCGCCGTGCTCGACCGGCCAGCCAAGGCACGTCAGACCGGCAGCCGCCAGCCGCTGGTTCCACGCCCGGCGTTCGTCGAAGGCCTCGTCCTCGCGTCCCGGGGCGCCGAGGCCCTTGAGCGCGGCGAATTCGCCGACGAGGTTGTCGGCGAGCCAGTCGCGGACCTCGGCCCTGAACTCCTGGACCTCTATCACCCCTGTAGGCTAACCTACCAAGCACTTGCTTTGTTAGAGGAGCATCGATGACGAGCCGAGCCGAGGACCATTCCGCAGGTCCTGGACCGGATTGCCGACCAATTCCCTGAGCATGACGCGCTGGTCACCGAGGATCGTCGGCTCACATACGGCCAGCTGCGCGACGAGGTCCGCCGCGCCGCCGCGGCGTTGATCGACCTTGGCGTCAACGCAGGAGACCGGGTCGCGATCTGGTCCCCGAACACCTGGCACTGGGTGGTCGCGTGCCTGGCGACGACCTACGCGGGCGGCGTGCTCGTGCCACTGAACACCCGCTACACCGCCAGCGAGGCCACCGACATCCTGGCCCGTACCGGCGCACCGCTGGTGTTCGCGTCCGGCGAGTTCCTCGGCGCCGACAAGGCCGCTTCGGTCGACCGCGACGCGCTGCCGGAACTGCGCCACATCGTCCGGGTGCCGATCGAGAAGGACGACGGAACCTGGGACGAGTTCATGGCGCGCGGCGGCGATCTTGACGCGGCCGACGCACGCGCCGCAGCCGTCAAGCCCGATGACGTCTCCGACATCCTGTTCACCTCGGGCACCACCGGCCGAAGCAAGGGCGCGCTGTGCGCGCATCGGCAGTCGCTGGCCGGCTCGGCGGCATGGGCCGAGTGCGGCCAGATCACCAGCGAGGACCGCTACCTCTGCATCAACCCGTTCTTCCACAACTTCGGCTACAAGGCCGGAATCCTTGCGTGCCTGCAGACCGGGGCGACGCTGATTCCGCAGCTGACGTTCGACCCCGAACAGGCCATGTCCGCCGTCGCCGACCACCGCATCACCGTGCTGCCAGGGCCACCGACGATCTACCAAGTGCTGCTCGACCACCCCAAGCGCGGCGACTACGACCTGACCTCGCTGCGGTTCGCCGTCACCGGCGCGGCCGTCATCCCCGTCGTCTTGATCGAACGCATGCAGACCGAACTGGACATCGACATCGTGCTGACCGCGTACGGCCTGACAGAGGCCAACGGCTTCGGCACCATGTGCACGGCCGACGACGATGCCGTCACCGTCGCCACCACCTGTGGCCGTCCGATCGCGGACTTCGAGCTGCGCATCGGTGAACACGACGAAGTCCTGCTGCGCGGGCCCAACGTCATGCTGGGCTACCTCGACGATCCGGAAGCCACCGCCGCCGCGATCGATGCCGACGGCTGGCTGCACACCGGTGATGTCGGCCGCGTCGACGAGAACGGGAATCTCAGCATCACCGATCGGCTCAAGGACATGTACATCAGCGGCGGATTCAACGTCTACCCCGCCGAGGTCGAGCAGGTGCTGGCCCGGCTGGACGGCGTCGCGGAGTCCGCTGTCATCGGTGTGCCGGACAAGCGGCTCGGCGAGGTTGGCAAGGCCTTCGTCGTGGTCAAGCCGGGCGTCGAGCTCGATCAAGAAACAGTAATCGCCTACACGCGTGAGCATTTGGCGAAATTCAAGACGCCGCAGTCGGTGGAGTTCCTTGATGTGCTGCCACGCAACCCGGGCGGCAAGGTGGTCAAACCACTGTTACGAGAAAGATCCTGATGGACCTGAACTTTGACGACGCGACGCTCGCGTTCCAGGCCGAGGTACGCGATTTCCTTGCGGCGAACAAGGAGTCGTTCCCGACGAAGTCGTACGACACCGCCGAGGGGTTCGAGCAGCATCGGCGTTGGGACAAAACGCTTTTCGACGCCGGGTTGTCGGTGATCACCTGGCCGGAGAAGTACGGCGGCCGCGACGCGACCCTGCTGCAGTGGGTCGTGTACGAGGAGGAGTACTTCCGCGCAGGAGCCCCTGGACGGGCCAGCGCCAACGGCACGTCGATGCTCGCGCCGACGCTGTTCGCGCACGGCACCGAGGAGCAGCTGGATCGGGTGCTGCCGAAGATGGCAAGCGGTGAGGAGATCTGGGCGCAGGCCTGGTCGGAGCCGGAGTCCGGCAGTGACCTTGCATCGCTGCGGTCGACGGCGACCAAGACCGACGGCGGTTGGCTGCTCAACGGCCAGAAGATCTGGAGCTCGCGAGCCCCGTTCGGCGAGAGGGCTTTCGGGCTGTTCCGCTCCGATCCCGAGGCTGAGCGGCACCGTGGGCTCACCTATTTCATGTTCGACCTGAAGGCCAAGGGCATCACCGTCCGGCCCATCGCCCAGCTCGGTGGTGATACCGGATTCGGCGAAATCTTCCTCGACGACGTTTTCGTCCCTGACCATGACGTGATCGGCGAAGTGCACGACGGCTGGCGGGCCGCGATGAGCACGTCGAGCAATGAGCGCGGCATGTCGCTGCGCAGCCCGGCCCGCTTCCTGGCGCCCGCCGAACGGCTGGTGGCGCAATGGAAAACGAACCCCGACCCCGCCTTCGCCGACCGAGTTGCCGACGCCTGGATCAAGGCGCAGGCCTATCGGCTGCACACGTTCGGGACCGTCACACGGGTGGCAGGCGGCGGCGAGCTCGGCGCCGAGTCGTCGGTGACCAAGGTGTTCTGGTCCGACCTCGACGTCGCGATCCATCAGACCGCGCTCGACCTGCGCGGCGCCGACGGCGAGCTGGCCGACTCGTGGACCGACGGCCTGCTGTTTGCGCTCGGCGGCCCGATCTACGCGGGCACCAACGAGATTCAGCGCAACATCATCGCCGAGCGGCTGCTGGGCCTGCCTCGGGAGAAGACGAAATGAAGTTCGATCTGGACGAACAGCAGCGCGACTTCGCGGCCAGCATCGACGCGGCGCTGGCCGCCGCCGATCTGCCAGCCGCGGTGCGGGCGTGGGCCGCGGGCGATACCGCGCCGGGCCGCAAGGTGTGGGCACAGCTGGCCGACCTCGGCGTCACCGCGCTGGCGGTGCCGGAGAAGTTCGACGGCATCGAGGCGCACCCCGTCGATCTCGTGGTCGCCGTTGAGCGGCTCGGCCGCTGGTGTGTTCCCGGGCCTGTCACCGAATCCATTGCGGTGGCGCCGATTCTGCTCGCCGACGACGACCGCAGCGCAGCGCTGGCGGCTGGTGAGCTGATCGCCACCGTCGCGCTACCGCCGCAGGTGCCGCGGGCGGTGGACGCCGATGTCGGCGGGCCTTATCCTGGTCGCCGCCGACGGTGGCGTGCGTGACGGCGCCGCTGGCGAGCAGCATGAGTCCGTCGATCCCAGCCGGAAGCTGTTCGACGTCAACGCCTCCGGTGATCCGAAGCCCGCCGACGTCGAGCGCGCCTACGAGTTCGGTGCGCTCGCCACCGCCGCGCAGTTGGTCGGCGCCGGGCAGGCAATGCTCGACGCATCGGTCGAATACGCCAAGCAGCGCAGCCAATTCGGCAAGGTGATCGGGACTTACCAGGCCATCAAGCACAAGCTCGCCGACGTGCACATCGCACTCGAATTGGCGCGGCCTCTGGTCTACGGGGCGGCACTGTCGCTGGCCGATAGCGCACCGGAAACCGCGCGCGACGTCAGCGCCGCCAAGGTCGCCGCGTCCGATGCCGCGCTGCTGGCGGCGCGCTCTGCGCTGCAGACCCACGGGGCGATCGGTTTCACGCAGGAGCACGACCTTTCGCTGTGGCTGCTGCGGGTGCAGGCCCTGCGTTCGGCATGGGGCGACCCGACATGGCACCGCCGCCGAGTATTGGAGGCCCTCTCGTGACGGAAGAACGCGAACTGCTGCGGGAGACCGTCGCGGCATTGGTCGACAAGCACGCGTCGCCAGCGGCGGTGCGTGAAGCGATGGCCTCCGAACGAGGCTACGACGAGTCGTTGTGGAAGCTGTTGTGCGAGCAGGTCGGCGCGGCCGCGCTTGTGGTGCCCGAAGAACTGGGCGGCGCCGGCGGTGAACTCGCCGATGCGGCCGTCGTGCTCGAGGAGCTCGGCAAGGCGTTGGTGCCGACGCCGTTGCTAGGCACCACGCTCGCCGAACTCGCCTTGCTTGCATCCGACGAGCCCGATGCCGATGCGCTCGAAGGGCTGGCCGAGGGCACGAAGATCGGGGCGGTCGTGTTCGACCCCGGCTATGTGGTCAACGGCGACGTGGCCGATGTCGTGATCGCCGCGACCGGCACGACTCTGAGCCGCTGGACGAATTTCACCGCGCACCGAATCGAGACCATGGACCTGACGCGCCGACTCGCGCGGATCGAGCCGACGGCCACCGCCGACATCGGCTCCGATCCCGGGCTCGCCGACACCGCCGCGATCCTGCTGGCCGCCGAGCAGATCGGCGCCGCCACGAAGTGTCTGGACCTGACCGTCGAATACACCAAGGACCGTGTCCAGTTCGGCCGCCCGATCGGCAGTTTCCAGGCGCTCAAGCATCGGATGGCCGACCTGTACGTGGCCGTGCAGTCGGCGCGGGCCGTCGTCAACGACGCTGTGGCCGAGCCGTCGGCGACGTCGGCAGCGCTGGCGCGGCTCGCGGCCAGCGAGGCGTTCTCCAAGGTGGCCGCCGAAGCCGTTCAGATGCACGGCGGGATCGCGATCACCTGGGAGCACGACATCCAGCTGTACTTCAAGCGGGCGCACGGCAGCGCCCAGCTGCTGGGTCCGCCGCAGGAACATCTGCGTCGGCTCGAATCCGAGGTGTTCTAGCGTTTGATGGCTTGAAGCGTATAGCTCAATGGGAGCCGCTCGGGGTGCTCGATGAGCCGCCATTCACCGTCGCCTTCCCGACGCATGCGCCCGGGTAATGCTTCGTTCGGCGCGGAGTCGTGTTCGACGAGCATGGTGAGCTCCAAACCCGCCTCCAAAACTGCGGTGACGATCTCCCCAAGGCCATGGTTCCAATCCCGGGTTTGGTTGTGGCTGAAGTCCATCGCGGTCTCGACATACGTTCCAGGACCGTCGAAGTCCACAGGCTCCGGCTGCTCAAAGTACGGGTATCCGAGCACCAACGCGTCTGTGCGGCCGTCATCGACAGCCCACGACATCGGGTGGTATTCACGCAGAAAAATCCTGCCGCCCGGACGCAATAGATCCGCCACGGTCATGGCCCAGCGCCGAATGTCTGGTAACCAGCACAGCGCACCGACGCCGGTATATACGAAGTCGAAGCCACCGCCGACAACGGCAGGAGCGCTGTAGACGTCCGACTCGACGAAGTCAACATCGGCGCCGGCGTCGGTGGCGATCCGACGCGCGGTCGCGATCGATTCCTGCGAGAAATCGAGGCCCGTCATCGCGGCGCCGAGGCGGTGCAGCGAGATCGTGTCGGTGCCGATGTGGCACTGCAGATGAATCCCGCGCTGTCCGTTGATGTCGCCGAGGCGGGGTAGGTCGAACCGGACGACGTCGGACAGCCGCGTCGGGTCCGCGATGAGTTCCTGCACGGCGTAATCCGGCGAACTCGCATGCGCTGGGGCGCGTTCGTCCCACCAAGCCCGGTTGATCGCGTAGTGGTCGTCGTCGTCCATGGCATGACTACGCTACGGCGCGGTGACCGCCGCTTGTTAGCGTGGCTCGGATGAGCGTCGCGCTGCGGGCCGGGATTCCGCCGTTCTATGTGATGGACGTGTGGCTGGCCGCCGCGGAGCGCCAGCGCACCCACGGCGACCTGGTCAACCTGTCGGCCGGCCAGCCGAGCGCGGGCGCTCCCGCGGCAGTGCGCGCGGCCGCGAAAGAGGCGCTGGACAACACCGTTCTCGGCTACACCGTGGCGCTGGGCATCCCCGAGCTGCGCACCGCGATCGCAAGCTCGTATGCCGACCGGCACGGGCTCGTCGTCGAGCCCAAGCGACGTCGTGATCACCACGGGGTCGAGCGGCGGATTCCTGCTGGCGTTCCTTGCGTGCTTCGACGTCGGCGACCGGGTGGCGATCGCCAGCCCCGGCTATCCGTGCTACCGCAACATCCTGTCGGCGCTGGGCTGTGAGGTCGTCGAGATCCCCTGCGGGCCCGACACTCGATTCCAGCCGACGGCCCAGATGCTCGCGGATCTGGATCCGCCGGTGCAGGGCGTGGTCGTGGCAAGCCCGGCCAACCCGACCGGCACGGTGATACCGCCCGAGGAGCTGGCCGCGATCGCGTCGTGGTGTGAACAGTCCGGGGTTCGCCTGATCAGCGATGAGGTCTACCACGGGCTGGTGTACGAGGGTGCGCCCGCGACCAGCTGCGCGTGGCAGACATCGCGAGATGCCGTGGTGGTCAACAGCTTTTCGAAGTACTTCGCGATGACCGGGTGGCGGCTGGGCTGGCTGCTCGTGCCGAAGGAGCTGCAGCGGGCGGTGGACTGCCTGACGGGAAACTTCACCATCTGTCCGCCGGTGCTGTCGCAGGTCGCCGCCGTCGCGGCGTTCACACCCGAATCCGTCGCCGAGGCGGATGCGCTGCTGCATCATTACGCGGCCAACCGGCAGCTGCTGCTTGACGGGCTGCGCTCGATCGGCATCGACCGCCTCGCCCCCACCGACGGTGCGTTCTACGTCTACGCCGACGTCTCGCACCTGACTACGGACTCGCTGTCGTTCTGCTCGAAGCTGTTGAACGACACCGGTGTTGCGATCGCTCCCGGCATTGACTTCGACACCGTGCGCGGCGGCTCGTTCGTGCGGCTGTCGTTCGCGGGCCCCACGAGCGACATCGACGAAGCGCTGCGGCGCATTGGGTCCTGGCTGACTTAGCGCTTCAGGTTCGCGTACCAGTCGAGCAGCGCCGGGTCGTCGACCGCGCTCTTTTCGACGACCTTTGCAGCATCGGCGCCCTGCAACAGCTTCTTGATCGGCACCTCGAGCTTCTTACCCGTGCGGGTATGCGGAACGCCTGGGGCGACGATGATGTCGTCGGGCACATGCCGCGGCGACACCTCCTCGCGAATGGCGCGCTTGATCTTGTCGCGCAGCTCGTCGGTCAGCTCCGCGTCGTCGGCGAGCACCACGAACAGCGGCATCCAGTAGCCGCCGTCGGGTTGTTCGGCTCCGATCACCAACGCCTCGGCGATCTCAGGCAGCCGCTCGACGGACTGGTAGATGTCGGCGCTGCCCATTCGGATGCCGTGCCGGTTCAGGGTCGAGTCGGACCGTCCGTGCACGATGATGCTGCCGTGGTCGGTGATGGTGATCCAGTCACCGTGGCGCCAGACCCCTGGAAACATCTCGAAATAGGCGCTGCGATAACGGGATCCGTCGCTGTCGTTCCAGAATGCGACGGGCATCGACGGCATCGGCTTGGTGATGACCAGCTCGCCGACCTCACCGCGCACCGGCTTGCCTGATTCGTCCCAAGCGTCCAGTGCGACACCTAGATACGGCGCCGACAACTCCCCCGGCCACACCGGCACGGTGCGCACGCCGCCAATGAACGCCGACACCACGTCGGTGCCGCCGCTGATCGACGCCACCTGGACGTGTTCACCGACGTTGTCGCGCAGCCACAGCGACGACGACGGCGGGAGCGACGAACCGGTGATGCCGACGGTCCGCAGCGCCGACAGGTCATGCTCGGTGCGGGGAACCGCGCCCGCCTTGCCGCAGCCCAACACGTAGCCCGGGCTGGTGCCAAGCACCGTGGCGCCGACGCGGGCTGCGATTTCCCACAACGCGTCCGGTTTCGGATACGACGGGCTGCCGTCGTAGCAGACGATCGTCGCACCGACGAGCAGGCCGGCGACCTGAAAGTTCCACATCATCCAGCTCGGGCTGGTGTACCAGAAGAACGTATCGTCGGCGCCGATATCGGATTGCAGTGCAATGGCTTTCAGGTGCTCGAGCACGACGCCGCCGTGCCCGTGCATGATGCCCTTCGGCAGCCCCGTGGTGCCCGACGAGAACAGATATCCACAGCGGATGGTCGAAATCGACAGGCACCGTGTTCCAGTTCATCGGCGCCCTCGGTTGTGAGCTCGGATGCCAGGACGGTGGCCCGCAGCGTCGGCAGACCGGCCTGCAGCGCGGCGACGTCGTCGCGCTTGTCGTGGGACTTGCCGCCGTACCGATAGCCGTCCGCGGTGACCAGGACGACCGGCTCGAGCTGGCCGAGCCGGTCCAGCGCGGCCTTCGCGGAATAGTCCTGCCCGCAGGCGCTCCAGATGGCGCCGATGCTCGCGGTCGCGAGGAACGCGATCACCGCCTCGGGGATGTTGGGCAGGTAGCCGACAACCCGATCACCCGCCGTCACCCCGTGCGACCGCAGCGTCTGCGCGAACGCCGCTGTCCGCCCGAGCAATTCGTGCCATGACAGCTCGGTGATCTGGCCGTCCTCGCTGACATGCAGGATCGCGGGGCGGTCGGTGCGCGCGTTGCGCACGATCTGGTCGACGTAGTTGACGCGCGCGCCGGGAAACCACCGCGCACCCGGCATCTCCGCATTGTCGAGCACGCGATCGGGCGGGGCGCCGAGCTCGAAGTACTCCCATAGGGCACCCCAGAATGCGGCCGGGTCATCGACCGACCATTGCCACAGCGACTGGTAGTCCGTCATCGGCGCACGGGTGCGCTCCTGCACGAACCGGGCGAAGTCGGTGACGCGTGCGTCGGCGATGTCCTGTTGCGTCGGCTCCCACTGCGGACCGGTGTCTGTCACCTGGCGCTCCAGCCGCCATCCATGGTGTACGACGCCCCCGTCACCATTCCGGCGGCCGGTGACGCGAGCCAACCGACCAGGGCGGCAACCTGTTCCGGCTCGACCAGCCGCTTGATCGCGCTCTCCTTCAACAGGATCTCGGCCACCACCTGATCTTCGGGGATGCCGTGCTTACGGGCCTGGTCAGCGATTTGCTTGGTCACCAAGGGCGTGCGGACATATCCCGGGTTGACGCAATTGCTCGTCACGTCGTGCGGGCCGCCCTCGAGCGCCGTCACCTTCGACAGGCCCTCGAGCGCGTGTTTGGCGGTGACGTAGGCGACCTTGTATTCGGAGGCGCGAATGCCGTGCACCGATGAGATGTTAATTACGCGGCCGAACTTCTGCCGGTACATATGCGGGAGTGCGGCCCGGATCAACAGGAACGGCGCCTCCACCATCAGTGTCAACATCGACCTGAACTGCTCGGGCGGAAAGTCGACGATCGAGTTGATGCTCTGCACACCGGCGTTGTTCACCAGAATGTCGGTCTCAAGCTGCAGGTTCTCCAGTGATGACATGTCGAGAAGGTCCACCGCCCAGGCCTGTCCGCCGATATCGGCCGCCAGGTCCTTCGCACCGCCTTCGTCGACGTCTGCGACTGTGACCGCCGCACCTCGGTTGGCGAGCTCCCTGGCGCACGCCGCGCCGATCCCGCTCGCACCGCCGGTGACCAAGGCGGTGCGGCCGTTGAGATCGGTCACGCCGCGCCTGCTTTGGCGAGGTCGTCGCGGTCGGCCTGATCGACGGTCTCCAGGTCGATGCCCTTTGTCTCGCGGGTGAAATAGACCGCGATCAGCGTGACCACGGAGGCGGCGGCCAGGTACAGCGCGATCGGCAGTGACGAATCATAGATTTCGAGAAGCTTCACGGAGATCGCCGGCGCCAGTGAGCCTGCGACGATCGAGGTGACCTGATAGCCAAGGGACACACCGGAATACCGCATCCGCGTGGGGAACATCTCGGCCATGATCGCCGGTTGCGGCGCGTACATGAGCGCGTGGATGACCAGGCCGATGACGATGGCGCCCACGATGACCAGATAGTTGTGGCTGTTCATCATCGGGAACGCGAAGAAGCCCCAGGTGCCTGCGAGCACTGTTCCGACGAAGTAGACCGGTCGGCGACCGTAGCGGTCAGCCAGCTTGCCAACCAGCGGGATGACTGCAAAGTGCACCGCGTGGGCGACGAGCATGTACTTCAGGATCGCATTGGTGTCGACGCCGACGTGCACCTTGAGATAGGTGATCGAGACGATGACGACGAGGTAATACATGATGTTCTCGGCGAACCGCAGGCCCATCGCAGTGAAAACGCCACGCGGGTAACGCTTGAGCACCTCGATGACGCCGTACGAGGCGGCCTTGGCACGCTCGACTTCTTCTTGCGCCGCAACGAAGATCGGGGCGTCGGTGACCTTGGTACGGATGTAGTAGCCGATCAGCACCACCACAGCAGACAACCAGAACGCGACCCGCCATCCCCACGACAGGAACGCCGATTCCGACAGCGTCGCGGTCAGCACCCACAACACCACCGTGGCGAGCATGTTGCCGACGGGCACGGCGGCTTGCGGCCAACTTGCCCAGAAAGCACGACTCTGCTTCGGGCTGTGCTCGGCCACCAGCAGGACCGCGCCACCCCATTCGCCGCCGACGGCGAAGCCCTGCAAGAAGCGCAGAGTGACCAGCAGCACCGGTGCCCACACGCCGATTTGTTGGTAGGTCGGCAAGCAGCCCATGAGGAATGTGACGACACCGACCAGCAGGATGGCAAACTGCAACAGCTTCTTGCGCCCGTACTTGTCACCGAAGTGCCCGAACACGATGCCGCCGAGCGGGCGAGCGACGAAGCCGACGGCGTAGGTCAGGAACGCGGCGAAGATAGCGCCGTACGCGCTGTCATTCGCGGCGAAGAACACCTTGTTGAAGACCAGTGTCGCCGCGGTGCCGTAGAGGAAGAACTCGTACCACTCGACGACCGTGCCTGCCATCGAGGCGACCACGACTCGCTTGAGCCCGGTCGGGATCGGGCCCTGTTCACTTCCCGCCGTCTCGCTGCGGACGCTCATCGGATCTCCTTTGACTGTGACGGCCACCACAAACCTGTCGTGAGTATTCATGCAGATACTGCAGGCCGCAATGGCCAAAACTGCAGGAGCTATCTGCAAAAATGCAGACATGCCGTTGCCATCGGGACGAAGGCCGAGCGCCGACGACCTGCTTGTGTTGCTAGCCGTCGGGAGGTCGGGCCGCTACAGCACCGCCGCTGAGGAACTCGGCCTCAACCACACCACGATCTCCCGGCGCATCGCCGCGCTGGAGCAGTCGATCGGCGGCCGCGTGCTCGCGCGGGTGGCAGGGGGCTGGGAGCTCACCGACCTCGGGCGCGAGGCATTGTCGGCGGCCGAAGCCGTCGAATCGGCGGTGCGCTCGCTGACCGTCGACCCCGGTGGCGTGCGGGCTCTCGAAGGCGTCGTGCGGATATCGGCGACCGACGGCTTCAGTGCGTACATCGCTGCACCTGCTGCCGCACAGGTGCAGCGGCGGCATCCCAAGGTGGCGGTCGAGATCGTCGCCGCCACCCGGCGCGCGACGCAGCAGAGGTCCGGACTCGACATCGAAATCGTCGTCGGGGAACCAAAGGTTCATCGCGCCAAGGCGATTCGGCTTGGTGACTACTGCCTTGGCCTCTATGGTTCCCGCGACTACCTCGCCGAGCACGGCACGCCGACGAGCATCGCGGACCTCGCCCGCTATCCGCTGGTCTACTTCATCGATTCCATGCTGCAGGTCGATGACCTCGACATCGCGACGAGCTTCGCCCCCGCGATGCGCGAATCAGTCACGTCCACCAACGTTTTCGTGCATGTGGAGGCGACCCGCGCATCCGCAGGCATCGGCCTGCTGCCGTGCTTCATGGCTGACCGCCACGACGATCTGATCCGCGTGTTGCCCGACGCTGTGGCAATCCAGTTGACCTACTGGCTGGTCACCCGCGCCGAGACGCTGCGCAGACCCGAGGTCGCCGCCGTCGTTGATGCGATCCGCGACCGCGTGCACGAACAGCGCGACGTACTGCTCGGGCTGCGTTAGTGCCGCTGCCGCCGCTTTCGCGCCCTACGTTTCCGACGACGCCGCGATGAACGCGATGACGATGTGGCGGCCCGTGGCGGTCGTGTGCGCACCTTCGCGCGTCGCTCGTGCAACCTGTCGGTCAAATGCATCCGATATGCCCGTGCCAAGCGCTCCATCGACGCCGCGACGGCAAGGACGTCGATCAACTCCGCGTCGTCCAACAGCCCGAGTTCCTCGGGATGTGGCAATCTCCCCATTTCGAACATACGTGCGAGCGTATCGCTGAGGGCTGACACCAACCTGATCCGAATGCTTGCGGTTGACGTCGCATCTTGCTGCAGTCGTGGGATGCCGTTCATCGAGCACCCGCGGGGCCGCGCCTACTACCGGCACTGGGCTGCCGCCGAGTCCCGCGCCGCCGTCATCTTCCTGCACGGGTTCGGCGAGCACACTGGCGTCTACCACCGGTACGGCTTCGCACTGAACGCGGCAGGCATCGACCTGTGGGCCGTCGACCAGTTCGGCCACGGCCTGAGCCCCGGCCCCCGCGGCGACTTCGGTTCGATCGAGGACAGCTCCGCGCTCGCCGACAGCCTGACCGAACTCGCTGAACGCGAGAGCCCTGGCTTGCCGCTGATCGCCCAAGGGCATTCGTTCGGCTCGGTCGTCACACTCTTCCGGCTGCTGGACCAACCCGAGCGCTACCGGGTGGGCGTCATCTCCGGAGCACCGCTGGTTCCCATCCCCGAAATGCTGGACGCCGACAGCTCATTCGACCTGGATCCCGCTTGGCTCTCCGGCGATCCGTTCTACCTCGACTCACTGGAGAACGACCCGCTGGCGTTCGTCGATGCGGATGGCCTGCCCCTGGCACGAGAACTCGACAAGGCGTGGGACCGGTTCGGCGCCGAGCTTCCCAAGCTCGCCGTGCCGACGCTGGCCGTACACGGAACCAACGATCCGATAGCGCCGGTCGGTGCCGTGCGCGCGTACGCAGAGCAGATAGATCCGTTGCAGCTCAAGGAATTTCCTCGCGCACATCACGACATCCTCAACGAAACCGTGCATCGCGAAGTGGCGGCGGCCATCGTTGATTTCGTCGATAAACACGCAGGCACGAAGTAGGGTGATCCCGTGCTGAAGCGACCAGTCATCGCCGCGGTGGCGGTGCTTGCGGCGGGGACTGTGTTCGCGACCCCGGTGAGTGCAGATCCCGGCGACAACCCGTGCGAATTCGCGATCAATTACTTCTGCAAGTTCCTCCCGATCGCGCCGAACCTCGAGGGCGACCTCGACCTCACCCAGAACCAGCCGGTCGATCCGAACGCGCCGCCGCCAGAGTCGCTTCCGCCGGTTGACCCGTGTGCGGCGAGGGGTTGTATCTAGAGCCAGGTGTCGTCCGTAGCGGTGGTGAGGAACGCTTCCAGGTCGTCGCGCCAGTGCGCGGGTGTGGTCTTGTCCGGCTCGATGCCCGTGTAGTCGCCGCGGTAGAACAGCAGAGGTCGCGGCTTTTTGTGCGGCACGTCCGACAACGAGTGCACCGCGCCGAACACGACGAAGTGATCACCGCCGTCGTGCACCGAATGGACCGTGCAGTCGATGTGCGCCAGCGTCCCGTCGATGACCGGAGAGCCGAGTTTGGAAGGGGTCCAGTCGAGTCCGGCGAACTTGTCGGGCTCCTTGGAGCCGAACCGCGCCGAGACGTCCTTCTGCTTCTCATGCAACACGTTGACGCAGAACCGTCCGCTGGCCTCGATAGCCTGCCACGACCGCGACACCTTGGTCGGGCAGAACAGCACCAGCGGCGGATCGAGCGACAGCGCCGCGAACGACTGGCATGCGAAGCCGACAGGCGCACCGTCATGCACGGTGGTGATCACGGTGATGCCCGTGCAGAACTGCCCGAGCACATTGCGGAATGTGCGGGGGTCGAGCGTTTCCCTGGTCACTAGCCCTTGAAGCCCACGCTGAAGTCGTGACCCCACAGACTGACCGCGGTGCTCTCCCTGGCCACCCAGTCCTCGTCCTCGACTTCGAGTCCCTCACAACCGAATTCGACGTCGAAGCCGCCAGGAGTTTTCATGTAGAACGACAGCATCTTGTCGTTCACGTGGCGGCCGAGGGTGGCCGACATCGGCACCTTGCGGCGCAGCGCACGGTCGAGGCACAGCCCGACGTCGTCGCTTTCTCCCACCTCCATCATGAGATGGACGATTCCGCTTGGTGTCTCACCAGGCATGAACGCCAGGCTGTGATGACGCGGGTTCACACCGAAGAAACGCAGCCACGCCGGGGGGCCGTCGGCGGGCCTACCAACGAGTTGCGGTGGCAGCCGCATCGAGTCGCGCAGCTTGAAACCCAGCACGTCGCGATAGAAGTGCAGCGACTCCGCATCGTCCTTCGTGGTCAGCACCACGTGGCCGAGACCCTGCTCCTCGGTGACGAACTTGTGGCCGTACGGGCTGA
The DNA here is from genome assembly GCA_963731715.1 of uncultured Actinomycetota bacterium. Lineage (GTDB taxonomy): Bacteria > Actinomycetota > Actinomycetes > Mycobacteriales > Mycobacteriaceae > Mycobacterium. The sequence continues at coordinate 231,532 of CAVSXC010000008.1, read as the reverse complement.
CGACGCGACGGTGTTCGAGAGCCGCGCCGTGGAACACCTCGAGGGTGTTGCCCGACGGGTCGTCGAACCTGATCATCTCGTCGACCCGACGTTCGGCCAACTCGGCCGCTGAAGCTTCTTTGTAAGGCGTTCCCTCGACGTCGAGCCGGTTGCGGATGTCCTGCAGCTCCGCGGCATTGGCCGTCTCCCAGCCGGATTGAATCAGCCGGTCGTGCTCACCGGGGACGATCACCAGGCGGGCCGGGAACTCGTCCATCCTGAGGTAGAGCGCACCGTCGGTCGTGCCCTTGCCCTCGACCATGCCGAGCACCTTCAGGCCGTACTCGCGCCAGGCCCCGACGTCGGTGGCCTCGATACGCAGATAGCCAAGAGACTTGATGCTCATGACCCGCCTCCAAGGAAATCAACAGTCAGTTTGTTGAACTCGTCGAACTTCTCCAGCTGGGCCCAGTGCCCACACTGGCCGAACACGTGCAGCTGCACTTTCGGGATCTGCTTGAGGGCCACCAGCGCACCGTCGAGCGGATTCACGCGGTCCTCCCGACCCCAGATGAGAAGCACCCGCTGGCGCAGCTTGTAGACCTCACGCCACATCATGCCGAGCTCGAAGTCGGGGCCCGAGAACGACTTTCCCATCGCCCGCGTTGCGGCAAGCGATTCTTCAGTGCTGGCGATCGCGAAGCGCTCGTCGACGAGTTCGGGCGTGATCAGCTTCTGGTCGTACACCATGATCCGCAGGAACGCCTCGAGGTTCTCACGGGTGGGTTCATAGGAGAACTTGCCAAGCAGCTTCACACCCTCGGTGGGGTCCGGCGCGAACAGGTTCACCGACAGGCCGCCAGGCCCCATCAGCACCAGCCGACCGGCGCGCCTGCCGTTGTCCAACGCGAAACGCACCGCGGTGCCGCCGCCGAGCGAATTGCCAACCAGGTCGGCGCTTTCGATACCGAGGTGGTCGAACAGGTTCAACAGCGCTGTCGCGCTGTACTGGTTGTACTGCTCGTGCTCGGTGTGCTTGTCGGAGTGGCCGTAGCCGGGCTGGTCGACAGCGAGCACGTGGAAGTGCTTCGCCAGCACCCCGATGTTGCGCCCGAAGTTGGACCAGCTTGACGCGCCCGGCCCGCCACCGTGCAGCAGCACAATCGTCTTGCCGTTGCCGACTCCGGCCTCGTGATAGTGCAGCCGCATGTCCCCGCGAACCTGTGCGTACCGCGAGGTGGACTCGAACGTGATCTCTTGCTGTTGAGCGGTTTCCGCGGCGAAGGACGTCATCAGACCATTGTGTCCTGGGGCGGCAGACCAAATTCGTTGTTACCGAAGATCAGGTATGCACGCTCGGGGTCATTGGCGGCGTGCACCCGTCCGGCGTGCGCGTCACGCCAGAACCGTTGCACCGGAGCGTCGTTGTTGAGCGCGGTGGCGCCAGACGCCTCAAAGAGGCGATCGATGGACGAGATGGCGCGGCCGGTGGCGCGTACCTGATCGCGGCGAGCGCGGGCCCGCAGCTCGAACGGGATCTCCTTGTCGGCCTGCAGCAGCGCGTACTCGTCGCCGACATTGCCGATCAGCTGCCGCCATGCGGCGTCGATGTCGCTGGCCGCCTCGGCGATACGCACCTTCGCGAACGGATCGTCCTTGGCCTTCTCGCCAGCGAACGCCGCACGCACACGCTTGCCCTGGTGCTCGACGTGGGCGTCGTAGGCGCCGTAGGCCATGCCTACGATCGGCGCGGAGATCGTCGTCGGATGCACAGTGCCCCAAGGCATCTTGTACACCGGTGCGGTGTTGGTCTGCAGGCCACCAGCCGTGCGGTCGTTCATCGACTTGTACGACAGGAAGCGGTGCCGCGGCACAAACACGTCCTTGACCACCACCGTGTTGCTGCCCGTTCCACGCAGGCCGACAACGTGCCATACGTCGTCGATCCGGTACTCGCTGCGCGGGATCAGGAAGCTGCCGAAGTCGACCGGCCTGCCGTCCTTGATGACCGGGCCGCCGAGGAACGCCCACGTGGCGTGGTCGCAGCCAGACGACCAGTTCCACGACCCACTGACGAGGTAGCCGCCGTCGACGACGGTGCCCGCACCCATCGGCGCGTACGACGACGAGATGCGCACGGAGGGATCCTCGCCCCACACCTCTTCCTGCGCCTGCTGGTCGAACAAGGCGAGGTGCCAGTTGTGCACGCCGATGATCGAACTGACCCAGCCGGTGGATCCGCAGGCCGTCGCGATGCGGCGCACCGCTTCGTAGAACGCCGTCGGATCGCACTGCAGGCCGCCCCACTGTTCGGGCTGGAGCAGCTTGAAGAACCCGACTTCGTCGAGTTCGGCAACCGTCTCGTCGGGCAGCCGTCGAAGGTCCTCCGTCGCCTGGGCGCGCTTGGCGATCAGCGGCAACAGGTCGTCGATGCCGGCTAGGACCGACTTCACGTCACCCTGTTCAATGGACGTCACTGGTTTGCCTCCCGGGAGTACGGACTGAAAGAAGATTAGAACACGTTACGATTTGTGTCGAGCAGCGCATTCCTGCAGCGGCTGGACCTGGGGACATGCATTTCTGTAACCTGTTCTAGTTATCGCGACAAGGAAGGGCGCAGCAGTGACGGACGAGCCACTCGGTAGCCACGTGCTCGAGCTGCAGGTGGCCGACGTCGTCAAGGAGACTGACGACGCGTGCTCGCTGGTCTTCACCGTGCCCATCGGGGTCGACATTCCGGCCGATCGGCTCAGGTATGCGCCCGGTCAGTTCCTGACGCTGCGGGTGCCCAGCGACCGCACCGGCTCGGTCGCCCGCTGCTACTCGCTGTGCAGCTCGCCGTTCACCGGCGACCCGATGACCGTGACCGTCAAGCGCACCGTCGACGGGTATGCGTCGAACTGGCTGTGCGACCACGCCCATGCCGGCATGAAGATCCACGTTCTGCAGCCGTCGGGCGTGTTCGTGCCCAAGACGCTCGACACCGACTTCCTGCTGCTGGCGGCGGGCAGCGGCATCACCCCGATGATGGCGATCTGCAAATCCGCGCTCGCCGAGGGCAGCGGCAAGGTCGTGCTGATCTACGCCAACCGCGACGAGAAGTCGGTGATCTTCGGCGGTGCGCTGCGCGAACTTTCGGCCAAGTACCCCGATCGGCTCACCGTCGTCCACTGGCTCGAAACCGTGCAGGGGCTGCCTAGCGCGGCGTCGCTGGCCGGGCTTGCAGCCCCGTATATCGGCCACGACGCCTACATCTGCGGACCAGGACCGTTCATGGCGGCCGCCGAGGAGGCGCTGAAGAACTCGGGCGCGCCGAACGAACTCATCCACATCGAGGTGTTCAAGTCGTTGGAGTCCGACCCGTTCGCGGCGGTCGTCATCGATGAGGACGACAGCGACGAGGGACCCGCCACGGCGATCGTGACGCTGGACGGCGAGCGCCACGAGGTGCGCTGGCCGCGCAACGCCAAGTTGCTGGACGTGCTCCTCGACAAGGGACTCGACGCGCCCTTCTCGTGCCGCGAAGGCCACTGCGGCGCGTGCGCAGTGCTGAAGAAGAGCGGCGACGTCGAGATGGAGATCAACGACGTGCTCGAGCAGCAGGACCTCGACGAGGGATTGATCCTGGGCTGTCAGGCCCGTCCGCGGTCGGATTCCGTCGAAGTGACCTACGACGAATGACCAGCGGGCTACGATTCGCCGCACCGAAGGCTAGGGAGGGACTGTGAAGCGGTTCGCCAGCATTCTTGCGATGGTTTCGGCAACGTGGCTGACACTCGCACTCGTCGCTCCCACCGCGGAGTCGTCGGCGGCAATCGACACCGCCGACGCGTCAATTCCAGTCGACGCGGTCACCACGCTGGAGATGCATGCGACCGCCAATTGCATTAAGGCCCAAGCGAATTGCCTCTTCAACACGGCCGCCAATTTGCGCGTCCCAGAGGGACCGATTGGATTCCCCGACATGTGGGCGCGTCAGACCACAACATTGCGAACCATGCATCGCGATGTATATCTGGAGGCGGATTTCGACGCCCCTAACACCCGACTGTTCAAGTCCCTTACCGATGTCGAGTTCACCACGATCTACTTCGGCGGCGGACCTCCCGAGAAATACCAGTTCCACGGCAATGCCTGGCCAACCGATTGGCGCACCGGGCAGCCGCGGACAGACTCTGACTTCATCGTCTGCACGCACATCCAGGTGGTGTACGGCGGCGTGAACCTCACCTCACCGGACGCCTGCGCGCAGACCACCTTTAGCTGAGTCATCCACTCTCTTGTCCACGGGGTACAGCGTTGCCCAGCATTGACATACAGACCGCCAGTATGTAACTTCCATACCGTCTGTACGTAAATGAAGGGAGCCCACATGCACGACCTCTTCCAGCACTACGCCGACGCCTGGGCCAGCCACGATCCCGACGCGATCGTCGCCCTGCACACCGAGGACACCACCTTCCACGCTCACATCGGCCAGGAGCCGGCGCGCGGCAAGGCGGCGGTGCGCCAGGCGTTCGCCGATCTGTTCACGCAGTTCCCCGACCTTGGCTTCACACAGGTGTCGCTGCGGACCGGTCCAGATTTCTGGGTGGTCGAGTGGAAGATGAGCGGAACGCTCGCAGGGACCGACAGCGCCTTCGAGGTCGACCTGCTCGACCTGATCACCGTCGAGGACGGCTTGGTCAAGAGCAAGGACAGCTACATCGATGCCACCGCGATGCAGGCGCAGCTTCCGATGGTCGCGGCGCAGTGACCACCGCCCCGACCCAGGCCGCTGCGACGGAGTTCGTCGAGTTCTTCGCGGCGGGCTGGACGATCGGCGCGCGCGACCCGGAGGCCTTCTTCGGCCACTTCGGACCGCGCATGCATCCGAACACGGCGCTGATTCAGCCGATCGCTCCGCCGGCTCGAGGGCCCGGCGCACTGCGCGAACTCTTCGGCCCACTGTTCAAGGCCGTGCCCGATCTCACCGGCACACTGAGGCGCTGGGGCCAGACCGATGACGGGGTCTTCATCGAGCTCACCCTAAGCGGGCATCTGGGCAGCAAGCCGGTTGAGTGGACCGTCGTCGACCGAATCATTTTGGAGGACGGGCTGATTCGCGAACGTCGGTCATACTTCGACCCCGCGCCGCTATTGAAGGGGGTGGCGTTGCGACCGCGCGCCGCACTGCCGCTATTGCTCAGCCTTTTCAGGCGAGGCTAGGGCTTCGGCTTCGGCGTCGGGCAGAACCCACCTACCGAGGTGGCGCCGTCTGGGCACTGCACAGCAGTCGGCGTCGGTATCGGCTTGGGCGTCGGTGTCGGACAGAAACCACCCACCGAGGTGGCGCCATCCGGGCACTGCACAGCAGTCGGCGTCGGTATCGGCTTGGGCGTCGGTGTCGGACAGAAACCACCCACCGGGGTCGCCCCATCCGGACACTGCACAGGCGATTGGGCCGGGCTTGCCGGATCAGTCCCGTCAAAGACTTCTTGTCCATCGTCGGAGCCGTCGCCATCGCTGTCGAGATTGTCGGGATCGGTGCCGTACACATCGGTTTCGTCGTCGTCGAACAATCCGTCGCCGTCACGGTCGGGACGCTGCTGAATGGGGTGGGCACCAATGCCCTGGGGGACAATCAGGCCTCGCTCGGCGACGGCCGTCGGGTCCCCCGTCAAGGGTGCGGCCGCGAAAAGTACTCCCGCGGCGGCAATTGCGAGGCGCCGCACGAATACGCGTGAGTTGACCGGCATGGTCAAGCCATCATGCGCTCGTGCGCGGGCAAACGCGCAGGTATTGATCTATCTGGTGACAGTCACCGGGGCAGTCCCAGCAGGCGCTCGCCCGCAAGGGTGAGCAGGATCTGTTCGGTGCCGCCCGCGATGGTCAGGCAGCGGGTGTTGAGGAAGTCGTGCACCTCTTTGTTCTCGAGGGCGCCCGCACCTTCGGACAGCTCCATCCTCAGCTCGGACAGCGCCTGCCGGTATCGCACGCCGATCAGCTTGCGCGCGCTTGCCTGCGGTCCGGGATCCTGGCCGCCGAGGATCAGCTGAGCGATCCGCTGGTCCAGCAGTGAACCCACCTGAGCCGACCGGATCAGCTCGCCCATCGCATCCTGCACCGCCGCGTCGAGGTCGAGGTCGGCCACGGTGCGCAGCAGTTCTTCCATCGGGTTGCCGAGCGCGGTGCCGTGAGCCATCGCGACGCGCTCGTTGGCCAGCGTGGTGCGGGCCAGTCGCCAGCCGTCGTTGACCTGACCGACAACCATCTCGTCGGGCACGAACACGTCGTCGAAGAACACCTCGTTGAACAGATTGTCGCCGGTGATCTCGCGCAGCGGCCGGATATCAATGCCTGGCGATTTCATATCGACGATGAAGTAGGTGATGCCCTTGTGCTTTGGCGCGTCGGCGTCGGTGCGCGCCAGGCAGACGCCAAACTGAGCCCAGTCCGCGCGCGACGTCCACACCTTCTGGCCGGTGAGACGCCAACCACCCTCGGCGCGAACGGCTTTCATTCGCAGCGAGGCAAGATCCGAGCCTGCCCCTGGCTCGCTGAACAGCTGGCACCAGAACAGCTCACCTGTCAAAGTGGGCGGTACGAAGCGTTCGACTTGCTCCGGGCTGCCGTGCTCGAGAATCGTTGGGGCAGCCCACCAGCCGATGACCAGATCGGGGCGCGTCACACCCGCCGCGGCCATCTCCTGGTCGATCAGCAACTGCTCGGCAGGACCTGCTTCCCGGCCGTACGGCCGTGGCCAATGTGGTGCGAGCAATCCCGATTCGGCGAGCGCCACTTGCTGCTTCTCGGAAGGCATCGCCGCGATTTCGGTGACCGCAGAAGCGATTTCGGGCTGAAGGTGGGCCACCGAGTCAAGATCGATGTGCAGATCGCGGCGCACACCCTGCTTGGTCAATGCGGCGACACTCCGCAGCCAGCGGGACCGGCCGCCGAGGAACTGCGCAATTCCGTAGGCCCGACGCAGATACAGATGGGCGTCGTGCTCGAAGGTGATGCCAATACCGCCGAGCACCTGGATGCAGTCCTTCGCGTTGGCCTTGGCACTGTCGATGGCGGTGGCCGCTGCGACCGCGGCCGCAACCGACAGCTGGCGCTCGTCCTGATTCGCCACCGCGGCGGCTGCATCACTCGCGGCCACCGAGATCTGCTCGGAGCGAAGCAACATCTCGGCGCACATGTGCTTGATGGCCTGGAAGCTGCCGATCGGCTTGCCGAATTGTTCGCGCACCTTCGCGTATTCGGTGGCGGTGTTCAGCGTCCAGCGCGCCAGGCCAGCGGCCTCGGCGGCAAGCAGGGTGACGGCGAGGTCCTCGACCCGCCGCGCCGAGACGGACAACAGCTCAGCGGGCGCCGCGTCGAGCACGACGCGGGCGAGTGGGCGGGAGAAGTCGGTGGCCTTGAGCTGTTCAACGGTCACGCCGTCGGCCGTGGCGTCGACCATCACCCAGCCGTCTCCGGCAGGCAGCAGGAGCAGCCCGGCGGCGTCGGCGCCGAGCACGTACTCGGCCGCCCCGGACACCCGCCCGCTCTCGTATCGCAGTTCAGCGGTCGCCGCGACACCCGCAGTGCGCTCCCCCGACACCAGCGCCTCCAGCAGGTCGATGTGTGAGTCGCCGATGACGAGCGTGGCCAGCGCCGTGGTGGCGACTGGACCGGGCACCATCGCGGCTGCGGCCTCGTCGACCATCGCGCACAGGTCGTCCACGGTGCCGCCCGCGCCGCCGTGCTCCTCGGGCAGCGCGACGCCGAATATCCCCAGTTGGGCTAACCCGTCGTACGGGGCACGCCAGGCGTCTGGCTTGCCCTGCTCCACGTCGCGTGCTGCCGCGATCGCTCCTGAGCCCACGGCCCAGCTACGGACCAGTTCGCGTGCGGCAAACTGCTCATCAGTAATGGTCGCGGACACCGGAGACTCCTACCGTTTGGGTGAGAAGGCCATGCATCTCACTAGAACGTGTTCTAATAGTGCCAGCGTTTGACCGTCAAGTCGAACGCCATTAGAGCAGGACACGTCGGTGCCAACGTCGACGCCGAAGTGAGAAAACGAGGTCCGGCATGCGTATCGTTTTCACCGAGACCGCACGATGAAGGAGCTGCCCGCCGCATGTCGACGCCAGCACACACAAACCCGTCCTCGGGATCTGACTCGCGACCACGTCAGGTGATGAACGTGGCCGTCCTGGCGGAGTCCGAGCTCGGGTCCGAAGCCCAGCGTGAGCGCCGCAAGCGCATCCTGGACGCCACCCTGGCCATCGCCTCCAAGGGCGGCTACGAGGCCGTTCAGATGCGCGCGGTCGCCGAACGCGCCGATGTCGCGGTCGGCACGCTGTATCGCTACTTCCCTTCAAAGGTGCACCTGCTGGTGTCTGCCCTCGGCCGAGAGTTCGAGCGCATCGACGCCAAGACCGACCGCGCGGCGTTGACCGGCGGCACTCCCTACCAGCGGCTCAACTTGATGGTGGGCAAGCTGAACCGGGCAATGCAGCGCAACCCGCTGCTGACCGAGGCCATGACCCGCGCGTTCGTGTTCGCAGACGCATCGGCGGCAGGTGAGGTTGATCACGTCGGCAAGCTGATGGACTCGATGTTCGCCCGCGCCATGAGTGACGGCGAGCCGACCGAGGACCAGTACCACATCGCGCGCGTCATCTCGGATGTCTGGCTGTCCAACCTGCTGGCCTGGCTGACACGGCGGGCGTCGGCGACAGACGTCAGCAAGCGGCTGGATCTGGCCGTGCGTTTGCTTATCGGCGACGGGGAGCACCCTAAGATTTAGCGGGTGGCTTCAGAGCCTTCAGCGCTACCACTTGAGTTGAGACGCGCGCTCGGCACGGTCGGGCGTGTGCCGCGGCTGTTGGTGGCGTGCGACTACGACGGCACCCTCGCCCCGATCGTCGCGAACCCGGACGACGCGCGCCCGCTCGCCGAGTCAGCGGCGGCGATGCGCGAGTTGGCCGCTCTTCCGTCAACGACAGCGGCGCTGATCTCGGGCCGGGCGCTGCGCGACCTGGCGACGCTGTCGAGAATGCCAGCCGAGGTGCATCTCGTCGGCAGCCACGGTTCCGAGTTCGACACCGGTTTCGTACACGCGATCGACGACGCGGCCAAGGCGCTGCTCGGCAGGATCAAGGACGCGCTGAGTGCGATCGCCGCAGAGTTCGCCGGCGTCGCGATCGAGATCAAGCCCGCGAGCGTCGCGCTGCACGTCCGCAACGCAGATCCCGCCGACGCCAAAGAAGCGCTGGAGAAGGCGCACGCCGTCTCGCATCACTGGGACGCACAGGTCACCGAGGGCAAGGCGGTCCTGGAATTCGCGGTCATTCAGACCGACAAGGGACAGGCGCTCGACATCCTGCGGCACCAGGAGGGCGCCTCGGCGACGATATTCATCGGCGACGACGTGACCGACGAGAAGGCGTTCCGCCGGCTGCACGGACCCGACATCGGGATCAAGGTCGGCGACGGCGAATCCCTTGCCGGCTACCGCATCGAGTCGCCAGAAGAGGTGGCCGCGGTGCTGCAATGCCTCCTCGAAGCGCGCCGCACCTGGCTCTTGGGCGGGCACAGCACGCCGATCGAGCGGCTGACGATGCTGTCCAACTCGCGCACCGTGGCGCTGCTGACACCCGACGCCGACGTGGTCTGGATGTGCCATCCGCAGGCCGATTCGGCGGCCGTGTTCTCCCGGCTGCTCGGCGACGCCACTGCAGGCCACTTCGCGATCGGTCCGCAGCGCGAGGCGCTGCCGCTGAGCCAGCGCTACATCACCGGCACCATGACCGTCGAAACCCGTTGGGCCAGCCTGCTGGTCACCGACTACCTGTCGCACGACGTCGGAGCGGGCCGGACCGATTTGATTCGTGTCATCAGCGGACAGGCCAAGGCGGTGGTCGAGTTCGCGCCGCGGCCCGAGTTCGCGCAGGCGCCTGTTCATCTGCGTGTCGACGAGGGCGGTCTTCGGGTGTTCGCGACCAACGACCCGATGGTGCTGCGGTCACCCGGTGTGGAGTGGGAGATCGTGCCCGACGGGATCCACCAGACCGCGCGGGCCGTCATCGACCCGTCCGAAGGGCCGTGTGTGCTGGAGTTGCGTTGCGGTACAGAGGATTTAGCAGAGAGTCCGGTTGACGCCGACTCCAGGCGCGAACGCGCGGAGAGCTATTGGAGCGACTGGGTCTCCACGCTGACCCTGCCGTCGCTGAAACCGGAGCTGATGAAGCGGTCGGCGCTGACGCTGCGCGGTCTTGTGCACGCCGACACGGGCGCGATCATGGCGGCGGCCACCACCTCGTTGCCGGAGGAGATCGGCGGGGTCCGCAACTGGGATTATCGCTACTGCTGGATTCGCGACGCAGCGATGACCGCGTCGGCACTGGTGTCGCTGGGCTCGATCGCCGAGGCCGAGGGGTACCTGAACTGGCTGCACGGTGTGATCGAGACGATGCACGGCCCGGAACGGCTGCATCCGCTCTACGCGCTGTCGGGGGCGATCCTCGGTCCCGAGGCGGTGATCGACTCGCTGCCCGGCTACGCGGGCTCGCGTCCCGTGCGCGTCGGCAACGCGGCCAATGTCCAGGTGCAACTGGACGTCTTCGGCCCCGTGGTGCAGCTGATCGCAGACCTATGCCAGCGGCGGGTGGCCGACGGTGCGCGGGAAGCCCTTACGGATGCGGACTGGAATCTGGTCAGCGAGATGGTCTTCGCCGTCGAAAGTCGTTGGGTGGAACCGGATCATGGCATCTGGGAGATACGCGGCAATCCTCGCCATCACGTGTACTCGAAGGTGATGTGCTGGTTGACGGTGGATCGCGCGTTGAAGCTGGCCACGGAGTTTGGCCGCGAGGCACCGCCGGGATGGTCCACGCTGCGCGACGTGATCTGCCAAGCAGGTGTGCGAGCGCGGCTGGAACGACGAAGTGAAGTCGTTCACCGCCGCCTACGACGGCACCGACCTCGACGCGGCCACGCTGCACATCGGGCTGTCCGGGTTGATCGACCCGTCCGACGAGCGATTCGCGGCCACGGTCATCGCTACCGAAGCCGAACTGCGCAGCGGTGCAACCGTTTACCGCTACCATCGCGACGACGGACTGCCGGGTATCGAGGGCGGCTTCCATCTGTGCGCGGCATGGCTGCTAGAGGCGTACCTGCTGACGGATCAACGGTCGCAGGCCGAGGCGCTGTTCGACCGGCTGGTCGCCGCGGCGGGGCCGACAGGGCTGTTGTCGGAGGAGTACGACCCGGTGGCCGAGCGCGCCCTTGGCAACCATCCACAGGCATACAGCCACATCGGGCTGCTGCGCTGTGCGCAACTTCTGGACGGTTAGCGATTTCGGCGCGCTTACGCCCGCTGAGCGTCCGTTAGCGCGCCGAAATCGCCTAGGCTGGCGGGCCCGCCGTGCGGCCACGCACCACTTCGGTGTCGAGCACGTCGATCACCGGCAGCCCGTCTCGCGGCGGGTTGATGCAGCAGCCGTCCTGCGCGTCGACCCTTCTCCATGCTCGGCTGCACGACGGTGGTCAGCCCGCGCCGCAATGCCTCTGGGACGCCGTCGAATCCGGTCACCGTCATCTGGCCAGGCACATAGATCCCTCGTGCGCGCAGGTAGTCCATCGCCGACAGCGCCAGCACGTCGGCCGTGCACATCAGTGCCGTGATCCGTGGATTCGCGTCGAGCGCCACCTCTGCGGCGGCCCCGCCGGAGGTCAGCAGGTGCTCGTAGCTCTCGACCACCGTCAGCGACTCGAGGTCCAGGCCCGCCGCGGTCATCGCGTCGTAGACGCCGTGGATGCGCTCGCGCTGCACGTGAAAATGCGGCGTCTGCACCCGCTCGGGGTCGGCGACTGCAGGCCGGGGTCCGCCGTGCGGCCAGTCACGGCCCAGCCGCATGGTGAGCAAGCCGATCTCCCGATGGCCCAGTTCCACAACATATTCCGCAAGCCGGCGCATCGCGTCGCGGTCGTCGATACAGACCCGTGACGTGCCTGGAACGTCCTTGGGTTGGTCGACGACGACCACCGGCAGATGCCGCTGCTGCACCACGGGCAGGTACGGGTCGTCGTCGGAAGCGGAATAGACGACGAAGCCGTCGACACCCGCAGAGAGCACGGCCGCCGAGCCGTCGCTGACACTGCGGTTCGGCCCGATCGCTACCAGCAGCAGGCCCTGCCCGGCCTCCTCGCACGATTCGGCAAGTCCGGCAACGAAATCCAGCGCGGCCGGATCGGAGAACGAATAGTTCAGCGGCTCGGTGATCATCAGGCCGACCGCGCCCGCCTTGCGGGTGCGCAGCGACCGGGCCACCGGGTCGGGTCCCGGGTATCCCAGCCGCTTCGCGGTGGCCAGCACGCGCTCACGGAGATCGGTCGACAGCTGATCCGGCCGGTTGTACGCGTTGGAGATGGTGGTTCGCGAGACCTTGAGCTCGGCCGCCAACGAGGCCAGGGTCGCACGCCGTCTGGGCGCGGGACTCCTCGACATGCTCCCCGAGGCTAGTGGATGGAGTTGGTGATCAGGGGTAGCCATGCGCTAGAGTTATTGGAAACGGTTTTCATTTGTATTAGGGAGTGTGGATGCGCGCGATCAGGACGGCGGTAGTGACGGCGCTGGGCGTGGGACTGGTCGCCGGGGTGGCCGGCTGCAGCCAGCAGGCCTCCGACGACCACCAACACGGGACGACGTCGGTCGTCGCGTCCACCGACGTATGGGGCAGCGTCGCCAGCGCCGTGACGGGCGACCACGCGACCGTGAAGTCGATCGTCAACAGCGCCGTCGACGACCCGCATTCCTTCGAGGCCTCCCCCGCCGACGCCGCCGCCATCACCGACGCGTCGCTGGTGGTCTACAACGGCGGCGGCTACGACCACTGGGTCGACGACGTGCTGGCCAGCCATCAGGGCGTCACCGACCGTCAACGCCTACTCGCTGCTGCCCGAGCTCCGTCGCGCAGCCCGCCAACGAGCACGTCTTCTACGACCCGGCAACCGCCAAGGCCGTCGCCAACCAGATCGCCGACCGCCTCGTCAAGGCCGATGCCGCGCACGCCGACGACTACCGGGCCAACGCCACCGAGTTCGGCAAGCAGGCCGACGAGATCCTGCAGATCGAGCGGGCGATCGGCCAGACGCATCCCGGCGCGGCGGTGGTGGCGACCGAACCTGTCGCGCACTACCTGCTGGTCAACGCCGGAATCACCGACAAGACCCCGCGAGGGCTTCACCAGCTCGATCGAAGAGGACGCCGACCCGTCGCCTGCCGACCTGGCCGCCATGCTCGACCTGATCAACACCCACCAGGTGTCGGCGCTGCTGTACAACCCGCAGACCCAAACCGCCGTCACCAAGCAGATTCAGGACGCCGCGCAGCACGCCTCGATTCCGATCGTCGACGGTCACCGAGACCCTCCCGACGGCACCGACTACCTGACCTGGCAGCGTCAGACCGCTCGAGCAGTTGGCGAGCCAGTTGGATAAGGCGCCGCAGACGAACCGATAATCACTACTTGTGGCTGCAGACGTCGTCGCCGAACTGACCGGCGCCCGGCTGGCATTCGGCGACCGCGTGCTGTGGGACCACCTCGACCTGACCGTGCGCGCCGGCGAGTTCGTCGCCGTGCTCGGACCCAACGGCACCGGTAAGACCTCGCTGCTCAAGGTGCTACTCGGGCAACTGCCGCTGAGCGCGGGCACCGCGACCGTCGCGGGCCGCCGCATCGAAGCGGGCAGCGAGCGCATCGGCTATGTCCCCCAACACCGTTCGGTGGATCGCGGGTTGTCGCTGCGAGGCCGCGACCTGGTCGGCCTCGGGTACGACGGCCACCGCTGGGGCGTGACGAGTCTGCGCGACCGGTCGGCCAAGCGCGACGCGGTGCAACGGGCGCTGCATCAGGTCAACGGGCTACAGCTGGGCGGCGTGCCCGTCGGCGTGATGTCCGGGGGTGAGATGCAGCGAATCCGTATCGCTCAGGCGCTGGCCGCCGATCCGGTGCTGCTGCTGTGCGACGAGCCGCTGCTGAACCTCGATCCTGCCAACGCCCGCCTGGTGTCGGCGCTGATCGACCAGCGCCGTCGCGAGGCCGACACCGCGGTGCTGTTCGTCACCCACGAGGTCAATCCCGTTCTGCCGTACGTGGATCGGGTGCTGTATTTGGTCGACGGCCGGTTCCGGGTCGGCACCGTGGAAGAGGTGATGACGTCGGCGACGCTGTCCGAGCTGTACCGCGCCGACATCCAGGTGGTCAAGGTCGGCAGCCGCTACGTGGTGGTCGGCCAAGAGGATCACTCGGGTCACGCGAGCGGACACGAGCATGAATGAACGGCTGACCGAGCTGCTGGCCCACCTGTTCTCGTTCGACATCACCGCCGATCTGCTGCGGCGCGACTTCGTCCAGCAGGCGCTGCTGGCCGCCGCGCTGCTTGCGTTGGTCTCGGGTCTGATCGGGCCATTCATCGTGATGCGGCAGATGTCGTTCGCCGTGCATGGATCGTCCGAATTATCGCTCACCGGTGCGGCTTTCGCGTTGCTGGCCGGTTTCAATATCGGGATCGGTGCGCTCGTCGGCTGCGCCATGGCTGCGGTGCTGTTCGGCTTCCTGGGACAGCGTGCGCGCGAACGGGATTCGGCGATCGGTGTGGTGCTCGCGTTCGGGCTTGGCATGGCTGTGCTGTTCATCCATCTCTATCCGGGCCGTACCGGCACCAGCTTCGCGCTGCTGACCGGCCAGATCGTCGGGGTGGGCTACTCGGGGCTGGCGCTGCTTGCCGTGGTCGTCGTGCTCGTGGTGGCCGTGCTGACGATGTGTTACCGGCCGCTGTTGTTCGCCACCGTCGATCCGGAGGTGGCCGCGGGCCGCGGTGTTCCCGTGCGCGCGTTGGGCATCGTGTTCGCGGCGCTGGTCGGGGTGACCGCCGCGCAGGGCGTGCAGATCGTCGGTGCGCTGCTGGTGATGTCGCTGCTGATCACGCCCGCGGCGGCCGCGGTGCGGGTGTTCGTCTCACCATCCGCGACCATCGCGGCCTCGGTGGTGTTCGCCGAGATCTCCGCGGTCGGAGGCATTCTGCTGTCGCTTGCGCCGGGGGTGCCCGTTTCGGTCTTCGTCACCACCATCTCGTTCGCGATCTACCTGGTGTGCTGGCTCGTCGGCAGGCGGAACCGCGCGTCGCGTCGCCCGGCTAGTCGTGCGTACTGTTTGCCGTGAATCGATTGGCTCATATCCGGGGGGAAACCATGAGCGCTCTGACCACTTCACACTGGATTCCCGACGGCAGCGGGCCGCCGCTACTGGTCGACGCAACAGTCGGCGGCCGGCTGCGCGAGATCGCCGCCGAGGTGCCTGATCGCGTCGCGCTCGTCGAGGGGTTGCCAATACCGGAACGTCGGCAGTGGACATACGCGGAGTTGCTCGCCGACGCGGAACGTTGCGCTCGTTGCCTCTTGCAGCACTTCGAACCGGGCGAACACGTCGCGGTGTGGGCGCACAACCTGCCCGAGTGGGTGCTTCTCGAGTACGGTGCCGCGCTGGCCGGCTTGACCCTGGTGACCGTCAACCCAAGCCTGCAGCCTGCTGAAGTGAAGTACATCCTCGGAGCAGTCGCGATCGGCCGGGGTGTTCCTTGTTCCTGAGGTCCGGGGCAATCCGCTGACGGCGCACATCGAGGCGATCCGAGCAGAGCTGCCCGAGTTACGCCACGTCTTCCGGCTTGATCAACTCGACGAGCTGACTGCCGGCGAGCGCCGATGTCACGCTGCCGACAGTCGACGCAGATGGCCCCGCGCAGATCCAGTACACGAGTGGCACGACCGGATTCCCCAAGGGAGTCATGCTGCGCCACGGCAGCATCGTCAACAATGCCCGGCTGTGGATTGACCGGGTCGAAATCCCAGACGGCGTCGGCTTCCTGCTGCCGATGCCTCTCTTCCACACGGCTGGGTGCGTGATGGCGGTTCTCGGGGCGCTTGACCGACGGGCGAAACTCGTCCTGATGCCGATGTTCGATCCCGGCACTGTTTCTGGAACTCATCGAACTGGAGCGACCGTGGTATGCGGGCGCGGTTCCTACGATGCTCATCGCAGCCATGGAACACCCCGACGTCGTCACGCCGCGATCTGTCGTCGTTGAAATCCGTGGTGTCGGGAGGAACCCAGGTGCCCGAAGCCCTGGTGCGGCGGGTTCAAGACACCTTGGGCGTCGACTTCACAATCATCTACGGCCAGACCGAGTGCTCGCCGGTGATCACCAATGGCTTGCCGTCTGACAGCGCAGCTGACAAAGGGTTGACCGTCGGAAAGCCACTGCCGCACATCGAAGTACGCATCGTCGACCCTGTATCGATGGCGACGGTGCCGACCGGCTCGTCCGGAGAACTCTGGGCCAGGGGTCTTCTCGATGCTGGGTTATTTCGACATGCCGGACAAAACGGCCGAAACGGTGACCGCTGACGGGTGGGTACGCACGGGCGACCTGGCAGTCATGGACGAGCGCGGCTACTGCCGAATTGTCGGCCGCCTCAAGGACATGATCATCCGCGGCGGCGAGAACCTCTTCCCCGTCGAGATCGAAGAGGTCCTTTACCGGCATCCCGCCGTCGCCGAGGCGGCGGTCGTCGGTCTTCCCGACGAGCATTGGGGCGAGGTCGTCGGCGCGTTCATCCGACCACGTGATCCGGCCGCGCCACCGACGGTCGCCGAGCTGCGTTCCACCTGCGCGCCTGCCTGTCACCGCAGAAGACACCCACGAAGTGGTATGCCGTCGACGGCTTCCCGCTCACCGGATCCGGCAAGATCCAGAAGTTCGCCATCCGCGAGGCGTGGGAAAAGGGCGAGCACGATGGCCACGAACTCGACGGCTAGCCGTCATCCGCGCGACGGGACGCGTTGGGTCCGAACACCATTCGGACCACGAGCCCGGATACAGCGCCGCGTCGACGCCGGCCGGCGGCCAGCGCGGCGACCACCACCGACGCGGTGACGCCCGATCCGCAGTAGACGCCATCGGCGTCGACCGGTCGATCGTCGTGGACAGGAAGCGTCCGTCGTCGGCTCAGCAGCGCCGGTGCTCGGCACATTCCTGGCGCCGGGGATGTGTCCGGCCACCGGATCGACGGGTTCGACGTCGCCGCGGAACCGCTCGGGCGCGCGCGCGTCGAGCAGGGTGTCGGCATCGGCGGCCTGCTCGGCGGTCAGCGTCGGGCGGGCACCGGCATACAGGTCGTCGTGCGGCACCGTCACGTCGCCGGGTTCGGGTGCGACGGTGCCGGTTTCCAGCGGCCCGGTCCACGCGCCGAGGCCGCCGTCGAGGATGCGCACGTCGGGCAGGCCCGCCGCGGTCAGCACCCACCACGCCCGCGCCGAACCCGCACGGTTCCAGTCGTCGTAGACGACGACCGGCACGCCCGTCGCGCACGCCCCACCGCCTGGCGGCGGCCTCGACGCTGCGCCCGGACGGCAGCGGGTGGCGTCCACGCCCCGAGACACCGTGATCGCTGAGCTCGTCTTCCAGGGACACGTACACCGCGCCGGGGAGGTGGCCCTGCTCGTAGGCGGCCCGCCCATCGGGTTCAGTCAGCTGCCAGCGCACGTCCAGGATCGTCATCGGCTCACCGGCGTCAAGGCGCCGAGACAATTCGGTTGCGGTGATCAACACGTCCTCGCGGCTCACGACAACGATGGTGCCACCTAGGCTGGCCGCCGTGACGCGAGCACGCATTCAGCGCAGTGGAGCGCCAAGCCGTGTACCGGGCGATCGCCGAGCGGCGCGATATGCGCAGGTTCGTGCCGGACGCCGTGGTGCCCGAGGACGTGCTGGCGAGGCTGCTGCACGCCGCACATTCCGCCCCGAGTGTCGGGTTGATGCAGCCGTGGCGGTTCATCCGGATCACCGACGCGGGGTTGCGCACGCGGATACACGCGATCGTCGACGACGAGCGGCTGCGCACCGCCGAGGCATTGGGACCGCGCGCCGACGAGTTCCTTGCGCTCAAGGTCGAGGGCATCCTCGAATGCGCCGAACTGTTCGTGGTGGCGCTGTGCGATGGCAGGGACACCCACGTGTTCGGCAGACGCACCCTGCCGCAGATGGATCTGGCATCGGTGTCCTGCGCGATCCAGAACCTGTGGCTGGCCGCGCGCGCCGAGGGCCTCGGCATGGGCTGGGTGTCGATCTTCGATCCCGGTCGGCTCGGTGCGCTGCTGGCGATGCCTGACGGCGCGGAGCCCGTGGCGATCCTGTGCCTCGGCCCGGTTCCGGACTTCCCGACCGGCCGCAGCTGGAGATCGACGATGGACGCACGGCCGTCCGCTGAGCGAATTCGTTTCCGAGAACCGCTGGCCCGCGCCGGCACCGGCCTAGGCTGACGTCCGTGGGGACTGTCGATCTCAACGCCGACCTCGGCGAGGGCTTCGGGGTATGGCAACTCGGCGACGACGAGGCCATGCTTGACGTGGTCACCAGCGCCAACGTGGCCTGCGGTTTCCACGCCGGCGACCCGGCGCTGCTGCTGCGGACCTGCCGCGCTGCCGCGGAGCGGGGGGTGCGGATCGGCGCCCAGGTGAGCTACCGCGACCTGGCAGGGTTCGGCCGTCGCTTCATCGACGCGACGCCAGAGGATCTGACGGCCGACGTCATCTATCAGATCGGTGCGCTGCAGGCGCTGGCGCACGCTGCGGGCTCCGACGGTCAGCTACGTCAAACCCCATGGCGCGCTGTACAACACGATCGTCACCAATCACGATCAGGCGCGCGCCGTTGCCGAGGCGGTGCACGCCGTCGACCCCGGTCTGCCGGTGCTGGGACTGTCGGGCTCGGTGTTCTTCGCCGAGGCGCAGGAACTGGGCCTGCGTACGGTGCCCGAGGCGTTCGCCGACCGCGCGTATCGCTCTGACGGACAACTGGTTTCGCGGAAAGCTGCCCAACGCTGTGCTGCACGACGTCGCCGAGATCGCCGATCGGGTGGCGTCGATGGTCAATGCCGGCCGGGTCCCCGCGGTCGACGGGTCGACGATCCCGATCACCGTCGAATCCGTTTGCGTACACGGTGATTCGCCGGGCGCGGTGCAGATCGCCAACGCGGTCCGCGACCGGCTGGTGGCCGACGGCGTCGAACTCAAGGCGTTCGTCTGATGCGCCTCAAGCTCGGCAGGCCGGACCTGGCGGACTATGCAGGCTACTTCGACGCGCCGGCTGCCGAGCCCGGACGCACCGCTGACCGTCACCTGGGCGGGCGTCACCACGCTGCTGATCGACGACGGCGCGTCGGCGCTGATGACCGACGGCTTCTTCTCCCGGCCCAGCCTGCTCGAGGTCGGGTTGCGGCCGTTGTCGCCGTCGGCGCCGCGGATCGACGGCTGCCTGGCCCGCCTCGGCGTGCGACCGGCTGGAGGCGGTGCTGCCGGTGCACACCCACTTCGACCACGCGATGGACTCGGCGGTGGTCGCCGAGCGCACCGGCGCACGGGTGGTCGGCGGGACGTCGGCGGCGCAGGTCGGCCGCGGCGCACGGCCTGCCGGACGACCGCCTCGTCGTCGTCACCCCCGGCGAGCCGATAACGCTTGGCGCGTACGACGTCACGCTGATCGAGGCGCGACCACTGCCCGCCCGACCGCTTTCCGGGCGTGATCGCCGAACCGGTCGTCCCGCCGGTGAAGGTCTCTGCGTACAAGTGCGGCGAGGCGTGGTCGACGCTCGTGCACCACCGGCCGTCGGACCGGCGGCTGCTGATCGTCGGCAGCGCCGGCTTCGTCCGCGGCGCGCTCGACGGGCAGCGCGCCGACGTCGTGTATCTGGGCGTCGGCCAACTCGGGCTGCAGCCCGAGCAGTACCTCATCGACTACTGGACCGAGACCGTGCGCACCGTCGGCGCCCGCCGAGTCGTGCTCATTCACTGGGACGACTTCTTCCGCCCGCTGCACAAGCCGCTGCGGGCGCTGCCGTACGCCGGCGACGATCTCGACGTGTCGATGCGGGTGTTGTCCCGGCTGGCCGCCGACGACGGCGTCCCGCTGCATCTGCCCACGCTCTGGCAGCGCTGCGACCCGTGGAGTTGACGCTGGCGCTGGTGGCGCTGGCCGTGGTGCTCGGATTCGCGATGGTCCGCCCGCGCGGCTGGCCCGAGGCCGTCGCCGCGGTGCCCGCGGCGGGCCTGCTCATCGCGTTCGGCGTGATCTCGTGGCACGACGCCGCCGCCGAGGTGAGCCGGCTGCTGCCGGTCGTCGGCTTCCTCGCGGCGGTGCTGGTGCTGGCGCGGCTGTGCGACGACGAGGGACTGTTCCGTGCCGCCGGGGCGGCGATGGCGCGGACGAACTCGGGCAGCCAGCACCGGTTGCTGGCAATGGTTTTCGTGATCGCGGCCGCCACCACCGCGATCCTGAGCCTTGACGCGACGGTGGTGCTGCTGACACCGGTGGTGCTCGCGACGGCCCGCACGCTGGCGGTCCCCGCCAGGCCGCACGCATACGCCACCGCGCACCTCGCCAACAGTGCTTCGCTGCTGTTTCCGGTGTCGAACCTGACCAACCTGCTGGCGTTCAGCGCGGCGGGCATGTCGTTCGTCCACTTCACCGCGGTCATGACGCTGCCGTGGCTGGCCGCGATCGGCGTCGAGTTCGTGCTGCTGCGTTGGCTTTTCGCTCGCGAGCTGTCGGTCGAGCCGACGCGCGACACCGCCGCCGAGGACGCTGCGAAGTGCCGGTGTTCGTCCTCGTCGTGCTGGCGGCTGACGCTCGTCGGGTTCGCCGTCACTTCGCTGCTCGGCCTGTCACCGGCGTGGGCGGCGCTGGCCGGCGCGGTCGTGCTCGGCGTGCGGGCCTGGCCCAGCGCCGCAGCACACCGCGCGGGCATCGCTGCGACGCGCTCGACGTGCCGTTCCTGGCGTTCGTGCTGTGCCTCGGCGTGGTCGTCGACGCGGTGATGCGTCAACGGCCTCGACGACGCGATGCGCGACGTGCTGCCGACCGGGACCACGCCTGCCGGCACTGCTGGGCATTGCGGCGGTGGCGGCGCTGCTGTCCAACGTCGTCAACAACCTGCCTGCGGTGCTGGTGCTGCTGCCGCTGGTCGCGGCGTCGGGGCCCGCCGCGGTGCTCGCGGTGCTCATCGGGGTCAACGTCGGGCCGAACCTGACCTACGTCGGGTCGCTGGCGAACCTGCTGTGGCGCAGCGTCGTGCGACAGCGACATCAAGGCCGGCTTCGGCGAGTTCACCCGGATCGGGCTGCTCACCGTGCCGCTCACCCTGGTCGCTCGCGGTGCTCGGCCTGTGGGTGGGGATCCGACTGTTCGGCGTCTAGCGCTCGCCTAAGCCCCGGTTACGTCGACGCGAACAGCGGTAGGACGGCTGACGTCGATTCGCTCATCACCGGCGCTGCGGGCGAGCAATCCGCCTTAGGATCGGCAAGATTGGTGTCGTGGCCGTGTTCAGCAGGTACGTGGCGCTCGGCGACTCGTTCACCGAGGGTGTCGGCGACCCGCATCGCAGCCAGCCCCAACGGTTTGCGCGGATGGGCGGATCACGTCGCAGTCGCGCTGGCGCAGAACAATCCCGAGCTTCGCTACGCCAACCTCGCGGTGCGCGGCCGCAGGATGGACGAGATCCTTGCGGATCAGGTTCAGACGGCCGTCATGCTCGAACCCGACCTCGTCACCGTCTACGCGGGCATGAACGACCTGCTGTCTGGTGCGCAACGACATCGACGCGATGATGGCCAGATACGCCGACGGGCTGAAGACCTTGCAGCAGACCGGCGCCCATGTGCTCGCGTTCACCGCAGGCGACCTCGGCACGGTGCCGCTGTTTCGGCGGCTGCGGGGCCGGGCCGCGGTCTACAACGAACTGCTGCGCAGCATCGCCGACGACCTCGGTCTGCAGCTGGTCGACTTCTGGCGGTTCACCGAGTTTCGCGATCCGCGCTTGTGGGCAGGTGACCGCATCCACCTCTCACCGCTCGGCCACGAGCGGATGGCCGCGAAAGTTCTTGACACACTGACTGTTCCGCATCAACTCACCACGCGTTCGGCGGCGCTGCTGGCCTCGTCGCCGCCGGTGCGCGACTTTTGGGGCAACATGCGGTGGACGGGCGGCGTTCGCGGCGCCGTGGGTCGCCAAGCGGATTCGCCGGGCGACGCCGGGGGCAGGCATCGAGCCGAAGTACGACGACGCTGACCAAGGTGCTCTGACGCGACCAGACGCGTTAGGCGTAACCCCTTCGCTGGCGGGCGATTTCGGCCAGCACCACGCCGGCGGCCACCGAGGCGTTCAGCGACTCCGTCGGCCCCGCCATCGGGATGGACACCACGGCGTCGCAGTTCTCGCGCACCAGCCGGGACAGCCCCTTGCCCTCCGAACCGACCACCAACACGACCGGGCCGGTGCCGTCCAACTCGTCGACCGTGGTGTCGCCTTCGGCGTCCAGGCCGACCACCTGAAGGCCGGCGTCGGCCCAATTCTTCAGCGTCCGAGTGAGATTCGTCGCCCGGGCCACCGGAACCCTGGCGGCCGCACCGGCGCTGGTTCGCCACGCCACCGCGGTGACCGACGCCGATCGGCGCTGCGGAATCAGCACGCCGTGACCGCCGAACGCGGCGACCGAGCGCACGATCGCACCGAGGTTGCGGGGATCGGAGATGTTGTCCAACGCCACCAGCAGTGCAGGTGTGCTGTCGCGGGTCGCGTCGGCCAGCAGGTCGTCGGGGTGGGCGTAGGAGTACGGCGGCACCTGCAGTGCGAGGCCCTGATGCAGTCCGTTGGCGGCGATCCGATCCAGGTCGTGTCGCGGCACTTCGAGAATCGAGATGCCCGAATCGGCTGCGATCCTTACGGATTCGGTGAGGCGTTCGTCGGCGTCGGCGCCAAGCGCGACGTACAGCGCGGTGGCGGGCACGCCGGCGCGCAGGCACTCCAGCACGGGATTGCGGCCAAGCACGACCTCGGTGTCGTCGGTCTTGCGGGCAGGCCGCCGCTGCTGCTGCTTGGCCGCCTTCGCCGCGCGTTTGGCCGCGGGATGGTGGGGCCGCTGATGGGCGGGCGGCGTGGCGCCCCTGCCCTCGAGGCCGCGACGGCGGACACCGCCGGACCCGACCGTCGGCCCCTTCTTCGTGCCGGGTTTGCGCACCGCACCCCTACGCCGTGAGTTTCCAGCCATCTACTTCGTGTATCCGTCCAGCAGCGCCCACTGCGGGCCGTCGCCGGTGTCGGTGACCTCGATGCCTGCCTCCTTGAGCCGGTCGCGGATCGCGTCGGCCTCCGCCCAGTCCCTTCGCGCCCTTGCGTCCTCGCGGCGCTGCACTTCGGCCCGCACCAGTACGTCGACGGCGGCCATCGCGGCCGATGTCTCGTCCTTCGACTCCCACCGCTCGTCGAGCGGGTCGGCAGCCGAGGATGCCCATCATCGCCCGGATCGACATCGCCTGCGCCAGCGCCGTTTCGTGGTCGCCGGCGTCGAGCGCCCGGTTGCCTTCGGCCCGCGCGGCGTGCACTTCGGCGAGCGCGATCGGCACCGACAGATCGTCGTCGAGGGCCGCGGCGAACTTCGGCGTCCACTCGCCTGGCACCACCGCGCCGACGCGGTTGCGCACCCGGTGCAGGAAGTCCTCGATGCCGGTGTAGGCCTTGACCGCATCCTGCAGCGCGGTCTCGGAGAACTCGAGCATCGACCGGTAGTGCGCGCTGCCAAGGTAGTAGCGCAGCTCGGCGGGCCGAACCCGTTGCAGCACAGCGGGAATCGCGAGCACGTTGCCCAGCGACTTGCTCATCTTCTCGCCGCCCATGGTGACCCAGCCGTTGTGCAGCCAGAATCGGGCGAACGGGTCGCCCGCGGCCTCGGCCTGAGCGATCTCGTTCTCGTGGTGCGGGAAGACCAGGTCCATGCCGCCGGCGTGGATGTCGAACTCGGCACCGAGGTAGGCCTCGCACATCGCGACGCATTCGGTGTGCCAGCCGGGCCGGCCGCGGCCCCACGGCGTCGGCCAGGACGGCTCGCCGGGCTTGGCGCCCTTCCACAGCGTGAAGTCGCGCTGGTCGCGCTTGCCCGTCGCGACGCCTTCGCCCTGATGCACGTCGTCGATCTTGTGGCCCGACAGCTTCCCGTACCCGGGGCTGGCAGCAGGCTCTGCACGTTGAAGTAGACGTCGCCGCCGCCGGTATAGGCGTGCCCGCGCTCGATCAGCTTCTCGATCAGCTCGACGATCTGGGTGATGTGCCCGGTGGCGCGTGGCTCAGCCGACGGCGGAAGCACCCCCAGCGCGTCGTAGGCGGCCGTAAAGGCCCGCTCGTAGGTGGCGGCCCACTCCCACCACGGCCGGCCCGCGTCGGCGGCCTTGTTGAGGATCTTGTCGTCGATATCGGTGACGTTGCGGATGAACGCGACGTCGTAGCCCTTGGCCATCAGCCAGCGCCGCAGGATGTCGAACGCCACTCCGCTGCGGACGTGGCCGATGTGCGGCAGGCCCTGCACGGTGGCGCCGCACAGGTAGATCGACACGTGACCGGGCCGCAGCGGCACGAATTCGCGCACGGCACCGGCCATGGTGTCGTAGAGCCGCATGACGGACGGCGACGTTGTCGCCGCCCCGACGGCTTGAGCGCGTCGGTCACGACGCGCCAGCTTACCGGCACTATTCGGCGCGAATGACCAATGCGGTCGCGATCGCGGCCAAACCTTCACCGCGGCCGGTGAGCCCGAGGCCGTCGGTGGTGGTCGCCGACACCGAAACCGGGGCCTCCAGCAGCTCCGAGAGCACCTTCTGCGCCTCGGCCCGCCGCGGACCGACCTTCGGCCGGTTGCCGATCACCTGGACGGCGGCGTTTCCGACGCGGTAGCCCTCGGCCGTGAGCAATCCGCGGACGTGGCGCAGCATGTCCGCACCGCTGACGCCGCGCCATTCCGGCCGGTCGGTGCCGAACACGTCACCGATGTCGCCAAGCCCAGCGGCGGACAACAGCGCATCACAGAGCGCATGTGCGGCGACGTCACCGTCGGAATGGCCGGCGCAGCCGTCAGCGTCGTCGAACAGCAGACACAGCAGCCAACACGGCCTACCGGCCTCGATGGGATGTACGTCGGTGCCGAGCCCGACGCGCGGGACCGACATCATGTCCTTCAGGAAGCGGCGGCCAGAACCTCGTCGAGGATGGTTGCCGCCTTGGCGTCGTCCGTGTTCTCGGCAAGCGCCAGCTCGCCGACCAGGATCTGCCGCGCCTTGGCCAGCATCCGCTTCTCGCCGGCGGACAGGCCACGCTCCTGGTCCCGGCGCCACAGGTCACGAACGACCTCGGCGACCTTGTTCACGTCGCCGGAGGCCAGCTTCTCGAGATTGGCCTTGTACCGACGCGACCAGTTGGTCGGCTCTTCGGTATGCGGGGCGCGAAGCACCTGGAACACCTTGTCCAGGCCTTCCTGCCCGACGACGTCGCGCACGCCGACATACTCGGCATTATCTGCGGGAACTCGAACGGTGAGATCTCCCTGGGCGACCTTCAAGACGAGGTATTCCTTTTGTTCGCCTTTGATGGTCCGGGTTTCGATCGCCTCGATCAACGCAGCACCGTGGTGTGGATAGACAACGGTGTCTCCGACCTTAAAAATCATCAGATACGAGCCCCTTTCACGACTCAATGTTAGCACGGGGCTCAGACAGGTGCGGATCAACGGTGCAGGTCAGGGGCACAGTCGGTGAAGAGCAGGGGTTGACAGGGTGACGAATACGTGCATGACGCCGGTCGCTTCGCACGGCCCTTTGCAGTGGCTATCGGGCCGCTTCGAAGTAGCTGTCGGGACCTCGTCGGCCCTCCGCTACCGCCTCCAACCGCCACCTACTACTGTGCATAGTTGAATCATGGCGACCGGGATCGCGGTCGCTGCCGTCGGCCGAGCAGGAGGCCCCTGTGGACCGCTTCAAACCCCGCACTTCTGCCGTCGCTGCCGGGCTGGCCGCATGCGCCCTGGCCGCCAGCGTCGCCCTCAGCGGCTGCGGCGCCGGGCAGGTGTCCCAGATGGCCACCCAGGAACCCGCTGTGAACGGCACCAGCGGCAACGTCGGGCCGATCTCGCTGCGCAACGTCCACCTGCGGGCCGCGCAGTCCACCGACTACGTGCAGCCGGGCCGCGACGTCGAGTTGTTGTTCGTCGCCGTGAACAGTTCGCCCGACGCCAACGACAAGCTGGTGTCGATCACCTCCGACGTCGGCAAGGTGACGTTGACCGGCGACACCTCGATGCCCGCCAACGGCGTGCTGGCCGTCGGCGAGCCGGACGGCCAGATCGCGCCGCTGGAATCCGCCGAGAGGGCCGATGCCGCCGAGGCGGCAGTGACGCTGTCCAAGCCGATCACCAACGGGCTGACCTACAACTTCACGTTCGACTTCGAGAAGGCCGGCGAGACCACCGTGACGGTGCCGATCTCGGCAGGCGAGGCCCCGCGACGCGAAGCGGCCGTAGAAGCCGGCGACACGGGCGGTCACCACTAGGTATTTCGGCGGGTCTGTCGGTCCGACCGGTTACGGTCACGACGTGGCTAAAGCGCGTTCGCAGTACCGCTGCTCGGAATGCCACCACGTCACCGCCAAATGGGTTGGCCGCTGCCCGGATTGCGGCACCTGGGGCACCGTCGACGAAGTCGCGGTTCTGGCCGCGGTCAACGGCTCGGCCACGCCGGCGCGCCGTCGCGCCCACCTCGCCCGCGGTGCCGATCAGCTCGATCGACCCCGGCAACACCCGGCATTTCCACACCGGGGTCAGCGAACTGGACCGTGTTCTCGGCGGAGGTCTGGTCCCGGGCTCGGTGACGCTGCTCGCAGGCGACCCCGGTGTCGGCAAGTCGACGCTGCTGCTCGAGGTCGCGCATCGCTGGGCGCAGGCAGGCAGGCGCGCGCTGTATCTGTCCGGTGAGGAGTCGGCAGGCCAGATCCGGCTGCGAGCCGAACGCACCGGCTGCACCCACGACGAGGTCTACCTGGCCGCCGAATCGGATCTGCAGATGGCGCTCGGCCACATCGACGAGGTGCGGCCGACCCTGGTGGTGGTCGACTCGGTGCAGACCATGTCCACCACCGAGGTCGACGGCGTCACCGGCGGGGTCACTCAGGTGCGTGCGGTGACGACGGCGCTGACCATGGCCGCGAAGACATCCGGGCGTGGCGATGCTTCTGGTCGGCCACGTCACCAAGGACGGCGCCATCGCCGGCCCGCGCTCGCTGGAGCATCTCGTCGACGTCGTGCTGCACTTCGAGGGCGACCGCACGTCGGCGCTGCGCATGGTGCGCGGTGTCAAGAACCGCTTCGGCGCCGCCGACGAGGTCGGCTGTTTCCTGTTGCACGACAACGGAATTGAGTGTGTCGCCGACCCGTCGGGACTCTTCCTCGACCAACGGCCCAAGCCGGTGTCGGGCACGGCGGTGACGGTCACGCTCGACGGCAAACGCCCGTTGATCGGTGAGGTGCAGGCGCTGATCGGCTCACCGGCCAGCGGCTCGCCACGACGCGCGGTCAGCGGCATCGACTCGTCGCGCGCCGCGATGATCACCGCGGTGCTGGAGAAGCGCGCCAAGCTTCCCGTCGGGGCCAACGACATCTACCTGTCCACCGTCGGCGGCATGCGGCTGACCGACCCGTCGTCGGACCTGGCGGTCGCGCTGGCGATCGCGTCCGCATATACCGACCTGCCGATGCCCGCCAACGCCGTGGCGATCGGCGAGGTCGGGCTTGGCAGGCGATCTGCGCCGGGTCACCGGCATGGATCGCAGGCTCGCCGAGGCGGCGCGGCTGGGCTTCGGCTGCGCCGTGGTGCCTGCCGGCGTCACGGCGGTGCCCGCAGGGCTGCGTGCCCTTCCCGCCGACAACATCCAGACGGCGTTGCGGGTGCTGAGGCAAATCAGCCAGACTGACGCCAGTAGCGGCCGATCCTAGGAGGGGCGATGGCCGTCAAGGCGAGCGAGCAGATCGAGGCGCAACGTGGTGCAGCTGGCCCGGCCGACGCTGCGGGAGACCATCGCGCGGCTGGCCCCGGGAACCGCGCTGCGCGACGGCCTGGAGCGCATCCTGCGCGGCCGCACCGGCGCGCTGATCGTGATCGGCTACGACGACAGCGTCGAGGCCATCTGCGACGGCGGCTTCTCGCTCGACGTCCGCTACGCGCCGACCCGGCTGCGGGAGCTGTCCAAGATGGACGGCGCGGTCGTGCTGTCCACCGACGGCGGCCGCATCGTGCGGGCCAACGTGCAGCTGGTGCCCGACCCGTCGATCCCCACCGAGGAGTCCGGCACCCGGCACCGCTCCGCCGAGCGCACCGCCATCCAGACCGGCTATCCGGTGATCTCGGTGAGCCACTCGATGAGCATCGTGACCATCTACGTCGCCGGCGAGCGCCACGTGATGCCGGAGTCGGCGGCCATCCTGTCGCGGGCCAACCAGACCATCGACACGCTGGAGCGCTACAAGACCCGCCTCGACGAGGTCAGCAGGCAGCTGTCGACCGCCGAGATCGAGGACTTCGTCACGCTGCGCGACGTGATGACCGTTGTGCAGCGGCTGGAGATGGTGCGCCGGATCAGCCTGGAGATCGACTCCGACGTCGTCGAACTCGGCACCGACGGACGCCAGCTCAAGCTGCAGCTGGAGGAACTCGTCGGCGACAACGACACCGCCCGCGAGCTGATCGTGCGCGACTACCACGCCAACCCCGACCCGCCGACGCGCCGCCCAGGTCAGCGCCACCCTCGAGGCGCTCGACGGCGCTCTCCGACAACGAGCTGCTCGACTTCACCACGCTGGCAAGTGTTTTCGGCTATCCGTCGACGCTGGAGGCGCAGGACTCGGCGATGAGCTCGCGCGGCTACCGGGCGATGACGGGCATCCCGCGGTTGCAGTTCGCCCACGTCGACCTGCTGGTGCGGTCGTTCGGTTCGTTGCAGGGACTGCTGGCCGCCACGTCCGACGACCTGCAGTCGGTCGAAGGCATCGGTTCGATGTGGGCCCGACACATCAGGGAAGGCCTGTCACAGCTCGCCGAGTCGACGATCGCCGACCGGCTCGCTTAGCTCGCTCAGCTCGCTGATCTCGTCCAGCCCGGCTCGGAGCAAGCTCCACGCGAGATGTCGTGCTTCTGCTGCCCTCGACTGCATCAGCCGCTGGACGGGCGGGACGGGGTTGAGGTGCGGTGCGCTCCTTTGGAGCACGGCGTCGTGCACATCCTCCGCTACCCGGATGCCCATCAGGACGGCTTCGTTGACGCGGTCCAGCGCGCGATGCAGCCGATCGTCCTCGATGAGGAGGTGGGCGTTGCTGAGCTCGACCGAGAACTCGTTAACGACTTGGCTGATCTGCTCGAAGATCGGGTTCATCGCGAGTTCCCGCTCGTCGCGATCCTCGATGCCAAGGACGCTCGCGGCCTGGTTCCACAGTGTCGCCAGCAGTTGAGTGTGCCCGTTGACGGTGCGCGACACCTCGATGAGCGCCTGCTTCTGCAGCTGATGAACCAGATGAAGGCGCTCGACACGAGCCAGCTCTCGCTCCGCTTCCAACTCGGCGCGATGCGACTTGTCCTTGGCTTCCATCTCGACCCGGTGCAAGTGTCTGGATCAGAGCCAGTTCGCGTGCCGAGCGCTCGTCGGCGGCTGCCAGCTCGATGCGTAGTCGTTCGGCGGCGTCGGCGGCGTTCTGGTTGGCCTGGCGCTGAATGTTGAGGGTCTGCCACATGGTCACCATCACGACGCAGAACACGACGGCGCCGAAGAACCAGTCCGCCCTGAACCGATCTCGCCGTGACTGAGGAAGATGAACCAGGCGATGGCCGCGATGCCGGCGACCCCACAGGCAAACCACCCGATTCCGCGCCAGCCCTCGATAGCGGCAAACCGACGGGGTCCCTGGCGAACTGGTATCGACGGTGGCATGGGCTCTGTCGGGCTGCTCACGTCGGCGCGCTCGGAATCCTCGGCGGCCCTGAAGGATTGCGCCAATCCGGTCATCTCGACCTCCCATTCGCCCCGAGCATCCCGCCGTGCGGGTACAGACTAGGGAACCCTAGATTGCCCCGTCACTCCCCGCCTCTCGGCGGTGTACGTGAATTGTCACGGACCGCTAGTGTCAACCCGTGCTCACCGCTATCGAATTGACCCGCTAGAGAATTGAGGGCCCATGGGACAACCCGAGCCACATGTACGTGACTCGTCGATCATCGTCGATCTCTCCGAGGCGGCGATGCACATGTACACGGCCGCGATCGACGCGTTGCCTTTCGCAGAGGACCGCAAGTTCCACAAGCGCGCGGACGTCGTTCTGGCGGGCATGCGCAAGTTGCACGCCGCGCTGACCGACGCAGCAAGCACCAGCAGGCCCTCACCCGCGGTGATCGTGGCGCTGAGCAATGTCCGGCGGCGCTACGACGCGCTGATGGAACACGCCGCCGCCGCGCCGGGGTCGAGCCTGGGCCAACAGTTGTACGTCACGCGCGTTCACGCCAAGTTGTCTGCTCACGAAGTGGCCAACGGCGCGGGGCTTCGTGCCGATCTCCTCGATGAGCTCGAGGCCGGCGCAACGCCCACCGACGAGGACGCCGCGAAAATCAAGGACGCCATCGCTGCGCTCGGCGGGGTGCCAGGCACCGAACACCTCCAGCACCATCAGCCAGAGCCTGAAGAGCCGGCGCAAGCTGAGCCCGAGCAGCAAGAGCCGGTGGAGGCACACGTCAACGGCTGGGATGAATCCCTCGTAGGAGACAACGCCGGCTAGGCGGCACCTACCGGCTTAGCCGCCCTGCGGCGCAGGCGCGGGTTCTGCGGGCGGCATGCCCTCGCCCGGTGGCGGCGCCTGGCGGGCGGGCGGGGCGAGGATGAACGGCACCGTCGCCGACCTCAGATTGCCCAGCTGCACGACGAGGTTGTACGTGCCAGGCCCGATCGGCTGACGCGGCAGCGGGCATTGCGGCGCCGAGCCCATGCCCGTCCAGGTCACCTCGGTGGTCACCTGCTCCCCCGGCTGGAACGTCTTGACCAGCGTCTCGTTCGACGGGGCGCAGTCCAGGTTCGACCAAAGCCGGCTGTTGTCCAGTGAGTAGACGTAGGCGGCCAGCACCGCGGCGCCGACGTCGCGCTGGCATGCGACCAGGCCGATGTTGGTGACGACCATGGTGAACTTCGGCTGGTCTCCGACGAAGTACTGCGGCTGGTTGGTGATGCCCTTGACCGCCAGCGTGGAGTCGGGGCAGTCGTCACCCTCCTTGAGCACCGGCGGCGGCATGACGGCCGCGGTCGGGGTGGGCGTCGGCGCGGGGGCCTGCTGAGCAGGCGGCATCACCGGCGTCTTGACCTCGGGGTTCTCCCCGGGAAGCGGTGTCGGCGCTGCAGCCTGCGTGGGGTTGGGCTTGTCTGCGGTCTTGCTCTCGGTGCCCGTGCTGTTCATCACGACCATCACCACCACCGCGGCGATCACGCCGATCACAAGTACCGCTATGCCAATCGCCAACGCCCTGCGGCGCCAGTAAATCTGCGTCGGTAGCGGGCCATGCGGTTCTAGATCCAGCACAACGTTCACGGTAAGGCCAGGTCACGCCACCTCGTCCGAGGTGACTCGGCGTGTCGGCGATGAGTCCTTGCGCGAAGAGCAGAACCGACGCTCAGCCTTCGCCGATGTCGCCCAGATAATCCCGCAACACCACCCTGCCTTCGGCCAGTTGGTAGGTCAGGCCGACGATGGCCAGGGTCCCCGCGGCGAGCCGCTCGGCAATGGCGGAGGAGCGCACGCGCAGCTGCGTGACGGTGTCGTTGACGTGCCGGGTTTCGAACTCGTCGACCCTCGTCAGCCCGGCAGTGGCGGCCTTGCAGGACAGACGGCGTTATCCGTTCCACGATGTCGCGCACGTAGCCGCCCGGCACCACACCGTCGTCGATCGCCGACAGCGTCGCCTTCACCGCGCCGCAGCTGTCGTGGCCCAAGCACCACGATCAACGGCACGTTGAGCACCGTCACTGCGTATTCGATCGAACCCAGCACGGCCGAGTCGACGACGTGGCCTGCGGTGCGCACCACGAACATGTCGCCAAGGCCCTGGTCGAAGATGATCTCGGCGGCCACCCGGCTGTCGGCGCAGCCGAACAACACTGCAGTGGGCTTTTGCCCATGGGAAAGCCTGGCCCGGTCCTCGATGCTCTGGCTGGGATGCGCGGGCTGGCCCGCGACGAATCGCTCGTTACCCTCCTTGAGTGCTTTCCATGCGGTCACCGGACTCGTATTGGGCATGGCCGACATTGTGCCGGAGCACGCGGCCATGATCGATTCGGCCGAGCTGTTGCGGTGGTACGAGCACGCGCAGCGGGACCTGCCGTGGCGGCGGCCCGGCGTGACGCCGTGGCAGATCCTGGTCAGCGAGTTCATGCTGCAGCAGACACCGGTGGCGCGCGTCGAACCGATCTGGCTGGACTGGGTGGCGCGCTGGCCGACACCTTCCGCGACGGCCGCCGCCAGCGCGGCCGATGTGCTGCGCGCGTGGGGCAAGCTCGGCTACCCGAGGCGGGCCAAGCGGCTGCATGAGTGCGCGACGGTGATCGCCGAGCAGTTCGACGATGTGGTGCCGTCGGACGTCGAGACGCTGTTGACGCTGCCGGGAATCGGCGCCTACACCGCGCGCGCCGTCGCATGCTTCGCGTACCGGCAGCGGGTGCCCGTCGTCGACACGAACGTGCGTCGGGTGGTCGCAAGGGCCGTGCACGGCAGGGCCGACGCGGCCGCGTCCTCCTCGCCGTCGGGATCTGACCGACGTCGATGCGCTGTTGCCCAATGATGCTGACGCGCCACGGTTTTCGGCAGCGCTGATGGAGCTGGGGGCGACGGTGTGCACGGCACGGTCGCCGCAGTGCGGCCTGTGTCCGCTTCAGTGCGTGCGCGTGGCGGTCGCGTGGTTACCCGGCAGGCACCGAGGCGCGCCGCGTGCAGAAGTACGCAGGCACCGATCGCCAGGTTCGAGGCCGCCTGCTCGATGTGTTGCGCGGCAACGACTCTCCTGTCACCCGCGGCGAGCTCGACGTCGCATGGCTGACCGACACCGCGCAGCGCGACCGCGCGCTGGACTCGCTGCTCGTCGACGGGCTGGTCGAGCAGACCGCCGACGGCCGTTTTGCGCTCGCGGGCGAGGGCGACTAGCCGCCGGGCGGCGGAATCACCCGGCGCGCGGCCCTTGCAAGTAGCGAGGGCTCGAATTGCCACAAGTCGGCATCTGCGGCATCCCATGCATACGTTGGGGTTTCGCCGTCGATCAGCGCACGAAGCCGCGGGCAGCGCAAGCTCCTCGGAGGACCAGCCATAGAGAGGACTGAGCCTCGGCTGAATGACACCGATGTCCAGCATGTGGCCGAACCCATGCTCCATCGCGACGTAAGTGTCCACGTCGTCACCGAGTGGATAGCGATCGGGCAGTACGCGCGACAGCGACAGGAAGATGCCAGTCATGCCAACCCGTGGGTCGCCGACTGCGCGGCCCAACGGGGCGAGCCAGCCCAGCGCCAGCCGTGGTGCGGCCACCAGGGCGTGGGCGAACAAGACGCGCAGAAGAACCACATTGATGAAGAACCGCTCTACCCGACGTTCGGCGACTGCGAGATCCTCGTTCGCCAAATAGCCCGCGACGATGCTGACATTGTGTGCGCGATACCAGTTGCGCACCGTGGGG
The DNA here is from genome assembly GCA_963731715.1 of uncultured Actinomycetota bacterium. Lineage (GTDB taxonomy): Bacteria > Actinomycetota > Actinomycetes > Mycobacteriales > Mycobacteriaceae > Mycobacterium. Next base: position 197,896 of record CAVSXC010000008.1, on the reverse strand, counting down.
CTCCGGATGAAGTCGAGGTGCGCAGTGACGCCGGGGCCGCTGGGCTCACCGATATAGCCGAACGCAAACGCCCGAGCTTCGGCCGTATCGCGTAACAGTCCTTCGTTCAGGGCCCGCCACCATGGACTGCCTGGCCGGGGATGGCTCTGTGGATTCAGCAGGCCGCGCCGTAGCTGCCAATCCATGAACGCGGATGCCGCACGCCGGTACGGAAGATATCCACGATCCACTCCGCGCGGAACTTCATACAGTCGGCGCAACAGCGCCAAGCGTGCCATCGGGTCATCCCGGACACGCTCGACAGCCGAACGCGCATAAGCCGCAGCGCAATTGCGCGACACATCTCGATTGTGTCATCACCAGCGCTAGCCTGGGGTCGTGGCGCAGGTTCCGCGGACTCGCTACGCCAGCTGCGGCGACATGGACATCGCCTACCAGGTCTTCGGCGACGGCCCGGGCGATCTCGTCGTGCTGCCAGGACCGTTCATTCCGTTCGATTCGATCGAAGCCGAGCCGGGCTGTATCGCTTCCACCGCCGGCTGGCATCGTTCGCCAGGGTGATCCGGTTCGACCAGCGCGGAATGGGCCTGTCCTCGCGGGCCTCGCTCGACGAGATCGGCCCGAGCTTCTGGGCCGAGGACGCGATCGCGGTGATGGATGCCGCCGGCTGCGAGCAGGCGACGATCTTCGGGTCAGGGTTCACGGCGATGAGCGGGCTCGTGCTGGCCGCCGAGTATCCCGAGCGCGTACGCAGCCTGGTGATCGTGAACGGCGCGCCCGCGCATCGAATGGGCACCGGACTATCCGGCATGGCGCAGTCGCGAGCAGGGTGGATCCGTTCCGGACCGTCGCAGTCGAACCCGATGCAGTTGAGCAGGGCTTCGACGTTCTGCGAGCCATCGCGCCAACCGTCGCGGATGATGACGCGTTTCGAACGTGGTGGGACAACGCGGGCAATCGCGCGGCGTCGCCGAGCATGGCACGGGCGGTGAGCGAAGTCCTCACCGACTCCGACGTGCGAGACAAGCTCGCGCACATCACCGCGCCGACACTGATCATGCATCGCAGGGACTGCCTCTTCGTTGCCGTTGAGCACGGCCGCTATCTGGCCGAACACATCGCGGGATCACGTTACGTCGAACTACCGGGCGCGGACTCGCTGCACTGGGTCGGTGAGACGCGCACCGATACTCGACGAGATCGAGGAGTTCGTCACCGGCATGCGCGGCGGCTTCGACGCCGAACGTGTGCTCACCACAATCCTTTTCACCGATATCGTCGGCTCGACCCAACGCGCCGCCGCGCTCGGCGACGGCCGGTGGCACGCCCTTCTCGACAACCACGACAACGTGGTCCGGCATGAGCTCGAACGCTTCCGCGGACGTGAAGTCAACACGGTCGGCGACGGATTCGTCGCGATGTTCACCAGCCCCAGCGTCGCGATCGACTGCGCTGACGCCATCGTCGACGCGGTCCGCCCACTCGGCATCGAGGTGCGGGTTGGTATTCACGCGGGCGAGGTCGAGGTGCGCGGCGACGACATCGCAGGCATGGCGGTACACATCGGTGCGCGTGTCGCGGCCCTTGCAGGCCCGGGCGAGGTGCTGGTGTCGTCGACGGTGCGCGAAATCGTCACCGGTTCGCGCCGCATATTCGAGGACCACGGCGAGCACGACCTCAAGGGTGTGCCTGGTCGCTGGCGGGTGCACGCGCTGGTCCGCGAAAACGCCGCCGTAGAGAGGTGACTGCGGCGTAACCCCCTGCCCTATTCATTGCTGAACACAAAGGAGTTCAGCCATGAAGAAGTTCAACATCGCCGTCGCAGTCGCCGGCATCCTTGCGGCAGGCACCCTCCCTACGGCACCCATGGCCGCGGCCGCCCCGACCGGCGGCTCAAACGCCGCGGACACCATTAAGACCCTGCGCGACATGGGATACAACGTGCAACTCAACGGAACGGTGAGCGGTCCGCTATCCCAGTGCATCGTCACCGGTGTGCACGGGCTGGCCAATAGCGACCCGACGGTGTTCACCACCGCCTACGTCGACGTCTCTTGCCCGTCGAGCGACGACTAGCGCTGCGCAAGGTAGGCGTTGATTCCCTGGACAACCGCGGCGGCGTATTTGGCCCGTCCCTCCGGTGTTGCCATCGCGGCCGCCTCCTGCTGGTTCTTCATGTTGCCCACCTCGATCAGGATCGACGGGTACTGCGCAAGATTCAGACCCGCGAGATCGGACCGGCCGTAGAGACCGTTGGTGCCGCGGTAGGTCGACGGCGTCAGCCCGGAGGCCGCGAGTTGGCTCGCCATGACCTGCGCCAACCGCACGGCGCCGCCGGATTGCGCGTCGTTGAGCGGCGGGTTCGAGTAGTTGACGTGAAACCCTCGGCCATCGGGAGGTCCGCCGTCGGCATGGATGCTGACGATCGCGTCGGGGCGAAGTGCGTTGGCCGTCGCCGCGCGCTGGTCGACGCATGGTCCGAGCGCGTTGTCGTTGCCGCGCGACATCGCCGTGCGCACGCCGAGCCTGCCGAGCTCCTCGCGGATGCGCAGGCACGACATCCCAAGTTGAAGCTGTGTTCGGGATAGCCCGTATCGGTTGTCGTTCCCGTCGTCTGGCATTCCTTTGTGCCGCCGCGGCCGTTGACCACCTGCCGGTTGATCGAGCCGTCATTGGCGCCGTTGTGACCGGGATCCAGAAACACGATCGCGCCAGCGACACCGGACGCCGCACCGGCAATCGGCGCGGTGAGCGATGCTGCCAGGGCGGGCACACCGAGGAAAACCGGCGCGGCCGCAGCATATTTGAGCACATCGCGCCGAGACACGTTGCTTTGCACCGGCGCAACGTAGCGAGCGAACCTTGGAGGTCGTGACCCGTACACACCGGCGCGGTGTTGCAAATCAATAACGCCGCGGAACGTCTAGGCCGTAGCCGCGGCCTCCTCGCACGGACCACCGCACGAGAACCGGCGCCGGTAATCCGACGGCGTCACGCCGATGATCCTGCGGAAGTGGTGGCGCAGCAGCGTCGCCGTGCCGAAGCCCGACCTGTCGGCGATCCTGTCGATGTCGAGATCGGTCTCCTCCAGCATCCGTCGCGCGTAGAGCACCCGCTGGTCGGTCACCCACTGCATCGGGGTGCGACCGGTTTCCTCGACGAACCGCCGGGCGAAGGTGCGGGCCGACATGTTCACCCGGCGCGGCCAGCGTGGCGACCGTGAGCGGCTTGTCGAGGTTGCTCAGCACCCAGTCCAGATGCGGCGCAAAGCCTTCCGAACATCGCACCGGAATCGGCTGGTCGATGTACTGCCGCTGACCGCCGTCGCGCTGCGGCGGCACCACCATCCGGCGCGCGATCTTGTTGGTGACCTCGCTGCCCAGCTCGCGACGCACCAGGTGCAGGCAGGCGTCGATGCCCGCCGCGGTGCCCGCGCTGGTGATCAGGTTGCCGTCGTCGACGAACAGCACGTTGCGGTCGACCTTCGCCGTCGGATACATCCGGGCCAGTTCGTCGGCGTGCATCCAGTGGGTGGTGCACGGCCTGCCGTCCAGCAGCCCCGCTGCACCGGCGACGAACGCGCCCGAGCACACCGTCAGGATGATCGAGCCGGACTCGGCGGCCTTTCGCACGGCATCCAGGGCCTCCGGCAGATATCCGCCGTACTGGCTGCTGATCGCCGGAATCGCGACCAGGTCCGCTCCGAGCAGGTCGTCGAGGCCGTGTCAGGGGTGATGGTGGCGCCGACCGAGGTCCGCAGCGGCTTGCCCGGCTCCGGTCCGCAGACCTTGAAATCGAAGTTGGGGACACCGTCCGCGGAGCGGTCGATGCCGAAGACCTCGCAGATCACGCCGAACTCAAAAACCGCTAGACCGTCCAGCACCAGCGCAGATACGCTCTTTAATGCCATGGCAGCATTTTATCGCAAGGTGTCCTTCCTGCCACTGTTGGCGGGATATTTATCAGCGGAGTATTACTGCCATGACCACTGCACTGACGTTTCCTCATCCTGATCGCCCCCTTCGCGGTGGCAGCGGCGCTCAGCTGGGCCGCCCATCGCTCTGACTCGCTTCGCATCCGCTTCGACCAGTTCCGTTGGTCCGCCCCGATGATGGGCCGGCTGTTCGAGGACGACCGCGACGGCTTCCGCGTCGCGCACGACGTCGACGCGATCCGCACTCGCTTCGAGCAGCAGCCGTCCTGGCCCGCCTCAGGCGCGATGGGCGAGCGTCGCTAGGAACGACTCGACCGCCTCCTGATAGATCTGCGGCGCGTCGTCGTGGATCAGATGACCGGCGCCGGGCACGTGCAAATACGTTGTCCGGTAGCCGGTTTCATCCATTTCGCGCATCTGCCCCGGCGGCGTGACGGAGTTGCCCGCCTCGAGCAGCAGCGCGGGCACGCGCACCGCCTTCCACTGCTGCCAGTAGTCGCGGGTGCCCCACTCGGCGGCGATCTCGATCCAATGGCTGGTGTGCCCGTGCAGCCGCCAGCCCGTCGCGGTCCGGTCGAACGCCTCAAGAAAGTACTGACCGGCCACCGCGCCCGAACTCGTCGTAAACCTTTTGGGCCGAATCGAATTCGGCGGGCAGCGCGTGCAGCCACGGCTCCCACGGCCCGGTGGTGCGGCCGCGGAAGTCCGGTGCCATGTCCTCCACCACCAGCGCGCTGACGAGCTCGGGCCGCGCCGCGGCCAGGCACCACGAATGCAGCGCGCCCATCGAATGGCCGACCATGACGGCAGGCCGGCCCAGCGCGGCCGACCGCGTCGCCGAGATCGGACACGAACCGCTCGGTGCTGATCGGATACGGGTCGGCGACGTCGCGGCCGCGGTGCCACGGCGCGTCGTAGGTGTACACCTCGCCGAGCCGGGTCAGCCACGGCAGCTGACGCGACCAGGTGCTGCCCCGCCCCATCAGGCCGTGCACCAGCACCAGCGGATCGCCCTCGCCACCGCGAGGCGTCAGCAGGTCGGGGGCCATGGCAGCGCACGGTAGCCTAACGCCATGCCCACCTGGTGGTGAAGATCAACGCAATCGAGGTCCCGCCCGACGCCGGTCCGGAACTGGAGAAGCGGTTCGCGCACCGTGCGCACGCCGTCGACAACCAGCCCGGTTTCCTCGGCTTCCAGCTGCTGCGCCCGGTCAAGGGCGAAGACCGCTACTTCGTGGTCACGCAGTGGGAGTCCGAAGAGGCGTTCCAGGCATGGGCGACGGGCCCCGCCGTCGAGGCGCACGCCGGCCAGCGCGCCAACCCGGTGGCCACAGGCGCGTCGCTGCTGGAGTTCGAGGTTGTGCTGGACGTTGCGGGGACCGGCGCCAAGGCGTAACGCGGGCCGGGCACGACATAGCGCGGCCGGGCTCTACGGTCGCGCTGGTCGTCGCCCTGGCTTGCGGATGCGCGAACACTGGACCCGACGCCGGTGGCCGATGCCGCGTACGGCGTGCACATCGACACCAACACGCCCCAGGGTCTGCGGGCCAAGCAGACCATGGACATGCTCAACTCCGACTGGCCGATCGGCACCGTCGGGGTGCGCACGATGGCCGCACCCCAACAGGTCAACGGCATCACGGCCGCGATGGGCAACCTGTGGGGGGACCGCCCGATCACCGTCAGCGGCATCGAGATCGGCGCCGGAGTCGCGACGCTGCACGTGCTGACTCCCTACGGCGCGGCGCAGGACATCGAACTGCGCACCAACGACGCAGGCATGGTCGACCGGTTCGCGGTGACGCTGCAGCCGCCGGTGATCAAGAAGTGGGCGGACATCGACGCCGAGCTGACCAAGTCGGGCGCGCGCTACTCGTATCAGGTGTCCAAGGTGTCCCAGATGGTGCAACCGGCAAATGCGTTCCAATTGCGGGCACCAACACCGATCTGTCTCTGCCGCTGGCCTCGATCTTCAAACTGTATGTGCTGCTTGCGGTTGCGGATGCGGTCAAGGCGGGGACGGTGAGCTGGAACGACCCAGCTGACCATCACCGAGGAGGCCAAGGCGGTCGGATCGGCGGGCCTCGAGGAACTGCCGCCCGGCGCCAAGGTGTCGGTGCGCACCGCCGCGCAGCAGATGATCTCGGCAAGCGACAACATGGCCACCGATCTGCTGATCGAGCGGCTGGGCCCCGGCGCCGTCGAGCGTGCGCTGGTGGCGGCCGGGCATCACGACCCGGCCAGCATGACCCCGTTCCCGACCATGCACGAGCTGTTCTCGGTCGGCTGGGGCGAACCGGACCTGCGCGAGCAGTGGAAGCAGGCTTCACCGCAGGACCGGGTGGCAGCTGCTGCAGCAGACGAATTCCCGCCCGTACCAACCGGATCCGAACCGCACCCACACGCCGGCATCCGCCGACGGCGCCGAGTGGTACGGCAGTGCCGCCGACATCTGCCGGGTGCACGCCGCGCTGCAGGCAGCCGCGGTCGGCAGTGCGGCGCCGGTCAAGCAGATCCTCTCAACGGTTCCCGGCATCGATCTGGACAAGGACGAAGTGGCCCTACATCGGCGCCAAGGGCGGAAACCTGCCCGGCGACCTGACATTCAGCTGGTACGCCGTCGACCACACCGGCCAGCCGTGGGTGGTCAGCTTCCAGTTGAACTGGCCGCACTTCTACAGTCCGACCGCGGCGGTCTGGCTGCTGTCGATCGCGCACCAGGCGTTCGACCTGGCGCCGATCGCCTGATCTACAGGCTGGAACGCAGCGTCCACGCGTGCCCGCGGAAGTGCATCACCGTGCGGCTTACCGGCGCAATGTCGATGCGCCAGAACGACTTCGGCGGCGCATTGAGCGCGACCAGGATCGCGGCGCGGATCACCGACGGGTGCGTGACGGCGACCAGCCGGGTGCGGCGGGTGGTCAGTGAATCCATCCACCCGCGCACCCGGTCGATCAGCTCGACGACCGACTCGCCACCGTGCGGCGCCCGCGTCGGGTCGGTCAGCCAGATCGCCAGATCGGCGGGCCGCACCCCGCCCACCACGTCGCCGCGCCAGCGGCCGCAGTCCAGATCGGCCAGCCTGTTGTCGATGCTGGCATGCAGGCCGAGCAGTTCGGCGGTCTGCCTGGTCCGCTTCTCCGGTCCGCAGTAGGCGCGTTCGGTGACGCCCAGGTCGATGGACGCGTCGACCTGGCGGTGGCCGACCGCGTTGAGCGGTTCGTCGGTGGGAAATCGTCCGGCTGCCATCGCATCGGTCATGGCGTGCGATACGAGGGTCAGCCGGACGACCTCACTCATGCCTCACGCCGAAACTGTCTCCCGCCGCTTCTCGTCGAGCAGGCGTGATGCCAGCGCCGCGAACACCAGCCCGATGGTCGCCCACATGACCACCTGCGTGCCCAGCGAGAAGAGCCGGAACTCGTAGAGATCGTCGGCGGGGAAGCCTTCGTAGACGATCGTTGCCCGCGCTATCGAGCAGCGGTCCCGGCGTCTCGTCGATGGTCGGCAGGATCAGCATCACGACGGCGACCGCGACGATGTACGAACCCGCGGCCGCCAGCGTCGCGTTCCATGCGCCCAATGCGCTGACGCCAACCGCCGACCGAGATAGACCGCGCCGACGAACAACGCCGCCGACAGCACGACCATCAGCAGGTACAGCAGCGTGCGCTGCCGGATGGTCTCGTCGAGGCTCACGGCCGGCGGGTTGGCCGGGTACTTCAGCGCGGGAACGACGTACAGGCTCAACAACATTCCGCCGGCCACATACACCGAAAGCAGGCGTGCCGAGACGTTGCCGACGCGTCCGTAGGCCACCGCGAACACGACCGCGAACAGCGCACCCATGGCGACGCTGAACGCCAGCACGCCGAAGCCCATGCCGATGTTGGCCTGCACGCCGCGGGTGAACACCTCGGCACCGTGCTCATGGCCGCCGTGCATGGCCTCGTGGGCGGCGCCGACGCCGTCCTCGTAGCCGATCGCCCGATCGATGACGGGTTCGACGAAGATCCGCGCGAAGACGAATGCGAGCACTCCAGCGAGGGCGCCGGCCAGAAGGCCGCGCCCGATGATCTGCTTTTCCATTGTGTTGGCTACTCCCGCGCGTCAGTGGCAGGGGAAGCCGAGGAGGTGGCGGGCGTCGTGCACGAACTCGTGCACATAGGTGTTGTTGCCGAACACCGACGTCGCGCCCTGGTCCATGCCGACGAAGTAGAGCACCATCAAGGCGAGGAATGCGGTGAGCGACAGCCACACCGCCGCCTTCGCCGCCGAGAAGTCGACTGCGGGCGCTACGGTCTTGCGGGCCTCGGGAGAGGTCATGTCATTTCCTTTCCGGGATTTCGCGTCCCAGCTTCCAAAGGTGACGACGGGCGTCGGGTCTGACTTTGCACAGTGGCGCGACCGTTCTGGATTTTCACCAGATTCCTTCGCCCGTCGATTACATCAGCATCCTAACCATCGGGTGTAGCTTCCGGCGTCTTAGCCCATTCGCAGATGCGAAACGGGCGGCCGACACCCGCGATGAGGGTGACCGCCCGATTTCGTTTGTAGCTGTTACTCCGCGGCAGCCGCGCTCGGCGCGCCTGCGGCGCCGGCCTGCGCCAGGTCCGGCTCTTCGACCGGCTTGGCCGGCTTCTTGGCTCCCGGTGAACGTGAACACCGCGTCCTCGCCGGCACCCTCGCCGTCCCAGTTGTCGACGTCGACGGTGACGAGCTGGCCGGGTCCGACCTCTTCGAAGAGGATCTTCTCCGACAGCGCGTCCTCGATCTCGCGCTGGATGGTGCGCCGCAGCGGCCGCGCACCGAGCACCGGATCGAACCCGCGCTTGGCCAGCAGGGACTTGGCCTTGTCGGTCAGCTCCATGGCCATGTCCTTGCCCTTGAGCTGCTTCTCCACCCGGCCGATCATCAGGTCGACCATCTGGACGATCTCGTCGCGTCGTCAGCTGGTGGAAGACGATGATGTCGTCGATGCGGTTGAGGAACTCCGGCCGGAAGTGCTTCTTCAGCTCGTCGTTGACCTTCTGCTTCATCCGCTCGTAGTTGTTCTCGCCACCGCCCTGGGTGAAGCCCAGGCCGACCGCCTTGGAGATGTCGGACGTGCCGAGGTTCGAGGTGAAGATCAGCACGGTGTTCTTGAAGTCGACCGTGCGACCCTGACCGTCGGTCAGGCGACCGTCCTCGAGGACCTGCAACAGGCTGTTGTAGATCTCCTGGTGCGCCTTCTCGATCTCGTCGAACAGCACCACGCTAGAACGGCTTGCGCCGCACCTTCTCGGTGAGCTGGCCGCCCTCCTCGTAGCCGACGTAGCCCGGAGGGGCACCGAACAGCCGCGAGGCGGTGAAGCGGTCGTGGAACTCGCCCATGTCGATCTGGATGAGCGCGTCGTCGTCGCCGAACAGGAAGTTGGCCAGCGCCTTGGACAGCTCGGTCTTACCGACACCGGACGGGCCGGCGAAGATGAACGAGCCCGACGGGCGCTTGGGGTCCTTCAGCCCGGCGCGGGTGCGCCGGATGGCCTTGGAAACTGCCGCGACGGCATCCTCTTGCCCGATGATCCGCTTGTGGACCTCGTCCTCCATGCGCAGCAGCCGAGTGGTCTCCTCCTCGGTCAGCTTGAACACGGGGATGCCGGTCCAGTTGCCAAGCACCTCGGCGATCTGCTCGTCGTCGACCTCGGCGACCACATCGAGATCGCCTGAGCGCCACTGCTTCTCGCGCTCTGCGCGCTGCGCGACAAGTTGCTTCTCCTTGTCGCGAAGGCTGGCCGCCTTCTCGAAGTCCTGCGCGTCGATCGCGGACTCCTTCTCGCGACGGGCCTCGGCGATCTTCTCGTCGAACTCGCGCAGGTCTGGCGGCGCGGTCATCCGGCGGATCCGCATCCGGGCACCGGCCTCGTCGATCAGGTCGATCGCCTTGTCCGGCAGGAAGCGGTCGTTGATGTAGCGGTCGGCCAGGGTGGCCGCCGCCACGATCGCGCTGTCGGTGATCGACACCCGGTGGTGCGCCTCGTAGCGGTCGCGCAGACCCTTGAGGATCTCGATGGTGTGCTCGACCGTCGGCTCGCCGACCTGCACCGGCTGGAACCGGCGCTCCAGCGCGGCGTCCTTCTCGATGTACTTGCGGTACTCGTCGAGAGTGGTGGCGCCGATGGTCTGCAGCTCGCCGCGGGCCAGCTTCGGCTTGAGGATGCTCGCGGCGTCGATCGCGCCCTCGGCGGCACCCGCACCGACGAGCGTGTGCAGCTCGTCGATGAACAGGATGATGTCGCCGCGGGTGTTGATCTCCTTGAGCACCTTCTTCAGGCGCTCCTCGAAGTCACCGCGGTAACGGCTGCCCGCCACCAGCGAACCGAGGTCAAGCGTGTAGAGCTGCTTGTCCTTCAGCGTCTCGGGGACCTCGCCGTGCACGATCGCCTGGGCCAGGCCCTCGACGACGGCGGTCTTGCCGACGCCGGGCTCGCCGATCAGCACCGGGTTGTTCTTGGTGCGGCGGGAGAGCACCTGCATCACCCGCTCGATTTCCTTCTCGCGGCCGATGACGGGGTCGAGCTTGCCCTCCATCGCGGCGGCGGTCAGGTTGCGGCCGAACTGGTCGAGCACCAGCGAGGTGGACGGATTGCCCGCCTCGCCGCCGCGGCCGCCGGTGCCGGCCTCCGCGGTCTCCTTGCCCTGGTAGCCGCTCAGCAGCTGGATGACCTGCTGACGCACCCGGGTCAGTTCGGCGCCCAGCTTCACCAGCACCTGGGCGGCGACGCCCTCACCCTCGCGAATCAGGCCGAGCAGAATGTGCTCGGTGCCGATGTAGTTGTGGCCGAGCTGCAGCGCCTCGCGCAGGCTCAGCTCCAGCACCTTCTTGGCGCGCGGGGTGAAGGGGATGTGGCCGGACGGCGCCTGCTGGCCCTGGCCGATGATCTCCTCGACCTGGCTGCGCACGCCTTCCAGCGAGATGCCCAGCGACTCCAGCGACTTGGCGGCTACGCCCTCACCCTCGTGAATAAGTCCCAACAGGATGTGCTCGGTCCCGATGTAGTTGTGGTTGAGCATCCGGGCCTCTTCTTGCGCCAGGACGACGACCCTGCGGGCACGGTCGGTAAATCTCTCAAACATCGGTGGTTACCTGCTCTCCATCACATAGGTCGGCGCCTTACAGTCCGGGCTGCGCCCGGGAATCTGCACTGCACCTACCGTCCACTCTAATGGGCGGCCGCTCCCGCTGCCCCGCTTGGCTGTCTGCTCTCGGCGGACATATCGGGCGAACAGGAGCGCTAGCACTCGTCGATCCGGTGCTGCTGACTAGCAACGCCCCGAGCGGCCGAAACGTTTCCCGTTCCTGGCGGCGACGAGTTCGCCGCTAGCGAAAGCAGGTGCCAGCGAACCCGACGAGGGGCCCGCATTCTGGCAACTGCCTATTACGTTGCCGCGTGGAATGCGTCGATGACGTCGGCGGGGATGCGTCCGCGGGTGGACACGTTGTGTCCGTTGCGGCGCGCCCATTCGCGGATTGCGGCGCTTTGTTCGCGATCGATCGCCGCCCGCCCGCGGCCCGATCCAGCCGAACGCCCACGCCTGCGCCCGCCGACCCGGCGGCCGGCGTCCACCCATTGCTTCAAGTCGTTTCGAAGCTTTGCGGCATTCTTGGAAGAAAGGTCGATCTCATAGCTCACCCCGTCGAGCCCGAATTCGACCGTCTCATCGGCGGCACCTTCGCCGTCGAAATCATCGACCAACGTGACGGTCACTTTCTTCGCCATTAGCCCACACTGCCCTTCTGCTCGAGCACTAGATGAGTCGTTAAGATCTCGAACCCCCGCACCAATGTGCCACACAAACGCACACCATTCAACAAGTTCTGAATCGAAGCAGATCAGTTGCTGTGACGTCGAACAATCGGGAACAAAACTGTCTCTCTAATCGACAGTCCCGTCAATGCCATCAACAACCGATCGACACCCATTCCGGTGCCAGTAGAAGGCGGCATCGCATACTCCAAAGCGGCCAAAAAATCCTCATCGAGAGCCATTGCCTCGTCGTCGCCTGCGGCGGCCGCGCGAGCCTGCGCTTCGAACCTTTCGCGTTGGATAACGGGGTCGATCAGCTCGGAGTAGCCGGTCGCCAGCTCGATGCGCCGGATGTAGAGATCCCACTTCTCGGTGACGCCCTCGATGCTGCGGTGTGAGCGGGTCAGCGGCGTCGTCTCCACGGGAAAATCGCGCACGAAGGTCGGCGCCCACAGCTTGTTACCGACGGTGTGCTCCCATAGTTCCTCGACCAATTTCCCGTGCCCGTAACCGCGGTCGCGCGGAATCTCGACACCGAGCCGATCGGCGATCTCCCATAACCGATCGGCCGGCGTCTGCGGGGTGATCTCTTCACCGAGCGCCTCAGACAGCGACGGATACATTTGTATCGTCTCCCATTCGCCGTCCAGATCGTAGATAGTGCCATCCGGCAATGGCAGCTTTCTTGTGCCGATCGCTTCGTCGGCGACCTCCTGAATAATCTCGCGCGTCACGACGGCGGAATCGTCGTAGGTGCCGTAGGCCTGATATGTCTCGAGCATCGCGAATTCGGGCGAATGTGTGGAATCCGCACCTTCGTTTCGGAACACCCGATTCAACTCGAAGACCTTGTCGAAACCGCCCACCAAGCAACGCTTTAGGAACAGTTCCGGCGCGATCCGAAGGTAGAGGTCCGCATCGAGCGCATTGGAGTGTGTGACGAACGGACGGGCCGCCGCACCGCCGGCCAAGGTCTGCAGCATTGGCGTCTCGACTTCGAGAAAGCCGCGCCGCTCCAGCGCCGAGCGCACCGCCCGCACCACCGCCACCCGTTGGCGAGCAATGGTGCGGGCCTCCGGACGAACGATCAGATCGACATAGCGCTGCCGCACGCGGGACTCTTCGCTCATCTCTTTGTGGGCGACGGGAAGCGGGCGCAACGCCTTGGAAACAATTTGCCAGGAATCGGCAAGCACAGATAGTTCCCCGCGGCGGGAACTGATCACCTCGCCGTGCACATAAACGATGTCGCCGAGGTCGACGTCGCCCTTCCAGGCGTCGAGCGATTCCTGCCCGACGCGGTCGAGGCTGATCATCACCTGCAGCTGGGTGCCGTCACCCTCCTGCAGTGTCGCGAAACACAGCTTTCCGGAGTTGCGGGCAAACATCACCCGGCCGGCGACGCCGACGATCTGGCCGGTCTCGGTGTTGGCGGCCAGGTCCGGATAGGCCTGCCGGATCTCGGCCAGCGTGTGGGTGCGGGCCACCTCGACCGGATAGGGCTCACGGCCCTCGGCAAGCAGCCGCTCCCGCTTGGCCTGACGGATCCGGAACTGCTCGGGGACGTCGGACTCGGAGTCGGGCTGATCAGGAGAGGTCACGACCTGCCAGCTTAAATGAACGCATGGCCGCTCCGATCAACGCGGCGGCGGTAGCCGCCTTGGCCGACGAGCCGTTGGACTGGCGCTTCAAGGGACTGCCGGCGTCGTGGTGGGGCCGCACCCCGTCGCAGATCGCCGCCGAGAGACCCCGATCTCTTCGATGAAGGACGCCGTCGGCCCGGTCTGCGTGCTGCGCGCGGAGGCCCTCACGCACAACCTCGCCACGATGGCCGGCTGGTGCCGCGACCGCGGCGTCGAGCTCGCACCGCACGGCAAGACGCACATGGCGCCGCAGCTGTTCGCCCGCCAGCTCGACGCGGGCGCCTGCGGGATCACCGCGGCGACGCTGAGCCACGTCCGCACCTACCGCGCCTTCGGCGTGCGCGACGTGGTGCTGGCCAACGAGCTGGTCGACGAGCGCCGGATTGCGCTGGCTGGCAGCCGAACTGGACGCCGCACCCCGACTTCTCGATCGTGTGCTGGGTGGATTCGGTGCGCGGGGTCGAGCTGATGACCGCGGCGTTGACCGCCGCGGGTGCGGGCAGACCGGTCGACGTCTGCGTCGAGGTCGGCATGCCCGGCGGGCGCACGGGCTGCCGCGGGCAGTCCGCGGTCGACGAGGTGGCGCGCGCGGCCGCCGCATCGCCCCGGCTGCGGCTGGTCGGTGTCGCCGGCTACGAGGCGGCACTCGGCCACGACATCGCGCCCGACGCGCTGGCCGGCGTCACCGACTACCTACTCCGAGATGCGCGCCGCGGTGGTGCGGCTGGCCCCGCTGTTCGAGACCGACCGAGTGATCGTCACCGCGGGCGGCAGCACGTACTTCGACGCGGTCGCCGACGTGCTGACCGGCGACTGGCCCGCGGATTGGCGGTGCGCACCATCGTGCGCAGCGGCGCGTACCTCACCCATGACGACGGGCTGTACGCGCGGACGTCGCCGCTTCGCGCCGCGCTGCTGCCCGCACTGCAGGTGTGGGCCCAGGTGGTGTCGCGTCCGGAGCCCGGCTGGCGGTGCTGACGATGGGCCGCCGCGACGTGTCGTTCGACCAGGATCTGCCGGTGCCGCTTGCGTTGACCGACAGCGTGGTCACCAAGCTCAACGATCAGCACGCGTATCTGCGGCTGGGCGAGGCGACAGCGTCGAGGTCGGCAGCTGGCTCGGGTTCGGCATCTCGCATCCCTGCACGGTGTTCGACAAGTGGCAGCTGATCCCCGAGCTCGACGCCGACGACCGCGTGGTCGGCCTGATCCGCACGTTCTTCTAGTGATTTCGGCGCGCTACTTCTCGCTCAGCGTGGCTAAGCGCGCCGAAATCGCTCTTAGCGGGCCTGCTTCAGCCGGCCGCGAGAGCTGTCGCGGTTGCGCTCGAACACCAGTCGCAGGCCGTCGAGCGTCAGGTGCTGGTCGTACTTGCTCGACGGTGTGCAGATCGGGCAGCACCAGCGGCGCGGTGTGGCCGGTGGCCACCACCGCGACGTCGTCGCCGGCGAAGCCGTCGACGTCCTCGCGGATGCGGTTGACCAATCCGTCGACCAGGCCGGCGAATCCGAACACCGCGCCGGCCTGCATGCACTCGACGGTGTTCTTGCCGACCACCGAACGGGGCCGGGTCAGCTCGACGCGGCGCAGCGCCGCCGACCGTGCCGCCGCGGCATCGGAGGACACCTGCACGCCGGGAGCGATTGCGCCGCCGAGGAATTCGCCCTTCGCCGAAACCACGTCGACGCAGATCGACGAGCCGAAGTCGACGACGATCGCGGCGGTGCCGTACTTGTGGATAGGCGGCCAGGCAGTTGACGATGCGGTCTGCGCCGACCTCTTTGGGGTTGTCGACCAGCAGCGGGATGCCGGTGCGCACACCGGGCTCGATCAGCACGTGCGGCACCGACGGCCAGTACTGCTCGAGCATCACTCGCACCTCGTGCAGCACCGACGGCACAGTCGACAGCCCCGCCGCGCCGGTCAGCCGCTCGGAGTCGTCGCCGATCAGGCCGTCGATGGTGAGCGCCAGCTCGTCGGAGGTCACCTCGGATTCGGTGCGAATCCGCCAGTGCTGCACCACTTTGGCGTGGTCGCCCGATCCGGAGACCAGGCCGACGACGGTGTGGGTGTTGCGGACGTCGATAGCGAGAAGCACGGGCTTACCGCGGCGACATCAGCTCGGCCGCGTCGGCCGGCACGTAGGCGGGATCATGACCGAGGTCGATCTGCTTGTTGTCGGCGTCGACGAACACCACCCGCGGCTGATACGCCCGGGCCTCGGCGTCCTCCATCGTGCCGTAGGCGATCAGGATCACCAGGTCACCCGGATGCACGAGATGCGCTGCGGCGCCGTTGATGCCGATCACACCGCTGCCGCGCTCGCCGGTGATCGCGTAGGTGACCAGCCGCGCGCCGTTGTCGATGTCGACGATCGTGACCTGCTCACCCTCGAGCAGGTCGGCGGCGTCCATCAGGTCGGCGTCGATGGTCACCGAGCCGACGTAGTGCAGGTCGGCCTGGGTGACCGTGGCGCGGTGAATCTTCGATTTCAGCATTGTCCGTAACATCAATTCCTCCAAGGTAATTCGTGGTTCTCGTCCGACCCGACCCGTGGGTGTCCGTCGATGCCGGCGGTTGCTCCGATGTCGATGGCGATGTTGTCCAGCAGCCGGGTGCTGCCCAGCCGGGCGGCCACCAGCATGCGGGCGATGCCCTCGGCAGGCGCAGGGCCCAGCATCGCGTCCCGCACCTCCAGGTAGTCGACGTCGATGGCGGGCACCTCGTCGAGCACGGCGCGCGCGGCGTCCAGCGCCGCTGCGGCACCGCCGGAGGCGGCGTACATGCCTGCCAGCAGCGCCGCCGACAGCGCGCCCGCCTGCTCGCGTTCGACCTCGTCGAGGTAGCGGTTGCGCGACGACATCGCCAGCCCGTCGGCTTCCCGCACGATCGGCACGCCGACGATCTGCGTGTCGACGTTGAGGTCGGCGACCATCTGCCGCACCAGCACCAGCTGCTGGTAATCCTTCTCGCCGAAGAACGCGCGATCCGGGTGCACGATCTGCAGCAGCTTGAGCACGACGGTCAGCACACCCGCGAAATGCGTTGGGCGAGAGGCGCCTTCGAGTTCCGCGCCCAGCGGTCCCGGGTGAACGGAGGTGCGACGGCCGTCCGGGTACATGTCGGCGGCTGTCGGCGTGAACGCGATCTCGACGCCCTCGGCGCGCAGCGCGGCGAGGTCGTCGTCGAGCGTGCGCGGGTAGGCGTCGAGGTCTTCACCCGCGCCGAACTGCAGCGGGTTGACGAAGATCGACACCACCACGACGGCGCCCTGCACCCGCTTGGCGGCCCGGATCAGCGACAGGTGGCCCTCGTGCAGCGCGCCCATCGTCGGCACCAGCATCACCCTGCGGCCGGTGGCCCGCAGCGCCCTGGTGACGTCGGAGACGTCGCGCGGGCTGGAGTAGACGTTGAGGTCGCCCGCGGTGAACTGCGGCTTGGGCTTGGTCATGGTTGTCCCGCCTCGGCGAGTACCGCGAATACCTCTTCGGGCGCATGCGCGCGCTGTGCGGTGCGCAACGAGTTGGCCCGATATGCCTGCGCCAGTTGCGGATCCACTTCGGCGAGCGCCCGCAGATGACGGGCGACCGCGGCCGCGTCGCCGCGGGCCACCGGTCCGGTCAGCGCCGCCTGCCCGCGCTGCAGCGAGTTCTCCAGCGACGCCCGCGCCAGCGGGCCGATCACCCGCTCGGCGATGCCGCCTGGTGCGTCGCCGACCAGTTTCCTGCCCAAGCAGCTCCTGACCCCACAGCGCCGACCGCAGCGCCTCGACCGCGTCGAGCAGCACGGTGACGACGTGGTTGCTGGCATGGGCCAGCGCCGCGTGGTACAGCGTGCGAGCGTCCTCGCGGACCCGGAACGGCTCGCCGCCGATCTCGAGCACCAGCGACTGCGCGATCGCGTACCCGACCTCGTCGGCGGCGGTGATGCCGAAGCAGGTGTCGGGCAGTCGCTCGATGTCCTCATCCGAGCCGGTGAACGTCATCGCGGGGTGGATGGCCAGCGGGATGCAGCCCTGCTCGGTCAGCGGCGCCAGCACGCCGATGCCGTTGGCGCCCGAGGTGTGGGCGACGATGGTGCCCGGCCGCACCGCCGAGGTGGCCGCCAGGCCCGACACCAGGCCGGCGAGTTCGGCGTCGGGGACGGCCAGCAGCAACAGTTCGGCGCGGCCTGCGACCTCGTCGACCGGCAGCACTGCGGTGTCGGGCAGCCTGCGTTGCGGCGCGCTGCCGCGATGCCTGCGAAATCGCGCTGCACGCGACAACCACATGCTCGGCGCGCTCCAGCGCGACACCGAGCGCAGTGCCCACCCGACCAGCGGAAATGATGCCGATCGTGAGCCGCGCCGGACGGAATCCGTCGGGGGTCCCCATGCAGACGACCTCGCTGAATGTCAAAGTTTTCTTCGTTCCGGTCCTGCGATGCGGGTACCGGACGGTCGCTATGAGCTTATCTCACTCCTCGCGGCGCCTGCGACGGCCGCCTCCGGTCGGGGTGGCCTGAAGCCGCGCCAGCAGGTCGGCAACCGACTGCCCGCCGGTGTCCTCCGCGCTACGGTGTCGCCGAGTCTCAGGCTGCTGCGCGGGCGGCGGCTCGGGCTCGGGGTGTGGCGGAGGGCCGCCGGATTCGGCGGCCAGCGTCGGCGGTGTAGGCGGGCGTCCCGGATCGACGGCCTCCGGTGGCGCCGAGTGACGGCCGCGCCGCGCGGGCGGCGATTGCATCACTGGCTCGGCGGGCGAACTGGCGGGGGTCGGCTCGGCCGGTGAACTGGTGGGCGCCGGCCCAGGGGAAGCGGTGGCCGGCTCGGGTGCGCGCCTCCTGCCGACATATTCGCCTGCGGACCCGTTTTCGCCCGTCGACTCAGCCGACGAATTTGTGCCCGTCGGCGACACCCAGTTGCTGCCCGGTGCGCCAGCGGGTATCCACTGGCCCTCCGCGGGCGCGGGCTGCCAATCCGTCGACGGCACCTGCGCTACCCGTTCCGGCTCAGGGCGCTGCGGTGGCGCCGGCGGTTCTGGCGGCGGGGCGGGCGGCCGCTCTTGTTGCGGTGGCTGCCAATCGAATTGGGGCTCGGGTATGCGGCGCAGAGACCGGCCCCGGCTGGGGCTGCGGCCGCGGAGGTGGCGGCGGAGGTGACCACGCGCGCGCCGTCTCCTCTCTGCGACGTCGCCGCTGCTCCTGCTCCGTCTCCGACGGCCTGCGGTGCGCACCGCCGTAGTCCGGCTGCGGCGCCCACTCAGGCTCGGGCGGATGAGGCTCGGCCGGCACGTCGATGATCGGGCTTTCCTCGGTGTTCGCATCGACGTCCTCACGGTCTTCGGTGTCGATGCGGCTGGCGGTGACCCGGCCCGCGGTTTCGGCAGTGTCCGGCCAGTCGCTGTAGGCGCGGGCTGCGGTCGCTCTCGAGCGCGGGCCGGTGCGACAGGTCGGCGTCGAACAGGATCTCCAAATTGGCTCGCAGCGCGGCCAATTCGGCCCGCAGTCCGGCGACCTCGTCGGCCGCCTGGGCCCGCAGTTCCGAGGTCAGTTCGCGGCGCAGCTGGGTTTCCACCGCCAGCTCGTATTCCCGGCGCGCCGAGATCTCGCGATCCAGCTGCAAGTCGTAGACCAGCTTCAGATCCCGCACCTTGGCCTGGTCGATATCGCTCTGCCTGCGATAGATAACCGAAACGAATGCCGCGACCACCGCGGCCCACAACGCCAGGATGACGGCCAGCTTGAGCAACTCGACCCGGTTGGTGAACACCAGGGCAGAACTCGCCCCGATGGCGAGCACCAGCAACACCGTCAGAAGCAACCAACCCGGCCTGCGGACACCGCGCCGAGAGCGCGTGCCGCGGGACAGATCGGTCATGGGCCGACTGTACCCGCCACAGGTCGGCTCGCGTGTCGACCACTTCGGCGATTCGGCCGACGTCGCCGCGGCGTCAGCTAATCGGTCGCCCCATCGGCGTTGTCCGGCGGCTCTTGTGGGGACTTGCAGCAATGCTGAAGCCATAGCGCGGCAACCACCAGCGCGAGCGCGCTCACCGCGGCCACGGCCGCTCCGGCGGTGTCCTCGCCCGGCCACCCTCAGCGTGCCGCGGCGCGGCAAAAGGTAAACCAGCACGGCGATCCACCAGCCGAGCACCAGCGCGCCCACCCATGCCGACGCCTTCGCGATCAACACCGACCTCGCGACCGCCAGCGGATGCAGCCAGCCACGCGCGTCGCCGATCTCCCCGTCGTTGATCTTGGCTCGCACATAGAACGCCCAGCCGGCCTCGACGATCGCAACGGCCAGCAGCGATATACCGGTCCACACAGTCGATCGGCGGAAACCATCGGTACATCAGCACCACGAACAGGTAGCCCACGACGGCGGCGAGCACCGTCGCGGCCGTCAGGTCACGTTTGCGGGTGGGCCCCATCAGGCCAGCGCCAACTCGGTGAGGCGCACGCCGTCACGCTCGGCAGGCTCGAGTTCGTCGAGCAGATGCGCAATGGGACGCGGTTCGCCCGCGACCGTCAGGGTGGCGTCTGGCTCCACCGCCAGCCAGGGAATCAGCACGAACGCCCGCAGATGCGCCAACGGGTGCGGCAGCGTGAGCTCGTCGTCGCGCGAGGTCACCTCGCGCGTGCCGTCATGGCACGTGACGAGATCCACATCGAGCGTGCGGGGGCCCCAGCGTTCCGCACGTACCCGGTCGGCCGCCGCTTCCAATTCTTGTGCGCGACGCAGCCAGCCGTGACAGTCGAGCGCCGGGTCCTCGGCGATCGAGCACCGCGTTGAGGAACGCGCCCTGCTCGACGCCGCCCCATGGCTTCGTCTCGTACACCGGCGAGACCGCACGCACCGCGCCGGCGAGCCCGTCGACGACCGACTGCAGCCGCGCGAGCCGGTCACCGAGGTTCGAGCCGATCGACAACACGACAGTGGCTCATGCGCGGCCGCCTCCGCCGCGCCGCGAACGTCGCGCCACCACCGCGACATCGGCGAACGCCAGCGGAATCGGTGCGGCGGGTTTGTGCACGACGACCTCGACGGCGTGCACGCGTTCGTCGGCCATCACGTCGTCGGCGATCGCACCTGCGACCGTCTCGATGAGCTTGCGTGGCGGCCCGGCGACGATGTCGGCGGCCCGCTGGGCAAGCACGCCGTAGTCGAACGTGTCGGCAAGGTCGTCGCTGGCCGCCGCGGTCGCCAGGTCGATCCACACCGTGATGTCGACGACGAAGTCCTGGCCGTCGCGCCGTTCGTGGTCGAACACTCCGTGATGTCCGCGAACAGTCAAGCCGCGCAGCTCGATTCGGTCAGTCATTCGTGCCACGCCTCGAGCACCTTGAGCGCATCGACCGAGGCGCGCACGTCGTGCACGCGCACACCCCATGCCCCGTGCAGGCCAGCCAGTGCGGAGATCACCGCGGTGGCGGTCTCCCGCCCGTCAGGCGGTCTCGGCTCGCCGTCGGCACCAGCCAGCAGTGTTCCGAGGAAACGCTTGCGCGACGCGCCGACCAGCACCGGTATGCCGGTGCCGACGAACTCGGGCAGCGCGCGCAACAACGCCCAATTGTGTTGTGCGGTCTTGGCGAAACCCAGCCCGGGGTCGATGATCAGCCTGGCGGGATCGACACCCGCGTGCACTGCGGCGTCGACACCGGCCAGCAGTTCGTCGCGCACCTCGGCGACCACGTCGCGGTAGGCAGGCACCTCGTGTGGCCGGTCGGCGCCGACCGAGCGCCAATGCATCAGCACCCATGGCACTTTCGCGTCCGCCATCAGCGCCGCCATGTTGGGATCGGCACGCCCACCGGACACGTCGTTGACGATCTTGGCACCGTTTTCCAGCGCAGCCTGCGCGACCTCGGCGTGCATGGTGTCGATACTGACCGTGATGCCTTGTCCGGCAAGCTCTTTGATCACCGGCAGCACGCGTGCGGACTCGACTCGGGCGTCGATGCGGGTGGCGCCGGGGCGGGTCGACTCGCCGCCGACGTCGACGATCGCCGCACCCTCGGCGGCCAGCTTCAGGCCGTGTTCGACGGCGCGGTCACGATCGAGGAAAAGTCCCCCGTCGGAGAAGGAGTCGTCGGTGACGTTCACGACGCCCATCACCTGCACGCACGTTCCGGGAGGAACCATCGGGCTGGGTGTGCTCACTTCCGCAGGATGAGATCCAGCGCCTCGGACCGCGATGAAGCGTCGCATTTGAACTGGCCGCGCACCGCCGACGTAGTCGTGGTTGCGCCCGGCTTGCGCACGCCGCGCATCGACATGCACAGATGTTCGGCCTCGACGATCACGATGACGCCGCGCGGATCAAGTTTGCGCATCAGCGCATCGGCGATCTGCGCGGTCAGCCGTTCCTGCACCTGCGGCCGCTTGGCGTACAGGTCGACAAGCCGGGCGATCTTCGACAGCCCGGTGACCCTGCCGTCCTTGCCGGGGATGTATCCGACGTGGGCGACACCGTGGAATGCCACCAGGTGGTGCTCGCAGGTGGAGTACAGCGGGATCTGCTTGACCAGCACCAGCTCGTCGTGCTGTTCGTCAAAGGTGGTGTCCAGCACGGTATCCGGGTTGGTGTACAGCCCGGCGAACATCTCCTTGTACGCCCGCGCCACCCGCGCAGGGGTGTCTTCGAGTCCGTGCCGATCGGGATCCTCTCCGACTGCGATCAGCAGTTCGCGAACCGCGGCTTCGGCGCGCGGTTGGTCGAACACCGGGGTGGTGAATGTGGCCGAATTGTTGTGCGGCCGCGCGATCGTCATCGAAGCCTCCGTTTGTGATCAGCCGTGTGTCGGCGGATTGGACCGACCGTCACCCTGGCCCGGCTCCTCGTTCGGATTCGGCGCGGGCACACCGCCTTGCGGTGCCGGCTGGCCGGGCTGGGGATAGGGCTGATACGGCGGTAGGGCTGTTGCCATCCCGAATGATGAGGCGGCGGATACCAGTAGCCCTGCGGTGGCGCGCCAGGTGCCTGCTGCTGTGGTGGCGGCGGCCAGCCGGGGGCGTGCCAGCCCGCAGGTGCGCCGTAATCGGGCTGAGGCGACGCGTTCGCGGGAACTCCGTTGGCGCCGTTACCGTTTGTGCCGTTCTGCCGTGCGGCGGCTTCGGCTGCCTCGGTGGCCTGCGCGATCGCGGCCTTGAACGCGGGCTCGGGAACGGGCTTCGGCCACTCCTCGCCCCGCTCGATCGCCAGCTCGCCTGGCGTCTTGATTGGCGGCTTGTCGGACGGGACGCGACCGCCGAAGTCGTCGAACATCGTCAGCCGCGGCCGCTTCTTCACGTCGGCGAAGATGGCCGCCAGCTCGGCGCGGTGCAGGGTTTCCTTCTCCAGGAGCTCACCGGCGAGCGTGTCGAGCACGTCGCGGTACTCGGTGAGGATCTCCCACGCCTCGGTGTGCGCGGCCTCGATGAGCTTGCGCACCTCGTCGTCGATGATCTGCGCGACTTCGTGGCTGTAGTCGGCCTGGACGCCCATGGTGCGGCCCAGGAAGGGGTCGCCGTGCTCGGTGCCGTAGCGGACCGCGCCGAGCTTGGAGCTCATGCCGTATTCGGTGACCATCGCGCGGGCGATCTTGGTGGCCTGCTCGATGTCGGACACCGCACCTGTGGTCGGCTCGCGGAACACCAGCTCCTCTGCGGCACGTCCGCCCATCGCGAACACGAGCCGGGCGATCATCTCCGAGCGGGTCATCAGGCCCTTGTCGTCCTCGGGACCGCGACCGCATGGCCCGCCGGTGCGACCGCGGGCCAGGATCGTCACCTTGTAGATCGGCTCGATGTCGGGCATCGCCCACGCCGCGAGCGTGTGGCCGCCCTCGTGGTAGGCGGTGATCTTCTTTTCGTGCTCGCTGATGATGCGGCTCTTGCGGCGCGGCCCGCCGACGACGCGGTCGACCGCTTCCTCCATCGCGGCGCCCGTGATGACGGTGCCGTTCTCGCGGGCGGTCAGCAGCGCGGCCTCGTTGATGACGTTGGCCAGGTCGGCGCCGGTCATGCCGACAGTGCGCTTGGCCAGGCCATCGAGGTCGGCGTCAGGGGCGATTGGCTTGCCCTGCGAATGCACGCGCAGGACGGCACGACGGCCGGCGATATCGGGGTTGGACACCGGGATCTGGCGGTCGAAGCGGCCGGGTCGCAGCAGCGCGGGGTCGAGGATGTCGGGCCGGTTGGTGGCGGCGATCAGGATGACGCCCTGGCGGTCGCCGAAGCCGTCCATCTCGACGAGCAGCTGGTTGAGTGTCTGCTCGCGTTCGTCGTGACCGCCGCCGAGGCCGGCGCCGCGCTGACGGCCGACCGCGTCGATCTCGTCGACGAAGATGATGCAGGGGCTGTTCTGCTTGGCCTGCTCGAACAGGTCACGGACACGGGAGGCGCCGACGCCGACGAACATCTCGACGAAGTCCGAACCCGAAATCGTGAAGAACGGGACGCCGGCTTCACCCGCTACGGCGCGGGCCAGCAGTGTCTTGCCGGTGCCTGGCGGGCCGTAGAGCAGCACGCCCTTGGGGATCTTGGCGCCGAGCGCCTGATACCGCGTCGGGTTCTGCAGGAAGTCCTTGATCTCGTAAAGCTCCTCGACCGCCTCGTCGACACCCGCCACGTCGGCGAAGGTGGTCTTGGGCATGTCCTTGGAGAGCTGCTTGGCGCGCGACTTGCCGAAGCCGAAGCCCATCCGGCCGCCGGTCTGCATGCGGGAGAACATCACGAACAGCCCGACGAGCAGCAGCAGCGGCAGCATGTAAATCAGCAGCGTGCTGAGCAGGCTGCCCTGGTTCACCATGGTGTTGACGTTGGCGTTCTTGGCCTGCAGGGCGTTGAACAGGTCTACGCCGTACCCGGTCGGGTACTTGGTGATGATCTTGTCTTGCCCTCGGTGCCGCCGTTGCCGTTCTTCAGGTCCAGCCGCAGCTTGCTGCTCACGGTCGTCGATCTGCGCGCTCTTGACGTTGTCGGCTGTTGATCTGGGCCATCGCCACCGAGGTGTCGACGGGGTGGTAATCCTCGGTGTCGTCGCTGAAATAGAAGAACAAACAGCCCAGCAACAACACCACAGAGACCACGGTGAGCGTGCGGATCACATTTTTCCGGTTCATCAAGCATCGGCCGATACCGGCCAGGTCCTTCCAATACGCGCAGCTGGGATATATCAGGCTACCGCTAGACCAACGAAACACAGTTCCCGCCGGGTCTGTCGAGGGCTGCGACCAACCCCTCCGCGAGATGCACGCTAAGGAGGAGAAGTGCGGGTAACGACCCCACTAACGTACGTCTCGCGGAGGCTCAGCCCCCTTTCCGGACCGCGTTGGCCTGTGCTTGGCTGTGGTCGTGCTCACATCGACCGAACGGTTAGTTGAGACGAATGGGGTGCAGCTTCGGGTCATCGATGCGGGCGAGCGGGGCGCGCCGGTGGTGGTCCTGGCCCACGGCTTCCCCGAATTGGCGTACTCCTGGCGACACCAGATTCCGGCCCTGGCCGAGGCCGGCTACCGCGTGCTTGCGCCCGATCAGCGCGGCTACGGCGGATCGTCGAAGCCGGTCGCCGTCGACGCCTACAACATCGTCGAGCTGTCCGCCGACATCGTCGGCCTGCTCGATGACGTCGGCGCCGAACGGGCGGTGATCGTCGGGCACGACTTCGGCGGCGTGGTCGCCTGGGGTGCCCCACTGCTGCATCCGGACCGGTTCGCCGGGGTTGTCGGGTTGAGCGTGCCGCCGGTGCCGCGACCGCGGGTGCCGACGACGCAGGCCTTCCGCAAGGTCTTCGGCGACAACTTCTTCTACATCCTCTACTTCCAGGAACCGGGTCCCGCCGACGCCGAGCTTGACCGCGACCCCGCGACCACCATGCGCAAGCTGATGGGCTCGCTGTCGACCACCGACGAGACCGCCGCGCTGCGAATGCTGCAACCCGGTCCGGAGGGCTTCATCGACCGCATCCCGGACCCGGGCGGTCTGCCCGACTGGATCAGCCAGGACGAATTCGACCACTACGTCGACGAATTCACCAGGACCGGCTTCACGGCCCCGCTGAACTGGTATCGCTGCTTCGACCGCAACTGGGAACTGACCGCGACGACGCCTGCCGCGACGATCGCCGTGCCGTCACTGTTCATCGGCGGGGCCGCCGACCCGACGCTGGCCTACACGCCCCGCAACCGCGTTCGCGACGTGGTCTCCGGCGATTACCGCGAAGTGATGATCGAGGGCGCTGGTCACTGGCTTCAGCAGGAGCGGCCCGGCGAGGTCAACCAGACGCTGCTCGACTTCCTGTCCAGATTGGAGCAACACACATGACTCGTCCGTTGAACTTCGGGGTGTTCATCACGCCGTTTCACCCGGTAGGCCAATCCCCCACCGTCGCACTGGAATACGACCTGGAACGGACCGTGGCGCTGGACCGGCTCGGCTACGACGAGGTGTGGTTCGGCGAGCATCACTCCGGCGGCTACGAGCTGATCGCCTGCCCCGAGGTGTTCATCGCCGCGGCCGCCGAGCGGACCAAGCACATTCGGCTCGGGCACCGGCGTGGTGTCGCTGCCGTATCACCATCCGCTGATGGTGGCCGACCGGTGGGTGCTGCTCGATCACCTGACCCGCGGGCGGGTGATGTTCGGCACCGGGCCGGGTGCGTTGCCGTCCGACGCGTACATGATGGGCATCGATCCGGTCGAGCAGCGGCGGATGATGCAGGAGTCGCTGGAGGCGATCCTGGCGCTGTTCCGGGCCGCGCCTGAGGAACGGATCAGCAGGCACTCCGACTGGTTCACGCTGCGCGACGCCCAGCTTCACATCCGGCCGTACACCTGGCCGTATCCCGAAATCTCCACGGCAGCAATGATTTCCCCGTCCGGACCTACGGCTGGCAGGCGCGCTGGGCACGTCGCTGCTTTCGCTGTCGATGTCGGTGCCCGGCGGCTATGCGGCGCTGGAGAACACCTGGCAGGTGGTCACCGACCAGGCCGAGAAATCCGGTCGCGACGAGCCCGACCGCTCCGACTGGCGGGTGCTGGCCATCATGCACCTCGCCGACACCCGCGACCAGGCGATCGAAGACTGCACCTACGGGCTGCAGGACTTCGCCAACTACTTCGGTGCGGCGGGTTTCGTGCCGTTGTCGAACTCCGTTGAGGGCGCAAACCAGTCGCCCCGCGAGTTCGTCGAAGAGTATGCGAGCAAGGGTAATTCCTGCATCGGCACGCCGGGCGACGCGATCGCCTACATTCAGGACCTGCTCGAGCAATCCGGCGGGTTCGGCACCCTGCTGCTGCTCGGCCACGACTGGGCGTCGCCTGCGGCCACCTACCACTCATACGAACTGTTCGCCCGCGAGGTCATGCCGCACTTCAAGGGTCAGCTGACCGCACCGCGCGCGTCGCATGACTGGGCAAAGGGCATGCGCGACAAGCTGCTCGGCCGGGCAGGCGAGGCCATCGTCAAGGCGATCAACGAGCACACCGACGAACTCAAAGAACGGGAGCAGGGTTGATGCGCGCGTCGGTCCTTCGCGACGGTCGCATGGTGCTGCGCGACGATGTGACAGAGCCGGTTCCCGGTCCGGGTCAGGTGCTCGTCGGCGTGAAGGCGTGCGGAATCTGCGGCTCTGACCTGCATTTCGCCAAGCACGGCGCGGACGTCCTTGAACTCAACAACCAGATCGACGGCTTCGGCGGCAGGCGGCATGCAGATCGATCTGAACCGCGACATCTTCATGGGTCACGAGTTCAGCGCCGAGGTGCTCGAAGCGGGCCCCGATACCGACGCGCCGGCGCCTGGCACGCTCGTCACGTCTCTACCGGTGCTGGTGTCGTCGACGGGCCTCGAACCGATCGTGTACTCCAATAAGACAATCGGCGGCTATGCCGAGCGGATGCTGTTGTCGGCGCCGCTGCTGACACCCATTCCGAACGGGCTGGACCCGCGGCACGCCGCCCTGACCGAGCCGATGGCCGTCGGCCTTCACGCGGTGAACAAGTCGGCGATCGAGCGCGGTGAGACCGCGCTGGTGCTGGGCTGCGGGCCGATCGGCATCGCGATCATCGCGGGGCTTCGGCACCGCGGTGTGGAAACCATTGTTGCGGCTGACTATTCGGCGCGGCGACGCGAGCTCGCCGAGACGATGGGCGCCACCACGACCGTCGACCCCGCCGACGGGTCGCCGTTCGACGGCACTTCCCCGAGGGTGGTCTTCGAGGCGGTCGGCGTGCCGGGCATCATCGACGACATCTTGCGCCGCGCGCCGGTCGGCGCGCGCGTCGTCGTCGCAGGCGTGTGCATGCAGGCCGACACGTTCCATCCGTACTTCGCCATCGCCAAGCAGATCAACGTGCAGTTCGTGTTGGCCTACGACCCGACCGAATTCACGGATTGCCTTCGCGCGATCGCCGAGGGCGACATCGACGTCGCACCGATGATCACCGGCGAGGTCGATCTCGATGGAGTCGGTGCCGCGTTCGACGACCTGGCGCACCCCGACACGCACTGCAAGATCCTGGTGACTCCCTGAAGGTATGGTGCGTGGCATGCCGATCGGAGCGAGAGCGAAGATGTCCGACCCGTTTCCTCCTTCTCGCCGCGGCGGGGCTTGCCGCTGCCGCTCTCTCGGCCTGCGACGCGTCGTCGGGGCCAACGGCAAGCGCGGACAAGGAAACCCGGCAGGTCACCGTCGTCGGCGCCGGCGAGGTGCAAGGCACGCCGGACACGCTGACCGTCAACGCGTCGATCGAGTTCGTCGCACCCGACGTCACCGGCGCGATGAACCAGACCAGCGACCGTCAGCAGGCGGTCATCGATGCGCTGGTGGGCTCAGGCATCGACCGCAAGGACATCAGCACCACGCAGGTCAGCCTGCAGCCGCAGTTCGCGGGCGGCGACAGCACCGCCATCATCGGGTACCGGGCGAGCAATTCGATCGACGTCAAGATCCGCAAGCTGGATTCCGCCTCGCAGACGCTGTCGTTGATCGTCAGCACCGGCGGCGACGCCACCAGGATCAACTCGGTGAACTATTCGATCGAGGACGACTCGCAGCTCGTGAAGGACGCACGCAGCCGGGCCTTCAACGACGCGAAGGACCGCGCCGAGCAGTACGCGCAGCTGTCCGGGCTCGACCTCGGCAAGGTCATCTCGATCACCGAATCGGGGGGTTCGACGCCGCCCCAGCCCCCGATGCCTTACTCGCGGGGCGCCGAGATGGCGGCAGTGCCGGTGGAGCCCGGCCAGCAGACCGTCGGTTTCTCGGTGACGGTGATCTTCGAACTGACCTAGTTCCGCCGAAATAGAATTCCCGGTCGTCAATCCGCGGATTTAACGACCGGGAATTCTATTTCGGCGCAGAGATCTCAGCCAGCGGGCGCGATGTCGACCGGAATGCCGTTGAGCACAGCCGTGCCCGACAGCGGGTCGAGCTGACCGCCGTCGTTGAGCTGGTTGACGTTGACGCCGGGCTGACTGGCCGCGAGCTCCTGTCCCGTGCCTGCCCGGTCGTGCCCCCATCCGTGCGGCAGCGAGACCACGCCGCGCCGCATGCCGTCGGTCACCTCGATCGGGGCCAGCAGTTCACCGCCGGGACCCTTGACGACGGCGGTATCGGTGAGGCCGAGTTCGGCGGCGTCGTCGGGATGGATCCGCAGCGTGCACAGGTTCGTTCCGCCGGCCAGCGCTGGCACGTTGTGCATCCAGCTGTTGTTCGAGCGCAGATGCCGCCGTCCGATGAGCACGAATCCTTCGCTCGCTTCGGCCGAGGCCATCCGCGCAACCTCGCGGCGTCGGCGATGAGCGACTCGGGCGCGAGTTCGATTCTCCCCGTTGAGGTTCGCAGTACCTCGGGTAGACGTGGTTGCAGCGGTCCGAGGTCGATGCCATGCGGTGCCGCCTTGAGCCGCTCCAGTGTGAGGCCGTCGGGCTTGGCGCCGAACGCGTCGCCGTAGGCCCCCAGCCGAAGCATCATGTCGAGGCGGCGTTCGTATCCGGGACCGGGGGCGAGCATCGCCGTCAGCTCGTCGACCGCGCGCCCGGCGACGGGTGAGTTCGGGTCGGTGGTCTCCTTGGTCAATGTCGTCGCGATGACTTGCTCGTCGACGAGTGCCGGGTCCCCGTCAGGGCCGATGCCGAACAGAATGAGGGCGATTCGGGACAGGATCTCCGCTTCGTCGGGCCGGTCGTCAAGCGGCAGCACCGGCGGCGAGTAGCGAACGTTGTTGCGCACGGCCAGGTTGTTGAGCGCGAAATCGAAGTGGGCGCTCTGCGACGGCGGCGGTGGCGGCAGGATGACGTCCGCGTGGCGCGTCGTCTCGTTGAGATACGGATCGATGCTGAGCATGAACCCGACGCCGTCGAGGGCACGGTCGAGTCGGTCGCCGTCGGGTGCCGACAGCACCGGGTTTCCGGCGATGGTGATCATCGCCTTGATCTGCCCGTCGCCGGGGGTGTCGATTTCCTCGGCCAGTGCGGCAGCAGGCAGTTCCGAGAGCGCTTCGGGATGACCCGAGACGCGGCTGTGCCACCGCCCGGTCTTGAACCCGCGCCCCGGCCTCGGTGGCCGCGGCGCGGGCATCGCTGCGCCGAGCGGGAACATCGCCCCGCCAGGGCGGTCGAGGTTTCCCGTGAGGACGTTGATGACGTCGACGAGCCAGCTGCCGAGCGTTCCGAATTCGACTGTGGAGGTGCCGATTCGGCCATACACCGCCGCCGTCGGCGCGGCGGCGAGCTCACGGGCCAGGTCACGGATCTCGTCGGCGGCCACGCCGCAATGGCTGGCGACGGTCTCCGGCGAGAAATCGGTCGCCAGGGCGCGGACCTCGTCGACACCGTTGACGTGCTCGGCCACGTCTCCCGAGATCGACGAGGTCCTCGTCGAACAGCACGTGCACGACTGCCAACATCAGTGCCGCGTCGGTGCCAGGGCGCGGAGCGAGGTGACGGTCGGCGAGTTCGGCCGTGCGGGTGCGGGCCGGATCGATGACGACCAGCCGGCCGCCGCGCTTGCGCAGCGCCCGCAGTTTGCCGGGAAAGTCGGCTGCGGTCGCCAAACTGCCGTTGGACACAAGGGGATTCGCGCCGATGATAACGAGATAGTCGGTGCGGTCGAGATCGGGAACCGTGAACGCGACGGGGCTGCCGAACATGAGGCCGAGTGCGACGTGCTTGGGCATCTGGTCAAGCGTGCTTGCGCTGAACACCTGACGGGTGCCGAGCCCGCGGATGATCACCGGCGGATACAGGGCGCCCGCGACCGTGTGCGCGTTCGGGTTGCCAAGATAAACGCCCACCGACGTCCCGCCGTGCTCGCGGATCACTTCGACCAAGCCGTTCGGCGACCACGGCGTATGCCTCGTCCCAGGTGGCCTCGGTCAGCACGCCGTCGCGCCGGACCAGCGGCCGCGTCAGCCGGTCGGGATCGTTGTCCAGTTCGGCGAAGCTGGCGCCCTTCGGGGCAGATGAAGCCGTGGCTGAACACGTCGTCGCGGTCGCCGCGGGCGCCGGTCAACCGTCCGTTGTCGATGGTGAGCGTCAGGCCGCAGGTGGCCTCGCACAAGGGGCAGATCCGAAGGGCTGTTTCGGGCATGCCCCTCATCCTGCGCCGTCTACTGCTCCTCGTACACCTTGGGGTCCAGCGTGCCGATGTAGGGCAGGTCGCGGTAGCGCTCGGCGTAGTCAAGGCCGTAGCCGACGACGAACTCGTTGGGAATGTCGAAGCCGACGTAGGCAATTTCGACGTCGTCGCGCACCGCGTCGGGTTTGCGCATCAGCGTGCACACCCGAAGCGACCGCGGATGCCGCGTCGCGAGGTTGCGCAGCAGCCAGGACAGCGTCAGTCCGGAGTCGACGATGTCCTCGACGATCAGCACGTCGCGGTCGTTGATGTCGCGGTCGAGGTCCTTGAGGATGCGCACGACGCCCGACGACGACGTCGACGAACCATAGGAGCTGACCGCCATGAACTCCAGCTGTGTCGGCAGCGGGATGGAGCGGGCGAGGTCGGTGACGAAGAAAACCGCGCCCTTCAGCACGGTCACAAGCAGCAGGTCCTGGCCGTTGGCATCGATGGTCTCGCGGTAGTCCGCGCCGATCTGCGCCCCGAGCTCGGCCACCTTCGTCTGGATCGTCTCCGACGAGAGCAACACCGACTTGATGTCGCCGGGGTACTGCTCGGCAGCATGCTCGGACACGACCACAGCGTGCCACATCCTCAGACCGGCTCGATGTTCAACGTCAGCATCCCGTCGCGGCGGCAGGCGATCAGTCGCTGGCTGCGCAGCGGCGACCCGACGGCCACACCGCCCTGACCACGCCACGCCGTGACCAAGCTGTCCACCCCGCGGATTTGCTTGTCGGTGAGCCCGCTGGCCCCGCCTGCCAGCAGCCAGCCGCGAATCACTCTGCGCCGGACCGCCTCCGGCAGCGCCGCCAGCCGGCCGGTGTCGAGCGCAGGACCGGCGCCGACCTCGGCGAGCGCCTGCCCTGCCAGCTCGTCGAGAGTGTCGGTGTCTTCGCGCAGTGCGGTCGCGGTACGCGCGAGCGCTTCGGCGACCCCGCCACCGAGCACCTCCTCCAGCAGCGGCAGCACCTCGTTGCGCAGCCGGGTGCGGGTGAACCGGCGATCGGCGTTGTGCGGGTCCTGCCACGGCGTCAGCCCCAACTCGGCGCATGCGGCGTGGGTGTGCGCGCGACGGACGCCAAGCAGCGGGCGATACCACGGCGGATCGCACGGCCGCATGCCCGCGATCGACCGTGAGCCCGATCCACGGCCCAACCCGAGCAGCACCGTCTCGGCCTGGTCGTCGAGGGTGTGGGCAAGCAACACCGGGGCGTCGCGGCGGGCGTCGTCCAGCGCGCTGTAGCGGGCGGTGCGAGCCGCCGCCTCTGGCCCGCCGGTCGTGCCGACGTCGACGCAAAGGATTTGGGCGTCAATGCATCCCAATGACATCGCCTGATCCCGCGCCGTCGCCGCCACCCTGCCCGAGTCGCGCTGCAGCCGGTGGTCGACGATCAGCGCAGTGGTCGGCTTGCATGCGGCTGCGACGGCGGTCAGCGCCAGCGAATCCGCGCCGCCGGACAGCGCGACACACCAGCGTTCGTCGTCGGAGGCGTGGTCGCTGACGAATGCGGCGACAGCCGCCTTCAGCGCCGCTACAGCACCCTGTCGATCCATCGCTGCGGCTCGTCGATTTCTGTTGGCAGCGGCAGGGTTTCGGCACTCGACCAGACGGTGTTGAACCTGGCCATCCCGACGCGGCCGACGACATGGTCGACGAACGCCTTGCCACGGGTGTACTGGCTGAGCTTGGCGTCGAACCCGAGCAGCGCCCGCACGATGCGCTGCAGCGGCGGCTGCTTGCGCTGGCGGCGCTCATCGAACCGGCGCCGAATGGTCGTCACGGACGGCACCACCGCGGGACCCACCGCGTCCATCACATGGTCGGCGTGGCCCTCCAACAGCGTGCCCAGCACCAGCAACTGGTCCAGCGCGCGCCGCTGCGGTTCGGACTGCACGGCGCGCAGCAATCCGAGCACGCCGCTCGAATTCGGTTCCGGCGCAACACCGTCGCGTCTGTTGCGGACCAGCTCGGCCAGCCGCCCGACCACCTCGGTGACGTCCTCACCTGCGTCCTGGGTGAGCACCGCGAGCGCCTGCGACATGTGATCGGCCAGCCAAGGATTGGCCCGGAACTGCACCCGGTGGGTGACCTCGTGCAGGCACACCCACAGCCGGAAATCGGCGGGCAGCACCCGCAACTGGCGCTCGACGGCGATGACGTTCGGGTACACCAGCAGCAGCTCGCCGCCGTTGGGTCCGAACGGGTCGTACTGGCCCAGAATGCCCGACGAGACGAACGCGAGCACGGCGCCGGTCTGCGCACCGGTGATGCGGCCTGCGATCAAATGCGGCGTAGCCGCGTCCTTTTCAGAACCGTTTGAGCCGCCGGTCATCACTCGCATGGATTGCGTTGCGGCGCGGATCCATTCGACGCGGTCGACGATGCGGGCCTCGGGAATCTCGCCGCCCTCATTGAGACCGGTCACCTCGCGCACCGGCAGCTCGGCGCTGCGCGAGGCCTCCGCCAGTTGATCGATGACCTGGCTGCGGGTGTAGTCGGTGGCCGCGGGGCCTGGCCGGACGAGTTTGGCGCCGACGGTGGCCGCGAACTGCCAGTCGACTGCGCGGCCGACGGTGAGACTCGGTTTCGTAGAGGGACTCATGTGCTGCACCCGCACGACCGCAGGACGGCGGCGAGCGCGTCGATCGCCGTGCGTCCTGTCGGCCCGGCGTTGTTGGAGATGAACGCGAACGTGAGCACCCGTCCACTCGCGTCGGTGACGATCCCCGCCAGCGAATTGGTTCCGGTCAACGATCCGGTCTTGGCCCGCAGGTATCCAGCGGCGGCGCGGCCGGCGTCGGTGTCGAGGTAGCGGTTGGACAGCGTGCCGCTGCCGCCGGCGATCGGCAGCAGATCCAGCAGCGGCCTCAGCTTGGGCTCGTCTGTTCCCGCGGCGGCGTTCACCACCCCGTCCAAGCGTCTCCGCCGTCAGCCGGTCATCGACGGACAGCCCGCTGGAGTCGAGCAGCCGCGCGCCGCCGGTGTCGATCTTGCGCCTTGTCGAGCTGGCTGAGCACCGCCTGCACGGCGCCGTCGAAACTCTGCGGCCGGTTCTGCTCGGCGGCGACCTCGCGGCCGATGGACTCGGCCATCACGTTGTCGGATTCGTTCATCATTTGGCGCAGCCGCTCGATCAGCGGCGGCGATTGCACCGATGCGATCTCCTGGCCGCCGGAGCGCCCTGTGGGCAGCACCGTGACCCTGGCGGGATCGACCTTCAGCGCGACGGCCAGCGCTCGGCCGGCATCAAGGGCGGGCGTGGTGGACCGTCGCGATTCGACGCTCACCGGCTGGGTGCGGCCGCCGTCGAGCATCACCGCTTCCATCGGCGCGATGTCGCCGCCGTCGATGTCGGCCGGATCCCAGCCCGGCGCCATGGTCGGTCCGCTGTAGGCGCTGACGTCGACCTGCACCGTGGTCACATCGGTGCCGCTGCGGCGCACCTGGTCGGCCAGGTCACTGATCCGCGCCGCGCCCTTGTACCAGGTGTCCTGGCCGGCAGGCGCCGCCGACAGCGTCGGGTCACCGCCACCCTTGAGCACGACGACACCGGGCTGCCCGCTGGCCATCACCCGCGTGGTCAGCCGGGCGTCGCGGTCCAGGGCCAGCAGCGCCGCGGCGGTCGTCAGCACCTTGTTCGTCGACGCCGGCTGCATCGGAATGTCGGCGCCCTGCGCCCATAGCTGCGCGCCGGTCATCGCGTCGGTGATCCTGCCGGTCAGCGCGCCGAGGTTCGGGTCGGCCACCAAGCGGCGCCAGCGTCGCGGCCAGCCGGTCGGGCGTCGGCTTGTCCGCGGAGTCGGCGACGGGCACGATGCCGGGCTTCGCGGTCGCCGCAGGCGGCGTCGGCTTGATCGGCTCGGCGCCGCTGGTGGAGTTGCCTGTGGTGAGCACAGCAGCCACCGCGACGA
Source organism: uncultured Actinomycetota bacterium (assembly GCA_963731715.1). GTDB lineage: Bacteria > Actinomycetota > Actinomycetes > Mycobacteriales > Mycobacteriaceae > Mycobacterium. Next base: position 163,035 of record CAVSXC010000008.1, on the reverse strand, counting down.
CGGCGGCTACCAGCAGTAGCACCGCCACCCCGATCACCACATGGGTGGATCGCCGCCACCGCGTCGGCCGCATAACTCTCCTGCTCTATTGACCGCCCCCTTACAGCAGCGTATCGCTCCACTAGGGTGAGGCCCGTCCCCAAGACCGGAGCACAGGGCAAGGAGCCGCGGCGGTGCAGTTCGACGTAGTCATCGAGATCCCGAAGGGTTCGCGCAACAAGTACGAGGTGGACCACGACAGCGGCCGGGTGAAGCTGGACCGCTACCTGTACACCGCGATGGGCTACCCGACCGATTACGGCTTCTTCGAGAACACGCTCGGCGAGGACGGCGATCCGCTCGACGCGCTGGTCCTGCTGCCCGAGTCGGTGTTCCCCGGCTGCATCGTCGAGGCACGGCCGGTCGCGATGTTCCAGATGACCGACGAGGCGGGCGGCGACGACAAGCTGCTGTGCGTGCCCGCAGGCGACGTGCGCTGGGATCACATCCAGGACCTCGGCGACGTGCCCGCCTTCGAGCTCGAGGCGATCAAGCACTTCTTCGTGCACTACAAGGACCTGGAGCCGGGCAAGTACGTCAAGGCCGCGGACTGGGTGGGCCGCGACAAGGCCGAGGCGGAACTGCAGGCTTCGATCGAGCGCTTCAAGACCTCTCCGCCACTGACGCAGGAGTTTTCTCGCCTGTAACAAGCGGTAACGCGCACGTGCTCTGCACCTTCGATGATGCAGGTGTGTTGATGCATCAGGGGATCGGCCTCGAGGCGTTCAACGCAATGCCGATGCGCCGGGCCGTGCATGCGGTCTACGAGTGCTGCTACAGCGTGCCGCTGGCCGCCGACCTGGCCCGCGGCCGGGGCTACGACAGCCACGATCAGCTGTTCCGGCAGGCCGACGCCCTGCTGTTCGGGCTCGGCGAAGACTCGATCGACTCGATCCTGCAGGCCTATCCCGACATCGGTACGCGGCCGGGCAGTGAGAAGTCGCAGGCCGAGCAGTGCGCGATCTGGTGCGACCAACCCGAGGTGATGGATCAGCTGGGCGCGGCCTCAAAGCACTACCTCGAGCATTTCGGCTTCGGCTTCGTGATGTTCGTCAACGGCTACACCGCCCAGCGACGTCCTCGCGGCGATGACCGACCGCCTGCTCAACGACTTCGAAACCGAGCGCAAGGTGGTGCGCAACGAGCTGGCCCGGATCAACCGCACCCGGCTCGAGCGCATGCTCGGACCCGAAGGCGGCTACGACAACTGGTGACGGTCGAGACTGCGGTGAGATCGTAAATATCGACTGAATCGCGATCTGTGGGCAGTCTCGACGCACCATGATGGTCCGATGCATGAGGTCCTGCAGGGTCATTGCGACCCGCGATTCGACAAAGTCGCCGAGGCACTCGGCGAGGAGATCACAACCGGCGAGGAAGTCGGCGCCGCCATCGCCATCGACATCGACGGCGAGCTCGTCGTCGACATCTGGGGCGGGCACGCCGACGCCGCCAAGACCGTCCCGTGGGGTGAGGACACGATCGTCAACGTCTTCTCTTCCACCAAGAACATCACCGCGCTGGCCGGACTGATGCTTATCGACCGCGGATTGGTCGAGCCTTCGGCCGCGGTGGCGAACTACTGGCCCGAATTCGCCGCAAACGGCAAGCAGGACATCGAATTTCGGCACCTGCTGTCGCACAGCTCAGGGCTGTCGGGATGGGATGCGCCGTTCACGAATCGAGGACATGTACGACTGGGACAAGTCGACAGCGGCGCTGGCCGCGCAGGCACCGTGGTGGGAACCGGGCACCGCATCGGGCTACCACGCGCTGACCTACGGTCACCTGATCGGCGAGGTGTTACGCCGGGTCACCGGAAAGACGTTGAAGGACTTCGTCCGCGACGAGATCGCCACCCCGCTTGGCGCCGACTTCCAGATCGGCGCCGGTATAGAGGACACCGGCCGCATCGCCGAGATCGTTCCCGCCACCGAACCTCTTGGACCTGCCGCCGTTCGACCAGCTTCCCGAGGTCGATGGTCAAGACGCTGATCGGACCGCCGCCCGATCCGAACCTCGCGAACACCGCGGCATGGCGCGCCGCCGACATGGGTGCGGTCAACGGGCACGGCGAACGCTCGGTCACTCGCCCGCATCCTGTCGGCAATTTCGTTGGGCGGCACCGTGAACGGTGTGCAGCTGTTGCGGCCGGAAACGGTCGACACGATCTTCGACGTACAGACCGATGGACCCGACGTCGTGCTGCTGGCCATCCCGTGCGGCGCGGCCTCGGCTTCGGCCTGCCTCAGCTCGAGACCTTCCCCTTCGTTCCCGAGGGAAAGATCTGCTTCTGGGGCGGCTGGGGCGGCTCGTGGGAGATGATGGACCCCGATCGCCGCGCCACGGTCACCTATGTGATGAACAAGATGGCCCCGGGCATCGAGGGGTCCGACCGGACCGCGCGGTACTTCAACGCTGATCTACGAGGCCCTTGGCTGAGCCCGCGACGCCAACCGGTGCAGCACGTCGTGGCCGAGTGCGCGCAGGTCCTGCCGCGGCGCCACGCCGATCAGCGTCACGCCGTCGGCCACACCGGCCGTCGCGATGTCGGCGATCAATCCGGCAAGCCCGTCGACAGTGCCCGCGTAGTGCACACCGTCGACTGGGCTCCAAAGCCTCTTCGCGCCGAACGGAAGTCGGCCGCGACCGCGACGGTGACGTCCAGGATCACCGCCACGTCATCGCCGCCCGCCCGGATCCGCGCTCGAGCCCGGCGCGCCTGCTGCAGATCGGCCGCGGCGACCCGCACGGTGCGCCGGTCACCGTCGGTCAGTTCGCTCCAGTCACCGCTCAGGCGTGTCCGCCACGAATAGCCGCACGGCGCCACGCTAGGAGCACTCGGCGGCGGCGTCGACGGTTGCGATCACGCCGAATCCAACGCGCTTCGTCTTCTTCACGTCGTGGACCCGGGTCTTGTACAGGCTGGCCACGGTGGTGATGACGAGCGTCACCACGATCACGCCGAGGCTCAGCAGCGTCGGGATCTCCGGCACCGGCACGTGCTCACCGCCGTTGATGAACGGCAACTCGTTCTCGTGCAACGCGTGCAGGACCAGCTTCACCCCGATGAACGCCAGGATGAACGCCAGCCCCTGGGACAGGTAGACCAGCCGCTTGAGCAGATCGCCAAGCAGGAAGTACAGCTGCCGCAGCCCCATCAACGCGAACACGTTGGCGGTGAACACCAGGTACGGCTCCTGGGTCAGGCCGTAGATCGCGGGGATGGAGTCCAGCGCGAAGAGCAGGTCGGTGGTGCCGAGCGCGACGATGACGAGGAACATCGGCGTCATCAGCCGCTTGCCGTTCTCCTTGATCCACAGCTTCAGGCCGTCCCACTTGTCGGTGAGGCTCAAGTGGCTGCGCGCGAACCGGACCACGAAGTTGTCGGCGTCGTCGTCGTGGTCGGTGTCGCGGACCAGGTTGACCGCGGTGTAGACGCAGGAACGCGCCGAAAATGTAGAAGACCCAGGAGAACTGGTTGATCGCCACCGCGCCGAGCGCGATGAAGATGCCGCGGAAGATCAAGCGCCAGGATGATGCCCACCAGCAGCGCCTGCTGCTGATACTTCTTCGGCACGTTGAAGCTGGCCATGATGATCAGGAAGATGAACAGGTTGTCGACGGACAGGCTGTACTCGGTGAGCCAGCCGGCGAAGAACTCCACCCCGAACTGGCTGCCGTGGAAGAACCACACCCACACCCCGAACGCCACCGCGAGCCCGATGTAGATCGACAGCGAGGTCACGAGTCTCGCGCTTCGACGGTTCGTGCGGCCGACGTCCGATCACGATCACGTCGAACAGCAGGACGGCGATCGTCACGCCCAGCGTGATGATCCACTCGAGTTGGGTTACATGCATGTAGAAGCCTCCGGTCGTTGATCAACGCCGGAGGTCTCTTCCACCGCCACGACCAGGTCGTAGCGGCCCGCAGCACCGGTCGTCCGATGACGGCACGACGTGGTGACGACACTGCGGCGAAGGAATACTCCCCTCCACCTGCTCATTCTGCCAGGTGGGTGCGCAGGCACCGAAATCCGGGCGGCCGAACCGCGTGAATTTACGGTTACAGCCGTGACCGACACCCAACTGCCCGGTGTTTTCGGGGACGTGCAGCCGCTGCTGGAGCACTACGGGTACCTGGGAGTCGGCGGGATGCTGTTCCTCGAGGACTTCGGCGTTCCGGTGCCCGGCGAGATCATGTTGATCGCCGCCGCGGTGTTCGCCGGCGCCGGCCAGATGAACATCGCGGTGGTCTTCCTGGTCGCGGTGCTGGCCGCCGTCATCGGCGACAACATCGGCTTCATCGTCGGCCACTTCGGCGGCCGCCCGCTGGCCGAGCGGTTCGGCCGCTACGTCTTCCTGACCCCGGAGCGGCTGGACCGCGCCGAGACGTACTTCAACACCCACGGCGGCAAGATCGTCACCATCGCCCGCTTCATCGACGGGCTGCGCCAGATCAACGGGCTCCTGGCAGGCATCGTCGGCATGCACTGGCTGAAATTCCTGGGCTACAACGCCCTGGGCGCGGTGTTGTGGGTGGGCACCTGGTGCGCGCTGGGATACCTCGCCGGCGAGCACATCGTCGAGATCTACGACACGTTCGAGCGGTACAAGTGGTATCGTCGTCGGTGCGGTGGTCGTCGTTGTCGCAATTGTGATCACCCGCCGCGTGCGGCGCAGTGCGAGCCGAGCGACACGGCTTAGTAGTTTGTATTCGTGACAGCGAGTCCCCAGCCGGAAATCCCCGCGCAATACCTGCTGTCTTCGTCTGCGCCCGAACCGCGCACGCTCATCGACATCCTCTACGACACCGCGGCGCGCCACCCCGACGCACCCGCGCTCGACGACGGCGAGGTTCAGCTCACCTACGCCGAGCTGATCAGCCGACATCGAGGAGAGCGTCGAGTGGCTCGCCGCCCGCGGCATCGGCCGCGGTGACCGCATCGGCATCCGGATGCCGTCGGGCAGTTACGCGCTGTATGTGGCGATCCTCGCGACGCTGGCCGCCGGAGCGGCCTATGTGCCGGTCGACGCCGACGACCCCGAGGAACGGGCCGAGCTGGTGTTCGGCGAGGCCGACGTGGTGGGGGTCATCACCGAGCGGGGACTGGTCCGCGGCGCAGGCGCGTCGCGGGGATGGCGCGCAGGGTCGCCGCTGGGTCGCGACGACGCCTGGATCATCTTCACGTCCGGATCCACCGGCACGCCGAAGGGTGTCGCGGTCACGCATCGCAGCGCCGCCGCGTTCGTCGACGCGGAAGCGCAAATGTTCTTGCAGGACAACCCCATTGGGCCCGGCGACCGGGTGCTGGCCGGACTGTCGGTCGCGTTCGACGCGTCGTGCGAGGAGATGTGGCTGGCCTGGCGGCACGGGGCCTGCCTGGTGCCCGCGCCACGTTCGCTGGTGCGCAGCGGCATGGACCTGGGGCCGTGGCTGGTGTCCCGCGACATCACCGTGGTGTCGACGGTGCCGACGCTGGCGGCGCTGTGGCCCGCCGAGGCGCTCGAGGCGGTGCGGCTGCTGATCTTCGGCGGCGAGGCGTGCCCGCCGGAGCTGGCCGAGCGGCTGGCCGTCGAGGGCCGCGAGGTGTGGAACACCTACGGCCCGACCGAGGCGACGGTGGTGGCGTGCGCGGCCCGGCTGGACGGTACGGGCCCGGTGAGCATCGGACTGCCGCTGCGCGGTTGGGATCTGGCGGTGGTCGACAAAGAGGGTCAGCCGGTGAGCACCGGCGAGGTCGGCGAGCTCGTCATCGGCGGGGTGGGGCTGGCCCGCTACCTGGATCCGGACAAGGACGCCGAGAAGTACGCCGAGATGCCGACGCTCGGATGGTCACGCGCCTACCGCAGCGGCGACTTGGTGCGACTGGAACCCGACGGCCTGTACTTCGTCGGCCGAGCCGACGACCAGGTCAAGGTCGGCGGCCGCCGCATCGAGCTCGGCGAGGTGGACGCCGCGCTTGGTGAACCTGCCCGGCGTCAGCGGCGGCGCTGCCGCGGTGCGACGGACCGCAAGCGGCACTCCCCTGCTGGTCGGCTACATGTCGCCGAGCGCCGACCCGTCGTTCGACATCGCCAAGGCCCGCGCCACGCTGGCCGAGACGCTGCCCGCCGCGCTGGTGCCGCGGCTGGTGCTTGTCGACGAGTTGCCCACCCGCACGTCGGGCAAGGTCGACCGCGACGCGCTGCCCTGGCCGCCGCCGGGCGAAAGCACCGAGGAGGAGCCCGATCTCGGCGGCACCATGGGGTGGCTGGCCGGGCTGTGGCGCGATGTGCTCGCCGCGCCGGTCGACGGGCCGGAGGCCGACTTCCACGCGCTCGGCGGTGGGTCGCTGTCCGCGGCGCAGCTGGTGGCCGCGATGCGGCAGCGCTATCCGCAGGTGACCGTCGCCGATCTCTACGACCATCCCCGGCTCGGTTCGCTGGCGGGCTACCTCGACGAGCTCGACCCGCCGCCTGCAGGTCGAGACCCGCGTCGTCAAGCCGACGCCGCGGCTGACCCAGGCTCGCGCAGGTGGCGCTGTCGCTGCCGCTGGCCACGCTGACCGGGCTGCAGTGGGTGGTGTGGCTCGCGCTGCTCAACAATGTTGTCGAAAGCGGTACCGCTCAACTGCATCCGATGCCGTGGCTGGTGCCGGTCAACTGGTGGTGGATCGCCGTCGGCTTCGTGCTGTTCATCACCCCGCTGGGCCGCATGTCCATCGCGGCGTTCGGCGCGCGGATTCTGCTTGGCGGCCTGGAGCCGGGCACCTATCGCCGCGGCGGGTCGGTGCACCTGCGGGTGTGGCTCGCCGAGCGGCTCGGGGAGGCCAGCGGTGCCGAGAACCTGGCCGGGGCGCCGTGGCTGGTCTACTACGCCCGCGCGCTGGGCAACAAGGTCGGCAAGGGCGTCGACCTGCACTCCGCTCCGCCGGTGACCGGGATGCTGACGCTGGGACATCGCTGCTCCATCGAACCCGAGGTCGACCTGTCCGGGCACTGGATCGACGGCGACCACTTCCACGTCGGCCGCGATCACCGTCGGCAACGACGCCACCATCGGCGCGCGCACCACGCTGCTGCCCGGGGCCGTCGTCGGCAAGAACGCCGACGTCGCACCCGGCTCGGGTGTGGTCGGCAAGGTGAAGAACGGCCAGTACTGGAAGGGCTCGCCTGCGGTGAAGTCCGGCAAGGCCCGCCACCCGTGGCCGGACCATCGCCCGCGGCGCGCTCCGCTGTGGGTGGCGGTCTACGGCGTGACGTCGATCCTGCTTGGCGGGCTGCCGCTGCTGGCGCTGGGTGTCGGCCTGGCCGTGATCGGTTGGGGCGTCCGCGACGCCGACTCGCTGACCGACGCGATCGCGCCCGCCGCGCTGTGGACGCCGGCGGCGACACTGGCCGCGGTGGTCACGTACGCCGCTGCTGACGGTGATCGGGGTGCGGGTGCTGTCGCTGTGGATGCCGGAGGGGTATCACCCGGTGCGCAGCCGCGTCGGCTGGCAGCTGTGGGCGACGGAGCGGCTGATGGACGCCGCGCGCAACTACCTGTTCCCGATCTACGCCAGCCTGCTGACGCCCTGGTGGCTGCGCATGCTGGGCGCGAAAGTCGGCCGGGGAACCGAGATTTCGACGGCGCTGCTGATCCCGAAGTTCACCGTCGTGGAAGACGGCGCGTTCCTGGCCGACGACACCATGGTCGCGTCCTACGAACTGGGCGGCGGCTGGATCCACGTCGCCAAGGCGACGATCGGCAAGCGGGCGTTCCTCGGCAACTCGGGCATCACCCAGCCGGGACGGCGAGTCCCCGACGACGGGCTGGTCGCGGTGCTGTCGGCGGCGCCGCACAAGGCCAAGGCGGGCTCGTCATGGCTGGGCAGCCCGCCGGTTCGGTTGCGCCGCAAGCCCACCGCCGCCGACGTGCTGCGTACCTTCCACCCGTCCCTGCGGCTGAAGATCCTGCGCGCGTTGGTGGAAACCTGCCGGCTGATCCCGATGGTGGTGACGTTCGCGATCGGTGTGGCGGTGCTGTTCGCGCTGCAGTGGCTGGCGGTCGAGGTCGGCTGGGTGTGGACCGCGCTGGCAAGCGGCGTGGTGCTGCTTGCCGCGGGTGCGGTCGCGGGCGGCATCGCGGTGATCGCGAAATGGCTTGTGGTCGGCCGTATCCGGGCGATCGAGCATCCGCTGTGGTCGTCGTTCGTGTGGCGCAACGAGGTGTCGGACACCTTCGTCGAAACGGTGGCGGCGCCGTGGTTCGCCCGCGCCGCCAGCGGCACTCCGGTGATGAACCTGTGGCTGCGCGCGCTGGGCGCCAAGATCGGCCGCGGCGTCTGGTGCGAAACGTACTGGCTGCCCGAGGCCGACCTCGTCACCCTCGAGAAGGGCGCGACGGTCAACCGCGGCTGCGTGGTGCAGACCCACCTGTTCCACGACCGGATCATGCGGATGGACACCGTTGTGCTGGAAGAGGGTTCGACGTTGGGAACGCACTGTGTCGCGCTGCCCGCCGCACGGATCGGCGCGGGCGCCACCGTCGGCCCGGCGTCGCTGGTCATGCGCGGTGACGAGGTGCCGCCGTCCACCCGCTGGCAGGGCAACCCGATCGCGCCGTGGAACCTGTTCCGCAAGAAGCGCGGCGATGCGCCGGATCCGCCGTCGCCGAAGAAAACAGAAGAAAGCGCCGCGTGACGAGAAGCAAGAAAGCGACGAAGAAAGCGGCCCCTCCGGTCATCGACCCCTACCTGCCTGCCAACGGCAACTTCGGCTATCGGGTGTCACGCTACGAGCTCGACCTCGAATACAAGGTGGCGATCAACCGGCTGTCCGGGTCCGCCACCATCACTGCGGTGACGCTGGCGTCGCTGCGCACGTTCACGCTGGACCTGTCCGACGCGCTGTCGGTGACGAAGGTGTCGGTGAACGGCAGGCGCCCTGCCCAGTTCCGCTCGTCGGACGGCAAGCTGCACATCGCACTGCAGCGAGGCGCTGCCCGCAGGGGCGGCGATGACGATCGCGGTGCGCTACGGCGGCACCCCCCGGCCGATCCACTCCTATTGGGGCGAAGTCGGTTTCGAGGAGCTGTCCAACGGCGTGCTCGTCGCGGGCCAGCCCAACGGCGCCGCATCGTGGTTTCCCTGCGACGACCATCCCAGCGCCAAGGCCAGCTTCCGCATCCAGATCAGCACCGAGAGCCCGTACTACGCGCTGGCCAACGGCGAGTTGCTGTCACGCCGCGCACGGGCGGGCATGACGACCTGGACGTACGAGCAGGCCGAGCCGACGTCGACGTATCTGATCACGCTGCAGATCGGCACGTACGACCGGCGGCGGATGGCCAAGAACGGTGTCCAGATACACGCGGTGCTGCCGGACCGCTTGCGTCGCAACTTCGAGCACGACTTCGGGCGACCAGCCGCAGATGATGAAGTTGTTCGTCAAGCTGTTCGGGCCGTACCCGCTGTCGACCGGCTACACGGTGGTGGTCACCGACGACGATCTGGAGATACCGCTTGAGGCACAGGGTATTTCGATCTTCGGCGCCAACCATTGCGACGGCCAGCGCGGCGCCGAACGGCTGATCGCCCACGAGCTGGCGCATCAGTGGTTCGGCAACTCGGTCACCGCCAAACGCTGGCGCCACATCTGGCTGCACGAAGGCTTCGCCTGCTACGCCGAATGGCTGTGGTCGGAGCACTCCGGCGGGCGCACCGCCGACGAATGGGCACGGCACTACCACGAGCGGCTGGCCGATTCGCCACAGGACCTGCTGCTGGCCGACCCGGGACCGCGTGACATGTTCGACGATCGCGTGTACAAGCGCGGCGCGCTGACGCTGCACGTGTTGCGGCAACGCATCGGCGACGAGAGTTTCTTTGCGCTGCTGCGGGATTGGACGACGCGCTACCGGCACGGCACCGCGGTCACCGACGACTTCACCGGTTTGGCAGCCAACTACGCGCACGAGTCGCTGCGCCCGCTGTGGGATGCGTGGCTGTATTCGACGCCTGTGCCCGCCCTGGACACGCCGTCGTGACCGACGCGGACGCCGTTGATCCTCTTCACGCAAGCGGCTCATCGCCGACCGGCCCGATCACGCGCGCCAGCGTGACCCGGGTCGGCACGGCGACTGTGCTGTCCGCGCTGTGCGGGTACGCGGTGCTGTATCTGGCCGCGCGCGATCTCGAGCCTGCGGGCTTCTCGGTGTTCGGCGTGTTCTGGGGTGCGTTCGGTCTGGTCACCGGCGCGGCGTTCGGCCTGCTGCAGGAGGCCACCCGAGAGGTGCGCTCGGCGCGCCACACCGAGATCGTCACTGAGGACCGCGCACGCATCCGATGCGGGTGGCGGCGATGGTCGGCGTGGTCGCTGCCGCGGTGATCGCCGCGAGTTCGCCGCTGTGGTCGGCGCATGTGTTCGTCGAGTCGCAGTGGTTGAGTGTCGCGCTGCTCAGCGTCGGGCTGGCCGGTTTCTGCCTGCACGCCACGCTGCTGGGCATGCTGGCAGGGGTGAACCGGTGGACCCAGTACGGGTCGCTGATGGTGACCGACGCCGGTCTGCGGGTGGTGGTGGCGGCGGCGACGTTCGTGGTCGGCTGGGACCTGGTCGGATACCTGTGGGCGACCGTCGCCGGATGCGGTCGCGTGGCTGATCTTGCTCATCGCGTCGCCTGCGACGCGCGCAGCGGCGCGGCTGCTGACGCCGGGCGGCACGGTGACGTTCCTGCGCGGCGCGTCGCACTCGATCGCCGCCGCCGGGGCGAGCGCGATCCTGGTGATGGGCTTTCCGGTGCTGCTCAAGGCGACCTCGGGTGATCTGGGCGCCACCGGCGGCGTGGTGATCCTGGCGGTGACGCTGACCCGTGCGCCGCTGCTGGTGCCGCTGACCGCGATGCAGGGCAATCTGATCGCGCATTTCGTGGACCAGCGCACAGAGCGGCTGCGGGCGCTGGTGCGGCCTGCGGCCGCTGGTGACCGGCCTTGGCCTGCTGGGCGTGCTGCTCGCGGGGGTGTTCGGGCCGTGGCTGCTGCGGGAGGCGTTCGGCGCCGAGTACCGGGCCGACGGCGCGCTGCTGGCCTGGCTGACCGCGGCGGCGGTCGCGATCGCGTTGTTGACGTTGACCGGCGCCGCGGCGGTCGCGGCCGCGCTGCACCGCGCGTATTCGGCTGGGTTGGGTGTCCGCGACGGTCGCGTCGGCGCTGTTGCTGCTGCTGCCGCTGGGGCTGGAGACGCGCACGGTGATCGCGCTGCTGTGCGGGCCGCTGGTGGGAATCGCGGTGCACCTGGCCGCGCTTGCCAGGGTGTCCCACGGTTGACCCTGTATTTTGTTGTGCATCGACACGCGCTACCACGACGTTTGGATCGTCGTCCCGGCCTTCAACGAGGCGAGCGTTATCGGCGACGTCATCTCTGACGTTCGCTCCGTTTTCGACCACGTGGTGTGTGTGGACGACGGCAGCCGCGACGACACCGGCGACGTGGCGTTGCGCGCGGGGGCGCACGCAGTGCGTCATCCCGTCAACCTCGGCCAGGGCGCGGCGATCCAGACCGGCGTCGAGTACGCCCGCGCGCAGCCGGGTGCGGCGGTGTTCGCCACGTTCGACGCCGACGGTCAGCACCGAGTGAAGGACGTCGTCCGGATGATCGACCGGCTCGGCCGCCGAGGACGTCGATCTCGTCGTCGGCACCCGGTTCGCCGACCCAGGCGTGGTCAGCCGCACGCCGCTGTTGAAGCGGTTGGTGTTGCGGTCGGCGGCCACATTGAGCCGACGCAGCCGCAAGCTGGGCCTGACCGACGCGCACAACGGCCTGCGGGTTTTCAACAAGACGGTGGCCGACGGGCTGAACCTCACCATGAGCGGCATGAGCCACGCCGACGAGTTCATCGCGCTGGCATATGAAAACCATTGGCGGGTAACGGAAGAACCGGTCGAAATTCTCTACACCGAGTACTCGATGTCGAAGGGTCAGCCCCTTCTTGAACGGCGTCAACATCATCTTCGACGGTTGGTTGCGAGGGAGGATGTCGCGATGAACTGGATCCAGGCGCTGCTGATCGTGTCGGTCCTTGTGCTGCTGGTCTACCTGCTGCGCTCGCGCCGCAGCGCGCGGTCCAAGGCGTGGGTGAAGGTCGGCTACGTGCTGTTCGTGATCGCGGGAATCTATGCGATCCTTCGCCCGGACGACACCACCGTCGTCGCGAATTGGCTTGGCGTGGCCCGCGGTGCGGACCTGATGGAGTACGTGCTGATCATCGCGTTCGTGTTCACGACGCTGTCGGCCTACATGCGGTTCAAGGACCTCGAGTTGAAGTACGCGCGGCTGGCGCGGGCGGTGGCGCTGCAGACCGCCAGGGCGCCCGAGGAGCGTTAGCGCGCCTGCCGCCGAGCAGCGCTGCCAGCACCTGGATTCGTTTGGCCTCGATTTCTGGCTGCGGCAGGACCGCTCGCACGAGCGCGGCGCCGTCGAAAGTGTTCGTCATGATCGCGACCAGTGCGGCGAAGCTATCCTCGGGAAACTGATCGGCGCCCGGCAATGCCCTTGCGATGTCGTAGATGTTGGCGGCGTACTCGGTGAGCACGTCCTGCAAAGTGGCCCTGAGCTTCTCGTCGGTGCGCGCCGCGACCAGCAGCTCGTACATGACGGTATTGGTCGCGTTGCCGGTGACGTCGCGCAGGATGGTCAGCGCCGCCTCAAGTGCCGGCTTGTCGGCCGGAATCTCGGCGACCTGCTTCGTGAACAGGTCCGAGCTGGCGTCGCATCACTTCGTGCGCCGTGGCCGCCATGAAGTCGCCCATGGTCGGGAAGTGCCGGAACAGCGCGCCGTCGGACACCTGGGCGCGCTTGGCGATCACCGCGGCCGACGCCCGCGCGTAGCCGACATCGATGATGGTGTCGATGCTGGCGTCCAGCAGACGCGCGACGGTTTCCTCGCGGCGTTGCTGCTGCGTTCTCGCCATGTCAGGCAAGAGCTTTCGCGGGTTGGCCGGCGCCGGCCCGAAGGAAGCGCCCGGACTTCACGGTCGTCCCGTAGCCCTCGCGGAACTGGCCGTCGCGGAACACGACGGCGCCGTTCACGCCGGTCGCGACGACCGCGGCGTCGTTGCGGTTGACCATCCGGCTCAGGCCGCCATAGAACGGGACCTTCTCCTCGTGGTAGCCGTCCACCGATTCGTCGAGTCCCGTCGGGATCGATCACCACGAAGTCAGCCCGGTCGCCCTCGCGCAGGGTGCCTGCGTCGGCGCCGAACCAATCGGCGACCTCGGCGGTCAGGCGATGGACCGCATGCTCGACGGTGAGGAACGGCTCACCGGCGCGCTCGGCGTCACGGACCCGCTTGAGCAGCCGCAGCGCGTAGTTGTAGAAGGCCATGTTGCGCAGGTGCGCGCCGGCGTCGGAGAAGCCCATGTGGATGGACGGCTCGGCGGCGAGCTTGTTGAGCTGCTTGGGCCGGTGGTTCGCGACGATGGTCGTCCAGCGGACATTGCGCTCCCCGTTCTCGACGAGCACGTCGAGGAACGCGTCGAGCGGATGCAGTCCGCGCTCGTCGGCGATCTGCCCGAAGCTCTTGCCGACCAGCGACTCGTCGGGGCATTCGACGATCACCGCATCGTGAAAGTCGCGGTGCCACAATGACGGTCCGAGCTTCTTGCGGTCGAACGAGCGCCGGAACCGGCGCCGGTACTCGGTGTCGGCGAGCAGTTCGTTGCGCTCGAGTTGATCGCGCAGATGCAGGGCTGCGGTGCCCGGCACCGAACTCCTCGAACACGGGCAGATCGATTCCGTCGGAGTACAACTCGAACGGCACCGGCAGGTGCTGGAAGCGCACGAACGATCCCAACAGCTTGTTGATCAGCCGGGTGCCAGGGCCGAATACCCGAACCGCGCCGGGCATCGACTTGGCATCCGCCGACACCAGCAGGCTCATCCGCACGCCGGGGCGCCGTCCGAACATGCGGCTGCTGGACAGGAAGAAGTTCAGCGCCGACATCGGGTTCTTGACATCGGGGGCGCTCTGCAGGATCCGGCGGCGCCTGCGCAGCACGGCGATCAGCTTCCGCCGTTCCCGCCAGGTGGCGAAGGTCGACGGCAGCGCTCGTGATCGGAAGCGTTCACCGTCGAGTTTGTCGATGGCCGCGTCCATCCCGGACATGCCGAGAAGCCCGGCGTCGAGCGCCTTTTCGAGCATCGCTGCCATCTGGTCGAGTTCGGCGTCGGTCGGGTTCACGCCTTCGGTCGTTGCGCGGTCGAGGCCGAGCACCGCGGTGCGCAGGTCCGAATGTCCAAGCATGGAGCTGACATTCGGCCCGAGTGGCAGCTCGTCCAGTGCGCGAACGTATTCGGCGGGCGTCGTCCACGTCTTCTTGGCCTCCAGCGCACCGAGGACGAACTTGCGCGGCACCGCCTCCACCCGGCTGAACAGGTCGGCGGCATCCTCGGAGTCGGCGTACACGGTCGACAGCGAGCAATTGCCCAGCAGCACCGTGGTGACGCCGTGCCGCACCGACTCCCGCAGTCCGGGATCGAGCAGCACCTCGGCGTCGTAGTGGGTGTGCACGTCGATGAAGCCGGGGACGATCCACTTGCCTGCCGCGTCGATCACGTCCGGGCAGCCGGTCTCGTCGAGCGGCCCGGCAGATACGTCGGCGACGATGCCGTCCCGAATGCCCAGCGTGCGGACCTGGGGCGCGGCCCCGGTGCCGTCGAACCACAGGCCGTTGCGAATGATCACGTCGTAGGTCATGGCGCCACGCTACAATAGAAAGTGAGTACTTACAATCTTTTAGTGATTACGGAAGTAGTCGACGGTCCGGGCGACGCCCTCGGCGATGTCAACCTTCGGCGCCCACCCAAGCACCTGCTTCGGCGCGGCTGATGTCCAGGCAGGACCGCTTCAGGTCGCCAAGTCGCGGCGGGTGGAACTCCGGGTCATCGGGCGCACCGGCCGCCTTGGCGATCACCGAATGCAGCTGACGCACCGAGGTTTCCACTCCGGTGCCGACTTGAACCGCTGCCCTCCCCCGGCCTCACCGGCCGCCTTGACGAACGCGTCGACGACGTCGTCGACGAACACGTAATCGCGGGTGTCGGTGCCGTCGCCGAAGATCTTCGTCGGCCTGCCCGACAGCAGCGCCCTGCGAGAAGATCGCCACCACGCCGGCCTCGCCGTGCGGGTCCTGGCGCGGGCCGTAGACGTTGCCGGGCGCGATGTGCGAGCACTCGCAGCCCGTAGAGGTTGCGGAACATGTTCAGGTACACCTCGCCGGCGACCTTGCCCGCCGCGTACGGCGATGTCGGGGTCCGCCGGGACGTCCTCCTGGTCGGAAACGTCGGCGGGGTGCCGTAGATCGACCCGCCCGACGACGTGTGCACGATCTTGCGGACCCCAGCCCGCGCGGGCGGCCTCGGCGAGCCGCACGGTGCCGACGACATTGACCATCGAGTCGAACTGCGGATCGACCACGGACGTGCGTGACATCGAATCTGGGCGGCCAGGTGGAAGACCACCTCAGGCTCGGACGTCGGCAAGCAGCCCGATCAGGTCGGCGCTGACGATGTCGGCCTTGGCGAACTCGAAGCCCTCGTGGCGCTCCGCCTCGACGATGTTCTCGCTGCGCTGCCCGAGCTGAGGTCGTCGACCCCGACGACGCTGTGGCCGTCCGCCAGCAGGCGGTCTACCAGCGTTGATCCGATGAAACCGGCTGCCCCCGTCACCAGTGTGCGCATCGGCTCACCATACCGAGGGCCGCCGCGCTGGCGTGGACCGTAGGCTCGACGAGCGATGAACTGGGTCGCCCGCACCGCCGCCGTGTTGATCGCGGTGCAGTTGGTTATTCGGGCGGTGCTGGCGTTTCGCGGCTACTTCTACTGGGACGACCTGATCCTGACCGGCCGCGCCGGCACGCAGAGCCTGCTGTCGCCGGAGTATCTGTTCGACGATCACGACGGGCACGTCATGCCGGCGGCGTTCCTGGTGGCGGGTGGCATCACCCGGCTCGCGCCGTTGAACTGGATCGGGCCCGCGATCAGCCTGGTGGTGTTGCAGCTGTTGGCATCGCTGGCGTTGCTGCGGGCGCTGCACGTGATTCTCGGCTGGCGGCCCGTGCTGCTGCTGCCGTTGACGTTCGCGTTGTTCACCCCGCTGGGAGTGCCTGCGTTTGCGTGGTGGGCGGCGGCGCTGAACTCGCTGCCGATGCTTGCCGCGCTGGCGTGGGTGTGCGCCGACGCGGTGCTGCTGGTGCGTACCGGCAACCAGCGGTATGCGGTGACGGGCCTGCTGGTGTACTTCGGCGGGCTGCTGTTCTTCGAGAAGGCGGCCGTCATACCGTTTGTGGCGTTCACCATCGCGGCGCTGTACGCCCATGTCACCGGCTCGGGCTCCGTGGCGGATGTGTGGCGTCGGGGGGTTCGGCTGTGGGTGTCGGCGCTGGCGGTGACCGCGGCGTGGATCGCCGTCTATCTCGTCGTCGTCGATCAGAAGCGGTGGAGCTTCGACGTGGCGATGACGTGGGATCTGTTGAGCCGCTCGGTGACTCATGGGATCGTGCCGGGTTTGGTTGGCGGACCGTGGGATTGGCAACGCTGGGCCCCGGCATCACCGTGGGGTACGCCACCGGTGATGGTGATGGTGCTCGGCTGGGTGGCGCTCGCGGTCGTGGTGGCCATCTCGTTCATACGCAAGGAACGGATCGGGCCGGTGTGGCTGGCGGCCGTCGGGTACGCGGTCGCGTGCCAGATCCCGATCTATCTGATGCGCTCGTCGCGGTTCACTGCGCTCGAGTTGGCGCAGACGCTGCGCTACCTGCCTGACCTTGTCGTGGTGTTGGCGCTGCTGCTCGCGGTCGGCCTGTGCGCGCCGAACCGCGAGCGTGGCGTGTGGCTGAACGCCTCGCGGACGCGGACGGTGGTAACAGTGTGCGCGACAACGGCATTCGTTGCGAGCAGCCTGTACTCGACCGCGACGTTCCTGACCAGTTGGCGTGACAATCCTGCGCAGCCGTATCTGCAGAACGCACAGGCCGGCCTCGCGGCGGCGCACGCCGCGTCGGATGCTCCGCTTCTCGATCAGGAGGTCGATCCGCTGGTGTTGCAGCGGGTGGCATCGCCGGAGAATTTCGCCAGCCACATGTTCGCGCTACTGCCGGACCGGCCCGAATTCGCAGGCGCGACAAGCGAGTTGCGGATGCTGGATGCGAGCGGTCACGTCGTCGACGCAAAGGTCACCTGGGTACGCGTCGATCGTTCCAGGGCCCGAGCCAAATTGCGGCTATCTGGTGCAGCCCGACTTTCCCGTGTCGATGCGGCTGGATGGTCCGCTGCTGCCTGCGGACTGGACCGCGGAGATCAACTACCTCGCCAACAGCGACGGCTCGATGACGATGTCGCTTTCGGAGGGCACGGAGACGAAGGTTCCGGTAAAGCCGGGCCTCAACCGCGTCTTCGTGCGACTGTCGGGGGCCGGAGACGCGATCAAGGTGCGGGCTAACACGGCTGCGTTGTCGGTGTGTCTCGCCGCTGGGCCAGTCGGATTTGTTGCGCCGCGGTAGTCGGGGGCCTGGGATAATGGGGACGTGAGTGTGCTGAACGCGTTCTTGTCGACGTGGTCGAACGCGCGACAGACGTACGGCGAAGGCACTCCGCAGACCGGCGCACAGTACGACGGAAGCAGCACCCTCAACCAGCTGCAATCGACAGTGCAAACCGCGGCGCCTGGTTCGAAGTGGACCGGTGGTGCAGCCAACGCCTATGGCGCAGCCAACACCGAGCACGGTCGGGTGCTGGGCCAACTGGCCGGACTGGATCAGCGCCTGAGCACCCACGTCGACCAGTCAGCGGAGGTCGTCGCCGCTGGACGGCGCGACCTCGACGCGGTGCGCAAATGGGTGGTCGACGCGGCCGCCAACGTTCCTCCGGGTCAAGCCGGCGAGACGATGAAGATGGCGATCGCGCAGAAGGGGCTCAGCCAACTGCAGCAGATCATCCAGCGGTCCAATGGCGAACTGAACTCGATCGGCGGGAAAATCCGCGGCCTCGGCGACGAATACCAGGCGCTCGGCGACCAGAAGTTCGGGCCCAAGGAGGGGCCGGACTTCGTCGACGGGAAGAAGGACGGCGAGGACGCCGAAACAAAGCGTCGGCAGGCCGAGAAGGACGTCCACGACGCACTGGCTGGCAATCAGGATGCAGCGAAACGCGTCGAGTCAGTACTCAACGACATCAAGCCCGGGCAGCAGTTGACGCCGGAGCAAGGCTCATATCTCAGCCAGATGCAAGCCCAACAGAACGGGATGAGCATCAGAGATCTCAAGCGCGCAGAAGAACGCCTTGGCGACCAGAAACACATCATCGGCGACTCATGGCAATTGATGAGTAACGACGATGTCTACTTCCCGAAGACGGAGACCACGGTCGGCGCACTCGACGATCCGAGCCAGATCGGGAAAGGCAGTTTCGGCCAACTGCCCGAATCCGTCCAGAACGCCATCTCGAAAGAGGCCCTGACTTCACCGGCGGTGAACTCCGCCGATGTGACAGACGCGAGGACCATCGCGCAGATCGTCCGCGATGGAAATCCCGACCTGCAGACCGGCACCGAGATTGACCGCGAAATGATGCGCCTCGGCGATCGAATCATGGACCAGCCGACCAATATGGGATCGCAAGAAGACGTGGTCACCGACATCTTCGGCTCAGCGGGGCGCGACCATCAGATCGTTCACGACCACATTCTGGGCACGCACGGCGACAACGGTAACGACTTCCTGAACGACGTCAACAATTACCGCTGGCACGACGACGGTAAGGCGGCTGCGGGGCTCTTCAGTTGGACGAATGAATCCCACGTCGGTTCGGAATCCACGATTGCGGCGGAAACTGCTGAGAAGTACGCCAATTACATTGGGAGCCACAAAGACCCGTTGATGCACATGCCTAACGGTTTCAGCGATACCACGTTGGGTCAGGCCAATCCCGAACTGGTGCGCGGCTACGCGCACGGCCTGACTCCGTACATGGCGGATATCGCGAGCTTGTCGAGCGCGAACACCCACGATGCGTTCGATTTCCTCGACCCCGCGAATCCGGAACGGCCCAACGCGAAGGGCCTGTTTTCGGTGCTCAGCACCGACCAGCAAGCCTATAAAGAGTTCAACGGCGCGGCGGACGCGTTGACTCTCGCAGAGAGTCACCAGTACGCAGAAGACGTCAAGAATGGTGTCGCCGTCAGCGCTGACGACAGGCGACTCACCGATGCCGCCGTCCTCAAGGGGCTGGTCGCATCGGGTTCCGTCGAGGCTGCACACGCAATGGGACAGAACAAAGATGACGCGCTGACCTGGCGGAAAATGGCCTATACCTCCGGCGTCGCGGCAGCGAGCGTAGCTGCGGGGCCACTAGCCGGCCCAGCAATCGAGGGCTTCGGCGGCGCCATGGAAAGCTCGATCATCGGCTCACCCACGGACCCATCGACACCCGTTATTCCGAATATGGGCTTCGACGAATCGGCGCGCTTCGTGCTCAATGCTCTTCTTGCGGACGGAGTACCAGTTGGGGTCGACGACAAATACATCATCGACGGGCGGATCGCTTCGCTGCAGGAGTTGTTTGCCAATCAAATGTTTGTGCCAGCCGACACCGACTACCAGGACACGTTGAATGAGGCCCTGAATGACGTACTAGGCAAAGAAAACAACCCCGCCGCGAAGATCGCGCAGAAGTACGAGGACATCATCAAGATCCCGGACGGCAAGAAGTAGTGGTGCGTCGTTGGAAGTTCCTAACGCTCATCGTGGTGGCATCCGTGGCGCTGGCTGGTTGTCACCTGTTCGAGAACCGCCAACCTTCGATCGAACGATGGAGCGGCTTGCTCAGCGACCTGCGATATCAGTGGGACGCAGAGGCGGGAATCGACGTCCTGAGCGGAGCAGCCGTGCCCGTGCGGGCGTATATGGAATCGTGGATGCTGGCGCAGTCCGCAGGCAATCTCGACTATGCCTACCCCGGGTTCACTCAGGCGGTACCTCCCGATGATCCCGACGACGAAGCATGGGACATTCGGCCGAACGTCAATCACGGCCTGAGCAAGGCGCTGATTGGTAACGCGAGGTATCACATTCTCTCGCTCAGCCGCTCGGCGGACATTGTCACCGTCACGGTGTGCAACTACAACTATTCGGTAGCCCATCAGGTGGAAAACGGAAGCGATTTCGAAAGCGTCGCGCGCAGATTCGACTGGCAGCCCAAGGGGATCTATGCCGAGCGAGTCACCCTTGCCGCG
Organism: uncultured Actinomycetota bacterium; assembly: GCA_963731715.1. Lineage (GTDB taxonomy): Bacteria > Actinomycetota > Actinomycetes > Mycobacteriales > Mycobacteriaceae > Mycobacterium. The sequence continues at coordinate 142,745 of CAVSXC010000008.1, read as the reverse complement.
CCCAGTGGCGAGGCATCTCCGCTGCCGCCGCAAGCCGGGCCCTCACCTGCCCCAAGCGACGACGTCTTCGGCGATTGGAAGATCACGGGCTACTTGTTCTCCACCAGTCAGCCCGGGTTCGAGTCGCAGTGGCCTACCTTCGACGCGGACCTCGCGAAATGCGTTGAGAAAGCACCTGACCCACCTGATCGACGCGCCTTTCTGACCGACGGCGAGCATCCGCGCAGCGATTTTCCGACCTCCCCCGCGAGCCCAGGGTGGCCGGCGAGCTGAGCCGCCCACCCGTGCCACTCTGGAACCCATGAAGGTGCTACAAGGTCGCCGAGGTCATCTGTGAACTCCTGCCCGGTGCCGACGTCAACCTGCGTGACGGCAAGTTCGGCGACGAGCTACTCGAGATCGCGAGTACCACGCCAGCGGCTACGCCGGTTTCCCCGCCGCCAACACCGCCTGCAAGATCGCCCGCGAGGTGTTTGACGACGACGCCGTGACGGGGAACGCGAGCCGCTATGCAGCTCGCCCCCGTCCACCATCGCCGCGTCACCGTCGACGGCATCGACACCTTCTACCGCGAAGCCGGACCCGCCGACGCTCCCGTCGTCCTGCTCCCCACGGCTACCCGTGCTCGTCGTACGCCTACCGCAACCTCATGGCAGCCCTCGGCGACCGCTGGCGGCTGGTCGCACCCGACATGCCCGGATTCGGTTACAGCGCAACACCTTCGCGCCGACGACTTCGGCTACACCTTCGACGCCTACGCCGACTTCCTGCAATCGCTTCGTCGACGCCATGCAGCTGAACCGCTACGTCATCTGGCTGCACGACTACGGTTCGCAGTTCGGTTTCCGCCTCGCCCTGGCCAAGCCGGAGCGCGTCGCCGGGCTCATCATCCAGAACGGCGACATCTACGAGGACGCCTTCGGCCCGAAGTACGACTTCCTCAAGGAATCGTGGGAAAACCCCGGACCCGATGCGCGGCGGCGTATCGCCCAACACGTCACCCTCAAGGGTTTCGAAAGCGAGTTCAGAGGCGAACTGCCCGACGACGTCGCCGACCGCATCAGCCCCGACCTGTGGACCCTGCACTGGTCGCTGATGTCCACACCCGACCGCGTCGCCAACCTCATCCGACTGCTCGAGGATCAACCGTCGACGCTGGAGTGGTTCCCCAAGGAGCAGGCATACCTGCGCGAGCACCGGCCGCCTGCGCTGATCGTCTGGGGCCCACACGACGGCTACATGCCAGAGAAGTCGGCCCGCGCCTACCACCGCGACCTGCCCGACGCACCGCTGCACCTGTTGGGCGGCGGGCATTGGCTGCTGGAAACCCACCTCGGTGAAGTGGTGCCGCTGGTAGCGGACTTCTTGAGCCACCTAGGAGAATCGAACTCCTGACCTATTCATTACGAGTGAATCGCTCTACCGACTGAGCTAAGGTGGCGTGCTTTCGGCGGCACGAGTCTACGGTAGGCCCCGCCGGCAACCCAAGTCAGTCGCGCAGCGCCTGCCCCACGGTGGCGACCATCGCGTCGACCGCGAACTTCGGCTTCACGTTGACGGCCAGCGCCTCGCGGCACTCCAGCACGGCCTCGATGCAGCGCAGCAGCTTCTCGGGCGACGCGTGCGCGGCCATCGCCGCCACCCGGTCCGCCATGTCCGGATGGTTGGCCTGGATCTCGCCCGCCCCCGACGACACAAGCAGCGCATCGCGAAAGTACGTCGCCAAGTCGATCAGCGCGCGGTCCAGCGCGTCACGCGACGCCCGCGTCTGGCGCGACTTCTGCCGTCGCTCAAGGTCTTTGATCGCACCGGTCGCACCGCGCAGTGTTCCTGCCGTGCCCTTGCCGGTGCCGCCGGCACCCAGCGCCGTGCGCAGCTCCTCGGTTTCGGCCTCGTTGCGGTCCTCGGTCAACGCCCGCGCCTCCGCCTCGGCGGTCACCACCAACTCCTCGGCCGCGGCGTACGCCCGCGACGGGGTCGCCGCATCGCGCGCCATTCCGAGTGCGCGCTGGCGTCGTTCCCGCGCTTGCTCGTCGATCGCCAGCCGTCGCGCCCTGCCGACGTGGCCGCCGCTGACCGACGCCGCCCACCTGGCGTCCTCCTCCGGCAGCTCGTCGGTCTCGATCAGCACCCGCGCAATCGCGTCGACCGGCGGCGTCACCAGCGCCACGTGCCTGCAGCGCGAGCGCAGCGTGATGGCGATGTCCTCGGGATCCACCGACGGCGCGCACAGCAGGAACACCGTCGACGGCGGAGGCTCCTCGACCACCTTGAGCAGCGCATTCGCCGCTCCCTCTGTCAACCGGTCGGCGTCCTCGATCAGCACGATCTGCCACCGCCCGGTACCCGGCCGCCGCGACGCGATCTGCACGATGTTGCGCATCTCGCCGACGCCGATCGAGAGGCCCTCGGGGATGATCCGCCGCACGTCGGCGTGGGTGCCCGCCATGGCCGTCGTGCAGGCTCGGCATTCACCGCAGCCGGGGACGCCGTCGGAGGTGCACTGCAGCGCCGCAGCGAAGCACAGCGCCGCGATCGAGCGGCCCGATCCAGGCGGTCCGGTGACCAGCCATGCGTGTGTCATGGTGCCGGTCGCGGCGGCATTGTGAGCCGAATCACCGCGCGCGGCCTGCGCCGCGGCCACCAATTCCGCTTCTACGGCGTCTTGTCCCACAAGACGCGAAAAAACACCGGCCATCGCAGATAACAGTAGTGCTGCGAACCGACACGTCCGTCTCACAGCACCCTTTCACGTCCCCATGGACCGATACGGTTGACGGGTGACCACCGAGGCCATCCCGATCAGGCGAATCAGCGCATTCGTCCGCTGGGTGGCACGCACGCCATGGCCGGTGTTCACGCTGGGCATGCTGCAGGCCGACATCATCGGAGCTTTGCTCGTGCTGGGCTTCCTCCGGTTCGGGCTGCCCCCCGAGGACCGCATCCAGCTGCAGGATCTGCCCGCCTTCAACCTGGCGATCTTCCTTGCCTACCTCTTTATCTCCTTCACCGTCGCCTCGTGGCTCACCCTGCGGCTGCTGATCCCGGTGATGCGCTGGCAGCGCCGCGAGACGCTGCTTGGCGATCGGGACCCCGCCGCGACCGAAATGGCCCGCACCCGCGCGTTGAAGATGCCGTTCTATCGCTCGGTGGTCAACGTGACCAACTGGTTCCTCGGCTCCGTGGTGTTCATCGTCGCCAGCTGGCCGGTGGCCAGTAAGTCGGCGCCGGTCGTCGCGGTCGCCACCGGGCTCGGCGCCACCGCAACGGCGATCATCGGCTATCTGCAGTCCGAACGCGTGCTGCGGCCGGTGGCGGTTGCCGCGTTGCGGGGCGGCGTGCCGGAGAACTTCCGCGCGCCGGGCGTGATCCTTCGCCAGGTCCTGACGTGGGTGCTGTCCACCGGCGTGCCGGTGCTGGCCATCGTGCTCGCGGTCGTCGCCAGCAAGTTCGAGATCCTCACCGCGCCTGCGGACCGACTCACCACCCCGATCCTGCTGCTCGCGATCGCTGCGCTGGTGATCGGACTGGCCGGCACGGTTCTGGTTGCGATGTCGATCGCAGACCCGCTGCGCCAATTGCGCTGGGCCCTTGGCGAAGTCCAGCGCGGTAACTACAACGCGCACATGCAGATCTACGACGCCAGCGAATTGGGCTTGCTACAGGCCGGATTCAACGACATGGTGCGCGACCTCGCCGAACGACAACGGCTGCGTGACCTGTTCGGCCGCTACGTCGGTGAGGACGTGGCCCGCCGCGCCCTCGAGCGCGGCACCGAGCTCGGCGGCCAGGAGCGCGACGTCGCAGTGCTTTTCGTCGACCTCGTCGGGTCGACCCAGCTGGCGGCGACCATCCCGGCATCCGAAGTCGTCAGCCTGCTCAACGAGTTCTTCCGCGTCGTGGTCGACACCGTCAACCGCCACGGCGGCTTCGTCAACAAATTCCAGGGCGACGCGGCGCTGGCCATCTTCGGCGCGCCGATCGAGCATCCCGACGCCTCTGGCGCCGCGCTGGCCGCGTCCCGTGAGCTGCACGACGACCTGATAAACGTCTTGGGCGAGACCGATTTCGGCATCGGGGTGTCCGCAGGCCGCGCCATCGCCGGGCACATCGGCGCGCAGGCCCGCTTCGAGTACACGGTGATCGGCGACCCGGTCAACGAGGCGGCCCGCCTCACTGAGCTCGCCAAGCTGGAGCAGGGCCACGTGCTGGCATCGGCGATCGCGGTCAGCGGCGCGCTGGACGCCGAGGCGCTCTGCTGGGATGTCGGCGAGATCGTCGAACTGCGCGGCCGCACCGCGCCCACCCAGCTGGCCCGACCGCTGAACCTGGTGTCGCCCAACGACATCGATGATGTCGACGAGATCGCCAGCGACGCGCGCAGCTCGAGCTAAGCCTTCTTCGCGGCCTTCTTCGCGGGCGCCTTCTTCTTGGCGGGCGCCTTCTTCGTCCGCTTGACCGGACCCCGTGCACGGCGATCGGCAAGCAGCTCGGCGGCGCGCTCGTCGGTGATCGACAGCACGTCGTCGCCCTTGCGCAGGCTGGCGTTGGTCTCACCGTCAGTGACGTACGGCCCGAACCGGCCGTCCTTGATCACCATCGGCTTGTCGGTCGCGGGGTCGTTGCCCAGTTCCCGCAGCGGCGGCGCCGACGCACCTTGCCCCGCACGACGTTTCGGCTCCGAGTAGATCTTCAGCGCCTCATCGAGCGTGATGTCGAACATCTGCTCCTCGGTCGCCAGCGAGCGAGAGTCGGTGCCGCGCTTGAGATACGGGCCGTAGCGGCCGTTCTGTGCGGTGATCTCCTCGCTGGTGTTCGGATCGACGCCGACGACTCTGGGCAGCGACAGCAGCCGCAGCGCGTCCTCCAGCGTCACCGTCTCAAGATCCATCGTCCTGCAGCAGCGAGCCGGTGCGCGGTTTGGGGCCGGTCGGCTTCTTGCCCTTCTTGGCGGGCGCGCCGTCCCCGGGTTCTTCTGGGGGTTGCGGGCAGCACCTCGGTGACGTACGGCCCGTAACGGCCGTCCTTGGCGACGACCTCGTGACCGGTGTCGGGGTCGACACCCAGCGAGCGGCCCTCTTGCGGTGTGGCGAAGGCCTTTTCGGCCAGCTCAAGGGTCAGCTCATCGGGTGTGAGCTCGTCCTTGAGGTTGGCCCGCTGCGGCTTTCGAGCTCACCGTCGTCGCCGACGATCATGCGCTCCAGGTACGGACCGTTCTTGCCGACGCGCACATTGATCGCACGGCCTTCATCGTCGTCAAACAGCTTGATGGAGTTGACTTCTCGAGCGTCGATGCCCTCGAGGTTCACGCCGACAAGCTTCTTCAGCCCGCCCGATCGGGCGATCGAATCCTCGACGCCGTGGTCGCCGCCGAAGTAGAAGTTGTTGAGCCAGTTGGTGCGTTGCTCGTGGCCGGCGGCGATCTCGTCGAGCTCGTCTTCCATCGCCGCGGTGAAGCCGTAGTCGACGAGCCGGCCGAAGTGCTGCTCCAGCAGGCCGGTGACTGCGAACGCCACCCACGACGGCACCAGCGCGCTGCCCTTCTTGTGGACGTATCCACGGTCCTGGATGGTCTTGATGATCGACGAGTACGTCGACGGCCTGCCGATGCCGAGGTCTTCCAGCGCCTTGATCAGCGACGCCTCGGTGTAGCGCGCAGGCGGCGAGGTGGTGTGCCCGTCGGCGGTCAGCTCCTTGGCGTCGACGCGCTGGCCCTGCTCGAGCTTGCGGCAGCCGGCTCTCGGCGTCGTCGGCCTCACCGCCGGCCTGATCGTCGATGCTCTCGACGTAGGCCTTCAGGAAGCCGGCGAACGTGATGGTGCGGCCGCTGGCGCCGAACACGACCTGCTGCCCGTCGGCGGACTGCCCGGAGATCCGCAGGGACAGCGTGGTGCCGCGGGCGTCGGCCATCTGTGAGGCCACGGTGCGCTGCCAGATCAGCTCGTAGAGCCGGAATTCGTCGGTGTCCAGCTGGCTGTGCAGCTGGCCGGGGGTCTGGAACACGTCGCCCGCGGGCCGGATGGCCTCGTGGGCCTCCTGGGCGTTCTTGACCTTGCGGGTGTACTGCCGCGGCGTCGGGTGGACATATTCCTCGCCGTAGAGCTGGCGGGCCTGGTTGCGCGCGGCGTTGATGGCCGACTCCGACAGCGTCGTGGAGTCGGTACGCATATAAGTGATGTAGCCGTTCTCGTACAGCCGCTGCGCGATGCTCATCGTGCGCTCGGAGGAGAACCGAAGCTTGCGGCCCGCCTCCTGCTGCAGCGTCGAGGTCATGAACGGCGCGTACGGCCTGCGGGTGTAGGGCTTCTGCTCAACCGACGACACCGCCAGCTGCGCGCCGCGCAAGCCCGTCGCCAACGTTGACGCCGCGGCCTCGTCGAGCACCAGCACCTCGTCGGGCTTCTTGACCACTCCGAGCGAGTCGAAATCGCGCCCGGTGGCCACCCGCCGCCCGTCGACCGAGTTCAGCTTGGCCGTGAACGTGGGCGGGGACGCCTGCGCATCGGAGACGCTGGCATCGAGTTCGGCGGTCACGTCCCAGTAGCCTGCGCTGCGGAACGCCATCCGCTCGCGCTCGCGCGACACGATGATGCGGGTTGCGACCGACTGCACCCGCCCCGCGGACAGCTTCGGCGCGACCTTCTTCCACAGCACGGGGCTGACCTCGTAGCCGTACAGCCGGTCCAGGATGCGGCGGGTCTCCTGCGCGTCGACGAGATCGTTGTCCAGATCGCGCGGGTCCTCGGCGGCGGCCCGGATGGCCGGCTCGGTGATCTCGTGGAACACCATCCGCTTGACGGGGATCCGGGGCTTGAGCGTCTCGAGCAGGTGCCAGGCGATGGCCTCGCCCTCGCGGTCGCCGTCAGTCGCCAGATACAGCTCGTCGACGTCCTTGAGCAGGTCCTTCAGCTCGGCGACGGTGCTCTTCTTATCTGGGCTGATGATGTAGAGCGGCTCGAAGTCGGCATCGACGTTGACGCCGAGGCGCGCCCACGGCTCGGACTTGTACTTGGCCGGGACATCGGCCGCGGCGCGGGGCAGGTCGCGGATGTGTCCCCGCGACGACTCGACAATGTAGTTGGAGCCCAGGTAGCCAGCTATTTTGCGTGCCTTAGTAGGCGACTCGACTATGACGAGTCGCCGCACGTTTCCATTGCGGCCGCTGCTGCGGTCCCCGTCAGCCACCTCTGCCTACGCTCCAATTCTCGTGTTGCCACCGAATGCCGGATGTATACCTCGGTGGTTTATCCGAGCCCCGCTGGCAACTGACAATTTCGCACCCCGCGCCAGCCGACGCAAACTGGCCCCCCCGTTGCGGCCCGTCAGATCCTGGGCCAATGCTCAAACGCTTCGACGTCCCCCGGGGGTTCCCCTACGTTCTCTACCAGGCGCGATAGCCGTCGGCGCCCGCTGATCCGCAGCGCCGGATGCGACCCCCTGGTACCGATCAACGTCGGGGCTATCCCTACCCGCATCATCGCCGACGCGAGCGCCGCATGCGTGTCGGGGGCGTGCGGGTCCAGGCCCAGCAAGTACCGATCGGCTTCGGGGGTACCCGCGGCGAGCGTCCAGGCCCGCATTTCGCGGGGCCCGGGTAGCCATTGCGGTGGCACGGTCTTGACCGCCCCAAGGGTCCAGTTGCGGGCGATGACCACCAGCCGCGGGTCCACGGTGGTGCGCACCAGCGGGGTGTTCTCGTCAGTACGGGCGATCTCCGGCTGCAGGCCTGCCTCGGTGATCATCTCTGCGAGGCCCTCGGCGCGCCATAGCCGATCCACGACGACAGACAGCCGTGCGCCATCCCCGACCAGCACCACCTGGCCGGGTGCGGCGAGGATCCCGGTCAGGTCGGCGACCGCGGGCGGCACCGACTCGGCCGAGAAGAACGACAGCTGGCTCACGCAGTCGACAGTAGGCCAGTGGCGCCGCACGGATGAGCCGCCGGGCCGCTAGGGCCCTTAAAACGAAAAACGCCCCTGCGCGGTCCGTTACCGGAACGGCGCGGGGGGTTTCTCGGATTCCTGTAAGCGCGCGACTCTAGACGGCGCGAACACCCGTGGCCTGTGGGCCCTTGGGGCTCTGGCCGACCTCGAACTCGACCTTCTGGTTCTCTTCAAGGGTGCGGAAGCCGCTGCCCTGAATTTCCGTGTAGTGGACGAAAACATCCGCGGACCCGTCCTCCGGGGCGATAAAGCCGAAGCCCTTCTCCGCGTTGAACCACTTCACAGTTCCCTGTGGCATCTCTCGTACTTTCCTTCTCTTCTTACCGGGCGGTTCACCGACTTCCGGCGTACCGGGCCCGTTCCGACCGCCATACCAACGCGCTTGTCGTCGGAACTTGACCCGACCTACAACCCTCGCAGGAACCGCGATCGCAACGTCGATCCTGCGAGTGCGAAATACACGAACACAGAAGCTGCGACCGCCGTAAGTCAATCATGTTCAGGGCTGCTGCGACAGTCTCGGCGCGATCGAGTGGTGAACAATTCATATACCAAGCGCTTCAGGAGGCGATGCGGTGTCGAATTCGGGGTCGGATTTCGGCCGCGACGCTGCTTGCCTGCGCGCTCGAAGGCACCGACCCCAAAGAACACCCGCTGCGCCATGTCGCGGATCTCGCACCACGACAGGGACGACTCCAACAGTGGCCGCAGTGGGCGGATCCAGATGTGGTGCGGGCGTTCCATGATCGCGGCATCGAGGCGATGTGGTCGCATCAACTTGCGGCCGCGAATCTCGCGCACGACGGCAGGCATGTGGTGCTCAGTACCGGCACCGCGTCGGGCAAGTCGCTGGCCTACCAATTGCCGATATTGACGGCGCTGAAAGCAAATTCGCGCGCCAGGGCCCTGTACTTGTCGCCAACCAAAGCGCTCGGCCACGACCAACTGCGGGCCGCGATCGCGCTGACGGAGGCCGTGCCAGGGCTCGGCGATGTCGCCCCCAGTTCGTACGACGGCGACAGCCCCGGCGAAGTACGGCGCTTCGCGCGCGAGCGATCGCGCTGGATCTTCTCCAATCCCGACATGATTCACCTGTCGCTGCTGCGCAACCACGCGCGCTGGGCGGTTTTCTTGCGCAACCTTCAGTTCATTGTCGTCGACGAATGCCATTACTACCGCGGAGTTTTCGGCTCGAATGTGGCGATTGATCCTGCGTCGCCTGCTGCGGTTGTGTGCCCGGTACACGGCCAACTCGGCAATGCCGACGGTCATCTTCGCAAGTGCGACCACGGCGCAGCCCGCGGCGACCGCCTCGGAGCTCATCGGCCAGACGGTGGCGGAGGTGACCGAGGACGGCTCGCCGCAGGGCGCGCGCACCGTGGCGCTGTGGGAGCCGGCACTGCGCGAGGACATCGTCGGCGAAAACGGCGCGCCGGTGCGGCGTTCGGCCGGCGCCGAGGCCGCACGGGTGATGGCCGACCTCATCGCCGAGGGCGCGCGAACGCTGACCTTCGTGCGGTCGCGCCGCGGCGCCGAGCTGACCGCGCTCGGTGCGCGGGCACGACTCGAAGACATCGCTCCGGACCTTGCCGAGCGTGTTGCGTCCTACCGGGCGGGTTATCTGGCCGAGGACCGCCGGGCACTGGAACGCGCTCTGGCCGAAGGCGAATTGCGGGGCATGGCCACCACCAACGCGCTGGAGTTGGGCGTGGACATCGCGGGACTGGATGCGGTGGTGCTGGCAGGCTTTCCCGGCACGGTCACGTCGTTCTGGCAGCAGGCGGGCCGTTCGGGCCGACGCGGGCAGAGCGCGCTGATCGTGCTGATCGCCCGTGACGACCCACTGGACACCTACCTCGTTCACCATCCTGCTGCGCTGCTTGGACAAGCCGATCGAACGCGTGGTGATCGATCCTGGCAACCCGTATGTCCTTGGGCCGCAGCTGCTTTGCGCGGCAACCGAGCTTCCGTTGACCGACACGGAGGTGCGGATGTGGAACGCCGAGGCGGTGGCGGAGACGCTCGTCGACGACGGGCTGCTGCGCCGAAGGTCCAGCGGCTACTTCCCCACCCCCGGTGTCGATCCGCATCCAGCGGTGGACATTCGCGGCTCCTCGGGTGGCCAGATCGCGATCCTGGAGGCCGACACCGGCCGGCTGCTTGGCAGCGCGGGTGTGGGCCAGGCACCGGCGTCGGTCCACCCCGGCGCGGTGTATTTGCATCAGGGTGAGAGTTATGTCGTCGACTCGCTGGACTTCGAGGACGGCATCGCGTTTGTGCACGCGGAGGATCCTGGCTATACGACGTTCGCGCGCGAGCTCACCGACATCGCGGTGACCGGCGAGGGTGAGCGAACGACGTACGGGCCGGTCACCGTTGGCCTCGTACCGGTGGCGGTGACCAACACGGTGATTGGCTATCTGCGACGCCGGCTCGACGGTGAAGTGATCGACTTCGTCGAACTCGACATGCCGACCCGCACGCTGGACACCTCGGCGGTGATGTGCACGATCACACCGGAGGCGTTGCAGCACAACGGAATCGATTTGCTGCGGGTGCCGGGAGCGCTGCACGCCGCTGAACACGCGGCTATCGGCCTGCTTCCGTTGGTCGCCAGCTGCGACCGCGGCGACATCGGCGGAGTGTCGACAGCCGTGGGTCCGGTGCAGGGATTGCCGACGATTTTCGTCTATGACGGCTACCCCGGCGGGGCCGGTTTCGCCGACCGCGGCTTCCGGAAGATCGAGACATGGTGGGCGAGCGACGGCAGCGGCCATCGAGGCCTGCGAATGCCCCCTTGGCTGCCCGTCGTGCGTGCAATCGCCGAAATGCGGCAGCGGTAACGATCCGCTTGACAAAGAGGGTGCGTTGAAGGTGCTGCGTCTGGTGCTCGGCGCGCTCGCTGGTAACACGCCGTGATCGACCCAAAAGGGGCGACCGACCCCGCGACGATCGCCCCCTGGATCCGCGGGCCGAGGCAGTGCTGAAATCGGGCACGCCGAGCACACAGACAGTGCGGCGAACAGTCGGACAACGCGATCCGTTCCCAAGCCCGGAAGCCGGGCGCAGACGGAAAGTACCTCGTCGGAGGGGTTATTGCAACTTAGGGATGCATTACCGAACCCGCTCAGAGCTCGGCGAGCTGCGCGGATCTGACGGATTCCGTCGACGGCTTCGGATGGGAGGCGGCTATTAGCTCGACGGTAAGATGCCGCTATGAACCACGACTGGCTGCTCGTGGAAGTTCTCGGCAGCGAGCCCGTCGTGGTCGCCCAAGGCCCTCGAACCAAGAATCTCGTTCCAATCAGCGCATTCTTGAGGCGAAACCCTCACCTCATGGCGATCCAGACGGCCATCGGCGAGACCGTGCGCGCCGGAGTCGGCCTGAGCAGCATTACGCCGAAGACATGACCGCGTAATTCGTACTGAAGTTGTTCAGATGTCCGATGGGCGCATCCACGGCGTGCACGTCTGGATCGGTCCCCCTGAACTCGATCCGCCCGATCGCCCAATACCCGGACCGCTGATCTGGGACCTGACGAACGGGACCGCCACCGACACTCCCGAGTCGCTGTGGAACAGCGGATGGGATCCGGACGAAGGCGCCCACCCATGGCAGGGCGTTCGCCGACGACCTGCCGCGCCGCGATCTCAATCCGAGCGAAGCCAAAGTGTTGTCGATGGCGATCAAGCCCGAGCTCGGCACGAAGTTCTGCAGCACCTGGGACATAACGGATTTCAACGGCGAGCCGATCACCATCGGCTTTGTCTCCCGGGTGCTGCAGGAGAGCCAGGACGACGGTAGCGAACGGCTGATCTGCCGAGCGATGAACTGGCGCAGCGAGCGTGAAGACCCGAGCGTGCCCCATGACTACCTGGCGCAGCGGATCCTCGCAGGGTTGGCGCGGCCAGACGTACATCGGTGCCTTGTCGATCTCAAGAACTGGACGCTGTTGAAGTGGCTCGATGATCCGGCGCCGTTCTTCGACTGGCGCGCCAGCATGGCAGGAGATCACGCTGTCCACCCCGACGGATCGTGGCCAGATGGCAAAGATGGCAGTGGAATTCGTTACGGGCTCGGCGTCGGGCGTACTGCGCATGAAGGCCAACGGCGGTGGATGGACGCCGGTCCATGTCACCGTCAACCGCGTCCAGCTCGAAGAGGACATTTACGCCGGGATGGCTACGCTGCGCATTCCCACCGACGAGGAGATCGCTGCCGCCGGGCTCGACGAAGTCGACGACGCTGCAGCCGCCAAAGCGAAAGGCTAAGGCCCGCAAGGATAAGGCGGCCAAGCCCTAACCGCCGGTGTCAACCGGACCGGCTCTGGCAGTGGCACGCGCTGGTCCCACCGCGATCCTTCCGAGCGGCACGCCTGCCTCGACGGTGACGATCACATCGAGACCCTCGACCACGCACTGGGTGACGGCCGTGCTCATGGCGAGTGCCAACGCGGATGCCCGCGAGCAGGCGGCGGCGTGCCCTCGGCGAGGTGCACTGCCGCGGCCACGCGGCCAGGTCGGCCGCCGCCTGCGCGCGGTGGCGGGCGATCACCGCGGAACCGACGTACACGCCACCGACGGTGACCGCCAGCAATATCGCCATCATCGCGACGGCAACCAGGCTCGCAGAGCCCCGCTCAGCGCGGACCAGGTTCGGCCGCGGCGACTGCCTCCGCCGCGATGGTGATGCCCGGCAACAGCGGCGACTTCGCGGTGACCCTGGCGACGACGAACTCGCCATCACGCCGTAGCTGCACGGCCGCCCCGTCGGGCGCGATGCCCTGTGCGGCAGCTGGCTGCCGAGCCGTCATCGCCACGCGCCGCGAGCCGAGCAGCCTCACGCGCGGCGTCGACGCACCGCACCTGCATCGAAACCGCAGTAAGCCCTGACACGCACAAGATGAGCACGACGACCAGGCCAGCGATCGCGAATGCCGCCTCGACAGTGACACCGCCACCCTCATCGGCTAGACGTTGGTGTTCAACGCCCGGTTGATGATGTTGGTCAACGCGCTGACGATGGAATCGCCCGTGATCACCGTGTACAAGATCGCCCCGAACGCCGCCGCGGCGATGGTCCCGATCGCATACTCGACCGTCGACATGCCGTCGTCGTCGACCACCAGCAACGTCAGCCGCGCCCACAGCGACTCGAATCTTGCTTCCCTACCACCATGATTCCCCCTCATCTCTCTCGGCCGTCACAGAATTCCTGACCCCAGTACGTCACCGGCCAGCCCGGCGACCACGGGCACGATGCCCAGACACACGAACGCAGGCAGATAGCAGAGGCCAAGCGGCCCGCGATCAACACCGATGCGCGCTCAGCGGCAGCGCTCGCGGCATCGGCCGCCTCATGGCGTGATTGGTCGGCCAGCTCCGCAACTCCTTGCGCCAGCGCCGTTCCCGACGATGCCGACCGCCGAGCAAGCCGCAACAGTGCGTCGGCATGCTTGCCCACCGTGCCGTCCGGACTCGTCCACGCCGTAGCCGGTTCGGCGCCCAATGCCAACAGGTCGGCGGCGCGGTTGAGCAGTCGCGCCAGCGCGGCGGGAGCAGACGGCGCGGTCGCAGACGCGGCCGTCGACACCGCCATCCCTGCGCGCAGGCAACGCCGCAAGCACATCGAAGCTGGACGCTGCGGCCAACGGATCGGATGCAGCCGGCGGCGTAGACCGACGCCGCGGCTCGCTCAGCCATCAACCCGGCCCGCACCTGAGCCCGGACGTCCCCGCCGATCAGCAGCGCGGTGGCCAAAAGCAAAGCGGCCCAGCTCATGTCAACACCTGCGCGGTGATGTGATCCGACCACAGCAACCCGCCGCAGGCCAGCGCGACGCCGATGACCAACAGCCAGCCGCCCGACCCCGCCCGACAGCAGGAAGTCACTGGCTCTGCCCCGATCAACTGCCCGAGGCCGACGCCAAGCAGCGGCAACCCGGCCAGCACCGCAGCGGTGGTGCGCGCGCCGGTCATCCCTGCGTCGACCCTGGCCGAGAAGCGGCTCGCGCTCAACGATGTCACGCTGCGCGGTCTGCATCAGCGTCGCGATCGCCAGGCCGTGGTCCTGGGCGAGCTGCCAGCACACCGCGAGCCGCTCCCAGTGCGCGGGCAGCGACGAACTACGGGCCACGCTGCGCAGGCCCGCGGCCACATCGGCGCCCAGCCGCGCACGCGCGGCGACTGCGCGAAGTGACGCCGCCACTGCGCCATCGACCTCGGTGGCGGCGACGCTGAACGCGGCAACTGGATGAGCACCCACTCGCAGTTCGCCGACGAGGACATCCAATGCGCCTTGCAACGCCTGCGGATTCGGCGGCGCGGAGTCTCAGCCGAACCCGCCGCCTGCTGGCGCATCCACAGCGTGACACCGACGACCGAACGCGGCGGCGACGACGCTGACCGGAAGCATGACCGCCAGCGCCACTGCGACGGCGGCCGCGCACGGCAGCACCGGGAATCGACGGCGTGTCGGGCGCGACAAGACCGAGTGCTCCCAGCCTGCGGCGGGACCCTGACGGGATCACCACAAGCGCCAACGCCAGAGCTAGCGCCGCGCCAGCTCATGGCCGAGCCCGGTTGCGCAGCAACGTTGTCAAATCCTCGTGGCCACAGCCGAATCCGGTGTCGGCGTGCCATGCGGTGGCGACTCGGACACGGCCGTCGTCACCTGGCTGGAGCACCCCGATCTCGCTCAGCCGGCGTGTGCCGTTGCGGGTGCGGCTCACGTGCACCACCACCTGCACCGCCGCGGCCAGCTGGCTGTGTAGCGCCGCGCGGTCGAGCCCGCCGAGCGCGGCGAGGGCCTCGAGGCGAGCAGGAACCTCGGCGGGATTGTTGGCGTGCACCGTCCCTGCGCCACCGTCGTGGCCGGTGTTGAGTGCGGCCAGCAGATCGACGACCTCGGCGCCGCGCACCTCGCCGACCACGATCCGGTCCGGTCGCATCCGCAGCGCCTGCCTCACCAGATCGCGAACGGTCACTTCGCCGACGCCTTCGACATTGGCGCACCGCGCAACGAGCTTGACCAGATGCGGATGCGCAGGCGCGAGTTCGGCGGCGTCCTCCACGCAGACGATGCGTTCGTCGACGGCAACGGCGCCCAGTATTGCCGACAACAGCGTTGTCTTGCCTGCGCCCGTACCGCCGGAGATGAGGAAGGCCAACCGCGCGTCGATGATGTCGCCGAGCAGAGTGGCCGCCTGCGGCGCGATGGTGCCCGACCGCGTCAGCGCCGTCAGATCCTGGGTGGCAGGCCGGAGCACGCGGAGTGACAGGCAGGTGCCACCCGCGGCGATCGGTGGCAGCACCGCGTGCAGCCGGACGATGAACTGGCCCGTGCCAAGGCCCGTCAATTGGCCGTCGACCCACGGCTGCGCTTCGTCGAGGCGCCGTCCGGCCGACAGTGCCAGTCGCTGCGCGAGTCTGCGCACCGCAGCGTCATCGGCGAATCGAATTGAGGTGCGGCGCAAGCCGTTTCCACCATCGATCCACACCGCGTCGGGTGCGGTGACCAAGACGTCGGTGGTGCCGTCAGCGCGCAACAGCGGCTCAAGAATGCCCGCCCCGGTCAGTTCGGTCTGCAGCACCCGCAAGCTGCTCAGCACTTCGGTGTCGCCGAGCACGCCACCGGATTCCGCCCGGATCGCGGCGGCCACCACGTTGGGCCGCAGCGGTCCCGACTCGACGGCCAGCCGCTCGCGAACCCGCTCGATCAGTGAGTCGCTCATGCGGCCGCCTGGTGCTGGTGCAGCACCGCGAGCACGCGTCGCGCCGCGGCCGCGAGCGGTGATCGACGGCGCAGTCGCAATCCACCGCGCTCGAGGGCATCGGCCACACCCGGCTGCGCCCGCATTGCGGCCAGCAGCGGCAATCCGACGATCTTGGCGACATCGACCGACCTCAGGCCGCCCGGCGACGGGCCCCGCACGACCACGCCTGCGTTGGGATTGACGGCCGACACCCACGGCACTATCGCCGCGGCGGCGGCGCACGACCGGACGTCGGCAGGAGCCATCACGACGACGAGATCGGCCGCGTCGAGCACTGTCTCCACCGCGCTGGTCGATCGCCGTGGCAAGTCGCAGATCACCGTCGCGCCGCCGCGGCTGCCAGCGTCGATCACCGCGCCAAGCGGCGCGGCGTCGATGTCGCTGCCGACGCGACTGCCCGACAAGACGCTGACCCCATGTCGTTGCGGCAACGCTTCGCGCAGCGCTGGGTAGCTGAGCCGACCGCCCTGCATCGCGAGATCGGGCCAGCGCAGACCGGTCTCGACCCTCGCTGCCAAGGACAAGGTCGATGCCCCCACCCCACGGGTCGGCGTCGACGAGCAGCGCATCGTGCTGCCGTCTGCGCCAGCGCGGTCGCAAAGACCGAGGCGCCCGCCCCGCCCCTGCCGGCGATCACGCCGACGACCGGGCCCCGACGTCCCGGCGTCTCGCGTCGCCTCGGCGGCGTCGGACAGCTCGGCCATCAGCTCGCCGTCATGACCGGGCAGCGTGATGACGTGCTGGGCTCCGACGGCGATGGCGGCCTGGAAGTCGGCGGCCCGAGGTTCGGAATGCACGAGCAGAACGACGCGACCACGCCGCGGCAATGCGCGTTGCGCGCAGCGTCGCGCGGCGGCCACGTCGAGCAGGACGGCCGCCGCTGCCGCCCATACTTTGCGGCTGGACGGGTCGGACGCGTGGACAACCGGCAGGCCGGCGGCCGCCGCGACGCGGTCTACGTCGTCTCGCATTGCGGGCTCGCCGACCAGCGCCAAGATGCCATTGCTTGCGGTCATGACCTCAGCTTGCGGCCGGGTTATGACACAACGCCACCGCCGCTACGGCAGTCTGTGGACGAATGCGGATCTGGGGATTAACCGAACAAACCCTGTGGTATGTCCGCAATGAAAATCGCGTTCCGCAACTAATGAAGGTGGGCTGACATAGCCGCTATGCGAAGGAGTCCGGAAAAAGGGACGACCCCCGCCAGGGGGGGAGGAGGCGGAGGTCGTCGTGTATCAGCCCCGGGGGGTCGGGCTGATGCACACCCGGCATAAGCCGAGTAATGCTCACTATACACACGGCACTGCGGATGGGCGCAAGTACTGCTTGCCAGAGAAAGCACGTGATAGCAGGAAAGTTTGCAGTCACCGGCACCTGTCGTGAACTGCCAATTTGTACACTCTGTCGTCTCTTGTCACGCAACGGCCCCTATGCTGGCGCTGTGACCGCACCCGAGCCGGCGGCCAAAGGGTTGAATACGCCGCAAACGGAGACGCCGACCGGCAAACCCGTTCGGACCGCCGCCTTCTTCGATCTTGATAAGACCGTCATCGCCAAGTCGAGCACATTGGCGTTCAGCAAACCTTTCTTCGATCAGGGGCTAATCAATCGGCGCGCGGTGCTCAAATCGACCTACGCGCAGTTCCTGTTCCTGATGTCGGGTGCCGATCACGATCAAATGGACCGGATGCGTTCCTACATCACAAACATGTGCACCGGGTGGGACGTCGAGCAGGTGAAGTCGATCGTCGGCGAGACGCTGCACGACATCGTCGACCCGCTGGTGTTCGCCGAAGCCGCCGACTTGATCGCCGATCACAAGATCTGCGGCCGCGACGTGGTCGTGGTTTCGGCGTCTGGTGAGGAGATCGTCGCGCCGATCGCCCGCGCACTGGGCGCCACCCACGCGATGGCCACCAGGATGGTCGTCGAGGACGGCCGCTACACCGGCGAGATCGCCTTCTACTGCTACGGCGACGGCAAGGTCGAAGCGATCCGTCAGCTCGCCGCCCGCGAGGGTTATGCGCTCGAGCACTGCTACGCGTACTCCGACTCGATCACCGACGTGCCGATGCTCCGGACCGTCGGCCACCCGACCGTGGTGAACCCCGATCGCGCACTGCGCAAAGAAGCCGCGGCGCGGGGCTGGCCGACGCTCACCTTCTCCAAGCCGGTGTCGCTGCGCGACCGCATTCCCGCCCCTTCTGGCGCAGCAGTCGCGACCACCGCGGCGGTTGGCGTGAGCGCCCTGGCGGCGGGTGCGCTGACGTACTCGCTGCTGCGCCGCTTCGCTTTCTGAGCAGCTACTCCGTAAGTGGCCAGTAGCTGGCGCCGCCGTGTAACGATCGCGAGTCGCCAGCAATTGGGCCTTGATGTGACCGGGGTCACGGAGTACAAAGGAAGCACGGAAGCCTGGTTAGGCCAAGGCCGAGCCGGAAGAGAAGGCTCGACCTCCCGAAGTCAGGCTACCCAGCACGGATCCCGGCACCCACGCGGAGCACATGCCGCGGAATAGGCAAAAGTGTTGCGGGCCTGCGTAATTGCGAAGAGCGGACGACCACGACGACCCCTTGGGTGGGGTTGCAGTCGGAGCGCATCGTAAGGACGCCGAGGTCACCCACGCAACCCACAAAGCACGCTTGGTAACCGGAGTCCGTGCTAGCGGGCGGCGAGCCGAATCATTTCGGAGCGTCGCCCGCTTCACTTTGCTGGGAGACGACGACGGCCTGCGCGATCGACAACGCTTCTCGCGCGCCGGCATGCAGGGCCCGGGCGCTCAACACAAGCCACGCCGTCAGGCCGTCGGGTGTGCCGGACGAGAATCCGCGCGCCGCGGCCCGGTAGTCGCCCGAGTGGCGCATCCAGTACACCTCCGGCACGCCGAGGCCGTGCGGGTCCAGACCGCTGGCGATGGTCACCAGTCGCGACACCGCCCGTGCCACCACACCGTCGGCGG
Organism: uncultured Actinomycetota bacterium; assembly: GCA_963731715.1. GTDB lineage: Bacteria > Actinomycetota > Actinomycetes > Mycobacteriales > Mycobacteriaceae > Mycobacterium. The sequence continues at coordinate 124,069 of CAVSXC010000008.1, read as the reverse complement.
TGCCGAACGGCTCAAGCGTCAGCAGCTCGCCGTGGACGACGGCGGCGAGCACCGGCGCGGGCACGCGGGTCCCGCCGGTGACGATGTCGGCCAGCAGTGCCAGCCGGCGGCCGACGTCGGCGTCGCCGCGCGGACGGCCAAGCCGGTCGTCGTCGGCCAGGTCGGCCGCCGCCAGCGCGTGCAGCCGGGCGATGGCCTGAAGCGGTGCCCGCTGCCACACGCCGATCAGCGACGTCGCCCCGCCTTCCAACGCCTCCGATACCCGCAGCGCTCCGGCCAGCACCGGATCTGGCCCGCCCGTCCGACACCTGCAGTGAGCCGCCGTCGAGCACCGAGGATGCCCGCGCCGCCCGCAGCGAGGCCTCGGCCGCCGTCGTCGGCCATCCGCGCAGATTGGTGCGATGGCGATGCGCACGGCCCAACGCCTCACGGGCTTCCTCGCCCGCCGCGGCCACGCCTGGCAACTCGGCCAACGGGGCAAGCGGGTCAGCCGCGTTCGTCACGGCAGCACACGCTAGCGCGTGCCTTCGTAGAACACGACAAGCCTGTCGATCCGCCAGAGCTGGGCCAGCACGATCAGGCTGGCACCGAACACCGTCGGCCAAACGTCGAGCCTCACCAGGCCATAGGCCAGAAGTGCGAAGCCCGCCGCGCCGACCGGCACGAGCAGTCGCAGCACCCGCAGGTGGTCGGGTGGCACCCGATCACGCTCCTTCAGCCACAGCTTCTCGCCGTAGATGCCCTTGGCCGCCCAGCTCGTCGGCGTTTCCACCGGCGCGAAGACGCGCGGGTTCAGCCACAGCCAGACGATGACGACAGCGATCGGCACCAGGCACCACCAGCCCAGCCACACCCGGCTCCAGATCGCGAGGATCATCAGCGGGATCGCCGCGAACCGCGTCCACACGCTCCACGGGTTGGCATGGCGCTTCCACGCTTCGTCGGTCATCCGGAATGTGTCGGCGACCCGAGACATGACGCCCATAGATGTCATTGTCGCTTGCCGGCGTGGGCGTCGTGCGGCCGGTGACTAGGCTCACAGATATGTCTGACGCGCACACCGAAGTTCAGTCCACCTACCCGCCGGCGCCCGAGTTCGCCGCGCAGGCCAACGCAGACAGAGGACCTCTACCGCGAGGCCGAAGCGGATCGGCTGGCGTTCTGGGCGAAGCAGGCCAACCGGCTGTCGTGGGACACCCCGTTCGACGAGGTGCTGGACTGGTCGGAGGCGCCGTTCGCCAAGTGGTTCGTCGGCGGCAAGCTCAACGTCGCCTACAACTGCGTCGACCGCCACGTCGAGGCGGGTAACGGCGATCGGGTGGCGATCCGCTGGGAGGGCGACCCCGGCGACAGCCGTGAGCTGACGTATGCGGATCTGCTGGCCGAGGTCAGCAAGGCCGCCAATGCGCTGACCGACCTCGGGCTGGTCGCCGGCGATCGGGTGGCGATCTACATGCCGATGGTGCCCGAGGCGATCGTGGCGATGCTGGCGTGCGCGCGGCTGGGTGTGCATGCATTCCGTGGTGTTCGCCGGCTTCTCTGCGACGGCGCTGGCGGCCCGCATCGAGGACGCCGAGGCCAAGCTGGTCATCACCACCGACGGCCAGTACCGGCGCGGGCAGGCGGTGTCGCTGAAGGAGCCGGTCGACGAGGCCGTGTCGAGGGACAGAAATCCGTCGAGCATGTTCTGGTGGTGCGGCGCACCGGAATTGACACACCGTGGACCGACGGCCGCGACCTGTGGTGGCACGAGACCGTCGACGCGGCGTCGCCCGAGCACACGCCGGAGGCGTTCGACTCCGAGCATCCGCTGTTCCTGCTCTACACGTCGGGCACCACCGGCAAGCCGAAGGGCATCATGCACACCTCCGGCGGATACCTGACGCAGGCGTCCTACACGCACTACAACGTCTTCGACATCAAGCCCGAGACCGATGTGTATTGGTGCACAGCCGATATCGGCTGGGTCACCGGACACACCTACATCGTGTACGGGCCGCTGTCCAACGGCGCCACCCAGGTGGTCTACGAGGGCACGCCGAACTCTCCGAACGAGCACCGGCACTTCGAGGTCATCGAAAAGTACGGCGTCACCATCTATTACACGGCGCCGACGCTGATCCGGATGTTCATGAAGTGGGGCCGCGAGATCCCCGACGCCCATGACCTTTCCAGCCTGCGGCTGCTCGGCAGCGTGGGCGAGCCGATCAACCCCGAGGCGTGGCGCTGGTACCGGGATGCGTTCGGCGGCAACAGGACTCCGGTCGTCGACACGTGGTGGCAGACCGAGACCGGCGCGATCATGATCTCGCCGCTGCCCGGGGTCACCGAGGCCAAGCCGGGGTCGGCGATGACACCGCTGCCGGGCATCTCGGCGAAGATCGTCGACGAAGAGGGCAACGAACTGGTGCCCGGCGCCGACGAGGCCGAGCACGTGACCGGCTATCTGGTGCTGGATCAGCCGTGGCCGTCGATGCTGCGCGGCATCTGGGGCGACCCGGAGCGGTACAAGGAGACGTACTGGTCGCGTTACGCCGAGCAAGGGCTGGTATTTCGCCGGCGACGGAGCGCGCGTCGACTCCGACGGATCGATCTGGCTGCTTGGCCGCATCGACGACGTGATGAACGTGTCGGGCCACCGGATCTCCACGACGGAGGTGGAATCGGCGTTGGTCGGACACTCCGGCGTGGCCGAGGCCGCGGTCGTCGGCGCCAGTGACGAGACCACCGGCCAGGGCATCTGCGCGTTCGTCATCCTCGAGGCGCACGCCAAGGACAACGACAACATGGTCGACGCAACTACGCGAGCAGGTCGCCAAGGAGATCGGAAAGATCGCCCGCCCCCGCGAGATTCACGTCGTGCCGGAGCTGCCGAAGACCCGCAGCGGCAAGATCATGCGCCGGCTGCTGCGTGATGTCGCCGAAGGCCGCGAACTCGGCGACACGTCAACGTTGGTGGACCCCAGCGTGTTTGAGGCGATCCGGGCCAGCAAGTAATCAGGCGGCGGGCGCACCGACCGGGACGAAGCCCGAACCCGGTCGGTTCTTGGCGGTGATGTCCGCCAGCTGCGTGTTGAACGACATGTTCACCGCCGGCGTGTGCAGCGGGATGTACTTGATGACGCACGTCGGCAATTCCTCGGAGAACGCACCGTGGATCATGCCGACCAGCCGATTGTTGACGGTCACCGGTGCACCGGAGTCGCCCGGCTGCCCGCAGACCTGGTTGACGATCGTGCCGGGTTGCTCGCCCGGCCCCCACGTCACGCCGCACGAATAGCCTGTCGTCCTGCCGAGTTTGCAGGCGACGTCGCCGACGACCGGATCGGGGCCGAGGCCGTCGATCTGGAATCCCTTGACGTTGTTGACCGGCTGCACCTTCTGCGGGTCGAACTGGATCACCGCGTAGTCGAGGGCGTCGTTTCCTGCGACCATCGTGCCGAGCACCCCGGCCGCCTCGGCGCCTTCGGCGGCCACCCGTTCGCCAGGTCCACCGCAGTGCGCCGAGGTGAAGCCGATCAGATTGCCGCGGTTGTCGTTACCGATCGCGGTCAGCGTGCACATGGTGTCGCCCTCGACCACGATGCCCGAACCACCGCCCAGCGGGACCAGGCCATCGGCGTTAGCGACTGCGGAAGGCAGCAGAAGCGCGGCCAAGGCCGCGATCCGAATCGTCAGGCAGCGGACGCTGGTCCTCAAGTATCTCTCCCCCATCGACGTGCCGCCCGACCATCCAATCCGGCCAGTCTATCGTCGGCCCGGATCGTTTCCGATGGACGCCACATGGCAACATGAACCGCGACTGACACCGGATGCGGGGAGGAACTGTTCCGTGAGTGATCGCAAGGATGGCGTGCCGACGACGGTGACCTCGATACCGCTGGTCGATCCACACGCCGCCAAAGTCGACCCGTCCATCGGTGACCTCGTCAAGGACGCGACGACGCAGGTGTCGACGCTGGTGCGGGCCGAGGTCGAACTGGCCAAGGCCGAGATCACCCGCGACGTCAAGAAGGGCCTCACCGGCAGCGTCTTCTTCATCCTTGCGCTGGTGGTGCTGTTCTACTCCACCTTCTTTTTCTTCTTCTTCCTCGCCGAACTGCTCGACACCTGGCTGTGGCGGTGGGTCGCCTTCCTGATCGTGTTCGGGATCATGGTGCTGGCCACCGCGGTGCTTGCGCTGTTCGGCTATCTCAAGGTGCGACGGATCCGCGGGCCGCAGCAGACCATCGAGTCGGTGAAGGAAACCCGCGAGGCACTCACACCGGGGCACGACAAGGACAAGGCGCTCACATCACGGAACGGTGAGGGACCCGGCGCACAGACCGATCCTTCGGGTTGGTAGTGGCCCCACCCGACCCGTCGGTGGTACGGATCGACGGTCCATGGCGTCATCTCGAGGTGCACGCCAACGGGATTCGCTTTCACGTCGTGGAGGCGGATTGGAAGGACACGCCACTGGCCCGATGTCGACGCCAAGCGCCTCCAGCCACGGATCGCCCGCTGGTGATCCTGCTGCACGGCTTCGGCTCGTTCTGGTGGTCCTGGCGCCACCAGTTGCGCGGCTTGACCGGCGCCAGGGTCGTCGCGGTCGACCTGCGTGGCTACGGCGGCAGCGACAAGCCGCCCCGCGGCTACGACGGCTGGACGCTCGCGGGCGACACCGCGGGGCTGGTGCGCGCACTCGGCCACAAGGCGGCGACGCTGGTGGGCCACGCCGACGGCGGTCTGGTGTGTTGGGCGACCTCCGTGCTGCACCCGCGGATGGTGCGGGCGATCGCCGTCGTCAGTTCACCGCATCCCGTCGCACTGCGGGCCTCGGCGCTGACCCGGCGTGACCAGGGCCTGGCGTTGCTGCCGTGGATGCTGCGCTATCAGGTGCCGATGTGGCCGGAACGGTCGCTGACCCGCCACAACGCCGCGGAGCTTGAGCGGCTGGTGCGAAGCCGAGCCAGTGGTAAATGGCTTGCCTCAGAAGACTTTTCCGAGACCATTCGGCACATGCGCCAGGCCATCCAGATTCCGTCGGCGGCGCACTCGGCGCTGGAGTATCAGCGCTGGGCGGTGCGCAGCCAGCTGCGCGGCGAGGGCAGGCGGTTCATGCGCTCGATGAAACGGCCGCTGGCGGTGCCGGTGCTGCACCTGCGCGGCGACGCCGACCCGTACGTGCTTGCCGATCCGGTGTACCGCACACAGCACTATGCGCCGCATGGCCGCTACGTATCCATCGCCGGCGCAGGGCATTTCGGCCACGAGGAAGCACCTGAGGTGGTCAACGATCAGCTGTCGCGCTTCCTGGCGCAGGTGTACGGCTAGCCGCCGACGCAGGCGCCCGTCGCGACGCGCTGCGTGTCGCCGATCTTCGCCATCTGGCGCGAGACTTCCTTCGCGGTCAGCACGAAGCCGGTGTCGGCGTCGTCGACGGCGGCACCGAACACCACGCCAAGCACCTTGCCCGTCCGGTCGATCATCGGGCCGCCCGAATTTCCTTGCCGCACAGTGCCTCTGATCGTGTATACCTCGCGGGTCACGGTGGCGGTGCGGTAGATGTCGGGGCCGTTCAGCTCGATGGTCTCGCGCACGCGGGCCGGCGTCGCGACGAAGTCGCCGCCGCCGGGGTAGCCCATCACGACGGCGTCGGTTCCGGTCGGCGCGGAGCCCTCGGCGAATGACAGGGGCGCCGACGGCAGGTTCGGCACATCGAGAATCGAGATGTCCGCTTCGGGGTCATACGACACCACGCCTGCGTCGTAGGTCTGGCCGTCCACTTCGACCGTGACGCTGTCGGAGCCCGCGACCACGTGCGCGTTCGACATCACGCGGTTCGGCGCGACGACGAAACCGGTGCCCTCCAACACCTTTTGGCATCCCGGTGCGACACCGCGGATCTTGACGACGCTCGGCCGGGTGGCTGCGACGACGGCGTCGGTGGCCAGCGCGGCATCCGGGGCGTCGACCGCGATGATCGGGCGTGCGGCCGAACTGCCGAGAGCACGTCCGGCAGACCGGACGTGTCGAGCAGGGCCGACAGCCGCGTCGGCACGGACTTCAGCCAGCTGGGCGCCACCTCGTCGACCTGGGCCAGCACCTTCGAACCGCGCACGGCGGCGGCCAGGTTCGGCTGGTCCGACGATGGTCAGCGGGGTACGCCAACATCCACGCCGCGACCAGCACCGCGATCAGCTGCAGTCCCACTCCGATCACGGAGTCGAAGGCGCGCAGTGCTGGGTTGCGGAGCGCGCCGCGCACCGCGCGGCCCAGCACCACACCGGCGATCTCGCCGATCACCACCAGCGCGAGGATCAGGAACAGCGTGACGAACAGCTTGCGTGCGGGGACCGTCGATGTTGTTGACCACGATGTGCGGCGCCAGCAGCACGCCGGCGACCGCACCGAGAACCACTCCGACGAACGACAGCAGCGAGCCCAGCGCGCCGGAACGCCATCCGGAGATGGCGGCGACGAACGCGATCGCGAGGACGGCGAGGTCAAGCCACTGTGACGATGTCATTGTTGGGCTTCACCGTAGCTGTCCTCGTGGCCGACGAGCGCCATTGCGTCGTCGAGTTCGCGAACGTCGTCGGTGTCCCACGGCGTGGCCCAGCCCGCCACGTCGAGCATCGCCGAGATCACCTGACCGGTGAACCCCCACACCAGCATCTCGTTGAGCAGGAACGCCGGGCCGGCGAATCGGCGCGTATTCTCCTTGCGGTACACCATGATCCGGTTCTCGGGGTTGATGAACGCGCGCACCGGCACCCGCGCGACGATCGCGGTTTCTGACTCGTCGACGACGGACACCGGCCCGGGATCCTGTGAGTAGGCGAGCACGGGTACGACGTGGAACCCGGACGGCGGGATGAACATCCGCTCCAGTGTGCACAGCGGCTGCAGCCGGCTGGTGTCGATACCTGTCTCCTCGTTGGCTTCGCGCAGCGCGGTGTGCACCGGTCCGTCGTCGCCGGGGTCGGCCGCTCCGCCGGGGAATGCGGCCTGGCCGGCGTGGTGGCGCAGCGTCGACAGCGCGCACGGTGACCAGCAAGTCGGCATCGTCGGGCAGGCCGCCGGAAGGCGAGTCCGCGGGACCCGAGAACAGCACCAGCACCGCGGCGTCGCGCTTTTCTCCGGTGATCGCGGCTTTGGTGTTGGCCGCGGTCACCATCGCCAGCACCTCGGGGGGCACCCGCCTGCGATAGGCGCGCTTCACGTCGCTGGCAGTTGTCGGTCAGCGGCTTGAGCCAGGGCGGGGCGGCGTCGGGGGCGAGCTCGCCCACTCCGCTGCCCCAGCTCACCCCGACACTCCAATCTTTGGGTCCACCGCCGCGGCGATCTCGTCGGCGCTGGCGAAGGACCGCGGCAGGACTTCGGCAACGCTACCGTCCGCGCGCAGCACCACGGTCGCGGGCATGACGTTGGGCACCCGCAAAGCGGCGGCGATCAGCCTGCGGCCGTCCTGCAGTGTCGGCAGCCGCACGCCCAGTTCGGCCAGCCGCAGCAACGCCGCGGCTTCGTTCTCGTCCTGGTGCACGGTCAGCACGGTGACGTCGGGTCCGGCCCTGCGCTGGTACTCGGCCATCGCGGGCAGTTCCTCGGCGCACGGCGCGCACCAGTAGGCCCACAGGTTGAGGACCGTCGTCCGGCCCGCGACGGCCTTGGCGACGTCGACGCTTGTGCCGTCGCCTGCGCATTCCAGCGTGATCCCGCGCAGCCGCTCCGGTCCATCGCCCGACCCCGCCGGAGGACACGGAGAAAGGTCGGCGCGGGCACGGGGGCCTGCGAGCGCCTCGGCGGTGTCCGCGTCGCGGCGGTCGCGGGCCTGCCCCGGCCCGGGCGGGCCGGTCGACGAACCGTCGTCTCCCAACTGCGTCCACAGCGCCACGCCAAGCGCGATGACGACGACCATCACCGCGACGGTCCACCGGGTCGACGTGCTCATGAGCGGCGGGTCAGAGGCCGGCAAGCGCCAGCAGGTGCTCGGTCTCCGGCCCCTTGACCAGCGGCGCGGCGATCAGCGGATCGGTCGGCCCTGTTCCGAACGATGGGCAGTCCTTGGCAAGCACGCATACGCCGCATGCGGGTTTCTTCGCATGGCACACGCGGCGGCCGTGGAAGATCACCCGGTGGCTGAGCAGCGTCCACTCGCTGCGCTCGATCAGCTCGCCGATCGCGTGCTCGACCTTGACCGGATCCTCAAGGTCGGTCCAGCGCCAGCGTCGCACCAGCCGGCCGAAATGGGTGTCGACGGTGATCCCGGGAATGTCGAAGGCGTTGCCGAGGATGACGTTGGCGGTCTTGCGGCCGACACCTGGCAGCGTCACCAGATCCGCCATGGTGTTCGGAACGTTGCCGTCGAAGCGCTCCACCAGTTCCTGGCCGAGCCGGATCAGCGAGTTGGCCTTGTTTCGGTAGAAGCCGGTGGACCGGATGAGTTCTTCGAGTTCGGTGCGGTCGGCTTGTGCGTAGTCCAGTGCCGTGCGGTAGCGCTTGAACAATGCCGGAGTGGCTAGATTGACCCCCTTGTCGGTGCTCTGCGCCGACAAGATGGTCGCCACCGTCAGTTCCAGCGGATTGGTGAAGTCCAACTCGCAGTACACATGCGGAAACGCTTGCGCCAGTGTGCGATTCATCCGGCGAGCGCGGCGGACCAGGCCGATGCGGGTCTCGTTGTCCCACTTCCGCGAGGCCGCTTGCCGAGCCGGCTTGGCGGATGCCGGCTTACCGGCTGAAGTCTCACCCACGGTCACGAATGCCAGCGTACGCAGCGGGTCCGACTCTCCCCGGGGCGGACTAGTGCGGACCGGTGACAATTCGTGATCCCGCTGAGACCTTCGCCGTGTTTACTTCTCCCTTGTGTCTTGGTTGCTCGCAGCGCTTATTCCGGGGTTGCTGATGTTGGCAACATTCGGGCTGCAGCGGCTCGAATCAGAGCCTCGACGACGACACCGTCTCGGCATCGGATGTGGCCGAGTTTCTGGAGCAGGCCGAGGCCGATGACGTGAACACGCTGGCGCGAGAGGGCATGGGCCGAGCGCTGGATGGCCTGCATCAGCGGTTGGGCGAACGGGATTGGCCGCTCGACGGCGGATCCGATGCCGTTGATATGACAAGTTTGCCAACATCGGCTGTACGTGCATCACGGGTCGAATCCTGAATTTCAGCCGACTCGGCATGCCAATCGTGTGTAGCGTGGGCTAGTCGCACTGGAGGCCGAATGCCGACAATGTCGGCGTGGCGTACCTCTAGACTGATCTCGCTAACCAGTAAGAGGTCGGCTGGCGCATGTCATATCACCCAACAGCTTAAGAGGGGCAACGTGGACGAGATCCTGGCGAGGGCCGGAATCTTCCAGGGAGTCGAACCCAGCGCCGTTTCCGCGCTGACCAAGCAATTGCAGCCCGTCGACTTCCCGCGCGGGCACACTGTGTTCGCCGAGGGAGAACCTGGCGACCGGCTCTTCATCATCATTTCGGGGAAGGTCAAGATCGGCCGCCGTTCGCCGGACGGCCGCGAGAATCTGCTCACCATCATGGGTCCTTCGGACATGTTCGGTGAGCTCTCGATCTTCGACCCGGGCCCGCGGACGTCGAGCGCCACGACCATCACCGAGGTGCGGGCGGTCTCGATGGACCGCGATGCGCTGCGTGCGTGGATCGCCGATCGTCCTGAAATCGCCGAGCAATTGCTGCGAGTACTGGCCCGCCGACTCCGTCGCACCAACAACAATCTGGCCGACCTGATCTTCACCGACGTGCCCGGCCGGGTGGCCAAGCAGCTGCTGCAACTCGCGCAGCGCTTCGGTACTCAGGAGGGCGGCGCGCTGCGCGTGACGCACGATCTGACGCAGGAAGAGATCGCACAGTTGGTCGGCGCATCGCGCGAGACGGTCAACAAGGCGCTCGCCGATTTCGCCCACCGCGGCTGGATTCGCTTGGAGGGCAAGAGCGTGTTGATCTCCGACTCCGAACGACTGGCACGCCGAGCGCGCTAGGCTCCGCAGGTAGTCCAATTGGGCTTGGACGCTCCACTCCGCTGCGTCCCATAGCTTTTCGTCGACATCGGTGTAGACATGTTCGACGATCTGTCGTGCGCTGGCGTCGTCACCGAGCGCATGCAGCGCACCGCGCACCTGATCGAGCCGCTCCTCGCGGTGTGCGAGGTACATGGCGCTGACGGCTTCCAGGTCGTCGAGATCGGGGCCGTGGCCGGGCAGCACGGTCCGGTGGCCGAGTCCGTGCAGCCGGCGCAGTGACTCCATGTACTCGCTGAGGCTGCCGTCCTCGTTGTCGATGACGGTGGTGCCGCGGCCAAGCACGGTGTCGGCGGTCAGCACCGCGTCGTCGAGCAGAAACGACACCGAGTCGGCCGTATGGCCCGGCGTGGCCATCACCGTGATGCGCAGGCCCGCGGCGTCGATGACCTCGCCGTCGGTGAGCGGGCCACCGAGCCCGCGCAGGAACCCGCTGCCAACGGAGCGGACGACGGCGCCGGTGCGCTCGACGATCTTGTCGATGCCGCCGGTGTGGTCCTCATGTTTGTGGCTGATCAGCACGAGCGGGATCGTCCCGAGCTCGGCGATGGTCGCGATGTGCTCGTCGTCCTCGGGCCCGGGGTCGACGACCACCATCTCGTCGCTGCCCGGCCCGCGCAGCACCCAGGTGTTGGTGCCGTCGAGCGTCATCAGCCCCGGGTTGTTGCACAGCAGCACCGACGCGGTCTCGGTGACCGGGCGCAACAACCCGTAAGCGGGATGCTCCAGCGCTCAGCGATCATCGCTCACGCGACCTCGACGATGAGCTCGACCTCCACCGGCGCATCCAGCGGCAGCTCGGACACCCCGACCGCGGAACGGGCGTGCGCGCCCGCGTCGCCGAACACCTCGCCGAGCAACTGCGAGGCCCCGTTGATCACGCCGGGCTGGCCGTTGAATCCCGGCGCTGATGCGACGAACCCGACGACCTTCACCACCCGCGTCACGGCGTCGATGCCGACCAGCGAATGCACCGCGGCCAGCGCGTTGAGCGCACATGTGCGCGCCAGCTCCTTGCCCTCCTCCGGGCTCACCTCGGCGCCGACCTTGCCGGTCTGCAGCAGCTTGCCCGCCTGCATCGGCACCTGGCCGGCCGTGTAGACCAGGTTCCCGGTGCGCACCGCGGGCACATAGACGCCCGCCGGCGGGACGACGTCGGGCAGCTCGATACCCAGCTCGGCGAGCCGCTTCGAGGCACTCATTTCGGGCGCTTCAGATACGCGACGTGCTGCTCTCCCGTCGGGCCTGGCAGCACCGAAACCAGTTCCCAGCCGTCCTCGCCCCACTGGTCGAGGATCTGTTTCGTCGCATGCGTCAGCAGCGGGACGGTGGCGTACTCCCAGCGGGTCGGTTCGCTCATGCGGCTGAGCTTATCGGGCAGCGATTCTTCGACGCGGACGCGAGGAGCACGAAAAACGGCCCAGCTAGCATGCAGGGGTGGCTACCTCAGCGAACAGCGGTAGACCGGTCGGCTGGCCGTCTCGCCTGACGAAGGCGCGTCTGCACTTTGTCACCGGCAAGGGCGGAACCGGCAAGTCGACCATCGCGGCCTCTCTGGCGCTGGCACTGGCCGCCGGTGGCCGCAAGGTGCTGTTGGTGGAAGTCGAAGGGCGCCAAGGCATTGCGCAGCTTTTCGACGTGCCGCCGCTGCCCTATCAGGAGGTCAAGATCGCCACCGCCGACGGCGGCGGCCAGGTCAACGCGCTGGCGATCGACACCGAGGCGGCGTTCCTCGAATACCTCGACATGTTCTACAACCTCGGCCTTGCCGGCCGCGCGATGCGACGGATCGGCGCGGTCGAGTTCGCGACGACGATCGCACCTGGCCTGCGCGACGTGCTGCTCACCGGCAAGATCCGCGAGATCGTGACCCGCGCCGAGAAGGGCAAGCAGCCGGTCTACGACGCGATCGTGGTGGACTCCCCGCCGACGGGCCGCATCGCCCGGTTCCTCGACGTCACCCAGGCGGTGTCGGAGTTGGCCAAGGGCGGCCCGGTGCACTCGCAGGCCGAGAGCGTGGTCAAGGTGTTGCATTCCGACCTCACCGCCATCCACCTCGTCACCCTGCTGGAGGCGCTGCCCATCCAGGAGACGCTCGAAGCGATCGACGAACTCCAGGAACTGGGCCTGCCGATCGGCAGCGTCATCGTCAACCGCAACATCCCGGCCTATCTGCCTGCCGATGACCTCGCCAAGGCCGCCGAAGGCGACATCGACGCCGACGCCGTCCGCGCAGGCCTAGAAAGTGCGGGAATCACCTTGTCCGACAGCGACTTTGCCGGGCTGCTCACCGAGACTATCCAGCACGCGACGCGCATCAAGGCGCGCGCCGAAAGCGCCGAGCAGCTCGACGAGCTCGACGTGGCGCGCTTGGAGTTGCCGCATATCCGCGACGGTGTCGACCTCGGCAGCCTCTACGAGCTCGCCGAAGCGCTTGCCCATCAGGGCGTCCGATGAGCGTGCGAATCGGACCATGAGGAGAAGTAGATGAGTACCGCACCGCCCGCCCTCGACATGGGCGCGCTCCTGCACGACACCTCCAACCGCGTGGTGGTGTGCTGCGGCGCAGGCGGGGTCGGCAAGACCACCACCGCGGCCGCGATGGCGTTGCGCGCGGCCGAATACGGCCGCACCGTCGTAGTTCTCACCATCGACCCGGCCAAGCGGCTGGCCCAGGCGCTCGGCATCAAGGATCTCGGCAACACCCCGCAGCGGGTTCCGCTCGCACCCGAGGTTCCCGGCGAGCTGCACGCGATGATGCTCGACATGCGCCGGACGTTCGACGAAATGGTGATCCAGTACTCCGGACGCGAACGGGGCGAAGCGATTCTGGACAACCAGTTCTATCAAACCGTGGCCACGTCGCTGGCGGGCACGCAGGAGTACATGGCGATGGAGAAGCTGGGTCAGCTTCTCGCCCAAGACAAGTGGGACCTGATCGTCGTCGACACCCCGCCGTCGCGCAACGCGCTGGACTTCCTTGACGCGCCACAAACGGCTGGGCAGCTTCATGGACAGCCGGCTGTGGCGGCTGCTGCTGGCGCCCGGTCGCGGCATCGGCCGACTGGTGACCGGCGCGGTGGGCTTGGCGATGAAGGCGCTGTCGACGGTGCTCGGTTCGCAAATGCTTTCCGACGCAGCCGCTTTCGTCCAGATGCTGGATACGACGTTCGGCGGGTTCCGCGAGAAGGCGGACCGCACCTACGAGCTGCTCAAGCGGCGCGGCACACAGTTCGTCGTGGTGTCGGCCGCCGAGCCCGACGCGCTGCGCGAGGCGTCGTTCTTCGTCGACCGGCTCTCCGAGGAGCACATGCCGCTGGCCGGGCTGATCCTCAACCGCACCCACCCGACGCTGAGCGACCTGCACGCCGATAAGGCTGTCGAGGCCGCCGAGGAACTCGAGAAGAAGGATCCCGACGCGTTGGCCGCCGCGGTGCTGCGCATCCACGCCGACCGGGCGATGACGGCCAAGCGGGAGATCCGGCTGCTGTCGCGGTTCACCGGCGCCAACCCGCATGTGGCGATCGTGGGCGTGCCGTCGCTGCCGTTCGACGTGTCGGACCTGGAGGCGCTGCGGGCGATCGCCGATCAGATCACCGGCGAGGCGCCGCGCGGCGTCGAGCCTAGCGGATGGCGCTAGACGGCGCTGCGGTGTTTGCGCTGGGCGGCAAAGAAGTCGGCCCAGGAAACCACCTCGGGGTGCTGCTTGAGCAAAGCGCGGCGCTGGCGTTCGGTCATGCCGCCCCAGACCCCGAATTCGACGCGGTTGTCGAGGGCGTCGGCGCCGCATTCCAGGATCACCGGACAATGCCGGCAGATCACGGCGGCTTTGCGCTGGGCGGCGCCGCGGACGAACAGTTCGTCTGGATCGGCCTGGCGGCAGCGGGCCTGGGATACCCAAGCGATACGGGCCTCGGCCTCGGCGCCCTGGACCAAACTGTGTGCTGACATATTCGGCGCTTGTCCTGCGCGCGGCGGGTCGTGTAGCTGACACCAGCGATCCCTTCGTTCCAGCCGCCCCGCCCCGACACAGCGACGGCGTAGTCCTCCGGTGTAGAACGCTGATGCGATCTACGCCACAGTGCGAGGGTCAAGTGTGACCTGCATCGCACTGTGTGCCCAACTTAGGTGGTCAGGGGCGTTCTGCGCAATACGTACGACCGCACTTTTTTGGGACGACCGTGCCGTCAGACCGCAAAATTGACGGCTAGAGCAGGTCCGGCGTGCTCAGCGAACTCGGCAATCGACCGTCCGAAGCTGCCATTTTGCGAGCGTCGTTACTCTGTACGGCATGCCGGAGCAGCCGCCGACCCGACCGCCGACGACAGTCACGGTCATCAAGCTCGCGTGGTGCTGCCTACTGGCCAGCGTTGTCGTCGCCGGGCCTGATGTTTCCTGTGGTCGGCGGGTTCGGGCTGATGTCCAACCGCGCCTCCGACGTCGTTGCCAACGGCTCGGCGCAATTGGTCGAGGGCGAGGTGCCGCAGGTTTCGACGATGGTCGACGCCAAGGGCAACGTGATCGCGTGGCTCTACTCGCAGCGCCGGTTCGAGGTGCCCAGCGACCAGATCGCCAACACCATGAAGCTGGCGATCGTCTCGATCGAGGACAAGCGGTTTGCCGAACACAACGGCGTCGACTGGCAGGGCACGCTGACGGGTCTGTCCGGATACCTGTCCGGCAACCTCGACACCCGCGGCGGCTCGACCCTCGAGCAGCAGTACGTGAAGAACTACCAGCTGCTGGTGATCGCCCAGACCGACGCCGAGAAGCGCGCGGCCATCGAGACCACCCCGGCCCGCAAGCTGCGCGAGATCCGGATGGCGCTGACGCTCGACAAGACCTTCACCAAGCCGGAGATCCTGACCCGCTACCTCAATCTGGTGTCGTTCGGCAACGGCGCGTTCGGCATCCAGGACGCCGCGCAGACCTATTTCGGCATCAACGCCTCCGAGCTGAACTGGGAGCAGGCCGCGCTGCTGGCCGGCATGGTGCAGTCGACGAGCACGCTGAACCCCTACACGAACCCCGACGGTGCGCTGGCACGCCGAAACGTCGTGCTGGACACCATGATCGACAACCTGCCCGAGCACGCCGACGAGCTTCGCGCCGCCAAGGAGCAGCCGCTGGGCATCCTGCCGCAGCCCAACGAGTTGCCCCGCGGCTGCATCGCCGCCGGTGATCGCGCATTCTTCTGCGACTACGTGCTCGACTACCTGGCCCGCGCCGGGCATCAGCAAGGAGCAGGTCGCCAAGGGCGGCTACCTGATCAAGACCACGCTTGACCCCGACGTGCAGATCCCGGTGAAGTCGGCGATCGACGGCATCGCCAGCCCCGACCTCGACGGCGTCGCCAGCGTGATGAGCGTGATCAGGCCCGGCAAGGAGTCGCATCCGGTGCTGGCGATGGCCAGCAACCGCACCTACGGCCTGAACACTCGACGCCGGTGAGACCATGCAGCCGCAGCCGTTCTCGCTGGTCGGTGACGGCGCAGGCTCGATGTTCAAGATCTTCACCACGGCCGCCGCGCTCGACATGGGCATGGGCATCAACGCCCAACTGGATGCGCCGGCGCGGTTCGAGGCCAAGGGCCTTGGCAGCGGCGGCGCCAAGGGCTGCCCGGCCAACACGTGGTGCGTGCAGAACGCGGGTAACTACCGGGGCACGATGAGCGTCACCGACGCGCTGGCCACCTCGCCGAACACCGCTTTCGCGAAGCTGATCTCGCAGGTGGGCGTGCAGCGCACCGTCGACATGGCGGTCAAGCTTGGCCTGCGTTCCTACGCGCTGCCCGGCACGGCCCGCGACTACGACCCCCAAAGCAACGAGAGCCTGGCCGACTTCGTCAAGCGGCAGAACCTTGGCTCGTTCACGCTGGGCCCGATCGAAGTCAACGCCCTTGAGCTCTCGAATGTCGCGGCCACCCTGGCATCGGGCGGCGTGTGGTGCCCGCCCAACCCGATCGAGAAGGTCTTCGACCGCACCGGCAAGGACGTCGCGGTCACCACGGAAACCTGCGAACAGGTGGTGCCCGAGGGCCTTGCCAACACGATGGCGAACGCGATGAGCAAGGACGACAGCGGGGCAGGCACCGCTGCGGGCTCGGCAGGCTCGGCGGGCTGGGACCTGCCGATGTCGGGCAAGACCGGCACCACCGAAGCGCACCGCTCGTCGGCCTTCGTTGGCTTCACTCAACCTATTACGCGGCGGCCAACTACATCTACGACGACTCGACGACCCCGTCGGACCTGTGCTCGTACCCACTGCGACAGTGCGGCTCCGGCAACCTGTTCGGCGGCAACGAGCCCGCGCGGACGTGGTTCACCGCGATGAAGCCGATCGCCAACAACTTCGGTGAGGTCAAGCTGCCGCCGACCGATCCGCGCTACGTCGACGGCGCGCCCGGCTCGAGGGTGCCAAGCGTCTCGGGCATGAACCAGGACACCGCCCGCCAGCGGCTCAAGGAGGCCGGCTTCCAGGTCGCCAACGAGGCCACGCCGGTCAACAGCACGGCGCCCTACGGCGCCGTTGTCGGAACATCGCCGGCTGGTCAGACGGTGCCCGGCTCGATCATCACGATCCAGATCTCCAACGGCATCCCGCCGCCACCGCCGCCGCCGCCGCCCGGTGCGATCCCGGGAATTCCGGGTATGCCGCCGGAGATCGGCCAGACGGTCGTCGAGATCCCTGGGCTGCCGCCGATCACCGTGCCGGTGCTCGGTCCGCCGCCACCGCCACCACCCCCGGGGCCGCCGCCACCGCCGTGACCGGGACGTGAATGCGCTGTGCAGTTGGCCACGCTGCGCGCGTGAGAGTCGGTGTGTGCGGGTCAGTGGCAGTAGGCTGCGTGCATGTCTGACCCTTCGACATTGTCTGAAAAACACCGCCGTCCTCGCCGCCGGTTCGGTGCTCGCCGGGATCGGCTACGCATCGATCATCGAACGCAATGCGTTCGTCGTGCGCGAGGTGACGATGCCGGTGCTGTCGCCGGGCTCGTCTCCGCTGAAGGTGCTGCATATCAGCGATCTCCACATGCTGCCCAAGCAGCGGCGCAAGCAGGCGTGGCTGCGCGAGCTCGCCCGCTTTGAACCCGACCTCGTCGTCAACACCGGCGACAACCTGGCGCACCCGAAGGCCGTGCCCGCCGTCGTGCAGGCACTTGGCGACCTGCTGTCGGTACCCGGCGTGTTCGTGTTCGGCAGCAACGACTACTTCGGGCCGCGGCTGAAGAACCCGGCGAACTACTTGACCAATAAGGGCCATCGGGTGCATGGCGAACCGCTGCCGTGGCAGGACCTGCGGGCGGCGTTCACCGAGCGCGGCTGGCTGGACATGACGCACACCCGCCGCGATCTCGACGTCGCGGGCCTGCGGATCGCCGTCGCCGGGGTCGACGACCCGCATCTGTCCAGGGACCGCTACGACACCATCGCCGGACCGCCAAGCCCGGCCGCCAATCTGACGCTGGGGCTGACGCATTCGCCAGAGCCGCGGGTGCTGGATCGCTTCGCGGCCGACGGTTATCAGCTGGTGATGGCCGGCCACACTCACGGCGGCCAGCTCTGCCTGCCGTTCTACGGCGCGATCGTCACCAACTGCGACCTGGATCGGTCGCGCGCCAAGGGCGCGTCGCAGTGGGGCACCCGCACGCAGCTGCACGTCTCGGCGGGCATCGGCACGTCACCGTTCTATCCCATACGGTTCTGCTGCAGGCCCGAGGCCACGATGCTGACGCTGGTGGCGGCCCCCATCGGAGGCCGTGATGTAGGGGCGCGCGCGGGCCAGTCCCACCCGACCGTATCGGCGCGGTGACCGACAAGGCTTCGACAGCGACTCGCAGCCAGCCACGGTCGTGGGTGGACAACGCGGTCCGGTTGATCGAGGCCGACGCCAGACGCAGCGCCGACACCCATCTGCTGCGGTATCCGCTGCCGACTGCCTGGTGCGACGGCGTCGACGTCCAGCTCTACCTCAAGGACGAGACCACGCACATCACCGGCAGCCTCAAGCACCGGCTGGCGCGGTCGTTGTTCCTTTACGCGCTGTGCAATGGCTGGATCGGTGAGGGCACCACCGTCATCGAGGCATCGTCGGGGTCGACGGCCGTTTCGGAGGCGTACTTCGCGGCGCTGATCGGGGTCCCGTTCATCGCGGTGATGCCGTCGTCGACCAGCGCAACCAAGATCGCGCTGATCGAATCACAAGGCGGCCGTTGCCATTTCGTGGCCGAGGCGTCGCAGGTGTACGCGGAAGCGGAGCGGCTGGCCGAGGAGACGGGCGGGCATTACCTTGACCAGTTCACCAACGCCGAACGCGCGACCGACTGGCGCGGCAACAACAACATCGCCGAGTCGATCTTCGAGCAGATGCGTGACGAGGCGCATCCGATTCCGGAGTGGATCGTGGTCGGGGCGGGCACCGGCGGAACCAGCGCCACCATCGGACGGTTCATCCGCTACCGCCGCTACGCGACCCGGTTGTGCGTCGTCGATCCGGAGAACTCGGCGTTCTTCCCGTCCTATGCCCAGGGTCGCAGGGACGTCGTGACGGGGATGTCGTCGCGGATCGAGGGCATCGGCCGCCCGCGGGTTGAGCCGTCGTTCCTGCCGGACGTGGTGGACCACATGGTGGTGGTGCCCGATGCGGCTTCGGTCGCGGCGGCACGTCACGTCAGCCGGGTGCTGGGCCGGCGGGTGGGGCCGTCGACGGGAACGAATCTCTGGGGGGCGTTCGGCCTGCTGGCCGAGATGATTGCGGACAAGCGCAGCGGGTCGGTGGTGACCCTGCTCGCCGACAGCGGCGACCGCTACGCGGACACCTACTTCTGTGACGAGTGGCTGACCAGCCATGGGCTCGACCCCTCGGCGTCGGCCGAGGTGCTGGTCGAATTCGAGCGTTCCGGGCGCTGGCCCTGATCGTCGGATCCGCCCGTGAGGGGTCCGTCGGAGGTCAAAAACAGCCACAATGCGGCCAGCGCGAAGAATCCCAGGTAGATGGAAGCTCCCAACCCAGTCATTTCGTGCCTCGATTCTGAAGTTACTCGGCAACTGCCGTCAGTGTGCATAACGCCACCGACAACCCACATCCATCCCGCGGCGTGTCGTGATCTACGCCTCTGAGCGGACGCAACGTGGCCTACGCTTCAACCATTGCCGTCACGCCGATTTCTGCGCCACGGTCGTTGCCTGCGTTAAACCGCAGCCCTCATGCAGAAATCGCGGCTCAAGCCGTTTCGCTTCACCGGCTGCCGGTGCGATACGCTGTCGTGGCTTCACGCGGGGTGTGGCGCAGCTTGGTAGCGCGCTTCGTTCGGGACGAAGAGGTCGTGGGTTCGAATCCCGCCACCCCGACAGCGAAAAGCCTGGCAACAGGCTTACGGAGTGTAGTTAGGCAGTTTGCTCAAGCGTACCGGGTACGTTTTTCTCTCCCGATTCATTGTCGTCGTTGATTGTTATCGGCTGTAGCGCTTTAGTTCTCGCTTGGTCGAGTACGTCAGCTAGAGCGTCCAGGTCAGAGTCGAAAAGGTCCGCGTAGGTCTCAAGCGTCATCTTGGGCGACTCATGCCCCAGCATGCGCGCTAGGGCCAGCACGTTCCCTCCCGCCGACACCACAAGGCTTGCGGCCGTATGTCTCAGATCGTGCGGAGTCACCTTCGGGAAGTCAGCGCCCAAGCCATCGCGTGCCGCGTTGAATACGCGCGGTCGCCACGTTGACACCCGTAGCACGCTCCCCGCCGTCGACGAGAGCACTAGATCATCTCGACCCTTTCCAGCCATCGCCGCTGTTAGATCGTCAGTCAAGAAGGCGGGGAAGGGCACCGACCGGCGCTCGTGATCCTTCGGCGCTTTCCACACAAGACGACCGCCAACTTCGGCGACCGACGTATCCACCTGTAGCCGCCGCCGCATGAGGTCCACAGACTCAACCTTGAGCGCAGCCAACTCTCCCCACCGCAAGCCGGTATAGGCCAAGAGTTGAATCACGAGAGCGTCGTCGTTCACGGCCGCCGCGAGAGTCTCCACCTGCTCATGTGTGAGGTACGCACGCGGCTTAGGTTGGCGCTTAGGTGCCTTAACCCCGTCGCACGGGTTACGGACAAGTCGATTGTCAGAAAGCGCATCGGCTAAGACCATCCGCAGCACACCTAGAGCGTTCTCGATGGTCGGCGCACCCACCCCGGCGTCTTTCATGTCCGCCACCCACGCCTTAACTCCCGGCGGATCTACCTTAGAGACTTGGACGTCACCCCACTTGTCGGCAACGTGCGCGTTCCATGTGTGGATACGCGTCGCCTTGGTGGTCTCGGCAATGTCGGCCTTCCGTATCCACGCCTTGTACTGTTGCGCCACAGTCCATTTGCCCTTAACCGCTGGCGCAATGTCGGCACCTTTGCGCGTGACCTCTTTGAGCCAGTCGGTCGCGTCGGCTTTGTACTTGAACCGCTTGGTGTGTTCTTGGCCGCTCGTGTCGACGTAGCGTGCCCGGTACTGCATGCCGGTTCCGTACAACTTGGTCCGTTGACCGGAGCGGCTTACCCACAAGTTTTCAACGCCCTGGCGCGCTCCGCGGATCTGCGACATACGTGCATCGTAGAGTACGCAAGCGTACTGGGCGAGACGATCGACGGTCCTCTCACAGCAAACGTCCAGCCACGTAGGGTTGACGTAACTCACATCGTTGTGCTTCGATTACAGCCGTCATCGACAGATGACATCAGACGCTTACAGCATCCTTCTCAAAATGCGTCTAGGCGGGGCGATTCCATCGCTCCCATTAGTTCCTCGCTGATTACGACGCTGCGCGGAATGTCCTAGATCAAGCACAACAAGAAGGAATCTGATGTCTCAAATTCTCGGCATCGAGCAACTAGCCGAAGAACTCAACACCTCTGTAAACACCATTCGCTACTGGCGGACCACTGGGTACGGGCCACGGTCGGCTCGCATCGGTCGGCGGGTGGTGTACCGCCGTACTGACGTCGACGCCTGGGTCGACGCACAGTTCGAAGAGGCTGCAAACCAGGACGGAGCCGCATGAGCGGCATCCGCAACGGGACCTGGCTGGACGCACAGGTGTTTCCCGAACCTGCCTGGGTCGTCCCTGGCATCATCCCTGAGGGCTGCTGCATCCTCTCGGGCCACCCCAAGATCGGCAAGTCGTTCCTGGTGCTCGCGCTAGCCCTGGCCGCCGCCAGCGGTGGGACTGTGCTAGGCGTGAAACTGGAAGCCCGCCCGGTCCTCTACATGGCTTTGGAAGATGACCCACGACGGTTGCAACTGCGCTCGCGGATTCTGCTTGACGATGCGGCGCTGCCGAGCGAGTTCAGCTTCATGACCCGTTACGACTCGGAGGGCGCGATGGACCTGGCGAAGACGTGGGTTGACTCGCACCGCACGGACAAGCCTCTGGTCATCGTCGACACGCTTGAGAAGATTCGTGGAGAACGCAGTCCGAATGGGTACTCAGACGACTACAAGGCTGGGACGCTTCTACAGACGTTGCTCGCGAACGGCGGCACTGTCATCGCGGTTCATCACAACCGCAAGGGCCAGTCCGACGACTTCCTGGATCAAGTCTCGGGGACGCTGGGTCTCGCCGGGTCAGTGGACACGATCATCACACTCAACAGGCAGCGAACGGGCACATCGGGCACGCTCAGCGTGACTGGTCGCGATGTTGACGAGATGGTCTACAAGCTGAACTTCGTTGGCGGACAGTGGTCGACGGATGGTGACGACCTAGCAGTGGCTGCCAAGCGGGCAACGACGAGCAGACTCGGGACCAAGATGCAGGAAGCGTTCGAACTCATCGACGCCGGCATGGTGACGAACAGTCGCGAGGTCGCTGAGTATCTCGACATTCCCGAATCCACTGCGCGCCAGTACCTGTCACGGTTGACGAAGAGCGGTCTCATTGAACGGATCGGTAGCGGGTCCTACGGGCCTGTCACAGTGTCACAAGTGTCGCAAGAAGCGCCCAGCAGCGAAGACCCGCTGACCAGCGCCGAACGCGTGGCGTGACACCTGCGACAGTGTGACACTCCGCGTACGGTATGCGCGCCGGGATCTCCTCAACGGCGGTCCCGGTCCGCCGACCAGCCCGTCGGGCCATATTTTTCTGAAATGCGTCCCCGCTCAGATGCGCCTGACAAGCGGTCGTGCGATTGATTCCATTCGAGATTTAACCCACCCCTTGCCCCTCAGACGCGCGTACCGACGTCCGTACGGACGGGGTAGCGATAGGCGGAAACGCACCTCCCAAGAGTTTGCCGTACCGCCCGCGGAACTTCTGCGCTGCTCGTAGCATTGGCAACTACTTCGCTTCGATCCAAACGTGAGTAGGAGGCGACGTGGAGCCCAACCAAGTCCCGCAGTTGTTGCCTCCGCCTATGTGGTGTCCGGACCCTGAGGGCACCAGTCGGCTCCGTTGGTGGGACGGCTCCAAGTGGACCGATCATTACGCGCAAATTCCCGCCCCAACGCCTTCGGTGTCGGCTGTGCCCGCAGTATCTGGGTCGCACGATTCATCACCGACCAGTGCGTACGCGGCAATGCCCGTTAAGAGGGCGAGGGGTCCAGCCTCATCTCCACTTGCCGACATCGTGGCTGCCGCGAAACTTGAGGAGCCCCGCTATCCGCTCGACGAGCAGATCGAGGTAGTCGGGGAGACATACCGCGCCAAAGATATTCGCCGGGTTTTCAAGGAAGCCGGTATGCCGATCACAGAACGTGGTGTGACACTCAACATGGTCCGCTGCATCCTCGTCCCCGAGCCATGGAATGAGCACGACCCGAACGCGGTCGCTGTGATGGTCGGGCAGAACCACGTTGGCTACCTCGCCGCTGAGCTTGCTGTGACGTACACCGATGGCCTCCAACGCATCGCACGACTGGGCAGTCTGGCAACAGGTGAGGCGAGGATTTGGGCGAAGACCGACGACGGGATGATCCGTGCTCGCGTGACAATCCTCATTCCCGAGGCTTCCCAATTTAACTAGGCGAGCGTCGACCTACCAACGCTGACGGGGACGAAGCTTCAAGACTAACGTTGCGGGTTTCTCAAAGGTCGCAGCAACAGTGTCGGGGGTCGCGTGGGTCACCACTTTGATCCCCGCTCGTGCTGGCGGGTTTGCCTGACACCAAAAACTCGACCCGGCTCCCGGCTTACACTTCCGCCGTGTTCTCGGAGACGCGCTACGCGCTGAACGGGGACTTGCGCGTCGCCTATCGCGCTTCGGGTGAAGGTGCTCGCGACATCGTGTTCGTCTCGAACTGGTTCACCAGCTGTGAGCTTTTTCCGGAGCTGCCGTCGACACAAGGCTGGGTCGAGGCGATGACATCGCTCGGTCGGCTAATAATCTTCGATCAGCCGGGCACCGGAGCGTCCGATCCCGTCGAGGCGGGCGCGTTACCGACCTTAGAACAGTGGGCCGACAGCATCACCGCCGTGCTCGACGCTTTGGGGAGCCGCGAAGCAGCTCTGGTGACTTACCCCGGCGCACTCATGACAGGAGCGCTATTCGCGGCAACCCATCCTTCTCGGACATCCGCGCTGATCGTGCTTGAGGGTGAAACACATACAGCGGACCGCTTGGCGATTCAAGACCAAACCATCGCTACGTTAAAAGCCACGTGGGGAACTGGCGAATTGCAACATCTGCTCAATCCGGACATGCCGTGGAACGAGGAGATCCGGGCCGCGTGGGCGCAGATGGAACGTTGGGCAGCAAGTCCGCGGACCGTCGAGCTGATGGTGCCGCTCATCTCTGCTGACTTAGGTTCTCGCGCAATATTTCCAACTGTCCGTGTGCCTACCCTGGTCGTCCACCACTCCGACGACAAATTCGTCCTGCCCGCGTCTGGGAGGTACGTCGCAGACCGCATACCTGGCGCGAAATACGTTGAGCTGCCGGGGCGCAACATGTACCACTTCGTTGAGCCATGGCGGGATTCCTTCCAGGAGATCGCCGAATTCCTCACCGGCGAGCAGGCAGACGTGGCCGACGACCGAGTGCTCGCCACCGTCCTGTTCACCGACATCGTCGACTCGACGCGCCAGGCCGCAGACATGGGTGATCGAGACTGGCATGCCTTGCTCGACGCACACGACGCCGTCGTCCGGTCACAACTCGCTCGCTTTCGTGGCCGCGAGGTGAGCACATCTGGGGACAGCTTCCTTGCGACATTCGACGGCCCGCAGCGAGCGATCCGCTGCGCCATGGCGATTCGCGACGCGGTGCAGACCCTCGGCATCCAAGTCCGCGCCGGGCTGCACACCGGCGAGTGTGAGATCCGCGGTGACGATATCGGCGGCATCGCGGTCCACATCGGTGCACGGGTCAGCGCATTGGCCGGACCGAACGAAGTGCTCGTGTCCAGTACGCTGCGTGACCTGGTGATCGGGTCAGGGCTCGAGTTCGAAGACCGAGGCGATCACACGCTCAAAGGTGTGCCCGGCGAATGGCGACTATCCGCCGTCGCCTCGTAATTGCCGCTGCGGGTGAAACATCTGGTGCGCTTGCTCGGCGCGTTGGGCGTATCAAAACTAAAGATTTGCGACGTTTCCCGTGGGTTCGGCTGTCGGACAGAAATTGCCAGTTCAATTTGTCTCAAAAGCTGCCTCAAAAACTCGAGTCTCATTTTTACACGTTCTGAGACTTTTGAGACGCTATAAAGCATGGCAGCAACCGCCGCTACTGGCACCCAACTCGGTTACGCCCGCGTGAGCACCGGGCATCAATCGCTCGATCAGCAAGTCGATGCGCTCACTGGCGCAGGCGTCGATACGACACGTATCTACTCCGATAAGCTGTCGGGCGCCTCGACGCGGGAACAGCGTCCGGGGCTTGCCGCGCTTCTCGACTACGCACGCGAAGGTGATGCCATCGTCGTCGTCGGCATCGACCGCTTGGGCCGCAACGCCGCCGAGGTAATGACGACCATCCGTGACCTTGGCGAGCGTGGGATTGTGCTGCGTTCCCTCCGCGAAGGTATCGACACGTCGAATGCCACAGGGCGAATGGTCGCCGGTGTGCTTGCCAGTCTGGCCGAACTGGAATTGGAGTTAGGCCGCGAACGGCGGGCTGCGGCGCGTGATGCGCGGAGGGCACGCGGACAGTCCATCGGTCGCCCGAAAGCCTTAGATGACTCCAAGACGGCGCTGGCACGGCGGATGCACGCCAGCGGAGAGTCGGCCAGCACTATCGCCACAACGCTCGGCGTCAGTCGGGCAACGGTCTACCGTGCGGTGTCCGACGCGGTGGATCAGTAGTACCGGTCAACGCCTGGCGGACTGGCCTAGCGTGCAGTGAGGTCGGGGTGTCAGGCAGCGAGTCCGAGTTTCGCGGCGTGGTCGAAGGTGTCGTCGACGAGGACGACGGTGCGGTCGTGGCGGTCCAGCATGGACGCGGCGATGGAGGCGCGATACCCCGACCCGCAGTGCACCCACACCTTCCCGGCGGGACTTCGTCGATCCGGTGGGCGAGTTCGTGCAGCGGGATGTTGATCGCTCCGGTGACGTGTCCGTCGTCGTACTCGCCCTGTCTGGCGGACGTCGAGCACGGTGAGGTCGTCGTGTGCCGATCGCGTCGGCCAGGTCGCCGAAGTCGGCGACTCGGTAGGACCGCAACGGTGTGCCGTTGGCGAAGCGGGACATGTCGCCGACTGCTGATCCGGTGACGTTGTCGACTCCGATGCGGACGAGTTCGCGCCGGGCATCGAGCGATTTGGTCTTGGTCGTCGCCGATCAGGGTCAGCGGAGCGCCCCACGGTACAGCCAACCGAGGTAGGTGACGAAGGAGGTGGACAGCTCGAACGCGAGGGTCCCGTCGAGATGCCCAGCGGCGAATGCGGTGCGGTTGCGCAGGTCGACGACCCACTCTCCGGCGTCGATGCGGCGGCGCAACTCCTCGGGGTCCACCGGTGCGGGGGTCGAGAGGTCGACGGGTGCGGGTCCTTCGCTGTTGATGACGCCCATGTGGGCGTAGTAGGCGGGGTAGGCGGACAGGCCGGCGATGAGTTCGTCGACGTAGGTCTGCTCGTCCTGGGTGAGTGCGGGGTTGTTGGTGCGCTGTTCGGCGATGGTGGAGGTGTCTCCGCTGCCCGGCGTGGCCGAGCAGAAGCTGCCGAAGCCGTGGGTGGGATAGACCTCGGCGGTGTCGGGGAGTTCGTCGGCGAGGCGGCGCACCGAGTGGAATTGGGCGTGGGTCAGTTCGTGGGTGTGTTCTTCGCCGACCAGGTCGGTGCGTCCGGTCGTGCCGTGCAGCATCGAGCCGCCGGTGAAGACTCCGACCGCCGCGCCGTTGTCGTCGTGGAGGACGTAGCTGATGTGGTGGTGGGTGTGGCCGGGCGTGTGGACGGCCTCGCAGCTGGATGGGTCCGGCGTCGATGACGTCGCCGTCGTTGATGGCGCGTCGTTGATAGTGCGACGTCGTCTCCGGCGGGGACGACGTACTCGGCTCCGGCGACGCGTGCGAGTTCCAGGCCGCCGGTGACGTAGTCGTTGTGGATGTGGGTTTCCAGGACGTGGGTGATCCGGACGCCGTGTTCGCGGGCGAGGTCGAGGACTCGGTCGATGTCGCGTTGTGGGTCGACGACTACGGCGATGTCGCCTTCGGTGACCAGGTAGCTGCGGTCGCCGAGCCCGGTGGTTTCGATGATGGACACGTTCATGGGTGTTCTCCTTCTGTCGTGCGCCCGGGTTCGCGTGGGAGTGGAGCGCTGCGTTGAGTCTGGTTTGGTCAGTGCAGCAGCGAGGGTGTCGATCAGGACGTAGGCGGCGACGGCGAAGACGAGGTAGGCGAACCAGTGCTGTAGTCGGCTGGTGTCGACCTTGCTGCCGAGGTGCCCGGCGATGAGTGATCCGACGATGGCGGTGCCGACGAAGGCGGCGGTGATGCGCCCAGTCGATGTGTGCGCCGTGCAGGTGGGAGAGCACGCCTGCCGCGGAGTTCGCGGTGATGATCAGCAGCGAGGTCCCGACGGCGATGGGCATTTCCACGCCGAGCATCAGCACCAGTGCGGGGATGATGAGGAATCCGCCGCCGACGCCGAACAGTCCGGTCAGGAAGCCGACGACGAACCCGGCGGGGATGGACCGAGGTGCGCAGCGTCGCCAGTTGATCCCTTCGTTGCCGACCTTGCAGGCGGTGCCGGTGTCACCGTTGTCGCGCAGCATTCGTATCCCGGCGGCGATCATCACGACGGCGAATCCGAGCATGATCGCGTGCTGTCGGAAGGTGCTTCCCGACGGCGGTCCCGACGAAGGTGGCCGGGATGCCAGCGGCGGCGAAGATGCCGGCCAGTCGCCACTGCACCTGATTCGCCCGCACCTTGGGCAGCGCACCCACCGCCGAGGCGACCGCATGACGATCAGCGATACCGGAATGGCTTGGGCCACATCCAAGCCGAGCGCGTAGACCAGGACGGGCACGGCCAGGATCGATCCGCCGCCGCCGAGGAGTCCGAGCAGGACGCCGATGATGGCACCGAAGAGTAGTGACAGGGTGATGGTCATGCCGTTGTCCGTAACCGGGTGCGTCGCCGCAGGCCCTTGTCGGTCGTCTTAGCGGGTGCGGGGCGTGTCGGCTGAGGGAGTCGATGGCCGCCTGCAACTTCGTGGCGGCATCGTTGGCGACGTCGCGCAGTTCCGGTTCCTCGGACACCTGGACCATCACTTGTGGGTCCATCGCGTCGATGATCACCGATCCCTGATCGGCCACGTCGGCACGGACGACGACGTTGCACGGCAGCAGCAGCCCGATCTGGCGGTCGGCGTTCATGGCGCGGTGTGCCAGCGGCGGGTTGCACGCGCCGAGGATCAGGTAGTCCTCCATGTCCTCACCGAGCTTTGCTTTCAGGGTGGCCTTCATGTCGATTTCGGTGAGCACGCCGAAACCTTGCTCCGACAGTGCCTTACGTGTGCGTTCGACGGCGTCGTCAAAGGTGGTGTGCAGTGTGGTCGACAGTGCGTAGTTCATGTCATCTCCTTGTTTCGTGGATGTCGCTGGGGACCTCACGCGAGGGCGAGGAACAGCTTCTCCAACTCGGCCTCGGTCATCGGTTGTGAGTTCTCCGGTGTCTCGCCGGTCAGGCACTGCCGCAGTCCAGTGGCGACGATCTTGAATCCGGCTTTGTCCAACGCCTTCGATACGGCAGCGAGTTGGGTGACGACGTCCTTGCAGTCGCGGCCCTGTTCGATCATCGAAATGACGCCTGCCAGTTGGCCGTGTGCACGGCGTAGTCGGTTGAGCACCACGCCGATGGCCTCTTCGTCACCAATCATGTCTCGCTCCTCGCTATACCAGGGGGGGTATTGATACTCTGATACGGACGATACCCCCCTGGGTATTGCTTGTCGAGTAGATGGAGCCTGGCAGCGTTGAGGTGCGGCTTTCGAGAAGGAGTTCAAGATGTGTCGAGCGGTGATCTGCAAGACCTGCGGGAAGACGACCTGGGCCGGTTGCGGCCAGCATGTCGATCAAGTGATGCGCGGAGTGCCGACAGCCTCGCGATGCAAGGGGCACGAGCCGGAGTCACGTAGATGGACTGGCTTCCTCAGTCGTTTCCTGCGGTCACCAACCTGATCGCGGATCGCGTGCGGAGCAGACGGCGTCCGATGATGAGGGGGTGGGGGGTGACCCCGGACGGCATCTCAGCGCGCCTCGCACGGCCAGCGCCCGCTCTCTCTCCGACGAAAGCCGCTCGTTGCCATCAAACGCGCGGAGTGAGGGTGAGTTGGCGGGCATGGAAGTCGTGGTGCTCGCCGGGGTAGCGGTAGACGCCTTCCAATGTCATGTAGTCCTTGAAGAACTGGTCCCACCGGGTTGGGAAATGCATGCCGCAGCGCAAGGCGTCGTCGCTTTCCCGCGCAAGTTCGCGGCGCAACGAGGCAATCACCCGGTCAATCTTCGCGCCCATCCGGTGGCGGTTGTAGACCAACGCTGCCGCGCAGGAGCCGTAATAGTTGACGACATCGAACGGTGCGGCTACGGCGTCGAGGACGCGGGCGAAAACGCGGCTCACTGAATCCGGTAGACGGTCGAACACCTTTACCAGAACGAGTAGCCGCTGCACGACCATGTAGCCAAACACCATGTGGAACAGCAGCTGCTCGTTCGTCCAACGCGTGCCGTTCGTCGGCCTGGCCCACCCGTCTTCACGCTCAACTTGGTCGAGGAGTTGATGGAACTCGACGCGTGCCCGCTCCAATTCGCCCGCGATCCCCGCTCGGTCAACGGTGCTGCCCATGTCTCAATGATGCGCTTGCCGCGACCGTCGAAACATGCGGCGGCCCGTGAGTACGCACGCGGGTACGCTTTCGACCTACGCGGACGATGGTGATTGTGGACGGCTACTGCGATTAAGGCCGCAGTTGGCGGTCATTTTTCACGCGCTGCCAACCTGCTTCGTCGACAGCCACCAATTGCCGTCTGCCCAGGTCAGGGTCGTTCGGGACGAAGAGGTCGTGGGTTCGAATCCCGCCACCCCGACACCATCACTGCAGGTACCAGAGGCGACTCTCATTCGAAAGTCGCCTCTGTGCTTGCCGGTATTGATCTCCCGGATGCGGTGGGCTTAGCCGGGGAAGGTGACTTCGTAGAACAGTTCGTCGGGGTTGTCGAGCGTCGATTTCAAGGTCGCTCGCTTCTTGAGGCGGGTGTTGGTCGGTGTGTGTGGGATACCGGGGTACGTCTTGCGCCACGTCGAGACGGCCGCGCGGCGACCTTTGTTGTCTGGAGCGACGGCCGGCAGGATCGCGTCGAAGATGGCATCGGTCGGCGTGCCGTTGTGACTGCCGTGGTGCGAGACCTTGAGGAAGTGAACCGGCTTGAGCACGCCTTCTCGCGCCATGGTCTTCCAGCTGCGTATTTCAGCGTCCCCGGCGAACAGCAACCGCCACCCCCGCCACTCGAGGGCGAATACGATGCTGGTGTTGTTTGCCGCCTTGTCGATGGTCAGAAGATTGTCGGCGGCACCGTTGCGCCTCGCCTCGACCAGACCGAGAAATGCTCCGACGTCCACGCCCGGCGGGGGATGCGGGTCGGCCACCGGCGTGCGCTTCGCACGCTTACCCTTCGGGGCCGCCGCCTGAAGTGGAACGGCGCCGGCATCGAGCGGCTGGAACCGGCCATAGTAGTCAGACGTGTCTTCCTCCGGCGCCCACACAGACAGCTTTGCTTCACGGAAGGGATGTTTACCGCCAAGCTGCGCCGTTCGGTGGATGTAGTGCGTCTTGGCGACATTCAGCGTCCTGAGGTACGCGACGCAATCATCCGTCTTGCGGGGGTCGTTGTTAGCCAGCATCGTGTTGAATTCATGGGTGGCAGCCAGCGGTCGGCTCGCCATGAGCGCCGCCACGCGGTGGTACATCTCCACGAAGTTGCGCTCCTGCTTTTTGGCCTCCGGATGGGCGCCGTTCTTGTAGTAGTCGGGGTCGGCTGACGCCGTCAACCACACATGCCGGACCTCGAGCCGGTTTGCGATGTCGAGATCCGGCAGCTTGGTCGACGCGTAGAACAAGCCCTGGGCGTGATCGAGGTGCTCGTGTGTCATGACGTAGAGGTCCAGCGGCTCGCCATCGAGCTCGTTGAGAATGTCGCCGACAACGTCCTCGAATACCACGTCGTCCCCGCCTCCGGCGCTTCCTGTGCCCTTCGACGAATTGCCGACGTCGATGAGAATCCGGCGCATTGTGGTGCGCCCGGTCGATCGGTTCTTGTCGGGGACGGTGATCAGGATCGCGTCACCGAACCGGACGTTGTACATGCGCACGACCAGCTTGTCCGTCATCAGCGGATCCCTCCCGTGATGTGCAGCATCCGCGCCATTCCCTGCACGCGGAGCACGCCAGAGCCGACGTCGGCCTCCATCAATCCGTGGAAAGTCGGTGAGCCGCTGCTTGGCGTGGCCGACACGTTGAGTTGCTCCAATTCGAGCAACGACTTCAGCAGAGCATCCGTGGCGTTGCGGTCGCGCGTGCGGCGGCTAGACGTGATCAGTGCCCGCACATAGGGTTTGGCCCGATCGAGACCGATCGCAAGGGTAGTGCCTGCGCGATAACGGCGCCGTTTAGGCATTCCGTGCCCCGTGCGGTTGGGCTCGATGTCCGACCATGCGACTTTGAACAACACCTCTCGCAGGAGGCCCCTCCCCTCGCGATGAAAGTACTCCTTTGTGACGTCGAGACGTGGACGTACCTCGAACGGGGTCTTACGCGGGATCCTCAAAAAGGCGCTGTTTGTTTGAGCGAATGTGTAGGCGGCGAAGTCCGATGCGACCAGCTCGTCGACGTCGACGCCGCGCAGGGCCGCGTGTTCGAAGTTGGTCTTGACGTCCAACTCCTTTGGGGCGGCGACGATTCCACGCTTGACGAACTCCTCGACGAGCCAATCTCGCTGCGTCGAGCTGTCGGGGTGCGACGCCTCGTCTGAAGCGAGTACGGCGCGGGCCAGATCGGCGAAATTCACGTCGCCGGGTGGGAGGTAGTCGAGTCCACGCACGAGCGTGCGCTTGACCCGGTCGGCCGCAACGAACAGCGCCTTCACATCGTCTCCGAAACCGAGCGGCCTCGGGTCGGCCTGCTCGGCCGTCGCGGACTGCGCGACGAACTGTGCCTCAGAGGCCGACACCAGCTTGGGATCGAGAATCGCGTTCGCAGCGAGCTGCGGTCTCAGCTCCTCGTACGTCTTGAGTAGAAGCGTGTAGAAGGTCCCCGACAGCACGGTCGATAGGTCGTGTGGCTCGTCGTCGGGGACATCTCGCACGGTGGTGTCGTTGTTGAGGTTGCGGAGGTAGGGGCGCTCGCGGTCGAGAGCGCTGCCGAACTCCTCCGCCAAGCCGCTGAACACATTCGAGTTGTCGACGCTCCCTCCTGTCGTGGACAGCACGCGCGCAGTCAGCTCACGGCAGCGCAGGGAGACGAGCAGCGCGGCGAGATCGGCAACGCTCTCATGGATCGCAAGGGATTCGGGCGAGATCGCCGAGTACAAATCCGGCGCGATGCCGTCAAGCAGAGCGTGCGCGGTCTCATGGGCGACAATGTCTTGCGAGTTGCAGGTGTAAATCCACCGACCGGAGTTTTTGGGATCGGCAAACCTGAAGAACTGCAAGCTGTGTGACTCACGTTCGTAGTAGGCGTTCGCCATCTCGCCAGCCCGCGGCACGACCAGGAGCTGCGGTGCGCCGAACGCCCAGACGACTGGACGACCCAGGGCATCCTGCTCTTCGAATAGCTTGATCGTCTTGTGTACGGCACCGAACACCGAGACGGCTGCCGCGATGTGATCGACGTCTGGATCGCCCGTGCTGACGGGATGTGGGATCTCGTACGTGCCCCGTTTCGACCGTCCCTTCGGAGCGACGTACCGCGCGGGAGGGGCGAGAGTGCCGATGTCGGGCTCGAAGTCGAGCACCGCGACCCGAGGCGACACGGGTCCGTCGAGAAACGCGCCGTCGTCGATGGTGATCTGCTCGGTCGGCTCCACGTCCTTGTACTGGGTGACGACTGGATCCTTGACGATCACTGGTATGCGTACTTGCATAGCTCCCCCTACTGCCACTTGAACTATAGGGAGGAGAAGCTTGCGAAGGGGACAAAACGGCAAATGCTGTTCGAATGGGGACGAGCGCTTAGTCAATTCCGAGCAGTGGCCTGATATCGCGAATCTCTTTGGAGGGTAGAAACTCTGGATCGACGTAGCGAGCCGTGAGCGCTTCCTTGTCGAGTGCCTTGGCCGCCAGCTGGGGGTGCCCCGCGTGTGCCCAGCCCGACTCCCAAATCATGGCCAGGGCTCGCGCGCCTTCGATCATCACCTCGACAGTGCGGGAACCGAGCTGCTGCCACATCACCGAGGTGATCGTCGCCCTGGCCGCTTCGTCGGCTGCTGCAACGGCCTCATCGAGTTGATCGCCGTAGTTCGACAGGGCCTCCTGGAAGCTGTTCACGATGTCCACCGGCGGGAGGATGTGGGCGACGTCGTACATCAGTTGCAGTGTCGCGCGCGCGGTGTCTCTACCCGCCGCGCACAGGTTCAGCCCGTGGCCTGCTGGAGTCGCGGCGGCCTTGACACCTGCGATCAAAGCGTCGACGTTGGCGGCCACCATATGGGACTCGTACCACTCGTGCGAGCCGATGCCGTAGACGACCTCCTTTCGTTCGCCTTTGATGATGCGGTGCACGTGGCGGGACGAATCGCCGTTGGCCATCACAGAACCGTGCATCGGCTGACACGAGTCACCGACATAGTGCGCGCACACGCCTGCCGCGACCAGAAAGCCGTCGACGTCGTCGCTGCGCAGGCAGTCGGCCATCGCGTCGAACAGCTGCCAAACCCGAAATGGTGACAGGCCGCGCTTCTCCGGAGCAACGTTGTGCGGCAACCGGTTATAGAACTGCTCGTCCCAAATCTCGGGCGAGATCAGGTCCGAGTTGGCCAGACATTGATCGCGCCAGTTCATGTCCTCACCCGCAGGCGCAATGTCGACGTCGGCGTAATGGTTTGGGTTTTCGGGACCCGAGCTGTAGTCGCCGCCGGGGTTGGCGCGGCCGCCGATTCGCCCGCGCTGCGGATCGTCCGCCTTAGACCACTGCTTCCAGATCTCGTCGGGCACGTCGGCGAGGGGGATGAACTCGCCCGCTTCGCCCGCAGCCTCGACTCGCTGGTCGAAGCCCGGATCGGCGATCTCCTTGAGCGGATAACTGATCCTGTTGAGGTTCTTGGCGAAGAAGTCTCTGAGGATGCCGTCGGCCATGAAGTCTGTGGCGAGTGTGGTGATGCCGTAATGACCAGTGCGACCCCAAAACGTTTGCATCAAGACTCCGCAATCTCGGACGGTCGTGACTGTGGACGAAACTACCGGAGCAGGTTCTGCGGCGGGTCGAATGCTGGGAACCTGCGTGGCTACGTTGCTGATAAATCGATGTACGTGCGTCTTTCGGGCACAGCCGCGTCGAACGAGTTATTGCGGTGCACTCATCAGTGGGTTGTGCACTAGCGACGCGGGGTGATTCCGAGGTCGGTGAGCAGGCGGCGGACGCGTTTTTCGATGTCATCCCGGATGGGTCGGACGGCGTCGACGGATTGGCCGGCGGGGTCGGGTAGTTCCCAGTTCTCGTAACGCTTGCCGGGGAAGATGGGGCAGGCGTCGCCGCAGCCCATGGTGATGACAACGTCGGCGGCCTGCACGATTTCGTCAGTCCACGGCTTGGGGAATTCACTGGTGATGTCGATCCCAACCTCAGCCATCGCCGCGATGGCCGACGGGTTGATCTCGCTTCCGGGTTCGGAGCCACCCGACCAGGCGACGCCATCCCCTTCGGCCAAGTGGGTGAAGTATCCGAGCGCCATCTGGGAACGTCCAGCGTTGTGTGTGCACAAGAACAACACCGTGGGCTTGCTGTCGGTTACCTTGCCTTCGACCTTCGCGAGGGCGTTAAGGCGTTGGCGGGCAAACCTTTCGGCTAGGAGTGGCAGGAAGTTCGCGACCGTCGCACGTCCTGCGAATTGGTCATACGACGTGTGCAGGAATCGATCGACGGTTTCGACCCCGAACGTGCCGTCGAACTCGCGCTGTAGACGCGTCGCGGCGGTCTTGAGGGCGAGCTGCTGATCGATTGACAGGTCGCGGTGAAGGTGACGGGTGACTGGTAATCCGGTCATGACGAACTCCTCTGGTCAACGTCGAGGTTGGCGGCCGAGTCGCGGTGATGATGCGGAACTACGACGTCGTCGGCTGTCTGTGCCGCGTCAGGATAGAGCGCGGCAATCAGCGTCAAACCGATTAGCGCGCCGACGATTTGGGCGGCAATGAACCCCGGCGCAGATGCGGGGTTGATGCCCGCGAAGCTGTCCGAAAACATGCGCCCGACGGTCACGGCTGGATTGGCGAACGACGTCGAGCTGGTGAACCAGTACGCGGCACCGATGTACGCGCCGACCGCCGCCGCGGAGAGGCCTGCGCGGCCGGTACGGGCCAGGGTGAAGATCAGAGCGATCAACCCTGCGGTTGCCACGATCTCGCCGACGAGGTGCCCGGTGGTGATGCGGTCCTTAGCTGCCAACTCGAATACGCGTCGGTCGAACATGAGGTTGGCCAGCCATGAGCCACCCACGGCGCCAATCACCTGGACGACGGTGTAGGCAAGGGCGTCGCCACCCGAGATGCCGGTACCTGACCGGCGGCCTAGCACCCAGTCAGCTGCCGTCACCAAGGGATTGAAGTGAGCGCCGGATACCGGACCGAACATCAATATCAGTACCGCCAAACCGAAAACCGTAGCGGTGGAGTTTTCTAATAGCTGCAGCCCCACATCGTTCGCAGACAATTGCGCGGCGGCAATGCCGGAGCCGACCACCACAGTTACCAGCAGGGCGGTGCCAACGAACTCCGCGAGGAGTCGACGCGGTAAGTCCACGGTTCCCACCTAGCGACTCCCGATTAGTCCGTCAGCACCCAACACGCGTGATAGCTTTTGCAGCGCCTCCGGAATCACGCGGTAATACACCCACGATCCCCGCCGTTCACTGTCGAGCAACCCGGCTGTACGCAGCACCTTGAGATGGTGAGAAATGGTCGGCTGCGTGACATCAATTCCGACCGAGATGTCGCAGACGCACGCCTCTCCGCCGGAACGGCTCGCGACCACGCTAAGCAGCCGGAGCCGCACCGGATCAGACAGCGCCTTGAGCATGCCCGCCAACTCCACTGCGGCGTCACTCGACAGAGGTTCCCGCACCAGCGGTGCGACATCACAGCCCGAGACATCGATCAACGGAAGGCGTGGCTTCGACATCCATCGATATTGACAGTCATCGAATCAGCTCGCAAGCGAACAAGTGGTGAACGTGCCAAAGCGTCGGGATCGGCGAGGGCTTCCCCCGCCGATGCCGACGACATTGTGGTCAGCAGCAGGAAGCCTCGGCGTCCGCTCGGTCGGCAGCCCGGCCGCCGCAACAGACACCGCCGTCCTGGTCTGCGTCAGGGCGCTGCGGACTGGAGCCAAACGTCTCCGAATCGGCGAGAACCGTGTAAACCTCCCACTTCTCACCTGCCGGACCGGTGACCCAGACCTTGTCCTGGGTTGCGAAGCAACAGGTCGTACCGATCTCTTCGTCGGTGAATAGACCCTCTCCGCTGAGTCGGGCGATTTCGGTATGCACCTGCTCACTGGACTCCACCTCGACGCCGAGGTGGTTGATGGTGCCGCCCTTGCCGGGATTGTGCAGCAGCACCAGCTTCAGCGGTGGCTCGGCCACGGCGAAGTTGGCGTAGCCCTCCTTCACCTTGGCGGGCGCGGTGTTGAACAACTTGGAGTAGAACGTGATCGCCTCGTCGAGGTCATCGACGTTGAGGGCTAGCTGGACGCGGGACATGATGGACTCCCCTTTACCTGTGAGACATATATCGAAGTAGCGCGCTGACGTCAGCATGCCACCTTTTTGATATATGTCAAGATTCATGGCAGCATAGTCGTGTGCCCAAGACGCTCCCCATGATCGATATCTCTGCGCCGGTCTGCTGCGCCCCCGTCGCCGCCGGCCCTATGAGCGATGACGACGCACTGCATGTGGCGCTCCGACTCAAGGCACTCGCAGACCCTGTGCGGGTGAAGATCATGTCCTTCTTGTTCAGCTCGGCATCTGGCGAGCGGAACAGTGGCGATCTGGCCGATGCACTGGGATTGTCCGAATCGACCGTGAGCCACCACATGAACCAGCTGCGACGAGCTGGACTCGTCGAGTCCGACCGGCGCGGAATGAACGTTTACCATCGGCCTCAGCGCGATGCGCTCGGCGCGCTATGCGTCGTGTTGGACCCTAACTGCTGCGCCTAGGCCAAGATGCCGAGGTTGGATACGGGCTTGGGCTGGATCTTGGTGAGCACCATGATCGAGCTCAGCTCGACCAGGCCCACGACCAGCAGCGGCCAGACCGCACCAGCGGCCAAGCTGATAATCACCGGATGGACCGGCGGCGCCTCAGGCTCTGTCAGACGCCTACCCGCCGCATAAGCGGCACAGGCAACCGCCACCCAACCACCGAGATAGATCACTATCAGCATGACGACCATGCGCAAACCCCCGCGACCCGACAACAGTGAAGAGCCGACTTCCCCATCGACCCTAGTTCTAAACACCCCCGCACGAAACTCGGCACGCGACGATAAAACCGGAATTGCGGTACGGATAAGAACAGTGGTCACAGCCGTACCGGTAAATCCGGTTTCATTATCGAGATCATCATAATTAACGCTGGCGCGAAATAAAGCGTTTTCCTACTTTCCCCTCGCGTTGTCGCGTGCGCTCCGACGTAGTTTGGGGGCCCCCGGTCTGGGGAATTACATGGCGCGTGACTTTGCCGTCGACCTCCGTCGAACCCGCGCTGCCCCTTCGCCATCGGTCCCCTCTCGTCGGCGGTGATCGACACCCTTACGCGGGGCAGGCCGGCGCTGCATTCCCGACCGATCGATGTTCCAGTCTGTGAGGCAGACCCTTACGGCCTCGATCTGCAGCTGGCCCTCTACGCCTGCTATGAGCTGCACTACCGCGGATTCGCCGGGGTCAACCCCCGCTGGGAGTGGAATCCGGCGCTGCTGCATGCCCGTGGCCGCCTCGAAGATGCGTTTCTGAGCGCGGTGCGTCGCGACATCGGCGAAATCGGAACCGACGAGACCGCCGCCGATGCAATGGACGCGTTGTCGGTGGATCCGGTCGACGGCACGGGCCCGTCGTACTACCTGCGCGAGACCGGGACCTGGGAGCAGATGCGGGAGTACTTCGTGCATCGCTCGCTGTATCACCTCAAGGAAGCCGACCCACACGCCTTCGCGATCCCGCGGTTGATCGGACAGGCGAAGGCATCGTTTGTCGCAGTCGAGTTCGACGAGTACGGCGCCGGCCATGGAGCCCGGGTGCATCAACAACTGTTCGCCGACTTGATGGAGGCCGCAGGCCTCGACTCGACCTACCTCGCGTATGTCGACGACGTGGCGGCCGACGCGCTGGCCTCCGTCAACCTGATGTCACTGTTCGGTCTGCACCGCGAGTTCCGTGGCGCCGCGATCGGGCATTTCGCGTCGACGGAGATCACGTCGCCGCCGGGCGCGCGACGTCTAGTCGCAGCTTTGGAGCGGATGCGCGCACCGGAGCCGTGCGTGGACTTCTACCGCGAACACATCGAGGCCGACGCTGTCCACGAACAAGTGGTGCGCACCGACGTCGTTGGGGATCTCGTTGCGCGCGAACCACATCTGGAACGTGACGTGGTATTCGGCATCAGGGCACGCGACGTCGTCGAAGACCGGCTCGCCGAGCACGTGATGGCATGCTGGCAGGCCGACCGCTCATCGCTACGCCGGCCGCTTGGCTGACATCTCGGCACTCTTGCGGCAGCGGTGCGAGGTGTCACACAGTGGATAACTCTTGCTGCGGCGGCATGTGCAGATCGCGACCATGAACCGGTCGGACTCCACCACGCTGCCGTCGGCCATTTCGATGCGTACCGGCCCTTCCACCATCACCGGTCCTGAGGGCACCACTCGAACGATGCGCGGTTCGTTATCTCTCATGGCTTGTCCGCTCGGATGACCAACAGTTCTTCTTCTCGACGGCCGCGCTCGAGCCGACCGGTGTCCTCAAGCCACTGCGCGCGTGAAGACAATACCGGCCCGAAGGGAATCCACTGCCACGCAATGACTTCAGCGTCCAGGCCGGAACTGGCCAACCGCGCAAGGGTTTGACGCGGGCCTGCGAACTCGGATTGCACCAGCAGCATCGTGCCTCCGTCGGCGAGTAGTTCAGTCGCGGCCCTGCACAACGGGTCGAGGACCAGCCGTCCGTCGTATCCGGCATCCCATGCCCGTGCGGGGCCGAGGCCCGACGGCAGCTGCATGCCCTCGATGCTCGGATCATGCGGCACGTAAGGCGGATTGCAGACGACCAAGTCATACGGCCCGAATTCCACGCCGCGTGCCCATGAGCCGAGGTGCACCGCCACGTCGGCTCCTGCGGCAGCAGCGGTGGCGCGCGCGCAATGAACGGCGCGCGGGCAGATGTCGAACGCGGTGACCTCTGTGGCGCCCTGCTCGCTCGCCGCGATCGCCACCACACCACTACCGGTGCAGAGGTCGGCGACCCGGCTGCCAAGCGCCAGACCCGTCTTTTCCATGACGTCGACAGTAGTTGCGAGTCTTCCCGCGGGGCATATACGCCCTCGGTGACGGCTGGCGTATCCAGTTCGGTGTATGAGGTGGTCAACTCGGCCCTTCGACGGTGTTTGCTTGTGCGTCACGCACTCGGGTGATTAATGCCCGGTATCGCGGTTGTTAAACCCGCGTGAGGGTTTTGCGGACCGTAATCGTGGGCACACCTATGCCGTGCAGACTTCCGACCTCGCGGCGTTGCCGATCCGGCTCGGCGCCGCATTGCGCCACCGCCAGCTGTTTCACCCGGACGGTGCTCTGGCCGAGGGCATTCTCGAGCGGATCGCGCCACCCGACCAAGGGCTGCCGATGGAGTCCTGTGACGTCATCGGCCGAGTTTCGAAAGCGGTCGGTTTGCATGGTGCGCTGCCCGACATCGCCGGCCTGGCATGGCGCATCCCGCCCCCACCGGATCTGCGGTCGTGCGCGCCATGGGATGTTCTGCTGGCATCGACACTTGCCGGCAGCGCAGGCCGCTTCGTCTTGCGGCCGCTCTTCTCGTGGTCCGGTGCCACGTTCTCCAGCGTGATGCCGTTGCGCTTCAAGGGCGGCCTCTGGTGGGTGCGCGCCCGCCTCGTCAGCGATATCGACGCACCGGGGTTGTCGCTCGATGTCATTCGACACCAAATCGCTTCAGGTGGAGTCGAATTC
This sequence comes from uncultured Actinomycetota bacterium, assembly GCA_963731715.1. Taxonomy (GTDB): domain Bacteria; phylum Actinomycetota; class Actinomycetes; order Mycobacteriales; family Mycobacteriaceae; genus Mycobacterium. The sequence goes on along the minus strand of CAVSXC010000008.1, from coordinate 84,192 downwards.
GATATCGAACAGGCCGCGGGTACGGGCGACTTCCTGCCACTTGCCCATCTGACGCTTCGTCACCTCGATCCCAGCCGCGACGATGTCGCGTTCGACCCCACAATGCACACCGACCCGGAAGTCGAGTTGGCTCCGCGCTGGCTCAGCGATTTTCGCCGCGCGGCCTACCGGCGCAGTCGCGAAGGCCGCGACGCCCAATAACTGTCAGGCCGTCGGCTCCTCGCTGCTCTCGTCGACATCGGGCGTGTTCTCGCGTGTCGCCATGCCGCCTTCGCCGCCCTCATCCTTCGGCCCCGGACGTCCACCCTTGGGCTCGTCGGTGCCTTCGTCGTCGTAGATACCTTTTCCGCGTGGCATTTTGGTTCCCCTCAGTCGGATTCGGTCCGAAGCTTCTCCAGCAGTGAGCCTGCCGCTTCCTTGAGGAACAACTCCTGACCGTCGTCGCCGATCTGAACCAGTGCGATGTCGGTGAAGCCGGCTTCCCAGTACTTGCGCACCGCGTCGACGATCGCGTCGAGATCCGGTCCGCACGGGATGGATTCGGCGACATCCTCCGGGCGCACGAACTGCGTGGCGCCCTCGAAGCCCGCCGTCGTTGGCAGGTCGGCGTTGACGGCCCAGCCGCCACCGAACCAGCGGAACTGGTCGTGCGCGCGCTGCACGGCGGCGTCGCGGTCCGGGTCCCAGCAGATCGGTATCTGCCCGATCACCCTCACCTCGCCGGGTAGCCCGGTCGCCTTCCGCGCGACGTGCCACGCGTCGACGAGGTCCTTGTTCGGCTCGACGGCGATCAGATGATCCGACAGCGGCGCGAACATGTCGACCGAGCGCTCGCCGGACACCGCGGTGGCGATCGCGACGGGTGTCTCGGGAACGTCCCAGATCCTGGCGGAGTCCACCTCGAAGTACTCGCCCTTCCAGTCGATCAGCTCCCCGGTGAACAGCTCGCGGATGATCTGGATGGCCTCTTTGAGCATCTGCTGGCGCCGCGACACCGTCGGCCAGCGCCCGCCGACCACGTGTTCGTTGAGGTTCTCGCCGCTGCCAACCCCGAGGGTGAACCGTCCGTCGGCGAGGATCTGCAGCGTTGCGGCCTTCTGCGCGACGACCGCGGGGTGGTAACGCATGGTCGGGCAGGTGACGTAGGTGAACAGCTCGACTTGTTCGGTGACCTGGGCGACGGCGCCGAGCACCGACCATGCGTAGGGCGCATGGCCCTGCGACGCCAGCCACGGGAAGTAGTGGTCGCTGGACACCTCGAAGTCGAAGCCAGCGCGCTCCGCCGAAACGGCATAACGGACAAGCTCTTTAGGCCCGCTCTGCTCTGTCATCAGGGTGTAACCAAAACGCGTCATGGCACCCGGAGTACCCGGGCATCCACCCCAAGAAACGGCTGCCGAAGCGGCTACAGCCTGTCCTTCACCGCCGCCGACAGTCGGGCGCCGTCCGCCTTGCCCGCGGCGATGGCGGTCGCCGCCTTCATCACTTGGCCCATCTGGCGCATGCCGGGCCGTTCGCCGATCTCCTCGGCGACTTGGGCGATCGCGGTGTCGGCCACATCGGCCAGCTCGGCCTCGGTGAGCGGCGTTGGCAGGTACTCGTCGATGACCCGCGCCTCGGCATGCTCGTTGGCGGCCAGCTCGCCACGCCCGTTCTGGGTGTAGATCTCCGCCGATTCCGAGCGCTTCTTCGCCTCCCTCGACAGCACCTTGATCACGTCGGCGTCGGACAGCTCGCGCGACTCTTTGCCAGCGACCTCTTCGGTCTGGATCGCCGCGAGCAGCATCCGCAGTGTCGCTGTGCGCAGCTTGTCCTGAGACTTCATCGCGGTGGTCAGGTCCGCACGCAACCGGTCTTTGAGTTCCGCCATGACGCAAACGCTACGCCGCGGCGTGGCCCAGGCGGTGCTCCTTTTCATGCCAGCGCGACGACTCGCTGCCGGTCGACAACGTTGTCAATTCGCATAGTGATCGACAGGATGGTGAGCATGAGCAACGACGCCGGCGGGTTCGCCGATGGCAGGTCCGCCGCCGCCGGGCTATCCACCTCCCGGCTATCCGCCACCGGGTTATCAGGGCGATCCGCCGCCCGCCTACCAGGGCTATCCGCCACCGGGCTACCCGCCGCCCGGGTACGGCCCGCCACCTGGCTACGGGCCGCCGCCGGGATACGGCCCGCCACCCGGCTACGGCCCTCAGGGTGGTTATCCGCCGCCCGGTTATCCCCCACCCGGGTACGCGCCATACGGCTACCCGCCCGGATACGGCCCTCCGCCGGTTGCCCAGGCCATCAAGCCTGGCGTCATTCCGCTGCGGCCGTTGAGCCTGTCGGACATCTTCAATGGCGCCGTCGCCTACATCCGGGCGAATCCCAAAGCGACGCTGGGGTTGACGACCATCGTGGTGGTGGCCGCGCAGATTCTCGCGCTCATCTTGTCGGTGGGTCCGCTGGCCGTCACCGGTGAACTCACGTCGACGCTGACCGGTGAGGAGGTGCCGACGGGTGTGCTGCTCGGCTCGTCGGTATCGAGCCTCGCCGGCTACGGCGCAACCTGGCTCTCGGGCATCCTGCTGACTGGCATGCTCACGGTGGTCGTCGGCCGGGCCGTTTTCGGCGCAGGCATCACCATCGGTGAAGCGTGGCAACGGCTTCGCCCCCGGCTGTGGGCGTTGATCGGCTTCGCCCTGCTGGAAGGGATCGGCGCGGCGGTGATCGTCGGCGTCGGGTTCGGCATCGCTATCGGAATCGGTTTCGCCGTCAGACGGCGCCGCGGGGCTCATCGTCGGCATTCCGTTGGGGCTGGCAGTGATCGCGCTGCTGGTCTACCTGGGCACCATGCTGGCTTTGACGCCGTCGATCATCGTGCTGGAACGACTCCAGATCGTCCCCGCGATTGCGCGCTCATTCAAATTGGTGCGCAACGACTTCTGGCGCGTGTTCGGCATCTGGCTGCTCGGCCAGATCGTCGCCGGGCTCGTCGCAGGGGCGGTCGCCCTGCCGTTCAGCTTCGGCGGCCAAATGCTGCTCATGTCGGCGTCTTCCACGATTGTCGGCGCTCGTCGCCCTCGTCCTGCTGACCGTCGGCAGCGCGATCGGTCAGATCATCACCGCACCGTTTACCGCAGGCGTCGTCGTGCTGCTGTACACCGATCGCCGCATCCGCGCGGAGGCACTCGACCTCGTCCTGCACACGGGCGCGGCGTTCGGGCCCGGCGCGCCCGCCGATTCCACCGACCACCTGTGGCTGACCCGCCAATCCTGACGTGCCGACGATAGACATCGACCGCGATGCCGCGCACGAGGCCGCGCAGCATGAACTCGCAAAGCCGATATACCCCAAGGCGTCGCTGATCGGACCGCCTGGAGGACTGGATCGAAGAGCTGCTGACCAAGCTGATCTCCGAGGGAGCGTCGGTGCCTGGCGGTTGGTTCACGATCAGTGTCCTGCTGATCCTGCTGGCGATCGCCGTTGTGGTGGCGGTTCGGATTGCCCGGCGCACGATGCGCACCAACCGCGGCGGCGGGTACTCGCTGTTCGGTGAACATGAACTCAGCGCCGCAGAACACCGCGCGACCGCCGAACAGTATGCGGCGGCGGGTAATTGGTCGGCCGCGATCCGTCACCGGCTCAGAGCCGTCGCACGTCAGCTGGAGGAGAGCGCCGTGCTCGATCCGGTTCCTGGCCGAACCGCGACCGAACTGGCCCGCGATGCCGGACGAGCTATACCGCATCTCGCCACGCGAATTGACCAGGGCCGCAGAGGCTTTCAACGACGTCACCTACGGCGAACGGCCGGGAACCGAATCCGCGTATCGGATGATCGCCGACCTCGACGACCACCTGCGGTCCCGCACGTCGGCGACGGACGCCGGCGCCGCGGTGCCAACTGTGGCCGACGGCTGGGCAGAAGTGCGATGACGCGCCCGGATTCAGCCGTCGGACCGACCGTCGCTGCAGCGGTGGCGCGGCGCCAGGTGGGTGCTGCTCGCGTTGGTCGTCATCGTCGGGGTGGCGACGCTGAGCACCTATCTGACCGCCCCGCGTCCCGGTGGGCCGATGGATCCGGAATCGACGTCACCAGAGGGCGCCAGGGCGCTGGTCACGATCCTGCGTGAGCACGGCGTGGACGTCGTCGCGGCCGGCGACGTCGCCGCGGTTGAACGCGCGGCACGACCCGACACCCTGATCCTTGTCGCGCAGACGCTCTATCTTTTCGACGAGGACCTGCTGCGGCGGTTGGCCGCCCTTCCCGGCGACCGGCTGCTGGTGGAGCCGGTGTCGCGGACCCGTGAAGCAGCTCGCGCCGCGAGATCCGCCTCGACGGCGCCACCACCGTTCGGTGACACCAAGCCCGACTGCGACTTGCGGGAGGCGACGCGCGCGGGCGAGGTGCATTTCGGCCTGAGCGAGGCATACGAGGCGGAAGGCAACGTGCCCGTGACGCGCTGCTACGGCGGCGCCCTCGTTCGTTACACGGACGACGGTCGCGAGGTGACGGTCGTCAGCGCCTCCGAGTTTCATGACCAACGCCGGCCTGCTCAAGAACGGCAATGCCGCGCTCGCGATGAACCTCGCGGGCTCACATCCGCGAGTGATCTGGTACGCCCCGCAACACAGCGAAGGCGGTACCGAATCCGGCGGTGGCGCAACGACTTTCCGACCTCATCCCCGACCACGCGAAGTGGATCACGCTGCAGCTGTGCCTGGTCGTCGCGCTGCTGGCGATGTGGAAGGGTCGACGGATCGGCCCGCTGGTCGCCGAGCAGTTGCCTGTGGTAGTCCGGGCATCAGAGACCGTCGAGGGTCGCGGGCGGCTGTACCGGTCGCGGCGTGCGAGCGATCGCGCCGCGGAAGCGCTGCGGACGGCCACATTGCAGCGGATGACGCCCCGCCTCGGTCTCGGACACGACGCGGCACCGACCGCGGTCGCACAGGCCGTCGCCGAGCGGTGCGGGCTGTACCCACAGTCGGTGGCGCACACACTGTTCGGTCCGCCGCCTGCCAACGACCCCGATTTGGTCAACCTCGCTCACGAACTCGACAACATCGAAAGGCAGGTCGCTCAATCGTGACTCAGCCAACAGCACCAGCCGCAACTACGGCGACATCGGACTCCGCACGAAATGCCCTGCTGGCCTTGCGTGGTGAGATCGCCAAGGCGGTAGTCGGGCAGGACGCAGTCGTCAGCGGCCTGGTGATCGCCCTGCTGTGCCGCGGCCACGTTCTGCTGGAGGGTGTTCCCGGTGTCGCGAAGACGCTGTTGGTGCGAACGCTCGCGGCAGCGCTGCAACTCGAGTTCAAGCGAGTGCAGTTCACTCCAGACTTGATGCCCGGTGACGTCACCGGCTCACTTGTATATGACGCCCGCACAGCCGAATTCGAGTTCCACTCCGGACCGGTGTTCACCAATCTGTTGCTGGCCGACGAGATCAACAGGACTCCGCCGAAGACGCAGGCCGCCCTCCTGGAGGCCATGGAGGAACGCCAGGTCAGCGTCGAGGGCAGTGCGCGACCATTGCCGGACCCGTTCATCGTCGCCGCGACACAGAACCCTATCGAGTACGAGGGCACCTACCAGCTGCCCGAGGCCCAGCTTGACCGGTTCCTGTTGAAGCTCAATGTGCCTCTGCCGCCCCGAGATCAGGAGATCGCGATCCTCGACCGTCACGCCCGCGGCTTCGACCCACGTGACCTGTCCGCGGTGAAACCCGTTGCAGGCGCACCAGAACTGGCGGCCGGCCGTGAGGCAGTCCGGCAGGTGCTCGTCGCCGATGAAGTCCTCGGCTACATCGTCGACATCGTCGGTGCGACGCGGCACTCGTCGTCGCTGCAGCTGGGCGTGTCGCCGCGCGGCGCGACGGCGCTGCTGGCCACGGCGCGGTCGTGGGCGTGGCTGTCCGGCCGCAATTACGTCACGCCCGACGATGTCAAGGCAATGGCCCGCCCGACGCTGCGACACCGGGTGGCGCTTCGGCCGGAGGCCGAACTGGAGGGCGCCAACCCCGACGGCGTGCTCGACGGCATACTGGCGGCTGTGCCGGTGCCGCGCTAGTGATTCTGACCGGCCGCGCCGGCTTGATCGCGCTGATCTGCGTTCTGCCGCTCGCGTTCTCACCCTCGCCCGCCGTCGCGTTCGGCGTTCTGCTGGCGGCGTTGGTTGCGGCGATCATCGTGGACGTGGCGATGGCGGCCAGCACGCGCAGCCTGCACTGCAGCCGACTCGGTGAGACGGCCGCGCGGCTGGGCCAGCCCGTCGACGCGGTGCTGGTGGTCGAGAATCCGAAGGGCAAACGCCACTTCCGCGGACAGATCCGCGACGCCTGGGCGCCAAGCGCCCGCGCGGAGCCGCGCACACATCCCGTCGATCTCGACTGCGGGCCAACAGGTTCGTCTCGTCACACGGTTGCGGCCGGTTCGCCGCGGTGATCAACGCTCCGCGCTTGGTCACCGCGCGCTCGGTCGGCCCGCTGGGTTTGGCAGGCCGGCAGAGCTCGCATCGGGTGCCGTGGCAGATCCGGATCCTGCCACCGTTCCTGTCGCGAAAGCATCTGCCGTCACGGCTGGCGAAGCTGCGGGAACTCGAAGGCATGACGCCGGTGCTCATCCGCGGCCAGGGCACCGAATTCGACTCGCTGCGCGAATACGTCATCGGCGACGACGTCCGATCCATCGACTGGCGCGCCACCGCCCGGCGTGCAGACGTGGTGGTGCGGACGTGGCGGCCCGAGCGTGACCGTCGGGTCGTTATCGTGCTCGACACCGGCCGCACGTCGGCGGGACGCGTCGGGGTGGACCCGACTGCCAGCGATCCCGGTGGCTGGCCCCGACTGGATTGGTCGATGGACGCCGCGCTTCTCCTCGCCGCACTGGCGGCCCGCGCGGGTGACCACGTCGACTTCATCGCACACGACCGGGTGACCCGCGCGGGTGTGTACAACGCGTCGCGCAATGAACTTCTCGCGCAGCTGGTGGGTGCGATGGCGCCGCTGCAACCCGCGCTTGGTGGAATCCGACGCCCGCGCGATGGTGGCCGCGGTGCGACGCCGGATCCGGCAACGCGCCCTCGTGGTCCTTCTGACGGATCTCAATGCGTCGGCGCTCGACGAGGGGTTGATGGCGGTGCTGCCGCAGCTGTCCGCCAAGCATCAGGTGCTACTCGCTGCCGTCGCGGACCCGCGTGTCGAGAAGCTGGCGGCCGGTCGCGCCGACGCGGCTCAGGTTTACGACGCGGCGGCGGCGGAGCGGGCACGCAACGACCGGCGCGCGATCGCGTCACGGCTGAGGCGCTCGGGCGTCGATGTTGTGGATGCCCCGCCAGAGGAACTGGCGCCCGCGCTCGCCGACCACTATCTGGCGATGAAGGCCAGTGGCCGGCTCTAGCGCGTCGGGATGATGTCGGGGGCGTCGTCGATGTCGCCGGTCTCCCCGGCCCGTGCCGCCTTGCGGCCGAAGTGGAATATGTAAGCGAGAAAGGCGATTTCGGCTGCTACACCGATGCCGATGCGCACACTGGTCGGCAGCGGCGACGGTGTCACCAATGCCTCGATCAGCCCCGATATCCAGCAGCACGACGATCAGCCCGATGGCCACCGCGACCACCGCCCTGGCCCGTTCGGCGAGCACCTGCCCCCGCGGCCGGTTGCCCGGCGAGACCACCGACCAGCCCAGCCGCATCCCGGCAGAGCCGGCAAGGAACACCGCGGTCAGTTCGAGCAGTCCGTGGGGGGTGAGCAGACCCAGGAAGATGTCGCCCTTGCCCGCATCGAACATGAACGCCGCGATCACGCCCAGGTTGAATGCGTTCTGGAACAGCACCCACGGGATCGGTATGCCGAGCAGGATCGCAAAAGCGATGCACTGGAACGAGACCCACGAATTGTTCACCCACACCTGCAACGCGAACGACCCTGCGGGGTGCTCGCTGTAGTAGGACGCGAAGTCGTGGTTGACCAATTCTTCTATCTCGCTTGGGGTTTTGAGGCTGGACTGCACCTCGGGGTTGCCGGACACCCACAGGGCGACCACCACGACCACGAAGAAGAAACGCCACTGCCGTGCCGAGCCACCACCGCCAGCCCCGATAAGCGACCACCGGGAACGACACCGTCCAGAACCGGACGAACTCACTCCACAGCGGTGCGTGGGCGCCGGTCACCGCCGAACGCGCCCCCGCCACCAGACCCGACAGCCTGCCAATGAGCACCGAATCGGTGGACGCGGTCCGCACCATCGACAGATGGGTCGACACCCGCTGGTAGAGGTCGACCAATTCGTCGACCTCCGCACCTGTCAACCGCCGACGCCGCTTGACCAGCACCTCGAGCCGGTCCCAAGTCGGGCGGTGCGCGAGCACGAAGGCGTCGACATCCACATGGCAAATCCTAGTAGCCTCTGGGTTATGGTCCGCCCGCAAGAACCCGTGGTGACCGGGGACGCGGTGGTCCTGGATGTTCAGATCGCCCAGCTACCGGTGCGTGCGGTGTCGGCGTTGATCGATTGCACCGTGGTGTTCATCGCCTACATCATCGGCGTGCTGCTGTGGGCGATGACGCTGACCGAGCTCGATACCGCGCTGTCGGCAGCAATACTGATCATCTTCACCGTGCTGGCGGTGGTGGGGTATCCGGTCGCTTTCGAGACGGCGACCCGGGGCCGATCGCTTGGCAAGATGGCACTGGGGCTGCGGGTGGTGTCGGAGGACGGCAGTCCGGAACGCTTCCGCCAGGCGTTGTTTCGCGCAATGGCAGCGGTTTTCGAAATCTGGGCACTCTCCGGCGGTCCAGCGGTGATCTGTAGCTTGTTGTCGGCCAAGGGAAAACGTATCGGTGACGTGTTCGCGGGCACTGTGGTGATCAGTGAGCGTGGGCCGCGGCTGGCCCCACCGCCGACGATGCCGCCGCAGCTGGCGTGGTGGGCTTCGTCGCTCCAGTTATCGGGCCTCGGTGCCGACCAGGCCGAGCTGGCCCGCCAGTTCCTTTCCCGCGCATCTCAGTTGGATACTCGGGTCCGCGATCAGATCGCGTACCGGATCGCCGGCGAGGTCGTCGCGCAGATATCGCCGCCACCCCCGCCGGGCGCTCCCCCGCAATTGGTGCTGGCCGCGGTGCTGGCCGAGCGGCACCGTCGAGAGCTGGCACGGCTGCGCCCGCCCCGCCGGTTGGTCCTCCGCCGCAGGCGCCACCACTGGCCGGCGCAGCCCGCATACCAGCAGCCGGTGCCGCAGGCCGCGCCGCCCTCGGCCGACCCCGGCGGGTTCGCTCCGCCGAGCTAGCCGTTCAGCGGTAGCGCAGGCCGAGCAGCAGCAGCGCGGCGCCGACAAAGCTGGTGACGGTGCGGGCGTGGTTCCACGCGGTCCACGTCGAGAAGTACGCCTGCCACTCGCGCGCTGCGTCGGCGGCCGAAAGCCCGACCGGGTTCACGGTGTCGAGGTGGTTGTTCAGCGGCACGTTGAAGGCCATCGTGATGACCGCGGCGAGGATGGCGAACACCGCGCCGACCAGCACCACCCAACTACCGGGCTGCCGCAGTTGGATCACCGCGATGACGCCGACCACCAGCGCGAGGATCGTCGCGCCGAAGTAGCCCAACAGGAATGCCGGGTTGGAGTTCGCCTCGGCGTTCATGCCGCGCATCGCGGTGATGGCGTCGACCGGGCCGGTGCGATCCAGGCCGCGCATCACGAATGTGGAGAAGACGTACATCATTCCGCCGGCAGCTGCCGAGAAGAGGGCGGCGAGGGAGGTCAGGATGACAAAGGGGCTTGTATTCATGACCTGAAGTCAACCGGGAAGCGCTGCGACGATCCATCGTTCACCGTCCCGACCGCATACGTGAGCGTCCGAGCGGTTACCCAGTACGTATGACTCGTCTGCGCGTACTCACGTTCAACGTCGAAAACGTCGAGGGCGATGATCGACGGACCAAGGCCATCAATCAGGAACTGCGGCGGATCGAACCTGACCTCGTGTCTTTCCAGGAGGTTGTCGCGACCCCTGACCGCAACCAGCTCGACGAGCTCCTCGCTGGTACCGGGCTGCACGGCAGTCATCAAGCCGATGCGATGTCATACACGCCGCCGTTTGCCGACCGCTACGGGGGAACGGCCGTCGCGACCCGTTGGCCCCACACGAGGCTCGAAGTCGTCGACATGCGCCTTGCCGGCGCAGCGGATGTGCCATGGTGCACGCTGGCCGTGTCGCGTTCCGATCCCCGACACAGGAGAAGTCCTGTTCATCGGCACGACGGCGGCGTGGCGACTCGACGCCGAGTCGGTCCGGGAACAGCAAGCAGTTGCGCTCACCGATCTCGACGCCCGCCACCGCCGCACGCTGCCCACCATCATCGCGGGTGACTTCAACGCTGCGCCCGACGCGGCCAGCATTCGATACATGCGAGGGCTGCAATCACTCGGCGGCAGCAGCGTCCATTACCACGACGCCTGGGAGATCGCCGGCGTCGGACCCGGGTACACGTGGACCGTCGACAACCCCAACACCCGCGACGTCGTCGACGCGGTGGTGCGGCAACCGCAGCATCATCGCCGCATCGACTACGTGTTCATCGGCTCGTGGCACCAGCACCACAATGCGCTCCTGCCAAGTGCGTTCGGCTGCTGTGGCTTTCGACCAACCGATCGACGGCGTCTGGGCGAGCGATCACTACGGCGTTGTCGTCGATGTCGAGCTGGCCGCAGATCCCGCCAAGCCATAGAGCTTGACCGACACTGTGCTGAGCCATACCCAGACCAGCACGACAGCCGCGGTGAACACCAGAATCGCTGCCGCGCCGCCAGATCCGGACGACAGCGCCATGAAGCTGCCTGCGAACACCACGCCGGTGATGCGGGAGAACCACGCCAAGGAGGCCAGGCCGTTGCGGGCGAACCATGTCGCCGAGTACGAAGCACGCCGCGACCAGGCAGGCAAAACCAATGCCCGCCACCATGAAATGAGCCAGGCCGTGCCAACTGACCTCACCCATGCCGGGCGGAGTTCCCGGCGGGAACCCGTCCGACGGGTCGGCCCTGAAGATTCCGGCGACCACCAGACCGGCGCCGAAGACCCCGAGCAGACCCGATCCCCACGCCGAAAGGCGCCCCGGTCCGAGGGCGCGGCGCACTCCGACGGCCGCCGCGATCGTCATCGCGCCGGTGACCAGAAAGGTGGCGATCTGGATCCAGCCCCATTCCCCGTTCGCGAGCTGGCTGGCGGCGTGCCGGGTCGGATCGAATCCGTCGCGCATTGCCATCTGCCCTGCCACCGCCAACACGTAGATGGGGCCTGCGATGACGCCGTAGCCCAGCAGTGACTTGGTGATGCGGACCGGCAACGGCGGGCAATCGGTTGTGGTCATGGCGCCCTCCAGGGTCGTTTCGGAACTAGACGGTACAGTACTCAAAACTAGACTGTCTAGTACTATCGCCGCGGGAGGCGAGATGACAGAGCCGATGCTGGGCCGTTCCGCGCGCAAGCGACTGACCATCCTTTCGGCGGGCCACGACCTGTTCCTGAGCAACGGCTATCAAGGCACCAGCGTCGATCAGATCGCCGCATCGGCCGAGGTCTCCAAGCAGACGGTCTACAAGCACTTCGGCGACAAGCAGGAACTGCTGCTGGCGATCGTGAACAACGCGCTGGAGAGCACGGTCGCGCCGTTCCTCGAGAGAATCAGGGCGCTGGCCGACACCACCGACCTCGAAGCCGACCTGACGCGCGCTGGCGGCCGACTACCTGCGCGCGGTCCTGGAAGAGCCGGTTGTGCAATTGCGGCGACTGGTGGTCGGCGAGGCCAACCGGGTGCCCGAGTTGGCGCAGCTCTACTACGATCAGGCGCCCGCCCGCACACTCGCCGCGTTCGCCGAGTGCTTTTCTGCGCTGCACGACCGCGGCCTGCTGCACGCCACCGAATCTGCCATCGCCGCAGAGCATTTCGCATTCCTGATCGTCGGGAGGTCCATCGATAAGGCCCTGTTCTACGGCGGTCCGCAGGTGCTGGCCAGCATCGATGTCGAGGACGGCGTCCGTGCGGGAGTACGGGTCTTTCTAGCCGCTTATCAGCCACACACGGGATAGGCTCCCGGCGTGGACGCCGTGGTCGGCCTGCTCGACGGTGTGCGAGCGCGAGGCGCATTCGTGTTGCGGATGATGATGGATCCGCCGTGGTCGATGAGCATCAGGGACGAGGCGCCGCTGACGCTGATCTGCCAGACCCACGGCAGCGCGGCGATCGTCGGTGAAAGCAGCGGAACCGTCTGGCTGGGGCCCGGCGACGTCGCGCTGACTCGCGGCACCGAGCAGTACGTCTTCGCCGACGATCCGACCACCACGCCGATGGTCGTCATCCATCCTGGCCAACGCTGCACCACACTTTCCGGCGAAAGCCTGAAGTTCGAGATGTCGCTCGGGGTGCGCACATGGGGCAACAGCCCGTCCGGCGCGACCCGCTCGGTGATCTGTGCGTACGAGGGCCGCAGCGAGGTCAGCGCGCGGCTGCTCGACGCGCTGCCGACGGTGTTGGTGCTGCGCGCCGACGAATGGGAAACCCCGCTGGTGGAGCTGCTCGCCGCGGAGGCGGTCAACGACGGTCCTGGCCAGGAGGCCTATCTGGACCGGCTGCTCGACCTGCTGCTGATCGCGGTGCTGCGCACGTGGTTCGACCGCGACGAGAACGCCCCCACCTGGTGGCACGCAGAACACGACCCGGTGGTTGGCCCGGCGCTGAAGCTGATCTACAACAATCCCGACCACCCATGGACGGTGGCGAATCTTGCTGCAGCCGTGGGCAGTTCGCGTGCGGTGTTTGCCAGCAGGTTCACCGAGCAGGTGGGCGAACCGCCCATCGCGTTCCTGACAAACTGGCGGCTCGCGCTGGCCGCCGACCTTTTGCGGTCCAGCCGGGCCACCATCGCCGCGATCGCCCGTCAGGTCGGCTACAGCACCCCGTTCGCGTTGAGCAGCGCGTTCAAACGCGCCTACGGCGTCAGCCCGAATACCTACCGCGCCAACGCCGCCTACCCGGTCGACGCGCTAGAAGCCCTCTGACGGCGGGTCCAACACTTTCGTTCGGGTCTGGTGCGGCGACACCCGACTTTGCTACCGTCAGAACCGTTGAAACCGCAGCCCGGTCGGGGTGCAGCTAGCCGCTCCAAGCCGCTAGCCCGCAGAAGCGTCAGCTTGTGCCGACCACCACATTTTCAACTCACCTTCAACCCGCCAGCAGCGCACGCGACACGAGGGGTGCCGCGCTGCGCTGCGAGGACATAAGCCATGCAATTGGACGGAGGCCATGGCTGGGGTCGGATGTCCGTTGCAAGGGCGATGAGGGGGCTCAGCCCCGGCGTTCAGCAGCGGAGCGCCCGCCTCTCATCGCCGACCCGCTCTGACGGCGGGCGGCCAACACCCCGGCGAGCGAGGTCGACGCGATGGTCACCAACGCGCCGAGCATCAGCGCCGACGGCTCGCCGGGCGCGAGCAGATGCTGTTCGGTGCCCAGCGTCGCGGCGGCCACCGGAACACCCAGCTGCGCGGCCGATAGCACCGCCAACGTCAGGGGCTGACCGAACAACCGGCCAACGCCGTGCGCCAGCATCGCGCCGACCCCGAGTCCCACTCCGAGCAGGATCAGCCATGGGTGCTCGCCGAGTTCGCGCACTTGCAGCGACGCGCCCAGCCAGACGAAGAACAGCGGGCCGAAGAACCCCTCGGTGATGCCGAACAGCTGGCGGGCCAATCGACGCGGTTCGCCGATCCCGGACACCACCAGACCAAGAGCGAAGCCGGCGAGCATGATCGACACGTGCGTGGTGACCGCCAGCGCGCAGAGGATGAACAGCAGGATCAGGCTGATGCGGAGTTCGAGCGCGAACTCGTGGTCATGCGAATAGTCGTGCACGCGCTTGCGCCATCCTCGCCGGTCGGCGGTGCGCAGCAGGACGAACAAGATTGCCGCGCACCCTGCGATCGCCAGGGCGCCGAGCGCCGCCCGCGGCGCCTGCCCCGGGTTGATCACCAACGGCAGCAACACAATCGAGGTGGCGTCCGCGATCGCGATCTGGGTCGTCACCGAAAGCACCGGCGGGCCGGTGAGTTTCAGCGAGTCGATCACCGGGAGTGCCAGCGCTGCCGACGACGACGCCATCAGCACCGCGTACAGCGCCGCGTGGCCGGTGCCGAACGCCTGCGCCAAGCCCACACCCAGTACGGCCGCAACGGCTCCGACGGCGACCGCCCTGAGCAAGGCCTTCGGGATCGCCGACCGAAGCGTCTTGTCCCGCACCGGGACATGCGTGCCAACGACGAACATCACCAGTGCGAACCCGATGTTGGCCAGCAGCGTGAAGGTGGTCTCGGTGTGATCGACGATCCCGAAGCCCGTCCTGCCGACCACCAGCCCGGCGAGCAATTCGCCGATGATCACCGGGATCCGGAAGCGCGGCAGCGAGGCCAGCAGCGGCCCGGCCATGCCGATGACGACGAGCAGCGCCAGTGTGTGGAAGCCGAACCCGGACATTTCAGGGGTCTACTGCCACGACACCAAATGACAAGGGATGTCGGTGTTTTCGTCAGTGAGGTAGCTCGCGCACACGCGGTGATAGCCGTCGGCGATCTGCAGCGGGTATCCGCCGACCGCGCTGCCGCGCACCAGCAGGATCGGCGAGAGCTTCTTGCCGTCGCTGATCTTGCCAAGATCCGCCCTGACGTGAGCGTTGGTCTCGGGCAACAGCGCCAGCGTTGCCGCGCGCAGGATGTCCTTGGCCTTCTGGAACACCGGCTTTGCCGTCTTGAGTGCGGCTACCGTCTCTGTCGACCGCGTCCTTCTCGGCAAGCATGCTGAGGTAGGCCGCCGCCGCGTCGTAGTCGTGGGCCTCGGGTTCGTCCAGCCACTTGACCGCCATGGCCGGACACGTTACTCACCATTTCCAGACGGGACACCACGGTGCAGGCTCATGATGAGGCGGTGTCGCGATGCGCTCGCGACCAGATAGGGGGAGATCAAATGACGGTTGTGTTGATTCATCAGGGTCCGAGCTTTACGCGGGAGAAGTACGAACAGATCGTGCGCAGATTGACGGGTGGCAAGACCCGGATGGAGTCTGCGTCCGATTGGCCCATCGAAGGCCTTCTTGTGCATGTGGCAGGCGATAGCCCGCAGGGTTTCCGCGTTGTTGATGTCTGGCAGTCAGACGATGCGTGCAACCGGTTCGGCGAGACCCTCGCGCCGATCCTGCAGGAGGTCGGCGTCGACGTAGAGCCCGAGATCTATCAGGCGCATACGTTCGTTTCGGCCTGACCCGGCTAGGCGCTGATCCAGTTGCCGTGGAAACCGTACGGAACACGGTGGGGCAGCTTGATTCTGGCAACCGGCTGTGCGGCGAAGTCCGACGCGTCAATGATCACCAGGTCGCTGCCGTCGCGTGCCGGGTCGTAGACGTAGCCGATGTACCAGCCGCTGCTCTCGTCGGCCGGCCCTGATGTCGACGGTACGAACACCGCCTCGCCCGGCCCGCCCGGCGACTCCGCGGTGCCGAAGGCGTGCTCGACAGCGTCGCCGGTGTTCAGGTCGTAGCGGACAAGGCGGCCGTCACCGACCGACACCGCGTAGCGGGCCGGCAGGGTGGCCAGCCGGTCGTCGATCCGGGGGAACTCCACCGCGCGGTCGTCGAGCTGGCGTTCGGTGACCGTGCCGGTCTGCAGGTCGATGGTCCAGCTCCACAGCACCCCGTCGGTCTCGAATCCGCCAGTGTCGCGCCATAATTCGGGATAGCGAACCGCTTGCAGCGACGATGCGGCTCCCGTCGGCTCCGGTTGTTTCAAATGCGTTGGCGACGTGGAAGACGTAGCACGGGTCGATGTCGAACCACCGCACCGCGCCGAACGGGTCGTCGCGGCGCATCACGCCGAACCGGGCGCCGTACTCGTCGCTCCACCGGTAGGGCATGTCGCCTTCGCCCTTGATCGCGATGTCGAGATTGAACACGATCGGCAGGTCCATGAAGATGACGTGCTCGGCGGTCAGCGCGAAGTCGTGCATCATGGTGTGCGCCTTGACATCCAGCGGGCGGTTGATGGTCAGCTCGCCGTTGGCGTCGGCCCGGTGATAGGTGACGTACGGCTCGAAGATGCTGCCGTAGCCGAAGAAGTGCATCTCGCCGGTGGTCGGGCAGATCTTCGGATGGGCGGTCATCGAGTCGACCAGCTTCCCGCCGAAGTCGTAGGCGCCCAACGTCTCCAGCTCGTTGGAGATCTCGTAGGGCAGCGACGACTCGACCAGCGCCAGCGTCTTGCCGGCGTGGTTGACGACGTGGGTGTTGGCGACGCTGGACCGCAGGTTGCGGGTGCCGTCGGCGTTGTAGAGCGGGAAGTCCTCGTTGAAGCTGTCGGTGCGCACCCAGCGGTTGCGGTACCAAGCGGCGCGGCCGCCCTCGATGCGAACGCCGTGGATCATGCCGTCGCCGGTGAACCAGTGCGCGGTCGCCTGCCGCGGGTTGGGCCCGTTGCGCAGGTACCACCCGTCGAGTTCGGCGGGAATGGCGCCCTCGACGGGTAGGTCGAACTCCGTCAGCTCGTCGGCCACGGGCGGTAGTTGTCCCGCTGAAAGAACTCGCCGGTGCCAAAGAGGGTCGAGGTCGTGTCGGTCATAGGTCAAAGATGACATGTCATTAGTGACATGTCAATAGTGGAGGTACGATCGGCGGGTGAGTTTGCGAATCGCGGCGCTTGGGCCTGCTGGCCCAGGAGCCAGGCAGTGGGTACGACCTGCTCAAACACTTCGAGAAGTCCATGGCCAACGTCTGGCCGGCGACCCAGAGTCAGCTCTACGGCGAGCTGAACAAGCTGGCCGACGCGGGGCTGATCGAGGTGTCCGACATCGGCCCGCGGGGCCGCAAGGAGTACCGCATCACCGAGGCAGGCCGAGCCGAGCTGCGGCGCTGGGTGACGAACCCGCAGGATGACCCGCCATTTCGCAGCGCCGGGCTGCTGCGGGTGTTCCTGCTCGGCGAGGTCCCGCCCGAACAGGCCCGCGACCACGTGGTCGCGATGGCCGAGTACGCCGATGCCGAGGTCAAGCGGCTCGAAGCGCTGCGCGACTCCATCGACTGGGCCGACGGCGACGGGCTCTTCTACGGCCGCGCCGCCCTGGAGTACGGCCTGCGGATGAACGCGATGGAGGCCGAGTGGGCGAAGTGGCTGGTCAACGCGATCGACACGCGCGGACAGTGATCGCCGTCGAAAAAGTGTCAGACATCTGGAGCGCGATCGCTCCTACCTGTTGAGAGCGGCCCAAAGGGGGCGGCGACCACACACAGGAGCACCACATGAACACCAAGCACAACCGCAAGAAGTCCGCCTTCGCAGCAATCGGCGCGGCAATCGCAGCGGCGGCCGTGCCAACGGTTCTGTTCACCGGCGCGGGCACCGCGCAGGCGGCGACCACGCTCAACACGGCCAGTGACGCGCTGGGCGTCACGGTCCAAATCCACTCGACAGGAAGCGAAGGCCTGTGCTTCTACAGTGCCGAGCCGTGGTTCGGATGGACGACCGTGAAGCCTCTGCCGGTGTACAAGGTGCCGTTCTATCTGCAGGCGAATCAGGACCACAACCTGTGGTTTCCGGGCGTCCAGACCGGCACCACCTGGAAGGCGAAGGTCGAATGCCCCGTCGGCGGCGTTGATTACTTCAACCCCATCTACTGAGCATCGCCGTCTCGCGGTGTGGTCCTCGTGGCACGTGTTGCGAGGACCACACCATTCCGACGTTGCATCGCGATAGTTTCCGATATATCGTCAACGTATCGGAAGCGCACACCGTGCTTCCTCACACACGTAAGGAAACACTCATGACCAACCCATTCACCCCACCTCCCGGCGGATTCGGCTTCGGCTTCGGCCCAGGCGATCGGCGCGCGTTTCATCAGCAGCGCAGGCAAGCCCGCCGCGAGTTCCGCGACAACCTTCGTGACCATCTGCGCGAGCATCCCGCGGGTCCTGGCTTCGAGGGCAACCTCGGCTTCGGTCCCGGTCGTGGCTTCGGCCCAGGCCGCGGCTTCGAGTTCGGATTCGATCCCCGTGGCGGGTTCGGCTTCGGCCCAGGCGGTCCGCGCGGCCGTGGCCGCGGCGGGCGAGGACGCGGTAAGCGCGGCGATGTCCGCGCCGCCATCCTCAAGCTGCTGGCCGAACGGCCGATGCACGGCTACGAGATGATCCAGGAGATCGCCGAGCGCAGCCAGAACCTGTGGCGGCCCAGCCCCGGCTCGGTCTACCCGACGCTTCAGCTGCTGGTCGACGAAGGCCTGCTGGTCGGGCGCGAAAGTGAAGGCAGCAAGAAGCTTTTCGAGCTGACCGACGAGGGCCGGGCGGCCGCCGACAAGATCGAGACCCCGCCGTGGCAGGAGATCACCGAGGACGTCGAACCCGGACACGTCAACCTGCGCAGCGCGGTTGGCCAGCTGATGGGCGCCGTCGCGCAGTCGGCGCACACGGCCAACGACGAGCAGCAGCAGCGCATCGTCGACATCGTCAACAACGCCCGCCGCGAGATCTACCAGATCCTCGGCGAGTCGGAGTAGCACAACACAAGATGGAATAAGCCCGGCGGGAGTGGTGTACGCAATCAGTATGCGAACCTTCCCGCTGGGCTCATTCCATGTCGGCCGCGTCGGATTCGGCGCCATGCAGCTACCCGGTCCCGGCGTATTCGGGCCACCACGCGACCACGACCAGGCGCTGGCGGTGCTGCGCCGCGCAATTGAGTTGGGCATCAACCACATCGACACCGCGCAGTTCTACGGACCCGATGTCGCCAACGAACTCATCCGCGAGGCGCTTCACCCTTACCCCGACAACCTGGCGCTGGTGAGCAAGGTCGGCGGCAGACGCGACGACACAGGCGCGTGGGTGCCCGCCCAACAGCCCGACGACCTGCGGGCGGATATCGAGGACGAACCTGCGCACGCTGGGGACCGACCGGCTGGCCGCCGTCAACCTGCGCGTGTTTGGCGGCGACGGTCCCAATGCCCCAGCCGTGGTGGAGGACCGCGAGCTGTTCGACCGCCAGCTATCCGCGATGATCAAGGCCCGCGACGAAGGACTGATCGCCGGAATCGGGCTGAGCAGCATCAGCCTCGAGCATCTGCAGATCGCGTTGGAACGCACCGAGATCGTCTGCGTGCAGAACGCTTACAACCTCGTCGACCGCACCTCGCAGCCGGTGCTCGACGTGTGCATCGAGCACGGCATCGCGTTCGTCCCGTTCTTCCCGCTCGGCTCGGCGTTTGCCCCCGACAATCCCGTGCTCGGCCACCCCGCGGTTCAGCGTGAGGCGGCCAAGCTCGGCCGCACGCCTGCGCAGATCGCGCTGGCGTGGACACTCTCGGTGGCGCCCAACGTGCTGCTGATTCCGGGCACGTCGTCCGTGCAGCATCTCGAGGAGAACACCGCCGTCGCCGATATCGAACTGGACGACGAGACCAAGCGCGAGCTCGACGCCGCGGCCTAGTCAGTCGACGTCGACCCAGTCCAGCGTCCGCTGCACCGCCTTCTGCCAGCCGGCGTAGCCGTCGGCACGCTGGTCCTCGCTCCACGCAGGCGTCCAGCGCTTGTCCTCCTGCCAATTGGCGCGAAGGTCGTCGGGGTTCTCCCAGAACCCGACCGCCAGGCCTGCGGCGTAGGCGGCGCCCAGCGCGGTGGTCTCGGCGACGACGGGCTTGACGACGTCGACGCCGAGCACGTCGGCCTGGATCTGCATGCACAGATCGTTGGCGGTGATACCGCCGTCGACCTTGAGCACCTCGAGATGCACGCCCGAGTCGGCCTCCATCGCGTCGACGACATCGCGGCTCTGGTAGCAGATCGCCTCCAGCGTCGCGCGCGCCAGATGCGCGTTGGTGTTGAACCGGGACAGCCCGACGATTGCGCCGCGGGCGTCCGATCGCCAATACGGCGCGAACAGCCCGGAGAACGCGGGCACGAAGTACACGCCGCCGTTGTCCTCGACCTGGCGTGCCAGCGCCTCGCTCTGCGCGGCGCCGCTGATGATGCCCAACTGGTCGCGCAGCCACTGCACCGCCGAACCGGTGACGGCGATCGAACCCTCCAGTGCGTAAACGGGTTTCGCGTCGCCGAACTGGTAGCACACCGTGGTCAGCAGCCCGTTCTCGGAGCGCACGATCTTCTCGCCGGTGTTGAGCAGCAGGAAATTGCCTGTGCCGTAAGTGTTCTTGGCCTCGCCGGCGTCCAGGCACACCTGCCCGACCATCGCCGCCTGCTGATCGCCGAGGATGCCGGTGATCGGCACCTGCCCAGCGACCGGGCCCGTCGTCGCGGGTGATGCCGTACGACTCGGGGAACGACGACGGCTTGATCTCGGGCAGCATCTGCCGCGGAATGCCGAAGAACGACAACAGCTCGTCGTCCCAGTCCAGCGTCTCCAGATTCATCAGCATGGTCCGGCTGGCGTTGGTCACGTCGGTGACGTGCACGCCGCCGCGCGGCCCGCCGGTGAGATTCCACAGCACCCAGGTGTCGGGGGTGCCGAAGATCGCGTCGCCCTTCTCGGCGTCGGCGCGCACGCCGTCGACGTTCTCCAGAATCCACTGCACCTTGCCTGCGGAGAAGTAGGTGGCGGGCGGCAGCCCGGCCTTGCGCCGGATGACGTCGCCGCGGCCGTCGCGGTCCAGCGCCGAGGCGATGCGGTCGGTGCGGGTGTCCTGCCAGACGATCGCGTTGTAATACGGCCTGCCGGTGCGCCTGTCCCATACCAGCGCGGTTTCCCGCTGGTTGGTGATGCCCAGCGCGGCCAGGTCGGTGGCCGACAGCTTTGTCTTGTTCAGCGCCGACATGATCACCGACGCGGTTCGTTCCCAGATCTCGACGGGATTGTGCTCGACCCAGCCGGCCTTGGGCAGGATCTGTTCGTGCTCGAGCTGGTGGCGCCCGACCTCGGCGCCGTCGTGGTCGAAGATCATGCACCGCGTGCTGGTGGTGCCCTGGTCGATGGCGGCGACGAACTCGGCCAACTCCTGCTCCCCTCCTGACGGTTCCAGTCGTCCATGATGGACTACATGGCCTCGCCGACGACCGACATTGACCGCATGCCCCGCGGCGGGCCGGATGCGTCCTGCGTGGACCGGCTGCTGCAGACCGACCGGCCGGAGTACCTCGACCGCGACGACGTCGACGACGAGCGTCAAGCGCAGCGTGATCCGCGCGCTGGAGTGGACGGGCGAATTCTTCGGCAACACCGAGAAGTTCGCGCGCATCGTGCTCGACGAGGTGGCCGACGTGCCCGATCCCAAGATCCTCGAGCTCGGCTCGGGCCACGGCGGGCTGTCGCGCAAGCTGCTCGAATGGCATCCCACCGCCGAGCTCACGGTCACCGACGTCGAGCCGGCCTCGGTGGCGGCCATCGCGGCTGGTGACCTCGGCGAGCACCCGCGGGCGACGGTCCGGGAGATGGACGCCACCGCGATCGACGCCGCCGACGGGCATTTCGACCTGGCGGTGTTCGCGTTCTCGTTTCACCATCTGCCGCCGTCGCTGGCATCGCGCGTGTTCGCCGAAGGCACCCGGGTGGCCGACCAAGCTCGTGATCATCGACCTGCCGCGGCCGCCTTCGCCGCTGCACCTCCTGCGGCTGGCGGCGATGCTGCCGCTGGCGCCGGTGGTGCCGTTCGTGCACGACGGCGTGATCAGCTCGCTGCGCTGCTACAGCCCGTCGGCGCTGCGGGCGCTGGCCGCGCACGCCGACCCGGCGATCGAGGTGCGAGTTGCGCGGCGGGCTGATGAATCCGCAGGTCGTGGTGGCCAGCCGCCGATAGGCTCGGCGTTGTGGGCGAAGAGGTGAAGCAGACCGACTTTTCTCGCGCGCACCGCCGCGAGTACCGGCGCAAGGTGCAGCTGTGCCTCGACGTCTTCGAAACCATGCTCGCCCAGTCCAGTTTCGAGTTCGAGCGGCCGCTGA
The DNA here is from genome assembly GCA_963731715.1 of uncultured Actinomycetota bacterium. Classification (GTDB taxonomy): domain Bacteria; phylum Actinomycetota; class Actinomycetes; order Mycobacteriales; family Mycobacteriaceae; genus Mycobacterium. The sequence goes on along the minus strand of CAVSXC010000008.1, from coordinate 62,235 downwards.
CCGGCATGGAGATCGAGTGCAATCTCGTCGACTCCGACTACCAGCCCGCGATGAGCAACCAGGAAGTGCTTGGCGTCCATCGCCGACCCGGCGTATCAAACCGAATTGGGCGCCTACAACATCGAATTCAACGTTCCGCCGCGGCGGCTGCCGGGCCGCGCGGCACTCGAGCTGGAGGCCGAGGTGCGGGCCAGCCTCAACGCCGCGGAGGCCAAGGCCAACGGCAACGACGCGCACATCGTGATGGTCGGCATCCTGCCGACGCTGATGCCCGAACACCTTTCGGGCAGCTGGATGAGCGAGTCGACCCGCTATCAGGCGCTCAACGATTCGATCTTCACCGCCCGCGGCGAGGACATCCTGATCGACATCGCCGGTCCGGAGCGGCTGAGCCTGCAGACGGAGTCGATCGCACCGGAGTCGGCGTGCACCAGCATGCAGCTGCATCTGCAGGTCTCCCCCGCCGACTTCGCGCAGAACTGGAACGCCGCGCAGGTGCTGGCCGGACCGCAGCTGGCGCTCGGCGCCAACTCGCCGTACTTCTTCGGCCACCAGCTGTGGGCCGAGACCCGCATCGAGCTGTTCACCCAGGCCACCGACACCCGTCCCGACGAGCTCAAGACGCAGGGCGTGCGTCCGCGGGTCTGGTTCGGCGAACGCTGGATCACGTCGATCTTCGACCTGTTCGAGGAGAACGTGCGCTACTTCCCGTCGCTGCTGCCCGAACTGTCCGACGAGGATCCCGTCGGCGAGCTGTCGGAGGGCCGCACGCCGAAGCTCGCCGAACTGCGGCTGCACAACGGCACCATCTACCGGTGGAACCGGCCGGTGTACGACGTGGTCGACGGACCGGCCGCACCTGCGGGTGGAGAACCGGGTACTGCCCGCGGGCCCGACGGTGGTGGACATGATGGCCAACGCGGCCTTCTACTACGGCATGCTGCGGACGCTGTCCGAGGAGGACCGGCCGCTGTGGACGAAGATGAGTTTCGCTGCGGCACAACATAATTTCCTCGAGGCCGCGCAGCACGGGATGGACGCGCCGACTGTACTGGCCCGGTCTTGGCGAGGTGACGCCCGACGAGTTGGTGCTGCGCCAGTTGCTGCCGATGGCCGACGAGGGATTGCGCCGCTGGGGAGTCGCGGGCGAAGTGCGCGACCGGTACCTCGGCGTGATCGAGGGTCGCGCCAAGACCGGCCGCAACGGCGCGGCCTGGCAGGTGTCGACCGTGCAGGCGCTGCAGGAACGCGGGCATGACCCGGCCCGACGCGCTGGCCGAGATGCTGCGGCTGTACTGCGAGCGCATGCACAGCAACGAGCCCGTCCACACCTGGGACGTTGATCCGGCGTACGTTGGAGTCCATGACCGATGACGTGATGGACTGGGACAGCGCATACCGCCAAGAAGGTGCCTTCGAGGGGCCGCCGCCGTGGAACATCGGCGAGCCGCAACCCGAACTCGCGGAGCTGATCGCGGCGGGCAAGATTCGCAGTGACGTGCTCGACGCCGGCTGCGGGTACGCCGACTGTCGCTGGCCCTGGCCGCCGACGGCTACACCGTGGTCGGTATCGACCTGACGCCGACGGCCGTCGCCGCGGCGAACCGGGCGGCGCAGGAACGCAACCTGTCCACCGCCAGCTTCGTACAGGCCGACATCACCACATTCACCGGATACGACGGCCGCTTCAACACGATCATCGACAGCACCCTGTTCCACTCGCTGCCCGTCGAGGGTCGTGACGGTGTACCTGCGTTCGGTGCATCGGGCGGCAGCGCCTGGCGCCACCTACTACATCCTGGTGTTCGCCAAGGGCGCGTTCCCGACGGACTGGAGTTCAGGGCCCAACGAAGTCGACCGAGGACGAACTGCGCGACGCGGTGTCGAAGTACTGGGAGATCGACGAGATCCGGCCCGCGTTGATCCACGCCAACATCCCGCAGATCCCGGACATGCCGTTCGAGATGCCGCACGCCATCGGACGAGAAGGGCCGGATGAAGTTGCCGGCATACCTGCTGACGGCCCACAAAGCGGACTAGGGGCCGGCTTCGGCGGGTTCGCGGCCGCCGGGCGGAGGGGCTTCCTCCTGCTCTTCCTCGTCGACCATGGTGCGCTCGTCGAACGGCTTGTCGCCGTCGAGCACCTGGTGCATCTGCCGGTGGTCCATGGATGTGGTCCACGCGCCGATCAGCACGGTGGCGGCCGCTTGCCGGAGAAGTTGGTCAGCGCGCGGGCCTCGGACATGAACTTGTCGATGCCGACGATCAGGCCGATGCCGTCGAGCAGTTCGGGCCGGTGGCTCTGCAGGCCGGCGGCCAGCGTGGCCAGCCCGGCGCCGCTGACGCCGGCCGCGCCCTTGGACGCGACCATCATGAACACCAGCAGCGACAGCTGCTCGCGGATCGACAGCGGGTTGCCCATCGCGTCCGCGATGAACAGCGACGCCATGGTCATGTAGATCGCGGTGCCGTCCAGATTGAACGAATATCCGGTCGGCACAACGATTCCCACGGTGGTCGGCTGCACGCCGGCGTGCTCCATCTTGGCGATCAGCCGCGGCAGCGCGGACTCCGACGACGACGTCGCGACGATCAACAGGTACTCGCGGGCCAGGTAGCGCACCAGCTTGAAGACCGACACCCTGCGGCGACCAGCCGCAGCAGCGCGCCGAGCACACCGAACACGAAGATCAGGCACGTGAGGTAGAAGGCCAACATCAACACGCCCAGCTGAATCACCGCGTCGAAACCGGTGTCGCCCACCACCTTTGCGATCGCGCCGAACGCGCCGATCGGCGCCAGCCACAGGATGCCGACCAGGATGCGGAAGACCAGCTTCTGCAGCAGTGCTATCCCGCGCAGCAGCGGCTCCCCGAGTGCGTCCCATGGCCTGGATGGCGAAGCCGACCAGCAGCGCGACGAACAAGCGCCTGCAGCACATTGCCTGCGGTCAGCGACGAGAACAGCGTCTTCGGGATGATGTCCTGGATGAACTCCATCGTGCCGCCCTCGGCCGTGCGCCTCGCCGGCGAGCTTCTCGCCCGCACTCGGGATCGCCCTGCATGTTCAGGCCGGTGCCGGGGCTGATCAGGTTGCCGACCAACAGGCCGATGCCGAGCGCGACGGTCGACATCACCAGGAAGTAGACCAGCGCCAGGCCGCCGACCTTGCCGACCGACGCGGCCTTACGGACCGAGCCGATGCCGAGCACGATCGTGCAGAAGATGACCGGCGCGATCATCATCTTGATCAGGTTGACGAACATGCGTGCCGAGCACGCCGAGCGACTTGCCGGTGTCGGGCGCCAACAGGCCGACGACCACGCCGGCGACGACGCCGACGATCACCATGATGTAGAGCCAGTGGGTGCGGTCGCGCTTGGGTTGTTTCGGTTCGTCGTCGGCCGGCTTGGCCGAGTCGCCTTCTACCTGCGTCATCTCCGGCTCCCTCGGGTCGTGCACTGTGGGATAGCCAAAAGTGCGCTACGTCACACCTGGCCGGTCGCGGCGGCCAGCGCCTCGGCGAATTGGTCGAGGTCCTCGGGCGTGGTGTCGACGTGCGGCGAGGCCCGCAGCACGGGCGTCGTCATCTCGAACGGCGCGCGCTGCATCTCGGCGTAGGTGGTGACGATGCCGCGCTCGGCGATCAGCCACGCCCGCACCTTCTGCGGGTCGGCGCCGTCGAGCGGCGCCAGCGTGGTGATCGCGGTCGGCTCGTCGAGCGGCTCGACCACCCGCCAGCCCTCGCACGTCGGCCAGCGCAGTCGCGGGTCAGTCCGGCCGAGCTCGGCCAGCCGGTCGCGGATCTGGCCGGGCCCCGCGGCCAGGTGCTCGCCCAATGCCACCGAATAGCCAATGCGCGCAGCGACATTCGCCTCGCCCAGTTCCAGGCGCTTGCATCACCGGGATGCCTAGGCCCCATTCCGGCGGAGGCAGCCGCGGCGTCAGCCGCTGCGCGAGCTCCGGACGGATCGCCAGCACGCCGACGCCGCGCGGGCCGGCCATCCACTTGCGCGACGAGCTGTAGATCGCATCCGCGCCGACCGCGCAGTCGAGGTGACCCAAGCGCCTGCGCGGCATCGACCACCAGCGGTACGCCGAGCTCGCGGCACACTTCGGCGAGCTCGGCCAGCGGCTGGGCCACGCCGCGATGGCTGGCCAGCGGGGTGAGGTGCACGAGCGCGGGCGGGTCGGCGGCCAGGCTGGCGGGCGGCGTCGTCGACGTCGAGCCGGCCGAGTCCGTCGGCGGGCAGCGCGCTGACCTGGAACCCGTTGGCGGCCATGACAGCCAGGTTGGGGCCGTACTCGCCGGGCAGGCAGGCGACGGTGCGCTCACCGGGCCAGCTGCTCAGCAGGATGTCGAGCGCGTTGTTGGAGCCGGTGGTGAAGACGACGTCGGCACCGCTCATCCCGGTCAGCGCGGCGACGGCGGCGCGGCCGGCGTCGAGCACCGGCGCGGCGGCCTCGGCGGCGACGTATCCGCCGACTTCGGCCTCGTGCCTGGCGTGCTGGGCCGCCGCGTCGATGACCGCGAAGCTCTGCCGCGAGCACGCGGCGCTGTCGAGGTGCAGACCGGCGACCTTCGGCCGGGCCGCCCGCCACCGTTCGCGCGAGCGTCGTCGCGTCATTTGCGTCGACAGGGACAGCCCGAAGTCACCGGCGGGATCGGTCCACCAATGCGTGCGCCGCAGACCCGCCGCGGCCAGCTCGGCCGCCACGCCGTCGGGCCGGAACTTGCAGGACACCTCGGTGAGCATCTCCTCGCCCGCGGCGAAGTCGACGGTCAGGTCCAGCGCGGCGATGTCGACCCGCTGCGCGCTCGTGGCGCGCAGCCACATCTCGATGCGCTCCTCGTCGGCGTTCCATCGGGCGACGTGCTCGAACGCGTCGAGATCGAAATCGGCGTCGAGTTCCCGATTGACCACCGCCAGCACGTTGCGGTTGAACTTCGCTGTCACGCCCGCGCTGTCGTCGTAGGCACGCACCAGCCGGCCGACGTCCTTGACCAGGTCGGTGCCCAGCAGCAGGCTGTCACCGGGCTGCAAGCGTGTCCGACAGCGCGGACAGGAAACTCGGCTCGCGGACCCGGCGTCAGGTTGCCGATCGTCGAGCCGAGGAAGGCGACCAGGCGGCGGCCGACGCGCGGAATCTTGCCGAGGTGCTCCTCGAAATCGCCACACACCGCATCGATCTCGACGCCCGGATACTCCCGCTGGATCGCCGCGCCCGCCGCATTGAGCACGCCGGCATCCACATCGAACGGGATGAACCGGCGCAGGGATCCGCTGTCGCGCAACGCGTCCAGCAGCATGCGGGTCTTCTCCGAGGTGCCGCTGCCGAGCTCGACCAGGGTGTCGGCGCCCGACGCGGCGGCGATCTCGGCCGACCGCGCACGCAGGATCTGCGCCTCGGTGCGGGTCGGATAGTACTCGGGCAGCCGGGTGATCTGGTCGAACAGATCGCTGCCCACCGAGTCGTAGAACCACTTGGGCGGCAACGATTTCGGCGTCTGCGCCAATCCGTCGCGCACGTCACGGCGCAGCGCCTGCGCGGCCGAGTCGGCGGCCAGGTGGTTGGACAGCGAGAGGGTCATGACGATCCTTTCAGGGGGATCAGTTCGACGCGAGAGCCCTCGACCACGACGAGATGGCGGTCGGGGATCTCCTGCCAGTCGGGGTTGTCGTCGTATGGTTCGCTGGCCAGCACCACGCCGTCGTCTCGACGCAGCACCGACAGGGTGTCGCCCCACGTGGTGGCGAGCAGTTGAGATCCGTTGGCCGCCAAGATGTTCAGCCGCGCATTGGGGTCGGCGGCGGCGACCTCGACGACGGTGTCGCCGAGCGCATCGAGTCCGCGCTCGAAGATCAGCGCCGCCAGCAGTGCGCTGTCGACGGTCGACTCGGCCTTCGACGACGGCGGCAGCACGGCACGGTCGACGAGCCCGTTGTGGGACAGCAGCCACTGCCCGTCGGTGAACGGCGCCGATGCCGACGGTTCGATCGGCATGCCGACGCTCGCCGAACGCACCGCCGCGACAACGCAATCGCTGCTCAACGCGGGCGCCACCGAGGCGAATGACGCGTCCCCCCACAGCGGGGCGGCGCTGCGCCACCGGCGCGCCGACGCCGTCGTCGAAGAAGCCGACGCCCCAGCCGTCGGCGTTCATCAGGCCGTGCTTCTGCCGTCGCGGGGCATATGACTGCACCAGCAGCCCCGACGGCGGGTCGAGCACCAGCGACGCGATCGATCGCGGTTCCCCGAGCCAGCCGAGGTGTCGGCACATCAGGACGTCCCAGGCCAGGCGCACGCCCGAGAAGATCTGCCGCCGGATCGGATGGTCCCAGTTGCGGAAGCTCGGCCGCAGGATGCTCGACGCGACCGCCCACGAGCCGCCGCGCAGCACCTTGTAGTCGCCGTCGAAGAACGGCTGCGAGTACTGCTCGTAGATCATCGGCGTGAAGCCCGGCCACGGCCGCAGCGGCGACGATGGTCCACTCCCACACGTCGCCGAGCATCTGTTCGGCGCCGTAGGCCGACGCGCTCGCCGGGTAGGCCCCGACCGGGGCCGGCCGCAGTGCGTCACCGCCGAGGTTGGCCAGGTGTTCGGTGGGTTCCGATGCGCCCCAAGGGAATCGGCGACGCGTTACCGGCCGCGGGGTCCCAGGCGCCGGCCTTCTCCCATTCCACCTCGGTGGGCAGGCGCGCGCCGGCCCACGCCGCGTACGCCTCGGCCTCGAAGTAGGTGACGTGCTGCACGGGTTCGTCGGCGGGGATCTCCTCGACGTGCCCGAAGCGGGTGCGGGTGCCGTCGGGATTCCAGAACTGCGGCGCGGTCAGCCCCGCCTCCTGCCGGTGCGTCCAGCCGCGGTCCGACCACCAGCGCTGCTGCTCGTAGCCGCCGTCGTCGATGAACTGCCGCCACTCGCCGTTGGTGACGGGGACCCGGCCGATGCGGAAGGCGGGCACGTCGACGACGTGCGCGGGGCGTTCGTTGTCCAGCGAGTGCGGTTCGCTCACCGCATCGACGCCGAGGACGAACTCACCGGCGGGCACCAGCACCGACGTGCCCGCGACACCCGACCGGCCCGGCGGCAGCGACGATCCGCGGTCCGAGCAGCGGCGGCCCGGACCGCAGATTCAGCGCCTGCAGCATGGTCTCGTCGTGCTGGTTCTCGTGGCTGATCACCAGCCCGAAGTTGAAGGCGGCGTCGTCGTCGTCGTCGGGCAGCGCGTCGAGAGTGTCCAACACCTTGTTGCGCACCGTCGCGCAGTACGTGCGGGCGTCCGGCAGGCGGCAGCAGTGGCAGATTCGACGCGGCTGGCGCGGGAGTTCACGAACGCGTCGTAGAGCGCTCGACCGTCGGGTCGCAGCATGCCCGGCCGGTCCGGGTTGCCATCGCGCAGCAGCCACAGCTCTTCCTGCTGACCGATGTGCGCGAGGTCCCACACCAGCGGGCTCATCAACGGGTCGTACTGGCGCTGCAGTTCGGCGTCGTCGAAATCGACGAGCCGCAGCGTGCGGTCCCTGGCCTTCGTCAGCTCACGCGCAAGCGTCTCGCGTGCCGTCACAACTCCCCTTGCGCCAGTTGGGTGATCGCGGTGTCGATCCCGTATTTCACCGCGCGGTCGGAGAAATCGTCGGCCGGGCAGCGTCCTTTCTCGACCGAACGCACCAACTGCTGCATCGATTCCTCGAGTTCGGCGGGTGCACGCTCGGCGGCGGTCTGCACACAGCGGATGGCCGCCTCGTGCAGCCGTCGGTCGCCGAGGCCGATCTGCGCGGCGCGGTCCCACGCCGTGGCCACCGCCTCGGTGGCTTCGGCGGCGATGTCGGCGGCGACCGGGTCGTCGAGCAGCGTGACGAGGGTGAACACCACCGCGGGCCACACCGCGTCGGGCAGGCTGTCGAGGTAGCGGATCTCCAGCCAGCGGCGCGGCCGAACGGGCGGGAACAGCGTGGTCAGGTGGTAGTCGAGGTCGGCCTGCGTCGGCCTGCGGCCGCCGAGCAGCACGCGGCCGTCGGCCCAGTCCGCGAACGGCACCCAATCCGTAATCGGAACCGCATCCATCTCCGGCGTCGGGTGCACGAGCATCACCGGCGCCTTCAGCGCGTAGCGCGCCCAGTCGCTGGCCGGGTCGTCGCCGTTGACGCCGAGGATCGGGCCGCAGCGCGCCGAATCCAGTTGGCTCCACACCCGCTGCCGCGTCGACTGCCAGCCGGTGAACTGGCCGCGCGAGCAGTGGCGAGTTGGCGGCGATCGCGATCATCGTCGGGCCCAGCGCATGCGCCAGCCGCACCCGGTCGGCCCAGCCGTCCCGCGGCCCGGCGTCGAGATTGACCTGTACCGACGCCGTCGACGTCATCATCGCCGCGCCCGCGTCGCCGGTCTGGCTGGCAATGAAGAACTCCTCCATCGCCTTGTACCGGTCGCCGGGGTTCACCCGCTTGGCCGGGCGCAGCGGGTCGGCGCCCAGTAGCACCAGACCGAGGCCGGCTTGCGCGAACGCCGAGCGCAGCACTGCGCGGTCGGCCGTCATCGCGGCGATGGCCGCCACCGGCTCATCCATCGGCGGGCCGGACAACTCGACCGCGCCACCGGGTTCGACGGTGATCGCGCTGCCTCCGGGCAGCGCCGGCACGCCGGCGATCGCGTCCTTCAGCTCGGCCCAGTCCGGGCGGCGCATCGGATCGGCGAGGTCGAAGCAGTGCGCCTCGACTTCGAGGCCGACCCGCCCCACCGGACCGTCGGCCAGGCAGCCCTCGCCGATATGCTGGGCGGCGCTATATGCGCTGGTCAGCTCGGCTTTATCGGCGTTCGATGGGTGCGCGTCGTCCACCTCGGACGTCATGGCGAAGGTCATATCTTCCGGCCCCTTCCGGGTAGGGAACGATCGCGGCCTTCACTCCATCTTCCAGAGACGACCGACAAAGTCCCGCGATTTTCGGATGACGCGTTCGTGACGTGTACCCGAAAACGTTGCCGGTTACTGCCCGAGCGTGTTCTGCATCGCCCCGGCCAGCACGTTCACCGCGGGCCCGCCGTTGCCGGATTGGCAGACTTTTGCCTGCAGCAGAACGTTCTCCCGCTTGCGCGTCGTGGTGAAGCAGCGGCGGTCGGTGCCTGCCTCCTGCTTCACCCAGTCGGCGTCGGTCGCGCTGGCCGGCCCGCCGGTGTAGGTCCACACCTGGGTGGTGAAGTTGTCCAGGTGCATCGCCGTGGTCTGGCCGCTGCATCCCACGGTCCGGTCGACGACTCGATGGAACGCGCGGTCGGCAGCGTCGTTGGTGGCGAACACGCCGACCGCCTGTTTGACGTAGTGCGTCTGGTCGGTGTCGCGCCGTCTGCGCCACCGCGCCGTTGAACGACGCCAGATCGGGATCGGCATACACCTCGGGCAGGCCGATGTCCGCCCAGTTGTTGCACACCGGGTCGTCGACGTAGTACGACTGGAACGGATCGGTGAACGTCCACGCGAATCGCATTGGCGCGCCGACGATGTTGCCCACCGAACCCTTGCCGAGCACGGCGTAGTTCACCACGCCTGGATCGGACGGACGAGCTGACGCTGGCACAGCCGGCGCCGCCAACGACAGGCCAACGGCCAGACCGACGCCGACGGCGGCGGCGATCCGCACGCGACTAGACCTTCGCCGACAGCGTGACGTCGATGTTGCCGCGGGTGGCCTTCGAGTACGGGCACACCTGATGCGCCTTCTCCATCAGATCGTCGGCCGCGCTCTGCTCGAGGCCGGGCAGGTAGCCGATCAGATGGGCGTTGATGCCGAAGCCGCCTGCGGGGTCCTTGCCGAAGCCGACCTGCGCGGTGATGCCCGTGGCGTCGTCGAGCTTGATCTTCGTCGTTGCGCGCGACCAGCCGAAGCGCGCCGAGGAAGCATGCCGCGTAGCCGGCCGAGAACAGCTGCTCGGGGTTGGTGCCCTCGCCACTGCCGCCTGCTTCCTTCGGCGGCCGGGTGTCCAGATCGATCCTGCCGTCGGACGACTTCACGTGGCCGTCGCGGCCACCCCCGGTTGCGGTTGACTCTGCGGTGAAAACGACTTCGATGCTCATGGCGCTTGATCATGCCAGCCCGGCTACAGACGGCAAGACGCCCCTGAACGCGGCTAGTTGCCGTTGGCGTTGGCGCGCACGCCCTCCTCGACCTTCTTGCCGAGATCGGGGTCGACGTTCTTCCAGTATTCGAAGACGCGCGACAACACGGGTTCGCGCACACCCTCTGACACGTGACCAATGATGTTGTGCGCCAAGCGGTCCCGCGCTTGCGTCGTCGAGCACCTCGCGCACCAATGTGCCGGGCTGACCCCAGTCGCTGTCCTCCGGTCGCAGTGTGTACGCCGCGCGAACCATCTCCCCGTCGGCATACCAGTGCACCTCGGCCGCACGCTTGGGGTCCGACCTGCGGCCCACCCATCGAGTTCGGCGCGTACACCGGATCGGTCGCGTTGCGGATGCGCATCGCGCCGTCCTTGGAGTAGCTGTGCACCTCGACCTTCGGAGTGTTGACGGGGATCTGCTTGTAGTTGACGCCCGAGCCGGGCGCGGTGGGCGTCGGAGTAGGAGAACCCGCGGGCCAGCAGCATCTTGTCCGGGCTCAAGCCGGTGCCGGGCACGATGTTGTTTGGCTCGAATGCGGCCTGCTCGATCTCGGCGTGGTAGTCGGCGACGTTGCGGTCCAGCGTCAGCCTGCCGACCTCGTGCAGCGGGTAGTCGCCGTGCGGCCACACCTTGGTGAGGTCGAAGGGGTTGAACCGGTAGGTCTTCGCATCCTCGAACGGCATGATCTGCACGTGCAGCGTCCAGCTCGGGAAGTTGCCCTCCTGGATGGACGTGTACAGGTCGCGCTGGTGGTAGTCACCGTCCTCGCCTGCCAGCCGGTCGCCCTCCTCCTGGGTGAGGAACTCGATGCCCTGGTCGGTCTTGAAGTGGTACTTCACCCAGAACAGCTCGTTGTTCGCGTTCAGCCAGCTGTAGGTGTGGCTGGAGTACCCGTTCATGTGCCGCCAGGTCTTCGGGATGCCGCGGTCACCCATCAGGTACGTGACCTGGTGCGCCGATTCCGGGGAGAGCGTCCAGAAGTCCCACTGCATGTGGTTGTCGCGCAGGTTGGTGGCCTGCATCCGCTTCTGGCGAACGGATGAAGTGCTGGAACTTCATCGGGTCGCGCACGAAGAACACCGGGGTGTTGTTGCCGACCATGTCGAAGTTGCCTTCGGAGGTGTAGAACTTCAGCGCGAACCCGCGCGGATCGCGCCAGGTGTCCGGGCTGCCCCGCTCGCCGGCCACGGTGGAGAACCGGATGACCGTCTCGGTCTTGGTGCCCGGCTGGAATACGGCGGCCTTGGTGTAGGCGCTGACGTCCTGCGTGACCTCGAAGTGTCCGAAGGCGCCGCCGCCCTTGGCGTGGGGCTGCCGCTCCGGGATGCGCTCCCGGTTGAAGTTCGCCATCTGCTCGATCAGGTAGTGGTCCTGGAGCAGGATCGGGCCGTCGGGGCCGACGGTCAATGACTGGTCGTCGCTGGGCGCGGGGTTGCCCGCGTCAGTCGTCGTGAATTTCTCGGTCATAACCCTGCGTGTACCCGAATACACGCCGAAATCGACGTCTTGCAGGCCTGCACTTCTCCTGCAGAACGTCGATCTCGTCGATGCGGGGCTACGGCCGCGACGGGGTCGTGCTGGGACCGTTCGAACCGTTCGGCAGCTCGAAGTTCGGGCCACCCGGCCCGAACGGGCCTGGGCGCTCGAACTCGCCGCGGGGCATCATCGGAAACATCGGCGGCGGCCCGCCTCTTTGGATCATGAAGCCGTGGTCGCGATCGCCATGGCCCCCGCCACGGTGACCGCCGGAATGCGCGCCGAGGATGAAGCCGGAGAAGAAGATGACGGCGACGATGAAGACCACGCCTGCGACGATCCCCACCCAGGCGGCCACCGCGGTGAGCCTGCCGTGGCGTCGCGGCTCGGCATATGCGGGCGGCGGTGGGGCGGGCGCCGGTGCGGGGGTGGCAACGGGGCCGGTTGCAGGTTCGGAGGACGGCGTTGTTTCACTCATGATCCCGAGCATGCAAGCGATGTCGGTGTGCCTGGCTTGAATCAGTTATGAATCAGCTGTGAATGGCTCGGTTCGCTATGACTTGAACCGCGATCCTGTTTTCAGGGCGTAACCGACGCCCTCTTTGGGTACATAGCAATGACAACGGCACGACCGGCGCTGCCCAACCTTCAGGAGTATCCGATGATTGTTCTAGGCGTGATCCTTCTGCTGATCGGTTACTTCACAGGCATCTCGATCCTCTACACCATCGGCGGAATCCTCGTGGTGATCGGAGTCGTGCTGTGGATACTCGGCGCAGTCGGGCGGCCGGTCGGCGGCCGAAAAGTCTGGTTTTGACGTCATCCCAGCGTGACGGGCCGCCGCTGCGTCAGGTGCGCGAGCTAGGTGGCTTCTTCAGCCATCTTCTGAGGCGGAGCAGCTGATCCGTCACTAGGCCGACCGCCAACAGCACCAGCAGCGTCACTACGATGGCGGTACCCATGCCTTCATCATCTGCCTTGCCTGGGCCTGTTACGAGGGCTTGAGCGGGTTGACCGCGAATTGGATGACACGGTACGGCGAGTTGTCGCCGGCGGGGCCGGTGTTCCACTGGCTGATGAACACCCGCATTTCGTCGAGCGTCGACCCCGGCGAGATGTAGCCGCCATACGGCTGCGCAAGCGTGTTGTTCCCCGGCGGGCCCAGATCCTCCGCGGGGTCCGGCCATGTGCCCGCGACGACCACCGTCGTGACCGGCGCTGCGCCGAGGCGGGTGGGATCGTCGGCGACCCGCACCTCCATGTTGCCGTTGCTGGCGTTGAAGTACGACAGCACCGTCTTGCCGTCGATCTGCCGCACACTCATCTCGCCAGTTCGTTCGGGCCACAACGGCGTCGGCGGCTTGCCCCACCCCGCCTGCGAAGACCACCCCTGCCAAGTGGTGCGGTCGGTGAATGTTTCGCGCTTCGCCCGGTACAGCACCATCGGCCCGCTGCGGTCGAAGCTGTTGGCGAGGATGTACACCCAACCGGTCGATGAGTCGGCCGTCGGGATCGGGTCGTAGTAGCCGCTGATCTGTGACTGCCGTCCGCCCTCGTAGCTCGCTTCGCGCTGCGTGGCCGGTATCGTCGGCCAATTGCCTTGGGCTGGATTGGCTTTCACCAGCTTCGAGTTCTGCGGCACCAGGTCCTTGACGGTGGTGACGAGCAGATAGTTCTCCCGATTGATCTGCACCACGCCCGCGGGCAACTGCGACATCCCGGCCGGCCTTGGGTCGGCAAGCAGCGGCTTGTCGTTGCCGGTGACTCTGTCGTAGCGCACACCGGTCGGGTCGTCGATCGACTCGGTCTCGACGTGCAGCGCCACCGGCGAATGCCATGGACCGAACCCCACCCCCTGACCGGCGAAGCTGTCGCCGCAGACCTGCAGGATGCCGCTGGGCCATTCCATGAACTCACACAGATCGGTCGCGCCGATGTCGTAATCGCTTGTTGGCGTGCCGGTTCCGGCCGTCGGGCCGATGCGAATCACCTGACCCGGTGCCAGTGGGGGCAGGATGGGTTCCGGGATGGGCGCCGGCGGATCGGCATGCGCAACGGGCCAGGGCAGCAGAACGGCACATAGCAGCGCCGCGGCCGTCGCCCGGATCACAGCTCGGCGGCCAGCAGCTCAGCGATCTGAATCGTGTTCAGCGCCGCACCTTTTCGCAAATTGTCGCCGGACACGAACAAGGCAAGGCCGCGGCCGTCGGGCACACCGGGGTCCTGCCGGATGCGGCCGACGAGCGATTCGTCGACACCGGCTGCGGCCAGCGGGGTGGGCACGTCGACCACCTTCACCCCAGGGGCCGCTGCCAGCAGGCTGCGCGCGCGTTCGACCGAAAGCGGGCGCGCGAACTCGGCGTTGATGGACAGCGAATGCCCTGTGTACACCGGCACGCGCACACACGTCCCGCTCACCAAAAGGTCGGGGATGCCGAGGATCTTGCGGCTTTCGTTGCGCAGCTTCTGGTCTTCGTCGGTCTCACCCGTATCGTCGTCAACATAGGAACCGGCAAGCGGCACCACGTTGAACGCGATCGGCGCGACGTACTTGTTCGGCTCAGGGAACTTCAACGCCGAGCCGTCGTGCACCAGCTGCTCGCTGTCGTCGACAACCGCGCGCACCTGACCGAACAGCTCCTGTACGCCTGCCAACCCGCTGCCGGATACCGCCTGATACGTCGACGCGATCATCCGGATCAGCTGGGCCTCGTCGTGCAGCACCTTGAGCACCGGCATCGCGGCCATCGTCGTGCAGTTCGGGTTCGCGATAATGCCTTTCGGCCGGTTGCGGGCGTCGGCGAAGTTGACCTCGCTGACCACCAACGGCACGTCGGGGTCCTTGCGGAACGCCGATGAATTGTCGATCACCGTCACACCAGCAGCCGCGAACCGTGGCGCCTGTACCCGCGACATCGTTGCGCCGGCAGAGAACAACGCGATGTCCAGGCCGGTGGGGTCCGCGGTTTCGGCGTCCTCGACCTCGATCTCCTGCCCGCGGAACGGCAGCTTCTTACCCTGTGAGCGTGCCGACGCGAAGAACCGCACGCTGGAGGCGGGAAAGTCGCGTTCCTCAAGCAGCGTGCGCATCACCTGGCCGACCTGTCCGGTGGCCCCAACGACTCCTATGTTGACCATCTATCGTCCCGTTCCCGCGTAGACGACGGCTTCCTCGTCGCCGCCGAGGCCGAACGCCTCATGCAGGGCGACAACCGCCTTGTCCAGCTCAGTGTCCTTGATCAGCACCGAGATTCGGATCTCCGAGGTGGAGATCAGGTCGATGTTGACGCCAACACCGGCGAGCGCCTCGCAGAACTTCGCAGTGACGCCGGGATGGCTGCGCATGCCGGCACCGACCAGCGACACCTTGCCGATGTGGTCGTCGTACAGCACCTTGGAAAAGCCGATCTCCTGCTGAAGCGATGTCAGCTTCTCCACCGCGCCTGGGCCGCTTTCGCGCGAGCACGTAAAGGTGATGTCGGTCTTGCCGTCCTCGATCTTGGAGATGTTCTGCAACACCATGTCGATGTTCACGTCAGCGTCGGCAACCGCGCGGAACACCTTGGCGGCGTAGCCGGGAACGTCGGGGATGCCGACGATGGTCACCTTGGCCTCGCTGCGGTCGTGTGCGACTCCGGTCAGGATGGCGTCTTCCATGGGGATGTCCTCTATCGATCCGGTCACAAAAGTCCCGGGTTTGTCCGAGTACGACGACCGGACGTGGATGGGAACGTTGTAGCGGCGGGCGTATTCCACGCAGCGCAGCATCAGCACCTTCGCGCCGCACGCGGCGAGCTCGAGCATCTCCTCGAAACTGACCGCGTCCAGCCTGCGGGCCTTCGAGACGATGCGCGGGTCAGCGGTGAAGATGCCGTCGACGTCGGTGTAGATCTCACAGACATCGGCGTTCAGCGCCGCGGCCAGCGCGACGGCGGTGGTGTCGGACCCGCCACGGCCAAGCGTGGTGACGTCCTTGCTGTCCTGGCTGACGCCCTGGAAGCCTGCGACCAGCACGATCAGCCCCTGGTCAAGGGCGTCCCGAAGCCTGCCCGGCGTGACGTCGATGATCTTGGCGTTGCCGTGGGTGCCTGTGGTGATCACACCGGCCTGCGACCCGGTGAACGACCGGGCCTGCGCGCCGAGCGAGTCGATGGCCATCGCGACCAGCGCGTTCGAGATGCGCTCACCGGCGGTCAGCAGCATGTCCATCTCCCGCGCAGGCGGCGCCGGGCACACCTGCCTGGCCAGATCCAGCAGGTCGTCGGTGGTATCGCCCATCGCCGACACCACGACAACGACGTCGTTCCCTGCCTTCTTGGTCTCGACGATGCGCTCGGCGACACGGCGGATCCGCTCAGCATCAGACACCGAGGATCCGCCGTACTTCTGTACGACGAGCGCCACTGTCGAACCTTTCGCGCTGGTTGGTCTTGCCGGCTCGGCCGGCGGGGGGTCCAACCAAGAATAAGGGGTCTGCGCACCCCATTTACTCCGCCCATAGCGTCAAGATGTGGTCAGGACCCGCTGCCCTGATGGGTCACGTCACGAACAGGCCTTGGCCAACTCCGCCAGGTTGTCGCTGATTCGGGCATTCAGCGCAGCCATTTCGAAGGCCGCCGGTGGCGCGGGAGCGCCGGGAGCCCGGGATTGCGCCTGAGCGCGTACGACGGGCAGCTGCCTGACGAACTCGTCGGCGAACTTGGCGACCGTCACACTCGTCGCAGCCAGGTCGGGGGAGGTCACTTTCTGCGCACGTTCGGCCAGACCGTCGGCCCACGCTTGATAGGCGGCATCGTCAGCCACGCTGGGGATGCCCATGTTCGTCACCGGTTTTCGACGCCATGTGCTCGGCCTGGGACCGGTTGAAGTCCAATAGGTCCTTGACGGGGCGGCACTCCTCGGACGGTCGGTCAAACACGGTGTAGGACAACACAAGCGCCGCAACAGCTATCACTACAACACCGATGGCGGCCCACCATCGCCGCTCGAGCTTCATCACACGAACCTTATCGGCCGACCCACTTTTAACGTGCAAGCAACATCAGAAGCCTGTCCACGTAACAGAAACATTGATTACTGTGAGTGAACGGCTCCATCGGGGCCGCACCACTCCAGGAGATGTAGATGGATACAGGAACCACAGCATTCATGCTGTGTTGCATCATCGGCCTGACGATGATGATCCCCGGGCTCGCGCTCTTCTACGGCGGCATGGTCTCGGTCAAGAGCTCGACCAACATGATGATGATGACGTTCGGCGCGGTAGCCGTCGTCGGCGTGCTGTGGGTGTTGTTCGGCTTCTCGATGACGTTCGGCACGTCTTACGGCGGCTTCGTCGGCAGCTTCACCGAGTTCGCAGGCATGAAGAACCTGACCGAACCGATGACCACCATCAACGGCCTGCCGGTGAGCCTATTCTCCCTATTCCAAGCACTTTTCGCGGCGATCACCGTGGCGCTGATATCCGGTGCGGCCGCCGACCGGATGAAGTTCGGCGCGTGGATGACGTTCGCGACCGCGTGGGCGATCCTCGTCTACTTCCCCGTCGCACATTGGGTGTTCGCATTCGACGGCGTGGTGACGCCGGACTCCAAGGGCGGCTGGATCGCCAACCAATTGAAGGCCATCGACTTCGCAGGCGGCACCGCCGTGCACATCAACTCGGGCGCCGCGGCACTGGCCGTCGCGATCGTGCTTGGCAAGTCGCTCGGGTTCGGCAAGTTCCGCAAGCCGCACAACGTGCCGCTGACGCTGCTCGGCGCGGGCCTGCTGTGGGCCGGCTGGTATGCGTTCAACGGTGGCTCGGCGCTGGCCGCTGGCAACTCGGCGGCCATCGTCATGGTCACCACGTTCACCGCCACCTGCGCGGCGACGCTGGCGTGGCTTGCGGTCGAGAAGGTCAAGGACGGCCACGTCACCGGTGTCGGCGCCGCTTCGGGCGCAGTCGCGGGCTTGGTCGCCATCACCCCGGCGTGCGGCGCGGTCACGCCCGTGGGCTCGATCTTCGTCGGCCTGATCGCAGGCGCGATCTGCCCGCTGGCGGTCGGGCTGAAGTCCCGGTTCGGCTACGACGACTCGCTCGACGTGGTCGGCGTGCACCTCGTCGGCGGCGTGATCGGCACCCTGCTGATCGGTCTCTTCGCCAGCGCAACCATGCCGAACAAGACCGACGGCCTGTTCTACGGCGGCGGGCCCGAGCAGCTGTTGAAGCAGGCGATCGCGGCCGGTGCCGTGATGGCCTACTCCTTCGTGGTCGCGTTCATCATCGCGTTCGTCATCAAGAAGACGATGGGCATTCGCATCTCGACCGACGAAGAGGAAAAGGGCATCGACGCGAAGTTCCACAGGGACGCGGCGTACGAATTGCAGCCCGCCTGACAAGCTCCGGCCGGCGCGGCATCCACTCGCCCGCGCCGGCCGGCCCCTCTCTTCAACATAAGGAATTGGAGAAGCATGTCCGCAGCCTCGCCACCCTGGCAGAACAGTCAGGAACGAAGTTCATCCTCGCGCTGTTCGTCGACCTGCGAGGCAAGCCGTGCGCGAAGCTGGTGCCTGTCGAGGCCGTCGACATGCTCGCAACCGAGGGCGTCGGCTTCGCGGGATACGCCGTCGGCGCGATGGGCCAGGAGCCCAAAGACCCTGACCTGATGGCGATTCCGGACCCGTCGTCGTTCACGCCGATCCCGTTCATCAAGGACGGCCTCGCCATCGTGCACTGCGACCCGCATGTCGAGGGGCAACCATGGCCGTATGCGCCGCGCGTGATCCTCAAGGCGCTGATCCAGCGCGCGGCCGACGCCGGCTTCGAGCCGTGGGTGGGGGCCGAGGTGGAGTACTTCCTGCTGCACCGCAACGCCGACGGCAGTCTGTCGGTCGCGGACGCCGCCGACACCGCCGCGCAGCCCTGCTATGACGCCCGTGGCGTCACCCGGATGTACGACCACCTCACCGCGATCTCGGTGGCGATGAACACGCTCGGCTGGTCCAACTACGCCAACGACCACGAGGACGGCAACGGCCAGTTCGAACAGAACTTCCAATTCGCCGACGCGCTGACCACCGCCGACCGCGTGATCACGCTGCGCTACCTGCTGTCGATGATCGCGGCGAACGCGGCATGGTGGCCACCTTCATGCCCAAACCCTTCGCCGAGAAGACCGGCAGCGGTTTGCATCTGCATTTGTCGCTGACCAGCGGCGGCACCCCCGTCTTCCCCGCCGATGACGACTCCCGCGGCCTTGGCCTTTCCGAGACCGCGTATGCGTTCATCGGCGGGATCCTCGATCATGCCAGCGCGCTGCAGGCTGTGGTGGCGCCAACGGTCAACTCCTACAAGCGAACCGGTGCGACGACGACCGCGTCGGGAGCGTCGTGGGCGCCGAGGACCCCGAGCTACGGCGGCAACGACCGCACCCATTACATCCGCGTGCCCGATTCGGCGCGCGTCGAGCTGCGCGGCGGCGATGGCAGCGCCAACCCGTATCTGGCGATCGCCGCGGCACTGGGTGCGGGCATCGATGGGGTGAAGCGCAGCGCGGACCCGGGCGACATTGGTGGGCAGGGACGTTCGCCGCTGCCGCCGACGCTGTTGCACGCGGTGGACGAGTTCGAGGCCGACTCCGTCGTCGACGGGTGTACTCGACGCTGCAGGTGACGGCGTCGCCCGCTACTTCGCCAACGTCAAGCGCGAGGAGTTCTTCGCATACCACAGCGCGGTCACGCCGTGGGAGATCGACAACTACCTCACCGCGTTCTGAATCGTCAAAAGTCAAAGGAGACAGTTCATGTGCGGGATCGTCGGGTTGCACTTGCGCAACCCCGGCCTCTATCCCCGGCTTGGGGAACTGCTCACCGGAATGCTGTGCGAGATGGGCGACCGCGGCAGCGACTCGGCCGGCGTCGCCGTCTACGGCGACCCAGTCTGGTCACCACCGGGCCGGGGCTGCGTCTCGCGTGCTGGAGGTCGAGCCGACGGCCGACGCCATCGGCGCTTGACGTCGGCCTGACGCCGGGTCGGCGACACGTATCTCGCGACGGCAGACGTGCCCTCCGATGTTCTGCTGGATGCGATCAAGGCGGCATACCCGCAAGCGCTGATCGCCGGGTTCGGCTCGGACATGGCCGTGCTCAAGGGAGTTGGCCATCCGCGCGCACTGACCGACGGCGTGGGGCCTGGCCAAGGCGCAGGGCTGGCAGGGTGTCGGGCACACCAGGATGGCAACAGAGTCCGCGGTGACGCCCGCGGGCTGCCATCCCTATGCGGTCGGTCCCGAACAGTGCATGGTGCACAACGGCTCGTTCGCCAACCACGCCACGATCCGCCGCGAACTACGCGCCGCCGGCGTGCAATTCGACAGTGAGAACGACACCGAGGTGGGCGCGCGGTTCATCGCCAAGGCAGTTGGCCGACGGCCGCGACGTGGAGTCCGCGCTGAAGGAGCTGTGCGCCGACTTTGACGGCTTCTACACGCTGCTGGTGTCCAACCGCGACTCGTTCGCCGTGGTGCGCGACGCGATTGCCTGCAAACCGGCCGTCATCGCTGAGACCGACGACTGGGTGGCGATGGGAAGCGAATACCGCGCGCTCGCCGGGCTTCCCGGCGTCGAGGCCGCCAAGATCTGGGAGCCGGAGCCGGAGGTGATCTACGCATGGAAAAGATGACAGCCACGTTGACACGCTTCGACCTGCGCTCGGCCCCTCTGCGTGAGGTGAACGCGACGTTGCACGCGCCCGATCTGTCCGGCGAGTTCGTGATCGCGCATCCCGAGGGTGCACACAACGTCGCTGTCGGCGTCGACGCACCGGTGAAGCTAACGATCGACGGGCACGTCGGTTACTACGCCGCGGGCATGAACCAGCAGGCCGAGATCACCATCAATGGCAACGCAGGTACGGGTGTGGCCGAGAACATGATGAGTGGCACGGTCTGGGTCAAGGGCAACGCTTCGCAGTCGGCCGGGGCGACCGCAAACGGCGGTCTACTGGTGATCGAAGGCAATGCCGCAGCGCGGTGCGGGATTTCGATGAAGGGCGTCGACCTCATAGTCGGTGGCGACGTCGGCCACATGAGCGCATTCATGGCCCAAGCCGGGCGACTGGTGATCCGCGGCAATGCCGGCGAGGCGCTCGGCGACTCGATCTATGAGGCCCGCATCTACGTCCGCGGCGACGTCGCCTCGCTTGGCGCCGACTGCGTCGCGAAGGAGATGCGAGCCGAGCACCACAAGGAGCTCGAATACCTGTTGAAGGCGGCGGGTTTCGAGGGCGACGACACCGCTTCCTACACCCGCTACGGCTCTGCGCGAAACCTCTACCACTTCCACGTCGACAACGCTTCGAGCTACTGATGAACACTGACGACCGGGCTCGCCTAGGCCTGCGCGAGTCCGCCACATTCGACCGGCCGACGATCGCGGCGATCCAGCGGGCCGCCGAAACCGGCATCTACGACATCCGCGGGTGGGGCGCCAAGCGTCCGCTCCCGCACTTCGACGACCTGCTGTTCCTTGGCGCGTCGATGTCGCGCTACCCGCTGGAGGGGTACCGCGAGAGGTGCGGCACCGACGTGGTGCTCGGCGACCGGTTCGCGAAACACCCTCTGCACCTCGATATTCCGGTGACGATCGCCGGCATGTCGTTCGGCGCGCTGTCCGGACCCGCCAAGGAGGCGTTGGGCCGCGGCGCCAGCGAGGTCGGCACATCGACCACCACCGGTGACGGCGGCATGACGCCGGAGGAACGCGGGCAGAGCAAATACCTTGTGTACCAATACCTTCCGTCGCGATACGGGATGAACCCCGACGACCTGCGCAAAGCCGACGCGATCGAGGTGGTCCTCGGTCAGGGCGCCAAACCCGGCGGCGGCGGAATGCTGCTCGGGCCAGAAGATCTCCGAACGCGTCGCAGGTATGCGCACCCTGCCAGAAGGCATCGACCAACGCTCGGCCTGCAGGCACCCGGACTGGACTGGCCCCGACGACCTCACCATCAAGATCAACGAGCTGCGGGAGATCACCGACTGGGAGAAGCCGATTTACGTCAAGGTCGGCGCCACCCGCACCTACTACGACGTGAAGCTCGCCGTGCACGCCGGCGCCGATGTTGTAGTCGTGGACGGCATGCAGGGCGGTACCGCCGCCACCCAGGAGGTGTTCATCGAGCACGTCGGCATCCCGACGCTGGCCGCCGTCCCGCAGGCCGTGCAGGCGCTGGCGAACTGGGCGTGCACCGAAAGGTGCAATTGATCGTCTCCGGCGGCATCCGCACCGGCGCCGACGTCGCGAAGGCGCTGGCGCTGGGCGCCGATGCGGTGGCGATCGGTACCGCTGCGCTGATCGCGTTGGGCGACAACCATCCTCGCTACGCCGCCGAGTACGAGACGCTCGGCAGCGCCGCCGGCTTCTTCGACGATTTCCAGGACGGCACCGATCCGGCGGGGATCAGCACGCAGGATCCCGAACTCGCCGCGCGGTTCGATCCGGTCGAGGGCGGCAGGCGGCTGGCCAACTACCTGCGGGTGCTCACCATGGAAGCCCAGACCATCGCACGCGCCTGCGGTAAGGCGCACGTGCTGCCACCTCGAGCCGGAGGACCTCGTCGCGGTGAGCATCGAGGCGGCGGCGATGGCGCGGGTGCCGCTGGCCGGAACGGACTGGATCCCGGGCGCAGAAATGACCACCGCTGACGTCGTCATCGTCGGCGGCGGCATCGAGGGCGCGGCCGCCGCGTGGGCGCTCAGCCAGCGCGGCGTCACCGATGTCGTTGTGGCCGAACGAAATACCGTCGCATCGGGAATGACCGGCAAGTCCAGCGGCATCGTCCGCTGCCACTACGGGGTGAGCTCACTGGCAGCGATGGCCACCATCGGACTGGAGGTGTTCGAGAAGGCGGAGGAGATCTTCGGACCGACATCGGCTTTCGGCAGACCGGATATGTCGTCGGCGTCGGCGAACCCAACGTCGAATCCCTGCGCAAGAGCCTTGCCGCGCAGCGGGCGGTCGGCGTGCAGACCGAGGAGATCGACCAGTCCGAGGTGGCCCGCATGTGGCCGTTCGCGGATCTGTCGCCGTTCGAGGCCTTCGGCTGGGAGGCGCGCGGCGGCTACGGCGACGCGTACATGACCGCACAGGCGTTCGCGGCCTCGGCGCGCGCGGCCGGCGTCCGAATCCGCCAAGGCACCACGGTCACCGAACTGTTGGTCGCGGGCGATCGGGTCACCGGTGTCCGGCTCGCCGACGGCAGCGAGATCTCTGCAGCCACCGTCGTCGTCGCAACGGGCGTGTGGACTCGATCCTTTCTCGAGCCGTACCGGCTCTCGTACGGCGTCGACGTGCCGATCCGGGTGGTGCGTGAGCAGATCGTCACGATCGCGCCGGGCATTGACGTCGGTTCGGTGCCCGTCTTCTCCGACCTGGTGTCGCTGCAGTACGTCAGGCCGGAGGTGGGCGGCGACATCCTGTTCGGCAACAGCGATCTGTCCGACATCGAAGAGGCGGATCCCGACAACTACCTCAACCGCGCGACCGACGCGTTCGTCGACCTCACCGTCGACAAGGTCGGCACCCGCTTCCCAGGGTTCGCCGATGCCGCGATCAGCAGCAGCTACGCGGGCTGCTACGACGTCACGCCGGACTGGAACCCGGTGATCTCCACGACTGCGCTCGACGGTCTCGTCGTCGCGGCAGGCTTCAGCGGCCACGGGTTCAAGATCGCGCCTGCCGTTGGCCGGCTGGTCGCCGACCTCGTCGTTGACGGACACAGCAATGACCCGCGGATCCCGCACTCGGACTTCCGGCTGTCGCGGTTCGACGAGGGCGAGCCGTTGAAGTCGCCGTATCCGTATGTCGGCGCAGGGCAGATGCGATGATGGTGGCCCAGTGACCGAAGTTCCGCTTCTTCGCAACAAGTCGGGCACGGCGCGAGACCGTGATCCCCACGAGCCCGTCGAGGAGCTCGAGATCGAGGCCGCGATCGGCCGCAATGTGCGGCAATTGCGGCAACAGCACGGACTTACCGTCGCGGAAATGGCTGCCCGCGTTGGCATTTCCAAGGCGATGATGTCCAAGATCGAGAACGCTCAGACGTCGTGCAGTCTGAGCACACTTGCGTTGCTGGCCAAGGGTTTCGACGTGCCTGTCACCAGCCTGTTCCGCGGCGCCGACGTCGAGCGCCCTGCGGCGTTCGTCAAGGCAGGCACCGGCGCGCGGATCGTGCGCAACGGCACCAAGGAAGGCCACGAGTACCAGCTGCTCGGGTCGCTGCGGGGCGAGCACAAGCGGCTCGAATGCCTGCATGTCACGCTGTCGGAGAAGAGCCAGACCTATCCGTTGTTTCAGCATCCGGGCACCGAGTTCATCTACATGCTCGAAGGCGTCATGGACTACAGCCACAGCCGCTCGGTGTATCGACTGCATCCGGGCGACTCGCTGCAGATCGACGGCGAAGGCGCACATGGACCCGTCGATCTGGTCGAGGTGCCGATCCGTTTCCTATCGGTGATCGCGTTCCCGGATTCTCAGGTGTAGAGCTTCGCGGCGGCCGTCGCCAAGTCGGCCACGACGTCACAGTGCCCGCCACCGCTGTCCACCACGACCGCAGGCCGGATGACCAGCTCGCCGGTACCGACGAAGTCGCCGCCAAGCAGCCTGCGCTGCATCGGAGCGCCGACGAACGCGACCGCCGAGCAGTAGATCGGGTCGATCAACAGCTCGACGCCGTCGCGTTCGCTTTGCAGCCGGGTCTCGGTCGCCATGTCATACATTTTCGGCTGCAACGACACCTGTATCGGCACGACATCTTTGTCACGCGAGATCCCGAAGTTGCATTCGTACGGACGAGAGCGGACGACGTCCCACCGCTCGACATCGGCAGCGACAGCGGACAGCACCTGGCACGGATCCCGCTCGGCCAGCGCGTTCGGATAGATGGCGACGGCGTCGCGCACAGGCAACCGCGTGGATTCCACGGCCGGAGCGATGGCGTGCGCAAGGCGCTGCGCGAATTCGCAGTTCTCCTCGGCGATGAGTCCGATCCGCACGAACGGCTGATCGGATTGGCGCAGCGGCCGGGCTCCTGGTAGCAGCGACAGATTCAGCGGCAACAGGTAGTCGCACGATCCGGGATACGACTCGTACACCGGCAACCCGCCGGCCAGGAACGCCACGGGCTGGCCGGCAATCCGGTTGAGGATCACCTCGACGCTGGCGTAGTGGTGGTTCGCCTCGCCGGGCACTTTGAGGTCGATGTCGCATTCGTCGAGGGCGAAAAGCGTTCCCACCGAACTTATTTCGCCGATCTTGGTCAGCGCGTCGCGGGTCAGCAGGCCGCATGGGTCGATCCGGCGCATCGCACGCAGATAGGCCAGGGCGGTGACCTCATCGGGATTGAGGCGCTGCCCGTAGGTAGGAACATCGCCTGCGAAGAAATACGTCGGATCGACCTCGCGGGACCCCATTGCCGCGGCGCCTTCGAGGGAGCGGCTGCAGCCGGTGAGCATCAGCGCGGCGGTCAGCAGCGCCGCGACCGGGCCGGTCAGCAGCCTCACCGGTCGAGTCTGGCACAACCTGGGGTTTTGGCCTTACAGGTGGGCTTGCTACAGTGGTCAACGTGCAGCGGGTGCTCCTTCTCGGCAGCCGCGACGGGGTCTGATCCAGACTGGCCTCCCGTCGCGGGTAGTCGCGATGCGCCGGTCTTGACCGTTTAGGTCTCAGCCAAACCCACCCGGAGCAATCACCGTGACTACCTTCTCCAAATCCGCACCAGATTCACCAGACGCCTTCACGTCGGTACGCAGCATCAACAAGCCGTCCGGCGCACCCAACCCCGGCCAGCCCGCCTGGAACACCCAGCGGACCACGTCAATGCCGGTCAGCCGCTATCGCACCTTTGCCGAAGAAGTCGAGCCCGTCGCCGTACCGGACCGCACCTGGCCCGACCGCGTCGTCGACCGCGCGCCCATGTGGTGTGCCGTGGATCTTCGCGACGGCAACCAGGCGCTGATCGACCCGATGAGCCCGGCCCGCAAGCGCCGCATGTTCGAACTCCTGGTCCGCATGGGCTACAAGGAGATCGAGGTCGGCTTCCCGTCGGCCAGCCAGACCGACTTCGACTTCGTCCGCGAAATCATCGAACAGGGCGCGGTTCCCGACGACGTCACCATCCAGGTGCTGACGCAGTGCAGGCCGGAGTTGATCGAGCGGACGTTCGAGGCGTGCGAAGGCGCGCCGCGCGCGATCGTGCACTTCTACAACTCGACGTCGATCCTGCAGCGGCGCGTCGTGTTCAAGGCCGACCGCGAGGCGGTCAAGGCCATCGCGACCGACGGCGCCCGCAAATGCGTCGAGGAAGCCGCGAAGTATCCCGGCACACTCTGGCGGTTCGAGTACTCGCCGGAGTCCTACACCGGCACGGAGCTGGAGTACGCCAAGGACGTCTGTGACGCGGTCGCCGACATCATTCAGCCGACGCCGGAGTGGCCGCTGATCGTCAACCTGCCTGCGACCGTAGAGATGGCAACCCCCAACGTCTACGCCGACTCGATCGAGTGGATGAGCCGCAACCTGGCTCGTCGGGACAGCATCATCCTGAGCCTGCACCCGCACAACGACCGCGGAACCGCGGTCGCCGCAGCGGAATTGGGCTACCAGGCCGGTGCCGACCGGATCGAGGGCTGCCTGTTCGGCAACGGAGAGCGCACCGGCAACGTCTGCATCGTGACGCTGGGGTTGAACCTGTTCTCCCGCGGCATTGACCCGCAGATCGACTTCTCCAACATCGACGAGATTCGCCGCACCGTCGAGTACTGCAACCAGCTGCCGGTGCCCGAACGCCACCCGTACGGCGGTGACCTGGTGTACACCGCGTTCTCGGGAAGCCACCAGGACGCCATCAACAAGGGCCTGGACGCGATGAAGATCTCGGCCGACGAGCAGGACGCCGATGTCGACGACATCCTGTGGCAGGTGCCGTATCTGCCGATCGATCCCAAGGATGTCGGCCGCACCTACGAGGCGGTCATCCGGGTCAACTCGCAGTCCGGCAAGGGCGGCGTGGCCTACATCATGAAGGCCGACCACGGCCTGGCCCTGCCGCGGCGGTTGCAGATCGAGTTCTCCCAGGCGATCCAGAAGATCACCGATGGCGAGGGCGGCGAAGTCTCGCCGAAGGAGATGTGGGACGTCTTCGCCGAGGAGTACCTGGCACCCATCCGGCCGCTGGAACGCATCCGGCAGAAGGTCGATGCGGCCGAGGTCGACGGCGGCACCGACACCATCACTGCGGTGGTGAAGGTCGACGGTGTCGAGCGCGAGATCGTCGGTGCCGGCAACGGCCCGCTCGCGGCGTTCGTCGACGCGCTTGGCGCGATCGGGATCCACGTCTCGGTGCTGGACTACTCCGAGCACGCCCTGTCAGCGGGCGAGGAGGCGCAGGCCGCCGCCTACGTCGAGGCATCGGTCGGCGGCAGGACGGTGTGGGGCGTCGGCATCGCGACGTCGATCACCACCGCGTCGCTTCGCGCGGTGGTGTCCGCAGTCAACCGCGCAAGCCGCTAGTCAAGGAAGGCGCTCAGCAGTCGGTCCACAAGACCGGCGGCATCGTGCGCGCCCGGCTCGGGCGGCATGGTGAGGTTGCTGAACACAAAGCCGTTGAGCAACCTGCTGAGTTCGTCCATCCGCTCCGGTGTCGGGGTGAAGCCGGCGGCCTCAATGATGAGTGTCGCCGACTTCACCGCGGCCGCCTGAAGCTCCTTCACGAGGGGCCGGAGTTCTTCGTTGCGGGTGCTCTCCATGAATAGCTCGAACCGCGCCAGTGTCCAGCGGCGAAATTGCTCGTCGGGGTCGAGCATGCGAATCAACAATGCTTTCAAACCTTCCCGGCTAAGCGGCTGGATCGCGGACTGCAGCACCTCGACCCGCTGCCAATGCAGATCGACCGTCCGGGACGCGGTCGCTTCGAGCAGCGCCTGTCGCGTCCGGAAGTAGTTCGACGTGGTACCTGCGGGCACTCCGGCGCGGCTATCGACCTGACGATGCGTCAGACCCCCGACGCCGTCATCGCAGAGGATGTCGATCGCGGCGTCGAGGATCTGGTTTCGTCGTTCCGGATTGGTGGGCATCAGTTCTTATACTGCAGTCTCCAGAACATGGTCAGCAGCGCCGCGTAGAACGGAAACAGCAAGTAGCTGAACCACACTGGAAAGAAATCGAAGTAGAAGTCGACGTTGCCCTTGATCACGCCGAAGTAGACGTGCATCGGCACGCTGAGGCCGATGTAGACGAGCGACCAGGTGAAGAACACTTTGTGCGGAGTGTTCGCGAAGTCGACACGCCGCCACACCAGAATTCCTGTGATCGCCGCGTAGGTCATCGGCACAAGCAACACCTTGTCCGTCGTCGGGGTCATGACGTGTTGCAGGGTCACCTCGTCGCCGAAGATCACCCGGTAGACGTGCATGCAGAACCCCATGGCGATGGTCAGCATGGCCAGCTCGCGGAAGAAATAGCCGTGCTCCCTGTACGTATCTCGCCACGTCGGAGCCTCTAGTTGTGCGCTAGTCATTGCGATACCTCACTTTCCACAGCATGAACAGGAAGGCCGGATACACCGCGCAGATGAGCAACCAGCTGAACCAGTAGCCGGCCATGTGCACGTAGAAGCTGACGTCCTGCAGCACGAAAGCCACGTACAGATGCAGTGGCACGCTCGCGGTGATGTAGACCAGGGACGCCGTGAGCGCGATCTTGTGTACTCGGTTGGCGAAGACCATTCGGCGGTAGCCGAGGATGCCGGTGATGGCCGCGTAGGTCATCGGGATCATCAGCAGCATGTCCGACTCGAGCGTGACGACGTATTGCAGGGTGAGGTCGTCGCCGAAGATCACCCGGTACAGGTGCATGCCGAAGCCGATCGCGATGGTCAGCATGGCGGCTTCACGGAAGAAGTAACCACGCCGCCGGTAGGTGTCCCAGAAGGACCTGCGTTGTACTACGTCTGTAGTGGTTGTCATGAGATGACGGTATCACTACGTGTGTAGTGATTGCAATAGGTTCTTACGGACGAGGCGGCAGCACGGCAAGCCATGCGTCCGCGAGCAGCTCGATCAGCTGGCCGTCGGGGTCGCGGATCATCGCCGACTGCTCGGACACGGTCTCGTCGACGACCGATCCTCCGAAGCCGTCGACCATCGTCAACACCGCAGCAAGATCGGACACCGAAAGCGACAGGTGCGTCAGCCCAAGCTGGTCCATCACGCGCTCCGGCCCCGCGTGCACGTCGCGCGTCGAGTAGTCCAGAAGCTCGAGCACCAAGCCGTCGCGAACCAGGTACGTCGCGTGCAGGCCAACCGGCTTCTCGAGCTGCAGAAGCTTGTCCGTCCCCTCGTCGGGCGGTTCGAGTTCCCACCAGAACTCGAACCCGAGCAGGCCCTCATAGAAGCGGCGCGACCGTTCGCGGTCGGCGACGCACAATCCGATGTGATTGAAAACCGTTCGGTGACTGGTCATTACGACCTTCCATAGCGCGTGAGTGTCGACGGTCCAGCGCTCTCGATGTGCACGGTGCCGCGCTCAAGGCATCCCCCGACGCCCTCTTCTGTCACCCAGGATTGGACGCTGAGCACCATGCCCTCCTCGATCACGGCGTCGCGTCCGCGGCCAAGGCCGATCAGCGGCGGCTCGGCACCCAATCCCAGCCCGTGCGCCAACAGGACACCCGGATCTGGGTTGCCTGCGTTCTCCCATGCGCGGTAAAGGTCGGCGCCGGTACTGCCGGGGCGACAGGCGGCGATCAATGCGTCCATGCCCCGCGCACATCTCGCCGCCAGTTCGGCCGTCCCCGCAGCACCAACATTTCCCGCGACCCGGGTGCGGGCCAGGCCGGCCTCGTATCCGGCGTACAGCGCGCCGGGCGCGAGAACAACAAGCTCACCTTCGCCGACGGGCCGGTCAGAGGCCAGGTGGCGGAACGTCACAGGGCCGCGGCTGGGCGTGGCGAAGCAGACGCTTTCCGACGGCGGATTCGGCGCTCCGAGGCCAGCCACCTTCTCGTTGTAGATGCCGAGCAGTTCACGTTCGGTGATGCCCGGCACCAGGGCTTCCTCCAGCGCGCTCAGCGCCGCCTCTGCGATCGCGGACGCCACGTCCAGGCAGGTGATCTCGTCGGGCGTCTTGACCCGTCGAGCGGCGGTCATCACGGGCGCGGCGTCGACCAGTTCGGCGGTGGTGACGAGCGAACCGATCAGACCGGCGAACCTCGGTGTCAACCCGTCGGTGCCGACCCGCCTGCGCCTCGCGCACGCCGGGGATCTTCGCGAGGTCGGCCGCGAGGTTGGCCGGATTCCAGTTCATCCGGTACAGGTCCTCGTAGCCGATCTCCGGCGGCACCCCCTCGTCCCACGTCGAGAGCAGATGGACTCGCCCGGTTTCCCTCACCACCACCGCGACGGGTGCGAACGGAAGCACACCGGCCCGCCCGAGTTGCCGCGCACCCGATACGTATCGCACGTTGCCGACGCCACCGAGCATCAGCGCATCGAGACCGTGGCTTTCCATGCCGGAGAGCACCTTCTCGCGCCGATCCGCACGCAGCCGGGCGAAGTCGACGCGTGCATCGTCCTCGAGGCCCATCGTCCCGACGAGCACACCGCGATCACGGGGGACGGGACTCATGCCTCGACTCCGTAGGGTTCGTAGGTGGAGCCGCTCAGTTTGACCCACCCCGTATCGGTCACGGCCACAATGTCTTCCGATCGATAGCCGGACGCGCCTTCCTCCCAGATGACTGGTTCGAAGACGGCCACCATCCCCGGCTGCATGATCAGTCGCTCGTCGAACTGCTCACCGAGATCCGTTCCGATGAGCGGCATTTCCGCGCTGTCGGTGCCGATTCCGTGCGCGAGATAGAAATGGTCGATCCATGGCCGAACGCCGTCGTTGGCCTCGATGGCCGCCTTGCCGAGTTGCAAGGCCGACACGCCTGGCTTGAGAATGTCCAGCGCGGCGTCGACGACGGACCGCCAACGACGGAACTGCGCCTGCTGCTTCGCATTAGGGACCGGGTCGACGCCCGTGATCCACGTCCGTCCGTAATCGGAGGCGTAACCCTGCCAGTTGATGCCCGCGTCCACCCAGATGACGTCGCCTTCGCGGAGGAACCGGTCGGTGGTGACGGTGGGATAGGCAAGATCTCCGTGCAGCGTCCATGGCCCGAGCTCACGGGTCGGGGCCATCACCTGCCAGATCGGGTCGATGGTGTTGGCCGAGGCGCCCAGTTCGAACACCCGGCGCAGGAACGCCGCGCTCAGGTCGATCTGTCGGACACCGGGCCGCAGGATCCGCAGCGCGTCGACCATCGCGAGTTCGTTGAGCAGTTGGGCGTTGCGGATGCAGGCCATCTCATCGGGCGTCTTGGTGAGCTTGGCCGCACTCACCACGTCCGCCGCGTCGACCCAGTCGATACCCGGCAGCGCCCGCAGCATCGCGATGAGTCTGATGGTCGATCCCGATGCGGGCGCCCGCGCCGAAGTGGTCGGACGAGCGCCTTCGCGAAATGCTCGATGCCGTCGTCGAGATCCGGAAACAGTGGCCCGTGCAGATGATCGCCGGGAAGGTCGTCGGGCACCCCGTCGACGTACGGGGTGTAGAGGTGCGGCGCCGAATCTCCCTTGACCACAACCGAAACGGCCCGAAACAGTGCCGCACGGTCGCCGTCAGCGGCGGGCTCGGCGGCACCCGTGGCGTACGCCACCGAGCTGGAGCCGAGCAGCACCAGGCCGTCGACTCCCTGTGCATCGAGCTGATTCTGCAGTCTCTGAAAGCGCTCGCTGCGCATCCGGGCGAGGTCGGGCAGAGCGGGGATCGCAAGACCGCCGATCGTTGCTCCTGCTGACCAATCGTCGATGGCTCCGCCTCCTTAAAGATGCAAAGATAGCCTAATGGGCCGTCCGACGTCAGTACCGACGTTGTTGTCGACATCGACCACCATTCGGCCGAGTACAGCGACAACGAGCTCGAGATCAACGCCGACCTCCGCCGTCGGTGTCCCGTCGCGTGGAACGAGAACGTATGGCGGATTCTGGTACGTCACCGGCTTACGAAGCCGTCGCCGAGTGCGCCCGCGACGGAGAGCGTTTCGCGCACAAGTACGAGCCGAATGCCGCCGACGGCGTGAACTACCAAGGCGAGATGGGCGTTCCACGGCCCGAAGGCCAACCGCCGCTTGGCATCGGCGAAGTCGACGGGCCCTACCATCTGGCGCTTGCGGCGGGCGCTCACCCCGTTCTTCTCATCGGGAGCCGTCGAGAAGATGCGGCCGTTCATGGAGCAGTCGGTGCACTGGTTCCTCGACCAGAGGATCGCCGACGGCGCAATGGATCTCGTGCTCGACTACGCAAGCCCCGTTCCGGCGATCCTCACCATGAGGTTGATGGGTCTGCCCTACGACAACTGGCAGCTCTATGCCAACCTCTTCCATTCGGTCATGGACGCTCCGGACGCTGACGCGTACAACAAGGCGATCGCCGAGGTTCCCGCGATGATCGACGGGCTTTTGAAATTCGCGGCCGCCCGACGGGCCGATCCTGGTGACGACCTGACCAGCTTCCTGGTTCAGTTCGAATTCGAAGGCAAGCGTCTCGACGACAACCAACTCATCGACATTCTGTGGAACCTCATCGGCGGAGGCGTCGACACCACGACCTCACTGACCGCACTGAGCCTTCTTCACCTGGGCACGCACCCGGAGCTACGGCAACGGCTCATCGACCACCCCGAGCTCTACCGCACCGCGGCAGACGAGTTTCTCCGATACTGCTCGGTCAACAAGTCGCTGAGCCGCACGGTCAGTCGCGACACCGTGCTCGGCGGCCAACAGCTGCGGCGAAACGACCAGGTGCTCATCAGCTGGTTCGCCGCCAACCACGACGCGCAGGAGTTCGACCGGCCCGACGAAGTGGTACTCGACCGGGCGCCCAATCGCCACGTCGCGTTCGGGCTCGGGCCGCACCGATGCATCGGCGCCCCGCTGGCGCGGGTCATGTTCGAGGTCATGGTCAAGGCGGTTCTCGAACGCATCCCGGACTATGTGGTCGACGTGGCCGGCGTGCACCACTACTCCGGCAATCCGAGCATGACCGGGTTGGGCAAGCTTCCGATCACGTTCACGCCCGGCTCTTCGCTCGGAACGTCGCGCCCGACTTAGAACAGCGCGAACTGCTCGCCGCCGAGCGTGGTGTCGGTGAAGTCCTCGATGTCGATACCACCCGCCACCGTGTCGAGGAATGCCATGAAGTCGGCGTCGCTGACCAGCGGGACGCCGAGCTCATGCGCCTGATAGCCCTTGCCGTGCTCCGGTGCGGGTTCGTTGCAGATCACCAGCGAGGTCTCGGGGTCGACGGCGTCGGTGTAGGCCAGCCCGGCGTGCACGATCCGCTCGATGAGCTCCTCATGGGTGCGGGCGACCTCGGCCGACAACGCCACCCGCATGCCCTGCACCAGCGGCCGACCCGCGACAAACCGTCCGGGATTCATATGGGGGCATGGCAGCCGCGATGCGAGCATCTTCAGCGGGCGCAGTTCCTCGTGGGTGACCTGGCCGTTGGGCCACTGCCTGCGCGTCACCGACCGCACCGGAAGCCACACCTTGCGCTCGCGGGCGCGGACCAGCACCGGTTTGAGGATCTGGGCGAGCACCATCGCGTCATCGAGTGCGTCGTGCGGCTTCATCTGGGTGATGCCCCAATGCGCCGCGAGCGTCTCCAGCCGCAGATTCTCGGTGCCCAGCTCGAGCCGGCGGGCCAGCTCGACGGTGCACATCACGGTGTCGACGGGCAGCTCGGCCCCGACCAGTTCGGCCTCGGCGGCCAGGAACGAATAGTCGAAACCGACGTTATGGGCGACGAGCGTGCGGCCTTTCAGCAGCTCGACGAGGTCGCCGACGACGTCGCCGAAGCAAGGCTGACCCTGCAGCATTTCGGTGGTAAGGCCGTGTACGTGGGTGGGTCCAGGGTCGACGCCGGGGTTGAGTAGGGAGTAGAGGCTTTGCTCGACGTTGCCGTCGTCGCCGAGGGCCAGGGCCGCGACGCTCACGACGCGGGCCTGCCCTGGGCGGAAGCCGGACGTCTCGACATCGACGACGGCCCAGCCCGCGCCGGTGTCGTTTGCCGGCCGACCCCAGGTTTGGCTCACGTTTCGAGGATGGCACGGTCCTCTGACATCGCCGAATCGCTGGCCAGCGTGTCGGCTACCTAAAATGCCGGGGATGGTCACCACACGTGGACGTGTCGCGCTCGCCGCCGGGTCAGGCGCGCGATGGGCGTCGCGGGTCACCGGGCGGGGCGCAGGCGCGATGATCGGCGGCCTAGTGGCTCTGGCGCTGGACAAATCCTTGCTTCGTCAGCTCGGCGAGGGCCGTCGCACCGCCGTCGTCACGGGGACGAACGGCAAATCCACCACCACCCGGATGACCGCGGCGGCGCTGGGCACATTAGGCCCCGTCGCCACCAACGCCGAGGGCGCAAACATGGACGCCGGGTTGGTGGCGGCATTGGCGGGGTCACGCTCGGCCTCGTTGGCGGCGTTGGAGGTCGACGAGATGCACGTGCCGCACGTGGCCGACGCCGTCGACCCGGCGGTGATCGTGCTGCTGAACCTGTCGCGCGATCAGTTGGACCGCGTGGGGGAGATCAACCATATAGAGCGGACACTGCGCGGCGGATTGGCCCGTCATCCGTCGACCGTGGTGATCGCCAATTGCGATGACGTGCTGATGACTTCGGCGGCCTACGACAGCCCACATGTGGTGTGGGTGGCCGCAGGCGGCGGCTGGGCGAACGACTCGGTGAGCTGTCCACGATCCGGCGAGATCATCGTGCGAGAAGGAAGCCACTGGTACTCGACGGGAACCGATTTCAAGCGGCCCAGCCCGCAGTGGTGGTTCGACGACGCGAATATCTATGGTCCAGAAGGGCTTTCGTTGCCGATGACGCTGGCACTACCGGGCACGGTGAACCGGGGAAACGCCACGCAGGCGGTGGCGGCTGCCGTGACGCTCGGCGCCGATCCGGCCGCCGCGGTGGCCGCGGTGTCGGGGGTCGACGAGGTGGCCGGGCGTTACAGCACTATCCAACTCGGCGCGCATTCCGTTCGGATGCTGCTGGCCAAGAACCCGGCAGGCTGGCAGGAAGCACTGTCGATGGTGGACACCGACGCCGGCTCGGTGGTGATCTCGGTCAACGGTCAGGTGCCCGACGGCGAGGACCTGTCGTGGCTATGGGATGTCAACTTCGAGCATTTCGTCGACCATCCGGTGGTGGCCGCCGGCGAGCGAGGGACGGATCTCGCTGTGCGGCTTGGCTATGCGGGTGTCGAACACACGTTGGTGCATAACGCCGTCGAAGCCATCACGTCTTGCCCGCCTGGACACGTCGAGGTGGTCGCCAACTACACCGCGTTCCTGCAGCTGAATCGGACGTTGGCTCGAAATGCGTGACTCGACGGTGCGGATCGGGCTGGTGCTGCCCGATGTGATGGGCACGTACGGCGATGGTGGCAATGCCGTGGTGTTGCGGCAACGGCTGCGACGCAGGGGGTTTGACGCCGAGATTCTCGAGATCACACTGTCGGACCCGGTGCCGTCGGAGCTCGACCTCTACACATTGGGCGGCGCCGAGGATTACGCGCAACGCCTGGCGACCAAGCATCTCATCCGATATCCGGGGCTTCAGCAGGCGGCTGCGCGGGGCGCGCCCGTGTTGGCGATCTGCGCGGCCATCCAGGTGCTTGGACATTGGTATGAGACGTCGTCGGGTGAGCGGGTCGACGGGGTCGGACTGCTGGACGTCACCACATCGCCGCAGCCCGAGCGGACCATCGGCGAGGTGGTTTCCGAGCCTCTACTTAGCGGGTTGCAGGAGAAATTGACGGGCTTCGAAAACCACCGTGGTGGAACGGTTCTCGGATCGGAGGCCGAACCCTTGGCACGGGTGATTTCCGGCGCCGGTAACCGCGCTGGCGACGGCATCGACGGCGCGGTGCAAGGCAGCGTGGTGGCCACATACCTGCACGGTCCTTGCTTGGCCCGCAATCCGGAGCTGGCCGATCTCCTCTTGAGCCGGGTCGTCGGCGAATTGGCGCCCCTGGAGATCGACGAGGTAGCTCAGCTGCGTCGCGAACGCCTGGCCGCCCCGCGCCGCGTCTAAGGTTTCCAGCCGCGAAACACGAGCGCCGTCCGCGCGCGCTCGACGATGTCCGCGGGCCGATCCTCTTTGATTACTTGGTCGACGATCCAGCCGAGCTCTCTGGCCCTGCGAAGGCTCCGGATGTCCTTGGTGTACTGCCTCCGGTTGGTTCGGTGCTGATCACCGTCGTACTCGGACACGACCATGAACTGCTCCCAACCCATATCGGCCATCCGAACGAGTCGCCCACGGCCCTCGACGATGGGGATTTGAGTTGTGGGGCTGGGTAATCCCGCGTCGATATACAGCAACCGCAGCCAGGTCTCCCTCGGGGACGCGGCACCGCCGTCGACTAGGGGCAGCGCCTTCCTAAGCGACTTCAGACCACGCGCACCGGAATATCGCTTGGCCAGGAGAAGTACGTCCTCAGCGGCGAAGATCTGCGACCGCATGAGTGCATCGAGACGCGCTACCGCTTCATCGCGCTCCAGCTGTCGGCCGAGGTCGAATGCCGTCCTCACTCGCGTTGTCACGGGAATGCCGGCGACCCTGGTGATCTCGTCATCGGCCAATGCTTCGGTCCGCACGATGAGGCCGTCCTGCCGTCGGACACGTGGTGCAATCAGCTCTATCGGAACGTCTGAGTCCACCCACGAAGCGCCGTGCAGAGCCGACGCGGCGATGCCTGCGACAACTCCCCTCCGATCGGACCTCAACCACGCCGCTGTCGTTCTGTCACGCAGAGAGGGGACGTGATTCTTTGGCGAGTACACATCGCGGAAGATCGGCCGGTGCCAGCGCCGCAGTTCGAACTCGGTCAGCTCGCCTCGGGCGACCGCCTCGCTGCCGATGAACACGTTCTCCATGCCGAAAATCTGCCATCGGTCACCGACACCGCCGCGAAACGTACGTTAGCGAGCAGAAGTACGAGTAGAGAGCTCGCTAACGTACGTTTCGCGAAAACTAGACCATGGCGCGGCGGCCGGCGAGCGCCCGGCCAAGCGTGAGCTCGTCGGCGAACTCCAGGTCGCCGCCCATCGGCAGCCCGGACGCGATGCGCGTCACGGAGAGGCCTGGGATATCGCGCAGCATGCGCACCAAGTAGGTTGCCGTCGCCTCGCCCTCGGTGTTCGGATCGGTCGCGATGATCACCTCCGCGATATCCACGCCGTCGACACGTTCGCCAATCCTGTTGAGTAGTTCGCGGATTCGCAGTTGCTCGGGCCCGACGCCGGACAGCGGATCGAGAGCCCCACCCAGTACGTGGTAACGGCCGCGGAATTCACGCGTGCGCTCGACGGCCTGCACATCCTTCGGCTCCTCGACGACGCACACCACAGAGGCGTCTCGACGTGAATCGGAACAAATTCGGCAGCGGTCCTCGTCGGAGACGTTGCCGCACACCGCACAAAACTTCACGCCGTCGCGCACCTTGTTCAGCACTGCGGTCAGTCGATCGATGTCGGGCGGCTCCACCGAAAGTAAGTGAAACGCGATCCGCTGCGCGCTCTTCGGACCGATGCCGGGCAGCTTGCCGAGCTCGTCGATCAGATCCTGGACGGGGCCTTCAAACATGCCGGTACAAATCAGAGTCCCGGGAGGCCCATGCCGCCCATCCCACCGGCCAAGGGGCCGAGGCGGTCATGAGCGAGAATCGTCACCTGTTTGGAGGCGTCGGCGATGGCGCCGACGACGAGGTCCTGCAGCGTATCGACATCGGAGGGATCGACCACCTTCGGGTCGATCGACACCGCCACCACTTCGCCGCTGCCCTTCATCGTGACCTGCACCAGGCCGCCGCCGGCCTGGCCGTGCACCTCGGAGTTGGCCAGCGCTTCCTGCGCCTCCATCAACTGCTGCTGTACCTGCTGCGCCTGTGCGAGGAGTGCCGACATGTCTGGCGTGCCTCCGGGTTGCATGACAGTCCCCTTGCGTATTGGTCTCGACTTGGTTGCGCTCATCCACAAGCGGCGGGTTGGGCTTTAAGAGTAGTCGCCGAGGGGGCTACGGTGGCGCCCGTGCCTGCCAGCCTGCGTGTCGGCGCCGCGATCGCAACCGGTCTGCTCGTTGCCGCGTCGACGCTTGTCAGCCCCGCCTCAGCCGCCCCGGCCAACATCGCCGGGATGATCGTGTTTCTCGACCCCGGCCACAACGGCTCGAACGACGGCTCCATCAGCAGGCAGGTGCCCACCGGCCGCGGCGGCACGAAGGACTGTCAGGCCAGCGGCACCTCCACCGACGACGGCTTTCCCGAGCACACCTTCACCTGGGACACCACGCTGCGCATCCGCCAGGCGCTCACGGCGCTCGGCGTGCGGACGGCGATGTCACGCGGCGACGACACGGGCCTCGGCCCCTGCGTCGACGAACGCGCCGCGATGGCCAACGCCCTGCACCCCAACGCCATCGTCAGCGTCCACGGCGACGGCGGCCCTCCCACCGGGCGCGGCTTCCACGTCCTGTACTCCTCGCCGCCGCTCAACCAGGCGCAGTCAGGGCCGTCCATCCAATTCGCGCAGGTCATGCGTGATCAGCTGGCCGCGTCGGGATTCGTGCCGTCCACCTACACCGGCTCCAACGGTCTCGACCCGCGCTCGGACATCGCCGGGCTCAACCTTGCGCAGTATCCGTCGATACTCGTCGAACTGGGCAACATGAAAAACCCCGTCGACTCCGGACTGATGAAAACCCCTGAGGGTCGGCAGAAGTACGCCGACGCCGTAGTCCGCGGTATCGCAGGCTTCCTCGGCGCGCAGCCGCGCTAGCCCTTCTCGACTTCCTTCTTCAGGTTGTCCAGCACCTCGGCCTGGATCTTGCGCAAACCGAGCGGCGCGAAGGTCTTCTCGAAGAAGCCCCCGATACCGCCTGCGCCCTGCCACGATGTCTTCACCGTGACGGACGATCCCGGGCCTGCGGGCGCGACGGTCCAGTTGGTGATCATCGACGAGTTGGCGTCCTTCTCGATGACGGTGTGGCCTGCCACGTCGACGTTGGCCTTCACATCGCGCACCCGCGACTTGGTGGCCTGCAGCTTCCAGGTGGCGACGGTGCCTGCACCCTGCCCGCCCTCGAGCACCTGGTAAGCGCTGTAGTGCGCGGACAGAATCTTCGGTCGCACGGTCTGGTAATCAGCCGACCGCCGCCAACACGCTCTCCGGCGGGGCGTCAATCAAGACGGTGCTGGACGCGCTGACCTGTCCCATGTGATGACTCTCCTCGTGTTGTGCGGTCGCATCGGCTGCGGCCGCGGACTAGCGTATATGTGTGTCAGTTGAGGGGAGCGACGCACGTAGTGCTCACGCCGCGGGTGTGCAGGGCCTACTCGCGAGCTATCGGGCGATACCCGCGAACGCCACTGTCCGGCTGGCCAAACCCACGTCCAACCTGTTCCGTGCGCGCGCCAAGACCAAGAGCAAGGGCCTGGACGTCTCTGGGCTGACCGGCGTCATCGCCGTCGACCCCGATGCGCGCACCGCCGACGTCGCAGGCATGTGCACCTACGAGGATCTCGTCGCGGCAACCCTGCCCTACGGCCTCTCACCGCTGGTGGTGCCGCAGCTCAAGACCATCACGCTGGGAGGTGCGGTCACGGGGCTCGGCATCGAGTCGACGTCGTTCCGTAATGGCCTGCCACACGAGTCGGTGCTGGAGATGGACATCCTGACCGGCGCAGGCGAAGTCGTCACCGCGTCGCCCGATCAGCATGCCGACTTGTACCGTGCATTCCCGAATTCCTATGGGACACTGGGCTATTCGGTTAGGCTGAAGATCGAGCTGGAATCCGTCAAGCCGTTCGTCGCGCTGAAGCACCTGAGGTTCCACTCGCTGGAAGACCTGGTCGCTGCCATGGACCGCATCATCGAGACCGGCGGCCACGACGGCACCCCTGTCGATTACCTCGACGGCGTGGTGTTCAGCGCCACAGAGGCCTACTTGACGGTCGGCATTCAGACGGGCGCTCCTGGAACGGTCAGCGACTACACCGGCCAGCAGATCTACTACCGCTCCATTCAGCACCCCGACGGTGAGAAGCACGACAGGCTCACCATTCATGACTACCTGTGGCGGTGGGACACCGACTGGTTCTGGTGCTCACGCGCGTTCGGTGCGCAGGACCCGCGGATCCGCAGGCTCTGGCCGCGGCGCTACCGGCGCAGCAGCTTCTACTGGAAGCTGATCGGCTACGACCGGCGATTCAACATCGCCGACCGCATCGAGAAGCGGAACGGCCGCCCGCCCCTTGAGCGCGTCGTCCAGGACATCGAAGTGCCGATCGAGCGCTGCGCCGAATTCCTCGGCTGGTTCCTGGACAACGTCCCGATCGAACCGATCTGGCTGTGCCCGCTGCGGTTACGGGAAGACGGGGATTGGCCGCTGTACCCGATCCGACCGCATCACACCTACGTCAACGTCGGCTTTTGGTCCTCGGTGCCGGTCGGGCCCACCGATGGGTACACCAACAGGATGATCGAACGCAAGGTCAGCGACCTGGAAGGGCACAAGTCTCTGTACTCCGATGCGTACTACTCGCACGACGAGTTCGAAGAACTCTATGGCGGGGAAAGCTACAAGACAGTAAAGAAGACCTACGACCCTGACTCACGGCTGTTAGATCTATATGCGAAGGCGGTGCAAAGACGATGACGACATTCAAAGAACAGCCACACGCGCCGGCAAGGAAACTCACGCTGGCCGAGATCCTTGAGATTTTCGCGGCAGGCCGACTTCCGCTGAAGTTCACCGCCTACGACGGCAGCGTGGCCGGGCCCGAAGACGCCCAGATCGGGCTGGATCTGCGCACCCCGCGTGGCACCACCTACCTGGCCACCGCGCCCGGCGAACTGGGGTTGGCCCGCGCCTACGTCTCTGGCGACGTCGAACCGCACGGCGTGCACCCCGGCGACCCGTACGAGCTGCTCAAGGCGCTGGCCGAGAAGATGGACTTCAAGCGGCCGCCTGCGCGGGTGCTTGCCAACATCGTTCGCTCGATCGGTATCGAACATCTCAAACCGATCGCGCCGCCGCCGCAGGAAGCGCTGCCCCGCTGGCGTCGTTTCGCAGAAGGCTTGCGGCACAGCCGAACCCGTGACGCCGAGGCTATTCACCACCACTACGACGTTTCAAACACGTTCTACGAGTGGGTACTCGGCCCATCGATGACCTACACATGTGCCTGCTACCCGCACCCGGACGCCACGCTGGAAGAGGCGCAGGAGAACAAGTACCGGCTGGTGTTCGAGAAGCTGCAGCTGAAACCGGGCGACCGACTGCTCGACGTCGGCTGCGGTTGGGGTGGCATGGTCCGCTACGCCGCGCACCATGGCGTGAAGACGATCGGTGTCACGCTGTCGAAGGAGCAGGCCGCCTGGGCGCAGAAGGCGATCGCTGAACAAGGCCTCGCTGACCTTGCCGAGGTTCGCCACTGTGACTACCGCGACGTGCGCGAGTCGGGCTTCGACGCGGTGTCGTCGATCGGGCTGACCGAACACATCGGCGTGCACAACTATCCGTCGTACTTCCGCTTCCTCAAGTCGAAGATGCGCACCGGCGCGCTGCTGCTCAACCACTGCATCACCCGCCCAGACAATCGGGCCGGGCCAAGCGCTGGCGGTTTCATCGATCGCTACGTCTTCCCTGACGGCGAGCTCACCGGCTCCGGACGCATCATCTCCGAGGCTCAGGACATCGGCCTCGAAGTCGTGCATGAGGAGAACCTTCGCCATCACTACGCGCTGACACTGCGCGACTGGTGCCGCAACCTAGTCGAGCACTGGGACGAGGCTGTCGAAGAGGTCGGCCTGCCCACAGCAAAGGTGTGGGGCCTCTACATGGCGGGGTCACGCCTTGGCTTCGAAACGAATGTTGTTCAGCTGCACCAGGTTCTAGCGGTCAAGCTGGACTCGCACGGCGGCGACGGCAGCTTGCCGCTTCGGCCGTGGTGGACACCGTAGAGCAAATCACCACGGGTTGCGCTGCGGCGAACCTTTCGATAGTCGGGTAGTCGACTACTTCAAAAAGCAAGTAGTCGGCTACGCGTGCCCCCTCCCACTCCGCCGGATCACCATGGTGCCGTTCCGCCCAGTAAGGGCGAAACAGTCATCACGGCATTCGAGCCAGAGGGGGATTTGAAATGCCAACACCGAAGTCGTACGACGGCACTTGCACCGACCAGGCGGGGAACACTTATCCGGTCACCAGCGCCGATTCCTACAGTCAGTGCATAGGAGTGGGCGGTACTTACCGCCCCCACACCCCGGACGCCGGGCACCGCGTGTCTGCGCTCGTGTTCGACGATCACGCCGGCATCGAGAGCGATGCCAACCCGTTCAGTTCCCACGCAGTGGGCGCCAGGCTGATGATCTTTCCGATCTGCGAGGCGCATCGACGGACGCCTCGGTCCCGGCTCCTGAAGAACCTCGACCTGCTCGACAGCAAGTTCACCGACGAGGTCGGTCGGCTGCTCGAGGCGGAACCAGACCTCAAGGCCAAGGTGTCGCGGCTTGTGGTGGACATCGCCTGGGTCGCCGCTCGCGCACTCTCAGAAGAGGGCAAGGCGGACGCGAGCGGGACCGTCGTTTCCGAGGATCTGTTCAACCGCGCGCGAGAACTCGGCGCCGAAATTCAGTCAAGGACACAAAACCAGGAGCTCATCGCGGCGGTCGACGATGCCCTCGAGTCCGGTGAAGAAGCCATCGGCGTCGCCGTGTCTGAACTGCTCGCCAAGCTCGCGCGCCGAGCGACCGTGCGCACCAAGTCCTGAGCCGCAGAGGTGCATCATGGGTCTCATTGAGATCGAGCTCAGTCGGCTCGAATTCCAGTCACTTGCAACATTTCTCGTGAAGCAGTCGCCCATTCCCGATCCGACCTTCGAAGTTCTCGGAAACGATCGGCTGGTACGCAGCTTCGAATGCACGAACGTCACGCTGGGGAACGCCCCGCCAGACCTT
Organism: uncultured Actinomycetota bacterium; assembly: GCA_963731715.1. GTDB lineage: Bacteria > Actinomycetota > Actinomycetes > Mycobacteriales > Mycobacteriaceae > Mycobacterium. The sequence continues at coordinate 19,524 of CAVSXC010000008.1, read as the reverse complement.
GCGCCGCCGCCCGGCGTCGTCGCAGCGAAGGTGGACGTCAAGATCGGCCACGCGTCGGTCGCCGAGCTGGAGGCCGATGCGAACGCCAAGACCGTAACCCAGGCGGTGGCATGGGTGTACATATCTCTGGTACCCGTCCCGGGGAAGCTGACCTTCGTGCCCGTCGGCAAGGGACAGCATCTACTGATCGCCGATCTCATCCGGATCGATGTTCCCGGGCGGCCCGTCACTGGGCGCTTCGACAATCCCGCATCGCCCCGCTGGGGACGTCAACCGTTGGGAACATTGCAGATACCGCTGCCGGACATCTTCTCGGACGTACCGATCACCGGCTCGGCGGTGGTGCTGTCGGCGGGTGCCGCCACCCTGCGGGTCGCCACAGCAGGACAGAACGTCTTCCTGCCACCAGCGGAACGGCTGATCCAATTCGGCGACAAGTGGCTGCTTCGCGTGTCACCCGAAGTATTCACCGAACTGCTGCTCGCCGCGCTGGTGAAGTCGGTGACACCTGCACCTCCCGGCGGCGCGACGTTGATCCAACCGCCCTCTGTGGCGTGGGGCCCTACCGCGATTGGGTGGCCGGGCGGGCCACCATGGGCCGTAGACCTCAACGGCTGGGGGGCCAGCGGAAGCTACCGGCTGACAAAGCACAAAGCCTGCGGCGATGAAGACGTCAGCCTGACGGTTCACACCACGCTGCTACCGGTGCCCGACGCCGCGAGTAGCAAGCTGACCTTCTACCTGGAGATCAGCGCTCAGGCCGACGACGGCACCACATTCAAGTGCTGGCTGAACAACCTCGGTGTGGTGACGCTCGTTGCCTTCTTCGTCAACCCGATCATCGGAATCGGCGTCGGCCTTGGCGGTTACGCGATCGTCGGCGACAAGGTTGACGACGGCATCGGCGAGGGTGTCAAGGGGCAGAGCGGTGGAAAGGGCTTCAAGGCCATCGGGAGCGGCAACAACTTCACGATTCACTCGTTGGACGTCGATCTCAATCTCGGCGCACTCGCCAAGGCAGGAGCGACGATGCAGCACGGCGCGTCGGCGGCTGACGGAGTCACGTTCGGCGGAGAGTTGAATCTATTGCCGCTCAGCCTGATCAATCACGGATGCCACTTCTGGCCGCCGAACGGAGCCACCCTACGAGGCACGTGGTCAAGCGGGTACAACTGCAACGAGGGCTGGCACGCCTCCTTCGAGCTGCCCCGCATCCACATCACCGATGACGTCGAAGTGCTGAACACCGAGAAGCTGTTCGGCAAAGAGGTCGCCGTCTACGACACCAGTTGGGTTGACCCGTCGGCACATTGGACGATCGATTGGCCGGGGCCTGCCGTGATAGACCAGTACGTCTCGGTCATCGGCGATCTGTGGGCCTACACCGGGCCGGGACTGCACGTCGGAAGCCACTTCCTTCCGCTGCCGGCTGGGCATGTCTTCCTCCATACGAGTGCGGGAATCGCCCGGTTCGAGATCGGCCACGTTCCTGCACCGCCAGCACAGCCGAGCCAGGCCGAACTCATTGCGATGAAGGCCAACTGCATGATGCTCGTCGAACGCTTCGAAGACGTCCGTTGGCTCGTTGACCCGCCGGACTTCGATTACGGTCACGATCCCCTGCGCCACTGGACGGTCTACGTCGAGAAGGCGCCGAATCGAATGCAGCTGGAGATTCACGGCGTTCAGCGGGGTGCACCGACGCGGCGGCTCGCCGCCTTTTCGGCGGAGCCGAATGAGCCGATCGCGATCGAGGTAATCACCGACAACCGCACCGAGATCCGCATCGAACACGACCTCGACGGCTCATTGGAGCACACCTCGATCAAACAACAGTGGCTCCTGCCGACCACCACGGTCGACTTGAACGGCAGGGCGTCGACGCTCGATCTCGTCGGTGACCGTCTGGAGGCGCGGCCTGCGCCATCCGTGATGTCGATTTCGACTGCGGCGGTTGCGGAATCCCGGTATGCGGACGTTCCGCCTGCCAGTGTTGCGCTGCCCGACAGCCGGGTCGCCGCGGTCGATGGCCACCGACTCGTCGTCGCTTACCCGTTCGGCGGAACGGCGGTGCATCCGCCGGCCTCGTTCCGGGGCAAGGGCGAGGCCGCACCTTCGGCCAAAGGTGGCTGCTGTGGGGATTAGCGCAGAGGGACCTAGCCGCCGTCGATGCGGCGGGCGCCGAGCTCGCTCTGCAGTAGCTCCAACGCGGCTTCCTCCGGGTCGCGCCGCGTGACCTCGGAGGTGTCGTTGCCGGCCTCGGCCAGCATGTCCTCCTCATCGTCGTCGCGCTGCGGCGGTGACGGGGCGACGCTCTCCGGTTCGGGTGCGGACGCGCGGCGGCCGCACTTCCTACGTCGCACCGGATCTTCCAATCCACGCCGAGCGCATCCTTGAGCGCCTCGCGGATGACGTCGGAATTGCGTTGCTCCACAAGCCGTTTGGCCAGCGGCGCCGACTCGTGGCTGAGCACCAGCGTGTCCCCTCGACGGCGCGAACGATCGCGCCTGCCAGCATCACCTCGGTGGTGCGGCTGCGCTGACGGACCTTCTCGCGCACCGTGGTCCACATGCTGCGCACCGCGGCCGCATTGGGTTCGCCTGCCACAGGAGGCGCAGTCGGCGCTGGAGCCTCGACCACGGGGTCCGACGGCGGCTGCACCGGCGGCGGTGACGGCGGCGGCTCGGGCGCGGGCGCGGGTTCGGGCTTCGGCTTTAGGCGCAGGCGGCTCAGGCTCGGGTGCGGGTGCGGGTTCAGGTTCGGCCTTGGGCGCGGGCGGCGGCTCGGGCGCGGGTTCAGGCGCCTTGCTCTTGCGGGCGTATTGCTTCGGCGGCGCGGCGCGGCTGAGACGCTGCGGCCTCACCCGCAGGAATGGACATGTCCAGCCGCGTTTCGATCCGCTCGACACGCTGCAGCAGCGCCGATTCGGTGTCGCTGGCCGACGGCAGCAGCAGCCGCGCGCACACCACCTCGAGCAGCAGCCGCGGCGCGGTGGCGCCCCGCATCTCCCCCAGCCCGGCGTGCACCACCTCGGCGTATCGGGTCAGCGTCGCGGTGCCGATCCGGGTGGCCTGGTCGCGCATCCGCTCCAGCACGTCCTCGGGCCCGTCGACCACACCGCGGGCCGCCGCGTCGGGCACCGACTGCAGCACGATCAGATCGCGGAAGCGGTCCAGCAGGTCGGTGGCGAACCGCCGCGGATCGTGGCCGGCATCGATCACCGCCTCGACCGCGCCGAACAGCGCCGCGGCGTCCCCTGCGGCCAACGCATCCACCGCGTCGTCGATCAGCGCCACGTCCGTCGCGCCCAACAACGCCAACGCCCGCCGGTACTCCACCCGGTTTCCTTCGGCACCGGCCAGCAGCTGATCCAGCACCGACAGCGTGTCGCGGGGCGACCCGCCACCGGCCCGGATCACCAGCGGGTACACCGCGTCGTCAACCGTGACGTCCTCCTGACGCGCAAATGCGCTCCAGCAGCGATCGCATGGTCCGCGGCGCCAGCAGCCGGAACGGGTAGTGATGCGTGCGCGACCGGATGGTCGGCAGCACCTTCTCCGGCTCTGTCGTCGCGAACACGAAGATCAGGTGCTCGGGCGGCTCCTCGACGATCTTCAGCAGCGCGTTGAAACCGGCCGTGGTGACCATGTGCGCTTCGTCGACGATGAAGATGCGGTAGCGCGACTGCGCAGGCGCGTAGAACGCGCGGTCGCGCAGCTCGCGGGTGTCGTCGACGCCGCCGTGGCTGGCCGCGTCGAGTTCGACGACGTCGACGCTGCCCGGACCGTTGGGCGCCAGCGCCACGCAGGAGTCGCACACGCCGCACGGCGTGGGCGTCGGGCCCTGCTCACAGTTCAGCGAGCGGGCCAGGATGCGCGCCGACGACGTCTTCCCGCAGCCCCGCGGCCCCGAGAACAGGTAGGCGTGGTTGATGCGGCCAGCCGACAGCGCTGTGGAGAGCGGTTCGGTGACGTGCTCCTGGCCAACCACGTCGGCGAAGGTTGCCGGTCGGTACTTGCGGTAGAGCGCCACGCTCAGCAGGCTACCGAGCAGGCCGACGACTGTCGGACGACGTCAGTCCTTCAGCAGCGACTCGGTCGCCGACAGCAGCGCACAGGTGGCAAGGCCGTCGATCGCGTCACGCAGCTCGGGCAGCCCGGGGAACGACGGCGCGATCCGGATGTTCTTGTCCTCCGGGTCTTTTCGGTACGGGAATGCCGAGCCCGCCTCGGTGACGGCGATGCCTGCGTCCTTCGCCAGCGCGACAGTGCGCTTGGCGGTGCCCGGCAACACGTCGAGGCTGACGAAGTAGCCGCCCTTGGGATCGGTCCACGACGCGACCTTCGACTCGCCGAGCCGGTCGGTCGAGGATCTCCTGCACCAGCGCGAACTTCGGCGCCAGCAGCTGCCTGGTGGCGCTGCATCTGCAGGCGCACTCCGTCGGCGTCGCCGAAGAACCGCAGGTGCCGCAGCTGGTTCACCTTGTCGGGGCCGATGGACTTCTTGCCCGCATACTGCAGATACCAGGCGATGTTGCCAAGCGAGCCGCCGAAGAAGCTGACTCCGGCGCCTGCGAACGTGATCTTGGACGTCGACGAGAAGACCAGTGGCCGGTTCGGGTTGCCCGCCGCCTCCGCCAGGCCCAGCACATCGACCTGCTGGACGAAGTCGTGGGTGAGCGTGTGCACGGGGTACGCGTTGTCCCATATCAGCCGGAAATCGGTTGCCGCCGTTCGCATTTGGACGAGTCGACGGACGGTCTCCCACGAATACGTGACACCGGTGGGATTCGAGTACACCGGCACGCACCACATGCCCTTGATGGCCGGGTCAGCGGCGACGAGCTCCTCGATCAGGTCGACGTCAGGGCCGTCCTCGCGCATCGGCACGGTGATCATCTCGATGCCGAGGGTCTCCGTGATCGCGAAGTGGCGGTCGTAGCCGGGCGAAGGGCAGAGGAACTTGACGGCGGGCTCCTCGATCCACGGCTGGGCCGAATCGACGCCGCCGTGCAGCATCGAGATACACCACGACGTCGTGCATGAGCTCGAGGCTCGCGTTATTGCCGGCGAGCAGGTTGGGCACCGGGATGCCGAGCAGCTCGCCGAAGATCGCACGCAGCTCGGGCAGGCCGTGCAGGCCGCCGTAGTTGCGGGTGTCGGTGCCGTCACCGTCGCGGAAGTTCTCGCCAGGCAGACTCAGCAGCGCGTTGGAGAGGTCCAGCTGCTGCAGGCGCGGCTTGCCGCGGGTCAGGTCCAGTTTCAGGCCCTTGGCCTGCAAGTCGGCGTAGTTGACCTTCTGCTGCTCGTGCTGTGCTTGCAGTTCGTCACGAGCGAGGGATTGAAACGACACCGCGCGCCTTCCACCAACGTCAAGCTCCGGGAAAGTAGGGGACCCCGCGCACCCGCCAGAGCCCATTGACCCTTGCTGCCTTCCGGCCCTGGGGGAGTTCACAGGATAGACGCCGCGCGGGGTCCAGGGCGAGTGTAATACCCGCGGGCCGAGCGACTCGACGGGCGCATCAGGCAGGTCGGCTACCATGGCCCGCGGAGGATTCGCCTAGTGGCCTATGGCGCTCGCCTGGAACGCGGGTTGGGTTAATAGCCCTCAGGGGTTCAAATCCCCTATCCTCCGCACTCGGTCCGGGTGCGGCCAGCTCGACAACAGTCTGGTCGCAACCGGTCCAACAAGCACGAGGAGGGGTATGGGCCGCACCGTTGCGGTGGTTTGGCACGCGTCGTTTTCTATCGCCGCCGGTGTCCTCTACTTCTTCTTCGTATTGCCGCGCTGGCCCGAGCTGCTCGGCGACACCTCCCACACACTCGGCACTGTGCTGCGGATCGTCACTGGCGCCCTGATCGGCCTTGCCGCGCTGCCGGTGGTGTTCACGCTGCTGCGCACCCGCCGACCTGAGTTCGGCACACCGCAGCTGGCCTTGACGCTGCGTACCTCGTCGATCGCGCTGCATGTGCTTGCGGGTGCGCTGATCATCGGCACCGCGATCAGCGAGATCTGGTTCAGTGTCGACCGCGCCGGTCAGTGGCTGTTCGGTATCTACGGTGCCGCCGCCGCGATCGCCCTGCTCGGCATTTTTGCGTTCTACCTCGCCTTCCTTGCTGAGCTGCCGCCGCCTCCGCCCAAACCACTCAAGGCCAAGAAGGCCAAGCAGGGCCGCCGCGGTCGCCGCAAGGCCGCCGAGGACGCAGGCGAAGAAGACGTGCCCGAGGCCGAGGACGAGGTGGCCTCGGAGGACGAGACCGACGAGAGCCCGGAGTCCGAATCGGAGTCCGAGTCCGACGAGAAGCCCGCGGAGGTCACCACCGAAGCCGAGGAGCCGGAGTCGACGGCCGACGAGCCGGAGCAGGCATCCGAGGACGAGGCGTCTGAAACAGCCGAATCCGAGTCGACCAACGGCAAGCTGGGCAACCACAGGCCGTCCGGTAAGACCTCTCCTCGGCGGCGCAGGCGCTTGCGCGGCGGCGTCGCTGTCGAGGACTAGCGACTTCCCGGCTGGGCCGAAGCTTGCACAAGCTGTCGACGTGGCCTCTCGTGGTGCTACTCGGGTTGGCACTGATGAGCTGCCGCGCAAACGAACCGGCGCAAGCCGACGTGCCCGAGTTCACCCTTGATCAAGCGTTCATTCTCGCGGGCGGTCAGGAAGCGCTGATTCCGAGCGAGAAACTCCGTCTGCGGTTTGCAGAGGTGCTTGAGGACTCGCGCTGTCCGACGCAGGTGGAGTGCTTTTGGACGGGACAGGCCCGGATTGCCATCTCGGTGCACCCCGACGGCAGCAGTGCCACGGACGTGGAGTTCAACACCAACCCCGCGCCAGGACAGACCGTCAAGGTCGCAGAGGTCGGTCCCTACAGCATCGAGTTGCAGTCCCTCGACCCGTACCCGCAGACGCCTGACGCCATCGCATTCAAGGACTACCGCGCAACGTTGCTAATGCGCAGACGCTAGCGGCGCGCGAGTTCTTGAGCGGCTCCAGGCGCGCTTCAAACTACTGGCGGGCGCTGATCGGTAGGGGATAATTCACGATGCAACGATGAAGGCTCCCCACATCGGTCGTGGATAGGTCATCACGAACGATCGGGGAGGGAAAGCGGCAACGTGATTGATCGAATCTCGATCGTCATCGCAGAGGACTCACTGCTGGTCCGGGACAGCGTTTCCCGGGCGCTTTCGACCGACCCCGATGTGACTGTCGTTGGCGTCGCCGAAGATTACTACTCGGCGGTCGAACTCGTCGAAGAGCATCGGCCCACGATTCTGGTGACCGACGTTCGCATGCCACCCACGTCGACCGATGAAGGTATTCGGCTGGCGCGGTGGGCGCGGACAGCGCATCCCGACGTCGGGGTGATCGTATTGTCGAATTACGCCGACCCGAGTTACGCGGCGGGGTTGCTGGAGGGCGGAACGACGGGCCGGGGGTACCTGCTGAAGGAACGCGTGGCGCGTTTCGACGAACTCTCCGATGCGGTGCACCAGGTGGCGAGCGGCGGGACGGTACTCGATCCGCTCGTGGTGGAGGCGCTGCTTGCTCAGCCCCGTCCCGCGGCCACGTTGAACCGGTTGACCCCCAGAGAACGCGAGGTGCTGGGCGAACTGGCGACGGGGTTCAGCAATCGAACGGTCGCGCGTCGGCTGGTGTTGTCCCAGCGGGCGGTGGAGAAGCACATCAATTCGATCTTCGCCAAACTCGAACTGACCCCCGACCAGTCAGTCGACCGCCGAGTCAAGGCCGTGTTGATGTTCCTCGACGACAGCGGATCGGTCTGACCATGTGCGGCCCGCGATCGACAATGGTGGTGCGTACACCATCGTTTTTGGCAAATCGATCCGCGACGATGGCAAGGTGGCGGACCTCGTACGTGTCTGGGTCGTCGACGACCAAGCAAGCTTTCGACGGGCTACGGCCGCCACGTTGGCTGCGATGGACGACTTCGTGATGGCCGGCGAATGCGAGACCGGTGAAACCGCGATCGAGCAGATTCCCGACGGCGACGCGGACATCGTGTTGATGGACATCCACATGCCGGGAATGGGGGGAATCGAAGCCGCGCGGCACATCTCGGCTACACGAGCGGACGTGATGATCGTCCTGATGTCCACGTATGACGTCGAGGACCTTCCCGTTTCGGCCTCGGTCTGCGGCGCCGCGTCGTATCTGCACAAGGAACGCCTTTCTCCAGATTTGCTGAGGCGGATATGGCGAGCGGGCGCCTGAGGCTCACGTCGGCGGTCGGATCGGCGCCCCAACTGCGTGCGCCGAGAACTCTCGCGGTCGCGGCGTTTCGGTCGTCATCGTTGGGTCACGACCTGATGCACCGCTTCCGGGCCGAACGCTTCGAGTTGTTCCTTTCTGGCCACCTCGCCTTGTGGGCAAGCGCCGGCATCCTGCTGCCGCTATGGGAGTACTTCTGGCTGCTGCGATCGCCGCGGTTCCTGGCCTTCGTCGCCGTCGGTGCGGCGCAGTGCGTCGTGCTCGCCATCGGGCTGCGACTGGCCCGGCGAGGTCGGTACCAGCCATCGATCACGCTGGTCTGCATCGGCACGTGGGTCAGCGTTTCGCTGGTCACGCTCATCTCTCCGCCCCTGCTTCCGGCGATGGTCTTGGTGGCGATGGTGCCCGTCGCCTTCGCCGAGCCCTACATCAGCCTGCAGCGCGGACTGGTGTTCACCGTGATCACCGCCGCGTGCGTCCTGGCCATGGCTGCGCTCGCCCGCTTCACCCACCTGCCAGACGCGGTAGTCCAAGAGACTCGTTGGATAGAGACCGCGTTCATCGTGATCGCGGTGCCGCTCAACGTCCTTCACGTCATGGTGATCGTCTGGAACAACGCCTCGGCGTTGAGGACGTCCGAGGGAAAGCTCGCCGAACACGCCGCCGAGCTCGCCGCATCGCGCACCCGGTTGATCACCGCGGCCGACGAGGAACGACGCCGCCTCGAACGTGATCTGCATGACGGCGCCCAACAACATCTCGTCGCGCTGTCGGTGCTCGTCCAGCTGGCGCGCAACGACGAACGTGACCGCGCCGCGCCGTTGCTGACCGAGGCGTCCGAGCTGGTGGAGACGGCGATCTCCGAGATTCGTCGGCTTGCCCACGGGATCTATCCCCCGCTCCTTGTCAGCGGAGGCTTGGCGGAGGCGTTGCCTGCGCTGGCCGCGCGGGCGTCCGTCCCCGTGCAACTGGACCTGGGGCCGCTCGACCGCTATCCGCCTTCGACCGAGGCCGCGTTCTACTACTGCTGCAGCGAAGCGCTGCAGAATGCCGCCAAACACGGCGGCCCCGCCACCACCGTCACGGTCACCGCCGTCGCCGACGAACAGACGCTCACCTTGACGATCAGCGACACCGGCTGCGGATTCACCCCCACGATCATGGGGATGGGGCTGACGAACATGACGGACCGCCTTTCGGCCATAGGCGGTCGGCTTGGGATCGACACGGCGCCTGGACGTGGCACTCGCATCACCGCCGCCGTCGACACTCGCGGTCGAGCCGGCCAGCTAGGCCATACCACGGGGGTGTGCACACCACCACCAACCGTGTTGCACACACGGTGGTCAGGGCGGTGCCCGTCGCAGAAGGATAGGACACACCTTCGAAAGTCATTGTTTGACAGCATCTTCAAGAGCGGGGGCTCGTATGTCGACAGTCTCAAGTCCAGCGGGACAACGCTCGACGGGCCGGGCCCAGATGTTGTCGCGGCTGGCTCAGAGTGGCCGAGATGTCATGTGCTACACCGTCGGCGATGAGCGAAACATCCTGCTCAATCACCCCGACCATGTCGAGCACGTGCTTGCCGCGAACCGCGCCAACTACAGCAAGGACACGGCGGCCAACCACTACTTCCGCACCGAGATCGCAGACGGGATCCTGACGGCTGACGGCGACCGCTGGCGGCAACAGCGGACACTGCTCAACCCGGTCTTCCGCGACCGGGCACGGCTGGCGACTGCTGCGCGCGAAGCCATCGCCGCCCTCGTCCAACGGCTCGACAAGCTCGCCGACACAGGCCGCGAGCTGAACCTGTCCGCCGCGATTGGCGAAGTGACACTGTCGATTACGGTCCGCGCGCTGTTCGGGATGAGCCACGAACCGTTCATCGACCAGTGCATTGCGCTTGGCGGCGCACTGGACGATGCGAACTCCCTGTTGCCCGGTATGGACGGCGCGGGTCCGCGGGACGGGCTCTACCGGCAACTCCGCGCAGCGCTGTCCGCGTCGGCCCGCGGCGAGTACGGGCCGGCCCTTGCCGCGCTGGCCGACGACCCCGACCACTCCGGCGAGGCGCTCTACCAACAGTTGGTAACGCTGCTTCTGGCGGGATTCGAGACGACGGCGAACTCGCTCACGTGGGCGTGGATCCTGTTGATGCAACATCCCGACGTCTACGAGCAGTGGCAGCTGTCCCTTGCGACAGCGGGAACGCCGTCGGCGCTCACCAAGGCCGTGTTCGACGAAACCCTGCGCCTGTATCCGTCAGCCTGGGTCCTCGGACGGCGCGCGCTCGGCGACGATCACGTCGGCGGCGTCGACATCCCGGCCGGGGCCGCCGTGACGATCAGTCCCTTTCTGCTGCACCGGCATCCGAAGTTCTGGGACGACGCCGAAGCGTTCCGCCCGCACCGCTTCCTTCCAGGCGGCGCGCGGCCCGCTCACCGTTATGCCTACATCCCGTTCGGCGCCGGACACCGCTACTGCATCGGAGCCACCTACGCCCACGACGAGGCCGAGATGATCCTCGACGAACTCGGCCGACGGTTCACCTTCCGATCGGAACACGCCGCCGAGGCCCGGCCCGAGCACAAGTTCGTGCTGCGCGCTCCCGACCCGCTGCCCGTCACCGTCCACCGGAGGAATACGCCATGACCGTCGCGCCCGCATCGCCCACTGAGTTCGGCGCCGCGGTCTGTGCGCTGATCGCAGAGCACACGAACCTGCCCGCGGACTTCATCACGCCCGACCGTGCCTTCGACGACCTCCCCCTCGACTCCCTCGGGATGCTCGAACTCATCCTGCTCGCCGAGGCCACCTTCGGGATCGTCGCCTTGGACGACGACGGGATCGAAGTGCACACCGTCGGTGACGCAATCGCGTTCCTCGCATCGAAATTGCCAGTCTCACAGAACGATTAGGACACAACGCATGAGCAGCCTCACCGATCAGATGTACGCCAACGCGGCGACCAGCCCGCGCGGGATGATCACCGGAACCTTCGAGGATCCGATCCGGCGCAGTTGGGGCGAGGTGCACGACGAAGCGCGACGGATGGCGGGCGCACTGTCGGACATGAGTATCCAGCCGGGTACCTCGGTCGCGGTGCTGGCCGGCGATCCAGCCGACGTCGCCCCGCTCGCACAGGCGGTCTGGATGCGAGGCGCATCGCTGACCATGCTTTCGCATCCCACGCCGCGCACCGACCTCGCCATGTGGTTGGCCGACACACATCGCGCCGCGCGCACCGTACGGGCAGCCCTGACCATCGTGGGCGCACCGTTCACCGAGGCAGCCGAACCTCTGAATGCGGCCGGACAAGACGTGGTCATGCTCGACGAGCTTCGAAACGGGCCCGCCATCGAACCGCTGCATCCCGACGAGTCGGCGATCGCGATGTACCAGCTGACGTCGGGGTCCACCGGAACCCCCAAGGCGGTCCAGCTCACCCACGCCAACATCGTCGCCAACTCGAACGCCCTGTTCACGGCGACGGACGGCGATGCAGCCACCGATGTGATGGTCAGCTGGTTGCCGCTTTCGCACGACATGGGCATGCTCGCGTTCCTCGCGCTGCCGATGCAGTACGGCGTCGAACTCATCGCGTCGCGGCCCGAAGAATTCCTGCGCCGGCCGGCGCTGTGGGCGGACCTGATCAGCCGCTACCGCGGAACCATCACCTCGGGACCGAACTTCGCCTATGCCCTGCTCGCCCTGACCCTCGAACGGGCCGAACCCGGCCGCTTCGATCTGTCCAGCCTGCGCGTGGCGATCAACGGCGCCGAACCCATCGACGCCCGCGACACCAGTCGCCTGGCCGAGGCGGGTGCACGATTCGGACTGCGTCCCGGGGCGATCACCCCGGCATACGGGATGGCCGAGGCCACGCTGGCGATCACCTTCGACAACTCACCACAGGTCAATGTGGACCGGATCAGTCGCAGCGATCTGCAGAAACGCGCGCTGGCCACGCCGGACGCCGGAGCCGACGCGTGCGGAGTGGTCTCGGTGGGTCTTCCGGTGGCGGGCATGGAGATTCGCGTCGTCGACTACTACTCCCGGCCGCGTCCGCCGCGACACGTCGGGTCGATCGAGGTCCGCGGCGCAGCGGTGTCCGGCGGATACCTCGCCGACCAGGGGTGGCGCGAGGGGGCTTCATCCGTGACGGCTGGCTGCACACCGGCGACCTCGGCTACTTCGACGAACACGGCAGGCTGTACGTCTGCGGCCGGACCAAGGACGTGATCGTCATCGCAGGCAACAACATCTACCCGACCGATGTCGAACGCGCGGCCTGCGCCGTGCCCGGTGTCCGGGCCGGCAACGCGGTGGCCGTTCGCATCGACGCCGGCGAGTTCCGGGAGGGGTTCGCCGTGCTCGCCGAGTCGAAGCTCGCGGCCGATCCCGTTGAGGCGGAGCGCATTCGCGCCGAGATCGCCCTTCGGGTCAACCAGGCCGTTGGACACAACGCACGAGCGGTGCTGGTGCTGCCGCCGGGCAGCGTCCCCAAGACGGGGTCGGGCAAGCTGCAACGCCGCAAGGCCGCCGAATTGTTCGCGCGCCTCGAGGCAGAGGCGGTGCCGGCATGAGCGCCCGAACGACAACGAGTGAGGATCGCAGCGAGGAACGAGCGAGGAGCGGGAGTCGGGCATCAGATCGCCCGCCATCCAGCTCGAGCGGCTGCGAATCGTCCGCAGCGGCAACACCGTCATCGACGACGTCACCGTATCGGTCTCGGAGGGCATCATCACCGGGTTGCTCGGCCCTTCCGGCTGCGGCAAGACCACCATGATGCGCACCATCGTCGGGAACCAGAAGATCACCGCGGGGTCGGCGACGGTCTTCGGCCACGCCGCGGGCGCCAAGACCCTGCGTCGGCGCATCGGCTACGTGACCCAGTCGCCGAGCATCTACCGAGACCTCACCACCATCGAGAACGTCCGCTATTTCGCGGCTCTGTACGGCATCGGCATGCAGCGCGTGCACGAGGTCGTCGAGGCCGTCGGACTGACCGCTCAGAAGACCGACCTGGCCGGCAACCTCTCCGGCGGACAGCAGGGCCGGGTGTCGCTCGCGTGCGCACTCGTCTGTGACCCGGACCTGCTCATCCTCGACGAGCCGACGGTGGGGCTCGACCCGCTGCTGCGCGTCGAACTGTGGGAACAGTTCGTCGATTTGGCCGACCGGGGAAAGACACTGCTCATCTCGAGCCACGCCATGGACGAGGCGCGGCAGTGCGCCGACCTGATCCTGATGCGCGACGGCGCCATCCTCGCCCATGCCGAGCCGGAAGCGATTCTGCGCCAAACCAATTGCGCAGATCTCGAATCGGCCTTCGTGACGCTCGTCCGATCCGAGCTCCGGCCGGTCGAGGAGGCACTGTCATGAACCCGACGATCCACTGGGCGACGACCATCCGAATCCTGACTCAGCTGCGTCGCGATCGGCGCGCGATGTTCATGATCCTGGTGATACCGGCGCTGATCACCGTCCTGTTCTACTCCACGCTGTCACTGCAGGGGCCTGGACTCGACGGTCTAACACCCTATGACCGGCTCGGCATCTTCCAGATCGCCGTGATCCCTTGCGCGGTGATGTTCCCCATCGCCGCCATCACGATGCGCCGCGAACGCGCAAGCGGCACGCTGGACCGACTGTTCACCACACCCATGTCCAAGTTGGACCTGCTGGCCGGCTACGGCGCCGCGTTCTCCCTCGGCGCCGTAGCCCAAGCAGTGATCGTCACGCTCGTCGCCTACCGGGTGACCGACCTGAGCACGGCGGGCAGCCCACTGCTCGTGGCGATGGTTTGCGTGCTGACCGCCGTGCTCGGTGTCGCGCTCGGACTGTTCTTCAGTGCGTTCGCCGAAACGGAGTTCCAGGCCGTGCAGTTCGCGCCGATCGTGCTGGTGCCACAGCTGTTCCTGGCCGGTGTGTTCATTCCTCGCGACGAGATGCCCGGCTGGTTGCACTCGTTCAGCGATGTCCTGCCGCTCACCTACGTCGTCGACGCATTGCAGCAGATCAGCGACAACGCCGAGGCGACCCCCCGAATGTGGCGCGACGTCGGTGTCGTCGTCGCCTTCATCGTCGCCGCGGTCCTCGGCGGCGCCGCCACGCTGCGCCGACAGGAAGCCTGAGGTGACCACTGCCATGGATGCCATGTACACCTTCCCCCACGACGGCGTCACGTTCACCGTCCAGCCCGCCGAGCAGGGCAGGCACACCGTGGTGTTCGTCAACGGGCTGTTCGGCGGCGGATGGATATGGGAACCCGTCGTCGCCGCGCTGACCGCTCAGGGGTACGGGACCGTCGTCACCGCTGAACCGTTAGCCGCACACGAGACCTCAGAAGACATTCCCGCACTGCTGCAGAGCATCTCGTTGCTGGTCGACACGCTCGCCGATGCCGTCGCCGATCCTGTGCGGGAACTCCCTCGGCGCCTTGGTGGCAATGGAGTTGGCGGCCGCCGAGCCGTCGCGCTGGGCCGGGGTCATCCTCAGCGGAGCGCCCGGACTAGGCGACGAGCAGGACGCGGACAGCTTTGGGTCCGCGCTGCGCACCCCGTCACTCAAGCTCGGCGACCTCATCGCCGACCGACTGATCCACGACAAGGAACTGATCACTCCCGAACTGATCGAGCGCTGCACCGAGGCGTTGACACCACGCATCATGCTCCGCGCCGGGCGGGCGCTGCGTGCGACGCGCGGCTATGACGCGCGACCCCTGTTGGGCCGCATCGATACTCCCGTCCTCCTCGTCTGCGGCGCATGCGACGAGGTGAGCTCGCCCGCGAAGTGGCGGGCCGCTGTCCCTATGTTCCCCGACGCCGACTACGTCGAGATCGCAGGAGCGGGCCATTCGCCGATGCTCGAGCAGCCGGACGTATTCTCCGCCGTCCTGGCTTCCTGGCTCGACACCATTCCTGCGCCGCACCTGTCGGGTACCGGCTAACCGCAACAGCTTTCAGAAAGGAATCGGCGATGGATTGCACACTTTCCGCCTACGACACGCTCGTCGACTGGCTGATCGACCGGATCGCGGGCTACCTCGCCACCAGTCCCACGGCGATCGAGACCGACAAGGCGTTCGGCGACTACGGCCTCGACTCGGCCTTCGCGCTCAATCTGTGCACCGACCTGGAAACCGAACTCGGAATCCTCGTCGAACCCACCGTCGCGTGGGACTACCCCACCATCAACGACATCGCCGGCCATCTCGCCGAACGCACCGGGAGGGTCGGATGATTCCCATCGCTGTCGTCGGCATGGATTGCCGATTCCCCGGCGCCGACGGACATCGACGAGCTGTGGCGGCTCCTGATGGACGGAGCGGTCGCGAAGAGCGTGGTGCCCGCCGCCCGGTGGGACATCGACCGCTTCCACAGCCCACGACTGCGGCCGGGCACCATGAACACCCGGTACGCCCACTTCATCGACGACGCCGACCAGTTCGATCACGAGTTCTTCGGGATCTCCCCGGTTGAAGCGGCCGCGCTCGACCCGCAGCAGCGCCTGGTCCTCCAATCCGTCTGGCGTGCTTTGGAAGACGCCGCCATCGACCCGCGCGCACTCGCCGGCACCGACGCGGGTGTGTTCGTCGGCATGATGCTGAGCGAGTGGGGCGCGGCTCAATCTGCTGGACTCTCGAGGCGCTTACGTCGCAGCGCGGGATCGGGGCCGGACACTCGATGGTCGCGAACCGGGTGTCCTACCACCTCAACCTCATCGGGCCGAGCGTCACCGTGGACACCGCTTGCTCGTCATCTCTGACGGCCGTACACCTCGGATGCCAGGCCCTGGCCTCAGGTGACACCGACCTCGTCGTGGCGTCGGGCGTGAACATCCTGCTGACCCCCGCGCTGTCCATCTTCTACACCCAGGCCGGGCTGTCCGCACCGGACGGCACGTGTAAACCGTTCAGCGCCAACGCCGACGGCATCGGCCGCGGCGAGGGTGTCGGCACCGTGGTGCTGCGGCGGCTCGAGGACGCGGTCGACTTTACCCGGTTCTCCGAGCGCCGAGGCTTGCCCTCACTCCGGGGCGGTGGACTGTTGGGAATGCTGCTCCTGTCGTCGTTCCACCGGAACTGGGAAAACCCGGATGCCGATGTAGGCGTCGACCTACGGGCCGACGCCGTTGCAACGGGTGCTCGGAAAAGCCTGACGTGCAAATCGGCATACCCCGATGGCGAGCGAAACCCGCTGAATCTACGATGCGCAGCGATTGAACGCAACGGTCGCAGCGGCACCGCGCCGAGCTTGCTACCGCACATTCCGTTGCAATACCGCTGGCGCAGTGCTGGCGACGGTCTTGCAGTACTGCAGTCCCTAACCTCGGAGGATCCATGGCTCGTCATTCACAGTCTCGCACGCCGCGCACCAGCGTCTTTCTCGCCACTGCTACCACGATCGTCGCCGCATCCTTGGCTGTGCTCAGCACGTCCGCCGCCGCCGACGACACGCTGTACACGCCGCCGCTGTTTCCGGACGGCAGCAATCAGCTCGACTGCTACCTGCTGAATATCAGCGACGAGACGCGCGAGGCACGCATCGCAGTGTTCACCAAGGATGCCGAGCGCGTCGGTAACGAAAAGGTGACGCTCAAGCCGGGCACCGAGAAAGTGGTCAGCGTAGCGGCCAACCTGGCGCCTCGGTACTGCAAATTCGAAGTAGAAGGCAAGCGCTCCAACTACCGCGCTTCGGTGTTGGTGCGCGAGCCCGGCAGAGGCAGTATCAGCGCGTTGCCGGCGGAATAGGGGCCGCAGTTCGTCAGCGAGCCGGCGCGCCGCACTCGGCGAACCGGCTTCGCGTTGCATCGTCTGCGTGACTCAGGCCATGCTCCTGCTCGCCACCGCCAAGTTGCTCGCCGTGCGCGGAACGTGCATCACCACGCGCGTGCCTTTCCCCGGCGCGCTCTCGACGGCTACCGTTCCACCCAGATGCTGCGCGCGCTCATTCATTCCGAACAAGCCGAACGAGTCGGGCTTGATGTGCGCCTGCGGTGCAAACCCGCAGCCATTGTCCGTGACCGTCAGCTGGATCTCGCCGTCGTCGGCGCTCAACTGCACGTCCACCTTCGCCGCGCGTGCCGCGTGACGTTGGTCAAGCATTCCTGCAGCATCCGGTACAGCGCGGTCTTGACGTCGTCGTCGATATCGTCGAGCGCCCCCTGCAGGCAACCCGCACATTGAGGCCGGTCCGCGCAGCTACATCTTTTACCAGACCCTTGATTGCAACGATGATGCCGAAATCGTCCAGTACGCGCGGACGCATGTCGGCGACGATGCGCCGCATCGACGCGGCGCTGTCTTCGATGCCCCGCTGCATGCGATCGACCGTGTCCAGGATCACGGGGTTGCCGTGGCAATGGCGGCGGATCCAGTCTGCGTCGAGCTGCAGGGCGGTGAGGTTCTGCCCCATCTCATCGTGCAGCGACTGCGAGATGCGCTTGCGCTCCTCTTCGATGTCGCGCTGCATGCGGGCGCTCATCTCCCGCAGCCGCAGCTTGTTGCGCTCCTCCATGTCGCGCAAGATCAGCGTGCAGATGATCTGGCCCCCGGCTTCCGCGCGCGAAAGGCTGGCTTCGATCGGAAATACGTCACCGTCGGCGCGCACGGCGTTGAGCCCTTCCGGGATCCACATCGCGTTCAACGGCGCGCGGCCGCCGCACTCATGGATGATCCGTCGCAGCGGCGCCGATAAAAAGCGTTCGCACGGTTGACCGATCGCCGACTCCGGCCGAGCAGCGAAACATGGTTTCGGCCGCGCGGTTGAAGAAGACCACGCGGCCGCCCGCGTCGAGCGTGACGATCGCATCCATGGCCGACTCCAGAATGCGCGACAGCCGCTCTTCGTTCTCCTGCAGCCGCCGTCTGAGCTGCAGCAATGTGAGATGCATCGTGATCCGCGCCATCACCTCTTCGTGCTGGAACGGCTTGGTGATGTAGTCCACCGCACCGGCTCGAACCCCTTCACCTTGCTCACCGCATCGGTCAATCCGGTCATGAAGATGACCGGAATCTCGCACGTAGCCGGCCTTCGACTTGAGCTGCGCGCACGTGGCATAGCCATCGAGATGGGGCATCAGCACGTCGAGCAGAATCAGATCGGGCGCAATGTAGTCGACCTGTTCGAGCGCACTCTCGCCGTCCTCGGCGACCGACACGGCGAAGTGGTGCGCGCTCAGCAGATCGACCAGGACCGACAGATTGGCCGGCGTATCGTCGACGATCAGAATCAGCGGCCGGTTATCGTGCGGGGCTTCATGGGCGGTCACCTCGAGCGTTCTGAGCCAACGGCGCAGCTCCTTCATCTGATAGGCGGCGGTGCGCAGCGCAGCTGCGCGACGAACGGCGAGTAGACCTGTCTCCGAGCGCCTCGAGCTGCGTCATCTGGTGCTGCAGATTCTTGATGTCGCCGCGCGCCGCGAGGTCGCGCAGCGCCCGCAGCTGTCCGGCCGGCGGGACGGTCAGCGGCGACAGCGGCGCCGCTCGAGCACTCATCTCATCGGGCGCATAGACCGGCGTCAGCTGCAATTGCTCGCACAGCATCCGAGCAGCTTGTCCTGCCGGAACGGCTTGGGCAGGAAATGATGGACACCGGCGTCGACGCAATGCTGCCGATCGCTCTCGAAAGCGCTGGCGGAGATCGCAATGATGACCGTGCGCTCCAGCTCGGGCATGCCGCGCAGATGCGGCGGCGCTTCTATCCGTTGAGCCGCGGCATGCGGATGTCCATCAAGATCGCATCCGGCTTGAGCCGCACCGCATCGCGCACCGCCTCCTCTCCGTCCGCCGATTCGTACACCGTGAATCCGAGCGGCGTGAGGAGATCGCGCAGCAGTCCTCGACCGCGCTCCTCATCGTCGGCGATCAGCACGCGACGTCGCTCTCCTTCGACGCCGATCACCGGTCGACCGCTGCGCAGCAGTCGCGAGGCGGTAGCGCACGCGCAGATCCAAGTCGAACCAGAAGCGGCTGCCCTGCTCCCTGCGCACTCGCGCACTTTCAGCTCGCCGCCCATCAAGCCGGTCAGCCGCTTGCTGATCGCCAGCCCCAGTCCGGTGCCCTCGACCATCACCGCCGGATCGCGCACCTGATGAAACAGGGAGAAGATTTCCGACAGGTGCTCGGGCTCGATGCCGATGCCGGTGTCTTCGACGATGAAGCGGATGCGGTCCGCATGCATCTCGGCCTGCAGAGCTACCGCACCGCTCACCGTGTACTTGATCGCATTGTCGAGCAGATT
The DNA here is from genome assembly GCA_963731715.1 of uncultured Actinomycetota bacterium. Lineage (GTDB taxonomy): Bacteria > Actinomycetota > Actinomycetes > Mycobacteriales > Mycobacteriaceae > Mycobacterium. Next base: position 45 of record CAVSXC010000008.1, on the reverse strand, counting down.
CATGAGCACCTGGCGCAACCTGCGCTCATCGGCGCGCACAATCCG
>CAVSXC010000007.1:0-383111 GCA_963731715.1 uncultured Actinomycetota bacterium | reverse complement strand
AAACTTGCCCGCCACCGTCATCGCTAGCCGGCCCCGTTGAACGTCCCCGCCGCTTGCGTGAAGGCGGTATTGATCGTCAGCGAGCGGGCCAGGTTGATTGTCCCCGTATAGCCGGTATTGATATTGAGGTTCCCGATCGTCCCGGCAAAGCCGGCGACCACCGTGAATTCTTCGTGCTCTTCCATTAAAGATCGCCCTGTTCGCCGCCCCGGGCACCACGCCCCCTTGCCAGTTCGCGGTCGTCAGCCAATTCTCATCGACGCCATCCCGATCCACGTAAAGTCCACCGGCGAAAAATCTCCACCCGGAGTTATTCCCGGAGTCGACGCTGTTGGTGCCGATGGCGTTCACGGGCGTGCTGTTGATGTTGTAGGAGTCTTGCACATCCAGGTAATCAATGGTGCGCGTGCCTTGCGGATCGATCCGCCATTGCGTGCCCGGCGTGCTGGACACCAGGTTGATGCGATCGTCGGCGTCCAAGCCATCCAGCGTCCACGTGCCGAGAATGGTTTGCGTGGTCCCGGCTGCAAAGGTCAGGATGGAATCGGTGGCATCGTTGGTCGTTTCAGTCTTACTGAGATGATTAAACGTCGTGCTGCCGCTGATCGTTTGATTCGTCCCATCCAGTGTAACGGTGCCGGAGTTGTGGGTAAAGGTCCCAGCGGTATGAGCGAAGTTGCCCGACACGGTGAACGCCCCCGCGGCCGAAGGCGCCACCAGGATGCCGGTGCCTGAGATCGTGACATTGCCATTGACATCCACGGTGCCGGTAGACCCCGTGAAGGTCCCGCTTGAGACGGTGAGGCCCCCATTGAAGGTTTGGGTCGCACTGCCGGCGGTGTACGTGCCGCCATCGACGGTGGCCAGCCCCGTGACGGTCGTGGTGTTCCCATTCGCGTTATAGGTGCCGCTGGTCACATTCAGCGTGGAGAACTGAACCGGGCCCGTCAAGGTGCGCGTGGGGCCGGCGCCGCTGATTGTCACCGCGCCCAGATCTTGAAGTGTCCCGTTGCTGTCGCTTAGAGTCCGGTTCCATCCAGCGTCAGCGCCTGCCCGCCAGTCGCCTTCGTGAAGGTGGTCCCATTGCTGAGCGCGAAATTGCCGGCCACGTTCATCGTCTGGGTGCTCTGCGAGAAGGTGCCGGAGGACAGGGTAAACGCGCCGGCGACCGTTAATGCACTCCCAATGGTATACGTGGCCTTGTTCACGTTGGTATCGTTGATCGTCAAGTTGGAATAATCCGTCGCGCCAAAATCCTTGACGGTGAGCGTCTCGGCGATGTTCCGCCCGTAATATAGGACTGTGGACCCGGCGTTGAGGGCGACCGTGCCAGCGGTGATTGTTTCAACGCCCTGGAGCTGCACCGTGCCCGCTGCGGCTACGGTCAGAATATCGTTTACGGTGAGGTTGTAGCCGGCGAGATCGATGGTGCCCGCGGTGATCGTGAGATCCTGGCCCGCGGTATTGACTGCGACATTCGAGCCTAACGTGAGAGTCCCGGAAGCTTTATTCACGGTCACGACCGAACCGGGAATTGCACCGCCGCTGCTGGTCCAGGTTTGCGCGCCGGTGCCCGAAATCGTTACGGCCGTGGTTCCCGTTGCTCCAAGGTCCGCTTGGACGAAGTTCCCCGTCGCGACGATCGCCCCGCCATTCACCTGCATTCGCGGAAAGGCGCCCTGGAAAGTTTCAGCCAGATTCAAGGTGCCGTTCACCGTCAGGGTCGTCCCCCCGGCGATCGTGAGCGTGTCGTTCCACATAGCACCGCCGATCGTCACATTGTTGAGCGTCTGCGAGCCCGTGAGGGTCAGCGATTGGTTGGCGCCGGTAAAGAATTGGAGGGTGCTGGTCCCCGCATCGAGCGTCCCTGCGGTGTAGGTCCAATCACTCCCCGTGGCGATGGTGCCGGCGAGCGTCAACGTCCCGGAGGGTTTATTGATGACCACCGGCAGCATCCACGCCGCCGCGCCGCCGCCCGTAAAGGTTTGCGCGCCGGTGCCCGAAATCGTCACGACCGTGGTCCCCGTGAGTCCATAGCTCCCTTGGATGACGTTTCCCTTGGCCGCGATCGCGCCGCCATTCACCTCGTTCGGCGGATAGGCGCCGCCGATAAAAATTCCAGCTAGATCCAAGGTGCCGTTCACCGTCAGGGTCGTCCCCCCGGCAATCGTGAGCACGTCGCCCCGCAATTCACCGCCGATTGTCACGTTATTGAGGGTGTGCGAGCCGGTGAGGGTCAGCGTTTGGTTGTTGCCGTTAAAGAATTGGAGGGTGCTGGTCCCCGCATCGAGCGTCCCTGCGGTGTAGGTCCAATCACTCTCAGTGGCAATGGTGCCGGCGAGCGTCAACGTACCAGAGGCTTTATTGATAATCACCGGCAGCATGTGCGCCGCCGCGCCGCCGCCCGTAAAGGTTTGCGCGCCGGTGCCCGAAATCGTCACCACCGTGGTCCCCGTGAGTCCATAGCTCCCTTGGATGACGTTCCCCTGAGCCGCGATCGCGCCGCCATTCACCTCGTTTGGTGGATAGGGGCCGCCGATAAAAATCCCAGCTAAATCCAAGATGCCGTTCACCGTCAGGGTCGTCCCCCCGGCAATCGTGAGCACGTCGCCCCGCAATTCACCGCCGATCGTCACATTATTGAGCGTGTGCGAGCCAGTGAGGGTCAGCGAATAATTGTTTTGGCTAAAGAATTGGAGGGTGCTGGTCCCCGCATCGAGCGTCCCCGCGGTGTAGGTCCAATCCCTGTTTGTCGCAATGGTGCTGGCGAGCGTCAACGTACCGGAGGGTTTATTAATGACCACCGGCAGCATGTGCGCCGCCACGCCGCCGCCCGTAAAGGTTTGCGCGCCGGTGCCCGAAATCGTCACGACCGTGGTCCCCGTGAGTCCATAGCTCCCTTGGATGACGTTCCCCTGAGCCGCGATCGCGCCGCCATTCACCTCGTTTGGTGGATAGGGGCCGCCGATAAAAATTCCAGCTAAATCCAAGGTGCCGTTCACCGTCAATGTCGTCCCCCGGCAATCGTGAGCATGTCGCCCCGCAATTCACCGCCGATCGTCACATTATTGAGCGTGTGCGAGCCGGTGAGGGTCAGCGTTTGGTTGTTGCCGTTGAAGAATTGCACAGTGCCATTATTGTGATTGAAGGTCCCGCCGCTCACCGTCCAGTTCCCAGCGGTAGTCAGCGTCCCGCTCGTACTGGTGAAGATGCCTCCGCTCAAGGTGAATGCGCCGTTGAGTCGTGATTGCCGCACTGGATCCCGTAAAGGTTCCGTCCGCCTGACTGTAATTGAAGGCGCCCACGGTCACCGTATTCGCGGCACCTTGCGTCACCGTGCCCTTGTATCCGGCATCGATGTGCAAACCGGCCACATTTGCATTGGTATTGATCGCGGCATTCTTCGAGCTATTGTCATCAAAGATGGCCGTGTTCGCCCCCCCGGGGACGACCCCGCCCTGCCAGTTCCCGGTCGTCAGCCAGTTCGTATCGGCCCCATCGCCAATCCACGTAAAGTTCGGCGGCACCACAAAGCTCCACCCGGAGTTATTGCCGGAGTTCACGCTGTTGGTGCCCATCGCCTGGATCCTCGAGCTATTGATGTTGAACGAGTCCTGGACGTCCAGGTAATCGATGGTGCGCGCGCCTTGTGGATCGATCCGCCATTGCGTGCCTGGCGTACTGGACACGAGGTTAATGCGATCGTCCGCATCCAAGCCGTCAAGGGTCATCAGCCCGAGAATGGTTTGCGTGGTCCCGGCCGCAAAGGTCAAGATGGAATCGGTGGTGTCATTGGTCGTTTCGGTCTTACTGAGGTGATTGAACGTCGTGCTGCCGCTGATCGTTTGATTCGTGCCATCCAATGTCACGGTGCCGGAGTTGTGGGTAAAGGTCCCGGCGGTATGCGCGAAGTTGCCCGATACGGTAAACGCGCCTGCGGCCGCAGGCGCGACCAGGATGCCGGTGCCCGAGATCGTCAGGTTACCATTGACATCCACGGTGCCGGTAGACCCCGTGAAGGTCCCGCTGGACACGGTGAGGCCCCCGTTGAAGGTTTGGGTCCCACTGCCGGCCGTGTACGTGCCGCCCGCTACCGTCAGTGTGCCGGTGCTGAGGGCAAAGCCAGCCGCATCAAGAGTCCCGCTGGTCACCGTCAGGTTCTGCCCGGCGCTATTCCAGGTCGCAGCAGAAGCGAGCGTCACCGTGCCACTCGCCTTATTGATCGTGACCAGGCCGTTCACCACATCGCCGGCTTGGGTATAGGTCTGGTTGGCGGTGCCGGTGAAGGTTAGCAAAGCGGTGCCCCCGCCCGCTGCCGCGCCCACCATCACCGCCCCCTGCACCTGCACCGTGCCCGTGTAGATGCCGCCCTCGGTGTGCGTGAACGTCCCCCCGACAATGAGCGTGTCCCCTAAGGCAATGTGGAGCGAGTCACCTAAGGTCTTATAGACCGTGAAATTGTTGAACGTCTCGGTGCCGGCCACATCCCAGGGCAGACCGTTTCCCGCAGCCACCACCGTCCCACTGTTGTGCGTGAATGTCCCCCCGGCCGTATTTGTCCAGGCGCCTCTGACGGTCAGCGTCCCTGTCGTACTGCTGAGCGTGTTGCCCGCATCAATTGTCAGGTTGTTTACGCTGATAGCCGTGGTCCCCAACGATAACGTCCCATTAGGTTTGCTCACCTGTAGGTGCGGCAGCATGCCCCCGTTCCCCTCGATCGTCTGGGCGCCCGGCGCCATAATTTGTACGGTCGCAGTGCCCCCACCCGCTGCCGCGCCCACCATCACCGCCCCCTGCGCCTGCACCGTGCCCGTGTGGATGCCGCCCTCGGTGTGCGTGAACGTCCCCCCGACAATGAGCGTGTCCCCTAAGGCAATGTGGAGCGAGTCACCAAAGGTCTTATAGACCGTGAAATTGTTGAACGTCTCGGTGCCGGCCACATCCCAGGGCAGACTGTTTCCCGCAGCCACCACCGTCCCACTGTTGTGCGTGAATGTCCCCCCGGCCGTATTTGTCCAGGCGCCTTTGACGGTCAGCGTCCCTGTCGTACTGCTGAGCGTGTTGCCCGCATCAATTGTCAGGTTGTTTACGCTGATAGCCGTGGTCCCCAACGATAACGTCCCATTAGGTTTGCTCACCTGTAGGTGCGGCAGCATGCCCCCGTTCCCCTCGATCGTCTGGGCGCCCGGCGCCATAATTTGTACGGTCGCAGTGCCCCCGCCCGCTGCCGCGCCCACCACCACCGCCCCCTGCGCTTGCACCGTGCCCGTGTAGATGCCGCCCTCGGTGTGCGTGAACGTCCCCCCGACAATGAGCGTGTCCCCTAAGGCAATGTGGAGCGAGTCACCAAAGGTCTTATAGACCGTGAAATTGTTGAACGTCTCGGTGCCGGCCACATCCCAGGGCAGACTGTTTCCCGCAGCCACCACCGTCCCGCTGTTATGGTTGAACGTACCGCCCGCCGTGTGGGTCCAGTCGCCAGAGACGGTGAGGGTGCCGGAGGTGGAGGTGAAGGTCCCTCCCGCCAAGGTCACGTTGCCGGAGACCGTGATCGCGGCGCTTCCGCCGGTGAAGGTCCCAGCATTGCTGATATTACTGGCGGTGATGATTCCAGCTCCTTGAACCACCGTCCCGGCCGCAGCCACTGTTAGGGTGCCGGTACTGAGGGCAAAGCCCGCCAAATCCAAGGTCCCGCTCGTCACCGTCAGGTTCTGACCGGCGGCATTCCAGGTGGCAGCAGAAGCGAGCGTCACCGTGCCACTCGCTTTATTGACCGTGACCAGCCCGTCCATTGCATCGCCGCTCTGGGTATAGGTCTGGTTCGCGGTTCCCGTGAAGGAGAGCAATCCCGTGCCGCCGTCCGCTCCGGCGTTGATCGTGACATGGCCCTGCGCCGAGATCGTCCCGGTGTCGATGGCTCCATTCGTGTGGGTAAAGGTGCCCACCACAGTCATCGTCTTCCCACTCGCAATCGTGAGCGGGAAAGCAACGCCATCGAACATGTTCACCGTCACATTGTTGAACGGTTGATTCGAAGGGACGTCCACGGCGATGTCCCAGTTGTTCACGCCATTGCCAAATTGCACGGTGCCGTTGTTGTGATTGAAAGTCCCACCACTAATCGTGAAGGTCTGCGGACTGAAGATCAGAAGCGATCGTCAGCGTGGCGGACGGCGCCGTGAACGTTCCGCCTGAGAGCGTGAAGTTGCCGTTGGTCATGGTTAAGGTGCTGTTCCCCCCCGTGAAGGTGCCCGCCTGCAACGTGAAGTCCCCCAGGTTTGCCGATGCTCCAGCCGCAAAGCTGATCGTGGTACCAGCGCTGTTGAGAGTCATCCGCGGCAGGCTCGCCCCAGAGGGCACTACGAAGCTTTGGTCGCCGGCGCCATCAATGAGAAGCAGTGTGCCTTGCGGCGCAGCTGCCCATCGAACCCCGCGCCCACCACGATCGCGCCGTTCGGGTCGATGGTTCCTGTGCTGGCTCCCAGGTACCCATTCGTCAATGTGAGCGTGCCGTTCACGCTCAGCGTCTTGCCGTTGGCGACGCTGAGTGGGAAGCCAGAGCTACCATCGAACATGTTCACTGTTACATTGTTGAAGGATTGGTTCGAAGGGACATCCACGGTGATGTCCCAGTTGTTCACGCCATTCCCAAATTGCACAGTGCCGTTGTTGTGGGTAAAGGTCCCACCACTAATCGTGAAGGTCTGCGGAGCGCTAACAGCAGCCACCGTCAGCGTGGCGGACGGCGCCGTGAACGTTCCGCCTGAGAGCGTGAAGTTGCCGTCGCTCATGGTTAAGGTGCTGTTTCCCCCCGTGAAGGTGCCAGCCTGCAATGTGAAGTCCCCCGTCAGGTTTGCCGACGCCCCAGCCGCAAAGCTCATCGTCGTGCTCGCGCTGTTGAGAGTCATCCGCGGCAGGCTCGCTCCAGAGGGCACCACGAAGCTTTGGTCGCCGGCGCCATCAACGAGAAGCAGTGTGCCTTGCGGCGCAGCCGCCCCATCGAACCCCGCGCCCACCACGATCACGCCGTTTGCGTCGATGGTCCCGGTGCCGGCTCCCAGGTACCCATTCGTCAGCGTCAGCGTGCCGTCGACGGTCAAGGTCTTCCCGTTGGCGACGCTGAGCGGGTAGAAAGGATTACCATCGAACATGTCCACTGTTACATTGTTGAAGGATTGGTTCGAAGGGACGTCCAGGGTTATCCCAAAGCTGTTCGAGTTCCCAAATTGGACGGTGCCGCTGTTGTGGTTAAAGGTGCCGCCGCTGATCGTAAAGGTACGGTCGGCTCCCGTCGCGTTAAAGGTCAGTGTCGACGACGGGGCCGTGAAGGTTCCTCCCGAGAGCGTGAAGTTGCCGTCGTCAATGGTTAAAGCATTGCCCGCCGCCGTGAATGTGCCCGCCGCTTGCGAGAAGGCGTTGTTGATCGTCAGCGACCGGGCGAGGTGATCGTGCCGGTATAGCCAGCATTGATATTCAGGTTCGCGATCGTTCCCGGCAAAGCCGGCATCCACGGTGGAGTTCGTCACGCTGGTCGCATTGAAGGTGACCGTATCGGCCGCCCCTGGCTGCAGGCCCGTATCCCAGTTGGCGTCGGTGGACCAGTTGCCCACGCCCCCTGCGGTCCAGATCGGGTCCGTGTCCCATCCCGTATTGTTCCCGTAGCTGTTCGACGGCAATGCCTTGATCAGCGTCGGGCTCAGGTTCTTTGCGTCTCCTAGGTGCACGAAGCTGACGTCTACGGCGCCGCGCGGGTCCAAACGCCACTGGCCCCCCGCCCGGATCCGTCGAGCGCAGGTCGATGAGATGTGACTTAATGCCTGTCATCGTGAAGGCGCCAAGCACGGTCTGTGTGGCGCCGGCTTCAAAGAAGAGCTTTTTGTCGGGCGTCACCGACATGATGTTGTAAAACGTGTTCTCGCCGAGGATCCGTGACGACTGCGTCGCGTCCGTGAAGGCCACCGTCGACGTGCCCGCATCGAAACTGCCGCCGGCGTGAGTCCAATCGCCGCCCACTGTGATCGTCGCGGCCCCAGGCGCGATGCTACCGCCCGTTTGCGTGAAGGCGTGAGCCACATCCAGGGTGCCTGTCGCGGCTGTTACGCTCCCGCCTGTCAGGGTCAGGTCCGTTGCCTGGAGAGTCACGGCAGCCGCACTGATGTCGGCGGCACTCTGAATCTCTGGCGCCGACAGCGCGATCGCCCCGGCGCCCGCCGTCACGGCGCCGGCAAGATTGATGGTCTGATCACTGCGCGCGATGATTGTGCCAGAAGCAGCATTCGCCTCACCCGCCGACACATCCAGGGTGCCGGTGTTCGAGACCATCGCTTGAGGACCTTCGGCAATCAACTTGATGACCCCGCCGCGATTGACGAGTGAGGTCGCGCGGATGATGCCCTCCTGGTTGACGACGGATCGGACCAGCCCAGCCGCCGCCTTGGCGTGCAGCGTGACCATCCCGCCATCGGCCTGCAGCGTGCCGGTATTGGACACCGAGGACGCTAACGGCTGGCCATCCGGGCCGGTGACACTGCCCGAGACCGCATCGGTGATCACAAACTGGATCAAGCCATCGCCGCGCAGGTCGAGCGTCGCGGCTTTGCCGGAGGCCAGCGCGATCGACCCCAGTTGCGCCTGAATCACCCCTTCGTTATGCGCCGCCGCGCCCAAGAGCGCCACATAGCCGCCCGGCGCCCGCCGTGATCAGCCCTTGGTTCACCACCGCGGCATTGGCGGCAGAGGGATCTTGCGTGAAGCGATACTGGCCGTTGAGAAAATCCTGGTTCGTCATGGTCAGCGTGCTCGCGGTCAGCGCGCCGACATCCACGCGCGAGCTTGGCGCCAAACAAAATGCCGCTCGGATTGAGCAGAAAGATCTGGCCATTGGCGGACAGGGAGCCGAAGATCGCGCTGGGCTCCTGGCCACTGACCCGGTTGAGCGCAATCGACGCGGCGGTCGGTTGTTGAAAATGCACGGACTCGTTGGCCGCGATATTGAAGCGTGTCCAGTCCAGAATCGCGCGATCAGTGGTCTGATCGATGCGCATCGAGGTGGCGGTGGGCGTACTGATCGTCGCAGACCCGGCCGCCATGGTCCCGCCTTCGGGCAGCGCAAAGGCAGACGTCGGCACGAAGGGCATCAGGGCGCCGGTCAAGACGCCCGCGACGGTCAGCCGCTCGTGCCAGTGTCCGTGCACGGGCGCTACGCGCACCGCTCGTCCGACGCTGCTCTTTTGCTCGACGTCCGCTCACAGAGACTTCGCTCCTATGGATAAAGGTGTGGCCCAACTCACTATCGACAGAAACGGCGCCTTTCATTAAGGTGCGAATGAGAGTGGTAAGCGCCTGGAAAACGTGGTCTTTTCAGAGGAGGAACGAAAGCACAACCGAGGCCGCCGGAGAGCCTGACAATAGCGGACACGAGGCGACACGCAGACCGCGTTTTACAGCGGGCGGGCCGCACGTAGAGTCACAGCTCCCCAACATTCCCAATTATATTTTTTATTTTTATTCGAGTCGTCTGCAGAAAGGATGGCGGCATCTGGAGCATGACAAGAACCGACAAGTCCGCCCCGATTGAATGGGTCGTTAGGGCCGCCGCCCGGACGTTGAGATAGCCCGAGCAGGCTGTGCAGGCGCGCGCGTGGGCAGCACCGAGGAGGTGGCAGAGCGGTGTGTCGGCGCGGCCTGGGCCAGTAGCGGGCCCTCGCTCCCATCGTCGTCATGCCAGATACCGCCGGCCGTGCACACCACCGCATGGCGATCCTGATCGAGGCACCGGTAGATGTAGTCCGGCAAGACCCCGGCCGTCAGCAGTTGCGCGTCCCCGTTCTGCAAGCCAACCAGGAGATACTGCACGTTGCCGGGCAATCCGCCATTCACGACCAGTGAGGCCTCGGTAATATCGGCGGTGAGCCCCGCTGGTTGGGTCAACGTGTAGTTGCCAGCATCCGCTCCGCCGATGGTAAAGCCTGCTGCCGTTACGGGCTTGGCCACGCCGACATCCGGGTCCGCAAAGGCGCCGGTCGCGCCCAGACTCGACAGCGTCACCACGTCACCTCCGAACGCCGTCACGCTCGCCGCACCCGTGGTGAGGGTGGCGACTGTGGTGGCGTCATAGACCTTGTTGTTGGCCAACACGCCGGTGACCGTGATCGCCCGCGCCGTGATCACGCCGGTCGTGTCCGCCACAAAGGTCACCGCATAGTTCGCCCCGGCATTGCCGTCCACGACCGCGCCGCTCGCCGTCAGCGTCTTGCCCGATGCCGACATTCTTATTATTAAAGGTCTCGAGAAAGCCGCTCGTGTCCCCCGCCGCCAAGCTCCCCGTGGTGATCAGCGGGACTCCCGCCGAGGTCGTCGTGGCGTCATAGCCCTTCGTGTCCGTCTGCGCCGTCACCGTAATCGCCCGCGCCGTGATCACCCCGGTCGTGTCCGTCACAAAGGTCACCGCATAGTTGCTGCCGCTATTGCCGTCCACGACCGCGCCGCTCGCCGTCAGCGTCTTGCCGATACCCACGTTCTTGTTGTTAAAGGTCTCCAGGAAGCCACTCGTGTCGCCAGCGGCCAGCTGCCCGTGGTGATCATGGGCGCCGCGGCGGACGTCGTCGTCGCGTCGTAGCCCTTCGTGTCCGTCTGCGCGGTCACGGTAATCGCCCGCGCCGTGATCACGCCCGTCGTGTCCGTCACAAAGGTCACCGCATAGTTGTTGCCGCTATTGCCGTCCACGACCGCGCCGCTCGCCGTCAGCGTCTTGCCGATACCCACGTTCTTGTTGTTAAAGGTCTCGAGGAAGCCACTCGTGTCCCCCGCCGCCAAACTGCCGGTGGTGATCAGCGGGACCCCCGCGGACGTCATCGTCGCGTCATAGCCCTTCGTGTCCGTCTGCGCCGTCACCGTAATCGCCCGCGCCGTGATCACCCCCGTCGTGTCCGTCACAAAGGTCACCGCATAGTTGTTGCCGCTGTTGCCGTCCACGACCACGCCGCTCGCCGTCAGCGTCTTGCCGATGCCGACATTCTTATTATTAAAGGTCTCGAGGAACCCGCTCGTGTCCCCCGCCGCCAAACTGCCGGTGGTGATCAGCGGGCGCCCGCCGAGGTGGTCGTGCCGTCATAGCCCTTCGTGTCCGTCTGCGCGGTCACCGTGATCGCCCGCGCCGTGATCACCCCCGTCGTGTCCGCCACAAAGGTCACCGCATAGTTGTTGCCGCTATTGCCGTCCACGACCGCGCCGCTCGCCGTCAGCGTCTTGCCGATGCCGACATTCTTATTATTAAAGGTCTCGAGAAACCCGCTCGTGTCCCCCGCCGCCAGGCTGCCGGTGGTGATCAGGGGCACTCCCGCCGAGGTGCTGGTCCCGTCATAGCCCTTCGTGTCCGTCTGCGCGGTCACCGTAATCGCCCGCGCCGTGATCACCCCCGTCGTGTCCGCCACAAAGGTCACCGCATAGTTCGCGGCCGCTTTGCCGTCCACGACCGCGCCGCTCGCCGTCAGCGTCTTGCCCATGCCCGACGTTCTTGGTGTTAAAGGTCTCGAGAAACCCGCTCGTGTCCCCCGCAGCCAGACTGCCGGTGGTGATCAGCGGGACTCCCGCCGAGGTGGTCGTGCCGTCATAGCCCTTGGTGTCCGTCTGCGCGGTCACCGTGATCGCCCGCGCCGTGATCACGCCCGTCGTGTCCGCCACAAAGGTCACCGCATAGTTCTTGCCGCTGTTGCCGTCCACGACCACGCCGCTCGCCGTCAGCGTCTTGCCGGTGCCGACATTCTTATTATTAAAGGTCTCCAGGAAGCCGCTCGTGTCGCCCGCCGCCAAGCTGCCGGTGGTGATCAGCGGCGCCACCGCCGACGTGGTCGTCCCGTCATAGCCCTTCGTGTCGGTCTGCGCGGTCACCGTAATCGCCCGCGCCGTGATCACCCCGATGTTGGCGTTCGCGGTCGTGCTCGCCAGCTGATAGCCGTAGACCGTCGCTGCTCCGTCCGTCGCGCCGGCGATCGCCAGGCCGGCCACGGACACGTTCTTGGTGATCCCGACGTGCTTGGTGTCGTAGCTCCCGCCCGCCGGATTGTTCAGCGTCACGGTATCCCCATCGATGGCTCCGCTGACGGCATAATTGCCCGCCGCGAGGGTGGCGGTCGTCGTGCCGTCGTACCCCTTGGTCACGGCCCCGATCAGGCTGGGCGTAATACTCGGGGCGAGGCTATACAGGAACCCGTTGCCCGTGCCCAATACCACCGTCACGCCGTAGGTCGCGTTATATTGCTTGAAATTATAGACCAGCCCGCCCCGCGTGTCGGAAGCGGGATTCGTTGAGTACACGAGCCAGCGGCCCGCGCCGGGAGCCAGTGCCGATGCGCCCGTGTTATTAATGAAGTTGCCGCCCGCGACGAGCACCAGCGAATCGCCTCCCCCGGTCGCGCTCACCGTCCCGTTCAGGGTAATGTTGGTGGCCGCCTGCCCCAGAATGAGTCCCGCGCTGATGGCGCCGGTGTCGACGATCGCACCGGCGCTGGTTAAGGTGATCGTATCGCCGGTGGCGGTCAGGGTCCCCGCGCTCAGAGTGCCGGAGGTGGTGGTCGTCAAGGTGATGTTCCGGCTGCTGCCGCCGGCAGTCACCGTCGTCGCGGTCAAGGCCGCCGCCGCATTGCTGATGCGTGATCGCGCCGTCGGTCGTGGTCGCCGAGGTAACCGTGAGCGCGCCGCCGCCGCGACTGGGCAAAGGTGATCGGCGCGTTAGCGCCGACCGTCGCGACGCTGCTCAGCGTCAGCGCCGACGGCGCCACTATTGGCGATATTAATAGCGGCCGCGCCGGCGCCAGTCGTCGTCGCGCTGCCGGAGGTCACCCCGGACGTCAGCAGCTGCGTCGTGCTGCCGATGCCGGTGACGGCGTTCAGCGTGAGTGTCCCAGCCGTCACATGCGGCCCTCCGCCGCTGCCTTGAATACCCCCGGTCCGCGCCGTGAGGGTCACCGCCAGCCCACTATCACGTGAGCCCGCCTGCGCTGATGCTCCCGCCGACAATCGTCAATGGATCCGTGAAGGTGGCCGGCGAGATGGTCACGCATGCCAGTACCATCCGTCGTGCGTCCGATCGTGATGCTGCTGAAACCGTCCGCCAGCGCCGCGAGTTCCGTGGTCGAGAGCGCGAAGTCACTCCCTGCCCCGGCGGCCCCGAGCACGATCGGCCGCGAAGCGGTGGCGGGCCGCAGCGTGAGCGTCCCGGTCCCTGAGATGGTCCCCGCGGCCCCGGCCAGATCCAGCGTATCCGTCGTCACAAGAATGTTACCCCCTGCCGTGGCGGTGACCGGTGCGCTGATCGTCGCGGAGCCGGCCGTCAGATCAATCCCGCCGGCGCCGGCTGTCAACGTGCCCGCGGAGTGGGTGAACGCCCCGACGACCGTGAGCGGCGCCGTCAGGCTGAAGCTCTCCGTTGGCCCTTCCGTGGAATTAATGGTCAGATTGAAGTAATCCGTCGCGCCGAAATCTTTAATGGTAAAACTCGTCAACCCGCCGACCCCGTCACCCACGTATTGCCAGAGACCGGAGTCAATGTCGTTGCCGTTCGTGAGTGTCACCGTCTCGTTGCCCTGCAGGCGGAGCGTGGCGTTATTCACCAGCGTCGTCGAGGTCAGGTTGAAGCCGGCGAGCGAGGTGATGCTGTTATTGAGCGTCAAGCGTGTTGATACTGGTCAGGTTTGCGGGGAAGCGAGAACACGGTCGCGGCGCCGCCGTCGATGGTCAGGTTCGAGTAGGCGTAATTCTTCAGGGTATAGGAGGGCGCCGTGCCGTTGTACCGCACTGTGGAGCCGGCGTTGAGCGTGACCGTACCCGCGGTAATTGTCTCCGACGCCCTTGAAGCTGGAGCGTGCCCGCGGCCGCCACTGTCAGGGTGCCAGTGCTGAGAGCAAAGCCCGCCACATCCAACAGTCCCGCTGGTCACCGTCAAGTTCTGACTGGCGGCATTCCAGGTGGCAGCGGACGCGAGCGTCACCGTGCCACTCGCTTTATTGATCGTGACCATACCGTCCATCGCATCGCCGGCTTGGGTGTAGGTCTGGTTGGCGGTACCGGTGAAAGACAGGAGCGCCGTGCCCCCCAGTCGCGCCAGCGCTGATCGTCACCGCCCCCTGCGCTTCGATGGTCCCAGTGTTGATGAGGCCCGCGGTGTGTGCGAAGGTCCCGCCGACGATGAGCGTGTCCCCCGAGGCGATGGTGAGCCTTTGAACGACGATCTTGTCCATCGTGAAATTGTTGAACGTCTCTGTGCCGGCCACATCCCACGTAGGATTGAGACTGTGATCCGCTCACCACTGTCCCACCGTTGTTATGCTGAACGTCCCTCCGGCCGTATTCGTCCAGTTGCTCAGTGACCGTCAGCGTCCCCGTGGTACTGCTCAGCGTGTTGCCCGCATCGATCATCAGGTTGGTCACGCGGATATTCGTCGTCCCCAGCGACAGTGTCCCCGAGGGCTTGCTCACTCGAAGGGTGGGCAGGACGGCCCCCGTTCCCCTCGATCGTCTGGGCGCCCGCTGAGGTAATCTGTACCGTTGCGTTGCCCCCCGCCGCCCCCGCGCCGACCACCACCGCACCTTGCGCCTCCAGCGTGCCGGTAAAGATGACACCGTTGGTATATGTGAAGGTCCCGCCGACGATGAGCGTGTCCCCCGCGGTAATGGTGAGCGTACGATTGAATTTATCGACCGTCAGATTATTGAACGTCTCTGTGACGTTCACATCCCACGTCCCATTTTCTCCGTTCGCCACCACCGTCCCGTTGTTGTGCGTAAACGTCCCTCCGGCGGTATTCGTCCAGTTGCCGGTGGTGACCGCCAGCGTCCCGGTTGTGCTGTTCAGCGTGTTGCCCGCATCGATCGTGAGGTTGGTCACACCGATGTTCGTGGTCCCCAGCGACAGTGTCCCCGAGGGCTTGCTCAACCGCAAGCTGGGCAGCCTGCCGCCGTTCCCCTCAATTGTTTGGGCGCCCGCTGAGGTAATTTGTACCGTTGCGTCGCCCCCCGCCGCCCCCGCGCCGACCACCACGGCCCCTTGCGCCTGGATTGAACCAGTCAGGATCGCGCCGTTGGTATGCGTGAAGGTCCCGCCGACGATGAGCGTGTCCCCCGAGGCGATGGTGAGTGAACGATTGATCTTGTCCATCGTGAAATTATTGAACGTCTCTGTCCCGGCCACATCCCACGTAGGATTGAGTGCGGTGAATCCGCTCACCACTGTCCCGTTGTTATGTGTGAAGGTGCCCCCCGCGGTATGTGTCCAATCGCCGTTGACGGTCAGCGTCCCCGTTGTACTGGTGAAGGTCCCCCCGCTCAAAGTGAACGCCTCAACAACCGTCATCGCCGAGCCGGCGCCGTTGAACGTCCCTGCCGCTTGCGTGAAGGCGCTGTTGATCGTCAGCGCGCGGGCCAGGTCGATCGTGCCGGTATAACCGGTATTGATGTTGAGGTTGGCGATCGTCCCGGCAAAGCCCGCGTCCACGGTGGAGTTCTTCGTGCTATTGTCATCAAAGATGGCCGTGTTCGCCGCCCCGGGCGCCACCCCGCCCTGCCAGTTCGCGGCCGTCACCCAATTCGCATCGACGCCATCGCCGATCCACGTAAAGTCCACCGGCGTCACAAAGCTCCACCCGGAGTTATTGCCGGAGTTGACGCTGTTGGTGCCGATGGCGTTCACGCGCACGCTGTTGATGTTGTAGGAGTCTTGCACATCCAGGTAATCGATGGTGCGGGCGCCTTGTGGATCGATCCGCCACTGCGTGCCGGGAGTACTCGACACCAGATTGATGCGGTCATCGGCGTCCAGGCCATCCAGGGTCCACGTGCCGAGAATGGTTTGCGTGGTCCCGGCCGCGAAGGTCAGGATGGAATCGGTGGCGTCGTTGGTCGTTTCGGTCTTACTGAGGTGATTAAACGTCGTACTGCCGCTGATCGTTTGATTCGTCCCATCCAGCGTCACGGTGCCGGAGTTATGCGTAAAGGTTCCCGCCGTATGCGCGAAGTTGCCCGACACGGTGAACGCCCCCGCGGCCGCAGGCGCGACCAGGATGCCGGTGCCTGATATCGTGACAGTGCCATTGACATCCACGGTGCCAGTAGACCCCGTGAAGGTCCCGCTGGACACGGTGAGGCCCCCGTTGAAGGTTTGCGTCGCAGTGCCGGCGGTGTACGTGCCGCCATTGACGGTGGTTAATCCGGTGACGGTCGTGGTGTTCCCATTCGCGTTATACGTGCCGCTGGTCACATTGAGCGTGGAGAACTGAACCGGGCCCGTCAAGGTGCGCGTGAGGCCGGAGCCGCTGATCGTCACCGCGCCCAGATCTTGAAGTGTCCCGTTGCTGTCGCTCAGATTCCCGGTTCCATCCAGCGTCAGCGCCTGCCCGCCAGTCGCCTTCGTGAAGGTGGTCCCATTGCTGAGCGCGAAATTGCCGGCCACATTCATCGTCTGGGCGCCCTGAGAGAAGGCGCCGGAGGACAGGGTAAACGCGCCAGCGACCGTGAGCGGCGCTGTCAGGCTGAAGCTCTCCGCTGATCCTTCCGTCGAGTTGATCGTTAGGTTGAAATAATCCGTGGCGCCGAAATCTTGAATGGTAAAACTCGTCAACCCGCCCGCGCCGTCGCCCACGTACTGCCAGAGACCGGAGTCAATGTCGTTGCCGTTCGTGAGGGTCACCGTCTCGTTGCCCTGCAGGCGCACAGTCGCATTATTGACCAGCGTCGTCGCGGTCAGATTGAAACCGGCGAGCGAGGTGATGCTGTTGTTCAGCGTCAGCGTGCTGATGCTGGTCAAATTCGCCGGGAACGAGAAGACGGTCGCGGCGCCGCCGTCGATGATCAGATTCTTATAGGCGTAATTTTTCAGGGTGTAAGCGGCGGCAGTTCCATAATATCGGATCGTTGACCCGGCGTTTAGGGTGACCGTCGTCGCGGTGATCGTTTCCGCGCCCTGAAGCTGGACCGTTCCGGCGGCAGCCACCGTCAGTGTGCCGGTGCTGAGGGCAAAGCCAGCCGCATCAAGAGTCCCGCTGGTCACCGTGAGGTTCTGACTGGCCGCATTCCAGGTGGTCGCGGAGGCGAGCGTCACCGTGCCGCTCGCCTTGTTGACCGTGACCAGCCCGTCCATCGCGTTGCCGCTTTGAGTGTAGGTCTGGTTGGCGGTGCCGCTGAAAATAAGGAGTGCCGAGCCCCCGTCCGCGCCCGCGCCGACCGTCACGGCTCCCTGCGCTTCCACTGTGCCCGTGTTGATAACGCCGTCAGTATGCGTGAAGGCCCCCCCGACAATGAGCGTGTCCCCCGCGGCGATGATGAGGTTAGCGTTACTCGTATTGACCGTCAGATGGTTGAACGTCTCTGTGCCGGCCACATCCCAGGTCCTGTGCCCAGTCCCGCCCGCCACCACCGTCCCACCGTTGTGCAGGAAGGTCCCTCCGGCGGTATTCGTCCAGTTGCCAATGACGGTCGCCGTCCCAACGGTCAGCGTCCCAGTGGTGCTGCTCAGTGTGTTGGCCGCATCAATCGTCAGGGTGCTGACTGTGACATTTGTGGTGCCCAGCGAGAGCGTCCCCGAGGGCTTGCTTACCCGCAGGGTGGGCAGAATGCCGCCGTTCCCCTCGATCGTCTGGGCGCCCGCTGAGGTGATCTGGAGCGTCCCGCTGCCCCCGTCCGCGCCCGCGCCGACCGCGACCGCCCCTGCCGCCTGCACCGTGCCAGTGACGATGACGCCGTCGGTATACGTAAAGGTCCCACCGACAATGAGCGTGTCCCCTGCGGGAATGGTGAGGTTTGCGTTGCTCGTATTGACTGTCAGATGGTTGAACGTCTCTGTGCCGGCCACATCCCAGGTCCTGTGCCCAGTCCCGCCCGCCACCACCGTCCCACCGTTGTGCAGGAACGTCCCCCCGGCGGTATTCGTCCAGTTGCCAATGACGGTCGCCGTCCCAACGGTCAGCGTCCCAGTTGTGCCGCTCAGTGTGTTGGCCGCATCAATCGTCAGGGCGCCGACGGTGACATTTGTGGTGCCGAGTGACAGCGTCCCCGAGGGCTTGCTCACCCGCAGGGTGGGTAGAATGCCGCCGTTCCCCTCGATTGTCTGGGCGCCCGCCGAGGTGATCTGGAGCGTCCCGCTGCCGCCGTCTGCGCCCGCGCCGACAGCGACCGCCCCCTGCGCTTGGATCGTGCCAGTGACGATCTGTCCGTCGGTATACGTGAAAGTGCCCCCGACAATGAGCGTGTCCCCCGCGGCGATGGTGAGCGCCGCATTCTTATTGACCGTCAGATGGTTGAACGTCTCTGTGCCCGCCACATCCCACGTCCCACTAGCACCCGGGCCCGCCACGACTGTCCCGTTGTTGTGCGTGAAGGTGCCCCCCGCGGTATGCGTCCAACTGCCAACGACGGTCAGCGTCCCCGTTGTACTGGTGAATGTCCCCCCGCTCAAGGCGAAGTTGCCCGACACCGTCATCGCGGAACCTGCGCCGTTGAACGTCCCCGCCGCTTGCGAGAAGGCGCTGTTGATCGTCAGCGAGCGGGCCAGGTCGATCGTGCCGGTATAGCCGGTATTAATGCTTAGGTTGGCGATCGTCCCCGCAAAGCCGGCGTCCACGGTGGAGTTCTTCGTGCTATTATCATCAAAGATGGCCGTGTTCGCCGCCCCGGGCGCCACCCCGCCCTGCCAGTTCGCGGCCGTCACCCAATTCGCATCGACGCCATCGCCGATCCACGTAAAGTCCACCGGCGTCACAAAGCTCCACCCGGAGTTATTCCCGGAGTTCACACTGTTGGTGCCGATGGCGTTCACGCGCGCGCTGTTGATGTTGTAGGAGTCCTGCACGTCCAGGTAATCGATCGTGCGGGCGCCTTGCGGATCGATCCGCCACTGCGTGCCGGGGGTACTCGATACGAGATTGATGCGATCGTCGGCGTCCAAGCCATCCAGGGTCCACGTGCCGAGAATGGTTTGCGTGGTCCCGGCCGCGAAGGTCAGGATGGAATCGGTGGCGTCATTGGTCGTTTCGGTCTTCCTGAGATTATTAAACGTCGTACTGCCACTGACCGTTTGATTCGTCCCATCGAGGGTGACTGTGCCGGAATTATGGGTAAAGGTTCCCGCCGTATGCGCGAAGTTGCCCGACACGGTGAACGCCCCCGCGGCCGCAGGCGCCACCAGGATGCCGGTGCCTGATATCGTGACAGTGCCATTGACATCCACGGTGCCGGTAGACCCCGTGAAGGTCCCGCTCGAGACGGTGAGGCCCCCGTTGAAGGTTTGGGTCGCACTGCCGGCCGTGTACGTGCCGCCCGCTACCGTCAGTGTGCCGGTGCTGAGGGCAAAGCCAGCCGCATCAAGAGTCCCGCTGGTCACCGTCAGGTTCTGCCCGGCGGCATTCCAGGTGGCAGCGGAAGCGAGCGTCACCGTGCCACTCGCCTTATTGATCGTGACCAGGCCGTCCATCACATCGCCGGCTTGGGTATAGGTCTGGTTGGCGGTGCCCGTGAATGTTAATAAAGCATCTCCTCCCAATGCAGCTGCCCCAATATCTACATTGCCTCTGGCTTCCGCAACCCGGCGGCCAAACGCTGCTCGTCTTCGACCACCAGTAGACGCATGGTGGCTGTCATGATCCCAGCCAGAAACTGACTGGCGGCTGAATTCGCTGCGCGCGCGAGAAACGAATCGGTGCGAACTCCCGACGCCTACACTGGCCGCCTCACAACAAATCTTGGGGGGCGTGAATGTCATGGCGTTCGACGAAGCAAAGCTCAATGAATTTCTAGGGAAGGCTGTCGGCGATCTCGGCGCCGCGGTCAGTGCCACGCTCGTCTTGGTAGGTGACCGCCTCGGGCTGTACAAGGCCCTGGCGGCCGAGTCGCTGACGCCGCAGGAACTGGCCGACAAGACCGGCACCAACGAGCGTTATGTTCGCGAATGGCTCGGTAATCAGGGGCCGCCGGTTACGTCGAATTCGACCCGGACACCGGCAAGTGGTCGATGCCGGTGGAGCAGGCGATGTGTCTGGCCGATCCCAACGGACCGGTCGACATGCCCGGTGCCTACAACATCGTCGAGGCGATGTTCCACGCGCTCGGCAACACGGTCGAGCACTTCAAGACCGGTGAGGGCATGCAGTGGGGCGAGCACCATCCGTGTCTGTTCGTTGGCACCGAGCGGTTCTTCCGGCCGGGTTACAACGCAAACCTGCTCGGATCCTGGCTGCCCGCGCTCGACGGTGCGGTGGAGCGGTTGCAAGCGCGGCGCGAAGGTCGCCGATGTGGGCTGCGGCCACGGCGCGCGCACGGTCCTGATGGCGCAGGCCTTTCCGAACTCGACCTTCGTCGGCTACGACTACCACCCGGACTCGATCGAGGTCGCGCGACCGAGCGCGCAAAGGCCGCCGGCGTCGACGAACGCGACCTTCGAGGTCGCAGACGCCGATCGACTACCGCGGCAAGGACCTCGATCTGATCGCGTTCTTCGACTGCCTGCACGACATGGGTGACCCGGTCGGCGCCGCGCGGCATGCACGCGACGCGCTCGCGAGCGACGGGATGGCGATGATTGTCGAGCCGTTCGCCAACGATCGCGTCGAGGACAACCTGAATCCCGTCGGCCGCGTGTATGTACGGCGCGTCGACGCATGATCTGCGTGCCCGTGTCGCTGGCGCAGCAACGGTCCGGCGCTCGGCGCCCAGGCGGGCGAAGCGGCGACTTCGCGAGGTGGTCGTCGACGGCGGCGGCTTCTCGCAGTTCCGCCGCGCCACCGAGACGCCGTTCAACCTGGTCCTCGAAGCCCGTCCCTGACTGCGCGCTACGTCAACGACTGCATGATCTCGGCCACCGTGGCCGACCTGGCCTGCCGGTAGCCGGTGCCCGCCCAGACGTTGACGGCCTGCGGATCGCCTGCCCGCACCGATGCGGCGCGCAGCGGGCTGGTCAGCCAGTGGATCTCTGGATAGCCGAACGTCGCCTCGGCCTCGTGCTCGTCGATGAAGCGATTGCGCAGCCCGCGCGCGTAGCGGCCGGAAAACGCCCGCGTGACAACGGTTTCGGTGAATCGCGGGTCCTGCAGCGCGGCGCGGTGCACCGGACTGCTACCGCTTTCGGCCGACAGCAGGAACGCCGTGCCGAGTTGGGCTGCGACCGCGCCAGCACTCAACACCCGGTCGACGTCTTCCGCCGTCATCAACCCGCCTGCTGCCACCACCGGCACGTCGCCTGCCGCGATGACGTCGGCAAGCAGTTCGTCCAGCGGTTGAGTGGCCGGCTGGGCGCCTGGGTCGAAGGTGCCGCGATGTCCGCCGGCCGACGGGCCCTGGGCGGCGAGCGCGTCGACGCCGCAGTCCAGCGCGATCTGCGCCTCGGCGAGTGTCGTGACGGAGCCGACCACCGCGACGCCCGCTTCGCGCAGCCTCCGACACTCCTGTGCGCTCGGCACGCCGAACGTGAACGACGCCACGTCCGGTCGCAGGTCCAGCAGAACCTCGATCTTGGCCGCCCAGTGGTCGTCGTCGAACCGAGGTTCACCAAGTTGGGCGCCGTAACGCTCGGCCTCCGGCGCCAGCGCTTCGGCGTATCGCGCAATGCCTTCGGGAGTGCCCGCACTCGTTTGTGGCACAAACAGATTCGCGCCAATCGGGCCGGAAGACAGGGCACGCGCCGCCGTGATCCGCTCCGCGAACGCGTCGGCCGTCAGGTAGCCCGCGGCGACGAAGCCGAGCCCGCCGGCATTCGTGCCCGCCGCCGCGAGGTCTGGCGTCGAGGGCCCGCCCGCCATCGGTGCGACCAGGATCGGCACGGAGAGATCGCGAAAGTCGAACGCCATGCGTCCTTCGTATCACTCGGCGAACATTGGTCTATCTGAGGGCCTTGCCGAACAGCAGACAGTCCTGCGGTTCGGCGCTGATGTTCGGCAACACGGCGTAGCGCACCAGCCGGCCTTCCAGGGTCAGACCGCTGCGTTCCAGCAGGGCAGCCGACGCGGTGTTGTCGACATGGCAGTGCGCCGTCACCCGGTACACGGTGGGGTCGCGCTGGGCCTTGTCGAGCAGCAGCTGCACCACCTCGGACATGAGGCCCCGCCGCCACCATGGCGGCCAGGTAGTAGCCGAAGTCGATGATGTGCGGCTGCGGCCGACGCCAGCCGCAGACGCCGATCGGGCCACCGCCGTCCCGCAGTTCGATGAGCCAGGTCGTTTCGCCGCCGACGTTGAAGATCTCGGTGATGACGCGACGGGTCTCGCCGACGTCGGGATGCGTGGCGCCACGACATGTAGCGCGGCACCTCCGGGTCGGACGCGATCCGCTCGAACAGCGGCTCGGCATCGTCGAGCGTGGGCGCGCGCAGCCTGACCCGCGGACCGTTGAGCACCTCGACGTCCGACATGGTCCATCTGCAACGTTGGCGCAAGACATTTTCCGGTGGTTGACTGAATTGATATGGCAATCACGTTCAACCACACCATCGTCGCCGCGAAGGACCGCGAGGAATCGGCCACGCTTCTTCACCGAGCTGTTCGGCCTGCCCAAGCGCCAAGGAGTTCGGTCCGTTCCTGGCGGTCGACCTCAACCACGGGGTCAGCCTCGACTACGCGCAGGTCGGCCGAGGACGAGGACATCCGCCCGCAGCACTACGCGTTCCTGGTGTCCGAGGACGAGTTCGACGCCATCTACGGGCGCATCCGCGAGCGGGGCATGCAGCACTGGGCCGATCCGCGGGGCAGCCGACCCGGCGAGATCAACCACAACGACGGCGGCCGCGGCGTGTACTTCCAGGATCCCGGCGGGCACTACCTGGAAATCCTCACCCGGCCCTATGGATCGGGTGCCGCCTGACTCAGGCCGCCTGCGGGTTCTCCAGGACGACGGCAACGCCCTGGCCGGAGCCGATGCACACACCGAGTGCGCCGTAGCGGACGCTGCGCTCGCGCAATTCGGTCGCCAGCGTCAGCACATACCGGGTGCCGCTGGCCCCGAACGGATGGCCGATGGCCACTGCGCCACCGTTGGGGGTGAGCTTCTCGTCGGGAATCGTGAAGCCACCGAGTTGATTCGGCAGCTCGCGAAGCACACCGAGCGCCTGCGCGCTGAACGCCTCGTGCACTTCCCACACGTCGATCTGCTCGGGGGTCAGGCCGGCACGCTTGATCGCCAGCGGCAACGCCCATGCCGGCGCCAGGCCCATGATCAACGGATCTATGCCGTACACGGCCGACGACACCACCCGCGCCAACGGCTCGACGCCGAGTTCGGCCGCCCGCTCCCCTGACGCCAGCACGATCGCGCTCGCGCCGTCGGTCAACGGCGTGGAGTTCGCCGCGGTCATCTGCGTCGTGCCGGGCTGCACCGGCAACGCCGCCAGCTGCTCGGCTGTGGTGTCATCCCGGATGAACTCGTCATGCTCGAACGTGCGGGCCGGCAGTCTTCTTCGTCGCCGAAATCTGCACGGGCATAATCTCTTTCGCCAGCCGGCCCGAGTCGCGCGCCGCCTTGGCGTGCTGCTGCGACCGCAATGCGAACGCGTCGATCTCTTCGCGGGTCAGCTTGTATCGGTCGGCCACATTCTGCGCGGTCTCGATCATGCCGATGTAGGCGTTGCGCGCCAGCAGCGTCGGATTGGGAGGTCCGCCGGCCCCGCCCACATGGTGTCCAGCAGGATGACTGGTCCCCGCGGCGCGAATGGCGCGTCACCCTTCATGTACGCCCAGCCCGAACGGGACATCGATTCCACCCCGCAGGCGATCCCGACGCCGAGGTCGCCTGCCTTGATCGCATGCGCCGACATTGATCGTCGCGCTGACCGACGAGCCACAGAACCGGTTGATGGTGGCACCGGCGACGCTGTCGGGAAAACCTGCCGCGAGCGCCGCCCACCTGCGCGACGTCCCCCATGCCCTCGTGGGCCGGGTTCACACACCCGGCCACGATGTCTTCGACCTGGTCAAGGCCGACGCCGACGCGCTCACATGCGCCCTTCATCGTCATGCCGAGCAACTCGTCGGCCCGGATGTGCGACAACGAACTGCCATACCGGGCGAACGGGGTGCGAACACCGCCGAGCACAAAAGCGTCAGTCATCGTCGACCTCCCTCAGGGATGCATCGAATCCTAGTGACTCACCTGGCCGTACGGATCGGTGCCGGCTGACCCGCTGGCCAGCACGTCGACACCGTCGCCGTCGAGACGGGCGAACATCGCGGGCCGGTTGCCGAGCACGGACACCAGATCGAGCGGCGGCGGCCACGGACGATCGGGCCTCGCTCGCCGTGTGTCCAGTCGGCGTCGGTGGCCCGACAGCCGCAGCCCGCGACTGTTGCGGAACGCGGGCACGAACGGATTCGGCACGGCTCACTTGGGTATTCAGCACCGCGACGAGCGGCCTCGGCAGGGATCTCGGGTCGCGTCCGAGCGCGAACAGCATGTCGAGTTCGTGGGTGATGTGGTCGCCCAGCAGTAGCCGCGGCGGGAAGTAGCGGCCCAGCCCGCGCGGCCGCCGCGTCAGCCGCGTCGAAGTCGTCGAGCAGCTCGGCGGGCGTTCGCGACGCGGCCAGCGACCGGGCCAGCGCGGCGTTCGCGCGGTCGAATGATCCACCGTGGCGCAGCATTTCGGCCGCCACCACGCCCGCTCCGGCGCCGTAGCCGACGACCAGGTGTGCCAGCACGTCGTGGTTGGACCAGCCGTCGCACAGGCTTGGCTGTGACCACTCGTCGGCGCTGAACCCGGCGGCCAGCGCGCGAAAGCGTGCGTCGTTGGCGCGCAACAGATCACGCGTCGGACACCGAGATGCTCCTGGAGAAAGGCGGTTTGGTCGGCGAGCACCCCGGCTGACCAGCGGCGGGTGGTAGATCGCGAAGTGATCGGAGTCGTAGTGGCGGGCGACGCCGCGGGGTGCGCGACGCGCGACCAGCGCCGCGTACTTCGGGATCCATCAGGTTTTCGCGGTCGCATACGCACACCAGCAGCGGCGCCTTGACGTTGCGGGCGTGCCGGAGCGCCGACGTCGTCACCATCGCGACGGCGTCTGCGGCGGCGATCCGGTTGTCGAACCGGCCTCCCGGCGGCACCGTGGAGTTCCAACCGGCTTCGGCGCCGTCGACGGTCACCATCGCGAGGCTCCCCGGCGGCCCGACGATCGGCACGTAGCGCCGGCCGCGCCGGGCGCACGCCGCAGCAGGTCCTCGGCGATCGCGGGCGCCAGCCGCAGCGCTGCGAGCAGTCCCAGCCGGCGGGCCGCGCCGGGCCCGTGCACGATCGGGCACTGCACCACCGCGACCGCGACATCGTCGCGCGCCGCGGCCACCCGGACCACGTTCATGCCGCCGAGACTCGTGCCCCACAGCCCGATCCGGCCGCCGTCGATTTCTGGCCGCGACTTGAGGTGCTCGAGCGCCGCAGCGACGTCGTCGCACTGCTCGCGCGTCGAGATATGTTGGCGCGGTTGACCGTCGGATGCGCCGGTGTTTCGGTAGTCGAATGCCAGCGTTGCGATTCCCGCCGCGGCGAAGTGCTGCTCGTACTGCGCCAGCATCATGTCGTGCGTCGCGCCGAGCCCGTGCACCAACACGACGGCCGGATGTGGGCCCGGCCCGGCCGGCAGCGTCAGCCACGCCGCGCATCGGATGCCGCGGGACGAGAAATCGACCCGCTCGGTCGGAATGGTCGCAGGCATATGCGCCTCCTTGATAAGTACGGTGTACGTATCGGCTACACTGCTTACGTACGCTGTACTTGTCAAGGCGAGGTCGGTGTATGCGGGCACGGTTCACGACCGACGAGATCGCCGCCGCGGCGCTGGGCATCGTCGACGCGGCGGGACTGAGCGCGCTGAGCATGCGGTCGCTGGCGGCCGCGCTCGGCACCGGCCCGATGACCGTCTACAACTACGTGCCCGACAAGGAAGGGCTGGAGGAGCTCGTCGTCGCCGCGGTGGTCGCCGAGGTGCGACTGCCCGACCCGACCGACGACTGGCAGCGCGACGCGTACGCGATCGCCGAGGCGATGTGGCGGGGCATCCGTGCGCATCCCGCCGCAATTCCGCTTGTGCTCACCCGCCGTACGTTGTCGGCGACGGGTTTCGCCGCGGCCGACGCGCTGATCGCCGCGCTCGGCCGGGCCGGCTTGCCGGACCGCGATCGCCTGGCCGCATTCCACGCGGTGCTCGGCTTCGTCGTCGGCGCCGCGCAGGCCGAGCTGGCGGGCCCGCTCACCCGCGGCCGTGACGCCGCCGACGCGGCGGCCCGCATCGGATCGGTGGCGGGCGCGACGTATCCGCACATCGAAGCGCTCTCGAAAGTCGCGATGCAGGTGTCGGTCGAAGAGGACTTCGACCGCGGGCTGCGCATGCTGCTCGACGGCATCGCGACCCGTCGACCACGAAGCGCCGCTAGCCGACCGAGTGCCCGCGCTGCTCCTCCTGGCGCGGTAGTCGTCGGCCATCTTCGCGACGTGCTTGGGCAGCGCACCGGCGGCGACGTCGGCGAGGCTGGTCTCTTCGAGCACCGATCGCATGCTGGCCCGCAGCGCGCGCCACACGTCGGTCAGCGCCGCGGTCGGCCCTGAGTACGGCAGATCGCCGAGCCCGATGTCGCGCACGCTGGCCAGCGGGCCGTCGATGCAGCGCAGCACGTCGGCGATGCTGATGTCGGCGGCGGGACGGGCCAGCTCGTATCCGCCGTCGCGGCCGCGGTGGCTGCGCACCAGCCGGTCGGTGCGCAGGTCGGACAGGATGTCGACGAGAAACTGCGGCGGGATGCCCTGGGCCTTGGCCAGGTCGTCGGTCTTGACCAGGACACCGTCGTCGACGGTGGCGAGCTGCACCATGGCCCGGACGGCGTACTCCGCCTTGGCCGACATCCGCATGTTGGCCAGATTAGTCGGGAATGTCGCCGAAGCGTCCGCCCTCGCTAGGCCCGGTATGGCGCCATGTTGCGCAGCGTGCCCGTCATGCACGCACGGATCGGGTAGCGGCGTGTGAGCCGGGACGTCGGGCGCGGTCAGCGGTTCGCCGTAGCTGATGGTCATCGGAACCACGCCCGCCCAGGCGCCGGCGGCGACGTCGTCGTCCGGATCCTCTGGCCAGCCCGCGCTGATCTTCAGCGACCAGTTGATCGGACTCGATCGGCATCCGCAGCGCCATGGGTCGCCGCGAGCTCCTTCCGGCTGCTCGACCGCAGCTCGGCAACCCGGCCCGGGATGAACGCTGTCGATCAAGCGCCTCGAGGTAATCGAGTTGTCTGGTCGTCGGGGACGCGCTCGAACACGCCCGAACACCACCGCGCTGCGGTAGCGGAAGGACGACTCGAATCCGCTGCGCGCCACGACGACTCCGTCCAGCGTGGTGACCGGACACCGCCGCCGACGCGCCATCGGTCAGCGCCCGTAGCCACCGTGAGCCGGTCGAGCCGTGGATGACGAGTTCGTCTGCCGATACGGGCGAACCCAGTGGGAAACGCCACGGGGTGACCGTCGCGCACCAGCGCGATCGGTCGCCAGCGGCGTGCTGTCAAGTAACTCGTGCAGCTGCTCGCGCGAGTCACTCTGCTTCTCGCCGAGCCGGGTGATCCGGGTTGAGGGTCTGGTTCTCGCGGACTCCATCTGCTCAGCACATCATGAAATCGCTGGGTGGCAGGTTCAGTCGGGGATGTCAGTCCGGTATGTCACTGGCGCCGGGAACCACGACGGCGAACAGGTCGGCCATCGCGGCGAGGCTGGCGGTCTGCATCGCCTCCGCGGGCACCGTGGCGTCACCCAAGCCCGGGCAGCGCGCGGGTCGCCGTCGCGGCGGCGACGACCGTCGGCGCATAGCCGAGGTTGAACGCGCCGCGGGCAGTCGAGTTCACGCACATGTGGGTCATGAAGCCGGCCAGCACCAGGTTCGACGCGTTGGCGGTCTTCAGCACTTCGTCGAGGTCGGTCTGCACGAACGAGTTCGGATAGTTCTTCACCACCACCGGCTCACCGTTGTGCGGCGCCACCCGCGACACGATCGCGCCGCTCTCGCCCTCGATGTCGTACAGCGAGCCGGGACCGTCGTCGTGCTGGATGTGGATGATCGGGATGCCGGCCGAGCGGGCCCGGTCGAGCAGCGCGGCGGCCTCGTCGAGCGCCGCCTGCACGCCTTCGAGCTCCATCACGCCGCGCGTGTAGGTGTTCTGGCAGTCGATCAGGATCAGCGTCGATTCGGACAGGCTGACCGGCTGCTGCGGCAGATCGGCCAGGACGCGCAGGGTCGGGTTGCTCACGCGCCGAGCGTACTGGTGCGACGGTCACCGGGTGACGGCCAGCACCGCGTCGGCGAACTCCGGACGGCACACCACCAGGTCGGGCAGCAGCGGGTCGGGCTGGTTGTAGACCAGCGGCGAGCCGTCGATGCGCGAGGTGTGCAGTCCGGCGGCGCGGGCCACCGCGACGGGCGCCGCGGAGTCCCACTCGTACTGGCCGCCCGCGTGCACGTAGACGTCGGAGAGGCCCTGCACGACGGATGCGACCTTGGCTCCCGCCGAACCCATTTCGACCAGCGTGCCGTCCAGCGCGTCGCGCACGGCGAGCGCGACGGCCGGCGGCCGGGTGCGCGACACCACGATGCGCGGCTTGTCCGGCGGCGGCCGGTGGCGCGGCGACCGTCGGGCGTGGCCAGCGTGATGCCCTGCGCCGGAAGGGCGACCGCGCCGGCGACCAGTTCGCCGGACTGCCACAGCGCGACGTGCACCGCCCAGTCGTCGCGGCCCAGTTCGGAGAACTCCCGGGTGCCGTCGAGCGGGTCGACGATCCACACCCGCTCGGCGCGACAGCCGCACCGGGTCGTCGGCGCCCTCCTCGGACAGCACCGCGTCGCCGGGCCGCTCGGCGGCCAGCGCCTCCATCAGGAAGTCGTGGGATCGCTTGTCCCCCGCGGCTTTCCGCTCCGCCGCGCTGGCGTCGGCGAGCTCGGCGCGGACATCGAGCAGCAGCTTGCCCGCCGCCGGTCGCCAACCGCGCGGCGACGTCGTGGTCGGTCACCGCCTGCTTTCCAGCAGCTCGATGACCATGTCCGCCAGTTCATCGGGCGTGCGGTCGGGCGTCAGCCGCAGATCGGGATTCTTCGGCCGCTGGTACGGGCTGTCGATCCCGGTGAAGTGGGTGATCTCGCCGGCTCGCGCCTTGGCGTACAGCCCCTTCGGGTCGCGCCGTCTCGCAGTCCTCCAGCGGGGTGTCGCAGAACACCTCGAAGAAGTCGAGGCCGGCCTCGGTGGTCACCTTGCCGCGCCAGCGCGCGGTGCTCCTCCAGCGGGCTGATCGCGGGCACCAGCACGACCTGGCCGGAGTCGGCGAGAATGGCGGCGATGTGGGCCAGCCTGCGCTGGTTCTCGGCGCGGTCGGCCATCGAGAAGCCGAGGTCGGCGTTGAGCCCGTGGCGCAGGTTGTCGCCGTCGAGAACGTAGGCGGGCAACCCTTTTCGAGCAGCTTCTGCTCGACGAGCATCGCCACCGACGACTTGCCCGACCCGGACAGCCCGGTGAACCACACGGTCCGGCCCTTCGACAGCCGGTCCTCGGCGGTGCACAGCGATTCGTGGCGCACCGTGTTCGGGCTGCGACGTGCGCGCGGTGACGTACGGCAGGATCATGCCCGCCGCGACGGTGCCGTTGGTGTTCGGGTCGATCAGGATGAACGAACCGGTGGCCGCGTTGCGGCTGTACTCGTCGAGCAGCAGCGGCACCTGGGTGCGCAGCGAGATGCGGCCCAGCTCATTGAGTTTGAGCGCCGTCGCCGTCTTGTCGCGGTGCAGCGTGTTGACGTCGAGCCGGTAGTCGAGCGCGGTCACCTTGACCCGCGTGGTGCGGGTGGTGTGCTTGATGATGTAGTCGCGGCCGGGCTCCAGCGAGGCTCCGTCGGCCATCCAGCACACCGTGGCGTCGAATTCCTGCGCCACCCTCGGCTGGTTGTTCGGCCGGGCGATCAGGTCGCCGCGCGAGATGTCGATGTCGTCGGCGAGGCTGACCGACACCGCCATCGGCGGAAACGCTTCCTGGACAGGCCCGCTCGGGCCCTCGATCGCGGTGATGCGGCTCGTCTTGCCGGTGGGCAGCACGACGACCTCGTCGCCGGGACGCATCACGCCGCTGGCGACGGTGCCCGCGTAGCTGCGGTGGTCGTGATGGTCAAGGGTCTGCGGCCGGATCACGTACTGCACCGGGAACCGCACGTCGACGAGGTTGCGGTCGCCGGCGATGTACACCTCTTCGAGGTGCGACAGCAGCGACGGTCCGTCGTACCACGGGCGTGTTGTCCGACTTGGTCACGACGTTGTCGCCGTTGAGCGCCGACAGCGGGATCGTCGTCACGTCGTGGACGTCCAGCCGGGCGGCGAACTCGTGGAAGTCGTCGCGGATCTTCTCGAACTGCTCGCGGTCCCAGCCGATCAGGTCCATCTTGTTGACCGCGAGCACGATGTGCCGGATGCCGAGCAGCGACGCCAGGAACGCGTGCCGGCGGGACTGCTCGAGCAGGCCGTGGCGGGCGTCGACCAGCACGATCGCCAGCTGCGCGGTCGAGGTGCCGGTGACCATGTTGCGGGTGTACTGAATGTGGCCGGGGGTGTCGGCGATGATGAATTTCCGCTTGGGCGTGGCGAAGTAGCGGTAGGCGACGTCGATGGTGATGCCCTGTTCGCGCTCGGCGCGCAGGCCGTCGGTGACCAGAGCCAGGTCGGTGTAGTCGTGTCCGCGTTCCTTGGAGGTGCGCTCGACCGCGGCCAGCTGGTCCTCCATCACGGCCTTGGAGTCGTACAGCAGCCGCCCGATGAGCGTGGACTTGCCGTCGTCGACGGAACCGGCGGTCGCGATGCGCAGCAGCGTCGCCATCAGAAGTAGCCCTCTCGCTTGCGGTCTTCCATGCCGGCCTCGGAGATCCGGTCGTCGGCGCGGGTGGCGCCGCGCTCGGTCAGCCGCGACACCGCGGTCTCGGCGATCACCTCGGACACCGTGCCCGCCAGGGATTCGACGCAGCCGGTGCAGGTGACGTCGCCGACGGTGCGGAACCGCACGGTCTTCTCGACGACCTCCTCGTCCTTGCGCGGCTGCAGGTACTTGTGCACGGCCAGCAGCATGCCGTCGCGCTCGAACACCTTGCGCTGGTGCGCGTAGTAGATCGACGGCAGCTTGATCTTCTCGGCGCCGATGTAGGACCAGATGTCGAACTCGGTCCAGTTCGACAGCGGGAACACCCGGATGTGCTCGCCCTTGTGGTGGCGACCGTTGTAGAGGTTCCACAGCTCGGGCCGCTGCGCCTTGGGATCCCACTGGCCGAACTCGTCGCGGAAGCTGAACACCCGCTCCTTGGCGCGGGCCTTCTCCTCGTCGCGGCGGGCGCCGCCGAACGCCGCGTCGAACTTGTTCTCCCGGATGGCGCGCAGCAGCGTGAAGGTCTGCATCGGGTTGCGCGACGGGATGGTCTCGACGACGCGGCCCGGCGTCGATGTCGTCCTGCACCTTGGCGACGACCAGGCGCACGCCGGACTCGGCGACGAGCTCGTCGCGCGCCTGCAAGCACCTCGTCGAAGTTGTGGCCGGTGTCGACGTGCATCACCGGGAACGGCAGCCGGCCCGGCCGGAACGCCTTGATCGCCAGGTGCAGCATGACGATGGAGTCCTTGCCGCCGGAGAACAGCAGCACCGGCCGCTCGAACTCCGCGGCCACCTCCCGGATGATGTGGATGGCCTCGGCCTCCAGCGAGCGCAGATGGCTCAGCTCGTAGCGGCCTGCCTGGTTGAGCTCCTGCGCGGCGGTCATCGATTCCTCGTTAAGTTGGTAGAGATGACCAGATTTATCTGCATAACCCGATATGAAACCAGCTCCGGCCTGCGATGTCAATGTCGCTCGTTGCTCGAGCTGGGCCAAGGCGGTCGACCCTTACCCCGGAGGTAATTGATCCGCCACAGATACTGGAGCCATGTCAACTCCCACCCAGCCCCAGACCGGCGCGGATGTCATGGCCCAGTTCATCCCGTCGTCGCCGTTCGTCGCCAAGCTCGGCATCGTCGCCGACGTCCTCGACGCCGATGAGGTGCGGCTGCGACTGCCCTGGGACCCGACCAACGTCACGGTCGCCGACATGGTGCACGGCGGCGCGATCGCGGCGCTGGCCGATGTCGCGGTGATGGCGGCGGCATGGGCGGGCGCTGAGGTCCCGGACTCGTTGCGCGGCGTGACCACATCGATGTCGATGCAGTTTCTGGCGCCGGCCCGCGCGACGGACCTGATCGCGATCGGCCGGGTGCTGCGGCGCGGCAAGACTCTGGTGAATGTGCGACGTCGACGTCGTCACGCCGGACGGCGAGGCGGTCGCGAAGGCGATCGCGACCTACAAAGTGGGCTGACGCCTCGCCGATTTCTGCACCAGGGCTGTTGTTCGTGTCGGATCACGACCCTCGTGCAGAATTCGACGTGCGCCTAGAGCGTGACCTCGTTGAGGCGGCCGGTGGCGACGTCGAAGATGAACCCGCGCAGGGATTCGTGTTTGGTGACGAACGGGCTGGCCTCGATGCGGCGCAGTGACTGACGCACGTCTTCTTCGAGATCGGGGAACGCCTCGGCGGCCCATTCCGGTTTGATACCGGTCTCGTCCTGGATGGCGCGCTTGAACTCGTCGTCGGTGAACGTCAGCATGCCGCAATCGGTGTGGTGGATCAGGATGATCTCTTTGGTGCCAAGCAGCCGCTGGCTGATGGCCAACGACCGGATCTCGTCGTCGGTGACGACGCCGCCGGCATTGCGGATGACGTGCGCCTCGCCGTCACCGAGCCCGAGGATCCGGTAGACGTCGAGCCTGGCGTCCATGCACGCCAGCACCGCGACGTGCTTGCTCGGCGGCAGCGGAAGCGGGCCCGTGAACGTGCTCGCGTAGGCCTCGTTGTTCTTCAGATACTCGTCGGTCACGGACATTGGGACCTCCTCGATTGCCTCGACGGGACCATAACAACGCGGCGACCCAGCGCCGCGGGTGAAAATCACCGAGAACAGATGGCGACGGCCGCCCCGCTCGGGGGCAGGCAGGGCGGCCGTCGGGTATCAGCGGGTTTGGCTGAGGTCGTAGACGGTGGTGCCGCCCACGTCGATCGGGGTGAAGTTCTGCTGCACCCACGCCGTGATCTCTTGCGCGGGTCCCGACTTACCGTGATTCGGGCCGCCGTGTTCGCCGGGGATGAAGTACCGCACCTGGTTGTCGGCGACATAGGCCTGGAACTGTGCCAGGGTCGGGGAGTTGTCCCACCGCTGAACCCGCCGATCGCCATGATCGATGCGCCGGTCTTGAGTTCGAGGCTGCTCGACTCCCATCGACCCGATACCGGCTGCAGCCCAACGACTGTCGGCACCTTCGAGAAGCTGGGCGAGCGCGGCGTTGTCCGATTCTCCCCCATCTGGACCGCGCCCTCCTGGTCCGCCAGGACCGCCGAACCCAGCAGCACCTGGGCTGCCGAAGCCGGCGTCGCGGCTGGGCCCGGACATCGTGCCCGGCCCACTGTGCGTTTGCGTGACGTTGTAGATCGAGAACGCGGTCGGCGCGGCCAGGCCGAAAAGCGCTGCAGCGGCAACTAATACGACAGCCGCTCGGCCCAGTCGGTGCGCACCGACTGCGATGACGGCAGCTACGACGACCGATCCGGCCAGCACGATCCAGCGCAGCACAGGCAACCAATCCGGCGTGCGATCCAGCAGAATGAATGCCCACACACCGGTGCCCGCAGCCATGGTCGCCAGCACGATGCGCGGCACCAGGAATTCACGGCCCCGCCACAGCTCGCGCACGGAGATCCCGACCAGCGCAGCGATCGCCGGTGCCAGTGCCACCGTGTAGTACGGGTGCACCGTACCGTCCATGAAGCTGAAGACGGCGCCGGTCACCAGCAGCCAACCGCCCCACATCAGCAGTCCGGCACGGACGGATCCGGTGCGGGCTGTACGCCGGGTGTACCAAATACCCGCCGCGAGGCCGATCAGCGCCGCTGGCAGCAGCCAGGACGCCTCGACACCCATCGAGTGGCCGAACAGTCGGCCGATACCCGGTTCACCGCCGAAGAACAGGTTGGCTCCGCCGGGGCCACCACCGCCAGGGCCGCCACCCGGACCGCCACCGCCGGGACCTCCCTCACGCCCGGCTATCCGTTGAATCCCGTTGTAGCCCAACGCCAGCTGCAGCAGGCTGTTGTCGGTCGAGCCACCGATGTAGGGCCGCGAGTCGGCCGGCCACAGGCTGACCAGCGCGATGTACCAACCGCGCCGAAACCACCATCGTGGCGGCGCCGACGAGCAGCTTGCCGATCCGCTGCCACAGGCCCACTGGCGCTGCGACCAGGAATGCCAGGGCGAGACCCGGCACAATCAGGAACGCCTGCAACATCTTCGTCAGGAACGCGAAGCCAATGACGACGCCCGCCAGTGCAATCCAGCGGGTGCTGGCGGTCTCGACAGCGCGCACCATGCAGTACGCGGCGGCCACGAGCAGCAGCACAAGCAATGCGTCAGGGTTGTTGAACCGGAACATCAGTGCCGCGACGGGCGTCAGCGCCAGCACCGCGCCGGCGGTAAGACCCGCGGCGGGTCCGCTGGTGCGCCGCACGGTCGCATACAACAAGGCGACGGCCGCGACGCCCATCAGCGCCTGCGGCAGCAGCATGGTGAACTCGTTGAACCCGAACAGCCTGCCGAACAGGCCCATCACCCACAGCGC
Source organism: uncultured Actinomycetota bacterium (assembly GCA_963731715.1). Classification (GTDB taxonomy): domain Bacteria; phylum Actinomycetota; class Actinomycetes; order Mycobacteriales; family Mycobacteriaceae; genus Mycobacterium. Next base: position 348,401 of record CAVSXC010000007.1, on the reverse strand, counting down.
GGCGGGTGGCTTGTCGACCGTGATCGCGTTACCGGCATCAAGTGATCCGAACAGCCAGGCCTTCCAGTCTTGGGTGGCGGCCTGCGCCGCGGCCGCGTAGTAATTGTTGGCCCAGCCGGAGGACCAAAGGCCCCACAGATACAGCACGGCGGTCGAGGCGAGCAGCGCCAGCACTGCGGGACGGACCCAGCGTGGCTGAGGTTCTCGTCGTGGCGGATCGAGCGGTGCCGCGGTCGTCTGCGACGGCACATGTGCGGTGATCGTCATCAATGGATTCCTTTAGTCGTTGGGTGGAGTCAGCGCGACCGGCGGGGATGAAACACCCAGCCGCGCAGCAGTACAAAGCGCACGGCGGTCGCCACCAGGTTGGCCACGCACCAACACCGAGAGTTCGACCAAGTGGTGAGGCTGGGCGACCACGGTGTGCAGTCCGGCAAGCGCGCCGCTGGTGATCGCCAATGCGATCCCGAACACCACGAGACCCTCGACGTGGTGGCGGGTGGCATTGTTGCGACCGCCGACCCCGAAGGTGAAGCGTCGGTTGGCGGCGGTATTGCCGATCGCGGTGAGCAGCAACGCAATCAGATTCGCCGCCTGCGCGCCCGCCCACCCCTGCATCAAAATGAACAGCAGCATGTAGGCGGCGGTCGACGCGACGCCGATGGCGCCGAACCGGATCGCCTGGCGGAACAAGGATCCCGGTGCCGCCGACCGCCGCGACGAACCGAGCTGCGCGGCAATGGTGTTCACGGGGATCGAACCGTCGGCGAAGCCACGCAACATCCGACCGATGCCCTTGAGGTCGGCGGTCGCGGTAGCGACGATGTCGACACGGCTGTCCGGGTCGTCCACCCAGTCCACGGGGACCTCGTGGATACGCAGGCCGCTGCGCTCCGCGACCACAAGCAGCTCGGTGTCGAAGAACCATCCGGTGTCGGCGACATGCGGCAGCAGGCGCTCGGCGACGTCGGCCCGGATGGCCTTGAAGCCGCATTGTGCGTCGGAGAAGCCGGCAGCCAGCGTCGATTTCAGGATCAGGTTGTAGCAGCGCGAGATGATCTCGCGCTTGGGGCCGCGCACCACCCGTGCGCCCCGGCCAAGTCGGGTGCCGATCGCCAGGTCCGAGTGGCCGGAGATGAGCGGCGCGACCAACGGGGCGAGCGCGGCGAGGTCGGTCGACAGATCGACGTCCATGTACGCCAGGACCGGTGCGTCCGAGGTGGACCACACCGCATGAAGCGCACGCCCGCGACCCTTCTGCTCCAGCCGCACGACGCGAACGTCGGTCAGCTCGTCGGCGAGTTCGGCGGCAATCCGGGGTGTGTCATCGACGCTGGCGTTATCGGCGATCGTGATCCGTGCCGGGAAGGGAAAATTCTCCCGAAGGTGGTGATGCAGCCGGTGGATCGAATCGGCGAGCGCAACTTGCTCGTTGTACACCGGGACCACAAGGTCGAGCACCGGCACCCCTGCGGCGCGCGCCGCAAGGGCGGCGTTCGGCCGCGATTCGAAGTGGATGCGGTGATCCACGGCGGCGTCGGGTTCGAGGGCGATGTCTGTCATGAAACCCATGGTTGAGCAGCAGCGTGTGTACCCCGTTGGCTGAAGCTATGCCCCAGCTATGAGTTCCTCGGCGGCAGCGTGAGGTCGTAGACGACCACGCGGTCAACGATCTGCGGGGTGTAGTGCGTTTCCACCCACTCGGCGATGTCGGCGGACTCGCGGCTGCCTGTCGTGGCGCCACCCCATTGCCCCATCATCATCTTGCCGCGGATGAAGTAGTGGATCTGCCGGTCGGCGACGAACCTCTTGAACTCCTCGAGCGTCGGCGACGGGTCGGTGCCGTTGAAGCCGCCAACCGCCATAATCGGTGCGCCACTTGCTAATTGGTATCCTGCGGCGTTGTTCGAACCGACCACGGCCGCGGCCCAGGTGAAGTCGTGTGCATCAGCTGACAGCGAGGCAGACAGCCCCGGCCCTGGACTCGGCGAGTCGAGCAGGCCGCCGGGCCCGGCGAAGCCTCCGAAACCTTGGCGTGCAGGCCCAACCGACGGGATTGCGCCGCTGTGCGGTGCGGCCGCCGTCGCGACCGAATACACCGCGGGAGCGGCGAGACACGCAGCGACGGCCAGCGCCGCCGCCGAGCGGACGACGGGCCGGGGCAGGCGCCCGGCGACCAGGAGCAGTGCGGCGGCCCCCACTCCCCCGACCGCGACCGTCGCCCGCAGCCACGGCAGCCAGTCGCTGTGCCGGGCCAGCAGTACCGTCGCGAGGATGGTGGTCACCAAGACGGTGCCGGACAACGCGGTCGAGGCACGGAGATCGGAGCGGTGCCGCCACAACAGCGTTGCCCCGATGCCGATAGAGGCGCCGATCGCCGGCGCGAGCGCCACGGTGTAGTAGGGATGCAGGATGCCTTTGGCGAAGCTGAACACCACCGCGGTGACGGCCAGCCAGCCACCCCAGACGATCAACGCCGCCCGCGTCGGATCCGTCCGCGGCGCACGCCTGGTGATGACGAACCCCGCAGCGAGGCAGATCACCGCGGCGGGCAGGAGCCACGCGATGTCCAGACCCATGGTGCTGCCGAACAGCCTGCCCCAGCCGACATCGAAGTTGAGGTTGCCGAGGCCGCCGGGCTCGTCACCGGTCAGGCGGCCTAAACCGTTGTACCCCAATGCCAGTTCGACAATGCTGTCGTGCTGAGAGCCTCCGATGTAAGGCCGCGCCGACGCTGGCCACAGCTCGACAAGCAACAGGTACCAGCCACCGGAGACGCACGAGGGCCGTGGCGGCGGCGAGCAGGTCGCCCACTCGGCGACGCATCCGGTGATGACCGGCAACCAAGTACGCCGCGGCGAAACCGGGCAACACCAGGAACGCCTGCAGCATCTTGGCCAGAAAGCCGAAACCGACGAGGATGCCTGCGGCGATCAACCACCAACGGCTGCTGTCCTTTTCACATGCGCGTGTCACGCAGTACGCGGCTGCGACCAGCAGCAGCACCAGCAGGGCGTCGGGATTGTTGAATCGGAAGATCAAGGCCGCCACCGGCGTCAGCGCGAACACCGCGCCCGCCAGGAACGCGGCTCCCTCGCCGCTGACCCGCCGCACCGCGGCGTACAACAACGCCACCGCGCCAACGCCCTCCAGCGCCTGCGGCACCAGGATGCTCCACGAGTTCAGCCCGAACAGCCGCACCGACACGTCGATGACCCACAGCGCGGCGGGCGTCTTGTCGACGGTGATGGCGTTGGCGGGGTCGCTGGACCCGAACAGCATCGCGGTCCAGTCGCTGGCCCCGGCCTGCGCGGCCGCGGAGTAGAAGGCGTTGGCCCATCCGCTGGCCGACAGGTTCCACAGATACAGCGCCGCGGTCGCGACAAGTAGCACACCCAATCCCACGCGCGACCAGACGGAGAAGGTTCCTTTCTCGGCGGGGTGTCGGAGACCTTCTGCGCCTGCTCAGCGTCAAGAACGAGGGTTGTCACTGAGGCGATTTTCGTTGAGCCCGCTAGGCGTCGGATTTGGCCGCGCTGTGGCTTGCCTGTGAATCGGCAGGAAGCTTCACTACGAATTCTGTTTTGCCCGCCACACTGCGCACGTCGATCGTGCCGCCGTGGGCCCTGACGACGGCGGCGACGATGGCCAGGCCAAGCCCGGTGCTGCCGCCCCGCCGGGAGCGCGACGAATCCCCGCGGGCGAACCGCTCGAAGATCTCCGGCTGCAGCCATGCCGGTATCCCGGGTCCGTCGTCGGCGACAGTCAGGACGGCGCCGCCGGTATCGTCGACGACCAACGACGTGGTGACCGAGGTGCCCGGCGGTGTGTGGATCCTGGCGTTCGCGAGAAGATTGGCGAGCACTTGATGGAGCCGGGCCTCGTCGCCGACGACGATCACGGGCTCGTCGGGTAGATCCAGAGACCATTGGTGATCGGGGCTTGCGATGTGGGCGTCGCTGGCGGCGTCGACGACAAGCCGGGACAAATCGACCTGCTCGCGTTCCAGCGGTCGTCCGGTGTCCAGCCGGGCCAGCAGCAACATGTCCCCGACGAGCTGCGTCATCCGTTCGGTTTCGGATTCGACGCGGCTCATCGCGTGGGCGACGTCCTCGGGGAGGTCCTCTCGTTTGCGTTGCGCCAGTTCGGTATAGCCGCGAATCGCGGCCAACGGGGTGCGCAGTTCGTGACTGGCATCGGCCACGAACTGGCGTACGCGCGTCTCGCTGGCGTGCCGCGCGGTCAATGCGCCGGCGATGGTGTCCAGCATTCGGTTCAGCGCAGAGCCGAGCTGTCCGATCTCGGTGTCCGCAGTGGCCGGATCGACCTTGACGATCGGCGACGGCAGCCGCACCTCGCCGCGGTCGAGTTCGAGGTCGGCCACTTGCCGGGCCGCTTCGGAAACCCTTGACAGCGGCGCGAGTTGGCGGCGGATGATCACGATGCCCGCCGTGGTGCCACCGATCAGCGCGATGGCCCCAACGACACAGAAGATGACGAGCACGGTCAACAACGTGTCGTCGACGTCCGAGGTGGGCAACCCTGTCACGATCGTCTCGCCAGGTCTTCGCGCGTGCATCGCGGTGACCCGATAGCGGCCAAGCCCGTCCAACTCCACGGTCGTCGCCTTGTGGTTCGGCGGGATGGCCGCTAGTTGTTGCGCTGCAGTCGTACTGATTCCCGTGCGGGTGCCGTCGGCGGTGATGATTGCCGGCATCGACTGGCGTGCCGCGCGATATCACCGCACCGACCGTCCGTGCCGCCTGGCCGGGAGCGTTGAGGAAGGCGGGGCCTGGGCCGTAGTCGTCGCGAATGATGATGCGTCTCGGAAACCCTGGCGGATCGGGATAGCCGGGCATCGGGCCCATTTCCGGCGGCCATGGCGGTGGCGGCCCGAGTTCGAACAGGCCGACAGACCGGCGGCCAGTCTCGGCCAGCCGGTCATCGAGCTGATTCGTCAAAAAGCGTTGCAGCGCAAGCTCGGTGCCCGCACCGATCGCCGCGCACACTAGAGCGAGCAGAACGATCTGTGAGGCCAGCAGCCGGGCCCGCAGCGACCAGCTCCGCGGCGATCGGAAGCGGCTGCGGCCCGCGTCAGCGCGGGGGCTTGAGGACATAGCCAGCGCCGCGCAAGGTGTGGATCATCGGCTCCCGCCCGATGTCGATTTTTTTGCGCAGATACGACACATACAGCTCGACGATGTTGGACCGCCCTCCGAAGTCGTAGCTCCACACCCGGTCCAGGATCTGCGCCTTGCTCAACACGCGTTTGGAATTGCGCATCATGAACCGCAGCAGCTCGAACTCCGTCGCTGTCAGCGAGATGACGTCGCCGGCGCGGGTGACTTCGTGGCTGTCCTCGTCGAGCACAAGATCGCCGACCACGATCTTGGCTCCGCCCGTTTCGCTCGAAACGCCGGTGCGCCGCAGCAGTGCGCGCAGCCGCAGCACCACCTCTTCGAGGCTGAACGGCTTGGTGACGTAGTCGTCACCGCCCGCGGTCAGACCCGCGATGCGGTCTTCGACGGAGTCCTTCGCGGTCAGCAGCAGCAGCGGCAATCCAGGAATCTGCTCGCGCAGCTTGTGCAGGACATCGAGCCCGCTCATATCGGGCAGCATCACGTCGAGCACCACGACGTCGGGCGGAGTCTCTTTGGCCGACGCGATCGCCGAAGCGCCGTCGCCTGCCGTCGCGATATCCCACCCCTCGTACCGCAAGGCCATCGAAACGAGTTCGGCAAGAACCGGCTCGTCGTCGACGACCAGTACATGGATGGGATTGCCGTCTGCGCGCCGCATGACTACACGTGCGGGGTCGTTGTCGTTGACGGTGGTACCGCTGGGACTGGACACGGGCTCATTATTGGCGGCGCCCATGAGTCCAGACTGTGCCCTATCTATGTGCTAGCTGTGAAGGCGCGCAGACATAACCGATGCTGAAAAGACGCACAGCTGTCTCACAAGAACGGCTTGCACTGTGGTCGCATGAGCACCCGAAGACGAGCGCGAGTGAGGATCGCAGCGAGGTACGAGCGAGGTCCGGAGCCAGCGGGAGTCGAGGCATGAACACCGAACAGAATGCCACCAAGCACCAGGTATGGGGTGCCCCGCAGCCCTCACCCCGACGCTGGGGCCTGCGCGAAACCGCCGCGGCCGTCGGTGTCGCCGCCGTCATCGCCGCCCTTGGCGGTGCCGCGATCTACGCCGCAACCGAGGGCAGCTCGCATTCCTTCGGTGCACCCCACCAGGCGTTCGGGCCAGGTGGGCCAGGCGGGCAGCACGGCAAGAGTGGAGCTATCGGCGGACCCGGCCCAGCCGAGGCGGGCGCGACGTCGCTGCACGGTGAGTTCGTGTTGCCCGACGGCGCGGGCGGCTACACCACGGAGCTGACTCAGACGGGCACAGTCACCGCGATATCGCCGACATCGATCACCGTCCGTAGCGAGGACGGCTACAGCCAGACCTATGTCATACCGAGCACAGCGGGCAACGCGGGCGCGCCATTCGCCATGAATGACCACGTCGTCGTCCGCGCGACACGCAACGGTCAGACCGCGACGGTCACCAACATCGGTAATCCACAGCAGGACGCGCCTTCAGGCCCGGGCGGACCGGGCGCTCCGCCACACCGGAACTAGTGCTCATCCGCCGTTGCTGAAGCCCTCGGGCACTGAGGCGGTCACTGTCGGGACGGCTATCGACGTCGCCAGCTCGGCTGGCGCCGTCGTCGACGTAGTGGTTTCGCCGAGCGTGATTTCCGGACCCTCGCCGAGGGATCCCGGCGCGGCGCTGAAGACGACGGTGAGCGTGCCCATCGCAACAAGCGCGCCGGCGCCAATACCAGCGGCGACAAGTTTGAGCTGACTCGATTTCACGGCTGACCACTCCATTCGGTTCCTGGCGGGTCGACTGTCGACCCTCTGCTGCTGGGTAACCGAAGCATTCGGAGGTGAAACGTCGTCAGGCTAGGAGCCGGCGCCACCAAACGGGGTCGCCTTGACGGCAGGCACCGCAATCGTGGTTTCGGGTTCGGCCGGCGGCGTTTCCTGGGTGGTGGTCGCCCCGACCGTCATGCCAGAGCTCGTGACGGTCGCCTGCGTGGCCTGTTCTTGGGTGATCGCCATGGTCAGGGCGCCCATCGCCACGACGGCGCTGCCGCCGATGACGGCCGCCAGCATCTTCACATTGCTTCGCTTGTTCGCATTCATTGTTTTGCTCCTATCTCGTCGTGAGCCGGTCCGCCCGATCGATGCGACGGACCGACAAACGTGCAGGTCGCAATTAGTGAATTCGACGAATCTGTGAAACCCCTGGATCTGGGGTGCGAACTACCTAGGTGCGCGCTGTGGCAAACGCTCACCCGTGAAATTCGGTGCGGAGAGGCTACGGCGCCGCGGGCCCCTGCTCTTCGGCAGGCAGCGCGGCCGGGCCGCGCATTGCCGGCGCCGCCATGGTCGTGGCCTCGACCAACGGCGGCGTCGTCTCGGTGCTCGTCGAGCCGATGTTCATGCTTGAAGACTTGGCCACGTTCTCCTGACCCGTCTGTTCCTGACCGATGGCCGCGAACATTGCGCCCATGGCGATCACACCGCTGCCGCCGATCAGCGCGACGAGCAGTTTCGCGTTGTTGCGTTTAGCAGAAACCATTCTTGGAACCCCTCACCTTCCTGGTGTTTGTCCTGGCCGCCGCGACGGTGCAGCAACCGGTAAACCTGCAGGTGAAAGCCAGTCAACGCCTTCAAGCTGGAAATGGCCTTAAGCGATGGTAGGAATTGTCTAGCCACGCCCGACGTGCAAGATCCGGCCTCCGCTGTAGCGATCTCATACCCTGTGGCTCATGCAGGCCGCCAAGGGACGTCGCCTATGACGCGCTTCCTCGCGCGGCGGCTGCTGAATTACATCGTGCTGCTGGCGTTGGCGTCATTCCTAACGTTCACGCTGACGTCGATCGCCTTCAAGCCGCTGGACAGCCTGCTGCAGCGCAACCCGCGACCACCACAGTCCGCAATCGATGCCAAGGCCGCCGAGCTGGACCTGGACAAGCCGATTCCGGTCCGGTACGTGCAGTGGGCGTCCGGCGCGCTTCGCGGCGACTTCGGAACCACGGTTACCGGCCAACCGGTGTCCGATGAGCTGGGGCGCCGCGTGGGTGTCAGCCTGCGGTTGGTGGTCCTCGGTTCGGTGCTGGGCACCGTGCTCGGCGTCGTCATCGGCGCGTGGGGGGCGATCCGGCAGTACCGATTGTCCGACCGCGTCATCACTGTGCTGTCGCTATTGGTTATCAGCACGCCGACGTTCGTCATCGCGAATCTGCTGATTTTGGCTGCGCTGCGGGTCAATTCGATCCTTGGTGTCCAGTTGTTCGAGTACACCGGGGAAACCTCGCCTGATGCCGTCGGAGGAGCGTGGAATCAGTTCATCGACCGGCTGCAGCACCTGGCCCTGCCGACATTCACGCTCGCGCTGACGGCGATCGCGGGCTTCAGTCGCTACCAACGCAACGCGATGCTCGACGTACTCGGCCAGGATTTCATCCGGACCGCCCGCGCCAAGGGCCTTACCCGACGTCAGGCGCTGTTCAAACACGGACTTCGCACTGCCCTGATCCCAATGGCCACGCTGTTCGCCTACGGCGTCAGCGGGCTGGTCACTGGGGCGGTGTTCACCGAGAAGATCTTTGGCTGGCACGGGATGGGTGAGTGGGTGGTGCAGGGTGTGGCCACACAGGACACCAACATCGTCGCGGCCGTTACCGTGTTCTCCGGGGCGACGGTTCTCGTTGGGGGACTGCTCTCAGACGTCATCTATGCCGCGCTCGACCCGAGGGTGCGCGTCACATGACCGAGCCCGTCACCACAGAAACCGCGACGACCGCAAAGTCGGGCGTCGACGTCGCGCGGTTTGCGTCGCGCCGCACGCTGGTGCTGCGCCGCTTCCTTCGCAACACGCCCGCCGTGGCATCGCTAACGCTGCTCGCACTAATGCTCATCGGCTGCTACGCGCTGCCGCCGTTGCTGCCCTACTCGTACACCGACCTCGACTACTACGCGCTGCAACAACCGCCCAGCGTCGACCATTGGTTCGGGACCAACGCGCTCGGCCAGGATCTTCTGGCCCAGACATTGCGCGGCATGCAGAAGTCCATGTTGATCGGGATCTGCGTGGCGTTCATCTCAACCATCATCGCCGCCACGGTGGGATCGATCGCCGGCTATTTCGGGGGTCTGCGTGACCGTGCGCTGATGTGGATCGTCGACCTCATGCTCGTGGTGCCGAGCTTCATCCTGATCGCGATCGTCACGCCGCGGCTGGGGCAATCCGCTCGCGTTGTCTGGTTGATAGTGCTGTTTTCCGTGTTCAGCTGGATGATCAGTTCGCGCATGGTGCGCGGTTTGACGATGAGTCTACGTCTGCGCGAATTCGTCGCCGCCGCAAGGTATATGGGCGTCAGCAACTGGCGGATCATCGTCCGCCACATCTTGCCGAATGTGGCGTCGATCTTGATCATCGACACCGCACTCAACGTCGCCGTCGCTATCCTGGGCGAAACCGGGTTGAGCTTCTTGGGTTTCGGCATCCAGCCACCCGACGTATCACTAGGCACGCTCATCGCCGATGGGACGAAGTCAGCGACAACTTTTCCGTGGCTGTTTTTGATCCCAGCCGGCGTGCTGGTGCTGATTGCGTTGTGCGCCAACTTGACCGGTGACGGGCTGCGCGACGCGCTGGACCCAGGCAGCCGCGCCCTGCGGCGGAGGCGTCGCAAGTGAGCCTTCTCGAAGTCACGGATTTATCCGTCGCATTCCCGACCGACACCGAGCGTGTCGAGGCGGTGCGCGGCATGAACTTTCACGTCGACCCCGGCGAGGTCGTCGCGCTCGTCGGTGAATCTGGAGCGGGAAAGTCCGCCAGCGCCATGGCCGTTGTCGGCCTGCTGCCCGAATACGCCGAAGTGTCAGGCTCAATCCGATTGCACGGCAATGAGCTGCTGGGCCTGGCTGATCAACAGATGTCGCGGATCCGCGGCAAGTCGATCGGCACCGTGTTCCAGGACCCGATGTCGGCACTCACACCCGTGTACACCGTCGGCGACCAGATTGCCGAGGCGCTGCAGGTCCACACTCGCGATATCGGCAAGCAAGCCGCCCGCAGGCGCGCCGTCGAACTGCTCGAATTGGTCGGCATCGCCCAGCCCGAGCGCCGGGCCCGTTCCTTTCCCCATGAGTTGTCTGGCGGTGAGCGCCAGCGTGTTGTCATCGCCATGGCCATCGCCAACGATCCCGATCTGCTGATCTGCGACGAACCTACGACCGCTCTGGACGTGACCGTGCAGGCGCAGATTCTCGAGGTGCTCAAGACCGCGCGCGACGTAACCGGCGCCGGCGTGCTGATCATCACCCATGACCTTGGCGTGGTCGCCGAATTCGCCGATCGTGCACTCGTGATGTATGCGGGCCGCGCCGTAGAGGTGGCCGACGTCGAGCGCCTGTATCGCGACCGCCGGATGCCCTATACCGCTGGGCTACTGGGCTCTGTGCCGCGGCTTGACGCCCCGCAGGGCGCGCGGCTGGTACCGATCCCGGGTGCGCCGCCGTCGCTCGCCGTGTTGCCGCATGGCTGCCCGTTCGCACCGCGCTGCCCGCTGGCAATCGACGCCTGCCGCGCCGCCGAACCCGAGCTGCTCGAAATGGGCCCAAACCATCGGGCCGCATGCATCCGGACGGAACACGTTGCGGGTCGCAGCGCGGCGGACATCTACGGCATCTCCACCGAGCCGCCGGCGGAAGCGGCCACATCCGAAGACGCGCCGGTCGTGCTGCGCGTACGCGACCTCGTCAAGACGTACAACCTCACGAAGGGCGTGGTCTTTCGCCGGCAGGTGGGCGAGGTCCGCGCGGTCGACGGCGTCAGCTTCAAACTGCAAGCAGGCCACACCCTGGGCATCGTCGGCGAATCGGGTTCCGGCAAGTCGACGACCTTGCACCAGATCCTTGACATGGGCGCCCCGCAAAGCGGTTCGATCGAGGTGCTAGGCGCCGACGTTGCGACACTCGACCGGCGGGCTCGACGGGCGCTGCGCGGCGATCTGCAAGTGGTCTTCCAGGATCCGGTCGCCTCGCTGGACCCGCGGCTCCCCGTTTTCGACGTGCTCGCAGAGCCCTTGCAAACCAATGGTTTTGACAAGGGCCGTGTTGATGAACGTGTCGCCGAGTTGCTGGGCATCGTCGGGCTGCGCCGCGAGGACGCCAGCCGGTATCCGGCCGAATTCTCCGGCGGGCAGAAGCAGCGCATCGGCATCGCCCGAGCGTTGGCACTTCAGCCGAAGATCCTGGCCCTCGACGAACCGGTGTCGGCGCTCGATGTGTCGATCCAGGCAGGCATCATCAACCTCTTGCTCGATCTACAGGCACGGTTCGGGCTCTCTTACCTGTTCGTCTCGCATGATCTTTCGGTGGTCAAACACCTCGCCCACCACGTCGCGGTGATGTACAAGGGCAGAATCGTCGAGCAGGGCGACGGCGATGAGCTGTTCACCAACCCGCAGCACGAATACACCCAGCGATTGCTTGCCGCGGTGCCGCAGCCGAACCCCCATCGCAGTTAGAGTCGCTGGCATGAAGATCCGCCGCTTCGCTGTTGTCGTCTTCGTCGTCGCCCTGTCCCTCACCGCCTGCTCGGGCGGTAAACAGGAAGCCCCAGAGGCCGGTGGCGAGGCCGAGGTCGGAACGACCAACGACATCAATCCACAGGATCCGGCGACCCTGCAAAAGGGCGGCAACCTGCGGCTTGCTCTGACCGAATTCCCATCGAACTTCAATACGCTGCACATCGACGGCAACCAGGCCGACGCCGGCGCGATGATGAGAGCGACGCTGCCGCGCGCGTTCCGAGTCGCATCGGACGGCTCAACGACCGTCAACTCTGACTACTTCACCAGTGTCGAACTCACCAGCACCAGCCCGCAGGTGGTCACGTACACCATCAATCCCAAAGCGGTTTGGACCGACGGTACGCCAATTACGTGGGAAGACATCGCTTCTCAGATCCACGCCACCAGCGGCAAGGACAAGGCTTTCGCAATCGCCAGCGTCAACGGCAGCGACCGCGTCGCCTCCGTGACCCGCGGCGTGGACGATCGCCAGGCGATCATGACGTTCGCCAAACCCTTCGCCGAGTGGAAGGGCATGTTCGCCGGAAACACCATGCTGCTGCCCAAGACCGTGACCGGTACCCCTGAAGCATTCAACAAGGGGCAGCTCAATGGCCCCGGCCCCTCCGCCGGCCCGTTCATCGTGTCGGCACTGGACCGTACCGCGCAACGAATCACGTTGACCCGCAACCCGAAGTGGTGGGGGACGCCGCCGCTGCTGGACAGCATCACCTATTTGGTGCTGGACCAGGCCGCCCTGCTCCCTGCACTGCAGAACAACACCATCGACGCCACGGGGGTGCCCTCGCTCGACGATTTGACGATCGCCCGCAACACCCCGGGTATTTCGATTCGGCGCGCTCCCAGTGCGGCCTGGTACCACATGACTTTCAACGGGGCGCCCGGTTCGATTCTCGCGGACAAGGCGCTGCGGCTGGCGATCTCAAAGGGCATCGACAGGCAGGCCATCGCCAACATCAGCCAGCGCGGCCTGGCCGACAATCCCGTCCCGCTGAACAACCACATCTACGTCGCCGGCCAGGAGGGCTACCAGGACAACAGCGCCGTCGTCGCGTTTGATCCGGAGAAGGCCAAGCAGGAACTCGATGCGCTCGGGTGGCGCCTCAACGGACAGTTCCGCGAGAAGGACGGTCGCCCGTTGGTGATTCGCGACGTGCTCGCCGAAGCGCAAACGACACGACAGGTCGCCCAGATCGCGCAGAACAGCCTGGCGCAGATTGGCGTGAAGCTGGAGCTCGACGTGAAGGGTGGTGGCGGTTTCTTCACGAACTACATCAACGTCGGTAACTTCGACATCGCCCAGTTCTCCTGGGTCGGCGACGCGTTCTCGCTGTGCTGCCTAAACCAGATGTACACCACCGGCGCAGACAGCAACTACGGCAAGATCAGCAGCCCGGAGATCGACGCGAAGGTGGAAGAGACCACCGACGAACTCGATCCCGCGAAAGCGCGCGAGTTGGCCAACGAGGTCGACAAGTTGATCTGGGCCGAAGGCCACAGCCTGCCGTTGTTCCAGTCGGCGGGCAACGTCGCGGTGCGCAGCAATCTCGCGAATTTCGGCCCGGCGGGCATTGGTGACCTGGACGTCACCAAGATCGGTTTCATGAAGCCGTAACCCGTTGCACGGCACGGGGAACCGCGGCGGGCACCGCCTGCTCGACGGCGGCAGCGGCGGCAATGCTCCAGATCAACAGCCTCACGCCGAAGCCACCCGGTGTCGAGTCCAGCTTGTCGGCGCGTGTGGGCAGACCCGAGCTCGCTCCTTCGTAGGTCGCCTTGATGATGTCCAGCGCGGCACGCTCGCGTAGGTCGATGGCCGAATGCCCGGCGGTGGCGAGATTGACCAGCACAGCGCCGGGGATCAGCGACGCGATCCTGCGTGCTACCGCGGGCGGGGTGATCAGATCGCGGCCACCGGAGACGACGACTGTGGGCCAACTGAACTTGGGCATCTCACTGATGAGGTCGAACGGCTCGGCAACGTAATCCACTTCACCCGAAGCGGCCTCGCGCATCGCCAGTGCTGGATCGAGTGGCTCGCCGTCGGGCACCGCACCGTAGTTGAGCTCGCGATAGCCGATCCGCTCAACCAGGTCCGGCTCGTGGTGATACGGCGTCTTGCGCTCAAACAGCAGCCTGGTCCCGAGGCCGACAGCGCCCCACAGCCAGTCGCGGCCCTGCAGCAGCAGGTCGAGCTGGCGCCCGAGCACATCGGGCCCCGCCAGCCCGTACATACCGGCGGCGAGTTGTGCGGCCGTTGGCGTGAGTACACCGTCTTCGACCAGCCGTCGAACCTTTGTCGCCAGCTCAGCTGTTTCGGGCTCATCGCCACGCCACAGGGCACGACGGGTGGCTTCCCGCACGATGTCGATGTCTTCGGCCGACAGCAGCGGTGAGTCGAGGATCATCGCGTGTACCCGATCCGGGTGCCGCACACCGACTCCGGCGGCGACGTACGTGCCATACGAGGTGCCGTAGATGACGGCCTTGTCCACCTGCGCGTCGTCGAGAACGGCCGCCACATCGTCGACCACCTGGTCGATGGTCAACGCCTCAGGGGGCAGGTCGCAGCCGGTGTCGTCATGGCGGGACATCCCGATGCCTCGGTGCTCCACCATGATCACGTCGAGGCCCTCGGCCACCGCGCGGCGTCGAAACCGGCGGTAGAGGGCGATGGAGGCGGCGCCGGGGCCGCCGGGGATGATGACGATCGGATGCGGTGACTTACGGCCGGTACGCACGTAGAACAGGTCGAACTCCTGGTCACCGGCCGGCCGCACGGGCCGTCGCACCGCACGCACACCTGGCAAAGCAGCCAGCTTGTCGTGCGCCCGGCGACGCTTGGCGTTCATCGTCATCAACACTCATTGTGCCCCCGCATGGTGCTGCCGTCTGCGCCAACTGCGGCCACACGCGAGCGAAGGTCAGCCCTTCGATATACCCGCCCCGGCGAGCCACTTCTTGGCGATGTCGGACAGGTTGGTGCCCGTCGCCGCCTCGGCGTTCATCGAGATCAGGTCGTCCGTGGTCAGCTTTGCAGAAACGGCGTCAAGCGTTTTGGTGATGGTGTCGTTCTGCTTGGCGGACTTGATCAGCGGGACCACGTTCTCCGCCGCGAACAACGACTTGTCATCGTCAAGGGCGACAAGGTTATTCGTGACAAGGCCGGGGTCGGTGCTGAACAGGTCTCCGGCCTGGATCTGACCATTGGTAAGCGCAGTCATCGTAAGGGTGCCACCCGCGTCGAGACTGACGAAGTCCTTGAAGTTGAGGCCGTAAACATCGCGCAGGCCGACCACGCCCTGGGTGCGCGTCTTCCATTCCGGCGGCCCACCCAGTACGAGTTCACCGGCGACCGGCTTCAGGTCGGAAACCGTCTTCAGCTTGTACTTGTCGGCGGTGGCCTTTGTCACGGCCACCACGTCCTTGTCCTCGGCGGGCGACGGCGTCAGCATCGAGATCCCGGACGGCAATTTGCCCTTGAGTTCGGCCGTCACTGCTTCGGTCGTCGCGGCCGTCGACTTCGGATCGAGGTAGCTCAAGAGAGCTCCTGAGTACTCCGGGACCAGATCGATGGAGCCGTCCTTGAGGGCCTGGATGTAGACCTCGCGGCTTCCGATGTTGAACTGCTCCTTCGTAGGAACACCCGCTGCCTGCAGCGCCTGCGAGTAAATGCTGCCGACCAGCTGACTTTCGGTGAAGTCGGCCGAACCGACAATGACCTCCGAGCCCGAGGATCCCTTGTTGTCCCCGCCGCCGGAAAGCGGGTCGCCGCCGCCACCGCCGCATGCAGACAGCGCGAGGACGGAGGTAATGGCCAGTGCCGACAATAACGTGCGTTTCTTCATAGTGATTCTCCTAGGTGGTGGCCGGCTCGAGGACGGTCGTGGATATCGGTGAGCTGGATTTCGATACGGTGCGGCGCAGGCCTGGCGAGACGATGGCCCGGCCAAGCCAGGCGAAAGTGAACTCCAGAACGAGCGCCAGGATCGCGACAAGAATTGCCCCGCCTGCCATTTCGCTGAAGCTGGCGTTCGCCCTACCGTCGAGGATGAACCGTCCAAGGCCCTGCAGACCGAGATACGCGGCGATGGTGGCCGTCGAGACAATTTGCAGTGTAGAGCTCCTCACCCCGGAAACCATGAGTGGTAAGGCACAGGGCAGCTGCACCCGCATCAGGATCTGGCGCTTTGTGAACCCCATCCCGCGGGCCGCTCCGACGGCGTCGGGGTCGGCGTTCTGAATGCCTGCGTACGTACCCGTAAGGATCGGCGGAACAGCAAGCAGCACAAGCACAATGATGGTGGGCAGCACGTAGACGAGCTTTCCGCTGACGATCGGTGAGACCAGCAGGAAGAGCAACACGAGTAACCCCAGCGACGGCAGCGCACGCAACGCGTTGGCCGACCCGGCCACCAATGCCTCGCCCCGTCCCGTGTAGCCGATGAGAATTCCCAGCGGCACCGCGATGACAAGAGCGGCCGCCAGCGCGATCGCAGAGTAGAAGAGGTGGTAGCCGATCTGAGCCGGAATACCACCCGAGCCGGTCCAGTTCGCGGGGTCGGTCAACCATCCGAAAATGTTCACGACGTCACCGTCCTTTGCCGCCAGGGAGTCAACAATCTGTTCAGCCAGATGATCAGGCCGTCAAAGATGACGGCAAGCACCACGCACAGCACGATGCCGGTGACCAGGGGAACGAAGAGGCGTAGCTGAAATCCCTGCGTGAACAGCGAGCCGAGCTGCGGGATGCCAAGCAGGGCGGCCATGGTCACGATGCTGACGTTGGACACGACCGCAACGCGCAGGCCCGCGGCGATGACTGGGACGGCGACGGGCAGTTCGACGAGCAGAAGCCGCTGCCAGCCGCGGTAACCCATGGCCTCTGCTGCTGCCACCGTGTCGTGTGGCACGGAATCCAGGCCGTCGGTGACGACGCGCACCAACAACGCCAACGTGTAAAGCGTCAGCGCGACAACGATGTTCAACGGATCGAGAATCTTCGTGCCAAGGATGGTGGGCAGGATGATGAACAGCGCGAGCGAAGGAATGGTGTATAGCAGGCCGGCGGTTCCGACGATGGCGGCCTGCCCGCGCTTGAATTTGTGCGCCCACCAGCCGAGTGGCAGCGCAATGAGCAGCCCGACGATCGTCGGCACCAACGTGAGCCACGCGTGGCTGATCGTCAGCGAGACGATCCGGTCGATGTTGGACGAAATCCAGTTCATGCCGCCGCCCTCGCTTCTTTCGCGCGCCGGATAGCGTCCATCACGTCGTGATCGGATGCCGTTCCGATCAGCACCCCCGACTCGTCGGTGATCACGCAGCGGCTGCTCGGACTGGACAGCGCCGAGTTCAGCAGGTCGCGCAGCGGGTCATTCCGGGATGCTGAGGTGGCGCAGAGGTTTACGTCGCTGTCTTGGATGGAATCCCCGCCGAGACTTTCGGTGTCGACCCAGCCCAGCGGCGCCCGCCTGTCATCGACCACCAGCACCCAGCGTCCTTGGGTCGATGGGATCGTGGACACTGGCTGGCCCACAGTGATGGTGGGCTCATCGTTGAGTTTGAGACGGTCGTCGGACGTGTGGAACCCGAGGGCGCGGTAGCCGCGGGCGGATCCCACGAAGTCGGCGACGAAGGCATCCTTCGGCGCGGCCAGCAGCTCGGCGGGAGTCGCAGCCTGCGCCAGGGTTCCGCCCTGCCGAAGCACAACGACCTGGTCGCCCAGCTTGAGGGCCTCGTCGATGTCGTGGGTGACCATGACGATGGTCTTGGAGATATCTGCCTGCAGCCGAAGGAATTCGTCCTGAAGCTGGCTGCGCACGATCGGGTCGACGGCGCTGAACGGCTCATCCATCAACAGGAACGGTGGATCCGTCGCCAGTGCCCGCGCGACCCCGACTCGCTGCTGTTGACCGCCAGAGAGCTGCCACGGGTAGCGGCGGGCAAACTTTGAATCCAGCCCGACGCGCTCCAGGAGTTCCATTGCGTTGGAACGGGTTTCCTTCTTGCCGCCGCCGAGCAGGCGCGGCAGCGCGGCCACGTTGTCGACGACGGTGCGGTGAGGAAACAGGCCGGCGTTCTGAATGACGTAACCGATTCTGCGGCGCAGGGTGACCTTGTCTAGGGTCTGCGTGTCGGTTCCGTCGAGGGTGATGCTGCCGGACGTCGGCTCGATCAGCCGGTTGATCATCCGCATCGAGGTGGTCTTGCCGCATCCAGACGGGCCGACCAGCGTGGTGATCTTGCCGTTCGGCGCGGTGATCGTCAGATTGTCGACGGCGACGGTGCCGTCGGGATAGACCTTGGAGACATCTTCGAAGGTGATCATGATTGTCTTTCTGGCAGAGTGGAATTCGGGCGACGACTTAGTCCGGCCGACAGCGACTCCGCTGCCGAGCCGAGCGTGTGGCCATATTGGGCCGCTTGGGGTGTGGTGAGCCGGTAGCTCGGAACGACCAGGCTCAGGGCTGCGACGATGCGCGCTTCGGAGTAGACCGGACACGCGATTGCGGTGACGTCGGCCTCGACGCCGCGCTCGACGATCACGTATCCCTCGTCGGGCACGCGCCCGCGCAGCGCGTGCCCCGCCGCGGATATGTCGAGCGGAACAGTGCGACCGACCCAGCTCGCGTGCCGCACCGAATGGGTGCCCTCGACAATGCTGATGTAGACCGCCGTGCCTGCGTGTCCCTCCACGCTGAGGTACGCGGACTCTCCGGTCTCGGCCACCAGCTTCTCCATCACAGGCTTGGCGTAGTCGATCAGCGACTCGTTGGACAGCGCCTGCGCGCCGAGTTGGATCAGGCGGCTGCCGGGACGGTACGTGCCACCGACCTCTTCCTTCGTGACGAACCCGGTGCTCTCCAGAGTCCGGAGGAGCCGAAGCGCGGTGCTCGGCGCGAGATCGCACTCCCTGGCACTGTCTGCCAGGTTCGCGCCGCCCCTGTCACAGATGGTCGCGAGCAGGGCAAGCGCGCGTTCCACGGTCCGTGTGGACGGTTCCGCCACTGTGACCTCCTCTCGCCGGGATGGAATCTACGAGGAGTTTGTTGCGATCAACTCTTCGTTGATTTCCACTGAGTAAAATTCAAATTCCATCTAGCGGCAATGTGTGGTTTCGGTGATGATAGGACTCGTCGCGCGTCCGCGATAGGGAACTAGGAGAATTTCATGCTTGTACTTAACGGATCCGCGAGTATCGCCGACGTGGTGGCACTCGCGGACCGCCGCGAGCACGTCTCTGTATCCGAGAGGGTCATCGAGGCCGTCGACCATGCGCACCAGGTCGCGGCGGACCTGTCCACCCGACTCGCCATCTACGGACGAACCACCGGTGTCGGCGCGAATCGAACCACGTCCGTATCGCCCACCGACACCAAATACGGCATGCGACTGCTCCGCAGTCACGCGGCCGATGCCGGGGACCCCCTGGACGACAGAACGGTGCGAGCGATGCTCACGGTGCGGCTTGCCCAATTGTGCGTGCCCGGCGCCGGACTCGACCCCAAGATCTTGTCCGGCCTCGAGACGATGCTCAACGACGATGCCCTACCCGAGGTTCGTCAATATGCGTCGATCGGGACAGGGGACCTCGCCGCACTCGCGGGCACGGCATTGACGCTGATCGGCGAACGGCCCGCGTCAAATCCGTTGACGCCGATGGAGCCGTGGGGTGCCGACAGCGCGCTGCCGTTCATGAGCAGCGGCGCACTCACTGTTGGCCGCGGATGCCTTGCACTGGACGAGCTTTCGCGCCTCGAAAGGGCGTCGAGTGTGATTTACATGCTGAGTTTTCTTGCGCTCGACGGCAATCCCGAAGCGCTGTCATCGCTGGCAGCGCAGGCGTCGGCGGCCCCCTACGTCGACACTGTTGCGGGTCGCCTACGCTCACTGCTGGCGACGAAAGGCGGCCCGGATCGCAGGCCCGCTCGCATACAGGATCCCTACGGGCTGCGGGTGTACCCGGTAGCGCAGGCAACCGCGCTGGCGTCGTTGCACTCGCTGGAGGGCCAACTGGAGCGGACACTCAACACTGCGCAGGAGAATCCCCTCTTCGACCTCGAAAACGAAGCCGTCGTCCATCACGGCGCCTTCTACCAAGCATCGCTGTCACTCGAATTGGACGGCACCACCCTGGCGCTCGCGCTTACCGCGCCCATCACCCATTCGCGGATCAGAATGATCAACGACCCGGATACCAACGGCGGCAACGCTTTCCTCGCCGCCGAAGCAGCCGGGTCATCCGGGCTGATGATAGTCGAATACGTGGCCGCAGGCGCGATCGCCGAGATTCGGAACGCCGCGCACCCCGCCTCCGCCGCCACGCTCGTGCTGTCGCGGGGGGCCGAGGAGGACGCGACATTCGCCTCGCAGGGCGCGCAGCAACTCGAGCGATCCATCGCCGCGTATCGGGTGTTGCTGTGCTGCGAACTTGTTGGCGCGGTGAGGCTCTTGCGTCAGCGAGGACTCGATGACCAGTTCAGCGGCGCCGTGGGCGACGCGCTCTTGCTGGCCGACGTGCTCCCCCGCGACATCGACGATCGTGACCTCCGTGGTGATATCGCGTTGGCCGAATCGCTCCTGGACGACATCGGACGACTCGTGCCGGAAGACACCCGGCCGTAGGCGTTAGATGCCGCGGATCAAATCGGCGGCCTTCTCTCCGATCAGGACGCTGGGCGCATGGGTGTGACCACGGATGATCGTCGGCATCACCGACGCGTCGGCGACCCGCAGCCCGTCCACGCCGCGCACCCGCAGCTCCGGATCGACCACGCTGGCTTCGTCGCTGCCCATCCGGCATGTGCTAACCGGGTGATACAGCGTGTGCGACAACGAGTTCAGTGCGCGCTCCAGCGTCTCCTCATCGAGCACCGTTGCGCCTAGCGGCCGGGCGATCTTGCCGATTATGCCGTTGAGCGCCGGCGACTTGGCGATGTCCGCGCACATCCGCAGGCCGGCCATCAGCGCCGCACGATCAGCTCCCGCGTCGTCGGTCAGATACCGCGGATCGATGACCGGCTTGTCCTTCGGGTCGGCCGACCGCAGGGTGATGGTGCCACTGCTGTACGGCTTCAGCAGGATTGGCGCCATTATGACGGCGTGATGGTCGTACGGGTCACCGAGGCCCTCCTCGAAATACGGGGCAGGCGCGAAAATCAGCTCCAGATCGGGCAGTTCGAGCTCTGGGCGGCTCCTGACGAACCCATACGCCTCCCCCACGTTCGAGGTCAGCATGCCGCGCCGTCGCAGGAAATAGTTCGCCAGCTGCAACGGCTTCTCCGCGGCGAACAGCGTGTCATCAGGAACGTCGAACCCTACCGGCACCACAAGGTGGTCGAGCAAGTTGCTGCCGACCTCGGGCGCTTCGGCCACCACGTCGATACCGTGCTCGGCGAGCTGGTCGCGATCACCGATACCCGACAGCATCAACAGCTGCGGGCTGTTGATCGCGCCTCCGCACAACACCACTTCACGCCGGGCCGAGACGACGCGGCGCGCCCCAAGCTGCTCGAATTCCACACCCGTGGCACGCTTTCCGTCGAAGATCACCCGCGTCGCGGTAGCTGCGGTGTGCAACGTCAGATTGCGCCGTTTCAACGCCGGCTTGAGGTACGCGTCGGCGGTGCTCCACCGGGCACCCTTGCGCTGCGTGACGAGCGTCTCGCAGAACCCCTCCGGTAGGTCGATGCCCTCCTGCACGGCGGCCAGCCAGGCTGCAGTCGAACTCCTGGGACTGCGTTGCGGCGAGATGACCAGCGGGCCGTTCTCGATGCGGTTGAAGTACTTCTCGACGTTGGCGTAGTTCCACTGCTCGCCGGCTTGCTCGCCCCACTCGTCATAGTCGGCGGCGAAGCCACGAACCCACATCATCGCGTTCATCGACGATGATCCGCCGAGCACTTTGCCACGCGGCCAATAGATTTCGCGACCGTCGAGTTCCTTCTGTGGTTCGGTGAGGTAGTCCCAGTCCATTTCGCTGCGGAACAGTTTTGCGAAGCCCGCGGGGATGTGGATGAACTTGTCCTTGTCCCGCGGGCCGGCCTCCAGCACCACAACCTCGACGGACGGGTCCGCGCTCAGGCGGTTGGCCACCACCGATCCTGCAGAGCCCGTTCCCACCACGATGTAGTCGGCGTCCATCTGCCGGAGTCTATGAGGCCATCCGACGTCTCAAGGTCAATTCGACCGCCGCAGAATCCTGGCCACCTCGTTCGGCCTTTCCAGCGCGGAGAAGTGGCCGGTGTCGGGCAGCGTAATCCGTTCCACGTCCCCCAACAGGCCCGCCACCTGCTCGCGTTCCGCCGGCCGCGCCCAATCCTGTTCGCTGTAAACCAGCGTCACCGGAGCCGACACGTCCCGATAGCGATCCCGTGCCTTGGCAAATCCCTTGAGGCTGCGATAGATCGCCCGGGACACCCTCGAGTAGCCCTTGCGGCGACCACTGCGTCGTAGCTCGGCGATGAAATCGTCCGGCAGCGTGCTGTTGTCGACGACCCCTCCGCGCATGACGCCCTTCATAATCGGTCGGTTCTCCATCGCCGCGAAGAGTGGACCAGCGATAGGCGCCCGAACAGAAGAGATGATGAATCGGGCGAACATGTTCCCCCGCTCCAATCCGCTCGGATAGTCGTAGCTGTTGAAAGCTATAACTCGGCTCACCCTGTCCTTGAGGTCGACGGAGGCCTGTAGCGCGAGCGCGCCGCCCAACGATTCCCCGGCCAGCGTGGCGTCGTGCAGGTCAAGGCCGGTGACGAACTCGACGACCGCGGCCCGCAGTTCGGGCTCTTCGTAGCGCGCGCCCGGCACGATGTCCGACCAGCCCATGCCGGGCAGGTCTACCGCGTAGACGGTGAACGCGTCCCACAGCTGCGGGATAACGCGGTGAAAGTAGTCCAGCTGCGTACGGATGGTGTGCATCAGCACCAGCGCCGGGCCGCTGCCGGCGGTGAAGTACCGCAGGCGCGAGCCGTCGGATCGGGTGAAGTACTCGACAGTGCCGTGGCCGTCGGTCCACGTGTCGGTGTAAGAGCTCATGCGCACACCGCCTCGGATTCGGCCTGCGCGTCGGTCACGGGCACGGGTTGCTTCGCCCGGGCCGGCAGCAGGATGGCAACCACGACGGCGGCCGCGGCCGCGATGCCTGCGCTGACCAGAGATCCGATCTGAAGACCATCGAGGAACGCGGTGTTGACGGCCGCACGGACGTCGGGAATCAAGGGAGGCGGCAGCTGGCCGATGACCTGCTGCGCGGCGGCCATCGACCGTTCCATCGTGGCCCGGACCTGCTCCGGCAGCGCGGACACCGCCGCATCGCTGTCCAACCGGCTCGAGTAGATGGAGGCGAAGACGCTGCCGACGATCGCGACGCCGAGGGTGCCGCCGAGTTCGCGAGTGGTGTCGTTGACCGCGGACCCGACGCCGGCCTTGTCGGCGGACAGTGAGCCCATGATCGCCTCGGTGGCCGGCGCTGTCGTCAGGCCAAGACCACCGCCGAGCATCAGCATCTGGATAGCGATCTCCAGGTACGGCGTCCCGGCGTCGGCGGTGGACGCCCATGCCAGGCCGGCCGCGAAGATGGCCAGGCCCGCGACGACTACCGCCGTCGTGCCGATCCGCTCCACGATGCGCGGGCCGACGATGCTGGCGACCGCGATCGAGATGGCGACCGGCAGCAACCGCACTCCGGTCTCAAATGCGCTGTAGGACTTGATGAATTGGAAGTACTGCGTGATGACGAAGATGAAGCCGAACAGGGTCAGGAAGCCTGCGGTCACTGCGAGGCTGCCGCCCGAGAATCGGCGGTTGGCGAACACCGACACGTCGAGCATCGGGTGCGGTGTGTGCCGCTCCCACAATGCGAAGGCCGCGAGGACGACGACCGCGACCGCGAATCCTGCTGCCGTGTGAAGGCTGCCCCATCCCCAATTGGGCGCCTCGATGACGGTGTAGACCAACGCGGTGATGCCGATCGAGGACAGGACCAGGCCAGGCAGGTCGACCGGCGGCGCCGACGGGTCGCGGGAGGTCGGGACGAAGAGACGCCTCCGATGATGGCCACCAGCGGCGATCGGCACGTTGACCATGAACACCGAGCCCCACGAGAAGTGTTCGAGCAGCCAGCCACCGGAGATCGGGCCTGCGGCGACGCCGACGCCCACCATCGCGGCCCACAGGCCGATGGCTTTCGCTCGCTTCACGGGGTCGGCGAAGATATTGGTGATCAGCGACAGGGTGGTCGGGAAGATCACCGCGGCGCCGACGCCCATTGCGGCGCGACCCCAGATGAGTGCGTCCGCCGAGTCGACCTGCGACGCGACCGCAGACGTGATCGCGAAGACCGCGAGCCCGGCACTGAGCCAGCCCCGTCGGCCGAACCGGTCGCTGAGGCTGCCCATCGACAGCATCAGGCCGGCCATGACCAGCGTGTAGGCGTCGACGATCCACTGCAGCTGTGCGGTGTCGGCGTCGAGTTCGCGCGACAGCGTGGGCAGAGCGACATTGACGATGGTGGCGTCGACGCTGATGACGAAGACGCTCAAGCAGATGAAGACAAGCGCGGCGATCGGGTGATCTCGGAAGACTGGCGTTCGGGTACTCATAGACAGGACCGTAAACCTTTCAGACAAGATTTTCAAGTGACATGACTAGATACTTGTCTGAGTGCTAGAATTATTCCGTGCCCAGGAGCTACCAGCAGAACTGCCCGCTCGCCAAGGGCCTCGACGTGCTCGGCGAGCGATGGACGCTGCTGATCCTGCGAGAACTGATCGGCGGCGCCCGCCGGTACGGTGACCTGCGCGCACAGCTGCCCGGCATCGCCACGAACCTGCTGGCCGACCGGCTTCGCGAGCTGGAGGACGCTGGCCTCGTCGACCGCGCAGGAGCTGCCACCGCCCGTCGCGCGGACGGTCTACACCCTCAGCGAGACGGGCTGGCGCAAGGTGCTGCCGGTAGTGAAGGCCATCGCCATGTTCGGGCTCGACATGGTCGTGCCTGACGAAAGCGCGCTGACGCCGCTGAACGGGTTCCTCGCGGGCATCCTGCTGGCAATCGATCCCGCTGTCGTCGGCGAATTGAAGGCGTCGTACCGCATCGAGATCGATGGTCGGCGCTTCGAATTCGCCGTCGACAACAGCGGTCTCACGGCAGCACAGGGCCCGCCCGATGTGACGGTTACTGCGACTGCAGCCGACCTTATCGGCGCGCGCATGGGCGCGACGGCCGCCGAGCGCAAAGCGGCATTGCGGCGCGTGAAGTTCGACGGCGACGCCGACGCGGTCGACGCGATGCGAACCGCCTTCCGCCTATCGGGAGATCCGGGCCTGCTAGACGCAACGTAGCGGTCGGATTCAGGCTGCGCGCGTGATCATCGGCAACCTCAAGCACCGCCGCGCGGTCCCGACGCGGACTCGTCGAGGCTGCGACGGAACTCGACAAGGTCGGCCGCCAGCAAGGCGGGGTGTTCGGTCGCCATGAAATGTCCGCCTCGCGGAAATTCGCTCCACCGATGCGCGCCGTACTGCTCCTCGATGATGCTTCTTGGCGGGACACCGCCGATTTCGGCGGCGCTCGAGTAGAACGACAGCGGCGTGCTCGTTGCCATGCCGATCGGCCGCGAGCCTGGCGCAACATCATGCGCGTGGTAGTGAAAGACCGACGATCCGAACGAGTTTGTCGTCCAGTACAAAGTCAGAAGCGACAAGATCATGCGCCGGACCTCGGTCGCATCCACGTCGAGCGCGTCGGCCCACGCTTTCCATTTCTCGACGACCCACGCCGCCATCGCCGCCGGCGAATCGGATACGGCGACCGACACTGTCAGCGGCTTCGTTCGCTGAAGGTGGTGGTAGCCGCCCTCGGCCAGCTCCCAATGCGCCATGTCCTCGAACCACCGAGTCGTGGGATGGCCAGCAGCGTATGACCGTGATGGATCGCGCACCGAACTGAGCGCATTCACCGTCATGTGGGCGCCGAGCAGGCTTTTCGGATGCCGCATCGCCAACCAGGCCGTCACGCGGGCGCCGATGTCGGTGCCTGACGCCAGGAACCTGTCGTATCCGAGGATCGCCATCAGCTGCCGCCAGCGATCGGCGATGGATGCCGCTGTGAAGCTCTGCAAATCCTCGGGGCAGCCAGAGAATGCGAAGCCCGGCATCGAGGGGACAACGACGTGAAACGCGTCTGATGGCGTGCCGCCGTGCTTCTCCGGATGTGTCAGGTGGTCGAGCATCGGTAGGTACTCGAGAAAGGAGCTGGGCCACCCATGGGTGAGAACCAATGGCGTTGCGGCTTGGTGAGGACTCCTGACGTGTACGAAATGGGTTGTTAGCCCGTCGATTTCGATCAACTGGTGTGGGTAGTTACGAAGTTCTGCGAAAACGCGTCGAAATCGAAGGCCGACCAGTCGGCGAGCAACTCTCGAAGGTAAACATGTGCAGAGCCTGCCGCCCATGGCTCAACGGCGGGGTGGGCGGGCCAGGGTGTCTGCTCCAGCCGGTCCAGCAGCGCCCGGATGCTGACGGGGTCGATACTCGGGTCAAAGCTGCGAGGTGTCATTCGCCGTCACTCAGCAGCCTCGAGGAAGGGTCGCATGAACGACCGCTCGTAGCGCAGCACGCATCCGCTGTCGTCACGGATGCGGTCCGCGGCGATGAATTCGGGGTCAACACCGAAGAGCTCCCGGTACTTCTCGTAAGCCGCAAGGCTGGGAAAGCTGAACAATGCCAGCGCTTTGTCGCTGGCCCCCTCCGAGGGCATGAAGTATCCGTGGTGCCGACCGCCGTGCTTGTTGACAAGGCGAATCCATTGCGCCGCGAACTTCTCAAAGGCGTCGATCTTGTCGGGGTCGATGGTGTAGTCGACGACACAGGTGATCATAAGGAATCCCTTCCTCTGGCTTAAGAAACGTAACCAAGGATGCGGATGCGTTCTTCCAGGCCCAGCACGTCCACAAGCGGGCGGCCATTGCGGATCTCACTGCGTGTCTAACGTTTGCCGACCTCGGCGATGCGCTCGGCGCATACGGAATGGTTGACGACTCGCAACGGTCGCAGAGTGCGATCCTGCCACCGGATAAGTTCGGCGGCGTCATGTGATTGCCGCGCGGAATGGGACCTTTACGTCTGTTCGCGAGAGCTCGTTAGGCGTTCGACCAGTCGAACTCGTAATAGATCCAGTTGGTATCGGTGAAGTCGAGGCGAATGCCCTCTGCCTCGACCTGGAACGTCCCGATGCCGCACTCGCCCTTCGTCCAGATGAACCCGTCGGGAAGGTCGATGTTGGCAACGTGCGGCTCGCCGGTCACCGGGTTCTTGAAGGTGTCGCCAGTTGCGCGCCCAACACCCTCGGCCGTCATCGTCGCCGTGACGCCCGTGTCCGAGAAATCGATGGGTGCCTTCACGAGCCCGACGACCTCGTAGGTCGTTCCGAGGATCCCCCAGGGGTCGCCGCCGAGCTGACCGGTGTAGATCTGCGACAAGCACTCGATCTGCTCATCGGTGGTCTCCGGCGCGACGATGAACGCCGCCTTGCCGTTTCCCTCGTGAATCGCCTTGGGCCAGTCGACAACCGCGATCGCTTTGACTCCGGACAGGTCGATGTCGCCGCAAGATCCCTCGACGATGTGGTTGCCGACCATCGCCCGGCAGCTGCCGTCGGACGACGTCGGGAATCCGTGAAAGTTGCAGCCACATCCCGGTGCACAGTTGCAGAACTCATACCCGTGACCCTTGAGGTACCACTTGGTGAGTTGTTCGGTCGTTGTCATGGCGTATGCCTTTCGATCAGACGAGTTTTGTGACGACATCCGGATGCACAAGTAACACGACACCCAGAACCAGCAGTCCCGCCCCCGTCACGCGGGCGAGCTGTTCACCGAACGGCGCGATCTTCTCCAACAGGATCAGAACCGCGAGACCCAGCATCCACGCCAATTGCATTGCGCCGAAGGCAACTAGCAGCGCCATCAACATCCAGCAGCAGCCGACGCAGAAAACGCCGTGGCGCACACCGGCAACGAATGCGCCGGTTGGGCGGTCGAGGTGCTTGCCGTGGCGCATGAAGAACGACAGTGGTGATCGACAATGGCGCAGACACACCGTCTTCAGCGGCGTGAGTTGATACAGCCCGGCAGCGACCGCCACCCCGCCTGCGACGCGACCGGCCCATGGGCTGCCGTCGATCAGCGGTTCGTTCAGACGACTCCACGCGAAGAAGGCGGGAATGCCGACAACAGCCCACAGCACGATGTACCCCGCGACGAAGACCGCTACCGGCGCCGCCCGACCAGCTGTCGCGGCCCTGGCGTAGAGGCGCACGACGGGCACCACCGCTGGAAACATCATCGCCGCCATCATCGCCACCCAGGCCACCAGGAATGCGACGAACGACATCGCCATCGCCGACTGCGGCTTCATCGGCATCCCGTCCATGGGCATGCCGTCCATCGACGTTCCTTCGCCGCCCATCTCACCGGCGCTGACGGCCGACCACCACCACCCCAGACCCGCCAAGACGAGCAGCGCTACCGGCAACCAGATGTCGGATCTGCCTGTTACCCCACGAACTTCGCTCGCGCTCAACTCGGCCCCCACGGTGTCGCCCTATTACCACTATGGCACCGCGCGGGCCCAAGGGCGGCGGATTTGCCAGGCCTACGCGGTCAGCTCGATGTGGTGGGCGACGGTGTTCGCGTCGTCGGGCGATCCCAGTCTGCTACCCGCGTGAGACAGCACCAGTAGTCCCCAGAGCGTCATCATTTGTCGACGTCCTGGGGCTCAAACCGGTGCCGCGGCCGCCAACCTGACCCTTAGAGCTTCCTTAATTATCGCTTATTTTTCTTACTTTTGTTGTACAGTCGCACCAATGAATGCGTCTAGGGATTCGCGTGAGCACGCCACCGTTCTTGGTGCGGGGATGGCCGGTTTGCTTGCCGCACGGGTGCTTTCGGAGGTCTACGACACCGTCACCATCGTGGAACGGGACCCTCTGCCGGAGTCACCGGTCCAGCGCAAGGGGATACCGCAGGGGCGACATCTGCACGCCATGTTGACCCGCGGTTCGCAGGTGCTCGAAGAGCTCTTTCCCGGACTGCTCGACGAACTTGTCGCAGCGGGCGCCCATGTGCTGGACGACGGGGACCTGTCCCGCATCTATGTGGGCATGGGCCCATACACCCTCAACCGGTCGGGGAAGTTCAGCGACCCGGCCGCGCTGGTCTCCTACCTGGCGAGCCGGCCGTTTCTCGAGTTCCATGTCCGACGGCGGGTCGGTGCTCTCGGCAACGTCAGGTTCGTCGACGGCCACGATGTGGTCGAGCCGATCGCGACCACAGCAGACCGTGTCACCGGCGTCCGAGTTGTCAACCGTGACAACGGCAATGACAGCGTTCTCGATGCCGATCTGGTAATCGATGCAACGGGTCGGGCCGCGCGGACTGATGCGTTCATCGAGAACCTCGGGTATGGCCGGGCCGCGGAAAAGCGCTCCAGGGTGCATGCGACGTACTCCAGCCTGTTACTGCGCATTCCTGAGGGGATGATCACCGAGAAACTCATGTTGGTCATCGACAGAGGACCGGGCGAGCCAGGCGGGGGGCTGATCGCCTACGAGCACGGCACATGGATGCTGACGATCGGTCGATTGGCCATCGACCCGGAGCCACCCACCGACTTTGCAGGCATGCTCGAGTTGGCAGAGCGATTCACACCGCCTCCGATCCTCGCGGGACTTCGGTCCGCTGAGCCTCTGGGCGACGTATCCGTCTTCCGCTACACCGGCGCGGTCTGGAGACGTTACGACCAGATGCCCCGATTCCCGAAAGGTCTCCTGGTAGTTGGTGACGCGCTGTGCAGCCTCAACCCCATTTACGGCCAAGGTATGGCCGTCGCTGCCCTTCAATCGCTTGCGTTGCGGGACTATCTGCTCGAAGGCGATCCCCGCGTACCTCAACAGTTTTTCCACTCCGCCGCCAAGCACATCAACCCGCCATGGGTGATGAACCAATCCAGGGACCCCGCGTCGTCACCAACTCACCGAATGGGTTCGCTATCAAAACGTGTCACGGATTGGACCGTGGGAAAGGCGTTGAAGGCCGCCGAGAACGACATCGTTCTCACCGAGATGCTCCAGCGAGTGAGCAACCTCGTTGATCCACCAAGCCGGCTACAAGACCCCGCACTCATACCGCGCGTGATCCTCGGCAACCTCCGAGGCCGGACCAAATCGATCACGGCCTAGCAGGGGTAACGCTCAGTGCCCGCGAGCGTGCGCATTTGTACGTAAGTGACCGGTGTGTCGCGTACAAACACGCACGCTCGCGGAATTAAGCCGTCAGCTCGATGTGGTGGGCGCCGGCCACGCTTTCGTAGCGCTGCGGGCTGCATGTCAACACGATCACCTGGCCGTCGCCACCGACGGCGTTGAACACCGCCCCCATCTTGGTCAGCCGGTCGGCGTCGGTGAAGCCGAGCGCGTCGTCGATGACCACCGGAACGCTGTCCTCCTTGGCCACCAAGACCGCGCCCGCCAACCGCGCGACGATGCCCATCTGTTCCTTCGCGCCGCCCGACAACGATTCGTACGGAACGGTGCGGCCCGCCAGTGTCCGGCTGCAGATGCGTAGCCCGCTGTCGATCTCGACTTCGAAGCTCTCGCCGAACACGATGCGGCCCAACCGCTCCACCTGGCTGCGGAACGGGTCGACATAGCGCAGCCGGGTGGCGTCGCGATGGCGCGCCATCACCGAGCGCAGCAGCTGCGCAGCGCGGGCACGTCGATGCATGCGCAGGTACTCCGCTTCCGCATGCTCACGTTCGGTCTGGGCGGCATCGAGTCGTCCCTTGCGTCCCTCGGTGCCGTAGACCTTGAGCTGCGTCGTCACCTCGCGCAGCGCCTCGGCGGCCTCATCGTGGCGGCTTTCCAGCGAGTCGGCCCGACGGACCGCATCGTTGAGCGCGGCGGTGACGGTGTCCGGCGCGCTCCGCGCCAACTCGGCGCCCAGTTCGGCGACGAGTCCCGTCGCGCGCCGCGCCTCCTCACCGTCGGCCTCCGCCTTGACCGCGAGCTCGTCGTCGGTCGACCGTCGACCGCTGCAGGGTCAACCTCTCGCGTGCGGCGGTCAGTTCGGCCTGGGCCGCGGTCAGCTTCTCGCGAGCGACGTTGTCGCGTGTCGCCCTCTCCCCCAGCCGCTTGGCCGCGGCCTCTGCAACCTTGCGATGCGTCTCGCAGTCCGCCATCGCCTGCTTGTGTGCGGCCACCGCGGCATCGAGTTCGGCGCGGGCGGCGGCTGGGTCGCGCGGCATCCCACAGGCCCGGCTCAGCGGGCTCGACCGTCGCGCAATTCGGCAAGGCGCGTTCGCAATTCGTCGACGACGTCGTCGCCGACCAGCGCCTCGGACGTGGCGTTCAGCTTCTCGCGGGAGGCGATCAACTCGCGACGACGTTCGTCCAGCAGCCGCGCCGCCGCGACATCGGCCACCCGCGCCTTCGCCAGCGCCGCCGCCAGAACCTCTTGGGCCGCTTCGAGTTTGGCCTGCGTATCCGACGCAGGAGTTCCCGGCACCACCCGCGCACGCAGCAGTCCCGGCAGTTCGATGTCGATCGGCGAGCTCACACTCGAGGCCCAGGTGCCGCCGGCCTCGATGGCCACCGGCGTCACCGTCGAGACGCACCTCGACGTCGGCGATCGCGACGAGTTCGATGTGGGCGGAGGCGAGTTCGGCTTGGCCTGCGGCCCGCTCGACGGCGGCGGCGGCGGTCTCGATCGCACGCATGATGTCATCGGTCAGCGCGATGCCTGCGAGCTCGCGGTCCACGCGGTCGAGCTCACGCCGCGCCGCGTCGAGCTTGGCGAGGCGGGTCTCGAGCCGGTTGGCCTCGTCGCGGTCGGACACCTGCTCGACCGCGCGGCGGGCGGCGTCGACGCGGGCCTGGCCGGCCTCCACCGCCGCGCGCGCCTCTCCGGCGGCGGCCTCGGCCGCCTCCTGCACTTCGGTGGCGGTGGTGAGCTCGTCGAGGGCCTCGGCCGCTGCGGCCTCCAGCTCGGCGATCGCCGCGGTCCGTTCGTCGATGTCGGCGCGCAGCCGTCGCCGTTCGGTGAGTGCGGCGACCGATGCGGCGTGGGTGGCGTCCGCGGCGGCGGCGACCACCTCGGCCTGTTTGAGCTGCTGGGTCAGCGCGGCGACGGCCTCGGCCGCGGCGCGGGCCGCGGTGAGACGTTTCGCCGCATCGGCCCTCTCCTCGGCGAGCCGGACAGGTTGTCGGTCAGCGCCGGCATGCCTGCGCACCGCGTCGTCGACCTCCGCGACCGCGGCCGCACACCGGGCCACCTCGTCGTCGGCCTCGCGCAGCCGCTTGATCGCGGCCGCCCACTCGCCGGTCGGGCGGCCGGTCGGCGTGTAGTAGCGCAGGTACTCGGCGTCGATGCGGTCGATCAGCAGCGGTTCGGCCCCGGACAGCTGCAGCGGCTTCGCCCGCCGCCACATCCAGCGCACGCGACAGCGCGTCGCACCCCGACAGATCCACCGGCGGCGGTGGACGTCGCCTGCAGCACCCGCTGCGCCTGCCAGAGATCCATGTCGACGGTCTCGTCCAGCAGCGCAAGCACCCGTTCGTGCGCCTCGTCTCCGGTGAGCTGCTCACGGCGCGGCGCCAGCACCGTCAGCTGCGTCTCGCAGCGCTTGTGGAACCGCTTGTGGTAGATGAATCGGTAAGGGCCGGTGGAGATTTCGGCGGTGATCTCGGCACCGACGTCGGCGTGGGTCGGCTTGACCTGCTTGACGTCCTTCTTGTTCGACCGGTCCTTGGAGTTCAGCAGCAGGTCGAGCGCCTCGATCATCGACGACTTCCCGATCTCGTTGGCGCCGCTGACCACGACCACACCGCGGTCGGGGAATTCGATCTCGCGGTGGGTGATACCGCGGTAGTTCGTCAGGACGAGGCGGTGCAGTTTCATGCGACGCCCTTGCTCTTCGCGCAGCGGCTCATCGCCACACTAGGCGCAGCAGCAGCGCCAGCGCCGCGCGGGCATCGTCGGCGTCCTCACCGTCGGACCGCGCGGTGCTGACCAGCTCGTCGACCGCGGCCGCGGCGAACCCGCCGATGCCGAGGTCGTCGAACTCACCGTCGGCGGGGATCACCGCGATGTCGGTCTGCTTGTCCCACGGCACCAGCGCGGCGAACAGCCGGGCGTACTTGTCGAGGCAGGCATCCAGCGCGGCCTTGTCGGTCACGGTCAGCGACCCGCTGAGCCCCAGCCGCACCACGGTGCGCTCCTTGTCCGGCATCAGGTCGAGGTTGATGTCGAGGTCGGCGACGTCGCGACTGCTGTCCACGGTGCGGCACAGCGTGACGAAGCGCCAACGGCCGACGCGTCGCGCGTCGACCCGCACCGGCCGGCGGCGGATCGTCTTCGTCGATGTCGACGAGCAGCACGTGACCGGGGTCGGGTTCGATGTCGTCGTAGTTGGTGACCTCGGGTGAGCCGGAGTACCAGATGCGGCCCGTCGAACCGACCTGAGTGCGAGAGTGCTTGTCCCCCAACGCGATATAGTGCACGGCGCCGCGTTCGATCGCGGCCTCGAGTGCGGCGAGCCGGATCAGCGACGGCTTGTCCTTGTCGGGTTCGAAGATGTCGACGCCGCCGTGTCCGACGACGATGCGGGTGACGCCGTCGGCCGGCAGCCCGTCGAGCACGTCGGAAACCAGGTCGCTGGTGGGCTTCTTGGACCGCCACGGCGCGGCGACGATCTGCAGGCCGGGCCGCACCTCGTGCACGCCTGCCCGGTCGAGAACCGTGACGTTGTCCGGGCATTCGGCGGTGAACAGCGCGCTGGTGTACACCGACGCCGCATCGAGCGGATCGTGGTTGCCGGGCAGCAGGTACACCGGAATGCCGATGGCGCGCATGGCTTCCAGCGACTGGCTGACGTCACGCGGCGCGAGTTGGTTGTCCTCGAAGACATCGCCGGCGACGACGACGAACTCGGCGCCGCATCCGCGGCCAGCGGTCCGATGCCCGCGACGACGTCGCGGCGGGCGGCCGAATACCGCGGCTGCGCCTCGCCGTTCAGAAAGTAACGGGTCATGCCGAGTTGCCAGTCGGCGGTGTGCAGGAATCGCATCTCGGCCCGTCCTTTCTGCTCGGTTCGTTTGCCAGGCATCGCGAGTGTAGGTCCGGGCGCCGACAAGTCCCGGGAGGCGCATCGGCATGCCCTACCGTTATCGGGGTGACCGACCGCTACCGCACGCTGCTGTTGCTCCGGCACGCCAAATCGGACTATCCGCACGGGGTCGCCGACCACGAGCGGCCGCTGGCCCCGCGGGGCGAACGGGAGGCCGGGCTGGCAGGCGACTGGCTGCGGGCCCACGCACCCGCGGTGGATGCGGTGCTGTGCTCGACGGCCACCCGCACCCGCGAGACGCTGGCGCGGACCCGCATCGACGCACCGGTGAACTACGTCGACCGGCTCTACGACGCGACGCCCGGCGCGGTGATCGAGGAGATCAACAGCGTCGAGTCACGCTTCGGCCCCGATGTCGAGACCGCTGTTGGTGATCGGCCACGAGCCGGCGATGTCGTCGGTCGCGCTTGGCCTTGCCACCGCGGACGGCAGCAATACCACCGCGGCCGAACGCATTTCGACGAAGTTCCCGACTTCGGCCATCGCGGTGCTGCGCACCGGCGAGCCGTGGGACCAGCTGGCGCTCAGCGGCGCCGCGCCCTGGTCAGCTTCCACGTGCCCCGCGGCTAGGAGCTGGTCGCGAGCGTCAGCTCCATCAGCTTGATCGCCATCCCGCACGCATCGATGCCCGGCGTCTGCGGGTTCACCCACCAACCGACGACACCGCCGGCGTCGCTGGCCACGCCGCACGAGCCGTTCGGATCGTTGGGCCTCATGACGATCGACGGAACGCCCGCGATCGAGCGGTTCTCGATCTGATACTTCAGGTTCTGCGCAACCTTCTTCTCGTTGTCCAGGCTGCCCTGCTCGAACCAGAACCGGGTGATGTCGATCAGGCCTGCCGGGTTGGCCGCCTGCCAGCGGCACACCGCGCCGACGAACGTGCTCTGAATGTCCAGCGGGTCGGCGCCGACGGTCTTGGCGAGGATGTCCTCGGTCAGCACCTCGCATTCCTTCAGCAGGTTCGGGTACTGCTTGGCCGAGTCGTCGTTGCGCGGAACGTCACCGGATCCCGACTTGGCCGCGGTGCCCTCGACGGTCTTGGTGCAGCCGGTCAGCATCGCGAATACGGACAGCGCGGCGATCAGGCCGGCCAGCGCCCTGCGGCCGTGGATGCGGCTCATTTGGAATTCACAATCGATTGGCGGGTCAGTTCCTTGGCCACGTCACAGGGATCGGGGAAGGGCTGTTCGGTGAAGCTGATCGACCACTCGATGAAGTCGTCCTGGAACTGGATGCCGACCTCGCACAGGTTGTTGCCGATCGTCGGGTCCTCGCCGAGCGCGATGAAACCGCTGTGACCCTCGATGTTGATGTCCTCGACGCTGGCGCGGGACAGCTCCTCGGTCTTGCGTTCCCGCCCGATCGGGCTGCCGCGATACCAGGTGAACGAGAAGTGCGGCCCCAGGATGCCGCCACCCTGCAGCCACTGGCAGCCGACCGAGTTGCGCGCGGTGTTCACCAGGCCGGTGACCCGGGTCTGTTCGGCCAGCGTCTGGTCGCTGACGCCGCCGCACTCCGGAAACATCGGCCCGTGCGACGGCGTTCTGCGTCGGTGCGGGCGACTGCGGCTCGCCGGGCGAGGTCGACCCCGAGCTGTCCGAGCATGCCGCAAACACCGGAATCATGGCCGCGGCCGCCACGGCCAGCGCCTTCGCGGACCGCGTCCTACCGGTCGCGCACTTGCTGGGGGTCACGCCATGCACTGTAGCGGCAGCCCAACACCTCAACCACCGACATGCCGATTGACCTGCTCATTTATCGAATTCTCAGGTGGCCCTGCCGAACACAACTCCGCCGGAGGTGGTGTGCGAAAGTAGCGGGATGCTCTGGGCGTTGCTGCGACGGTACGCGGGTCCGTACCGCTCGCTGCTCGCGATCGTCGCGGGGCTCCAGCTGATCAGCACGCTGGCGTCGCTGTATCTGCCGACTGTCAACGCCGCGATCATCGACGACGGCGTCGCCAAGGGCGATCTGCGAACCATCGTCGAGCTCGGCGGCATCATGCTCGCGGTCACCGCGCTGCAGGTGGTGTGCGCCGTCGGCGCCGTGTACTTCGGGTCGCGCGCCGGCATGGGCGTCGGACGCGATCTGCGCTCGGCGATCTTCGGCCACGTCACCGGCTTCTCGGCGGAGGAGACGGCGCGGTTCGGCGCCCCGTCGCTGCTGACCCGCACCACCAACGACGTCCAGCAGATCCAACTGTTTGTGCAGCTGACCTGCACGATGCTGATCACCGCGCCGATCATGTCGATCGGCGGCATCTTCATGGCGGTGCATCAGGACGCGGGCCTGTCGTGGCTGCTGCTGATCAGCGTGCCGGTGCTGGCGCTGGCCAACTACTTGATCGTGTC
This sequence comes from uncultured Actinomycetota bacterium, assembly GCA_963731715.1. Taxonomy (GTDB): domain Bacteria; phylum Actinomycetota; class Actinomycetes; order Mycobacteriales; family Mycobacteriaceae; genus Mycobacterium. Next base: position 312,189 of record CAVSXC010000007.1, on the reverse strand, counting down.
GCACCTGCTGCCGATCTTCCGGCGGCTGCAGCGCCAGATCGACGGCATCAACCGGGTGATGCGCGAGCAGCTCTCCGGCATCCGGGTGATCCGGGCATTCGCTCGGGAACCCTTCGAGCGCAACCGATTCGGCGACGCCAACCAGGCGCTGGCGGACACCGCGCTGGAAGCCGGGCGCGTGCAGGCGCTGATGCTGCCGGTCACCACGCTGGTGATCAACATCTCCAGCGTCGCGCTGATCTGGTTCGGCGGCTTGCGGATTGACGACGGCCAGATGCAGGTCGGCTCGCTGATCGCGTTCCTGTCCTACTTCATGCAGATCCTGATGGCGGTGCTGCTGGCGACGTTCATGCTGGTGTTGCTGCCACGCGCGTCGGTGTGCGCCGAACGGATCACCGAGGTGCTGTCCACCACGCCGGGGATCGCCAGCCCGGAACACCCGGTGCGGCCCGATGCCGTCCGCGGCGAGATCCGCTTGGACAGCGCGACGTTCAGCTATCCCGGCGCTGACCGCCCTGTGCTGCAGGATGTTTCGCTGACGGCCGAGCCCGGCACCACCACGGCCATCGTCGGGTCGACTGGCTCGGGCAAGTCGACACTGGTTTCGCTGATCTGCCGGCTCTACGACGTGACCGGCGGCTCGGTCCGTGTCGACGGCATCGACGTGCGTGATTACGACACCGAGCAGTTGTGGTCGGCGATCGGCCTGGTGCCGCAGCGCGGTTACCTGTTCTCCGGCACGGTCGCCGACAACCTGCGCTACGGCAAGGCCGATGCGACCGACGACGAGATGTGGGACGCGCTGCGGGTGGCGGCGGCCGACGACTTCGTCCGCGCCCACGCCGACGGGCTCGCCATGCCGGTCGCGCAGGGCGGCATCAACTTCTCGGGCGGGCAGCGGCAACGCCTGGCGATCGCGCGAGCGGTGATCCGCAGGCCGGCGATCTACCTGTTCGACGACGCGTTCTCCGCGCTCGATGTGCACACCGACGCCCGGGTCCGCGCCTCGCTGCGTGACGTCAACGCGCAATCGACGGTGGTGATTGTGTCGCAGCGCATTTCGACGGTCGCGGAGGCCGATCAGATCGTCGTCGTCGACGACGGCCAGGTGGTCGGTGTCGGCACGCACGAGACCCTGCTGGAAACGTGCCCGACCTACGCCGAGTTCGCCGACTCGCAGTCGCTGGGCGTCCGATGACACGACCACTCGGGCAGACTTCGAAGCAAGCGCCGACCGAGCGGTCGCGCGACTTCAAGGGCTCGGCGATCCGGCTGGTCAAGCGGCTCACGCCGCAGCGCGGGCTGACCAGCCTGGTGATCCTGCTGGGCGTCGGCCGGAATCGCGATCGGGGTGATCGGCCCGCGCATCCTCGGCCACGCCACCGACCTGTTGTTCAACGGTGTGATCGGGCGCCAGCTGCCCGCGGGGCTGACGAAGGAGCAGGCCATCGCGGCCGCACGCGCGCGCGGCGACAACACGTTCGCCGATCTGCTGTCGGGCATGAACGTGGTGCCGGGGCGCGGCGTGGACTTCGGCGCCGTCGGCCGCACGCTGCTTCTGGCGCTTGGGCTGTATCTGATTGCTGCGCTGCTGATTTGGCTGCAGGCCCGGATCCTCAACGTCACGATTCAGCGCACCATGGTGGCGCTGCGGTCGGATGTCGAGGACAAGGTGCACCGGCTTCCGCTTTCGTATTTCGACTCGCGGCAACGCGGCGAAGTGCTGAGCCGGGTCACCAATGACGTCGACAACATTCAGACGTCGTTGTCGATGACGATCAGCCAGCTGTTGACCTCGATGCTGACCGTGGTGGCGGTGCTGGTGATGATGCTGACCATCTCGCCGCTGCTGACGCTGCTCACCGTCGTCACTGTGCCGCTGTCGCTGTGGGTGACCCGGGCGATCGCCCGGCGCTCGCAGCGGCTGTTCGTCGCGCAGTGGGCCAACACCGGCAGGCTCAACGCCCACATCGAGGAGACCTACAGCGGCTTCACGGTGGTCAAGACCTTCGGTCACCGGGCCAGGGCGATGGAGCAGTTCCGAGAGTTCAACGACGACGTCTACCACTCGAGCTTTGGCGCGCAGTTCTTTTCGGGCCTGGTCGGGCCCGCGACGACGTTCGTCGGCAACCTCAGCTATGTGGCGGTGGCGGTGGTCGGCGGCATCCAGGTCGCGACGGGCCAGATCACGCTCGGCAGCATCCAGGCGTTCATCCAGTACGTTCGCCAGTTCAACCAGCCGCTGACTCAGGTCGCCGGGATGTACAACACGCTGCAGTCCGGAGTGGCAAGCGCGGAGCGGGTTTTCGAACTGCTCGATGCCGAGGAAGAGTCGCCGGAACCGGACGTGGCGCTGCCGTCCCTTGACGGGGGTCCGCGCGGCAGGGTCGAGTTCCAGCACGTCAACTTCAGCTACCGGGCCGGCACACCGGTGATCGAAGACCTGTCACTGGTGGCCGAACCGGGCAGCACCGTGGCGATCGTCGGCCCGACCGGTGCGGGCAAGACGACGCTGGTGAATCTGCTGATGCGGTTCTATGAGGTCGACTCCGGCCGCATTCTCGTTGACGGGGTGGACATCTCGTCGGTGAGCCGCCAGTCGCTGCGATCCCGGATCGGGATGGTGCTGCAGGACACCTGGCTGTTGGGCGGCACCATCTACGACAACATCGCCTACGGCCGGCCCGGACGCCAGCGAGGACGAGGTGATCGAGGCCGCCAAGGCCGCCTATGTCGACCGCTTCGTTCACATGCTGCCCGACGGCTACCAGACGGTGGTCAGCGACGACGGCGGCAACATCAGCGCCGGCGAAAAGCAGCTGATCACCATCGCCCGCGCGTTCCTGGCCCGTCCGCAGCTGCTCGTCCTCGACGAGGCCACCAGCTCGGTGGACACCCGTACCGAGCTGTTGATTCAGCACGCCATGGGCGAGCTGCGCCGCGACCGAACGAGTTTCATCATCGCGCACCGGCTTTCGACGATCCGCGATGCGGACGTCATCCTGGTGATGGAGGCGGGCAAGATCGTCGAGCGCGGCAGCCATGACGAACTGCTGGCCCGTCACGGCGAGTACTGGGCGATGACCCAGGCCTGATCTGCCGATCGTCGGATTAAGCGGATTGCTTCCGGCAGGATGTCGCCATGAGTACCCGGACGGTGCACACCTTCTGCCGGTACTGCCTCGCCTCGTGTGGTGTTGAAGTGACGGTTGAGGACAACAGAGTCACCAAGATCTCCGCCGACAAGCAGAACCCCCACACCTGGCAGGACTTCTGCGCCAAGGGCCGCACCGCAAACCAGCTCGTCGAACATCCCCGGCGGATCCTGAATCCGATGCGTCGCGTCGGCGACAGCTATGTCGAGGCCAGCTGGGACGAGGCCATCGGCGACATCGCGGCCAGGATGAACGCGCTCATCGACGCCGACGGCCCCGACGCGATCGGCGTCTACTACGGCAATCCGTCCGGCTTCTCCTCGTCCAACATCATCTTCATGAACGCGTGGCTGGACGCCGTCGGCACCCACAACCGGTACTTCGTCGGCTCGGTCGATCAGAACGCCATGCACGTCGTCGCCACCGCGATGTACGGGTCCATGCTCATGGCGCCGGTGTCCGACATCGACAACTGCGACTACTTCCTGCTGGTCGGGACCAATCCCGCTGTGAGCGCGTGGAATTGGCTGGAGACTGTGCCAGGCGGATGGCGGCGCGCGCTGGCGCGGCAGAAGCAGGGCGCCAAGATCGTCGTCGTCGACCCACTGCGGACCGAATCCGCCGAGAAGGCCGACGTCCACCTCGCGGTCCGGCCGGGACAGGACTGGGCGTTGCTGCTGGGCATGGTCAAGGTGATCCTCGACGAGGGCCTCGAACATCGGCAGGACTGCACCGAACTCGCAACCGGCGTAGATGAATTACGCAAGCTCGTCGCCGACGCCGACCTCGACGATCTGGCATCGCGATGCGACATCCCGCCGCGCCCAGATCGAGCAGGTGGCGCGCGATTTCGCGGCCGCGCGCGGCGCGATGGTGGTCACCCGGACCGGGGTTTCCCTGCACCTTGCGGGCACCGTCGCCGAGTGGCTCGGTCACGTGCTCAATGTGATCACCGGCCGGATGGACCGTCCCGGCGGCCGCAGGTATGAACCCGGTTATGTCGACGCGATCCGGATGGCCGGCATGGTCAAGACGAGGCCGCACAAGAGCCCGACTGTCGGGTCGGGAGATGGTCGCGGGCGCCCATGCGCTCAGCGAGTTGCCCGCGGAGATAACGACTCCCGGCCGCGGCCAGATCAAGGCGATGCTGATCAATTGCGGCAATCCCGTCGTCTCCGGGCCCGACGGAGCCAAGCTCGACGAGGCTCTCGCACAACTGGATCTGTTGGTGGCCATCGACTTCGTGCAGCGCGAGAGCCACCGGCACGCGCACTGGCTGCTGCCCGCGGTGCACTGGCTGGAACGCGACGACCTGCTCGCGTTCACCAGCAACATGCACGACGAGCCCTATCTGCAGTACGGCGCCAGGGCCGTCGACCCGCCGCCAGGCGCCCGTCAGGAGTGGCGCATCTTCGTCGATCTCGCGATCGCCATGCGCAAGCCGCTGTTCGGCGCCAAGGGGCTCAACGGCTTCATCAAGGCCACGCGCCGGCTCGCGCGGCTCACGCGCAGGCCCGCTCTCGAGTTCGGGCCGCACTGGATCGACAGGCTGGTCGTGGCTACCGGGCGAAAGGTCAACGGCCGCAGGATCAAATGGCGTGACGTGATGGCGCACCCGCACGGCTGGGTGCTGGGCCCGCGAGAGTTCGGCCACTTCAAGGAGGCGCTGAGAACCGACGACAAGAAGGTGCACGCGGCGCCGCCGGAGTTCGTGGAGCGGGCCCGCGAACTGCTCGCCGAACCCGGTCCGCAGCCGCCTGCGGACTATCCGTTCCAGCTGGCGAACCGGCGCAACCGTCATTCGATGAACTCGTGGCTCAACGACTTGCCCGGCCTGCATCCGTCCGGAAAGCGCAACGAGGTGGTCATCCACCCCGACGACGCCGCCGCGCTCGGCATCAGCGAAGGCGACCGGGTGAAGGTGTTCTCCCCCGTCGGCGCGATCGAACTGGCCGCGTCGGTCAACGAGCGGCCGCGCCGCGGTGTGGTCATCATCGACCACGGCTGGGGCTCAAGGATTTTCGACCCGCGCGGCGGTTCGCAGCCGGAGTCCTACGGCGCCAACCGCAATCTGCTTGTCGACGGCGGACCCGTCGACCCGCTGTCGCAGACCTCAGCGCTCAGTTCGTCGTACGTCGGGGTCGAACGCGCTCTAGAGCTCCGGGCCCTCGGCGCGCAGGTCGTCGACGTTCTTCATCGCCTCGCGCAGCTTGCCCAGCCATTCGTCGGCATGCTCACCGACGAGCCGAACCGACCAGGCCAGCGCGTCGGACCGGGACCGCGCCACCCCGGCGTCGACGAGGGTGTCGAGCACCTGGCGCTCGGGCTGCTTGAGCCGGGTCATCACCGGTACGGCGATGTGGGTGAACAGGATCCGCTCTGGCGAGTCGGCGTCGCCGACCTGTACCCCCCACGCGACCTTGCGGCCGTAACGGGCCTCGGCTTCGTCGGCGATGCCCATCCGCTCGGAGCGGGTCTCCTCACGGAAGCGGGCGACGCGTCCAGAGGCGTGGGCTTCGCTTTCGGTGCCGTCTGCGCCCTCGGGTTCCTTCAGGCGGCCGATGACGGTGATTTCTTCGCGGTCGACGACGACCGTCGGGTCGCCGGCGAACCAGCCGTCGGGAAGCCGGCCGGCGAACCAGTCGGCGGCATCGCTTGCGTCGGGTTGCTCGGCCTGCTGCCAGCCGCCGGAGCGGCCGGAGCGTCGGCCATGGAGTGATGGTGTCTCATGATTACATGATTACACCGTTACAACGCTGATGGAACGGCTTTCACCGCGAGCGAACGGCCGTGAATACGTCGAGGCTCGCGAGCTGGCTACGGCTGACCTCGGCGAAGCGATCCCGCAGCACGTGCTCGATGCGACCGAGCTCGTCCTCCGGCAGCCTCATGGCCTTGACGACGCGGGACGGTTTGGTGCCGCCGTGCCAGGCGATGACGACGGTGCCCCCCGGCCGGACGACCCGGTGCAGCTCGCCCACCGCAGCTTCAAGGTCGGGCCAGATCGCCACGTTTCTCACCGAGACCACACGATCGACGCTGGCGTCGGGAAGGCCGGTGCTGTCGGCCGTGCCGAGTTCGAGCCGAACCCGGCCGGCGCGGACGGCCTTCCGATTATGGCGGGTAGCTTGGTCGCGCATCTCCGGAGACGGGTCGACTCCTCGGATGCTCGCGGCGTCGGTGCGTTCGGCAAGCAGCCGGATGAGACCGCCTGGCCCGTAACCGATCTCGAGGACATCGTCCCCGGGTTGCACGCCGAGAACGCCGACCACGTCGTCCTGCTTGTTGGTCCAGAGCATGATCCAGCCCGCCAACCTGCCGAGCCAGCCGCTCGGATGAGCGAATGGGTTGTTGGTCGAGGGATCGAGGATCCCGGGTCGTGGTTGCGGTGCCATGACCACCACGCTGGCACTTCAAGCCGAGGTTGAAGTCAAATGGAGACATGGAACTCGTGACGATCGGTGAAGCCGCCCAGATGCTCGCAGCTCAATACGTCGGCGCTGCGCTACTACGAGGACAGAGGGTTGGTGACCCCCGAGCGCCGCGGCGGCAAGCGCATGTACAGCCGTGAACACCTGCGCACGGCTGGCGTTCATCCAGCTGATGCAGCGCCTTGGCATCCGCCTGGACGCGGCCTCGGCCGTGCTCGACGAGCCCAGCGATCAGTGGCGAGACGTGGTCCGCGAGCAGATCGCCGCCATCGAGGAACTCATCGCCAGGGCGAACGGCGCACGCGACTTCCTCGAACATGCGCTGGCCTGCCCAGCCGATCATCCGGTCGACCAATGCCCCCACATGATCGAGGCGCTCGACAAGCGGCTCGACGGACTCACCATCGAGGAGCTCGCCGCCGAACAGGGCCAGCCGGTACCTAGCGCTTCATGAGCAGGACGGCGCCACCGCCGACGACCGCCCCGATCAGCAGCAGCACGGCCAAGGCCGGGCTGACGAACCACCACACGAGACCGAGCCCGATGATCACCGGCGAGACGGCGAACAGCACCATGCCGGGGTGCTGCTTGATGACCGCGAGGGCGCTCTGCGCCCGGACCCGGTCGATTTCCTTTGCCATGACATAAGAATGCCAGCGGTTGGCCTAGTTTGGTTTCCATGACAGGAACTGTGACCCGGAAGCTGGCAACCCGACCCCGAAGGCCGCTACGAGTACCGCTGGTGGGACGGCCAGCGCTGGACCGACCAGGTGTCCCATCGCGGCCAGGTCAGCCGCGCGCCGATGGGCGGCCCCCGCGCGCCGAGCGGCTACGGCCAACCTCAAGGCGCCCCGCCACAAGGCGCCCGACCTCAAGGCGCCGCAGGCCGCCCATGGGCGCTCCCGGCGGGGACGGATTCGCAGGCATCACCGGCGATCTCGTTGACGGACGGTTCAGCGAAAAAGAGGCGAAGCCGATCGCGAACCAGAACTCGAAGCTGCTGCGGGTGCGGCTCGGCGAACCGTTCATGGCACGGCAGGGATCGATGGTCGCCTATCAGGGCAACGTGGACTTCGCCTTCGAGGGCGGCGGCGCCTCGAAATTCATCAAGAAGGCGCTGACCGGTGAGGGTCTGCCGCTGATGCGGTGCCAAGGGCAGGGTGATGTGTTCCTCGCCGAACGCGCCTACGACGTGCATCTGCTGAACCTGAACAACGCCGGCCTGTCGATCAGCGGCAAGAACGTGCTCGCGTTCTCCTCGAGCCTCGACTGGAACATCGAGCGGGTGAAGGGCGGCAGCATCGCGACGGGCGGGCTGTTCAACACGACGCTTGCGCGGCACCGGCTGGGTGGCGCTGACCACGGACGGACCGCCGGTCGTGCTCAATGCGGCGGAGGCGCCGACCTTCGCCGACACCAACGCGGTCGTGGCGTGGTCGGCGAACCTGCAGACGCAGTTGAAGACGAGCTTCAAGGCGGGCGCGCTGATCGGTCGCGGTTCCGGCGAGGCGATTCAGGTGTCGTTCTACGGGCAGGGCTTCGTCATCGTCCAGCCCTCCGAGGGCATCCAGGTCACGACGACGGCCTAGGTCAGAGTTCGAGCAGCACGGTCACCGGCCCGTCGTTGACGAGCTCGACCTGCATGTCGGCGCCGAACACGCCGGTCTCGACGTGCGCGCCGAGTTGTCGCAGCGCGTCGGCGAAGACGGTCACCAGCGGCTCCGCGACGGCGCCGGGCGCCGCGGCGTTCCAGGTCGGCCGTCGCCCCTTGGCGGTGTTGGCGTACAGCGTGAACTGGCTGACCACCAGAATCGGTGCGCCGACGTCACTGGCGGACTTCTCGTCGTCGAGAATCCGTAGTTGCCAAAGCTTTTCGGCCAACCGCTGCGCCTTCGCCGCGTCGTCGGTGTGGGTGACACCGACAAGGGCGAGCAGGCCCTGACCGTCCGGTCTGATGGCGCCGACGACGTCACCGCCGACCGTCACCGACGCCGAGGTCACGCGTTGCACGAGGATGCGCATGACCGCAGATGCTGCCACGTGCGCGGGACGTAGACCTTTCGGGCCATACCCCACCGGGGTACCGTCCGCGACATGAAGCTCAATTCGATTGAACGCGCTTTTGTGAACAACCCCGTACGGGCCGCACATCAGCATCACCGCGAGGCGGCGTGGTTCAAGCGACTGGCCGGCGGCGATTTGTCTGGCCAGCACGTGTTGGAGGTCGGTTGCGGGCAGGGCGTCGGCGCCGAAGTGATCTTGGACCGCCTCGGCGCCGCCAGCGTGACGGCGTTCGATCTCGACGAGTCGATGGTCGAGCTGGCCCGACGGCGATTGCACGCCCGGCCGGTGTCGTTATCCGTCGGCGATGTCTGCGACATCGAACAACCGTCCGGTGCCGTCGACACGGTCGTCGACTTCGGGATCATTCACCACGTTCCCAACTGGCAGGAGTCGATCGCGCGAGATCGCCCGCGTACTGCGGCCGGGCGGCCTGCTGCTGTTCGAGGAAATCCCCCGCCACATGCTGGATACTTGGGTGTTCCGCACGCTCACCGTGCATCCACGCGAAAACCGTTTCGAGGCAGAAGAGTTCGCCGCGGAACTCGCGCGCCACGGGTTGCACGGCACCGGCACGATCGAGCAGCACTTCGGCGGCGCACTGTTCGTCGGGGCGGCCCGCAAATCGTGAGCTACAGCGAGGCGAGGATGCCGTTCATGGTGTCGATCTCCTGCTGCTGGGTGGTCACGATCGCACGCGCCATTTCGACGGCGGGCGGATACTGACCGTCCTTGATTTCGCTCTGCGCCATGGTGATTGCGCCTTCGTGATGCGCGATCATCTGCGTCAGGAACAGCTTGCTGGCTGTCGACGCCCTGCGCGTCCTTCAACGCCGTCATGTCCTGCTCGGACATCATGCCGCTCATCCCTGGCATGTCGCCGTGCCCGGACATCGGCGGCATCGAAGGCGAGCCCCATTGGGTCAACCAGCCCTGCATTTGCTGAATCTCGGGGCCCTGGGCGGCCTTGATCTGGGTGGCCAGTTCGGTAACCCGCGGGTCAATACCCTGTTTGGCCAAGAGGGTGTCGCTCATCTCGATAGCCTGCGTGTGGTGGGGAATCATGTGCTGGGCGAACATCACGTCCGCGTCGTTGTGAGCCTCGGCCGCGGCCGCGGTGGTGCTCGGGGCGGCGGACGCACTCGGCGACGGGGAGTGTCCCGCCGGGTGCTCGGACTCGTTGGAGCTGCTACAGCCGGTCGAGATGGCCAGCACCGCCAAGGCGCCGGCACCGATCAGGATCATTCGCTTCCACATTGTCATCGTTCCTTTCTACCCACTATTAATACCCTAGGGGGGTATGGTACACATGATCTATGAGCACAACCTCGGTCACCGTCATAGGCATGAGCTGCGGCGGATGCGCGTCGTCCGTGCGTGAGGAGATCGGCGACATCCCGGGCGTCAGGGCCGTCGACGTGGAGGTGAGCAGCGGAACGGTGCTCATCGAAAGCGACGGTCCGGTCGAGACCGTCGCGATCAAGAACGCCGTCGAGGAAGCCGGCTACCGGCTGGCCGAGCTGATGAACGCCGCACAGAAGATCGTCGCCTTCGTCGCAGGCATGGTGGTGGTGTTCGCCGTCGCCGTATGGGTCGGCAAGGCAGTGGGACCCGTGGGCGGTGCGGAAGTGCGACACGCGCCAACACACGCGGACGACCACGGGGCGCACGACACCGGCGCACCCGAGCCGCTCGCCGGGCTGTCCTCGGTCCAGGACGGCTACACGCTCGACCTGGCGGAGTACGACGCCAGGGCCGCAAAGGATGTGCCGTTGCGGTTCCGGATCCTCGATGCCGTTGGCTCGCCGGTGACGCGGTATGTCGAAAACCACGAGAAGCTGCTGCACCTGATCGTGGTTCGCAATGACCTGGTGGGCTTTCAACATGTTCATCCGACGCTCGATGCCGACGGAACATGGCGTGTGCCAGTCGATCTCAGCGGGGCGGGCGACTACCGTGTCTTCGCCGACTTCACGCCCGCGGGTGGCCCGGCCTTGACACTGGGGGCCAACCTGCACGTCGCAGGAGAATACGACCCGCAACCTTTGCCGCCGGTCGCGGCGACGTCGGTGGTCGACGGGTACACGGTAGCGATCGACGGCACACCGAAGGCCAATGTGCCGTCGATGTTGATGTTGACGGTCAGCCGTGACGGCAAACCGGTCACCGACCTGCAGCCATATCTCGGGGCTTACGGCCACCTCGTTGCGCTGCGGGCGGAGGATCTGGCGTACCTGCACGTCCATCCGATGGGTGAGCCGGGCGACGGCGTCACACCTGCCGGACCCGAGATCGGCTTCCACGCGACCTTCCCAAGTGCGGGTGATTACCGGCTGTTCCTCGACTTCCAACATCGGGGTGAGGTTCGAACCGCGGCCTTCACAGTTGCCGTCGGCGATGGAGCGACAGGATGACGTCCGTCGAGCTCTCGATTGACGGCATGACGTGCGCGTCGTGTGCACATCGAATCGAGAAGAAACTCAACAAACTTGACGGCGTGACCGCGACGGTCAACTTCGCGACCGAGAAGGCCCACGTCGAGCACGGCGACACGATCACGCGCGAACAACTGGTTTCGATCGTCGAGGAGGCCGGCTACCAGGCACACCTGCCCGAGGCGGCGGTCGATGCAGCCGCTGACGAGGATCCGACCGCGTCAGCTTAGGCGACGGTTGTTGATCTCGCTGGCGCTTACTGTGCCCGTAGTCGCGATGGCGATGGTTCCGGCGCTGCAGTTCACGTACTGGCAGTGGCTGTCGTTGGCGCTCGCTGCGCCAGTGGTCATTTGGGGCGCGTGGCCGTTCCATCGGGCGGCGTGGTCGAACCTGAAGCACGGCACCACGACGATGGACACGCTGATCTCCATGGGCACGCTCGCCGCGCTCGGTTGGTCGGTGTACGCATTGTTCTGGGGTACCGCGGGCATGCCGGGGATGAAGCATGCGTTCGAGTTGACGATCGCGCGTACGGACGGGACCGGCAACATCTATCTCGAAGCTGCCGCGGGAGTGACCACTTTCATCCTCGCCGGCCGCTATTTCGAGACTCGGGCCAAACGCCGGGCGGGTGCGGCGCTGCAGGCGCTCCTGGAACTCGGCGCCAAGGATGTCTCGGTGCTCAGAGGCGGTGTCGAGCAACGTATTCCGATCGACAGGTTGTCAGTCGGCGACGAGTTCGTGGTGCGCCCTGGCGAGAAGATCGCCACCGACGGTGTCGTCGTCGACGGCAATTCGGCGGTCGATACTTCGATGCTGACGGGTGAGTCGGTGCCGGTTGACGTGAGGCCCGGCGACAAGGTGGTCGGCGCCACGGTCAACGTCGATGGCCGGCTCGTGGTGCGGGCCAACCGCATTGGCTCCGACACGCAGCTGGCACAGATGGCACGCCTCGTCGAGGACGCGCAGAACGGCAAGGCCAAGGCCCAGCGGCTGGCGGACCAGATCTCCGGGGTGTTCGTGCCGATCGTCATCGCCCTGGCGGTCGCGACCTTGGGGTTCTGGATCGGGACGGGCGGATCGGTGGCGGCCGCATTCACGGCCGCGGTGGCGGTACTGATCATCGCGTGCCCGTGCGCGCTGGGACTGGCCACGCCAACCGCGTTGATGGTCGGGACCGGCCGGGGAGCCCAGTTGGGCATCCTGATCAAGGGACCTGAAGTGCTTGAGTCCACCCGTCGCATCGACACCATCGTCTTGGACAAGACGGGCACGGTCACCACCGGCACGATGACGCTGCTGGACGTGATCACGGCAAGCGGCGAACAACCCGATCGAGGTGTTGCGGCTGGCCGGGGCACTCGAGGATTCGTCGGAACATCCGATTGCCAAGGCGATCGCGACGGGCGCGCGCGACAAAGTCGGCGATCTCCCGACCGTCGCGGAATTCAAGAGCCTTGAGGGACTCGGAGTGCAAGGCGTCGTCGACGGACACACCGTGGTGGTCGGCCGGCGACGGCTGCATCGATGCTGCCTGAGGAACTCGCAAAGTCCATGCGTGAGGCGGAATCTGAAGGCAGGACGGCCGTCGCCGTGGGCTGGGACGGCAGGGCCCGCGGGGTGCTGGTTGTGGCCGACGCGGTCAAGCCGACGTCGGCCGACGCGGTCGGGAGACTGCGGGCTCTCGGGTTGACACCGATCATGCTCACGGGCGACAACGAAGCCGCCGCTCGCACGATCGCGAACCAGGTGGGTATCGATGAGGTGATCGCCGAGGTGCTGCCATCGGAAAAGGTCGACGTCGTCAAGCGATTACAAGACGAAGGCAAGGTCGTCGCGATGGTCGGCGATGGCGTCAACGACGCGGCCGCGCTCGCACAAGCGGATCTCGGGCTCGCGATGGGCAGCGGCACCGACGTCGCAATCGAGGCCAGCGATCTGACCCTGGTACGCGATGACCTGCGCTCAGTTCCGGACGCAATCCGGCTGTCACGCAGGACGTTAACGACGATCAAGGGCAACCTGTTTTGGGCGTTCGCCTACAACGTCGCGGCACTCCCGCTTGGCCGCGGCGGGCCTGCTCAACCCGATGATCGCCGGCGCCGCAATGGCTTTCAGCTCCGTATTTGTCGTCAGCAACAGCCTGCGGCTGCTCAGATTCACACCCTCGGGTTAGCTACGGATCGTCGTCTTCGGGCCGTAGGTACTTCTCCGGGTGGTGGTAGTCGTTCACCCGTGACTGCCCGGTGTCTAGGTGTGGTGGTGGGATCCATTCGGTGCGGCCGTCTTTGCGTTTTCGAGTAGTCCACCCGCTCTCTTCAATGAGGCGGTTATCCGGCCCGCAGGCCAGGGTGAGTTTGGTGATGTCGGTGGGCCCGTCATTGGCCCAGCCGTCGACGTGATGCACTTGGCTCCAGTAGCCCGGTGCGGTGCAACCGGGCCGGGTACAGCCCCGGTCGAGCGCTTGCAGAACGATGCGCTGTCCGGGAGTGGCGAAGCGTTTGGCGCGGCCGCAGTAGAGCGGTTCGCGGGTGTGTTTGTCGTAGATCACTAGATAGTGATGCGACTGTGAAGCCAACCGGATCACGTCGGGCATCGGCAGCAGCGTGCCCCCAGCGGTGACCGCAACACCGGCAGCCGACTGCAGGTCCTGCAGCGTGGTCGACACGATGATCGTCGCCGGCAGCCCATTGTGCTGACCCAACTCCCCAGAAGCCAGCACCGAACGGCCCATCGCTTTCAAGGCGTCGTGGTTGCGCTGGCCCGGCGAGCGCTGATCACCATGCGCTGTCTCATCGCTGGGTTCGCCGTCCACGCACGGGGTTTCGTCCTCGGGATTGCACATCCCTGGTGCAGCGAGTTTGGCGAACACCGCCTCGAGAGTGGCGCGAGCTTCGGGATCGAGCAGTCCATGCAAGCGGCTCATCCCATCGACACCTTGCTTGTCGATGGTCAGATAGCGTCGCCTGGCCCGCTCGGCATCCTCGGGCAGATCACCGTCTTGATTGAACAGAAATGCCAACCGGTCGGCGGCCTGCTTGAGCTGCGTCGGCCCTAACCCGGTCGCGATGCGCGCCAGGTCGGCCTCGGCCAGATCACGGGTCTGACCATCGATATGCCCGGGCAGATCGTCGAAGAACTTCTCGATGATCCGCACATGCTCCGGCCCGATCTCCCCGCGGGCCTGCGCCGCGGCCACATTCGGCAGCTTCGGCGCCAACGGTTCACCCGTCAACGCCTGCCGCGGCCCCAGCAGCTCGGCTTGCTTGATCCGCCGCTTGGCTTCGCCATTGGAGATTCCCAGTTTGGTAGCCAGCACATCGGCCCACGAGGTTCCGCCAAGTGCCTTCGGATCTGCTTCGGCTACCAGCCGATTGATGATCTGATGATCGACCGCGGGCACGCTACGGGCCACCACCTCGCGCCGGTGCTGCAGCTCCAGTAGCTCGGTATCCGTCAGCGCGTCCAGCGACAGGGCGGCCACCTTCGCGTTGACCGCCTCCCACTCGGCATAGGTCGCAAGGACCTCTTCGCGATCCGGTACCACACCCGAACTCATAAATCGAACATTAGTTCGAATTGCGAGGGAACGCTGCAGGCCAACCCCAACCTGTGAATGAAGTCGCAACTGTGGATAAGTTTCTCTACTCAGTCACCTTCGGCGTCAAGCCCGCGTGACCCGGAACAGCTTCACGTCGCCGCTCACACCCTTGAGATGTCGCGTGCCCGCCGGCGACCAGTCGAAACCCCCTGCATTCGCGACCGCATCCCGCGTTGACTCCGCGACGAGCACCGTTCCCGGACGCGCTGCGCCGGTCACGCGGCTTGCGAGATTGACGGGACTGCCGAACCAGTCCCCTGCCCGGGTGACCGCGCACCCCGAGGCGAGGCCAATCCGAAGGCGCGGCAAGTCATTTGCCACTGCGGCATCGGCCAGGTCGAGCATCGCCCTCAACAGCGGCGCGGCGTCGAAGGATACGAGCATCACCGCATCGCCGATCGACTTGACGAACCGCACCGGTGTGAACGCCACGTCGTGGGCGAGTTCGGCCAGCCGACTGGCCACGTGCTCAAGCTCCTCGGCGGGCAGCGCCTCGCCAAGGCGGGTGAAGCCGGCAAGGTCGGCGAACGCGACGGTCACCGGTCGCGAACCCGGTAGCGTGCCGGCGGCCCGTTCCGCGGCGTTCACGGCCTCCATTTCGAACGAATGCCGCAGCACCATCCGCATAGATCGTCCATCATCGGTCCGAGCATCGGAGTGGCCTGAAGGGCCAGCTGCTCGGATCCTTCGGCGAGCTCGATCTCGGTTGCCCCCGGTCGCAGGATGGCCTTCAGCGCCGCCTCGCGCATGATCGCCGCTGCATGACCGAGACTCTCGATGACCACCCGCATGACCGCGACCGCATCCTCTGGGGCGATGCCCATCTCGAGGAGAACCTTCGCCCGCGCCGCGGCCTCGCCGTCGGCGCGCAACAACACGGCCGCGTCGGGGTCATCAATGCAGGGCAAGCCGACGGCGCGTTGCAGGCGCTGGAGCAACTCGAGTTCGACCCCGGTCGACTCGCAGACCTCACGCGCGGACACCAGTTCTCCGTCGTCGCCGAGCACGCGGTAGGCGGGCAGCATCAGCGGCGCCGCGACGGACGCACGGATGTGGTCGATGGAAAAGCCGCGCTCGAGCAGCCACGCGATCAGCTGCGCGCGTTCCTCGCGCGCCTCGCCTTCGAGGCCGTCAAGCAGGCCCAACGCCTCGATGTCGACGTCTGCCACACCGTCAACCTAATCCTCGTCGGCCGCGCGGGCGCGGAACACTTTCACTTCGCCCTTGACGCCCTTGAGGTGGCGGCCGCCCGCGAAGGACCAAGAAAACCCGTCGGCCTCTCCAATCGCCTCTCGGACGGATTCGGAGACCAGAACCGTGCCCGGGCGCGCGACGCCGGTCACTCGGCTGGCCACGTTCACTGGGCTGCCGAACCAGTCGCCGGCGCGGCTGACGGCGCATCCGGACGCGAGTCCAATCCGCAGCTGCGGAAAGTCGTCGTATTTCTCCGCGGCGGCGAGAAGTTCCAGCGCCGTTCGCAGTAACGCAACCGAGTCCGTGCTGACCAACATCACCGCGTCGCCGATCGTCTTGATGAACCGCACCGGGGGCGAGACGACGTCGTGAGCGAGGTTGGCCAGCCGGCTGGCCAGGTTTTCCAACTCCTCCGGCGGGACAGCCTCGCCAAGGCGGGTGAACCCGACGAGGTCGGCGAACGCGACGGCGACATTGCGCGCGCCGGGAAGCGTGCCGGCGGCCCGCTCGGCGACATTCACCGCCTCCGTCTCCAACGAGTGCCGCAGCTGCACGCGCAACACGTCCTCACACAAGGGGCCGAGCAGCGGCGACATTTGCTGAACCAAGCCCTCGTAGGCCTGCGCGAGCTGCAGTTCCGTGGCGCCGGGCTGGATAACGGCCTCGAGGACGACTTGACGCATCGCTTCCGCGGTCTGCTCGAGACCGTGGCCGAGCACCCGCGTCACGGCGATCACCTGCTCGCGGCTCAGACCCATGTCGACGAAGATCTTTGCGCGGGCCGCGGCCTCACTGTCGGCCCGCAGCAGGATGGCGGCATCGGGATCGTCGGCCCTCGGCATGCCGAGTCCCCGCTGGATCGCCTGGAGCAGCTCCAGATCGATGCCGGTTTCATCGCAAATCTGGCGGGCGGACACATACCGGCCGTCATCGCCGACGATGCGACCCGCAGGCAGCAGCATCGGCGAGACGGCGCCCCGAATCTGGTCGACGGTGAACCCCTTGCCGAGCAGCCATTGGATGAGTTCTGCCCGTTCGGCGCGCGCCTGTCCTTCGAGGCCGTCGAGCAGGCCTTCGATGTCGACGTCTTCGGCCACGGCCCCAACGTATACCGCCGCCAAGGGGCAGTATTTGCTTTCGTGGCCACGCAGCTGCTGCACGGGCTGCCGCCGATCATCGACGACGGCGCCGCAGTCCCTGATCCTCGGCAACATGCCGAGCGTGATGTCGCTCGGCGAGCAGGCGTATTACGCAAATCCCCGGAACGCGTTCTGGAGGATCATGGGCGAGATCTTCGGGTTCGATGCTTCGCAGCCCATATGACGATCGCACCGCGGCGCTGACGGTCCACGGTGTCGCGGTGTGGGACGTGCTTCGCTCGTGCCGGCGCGTCGGCAGCCTGGACTCCGCGGTGGAGCCAGACAGCATGGTGGCCAACGACTTCGGCCAGCTGTTCGAACGTCATCCTCAGATCACCCGGGTGTTCTTCAACGGCGCCGCGGCCGAGAAGAACTTCAACCGACTGGTCCGCGTCGCACCCGATCTTCGGTACCGGCGGCTGCCGTCGACCAGCCCCGCCCAGACCATGCGCTACGCCGACAAGCTGGCGGCCTGGCGGATCATCGGTGAGTCATGACGCCGGCGGGCGGCGCTGCGCCCACGGGCGCGCCAGCTCGATCTGCGCGGCCAGCGATAGCAACGTTGATTCGTCGAACGGCTTGCCCACCAACTGGATTGACGTCGGCACACCCTTGCCGTCCAAATCCCACGGCACTACCGCCGCAGGCTGGCCTGTCACATTGAACAACGCCTGAAACGGCACGCGGGCGGCCACCAACGTCAACGTCGAGATCGCTCCACGCCGCTGGTATGCCCCAATCCGCGACGGCCCCATCGCCGTACCCGGTGTGATCACCATGTCGACATCGTCGTAGATCGACTGAATCCGCTCGGCGACTTCGCTTTCCGAGCCGCGGATCGCGTTCATCCTTTTGTCCGAGAAGAACCCGCCGATCCTGGCGAAAGCGCGCGTGCGGCGCTCGAGGCGCTCAGGGTGCGGCAACGTCTTCACGTCGTCATAGGCCCCGCGGAAGTACCGCGGAAGAGCTTGCCCGTATATCGCCGACGGCGGATAGTCCGGGTCACGCTCGACCACCTCGTGGCCGAGTTCACGCAGCAGCGCACCGGCCTCGTCAACCGCCGCCCGTTGTGCCTTGCCAACACGCGCCGTCAGCGGCGGAGGCACCTTGGTACTCAACGCAATCCGCAACCGGCCTGGATCGCGTGATGCTGCGGCCACGAAATCGTTGCCGGGGGCCGTGACGTCCAAGAACAGCGCGGCGTCCTCGACCGTCCGTGCCATCGGGCCATTCACACTCAGCCCATTCCACGCATCATCGTGGGGCGCCAGTGGCACTCGGTCGCGCTGCGGCTTGATGCCGAACAGCCCGCACCACGTCGAGGGAATCCGGATCGACCCCATGCCGTCTGAACCCAACGCCATCGACGCCAGCCCGGCGGCCACCGCGGCGCCGCTGCCGCCGCTGCTGCCGCCCGGCGCGTAGTCGGTGTTCCACGGGTTGCGCGTCGCCCCGAACGTGATCGTCTCGATGAATGGCCAGAGCATCATCTCGGGCACCGCCGTCTTGCCGATGATGACTGCGCCCGCCTCGCGCAGCCGTCGCACCACCTCAGCGTCTTCCGTTCGTGCCGGGCCATGCGCGGCCGTCCCGTATGTCGTCACCTCGCCAGCGACATCGACATCGTCCTTGATAGCGATTGGCACGCCGAGCAGAGGTAAGCGTTCGCCCGCATTCAACCGGTCTTGCGCTATACCTGCCTCTTGTCGGGCGGATTCGGCGAGAACAACGCGGAATGAGCGCAGTTCGCGGTCCACTCGCCCGATACGGTCCAAGTACAGATCCACCAGTTCGGGCGCCGTGATGGTGCCGTCGGCGAGCATCCTGGCCTGCTGCGCGGCGCCGGCGAAGGCAAGCTCACGACTGTCCACGTCTTCTCCTACATTCCGTGTGCGGTGGCATATTCGCCAGGAGTACTGCCGAGCATTGTGCGGAAGTCGTTGATGAAATGGGCCTGGTCGTACCAACCGAGGCTAACGGCGAGATCGGCGTGATCGACGCCGGGACGGCTTTCGATCTCCAGAGCGGCCTGCTGCAGCCGATAACGGCACAGCACCCACTTGACCGGAACGCCGACGTAGCGGCGGAATACCCGCTGCGTGGTACGTGCGCTCCACGGCGAATGCGTCATCACCTGCTCCACCCGGTGCAGCCGATCGTCGTCGCGGATTCGGTCGACCAGTGCCGTCAGGGAAACGTAGGTCGGATCGGGTTCACCGAGGTGCGCGCCGATGAGCTCGTCGAGCCGGACTGAGACCGCATCCACGTCGTCATCGAGATGGATTGGGCCGCTGAATAACTCGTCGTCGACAGGCTGAACGCGACCAGTCATGGCCGCTGCGTCGCGACCGAACCGCGCAGTGAACCCGCCCGGCAGGAATCGCGCACCGACGACCCAGCCCCTCTTGCTGATCGTCGTGTGAAATACACGCTCCACCACACCATGCACCAATGTGTTCGGCAGTGGGAAACCGTGGCGCGGTCCGTCATCGCCCCACTCGTGCGTGATGTGCATCGACGGAAACGTGATGACCGTGCTCTGGTACGGATCTTGCCCGCGCAGGTCCCACCTGACCGACCAGAAGTGCTCGACAAACCGGGCCGTCGCGTCCGACGGCGCCCACCGATCGAGGTCGAACATCGACGTGTTGCCGGCGCGGCCGACCAAGCCGCGCATGGGCGCCGCTTGTGTCGCGTTTTTCCCTGCGCCCATGGGAACCAGGCTACGAACCGCTAGTCGATGCGGATGACGTAGGTGCCGTCTTCGTCGCGTTCAACCGGCCGATCAATCGCATTCACCCACACAATCGGATCGCTTGGCGTGCCGACCAACGCGTCAGTCATCCCGCCACCCGGCTGCAGGTAGACGCTCCACTCCTCGTTCGGCGAGAAGATCGTCAACACTTCTTCGCCGCTTGCGCGACGAATCGAAAGCGTGTGGGCGTTTTCATCCTCTACGGCCGCATCATCCTCGTCGGACTCGTCCGCGAATACATCGTCAGGGTCTGGATCGTCGTGCATGCGGGCCAGCGTAGCCACGCCGTGGTGTCGCGTTTTTCCAAGCGCCCACGGAAACCAAGCCACGAGACTGGCGTGCATGAGCGTCAAACCAATCCCGGAGGGCTACACCAGCCTGACCCCGTTCCTGTGCATCGACGGCGCCTCGGCCGCGATCGACTTCTACGTCTCGGTATTCGGCGCCAAGCTCGTCGACCGGATGGACGGCCCAGGCGGCACTGTGGCGCACGCCGAGCTGGACTTCGGCAATGGCCGCCTCCAGCTGGGTGACCCGGCCGAGGCCTATCAAATCGCCGCCCCCGACCCGACCGCGCCGGCCACCCACTCGGTCGCGTTCTACTGCGAGGACGTCGACAGCGTGGTCACCAAGGCCGAGCAGGCCGGCGCGACTATCCGCGAGCCCGCACAGACGTTCGTCACCGGTGACCGCTTCGCGTCGATCCTCGACCCGTTCGGCCAGCGCTGGACCGTGATGACCCGCGTCGAGGACGTCTCCCCCGAGGAACGCGACCGCCGCATGGCCCAGTGGGCAAAGGAAAACGTCGGCAGCTGAGCCGCTAACGTGGCGGGGTGTCCTGTGTGTTCTGCGCCATCGTCGCCGGTGAGGCTCCAGCGATCCGGATCTATGAGGACGACGACTACCTGGCCATCCTCGATATCCGCCCGTTCACCCGCGGTCACACCCTGGTCATGCCCAAGCGTCACACCGTCGACCTGACCGATACGCCGCCGGACACAGTCACCGAGTTGGTGCGCATCGGTCAGCGCATTGCCCGTGCCGCCCGCCAGTCCGGGTTGCACGCCGACGGCAACAACGTCGTCATCAACGATGGCAAGGCCGCATTCCAGTCGGTATTCCACATCCACCTGCACGTTTTGCCACGCCAGAACGGCGACAAGCTGTCCTTCGCCAAGGGCATGCTGCTGCGCCGCGATCCGGACCGAGAAGAGAGCGGCCGGCTGTTGCGGGAGGCACTGGCGCAACTCGACTCCGCTCCGCAAGACTGAGCCACATGACTGGAATGCCCGCGTGGGAGAAATACATCGGCGTCCCGATGCTGATGCTGCACGACAAGATCTACAAAGGAACGAACGGGCGGATCGGTCACCGCATCTTTCCAGGCACCCCGCCCAACCTTCTACTGCACCACGTCGGCGCCAAGACCGGAATACAGCGGACGAATTCGTTGACCTACGCGAAGGACGGCGACAGCTATCTCATCGTCGCATCCAAGGGCGGCGACCCCAAGGCGCCCGGCTGGTATCACAATCTGAAGGCCAACCCCAAGGTCGAGATCAACGTCGGCCCAAAGCGATTCGGCGTGACGGCGCGGCCAGTGCTGCCCGACGATCCGGACTACGACCGGCTATGGGACATCGTCAACAAGAACAACGCCAACCGCTACGCGAACTACCAGAAGCGCACGACACGGCCGATCCCTGTGGTCGTGCTCCGCGCTAGCGATTAGAACAGCTCCTTGGCGAGTAGTTCCAGCGTCATGTCGCGCGCAGGCGCTGTCGCGGGATCGGTGCCGCGGCGCGCCGATGCGACCGGGTTGACCATTACCTCGTCGACGCCGAACTCGTCGGCGAGGGCCCGCACCTGATCGGCGGCCTCTGTGGGCGTTCCGACGACAGCTCGACGCAGGGCGCCCTCGACGACCCGCTGGGCCTGCGGGCTGACTTCGATCTGCTCGGCATCCTCGACGAGATCAAGCGGGCCAAGCGGCTGACCGGTCCTCAGCCGCCCCATCATCTGCAGGTTCGGCAGCAGCAAGGCCATTGCCTCATCACGGGTTTCGGCCACCACCGCGTTGACCGTCAAGAAGGTGACCGGTTCGGACGCCAGGTCACTCGGCCGGAACTCCGTCCGATACACCTCGAGCGCCTCGGCGGTGCCCTGCCCCGAGAAGTGGTGGGCGAAGACGTACGGCAGCCCCTTCGCCGCGGCCAGATGCGCCGAATACATCGACGACCCCAGCAGCCATAGCTTCGGCTCCGTCACCGCCGACGGCGTGGCCTTGAGGATGTAGTTGTCCCGCATCAGATCTCGCGGCAACGGCACCCGCACTCCGCGCGCACTCATCAGCGCCACCACGTCGTCGAGATACTCAGGAAACGCCTCGATGTCGCGGTCGTCGCGGCCTGCCGCACCGCGCAACGCCAGCGAGGTGACCGGATCGGAGCCGGGTGCGCGGCCGATGCCGAGATCGATGCGGCCGGGGTGCGCGGCCTCCAGCAGTGCGAACTGCTCCGCCACGGCCAGCGGCGCATGATTGGGCAGCATCACCCCGCCCGACCCCAACCGCACATGCGACGTATGCGCCGCCAGATGCGCGATCAACACCGGCGGGCTGGTGGCCGCCACGGCAGGCATGTTGTGGTGTTCGGCCAGCCAGTAGCGGGTGTAGCCGAGCCGATCGGCAGTCTGCGCGAGGTGCGTCGTCGCCGCCAGCGCATCGGATGTCGACTGGTCGGTGCGCACGGGCACCAGGTCGAGAACGGATAAGCGCATGGCTGGGTCAACGCTCATCGGTAGCGATCCGTTCCCGGGCCTGCAGGAAGATGTCGTCGAGCATCTGCGGGGTGAGCCGGCCGGTGAACGTGTTCTGCTGACTCGGGTGGTAGCAGCCGATCAGCGTCACGTCGCCCGCGACTGCGGTCGCGCCGTGGCCGAACTTCGGCGCAGGCGACGCCACGGCGCCGACCATCTGAAGCGCCGCGCGCCACGCGAATGCCCCTAGCGCGACGATCACCCGCACCTCGGAACCAACCAGCCGCCATTCGGCGTCCAGCCACGGTGCGCACGTCGCGCGTTCTTTGGGTGTCGGCGCATTGCCCGGCGGTGCGCAGCGCACAGCCGCGGCCACCCGAGTGCCGTTGAGCGCCAACCCATCTGCGGCATCGACACACGTGGCTTGATTGGCCAGTCCGGCACGATGCAGGGCCGCGAACAAGAAGTCGCCCGAACGGTCGCCGGTGAACACGCGGCCCGTGCGGTTGCCGCCATGCGCGGCGGGCGCCAAACCGACGATCACCACCCGCGGGTTCGCCGAGCCCCAACCCGGAATCGGGCGGCCCCAATACGGCTGGTCGGCGAACGACTTGCGCTTGACCAGGGCGACCTCTTCGCGCCACTCGACCAACCGCGGGCATGCGCGGCACACCGACACCTCCGCGTCGAGCTCCTCGACGGTTTTGACGGCCGCCGCCATCGATGCGACGTGCGCAGGCGTCTCGGCCACCGCGGTGTGCGCCGTGGCCGGATCGCCCGGCCAGCCGGTGCCGGGGGGCACCGGCGAATCGAACATCACCCCGGTACGTGGATGGGCCAGCCTCACACGACCACTGTGCATGCGCGGCAAATCATGGTGCCGGGCGACCCCGCCCACTGTTAGATTCGGCCGCGATAACCCATGAACAACACCAAGCGCGGCCCGCTGTACCTGATCCTGTTCGCTGCGCTGATGGCCGGTGCGGGCAACGGCATTTCGATCGTTGCTTTCCCGTGGCTTGTGTTGCAGCGCAACGGCTCTGCGCTGAACGCATCGATCGTCGCGATGGCGGGGACGCTGCCGTTGCTCGCCGCCACCCTGATCGCGGGCGCCGCCGTCGACTACCTCGGTCGCAGGCGGGTCTCGATGATTTCCGACGCGTTGTCGGCATTGTCAGTGGCCGCCGTCCCGATTCTGGCGCTCACGTTCGGGGTGGACGTCATCAACGTCGTTGTGCTCGCCGGCCTGGCCGCGCTCGGCGCGTTCTTCGACCCGGCCGGGATGACGGCGCGCGAGACGATGCTGCCAGAGGCGGCCACCCGCGCGGGCTGGACGCTGGACCACGCCAACAGCGTCTACGAGGCGGTCTTCAACCTGTCCTACATCGTCGGGCCGGGCATCGGCGGCTTGCTGATCGCCACCCTCGGCGGCATCAACACCATGTGGGTGACCGCATCTGCCTTCGGGTTGTCGATCGTCGCGATCGCGGTACTTCGGCTTGAGGGCGCGGGCAAACCCGACCGCACGACCCTGCCCGAAGGGGTGTGGGCGGGCATCGCCGAAGGCCTGAAGTTCGTCTGGAACAACAAGGTGTTGCGCACGCTGGCGTTTGTCGACCTTGCAGCCACCGGCCTCTACATGCCCATGGAAAGCGTTCTCTTTCCCAAGTACTTCACCGACCGCAACGAACCGGCTCAGCTCGGCTGGGTGCTGATGGCGTTGAGCGTCGGCGGCCTGATCGGGGCGCTGGGCTATGCGGTGCTGTCGAAGTACTCGAGCAAGCGAGCCGTCATGCTGACCGCGGTTCTGACGCTCGGGGTTGCGATGACGATCATCGCGTTCCTGCCACCGCTGCCGCTGATACTCGTGCTATGCGCGGTGGTCGGATTGGTGTACGGACCGATCGCGCCGATCTACAACTACGTCATGCAGACTCGCGCACCCCAGCATCTGCGTGGCCGTGTCGTCGGGGTGATGGGGTCGCTGGCCTACGCCGCAGGACCGCTGGGCCTCATCGTGGCGGGACCGCTCGCCGATGCCGCCGGATTACACACGACGTTTCTCGCCTTGTCGGTGCCGATGCTCGTGCTCGGTCTGGTCGCCATCTTCCTGCCTGCGCTGCGGGAGTTGGATCGCCCGCCCGCTCAGCCGTAAAGAAGGGGCCGCCGGCACGGGCGACCCCTTCGGTGGCAATCGGTCAACTGATCGACTCCCTGAAATCCGCACCCTCCTGCGCTGCGCGCGCGATTTCGGCGATGTCGGCGACAGGGAAGATCTGGTAGTCACAAACGAAGCCGAACTTGCTGGGGGCATCCATCAGGTCCGTCGGGTTGTCGGTCTCCACTACGGAGAACCCTCCACCGCCATCGAGGCGTCCGACGAATTGGTGGAACGTCGTGCTCTCCGGTGGCGACCACTTGGAAAACACGTTCAGAAGTCGCCGCGTGGCCGCTTCGTTTTCTGCCGCGGAGCCGTTGTACCTGAATGTCCACGAAATCACGTATTTCATCTGTTCCCCCTGGGCGTGACGTGGTTGTTTGTGCGGGATGTCCCCCACGGCTCACAGTGTCCTCGCGGGCGGTCACGCGCATGACCGAACGGCAAATCTATTGCAGCCGTTGTTCACTCGGCAAAAATTGCGTCAGCAACGGTACCGGAACTCAGCCGGGCAGATCGACAAGCCGCCGGGTCAGGCAGACCCGAGCACCTCGGCACCTCCGTGGCCGAGTGGTCGGGGTGATGGGGTCGCTGGCCTACTCCGCAGGACCGCTGGGCCTCATCGTGGCGGGACCGCTCGCCGACGCCGCCGGGCTGCACACGACGTTCCTCGCCTTGTCGCCGCCGATGCTCGTGCTCGGTCTGATCGCGATCTTCCTGCCTGCACTGCGGGACCTCGATCGGCCACCCAGCGAGCCTGAGGGTGGCGCACAATTCACCGCCGACTCCCCCGTTGCCGGGCTGTAATGCTCAGCGGTTTGGATCGGCGGTCCGTTGCGTCGGTGCGCTGTAAAGCGTCGCACAGTCGCACGCCGCGTGACGTTGCTGTACTTGCATGATGTCGCGAATTCATCAGCGTCCACCGGAGTATTCGCGAGATTGAGCAACAGTGCATTTGCTGGCACGACGATCTGCAATAGGGCCGGGAAATTCGCAAGCGGCCACTTGATACTCCAGCGTAAGGCAGTGAGTGATTGTTGGCGCGCATGGTCACCATTACGGGAGGGCTCTAAGGATTGCTTTCCTCGGCGAACGAGGTAAGAAACGCCGTGGAATGGCGCTTTCCTACACAAAAATCTTTGCTACCCTGGTGTGTCCCATTGGGCGCCGCGCTTCTGCCTGCCTGCAAATGGGGCGTCGATTGGGGAGTCCGGTGTGTTTCTGACGGCGCTGCCGAAGAAGGCCCGAGTCGCGGGCGTGGCTGCCGCCGCCCTCGTGGCTTCCCGTGTGCTGTGGGGGTTGGGGTTCCTCGTCTTTGTCGGGCATGGCGCCTATACGACGTTTGGTGTCGGACGCGGGCAGTGGGACTGGGTGATCGGCCCATGGACGCCGTTCGTCGTCTTCGCTATCTGCACCGCGGTGAGCGTCGCCCGCGGGCTCTCGGATCGACGGGAACGGGCGGCGTGGTTCGTGCTCGCCCTCGGCCTGGGGTTCTACGCGCTCTCGCCCTTCCTCGCCGCTGCCACACACTCGGATAGTCCGCCGGGCTTTCCCGCTCCGGCTGAGCTCCTGGCGTGGACCATGTATCCGTGCGGGCTGCTGGCGGTCTGGCTCCTGGCGCGCGCACAACGCAGCCGGGTGCGCGCGGACCTATGGCTGGACGGTGTGATCGGTGGACTTGCCGTGGCCTCGGTCGGTGTCGTCGTCATCTTCGACCTCGTCATCGATCCGCTCGCTTCGCTGGCGGGCTCACCGGGAAACGTCGTGTACGTATTGGGCGATCTACTCGTGTTGGGATTCGGGATCGGCTCGTGCGCCCTGCTCGGATGGCGCCCGTCGCCCGCACTAGTCGCGGTGATCCTCGGCTTCGTCGCGCTGGGAGTCGACGACACCATGTTTTTGTCGGAGACGGTGAAGGGGACGTTTGTGCCCGGCGGGTCCCTGGACTCTTATTGGCTACTGGCGGTGCTGCTGATCGCCGCCGCCGCCGCATGGTCGCCACCCGCCCGCCAACTGGTCCATCCGGTGACGCCGAGGAGCGTGGTCGCGTTCCCGTTCGTCTTCGCGCTGGTCACCGTCTTTCTCGCGGGCTACGAAGCGCTCACGCAGACCGACAACTTGCTGGCGGTCGCCCTGACCATGCTGACGCTGCTCGCTGTGGTCGTGCGCTTCGCGCTGACTGTCCGCGCGCACCTGACGATGATCGAGGTCACCGAACGCGACGCGATCACCGACGCCCTGACCGGCCTGGGCAACCGCCGCAAGCTGCTGCGCGACGCCGAGATCGTATTCGCCGAGGCGAGCGACGAGCGCCCCGTCCTGTTTGCGATCTTCGACCTGGACGGCCTGAAGATCTACAACGACACCAACGGTCATCCGGCCGGCGACGCCCTGCTTGCTCGACTGGGCGCCAGACTCGCAAGCGCCATGGGGCCGAGGGGACAGGCCTACCGCATCGGCGGCGACGAATTCTGCATCCTGCTGGCGGGCGACTCACAACAACGCCGCCAGGGCCTGGCCGCCGCAACCGCCGCGCTCACCGAGCGGGCCGAGTCGTTCACCATCAGCAGTTGCTACGGAAGCGTATTGGTCCCCGCCGAGGCCAACGACACCACCGAGGCCATGCAGTGCGCTGACCGGCGGCTCTACGCCTCAAAGTCGGGGCGCTCAAGCGCGCCCGGACTACAGGCCCGCGAGATCCTGCGACAAATTCTGCTCGAAAGCGAACCCGACCTCGACGATCACGGTGATGTGGTCAGCCGGCTCGCCCACGCCGTCGCATGCCGGCTCGGAATCGACGGGAAAGAACTCATTGCCGTCACGCACGCCGCTGAGCTGCGCGACATCGGAAAGATCGCCGTACCCGACGCCATCCTGCACAAGCCCGGGCCGCTGACCGATGACGAATGGCAGTTCATGCGCCGCCACGCCACCATCGGCGAGAGCTTCCTGCTCCCCATCCCTGCGCTCAAGGACGCGGCCCGTATCGTCCGCGCGATCCACGAGCGTTACGACGGCGGCGGCTACCCCGACGGCCTCCGCGCGCAGGAGATCCCGCTGGGCGCGCGAATCATCTTCGCCTGCGATTCCTATCACTCCATGATCACCGACCACCCCTACCGCACCGGCATGTCCCACCACGACGCGCTGGCCGAGCTGCGCCGCCACAGCGGCACCCAGTTCGACCCGCGCGTGATCGAAGCGCTCGTCGCTGCGCTGACGACGTTCGACCCGGACCTCCGAGAGGAGTCCACCGTCACGGCTGATGCACGCCGTGGCGGAACTGCGCGCGGCCCTCGACCGCTTGCAGCGGGCGGTTGACACGGCGACCTAGTTGGCGGGGCGCGAGTTGAGACTGCCCGCCCAGCGCCGACTCAGGCGGGCAGTTCGACCAAGCGCCGGGTCAGACGGAGTAGGTGCGACCGCAGCGTGCCAAGCGAAATCTCTAGCGTTTAGCCTTTCAGGCGTCGTCAGCCCTCCTAGGCTGCCGATGTGGGATTGACGTGGCCGCTGATCGGTCGCTCGGAGGGAATCCAGACCATCGTCACCGCGCTATCGGATCCCGACCTCGCCGGGATTCTGGTCAGCGGACCGGCGGGCGTCGGGAAGAGCCGCATAGTGCGAGAGGCGCTGTCGTCTGTCGCGTCCCGCGGCGTTGAAACGCGGTGGGCCGTCGGCACGACGTCGGCGCGCAAATTGCCTCTCGGTGCGTTCGCCTCATGGGCCGGGTCGGGCAGCACCGATCGTCTGCAACTGGTGCGCGGAGTGATCGATTCGGTGACATCCGCGCCGCCAGGCACCACTGTGGTGCTCGGTGTCGACGACGTACATCTGATCGACGAACTGTCGACGTTCGTCCTGCACCAGATCGTGCAGCGCAAAGCCGCCAAGGTCGTCCTCACCGTGCGTGAGGGCGAACGCGTTCCAACCGAAATATACGAGGTATGGCAGGGCGGCGAATTCCAGCGATTGGACCTTCAGCCGCTTTCCGACGCGGACGTGGCCGAGCTGTTGTCGGCCACGCTGGACGGCCGGGTGGATCCCGATGCCGCCATTCGGTTGTGGAAGCTGACGCGCGGGAACGCCCTGTATCTCCGCAACATCGTCGAGCAGGAAGTCGCAGACGGCCGAATCAGGCAGGAGAACGGCTACTGGCAGTGGATCGGCGAACCGAGCATCCCAAGGGGTCTCGTCGAGC
The DNA here is from genome assembly GCA_963731715.1 of uncultured Actinomycetota bacterium. Lineage (GTDB taxonomy): Bacteria > Actinomycetota > Actinomycetes > Mycobacteriales > Mycobacteriaceae > Mycobacterium. The sequence goes on along the minus strand of CAVSXC010000007.1, from coordinate 283,305 downwards.
TGATCGAGTCCCGCTTCGGCGCGCTGGCACAGCCCGTGATTGACGTGATCGACGCACTGGCCGTCGGGGAACCACTCGAGATGACGACATTGCGGAGGATCGCGGACGCCGACGCCATCGAGGAAGCCAACATGCGCGGCCTGGTCACCGTCGAACAGGGCGACGGCAGGATCGACGTGCGGCTGGCACACCCGCTCTACGGTGAGGTGCGACGGACGCGGTCGGCCGAAACCAGGTTGCGACGGCTGCGCGGAAAGGTAGCGACAGAACTGGCGTCGGCCCCAGACAGCGACGACATGCGCAACGTGGTGCGCCGCGCATCATTGAGTCTGGACTCCGACGTGAAACCCGACACCGATCTGTTTCTCACGGCAGCACGTGGCGCTATCTGGCTGGGAGACTTGCGACTGGCGGATCGGCTTGCGAAAGCGGCGATCCGCGCGGGCGCACCCCCGCGCGCGTATTTCCTTCGTGCGCATGCGTTGTCGTGGCTGCCCGCAGGCAAGGAAGCCGACGAGGTGCTGTCGGCAGTGCCGGTTTCAGAGCTCACCGACGACGACCGCGGCCGGCTCGCGTACCTCCGCGCCCTCAACACATTGTGGGCTCTCGGCGATGCCCGGCGCGCGAAGGAAATCGTCGATGACGCCGCCCTAAGCACTGTGCCTCGCTTCTGGATCGACGCCTCCCTCGCGGTGTACTGGTTTGCGCTGGACCAACCGCAGGAAGCACTACAGGCGTCGGAAAGCCTTGTGCTGGAAGATTTGCCGGCCGTCGCGGGCGCCGAGACAGCGTGGGCGCTTGCCGTGATGTTGGCGGACACGGGACAAACCGACAAGGCGGTGTCGGTCGCGAACACTGGCTACGACGTCGCCTCCCGGTTCTTCGACTCACCGCAGATGCGATTCAACATCGCCGACGCACACGTGAGCGCGCTGCTGTTGGCGGGGCAAATCGAGGCGGGGCTCGAGATGGCAGAACAAGTCCGCAAGGAAGCTGCCGAGGTGCCGGGGCCTCCACAGCTGGTCGGCACCGCGGTCGTGGGTCGAGCCGCGCTCTTCGCCGGTCGGCTTGACTCGGCCTGCGCGCTGTTGGGTTCTGCAGCACCCGCTCTGTCGGCATCGGGGAATGCGATGGGCTGGGGGTTCCGCTACCACATCCCGTACGCCACCGCCTTGGCGATGCGTGGGGCGACCAAGGAGGCGGCGGCGTTGCTCGCTGAGCTCGACGAAGCCCGGCGGCCATTTCGCAAGCTGGATTACGAGCGCAGCCTGGCCCGCGCATGGGTGGTGGCCGGGCAGGGCGCCATCTCCGAGGCGATCACCACCTTATTGTCGACTGCCGAAAGTGCCGCGGCCAAGGGACAATTCGCCGCCGAGGTGGTGTGCCTGCAGACCGCTGTCCAGTTCGGGGATCACTCGGCCGCGAGTCGACTCACCGAACTCGAATCAATCGTCGAGGGCCCGCGCGTGAAAATGGCCGCCCGATTCGCGGCAGCGCTCGCCGGTTCTGATGCGCCCGAATTAGAAGCAATATCCGTCGAATTCGAGCAAATGGGCGACCTCGTCGCCGCGGTGGACGCTGCCGCCCATGCCTGCCTCGCATTCCGGCAGGGCGATCGGCGGGGCTCCGCCCTGGGATGCTCCGCACGCGCGGAGGCGTTGGCGCAACGATGCGGCGGCATCAGCACGCCCGCCCTGCGCGAGGTCAGCGAACCGCTGCCGCTGACCGCACGTGAGCGCGAGATCATTCGGCTCCTCGGGTCGGGGTCTTCCACTCGCGACGTCGCCGAGCGGCTCTGCGTCTCGGCTCGCACCGTCGAGGGCCACGTCTACCGGGCCATGACCAAGACAGGGACCGAAACCCGCGACGAACTCATCAAGCTGCTATCTCCCGACCAGCCCGACAAGTAGGTCACGCCATCTGCTGGGCCAGCGCGATATGGCCTTCAAAGCCAAGCGATGTCGCCATGTCGAGGTACCGGTCGCGATAGTCGCGGTAGGTCGACTCGTCACGTCGGGCGCGAGCGACGAGCGCGCGCAACCGCAGCATCGTGAGCTCCCGGTACAGCGGATCGATATGGTTCGGTAGCCCCGCCAACCGCGCGATCGCTGCGTCGGCCTCAGCAAGGTCATCACCGGTGCCGCGGTTCAGGAGAGTCTCCACGAGAAACTCCGTGGTTTGTACCAATGGCCAGAAGTATTCGCCGGTGAACAAGCCATCGGCAACCGCGCGCAATTGCTCGGCCCCGCGGTCGAGATCACCCCGAAGAGCCATTTCGCGCGCCATCAATCCGTCGATGCCTGGGACAAGGTTGGTGGCGTACGAGTCGTTTATGCACGTTTCACGGAGTTCGGCCAATAGGTGGATGCCGCGCTGGTGGTCGTCGCCGTCACGGTGAATCAGCGCAACGCAGAGGGCGAATCGGAGCAAGACGAGCGTCACCTCGTCACTCGCTCGCTCGGCGATCTGTAACGCCTCTTCGATTTCCCGCAGCGCCTTATCGTCGGCCAGCAGTACACCGCGGGGTATAGCGAGGCCATAGGTGAACGCGAAGACGACAGCTTGCGCGCTCAGGTCTGTTGATCGGGCCATCACAGCTGCGCGCCGGAAGTCTTCCTTCCATCCGCTCTGGCCCGACGCCCACCGGCCCGTCCCGCGCCACGCGAGTGCCGCCGAAAGTGGTGATGCCACGAACAAGTTGCCCATCTCCGGGTCACCCCCGGCAAGGTCGATCGCCCTCTGAGACCAGCGCAGCACGTCGCCCACCTCGCCGCGCTGGATCTTGGCGATGATGCCCGAAAAGGAGAGCGCAACGGTCAAGACCGGATCGTCCAGCGATTCGACCAGCGTCATGTATTCCGACGCCAGTTGCGAGGCCTCGCGAATGCGGTTCCGCAGCACATGTGCCGACACCAGACCGGCCATGCCGATGGCCAGAGCCGATTTATCTCCCGCGGCGGTGCAGAGATCACGCAACTCGTCAAAACCCACATTGGCGATTCCGGCAGCAGTGCGATACGCGCTGCCACACAGCAGAGTGCGTGGGCCGATCCGCATCGCCATCCGGTTGGGGTGCTCGGCAGGCAGTCGGTCAGCCACCTGCCGTGCTCGTTCCCAACTCGTCCTCGCCGCCGGATAGTCGCGGTTTGCCGCCCACGTGCCGGCTCGCATATGCCACTGGTAAGCGCCGTCCAAATCGCCCGCTGCCTCGAGGTGCTCGGCGATCAGCGGCGCGTTCTGGTCGTCTGGGTCGATCATTGCGGCCAGCCGCCGATGCAGCTGGGCGCGATCGGATTTCAGCTGCGACTCGTAGGCAACCGTACGAATGAGCGGATGACGGAAGGCATACTCTGCACGCGTCGTGAACGTGACCTGATCAACCAGTTCTGCTCTGAGAAGCTCATCAAGCGCCGGTTCGACTTCCTGCAGTGCCCGGAGCAGGTCGGCGCCGAACCGCGACCCAATCACCGCCGCCGCGCTCAGCGTCCGTTTCGCCGCCGGGGCGAGGCGATCGATGCGCGCAGCGATTGTCGCCTGCAGCGTCCCTGGGACGCTGACCTCGGTCCCGGGATCTGCACACACATACGCGCCGCGGGTACCCGTCAGAACGCGACGCTCGACCAGGTCCCGGACGATCTCCTCGGTGAAGAATGGGTTGCCCGCGGCACGTGTGGCAATTGTCAAGGCAAGCGCACCGACCGAGGGGTGATCGCCCAGCAACTCTGAACTCAGGGCCGATATCTGCGAATCATCAAGCGGCTCAAGGGCCACGGTTTGCGATCGCGACGTCCGGCAGAGGGCGCCGTCGTATTCGGGTCGATAGGTGATCACCACCAGCCAGGAACTCCTGGGAACCACAGAGAGGAACCCGGCAATCATCGACTCGCTGATTTCGTCGATCCAATGAACGTCCTCGATGATGAGGACTGCTGGTGTAACGCGGGCCAGCGCGGCGGCATTGACCATCGCCGTCAGTCGGCGACGACGCGCGTCCGGATCAATCTGCGGCGGGACGACGTTCGGGTCGGCGATGTTCAGCAAGTCATCGAGCAGTACGAGGTCCTCGCTGTCGGCGTCACGCAGCCGTGCCCGCACCTGCGTACGCGCCGCCGCATCATCGAGGTCGTTGAGCCCGATGACGGCGCGCAACACCTCGGTTGCGGCGTGGAACGGAACCTCGCTGGTGTGCGACTCGCAGTACGCCGTGAAAATGTCCATTCCGCGGCGGCTCGCGAGTGCCGCGGTTTCACCGACGATGCGGCTCTTGCCTATGCCGGCAGGTCCCACGACGCCGACGACGCTTCCCTTTCCCTTGATCGCCTGGTCCAGGATCCCGCCGAGCGCATTCAGTTCCCACTCGCGGCCAACGAAAGTCGGCTCGACTCGACTTGTGTGTCGGTGCGCCGCGACCCCGAGCAAACAGCGAGCAACAACGGGAGCATGGAATCCCTTGATGTCTATCGCTTCTGGCTCGCCCAATGTGGCGACGTCTTCGACTAGCCGCGCGGTGGAGTCGCTCAGCATCACGCCACCTTCGGGCGCCACCGATTCCATCCGCTGCGCCATGCCGACCTGCTCACCGATGACGGTGTATGTCGCTGTCCCCGAATCGATTTCACCGGCGATCACCTCACCCGAATTCAAGCCAACACGCAGCCACAACTCAACTCCGTCGTGGTGCTCGACGTCGGGGGCCAACGCCTGAGCTTCACGCTGGATGTCCAGCGCCGCCAGGCACGCCCGAATGGCATGATCCTCGAGCGCCACAGGCGCGCCAAAAAGCGCCATGATGCCGTCGCCGGTGAATTTGTCTACCGTGCCGCCATAGCGTTGTACGACGGCGGTTGCCCGCCGGGCGAGCTCTCCGACGATCTCCCGGAGTCGTTCCGGACCCACCGCCGCCGCGAGATCCATCGAATGAACGACGTCGGCGAAAAGGACGGTCACCTGCTTGTACTCTGCGCCCGCATCAGGTGTCGTGACCGACGACCCGCACGCGTGGCAGAACCGGGCGCTCTCGAGCAGCTCGGTGCCGCATGCGCTGCACGCCATTGCTGTGGTCATCCCCGACCTCCGCCGGTCCGAAAACCGGACCACCCCGTTTGGCTCAGAATAAGGCCTGTTACCTGCTTAGGAGTGGTAATTATCGCCGCCGCAACTGCTTCTCGGCCGCGAAATCGCTGACTCGTACGATCGACGTATGACAGCAGAGGCAGTGGCGGCCCTGATCGCCGAGTTGCCCGAGGGCGTCGTCGTCACCGACCCCGACATCCTGGAGTCCTATAGGCAAGACCGTGCCGCCGATCCCAGCGCGGGTACGCCGTTGGCCGTTGTCCGGCCCCGCCGCACCGAAGAGGTGCAAACGGTGATGCGCTGGGCGACCGCCAACAAGATCGCAGTCGTGCCCCGCGGCATGGGCACCGGGCTGTCCGGCGGGGCGACCGCACTGACCGGCGGCATCGTGCTGAGCACCGAGAAGATGCGGGACATCACCGTCGACCCGGTCACTCGCACCGCCGTCACGCAGCCCGGATTGCTCAACGCCGAGGTGAAGAAGACGGTCGCCGAATACGGGCTGTGGTACCCGCCGGATCCGTCGTCGTTCGAGATCTGCAGCATCGGCGGCAACATCGCCACCAACGCCGGCGGGTTGTGCTGTGTGAAATACGGCGTCACCACCGACTACGTGCTGGGCCTCCAAGTGGTGCTGGCCGACGGGACTGTCGTGCGCCTTGGCGGTCCACGTTTGAAGGATGTCGCGGGGCTTTCGCTGACGAAGCTCTTCGTCGGCAGCGAGGGCACACTCGGGGTCATCACAGAGGTGACGCTTCGGCTGCTGCCGCCGCAGCACGTCGCGAGCACGGTGGTCGCCACATTCGATTCAGTGGAGGCCGCCGCCAACGCCGTCGTCACGATCACCGGCAAGATCCGGCCGTCGATGCTGGAGTTCATGGACTCGGCGGCGATCAACGCTGTCGAGGACAAGTTGCGCATGGGCCTCGACCGAGATGCCGCCGCGATGATGGTGGCAGCCACGGACGACCGGGGACCCTCAGGCGTCGAGGACGCGCAGTTCATGGCCGACGTATTCACCGAACACGGTGCGAAAGAAGTGTTTTCGACATCCGACCCGGAGGAGGGCGAAGCGTTCGTTGCCGCGCGGCGGTTCGCGATTCCCGCGGTCGAGGCGAAGGGCTCGCTGCTGCTAGAGGACGTCGGCGTGCCGCTGCCCGCGCTGGCCGATCTGGTCGCCGGGGTGGCGAAGATCGCAGCCAACCACGACCTGCTGATCTCGGTGATCGCCCATGCCGGCGATGGCAACACGCACCCGCTGATCGTGTACGACCCTGCCGACGAGGCGATGGTGCAGCGCGCCCAGAAGGCGTTCGGCGAGATCATGGATCTGGCGGTCGGACTCGGCGGCACCATCACCGGCGAGCACGGGGTCGGCCGGCTGAAACGCCCCTGGCTGGCGGGCCAACTCGGGCCTGAGGCGATGGAGCTCAACCAGCGGATCAAGAAGGCGCTCGACCCCGACGGCATCCTGAACCCTGGCGCGGCAATCTGAGTGCTGCTATTGACAGGTCGTGGTGGACTGTCGTACCAATGAGACATGACAGCAACTCTGTCTCATAGCTTGCCCGCCCGTTTTCAGCTCGCTGACGCCAACTCCTGGCCCAACCCGTGGCCGATGTACCGCGCGCTTCGCGACCACGATCCGGTGCACCACGTCATACCCGACGGCAAGCCCGACGACGACTACTACGTGATGTCGCGGCACGCCGATATCTGGTCGGCCGCCCGCGATCACGAGACCTTCTCGTCAGCTCTCGGGCTGACCGTGAACTACGGCGAACTCGACCTCATCGGCCTGGCCGACAACCCGCCGATGGTGATGCAGGACCCGCCGGTGCACACCGAGTTCCGCAAGCTGGTTTCCCGCGGCTTCACACCGCGTCAGGTTGAGGCGGTCGAGCCCAAGGTGCGCGAATACGTTGTCGAGCGCATCGAACGCATTCGCGCCAACGGTGGCGGCGACATCGTCGCCGAGCTGTTCAAGCCACTGCCGTCCATGGTCGTCGCGCACTATCTCGGCGTTCCCGAGGAGGATCGCAACCATTTCGACGGTTGGACCGAGGCGATCGTCGCGGCGAACACCGTCGAGGGCGGGGTCGCAGGAGCTTTGGGCACGCTCGGTGAAGCGCTCGGCGAGATGATGGCGTACTTCACCGCGTTGATCGAGCGCCGCCGCGTCGAGCCAGAGGACGACACCGTTTCGCATCTGGTGGCCGCGGGCGTCGGAGCCGACGGCGACATCGCGGGTGTGCTGTCGATCCTGGCCTTCACCTTCACGATGGTCACCGGCGGCAACGACACCACCACCGGCATGCTCGGCGGCTCGGTGCAGCTGCTCCACCAGCGGCCCGACCAGCGCAAGTTGCTCGCCGAAAACCCTGATCTGATCGCGGATTCGGTTGACGAGTTCCTGCGCCTGACGTCGCCGGCGCAGATGCTCGGCCGCACGGTGACGCGCGATGTGAAGGTCGGTGACGTCACCATCCCAGAAGGCCGCCGCGTGATGTTCCTTTACGGCTCAGGCAACCGCGACGAGCGACAGTACGGAGACAATGCTGGCGAGCTGGACGTGACACGCAAGCCGCGCAATATCCTGACGTTCAGCCACGGCGCACATCACTGCCTCGGCGCGGCGGCAGCACGAATGCAGTCGCGGGTCGCGCTCACGGAATTGCTCGCGCGCTGCCCGGACTTCGAGGTCGACGAGTCCGGAATCATCTGGGCTGGTGGCAGTTACGTGCGACGCCCACTCTCGGTCCCTTTCCGGGTGACTTCCTGATGGCAGGCGACTGGCTGGCGGCGCGGCGCACCGAGGTGGCCGCGGACCGAATACTTGACGCCGCGGGCGAGTTGTTCGCACACAAGGAGGCGGCAGCCGTCGGGATGCACGAAATCGCCTCGACGGCAGGCTGTTCCCGCGCAACGCTGTACCGCTATTTCGAAAACCGAGAAGCGCTGTACACCGCCTATGTGCATCGTGAGAGCTACCGGCTCTATCGCGAGATGACCGAGCAGATCAACTCGGTGGTGGATCCGCGTGATCGCCTCATCGAGGGCATGATGGCCTCGATGCGGAACGTCCGCGAAAGCCCCGCGCTCGCATCGTGGTTCGCCACCACGCAGCGGCCGATCGGTGCCGAGATGGCCGAACAGTCCGAGGTGATCAAGGCGCTGACGGAGGCTTTCATCATCTCGCTGGGACCTGACGACCCCGAGTTGGTGGCGCACCGGGCCCGCTGGCTGGTGCGGGTGATGACCTCACTGTTCCTGTTCCCTGGACACGACGACGCCGATGAGCGTGCGATGCTCGAGGAGTTCGTCGTGCCCATCGTGCTTCCGAGCCGTCAGGCCACCCAATAGGCTTGCGCCTTAATCGATTTGCGCGAGATCTTGAAGTCCTCACGGAACACCTTCGCCACCTCGCGGGTGGTTCGGTTGTCACACGCCACCCAGCCAAAGTGATCGGAAGCGTCGAAAGCCGATGAGCTGACCGCCTCCACCAGTGCCTCGCCGCCGTTCTTGCGGTCCACCCACACCACATTCGCGCTGCGGGCCACCGGCAGTTGCTTGTCCTCGTCGTGGCCGGCCTCAAGAAACACCCGGGCCGGCGCGTCCCCGATGGCTGTCAGCAGTGAGTTAATCGCGGGCAGCGAAGCGGTGTCGCCGACGATGACGTAGCCCTTTGGGGACGGCTCGGGCAGCGTGAAATTGCTGCCAAGCACCGTCACCTCGATGGTGTCGCCTGGCTGCGCGTCTTGGGCCCACCGCGAGGCCACGCCGTCGTGCAGCGCGAACTCGATGTCCACGGTGTCGTCGACCGGGTTGGGATCCACCAGCGTGTAGCCGCGCTGATGCTGCTTGTCGCCGTCGGCGAACCACATGCGGATCCACATCGTCGGGTGCAGCGGCCGATCGGTCAGCAGGCCGCCGCCATCGAAGCTCAGCCGCAGGTAGTGCGGCGTAACCTCGCGCCGCCCGGTGACCGTCAGCCGGTAGTCGCCCGCGCGAAACAGCTTGAGCACGGCGCCCTGGAACCCGCGCGATGGTGTGTCGGACATGCGTCGCCCCTCGTGTCGATTACTTAGGGCAGCTTAACCTAACTCGCTGCGGGTTGCGGTGGCCCGGGGTCTACTAGGCGGTGTAGTAGCGACGTCGGTAAGGTCTCGCGGATGAGCACGCCGCCTTCCCGCGCAGGGTACGTGCGCGGCGGTTTGGTCGGCTTGTGCGCGGCGCTGGTGACCGCGACGGCGCATGCCGGTGCCGGTGGTGGCGCACCGGCGGGCGGTGCGTTGATCCTCCTGCTGGTGGTGTCCGCGACGGTTGGTGCGGTGGTCGGCGGAATCACGCTCGAGGGCCGACGTTCGCGCGTCGCGTTGGTGGTTGCCGCGTTGGCCGCGGCCCAGGTCTTGGGTCACGTGATGCTGACTATCGGCGGGCACCACGAGCATGCCGGCTGGTTGTTGACGCCGCCGATGCTGATGCTGCACGTTCTCGCCGCCGTGGGGCTCGGCCTGTTGATCAACGCGGTCGAGCACCTCTACGCGGTGTGTGGGTCGGTGCTGTGCTGGCTGCGGATCTTCGCGGCGGGTCGCATCCGCCCTGCCGCAGGGCAGGCGTGGCGACCCACCAATGACATTGTCGCGCGGCCTGTCCTGCTGCGCACCGGTCTGGGGATGCGGGCACCGCCACAGGTGTCCTTCGTGAGCGCTTAGGGCTCCGATCGCTTCAATGGCCCGCTTCGCCTTGTCGGCGATGGCGCCTTCAATGCGCTGCAGTCGAGCGTATTCCCCTGGCATGCACGGCATCCGCGCGTGCCCCGCACCATCCGAAGGCTTCCCATATATGACCACCGTTTCCAACGACGACGAACTACATACCGATGACCCACCCGTCCAGCCAGGGCGGCCGCGCGGTTTGCGGCCGCTGTTGATGAGACTGCACTTCTACGCCGGCGTATTCGTCGGCCCGTTCATCTTGATCGCCGCGATCACCGGCCTGTTGTATGCGTTGATCCCACAGATCGACACGATGGTGTTTCGCCACGAGTTGACCGTCGAGCATGTGGGTGAGCAGCGTCTGCCGCTGGCCGAGCAGCTCAACGCCGCCAGGTCAGTCCACCCCGAGGGCACGGTGGAACGCATTCGGCCACCGGCGGCGGCCAACGAAACGACCCGCGTCATCCTTGCCGTCGACGATGTGCCCCCGGACTATGCGCGCACGGTGTTCGTCGACCCCTACACCGGCGAGGTCCGCGGCGCGCTGACCACTTACGGGCAATGGATGCCGTTGCGCGCGTGGTTCGATGAACTGCACCGCACCCTGCACCTCGGTTCGATCGGCCGCAACTACAGCGAGTTGGCGGCGAGCTGGCTGTGGGTGACCGCATTGGCCGGGCTGGTGCTGTGGATCTATCACCGCAAGGACGTGGGCAAGCTGCGCCGCCTCGCGGTGCCCGATCGGGCGAAGAAAGGTCGCCGCAGAACGTTGTCATGGCATGGCGCGGTTGGCGTTTGGATCGTCGTCGCGTTGCTCGGTTTGTCGGTTACCGGCATCACCTGGTCGCGTTACGGGGGTGAGTCGGTCAACAAAATCCAGGAACACCTCAACACAACCGCCCCTTCCGTCGAAACCACCTTGGCCGACGCGGGGGTCCCCATCGGTGGGCATCATCGTGCCGCCGAGAATGGTCCGGCCGACGGCGATGCGGCACTAAGCGGCGCCGACACCGCATTCCGAGCAGCTCAACAGGCCGGACTCTCGGGCCCGATGTGGCTGTATTCGCCTGCCGAGCAAGGGCAGGGATGGGAGGTCGCCGAGAACAAGCGTGATTGGCCGACTCGCCACGACTCCATCTCCGTCAACCCGGACACGGGCGCCATCACCGACCGGGTCAACTTCGCCGACTGGCCGTTCCTAGCCAAGCTCACCGATTGGGCCATCGACGCGCATATGGGCGTCCTGTTCGGCCTCGTCAACCAGATTGTGTTGGCGCTCACCGCGATCGGGCTGATTCTCATTGTGCTACGCGGCTATCTGATGTGGTGGCAACGACGGCCCACCCGCGGATCTAGCTGGGCAGTAGGCAGGCCTCCGCTGCGCGGAATCCTCCGCAACCTTCCGCCGGCGGCTCTTGCTGTTTTAGGAATCGTTGCGCTCGCCGTGGGTTGGTTCCTGCCGCTGTTCGGGCTGAGCCTGCTGGCATTCCTGCTCGTCGATATCACCGTCGGCGCGGTAAAGCGCCGCACCGTAAGCACCTCTATCACCGGAAAGACGAATTGACATGACGAACAACCGCAATCCCGTTACCGGCACCGCGACTCGTGTACGTCGGGTGGCGATGGCCACCGCATCGCTTGGTGCGTTCACCGTTCTCACGGCCGCACCGGCGTGGGCACACGTGCACGTCGAGGCCGACCACGCCCAGCCGGGCGCCGAGGCGACTGTGACCTTCGAGGTGCCCAACGAATCCGAGAAAGGCGCGGCGACAACAGAACTCACCGTCGCGCTGCCAAACCTCACGTCCGTCAGCACTCAGCAGATGCCAGGGTGGACCGTTCGACTCGACCGTGACGCCGCAGCTGGCACCGTGAAGTCGATCACCTGGACGGCCGCGCCTTCGGCAGGCATTGCGCCCGACCAGTTCGCGCTTTTCCGGGTGGCGGTGCTGCTGCCGAAGACCGACAGTGTCAGCTTCCCCGCCACCCAGACCTACAGCGACGGAACCGTCGTGAAATGGGACGAGCCGACGCCGCCAGGTGGTGCCGAGCCCGAACATCCCTCCCCCACACTGGCTTTGACGGGAGAGGCGGCCGCCGACGAACATGGTGCGACGATGGCGGCCGCACCCGAGCCGAGCAACGTCGACGCGGTGTCGACATCTTCCGCTCCGGATGACACCGCACGATGGCTGGCAGGTGCAGGCATTGCACTCGGTGTGGTGGCAGTGGCTGTCGCCGTCTGGCGTCGCCGCACGTAACTAGTCGGAGCGGACGCGCGTGAACCGGTGCAGCAGCCAGGCCAGCGGCACCGTCACCGCCACCGTCACTACGAACACGATGCCGATCGAGCCGGTGTAGATCGGATAGCGGACGATTTCTACCATCACCAGCTCCATGGTGAGCAGGTGGATCAGGAAGATCTCGTAGGAGATCTCGCCGAGGAACACCATCGGCCGCGAAGCCAGAAATCGTGCGTAGAGGCCATGATCGCCGAGTCCCAGCGGCGCGACCATCAGCGCTGCTATCACCGCGTAGAACGCCGCCTTGAACAGCGCCTCCCGCAGCTGGTTGGGCGACGTCGTTGGCTCCCCCGCGATCGGCGTGGACACGATGAGGAAGCACGCAAACGCCAGCGGCACACAGGCCATCGCGTACGCCCGCACGCCCATCGATTGCAGGACAGCCAGCATCATCCCGCCGATGAACCAGGAGAGGTAAGTCGGCAACCACAGCCGTGCGCCGTCGGGCAGAAAATCAGTAGTGTGCACCAGGATCAGCCACGCCGGGGTGATCAACGCCAAGCCTGCGAGCCCGGTCAGCAACAGCACCGGCCGCCACCGCCGTCGGCACAGCACGACCAACAGCAGGTAGGCCAGAAGCGGCAACGCCACGTAGAACGCGACCTCGACGGCAAGGCTCCACATCTGGGTAAGGCCTTGGTGCAGATACGAATAGAGATAGTTGTCGGTGTAGATCTGCGTCAGCGACAGGTTGCGGAGAAAGCCGATCCACGTGTGCCCGGGGTTCGGCCCGGCAGTGCGGAAGTGGTAGAGCAGATAGGCCGCGAGGACGGTCACCGCATACGCGGGCATGATCCGTCGCACCCGATGCCAGGCGTAACGGCGCACCGACGGCGGCAGCCCGCCGGTTGCCGCGGCCTTGACCCAGGGTCCGAACAACAGAAAACCTGACAGCACAAAGAAGATCGGCACGCCGATCTCCATGCGCGAGTACACCAGGCCGATGTAGCCGTGGGTGTAGTTGCCCGTGGTGTAGGCGGCGTGGGTGAGCACCACCAGCAGCGCGGCGACCGCGCGGATTCCGGTCAGCGACGCAACGCGCTCGGCCTTGCTGACCGACTCAAGGCCGCCCTGCGCTGCCACGTCCTTCGACAGGGTCATGTCGATTTGCGGTGGTTCTTCCCGGCCTTGCGTGGCGGCCGGTCGGGCTGCAGATTGATCAGGATTCCCTGAATGCGGGTCCGTTCCAACGCTTTCACGGTCTCGCGAGGAAGCTTGACCGGCAATTCCACCAAAGAGTGATCCGGCCGGATGGATATGTGCCCGAAATCGCTGCGGTGCAGACCACCCTCGTTGGCGATGGCGCCCACAATCGCACCGGGACTCACCTTGTGCCGCTTGCCCACCGCTATGCGATACGTCGCGAAACCCTGGCCCGGTTTGCGCGGTCCCTTGTCGGGCCGGCCGGAACGTTCGGGCCGGTCGTCTTTGCGACGCTTCTCCGGCGGCGGTTCTGACATCAGGAACTGCTCGCCGTCGCGTGCCTGCGCCGCCAGCGCAGCGGCGATGTCCACCATCGGGACGTCGTTCTCGCGCTCGTAGTCCTCGATCATTCGCCGGAACAGTTCGAAACCAGGGGCGCCAAGCGCGTCGGTGATGGAGTCGCGGAACTTCTCCACACGCTGCGCGTTGACGTGGTCGACGGTGGGCAGTTCCGCCTCGGTGAGTTGTTGGCGGGTCGCCTTTTCGATCGACTTGAGCATGTGCCGCTCGCGTGGTGACACGAACAGCAGCGCCTGTCCGGACCGACCGGCGCGGCCGGTGCGCCCGATGCGGTGGACGTAAGACTCGGTGTCGTGGGGTATGTCGTAGTTCAGCACGTGCGAGATGCGCTCGACGTCAAGGCCGCGAGCGGCCACATCGGTGGCGACGAGAATGTCGACGCTGCCGTTCTTGAGCGAAGCGATGGTGCGCTCGCGCTGTGCCTGAGGGATATCGCCGTTGATCGCCGCTGCGGAGAAACCGCGCGCCCGCAGTTTCTCGGCGACCTCCTCGGTGGCCTGCTTGGTGCGGACGAACACGATCATCGCCTCGAACGGCTCGACCTCGAGGAGACGGGTGAGCGCGTCCATCTTGCGTGGACCGGCGACCTGGATGTAGCGCTGCGTAATGTTCTCTGCGGTGGTGGTTTTGGCCGTGACAGCGACCTCAACGGCGTCGTGAAGATACTTCTTGGTGATCTTGCGAATGGCAGGCGGCATGGTCGCCGAGAACAGCGCGACCTGTTTGTACTCGGGGGTGCCGGAGAGGATGCGCTCGACGTCTTCGGCGAAGCCCATCTGCAGCATCTCGTCGGCCTCGTCGAGCACCAGGTAGTCGAGACGCGACAAGTCCAATGTCCCGCGCTCGAGGTGGTCGATCACCCGGCCCGGCGTTCCAACCACCACCTGGGCTCCGCGCCGCAGCCCGGACAGCTGCACGGTGTAGGAGGACCCGCCGTAGATCGGCAGCACCTTCACCGCGGGCAGATGGGCGCCGTACCGGCTGAACGCCTCGGCGACCTGCAGCGCCAGCTCCCGCGTGGGGGCGAGCACCAGAGCCTGCGTCGCCTTGTTGGCGGGGTCGATCTTGGACAGGATCGGGATCGCGAAAGCAGCGGTCTTGCCTGTCCCGGTCTGCGCGAGGCCGACGACGTCGGAGCCCGCCATCATCGCCGGGATGGTGGCCGCTTGGATGGCTGACGGCGACTCATATCCGACGTCGGCGACCGCCTGCAGCACCGACGGGTGAATCTGCAGGTCAGCGAAGGTCAGTTCGGCCGTGGCCGAATCTGGTTCAGGGGACGTCATCGGGGTCTGAGTCTAATGGCTGGTGGTGCGATTCCCGGCCGCGCGCCTGTTCGACCAGCGATCGCGATGACGGTACGGTCCGCATCTGTGAAGTGGGCGGTGGTGATTTGCACGGCGGCGCTTGCGGTCGCCGGATGTGGTTCGAGCGACTCGACCGCGTCCAAGACGCCGGAGCCGACGGTCGTGGCGCCTGCCCCGGCGACCGCGCGTCCGTCGTCGCCTTTACCTACGGTTGCCGCTCCCACCACGACCGAGTCGGGCGACCCGTGCGCGGTCAACCTGGCCGCGCCCGAGATCATCAAGGCCGTCTCCGAGTTACCCCGCGACCCACGCAGCAATCAGGCCTGGAACCCCGAGCCGATGGCGGGCAACTACAACGAATGCGCGCAACTGTCTGCGGTGATCGTCAGGGCCAACACCAACTCCGAGAATCCGAACACTCGCGCCGTGCTGTTCCACCTCGGCAAGTTCATCCCCACCGGCGTGCCGGACACATACGGCTTCAACGGCATCGACGACTCGGCCACCACAGGCGACACCATCGCCCTGCGTTACTCCGGCGGCATCGAGGGCCTCGACAGCGTGGTGAAGTTCCGGTGGAACGGCAACGGTGTCGAATTGATCGGCAACACGCCCGGCTGATCCGCGCTTCCGCGAACGTGGGTTACCCGCACGCTTTCTTCCCGATTTGCGTGCGTCAAGCCCACACTCGGCGCCCCTGCTCCAGCCACGAAATGCGGGCGTCGAGTCGGATGTCGCCCCAATGAGGCCAACCCGCCGCCCGCATCGCATCCCGCACGCGAGCTAGGAACACGTGTGGCCGGTAGCGCAAGAGATCTCGACTCACCCGGATGATCACCCAGCCTTGAGCCGCTAGGTTGGCCAGCCGGTCGATGTCGCGAGCATGCTGGTCGGGGTCGTCCCAGTGTTGAGGACCGTCGTATTCGACGGCGACCTTCCATTCTTTCCAGCCCATGTCGACACGGCCAACGAACTCGCCGTACTCATCGACAACCACGATTTGCGTTTGCGGTTTCGGAAACCCGGCGGCGATCAACAAAAGTCGCGTCCGGGTTTCCTGCGGCGACTCGGCGCCGACGTCCATCAACTCCACAACACGTCGCAGCTGCACCATGCCGCGCGCCCCGCGATGGTATTCGGCGACGCGCTCGACATCCTTCGGCTTGAGGCCGGTAGCGTTCGCCAGCGAGTCGACCCGGATGATCGCCTTTTCGAGTCGATCTCGCCGACCAAGATCGAACGCTGTCCGCGCCGGCGTTGTCGTCGGCATCCCGTGCACCACGCAGATCTCGTCGTCGCGGAGATGGAAACGATGGATGACGATCCCGTCCACGTCGCAGGCTTCTCTGCGGATCAGTTCGGCGGGTAGCTCCGCATCAATCCACTCAGTCCCGTGCAGCGCCGCGGCGGACATTCCGGCGATGGTCGAGTTTCGCCTCGACCACAGCCAAGCCGCCACCGCTCGTCTGTCCGCTGTGAGCTCCACGCCCTTCCGCAAGTAGACATTGCGATAGACCATGGTGTGCCGACTGGCCAACGTTCGCCTGGTCACCGCGCCGGTGGACAACGCTTCAGTGCCGATGAACGGCAGGAATTCCTCATTCATGCGCTCACCGTCAGCGCGCACTCCCACACAATCGACCGTCGACGACCATATGAACGGCCGGTCTGTGGATAAGCGCAGCCGTGGGGATGGACGAGTGTGGGCTTGTGTCACGCACGCGACCGCATTCGCGTGCGGGTAACCCACGTTCGCGCGTACTGAGGTGTCGGGTGGGTCACATACAGTGGCAGCGTGTTCGTGGCCTCCGAGGAGCCGACGCTCGCGTCATCTACAGCGCATCCGATCTCGCCGCCGCTGCGCGCTGCGAGTATGCGCTGCTGCGCTCGTTCGACGCCCAGCTCGGCCGGGGACCGCGGGTCGCCGTCGAGGACGAACTGCTCGCGCGGACAGCCAAACTCGGCGGCGAGCACGAACAACGTCACCTCGACGAGCTTCGGGAGCTCGCCGATGACACCGTCGCGATCATCGGCAGGCCGAACTACACCGTCGCCGGGCTGACCGCCGCCGCCGACCAGACCATGCGCGCGGTCGAGCGTCGCGCGCCGGTGATCTATCAGGCCGCGATGTTCGACGGCCGGTTCGTCGGCTTCGCCGACTTCCTCGTGTTCGACGGCGAGCGGTACCGGCTGCGCGACACCAAGCTGGCCCGGTCGGTGAAGGTCGAGGCCCTGCTGCAGCTCGCGGCCTACGCCGACACGCTCGCCGCGGCGGGAGTACCCGTCGCATCCGAAGTCGAGTTGGTGCTTGGCGACGGCGCCACCGCGACCTACCGCGTCGACGAGTTGCTGCCCGTCTATCTGCCCCGCCGCGCCGCGCTGCAACGCCTGCTCGACGACCATCTGGCCGGCGGCGCCGCGGTCACGTGGGAGGACGACGAGGTGCGGGCATGCTTCCGCTGTCCCGAGTGCGCGATCCAGGTCCGCGCCACCGACGACCTGCTGCTGGTGGCCGGCATGCGGGTCAGCCAGCGCGCCCGGCTGATCGAAGCCGACATCACCACGTTGTCGGCGCTCGCGCAGCACGACGGCGCCGTGCCCGAGCTGTCGGCCAGGACCGTCGCATCGTTGACCGCGCAGGCCCGCCTGCAGATCGCACCGCGGGTCGACGGCAAGCCTCCGTTCGAAGTCGCCGACGCGCAGCCGCTCACCCTGCTGCCGGATCCCGACAAGGGCGACCTGTTCTTCGACTTCGAGGGCGATCCGCTGTGGACCGTCGACGGCCGCGAGTGGGGCCTGGAGTACATGTGGGGCGTGCTCGACGCCGACGGGCACCTTCCGTCCGCTGTGGGCCCACGACCGCGCGAGCGAGCGCCAGGCGCTGGTCGACTTCCTTGCGATGGTCCGCAAGCGTCGCAAGCGCTACCCGAAGATGCACATCTACCACTACGCCGCCTACGAGAAGACCGCGCTGCTGCGGCTCGCCGGCCGCTACGGCGTCGGCGAGGACGAGGTCGACGACCTGCTGCGCAGTGGTGTGCTCGTCGACCTTTTCCCGTTGGTGCGCAAGAGCATTCGCGTCGGCGCCGAGAACTACAGCCTCAAGTCCCTCGAGCCGCTCTACATGGGCTCCGAGCTGCGCACCGGCGATGTCACCACCGCGGCGGAGTCGATCACCATGTACGCCCGATACTGCGAGCTGCGCGCCGACGGCCGATCCGACGAAGCCGCCAACGTGCTCAAGGAGATCGAGGATTACAACCGCTACGACTGCCGCTCGACGCACAAGCTGCGCGACTGGTTGATCAAGATCGCGATCGAGTCGAGCGTGCCGCCGCTGGGCCCGCAGCCGGTCGCCGAAGGCACCGCGGTCGAGGACACCGACGAGCTCGCACACGCATTGATGGCGTTCGCCGGTGACGGCGTCGAGGAACGCAGCCCGGAGCAGACGGCCGTCGCGATGTTCGCGGCCGCGCGCGGCTACCACCGCCGCGAGGACAAGCCGTTCTGGTGGGCGCATTTCGACCGGCTGAACAACCCCGTCGACGAGTGGGGTGACACCAGCGACGTGTTCCTGGCCGACGACGGCCGAGGTGGTCAAGGACTGGCACCTGCCGTCGTCGCGCGCACGAAAGCAGCAGCGCTGGGTGAAGCTGACCGGCACGCTGGCCGCCGGCGGCCTGGACACCGCATGTGTTCGCGCTCTACGAGCCGCCCGCCGCCGGCCGGGCTCGACCGACAACACCGACCGGCGCGCTGCCGGCAACGCCGAGATCATCGACGTCGACGATCCCGAACGTGCCCGACCGAGGTCACCATCTGCGAGCGGGAACCCAAGGACGGCGGGACACTTCGCGCAGCTGCCGTTCGCGCTGACGCCGGGCAGGCCCTTCCCCACCGGGAAGCTGCGAGAGTCCATCGAGGCCGCCGCCGCGGAAGTCGGCGCAGGCCTGCCGAACCTGCCCACCAGCGCGATCGTCGACATCCTGCTGCGCTGCACCCCGCGCACCCGTAGCGGGGCACCGCTGCCGCACAACGGCGACACCGCCGCGAACATCACCGCCGCACTCCTCGACCTCGACTCGTCCTACCTTGCGGTGCACGGGCCGCCGGGCACCGGCAAGACCTACACGGCGGCCAGGATCATCGCGAAGCTGGTCAACGAACACCAGTGGCGGATCGGCGTCGTCGCGCAGTCACATGCTGTGGTGGAGAACCTGTTCCGCGATCTGATCGGCGCCGAAGTCGACCCGGCGCGGATCGGCAAGAAGGATTCGCCGCCCGACGCCGCGTGGCAGGACGTCGACAAGGACGACTACGCCGCGTTCATCGCCACCAACGACGGCTGCGTAATCGGCGGCACCGCATGGGATTTCGCCAACGACACGCGGGTCGACGCGCGCAGCCTCGACCTGTTGGTGATCGAGGAGGCCGGCCAGTTCTGCCTTGCCAACACCATCGCGGTGGCCCGCGCCGCCACGCAACCTGATGCTGCTTGGCGACCCGCAGCAGTTGCCCCAGGTGAGCCAGGGACATCATCCCGAGCCGGTCGACGCGTCCGCGCTCGGCTGGCTCGTCGACGGCCACCGGACCCTGCCCGAAGAGCTCGGCTACTTCCTCGACCGCTCGCATCGGATGCACCCCGCGGTGTGCGAGCCGGTGTCGCGGCTGTCCTACGAGGGCCGTCTGCATTCCGAGGAGAGCCGCACCGCGGCGCGCAGGCTCGACGGGCAGGCGCCGGGCGTGCGGGTGCTCAGCGTCCCGCACGACGGCAACTCGACCAGCAGCCCGGAAGAGGCGGCCGCGATCGTGGCGGCCACTCGGCTGCTGCTCGGCTCCGACTGGACCGACGAGGACGGCACGCGACCGCTGCGGGCCCGAGCGACGTGCTGGTGGTCGCGCCGTACAACGCGCAGGTGCTGCTGCTGCAGGACTATTTCGAGGCGGCGGGCCTGCCCGAGGTGGCCGTCGGCACCGTCGACAAGTTCCAGGGCCGTCAGGCGCCGGTGGTGTTCGTGTCGATGACGGCGTCATCAATTGATGACGTTCCCCGCGGCATCTCGTTCCTGCTGAACCGGAACCGCCTCAACGTCGCGGTCAGCCGCGCCAAATACCTGAGCATCATCGTCCGTTCGGAGTCGCTGACGGAGTATCTGCCTGCCACCCCGGATCGACTGATCGAGCTGGGCGCATTCTTGTCGCTCGCGCCGTGTGATACACCCACGAGATGAGCCTGACCGACACGCTGGCCGGGATCGTCGGTGCCGCGCACGTCATCACCGATCCCGACGTGCTGGACGGCCGCAGTGTCGACCACACCGGGCGCTACCGCGGGCACGCCAGCGCGCTGGTGCGGCCGGGATCGGCCGACGAGGTCGCCGCGGTGCTGCGGGCCTGCCGCGACGCCGGTGCGTACGTCACGGTGCAGGGCGGCCGGACATCGCTGGTCGCGGGGACGGTGCCCGAACACGACGACGTGCTGCTGTCGACCGAGCGGCTGCGCGACGTCGGCGAGGTCGATGTCGTCGAGCGGCGGATACACGTGGGCGCAGGCGCGACGCTGGCCGAGGTGCAACGCGCCGCGGCCGCGGCGGGCCTGGTGTTCGGGGTCGACCTTGCCGCGCGCGATTCGGCGACGGTCGGCGGCATGGCGTCGACGAACGCGGGCGGGCTGCGCACGGTTCGGTACGGGAACATGGGCGAGCAGGTCCTCGGCCTCGATGTGGCGCTGCCCGACGGGTCAGTGGTGCATCGGCACAGCCAGGTTCGCCGCGACAACACCGGCTACGACCTGGCGTCGCTATTCATCGGCGCCGAGGGCACGTTGGGCGTCATCACCGGGCTGGATCTGCGGCTGCACCCGACCCCGACGCACCGGGTCACCGCGATCTGCGGGTTCGACGACCTCGACGCGCTTGTCGAAACCGGCCGTGCATTCCGGGATATGGAGGGCATCGCGGCGCTGGAGCTGATCGACGCGCGCGCCAGCGCGCTGACCGCCGAGCATGTCGGGGTGGCGGCGCCCGTCGAAGGCGCCTGGCAGCTGCTCATCGAATTGGCAGGCGACACAGACCAAACCGAGCGGCTGGCCGACGCGCTCGAGGATGCGCGCATGTCGGGTGAGCCGGCGGTCGGCGTCGACGTCGGCGCGCAGCAGCGGCTCTGGCAGGTCCGCGAATCGGTCGCCGAAGTGCTCGGCGTATACGGGCCGCCGCTGAAATTCGATGTGTCCCTGCCGTTGTCGGCGATCGATGGGTTCGCAGTCGAGTCGGCCGAGCTGGTCGCCAAGCATGCCCCCGACGCGATTCCCGGTGCTGTTCGGTCACATCGGCGAAGGCAACCTGCACCTGAATGTGTTGCGCTGCGGGCCCGATGCGGAGCGCGAAGCTGTACTCGGCGATGATGGAGTTGATCGCCCGCCGCGGCGGCAACGTCAGCTCCGAGCACGGCGTCGGCACCCGCAAGCGGGACTACGTGTCGATGTCGCGCACCGAGGCCGACATCGCCGCGATGCGCACCGTCAAGACGGCCTTCGACCCGACGGGCTACCTCAACCCCGCAGTGCTCTTCGGCTAGTCGCGGCCGCGGCATCGAGTGCCTGCCGTAGCTCGACGCGTCGTCGGGGTCCTCGCGGGAATGCCTGCCGTTGGACTCGAACCAGAACGGCCGCTTCTCGGCGTGTTCCTCGACGCAGGTGGTGGCGAGCGGCCGCGTCCGATGGCGTGCCGGTGTCGGCCTCGTCTCAGGAGCGGGTCGGGGGCAACGGCTGGAACCGCTGTTCCTCGTCGACGTGAAACCCGTTGTGCGCGAAGCCAATCGGTTCGACCTTAGGCTTGGCGGGGACGTCGCTCGAGCAGCTCGTCGAGAATGCTGCGCCACGCTTCTCGCGGCGGCTCCGGCGCGGCGGCTCGGACGTCGGGCGGCGGCGTCGCGTCGCGTCACAGGCTCGTCCTCGAGCAGCGAGTGCCACGACTCGACCGGGGCACCGTGCCAGACCTCGGCGGGGGCATGCAGCACGTGGTCGGCGCGCGACCGCATCGGCTCGGTGACGCTGTCGTCGGCATGCACGATCGGTTCGGCCTGCACGACCGGTTCGGCCTGCGTCACCGGTTCTGGCTCGTCCCACGACACCGTGTACTCGAGGTACTCGTCGTCGTCATCGCCGAACGTCTCGTCGCCGCCGTACTCGACCGCATAGCCGGCGTCGCGGTCCGCGTCCTCGATGTCGTCGTCGTCGACGCAGCCGGTCGGGGTCGCCGAAGCCGAGCAGGAACATCGCGGCCACCACGCCGAACAGCGCGAAGAACGCGGGCAGCAGCAGCGACTGCGACATCGCCGCGGCGAACGGTTCGTGCAGGAACGCGGGCAGCCGGGCCACCGAGCCCTCGCCGGGCGCCTCCGTCAGCATGGGCGGCATCTCGGCACTGATCCGCGACGTCATGAACGCCGCCATGCCTGCGCTGCCGAGCACCGAGCCCACCTGCCGGGTGGTGTTGTAGACGCCGGAACCGGCGCCGGCGAGCTGCGGCGGCAGGTTGCGGGTGGCCGTCGCGGCCAGCGGCGCCCAGATGAACGCCGAGCCGATGCCCATCGCCGTGATCGGCAGCACCAGCCGCCAGATCGGCGTGGTCGGCGTCATCTCGATGGACAGCCACGTCATCGCGATCGCCAATACGGAGAACCCGAAACCGATCACCGGCCGCGGGTGCGACCGGTCGACGATCTTGCCGACGAACGGCGCGAGCACGCCGGTCGCGATCGCCATCGGCGCGGTCAGCAGCGCCGACCGAGTCGGCGAGCAGCCCGCACACCGCTTGCGCGTAGAACATCAACGGCAAGAACGTCGCCGTCACGACGAAGCCGATGGTCGCGACCCCGAGGTTGGACAGTGAGAAGTCGCGGTCGCGGAAGATGACCAACGGGATCAGCGGTTCGTTGCGGTTGACCGACTGCCAGATGAGGAACGCGGCGATGAACCCGATGCCGCCCGCGAGGGTGCCCCAGATCCACGGCGCCCAGTGGTGCGACTGGCCCTCCTGCAGCGCGAACACGATCATGAACATGCCGATCCCGGACAGCAGCACACCGAGCAGGTCGAAGCGGTGCTTCTGGGTGGGCAGCACCGGGATCAGCCAGACGGCCAGCGCCAGACCGATGATGCCGATCGGCACGTTGACGAAGAAGATCCACTGCCAGCCGAGCCGGTCGACAAGCACACCGCCTGCCAGCGGCCCGACCAGGGTCGCAACCCCCGCGGTGGCACCCCACACGCTCATCGCCACGCCGCGGCGGTCGGCCGGGAAGATTCGGGTGATCGTCGACAGCGTCTGCGGAGTCAGCAGCGCAGCGCCGATGCCCTGCACGACGCGCGCGGCGATCAGCATCTCGATGCTGCCGGCCAGGCCGCACCACAGCGACGCCGCGGTGAACACCGTCAGCCCGAGAAGATAGAGGTTCTTCGGCCCGTACCGGTCGCCGAGGCGGCCTGCCACCAGCAGCGGCACCGCGTACGCGAGCAGGTAGGCGCTCGTCACCCAGATGACGGAGTCGTAGCTGGCGCCCAGCTTGTCCATGATCGACGGGTTGGCGACCGCGACGATGGTCGCGTCGACCAGGATCATGAAGAAGCCGACCAGCATCGCCCACAAGGCGTTCCACGGGTTAGCGGGGTCGACTTGCCACCGCGCCCCGCCTCGGGCGCGGCCGTCCTGCCGGGTAGTCAGCGTTTGGAACATCTCGGGTCGACCAGGTAAACAACGATTCAGCCGACGGTACGGACCTAGATATGCCCCGACAAGTCCGGGGTCAACCAGATAATGCACGTCAGGCTGGTTCTGCGACGGCGTCGCCGGTGACGTCGTCCTCGGTTTCGGTGGCCGGCACGCCGACCGCCAGTAACGCCAGCAAAGCGATCACCATGCCGGCCGTCATCACCAAGGCTAACGCGATCTCGTTGTTGCCGAGGACGCCGACCAGCGGCGCCACTGCGGCGCCAAGGCCGAACTGCGCGGCACCGAGCAACGCGGCCGCGGTGCCCGCGGCGTCGGGATGCCGCGACAGCGCCACCGCGGGGGCGTTCGGGATGACCAGGCCCATCGCCGCCAAGATCGCCCACACCGGCACCACGAAGCCCGCCAGCCCGCCGATGTGCTCGTACGCCACGCCGACGAAGACCACACCCGCCACCGACGGCCGCCGCCAGCGCCCACAGCACGATCGTCTGCGGCGCGAACCGTCGCAACAGCACCACGTTCAACTGCGTGGCACCGATCAGCGCGACCGCCCCCGCGCCGAACACCAGCGCGAAGGCCTGCTGGTCCAGGCCGTAGTGGCCCTGCAGCACGAACGATGCACCCGCGATGTAGGCGAACAGGCCGGACATGCCGAGCGCGGCGACCAGGACGAGGATGACGAAGCGAGCGTCGCGCAGCAGCTCGACGTAGGTGGCGGCGATGCCGCGCACCTTCAGCGGCCGTCGATGCGACGCAGGCAGCGTCTCGGGCAGCGCCAGCGCGGCCACCAGAAGCAGGCCGCCCGCCAACATCGACCAGTGCGGCGAACACCCAGTGCCATGACGCCTTCAGCAGCACGGCCGCACCCAGTGACGGCGCCACCACCGGCGCCACGCCCAGCACCAGCATCAGCCGCGACATCACGGTGGCCGCGACGGACTCGACGTACAGGTCACCGACGACGGCGATCGCCACGACCATGGCCGCGGCCGCGCCCATGCCCTGCAGCCCGCGCGCCACACCGAGCACTTCGATGTTCGGCGCGAACAGGCACAGCATCGACGCCAGCATGTGCAGCACGATGCCTGCCATCAGCGGCCTGCGGCGGCCCAGCGAGTCCGACAGCGGCCCGACGATCAGCTGGCCGAGCGCCAATCCGGCGAGGGTGCCGGTCAGCGTGAGCTGCGCGACCGACGACGAGACCGACAGGTCGTCGGCGATCTTCGGCAGCGCAGGCAGATACATGTCGATGGTCAGCGGACCCAGCGCGACCAATGCGCCCAGCACCACGATCATGCGGGCGCGACTCGGCGGCTTCGAGTCCCCTGCCGGGATCGAGGATTCCGCGATGGTCACGTCCACGTCGGTCGATGCTGCCATGAGAGTGGTTAGCGCCGCTTCTCAATATTTTGTTCCCTGCATCACAGACAGTGAGCGCTATCACCATCGGGCACCCGCGGTGCGCCTCCGTTCGTTCAACAAGCGTTAGCCTGAAGATTCGGACACGTCGAACATGGTCGACAAGGGGGAGCCGCAAGATGAGCGCTCGGTCAAGCACCAAGAGCCAGCTGCCCGCTACTACTGACGACAATCCCAGCGCCGCCGCCAAGGTGCTCTCTCAGATCATCGAACGCGGCGCGCGCGTGCAGGGCCCTGCCGTCAAGGCCTACGTCGACCGCCTGCGCCAGCACAACCCGAACGCGACGCCTGCCGACGTGGTCAAGAAGCTGGAGAAGCACTACCTCGCCGCGGTGATGGCCAGCGGCGCTGCCGTCGGCTCCGCAGCGGCCTTCCCGGGGATCGGGACCCTTGTGGCGCTGTCTGCGGTCGCGGGCGAGACCGTGGTTTTCCTTGAGGCGACGGCGGTCTATGTGCTGGCAGTGGCCGAGGTCTACGGCATCCCTGCCGAACACCGGGAGCGCAGGCGCGCTCTCGTGCTGGCGGTGCTCGTCGGCGAGGACAGCAAGCACGCCGTCGCCGACCTGATCGGGCCCGGCCGCACCAGCGGCGCGTGGCTGGCCGACGGCGCGGCGACGCTGCCGCTGCCTGCGGTGTCCCAACTGAATTCGCGCCTGCTGCGCTACTTCGTGAAGCGCTACACGCTCAAGCGCGGGGCGATCGCGTTCGGCAAGTTGCTGCCAGTCGGCATTGGCGCCGTCGTCGGCGGCGTGGGAAACCGGCTGATGGGCAAGAAGATCGTCGGCAACGCCCGCAAGGCGTTCGGCACTCCGCCGCCACGGTGGCCGGCGTCCCTGCACGTGCTGCCCGCTCCTAGCGAGCGATAACGATAACTGCCGTTCGCATAGTTGGGCCTACGGCGGAGGCGTTAGCCTTTAGGCGGTGGAAAGCGGGTAACCGCTGACCGCGGGAATATGGGTGGCGAGCGTCTGGAAAACCGCTTGCCTGAAGCGAAGGAATCGAGGCGAGTAGCTGCCGTGAACTCACCATCACCATTCGGACAGAACGAGTGGTTGGTCGAGGAGATGTATCGCAAGTTTCGCGAGGATCCCTCGTCGGTAGACCCGAGTTGGCATGAATTCCTAGTCGACTACTCCCCCGAGCCAACCGCCGAAGCGCAATCCACTGCAGGCAACGGACAACCGGCCGCAGGCCGGCCGCGCCCCACCGCGCCACCGGAACCGGCGCCAGCCCCTGCCCCGAAGGCAGAAGCCGCCGCCCCCGCCAAGGCACCCGAAGCCGGAGAAGGCCGCGGCAACGCCGAAGCCTCCCGCCCCGCGCACGCCCGTCGAAGGCGAAGAGGTGCTTGTGCTGCGCGGCGCTGCGGCCGCCGTCGTGAAGAACATGTCGGCGTCGCTCGACGTGCCGACCGCGACCAGCGTGCGGGCCATCCCGGCCAAGCTGATGTTCGACAACCGCGATCGTCATCAACAACCACCTCAAGCGCACGCGCGGCGGCAAGATCTCCTTCACGCATCTGATCGGCTACGCGCTGGTGCAGGCGGTCAAGAAGTTCCCGAACATGAACCGCCACTTCGCGGAAGTGGACGGCAAGCCGAACGCGATCACGCCCCCGCACGTCAACCTCGGCCTCGCGATCGACCTTCAGGGCAAGGACGGCAACCGCCAGCTCGTAGTCGCCGCCATCAAGAGTTGCGAGACAATGCGGTTCGGCCAGTTCATCGCCGGCTACGAGGACATCGTGCGGCGCGCCCGCGACGGCAAGCTGACCGCCGAAGACTTTTCCGGCGTGACGATCTCGCTGACCAACCCGGGCACCATCGGCACCGTGCACTCGGTGCCGCGGCTGATGCGCGGGCAGGGCGCGATCATCGGCGTCGGCGCGATGGAGTACCCAGCCGAGTTCCAGGGCGCCAGTGAGGAACGCATCGCCGAGTTGGGCGTCGGCAAGCTGGTCACCTTCACCTCCACCTACGACCATCGCATCATCCAGGGCGCGGAGTCCGGCGACTTCCTGCGCACCGTCCACGAACTTCTGTTGTCGGACGACTTCTTCGACGAGATCTTCCGCGAACTGGGTATCCCGTACGAGCCGGTGCGCTGGCGCACCGACAACCCCGACTCGATCGAGGACAAGAACGGCCGCGTCCTCGAGCTGATCGCGGCCTACCGGAACCGCGGCCATCTGATGGCCGACATCGACCCGCTGCGGCTGGACCAGACCCGCTTCCGCAGCCACCCCGACCTCGATGTGAACTCGCATGGCCTGACGCTGTGGGACCTGGACCGCGAGTTCAAGGTCAACGGCTTCGGCGGCGCCGAGCACAAGAAGCTGCGCGAGGTGCTCGGCCTGCTGCGCGACGCGTACTGCCGCCACGTCGGCGTGGAGTACACCCACATCCTCGAGCCCGAACAGCAGAAGTGGCTGCAGGAGCGGATCGAGGTCAAGCACGACAAGCCGACTGTCGCGCAGCAGAAGTACATCCTGTCCAAGCTGAATGCGGCCGAGGCGTTCGAGACGTTCCTGCAGACCAAATACGTTGGGCAGAAACGGTTCTCGCTCGAAGGCGCGGAGACCGTCATCCCGATGATGGACGCGGCGCATCGACCAGGCCGCCGAGCACGGGCTCGACGAGGTCGTGGTCGGCATGCCTCACCGCGGACGGCTCAACGTGCTTGCCAACATCGTCGGCAAGCCGTACTCGCAGATCTTCAGCGAGTTCGAGGGCAACCTGAACCCGTCGCAGGCGCACGGCTCCGGCGACGTCAAGTACCACCTCGGCGCGACCGGCAACTACATCCAGATGTTCGGCGACAACGACATTCAGGTGTCGCTGGTCGCCAACCCGTCGCACCTCGAGGCCGTCGACCCGGTGCTGGAGGGCCTGGTCCGCGCCAAGCAGGACCTGCTGGACAAGGGCGACGGACCGGACGGCTTCTCCGTCGTGCCGATGATGCTGCACGGCGACGCGGCGTTCGCCGGCCAGGGCGTGGTGGCCGAAACGCTGAACCTGGCGCTGCTGCGCGGGTATCGCACCGGCGGCACGATCCACATCGTCGTCAACAACCAGATCGGATTCACCACATCGCCTGGCGATTCCCGGTCGTCGGAGTACTGCACCGACGTGGCGAAGATGATCGGTGCGCCGATCTTCCACGTCAACGGCGACGACCCCGAGGCGTGTGTCTGGGTGGCGCGGCTGGCCATGGACTTCCGGCAGCAGTTCAAGAAGGACGTCGTCATCGACATGCTGTGCTACCGCAGGCGCGGGCACAACGAGGGCGACGACCCGTCGATGACGCAGCCCTACATGTACGACGTCATCGACACCAAGCGCGGGTCTCGCAAGACCTACACCGAAGCGCTGATCGGCCGCGGTGACATCTCGATGAAAGAGGCCGAGGACGCCCTGCGCGACTACCAGGGGCAGCTGGAGCGGGTGTTCAACGAGGTTCGCGAACTCGAGAAGCACCCGATCGAGCCGAGTGAGTCGGTGGAGGAAGACCAGATGCTGCCCGCGGGCATGACGACCGCGGTCGAGAAGTCGCTGCTGGCCCGCATCGGCGATGCACACTTGGCGTTTCCCGACGACTTCAACGTGCATCCGCGCGTCAAACCGGTGCTGGAGAAGCGCCGCGAGATGGCCTACGAAGGCAAGGTCGACTGGGCCTTCGCCGAGCTGCTGGCGCTCGGGTCATTCCTCGCCGAAGGCAAGACGATTCGGCTTTCCGGGCAGGACACCCGGCGCGGCACATTCACCCAGCGCCACTCGGTGATCATCGACCGCAAGACCGGTCAGGAGTTCACCCCGCTGCAGCTGCTCACCACCAACACCGACGGCACGCCGACGGGCGGCAAGTTCATGGTGTACGACTCGGCGCTGTCCGAGTTCGCCGCGGTGGGCTTCGAGTACGGCTACTCGGTCGGCGACCCGGACGCACTTGTGTTGTGGGAGGCCCAGTTCGGCGACTTCGTCAACGGGGCGCAGTCGATCATCGACGAGTTCATCTCGTCGGGCGAGGCCAAGTGGGGCCAGCTGTCCGACGTGGTGCTGCTGCTCCCCCACGGCCACGAAGGCCAGGGGCCGGACCACACCTCGGCGCGCATTGAGCGGTTCCTGCTGCTGTGGGCCGAGGGCTCGATGACGATCGCGATGCCGTCGACGCCTGCGAACTACTTCCACTTGCTGCGCAGGCACGGGTTGGACGGCATTCACCGGCCGCTGATCGTGGCGACCCCGAAGTCCATGCTGCGCAACAAGGCTGCGGTCAGCGACCTGAAGGACTTCACCGAGGGCAAGTTCCGGTCGGTAATCGAGGAGCCCACCTACGACGAGGGCACCGGCGACCGCAGCAAGGTCAAGCGCGTCCTGCTGACCAGCGGCAAGATCTACTACGAGCTGGTCGCTCGCAAGAACAAGGAAAACCGCGACGACGTCGCGATCGTGCGCATCGAGCAGCTCGCACCGCTGCCGAAGCGGCGGCTGAACGAGACCCTCGAGCGGTACCCGAACGTCGAGCAGTACTTCTGGGTGCAGGAGGAGCCGGCCAACCAGGGCGCGTGGCCGACGTTCGGGCTGACGCTTCCGGAAGTGTGCTCGGACAAGCTGTCCGGCATCAAACGGATTTCGCGCCGGGCGATGTCGGCGCCGTCGTCGGGCTCGTCGAAGGTGCACGCGGTCGAGCAGCAGGAGATCATCGACCAGTCGTTCGGCTAGCCACTGGTCCGGACCGGTAGTCGCTCAACGGCCGCGACAAACGCCGAGGAGTCTGACACCGAGCCCAACAACGTCTGAATCATTAGGACAGTTGCCTCATGATTCGTCCTCGGTAACCCCGCTCCGATTGGCTCGGCAGCGCAGTCTTCGAGCAGCAAGCACCAATAGTCTCGGAACATCGCATCCCTTAGCGTCGACTCAACGCACACGCTGGTCGTACAGCCGGTGAACACAAGATTCCGGATGCCCCAGTCCTTGAGCCTCGCGTCCAGGTCCGTGCCGAAGAACCCGCTGAACCGATGCTTGTACATCACGAGGTCGCCCGGCTGAGGCGCGAGCTCGTCGACGATCGCGGTGTTCCAGGTGTCGCGGATGAGGATCCGACTCGGGCTTCCGTTCGGCGCGATGACCGACTGACCGACGTTCATCCGCTGGTGGGTAAGCCAGTTGGGCGACTGAGGCAAACCGGCGTCCGAAAGGTCCGGTTGGAACGCCATCTTCAGATAGGCGATCCGGATGCCGGCACGTCTAGCCCCCACCAACACCCGAGCCGTCGGTGCGATCACTGCCCGAATCCCCGAAATGTCAACTCCGGCACGGGCGAACATGCCCTCCGATGTCCCGAAGTCATTCTGCATGTCCACGACGATGACCGCTGTCTGGTCGGGCTCGAACACCACCCGCTCGGGCTTAGCCTCAACTACGAGCGCCGCTGAAACGTTCATCGCAAAATCCTGGGTGTCGCCGCTAAGTTATCGCGACGTTCTTCTGGTTGACGTCGTTTCCGATTTTCGCGAGCAACGTGCCTGGGCCAGGCACCGACCCGCGCCCCTGCACCACAATGTCGTACTTCGCGCCCGGCTCAAGTTGCTGAACGCAGCGCACCGTTGCGTTGACTCCGGCAGCGGGCGGTTGGAGCTGGCAGTCAAACCCACCCCCGGCCCCGATCTGGCCGGTCTGCTCCAGTTTGCCTGCGAAGATGATGAACAGCTCGACCGGCGCCTTTACACCCCCGCCATTGCTGACGGTGACGACGTACGTTCCGCTCAGACCGGCCTGCAGCGCTGCCGGGCCATTGATGACGGCACCCAATACAGCGGTCGCGGGCGCCGGCGCGGGAACCTGTTGGGGAGCGGGAACCTGTTGTGCGGGTGGGGGATCCGCGCGTGGCGTCATGCACGCGAGCGGGACTGTTGAGTCCCAGGTCGCTACGGACGATGGATCCGTCACGTCAACGGTGGTGCCGTGTGCGAAGCCGGCGTCATCCACATCGCCCGTGTAGTGCCCTTTCGCGTCTTCACCTGCGTACCAGCTTATGGTGAAGTCGAGGTGGCGACCCTTGACGCCGCCACTGACAGACCCGCTCGAATCACCGCCAGTTGTGCCCCCTGTGCCCGCGGCGTAAGCAGGCCCTCGGGCGACTTGTGTGTCCGAGGTGAAGTTCACTGTGGCACCGTTGGACTGCTTGAGTATGAAGACCCCAGGGAACCTGTAGTCGGTGCAGGCGGGGGCAAGTGGCAGCATCGGGACCGCGTGCGCGGGCACTGCGACCGTGAGGAACCCCACTACGCATATCGCCGTTGCAGCGCCGGCAAGGATGCCCGGTGCGGTTCGGCCGGGCACGCGACGACGCCTCGGAAAGTATGTGGACATATTCGTCTCCTGCTTTACATCGATGTAGGGCGGTCACGTCGGCATCCCATCAACGCAGTCATCACCTCCAAGCCAGCGGCGACCGCTAAGTTATCGCGACGTTTTTTTGGTTGACGTCGTTTCCGATTTTCGCGAGCAACGTGCCTGGGCCAGGCACCGACCCGCGTCCCTGCACTGTGATGTCGTACTTCGCGCCGGGCTCAAGTTGCTGGACGCAGCGGACCGTTGCGTTGACGCCCGCAGCCGGCGATTGGAGCTGGCAATCAAACCCACCCCCGGCCCCGATCTGGCCGGTCTGCTCTAGCTTGCCTGCGAAGATGATGAACAGCTCGACCGGCGCCTTGACACCCCCGCTATTGCTCACGGTGACGACATACGTTCCGCTCAGACCGGCCTGCAGCGTCGCCGGGCCGTTGACGACTGCACCCAATACGGCGGCTGTGGGCGCTGGCGCGGGAACCTGTTGCGGTGCGGGGTCCGCAGGTGCAGGAGCGGCGGGTGGCGTGATGCACTGGAGCCGTTCGAAGAGGCCCCAGGTCGCTCTGGACTCGGGATTCACCACGTCAAAGGTGGTACCGGAGACGAAGCCACCGTCATCCACAACGCCGGTATATTTTCCTACTGGACCGTTGTTCCAACGTATGGTGAAGGCGAGTTGGTTACCGCTAAGGCCGCCCTTGACTATCCCGGCCATCGCTTCGTTGCCTGAGCCGCCTGTGCCTGTGGCGCGAGCCACGCCCACGAGCTCAAATGGTCCGTTCGTGAGGAGGTGAACAACGGCACCATTGCTCTGTTGGACGTCAACACTGCCTTCACTCCCGGTAAAGCCATATTGGCAGGCGGGGGCAAGTGGGAGCATCGGGTCCGCTTGCGCGGGTGTTGGGACCGTTAGGAATCCGACCGCACAGATCGCCGCTGCAGAGGCGAACACCCGGGAAGCCCCAGCACGGATGCCTGGGGCGGTCCGGACGCGACGATTGCTGGGGTGATAGATCGACATGTCCGTCTCCGATTTCTATCGATTTACGCCCGACCCTGCGATCGCATCGAAGACCCCAGCGACTTATTCAGTTCGTCCGACCAATGGCCAGGCGCTCCCCGCCCCAATTAACTTTATGTCACCAGCGTAAATACCGCGTCGATTTAGCATGTCGACAATTATTTGATCGGAATTGTTTGCGCGCGCAACATTATTGAGTTCGCATGCGAATAATCGCTTGAGATGAGCAAGTATTCGCTAACAACAATTCCGTTGCGCCATATTGCTACGCGGGCGGTCAGATGACGCCCGCCCGCGACGTCCGAGCTTCGTCGCGGGCCCTGGCCAGTTCACAGGCGATACACAGCTGCAAGCTGACGAAAAACGTAGCGCCCCATGCGCACTGGCGGCGATCTACCGTGTGTAGATGACTGTCGTAGACCTTCGCGATCACAAGGCCGACTACGGGTTCGACGGGGATTATCGCGCCGTGTCCGCACCAACCGTGGCAACCATCGTCGGGACAGTCAGTGCAGGGCTGCTCGCGTCGGCGGCCCGAAGTCTTTCGCGAGGTAAGCCCGTCGCCGCGGTGGTCACCGGCGGAATCGGCGCGTCGATTGTGACGACGGCGGCGCTGTTCATTCGCACCACACGCGTCGGCAAGTTCGAGGTATGGGCCGAGATCCTTGATGGTCTGCGATTGCGCGGCGACGAAACGCTGCTCGACATGGGATGCGGGCGTGGCGCGGTGCTGCTGGCCGCGGCCAAGCTGCTTCCGAACGGCCGCGCGATCGGCGTCGACATCTGGCGCGCCGACCAGACCGACAATGCGCAGCAGAACACGCTGCGCAACGCCGAGATCGAGGGCGTCGCCGACCGCGTCGAGGTGCGCACCGCCGACATCACCGACCTGCCGTTCGACGACGACAGCTTCGACGTGATCGTCAGCAGCCTTGTGGTGCACAACATTCCGAGTGCGGAGGCCCGCGCGAAGGCCATCAGGGAGGCGGCCCGGGTGCTGCGTCCCGGCGGCAGGCTGGCCCTCGTCGACATCTTCAACACCAACCACCATGCCCGGCAATTGCGCGAACTCGGCTGGACCGACGTCCGTCGACGCAATCTCGGCTGGCGGATGTGGTGGGGCCCTGGCATGGGTACACACGTCATCACGGCCACCAAGCCGGGCTGATCACCACCCGACGTGTCGGAGTCAGGGCTTACGCGTGCTGCGAGTGACGCCGAGCAGCCCTGCGACGATGAACGGCACGGGCGAGAGTGTGGCGATCATCGCGCTCTTGGTGCCGACGAGACGCTTGCTGCGTAACCCCAGACAAAAGTCGGCGCTGTCGCTGATCAGGCCGACGGTGGCCCACCTTTGCAGCTCCTCGTCAGCCCCCCGGGCCCAGGCAGCGCACCCACCGGAGCCGAGGACAACATCCCGGATCCCGATGGTTTGCATGAGCAGCGTTTCCGTCCCGGAGCCAGGTTTGAAGACTCTGCTCGGCGCCAGGAGCATGACCGCTCCAACACCGACGCGTGCCGCCGCAACCCACGGCAACAGCGAACGCGATAGCCCGGTTCTGTCGCTCGCCATGTTTGAACCCTAGCGGCTGAGGGCCACTCAAAGCGGGACCGCGGTACCGGCTAGCCTCGACCCGAGTCAACTGACACGAGGGAGTGGTTATGGAGGGCTTCGCCGGAAAGGTCGCGGCGGTGACGGGCGCCGGGTCGGGCATCGGGCAGGCGCTGGCCATCGAGCTGGCCCGCTCGGGCGCCAGCGTGGCGATCAGCGACGTCGACACCGAAGGCCTGGCAGCCACCGAGGAACAGTTGAAGGCCATCGGCGCGCCCGTGAAGGCAGACCGGCTCGATGTCACCGAGCGCGAGGCGTTCGAGTTGTACGCCGACGCAGTCAAGCAGCATTTCGGCAAGGTCAACCAGATCTACAACAACGCGGGCATCGCGTTCGCAGGCGACATCGAGGTCAGCCAGTTCAAGGACATCGAACGGGTGATGGACGTCGACTTCTGGGGCGTCGTCAACGGCACCAAGGTGTTCCTCCCCCACCTGATCGAATCCGGCGACGGCCACGTCATCAACGTCTCCAGCGTGTTCGGGCTGTTCTCCGTGCCCGGTCAGGCCGCCTACAACGCCGCGAAGTTCGCGGTGCGCGGGTTCACCGAGGCGCTGCGCCAGGAGATGATGGCGGCCGGGCATCCGGTCAAGGTGACGACGGTTCACCCCGGCGGCATCAAGACCAACATCGCCCGCAACATGACGGCGGTCGAGGGCTTCGACAAGGACGAGTTGGCGCAGACCTTCGACAAGAAGCTCGCCCACACCACGCCGCAGAAGGCGGCGCAGATCATCCTCGACGGTGTCCGCAAGAACAGGGCCCGGGTGCTCGTCGGCGCCGACGCGAAGGCGCTCGACCTCATCGTCCGCGTCACCGGGTCGGGATACCAGCGGCTGTTCTCGTCGGTGATGTCGCGGATGGTGCCCCAGGCGCACTAGCGGCCGAGCGGGTGGGCGTCGAGCCACGCGTCGGCCACCAGTCCCGGTTCCTTGCCCTCGGCGACTTGGCGGCGCATATCGGCCAGCGACCCGGTGTCGAGCACGCCTGCCACCTCGTTGAGCGCCAGCACCTGCTGCTCGT
The DNA here is from genome assembly GCA_963731715.1 of uncultured Actinomycetota bacterium. Lineage (GTDB taxonomy): Bacteria > Actinomycetota > Actinomycetes > Mycobacteriales > Mycobacteriaceae > Mycobacterium. The sequence goes on along the minus strand of CAVSXC010000007.1, from coordinate 248,244 downwards.
TCAGCTCGTTGCGCCGGTACAGCGGAACGAGGTTCTCGGCCCGGATCAGCGCCGTCTTGTCGGACAGCACCACCAGCTCGGACGGAATGTTCGGCGTCGCGGCCGTCGTCCACGCCGCATTGATCTGCCCCGCCCGAAGCGCGGCGAAAAGCGTTGCATTGTCCGGGAATTCGCGTGGCTTGGGCATCGCGCACGATCCCGACCTTCGACGGCGGCCGCACGCCGGCCAGCGCGCCGGCCATGACCTTCGGGCAGTTGCGGACCGCCGCGGTCACGTCACGCCCACCCCACGCGTCGGCGGTCCGCTCGGTCACCGCGATCGCGGGTTTGTCCTCCGCGGATGTCGTGTAGTCGCCTGCGGCAACGCCTTCGGGCAACGCGGACACCATCGCGCGGTACACCTGCGCGTCCGACGTGGCGGTGGCGTCGGGCTCAAACCTCTCCAGCAGTCGGCCGGTGAACCCGGGCACGACGCGGACCGTTCCCGGAATCCAGCTCGCTCACCGGATCCGGCACGGACCGCACGTGTGCGGGGCTGCCGTAGAACCGCAGCGCCGCCGCATACAGGTGCGCCACCAACGTCGACTCGGGATCGGATGTGGACCCGACGGCGATCGACGGCGGACCGGCGTGGCCGCCGCAGCCGGCCGCGACTATTGCGATCAGCGCGACGAGCGCCAGCGCCAACCGGCGCGAGCGCATCGGACCGATCAGATCTCAGCCGCCGCGGCCACCGCCGACGCGACCGCAGGGCCGACCCGCGGATCCAGCGGGCTCGGCACGATCCGTGTCCGGCGCGAGGTCGTCGCCGCCACCGCGAAGATCGCCTCGGCGGCAGCCACCTTCATCCTCTCGGTGATCCGCCGGGCACCGGCGTCCAGCGCACCGCGGAACACACCGGGGAACGCCAGCACGTTGTTGATCTGGTTCAGGTAAGTCGCTGCGGCCCGTCGCGACCACCGCGGCGTGCTGGGCGGCGATCTCCGGGTGGATCTCCGGGTCGGGGTTGGACAGCGCGAACACGATGCCGTCCGGCGCCATCGTTGCGATCAGCTCCTCGGGCACGACGCCGCCGGAAACGCCCGAGGAACACGTCGGCGCCCTTGAGCGCCTCGATCATGCCGCCGGACAGGCCGTCGGGGTTGGTGCGCTGCGCCAGACTCGGCCTTGACCGGGGTCAGATCCTCGCGGTGCGGATGCAGGATGCCGCGGGAGTCCAGCACCGTGATATCCGAAACACCCGCGGCCAGAAGGATATTCGCGCACGCCATGCCCGCGGCGCCGACGCCCGAGATGACCACGCGCAGCGAGGCCATGTCACGGTCGAGCACCTTGGTGGCGCCCATCAGCGCGGCCAGCACGACGATCGCGGTGCCGTGCTGGTCGTCGTGCATCACCGGGCAGTCGAGCGCCTCGATGAGGCGGCGCTCGATCTCGAAGCAGCGCGGCGCCGAGATGTCTTCGAGGTTCACCGCGCCGAACGTCGGCCGCAGCCGCACCAGGGTCTCGACGATCTCGTCGGGATCCTTGGTGTCCAACACGATCGGGATCGCGTCCAGATCGCCGAACGCCTTGAACAGGCGCGCACTTGCCCTCCATCACGGGCAGCGACGCCGCAGGACCGATGTCGCCAAGGCCGAGCACCGCGCTGCCGTCGCTGACGACGGCCACCAGCCGGTTGGCCCAGGTGTAGCGGGCGGCCAGGGTGTGGTCGGCGGCGATCGCGCGGCTGACCTGCGCGACGCCGGGCGTGTAGGCGATCGACAGCGCGCGCTGGGTGTCCAACGGGGACTTCAGCTCGACGGACAGCTTGCCGGCTACGTGGGCCTCGAAGATCTCTTCATCCGAGATGACGACCTGCGGGTTTTCTGCAATATCCGTCACGCGAATCACGTTACTGACGAACTCGTAGGTAACCTAATCGACTCTGTTCTCAGATCAGTCCCAGTTCGGTGACGGCTTTGCGCTCGTCGGCGAGCTCGGCGGTCGACTTGTCGATCCGGCCGCGGGAGAACTCGTCGATCTCCAGGCCCTGCACGATCGACCAGTTGCCGTCCTTGGTGGTCACCGGGAACGACGAGATCAGGCCCTCCGGCACGCCGTAGCTGCCGTCGGAGAGGACCGCCATCGACACCCAGTCGTCCTTCGGGGCTGCCGAGCAGCCAGTCCCGGGCGGCGTCGGTGGTCGCCGATGCGGCCGACGCCGCCGAGGAGGCGCCGCGCGCGTCGATGATCGCCGCGCCGCGCTTGGCGACGGTCGGGATGAAGTCGTTCTCGATCCAGGCCTGGTCGTTGACGACCTCGGCGGCGTTCTTGCCGCCGACCTCGGCGTGGAAGATGTCGGGGTACTGGGTGGCCGAGTGGTTGCCCCAGATCGTGATCTTCTTGATGTCGGTGACGGCCGCGCCGGTCTTCTTGGCCAGCTGCGAGATCGCCCGGTTGTGGTCGAGGCGGGTCAGCGCGGAGAACCGCTCGTTCGGGATGTCGGGCGCGTTGCTCATCGCGATCAGCGCGTTGGTGTTGGCCGGGTTGCCGGTCACGCCGATGCGGACGTCGTCGGCGGCGACCTCGTTGAGGGCCTTGCCCTGGGCGGTGAAGATCGCGCCGTTGGCCTCGAGCAGGTCGCCGCGCTCCATGCCCGGGCCGCGCGGACGCGCGCCGACCAGCAGGGCCAGGTTCACGCCGTTGAAGATCTTGGTGGCGTCCGCGCCGATCTCGACGCCGGCCAGCAGCGGGAACGCGCAGTCGTCGAGCTCCATCACGACACCCTCGAGCGCCTTGAGGGCCGGCTCGATCTCGAGCAGCCGCAGCTCGATCGGGCGGTCGGGGCCCAGCAGCGAGCCGCTCGCGAGGCGGAACAGCAGGCTGTAGCCGATCTGGCCGGCGGCACCGGTGACGGCGACCTTGAGGGGAGTTGTGCTCACGTCAGATGCTCCTTGGACTAGAGTTGGGTTCCGGGACGAAACTAGCGCACCCGCCCGCGCCGTGAATCTCCGGTCCGACGCGTAGCATTTACCAGGGCCTTCTCACGAATGCCCGGCCGTGAACGGGAGGTTCGAGATGCCATCGTTTCGCGCATTGCCTCCATCACTTCGACCAGTCGCACGGACCAAGGGCACCCGCCCGGACGCGAAGTCCATTCACGTTCCTGTCGCGCGGGCCATGGTCGACTGCGGCATCTACGTCGACGGCCAGCGGCCGCCCGGCAAGTACACCCACGCCGCCGCGCTGAACAAGGTGCACGAGCTGGAACGCGAGGGCAAGGACGCGTTCGTCTGGATCGGCCTGCACGAACCCGACGAGCACCAGATGCAGGCGGTGGCCGACGTGTTCTGCCTGCACGAGCTGGCCGTCGAGGACGCCGTGCACGCCCACCAGCGGCCCAAGCTGGAGCGCTACGACAAGACGCTGTTCCTGGTGCTCAAGACCGTCAACTACGTCGAACACGTATCCGATGGTCAACGCCCGCGAGATCGTCGAGACCGGCGAGATCATGATCTTCGTCGGCCCCGACTTCGTGGTCACGGTTCGCCACGGCGAGCACGGCGGGCTGGCCGGGGTGCGCAAGCAGCTCGACGCCTCGCCGGCGATCCTCAAGCTCGGCCCGTACGCGATCATGCACGCGATCGCCGATCACGTCGTGGACAGCTACCTCGACATCACCGATCTGATCGAGACCGACATCGACGCGATGGAAGAGGACATCTTCTCGCCGCAGACGCAGACCAACATCGAGTGCATCTACCTGCTCAAGCGGGAGGTCGTCGAGCTGCGGCAGGGCGGTCGCGCCGTTGACGCTGGCGCTGCAGCGCATGGGCACCGACCACAACGACCTGATCTCGATCGAGGTCCGGCGGTACATGCGCGACGTGCTCGACCACAACATCCAGGCCTCCGACCGGATCGCCAGCTACGACGACATGCTCAGTTCGCTGGTGCAGGCCGCGCTCGGCAAGGTCGCGATGCAGCAGAACATCGACATGCGCAAGATCTCGGCGTGGGTGGCGATCGCGGCGGTGCCGACCGCGCTGGCGGGCATCTACGGGATGAACTTCGACCACATGCCCGAACTGCACCAGGTGTGGGGCTATCCGGCGGTGCTGTTGCTGATGGCTGATCGTCTGCACGCTGCTGTACCGCACGTTCCGGCGCAACCACTGGCTCTAGTCGGAACTGCGGCCGCTGCGGCCGCTCGAGCGTTGGAATTGGCGGCTCGCCGGCCGACGGGTCGAGCACGTCGACCCCGTCCTGCTGCCACGCCTCGCGCATCGCGTCGGCGCCCTTGAGCCGCACCCACGCCGCCTCGGTGGCGGTGATCGGGGTCGCCGACAGCACCGTGACCGGCGGCAGCGGCGCGGCAGCGGAACGTCGTCAATGTCGCTGCGGCCCAACAGAAACGCGGTGAACGGCGCGCCGATCCCACAGCGGCGACTCGAGATCGATCAGCGCGTCGGGTTCCAGGATCAGGCCCTCGACGGCGGGCGCCGCGGCCACGATGGCCAGCGAGCGGGCCAGGCCCTTCGGCGACGGCCCGCGCAGCGCGACGACGACCTCGGCGCGCGGACCGTGCAGCGCGTCGGTCACCATCTCGGTCGGGTCGAACATCGGATGGCGCGAACAGCCAAGCGACACATAGTGACTGACGCCGTCGCCGTCGGGGCCGAACCGCAGCACGTCGATGCGTTCGGTGCCGAGGAACGTCACGCTGGCCTCGTCGGGTTCCGCGGTGATCCCGGCCCGGGCGAAGTGCTCGCGCAGGTGTGCGCGGACCTTCGCCAGGACGTCGATCACTCGGCCGGCGGCGGTGGCGGCGGCTCGTCGGCGGCGCCTGCGGTGCTGCGCGGCGCGGCGGCTCGGGCGCCGGCTGGCCGGTCGAGTCCTGCGTCGGCGGGCACGATCGTCAGGTTCGCGCCGGTGTCCGCGTCGAAGATCGCGATCTTCGAGGTGTCGAACGCCAGCTCCATGGTCTGGCCCGGCGTCACCTTCGACTCGGTGGAAACCCTTGCGACGAACTCGTTTTCACCGGCGCCGGAGTCGGCGGCCAGCTCGGCCAGCTGGGCGGCCTGCGCGCCCGCGCCCTCGGTCTTGAAGTGCACGTACTTGTCGGCGCCGAGCGATTCGACGAAGTCGACCGTCACCTCGAAGGTCAACGCCCGGATCCGCGCATAGCCGTCGATCAGCGCGGCGTCCTCGAGATGCTCCGGCCGGATGCCGACGATCACGTTGTTGGGCTTGGGGTGCCGCGCGAGCAGATCGTGCACCTCCTGGGTGAGCGTGACTTCGCCGAACGGCAGGCGCACCCCGACGTCGGTCAGGGTGGCCGGGAAGAAGTTCATCGCCGGCGAGCCGATGAATCCCGCGACGAACAGGTTGGCCGGGCTGTTGTACAGCTCCTCCGGCGTGCCGATCTGCTGGGCCACGCCGGCCAGCAGCACCACCACCCGATCCCCCAGCGTCATGGCCTCGGTCTGGTCGTGGGTGACGTAGACGGTGGTGGTGCCCAACCGGTTCTGCAGCCGCGCGATCTCCGAGCGCATCTGCACGCGCAGCTTGGCGTCCAGGTTCGACAGCGGCTCGTCCATCAGGAACGCCTTGGGGTTGCGCACGATCGCGCGTCCCATCGCCACCCGCTGCCGCTGACCGCCGGACAGCTGGGCGGGCTTGCGATCCAGAAAGTCGGTCAGGTCAAGGATTTTCGCGGCCTCGTCGACCTTCTCGCGCGATCTCGGCCTTCTTCATCTTCGCCAGCGTCAGCGGGAAGGCGATGTTCTGCCGGACGGTCATGTGCGGGTAGAGCGCGTAGGACTGGAACACCATCGCGATGTCGCGGTCCTTGGGCGCCTTCTCGTTGACCCGCTCACCGCCGATGCGCAGCTCGCCCGACGAGATGTCCTCGAGGCCCGCAATCATGTTCAGCGTGGTGGACTTTCCGCAGCCGGACGGGCCGACCAGGATGATGAACTCGCCGTCGGCGATCGTGATCGACAGGTCTTTCACGGCCGTCGCGCCGTTGGGGTAACTCTTGGTCACCCGGTCCAACACAATTTCGGCCATGGAACTACCCCTTCACCGCACCGGACGTCAGGCCGGCGACGATCCGTCGTTGGAAGATGAGAACAAAGATAATGATCGGGATGGTGATGACCATCGCGCCGGCCGCGATCGATCCGGTCGGCTCCTCGAATTGCGAACTGCCGGTGAAGTTGGCGATCGCCACCGGCGCGGTGATCGCCCGCTGGGTGGCCGTCAGCGACAGCGCCAGCAGCAGGTCGTTCCACGCGAAGATGAACACCAGGATCGCGGCGGTGACGATGCCCGGCGCGGCCAGCGGCGCGATCACCTTGCGGAACGCCTGAGCGGGTGTGGCGCCGTCCATCTTCGCCGCCTTCTCCAGATCCCAAGGGATCTCCCGGAAGAACGCCGACAGCGTGTAGATCGCCAGCGGCAGCGCGAACGTGATGTACGGAATGATCAGGCCCGGCCAGGTGTCGAACAGCCCGATGCTGCGCTACGATGTTGAAGATCGGCGTCACCAGCGAGATCTGCGGGAACATCGCGATCAGCAGCGCGACACCGACCAGCAGCCGCTTACCGGGAAACGCCAGCCGCGCAACCGCGTAGGCCGCCATGCCGCCGATCGACCACCGCGATCACCGTGGTGATCAACCCGATGCCGATCGAGTTGATCAGCGCCGAGGTGAACGATGTCACCGGAGAAGATCCCCTTGTAGTTGTCGAAGGTGATCTCGCGACGGAATCAGCTTGCCGTCCTTGACGGTTGACGTCGGCTTCAGCGACAGGCTCAGGATCCACAGCACCGGAAACAGCGCGTAGAGGACGACCAGGATGTTGACGACGGTCCAGCCCGTCGCGCGTCCCGCGCCGACCCGCTCGGCCATCATCAGCGCCTCTCCGACCCTCGTCGGATCCGGGCGCCGATGCGCCGAAGAGCTTGATGTAGATGAACGCGATGATCGCCACCGACAGGAAGATCAGCACGCTGATCGCCGACCCCAGGCCGAGATTGAACGCCTTGAACAGGTTGTCGTAGCCCAGGATTGACACCGAGCCGGTGTTGTTGGCGCCGCCGGTGAGCACGTAGATGTTGTCGAAGATCCGGAACGCGTCCAGCGTGCGGAACAGCAGCGCCACCAGGATCGCCGGTTTGATCAGCGGCAGAATCACTTTGACCAACCGCTTCCACGCGCCGGCGCCGTCGACCTGGGCGGCGTTCAGCAGATCCTGTGGCACCAGCGCCAATCCGGCGAGCAGCAGCAGCGCCATGAACGGCGTCGTCTTCCACACCTCGGCGAGGACCACGATCGCCAGCGACGGAATCTGCTCGGTCAGCGGCGCGCTGCCTTCGGGCAGCAGGTTGGCCAGATAGCCGGTGCCCGGCGTCCACGCGTAGTACCAGCTGTAGGACGCGGCGACGGTGACGATGCCGTACGGGATCAGGATCGCGGTGCGCACCACGCCCTTGCCGAAGATCGTCCGGTGCATCACCAGCGCCAGCGCCATGCCGAGCACGAACTCGATCGCCACCGAGACGACGGTGATCGCCAGCGTCACCACGAACGCCGTCCACCAATACCCGTCGGTCAGCACGGTGACGTAGTTCTGCAGCCCGACGAACGACGTGTCGTCCGGGGTGGCGAGGTTGTAGCGCTGCAGGCTCAGCCACACCGCGTAGCCGATCGGGTAGGCGGTGACCGCCAGCATCAGGAGGACCGCGGGGGCGATCAGCAGGAACGCCAGCCGCCGCTCGGACTTCTTGTCGTCGGTGCCGCCGGTCGGCACGGCCGGCGCTGGCGCGCCAGTGCATCGGCGGCCGCGGTCATGGAATCAGCCCCTTACCGTCGATGGCCTTCTGCACCTGCACCGCCAGCTCGTCGGCGGTGCGCTCCGGGTCGATGTCGGTGATCGGCGCCAGCGTGACCGAGATCCTCGTCGACACCGCCTGGTAGACCGGGGTCGCGGGCCGCACCGCGGCGTTGGTGAGCTGCTCGCGGATGATCGCGTACTGCGGGTACTTCGCCTGGAACGTCGGATCGTCGTACAGCGAGGCCCGCACCGCGGGCAGGCCGCCCTCGACGGAGGTGTACCGCTGGTTCTCGACGTTGCGCAGGCAGCGGATCGCCTCGAACGCCTCCTTGCGGTGCTGGGTGGTCTTGGCGACCGCGAGGTTGAGCCCACCCAGCGTCACCTTGGCGGGCTCGCCGGGCTGCACGCCCGGGTAGTGCGCGAACCCGAACACTTCCTTGCTTGCCTCGTAGGCGGCCTTGAACTGCTCGTCGGTCGGCGAGAACGTCCCGACGTCGTTGATGCTGCCTGCCAGGTCGGGCTTCTTGTTCAGCGGCAGGAAACTCACGCCGCCCTTGACGGCGTTCTCCAGCATCGACGGCAGCACGAACGGCCAGTTCACCTCCAGCGCCGCTTTGCCCTGCTCGAGCGCCAGCCGCGCGGTGCCCTCGTCGGTCTGGGTGATCGACGGGTCGGCGCCGGGCGCGGTAGCAACGGCCTTCATGATCTGCAGCGCCTTGACGGTGGCGGCGCGGTGCTCCGGCGTGTCGGTCAGCGTGACGGTCTTGCCGTCGTCGGAAAGCACTTGACCGCCAGCGCTTTCCAGCAAGGTGTTGAACCACACCACCAGACCCTCGTACTGCTTGGCCTGAACGGCGATCCAGCTGGGCTTGCCCGCGGCGTGCAACCGCGTCGCCTCGGCGACCATGCCGTCCCACGTCTTCGGCGGCTCGTCCATCAAATCGGCTCGGTACCAAAGCAATTGGGTGTTCGTCGTGATCGGGCGCGGCGTACAGCTTGTCCTGCCACTTGGCGGTTTCCAGCGGCCCGGGCAGCGTGTCGCTGGTGGCGTCGGCCTCGGCCTGGCCGGACGGATCGTCCGAAAGTGGCAAAGCCCAACCCGCCTCGGCGAACTCGGCGGTCCACACCACGTCGAGCGCCATCACGTCGAGCGTCTTGTCGTTGCCGGTGAGCCGTCGAGCCAGCTGCAGCCGCTGATCGTCGGCGCCCTTCGGCAAGCTGACCTGCTGGATGGTGAAGCGGCCGCCGAGTTCTTCGTTGCAGCGCTTGGCGACTGCGGTGAACGTGGCCATCTCGTTAGCCGGCGTGTAGTAGTTGATGACGATTCCGCCGCCGCTCGAACCGCACGCCGTCACCATTGACGCCGTCGTCAGCGCGGCCAATGCCGCAGCACCTAGCCGCCGAGCGCGCACCGATCAGCCTCCCGTCCGCCGGGAACCTCCCGCGGGCAAACCGTATTGCCAGATACGCGTGATTTGCAACACTTCCGGTGCGCGCGTCGCACACCGTTACTCAATCGCGAGCGTGCGCAAACTGCCGCTACTACCGGCGTGTCGGCGCGCAGACACGCACGCTCGCGGCGGAAACGGGTTAGATCGTCAAGCGCGCCAGCAGATCCCGGCCGCGTTCGGCGCTCTGCGGATCGCACAGCACGTCGTAGCGGCCGGCGACGAGCTGCATCGTCGAACTGAAATCTCTTGTGCCGCGCGCCATCGCGTACGGGATCGCCGAGGTGATCAGGCCGAAGAACACACCGGCGATCAGACCGGTGACCAGCGCGCCCCACGGGCTGGGGCTGAAGAAGCCCAGGATCAGGCCGATGAACAGGCCGAGCCACGCGCCGGTCAGCACGCCGCCGCCGAGCACCTTGGGCCAGGTCAGCCTGCCGGTGACGCGTTCCACCTGCATCAGGTCGACGCCGACGATCGTCACCTGCTGCACCGGGAACTGTTGATCGGACAGGTAGTCCACCGCGCGCTGCGCCTCGGCGTAGGTCGGGTACGAGCCGATCGGCCAGCCCTTCGGCGGCGTGGGCAGGGCGGCCGGGCCACCGCGTCCGGAGGTCGGCGTACCCGGCGTCGCGCCGGGGTCTGTCCGGGCTGAAACGGGCTGGTCATCGGTCTTCCATCTCCTCTATCGCGCGCCTGAATTTCGTAGCTGCTCTCATCCGGACCAACGCCTCGACGGCCGCAATGGTGCCCTGCACGTTGCGCTAGGTTGATCAGCATGACAAATCCGGGCGAGGACGCAGGCCAAACGGCATCATCCGACTCCGGCGGCAGGGGGTCGGAGCCGCATCGGGCGGCTACGAGGCCCCGCCGATCGAGCAGTCCGAAGGCCAGCCCGAGCAGCGCCGGCAGCCGCCGAGCAGCCCGCTGACAACCGAGCCAGCCCGGCTACACACCGCCGCCGGCTACGACCCCAGCCGCCCAGCTACCAGACGCCCGGCTACCAGCAGGCATCCGAGCTATCCGCCGCCCGACTATCCGCCGCCCGAGTACCCGCCGCCCGTTACCGCGCCGGCCCGCCCGGCTACGCGCCGCCGCCCTACCCCGCCCGCCGCAGCTACGGCGCGCCGCCGTACCCGCCTCCCGGCTACGGCGCGCCGCCGCCCGGCTACGGCCCACCGCCGACCGGCTATCCGGCACCCGACTACTCGGCGCTACGGGCAGCCCGCCCAGAAGACCAACCCGTTGGCGATCGCGTCGCTGGTCGCGTCGGTCATCGGCGTGCCTGCTGCGGCATCGGCTCGATCGTCGGCATCGTGCTCGGCGTCGTCGCGCTGAACCAGATCAAGCAGACGCGCGAGGGCGGCCACGGGCTGGCGATCGCCGGCATCGCCGTCGGCGCGGTGACGCTGCTGCTCAACATGATCTGGACGATCTCGCCTTCAGTAGCTGACATGACCACGAGCGACCCCGAGCAGCCGTGCAGCCCTCCGGCGGCACCGAGTATCCGTCGCTGGAGAATTCGCGACGCACAGCCCGATCCGAATCCGCCGGTGGACTATCCGACCGATGCCGGGTTGCCGCCGCCGTCTATCCGCCGCCGTATCCCGGTGCGGCGGCGTACCCGGGCTATCCGGGCGCGCCCGGCTACTACCCCGGGCGGCTACGACCCGTACCGGCCGACCAAGCCGCCCGGCACCAACGGCAAGGCGATCGCGGCGCTGGTGACGTCGCTGGTCGGGCCTGATGTGTTGCGGCCTGCCGTCGATCGTCGGGACTGATCCTCGGCGTCGATCGCGATGCGCGAGACCAAGCGCACCGGCCAGGACGGCTACGCGATCGCGCTGATCGGGACGATCATCGGCGGCCTGGTGGTCGCCGGCTGGGTGCTCTACCTGCTGCTGTCGATCGGCATCTACGCCAGCGGCTGGCAGTGGGCGCCGTAGCGCGATCTAGGCGCGGCGGCCGGAACGGCTCGGCCGTGCGGGCCATGCCCGCGGCGCGGCCCTTCCCCGCGATCACCAACGCCATCTTGCGGCTGGCCTCGTCGATCATCTCGTCGCCGAGCATCACCGCACCGCGCGCCCCGCCGGCGCGCGACGTGTGCCACTCGTAGGCCTCCAGGATCAGCTCGGCGTGGTCGTAGTCCTCCTGGCGCGGGCTGAAGATCTCGTTGCCCGCCGCGATCTGGTCGGGATGCAGCACCCACTTGCCGTCATAGCCCAGCGCCGCCGACCGACCGGCGACCCGCCGGAAACCGTCGACGTCGCGGATCTTCAGGTACGGGCCGTCGATCGCGAGGATGCCGTGCGTGCGCGCGGCGATCAGGATCCGCATCAGCACGTGGTGATGCGCGTCGCCGACGTCGTAGCCCTCGGGCTGCTCGCCGACCTCCAGCGTGCGCATGTTGAGGCTGGCCGCCATGTCCGCGGGCCCGAGCACCAGTGCCTGCACCCGCGGCCCCGCCGCGATCGCGTCGATGTTGGTCAGGCCCTGCGCGTTTTCGATCTGCGCCTCAATCCCGATGCGGCCCACCGGCAATCCGTGCGTGGCCTCGAGCTGGCTCAGCAGTAGGTCCAGCGCGTGGATGTGCGAGACGTCAGTCACCTTGGGCAGCACGACGATGTCGAGCGACGCGCCCGCCGTCGACACCACCTCGATGATGTCGGCGTAGGTCCACGGCGTCGTCCAGTCGTTGACCCGCACGCCGCGCAGCTGCCCCGCCCAGCCCGGCTCGGCCAGCGCGACCGCGACCTGGGTGCGGGCCTCGGCCTTGGCGTCGGGCGCGACGGCGTCCTCCAGATCGAGGAACACCTCGTCGGCGGGCAGGCCCTTTGCCTTCTCGATCATCTTGGCGCTGCTGCCGGGAACCGAAAGGCACGTTCGACGGGGCCGATACGCGTTTTCCACAAGCATACTCTCTACCCTCTACAGATATGGCGGCGGTGAACAGGGTCTACGCGGCCCGACTCGCGGGGATGGTGGTGCTGGGTCCCGACGGCGAGTCCATCGGCCGCGTCCGCGATGTGGTGATCAGCATCAGCGTCGCGCGCCATCAGCCGCGGGTGCTGGGCCTTGTCGTCGAATTGCTCACCCGCCGAAGGATTTTCGTTCCGATTCTGCGGGTGACCGCCATCGAGCCCAGCGCCGTGACGCTCGCGACCGGCAATGTGTCGCTGCGCCGGTTCGCCCAGCGGCCCAACGAGGTGCTGGTGCTCGGCGAGGTGATCGAAACCCGGGTCCGCGTCGACGATCCCGACCTGCCGGAGCTGGCCGGAATCGACGTCGTCGTGGTCGATCTGGGCATCGAGCAGACGCCGCACCCGCGACTGGGTGGTCACCAAGGTCGCCGTGCGGCCGCAGCGCAGGCTCGGCCGCCGCAGCAACGTCCCCATCGTCGACTGGAATCGCGTGCAGGGCCTGACGCCGTCCGGACTGGCGATGCCCGACCAGGGCGTGGCGCAGTTGCTCGAACAGTTCGAGGGCCAGCGCCCGATCGAGGTCGCCGACGCGATTCGCGAGCTGCCCGCCAAGCGCCGCTACGAGGTGGTCAAGGCGCTCGACGACGAACGGCTCGCCGACGTGCTGCAGGAGCTGCCCGAAGACGAGCAGGCCGACGTGCTGAGGCAGTTGGAGACCGAACGCGCCGCCGACGTGCTCGAGGCGATGGACCCCGACGACGCCGCCGACCTGCTGGGCACGATGACGCCCGCCGACGCCGAGCAGTTCCTGCGCCGGATGGACCCCGAGGACTCCGAGGACGTGCGACGGCTGCTGAGCCACTCCCCCGACACCGCGGGCGGCTTGATGACCTCCGAGCCGGTGGTGCTGGCCCCCGACACCACCGTCGCCGAGGCGCTGGCCCGGGTCCGCGATCCCGACCTGACGCCGGCGCTGGCCTCGCTGGTGTTCGTGGCGCGCCCGCCCACCGCCACGCCCGACCGGCCGCTATCTGGGCTGCGTGCACCTGCAGCGGCTGCTGCGCGAACCGCCCGCCGAGCTGGTCAGCGGCATCGTCGACACCGACCTGCCGAACCTGAGCCCCGAGGACTCGCTGGCCGCGGTGACCCGCTATTTCGCTGCCTACAATCTGGTCTGCGGTCCGGTGGTCGACGAGGAAAACCACCTGCTGGGCGCGGTGTCCGTCGACGACGTGCTCGACCATCTGCTGCCCGACGACTGGCGGGAGCGCGAAGAACCCGAGCTGTCCGGCGCCGAAGGGGTGACATGAGCGACCTGTCGGCGCGCCAGCGGCTGGACACCCCGCGCACGTCGCGCCGGTTCGCGTTCAACGTCGACGCCGAGGCGGTCGGCCGGTTCAGCGAGTCGTTCGCCCGATTCCTCGGCACCGGCCGCTACCTGGCGTTCCAGACCATCTTCGTGCATCATTTGGATCGCGCTGAACCTGTTCGCGGTGAAGCTGCAGTGGGATCCGTATCCGTTCATCCTGCTCAACCTGGCGTTCTCCACCCAGGCCGCCTACGCCGCGCCGCTGATCCTGCTGGCGCAGAACCGCCAGGAAAACCGCGACCGGGTGTCGCTGGAAGAGGACCGCCGCCGCGCCGAACAGACCAAGGCCGACACCGAGTACCTGGCCCGCGAACTGGCCGCATTGCGGCTGGCCGTCGGCGAGGTCGCCACCCGCGACTACCTGCGCCGCGAACTCGAGGAATTGCGCGAAATGCTGACCGAGCTGCAGCAGCCGCAACCGCCGGCCGACGGGGACGCGGCGAGCAAGTCGGACGGTTCGGAGCGACGGGCCAAAAAGCCGGGCTGAATCGGCTCTGGCCATTGCTGTAACGGCCGAATCGAGACTAGGTATGGTGACTTGGTTCACAAGTCACCGCACACCAAGGACGGTTGAGTGCACATAGGGGGAGCGAGCCGCCCTCGAGGCAGCGCGGCGCCGAGCAGGGCGAGCCATACGCACGCCTGCCTTCGGCATTGCCATCATCGCCCCGCTCATCCTCGCCGGCGCCGTCGGCGCGTCCGCACCGTCACCCGTCGCGCCGGTCCGCGACTCGGCCGTGACGCCGCTGGCCGCCGTCGAGTCGTCGTCCGGCAACCGCTCGGGTGCGTCGGTGGTAGCGGTCACCAAGACGCCGACCGCGTTTCACATCGCCGCCGCGACGAGCTCCGCTCCCCCGCCCTCGGCGGTAGTGAATTCGCCTGGGACGCTTCGCATTCCAGCGATGGCGCTGTCCGCCTACCGCAACGCCGAACGGATGATGGCGGCGGCCGCCCCCGGCTGCGGCGTGAGCTGGAATCTGCTGGCAGGCATCGGGCGCATCGAATCGCTGCACGCCAACGGCGGCGCCACCGACACGCGGGGCACCGCGGTGCGGCCGATCTACGGGCCCGCGCTGGACGGCACGCTGCCCGGCAACGAGATCATCGTGCAGAGCCGCAGCGCCGACCGGGTGACGTACGCCCGCGCGATGGGGCCGATGCAGTTCCTGCCCGGCACCTGGTCGCGCTACGCCACCGACGGCGACGGCGACGGCAAGGCCGACGTGCAGAACGTGTACGACGCTTCGCTGGCGGCGGCCCGCTACCTTTGCAGCGGCGGGCTCAACCTGCGCGATCCGGCCCAGGTGATGGCCGCGATCCTGCGCTACAACAACTCGGTCGCCTACGCCCGCAACGTGCTGGGCTGGGCCGCCGCGTATGCGACCGGTGTGGTGCCGGTGGACCTGCCGCCGATCACCGGGCCGGTTCCGCCGATCGGCGATGTCCACCTGGACAACTACCAGGGCCTCGGGCCCGGGTCTGCCGCTGAACGCGCTCGGGCTGCCCGCCAACGACCCGCTGGCGTTGATGCCGCTGATGGTGAACGGCGACGTCGCCAGCCAGATCCCCGTCTACCCCGGTCAGACCCTCGGCCCGCTGCCTGGGCCCGCGCCTCGGCGATTGTGCCGATGGCGCCGCAGCCGGAGCAGCCTGCGGCTCCGCCGTGGCTGCCGCCGTGGATGCAGCAGCCGGCACCCGCGCAGCAGCGGCCACCCGAGTGCGCGGTGTTCTGCATCACGACTCCGCCCGCCGCGCCTGCTCCAGTAGCGCTGCCGCCGCGCCGGGCGATGCGCAAATGCTGATGCCGCAGGCACCGCCTGCGGGTCCGGCGCCGGTCCGAGGCAGCCTCGCCGGCGCCGCTGCCGGCCGAGCAGCCGAGGCCGCCGCCTGCCGGGTCCGGCGCCCGGCCCGCCTGCCTGACCGGCCGGTTAAGGACACCCGTCGAGTCGGCCTAGACTCGGCAGGTGATGTCCCAAACTCCCACTGAGCTGGAAACCGCGGTCCGCGCCGCGCTGACCAAGGTGATCGACCCCGAACTGCGGCGGCCGATCACCGAGCTCGGCATGGTCAAGAACGTCACCGTCGACGGCCGACGGCGGCGTGCACGTCGAGGTGTACCTGACCACCTCGGCCTGCCCGAAGAAGACCGAGATCTCCGAGCGCGTCAGCCATGCGGTCGCCGACGTGCCCGGCACCGGCGCCGTCAAGGTCAGCCTCGACGTGATGAACGACGAGCAGCGCACCGAGCTGCGCAAGCAGCTGCGCGGCGACGCCCGCGAGCCGGTGATCCCGTTCGCCCAGCCCGGCTCGCTGACCCGGGTCTACGCCGTCGCGTCCGGCAAGGGCGGCGTCGGCAAGTCCAGCGTCACGGTCAACCTGGCCGCCGCGATGGCCGCGCGCGGGCTGTCGGTCGGCGTGCTCGACGCCGACATCTACGGCCACTCGGTGCCGCGGATGATGGGCACCACCGACCGGCCCACCCAGGTCGAGTCGATGATCCTGCCGCCGGTCGCCCACGACGTGCGGGTGATCTCGATCGCGATGTTCACCCAGGGCAACACCCCGGTGGTGTGGCGCGGGCCGATGCTGCACCGCGCGCTGCAGCAGTTCCTGGCCGACGTGTACTGGGGCGACCTCGACGTGCTGCTGCTCGACCTGCCGCCCGGCACCGGCGACATCGCGATCTCGGTGGCCCAGCTGATCCCCGGCGCCGACATTCTGGTGGTGACGACGCCGCAGCTGGCCGCGGCCGAGGTCGCCGAGCGGGCCGGCGCGATCGCGCTGCAGACCAAGCAGCGCATCGCCGGCGTGGTGGAGAACATGTCCGGGCTGCTGCTGCCCGACGGCACGACCATGCAGATCTTCGGCGAGGGCGGCGGACGCCAGGTCGCCGAGAGCCTGTCCCGCGCCGTTGGCGCCGACGTGCCGCTGCTCGGCCAGGTGCCGCTGGACCCCGCGCTGGTGTCGGCGGGCGACGCCGGTGTGCCGCTGGTGCTGTCGGCGCCGGATTCGGCCGCGGGCAAGGAGCTGCGCAGCATCGCCGACGCGCTGTCGAGCCGCAAGCGTGGGCTGGCCGGCATGTCGCTGGGCCTGGACCCCGCCGGCCGCTAAGGCTTACGTCGCGTCGGTGTCGAACGGTGTGACGTCGGGCTGTGCCGGCGTCGGGCGGCGCCGACGGGCTGCGGCGCCGGCGACGACACCGGCTGCGCTGGCTGGCTGTCAGGCTTGTCGAACTTGCCGGTGAAGATCGAATCGTCGCCGTCGAGTAGATGTTTGGTGAGCGCGGCCCGCGGCGTCATGCCGCGCAGCTTGTTGAGCTCGCTCAGCGGCTCGCGCAGATCGTCGAACTCCGGGCCGAGGTCCTCGCGCAGCTGGCTGGTGGCGCCGCTGATGTAGTCGCGGGCCTGCCGCAGCGCGCCCGACGTCCAACGGATCGCGCCGGGCAGCCGCTCGGGCCCGAGGATCACCAGACCGGCGATCACCAGGACCAGCATCTCGCCCCAGCCGACGTTGGCGAACATCGGCTACGCGGTGTTGTCGGCGCCGGGTGTGACGGTGAGGGTGACGTGGCGGCCGTCGCGGACCACCTCGATCGGCGCCTCCTGACCAATGGTCAACTGGCGCACCGCAACAACGAACTCGTCGGCGTCGGCGACCGTGCGGTTGCCGACCTTGACGACGACGTCGTTCTCCAGGATTCCGCCCTTCTCGGCGGGGCCGCCGGCCTTCACGTTGGCGACCTGCGCGCCCGACGCGATGTCGTTGCTCACCGAGCGGGCGGTCAGGCCCAGCGTCGGGTGGGCGATCTTGCCGTCCTTGATCAGCGTCTCGACGACCTGCTTGACCTCGTTGACCGGGATCGCGAAGCCAAGGCCGCTGGCGCTGTCGGACAGCGACTTGCCCGCGGTGTTGATGCCGATCACGTCGGAGTTCATGTTGATCAGCGGGCCGCCGGAGTTGCCGTGGTTGATCGACGCGTCGGTCTGCACGCCGTCGATGACGGTGTCGGTGTCCGAGCCGTCGCCGGACAGCGGCACCGGGCGGTGCAGCGCGCTGATGATGCCGTGCGTGACGGTGCTGCGCAGACCCAGCGGGGCGCCGGCGGCGATCACCTCGTCGCCGACCTTGCAGCTTTTCGGAGTCGCCGAACTGGGCCACCGTCAGGTTGTCGACGTTGTCGACCTTCAGCACGGCCAGGTCGGTCTTCGGGTCGCGGCCGACGAGGTTGGCAGGCACTTCCTTGCCGTCGTTGAACACGACCGTCATCTTGTACTGGCTGGGGTTGGTGGCGGCCTCGGAGATGACGTGGTTGTTGGTGACGATGTAGCCGCGGCCGTCGACCACGACGCCGGAGCCCTGCGAGCCCTCGCTGATCGCTGACCGCTTCGACGGTCACCACCGAATCAGCAATCGCCGCAGCGACTTTCGCGAACTGACCCTCGCGGCGGCTCGGAGTTGTCGCTGGTTTCCAGCGTCACCTTCGACGTGGTGAACGCCTCGACGACCTCGGCCGTCTTGCGGCCCACCCAGCCGCCGGCGAAGCCGATCACCAACGCGACGATGGCGAGGACCGCCAGCGCGACGTAGGACACCCTGCCGCCGAACAGCACGTCGCGCACGCCGAGCTTGCCCATTGCGGCGTTCGACGGGGCGGGCGCGTGCTGGGGCAACGCGGGAGTGCCCAGCGCCGCGGCGGCGCCGGGATCGCGCCACGGATCGTCGGGTTCGTCGGCGTCCTGCCGTCGCGTTCGGCGTCCAGCGCGCCCGCATCGGCGGGGTGCCGCTGCAGCGAGTCGCCGCCCGCGTAGGGCCGACCGAACGCCTCGGCCAGCACCGGGTCGGGCGCCTGGTCCTTCGGTGTGTACTCGCCCTGATCGCGATAGCGGTCCAGACCCACGAAGGATCCGTTGACGCCGTCGGGCCGGCCGAACGCGCGACGCGAAGCCGGATCGACGGGTGGACGCGAGACAGGGCGCGGTTCGAGGCGCTCGCGCCCGGACTGGTCCAGATTGGTCACCCGTTCATCACCCTCTATTGGAGCGCCCGCAATGGCCGGCGCAGGTCGCTGCTCGACTTCGCATCCACCCTACCGGCGCTTACGCCGGGAGCGCGGTGTGCCGTCAGCTAACTGCGGCTGATCCGCCTGCTCGGGCGGCTGCCGGCGGAGCGTGGTGCGGGATCTGGGACAACATGCCCAGCAAGGGAGCTCGGGATGACGATCGGGCACGAATCCCGCAACGCGGCACGAGCCTGGCGCTGGGCCTCCACCTCGGTCGCGCACTGCGGGCACAGCGACAGGTGGTGCGCGGCGCGCAGGTGCGCGGTCATCCGCAGCTCGCCGTCGACGAATGCCGCGACGGCCTCGGTCGACAGGTGCTCAGTGGACCCGAACTGCCGCGGCCCGACCGGCGCGTCGCTCTGCGAGGCGAACTGAGCAGGGCAGCCAGGAGAACGCGCGGCGGAACACGTGTCCCGGGTCGACCATCACCCAGCTCCTCTCGTTTAGTCACGTCGCATCGACGGTGCTGACTCGAATGTAGCGCGGCAGCCTGTGGCCTACACCCGCGAACCGTCAGGCCGATTTGGCCGTGTCGTCCGCGTGGCTGGCCAGGTAGTCGCGCAGCGCCTGGCGGCCGCGGTGGATCCGGCTGCGCACGGTGCCGAGCTTGACGCCCAGCGTGGCGCCGATTTCCTCGTAGGACAGACCCTCGATGTCGCACAGGACCACGGCGGCGCGGAATTCCGGCGGCAGTGAGTCCAGCGCGGCCTGCAGGTCAGGGCCCAGCCGCGAATCGTGGTAGATCTGCTCGGGGTTCGGCTCGTCGGCAGGCACCCGGTCGTAGTCCTCGGGCAGCGCCTCCATGCGGATGCGGCCGCGCCTGCGGACCATGTCGAGGAACAGGTTCGTGGTGATGCGGTGCAGCCAGCCTTCGAACGTGCCGGGCTGATAGTTCTGCACCGAGCGGAAGACGCGGATGAACGTCTCCTGCGTCAGATCCTCGGCGTCGTGCTGGTTGCCGGACAGCCGGTAGGCCAGCCGGTACACCCGGTCGGCGTGCTGACGCACCAGCTCGTCCCAGGACGGCATCGTGGTCTTGTCGCCGGTGGCGTCGAACACCGCGGTGCCGGTCAACTCGTCGGACGGCTCTACCCAATCCGCCGTCGGTGTACTGCTCGAGATGTGCCATGGAGACCGGAGCGGCGGGGGCGCTTCGTGATGGTCGTCAGATCCTCCTGGTCACAGCCGCCATCACGCATCGACGGCTCGATGTCGACGGCAACACGCTTGTCCACGTCGCTTATTCCCATGACGCCAGCGTCCGCCGTGTTCCATGCGAGATACAGTCTCCGACCCGGGTGTGGTTGGCATATGAGCAAACTGAACATTTCCTGAGAAAGATTGCTACCCATTTTTCGACCTGCGGAAACGGGTTTCGGCCGGGTGTGATTCTCGCCGCTCGGGCGCGGGCGTGTCGCGGCGGCGGCCCACCTCGGTTAGCTCTACGCTGCGGGCATGGCCGGCACCGACGACGTCATCGGCACCGCAGAGCCGGCGCCGAATCGATCGTCACGCACGCCGAGGAGTCGATCTCCGAGGACGCGATCGTCGCCGCGCGCCCGTGAGCGGGCCGTCGACATCGGCGCAGGCGCGGTCACCCCCGCCGTCGGCGCGCTGCTGTGCGTGCTGGCCAAGCTGACCGGCGCCAAGGCCGTCGTCGAGGTCGGCACCGGCGCGGGTGTCAGCGGGCTGTGGCTGCTCTCGGGCATGCGCGAGGACGGCGTGCTCACCACGATCGACGTCGAGCCCGAGCATCAGCGCATGGCCAAGCAGGCGTTCACCGAGGCCGGTGTCGGGCCAGTCGCGGACCCGGTTGATCAGCGGCCGGGCGCAGGAGGTGCTCACCCGGCTGGCCGACGAGTCCTACGACCTGGTGTTCATCGACGGCGATCCGATCGACCAGCCGCAGTTCGTCGTCGAAGGGGTGCGGCTGCTGCGGCCCGGCGGCGCGATCGTCGTGCACCGGGCGGCGCTCGGCGGGCGGGCCGGCGACGCGAACGCCAAGGATGCCGAGGTCGAGCGCGGTGCGTGAGGCGGCGCGGCTGATCGCCGAGGACGAGCGGCTGACCCCGGTGCTCGTCCCGCTCGGCGACGGCCTGCTCGCCGCCGCCCGCGACTGACTCTGCTCTTTCCGACGCGCGAAGAGTCGCGTTGTCGCGATTAGCAGCTCGGATCTACGTCGCGATGATCCGCGATCTTTACGGATTTCTGACGGGTGATCCTTGACTGTGCACTGAACGCGTGTTTAGTGTACTAAACATGCGTTCAGCGTCAGACGATCGAACGGCCGTCGCCCGGATCCGCGACGCCGCGATCGAGCAGTGGGGCCAGCACGGCTTCAACGTCGGGCTTCGCAGCATCGCCGAGGCCGCGGGCGTGTCCGCCGCGCTGGTGATCCACCACTTCGGCTCCAAGGAAGGCCTGCGCAAGGCGTGCGACGACTACATCGCCGAGGAGATCCGCGAGGCAAGTCGGAGTCGATGCAGACCAACGACCCGGCGGACTGGTTCGCCGCAGATGGCCGAGATCGAGTCGTATGCGCCGATGATGGCCTACCTGGTGCGCAGCATGCAGTCCGGCAGCGAGCTCGCAAAGTGTTGTGGCAGCGGATGATCGACAACGCCGAGGAGTACCTCGAGGAAGGCGTGCGCGCCGGCACGCTCAAGCCGAGCCGCGACCCGCGCGCCCGGGCCAAGTACCTCGGCATGACCGGCGGCGGCGGCTTCCTGCTGTACCTGCAAATGCACGACAACCCAACCGATCTGCGCGCCGTGCTCCGCGACTACGGCGAGGAGATGGTGCTGCCCGCCCTCGAGATCTACACCGAGGGCCTGATGACCGACTCGACGATGTACGACGCATTCCTCGAAGCACGCGAAAAAGGCATCCCGTTCACATCCAACGAAGGAGAGCACGATGACGGCTCAGGCAACCGGGCCCCTGCAGCGGGCTAACACCGACACGGTCGCAGCTCGCTGTCGAAATCCGGGGTCTGTCCAAGTCTTTCGGCCGCACCAAGGCGCTCGACGGCCTCGACCTGACCGTCGCTCCGGGCGACATCACCGGCTTCCTCGGGCCGAACGGCGCAGGCAAGTCCACCACCATCCGGGTGCTGCTCGGCCTGCTTCGCGCCGACGGCGGAACCGTTCGGCTGCTCGGCGGCGATCCCTGGCGCGACGCGGTCGCGTTGCACCGGCGGATCGCCTACGTGCCAGGCGATGTGACGTTGTGGCCCAACCTGACCGGCCTTCAGGCCATCGACTTTCTGGCCCGCCTGCGCGGCAACGGCGTCGACACCCGACGCCGCGACCAGCTGATCGAGCGGTTCGAACTCGACCCGCACAAGAAGGCGCGCACCTATTCGAAGGGCAACCGGCAGAAGGTGGCCATCGTGGCCGCGTTCTCCACCAACGCCGAGCTCTACATTCTCGACGAGCCGACCTCGGGCCTGGACCCGTTGATGGAGAAGGCGTTTCAGACCTGTGTCGAGGAGGTCGCCGACCGCGGCGCCGCGGTGCTGCTGTCCAGCCACATCCTCGCCGAGGTGGAGAAGCTCTGCGACAACGTCACGATCATCCGCGCCGGCCGCGCGGTGAAGTCGGGCACGCTCGACGAGCTGCGCCACCTGATGCGCACCACCATCACGGTGCGCACCCGCGACGACGGCCGTGCGCTGCAACAGGTTCCGTACGTGCACGACTTCTCGATCCAGGACGGCCACTACCCGCTTCTCGGTCGACCGCAACGACCTGGACCTCGCGATGGAGCACCTCACCGAACTCGGCATCGATGAGCTGACCGTGACACCGGCGTCGCTGGAGGATCTGTTCCTGCGCGAGTACCAGGGAGTGAACCGATGACCACCGCCACTGTCGCGCCCCACGCCGGGCGGCACGAGGCGGCCGCAGCCGGCATCGCCGTGCACCGGACGTCGGCAGCCTGCTCCGGCTCGCGCTGCGCCGCGACCGCGTCCGGCTGTCCGTGTGGATCGCGGTCCTGACGCTGATGATGGTCTACGCCCCGAACGCGATCAAGCTGGCCTACCCCGAAGAGGCGCAACGGCTGGCCCGGGTCAACCTGCTCAAGACGCCCGCCGGAATGATGTTGGGCGGGCCCGATGTTCGGCGGCAACGAGACCGACCTCGGCGCGATGATGGCCAACGAGCTGATGCTCACGCTGATCGTCGCCACGTCGATCCTGTCCATCCTCACCGTGATTCGGCACACCCGCGCCGAG
This sequence comes from uncultured Actinomycetota bacterium, assembly GCA_963731715.1. GTDB lineage: Bacteria > Actinomycetota > Actinomycetes > Mycobacteriales > Mycobacteriaceae > Mycobacterium. The sequence goes on along the minus strand of CAVSXC010000007.1, from coordinate 225,386 downwards.
GAGGAAAGCGGCGCAGCGGAATTGGTGCTGTCGTCGGTCGTCGGCCGGTACGCCCGCACCTATGCCGCGCTGATCCTCGTCGGCGGGGTGAACGCCGTGCTGGCCGTCACCATGACGCTGGCGATGGCCTCGACCGGCTTCGACGTCGTCGACACCGCGGCGATGTGCCTCGGCATCACCGGGGTGGCCATGGTGTTCGGCGCGGTCGCCGCGGTCACCGCCCAGCTGTGGCGTCAGGCGCGCACCGCGACCGGCGCGGCGATGGCCGCGCTGGCGCTGGCCGCGCTGGTCCGCGGCATCGGCGACGTCATCAACAACTCCGGCAGCGCGCTGAGCTGGTTCTCCCCCATCGCGTGGGCTCAGCAGATGCGCGCGTTCGTCGACCTGCGCTGGTGGCCGTTCGCGCTGCTGGTGGCGCTCGCGGTCGGGCTGATGGCGCTGGCGGCCTGGCTGGAGAGCAGGCGGCAGTACGACGACGGCAACATCCCGTCCACCGGCGAGCGCCCGAACGCGCGTCCGATCAACGAGCGTGTTCGGCCTGCACCTGACGCTGCAGCGCGGCCAGACCATCGGCTGGGCCGTCGGATTGTTCCTGGGCGGCTTGGCATTTGGCTCGATGACCAAGTCGCTGCTCGACGCCGCGAAGGACAACCAGCTGCTCGCCCGCGTGCTGGCGGCGCAGGGCAACGACGGCGTCTACACGACGATGACGCAGTTCCTCGCCGCCGCCGCCACCGCCTACGTCGTCGGCGCCGTCCTGCGGGTGTACACCGACGAGCAGTCGGGCCTCGGCGAGGCCGTGCTGGCCGGCGCGGTATCGCGGTGGCGGTGGCTGCTCACCGCGGTGGCGTCGGCGTTGGTCGGGTTCGACCGTGCTGATGTTCTTCGCGGGCCTGGGCAACGGGCTTGGCGCGGGCATCACGCTCGGCGAGCCGGCAGACCATCGTGCGGCTGACGCTGGCCGGGCTGGCGTACGTGCCTGCCATGGCGGTGCTCGCCGGCGTCGCGGCGCTCGCCGTCGCGCGTGCGGCACGCGTGGATCGGTTGGCTCGCAGTCACATTCGTCGTGATGTCGCTGTATCTCGGCGCGCTGCTGCGGCTGCCGCGATGGCTGATCGACCTGTCGCCGGTCGGCCGCACCACGGCGCCGACGGACTTCCCGCCGTCGCGCTGACGGTGATGGTCGTCGTCGCCGCGGCACTGACATTGCTCGCCGGCTGGATCTATCGCAGCCGCGACGCGCTGTAACGAAGGAAGGAATCATGAAAACCGCACTTCAAGTGACGACGTCTTCCGTCTTCGCCCTGGCGCTGATCGGCCTGGCGCTGTTCTGGCCGGCCGGCACGTTCGACTACTGGCAGGCGTGGGTCTTCTTCGGGATATTCGTCGGCGTGTCGACTGATCTACACCGTGTACGCTGGGACTGACGAACCCAGCGGTGCTTCGCACGGCGGATGAACGCAGGCCCGCAGCATGAAACCAGACCGGTGCAGAAGATCGTCAGCGCCGGCGTGGCGCTGGCATTCTTCGCCCTCCTGGTGGTCTCGCGCACTCGACCATCGGTTCGGCTGGTCGCACGTGCCGACTCCGCTGGTGGTCATCGGGAACGTGCTGGCGTGCGGTCGGGCTCGGCATCGCGCATGCTCGTGATCACCCAAAACAGCTATGCCGCAGCGAATATCACGGTCGAGGCGGATCAGGCGGTGGTGTCCACCGGGCTGTACGGACTGGTGCGGCATCCGATGTACTTCGGTGTACTCGATCATGCTCATCGGCGTCCCGCTTGCGCTCGGCTCCTACTGGGGGCTTGTCGTCGTCGCCGTCGACGCGATCCTGTTCGCAACTCGCATCTTCGACGAGGAGAAGGCGCTGACCGAAGAACTGCCCGGCTACCGCGAATACACCGAGAAGGTGCATTCCCGGTTGGTACCCGACGTGTGGTGAAGGATCGAGAACATGAAGACAGCGCTTCAGGCAGCAGCAACTCAGCATCATCGGCCTCGCCGCCTTCCTGCTGATGGTGTTCTGGCCGGCCGGGACGTTCGACTACTGGCGAGGCTGGGCGTTCATCGCGGTGTTCGCGGCCGCGACGACTGATCCCCAGCATCTACCTGGCGGCGACGAATCCGGCGGCACTGCAACGGCGGATGCAGGCCGGGCCCGCCGCGGAGACCCGACCGCTGCAGAAGATCATCATCACGTTCGCGTTCCTCTCGATGGGAGCGATGATCGTGGTGAGCGCGTTGGACTTTCGCTTCGGCTGGTCGTCGGTGCCCGCGGCGGTCTCCGTGGTCGGCGACGTCCTGGTCGGCGTCGGGCTTCTGATCGCGATGATCACGACGATCCAAAACGGATACGCGGCCGCGAACATCAATGTCGAGGCCGACCAGAAGGTCGTGTCGACGGGCGTGTACTCCGTTGTCCGCCACCCGATGTACTTCGGCAACGTCGTGTTGATGATCGGCGTCCCGCTGGCGCTCGGGTCGTATTGGGGACTGCTGTTCGTGATCCCCGGCCTTGCCGTGCTCGCCACCCGGATCCTCGACGAGGAGAAGGTGCTGGCCCAGGAGCTCACCGGCTACAGGGAATACGTGCAGCGGGTGCACTACCGACTGGTGCCCGGCGTCTGGTGAGGACCGGACACCCGCCATACGGCGAGGAACACCGCGACGACCGTGAACCGCAGTACGGTGTTGGCGATCATCGTGGCGTTGACCCCGTCAGCCCCATGTAGACGAGATCGAGGATGCCGCTCGCCAGATGCAGCGTCACGAACGTCGTCACGATGAGCCGCAGGGCCGCCCAGTCGGTGATGCGGATGGCGCCGAAACGACAGCACCGCGACGGCGAGTTCCGCCGCGGCGACGAGATACACGAGCAGATAGTCGGGCCGCGCCATCGTGATGCCCACCGCAGAAGGGATCGCGGTCGGAAACGCGGTCAACACGACCGCGCCGGCCAGCGTGATCAGTCCGTGGACAAAGAAAACCGCCCGCAGTGTCCTCATGTCATCCCTTCCTGTCATGCCAACGGGCACTCATCCGTCATAGAGATGACGGCCCGGAAGAGCGGAGTATGACAGGAGGAGGCGCAGGTGCACGGGGAAGCATTTGAAGAGCACCGCCCGCATCTGCGGGCGGTCGCCTATCGCATGCTGGGTTCGCTGACCGAGGCCGACGACGCCGTGCAGGAAGCGTGGCTGCGGATGGACCGCGCCGACGTCGGCGACGTCCGCAATCTGCGCGGCTGGTTGACGACGGTCGTTGCGCGCATCTGCCTTGACATGCTGCGGGCGCGCAGCGCGCGGCCCGAGGAGCCGCTCGACGAGGCGAACGCCATCGCCGCACCCGATGCCGTCGACCCGGAACAGGAAGCGGTGCTGGCCGATTCGATCGGCGTGGCGCTGCTCGTCATCCTCCAGACCCTGTCGCCTGCCGAGCGGCTCGCGTTCGTGCTGCACGACATGTTCGACCTGCCGTACGCCGAGATCGCGCCGATCGTCGGCCGCTCGGAGAACACCGCCGCGCAACTCGCCTCGCGGGCACGACGCCGCGTGCGCGGCAAGACGCCCGATCCTGCAACGGATTTGGTGCGCCAACGCCGACTCGTCGACGCGTTCCTCGCCGCGGCCCGCGACGGTGACTTCGATGCGCTGCTTGCGGTGCTCGACGGCGACGTGGTGCTGCACGTCGACGCCACCGCGGCAGGCACCCCGACGACGATCCGCGGCGCGCAGGCAGTGGCCGCCAATGCGCGCGCCTTCTCGGCCAACGCGCGGTTCGCCGAACCCGCGTTGGTGGACGGCGCCGTCGGCATCGTCGTCGCCCCCAAGGGAAAGCTGGCGCTGGTGCTGCGCTTCGGCGTCGTCGGCGACAAGATCACCGAGATCGACATCGACGCCGATCCGGCGCGCCTGAGCCGCCTCAGTTTGGCCGTCCTCGACTGACCAGCGCTCATACTGAGTATGTGGAACTGCTGACCGGCTTCGGGCTGGCCACCGCGGCGGGATTGAACGCCTACATCCCGCTGCTGGCGCTCGGCCTGCTGTCGCGGTTCACCGACCTCATCACGCTGCCGCACGGCTGGGCCTGGCTGGAGAACGGCTGGGTCATGACGATCGTCGCCGCGCTGCTGGTCGTCGAGGTCGTCGCCGACAAGATCCCGGCGCTCGACAGCATCAACGACGCGATCCAGACGTTCGTCCGGCCGACGGCGGGCGGCATCGTGTTCGGGTCGGGCACGGCCGCCCAGACGTCTGCGGTCACCGACCCCGGCGCGTTCGCGCAGTCGGGGCAGTGGATTCCCGTCGTCATCGGAGTCGTCACCGCGCTGGTGGTGTCGCTGACCAAGTCGACGGTGCGGCCGGCGGCCAATGTCGCCACCGCGGGAATGGCCGCGCCGGTGCTGTCCACCGTCGAGGACATCGCCAGCGTCGGACTGGTGTTCCTGGCGATCCTGGTGCCGGTGCTGGTGCTGGTGGCCGTGCTCGCACTGGTGTGGGCGGTGCTTCGGATCATGCGTCGGCGACGACGCAAGGCCGCCGCAAAGGCTGGGCCCACAGCTTGTTAGGCGGATTAGATCCAGACGCCCTTACCGACGGCGACGACTCCCCCTGCGCTGATCGCAAACCGATCGCGGTCCTTCTCCAGATCCACGCCGACCATCTCGCCAGGCCCAACGACGACGTTCTTGTCCAGGATCGCGTGGCGCACCACGGCACCGCGGCCCACCCGGGTTCCCGGCATGATCACACTGCCCTCCACGATCGCGCCGTCGTCGACCACGACGTTGGACGACAGCACCGAATTGCGTACTGACGCAGCCGAAATGATGCTTCCCGCGCCGACCACGGACTCCTGCGCCGAGCCTCCGTTGACGAACTTCGCCGGCGCCAGCATCTCCGACTCACCCCGGATCGGCCAGCGCTTGTTGTAGAGGTTGAACACCGGGTGCACCGACACCAGATCCATGTGCGCGTCGTAGAACGCGTCGAGTGTCCCGACGTCGCGCCAGTAGCCGTGGTCGCGTTCGGTCGCGCCGGGCACCTCGTTGTTGGAGAAGTCGTAGACGGCGGCCATGCCGTCGGACACCAGCCGCGGGATGATGTCGCCGCCCATGTCGTGATCGGAGTGGTCCTCATCGGCGTCGGCGCGGATCGCGTCGATGAGCACCTTCGTGGTGAAGATGTAGTTGCCCATCGACACGAACGTCTGCTCGGGGTCGTCGGGCGTGCCGGGCGGATCGGCAGGCTTCTCGATGAACTCCCTGATGCGGCCGGACTCGTCGGCGTCGATGCAGCCGAACGCGCTGGCCTCGGCCCGCGGCACCCGGATCCCGGCGACCGTCGCCCCCGCGCCGCTCTCGATGTGGAAGTGGACCATCTGCTCGGGATCCATGCGATACACGTGGTCGGCGCCGAACACGACGATGTAGTCGGGATCCTCGTCGTAGATCAGATTCAGCGACTGATAGATCGCGTCGGCGGAACCGGTGTACCAGCGCGGGCCGAGCCGCTGCTGGGCGGGCACCGGGGTGATGTACTCGCCGGCAAGCCCGGACAACCGCCAGTTCTGCGAAATGTGGCGATCCAGCGAATGCGACTTGTATTGGGTCAGCACGCAGATTCGCAGGTATCGCGCATTGACGAGATTGGACAGCACAAAGTCGATCAGCCGGTAGGCGCCGCCGAAAGGAACCGCCGGTTTGGCGCGGTCGGCCGTCAATGGGTAGAGCCGCTTGCCTTCCCCGCCCGCCAGGACGATGCCAAGGACGTGTGGCAACTCCCTCATGACCCAAACCTATCTGCACGTTCACGCCGCGGCTACCCATTGGGCCTATTGATCGCTTCTGTCAGTCAAGGTATTTGGCGTCTTCGCGATAAAAACAATCCTGCGGACGCCATGGCCCACTTTTTTGGCTACCGTCGTCACCATGCGGGTGGCGATGATGACTCGGGAGTATCCACCCGAGGTCTACGGCGGGGCGGGGGTCCACGTCACCGAGCTTGTCGCGCAGCTTCGCCATCTCTGCGAGGTCGACGTGCATTGCATGGGAGCACCGCGGCCCGGCGTGTTCGTGCATCAGCCCGATCCGGCTCTCAAGGGCGCCAACCCGGCACTGTCGACGCTGTCGGCGGACCTCAACATGGTCAACGGAGCGTCGAACGCCACCGTCGTGCATTCACACACCTGGTACACCGGCCTGGCCGGACACCTGGCCGCGCTGCTGTACGGCATTCCCCACGTACTGACCGCGCATTCGCTCGAACCGATGCGGCCGTGGAAGGCCGAACAACTCGGCGGGGGCTACCGGGTGTCGTCGTGGGTGGAGAAGACCGCGGTCGAGGCCGCAGACGCGGTGATCGCGGTCAGCTCCGGCATGCGTGACGACGTGCTTCGCACCTACCCCGCGCTGGACCCCAACCGGGTGCACGTGGTGAAAAACGGGATCGATACCGACGTCTGGTATCCCGTCGGAGCCGCGACGAGGAGCACCCAGGACGGCCAGTCCGAGCTCGGTGCTCGAAGAACTCGGCGTCGACCTGAATCGCCCGATCGTGGCCTTCGTCGGGCGGATCACCCGGCAGAAGGGGGTCGCGCATCTGATCGCGGCGGCCCACCACTTCGCGCCCGAGATCCAGCTGGTGCTGTGCGCCGGCGCACCGGACACCCCGGAGATCGCCGCAGAGGTGACGTCGGCCGTACAGGACCTGGCTCGCGCCCGCAGCGGCGTGTTCTGGGTTCGGGAGATGCTGCCGATCGGCAAGATCCGCGAAATACTCTCAGCAGCAACAGTTTTCGTATGCCCATCGGTGTACGAACCGTTGGGCATTGTGAATCTGGAGGCGATGGCCTGCGCGACGGCGGTGGTGGCCTCCGATGTCGGCGGCATACCGGAGGTGGTCGCGGACCGTCAGACGGGTCTACTGGTGCACTACAACCCCGCGCGACCCGGCGCACTTCGAACTACCGCTGGCCGATGCGGTCAACTCGCTGGTGGCCGATCCTGGCCAGGCGCGCCAGTACGGCGAGGCGGGGCGGCAGCGCTGTATCCAAGAATTTTCCTGGGCGCACATCGCCGAGCAGACCTTGGAGATCTACCGAAAGGTGTCTTCATAGATTTCGGCGAGGAAACCTGCGCCGAGCGCACGCAAGCGCGCCGAAGGCTAGCTGGTGACGCCCTTGAGTTCGTCGCCGAGGGCGGCGGCTTCTTCGGGGGTCAGTTCGACGACGAGTCGCCCGCCGCCTTCCAGTGGTACCCGCATCACGATGCCGCGCCCCTCCTTGGTTGCTTCCAACGGACCGTCGCCGGTCCGGGGCTTCATCGCCGCCATCGAGTGCTCCCTCCACATGAGCCGGCCCGCGTCGGCGGGCTACAGATCTCCCCCTATTGTTCCCTATCCGCGGGGTTCGGTGTGCAAAGACCCGGCTATGGCCGCCGTGACGGCGCGTCAGCGACCAGCGGAACCCAGCAGTCCGCGGTGTGGTCGTCGACCATTCCGGTGGCCTGCATCAACGCGTACGCGGTCGTCGGTCCGACGAATCGGAAGCCGCGGCGCTTCAATTCCTTGGCCATCGCGGTCGATTCCGGGGTCACCGCGGGAACCTGCGACAAGTCGGCCGGCCGTGGTCGCGGCGGCGGCGCGAACGACCACAGCAACTCGCCGAGATCGACGTCGAGGTCGGCAGCGGCGCGCGCGTTGGCGATGGTGGCCTCGACCTTCGCGCGGTTGCGCACGATGCCGATGTCGGCCATCAGCCGGTCGATGTCGCGTTTGGTGTAGCGGGCGATGCGGTCGACATCGAACCCGTGGAACGCGCGGCGGAAGTTCTCCCGCTTGCGCAGGATGATCAGCCACGAAAGGCCACTCTGGAACGCCTCGAAGGCTGATCCGCTCGAACAGCGCAGCGGAGTCCCGCAGCGGCTGCCCCCACTCGGTGTCGTGGTAGTCCCGGTAGAGGACGAAATCAGCTGGCGCCAAACGTGTTTGGTCGATCCAGCCGCAGCGGGTACGGCCGTCGTCTTCGACGGTCACGCGTCGCCGTCGCCGTTGCCGTCGGCGTGCAGCGCATGGGCGCCGCCTTCGGCAGGCTCGTCGGCATCCTCGGTGTCGTCGACGATGCCGTGAGCGGCGCGCACCGCCGCGAGTTCGCCGCGCAGCGAATCCAGCTCCTGGCCGAGCCTGTCGAGCACCCAGTCGACCTCGCTGGTCTTGTAGCCGCGCAGTGTCTGGGTGAACTTGACGGAGTCGACGTCGGCGCCGGTGACGCCGGAGGCCGGCAACACGGTGGCGGTGGTGGCGCGCGGCAGCGGCGGTAACGGCTCACCGCGGCCGAACAGCACGCTGCCGAGCCCGAACAGCACGACGGCCACCAGGATCAGCACTACCAGGTACAGCAGAACCAGGGTCACGCCCTCGATACTGCCCGAAGGGCCCGACAACCGGTCGCCGGATCAGCCCCGTGTCGAGGCCGGCCGGCGGCTGAGCATCCGCAGGGTCAGTCGGCTCAGGCGGGGCGCCCGGTTCGCCACCCCGACGATGGCCCGGTCGGCAGCGTTCATCGTCGCCATCGGCGATGGCGTCAACGCCGCCTGCTCGGGCGTGGCCTGGGACGCCGGCCGCTGGTCCTCGCGGCGGTCGGCCACGACGTGCGTGAACCGACCACCTGCCGGGCACACCCTTCAACTCGTGCTCGCCGCGCGCTTCGAACTCGACGCCCGAGCCGAACACCAGATCCCGCACCGTCGCCGAAACCAACACCTCGGCCGGCCCGGCCAGCGCCATGATGCGCGACCCGATGTGGGCGGCGATACCGCTGATGTCATTGGCGGTGACCTCGCACTCGCCGGCATGCACACCCGCCCGCACTTCTACGCCCTCCTCGCCCGCATGTCGGGAGATCGCCAGCGCGCACCGGACCGCGAGTGTCGGGCGGTCGAAAGTCGCAAGCAGGCCGTCGCCCATCGTCTTGATCAGCGTGCCGTCGTGACGCTCGACCTGGTCACGCACGGAGGCGTGGTGCGTCGTCCAGCAGAGCCGACCACCGTTCGTCACCCAGTTCAACCGCGCGCGCCGTGGACTCCACGATGTCGGTGTAGAGCACCGTGACCAGCTTGCGCGAGATAGGCCCTCGAGGAGCGCTGCCGCCGACGAAATCCTCGACGCCAGCGAGGATGTCGTCACCGTTGAAGAAGCACATGTGCTCGTCCCCGGGAAGTTCGAGCATCTTGGCCCCGGCGATGGCGTCGGCCGTCCACCGCGCGCCCTCGATCGGAAGGATGTCGCCGGTCCGGTGAACCACCAGCGTCGGCACATCGACCGCGTGGGTTGCGCTCGTGACGTCGTAATCCCACAGCGCCTTGAGCATGACCCGCGCCATGCCGGGACTCGCGCAGGCCCGCTCGACGTTGGGCGCAAACCTGCGGTACACCACGTTCTCGCGCGCATAGGGCGACAGAGATTGCAACAGCGACCCGTCGCCCCAATGTTCGGTGGAGTGTCGAATGATCGACCACATCCGTTCCCATCGGTGGTCAGTGCCCGGGAGGAAGTCATCGCTGGGCGTCATCCGCGGCATGCCGCACATCGCGATCAGCGACTCGACGCGCTCTGGGTGTGTCGCGGCGAGCAGGATCGCCGGTGTGGCCGCCTCGGAGTTCCCGATGACCACCGCCCGGCGCGAGCCGGCCGCGTCGAGCACGGCGAGGAAATCGTCGACCCGCTGCTGCACCGTCGGTATGCCGACGACCGGATCGGACAGCCCGGTGCCCGGCTTGTCGAACAGCAGGAGGCGCCCGATCGATGCCAGCCGTCGGAAGAATGCGGTCGCATACGGGTCCGCCCACAACAGGTCGAGGTGCGAGACCAGGCCGGCACCAAAGATGATGTCGACGGGCCCATCACCGATCGCCTGGTAGGCGATGCTGATATCCCCCCGACGGGCGTACTCGACGTCGACCGTCACGTCGCTACCGCCTGTGCTTCCCCCACATAAACGCTGATCGTCCCCTGTCAAGGCCGCCAGGTCAATTAGCCGAGCGGACGCCGGCGCTATCCGCGCGGGCGCAGCGTGATCATCGGCGGGCGGTCGTCCAGCGATACCGAGGAGGCGCGCGGGGTGTAGTCGTCGCCGTCGGCGAAGAACTGCGTCAAGGCCACCCCGGAGTCCGGGACGCCGCAGCGTGACAGCAGGGTGGCGATGACCTGGCGGCTCATCGACGCGAGTTCGGTCAGCGGCCGGTTGCGGTGCGTGCGCACGCCGAGGTTCACCTGCGCGATGGCGTCCAGGCCGAGCCGGTCGTAGGTGTCGATCAGCAGCCCGATCTCCACGCCGTATCCCGGCGCGAACGGCAGCGACGTCAGCAGCTCGCGGGTGCCGGCGTATTCGCCGCCCAGCGGCTGCATCAGGGCGCTCAGTTCGGGTCGCAGCGACGCGAGCAGTGGCCGCGCGACCAGCTCGGTGACCCGGCCACCGCCGTTGGCGTCCTCGCTGCCGCTGATCTTCAGCGGCCGCCGGTAGAAGCCCTTGACCAGGTGCACGCCCTCGGTGGTCAGCAGCGGGCCGACCAGCTTGGGCACGAACATCGGGTCGGGGTCGAGCAGGTCCGAGTCGACGAACACGACGATGTCGCCGGTACTGGCCGCCAGCGACCGCCACAGCACCTCGCCCTTGCCGGGTTGCGGGTCGACCTCGGGCAGCGCGACCTCGCGGCTGATCACCCGGGCACCGGCGGCGATCGCGCGGATCTCGGTCTCATCGGTGGAGCCGGAGTCGAGCACGATCAGCTCGTCGACCAGTCCGCCGAGCAGTGGCGTGATCGTCTCCACCACGCTGCCGACGGTTTCTTCCTCGTTGAGGGCTGGCAGCACCACCGAGATGGTGCGTCCGGCCTTGGCGGCCACGAGCTCGGCGATCGTCCACGACGGCCGGTTCCAGCTGTGGTCGGTCAGCCATCTCCCGGTGACGACGTCCGTTCCGGGCAGCTCTGGTGTCAGTGTCATGCCAGTCCCCTCACCGTGCGCGTCGGCGGACGCACGCCCTGAATCGACGCGACCATTTCCAGCACGCGTCGAGTGGGTCCCACCTCGTGCACACGGAACATCGCGGCCCCTTCGGCGGCGGCCAAGGCGGTCGCGGCCAGGGTGCCTTCCAGGCGTTCGGTCAGACCCACACCCAGAGTTTCCCCGACGAAGTCCTTGTTGCTCAGTGCCATCAGGACAGGCCATCCAGTGTTAACAAGGTCTTTTACGTGGCGCAACAAACTAAGACCGTGGTAAGTGTTCTTGCCGAAATCGTGCGTCGGGTCGATTAACACCGCGTCACGAGCCACCCCAGCGGCGACCGCGCGCTCGGCGGCGGCGGTCACCTCCGCGATGACGTCGTCGACCACACCGCGCTCAGAGGTGCCGTAGTTGACGCGAAACGGGCGTGTGCGCGGCTCAGCGCCGCCGGTGTGCGAGCACACCAGGCCGGCCCCGAACTCGGCGGCGACCTCGGCAAGAGCCGGGTCATGCCCGCCCCAGGTGTCGTTGATGAGGTCGGCGCCCGGCCGCGCAGGCCTGCTTGGCCACCTCCGAGCGCCAGGTGTCGACGCTGATCAGCTGGTCGGGGTAGGTGTCGCGCAGCCACTCGATGAACGGCACGACGCGGGCGACCTCCTCGTCGACACCGACACTGTCGCCAGGGCCGGCCTTGACGCCGCCCACGTCGACGACGTCGGCGCCCTCTTCGATCACCCGGTGGGCCGCCGCCTTCGCGGACTCATCGGTGAAGGTGGCGCCGCGGTCGTAGAACGAGTCCGGTGTCCGGTTCACGATCGCCATGATCAGCGCTCGATCACCGGCCACCGGGCGGCCGCAGAACGTCGACTTCACGCCCTCCAGGCTACGGGCGGGCGATTTCGGCGCGCCTACGGTCGCTCAGCGAGCGTTTGCGCGCCCAAATCGCTCAGGGCCTGCGGCAACGGGCCCTGGTGCAGGACGCCGAGGCGTTGGGTGGCACGGGTGAGGGCGACGTAGAGCTCGGCAGCGCCGCGTGGGCCGTCGGCGATGATCCGTTCCGGCTCAACCACCAGGACGGCGTCGAACTCCAGCCCCTTCGTCTCCGACGCCAGCACCGCGCCGGGCACGCCCGGTGGCCCGATCACGACGCTGGTGCCTTCGCGGCCGGCTTCGTCCCTGACGAATTCCTCGATCGCAGCGGGCAGTTCGTCCTCGGTGACCCGTCTTGACCATGGCTGGACGCCACACGCGCGGACCGACTCAGGTGGCTGCACCCCCGGCGCGAACTCGGCGAGCAGCGCGGCGGCGACGGTCATGATCTCCGCCGGGGTGCGGTAGTTCACCGACAGCGACCGGTAGACCCAGCGGCCGGGTACGTACGGGTCCATCATCGTGTCCCACGAGTTCGCTCCGGCCACCGACCGGCGTTGGGCGAGATCGCCGACCACCGTGAAGGATCGGCTCGGGCAGCGCCGCATCAGCACCCGCCAGTCCATTTCGGACAGTTCTTGGGCCTCGTCGACCACGATGTGCCGGTAGGTCCAATCCCGATCCGCGGCGGCGCGTTCGAGAGTTCCCGGGTGTCGCGCTCGAGGAAGCGTTCCGCCAGGTCCTCGGCGAAGAGCATGTCCGTCGCGAGCAGATGGTCCTCGTCGTCCATCAGGTCCTCGCGGCTGATCATGTTGTCCAGCACGCCGGCCGCGTACTCCGTCTCTTCTCTTCGTTCCCGTTCGGCGGTCTGGTCGGCGGCCTTATCGCGGCCAAGCAGGTCGACCAGTTCGTCGAGCAGCGGCACGTCCGACACGGTCCAGGCGTCGCCGTCGGCGCGCCACAGCGCCGCGTCGGCGCCCGCCGCGCGCAGCCGTTCGGGGGACGTGTACAGCTGTGCCAGCAGCGTGTCCGGCGTAAGGATCGGCCAGAGTTCGTTGAGCGCGGCGGTGAACTTGTCGTTGTCCGCGAGCTCTGCGATCAGGTCCGCGCGCAGCTGCTCCCATGCTTCGCGGTTCTCCCGGGTCAGCCAGCCATGGCCGATCCGCGCGATCGCCCGTTCGGTGAGCACGTACGTGACGATCTCGCTGAACACCGCGCGGGCCTCGTTGTGCGGCAGGCCGCTGGCGCGCGCCTCCTGGATGGCCCACTCCGCGGTCTCGGCTGTCGATCCGCACCGTGACGTCCGCCAGTTCGATCGTCAGCGGATTCTCCGGCAGCCGCTGCCGATCGGCGACCGCCGCCGCGAGCACGTCCAGGATCTTCAGCGAGCCCTTGAGCCGGGCGACCTCCGGGGTGTCCTCGGCGGTGACGCTCAAACCGGGCACCAGGTCACCGGTCGTCATGAACACCACGTTGGACTCGCCCAGCGACGGCAGAACGCGGCCGATGTGTGTCAGGAACGCTGGATTGGGCCCGATGACGAGCACACCATGGCGTTCCATCCGCTCCCGCTGGGTGTAGAGCAGGTACGCGACGCGGTGCAATGCGACCACGGTCTTCCCGGTTCCCGGGCCACCCTCGATCACCAGCACCCCTGGGTGCTCGAGGCGGATGATCTCGTCCTGTTCGGCCTGGATCGTCGCAACGATGTCGCGCATCCCGTCACCGCGCGGCGCGTTGACCGCCGCAAGCAGAGCGTCGTCCCCTCGCTCGCCAACACCTGGCCTGCCGAGAACCTCATCGGTGAAATCGACCATTTGGCGCCCGCGGGTATGGAACTGGCGTCGCCGGCGCATGTTCTCCGGGCTGGCGGCAGTGGCCACGTAGAACGCGCGCGCTGCCGGGGCCCGCCAATCGAGCAACAGCGTTTCGTGGTTGTTCTCTTCGTCGGAGAGGCCGATGCGACCGATGTACACATGTTCGCCCGAAATGCTGTCCAACCGACCGAAACACAACCCGTCGTCCGCCACGTCCAGCCGCCGCAGCTGTCTGATCAGTGCGCGCACCTCGGCATCGCGATGAACGAGTGTCTCTCCATTCTGGAGATCGATGGGACCCCGCAACGCAGCGCTGTGGCTACCTTCACTCGCGCGCGCTCGGCGTCGAGCCGCGCGTACAGCCCGGCGACGTAGCGCCGCTCGGACTGCAATTCGTCTTCGTATCCCTGAGTTGACACATGCCCCCAATTGCCGCGAGTTCTGGCCTAGGCCAGCGATTCTGGGGCATGACCCCGGGTCTTGCCGCAAGCCCCCCGGTGCGGTATATGTTGGAAGTGAAAGGGAGTTTCGTACTCCCTTTTTTGATGCCCGCCTAGTTCTTCGGGCGCTTGCCGTCCTTCACCTCACCGGGGTATTCGTCGTAGAACTCGACGTAGCCCTCATCGCGGCCGGCCAGCACGTAGATCGGGTCCTCGATGTCCGCACTGTATCCCTCTTTGCGCAGGTCGACCTTCTGGCTCTTGAAGGTCGATGTGTGCGCCAGCTCCCCGACGACGCGGGCGAACAGGGGCACGGCATAGCCGGGCAGTCGGTCGTAGGCCGCCTTGGCCAGCGCCTTGCCGTCGAACTCCTCACCCTCCTTGAGCTGGACGGCCACCATGCCCGCCCGGCCGCCTGTGCCCTCCACCTCGACGCCGAAGACCGTGGCCTCCTCGATCTGCGGGTCGGTGGCGATCGCGGCCTCGACCTCGGTGGTGGCGACGTTCTCGCCCTTCCACCGGAAGGTGTCGCCGAGCCGGTCGGTGAACGCCGCATGCCCGAAGCCCTGCGAACGCATCAGGTCGCCGGTGTTGAACCAGACGTCGCCGTCACGAAAAGCGTTGCGCACCAACTTCTTTTCGCTGGCCTTCTTGTCGGTGTAGCCGTCGAACGGCTGGAAGCTGCTGACCTTGGACAGCAGCAGCCCCGGCTCGCCGTTGCGCACCTTGCGCACGTGGCCGTTGTCGTCGCGTACCGGGTCGCCGCTGTCGGGGTCGTACTCGACGAACGCCACCGGCGTCGGACAGATCCCGGTGGTCTTGTCGAGGTTGAGGAAGTTGACGAACGCGGTGTTGCCCTCACTGGCGGCGTAGAACTCACAGACGCGTTCGATGCCGAACCGTTGGGTGAACTCGTCCCAGATCGCCGGGCGAAGCCCGTTACCGCCGATCACCCGGACCTTGTGCTGGCGGTCGGTCGGCTTGGGCGGCTGGTTGAGCAGGTAGGCGCAGATCTCGCCGATGTAGATGAACGCGGTGGCGTCGTAGCGGATGACCTCGTCCCAGAACTTCGACGCCGAGAACGACTTGCCAAGCGCCAGCGTCGCACCGGAGTTCAGCACCGAGGACAACGCGACCGTCAACGCGTTGTTGTGGTACAGCGGCAGGCAGCAGTACAGGGTGTCGTTGCTGGTCAACCGCATGCCGAGGCCGCCGAATCCGGCGAGCGCCCGCAGCCACCGGTAGTGGGTCATCACGCTGGCTTTCGGCATGCCGGTGGTGCCCGAGGTGAAGATGTAGAAGGCCTTGTCCTTGGCCAGCACGGCTGCGGTCGTCGCCGGGTTGCCGGTCGGAGCCGTCGCGGACAGCCGCTGCAGTTCGTCGACGGTCATCAGCCCGGCGGTGTCCGCACCGCTGTCCGTGATCGGTTCGATGAAGTCCGTCTCGGCGACGACGGCCTTCGCGCTGAGCAGCCCGAGGCTGTGCTTGAGCACGTCGCCGCGCTGGTGGTAGTTGAGCATTCCGGCGATCGCGCCGCATTTGACCGTGGCCAGCATGAGCAGCACCGACTGCGGCGAGTTGCGCAGCATGATGCCGACGACGTCGCCGTGCCCGACGCCCCGCGCCGCCAGCACCGCCGCGTAGCGGTTGACCGTCTCGTTGGCCTCGCGGTAGGTGATCTTCTCGTCGCCGAAATTGATGAATACCTTGTCGGCATGGCGGGCCGCGCGCTCCTGGAACACCTTGCCGATGGAGGTCTTGGCCGACGGCCTTGCCCCGAATCCGGTGATCACGCCGCGCAGGATGGTCGGCGCGTCCATCAGAAGCCCGGGCACGTGAGCGGCAATGTCGAGCAGCCCGACGCTGCTGCGCGTCCCCGATTTCTCGTCCGTCATGCGGTGCGTCCCCTCCGAAGTTCGTATGTGCGCAACACCCTAGTGACCGCTGTCACTCGGCCCTATGTCGCCACTGCTGTGGCTCCCGCGCGGTGCGCAACGAGCCATCGCAGCCTCCACGTTGTCGACGACGACCAACCGGTCCAGCGCCCCCTGCGCGACGTAACCGCTCTCGACCAGCCCGGACAACCAGGCCAGCAGGCCGTCGTAGTGCCCGAGCGGGTCGAGCATGACCACCGGCTTGTCGTGCATACCCAAATAGCCGGCTGTCCAGGCTTCGAAGAACTCCTCGAGGGTGCCGATGCCGCCGGGCAACGCGATGAACGCGTCAGCGCGGTCCTCCATCACCTGCTTGCGCTCGCGCATGGTGTCGATGACGACGAGCTCGTCGGCCTCGGTGTCGGCGACCTCCCTGTGCACCAGCGCCTTGGGAATGACGCCGACGGTGTAGCCGCCGCGGGCGCGCGCCGCCGCGGCCAGTGCGCCCATCGCGGAGACGTTTCCGCCGCCGGACACCAGCGTCCAGCCACGCCCGGCGATCGCTTCTCCGACACTGACGGCCAACGCCAACAGCTCGGGATGCGTTGGCCCGGAGGCGCAGTACACACAGACCGCCCATTCGCGGTCGGGTTCTGGGGACACACGAACAACGTAGCCATAAAGCGTGTCGAACAACTCTGATGACTGTTCGGCACCGCCCTCCTCGGGCGTCGTCAGTTCAGGCCGCGGGTGCGGTATGAACGTCAGTTCCCGCTTCAACCGGGCTGGTTTCACCAGCACACATGGGGTGCCGGTCAGCGCCGTCCCGTCGGCGGGCGTTGGTGGCCCGGCCCCGTTGCTTGGGGGTCCGGGGATCGAGGTGATGCACTTTGCCCCACCGGGCGAGATTGACCGCCGCGTTCATGTCACGGTCAGCGGAATGTCCGCACACGCAGGTAAACGTTCGATCGTTCAGCGTCAGATCGGCGCGGATGACACCGCAGGCCGGGCACAGCTTGCTCGACGGGAACCAGCGATCCGCCACGACGAGTTCGCCACTGCGCCAGACCTGCTTGTAGCCCAATTGGCGAGCGAACTCAGTCCAGCCCGCGTCCGAGATAGCGCGGGCGAGGCGATGGTTGGCCAGCATCCCGGACACGTTCAGGTCTTCGATCACGAGCCGATCGTGGGTCTTGACCAACTCATTGGAAACCTGGTGGAGGAAATGCCGGCGCACGTTCGCGACGTGATGATGGTGACGCCCCAGTTTGGCTGTGGCGTCACGGCGGTTGCGTGATCCTTTCTGTTTGCGCGACAACGATTTCGCCAGCCGCCGTTGCCGTTTCATCCCGGCGTTCAGCGCCTTGGGTGCATGTGTGATGCGGGCGACCTCCTCACCGTCGCTGGTTGCGGCAACCGCAAATGCCGACAAACCGCGATCGACCCCAACCCACCCGCCATCGTCGGCGGGATCGCGAACTGGATGGAGATGGGCAGGGTGCAGGTCGGCGGCAGCCACATTGAGCGATACCCACCAGCGCCCCGCGTGATGGGTAACGGGGCGAACAGGATCTTTGCCCGGCCGTTGGCCAACATCCGCCGCAATCGGCGGGTGTCGTCACGCATCCCGATCTGCCCGATTCCGGGCAGCGTGATCGAGCGGGGGCGGCCGTTGTCGCCGACCCGGATCGCCGCCGGTCGGCCCTTGGCCTGTTTGTTGCGCAGCCGAAACGACGGAGTCACGCCGTTCTTCTTCTTGAAGTGCGGGAAGCCAACTCGCTTACCCGTGCGCTTGCCGCGTCGCGAATCCGCCCACGCAGCCAGCGCCCGACCGCAGTCCACGGCCGCTTCCTCAAACACCTGCTGACACACCTCACCTCGCCATAGCAAGCCAGTCACCACGATCTCGGCCACGCCACCTGCGTTAACAGCGATCAGCCTTCCAGCGGCCTCGGTTTTCTTCCACCCGTTGAAGGTGTTGATTAGGTCGAACCCCGTCCACGGAACTTCGACGTCAGGATCGGCATGGTGCGCGCCAATAGCGGTTTTCACCGTCCGCAGACACTGGTTGAACGCGAAACGGGCTGCGCCCGCGTGCCGGGCCAAAGCCTGTTCCTGCTCGACCATCGGGTCGAGGCAGAACCGGAACGTCGTGTGCCGAGCCATCCGGGCCAGCGTTTCACCACCCACCGACAACACTCGGAGCCGCGCCTCGACCGACACTACGAAGTCACCCTCACCGGTACTTCGACGCGGTTTAGACTCCGGCGGTGCCTGTTGAGTGGGTGACCGCGCCGCACGAACCGGCACTTGAGCTGCTCGAAACCGGCCTCCGTGAGCGGGCCGGCGCAGTGCTGATCGGTGCCGCGGGTGTCGGCAAGACGTGGCTGGCACGCACGGCGGCAGACCGGTTGGCGTCGCAGTTCGATCGCGTCGACTGGGTGACGGCGACGGCGCCCGCGGTCCCTTTCTCCGCCTTCAGCCACCTGATCGATGTGCCGAGCACCGGCAAGACGGCGGCCGTGCTGCGCGACGCGCGGGAGTCGCTTGGCGACGGCAGGCTGCTGATTGTCGACGACGCGCATCTGCTGGACAAGCTGTCCGCGGCGCTGGTCTACCAATTGGCGGTCAGTGGCACGGCGAAGCTGATCGTTACGGTTTCAGCGAACGGGCCTGTGGCCGAAGAGATTTCGGCGCTGTGGCGTGATCACCTGCTGGCGCGGATCGACATCCAGCCGCCCGGCCACGACGACAGCCGGCTGGCCACCCTGGTCGAGGAGTTCGTCGCGGCGCTGCCTGGCCCTGCGCACCGGGTGCTGGAGTATCTGGCCGTCGCGGATCCGCTGGCGCTCGACGACGTGGCGGCGCTGGCGGGTCGTGACACCGTCACCGACGCCGAAGCAGCAGGCGCCATCGTCATCGACGGGGACCGCATCCGTCCTGCGCACCCGCTGTTCGTCGACGCGGTTCGTGACGCGCTGGGCGGACCCGAGCTGCGCCGGCTGCGCACGGAGCTGGTGGATCGCTTGGCCGCCGCGTCGCGCCTCGGCGTGGTGGACCGGCTGCGGCTTGCGGTGCTTGCGCTGGACAGCGACAGCCCGCAGCCGGTGGCCGACCTGGCCGCAGCGGCCGAGGAGTCGCTGCGGCTCGGCGACCTCGAACTCAGCGAACGCTTGGGCCAGGCCGCGGTCGATCGATCGCCTGACCTGGAGACGCGGCTGACCCTGGCCTACGCGCTGGCGTGGCAGGGCCGCGGCCGGGAGGCCGATGCCGTGCTCGCCGCCGTGGATCCGTCGACGCTGTCCGAGACCGAGCTGATGGCGTGGGCGCTGCCGCGCGCGGCCAACCAGTTCTGGATGCTGAGCGAACCGGAGCGGGCGACCGCGTTCCTGCGGACGACGCGGGGCAGGGTGTCGTCCCCGGCCGCGCAAACCACGCTCGACGCGCTGTCGGCGACGTTCGCGATGAACGCAGGCAACCCCAGTCGTGCCAAGCAGATCGCCGATGAGGTGCTGGCGTCGCCGGCGGCCGACGACACCGCGATCGGATGGGCGGCGGCCGCAGGCGGCGCTGAGCTCGGCGCGGATGGGCCGGTTCGGTGAGGTCGACGCGCTGGCCGAGCGGGCGATCGCCGCCGGGCATCCCGGGCTGTTGCGATTCACCAGCGGCTTCGGTCAGACGACGGCGCTGCTGATGGCCGGCGAGCTGGACCGCGCCCAGGCGCTGGGCCAGCAGCTCACCGACTTTGCCCAGATGCAGCAGCCGGGCCGCGCGATCGGTGAGGTGTTGGTGGCCGATGTGCTGATCGCCAAGGGCGAACTCGAGTCGGCGGTGTCGCTGTTGCGGGGCGCGGCCGCCGCGCTGGCGCCGACCGGGTACTCGTGGGGGCCGCTGGCGTGGATGCTGTTGGCGCAGGCGCTCGGACAGCTGGGTGAGACGGTCGAGGCCGGAAAGATCTTGTCCCGCGCGGAATCTCGGCATGGGCTGAAGTCGATGCTGTTCGCGCCGGAACTTTCGCTGGCGCGCGCGTGGACGATGTCGGCACGAGGCGACGAGCACGGCGCGGTCGCTGCGGCGCGCGACGCCGCGAAGGCAGCGCGAGCGAGGCGGCCAGTCGGCGGTGGCGCTGCGCGCATTGCACGATGCGGCGCGGCTTGGCGACATCCGGGCGGCCGATGGGATCGCGCGGCTCGGCGCCGAGATCGATTGTCCCTTTGGCCAATTGGCGCTCGATCACGCCCGGGCGGTAGTCGGGCGGGACGCTGCGGCGCTGAAAGACGTTTCGGCGCGGTTGGACGCGATCGGAATGAAGCGCTCAGCCGCCGATGCGGCGGCACAGGCGGAAAGCGCTTAGCGGTTCGCTTCACGTCAGGATTGCTGTCGGTGACCGCGGCTGAAGACCCCTAGAATTATTTGCCATGAGCGGTGACCCGCTGTACGTACAGCCCGACGGTGTGCGGTCCTATTCGCAGATTCACGACGAGGTCGTTGCCGGCCTGTCGCAGCTGATGGGTGCGGCTGCGCCCGAGGCAGCTGGTGTGCAGACCAGTCACGGGGCGATCGCTTTGCCGGTGAGCACCGCGTTGAGCGCGGTCCTAGTAAGTCGCCAGGGCACCATGCAGACGACCTCGACCTCCGGCAGCACGATCTCCGAGTTATTGCAGAAGGCCGCTCAGATGTACGAGCAGGGCGACCAGAAGGGTGCCGCCACGCTGAGAGCCGCGGCCGAGGCGCTGGAAGGCGCCAACGCAGCTGGCGGTTCTGGTGCAGGCACGTCAGGAGCCCAGGCACCGGGGGCGCCTCCGGCTCAGGTGGCGCCGACATGATGGGCCAGATGGTCAGCCAGGTCGGGCAGCAGGTCGGTCAGATGGCGCAGTCTGTCGCGCAGCCGTTGCAGGGTTTAGCCCAAGGGCTGCAACAGGTTCCACAACAAGTCATGCAGGGCGCGCAGCAGATCGCCCAACAAGTCTCACAGGCCGCCGGCCCGGCGGGCGGGAAGACACCCGGCGAATCGGGCACTGCCGGCGACGACGACGGCGCCGGGCCCGGCGTCGTGCCCGAAGGGCGATTCCCCGAGGAGCAAAAGGATGAAGCCGCGGCAGGTGACACCGCCGATGCCGGCAGGGCGCCCGACCTACCCCACACCGAGCGTGCCGAGCCGGCCCAGACGCGTCCGCAATCGGACTGAATCGCCACGCCGCGGGACGTGCGTTGTGGACGTCGGCCAAAAGAGCTGCGCGGCAGTTACATCCTGCGGCCGAGATCCTCGTCGCTGTGGCGCGGATGCTCCGGCGACTTCACCGGGGCCGGGCCGTGCCTGCTGCCCTCCGACGGTCCCGCCATCGCGCGGTCATCCGTCTCGGCGCGGTGCAACGGCTCGCGCTTCTCCGGTTGGGGCTCTTGCGGTCGGTCCGGTTGCTGCTCGTTCGGGGCCGACGGCTTCGTCGCGGGGCTGCGGCGCCGGACCGGCCGCGGCAGCCGGGCCCGCGGCTGGGAGCCCCCGCTGCGGCTGGCCGCCCCTCCGCCGGACGACTGACCGCCTGCCCCACCGCCTTTGGCTCCCTGCATGGCCTGCTGCATCAGCGATCCGAACATGCCGGTCTGCCCACCGAGCGCCTGCGCGGGTGCACCCGCCATCTGCCCCATCTGCCCGGCTTGCTGGCCGACCTGTCCGAGCATGCCGACGATCTGGCCGACGGACTGCGAGCCGGCGTCGTCGGAATTCTGGTACGCCGCCTGCGCGGCACCCAACTTGCCGGAGAACATGTTCTCCTTCGCCGACAGCGTCGCGACGTTGGCGGCCAGCGGGGCGGCCAGCGTCGGAAGCACCGCCGAGATGGTCGCGCTCAACGCGTCCTGGCCGGCGGGAAGCATCGGTATCTCGGGAAGCTCGACGGAAGCCGCGTCCCAGCTGATGCCCTCGGGCTTCTTCAGCGGATCAGTCATTCGAGCTCCCCCTGTCACCAGTCATCGTCGTCGTCGCCTTCGTCGAGGTCATGTTCGAGGGGCGCGGGCACCGCCAGACTTGCACTGGTGCCGCCGCTTTCACCGCGCTGACCCATCATCGGCGCCATGCCGCCCATGCCATGCCGGGCCCGCGGCCATCGGGGCGACCCCGCCGGTTGCGGTAGATCCGGCCGTGGCGCCCTCCGCGGGCGCGGTGCTGACGGACTTGGTGCCCACCAGATTCGCCATCTGCGGCGTCTGCAGCGGAATCCCGCCTGAGCCGGGCAGCGACGCCGCCTTCACCATGCCCGAGCCACCACCCGCGCCGGAGCCACCCGCCAGCGGATGGTTGGAGAACGACGAGAACGGCAGACCGGCGGCGCCCAGTGAATCCGCCTTGCCGCCCGAGCCGAACATCGAGGTCAGCTGTTGCAGCGGCTGCGACAACTGCTGCAGCTGCTGGCCCATCTGCTGAGGCACGGCCATCACCGCCTGGCCGAGCTGCATGGGGAGCTGCGCCGGCCATGGATCCCATCTGGCTCATCATCTGCATCGCCTGCTGGGATCCGCCACCGGCTTGCTTCGCGGCTTCCTCCGTCGGTGTCTTTCGCCTCTTTCCCGCCGGGCACAGACGGGGCGGCACCGGCGAAACGGGATGCTCGGGGGCACGCCGAGAGTGTTGGCGAGCTCCGTCGTATGGGCCGTCACATTGGCGATGTTCTGGGACAGCCCCATCTTGATGCGGCTCTGCACCAGCTCCTGGGCATTGCTGAACGGCATCGCCGAGAGCGCCTCGCACTCGTGCTGGACCTCTTGGGCGATCGTGTTCGCCAGCATCTTGGCCTTGACGACGGTGGCCTCCATGGCGCGCAGCTTGCCCGCGATCGCGGCGGCGTGTGCGGCGTTGGCCTCGTGGCCGCCGATGATCGTGGTGGCCTCGCCCGTCGCGGCCAGTGCTCCGGCACCCTCCCAGACGTCCGCGAGCTTCATCAGCTGGCCCTGCTGCTGCGGCACGATCGATCCGGTGATCTTCGCGGCCAGCGCCTCATACGTCGCCGCCGTGGCGGCCAGCATCTCCTCGTCGACGTTCGGCCAGCCGGGACCCGTCACCGTCTGCGACCCGTACGGGCTCGAATCGGGAGGTATCGCCATGGCATCCAAATTTACCGTGCCGGCGATAGCTGTCGGTCCGCTAATCGGCTCGCCGATCAGGGCCGACTATTGCGCTCCAACCGGCCCTCCGATAGCCGGAGCCGGCGCTGCACCCCGATCTCGGCGAGGAACCGCTCGTCGTGGCTGACGACGACGAACGCGCCCTCGTAGGCGTTCAGCGCCGACTCGAGCTGACCGACGCTGACCAGGTCGAGGTTGTTGGTCGGCTCGTCGAGCAGCAGCAGCTGCGGCGCCGGTTCGGCGAAGAGCACACACGCCAGCGTGGCGCGCAGCCGCTCGCCGCCGGACAGCGCGCCACGGGCAGGTGAATCCGGTTGCCGCGGAACAGGAACTGGGCCAGCAGATGCATGCGCCGGGTCTCGGACAGGCTCGGCGCGAACGCGGCGAGGCTCTCCGCGACGGTGCGGTCGGGGTCGAGCAGATCCAGCCGCTGCGACAGGTAGGCGATGCGGCCGTCGGCCCGCGCAACCGTGCCCGCGTCCGGCTGCAGGTCGCCGTCGATGACGCGCAGCAGCGTCGACTTGCCCGCACCGTTCGGACCGGTCAGCGCGATGCGTTCGGGACCGCGGATGATCAGGTCAATACCATTGTCAGCGAATAGCTTTCGGCCACCGCGACCGATCTGCAGGCCCTCGCCGCGAAACACGGTGCGGCCCGCGGGCACGTTGGTGTCGGGCAGTTCCAGCACGATCGTGTCGTCGTCGCGAAGCGCACGTTCGGCGTCGTCGAGTTGGGCTCGCGCGTCGTTCACCCGTTTGGCGTGCACGTCGTCGGAGCGGCCCGCCGACTCCTGAGCGCTCGCGCTTCATCGCTTGCCCGCGACGATCTTCGGCAGCCCGGCGTCCTTCACGTTGCGGGCCGCGGTGCTCGACCGGCGGGCGGCGCGTTCGCGGGCCTCCTGTCGCTGGCGCTTCTCGCGTTTCAGCTGCTGCTCGGCGTTGCGCAGGTTTGCTCTCGGCGGCCTGTTGCGACTCCTGCACCGTCTGTTGGTACATGCTGAAATTGCCTCCGTAGAACAGCATTTCGCCGCGATATAGCTCGGCGATGCGGTCCATCCGATCGAGCAGCACGCGGTCGTGGCTGACCAGCAGCAGGCATCCGGGATAGTCGTCCAACGCGTCGTAGAGCCGTTGGCGCGCGTCGACGTCGAGGTTGTTGGTGGGCTCGTCGAGCAGCAGCACATCGGGCCGCTTGAGCAGCTGCGCGGCCAACCCGAGCGACACCACCTCGCCGCCGGACAGCGAGCCCAGCCGCCGATCAAAGGCGATGTGGCCCAGGCCGAGACGGTCGAGCTGCGCGCGGGTGCGCTCCTCGATGTCCCAGTCGTCGCCGATCGCCGCGAAGACGTCCTCGCCGGCGTCGCCTGCGGCCAGCGCATTGAGCGCGTCGAGCACCGGGGCCACGCCCGAGCACGTCGGCGACGCTGCGCTCCGCCACGAACGGCAGCGTCTGCGGCAGGTAGCCGACTGTGCCGTCGACGACGACCGAGCCGGCAGTGGGCTTGTGCTCGCCGGCGATCAGCTTGAGCAGCGTGCTCTTGCCCGCGCCGTTGGGTGCGACCAGGCCGGTGCGGCCGTCACCGACCGTGAAGGACAGATCGGCGAACAGCGGGGTGTCGTCGGGCCAGGCAAATGACAGATTCGAACAAACGATGGAAGACATGCGAGATCTCTCGTGGGTGTACGGGAAGGGACGGGGGTGCCGTCGTCAACTCACATGTCTTCAGGGTAGGCGTGCGGTCAACCGGTTAAATACCGCCGCAGCATGTCGGTCGCGGCGGTGATCTGCGGCCACCTCGACGCGCTCGTCGGCGCGGTGCGCGAGGTTGGGGTCGCCGGGTCCGTAGTTGACCGCCGGGATGCCCAGCGCCGCGAACCGCGCGACGTCGGTCCAGCCGTACTTGGCGCGTACCTGCCCGCCGGCCGCATCGACGAGCGCGGCGGCGGCAGGCTTGGACAGCCCGGGCAGCGCGCCGGCCGCGGAGTCGGTCAGCTCGATCTGCACGTCCAGCCCGTCGAACACCTCACGGACGTGCGCGAGCGCCTGATCGACGCTCCGGTCGGGGGCGAAGCGGAAGTTCACGGTCACCGAGGCGGCGTCGGGAATGACGTTGCCCGCAATACCGCCGTCGATCCGCACCGCCGACAGCCCCTCGCGGTAGGTGCAGCCGTCGATGTCGACGTTGCGGGCTTCATAGGCCTTCAGCCGGGCCAACACCTCGCCGAGCTTGTGAATTGCGTTGTCGCCCAACCACGATCGCGCGGAATGTGCGCGGGTGCCCGATGCGCTGACGACGACGCGCAGCGTGCCCTGGCAGCCGGCCTCGATGAAACCGCCCGACGGCTCGCCGAGGATCGCGACGTCGGCCTGCAGCCAGTCGGGAAGCTCACGTTCGATCCGGCCCAAGCCGTTGGCGGCGGCCTCGATCTCCTCGCAGTCGTACATCACCAGCGTGAGGTCGTGCTTCGGGTCGGCGACCGTCGCGGCCAGGTGCAGGAACACCGCATCGCCGGACTTCATGTCCGAGGTGCCGCAGCCGTGCAGTTCGCCGCCGTCGAGCCTGCTGGGCAGATTGTCCGCGGCGGGGACGGTGTCGGTGTGCCCGGCCAGCAGCACCCGCGATGAACGGCCCAGGTTCGTTCGGGCCAGCACGGCGTCGCCGTTGCGGACGACCTCGAAGCCGGTGGTCTGTTCGCGCAGTGCGGCCTCGATCTCGTCGGCGATGCGCTGCTCGTGCCGCGACTCGCTGGGGATGTCCACCAGCGCCGCGGTCAGCGCGATCGGGTCGCCGCGCAAGTCCAGGCCCACAGGGTTCGAGGTTAGTCGAGTAGCCTTTGGCGACGTGACTTCTGCTGCAGGCGTCGGCCTGGCGACCATCGCCGCCGACGGATCCGTACTCGACACGTGGTTCCCATCGCCCGAGCTCGGCGCCGACGGCCCGACCGGCACCGTGCGGCTGTCGGTCGCCGAGGTCCCCGAAGAGTTGGCGGCGCTGACCGGCCGCGACGAGGACCGCGACGTCGAGACGGTGGCGGTGCGCACGACCATCGCATCGCTGGAGGACAAGGCGACCGACGCGTACGACGCCTATCTGCGGCTGCACCTGCTCTCGCACCGGCTGGTCGCCCCGCACGGGCTCAACGCCGACGGCTTGTTCGGCGTGCTCACCAACGTGGTGTGGACCAACTACGGACCGTGCGCAGTGGAGGGCTTCGAGGTGGTCCGGGCGCGGCTGCGTCGCCGCGGACCGGTGACTGTCTACGGCATCGACAAGTTCCCGCGGATGGTCGACTACGTCGTGCCGTCCGGGGTGCGCATCGCCGACGCCGACCGGGTCCGGCTGGGTGCGCACCTGGCGTCGGGCACGACGGTCATGCATGAGGGCTTCGTCAACTTCAACGCCGGGACGCTGGGCAGCTCGATGGTCGAGGGCCGGATCTCGGCGGGTGTGGTCGTCGACGACGGCTCGGACGTCGGCGGCGGCGCGTCGATCATGGGCACGCTGTCCGGCGGCGGCACCCAGGTCATCTCGGTCGGCAAGCGCTGCCTGCTCGGCGCTAACGCCGGACTGGGCATCTCGCTCGGCGACGACTGCGTCATCGAGGCCGGCCTGTATGTGACCGCCGGGACGAAGGTGCAGACCGCCGATGGCAAGACCGTCAAGGCGCGCGAGCTGTCGGGCGCCAACAACCTACTGTTCCGGCGTAACTCGCTGTCCGGAGCGGTCGAGGTCGTCAAGCGCGACGGCACCGGCATCACGCTCAACGAGGCCCTGCACCAGAACTAGTCTGCCCCCTGTCGCGGCTATCAGCCCGCGGCGTTTGGCCGCAGCGGCGGGCAGTTGCCCTGCTCGTCGACCGCCAATTCGAAGTGCCAGAGTTCGTTCGCGTAGATCTGGCAGAGGCCGAACTGGGCGCCGTTGCGGATCAGCCACTTGTCGGCATCGACCGGCGCGACGTCGACTGCTTGGCCGACAACGTGTTTCGAGACATCCGGCGATGCGACGAACTGCCTCGCGATGTCCACACTGCCGTACTTACGGACGGCGTCGTCAAACAGCCGCTGCTGGAACCCCTTTGACCGCCACCCCGACGTGATCCTCAGGTCGACACCCTGCGCTGCCGCCGCGCGCGCCGCGTCCTGAATGGCGGTGAGCAACGACGGATCGAGTTGTGCCAACGCCGGATTCGAGACGTCGAACGGGGTCAGCGTCTGGCCGTCGGGGATCCACCCGCCGGTGGAATCGGTGGCCGCCAGACCGATCGATATCGGGACAGGAGCGGTTGTCGGCTCGGTGGTCGATACGGGCTCGATCTGGACTGCCCCGGCGCACCCTGCGACAAGGAACGCCGCTACGGCCATCGCCAATTGGCCGCGCCGGTTAGTCATCAATGTCAGTCACCTTGTCAGAAGCTTGATCCTCAGCCTATCGCCCAGCTGTCCTTCAACGAAAGACGAAGCTCGCGGCTGTGAGGGTCAGTCGGTCGGGTGCGAGAATGCAGAACTCGTTGCCCTCCGGATCGGCCAGCACGACCCAGCTCTGCTCGCCCTGACCGATGTCGACATGCCGGGCCCCAAGTCCGATGACGCGATCCACCTCGGCCTGCTGGTCGTCGGGACGGAAGTCGAGATGGATGCGGTTCTTGACGACCTTGTCGTCGGGCACGGCGATGAACAGCCAGTTTGGCCCGGCGCCCGGCGGCGCGTGCAGCACGACGTCACCATCATCGTCGACATCCGACGGCCAGCCCAGCACCTTCGACCACCATGCGCCCAGCGCGGAGGCGTCGTGGGCATCGATGCAGATTTCGTCGAACGTCAGGCTCACGTTCGCCAACTCCTTCTTGAGCACCTTGCCCATCGCGTTGCGCGGCAGGCTATCCACCAGTCGCACCTCGCGCGGCCGCTTGTGCGCCGAAAGTTGTTGCGCAACAAAATCGATCAACGCTTGCGGTTCGGCGTCACCGACGACGAAAGCGACGATGCGCTGGCCGAGATCGTCGTCCGGCACGCCGATCACCGCGACCTCGGCGACACCGGGATGGCCGAGCAGTGCGGTCTCGATTTCACCTGCGCCGACGCGGAAGCCGCCCGTCTTGATCAGGTCGACCGACTCGCGGCCGACGATGCGGTGCATGCCCGCGCCGTCGATCACCGCGACGTCGCCGGTTCGGTACCAGCCGTCGGCGTCGAAAGCGTCGGCCGTGGCTTCCGGCCTGTTGAGGTAGCCGTCGAACATCGTCGGGCTCTGAACCTGGAGGCGCCCAATGGATTCGCCGTCATGCGGCACAGCGGCGCCGTCCTCGTCGACCAGTCGCGTCTGCACACCGGTCAACGGCAGCCCCACCGAGCCGGGCCTGCGTTCACCGTCGGCGCGGGTGGACAAGCGTGATCAGCGATTCGGTGCTGCCGTAGCGTTCGACCGGCTGGTGTCCGGTCAGACGGGCCAGCCCGTCGAAGACCGGCACAGGAAGCGGCGCGCTCCCCGATACCAGCAGCCGGGCCGACGCCAGTGCCCGCGCCGCATCGCTGTCGTCGACGACTCGTGACCACACCGTCGGCACCCCGAAATACATCGAGCCGCCCGCCGCCGCATACGCTTCGGGTGTCGGTTTTCCGGTGTGCACGAACCGATTTCCGATCCGCAGCGAGCCGAGCAGCCCGAGCACCAGACCATGCACGTGGTACAGCGGAAGCCCGTGCACCAAGGTGTCGTCGGGTGTCCACTGCCAGGCCTCGGCGAGCAAGTCGATGTCGGCGGCGATGGCGCGCCGGCTGACCACCACGCCTTTGGGTGGTCCCGTGGTGCCCGAGGTGTAGATGATCAACGCGGTCGCATCCGGCGCAGGCTCGGCGTAGCGATGCCACGACCGGGCGTGCAGGCGCACCGGGATGTGGGGCAGGTCGTCGGTCTCCTCCGGCTTGTCCCCCAGCCACGCCTGCGCGCCGGAGTCGGTGAGGATGTGACGGCGTTCGGCGGCGCCGACGTCGGCGGGCACCGGCACGACGGGCACGCCTGCGATCAGGCATCCGGTGATGGCCAGCACGGTCGCGGGAGTCGGGGTTGCCAGCACGGCCACCCGGTCGGCGGCGGCGACCCGCTCGGCCACCGATGTCGCGGCGCCGACGAGATCGCTGCGGCTCAGCACGGCGCCGCCGATGCGCACCGCGTCGCCGATATCGACCCCGGCGGCGACCGTCGCGGGGTTCAGCGAGGCCAGCAGCACGACCTGAGGTTACCCATAGAGCGCTCAGCGATACTGGGCGCGTGAATCAGATCCATCAGGTGGCGTCGCGTGAGGTGTACCGGAACAACTGGCTGACGCTGCGCGAGGACGACATCCGGCGTCCCGACGGCAGCACCGGCATCTACTCGGTGATCGACAAGCCGACGTATGCGCTGGTGATCCCGCGTGACGGCGACCGGTTCCATCTGGTCGAGCAGTTCCGCTATCCGCTGGGCATGCGGCGCTGGGAGTTTCCGCAGGGCACCGCGCCGGGCCAGGAGGATCTCGATCCGCTCGAGTTGGCCGCCCGCGAGTTGCGCGAGGAGACCGGGCTGCGGGCCGCCTCGATGGATTTGCTGGGCATACTCGACGTCGCGCCAGGGATGAGCAGCCAGCGCGGCCGGGTGTTCCTCGCGACGGGCATCACCGAGGGCGAGCACGACCGCGAGCATGAGGAGCAGGACATGCACAGCGAGTGGTTCTCCCGCGCGCAGTTGGAACGGATGATCCGCGACGGCGACATCACCGACGCACAGTCCATCGCCGCGTGGACGCTGCTGTTGCTGGCCGAGCGGTAGGTCAGCTTCGTTCGATTCTGACCTGGAAACCGTCGGGCTGATCTCTGATGAAGTCGACCTCATCGCTATCGAATCGGCCGATCCGTACGATCCCGTTCCAATAGCCGACATCGCCGTAATAGAAGACAAGGTTGTTTGACGGCGCGTAGTAGCCGATTTCAGCGACTTCTGGATCGTTCCCTTTCGGAACACCCTGCATGGTAAGGGGTTTCGGCAGATCGGCGATCTTCTCGAGGCGGTTGAAGTCGCGGAAGGTCAAGGTCAAGGGAAGTTGGCCGGCCAGGTCCTGCGCGGTCGGGTTGTCGGCAAGCTGGGCGTTGATCGGGCGGTTGTCGACATTGATGCGGATTGTTGTTGTCACGGGGGGCTGCTCCGTCGCTGGCTGACCCGACTGGGCCTGTTCGGGTGTCGTGGTGCACGCAGCGGCGCTGAGGAGCGCCATTGCGAGCGTCACAGATCGGTGCGCCCGCGTGTCCACAACACCGACCGTACGACCCGCTGCATGGCCTAAAGGATGCACTGTCAATACACGTCTCCATAGAAACTCCCTAGCCCCGGCCAGAACGGGTTATCTCGGTAGCATGGCCCCGAATCCGACGTACGACTTCAGCGGCCAGGTCGCCCTGGTCACCGGCGCTGGCTCAGGCATGGGGCTGGCTACCGCCCGCGCATTCGCCGAAGCCGGCGCGGCAGTTGTCATGGCCGACATCAACCCCACAACCGTGAAAGCGGCCGCCGACACCTTGAGTGAG
Source organism: uncultured Actinomycetota bacterium (assembly GCA_963731715.1). GTDB lineage: Bacteria > Actinomycetota > Actinomycetes > Mycobacteriales > Mycobacteriaceae > Mycobacterium. Next base: position 194,707 of record CAVSXC010000007.1, on the reverse strand, counting down.
ACGGGGCACCAAGTCCTCGCTGTTGAGTGCGACGTATCCGACGAGGCCAGCGCCGCAGGCGCTGTGCAGGCGGCCGTCGACACGTTCAGTCGACTCGACATGGCGTTCAACAACGCGGGAATCCAAATACCGCCCTGCGATGCCGCCGACGAGCCCGCCGACCAGTTCGACCGGGTTAACTCGATCAACCTTCGCGGCGTGTGGGCCTGCATGAAACACGAGCTCGCCCAGATGCGCGCCCAAGGTAGCGGCGCGATCGTCAACTGCTCATCGCTCGGCGGGCTCGTCGGCATCCCCGGCCGCGCCGCCTACCACGCCTCCAAGCACGGCGTTCTCGGCCTAACTAGCAGCGCCGCGCTCGAATACGCACCGCGTGGCATCCGGATCAACGCCGTGTGCCCCGGCACCATTGCCACCCCGATGGTCACCGACATGATCGACAAACGCGAACTCGACACCGCTGAAGCCATCGGCAACCAGCCCATCAACCGCCTCGGCGAAGCCGACGAGATTGCCGCCGCCGTGTTGTGGCTATGCAGCCCCGGGGCGAGCTTCGTCGTCGGTGTCGCACTGCCCGTCGACGGCGGCTATACCGCCCGCTAGCGCGAACAGGAAAGGACGAAGATGAAACTCATTACGACAATGGCACTTATCGCGGCCGCAGCCGCGCCCTTGAGTGTGTACAAGGCCACACCCGCCGGTGCCGACGAACCCATGGAGATCTCATCCGACGAATCCCGGCCCGCCGCTGAGGGACCCGCTGACACCTTCACTGGACAGGTCAGCGTCAAACCGTTGTTCAATCCCAACGCGGTGCGGTCCTTCAGCTCAGCCGAAGTGACGTTCACACCATGTGCGCGCACCGCGTGGCACACCCACCCCGCCGGTCAGACACTTATCGTGACCACGGGGACCGGCTGGATCCAGCAGTGGGGTGGTCAGAAGCTGTCGATCAAGCCCGGTGACGTGATCTGGACACCGCCCGGCGTCAAACACTGGCACGGTGCCACCGACACCACCACCATGTCCCACATTGCGATTCAGGACAGCGTCGACGGCAAGCCCGTCGATTGGCTCGAACACGTTACTGACGACCAATACCGGAATTAACGCTTCAGCGCGGCGCCAGTACGCGCGCCCACTGCGCTACGTGCGACCACGACTTGGGTAAGAAGGTGGGGGCGAAGGGCTGACCGTTCGCCCCCACGCGCTTGGGTCACTTCAGGTTGTTCTGGAAGAACGTCGTCAACTTGTCGAACGGGATGAGGTTGACCCGATCGTAGAGATCCACGTGACCGGCGCCAGGAATGATCACCAGTTCCTTGGGCTGGCCGGCAAGGCGGTAGGCCTCTTCGCTGAACTCCCGGGAATGAGCATTCTCGCCGGCGATGAACAGCATCGGGCGGGGAGAGATCGTGTCGATGTCGTCGAACGGGTAGAAGTTCATGAACTTGACGTTGCTGGTCAGCGTGGGATGCGTCGTCGTGTTCGGTGCTGCTGCCTCGTGCCGTGCGATAGAAGTCATAGAACTCGCGATCAACCGCAGTTGACTGGTCGTTGAGCTCTTCAGGCGTTCCGCCGGTCTGTTCGATCTCGCCACCCGCGAACTCCACATCGCGCTGTTGTGCCGCCTGCTCGAGAATGCTCTTTCGCTGCTCCAAGGTCACTGAATGCCTGAGCCCGTCGCGGTTGGCGGCACCCATGTCGTACATGCTGACGGTGGCAACGGCTTTGATGCGCGGATCGATCTTGGCTGCACTGATGACGAAGCTGCCGCTGCCGCAGATCCCGAGCGCGCCGATCCGCTCCTTGTCGACGAATGACTGGGTGCGCAGGAAATCCACTGCAGCACTGAAGTCTTCGGCATAGATGTCCGGCAAAACGGCGTTGCGCGGCTGTCCGTCACTCTCGCCCCAGAACGACAGATCAAGGGACATCGTGACGAATCCCCGCTCGGCCATCTTCGTGGCGTACAGGTTGGCGCTCTGCTCTTTGACCGCGCCCATGGGATGTCCGACGACCATCGCCGCATTCTTCGCATTGCGGTTCAAGTCCTTGGGTACGAACAGGTTTCCCGCGACGTTCATGCCGTACTGGTTCTTGAAGGAAACCTTCTGAACGTCGACCCGGTCGCTCGTATAGAAGTTGTCCGCGCCGTTGGACATGTCCCCGGCCGCCAGGCTTGGCGTTGCCGTCGCCGTTGATGGCGAGGCCGCGGTGTTCCGTTCGGACGGAAGCGCAGCCCGAAGCGGCGATTACGCCGAGTAAGGCGGCGCCGGCGCCGACCCGTCTGATCAGGCCGCGACGTGTGATCGTGGTCATCGTTGATACTCCTTGTCTGATGTGAAGGCGCTGGGCTTAGGGCCGCAGCAGCACCTTGATCGCTTGACGTTGGTCCATCGCCTGGTAGCCCTCGGCCGCCCGGTCGATCGGTAGTTCCAGGTCAAAAACCTTGCCGGGGTTGATCTTCCGATCCCAGATCAGATCGATCAGCTCGGGCAGGAACCGGCGTACCGGCGCGGGACCGCCGTGCAGGTGGACGTGAGACATGAAGAGGTCATCACCGTTCAGCTCGACATCGTGCAGCACACCGACATAGCCGATATGCCCGCCAGGCCGGGTTGCGCCCATCGCTTGCGCCATCGACTGCGGAGTACCGACCGCCTCCACGACTGAATGCGCGCCGAGGCCGTTGGTCAGGTCCTTGATCTTGGCCACGCCTTCTTCGCCACGCTCTTCGACGATGTCGGTGGCGCCGAACTCCAGCGCGAGCTGCTGCCGTGACTTGTGGCGGCTCATTGCGATGATCCGCTCCGCGCCAAGCTGTTTAGCGGCAAGCACCGCCATCAGGCCGACGGCGCCATCACCGACGACCGCCACCGTCTTGCCCGGCCCTGCCTCGGCCGCCACGGCGCCGAACCAGCCGGTACCCAGCACGTCGGAGGCGGCCAAAAAGCTGGGCACCAAGTCGTCGGACGGGACGTCAGGCGTGGCCACGAGGGTGCCATCGGCCAGCGGCACCCGCATCCGCTGCGCCTGGGCGCGGCCGGTCGTGCCGAGCACTTCGCGGTTGACGCACGAGGTCTGATAGCCGGCCTGGCAGATCTCGCACGTGTTGTCGGAGGCGAAGAACGAGCCGATGACGAACTGGCCGGGTTTGATCGTGGTCACCGCGTCGCCGACCTCTTCGACGATGCCGACGTACTCGTGACCCATGTGGAAGGGCTCGCTGATCTCGTCGGCGCCGCGGTAAGGCCACAGGTCCGACCCGCAGATACAGGTGGACGACAGCCGGATGATCGCATCAGTCGGCTTCAGGATCTTGGGTTCCTCGACGTCCTCGACCCGGACGTCACCGGGGGCGTACATCACGACACCACGCATGAAGACCTCCTACAGACGAGTTGCTTACGACCAGGAAACCCGCTTTCCAGCCGACGTGGGAGTGCCTGATGAGAGGTGTACTGAGAAGGCATCCCACGCACGAAGAACCGGCCGTACCGTGGTTGACGTGGACAATCGCGCCGAGGTCCGCGAGTTCTTGGTCTCGCGACGTGCCAAGATCACCCCGCAGCAGGCGGGCCTGCCGGTCGTCGGCACCCGCCGGGTGCCCGGACTGCGTCGCGGCGAGGTCGCCGCACTCGCCGGGGTCAGCATCGAGTACTACAGCAAGCTTGAACGCGGCGCGCTGGCCGGCGTCTCTTCCTCGGTGCTCGACGCGATCGCCCGCGCCCTGCAACTTGACGACGCCGAACGGGCACACCTGTTCCACCTCGCCCACGCCGCCGACGGCACCAGCGCGGGCATGCGTCCCCGGCGACGTCCCCCGAAACGCTGGACGCCCGGGCCCAGCCTGCAATGGGTGCTCGACAAGTACACCGCCCCTGCGATCGTTCGCAACGGCCGCATGGACCTGCTCGCCGTCAACCACCTCGGCCGCGGCATGCACTCCTGCCTTGTACGACAGATGCACTACCGAATATCCGAACTTCGCCCGCTACACGTTCCTCGACGAGGACTCCCACCGCTTTTACCCCGACTGGGACGAAGCCGCCGACATCTGCGTCTCAATCCTGCGCACCGAAGCCGGCCGCGACCCATTCGACAACTTGATGCACGACCTCGTCGGCGAATTGTCCACCCGCAGCGACGATTTCCGTCGCCGGTGGAGTGCACACGACGTCCACGCCCACGGCGCCGGCCTCAAATACTTTCACCATCGAGGTCGTCGGCAACCTCGAACTCGCCTACGAAAGCGTCGACATGGTGTCCGAACCCGGACTCTCACTCACCTTCTACGTCGCCGAACCCGCCTCCCCGACCGCGCATGCCCTCGACCTTCTGGCCTCGTGGACGGCCAGCCAGATGGAGGAGACGCAAACCCCGACCTGACCTTGCCGCGATGAGTTCTCGCGCGCCCGCCCGGTCGATACGGACATGAACGCCAAAGCGAAGAACCTCGACGGCTACGGAACGCCTCCGATCGACTGGGAGCGGGTCCGCGACGTCCTGACCTCCGACATCACCCAAGGACCTGATGCCGGAGGACCGAATCGGCACACGACATGGCTGACGACCATCAACCCCGACGGCTCACCGCATGTGACGCCGGTGGGCGCCGTCCAGCTCGACGGTGTCTGGTACTTCACCTCCGGGCCCGGCACCCGCAAGTCGCGCAACATCGCGGCGGACCCGCGCTGCGTCGTCAACATCGCGACTCACCCGTTTGACCTGGTGCTCGAGGGCAGCGCTAAACGTGTCAGGGACGCAGACGAACTGCGCGCCGTCGCTGATGAATACAACCGCGGCGGTTGGCCCGCACAACCCGAAGGCGACGCTCTGACCGCCGAATACAGCGCTCCGTCAGCAGGCCCGGCGCCCTGGCATGTCTACAGCGTCACGCCGTCGACCGTGTTCGCGTTCGGCACCGCCGAGCCATACGGCGCCACCAGATTCGACCTCACGCTGATGAGTTTTGAACACTGCGACGGTCTACCCCGTTGAAACAACACAAGCCGAGGAGGTGACACGAATGACCGCGATGTACGGAATGATGGCGATGATGCCCGTCCTGTTCGCCAGCGCCGGCTACGTCCTCGTGTCATCCGGCGGCACCGCCGAATGCAAGGGATGCAAGGCCGATGACTGACGAGGACGCCATCCGCGAACTCATCCTCCGCTGGGCCGACGCCGTACACACCGGCGACCTCGAAACCGTTCTTGCCGACCATGATCCGGACATCGTCATGTTCGACGTGCCGCCGCCGTACGACGGCCTTCGCGGCATCGACGCCTACCGGGAGTCCTGGCCGGAGTTCTTCGAGTGGCAGCGCCAGGGTGCCATCTTCGAAATCGTCGAGCTGGACGTGACGGCGGGCGACGACGTGGCGTTCGCGTACGCGCTTGCGCGCTGCGGTAAACCCGAGGACTTCGAGAAGAACCCCGACAACCGCCTGCGCATGACCATTCGGTCTGCGCAAGCGCGACGGCCGCTGGGTCGTCACGCACGAACACGCATTCGTTCCCGCTGACCGACTAGTGCCGCCGTTCGGCCAGCGCCCGCAGGAAGAACGTCAGGTTGGCCGGGCGCTCGGCCAGCCGGCGCACGAAATAGCCGTACCACTGCGTGCCGAACGGTACGTAGACCCGGACGTGATTGCCCTCGTCGGCCAGCCGCCGCTGCTCGGCATCGCGGATGCCGTACAGCATCTGATACTCGAAATCGTCGACCCCGCGGCCAGTCTCACGGGCCAGCGCAGGCACCGCCTCGATGATCTGCGGATCGTGCGAGGCCACCATCGGATAGCCGGTGCCCGCCATCAACACCTGCAGGCAGCGCAGGTAGGAGTCGGTGACGTCGTCGCCGGCGCGGTAGGCCACCGACGCGGGCTCGTCGTAGGCGCCCTTGCACAACCGGATCCGCGCGCCCGACGCCGCGAACTCGCGGCAGTCGTCCTCGGTGCGCTTCAGATAGGCCTGCAAAACCGTGCCCAGCCAATCGAACTCGGTGCGCAGGTCCCGCACGATCGACAGCGTCGAGTCGGTGGTGGTGTGGTCTTCGGCGTCGACCGTCACCCACGCCCCCACCCGCTGCGCCCGCTCACAGATCGTGTGCGCGTTCTCCAGCGCGATCTTCTCGCCGTCGCGCGGCAGCGCCTGACCCAGCGCCGACAGCTTCAGCGACACCTCCAGCGGCCGCACCTTCGATGCGGGCTCGTCGGTGGCTGCCGAGCGCGTCGAGCAACTCGAGGTAGGCGTCGACCGTCGCGTTCGCGGTGTCGACATCGGTGACGTCCTCGCCGAGGTAGTCGATGCTGACCAGACGCCCCGAATAGCGCAGCTGCTCAACGCGAATTCATCGCGTCGGCAACGGTCTCGCCGGGCACGAACCGGTGCACCACCTCACGAGTGACGGGCAGCCGCTCGGCGGTGCGCCGCAACCCTTCCTGCCGGCTGGCGGCCAGGATCGCCGGGCGCGCGACCCGGTGGAACAGCTCGGTCATCATTCCGTCTCCATGTGCGGGTAGTTGTGGTCGGTCGGCGGGACGAAGGTCTCCTTGATCGACCGGGCCGACGTCCAGCGCAGCAGGTTCAGCGCCGAGCCGGCCTTGTCGTTGGTGCCCGACGCCCGCGACCCGCCGAACGGCTGCTGCCCCACCACCGCTCCGGTGGGCTTGTCGTTGACGTAGAAGTTGCCCGCCGCGTGGCGCAGCCGCTGCTCGGCTGCCAGCACCGCGGCCCGGTCGTCGGCGATCACCGCACCGGTCAACGCGTACTTCGCGCCCTTGTCGACGACGTCGAGAATGCGGTCGTACTCGTCGTCGGCATAAACATGCACCGACAGGATCGGCCCGAAGTACTCGGTGCTGAACGCCTCGTCCGTCGGGTCGTCGGACAGCAGCACCGTCGGCCGGACGAAATATCCTTCGCTGTCGTCGTATTCGCCGCCGACGGCGATCGTGACGCTGGCCGCGCTCTTGGCCCGCTCGATCGCCTTGACGTTCTTCGCGAATGCCCGCTCGTCGATCAGCGCGCCGCCGTAGTTGGTCAGGTCGGTGACGTCGCCGTAGCGCAGCGCCTCGGTCGCGGACAGGAAGTCGTCGCCCATCTGCTGCCACACCGAGCGCGGGATGAACGCGCGCGACGCCGCCGAGCACTTCTGGCCCTGGTAGTCGAACGCGCCGCGAATCAGCGCCGTGCGCAGCACATCCGGACGCGCCGACGAATGCGCGACCACGAAGTCCTTGCCGCCGGTCTCGCCGACCAGCCGCGGATAGGTGTGGTAGCGGTCGATGTTGGTGCCGACCTCGCGCCACAGGTGCTGGAACGTACCCGTCGACCCGGTGAAGTGGATGCCGGCCAGGCGCGGATCCGCAAGGGCCACATCGGAAACCGCGATGCCGTCGCCGGTGAGCAGGTTGATCACACCCGGCGGCAGACCCGCGGCCTCCAGCAGCTGCATGGTCAGGTACGCGGCGAAGGTCTGCGTCGGCGACGGCTTCCACACCACCGTGTTGCCCATCAGCGCGGGCGCGGTCGGCAGGTTGCCCGCGATCGCGGTGAAGTTGAACGGCGTGATCGCGTAGACGAATCCCTCCAGCGGCCGGTAGTCGGTGCGGTTCCACACGCCGCGGGCTGCTGATCGGCTGCTGCGCCAGGATCTGCCGGGCGAAGGCGACGTTGAACCGCCAGAAGTCGATGAGCTCGCACGGTGAGTCGATCTCGGCCTGGTAGGCGGTCTTCGACTGCCCGAGCATGGTGGCCGCGGCGATCTTCTCCCGCCACGGTCCGGCCATCAGGTCGGCGGCGCGCAGGAACACGGCGGCGCGCTCGTCGAACGGGGTGGCCTCCCAGTCGGCCTTGGCGGCGATCGCCGCGTCGATCGCGGCGGACGCGTCGGCGTGCTCGGCGTTGGTGAAGGTGCCCAGCCGCGCGGCAGCTGCCGGTGCGGCTGCACCACGTCGACGCGTTCGCCGCCGCCCATGCGGTGGGCGCCGCCGATGACGTGCGGCAGGTCGATCGGGTCGGCGGAGAGCGCTTGAAGCTGCTTCGGTGAGCCGGGTGCGTTCACCCGAACCAGGTGCGTATTCGTGGATCGGCTCGTTGGCCGGCAAGGGCACGTCGGTGATGGCGTCCATGCAGCAAGGATGCCCGCTTTGCGACACGCAAGCCGATGGCCGATCCGACAACACGATATGGCATCTATAGTCGAATCGGACAAAGGAGTGCGGGATGGCGGAGCAGACCTCCGGGCTGGGTCTCGGGCAGCTTCTGCTCGCCCTCGATCGCACGATGGTGACGCTGGTCGAGGCGCCGCGCGGCCTGGACATGCCGGTGGGCTCGGTCGCGCTCGTCGACGCCGACGACGTGCGGCTCGGGCTGGCCGTCGGCCCCGGTTCGGCGGACCTGTTCTTCCTGCTCGGAGTGTCCGACGCCGAGGCGGTGCGCTGGATCGGGCAGCAGGCCGGGCGCGTCCCCGCGGCCATCTTCGTCAAGGAACCCTCGGCCGCCGCGGTCAAGCGTGCGGTCGCGCTCGGCATCGCGGTCGTGGCCGTCGAACCGCAGGCGCGGTGGGAGCTGCTCTACAAACTGGTCAACCACGCCTTCGAGCACCACGGCGACCGCGGCGACCCGCTGTACGACTCCGGCACCGACTTGTTCGGTCTCGCGCAATCCATCGCCGACCGCACCCGCGGCATGATCAGCATCGAGGACGAGGACGTCCCACGTGCTGGCCTACTCGGCGTCCAGCGACGAGGCCGACGAACTGCGTCGCCTGACGATCCTCGGGCGCGCAGGGCCGCCCGAACACCTGGAGTGGATCGGCCAGTGGGGCATCTTCGACGCGTTGCGCGCCAGCGGCGACGTCGTCCGCGTCGCCGAGCGCCCGGAGTTGGGTCTGCGACCGCGCCTCGCGGCCGGCATCCATCTGCCCGCCGACCGATGCGCGCCGCAGGCCCGGTTTCGCCGGAACGATCTGGCTGCAGCAGGGATCGGCGCCGCTGGCCGACGACGTCGAGGACATCCTGCGCGGCGGAGCGGTGCTGGCGGCGCGCATCATGTCGCGGCTGGCGGCCGCGCCGTCGACGCACACGGTGCGAGTACAGGAACTGCTCGGCCTCGGTGAGGCGGTCGACCGACGTCGGTGCGATCGCCCGCGAGCTGGGAATCGTCGCCGACGGGCGCGCCGCATTGATCGGGTTCGTCGGCGTCGAGACCTCCGTACCGGCCGACGTGATTGCGTTGAGCGCCAGTGCGTTTCGGGCCGACGCACAGATCGCGTCGACGGGCGAGCGGGTGTACGTGCTGCTGCCCAAGACCGGCGGGTCGTCGTCGGTGACGTCGTGGGTGCGCGGTGTGGTCGCGGCGTTGCGTCGCGAGCTCGGCCTGACGCTGCGCGCGGTGATCGCCACTCCGCTGGCCGGGCTGGCCGGTGCCGCGGCGGCCCGCGCCGAAGTGGACCGGGTGTTCGACAGCGCTGAGCGTCACCCCGGCGCCATCGGACAGGTCAGCTCGCTCGACGAGGCCCGCACCACGGTGCTGCTCGACGAGATCGTCTCGCAGGTGGCCGGGCAGCCGCGGCTGGTCGACCCGCGGGTGCGCCAACTGCGCGACCAGGAGCCGATGCTGGCCGAAACGCTGCAGGCGTATCTCGACGGGTTCGGCGACATCGCCGCGGTGGCGCAGCGACTGCATGTGCATCCGAATACGGTGCGCTATCGCGTCCGCCGGATCGAGAAGCTGCTGTCGACGTCGCTGGACGATCCCGACGACCGGCTGGTGCTTGCGCTGGGATTGCGGGCCACCGCGCGTTGACCGCGAGCAGACGCAAATGCACCCAAAACTTCGGCGTGTCAGGGACTTTTGCGTCTGCTCGCGCCAATGGGGTGACGCAGATGTGCCCGCGCATTGATCTCCGCTTCGTCGAGAAACGTCATCATCGGCACGTCCGGCGCGCAGAGCATGAAGACCACGAACTTGCTTTCGATGTCGGTCCGAAGATTCGCCGCCTGATAGTGGACCACGTCGAAACCCGGCTCCCAGAACGCCTGACCCGCCTTCACGGGATAGGGTTCGTCGCCTTCGAGTTCGAAAAGGATCTCACCCTCGAGCACATAGCCGAACACCGGCCCGGAGTGCCGATGCGGACCGGTGCCGGGGTCGCCGGGCGGGATGGTGACGGTAGCGACCATCGCGCCGGAGTTCGCAGCGATCGCTGGATTCTGGTGCAGTAGAACGTCAAGGGTGTTGGTCGGCGACGGTCCAATCGGCGGCATATTTGCGACGCTAGCGCCATCGCATCGGCGCGCGCTGGTCCATTCCTAAGTGGAGTAGGTGGGCCAATCAGGCCGTAAGCCGTTGCACGGCAGCCTCGTCAACAAGGTGCAAAGGTGAGGGCATGACAGAAGAGCCGAGAACCACCCCGCTGGTGCCCGACGACTTTGTCGTCCCGACGGAGCTTCGATCCACGAGCTTCCGGCTCGAACCGCTCGGCCCTGACCACAACGCCAGAGATCACGAGGCGTGGATGTCGAGCATCGCCCACCTGCAGACCACACCGGGCTTCAAGGACTGGGGCTGGCCGCCCGACGAGGGGTTCACACTCGAGCGCAACCTCGCCGATCTGGTGGAGCACGCCGACGAGTTCGAGCGGCGCGTTGCGTTCGCCTATTCGGTGCTGGATCCCGATTCGGACGGGTCATCGGGTGCGTCTACATCGACCCCGGCGACAGGGATGGCACGGCCCACGTCCGATCCTGGGTTCGTGCCGATGTGGCTGAGCTCGACGCTCCGTTGCGCAAGGCTGTTCGGGCCTGGCTGACGGAGTCTTGGCCCTTCACCGACATCGAGTACGCAGGCTGAGTCAGCCGCGCAACCTGGCCACGGCCGCGTTGATCCGCTCATCGGTGGCGGTCAACGCCACCCGGACGTGCTGTGACCCGCGCGGGCCGTAAAACTCGCCGGGCGCCACCAGGATTCCGCGCTGCGCCAGCCACGCGACGGTGTCGCGGCACGGCTCGCCGCGGGTCGCCCAGAGGTACAGCCCGGCCTCGGAGTCATCGACCGTCAGCCCGGCCGACTGCAGCGCAGGCAGAAGCACAGCGCGTCGTCGCTCATAGCGCTCGCGCTGCTCACGTTCATGGGGGTCGTCGTCGAGCGCGGCCACCATCGCGGCCTGCACCGGCGTCGGCACCATCATGCCCGCGTGCTTGCGCACCGCAAGGAGCTCGGCGACCACCGCAGGGTCGCCGGCGACGAACCCCGCGCGGTAGCCGGCAAGCGACGACGTCTTCGACAGTGAATGCACGGCCAACAACCCGGTATGGTCGCCGTCGCAGACCGACGGATGCAGCACCGAAACCGGCTTGGCGTCCCAACCGAGCCCCAGATAGCACTCGTCGGACGCGATCAATGCGCCGCGCTCGCGGGCCCAGCCCACCACCTTGCGCAGATGGTCGACGCCCAGCACCTTGCCGGTGGGATTGCTTGGCGAATTCAGATACACCAGCGCGGGCGACTGCGGTCCGAGCTGGGTCAGCGAGTCCGCACGCACCACCTGAGCGCCGACCAGTTGAGCGCCGACTTCGTAAGTGGGATAGGCCAGTTCGGGCACCACGATGAGGTCGTCGGGACCCAGACCGAGAAGCGTGGGCAGCCACGCGATCAGTTCCTTGGTGCCGATCACCGGAAGCACGGCGTCGTCGGCCAGCCCTGTGATGCCGTATCGACGCTGCAGCGCCGCGGCCGCCGACGCCCGCAGCGCGGGGGTGCCTGCGGTGGTCGGATAGCCGGGCGCCCCGCTGGCCGCGGCCAGCGCCTCACGGATCAGCGGCGCCACCGGATCGACCGGGGTACCCACCGAAAGGTCGACGATGCCGTCGGGGTGCGAACGCGCGAGCGCGGTGACGTCGGCCAGGGTGTCCCATGGGAACACCGGCAGTAACGCCGAGACGCGCTTACGAAGCTCTTGGCGAGCCGTTCTTAGTCCTCACCTTGAGGCGGCAGATCCTTGACCGACTGCGGGTCGTTCTCGGTCAGGCCGACCTTGGATGCGCCGCCTGGCGATCCGAGCTCGGCGAAGAAGTCGGCGTTGATCTGTGTGTATCCGCTCCACTGATCGGGCACATCATCTTCGTAGTAGATGGCCTCGACCGGGCAGACCGGCTCGCATGCGCCGCAGTCGACGCATTCGTCCGGGTGGATGTACAGCATGCGTGCGCCCTCGTAGATGCAATCGACAGGGCACTCCTCGATACATGCCTTGTCTTTGATGTCGACGCAGGGTTCGGCAATCGTGTACGTCACTGAGGTCTCCTCGATCTCCTGTCAGTGGGGCTGCAGTGATGCTCAGGCCCGCCGAAAAGTCGCTGCAAGTATCCGTTGCGGCTACTTGGTCGCCTGTGTCAGTGTGCCCTAACTTCTACACCGCCCGGTTAAGGGTTGCGCGTGGTTACTGATACTAGACGTTGCACATACAAGTCGACTAGGGACACCCCCATCTGATCCGGCCTTCCCGCTGCTCCTGGCATGTGTGACGCCTGCCACATTTGCGTCGAGCCTGTGATTGCGTGCGAGACGGGCGAAAACCCTTGTCCGCGGGAAGATCCGCCACGCCAGCACCGTTCCCTTGAATAGCAATCGCTTAGCTTAGCTAAGCTCAATTTTCGGGAGTCAAAATGAAGAAGATCGCCCTCGGCCTAGCCACTGCCGCCACGTTCGCCGTGATGTCCCTCGGATTGGCCAGCCCAGCCATGGCGGACTGCTCGGTGCACGTCAACAACGGAGGCACCGACGTCAGTGTGAATTGGTGCTGACCTGACGAATCCGCCGCCTATGCGCTTGGTTGCACTGCAACAAGTTGCATAGGGCGGCGGATTCGCCATAGGCTGCCCCGCGTGGCGCTTCCTCACGCGATCCTCGTGTCGCTGTGCGAACAGTCCGGCTCCGGTTACGAGCTGGCCCGCCGGTTCGACCGGTCCATCGGCTACTTCTGGGCGGCCACCCATCAGCAGATCTATCGCACGCTCAGATCGATGGAGGACGACGGCTGGGTAAGCGTCACGCCCGTCGTGCAACAGGGCAGGCCGGACAAGAAGGTCTACACCGTCTCCGACGCGGGCCGTGCCGAGATGGCCCGCTGGATCGCCGAACCGCTGTCGGGGCGCGGCAGCTCGGTCGCCGACAACCGCACCCGCGACATTGCGATCAAGGTCCGCGGCGCCGCGTACGGCGACGTCGACGCGGTGCGCGCTCAGGTGGCCGCGCTGCGGGCCGAGCGCGCCGAATTGCTTGACACCTACCGCGGATTCGAGAAGCGGCAGTTTCCCGATCCAAGCGGCCTAAGTGGCAGCGCGTTGCATCAGTACCTGGTGCTGCGTGGCGGTATCCGCGCGGAGGAAAGCGCCATCGACTGGCTCGACGAAGTGGCCGCAGCCCTGAAGGGGAACCAATGACGTATCCGAAGTTGTTGTCGCCGTTGGATCTTGGCTTCACCACACTGCGCAACCGCGTGGTGATGGGTTCGATGCACACCGGGCTCGAGGACCGTGCCCGCGACACCGATCGGCTAGCCGAGTACTTCGCCGAGCGCGCCCGCGGTGGTGTCGGCCTGATCATCACCGGCGGGTATGCACCGAACCGCGCCGGCTGGCTGCTGCCGTTCGCCGCGCAGATGATCTCCGTCGTCCGACGCCCGGCGGCATCGCCGGATCACCCGCGCCGTGCACGACGCCGGCGGCAAGATCCTGCTGCAGATCCTGCACGCCGGACGCTATGCGTACCACCCGTTCTCGGTGAGCGCATCGTCGATCAAGGCGCCGATCAACCCGTTCCGTCCGCGGGCGTTGCGGGATGTCGACGGCACCATCGACGACTTCGCCCGCTGCGCGGTGCTAGCCCGTGAAGCCGGATACGACGGCGTGGAGATCATGGGCAGCGAGGGCTACCTGCTCAACCAGTTCCTCGCGCCACGCACCAACAAGCGCACCGACGCATGGGGAGGGACGCCGGAGAAGCGACGGCGCTTTGCCGTTGAGATCGTGCGTCGCACCCGCGCGGCGGTCGGCGACGACTTCATCATCTGCTACCGGATGTCGATGGCCGACTACGTCGAGGACGGCCAGAGCTGGGACGAAATCGTCGCGCTGGCAACCGAAGTCGAGGCGGCAGGCGCGACGATCATCAACACCGGCATCGGCTGGCACGAGGCGCGGGTGCCGACCATCGTCACTTCGGTGCCCAACAGCGCGTTCGTCGACATCAGCAACGCGGTGGCCGAGCACGTGAGCATTCCGGTGGTCGCGTCCAACCGCATCAACATGCCCGAAGCGGCCGAGCAGATCCTCGCCGACGGCAACGTGCAGCTGATCTCGATGGCACGCCCGCTGCTGTCCGACCCGGACTGGGTGCGCAAAGCGGAGGCCGACGCAGCCGACGAGATCAACACCTGCATCGCCTGCAACCAGGCGTGTCTGGATCACGCGTTCGTGCACAAGACGGTGTCGTGCCTGCTGAATCCGCGAGCAGGCCATGAGACGAAGTTGATGCTCGGGCCGACGCGTCGCACCAAGCGCATCGCGGTGGTCGGTGCGGGACCGGCAGGGCTGGCCACCGCCGTCACCGCCGCACAGCGCGGGCATGCCGTCACGCTGTTCGAGGCGGGCGAGGCGATCGGCGGTCAATTCGATTTGGCGCGAAGGATTCCCGGCAAGGAGGAGTTCGCCGAGACGATCCGCTACTACACGCGGATGCTCGACAAGCACGGCGTCGATGTTCGGCTTCGGACACGGGCAACAGTCGACGAGCTCGCCGGCTTCGACGAGGTGGTGCTGGCCACGGGGGTTTCGCCGCGGATGCCCGACATCCCTGGCATCGACCATCCGATGGTGCTGTCCTACGCGGAGGCGATCACCGGCAAGCCGCTCGGCAAGACGGTCGCGGTGGTCGGCGCGGGCGGCGTCGGTTTCGACGTCAGCGAGTTCCTGGTGACCGACGAATCACCGACGCTGAACCTCAAGGAGTGGAAGGCCGAGTGGGGCGTGGCCGATCCGCAGGAAGTGCGCGGCGCGCTGACGACGCCGATCCCCTCGCCGCCCGCGCGTGAGGTGTATCTGCTGCAGCGGACGAAGGGCCCGCAGGGCAAGCGGCTTGGCAAGACGTCGGGCTGGGTGCATCGCGCCTCGCTGAAAGCCAAAGGGGTGCAGCAGTTGTCCGGCGTGAACTACGAGCGCATCGACGACGACGGCCTGCACATCAGCTTCGGCCAGGATCGCTCCGACCCACGTCTGCTCGAGGTCGACAACGTGGTGATCTGCGCAGGCCAGGACTCGGTACGCGACCTCGAAGACGGCTTGCGCCGCCGCGGCATCGACCCGCACATCATCGGCGGCGCGGCGCTGGCGGCCGAACTCGACGCCAAGCGGGCGATCCGCCAAGGCACTGAACTGGCGGCGCAGCTTTAGCTCCCCGATTGCGAGCCTGGACTTCTGAGACGAATTATTGAGACGGAGTGACCTGGCCAAACCTCATCGGTCTGGCGCGGTCGACCTATGTCTCAAATGTGGTCTATTCCGAGACGGCATTCGGTTCTGCTCGGGCCTGCTTGACGACTTCGAGTTCGGTGGGTGAGGCCGGCCCAGCCGGATCAGGCGCGTTTGCATTCACCCCGGGCCCGGGAGGCGTAGGTGACGGCGGCGTCGAGGCTGAGGGCCGCACCGTCGGCCCAGGCGGCGGCGAACGCTTCGGCGCCGACGCCATCACGGGCCTTGGCCACGTCAGCGTCGTAGCCGGCCTGGTCGGCCGGCCAGCGGGCCAGGCCCATCGCCTCCCGGGCGGCCGACGCGGCACCGAAGAGGCGGCCGGCTTCGGCGTAGCTCTCCTGGTCGGCGGCCACCCCGCCCAGCGCCTCGAGGGATTCGGCCACGCCGGGGCGAAGGCCCGCTTCGGCCCGCTGCTGGAGCGCTTGGTGCTGGAGGTCTTCGGCCTTGGCGGGGTTGTGGCGGCGGCGGGCGAGCTCGGCGAGGTGGTAGCGGGTGTGGCCTCCCAGCCAGGGGTTGCTGATGGTGGCGGCCAGGCTCTGGGCTTCGGTGAGGGCGGCCTCGGCCGCCTCGTCATCGCCGGCCTCGAGGTGGGCCGCGCCGAGCACCCGCAGCCCGTCAGCGACGTGGTACGGGACGCCGAGCGGGCGCAGAGCGTCCACGAGCGGAGCAATCATGTCGCGGGCCTCCTCGGCGCGACCGAGGCCGGCCAGGAGCCGGGCGAGCGTGGGCACGCCCAACGGGGCGCCGAGGTAATCACCGGTGGCCGCGGCCCGGCCCAGGAACGGCACGAGTCTGGCCTCCGCCTCCTCGTAGCGGCCGGTAAGCGCTTCGATGTCGCCGAGCAGGGCGACGACGATGCCGGCGGTGGCAGCGCCGCCCAATTTGGAGTCCTCATCCAGGGCGACCTTCAGGGTCCGTTCGGCGCGGGGGAAATCGCCCTGGTGAACACAGGCCCAGCCCACGGTGGTCTCGTACCAGGCGAGGAAGAACCGGTTCCGCAGCCGCTCCGCCACCTGGCGGAACTCCGCCAGCGGCGCAGCGAGGTTGCGGTAGTCGTCCTGCAGCATCCAGCTGAAGGTCGTCAGCTTCAAGCCGTCGGCCAGCGCCCAGTTGTCGCCGAGGCGGCGGCCAAGGGCGGCGCTGCGCTCGAACATGGCTCGGCCGCCGTCGATGTCCTTGGTCAGCCAGGCGGTCGCCAGGGCGTTGGTGTTGAGCGCCCGGGTCAGGGCCACCTCGTCACCGATCTCCTCGGCCATGGCCAGGGCTTCGGGGGCATAGCGGGCGAGGCCTTCGATGTCGCCGCCGTAGAGCGCCACGTGGGCGGCGCCCCACAGGGCCCGCGCCCGCAGCGGCGAGGGCGCTTCGTCATGGGCCAGGGCCCGGGCGAACCAGCGGCCTCCCTGGGCCAGGTGGGAACGCAACTCGAAGAAGAACACCAGCGCCGTCAGCAACCGCTGCAGCGCTTCGGAGGCGCCGGTGGCATCGCTCCATTCGGCGGCGGCGAAGACGTTGTCCCACTCCTGCTCAAGGTAGTCGAGCCACACCGGGCCGTCTTGAAGCACCAGCTGGGGCTCAACCCGTTCCGCCAGCATAAGGAAGTGGTCGCGGTGGCGGTCGCGGGTGGATTCGCTCTCCGCGGCCTCCAGAAGCTTGCCCCGGGCGAAGGCCCGGATGGTTTCCAGGAGGCGGTAGCGGTCTTCGCCCTCGGTAACGTCGGCCTGCACCAGGGACTTGTCGACCAGGCGGGAGAGGACCTCCAGCACAGAGTAGGTATGCACGATGCCGTCGGCGCAGACGTGCTCTGCCGCTTCGAGGCTAAAGCCGCCGGCGAACACCGACAGCCGGCGCAGCATTGCTTTCTCGGTGTCGTCAAGGAGGTCGTGGCCCCACGCCACGGACAGCTCCAGGGTCTGCTGGCGGGGCACGACCGTCCGCCCGCCGCCGGTGAGGAGCCGGAAGCGGTCGTCGAGGGCGGCGGCGATCCGGGCCGGGGACATCATGCGGACCCGGGCGGCGGCAAGTTCGATGGCCAGCGGGAGGCCGTCGAGGCGCCGGCAGACCTGCGCCACCGCGTCGCCGTCGTCACCTTCAGCGGTGAACCCGGGGCGGACCCGGGTGGCCCGTTCGACGAACAGGCGGACGGCGGCGTCGTCGTCGAGCGACGGAACTTGCCAGGTCAGCTCCCCGGGAACGCCCAGGCCTTCGCGGCTCGTGGCGAGGATCCGGAGCCCCGGCGCGGCTTCGAGGAGTGCCCGCGTCAACTCGGCGCAGGGCTCGACCACGTGCTCGCAGTTGTCGAGGACGACGAGCGCGTTGGAGTCGGCCAGCTGTTCGCAGAGGGTGTCGATGACGGGCCGCCCCTCTTCTTCCACCAGGCCGAAGGTCCGGGCCACGGCATAGGCCACCATGGGCCCCGTCGAGACGGGCGCCAGCTCGATCCACCGCACTCCATCCCTGTAGCGCTCGGCGGTCTCGGCGGCGGCGTGCGCGCCGAGGCGGGTCTTGCCACAACCGCCCGTCCCGGTGAGGGTCACCAGCCGCGAGGCCTGGAGGGCTCCCTCGACTTCGGCCAGTTCCGCCTCCCGGCCGACGAAGGAGGTGAGCTGGGCGGGAAGGTTGTTGGCGACCGTGGCGAGGGACCGCAACGGCGGGAACTCCGTGCGAAGGCCGGTCGCTCGGACCTGGAACACCCCGACCGGCATCGGCACATCCCGCAGTCGCCTCGGCCCTAGATCGACGAGGTCTATTCCACTGAGCAGAACCGCTGTCGAATCGGCGAGCAGAATCTGACCGCCGTGGCCTGCGGCCATCACCCGCGCAGCGCGATTGAGCACTGCGCCGAAGTAGTCACCGTCGCGGATTTCGGCCTCGCCGGTTGCCAGCCCCATCCGCACCGGCAACTCCAGGTTTCGCTGCCCGGCCACAGCAGTATCCACGGCTGACCTCGGCGACGAGAACGCAGCGCATACGCCGTCACCAGTGTGCTTGAACATGAAGCCGCCGTGCGTCTCAATTGCCTTACGCAACACAGCGTCGTGTGCGGCCAGCGCCGCCCGCATCCCATCGGCGTCGCCCTCCCACCGACGGGTCGAACCCTCAATATCGGTGAACAGGAACGTCACGACCCCTGAGGGCGGTCCCCCCGCGGACACCCGCTCAGGATGTCACACAAAGCCCACTTCAAAGCGACAATCGCGACCGACTTTCGAGACTCTCGAAATTCGTCTATTCCGAGACAGCGTTCAGTTCTGCTCGAGCCTGGTCGATTTGGTCGTAGGTGTACGTCACGATCTCGGCGGTGGTCATCGTCTGCGCCCTTGCGGGCGAGCGATTCGTAGGTTTGGTCGCCGAGGACCTCGCGGAGGTGGGTGATCGCTGTGCCGAATTCAGGGAAGGCCGCTGCGGCCATGGGATTGACGGCTGCGAAACCGGCGATGGTGGCCGCTGGTTCGTAGCGTCCGAGCCGGTCGAGAACATGCGGCCAGGATAGCCAGCGGGTTATGCAACATGCCGATGTTGCCCGACTCGTAGTGATTGCGGATGGCCACGGCGAGGTTATCCAACGCCGCCACCCGGTCCCCGTGGCTCGGCCTCAAGTCCGGCCAGCCATGTACGAGAATTGCTGTCTCATAGAATCGGTTGCCGCTGTCCTGCGCGATGAGCACGCCGCGGCGCAGCAGCCTCGAGCGCGCGGTCTGGATCAGTGTCGCGGAAGGTAGACCCGCACACGAGTAAGTGTGTACGCAAGCACCCACGGATTGCCGCTCGCTTCGGCGGCATCGATGAGGCCGTTGGCGGTTTCCATCGCCTCGTCAGTTGAACCGGAGACGGCTAAAGCGAGTCACGAGGTTCGCCCTGGCGAATGTGTTGGTGTCGCCACTGCGTGTCAGCTGGGCGCGGCACAGCTCGACATACCGTTCGGGCTGGCCGACGAACAAATACGCACTGCCGAGAAAGGGCTCACCGAAGTACGACACCTTATCGCTCGCAGCGGCGATAACTGTCTGGCCGACCTCGCTATAGTGCACCGCCTCTTCGAAGCGTCCGACGAGCACAGCACAGCGATGCCACCACGCATAGCGGCGGCGAGTCGAGGATGGTCGACGGCGCGGAGCGGGTTCTATCAACTCTTCGGCCCAGGTTATCGGTTCGAAGTTCTCGAGATAGGGGCCGAGAAACGCTGCATACGCCGCGATGGCGGCGGCCGCGTCCAGGTCGCCATGATCGGCAGCCCACCGAAACGCCGTGCGCAGATTGGCCAACTCGACCGTGAACCAGTCGTACGCCTCGCGCTGGCGCGGGCTGTCCCACAGGTCCATGATGTCGGCTTCCCGTCCGGCGAAGTAACGCGCGTGCGCTGCCCGGATCTCGGATGCTTCGCCCCGGGCGACGAGTTGTTCCTCGGCGAACTGGCGGATCGTTTCCAGCATCGAATACCGGGTCCGCCCCGCCTGACCGCACGGCGAGTAGCAGCGACTTGCGCACCAGCGCGTCGAGCACCTCGAGGATGGCGTACTCGTCGCGGTCATCTGATCCGGCTACCGCGCAGGCGCTTTGGAGGTCGAACCCGCCCGCGAACACCGAACAGCGTTCCAGCACTGTCTTTTCGGTGTCGGCGAGAAGGTCGTAGGACCAGGCCACCGCGTGGCGCAGCGTGTGGTGGCGTTCCAGGCCGCGCCGCGAGCCGACCAGCAGCCTGAACCGGTGATCAAGACGATCACGCATTTCACTGGCGGTCATCGACGCCATCCGGGAGGCGGCCAGTTCGATGGCCAATGGAATCCCGTCCAGGCGTTGACAAATCTCGATGACTGCGGCGGCTTCATCGCCGTCGACCATCGAGAAACCCGGCGCAATGCCTTGAGCGCGTTCGACAAACAGACTCACCGCCGCAGAGTCGATTCCCGCTGCCGCGTCCAGAGAGCGCACCGGCCGAACCTGCTCGTCTGGGACCCCGAGTCCCTCGCGGCTGGTGGCGAGGATTCGTACAGTCGCCGAGTGCGCGAGTATCGCTTCGATCAGGTCGGCGGCGGCGGCGAGAACGTGCTCGCAATTGTCGATCACCAACAGCCGGACCCGGCCCTCCAACGCAGCGGCCACCGACTCACTGACGGTCTTACCCGGTTGCTGGGTGATGCCCAGCACCGCCGCCACCGCATCGGGCACCGCCGCCGGATCAGTCACCGCTGCCAACTCGAAAAGCCAAACGCCGTCGGGGAACTCATCAGCCAGGCGCGCCGCGACTTCCAATGCCAGACGGGTCTTGCCGACCCCACCCACGCCGGTCAGCGTCACCAACCGATGCGCCTTCACCGCCGCTTCAATCTCGGCGACCTCGGACTCACGCCCGATCAAGCTGGTGGTCGCAGGCCGCAGATTTCCCGGAGTTGTATCGAGCGCCCGCAACGGGGGAAACTCCGCGCGAAGTCCTGCTGCCTGTACTTGAAACACCCCTACCGGCATCGGCACATCCCGCAACCTTCGCGGCCCCAGATTGACGCAGGTCTACTCCGCTGAGCAGACCCGCCGTCGACTCGGCCACCAGAATCTGACCACCGTGCCCGGCGGCCATCACCCGCGCCGCACGATTGAGCACCGCGCCGAAGTAGTCGCCGTCGCGCAGCTCGGCCTCGCCGGTCGCAATGCCCATCCGCACCGGCAACTCCAGCTCCCGCTGCGCGGCCACCGCCGCATCCACCGCTGACCTGCGGCGAGGCGAACGCGGCGCACACCCCATCACCGGTGTGATTGAACAGACAAGCCGCCGTGCGCCTCGATCGCCGTACGCAACACCTCGTCGTGGGCCGCAGGGCCGCCCGCATCGCATCCGCGTCTGACTTCCCACCGACGGGTCGATCCCTCCACGTCGGTGAACAGAAACGTCACGACCCCCGAAGGCGGGCCCCCCGCGGACACCCGCAAAGGATGTCACACAAAGCCCAGTTCAACGTGGCAATCGCGACTGACCCCGAGACTGCCGTATTTCGTGACAGCCGTTCCGCCATTTCTGAACGGGAATGGATTCGGACTACAGTCCGTTTCGATCCTTCGAAGGCGTCGGGCAGGCCGACGCCCTAGAGCAAAGAGACAGCTACATGACTTCAACTTCTGAAGCCACCGGAACCACCCAGCTCGAGCGTCGGCACCTGGGCCATCGACCCGGTTCACTCGTCGATCGGCTTCTCGGTACGCCATCTGATGGTGAGCAAGGTGCGAGGCAACTTCGAGAACTTCAGCGGCGCGATCGTCGTCGCCGAGGACGGCACCCCGTCGGTGACGGCCGAGATCGCGGTCGACTCGCTCCACACCGGCAACGAAGCAGCGCGACGCCCACATCAAGTCGGCCGACTTCTTCGAGGTCGAGAAGTACCCCACCGCGACGTTCCGGTCCACCGACGTGCGGGCCAACGGCGACAACTACGTGCTCGACGGCGAGTTCACACTCAAGGGCATCACCAAGCCCGTCAGCCTGAATCTCGAGTTCAACGGCGTCAACCCCGGCATGGGCCACGGCGAGGTGGCTGGCTTCGAGGCATCAGTCGTCTTGAACCGCAAGGACTTCGGCATCGAGATCGACATGCCGCTGGAAACCGGCGGAACCGTCGTCGGCGACAAGGTCACCATCACACTGGAGATCGAGGCCCTCAAGCAGGCGTGACACCGTGGGGGCCGGCGGGCGTCAGCCTTGCCGGCCCCACACCGCCTCGGCGCCCGCGTCCCCGATCCGGACCGACGCCGACGATCGACGACACGCCCACCACCAGTGCGATGATCGCGACGACGACCGTCGCCACGGTTCTCGGCTTGTCCGACCGGCTTTCGAGCCAGTGCATGACCGCGAGCGCTATCGCAACGACCAGCAGCGCGGCCGAGAAGAGGATCATCCACTGGCCGCGATTCGCGTGGGTGATCAAGATGTCGCTGGGCTGCGCTTGCTGGCTGAACAACCAATCGCCCGCCGAGGTGGTCAACGGCGTCAACACCAGGGTGACCGCGGCGAAGGCGAGCACCAGCCACACCAACCGTCGCCGCGCCGCGGGCCAGAACGCGCACAGGATCTCCAGCAGCGCGGTCAGCGGCGCGAGCACGACGATCGCGTGGACAAGCAGAGCGTGCGCAGGAATACCGGTGATCGTGGTCATGGGCGCCACGCGTGATCGCAGTTTGCGTGCCGTGGCAGCTGTTCCGTCGCGCGATTCAGGCGGCGAGTGGCGCGTATGTCGTCGAGCGCTGGCGAGCGGGGCGGCCGATGCCCTCGGCGATGGCAACCAGTTCTTCGACGCTCTTGGCCGAGCCGAACTCCGAGCCCGCCATCCGCGAGATGGTCTCCTCCATCAGCGTGCCGCCGAGATCGTTGGCGCCGCCGGTGAGCATCACCTGCGTGCGCTCGACACCGAGCTTGACCCAGCTGGTCTGGATGTTGGAGATCCTGCCGTGCAACATGATTCGCGCCAGCGCGTGCACCGCGCGGTTGTCGCGGTGCGTCGGGCCCGGCCGGGCGCCGCCTGCCAGGTACAGCGGGCTGCTCTGGTGCACGAACGGCAGCGGCACGAACTCGGTGAACCCGCCGGTTTGATCCTGGATGCCGCGCAGCACGTTGAGATGCCCGACCCAGTGATGCGGCTGGTCGACGTGGCCGTACATCATCGTCGACGACGACCGCAGCCCGACCTCGTGGGCGGTGGTGACGACCTCGATCCACATCGAGGTCGGCAGCTTGCCCTTGGTCAGCACCCAGCGCACCTCGTCGTCGAGGATCTCGGCGGCCGTCCCGGGAATCGACCCCAGCCCCGCCTCACGCAGGCTGGTCAGCCACTCCCGAATCGACAGTCCCGCTCTTGGTCACCCCGTTGGCGATCTCCATCGGAGAAAACGCGTGCACATGCATCGACGGCACCCTGCGCCTTGACCGCGCGCACCAGATCGGCGTAGCCCGTCACCGGCAGTTCGGGGTCGATGCCACCCTGCATGCACACCTCGGTCGCGCCGGCGACATGCGCCTCCCACGCCCGCTCGGCCACCTCGGCCGTCGACAGCGAGTACGCGTCGGCGTCGCCCTTGCGTTGGGCGAACGCGCAGAACCGGCACCCCGTGTAGCAGATGTTGGTGAAGTTGATGTTGCGGTTGACCACGAACGTCACGTCGTCGCCCACCACGTCGCGGCGCAGCGAATCAGCCAGCGCCGCAACGGCATCCAACGCCGGACCGTCAGCGGTTGCCAACGCCAGATACTCGTCGTCGCTGCAGCCGCCCGGATCGCGCTCGGCCGAGCGCAGCGCCGCCAACACATCGGTGTCGATGCGCTCCGGCGCCCGCGCCGCCAGTTCGTGCACCTTCTCGCGGATCGACTCCCAGTCGCCGAACGCGCTACCCAGATCGCTGCGGGTCTCGGTGAGCCGGCCCTCGGAATCGATCGCCGTCGCCAGATCGATGCGGCCCAACGACTCGCTCGCCTCGTCGGGCTCCTGCCACGGCCGCCCGACCGGATTGACGTCGGCGGCCAGTCCGGTGTCGGGGTCGGCCAGCGCGTCGACGTGTCCGCGCACCCGCGGGTCGATCCACGCCGCACCTGCCTGCACGTAGTGCGGCTGCGCGGTCAGCCGCTGCACCAGGTCGTAGCCGGCCTCGGCGGTGACGGCCTCGAGCTCGTCCAGCGCCGGCCACGGCCGCTCCGGATTCACGTGGTCCGGAGTCAGCGGCGACACCCCGCCCCAGTCGTCGACACCGGCGCCGATCAACGCCAGGCACTCGGCGCGCGACACCAGGTTCGGCGGCGCCTGGATGCGCATCTTGGGCCCCATCACCAACCGGGTGACCGCCACCGTCGCCACGAAATCCTCGAACCCGGTGTCGGGCACCGCGGCCATCGCGGTGTGGTCCTTGGCCCGGAAGTTCTGCACGATCACTTCCTGAACGTGCCCGAATTCCTTGTGCGACCGCCGAATTGCGTGGATGGTCTCGGCCCGCTCGACCAGCGTCTCCCCGATGCCGACCAGCAGCCCGGTGGTGAACGGAATCGACAACCGGCCGGCGTCGGCCAGTGTGCGCAGCCGTACCTCGGGATCCTTGTCCGGGCTGCCGTAGTGCGCCAGGCCCTTGGTCTCGAACAGCCGTCGCGACGTGGTCTCCAGCATCATGCCCATCGACGGCGCCACCGGCTTGAGCCGCGACAGCTCCGACCACGACATGACGCCAGGGTTCAGATGCGGCAGCAGCCCGGTCTCCTCCAGCACCCGGATCGCCATCGCGCGCACGTAATCCAGCGTCGAGTCATACCCGCGCTCGTCGAGCCACTGCCGGGCCTCGTCCCAGCGCGTCTCCGGCCGGTCGCCGAGGGTGAACAATGCCTCCTTGCAACCCAATTCGGCGCCGCGGCGGGCCACGTCGAGAATCTCGTCGGGCTCCATGTACATGCCCATACCCGCGGCGCGCAGCTTGCCCGGCACCGTGACGAACGTGCAGTAGTGGCAGGTGTCGCGGCACAGATGAGTGACGGGGATGAACACCTTGCGCGAGTAGGACACCGGCAACCGGCCGTTCGGCCCGCGCCTGTCCGCAGACTCCAGCCCCGCATCTCGCACCCGCGCCGCACTCACGCACAAATCAGCCAGGTCCTCGCCACGGGCCGTCATCGCGATCGCGGCCTCGTCGACGTTGAGCGCCACCCCGTCGCGGGCCCGCCGCAACACCCGCCGCAGCGCGGCGGAACTGGGCACACCGGACTTCGGGGGGACCACCGGGCTGGGCAGATCGGCGCCGCGCTGGGGGTTCAGAGCCACTCCCGTGTAACCCCACGGTCGTCGAGAATCATCCGCATGTCTCACATTCTGAAACCACTGCGCCGGGCATATCGGCCACAGTAGTCCCAGCCGGCCGTCGTGTTGTGGGCCCGCCCCCGCATCCGTTGCTCAATGTCGCGCGACGGCATTTACCCGCGCGTAAGTTCACTTGCGGGGAGGACCGCAGGACGTAGGAGGGGGTTCTCATGGCTCATTCATTCCGCGTCATGTCTGACGGTCGGCGTCGCGACGATCACCGCGGCGACCATCGCGTTCGTGCCGTCGGTCGAGGAGCCGGCGCCGGCTGCGGCACGCCCACAAGTCGTTCACGTCGCCGCGCCGGCGATCACGCTGACTGCGGGGGTTCAACCGCTGGCAGCGGCTTCAGTGACCGACATCCTTGCGTTGATCGTCCAGCACTACGTGGTGCCGCCGAGCGCGGGCGCGCCGTTCCCGACGCCCCAGTTCCCGCCGGTCGTCGCACCGACATCGATCGGCAGCAGCATCATATGGGTCTACAACGCGGTCGAGCCGTGGGCGCGATGGGTCGCCGATGTGGCTGCCTACGCGGTCGGCTGGATTCCGTATGTCGGATGGCTGGCGCCGCAGATCCCGATCTTCTACAACTTCGGCGAACGCATCGCGCGCAGCATCACCTACAACATCGCCGTTTTGGCTCGACGGGGACATCAGCTTCACCCAAGGCTTGATCAATGTCGGCGTCGACACGGTCAACGCGTTCATCCAGCTCGGCATCGACCAATGGAACTTCTGGCTGTGGCCGCTTCCGCCGCTTCCACCGATTTTCCCGGGTGCGACAGCGTCGGCGACGGACCGAGCTGACCCGACCGAGCCGCGACGAGGCCGTGACCGAGGACGCACTGTCGGACGCTCAGACGCTCAACAAGAGACGGCCGCGGAGCCGAGGCCGTCAGTCGGCCGATGAGGCCACGGAGAAGAGGCGACAGGAACCAGACGTCGACGCAGTCAAGAAGGTCAAGGAAGCCAAGGAGCCCAAGACGACGACGTCATCGTCGGACGCGTTGCGGCTCAAGGCGAGGTCCGCGGCGCGCAGACCGACGAGACCACGGAGTCCACGAAGGTCAACAACGGCAACGGTCACAAGAAGGGCGACAGGGCCAGACGGCTGAAGGGGCCTCTGAGTCGTCCACCCCCGCTGCGACAAACGACGACACCGGCGCAAAGCGCGATAAGAAGGACGGCACCGGCAAGAAGGAGTAGCCGTCAGGCGGCCGCGCGGACGTGGCGCCACAGCAGCGCTGCCGGCGGCAGCGCGCCCAAGACGATCAGCAGCAGCGGTGCGTACTCGATGATTCCGACGCCGCCGAACACGATGTCGTCGCCGGGCCCGCCGAACGTCAGCCCCGCGACGGTGAGCAGCCAGCACCACAACGGCAGCGCGGCCACCCGCGGTGAGGACGTCCATTGCAAAGCGGCCCACACCAGCGCGGCATTGACCAGACCACTCAGCAGCGCGCTGATCGGAAACGGCACCGAACCGATTCGGAGCGGAAGGAAGAACGCGGCCGCCACGGCCGAGAGCACGCCGTCAATTGCAAGCAGCGTGAGAACGACGGGACGAAGCGGTGTCAGGTCGGGATGCTGTCTAGCAATGAGACAAGCGACCCGAGCACCCACTGAAAGCTGTCAGCGCGGTCCTGCCAGTGCTGCAGGTTGGGATCCATGTCCGGGTCCATCGCCATCCCTTCCACACGCGGTCGACTGTCGGGCAGCTTACCGCGTGCCGGTCGAGTTATTCCACGTTCAGCCCTGCCAGCAGGTCGGTCTCCCACCCGCGGCCGTCGCGGTCGCCGGGGGTGCCCGCAGCAAGGATGTAGTGCTCGATCGCCCCGATCGGCAGCGCGATGTTGTTCGAAAGGGCGCAGGACCGGCCGTCCGGGGCGACGGTCACCTGGGTCGCGTGCGCACGCAGCGCCGCGACCTTGGCGGGCAACTGTTCGGCCACCTCGATGACGGCGTCGATCGCGTCATCGGGATAGCCGAAGGGCACGTCGTCGATCGACACCCGGATCCAGTCCTGCGGCACATCCTCGATCGCGTCGAGCCCCGCCGCCATCGCGGACTTCGCGATCACGGTCCAGTACATCTTCGGCACGGTCCATGGTTCGCCCGGGATACTCGGCGCCGCCCGATGCGGCGACGGCAGCCATCGTGACCTCGTGGGCGTGGATGTGGTCGGGGTGGCCGTAGCCGCCGTCGGCGTCGTAGGTGACGACGACGTGCGGGCGTAGCTCGCGGATGATGGCCACCAGCGCGCCGACGGCCTCGCGTGGATCGGCGTCGATGAATCTCTGCCGGTGCCGCGCCGGTGTGCCGTCCATCCCGGAGTCACGCCACCGTCCCGCACCGCCGAGAAATATCGGTTCCTCGATTCCCAGCGCGTTCAATGCCGCGGTCAGCTCGCCGATACGGAAGCCGCCCAGCTGGTCGGCTTGGTCGACCGCGAGGTGTGCCCAGCGCTCGCCGATCACCTCGCCCTCCTCGCCGAGGGTGCACGTCACGACCTGGACCTGCGCGCCGCGGGCGGCGTAGTGGGCGATGGTCGCGCCGGTCGTCAGGGTCTCGTCGTCCGGATGCGCATGGACGAACAGCAGCCGAGGGGTCTCCATTCGCACCAGCTTGCCTGCTCGCTGGCATAGATTCACCCGGTGACGCGGCGCACCGTTGAGTTCGGGGGCGCGATCGTCGTCATCGGCCTGCTTGCTGGTGTGGCCGGTCTGTCGACGACGCTGCTGCTGCGCGCCGTCGAGCACCTGACCTACCACTACTCATTCGGCACCCTGCTCAGCGGCGTCACCGACAGCAGTCCCGTGCGACGCGCCCTTGGCCCGATGGTCGGCGGCGCACTCGCCGGCTTCGGGTGGTGGATGCTGCGCCGCCGCACCGAGGTGCCGCCGCTCGCCGACACCATCGCGAACCACCGGCGACTGCCACACCTACCGCTATCACTGGATGCGGCACTGCAGGTGCTACTCGTCGGCTCAGGAGCGTCGCTCGGCCGTGAAGGCGCGCCACGTCAATTCGCCGCGGCGCTAGGCGATCTCGGGACATCGCGGTGGTCGATCACCGCTCGCGATCGAGAGATACTGCTCGCCTGCGCTGCAGGAGCGGGCCTCGCGGCCGTCTACAGCGTTCCTATCGGCGGCGCGTTGTTCGCGACCAAAATCATGCTCAACACCTGGCATCCGCGAGCGGTCGGCACCGCGCTGATCACCTCGAGCCTTGCCGTCACCGTCGCATCACCGGTGACCCATGAAGTCCCGCCCCTGACCTGGCCTGACCCGCAATTGTCCTATCTCCTAACGGGTTTCGCGCTGGTCTTGTCACCACTCGCCTTCGGAGTGGGGATGCTCTTCAACCGAATCATGGCACGTGCTCGGCCCGCCGCCACCATCAAGTCGTGGGTGCTGATACCGGCGATCGCTGCCGCCGGGTTGGTGATCGGCATCTGCTCGGTGTGGTGGCCGGAGCTGCCGGGGAACGGTAAGAGCATCCTGACGGTGAGCTTGGCCAGCGGTCTGACGCTCGGCTCGGCAGTCGTGATCCTCCTCCTCAAACCACTTCTCACTGCGGTGTTCCTGCGTGCGGGCGCGGTCGGCGGCATGCTCACACCGGCATTAGCCACCGGCGCTGCGATGGGATCGGTTGTCGCAATCGCGATCAACACGTGGACGCAGCACACCGTCAGCGTGCCCGCGGTGTCGCTGACATGTGCGGCCGGCGTGCTGGCGATTACTCAGCGGGCACCGATTTGGGCCGCGATCTTCGTCTGGGAGTTGGCCCGGCCGCCGTGGTGGCTGCTGATCGTGTTCCTCGTGGCGGCTTCCTCGGCCCACGGTCTTCGTTTGCTTCGCGAACATCGGTCGAGTCGATTCGCGATCAGCAATCGTTCCTGACCCGCCGCAATCCTGAGAAAGCCGCGCCGTCGCTCTCAGGAGCAACCGGGATAATCCGGCTCTGATATGAGTCGAACGGCCATCTCGGAGTGCGATACGGACCCGATACCGCGGGTGGTCGGCCCGCGGCACCGGCTTCCTCGTGACGGCAACCGGCGCTGGGTCCGTGCTTGCCTTCGGGTGGTGGCCGGGCTGGCCGCCGTCGCCGCGCTGGCTTTGACTGCTGTCGGCTGGGCGGGCTATCGCAATCTGTCGGGCGGCATCACCACCTCACAGGCGCTGGCCGGCGGGCCTGCGTCGGTCGGGCGGTGCGCAGAACATCCTGATCATGGGATTGGACAGCCGACTCGACCAGCGCGGCCAGCCGCTCCCCCAGGACATCTACGACGCGCTGCATGCCGGCGACGAAACCGTCGGCGGCTACAACGCCAACGTGTTGATCCTGTTGCACTTGCCAGGCGGCAACGGCCCGGTCACCGCGGTCTCGATCCCCCGCGACGACTACGTCGATCTGCCAGGGTGCCCGAGCGGTGTGTGCAAGGGCAAGATCAAACAGGCGTACGGACTGGCCTACCAGCAGACACTGGACACACTGAGCGACAGCATAGCCGAGTCCGCCCGCGAGCAGACGGCGCGCGAAGCGGGTCGAAGGGCCGAAATCGACACCGTGCGCCGACTTTTGGGCGTACCGATCGACCACTTCATCGAAGTAACCCTCGGCGCGTTCTTTCAGATCGCGCAAGTCGTGCAGCCGATCACCGTGTGCCTCAACGACGACACCTCAGACAGCTACTCGGGTGCGGATTTCCACGCGCGGCGTCCAACAGATCGACGCCGCACAGGCGATGGCGTTCGTGCGCCAACGCCGCGACGAGAACGACCAGTTGTTCACCGACATGGACCGCACGCGACGCCAGCAGGCGTTCATCGTGTCTCTGGTGACCGCGCTGCGCCACGGCGGAGCGTTGTCCAGTCCCAGCTGCACTTGCGCAATCTGCTGCAAGTCGCCCAGCAGAACATCGCCGTCGACGCCGGATTCGACCTCGCGGGCTTCGTCGACCACGCCTCGACGCTGACCGACAGCGCCCTGACGCTTTACACGCTGCCGATCAGTGAGTTCGGCAAAGACCCCCGGGGCGAGGACGTCAACATCGATCGACGTGCGGGCATCCGGGCCATCGTGCACAACCTCTTCACTAATGGTTCGCCAACGGCCACCGCCAGCCTCACGCAATCTCCTTCTGCACCAACGACACTCGATGTCATCAACGCCACCGACCACGACGGCCTTGGGTCAGCGGTTGAGCAGTCCTTCGGCGCCGACGGACTGACCGCAGGGACGGTCACGACGGCGGATCGCCTCGCCGACGCCAGCACCATCGCCTTCGGCCCCGGCGCCGACGACGCAGCGCACATGCTCGCCGATCGGCTTCAGCTCACCGCCACCGCTTCCGACACCGTCGCCGCCCGCCACGGTGCGGTTGACCATCGGCGCCGACTTCCCCGCCGCTCAGTACATGACCGAAAGCAGCACACCCGCCGTACCGACCCCGGTCACAACGGTCGATGCCACGGCCACGGGCACCCAGGCGCCCGCACCGACAGATCTCACCGAGATGGCTGGAACGAACACTCCATGTGTGAAGTGATCACTGCGAGGTCTTGACCCACTTACCCGCGTCGCCGACGATGCCGACCGGCACGGCGCCGGACAGGCTGACGTTCTGCACGCTCGGACCCGCCGCGACGATCGTGGTGTCCTGCAGGATCGGCAGCACGGTCGACATGTTCCACAGCCGGGGTTCGACAGCGTTGATCACCTCACCGATGTCTTCGGTGCCGTCGAGCGCCGCGTCGATCTTCGGCTGAATGCTGCGGTCACAGATGCCGGTGATATTGCTGGGCGCCTGGACGAGTTGACCGGATTCCGGCGCAGGGATCGGAGTGGTCGGCGTCGGTGTCGTGGTCGGCCGCGGCGGCACTGGCGCATTGCTTGTCGGCGATGGCGCAGGCGACGGTGTAGGCGACGGCGTCGTGCCTGGCGTTGCGGTCGAGACCGCCGTCGCCTCCAGCGCCGGGCAGCCGTATCGAGACGCCAGCGCGGTCGCGAGATCACCGCCCGCCTGATGCCAGCCGACGACGGCGTCGACGCGGTTGTTGACAAGCGCGTCGCCGTAGAGCGCCACCGGATCCAGCGCCGACACCGACGCCGCGATGCCGACGTTGCGCAGTTGGTCGGCGGCGGTGTTGGCGACCGCCACCGCTGTCGGGTCGTTGGCCGCCACCCCGAGCACCAGCGTCAGCGGAACGCCGTCCTTGGTGATCCGGCCGCGGTTGTTCTCCGGCACTGGCGTGCCCGGCGTCGCGCGGCGGCGTCGTCTCCACCGGCTCAACCTGATAGCCCGCATTCGCCAACAGGGTGAGCGCCGCCTCCTTCGTCATCGCCGGCGGCGCAGTCGGCACGTAACCCGGGTCGGACGGCGACCGCACCTGGGCCTGCGCGAGGGTGACGGTGTTGTCGTCGCCTGCACCCACCGACGCGAGCAGGTCGACGTCGATCAGGCCCAGAATCGCTTTGCGCACTTGGGAATCCGCGAGTGCGGGCTGCTGCGCCCGCAGCGTCAGCTGCATGACCCGCGGCGTGACGATGCGCGCGGTCCGCACGTCGGGAATCGCGGACAGTTGCGCGAACGCCGCCGCGCCGCCGTGCACCTGAGCGACCTGGGTGTCGCCGTTGCGGATCGAATCGGCCAGCGCGGCAGTCGCGCCGCCGCGGCGGAACAGCACCTGATCGGGTTTGGCCGGCACGCTCCAATATCGGTCGTTGCGGGCCAGCAGGATCTCGTCGCGCTGCGGGTCGATGTTCTCCACGCGGAACTGGCCACCGGTGACAGGCAGCGCACGAGCCAGCCCGGACGCGAATCCGCCGGGCACGTCCTTGACGATGTGCGCGGGCAGGATGTCGTTGAACAGCTCGCGCCACGCGGGATAGGGCTGCGAGAACGTCACCACCGCGGTCTTGCCGCCCTCCACCGACTGGACGCCGGTGATCAGGTCATAGCCTGCGGGGTCCACGACGCCAGGGTGGCTGACCATCTGGCGCCACAGATACCAGAAGTCGTCGGCGCCGATCGGGGCGTTGTCCGTCCACTGCGCCTCGGGCCGGATCTTGTAGGTGACGGTGAACGGGTTCTCGTTGGTCACCTCCGCCGACTCCAGCAGTGTCGGGTCCAGCTCCCACCGCGACCCTGTCGGCGACGCGGGATCCGGAACGGGCCGGAACGAGCTGGGCAGCACCAGCGAACTGATCGCCGCGTTCACCGGTGACTGATCGGACAGCAGATGCGAGTTGAAGCCGGGACCGATCGAGTCGATGGCCATGATGATCTGCGTCGCCCGGGGCGGCGGCGGCAGAGTGGTCTTCGACGTGTCGGTGCTCTGGGGTGCGGGCGGAGGGCTGACGGTGCAGCTGGAAACCACCAGCATCAGCGCGGACAGCGCAGCGATGACGCGTAGAGGGCCCGGCACGCTGTTCAGAGTATCGACAGGTTAGTTGCGGGCCTTCGCGCGCGACTTCGCACGGCCCCGAGTGGTCGCGTCGAGTTCCACCTTGCGCACCCGCACGATCTCCGGCGTCACCTCCACGCACTCGTCCTCAGCGCAGAACTCCATGGCCAGTTCGAGGCCCAGTTCGAGCGGACGGGCCAGCGTCTCGAAGACGTCGGCCGTCGATGAGCGCATGTTGGTCAGCTTCTTCTCGCGGGTCGCATTGATGTCGAGGTCCTCGGCGCGCGGGTTGATCCCGACGACCTGGCCCTCGTACGTGTCCTCACCCGGTTCGACGAAGAACTGGCCGCGGTCGGACAGCTGGATCAGCGCGAACGGCGTGATCTTGCCGGTTCGGTCCGAGACCAGCGATCCGGTGTGCCGGGCCCGGATCTCCCCCGCCCACGGCCGGTAGCCGTCGAATACGGCGTTGGCGATGCCGGTGCCGCGGGTCAGCGTCAGGAAGTCGGTCCGGAAACCGATCAGCCCGCGGCTGGGCACGATGAAGTCCATCCGCACCCACCCCGCGGCGTGGTTGGTCATCTCCTCCATGCGGCCCTTGCGGGCGGCCATCAGCTGCGTGATCGCGCCGACGAACTCCTCAGGGCAGTCGATGGTCATCGCCTCGAACGGCTCATGCAGCTTGCCGTCGATGGTGCGGGTCACCACCTGCGGCTTACCGACCGTCAGCTCGAAGCCCTCGCGGCGCATCTGCTCGACGAGCACGGCCAGCGCCAGCTCGCCGCGGCCCTGCACCTCCCAGGCGTCGGGCCGGTCGATGTCGACGACCTTGATCGACACGTTGCCGACTAGCTCGCTGTCGAGCCGGTTCTTCACCATCCGTGCCGGTCAGCTTGTGCCCCGAGACCTTGCCCGCCAGCGGCGAGGTGTTGGTGCCGATCGTGACCGAGATGGCAGGCTCGTCGACGGTGATGCGCGGCAGCGCATGCGCGTGGTCGGCGTCGGCCAGCGTGTCGCCGATCATGATCTCGGGCATGCCCGCGACGGCGACGATGTCTCCCGCGATGGCCTCGTCCGTAGAGGTTCGGTCCACACCCTCGGTGACCAGCAGTTCGGTGATCTTGGCGTTCGTGATGACCGGATGGCCGTCCACCTCGCGCATCCAGGCGACCTGCTGGCCCTTGCGGATCCGGCCCTTGTAGATGCGGATCAGCGCGAGCCTGCCGAGGAACGCCGACGCGTCGAGGTTGGTCACCAGCGCCTGCAGCGGCGCCTCCGGGTCACCCTGCGGCGGCGGGATGTGCTCCAGCAGCACGTCGAACAGCGGGTCGAGGTTGTCGCCGTCGGGGTTCTCGCCGTTGGCGGGCTCGGTGGTGCTGGCGATGCCCGCGCGGCCCGACGCGTACAGCGTCGGCAACCCGAGTGCGTGCTCGGCGGCCTTCTGAGCCTCGTCGTCGAGGTCGGACGCGACGTCGAGCAGCAGGTCGTGGCTCTCCTCGACGACCTCGGCGATCCGGGCGTCGGGGCGGTCGGTCTTGTTGACGACGAGTAGCACGGGCAGGTGCGCGGACAGCGCCTTGCGCAGCACGAACCGGGTCTGCGGCAGCGGTCCCTCCGACGCGTCCACCAGCAGCAGCACGCCGTCGACCATCGACAGCCCGCGCTCGACCTCGCCGCCGAAGTCGGCGTGGCCCGGGGTGTCGATGACGTTGATGACCGTCATGTTGCCGTCGGGGTGATGCCGGTGCACCGCGGTGTTCTTGGCCAGGATCGTGATGCCCTTTTCCTTCTCCAAGTCACCGGAGTCCATCAGGCGCTCGACGGTGTCGTCGCCGCGATGGGTCAGCGCGCCCGATTGCCGCAGCATCGCGTCGACGAGGGTCGTCTTCCCATGGTCGACGTGTGCCACGATGGCGACGTTGCGAAAGTCCACGTCAGAGATTGTCGCAGTGCGGTCGGCCAATCACGAAAACGAGAGATGCCCGTCACTCGACGGTGACATCGCCGTCAGCTTGTCAACAGGTCACTCACAGGGTCCGCGCGTAGCGTCGCCGTCGCCTGTAAAAGGCGGTTTGGAGGTTGACGTTCATGACGTTCGAAGAGGTTTTCACCATCGGAGTCATCGCCATTTTGGCGACCGCCGCGACCGCTGCGATCTATCTCGGATTGCTCAATTGGATCGGCGCCTTCTACGTGGTCCGGTGTGCGGCGTGCCACCATCTGACGTTCTCGTCGGCGAACCAGTCGCAGGAATCCTGCGCGCACTGCCGACACCCGGCGTTGATGCATCCGATCTACTCGCTGCACCACTCGGGTGTGCCGGTGGTCAACGACGGCTTGCACTACTGAGTAAGGATCGCCGCCGCGGCGAACACCTTGTGGTCCACCTTCGGCGTTCGCTCTGCGGTGAGGGCGGTGGCTACTCGCACTTCTGCGCCCCACGCGCAGAGTCAACGCTCACCCTCGTGGTACACAGCCGATTAACGGGCGCAGGGCCGAAATGGGGCGGACATGACTACGGAGTCGAGATCAGCAGCATGACCCTGCCGTCCTCGGTCGGTTCGGGGAAGGCCGCCTCGTCGAGGCCGTAGTACTTGCGCTGGTCTTCGGTGATCTCGTCGATCACCCTGCCCTGGGTCTTGATCTGACCGTTCTTGGCGTCGTCCATCGCGAAGATGAAGTCGCTGACCATCATCGACTCGGCGAGCAATAACGCGTCGCCGCCGGACGGAAGATCAACCAGCACACCGGCTCCGGCATAGTTGTTGCCGCCGCGTCCGGTGCCGTTGGGCGCCCAGTACACGGGCTGCGTCGCCAGTCGCCCCTCGACCCGGAAGTACTGTCCCGCATGCCCTTCCGCGTCGGCGGCGGAGACGACATGCAACGCGGCCACCCGCCTGTCCTGCTGCCAGAACATCACACCCATCGGTATGCAGACGATCGCGTAGCAGAGCACGATCAGCATGAGCACCGGCTTCCAAGCGATCTCCCAGGCGACTCGCGGAGTGACAAGCTCGAGTCGGCTTCTGCCGAATCGTAAGACGTACCAAGCCAATACGCGCGCCAATGCCATAACCGCGATGATGACAGGCCGACGATGCCGGTGATCCGCCAGTAGAAGGTGCTGTCGCCTTCGTTGCGGCTGAAGTACCACATCGACAGCGGCAACGGCACGGTCAGCAGCAGAAGCAGCGCATAGGACGGATGGCTCGTCAGGTACTCATACTCGACCCTTGCCCTACGGTTGGTGACCATGAGGTCGACGTCGCCTCCGATCGGGACGCGGACCATTGGCGCCCACGACCCTTCGACGACGCGCGGGCGG
Organism: uncultured Actinomycetota bacterium; assembly: GCA_963731715.1. Classification (GTDB taxonomy): domain Bacteria; phylum Actinomycetota; class Actinomycetes; order Mycobacteriales; family Mycobacteriaceae; genus Mycobacterium. The sequence goes on along the minus strand of CAVSXC010000007.1, from coordinate 158,619 downwards.
ACAAGGCCGCGTACGAAGAAGAACCCCGTCACGAATGACAGTGCCAGTGCACCCCAGAAGACGCCGGGCACCGACCCGCCCGTACCCGGAACGCCCATCGCGCCTCGAATGTCGAATAACCTTGCCGACGAAGAATGCCAGCGGCATCACGAAGAACAGTTCGACGAGCCAGATCTGGATGAGTTGGGGGATGCGGCTACCGATCCGGTCGAACGCCAGGACGCCTTGCCAGATGAACCTCAGAACGCGTGTCATCGCTAGGGGTACTCCAGCAGCACCATCACCCGGCCGTCGGATGACGGGTCGGGAAAGTCGTTCTCGTCAAAGCCGTAGTACTCCTCTTGTGTTTCGGTGATGACGTCGATCACCCTTCCGTGAGTGTGGATCTCGCCGTTCTTGACGTCCTTCATGACGCCGACGAAGTCGGGTACCGACAGCGACTCGGCCAGCAGCAGCGCTTCTCCGCCGGACGGAATATCCACCAGCACACCGGCTCCCGAGTAGTTGTTGCCGCCGCGGCCGGTGCCGCGCGGCGCCCAGTAGACCGGATCAGTTGCCAAATCGCCCTCGACACGCCGGTACTGGTCAACGGCGTCGACGCTATCGGCCACCGTCACCACGGGCAGCTTGTCGATGGTGCGCAGCTCGTCCCACCACATATAGCCGACCAGGCCTCCGCCGATGCCGTAGATCAGCAGATTAAGCATCAGTACCGGCTTCCATGCCATTTCCCACCCGAGCCTGCGGACCGACATACCGTCTTGAGCGGCATGGGCATCGATTTCGCGACGGCCGAATCGGAAGACGTACCAAGACAATAGGCGCGCCAACGGCCATGAGCGCCAGGATGATCAGGCCGACGAAACCGGCCACCCGCCAATAGAAAGTGTTGTCGCCGTGATCGGCGGTCATCCACACCATGACCGCCGGGATGGGCGCGGTGAGAAAGAGCAGCAGCGAGTACGACGGGTGGCTCGTCAGGTAGTCATACTCGACCGCCCACCTGCGGTTGCCGACAAACAGCGTGGCGTCGCCGAAGTCACCGCCGAACACCGGTGTCCACCTGCCGTGCGTCACTCGCGGCCGGAGCAGGCTGCGAAAGAAGAAGAACCCGCACACCAGCGACACAACCAGTGCGCCCCAGAAGACACCGTCAAGTGATTCGCCGCTGCCGGGCACACTGAATGCGCCGCGAATGTCGATGATCTTGGCGATGAAGAACGCTAGCGGCATGGCGAAGAACAGCTCGACGAGCCACATCTGGGCCAGTTGCGGCATGCGCCGTCCGATCCGGTCGAACGCGAGCACACCCCGCCAGATGAACCGCAGCACACGCATGGATGGGAAGAATAATGTGTGCCTCGGCAGAAGGGGCAAACATGAATCGAACGCCGACCCCCGACGAACGAGAGTTGCTCGACCAGGTTCAACGGGATTGGCTGCGCCAAGGACTTTCGACCACGCCTGCCGAGCGAAAGAAGACCCAATGGGCGGTGTTGTCGGCTTACGAGGCCATCGGCCACGGCACTGGCAGCCATCTGTTCATCTGGGTGGACTCACCGATGACCGGTGTCATCGCGTCGACGTTCATCGGGTTCGCCCTCAAGGAACCACTGAAGCCGAAACTCATGAAGCAGCTCAAGACCGCGACATCGCCGAATATCCCTGCCGCCAAGGAGATTCGGAAAGCGGTGGATCAGCAGGTCTGGCACAAGGTGCGCAATGCGGTACACAAGCAGGTAGCCGCCGAGCTGGAGACCCGAGAAGCGAATGCGGAGTGGCAACGCAAAAAAGAGGACATCGGCAACTACACCTGGGACCAGGTCTGGCAGACAGTCGGCGATCCGCTCTACGCGCAGTTCTTCGACGAAGATGCCCGGCGGTCCGGTGGCCTGTTCGAGGAGAACCTGAAGCCGTGGGCGGACGCGATGATGGAAGGCCAGTTCAGTGCCGGCACCATGGCGCAACTCGACGCGCTCAATCTGTTGACCGGCCTCGAACTCGCACCGTTTCAGGGTCTCCAGCGGATCGCCCGCAACTGCTGCTGGTGGTGGCCGTTCGACTTGGGCGCGGTGCTGTGTGAGCGGCCCGTCAAGTTCGAGATCGACGGCAAGCGGGTGAAGTTGGAGTTCCGCGACGGCTGGCGCGTCGGCTACTGAGCGAGCGCCTGTTTGAGTTCACCGACCCAGGCACGGTCGGCGGGCACCCACGGCAGGCCGTCGAGTTCGTCGGCGCCGACCCATCGCAGCGCGCGGTGATCGTTGGGATGCAATTCGCCGCCGGTCTGCGTGACGCGGTAGGCGCGCAGCGTCATCGTCTCGCTCAACGCCACGTCGGCGCCGATGCGCGGTCCGACCGCCACCTCGACGCCGAGTTCCTCGTGCAGTTCGCGGGCCAGGGCGGCGGCGTCGCTCTCCCCCGCCGCGACCTTGCCGCCCGGCAGCTCCCACAGGCCCGCCAGCTCCGGCGGCCGCGCGCGCTGGGCCACCAGCAGCAGGGACCCGAGATCAGTGCACCCGGCAACGACGATCTGGTTCGACACTGCTCGCGACGGTATACCGTCGATGACATGGCTGTGTTAACGGACGACCAAGTAGACGCCGCACTGCCCGACCTTCCCGGCTGGGAGCGCGCCGACGGCGCCCTGCGCCGCTCGATCAAGTTTCCCGCCTTCCTCGACGGCATCGACGCGGTGCGCCGGGTGGCGAGAACGCCGAGGAAAAGGACCACCACCCCGACATCGATATCCGCTGGCGGACAGTGACTTTCGTGTTGGTCACGCACTCCGCGGGCGGCATCACCGAGAACGATCTGGAGATGGCGCGGGAGATCAACCAGATCGTCGGACGGGTAGCGGCGATCCACCCCAGCGTCGCCAGCGTCGCGACGATGTAGATCAGGCCGGCCCAGGCCAGATACCACGGCCGGCTGATCACCCAGATGGTCGGCTGCGCGAAGCTCAGCAGCCACGGCACCCCGATCACGGTCAGTACCAGCCAGCCCCAGCCGAGCATCCGCGCGCCCAGCCGCGTCGCGCAGCGGGCCGTGCAGCAGCCAGATCATCAGCGGGATCAGCCAGACCCAGTGATGCGTCCACGAGATCGGCGACAGCAGCAGCCCGAACAACTGCACGATGACGATGGCGCCGAGCCGGTCGGTCGCGCCGCCGACGGCGCGCCACGCCAGCACGGCCAGCACGGCGGTGACCGCGATCCCGGCCAGCACCAGCGGCCCGTAGCCCGCGTCGTGCCCGAGAATCCGCGAGATCCCGCCGCGCCACGACTGGTTGAACGACGTTCCGATCGGACCCACTCGCGAGGCGTCGCCGAGCAGTTCGGTGAAGTAGTAACGGGTTTGGTCGCCGACGACCAGCGCCGAGACCGCGACCGTGCCGAAGAACACCACCGCCGAGAACGCCACGGCGCCCCATCGCCGCGCACCGACGAAGTACAGGCCCGACACCGCAGGCGTCAGCTTCACCCCCGCGGCGAGCCCGACCAGCAGCCCCGACAGCCACCACCGCGTGCTGTAGACCGCGTACAGCACCGCCAGCACCAGCAGCACGTTGATCTGCCCGTAGTCGAAGTTGCTTCGCAGCGGTTCGATCCAGATGCCGACGGCGGTCCACAGCATCGCGATGCGCCGATCGCCGCCGGGTCCTGGCAGCAGCCGCTGGCTGACGCGCACCACTCCGTAGAGCGCCGCGATGATGCCGAGTTGCCAAGCGAACGCGAGGATTCCGAACGGAATCAGATGCAGCGGGTAGAAGACGACCGCGGCGAACGGCGGATACGTGAACGGCAGCGGGAAGTCGGGCGTCTGGTCGGCATAGACGTAGTCGTAGAGCGTGCCGCGATGATCGAGCGCGCCGGCGCCGCCGACGTACACGTGCAGGTCGACGAAGTTGGCGCCGTTGGGCACCAGGTAGGTCCACGCGAGGCGCGCGGCGATGCTGATCGCCAACAGCACCGGCGCCGCGATCGCCAATCGGTTCGGGCGTCGCGCGGAGCTGTCGTTGTCGCGGCGGATTCGGTGGCGTCTATCCCGCCGACTCTAGCGAGCGGTCACCGTAAGCCGTCGCATCCGTAACGTTTGGATAACCGCCACACGTGTCACTTGAGTAACACCAGTAACTGACGTAGCTTCGGGCGCAGGCGTGCCGTCAACGGATTGGAAAAACCATGAAATTCACCAGGAAAATGCTTGCCACCAGCATGATCGCCGCCGCGGGTGCGACTGCAGCTTGCGCTGGGGCTCAGCGCGACGGCCGCAGCCGAGCCAGCGGCGGCGCCCGCACCGACGCCGGGCGTGCCCGGCCTGCCGTTCCTCCAGCAGCTCGCCACCAATCCGGCCGCCGCGACGCAGCTCATGCAGGGCCTCACGTCGCTCCTCGGCACCGCGCAGTCCGCCGCGCACCGGCCGCGGCGCCCGCCGCGGCTCCCACCGGCCGCAACCGCGTCGGTCACTCTTCCGCAGCCTCCGGCAGCCCTGCCCGGCGCCGCGGCCGCCGCTGAACACGCTCGCCACGGCGACCGCACCGGCGGCCGCGCCGCAGAACCTGCTGCCGCAACGGCTTGCGGTCCCGGGTGCCTTGGCGTCGTTGATGCCCGCCGGAACACCGCTCGCCGGTCTGCTGCCGACAGCGGCAACCGCGCCTGCCGCACCGGCCGCAGCCGCGCCCGCCGCAGCCGCTCCGGCCGCGCGCGGCGCCCGGCGCGCGGCTCGCGCCGACTGTGATGCCGCTGTCCGCCCTGCCGTGACGGCGGCGGCTGGCGCGCATCGACAACCACAACCAGGAATCGGGGGAACCATGTCATCGATCAGGACGACGTTCGCCGCCGCCATAGCTGCGGTCGGCTCGTCGGCCGCACTCTGCTGGGCGGCGTGACGCCGGTGGCCAATGCCGACCCGGCGCCACCGCTGCCGATCGATGCGTTGCAGGCGCCGGGCTTGTCGGCGGTGCAGAGCATCGGCCCGGCCATCCAGCAGGCGGCCGCCGATCCGACCAACGCCGCCTCGACGCTGATGGCCGCCGCAGCGGTGTTCGCCGGCGATGCGGCGGCGCCGCCGGATTCGAAGAACGTGGCGACCGCGGTCAACCAGTTCGTCGCGCATGTTCCCGCGGCCGGCGCCGTGCCGGGTGCGGAGGCGCATCTGCCTGCGGGCGTCGATCCGGCCCACGCCGTTGGACCCGTGCCGGAGGCCGCCCCGCTGGCAGCCCCGGCTCCGGACGCGGTGCCCGCACCCGCACCTGCGCCCGGCGCCCGCCCCTGCACCCGACCAGCGGCGCCCGCGGCGGCGCCCGCGTTCGGTCCGGACGCACCGCTGACGCAGGACTTCATGTACCCGTCGATCAGCAACGGTGCCTGCAGGACGGCGGCAATGTGCTTGGCGACGGCGATCTCGGTTGCGGGCCCGGCGAAGATCCCGGCGCCAGGACCGGCGGCGGGCCAGACGGCCTACGTGTTCACCGCGATCGGCACGCCCGCTCCGGCGGCCGAGCAGAAGCTGCCGCTGAACGTCACCTGGGTCAACCTGACCACCGGCAAGTCGGGCAGCGCCACGCTCAAGCCGCGGTCGGACATCAACCCCGAAGGGCCGACGACGCTGACGGCCATCGTCGACACCGGCTCGGGCAGCATCATCTCGACGATCTTCGGCCAGGTCACCACGACCGAGAAGCAGTGCCAGTTCATGCCGACGATCGGCTCGACGGTCGTCCCCTAGCTCCGCGCCGAGATCGAATTCCCGGTCGTTATCGCGTCACGATTAACGACCGGGAATTCTGCTCGCGGAGGATCAGTACGCCATGAAGAGGATCGCGTCCCGGTCGTACTCGCGGCCGGGATGCGCCTCGGACAGGTGAGCCTGGGCCTTCTCGACGAGGTCGTCCTCGTCCTCGCCCGTGATCGCCTCGCCGCACGGGCAATTCAGGTGTGTCTTCATGTCTTCACCTTCCCACAGCCATGATGTGAGCCATGGATTTTTACGACGTCATGCGCACGACGGGTGCTGTCCGCCGATTCACCGACGACCCGGTTCCCGACGAGGTGCTCGAACGCATCCTCGACAACGCCCGCTTCGCGCCCACCGGCGGGAACCGACAGGGCGCGCATGTGATCGTGATCCGCGACCGGGAGACCCGCGAGAAGCTCGTCGAGCTGAGCGTCACGGGTGCACGGCGCTACATCGCGCAAACCAAGAACGGCGAAGGTCCGTGGAATCCCGTGCAGCCCATGAAGGTCACGCCAGAAGAGGTTGCCGCCACCGAGGTGCCGCCCTACCTCGGCGCGCCGGTACTTGGCGCCGGCGCGGTGCTGGTGGTCTGCGTGGACCTCAACGTCGTCGCCGCGTTCGACCAGTACCTCGACCGCATCGGCGTCATTCCGGGCGCCTCGGTGTATCCGTTCGTCTGGAGCATCCTGCTGGCCGCGCGCAACGAGGGCTACGGCGGCGTGCTGACCACGATGGCGGTGGCCGAGGAGCCTCGCGTCAAGGAGCTGCTCGGCATACCGGACGACTACGCGATCGCCGCCATCCTGCCGATCGGCAAGCCGGTGAAGCAGGTCAACAAGCTCACGCGCAAGCCCGTTGCGGAGATCGCCAGCCGCGAGCGGTTCGACGGTGAGCCCTTCAGCGCCTAGCGGCTACTCGACATTCGCCGCGTTCGGCCAGCATGTTGACGTTGGATAACAGTTCGGCAGTTAGCCAGACTCAATGTGACGTGGCTCTTCCCGAGACGATGGGTGTCATGAGACCTTGGGTTCGTGACCTGCACGCTGGGCTACGCCACAGCCAGCACCGTCGAGCAGAACCTTGAGGGTCAGCTCGCGGCGCTGAACGCTGCTGGTGTCGACCCGCGCAGGGTGTTCACCGACAAGTTGTCCGACTCCGCCGAGCGGGCGCGCGCGGGTCTGCACGCAATGCTGAGTTACGCACGTTCTGGCGACACGGTCATCGTCGTCGGGCTCGACAGGCTCGGCCGCTCGGCCGCGGAAGTCACCCGAACCATCGCCGACCTCACCGACCGCGGAATCAGGCTGCGAACGCTAAAGGAAGGCCTGGACACCGGCACGTCGGCGGGACGCGTCGTCGCCGGCATCATCACCTCGCTGGCCCAGCTCGACCTCGAACACGGCCGCCAAAGAATCTAGCCGCGCCGACGCTAGGCCTTGGCGGCCTTCGCCGCCGCCTTCGCCTGCTTCTTGTACGACCGCACCTTCTCCAGCGATCCGGCGTCCTTCACGTCGGCCACCGACAGGAATGATCCCGCCTTGCCGTAGTCCCCGGCCGCTTCGCGCCAGCCCTTCGGCGTCACCCCGTACTGCTTGCCCAGCAGTGCGACGAAAATCTTTGCCTTCTGTTCGCCGAATCCCGGAAGTCCCTTGATTCGCCGCAGCACCTCGGGCCCGTCGGGGTCGCCGGCGGTCCACAGCGCCGAGGCGTCACCGCCGTACTGGTCGACGATGATTTGCGACAGCGCTTGGATCCGCTTGGCCATCGACCCCGGAAAGCGGTGTATTGCAGGGGTTTTCGAACACAACGCCGCGAATTCGTCCGGGTTGTAGTCGGCAATTTCGCGTGCGTCCACCCCGCCGATGCGGTCGGCGATCTTCTTCGGGCCCGCGAATGCCGCCTCCATCGGGTACTGCTGATCGAGAAGCATGCCGACCAGCAGCGCGAAGGGGTTGGACTCCAGCAGCGCGTCGGCCGCCGGATCTTGAACTAGCTGCAGTTTCGCCACTCGGCCAGTCTAGATCGCGGGTTTGAGCCTAGAGTCGCCTGGGAACTAGCTGAGTGTGACGCAGGTCTCACGAGGCTGCTGCATGCACAACTACACATCGAGGTCAGGAGTCACCATGCCCGAGACCCAACATCCGCCCAGGGAAACCCCCGTCAGCGGCCACGACTATCTGGCTGTACAGGCCAGCCCCGAGTTCCAGGAGCTACGAAGCAGACTGCGCCGCTTCGTCTTTCCGATGAGCGCGCTCTTCTTGATCTGGTATTTCGCCTATGTGATGCTCGGCGCGTTCGCACACGACTTCATGGCCATCAAGGTGTGGGGCAACATCAACGTCGGCCTGCTCATCGGCCTCGGCCAGTTCGTATCGACGTTCGTCATCACCGGCATCTACGTCTGGTGGGCAAACCGTGAACTCGACCCGCGCGCCGAAGCGATTCGCGCCGAACTCGAAGGCGGCGCGGCATGACCATCAACGTCCTCGCCGCCGAGCGGCACCGCCGTCGGCAATCCCGTCGCCAACATCGGCATCTTCGCGCTCTTCGTCGCGATCACGCTGTACATCGTGATTCGCGCGAGCAAGAAGAACACCACCGCCGCGGAGTTCTTCACCGCGGGGCGTGCGTTCACCGGACCGCAGAACGGCATCGCGATTTCCGGTGACTACCTGTCGGCGGCCAGCTTTCTCGGCATCGCGGGCGCCATCGCGGTTTACGGCTACGACGGCTTCCTGTACTCCATCGGCTTCCTGGTCGCCTGGCTCGTCGCTTTGCTTTTGGTTGCCGAATTGTTGCGCAACGCAGGCAAATTCACGATGGCTGACGTGCTGAGCTTCCGGCTGAAGCAACGGCCGGTGCGGATTGCCGCGGCCACCACCACCCTTGCCGTATGCCTGTTCTATCTGCTGGCCCAGATGGCGGGCGCAGGTGGTTTGGTCGCACTGCTGCTCAACGTCAAGGGCAGTCTCGGCCAGGCCCTCGTCATCGCGGTCGTCGGCTTGCTGATGATCGTCTACGTGCTGATCGGTGGGATGAAGGGCACCACCTGGGTGCAGATCATCAAGGCCGCCCTGTTGATCGGCGGCGCCGCGCTGATGACGGTGATGGTGCTGGCGAAGTTCGGCCTGAACTTCTCCGAGATCCTCGGCGCCGCCCAGTCGGAGGTCTCGGGGTCGGCCACCGAAGCCGTCGCCAAGCGCGACGTGCTGGCCCCCGGCGCGCAGTACGGCGCCTCACTGACGTCGCAGATCAACTTCATCTCGCTGGCGCTGGCACTGGTACTCGGCACGGCAGGCCTGCCGCACGTGCTGATGCGCTTCTACACCGTGCCGACCGCCAAGGAGGCCCGCCGGTCGGTGGTGTGGGCGATCGTCCTCATCGGCGCCTTCTACCTGTTCACGCTGGCGCTGGGCTACGGCGCCGCAGCCCTCGTCGGTCCCGACGAAATCCTTGCGGCTCCCGGCGCCCAGAACTCGGCGGCACCGCTGCTGGCGTTCCACCTCGGCGGGGTGGTCCTGCTCGGCGTCATCTCGGCGGTTGCGTTTGCGACGATCCTCGCGGTGGTCGCAGGCCTAACCATCACCGCGGCAACGTCATTCGCGCACGACATCTATGCCAGTGTGATGAAGAGCCACCAGGTGACCGAGGACGAGCAGGTGCGCGTGTCACGCATCACGGTCGTGGTGATCGGCATCCTCGCGATCGGCCTTGGCATCCTGGCCGCCGAGCAGAACATCGCGTTCCTGGTCGCGCTGGCGTTCGCGGTCGCCGCGGCGGCGAACCTGCCGACGATCCTGTACTCGCTGTACTGGCGGCGGTTCAACACCCGCGGCGCACTGTGGAGCATGTACGGCGGCCTGATCTCGACGATCGTGCTGATCATCTTCTCCCCCGCGGTGTCGGGCGCGAAGACCGCGATGCTGCCCAACGTGGACTTCGCCTGGTTCCCGCTGGCCAACCCGGGCATCGTGTCCATCCCGCTGGCGTTCCTGCTGGGCATCCTCGGCACGCTGACCTCGCCGGACGACGAGGATCCGGAAATCGCCGCCGAATTCGAGGTGCGGGCCCTGACCGGCTTCGGCGCGGAGAAGGCCGTCGCTGGGCACTGAGACGGAATAAGGCGCCCAGGCTGGATCGCTAGTCTTTAGCGTGCCCGAAACTTCGACGAAGACACGCCTGGCCTTCGGTCTGCTGGCCTATGCCTTCGCGGCCATCATGGTCGGCACCACGCTGCCGACGCCGATGTATGCGCTGTACGGCCGAGCAGATGCATTTCGCGGTGCTGACGACGACCGTGATCTATGCGACGTATGCGGGCGGCGTGCTGTTCGCGCTGCTGGCGTTCGGGCGGTGGTCCGACGCGATCGGCAGGCGGCCCGTGCTGCTGGCCGGCGTGGTGTTCGCGCTGGCGAGCGCGGCGGTTTTCCTGGTCGCCGATTCGGTGCCGCTGCTGTTGGTCGCACGGGTCTTGTCGGGACTGTCGGCGGGCGTCTTCACCGGCACCGCCACCGCGGCCGTCATCGAGGCGGCGCCGGAATCGTGGCGGACCCGCGCGGCGGCGGTGGCGACGGTCGCCAACATGGGCGGGCTGGGCATCGGGCCGCTGCTGGCTGGTCTGCTGGTCGAGTACGCGCCTGCGCCGCTGCAGCTGAGCTTCATCGTGCATATCGGGCTGGCGCTGCTCGCCGGAGTGGCGGTGCTGGTCGTGCCGGAGACCTCTCAGCGCACCGGCAAGATCGGCGTGCAGCGACTGTCCGTTCCGCCCGAGGTGCGCGCAGTTTTCGTCGTCGCCTCCCTCGCGGCGTTCGCGGGCTTCGCGGTGACGGGGCTCTTCGCCGCGGTGGCGCCGTCGTTCGTCTCGGGCGTCGTCGGCATCGACAACCATGCGGTCGCCGGGCTCATCGCCGGTTCGATCTTCTTCGCGTCGGCAGTGGCACAGATCGCGGCCCGCAACCTCAACCCAAACCGCGCCGTCGCGATCGGCTGCGCGATCCTCGTGGCAGGCATGGTGATTCTCGCTGTGGCGCTGCACGCTTTCGTCGTTGATAGGACTCGTAGCGGCCGCGGTCGTAGCGGGCATCGGACAGGGCATCAGCTTCAGCCGCGGCCTGGCCGCGGTCGCCGAACGCACGCCGGCGGACCGGCGAGCCGAGGTCAGCTCCACCTACTTCGTCGTCGCCTACGTGGCGATCTCGTTGCCCGTGGTCGGCGAAGGGGTCGCGGCTCAGCATTGGGGATTGCAAACGGCCGGCGTGACTTTCGCGATCGCCGTCGCGATCCTGTCGGCCATCTGCCTGGTCGGCATTCTTGTGCTGGAGGCGAGGCAGTCCCGCCAGCTCGTTACGACAGGAACCGGCTGACGTACGGCGCGAACCGCGCACGCAGCTCGTCTTCGTTGAGTCCGAACATCTCGCACGACGTCACCACCCGGCCGAGCCGGCCTCGCTGGTGGCCCGCCAGGTAGTCGGCCATCGCGGTGCGGGCCTCGTCGGTCACCGGCTCGCCGACGAGGCCGTAAACCCGTTCGGCGACACCGAGTTCGTCGGCCATGAAGTCGTCGAAGGTCACATCGATCGATCGCTCCGGTGCGATGACCTCGCGGTCGCGTACGAGCGAGGCGAGCATCAGTTCGAGTCGGTCGATCCACTCGGCGGCGATCTCCTGCACCGGGACCGCAGAGCGGTGCATGCGCGCTGAATAGGTGAGCATCGCGACCATCGAAAGGGCCACGGGCACCGGGTCGCGATGGGTACACACGACGGCAACGCCGGGAAAGACCTTCGCGAGCACCGGAAGCTGCTCGAGGTGCTGAGGGGACTTGAGCAGCCACCGCCTGCCGCCGCGCAGGAACTGCAGCGCCTTGAGTTGGGTGGCCAGGTACTCGTAGGTCGACGTCTGGTCGTGGGCCAGGTAGTAGTCGCGCCACCGCGGGACGTGCGCGAGCGTCTCCATGAACATCGTGGAGACGTCGTTGGCCAGCAGCTGAATCTCCTCGTGGACGTGCTCGGTGGTCATCTCGTGCATGAGCGCGAAGTGCGGCATGACGATGTTCATCACCTGGACCGCGACGTCCATCCGCGCCGCCCGGGGGTCCGGGCTCCACACCCACCTCGGCCGGCAGGGGGAACGGTTCGAAGCTCTCCCAGTACGGCAGCGTGCGGAAGGTAGGCGCTGCAGCCAGCAGATTGTGCAGATGCGTGGTGCCCGTCCGCGGCAGTCCCGCGATGACGACGGGCGGCAACAGCTCGATGTCGTGGATCTCGGGGTGACGGGTTACCAGGTCGGTCAGCAGCAGGCGGTTCTTGAGCCACTGCGACAGCTGGCCGAAGAAGTTCACGATGCCAGGGCCGTGCATGTCGTCGATGTCGTGCAGCGCCGCGAGAAAGACGTCGAGTCGTTCCCGGTAGTCGTCGGGCCCGAAGTCGTCGAGGCCTGTGTCCGCAATCGCTTTGGCGTGCAACGCATCCGCGTCGAGCGGGCAGTCGGCCGCCATCGACGGCCATCATGTCGCGGATCTGCTCGGCCTCGGGGCTGAATCGGGGCTCGGCGAGGTCGTCGAGGTGGACGAGTTCGGGTGTGGCGTGGGTCACGGCGACTTATGTTACTCTGAGTTTCGTAATGACAACAGACCTGGGCCGACCTCGCGATCCACGCATCGACGGTGCGGTGCTCCGCTCGACGGTCGACCTGCTCGGCGAGACCGGGTATGCCGAGCTCTCGGTCGACGCGATCGCCCGGCGGGCAGGCACGAGCAAGCCCGCGATCTACCGGCGCTGGCCGAGCAAGGCGCACCTGGTGCACGAGGCGGTGTTCCCGCTCAGCGAAACCACCGAGCTGCCCGACACCGGCTCGCTGGCCGACGATGTGCGCGAGATGGTGCGCCGCACGGTGACGGTACTGACCACCCCGGCCGCGCGGGCGGCGCTGCCTGGACTCGTCGGCGAGATGGCAGCGGATCTGACCTTGCACGCCGCACTGCTCGAGCGGTTCGGCGACATCCTGGGGCGCGGTCTGACCGAGCGGCTGGACAAGGCCTTGGCGCGCAATGAGGTTCGCCCCGACGTCACCGCGGCCGAATTATCCGAGGCCCTCGCAGGCCTCACCTTCTTGGCTCTGCTCACCCGAAGCGCGGCACTCGACGACGCCTGGGTCGAGCGCACGGCCACCCTGATATTGAGAGGAATCAGCGCATGACTCACGAATCCACCGCCGCATGGAGCGAACTGCTCGAAACCCTTGGCGGCCTTGATCGTTCCTTCCTCGAGGGCGATCGGGCGGTCACCGACGACCGGCATATCGCCGACGGCTACCGCATGCTCGCGACGACGCTGGGCGTGGCCTTGGACACCTACCTTTTCGCGGAGCCGAGCCGGCCGATGTTCGTGGAGGTCAACACCCCGTTCCGGCGTGACCGGCGTTGGGGTGGCGACAACACCGACGCGTACTACCACATGTGCCCGGTAGACCCGAAGCGCCGCTATCGCATCAGCGGCAATAAGGGTGACAGCGTGTACTTCTCGGTGACCGCCTACAACGAACCGTCGCCGGGCGCATGGTCGGATCGGATCGTGGCGATCATGCGCGACGACGATCTCGATATCGACGACGCGGGCAACTTCTCGTTCGAGCTGGGGCCGACGGACGACGGCGTGGTGCTGATGACCCGTGACTATCAGGCCGATCCGCTCACCGGCCGACCCGTCGAGCTGGCAGATCGAGGCGCTCGACGAGCCCGATCCGGTGCGGCACGGCGACGCCGAAACGGCTGCGGCCCTTCGGGCCAGCGCCGCCTGGCTGCGCACCATGTTCGCGATCGTGCCGCTCGCCGTCGGGGTGCGCGTCGACGACTCGCACCAGCTCGGACACGAAATCTCCCAGGTGGCAAACCAATTCGCCGATCCGTACCAGGTGCCGGACGCGAACTTCGGCTGGTCGGCCCGCGACGCCTGCTATGCATACGGCAGCTTCGTGCTCGAGGACGACGAGGCGCTGGTGATCACACACCGGCCGCCGAAGTGCAGGTTCTGGAACCTGGTGGTCTGGAACCAGTTCATGGCCACCCACAACGTCAACGACGCGCGCAGTTCGGTGAACGGCCACAGCGCCGTGCCGAACGCCGACGGGACGGTCACGATCGTCGTCTCCCGCGGGATGACAGCGCACCCGAATTCCCTGACCACACTGGACTATCCGCGCGGCAATCTGGCCTTCCGATGGTTCCTCGCCGACGAGGTGCCTGCCCGGCCGGAGGTGCGGCTGGTGAAGGTCTCCGACGCGCCGACGACGGTGGACTGACCGGTGGGCGAGCTGAGCGATCTGCGGTTCTGTCATCTGGTCGTCGGCGTCACCGATATGGACCGGGCGATGGCGTTCTACCGCGGTCTGCTCGGCATGGACGTCGTGTTCGACCAGTTGATCTCCGGCGAGTCGTTCGACGCAGCGCTGCACGCGTCCCGAAAGCAGGAGGGCCGGGTCGTCGGCGGCGTCATCGGCGGGCTGATGATCGAGTTGCTGTCCCTGGGTGGGTCGAAACCCGCCGAAACCCCGAAACGCCGCGGCGTCGTCGGCATCCAGAACATCTCGCTATCGGTGACCGATTTGGACGACGCGTACCGCCAGATCACCGATGCCGGGTACGAGCCGGATCAGGAGCCCTTCGAAATCGGAGGCGTGCGAATGTTCTTCGTCAAGGATCCGGACGGCACCCCTGTCGAATTCATCGAGCTACCCGGCGGCGCTCGCAGTACGTACGAAATGTACCGAGCGTGACCTATTCACATCCGGACTCGCTTCGCGGACAAGCCTTCATCGTCACCGGCGCCGCGCGCGGCATCGGCAAGGGAATCGCTGAAGCGCTGCTCGCGCGGGGCGCCGCGGTCCTCCTCGTCGACATCGCGGATGAACACCTGGCCGCGACGACCGAAGAGCTCAGAGCCGCAGGGTATTCCGCCGAGCAACTGGTGGCAGACCTGCGTGACGCCGATGCCCCCGGGCGCATCGTCGCGACGGCCGTCGCGCACTTCGGCGCGCTCCATGGCTTGGTTAACAACGCCATGGCGACCAGAGAACCCAAGCCGTTCACCGACATCGCGGGCAGCGACTTCACCCTCGACTACGAGGTCGGCCCGCGTGCCACGTTCTTCCTCATGCAGGCCGTGCATCCGGTGCTGGCGCAGGCAGGCGGCGGCGCCATCGTCAACCTCGGCTCGGGTTCGGGAACAGGCGGCGAACCCGGCTGGGGCGCGTACGCGAGCGCCAAGGAAGCCATCCGGGGCATGTCGAAAGTAGCAGCGTTGGAATGGGGTCGACACGGCATCCGCGTCAACGTCGTCTGTCCGTTCGCCGAGTCCGACGGCGTCAAGCTGTGGCGCCAGTACGCCCCCGAGGACTATCAGAAGGCCGTGAAAAAGGTTCCGTTGCAACGAATCGGCGATCCCCAGGCAGATGTGGGCGCGTTGGTGGCGTTTCTGCTCAGCGACGACGCCTCGTTCATCACCGCGCAGACGATCCATGTGGACGGCGGTACCGGCAGCTTCCGCTAAAGGCCTTCTAGTCGCGTCGGCGTGCCTTGACCAATCGCCGGGTCTCGGGTGACGCCTCGGCCGTGAGCATCGCGCACACCAGGTCGATGAGCTGGCTGACGAACACCCGGTCGTCGGTGTGCGGCGCAGTCGCGGCCCTGCGGGCCAACTCGCCGATGACGACGCGGATGACGACCAACCTCCGATGCAACTGCGCGGCAATCGGGTCGAGGAACGGATCGACGAGTTGGCGCCAGCGGTTGATGCTGTCGTCGCGATCCGCGAGTTCCTCGGGCGGGAAGATGGGCTGCCGCCGGTTCATCAGGTCGGCATAGATGCACAGATAGGCGGAACCGCCGTTTGGCTCGGCCAGCTTCGCGGCCAGCGGTTGCACCAGCGCTTCGGCGAGCGCGCGGAGGTTCTGCTCGCCTGCGGCTTCGTAACGGTCCAGCAGCGCATGGCGGCGCAGCTCGACGTCATGGCTGTGCTTCTCCAACAGTGCTGTCAGCAGGCCGGCCCGGTCGCCGAAGTGGTACTGCAGCGCATTGACGTTCTTCACCCCTGAGACCCGTTGGATCTCGCGCAGGCTCACGGCATCGATGCCCTGCCCACCGTAGAGCTCCTCGGCGGTTTCGAGCAGGCGTTCCCTGGTACCCATGACCTGGTCATCATACGGATTAATGCACCTGCATTGCAATCCAATGCACGTGTCTTGTACCGTTTCCTCGTGACCGAACTCGTGGACTCGTCCGTCGACTGGTCCGTGGTCGAGTCCTGGCTGGCGGCCAGGAACGTGGCCGATGGCCAGATCATCGGCGTCGAACAGATCGGCGGCGGCACGCAGAATCTGATGTTCAAGTTTCAGTGCGGCGACGCCCAACTGGTGTTGCGGCGCGGCCCGCGCCACCCCCGCCCGCACACGAACGACGCGCTACGGCGCGAAGCCAGGGTGCTGAGTGCGCTCGCCGAAACCGACGTGCCGATACCGCGATTGGTCGCCGCCGAGCCCGACGAGTCGGTCCTCGGGTCGGTCTTCTACTTGATGGAACCCGTCGACGGTTTCAACGCCAGTGTCTCGTTGCCTCCGTTGCACGAATCCAACGCGGAAATACGGCGCGCAATGGGCCTCGAGGCGGTCGACGCCTTGCTCGCCCTCGGCGCGGTCGACGCCGAGCGGGTCGGTCTCGGCGACCTCGGCAAGCCGGACGGTTTCCTGGAGCGGCAGGTGCCGCAGTGGCTGGGCACCCTCGAGAAGTACGCGGTTCTCGACGGCTACCCGGGACATCAGCTGCCGCACGTCGACGAAATCGCCAGCTGGCTAGACACAGCACCGCCCGCAGACCTTCGTCCCGGGCATCATGCACGGTGACTACCACCTGGCGAACCTGATGTTCCGCAACGACGGTCCTCGGGTGGCGGCGATCGTCGACTGGGAGATGTGCACGCTCGGCGACCCGCTCCTGGATCTCGGGCTGGCTGCTCGCGACCTGGCCGCAAGACAACGCGATCAGCCCCCTCGGGACCGTCAGTGACCTGCCGACCCGAACCGAATTGGTCGCGCACTACGCGGCCGCTGGGCAACGGTCGGTCGAACACGCACCGTGGTACGCGGTGATGGCGTCGTTCAAGCTCGCGATCGTGCTCGAAGGCACCAACGCCAGGGCGCGCACAGGCAAGGCGCCCAAGGCGACTGGCGATCTATTGCACACCATCGCGATCGGATTACTCAACAACGCAACGCTTTTCCTCGAGAAGGGACTCTGACGTGGCCGACGTCGATCTGTCCGGAAAAGTCGCGCTGGTCACCGGTGGTAGCCGCGGCCTTGGCCGCGAAATGGTGCTGGCGTTCGCCGAGCACGGCGCCGATGTGATCATCGCCAGCCGCAAACTCGACAACTGCGAGAAGCTGGCCAACGAAGTTCGCGAACGATTCGGCCGCCGCGCACTGCCCGTCGCGGCCAACGTCGGCGACTGGGACCAATGCGACGCACTGACCGAGGCGGCCTACGCGGAGTTCGGTACGGTCGACATTTTGGTCAACAACGCGGGCATGTCGCCGCTGTATCCGAGCGTCGATCAGGTCACTGAGGCGTTGTACGACAAGGTTTTCAGCACCAACCTCAAGGGTCCCTTTCGGTTGTCCGCGACGATCGGCTCCCGGATGGTCGCCGCCGATGGCGGCTCGATCCTCAATATCTCCTCGGTCGCCTCGATTCGGCCGAACGCGACGATCCTGCCCTACGCGGCAGCCAAAGCCGGTCTGAACTCCCTGACCGAGGGCCTGGCTCAGACCTTTGCGCCGAAGGTCCGCGTCAACGCGATCATGTGCGGCACGTTCAGCACGGACATCTCCAAGGCGTGGTCCCCTGCGTTCGTCGACGCCATCGGCGCTCAGACGGCACTTGGCCGCATCGGCGAACCCAACGAAATCATCGGAGCCGCACTCTATTTCGTGTCCGACGCGAGCAGCTACACAACCGGATCCATACTTCGAGTCGACGGAGGAATGAAATAGCATGTGGGACTTCAGCACCGACCCCGAGTTTCAGGCGAAGCTCGACTGGATGGACACGTTCGTGCGGGACGAAGTAGAGCCTCTCGACCACTTCACTCACCAGGACGAACACACCGTCTATGCGCCGCTGTCGCCCGAGCTCGCCAAGATTGTGCGGCCACTCCAGGACAGAGTCCGCGAGCAGGGGCTGTGGGCATGCCACCTCGGTCCAGAGCTCGGCGGCCAGGGCTACGGCCAGGTGAAGCTTGCCCTCATCAACGAGATCCTGGGCCGAACAGCGTGGGGTCCCGATCGTTTTCGGCTGTCAGGCACCCGACACCGGTAACGCCGAGATCCTGGCCATGTTCGGCACCGACGACCAGAAGCGGCGCTACCTGCAACCCCTGCTCAACGGGGAGATCTTCTCGGCCTTCTCGATGACCGAACCCCACGGTGGCGCCGACCCGCGCCTGTTCCGCACGCACGCCGTGCAGGACGGCGACGACTGGATCATCAACGGGGAGAAGTACTTCACCTCCAATGCGCGCAACGCAGCGTTTTTCATCGTCATGGTGGTGACGGATCCCGATGCAGGACACCGCGATCGAATGTCGATGTTCCTCGTGCCGTCCGAGACGCGCGGCATCGAACGAGTCCGTGAGACAGGGATGATCGGCGATCCGCTCGGCGTCGGCAACCACCCGCACGTCCGCTACACCGACGTCCGCGTCGGCCCGGACGCGCTGCTCGGCGAGCGGGGCAAGGCCTTCCACATCGCACAGGCTCGCCTCGCTGGCGGCCGCCTGCACCATGCAATGCGCACCATCGGCTTGGCGAAGCGCGCATTCGACATGCACTGCGAACGAGCCCTCTCCCGCGAGACTTTCAGCGGAACCCTCGCCGACAATCCCGTCGTGAAGGCCGGCATCGCAGACTCGTACATCCAGCTCGAACAGTTCCGCCTGCTGGTGCTGCACGCCGCATGGCAGATGGACACCCATGGCCCCGTCGCGGCGATGGCACACGTGTCGGCATGCAAGGTGGCGATGGCTCGCGTCGCCCACGACGTCGTCGAACGCGCAGTGCACCTGCACGGCGCGCTCGGCGCATCGAACGAAACCCCCCTGGCGCGGCTTTGGCAAGCGCTGCCGACGCTCGGGCTCATGGACGGGCCGACCGAGGTGCACCAAGACGTCATCGCCCGGCGAGTGCTCGCCAACTACTCCCCCGCGCGCGGCAATTGGCCGACCCAGTTCCTGCCCGACCTCACCGCCGCCGCCCGCCAGCGATACGGCGTGTTGGAGCCCGCCCTCTAGCCGCCAACCAGTGCCGAGCGTGGGGTTGATGTACGAATTTCGGCCGGCATGTGTGCGGGTAACCCACGTTCGGCAGCAGGGACGGTTGAGTGGTTCTACTCATCAATTGGTCGACGGTCCGGGCCTACCGTTGCAGCATGGCGCTTTTCCCGAGCCCGGCCGAGGTCGAGGCGAGCACCCCAGCGACCCGTGACCGGGCCATCGACGTCATCCGCATCGTGTCATTGGTCGGCGTCGTCATCGGGCACACCGTCATGGCCACCAGCACGCTGCGCGACGGCGTGTTCATCTGGAGCAACCTGCTCACCGCGTCGCCGGTGTTCCAGGCGCTGACATGGGTCTTCCAGATCATGCCGCTGTTCTTCTTCGCGGGCGTCGCGGCCTGCATCGACAGTTGGACACCCGGGACCAGCTGGGGCAACTGGTTGATGCGGCGCTGCACCCGGCTGTACCGGCCGGTGTTCTACTACCTGGCGTTCTGGTGGGTCGCACTCGCGGTACTGAGCACCGTTCTGCCCGAGCATGTCTACGAACCGGTCGCCGGGATCTCGATTCAGCTGTTGTGGTTCCTTGGCGCCTACGTCCTGGTGCTCGCGGCTGTGCCGCTGCTCGCCCACATCACCACCACCGGACGGCTCGTCGTCGCCGTCGCGGCCACCTACGCGTTCGTCGCCGCGGTCGACGCGATCCGGATCAACGTCGACGGCGCCTCCGCCGTTGGCTACCTGAACATGGTCGTGTGGGTGATTCCCGGCATGTTCGGAGTCGCCTATCGCCGCCGCCTGCTGGCTGGGCGGGCGGCGCTGACACTCGGCGCCGTGATGCTGGCGCTCAACGTGGCGCTGCTCGTGCTGGGACCGTACGAGCTGAGCCTTGTCGGCATCGATACGCAGCAGCTGAAGAACATGACACCGCCGTCGCTGCTGCTGGCGGGTCACGCAATCATGATGTGCGCGTTCGCGATTGCCGCCGCGCCCGCGATCGCGCGCTGGGCGCAGCGCCCGCGGGTGTGGTGGTTGGCCGCGATCGGCAACTCGGGCGCCATGACGCTGTACCTCTGGCACATCCCACCGCTGCTGGCCATGCATCTGGTGTTCGACTACGCTCGGCTATCCGCGATTCGACCCGACCTCACCGGGGTTCATCGCGCTGTCGGTGGTGCAACTGCTGATCATGGGGGCGTTGGTCGCGGTGGTATTCGTGACGCTGAGACCGTTCGAGAACAACCCGCTGCCACTGTGGGACGGCGGTTTCGTCGCGACGCCCGGTGGCCGCAGCGCGGCGGTCGGTGCGCTGCTGTGTATCGCGGGTGCGGCCACGCTGGCATCCGTCGGCTGGGGACTCAAGGATCAGGGCCTGTACTGCGTGCCGTGATGCTGATCGCGCTGGTCGCCGCGCGCATGCTGGCCAGCGACTCTCAGCGGGTCTGCGCCGCGAGCCTGCCGGCCAGGATGACGTAGGTCGCGGCGAAGCTGCGCCGCATCCACGCCACGATCCTTGGCCGCGAGATCACCTCGCGCCGCACAGCCGCGGCGAACACGCCATAGACGCTGAACACCACCAGCGTGACCGCCATGAAGATCGCGCTCAGCCACACCATCAACAGCACGGCGCCGTCGCGGTCGGGCGCGACGAACTGCGGCAGGAACGCGAAGAAGAAGATCGTGAGTTTCGGGTTGAGGGTGTTGACCAGAATGCCCGAAACGATCACCCGCCACGGCGACAGCTTCGCAGGACCGGTCTGCACGTCGAATACCGACTTATCGCGAAATGTCTTCCACGCCAGGTAAAGCAGATAGGCCACGCCGAGCACCTTGATGATGGAGAACGCCATCGCACTGGCATGCATGATGGCCGCCAGTCCCGTCACCGCGGCGATCATGTGCGGCACGATGCCGAGTGTGCAGGCGAACGCTGCCACCAGGCTGGCCCGCCAGCCGCGCGAAATCCCGGCCGCGACCGTGTACAGCACGCCTGCGCCAGGCGTCGCCACCACGATCAGCGTCGTCAGCAGGAACTCGGGTGTCACGGACTAACCGCTCTTGCGGCGAAACTCCCGGCGGCTCTCGAGCGGTCCGTGCGCCCTCGGCTGCTTGCTTGCCACCGTCCTTGTGGTCGGAAACGCCCGCTGACTTGGCTTTCTTCCGCTCCAGCGCTTCCCGGAACTTGCGTTTGGTTTCGTCTTCCGGTGCATCAGCCATGACGGCAGCGTAGCGCGGCCCACCCACCCCCGTCGTGCCCTTTACCGCTTGCCCGGCGGCATCCCGTACACGTGGGCGATCGGAAGCGTCAGCAGCACCCGCCGGTCCTCGACCATCGCCCGCCGATAGTCATCCCAGTCAGGATGCTCACCGGCGATATTGCGATACAACGCAATCAGGGCCTCGACGGTGTCGTCGTCGGGAGCCGCGGCGGGCGGGGTCAGGGTCGCCTCGCCGTCGGCGACGGCGTACGCCCAGCCGTCGTCGGAGCTGACATGAATCGACGCCCGAGGGTCACGACGCAGGTTGCGGGTCTTGGCCCGCGGCTCGGTGATGGACACCTGGATGGTGAGGTGGGCCTTGTCGAAGTAGTAGGACACATTCGACAACTGCGGCCTGCCGTCGCCCTTGATGGTGGCCAGCACGCCGAGCGAGTTCCCGCTGAGCAGGGCCAACAGCTTGTCGTCGAATACTTGGCGTCCCATATCGGAAGCCTACGTCTATACCATCGGGCCAATGACTGCGATCGACGACGGTCACAGCTTTTTCAACCCGCGCATGATCTTTGCGAACGGCATCGCCGACGCGACTCCTTTGCGCAGGCTGCGCTGCGAGCCGCTTGCATTCGCAACGACGATGTACCGCAGCCCGTGGTCGCGCCACTCGGCGACCTTCTCGATGACCTGGTCGGCTGTCCCGGCCAGATACATCTCGTCGAGCAGCGACCGCGGCACCTTCGCCGTATACGCAAGCGCCGTCTGCTCGTCGAGCAGCTGCGGTTGAATATCCTGCGCGCCAGTGAAATCGGTGCCCATCGGGTGCTCGACGCCATGACGTGCCCAGATCTCCGCCGACCCCGTCAACCCGTACGCCTTGGCGCCCTCGGACTCCAGCGCCTCGTCGACGTCGTCCTCGCTACGGCCGGTGACCACCGCCAGCATCACCGCGGGTGTCACCGCCGACGGGTCGCGGCCTGCGTCGGACGCCGCCGACTGCACGACTTCCAGGGCCAGGGCGTAATCCTTCGGCCGGAAGATGAACGCCGGGAACCACGCGTCCGCGTGCCGCCCGGTGATGCCGAGCATGCGCGGGCCGTGCGCCGCGATCCAGATCTCCGGCCACCGACCCTTATACGGCGGCAGGTCGAACAGTGCATTGCGCAAGGGAAACCACTCCGAATCCCGATTGACGAGTTCACCCTTTGAGCGCCACAACGTCTGGATGGTCGCGAGTGCCTCTTCGAAGCGGGCCACCGGCTTCGACCAGTCGACCCCGTACGGCTCATTGCCTTCACGCTCGCCGGTGCCGATGCCGAGAACGGCTCGGCCACGGGTCAGCAGATGCAGCGTCGCCGCGGCCTGCGCGGTGACCGCCGGGTTGCGGCGTGCGCTGTCGGTGACGCACACACCAAGCCGCAGACGGCCGAGCCGGTTGTGCGCGGCGACGAACCCGAGCATCGTCCACGGCTCGAGGTAGGCGTCCGGCGAGGGAGCCAATTTGGCGCCGCCCATGTACTTCTGGTTGCAGATCGACCTCGGGAAAAGCGAATTGAGGTGGTCGGGTACCCAGAACGAGTCGACGCCTGCGGCCGTCGCTGCAAGATGGCTCGCGCGCAACAGCGGGTCGGGCCCGTACCGAGAGTTGACGATGTTCTCGATCACCCCGACCCGGAAATTACCCGCCTTCCGCGAACTCGATTCTCTTTGCCCGACCATTGCAGCCCCCGCGGTGGATTGTTACATCCACGCCGCGGGCCTATCCCGAAATCCGCTGCAGCTGTTCGCTGATGCGTGCCTTGGCAAGCAAACACTCGGCGTTGTACCCCACATCGGCCACTAGGATGGGGCCATGACTCGCTATGCGGCTTTCCTGCGAGGCGTGAACGTCGGCGGCGTGAACCTCAAGATGGCCGACGTTGCCAAAGCGTTCGAGGAAGCCGGATTCACCAACGTGCGAACAATTTTGGCTAGCGGCAACGTCCTGCTGGAGAGCCGCTCCGGGGTGGACGCGGTGAGGAAGAAGGCCGAAAAGGCGTTGCGTGACGCGTTCGGTTACGACGCCTGGGTGCTTGCCTACGACATCAAAACGGTGGCTGCGATATCCAAAGCATTTCCGTTCGAGCGCGAGGTCGAAGGGCACCACTCCTACGTCACGTTCGTCACCGACAAGGCGGTGCTCGACGAACTCGCCGCGCTCGGCACCCAGGCCGGTGACGACGAGAAGATCAAACGCGGAAAGGGTGTCATCTATTGGCAGGTGCCCAAGACCGGCACGCTGGACACCACGATCGGGAAGACGATGGGCAAGAAGCGCTACAAGTCCTCGACCACCACCCGCAATCTGCGCACGATCGACAAGGTGCTGCGATGAGCTCCGGTGTTCCCAGCCGAATTCCAGCAGTGGTCGCCGTCGTAACCGCTTAGCCGAAGGCCGCCGCGGTCGGTTGAGGTTCGCCAATGGCCCGGCCGGAGGACGAGAAGTGCAGGTTCGCGTTGTCGACAGACCCTTCGCGTAGCTGCTCGACGTCGTAGTAGTAGTTCATCGACACCCGCCACGGCTCCCCCGGGCCCTGCTTCGGTATCCGGTCGAGGGCACGCTGCACGTATCCGGCGGCGAAGTCCAGCATGGGCCGGGTCTCGATACCGTGGTCGCCGATCTCGGGACGCGCGATGTCGTGTCCCTGCGCGTCCATGTGGCTCAGCAGGCGGCAGAAGTGCTCGCACAGCAGGCCGACCTTCAACGTCCATGACGAGTTCGTGTACCCGAATGCGAACGCGAAGTTGGGCACGCCCGACAGCATCATGCTCTTGTAGGCGACGGTGTCACCGGCGTGCACGGGCGTGCCGTCCACGGTCAGCGACATACCGCCGAGCAACTGGACGTTCAAACCTGTTGCGGTGACGATGATGTCGGCGTCGAGATGCTTGCCGGACTCCAACTGGATGCCGGTCTCGGTGAAGGTCGCGATGCGATCGGTGACCACCGAAGCGCCGCCGCTGCTGATCGCCTTGAACAGGTCGGCATCGGGCACCGCGCACAGCCGCTGATCCCACGGGTTGTAGGTCGGGTTGAAGTGCTCGTCGACCGGATAGCCCGTCGGGCAGTTCCTTGGCGTTGAGGTGACGGATCAGCCGCCGCGCCGCGGCTGGGTACTTCTGACTGAACTGGTAGACGGCACGCTGCTTGGCGATGTTCTTGCGGCGCGCCAGCGCGTACCCGCGCTTGGAGCCGAGCACCTTCTGCGCCACGTTGGCGAAGGTGTCCTTCGACGGCACCGGCAGCACGTAGGTCGGTGAGCGCTGCAGCATGGTGACGTGGGCGGCGGTGCCTGCCATCGCCGGGACCAAGGTGACCGCTGTCGCCCCGCTGCCGATGACGACGACCTTCTTGCCGGTGTAGTCGAGGTCCTCGGGCCAGTGCTGCGGATGCACGACCTGACCGCGGAATCGGTCACGGCCCGGGAACTCCGGGGTGTAGCCCTGGTCGTAGCGGTAGTACCCGCCTGCGCAGAAGATCCAGTTCGCACTGAACTGCACCAGTTCCTCGGTGTCGTCCGTGGCGCCGAAGCGCTCGACATCGACAGTCCAGCGCGCGTCATCGCTCGACCACGCCGCGCCCAAAACCTTGTGGTGGAACCGGATCTTGGCGTCGATGCCGTTCTCCGCGACGGTCTCGCGCAGGTAGGCCAGAATCTTGTCCGCCGACGCGATGGCATCTTCGTCGCGCCACGGCTTGAACTCGTAGCCGAACGTGTGCAGATCGGAATCCGACCGAATCCCCGGATACCGGAACAGATCCCACGTGCCACCGGTTGCGCCGCGTGCCTCAAGGATGGCGTAGGACCGGCCGGGGTGTTCCTTCTGCAGGTAGTAGGCGGCGCCGATGCCGGAGATGCCTGCGCCGACGATCAAGACGTCTACATGCTCGACGTGGGTGGCGGTGTGGACCATGACGGTGACTCCTGACGATGGCTGATTGCGATGTGATCATCGTCTCGTCTCGGATCCCGCTCATCCAAGAACAAATCGTCTCAATCTGAACCAATAGTGGTGCATTTTGCACCACTGGGTCTAGCGTGCTCCGATGACGTGGACACGCCCATCTGCGCGGGTCAGAGACCTGATTCGGCAGAGCGCGCAGATCATCGTCAATGCGCCGCCGGAATGGCTCGCCGAGCTCGACACCGCCGTGCTCGGCGCCAACCCGACGATCGCGGCGGACCCGGAGCTCGCGGCGGCCGTGAGCCGCAGCAACCAGGCCAACCTGTTCTTCTGGGCCACGGCCAACGTCCGCGATCCCGGGGGCGCCCGTGCCTCCGAATGCCGGACCCGAGCCGATGACCGTCGCGCGGGAACTGGTCCGCAGGGGACTCGACGCGTTTTCGCTGGACGCGTACCGCGTCGGCGAAGGGGTGGCCTGGCGGCGGCTGATGCAGATCGCATTCGAACTGACCTCCGATCCGGCGGAACTGCACGAATTCCTCGACGTGTGCTCCCGGTCGATCAGCGCGTTCGTCGACACCACGCTTTCGGCCATCGCGGCCCAGATCGACCTGGAGCGCGACGAACTCACCCGCGGCACGCATGCCGAACGTCGCGAGACCGTCGCGCTGATTCTCGACGGCGCGCCCATCACCCGGCAGCGCGCCGAGGGTCGGCTCGGTTACGCGCTGACCGGACCCCACACCGCGGCGGTCATCTGGAGCGACGACCCGAAAGGCGACCTGGCCCGGCTCGATGGGGCAGCCGAGGCCCTCGGGCACGCCGCGGGCGGGGCGCGGCCGCTGAGCGTGCTGGCCAGTACGGCAACCCGATGGGTATGGGTTCCGGGCGCCGTCGACTCCAATGCATTGCTGCATTCGGTCAGCGAGGCGCCCGATATCCGGATCGCGATTGGACCGACGGCCAGCGGTGTCGACGGATTTCGGCGCAGCCACTTCGACGCGATCACCACTCAGCAGCTGATGGCGCGGTTGCATTCACAACAGCAGATCGCGCTGTTCACCGACGTCCAACTCGTCGCGCTCATCACCGCCGACACCGACCGCGCCGCCGAGTTCGTCAAGCACACGCTCGGCGACCTCGAGTCGGCAGGTGCGGAGTTACAGGACGCCGTAAGAACATTCGTCGACGAACAGTGCAACGCCTCCCGCGCCGCGGCGCGCCTGTACACGCACCGCAACACGCTGCTGCGCCGGCTCGCCCGCGCGGACGAACTGCTTCCCCGGCCGCTCGCCGAATCCAGCGTCAACGTGGCGGTCGCGCTGGACGTCGCACGCTGGCGCGGTAACCGCAGCTAGCCGAACGCCGCCTCGACGTATCGCATCGCCTCGGCCTTATCTATCCCAAGCGCCCGCGCCGCCGACACGAACGCATGCGCCGCCGTCGCCATTGCGGTATCGGCTGGATCTACCCGTGCGACGAAAGTCCCGAAGCGGCCGCGGGTTTCGAGCACGCCTGCCGACTCCAACTCCCGATATGCGCGCGCAACCGTATTGACCGCCAGCCCCAACTTCCCCGCCAGTTCGCGGACCGTCGGCAACCGAGTGCCGGGCGGCAACTTGCCGTCCCGGATCCCGTCGATGATCTGCGTCCTGAGCTGGTCGAAGAGCGGCTTGGCAGCATGTGGATCGACGCGTACCCAATCCCCCAACTCGGCCACGTGCTCAGTATCGCCCAAACCGGCTAGTTTGGTGATGTGCAAGTGACGGTGCTCAGCGGAGCGGGCATTTCCGCAGAGAGCGGCGTGCCGACGTTCCGTGACGTCGAGACGGGCCTGTGGGCGAAGGTCGACCCGTACGAGATCTCCAGCGCCGAGGGCTGGCGAGCCCACCCGGACAAGGTCTGGGCGTGGTACCTGTGGCGGCACCACATGATGGGGGCGGTTGCGCCCAACAACGGCCACCTCGCCGTCGCGGCCTGGCAGGACTACGCCGACGTGCACGTCGTCACCCAGAACGTCGACAATCTGCACGAGCGCGCCGGCAGCAAGCACGTCTATCACCTACACGGCAGCCTGTTCGAATTCCGTTGCGACCGTTGCCAACGCGAGTACGGCGACGAGGTCCCCGACATGCCTGAACCCGTCGAGTCGGTCGATCCGCCGCGACACGAGTGCGGCGGTTTCATCCGGCCCAACGTGGTGTGGTTCGGCGAACCGCTGCCCGATGAGGCGTGGCAGCGGTCGGTCGATGCGGTGACCAACGCCGACCTGGTGATCGTGGTGGGCACCTCGTCGATCGTCTACCCCGCGGCAGGGCTGCCCGAGCTGGCGCTGGCCAACGGGACGGTAGTCATTGAGGTGAACCCGGAGCGCACACCGTTGTCCGACGCCGCGACCGTGTCGCTGCGGGAAACGGCGACGGGCGCCCTGCCTGGGCTGTTGCAGCGGTTGCCCGCTCTGCTCGGCAGCTAGGCGGGCTTAACCGCCCTGCCGATGGCGACCTCCGTCGACGGTATTGGCACCCACGGGGGCAGCTGCCATTCGCGCCGGGCCGCATCGATCCGAAAGCCCGCGTCGGTGATCGTGCGCTCGGTGTGGCGATGCGTGTGACAGTTGCCCGCCATCCGCGGCCACAGCGTCGCGTCGGCCAGGCGCTGCAGCTGAGCGTGCCAACCGGTGCTGGCGATGTGTTCGAGATAGCGCAACTCTCCGCCGGGACGGAGCAACGAAAACAATTGCCGCACGACGTCATCAGGCTTGTCGACTGAACACAGCACCAACGAACACACCACCGCATCGAAGGGTTCGCTCGCATCGAGCGATTCAATTGTGCTGGCAGTCACCGTCACCGGTACGGGCGCCGACATCGCCGCCGTCTGAGCGATTCCGGTCAATCGTCGCTCCGGTTCCACCGCAACAACCTCCGTGACGGTGTCCGGATACAGCGGGAAGTTCGAACCGGTGCCCGCGCCTACCTCCAGGACCCGGCCCGTAAGGCCGGCCAGATTCTCGCGCCGCCACTCCTGCACCGATCTGGGCTCATGGCGTGAGAGGAACATCCACATCCGCGCGAAGAACGGGTTATCCACGGTGTTGCTGCTCATCGAGCATCCCCTTCAGCATTTCGATCCCCTCCCGCGGCGGCATCTCCGGTCCGATGGTGCCCGACACGATCTGGCCGATGCACACCGACCTCAATACTCGGTCGGTCAACGCCTCGGCGTCGCCCCACGGCAGATACGGCCGCGACATCAGCAGCGCGGAAACCCCGTGGGCCACTGTCCACAATTCCAGCGCCAGGGTGGTCGCATCGCCAGGCGGGTAGGTGCCTTCGGCGATCAGCGCCTCGACTGCGTTGCGCATGTGCACGAACGCCGAACTGTTCAGCGCCACGTCCACATCGCTGCCAGGCCTGCTCTCACCCATCATCGCGATGCGGTACAGCTCAGGGTTTTTCAACGCGAAGCGGACGTAGGCAAGTCCCTGCGCGCGCAGCACATCGATCATCGAGGGGTGATCGGCGGCCGCCCGCTGCATCTCCTCGTCGAGCTTCTCGAAGTACCGCGCACACACCGCGTCGAGCAGCGTGTCCTTGTCGGCGAAGTGCAGATAGATCGACGGCGACGTCACCCCGACTCGCTGCGCCACTGACCGGATGGACACCGCTTTGGCGTGGCCGGTCTCCAGCAGTAGTTCGGTGGTCGCGTCGAGGATCTCCTCGCGCAACTGCTCACCCGAACCGCGCGGCGCGCGGCGACGTTTCATCGGGATCGAGATCCGACTGGCTCGACCGCCGGGGCAGGTTCCTCGGCGGACTCGCTGATGCCGATGCGTTCATGCAGCCGCGCAAGCGGTTTCGGTGCCCACCAATTCCACCGGCCGAGCAGATGCATGAATGCGGGCACCAACGCCATGCGGACCAGCGTCGCATCGACGACGATGGCGAGCGTCATACCGACACCCATCATCCGCATGAACGCGACCTGCGCAGCGATCAGTGCGGCGAACGAGATCGTCATCAGCAATGCAGCCGCAGTGACGACGCGCCCGGTCTTGGCAAGGCCAAGGGCGACGCTTTCGTCGTTGTCCGCCCGGGTCTTTCCGGACTTGAGCCAGTACTCGCGGATCCGCGAGATCAGGAACACTTCATAGTCCATCGACAGCCCGAACGCGACGCAGAACAGCAGCACCGGCATGTTGGCTACCAACGTGCCCGTCGGCGTCGTCCCCAGCGCGCCCACATGGCCATCCTGGAAGATCCACACCAACGCCCCGAACGCTGCAGTCAGCGATAAAACGTTGAGCACCAACGCCTTCAGCGGCAGGACCACGCTGCCAGTGAGCAGGAACAGGAGCACGAATGAGATCGCGGCGATGACTCCCAACACCAGCGGCAGCCTGGACGTGATCGCCGCAGCGCTGTCGCGGTTGATCTGCGCCAGCCCGGTCACCTGCACGGATTTGCCGCCAGGCGGGGCCACCGCATGCACTCCGTCGAGTTGGGCTTCGGAGGCGTCGGTGAACAATGGAGCGGTGCTGCCGACGGTCAGGAACGCACTGCCGTCTTTCATTCCCGTGGCCGCCGACGGCGGTCCGGCGAGTCTGCCGTCGATGAATGTGCCGCCGGGAGCGGACACCGACGATACGTCTGCGACCCGAGACAGCGACTCGGCGTATTGGTCCAGTTCAGCAGGAGGCAAACCGACGGCGTCAGGGATGACAACGGTGACGTTGGTCGACGAGTCGACGGCGAAGTTGCTTCGTAGTTCATCACCGACTTGCCGCGCCGAAAGCGATTGCGGGAGCACGCGGTCGTCCGGGAAGCCCCACTTGATGCCAAGGAACGGCGCGCCGAGTAGCAGCAGCAGAGCAACGATCGCGAGACCAACGGGAATCGACCGGCGCATAACGAATTTCGTGGATCGATACCAGAACATCCGCTCGATCGGTTTGCGATCGGGGTCGGGTCGACTGACGAGCCAGCGGAACAGCCGACGGGTGTCCAGCGAGTCCAGCCGGTCGCCGAGCAACGCTATTGCGGCAGGCACCACCACGATCGCGGCGACGGCGGCGAACGCCACGACCGCGATGCCTGCATAAGCGAATGACTTGAGGAAGTACATCGGGAACAGCACCATCGCGACCATCGACAGGGCGACAGTCATCGCCGAGAACAGCACGGTGCGGCCCGCGGTCGTCATGGTGCGAACCAGCGCGCGTTCGCGGTCGGCACCGTCGGCCAACTCATCGCGGAACCGGCTGATGATCAACAGCGAGTAGTCGATGGCCAGCGCGAGGCCCATCGCGATGCTGAGGTTCAGCGCGAAGATCGAGACGTCGGTGAACAGGGTGATCACTCGCAGCACCGCCATCGAGCCCAGGATCGCGAATACGCCGACGACCAGTGGCAAGGCCGCTGCCATCAATCCGCCGAACACCCACACCAACACGACGAAGCTCAGCGGTATCGCGATGGACTCCATCGTCAACAGGTCTTTTTCGCTCTGGCCGTTGATCTGGACATACGTCATCGCCACGCCACCGGCGCGCACCGTGACGCCGTCCCGGTCGTGCACTATCCGAGCGGTGAGTTCCTTGGCGTACTTCTGGGCGTCGCTCTCCCCGCCGGTGATGCCTGCGACGATCAGCCCGGTCTTGCCGTCCTTACTGATCAGTGCGGCCGTGGCCGAGGCCGGCGCCGTCCACGCTGAGGTCACCTGCGCTACATGCGGCGACTCCTGCAACTGCGAGGCGATGTCTGCACCGACTTCGCGTGCCAGCTGGCTCTGAGCGCCACCGTCGGCGGTCACGCTGATCACCAGATCCATGTCGCCCTGGCCGAACTTGTCGACCAGCAGCTGGGTCGCCTGCGCCGACTCCGAGGTCGGGTCCTGGAAGCCACCGGCCGACAGGTGCTTGGCGACCGGGATGCCGAAGATGGCGCAGGCCACCATGACCAGGACAGCGATGGCGACGATTCGTCGCGGTGCGGCAATAGCCAGCAGTGCGATTCGTTGCAGCACGTCGCGCCCTTCCGCTCATCACGTTTGAGATACCGCCGCTAACTTATCAGCGATAACTTAGCGGGGTCAACGCGCCCTCTAGGCTGTTCACGTCTCGGCGGGGCGGGATTGTTCAACATCGCGATGAGTTTCACAGCGTCGAGAGAGTCGAATTGACCATGCAACAGACCACAGTGAATTCACAGGCCACCACCGCATTGGCCGATGCCGGCCTGCTCATCCTGCGTATCGGCCTCGGCGCAACCATGATTCAGGCCGGCCTGCGGAAGGCCCTCGACTTCAACACCACCGTCGGTTTCATGGAGGCCGGCGGCTGGCGGCTGCCGAACTTCGCCGCTTTCATGGTGACCGCGGCAGAGACGGCCGGCGGCATCGGCCTTCTACTGGGATTGCTGACGCCATTGGCCGCGTGCGCCGTCGTCGCGGCGATGATTGACGCCTGGGCGGTCAACGTCTCCGCGGCCGCGTTTTGGTCGGAACCGTTCAACGTCCCGTTCCTTATCGCGGTCGGCGCCGCTGCGCTCCTCTTCACCGGCGCGGGCAGCTACTCCGTCGACGCCAGAATCTTCGGACGCTGGCGGCTGAGCGCCCGGGTGCTATGGGGCTGCTGGTCCTGGCGATAGGCGCGGCGTTGCTGACCTGGATATTGCTGAACGGGACGAACCCGATCCACTTAACCGCCCCGGACGCCGGTTAAAAAGGCTGCCTAAGCTCCGCCGAGCAGACGCAAAAGGCCCTCTTCATGCGCATTTCGAGGAGCTATCGCGTCTGATCGGCGTGGTTTGGGCTACTCACGGGTAGCTGGCGAACCTACCCGGCAGTAAGAATTGCCACCATTTTCCGAATCGTGACTCAATGAACTCTTAATGGTGATGGTTACTGTCCAGTACATGTGGATCGACGACACCAGTGCTGATGTCATCAAGGTTGACTTCGAGGCGCTCTACCACGGCGATGTCCTGGTAGAGGGTGACACCTCCGAGCAGCTCGACGACGAACGCAACCTGCCAACCGCCGTCTGAGTAAGCGCGCGCCCTGAGGCGCGCGTTCACCTGCGACAACTTGCCCAGTTCGGGCGTCCCGTCGATATTCCTATTTCCCAGGCTTTTTAAGCCACGTTCTCTTCTGCCTCGGCCTCGACCATGTCGGTCAGCCGGCCGGTGATCAGCTCCTCGGCCTCCTCGACGATGCGCGCCACCAGGTCGCCAACCGTCGGGATGTCGTTGATCAGGCCCATCGCGGTGCCCACCGACCAGATGCCGGCGTCAAGGTCGCCGTTCTCGAACACCTTGACTCCGCGGACGCCTGCGACCAGATCCTTGACGTCGGGGAACTCGCCGCCTCGGTTGAGGATCTCGACCACCTCACGCGATACCGCATTGCTGGCCACCCGAGCGGTGTTGCGCAACGGCCGGAAGATCAGCTCGGTGTCCAGCTCGCTGCCGGCGACGATCGCTTCCTTGACGTTCTGGTGAATGGCCGACTCCACGGTGCACATGAAGCGCGAGCCCATGTTGATGCCGTCGGCACCGAGCGCGAGCGCGGCCACCAGACCGCGGGCGTCGGCGAAGCCGCCAGAGGCGATCATCGGGATGTCGATCTTGGCCGCCGCCGCAGGGATCAGCACCAGACCGGGGATGTCGTCCTCGCCGGGATGCCCGGCGCACTCGAACCCGTCGATGCTGATGCCGTCCACACCGAGGCTCTGCGCCTTGACCGCATGGCGCACCGACGTGCACTTGTGCAGCACCTTGATGCCGTTGTCGTGAAACATCGGCAGGTGCGGCGCTGGGTTGGACCCGGCGGTTTCGACGATCTTGATGCCCGCGTCGACGATCACCTGTCGGTACTCGTCATACGGCGGCGGGTTGATGGTCGGCAGGATCGTCAGGTTCACCCCGAACGGCTTGTCGGTCAGCTCCCGGCACCTGTCGATCTCTTTCGCCAGATCCGCAGGCGTCGGCTGAGTCAGCGCGGTGATGAAACCGAGCGCACCCGAGTTGGCCACGGCGGCAACCAGTTCCGCGCGGCCGACCCACTGCATACCGCCCTGCACGACGGGGTGCTCGACCCCGAACGTCTCGGTGAACTTCGTGGTGATGCTCATCGGGGCGCCATCCGGATCGCGCCGTCGAGACGGATCACTTCGCCGTTGAGCATCGGGTTCTCAACGATGTGCACGGCCAGCGCGCCGTACTCGTCGGGGTCGCCGAGCCGGGCCGGATGCGGCACCTGCTTGCCAAGCGACGCTTGCGCCTCCTCGGGCAGA
The DNA here is from genome assembly GCA_963731715.1 of uncultured Actinomycetota bacterium. Classification (GTDB taxonomy): domain Bacteria; phylum Actinomycetota; class Actinomycetes; order Mycobacteriales; family Mycobacteriaceae; genus Mycobacterium. The sequence goes on along the minus strand of CAVSXC010000007.1, from coordinate 125,114 downwards.
GAGCCCAGCAGCGGCGTCTTGAAAAGGCCGGGCGCGATGGTGCACGACGCGGATCAGCTCGCGCGACAGGTCGCGGGCGATCGGCAGCGTCATGCCGACCACCCCGCCCTTGGATGCCGAGTACGCGGCCTGGCCGATCTGACCCTCAAAGGCCGCGACCGATGCGGTGTTGATGATGACGCCGCGCTCTTCACCGATCGGTTCGTTCTTGGCGATGCGCTCGGCGGAGAGCCGCAGCACGTTGAAGGTGCCGATCAGGTTGACCTCGACTACCTTCTTGAAGGCGTCCAGCGGGAATGGCCCATCCTTGGACAGCGTCTTGGCCGCGTTCCCGATACCGGCACAGTTGACGTTGATCCGCAGCGGACCAAGCGATTCGGCGACGTCGAGCGCCTTGCCGACCGCGGCTTCGTCGGTGACGTTGGTCTCGACGAACTTGGCCCGGTCGCCGAGTTCTGCCACCGCCTCCTCACCCCTGAGGTCGATCACCACCACCTGCGCGCCCGCGTCGAGCAGTCGCTTCGTGGTCGCCAGTCCCAGCCCGGATGCACCACCGGTTACGACGGCTACGGCGTCCTTGATCTCCACTGATTGCGTTCCTTCCTCTATACCCAGTCGTTCAAAACAGCTTCGGTGTCCGCCCCAGGCACACCGGGCGCCCTCGGCTGCCGACGGCACGGTTCGCTGAAAACCGCGGCGCGGGTGCGGGGAACAGGTAGTCGTTCTCGCGATAGAACGTGTCGCGCTCGGTGATGTGATGCTCGGTTTCGACCTCGCCGAAGGACAACACGGGAGTGCAGCAGGCGTCGCTGTCGGCGAACACCTTGGCCCAGTGGTCGCGGTCCTGCGAGGCGAACACCTCCGTCAGCTTCGCGCGAAGTTCGGGCCAGCGACTCACGTCGTTCTGATCGGGCAGTTCGGCCGCGTCAAGGCCCAGCCTGGCCAGAAGCTCGGCGAAGAACTGCGGCTCGATGGAGCCGACTGCGACATAGCGGCCGTCGGCGCACGTGTAGGTGTCGTAGTACGGGGCGCCGGTGTCGAGCATGTTCACACCTTGCTCGTCGCTCCACATGCCCATCGCCCGGAACGCCCAGATCATCGCCGAGAGCGCGCTGGAGCCGTCGACCATGGCCGCGTCGATGATCTGGCCCTTGCCGGACCGCTCGCGCTCCCATAGCGCAGATAGGATCCCGACGACGAGAAACATTGAGCCACCGCCGAAGTCGCCGACCAGGTTCAGCGGCGGGACGGGACGTTCGCCGGCGCGGCCGATCGCGTGCAGCACACCGTTGAGCGAGATGTAGTTGATGTCGTGGCCGGCCTGCTGGCTGCGCGGGCCGGTCTGGCCCCAGCCGGTCATGCGCGCATAGATCAGCCGCTCGTTGACCTCGGCGCAGTCCAGCGGGCCGAGGCCGAGCCGCTCGGTGACACCGGGGCGGAAGCCTTCGATGAGAACGTCGGCCTTGGCGATCAGCCGCAACACGAGGTCGCGGTCTTCTTCGCTCTTGAGATTCGCCGCGACCGATCGACGGTTGCGCAGCAGGTAGTCGCGTCCTGGTTCGGTCGCGGGCCCCGGCCCCTTGCCGGGACGCTCGACGCGCACGACGTCGGCACCAAGGTCACCCAGCAGCATCGCGGCGTGTGGTCCGGGGCCGATGCCGGCCAGTTCGACGACTCGCAGCCCTTGCAGTGGTCCAGCCATTGCTCTAACCGCCCTTCCGCCCCATTGCTCAGTCGACCGCCGACATAGCTTACTTGTATAACCAAGTGGCCCGACCTAGGGTGCCTTCTATGACGACGATCGACTCCAGCGCCGACGCGTACACCAGCATCGACGACCTTTCGGTCGACCTTGCCGACGGTGTGCTGTCCCTGACGCTGAACCGTCCGGACAGCCTGAACTCGCTGACGGCGGCCATGCTCAAGGGGATCGCCGACGCGCTGCAGCAGGCGGCTGGTGATCCGCGGGTCAAGGTGGTGCGGCTGGGCGGTGCGGGCCGCGGCTTTTCCTCTGGCGCGGGAATCAGCGAAGAGGACCATGCCAACCCAGGCGCGAGTGGCACACCGGCCGATGTCCTCGACGCTGCCAACGGTGCGGTGCGGTCGATCGTGAACCTGCCGCAGCCGGTCGTGGCGGTCGTACAGGGACCGGCTGCCGGTGTCGGTGCATCTTTGGCGTTGGCGTGTGACGTCGTATTGGCTTCGGAGAAAGCGTTTTTCATGCTGGCGTTCACGAAGATCGGGCTGATGCCCGACGGTGGCGCGTCGGCGTTGATCGCCGCTTCGGTGGGCCGTCACCGCGCCATGCGGATGGCGCTGCTTGCCGAGCGGATCCCGGCCGCCGAGGCGCACGAGTGGGGCCTGGTGACGGCGGTGTATCCGGCCGATGACTTCGACGCCGAGGTCGACAAGGTGGTGGCCACGTTGGTCTCGGGGCCTGCGGTGGCGTTGCGCAAGACCAAGGACGCGATCAATGCCGCGACGCTTGTCGAGTTGGAGCCGGCGCTGGAGCGCGAGAAGCAGGGTCAGTTGACGCTGCTCGAGTCGGACGATTTCCGCGAGGGGACGCGGGCGTTCCAGCAGCGCCGACCTGCGAAGTTCACCGACTGCTGAATCCGGACCATATGCCTCTCTCCAAACTTGATATCGCAGGCGATATCAAGTTTCGGACAGTCCTAATTGTCAGACCGCGGCGCCAAGATCGGCGTCATGGAGCAGTACACATTCCGCGCTGAATGGTCGCCGCAGACTGCCGAGTACGTCGGCTTGTGCCTTGAGTTCCCGTCGCGGTACGCGCGAGGGCCAACTGCTCAAGCGGCAATCGCCGGCATCGAGGAAACGATCAGGTCTGAAGTACAGGAGATGCTGGCCGAGGGCCGAATGCCTCCCTCGTCACTGACGGATCGGCGATACAGCGGCAGGTTCATCGTGCGGACATCGGCGGAACTGCACGCACGTCTCATGGTCGACGCCAATGAGCAGGGTGTGTCGTTCAATCAATGGGTGGTGCAGAAGCTGGCCGGGCGCAATCCACCCACCCTCAACGACCTGTTCTAGGCGAAAAATCAGTGGACTATGGACCCGTTATTCCGCGACCATCGACTGGTGAGTACGCAATTCGACATTGAGCAGCCGGTGGCCGACGCCGGCGGCTGGCGTGTGCTCGCACCCTTCAAGTTCCGCGAGTACCGCCTGCTCATGGCTGCGGTGTCGCTGTCGATCTTCGCCGACGGCATGTTCGCAGTCGTGTTGGCGCTTCAGGTCATCGAACTGTCGAACGACCCGGTTTCGCTGTCGGTGGTCACTACCTGCTTTGGCGCCGCACTGGTCGCTTTCGTGTTGGTCGGCGGGCTGGCCGCCGACCGGATCAGCCAGCGTGCCATCATCATCGCCGTCGAAACGGTCAACGTGATCGCCGTGTCCGTGATCGCGACGCTGGGATTACTTGGTGTGCTGCAGATCTGGCATCTGGCGGTGGCCGCGGCCGCTCTTGGCACTGCCGCGGCATTCTTCTTCCCCGCCTACAGTGCGATCCTTCCCCGGATTCTGCCGGCGGACCAGCTGCTCGCCGCCAACGGCGTCGAGGGTGTAGTGCGTCCGGTCTTTCAGCGTGCTGTCGGCCCGGCCCTCGCCGGTGTCGTGGTCGGTATGACGTTCCCGTCCCTTGGCGCGGTCATGGTCGCGGCCCTGTTCGCCGTCGGCCTGGTACTGCTTGTGGCTACCAGGCCCGCGATGAAAACGCCTGTGCACCAGCCGGATCAGGAGCGCCCGCATCTGCTGCGCGACCTGCGCGAAGGCTACGTGTTCATGGTGCGCACCCCGTGGCTGTTGTGGACGCTGCTGTTCGCGAGCATGTTCGTGCTCGTCGTGCTCGGACCGATCGAGGTGTTGCTGCCGTTCATCGCCAAGCAACGCTTCGAAGACGGGGCGCGGACCTTCGGCTTCATCCTGGCGTTCTTCGGCGTCGGCAGCGCGCTCGGCGCCCTGACCGTGTCGTCGGGTCGGCTGCCACGTCGCTACCTCACGGTGATGATGGTGATGTGGAGCGTCGGCTCGATACCGCTGGTGGTCGTCGGCATTACGTCGTCGTTCCCGTTGATGGCCGTGGCGACGTTCGTCATCGGCTTTACCGACGGCGCAGGAATGGTGATTTGGGGCACGCTGCTACAGCGACGGGTGCCGACGGAGATGCTGGGACGCGTATCGAGCCTGGACTTCTTCGTCTCGCTGGCGTTCATGCCGGTTTCGTTCGCGATCGTCGGCCCGCTCTCGAAAGTCGTTTCGATGCAGACGATTTTCCTCGTCGCTGGCGTCGTGCCTGTGCTGCTCGCTGGCGGTCGCCATGTATGCGGCCAGGATGCGTCAGGACGAGCTGGCGAATCCGTTGCGCTAGACGCCGAACATCGGCGGCAGTGCCAGCACCATGACCAGTCCCCAGAAGAAATGGGTCAGCATCGGTGCCAGCACTCCGCCGGTGGCGCGGCGCTCCCAGGCACAGACCGCGCCCAGAATCAACGCAGCGACGCCGAGCATCGGGTTGCCGGTGGTGGCCGCCGTCGCAACAACATAGACGACCGTCGAGATGACGGCCGGGTACCACTTGCCCAGCGCTGTGTACAGCGCACCGCGGAAGAACAACTCCTCCGCCAACCCGTTGATCACCGTGATGAACACCACCAGCGCCAGCGGGCCGTAGTTGGCGAATTCCAATACACGCGTGATGTATTCACGCACGTCGGGTATCTCGCGGGCCACCAGTCCGCCGACCACAAACGCGGCACCCAGCACTAGACCCACGAGAGTCCCGGTGATCACCGGACGCTGGTTGCGGCCACGGAACCGCACACAGCCGAGATGCAACGGTCCGGACGCAAAGGCGCCGAGCGCCCAGACCGCCGCAAGCGCAAGCGTGAGCCAGTAGAAAGACTCGTCGCCTGGCCTGCGGGTCAACGAATACCCAAGCAGCGCACCGCCGATCACGAGCACGACAACGACGACGATTCGGCGACGCATCACCGTGGTCGGCGGCTCGTGATGCGGTACGGCGACGGTTGTGGCGATGCCACGGAAATCGTCAAGCAGGGTCACGCCGGGGTGGCCTTCGGCACGAGGTTGATCAGCGTGTCGAGCCCGGTTCGCAGCGCGGCCGCGACGGGTCCCGGCACCAGCTCGAGCAGGCCGAGCGCCGGGCGCGCGATCGACGGGGTGACCGCGCGCGCCAGTTGTTTGATGCGGACCGCGTCTCCCCCGGCCCACGTCGGATCGGTATCGGCGAGATGGTGCGGATCGGCCAGCGCGTTGACCGGTCGCGGCCGATCGCTCGACAGCGCACGGGATATCGCGGTGTCCGTGCCAAGCAGCCCGCCGGGTGGGTCCGGCACGACATCGCGCAGCCGCGACTCGGACGCCATCATCGGAAAGTCTAGGGACTCCACCAGATCGGCGGCCAGGCCGCCGGGGACGGGCAGCATCGCGGCCGTCATCCACGACACCATGCTGGTGTCAACGCCGTTGACGGGCAACTCCGCCCGCCACTTACCCGATACCCGGGCGTAGGCCCGCAGCAGGTCGCCGTACGACGTGGTCTCAGGACCGAAGATGTCATACGCGCCAGCTGGAACGCGGTCGATGTCGGCGGCGGCGCTGAGGTAATACAGCACGTCGCGGATCGAGATCGGGTCGATCGGATTCGCTGACCACGACGGCATGGGCATCAACCAGAACCGGTCGCCGACATAGCGCAGCATCTCGAACGACGTCGACCCCGAGCCGATGATCATCGCCGCGCCCAGCCACACCACGTCAGGACCGCCGTCGACGCTCAAGCTATGGGCGACCTCGGCGCGGCTGGTCAGGTGTTCGGAGAGTTCGTCGTCGTCGGGGACGAACCCGCCCAGATACACGATCCGCCGGACCCCGGCTTCCTTTGCGGCGTTGGCGACGTTGGCGGCGGCGCGGTTGTCGACGTCGCGGAAGTCCGGTTGGCCGATGCCGTGAACCAGGTAATAAACGACGTCGATCGGCCCGGCGTCGGCGAACGCCTCCTTGGCCGAGGCCTCGTCGCGCGCGTCCAACGCGACTCCGGTTACTTGGTCATGCCAGCCGAATTCGGCCAGCCGGTCGGGGTTTCGGGTGGTGGCGACGACGTCGTGGCCCTCATCGAGCAGGGCACTAACGAGCCGCGAGCCGACATAGCCGGTGGCACCGGTAACCAGGATTCGCACGGGAGTCACCGTACGGAGATACCCATCGCCGTCGAATCGGAATCAAGTTATCGGGTGCGAACTCACAGCATCGCCAGACGGCTTGTGCCAGTGCGGGATTAGCTGATGGCGTCGCGGTGCAGCTCGATGAGCCGCTGATACACCTGGGCGTTGTGGCGATTGTTGGCGATCTCGGCATCGCTGAGCTCGCGCCGGATACTGCCAGGCACACCGGTCACCAGGGACCGCGGCGGCACCACGATGCCCTGCGGGACGAGCGCGCCTGCCGCTATCAAGGAGCCTTGACCGATCGTCGCGCCGTTGAGGATCACCGCGCCCATCCCGATCAGCGCGTCGTCCTCGACGACGCAGCCGTGCAGCACGGCGTTGTGGCCCACGCTGACCCCGGCGCCGACGGTGACTGGGAACTCCGAGTCGACGTGGATGGTCACGCCGTCCTGGATGTTGCTGCCGAACCCGATCTCGATCGGCTCGGCCTCGGCGCGCAGCGTGGCGCCGTACCAGACGCTGGCCCTTGCGGCGAGCGTCACCTGACCGATCACGCTGGCGTTCGGCGCGACCCAGCTTTCGGCATGAAGCGAGGGTGCGCGTCCGCGAATGGGCAGAATCAGCGGCTCAGGCATGCGGGTCATCGTATTGACGTCCGTTACCTCCCGTTCATCCGCCGTCCTGCAAAGTCCGCCGGACATGCCGGAGCGCGTAGTGCAGCCTCGACTTCACGGTGCCTTCGGCGATGTTGAGGTCCTCGGCGATGCGCGTTAGCGGCCAGCCCAGGTAGTACGACCGCCAGAGCACGGCGCGGTGCTCGGCCGACAACTGAGCCAACGCATACCTGACCGTCGGCATTCTTCAACAATCGCCCTCGAGCAGGGCCATGTCGTCCCCGCTGCCACCCGTCAACGCCCCCCGCTACCGGGTACTCGCTGGGCCTTTTGCATGTAACTGAACTATTGCAGTTGACTGCAATACCTCGTAGTGTGCTGGCCATGACGACACAGCTGTCGACGGTTGAGCAGTTCATGGACGACCCGATCTCCTTCTTCGACGAGTCGTTGACCCAGATGCACAGCATTGCCCGTAACGAACTGGAAGAGCTTCAGCGTCAGGCGATGTCCATCCGATTCCACCAGCACGTGCAAAGCATTGAGATGGTGCGCAAGCTGGCAAACCGATTGGCCATCTCAGAAGTCAACGAGTTCAACGACATTGTCCCGCTGATGTTTTCGCACACTGCGTTCAAGTCGTATCCGGCCGCGCTTATCGACAACAAGCGTTTCGACCTGATGACGAAGTGGCTGGACAAACTCACCAGCCACGACCTTTCGCGGGTCGACACCGAAGGCTGCGACAGCATCGACGAGTGGATCGACCGGCTCGACGAGCAGACTCCGCTGGAAGTCATCACCTCTAGCGGCACCACGGGGACGTTGTCGATCATCCCGAAGGACAAGCACGGCGCGCGGGAAGGCATGGTGCTGTGGAAGATCTGCCTGTTCCAGACGTTCGGCAAGGAACCGACGGACGAGGAGCTCAACCCGGCTGTCGAGGTCATCTGGCCCAATTACGCCAAGGGCAAGCTCGGCCATCTCCGCATCGCCAGCATGATCAAGGGGGGTTTCACCGGCGGTGACGAGAGCAAGTTCCACGCGCTGTACCCGGACGCCATCGATACCGACCTGATGTTCCTCGCATCGAAGATGCGCGCGGCCGCCTCACGGGGTGAGCTCGACCGGCTCGTCATCGATCCGGCGCTGGCGGCCCGCAAGGACGAGTTCATCGCGATGCAGGCGCGCCAGCCCGAGGATCTTGACAAGTTCTTCACCACGATCGCCGACAAGCTGCGCGGCAAGCGAGTGTTCATGATCGGCACCTACAACTTGATGTACGACGTCGCAAAGGCGGGCCTCGAGCGTGGCATCACGAACGTCTTCGCCAAGGACTCGGCGATCCTCACGGGCGGCGGCATGAAGGGTTTCGTCCTGCCCGACGACTACATGGACGTCATCCGCGAGTTTCTCGGCGTCGACCGCATACAGGAGGGCTACGGGTTCTCCGAGCAGAGCGCATTCCACTGGGCGTGCAGCGAGGGCCGCTATCACGTGCAGCCCTGGGTGATCCCCTTTATTCTCGACCCCGACACCAGTGAACCGCTGCCACGCTCCGGCAGACAGACCGGCCGCGCGGCCGTCTACGACGTTCTGCTGAAGGCACATTGGGGCGGGGTGATCTCCGGCGACGAAGCCACGATCGACTGGGACCTACACTGCCCCTGCGGCCAGACCAGCGTCGCGTTCGAGCACGACATCATCCGGTACAGCGAGAAGCAGGGCGTTGACGACGACCGCATCACCTGCGCGGCCACCCACGAGGTACACAACGAGGCCGTCGACTTCATGAAGGCATTCGAATCATGAGCGGCGCCTACACCGTCCCGCTGTTCCTGCGCGGCGAGGTCATCACCGACGACCTGGTCACCTTCGGCACCCGCGGAGGCGACGCGCAGTTCCAGTCGCCCGATATGGCCCGCCATGTGCACCGGCTACCGCTGCCGAGTCCGATGGCGATGACCGATCTTCACAAGCTGTCCTTCGACGAGATCCTCGACGTACTAGAGGCTTTGGGTAACGCGCTCGACTTCGATCACAACACGCATCTTCAGGAGGCCTACGAGGCCGCTCTGCTGGCGAACCCGCTGCCGCCGGACATGCTCAGGAACAGCTATCGGATCCTGCAGCCACTGTTCACCCGCGCGAATGTTCTCGAGATCGCCGACAGCCAGGTCGGGCTCGGCTACCTCAACGGCTGGGTACCGCAAACGCTCAGTGACGGCAGGCAATTGCGGGTGCGCGCGTTCGGCTCGCGGGTTCTGCACATACCTGCGGGCAACGGCGGCCTTGTTTCGGCGGTGACGATCCTTCGCTCGGTGATCACCCGGTGCGACACGATCATCAAGGCACCTTCCAACGATCCGCTGACGGCGATCGCGATCGCGCGCACCCTCGCCGATGTCGCGCCGGACCACCCGATCACCAGACACCTTGCGGTCGCGTACTGGAAGGGCGGCGACGTCGCCGTCGAGGAGCCGCTGTACCGGCCGGAGCACATCGAAAAGATCGTCGCCTGGGGCGGTTTCGCGTCGGTCAAACATGTCACCCGTTACATCCAGCCAGGGCTGGAGATGATCGCGCTTGATCCAAAGCGCAGCGCGACCATCATCGGGCACCAGGCGTTCAGCGACGATGAAACCATGCGCGAGGTGGCGCGCTGTGCCGCCGTCGACATCGGAGTGGCGAATCAAGAGGGGTGCGCAAATGCGCGCGTCATCTATGCGATGAGCGGAACCGACGCCGCGGGCATCGCCATTGCCAACAAGCTCGGCGAGATGATCTACGAAGAGCTGACGCGGCTGCCTGCCTTCATCAGTACGCCGCCGCTACACCCCAGCCGCGAACTCTACGACCACGTCGAGGCGTCGCGGATGACCGACGACTGGTACCGGGTGATCGGCGGCGATCAGCGCGAAGGCGCGATCATCGTGTCGCAGTTCGACTCCGCGGTCGATTACTCGGCGATGCTGTCCGGCCGCGTCGCAAACATCGTGCCTGTCGACAGCATCGACAAAGTGACCGAGGCGGTGACCGCCTATACACAGACCATCGGGATCTATCCGGAATCACTGAAACGCGAACTGCGCGACACGCTTCCGTTGTTCGGCGCGCAGCGGCTGACCACCCTCGGTTATGCCTGCAGCGTTCCCATCGCCGCACCTCAGGACGCGATCGAGCCCATGCGGCGAATGTGTAAGTGGATCGTGGAGGAGGCGTGCGATCCTGATGAGGTGACACCACTGTGGCGCCTCGGCGAAGTCAGCGCGCAGGCATAGATGGCTACATCCCCGACGGCGCCCGCGCCGGAGCCAACAACTCTCGAGCTCGTCGAGGGCGTCGACCTGACGGGCAAGACCTGCCTCCTCACCGGCGCATCGGCGGGGTTGGGTAGGGAGTCGGCACGCGCACTCGCCGCGACCGGTGCGCACGTCATCCTCGCGGCCCGCAATCTGGAAGCCCTCCGCGACACGGAGGCGTGGATCCGCGCCGAGGTTCCCGACTCGTCCACATCGATCATCGAATTAGACCTCACCTCGCTGGCGGGCATTCGAACCGCCGCGGCGGCGATACAGGACCTCGCGCCTGCGATCCACGTGCTGATGAACAACGCCGGGGTGATGTTCACGCCGTTCAGCCGGACCTCCGACGGCTTCGAAATCCAGTTCGGCACCAACCATCTCGGACATTTCGAGCTCACCCGGCTTCTCATCCCGCAGCTCGTCGCCGCCGATGGTGCCCGCATCGTGATCCTGTCGTCGGATGGACACAGAATGGGCGACGTGGACCTCGACGATCCCAACTGGGAGCGACGCGAGTACGACAAGTTCGCCGCGTACGGCGCGTCGAAGACGGCGAACGTCCTGCACATGGTCGAGCTGGACCGCCGGCTGCGAGGACACGGTGTGCGTGCGTACTCCGTGCATCCTGGCGTCGTAGCAACATCGCTGGCGCGCCACATGACGCGCGAGGACTTCGGGGCGCTGATGCGGCGCGAGCCTCCGGAACCCGGCCTAGAGAAGATCGACATCCGCCACGACTTCCAGATGCCCGAACACGGCGCGGCGACGCAGGTGTGGGCAGCGGTGAGCAAGGACTTGGCCGATGTGGGTTCCGTTTACCTCGCGGACTGCCGGATCCGCGAGGACGTCGCGCCCTATGCAGTGGACGAGGCTCGCGCCGTGGCGCTGTGGGAATTATCGGAAAAGCTTTGCGACTCAGGGTTACAGCGATGAACAGGATGGACCGCCGCAAGCAGGAGGTGCGCAACCGGATTCTGGCGGCGGCTTTCGACCTGTTCCTGGCTCAGGGTGTGTCGGCAACGACGATCGAGGACATATGCGAGCGCGCCGACGTCGCGAATCGAACGTTCTTCAACCACTTCGCCACCCGGCACGAGATGATGCGCGCGCTCGCAGAAGAGCGCCTTTTCAACCTCCGCGACGTCCTTTTCGACCGCGCCGACGAACCGATCCCCGCCCGGCTGATCGGCCTGTTCGACGACATCGCGGCGACCCTGGGTAAGTCGAGCGATACGTATCGAGAGGTGATCGCCGAGATGCTGGCGGCCGCCGGCTACGGCATTCAACGAGGTTTCGCCCTGCACGACACCTTCCTCGAACTGGTCAAGGAAGGCGTTGCGCGCGGTGAGGTCAACGTCCGCCACGATGCCCAAACACTTGCCGACATCATCGTGGGTGCGCTGACGGGGGGCATCGTCAATTGGACTGTGGACAAGACGTATTCGATCGAGTCCGGCTTTCACGACCTCGCAGTCGCGCTGGCCGATCTATTAAGCGCTGACTCGAATGGCTGACGTCGTATACCTGCGGTCCTACGACGATCGCTCCCGTATCGACGACGAGATCGCGCGCGCCGTGATCGATGCGACGGTCGAGCTGTTGCGGGAAGTGCCGTACTCGAGCATCACCATGCGGTCAATCTCCAAGCGCGCGGGTGTTTCTCATGGCGAGGCATGCGCGTACTTCCGGTCGAAGGACGCGATCGTCGCCGAGATCTATCTCGAACGGCTGCGCGCAGCGCCGTTGGCCGTCGACGTCGAGCAGTCCGCGCGGGCGCGGATCGCCGCCCAGTTTTCACAGTTGGTCATGCTGCTGGCCGACGAGCCGGGAATCGCGGCGGCCTGCTCGAGCGCGCTCATTCGCGACGAGCCGTCCGTGCGTGCGATCAGACAGCGGATTCACGAGGAGTTGCAACGGCGCGTGCGCACCGTAGTGCGCTCGGGCGCGTGGCCGGAGGTGGCGGAGACACTGGAGTTCGGCCTGCTCGGCGCGCTGGTGCATGCCAGCTGCGGCGCCGACACGTTCCGCCAAACGGCCGAGGACCTGGCCGGCATGGTCGCCGTCGTGCTGCCTGATCACTAGCGTCCCAGATCGAGTATTCACATACTCGCCTCCATCGCAGCGCCTGGGAGCACACTAAATCCACAGAAAAAGCGGTCCGCGCTGGAGGAACGGGGGCCACCGTGCGCATCATCGTCACCGGGGGCAACAGCGGTATCGGCAAAGCGACGGCCGGGGCGTTGGCCGCTGCCGGTCACAGCGTGGTGATTGCGTGCCGGACCATCCCGAAGGCCGAGCAGGCCGCCGCGGAGATGGCAGGCAACGTGGAAGTGTGCCATCTCGATCTGGCCGACCTGGCCAGCGTGCGCAGGTTCGCCGACTCGGTGGAAACCGTTGACGTGCTGGTGAACAACGCCGGTGTGATGAGCCAAACGCTACCCCGCACCGTGGACGGCTTCGAGCCACACATGGGCACCAATCATCTGGGCCATTTCGCATTGACCTGCCTGCTCGGCAACAAGATCAAAGATCGGGTCATATCGGTCGGCAGCGCGAGCTTCCAGTTCGGCCGCATCCGCCTCGACGACCTCAACCGCCACTCCCGCAAGAGCTCGATGTTCCCCGCGTACGCCGACTCCAAGCTGGCCATCATGCTCTTCGTGCACGAATTGGCCCGTCGCGGGGTCCGCGCGTACGTGGCCGATCCCGGCGGCGCCGAGACCGACATCATTAGGGACGCCAAGGGTCTGTGGCGCTGGTGGTGCGACCTCAATGCGACTCCGTTTCTCGCACAAAACCCTCACCTTGCGGCCCGGAGCACCATCCAGGCCGTGACAACCGACCTGCCGAGCGGCACGTACATCGCACCGCGCATCGTCAAGCTCGTGGGCGCGCCGAAGGTGACGAAAATACCCAGGAAGGCCCGCGACCCGGTGATGGCCGGGCGGCTTTGGAAGGTCTCTGCCGAGCTGACCGGCTGCGACTGGACAGTTCATCCGACAGGGAACGGGAGCAGAGTGGCATGACGTGAGCAGGTGGTCATCTCGCGGCGGAGTGGAGTTCGACCCGTTCTCCGAAGACTTCTTCAATGCTCCCTTCAACACCTACCGCCGGCTACGCGACGAAGCGCCGGTCTACCACAACGAGAAGTACGGCTTCTGGGCGTTGTCGCGCTATGAGGATGTCGAGCCGGCGCTGAGGGACTTCGAAACCTACTCGTCGGCCAGAGGCATCACGCTCGACATGTATCTGGCCGAACCCGATCCGGAGCAGCCACCGATGATCATCATGATGGACCCGCCGGAGCACACCGTGATGCGCAAACTGGTCAACAAGGTGTTCACCCCACGCGCGATGGCGGACCTGGAGGGGATGATCCGCGAGAAGATCACCGAGGTCGCTACGACCCTCGACCGCAATGCCTTTGATGTGGTCGCCGATTTCGGCGCGATCTTCCCTGTCGAGATCATCACCACGATGTTGGGCGTCCCCGCAGAGCACCGGCAGCAGCTACGGCTGTGGAGCGACAAGCAGCTCTCGCGCGATCCGGGAGACTTCCATCTCCCGCCCGAAGGCGCCGCGGCCGCCGAGGCGATCACCATGTTCTACTACGAGCTGGTCGCGAACGCCGGGCCAACCCGCAGGACGACATGATCAGCCGATTGACCCAAGTCGACGTCGCACGCGGCGACGGCGTCGCGAAACTGACCGATGCTCGAAATCGCTGCGTTCGCAATGATGCTCGGAGGCGCCGGCGCTGAGACGGTCGTGAAGCTCATCGGCAATGCCGCGGTCACGTTCGCCGCGAATCCCGATCAATGGCGAATGCTTGGCGAAGACAGGAGCAAGATCGCCGGCGCGTTCGAAGAACTTCTTCGATACGAGGCGCCGTCGCAGTACCAGCTCCGGTACAGCACGCGTGACGTGACGCTGCACGGGACAACCATCCCCGCGGGCAGCATCGTCATGCTGATCAACGGTTCGGCGACGCGCGACGAGCGTGCGTTCACCGATGCCGACCGATTTGACATCGACCGGAAGCCGTCCGGGCACAACCTCAATTTCGGGTATGGCGTCCACAGCTGCCTCGGCGCCGCGCTCGCGCGAATGGAGGGCCGCGTTGCGCTCGACGTGATGCTTGATCTGATGCCCGACTACCGGGTGGACACCGCCGGACTGCGGCGGGTTGCGATGGCGAACGTGGCGGGCTGGGCGAACGTGCCGATTCAGGTCGGTTACGGCCTAGGCGCCTTGGTACACCTTGCGATAGCTCGACGGCGACATGCCCGACGCCGCGCCGCAAATGGTGGCGCAGGTTGCCGCCCGATCCGAGACCGGCCAGCCGCGCGACCTCGTCGACGGGCAGATCGCGCGACTCCAACAGCTCGCGGGCGCGGTCGATCCGACGGCTGCGCACCCACACACCTGGCGACTGCCCGGTCTCCTCGCGGAACCGACGGTTGAACGTGCGCGCGCTCATCTTCGCGTGCCGGGCCAGCCGCTGCACCGTGAGCTCCTCGTCGAGGTGCTGCAGCGCCCACTCCCGCGTCGCGGCAGTCGAAAAGTGATCCGGCGCAGGCACCTGCCGGTCGATGAACTGCGCCTGGCCGCCCTCCCGCCACGGCGGCACCACGCAATACCTTGCGACGGCGTTGGCCACCTGCGCGCCGTGATCCGAGCGAATGATGTGCAGGCACAAGTCGATTCCGGCGGCAAGCCCCGCCGACGTGAGCACGTCGCCGTCGTCGACGAACAACACGTTCTCGTCGAGCAGCACCTGCGGATGCAGCCGTCGCATCGCGTCGGCGAACTTCCAATGTGTGGTCGCCGGGCGCCCGTCGAGCAGGCCTGCCGCGGCGAGCACGAACGCGCCGGTGCAGATCGACACCAGCCGGGTGCCCGGCCGGATCCGCGCCAACGCCTCGGACGCCTCCGGCGCCAGCATCCCGTCGATGCGGGCGGGCGGGTAGCGCGTGCCGGGGATCACGACCGTGTCGGCGGTCTCGAGCGCCTCGGGTCCCGCGGCGGGCAGTACGTCGAAGCCCGTCGTCGCCGCGACAGGCCCCGGCGTGAGCTGCACAGGTCACCACGTCGTAGAGCGGCTTGCCGTCGGCGTCGGTCGCGTTGGAGAACAGCGTCGGCGCGATCGCGGCATCGAAACCCACCACGGGCGGCAGCAGCAGGACGGCGACGCGATGCATGCCGCACATTCTGGCACGTTTTTGACGAATGGTGTCATTCATGCCACTAGTCGCGGCCGCGCGGATCCGCGACAGTGATTCGGTGACGCTCACCGCCGCACAGAAGAGCACGCCCCTGGCCCGCATTCACTGGGCCTGGGTGGTGGCCGCCGTCAGCTTCATCGCGATCCTCGGCGCTGCGGGTTTCCGCTCTGTGCCCGGCGTGATGATGAACCCGCTTGCACCACGAGTTCGGCTGGTCACACGGGGTCGTCGGGCTGGCGATGTCGGTCAACATGACGTTGTTCGGGCTGACCGCGCCGTTCGCCGCGGCCCTGATGGACCGGTTCGGCGTGCGACCGGTGCTGTCGGCGGCGCTGCTGCTGATCGCGACGGGATCGGCGCTGAGCGTGACGATGACCGCCAGCTGGCAGCTGGTGCTGCTGTGGGGCGTGCTGGTCGGTGTGGGTACCGGCTCGATCTCGATGGGCTTCGTCGCCACCGTCGCGACGCGCTGGTTCGAGGCGAGGCGCGGCCTCGTCACCGGCGTGCTGACCGCGGCGAGCGCGACCGGGCAACTGATCTTCCTGCCCATCGTCGCCGAGGTGACCACCCAGCACGGCTGGCGCTGGGCATCGCTGATCGTCGCCGCGGCGGCGCTCAGCGTGGTCCCGCTGGTGCTCTTGTTCATGCGAAACTACCCGCAGGACAAGGGTTTAACGCCGTACGGTGCGACGGCCGCCGCGGAGCCGGCCGTGGTACCGGCCTCGAGCTTCAGAGCCGCGTTCGACGGACTGCGGATCGGCGCACGGGTGCCCGCCTTCTGGCTGCTGGCGGCGAGCTTCGCGATCTGCGGGATGACGACGAACGGGTTGATCGGCACGCACTTCATCCCGGCCGCCAACGACCACGGCATGCCCACCACGGTCGCGGCCGGGCTGCTCGCGACCATCGGCATCCTCGACGTCGCAGGCACGGTGTTCTCCGGCTGGCTCACCGACCGCGTCGACCCCCGGTTGCTGCTGGTCGTCTACTACGCCGGCCGCGGGCTCTCGCTGCTGCTGCTGCCGTCGCTGCTTTCGCCGCACGCCGAACCGAGCACCTGGGTGTTCGTCATCTTCTACGGCCTGGACTGGGTGGCCACCGTGCCGCCGACGATCGTGTTGTGCCGCAACTACTTCGGCGCGCGCACCCCCGTCGTGTTCGGCTGGGTGTTCGCGTCTCACCAGCTGGGCGCGGCGATCGCCGCCGCTGGCGCGGGCTGGCTGCGCGATCTGCAGGGCAACTACGACATGGCGTTCTACCTCGCCGGCAGGCCTCTGCTTCGTCGCAGCCGCACTGTGTGGCCAAGTGCGAAAAGCGCAGGTCAGCACGCCTGTAGCGTGAGTTACGCATCACCCTGACTTTGGCGTTGGGTGTTCGCTGCCCTTAACATGCGATGCGGGTTGAGGGAACCTGACGAGCCGAGGAGCCGGAGTTGAAGACTCGCACCAGCAAGACCTTGGGCGCTGCCGCGGGCATCGCCGCGATCGTGGCGTCGCTGCCGCTGGCGATCACCGCCAATGCCGACGATCCAACGCCGGCGCCTGTTCCGGTAACGCCGATCCCCGATCCCCAGGGCCCGGGCTGTGACGCGTTCAAGACGGCGCTGCCCAACTGGAAAGATTTCAACAGCCAGCCGATCGGCAAGGTGCTCGCCAGCATCCCGGACATCTCCACGTTCAACTCGCTGGTCTCCGGGCAGGCCAACCCCGCCGTCAACATCGTCCCGGTGCTCGAAGACGGCCCGTACGTGGTGTTCGCACCGACGAACGACGCGTTCGCGGCGATGGAGCCCGGCCAGCTCGACGCCATCAAGGCCGACCCCACGGCGCTCTTCAAGCTCGACTACTACCACGTGTTCCTCGGCCTGCTCGGCCCCGACGACGTGAAGGGCCAGCGGCCCACGCAGCAGGGCGCGGAGATCAAGGTGACGGGCAAGGGCGGCGACATCAAGGTCAACGACACCGCCAAGATCGTCTGCGGCGGCATCCAGGCCAGCAATGCGCGGATCTACATCATCGACACGGTGCTGGATCCCGCGCAGGGCCCTGAGCCGATCACGCCGACGGGCACCAGCGCCACGACGACGACAACGACGACCACCACGTCGTCGTCGTCGACGACGTCGGCGCCACCGGCACCGGCGCCTGCGGCTCCTGCAGCCGGCTAGCTTTCGCGCTGGCAGTCAAGGTTGACGTTGGGCGTGGTTGATCGGCCGAGCAGGATGCTCGGCTTTTGACGCGATGAAGCAGTGCGTCGGTGAGGTCGGTAGGGCCGTTCGTGTTCCGGCAGACTGATTAGTCGCCGTGAGCGGCAGGCTTTCTTGTGCGCCGTGATGGCGGCCCAGGGCGAGCGGGCGGCAAGCTAGGTTGCGCCGTCGTGCGGCATAGCTAGAAAAGCCGTCACCGTTCGCCGCTGAGCCTTCCTCGACGATAGCGCTGTTCATCGAAGGGTTGTTGGTTCGAAGTAGTCGGTAGGCCAGGCGGCATGCGTGGCGTGCGAGCGCGACGCGGGCCTGGATCGGGGCCATGCCGCGCGCCCGTAGTTCGGCGTCGCGTTCGGCAAATGACGGTGAGCGCTGAGACAGGCCCCAGGCGATTCCCATCAAAGCATCACGGTGTTCGGCCAGTCCCTGGCGAGAGATTCGACCGCGCCGGTGCAGCGTGGCCGACTGATAGAGGGCTGGCGCCAAACCTGTTGCGGAGTAGAGATGTTCAGCGTCGGGGAACCTGTCGATCGGAAGGCTATGTGCGGCGAACGCCGCAGCGCGGATCGAGGCGACACCAGGCAACGTAGTCAGGATCTGGCCGTCGTGTCGGCAAGCAATGCCAAGACTTCCAGGTCGGTAGCAGCGATGTCGCCCGGAGGCGGCGATATCGGTCCAGGTCGCGGTTCAACCGATGAGCACGTTGGTCGGCATCGGCCGGCGGAGGCAGACATCCGCGCCACCGTTGAGCCAGTATTGGGCGGTCCCGGTCGTCAAGCGCCCGGGGGCTCGGCTCATCAACGATCGTAGTTGCGGTGCCCGTCCTGAAACGCCGCAGCACACGCCAGCACCGCCAGACCGGTCGGCGTTTCCACCGCCAAGATCGACCATGACCCGAGGGCGCTGACAATCCGGGACAAAGTGCATTGAGCTGGTCGTGCAACCGCTGCTGAGCGACCCTGCGGTCGGCCACCAACCCTCGTCGATGCCGACCGCGCACGCAGCGCCTCCACCGACGATTCGTGGCCATAGCGTCGACCGCCACCTTGGCGTGCCATGTACGTCAACGCCGCGCAGTCGCGATCGTCGGTCTTGAACCTGCCTGAACCCAGTTGAGTACGAGCTGATTTCGTCTCCGAAGGAGCGAACAGTCGTACTGAACCAGGATGGAGACGTTCCAGTTCGGTGACCCACGGCCGATGCAGCTGCCCGTCTCCTCGATCGCGATCACGAGCACATCGGGACGCGTGCTTGTTCAGCGCCAGCTCCAGCTGGGAGATGCCCTCTCGTGAGACCGACAACGACATCGGATCAGCGAGCAATCCTGCGCCATTACTGATCCACACCCTTGAACGCCTTGCCAGATCTATCGCGACGATCACCGTCGCCGGATCAAGCCAACCCCAACACCGACATAAGTAGCCTCCTCCGACCGGACCTCCTCTGAGATCCGCCCAGTAACCACTCATGGCCTATCAGCTACAGGCCTAGGTCGCGGCCGATGATCTCTTTCATGATCTCGGTCGTGCCGCCGAAGATCGTCTGGATCCGGACGTCGACGTAGTCACGCGCGACCTTGTACTCGTTCATGTAGCCGTATCCGCCGTGCAGCTGCACGCAGTTGTCGACGACCCGCTTGCCGAGTCTCGGTGCACCACCACTTGGCCTTCGATGCCTGCACCGCGGTCAGCTCCTTGTCGACGGCGGCGCGCAGGCAGCGGTCGATGTACTGCTCGGCGATCTCGAGCTCGGTGTCCATCTCGGCCATCAGGAACCGGTTGTGCTGGAAGTTGCCGATCGGCTGGCCGAACGCCTTGCGGTCCTTGACGTACTGCAGTGTCTCGCGCCAGGTTTCACGGGCACCGGCGATCGCGGCGATCGCGATGGACAACCGCTCGGACGGCAGGTTGTGCATCAGGTGGTAGAAGCCCTTGCCCTCCTCGCCGAGCAGGTTGTTGCGCTGGGCACCCGGACGTTCTCGAAGTGCAATTCGGCGGTGTCGGCGGCGTGCAGGCCCATCTTGTCGAGCTTGCGTCCGCGTTCGAAGCCCTCCATGCCGCGCTCGACGACCAGCAGCGAGAAGCCCTTGTGCCCCGCCTCGGGGTCGGTGCGGGCGACGACGATCACCAGATCGCAGTTGATGCCCGCGGAGATGAACGTCTTGGAGCCGTTGAGGATCCAGTCGTCGCCGTCGCGAACCGCTGACGTCTTGATGCCGGCCAGGTCGCTGCCCGCGCCGGGCTCGGTCATCGCGATCGCGCCGATGAGCTCGCCGGTGATGTAGCCCGGCAGCCACCGCTCCTTCTGCTCGTCGGTGGCCAGCGATGCGAAGTACGGGCCGACGATGTCGTTCTGCAGGCTCAGGCCCGGGGTCGCAGGGCCGAACTTCGCGAACTCCTCGTCGATGACCGCGTTGAACCGGAAATCGTCGACGCCTCCGCCGCCGTACTCCTCGGGCATGTTGAACCCGATGAGACCGTATTTGCCTGCGGCCACGTAGGATTCGCGGTCGACGAGGCGATCGCTCTCCCACTTCTCGACGTGCGGCGCGCACTCCTTTTCCAGGAACTGGCGTGCGGTCTCGCGCAACTGCTCGTGCTCGGGTTCGAATACCAGTGCGTTTCATCGTCTTCTCCTACTTGGCTTTCCAGACGGGCTGGCGTTTCTCTGCGAACGCCAGCGGCCCTTCCTTTGCGTCCTCGGATCGGATCAGCGTCCCGATCTCGCGCATGGTCCTTGCCCAGCCGGGTTCGTCGCCGGTGATCACACCGTCGTCGACGCCGTTGGCCACCCGCTTGCTGGCCCATACCGCCAGCGGCGCGTTGACGGTGATCCGCTCGGCGAGCGCCAGCGCCGCGTCCACGGCGGTGCCGTCGGGCACGACCTGATTGATCAGGCCCCACTTCAGCGCGTCGGCCGAGGTCATCGGCTCACCGGTGAACAGCAGCTCCATCGCGACCTTGCGCGGCAGGTGGTCGACGATCCGGAACACCCCACCGGCGGCGGCGATCAGTCCGCGCTTGACCTCGGGCAGGCCGAACTTCGCCCGTTCCTCGGCCACCACCAGGTCGCTCGCGAGCGCCAGCTCGGAACCGCCGCCAAGCGCGGTGCCATTGACGGCGGCGATGGTCGGCTTGTCGATGTAGTGGTGCACGTAGCCCGCGAAGCCCCACTCGCCGTGGTCGGGATGGAACAGATTCTCCCGCCGCGAGATCGCCTTCAGATCGGCCCCGGCGCAAAAAGATTCACCGGCCCCGGTGATCACCACCGCGCGCACGTCGGCGTCGTCCTGCGCCTCCTGCAGCGCGTCCCCGACCGCGATGCTCACCGCGCTGTTGACCGCGTTGCGCGCCTCGGGGCGGTTGATCGTGATGAGCAGGACGTTGCCCCGCCGCTCGGTGAGAGCGGCGGGGGCCGTCACGGCCTCGGTCACAGCAGTTCGAGGATGGTGGCGTTGGCCTGGCCGCCGCCCTCGCACATGGTCTGCAGGCCGTACTTAATTCCCTTGTCCCGCATGTGGTACAGCATCGTCGTCATGATGCGGGCACCCGAGCCGCCGAGCGGATGGCCAAGCGCGATCGCACCGCCGTTCGGGTTGAGCTTCTTCTCGTCGGCGCCGATGTCCTTCAGCCATGCCAGCGGAACCGGCGCGAATGCCTCGTTGACCTCGAACACGCCGATGTCTTCGAGCTTCAGGCCCGAACGTTTCAGCGCCTTCTGGGTAGCCGGGATCGGTGCGGTCAGCATGATCACCGGGTCGGCGCCTGCCAGCGTCGCGGTGTGCACCTTCGCGATCGGCTTGAGGCCCAACGACTTCGCCTTCTCGGCCGACATGAACAGCAGGGCGGCCGAGCCGTCGGAGATCTGCGACGAGTTACCTGCGTGGATCACGCCGTCCTCTTTGAATGCGGGCTTGATCTGAGCCATCTTCTCGATGGGCGTGCCGCGTCGGATGCCCTCGTCCTTCAGCACCGGATTGCCGTCCTGATCCTTGATCGCCACGATCTGGTCATCGAATGCACCGGAATCCTGTGCAGCCGCGGCCTTCTCGTGCGAGCCGAGTGAGAACTCGTCGAGCATCATGCGGTCGAAAGTCCCCACTGCTCGGCGATCATCTCGGCGCCGATGCCCTGGTTCGGCGTCTGGGTGTACCGGCCGCGGAACGCCTCCGGGTACGGGTGACCGCCGTTGGACAACGACGAGCCCATCGGCGTGCGCGACATCGACTCGACGCCGCCTGCGACGACGGCGTCGTAATGACCAGCCACCACTCCCGCGGCGGCGAAATGCACCGACTGCTGGCTGGATCCGCACTGGCGGTCGACCGTCACACCGGGAACGCTCTCGGGCCAGCCCGCCGCCAGCACCGCGGTGCGCGCGATGTCGAGCGCCTGCTCGCCTGCCTGCATGACGCATCCCCAGATGACGTCGTCGACGATCCCGGGATCGATGCCTGCGCGCTCGGCAAGGCCGTTGAGCACCTGTGCGGACAGTTCGCCGGGGTGAACACCCGACAGCCCGCCGTTGCGCTTGCCGACTGGCGACCGCACGGCCTCGACGATGACGGCTTCAGCCATGACACTTCTCCTTTGAATGTGGTGTAGTCCCCGAAATGTATCCCGAACGTAGTTGAACAAAGTTTACTAGGTCAACCTACTGGTTGGTAGGCTGGTCCCGGTCGTTCGTGCCCGTCTGAGTCCATCCGACATGGTTTACTGAGTTGCATAGCTCGGGGAAACACTGTTTGGGAGATGTTGTGACACGAAGCACACCGCTGGCGCCGATGATCGGCCCTGACGCCGTGCCGGCGAGTGCGGCTGTCCGGTCACCGAAGACGGCTGAGCTCGTCGCTGGCACGCTGCGCAGGATGGTCGTCGACGGTCAGCTCAAGGACGGCGACTTCCTGCCCAACGAAGCCGAGCTGATGGCCCACTTCGCCGTGAGCCGCCCGACGCTGCGCGAGGCGGTGCGGGTGCTGGAATCCGAACGGCTCGTCGAAGTGCGACGCGGGTCGCGCACCGGTGCCCGCGTGCGAGTGCCGGGGCCAGAGATCGTCGCGCGCCCGGCGGGGCTGCTGCTCGAGTTGTCCGGCGCGACCATCGCCGACGTCATGGTCGCGCGGGCGGGTATCGAACCGATGGCCGCGCGGCTGCTTGCCGGATCCGGCACGGCGGACGCGTTCGACGAACTCGAGAAGATGGTGGCCGAGCACATCCCCGCCGGCTGGCAGTCCGATCGGCTGGCCCAAACGACGGGGGATTTTCACCGCCGCATGGTGGAACTGTCGGGCAATGCCACGCTCGCGATCATCGCGGGCATGCTGCACGAGATCACCGTGCGGCACACCGCATTCGTCTTCAAAGAAGGCCGCCCGGTGTCGAAGGCGGACTACGACAAACTGATGCGGTCCTATGGCCGCCTGATGAAATTGTTGCGCTCCGGCGACGGCGCGGCGGCCGAGGCGCATTGGCGTAAGCACCTTGACGTGGCACGAGAACTTTCCTTGCAGGGACTCGAGGACGTCAAGGTCCGCGACGTCATGGGCTAGCGTCCGCACACGAGCTGCGGCATCGGGCGTCCAGTGTCGAGTGTCGAGTGTGGCGGATCGCGACTGCCCTACCTGCAGCCGGATGAGCGACGCCCGCTGAATTTTGTTCTGATTTCGCTCGGGCGTTATCGCTGCACCGCACGGGCCGCCGGGCTCATCCCTGGTTGAGCTTCTGGCTTCGTTTTGCGGAACTCATCGCGCCTCGGCCCGAAGGATGCCCCGAGAAGGCGACGCGCCCGCGCCTATCGGGGGAATAAGCCGCTCCGCGCCGATAATTTCGCCCTCTGTCGGCGTTGTCCGGCCCGCGTTCTCTGATCTCGTGTGGCCTATAGGTCGCCCACCTGAGCGGCGGATGGCGACCTCTCTGGTAACAGCACGCTGCGCAATCAAGAGGCCGGATTAGGGGCGATGAGGCGCTGGGCGATTAACGGGCTTTGCTGCACATGCAAGCCCTGATCCAATCGCGGCGCGACTCAGCGAGTAACCGGTCAGTAGCTTTTGTCGGCACCGGCAATCACGTCTCGGGCATCATCGACACTTGTTGCATCCCTTAGACATGCCCTCGAAGTCTCGGCCACAGCGGTGATGCATTTTGGTCGCCGACATAATCGCGATCGAGGTCGGAGCCTTCGATGACGGCGACGACCATCAATGTGCCGGAGCGCCCCGCTCAAAACGTTCTACCGGCCGCAGCTGGCTCCAAAGCTGACGGGCGGCGGGAATCGTCGGTCCACCAGTTTCACTCGATTGGATTCGTCGATCCGTCTGCCTGGCTGCCATCGGATGTCGACTTCCGACCCAATCGGTTCGCCCACGCTGTCTTCAGCTGATAGACCTTGAATAGGGTTTTAGCAAGCTGCATTTGGGCCCATGCCTTCGCTCCCGAGCGGTGCTGGTGTGACATCCGTTCTCCTTGATGTGATATGTGCTGCGCAGCAGTGGCCGACGCGATGCTACAGTAAACCAAACGATGCTTGGTTTTCCTGCGAGCCGCTCGGTAGGGGGTCCCAAGGGACACGTCTCGTGCCGGACCTGGGGCGGTCGTCATAGATCGTTGAACCAGTCCCGACGCCGTCCTCGCCATCGTCGCGGGGGCGCGGTATCAGGGCCTAGAGGGGCGCACGGCAGCAGCGTTGACGCGAGCAGATTTGTGGTGTGGAGGGCCTCCTAGAAATGACGCAAAACATACGGTCGACCGAACAACTGTCAGCGGCAGAGCCGGAGACGGCCACCGACGACCTGGGCGGCGAGGTGACGTTCATCCTCTTTCGGAACGAGACAACTGCGCGCCGGCTACCCGGGGAGACGCTGTTGAATTGCGCACGACGAGTGGGCCTGTCGCCGCCGTACTCGTGCGAGGCAGGAGACTGCGGCACATGCATGGCCAAGCTCGTGGAGGGCAGTGCGACAATGCTGGCAAACGACGCGCTCATGGACGATGAGGTCGCCGAAGGCTACGTACTTACATGCCAGGCGATTCCGGACGTCGCCGTCGTCAAAGTCGACTATGACGAGTGAGGCGGCCTGGAAACCCGGCGGTGCTGACAGTTCATGATTCACAGACGCTAATCGGTGAACTATCACCCGATCTTGTCGATCGGATCGACGCGGCGCACAAGCTCGGCCTCTCCGACCGCGACGGTACCGCGGAAATGAGCAGAGAGCATGAATTGCACTGTCAATCGCTGGAATTCAGCCCCATCCTCTTCGAAGGCCGTCGACTCCTCGACATGTCCGACCGCTTCGACGCTATCCTCAGCGAGGACTTGTCCGAGTAGGCGGATCCGCACCTGCCGAAGTTCGGCGTCGGGCCATGTCTGCAGGAGCATGTTCACCACCATCGCCACGTTCGAAGGTCCCTGATTCACCTCGCGGTCTGCAATGCCGAGCCGACGTGCGGCCGCGGCATCCAAATGCATGGGGTTGGGGTCAGCCAGAAGTAGAGCGAGAATTTTCATGCGCGCGGCGTCGACCCGCTGCAACTTCCAGCGTCCCGTCGTATGCTTGGGCGATCCGTTAGTTTGATCGGTCATGCGTTCTTCAATCCTGCACGGGGCAAGGCATAGGTGTTCGTCACCGTGGCTGCGGGTCCATCGCCCAAACTCGGATCGGTCACCTCGAAGACACACGTCACCAGGTCAAACTCGCCCAACTTGCGCCCCCACTTGCGCTCCACGGATGCAATGCGACCGGTGATCTCATAGTCGACACCTTCGCGCAGTTGGTGATTGAAGTCCATGACACATTCGGCCAGCAGCGGCCCGTCGTCGATGTCGAACTTCAAAATCTTGAACAGCTCGTCAACGCTCAACCCCATCCCCCGCTGCGCGGCGATAAAAGCCGTCACCGGGTGCGGACGGGCCTCGGGTCTGGAATAGAACGCATAGTGCGCTAACCAGTTCTCGTGGGCCACAATGCGATACGTCCCGCCGGGCACCACTGTGTCAGTAGGATCTAGCGGTGATGACTGGTCACGCACCCGACCAGCCGACTGCGGCCTCAATGGTCCCACCGTCCGCTGAGGGGCGGCGCGATGAATGTCTTGAGCAGACGGGTGAGGCTGGCCTGATCGCGTGGCGTTGGGCTGTCGAACATCGCAAAGGAGAAGATCAGTCGCAGGTGCCATTCGATGAAGTCCTCGATTTCGAGGTCCGCCGGGATTTCCCTACGAGACTGAGCCTCTTCGAAGAACGGTTGCATGGTGGCGTGGCCCGCCTCGTAAAACATCTTGGACGCAATGATTGCCTGCGAGGACATCAGCGCTCCATCGGAATTGAACAGCATCGGAAAGAACCGACCTGAGCGCAGCGCATTGATTGCGCGCACGGTCACCCGAACGACACGCTCGGCAAAGGTGCCCTTTTCGGTCATGAGGATCTTCACACGCTCGAAGACCGCGGTGTTCTCTCGCATATAGGCCGCCGCGAGCAATTCATTGCGACCTTCGAAGTATCGGTACACGGTACTTCTGGACACCTTGGCCTGCCGAGCGACGTCCTCGATGCTGGTCCTGCTCGCGCCGAATCGACTGAAGCACTCTTCGGCGGCATCGACGAGTCGCTCACGTGCCGCATCCTCGTCGTCGACGCGCTTCTTGTCCCCCCATCGGCGCTCGGAACCGCTGCGCCCGATCAAAAGGAGTCCGCGTAGTCAGGCAGCGCCGGACTGCAAAGTCGAAACTGGCGAGCCTCGAGAGTCATGCACCATCTTGCTAGTTCGGCGTCGACCACCACGCTCACCTGCGAGGGCCCAACAATCCGAACCGCAATTCGCGCCACAGCAGACCCCGATCCACGGCTCATCCAGTCCCCACACTATCAGACGGTAGACAGCATTTCGTCTCATAGAGTAGCGTTTATCCAACACCGTTTGTTTAGAGTACCGAAGGCAACCAGTTCAGCCCCACCAGCACGGGGACGCCAGGCTGCCCAACCGTTACGGGAGAACCATGCAGTCTCAAACCGCTAGCAACGAGAACACCGGAGCCGCTGGCTCTGTCGATCAGGATGCGGTTTTCTTCAACCCGTTGCAGGAGGGGTACTTCGACAACCCGTACGCCCACTACGCCGAGCTACGGGAACACGATCCGGTGCACCAAAGCCTGGCCGGCCTGCCGATCTGCTTCGCATATAACGACATTCGACAGGTACTGATCGACGGCACCACCAGCATGAATGTCGAGACGGTGAGACGGATCAACGGAAGCCTCCCCGGCACGGATGGACCGCCGATGTTTCCCAAGGGCGTCATCAGCATCGACGCGCCCGATCACACCCGCGTGCGGCGGTTGATGATGTCGAGATCCTTCACACCACGAAAGGTCCACACATTTTCCGACTGGATCGCCACCGAGGTCGATCAGCTGCTCGGCAACATGGAGCGTCAGTGGGCCGACTCGCACGAGCCGGTTGACCTGATAGCAAATTTTGCATTCCCGTTGCCATTCAAGGTGATTTCCGACATCATCGGCATGCCGACCCACGACCATCAGCAAGTTCGCGACTGGGCCCAGGCCATCAGCTCTGCCACCGATCCGGCGAGTGGACCGGAAAAGCGCGCCGCCGCCCACGCTGCATACGTCGCCCTCAGCGACTACGTCTCGCGCGAGGTACTGCCGTGGAAGCGCGCGAATCCGACCGACGATCTGCTCAGCGGCCTACTCGTCGCCTGTGACGACGGCGAGCTATCCGAACCAGAACTCCTCGACCAAGTATCGCTGCTCTATGTAGCGGGACACGAGACCACCGTCAGCCTCATCGGAAACAGCATCCTCAACCTGCTCCGCCACCGTCCACAACTCGAACTCCTGCAGAACACTCCCGACCTGTTGGGCAATGCGATCGAGGAGCTGAACCGCTATGACAGCGCCATCCAGTTCAACTGGCGGTACACCCTTTCCGACCTCACCGTGGGCGATACTGTCATCCCGCCCGGCCAGATGATCCTGCTATGTCTCGGTTCGGCCAACCGGGACACGAATCATTTCGGTGAGGACGCCGACGAACTCGACCTAACCCGCTCAAATGCCAGTGAGGCCATGTCCTTCGGTGCAGGCGCCCACTTCTGCCTGGGCAATGCGCTGGCCCGCAAGGAAGCGGCCATCGCCATCGGTCGATTCTTCGAACGGTTCCCCAAGGCGGAGTTCACCGGCCAGCCAGTGTGGAACAGCCAGATCACGTTTCGGGGCCTGAGCCGGCTCAATGTTGCACTCAGCTCCTAACCACGAAGGAAATGTCGATGACAAACCTGGAAGCGCCTAAGCGAGATCTCCGCATGCCGTTCGAGGTGCCACCCGGCGGCTGGACCCGGAATGCCGGACTCGGAACAGAAGACATCTCCTTCGAGGACTCAATCTCCCCCGAGTTCTTCGAGTTGGAACGGGAAGCCGTATTCCGACGGTCGTGGCTGCACGTCGGGTGCACGTCCCAGATTCCGCAGCCGGGCGACTACTTCACGAAAGAGATTCCCACGCTGGACACTTCACTGATCGTCGCGTGCGGAGATGACGGCGTGGTGCGCGCGTTTCACAACATATGCTCGCACCGCGGGAACAAGCTGGTGTGGGATGACCACCCCAGCCAAGAAGTATGCGGCCATGCAAAGAGATTCATCTGCAAGTACCACAACTGGCAGTACGACACGGCGGGCAAATGCCGGCAGGTGAACATGAAGGGCTGGTTCTTCGACCTCGAGATGGCGAACTACGGCTTGGTAGAGGTGCCGTGCGACGTCTGGGAAGGCTTCATCTTCGTCAACCTCGACAAGGAGCCCCGCGAGACGCTGACCGACTTCTTGGGCGAGATCGGCACGGGCATCAGCGGATACCCGTTCGGCCTCATGACTCAGATGTACCGCTTCCGCAGCGAGATCAACGCGAATTGGAAGCTGTTCGAGGACGCATTCCAAGAGCAGTACCACGGCAATTCGCTGCACCACAAACTCATTGACGAGCGCAGTACCGGACCTTTGCGCGGGTCGCAGGGCAGCTATTTCGAGATCCACGGTCGTCACTCCGTCTGGTCGACGGCGGTGCCCGCGGCGGCGCAGGATCTCGTTCGCCCACCCCGGCCGATGGAGCGGATCTTCGAGGCCAGCCTGTGGGGTCAGCTCGACGGTCCTGGCCTACCCGACGCGCCACTCCCCCGGCTCGCCAATCCGACAAATCATCCGGACTGGACGAGCACCATGTTTCACATATATCCGAACCTCGACATCATCGTGTGGAAAACGGGGTACATCACCACGTACACGTATTGGCCAACTGCTGTGGACCATCACATCTACGATGCACGGCTGTACTACCAGCCACCCCGCCACGCGACGGACCGTCTCGCCCAGGAACTCTCGGCAGTGGAGTTCAAGGAATTCTGTCTCCAGGACGCCAACACACTTGAAGCAACGCAATCGATGCTGCGCACGCGCGTCCGATCGACCTTTCCTATCTGCGACGAAGAGGTTCAGGTGCGTCACAACCACAAGGAAGTCGGCGACGCAGTTGCGGCATATGAGGCCGAACTGGCCGCTCAGGCGGTGAAGTCATGAGCGACCCGAATATCGATCGCGACACCGAGACACCCCTTCTCCCTCCGGCCTTTGCCGAACTCGAGCGATTCATCGAGTGGGCGCTGCCGACTGAGCGCGAGCGCTATCTCAAACGTCTTTCGAGTTCGATGCCCGAACTGAAGGAGTTTTACGAGGCCGTCGTCATGCGCGCCGACGATGCCCGCAAGTATCTGGACGAATTCGATTATCCGGATTTGCCGCCAGATGCTCTGCGGTTGTTGTGGATCACGTTCTCGTTGATCGTGGTGTCTTACGCGGTCGACGTGTTCGGACAGCCCCGCGTTCCCGACAGTGGTTCCGCGTATGTCGAGCGGATCGGCGAACCGATCACGTACCCAGCGTAGGGAACGCCGATGCCCAAACTGACAAAATTCGAGGACTACAAAGACAAGTACCCGAATTTTCGCCTCGAAAAAACCGATGACAACATCCTGCTGTGTCAGATGCACACCGATGGCGGAGAGCTCTTCTTCGACTGGAGGGCACACGACGACTTGAGCGATGTGTTCTCCGACATCTCGGGTGATCGCGAGCTCAGTGTCGTGATCTTCACCGGGACCGGGGATTCGTTCATTGACAAATACGGTCCGATCGACACACGCCGTAAGTTCCCGGCTCACTATGACTACGGAGCCGAAAAGCTCGACATGAAAGGATTTTACGGCCGAACCCGGCACATGAACATGCTCGAGATCCAGGTACCGATCATCGCGGCGGTCAACGGCCCGTGCAGCATTCATTCGGAATTGCCGGTCATGTGCGACATCGTGCTTGCGTCCGACGATGCATTCTTCCAGGACTCGGCCCACGTGCCCCGCGGATTGGCGCCCGGCGACGGCGTGCACATCGCCTGGCCCCGCGCCATCGGGCAGAACCCGGCTCGCTACTTTCTGCTCACCGGACAAAAGCTGTCGGCCCAAGAAGCTTTCCAGTACGGAGCCGTCAACGAAGTGCTGCCTCGAGACCAGCTCATGGAACGGGCCTGGGAGCTGGCCCGCTATCTAACGCTGCGCCCGCCATTGACACTTAGGCTCACCCGCTCGATCCTGGTCCAGGAACTCAAACGCGCTACGGTTAACGACCATTCGTTTGGGCAATATCAGGAGTTGTTTGCGATGCGAAATTTCTTCTCCTGGCGTGGTGGAAAGGAACCTCTCGACCGGCCATGGAATCAGGATCCGTGGGCAGATTACTCGGAGTCGGATTCCTGATGACTGCTGGCTCTGAGTGCAGAACCGCACCGTATGTTCGGTTGTGGTGAACAGAGACGTTGCGCGCCAGCCGAACTCGGCTTCCAGCGACCTGATGCTTCCCCAGCTCATCGCGCAGCGGGCACAAGAGCACCCGGATCGGGTCTTCATAAGGCAGGTCGACGCCGACTCGATGACCTACAGCCAGCTACACGACTCGGCCACCCGGTGGGCGGCAGCCTATCGATTAGCGGGAGTGCAGCCAGGCGACCCTGTGCTCACCATGCTTCCGCTGAGCCTGGACTTCTATCGCTCAGCGATCGGTCTGTCTTGGATCCTGGCTGTGGAAGTCCCCGTAAACACCGAATTTCACGGCCCGCTCCTCCTACACGCGATGCGTAGCGCACAACCGAAAGTCATTGTCGCGCATGCTGACTTCGTCCACCGGTTTGAAGAGATCGCCGCCGACCTGGATTCCCGCCCGTTCCTCGTCGTTACCGGCGCAGATGACTCGCTGCCTCCTACAAGCTATCCCACGGTAACGATGGAGATGTTCTTGAAGGATGTCAGCCCACTGCATGACCTCGTTGGACCGAAGCCGTGGGATGTCGCATCGATCATGTACACCTCCGGAACGACGGGTCCATCAAAAGGTGTCATCATGCCGTGGGGGCAGTTGTACGAGATCGCTACACGCGGAAACCGTATGTCGGAGTTCAACGAAACCGACTCCTTCTACTTGCCTTCGGTGACGTATCACATGGCTGCCAAAGGCGTTGCCTACACAATGGCGCTTGTCAACGGTCAGCTTGTGATCCGCGATCGGTTCAGTGTCAGCAGTTTTTTCACGGATGTCGCACAGTTTGGCTGCACAATCGCAAACATGTTTGGCGCATCGGCGCAACTCCTCAATGCAACAGATCCCAAGCCTGACGATGCGACCACACCACTACGTCACGTCTTGATGTCACCGCTGCTCGCCGATATCGAGAGCTTCATGAGGCGGTTCGGCATCGAAGTAACGACCGGTTACGGCATGACCGAAATCGGTCCAGTGATTTGCTCGCCTACGGGCGCGGTGTCAAACGACACACATCGAAGCTGCGGGCGGCTCATGCCCGGATATGAAGCGCGATTAGTCGATGAGCACGACTATGAGGTACCCCCTGGCGAAGTTGGCGAGCTGATCGTTCGCAGCGAGCGTCCGTGGACATTGAACCTCGGTTACGTCGGCCTCCCCGAAGAATCGATGAAAGCGTGGCGGAATGGGTGGTTTCACACCGGGGACGTATTTCGCGTGGATGCTGACGGCAATTTCTATTTCGTCGATCGGCGCAAGGATGCGATCCGGCGCCGTGGTGAGAACATCTCCAGCTTCGAGGTCGAAGCGATCGTCAATAGTCACCCTGACGTACTGGAATCTGCCGCCGTGGCGGTTCCGTCGGAACTTGGCGAGGACGACGTAAAGGTCGTCGTAGTCCGCCGAACTGGCGCCGACGTCGATGAGTTGGATCTGATTGAGTTCCTTGTTCCGATCATGCCCCGGTTCATGATTCCTCGATATGTCGAGTTCGTCGACGCGCTGCCGAAGACGCCAACCGATCGAGTTCGCAAGGCCCTATTGCGAGAGGCTGGAGTTACGCCTCGAACGTGGGACCGAACACATGCGGCCGTGAAATCAGTGACGTGAAACGCGTCACTTCGAACTAGTCAGCTGTGCTGGATGACGTTGGGACCGTCCGACGAGATTTATATGACACCCAGCTGGTTGGATCCGGCGTAGATACACAAGGACTCCGTGGGACTGACCGCCTCGTGCGGAATAGATGCCGCCAGCAGGGCCTGCGCCTTGAACATGCGAGCGGCGGCGCTAAGTCGGTGCTCCACTGTCTTGACATTCCGATTGAGCCTGCGCGGCAACGAATCGCCCCAGAGCGTGACTTCGGCTTCGCCGCGAGTGAAGGCCGCCACGATGCTCCCCCGGACACGGGCATCGCTTACGAAGGGTTCGGCACCCGCAGCCAGCGGAGACGGCACGTCAATGTCCGCGCCTGGGTCGATGCGGGTCGAAGCGGTCCGTATCCCTAGGATCTGGAGCGCTCGGAAGTCGCCGGGCGCCGTCATCGAGGCGTTCACCGTCCAGCCTTGACTGATCCGGTCGAACAGCCAGCCGCCGGCCGATCGCACCAAGTCCTCGACGCTGGAGGCGACGACGTCGATGCGATAGCCGCAGACGGCGCCGGCCACGGCCTGGAGGCGACGGTCTACTGTGCCGCCCGACTGGGCGACGTGATCTCTCACCTCAGGCGAGTATGCAGTCATTCGAAGCCCCCTCGCCTAGGACATGATGGCGATCTGGATTTCATCCCTAAGATCGCGAAGACCTTGCGGGTCCAACGCGATCACTTACCGAACGCTGTTCGATTCTAAATTACAGCAGTGGCCGTGGTCGGTCAATCGCGTGATAGGCCCGCTTTCTGACGCCTCAGCGTGCGCCCATTCGGATGGCGCCATCCAGACGGATCGTCTCGCCGTTGAGGTATCCGTTGCTCAGGATGTAACAGGCGAGGGATGCGAATTCGTCTGGCACGCCCAACCGACGGGGGTGCGGCACAGCTTCGGTGAGCCGCGCCAATATGTCATCGGTAAGTCGACCGAGGATGGGCGTGTCCATGACGCCGGGAGCAATCGTGTTGACCCGGATCCCATGTCGCGCTAGGTCTCTGGCCGCCACGATTGTCATTCCAACGACGCCGGCCTTCGACGCCGCATACGCTGTCTGGCCGATCTGGCCTTCGAACGCCGCCACGGAAGCAGTCAGCACGATCGCGCCGCGATCGCCGTCGATCGGCTCATTCTTGGCCATCACGGCAGCAGCGGCACTCAGGACATTAAAGGAACCGGTCAGGTTCGTACCGACGATATGCTCGAACGAAGATAAATCCCCCGGATTGCCGTCCCGGTCAAGAACCCGCACCGGGCCGCCGCGTCCGGCCGTATGGATGAGACCGTGCAAAGAAGCCCGCCCGGCCGCCGCGTCGACCGCTTCGGCGACCTGTTCGGGCACAGTCACATCGGTCGGAATGAACGTGGCACGCTCGCCAAAATCGGCCGCTACCTGCGCGCCAGCCGAGGTCGGAAGATCGCCGATCGTAACAAACGCGCCCAGTTCCAGGGCCGCACGCGCGCTCGCCAAACCGAGCCCTGACGCACCTCCGGTAACGAGTACGGATCGGTCATGCAAGTCCATGATGCTCCTTACGCGTGTGTGGCGGGCAGCCAATGAGGATCCGGCGGGCGCACCAGTCACTATTTCCCTACCCACTGCGGTGGCCGTTTCTCTGCAAACGCCCGAGCGCCCTCCTTGGCGTCCGCCGTGTCCTTTATCGGCTCTGTGATCGAGCGTTGCCATTCAAAGGCAGCCACGTCAGTCCAGTTTGACTGTGTTGCAATGATTTTCTTGGTGGCTTGCACAGCGAGCGGTCCATTCGCTGCAATGCTGGCAGCAATGTCGCATGCCGTCGAGAGTGCACGTCCCGGTTCGGTCAGTACTGTTACGAGGCCGTAGCGTTCTGCCTCTGCCGCCGTAATCGGCTCCCCTGTCAGTGCCATCAGCATGGCGCGCGAGTAGGACGCCGCCTTCGGCAACCTCAGCAGCCCACCCGCGGCCGCGACGAGCCCCCGCTTGACCTCGGGTAGTCCGAATTTCGACGACTCGCTCGCCACGATGATGTCCGCGGCCAATGCCAGCTCGCACCCCCCTGCCAGGGCCCAGCCCTCGACCGCGGCGATCAATGGCTTTGTCGGTGGTTGCTCTGTGATGCCGGCAAGTCCCCGGCCGGGGATCGCGGGTGACTCACCTCTGAGGAATGCCTTGAGATCCATGCCGGCACAAAAAGTGCCGCCAGCACCTGTCAGCACCGCGACGGATAGGTCGGCGCGAGCCTCTAACTCATCGATCGCGGTAGCGATTCGCGTCGCGGCCGATCGGTCCAAGGCATTCTTCGCCTGGGGACGATTGATAGTGATCACCATGACGCGCCCGTTCACTTCAGTGATCACAGGATCGCTCATCGACAACGTCCCTCCTCGTTTCCTGTATTCAGTCCATACGCGGATACCAGCCCCGCGGCTTCAATAACCAAACATTGTTTGGATAGTACACGGCAGGCGCGACCGATCGAGCCATAGATCTGGATCAAAATCGCGAGGCATCGGCGCATCGTCCGAGATTCATAGGCCCAAGGGCGACAGAACTCGAACGTTTGCCTGCGCCGTACACACGCCGCGTGCACGCGCGGTTCGTTCAGTCGGCGCGGTTGCGATTTCGCGGAGTTTTGCGTTTCCCTGCCGATGACGCGGTGTTGGCCTTCTCGCGATCCAGGATGGCCGTCCACCCTTCGAGAAGCGCATCGATCTGCATCTCAAACAAGCGGTCAGGTGACTTGGGCGCTGACCGTAGCACCTCGTTCAGCCCGGGCACGTCGTTCGTTGGAGCAGGATCGATCTGCGCATCGTCGCCCGAGGATTGTGGGTTAAGTTGCGCCGACCCGTACGCGAGGGCATTGATGCTGTCGATGATGGCGTAGATGTACTTGGTCGGCACCCCCTCGGCGAGGAGCACCTCAACGCCGCGGCGACCGAGTGAGTCACCAAACCGCCCGAGCGGCCCGCTCGGAGTCATCAATGGTGCGATATTCGGATGTCGCATGAGGGCTCGCCGGAAGAGCGCGACAGATTTCTTTACGTAGACCTGCCATGGCGCGTCGACACGCAAAGGCGCGAACACACGACTCTCGTCGAGCGCCAGACGATAGACGCGGTTCAGGATTTCGTTCTTGTCGTGGAAATGGTGATAGAGAGATGACGGGTTGACGCCCAGCTCCTGGGCCAGCTTTCGGATGTTGAACCCGTCAAGGCCGTCGCGGTCGATGACCTCAAGTGCCGTGGCAACCGCCTCAGCCGGCTTGATCAACGGCTCTTTTGGACGGGGCATTGGCAAATCCTATCGTTTAGCCGCTGACGGACGGTCGATCCGCGACCATCGGCCCTCACTGTCGCCAGTGCTGTGTGCATCTAGAGTCCAAGCGATTTAGCAATGATCACCTTCATCATTTCGCTGGTACCGGCATAGATGCGGGTCACCCGCGCATCGGCGTATAGCCGGGCGATGGGGTACTCCATGATGTAGCCGTAGCCGCCGAAGAGCTGCAGGCACCGGTCAACGACGTTGGCCTGCATCTCGGTGCAGAACAGCTTCACCCGCGCCGCGTCGGCGCCGGAGAGGACGCCATCAACATGATCCTCGATCGCCCGATCGACCATCGCCTGCGCGGCCTCGACCTGCGCCGAGCAGGCGGCCAGCTCGAACTTCGTGTTCTGGAACGAGGCAATCGGTGTGCCAAACGCCTTGCGGTCCTTGGTGTATTCGATGGCGGCGGTCACCGCCGAACGTGCTTGCGACACCGATCCGACGGCAATCGTCAGCCGTTCCTGCGCCAGGTTGTTGCCAAGATAGCCGAACGCGTCACCTTCGATTCCCAACTGGTTCGCCACCGGAACCCGCACGTCGACGAACGACAGCTCGGCTGTGTCCTGCACCTTGCAGCCCATCTTCTCCAGTTCGCGACCCCGCGTGAATCCGGGCATGTCGCCTTCGACCACTAGCAAGGTCAATCCCTTGCGCCGGTCCTCGACTTCCGTCGCCGTTCGGGCCACGACGATCACCAGGTCGGCCTGGCTACCGCCCGTGATGAACGTCTTCGCGCCGTTGAGGATCCAGTCATCGCCGTCGCGCACCGCGGTGGTCCGCATGCCCGCCAAGTCCGAACCGGTCCCAGGTTCAGTCATCGCGATGGCTGTCAGCAATGTGCCAGCTGCCAAACCTGGGAACCAGCGTCGTCGTTGCTCGGCGTTCGCATAGTGCAGGAAGTACGGGAGGATCACGTCGAGTTGGGTCCGCACCGTCGAGAGCGTGACCAAGGCCCGCGCCGCCTCTTCCTGCAACACGACGTTGTAGCGGAAGTCGGACATGCCGCCGCCGCCGTATTCCTCGGGAATCGCCATGCCGAGCATCCCGACGGAGCCCATGAGCTCGAAGGTATCGCGGGGCATGCGCCCGGCCTTCTCCCACTCGGGATAATGGGGCGCAATTTCCTTTTCCACGAAGTCCCGCGCCAACTGGCGGAAGGTGTCGTGGTCGTCGGTGAATAATCCTCGCCGCACGGGTCCTCCTTGCCTACAACACGTTTCCGGTCACGACCGAGTCATTCTCATTGCGCCGCCGCCTTCGTCAGCTTGGCGATGTTGTCTCGCAGATCGTCGGTTTGCAATGACATGTCCTCTGCGGTGTTGGCATAGTCCAACACCGCCAAGACCGCACGTTCCAAGTGGATGTTGAGCATTCGTTTGGTGCTCTCGACGGCTTGCTGCGGTTGGCCGGCGATGCGCCTGGCGCAAGTGATCGCCGCGTCGACCGGGTCATCTACCACGTGGTTCGCCAGACCGAACTCGACAGCCTTCGCGGCCGAGATACGGGCACCTGTCAGCGCATACTCCTTGGCCAGCAGCAAGCTCATGTGCAGCGGCCAGGTGAGGGGGCCGCCGTCGGCGGCGACCAAGCCGACCTGAACGTGGGGGTCGGATAAGAAGGCATCTTCGGCTATGTACACCACGTCACTGAGAGCGACGAGGCTACAGCCAAGACCGACTGCTGGGCCGTTGACCGCGGCGATCACCGGGATGCGGCACCGCACCATGCCCAGCACGATGTCACGGCCATCGGCTAGCGTCTTCGCACGTAGTTCGCCGTCTTCGCTGAGTGCCTTGATGTAGTTGAAATCGCCTCCGGCGGAGAATGCCCTTCCGCTGCCGGTGACTACCGCCGCCCGCGCCGATGAGTCACGGTTCAGCTTGTCCCAGATCCGTGCCAGCCCCGAATGCAGGCCTTGGTTGACGGCGTTGAGGTCGTCAGGGCGGTTGAGCGTGATGATCCGCAAGGAACCATCGGCACGGACGTCGATTTCGTCGGGCATGTCGTACATGTCAGGACTCCAATCCAAGGATCCGCGAGGCGATGATGTTCTTCTGGATTTGCGACGTTCCACCCATCACGCTCTGCGCGCGGCTGTAGAGATAAGTTGCGAGCAGCGGCTCGTCGTCGATTCCCCCTTCCGCCAGTGCGGCATGCCCGACCGACTGTTCAACCCACGTCATCAGAAGCTTGTCCAACGAGCCATCCGGTCCATGCGTGAGCCCGTCGAGCTGCTCGGACAGTCTCCGCTGGACGTGCCGGCGCAGCATCTCCGCGTCCACCGCCGCCCACAGAAGTTCGTCGCTGGGTTGGCCTTCGGACCGCTCGGCCAACTCGCGCACCAGTTTTCGGTACCGGGCGGAGTATCCGACTGTCGACGGTTCACGCTCATGGCTGACGACGGTCATCGCCAGCTTCCAGCCGTCTCCCGGTGCACCGACCATCTGATCGGCGGGTACACGGGCGCCATCGAAGGTCACCTGGCCGAATTCCTTTGTCACGCCGCTGATCATCTTGAGCGGCCGCTGCTCGACACCCGGCTGGTGCATCGAGACGATGAACGCCGAGATGCCCTTGTGCTTGGGCACATCCTTGTCCGTGCGCGCCAGCAGCAGACACCAGTCCGCGACATCGGAGTAGCTGGTCCAGATCTTGTGCCCGTGGATGACGTACTCGTCACCGTCACGGGTTGCCGTTGTACCCAACGATGCGAGGTCTGACCCTGCGCCCGGCTCGGAGAATCCCTGACACCACCGCTCGGTGCCGTTGATCATGCCTGGTAGGAACCGCTGCCGCAGTTCCTTGCTGCCATGATGTCCGAGCCCGACCACGAGGTAGCCGAGGCTGGGTCGCGCGGGGGCGCCCGCCTTCGCGATCTCCTCGTCGACGATCACGTCGTATACGGGGGGCAGGTCCTGGCCGCCGAACTCTTTGGGCCACGACGTGCCGAAGAAGCCCGCCTCGTAAAGCGCTTGATGCCAGGCGCCTTGGGCGGCCCAGTACTCGTCGCCCGAAGTCGGGAACCTTCCCCTCTGTTCGGTCAGCCAGCCGCGCAATCTGTCGCGAAACGCGGCCTCCTCGGGTGAATCACGAAAGTCCAATGTTGATCTCCCTTAACGAGACTGGCCATAAGGCAATCGATACCAGTACGCGTCGTAGGTACACGTGGGCCAGGCAGTCCCACGTGTTGCCGATCCCGCCGTGCACTTGAATCGAGGTTTCGCACACTGCCTTTGCGGCGCGCGCGCAATAGAGTTTCGCGATTCGGCCGGCGTCGAGGGCTTCGGACGGCGTTAGTTCGTCGACGGCCCACGCGGCGTACCACAGCGCGCTGGTCGATCCCGCGATCATCGCCAGACTCTCAGCGAGCATGTGCGCGACGGCCTGGTAGGACCCGATGGTTTTGCCGTACTGCTGCCGAATCTTCGCGTAATCCGTGGCCAGATCCAGTGCGCCGCGGGCGGCACCGAGCATGTCTGCCGACGTCGCCACCAATGCCAACGCGTGCCAGGAATCGTGTTGGTCACCGGACACGGACCCAACCTGCTCGGGTGCGCCGAGCGCAGTGGCATCGAAGCGGGTGAGGTCGACCCCGCGGCCGGCTTCGGTCAGGTCGACGCCGAACACCGAGTCACCCAAGACACCTATGCCCCGGCTGATGCCACGCGCATCCGGTGCCGCTGTTTCCCCGTTGACGATCGTCGCTGAGGTGGCATCCGCATTGATGTGAATCTGCAGTTCGTCAGCCAATACCGGGCCCAAGAAGGGCACGTCGACCAGGCCGCGGCCGAATTCCTCTGCAACGAGCGCTACTTCGACACCCGAGGCGCCGTCGCGGCGCAGCGCGCGCCAACCCGTTGCACTAACCGTCTTCTCCAAACGCACGACGCGTTCGATGTCGTCGAAATCGGAGACCGACCCCGGTCCGAGGTCAGCGACGAGCTTTGCCGCGGCGTCGCGCAGCTGTTGTTGCTCCGCGGTCAAACGAACGTCCATAGGCTCCTCAACTTTGGGAAATAGGTGATGCCGTGGCACCGATCACCCCGAGTGCACGCAACTGCTCCATTTCGTCGCCGCCAATGCCCAGCTCCGTGAGCACAGCCTCCGTGTGTTCACCCAGTGCAGGCACCGGGCCCATCGGCGGAGCGAAGCCGTCCACGACCGGCGGCGGCAGCAGGGCCGGCACCGGTCCAGCCGGTGTGTCGATGACGCGCCAACGATCGCGGGCTTGCAGATGCGGATGTGCGATCACTTCGCTGATGCGGTTGTACCGGGAGTTGCCGATGCCCGCCGCGTCGGCGACCCGCTGGATATGCGCCAAGTCGTGTCGCCCACACCACTCGGCAATCGCCTCGTCGAGTTCCGAGCGATGCGCCGCACGCTGTGAGTTGGTGGCAAACCTGTGATCGTCGGCCAGATCAGGACGGTCAATGACATTGCGGGCCAGGCGTTGCCATTCGAGATCATGGGTGGTTCCCATTACGACGGTGTAACCGTCGGCGGTCAGGTAGTCGCCGTACGGCGCGACAGCCGGTGAACTCATTCCGAGCGGTTGCTGGTCTATGCCGGTGTGGCGAGTGTAGTTGAGCTGGTATCCCAACACTTCCATCATCGTGTCGAACAAGCTCACGCTGACCGCCGCACCACCGCGGCCAGGTGTCCGGCGACGCTCGCGGCCATACAGCAGTCCCATGACCGACAGCGCCGCGTAGAGCCCGGTCGTTACATCAGCCACAGCCGGGCCCGGTTTGGCCGGCGCCCCTTGGTGGCCCGTGACTGCGCATGTCCCCGACTCTGCCTGCACCAAAAGGTCGTAAGCACGTTTCTCCGACAGCGGCCCGCCGGGTCCGTAACCGTCGATCTGCACAGTGATGAGATCCGGAAACCAGGCCGCGAGTCGCTCCGAGCCGATGCCGAGACGATCTGTTGCGCCGGGGGCAAGGTTGGATACGAACACGTCGGCCACTTCGAGTAACCGGTGCAGGATGTGCATTCCCTGCGGAGTTTTCAGGTCCAGCGTCACCGACTCCTTGCCGCGATTGACCCAAACAAAGTGGGCGGCAAGACCATTGACGACAGTGTCGAGGCTGCGTGCGAGATCACCGCCGGTTGGGGATTCGACTTTGATCACTCGGGCCCCGAAGTCGGCCAGCGTGCGCGAACACATCGGCGCTGAAACCGCCTGTTCGAGCGCCACCACGGTGACGCCAGCCAATGGCGCCGACGAGGCCGGGTCGGCTAACGGCAATGCGCTAATCGTGCCCCCTCTTGCACCTACCGGCCCACACCACAAGCTGCACAGCGCAGAACTCCTATCCAACGTCAACGGCCAAAACGTTACCAAACGCTGTCTGGTTTTGATAATTTGACATCTTCGAGCCCTTCCACGACAGACATCGCCTTCGGCCTGTCCGGTGTTGACTGCCGACTACCAGGAGCCAATGGTGGAATCATTCATCCACCTGCGTAAAGGCAAGACGCCCCGCAGGTTGCATGCTGACCTCGACGGCCTCAAGGACGACGAACTCGGCCGCGGCGGCTTTACCGGGCGCACTGCGAACATGTACCGTCGCCACGACCCCACCGCATACCGAGCCGTGGGCCCACTGCGGCCGATCGAGGCATTGTGTGGCGCGCTCAAGCCCAGCGATGCCACCATTGCCGATGGTTCTCCGATGCTTTTGTTCAGCAACCCGGACTGCCGCATCTTCCTGTCCCGTCGTAGTGATCCGATGCCCTTCTATACCCGACATGTCGACGGTGATCTGCTGTGCTTCGTCCACCAGGGTGCTGGCCTTTTCGAGACGGAGTTCGGGCCGCTTGGGTACCGAGAAGGCGACTGGGTGTACTTGCCGAAGGCCTGCACCTGGCGCCAGGTGCCTGCGCGCTCAAGTGACGCCGCGGAGTCCATGCTCCTGATGATCGAAGCCACCGACGAGTTCCGCGTCCCTCCGCCCGGTCAGCTCGGCCGTCACTTCCCCTTCGACCCGTCGCAGACCACAATTCCGGAGCCCGCACCGATCGACGATGACGGCCCTGACGAATACGAAGTTCGACTTGTCCACGAGGGTGGACCGACGTCGTTGTACTACCAACACAATCCGATCGATGTCGAAGGCTGGCGCGGCGATAACTTTCCGTTCAGTTTCAACATCGCGGACTACAACGTGGTGACCTCCGACAGTGTGCATCTGCCGCCCACGGTGCACCTGTTCATGCAGGCGACCGGGGTGTACGTGATGAACTTCCTCCCCAGACCCGTCGAGGGGGTTCCTGGCACCGAGCGCTCCCCGTGGTATCACCGCAATGTCGACTACGACGAGTTGCTCTTCTTCCACGGCGGCTCGACGTTCGGCATCCCCATGCCGGTGGGTTTGATCTCCCATGCGCCGCAAGGCGTTCACC
The DNA here is from genome assembly GCA_963731715.1 of uncultured Actinomycetota bacterium. Lineage (GTDB taxonomy): Bacteria > Actinomycetota > Actinomycetes > Mycobacteriales > Mycobacteriaceae > Mycobacterium. The sequence goes on along the minus strand of CAVSXC010000007.1, from coordinate 83,317 downwards.
ATGGGGTGTCGGAGCGGGGTCGCGAACGCGCCCGCCGACGATTCGACCTGGAGTCGAGGGTTGAGTGGCAGGTGATCGCAGTCGACACGCGACGCCGTTTGACACCGTCACCGGAAGTACTGGCCTGCAATCAAGGACACCACCGAGATGACTGAATCTGCCGCAACCCGGGCCACGTACGAGTATGACCGCATCCCGTATCTCGTTACGTTCCAGAACAATTCCGGTGTCCGCGACGTATACGGTGGCGTCGCAGAACGCGTGGTGCTCGAGAGCCACCTATTGACGCCGAAGGACAAACCGTCGGCCGCCGGAGCCGCCCCGGCGGCGACATCAAACACGGTGCTGGTGTTCATGCATCCGGTCGTCACGGGCGGGGCCTACCTGCCCATCGTGAACGGCCTCGCACGTGCGGGTCATCACGTCATCTGCTGCAACAGTCGCTACCGCGGTACCGACTCGGCGCTGTTGATGGAGAAGGTCGTCGAGGATCTGGGCGCGTGTATCAAGGACGCCAGGAATCGACTCGGCTACGAGAAGGTCGTGCTCGCAGGCTGGAGCGGCGGCGGTTCGCTGGCCGCGTTCTATCAACAGCAGGCCCAGCACGCCACGGTGACGTCTAGTCCGTCGGGCGACGGGCCTGACCTGACGAAGCTGGGACTCATGCCAGCCGATGGCATCATGCTGCTCGCCGCACACATCAGTCGGCACGGCACGATGACCGAGTGGCTGGACGCGTCGATTCTTGACGAGTCCGGCCCCACGACGCGCGATCCGGAGCTCGACCTCTACGACGCGCGGAATCCGAACCAGCCGCCCTATAGCGAGGGCTTCCTGGTCCGCTATCGACAGGCGCAGATCGATCGCAATCGCCGGATCACCGCATGGGTCAAGGGCAAACTGGCCGAGCTCAAGGCGGCCGGCCGCCCCGACGACGAGTTCGCCTTCGTTGTGCACGGCACGATGGCCGACCCGCGTTGGCTAGACCCCACGGTTGACCCGAATGACCGTGTGCCCGGCACTTGTTATCTTGGCGATCCACAAACGGTCAATATGAGCCCGGTCGGCCTGGCCCGGTTCTGCACACTGCGCAGCTGGTTGTCGCAGTGGAGCTACGACGACGCCCGTGCCGACGGGGTAGCGTGCGGTCGCGATATTGGGGTTCCAGCCTTGGTGATTGGCAACCTGGCGGATGACGCGTGCACTCCCAGCCACCCCCGCCGGCTGTACGAGGCGATCAGGTATCCCGACAAGGAATTCCACGAGATCCCGGGCGCCACGCATTATTACGCGGGACCTGACCAACGGCTGCCGTTGCGCAAGGCGATCGACACCATTACCGACTGGCTGGCTCGCCACCATTTCGCCATCCCGGACTGAACTGCCCAGCCGCCTGTACGGCTCTCTCATCAGGAGACCGCGGATCCAATGTCGTTGCAGCACAACACCCGCAAACCCTTTGTCCAAGAGGGCTGGTATGTCTTGACGCAACTGTCCCGACTGTGGTGCCCGCCCGATCTCACCAGGCACCCTTTTCATAGTCTCGCCCCAAAGTACCAAACGCTGTATGGTTTTGATATTGTGCCGACCATGACGGCTCTCGAAGGCAAAGTAGCGTTGGTCACCGGTGCAGCCCGTGGCCAGGGACGCGCACACGCAGTGAAGCTAGCGTCAGAGGGCGCGAACGTGATTGCGATCGATCTATGCGAACAGATCGAATCTGTCCCCTATCCAATGGCCACTGCGGAGGACCTCGCCGAAACCGTCAAACTAGTTGAAGACACAGGCATGGGGATCGTCGCGCGCCAAGCCGACGTTCGCGACGCCAGTTCGCTCAACACGGCGTTGCACGCCGGTCTCGAATCGTTCGGTCGTCTCGACATCGTTGTCGCCAACGCTGCTATCGCCCCGATGACCGCCGACAATGGCTGGCGCGACGTCATCGATGTGAACCTCACCGGCACGTATAACACCGTTGCGGTATCAGCGCCGATCATGATTGAACAGGCAAGGGGTGGTGCCATCGTCCTCATCAGTTCTGCAGCCGGCTTGGCCGGCATAGGAACGAATGCTTCGGGATCGATCGGCTATGCTGCGGCCAAGCACGGAGTGGTCGGGTTGATGCGCGTATATGCCAATCTGCTTGCGCAACACAGCATTCGCGTAAACTCGGTACATCCGAGTGGTGTCGATACGCCAATGATCAACAATGAGTTCACCAGGCAATGGATTGAACAGGTTTCTGCTAACCCCGTAGGGTCCCAGGATCTGTCGAACGCGATGCCGGTGCCGGTGTTAGATCCGGATGACATCGCTAACGCCGTGCTGTGGCTGGTGTCCGACAGCGCACGCTACGTCACCGGCGTCACGTTGCCCGTCGATGCCGGTTTCATCGTCAAGCGTTGACTAGCTATGGCGGCCCACCCAACTTGACTCGGAGCAACTAGATGCGAGATGTGGTCATCGTTGAGGCGGTACGCAGCCCCATCGGCAAGCGAAACGGCGGGTTGTCGCGGATTCACCCTGCCGATCTATCGGCTGTTGTTCTGGCAGCGCTAATCGATCGCGCGGGCATCGATCCCACGTTGATCGACGATGTGATCTGGGGCTGTGTCTCCCAGGTTGGCGACCAATCCAGCAATATCGGCCGCTACGCGGTACTGGCGGCCGGATGGCCCGAGACGATTCCGGGTACAACGGTCAACCGCGCCTGCGGATCGAGCCAGCAGGCGCTGGATTTCGCGGTCCAAGCCGTGAAGTCGGGCCACCACGATGTCGTCGTGGCCGGCGGGGTCGAGGTGATGAGCCGGGTACCGCTCGGGGCCGCCAGGGCAGAAGGCATGCCGTACGGGCCGAAAGTCTTAGCGCGGTACCCGGATTGCCCATTCAACCAAGGGCTGTCCGCCGAACTGGTCGCGCAGAAGTGGAGTCTTTCCCGCACACATGTTGACGAGTTCTCCGTGCTCTCGCATGAGCGGGCAGCACGAGCACAGGACAGCGGTGCATTCGACGTTCAGATCGTCGCGGTAGCGGGTCCAGATGGCCACGCGGTTACCGCTGATGAGGGGATACGTCGAGGAACTACCCTCGAGAAACTCGCCGCACTGCGGCCCGCATTCGCTGGCGACGGTGTCATCCACGCCGGCAACTCTTCCCAGATCTCCGACGGTGCTGCCGCATTGTTGGTGATGACATCGGATAAAGCCGCCCAGCTCGGTTGCAGGCCAATCGTTCGGTATTCAGCGGGTGCGGTGTGCGGTTCCGATCCAGAGTTGATGTTGACCGGCCCCATCCCTGCAACGGAAAAGGTGCTGCGGAAAGCCGGCATCGAGCTAGCCGATGTCGGCACCTTCGAGGTGAATGAGGCGTTTGCGCCTGTGCCGCTTGCCTGGCTCGCAGAAACGGGTGCGGATCCCAAGTTGGTCAATCCGCTCGGCGGCGCGATCGCGCTGGGTCACCCGCTTGGTGGTTCAGGTGCCGTTCTGATGACACGCATGATTCATCACATGCGCGACAACAACATTCGCTATGGACTACAAACCATGTGCGAAGGCGGCGGCACCGCCAACGCCACGGTTGTCGAACTAGCGATTAAGTAGGTGTGTGATGCGCCGAGACTGCCAGCGCGTAGACGACGCGCCATTCCGCAGCGGGTATAGGAGGCACTCAGGTGAGTAACGCTAGCTCGGCCGTCCCTTCCCTCCGGTATGCGAACCGCTTCTTCATTGGTGGCGAATGGGTTAGTCCGTCCTCGGACGCCGTTTTCCACGTGGTGGACTCCTGCAGCGAGGAGGTCTTTCTCGAAATTGCGGAGGCGCACGCAGCGGACATGTCGCGCGCAGTAGGCGCGGCCCGCGATGCGTTCGACAGCGGTCCGTGGCCATTGATGTCACACGCCGAGCGCGCTTCATATCTCCGCGCGATTGGCGACGGCCTGCTCGCGCGGAGCTCCGATTTGGCGCAGCTGTGGCCGCGTGAGTCGGGCGTCTTGTACTCGATATCCAAAGACGCGGGAAAAGATGGCTATGACATCTTCCACTACTACGCGAGCCTGGCCGACACGTTCGCATTCGCGCAACCCGTCACACCGACGTTCGGTGAGTTCGGTCTGCTGGTGCGCGAACCGGTCGGGGTGGTCGGTGCCATCATTCCCTGGAATTCACCGATGCGTCTCATCGGCTACAAGGTCGCGCCGGCGTTAATCGCCGGCTGCACAGTGGTCCTCAAGTCTTCACCCGAAGCGCCCGCTGAAGCCTACGTGCTTGCCGAAGTCGCCGAGTCGGTCGGACTACCATCTGGCGTGCTCAATGTCGTTACCGCCGACCGGGACGTATCCGAACAATTAGTGCGCGACCCTCGTGTCGACAAAATCACCTTCACCGGGTCCACTGCGGCGGGACGCCGTATAGGTGCCATCTGCGCCGACCGCGTCGCTCGCTGCACGCTCGAGTTAGGCGGGAAGTCCGCGGCGGTGATCCTCGACGATATAGACATCGCAAAGTCCGCCCGCACCTTGGCTCGCCAGGAATGCATCTTGACCGGTCAGGCGTGCTCATCGTTGACCCGCGTCATCGTGACGAACAAGCGACACGACGAGATGGTCGAAGCGCTGGCAGACGAATTCGCCCGGGTGCTTGTCGGCGACCCGTTTAGCGCGGAATCGCAAATGGGTCCGCTTGTTTCGGAACGACAGCGTGCCCAAGTCGAGCGCTACATCGCCAAGGGTAAGGCCGACGGTGCCAGATTGGCCGCCGGTGGTGGCCGCCCGGCACATCTCGACAGCGGGTATTACATCGAGCCGACGGTGTTCAGCCATGTCGATAACTCATCGGTGCTCGCCCAAGAGGAAATCTTCGGCCCGGTTCTCAGCGTCATCCCCGCTGCCGACGAAGACCACGCCATCGAACTTGCCAATGACACGATCTACGGACTCAACGCATCCGTTTTCACCGGCGATCTGGAGCGTGCTGCCGAGATCGCCGGCCGGTTGCGCTCGGGCACAGTCGGTCACAACGCATTCCGGACTGACTTCGGCATCGCCTTCGGTGGCGTCAAACAGTCCGGAATCGGCCGCGAGGGTGGAACAGAGGGGCTGCTCCCGTTTCTCGAGACGAAGACGGTGATCCTGAAGGGTCGGCCGGCGAGGTACCAATAGCGCCGTGTGACCGAAGTGCTGACCATGCGCCACACATCTGGTTGGCTCAACCCTGCTGAAACTCGACTATCCCGCGAATATTGGTTCCGGCTCGGAGGTCCGCGATTGCCTCGTTGATGTCTTCCAGGCCGTAGCGACGAGTCACCAATTCATCGAGCTTGAGGCCACCGGATTGATACATCGACAAGAGCATCGGAACGCTGGTGCGTGGATTCATACCGCCGTAGAGCGCACCTTGGAGACGCTTGTTGGAATGCACCAGGTCGGTCATGATCAACGGCACCGTCATCTCGGCGAGTGGCGTCGTGCCTGTCGCCACGCACGTCCCACCTTTGCGCGTGAGCATCATCGCCACCGGGATCAGATCGGTATGCACCACGCCGGCCGTAATGACCACTCGGTCGGCCATCACACCGGCGGTCAATTCGCGGACCAGTTCGATGGCCGAGAATGCCCATTCTGCGGTATGCGTAGCGCCAAACGATGCGGCCGCATCGCGCTTGAACTCCACTGGATCTACCCCGACGACATATCGGGCGCCCGCCGCACGCGCGCCCTGAACCGCATTCATCCCCACCCCGCCCATACCGATGACCACCACCGTATCGCCCGGCTGCGTGCCCGCCGCTACGGTCGCGGAGCCCCATCCGGTGGTAACGCCGCAGGACACCAGCGCGGCGGCGTGGAAGGGAACCGACTCATCGATTTTGATTACCGAATCTTGTGAAGCCACAATGAATTCGGAGAACGTTCCGATCTGTGTCATGGCCATCAGATCCTCGTCACCTAAGTGTCGGCGCGAGGTCCCGTCGGTCGTCATCTGCTTGTCGAAGAGGTGCGCGCCGGCGTCGCAAATGTTGCTCTGACCGCTGACACACCAGCGGCATCGCCCGCAAGCAGGGATCCATGAGGTCGCAACGTGATCACCGGGTTTCAACCCCTGCACCCCAGGCCCAACCTTCTCCACCACGCCAGCACCTTCATGGCCGCCGATCAAGGGAAAAAGGTCCGGCGCGGTGATACCAGCTGCCGCCATCATGCCCGCGATCTCGGGGCTGGGAACTGCGTCGCCGGTGGCGAAATGGTCGTCAGTGTGGCAGATGCCCGCGACCGCCATGCGGACAAGGACCTCTCCGTACTTGGGCTCGTCCAGGTCGATCTCGCAGATCTCCCAATCCTTGCCGACTCCTTGCAGAACCGCTGCCTGACACTTCACGCTGTATCCGCCTCTCGTCCAGGTGTATCTCAGGGGCTCGAGCGGGCTACACGAACTCGCCGTGCGCCGCGGTCGCGCCTTGAAATATAGCCGATTACTAGTGTAATAAATACACTGGACTGGACGCCATGGGAAGCCCGCCGCTTCAGTCAGCAACAGCGTTCCATGAAGGAGCTTTAATGCCGCTCGTAGACGGCCTCCAGAACGAGACATTTCGCGACACCGTACGGAACGTCATCGCCGACTTCGTACCCGACGGTTGGCGCGGACTCGGTGCAGTAGCGCCCAGCGATCAGGGCGAACTGCTGGCGAATTGGCGTGAAACACTGCGCGCAAACGGTTTACTCGGAGTGGGCTGGCCCGCCACCTATGGCGGCGGTGGTCGGACGCTGGCAGACGAGTCGGTTTTCCATGAAGAGTGTGTGCGCGCCGGGCTCCCTAGCCTGCCCCATCCCAACGACGGTTTCGGCTTTCAACTGCTGGGCCCGACGTTGCTACAGTGCGGCACGGAGGAGCAGAAGAGCTACTTTCTTCCTCGTACCATTAGCGGCGAGATTCGTTGGGCGCAAGGGTATTCCGAGCCGGAAGCCGGGTCCGATCTATTCGCGTTGCGCACCACAGCCACTCTCGACCGCGACGAGTGGGTGATCAACGGACAAAAGATCTGGCAGACGGCCGGCCTAACGGCCAACTGGATCTTCGCACTGGTGCGGACCGACCCGGCGGCCTCCCGCAGCGCGGGTATATCTTTTCTGCTCATCCCAGTGGACCAGGCCGGCGTCGAGGTACGGGGCATCAAGAACATGGCCGGCGAGACCGAGTTCGCCGAAGTCTTCTTCGACAACGCGCGAACGGCATCGCACCAGGTGGTCGGCGGTGTGAACAACGGCGCCAAAGTAGCGCTCACCCTGCTCGGTTACGAACGCGGCGCCGGCGGACTGGCAATTGCACTCACCCTCGAGATCGAACTCAACCGTGTGATCGAACTCGCCCGGGCTTATGGACGGCATACCGATGGCGACATCCGTCAACGCATCGCGCGGTGCCGCGAGATTGTGCATGTGCTTCACTGCTCCGGTATCCAGTCACTGGCTATGTTGCAGCAGCACGGGCATCTCGGTCCAGAATCTTCCTTCACCAAACTGCTCACTGCCGAGTACCGCCAGACTGTTACCGAACTCGCGCTCGACATCCTCGGCGCTGACGCGCTCACCCCTTGTGGAGCGCCTCCCATCAGTTCGCTGGAACCACAGCCGTTGGGACTTGACCCCACCTCGTCGGCGGCGTGGGTCGCCGACTATCTCAACGCGCGGCCCGGGACCATCTACGGCGGATCCAGCGAAATCCAGCGCAACACCATCGCCGAACAGGTTCTCGGTCTTCCGCGCGAACCCCGGCCGGCCCGATGAGCGCCACGTCATCAACCAACAGCAGAGGACACTGATGAGCTTCTTGCCGACGCCGGAGCAATCCAGCCTGCGCGCGGCCGCGCGCGACCTCTTCGCCGCACACGCCACTCCCGAGGCCCGGCGCGCCTATGTCAACCGAAACGCCGATTACGACGCCAAGCTATGGACACTGATGGCCGAACTCGGACTGCACGGCATCGTCATCTCCGAACGTCACGGTGGCGCCGACGGGACCCTGCTCGATCTTGCAATGGTGTTGGAAGAGGCGGGTTCGGCTCTGTTGTGCTCGCCCTTCTTCGCCACCGCGGTACTGGCGACCACCGCCATCACTGCGACGGGCGACGAGGAGGCGATGGCAAAGATCCTGCCGTCCTTCGCGCGCGGTGAATGCGTTGCCTCACTGGCCTTCCGGACACCGCCGCACGGCGGCACCCCCGCAGTCGCTGCGACCCGTGTGGCGTCTGGCTACCGACTCAACGGTCGCGCCGTTCATGTCGTGGACGGATGCGCGGCCGAAAAGTTCGTAGTACTGGCGCGCTCCGACGACGGATCCGGGCTGTTTGTGACCGAAGGGCGACAGGGGTTACAGACCAGCGATAGTGCAGCGCTGGATCCCACCCGCAGACTCGCCGACATCGAGTTCACCGATAGCCCGGCCACGTTGATCGGCTCGCCGACCGATGGCGCGGCTAGCCTTAACCATGCCCTGTCCATCGCCCAGGTCGCGATGGCCGTCGAGCAGGTAGGCGCGGCTCAGCGCTGCCTGGACATGGCGATCGAATACACCACGAGCAGGAGTCAGTTCTCGCGGCCCATTGCCTCCTTCCAGGCTGTTAAGCACGCGTGCGCCGACATGTTCGTCGACGTGCAGTCGGCTCGCTCGGTTGCACTTCATGCCGCCTGGGCATTCGACGCGGATCCGATCGCGTTCGAATCTGCCAGTCATCTCGCCGCCGCGGTGGCATCGGATGCGTTCTACCGCACAGCGGCCCAGAACATCCAATTGCATGGCGCTATCGGGTTCACCTGGGAGCATGACGCCCACCTTTACCTCAAACGTGCGATTTCGTCGGCGCGGCTACTGAGCACGCCCGAACAGCATCGGGAGGGAACGGCAAAGCGGTTGGGTCTGTAAAAGCAAAGCCAATTGCTCAGCGCACCGAGTCAGCCCACGAGACCACCTTGCGGATCTCGCGGGCGTGCTTGGTTCGCATGGTGTCCAGGTAACTACTTTCCAAATACTGCATCTCTCGATACGCCGTTTCTTCGTCCTGGGAAGCTACCGCATCGCGGATGGCCCGGAGTTGAGACAGGGCGCCCTGTCGCAACGCCTTGTTGGGGCGGATGCCCGCCGTCCAGGTGATCCTGCGCAGCGCCGGGGAAAGCAGGCTCAGCAGAGCGTTTCCCGAACTGGTGGCCAGCACGTCCCACAGCTGCAGGTACAGGTCGTAGTAGGCGTCGTAATCGTTGAGCTGCCTGCGCATCTCGGTCAGTAGGCCATCCATCAGTTCGAGATCCGCAGCGGTCGCGTTGCGTGCTGCCAACGCGGCCATACCTGGGTCGATGCACAGGCGGGCCTCCATCACCGTTTCAATCGTGGCGTTGGCGAACTGCAGAAGCAGGGCGATCGTAGACGCGAGATGATGCCAATCAGGGTCGGCGACGAACTGCCCGCCGCTTGGGCCTGTCCGAAGTTCAATGGCACCGTGCAGTTGCAAATAGCGCAGGGCTTCACGCAGCGTGGCTCGCGATACTTTGTACTGCTCAAGCGCCTCCCCTTCTGAGGCGAGGCGCGTGCCGGCAGGGATCTGCTCGTTGTAAACCTTGCGCGCGATCTCGCGCGCGATTCTGATGGCTTCCTTTTCCGATCTCGGCTCCGCCGACCTCATCCGTGACGCCGCCCTTCTTCATTGCGCCGAAGCGCACTCACTCGCTCACGACGACACCTACATGCTTGATGGATATCGCTTGGTTCGTACGCAGAAAGCGCGGCGACTCCACGACGTCAAGCGAGCAGAACCGCTTTACGAATTCCTGGATCGCAATCTTAAGCTCCAAACGGGCCAGTTTGCGTCCCACACACATGTGCTCGGCCCAGCCGAACGCCAGCTGTTGGCCAGCGTTATCCCTCTGGACGTCGAACGTACCGGGGCGGTCGAATATCGCCGGGTCTCTATTGGCCAGGGAATAGCTCATCACGACCTTCTCACCCGCGGCAATCGGCTGGCCGGACAGTTCGGTGTCGGCGGTGACTGTTCGCCGGAACATCGGAACGACCGTCGTGTACCGGAGGATCTCTTCAACGGCGTTGTCCATCAGCTCGGGGTCTTTCCGAAGGAGTTCAAGTTGTTGAGGGTGCTCATAAAGAGTCAATAGCCCGGAGGTGATGGTGTTCCGCGTCGTACGGTGCCCCGCGATCAGGAGGATGGCAAAGAGACCCTCCATCGACCCGAAAGGAAGTTGGGTGTCCGACGCCGAGTACGCCTCGATGGCCGCCGTCAGCAGGTCCTGCCCTGGCTCCGCCTTCTTTTGATCCAGTAGCTGCCAACCGTAGGCAAACGCCTCGGCCCGGGTCGACATCGCGACCGCCGCGTATTCAGGATCCTCTGCACCGGCCAGTGCATCTCCCCAATCGATGATGCGTTGATGGTCCTGAGGCGGTACGCCGAGCAGATGGCACAAGGCCACGGCCGGAGTGACCGCCGAGTAGGCCTGCACCAAATCGAATGGTTTGCCGACCTCGATCGCGTCGAGTAGAGCACGAGACCCGATCCTGAATGGCCGATTCCAACCGCTTGACCGCTGGGCCTGACAAGTAGGGCGCGACAACGGAGCGATAGGCGCGGTGCACCGGCGGGTCCATACCCACCATGTTGGCCCGGTAAATCGTCAGCATCTCTGGGGTCATGTCGTACCCGCTGCCCTCGAACGACAGCATCGGACCGGCACCCTTGGCCGACGAGAACAGGGTGGGATCCTTGGAAACCTGCCGGACGTCCTCGAACCGGGTCAACACCCAGAATCCCGGCTCGTACGGCTTGGTTTCCGGGTGCCAGAAGATCGGCGCCGACTCGTGTACGCCAGAGAACGCCTCGTAGGGGAATCCTTGCAAGAAGGTATCCGGCGACTCGAAATCCACGGGCGGGTTCATCGGATAACGGGGCGGATGTACCGGCCCGGGCGTAGTGCGCTGGCCATCGTAGGGATCGACGGTCGGTGTCTGGCTGTCGCTCATGCGTGTGTCCGTCCTGCATCCTCGGGCGTGAACGCCTCAGTTTCACCGGCCTTGGATTCATCACACGCCAGCCGGATCGCCGCAGCCGCCACAGCGTCCGGAGAGAGGATCTGTCCGGATTCGATTTGTGCCGCCAGCCAGGGCGCGACGCCACCGCCCTCCTCGCCCGTCTTATGCAGGAACGGCGTATTCACCATCGCCGGACAAATCGCGTTGACGCGGATTCCGAACTGGTCGGCAAGATCCTTGTTGCACTTGGTGAAATGGACGACCGCGGCCTTGGACGGTCCGTATACAGCGCCGGTCAGATACGGATACAGGCCACTGATCGACGCCACGTTGAGAATCGATCCCCCGTGGTCTTTCATCAGGGGCAGCGCGAATCGCGTCGTGAACATCACTCCCAAGACGTTCACCTCGATCACCGCGCGGATGCGAGCGGCACTCACATCCGGCCAAGCGGGCAGTCCCGCTTGGATCCCGGCACTGTTGAACAGAAACCCGATGCTCCCGTGCGCGCCTCGAATCTCCTCGAACGCCGCCTCGACGGCATTCGCGTCCGTCACGTCCATGCGGATCCGGTGGACGAGCGAACCCGGTGGCCCGGACGACAGGCGCTCGGTCTCGCGCATCCCGTCCTCGTCAACGTCGAGCAGGACTAGCGCACGCGCCCCTCGCTCGGCCGCAGCGAAGGCAATCGATCTGCCGATTCCCGAACCTGCTCCAGTGATCACCACAGTCGCGCCGTCCATATTCGTGGCCCTTCCACCCTTGACTTGATATCTCCCTAACTAGTGTAATGAATACACTGGAGTCCACAACCGTATTGGAAGAGACACGCTCGTGACCACAAAGCTGACTGCCATTACCGAACGGATCCCCCCGGAGCGGTACTCCTCACGCGAGGTCTTGGAGCAGGAATTCACCCATGTGTTCGGTCGCACGTGGATCTTGGCCTGCCCCTTGGCATATCTCAAGGAGCCCGGCGATACCTACCCGATCACGATCGGCCACGAGCCGGTTGCCCTGGTGCGTGACAACGACGGCTCGATCCGAGCCGTGTCGAACATCTGCCGGCACCGCGGACGTCAGATCGTCACGCATCCACGCAATACGAAATCGCTCAAGTGCTGGTTCCATGGCTTCGAGTGGAACTACGACGGTTCGGTTCGCCAGATCCCCGACCGCGAAGACTTCGAATGCCCCGACGCGGAGTTGATACTGCCGAGCATCCGCTGCGAAACCTGGGGCAACTTCGCCTGGATCAACCTCGATCCGAACGCAACCTCGTTGCGGGAATACCTCGGCGAGGTTGCCCCCCTGCTCGAGGCATACGGCCTGCAGGATTACCAACTCGCCCAAGACACCATCGTGGAATGGGACTGCAACTGGAAGATCGGCTGCGATGCGTTCCAGGAGGGCTACCACGGTCCCGTCACGCATCCGCAGCTGCAGGCCGTGCTCGAAGACAGCCCCGATCTGCCGATCGATCTGTTCGAACTACACAGCCGAGCGGTCTACCAGATAGGCGCGCCGTGCAAGCGAATTCCCGAAGAGGAACGCCAACAAGGGAATCCGATGCTGCAGATGCTGGCCGCGATGGTCGGCGTGGACATGGAGGCCTACAAGGGTCATATCGATGACATCCGGGGCGCGATCCAGGTCGGAACCCGCAAGCAACTCGACGGCCGCGGTCTCGATACCAGCGCGCTCACCGACGACCAGATGACGGACGATCACCACTTCTTCATCTTCCCCAATTTGACCATCAACATGTTCGCGAACAACTTCTCGACGTTCCGTTACATGCCGCATCCCAGCGATCCATCCAAAATGTACTTCTGGGCTCAGGAATTCCTCCGCCGAGGACCCGACGAAGATTCCTTGCCAGTGCCCGAAACGGTCCACGGCAAGGGCACGGAGTTCAAGTTCGCCTCCGAGGTTTACAACCAGGACGCCGGCCACATGCCCTGGCTGCAGACCGGGATCAATTCCAAGCACCACCCCGGCATGATCTTCGCCAGGCAAGAACGCAGGATCCCGCACTTCTACGACATCCTCGACGACTACCTGTCCGGCCGTCGCTGATCCACGGTCCTCGACCCCGAGCCGAAAGTTCCTCCATGATCTTTATCGTCGTCAAATTCGATACCAAACCTGAATGGTCGGAGCGTTGGCCCGCATTGGTCTCCGAATTCACCCAAGCGACTCAGGCCGAAGAGGGCAACCTGTGGTTCGAATGGTCCCGCAGCTTGGACCGCCCGACCGAATACGTTCTGGTGGAGGCGTTTCGCGACGGGGATGCGGGTAGCGCACATGTCAACAGCGAACACTTCGCCAAGGCCATGACGGAGCTACCGCAGGCACTGGGGAGCACACCGAAGATCATCAGCCAGACCATCGATGCGACCGACTGGTCGTTGATGGGTGAGATGACGGTCGACTGACTGTCCTCTCACCCATTATCGCGGAAGGATTCCATGCAGTTGACAACGCCGAGCCAAGCCACCGAACAGCCCTACTGGTCTCGTCGTCAGAACTGGAACACTCACCTCGCGCGTCACGCGCAGATGAACCCGGACGGCACCGCCCTGCGCTTTCTCGGACACACGACGACGTGGAAAGAGCTGCGCCGCCGGGTGTGTGCATTGGCTGACGGTCTGAGCCGACGCGGAATCGGCAGCGGTGACCGGGTCATCATCACGATGCTCAACCGCACCGAGTTCATCGAGTCGTTTCTGGCGATCAACCTATTGGGTGCGATCGCCGTGCCCGTCAACTTCCGGTTAGCGCCGCCCGAGATTGCCTACCTGGTGGCGGATTGTCAAGCCCGGGTGGCGATTACCGAGCCTGCGCTGACCGACATCGTGCTGGCGGTGCAGGACCTGCAGACCGAACTCAAGACGATCATCGTCGCGGGTGAAGCGACGCACAACGGGATCGAACATTACGAAGACGTGCTAGCCGAGCAGGGCGAGCCGCATACTCCCGTCGACGTACCCAACGACAGCACCGCCTTGATCATGTATACCTCCGGGACCACCGGACGACCCAAGGGTGCCATGCTTACGCATGTCAACCTGATGAGCCAGGCGATGAACATGTTGATGGTCAACGGGGCCGACCTCAACAACGACGTCAACTTCATCGGTGTGCCGCTCTTTCACATCGCCGGCACAGGCAGCACACTGACCGGCTTGCTCCTCGGCATTCCGACAGTGCTCTACCCGCTGGGCGCATTCGATGCCGAAGAACTGCTGGATGTGATTGCCGCCGAACACGTTTCCGGGCTGTTCCTTGTTCCCGCTCAGTGGCAGGTGGTGTGCGCTGCTCAACGCGCCAAACCCCGCGACAGTCGGCTTCGCGTGCTGTCCTGGGGTGCTGCGCCGGCGTCCGACACACTGCTGCGGGAGATGGCAGAGACCTTCCCGGGCACGCAGATACTCGCCGCTTTCGGTCAGACGGAGATGTCGCCGGTCACCTGTGTGCTTACTGCCGCCGACGCTATTCGCAAAATGGGTTCGGTAGGAAAGCTGGTTCCCACCGTAGCTGCGCGCGTCGTGGATGACGACATGATCGATGTCCCCGTCGGCGAGGTGGGTGAGATTGTCTATCGCGGACCGACTCTGATGGCCGGATATTGGAACAATCCCGAAGCGACCGCAGAAGCGTTCGCAGGAGGCTGGTTTCACTCAGGCGACCTTGTACGCCAAGACGAAGAAGGCTACGTGTGGGTCGTCGACCGCAAGAAGGACATGATCATCTCCGGAGGAGAGAACATCTATTGTCCCGAGATCGAAAACGTGCTCGCTAGCCACCCGGACATCACCGAAGTAGCCGTGATCGGCCGCGTCCACGAGAAGTGGGGTGAGGTACCGATCGCCATCGCCGCTGTTGGTCAGGACACCTTGTGTCTCAGCGACCTAGCAGGGTTTCTCGACGAGCGGCTGGCCCGTTACAAACACCCCAAGGCCCTTGAGATCGTTGACGCCTTGCCGCGAAATCCCGCGGGCAAGGTGCTGAAGCCCGAGCTTCGCGCCCGATTCGGCAGTCCAACTGCGTCATCGGCGCCGCAACACGTCGCCCCGTGACGATGCCTGTATCACAGACGTTTCCTGGCTGAGGAGAGTAGGCGCCGTGGGGATCGCACTTACCGAGGAACACCGCGAGCTGAGCGGCGTCGTCCGGGCATTCCTGGACCGCCGAGGCGCCCGAGGTGCGGCGCGTGCACTACTGGAGGCTCCTGTCGAGCCTCGACCCGATATGTGGGAAGAGCTCGCCGATATGGGCTGGCTCGGCATTCATATTTCCGAGGAGTTTGGCGGATCCGGTTACGGCCTGGAAGAACTCGTGGTCGTAGCCGAAGAATTCGGCCGAGCAGTTGCCCCGGGCCCGTTCTTACCCACAGTCATCACCTCGGCCATCGTGGCTACGCTTGGCGACGCGGATACCAAGGCGCGGTTACTGCCTGGCCTTGTTGATGGAACAACTGTTGCTGCCACCGGGTTCGGCGGAAATCTGAGCTTCAACGGTCGTGAGGTTTCCGGCGATGCGGGGATAGTGCTTGGCGCAGGGTTGGCCGACATCCTGGCGCTGAGGGTCGGCGATGACGTCGTCATCGTTGAGGCGCAGACGCCGGGTGTGAACGTCCAGCAGGCGGCAAGTTTCGACGCGACGCGACGCTCGGGAACGGTCACACTTGCCGACGTCGCTCCTCCTTCGGCGACGGTGCTCCCCGGCGCCGCACGCGTTGCCCGCGCTCTTGCCCGGGTGCTGGTATCCGCCGAAGCGGTTGGCGCAGCAGAGGATTGCCTTGACACTGCTCTCGCCTATGCCAAGGTACGGGAACAGTTCGGGCGCACCATCGGTACCTTTCAGGCGGTCAAGCACCACCTTGCGAACATGCTTGTCGCGGCCGAGGCGGCAGCAGCGGTGGTGTGGGATGCCGCGCGCGCGTGCACCGGGGACGAGCGGGAACTCGAGCTCATCGCGGCCTGCGCTGCAACGCTGGCCATCCCCGCCTACATCGGCAACGCAGAACTGAACGTCCATTTGCACGGCGGGATCGGGTTCACCTGGGAACACGACGCGCACCTACACTTGCGCAGAGCGATCACACTGCGCGCTCTGTTCGGAGGCAGCGCGAGTGCCACCGATGTATACGACTTCTCGGCTGGGGGTGTGCGGCGCCGCAATTGGATTGAGCTACCTGACCATGCCGAACAGCTGCGCGAACACGTCCGCTCGGATATCGATGGTTGGGCCGGCCTGCCACCAGACGAGCTTCGGACGACAATGCTTGAGACCGGTTATCTCGTGCCGCACTGGCCCAAACCATGGGGCCGCGGCGCCGACGCGGTCGAGCAGTTGGTCATCGAAGAAGAGCTGAGCACGGCGAAGGTCAAACGGCCGGACCTGAGCGTCACCGGGTGGGTCACTTTGACTCTGATCCAGTGCGGCTCACCCGAGCAGATCGACCGGTTCGTCGAACCGGCTCTGCGCGGCGAACACGTCTGGTGTCAGCTGTTTTCCGAGCCGGGCGCGGGTTCGGATGCGGCGGCGGTGAGCACGAAAGCGACGCGGGTCGAGGGCGGTTGGCGGGTTACCGGGCAGAAGGTTTGGACGAGCCTGGCCCACGAATGTCACATGGGGCTGGCCACGGTGCGGACCAATCCTGACGCACGGAAACACGCTGGCGTCACCACCGTGATCATCGACATGAGCGCCGACGGTGTTGAGGTGCGGCCGCTGCGTCAGATCACCGGCGGCGCGGAGTTCAACGAGGTATTTCTCACCGACGTTTTCGTGCCGGATAGCAATGTGGTCGGCGAAGTAGACAAGGGGTGGGCGGTAGCACGCGCCACCCTGGGCAACGAGCGCGTCACGATCGGCGGCGGTGGTGACGAGGGCGACACCGATAGCCTGATCGAACTCGTGGAGCGGTACGGCGACCAGGTGGCGGGCGTTAAGGAACGCGCCGGCCGTTGCATCGCCGATGGACATGCAGTGCGGCTGCTTAATCTACGGCGAGCCGCACGCAGTGTCGCGGGGGCGGGGCCGGGGCCCGAGGGAAATGTCACGAAATTGCTTCTCGCCGACCATGTCACCGTCCGCAACAGTTTGGTTTCCGAACTCTATGGTCCGCCGACTGCGCTGGCTTGCGGCGACGGCTGCCGATGCCGGTGTCGTGGAGCTCGGCTCACGTGCCTACGCGATCGCCGGCGGGACCTCTGAGATCACTCGGAATCAGATCGCAGAGCGCATCCTCGGCCTACCGCGCGATCCCTTGGTGTCCTGAACGGGAGCCGGGGCCGAGTGTCAAACCGCGCAGCCGCAACCGGGTCAGCCAACCGTACCCGCGCAGCATCACGGCCACCATCGCGGCCACGGGCGCTAAGGCGGTTAAGTCGGTGACACTGAACGGTAAATCACTTTCGGCAATCGCTCGACGGTGACTAAACGTGTCGAATCCGGCTTTTCCGTGGTAGGAACCCATTCCGCTCTGCCCCACTCCTCCAAAAGGCAGCGAAGGCAGCGCGGCATGCAGGGAAAAGTCGTTCCGGGTGACTCCCCCGCTGCGAGTCCGATGACAAAAGTCTTCGAACTCCGCGTTGTGGGGCCCGTACCAATATGCGGCCAGGGGGGACGGGTGAGAGTTGACGTAGTCGATGACGTGTCGGATGTCGTCGTAGCCGTGGACCGCGAGGACTGGACCGAAAACCTCCTCCCGACTGATCCGCATCTGCGGTGTAACACCCGTCAGCAGTGTCGGCGCGATCTTGCGGGTAACACGGTCCGGGAGGATCTCGCCAGGAGGCACGATCTCTACCGCGGCTGCGCCACCGGCGCGAGCCTCGTTGATAAGCCCGGTGATTCGATCAAATGACGCCTCATCGACGACCGAACAGTATTGGTCGTTGTCGACAACTGAGGGGTATGCCTTGCGGACGGCAGCAACGGTCTGATTTACGAACTCACCAATTTGTGCGGCCGGCACGAAAGCGTAGTCGGGGCAAAGGCATATCTGACCGGCATTGGTCAGCCGGGCTCGTGCGATTCGCTCAGCCGCTTCGCCGATGTCCGCGCCTGGGCCGACGACCGCAGGGTTCTTGCCACCCAACTCCAGCGTCACCGGCACCAGGTTGTCAGCTGCGCGGTGCATCACCCGACGCCCGATCTGCGCGGAGCCGGTGAAGAACAGATGGTCGAAAGCCAGGGTGGTGAACGCGTCCGCCACCTCGGGACCGCCCGTGACGACTGTCAACACATCAGCGGAAAACCGCTGTGAAACCAATGCCGCGAACAACTCCGCTGTCCGGGGTGTCTTCTCCGACATCTTGATCATCACTCGATTTCCAGCGGCCAACGCCGACGCGGCGGGCACGACCGCGAGGTTGATCGGGAAGTTCCACGGTGCGATGACGCCCACCACGCCGAGGGGTTGCGCCTGAATCGACGCGTGCAGGCGTGCGATCGACGCGGACCTGGCAACCTTGGAGGGCGACATCCACCGCCTCACATGCGCTCGGGTGTGCGCTATATCCACCAGCGACCCGAAGATATCGGTCGATATCGATAAACTGCGTGCGCGCGTGCCGAAGTCGGCGGCGATCGCTGCGGCTAGGTCGTCGGCACCGTCCAGCAATGCCGATACCAGCAGATCGATCCGCCTGCGGCGGGTGTCGAGTGATGGCGGACCGTCCGCTGCAAACCCGGACCGCTGGCGTACCAACAGACCGTCGAGCTCGGCAACATCGGTAGCCACCAGGCCTCCTCATCGAAATCGTTACGCCACTGCAGGTTTGGCGAAAAGATCTATCTGGGGGCGAAGCGCTGTCCAGCGTCGAGTCGCAGGCACTGACCGTTGAGCATCGGGTTCTCGACGATAGCTGCGACCAGGTGGGCGAACTCCTCCGGACGGCCGAGACGCTTGGGGAAGGCTGCGTCCTTGGTCAGTGACGAAGCAAGCTCGTCCGGGATCCCTTTGGTCAGACCGGTCGCGAATAAACTCGGCGCGATCGCCAGTGCACGAATACCCACCGAGCCGAGGTCACGTGCCATCGTCAGACACATCCCGGCGATGCCCGCTTTGGCAGCGGTATAGGCCACTTGCCCGATCTGCCCCTCGAAAGCCGCGATGGACGCGGTGTTGATTATCACGCCGCGCTCACCCGTCGTCTCGGGATCCTCCGGCTCATTTTTCGCCATGTGCGCGGCGGCAAGCCGGCTGATGTTAAACGATGCGACGAGATTGAGGTTGACTGTGAACTGGAAGGTCTCCAGGGCGTGCGGGCCGTGCTTGCCCAGTGTCTTCTCCGCCACGCCACCGCCGGCAGTGGTCAGCACGACATGCAGGCCGCCCAAGCCCTCGACGGCATTGGATAACGTCTCTTCGGTGCCGGCGAAGTCGGTGACATCCACCGGGTAGAACTCTCCGTCGAGCGCGTCGGCCACGGCCTTGCCATCCGACTCCGCGCGGTCCAAGATCGCTACCTTGGCACCCCGGGCATTGAGCAGTTCCGCTGACGCACGGCCGAATCCGGATGCGCCGCCGACAACGACTACGTTTTTGCCTTCGATATCCATCTACACTTCTTTCGTCAGCGGTTGAGTTGGTGTCCGGTGCGTAACGGGCCGGCCCGATAAGCGGAATCGATGTTCTATTGCGGCCGGTGGCGCCTGCACGAGCACAAGTGACGTCGGCACCTCCGGACACCACGTGCGTTCTCCGACGCTCTCGCCATTGCGTATCTATGGAACGTCGCGTCTTGCGAACTGCGTCGGCTTGGCCGTCCGCCAGTCCTCCACGTCCGGCGGCAGACCGATGGGCAAGCGGTTGTCGTTTCTTGCCGCCCAGTGCGCATGACCCAGCTCATGTATGTGAAACGCATGGCGCAGGGCCTCGGTGAAACCCATGGCATCCGAGGCCGCATTCACTGAATCCTTGACCAGCATTGCCGCCATCGTCGGGCGCTCAGCGATGCGCCGGGCAAACTCAAGGGTCTTGTTTCCCAATTCATCGAGTGGGAATATCTTCGACACCATCCCCAGCCGGTATGCCTCCTCGGCGTCGATCGAGTCGCCCGTCAACAGCAATTCCTTAGCCTTGCGCGGACCGAATTCCCACGGATGAGCGAAGTATTCGACTCCAGGCATTCCCAATCTGGCGGCTACGACGTCACTGAACTTGGCATCTTCAGCAGCGACGATCAAATCGCAGGCCCAAATCAGCATCAGGCCGGCCGAAATGACATTGCCCTGCACCTGCGCAATGGTGATCTTGCGCAAGTCGCGCCATCGCACCGTGTTTTGGAAGTAGTAATGCCACTCCTGCAGGTAGAGCGCCTCGACCACAGCGGGGAGTGTGCCGCCGTGCATCCGGAAGCTCGGATGTTGCGCCGGCCCGGGCGTGCGTTCTTTGATCGCTGCGTCTGACCCCAGGTCGTGGCCGGCCGAGAAGTTCTTCCCACGCGCCGCCAGAATGACGACGCGTACATCGTCATCGGCTTCGGCCTTGTGAAAGGCATTGTCCAGTTGCACTAACAGGGTGCGGTTTTGGGCATTGTGCTCAGCGGGACGGTTGAGCGACACCCGTGCAATGCTCCCGCCATCAAGGACCTCGTAGGTCACCAACTGGTCGCGGGCGCCATCGACTGAACTCGCCTCAATATCTTCTCGGTTCCTCATATCCGGCACCTTCTGGCTCGCCCCGATTTACCGCGGGCACCGCCCACTCGGCAACGACGGGTGGATTCCCTGTGCTTGGCTCCCCACACCTGTCCGCAGAGTACCAAACGTTGTTTGGTTTAGCATACCATCCCTGCGGGATCCTCCTGACGGTGTCGGGCCACTCCACGATCGCGCGGTCTGCACCCGTCGCGATCAGTAGCTCCTTGGCAGTCCGAGGACGTGTTCGCCGAGGAAGTTCAGGATCATCTCCTGGCTGATGGGCGCGATCTTCATCAGGCGCGACTCGCGGAAGTACCGCGACACGTGGTACTCCTCGGAGTAACCCATGCCTCCGTGCAACTGGAGCGCCCGGTCGGCGGCATCGAAACCGGCGTCGGCGCACAGGTACTTCGCCGTATTCGCTTCGCGCCCACAGGGTTTACCGTTGTCGTACAGCCAGGTCGCCTTGCGCAGCACCAACTCGGCGGCGTCCAGTCGGGCCAGCGAGTCAGCCAGCGGGAACTGCAGCCCCTGGTTCATGCCGATGGGCCGGTTGAAGACGACCCGCTCGTTGCCATACTTGACCGCCTTCTCCAACGCGACCCGCCCGATGCCCAGCGCCTCGGCGGCGATCAGCATCCGTTCGGGGTTGAGCCCGTCGAGGATGTACTTGAACCCCTTGCCCTCCTCGCCGACCCGATCCTCGATCGGCACGATCAGGTCGTCGATGAACACCTCGTTGGAACTGACAGCGTTGCGGCCCATCTTCTTGATCGGACGGATGTCGACGTGGTCGCGGTTCAGGTCGGTCAGGAACAACGTCATGCCGTCGGTCTTCTTGGTGACCTCGTCATACGGCGTTGTTCGCGTCAGCAGCAGGATCTTCTCCGACTCCAACGCCTTGGAGATCCACACCTTTCGGCCGTTGACGCGGTAGTGGTCACCCTCGCGCTTGGCGACGGTCGTGATGCGTGAAGTGTCAAGGCCCGCACCGGGTTCGGTCACACCGAAGCACACGTGCAGGTCGCCGTTGACGATGCGAGGCAACGTCGCCTTCTTGAGTTCCTCGGAGCCGTGCTTGACCACTGGCTGCATCCCGAAGATCGACAAGTGAATGGCACTGGCGCCGTTCATCGCCGCCCCGGAGCGTGCGACCTCCTCCAGCAGAAGGGTCGCTTCGGTGATGCCGAGACCGTGGCCGCCGTACTCCTCCGGGATCGTCATGCCCAGCCAGCCACCCTTGGCGATCGCGTCGTAGAACTCCTGGGGGAATTCGTGCGCCCATGTCCTTGGTCATCCAATAGTGATCGTCGAACTTGCCCGCCAACTCGGCCACGGACTTGCGAATCAGCTCCTGATCCGCGGTCAGCTCGAAACTCATCCCGCCGGACAATCACCGACCCCCATCATTCGACTGTTCTGGATACACGCATGCCTCAGTCCGGCACGGTCTCTGAGGTCAGTGTTTGCACCTGTTGGACAAGGACGTCGAGCGATGTACCTGTGGGGAACACCGCTGCGGCGCCGGCATCTAATAGTTTGGGAACATCGGCCTGCGGGATGGTCCCGCCGACGACAACCGCGATGTCGCCAGCCTCGGCGGCCCGCAGAGCGTCGACGGTGCGGGTCGTCAACGCCACATGCGCGCCGGACAGGATCGAAAGCCCTACCAGCGCAACGTCTTCCTGCAGCGCAATCGATACGATGTCCTCGATGCGTTGCCGGATTCCGGTGTAGATCACCTCGAAACCCGCGTCGCGCAGCGTGCGCGCGACGATCTTCGCGCCGCGGTCATGCCCGTCCAGGCCGGGTTTCGCGACGAGAACACGAACCGCCATCAGAACACCACCGGCTGCTGGAACTCGCCCCACACAGCCTTGAGCGTGGAGACCATCTCGCCAACCGTGCAGTAGGCGTTCGCACAGTCGATCAGCTTGTGCATCAAGTTGTCATCGCCTTCCGCGGATTTCGCCAGCACGGCCAGTGCCTGTTTCACCGCCGCCGGGTCCCGATCCGCCTTGACCTTCGACAGTCGCTTCAGCTGAAGCTCGCGACCCTCGGCATCCAACTCATACGTATCGATATCGGGCGGCGGCTCTTCGGAAACGAACTTGTTGACCCCGACCACCGGACGCTCGCCCGATTCGACCTCCTGGTGAATCTTGAACGCCTCGTCGGCAATCAACCCCTGCAGATAGCCGTCCTCGATAGCGCGCACCATGCCACCGTGCGTCTCGAGATCGGCCATGATCTCGATGATCTTCTCTTCAGTCGCGTCGGTGAGCGCCTCAACGAAATACGAGCCACCCAGCGGGTCGGCCACCTTCGTCACACCGGTCTCATACGCCAGGATCTGCTGCGTACGCAGCGCCAGCGTCGCCGACTCCTCACTGGGCAGCGCGAACGGCTCATCCCACGCTGCGGTGAACATCGACTGCACCCCGCCCAACACCGCCGCCATCGCCTCATACGCCACCCGCACCAAGTTGTTCTGGGCCTGCGGCGCATACAACGACGCGCCCCCGGCCACACACCCGAACCGGAACATCGACGCCTTATCTGTGGTGGCGCCATAGCGCTCCCGCACGATCGTGGCCCACCGCCGCCGACCCGCCCGATACTTGGCGATCTCCTCGAAGAAGTCGCCGTGGGTATAGAAGAAAAACGAGATCTGCGGCGCGAACTGATCAATCGTCATCCGCCCGCGCGCCACGACGGTGTCGCAGTACGTCACGCCGTCGGCGAGCGTGAACGCCATCTCCTGAACCGCGTTGGCGCCCGCGTCGCGGAAATGCGCACCGGCCACCGAGATCGCGTTGAACCTGGGCACCTCGGCCGCGCAGAACTCGATGGTGTCGGCGATCAACCGCAGCGACGGCTCCGGCGGCCAAATCCACGTACCGCGCGACGCGTACTCCTTGAGGATGTCGTTCTGGATAGTGCCGGTCAGCTTGGCCCGCGGCACACCCTTCTTCTCCGCCGCGGCGACATAGAACGCCAGCAGAATCGCGGCCGTGCCATTGATCGTGAAGCTGGTGCTGATCTGATCCAGCGGAATGCCGTCGAACAAGATCTCGGCGTCGGCCAGCGTGTCCACCGCGACCCCGACCCGGCCGACCTCCTCACCGAACTCGGGATCGTCGGAGTCATAACCACACTGGGTCGGCAGATCGAGCGCCACCGACAGCCCCGTCCCGCCCTGATCCAGCAGATAGCGGTAACGCCGGTTGGACTCCTCGGCCGTCCCGAAACCCGAATACTGGCGAAACGTCCACGTCTTACCCCGATACCCACTGGCAAAATTGCCGCGGGTAAACGGATAGACGCCCGGCGCAGGCGGATCACCCGCGCGAGCGGCCGGTCCATAGACAGGCTCAAGCGGGACGCCTGAAGGCGTCTGTACAGGGTCGCTCATCGGACCGTCGAACGTGGACGTTCCGGAGGAGGTTGATTGGTCATTCTGGTCAGCGGTACCGGACCTCGCCAACCGCACGGGAGGCCGCATGTCGCAACGACGACGGTTTCAAACGAGCCATCGGCGCGGACTCGTGTTGCACGCACGGCAGTCGCTGCATATTCGCAGCGCGGACATTTTCCGAAGTAATCCAGGACTTCGCTGACCGCAATTGGACGGGGTGTAGTCACGTTGATCTTCCAGTCTCGTTAGTCGAGGAACAGATCCGGCATCGGACATTCCCCGCCGCCGTAGGTAGAGAGGTCGGTGACGCCCGAACCTGTGAGAACGTCAGCGTCGATGTAGCAGTTGCCACTCGCGCGCGTTGCTGGTTGAGAAATGATGTGGATGGCGGCGTCAGCCATGATTTCCGGACTGCGCGATGATGCCCTTAGCTTGTCGCCGTCGGCCATATTCGCGACGGCATCCGTGTTGATATATGTCTGTGGCCATAGACAATTCACCGCGATCCCCGCATCGGCGTACTCACGCGCCCACCCCAACGACAGCATCGTCATCCCGTACTTCGACAGCGTGTACGCGGGATGCACCCCAAGCCAGTACGGGTTCAGGTTTATCGGCGGTGACACGGTCAGGACATGCGGATTCGATGCAACTCGAAGATGGGGAATGCATGCTTTGGTCATCAGGAACGCGCCGCGAACGTTGACGTCCATCATCAAGTCGAACCTCTTCGCGCCAAGCTGCTCGGTCGGTTCGGTCGAGATCGCGCTCGCATTGTTTACACAGATGTCGACTCCGCCGAACCGCTCGACAGCGGTTTCTACGGCACGCTGCACATCTTCTTCGCGACGTACGTCGCCCACGACGGCCGCGGCCTTGCCACCGACCGCCTCGATTTCGGCAACCGCAGTGAACACCGTCCCGCAAAGGCGCGGATGCGGTTCGGCAGTCTTAGCAAGCAGAACGACGTTCGAACCGTGCCTGGCCGCAGCGATAGCAATAGCCAGCC
The DNA here is from genome assembly GCA_963731715.1 of uncultured Actinomycetota bacterium. Classification (GTDB taxonomy): domain Bacteria; phylum Actinomycetota; class Actinomycetes; order Mycobacteriales; family Mycobacteriaceae; genus Mycobacterium. The sequence continues at coordinate 58,206 of CAVSXC010000007.1, read as the reverse complement.
CAATGCCGCGACTGCCGCCAGAAATCAGCAGCGTTCGTTCGATGAGCGAGTCGGCGAGGCTCGACATCGTTCTCCTTCTTGTTGAGTGCTAGGGCCTGTGTTGAGTCCCAGGGCGAGCCGACCACCCGCCAGTCACACGCGAGGTGAGATCCCTTGAATCACCTTGGTTTCCAAGTACGGTTGGATTCCCTCGATGTTGCCCTCGCGACCAAGTCCGGACTGTTTGAATCCTCCGAAGGGCTGCGCGGTGCAAACGCCGGTGGCATTGACGAACACTTGACCGGTCCGGACGCGGCGGGCGATGTGCTCCCCCAGCGCAGGGTCTGTCGTGTAGACCGAACCTGCAAGTCCATAGTCTGAGTCGTTGGCGATCGCGATCGCGTGGTCGACATCGTCGTAGGGGATGACCGAGAGCACGGGCCCGAAGATCTCCTCGCGGGCGATGCGCATGGTGTTGGAGACGTTGGCGAAGAGCGTCGGCTGGATGAACCAGCCCTTCTCGAGGCCCGCCGGACGACCTCCGCCGGTCACCAGCTGGGCACCTTCGGCTTTGCCTGCGGCAATGTACATTTCGACGCGGTCGCGCTGACGCTCGGCGACGAGCGGCCCCAGCACGGTATCCGGTTCGGTCGGGTCACCGACCTTGAGCGAGGACAGCATTGCGCTCGAGGCGTCGACGAACTCATCGTGCCGCTTACGTGAAACGAGTAGGCGCGTGATCGCCGCACACACCTGACCGGAATGGGCGAATCCCCCCGGCAGCAGGGTCGGCAATACCTGCTCCAGCGGGATGTCATCGCAGACGATCCCCGCACTCTTTCCGCCCAATTCGAGTGTGACACGCGCGATCCGCTCCCCACACAGGCTCATGATCCGGCGACCTGCCGCGGTTGAACCGGTGAAGGAGACCTTGTCCACCCCTGGGTGACGCACGAGGTGCTCCCCTACCTCCCGGCCGCCTGGCAATACCGAGATCACACCATCCGGCAACTCCGCCGCCTCAAGTGCCTCCGCCATGATGAGGGTGCTGATCGGACCATCGGCCGCGGGCTTGAGGACCACGGTGCATCCCGCAGCGAGAGCCGGTGCAAGCTTGAGCGCCGCGATGGCCACGGGCCCGTTCCACGGAATGATCGCGCCGACGACGCCGACGGGTTCACGAAGAATGAGCGCTTCCTGCAAGCCCAACTCCGTGCTCCACGTGCGTCGCTCTTCGAAAGGGACTCGTTCGTGCAACGCGGCGGCGTCGTTCCAGATGTCGATGCAGCCGGCATGGAACGCCTCCGAAACGGCGGTCGGAGCGCCGATCTCCGCGGTGAACGCGCGCGCCATCTCCGGCACCCGCTTGTGCAACTCAGCTGCCACACGGAGCAGGTATCCAGCCCGTTCGGCCGGACTCATCCACCGCCACGGGCCATCGTCGAAAGCCGCCCTCGCTGCGGCAACCGCCGCATCCATGTCGACGACCGAGGCGTCCGGCACGGTGGCAAGCACCTCCTCGCTGACAGGTGAGATCACGTCGATCCGGTCATCGGTTGCCGGCTCGACCCAGTGACCGCCGATGAGAATGCGGTCGTAGGACTTCACCGCGGGATCGGTTGCAGTGGCCATGTTTTGGCTCCCTCGAGTGGAATGTGAGCTGGGACGACTAGTCCTCTTAGGCGGTCGCGCCGCGAGGGTTCTCGCCGGCCCGCGCTACGTCGTCGCGGCCCTCTTGTGTGCCGATCGGGCCGGGTGGCGTTCCAGATGGTCGAGCAGTTCAGTGTTGACGAGCTCCGGCGCCTTCTCCGGTATCCAGTGGTCCAGCCCCGCGAGTGCTATGAACCGGTATGGCCCCGCCACGTGGTCGGCGGTGGCGTATGCACCAGACGCTGCGATCGCTGGGTCTTGATCCGACCAGATGAAAAGCGTGGGGACTTCGATCGGTGGTAGTCGATCGGCGTCGGCATCGCCTGCCTGCTCGGTGAAACTCTCATTGCGGTAGACGTCGAGCACCCCCCGCATGGCCTCCACGGATCCGAGCACCTCGACATACTCGGTGACGTGATCGGCTGGGACACCGTCGAGGAAGCCCCGCAGCTGCTCACAATCGTTGGCGACCATGAGTTCTTCGACCGCGCCGCGCGGTGCCGCTTTGAAGTCCCGCGCGTAACTGGACTTCTTGAACTGGTCATCGCCGTCGCCTCGATGGGGAATCTTGCCGTGATAGGCGTCGAAGTAGGCGTTTATGTTGGGAACCGAAATTGCGGTCAGCGTGTTCAACCGGTCCGGGTGGTGGCCGGCCAGCCTCCACGCCACGCCTGCACCCATGTCGTGACCGACGACGTCGAACCGATCGAAGCCGAGTGCGTCGGCGATCCCGAGCACGTCGCCCACCAACTTGTCCATCGTGAACTCGGCGATGTCCTCGCTTCGAGCCCCCGGCGAGTAGCCCCGCTGGTCGAAGGCCACGGCGTGGTAGCCGGCGTCGCCGAGCGCCGTCAACTGCGCTTCCCAGCACAACGACGTCTGCGGCACCCCGTGCAGCAGGATGACCGGACGACCGTCGGAAGGCCCGGCGCGGCGTGCCCGAAAGGTGAACGGTCCCAACGGGATCTCGAAGAGTTCGATGGCGGTCATCCGACTTGAGCCTCCTCGGCGCGATCTCTGTCACTGGTCAGCAATGTGATGAGGTCCGCACGCGACGGGGGCTCGTGGTTGGAGTGCCCTGCGTCCGGATATCTCCGCGACAGTTCGTCGATACGCCTGACGAGGTCCGCGTCTTCAAACAGCGCGTTGGGTGAAGCGAGCAGATTCATACTTCGAATGAAGGCGCGCTGCACGACCGCGTCGTATCTCATGAGCGCCAACAGCCGGTTGAAGACCGAGAAGCTTCCCGCTGCCGCCGAAATTTCATCGCCGGCGAGCACCGCCTCCGCCTCCCGTTGGCTGGCTTCATCCATCTGAAGGCTGGCGAAATACCATGGCTTGAGGTCCTGCTCCACCGCCGCTGCGTATGCGGTCACCAAACCCCGAGGATCGTCCGCATGATCATCGAGCACCCTGGAGAGCATGTCGACAGACCAGGCCGTGGTCGACATACCGCGCCCGTAAACGGGATTGGTGACCATCAACGAGTCGCCGACGGGTACCACACCGGTTGCGAGCGGCTCGCCGTCGGAGAGCAGCTCCCGCCAGCGGTTGGTCACTCCCGCCATCGCCGCCACATCGCTGATCGGGTGAGACAGACCGTCGGCGAAGGCCTCGTACTGAGGCAGCTCTTGGAGTAACCGTTCGAACTTCTCCGGGTCGAGGAGCATTTTGCGCAACTCGATGTCCCCCCGCGGAACCGTTAGCGACGTCCCGAAGGTGCGATTGTCGGCCTCGATCACACCGCCTTGAATGTAACCCTCGGTGACCACATAGATTCGGTTGCGATCGAAGTCCCGACCCTCGGGAAGGCGGTAAAACCGACCGATGTAGATCACGCCGGACTCGCTGGATTCCTCCCGCAGCTCCCGAGCGCCGATCTCGGAAAACCAGTTCGGCAACTTGCACCGCTTGCCCGCGGACACGACGGTCAAGTCGGCGTCGAGCTGACTACCATCGGCCAGCCGCACACCAGTGACGTGCGGGAGCGGACCCGGCTCGGCGATCAGCCCGGACACCACCGTGCGGCCGCGGAAATGAACGCGGTCGTGGGCCAACGCAGCCTTTCGCAGCACCCATTCGACGGTGGTGCGCCGGCTACGCACCGCCGTCAGATCGTCGTCACCGGGTTCGGGCTGATAGTCCACGGACTCGGGTGTGAGGTAGTCGGTGAACGGCACTTCCGTCGCGCCTGTGGCAACCAACGCCCGATACGCCTCAGGCTGGTTCTGGCGCAGCAGGCTACAGAGCCGGGCCATCACGAAGTGCGGAAATCGGACCTGAGGGGCACCGGAGCGATCCCAGCTGGACCAGGCTTTCTCCACGTCTTCAGGCACTGAGATGTCATCGCGTTCGAGGACGGTGACCTGGTAGCCACGGTCGCCGAGCCAGAGCGCCGCGCACAGACCTCCGATGCCGCCGCCCACGACGACGACGTTGCGGATCCGGTTCACGCCGCGACTACCTTTACGCCGCTGCGCAGCAGATGGCCGGGTCGTTCGCCGGTGTCAATGTCGTTGCGGCGCACCATCACGCCGTTGACCAACCTGGCCAGGTACCCGGTTGCTGGTTGGAGTATTCGTTTGGCGCCGGTCGGCAGGTCGGCACTAATGATGGGCTCCTGGATGGTCAATCGTTCGAGGTCGATGACGTTGATATCGGCGCGCATGCCTTCGCGAATGAAGCCGCGATCGGAGAATCCATACATCTGCGCCGGTGCGCCGGTGAGTTTGTGCACGGCAGTCTCCAGCGGTACCCGCGGGCCCTTGGTTCGGTCACGAACCCAGTGCGTCAGATGGAAGGTCGTGGCCGAGCAGTCCGAAATCATCATCACGTGCGCACCGGCGTCGGAGAGCCCACTCACCGTGTAGCGATCGAGCAGCATTTCCCGGCTCGGTTCGAGCGTCCCATCGTGGAAGTTCGACGTGAGGGCCGCAAAGAAGTCGCCCCCGTCGCCAGCGGTGAGCAGGTCATAGTAATGGGCTGCCGGGTCCTTGCCCAGCGACTTGGCCTGTCCCTCAATCGATGTCGACGGATCGGGCTCGTAGTCGATCGGCGCAGCCAGCGGGAAGACCCGGCCGAGGTTGTTCATCACCACCATCGCCAGCAGGTACTCCCCCGTGTCCGTCGGCTCGTCCGTCTCGCTGAGGATGGCCTCGCGGACCTCTGGGCGTCGCATCTCGGCGGCGCGCTGCGCGACCGGTAGATCGGCGATCTTCATGTAGCTGGGGCGGAATATGAACCCGTGATAGCCGCCCAGCATTGTCATGATCGTGACGGCGCGTGGAATGATCTGCGGTCGCAACTGGGCGCCCCGGGCATTCCACGCGGTGGCACCCTCGAGCACGCGGCGGAAGATGTCGGCGCCCGGGTTGGACTGCGCGGTCGTGAAGGTCAGCGGTCGGCCGGTGTTGATCGAGATTCGCGCGAAGAGGTCCAGTTCGGGCATCTCGTCGACCTCAGGGTTGGGGAGAAGGGTGCCTTCCGAGATCGCCTGAATCAAGCCGTGGCCAGCCTCACCGACCTTGGCCGCGATGGCCATCAGCTCTTCGTGCGGGGCGAAGGTGCCGGGAACGATCCTGCCCGTCCTGGACTTATGGATCTGGAACCGGTTGGTCGAGAACCCGGCAGCGCCCGCAGCCATGGCCTCGGCAACGATCGTTGCCATTCGGTCCACGTCCTCGGCGGTGGCGTCCTGGTCGTCGTAGGCGCGCTCACCCATGACGTAGTAGCGCAGTGGCCCGTGCGAAATGTGACACACCACGTTGGTCGCGTACGTCCTGCTGTCGACCACGTCGAGGTACTGGGGGAAAGTCTCCCATGCGCCCCACGGGATACCGTCGGCCAACGCCGTGCCCGGGATGTCCTCTACACCCTCCATCATGTCGATCAGTTCGGCGTGATCGGAGGGGTGGACTGGCGCGAACCCGACGCCACAGTTGCCAAGCACGACCGTGGACACACCATTGCTTGCCGACGGCTCCAACGCGTCGTCCCACGTCACTTGTCCGTCGTAGTGGGTGTGTAGATCGATAAAGCCGGGCGTGACCAACGCGCCATCGGCGTCGATGACGTCGCGGGCCGACTCCTTCACTCCACCGACAGCAACGATCTGGCCGTCGCGTACTCCGACATCACCTGCTGCCGGCGAACCTCCGCTGCCATCGACGATCGTGCCGCCCTTTATCAAGTAGTCGAGCATCTTCGCCTGTCCTAACCGGTGCTACTTGTTTCGGAAATAAGCAGAACGCTTGGCTTGCACAACGTCTTGACGACATCTGTTGCGTCGGCCCGCAATTGCTCGCTGGTAGTCGGCAGCACCGGACACACCGACCACAATGTCCGCTATCGAAGGCTGGTCGCGGCGACCGCGGAATGCACTCCTTGCCGGGCCGTCACAAATGCCAAGGTACCAAAACCAGACAACGTTTGGTAATATTCAATCAAACTTCGTTTGGCAAAAGTTACGGGTGCGCCCTTGTGGCGCAGGCCGATACCACGGGAAACGCGTGCAGCGTCTTCGCCAGCGTTGCGTTGGTCGCGCCATATAGGACCGAGTGCGCAATGGCGATGGAGCGTTTTCACGCCATGTGTCGCAGTCGTGAGCGCGCCACGACATGTTCTTACGAAATACCCTGAATGCCAAGGAGCCGAGTAGACACTGACTCCTACTTCGGCTGGAAATCGATGATGCCACGAATATTGCGCCCGCCGCGCATGTCAGCGATCGCGTCGTTGATCTGATCGAGCCGATAGCGACGGGTCACCAGCTCGTCGAGCTTCAGATGGCCGTTGCGATACATAGACAACAGCATCGGCATGCTGGCCCGCGGATTCATCCCGCCGTAGAGCGTGCCCTTGAGCTGCTTGCAGCTCTGGATCATGTCGACGAGTGCGAGGGGGACCATATTGACTTCCAACTTCGGGACAGCAGTCATAACGCAGGTTCCCCCCTTGCGAGTCAGCATCAGGGCGGGGGCCAGCAGCTCTGCGTCAAGCACCCCGGGCGTCAGCACGACCCGGTCTGCCATCACACCACGGGTGATCTCCCGCACCAACGGTATAGCCTCCAGAACGGACGGGCTGGTGTCCGTCGCACCGAAGAGCTCGGCCGAATCACGTTTGAATTCAACAGGATCCACCGCGATCACCGCGTTCGCGCCTGCGGCGCGGGCACCCTGTACGGCGTTGATCCCCACGCCGCCGGTGCCGATCACGACGACCGTGTCCCCGGGTTGCGTTCCCACTGCGACGGTGCCCGAACCCCAGCCCGTCGTCACACCGCAGGACACCAGTGAACCGACCTCGAAGGGAATAGAGTCGTCGATCTTGATTACCGATTCTTCCGCGACGACCATGTACTCGGAGAATGTGCCCAGCTGAGTCATCGCGATCAGGTCTGCATCCCCGAGGTGGCGTCGCGCGGTGCCATCCGTCGTCATTTCCTTCGAAAACAGCATCGCGCCTGCGTCACACACGTAGGTCATGCCGGACACACACCATCGACAGGAACCGCACGCTGGGATGAACGCGGTAGCGACGCGATCACCGGGCCGTACCGACTGCACCCCTGCGCCAACATCTTCCACCACGCCGGCGCCTTCGTGGCCGCCTAGCAGTGGGAAGTACTCCGGAACGGTTCCCCCGCCAGCCTCCACCATCGCCGCGAGTTCCGGTGACATGATGGCGTCGCCGGTGGCGTAATGGTCATCTGAGTGGCAGATGCCCGCCACGGCCATCTTCACCAACACCTCACCCTCGCGGGGTGGATCCAGGGTGATCTCCGCGATACTCCAGGCCTGGCCAGTTCCGTGCAGGATCGCAGCCTGACATTTCATGTCGCAGTTCGCCTTTCGTCAATGTGGTTGAAATCTCGCTTCGCGCGGACGCTCATCAAATTTGGTTCTTGGCCCAACCGGCCGCAGCAAGTGGTCCGCAGCAGCCGGATATCTCCTTCTAGACAACCTTTTCGAGCCTGAACGGCATCCTGATGGCCAACTCGCGGCTCACTCCGCACGCGCCGGTCGGCCCGACCGTCTTTTGTTCCCCTGCGTACGTCGTGGATTTGTTGTCGAGATCGAATTGACCGAACGCGTCCACTTGGTAGAACCTGAACAGCTGTCTACCGGTGCCGACGGTGCCATCTTGGCAAGGTTCCCAGTTCAATATCTGGCGGTCGACAGTCCAGCTCTGGCTGGTCTTGTTGATCGGAGCGGTCCAGCCGAGATCGCTTGTGACCGTCCCACTGCAGTCGAACGCGCTACTGCAAGTGGAGGTGATAGTCCAGATGCTCTGTACCGTCTGCTCGTCGTGATAGGAGTCGTTGGTCTGTGCCCAGTCGCCATTCGAAGTGGCCCGATAGGTGCCGTTGAGTGCTAGGTCGTCGACCGATGCGCCGGCGTGCGGAGCAGCGACGCAGCCGATCGCGGTCAGCGGGATAACGGCAAGCCTGATGGCAACACCGCTCCACACCATGCCATCTCCTCGATGTTGGATGTCGCGAAATGTGAATTCACTTCGGCAGCAGGTCCTTCCATGTCTTGGCTCCGCCAGTCGGCGAAGTCACCGCCATGTTTGTTTGCCAATACAATTTGCCGTCTGCGACGTAAGTACCGGTGTGGGGGTCGTACTGTGCCGAAGCGACCTGTGGCGCAGAGGTTTCCGCCGAGCTGAATGCGCTGGGCGCGGCCGCCGGTGATGCGTTGCCGTCACCGGTCGGCGGAGTGGGAGCCGGATCCTGCGTCGGTGGCGAAGGTGCGCCTGTCGTCGCGACGGCCGGAGCCCCGCCGTCAGTCGCTTGCGGGGGAGGTACTTGCGAGGGCATGGGCGTCCCTTCGACTGGAGCGTATTCCCGGTCGCTGAAGTCGGCCCGGTCATCGATCGGCACGCCTTGTGAGACGAGATTCGGATCGAACGGATACGCGCCGAGGGCGTGCTGCCTCATGGCCAGTGGCTCGAAAGGCGTGTCGCTTTCACATTGCTGCACGGTCGGGGCCCGTTTTCCCGGTTGCCCCATGCAGGGAATGTTGCGTGCGCCCCGGACCGCCAACGGGGAGTCCTGCGGCAGCTTGCAATACAACCCGTCGGGAGTGTCGACGGTCGAGGTCTCCCCGGGTGACCGCCACTGCGAAGGCGGTAGGAAGCCCACCAAGCAGGCCGGCGGTTCGACTTGCAGCGCCGCGTCACCGAGGAGCATGCCCTCCGCGTTTTGCTTGGGCAGGACGGATTGCAATGCCGCGACAGTAGGTGGCAGCAACACCAATAGCTGACGCAGGCCTGGATTGTAAGTCAGTGCGATCTGGCCCACGGTCGTCAGATTGGCGAGCAGCACCGGCAGCGTGGGCTTGACCTGCTCAAGGAGCCGCGCCACTTCGTCGGCGGCCCCGGGACCGGTCTGCAGCAGCGTGCGTACCTGGGGGTCGTTGGTCACCAGCTGACTCGTGATGCCGGCGAAACTACGCGCCCAGGTTCGGATCGAGTCGGTTGTGGCGACCTGCGAATCAAGAAGTGGGACCGTGTCATCGACCAATCTGCGCGGGCGTTCACCTTGAGCATTGATGTCGGCGGACACCTTGGCCGCGGAATCGAGAAGCGATCCGAGATCGTATCCAGAGCCGTTGAAGCCCTTGAAGGTCTCGTCGAGGAGGTTTCCCAATCTCTCCTTCGGAATGCTGTCAATGAGCGCACTGACCTGGTCCAGCACCGGTCCGATAGCTTGGGGAATCGTCGTGTCGTGCGCCGGAATCACCGATCCGTCCTGCAGGTAGGGCCCGCTATCGGTGCGCGGCAGCAGGTCGACGTATTGCTCACCGATGGCCGACAGACTGTGCACCTGAGCCTGCAGGTCAGCGGGAATCTTCGGTGACATACCGAGAGACAGGGTCGCTTGCGCGCCGCTGGTAGTCGGATGCACCTCGGTCACCTTGCCGACCTGGGAGCCCCGGTAGGTCACGTTGGAGAACCGATAGAGTCCGCCGGTGCCGGGCAATTCGAGGGTGATGGTTATGCGGCCGACACCGAGCAGCGTCGGCGCCTGGATGTATGTGAACACCAGGATGAGTACACCGATGACCGATGCGATCGAGAAGAGGGCCAGCTGAATTCGGACGAACCGGGTGAGCATCAGCCACCACCGTTATCCATTGGGGGGAAGGTGTCCGGTGTCGGTGCGGGCGCGCTCGCGGAAGTATCGGCAGGCGGAGGTCCGCCCGGCGGCGAAGCGTTGTTGGGCGCCGGTGCGGCCGGCGGTGGTGTTATGGGCGCACTCATCGGGTCGTATGTGTAATTGAGGTTTCCGGGCTCCCCTGGCGCCGGCACTAGCGGCGCGCCAGGCTGGCCCCAGCGGGTGCCCAGGAACAATCCTCTCCTGAGCCTGGCGTAGGTGAGGTCCACGACCGCATAGAAGTTGGCGTAGTCGCCCCGGATTCCACGATCGATGATGTCCTGGGTGAACGGGAAGTGGGTGGCGTACGCGAGCGCGTCGCCGAGGTCGGAACCGATATTGGCCAATGCGTCGAGGGTCGGTTCCAGGTTCTGGAGGTTTTTAACCAAGTCGGCCTGGGATGCGTTGACCAATCCGGTCGCCGTGTCACTGAACGTGTGCAGCTTTTCGAGTGCGGTGGTGATCTGGGCACGCTGTTCCACCAGCACATCGAGGGCTCGCGGGATCGCCGTGAGTGCCCGAGATACGACTTCGTGCTGTTGGGCGAACGTGCTCGAGAACCGGTTCAAGTTGTCGATCGACGCCACGATGTCATCGCGTTCGTCGTTGAGCGTCCCGACGAAGTTGTCCAATCGCGAGATCAGGTCTCGGACTTGACTTTCGCGGCCTGACAGGGCGACGTTGAGGCTGTGGATGATGTCGCCCACCTGCCCGAGCGCTCCTCCGTTGACGACGGCTGACAGCGAAGACAGTGTCTGCTCTGTCGAGGGATACGTCGACGATTGGCTGAGCGGGATCGTGCTGCCGGGTTTCAGCCGCCCGACCGGGGTTTCGCCCAGTGGCGGATCCAGTGATACGTGCATCGAACCGAGTAGGCTCGTCTGGCCGACCGTGCCAACGGCGTTCTCCGGCACCACAACATCGTGTTTGAGGCTGACGTCGACGACGGCATGCCACCCCTGCACGGACAACTTGCTGACGCTGCCGACCACGACGTCCTCGATCATCACCGGCGAGTTCGACTCCAGCGTGGCGACATTGGCGACCTCGACCCGGTAGTGCACGGCATCGGAACCGCGGCCGACCACACCCGGCAGCCGTAGCGAGTTCAATCCATGGAAGCCGCACCCGCTGAGTCCGAATGTCATCAGTGCTGCGATCGCCAATATCCGTCGCGACTTCGCGGGACTCATGATGCGGGCTTTTCCGCGGGTAGCAGCATTTCGGGCAGCGTCGCCGGCGACGACGCCGCCGGCGTCGGAGCCCCCGGCGGGGACGGGGGATCCGGCTGGACGACAGGTTCTCCGGTGTACGCCGACACGGCCGGGGGAATGTCTGGGGTGCTCGGCTTCGGACCATCACCGCCTGGCGCAAGACGATCCTCGGCGTAGATGAGGCGATCCGGTGACGGCGCGGGCCCCAGAAACGGGTTGTAGGTGATGGGCAAGTTGTTGAAGTTCAGCAGCCGCAGCGAAGGACCCAAGTACTGTGCGCACAGCTTGGCTGACTCCGCGGCTGTCTTATTACTGACCGCGGCCACCATGCCGCAGATCAGTTGCACCGGATTTGCAAAACCGTTGAGGGAGAACGTGGCAACCGGCGCGCCCGAGTCGGGGTTGTAGATGTTGTAGAAGTTGGCGAACGCTGTCGGTGCGATGTGCAGCAGTTGCTCGACATCGGCACGGTGGTCGGCCAGGTTCTGCGTGACGTTGGTAAGGCGTTGTACCTGCTCGGCGGTCTGATCGCGCGTCCCCGCGACGAACCGCTTGATGTCGGCCACGGCGGTGGACAGGTCGGTCAGGGCCATATCCAGGCTGGTCTTGTTGCTGTCGACCACGCTGCTCAGCGTTGCCAACCTGTCTTGGAACTGCACGATCTGCTCGCTGCTGCCGCTCAGCGCGGTGACGAACGTCTGCAGATTGTTGATGATGTCGACGATGTTGCCGCTACCGTCGGCAAGTATCCGGCTGACGCCCGACAACTGGCTGAGCGTCTGGCGAAGCTTCTCACCGTTACCACCCATTGCGTTGGCCGCGCTCTCGATGAACCGGGCACCCGACGGGTTTGGTGCATCCGGCCGAGGCCCCAAATCCGTTGCTAGACGCATCAACTGTTCGCGTACTGAGTCCCATTCGACGGGCACGGCGGTGCGTTCGATGGGGATGACGGCTCCGTCGTCCATCCGGGGACCGCCGTTCGTTCGGTGGTAGGCAGGGGTCAGCTGGATGTAGCGCGCGGAGATGAGGTTCTGCGCGACGATTACGGCTTTTGCGTCCGCGGGGATAGGGACGTCGCGGTCGACGTCGAGCGTCACCTTGGATTGTGTACCGGCCGGTTGAATCGAGGCGATGCGGCCGACCTTGACGCCGGAGACACGTACATCGTCACCGGGATAGATCGCTGTGGTGCCGGTGAAGTAGGCGGTGACTGTCGTCGGCCTGAAGGCCGTCGCCCGGAATAGTTGCGCCGCACCGCCGATGGCCGTAAGGACCAGGAGGACGGCGAGCCCGCGCGCGATGCCGCGTGACAGTCTCATCGTCCCCAATTTTCGTTAGGCTGCGGGATCCCGTTATAGGGGAAGGGCAGCTCGGCACGGGGACCGGCGTTGTCGGGTGGTTGGCCGGCGTTCGTGCCACGGCGGAAGCCGAACGCGTAGTCCATGAACGGCTGCAACAGTTGCGACGGGGGCACGTTCGCGATGTAGCCCTGATAGAAGTAGCCGCTTGAGACGGCTTCGCCCATGGTGGTTTCGAATTTGGCAAGCCCTGGAATCGCCTTGGCGATGTTGTCTCGGTTCTTTTCCAGCATCGCCGTCACCGAGTTGAGCTTCTGCAGTGTGGGCGCCAGTTTGGGCTCGTTGTCGTGCACCACACCGGAGATGGCCTTGGCAACCGTCGAGACATTGGCGAGCAGTTCGACGATCGCCTGTCGTTGCGTCACCAAGACATCCAGCAGATCGTTGGCATTGAGTATCAGCGTGTTGACCTGCTCGCTTCGGTTCGACAGGGTTTGTGTCAAATCCGATGCGGTTCTGAGTAAGTCGCGAAACGAGCTGTTTCGTTCGTTGAGCGCCTGCGACATTCGCGACAGTCCCTCGAAGGAGGGGCCGAGTTGAGGAGCGATCTGATCGATCGTCGCGGACAATTCATCGAGTGAACGATTGAGTGCTTCCGTGTCGGTGCCGGCCACGTTAGTGGTGAGCTCGCTCGTGGCTTCCGTCAAGGAATATGGCGACGATGTGCGCGACACCGGTATGACGTCGTTCGGGTGCAAATACCCGTCGCCGGCTGATTCCAAGGTCAGGATGCGTTGCCCGAGAAGTGTTCCCGTACGAATATGGGCGGTCGTCTGCGACCTCAGATTGGTGCGGCCGTCGACGGTCAACGTCACCAACGCCTGGCCGTCGTCGAGTGAGACGGCGCTGACCGAGCCGACTCTCAGTCCCGACACCAGCACGTCATTGCCGGCGGCCAGCCCGCCAGCCTCGGTGAACAACGCTTGGTAACGGACCGATGTGGCCCACGCGGTCAGTCGCTGCGAGTCCAGTCCGATGGCGATGATGAGAATCACGAGCACGACGCCGATGAGCCCGCTTCGAATCAATTTCTTACCACGGTATTTCAGCATCAGGGCTCAGCACACCTCCCCCCTTCTTGCTTAATCCAGGGGAACACCACCGTGTTACCCTGCAGGTCACTAGCCCTGAACGCGATTCCGCAGACGTAATAGTTGATGAAGCTGCCGTAGGCTCCCAGCCGGGACAGCTTGCGGTAGTCCTCGGGCAACTTCGCCAGTTGGGCGTCGAGAAGGTCCTTGTCCCCCTCGAGCAACGGTGCTACGCGGCTCAGCTGATCGACCGTTCCGGCGAGTGGTCGCCGGGCATCAGTCAATAGTCCTGCCAGTGAGGCAGATCCGTTGTTCAGCGCCTCGATCGCCGAACCTATGGGGTCGCGGTCCTGGGATAGGCCGGTGATCAAGCGCTCCAACTTGTCTATCGCGCCGGAGAATTCGTCACCCTTCTGCGAGATCGTCGCGACCGTAGTCTTGAGATTGTCGATCAGTGCTTTGACGGTGGCGTCGTTGTCCGCCAAGGCTGCGGTGAAGGTGGAGGTATGGGAGAACAACGAATCAAGCGTCGGGCCCTGACCTTGGAAGATTTGGATCAAAGAGTTGGTGAGCGCGTTGACATCCCGCGGGTTGAGTCCTTGGATGACGGGTTTCAGTCCGCCGAGCAGAAGGTCGAGGTCGAGTGCCGGGGCGGTCTGATCTAGCGGGATCGATGATCCCGGGGGCCGGATTGTTGTCGGACCGGCGGAATCCTGGAGCTCCAGGTAACGGTTGCCGACGAGGTCCAGATAGCGCACCGCTGCCCGGGTACTGACAGTCAGCGCGATGTTGCGATCGGCGTCGAACGTCACCAGCACCGTGTTGTCCGCGCGCAGCGCGACCTTGTGGACGGTACCGACGCGAACGCCGGCTACGCGCACCGAATCGCCGGACTTCAGCTGCGAGACATTGGCGAACAGTGCCGAGTAGCTGTACTTTGGGCCGGTCTGGTACTGACCGAAGATGTAGAACAATGCGACAGTGAGTAGCGACATCGTCACGAAGAACGCCGTGACCTTCGCGGGCATCGAAAAAATTCGCCGACTCATCCCGGTTGTCCGATCTGGGCGACGTTACGCGGCGGCCCGTCGATCGGCCCGTAGAGGAATTGCTTGAGGCCGTCGGCATTCAACAAGATGCCCGGGTTCCCGTAGTGGGCTGGGTCTGCACCGATGTCGGTCACCACGAACGGCGGGCTCATTCCGACGGGCACTTGCGGCAACCCTTGTTGTGCGCAGGTCGGATGGCCGGTTGCAGCGACCTTCGGCAAGTTGCCGGGGTACCGATACCGTTCCTTGCCGAGCTGCAGGCCGATCGTGGTAAGGATTCCGGGCACCGGGGCCGGCGGTTCCTTCGCGTACGGCACCATCCCTGCGATGCCACAACCGAGGGCCTCGTGGTACTCGCTCGTGAGGTCTGTGGTGGGTGCCAACAGGTGCAGAACATCGGCCAGCGGCTGACTGTTCGTACTTATGACATCGTTGCCGATGTCAGCGAATCCGATGACGCTGACCAGCAGTGCGTCGAGGTTGTGCTGCTGATCAACGATGGTCTCGCTGATCGTGGTGGCATTGTCGAGCGTGCGGATCAGATCGGGGGCGGCGTCAGCGTAAGCGGCGAATGCCGCCGGCGCCGCCGTGAGGTCGTGACGCAGGTTCGGAAGGCTTGGTTCCAACCTGGCAAGAATATTGTCGATATCTGAAAGCGATTGACCGAACCGTTCGCCCCGGCCGTCCAACCCTGCTGCCAGCGCACCCAAGGTCTCATTGAGTTTTTCGGGCTGGATCTTCGCCAGTACCGAAGTCAGCTGTTCGAAAACGGTGTTGAGTTCGACGGTCACGTGTTGTGCGTCGAGAACCTGTCCGGAGTACATCCTCTTCGTCGACGCGTCTGCGGGTGGGACGAGCAGAACCGCCTTGGCCCCGAACACAGTCGGCGACGCGATCTTGATGTCGACGTTGGCCGGGATGACATGCAACTGTGACGGGTCCATCGCCAGGTGGAGTACGGCCGTGCCGTCGGACCGCACGTCAATCGAGCGCACCGAGCCCACCTGGGCACCGTGAATGGTGACCTTCGCGCCCGGATCCATTACGAGTCCGGCGCGCGGGGACAGCACCGTTACGGGAACGGTCTGGGTGAACCCACCCCTGAACAAGCCGACAGCTACGGCGATGATTGCCCCGATCAGAACAACGGCGGCCAGGCCAACGAGCGGCCGCACGTACGATCGCGCACCGAAATGTCGCCCGCTACGCGCGGCCACAGGGGCGGCGGTGCTGGCGGTTTCCGAGCGGTGCATCGGAAGCGGTCCGAGATGACTCACCATCTCTACCGGCCCGCGTCTAGGGATTGAAGTTGCGGGTGTCGTCCTTTTTGTGATGAAGGATTGCAAAGTGTGGGCGGTACAGGCGATTCCGGCACGCCGATCGACCGAAGGCTGATGGTCCGCCCCGTGGAGCAGTTGCGGCCGAATCCGTCATCCCTGAAGATGCCGAGTTGGACACGCACGCTGCGGGAAGCTCTGCCGTTTGGCAGGAGGATGAATGATTCCACCGCTGGCTCCCTAGTAGTCAATCAACACGGGACAAGATGCAAAGCCGATGTCTGCTTTCTCTGAGTTTGTCTGCGGCGGCCGTGGCTGGCGCGCAACTGCCAAGTCGCCGCAATGAAGAAGGTACCAAAACCAGACAGTGTTTGGTATGTTTGATTTGAGGCTGTTTCAGGTCAGCTCCGATCACCTACCTTCCGGCGTACCATGCCCACAGTCCGGGCACCTACAGCTCCCCTCGGCTCGCGACGAAAGCACTGAGCTACACGCGTGTTTCGTCTTCGGCCGACTGCGCCGCTAATGCCTCACCATCAACTCCGCAGGTGACTTCGGCATGGGTGTCGTGGCCACACGTATCGTGGTGGAGCCTGACAGGCGGGCCCGTCCTCATCATCGGCGACTTCCTACACCACAATCGCTTCCTGTTAGAGGCCGAGATCGCCTCCGATGACTTCGCGCATGATTTCGTTGGAGCCCGCCCAGATCTTGGTGACCCGGGCGTCTTTCCAAGCCCGGGCGACGCGGTATTCGTTCATATAGCCGTAGCCGCCGTGGATTTGCACGCAGTGGTCGAGGATCTCGTTCTGGATGGTGGAGGTCCACCACTTGGCCTTGGCGGCGTCGATGGCGGTCAGGTCGCGGGCGATGTGGGCGGCCACGCAGTTGTCGACGTAGGCCTGGGCGACGTCGAGTTTGGTAACCAGTTCGGCGAGCAGGAATTTGTTCCATTGCATGGAGCCGATGGTTCGACCGAAGGCCTTGCGTTCCTGCGCGTAGGCCACGGTGTCTTCGAGGATGCGGCGGGCGTGGGCGAGGTAGGCGACTGCCCGCTGATGCGTTCCTGGGGAAGCAGGTTCATCATGTCGCCGATGACAGCCGTGTCGTCAACGCGGACGTCTTCGAAAAACAGTTCGGCGGTGTCGGATTCGGGTTGACCGAGCTTGTCCGGTTTGCGGCCGCGGCTGAATCCGGCAGTGTCGGCGTCCACGGCGAACAGGGTGATGCCCTTGGAGCCCTTTTCCCGAGCGGTGCGGGCGGCCACGATAATTAGATCGGCTTGAGTGCCGTTCGTAATGAAGGTCTTAGAGCCGTTGACAACCCAGGTAGCGCCGTCTTTGACGGCCGTGGTCTTCAACGCGGCCAGGTCAGAGCCCCCCGACGGTTCAGTCATGGCGATGGCGGTGATGAGTTCGCCGGTGCAGAACTTCGGTAGCCAGCGTTGTCGTTGTTCTTCGGTGGTCAAGGTGACCAGATATGGTGCGACGACGTCGAATTGGATGCCGAACGACGACGCGGCCGCGGCGCTGGAACGGGCTAGCTCTTCGCCGAGTACAGCATTGAACAGGTAGTCGCCAGCGGCGCTGCCTCCGTACTGTTCAGGGACCTCCAAACCCAGATAGCCGTTGGCGCCGGCCTGGAGCCAGATCTCGCGGTCGATGTAGCGCTGCTCGATGAATCGGCCGCCATTGACACGGGACCAGTCAGACTCGGGCCGCAACGATGCGGAGTGCAATGTCGGCGTACTCCTGGCCGATCTCGTCGGGTGTCCAGCGGCCGCCGTCGCGGTACCAGCGGGCGAGGTCGATTCCGAGGGAGAGCAGGGCGGCCGTGGCGATCCGCGGGTCGCGTGCGTGGAACTGCCCGGTGTCGATGCCGCGCGCGACGAGGCGTGCGGATCTCGTCCTCGGTCTCGTGCCGGAGGCGGCGGATTTCTGCGAGGTGGTCGGGAGCCAAGGCTGCCAGCTCGTAATTCATACGCGGGCGCCGACGTGGTCGCGGGCGTGGTGGGCGGCGAAGTCGTGGACCACCCTGCGGAGCGCGTCGACGGGGCTGTCGCTGGACGCAATCCCCTCCTGGATGAGCCGTAAGACGTGCTCGTGCCCCTCTTTGGAGATGAGGTAGAGCAACTCTTCCTTTGACTTGTGGTGGACGTAGAGCGCCGCAGGGCTCATGCCGGCCGCCGAGGCGATGTCGCGCGTCGTCGTGGCGTGGAAGCCCTTCTCCGCAAACGCGATAACCGCGGCTTCGAGCAGTCGGGCGCGCGTCGCGTCGGCGCGGGAGAGGTCGGGCTGTGCGGTCATCGCGGATCCATTGTCTCGGTCGGTAGGCAATTCACCGGGTAGGGGCTGAGTGGTGCGGCTCACAAGAACCCTGCCCCTCTGCCTGTTTGACGAACGGCAGTGTCGTGCCCCATAGTAGCGGTAAGCAAGCGCTTAGTCACCCCGAAAGGCTGCATTCCATGCCGGAAGCCGTGATCGTCTCCACCGCCCGCTCGCCGATCGGCCGGGCAGTCAAGGGCTCGCTGAAGGACATGCGTCCTGACGAGCTCGCCGTCCAGATGGTCCGGGCGGCGCTGGCCAAGGTGCCCGAGCTCGACCCCGCCGAGGTGGTCGACCTGATCCTGGGCGTGGGCCAGCCGGCGGGGGAGTCGGGCAACAACCTGGGCCGGGCGGTCGCCGTCCTGAGCGGGATGGACCACCTGCCCGGCGTCACCGTCAACCGCTACTGCTCGAGCAGCCTGCAGACCACGCGGATGGCCTTCCACGCGATCAAGGCGGGCGAAGGTCACGCCTACATCTCGGCCGGCGTCGAGACGGTGAGTCGCTTCGCCAACGGCTGGTCCGACGACCCTGCGGCGCAGAACCCTGCCTTCGCCGACGCGCAGGCGCTCAGCGACAAGCGCGCGGGCGGCGGTGCCGAGACCTGGGTCGACCCGCGGACCACCGGGGAACTGCCCGACCTGTACATCGCGATGGGCCAGACGGCGGAGAACGTCGCCCAGATCCTCGGCATGTCGCGGCAGGAGCAGGACGAGTTCGGCGTCCGCAGTCAGAACCTGGCCTGCCAGCGGATCGAGGAGGGCTTCTGGGCCCGCGAGATCACGCCGGTCACGCTGCCCGACGGAACCGTCGTCTCCGCCGACGACGGCCCGCGGCCCGGCACGACGATCGAGGGCGTCAGCCAACTCAAGCCGGCCTTCCGCCCCGACGGCACGGTGACGGCGGGCAACGCCTGCCCGCTCAACGACGGTGCTGCCGCGCTGGTCGTCATGAGCGACACGAAGGCCAAGGAGCTGGGCCTCACGCCGCTGGCGCGGATCGTCTCCACCGCGGTCACCGGCCTCTCCCCCGAGATCATGGGCCTCGGGCCGGTCGAGGCGATCCCGGCCGCGCTGCGCAACGCCGGGATGGGCCTGGCCGACATCGACCTGTTCGAGATCAACGAGGCGTTCGCCGTCCAGTCGCTCGGATCCGCGCAGCAGCTCGGCATCCCGCTGGACAAGCTCAACGTCAACGGCGGCGCAATCGCCGTCGGCCACCCGTTCGGTATGACCGGAGCCCGCATCGCCGCCACGCTCATCAACTCACTTCAGTGGCACGACAAGCAGTTCGGCGTCGAGTCCATGTGTGTCGGCGGCGGCATGGGCATGGCCATGGTCATCGAGCGGCTGAACTGAGAGAACCGACATGGCCAAGCGTTTCGAAGGCAAAACCGCGATCGTCACCGGAGCGAGCCGAGGCATCGCGCCCGGATTCCTCGACGAGCCCGCGGTCATCGAGCGGTACTCGTGCGGCAGCGACCGCGACCTCTCCGGCTTCGGCTTCTACCTCGGCCTCGCGGCTTTCAATCTCGCCGCGATCCTCGAGGGAATCCACTACCGCTACCTCCACGGCCAGACCGACGGTGGCGGCTTCGACCGGGTCGGCGAGACGATCCACCCGCTGCTGGACGCGGGACTTGACGCACTGAAGGAGGCGCAGTCATGAGCCACTTGACAAACGGCCTTAGAGAACGTCCGATCGGAGCGAAGTAATGAAATTGAACGTCGGCGGCGACATTCCCCTGCTTAACCCCCGGGATCTCAACTTCCTGCTGTACGAGTGGCTCGATACTGAGGCATTGTGTGAACGACACCGGTATTCCGAGCACTCGAAAGATACGTTCGACGCAGTACTGGAGCTGGCGGCCGACATCGCCCTCGAATTATTCGCTCCGCATAACAAACTCGCAGACCAGCATGAGATCTCCGTAGCGGCCGACGGTTCGTTCGACATCCTGCCGGAGGCACGCAAGGCGCTGGAGGCGATTTGTGAAAGCGGTTTACTTGGATCGGATTTCGATGAAGACCTGGGAGGAATGCAGCTTCCACACGTGATGACACGGGCGGCATTCGTCTGGCTTCAGGCAGGCAACGTAAGCACTTCGTCCTACGTAGGGCTAACCATCGCAAATGCGCACTTGCTGGCCCATTACGGCACCGCGGAACAAGTCGACACGTGGGTGCGGCCGATGATTGAAGGCCGCTATTTCGGCACGATGTGCCTCTCCGAGCCTGACTCGGGATCCTCGCTGGCCGACATCGGTACCAAAGCAGTCCCCCAGCCGGACGGCACCTACCGGCTTACTGGCACCAAGATGTGGATTTCCGGTGGGGACCACGACTTGACCGAGAACATCGTGCATCTCGTCCTCGCGAAGACACCGGGTGCGGCATCAGGCGTCAAGGGCATTTCGTTGTTCATCGTTCCCAAGTACCTGCAATCGCAGTCCGGTGTGGTCCGCAATGATGTGGCCCTGGCGGGCTTCAACCACAAGATGGGCAACCGCGGAACCACAAACATAATGCTTAGTCTCGGCGATGGAACATATTCGCCGGACGGCCAATCGGGAGCAGTCGGCTACCTCGTCGGTGAGGAGGGCGCTGGGCTGGCGCAGATGTTCCAAATGATGAACGAGGCGCGCATCATGGTCGGCATCGGTGCCGCCGCCCTCGGCTATACCGGTTACCTGCAGTCCCTCGAGTACGCACGCACGAGAGTGCAGGGTCGATCGCTGGACGCGCGCAGGGGCGCCGACACCGCACAGGTACCAATTGTCAGACATCCTGATGTGCGGCGAATGCTGCTGGCGCAGAAGAGCTATGTTGAAGGCGGTCTGGCGCTGGCGCTGTATGCCGCGCGATTGGTGGATGAAATCGCCACCACCGACGACGATGCTGTTCGTGACCATGCAAACCTCCTGCTGGAGGTGCTCACACCGATCGTCAAGAGCTGGCCGTCGCAATGGTGCCTGGAGGCAAACAATCTGGCCATCCAAATACACGGTGGCTATGGGTATACCCGTGATTTCAACGTGGAGCAGCTCTACCGCGACAACCGTCTCAATCTCATCCATGAAGGAGCGCATGCAATCCACGGGCTGGATCTGCTCGGCCGCAAGGTGACGATGCAAAACGGCGCCGGCTTGCGCGCGCTGCTAGAGACCATCGGGCAGACGGTAATCCGCGCCGAAGCTACCGGCGATACCGACCTCGTGCGGTGGTCCGTGGCGTTGCAACATTCGAGTGCCCGAATCGCGGAAGTCACCTCGCGACTCTGGGGTAGCGGGGATCCGGCCACCGCGATGGCGAACTCAACTGTCTACCTCGAGGGTGTCGGACACGTGGTGGCGGCCTGGATCTGGCTGGAGCAGGCACTCGTCGCCCACGGCAAGGACGGTGATTTCTATGACGGCAAGCGCGCGGCTGCCAACTACTTCTTCACCTACGAACTGCCGAAAACGACCACACAATTCGACCTGCTCGAATCATTGGACCGATCACTGATAGATCTATCCGAAAGCTGCTTGTAACCAAAGAATTCGGCGACGGATAAGCACGCTTTACCGCCTCCGACCGGCCAAACCGCAACACTTCCAGCGACTGTGTGTGGCGAATCCGAAGACGGCGACGAACTCGTGGCGATAAAGGGGTTCGCCGAGACCGCTTTGCCAAGTTGGAGAAAGAATCGAACAGACCCCTCCTGTTCGGCGGAGCGTGTTCGACCATGAACGCGATGGCGCTCTGCATCTCACTGCCGCTCGAGATGCCTTGGAGGATGCGCGCAATCAGAAAAGGAACCGCTGCCGCGTAGCCGATCGTCACAAACGGGGGTGAGGCCGATGCTCAGAGAGCGAGCGCCATCCCGGAGATTGGCAGTATCAGGACGGTCCGTCGGCATCTCATCGCCGGTGTCCGCGCGGCCAACCAGTTCCTCAGCTATGTCGGTGGCGCACCGTTTCAACCCGCCGTCGCGCTGGCCCTGGCCACCCAGCAGGACTGGGTGATCACGCTGCGAAAAACGTTGCAGGCCAGACGGGACCGGTTGGCGGCGGGTCTGAGGGACATCGGTTTCGATGTTCATCACAGCGGCGGCACCTACTTCGTGTGCGCCGACCCGCGTCCTCTCGGTTAGTCCGACAGCACCACGTTCTGCGCGGAACTACCGCACCGCGCCGGAGTGGCCGCGATCCCGCTGTCGGCCTTCTGCGATCCCGACGGCGAGCACGCCGAGGCAGGGGACCATCTGGTGCGGTTCACGTTCTGCAAGAGGGACGACACCCTGGACGAGGCTCTGCATCGGCTGACGATACTCAGCATCGGCGCCTGATGTAGTCGAGCGGTAGCGTTGCGGCGCAATCGGTTCGAGTTGACAGTCCGCGCGCCCATGTCAGGGGACGAGGATGGCGCGGCCGGCAATTCGGCCCGCCTCGAGGTCGTCGAATGCTTGCTGGAAGTCGGCGAGCGGATATCGCACGGTCTCGACCGTGAGCTTCCCCTGTCGGGCGAGCGCGAGCACCTCCAGCAAGTCCACTCGGGTGCCGCCGAAGGAACGCTGCACGTTGACTCCCCAAGGCAGGCTCGTGCCTTCGGCGACGGCCCCGAACGAGAGCTTTCCGCCGCCAAGCCCGACGAAGCGGATCAGCCCCTCTGGCGCGATCACCTGTGCCGCGAGGTCGACGGTCGGCTGCACGCCGACGAAGTCGATGACCACGTCGGCGCCGTATCCGCCGGTTTCGTCGAGGATTCGCGGTGCGGCGTCGTCGTCGCTCTTCAACACCAGGTCGGCACCGTGTTCGCGTGCCGCGGCGAGTTTCGACTCGTCGATGTCGAGCGCGATGATCCGCGCGCCGGTGGTGGCCGCGAGGATCTGGAGCCCCAGATGCCCGAGCCCGCCAAGCCCGATCACCACCACCGTCGCCCCCGGCGTGAGGCGATGCCGAGCCGAGTTGATGGCGTGCATCGGCGTGAGCGCCGCGTCGGCCAGCGGAGCAGCGGTGGCTGGGTCCAGGTCGCCCAGCTTCTCCAGATAGCGTGCCTTGACGAGCATGTACTCGGCCATCGCCCCATCCGGTCCGAGACCGGGAGTCGTTGGGAACATGGTGCGACTGCCGTTCACCTCGCAGGCGTTCTCGCGACCCTCGATACAGGCCCGGCAACTGCCGCAGCTCCAGAGCACCATCACGATCACCGGGTCGCCCTCTGCCAGGCCGTCGACGTCGGCGCCGACCGCGTCGACCCAGCCGGCTCCCTCGTGCCCGACGGTGCCGCCGTAGAACGGCCAGTCGGCGCCGGCATGCAGAACGTGCAGGTCCGAATGGCACAGACCGGCACCTGCGATCTTGACCCGCACCTCACCGGAGCCGGGCTGCGGTACCTCCGCCTCCTCCAGGCGGAGGGCGCCCGGACCTACGAGTTTTACTGCGTGCATAGTCAATTCCTTCCTTGTTGTGTGCGTTCGTCAGAACAATGAGCTGACGAACCCGCCGTTGAGGACGATGCTGGTGCCGGAGCACCAGGAGGACTGATCGGAGGCGAAAAGCGCTGCGGCGGCGGCTTCCTACAGTCCGGCGCCGTGGATTCCATGGAGGGCGTCCTTGTTGGCCGAAAACCATTCGGCCTCATCGCCGGGGCGCGGAAGAAACAGCCCATATTCCATGATCACTTCAGGTTCGATCTCGGTGACACCGGCGACCACCTGTGCGAGCGGCTGCCCGGTGATCTGTGACCACGATTCGACGATGGTTTTGACCAACTGCTGTTTGACCTCGACGCTGCGCCCGGCGCGAATGCTGCCCGAGATCAGTGACAGCGTGGTGTCCAGTTGTCCTGCGCTATAGGCCGCGCCTTCCGTCACCGCGGTGAAAACGACGTGTACAAACTCTCGGGGAGCTCCGGTCGCTGCGACATGGGCATCGGTGATGGCCTGGGCGAGTTCGGATTTCATGAGCTCGGTGAGCAACCCAATCGGCGATGCACATTGGTAAAGGGGCACGGACTCATCTCCTTTCTCGACGCGGACACAGGGTCCGCGCGGCCGTCAGGTCAGTGGTTTGGGGGATCCCCCGGCAACGATCGTGGTCGTGATCGACCCCAGAGTCGGGGCGGCCAACGCGACGCGGTCGTGCTCTTTGAGCCACGGGTACTTGTCGAAGCCCTGAGTCAGGGCGAGCTCGAGAATGCAGCCCGTGCCCACCGTGCCCGACCCGATGATGTCGCCAGGGACCAGGGTGGTTCCCCGCGAGGCGTAGCTGATCATCTGCTCGAACGTCCAGTACAGGCTCGACCAGTTGCCCGCACTGTAGGGCACGTCGTTTACGTGGGCACTCATCGCGATGTCGTAGCCCTTATCCGTGCGGACATCAACGAGCTCATCCGGAGCCACCAGCCACGGGCCGAAACTCGTTGCGCCGTCCTTAGATTTGGCCGGTCCCAAACCGACTTTCATCTCCTGCATCTGTAGGTCGCGGGCCGACCAATCCGCCATCAGCATGAAGCCACCGATGTGGGCGGCGGCATCATCGACAGCGATATCGGAGCCTGCCTTACCGATGACGGCCGCTACTTCCAGCTCGTAGTCGAACCATCTGCTGCCCGGCGAGATCGCAATGTCGTCATCGTGGGCGTGCACAGCGCGAGGATTGGTGAAGTAGAAGACGGGCAGCTCGTACCAAACGGGGCTCAGCGAACCACCGCTGGCCTTCATCGAATTGACGGCATGATCCTCGAACGCCATGAAATCACGGATGGACGGCGGAACAGGTACGGGTGCAAGCAGTTTCACGCTCGACAGCGCGACGACCTCGTCAGGGACGGAAATGATGGCCTGCGCCAGTTGTGACATTCCGTCTGCGCCCAGGCCCAATGCATCGATGATGGAAAGTTCGGGCGTTGCACCGCACACCGATTCGCCCTGCACGACACCGCACCGCGGTTGTGCATTGCCCTGCGAGAGGTAGGTAACCCACTTCATGTCGTCACGCCTCGTTGACGACTTCAGCCGGCGCTGCCGAAGGGCCACCGATCAGTGCGGACAGTTTGTAGAGCTGCACGATATCGTCGTCGCTGAGGCCGATTTCGCGCAGAATCTCCCAGTTGTGCTCGCCCTGTAAGGCGGGCACCTGCGGTGGAAGCGCTTCGTCATGTGCACTGAAATGCCATGGTGGGCCGGGTATCGTGATGTCTCCGCCCTGGCGGTCCGACACGCTGCGCGTCGCTCCCCAACTCTGCGCCCAGTCGGTTTTGGCGAAATCCTTGATCTCGCGCACGGTGCCCGTCGCCAGCTTCGCCTCGTCGAATTGGGCATCAAGCGATGCCATGTCCTCAAAGGTCAGGATCCACTTCTGCACGATGTCGTGGAGGGCCGCCAGGTTCTGCTTGCGCAGCGCGGCAGTCAAGAAGCGCGGATCCTCGGCCAGATCTGGCCGGCGCATCACCTTTAGGTAGAAGTCGAAGGTGCCCGTACCGACCAGCGACATCGGGACGACGAACTGGGTCCCCTCCGGGCTGGTGAAAAACGGCGTCTGCGTCGCGCCCAGAACGGGTGGCTCGTCGCCAAGGTCGACCTCGGATAGATCGTAGTGAACCCGTTCATTCATCGACAGGATTACCGACGCCATCGCGACGTCGACGTACTGGCCCTCACCGGTGACGTTGCGGTGGTTGAGCGCGGCGAGCACAGCGATCGTGGCGTGCAGGCCGGAATAGACGTCGGCGTGTGAGAGCGCGTCGGTTTGACGGTGCTCCTCCCCGACACCGAACTGCCGGTGGGTATTGACGGTGAACCCGGCTTCGGCCTGAATCGATGGGGCATACGCCATGCGGTTGCGCCACGACCCCTTCTGGCCGTAACCGCTGATCGAGGCGTACACCACACCCGGGTTGTGCGCTGCGATTGCGTCGTAATCCAATCCGAACGATGCCAGCGTGCCCGGCCGAAAGTTCTCGACGATGACGTCGGCGGTCTCGCAGAGCTTGAGCACGACCAGGCGCGCCTCCGGAACATTCAAGTCGATACTGAGGTTGCGCTTTCCGGAGTTCTGCTGGGCGTAGTAGCCGCTGACCGCACCGAAGACCGGCTGCGCCAGGCGCGACATGTCACCTGACGGAGGTTCGACCTTGATGACCTCTGCGCCCAGATCGAGTAGGTGCTTGGCACAATGCGGCCCAGCTAGAACCCGCGAAAAGTCAACGACGCGAATCCCTTTCAGCGGTAACATCATTTACCCTCGAATCGCGCTGCGCCGGGCCCATTTTGGAACAGCGATGTGAGTCCCTCTTTCAGATCGGCTGACGCCCAAAGATCCTTTTGTAGCTCGCGCATGGCCTCATCGGCAGCGTGCACGCCCTGGTTGACCGCTACGTTGATGATGCGCTTGGTGGAGGCGTGAGCGACCGTCGGCCCATGCGCGAGCTCCTGGGCAAGGACATTGGTCGCATCGGCCAGCTGCTCGTCGGGAACCACGCGGTTGATCACATTCCAGCGTTCCAGCGTGCGCGCATCGTAGCGGCGTCCCAGCAGCGCCATCTCCTTGGCTCGCGTGGCGCCGGCGCGCTGGGTGACCCGCTGCATGGCGCCCATCAACGGATTCATCCCGATCGTCGCCTCGACGGAGCCGATCTTGGCCGACTCCGCGGCGACGATCAGGTCGCATGCCAGCGCGATCTCCAGGCCGCCGCCGACGCATACACCGTGCACCGACGCGAGGACCGGAAGGGGCAACTCCTCGAAGGCCCGCAGGAGTTCCGTGACATCTTCGTCGGGGGCGACGCCGTCTTGTGCGGTCGCGAACAAGCTCACATCAGCGCCAGCACAGAAGTGGCGCAGCGCGCTGCGCAGCACCACTGCGCGAGCCCCCTGCGCCTGCGCCCACCGGATTCCTTCAACGAGGCCCTCCATCAGCGCGAGGCCCAGGAAGTTGTGCGGGCGGTGCTGCATGATCAGATGCGCGACCTGTCCGTCCATCTCGTAGCGCACGGCACGGGTGTCCTCGACGGGCAGCTGTTCGGTGGGCTTAGCAACCTGCGGGGTGTCTTGTAGCGACCTGTCGCTCATGATCGGTCTCCGATTCGCTTGGGTGTGGCTCGTTGGCGGTGAGCGCCTGGCAGTTCCAACCGCTCGATGCCGCGGTGGATTTTGTACCGCGGCTGTACCTTCATCAAATTGAGCGGGCTTGCCGGTGAGCCCGCATCCTTGATGGATGCGTAATCAAGGCCCACCGCTCTCTGCGTCCGAGCAGGGAAGTGTTTTGGTTGTCGCCGTGGTTGCGCATGTCTCTCCAGTCGATGTGCCAAGACCTTCGCGTAAAAGGCAATTCCGGCTCAGCCGAAACAACGTCCTCCCGATGTGGCCTTAACCATGAACGGTAGCTATGCGACCCACACCGCACTAGGACCACAGTGACGCCGAATAGGAACGCGCTGCCAACATCGCTCACCAGCCGTTCGGCTAAGTGATCGTGATTCCGCCGTCGACGGCGACCGTCTGTCCGGTCACATATCCAGAGGCATCTGAAGCGAGCCAGATTGCGCTGGCCGCGAGCTCATCGGGATTACCGATCCGTCCCAGCACCATGCGTGGCGTCATGCGGTCGAGATAGCCGTCGGGATATTCGTCCGTCATCTCCGATTCGAAGAACCCGGGCGCAAGGGCATTGACCCGAATGCCTTTGCGAGTTCCCCACTGCTGCGCGAGGTCGCGGGTCAAACCGATCAGCCCGGCCTTGCTTGCCGAATAGGCGGCCTGCGGAAGCTTCGCAGTGGTCAGCCCAAGGACGCTCGAGATGTTGACGATGGTGCTGCCCGGCCGCATCACCCGGGCGCAGGCCTGCGCGGCCCAATACGCGCCGTTCAAGTTGACGTCGATCACCCGACGGAACTGCTCAGGTGCTTCGCGAGTGGCAGGAATTGCGGTTCCGATGCCGGCATTGTTGATCAGGGTATCGATCTTGCCGAACTGCGCCATCGCAGCCTCGACCATGTGCTGTACCTGAGCGGGATCGGCGATGTCGGTCGGCACGCATAGCGCGGAGCGGCCGGCAGCCCGCACGCACGCCGCCGTCTGCTGCAGTCGGTCCGGCCGTCGGGCCGCCAGCACCACATCGGCGCCTGCCTCGGCGAATGCGCGGGCAAACGCCACACCGAGTCCTGACGACGCGCCCGTCACCACCGCAACACGATCATCAAGCCTGAACCTGTCGAGAATCGCCACGGTCACATATCCCTTCGAGTTGCGGTCGCTGGTCTTCTGCCCTGAAGACTCGACGCCGGAGCAGATTCGAGTTCACAGAGGCTGTGTTCGAGATCGTCGAGAAGCCGTTGCAGATGGGGGATGCTGCGTCGGCAGCCGATCAACCCGAATTCGATGTTGTCGGCATAGCTGACGACAGTGATGTTGACCGCATTACCCTCTGTCGGTATCGACACCGGATACCACCCGACTGCGCGGGCTCCGTTCCAATACAGGGTGCTGCGCGGTCCCGGGACATTGGAGATGACAAGGTTGTAGGCAGGCCGCGCGCGGCCGGCGAAGCCTGGCAGGAGATTTGCGGCCGCAGGCCCAGTCGCGGTGGCAAGCCCAAACAGGGAGATCTGCAGCGCGCTGCGGCCGGCCATCACGTTCTTGGCGGCCAGCATCGACGTGTGAATCCGGCGCAGCCGCTCATGCGGATCGTCGATGTCAGTTGCCAAGCTGCACAGCACCATCGTGACGGCGTTGCCGCCATCAGTGTCGCGATCCACCGGCAGCGCGACTGGTATGGCAGCGACCAGGGATTCCGCTGGAAGTGCCTCGGCGTCAAGCAGGTAACGGCGCAAAGCGCCTGAGCACATAGCGAGCAGAACGTCGTTGAGCGTCGCCCCATGCGCCTTCCCGACCGCGCGCATGCGCTGGAAGGACCAGGACTGCGCGGCGAAACGACGCGCTCCGCTCAACGGCACGTTAAGCATCGATTTAGGAGCCTGGAATGGCAGAGCGGTGTCATCGCTGCGCAGCCCGTCGGCAAGCAGGCGCGCCAGAGTCGGTGTCAGTCCAGCGGCTTCACCGATGCTATGCAGCACGCTCGGTATCTCGCCGACCGCGTTCGCGAGCTGACGACCGATTGAGGGTTTGATGGCGATCGACGACGACGGTGATCCCGCAGGATTCCGTTCGGCCCAGATCGGGGGTGGCAACGGTGCCGTCGGTTCAGCGGAGAGCATTTGCGCTATCTGACGGGTGGAGTTGACGCCGTCCACCAGCGCATGGTGAACCTTGAAGTAAAACGCGAATCGGGAGTCGGCGAGACCTTCAATGAGATGGAACTCCCACAGCGGTCGGTGCCGATCGAGCAACGTGCCGTGGAGCCGCGAGACGAGAGTAAGCAGCTCTCGGATCCTGCCCGGCCGCGGTAGCGCGGAAAGCCGCACGTGATAATCCAGATCGACGTCTTGGTCGTCATGCCAGCGCATCGCACCTATTACTGGACCCGGTGTTGCGGGCCGGCGGCGAAACCACGGGCCAACCCGATCCCAGGTGAGCAGGCGCCGGTACAGGTCACCAACAAAGTCCGGACCTGCCTCGTCGGGCTGTTCGAATAGAAGTAACGCGCCGACATGCATTGGGTGTTCGCGTGTCTCGCTGATGAGGAAAGCTGCGTCGAGCGGAGCGATTAACATCTTCGTCCTTTGCTCCGCCAGGTGGCGGGGTCGACGGCGGGAAGATCGGGAGTGATGAGCCCCATGGGAAGCCTCGCGTTGTTGAAAGTCGTTGGCTGCTTGGTCTTGTCGATGTCCGTTAGGCATGGCCGGCGTCGGCGAGGTCGTATGAGACCGTTGGCCCGCCACGAGTCGATCGCCGTTTCATCGATGTGGACCTCCGGGAGGCGCGGCCACAGCGGCGCCCTCGTTAACCCTCTTGCTCTGCGGGCCGCCGGGCGACGACCCGTTGACGCCGGACGGTTCGGCGGTTGTGCATGGCCGCAGCCAAGTGACGCTTCTTCCGACCGGCGTGATCGACGAGCGTGACGGCCACTGGGATCATGATTGGCGACAACACGGCCGCAAGAATGCCGAAAATGGTCAGATAATCATTCATCGTTGCCTCATTTTTGTTGTAGGGGAACCAAATTGGATGATTCCGGTGCGCTGAACTCAACGTCTTCGGGATTCAGGTTTCTCCAGGTCCACGTGAAAACATCCGCCAGCCCGACGGTTCGCCCCGCCACCCGCAGATTCGACTAACCGCTCAGCGGGCCCGACCAAACCGACGGTAATCAAGCCACCGGCCGCCCAATAGAACCCCGCTGACTTGCAATGGGACCACGCTGCCAACCACGAACGAACCCACCCGAATGGGCTGGCGGTTGCGTACCACGGCGTGGCCCAGGTGTTCTATTCCACCGAGGACGCCGCACCCTACCGTTGAATTGTCGTTGCAGTACATCCGGAACAGCCCGAGGTACGCACACCGACTGATTCGCAAACTTGGAGGGATCTCGTGGAGACCGCCGACAATTCATCCACCCGAGGCTCGACGGGACTATCGCTGTTGGCTTTAGGGCCCCGTTAGTAGGTGCACTGATGTGGATTGTTACCACCACTGACCGCGGAAGGATAGCCGACATCGGCTCTGAGTCAGACGCGCGCCGTGCCGTCCAGACATTAGGTGTTACACAATTCCGCAGACCGTATTCCCTGGAGTCTTGATGACCAACCTCAGCTCCCTGCTCACCGCCGCGCGAGATGAGCGCCCCGACCGGATCGCGCTGCGCTGTGACGACGTCAGCTTTACCTACGCCGAGCTGCACACCGCCGCCACCCGGACGGCCGCCCTACTGAAGAGCTCCGGTATCCAGCCCGGCGACCGCGTCGGCATCATGCTGCCCAACACCGCTGCATTTGCAATCCTGTTCTACGGCATCATGTTCCGCGGCGCCGTCGCCGTGCCGATGAATCCGATGTTCAAAGCGCGAGAGATCCAGTACTACCTGGCCAACACCGAAGCAATGACTCTGTTCGCCGAGCCCGAGAACGCAGCCGACGCCAAGACCGCCGCCCGCGCCACCGGCGCCCGATGCTGGCTCATCGACGACGCCGAACTAGCCGAATTGACTGCCCACCTACCCGAGCAGGATCCATCGGTCGAACGTGACGACACCGACACCGCGGTCATCCTGCACACCTCCGGCACCACCGGCAACCCGAAGGGTGCGCAACTGACGCACCACAACCTGCGGCGCAACGCCGAAATCTTTGTGCGTACTCTTGCCCAGATAGAGCCGGACGACGTGGTGCTGGGCTGTCTCCCCCTCTTCCACATCTATGGCCTCACGTGCGGACTGATCGCCTCCGTACAAGCCGGCGCCACGCTGACACTCGTCGAACGGTTCGACCCGTGCAAGGCACTAGAAGTCATCGAACGCGACAGTGTCACCGTATTCGAGGGCGTGCCCACTATGTACTCGGCGTTGCTCGCCTCCGCCACCGAGATGTCATCGACAGTGACGGCCAGCTTGCGAATCTGCACCTCCGGCGGCGCATCACTGCCCGTGCAGGTGCTCGTCGACTTCGAAAAAACCTTCTCGGCAAAGATTTTGGAAGGCTATGGTTTATCCGAGACCTCGCCCGTCGCGGCGTTCAACC
The DNA here is from genome assembly GCA_963731715.1 of uncultured Actinomycetota bacterium. Taxonomy (GTDB): domain Bacteria; phylum Actinomycetota; class Actinomycetes; order Mycobacteriales; family Mycobacteriaceae; genus Mycobacterium. Next base: position 26,541 of record CAVSXC010000007.1, on the reverse strand, counting down.
ATCCCGACCGACCGCGCAAGCCCGGCTCGATCGGCACCCCGATCGAGGGCGTCGAGATGCGTGTCGTCGGCACTGACGGACGCGACGTGTCCCAAGGCCAGACCGGCGAAATCCTGATCCGCGGTCACAACGTCATGGCGGGCTATTGGAACATGCCCGAAGCCACGCGCTCAGCGATCAGCCCCGACGGCTGGTTCGCCACCGGCGACATCGCCCGTATCGATGAGGACGGCTACTACTACATCGTTGATCGCAAGAAGGACTTGATCATCCGCGGCGGCTATAACATCTATCCCCGCGAAATCGAAGAAGTACTCTACGAACACCCCGCTGTGGCCGAGGCGGCCGTGATCGGCATCACCCACGACTCGCTCGGCGAGGAGGTCGGCGCCGCCGTCGCGCTCAAAGCCGGCGCGCAGGCAAGCCCCGACGAACTGCGCGACTTCGTCAAGGCTCGCGTCGCCGCCTACAAGTATCCGCGCCGAGTTTGGCTGGTCGACACGCTGCCCAAAGGACCCACCGGCAAGGTGCTGCGACGCGAAGTTTCCAGTCCGGCAACTGAACCCGTGAACTAGCCGCCAACAGGCGCGACATGGTACTCGATCCCGCACCTGACTTCACTTAGGAGGCAACCTGATATGTCTGTTGCAGTCGACATCGAGCCCGAGGACGGCAAGGACCCTCGGCCGCTCATCGTGGGGCTCGGCGGGACCCTAAGCGAGAACTCATCAAGCGAGCGAGCACTACGCTATGCCCTGAGCGCGGCCGCGCAACAGGGAGCGCGAACCAAACTGTTCAGCGCCAAAGCCCTTGACCTTCCGATGTATACCGTTGACCAGTCGCGGCGTTGCCCGGCCGCGACCGCACTAGTGGACGCCCTCGGGAACGCCGACGGAATCATCGTTGCCACCCCCGGCTACCACGGCGGTGTGTCCGGGTTGGTTAAGAACGCGCTTGACTACATCGAGGATCTGCGCGAGCACGATCCTGCGTACCTAGACGGTCGGCCAGTCGGGTGCATCGTGTGTGCGTACGGGTGGCAGGCCACCGCCACCACCCTCGTGTCGCTCCGGTCGATCGTTCATGCGCTGCGCGGTTGGCCAACCCCGCTCGGTGTCGTGATCAATTCTGCCGAAACAGTTTTCGACGATGCGGGGCGACCAATCGACGAGCGATGCGCCGCCCAGCTCACCGCACTGAGCTCCCAGGTCCTCGACTTCGTAGGAGCTCGACGATGAGCAGGTCATTCTCGACTATCGAGCAAGCTCTCGCGGCGATCGCCGCAGGAGAGATGGTCATCGTCGTAGACTCGCCTGACCGGGAGAACGAAGGCGACCTCGTGATGGCTGCCCAACATGTCACGGCCCGTCACCTCCATTTCATGGCCACCGAGGCCAGGGGACTGATCTGCGCGCCCATGACAACGGCACGGCTGGCCGCACTGCACATCGATCCCATGGTGGCCCACAACACCGACCCCGCCGGCACGGCGTTCCACGTCAGCGTCGATGCGCGCACAGGCACCACCACCGGAATCTCGGCCAGCGACCGCGCTGCCACGATCCGTGCGCTGGCCGAGCCCACCTCCCAGCCAGCCGATTTCTCGCGCCCCGGTCATGTCTTCCCGCTGGCTGCCCGCGACGGCGGCGTGCTTGAGCGCACCGGCCACACTGAAGCGGCATTGGATCTGCTCAAGCTCGTTGGGCTCGACCTCGTCGGTGTGATCTGCGAGATCGCCGACAACGATGGGGAAATGGCGCGGGTGCCAACGCTGCTCGACTTCGCCGATCGTCACCAGTTGCCGATCATCACGATCGCCGATCTGGTCACGTATCGCCGGCGCACCGAAACGCTCATCTACCGCGTCGGACAAGCGCGATTGCCCCTTCCGCCTGGCGAATTCACCGCGGTTGGCTACCGCGAAACAACAACCGGGCTCGAGCACATCGCACTGGTACACGGCGACATCGCAACCGCCGACCGGGTCTTGGTTGGCGTGCACTTCGAATGCCTGCTTGGCGACGCCTTTGGATCGCAGATCTGCGAGTGCGGTGGTGCGCTGCACCGCGCGTTCGACCTCATCATCGACAACGGTGCAGGCGTCATCGTCTATCTACGCGGGGGTCAGCGCCCTGACACCGTCGTCCAATGCGTGGGACAGCACTCCGATGCGCGTGAAGTACCTATCCAGATCCTGGCCGATCTCGGTGTTGCCGAAACGTTTTCGCTCATTGAGCATGGCACCGAGGCGCGGCGCCCACCGGCCCACGACCAGCACCCGTGCGCTGCGCAGGTCATTGCGGAGCCGATACAGCTCAACGCGGCCGTGCGCACACCGCACCGACCTCGAATCCGTGTCAGCGCCGCACACCCCGACTACAGCGGCGCCACGGCGCTCGCAGCACAGGCGGCGCAGCAGTGACCGGCTCCGCAGATAAGGACCCCGCCGCAACGCCGTCGCGTGAGCTGAAAGTCGCCGTAATCCAGCCCGCTTTGCGCCTTGCCGAGCAGGAGTGGAATCTGCGCCACGTCGAAGGCCTGGTGCGAGACGCAGTACGCGAGCATAACCCTGCCATCGTCGTGCTTCCCGAGGCCTACAACACCCCCAACGTCTACCACCCCGTCCTGCGCACTACACCGGTGCCGATCGACGGTGCCCCGTACCAGCTGCTCAAACAGATGGCGCGCGAGCACGGATGCTGGATCAGCGGAGGCTACGTCGCGCTGCGGGGCAAGGCACCGCGGCACAGCTACGTGATCGCCGAGCCGGACGGCACTACCTACATCCACGACAAGGACGAGCCCTCGGTCTGGGAGTACTGCTACTACACCGCAGGTAAGGACGACGGCGTCTTCATGACACCCTACGGCCAGATCGGTTGCGCCATGGGCTACGAGACCGCGCGCACCCGTACCGCACGCCGCATGCGCGACAGCGGGGTGCAGTTGATCTTGGGAGGCGACTGTTGGCCCTCCAGCCCCGCCTGGCCGGTCACGCGAAGGCTCTTCGAACGCGAGCAGGAGTACTACATGTTGTGGGCAGCCGACGCGCCGGCCAACCTGGCCCGCGCCGTGGGCGCCCCCGCCGCGGTGGCATTCCACGTCGGGCCCATCGACTGCAAGATGCCCGGCATGCCCGGGGTGCCCTACCCCACCATCATGACCGGCGAAAGCCAGATCGTCAGTCCTGATGGGCGGGTGCTTGCCCGCCTGACCTACGACGACGGCGAAGGAAGCATCGCCGCCACCGTCACCGTCGGTGCACCCCAGCCCATCAACGACATTCCGTCCAGCTTCTGGATGCGCCCGAATACCTGTGCCATGAACACGTTTTGGCACTACATGAAGACCCACGGACGGGCACGGTTCCGCTACGACCTCATGATGCGCCGCTTCCCCTGGCAAGGCCGCGACCACACCGATCTACCTGGATACAACCCCGGCACGTCCAAAGTCGGCTCCGACAACTTCGGGGGGCCGGGCCCATTCGATTGGCGCACGGCGCCCAATCCGCAGCGTCCGCTCGCGCGCTCACTGTTCAACCGGTAGGCAACGGCGGCAGTTACCTGCCGATCACGCTGCACCGCAGCGCAATGCATCAACGTGGGCGCACACGTCAATGTATGCGCGTGGCGTGCCCGAGAGCTCTTCGAGGGCTATCAAGGTCGATTGTGACGACTGCACACGCCGGGCATCGGCGCCAGCGGCGCCGGACTCCTCAGATGCGGCGCATGAGTTTGACCAGCACCGCGGCGATCGCCCCGTAGGGCGGGTAGAGCATCTGCCCACCTGTGCGTCCGAAGATGGCTCGCTGGTAGAGAACTGGGCGCAGATGCGACATCGTGTCAAAGCCTTCACGGCCGTGGTAGGCACCGTAGCCCGATTTGCCTCGACCTCCGAACGGCAGATCGTTCTGCATGTATCCGACCATCAGGTCGTTGACCACCGCGCTGCCGCTCGCCACGCGGGAAAGCCAGTGCTGCTGTCGGCGCTTGGTTCTGCTCATCACATAGAGCGCAAGAGGCGTCGAACGCGAGTTCACGAAATCTACTGCGCTGTGGTCGGTGTCGTAGCCGATGATCGGCAGTACGGGCCCGAAAATCTCATCACCCATCACCTCGGCGTGCGCCGGCGGGTTGATGAGCATGGTCAGTGGAAGCTGCCGACGTGCCCTGCCTAGTTCGGGATCTTCTGCACTGATGACCTCCACACCGAGTGCCTCGGCGTCCTTGACGTAACCGCTGACGCGGTCGTAGTGCCGTTGGTTGAGAACCGCTGTGTACTCGGGATTTCCAGCAGCCTGCGGATAGAGCTTGCGAGCTGCCTCGCGCGCGGCGATGGCGAACTCCTTCTCTCGTCCGCGAGGCACCAGGACGTAGTCCGGTGATATGCAGACCTGGCCGCCGTTGTAGAGCTTTGCCCAGGCCACGGTTGCGGCTGCACGCTGGATGGAGTAGTTCGCGTCGACGATCACCGGGCTCTTGCCGCCCAGTTCCAACGTGACCGGCGTCAGGTTGTCGGCGGCGGCCCTGGCGACGACCTTGCCAACCGTAGTGGAGCCGGTGAAGAACAGGTGATCAAACGGGAGTTCGGCGAAAGCTGAGGCGACACCGCCGCCACCATCAGTCACATAGAACAGGTCGGTGTTGAAGTTCTCTGCGATAAGCCGTTTGAGGACCGTCGAGGTGTGCGGGGTGAACTCGCTAACCTTGAGCATCACGCGGTTACCCGCGGCCAGCGCGGTCGCGGCTGGGATCAACGCAAGGTGAAGCGGGAAGTTCCACGGTGAAACGACACCGACAACCCCGAGTGGGCTCGGCTCGACCCGGTTCTTCGCCGGCTTGTACCACATTGAAACCGACCGCCGGCGCGGCGCCATCCACGATCGCAAATGTGTCCGCATGTACCGGATGATGCTGATGGTCCCGACGATCTCCGACAGCTCGGTCTCGAACGCGGCCCTCGTTCCGAAGTCAGCGTTGGCGGCCTCGATGAACAGCAGGCGATTCTGCTCGATGAGCCGCTGCAGCTTCAGCAGATTGGCCCGGCGCTCCTGCAGCGAGGGAGCTGGATTGCTGTCGAAGGCACTGCGCTGGCGTTCAAAAGCTGCGCCGAGTTCGGCTTCCGTTACCGATTGGGTCTGCGCTGCTCGGATTGGCTTGACTGTCGCGTTCGACGGAAGCGGCTTGGAGCTCGAGCCGTCCTTTTCTGTGGTTGTCATGCTCGGTTCCTTAGTCAATGTTGTTGGCGGTCAACGGTCAATGGGTGCAGACGCCGTCAGCCGGCGCTGCTCCATGTGGTGCTGGCGTGGGCGGTGTGCGGGTAGTAGGCGATCGCTTCAGGGGCGGCGCGCAACAGATAGTCGAACGGCACTGCCAGCTTGTTGCGTTCGATGTTCCAGATTCGGCGGTCTCGGGTGATTTCGCGGACCGCGCGGCGTGTCGCGGAATCGGGATCGACCCCCCTGATCACCGCTTCTGCTGCGGCCACTGCCGCGGCGGCACCGGAGGTCATCCCGTCGGAGAACGTCGCCGACACGCCCTGGTGTGCGATCAGTTGCAATTCCAGTGTGCCGGAGGCTGATGTGGGCGCTTTCCACGGCGAGCCGGGTATCAGCCCGGCGTAAAGCGTCTCATCGGGGTCATCGACGTCCATGCCAATTGCATCGGCGATGCCGTAGAGCTCGTCGGTGAGAGTGTCGATCTCGCGTTGCTTATCGAATCCCGCGCGCTGGGACACCTCGCCGACCATGATGCCGTAGAACGTCGACTCGGGAGACAACGGATCCCCGTATGGGTTGAACAGTCCGACGTCGACCCGCTGCCCGCGGCGAACACCGGCGAACAGCGCCGCGTTGGTCGTGACATAGCGAAAACCGCTCGGCCTGACCTTAAGTGGAGCTTGAACGGCGATGGTGGCCCAGTCGACTTTGGGCGCCTCGGCGCGCAAAAGCCCGCTGTTATGGCCCGCATTGACGATCAGAGGCCGCTTGCCGGGCGCCAATGCCAATGCCTGATCGAGCGAGCCGACCGCGTCGGGGACCTCGATCAGACCGGTACGATCCATCAGCTCATAGATGGCGCCCTGCATCCGGCTGTTGCGCGCACCATAGAACAACGGCCGCTGATACCCCGTGCGGCCGCCCTGCCAGGGACCAACGCGGCCGAACTGGTAGGCACCGCTGGCGTCCTTCTTGGCCATCGTCGCAAGATTGCGCGTCCCCACGCCGCGACCGTCGAGGATGTCGCCGTACAAGGCGTCGACATAGGCGTACTGCGGTACGCCGAGCGCGTAGCAGATGTAGTCAGTGCCGTGACCACGCAGTGTCGCCCCGTCCTTGAGTAGGCGGGATTCGACAGTGCGGGGCCCGGCCAGTACGACCTTGCCGTGGAAATGCTCACTGCGTGCAAGTCGGGCCGCCATGATGCTCGCGGTGAAGCCGGCACCCACGATCACCACCGAGTCGTAGTAGGGGCGTGTGCCCGAACCGACGGAACGGTTGAGCAACTTCTCAATGTGTGCAAACCGCTTGAAGTCGCGTTCCGTCGGATAGTAGGTCTTACCCTCAGGGTGGTCTGCACCTAAGAGGCTCTGTGAGTCAATAGCTTTCGACTGATTTAGGACAGTCATCTACATACCTTCCTGACGGCGTTCGCATGACGGAGTTGGATGTCACGGCTAGATCTATGCAGCCTTGGCCAACAACCAGGGACTGGGTGCGTAATCACGGCCCACTGCTTCTCTGCGGCCGAGCACGGACTGGCTTGGTTGTCGCCGTGGTTGCGCATATCTCTCCAGTCGATGTGCCACAATCATTGTGCAGAAGGGCAATTCCGGCTCAACCGAAGCAACGCCCTCCTGATGTGGCCTTCAACCATGAACGGTAGCTTTGCGACCCACGCCACACTAGGACCACTGTGACGCCGACTAGGAACGCGCTGCCAACATCTCACACTGCGGGGAGAGTCGGGACTGCCCCCGGTTTTGGTTGTCACCTGACCTGTGAGGAGGTTCCCGAGTCATGAGGCGTCGCCGACACAAATCTCAATGCATGGCAACAAGATAGGGCGTGAGCGGAGACGTGCACGCGTGAGCCGCGCCGATTACTCCGCCGCCGGAAGCGTCACCGCGCTTGGCATACCCGGTGATGCAGTGGAATTCTCGGCAGGTATTCGCCGCGGGGCGATGCCCGCCTCATGATTGAGCGGGGCGATGCTGGGAGATCGGTTCGTTGGTGTGACGGGACACCTGCCAAGCGAACGCTTGGTCGCCACGGCGGCCCGGCGGCCGTCGACGGTCCTCGAAATTGACCTTGTGACAGTTCTGGCTTGGTCTAGGCGTGCGCCCGACCCACTGCGTTACACCGTGCTGTTTGCCGCTGACGCACCATTTTCGCGCAGCATCATTGCACCGATCGCTGAGAATTGCAGGGTCCACAGGTTGCCGTGATACGGATACTTCGCCGTCATGGCGGAGACCAGCGCGTCGGCATCCTCTGCGACCTCGTATGCGGCCGCGAAATCCTTGATGTACGAGCGGGTCTGCGCAATCATCCGCTCAGTCGCGTAGTCGTCCCCGTCGGGCCTGCGGTGCCCGGCCACGATCATCCGAGGCTTGAGGCTTTCCACGACGTCGACCGTCTCGAGCCAGTCCTGCCATTCTGCCGGCGTAGACAATCCGAGCATCGCGTGGATTTCGTTGTAGACGGAGTCGCCGGCCACCACAACATCGATTTCGGGTATGTGGACGATGGTTGTGGGATGGACGTCAGCCTGCTTGACCTCGATGACGTTCAGCGGCGAACCGTCGACGAATAGCGTGTGGCCGTCCATCGGTTCAGGCACCGGTCCAGCCGTCACGCACGAGTCGCCGAACATCATCTTCCACTGCTCGGTCTGCATGTCCATGGTGTCCTTTATCGCCTCGATGACATGCGGCAGCGCAACACATTTCGCGCCAGGAAACCGCTCGAGGAGGGGACCGAACCCAAGGTAGTGATCCTGGTGAGCGTGGGTGATGTAAATCGTCGTGAGTTGCTTGCCGGTGCGCTCGATGAGGTCTCCGAGGTCGCGAACGTCATCTTTGAGGTACTGGGCGTCGATCAGAACCGCCTCGGTGGCCCCGGTCACCAAGGTCGCGGTCGTTGGCGAGAAGGTTCCCGTGGGGATCCCCGGAACCTCAACGACGGGAATGTTCGGCCAGCGACCGACGAAAACAGTTGCGCGGATGGGCGGAGCGTCGGTCGACGATCCCGTCGAGGTATTGGCGGACGTATGGGTTGCGGTCTCCACGGAGTACCTCCAAATATTGCGGGGCGGTCAGTCGTCGCACCTGAGGCGTACACGTTGTACGGCGGCGACAAACCCACGGTACGAGCCAACGTCTTTGTGAAATAGAACAGCTCCGCCCGTCCGTGGTACGGAAGCGCCACGGTGGCCGCCGACATCTAGAAGGGCCGCCAGCTCGCGTGCAGATACCGGGAAGCCGACCGACGGGCCGCCGTCAGGCTCGCCCACGCAGTGAGGTCAATAAGCGCGGCGTCGTCAGCGCAGTCGTGTCGTGCGGATGCGACCACATCGGCATCGACCTGGAAGGAAGCCAAAGCCGTCAGCAACGCCAGTTTCGCGACGGCCCGCTCAGCGGCGGGTAGCTCGGCGACAGCCTCATCGACCCAGCTGCGACTGATGCCCATCTCACCAGCGTCTCCGGACAGCCACGCGTTCACCAGATCCCGGACGTGGAGGGGCAGTGACCGGGCACCCGCGGCGTCGATGACTGCGCTCGCTCTGGCGAACGCGCCGGCAACCGTGGCGTGTCCGGCCGACCATGACAAGTCCTCGGGCAGCGGGGCGTCTGGAAGCAGCGCGAGCGAGTCACCAGGCTCGATAGCGCGCTTGCCGGGGGCCGCCGCCCCGCCCAGTGTCCGCCGTACTTGATTGCGTGCCAGGGCCGGAACCCGGGGCGGAATGGGACTTTCGGGCAGGAAGACATTATTCATGCGATTGACGTACTCGAAGGTCACCGCCACACCGATACATTCCTCGAGCTGGTCCTCTGGAAAGGGGCGTGGGCCGCCTCGTACCCAGGCCCGTACAGCGTCGGCGTCGTAGGCGCCGTCAATGCTCTGTCGCGTCGCTTCGTGGACTTCGACGCAGTATGGGCAGGTGTTGGCTTCGGACACGGCCGATGCGACCGACTCCTTGAGCACACGATCTGCCCGCCCCGATGCGAGCAGTGTCTCGCGCATCATCAACCAGCTCGCCGCCATCACATCCGGAGAGGGCGAGTGCAGCGTGATCGGCGGAGCCAGGAAGCCGTAGTTGCGTTCGATTTGCTGGTAAACCTTCGCGACAAGCGAAATTGCCGCGCTCGGCCGCACCGGTCTGACATATCTGATGGACCCCTGCGCAGTTCGCAATCCCCTGGCAAGCAGGCGAGCTCTCACTACGGTATTCGGCATTCAGACCGGCGGCGCGTCGTCGGCTGCCGCCACGCACCACCCTTGCTGGCCGCGTCTACTTCTAACCTCGGGTGAGTCCCGTGTGCTTCGCGGTAGTCGCCGGGCGACAAGGACAAATGTCGTCGGAATTCTCGGCCGAAGTGGCTTGCATCGCAGAATCCCCAGCGGTGCGCGATCGCAGCGATCGAGAGATTCGTGTGCACGAGGTCATCTCGCGCGGCGGCTAGGCGGTGCTTTCGGATGACCGCTCCGACGGTGTCGCCGGTTGCTTCGAATGCGCGGTGGACGGTTCTGGGTGCAACATTGTGTGCGACCGCGAGATCCTGGACCCTGACGGCACCGCCCGAGAGGTGATTCATGATCCACGTCTCTAGCTGTCGTCGGAGCAGTGGCAAGAGCTCGCCCTCGCCCGCGTCGGGGAGCTCACTTGCGCGGATCATCCCCGCGATCAAGGTGAGTAGAGCGTTGCGCGCGGTCTCGGTCTCTACCGATGACATGCGACCGTAGTGGCTGTCGATACCACTGAGGAAGTCCTGCAGGATCTTGGCTAGCGGATTCTCCGCTGTGTCCATGAGTAGGCAATCGGGTACGCGGCTATCCGTATCGAACGAGGCGAGCGCGGTCATGGGCACTCTGATGGTTCGTTTGGTCAGGCGGTCGGGGATGACGAAGGTCCCCGTTGCCCGGGTACTCGTGATCACAACCGCTCCGGGTCGGAGCACAACCGTCTGACCAGCGAGTTCGATGATCTGTTTCCCTGCGGAGGCTGTGAATACCAGCAAGGCGTCATCGTCGCGACGCGCCAAATTGTTGCCTCGAACTCCCTCCACCGGGGGGCACTCCCAATCAGTGATGAGGAGATCGCCGAGGTCGCGGATCCTCAAAGAGCCAAAGCTTCCGATCCACTCCGTGCGCCGCAGTTCCATACTGGCAAGGCGGTCACGAACGGCCGCCCGCCAGTGAAAGTCATGCTCTTCCAGTGCAGCGCGGTCGGGACGGGCCAAGGTTGCTTGAGCTGGCGTCACGGCCTGCCTCCTGCCGGGGTTGCTGTTTACTACATCGCAAGGCCAGTCCGAGCTGGCCGGCTTTGCAACTCCGCCTCCACCGAGTTGCTCATGCTGTAGTTTCCTCGCCTATATTCGCCATTACTTGTCCCAAGACGACAAGGATCTGTCTGTGCGCGACAGCGAGGTGCCCATTCGGGCGTCAGCGTTGCGAGGGTTTGCCACTCTCGTCAGTGAGTTGGGCGGCTCGGGCCCCGAATTTCTTGCTGCGAGCGGTTTGGATGAAACCGAGATCGCTGGGCGCGACGCGTTCCTCAGTCTCGGGGTAGTCGAGCGCCTCCTCGAAGGTGCGGCCTCACAGTTGTCGGTCCCAGACTTCGGATTGCGCATGGCGGCGCAGCAAGACCTGGACTTTATGGGCCCAGTCGCGGTCGCGATCGCGAATTCGCGAACGATGGGGGAAGCAATCGAATGCGCGAAACGCTACCTGTTCGTTCACAGCCCCGCTTTGTCACTCGAACCGATAGCCGACCCGTTAGGTAATCCGGAGGTGATCGGGCTTCGCTACCGGCTAGGCACGGCCGCTCAAAGCATCGACTACGGCATCGCGATCGTCCACCGTATCCTGTTTGTGATCAACGGTGCAGCGCCATATGGGCTGCGATCCGTGCAACTTCCGCATCCACCTCTGGCGCCCGAATCGGTTTACATAGATTTCTTTGCGGCGCAAGTCACGTTCGGCAGCACGAGCGCCGTTCTGCGAATACCGCGCCAGTTGCTCGTGGCGCCGGTCAGCGGAGGCAACGACCTGCTCCGCGACATGGCGATCGACTACCTGGAGACCCACTTCGGTCACAAAGGTTTACCGGTCTCCGATCTGGTGGCTGAGATAGTCGTTGACCACCTTGGCTTCGACACCCCTGATCTGTCGAAGGTCGCGCGCCTGCTGAAGATGCACCCGCGTACGCTGCAACGGATCTTGTCCGCAGAGGGCACTTCCTTCAACAAGATCGTTGATGAGGTGCGACAGGATCAAACTCTGAAACTCATTACGACAACCCAATTGTCGTTCTCGCAGATCGCGACGCGGGTGGGAATGCGCGAACAGTCGAGCCTGGCACGGGCCGTGCGCAGATGGTTCAATACGTCACCTTCGCGGCTACGCGGCACGGCTGCAAATTCCGGGGAGTCAGGATTGCCGCACGCGATTCAATGACAGCCAGTCGCAACTACAGCGAAATACTAAGTCGCATAAGCATTTAGAAGAGCGATCCACGCAGATGTTCGGCGTCAGTCGAGATCGCCAGGTGATCGTCGCCATAATCCCGACGCCCTCACCGAGCGCGGCACTCCTGTACCCGCACACGGCGCGATTGTTCTATGAGACGACGCGCACACGTTCCAAACTTTGTGGCTACCACCACAACAGAAAGGCTCGGATCGTGTCCGGCGGGGACTCTTCGCCTCGAAGAGCGTGGTTACGGTGCCGGCAATAACGCCGTCCAGGCGTCGAGAACGCAACGACGGCATGCCCACCTCGACCGCGCATCTCGAGTAAGTGACCGTCGGCCCAGGAACGGTCGAATCTCGATGCAGTACAGAGTCGTTCACCTTATGGCACAGCGGATTCAAACATCGATCAGGAGCATGCAATGACGTGCTGGGAGATCTTCGCTCCTGAGAACGCCTATACCGAGGCGGACAAGGAGCAGTTGTCCAAGGCGATCACTTCGATGTATGTGGATTACGCGGGCCTGCCCGAGTTCTATGTCGTAGTCATCTTCCACGACAAGCCCGCCCACTCCATCTACGTCGGCGGAAAGGCGGCGACCAACTTCGTGCGCATCCGCATCGACCACGTCGCGCGGCAGCTGGACACCGCCGAAGCAAGGGCGGCGTGCATGGCGATCATCGAGGAGAAGCTGGCACCGCTCATCAAGGAGCGCGGCTTCGACTGGGAGGTACACATCGACGAGACGCCAATGGACCTATGGCGCGTTCAGGGAATGGTTCCGCCCCTGCCCGATTCCAAGATGGAAAAGGTCTGGGCCGATGAGAAAAGACCTATTCCTTACGAGCTGGCGCACTGACGGTGGGCACCATCGGCATGACAGGAGCCGGCCTATGATCGTTGGGCTTCGGGGCACGCGCCGCGTGTCGGCGGGTGCGGTTGCCAAGCCTTTCGGCGCGGTGGGTGGCTTCTACGCGATGGCGCTCGACACCCTGGTGTCGATACCGCAGCGGCCATTCGCATGGCGAGAGTTCTTGTTGCAGACGTGGTTTGTAGCGCGAGTATCGACGCTGCCGACGGTGATGCTGGCGATCCCGTTCGCGGTACTCATGGTGTTCACCTTCAACGCGATGCTCATGGAGTTCGGTGCCGCCGATTACACCGGCGCCGGCGCCGCTCTTGGAATTGTCACGCAGGTCGGCCCGATGGTGACCGTGGCGGTGGTGGCGGGCGCCGGGGCGACGGCAATGTGTGCGGACTTGGGCGCACGAACAATTCGTGAAGAGCTTGACGCCATGCGAGTAATGGGCATCAACCCGATCCAGGCGTTGGTGGTACCGAGGGTGCTCGCAGCGACCGTTGTCGCTTTGTTGTTGGTGTCGGTGGTGGTCCTGGTCGGGTTGACCGCGGCGTTCATGTTTTCGGTGTTCGCCCAGCACGTCACAGCGGGGGCTTTTGTGGCGACTTTGCCGGTTCTCATTGGGCCGAGCGACGTCGTTATCACGCTGGTCAAGTCGGCATTGTTCGGGCTGTCGGCGGGCCTGATCGCCTGCTACAAAGGCACTTCGGCGGCTGGCGGTCCGGCCGGTGTGGGCACCGCGGTCAACGAGACGGTGGTCTACTCCTTCGTGGCACTGTTCGTCATCAACGTCATCGCCACCGCAGTGGGCGTCAAGGTGACGCTGTGAGTATCGGTGTGCCGAGCAAGCGCGGCCCGCGTGTGCGGCGGGTGGTGCGGAGCTGGGTGAAGGAGTGGAACCGCGTCGGTAGCCAGGCGCAGTTCTACTTCACCACACTGGGATCGGTCGCCGACGCAGCCGTCCGATATCGAGTCGAGACTCTGCGTCTGATAGCTCAAATGAGCCTGGGTACAGGGACTTTGGCGGTCGTAGGTGGGACGATCGCCATCGTCGGCTTCCTGAACATCTCCACCGGCGCCCTGCCCGGAATACTGGGCTATAACCAGTTCGCCGACATGGGAATCGAGGCGCTGACCGGGTTTGGCTCGGCGTTGTTCAACGTACGGCTGGTCGCGCCGTTGACCGCCGCGTGGGGCATTTCCGCGACGATCGGCGCGGGAGCGACCGCACAGCTGGGGGCGATGCGGATCAATGAGGAAATCGATGCGTTGGAGGTTATGGGGATTCGCTCGATCGCCTACTTGTCCTCAACACGTGTGCTGGCGGGGGTGTTCGTCGTGATCCCGCTGTATTGCGTGGCGGTGCTGATGGCATTCCTGTCCGCCCGGGTGGTCACGACGGCGATGTATGGCCAGTCGACGGGCGTGTATGACCACTACTTCAATACGTTCCTGATCCCAACCAATATCATCTGGTCATTCGTCCTGGCGATCACCATGACGCTCGTAATCATGCTGGTACACACGTACTACGGGTTCACGGCGTCGGGCGGCCCCGCCGGCGTAGGGGAGGCCGTCGGCCGCTCTGTACGTACGTCGCTGGTCACTTCTTCCTTCGTCGTCGTGTTCGTATCGCTGGCCCTTTACGGCCAGTCCGGCAACTTCCACGTGGGCGGGTAGCGGGTATGGATCCGGTTCGTAAATCACGCCGGCTCCACCCTGGGTGGTGGACGGTCATTCTGATCGTCACCGTGGCAGCCGTAACGGTGGTGTGTTCGGCGATGTACGCCGGGTCGTTCACCTCCTATGACCGCGTCACACTGACCTCGGACAGGTCGGGTCTGGTCATGGAGCCCGGTGCCAGAGTCAAGATGCGCGGCGTAGAGGTCGGCCGGGTCGCTTCGATGAAAAGCACGTCTGGTCCGGTCAGCTTGACGTTGGAACTCTTTCCCGACGAAATGCGCCACATCCCAGCCAATGTGGCGGCCGAGATCAAGGCCACGACGGTGTTCGGCGTCAAGTATGTGGAACTTGTGCCGCCGTCTGTGCCCAGCCGCGAGCGGCTGGCGGCGGGCGCGGTGCTGCGGTCAACCAATGTCAGCACCGAAGTCAACACGGTGTTCGAGAACTTGGTCGGGGTTATCAAGCAGGTGGATCCGGCCAAGCTGAATGCCACGTTGAGCGCTCTGTCCGAAGGGGTCCGCGGTCGGGGCGAGCGGATCGGTGAGGCGACCACCGGCGCCAATCAGGTTCTGCTGGCACTCAATCCACGAAGTGACACCCTCGCGCGGGACTGGCGCTCCATCAAGGGGTTCGGTGACGCCTACGGCGCAGCGGCGCAAGACATTCTGGACATTCTGAAGTCGGCCAGCACCACCAGCGCTACTGTGACGAATCACGCGAAGGATCTGGATGCCTTGCTGCTGAACGTAACTGGATTGGCTCAGGCGGGCATTGGCCTGCTTGCGCCAAGCAAAGACAATCTGGTGCGGGCGGTCAATACCGCTGCGCCGACGACCAACCTGCTGTCGAAGTACGACCCGGAATATACGTGTTTGCTGGTGGGTGCGAAGTGGTTCCTGGACAACGGCGGCTATGAACAGATGGGCGGCAACGGGCGCACCTGGGTCATGGACTCGGGCGTTGGGCTCGGCGACGACCCGTATCGATACCCGGATAACCTGCCGGTCATCTCCGCGAAAGGCGGCCCTGGCGGCAAGCCGAGTTGCGGATCACTGCCCGATGCGACCAAGAACTTCCCTGTGCGCCAACTTGTGACGAACACAGGGTGGGGGACGGGCACCGACATCCGGCCCAACCCGGGGATCGGGCATCCGTGGTGGGTCAACTTCCTCCCAGTGACCCGCGCGGTGCCAGAGCCACCGAGCGTGCACGGTGAAGGGCCGCCTGCCATCGGGCCGGTGCCATATCCGGGCGCTCCGCCGTATGGAGCACCGCTATCCGGGCCGCCACCGGACCCCCCTGCGCTCGACGGGGCACCGGGAGGTGAACAGCCGTGAGAGACCATCTGGCTGGCGCGGTGTGGCGCCTGGTGATCTTCGTTCTCGTGTGCGCGTTGGGCTTCTTCGCGATGATGATGATCTTTGCGCAGTTGCGATTTCAAGACGAGAGGACATACCGGGCGACGTTCATCGATGTGTCCGGCTTGGCGCAGGACGACTTTGTGCGGATCGCGGGGGTGGAGGTCGGAAAGGTCAAGAAGGTATCCATCGAAGCCAATTCGACTGTGTCGGTGGAGTTCTCGGCTGCCGATTCGGTGACGCTGACCGAGGGGACCAGAGCGGCGGTGCGGTGGGCCGACGTTTTCGGCGGCCGGTACTTGTCCTTGGAGGAGGGCGCCGGCGGGATGAAACGGCTCAACCCCGGACAGACGATCCCCACCGACCGGACACTGCCGGCCCTCGACTTGGACTCGTTGATTGGTGGCTTCCGGCCGCTTTTTCGGGCACTGGATCCAGAGCAGGTCAACGCCCTGAGCGGGCAACTGATTGCGGCGTTTCAGGGCCAGGGGACGACGGTGAACTCGTTTCTTGCCCAGACAGCCGCAGTGACAAGCACACTGGCTGACCGTGACGAGCTGATCGGGCAGGTCATCACCAATCTGAACGTCGTACTCGGATCGCTTGGCGATCAAACCAAGCAGTTGGATAAGGCCGTCACCTCGCTGTCGGAGTTGGTGCAGGGGCTGGCCGACCGCAAGACCGACATCAGCAATGCGGTGGCCTATACCAACGCCGCCGCAGGCTCGGTCGCCGACCTACTGCAGCAGGCCCGCCCCCCGGCCCACAAGGTCGTTGGTGAGACCGACCGCGCCGCCGGAATCGTGGTGGCCGATCACGACTACTTCGACAACCTGCTCAAGACACTGCCGGATGCATACCAAATCCTGGGCAGGCAAGGGATATACGGCGACTTCTTATCCTTCTATCTCTGTGATCTGTTGTTCAAGTTCAACGGAAAGGGCGGCCAGCCGGTGTACGTGAAAATAGCCGGACAGACCTCGGGTCGGTGTGCGCCGCGATGAAGCCGTTCGCCGAGCGCAACCGGGTGATCATCGGGGTCGTGGGCGTCGCCGCCACCGCCGCGACGGTGGCCGCGGCGTTGCAGTACGACAAGCTGCCACTCCTAAACTCCGCCACCGAGTACTCGGCGTATTTCGCCGAATCCGGTGGCCTGCAAACGGGTGCAGCGGTGCAGGTGTCAGGGTTTCGGGTCGGCGAGGTTGCCTCGATCGATCTGGACGGGTCACGGGTGCTGGTGACGTTCAAGGTGGACCAGGGTGTCCGTCTCGGCGACCGGACTGAAGCGGCGATCAAGACCAAGAGTGTGCTTGGCGCCAAGATCCTCAGCATCACCTCCCGCGGCGACGGGACACTGAGAGGGCCCATCCCGGTCGAGCGAACCACGCCGGCCTACGAACTTCCCGACGCACTCGGCGATCTTGCGACCACGGTCGAAGACCTCAACACCAACCAGGTGTCGGACTCATTGGCCACGCTGGCCCAAACCTTCCAAGACACCCCGCCGGACTTGAAGGTCGCGGTTGAGGGCGTGGCGCGCCTCTCCGAAACCCTCGACAAGCGCGACGCTGAGCTGCGCGGGTTGCTGGCCAACGCGAACAAGGCCACCACCGTGTTGTCAGGACGCGCCGATCAGGTGGTCGGCCTGATCAAGAACACCGACGCGTTGCTTGCCCAGCTACAAACGCAGAGCAGCGCGCTGGACGAGATCGCACACAGCATCTCGGCGTTGGCGACCCAGTTGTCGGGTTTCATCGGCGAGAACCGCGCAACTCTGCGGCCAGCCCTGGACAAACTGAACGGCGTGCTGGCGATCGTGGACAGCCGCAAGGAGCAAGTTCAGAAATCGCTCAAACTTCTCAGCAACTACGTGCTGCACATCGGTGAGACGATGGCCTCAGGACCGTTCATCAAGTCCTACATCACCAATCTGTTGCCTGGGCAGTTCGTGCAGCCCTTCATCGACGCTGCGTTCTCCGACCTCGGCTTGGACCCCGCTGTGCTGCCGCCGTCGGCGTTGACCGATCCGCCGACCGGCGAACCCGGCACCCCTGCTCTTCCGGTGCCCTACCCGCGCACCGGCCAGGGTGGTGAACCGCACCTGACATTGCCCGACGCCATCACCGGGAAGCCCGGCGACCCGCGCTACCCATACCGCGAACCCCTGCCGGCACCGCCTCCCGGCCGCCCGCCGCCCGGACCTCCCGCGGATTCGGCTGTCCCCGAACCGATCCCGACGCCCGTCCTCGCACCGGCTCCGGGCGAAGCGCCACCGAGAGCGGAGCAGGCACCGTGAACCGCCTCGCCAGAATCGGTGTGGCCATCGTTTTGGTATCGCTGCTGACGGGTGGCATCGCGGTGGTCTCTCGATCGCTGTGGAACTCGGTGGGCAAGACGCGCATGGTGGCCTATTTCGAGAACAGCAACGGCATTTTTCCCGGTGATCAGGTTCGGATTCTCGGGGTGCCGGTCGGCGCGATCGACAGAATCGAACCCCAGCCCGCACGCGCGAAGATCACGTTCTGGGTCAACGACAAATACAAAGTGCCGGTGGACGCCAGGGCGGTGATCCTGGCGCCACAAATGGTGACCGCGCGCGCCATCCAACTCACCCCGGTCTACACCGGCGGTGCCGTCATGTCGGACGGGTCGGTCATCCCCGAGGACCGAACGGCGGTGCCGGTGGAGTGGGACGAGCTGCGCGTCCAGTTAGAGAAGCTGACCACAATGCTGCAGCCCACGGCACCGGGCGGGGTCAGCACCTTGGGAGCGTTGATCAATACCTCGGCGGACAACCTGCGCGGACAGGGCACCAGCATTCGGGACACCGTCATCAAGATGTCGCAAGCGTTTTCCGTGTTGGCCGACCACAGCGACGACCTGTTCTCCTCGGTGAAGAATGTGTCCACCCTGGTGTCGGCTCTGCAGTCCAGCAGCGACCTGATGGCACAGTTGAACCGCAATCTGGCCTCGGTCAGTGCGCTGCTGGCCAATGATCCCCACGAGGTTGGCCGGGCGGTAGAGGATCTGAACACCGCAGTCGGTGACGTCAAGACGTTCGTTGCCGACAATCAAGAAACGCTCGGCATGACGTCCGACGAGCTGACCTCGGTATCGCAGACCCTCGTCGGCAGGCTCGACGACATCAAGCAGATCCTGCACGTGACGCCGGGAACGCTGCAAGGTCTGTCCAACACGTATCAGCCCGCGCAGGCTTCGCTGAGTACCACCCCGGTCCTGAACAACTTCGCCAACCCGCTCGAGTTCCTTTGCGGTGCAGTGCAGGCGGCTTCCCGGCTGGGTGCCGAGCAGTCATCGAAGCTGTGCGTCCAGTACCTCGCGCCCATCGTCAAGAACCGGCAGATGAACTTTCCGCCGATCGGACTGAACCTCTTCGTCGGTGCTCAGGCGAGGCCCAACGAGATCACGTACAGCGAGGACTGGATGCGACCGGACTACGTGCCGCCACAACCGGTCTCGCCGGCAGAAGGGGCACCGCTCGCCGCGGAAGCGGCACCGCTCGCCGCGGACGCGCCACCGATCCCGTCGGCCACCGATCCCGCTGCCGGCTTGCCGGGTCTCATGGTGCCCCCGGGGGCGGGATCATGACTCGTGTTCGGTCGGTTTGCGGCACCCTGGTCGCGCTGGCGTTGGTGGCGGCGGTGTTGTCCGGCTGTGAGTGGCGCGGTTTGAACTCGCTGAAGATGCCCGGCACAGAGGGGGGTGGAGCCGGCTCATTCCAAGTCCAGGCACAGCTACCGGATGTGTCGACGCTGCAGGAGAATTCGCGCGTCCGAGTGGGCGACGTGAATGTGGGCACCGTCAGCAAGATCGAAAGCCAGGGCTGGCACGCGCTGATCACGATGACCGTCAACGGCGATGTCGAACTACCGGCCAACGCCATCGCCACGGTGGCGCAGACCAGCCTGCTCGGCTCAACCCACGTCGAACTCGCCCCGCCGGGCGACGTCGCGCCCGAAGGCCGGCTGCACGGCGGATCGCTGCTCCCGCTGACGTCGGGCGGCGCCTACCCGAACACCGAGCAGACCCTTGGGGCGCTGTCATTCCTGCTCAACGGGGGCGGGTTGGGCCGCGTTCAGGACATCACCACGGCGTTCCACACGGCCTTCGCCGGGCGCGAGGCCGATTTGCGTAGCGTGATCGGCCAGGTCGACGAGTTCGTCGGGCACCTCAACACGCAGACGGCCGACATCATCGCGGCCAGTGAGAGCGTGAACGGCCTGGCCGGCCAGCTCGCCGCCGACAAGCCAGTGCTGGACAACGCTTTGCGCACGATTCCCGACGCGTTGGCTGTGCTGTCCGAACAACGTACCCACCTGACCGACGCGCTTGATGCGTTCGGAAAATTCAGCGCGCTGACCGCCGACACGGTCAACCAGTCGAAGGACAACTTGGTAGCCGAACTGAAAGACCTTGGCCCAGTACTGGAATCGCTCGCAAATGCCGGCCCGGCATTGACACGCTCGCTGAGCCTGCTGTCCACCTTCCCATGGCCGAAGGAGACACTGGACAAATGGATGCGCGGTGATTACGCCAATCTGTCCATGATTGTCGATCTCACGCTGAGCCGTATCGACTCATCCCTGTTCACCGGGACTCGGTTTGAAGGCGACCTCACCAAGTTGGAGCTGCAGTGGGGCCGCACGATCGGCCAAGTCCCCAGTCCGTACACCGCAGGTAATCCGTTGGTCATCCCCTATCACGTCGACCAGGGACGCTAGCCATGCACCTTGACAGGCGGATCAGGATCCAGCTGGTGGTTTATGCGCTGATCACGCTCGTGGCGGGGGTGGTGATGGGGATCGGGTACATCCGGCTCCCAGAGATGCTCGGTGTCGGCCGGTACCGCGTGACCGTCGAGCTACCGCGCGCATCCGGGCTGTATTCAGGCGCAAACGTCACATACCGCGGCACCGAGGTCGGACGGATCACCGAGGTGCAGCTGACCGACACCGGGGTCGAATCGGTGCTGTCGCTGCGCTCGGACGTGGCGATCCCGTCGGACCTGGACGCACAAGTCCACAGCGTGTCTTCGGTCGGCGAGCAGTACGTGGCGCTCTTGCCCCGCAACGACACCTCGGCATCATTGAAGAACGGTGATGTCATTCCGGTCAGTCGAGCGTCGGTGCCGCCGGACATCAACGGTGTTGTGGAATCTCTCAACTCGGGCTTGCAAGCCGTCCCGCGGGAGAACCTCAAGACGGTTGTCGACGAAAGCTACACTGCTGTCGGTGGTTTGGGCCCCGAGCTCGCCCGGTTCGTACAGGGCTCCACCAGGGTGGTTATCGACGCCCGCAAGAATCTGGACGCGATCACCGCGTTGATCGACCAATCCGCACCGGTGCTGGATTCTCAAACCGATACGGCCGACGCGATCTCGTCTTGGTCGGCGCATCTGGCCACCGTCACCGACGAACTCCGTGCCCACGACAACGCCGTGGCCGACGTCATCGTAAATGGTGCACCGGCAGCTGACGAGGCTCACCAACTGTTCGACCGGCTGCAACCGACCCTGCCAATCCTGATGGCCAACTTGGTCAGTCTGGGCGACGTGGCCGTCGCATATCAGGCGAACCTGGAACAACTCCTGGTCCTGTTTCCACAGGCCACCGCGGAGTTACAGGGCGCCTCGCTTGCCAGCCACGGCACCAAGCAGGACTACAAAGGCACCCACGTGGATTTCAACCTCAACGTGAACCTGCCGCCGCCGTGCACCACCGGGTATCTGCCTGCCCAACAACGCCGTGCGGCCGCACCGCAGGACTACCCCGATTCCCCCGGCGGTGACGTGTATTGCCGAATTCCGCAGGACTCCGACCTGCTCGCCGTTCGCGGTGCTCGCAATACCCCATGTGCGACGGTGCCCGGTAAACGCGCTCCGACGGTTCAGATGTGCGAAAGCGGCGAGCAGTACGTCCCGCTCAACGATGGCACCAACTGGAAGGGCGATCCCAACGCCACCCTGTCAGGTCAGGCGATTCCCCAACTGCCGCCCGGCTCTCCGCCCGCACCGGCGCCTGCTGTGGTGCCGCCACCGCTGGCGGTCGCCGAGTACGACCCGGCCACCGGTTCCTACGTGGGTCCGGACGGAAAGGTCTATACGCAGTCAAATCTGGCGCAGAACCCAGAGGGCCAAACTTGGCAGAGCATGCTCGTGCCCCCGGACTAGTGGAATCCTCGCGTGCGGGTCAATTACCCGACTGCCGACCCGTACGACGTGCTCTCGAGCCGGGGCGTGCATGCCCAGCTCATCAGGGATGAGTCGGTGGCTGCTGACCTCGATGTCAAGCATGCGATCCGCGGGGGCACCGAGATCGCTTCGTCGATCTGCCAACAGGCAAAGCGACCGGACGCGCTGGATCACAATGGTTTCGACATAGCGAGCACAGGAGGACAACGATGTCTGCAACGCACCACGGATCGGCCGCAGCACCGACGAAAGACGAATTGCGTTCAGCAGGTTTGGAGTACTCGGTCGAGGGATCAACCGCACACATCGTGCTGTGCCGCCCTGACCGCCGTAACACCCAGACCCCCGCGATGTGGCGTGCATTGGCCGGTCTAGGGCGTTCGATGCCCGACGAAGTTCGCATAGTGATCCTTCGCGCCGAAGGACCGTCCTTCTCCGCCGGGCTGGATCGCTCCATGCTCACAGACGCCGCCGACGTGGAAACCGTGCGACACCTGATCGGTGACACAGACCTGTCCGCGGCCCGCACGATAGGCGAGTATCAGCAGGGATTCATGTTCCTGCGAGACCCGAACTTCATCTCGATCGCCGCGGTGCAGGGTCACGCCGTCGGTGCCGGTTTCCAGCTCGCCCTGGCCTGTGACATCAGGGTGGTGGCCGACGACGCCGTCTTCTGCATGAAAGAGCCGGCCCTGGGCTTGGTGCCCGACCTCACCGGACTCCGCCCTTTGGTGAGACAGGTCGGGTATGCGCGCGCACTGGAAGTCTGTGTTCGGGCCCGCAACATCGACGCTCGAGAAGCCGTCGCGCTGGGTCTCGCGCACAGCGTGGTGCCTGTCGGCGACCTCACGAGCGAGGTCGATGGCTTGGTTGAGTCGGTACTGCAGTCTGATACGGAAGCCGTACGAGAGACCAAGAGACTCTTGCAGTCGGCTGAGGACTTGGATCTCGAACAGCAGCGCACGCTGGAGAGTGCGGCACAAGTGCGCAGACTCCGTGCACTGGGT
This sequence comes from uncultured Actinomycetota bacterium, assembly GCA_963731715.1. Taxonomy (GTDB): domain Bacteria; phylum Actinomycetota; class Actinomycetes; order Mycobacteriales; family Mycobacteriaceae; genus Mycobacterium. The sequence continues at coordinate 3,728 of CAVSXC010000007.1, read as the reverse complement.
GGTGGTCGGACGGACCGTGACGCGCGGCGACTCTGACGATGCGTGAAACGGTTGGCAGCGCGATCCCACTGGGCGTCAGAATCGTTCTATTGTGGCGGGCCTCGCTTTACTAGCGTCGATATCGGCACGGTCACATGCGGACAGACAACCTGCGGCCGACGAGCCCAATTGAACGCCACCGCGAGAATTCTTCGCATCGAACTGGAGAAACATGAAGCCCGAGGACGTCGAGTTCAGCACCGGAGATGTGACGCTGCGTGGATGGTTCTTCGCCGCACAGGGAAGCACAGGCCCTGCCCCGGTTGTCGTCATGGCACACGGCCTCTCGGCGGTGAAGGAATTGTGCCTAGCGGATTATGCGGAGGTATTCGCAGCTGCGGGCCTGAATGTTCTTGTCTACGATCACCGTAACTTTGGAGCGAGCGACGGTACTCCTCGCCAAGAGGTGGACCCGGTCGCGCAATATCGTGGCTATCGGGACGCCATCTCCTATGCGATCACTCGACCCGAGGTGGATTCCGAGCGTGTCGGGGTCTGGGGGACGAGCTTTTCCGGCGGGCTGGTCCTTACCGTGGCGGCGATCGACCGCAGGGTCAAGGCAGTGGTGTCGCAGGTACCGTTCATCGACGGCTACGACAGCGCGCGGTGGATGGTGCGCCCGGATCTGCTCGGGCACTTGCTGGACAATCTCGACGCCGACCGGGCGAATCGGTTCGCCGGCGGTGAGCCGGCAACTCTTCCTGCGGTTGATCCTGACCCGATGGCACCATCCATGATGCCCGATCCCGAGGCGTGGCAATGGTTTAGCACCACAGCCGCCGCACGGGCCCCGAGGTGGAAGAACGAGGTAACGGCACGCAGCTTTGATCTCATATCGGAGTTTTCGCCGCGGTCCTACGTGCATCGCATCTCCCCGACGCCGCTGCTGATGATCATCGCCAGAACCGACGTGTGCGCCCCTCATGAATTCGCGTTCGAGGCCTACAACATGGCGCAGGAGCCCAAGCGGTTGCTGATCACAGAGGGCGGACACTTCGGCCTATATGCGGGGGACGGCCTCGTCATTTCCTCTCGCGCGGCTCGCGACCATTTTGTGGAGCACCTCATAGGGGCCGACGTTGCCAGCCCGGTGGCGCCCGCTCGCCAATTGTCACATCACTGAAAGGAAAACAGACATGCCGATGTGGATTGTTCACGCACCTGAGGGTGTGTACAGCACCGAAGACAAGAAGAACATCACCGGGATCATCACACAGTTCTACGTGGATACCGTCGCACTGCCCAGGTTCTACGTAGTGGTGCGTTTCGACGAGTATCCCGTGGATTCGATGTGGGTGGGCGGAGAGCTGGTGAACGATTTCGTGCGCATCGTGGTCGATCACATCGCACGCCAGATGGACGATCCGGCAATTCGAGAACTCTGCATGTCCATGATGTGCGAGATGCTCGCCCCCTACACGAAGGACCGTGGAATGCGCTCGGAGATCCACCTCGACGAGACGGCGATGGACCTGTGGTGGGTAGATGGGATCAAGCCGCCTCCGCCGGAATCCGAAGCCGAGAAGAAGTGGGCCCGTGACAACGCGCCGAGTCCGTACGAGCTGGCCGACGCCACTTAGGCCGCAGACTTGATCGGCACGACGCCATCCGGGAACCACTGACACCCAAGGGTTCACGGTGAGCGGTCTTGCTGTGGCTCAGGGCTATCCAGCGGACCCGACTGAGAGACCATGATGACTTTTGCGTATCTACCCTGGATGTCTGAGCGGGATCGGTCGGCGCCGGCGGTGCGCGATGACGCGGTCACGTTGACCTACGGGCAGCTTGACGCCTGGTCGGCGGCGGTCGCGGGCCAGCTGGCCGCGCAGGGCTTCGGCGACGGAAGCGTACTGGCGGTGATGTTGCCCAATCGCGTTGAGCTGGTGGTGGCGATACTGGCGGCCTGGCGGTTGGGTGGCATCGCCACACCGGTCAATCCGGCATTCACCGCCGCCGAGGCGGACTTTCAGATCAACGACTGCGACGCTCATCTCGTGATCAACGAGTCGGCGGGCTCCCCTACCGGTGGCCGACCCACCATCCACGTCGAGGAACTCGTCCGGCCGGGGCCCGGTCCCCAGCCCGCTGCTTTGACCAAAGATCACGTGGCGCTTCTGATCTACACCAGCGGGTCGACGGGAAAACCCAAGGGCGTGATGGTCGATCACGCGAACATCGACGCGATGACAAAAGGTTTCGTCGAGCATCTCGAACTCACGTCGCAGGATCACAGTCTGTTGATCCTTCCGCTGTTCCATGTCAACGCAATAATGGTCGGCACTCTGAGCCCGTTTCGCGTGGGTGCTCAGACGAGCATCGTGGGCAAGTTTTCGGTGAGCCGATTCTTCGAACAGGTGGAGAAACTGCGACCGACATACTTCTCGTCGGTGCCCTCCATTCTCTCGATGCTGGCCGCGTTACCTGATGACGTCCAACCCGATACTTCATCGCTGCGCTTCGCCGGGTGCGGCGCGGCACCGCTGTCCGAGGAACTGATGACGCGCGCTCAGGAACGCTTCGGGTTCGTCATCGTCGAGGGCTATGGCTTGACCGAAGCCACCTGCGGATCGACGGTGAATCCGCTACATGGTCCCCGAAAGCTGGGCACAGTAGGACCGGCGATGAGCGGCCAGCGCATCGAAATCATGTCTCCCACAGGGGAGATCTTGCCCAGGGGTGCGCGCGGCGAGGTAGTGATCTCGGGCCCTGTCGTCATGCGCGGCTATCTCAACCTGCCCGAGGTCACCGCGCGGACCATCGTGGACGGGTGGCTGCACACCGGCGATATCGGGATATTGGATGACGACGGATACCTGCGCATCGTCGGACGCATCAAGGACATGATCATCCGCGGGGGCGAGAATATCTACCCCAAGGAAATCGAAACAGTGTTGACCGCCGTCGACGGTGTCTTGGATGCCGCGGTCGTCGGACGCCCCCATGAGATCCTCGGTGAGGTACCGGTTGCCTACGTGCAGGCATATCCCGGCGCGGTGCTCGACGTCGACAGTCTCGCCGCTCACTGCCGTCGCAACCTGGCTAAAGTCAAAGTGCCTGAGGTCATCACACTTATCGAGGAACTCCCGAAGAACCCGGTGGGGAAACCGGACAAGCCCGCCCTGCGCCGAATCGCCGCAAACGCCGTCAGCGCGGTGGCGACGAACTGACGGCAGCCCACTGCCTCAGCGACCGTTCGGTTCGACGACAAGTTTGATGGCTGTCGCCACCGCGGCCAATGTGTGCTTGTCCGTAAGGAAAGGGCGGCCACGACCGCGCCCTGGATAGCAGTTCAGCCGCGTGAGTGTCTCAGCGTAGTGAGTCACGTTTTCGCCATTGGGAACGTGAATGAGGTATGGGCCACCCTGTGCTCGTCGAGATCCTCTACGCGCCTGGCGAAGACGGGATATGCGCGCTCCGCCGCGTCAATCGCCGAAGCCGTACCGGTCAGTCACATGTAGCGGGGTGTCGGTCCGGGCGCCCCGCCGCCGCCGCCGATAAGGGCCAGATATGTCAGTGTTCTGCATTAGCGATGCTAATGCGACTGCGGAATCGTCAGCACTACTAATTCGCCGACTCGGCCAACGGCGGCATTCGTATCGCTTCGGTGCCGCTGCCGCCCAACCGCTGTCCGCAAAGTGATGCTAGTCCGGCCAGACCGCGAGCCGGGTCGCCGTGCTTGCGTAGCCGTT
>CAVSXC010000006.1:0-199623 GCA_963731715.1 uncultured Actinomycetota bacterium | reverse complement strand
GCTGCGCCCCACGGCCCCACCACTTGGTGTCGGCATCGCAGTCGCCGCGTCCTTCATCGTTGCGGAGACCGTTCTGGCGTACGCGCTCGAGCGGATCTTTCCCGGAATGCCCTTCGGTGTCGTCTTCTTGCTAGGCGTTCTGGTGGTTTCTGCAGGCTGGGGATTTGGGCTGGCGGTGTCGACGACGTCGGTGAGCGCGCTTGTCTACGCGTTCGTCCATCTCGACGCCGACGGAAGTATCTTCCCGATCACGGCTGAGGACTGGGTAGCGATCATCGTCTTCGTGCCTATCGCGCTATTGGCGAATGTCCTTGCGGGCCAGGTCCGATTACGCGCTGCCGAAGCAAATCGGCGCCGCCTGGAGGCCGAGGAAAGCCGGGACGCTATCCGCATGCTCGCCGATCAGCAAGCAGCGTTGCGACGCATCGCGACCCTGGTGGCACGTGCGGTGCCGCCGTCAGAGGTGTTCTCCGCGGTGGCCGAGGAGCTTGCCCGGTGTCTTGGAGTTACCCACGCAACCCTGGTCCGCTATGAGGCCAACGGTGAGGCGGTTCTGCTCGCCAGCCACGACGACCGCGGATCGCAGAAGGAGATCCCGGTAGGTAAGCGCTTTTCGTTCGATGGCGAAAGCGTCCCGGCGGTGGTGTTCCGCACTGGCCGCGCCGCCCGCCGGGACAGCCACGACAATGCGCCCTCTCCAGACGTCCAATACATCCATGAGCTCGGTCTGCGCTCAGGCGTCGGCGTACCGATCGTTGTGGACGGCCGTCTGTGGGGCGCGGCCAATGTCGGATCGTCGCGACCGGATCCCCTACCTCCTGATACCGAGGCACGCGTCGGGGACTTCGCTGACCTGGTCGCGACCGCGATCGCCAACGCTGACGCCCGCGCCGAGTTGACGGCTTCACGGGCCAGGATCGTCGCGGCCTCTGACGCCGCCCGGCGCCGATTCGAACGCGACCTGCACGACGGTGCGCAACAGCGACTCGTGTCGTTGGGCCTGCATCTGCGCACGACTGAGGCATTGCTGCCGCCCGAATGCCACACGTTGAGGGCGCGGGTTTCTGACATCGTTACGGGGCTGAGGGGTGTATCGGAAGACCTCCAAGAGATATCGCGGGGTATTCATCCGGCAATTCTGTCAAGGGGCGGACTGGGCCCAGCGCTGAAGACACTGGCTCGTCGCTCTGCCGTCCCGGTGGAACTTCACCTCGGCATAGACCAGCGGTTGCCCGATTCTGCCGAAGTCGCCGCCTATTACGTTGTCGCGGAAGCGCTCACGAACGCAGCAAAGTACGCACAGGCGTCCGAGGTGAGGGTAGACGTCCAGGCCGATGGTGCGAACTTGCGGCTGTCGATTTCTGACGACGGAATCGGTGGTGCTGACCCGCGCATGGGATCCGGGCTCATCGGGTTGGTCGATCGAGTCGAGGCGCTTGGGGGACAGTTGCGGATCTCCAGCCTCGTCGGGAGCGGCACGTCACTTCTGGCCATGATCCCGTTCGACTGATCCTGACTGCCATACGTTGCCGCCGTCGCCGATTCCGGGTAGCAGGGCCGCGTCGATGGGTGCAAGCGGTGACGACATGACGTTGCGCGCGAGCAACTCTGGAAGTGTCAGAAACAGATTCGCCGGTCTATCGACGACTGCTAGACCGGCCATCACGAGAGAGTGCAACATGCGAATGAAACTGACCCACATCACACCGGTGCTGGCGGCGGGCGCTGCTGCGGTGGCTATCGCCGCGGCACCAACTGCCGCGGCCGCGCCGGCGGCGGCACAGTTGGCCGCTCCGTCCACAGCGGTGACGAGCAGCCAGGTTGTGCCCGCTGCCTTCCACGGCGGCGGCGGCTTCAACGGCGGCGGCTTTCACGGCGGCGGATTCCATGGCGGCGACGGGGGATTCCGCGGCAATCACTACGGCTGGGGCTGGCACCCGTGGGGCTGGAACCCGTGGGCCTGGGGCCGGTAGGGATCATTGATGATGGCGGAAGCGGTATCACCAGATATCGCTTCCGCCATTGTTTTTGGTGCAGTCCGGAGCGTAGGGCCGAGTCGGCGCATCGCCGCGGATCCCTGCTGACGGGTAGACGCATATTCGGGCTGGCGGCGGCGCAGATGGATGTCAGCACCGACGACAATGGTTCGGCGCAGGACGACCCTGGAACACGGACAGAGACAACCAATTATCCCAGGAGTGACACCATGCGAATGAAACTGAGTTATTTTACACCGTTGTTGGGTGCGGCCGCTGCCGCCACTGCGATCATCGCCGCACCGATTGCGGCCGCCGCCTCAACGGGGCCGGGTGCAATTCAGCAGTCCTGCGGCGCAAGCGGTTCGGGGACCGTATGTCAATCGCCGGGCAATACCGAGATCAACGATTCGCCTCCGCCCGTCAACTTCTATCCCTATGGCGGCGACGCCTTTCTGCTCGGCGGGTACGGCGGCGGATTCCACGGCGGTGGTGGCGGCGGACACCGGTAACCCTCAATAACGTTGCGGGGCGCCGGTGTGGGATTTGTTCGCACGCGGGCGCCCTCGGCGTTGCCGCTGAGAACATTCCAGCTGGCGGGAAGCGTTGATTGGTGCCAGCCGCGACGACAGGCCCGCGCCGGGTCGCCATTCTGGGACCTATACACATGGCCCAGCCATCGAAGGAGAGCCATTATGAAACTCGGATTGAACTACGTCGCACTGCTTTTGGCAACGGGAGCTGCCGCAGTAGCCATCGCCGCCGCACCGGTCGCCGCGGCCGCCCCGACGGCCCCGGGCGCCACCTCTCAGGCTCAACAGTCCTGCGCTAACTTGGGAGGCACGCAAACTGAATGCCAGACGCCGGGCAATGTGCAGGTCAACGACGCGCCTCCGCAGGTCGATTACTTCCCGTACGCCGGTGGCGGAACCTAAACGTTTGATGGTCGAAACGATGTGGGGAAAACGCCGCGACATGACCGTGCGCGACCGCTCGCCGTTCAACGCTGAGCCACCGGCTTCGGTGTTGGCCGGTGCCGAGATCACGGCGCTCGACGCGTTTTACAGCCGCAATCATGGTCCGTTCCCCGACATTGCACGTGACCAATGGCGCCTCGAGGTCGACGGCCTGATCGACACGCCACTCACGCTTACCTACGACCAATTGGTCACCGGGTTCGCGCCGGTTTCGGTTGTCGCGACGCTGGCATGTGCCGGCAACCGGCGCGCCGAACTGCTGAACGTGCGTCCGATACCCGGTAAGGACCCCTGGGCCCACGGGGCGATCTCTACCGCCGAATGGCGTGGAGCGAGGCTCGCAGATGTCCTCGAGGCTGCCGGCAGTGCCCGATGACGACGGCTTGCACGTGGCATTCAGCGCCCCTGATGTGGCGCCGGAGGCCGTCCCCATCCAGTCCTATGGCAGCTCCATCCCGTTGTCCAAGGCCATGTCGCGGGAAGTGGTGCTGGCCTGGGAGATGAATTCAGAACCGCTTCCACGAGTCCACGGTGGTCCGGTGCGAGTGGTGGTGCCGGGGTACATCGGGGCTCGCAGCGTCAAGTGGGTCAACGCCATCATGGTGCAACCAGGCCCGTCGGAAAACTACTTCCAGGCCATCGACTATCGCATCCTTCCGCCCGAGGCCGACCCCGACACCGCAGCGCCGGGTGAGGGCATTTCGTTATCGTCGCTGCCCCTGAACTGCGACATCCTGGTTCCTGGCGACGACGAGGTGATTCCTGCCGGTCCGCTGCGCATCAGCGGGTGGGCACTTGCCGGCGATGGCCGCGGCATCGGCCGCGTCGACGTTTCGGTCGACGAGGGCCGCAGTTGGCGTCAAGCCGATTTGCAACCCGTGATCAGCCAGTGGGCCTGGCGGTTGTGGTCTATGACGGTAGAAGCACCCCCGGGGCCGATCACTGTGACCGCCAGGGCGTGGGATGACACAGGCGTCACACAACCGGAATCCCCGGCGCACCTTTGGAATCCGCGAGGGTACGGCAACAACGCATGGGCCAGGGTCGAATTGACGATCGGGCCTCACAGGCCCTTGTCTCGTTCTTGAACCCATTGTTCGCACATCCGCTGCGCCCACTCCACGGTCCAACCTGTGAGGGCTGCGCTTGTCAGCGCGATCACCAATGTCATTGTGACCCCAATCACTAGATGCTTGAGGTCAATCGTCGCGCCCTAGCAAACAAATGTCGTCACGGCTGACGTCCATCAACGCCCCCTGCTAGCTGGCGTCATTGCCTCCCGACCAGTGGGTACCGGGCGACGATCTGTTGTCCCACGGGCCGATCGCACGGCGCCGATAGCAGCCCGGTTATGCTGAGCGATGCGGGTTCCGAGGAGTCCCGCAGATCGATGTGAGATTTCTGGTGACACCAACTCGGTCACGGCGACCTGGCCCGGCGTGGATGCCGGCCCGCATTTTCGCGGGCAGCGGCTCTGACGCCGGGTTTGGCCCGCGCACTATGCGCCCGCGTGTGCTCACGCTGTTGACGCGCCCCAAAGCCCCGTCCCTTGTGCTGGGGATCGCGGTGGCGGCGTCCTTTATCGTGGCCGAGACGCTTGTCGTGTGTTCGCTCAATGTGGTTACGAATACGACCGGCCGCTTCGGCACGCTTTTCCTGCTGGGCGTTCTGGTGGTTTCGATGGTGTGGGGCTTCGGCTTGTCGATGACGATGTCGGTCGCCAGCGCCATTGCCTTCGCTTACTTCCGCAATTGGCCGACCGCCGATTTCGCCCCATTCAAACCCGAGAACCTGATGGTGGTTGGTGTCTTCCTCGTCCTCGCGTTGGTGGCCAACGCACTCGCGGGACTGGCGCGGGTGGGCGAGAGATTCTTCGACCTGTCACCTGACCTGCTGTGCATCATGGACCCGAAGAGGATCATCCGGGTCAACCCTGCCTTCAAGCAGATACTCGGCTACTCAGTCGACGATTCGGCCGGACAGCCGTATCTCGATTTCGTCGTTCACGAGGACCGAGACGACGTGCATGCCTTGCTTGAACAGTTGCCTCGCAGTGCCGAGCCGGTGCGTTTCGAGAACCGCATGCTCTGCAGAGACGGTTCGCAGCGTTGGGTTGAGTGGAGCCTCGTGTGGCATCGGGGCTTGTTCTACGGAGTTGGCCGCGACGTGACCGAGCGCCGCCGCGAGCAAGACGAACTGCACCGAGCGCAGGCCGCGGCCGAGGCGAGCCGCGACAGGATAAGGGAGCTCGCTGAACAGCAGGCCGGGTTGCGGAGAGTGGCAACTTTGGTGGCTCGCGGGGCGAGCCCGTCGGACGTATATGCGGCAGTGGCCGACGAGATTGCGGGATGCCTGCGTGTGAAAAACGCATCGGTGAGCCGCTTCGAAGGCGAGGAGGTGGTCGTCCTCGCCTTGTCTCATATCGATCCTGAGATGAAGAACAAGCCCGTCGTTGGCGAGCGCCATACGTTGGAAGGCGACAACATCGCGACGCGGGTGATTCAGACCGGCCGCCCGGCGCGACTTGACGGCTCGGATGTAGAACAGGCCCCGGGCTCCATCGCCGCACGCCTTCGTGAGATGGGTCTCCGTTCGACGGTGGCGGTGCCGATCGTCGTGGAGGGACAGGTGTGGGGAATGGCGGCCGCCGGTTCGTCGGAGCCAGAACCGTGGCCGGCGGACACCGAGGCACGCATCAGCGACTTCGCCGACCTTGTCGCGACCGCAATCGCCAACGCTGCCACCCGCGCCGAACTCATCGCCTCACGAGCCCGCATCGTCGCGGCCGCCGACGATGCCCGCCGCCGCCTGGAGCGCGACCTCCACGACGGCGCCCAACAACGGCTGGTCTCGCTCGCGCTACAAACGCGGCTGGCAGAGTCGTCGGTGCCGCCGCAGCTGGACGGCCTCAGAAGCCAACTATCCCGGCTCGTTTCGGGTTTGACAGACGTCTCGACAGATCTGCAGGAGATCTCGCGTGGCATACATCCCGCGATACTGTCCAAGGGCGGACTCGGTCCGGCGCTCAGGACGCTGGCCCGTCGGTGCCTAGTCGCCGTTTCGCTCGACCTCAAGATCGACCGAAACTTGCCTGACTCGGTCGAAGTCGGCGCTTACTACATCGTGGCTGAGGCGTTGACCAACACGGCTAAGCATTCCCGCGCCTCCCAGGTCGAAGTGTGCGCAGAATCCAAGGATGACAACCTTCATCTGTCGATTCGCGACGACGGAATCGGGGGCGCCGACTTCGCCAAGGGGTCGGGACTGATCGGGCTCAAAGACCGAGCGGAGGCCCTCGGCGGACGCATGTCGATTGAGAGCCCAGCCGGAATCGGGACATCGCTTCAGATCAGAATCCCACTCGACAGTTAGTGAAGCTGGCGAGCAATCGGCGGAAAACTTTGCGCGCCACCGAAAAACACCGCCTCACTGCGGGGAGTGTGCCTTCCCGCGGACGCTGAGGGCCAGCAGCATCACAACCGCGACGGGGGTGACCCACCAGGCGGGAACGCCGGCGCGACTGAGCCCGTACGTGGCGGCGAGCGCGAACACAACGCCGAGGGCAACGGTCCAATCGTCACCAACGAAGAAGTCCCACCAGAACCTGGCGAACCCCTTCAACCGGTCGATCACAATGACTCCTTCGATCGATCCCGAAGAGCCGCGGCCAGCAATACGGCGACGCAGCCGTACAGCAGGACGAGCACAAGGATTGCGGCGTCGGACCCCGGCCAGGTCGCCCCGGCGCCTTCCGCCCCCCAGAAAGTGCCGAACGCACACAGCATTACGCCGACAACGAACTTCATCGTGTTCTCCGGGACTCGAGACAGCGGCGCGCGTACGGCCATGCCGGCGATGGCGACGACCACGATGGCAATCAACGCCGCGACCGCCGCGACGGGTACGTTGTGCGCGTTGGCGCCGAAGGTCACAGCGATGAACACCACCTCCAAGCCCTCGAGGATCACACTCTTGAACGAAACGGTGAATCCGTACCAGTCCGGCACTAGGCGACGTCGCTCGGCCGATGCGGATTGCGCTGCCGCAAGTTGCTGACGAAATACGGCGTCTTCGTCGTGGAGCGCCTTGTGACCGCTCGCCCGCAGCACCGCCTTACGAAGCCACTGAAGCCCGAAGATCAGTAGTACGCCGCCAACCAGCAGACGCAACGCGTCCAGCGGCACCGCCGAGATTGCGGGACCCAACACAGCGACAACCGCGGCAAGAAGCAGCAATCCACCAGCGACGCCGCAGAGTGCAGAACGCCAGTCTCTTGCCGTGCCCATGGCGAGAACGACAGTGGTCGCCTCGACAGCCTCAACCGCACACGCAAGGAAAACCGTCAGAAAGAGGGCGGTGCTGTTCATCGGCCATCCCGTGTAGGCACGCTGTGCCCATCCAGCCGGACATCCCAGTGAGGTCGCATCTGCCAAATCCCTTTCGAGTGAATCAAAGCGCGTAATTCACAATGATCCACGTCCAACCTGAGCGCGGCATCGCTGCGGCTTGCTGCGTTTGTCAGAGCTCTCAGATGGGCCGGAACGACGGCGTCACTCGGGCCAGGCCGACTGCGTGATGATGCTGACGAAGTCTTCCCGGTTGAAGTCGGGATCAAAGTGCGCGAGGACGTCGTCGTTCATCGTGCCGAATGTGGTGTCCGGCCGATCCCGCATGCCGTCGTAGAAGGCGCGTTTGATGCGATTCTTGAAGTCTGGGCGCGGGTGCGCGGCGATGACGGCGGCGAGTTGCTCGTCGGTGATCTCATAGATTTGCTGGCCGAGGACATCGGTTTCCACGCCAAGGGTGACGAGATGGACCTCTGGTGCGAGGTGTTCGGGGATGCCCGGAGTGGTGTGAAGCGCGATCGACAACCACACCATCCGGGCCTCGGCGGGACTGTATCCCTGATCGAGCAGGAATTGCCGTGCGATGTCGGCACCGTCGACTTCGAATCGCTGGTGCGCGGTGCGGTATTTCGTGGTCAAGCCGAGATCGTGGAACATGGCGCCGACGTAGCTGAGTTCGGGGTCGGGGGAACGCCTGCGGCGGCGTGACTTGAGCATGCCCCACAGGTACACCCGTCGCGAGTGGTGGAACAGCAAGTCGTCATCGACATCAAGGACCAGTTCGGTGGCGGCCTTGACGACAACGGTGTCGGGGATGCTGACTCCAGCGATTGTTTCCGTCATCTCTCGCTCCCCGCGGCGACTGAGCCTGCGCGCACACCCTTTTCGACGCGCTCGCCCAGATCCATGTCGACGTTGCGGAAGTATTCGAAGGCGCGTTGCAGGACTGGCTCGGATACGCCGTCAAGCAGATGGCCAACGATGTTGTCGACCAAGCGTTCCCGCTCGGCGTCGTTCATCACCTCGCGGACCAAGCTGCCTGCCTGGCCCCAGTCGTCGTCGTCGGATCGCAAAGTGTAAGCGGTGCGCACCATGTCGCCGTCGGTGTGCCAGCCCGCAGGCTCGCCGTAGCGTTCGGTGTCGGCCTGCGGACCGCCCTTGGAGTTCGGCGCATACACCGGGTCCGCGGCGAGCTCATACCGCATCTGCCCGGCGGTGTTGTAACTGTGCACAGGGCACTTCGGCGCGTTGACCGGCAGCTGGTTGTAATTAGCGCCGATGCGGTAGCGCTGCGCGTCGGCGTAGGCGAACATCCGGCCCAACAGCATCTTGTCCGGGCTCGCGCCGATACCGGGCACCAGGTTGGACGGCGACCAGGCGCCCTGCTCGATCTGGCTGTGGTTGTCGGTGGGATTGCGATCCAGCGTCAGCCGGCCCACCTCGATGAGCGGGTAGTCGCCGTGTGGCCACACCTTGGTCAGGTCGAACGGGTTGAACCGGTAGGTCTTGGCGTCCTCGAACGGCATGATCTGCATCTTCAACGTCCACGACGGGTAGTCGCCACGGCTGATCGCATCGAACAGATCACGGGTGTGGTAGTCGGTGTCCACCGCTACCAGCGCGTCGGCCTCGGCCTGGGTCAGGTTCTCAATGCCCTGATCGGTGATGAAGTGATAGCGCACCCAGGACCGCTCCCCGGCGGCGTTGATCCACATGAAGGTGTGGCCGCTGTAGAGGTTCATGAAGCGCCAGCTGCGCGGGATGCCCCGATCCCCCATCAGCCAGGTGACCTGATGCGCGCTTTCCGGAGACAGCGTCCAGAAGTCCCATTGCATGTCGTGGTCGCGCAGGTTGCTGTCGGCGCGGCGCTTCTGCGAGCGGATGAAGCTCGGGAACTTGATCGGGTCGCGAAGGAAGAACACCGGGGTGTCGTTGCCGACGATGTCGTAATTGCCTTCGGTGGTGTAGAACTTCAGCGCGAAGCCGCGCGGGTCACGCCAGGTGTCTGGGCTGCCCCGCTCACCGGCCACCGTGGAGAACCGGATCACCGTCTCGGTCGTGGTGCCCGGCTGAAACACCGCGGCCTTCGTGAACGCGCTGATGTCATGGGTCACCTCGAACCGCCCGAAAGCACCCGAGCCCTTGGCATGTGGCTGACGCTCAGGCACCCGCTCGCGGTTGAATTGCGCCAACTGCTCGACCAGATAATGATCGTGCAGCAGGATCGGCCCGTCCGGACCGATAGTCAACGAATGCTCATCACTTTCCACCGGGATACCGGCATTCGTCGTCGTCGGCTTGATTTCGGTCATGATCTTCCCTTCGGTAATGGTGAAACAGTTTGCAAATCCGATGAATTGGTGATTGTTCCCGCGTCCCAGTCGTTCAGTTCCGGCACGGTGAGCAGACTGCGGTCGAGGATCTCAGCGATCCATAGCACTAGTCGACCAAGAATGCTGCGCATGTTCGTTCCCCCTTTGTTCGGTCCGCTGCAGCGACAACCGCTGCAGGTGATGTCGTCGTGCGACTTGCCTTGCACGACAGCTCATTCCGTGGCGCAGCGACGGAGTTGTCAGGAGACGCAGCAGCGCTTCGGCCATCCCGGACACATCTCCCGGCCGGTAGACGAGTCCCGCACTGGCGGGTACAACCGCCCGAACGATCGCCGGATCAGCCGGCCCGACCACAGGTCGCCCCACGCTCAATACGTCCATAAGCGTGACCGAGGCGGCCGCTGGGCTGGGCACGACGACATCGGCGGCAGCGATCAGGTATGGCCAACTATCCTCAGTGAGATCCCTGATCGCGTGAACACTTGTTCCGGCGCCTTGCGCGAAGCTTCGGCGCGTGACCCTGGCGCGGTGTGCACCGGTCCCGACGAGGACGAGCTGGGCCCGGCACCGCATCCGCACCATGGCGAACGCAGCGGCCAGTTGCTCGGTGTCCGGTTGGCTGTCGAAGGGACCCGTGGCGACGATGGTCGGAAGACCGGCCAGGCCTACCAGCGAACGGGCGGCCATGGGGTCTAGCGCCGAAGCCGGTGGGACCACGGAAATGGTCACTTGTCTTCGGGGTTCATGGCGAGAAACGTGACTCCCGCGGCCATTCCAGCAAGTACCTGGGCCACCAGGTATACCCACAGGGTCGGCCAGGCGAACATCCCCATTACCGCCGCCCCAAGCGAGACTGCCGGGTTGAACGCTCCCCCCGAGATCGCCCCGACCGCGAATGCGCCTGCCACGACGGTGAATCCGATCGCCAGGCCATAGAATGAGTTGTCGGGGTGGTCCTTGCTGGTGGCCACATTGAGCACGACGTAGCACAAGGCGAACGTGAACAGCAGTTCCACCACGAATGCGGCCAGCAGGGTGCGACCGGTCAGCGTCATCGCTGCTGCGGTCGCCATACGTGTCGGATCGACCACCGTGCGTACCACCACCGCCGCGAGTAGCCCGGCACCGAACTGCACGACCCAGTACCCAATCGCATCACGCAGACCAATCCGGCGCCGAATCAACACCGCCATCGTCACGGCCGGGTTGTAATGCCCGCCGGAGAGGTGCCCGCCGGCGTAGATCATCACCATCAGGACCGCGCCGATTCCCAGAGGTGCCAACGGGCTACCGCTGCCCACCGCGGCGCCCACAGTGAAGACAAGGAAGAATGTCCCGATCGCCTCGACCGCATACTTGACGCCGACCCGAGGCCCGCTCACCACGTTCATTTCGCCGTTGAGCACCTGAGTCGGTGCTTGTGCTGTCACCATGGTTCATAGATTCGCGGTCCCGGACGCCAAAGTCGTCAACGCTGTCGCCAATCCTGCCCCCAGGCCAGCCCTCCTCCGGGCATACCTGCTAGCTGCTAGAGCGCGACCGACTGCCTCCCGTGCAGCGCCGACCGTGTCGTCAGGGTGGTCTGGGCCCGGCGAACAAGACGCTCGCGGGTCGCTTGAACATCTCAGTCCGGCCCGGGAGCGAGCCGATGCTTGACGTCACCATCCTGCTCCGAGCCGAATAGCCCTAGGGCTCATCTGATTTCAGTGGCGGCCGCCGTGGCGGAAAATCAGCACGTTCCCGAAGAACGGGTACTGGGACTGGTAGTCGACGGGTGACGGGGTTGCAGTGAGGTGGGCGTTGCCATCCGCTGGCACAGGCTCGCCGAACCGGACGAGGTGCAGACAGGAGAGGCTTCTGCCAGCGGCGCGACGGCGATGACCAGGGCGCTTTCTCCCGCGACAACAACCGCCGGGGCGAAGTTCGGAATTCTCATGATTGCGCTACTTCTTTGTGGGCGCTCCCATATTTGACACAATCCAGAATCGTCCTTGCGCCAATCGATATCGTTGGCGCTCTCACCCATCAATCGGCACCGGGCAGCGGGTGCTAGCAGTTATCCCCCACCAGATAGGCGTCCCGTTCCAGGTGTCGCGTCCGACGCTCGTAGGTTCCCCACCGCCATGGCCATTGATTGGGGCTGTGTCCGTTCTCGTCGAGATACCAGTTGCCACAACCCGTCCAGACGGTCCCGGCTAGGGCTGCCCGCACTTCGCGGTGGAATTGGTCGGCGACCTCGCGACGGATCTCGATCTGCCGCTGGCCGGTTCGGTTCAGTTCGGCGAGTGCGGCGAGCACATGGCGCATGCCCGCCTCGACTGTGAAGACCACCGATCCGGTTCCGCCATTGGTGTTCGGACCGTAGAGCAGAAACATGTTCGGGAATGCCGGAACACTCAGCCCCAGATAGGCTTTCGGCGTCTCGGTCCACTCCTCGGCAAGCGTCCGTCCGCCAACACCTCGTATCTCCATTGGGGCGACGAAGTCATGGGATTTGAATCCGGTCGCGAGTATGAGCACGTCGGCGGGGCGTTCGACGCCATCGCCCCCGACCACCCCCGTCGGCGTGACCTGCTCGACGCCACCAGCGATCAACCGCACGTTGGGCTTGGCCAGCGCCGGGTACCAATCGTCCGACACCATCACGCGTTTGCAACCGAATTGGTCTGTCGGCGTGACCGCTTCGCGCAACGCAGGATCCTGAATCGCCTTGCGAATCCGTCGACGGCCGAGGGACTTGAGCGGAGCCAGCATCCACTGTCGTCGCGTCATTGCGATCGCGCCGAACTCCATGATCGCTTGCACGGACTTCCGATCGAGCCGCTGCAGTAAGGGGAACCGCCTGAACAGCCGCTTGGCTCTTTCGGAATACTCGTAGTCCATCCTTGGCATCGTCCAGCCCGGCGATCGTTGGTACACGTCGAGCGCAGCAGCTTGTGACTGGATTGCCGGGACAACTTGCGCCGCGCTGCAGCCGCTACCGATGACAGCCACGCGCCTATCGGTCAGGTCGACATCATGCCGCCACTGCGCGGTGTGAAAAGCCGGGCCCTCGAACCCATCCAGTCCGTCGATAGCGGGGTACTTCGGTGTCGACAGCTGACCACACGCGGCGATCAGGACATCCGCGACGTGCTCTCCGGTGCTGGTGTCGAGCACCCAGTGCCCGCGCTTGTCCCACGTCGCCGAGCGGACGTTGGTCTCGAACCGAAATGCGGACTCTACGCCGTGTTCGCGAACAACCCGTTCGAGGTAGGCCTTGATTTCCTGCTGTGGGGCATATCGCCGCGACCACTCGGGATTTGGCGCGAACGAGAATTCGTAGAAGTGGGACGGAACGTCGCACGCTGCGCCCGGATAGGTGTTCGTCTGCCACACTCCGCCGAGGCCCGCGTTCCGCTCGAACACGGTGACGTCGTGATACCCCGCCCGCTTGAGCATCGTCGCGGCGGCGATTCCGCCGATCCCACCACCCACCACCGCAACGGATATCGACCGCCCTCTGTTCGCCGTCATCCCGCTTCCCTTCCGGATTCGTCAGCAGCTCGGTACTATCCTTACGAAACTATCGTTAAGATAGCAAGAGGAGATGCCGTGGAACTGATTGCCCCCGATCCCATGCGCGTCGGTGGACTTGGTTGGACGCAGCGCACCAAAGGCCGCCTCACAGCGACCGAGCGTCGGCGCCTGCTTGGTCACGTGGCAGCGACGCTGGGCACCTACGTGGCCGGGCGGGTGCGAGCCGCCACAGGTCGCGTTCCTGCGCGCGCACGCGAACTGTCCGCCGCCGCGCTTATGCCGCCCGACTCCGCGCTTGCCCGCTCGGCAGAGTCGGCATGCCGGGAACAGCCTCCGTCGCTGATCGGCCACGGCTACCGCACCTGGATGTTCGGCGCTGGACTCGCGGCGCTCGATGGCAGCACGATGGACCCAGAGCTGTTCTACGTCGCCAGCCTGCTGCACGACTACGGGATCGCCGAGGTCGTTCCCGACGAGGACTTCACGCTTCGCAGCGCCGCTCGGCTCGAGCGCTGCGCGGACGACGCGAACATGGCGCCGGGCTCGGTCTGGGCCGCGGCCGACGCGATCACGGTTCACGCGAGTCCGGGCATCGGTGTCGAGCGCGACGGCGCTCTCGGTGTGTACGTGCAGGCAGGCGCCATGTTCGACCTGGCAGGTCTGCGGGCCGACGAGCTCACCCGTGAGTACCGGGACCATGTGATCAGCCAGCATCCACGCGACGGCGTCACTGCCGACATCATCGCGATGATCAAAGCAGAGGCGTCGGCCAATCCGGCCGGACGGTTCGCGTTGCTCCAGCGTTGTGGAATGCCCCTCCTGGTGAGGCTGAATCCGCTTCGGCCTCAGTAGGATTCTAGGTTCGCCCATGCCGAAACTGACTCCGAATCAAGAGTATTGCTCGATCGCCCGAGCGTTGGAGCTGCTCGGAGAACGCTGGACATTGCTGATCGTGCGCGACCTGCTCAGCGGGCCGAAGCGCTTCGGTGAGTTGCAGCGACTCGTCGTCGGCGTGACCCCGAAGTGGCTCACCGCCCGGCTACGCGCCCTGGAAAATGCCGGGGTGGTCGAGCGCGACGACAGGCTTTACCGACTCACGGCCCAAGGACAACAGTTGCGACCCACCCTCGAGGAGCTGTTGATCTGGTCCACCACCCACGATGCCCGTCCGCCACGCCCAGGAGAGACGATCGTGGCCGAGCACGACATGTGGTCCCTTGAGGTGTTTCTCAACCGTCTTCGGCCCGCGGTAGCGGGGCCCGTCAGATGGGCCATTCATCTCAAGGATGGCGGACACCACGTTTTGGAGACCGACGGGCACGACTGGCGTTGGCGCGCGGGCGAATCCACCGGCGATGTAGACATCATCACGACTTCACGCCGATGGGCGACGCTGCTGTTCAATCTGGCCGACGGAAGCGAAAGCTCCGCAGAGGCATTCACGATCACCGGTGATCCCGCCCGAGTCAGGGAGTTCAAAGAACTGGCACGCATCCGTTGACCTCGCTCACCCCGCGATCACCTCAGAGCGTCGAGCAGCCGGTCCAGATCGTTCTCGGTGTTGTACAAGTGGAAGCCCACACGCACGGCCCCGGCGCGGACGGATGCCCGGATGCCTGCCGCGCTGAGCCTGTCGGCCGCATCGGCTATCGGTATCGATACGATGGCCGAATTCTGCTGGGGCAGAGCTAGTTCTGTCCGCACCCGATTCGCCAGTCCCACGGTGTGTGCCTCGACCGCGGCGCCGTCCAGCGACGCTAGCCACGGCAGGGTGAGCCCTGCGCCGAGTGCGCTGAACCAGGTAGGTGACGCATCGAAGCGGCGCGCGCTGTCGGCAAGCCGCAGCGGCAGCCCGTAGATCGTCTGCCACGGGTTCTCACCCGCATACCAGTTCGCGGAGTGGGGCGTCATCATCCGGCTGACCCTGTCGCTCAACGACATCCACGCCGTGCCGCGAGGCGCCAGCAGCCACTTGTACACCGCGGCGGCGGTCACGTCGGCCCAGGCCACATCGAGGACTTTCCAGCCCACTGCCTGCGTGATGTCGATCACGGTCAACGTCTCGGTGCCCGCCACGGTGCGCCTCAAGGCGTCGACGTCGAGCACGGCGCCGTTGGCGGACTGCACCAAGCTGGCCGTCACGACGTCGAAGTCGGCCGCGGCCGCCACCAATTCGCTCGGCGACAACTCGGTAACCGTCACACCCCTGCCTGCCTGCGCGGCGAACGGGAAGGTCGTGCTGGTGAACTCGCCGGCCAGCGTGGCCACTCGGCTGCCGTCCGGAACCGCCGCGGCGACAAGCCCGAGCACCGCGGAGACGGTGCCGCCCATCGCCACCGAGTCGACGGGCACACCAGTCAGCGCGGCATATCCGGCCCGCCCGGCACGCACGTCTTCGTCGAACATCGGCACTTCCATCGTCCCCGCCTGCCACCGGGCGATGCAGTCCTGCAGGGCGTCGACCATGAACTGAGGTGGTAGCCCATACGTTGGTGAGTTGAGAAATCCATCGGCACCGACGAATTCGGCGCCAAACGCCTCGCGCGTGAGTACGGCCGTCATTGTTCGGTGGGCGCTTCGCCGCTGGATGTCTCTTCGCCGCGCAACCTGGCCTGCAGCTGCTCTCGGTCCTTGCGTCGGCGTTCGTCGAAAACGGCGATGCTCGCGGTCGCGCGACGCCGCAGCGGGGCGAAGATCCAAATGCCCAACGGCAGTGCGATGACCAACGCGAACAAGAGCGCGACGACAAGGGGGAAATCGCGCACGCCGAGCAGATGTCCTGCACCGAAGATCACTGCCGTCAGGACGACGACGAGCAGCAGGCGGGCCAGGGCATAGGCCACCACGTCCACCACGAGGCTGGATCGGGGCTGTCTGTCAGACACGGCCCGAGCCTACCGACGGCGCGTATATTCAGATAAAGGAGGTTTTTGTGGCTTATTTGCTCCTGGTTCTCGTCTTGGCCGGTTTGATCTACGCCGGCTGGCGGCTGACGCGGCTGACTGCTGCGCGCCCGAGAACGCGCGTCATCGGCCCTGACGACGATCCGGATTTCCTGCGGCGGATCGGGCCGGACAACAAACCCCGGCAGTAAGCGGCGCGACGGCCTAGCTGGACTGGGCGTCTGGGCGCTTTGCGCCCGTAAAACCATCGGCGACGACGGCCGCCAATTCGATGAGGGCCTCCCGCGTCTCCTGCTTCAGCCGGTCGAGGCTGATCTCGGCGCCCTCCTCCAGATGCGGGTCGAACGGCACCTGTTTGACGGCGCGACAGCGCCGCGAGAAGTGGTCAACCACCTTCTTCAGATCGACCTTGCCCGACCGCGGCCGCACCGCGTTGATGACAGCGATCGAGTTCCGCACCATGTCCTGGTGACCGTGCGCATCCAGCCAGTCCAGGGTGGCCGCCGCGCTACGGGCGCCGTCGACCGATCCGGAGCTGATGACGATCAGGACGTCGGCCTTGTCGAGCACCGCCGACATCGCCGAGTGCAACATGCCTGTGCCGCAGTCCGTGAGCACCAGACTGTAAAACCGCTCGAGCACCTCGAGTGTCCGGCTGTAGTCGTCGGAGCTGAACGCCTCCGACACCGCCGGGTCGCTCTCGGACGCGAGTACCTCGAGCCGGCTGGGGCCCTGCGATGTGTAGCCACGGACATCGCTGTAGGCCTCGATGCCTTCGGCGTCGCGCAGCAGGTGCCGCACGGTGGCCGGGGTTTCCAGCGGTACCTTCTGGCTCAGCGTGCCGCGGTCGGGGTTGGCATCGACCGCGACGACGCGGTCACCGCGGGTCGAGGCGAACGTCGCGCCGAGCGTCGCGGTGATCGTCGTCTTGCCGACCCCACCCTTCAATGACAGCAACGCTATGCGGTAGCAGCCTCGCAGCGGTCGCTGTACCTGGGCGACCATGCTGTTGATGCGCTTGACCTTGGGGCTTTCACCGACGTTGATCTGCTTGAACGAGGCGAGGTACAGCCACTTGCGCCAGCCCTTCGACGGCGCCCGCTTCGGCTGGCCGAGCAGCGCCACCGTCGACAGATCGAGGTACGGCGGCGGGTTGTCCTGCTGCGGCACCAGCGGGCGCGACGCATAGCCCAGCGGCAACCCGTTCGGCGGCGTCGGGGCCGTCCATTCCTCGGGCACCGATTCCGCAGGCACCGATTCCGCTGGATCGCTGAACCGCTGCTGCGACCGAAACCCACCCGACTGGTCAGACAACGGCCAATCCCCTCTCAGTGTCAGCCGACCCCAGCGTACGAATGCAACCCGACAGTCACCAGGTTGATGAAGAACAGGTTGAACACCATGGCGACGAAGCCGACGACGTTGATCCAGGCCGCCTTCTTGTCGCGCCAGCCTGCCGTAGACCGCGCATGCAGGTACGCCGCGTACACCACCCACGCGATGAACGACACCGTCTCCTTGGGGTCCCAGCCCCAGTAGCGGCCCCACGCCTCCTCCGCCCAGATCGCGCCGAAGATGACGCCAAACCCGAACACCGGGAACGCGAAAATCGTTGTGCGGTAAGCGATGCGGTCGAGTGTCTGCGCATCGGGCAGCCGCGCCACGATACGGGCCATTGCGCCCTCCGCGTCGGCCCGGCCCAGCGGCGACATCTTGAGCAGGAACATGATGCTCGCCACGCCAGCCACCAGGAACACACCCGAGCCGATGCTGACCACCGACACGTGGATCGGCAGCCAGTAGGACTGAAGGGCGGGCATGACGGGGGCGGCGTTGGTGTAGAGCCAGCGACCCGACACGGTCAGCAGGATCAACACCGGAACGAGCACGAACACCCACAGCGCGCGGTACTGCGGCCTGCGCAGCACCACCGCCGCTGCGATCAGACCCGAGAAGCACGTCAGGTTGATGAACTCGTACATGTTGCCCCAGGGCACCCGCTCCGTCGCCAGGCCGCGCAGCACGATGCACACCAGCAGCAGCCCGATGCCGACGTAGACCAATGCCAGCCCCGCCTTGCCGACGCGCTCGTCAAGCGGGCGCTTCGGCTCCGCGGCGACGACGCCGGGGGTGGCGCTATGGGCGCCGACCGTCGCGCTCACGTTGGATGTCGCCGCCGCCGCGGCTCCGACCAACTCGTGGCTCTCGACCTTGCGACCACGGCTGTACGCGAGCTCGACCGCCAGTAGCAGCAGCGCAATCACGAGCACCACCACCGACGAGGTGAAGGCCCAGTCGGAATAGCGGGCCAACCCTATGTCGACGTGCTCGGTATTCATGTGACCTTCTCTCCTGACACTGCAGGCGCATCTGGAACATCGGCCAGCAGGCGCTGCGTCAACCGCTCGAACTCGTCACCCCAGCCGGAGTTGTCGGTGCGCGCCAGGCCGCCTAGCTCGACGCTTACCGTACCCGGGCCTGCGGGTGTGAGCCGAACCCAGACCCTGCGCCGCCGCACCACCAGCGACACCAGCAGACCGGCCATCATGGTCAGCGCGAACACCAGCACCCACACCTGGGCCGGATCATGGGACACCTGGACGTTGATGAACGGCACCGCGCCGTCGAACCGCACGACAGTGCCGTCGTCGAGGCGGGTGTCTTGGCCGACGCGCAGGTTGACCCGCGCCTTCTTGGTGAGGCGGTTCTGCTCGATGAGCCGGGGATCCAGCGAGAACAACGACTGCGGCCTGCCCGTGTCCAGGCCTGTGTCGCCCTTGTAGATGTCGATGGCCACGGCCGGGTTGTTCAGCGCGGGGAAGCTCGACGACAGCAGCGTGCCCTCGAGCTGCTCTGTCGGCGCGAACAGTCCCTGGATGGCGATCTGGTTCTTGCGGCGCTCGTCGGGATCTGGATAGCTGCCGCCAGGCGGATCGAACCGCATCGCGCCCGACGACAGCAGGGTGATCTGGTCTTCGGGCCGGAACTGCAGCGTCTGCGTGCGGGTCTGCCCGTCGGGGAACGTGACGGTGAACGTCGGGGCGTAGCCGTGGCCCTGTAGGTACACCCTGTCCCCGCCGACGCGCAGCGGCTCGTTGACCTTCAGGTGGTACGGCCGCCAAGTGTCGGCGTCGAGGTCGGAGCCTGCCTGGTAGTCGATGTTGGCGGCGAACGACACGGCCTGACCGGACGGCAGGTAGTGCGCCTGGAAGTCGTTGACCCGCAGGCAGATCGGGTACAGCGAGGTGCCGTCCACGGTGTTGCCTGCGCGGAACGAGTCGAACGCCGCTGGCGAGGCCGAGCAGAACCCCGGACCGCTGTCGGCGACGACGATGACGTTGCCCTCGTACCCGAACAGCTTGCCTGCAGCCACCGCGACGAGCAGGCCGAGCAGTGAGAAGTGGAAGACGATGTTGCCGAACTCGCGCAGATAGCCCTTCTCGGCAGAAATCTCGACAGCGTCCCCGCTGTGCGTGCTGGTGCGACGCCAGCCGCGCAGATGGCCGGAGACGACGGCGGCGACAGCGTCTGGTTCACCGGACACCACAGCGGTGTGATGTTTGGGCAGCCTGCCGAGGTTGCGGGGCGCGGCGACTGGGGCGGCGCGAAGGGTGCGCGCGTGCTCGATCAGTCGCGGGGTCAGGCAGCCCACCAGCGAAATGAACAGCAGCGCATAGATGGCCGTGAACCAGAAGCTGGAAAACACCTCGAAGGCCTGCAGCCGGTCCAGCCACGGCCCGATAGTCGGGTGTTCGGCGATGTACTGCTCGACCTTGAACTCATTGAGGCTGCGCTGCGGCAACAAGGCACCGGGGATGGCGCCCAGCGCGAGCAGGAACAGCAGCACCAGCGCGGTGCCCATCGATGTCAGGGTCCGCCAGGTGTTGCGCGCGTAGGCGAAAAGTCGTCTCATATCGGCAGGGTCACATCGCTGACGAATGCGTCGCGCACCCACGACACGAAGTCGTTCCACAGGCCGGTCACCAGCGCCGCGCCGACGAGGATCAGCAGCATCCCGCCGAAAATCTGGATGCCGCGGGTGTGCCGACGCAGCCAGCCGAGGCCCTGAACCGCACGTGCTGAGCCAAAGGCCAGCAGCACGAACGGAATTCCCAGCCCAAGGCAGTACGCGATGACCAAGGCGACACCGCGGGCCACGTTGGCACCCTCGGTCGCCGATGCCACCGCGATCACACCGGTGAGCGTCGGGCCGAGGCACGGCGTCCAACCCAGTCCGAAGACCGCCCCGAGCAGCGGGGCGCCCCCGAGTGTGGAGATCTGTCGGGGCGTGAACCGTGCCTCACGCTGCAGCGCAGGAATGAAGCCGACGAACACCAGGCCCATCACGATCGTGATCACTCCGCCGATGCGTTGCAGCAGAAGCTGATTGCTGATCAGCGACGTCGTCATCCCCAACACGGCGACCGTGCCGAGGACGAACACCGCAGTGAACCCTGCGACGAACAACGCCGCAGCACCCGCGACGCGCAACCGCGCCGCTCGAACCGCGACCGGGCCCGGCTGTTCCTCGACTCCGACGATCGCGGCCAGATACGACAGGTAGCCGGGTACCAGAGGCACCACGCACGGCGAGGCGAAAGACACCAACCCGGCCAGCACACACACGCCGAACGCGGTGAGTACCGGTCCGGCGGCTGCGATTTCGGCGAATCCGGTCACGTCTTCGGCTCTGGCTCGGCCGCCAGCCGTTGCACCACCGGCTGCAGGTCCTCGGCGAGCAGTTCACGAAGGAACACCGCGGCGACCCGGTGCTCGCGGTCCAGCACGACGGTGGACGGGATGACGGTGGTCGGGTACTTGCCGCCGAACGCGATCATGGTGCGCATCGGCGGGTCGTAGATGGACGGGAACGTGACCTTGCGGTCGACGATGAAATCTTTTGCGGCGTCACGGTTGTTGTCGCGGACGTCGATGCCGAGGAACGCAACACCCTGCGCGCGCGTGGCGTCGTACACCTTCTGCAGCTGCGTGATCTCGGTGCGGCACGGTCCGCACCATTGCCCCCACACATTGATGACCACGACCTTGCCGGGGAAGTCGTCCAGCGAGACCGTCTTGGCGGGGTCCATCAGCTCGGGTCCCGACAACGGGCCTGGGCGGCCACGGCTTTCGGGCGGATCGTAGAAGATGTCGGTCTTGCCGCCGGGGGCCACGAATTCGAAGGTGCCGCCCTGCGCGACGGCGTCGTTACCGGTGGAGCAGCCAGCGAGCGCGACGATCGTCGCGCTTACCAGGGCCGCCAGCCGCTTCACTGCCCGGCCAGCTCCGCGTATCCCCAGCCGACGTAGGAATCGCCATGGAAGTAGAAGGAGGTCAGCGAGGCCAGGTTGCACAGGCGCCGCGTCGGGAAGTGGTGCAACGGCTTGCCCGTCATCGCCCTGCGGAGCGTTTCGACGGGCAGCTGGTGACTGACGCACACCGCTTCATGACCAGCAGCCTTGGTCCTGGCCCGATCCAGCGCCGCCGTCATTCGCGTCGCGATCTCGGCGTAGGGCTCACCCCATGACGGCGTGCGCGGGTTGCGCAGATACCACCAGTTGCGGGGGTCGCGCAACGCGCCGTCGCCAGGCGAGACACGTTCGCCTTGAAAGACATTCGCCGACTCGATCAAGTCGTCGTCAGTGTCGATCGGCAGGCTGAGTCCCGCCGCGATCGGCGCAGCGGTCTCCTGCGCGCGCTCCAGCGGCGAAGCGACCACGTAAACGATGTCGCGGGCGGCCAGCCAGTCGGCGACGGCCTGCGCCTGCGCCTGTCCCCGCTCCGACAGGTGGTAGTCGGGCAGGCGGCCGTACAGGATCTTCTCGGGGTTGTAGACCTCGCCGTGGCGCATGACGTGAACGATCGTCTTTTCGGTCATGCCGGCCTTGTCGCTTCCGCTGCGGCACGGGCAGCGCCTGGCAGAGCATCGGCGATGCGCTCGAAAGCCTCGTCGTCCAGAGCGGCTGAGACGAACCACGTTTCGAAGGCGCTCGGCGGAGGGTAGACGCCGGCGTCAAGCAGAGCGTGAAAGAACGCCGGGAAGCGCCACGTCTCGCTCGCTCGCGCGGCCGCGAAGTCGTGGATCGGCTCGTCGGAAAAGAACACACTGAGCATATTGCCTGCGCGCTGAACCTGATGTGCCACACCGGCTTCGGTCAACGATTGGTCGAGCATCGCGGCCAACCGGTCGGCGTTGGCGTCCAAGGCGGCGTACGCGGCGTCGTCGGCGGCCCGCAGCGTTGCCAACCCGGCGGCCATCGCGACCGGGTTACCCGACAGCGTGCCCGCCTGATAGACGGGACCGAGTGGCGCAAGCCGCTCCATCACCTCGCGGCGGCCGCCGAAGGCAGCGGCGGGCAGCCCACCGCTCATCACCTTGCCGAAGGTGAACAGGTCGGCATCAACGGAATCGACGCCGTACCAACCCGATCGGCTGACCCGGAAACCGGTCATCACCTCGTCGGAGATAAGCAGCGCGCCGTGGTCGGCGGTGATGCGGCGCAGCGCCGCGTTGAAGCCGGGCAGCGGCGCGACGGTGCCCATATTGCCTGCGCTGGCCTCGGTGATGATGCAGGCGATCTCGTCGCCGAACCGTCCAAACACCTCTTCTACCGCGGGAATGTTGTTGTACGGCAACACGATCGTGTCGGCAGTAGCGGCGCCGGTCACCCCTGGCGACGACGGCAGGCCCAGTGTGGCGACGCCGGAGCCGGCGTCGGCGAGCAATGCATCGCTATGGCCGTGGTAGCAGCCGGAGAACTTGACGATCTTGGCGCGGCCGGTGTAACCGCGGGCCAGCCGGATCGCGCTCATGGTGGCCTCTGTGCCGGAGTTCACCATGCGCAGCCGTTCGACCGGAGCGACGCGGCCGATGATCTCTCTTGCCAGCTCGGTTTCCGACGGCGTGGGCGCGCCGAACGACAGGCCGTCGGCCGCGACGCGCTGGACCGCCTCGACGACGGCAGGATGGGCGTGGCCGAGGATCATCGGCCCCCACGAGCAGACCAGGTCGACGTAGCGGTTGTCGTCGGCGTCGGTCAGCCAGTACCCCGCCGCGGAGGTGATGAACCGCGGGGTGCCTCCGACCGAGGAAAAGGCCCTCACCGGCGAGTTCACCCCACCCGGGATGACGGCGCACGCGTCTTCGAAGAGCTTCGCCGAGACGTCGGTGCGGTGCATGACCACTAGTGTTCCAGCACCGCCGAACGCCTCAACTACAGGGTGTAGTGGTGCGCCTACTTGGGGGTCAGCGCGAAGACAGGGTGATCGGCGTCGTCGGGAAGCTGGCGCCAATAGCCCTCGACGACCTTGCCCGCGAGCGGACGGTAGACGGCGAGTATCGGCGCACGCTGCTCGACGGGGATCTCACTTGCGACGTATTTCGTCGAGCCAAGACTGATATTCGGATCGGCGCGGACGTTTTTCACCCACTCCGTCTCGCCGCGGGTCGACACCAGGTACTTGACACCGTCGACCTCCGGCACCACCACCGGGATCTTCTGGGGCTGCTTGCTGACGCGTTTGGTGATGGTCAGTGTGACGCTGTTGCCGACGCCGGTCGCCATGGCGATCTTGTTGAAGATCGCGCGGGCGAACCACGGAGGCTTGAGGTAGGCCATGACCTACGAGTTTGATGGCTCTCATGCAACTACCGCAATGGTTGGCACGGTTCAACCGGCATTTCACCAACCCGATCCAGCGGATGTGGGCGGGATGGGCCCCGACGATGGGGATCCTCGAGCATGTCGGCCGCAAGTCCGGCAAGCCATACAAGACACCGTTGACCGTGTTCAGCACCGACGAAGGGGTGGCGGTTCTGCTCACCTACGGACCGAACCGGGACTGGCTGAAGAACATCGTGTCGGCCGGTGGCGGGCGAATGCGGCGTTACGGCAAGACGTTTGAGCTGACCGATCCGCGCGTGATGCCGAAAGCTGAAGCGGCGCCTGCGGTGAAGGGCCTGTGGCGGCCGATCTTCGTGCGGCTGCCGTTCGAGCAGGCGGTGGTGCTCAAGCGCGCCTAGTTCTGCCGACGCACGCGCGCCCATATTGGATGTGTAGGTAGCCGCTGCCGTACCCGGTCTTAACGCTACGGCTGGGTGTCGTCGATCCCGTTTGCCGCGGTGGCGTGGTAGTTGGAGAGGTTTTCGCCGTAAGAACCCGCCGTCGCGCTAGTGGAGGCGCTGCCGGCATCGGTGGTGGCGCTGGCGATGTTGTTGGTGTCGTAACTCCCTGAGATGCCGGCCTGAGCCGAGGCGCCGTGGTTGTCGGCGTTGTTGGTTGCTGTGGCGGTGTTGTTGGTGTCGTTGCTGCCCAAGAAGCCGGCCTGAGCCACGGCTTGGCCGTGGTCGCCGCTGTTGTTGGCGGTGGCGGTGTTGTTGGAGTCGTTGCCGCCGTCGGGGGCGGCCGCGAGAGTGCTGCTGTCGCCGGCGTCGGCGATAACGGTGCTTTGTCCCCGCTGTTGGTAGCGGTGCCCTTGTTGCCATTGTTGCTGTCCCCACCCGGGCCGGCACTCGCCTCGACGAGGCTGCTGTCGCCACTGTTGGTGGTGTTGGCGGTGTTGCCGCTGCTGTTGTCGCCGATGGCGCCGGCGTAGGCGAATATCTGACCACCGGTGCCAGTGTTGATGGCGATGGCGGTGTTGCCGCTGTTGTTGTCGCCGACTGTGCCGGCGTCAACCACGCGTGCTGCTGCCGTCGCCGGTGTTGAGCGCCGTGGCGGTGTTGCCGCTGTTGCTGTTGCCGCCTACGCCGGCCGCGTGCGTTGGTTGAGGCGTCGGCGCCACTGTTGAACGAGTTGGCGGTGTTGTTGGTGTTGTTGTCGCCGACGGCGCCGGCATCAGCCTGGGCGAAGCCGCCGGCGCCGCTGTTGAACGCGGTGGCAGTGTTGTTGTCTTTTGTGCCGCCAATGCCGGCCTGAGCGATGGTGAAGTCACTGCCGGTGCTGACCGTATTGGTGGCGGTGGCGGTGTTGTCGCTGTTGTTACTGCCGAGGGTGCCGGCCTGGGCGAAGGCGTAGTCGCCGGTGGCGGTGGCGGTGTTGTTGCTGTTGTTGAGGTCGGTTCCGATGGTGGTCAGTGTCGAGCCGGCGTAGGCGGTGCTGTTGTCGCCCTTGACGGTGGCGGTGTTGTTGCTGCCACCCCCGGAGCCGACTTCGGTGCCAAACGATCCGGCCACCGCCGTGCTGTTATCCCCAACACGGTGGCCCAGTTGTTGCTGCCGCCGTACGCGATCGCGGTGCTGTTGTTGCCGACGACCACCGCCCGGCTATTGGGGCCGGTCGCCCCGGGCGGTCTCGCCGGAGCCAAACGCGGTGGCCTTTGAACCGTTCAAGCGCAGTAGCCGTTGCCCCGGCGCCCTTGGCCTTCGCCACCGAACCCCTGCCCCATCCGACACTGCGACCGCCGAGTGCCTTTCTGCACCCGCACAACGCCGTTGGTCGCCACACTCATGTTCTGCCCCGGCGGCTGATGGCCAGATTGGCCAGGCCCGGGCGTCGGTCGAGGTGGCATCGGTACTCGAGCTGGCACCGGTGCTGGGGGGCTTGGCAGAAGCCCACCCACGGCATCGCCGCCAGTCCCCACCCCGATCCCCAACGCCACCGCCAACGCGCCGATACGTCCGATGTCTTCGCGTTCCCCATGATGACTTCCCTTCGTCTGATGGACCGCGATGTCGTACGGCTGGTAGGTGGATGGATGGCTAGGGCGGATTGAATGTCGGTTTCGCCGTTCGCTGCGGAGGCATGGTGGCCAAAGTCGGCCTGAGCCATGGTGGTGCTGCCGTCGACACTGTTGGTGGCGGTTGCGGTGTTATTGCTGTCGGCCGGGAAGAGTCACCGCCGAGCCGCCAGCGAAAGCCCGGGTGGTGCTGTTTTCGCGCTGTTGGTGGCGGTCGCAGTGTTTTTGGAGTTGTCATCTCCGCCGCCGGCTGCTGCCTCGGTGGTAGCCCCACGTGGTCGCTGGTACGAAACCGCTATTGATGGCGATAGCGGTGTTTTTGGTGTTGTTACTGGCATCGACGGGCGGCGTACAGCGTCAACGAATCCGCTCCCGCTATTGAAAGCGGTGGCTTGTTGTGGTGTTGTTGTCCGCCGATGCCGGCGAAAGCCGTAGCGCCACCGTTGGTGCCGGTACCGGTATTGGTTGCGGTGGCGGTGTTGTCGCTTTGTTACTGCCTTCGACGCCCGCAAGGGCGCCGGGTTAGTCGCCGGTGGCGGTGGCGGTGTTGTTTCTGATGTTGAGGTTTCCGATGGTGGTCAGTGTCGGCCCGCGTAGGCGGTGCTGTTGTCGCCCTTGACGGTGGCGGTGTTGTTGCTGCCACCCCCGGAGCCGGCTTCGGTGCCGAGCGTTCCGGCCACCGCGGTGCTGTTTCTCCCAACGGTGGCCCGGTTGTTGGTGCCGCCGTAGGCGATTGCGGTGTGTTGTTGCGACGACCCGCGCGGCTTGGGGCCGGTCGCCAGGGCGGTATCGCCGGAACCGAAAGCGTTTGCCTTGGACCGTTCGACGGGTAGCCGTAGCCCCGGCGCCTTTGGCGTTGGCCACCGAACCGGTGCCCGACGACGTCGCCGCAGTGCCTTTGCCCCGCAAAACGCAGTTGGTCGACACCGTGCCCCGGACGACCTTTTGGCAGATTGCAGGCCTCGGCGTCCATACTGGAGGTGGTATCGGTACCGGGGGGCTTCGCAGAGGCCGCCCAGGCGTCGACGAAGAGCCCCACCCGATGCCCAACGCCACCGCCAACGCACCGACACGTCCGATGAATTTGCATTCGCCATGACCGCCCCCTTTCGCGCGATCGGCCGCAATGTGCTACTGCCGGTCTGTGATAGATGAATAGTTCGTCTCAGCCCTTGACTCGGTTAGGGCTAATTGGCTGAATGTCGGTGCTGCCGTTGGCGGCGCTGGCGGTGTAGTCGGATTGGTTGCTGCCGAAGGAGCCTGCGGCAGCCTCGGTGGTTCTGTCGTCACGGCTTCCGGTGGCGGTGGCAGTGTTTCCGCTGTTGTTGTCCCGTTGGTGACAGCGCCACCGTCGGTAAGAACATCAGGTCGGTGCCTTCGCCGTAGGCGCCGGCGAAAGCCCCCGTAATGTTGCCGACGCCGGAGGGGTTGGTGGCGGTGGCGGTGTTATTGGTGTTGAAGCTACCGGCGCCGGCGACAGCCTCGGTGGTGCTGAAGTCGCCCCCGTGATGGCGGTGGCGGTATTGTCGGTATTGTCGGTACCGGTGACGACGCCACTACCGGCATTAGCTTCGACGAAGCTCTCGTTACCGGTGTTGGTGGCTAGGGCGCTGTTGCCACTGTTGTTGTCGCCCCGCCCGCGCCAGCGACGGTATCGCCGTGGATGCCGCTGTTGTAGGCGGTGGCTGTGTTGTCGGTGTTGTTGTCGCCGCCGCCCGCGCCAGCTATGGCGATGCCGCCGGGGCCGCTGTTGTAGGCGCTGGCCGTGTTGTCGGTGTTGTTGTCCGCGGACGCCGGCCTCAGCGGTGGCGAAAGCGCCGACGTTAGTGAACTCGGCGCCGGTGTTGGTGGCGGTGGCGGTGTTGCCGCTGTTGTTGCTGCCTTCAGCGCCGGCCTGGCGAAGGCGTTGTCACCGGTAGCTGTGGCGGTGTTGTTGTGTTGTTGAGGTCGGTTCCGATGGTGGTCGGTGTCGAGCCCGCGTAGGCGGTGCTGTTGTCGCCCTTGACGGTGGCGGTGTTGTTGCTGCCACCCCGGACCCGGCTTCGGTGCCAAACGACCCGGCCACCGCGGTGCTGTTGCTCCCAAGACGGTGGCCCGGTTGTTGCTGCCGCCGTAGGCGATTACAGTGTTGTTGTTGCCGACGACCACCGCCCGCTATTGGGGCCGGTCGCCAGGGCGGTATCGCCGGAGCCAAACGCGGTGGCCTTTGAACCGTCAAGGCGGTCACCGTTGCCCCGGCGCCCTTCACCTTCGCCACCGAACCCTGCATCCGACACTGCGACCAGGTGTCTTTCTGCACCCGCACAACGCCGTACGTCGCCACACTCATGTTCTGCCCCGGCGGCTGATCGCCAGATTGGCCAGGCCCGGGTCGTCGAGGTCGCTGCGGACTCGAGTTGGTACCGGTGCTGGGGGGCTCGGGAGAAGCCGCCCGCGGCATTGCCGCCGGCCCCACCCCGATCCCAACGCCACCGCCAACGCCCCGACACGTCCGATGCATTTCGCGTTTCCATGACGACTCCCCCTCGTGCGATCGACTGCAACGTCGTGGGCTGGTGTGTTGTGCGACCCGCCCGACGACAACTTGAAGCTCAAGATGTGAATTAGCTGGGGTAAACAACTACCATTTTGCATGCGACTACGCGGCGTCGGCTCCGGATTGGGGTAGCGGATACGCCAGCCGGACGCTGATGACAGCGTCAAACTTCGTCTATGGATACGCGCCGGGCCGAGTCCCTGCAGCGGTTGCCGTTGCCGTATGCGACCGCGCTGCGGTTGCGGGATGCCGGGATTGCCGACGAGGTGATCGCCGAACTGTGTCGGGGTGGACCTGGACACGCTCCCGACGTTCATGCGAGTGGCCGAGGCCAAGCTCGCAGCCGCAGCCCGAGGCGCCACCGACATAACTTCGCCCGCGCCGGCGATCGTCCGTTCGCTTGAAAGCGAAAGCAGAAGCCTGTGCCGGTTAGAATTTGCCGGTGATCCGCCAGTGGCCACTGGTCGGGCGATCGGAGGAGCTTGCGGTGATCGCCGAGGCCACGCGGGCCGCCGCTGACCGCGCCCGCGGGATCGTGCTGTCCGGCTCCGCCGGGGTGGGCAAGACGCGGCTGGCGCGCGAAGCCGTCGCGCGTGTGGTCCGCGTAGCGCGCGCCGGCATTGGATCGTCGGCACGGCATCGGCGCGCAGCGTCCCGCTGGGCGCGTTCGCCGACATCGCCAGCGACTTCGGCCCCGATCCGCTGCGACGGGTGCGTGAGGTGATCGACGGGCTCATCGGCGATGCTCGGCACCGGCGAGGTGGTCGTCGGTGTCGACGATGCGCATCTGCTCGACGACCTGTCGGCGTTCACCGTTCACCAGCTCGTCACCCGCCGACTGGCCACCGTGATCCTGACGATCCGCTCGGGGGAATCGCCGCCGGACGCCATCACCGCGATCTGGAAAGACCAGCATCTGGAACGCCTTGAGCTGCAACCGCTTTCGCTGCCCGAGATCACCGGTCTGGTCGAGCACGTACTCGGTGGCCCGGTGGATTCCTTTAGCGCACAACGGCTTTGGCAGTACACCCAGGGCAACGCGCTGTATCTGCGTCACCTGCTCGACAACGAGGTCAACGCCGGCCGGATGGCACAGCGCTCGGGTGTGTGGCTGTGGGACGGGCAGCCCGGCTCTCACCGACGCTCGCAGAGCTGCTCGAGGCACGGATCGCCCAGGTGCCCACGACCGTTTGCGATGTTCTCGACGCTCTCGCCGTGGCCGAGCCATTGGACACCGACGTTTTGGCGGCGGTCACCGATGCCGACGCGCTCGCCGAGGCCGAATCACTGGGCCTGATAACGCGTCGACCCCAGCGTGCGACCCGCGTCAGTGCGGCTCGCTCACCCACTGCTCGGCGAGGTCCGCCGCACCGGTTCGCTGCGGCTGCAGCGGCTGCGCGGGCGCATCGCCACCGAACTCGCCCGAAAAGGCTCGACCGATCCGCGAGACCTGGTACGACGCGCGGTGCTCACCATCGAGTCCGATCTCACGCCTGACCCAGAGCTTCTACTCGCCGCCGCGTCGGCCGCGATGCAACTGCTGGATCTCCGGCTCGCCGAAACCCTGGCCGAGCGCGCCGTAGCCGCCGGCGGTGGCCCGGCGGCCAAGATCGCCCAGGCCATGGCGATCACTTGGCAGGAGCGCGGAACCGAAGCGGAGGCCATCCTCGCCGAACTCGCCGACCAGACGTCGCGGCCCGAGCGCGCTCAGATTGCGATCCTTCGCGCGATGAATTTCGCGGTGATTCTCGGTCAAACGACCAGTGCCGAACGCGAACTCGACGATGCGTGCCCGCCGACGATGAAGCCGCGCAGGCGCTCGCCTCGGCCCTACGGGCACTGATCGAGCTGGTGCGCGGCCACGCCAGGGCCGCGGTCGACCGAGCCAGCACCGTCCTCGCCGGTACCCCCGCCAACGACCGTCGCGCAGATGCTGTCGATCTGGGTCTTGGTCACCGGGCTGGGCGACCTCGGGCGCATCGATGAGATCGAGTCCGCGGCGAACAGGGCTACCGACTCGCCGACAGTCCGCGGAAGTCTCGCACCTGCGGCTGCCGCTGGCGTTCCTGCAGGCATACGCGCTACCGACTCGCCGGCGCGCTGACGCAATCGGACGCCATCGATCGCCCGCATTCGGCGCGACACGCTCGACGTTCCGTTTGAGGAGTCGTGGCACGCGCTGCTTCGCCGGCCTGTCGGCGATGAGCCGAGGCGCTCTGGCGACGCGCAGCGTTCTGTGCGAGAATCGCTGGCATATCTCGGTAGCGGCGACAGCGGGCGGATGATGAAGACTTCGGGCGGTCGTGGTTGGCGACCGTGACCGGCCATGGCCGGCAGAGCCGCCGACGCGCGACGTGAGTTCGACGCCATCGAGTGGTGGGCCGCAGACCCCGATGCCGGCATGTGTGGACTCGGAGAGGTCCATCGCGGAGGCGTGGGTGTGCGCCGCCGAAGGCGCCATGTCGCAGGCGATCTCGATCGTCCGCGACGCCGCGGCACCAGGAACGCCGAGCTCGGCCGGCCCGCCTGGGAAGTCGTGCTTCTGCAGACGGCGACACAGTTTGGCGACCACACCACCGCCGCCGAGGCTGGCCGAGTTGGCCGACCAGGTTCAAGGCCCACGCGCACCCGCCGCCGCGGCTCATGCCGCAGCACTCGCGGCGGGAAACGGCGACGCACTCGTCGACGCGTCGCGCCAGTACGAGGCATTCGGCGATCGCCTCGCCGCCGCCGACGCCGCAGCCCAAGCCGTCGTCGCCTACCAACATGCCGGGTTGCGCGGTGCGGCGATGAGCGCCTCCGCCACCGCCCAGCGTCTGGCCGCCGAATGCCAAGGGGCCCAAACTCCCGCGTTACGGGCCGCGACGACGCCGCAACCGTTCACCGCCCGTCAGCGCGAGATCATTTCCCTTGCCGCACAAGGACTATCGAACAAGGAGATCGCCGACCGGCTCACCATGTCGGTCCGCTCCGTCGAAGGGCACCTCTTCCGCGCCTCCCAACGCGTCGGGGCCAACAGCCGCGAACAGCTGATCTCCATACTGCGAGGGTCCTGAGTCAGGCGCCCTAGCGGCCGGCGCCGTCGATCTCGAATGGCTTGTTCACCGGCTGCATGGGGTTGGCCATGTCGATACCGGTTGCGGTGCCTGTGCTCTTCCAGTTGTTGCCGTCCTTCGTGGCCTTAGCCTCGCCCTGCCGGTGCCCGACGCGTAGCCCAGCGTCACGCCGTTGACGTTGCCCAGACCCACCGAGGTGACCGTTCGAGCCGTCCTCGCTGACCACCGCGGCGATGCCGTTCCCGGCGTCTCCGATCGCGATGTTCATGTTTCCGCCCATCGCAGTGCAGACCACGGTGCCCTTGACGTTCTGATCCTGGCCATCGATGTGACCTTGGTGCCGCCCCCGCTGGGTGCTGCTGTCGCGCTGGCCGACGCCGTTCCGATGCGCTACTCGCTCGCCGATTGCCTGCTCTCGGACTTCTTCTCATCCGACGAACAGCCTGACAGACCGGCGATGACAACCGCCGCGCCGCCTACGGCGACCACGAACCCACGCTTCACCACTGTTCTCCTTTGTGTTGTCGTGACACCGTCACAACGGCAACGTAGAACGCTGGCCGTCGTGCGGCTGGGGTAGTCGACTACCCCATTTCCGCCAGGAGGCCGCCGTTGCTAGTTCCGCGGACTGCACCGCGTGCCCGGATGGGGCCCTTGGCGACCGTGGTGAACGGCACCTCGCAACGGAAATCCTTGTCCACCGAGCGGATCTCCATGGCCCGGACGATGGTCGCCAGCGCGAGGGTGGTTTCCAGCCTCGCGAAGTGTTCGCCGATGCACGGCCGTCCCCCGCCGAGGAACGGGAGGAACTGCCAGCGGTCGCGACCCTTGGAGTTCTCCGGGCTGAACCGATCGGGGTCGAAGACCATTGGGTCGGGCCACAGGGTCGGATCATGATGCAGGGCATAGATTCCCACGGCCATGAGGCTGCCCGCCTCGACCCGGTAGCCGTCGACGGCGATGTCGCGCGTCGCCAGTCGCGCGACGCCCGCGGCGGGCGGGCACAGCCGCAACGCCTCGTGCAGCACCTGCACGGTGTATCCGAGCCGGGGCACGTCTTCGGGCGTCAGCTCCCGATCGCCGATCGCGGCGGCCTCTGCGGCGACGCGATCCTGGATGTCGGGGTGATGGCCCAGCACCCACAGCGAGTAGGTGAGTGCCGTCGCGGTGGTGTCGTGGCCGGCGAGCATGAAGATCAGCAGGTCGTTGGAGATGTCCTCGTCGGAGATCGGCTGACCGGTTTCCGGGTCGGTGGCCGCGATCAACGCCTGCACGAGCGGCGCATCGCGGGCCGGGTCGGCGCGGCACGCGCGCACCATCTCGTCGGTGATCCGGCGCATCGATGCGACCGCGGCGCGGGCTCGGCGACGCGCGAGAGTCGGCATCCATCGCGGTGCACGCACCGGCCGCAATGCGCGGTCGGCGGTGTAGGAGGACGCGACGTGCATGCACTGCGCGATCGTGTCGGCGCGTTCGTTGAGATCGATGCCCAGAACCGACCGCCCCAACGACTGCATGGCGACCTTGCGGCATTCCATGTCGAGGTCGACGGCGCCGCCGTCGGGCCAGCGGTCAACGAATTGCTGTGCCGCCCTTGACATGTAGCCGCCGAAGCTGCGGACGTTCTGTTTGGTGAACACCGGCTGCAGCGCGCGCTTGCGCGGTCGCCACTGCTCGTTGGGCAGGACGAACAGGCTGTCGCCGGCCATCTGCCGCACTTCGTCGTGGATGACGCAGCGATCCGAGGACGCGTCGCTGCGTCCCAACACGTCGCGCATCGCGTTGGGCGACATCACCGCGACGATCGGCGGGAACAACCACTTCGGCCCGAACTGGATCCGCGTGATGGGGCCACCGGCGTCACGGATAACCTCCTGCCCGGTGTCGAGGCGACGCACCAGCTTCACCAGCTGCCGGATCGGCAACGGGTTCTTCGGCACCAACGGCAGGGTGCTGACGTCAACCGTTGCGGTCATGTCATGAATTTTCACGTAGCAACGCGACTGCCGTTTATGTCGATTTCCAGGTCAGTATCGCGCCTTCGCCTTTTGTCATCACAGTGCCGGGCATCACCCGGAGCCGGTACGGGCTCAACCGCAGTGCGGCGAACTCGTCGGATGTCGGCCCGTCGACCCACTGCGGGATGATCCGAGGGTCGTAGCCGACCGGCTCGGGGCCGTTGGCGAATTTGTCCCAGACCGCCGTGCGGGTCTCGTCATCGAGGTACCACTCCACCAGACACTCCGCACTGCAGGTGTCGTGGTTAGTGGTCCAGTAGTTCAGCGATATCTCCGGGTGCACGGCCAGGTGCGCCTTCTTCACGGGGCTCGGCACCGTCGCGATCCAGCCGAACAAGTCGGTGCCGTCCCACTCCCAGATCGGATGCAGAATGCGGCTGCGGGGACGGGCGTTGGCATCGACGGTGGCTGCCGACGCCCACACAATCGAGTGCGCCATCTCGATGAAGGCGGGCGCGATCTGCTCGAGAGGTGTCACGCCGGCAACTCTAGGATAGGCTGCGCCTGGGCCCAAGCGTCATGTCCGTTTCTTGTTGAATCCTCGGTCTTGCGGAACTCGACGTTGCCTTCCTCGCGGAAGTTTCGATTTGCCTTGTCCTGTCGTCGATCCAGTCGTTGACCGCGGTCCCCGCAACAGCGCCGTCGGTGCCCGGCATCTTGGTGGTCGGCCGCTGCTCGTCGTAAGCCTTGGCCATCTCCTTGGCCTCTTCCTTGTGCTCGTCGGTGACCTCGGGCTTCTCGGTGGCGCCGGTTCCCGTCCTCGATGACCTGATGGTGCTCGTCGGTTTCGGGTTCGGCGTTCTCCCGTGGGCTGTTTGCTTCGGCGCTTCGTTGCTCGGTGCCCATGGCTACGGACTGCCCGAAGGTGTGATGGATCAAACAGAGCGCAGCTAACCAGCGGGGACGGCACGCAATGCCGCCGGCAGGCTCGGCAGGAAGTGTCGCGTCGCGAAGGCGCGGATGTCGTCGGCGCCCTCGAGCGGTTGCGCACTGGGCAGCAGCAGCACCATCGCCGCATACCTCAGGATGGTGTCCGCCAGCTCGTTGACGGCCTGTTCGCCGATCCGGTCGGCGAAGCCTTCCGGGAAGATCACTCGCAGCGCGTCGGCCATCCGGACGATCGCCGCGCCGTAGTGCTGCCCAGCCAACTCCAGCACCAGCGCAGGGCTCGTCCCGTGATCATCCGATCCAGCACCCGGTGCCTGCGGAACTTCAGGATCGCGTGGGTGAACGCCTCGACGTAGTTATTCGACTGCGGGCCAGCCTGTTTCAGTTCGTTGGCGATGTCGGCGAACAGCACCACGTTCTCGCGCTCGATGACGGCCGCGATCAGCTCGTCCTTGTTGGAGAAGCGCCGGTAGATGGTCGTGCGGCTGACCCGCGCCCGTCGTGCGACGTCGTCGAGTGCAACCCGCCGGAACCCGTGCTGCTCGAACTCGACGACGGCGGCGTCGAGGATGGCTTCTGTGGTGGGATCAGCCGCGGGCATAGCCCGATTGGGCGTAACGTGTTGTAGCGCAATCTCATTGGCAGATGATCCCACAGCCAGTTCACCGGCCGCGACCGCCACAGCGCAGCGAAGCGCTGGTAACGGCGTTCCTGGCGCCCGCTCCACGGCAGGCCGAGCATGTCCCGGGTCCGCGGCGGCATTCCGCCTGTCGTCACGAACGCGGCCACGGGGTTGAACACCACCGCGATCACGCGCCACAGCGCGGGCGGCACACCCTTCGGGCACGGGAACCCTTTGGTGACGTAGCCGACGCCGTACTTGGCGGTCGGATGCGCGACCACGATCTCGTCGATCATCCGGTCCCAATACCGTTCGAACTCGGCGTAGTTCGCGGGCATCGGCCGCTCGCTGACGCCGTAGCGGCGATACCAGGTCTTGGACTCCAGGTAGATCTGTTCCTTCTCCTCGCGGGTCAACCGCTTGACGAAGGTGTCGGCGAAGTAGAGCACCTGGTCGACGAAGGTGGCGTGCGCCCAGAAGTAGGTGTCGGGATCGAGCGCGTGATAGCGACCACCCTCCCGTCGGGGGTCATCTCGCCCTTGATGTTGGTGTGGAAGTCGCGGACCTGGGTGCCGGGGTTGTCGCCGTCGGAGCCGTACACCGTGTTGAAGATCGGCGGCAGCGACCGCTTGACCCGGGCGGCGGTGTCGTCGAAGAACACCGAATGGTCGAGCACGCCCTGGCCGAGCTCGGCGAGCATGTTCTGCAGCACCGCGGGCCGAGGGCCGATCAGGAACATCCGGTTGTCGCCGAAATAGCGCCACACCAGCGACTCCGGGCCCAGCGGCAGGGCGTCGACTGCTGGGACTGCTCTGCGAGCTCCGTCATGTGGAACAGTGTTACAGATTTCGAACTTTGTACCAACCCCCGAGGCGGTGTGACGCCGATCGCACCGGGATTGAGCTGCAGGCATATCCTCAACAGCCTCTACTGCCGAAAATCCGAGGAGCGCCGGTGAGTGGCACCAGCAAGCGCCTGAGCCCGCAAGACCTGCTCTTCCTGTACGGCGAAACCCCCAGCTCGATGATGCACGTCGCGGCGCTGATGCCGTTCACCCCGCCTGCCGACTCGCCCGCCAGCTATCTGCGACAGATGTTCGAGGACACCCGCCACCTGGAGGTGGTCGCCCCATGGAACCTCAAGCTGTCCCACCCGCGGATGCTGTTCCGGCCGGACCAGTCGTGGGTGGTCGACGACAAGTTCGACATCGACTACCACGTGCGCCGCTCGGCGCTCGCCAGCCCCGGTGACGAACGCGAACTGGGCATCCTGGTCTCCCGGCTGCACAGCCACCCCGTCGACTTCACCCGGCCGCCGTGGGAACTGCACTTCATCGAGGGGCTCGAGGGCGGGCGGTTCGCGATCTACATGAAGATCCATCACTCGCTGGTGGACGGCTACACCGGAACGAAGATTCTCGAGCGCAGCATGTCGACCGACCCGACGCTGCAGGGACCAGCCGCTGTTCTTCAACGTTGGGCCGCCGACAAAGCCGCGGAACGCCGGGCCGACGCCGTCGCGCAATCCGCTGATGAGCCTGCTCGGCGGCGTCGTCGATGGCACCAAGTCGGTGATGAATGTCGGAAAAGCGTTGTACAACACCCAGATCCGCAATGACGACGAGTACGGACATATCACCAACTCGTTGCAGGCGCCGCATTCGATCCTGAACGGCCACATCAGTCGCAATCGCCGCTTCGCCACCCAGGTCTATCCCCTCGAACGCCTGAAGACGATCGGCACCAAGCACGGTGCCACCGTCAACGACGTCGCCCTTGCGATCATCGGCGGAGGGCTCCGTACGTTTCTCGACGAGCTCGGCGAGCTGCCCGAAAAGCCGTTGGTCGCATTCCTTCCCGTCAACGTCCGGCCCAAGGGCGACGTCGGCGGCGGCAACGCCGTTGGCACGATATTGGTCACCATGGGCACCGACATCGCCGACCCGGTCGAGCGGCTTGACGCGATCACCGCCTCGACGAAGGCGTCGAAGGCGCAGCTGAAGGACCATGTCTGCGACCGAGGTGATCGCCTACAGCGCGGCGCTGCTGGCGCCGTCGGCGTTACAGATCACCAGCGCGATGACCGGGGTCACCGCACCGTTGCCGTTCACCTTCAACCTGTGCGTCAGCAATGTCCCCGGGCCGCGAGAGACGTTGTACCTCAACGGAAGCCGCTTGGAGGCGGCCTACCCGGTGTCCATCCCGATGCACGGCATGGCGCTCAACATCACGCTGCACGGTTACGCCGACATGCTGAACTTCGGATTCATCGGGTGCCGCGATGCCCTGCCACATCTGCAACGACTCGCGGTGTACACCGGCGAAGCGCTCGACGAGCTGGAGAAGCTGGCCTGAGCGCTAGTTCGGCGCCTGCGCGTCACCGGCGCCGCAGCTGCGCATCCCGAGCACCGCCAGCACCCCCGCGACCGTCGCGAGAAACAACGACAGCACCACCAGCGGTGCGCTGTAGACGACCGATGTCGTCATCGGCTCACCTTCGAGCACCGGCGCCACCTCCACCGTCGAGCTGGCGGCCAACCAACACAGCACGCAGCCGGCCGCCGCGACGACGGCCAGCACCAATTCGACCCTGGCCCTCATGACGCCGTCTCCGGTGGGATGCGCTCCTCAACCAAGTGGGTCAGCGCGGAGCGCAGTGCCTGGTGCTTACGCGCCCACGCCTGCGCGGCGCGATCGTTGGTCAGTTTGAGGCCGATGCCGGTGCGTCCGCGCGGTACACCCGTCAGCTCCCCGAGCGCGCGCGCCGACTGCCACTTCGGCTCTTCCGGCCCTGTCGGCTCGGGGTAGATCCGCACGATGTTGTCGATGCTGAGGCGTTCGGTGCCCTGACGGAGATACTCGGGCGTCAACTCCACCGACGTGTGGATGCGCGCTGCCTTGACCTGAATCGCGAGGAAACCGGTCACCAGCACGAAGAAGATGCCAGGGACGAGCAGCTGGATGCCGTAGCCCGCGGACATCTGAATCAACGCCATGGCGACCGCCGCAAACGGGACCGGCAAGCAGCCAGTACCAACTGGCGCCCTGCTCGTAGAACAGCGGCTCTGGCGGCGGGCCGCTTTCGGTCACTGCGACTCCTGCTCGGCCCACGACGCCGCCGCGGGCCGCGTCATCAGCACCGCTCCGGCGATCAACGGAAGGACCGCCAGCAACGTCAGCACGTGTACCACCCCGAACACCGCGAGCAGTGCCACCAGCACGACGATCGTCAGCGAGAGGGCAAGTGCGGCCCGGCGAAAGCGGGTATCCCCGCCCCGGCTGCGGCCGGCCAGAAACGCCATCCCAGCGCCGGCGAGCGCGGTGATCGCGCCAGCACCGCGAAACACCGGGAGGCAGCGAGACGGATGCGGCCAGCAGGCCGCCGACGATCAACAGCATCGAGGCGACCACCCAGCACCAGAATGCGGCGGTGACGACACGCGGTCGCGGCTGTGGGGCTGTCATGTCCGGGCCAGCCTAACGGTTCACCGAGTGAAGAAGTCGTGGGCGTCCTTGCGATGCAACAGGAACACACCGCCCGCGATCAGCACCGACCCCACGATCGCGATGAACCGCGTAGACGACGGCCGCCGTTGGAGGCCGGTCCACGGTGAACAAGCTGCTCGCCGTGTACACCACCGACGCGATCCCGCCGCCCGTCAGCACCGTGCGCGCCCACCGGTAGCCGTGCCGCATCAGAATCAGGAATGTCACCACGACCGCCGACAGCACCACCACGAACACCGCGGAGATCGCGTACACGGTCATCGGCAGAACGCTGCGCCTCCGTCACCACGAGGTCGACGACGTATCCGGCCACCATCAGCGGCAGCGCCGCCACCCAAAGCCAGAATCCGGTGTCGACGTCCACGGGCCTGCCCGGCTCGGTCGTCGGCGGCTGAGGCTCCGTCATCTGTCGCCGGCCTTCGGGCTCCGGTGTCACGCCAGCCAGCGACCGACGTCGGCCGCCCAGTACGTCAGCACGATGTCGGCGCCAGCGCGCCGGATGCTGGTCAACGTCTCCAGCGCCACCGTCTGCAGATCGATCCAGCCGTTGGCGGCCGCGGCGCTGATCATCGCGTACTCGCCAGAGACCTGATAGGCCGCGACCGGCACCGGTGAGATGTCCGCAGCGGCACGCACCAGGTCGAGGTAGCTCATCGCAGGCTTGACCATGAT
The DNA here is from genome assembly GCA_963731715.1 of uncultured Actinomycetota bacterium. Classification (GTDB taxonomy): domain Bacteria; phylum Actinomycetota; class Actinomycetes; order Mycobacteriales; family Mycobacteriaceae; genus Mycobacterium. The sequence goes on along the minus strand of CAVSXC010000006.1, from coordinate 160,593 downwards.
GATGTCGGCGCCCTCGTCGATGTCCAGCTCGATCTCGTGGATGGCCTCGCGGGCGTTGGCCACGTCCTGCTGATACGTGCGCCGGTCACCCTGAAGGCTGGAGGCGACGGCCTCGCGGAACGGGCCGTAAAAGCCAGAGGCGAACTTGGCCGCGTACGCCAAGATCAGCGTGTCGGTGTGGCCGGCGGCGTCGAGGCCGTCGCGGATCGCCGCCACCTGGCCGTCCATCATCCCGCTCGGGCCGACCACGTGGACACCCGATTCTGCTTGCGCCACAGCCATTTCCACATACCGGGCGTTGGTGGCGTCATTATCGACCCGGCCGAAGCGTCGACAACCCCGCAGTGGCCGTGGTCGGTGAACTCGTCGAGGCAGGTGTCCGCCATGAGCACGGTGTCGTCGCCGAGGTCCTTGGCAAGGTCGCGCAGTGCGACGTTGAGGATGCCGTCCTCGGCAATTCCGGCCGAGCCGGTGGCGTCCTTGTCCTCCTCGCGCGGCACCCCGAACAGCATCAGCCCGCCGACGCCCGCGGCCACCGCGTCGGCGGCCGCACGGCGCAGCGAGTCACGGGTGTGCTGAACAACGCCGGGCATGGAGGCGATGTCGCGCGGCTCGTCGATGCCGTCGGCGACGAACATCGGCAACACCAAATGCCTTGGCTCCAGTGAGGTTTGCGCTACGAGTCGACGCATCGCCGGCGTCGACCGCAGCCGGCGCGGACGGTGACTCGGATAGGGCATGTAAAGCCATCCCTCCGTGACTCAAATCGCTCAGGCTAGCGGCGGCGGCTCTTCTTGCGCGGCGGCGGCAGCGCGCCCTCGGCACGCAACCGGGCGGCGTGCTCGGCGAGCGCCTCGACCAGCGGGCCCACCGCGGCGACCTCGGGCTGCACATCGACGCGCAGACCGAATTCCGCAGCGGTTTCAGCGGTTTTCGGACCGATGCACGCGACGATGGTCCTTGCGTGCGGCTTGCCCGCGATGCCGACCAGGTTGCGCACCGTCGAGCTGGACGTGAAGCACACCGCGTCGAAGCCACCGGTCTTGATCATCTCGCGCGTGTGCGCAGGCGGCGGCGCTGCCCGCACCGTGCGGTAGGCGGTGACATCCTCGATCTCCCAGCCGCGTTCGCGCAGACCTTCGGCCAGTGTCTCGGTGGCGATGTCGGCCCGCGGCAGCAGCACGCGGTTCACCGGGTCGAAAACGTCGTCGTAGGGCGGGAACTCATCGAGCAGGCCGAGCGACGATTGTTCGCCCGACGGCACCAGCTCGGGGTTGATCCCGAAGGCGCGCACCCGGTCGGCGGTGGCCTGGCCGACGCAGGCGATCTTCACACCCGAGAACGCCCTGGCGTCAAGACCGAACTCGTTGAACTTCTCCCACACCGCGCGCACCGCGTTGGTGGAGGTGAACACGACCCACTGGAAACGGCCGTCGACCAGACCCTTGACCGCGCGCTCCATCTGCGCGGGGCTGCGCGGCGGCTCGACGGCGATGGTCGGCACCTCGATCGGCAATGCGCCGTGGCTGACCAGCTTTTCGCTCATCTCGCCGGCCTGATCCTTGGTGCGCGGCACCAGCACGGTCCAGCCGTACAGGGCACGGCTCTCCCACCAGTTCAGCTTCGAGCGGTTGGTGACGGTCTTGCCGATGGTCACCACCATGCGGCCCGGCCAATGGACCGGCCGGCTCGCTGCTCGCCAGCGTGCTCTTGTCGAGCAGCCCGGCCAGCGTAGTTTCAACCGAACGCTGTTGGCACGTCGTGCCGTTCGCAGTCACGACGGTAGGCGTGGTGTCGGCCAGCCCGTACTCGATCAGCGTGCGCGCCGCATCGGGCAGATGAGAAGCGGTGGCGTGCAAGATCAATGGGCCGGGTGCGGCGGCCAGTGCCGCCCAGTCGACGTCACCGCGGACATCCGCGACAGTGTGAGCCGATCCCAGTGGCAGCCCCGCATACGTCGGCACGGCCGTGGTGTCGGGCAGGCCCGGCACGATCTCGAAATTCAGGTGCGTCCTCGCCAGTGCGGTCACCTCGGTGATGACGGCGTCCACCGACAGCGGATCGCCCGCCACCAGCCGCACCACGTCGACGCCGGTGCGTGCCTCGGTGGCCAGCGTCTTGGCGACCTCCGCCGGATCGCCAAGCGCCGGGCGGATGTCGGGTCCGCCGGGGAGCACAGGCGCCGCTTTGGCGGCCTCGTCGCCATCGGTCACGTCGTCGGCGGGCTTGGGTGCCTCAGCCGGTTCGGGTCCCGACGCCGGCGGCAGCTCCGAACCCACCAGTTCGAGCACCGCCTCGGGGACGTCGGGATCGGTGAAGACCAGGGCGGCGTTGGCCAACACGGATCGCGCCCGCGTAGTCAGCAGGCCCGGGTCACCCGGACCCGAACCGACGAACGTGATGCGGCCCGGCTTCGGCTTACGCCCGCGCCCGGAATGCCCAGTCATCTATCTCTCCCAGCCTCGGCCAACAGATCGCGCGCCCCCAGTTCGAACAACTCCTCGGCCACCGAGAGCCCGAGCTCTCGTGCCCGATCGGTAGTCCCGACACCGGACGCACGGATCACGTCGGATCCGTCCAGCGTCGCCACGCAGCCGCGCAGCGACACCTCTTCGAAGACACGGCCGTCCTCATCGATGGACTCGACCACCTCAGCGATCGCGCCCACCGGAGCGGAACAACCCGCCTCCAGTGCGGCGAGCAGGGCTCGTTCAGCGGTGACCGCTGCGCGTGTGTCGGCGTCGTCCAACTCCGACAGCAGCGCGGCGAGCTCGGTGTCGTCTGCGCGGCACTCGACCGCGAGCGCACCTTGAGCCGGAGCTGGCAACATCTGCACCGGCTCGAGAGTCTCGGTGACATCGGCCAATCGCCCGATGCGAGCCAGTCCCGCCCGTGCGACGACGATGCCGTCGAGATCACCATTGCTAACCCTGTTCAACCTGGTATCAAGGTTGCCTCGAAGGGGGCGGATTTCCAAACCGAGACCCAATGCTCTAAGCTGCGCGGCCCGCCGCGGGCTCGACGTGCCGATCACCGAGCCTGCAGGCAACTCCCCGAGCACCAGCCCGTCACGGGCCACCAACGCATCGCGGGCGTCTTCGCGCGGGGGTATCGCCGCGATGACGAACCGCGGATCGGGTGCCGTCGGCAAATCCTTGTACGAATGCACCGCCATGTCCACGCTGCGGTCGTGGATGGCCTCCCGCAACGCGGCCGTGAACACGCCGACACCGATGTCTGCAATGGGCTCGCTCGACCGGTCACCCTCCGTGGAGATGATGACCAACTCGGCGGCATGCCCCTTGGCGGTGAGGGCGTCTCTGATGGCACCGGCCTGCGTCGTCGCCAACAGGCTGCCCCGGGTACCGATTCGAATGGTTTCAGTCAAGCGCTACTCTGCCAAGAAATTACTCATGGGTGTCGAGATCTGGTGCCATCAAAGGCAATTCGCTCGCGGCGACCGCGTCGACGGCCTGCTGGTCGAGCTCGAACAATTCGCGAAGAGCCTCGGCGTAGCTGTCACCGCCAGGCGCGCTGGCCAGCTGCTTGACCCGCACCGTCGGCGCGTGCAGCAGCTTGTCGACGACCCGGCGGACGGTCTTGGCGACCTCGTCGCGGTGCGCGGCGTCGAGCTCGGGCAGCCGGTTGTCCAGCCGTAGCAACTCGGCCTCGACCACATCGGCGGCGCGTTGACGCAGCGCAGTGACCGTCGGGGTGACCTCGGCCATCCGCTGTCCGGCCAGGTAGTTGGCAACTTCCGCGGCGACGATCGTGCGTGCGGCCTCGGCGTCGGAAGCCGCGGCACGGGCCGACGGTTCCCGCTGAATGCGGTCCATGTCGACCACGAAAACGCCAGGAAGACCTGCGACTGCCGGGTCGACGTCGCGGGGCATGCCCAGATCGCAGATCACCAGCTGTTGAGGGTCGCCACGGCCCATCAGGCCGCGGTGCGCGTCGGCAAGTGAGACCACTGGGCGCACCGCGCCGGTACAGGACACCACCACGTCGGCGTCGGCGAGCACACCGGCGATGTGGTCGAGCGGATAAGCGTCAGCCTGGGCCCCCAGCTCGCGGATGTTGTGCGCAAGCCTGCGGGCCCGCGGCAGCGACCGGTTCACGACGTGCACGCGTTCCACGCCTGCCCGCACCAGATGCTTGGCCGACAGCGCCCCCATCGAACCGGCCCCGATGACGACCGCGGTGCGGCCGGCAAGGGAGGACAACTTCGTCTCGGCCATGCCCAGCGCCACCGACACCACCGACGCGCCGGCGGAGTCGATGCCGGTCTCGGAGTGCACCCGCTTGCCGACCGACAGCGCACGCTGGGACAGCTCATGCAGGGTGCGGCCGACGGTGTGGTTGGCCTCGGCGGTGGCGTACGCGCGGCGGACCTGGCCGAGCACCTGCTGCTCGCCGATGACTGCGGAGTCCAGGCCGCTGGCGACCGCGAAGAGATGTTCGACGGCCGCTTCCGCGTACCGCACGTAGGCGTATTTGGTCAGGTCGTTCAGCGACATTCCGGAATGCTCGGACAGCACCGAGCCAATCACCGAGAGGCCGCCGTGGAACGCCTCGACGACGGCGTAAACCTCGACGCGGTTGCAGGTGGACAGCACCATCGCCTCGGTCACCAACGACGACTGCAGCACCTGGTCGACGATCTTGGCCTGATCGGACTCGTCGGTGCTCAATTGCTCCAGCACGGATACCGGCGCGCTGCGATGCGAAACCCCGAAAAGCAGAACGCTCACGGCTTCATCACCACGCCCTCAAAGGTAGCCGTTAACCTGCGGGGCTACCAAATTTGCTCGGGTCTTTATCGATCCGCCAGATCCGCCCGCAGCCTTGGCTCGTCGACCTCCCAGTAGCTGTGCTCAGCGCCGTCAAGCATCACCACGGGAAGGCGGTCACCGAACTCGGCACGCAGTGCGGAATCCCCCGCCGCGGCGGCAGCGTCGACATCGGTGACGGTTAGCTCGAAGCCGAGTTCCTCGGCCAGCCTTTCAGGCGCGTCGCCGCACCCGAACAGATCGTGCAGCCCTCACGTGTGAGCAATTCCACCCGCCGGTTCACACGGACAAGTATCGCTACCCGGTGAATTACTGTTAATTCGTGTCCGAAATCGGGGGAGCCGACATCGAGGCCGACGTTGAGGCCGACGTCGAGGCCGATGCTCAGGTGCTCGGCGGCGAGGCCAGTGCAGAGGCCGCCGTCGCCGGGCTCGAGATCGAAGCAGGCACCGCCCCGCCTCCCCCGCCCCCTGACCTGACCGCCGCGGCATTCTTCGACGTCGACAACACGCTTGTGCACGGCTCGTCGTTGGTGCATTTCGCGCGCGGGCTGGCGGCCCGCAAGTACTTCACGTACGGCGATATGGGCCGCTTCATCTACGCGCAGGCCAAGTTTCAGCTTCTCGGTCGGGAGAACAGCGACGACGTGGCCGCAGGCAAGACGAAGGCACTGTCGTTCATCGAAGGCCGCTCGACGGCGGAGCTTGAGGCTGTCGGTGAGGAGATCTACGACGAGATCATCGCCGACAAGATCTGGCCTGGCACCCGCGCGCTGGCGCAGATGCACCTAGACGCCGGCCAGCAGGTGTGGCTCGTCACGGCGACGCCCTACGAGCTGGCCGCCACGATCGCGCGCCGACTTGGGCTGACCGGTGCGCTTGGCACGGTCGCCGAATCGGTCGACGGGGTGTTCACCGGCCGGCTGGTCGGCGACATCCTGCACGGCACGGGCAAGGCGCACGCCGTGCGGTCGCTGGCCATCCGGGAAGGGCTGAACCTGCGCCGCTGCACCGCCTACTCAGACAGCTTCAACGACGTGCCGATGCTGTCTCTGGTCGGCACGGCCGTAGCGATCAACCCCGATGCCGACCTGCGCGACGTGGCGCGAGAGCGTGGTTGGGAGATCCGGGATTTCCGCACCGCCCGCAAGGCAGCTCGGATCGGTGTGCCGTCGGCGCTGGCGCTCGGCGCGGCAGGTGGGGCGTTGGCAGCGATCGTTTCGCGTCGGCAAGACGGCAGATGCAAACGACGCTGATAGGCTCGCGCCGCTAACACATCAAGGGGAGAAACGGCCAGCATGGGCATCGCCGACAACATCATCGGAACCCACTACCGGTACCCGGACTACTTCGAGGTCAACCGGGAGAAGATCCGGGAGTTCGCGCGCGCCGTCAAGGACGATCATCCGGCCCACTACAGCGAAGCGGCGGCCAAGGAGATCGGGTACGACGCACTGGTCGCCTCACTGACGTTCCTTGCGGTGGCGGGGCGCCGGGTACAGCTGGAGATCTTCAACCACTTCGACGTGCCCATCAACATGGAACGAGTGCTGCACCGCGATCAGAAGCTGACCTTCCATCGGCCCATCCTGGCCGGCGACAAGCTCTACTTCGACTCATATCTGGATTCGGTGACCGAGTCGCACGGCGCCGTGCTCACCGAGGTCCGCGGTGAGGTGACCGACGCCGACGGCAGGCCGGTGATCACCAGCATCGTGACCATCCTCGGCGAAGCCGAGCAGGGCGAGGCCGATGAGGTCACCGCCCAGATTGCCGCCGCGCGCGATGCGGCCATTGCCAAAATGATTGCTGGGCAAACTTCGGCGAAGACCTGACCCGTCTGCGCGGTGAGCGAAAAGCTCAGCCGAGGAACGTATTCCGACGGTTGGCCAGCAGCTGATACAGCGTCTGCTGAATGGTCTCGCGGACCTGGTCGGTCAGCTCGAACGTGATCATCGGATCGTCGGCGGCCGACTCGTCGTAGTCGGCGGTTTCGATCGGCTCCCCGAACTGGATGTGCCATTTCGAAGGAAGCGGCAGCAGCCCGGCGGGACCGGCCAGTGGGAAGAGCGGCGTGATCGGGAAGTACGGCAGCCCGAGCAACCGGGCCAGCAGCTTGACGTCGGCAATCATCGGGTAGATCTCTTCGGATCCGACGATCGAGCACGGCACGATCGGCGCCTTGGTCCGCAATGCGGCCGAGACGAAGCCCCCGCGACCGAACCGCTGCAGCTTGTATCGATCGTTGAAGTGCTTGCCGAGGCCCTTGTACCCCTCGGGGAAAACGGCGGTCAGCTCGCCGGCGGCAAGCAGCCGGTGCGCGTCTTGGGTGCACGCCATGGTGTGACCCGCCTTGCGCGCAGCGTGGCCGAGCATCGGCATGTCGAAAAGCATGTCGGCGGCCAGCAGCCGCAGATCACGGTGGGTCGGGTGCTTGTCGTGCACCGCCACCGACGTCATCAACCCGTCGAACGGCAACACGCCGGCGTGGTTGGCGACCACCAGCGCGGCGCCCGACTCGGGCAGGTTTTCAATCCCGCTGACTTCAACACGGAACCACGACTTGTAAAACACTCTCAGCAAAGGCAAAAAGATAGCGTTGTTGAGGTGGGGATCGAAGCCGAATTCGTCGACGGTGTAGTCGCCCATCATCCGCTTGCGGATGAACTCGGCCGCCGAGGCGATCCGCTTGGCGAGTTCGGACGGGGTGTCATCGGCCGTCGGTGTGCCCGCGACGGCGCCACGCCGATGGTCTATCTCGCGGACGACGGCGGCGATCTGCTCGGCAGAAGCGCGGCCGCCCGAGTCCGAGAGCAGGGACGGATGTCGGCGCGAGCTTTCGGCACGCTGGGCGGCAGCACGCCGCTGGGCGGCTGTTCGGCCCCCCGAATTAGAGTGCAGCGGAATGACTTTGGCTTTGGACTCGCCCGCCACGTTGATACCTTCTCCCCACCCGATTACAAAATTTTGTTCTATCGTCCCCATCGCTGCGCCGCCGACACGGCGCGACTCTCCATTGAGCGTACCCATTGCGGGTTGATGATCGGGGTCAATCCGCGACCCCGGACGTAATCGTCAAAGGCTTCCGCGGTTGTCCACTTTGGGCTATAGCCAAGGTCATTTCGCATTCGCGTGGTGTCCATGACCCGGCCGTAACTCAAGTAGTCAAGCTGCTCCCGATCGAGTTCAGTGTAGCGAGTTGCGCGCCACAGCGAATCCACGGCCCATAACGCCGAGCGCGGCACCGGCAGCGGAAGGCGGCCGGATCGACGGATGGCCTGACTCATCATGATGATGCCGGACGCGCCGACGTTGTACGTGCCCGCCTTGCCTGCCATCGTGGCGCGCTCCAGCGCGCCGAGCGCGTCCTGCTCGTGTAGCAGCTGCAGCCGCGCGTCGTGACCGACGACCGTCGGCACCACAGGCCCGGCCAGGTACCGCGACAGCGCGGTGTCCATCGCTGGGCCGATCATGTTGGCCAGCCGCAGGATCGTGACCGCGATGTCCGGCCTGCGTCGACCAAGGCCCCGCCCGTAGCCCTCGATGTCGATGCTGTCGCGGGCGAAGCCCTCGCCCGGCGGCCTGCGGCGGCTGCTGCTCTCGGTGAACAGCACCGGATCGCGCGCGCTCGAGCCGTACACCTCGGACGTCGACTTGAGCACGACGCGGCGCACCGTCGGCGCCTTCTGGCAGGCCGCGAACAACTGGATCGCGCCCATCACGTTGAGTTCCTTGAGCGTCGCGCGGCCGCCGGAGCGCGGCGAGTAGGAGGCCGCAGCGGCGTGCACCACGGTGTCGACATCGCCGTTGCGGATGACCTTCGCGATGAACGGGTTCCGGATATCGGCGCGGACGAACTCCGCGCGGCCCATCCGTCGCAGCAGATCCTTGCTCGGCGCTATCGCGTCGACGGCGATGACATGGTTGATCAACGGGTTCTGCGCCAGCCGGGCGGTCAGATACCCGCCGAGGAACCGGCACGCGCCCGTGACCAACACAATCTTGGGGTAGTGGACGGTGTCGTCCCCCGAACGACCCTCAGAATCCATCCGGTCAGCCTAGCGGCGAAGCGCGAAAGCTACTTCCCGAGTTTTCTGCGCTGCACCCGGGTGCGACGAAGCAGCTTGCGATGCTTCTTCTTCGACATGCGCTTACGCCGCTTCTTGATGACAGAACCCATGAACTCCGCTACCTAAATTTTTCCAAGTCACGTTGACTCGCCCCGGCCACCTTACCTGGGTGGCTTGGGGAAACGAAAAACGCGTGACCCGTTCAGCCAGCGTCGAAGTACGAGCTCTCCAACATGTCGTGAACGGCCTTCGCGTGCACCCTGAACGAGCGGCCGACGCGGACGGCGGGCAATTCGCCGTTGTGCACAAGGCGGTACACCGTCATCTTGCTGACCCTCATCAGGCTCGCCACCTCGGCGACGGTGAGAAATTGGGCTCGTGGCGGCTGACCATCGGTCGGGCCGGCGTCACGCGCCGCCTTACCGCTAGCCGAGTCCCGCGCCGATGGCCCGTTCATAGACGTCATCGCAACCCAATCCATCAGGCACAGGCAGTCCCAGCGGCTTCCCCACCGCTGGCACCGACCCATGCTTACCACTGGGAGAATAGCGTGGCCAATGGGGTTACTGCGACGGGTGTGGGCTAATCAATTTGAAATTGATGAACTACTCAGTTGTAATTCCGAGCTGCTCAGAGCGCTTTTTTGCGGCTTCGACAGCCGCGGCGACCGCCGTCCGCAAACCGCCCCTTTCGAGTTCGCGCAGCCCAGCAGCGGTGGTACCGCCCGGCGAGGTAACCGTGGCGCGCAGTTGTGCGGCGGTGGTGTCCATGGCGGTGCCCATCGCCGCGTCACCGGAAGGCTGCGCCTCATCGAGGCGCTCCAGCAACATCGCGGCCGAGCCTGCCATCGTTTGCACGACCAGATCGGTGGCTACCGAGCGTGTCAGCCCCGCGGCGACGCCCGCGTCGACGAGCGCCTCGACCAACAGGAAGAAGTACGCGGGCCCGGAGCCTGACACCGCGGTGACCGCGTCGAGCTGCGACTCCGGCACCGTCAGCACGCCGCCGACCGCGTCGAAGATCGCGGACACCTCCTTGAGGTGATCGGCGGTGGCGAACCGACCGCCCGCCAGCGCGCTGACTCCTCCTCCGACGACGACGGGCGCGTTGGGCATCACCCTGATGACCGGCGATCCGGCAGGCAGCTTGTTCTCGTAGAACTCCGTGGTGACGCCCGCCACGACCGACACGAAAACCTGTTCGGCGCTGTCACTTTCGGCCTTCGCCACCGCATCGGCGATTTCGTTTATCACAGTTCCCACATCGGCGGGCTTGACGGCGACGACCACGTAGGTCGCGGTGTCGACCGCGTCGGAGACCGTCGTCACCAGCACCGAATACGTCTCGGACAGGTATTTCGCGCGATCGGGGAACTTCTCGGCGACCACCAGGTCCTTGACCTGCCGTCCGGCGCGCAGCATCCCGGACAGCAGGGCCTCGCCGATACTTCCACCGCCGATAATCGCGATTCTGGCCATGCGGGAAAGCATTACATGTGACCGACTGGCGGTGCGCGGGCGGCGCACCCATGAGGGCGGGCTCGACGTTCGTCCACCCGCCGGCTCGCCAGCGACGTAGCCTGAGGCCGTGGCCGCCAGGAACCAGCCGCCGCCCGTCGCGCAGAACGTGCGCTTCTGCCGCACCGACGACGGCGTGCGGCTCGCGTGGGCGCGCCACGGCTCGGGCCCGCCGCTGCTGATCGTTTCGTGCTGGCTGAGCCATCTCCAGCATGACTGGCAGAGCCCGGTGTGGCGGCACTTCCTCGACGACCTTGGCGAGATCGCCACCGTGATCCGATACGACGAGCGCGGTTTCGGGCTTGTCCGAGTGGGACGTGGCGGACTTCTCGCTGCGAGCGGCGGCTCGCGGATCTCGAGGCGCTGGTCGAGGCCGCTGGCCTGGACCGGTTCGCCGTGCTCGGCATGTCGGGTGGCGCGCCGGTCGCGCTGGCCTACGCGCACGCCCACCCCGAGCGGGTCACGCGGATGGTGCTGTACGGCGGGATGGCTCGCGGTGGCCTGCAGCAGGCCGACGAGGCGGCCGAGGAGGCCTTCCTGGCGATGATCCGCGCGGGCTGGGCTCGGCCGGATCCGCTGTTCCGCCGGGTGTTCACGAATGCGTTCATTCCCGACGCCACCGAGGAGCAGATGGAGTGGATGGACGAGCTGCAGCGCACCTCCACCAACACCGAGAACGCCGTCTGCAGCCGGATCGCCCGTCACCAGGTCGACGTCACCGACCTTTTACCCGGCATCACCGCGCCAACGCTGGTGCTGCACGCGAGTGGCGACCGGGTCGCGCCCGAGTGGGGACCCCGGCTGGCGGCCGCGATCCCTGACGCCCGTCTGGTGATGCTGGAATCGCGTAACCACGTGCTGCTGGCCGACGAGCCGGCGTGGGGTGTTTTCCGTCGACGAGCTCGCGAGCTTCCTTGGCGAGGACCGGGCCACCCCGCCGATGACCCACCTCTCTGATCGCGAGCGGGAGATCCTCCTGCTTGCCGCCGAGGGACTCGACAACGCCGAGATCGCCGAGCGGCTCACGTTGAGCCTGCGCACCGTGGAGCGGCACTTCCAGAACATCTACCTCAAGCTCGGACTGTCCGGCCGCAGCGCCCGCACCGCCGCGGTCGCGCGCGTGCTCGCCTGACCGCTACGCGTTGACCGCCAACGGGTCACTCCCTGCGCATCACGGTTTACGCGTCGGCGCGGATGCCGGCGCCGGCCCTCAGTACCTACGTTCATTGCAGACGGCCGCACGGCCGTGGCGACGACGAAGGAGACGGCAATGTCGAACAAAGCAGTGATCAGCCTCAGCACCGGCCTTGAGGATCCCGAGCGCGTGACGGTGGCTTTCCTGGTGGCGCTCGGCGCCGCCGAGCAGGGGCGCCCGACGCTTGATGTTCCTCACCAAGGAGGCCGTTCGCCTCGCCCAACCAGGGGTTGCGGTCGGTACGGCCTGCGCCGATTGCCCGCCGCTGCCCGAGCTGCTCTCGCGGTACGCCGCCGCTGGCGGCACCTACCTGGTCTGCCCGCATCTGCTTCAACTCGAAGGCGCTCGACCCTGAGAACCTGATCGAGAACGCCGAGATCGGCGGCACGATCCCGATGTGGCAGTGGATCGGCGACGAGGGCGCGACCACCTTCAGCTACTGATCGCCAAGGCTCGCAACATGATTGACGGCTACTGCGCCGGCGGCACCATCGCGAGTTGTCGGCTCTGCACCACGATGTGGCCCTCGCAGTCGACGACGATGTGGTCCTCGTCGAACCAGTCCTGGCCGATCTGAACCGTCGTGCACAACACGCGCAGCCAGCCGTCGGCGGGCAGTGCGCGCAGATACGCGGTCAGTTGAACCGTCGGCGCCCAACCCAGTCGGTTCACGCCGAACGTCACCGGCGCGGACACGTCGCCGCACAGCAGCGCGAACAGCACATCGGGCGCAACACCTTTCGGGCGCACCCAGTATTCGATGAACGGCGGCCCGCCGTCGGTGCGCGGGGCGAACGTGGTCAGCGATGGCCGGATGTCGCAGCCGTGGGCCAGGTGAACGATGTCTTCCATCGGGTGGCCAGGGCCGATTGGTTCGAGGCCGGGAGGTGGCTCCGGTGTCATCAGCGGCACCACCGGATTGACCGACAGCAGCGGCGGCACATGATGTTCCGGGTCGCCAAGTGTCACCGCCGCCCGTAGGGCAGTGCGATCGCCCTGGTTCAACTCGACGTCGATCAGGCTCACCCTGCGGCCCCGCTTGCGCACGGTGGTGACCACCCGCATCGGCCCGGGATCCGGCGCCCATAGGAAGTTCCCCGACAACGCGATCGGCTGCACATCGCCGCTCCGGTGCTCCCCCGAGTCGCTTCGCTCCTGCCCCCTGGAATGCTCCGCGCGCGCCGCGTTCGCGCACAGCGCCAGCATCGCCCCGCCATGCACCTTCGGACCGATGGTCCAGTGCTCGTTGAGTTCTCCGTCATACACACCGTCACCGGCTGGCGTGAGCGCCATGGCGTCGGTGAACAGGGTCGATCCAGGCATGCGTTCCTTTGTGTCGTCAGCGCAGCAGGTGCGCCCTGGCGAACTGCAGCGACTCACGCAGCAGCGATTCGCGTTCGGCGGCCGTGCGCGCGCTCGATGTGGTCACCTCGAGGATCACATGCCCCGAAAAGTCGCTTGCCGCCAGCATCTCGCAGATCTCCACGGTGGGCTGGGTGCCGCGGCCAGGGATCAGGTGCTCGTCGGCGGAAGCGCCGCTGCCATCGCACAGGTGCAGGTGCACCAGGCCGTCACCCATCCGTCGCGCCATGTCGAGCGCGTCGGTGCCCGCGGTCGCGGTGTGCGACAGGTCGAGCGTGTAGTGGGCATGGTTGCCGTCCAGCGGGTCGTAGGACGGCGCGAACGCCGAAATGCCGGGTCCGGGCCTACCGCCGCGCTTACGCATCCTCTCGATCGATGTCTGGCCGGCGCCGAAGAACCGATCGGCGCGGAACGGAAACATGTTCTCCACCGCCACCATCACGTTGCTGGACGCCTCGAGCTCGGCGACCTGATCGGAAAAGCCCTCCGCGTACCGGCGCTGCCAGCGGAACGGCGGATGCACGACGACCGTCTGGGCGCCGAGCTGTTCGGCGGCCCGCACGCTGCGCTCCAGCTTCGGGATCGGGTTGGCTCCCCACACCCGCTGAGAGATCAGCAGGCACGGCGCGTGCACCGACAACACCGGCATGTCGTAGCGCATGGACATCTGCTCGATCGCGTCGACGTCCTGGCTGACCGTCTCGGCCCACACCATCAACTCGACGCCGTCGTATCCGAGATTCGCCGCGTATTCGAAGGCGGCCTCGGTCCTCAGCGGATATACCGAGGCCGTCGACAGACCGACCTTGATGGCTGGGCGCACTGTGTCTGTCGGCGCCTAGCCCGACTGAAGCAGTGCCAACGGTCCCAGTGTGACCAGCGCCCCGACCGCCACCGCGATCAGCGTGCTTCCGATGTCCTCGGTCTTGCGCACCACGCGAACGCCCACCACCAGGCCGAGGATCACCAGCACCGACAGCACAAGGGCGACGATGTTGTTCCACTTCCACAGCTGGTCGAATGCGACGAACAGGCCCGCGCCGAATGCGACGGCGATGATGCACTGGCCGACGACCCAGGCGGCACGCAGGAACGACGACATGCGGCGCAGGCGCCGCGTCGGTGTCTTCGTCGTCCCCGAGATCGATGTCCTCAGGAGCGGGCGGCGCGCCGCGCCGGGCCAGGTCGTCTGCGACGGTCTGGCCGCCGAACAGCGGGCCGGCCGTCGACCGCAGATACGACGGCAGCGGGTCTTTGTCCTTCTCGCCGACCGCGGCCTCGGCGTCCTCGTCTTCGATCTCCGGCGGCTCGACGACGGCCGAGATCGCTCCTCGTCGACCGGATCGGGACTCATCTGCTCGGCGCCCCGGCTTGCCGGGCCCCGGTAGCGCCGTGGGTCGGGTGAGTACTGCGGGCGACGCGGCGGGGGCGCGAAGAAGTCCACCGGATCAGCGTCGACCTCCGCTCCTCGAGGTGGGCGGTGTATTCGGCGACCGCGTCGGCGTACTCGTCGTCGACGTCGTCGTCCTCGATCCGATCGACGACTTCGGCCTCGTCGGCGGATCGTCGACGGCTCGGCTCGTCGTCGTGCTCGACGACACCGTTGGTCGACACCGCGGCGGGCTCGTCAACGACGCGCTCGGCGAATGCGTCCTCGAGTGGTTTCGGCTTCGTCGGCGTCGTGATCGACTGACGATCGGGATCTCGCCGGTCAGCTCGGCGACAGTGACTGAGTCGGTGTCGCCACGACGCCGCCGGCGCCGACCGCCGACGGGCGGGGCACCGATCGTGCCGTTCTTCGCCAGCAACTCCGCGACCGAGATCGGCCGCGTGCTGCTGTGAGCTGTCTTCTGGTCCTGTCATCGTGTGTTGCCTCTTGGCCTAGCTACTTGCGTCGGCTCCGGCATCGCGCACGGACGTCTCCACCAAGGCCGTTCCATCCGCCTCGCTGTCGAGTTTCCGCAGAATCAGCCCTTCTCGCAATGCCCAGGGACAGATGTCCACGCTTTCGACGGCGAGAGCCTTCATGCTCGCCTCAGCTACCAAAGCTCCCGCCACGATCTGTGGCGCCCGCTCGGCACTCACCCCTTCCAACTCCGCACGGTCAGCCGCGGTCATCCTAGAGATGAAAGCTATGAGTTGCCGAAGACCGGTCGCTGTCAGTGTCCTCTTGACCCGCGGTCCCGCCCCCGAAGGGGCGGCGCCGGTGAGCCGGGCCAGCGATCGGAACGTCTTCGACGTTGCCACCGCGAGGTCCGGGCTGCCCGCCTTGAGCATCTCGGCGCCGGCGTCGGCGAGCTCGGTGGCCAGCCAGTCGCGAAGCATGGCGACGCGGCGGCGGCCCGGCGGATCGTCGGGCAGCCACTCACGGGTCAGGCGGCCGGCACCGAGCGGCAGCGACAGCGCCACCTCGGGCTCCTCGTCGACGCCGTTGGACAATTCCAGCGAACCGCCGCCGATGTCGATGTTGATGATGCGCCCGGCGCTCCACCCGTACCAGCGGCGCACCGCCAGGAACGTCAACCGGGATTCGTCGACCCCGCTGAGCACCTGCAGCGCCACACCGGTCTCGGCGAGCACCCGCGCCAGCACGTCCTCGGAGTTGGTGGCGTCGCGCACTGCGGAGGTGGCGAACGCCATCAGCTCGGCGCAGCCGGAGCTGGCGGCGATCTTCGCGAGCTCGTCGATGGTGCTGACGAGTTTGTCGGCACCCTTGCGCGTGAGCTTGCCCGAGCCGTCGATGGCCTCCGCGAGCCGCAGTGACGCCTTGGTGGAACTCATCGGCGTCGGGTGACCGCCACGGCGCGCGTCCACCACCAACAGATGGACGGTATTGCTGCCCACGTCGAGCACGCCTAATCGCACTCCCCCAACTTAACTGGTCTACCGTTGAGTTTTGTGAGCGCATCGCACCCCGGAGAAGTGGAACTGGACTTCGCCCGCGAGTGGGTGGAGTTCTACGACCCTGACAATCCCGAACATCTGATCGCCGCCGACATGACGTGGCTGCTGTCGCGGTGGACGTGTGTGTTCGGCACCCCGGCATGCCAGGGCACCGTGGAGGGCCGGCCCGACGACGGATGCTGCTCGCACGGAGCGTTCCTGTCCGACGACGACGACCGCGCCCGGCTCGACGACGCCGTCAAGCAGCTGACCGACGAGGACTGGCAGTTCCGCGATAAGGGCCTCGGCAAGAAGGGCTACCTCGAGATGGACGAGTACGACGACAAGCCCAACCTGCGCACCCGAAAGTACAAGGGCGCCTGCATCTTCCTGAATCGTCCCGGATTCGCCGGCGGCATCGGCTGCGCGCTGCACAGCAAGGCGCTCAAGCTCGGGCGTCGAGCCGCTGACGATGAAGCCGGATGTGTGCTGGCAGCTGCCGATTCGCCGCACCCAGGAGTGGGTGACGCGGCCCGACGGCACCGAGATGCTCAAGACGAGGATCACCGAGTACGACCGGCGCGGCTGGGGCGAGGGCGGTGCCGACCTGCACTGGTACTGCACCGGCGATCCGGCCGCCCATGTCGGCGCCAAGCAGGTCTGGCAGTCGTACGCCCCCGAGCTCACCGAGCTGCTCGGCGAGAAGGCGTACGCCGAGCTGGCCGCAATGTGCAAGCGGCGCAGCGGTTTAGGGCTGATCGCCGTGCACCCCGCGACCCGCGCCGCCGAATGAGCGAGCGCTGTTCCTGTTCCGGCTCGATTCCGCCGCGGGCCGATTTCGCCCAGACCATGACGGCCGAGGAGCAGTCGCGCGATGGCCGAGCACATGGACGTACTGGCAGCAGCTGCTGCGCGACGGTCAGGTGCGTGGTCTACGGTCCGGTCGCCGACCCCGAAGGCGTGTGGGGCATGGGCGTGCTGCGTGCCGCCGACCGCGCCGAAGTGCTGGCGATCGGCGAGCGCGACCCGTCAGTCACCGCCGGGATCAACACCTTTGAGGTGTTCGAGATCATGGGCGGCCACGGGATAACACGCCTTCGGCTGAGTCGGGCTTTCGCGCTGCACGCCGAAAGCTCAGCCCTCCAGCTTGTAGCCCAGGCCGCGAACCGTGACCAGGTGCACCGGGTTGGCCGGGTCGGCCTCGATCTTCGACTGCGCAGCCGCTTGACGTGGACATCGAGCGTCTTGGTGTCGCCGACGTAGTCGGCGCCCCACACCCGGTCGATGAGCTGGCCACGGGTGAGCACCCGGCCGCTGTTGCGCATCAGGTACTCGAGCAGGTCGAACTCCTTGAGCGGCAACGTGATCGGCTCCCCGTTGACGCTGACACGACGTGTCGCTCCACGTCCATCCGCACCGGGCCGGCCTCCAGCACGCCGTCGCCGATGCCGGAGTCGTCGCTGTCGCTGCCGCGGCGCAGCACCGCCCGGATCCGTGCGATCAGCTCGCGTGCCGAGTACGGCTTGGTGACGTAGTCGTCGGCGCCGAGCTCCAGCCCGACGACCTTGTCGATCTCACTGTCCCTCGCCGTCACCATGATGACGGGAACGCTTGAGCGGGAACGCAATTGCTTGCACACGTCGGTTCCGCTCATCCCCGGCAGCATCAGGTCCAGCAGGACGATGTCGGCACCGGCCCGCTCGAATTCGGCCAGGGCCGATGGCCCGTCGGCCACCACCGTGGCCTCGAAGCCCTCCTTGCGGAGCAGAAAGGCCAGGGGATCGGCCAAGGACTCCTCGTCCTCCACGATCAACACACTGGTCATTAGTCTCGCTAGTCCTCTCGCTCGTCTTGCATTTCTAGGTCATCGTCACCATCGGGGTAGGCCGGAATCGACAGGGTGAAAGTCGATCCCGTTCCCGGCTGACTCCACAGCCGGATAGATCCGTTGTGATTGGCGGCGACGTGCTTGACGATCGC
Source organism: uncultured Actinomycetota bacterium (assembly GCA_963731715.1). Taxonomy (GTDB): domain Bacteria; phylum Actinomycetota; class Actinomycetes; order Mycobacteriales; family Mycobacteriaceae; genus Mycobacterium. Next base: position 142,797 of record CAVSXC010000006.1, on the reverse strand, counting down.
CAGCCCGAGCCCGGTGCCGCCGGTGGCTCGTGAGCGCGCCTTGTCGACGCGGAAGAATCGCTCGAACACCCGCTCCTGGTCGGCGCGTGCGATGCCGATGCCGCGGTCGGTGACGGCGATCTCGATGTTGTCGCCGCGGCGGCGCCGGCTGATCGACACCGGAGATCCGTTGGGCGAGTACGCGATTGCGTTCGACACCAGGTTGGCGATCGCGGTCACCAGCAGCGGCTGGTCGCCGAGCACCCGGTAGCCCGTCGGCGCGTCGGTGGTGACGGCGATGTCGGCGTTGTCGGCGGCCACCTTGTAGCGCGACAGCGCCTCGGCCACCACGGTGTCGACGTCGACGGCCTCCAGATCGGGCAGACGTTCGCCGCCCTGCAGCCGCGACAGGTCGATCAGCTCGCCGACCATGTTGGCCAGCCGGTTCGATTCGGTGAGCATCTTTTCGGCGAATCGGCGCACGGTGTCGGGGTCGTCGGCAGAGGCCAGCAGCGCCTCGGCGAGCACGCCCATCGCACCGACCGGGGTCTTGAGTTCGTGGCTGACGTTGGCGACGAAATCCCGGCGAGTCGCTTCCATGCGCGCGTGCTCGGACTGGTCGTCGACGTAGACCACCGCGAACCGGCGGTCGTCCTCGGTCAGCAGCCGCACGTGGCCGCGCACCGACAGCCCCGACCGGCCCGGGTTGGTGCGTTTGCGCGGCGACAGGTCGACCTCGCCGTCCTCGCCGGTGGCCAGCGTGCGCTCGGCGGCCAGCCAGGCCCGGTCGTCGAGCAGGCGGTCACGGACCAGGCCCAGCTCGCGGGCCCGGTCGTTGGTGTAGACGACGTCACGGTAGGTGTCGACCACGACGATCCCCACCGGCGACCGCGAGACGATGTGCTCGAGCATCTGCGAGACGGTGATGCCGGACTGCTCGGCGGCGCGGCGTTGCCGTGCGTTCGAGGAGGCGCGGGGTGAGCCCCGCCCCCAATCCCACACCGATCGCCAGTGCGAGCAGTGCCACGACCGCCGCGAGCAGCAGCGCCGATACCACACTCACGCGAAAATCGTACGCATCCGGTGAACGTCATCCCAGCAGCGTGCGGCTAAAACGGGACATGTCACACGAGCCAATCGCAGGATGTTCGGGTCAGCGTCCCGTGTTCACCCAGTGTTTGCCGTACGAGCGCTGTTCGACGGCGCTACTTCGCGCCCTGGGCGGCAACCGCCGCCGCGCCCGCCGCGGCGGCCTCGGGATCCAGGTAGGTGCCGCCGATGACCGTCGGTTTGAGGTCGCTGTCCAGGTCGTAGCGAAGCGGGATGCCGGTCGGGATGTTCAGCCCGACCACGTCCTCGTCCGACATCCCGTCGAGGTACTTGACCAGCGCGCGCAGCGAGTTGCCGTGCGCGGCGATCAGCACCGTCTTGCCTGCTCGCAGGTCGGGCTCGATGGTCCCGGTGTAGTACGGCACGAACCGCTCGACGACGTCCTTGAGGCATTCGGTGCAGCGGCGGTCCGCCGGCGATGTCGGCGTAGCGCGGATCGCCGTCCTGGCTGTACTCGCTGCCCGGCTCGATCGGCGGCGGCGGGGTGTCGTAGCTGCGCCGCCAGGCCATGAACTGCTCGTCGCCGTACTTGGCCTTGGTTTCGGCCTTGTCCAGGCCCTGCAGCGCGCCGTAGTGGCGCTCGTTGAGCCGCCAGTCGCGATGCACGGGGATCCAGTGCCGGTCGGCCTTGTCCAGCGCGAGGTTGGCGGTGTTGATGGCCCGTCGCAGCAGCGAGGTGTAGAGCACGTCGGGCTGGCGGTCCAGCTCCTTGATCAGCTCGCCTGCGCGGACCGCTTCGGCCCTGCCCTTCTCGGTGAGGTCGACGTCGACCCAGCCGGTGAACAGGTTCAGCGCGTTCCACTCGCTCTCGCCGTGGCGCAGCAGGATCAGCGTGGCGATCTAGCCATGACGCGATCCTCTCACGAGGCCGATCAGTCGTCTTCGTCGTCGATCAGGTGCGCGAACGCCTGCAGGTTCTTCAGCGACTCACCGCGCGACACCCGCCACTCCCACTCCTTCTGGATCGACGAGCGAAAACCCAACTCCAGCAACGTGTTGAAGTCGGAGTCGACGGCCTCGAGCACCTGGCCGAGCACCCGGTCGATCTCGTCGGCGGTGACCGAGCTCAACGCCATCCGGCCGACCAGGTAGATGTCGCCGACGTTGTCGAGCGTGTAGGCGACGCCGTAGAGCCGGCGGTTGCGCTTGAGCAGGAACCTGTAGACGCCCTCGTGGTTTTCGTCGGGCTTGCGGCAGACGAACGCCTCGACGCGCACCGAATGCTCACCGATGGACAGGATGGTGTTGGTCTTGAGCCGGCGCTCGCCAGGCAGCTCGACGATGATGCCCGGGCAGCCCGCCGTGTGCGCCCTCGTGGCGGGTGTACAGACGAGGCCGTTCTCCTTGCAGGTGTCCTCGATGACCTGCTGGACGTCACTCAAGCCCGAACACCCCGCCGCATCGCGAAGCGACGCCCGTTGCGTCGGGCCGCCAGATCCGGCGCGGTGGCGGGCGCGGTAGTCGGCGATGGCGCGGCCGTAGCTGTCCAGCAGCGCGTCGACGGTGTGCGCCCACGAGAACGTCGCAGCATGCTCGACGGCGGCGCGGCTCATGGTCTCGGGGCCGCGCTGCAACAGCGCGCCGATCGCCTGCGCCCAGTCGTCGACGTCGTGGCCGTCCACCAAGCGTGCCGCTGACCCCGTCGCGCACCGCGACCGGCAGCCCGCCGACGGCGGCGGCCACCACCGGGGTGCCGCAGGCCTGCGCCTCGATGGCGACCAGGCCGAAGGATTCCGAATAGCTCGGCACCGCGACCAGGTCGGCGGCCCGGTACACGTCGACGAGTTGATCGCGCGACTGCGGCGGCAGGAACGTCACACGGTCGGCGATACCCAGTTCGTCGGCCAGCCGAATCAGCCCGTCGGGTGCGGCCAACCCGCTGCCCGACGGCCCACCGGCGACCACCACGCGCACGCCCGGCAGTTTGGCCGCGGCGCGCAGCAGCACATCGGGCGCCTTGAGCGGCTGGATGCGGCCGACGAACGCCAGCATCGGCTCGTCGGCGTCGAGCCCGAGCGCAGCGCGGGCGGCGCGCTTGATCACCGGGCGTGAACATCTCCAGGTCGACGCCGGGGTGCACCACGTCGATGCGGGCCGGGTCGGCGTGGTGCAGCGAAACCAGTTGCTGCGCTTCATGTTCGGTGTTGACGATCAACCGGTCCGCCTCGTCGACGACCTGCTGTTCACCGACGGCGCGCAGCGGCGGTTCCGGCGAGTCGCCGTCGGCAAGCGCGGCGTTCTTCACCGCGGCCAGCGTGTGCGCGGTGTGCACAAGCGGCACCGCCCAGCGGTCCCGGGCCAGCCAGCCGACCTGCCCCGACAGCCAGTAGTGCGAATGCACGATGTCGTAGTAGCCGGGCTCATGCGTGGCTTCGGCGCGAAGCACACCCGCCGTGAACGCACACAGCTGGGTGGGCAGGTCGTACTTGTCGAGCCCCTCGAACGGCCCTGCCACGACGTTGCGCACCAGCACGCCGGGCGCGACCTTGACGACGGGCTGATCGGCCGACGACGTCGCGCGGGTGAAGATCTCCACCTCGACGCCGCGGCGGGCCATCTGCAGCGCGCTCTGCAGCACGTAGACGTTCATGCCGCCGGCGTCGCCGGTGCCCGGCTGGGCCAGCGGTGAGGTGTGCACTGACAGCACAGCGACGCGGCGTGGCAGATCTGTTGCTAGGCGCACACAGACATGTCTACACCGCCGCAGCTTGGCCGCGACGGCCTCAAGCGGTGGCTTCCTTGCGGCGGCTCTGCGCGCGGCGCATCGCGCCGATCGGGTCTGAGTAGAGCCCGCCGAGGGACACCACCCCTGCGCCCGCTTCCTGGACCCGGTTACCGAACGCGGTGACCCTGATGTCGCGGGAAGGCAGCACCGAGCGCTCGGCGTATGCCGCCTCGACGAGCTTCATGCCCTCGGGGTACTCGGTGAACGCCTGGCCGCCGACCACCAGATCGTCGGGGTTGAGCATGTCGCGCAGCAGCGCGACCGCTTCTCCGAGCACCCGCGCGCGCTCGGCCAGCAGCGCGTGAGCCTGCGCGTTGCCCTGCCGGGCCGACCGCAGCACTGCCGTCATCGTCGACGTGGGACCCTCGGCAGGGATGATGCGCGCCTTGCGGGCGGCGATCAGCACCGCCTCGTCGCTCACCGTGGACTCCAGCTGGCCGCTGCCGCCCAGCAGTTCCGAGTGGGCGGGCAGCGCGGCGATGGTGCCGGGTCCGCTGGCCGGTGAGTGCACCCGCCCGCCGATCGACAAGCGCATAGCCGACGGTCTCGCGGGCGTACACGTAGAGGCTGGTCGACGATTGAGGTCGGCTGGCGGCGCACCCCGAGCAGCAGTTCGGCGCCCGCCATCGCGTCGACGTGCGAAGCCACCGACACCGGCAGACCGAGCGTCTCGGCCAGCACGGGGCCGACGGGGGCGTCGGACCAGCCCAGCCGCGGGTGGTCGAGGTATCCGGTGGTGCCGTCGACGACGCCGCCTGCGGCCACGCCGACCCACAGCGGGGTGCGGCGGTGCCAGCGGCTCAGATAGCGGCGGGCGCTACCGGCCAGCGCGGCCAGCGCCGCGGCCTGCCCGCCGCGCGGGGTCGGCGTCTCGACCACGTCCAGCGTGCGGCCGAACAGGTCGGTGGCCACGATGCTGGTGGTGCGGGCGCCGATGTGGATGCCGAGCGTCAGAAACGGCTCATGGTTGACCTCGACCGGCACACGGGGCCTGCCGATGGCGCCGGAGACCGCGAGGTCGGCGCGCTCGCGCAGGACTCCGGCATCCAGCAGCGCGGTGACCTGGCGGTTCACCGTCGCGATGCTGAGCTTGGTGACCTGGGCGATGACGTCACGGGCGATCGGGCCGCGCAGGCGTGCGGCGCCGAACACCGAGGCGGCGGCCGCATCGGCGACCTTCAGCGACGGTGCGACGACGTGGTGGCGGGCTAGCAGTGCACGCTTGGCGTGCTCAACACTGGCCGGCTTGCGGAGGGTGGCGGTGGAAGCGGTCACGAGAATGTCCTTTGTTGAAGTCGTCGGTGGGTCTTGGCCTCACCTGGCGACTCAACGGACCAGTGCTATCCGGGGTCGGTCAGGCGCGGCAGATCGCGCGGCGACAACAACAGCTCCGGTACACACAGTGAACTTAGCACGCCAACTAAAGTTGGGCAGATGACGACACCTTCAGCCTCAGGACGGGTCGCAGTGGTCACCGGCGCCAGCGCAGGCATCGGCGAAGCGACCGCGAGAGCGCTTGCGGGGCAAGGCTTTCACGTCGTTTGCGTGGCCCGCCGCGAGGGCCCGATCAAGGCGCTGGCCGACGAGATCGGCGGCACCGCAATTGTGGCGGACGTCACTGACGACGCGGCGGTGGATGCGCTGGCAGCCGCCCTGGACCGGGTCGATGTGCTGGTCAACAACGCCGGAGGTGCCCGCGGGCTGCAGCCCGTCATGGAAGCAGACCTCGACCACTGGCGCTGGATGTGGGAGGCCAACGTGCTTGGCACGCTGCGCGTCACCCGCGCATTGCTGCCCAAACTGATCGACTCCGGCGACGGCCTGATCGTCACGGTCACCTCGATCGCGGCGATCGAGACCTACGACAACGGGTCCGGCTACACCTCGGCCAAGCACGCCCAGGGCGCTCTGCACCGCACCCTGCGCGGCGAGCTGTTGGGAAAACCGGTGCGGCTCACCGAGATTGCGCCGGGAATGGTGAAGACCGACTTCTCACTGCGCCGGTTCGAGGGCGACGAGGAACGCGCGGCCAAGGTGTACGAGGGCGTCACTCCGCTGGTCGCCGAGGACGTCGCCGAGGTGATCGGATTCGTCGCGTCCCGCCCGTCGCACGTCAACCTGGATCTGATCGTGATCAGGCCGCGCGATCAGGCCAGCGCGTCGCGCTTCAACCGGAGGTTGAACAAATAGCGCCTAACCGCCGGGCCGCCCGTTGACGGGCTGAGGCGCATCCGTCGGCGTCGCAGGCGCGGTGCTCGGGATCCCCGCCGGTCCGGGTTGTTCCGACAACGCTGACATTGACACCCACTCGTCCCAGCTGACGGCCCAGTCCCACAGGTCACCGTCGGAGTAGGACAGCTCGATGGTGGTTCCGGTGACCTCGACGGGGTCGCCGTAGATCGCGCTGTTGAAGTACTGCTGGGCGTCTGCCGGATCCAGGTTGATGCAGCCGTTGGTGACGTTGGTGTTGCCCTGCGCACCGGAGCTGGCCGGGTTGGAGTGGATGAACTCGCCGTTGTTGGAGATTCGCACCGCGAACCGCTCGTGCACATTGCTGTACCCGGCGGCGGGGTTGGACATGTAGAAGTCCTCGTACTTCTCGGTGACGACGTGGATGCCGCTGCGGGTGACGTTGCGGGGCAGGTCGCCCTCGCCGTAGCTGCACGGGAAGTCCATGATCACGGCCCCGTCGGCGTCGATCACCTGGATGCGGTGCGACGACGCCTCGGCCTTGACCACCTGGCGGCGGCCGATCTCGAAGTTCAGCGTGATGTCCTGCGCGCCGTACGCGCCGTCGCCGAAGTCGACGCCGTAGAGCTTCGCGTCGACGCTGACCTTGGTGCCTGCCGGGTAATAGTCCCTGGTGCGGTAGTGCACCCGCGATCCGCCCACCTCGTCGGGCAGCCACGCCCAGCCGCCCTCGACGGGCGGTTCCGTCTTGACCTTCAGCGCCTTCTCGACGGAGGCCTTGTCGCTGATCGCCGCGTCGAACTGAATGATCACCGGCGCAGCGACGCCGACAACCTGACCGTCGGCCAGCTGAAAGGCACCGTTGACCTGGGCACTCGGATTGATGGTTGAGAACTTGCCAGACACCGGGACGGCCTTGCCGTCGTGGCCGACCACCGAGCCGCCCCACGTGTAGGAAGCCCCGTAGCCGAGCGCTTCGGTGGTGGTGAAACTCGTGCGGTCCCGGTTGAGCGCGCCCGCGACGGGCTTGCCCTCGGCGTTGATCAGCGCGACGCGCTGGAACCAGCCGTCCTTCACCTCCACGCGCACCGGCGCGACGGGCGCGACATCGGTCGCCGCGTCTTCGGGCAGATAGCTGATCGACGGGGCGGCAGGCGCTTCGGGGGCGCTCGCGGACGGTTTGCCGCTAATGGGCCCGCAGGCTGCGAGTGCGCCCGGCGCGACGACTCCGACCGCAAGGGCGGTCAGTGCCCGCCGTCGACTGATCGACGGCAAGTTATTGGCGGGGCTCACGTGGACCCAGGGTACCTAGAGAGCCGCTCCAATCAGAATCGGTTCGGGTGTGAGATCGATCCCGAATGTCGTTCTAACGCCGTCGCGTACGGCCCTGGCCAGGGCAATCACGTCCGCGGTGGTGGCGCCGCCCCGATTGGTCACAGCCAGCGCATGCTTGGTCGACAGCCGTGCCGGAGCGCCATCTCCGGGATATCCCTTGCCGAAGCCGGCCCGCTCCACCAACCATCCCGCGGCCAGCTTCACCCCGTTCGGAGCGGGGTAATTGGGCACGGTCGCATCGACGCTGCCCTTCAGCCGCTCAAAATCGGGAGGCGCGACGACGGGGTTGGTGAAGAACGAGCCGACGCTCCAGGTGTCGTGGTCGGCCTCGTCGAGCACCATGCCCTTACCGCTCCGCAGCGACAGCACCGCCTCCCGCACCAGGGCCGGGTCGGCGTGAGACCCGGGCTCGGCGTCCAGCGCTGCCGCCAGCTCGCCGTAGCGCAGCGGGGCGCTTCGCCCGTCGGCGTCGAGTGCGAACTCGACCTCGAGCACGACCGCGGCCTGGGAATGCTTGAGAATGCTTGTGCGGTAACCGAATTGGAGAGCATCCGGCGTCACCCAGCGGTCCTCGCCGGTGCGGCGGTCGAGCAGTCGGACTCGGCGGATGGTGTCGGCGACCTCGGCGCCGTACGCGCCGACGTTCTGCACGGGCGTTGCGCCAGCGGATCCCGGGATGCCCGAGAGGCACTCCAGCCCGCCGAGCCCGTGGGCCAGCGATGTGACCACGACGTCGTCCCACACGGCACCGGCTTCGGCGCGCACGATGTTGTCCTCGACCGTGATCTCGGTGTTGGCCAGGAGCACAACGGTCAGGTCGGCGAGGTCGTCGGCCAGCACGACGTTCGACCCGCCCGCGAGCACAAGGACGTCATCTGAAGCGCGCAGCACCTCGACGACCTGTTCGGTGCTGGTGCATGTGATCAACCGCCGCGCAACGGGTCCGATACGCAGCGTGGTCAGCGGCGCCAGCGGCACGTCGTCCGCGACGGCCGCACCCCCCAGTTCCAGACCGCTCACGGGCGGTAACGGTAGCCTGGCCAGCTATGCCGCGTTCATTCGACATGGCCGCCGAATACGACGGCAGCGTCGAACAGGTCCACCAGGCATTCGGCGATGAACAGTATTGGCTGGCGCGGCTGGCAGATTCCGGTGCAGACGACTACTCGTTGTATTCGATGACCGTCGACCCCTCGAAGGGCATCGACGTGGTCACCACGCAGACGCTGCGCGCCGACCGGCTGCCGGGCGTGGTGACTCAGTTCCACCGCGGCGACCTGAGTTTCGTTCGCGAGGAAACCTGGACGCCCGTCCTCGACGGGCAGGCCACTGCGACCATCAGCGGCTCGATCACCGGCGCGCCTGCGACGCTGGCCGGTACCGCAGTACTCGCCCCGGCAAAATCCGGCGGCGGCTCGCGGCTGGCGTTCAACACCACCGTGGAGGTGCGCGTACCGCTCGTCGGCGGCAAGATCGAGAACTTCATCGGCAGCGCACTCGTCGACCTATTGATCGCAGAACAGCGCTTCACCACGGTGTGGATCACGGAAAACGCGTAATCCGTAAGTAAAATTATGTTCCATGTCGCGTCGCATGGACTACACCATCGAGTTCGACGCACCGGCCGAGAAGATCTACCAGGACTTCGCCAGCCGGCAATACTGGCAAACCCTGATGGACTCCTATCGCTTCCTGACGCCACAGTCGGAGATCACGTCGTTCGCGTCCGGCGAGCGCGGCACCGACATCACCTTCGTGCAGAACCTGCCGCGGATGTATCTGCCGCCGATCGCGCGGACCGTGATGCCGGTCGACATGGTCATCACCCGCACACAGCATTTCGATCCCTACGACCACGAGAAGAACCGGGCGAAGGGCACTTATGCCGCCTCGATCCCGCACGGCCCTGGCAGTTTCGGCGGCCAGTACTTCCTCACCGACACCGACGAGGGCAGCCGGTTGCGGCTGGCCAGCGTGTGCAAGGTGAACGTCCCGTTCGTCGGCGGGGCGCTGGAGGACCTGATCCTGCACCACATCAAACTGCTCTTCGACGCCGAGGAGGCGTTCACCGCTGACTGGATTGCCAATCACCACTAGACCCGTCGGCGCCATCACCCGAGGCACCACGGGCTACAACCGGCTGCGCCGCAGCGACCGCTGGCTGGTGCATTCGCGACGGGTGCGCACCGCGCTGCAGGCCGCCGCCGATCCGCTCGTGATCGACCTCGGCTACGGCGCGCTACCGGTGACCACTCTTGAACTCGCGGCGCGGCTTCGAGTGGTGCGCACCGATGTCCGCGTCGTCGGCCTGGAGATCCATCCCGAGCGAGTAGTAACGGCGTCGCGCGCCGCCGAAGACAGCACAGTCGAGTTCGCGCTCGGTGGTTTCGAATTGGCCGGGCGGAGACCGGTTTTGGTGCGCGCGTTCAACGTGCTGCGCCAGTACCCGGCCGACGCGGTGCACGACGCGTGGTCGGCGATGGGGTCGGCGCTGGCGCCGGGCGGGCTGATAGTCGACGGCACCTGCGACGAGTTGGGCCGCCTCTGCTGCTGGGTGTTACTGGACGCCGAAGGGCCGATCAGCCTGACGCTGGCATGTGATCCGTTCGCGATCGATCGCCCTTCGGATCTCGCCGAGCGGCTGCCCAAGGTGCTCATCCACCACAACGTGGCCGGCCAGCCGATCCACACGCTGCTGACGGCGGCGGACAGAGCATGGGCCAGCGTCGCGGGCCACGGTGTGTTCGGCCCGCGGGTGCGCTGGCGGGCGATGCTGGATCTGCTTCGCGACGAAGGGGTCGCAGTCGAACCGCCGCGTCGACGCATGCGCGACGGCGTGCTTTCCGTGCCGTGGTCGACGGTGGCGCCGCGGCTAGTCTGAGCGGCATGCGGATTGCCCTCGCCCAGATCCAGAGCGGCGCAGAGCCGGCGGCCAACCTCGGCCTTGTCGAGGAGTACACGCGGCGCGCCGCCGACGCAGGCGCCCGCTTGGTGCTGTTCCCTGAGGCGACGATGTGCCGGTTCGGAGTGCCGCTCGCGCCGATCGCCGAACCGCTCGACGGATCGTGGGCCTCGGCCGTCCGAGCGATCGCCGAGCGCGCGGGCATCGTCGTCGTAGCAGGCATGTTCGTCCCAGCCAGGGAAGACACTGCAGACAGGGCCGGCAGGGTCACCAACACGTTGATCGCGACGGGTCCCGGTGTCGACACGCACTACGACAAGATTCACCTCTACGACGCGTTCGGCTTCACGGAATCGGACACGATCGCGCCTGGGCACGAACCAGTGATGATCGAAGTCGACGGGGTTAATGTCGGCCTTACCCTGTGCTACGACGTCCGCTTCCCCGAGCTCTACGTCGAATTGGCCCAGCGCGGCGCGCAACTCATCACTGTGCACGCGTCGTGGGGCACAGGCCCCGGCAAGCTCGAGCAGTGGACGCTGCTGGCGCGCGCCCGCGCCGTGGACACGACGGGCATCATCGCCGCGGTCGACCAGGCCTACCCTGGCGACGAGCTCGCCGCCGCCGGACCGGTTGGCGTCGGCGGCAGTCTGGTCGCATCGGCGGTCGGTGAGGTAGTGGTATCGGCAGGCGCCGACCCGCAGTTGCTCGTGTCCGATCTCGACCTCGACGCGGCGCAGAAGGCCCGCGAGACCATTGCGGTATTGCGTAACCGCTGAGAGCCACTGACGTCGGTAGGGCAGAATCGCTGAGGTGACCGATCCCTGGGCTCGCCCTGCCAATCAGGCACCGCCCGTCCCACCGCAGCCACAGTTCCCACAGGGCCCGAACCCGGGCCAGGCTGGGATTCCCCCTCAGGGCGGGCCGGGTGAACCACCGAAGAACGACTCGTCGCTGCTGGTGAAGATCAAGAACCTGTTCCGTGACCCGCTGTCGATCGTTTTGGTCCTCGTCATCGTCGTGGCACTTGCGCTCGCCGGTGTGCTCGGTGGCGAGCTATATGCGCGCAGCCGCGGCGACTCCGTGGTCACCAAGGCCACCGAGTGCGTGGTACAGGACAGCGCCAAGGCGTCGTTCGGTGTCGTCCCCCCGTTCCTGTGGCAGCACATGACCGGCCACTACACGAACATCAACATCGAGACCGCTGGCAACCAGGTCCGTCAGGCCAAGGGCATGAAGGTCACCATCAACATCAAGGATGTCCGGCTGGAGGACACCGCGAACTCCAGCGGCTCGATCGGGTCCTTGGTCGCGAACATCAACTGGTCGTCCGAAGGAATCAAGCAGACCATTCAGGACGCCATTCCGCTCATCGGCTCATTCGTCACCGGCGTGACGACCAACCCGTCCGCAGGCACCATCGAGTTGCAGGGCATGCTTGGCACCATCACGGCAAAGCCGGCGGTCGTCGACAACGGAATCGCGCTGCAGGTAACGGAGTTGACCGGCCTCGGCTTCTCGCTGCCACGGGAGACCGTGCAACCCGCGCTGGATGCTTTCACCGGGACGCTTACGAAGAACTACCCGCTCGGCATTCACGCCGACAACGTTCAGGTCACGGATAGCGGTGTGGTGAGCCAGTTTTCGACACAGAACGCGTCGATCCCGAAAGGCAACGAAGACCCCTGCTTCGCGGGCCTCTAGTCGAGCCCGTCGAGTACGGCGCGGGTGCCGGACAGCCCGAGACGGGTTGCGCCCGCGTCGAGCATCGCCAACGCGTCGGCTGCAGTGCGGATGCCGCCGCTCGCCTTGACGCCGAGCCGATCCCCCACAGCGCCTGCCATCAGTTCGACGGCGCGGGCCGATGCGCCCCCGCTGGGGTGAAATCCGGTGGAGGTCTTCACAAAATCGGCACCGGCGTCCTCGGCGATCCGGCACACGTCGACCAGTCTCTGCTCATCGCCCAACGCAAGCAGAGCGGCCGACTCGACGATCACCTTCAAGATGACGTGCGGCGGTATCGCGTCGAACACCGCCGCGACATCGGCCCGCACGGCGTCGAAGTCGCCTTCGAGGGCCGATCCGACGTCGATCACCATGTCGATCTCGTCGGCGCCCGCGGCGACGGCAAGTCGAGCCTCCTCGGCCTTGATCGCCGAAAGATGTTTGCCTGATGGGAATCCCACGACCGATGCGATGTCGTATTCGCCCGTTCGGAACGACTTGGCCGTCGCGACCATCGTCGGCGACACACACACCGCGAACACCTCGAGTTCTTCCGCCTCCTGCAGCAGCGCGATGACGTCGGCCTCGGTCGCCTCCGGTTTGAGCAGTGTGTGGTCGACGAGAGCGGCCACGTTCACGCGGCTGTGGCGCGGCACTAGAACGGTTCTTCGGTGCCGCCAGGGTTGCAGCGCGCGTCGGCCATCTCCTGGTCGGAGACGTCGTTTCGCCACGGTTCGAGATTCCAGCTGACCTTGCCTGGCTGGGCCAGTTCGGCGAACTCCCAGTGACATTGGAACTGGTGCTGCATGCCGGGCATATTGGCGTCAGGCGAAAGCGTCAGTACCTCGGCCCACGCTTCGTCGGCGGCCGAGGTCGTGGCCACCAGCGACGCCTGCCGTCCCGCCTCCGTCGGGTACACGCGAAGGGTGGACAGGTCACCCCACTTCGCCCACTGGACGTGGTCGACATACGGCGGGCTGGGCACCGGGTCCGCCGACGCTACGGGAGCGAGAACCAGCGGCGCGGTTACGGCCGCCACAGCGGCGGCGAAGAGGAAGCGCACGGGACTATCGGGACTTGCCCTGGATTTCCAGGATCTTGGGCCGGACGTCGACGAGATAGACGCCCGCGGCGACGGCCGCGATCGCCACACCGGTTATGCCGAGGACCAATGCGAGCAGCACACCGACGCCGAGGATCACCAGCCAGACCGGCTTCGTCAGCTTGTCGGCGGCCGTGTAGGCGTCCGTTCGCTGTAGCGCGGCGTGAACGAACGCGTAAACCGTCGTCACCAACACCGCTATCTGCAAAACAGCGAGGACGTAACCCACTAGGCCTTGAAGCTCCACATAGCTAGCCTAAGCGGGTTACGTCCCCGGGTCGAACTTTGAGTCCCCCTAGGGGCGACCCAAGCCGAATTTACTTCTGGGTGACCTTCTTGGCGGCAGCCTTCTTGGCCGGAGCCTTCTTGGCAGGCGCCTTCTTGGCCGGGGCCTTCTTGGCCGGGGCCTTCTTCGCAGCCTTCTTCGGCAGCTCGACGCCGACCAGCTTGGCGGCACGCTCGCCCACCGCGCGGGTCTGCGACGCCACGTTGCCCAGCGCCTCCTGGGTCAGCTCGACGGCCTGGTCGGAGTAACGCTCGACCCGCTCGCGACCCTCTTCGAGCGCATTGGCGGTGCGCAGCCGCTCCAGCGCGGCCTCGCCACGCTCGACGAGATTGTTGTAGCGAGTCTGCGCGGCATCCGCGTAGCTCTCGGCGACCTTGCGCAGCTCGTCGCTGGTCAGCCGCTCACGCAGCTCACCGAACTGAGTCGGCAGGTCTTCCTGCAGCTTGGTCAGGCGGGCACGGCTCTCCTCGACGCGCGCCTCGGCGTCGGTACGAGCCTCGCCTGCACGGTCACGCAGGGTGGCAACGATCTCGTTGACCCGCTCGAGGGCGAGGTCGGCGGCACCGACCGCGGCAAGCAGCGGGGCCTTGAGGTCGTCGACGGTGGGCTGGTTCTTGGCAGCAGTCTTCTTCGTCGCCATGTTCGTAGTTCCTCTCACTGAGTTTCGTTGTATTGCTGGATTTCTAGAGTGGGTGCGTGGTCTGCAATCGGTTCAGTCGTCGGCTCCTCACTGACGGCTTCGTTCTGTTGGCAAAATGACGTGTAGATGTCGAGCAGCACCTGCTTTTGCCGCTCGGTGATCGCCGTGTCGGTGATGATGGCGTCGCGGACCTCGCTCGGATCGCTGGGTTCCAGGATCCCGGCGCGGACATACAGCACTTCCGCGGACACCCGCAGCGCCTTGGCGATCTGTTGCAGCACGTCGGCGGAGGGTTTCCGCAATCCCCGCTCGATCTGGCTGAGGTAGGGATTACTGACGCCGGCCTTCTCGGCCAACTGCCGCACGGATACCTGGGCCGCTTCGCGTTGTGTGCGAATGAACGAGCCAATGTCCTGCGCAGCGCTGGACACGACAGCGGCAAGATTTTCATCCTGCGGCATGGTGTAGCCCCCTCGTTGCGTCGGGTATCCGGTTAGCGACGAACACAACCGTACGACGGGGTGCTAACTTTTGCAAGCAGTGGTTAGCGCAGGTCAGAAGAGTAGCTGGGCTACAGAATAGATAATCAGACCGGCCAGCGAACCAACCACGGTGCCATTTATCCGGATGAATTGCAGGTCACGGCCGACGTGCAATTCGATCCGCTTACTGGCCTCGTCGGCGTCCCACCGCTCGATTGTGTCGGTGATCACTGTCGTGATCTCAGCCCCATATTGGGAGACCAAATGCTGTGCGGCCCGGATGATCCAGTTGTCCACCTTGTCGCGCAGGTCGGCGTCGTCGCGCAGTGACTCACCGATGTGCATCGCGGAGTCGGCGATACGAGTACGCAGGGCCGATGACGGATCGTCGACGGACTCGAGGAATATCCGCTTGGCGGCGTTCCATGCCGTCTCTGCGGCCTTTGCGACCTCTTCGCGGGCCATGATCTGTTCCTTGACGTTCTCGGCCTTGCCGATCGTGGCCTCGTCATGCTGCAGATCGTCGGCGAACTCGAACAGGAAACGCGTGGCAGAGCGACGCAATTCGTGGTCAGGATTGCGGCGCACCTTGTCGGTGAAGTCCATCAGCTCGCGGTGGATGCGGTCGCCGACGAGGTGGTCCACCCAGCGTGGCGACCAGGTGGGTGAGTCCCGCTCGACGACCCGCTCGATGATGTCGCCTGCGTTGAGCGCCCACTGGAACGCACGGTCGGCGAGCAGCTGCAGCAGCGCCTCCTGACGCCCTTCTGCCAGAAGCGTGGCCAGCACCCGACCGATCGGTGGTCCCCATTGCGGTTCGGCGATGCGTTTCACGATCATCCTGTCGAGAACGTGCTGAACGTCCTCGTCACGCAGCATTTCCACCAGCACTCGCAGCACCGTGGAGGCCTCGCCGGCCACCCGCTCGGCATGCGTCGGCTCCGAGAGCCACTTGCCGAGTCGGCCCGCGACCTCGGCATCGCGCAGCTTGGTCTCGACCACCTCGGGCGACATGAAGTTCTCCCGGACGAAGGCACCAAGGCCCTCACCGAGCTGATCCTTCTTCTTCTTGATGATCGCCGTGTGGGGGATGGGGATACCCAGCGGATGCTTGAACAGCGCGGTGACCGCGAACCAGTCGGCCACCCCACCGACCATGCCCGCCTCGGCGGCGGCGCGGACGTACCCAAGCCATGGGGCGGCGCTGTGGGACTGCGCCCAGGTGCACAGCAGGAAGATCACGGTGGCACCGAGGAGGAAGCTCAGCGCGACGACCTTCATCCGCCGAAGGCCACGGAGGCGCTCAGCGTCGGCGACGCTGTCGGCACCCGCCAGCGACTCCGCGAAGCTGGCCCGCGCCGCGGGATGAGCGTGGGTGACCGTCATCGCAGCGCCCGCCGACGTTCGGTCTGTGTGCCACTCCTACATCATCCGCTACGCCGCCGCGGCGCGGCCGGTCCGACAACCCTCGCTGTCAAGATCGGCCGTAGTATCAGGGGGAACTAGGGAACGGATCACGGCGATAGTGACACAGCAGACCCCGGCGGTGGCGGTCAAAACCGATGGACGCAAACGGCGCTGGCACCAGCACAAGGTGGAACGGCGCAATGAGCTAGTAGACGGCACCCTAGAGGCCATCCGGCGGCGTGGCAGCAACGTCAGCATGGACGAGATTGCAGCCGAGATCGGGGTCTCCAAGACGGTTCTGTACCGCTACTTCGTGGACAAGAACGACTTGACCACCGCGGTGATGATGCGCTTCGCGCAGACCACGCTGATCCCCAACATGGCCGCGGCACTGTCGTCGAATCTGGATGGTTATGACCTCACCCGCGAGATCATCCGGGTCTACGTGCACACGGTCGCCGACGAGCCCGAGCCGTACCAGTTCGTCATGGCCAACAACTCGGCCAGCAGGACCAAGGCGGTCGCGGATTCCGAGCGGATCATTGCCCGCATGCTCGCGGTCATGCTGCGGCATCGAATGGTCGCCGTCGGCATGGACACCGGCGGTGTCGAGCCATGGGCCTATCACACTGTCGGCGGTGTCCAGCTCGCCACGCACTCCTGGATGTCGAATCCGCGGATGAGCTCCGACGAGCTGATCGACTACCTGACGATGTCGTCGTGGAACGCGCTGTGCGGCATTGTCGAGGTCGGCGGGTCGTTGCAGAAGTTCCGCCAACAGCCGCACCCGTCGCCAATCGTGCCGTCACAATGATTGGCTGATGACTAGTCCCGCAGATCTGCCCAAGCTCTGGACACACGAGCCACACGAATACCTGGTGTTCCGCGATGGCGACAAGGTCGCGAACATCGATACCAGCGCCACTCCCGGCTTCAAGGGCAAGAAGAGCGACGCTGCCCTGCTGCAGCCCGAACGCAACGAGCGATTCGCGCAGCTGCAGGAGATGTTGTACGCCAACAGCAGGGGCGCCGATGACACCCGCTCTGTCCTCCTGGTGCTGCAGGGCATGGATACCGCGGGCAAGGGTGGCATCGTCAAACACGTTGTGGGAGCGGCTAATCCGCAGGGCATCCGCTACACCGGGTTCGGCGTTCCCACCGAGGAAGAGCGCAAACACGCCTACCTGTGGCGGATCAGGCGTGCGCTGCCACCGGCCGGACACATCGGGGTCTTCGACCGATCGCACTACGAGGACGTGCTTGTGGTCCGAGTGCACAACATCGTGCCGCCCGAGGTGTGGGGAAGGCGCTACGACGAGATCAACCGCTTCGAGCGCAAGCTCGTCGACGAGGGCACGACGATCATCAAGGTGGCGATGTTCGTTTCCTTGGACGAACAGAAGGCTCGCCTGTCCGCGCGGCTTGACCGCCCCGACAAGTACTGGAAGTACAACCCCGGCGACGTCGACGAGCGGCTGCTGTGGCCTGCCTATCAAGATGCGTATCAGGCCATGCTCGAGCGCACGTCAACGGATTACGCGCCATGGCATGTCGTGCCGTGCGACCGCAAGTGGTACAGCCGGCTGGCCATCCTCGAGCTGCTGATCGAGGCGCTTGAGGGACTCAACTTGTCTTGGCCGCCAGCGGATTTCGATGTCAAGGCGGAGAAGAAGCGGCTGGCTTCGGCCTAACTCAGCCCTTCGTCAGGGTGAACTGGCCTACGTTGCATATCCCGCGGCGGAAGAAATCGGCGCAGCCCGTCAGGTAGTGGAGGTAGCGGTCGTAGACCTCTTCGGACGTAATTGCGATCGCGTCGTCACGACGAGCCACCAGTTTGGCCGCCCACATGTCCAAAGTGCGGGCATAGTGCGGCCGCAGGAGCTGAATTCGCTCCACCGAGAATCCAGCGTCCTGAGAAAACTCGACGACATCTCGTTCACACGGCAGTTCGCCGCCAGGAAATATCTCCCTGCCGATGAACTGCATGAACTTCAGATCGCTGATGGTGACCGGAATCCCTTGCTCGTGAAAGTAATTTCGCGGATAGCCGAGGATCGTGTGCAAGAGCATGCGGCCGTCGCCTGGCAGAACACTGTGAGCCATCTCGAAGAACGATGCGTAGCGCGCTTTCTTGAAGGCCTCGAACGCACCGATACTCACGATCCGATCGACGGGTTCGTCAAATTCTTCCCAGCCCTGCAGACGCACCTCCACCGAGCGCGACGTCGAGATCCCGGCCAGCCTCCTTCTGCTGTATTCACACTGGTTGCGGCTCAACGTGATGCCGATGACGTTGACGTCGTACTTCTGGACCGCGAGTTCCAGTGCGCCACCCCAACCGCATCCGACATCGAGCAACGTCATCCCCGGCTCAAGCCCCAGCTTCCCAAGAGCGAGGTCGAACTTTGCGAGTTGGGCTTCCTCGAGTGTCATGTCGTCGCGCTCGAAGTAGGCACAGGTGTAACCCATTGTAGGACCGAGAAAGACCGCGAAGAAGTCGTCAGACACATCGTAAATCGACTGGGACTCTTCGTAGTACGGCGACAGGTCTGACCTGAGTTCCGACATCTTGACTACCTCGCGTTCTTTGCTGAACGACGACCGGTTGCCCCGGCCGGATAAGGCCGCGCGCCAAATACGCTGCCACACAGCAAATACCGACCAAGGCCAAACCGGCCCGACCAGAAGGTAGCCTAACTAATTGACGCGCGGGTTGACAACACAGGTGCCGTCAGTACTTGTAGAAACCTTGCCCGGATTTCTTGCCGAGTTGGCCCGCCTCGACCATGCGCAACAGTAACGGCGGTGCCGCGTACAAGGGCTCCTTGAATTCCTCAAACATCTTGTCCGCGATCAGTTTCAGCGTGTCCAGACCGACGAGGTCGGATAGCTTCAGCGGTCCCATCGGATGCGACAAACCGGCGACGACGGCCTTGTCGACATCCTCGATCGTCGCAAAACCGGCCTCCACCATCCGGATTGCCGACAACAGATACGGCACCAACAAGGCGTTGACGACGAAGCCGGACCGGTCGGAGCAACGCACAACCTGCTTGCCGAGCACAGTGCTCGCGAATTCTTCAGTGCGCACCACGGCCGCATCGGAGGTGACGAGCGTGCTGACCAGTTCGACCAGGGGCAGCACCGGCACCGGATTGAAAAAGTGTAGGCCGAGCACCCGCCCCGGATTCTGTGTCGCCGCAGCGATTTTCATGATGGGGATGCTGGACGTATTCGACGCCAGCACCGCGTCGGGATCGGTTATGAGCTTGTCGAGTTCGGCAAAGATCTTGCCCTTAACGACGTCGTCCTCGATGACCGCCTCGATGACCAGCTGCCGATCGGACAGATCGGCGAGGTTGGTGGTGAAGCTCAGCTTGTCCAGTGCCGCGGTGCGCTCGCTCTCGGTGATCTTGCCGACGCTCACGCCGCGGTCAAGCGACTTGGTGATGCGAGCCTTACCCGCAGTGGTCAGCGCCTCGGTGGGCTCATAGACGATGACGTCGACGCCGGCCCTTGCGGACACCTCGGCGATACCGGCGCCCATCTGCCCCGCGCCGATCACGCCTACTCGTTCGATTGGATTGCTCAATTTCGTCTCCTACATGCGGCAAGCCCCGCCCAAGGGTTCTGGGCGGGGCTTGACGCTGTCAAGCCGTCGGCCTCGTGAGCCTAGGCCTGGTCTAGTGGAACTGGCCCTCTTCGGTCGAACCGCTCAGGGCGGTCGTCGACGAGGTGGGATCAACCGTGGTGGCGATCCGGTCGAAGTAGCCGGCGCCGACCTCGCGCTGGTGCTTCGTCGCGGTGTAACCCCGCTCCTCGGCGTCGAACTCGCGCTCCTGCAGTTCGACGTAGGCGCTCATCTGGTTGCGGGCGTAGCCGTAGGCCAGATCGAACATCGAGTAGTTCAGGGCGTGGAAGCCGGCCAGCGTGATGAACTGGAACTTGAAGCCCATCGCACCGAGCTCCTTCTGGAACTTGGCGATGGTCGCGTCGTCGAGGTGCTTGCTTCCAGTTGAACGACGGCGAGCAGTTGTAGGCCAGCATCTGGTCGGGGAACTCGCTCTTCACGCCTTCTGCGAACTTCGCCGCCAGCTCGAGGTCCGGGGTGCCGGTCTCCATCCAGATCAGATCGGAGTACGGCGCGTAGGCCTTGGCGCGGGCGATGCAGGGCTCCAGACCGTTCTTGACCCGGTAGAAGCCTTCCTTGGTGCGCTCACCCGTGATGAACGGCTGGTCGCGCTCGTCGACGTCGGAGGTGATCAGCGTGGCTGCCTCGGCATCGGTGCGGGCGATCACGAGGGTCGACACGTCGGAGACATCGGCCGCGAGGCGGGCCGAGGTCAGGGTGCGGATGTGCTGCTGGGTCGGGATCAGCACCTTGCCACCGAGGTGGCCGCACTTCTTCTCCGACGCGAGCTGATCCTCCCAGTGCGAGCCCGCGACACCGGCGGCGATCATCGCCTTCTGCAGCTCGTAGACGTTCAGCGCGCCGCCGAAGCCGGCCTCACCGTCGGCGACGATCGGGGCAAGCCAGTTCTCGATCGAGGTGTCGCCCTCGACCTTGGCGATCTGGTCGGCGCGCAGCAGCGCGTTGTTGATGCGGCGCACCACCTGCGGCACCGAGTTGGCCGGGTAGAGGCTCTGGTCCGGGTAGGTGTGGCCGGACAGGTTCGCGTCACCGGCGACCTGCCAACCGGACAGGTAGATGGCCTTCAGGCCGGCGCGCACCTGCTGAACCGCCATGTTGCCGGTCAGCGCGCCGAGCGAGTTGACGAACTCCATGTCGTGCAGCTGGTTCCACAGCACCTCGGCACCGCGGCGGGCCAGCGTGGCCTCCTCGACGACCGAGCCCTGCAGGGCCACCACGTCGGCGGGGGTGTAGGTGCGCTCGATGCCCTTCCACCGCGGATTGGTGTCCCAGTCGTGCTGGATCTGTTCGGGTGACTTCGGCGTGCCAACGGTTGACATTGGTGCTCCTTCTTTTGCAGGTCGCTGGAGGCGTTACACCCCTCGTCGGTTGTTAACGCTCCAGAAGCTTCACTGGTGTGCTAACTCGAGCATGCACCATGCCATAACCGCAGGTCCACCCGTTTCACTTGCCAACTTTCGCCAACGCCTGCCGTTAACTTGTTAAGTTTGCAAACGTGGCTATCGCTGTACCGGTTCAGTAGCTACTCACCGGTAACGCGATTTTCGCTGGTCAGTACGCCCGTACTGTTAAACCGGATCGAGTCAGAGGGCGAAGATGGCTGCGACGGCTTTCGTCTCGTCGCCGACCGCATATGTGAGCGTTGTAACAGTGCGGTCTGCCAGTTCAGCACCGAATTGTTCGGTCGATCCCGCCGGATGCACGTGCGAAATGATCTCCAGCTTGTCGCCAAGCGCGACTGCGGCGTCGTGTTCGATCGTCACCCTGATCGGCCGGTGCTGCAGTTCGGGGGTGTTGAATAGGTAGTCCTCGATCACGGTCCAGTACACGGAGTTGTTCATGTGGTCGAAGATGTCGATATCGGACACCCGCACCGGGTAGTCGCGGATCTGTGTGGCGTCCTCGCGGCTGCCGGCCTTCAAATAGGCCTTCCACCTCAACCGGTCGACATCGGTGGTGCGCTGCAGACCTTCGATGAAGTCGTCGGCTATCCGTGCCGGGCCCTGGGTTTCGCGGTTGATGTTGATCCAGAACGCCTCGGATTCGATCAGGCCGCCCTTGCGACCATCGATGCGTACCCGCATCTCGCACCATCGGTTCGAGGTGCCCGAACACCAGCGGCGCATCCGCAGCATGTCCTGGAATTCGATGGGCCTGATCATGTCGATCATGGTTCGCCGGACGATCCACAGCGGATGGGTTTCCTCGAAGCCGAGCTCACGCAGTTGGTCCGAACCGATGTCCTGGATATGGCGGGTGGCCGCATCGAACCGCAGCCGGCCCTCGCGGTCGATGTCGCCGACGCGCAGCGGCCATTGCCTGTCAAAGACGTCCGGGTGCGGATCGGGCACTGGCATCAACGCCTTGCCCAACCCGGTGCTAACTGCGGTTCCCGACATGTCTTGGCTCTCCCCTGTTACTCCAACCGGCTCCCGATCCTGCCACAGCCACCAATCTGCCAACAATGCGAAGCTCGGCTTCGCAGCCTTGTTAGGCTGTCTGACGTGGCGAAAACGTTTGTCGGCTCGAGGGTGCGACAACTGCGTAGCGAACGGGGCTTCAGCCAGGCGGCGCTGGCGCAGATGCTGGAGATCTCGCCGAGTTACCTCAACCAGATCGAGCACGACGTTCGCCCGCTGACGGTGGCCGTACTTCTGCGGATCACCGAGGTGTTCGGTGTCGACGCGACGTTCTTCGCATCCGAGGACGACACCCGGCTCGTTGCCGAGCTGCGCGAAGTCACCATGGACCGCGACGTGGACATCGACGTCGACCTCGCCGAAGTCGCCGACATGGTCGGCTCGCATCCGACGCTGGCCAGGGCGATGGTGAACCTGCACAGGCGTTACCGCCTGACCACCACACAGCTGGCGGCCGCGACCGAGGACAGGTACTCCGACGGCAGCGGCAGCGGATCGATCACGATGCCCCACGAGGAAGTGCGCGACTACTTCTATCAGCGGCAGAACTACCTGCACGAACTCGACACCGCCGCCGAGGACCTCACCATTCGCATGCGGATGCACCGCGCCGAGTTGGCCCGCGAGCTGTCCGACCGGCTGACCAGGGTGCACGGTGTACACATCGTGCGACGAATCGACCTGGGCGACACGGTGTTGCACCGCTTCGATCCCGTGTCCAAGACGCTGGAGATCAGCGGACACCTCTCCTCGGGACAGACAGTGTTCAAGATGGCAGCCGAGCTGGCTTACCTTGAGTTCGGCGAATTGATCGACCAGCTGGTCGCCGATGGCAAGTTCACCAGCGAGGAGTCGGCCACCCTGGCCCGGCTGGGGCTGGCCAACTACTTCGCGGCCGCAACGGTGTTGCCGTATCGGCAATTTCACGACATCGCGGAGAACTTCCGCTACGACGTCGAGCGGCTCTCGGCGTTCTACTCCGTCAGCTTCGAAACCATCGCACATCGGCTGTCGACCCTGCAGCGACCATCGATGCGCGGAGTGCCGTTATCGTTCGTTCGCGTCGACCGCGCCGGCAACATGTCGAAGCGACAGTCCGCCACGGGATTTCACTTCTCGTCATCGGGCGGCACGTGCCCGCTGTGGAACGTCTACGAGACGTTCGCCAACCCGGGCAAGATCCTTGTGCAGCTCGCGCAGATGCCCGACGGGCGCAACTACATGTGGATGGCCCGCACAGTGGAGCGGCGCACATCGCGCTATGGTCAGCCAGGTAAGACGTTCGCGATCGGCCTTGGCTGCGAACTTCGGCACGCACATCGGCTGGTCTATTCGGAGGGACTGGACTTGTCGGGTGACAACGCGACGCCGATCGGCGCAGGCTGCCGGGTCTGCGAGCGCGACAACTGCCCGCAGCGAGCGTTCCCCGCGCTGGGCAGGGCGCTCGACCTCGACGAACACCGCAGCACGGTGTCTCCTTATTTGGTGAGACAGCAGTGACGAACGCTCGCGTGAGGAACCGACAGATATGAGCGCCCCCGCCCGCATCCCACCGGGGGGCTTCAAGGAATTGGGCCCGATCAACTGGGCCATCGCCAAGCTCGGGGCCCGTGGCATCCGCGCCCCGAAATTCCACCTATTCAATGTGCTCGGGCAGCACAAGCTGCTGTTCCTCGCGTGGCTGCCGTTCTCGGGTTATCTGCTGTACGCCGGCAAGCTCTCCCGCAGCGACGCCGAACTGGTGATCCTGCGGGTCGGGCACCTGCGCGACTGTGAGTACGAACTGCAGCAGCACCGCAGGCTGGCCAAGAGCCGCGGCGTCGACGCCGACCTGCAGGCCAGGATCTTCGAGGGACCGGACGCCGACGGGCTCACGGAGCGGCAGCGGGTGCTGATCACCGCAACCGACGAGTTCGTCATCACCCGCTCGATGTCACCGGAAACCTGGGCAGCGCTGTCGGGCGTCCTGAGCAGGGCCCAGCTCATCGAATTCTGCACGCTTGCTGGGCAATACGACGCGCTGGCGGCCACCATGGCGACCCTGAAAATTCCGCTGGACTTCCCGGACTAACACAGGGAACAATCCGCTTCCTGACTGCGTTTGGTGGGTTACCAGACTTGATTGGGAAGGGGTATGTCGCATGGCCGCTGACTACGACGCTCCCCGCGTCACCGAGTCCGATGCCGACGAGTCGCTGGAGGAGCTGACCAGCCGCCGCAAGAACGAGGCGGCGACCGCGGTCATTGACGTGGACGACGGCGACGCGGTCGATTCGTTCGACCTGCCCGACGCCGACCTCACCGGTGAGGAGCTCAGCGTCCGCGTAGTCCCCAAGCAGGCCGACGAATTCGTCTGCTCCAGCTGCTTCCTGGTGCAACACCACAGCCGGTTGGCGCTGCGCAAGGACGGCCAGCAGTTCTGCACCGAGTGCGTCTGAGGACCGCTAGGCCGACGTCCGCTCCCGAGACACCACGAAGGCGCCGATGTGGGCTGCGACGAACACGAAGTGCACCACCGTCGCGGCGATGCCCATCGGAACCATCCCGAACACCACGAAGCTGTCCCAGAACACGAGATTCGCCGTGCCGAGCAGCGTGTGGACACCCGCGGCCAGGCCATGCCAGAACCGCCTGGCGTCGCGGGCCGCGACGGTGAGCAGCAGCACGCCGATGATGAAGGCGAGTCCGTGGGCTTCCACCCAACCGATGGTGTAGGGCGACTCTTCGAATACGTACCCGTAGGGCCCGACACCCGCGTAGTAGGCGAGCAGCTCGAAGACAACTTGAACGCCGCCGACCACGACGAGGAAGACCCCGTTCGCCAGGAAGAGTCGCCGTCGCGCTACGTCCATCGCCTGACTATAGGTACGTAACGCCCAGCACAGTCAGAGACAACAGCACTGGCGAGATCGGCAGGGCCAACAGGAATGCCGCCCATACCTCCGACTTGTGTCGATACGACCGCCACCCCAGCGCGACGGCGACGGCGCCGAACACCATCGATACCGCCGCGACGACCAGCACCCAACTGCTGACGCTTCGAGTCGCGATCGCAATGGAAATCCCGGCCAGCCACAGGATGTGGCCGACCACCAATCCGCCGATGCCGGCGACCCAGATCGCTCTCAAAAGTTGATCATGTGGCCGGTGAGGCCGTGGAAGCATTCCTGCAGCGCTTCCGACATCGTCGGGTGGGTGTGGACGTTTCGGGCCAGCTCGTTGGCTGTCAGGTCCCATTTCTGAGCCAGGGTCAGCTCGGGCAGCAGCTCGGACACATCGTGGCCGATGAGGTGCCCGCCAAGCAGCTCACCGTACTTGCCGTCCGCGATCAGCTTCACGAAACCGCTTGGATCGCCGACGCCGTGCGCCTTGGCGTTGGCGGTGAACGGGAACTTGGCGACCTTCACGTCGTAACCCTCGTCGCGGGCCTGCTCCTCGGTCAAGCCGAAGCTGGCCACCTGAGGCTGGCAGAACGTTGCGCGAGGCAGCATGCGGTAGTCGCCAAGCGGCAAAGTCTCTGCGCCCCCGATGGTTTCGGACGCGACAATCCCCTGCGCCTCGGCCACATGGGCCAGCTGCAGCAGCCCGGTGACGTCGCCGATGGCGTAGATGTGCGGCACGTTTGTGCGCATGTAGTCGTCGATGCCGATGGCCTTGCGCTCGGTGAGCTGCACGCCGGCCTTGTCGAGACCGTAACCCTCGACGTTGGGCGCGAAGCCGATGGCCTGCAGCACCTTCTCGGCCTTGATCTCGTCGCTCTTGCCGTCCTTGCTGACGGTGACCCGAACGGAACCGTTGGCCCCATCATCGGAGATCGACTCCACCTTGGTGCCCGTCAGCACCTTGACGCCGAGCTTCTTGAACTGCTTCTCGATCTCCTTGGAGACCTCGGCGTCTTCGTTGGGCAGCGCGCGCGGCAGGAACTCGACGATCGTCACGTCGACGCCGTAGTTCTTCAGCACGTAGCCGAACTCCATGCCGATCGCACCGGCGCCGGCGATGACAATCGACGAAGGCAGCTCGCGCGACAGGATCAGTTCTTCGTAAGTGACGACGTTGTCGGACAGCGACGTGCCCGGCACCAACCGGGTGCTGCTGCCTGTCGCGATGATGATGTTGTCGAACGTCACCGTTTCGGTGCCGCCCTCATTGAGCTTGACCTCCAGGGTGTGGTCATCGGTGAACGAGCCATACCCGTGGATCTCGGTGATCTTGTTCTTCTTCATCAGGAAGTGCACGCCTGCGACGCGGCCCTCGGCGACCTTGCGGCTGCGATCGAACGCAACCCCGTAGTCGAACGTCGCCTCACCGCTGATGCCGAACTGCTTGGCTTCCTTCGTGAAGATGTGCGCCAGTTCGGCGTTGCGCAGCAGCGCCTTGGACGGAATGCAGCCGACGTTGAGGCATACCCCGCCCCAGTACTTAGGTTCGACGACTGCGGTGTTCAGCCCGAGCTGGGCAGCGCGGATGGCCGCGACGTATCCACCGGGGCCTGCTCCAAGAACGACGACGTCATAGTGGGTCACCCGCCCAACCCTAGTAGGGGATGAGGCCGACCAAACAGCGGCTTACCCGATCGCAGAAGTAGAGGCCATGCAGTACCGCCGCGCCACCCATGGCGGCCAGCGGCGCCGACATCAGCGCGATCGCCAGCGCCGAGACCACCGGCTTGTCGTTCACCATCGCGGTCAGCACGCCGCCGACGCTGCAGACCATCAGGAAGATCAGCACCACGAACACGGGCTGTGTCTTGTCGAGCGAGTGGAACCACCAGTAGTAGAGCCCAACCCCGATTGCGGCCGCGACGATCCACACCCCGGTCACGACGAGGACGAAGGTCCACCGCTTCAGGTATTGGTAGGTGCCGGGCACGACCTCTGGATGGGCGAGCGCGGGCATGGGCTCGGACGGCTCGAGGTCGGCGACAAGGGGCAGCACCGGATTGGCGGCAGACGGAAACTCGCCGGTGGCGAACGTCGGCAGGTAGGGCTCGGTGTGCTCGCCGGGCAACGTGTCGTGATCTGCGGTCTCAGGCACCGTTCACCACCTGGATTACGACGAGGACGCTCAGCCACCCAGGGGCGATCGCCAGGACGAAAGCGCCGAGGGTGGTCATCCAGCGTCGTCCCGACAGCAGGATCATCAGCATCCCGATCGCGCTGGGCACGCCGACGACGAGGGCGATGACGACATCGGGCCGGACCGTGGCGTTCACCAGCAGCATCATCGCGATACCGACAATCTGGCCGACCGCAGCGCCGACGAGCAGGGCGCTTGCCATCAGCCAGGCACGCGGTAGCGGTATCACGCTTTCGACGATAACGCCGAGGTCAGTCCCGCTGCGTTAGGTGCGCGGCGTGCCGCCGGGTACGGGGCAAGCGTCGACGGCCTCGGCGACGACATGGGTCCCGTTGTGCGGCGGTCGCGCCCCACGCGCGTAGTCGGCGCCGGTCACCGGCGGATGTTGCACTAACACCTGGTTCTCGGGGTCGGTGAATGCCCTGCCACGGCTGAGAAAGCGCATCCCTTCCGGCGCTTCGAGGCTGAAGCCGCCGCCTCGCCCCGGCACGACGTCGATCACCAGTTGCGTGTGCTTCCACGCCTCGAACTGTGGCCCTGAGATCCAGACCGGCACGCCGTCGTCGCCGACGTCGAGGATCGCGAGCAGAACGTCTCGGTCGCCGACGATGAACTCACCGTCGGGATAGCACATCGGCGATGACCCGTCGCAGCATCCGCCGGACTGGTGAAACATCAACGCACCGTGCCGATCCTGCAGGCGCCGCAACAACTGCGCGGCGGCCTCGGTGACCAGCGCCCTGCTCGGCGCCTCCATTAGAAGAAGCCCTGGGCCTTGTCTCCGTAGGACACCAGCAGGTTCTTGGTCTGCTGGTAGTGGTCGAGCATCATCTTGTGATTCTCACGGCCGATGCCGGACTGCTTGTAACCGCCGAACGCCGCGTGCGCCGGATAGGCGTGGAAGCAGTTGGTCCACACCCGGCCTGCCTTGATATCGCGGCCAGCGCGGTAGGCGACATTGCCGTCGCGGCTCCACACCCCGGCACCGAGCCCGTAGAGCGTGTCGTTGGCAATGCCGATCGCGTCGTCGTAGTCCTTGAACGACGTCACGGCCACCACCGGCCCGAAGATCTCCTCCTGGAAGATCCGCATCTTGTTGTTGCCCTCGAAGATCGTCGGCTGAACGTAGTAGCCACCCGACAGGTCTCCGCCGAGTTCGGCGCGTTCGCCGCCGGTGACGACGCGGGCGCCCTCGTCCTTACCAATCTCGATGTAGGACAACACCTTTTCCAGCTGGTCGTTGGAGGCCTGGCTGCCGATCATGGTCTCGGTGTCCAGCGGGTCGCCCTGGCGCACGGCCTTGGTGCGGATCGCCGCCAACTCGAGGAACTCGTCGTAGATGTCGGCCTGGATCAGGCTGCGCGACGGGCAGGTGCAGACCTCGCCCTGGTTGAGGGCGAACATCGTGAAGCCCTCCAGCGCCTTGTCCTGAAAGTCGTCGCCTGCGGCCATCACATCGTTGAAGAAGATGTTGGGGCTCTTGCCGCCGAGTTCCAGCGTCACCGGGATGAGGTTCTGGCTGGCGTACTGCATGATCAGCCGGCCTGTGGTGGTCTCACCGGTGAACGCGATCTTGGCGATCCTGTTCGACGATGCCAGCGGCTTGCCTGCCTCGAACCCGAAGCCGTTCACGACGTTGAGCACGCCTGCGGGCAGCAGGTCGCCGATGAGGCTCATCAGATAAAGGATCGATGCGGGGGTCTGTTCGGCCGGCTTGAGCACGACGGCGTTGCCTGCGGCAAGCGCCGGGGCGAGTTTCCAGGTGGCCATCAGGATCGGGAAGTTCCACGGGATGATCTGGCCGACCACGCCGAGCGGTTCGTGGAAGTGATAGGCCACGGTGTCGTCGTCGATCTGGGAAAGCGACCCCTCCTGGGCACGAATCGCCCCGGCGAAATACCGGAAGTGATCGACGGCCAACGGCAGGTCGGCGTTGAGTGTCTCGCGGATGGGCTTGCCGTTGTCCCAGGCCTCGGCCAGCGCGAGCGACTCGAGGTTGGATTCGATCCGGTCGGCGATCTTGTTCAGGATGTTGGCGCGTTCCGCTGCCGCGGTCTTGCCCCATGCGGGCGCGGCGCCGTGCGCGGCGTCGAGAGCCTTGTCGATGTCGGCGTCGGTCGACCGCGGTATCTCGGTGAACGGCTGGCCGGTGACCGGCGTCAGGTCCTCGAAATACTCTCCGCCGACCGGCGGCACCCAGTCACCGCCGATGAAGTTTCCGTACCGCGACTCATAGGACATCAGGGCGTCCGCGGCACCGGGGCGGGCGTAAACGGTCATCAATGACTCCCCTCTTTCAACGGTGTAACTCGGCTCACACTACGCCCTACCGCCAGAATGGATCCCGTGGCTGACGACCCCTATCTGTGGCTCGAGGACATCACCGGCGATGACGCGCTGGACTGGGTGCGCAAGCGCAACGAGCCCACGCTCGCCGAGCTGGGCGGCGCCCGGTTCGAGCAGATGCGCTCCGAAGCGCTTGAGGTGCTCGACACCGATGCCCGCATCCCCTATGTGCGGCGACGAGGCGACTACCTCTACAACTTCTGGCGCGACGCGGCCAACCCGCGAGGGCTGTGGCGGCGCACGACGCTGCAGAGTTATCGCACCGAAGAGCCTGAATGGGACGTCATCCTCGACGTCGACGAACTGGCGCGCGTCGACGACGAGAACTGGGTGTGGGCGGGCGCCGACGTCATCGAACCCGACTACACCCTGGCGCTGGTCGAGCTGTCACGTGGCGGCGCCGACGCGGCCGTCGTGCGCGAATTCGACATGGAAAAGCGCGAGTTCGTTGACAACGGCTTCCAGCTGCCGGAAGCCAAGTCCAGCCTGTCGTGGGAGGACCACGACACGGTGTTGGTGGGCACCGACTTTGGGCCGGAGTCGCTGACGGAGTCCGGCTACCCCCGGATCGTCAAACGTTGGCGGCGCGGTCAGCCGCTGGAGGACGCGCAAACGCTGTTCGCGGGTGACCCGTCGGACGTCAGCGTGGGCGGTGGGTGGGACCGGACGCCGGGGTTCGAGCGGCTGCTGATCAC
The DNA here is from genome assembly GCA_963731715.1 of uncultured Actinomycetota bacterium. Classification (GTDB taxonomy): domain Bacteria; phylum Actinomycetota; class Actinomycetes; order Mycobacteriales; family Mycobacteriaceae; genus Mycobacterium. Next base: position 112,722 of record CAVSXC010000006.1, on the reverse strand, counting down.
GCGGTCTCTCGACTTCTTCAACAGGGAACGCTACGAGCTGCGCGGCGACGAGTTGATCCGGATCGACGTGCCCACCGACGCCGACATCTCCGTGCACCGTGAGTGGTTGTTGATCCGGCCCCGCACCGAGTGGTACACGGGCTCCGCCGAGTATGAGGCGGGATCGCTGCTGGCGGCTAACTACGACGAATTCCTCGCGGGTACAGCCGAATTGAGCGTGGTCTTCGAACCCGACGAACACTCCAGTCTGGAGAGCTACGCGTGGACACGCGACCACCTCGTGTTGGTCAGTCTTGTCGACGTCGCGAGCCGCGTGGACGTCGTCTCTCCCGGATCGTGGGTGGCGGCGCCGATCGCAGGCATCCCGCCCAACACTCACACGATTCTGGTCGACGTCGACGAGTACGGCGACGAATTGTTCCTGGACTCCAGCGGTTTCGACCTCCCGTCCCGGTTGCTGTGGGGGCGGGCCGGTGGTGAAGTGACGGAGATCAAGAGCGCACCGGCATTCTTCGATGCGTCAGACATCGAGGTCACGCAGAACTTCGTTGCCTCGGCCGACGGCACGATGATCCCGTACTTTGTTGTCGGACATCGAAGTACGACGGGGCCGAGCAAGACTCTGTTGGGCGGTTACGGCGGCTTCGAGAACTCGAGCACGCCGGGCTACGGCGGAGTGTTGGGCAGGCTGTGGCTGTCGCGAGGCGGCACGTATGTGCTGGCCAACATCCGTGGCGGCGGCGAGTACGGGCCGACGTGGCACACCCAGGCAATGCGCGAAGGAAGGCATCTGGTCGCCGAGGATTTCGCCTCTGTGGCAAACGATCTCGTCAGGCGTGGCATCACGACCGTCGAGCAGCTCGGCGCGCAAGGCGGAAGTAATGGCGGCCTGTTGATGGGCATCATGCTGACGCAGTACCCAGAGCTGTTCGGGGCGCTGGTGTGCAGCGTGCCGCTGCTGGACATGCGGCGGTTCCATCTGCTGCTGGCGGGCGCGTCGTGGGTTGCCGAGTACGGCGACCCGGACAACCCCGACGACTGGGAGTTCATCTCCAAATACTCCCCGTATCAGAATGTTTCTGAGGACCGGAAGTATCCACCGGTGCTGATCACCACCTCAACGCGCGACGACCGGGTGCATCCGGGTCATGCCCGCAAGATGACCGCGGCGCTGGAGGCGGCGGGCCACCCGGTGCAGTACTACGAGAACATCGAGGGCGGGCATGCGGGTGCCGCCGACAACGCGCAGACGGCGTTCAGGTCGGCGCTGATATTCGAGTTCCTGCTCAGGACGCTGTCAGAACACCGCGACCAGTGATCATCGGAAGATCAAGGAACGTACGGATTCCCGGCGCCGCCTCGCACACCGGGGCGATCGCGTGGATGGCGTGCATGGCCGTGCCAAGACAACCCTGATCCGTTTCGTCCTCGCCATGCGTGGCGATCTTCGAGTCGAGGACCATCGAGGGCCTGCCCTCGATGGTCACCTTCCAGCCGCGGCCGGTGGGCCAGTCCGGCGCCTGCTCGTCGCCGAGGCGAGTGATGTGCTCAACGGTGAGTGCCGGCCGGCCACCGACGACGGCGGTGTAACCGAATCGCTGCGCGGCGACGGTGCCTGCCTCAACCCGTCCGGCCTTGATATCGAATGCCTTGTCGGCGACGGCGACCTCGCGGTGGTAGACGAAGTCGTCGATGGTGGCGCCGAGCCCGTCGGCCAACAGCATCAGCGGCGCGCGGAAGGTGACACCGGCGAGGGCGGCGTCGGCCATCGGTACCGGTTCGTCGGGCGCCTTGCCGAAGCCCATGATGTCGAACAGCATGTCGGCGCTGTCGTAGGTGGTGTAGTCCATCAGCTCCTGCACCAGCAGCGAGTCGATCCGCTGGAACAGTCCCGACATCGTCAGCGGCAAAACCTCCGCGGCCCAGCCGGGCTCGATGCCGGTGGCGTGGAAGGAGGACCGCCCCTGGGTGCAGGCCGTGTCGAGCTTCTCCACGACGCGGCGGCCGAGGCTGAGCGGATAGATGAGACCGGTGACCGCCGTCGACACGCACATTCTTGCCCGACGCGAGTAGACGGCAGATGTCGTCGAGCGCACCCATCGGGTTCATCTCGCCCTGCGGCATGTAGAGGACGCAGTCGGCGTCGAGGGCAACGATCTCGTCGGGATCCTTCGTGGCCACGACGCCGATGGGGCCGATGCCGCAGACCTCGCCGATGTCGCGACCTGCCTTGGCGTCGCTGTAGACGAGGGCGCCGACAAGCTCGAGGTCGGGATGCTCATGGACGGCGGCGACGGCTTGGCGGCCGACGGATCCGCTGGCCCATTGAATGACACGCAGCATGCTGAGGAGCTTACGGTAAGGACGACGAGATCGTGCCAGACTTCTGCTATGCCGACTGAGTTCGAGACGCTGCTTTACAAGACGGACGGTCCCGTCGCGACCATCACGCTGAACCGCCCGGACCACCTCAACACCATCGTCCCGCCGATGCCCGATGAGATCGAAACGGCCATCGGAGTGGCCGAACGCGACCCAGCGATCAAGGTGATCATCCTGCGCGGGGCCGGTCGCTCGTTCTCCGGCGGCTACGACTTCGGCGGCGGCTTCCACCAGTGGGGCGACGCGATGAACACCGACGGGCGATGGGATCCGGGCAAGGACTTCGCGATGGTCAGCGCTCGTGAGACCGGCCCGACGCAGAAGTTCATGGCGATCTGGCGCGCATCCAAACCCGTCATCGCCCAGGTGCACGGCTGGTGCGTTGGCGGCGCCAGCGACTACGCCCTCTGCGCGGACATCGTCATCGCCAGCGATGACGCCGTGATCGGCACGCCCTATGCCCGGATGTGGGGTGCGTACCTCACCGGCATGTGGCTCTACCGGCTGTCGCTGGCAAAGGTGAAATGGCACTCGTTGACGGGTGAACCGCTGACCGGAAAAGAGGCCGCCGCAGTAGAACTCATCAACGAGTCCGTCCCGTTCGAACAACTCGAGGCCCGCGTCAAAGCGGTCGCCGACAAGCTCGCCAGGATTCCGCTCTCCCAGCTGCAGGCACAGAAGCTCATCGTCAACCAGGCCTACGAGAACATGGGCCTTGCGTCCACCCAGACGCTCGGCGGGATCCTCGACGGGTTGATGCGCAACACGCCCGACGCGCTCGAGTTCATCGACACCGCTTCCAACCAGGGTGTGCGCGCGGCAATCGAGCGGCGGGACGGGCCGTGGGGTGACTACAGCCAGGGTCCGCCCGAGCGCAGGCCCGACCCGTCACACGTCATCGAGCCCTAAGGTCGAGCAGAGCATCCAGATCTGCGATCGCGCGCAAGGTGTCGTTGAGGTGCGTGCACGTGCTGGTGCCGACGAACTCACCGCGGATGCGTCCGCGCAGTTCCGACAGCGTCATCCCCCGCACACGTGCCGCACTTCCGATCGCGCCAGGGCACTCCTGCCACGGCAGCACAGCCACATTCGCGGTGACCGCCGATATGGTTCGGGTCGCGGTGTCGACGGAGCCAGCGACCGTGTACTCGTGCACGATCGTCTCCACGCCGTCGCCGTCGACGTGGGAGTCGCGGAAGTGTGCGTCAAAGTCCACCGACCCCGCGTCGACCGGAAGAAGATCGAGCCGTCGGAAGCGGCGCATGCCGTGCGCGCGCAGCGGATCAACGGAGTGCATACCAACGTCGAGCGGTGGCGCGATCGGTCCGTGCACCGACGGAATTGTGTTGTTGCGCTTGGCGTAAGGGACAAGCGAGGCGTCCGAGGCGAAGCCCGCGCAGATGCCTGCCATACCGTCGGCGACACCGGGCCCCAGCTTCTCCTCGATGCCCAGAGTGATCGCCGCGTGCTGCACCGCGTAACCGGAGACCAGCGCTGCGCCAACCCAATCGTCGAGCAGCAGGTGCAGCAGGCTGGCCTTCCGAACCTCCTCTGGAAGGGCCTTGCCGACCGTCGAGCGAAACCCCGGGCCGACCCGGCTGCCCACCAACTGCGCCAGCCGGCCGTCGGACGGCTCGGATGAGATGTCCTCGATGACGCGGTCGGCGAGATGCGCGCGCACGCGGACCTCGCCAAGTACGTCGTCGGCTTCGCGCGGACACCACGTCTCGTGCCCGCAGGTCGACGTCGGACTTTCCGGCCCCGGCTGGATGGGTGTCAATGGTGCTCGTGCGCCGCAAAGCACCGGGGACAAGCGGGGGCCATGTCCGGACGGGCCGCTGTGGACCGGCGATGTCCGTCACGAATGGCATGGCAAGGACGGTACTACTCGCGTCGCCGCAGCCCGCCCAGCATCGAGGCGATCACGCCGAACACCACCAGCACACCGCCCGCGGCCAGCGTCAGATTCAGCCACTGATGCAGGCTGCCTTCGGCGTGGTTGACCATCGCGGCTGCGACCTGGCGGACGTCACCCTCCGTGCGGTCCAGCGCGGTGTTGATGTAGCGCCGCGCCACCTCCAGTCCTGCCCAGCCTGCCGCGCCCACCAGCAAGGCTGAAACACCCAGCGCCGCAAGCGTTTTACCGCGTGACCGCGCTGCCGCCAACGTCAGCAGCGCGAGCACGCCCGCCAGAATCGACGCACCGACACTGACCCACGGACCCCACGTCGCCAGCTGCCGCAACTGTCCCGGCTGCATACCCGCTGTGTCGGACACCGTAATCGGCACCGTCAGTGTCTCCGGCACGTCGAGATTGAGATTGCCCAGCGTCGCGCGCAATGACGGGTCGGAGAGCATCGGTGCGACGTCGATCAGCCAGCGGTCGTCGCTGCCCTCCTGACGGCGGATCTCGTCGGTGAACATCCAGGTGTGCACGATCCGGTTCGCCTGGGCGAACTGTCCAGGGAAGCCGGCGTTCTCGGTGTAGGCACTCGTCACTCCGCGCACCAGATCGGGGTTGAGGTTGTAGCCCTCATTCGAAGCCAGCGACACGATCTGCGTGGTGAGTTCGGAGGCCATCGCCTGCTGCAGTTTCGGATCCTTGGCGGCGGATTGCGCGAATGCGGCGTAGCCGTTCGCGTCGACGATGTTCTTCTGCGCCCACATGGCCGGGATCGCCGCCGCCAGCGCGACCGTCGTGACGAGCCACAGGAACATGGTCGCCACGAAGCGCACGCGTTCTCCTTTCGGGCAGGACGCGCAGGCCTCAGTCGGTCAGGGCGCGTCCCACGATGAGGGGGTCGGCTACAGCGACCACCTCATGGTCCTTGTTGTCGTAGTCGAACTTACCCAGGACGTGGCGCATCGCGTTGACGCGTGCGCGCTTCTTGTCGTTGCTCTTGACCACCGTCCACGGTGCCGTCTCGGTGTCGGTGAGCGCGAACATGTCCTCCTTGGCCGCGGTGTAGTCCTCCCATTTGTCCAGCGAGGCCAGATCGGTCGGCGACAGCTTCCACTGCCGCACCGGGTCGACCTGGCGGATGGTGAACCGGGTCCGCTGCTCGGACTGCGTCACCGAGAACCACAGCTTGGTCAGGCTGATGCCGTCGTTGACCAGCATCTGCTCGAACAGCGGCACCTGGCTTATGAACTCCTGGTGCTGATCGGGTGTGCAGAAGCCCATGACCCGCTCGACGCCCGCCCGGTTGTACCAGGATCGGTCGAACAACACGATTTCGCCGGCGGCAGGCAGGTGGTTCACGTAGCGCTGGAAGTACCACTGGGTGCGTTCACGGTCGGTCGGCTTCTCCAGCGCGACGACGCGCGCACCGCGCGGGTTGAGGTGTTCCATGAACCGCTTGATCGTGCCGCCCTTGCCCGCCGCGTCACGACCCTCGAACACGATGACGTGTCGCAGCCCGTTGGCCTGGCTCCACTTCTGCAGCTTCAGCAGTTCGATCTGCAGCAGCCGCTTCTGCTCCTCGTACTCGGTGCGCGACATGCGGTCGTCGTACGGGTAGCCCTCGCGCCACGTGTCGACATCGGATCCGCTCGGATGGTGTACAAGCACGGGGTCGTCATCATCGTCATCGCGGACGGAGTAGTACTCCGTCCCTTCAAGCGTGGTCACCGGCAAAAGGTATCGACGCGCGTGTACGCGCAAGTGACGCGAAGGTGAACGGCTGGTGTGTTACTTGGCGGCGCGCCGCGGTGTGACGAGCGCGAGCTTGGTCATGAGCTTGTTCATCCGCTTGAGCGCCTTTGGCGAATTGTTGTAGTAATTGCCGCCAGCGCCGACGTTGGTGCGCGGGGCTATCACCGCCTCCTGGCGGCAGAACTTGCGCAGGCCATCGGCCCCACCGAATCGCGCCCCGATTCCTGAGGTCTTCCAGCCACCCATCGGCGCCGTCGTGCACATCAGGTTAGAGATCACGTCGTTGACGTTCACAGCGCCGCAATCCAGTTGCACCGCAACCGCTTTGGCACGCTCGACGTCTCCTGAGAACACCGAGGCGCTCAGGCCGTACGGGCTGTCGTTCGCCAGCCGGACCGCCTCGTCGACCGACGACACCTTCATGATCGGCAGCGTCGGGCCGAATGTCTCCTCGGTCATGCAGGTCATCGAGTGGTCCACGTCGACAAGCACCGTCGGCGGGTAGAAGCTGCCAGGGCCGTCAGGGCGCTTGCCGCCGGTGAGCGCCCTCGCTCCGGCGGCGACGGCGTCGCGGACATGGCGGTCGGTAATCGCGACCTGGCTGTCGTCGATCTGAGAACCGAAGTCGTAGCCGTCGCCCGCACCCATCTTGAGCTTCTGCACATCGCGCACCACGGCGTCGACGAACTGGTCGTAGACGGACTCCAGTGCGTACACCCGCTCCACCGACACACATGTCTGGCCGGCGTTGAACATCGCGCCCCATACCGCGGCGTGGGCGGCCAGGTCGACGTCGGCGTCGTCCAGCACGATCATCGGGTCCTTGCCGCCGAGTTCCAGGCTGACCGGGGTGAGCCGGCGCGCGGCGCGCTCCATCACCTTCGCGCCGGTCGCGCTCGAACCGGTGAACTGGATGTAGTCGGAGTTGTCCACCACTGCTTCGACGGCCTCGCGGGCGCCCTGCACTATCGCCATCACTTCGGGTGCGCCGGAGTCCAACCAGCCGCGCAGCAGCAGTTCGGCGGTCAGCGGGTGTGCGCTCCGACGGCTTGAGCAGCACCGCGCAGCCGGCGGCCAACGCGGCGATGCCGTCCATCAGCAGATTGGCGACGGGATAGTTCCACGGCGCGATGATGCCGACCACCGGACGCGGCCGGTAGTGCACCTCCACCTTCTTGATCGCCATGAACCGCAGCGCCGCCGGACGGGATTCCGGCGCGAGCGCCTTCTCCATCGTCTTGATGTAGTACGAGGCGATCATGATGAGCAGCGGCACCTCTTGCGCGGCGTCGGTTGCCGACTTGCCGGTCTCCTTGATCAGCAGCGACTCGATCTCGTCGCGGTGCTCCCCCATCCACACCGCGTAGCGCGCAAGCACCTTGGCGCGGCCCTTCGCGCCACGGGCGTCCCACTCCTTCTGGGCCTTCCTCAGCCCGGCCGCGATGCGCGGCACGTCGGCGGGGTCGGTCCAGCGCACCTTGCCTGCCACCGCACCGGTCGCAGGATTGCGGATGGTGGTGTTATCGGGCAGGTCAACTTCGGACGTCGCTGTCATGGGGTCATGCTAACCCTCGCTGTGACGTAGATCGCAGGCGGGGTTGACACGTGTCAAGTTCGGTGGGGTGCGTGTCCCAATGTGAGGGCTGCGATGCAAACGATCGCCGTGCCGAGCAGTACACCACCGACGGTGTCGGTGAAGTAGTGGTACGTGATGCCCTGTCCGAGCATGCCGAGCAGAGCGAACGCGATTGCGACGAGCATCGCCCACAACGCCACCCCGGTCGCGAGCACCACCATCCCCGCCACCACGACCATCGTCGTCGTATGGCCACTCGGATAGGCGAAGGCACCATCGCTCTCACGGCCGAACAGGGGCTTCAACAGCCGAGCGAGCCCCGACCGCAAGGAGCGGACACACCACCGTCGCGATCGCCAATCGCCACCGCCGTCTGTACAGCGCGACTGCCAGAGTGACCATCACCACCAGCAGGAGGACCCGGGGATCGGTGAAGAACAGCAGGTAGCGACCAGGGCCACGGCCGAACTGGTGAAACCAGTCGTCCACCGGTGTGGAGCCGTTGCGCACCGCCCATCCCAGCACCAACATCGCCGCCACGGCGATCGGCGGCCATAGGCGGAGCATCGTGGTCAGCGGACGATACCCCGCACATAGGCGGCCTGACCGAGGTGCTGGGCGGCGTCGTCGACGATGCTGACCAGCCGCACGCTTGCGGTGACTGGTGGATTCCACCGCGTATCGACGATGCGGCTCAGCTCATCGGGCGTCACCGATGCGATGTACTCCAGCGACGCCTTGTGAACACCGTGGTAGTACCCCGCCAGCAGGTCTGCCGACGCGCGCACCTTGCTCACGTCGTCTGGGCCGTGGCCGTAACCGGTGTCGTCCCGCGGGAGGTCCAAGCCGAACCGGTCGACCCAGCCGTCGCGCGTCCAGACCTCTTCGATGCCTGCGATGTCGCACAGCTGGGCGTCCTGCTGGCGGGCGCTGTGCCAGATCAGCCAGGCGATGCTGTTGGCGGCGCCCGTCGGACGGAAGAACGCGGACTCGTCGGTCAACCCGTCGGTCAACTCCTCGACATGCTCGATGAGCCGGGTGAACGAGTCGCGCAGCAGTTCGCGCACCGCTGCCGCATCAGAGTCAGACATGGCCTTGACGCTACCTGGGAAGCGGTCAATTACCGGACCGGCCGCTGGAAAGGGTTGCGCCACAAGCACTCCGATCCCAAGGGTTCCAATTCCGGCGACGCGACGCCATATCCGGGGTTACCAGCTTTGTGCCCACCTCTGCGCGGACAACCCGCTGACCTGCAGTGAAAGCAGTTCATTGTCGCTGGTGAACCTGCTCTCGCTACGCCGGCGACCAGGGCGAAAGCAATTGTCGCTCATAGGCGGGCGAACCGAATGGCACCTGGTCGTCGCGACTGTCCGGCAAGCTCCTAGGCGTCGGGCTTAGCGCCGTGGAACACCGCTTCGACGTTGTTGCCGTCCGGATCGCGGACGAAGGCGCCGAAGTAGCCGGGGTGATACTCCGGCCACAGCCGAGGAGCGTGCAGTGACTCGGCTCCGAAATCGAGCGCGGCGTCGTAGAAGGCTTGCACCGCATCGGTGTCGGCGGCCTCGAACGCGACGTGGACCTCGCGGTTGGGACCTGCCGCGTCGCCGGCACTCATGTCGGCGATCCAGAAGTCGGGCTTGCCGTCCTTGCCGTATCCGATGGCGACCTGAAAGTCCATCTGCCGGGTGTAGCCCAGCACCCCGAGGACCTTGTCGTAGAAGGCTTTCGACTTGTCCCAGTGCTCGCAGTTCAGTCCGAAGTGGTCAATCACAGGCTCATCCTGGCATGGAGCACCGACAGCCGTCGCCGTCGGTTGGGCCGCCTGCGGTGACGACGCCGAAGTCGGCTCGGCCGTTCATGGTCCAATTGACCAGCTTCATTGGGCCAGTCCTTCTTGCTGGTGGCCCAAGTGGTAACCGAGGCGCATCTCGTAGTCGCCGGCGCGGTTACGTCCGGCAGCCAGTGCGGCAGGGAGTCGGCGCCTGGAGCCGGGCCAATCGAAGGAGTCGAAGTAGATGTCGGCAGAAGACTTGATGTCGTCTGCAGACGGCAACGTGTAGCGGTTGATTTGCTGTTTAACTGCGGCGATCGACTCTTTGTCGAAAGACGCGATCCGTCGAGCCAACGTGTCCACCAGCCCGTCAAGGTCGCCGTCGTCGACGGCGCGGTTCACCCACCCGTATCGCTCGGCCAGCTCACCCGGGTAGTCGTCGCTGGACAGCGCGACCTCCAACGCCCGCGCCCGGCCGAGCAAGCGGGGCAAGTGCTCCAGACCGCCACCACCAGGCAGGTTCCCGTTCGCGGTTTCCGGCTGGCCGAGCAGCGCCCGCCGGCTGGCGAAGCGCATATCCATCGCCTGGGTGAACTCGTTGCCCACGCCACGCAGCCGGCCCCGAATCTTGGCGATCGACACCACAGACAGGCGAGATAGGCGGATGTTGGTGTCGATCACCAGCGGATAGCCGGTCACTCCCAGGTCTGAGGGCGTCTCGGCCACCCGTGAGGTGTCGTAGTGATTCAAGAAGTAATCCGGATTGGCCGAGTCGAACACCACCACCCGCAACTCGGGCGCCGCTTCCACCTGGTCGATCAGCTGAGGTAACTCGACCAGCATCTCGGGGGTGACCAGATTGATCGGCGGGTTGTCGAACGTGACCCGCCACAGCCGCTCGGTCTCGGCGGTCACTGAAAAGTGGGTCCAGCCGTTCACGCGTTCACCCCTTGTCCTCGACTGGTCATGCGACCGTGGCGAGCTGCACCGCCGGTCCGTCACCGCCAGGGCGGGTCCACTCGGTGCGCGCCACGGTGAGCGGCTGATCGCAGGTGACGCACCAGTCAGCGGAGACGGTTGCTTGGCCACAGGCTGTGCACGTGATCGCCATCGGACGCGCCGACGCCGGCGCCTTTGTGTGGTCGGCGCCCCAAAGCGCCAATGCATGCAGCACGGGCAGGCAATCGCGCCCGGCGGCGGTCAAGCGGTACTCGACCCGAGGCCGGACGGAACCGCCGTAGGGCACCCGGTCCACCAGGCCGAGCTCCACCATGCGGCCGAGCCGGGCCGACAGCACCTTGTCGGCCGCGCCGAGCTGCCTGCGCAGGCCGTCGAAGCGGGTATTGCCGACGAATATCTCGCGGAGAATCACCAACGTCCACGCGTCGCCAAGGACGTCGAGGCCACGCGCGATCGGACAGGGCTTGTCCGACCAATCGGATCGAAGCGGCATTTTCAATACCTTCCCTCAAGAAAGTTAATAGGGCGACTGTATCGCCGCGAAGAAGGGTTGCCAAGCTCGGCGGCGGGCGACTCATCGTGACCCAAACCGGGACTGACCGCGGAGCCGCTGACGATTCGCGCGCGCGCATCCTGGCATGGGGCAGCGACAGCGATGAACGCTTGCGTGAAGAGCAGCTACAAAAGTCGTACATTCAGCTAATGGCGTACGACTTGATCATCCGCAACGGCACCATCGTCGACGGCCTCGGCGGCGAGCCCCATACCGGCGACGTCGCCGTATCGGATGGCGTGATCGCAGCCGTCGGCGCGGTGGATGGCACCGGGACGCGAGAGATCGACGCCACCGGGCTGCTCGTCACACCCGGCTTCATCGACCTGCACACCCATTACGACGGGCAGGCCATCTGGTCGGACCGCATGACCCCTTCGTCGGCACACGGCGTGACGACGGCCGTGATGGGCAACTGCGGCGTCGGCTTCGCACCATGCCGCGCCTCCGACCACGACACACTCGTCGATGTGATGGCCGGCGTTGAGGACATCCCCGGTGTCGTGATGGTCGACGGGTTGCCGTGGGATTGGGAGACATTCCCCGAGTATCTGGACGCGCTCGACTCGCGGAAGCGGGATATCGACGTCGCCGCCTACCTTCCGCACTCGCCGCTGCGGGTGTACGTGATGGGTCAGCGTGGCGCCGACCGCGAGCCAGCCAACGACGAGGACCTGGCCCGGATGCGTGAGTTGGCCAAGGAGGCGATCGAGGTCGGCGCGCTCGGTTTTGCGTCGTCGCGGTTCTCGTTCCACAAGACCGCAAGCGGCGAGCTGATTCCGACCTACGACGCAGCGCAGGCAGAGATCGCCGCCATCGCCGGCGGGGTCAAGGACGGCGGCGGCGGGCTGATCCAGTTCGTACCGGACATCGCAGCGGGCGGTTATGCCAATGTGCTGCAACAGGTTTTCGAGGCCGCGCAGGACGCGGGACTGCCGGTGACATTCACCTTGGCAACTGGAAATACCGGCGACCCGATCTGGCCCGACGCGATCACGCTGATAGAGAAGTACAACGCAGACGGCAGCGACATCACCGCGCAAATGTTCCCGCGCCCAATCGGTTTGGTGATCGGGCTGGAGCTCACTGGCAACCCGTTCGTGTTCTATCCGAGCTATCAGGAGATTGCCGATCTGCCGCTGGCCGAGCGCGTCGCCGAGATGCGCAAACCCGAAGTGCGGGCCCGCATCCTGGCGGACAAGCCCGCGGATGGCGGTCACCCGCTTCTATATCTGGCGCAGGCGTGGGATTACATCTTCCCGCTGACCGACGACCCGATCTACGAACCGGACCCGTCGACGTCGATCGCTGCGCGTGCGGCCGCCCGGGGTGTCACGCCGAAGGAGGAGGCCTACGATCGGCTGCTCGACGACGACGGCCACGCCATGATGCTTGTGGCCATGGCCAACTTCGAGAACAACTCGCTCGACACCGTCGGCAGACTCATACGTCGCGACGACGTTGTGCTCGGTCTCGGCGACGGCGGCGCACATTACGGAATGATTTGCGATGCAAGCTATCCGACATTCCTGCTGGCGCACTGGGCCCGGGACCGCAAGACCAACCAGCTCAGCGTCCCCGAGGCGATTCGGATGATGACGTCGGCGCCTGCGCGGGTTGGCGGCCTTGCCGATCGCGGCCGAATCGCGGTGGGCTACAAGGCAGATCTCAACGTCATCGACCACGCGGCGCTGCGGCTGCACAAGCCGATCATCACCCACGACCTGCCCGCAGGAGGACGTCGCCTGGACCAGACCGCCGACGGCTACGTCGCGACGGTGGTCTCGGGCGAAGTGATCGCCGAGAACGGCGTGCCAACCGCCGCGCGACCGGGCCGTCTTGTGCGGGGCCGCCAGCCCGCGCCCGCGGCCGTATGAGCGTCAAGGTAGATCTCGACCAGTTGGCCGATGCGCTGACCGATTTCACGTTCGCCTACTTGATCACGGTCGGCGCGGACTACCGCGCGCACACCGTGGCCCTCCAACCGGTGTTCGCCGACGGCATCCTCGATGTCGGTTCGATCGGCAACACCACACGCAAGAACATCGCCGAGCACGATGGCGTGACGCTTGTCTGGCCTCCGAGTCAGGCCGGCGGTTACACACTGATCGTCGACGGCCGCGGTGAGCCGGCTGACGACCGGTTGGCAGTTGTACCCACACGCGCGGTGCTGCACCGCCCCGCCACACTGAACTCCCCCGCGTCGAACCCCGGCTGCCTGCACGACTGTGTGCCACTCGAAGGCTGACGTTTTCTTTGTCTTATTAGTTGATTTTCTTGTCTAATCGGTCCATGCTGGCCATCATGATCGACACCCAGTACGCGACGGGCCTTTCCCGGCAAGGCATCGAACGGGCACTTGTCGCCGCAGGTCTGGACCTCGCATGTATTCAGCCGGCGGACCTTGCACCGCTCGAGGATTTCCACACCATGGGCCGCATCGCCACCGGCCAGCTGGTGGACCTGCTCGGCGTCACCAGCGACTTGAGTGTGCTCGACGCCGGCAGCGGTGTCGGCGGTACGGCCCGTCTGGTCGCCGACACATGTGGGTGTCGGGTGAGCGCCATCGACTTGACCGACGAGTATTGCGAAACGGCCCGTTGGCTCAACCGCCTTGTCGGGTTGGACGAGCGCATTACCGTGCGGCAAGCAGACGTCACCGCGTTGCCTTTCGCCGACGCCACCTTCGACGTCGTCTTCAGTCAGCACGTTCAAATGAACGTGGCCGACAAGCCGCAGCTCTATGGAGAAGCACGCCGGGTACTCGTCGAAGGCGGTCGACTTGCACTGTGGGACATCGTCTCTGGCGACGAGGGCGCACTCGGCTATCCGCTGCCGTGGGCAGACCATCCCGGTCGAAGCCACCTCGTTACTCCCGACCAATTGCGGACCACTATCGAATCCACCGGATTCACGATCGACCACTGGAACGATCTCACCGAGCCGGCGGCCACCTTGATGCAGGCGCTGTTGGCACTGCCCGCCGATCCGCTTGGGCTGCACGCGTTCGTCGCAGACTTCGAGGAGAAGGCCACGAACCTCACGTCCGCGCTGGGCGACGGGCGGTTGCGAGCCATCCAGGGCGTCGCGCGGGCGATCTCATAGCGCCGAGTGGCCACTTATGCCACGCGATTTCGCGAAAATGCGTGACATAACTGGCCACTCGAGGCACGAAAAAGCCCGGCCTGCAAGCAGACCGGGCTCTTCGTTGGACAGATTTAGAAGTCCATACCGCCCATGCCACCGGTCGGGTCGGCCGGACCAGCGGCCGCCTTCTCCGGCTTGTCGGCGACGACGGCCTCGGTGGTGAGGAACAGCGCCGCGATGGACGCCGCGTTCTGAAGTGCCGAACGCGTCACCTTGACCGGGTCGGCCACGCCTGCCTTGAGCAGGTCCTCGTACTCACCGGTCGCGGCGTTCAGGCCGGTACCGGCAGGCGAGTTGGTGACCTTCTCGGCGACAACGCCGGGCTCGAGCCCACCGTTGAAGGCGATCTGCTTCAGCGGAGCCGACAGCGCCACGCGGACGATGTTGGCGCCAGTCGCCTCGTCGCCGGTGAGCTTCAGCTCATCGAGCGCAGGAGCCGACTGCAGCAGGGCGACGCCACCGCCGGCGACGATGCCCTCCTCGACGGCTGCCTTCGCGTTGCGAACGGCGTCCTCGATGCGGTGCTTGCGCTCCTTGAGCTCCACCTCGGTGGCAGCCCCGGCCTTGATCACCGCAACACCGCCGGCCAGCTTGGCCAGGCGCTCCTGCAGCTTCTCGCGGTCGTAGTCGGAGTCGCTGTTCTCGATCTCGGCGCGGATCTGGGCCACCCGGCCTGCGATGGCGTCGGAATCTCCTGCACCCTCGATGACCGTGGTCTCGTCCTTGGTGACGACGACCTTGCGGGCCTGACCGAGCAGGGAGACATCGGCGGTCTCCAGCGAGAGGCCGACCTCTTCGCTGACGACCTGGCCACCGGTGAGGATGGCGATGTCCTGCAGCATGGCCTTGCGGCGGTCACCGAAGCCAGGCGCCTTGACGGCGACGGACTTGAAGGTGCCGCGGATCTTGTTGACCACCAGGGTCGACAGGGCCTCGCCCTCGACGTCCTCGGCGATGATCAGCAGCGGCTTGCCGGACTGGATGACCTTCTCCAGCAGCGGAAGCAGATCCTTGACCGTCGACACCTTCGACGAGACGAGCAGGATGTACGGGTCCTCGAGGACCGCTTCCTGACGCTCGGCGTCGGTGACGAAGTAACCCGAGATGTAGCCCTTGTCGAAGCGCATACCCTCGGTCAGCTCGAGCTGCAGGCCAAAGGTGTTCGACTCCTCGACGGTGATGACACCCTCGTTGCCGACCTTGTCCATGGCCTCGGCGATCAGCTCACCGATCTGGGTGTCACCGGCCGAGATGGCGGCGGTGGCAGCGATCTGCTCCTTGGTCTCGACCTCTTTGGCCGACTTGAGCAGCGTCTCGGTGATCTTCTCGACGGCCTTCTCGATGCCGCGCTTCAGACCAAGCGGGTTGGCGCCCGCCGCCACGTTGCGCAGACCCTCGCGCACGAGCGCCTGGGCCAGCACGGTGGCGGTGGTGGTGCCGTCGCCAGCGACGTCATCAGTCTTCTTGGCGACTTCCTTGACCAGCTCTGCGCCGATCTTCTCGTACGGGTCCTCCAGCTCGATCTCCTTGGCGATGGAAACACCATCGTTGGTGATCGTGGGGGCGCCCCACTTCTTCTCGAGGACGACGTTGCGACCCTTGGGGCCCAACGTCACCTTTACCGCGTCGGCGAGGCTGTTCAGGCCCCGCTCGAGGCCGCGACGGGCCTCTTCGTCGTACGCAATTGTCTTGGCCATTGCGAAGTGATTCCTCCGATTAGGGGATCGCACGTTTTTTGGCCGGGCTCGGTGCCCGCGACGGACGACCGGGGTGTGCTCCCGCAGGTGCGGCCCCTGTCTCACCTTCCCGACCTAGCACTCACCGATCGCGAGTGCCAGCCTCATTTTTAGCACTCGACCAGGGAGAGTGCAAGGTCGCTCAGGAGGCGCGCAACCCGTCGAGGACAACCTCGAGGAGGCGCTCGGCGGCGTCCGGCCGATAGGCCTGCATCGCCTGGGTTCCGACCACCATCGCCTTGACGTCCGGCACGTCGACATCGGGGCGCACGGTGCCTGCCTTTTGCGCCGCGTGCAGCATCTCGCCGAGAACCCCGAGGAATTCGCCTTCTGCCTCGGGCATTGCGGTCGCGACATCGATGCCCAAGCCCGCGAGCGCGTCGGTCAACCCGCGATCGGTGGCCCCCCACTCGAGCACCATCGACCGCAGGAAAGTGAACAGCGCCTGACCCGGGTCGTCGCCGGCCACCAGCGCGCGCCCGTCGTTCACTATGCGCTGAATCCGGTCCTCCACGACCGCACGGAAGAGATCCTCCTTGGTCGGAAAATGCCGGTAGACCGTCCCCGCGCCGACGCCGGCGCGGCGCGCGATCTCGTCGATCGGCACGGCCAGGCCCTCGGCGGCGAACGTGTTATAGGCGACCTCCAGCACCCGCGCGCGGTTGCGTGCCGCGTCGGCGCGCATCGGCCGGGCCGGTTCGGTCATCTCACACCACCTCGGTGACGTCGGGAATAGTTAAGCGGGGCGTGCGTTCCGTATAGTCGTATCAAACGGAGCGCCCGCCCCGTTTAACCGATTGTAGGAGATTCCCATGACCAAGTGGACGACCGCCGACATTCCCGACCAAACGGGTCGCACGGCAGTCATCACCGGCGCCAACACCGGCCTCGGCTACGAGACAGCCGCCGCACTCGCCGCCAAGGGCGCACACGTCGTGCTCGCGGTGCGCAACCTGGAGAAAGGCAAGGCAGCGGCCGACCTCATCACGCAGCGCACCCCGGGTGCCAGCGTGGCTCTTCAGGAACTCGACCTGACGTCGCTGGACGCGATTCGCGCCGCCACCGATGAACTGCGCTCCAAGTACGACAGCATCGACCTGCTCATCAACAACGCAGGTGTGATGATGACGCCGAAGTCCACCACCAAGGACGGCTTCGAATTGCAGTTCGGCACCAACCATCTTGGCCACTTCGCGTTCACCGGCTTGCTTCTCGACCGTGTGCTCGCGGCTCCCGGATCGCGTGTGGTGACCGTCAGCAGCACGGGCCATCGCTTCGTCCGCGGCATCCGCTTTGACGATCTGCAGTGGGAGCGCGACTACAACCGGGTTCGCGCGTATGGCCAGTCCAAGCTGGCGAACCTGATGTTCACCTACGAATTGCAGAGGCGATTGAAGGGCACGGACACCATTGCCGTCGCCGCACACCCAGGCGGCTCGAACACCGAGCTGATGCGCAACCTGCCCGTCGCGATACGCGGACTGGGCACTCTGTTGTCACCGCTGTTCCAAGGGCCCGACATGGGTGCGTTGCCGACCTTGCGCGGCGCAACCGATCCGGCCGTGCTCGGCGGCCAGTTCTACGGCCCCGATGGATTCGCCGAACAACGCGGCTACCCGAAGGTGGTGGCGTCCACCGATGCGTCGCACGACACCGACGCGCAGCGACGGCTGTGGGCGGTCTCAGAAGAGTTGACGTCCGTGATGTCGCCCGTCGGCTGAATGTAGCGGCGCCACAGCCGATTGCCAGAAGTACGAGCCACAGTGATGCGGTGACGGTTCCTGGCTTGGGTCTGCTGTCGTTGTCAGGGTTCGAGGACCCGGTTTGGCTCTTCTTGCTCGCGGCGCCGGCGGCTCTGTTGGCGGTCTACCTGGCCGCCCAGGGCCGCCGGCGTCGACGGATGCGGCGGTTCGCAGGCCCCGCCGCGGCGCCTTCGGTAGCGCCGTCGCGGCCGTCGCCGTGGCGGCATCTGCCGATGGCGGTGTTACTTCTGGCGCTCTTGCCGCTGACCGTCGCGCTCGCCCAGCCGAGCCGAGACGTCCGCGTTCCGCGCAATCGCGCCGTGATCATGCTCGTCGTCGACGTGTCGCAGTCCATGATGGCCACCGATGTCCCGCCCAACCGGCTGGCCGCGGCACAGCACGCCGCGCAGCAGTTCGCCGAGCATGTGACGCCAGGGGTGAACCTTGGCCTGATCGCGTTCGCGGGAAGCGCCAACGTGCTGGTCTCGCCCAGTCCCGATCACCAGGCGACGGTCAAGGCCCTCGACAATCTGCGCCCGGCCGATAGCACCGCCACCGGGCAGGCGATTTTCGCTGCGCTGCAAGCGATTCGAACCGTGAACGCGGTGCTGATGGGCCCCAACGACAAACCACCGCCTGCCCGCATCGTCCTGCTGTCAGACGGCAAGGAGAACAAGCCCGACAATCCCAACAACACTGACGGGGCCTACACCGCGGCGCGCGCGGCCAAGGAGCAAGGCGTGCCGATCTCCACCATCGCGTTCGGCACTCCGGCCGGCCATGTGGCCGTCAAGAACGAGATGGTGCCGGTGCCCGTCGACGGCGACATGATGAAGGTGGTCGCGCATCTGTCCGGTGGCCAGACCTCAACCGCCGAAACCATCGACGAGCTCAACAACAAATTCGGCGCCGTCGAAGACCAAATGGGTTTTCAAATGGAGCGGGGCTCTGCGAGCGCAGGCTGGCTGCGGCTTGCGGTCATCGTTGCCGGCATCGGGGCGGCGCTGGCCCTGCTCATCAACCGCAGGCTGCCCGCCTGAGCGTCAGTCCGGCAATCTCCGATTGAGCAGTGCCGCGGCGAGCAGGGCCGCGATGAAGCTAACCGCCCCCAACCGGATCCATGCCGCGCTGGCATCGCCGGGAATCGACTCATACCCGATGATGCGCTGCAGAGTGGCGTACACGGTATTGAGCTGATCCAGGCTGCCCGCATGGAACGCCTGGCCGCCGGAGATCTCGCTGATCTTCAGCAACGTGGAATCGTCCACCGGCACAGGGATGTCCTGATCGTTGAGGTGGACGGTCCCATCAGGCGTGCCGAACGAGATAGTTGAGATGGCCACGCCCTGTTCCTTGGCGGCATGCGCCGCCGTGAACGCGCCGCGCGGCGCGTCAGGCTCGCCAGGCACGGTTTCCTTTCCGTCGGACTCCAGAACGATGCGCGCAGGCGGTGGTCCGTCACCGCCGCCGAGGACGGAAGTAGTGGCCGCAATCGCCTGCAGTGCCGTGAAGATTCCCTCCCCTGTCCCGGTTCGTTCAGCGGCCTGGAGGCTGTCGATTGCTGCCTTGACTGCGCTGCGGTCCGTGGTCGGCGTCATCAACAGCGTTGCGGTTCCTGCGAATTCGACCAAACCCAGGTTGATTCCCGGCGTCAGTTCGTCGGCGAATCGCTTGCCAGCTTCTTTGGCCGCCGCCAACCGGTTCGGTGCGACATCGGTGGCCACCATCGACTCCGAGACATCGATGACCAGCATCACCACTGCGCGGTTGCGCGGCACCCGCACCTCGTGCGTCGGGCCTGCCATCGCAGTCGTCAGCAGCGCAAGTGATGCCACCAGCAGTGCGGCGGGCAGGTGACGCCAACGGCGTCGTCTGGGGCGGGCCACCGACTGCAGCAGTTCGAGGTTGGCGAACCGCAGCACCCGTCGCCGCCGCGCCCGCTGCGCCATCACATAAATCGCCAGCATCGCAGCGATGGCGACCAAGAAGAGCAGGAACCACGCGTTGGCGAATCCGGACACCGACAGTGTGCCCAGCAGTGGCACCGTCATCGCGTACCCGGCTCCATGGAAGGCAACTATGCGTGGCTGACCTGTACGAGCCCTGTACGCAGCGTGGGCGATTCCCGCTAGCGGACCGCTAGTGTGGGATCCGATGTCTCTCGTCGTGCCGCCCTATCCCCCGCCCCGGTACAACAAGGACCAACCGGAGGTCAGCGCCCGGCTACGCCGCGGCGACGAACCGCCGGACTACGACTCTTTCGGCCTCGTGAAATACCACTACCTGGCCAACCAACAAGCCACCGACGGCGACTACGGGCTGTACCGGGTGGAGATCGCCCCGAAGGGCGGCGGGCCTGGCCCGCACTTTCACCGCGCCATGTCTGAGGCATTCTTCGTGTTGTCGGGAACGGTGAAGCTGTACGACGGGAACGACTGGATCGACGGGCACCCGAACGACTTCCTCTTTGTGCCACCCGGCGGCGTCCACGGCTTTCGCAACGAGGCCGACGCGCCGACGTCGATCTTGATGCTGTTTGCTCCTGGCGCGCCGCGCGAGCACTACTTCGAGGGCATGGCCCAGCTCGGCGACATGACCGACGAGGAACGCCGGGAATGGTTCATCGCCAATGACAACTTCTTCATCGAATGAAACTCCGATAGCGACACGCCGGAACGTGCGCGGTCGTAATCCCTTGCGCTAGGCTGCTCCTCGATCAGTGAGGAGCTTTGGGTGCGGGCTTTTGCAGCGCCCGACACCCAGGCTTTGCGGAGCTGGCAGCGTCGGGCATTGGTGCGATATCTTGGCGCCAAACCACGCGATTTCCTTGCTGTCGCCACTCCGGGTGCAGGTAAAACCGCGTTTGCCCTTCGCATCGCCGGAGAGCTGCTGGCCGAGGATACCGTCGAACGAATCACCGTCGTCGTGCCGACCGAGCATCTCAAGACGCAGTGGGCCCAGGCGGCCGCAGCCGTGGGTATCGCGCTGGATCCGAAGTTCGCCAACTCGTCGGCGCAGACGTCGTCGGAGTATCACGGCGTTGTGGTCACCTACGCGCAGGTAGCCAGCCACCCCACCCGACACCGGGTGCGCACCGAGAATTACCGCACCCTTGTCGTCTTCGATGAGATCCATCACGGCGGTGACGCCAAGAGCTGGGGCGAGGCCATCCGTGAGGCCTTCGCGGACGCAACCCGCCGACTGGCCTTGACGGGCACGCCGTTTCGCAGCGACGACAGCCCGATCCCCTTCGTCAACTACGAGCCCGACGGCGAGGGGATGCTGCGCTCGCAGGCCGACCACACCTACGGCTACGCGGAGGCCCTTGCCGACGGCGTTGTCCGGCCCGTGGTGTTCCTCGCGTACTCGGGCGAGGCGCGGTGGCGGGACAGTGCCGGCGAGGAACATGCGGCACGCCTTGGTGAGCCTCTCAATGCCGAGCAGACCGCGCGCGCGTGGCGCACCGCGTTGAATCCGGCAGGCGAATGGATGCCCGCGGTTATCGCGGCCGCAGACACCCGGCTACAGCAGAAGCGCCAACATGTCCCCGACGCGGGCGGCATGATCATCGCCTCCGATCAAACGGCGGCTCGCGCCTACGCCGATCTGCTCACCAAGATCACCGGTGAGGCGCCGACGGTGGTGCTCTCCGACGACCCCGGTTCCTCGGACCGCATCAGCCAATTTTCGGATGGCACCGGCCGCTGGCTGGTCGCGGTGCGCATGGTGTCCGAGGGCGTCGACGTGCCAAGGCTGGCCGTCGGGGTTTATGCGACGAGCGCGTCGACGCCACTGTTCTTCGCCCAGGCGATCGGCCGGTTCGTCCGGTCGCGCCGGCCCGGCGAAACGGCGAGCATCTTCCTGCCGTCGGTGCCCAACCTGCTGCTGCTGGCCAGCGAGATGGAGACCCAGCGCAACCACGTGCTTGGCAAGCCACACCGAGAGTCCGAGGGCGACGAAGAGTACGTCGAGCGACGCAAATCCGAGCCGAGTGAAATGGACAACGGCTTCGAATCGCTTGGCGCGGACGCCGAACTGGATCAGGTGATCTTCGACGGCTCATCCTTCGGCACCGCGACCCCTGCGGGCAGCGACGAGGAGGCCGACTATCTCGGCATTCCCGGCCTGCTTGACGCTAATCAGATGCGAGACCTGTTGCGGCGCAGGCAAGAAGAGCAATTCACTAAGCGGACCGCGAGCGGTGAAGTACCGCGGCCGTCGACGCACGGACAGCTAAAGGAGCTTCGACGCGAACTCAATGCGCTGGTGTCGATCGCCCACCACCGGACGGGCAAGCCGCACGGCTGGATCCACAACGAGCTGCGCAGGCTGTGCGGTGGCCCGCCGATGGCTGCCGCGACGACGGATCAGCTCAAGGCCCGTATCGAAGCGGTGCGCTCGCTACAGGCCTAGACCCGAGCCTCGGCGAGCTCGGCCAGATGCTTCAGTGAGTTGTCGAGGTGCGATACGTCGAACATCGGGAACGGGATGATCTCGCGTCCCTCAGGGGGGACTGCCGACCAGTCGTAGGTCAGCGTGACGGTCGTCTGGTCATCACCGGCCGGCTCGAGGTCGTAACGCCAGATCCACCCGCCGTATTCGAGCGCGGCGTCGTCGGCTCCCGCGGATGTCGGTCGACCAGGTGCATGACCTGGCAGCCACGCGATGGCGCGCGGCGGTTCGAACACCTCGACCCTGCTCGCCACCTCGTAATCCTTTTCGGGATGCCCCTCGTGATACATGGCGATCCGGAAAATCTGCCCGGCATGCGTCAGCGGCTGGCCGCCCTGCGACTCGCGGACCCATCCGGTGCCGTCGATTGCCTGGTGGGTCGACGGGTCGGCCAGCACGTCGAACACCACTTGGGCGGGGGCGTTCACGGTGGTGGTCGCGTCGATGTGTTCGTTGGTCATGCCAGTACTGACTCTCATCAGCGGAATAAGTAATCGCGCAACAGTGTCAGTGCCACAGCATATTTCGTGGATGCCGATGGCGAAACTAGGTGCGCTCGGCCAGCTCAGCCAGATGCTTCAGCGAGTTGTCCAGATGCTGCTGGTCGAACGGCGGGAAGCCGATGTGCTCCCGGATTGCCGTCGGCACGGCCGACCAGTCGTAGGTCAGCGTCACTGTTGTTTGCGAAGGGCTCACCGCTGACAGGTCGTATCGCCAGGTCCACCCGCCGAATTCGAGATTGGCGTCGTCAGAACCTTGGCCGGGCCGCCACGCAATGGCGTGCGGCGGGTCGAATACCTCGACGCGGTTCGCCACTTCGTAGTGCTTCTCGCGGTAGTTGGGGTTGGGGTGGTACATGGCCATCCGGAAGACCTCGCCGGTCTCGGTCACGCGCTTGCCGTAAAGGGGTTGCCGTACCCATCCGGTGCCATCGATCGCCTCGTGTGTGGACGGATCCGCCAGCACGTCAAATACGACACCCGCGGCTGCGTTAATCGTGGCGGTGGCGGTCATGGTCTCTTCAGTCATGTGAATACAGACCGGCCGCGGTTCGATAAGTAATCGCGACAGTCAGCAATCCCGCATACGTTTTCTTCATGCCCGCCGACGCCCCGACCATTCTTGCGACAAGCGGAGGCTTCCGGAAAGGTCAGCGCACCCGTTGGGAGTTCAGCGAGCTGACCGAATACCCCGATTGAGTTGGCGGGGGTGACGGGACGTGCTCCCCAACTGTGTTTCGTCGCATCACCGCTCATCTGCTCGACCACGATGTGGTGTGGGTGTTCGGCGTGAGCGCGGCGGGGTGCTTACCGTGGCACGGATTTCGTCGAAGCTGTCAGCGAACGTGACGGGGCTGCAGCATATTTCGTCGATGCCGCCGAGGAAACCCGGCTCGACACCCGCAGGATCTAATGACCGGGTGCGGTTACCAACTTAGTTGTTTGTTGGTGGCGAATGGGGTTGGAAGGGTTGATACCACCACCAGTCGGCGCGTTCGCCGGTGGGCCCGGGGCAGGGTGGCACATCGGGCGGGGGACGGTTCGGCGGACGCGCGAGCGATCCAGAACTGAGTCGCTGGCCGGCGCTGTCGGTGACGATGAGATGGTCGGCGGGTCTGGTGACGGTGATGACGCCTCGGTGGTGTAGCCGGTGGTGATAGGGGCATAGGAGCACGAGGTTGTCCAGCTCGGTCGGGCCGCCGTCTTCCCAGTGCCGGATGTGGTGTGCGTGCAAGCCGCGGGTGGCGCCGCAACCCGGAATTGCGCATGTCGGGTGGCGGTGCTCGAGCGCTCGACGTAGCCGCCGGCTGATCAGCCGAGTCGCCCGGCCCGAACCGATCACCTGCCCGTCGCGTTCGAACCAGACTTCGCAGGTGGCATCGCAGGTCAGGTATCGGCGTTCGGCGTCAGTCAGCAGCGGTCCCAGATGCAGTTGAGCGGCCTTGTTTTTGACATCCAGATGCGCCACCACAGTGGTGTGCTGCCCGTGGGGTCGGCGGGCCACCTCGGCGTCCCATCCGGCCTCCACCAGGTGCATGAAAGCGTCGTTGGTGTTCGGCAACGGAGGCCCCTGGTCTGATCCGCGGCCGCCGTTATCGTGCTTCCACTCGGCCATCAGCGCGTCAAGATGAGACTGCAGTGCCGCGTCGAATTTCGCGGCATCGAGGTGGTCGAGTTTGATACGCCAGCTGGTGAACTCGTCGTCGGAAGTCTTGGTGATCGAGGGCTTCGGTTCCGGCCGAGCAGCATCGGGCTCGGGTTCGGGTCGCGGTTCGAGCTTTACCGCGGTGCGCAGCTGGTTGACCGTGGCGACCGCGGCCAGCTCCGCGTAATGCTCATCGGATCCCTCACCCGCCCGCGCCGCGATAACACCGACCTGATCCAGCGACAGCCGGCCCTCCTGCATCCCTTGAGCGCAGCGGGGAAATTCCTCCAGCCGGCTTGCGCACAGTGGCGATCGTGGCGGCGTTGGCCGATGAGCACCCGGTCTTCCAGGCCACCAACGCCGAGACCGAACGCGCTCCCGTGGCACCCACCAACCCGTCGCGATCCAACTCCGCAACGATCTCCACGATGCGCCCATCGATCGCATTGCGCTGACCGGTCAACTCCGCCAACTCATCGAACAACACCTCGACCCGCTCGGCAGGCCGCAATGCTGTGGCGGCGGACGGGGCGGTCGAGGACATAACCCCATCAAAGCAGCCCGGTCCGACAAATTTCGGCTGCCAAACTGCCCGACCGAACGCGGTCAGCGAACGCGACGGGCCGCAGCCTTATAGCCCCAGCAACTCCGGCAGGTCGGCCACCGAGCCGATGACGTGATTGGGCTGCATCGCGAATTCGTCTGCGGCCCAGCGGTCCAGAGTGTCCTGGCGGAACTTGCCAGTGCGCACCAGCACGCCGACCATTCCGACCACCTGGGCGGCCAGCACGTCGTTGTTGAGGTCGTCGCCGACCATGTACATCTCGTCGGGATCGACGCCGAGACGGCTTGCGGCCGCGAGAAATCCCTCGGGCGCGGGCTTGCCGACGGCGGTGGCCTTGCGGCCGGACGTCTCCTCCATCCCGATCAGGTACATGCCGGTGTCGACACGCAACCCGTCGGTCGTCGTCCAGGCGGTGCTGCGATGCATCGCGACCACCGGCACCCCCTGCGCCATCCAGTCGTAGACCCACGACAGCGTCAGATGGCTGTACTCCGGCCCTGCCCCGCCAAGCAGCACCACATCGGGGGTCTCGGGGGCCTCGGGCCCGCTGAACTCGCTCGAGTAGACGATGTCGATGCCGGGCATGTCCTCGCCGATCTGCCCGCTGTTGACCAAGAAACATCGCGCGTCCGGGTAACGGTGGCGGACGTACTCCGCGGTGAGCACCGCCGCCGTGATCACCTCGTCGGAGCGCACCGCCATGCCTGCCTCGGTGAGCAGTTCGGCGATCTGCACGCGGGTACGCGTCGTGGTGTTGGTCAGATACGAGCAGGCAATCTGGTGATCGGACAGCGTCCGCAACGTTTTTGACGCACCCTCGATCGGCTTCCATGACGTCACAAGGACGCCATCGATGTCGAAGAGCACACCACCGATAGCCATGGCCCGACAGTAAACGGCGAATGAATCAGCGCAACTCGGGGGGTTAGCCAAATTGCGCGAAGTAGGGACGCTCGGGCTTGCGCTTCTCGACGAGGATGAAGACCACACCCCAGGGATCGGCGAACCACGTGGTGCGCACCCCTGCGATGTCGGCGATCCCGTCGACCAGGAAGTGAACTCCCTTGTCTTTCAACGATTTCCGAGTCTCATCCAGGTTGTCGCAGATCAGTCCGACGTGCGTGAGCCCTCGATCGGCCAGTCCGGCAGTCCGGCGCGCGTCGCTCCCGTCGGCGCGCAGATATTCGATGACCTCGAGCACCCGGTCGCCGTCGTCGCCGAATCCCACGATCGCGGCCTTCATCGCCGGATCGGCCAACAGCTCGCCCATGTCGGCGCGAATGGCGTCGCCATCCATCACGTACGGCGGCGAGAGCACCGTGAATCCCAGCACGTCGCGGTAGTACGCCACGGCGGCCTCGCAGTCGGGAACGCACACGCCGGTGTGTGCCAGGCCGGTAATCATGTCCTCGATTGTTGCGCAGAAGCCATAATCGCGGCATGACAGTTGAGTCCCGGGTTACCGATCCCGACGGCAAGGCGTGGACGGTGCGCCGGCGATGGTTTCCCTGGCGGCGGGCGCTCTCGGTGCGAACGATCTGGCACAGCACGCCGGACGGCGACAAACCGGATGAGAACGTGAACGCAGAAGCCGCGGAATCTGAATCGTCGGGAAACCCTGTTCTGAACGCGATTCTGACGGTTATCGGTCTGCTGCTCTGGCTCGTGATCACAGGGGGCAAGGCGGTGTTGATATTGCTCGCGGCCGTGGTCGCGATCACCCTGTCGCTGGCCGATCTCATCCTGCAGCTAGTCGTGATGCCGTTCGTGCTAATCGCCAGGGTGTGCGGCGTGATGCGCTGGCCTGTACAGGTGGACCGCGAACATCAATTCGTCAGGACCGAGTTTGCCGACGGATTCGACGCGGCCGCCGCCCTGCGCGACGACCTCTCCACGCAGATTCAGCGTGGCGAGCTGATCGCCGAGCCCGTCAAGTCCTAGCCCAGGCGCTGTCGCCGACCCACGGCGACGCCGAGCCGGCGATCGACCACGCCAGCTCTGCCGGAACATCGATCACCCGATAACTCTTCACCCCCGCCGCCGTGGCAGCGACCAACGTCGCCACCCCTGCCCGCCGTTGCAGCAGCGTCTGGCGCACCGTCCACCCGATGATCCCCGCCGCAGCGATGCAATCTCGCCGCCGGTCGAGGCTGCCTGCCCGTGCCACCAGCCACTGCGCGTCCACTCGATGCCCCAACGCCCGCGACCGGTCGAACGCCAGCAGCGCGCAGCACACCGTCAGCACCGCCCACACCGGCCACAACCACACCGGCGTCCGCGAATACAGCGCGACCATCACGACCAGCAGCACGACGGGTAGCGCCAGCGCCCGCGTCCACCGCCTGCGCGTCGCCACGGCGCCGTGCCCGCGTAGCGGGCCTGTGACCGCCTCTGGCCGGGCGATCAACTCCGCCAACACCGTCTCGGCCGTCGCCCGAGGGCACGGCGGCAGCAGCAGCGACGCTTCGCCCGCACCGTCGACGCCCGTCATCACCGCGTCCAGCCGGGCGCCGCCGAACAACCGCACCAGCAGGGGCTCGCGCAGTGTTCCACCACGCAGCCTGCGCATGTCGAACGTCTGCTCGCGCACCCTCAGCAGGCCGTGCTCGAGGTGCAGCACGTCAGCATCACGACGAAGCACGAGGTTTCCGAACGTCACCAACGACCTCAGTACCGACAGCACGACGGACGCGACCAGCACCGCAACCCCGATCACCACCACGCTCGCGACCACCCCGAAGCGCTCCGCCGCATCC
Organism: uncultured Actinomycetota bacterium; assembly: GCA_963731715.1. Classification (GTDB taxonomy): domain Bacteria; phylum Actinomycetota; class Actinomycetes; order Mycobacteriales; family Mycobacteriaceae; genus Mycobacterium. The sequence continues at coordinate 85,282 of CAVSXC010000006.1, read as the reverse complement.
ACCCCCTCTTGTGCAAGCCGCGAATTCTCCAGCGCCGCACCAGCTCCCGCCTGATACGCCAGCCCGACCGCCGCCATGATCATCGCCAGCCCGGCAAAACTCAGCGGGCTGTACCGCAGCCAGGACGGCTGCCAGCGCGCCAGCTCTCGCCCCGGCCGGGACACGTCGTCCTCGGCAGGAGCAAGCGAATCCGCCAGCAGAATCGCCCTAAGGCGGGGGACCTGCTCGGCCTGCACAGCATCGAGCGCGAACGCGGCGTCGCCCTTGGCCTCCTGGCCCGTGCTCACGCGCAGGACCGTCAGTCCGAGCAACCGGTGCAACAGCCGCGCGTCGGTCGACACCGACCGAATCCTGTTGCGCGGCACCGAAAGAACCTTGCGCTGCAGCACACCCGTCTGCAGCTGTACCTCTCGAGAGTTGATGCGGTAGGCGGTGGTGAACCACCGTGCCACACCAAAACCGACGACGAGCGCCAGCCCGAACAGCGTCCACATGGGATTGCCGGTCGCCGAACCGAGCACCACCGAACCGATCAACAGCGGTATCTGGCGCAACACCTCGTGCACGGGGTGCACCAGCAGCATTCGTGGGCTGAGCTTTTGCCACACCTCGTCGGCGTCGGTGCTCATGCCTCGACTGGTCACGTCGCGTCCTCCGCGCCGATCGCGGCGATGTCGGTGAGCTGTGCGACGACTCGGTCGGCGACGTCGGAATCCAGTGCGACGATGCGCACCGCGCCCGCCGACGAGGCCGTCGTCACCGTGACATTGGCCAGACCGAACAGCCGGTCCAGCGGACCGCGGTATGTGTCGACGGTCTGCACCCGCGAGATCGGCGCGATCCGCCGCTCCTGCACCAGCCAGCCCGTGCGGGTGTACACCGCCTGCGGTCCGATGTCCCAGCGGTGCACGCGGTAGCGCCACAGCGGTACGACGGCCACATAGACGACGAAGCCGACAACGGTGACGGCTGCGGCGAGGGCATGCAGCCAGCCCAGGCGCTTGTCGACCAGGAACCACACCACCTGGCCCGCGGCCAGAATCAGCCACGGGATCGCGGCGCCGATCGCCCACACCAGCGGGGCCTTGCGGCTCGGCGGATGGGCTGGATCGACCAGATTCATGATTTCTCGAGATGAAGACATTGGCTGACACCGAACAACCGCAGGGTTCGCATTGTCTTGGCGGGGATCTGGCCTGCCACATCGGCGGTGGAGACGATCGTCGGCCTGCCGACGTCGACACACTCGCCCTTGGTGACCACGGTCGCCGAGCCAGCAGCGAGCACGTTGCGCAGCCAGTCGGCACGGGTCCCGTAGGGCAGTGCGATGAGGAAGCCGGTCGTGGCACCGATGGTGTCGACCGGCGTTTCGTACGTCCGGCCGGACGTTCGTCCCACGTGCCGGATGACTGACGTCTGCGTCGCTTCGGTGCCCGCGGTGCGCATCACCCGCGGGTTCGTCAACGATCGGTTGAGGCGCCGGACAATGTCGAGCACAGCGGGCAGCTTCCACCGCATGCCTGCAACCAGCAGCCCCAGCAGCACCACCGCGACACCGATCAGCGTGCCGACAATCGTCGCAACAAGTCGTATACCCACAGAACGAAACTAACCGGCGACGCAAGGCAGTTGTCGCTGAGTATGTTGAGCCCATGAGCAGCAAATGGACCGCGGCCGACGTGCCGGACCAATCCGGCCGGGTCGCCATCATCACCGGCTCCAACACCGGCATCGGCTTCGGGGCCGCTGCCGTCCTGGCCGATAAGGGCGCTCACGTCGTGTTGGCGGTGCGCAACCTCGACAAGGGCAACGAGGCCGCCGACCGCATCAAATCGAAGAGCCCCAACGCCGTTATCGCCCTCCAAGAACTGGACCTGACATCGCTGGAAGACATCCGCAAGGCGGCCGACGAGCTGCGCGCCAACTTCCCGCGGATCGACCTGCTGATCAACAACGCGGGCGTGATGTACACGGACAAGGCGAAGACCAAGGACGGTTTCGAGCTGCAGTTCGGCACCAACCACCTCGGCCACTTCGCGCTGACCGGCCAGCTGCTCGACAACATGCTGCAGGTCGAGGGCTCGCGGGTGGTGACCGTCAGCAGCGTCGGCCACCGGATACGCGCCAAGATCCACTTTGATGACCTGCAGCTGGAGCAAAACTACGACCGCGTCGTCGCCTACGGCCAGTCGAAGCTGGCCAACTTGATGTTCACCTACGAGCTGGCACGCCGGCTGAAACTCAAGGGCGCACCGACCGGTGCGCTGGCGGCCCATCCCGGCGCTGCGGACACCGATTTGCTCCGCAACATGCCTGGCGGCATCAGGCAGGTGAGCCAGTTCTTCTGGTCGAACTTCATCGCGCAGAACGCCGACATGGGAGCCGAGCCGACACTGCGCGCGGCGACGGACCCTTCCGCACAGAGCGGGACGTACTACGGACCCGGCGGCCTCGGCGAACAGCGGGGCCACCCGAAAGTCGTTGAGTCCAGCGCACAATCGCACAACGAAGACATCCAGCGCCGGCTTTGGACGGTGTCCGAAGAGCTCACCGGCGTGACGTATCCCGTCTGATGCGGACCGTCGATGAACACCGGCGCGTCGTCGCAGGCTTGATAACCCGCAGGCCACCGGTCACGCTGCCGCTCGACGAAACGCTCGGCCTGGTATTGGCCGACGATGTGGTCGCTGCGCTGGCGTTGCCGGGGTTCGACAACTCGGCAATGGACGGATACGCCGTTGTCGCCGACGACGTCGCCGCCGCGACACCCGAGCAGCCCGTGTTGCTGCCCGTCGCCGAGGACATCCCGGCAGGCCGCACCGACCCGCTCACACTGAAACCCGGTACGGCACACCGCATCATGACCGGCGCTCCGCTGCCTGCGGGCGCAACCGCGGTAGTTCCCGTCGAGGCCACCGACTCAGATTTTTCGGCTGCCACCGACACCGTCTCCATCCGGGCAGGCGCCAAGGCCGGTCAGCACATCCGCAGGGCAGGCGAGGACGTGACGGCAGGCACCACGGTGCTGCGGGCGGGCCAGGTGGTCACCCCCGCAGTCCTTGGTCTGGCCGCAGCACTGGGCCTCGGCGACCTGAAAGTGGTTCCACGGCAACGGGTATTGGTGATGTCGACGGGCTCGGAGCTGGTGGCGCCCGGCACGCCGCTGCGGCCGGGCCAGATCTACGAGTCCAACGCGGTGATGCTGGCCGCGGCCGTGCGCGACGCTGGCGCACATGTGGTCGCCGCTCCGATGACCGGTGACGACGTCGCCACATTCCGCGACGCGCTGAGCCGCCACACCGGCGACGCCGACCTGATCATCACGACCGGAGGCGTCAGTGCGGGGGCCTATGAGGTTGTGAAAGACGCGCTCGGCGGAGAGGTCGACTTCGTCAAGGTGGCCATGCAGCCGGGCATGCCGCAGGGCGCAGGTTCCGTGAACGGCACGCCCATCATCACGCTGCCCGGCAACCCGGTCAGCGCGCTGGTGTCGTTCGAGGTGTTCATCCGCGCGCCGCTGCGCACCGCGATGGGGCTGCCCAATCCGGACCGCCCACGGCGCTCGGCCGTGCTGTCCGAGGATCTGACGTCGCCGCGCGGCAAGCGTCAGTTTCGCCGCGGCGTGCTCGACCGCGACGGGGGCACCGTCACAAGCTATGGGCCGCCGGCGTCGCACCATCTGCGCTGGCTGGCCTCGGCCAATTGCCTGCTGGAGATCGATGAGGACGTCACCGAGGTCGCCGAAGGGTCGGCCGTGCAGGTGTGGGACCTGGCATAGGCAGATAAGCCGGGCGGCCCGCCCGTAGAATCGCTGCACGATGGCCAGACGCCCCGACCTCCAAGGCCCCGCGCGAATCATGGCGCTGGTCCGTTCCGCCGTACCGCCGATGCACCGGGAGGGTCTGCCGTTCGTCGGGGTGAGCCTCGCGGTCGCCGCAATCGGGCGCAATAAGCCGTGGCTCCGCCGCCTCGGACTGGCGTCCGCTGTCGCCAACGCCGCGTTCTTCCGGCACCCGCCACGAGTGCCCCCCACCCGGTCCGGGCTTGTCGTCGCCCCGGCAGACGGGCTCGTCTGCCTCGTCGATGAAGAAGTGCCCCCTGCCGAACTCGGCCTGCCCGCAACGCCGTTGCCGCGCATCAGCATCTTCTTGTCGGTGTTGGACGCGCACGTGCAGCGGGCCCCGATCGGCGGCGAGGTGGTGACCGCCGTACACCGTCCCGGGCTGTTTCTTTCCGCCGACCTGGAGGCCGCCAGCTCCGACAACGAACGCAACAGCATCGTGATCCGCACCCCCGAGGGCGCCGAGGTGGTCGCGGTCCAGATCGCCGGCTTGATCGCGCGGCGCATCGCCTGCTTCGTCAAGGCCGGTGACAAGGTCGCGATCGGCGATACCTACGGCCTGATCCGGTACGGCTCCCGACTGGACACCTACCTGCCCGCGGGCTCCACCATCCTGGTGACCACCGGACAGCGGTCGCTGGCCGGCGAAACGGTATTGGCCGAGCTGCCGTGAAACCGCGCATCAAGGCACCAGTCGTGAGCCTGCGCATCCTGCCGAGCGGCATGACGGTAGCGGCCATCTGTTTCGGTCTGAGCGCGGTCAAATTCGCACTCGACGACCGACCCACCGAAGCCATGGCATTCCTGGCGATTGCCGCGATTCTCGACGCGCTCGACGGCCGCATCGCCCGCGCCCTCAAGGTGACGTCCCGCATGGGCGAGGAGATCGACTCGCTTGCCGACGCGGTGAATTTCGGTGTGGCACCGGCGTTCATCGTCTACGGCACGCTGCTCTCGCATTCGCGGGTGGGCTGGATCGTGGTGCTGCTCTACGCGGTCTGCATCGTGCTTCGGCTCGCCCGATTCAACGCCATGCTCGACGTCGACAAGCCCGACTACGAAAAGAAGTACTTCGTCGGCATGCCCGCCCCTGCGGGTGCGATCGGCGCGATCGGACCGCTGGCCGCCAAGATGCAGTTCGGAGAGGGCTGGTGGACATCGGAATTGGCGGTCGCGATCTGGATGATCGGCGTCTCGCTGCTGGTGGTGAGCACCCTGCCGATGCGCAAGATCCACACCTTCTCGGTCTCGCCGAACATGGTTGCACCGCTGCTGGCGGCGCTTGCGATCCTCGTCGCGGCGTCAATTCTCTACGGGTACATCACCATTTTGGTGATCATCGTCGCGTACGTCATTCACATCCCGTTCGCCATCCGAACCAGACGATTCCTTGCGGAGCACCCCGAGGTGTGGGACGACAAACCGCGACAGCAGCGCGCGGCGCGCCGGGCGATCCGCCGGGCGCAACCACACCGCCGATCCAGTCTGCGCCTTGGACTGCGCAGGCCGGGCCGCTGAAATGACGCAGACCGAAGCCGAGAAGGATTCGCCGCTGAGCCACCTCAGGCTTACCGCGCGGCTGAACACGTCGGCCATGGACTCCCGCCGCGGCGTCGTGCGCTTGCATCCGGAAGCCATTGCAGCCCTGGGTATTCGGGAATGGGATGCCGTTTCGCTGACCGGTTCGCGCAGCACCGCCGCGGTGGCAGGCGTGGCGCCACTTGGAACTCCGACGGGCACCGCACTGCTTGACGACGTGACATTGTCCAACGCGGGACTGCGCGAGGACACCACCGTGATCGTCTCGGCGGTGACCGTCTACGGCGCCCGGTCGGTGACGTTGAGCGGCTCGAACCTTGCCACCCAGTCGATCTCGCCGGCGACACTGCGTCAGGCGCTGCTCGGCAAGGTGATGACCGTCGGCGACACCGTGTCACTGTTGCCGCGCGAACTCGGGCCCGACATCCCGACGTCGGCGGCCACCGCGGCGCTGGCGTCCTCCGTCGGCATCACCTGGACCTCCGAACTGTTGACGGTCACCGGTGTCGATCCCACGGGACCGGTCAGCGTGCAACCCAATTCGGTGGTGAGTTGGGGCGACGGCGTGACCCCGACCGCACTGGCCACGACGGGCCAGCACACGGTGTCGACCCCTGATAAGTCGGCGACGGTCAACATTGACGACCTCAAGGGATCCCACGCGCAGGCGGGCAGGCTAACCGAATGGCTAAAGCTCGCACTCGACCAGCCTGAGTTGCTCGAAACACTGGGGGCCACAGCCAATCTCGGCGTTTTGGTATCCGGCCCTGCCGGCGTCGGTAAGTCCGCCCTTGTGCGTGCGGTATGCGCCGACCGGCGCCTCGTCGAACTCGACGGGCCCGAAGTGGGCGCCCTGCGCGCCGAGGACAGGCTCAAGAGCGTCTCGTCGGCGGTGGCCACCGTGCGCGACGGCGGTGGCGTGCTGCTCATCACCGATATCGACGCGCTATTGCCAGCCAACCAGGGCGGGCCGGCCGAGTCCGTATCAACCCTGATCCTCGCCGAGCTGCGCAACGCCGTCGCCACCCGCGGGGTGGCCTTCATCGCCACCTCAGCGGTTCCCGACGGCGTCGACCCTCGGCTGCGGGCGCCCGACCTATGCGATCGCGAGCTCGGGCTGAGCCTGCCCGACGGCGCCGTTCGCAAGCAACTGCTCGAGGTGCTGCTGCGCGGCGTGCCGTCCGAGGAGGTCAACCTCGACGAAGTCGCCGAGCGCACACCGGGTTTCGTCGTGGCCGATCTGGCCGCCTTGGTGCGGGAGGCCGCTCTGCGGGCAGCGGCGCGGGCCAGTACGGACGGCAAGCCGCCGGTGTTGACGCACGACGACCTCATCGGCGCGACGACCGTGATCCGCCCGTTGTCGCGCTCGGCCACCGAAGAGGTTTCGGTCGGATCGGTGACCCTCGACGACGTCGGCGACATGGTCGCCACCAAACAGGCGCTCACCGAGGCGGTGCTGTGGCCGCTGCAGCATCCCGAGACGTTCGAGCGGCTCGGAGTCGACCCACCGCGAGGAGTACTGCTGTACGGGCCGCCGGGTTGCGGAAAGACGTTCGTGGTGCGGGCGTTGGCCAGTTCGGGACGGCTGTCGGTGCACGCGGTGAAGGGCGCCGAGCTGATGGACAAGTGGGTGGGCGCATCGGAGAAGGCGGTGCGGGAACTGTTCCGCCGCGCCCGCGATTCGGCACCCTCGCTGGTGTTCCTCGACGAGATCGACGCGCTTGCTCCGCGACGCGGACAGAGCTTCGATTCCGGCGTCACCGATCGGGTAGTGGCCGCGCTGCTGACCGAACTCGACGGCATCGACCCGCTTCGCGACGTGGTGGTGCTCGGCGCGACCAACCGGCCCGACTTGATCGATCCGGCGCTATTGCGTCCTGGCCGTCTGGAGAAGCTCGTGTTCGTCGAACCGCCGGATGCCGAGGCGCGTCGCGAAATCCTGCGCACCGCAGGCAAATCCATCCCACTCAGCGACGACGTCGACCTGGACGCGCTGGCGGGAGAACTGGACGGTTACAGCGCCGCGGACTGCGTGGCGCTGCTGCGCGAGGCCGCGCTGACCGCGATGCGCCGATCCATCGACGCGGCCGACGTCACCGGTGCCGACGTCGCCAAGGCCCGCGAGAACGTCCGGCCGTCGCTGGACCCGGTGCAGGTCGAGTCGCTGCGGGCGTTCTCGGCCGCGCGCTGAATGTCAGCTGCGCTCGGCGAGCGCAGCGAGCCTCTCGATCGACGCCAGCAGCTTGTCGGCAGTGGTGGCACGCGCGCGTGCCAGCCGCGTCTCGTCGGTCAGCGCCGACCAGTCGTACGTGTGCGTCACGCGCGTCCGTGAATCGTCGAGCGGTTCGAGCTCCCAACGCCAAAGGTGACCCGGTGGTGCCTTATTCGGTTCCGAGGGTAGCCACGCGATGAGCCGGCCCTCTTCGAATTCGATGATGTGGTTCGTGCGGTCGCTGCCCATGGTGAGCGTCATCGTGAACACGTCGCCGACTGTCCGCACACGTTGACCGCCAGCCGCTTCCGCGAGGTTGTCGTTGCCATCCCACCGTGGCTGCTGTGAAGGATCGGCGATCAGTTCGAAGATCTTGTCGGCCTGCGCCGCGATCACGCGGCTCGCACTGACGACCTTGGTAGTCACGACCTCAATTCAACAGCATCTTGACAGTGACAAGTTGAAGGGGCATAGTCGCTCTTGAACTTGCCATTGTCAAGATCGAGGACAGGAGGCAGCATGACGGCCCCAACCACCACATCTGTACGAGCCGGCGACCGCGACCGCGAGCGCACCGCCAACCACCTTGGCCAGGCGCTGTCGCAGGGCTACCTCGCGATGGACGAGTACGAGACCCGGCTGCAGGCCACGTTCGCGGCGCACACCACCGCCGAGCTGCGCCAACTCGTCACCGACCTGCCACTCTCGCAGCTCCGCCGCAGCGATCCGCAGCGCCGGGCGGCGCGACGGCGTGCCGCCAGGCTGGGCGTGAGGATTCATCTGGGCGCGTACCTCGCGATGGTCGTCATCGTGCTCACGGTGTGGCTGGCCGTCGGCCTCGCGGCGGGCGCCTGGTACTTCTGGCCGATCTGGCCGATCCTCGGCGCGGGCATCGGCCTGGCCTCCCACGCGATCCCCGTTCGCCTCGCGGTTCCCGGCCTATGTCACTCGCGTCCAGCGGTCGACGGCCGCGGCCACTTCGGCGGCGTCAGGTAGCCGTTCACTGGCCCACGCCACATAGCTGTCGGGTCGGACGAGCACGGCATCGGGCAGCTCCGGATGCGCATCGACGGCATGCACGATGTCAGGCCGATCGATCTGCACCGGCGCGGCGGTCACCAAGACGAACTTGCCGTCGCGCAGCAGCTCGTAGACCCGCTTGCCATCGGCCACGATGTCGGGCATCCGGCGGCCGACCATCCAGTCCTCGCCACGCTGGTGCGGATAGGCGATCCCGATGCCGCTGAGCCGTTCGGTGATCGCCCGCCGACCACGCGGCAGTCGCGTCACGGTTCCCAGCACCGCGGCGCGCACCAGGCGTCCCACTCGGGAGTGATTGAGCACGATCTGGTTGAACACGTCGGTCAGCTGCAGCACGGCGGCGCCGACGGGATGCCGTTCGGCTTCGTAGCTGTCGAGCAGCCACGGCGGCGCGGATCCCGCGACCGCGGCGGCCAGTTTCCAGCCAAGGTTCATTGCGTCGCCGATGCCGGTATTCATGCCCTGCCCGCCAAGCGGTGAATGTACGTGGGCGGCATCGCCTGCGAGGAAAACCCGGCCCTTCCGGTAGTTCCGTGCCTGCCGCCGCTCACTGAGAAACCGTGAACTCCAACGCATCTCGGTCATGCCGAAGTCGTGGCCCGCAATGCGGTCAAATGAATCGCGGATCTCCTCCAGCGTCACCGGCTCGGCCAGCGGTGCCTGTTCGCGTAGTCGGTCCCATGCGATTGCGCGGAACCAGCCGTCGCCGAACGGAATCAGCAAGACCACGCCTTTGTCGTTGGGGACGCCCGTCAACGTATCGCTTGGTGCCCGGGTCAGCTGCACGTCGGCCAGCAGAATGTGCGTCTCGTATTGCTTGCCGACGAAGTCGATATCGAGCTGGCTACGCACGGTGCTGTGTGCGCCATCGCAGCCGACCACGTAGTCGGCGCGCACCGTGTCGCCACCCGCGCACTGGAGCGAGACCCCGTCATCGTCCTGGTTCAGCCCCACCAACTCGGCGCCGCGGACGATCTCAACGCCGAGCTCCTCGGCTCGGGTCTGCAGCACCTTCTCCGTTCCGCTTTGCGGGACGATGAGCACCATCCCGAACCGGGTGGGCAGCTCACGCAGGTTCAGTGGCCTCCCGCCAGGAGGGGCGACCTCGTGCACCGGCACACCCCTTGGGAGCAACTCGTCGGCAAGACCGCGCGCATCGAGCAGTTCGAGGGTGCGCGCGTGCACGGCGAAAGCCCTGGTGATGTTGGGCATATCGGTGCGATCGTCGAGCAATTTGACCCTGGTGCCAGCCAGTGCGAGTTCACACGCCAGCATCAAACCGGTCGGCCCTGCGCCAACCACAACGACATCGGGAGTCTCCACGAGGCCGGATGTTAGCTGCATCCGCCCACGTAGACTTGCGTAAAACCAAAGCCCTTACCGGCTGACACCCCGACCAAACGATCGGAGTGCCATGCTTGCCATCCTGATCGCCCATGCCGTCGCAACGGCGGTCGCTCCGCTGCTTGTGTACCGGTGGGGCCGGATGGCGTTCTATCCCCTTGCGTTGGTGCCGCTCGGATCGCTGATCTGGGTCTCGCTGAATTGGCCGGGGTCTGGCAGCGCGGCGACGACCAACCTCGAATGGTTGCCCGAGCTGTCGATGAACATCACCCTTCGATTCGACGCGCTCGCCGCGATCATGAGCGTGCTCGTGCTGGCGATCGGCGCACTGGTGCTGTTCTACTGCGCCGACTACTTCCATCACCGCGACGGCCATACCGAAAAGCGGTTACCGAGTTTCGCCGCGGAATTGGTCGCGTTCTCCGGCGCGATGTTCGGGCTCGTGTGTAGCGACAACATGCTGGTGCTCTACGTGTTCTGGGAGCTCACCACCGTGCTGTCGTTCCTGTTGGTCGGCCACTACGCCGAACGCGCAACCAGCCGCAGGGCCGCGACGCAGGCGCTATTGGTGACGACGTTCGGCGGGCTGGCCATGCTGGTCGGCATCGTTGTGCTCGGCAACATTTCCGGCACGTACTTGTTGTCCGAATTGATCGCCGCCCCGCCGACAGGTCTTGCCGCATCGGTCGGCATAGTGCTCGTGCTGATCGGCGCGCTGGCGAAATCGGCGATCGTGCCGATGCATTTCTGGCTGCCGGGCGCGATGGCAGCACCGACGCCGGTCAGCGCGTACCTGCACGCCGCGGCGATGGTCAAGGCGGGCGTCTATCTCGTCGCGCGAATGAGCCCTGGCTTCGCCGACTCTCCGCCATGGCGGCCGATGGTGGTGATACTCGGCGTGCTCACCATGTTGTTGGCCGGCTGGCGCGCAGTGCGCGAATACGACCTGAAGTTGATCCTCGCGTTCGGCACGGTCAGCCAGCTCGGGCTGATCACGCTGATGGTCGGCGCGGGCGGCGGCGATTTGATGGTGGCCGGGCTGGCGATGCTGTGCGCGCACGCAATGTTCAAGGCGTCGTTGTTCATGGTCGTCGGCGTCATCGATCACGCGACCGGCACGCGCGATATCCGCCGACTGGCCTGGCTCGGGCAGCGCAGCCGACCGCTGCTGATCATCGCACTCGGCGCGACCGCGAGCATGGCCGCGCTGCCGCCGTTCCTCGGTTTCGTCGCCAAGGAGGCCGACTTCGAAACCGTCGCGCACGCACCGTCACTCGGCGCAGCGGCGCCCTACGTGCTCGCAGGCATCGTGCTCGGGTCCGTGTTCACCACGGTCTACAGTCTGCGTTTTCTCCTCGGGGCGTTTGGCCGCAAGGGATTACCAGAACCAAGCAGGCGGGTCGCCGAGATGCACCAGCCGCGTGCGACGTTCCTCGCCGCGCCCGCCATCCTTGCGGTCGCGGGCTTGATCTTCGGCGTGTGGCCTAAGGGTTTAGATGACGTCCTCGACAAGTACGCCGACACGGTGCCTGGCGGCGACAATTATGACCTCGCACTGTGGCACGGGCTCGGCCTGCCGCTGCTGTTGTCGGTGTTGGTGCTTGCGGTTGGCGCGGCGGTGTACTTCGCCCGGGGCCAGCTGTGGTGGCTGATGACGGCACGCCAGCCGCTCGGTAATGCCGACCGGATCTACGATGCCGCGCTGCGCGGCCTCGACCTAGTCTCGGTGCGGCTCACCGCTTTCACCCAGCGAGGTTCGATTCCGGCCACACAGTCGGTGATCCTCTCCACGCTGGTGCTGGTTCCCGTGGTCGTCCTCGCTCTCGGCGCCCGCGACCGGCCCGATTTCGAGTTGTGGGACTCGCCGCTGCAGGTCGTCATCGGGGTGCTGATCCTGGCGGCGGCACTTGGCGCCACCGTGCTGCGTAACCGGCTGGCCGCGGTTCTGCTTGTCGGTGTCACCGGCTACGGCTGCGGCACGATCTTCGCATTCCATGGGGCACCGGACCTGGCGCTGACCCAGTTTCTCGTGGAGACACTGACTTTGGTGATCTTCGTGCTCGTGCTGCGGGCGCTGCCCGCCGAGGCTGATCGCGCCGACATCGGGCGCAACCGATTGCCGCGCGCCGCCCTGGCACTCGCGGTCGGCGCTACCGTCACCACCCTGGCCGCGTTCGCCATGGCCGCGCGCACCGCAACTCCGATCGCCGAATTGCTTCCCGACGCCGCGTATTACCGCGGCCACGGCGCCAATACGGTCAATGTACTGCTCGTCGACATCCGGGCCTGGGACACCCTGGGAGAGGTCTCGGTGTTACTGGTCGCCGCCACCGGGGTGGCGTCACTGGTGTTCCGGCACAGACGTTTTGGCGCGGCGCCGCGGGTCTCGGATGCGGGCCAGCCCGACATCGGACCGCTCCCCGCGATGGCGAACATCAGCCCGGCGGCAGGCGATGTCACCTGGCTGCGCGGCAGCGAGCTGCGCGACCCGCGGCACCGTTCGCTGGTGCTTGAGGTCGCCACTCGAATGATCTTCCCGCTCATCATGGTGCTATCGGCCTACTTCTTCTTCGCGGGCCACAACACACCTGGCGGCGGCTTCGCGGGCGGATTGACGGCAGGGCTGGCTTTGGTGCTGCGCTACCTGGCGGGCGGGCGCTACGAACTCGGCGAGACGCTACCGCTGGATGCCGGCAAGATCCTCGGCGTCGGCCTTGGTCTTTCTGCGGGCACCGCGGTCGCCTCACTGCTCTTGGGCGCGCCGGCACTGTCGTCGGCGTTGATCCAGCTCGACGTGCCGGTACTCGGCGCGGTCAAGTTCGTCACCGCGCTGTTCTTCGATCTCGGCGTGTACCTCATCGTCGTCGGCCTCGTGCTCGACGTGCTGCGCAGCCTCGGCGCACGCGTCGACGTCGACATGGCCCAGGCGGTGGCGCGATGACCACGTACCTGGTCCCCCTTGTGCTGATCGGCGGCCTCATCAGCGCAGGCGTCTACCTGCTGCTCGAGCGCAATCTGACGCGAATGTTGTTGGGGTTGTTGCTCATCGGCAATGCAATCAACCTGCTGATCCTGACCGTCGGCGGCCCGTCGGGCAATCCCCCGGTCCGCGGCCGAACCAGCAATGGTGAGACCACCACCGCAGATCCGTTGGCGCAGGGCATGATTCTTACCGCCATCGTCATCAGCATGGGCATCGCGGCGTTCGTGCTCGCCCTGACCTACCGCTCGTACCGATTGAACACGGCCGAGGAGGTCGGCGACGACCCGGAGGACACCAGGGTTTCCCGGCTGTCCGCGAAGGAGGCCTCCGCGCTCGACGAGGACCGTCCAACACCGGAACCGGCCCGCGACACCGACCTGCCCGACGAGCTCGACGCGCTGCCAGGGTTGGAGGGTTCGAAGTGAACGCCCCCGCAGTGCTGACGCCGCTGCCCGTGCTGATCCCGTTGGTCGGCGCCGCGCTGACACTGTTCGCGGGCCGAAGGCCACGGCTGCAGCGGGCCATCACCCTGGCCGCGCTGTCGGTGGTCGTCGTGGTGTGCGCGGCGCTGCTGTACCTCGCCGACCGTGACGGGACCCTTGCGCTGCACGTCGGCGGCTGGGGCCAGACGGTCTACGGCATGGGCCCTCTCGGCATCACGCTGGTCGTGGATCGGCTGTCGGCGCTGATGCTCGTGGTGTCGTCGATCGTGCTGCTTGCCGTGGTGTTCTACGCCATCGGGCAGGGCATCCGCGACGGCGACGATCGCCAGCCGGTGTCGATCTTCCTGCCCACCTATCTGGTGCTTTCGGCCGGCGTCTGCACGGCGTTCCTCGCAGGCGACCTGTTCAACCTGTTCGTCGGCTTCGAGGTGCTGCTGTCGGCGAGCTTCGTGCTGCTGACGATCGGCGCCAGCAAGGATCGCGTCCGTGCGGGCATCGCCTACGTGATGGTGTCGATGGTGTCGTCACTGATTTTCCTGTTCGGCATCGCGCTGGTCTACGCCGCCACCGGGACGCTGAACATGGCCGAGCTGGCGGTTCGCCTCGACGGCGTGACGGCGGGCACGCGCACCGCGTTGTTCGCGGTGCTGCTTGTCGCGTTCGGCATCAAGGCCGCGGTGTTTCCCCTGTCGACCTGGCTGCCGGACTCCTACCCCACCGCGCCAGCACCGGTCACCGCGGTATTCGCGGGCCTGCTGACGAAAGTCGGTGTGTACGCGATCATCCGGGCGCACACGCTGCTGTTCCCCAGCGGAGGGCTCGACCCGCTGCTGTTGGTGGCGGCGCTGCTGACCATGCTCGTCGGAATCCTCGGTGCAATCGCCCAGAGCGATATCAAACGTCTGCTGTCGTTCACGCTCGTCAGCCACATCGGTTACATGGTGTTCGGCATCGCGCTGTCGAGTCATCTCGGCATGTCGGGTGCGATCTACTATGTGGCGCACCACATCGTGGTGCAGACGACACTGTTCCTTGTGGTCGGCCTGATCGAACGGCAGGCGGGTGCCTCGACCATGCAGCGGCTGGGTGGCCTCGCGGCCGCAAGCCCACTGCTGGCGTTCATGTTCGTGGTACCTGCTCTCAATCTCGGTGGCATTCCACCGTTTTCCGGCTTCATCGGCAAGGTGGCGCTGCTGGAAGCGGGCGCGCAGAGCGATTCCGCACTGGCGTGGGTGCTTGTCGGCGGCGGCGTCGTCACCAGCCTGCTGACGTTGTATGTGGTGACCCGGGTGTGGACAAAGGCATTCTGGCGGTCCCGGGAAGACGCTCCGGAGGGCCACCTCTCCGGCTCGGCGCCTTCGGTGCTGCTCGACGAACCGGAGGACATCCAGTTCGTCGACCGCGACCAGGTAGGGCGGATGCCGATCGGGATGGTGTTGCCGACGGGTGCGCTCATCGCGGTGGGCCTGACGCTGACGATCATGGGCGGTCCGATTTTCGGGTACGCCGGCAGGGCCGCCGACGAGGTGCTGGATCGCGACCAGTACATCACCGCCGTGTTGGGGAGCGCAGAATGAGACGAATTACGTTGCGCGCCTGGGTTCTGTGCTGGCTGATGCTCGTATGGATTCTGCTGTGGGGCACTGTTTCTAGCGCCAATCTCGTGTCCGGCCTTGCGATCGCACTGCTGATCACGCTGCTGCTGCCGCTGCCTCCCGTGCCCGTCGAGGGCAGACTTCACCCGCTGTCGCTTCTGCGCCTTATCGCCACGGTGTTCTACTACTTGGCCCTGTCATCGATTCAGGTGGCGTGGCTGGCGATCAAACCAGGGCCGCCGCCCTTGTCGGCGGTGCTGCGGGCACACGTGGCGGTCGAAGTCCGATCTCGTGCTCGCCCTTTCGGTCAACATCTTCAATCTCATCCCAGGATCGATCGTGCTGGAAATCGACCAGACCCGCCGAATGCTCTACATGCACGTGCTCGATGTCGGCTCCGACCGTGCCGTGAACCGGTTCTACCGACAGGTCGCCGTAGTGGAGCGGCTGCTGGTGTCCGCGTTCGAGCGCGAAGCCGACTGGCGGCCATCGGCTGAAAGGGAGACCGCGTGACAGTCATTTGGATCCTCGCCGCCGTCATGCTCACGGCCGCGGCCTTCGTCACCATGTTCCGCTTGCTCGCCGGGCCGAGCACACTGGACCGGCTTGTCGCGCTGGACACCCTTGTCGCGGTGACGATGTGCGCGATCGGAACGTGGGCAGCCTTCAGCCTCGACACCACGGTGACATATGGCCTGACGGCGCTGGCGCTGATCAGCTTCGTCGGTTCTGTCAGCGTCGCGCGATTCCGGGTGCCCGACTCCGACAAACCCCGCAGCGCAAGGAGATCGCGATGAACGCACTCGACATCGTCACCGCCGTGCTCGTGCTCGCCGGCTCCACGCTCGCGCTCACCGCCGCGATCGGTGTGGTTCGGTTCCCCGACACCCTGACGCGAATGCATGCCGCGACCAAGCCGCAGGTGCTTGGCCTGTTGCTGGTACTGGTAGGCGCGGCGATCCGGCTGCGTGGCAACATCGACGTCGGCATGGTCATCCTCACCGGCCTGTTCACTTTGATCACGGCGCCGGTGGTGGCCAACCGAGTCGGTCAACTGGCCTACCGGGAGCAGAACATTCGCAATGACCTGCTGACCAGGGACGAAATGCTTGAGTTCGCTGAGAACGGGGAAACCGGTACCAATGGTCAGGACTGAAGACGACAGCTGGGACATCACAGAAGGCGTTGGCCAGACCGCGCTGGGTGTGGCGATGGCACGCGCCGAAGAGACGGCGAATGAATGCCCGCTGTTCACCGATCCTTACGCACAGCTGTTCCTCGACGCCGCGACCGAGCGTGGTTGGCAACAACCGCCGTCGTACATGATCGAGCGGATTCGGGCCATCTCCGCGTATGCGGCCTCGCGCACCAAGTGGTTCGACGAGTTCTTCATCGCCGCGGCGGCCAGCGGCGTCGAGCAGTCCGTCATCCTCGCGGCGGGCCTAGACTCGCGGGCGTGGCGGCTGCCGTGGGTGGACAGCAGCGTGGTCTACGAGATCGATCAGCCCAAGGTGTTGGCATTCAAGGCGCAAACACTCGCCGACCATGACGCCAGGCCCGCCGCGCGTTACGTCGCCGTGCCTGTGGACCTGCGACAGGACTGGCCGAAAGCGTTGCGCGACGCGGGTTTCGACCCGAGCGCGCCGACGGCGTGGGCCGCAGAAGGGTTGCTGCCCTATCTGCCTGCCGACGCGCAGGACCTGCTGTTCGAGCGCATCCATGTGCACAGTGCCCGAGACAGCCGTATCGCAGTTGAGTCCTTCGGCGCCGGCTTCTTCGACGGCGATTATCTGGCCAATCGTCGAGAACACTTGCGCCGTTTGCGCGAGGAGGCCGGAGTGGACGCCGACGCGAATGTTCCCGACACCGCGGACCTGTGGTTCATCGAAGAACGTGCCGACGTGGCGGCGTGGCTGACCGAACACTGCTGGGATGTCACGTCGGTCGATGCGGCCGAGTTGATGACGCGGTACGGCCGCTGCAAGCCGGGCGAGGTCGACGACTCGTTACCCCGAACGGTGTTCGTCGAGGCGCACCTGCGGGGCTAGCCGTCCGACAGCTGAAACTCCACCATCGCGGTCACGGTCTCAACGGCGTCCCTAAGCGCCGCCAGCCGCGCTGCGACGGTGGGCGCCGACAGCACCGAGTATCGATCGGCCTGTCCCATCGGCACCCGGGAAGCCAACGCGTACAACCACATTGCGGGGTCACCCGATGCGTCGGCGCCGTCAACGATGTCACGCCCGTTCACCTGTGCGCCGCGTGCGGCGGCGATCCGTTCGAACAGCGCGATCATCCGGTCCTCGACATCACGGATCGCGTCGACGTCGACCGCCGCGCCGGGCTCGTCGGGCCACATCTCCACCGCCGCCCGCGGGTAGGGATCGTCGGGGTGCCACTCGAGAACCCTGATCCGCTCGGCGATCACGCATCGCAGGCGGTAGCGCCCGTCACCGAAATCGGCGCACTCGGTGATATGGGCCAGCGCACCGACATCGCTGCGGGTGTCGCCGCCACCGACCTCGCGGCCCGCCGAGATCAACACCACCCCGAACGCCGGATCATCCGACGCGAGGCAGTCTTGCACCAAAGCCGAGTAGCGCGGCTCAAAGATCCGCAGCGGTAGTTCCTCGCCGGGCAGCATCGCCACCTCGAGCGGAAACATCGGCGTGACGGGCACGGCTAGATATCCAGCTCACCGACCAGCGCATCGACCACCGCCCGGAGGTCGCCGTCGTGCTCCTCGGCCACCCGGCGCTGTCGTTGATACGACCCGCCCGAACCGTAGATGTCGGCGACCCTGGCCAGCTCGTCTGCGCAATCCAGCGACTTGGCCACCGGCTCAAGCCGGTTCAGAAGATCGTCGAGATCGTCGGTCACCAACCGCTCATTGCTCTCGGCGTCCAGAATGATGACGGCATCGAGGCCGTAACGCGCCGCGCGCCACTTGTTTTCCTGCACGTGCCAGGGCGGCATGGTCGGCAGCCGCTCGCCTGCATCGAGACGGCGGTCCAGGTCGACGATGAGGCAATGGGTCAGCGCAACAAGCGCACTCAACTCGCGAATGTTGGAGACACCGTCGAAGATCCGCACTTCTACGGTCCCCTTATGCGGTGAGGGCCGGATATCCCAACGGATCTCATTCATGTGGTCGATGATTCCGGTCTTCTTCTGGTCGTAGACGAAGCCTTCCCACTCCGCCCATGTCTGGAAGTGGAACGGCAGACCGGCCGTCGGCAGCTGTTGGAACATCATCGCGCGGTTGGATGCGTAGCCGGTGTCCTCGCCGTCCCAGAACGGTGAGGACGCGGAAAGCGCCAACAGGTGCGGATAGTGGTTGAGCAACGACGTGTTGATCGCCATCACCTTGTGCGCCGACGAGATGCCTACATGCACGTGCACACCCCAGATCAGCATCTGGCGGCCCCACCACTGGGTGCGCTTGATCAGCTCGGCATAACGCGGTGCGTCCGTGAGGCTCTCCGGCGACCATTTCGCGAACGGATGCGTACCGGCACAGAACAACTCCATCCCGCGGCCGCGAACGATCTTGCGCGCGGTCGTCAGCGTCGACCTCAGATCCTCCATTGCCTGCGGCACGGAATCGCAAATGCCGGTGACGATCTCGACGGTGTTGCGCAGCAATTCCTTGTGCACATGCGGGTTGTTCTCGCCGAGTTCCTCGATCACCTCGGTCGCCACGTTGCTCACGTCGCGGGTCTCGGCGTCGACGAGCGCGAACTCCCACTCGACCCCGAGGGTCGGCCGGGGCGAGCCGGCGAAGTCTATGTGACTGCTAGCCGGTGCCGATAACACCGCACGCCACGCGCTTTCCGGCGTCACCGGTGGCCATGGTGGTCTCGTCCGGCGGTGGGTTGCCGTTGACCTGCTGATAACGCTCCGGCGGGATGTTGGCGAAGTTGTCCGCCTTCTCGTGAATGATGATCGCGGTCTTCGCGCCGCCGAGCAGATCCTCTGCGGTGAACGCATCGGTCGTCGTCACCAACTTCGCGGTGCCGTCGGCGCGAACCTGCAGCGACGTCAAGTCGCCGCTTGCGGGATGTCCCGTATGGCCTGCCTTCTGGAAATGCGCACCCGCGGAGTTGAAGTCACCAGGTGCGCCACCGGTCGGGGCGACGGAGTTGGCCTCGCACTTACCGACGGAGTGGATATGCAGACCGTGGAAGCCCGGCGTCAGTTCGCCCGGTGCGGTCGTCTCGACCGTGACGGTGGCGAAGCCGCCGGAGAACTCGATGTCGGCCGTTGCCGCTGTGGAGCCGTCGGCCAGTTTCAGCTGGGCGGTGAGCTTCTCGCCGCTTGGCTCATTCTCGGCGGACTGCCCGTGTCCACCCTCACTTGCCGAGGCCGAGGGTGCCGGCGAGCCGGTCCAGACCGACGGCGTGGTGCCCGGTGAAGTTGCAATGGGTTCGTTCGGACTGCACGCACTCAAGGCGAGAACCGGAACGGCGAACAAGGCGGCTGCGGCGGCGGTCTTGATCATGGGCAAGAGCCTAGCCGGTGACCGCCACGACCACGCCCGGCGGTTGCTCGGTCAACTCGGGGACCCGCGGCTGCACCGGCGCCTCGAGCAGCTTGCCCACCTCGTCGGCGGCCTCGCGCTCGCCCGGCGCGTCACTGAAGAACACCGTGGTGGCAGCGACCTCCGGCAGGCTCAGGTTCCCGGTCTCGGTGACGTTCCAGCCCGCTTCCCGCAGCCGGTTGGCCGTGCTTTCGGCGGCGCCTTCCGTCGACGAGATGTTGTAGACCCGGACGTCGACCTTGGCCGGTGCCGGTGACGGGGACGACGTGGCCGAACTCGCGGTGGTAACGGTACTGGTGGCGATCGAGGATGACTGGTCGCCCTCAGAGTCGCCCGAGCCCATCGCCTGGAACCCGACCAACAGAAACACCACACCCAGGAACAGCAACACCATCACCATTGCGCGCAGAGGCAGCCCGGAGGAGTTTCGCTGGTTCATTACCGCCCACTGTATCGACAGGGTCCTCGGGACCCGAAAACGTCAGGTGACGTCGAAGCCAAGCCGGCGTGCCGCACGGGCCTTCTGCCTGCTCGCCCGCAACCGGCGCAGCCGTTTGACCAGCATCGGGTCGGCTGCCAGCGCCTGCGGGCTGTCCACCAGCGCATTCAGCACCTGGTAGTACCGGGTGGCCGACATCGAGAACAGTTCCTTGATGGCGTCTTCCTTGGAGCCGGCGTATTTCCACCACTGGCGCTCGAACGCCAAGATGTCGTGCTCGCGCCGTGTCAGCCCATCGGTCAGAGCAGAGTCGTCCCCGGATTGCTCAGTCCGCGCGATCGCGCCGTCCATATCGCTCCTGGACCCTTCCCGACAATCGAAATGACAACACTGGGGTTCGGCGAACATTCAACCACGGGTTTGGAAGCAGAGGCGTCAGCAACGCCCGCGAGTCGGCTCACTAAGCTTGCCGATCATGGCCGTCGTACCCATCCGCATCGTGGGAGATCCCGTCTTGCACACTGCGACCGAGCCCGTGCCCATCAATGACGATGGTTCGCTGCCGGATGACGTCGTGCAGTTGATCAAGGACATGTTCGAGACGATGGACGCCGCCAACGGGGTGGGGCTGGCCGCCAACCAGATCGGGGTTTCCAAGCGTGTATTCGTCTACGACTGCGCCGACGAGCGCGGCAGGACGTCGCGGCGGCGTGGAGTTGTTGTCAATCCCGTACTCGAAACGTCCGAGGTGCCCGAGACGATGCCGGACCCTGAGGACGACGACGAGGGCTGCTTGTCCGTGCCCGGCGAATCGTTCCCGACCGGCCGAGCGGACTGGGCGCGGGTTACCGGCTTGGACGCCGACGGCACCCCGATCACACTCGAGGGCACCGACCTGTTTGCACGGATGCTGCAGCACGAGACCGGCCATCTGGATGGCTTCCTCTATTTGGACAGGCTGGTTGGCAGGCACGCGCGCAGCGCGAAGAGGTCGGTGAAGTCGCATGGCTGGGGCGTGCCGGGGCTGAGCTGGACGCCCGGCAAGGATCCCGATCCGTTCGGTCACTAGCCCGTGCCCAACGTGGGAGCTCGCGTCATGGTGCGGTACCGGTTGCCTGCCGGATCGGTGCCGCCGCTGACCGATGTGATCGGGCACTTGGAGGCCATCGGCCCGACACTGCGGGTGCGCACCAAACGGGGTGACGTCGTGGACGTGGCGGCCGCCGACGTGGTGGCGATCAAAGCTCTTGCGGCTGCGCCGGTGCGGACCGGTGACATCCGCAACCTGGAGCACGCGGCGGCACTGGCATGGCCCGGTGTCGAGCAGCGGCGGTTGGGTGGCTGGCTGCTGCGCTTCGGCCACGGCAGCACCAGGCGTGCCAATTCAGCTGTACCGCTCGATGTTCCGACCGGTGACGACCTCGGCGCGATCGTCGACTGGTACGCGGACCGCGCCGTAGCGCCGCTGGTTGCCGCGCCTGACCGACTGTTCCGGATTCCGCCGGGTGTGCCGACCGACGCCGAAACCCTGGTCATGACAGGCGATGTGACGACGCAGCGACCATCCGCGGTGACGATCGCGACCCGGCCGGATGACGAATGGCTGCGTCTGTACCAGCGCGACGTGCCGGTCGACGTGTTGACCGCCGTCATCGACGGCGAGGTGGCGTTCGCGACGGCCTCCGGCGCCGCTGTCGGACGAGGCGCCGTCACGGAGTCGCCCGACGGCAAGCGATGGGTGGGCCTGTCGGCGGTACACGTCATCGAGACCGCGCGGCGTCGCGGCCTTGCCCGTGAGCTGTGCGAGGCGTTGTTGGCGTGGGGCGCCGAGCTGGGTGCGACGTGCGCCTACGTGCAGGTGCTCGCCGACAACTCCGCGGCCACAAGGTTGTACGAGTCGATGGGCTTTTCCCCTCACCACCGGTCGCGCTACGTCGATGCTCGTAGCCTGTAGGCCATGCGACTGGCGACGTGGAATGTGAACTCGATCCGCGCCCGCGTGGACCGCGTGGTGGATTGGCTGGAGCGCGCCGACGTGGACGTGCTGGCCATGCAGGAGACCAAATGCTCCGACGACCAGTTCCCCACCATGCCGTTCGTCGCTCTCGGCTATGACGTCGTGCACTGCGGGTTCAACCAGTGGAACGGGGTCGCGATCGCGTCCAGGGTGGGTCTCGACGATGTACAGGTGGGTTTTGACGGCCAGCCCACCTGGAGCAACAAGCCCGATGTGGAAGCCGCGGCGGAGGCACGAGCGCTCGGCGCGACCTGCAACGGCGTGCGCGTGTGGAGCCTGTACGTGCCAAACGGACGAACGGTCGACGACCCCCACTACACGTACAAGCTGGAATGGCTTGCCGCGCTTCGTGACACAGCACGCGGTTGGCTGACCGACGATGCCCATGCGCAGATCGCGTTGGTCGGCGACTGGAACATCGCGCCCACCGACGAGGACGTCTGGAGCGTCGAGTACTACAAGGGCAGCACGCACGTCACCCCGGCGGAACGTTCGGCGTTCAACGCGATCGTCGACGCCCAATTCGCCGATGTGGTGCGGCCCTTCACGCCGGGCCCTGCCGTCTACACCTACTGGGACTACACGCAGCTCGCGTTTCCGAAGGGGCGGGGCATGCGCATCGACTTCATCCTCGGCTCACCGGCCCTGGCCCAGCGTGTCGCACATGCCGAGATCGTGCGCGAGGAGCGCAAGGGCAAGGCACCGAGCGACCACGCGCCGGTGTTGGTCGAGTTGACATAATCGTTGACACTGCGGCCCGGGCGTGAAAGTGCGAGTGGCCGACGCCCTGCGCGCAGAGTCAACGCTCTCAGCTAGTTCAGGAACCGCTCGAAGCCCGGCACCAGGACCGCGGTAGGGCAAGGGCGAACTCGTGCGTGAACGCTTCGGCGAACACCTTCTCGAACACCCGGTGCCACTGAGGCGGCTGCTCGACGCTGGGTTGCACGTCGGCTGCGGCACCGACTGGGGGCCGAAGAACGTCTTCGAGCATCTCGCGCTCGCGGTGGAGCCCCGCTACTGCGCGAGCGGCGAACGCGCGCCGCAGCCGGGTATCTCGCGCTCCGAGGCACTTGCGATGTGGACTCGCGATGCGGCGCATGTCTTGCGCTGGGAGCGAATCGGCTCTCTAGTCCCCGGATACCACGCGGATCTTATTGTCGTCGATCGCAATCCGCTCGAGTGCCCAATCGAGGACCTGCCGGCACACAAGTGCTTGCGACCCTGCTCGGCGGCCAGACCGTGCACGGCAAGCTGTGACGAGGCCCGGCGGTTAGGCGTGTCAATGGAGAACCATTTCGAGGATGGCGATCGCCGCATCAGTCTTGTCGGGGATCGCCGTGAAGTCCTTCCCCTGAACCTCGACGCTCACCAGTGATTGATCGCCGACCGCGATCGCAGCACTCTTGTTTGACGACGCCCAAGCATGACCACGATCGCCGACGTCGATTGAACGCACATCCGCATTCGCCGCTCGACCCTCATTTTCGAACGACACAATTTCGTCGTTGGCAATGAGCTTGGATCCCGACACGATGATCACTTCGATCACGTCGTCAGTTCCCTTGGGAAGGTAATAGCATCCGCTTGCCACAACCATGTTTCCGCCCGTTGGACCGTTTACCTCCGAACCGACGAGTGTTGAGATATCCGCTGCGGACGGGCAATCCAACGCTCCGCCGCCCACCACGCCAGAGACAGAGTCCGAGACCGTTCTGAACAGGAAGTAGACACCCACCACGCCGGCGACGACGACCACTGCAATGATCGACAGAACGGCGATCAGGACACCGTGATTGCCCGCCTCATTCTGTGGCACTGGAGGGCCCGCGCCGAATGGTTGCGGTGGATAGGCCGGACGCGGTTGCGGCGGGTACCACCGGCCGTCGGAAGCCCGCCACCAACCCGGGCCGCCTGGTTGCATGGTCATGGCCGGGCGTTCCTGGCTATCAGAGTTCGCATAAGTCCCCCTACGTCGTCAAAGCCTTCAGGTAGCAAGTCTGAGGCTATTGAGCAGGGTTTGTGGCCATCTCAGCCAAACAGCGGTAGTGCCCGCTTACGCGCCAACGCGTCCATGCCTTGCTGAATGCTGTTCTGCACTTCCCAGTACTTCTCTTCGAGGTACTCGTCGTCGTCGGCGCGATCGGGATCGTGATCCAACTCGACCGTCGGCATAAGCCGGGTCCGGATCTTGGCAGGCAGCGGAAACTGCGGCAGCGCGGCAGGTGCGATGCCCCACGGCAGCGAGGCGGCAATCGGAAACACCTTGAGCCGCAACAGTTTGTCCAGCCGCAGTGCCCGCGACAGCTGATCACCACGGATCAACACGGGCATGGCGTCGGCACCGCCGACCGTGGCGATCGGCACGATCGGCACGCCTGCGCGAATCGCCAGTTTCACAAAACCCTTGCGGCCGGCGAGGTTTGCACGGTCTCGCTCACTCCACGGCCGCAGCGAGTCGACTTCTCCACCAGGCCACACCGCGACGTCGCGCCCCTCGGCCAGTGCGGTCGCCATAGAGTCCGGTGCGGCGGGCAGCACACCCATCGCCCGGAAGTAGCGGCCGACGAGCGGCATGGCCATCAGTACATCGTGCGCGGTGCCGTGCAGCGGCCGGTCCTGGCCGAACCGCCGCCACCACTGGACGCCGACCGTCCACGCGTCCCACACAAACGGCGCACCCGAGTGGATGCCGACCAGCAGCACCGGCGGGTCGGGCAGGTTCTCCCAGCCGTCGAATTCCATCCGGAACCAGTGGTCGACGAGGAAGTTCCAGACGTACTTC
The DNA here is from genome assembly GCA_963731715.1 of uncultured Actinomycetota bacterium. Taxonomy (GTDB): domain Bacteria; phylum Actinomycetota; class Actinomycetes; order Mycobacteriales; family Mycobacteriaceae; genus Mycobacterium. The sequence continues at coordinate 60,506 of CAVSXC010000006.1, read as the reverse complement.
TGGCGCTGCATCGTGGCCTCATCTGGACCGCTCAGTTCCCAGTCGCCTGCGCGCTTGTTCAGCCATCCCGTGAGTCCGTCATCCTGCTGGCGGCGCCGGGCGTCCATACGGTTACGCGCCTCGTCGGCGTGCTGCTGCGCCTGGTGGCGGACTTCTCTGGGTCTGGTGTCGACGTTGCTAGCCATGGCGCTCGGATACCCGCATCGCTCAGCGACCTAACGGGACCACGCAGTCGAGCTCACTGGGCAGGTCAGCAGGCTCGCCATTGCAGCCAACGGCCATACCGGGGTAGCGAACCGGAACCTACGATCCGCGCCAGAACCGGGCATCCACCGGGGCGGTCAGCCGCTGAGCCGGACAACCTGCCTGACGACATACCTCGGCAACCGTCTGCTCGGCGACGGAATCAAAGACGGCAAAGACGATCTCGTCGATAGGTACTGCAAGCGTCGCGAGCAGATGTACTGGCGACCCGGTGGCAGACATCGACGCCGCGCAGCGGATCAGCCGCGCAACGCTCTGATCGAGCGGCTCCTCCGCGATCGCGGGCCGATACCACTCGACGAGAAAGTGCGAGAGAGGCGGCCCGGCGACGCTCATCGCGTCACAGTAAGACAGTGGCGCGCCCGGCGAATCGGGTGTTTCCCTAACCTTCGGCTCAGCCCATAATCCGGCCAAGTTCGGCCCGGGAGCGGATATTGAGCTTGCGGTAGATACGAGAAAGATTGGCCTCGACGGTTTTCGGGCTGATGAATAGGGCCGCCGCCATCTCGCGAATGGTGAGTCCCGTGGCCGCGAGTTCCGCGACACGCTGCTCTGAGGCCGTGAGTTCGGCATGAGTCCGGATGCCACTGGCGCGTTTCAGCTCGGCGCGCGCGCGTTCCGCCCACAGCGGCATGCCCAGATCCTCGAAGGTCGCCACGGCCTCGCGAAGCGTGGCCGACGCGGCCTCCCTCTTTCGTTGCCGACGCTGTAACTGACCGACCAGCAATTGTGTGCGCGCGCGTTCGAACGGCATCGGCAGCCGATCATGCTGGATCATCGCGGCCTCAGCGGCCCGGTCGGCGGCCTCGATCTCGCCGTGCGCGGCTAGCAGCATGGCGCGACACCGGGCGCCCACAGCCAGCATCCATGCCCGGTTGAGTCGGGCGCCGTTGCGTTCGAGGACATCCACGAGCGGCTCAGCATCGGCGAGCCGACCCAGCGCGATCAGCGATTCGACGGCGTCGGGCACGAACGAGGCGGCAGGGATCTCCGTCGCTTTGGGCGCCGCGTCGAGGTAGGCCAGCAGCGGCGCGACCGTGGCCAGCGCAGCGTCGTAATTGCCAAGGGATAGCTCCAGGAAGCCCAACGTGGTGATTGTCCAGACCACCAAAAGGTTTGCGCCACAACGTTGGCTGGCCGCGAGCGCCTCCTTGGTGTCGCGGCGAGCCTGATCCTCGAGGCCTGCGCGGGTGGCCAGCGCGGCCCGCATGGTCATCGCAACAAACAACGGGACGTCGCCGCCCAGCTGCAGCGCTCGTTCCATGGTGTCGTCAGCGATCAGGGTGGCGTCGGCGAAATTGCCCCGCCAAATCTCGAGCAGAACGCTATGGACGGCGACGAACATCAGCTCGTTCTCTTCGCCGCGCTCGATGCAGCTGCGCCGAATGGACGCCAACTCGTGGTGGGCCTGATCGAGCTGCCCCGTCCAGGACAGCAACATGGCGTTCTGCATCCTGGGGCGGAAAGCCATTGGAATGTCCGCGTGTTGGTCCTCCAACTCCAGCGCGCGGGCCATGCTGGCCTCGTCGAGACCGTCGCCCCGCAAGAACCAAAGGATGGCCCGCATGCTCAGAGCCTGACTGAGCGGATGCGGCTGCCCAAGCCGTTCAGCGTGGGTGACAGCGTCCTCGATGCTGCGAGTAGCTGCGCCGAAATGACCAGCGTTGTACCGGGCGTACGACAACGTAATCAAGAGCCGCGTTCGTAGTGCGAGGTCATCTCCCGCCTCGCCGAGTGCACGCGTCAGCACCCCGGTAGCCTCCAGAAAACCGTCGTCGAACAGATGCACGAAACCGAGCAGGCTTGACGCCTCTGCTCGCAGCCTGCCGGGGTCCAGCCGCTCGATGGCCTCGCGGAGTACGACGCGAGCTCGCCCGGTGTCGCCGGCGTTGAAGTGGTAAGCAGCCGAACGGATTCGACGTTCCGGTGTGTCCCCGCCAAGCCCGATCGCGAGCTCAAGAAGTTCAGCTGCAGCAGCAGGGGCCCCTCGACTGCGCGCCAAATCTGAGGCCGTATCCAGGGAGCCCAACGTCAGCTCGTCGCCGGCCGCAGCGGCCAGAGCCATGTGTCTGGCCTTTAGTTCGGGCTCCTCGATGACCTCGGCGAGGCGGCGGTGCATCGCGCGGCGGCGGGCTGTGGTGTTATCGCTGTAAACACCGCGGGTCAGAAGTGGATGGCTGAAACGCACGCGGTGGCCATCGATTTCGACAATGCCCTTGTCCTTAGCATCATCGAGAACCGATAGGACGTGTGATGCGTCGGTGTTGTTGGCTTGCGCTATCAACTCGACCGTGGGGTTGGCGAGGCACGCTGCGGCAAGCAGTGCCTCCCGGGTTTCGACCGCCAGGGCTCCGACCCTGGCCCGCACCAACGCGGCGAGGTTAGTCGGCAACGATGCTCCGCCGTTCGTGTTCTCGTCGTCCATTGCCCGCGCCAGCTCGATGGCGTAGAACGGGTTGCCGCCCGAAACGTCGTAAATATGCGCCATTTTCGGTCGCGAGAATGATCGCCCGAGCCGGTCGGACAGCACGGCATGTAATGCACCGACGCTCAGCGGACCCACGCGAATGCGCTTCAGCATGTCTGGCCGACGAAACTCCAGCCCCGACTCCACCCGACCACTGTCCTCACCGGTGCGCACCGTCGCGAGAAAGCCGATCGAGCCGCTGAGTCGCCGCGTGGCCGACGAGACAATGAGGGTGCTCGGCGGATCGAGCCACTGCAGATCGTCGATCGCGACCAACACCGGAGACTCTTGGGCAAGTCGTTCCAGCACGGACAGGAATCCTGCTGCCACGGCACGCTGATCGGTTATCGGGCCATCGGCGCTCACCCGCAACAGAAGCCGGTCGATCGCAAGTCGCTGCGGAGGCGGCAGGCCCGCGAAAGCGGCCTCGCCCAACCCCTCCAGCAAGCCGACCAATGACCAATAGGCCAACACCGACTCCGCCGCCGCGACGCGTGTGGACAACACCCGAAACCCAACCTCGCGCGCCCGCTCCATTGCCGCCAGCCACATGGTGGTCTTGCCGATGCCGGCCTCACCCTCCACCACCAGCGCCGAGGGGCCCAACCGAGCCGAAGCGAGAAAGTCGTCAACCGCACGCGATTCCACCGCACGGCTTACCACCTGCGCGGGCCTGAACGAACACCGGCAGGCAACTGATTGCACCTCCACCACGATGGCTAACTCCTCACAGGAGCATGTAAGGGGTTTGCCCAGGAAATTGTTACAGCGTCACTCCGACTCCGCAACGTTTGCCAAGGATCGAGCACTGCTTGCACATAGTCACTCTCGGTGTGCCGGGCAGCGATGGCACGCGTAGTCCGCTACTCGACTCGGCTGGAGCGCCGCGACTCGTAGAGCGGGCTGCTATTTGTCGGCTCTGCCCATGAGCCCGCCGAGTTCGGCCCGCGAATGAATGTTGAGCTTGCGGTAGATCCGGGAAAGGTTGGCCTCCACCGTCTTCGGGCTGATGAACAACGCCGCGGCCATGTCGCGGTTGGACATGCCCGAAGCGGCGAGTTCGGCAACACGCCGCTCCGAGGCGGTCAGTTCGGCTCGTGTCCGGGTGCCGCTGGCCCGATTCAATTCTGCGCGAGCACGTTCCGCCCATAGCGGCGTACCCAGATCCTCGAAGGTCGCCAGCGCTTCGCGCAGCGTGGCCGACGCAGCCTCCCTCTGGCGTCGCCGACGCTGAACCTGGCCAGCGAGCAACTGCGTGCGGGCCAACTCGAACGGCATCGGCAACCTCTCGTGTTCCCTCAGCGCGCGCTCTGCCGCCTCGCTTGCCGCGTCGATGTCACCGCGGGCCGCCAGCAGCATGCTGCGACAGCGAGCGCCCACTGCCAGCATCCACGGACGGTCGAGCCGACGGCCGTTGCTTTCCAGCGCATCGATGACTCGCTCGGCCTCATCGAGGCGGTCAAGCGCGATCATGCGCTTCCGCGGCATCAGGAATGAAGGATGCGGCGATGATCTCCGTCGCTTGCGGCATCCTGTCGTGCATGAGAAGAAGCGGTTCGCAGCGCTTGCAGCGCCGCCTCATAATTCCCGAGCGATACCTCAAGGAATCCCAAGTTGCGTAATCGGCCACTCCGCCAATCTGTGCGAATCACAACGCTGACTCGCCGCCATCGCCTCTGCGGTGTCGCGACGAACTTGGTCGGCTCGGCCGGCGTAGGCGCCGATCATCGCCCTGTTCGTCAGGGCGATGAACAACGGAAGATCGCCTCCCAATTGCAGCGCCCGCTCCATGGTGTCTTCGGTGACAAGTTCGGCCTCGGCCAGACTGCCCCGCCAGACCTGTAGCAGACAGAGGTGGAAACCGACGAAGATCAGCTCGCTTTCCTCGCCGCGATCGATACAGCGCTTTTCGATGGCGGCCATCGCTTCGGCCGCGGCGTCCAGTTGCCCGGTCCACGCGAGAAGCAGCGCGTTCTGCACGCGGGGCCGCGCGGCGAGCGGGAGGCTCAGCGGGTAGTCATCCACCTCGAGTGCGCGTCGCATGTCAGCCTCGTCGAGGCCTTCGCCGATCACGAAGCGAAGCGTCACCCGCATGCCCAGCGCCTCGCTCGAGCAGTTCGGGCCGCTCAAGTCGTAGGGCGTACGCCACCGCGTCGTCCACATGTTGCATGGCCTGCTCCAGACGACCACCGTTGAATAGCGCGTACGCCAGCATGATCACCATGCGCACTCGGGATTCGGGATTCTCTGCTGACTCCTCGAGGGCACGCTCCAGTAAGTCTGCGGCCTCGAGAAAGCTGTCGTCGTACAGCCGCACGACACCGAGTAGCAGCATCGCCTCGCCACGCACCGTGCCCGGCGCCAGTCGGTCGATGGTGTCCTCGAGCAGGACCTTCGCCCGACCTGGATCGCCCGCTTCGAAGTGATGGCCCGCCAAGCGGATCCGGCGCTCTGGTGTGTCGCCGCCGAGTCCCATTGCGAGTTCGATGAGTTCGGCCGCGGCGGTCGGTGCTCCGCGGACATGCGCTAGTTCGGCGGCCGTATCGAGTGAACTCAATGTGAGCTCGTCGCCGCGGGCGGCGGCCAGCGCCAGATGTCTGGCCTTGAGCTCCGGCTCGTCGACGATCTCGGCGAGGCGCCGGTGCATGGCGCGGCGGCCCGCCGGCGTAGCGTCGGTGTACACGCCGCGGGTGAGCAGGGGATGGGTGAAACTCAGTCGTTGCCCGTCGATTTGGATGATGCCCTTGTTCTCGGCATCCTCGAGGATCGCCACGATGTGGTCGGCGTCAGTGTGGGTGGCGCGCGCGATCAACTCCAACGTAGGCGTGGCCAGGCAGGCGGCCGCCAGCAGCGCCTTGCGGGCGTCGGCGGTCAGACTTCCCAACCTTGCCCGCACCAATTCTGCGAGTGTGCTCGGTAATGCTGCCCCGTCATGCCAAGTGTCGTCGGCCATGGCACGCCCGAGCTCCAGTGCGTAGAACGGGTTACCACCGGAAAACTGTTGGATACGAAGCATTTTCGGACGGGAGAAGGATTGGCCGAACCGATCGGACAGAACCGCGTGCAGTGCGCCGAGGGTCATGGGTCGGACACGGACACGGCGCAGGCGGTCAGGATGCCGTAGCTCTACCCACGATCCCACGTCAGGGCTATCCGGCGCGTCGCGCACGGTGGCAAGCACGCCAATCGGCCCGGCAAGTCGTCTCGTGGCCGACGAGATGATCAGCCTGCTCGGCGGGTCGAGCCACTGCAGATCGTCGATGGCCACCACAACGGGCGACTCCTCGGCGAGCCGATCGAGGACCGAGAGAAATGCGGCTCCGACTGCACGCTGGTCCGTCACGGGACCGTCGGCGCTCACTCGCAATAGAACCCGATCGATGGCAAGACGCTGTGGTGCCGGCAACGCCGCAAAGGCGGCATCGTCCAACCCGTCCAGCAGAGCGGCCAACGACGTATAGGCGAGGACTGACTCGGCCGACGTCGCTCGTGTCGACAGAATCCGAAATCCCGCCTGCTTGCGCCCGCTCCAGCGCCGACAACCACACCGTGGTCTTGCCGATGCCCGCCTCGCCCTCCACCACCAGCGCCGAGGGTCCAGAAGGAACGGACGCGAGGAACTCATCAACCGCCCGAGATTCCACCTCACGACTTACCACCCGCGTGGCCACGACTAGATACTGTCAGTCAGCTGAGGGCGGGGCGACCACTACGGCTAATTATTTGCCTTAGCGATCATCAGCCGTGAGCTCTACTCTTGTAATTTGCGTCGACATCGCCGCAACGCCTGGCGTCGGGGAGTCTCCCTTCGCTTTCAGCGCCAGGATCTTCGGTGCAGCGGCCCTGGTCGAAGATCGACGCGAGCACGCCGACCGGCATCATGCCGGAGCTCGGCTTACTTGCATAGCTACTCGGCTACTTGCGGCGCGATCTTTCTCGCCAGTTCGACGGCGGCGGCATTCGCTTCATCACCGGCCATACTCAGCACAGCGACCTGAACGGTGTTGGACCGGCCACCCGCCGCGAAATTTACTGACCCATTGCCCAGGAACATCATTCCGTCCGGACCCGGCGTGCGCAGCTCAGGGAACCCCGGTTCCGGGGGCGGCAGTTCGTTGCCCATCGCGGTGTCCGGATTGCCGATCTCGACGGAGACGGACTCGAGCGAATCCGGGTTCTCCCAGATGCAGCCGGGAAGTTCTGGATCAGTGGTAGTCGACTTCCCCGCAATGGTCGTACCGAGCAGCGCCGAAATGTCATCGGCCGAAATCAGTGCGCAGGCATCGATCGCAGCGGCGCTACCCGGCGAATCAGAAGCTGCGGGAGCCCCGGGCAAACTACTCGCGGTTGCGATGTCCGATCCGCTGCCGGACCCGCAGCCTCCAATTGCGAGGCAGGCCGCAGCAGCCATCAGCACAGGCCCAAGGGTTCGGCTTGTCAGTTTGACCACTGGTGGTCCTTTCCGTCATAACAATTCGTTGAAACAGCGTCCGCTACAGAGAGTCTGGGATCTTGGAAAATGGCGGCTGCGATACACGCCTGCCACGGCCCGGCGGAGATCGGACCGTGGCAGACGTTTGTTCAGAGTTCCGTTGCGACTACCACGTCACAGACGTATTGACGTGACCCAGCTCCGCTTTCTGCTTGCCACTGGCGTCCTTGCACGACAGCACGGCGTTGTATGTGGTGAAAGTTACGGTGCCACTGAAGGTCTCCGTGTGGCTTCCATTCGCCGGAACGTTGAACTGTCTGGTCGTTTTCTTGGGGACCAAGGGATTCAACGAATTTGCCGTAGCGGTGTAGTTGCACGTCGCTTCCATGTTTGACGTGTTGGTGACATTGAAGTCGACGCTCGTCGCTCCAGGGTCACCGAAGGAGGCCTGGATAGCGTTGGTCACGTCCGGGATCGGGGCGCACGTTTGGTCAGCCGGAACCGTCGGGGTCGGTGAGCCTGCAGGACATTGGATGTCCGGCTTCGCCGCGGGGGCCGCCGGAGCAGCCGGGGCGGCCGGCGCCTGCGGCTTCGGGGCCGCGGCCGGCTTGTAGGTGTAATCCGCCCAGGGGCCACACCAATCCCCCTCGAGATCTTTCTTGCGGCAGCCCTGGAACCCGAGCGTGAACCCACCACTACCGATGCTGGAGATGATAACGGCGACGTTATGCGTCGCGGTTGCGCCGTTGATGCATTTGAACGGGTACTCGTCTTGATGCCCGTTGTCCATCACATGCACGGCGTCGACGACATAATCGCCGTTCACTCGGGGACAGCCGCTGACGACGCAGGTAAGTTGGTTGTCCCCAACGGCATTGCAGGTCACGTTGAGCCCATTGGGCAAACTGTCCGCGTTTGCGACCGGCGCCGCCACAGTCCCCGACAACACGGAGGCGGCGAAGGCGGTCGCGATGGCAAGTAATCCAGGTGTTCGTATGGCCACAGCGGCTCTGCGCGTGGCGGTCTTGATCGTCATGCCGTGACACTATTTTGCCGGACACCGCCGTTGAATCAGGTGTTTCCCTATGTATCGACCTGTACGACGGTTTGAGCCATATGCCTGGGCCTGGTTTCGTTGGTTCATCGTGAGGTTAGGGAAACACCCGATTCAACAATGCCTTTGACCTCGTAGCGTCAACCCTCAGCACAAACCCGCTCATCGGAAGGCGATCATGAGGTCAGCTAGGCGCGTGTCGCGGTTCGGCGTGCTCGCCCTGCTATGCGCAACAGCCGTCGAGCTGCGGCGTCATCACGGACGACAAGCCTGCGTCGGGTGCGAGCGCTGAACCGAGCGCACACGCCACACCGAATGCGCGCGCTGCGCAGCCGTGGACGACCGACGTGTCCGGAGCCACCAAGTCCGACCGCAGCGACGCAATCATTCAGTCGCTCAATGACTTAGGCGGCTGGGGCAACGGCAATAAGTTCCAATCCGATTTCTCGATCCCGGTTTTCATCGCCGACAGCAACACACCGCGGGTGCAAGTCGTCGGTGCGGACGAGTACTGCTTCGGCGGCCCCGACTGTGACGAGGTGCCCGCGCAGATGCCAGTCCCGCAGGACGCCAACTTCGAAGGCTCGTCGGACCTCACTTGCGACATCTCGGGCAACACCGAGACCCAGGGTGACTGCCACCTGCTCGTCGTCGAAGAGGACGAAGGAAAGCTCTATGAGGTCTATCAGGGCACGAAGACGGGCGATGACATCACGGCCGTCGGGTTTTTCGTCTGGAACCTCAACAAGTCGTACCCGGACACCCTGCGGGGCGAGCAGTGCACCAGCGCCGACGCCGCAGGCTTCCCGATCGCCCCACTCACCCCGACCGCCGACGAAGTCGCCTCCGGCACAATCAATCACGCGCTGCGCTTCATCCTGCCTAACGACCGAATGAAGGAGGCCGTCTACGTCGCTCCAGCCACTCACGCCGGCGGCCCGGAGAGCACCGACCCCAACGCGCCGCCCTACGGTGTCCGGTTTCGGTTGAAGGCCGACTTCGACGAATCGGGCTACACCGATCCGCAGAAGGTCGTCCTGAAGGCGCTCAAGACGCATGGCATGCTGCTCTCGGACGGCGGCGAGATCTCGTTGACGTTCGCCGACGATCGCACCAGCACCGCAAAATGGGCCGACCTCGGAATCGATGCAAATTCCTTCAGCGGGATCACCGTCGATCAGTTCGAGGTTGTCGAGCTTGGACCCGAAATCGAGCTCACCTACGAGTGCGTACGCAACGACGAATAGAGTCCGCCTGGTTACCCAGGCTGCGCGGAGTCTCACACCTCGTTGTCGGCACCCGGCGCGTCGGCGTAGCGGCCCGGGTTGAAGATCGACGCGATCGCGCCGATCAGCATCATCACCGCGGCGGCGATGAACACCACGGTCAGACCGGAATGGAACGGCTCGGTGATCAGGTGCGGAAAGAACGTCTGGCCGGTCAGCACTTCGGCGTTCACGCCGGGCTGCTGCAACGCGCCCGACGGTTCCAACAGCTCGGCGATCGGGTTGTAACCCAGGAACGCAGCGAACAGACTGCCGACCGGAGGCAGATTCGCAACATCCTGCGACACGGCGGCGGACACACCTTGTGCTTGCAGCCCAGCGCTCATCGCGCTCGGCAGCATGATTGGCCAGACCGACGATCATCAGAGAGAAGAAGATGCCGATCGACAACGATGACCCGGCGTTGAAGAACGTTGCCCGCACACCCGACGCGGCACCACGCTGAGCGGCAGGCACGCTCGACATGATCGCCGCGGTGTTTGGCGCGGTGAAGATGCCGCCGCCCAGCCCGTTGAGGAACACCAGGATCGCGAACACCCAGTAGTTGAAGTTGACCGGGATCATCACCAGCGCGACGAATGACGCCGCCATCAGCAACATCCCGCCGACCGTGAACGGCCTGGCACCGAAGCGGTCCGCCAGCGAGCCTGCCAGCGGTGCGGCAGCCAAGAACCCGAATGTCGCAGGCAGCAGGTAGATGCCCGCCCACAGCGGCGTCGACTCAAAGCTGTAGCCGTGCAACGGAAGCCAGATCCCCTGCAACCAGATGATCAGCATGAACTGCAGGCCGCCGCGCCCGACCGAGGACATCAGACCGGCCAGGTTGCCCATGCCGAACGACGCCGACCGGAACAGCCGGATGTCGACCATCGGCTGAGCTACCCGCAGCTCGATGAAGCAGAAGGCCACGATCAAGAGCAGCTCCGAACAGCGATCGACCCGAACACCCACGGGTTGGTCCAACCCGTCGTCGAATCTCCGTACGGCTGAATGCCATACGTGATGCCGGTGAGCAGTGCCGTCAGGCCGACTCCGAACGTCAGGGTGCCTGCCCAGTCCAGCCGCCCGGGAGTCCGCACGCCGAGCTCCCTCAGCGACCGGTAGCTCCAGACTGTGCCGAGCACTCCGATCGGCACGCCGACCCAGAAGATCGCCTGCCAGTGAAACTCCGACAGCACGCCGCCGATCAGCAGGCCGAGGAACGATCCGGCCACGGCGGCCACCATGTTCACGCCAAGCGCCATCCCGCGCTGGTTCGACGGGAACGCGTCGGTGAGAATCGCCGCCGACGACGCCATCAGCATCGCCCCGCCGACGCCCTGGATCACTCGCCAGACGATCAGCCACAGCGCGCCGCTGCCGAGGTGGAACGGATCGAAGGAAAGCGCGACCGCCGCGACGGTGAAGACGACGAAGCCGAGGTTGTAGATGCGGACGCGGCCGAACATGTCGCCGAGTCGGCCGAAGAACACCACCAGCACCGCGGTGACTACGAGGTAGCCCATCAGCATCCACAGCAGGTAGCTGACGTTGGCGGGCGCGAGGGGGTTCAGGCCGATGCCGCGGAAGATGGCCGGCAGCGAGATCAGCACGATCGACGCGTTGATCGACGCCAACAGCATGCCCAGCGTCGTGTTGGACAGCACGATCCACTTGTAGAACGGGTGGTCGTGGTCCATGCGTCCGGCGTCGGCGAGCCGTCTCGACCAGGGCAGTGTCGGCGTCCGCCACCACCGGGGGTTTCGTCTTCTCAATCTCAGTCGTCATCTATTCGCTTACGTATCCAGGCAAGTCTCTAGCTGCAAAACACATATATTAGCTATACAAAGCATCGCCGGAGCAATTCCTATTCCCGCTGCACCGGATCGCTGCGCTAGCGTGGCAGGCGTCCACACACGGGAGCGCACACCCAGTGCGCTGAGAGGACAGCTGGGGCTGTCGACCGTACGAACCTGACCGGGTAATGCCGGCGTAGGGAGATGTTCAAATGAGTGATCTTGTTGTCGATCCGTCTGTCACCACCGGCCCCATCGCGGGCAGCACGAAGATCTACGTCGATGGGGTGCCGTTTCGGCGGGTGAACCTGTCCAACGGCGAGCACCTCGACCTCTACGACACGTCCGGCCCGTATACGGATGCCGACGCGGTGATCGACCTGCATGCGGGTCTGCCGCCACGGCCGGGTGTCGTGCGCGATCGCGGGCACGCAACTGCAGCGGGCGCGGGCCGGTGAGATCACCGCGGAGATGGCGTTCATCGCCGCCCGCGAAGGCGTGCCCGCCGAACTGGTGCGCGACGAGGTGGCCCGCGGGCGCGCGGTGATCCCGGCCAACCACAACCACCCCGAGAGTGAGCCGATGATCATCGGCAAGGCATTCGCGGTGAAAATCAATGCCAACATTGGCAATTCGGCCGTCACGAGCTCGATCGCCGAAGAAGTCGACAAGATGGTGTGGGCCACCCGCTGGGGCGCCGACACCATCATGGACCTCTCGACCGGCCGCAACATCCACGAAACGCGCGAGTGGATTCTGCGCAATTCGCCGGTGCCGGTCGGCACCGTGCCGATCTACCAGGCGCTGGAGAAGATCAACGGCGACCCCACCAAGCTGAGCTGGGAGGTCTACCGCGACACCGTGATTGAGCAGTGCGAGCAGGGCGTGGACTACATGACCGTGCACGCGGGCGTGCTGCTGCGCTACATCCCGCTCACGATCAAGCGCGTCACCGGAATCGTCAGCAGGGGCGGCTCGATCATGGCGGCCTGGATGCTCGCGCACCACACCGAATCGTTCCTCTACACCCACTTCGAGGAGCTGTGCGAGATCCTCGCCCGTTACGACGTGACGTTCTCGCTGGGCGACGGGTTGCGGCCGGGATCGATCGCCGACGCCAACGACGAGGCTCAGTTCGCCGAGCTGCGCACGCTGGGCGAGCTGACCAAGATCGCCAAATCCCATGGCGTGCAGGTGATGATCGAGGGCCCGGGCCACATCCCGATGCACAAGATCGTCGAGAACGTGCGCCTCGAAGAGGAGCTGTGCGAGGAGGCGCCCTTCTACACGCTCGGCCCGCTGGCCACCGATATCGCCCCTGGCTACGACCACATCACCTCGGCGATCGGCGCGGCGATCATCGCGCAGGCCGGCACGGCGATGCTGTGCTACGTCACGCCCAAGGAGCATCTGGGCCTGCCGGACCGCAAGGACGTCAAGGACGGCGTGATCGCCTACAAGATCGCCGCGCACGCCGCCGATCTGGCCAAGGGGCATCCCCGCGCTCAGGAGCGTGACGACGCATTGTCGAAGGCGCGGTTCGAGTTTCGCTGGCACGACCAGTTCGCGCTGTCGCTCGATCCCGACACCGCACGCGAATTCCACGACGAAACCCTGCCGGCCGAGCCTGCCAAGACCGCGCACTTCTGCTCGATGTGCGGGCCGAAGTTCTGCTCGATGCGCATCACGCAGGACATCCGCGACGCGATGGCCGACAAGTCACGGGAATTCGCCGAACACGGCAACCAGGTCTACCTACCCTTGGCGACATGAAGTATCTACCGCTGACTCCCGCCGGGCGAGACGCCGCTGCGGGTGATGACCATCGCCGGATCCGACTCCGGCGGCGGCGCGGGCATCCAGGCCGACCTGCGCACCTTCGCCATGCTCGGCGTGCACGGCCTTGTCGCCGTTACCGCGGTGACCGTGCAGAACTCGGTCGGCGTCAAGGGTTTTCACGAGATTCCCCTCGACGTGATCGCGGGTCAGATCGAGGCGGTGGCCTCCGATATCGGTGTGCAGGCCGCCAAGACAGGCATGCTGGCGTCGTCGGCGATCATCGACACCATCGCCGACACCTGGCGCGGACAGGGCTTGGCCGGCACGGTGCCGCTGGTGGTCGATCCGGTGTGCGCGTCGATGCACGGCGATCCGCTGCTGCATCCGAGCGCGCTGGATTCGCTTAAGGGCCAACTCTTTCCGCTGGCCACACTCGTTACGCCCAACCTCGACGAGGTCCGCCTACTTGTCGATGTCGACGTCGTCGACGACACGTCACAACGTGAGGCGGCCCGTGCCCTGCACGCACTCGGGCCCCAAGTGGGCGCTGGTCAAGGGCGGTCACCTGCGCTCGTCGTCGCACAGCTCCCGACCTGCTGTTCGACGGCACCGACTTCTACGAGTTCGACGCGACGCGCATCGACACCGGCAACGACCACGGCGCCGGTGACACGCTCGCCGCGGCCGTCGCGAGTGCTTTGGCCCACGGCTACACCGTGCCCGATGCGGTTGCCTTCGGGAAAAGCTGGGTGACCGAATGCCTGCGCGCCGCATACCCGTTGGGACACGGTCACGGTCCCGTGTCGGCATTGTTCAGACTGGACCCATGAACCTCGATCAGATTGCGGGTATCGCGCACGAGCCGACAGGCAAGGCCAAGGGCGCCGTGATGCTGACCCACGGCGCCGGTGGCAGTCGCGAATCCCCGCTGCTGGTGAAGATCTGTGACGAGTGGGCCCGCCGCGGCTGGCTGGCGGTGCGGTACAACCTGCCGTACCGGCAGCGCAGGCCGAAGGGCCCGCCATCGGGGTCGGCCGCCAAAGATCAGGCCGGAGTCGTCGAGGCGATTGAACTGGCCCACACGCTGACCAACGGTCCGGTCATCGCGGGCGGCCACTCGTACGGCGGCCGGATGACGTCCATGGTGATTGCCGAGGGGGCGGCGGCCGTCGATGTGCTGACGCTCTTCTCGTACCCGCTGCATCCGCCGGGCAAGCCCGAACGGGCGCGCACCGATCACCTGCCCAACATCACGGTGCCGACGGTCTTCACCCACGGCACCGCCGATCCGTTCGGCACCATCGACGAGCTGCGCCCCGCCGCCGCGCTGATCCCCGCCCCCACCGAGATCGTCGAGGTCACCGGCGCCCGCCACGACCTCGGCTCCAAGACCCTGGACGTGCCCGCGCTGGCGGTCGATGCGGCACTACGGTTGCGAGCGTGACTGGCCCGTCGTCCGAGCCGCCAACGGGCGGAACCAACGGCTGGGCCATCGCCGCGTTCGTACTGGGGATCCTCGGCGGCACCATCCTCAGCGTGATCTTCGCGATCGTCGCGCTGTTCCAGATAAGGCACCGCCGCCAACGCGGGCGCGGGTTGGCCATCGCGGCACTGGTCATCTCTGCCGCGTGGATCGCGATCATCGCGTCGCTCATCGCCTACGGTCTCTCCGCCCAAGGCGACAACGTGCGCGCGATTGACCTCAAGACCGGAGACTGTGTCAAGGACACCGCCGAGGGCGAGCTTCCGACGTGGGTGAAGCGGGTGCGCTGCGACCGGCCACACTACGGCGAAGTGTTCGCGATCCTTGACGCGCGCCGGACGCAACCGCAGAAGAATGCGGACCCGCGTTCTTCGACTACGCACCGAACTCGCAGGAGGGCCCTGTGTTCCGCGTCGCGTGGGCAAACGGCGAGCGGTCTGTCGTTTGCGTTGCGATTTCGGAGCATGAGCGGTGGTCATCGCTGCGTGACTGACGCTAGTGTCAACGGGTGACCATGCCGCCGAGCTATCCCCCGCCGTACGGCGACCAACCGCAGGGACCGTATGGTCCGCAGGGGCCGTACGGCCAGCCGGCCCAAGGCCCTATCCGCCGCCGCAGGGGGGCTACCCGCCTCCGCAAGGCGGCTACCCGCCGCCGCAGGGCGGGCTACCCGCCGCCCCCTCCGATGCCGTATGGGGAGGCGCCACCTCTTGGCAGTCCGTACGGTGCTCCACCGAAGAAGACGCGGTGGGGATTGATCATCGGCCTGGTGGTCGGCGTCTTCGCACTGCTGGCCGTCGTCGGCTTGGCCTTCTTGTTCTTCATCGGGAAGGGCACGGTCACCGCGACAGACGTCAAGGTCGGCGACTGCCTCAAGGCGATACCAGACAGCACCCGGGTGTTGACCGTCGACACCATCGCTTGCGAAGAATCGCATGCCGGCGAGGTGTTCGCGGTGCTGATGATGCCGGAGGGCGACTACCCCGGGCAGCCCGCGATCGAGGAGTACCAGAACAAGTGCGAGCCCGAACTGGCCACCTATGCACCCGACGCGATCACCGATGACTCGGTACAGCTGTACGTGCTCTATCCGACGGCGGAAACATGGGAGCAGGGCGACAGGGCGGTGACCTGCGTCGCGACGCTGGACCCGCCGCGGACGGGAACTCTCAAGGGCTGAGGCGGTCATCAAAGTTTCCGGTACCTGAGGTACCGTCTGGGGCATGACTCCGGAGCAATTCGACGCGGTCATCGTGGGAGCCGGTTTCGGTGGGATAGGCGCAGCCATCCAGCTCAAGCGGCTGGGTTACGAGAACTTCGTGATCCTCGACCGCGAGGACGACCTCGGCGGGACGTGGCACGTGAACCGCTATCCGGGACTGGCCGTCGACGTCCCCACCACCACGTACTCCTATTTCTTCGAGCCGAATCCGAACTGGTCACGGCTCTTCACCCCTGGCCCGGAGATCAAGCAATACGCCGACGATGTCGCCGACAAGTTCGACGTGCGACGGCACATGCGGTTCAACACGGTCGTCGAGGGCGCACGCTGGGACGAAGAGGCCGGCGTCTGGCGCGTCACGGTGGCCGACGGTGAAACGCTCTCCGCGCGGTATCTGATCACCGCGACGGGCTTCCTGTCCCAGCCGAAGGTGCCCGACATCCCCGGCGTTGCCGACTTCGCAGGCAAGGTCATTCACACCACCGCCTGGGACGACTCGTATCCACTCGAAGGCCGCAGGGTGGCCGTCATCGGCACCGGCGCCACCGCGGTCCAGCTCATCCCGGAACTGGCCAAGAAGGTCGCCGACCTCACGGTCTACCAGCGCACACCGATCTGGGTGGTGCCCAAGATCGACCTGCGTTTCGGTGAACGAGCCAAGCGTCTGTTCGCCCGGATCCCGTTGACACAGCGCGCGATTCGCTGGCTGACCGATTCGATCTACGAAGTCATGATCAACACCGCGGTGATTCACCATCGGCAGTTCCACCGGCTCAACGTCGCCGCGGCGGACCTTTCGAAGATGCACCGCTTCGCGTCGATCCGCGATAAGGAGTTGCGCCGCAGGCTGACCCCGGACTACGACTTCGGCTGCAAGCGGCCGACATTCTCCAATGGCTACTACCGCGCGTTCACGAAGCCGCATGTGCATCTGCAATCCGACGGCATCGAACGCATCGAGGCCGACGGCATCGTCAACGCCGATGGCACCAAGACCGTCATCGACACGTTGATACTGGCTACCGGGTTTGACCTGTGGGATGCCAACTTCCCCGCCATCGAGGTGATCGGCCGTGAAGGGCGCAATCTCGGAAAGTGGTGGCGCGATACCCGATTCCAGGCTTACCAGGGTGTGACGATGCCGTACTTCCCGAACTACCTCAGCCTCGCAAGCCCGTTCGCTTTCCTCGGGTTGAACTTCTTCAACACGATGGAGTACCAGATGCGGCACATGGACCGGTTGTTCGGTGAGCTCAAGCGCCGCGGCGCGACCACGTTCGAGGTGACAGAGGACGCGAACACGAAGTACCGGGATCGGATGACCGAATTGCTTGGCGATTCGTTGTGGACGATCGGCAATTGTGCGACGTCGCGGTCTTACTACTTCAATCCCCACGGCGAGCCGACGCTGCTGCGGCCGATGTCGACGAAAGACGCGGTCAAAGAGGCGTCCGAGTATCCGTTGAGCGACTACCAGATTGCGTGATCAGAAGGGATCAACGGCTGTGCCGACTAAGAAGGTCAGGAACTCGCGCGCCGCAAAGCTCGGCGGGCTGGCCGTCGCAGGTGTGGGACTCGCCCATTTCACCAGCCCGCAGCTGTTCGACGGCATCACCAAACAAGCCTTTCCGCGCAACAGCCGTCAGCACCTCTACATCAACGGTGGCATCGAAACGGCACTCGGGCTTGGCCTTTCCGCACGACAGACCCGATCGCTGGCGATCGTCGGGACGATCGGCTATGTGGCCTATTTAGCCGGCAACGCGGCGCGCAACCGATAGCGACCGAGCAGCGTCAGATCCACCAGCCGTTCCACGACCTCGCGGGCCGGCGCCGAATTCTCATACCGCATCAACCGGCCGAGGTCGATCACCAATGACATCGCGGCGTGCACGGCGAAGCGGGCCTGTCCCGGTGTCCAGTCCGGCCGCACGGAAACCACCAGGTCCACCCACAACTCCACGGTGGCTCGCTGAAGATTGCGCAGGATGTTCTGATCGCCCGGTGTCATGTTGAGCCGTTCGGTGTAGTACACGTAATCCAATTCGGGCTGGTCGAACGACCTCGTCACATACGCGTCGATGACCGCGGTCAGTGCGTCCTCGGGATCGGGCACTGTGACCACGATGGTCGACAGCTCCGCCGACAATCGGTCGGCCGCGCGCCGGAACGCCGCCGCGAGGATGTCACTCTTGGCCGAGAAGTACCGGTAGATGCCCGACGCAGGCATGCCGACGGCCGTCGCAATGTCATCCATACTGGTGTCGCGGTAGCCCTTCAGGTTGAAGAGTCGCATCGATTCGTTCAGCAGCGCTTCGTATTTCGACGTCTCCGTGACGGGGGCGACGGGCGGAACGGCCTCGGCAACGCTGTTCGCGGCGTCCGGCACATCGGCGGCCACCACCGCGTCGGCTAGGTCGGCGAGCAATGCGCGCACCTGGATGGCTGGCAGTTTGGCTCGATGGTCGACGATGCTGCCGATCACGGACAGCACCGACGTCGACAATGTCCAGCCCTGCTGCGATGTCAGCTCGGGCCGAATTGCCATCAGCGGCCTCTGGATCCGGCAGTGCACGGTGCGCATCTGTGCGATCAGCGTGGCCTGGTCATCGCCGCGCAGGTAGCGGCCTTCCCAGCGGTAGAGGCCGCCCGACTCGCGGTTGGCCATTGCGGTGTCGACGAGCGCCGAGATGAGCCTGCGCACGATCAGTTCGGGGTCGCCGGTCGCGTCGTCGGCGAATGCGGTGCAGTCGACCAATTGCTGACCGAGGTTGAGCACCGCGTCGCAGAACAGTTCGTACTTGCTCGAGTAGTGACGGTAAAGCGCGGCAGCGGAGATGCCGACGCGCGCCGCGATGGTCTCCATGCTGACGCCGTAGTATCCGAGCACACTGAACGCCTCGGCCGACGCGCGGGCTATCTGCGCCTTGCGATCCTTTGGCCGACGCCGGACACCCTCACCACGGATGGGCCTGGTGCGTGCCATGGCCAACACCATAACGGACGTTACGGATACATAGCTGCCCACTTTGGTTGGAAAATCACGAGAAAGTGTTCGCCGTTGCAAGAATCGCCATTAACATAGTGGCCATGCTCGGCACGCTGCGACGGCTGTTGGGGTTTCAGGTGACGATAGGTGAACTGATGGTCGTCGCGCTGATTCTTGGCACTGGAGTACCTGATCGTCGGTGTCATCTGGTCGAGCACGCACACCGAGCACCTGCAGCACATGGCCGGTGTCGACCTGGCGGTGTCCTATCTCGGGTCGATCGTGTCGTGGCCGGTACTGCTCATCGCCGACGTATGCATGACCTGAACGGGGGACGCTTTGCACCACTATCACCATCGCGCGTTCTACATCGGAATCGTTTGTGTCGCCCTGATCGCTGTCGGGCTCCTTGCGCTCAACTTTCCAATCTTCTTGGACGACTATGACCAGTGGGGCTTCCAGGTCAACTGTGGGACGGGATTCGCTTCCGATCTGAGCCAGGCCGCGTCCGCGGCCGGCCAGCACAACTACGTTGACCAATGCGAGACCGCGCTGATACTGCGCCGGTTGTGGGCGATTCCACTCGTGGCGGTCGGTTCGATTGTGCTCGTCATCGTGGGGGCTGTGGCGGCCACCGCTTGGGGCCGTGAGTCGGTATTCGGGGAAGACCCAGTCGCCTGACATAGCATCTTGCCGTGAGCTCGCCGGACGGCCCAGCACTGCAACGGCGGCTCGGCACATTCGACGCCGTGACGATCGGGCTTGGCTCGATGGTGGGCGCAGGCATCTTCGTTGCGCTGGCCCCGGCCGCTGCCGCCGCAGGCTCGGGTCTGCTCATCGGGCTGGCCGTCGCCGCGGTGGTCGCCTATTGCAACGCGACGTCCTCGGCCCGGTTGGCCGCTCTTTATCCGCAGTCCGGCGGCACCTATGTCTACGGGCGCGAACGTCTCGGCGAGTTCTGGGGCTACACCGCTGGGTGGAGCTTCGTCGTAGGTAAGACGGCGTCCTGCGCGGCGATGGCGCTGACGGTCGGGTACTACGTGTGGCCTGACTGGGCGCACGCGGTGGCGGTGGCCGCCGTGGTCGCGCTGACCGCTGTGAACTATGCAGGCATCCAGAAGTCCGCGATGCTGACCCGAGTCATCGTCGCGCTCGTGCTCGCCGTGCTCGCCGCGGTGGTGGTCGTCGTTCTCGGCTTCGGCGACGTGGACGCCTCACGGCTGGAACTCGGCGACGGCGTCAGCATCCGCGGCGTGCTGGAAGCGGCGGGGCTGCTGTTTTTCGCGTTCGCCGGATACGCGCGGATCGCGACGCTGGGCGAGGAGGTGCGCGATCCGGCACGCACCATCCCGCGTGCGATACCGATCGCGCTCGGCATCGCGCTCCTGGTGTACGCGGTGGTGGCGGTCACCGTGCTGAGCCAATTGGGCAGCACCGCAATGGCTTCGGCGACGGCGCCACTGGCCGACGCGGTGCGCGCTGCGGGCGTCCCCGGCATGGAGCCTGTGGTGCGGGTTGGCGCGGCGATCGCGGCGCTTGGCTCGCTGCTGGCTTTGATCCTCGGCGTCTCCCGCACCACCTTGGCCATGGCGCGCGACCGGCATCTGCCCCATGCGCTTGCCACGGTGCATCCGCGGTTCAAGAGCCCGCATCGCGCGGAGGTCGTGGTCGGTGCCGTCGTCGCCGTTACGGCGGCGGTGGTGGATGTGCGAGGCGCGATCGGCTTTTCGTCGTTCGCGGTGCTTCTCTACTACGCGATCGCCAATGCGTCGGCATTCACCCTCGGCCGAAGAGTGATTCCCGCGATCGGCTTCATCGGCTGCCTGGTGCTGGCCTTCCTGCTACCGATGTCGTCGGTGCTGGTCGGTGCCGCCGTCGTGGCGATCGGTGTCGCTGCCTACGTCGTCAGGGTGGTGGGATGACGTTCAGTTGCTGGAGCATTGCGAGCACGTCCTTATCCGACCACTTCTCCGCAAGGCGGCCGTTCGCGATTCGGTGAATCACCGTAGCGGTCATACGCATCTCGTTGCCGGTGGCCGGAATGCCTGGCAGGTCGCCGCGTTGCGTCCCACGGGCCGTTAGCCTCGTCACCACCTTGTCGCCTTCAGCGATCTGGTCCTCGATTTCATGGACGCCCGGCGTCGCGTCCCAGAACAACCGGAACGCCTGTTTGAGCCCCTCGCGTCCCGGCGCATCGAGCCCTGGGAACGGCGGCGGTGAATGGTCGATGTAATCCTCGGCCACCAACTCGTCCAAAACGTCCAGGTTGCCTGCGTCGATTTCCCGGTAGAAACGACGGACCAGCTTCTTGTTGTCTTCAATCGACATGCGGTCCCACCCCCTGAGATATGCCGACGATACGCCCTTGCCTATGTCGTGAGCCGCTTCTCGTAGGCCTCGACAGCGGTCGGCAGCGTCATGAAGATGCGATCCTCGCCGATCTTGTCGAGCAGTCCTGCCGCTTCCAGCTCATCCCGCAGATCTTGTTTCACCCGGGCCAAAGCGAATACGATTCCGCGCCTTTCCAATTCGGCTCGTAGCTGATCGACCGCGTCCAGCGCGGTCAGGTCGACTTCAACGTTCGCCTCGGCGTTGAGCACGAACCATTCGACGGACCCGGGAAAGTCGTTGACGGCCGCCATCGCCCGTTCCCGGAAGTTCTCTGCATTGGCAAAGAACAACGGTGCGTCGTAGCGGTACACCAGCAGCCCGGGCACCAAATCAGCCTCCGGGTAGTCGTCGATGTCATGCATCCCGGCCACACCGGGCACGAATCCCTGAATCGCGTCATGCGGTCGAGCCACCCGCCGCAACAGGTCGAGGATCGACAGCGCGATCGCAACGAGCACGCCGTAGAGCACCCCGAACACCAGCACGGCCACCGTAGTTGCCAGCGCGAGTATCAGCTCGCTACGCCGAAATCGGGCCAGCCGCTTGAACTCCTTCACGTCGACAAGTCGCAGTGCCGCATACACGACCAATGCTCCCAGCGCCGCGGTCGGGAATGTTGCGAGCACACCGCGGCCGAACAGCATCACCGCAAGCACCGCCACCAGCATGACGAGTGAGTAAAGCTGGGTGCGGCTTCCGACGGCATCGCCAAGTGCGGTGCGGCTACCGCTGGAGCTCACGGGAAATCCGTGCATCAGGCCTGCGCCTACGTTGCAGACGCCGAGTGCCCGTAGTTCGGCGTTGGCATCCACATCCTGCCCGTGGCGCACCGCGAACGTCCTGGCCGTCAACACGTTGTCGGAGAAAGCCACGATCGCAATACCGGCCGCCGGGATCACCAAGGACGTCAGGTCAGCAAGCGAGATTCCGGGTAGTCCAGGTGTCGGCAGCCCACCAGGGACTTCACCGATGACTTTGATTCCGTTGTGGTGCAACGAAAATACGCTCACCACCAGGGCCGCCGCCAGTATCGCGATCAGCGGTCCGGGGATCCGCGGTGTCACCCATGCCAGGACGAGCAACACCACGAGAACCGCTGAGGCCAAGGCGATCGTCGGCCAGTGCACCGATCCGATTCCCGAGACGAACGATCGCATCTGGTCCAGGAATTCATCGCCGTCGACGGATACCCCGCTGACCTTGCCCAGCTGGCTGGCGATCATGATGACCGCAACCCCCGCCATGTAGCCGATCAGCACCGGGCGGGACAGCAGGTCGGCGAGCAATCCCAACCGGACCAAGCCTGCGACAAAGCAGATCACCCCGACGAGCAGTGCCGCAGCGGCGGCCAATATCGCGTAGCGGCCGGGGTCACCAGCGGCCAACGGAGCCAACGCTGTAGCGGTCATCAGCGCAGTGGTCGATTCGGGACCTACCGACAGTTGCCGCGACGAACCGAGCACGGCGTACACCGCGAGCGGCACGAGCGCCGCCCACAACCCGACCACTGGCGGCAGTCCGGCCACCGTCGCATAGGCCATCACCTGCGGCACGAGGTAGGCGGCGACGGTGACACCGGCAACCAAGTCGCCGCGCAACCAGTCCCGCTGATAGCCGCGAAATTGCGCTAGTCCAGGCAAGATACTCATCGTGATCCCGCTGCAATGGAAGCACGTCGAGTCACGTTCAGACAGCGACTTCGTGGTCGCGCCCGATGAGCGACTGAGCTGGCCCCGCACCATCGGGCTCGGCGCCCAGCACGTGGTGGCGATGTTCGGCGCCACCTTCCTCGTGCCGGTGCTGACGGGCTTTCCGCCGGCCACCACCCTGCTCTTCTCTGGTGTCGGCACGGTGCTGTTTCTGGTCATCACCGGCAACCGACTGCCGAGCTATCTGGGGTCGAGCTTCTCGGTGATCGCGCCGGTGACGGCTGCCATGGCCTCACACGGCACCGGCAGCGCGCTTGGCGGTCTTGTCGCGGTCGGCGTCGTGCTGATCATCATCGGTGTCACCGTGCACGTGCTGGGGACTCACTGGATCGACGTGACGCTGCCGCCGGTCGTCACGGGGGCGATCGTCGCGCTGATCGGTTTCAACCTGGCCCCGGCGGCCAAGTCGAATTTCGAGAAGGGTCCGCTGGTCGGACTGGTCACGCTGGTTCTGCTTGTTGGGACGCTCGCGTTCTTTCGCGGAATCATCGGCAGGCTGGCGATTTTCCTGGCCGTCGTCGCGGGCTATGTCTTGGCCTTGATCCTCGGTGACGTCGACACCTCGGCGATCGCGGCCGCATCGTGGGTGGGCCTGCCGGAGTTCCAGACCCCGACATTCACGGTGGCGGTGCTGCCGATGTTCCTGCCCGCGGTCATCGCGCTGGTGGCCGAGAACATCGGGCACGTCAAGTCGGTTGGCCAGATGACCGACACCGACGTCGACCCTGTGATGGGCCGCGCGCTGGCGGCAGACGGGGTGGCAACGACGTTGGCAGGCTTCGGCGGCGGCTCGGCGACCACGACCTACGCCGAGAACATCGGGGTGATGGCCGCGACCCGGGTGTATTCGACGGCCGCGTACTGGATCGCCGCCGCGGTCGCCATCGCGTTGTCACTGTGCCCGAAAGTGGGCGCGGCAATCTCGGCGATCCCACCGGGAGTGCTCGGCGGCGCGACGGTCGTGCTGTACGGCCTGGTCGGCGTCCTCGGAGTGCGCATCTGGCTGACCAACCACGTCGACTTCTCCAAACCGCTGAACCAGATGACCGCGGCCATCCCACTGATCATCGGCATCGCCGATTTCACGTGGCAGGCAGGCGATCTGACGTTCACCGGTATTGCGCTCGGTTCGATCGCCGCGCTGCTGGTCTATCACGGCATGCGGCTGCTCGGTCTCAGGCCGGATCGAGCAACGCAGCCCGTAGCGCCCCATCCCTGACCTACAGTTCCAACCGATGCGTCGCACGTGGACCTGGACTTTCGACCTGGCACCGGATCGGCTCTGGCCGGTGCTGGCGGACACCGAACGGTTCAACGAGGCCATGGGCCTGCCTGCGTACACGCTCGAACCAACTGTGCAACCAAATGGGACCATCCTTCGGCGCGGGCGAGGCAAGGCCGCTGGCTTCGCGCTCGAATGGGAGGAGAAGCCGTACGAGTGGATCGCCGGTCGGCACTTCCGCCAGTCGCGCGTGTTCACGAAGGGCCCGTTTCGCCGCTTCGGCCCGGTGTTCGATATCGAGCCGGACGGCAAAGGCGGCTCGCACGTCACCTACGCACTCGAATGGGAGCCGCTGAGCCTAGTCGGCCGCGCGTTCGGCGCGCGGCTCGCGGCCCAGGCGGGTGAGGCGGTCGGAAGGCGCACCCTGGAGGCCGTCGCCTTTGCACGCGGGGAGCGGGTGGGCGAGCGCCTTACGCCGTTCGAGTTGCCGCCGCCGCAACTTCCACCCGGCGCGCGGGAGCGGGCAGCCACGCTGGCCCGCGAAATCGACCGCAGCCCGTACGGCAACGGCCTCGGCGAGCGGCTCGCCGACATTGTGCTCGGCAGCATGGCCACTGACGTTGCGCATCTCAAACCCAAGGTGCTTGCTGTCGATCTTGGCGTTCCTCCGCGGGCGGCGATCGAGGCTTGTCTCGCAGGCGTCAAGGCGGGTCTGCTCACTATGAAGTGGGGTCTGCTCTGTCCCAACTGCCGCGGCGCCAAGCTCAGCGTCAGCACACTCTCCGACTTGCCGCGCGGCGCCCATTGTTCCTCCTGCAACATCGATTACGACCGCGACTTCGAGAAGAATGTGGAGCTCTACTTCGCACCGGCGCCCGCTATTCGCGCGGTCGCCGACGGCGGGTTCTGCCTTTCCGGCCCGATGGGAACTCCCCATGTTGCAGTGCAGGTGCTACTGGATCCGGGCGAACGGCGCAACGTCAGCGTCGATCTTCCGCCTGGCTCATATCGTCTCCGTACGCTGCATCCCGGTGTGTTCGTCGACGTCGACTATGAGTCCGGGTCTTTCCCCGGTGTGCGCATCACGGCATCGGGCGTGGAGGTGCTTAACGCCACGGATCATCCAGGCGAGGCGGGACACGTGGTGTTCGTGAACGATGCGGGCTTCGAGATCGCAGCCCTGATCGAGGACCGCACATGGGTGCGCGATGCGCTGACGGCACCCGAAGTGATCTCGCTTCAGGCCTTTCGCGATCTGTTCGCCGAGGCGACCCTGCGGCCGGGCGATGATGCGGGCGTCAGCCAGGTCGCGCTGCTCTTCACCGACCTACAGGGCTCGACGGCGCTCTATGAACGTGTTGGCGATGCCGCTGCATACAACATGGTGCGCAAGCATTTCGCGTTGCTGGCCGCCATCGTGCGTGACCATGACGGTGCGGTGGTCAAGACGATTGGCGACGCCGTGATGGCGGCGTTCAGCGATCCCGCGCAGTCGGTGTTGGCCGCGCTCGCCATGCAGGCGGAGATCGGTTCGTCTGAACGCGGCGTCCGAGACCTCGTCCTCAAGGTGGGAATTCACGCCGGCCCAAGCGTGGTCGTGACCTTGAACGACCGCCTCGACTATTTCGGATCGACCGTCAACATGGCCGCCCGCCTCCAGGGCCAAAGCACTGGCGGCGACATCGTGCTGTCGACCTCCGTTGCCGACGATCCCGCCGTGCGCGAAGTGCTGGCTGGTATGCCCCAGCGACGAGAGACAGTCGCGCTCAAAGGTTTTGCCGAGCCCGTTGCTTTCATTCGCCTGCCCGCTGGGGTTCAGGACGGATCGAGCAACGCCGAAGGACCACGCGTCATCAGCTGACGCCCGACAATGATCCGCTGGATCTCGCTGGCCCCCTCCCAGATTCGCTCCACCCGCAGTTCCCGGAACATCCGCTCGGCAACGTTCTCCCGCATGTAGCCGCGGCCGCCGAAGATCTGCACCGCGCGGTCGGCCACCCGGCCCGCCATCTCCGAGCAGTACAGCTTCACCATTGAAGCCTGGCCGTGCAAGGTCTTGCGGTCATGGCCAGTGTCAATGGACCGCGCAACTTCATAGAGCATCGTTCTGGCGGCAAACAGTTCGGTCGCGCTGTCGGCCAGCATCCCCGCAACCAACTGGTGCTCGCCAAGCGGCCTGCCGTCGACCACCCGAGTCTGCGCGAACGCCGTGGTCTCGTCGACCAAACGCTGTGCGGCGCCGACGCATCTGGCGGCAACCATCATTCGCTCGAACCGGAACCAATCCTGGGTGAACGTCATCGGTCCGCCCTCGATGCCGACGAGGTTGGCCGCAGGCACGCGAACGTCGTTGAACGCCACGATCGGATGCTCGTCGGCGATGTTGTGCGAATACTGTGGTGTGCGAACCACTTCCACGCCGGGCCATGGCAGGTCAACCACCAGCAGCACGTGGTCTCCCCCGTCTGCGCCATCGATGACGGCCTCGACGAAGACGTAGTCGGCCAGGTTGAACGACGTGACATGCCACTTGACCCCGTCGATGACGTACTCGTCGCCGTCGCGCCGCGCGGTGGCCTGCAGCGCCGACACATCGGAGCCAGCGAACTCCTCGGTGATCGCATACGCCTCATGCTTCTCACCGCGCACCGCAGGCAGCAGCCATCGCTCGCGCTGGTAGTCGGTCGCAACCTCGACCCACCACTGAGGTGGGGTGGCCATCACCCAGGCCAAGCCGTTGGTCACCCGGCCGCACTGTTCCTGCACCAGCACCTGCTGCAGCGCCGTATAGCCGGGGCCACCGACCGAGGGCGGCATATTCGTTGCGTACAGGCCCAATTCGATTGCGCGGGCTTGATGCTCGGTCGTCAACTCCTTGGGCAAAAGGCCGCCCGCAAGCTCGGCTTCCACCTCATGTGGCATCAACGTCTCGACGAACGCACGCGCCGTATCCCGGATGCGCCGATCCTCTTCGGTCAGGCCGTACATCCACACCTCCACCTCTTGACTGAGCGTTCAGTCTATGCCAGCGTTCCGTAGTATGACCAGCTTCCGCAGCGCGGATGTCGTGGTGGTGGGCGGTGGAACGGTCGGCGCATGGACGGCCGTGCTGCTCGCCGAAAGCGGCGTACCGAATGTCGTGCTCATCGAGGCCAGAACGCTCGGGGACGGCGCCAGCAGTCGCGCCGCGGGCATGGTGCGCGCCCAGGGCGGCACCGAAACCGCGATCCGGCTTGGCCTTCGCACCCAGGAGTTCTACGCCGCCAGCGGTGATCGCTTCCCGCTGGACTGTGGCTTTGTCGCCCAGGGCTATCTGATGCCGTGCTTCACCGATGCGGAGGTCGCGCAGGCGCACGAGAGGATCGCGCTGCAGCGAACGCTGGGCCTGGAAGTGGAGTGGCTCTCCTGCTCGGACATCGATAATCGGCAGACCGGTCTCGCGCCCGGGGTGACCCTCGGCGCGTCGTATGCGCCTGGCGACGGCTACATCGATGCGCCGCGCAACGTGCTGGCCTACGCCGCGGCTCTCACCGCGTGCGGCGTCGACGTCCGCGAGCGCTGCAGGTTCACGGGTCTGCGCACCGCGGGAGGCCGTGTCGTCGGCGTTGACACATCGGACGGCCCGATCGACACAGAACGGGTCGTGCTGACCGGCGGCCCCAAACTTGGCAAGGTCGGCGCGACGGCGGGAGGACGGATTCCTGCGGGCGGCGCACGGCACCAGGTGGTGGTCACCGCGCCGGTCTCGGCGTTCGACGTTCATCGAGGTGCCGATGGTCTTCGATATCACATCCGGAATCTATTGGCGCCCAGGCGAAGCCGGTGGCCTGCTGTGGGGTATGAGCAATCCTGACGAGGCGCCCGGTGTTGCCGCCGACTTCGACGAGACGTACTACCGGAAAGCACGCGACCGCATCGAGGAGCTGCTGCCCGGCGTCAAGGGCCTCGGGCTGCGGCGGGCGTGGGCGGCGACCATCGACTACACCCCCGACCACCTGCCGATTCTCGGGCCGCTGCTGACAAACGACGGACCTGTCGAAGGCACCGTCGTGGCCAGCCCCGCCGGCCACGGCATGATGTGGGGCCCCGCAGTGGCCCAGGTGGCCGCCGACCTCACCACCACCGGTGGGTGCGAGTGGCTTGATCTCACCGACCTCGGGCTGGACCGCTTCGACGCCGACGGCAACAGCCGCCTTGCCCCCGAACCCATTTCACTACCCTTCCCGGAGAAAGCTTCACTGTGAACACTGAAATCCTTGCCATGGCCGCCGACGCAGAACTCGAAGACTGGGGACCATTGGCCGAGGCGACCGGCGATGCGATGGCGACGCACGGACTAGAGATGTGGGTCGACGGCGAGAAGTCCGCTGGCATCTGGCAGTGCACACCAGGACCGTCGTACTGGGTACAGGACGAGAACGAGGTCATTTACGTGCTGTCCGGCCGGATGACGGTGACGCCCGACGGCGGTGAGCCCACCGATGTCGGTGCAGGGGACATCGCCGTCTTCCCGACGGGCTGGAAAGGCACCTGGGACATTCACGAAACCGTGCGGAAGGTTTATTCGATCTTCTGATCTCTATTTGATCAAGGTCGCGCAACAGGTCGTGCGGCACCGCGGTTTCGTCGTGGGTGTGATCGACAATCCCGGATGTGAAGCAATCCCGGGAATCCGACGTTGGCGCGTGAGATATCCCGCCAGACGTTTCTGCGGGGCGCCGCAGGAGCGTTGGCCGCAGGCACGGTTTTTGGCTCGGTACGGGCCGCCGCCGATCCGATTGCCGCTGGCTGGGAAGCGTTGTCAGCCGCTATCGGCGGTCAGCTCCTCCTTCCGGACAACGGGCAATTCGCAACGGCGAAGCAGGTTTTCAACAACAACTACAACGGCTCAACGCCTGCGGCGATCGTCACGCCGACGTCGGCTGCGGACGTGCAGAAGGCGATGGTGTTTGCTGCCAGCCACAATCTGAAGGTCGCTCCGCGCAGTGGTGGGCATTCCTACATAGGCGCGTCCACGGCGAACGGGGCACTGGTGTTCGACCTGCGTCAGCTGCCCGGCGGAATCAACTTCGACGCCGCAAGCGGTCAGGTCACCGCTACACCCGCGACTAGTTTGTGGGACCTGCATCAAGCATTGGCCGCGGCAGGTCGCGGTATCCCGACGGGCACCTGCCCGACGGTCGGTGTTGCGGGCCACGCCCTCGGCGGCGGCCTCGGCGCCCAGTCCCGGCATGCGGGCCTGCTCTCCGACGCGCTGACGTCGGCATCGGTGGTATTGCCCGGCGGGCAGGCGGTCACCACGTCTGCCGCCGAGAACCCCGACCTGTTCTGGGCGTTGCGCGGTGGCGGCGGTGGCAATTTCGGCGTCACGACGTCTCTGACCTTCGCCACATTCCCCACCTCGGACGTCGACGTCGTCAACCTCAATTTCCCGTCGGAGTCGTTCGCGCAGGTCCTCGTCGGCTGGCAGAATTGGCTGCGGACCGCCGACCGAAGCAACTGGGCGCTCGCGGACAGCACGACCGACTCGATGGGTAGGCATTGCCGCATCATGGCGACCTGCCCGGCCGGGTCGGCCAACAGTGTGACAAGTGCGATCACCTCTGCAGTAGGAGTGCAACCGACCGGGACCGAGACGCACACATTCAACTATTTGGACCTGGTCAAGTATCTGGCGGTCAACAACCTCAACCCGGCACCGGTCGGATATGTCGGCGGATCCGATGTCTTCCCGGTGATCAACGCCGGCGCGGCCGAGGGCATCGCCGCGGCGGTCAACGCCTTTCCTCCGGAGGCTGGCCGGATGATCGCCATCATGCACGCGCTTGACGGCGCGCTTGCCACTGTGGCTCCGGGGGCCACAGCATTTCCCTGGCGCGGGCACACCGCGCTGGTGCAGTGGTACATCGAAAACAACGGATCCCCGTCGGCAGCCATCAACTGGCTCAACACCGCTCACCAAGCGGTGCAACCGTATTCGGCCGGCGGTTATGTGAATTACGTCGAAGCGGGCCAGCCGCCTGCGCGGTACTTCGGCCAGAATCTGTCCAAGCTGAGTGCGGTACGGCAGAAGTACGATCCCGGCCGGGTGATGTTCTCCGGGCTGAATTACTAGCGCTTGCCGCGGGCGTGCCGTATGTCTGGGACGACCAGCGTTGAGTCACCCACGTATTCGCCGGCAAGCGATGGTGCCAGCCGAGTACTCGAACGGCGACATACCTGCCTTCAACCAGAGTCCTGTTTCCGCTCCAGCTCTCGGCGGGAGCAGACGCAAAAGTGCGTGTCGCTGCGGGGTGTCGCGCAACTTTGCGTCTGCTCGCGAGGCGCGCTTGACATCGGTTGATACGCTCGCTTCGGCTGTGAGGTGTTGAACCTCGCGGCCTATTTTTGTGCCCTCGGCCAACTCTGGCCGGGGGCTTTCTTTGCATCTGGAGGAAGCATGACTGAACTCATCTCAGACGGAGGGCAGACGTGGGCGGTTCCAGCGATTGCCGATGCTCTGTGCGACATGTTCAAGAAAGACCCGACCTGGTCGCTGTTCAACTCCGGCGGTCAGGACCGGTTCAGCGACAGGCAGGACGACGACCGGGTGTGCCCTGAATGCGGCGCGTTGTGGGGATTCATCTGGATGTATATGTGGGTGAACCGCACGCTCAACATGTGGGCCAACATCGACTCGTTCTATTGCCCGAACAATCATCACTGGACCCTGGTATGCGTCCCGCCCGTTGACATTGATCAATCAGGTTTCTCGGGAGTTGGTTGGGCCGCAACGTAGTCGACGGGCCCGTCCCATCCTGTCCTCTCAGTGGTGTGGGACGGGCCTTTTATTTTTAATACTCTCAACATATTTCGCGCTCCGCCACGTCAAACAAGTGGTTACGCGGCCGCCGACATACCCGGCTCGACGCGTCTTTCGTGCTCGAACCGATTTCGCTACCGTTCCCGGAAACCGTAGCCGAAGTCGCCGGTTCGCTGCGCCTCTGACAAGCACCCCACCGGATCTGCCAGCAGGCCACGGAAGGCCACTTCGGCCGCGCCGATGAGGACAGAATGATCGCCCAATCCTGGCAATTCGATGCGGGGGTGCATTCCGGATATCCGAAGTGCGCGGACGGCGAGTTCATCGAGTACCTCACGTTCAACCCACCGATACAGGGGACGGAGATAGCCGCCAAGGACGATGATCTGCGGATTGAGCAGGTTGACCAGCCCGGCGAGGCCGCGGCCGAGATGGCGGCCAATGCCAGCGAGTTCCGGTGGTGCAGAATCTAATTCGTCGAGACAGACACCAAGGTCGGTAAGCCGATTCGACGGACATCCGACGGCCTCCGCCATCGCCGCGGCACCGATCTCGGTCTCCCAACAGCCCGTGGCTCCGCAGTGGCATGGCCGGGTGCCGTCGCCGAACGGCAAATGGCCGATCTCGCCCGCAAAACCCGACGCACCGCTAACCGGTCTGCCACCCGCGATGAGACCGGCGCCGACGCCGACCTCACCCGCGAGGTACACGAGGTCGTCGACACCCCGCCCGACACCACGGACGTGTTCGGCGAGTGCACCGTGGTCGGCGTCGTTTCCCAGGACCGGACGAATCGGCGTGCCCATCTCCGCGGCCAGCATGTCGGCGAACGGTAGGTCGCGCCATTCGAGATTGGGTGCCAGCCGCACGATTCCGCTGTCGCGGTCGATGATGCCAGGGATGCTCACGCCGATGCCGACCAACACTGATTCTGGATCTGCATCGCACACCGCGGTCTGCGCCAGTCGGACCACTGCATCGACGGTGGCTCGCGGATCGTGGCCGACCGGGGATTGATCGTTGGCCTCCGACAGCACAATTCCGCCGAGCCCGATCCGTGCCGCCGTCAGACCCGACACCCGCACATCGATCGCCAATGCGTACGCGCGATCGGTGGCGGCAACGCCGACCGAGGGCCGTCCGGCCGCCGATCGGCTCCGCGCGTCCGGTGCCTGCTGTTCGGCCAACCCCAGCGTCTCGAGTTCGGCGACGAGGTCAGCTATGGTGCTGCGATTCAAGCCCATCAGTGTCGTGAGCGAGGATCTCGACAGCTGACCGGCAAGATGCAGGTGGCTCAGCAGCGTACCCAAGTTGTGCCGCCGCACACTCTCCTGATTGGTTCCGACGCCCGTTCGGGCGTTCGCCCCAGACATTCAGGCTAGGCCCGTCGCCGATCGACGTCGACGGGAGATCGCGTCCACACTCGCCGCGAGCAGTAAGACTCCGCCGGTAACAAGGAAGTTGATGTACGACGCCTGGTTCAGCAGGCCCAGCCCGTTGGCGATAGTGGCCACCACCACCCCGCCGATGACCGCGTCGATGGCACGGCCCTTACCGCCGAACAAGCTGGTGCCGCCGATCACTGCCGCGCCGACGGCATACAACAACACGTTTCCCGCACCCGACGAGGCGGAAACCTTGCCGCCGTAGGACGCCGCGATGATGCCGCTCAGCGCCGCGAGCGACGAACATACGACGAACACCGACATCCTGATCCGGGCCACGTTGATACCTGCCCGCCGCGCCGCCTCAGCATTGCCGCCTACCGCGTAGATGTGCCTGCCGTACGAAGTGCGGTTGAGCACAAGTGTCAACGCGATCAACAACACGCCGACGAGCGGCAGAACGTAAGGGATGCCGCGTATCTCGACATTCGGGTTGACACTCCGGTTGATGTTGAGAACGTACGTCACCCCGAGAACAACCACAGCGACACCGACGATGCGCGCGATGACCACACCGAACGGTGCGTGCACCAAACCCAACCTGACCTTGGTGCGGTGCCGATAGGCCTCCAGACCGGCAAACCCCGCCACGATGAGAAGCGCGCAGACCCATCCGGCGGTCACCGACATGTTGTCGATCGTGATGCCGCGGATTACCGGATTGTCCACCCGGACGGACCCGCCTTCACCGATGAGCTTCAGCGTGACTCCTTGTAGGCCAAGGAAAAAGCCCAGGGTGACCACGAATGACGGTATCCCCAGCTTGGCGCACAGCACACCGATCGCCAGCCCGATCAGCGCGCCGGACGCTATGCCCGCGAGTATCGCCGCCCACCAGGGCCAGCCATGGTTGACGATGGTCAGGCCCATCGCGCACGCTGACACACCGCCCGCCACACCGGCGGACAGGTCTATGTCGCCGATCAACAGCACGAACACCAATCCCATTGCCAGCACGCAGATTGACCCCGCCTGGGTGACCAGGTTGGCCAGGTTGAGCGCCGACGTAAACCGCTCGTTGGCGACCCCGAACACTATGAACAGGACGACAAGTCCGAGAATCGCCGGCAGCGACCCCATGTCACCACCGCGCACACGCCGCAGATAGCTACGGACCGCGTCCAGAAATGTCTCGTCGGCCCTGGCGTCGGCGGCGAAGTCGGCGTCGGCGAGTTTCGGGTTGAGCGTGGTCACTTCATGGTCCTTACATCGACTGGGCGGCTTCGGCTGGCGCAAGACCCAAGCTGCCGGAACGACCCGCTGTGATGAGTTCGACCACCTGGCTGTGGGTGACCTCGGAGGCTTTGACCTCGGCGGCCACCCGGCCCAGGTACAGCGCACAGATCCGGTCGGCCACCTCGAACACGTCGTTCATGTTGTGCGAGATGAACACCACGCCGACGCCCTGGTCGGCCAGTCGGCGCACCATATCGAGGACCTGGCGGGTCTGTGCGACGCCGAGCGCTGCGGTGGGCTCGTCGAGTAACACCACCTTGGCATTCCACAACACCGATTTGGCGATCGCAACGGTTTGGCGCTGACCCCCGGACAGG
Source organism: uncultured Actinomycetota bacterium (assembly GCA_963731715.1). GTDB lineage: Bacteria > Actinomycetota > Actinomycetes > Mycobacteriales > Mycobacteriaceae > Mycobacterium. The sequence goes on along the minus strand of CAVSXC010000006.1, from coordinate 26,633 downwards.
CTGGACACCGACTGGCGTACCGATTTCACCGTCCGCACTGACAGCGATGAAAGCGCTTCACGTGCAAGCGATTCCATCTTCGCCTCGTCGAGCGCTCCTCTGTGCTTGAGCTCGCGGCCGAGGAACATATTAGAGACGATGTCGAGGTTGTCGCACAGGGCCAGGTCCTGGTAGACGACCTCGATGCCAAGCGCCGAGACGTCGTTGGGGCCATGCACGGTGACCGGTTCACCCTCGAACAGGTACGTGCCGGAGTCGAGCGGATAAATCCCGGCGATCGCCTTGACGAGAGTCGATTTGCCTGCGCCGTTGTCGCCGACCAGAGCTGTTACTTCACCGGGGTAGACCTGGAAGTCCACGTCGTGCAGCACGTGCACGACGCCGAAACTCTTGTTGACCCCGCGAAGTTCGAGGATGGGCTCGATCACCGCAGACACTGCGTGCCTACAGTCCCGCGGCACGTGCACGCGGCCGCGAATTGGCCAGCGCAGACGTCTTCCTTGGATTGGCCGCCGTCGTTGAACACCACGTCGATGGTGTCCTTGGTGATCGACTTCGGGGTCAGCAGCACGGACGGCACGTCGCGATTGCCTTTGTCGTCACGCGATGTGCTGTTGGTCTTGGGCTGTTGACCGTTGGCCAGTGCGATCGCCGCCGCGGCGAGCGCAGCCGCCTCTTCCTTCGCAGACTTGTAGACGGTCATGCATTGGGTGCCAGCAAGAACGTTCTGCAAGCCCTCGACCGTGGCGTCTTGGCCGGTGACGGGCACCTGTCCGGCCCGCCCGTTCTTCTCCAGGATCGAGATCACCGAGCCGGCAAGCCCGTCGTTGGCGGCGTAGACGCCGTCGACCTTGCCGTCGGCGGCGGTGTACATCTGCTCGAAGATCGTGACCGCCTTGTCGTTGTCCCAGTCCGGCACGGCCTGCTCGCCTACGATCCTGACCGTCGGCACCTTGTCGACAACGGAGTGCGCCCCGCCCGTGAACAGGGTGGCGTTGTTGTCGGTGGGAGATCCGTTGAGGAACACCACGTTTGATTGCTTGCCCGCGAGGCAGTCGACCAGCCCCTGGCCCTGCAGCTCACCGACCTTGGTGTTGTCGAACGAGACGTACACATCGGCCGAGCCGCCCAGTGTCAGCCGGTCGTAGTCGATGGTCTTGACACCCTGGCTTGCCGCCTTCTGCTGGATGGATGCGCCGCTGTCGGAGTCGAGATTGACGATCGCGAGCACCGTCACACCGTCGGCGATCATGCCGTCGGCGATGGTCGCCATGTTGTCGGCGGATCCCTCAGCGTTCTGAATGGTGTACGCCACGCCTGCGGCCTTGAACGCGGCCTCGAGCTCGGGGCGGTCCTTGGACTCCCAGCGCACCGACGACTTGGTGTCGGGCAGGATCACGCCGATCTTCTGCGCCTTGGCATCACCACCGCCTCCGCCGCCACCGCCGTTGCCGCCGCACGCGGTGAGCTCACGCCCGCTCCGACGACGACGGCGAGCATCAGACCGCTGATTCGCTTCATGGGACCGCCTTTCATCGCATCCGTCGATGCCGTTGCTCTTTTGTTGTCTCGGACAACATATAGGGTGACGTGCGTCACGTCCAGAGGTTGACGTAGCAAATGTCAGCGCGCACCCATCAGGTGCTCGACGGCCAATTGGTTCAGCCGGACGAAGCCGAAACCTTTGGCGCCGAAGTAGGAATCGGCGTCGAACTCCTCGTATGCCGACCTGTCGACCAGTAGCTCCGCGATAGGTTTCGCCCGGGTCCAGCGTCGGGCGACGCAACTCGTCGACCCTGGCGGCCTCCAGCGCCTCGCCAACCTCGGGGTCGGCGCGGAACGCCGCGGCGCGCTGCTTCAGCAGCAGATACATCCGCATGTTCGCAGCGGCCGAGGCCCATACCCCGGTGATGTCCTCGGTGCGGCTGGGCTTGTAGTCGAAATGCCGAGGCCCGGTGTAGCTCGGCCCACCGTCGACGCCGCCGTTCTCCAACAGGTCGACGAGCGAGAACGCATTGGCCAGATCCCCGTGCCCGAACACCAGATCCTGGTCGAACTTGATCCCCCGTTGGCCATTGAGGTCGATGTGAAACAGCTTGCCGGAGTACAGCGCCTGGCTGATGCCGTGCGTGAAGTTCAACCCGGCCATCTGCTCATGTCCCGTCTCCGGATTCACGCCGACGATCTCCGGGTGGGCGAGCGTTTCGATGAACGCCAGCGCATGGCCGACGGTCGGCAGCAGAATGTCGCCACGCGGTTCGTTGGGCTTCGGCTCGATCGCGAACCGCAGCGGTTACTTGTGGTCAAGTACGTACTCGCACAACAGGTTCAGCGCTTCTCGGTAGCGTTCGAGCGCCGCGCGGACGTCCTTCGCGCTGTCGTACTCGCTGCCTTCCCGACCGCCCCACATGACGAATGTTTCGGCGCCGAGCTCAGCGGCGAGATCGATGTTGCGCAGCGCCTTGCGCAGCGCAAAGCGCCGGACGCCTCGATCATTACTGGTGAACGCACCGTCCTTGAACACCGGATGGGTGAACAGATTGGTGGTCACCATGGGCACGACCAAGCCCGTTGGCCTGCAAAGCGGATGTCATCCTGTCGATGGCACGCCGGCGTTCGCCTTCACTGCTGCCGAACGGGAACAGGTCATCATCGTGAAAGGTGAGGCCGTACGCGCCCAACTCGGCGAGCCGCTCCACCGCCTCAACCACGTCAAGGGCGGGCCGGGTCGCCACTCCGAACGGATCGTTGGCGACCCAGCCGATGGTCCACAGGCCAAACGAAAACTTGTCGGACGGCTTCGGGGCGAGGTCGCCGGCCGCAGCGATGGTGGATTCGAGGATTGACATGGCGCGCTCCTGACGAGCTGGATTTGTTCTAGCGCCGAACATAAGATGTGACCTGTGCCACTGTCAAGGGAGGATCGGTGAGGATCGGCACCAACACCGACGATGTCCGGCGCCGCAACCTGTCTGCGGTGCTGACACTGGTTCATCGCCGGCGCGCGCTGACCAGGTCGGAGCTGACGCGTGAGACAGGTCTGTCGCGTTCCACGGTGAAGGACCTGGTGGAGGAACTTGCCGAGGGCGGCCTGGTCGAAGAGACGCAAGTCCGCGCCGGCCAGTCAAGTCGGCAGGCCCAGCCCGATCGTGCGACCGCAGACCGACATGCTCGCGGTCGCGGTCAACCCCGAAACCGACGCCATCACAATCGGTTTGGTCGCATTGGGTGGCAAGGTGCTGGATGTCGCCAGGTATCCGACCGACGGTCATCCCCAGCGTCGGCGAAACCGTGGCCGTCACCGCCAAGGCCATCGATCGGATGCGGCGCAAGCTGGACCGGAATCAGCGCGTCACGGCAATCGGTGTAGCCGTTCCCGGTCTCGTCCACGCTCCTGCTTCCGTGGTGCGGCTGGCGCCACACCTCGATTGGCACGACGAACACCTGGGTCAGATGCTCAGCGCGGCTGCAGGATTACCCGTCTTCGCTGCAAACGACGCCAATCTGGGGGCCATCGCCGAACACATCTTCGGCGGGCATCCCGAACGCGCATCACATGATTTACGTCAACGGGGGCGCCAGCGGAATCGGCGCCGGATTCGTCGTGGCGGGTGAGCTTCTCGAAGGCGCGGCGGGCTACGCAGGCGAGCTCGGCCACACCTATGTCGGCGGCGCGGGGCCGTGCCATTGCGGACGAATCGGGTGTCTCGAGACTGAAGTCAGTCAGACAACCGCGAAAACCGTTGCACACCAGGCGCAATACCTCGGCATCGCACTCGGTAACGTCATCAACCTGCTGAACCCCAACCTCGTCGTGCTCGGCGGATTCCTGCGTGTCTTCCCGGAACAGGCCGCCGTAGCTCTCGATACCGCGGTATCCCGCCACTCCATGCGCGTACCCCACGAGCAGGTGCGCATCGTTTCGGCCAGCCTAGGATCGCAGACCCTGATGATCGGTGCCGCCGAGGTGGCGTTCGCGCCGCTACTCGCGGATCCCGCCGCGCACTATCACCAATCCATCGACTGCGACGACGCCATCGGCTGAGGCGATCACCGGATTGGCCTCCACCGCGTCGAAGACCTCGCCCAGTTCGACCGCCATCGTCCGAGAACCGCACCACGACGTCGGCGAGCGCGTCGACGTCGACGGCGGGTCGACCGCGCCACCCGGCCAGCAACGGCCGGATCCGCAGGCGCGTCGAAGCAGTCGCAGCGCCCCGGCGTGCGACACCGGCGGACACGCGACCGCGCGGTCGGCGAGCAGTTCCACCAGTGTGCCGCCCGCGGCGACGACCACCAGCGGGCCGAACGCCTCGTCCCGGACGAAACCGACCGACACCTCGACGCCGTCGGCGACCATCGCTTGCACGGCGACCGCGGGGCCAAGCGACTGCGCCATCGCCGTGTACGCCTCGCGACAGCGGCGTCGATCCGTCAGCCCGAGTACCACCCCGCCGACGTCGCTCTTGTGCAGGGCGCCAAGCGGTTTTCAGTGCCACCGGATAGCCGAGCTCGTCGGCCGCCGCAAGCGCTTCGTCGATCGATGTGCGCGTACCGCGACTCACGACCGGAACGCCGTAGTCCGCCAGCAGTTCGAATGCGACGTCACGTCGGAGCTGGCCTGCCACCGCTCGCGACGTCGAGCCGAGACTGCCGCGTCCACCGGCAGCGGCCACCGCACCAGGTGACCGAGCGCCGCCAAGCCGCTGCGGAAGCCCTCCAGCACCGGAATTCCGTTGTCGCGCAGCCGTTCCGCGGTAGGCGCAGTCGATCGCCGACGGCACCGACGCCAGCACCGCCAACGGCGCGTCGGTACGCCTGCGACGTCCAGCACGGCGTCGGCGTACGCCGTGTCGCCGTCGAACTCGGTGACCAGATCGACCGCGAGGGCGGTGACGCCGACCGCCGGGATCGTCGGCCATCGCTCGCAGGCAGGCGCCGAACAGGTTGCGGGTGTCGGCGCCGGTACCCCAGACGTCGAGCGGATTGGTCGGCGCAAGTCCGTCGTCCAGCAGGCCGCCGATGGTGGCCAGCGTGTCGTCGGCGCAGGTCGGCGAACTCGACACCGCCAGTTCGTGCGCGAGATCGGCGACCAGCGCGCGTTCGGCGCCCGAGTCGTGCACCGTCGCCACCCCACCGCCGCGCGACCGCCGCCCCGCGGAGAACAGTTCGAGAGTGTCGGTGAACTCCGCCAGATCGCTCACGTGGACCGCGCCGGTGGCGGCGCAGAACGCCTGCCATGCACGTGTTCGCCTGCCAGTGCCCCCGAGTGCGCGGCGACCATCGCGCGGCCTCGCGGCGAGCCGCCGACCGTGAGGATCACCACCGGCACGTCCTGCTCGGCGGCGCGCAGCAGCGACCTGCCGCAGCCGCGGGACCGAGCGCGGGGTCTCCATCAGCAGCGCGATGATCCGCGTCTCGGGATCGTCGAGCGCGTAATCGACGTAGTCGGCGGTGTCGGTGACAAGCTCCTGGCCGGACGACACCGCCAGCCGGAAGCCAAACCCGCGCCGGGCGCGCAACAGGGTCGAGAACGCCGATCCGGAGTGGGTGACCAGGCTGATTCCACCGGCAGGCAACGGATCCGGCTCCAGGTACCCGAGCGCCCGCACACCGAGCGCGTTGTTCACGAACCCCATGCAGCCCGCGCCACACAGCGCCATTCCCGCGCGGGTGGCGGTCTCGGTGACCTTTTCGCGCAGCCCGTGCGCGGACCCGAACAGCACCGCCGACCGAGCACCGATGGCCGCGGCAGCCTCGAGCTGCTCCACCAGAGCCACATCGGGCACCCCGAGCAGTACCACGTCGACGGCCTCGTCAAGATCGGCCAGCGACGGCACGCAAGGCAGTCTCCCCAATGCGGTCGTAGCGCGGATTCACCAAATGCACACGGGCCGAACCCCGTTGCGCCTCGAGCACCATCCGCGCGCCGAAGCTGTCGGGGCGAGGGCTGGCGCCCACCAGGGCCATCGACCGCGCACCGAGCATGGCCGCGACCGCTGCGCGGCGGCGGCTCCGGCTCATCCGCGGAAGAGACGGCGCAGGCCCCGCTTCTGGTCGGCGAGCGCCGCGCGCGCCGCCTGCCAGCCGGGGATACCGCACACGCCGCCGCCGGCGTGGGTGGCCGAACTGCCGTTGTAGAGCCCGGAGATTGGAGTGCGGTAGTCGGCGAAGCCGGGCGCGGGACGCATGTGGAACAGCTGCTCCAGCGACAGCTCGCCATGGAAGATGTTTCCGCCGATCAGGCCGTACTCCTGCTCCATCTCGTACGGTCCGACGACGTCGCGGTGTGTGATCGACGCCTTGAAGCCGGGCGCCACCTGGTCGTAGGTGTCGATCACCCGGTCGGCGTAGGCGTCGAGTTCCTCGGCGTGCGGCGCGTTCGCCCACTCGGCGGGCACCCATTGGGTGAACAGCGACATGATGTGCGTGCCATCGGGATTGAGCGTCTTGTCCAATGTGGTCGGGATGACGCCGTCGCTGAACGGCAGCAGCGCAGGCTTGCCGACGCGGGCGTCCTGGAAGGCGGCCTCGAGGTATTCCATCGTCGGCGCCATCTCGATCGATCCGGTGTGATGTTCGGCCATTCCGGAACTCGGGTTGGCAGTGAAGCTGGGTAGCTCCGACAGTGCGACGTTGATCTTCACCACGCCGCTGCGCGTCTTCCAGTGCTCGATGTCGCCGACGAACTCTTCGGGCAGCTCGGAGCGCGAAAGATGGTCGAGGAAGGCGATCTTCGGATGCAGCGTGGTGACCACAAGCGGGGCAGTGATCTCTTCCCCGTTCTCGAGCACCACCCCGCGGACCTGACCGCCGCGCGTCAGCACACGGGAAACCTTTGCGTTGGTACGGATCTCGGCACCGAAGCTGGCGCGCCGAGCGCGCGATGGCCTCCGACACCCCACCCATGCCGCCCTCGGGATACCCCCAGCTGCCGAGTTGGCCGTCGCCCACGTCGCCGATGGAGTGGTGGGCCATCACGTATGCGGTACCGGGTTCGCACGGTCCTGCCCACGTTCCGATGATGCCGTTGACGGCCATCAGTCCTTTGACTTGCGGTGATTCGAACCAGTCGTCGAGCAGGTCGGCGATGCTCATGGTCAGTAGTCGGGTGATATCCGCGGTAAGGCGTGGAGTGATGCTGCTGCGCAGCGGCCAGGCCAGCTTGGCCAGGTCGAGCAGATCCGACGGCCGCTTGCGAGCCGATGTTCGGCGGCACATGGGTGAGCAGCGGGCCCATCACCTCGGCGATGCCGCCGATCCAGTCGTAGTACTCGGGCAGCGCGTCCGCGTCCTTCTTGGAGAACTTGGCCAGCTGCTCGTGCGTGCGCTTGGGGTCGTCCTCGTAGATGATCAGCGACCCACCCTCGGGGAACGCCTGGTAGGACGGGCCCATCGGATGAACCTTGTAGCCGTGCCGCTCCAGGTTCAGTTCGCGCACGATGGTCGGCGGCATCAGGCTCATCACATAGGACAGCCGGGTGACCCGCAGCTGCGGCGCGTCCTCCCACGGTGACTCGGTGGTGGCCGCTCCGCCGAGCGATCCCCGCCCCTCGAGCACCAGGGTTCTGGCTCCCGACCGGGCGAGGTATGCCGCGGAAACCAAGCCGTTGTGGCCGCCGCCAACCACGAGGGCGTCGTATGTGTTCGACATGAAGCACCACTTTCGTCGGCGCCGATCGCGCGTCCTGACTGACTGTTCAATCTAACGAAGTGTTAGGCTACAGACAAGTACCAGCGCTGCACAGGGAGGGAACAGACACCGCCATGGCCGAACCCGCACCCGCGACCGAGCAGAACGAAGCCCGGCGCATCGAAATGCTCCGCGCCGCAGCGGAGCTGATCTGTGAGCGGGGTTTCGGGGATACCCGCATCGCCGACGTCGCCAAGCGCGCAGGCGTCAGCTCGGCCCTCGTCATCTACTACTTCGGCACCAGGGACCGCCTGCTGGTCGACGCGCTGCGGTACTCGGAGGAATCGTTCTACGAGGCGGCCGAACAGATGCTGGCCGAGGTTTCCTCGCTGCGCGAGCGGCTCTCGCTGCTGATCAAGTGGACGTGCGTGCCCGAGGGCAAGGACGAGATACCCGGCGCCTGGGGGCTGTGGTTTGACCTGTGGGCGCAGGCCTTCCGCCACGACGAGATCAAGGCGGGCCGGGTTGAGCTGGACGCGCGGTGGCGCAAGATGATCGTCGACGCGATCAAATCTGGCGAGCTGGATTCGAAGGTCAACGCCAGGATGTTCGCGCTGGAGTTCGCGGCCCTGCTCGACGGCTTGTCCATCCAAGTCGCGCTTGACGACCCGGAGGTCGACTCCGACCTTGCCTACGACATTGCGATGCACTTCGCCGAGCGCGAACTCAACCTTCCGCCCGCCAAGAAGCGGGTGAACGGCAAGGCGAAGGCCGCTCGAAAAAGCTAAGAAGGGCTGAGCGCGCCGACGTGTTCGGCAGAAATGCCGGCGGGATCGGCGATCGGCACCGCCGTGCTGCGGTGCAGCACTCGCACCGCATCGTGCGTGCATACGCAGTTGACCTTCGCGCCGGGCTCATGGGTCACCGAGCCCGGGCCTGCGTGGTTGGCCACCTCGACGATCAGTGCGGTCGGCGCCCCGACGTCAACGTGCACCTGCGTGAAGTTGCCGAGGTAGACCACCTGCGACACAACGCCGCCAATGACGTTGCAGTCCGGCCCGATTGGGTCACCGGGGTTCTGCAGCGTGATGCGCTCAGGCCGGATCACGATCGCTGCCGCACCCGGTGCGGCCTCGGCGTCGACCGCGGCGCCGAGTCGGGTGTCCAGTGCCGAGCACACCGCCGAACCGCCGCCCGCCTCGAGCACATCAGCGTCGAAAATGTTGGCAGCGCCAAGGAATCCGGCGACGAAGGTGGTGGCAGGCGCAGAGTAGATCTCCTGCGGCGGACCGACCTGTTCGACGCGCCCCTCGGCCAGCACGGCGATCCGGTCGCTCATAGTCAGCGCTTCCTCTTGATCGTGCGTCACGTACACGAACGTGATGCCGACCTCGCGCTGCACCTCGCGAAGTTCGAGCTGCAGTTGTTTGCGTAGCTTCGCGTCCAGTGCGCCGAGCGGCTCGTCGAGCAGAAGAACGCGTGGACGCAACACCAACGCACGGGCAAGCGCGACCCTCTGCTGCTGGCCGCCGGATAGCTGCGCGGGACGCCGTTTGGAAAAGTCGCCCATGCGGACAAGTTCCAGCGCTTCGCCAATACGGCGCTTGGCCTCGTCGCGCGAGGTCTTCTGGTACTTCAATCCGAACGCGACGTTCTCCCACACCGACATGAAGGGAAACAGCGCATAGGTCTGGAAGACGGTGTTGACCGGACGCTTATGCGGTGGATCTGCCGCCACGTCGCGGCCGTCGAGTTCGATGCGACCGGAGTCCGGTTTCTCGAAGCCTGCGATCATGCGCAGCGTCGTGGTCTTGCCGCAACCGGACGGCCCCAGCAGTGAATAGAACTGGCCGGCAGGGATGTCCAGGTCGATGCCCGTCACGGCGGGGACTCCGTCGAACGATTTGGCCAGCTGCTGCAGCCGGATGGCGCCGCCCGTCACCGGCGCGGGTCCCCAATCATGGCGCCACCGCCTGGGCGAACCGCGCGAAGTTGGCGGCGAACCGGTCGACATCGTCCGCGCCGTGCTGAACCGACAACAGCCATTGCTCCACCTTCCCCCATGGCGGGAGAAACACACCGCCATTGTGCTGTATGAGCCAGTGCAAATGGCCGAGTCGGGCGTCGATCTCAAGGAAATCCCGGAACTCGCGGACCCGGTCGCGACGGAATGTCACGCAGCCCTTGGCGCCGACGGTCACGGTGTGCCAGCCGAAACCATATTGTGCGATTACGGCTTCCAGCGCGGAACGCAGCCGCGTCGCCAGTTCATCGAGGTGTGTGTAGGCCTGCGGGGTGAGCACCTCGGCGAGGGTGGCGCGGGTGGCGGCCATCGCAAGCGGGTTGCCGTTGAACGTTCCGACCTGCTCGTAGCGGCCGTCGGCGATAGCCGACATCACGGCGCGGGTGCCGCCGATCGCCGCCACCGCAATCCCTCCACCGAGCGCCTTGGCCAGGCACACCATGTCGGGGACGACCCCGGTCCTTGCGGTGACGCCACCCGGCCCCGTGGTGAAGCCGGTCTTGACCTCGTCGAAGATCAACAGCGCACCTTCGGTGTGCAGCAGATCGCGGATGGTTGCGAGATATCCGTCGTCGGGCGGGATGATGCCTGCGTTCATCATCACCGGTTCGAGGATCATGGCCGCGACTTGGCCGCGGTGCTCGGCAAGCGCCCGCGCGACGGCCTCGGCATCGTTGAATGGCACCACGATCACCAGATCCCGGATAGCGGACGGGATTCCGGAATTACCGGGCACGCCGATCGGGTGATTGCGCGGACCGATCTCGTCTGCCTCGGGCAGAACCGACACCTGCACCGAGTCGTGGTGGCCGTGATAGCAGCCCTCGACCTTGATGATCAGATCGCGGCCCGTCAACGCGCGGGCCAGATGCACGGAATCCATGGTTGCTTCGGTGCCGGAGTTGGCGAACCGCCACAGCGGCAGATCGAAGCGACGAGACAACTCGCCTGCGATCCAGATCGCGTCCTCGGTCGGCTGGGCGAAATGCGTGCCCCGTCGCACCCGATTGCTGACCGCCTCGACGATGGCCGGATGCGCGTGTCCGGCAATGGAAGCGCCGTAGCCGCCATGCATGTCGACGTACTCGGTGCCGTCGACGTCGTAGACCTTCGAACCCTTGCCGTGGCTCATCCAGACGGCTTGCGGCTCGGCGATCTGCCAGTTGGACGTGGCCCCGCCTGCGAGGTGTTCGCCTGCCACCGCGATCAATTCGGTGCTGCGCGGCTGGCGCCGCAGGAACACCTGTTCCTCATCGGCGATTAGCTGATCTACGGTGTCGGCCACCGGGCTCTCCACCACCGACGAAGCCACGGTGAAACCTCCACTCTGGAACGGTTGACTGAGCATTCAGTCTATGCGAGAGTCCTACCAGCGACAAGACGCGAAATCAACGGGGAGGCCCCATGCCCACACCTCCGACCCGACGGCAGTTCCTGGCGCGCGCAGCGATTCTCGCCGCTGCCGCTCCGACGTTCGGCGCGTTCCTCGCCGCGTGTTCCAAGTCGGGTCCGGCGTCCTCGGGCCCGAGCCTGACCCTTGCCGCGCCGGACAACCCGGTCAAGTGGCCCATCGCCGACGACAACAAGCCGATCGCCGACGGGCTCGCGCCCGAGAAGGGCGCGACGCTCAAGATCTACAACTACGCGGACTATCTCAGCCCCCAGGCCATGAAGAGCTTCGAGGATGAGCACGGTATCAAGATCGAGGTCTCCACCTTCAACGACGGAGACGAAGCGATCACCAAGCTGCGCAGTGGTGTCGACTTCGACATCTACAACGCCAATTACACCGAGATCAGCCGGCTGGTGGGGGGCAACTTGCTCCGCCCGCTGAACCACTCCTACATCCCCGACATCAAGAACGTATGGCCGAGCTTCACCAACCCCTGGTACGACCAGGAGTGGCGCTACTCCGTCCCGTACACCATCTACACCACCGGAATCGGTTGGCGGACCGACCAGGTGCCCGCCGATATCGGTGCGCTGAAGAATCCGTACGAGTCGCTGTGGGATCCGCAGTACAAGGGCAAGACGGCCATCATCGACGACTTCCACACAGCGATGGCCATGGTGCTGCTGAAGCAAGGCATCACGGACGTCAACACCTCATCGGAAGCCGACCTGAAGATGGTCGGTGAGCAACTCCAGGCGCTGGTGAAGGCCACCTCGCCAAAGGTCACCATCACGATGTACAGCGACCTTCCCGCAGGACAAATGGGCCTCGCGCAGATGTGGTCGGGCGACATCATCAATGCGCAGTCCTACCTGCCCGAGGGCACCGGCCCGGAAATACTTCGTTATTGGTTCCCGTCGGACGGCAAGGGCTTGGTCGACAACGACATGCTGGTGACCCTGCGCGGCGGCAAGAACCCCGTGCTCGCCCACCTGTTCATCAACCACATGCTCAAACCCGAAGTCGCGAAGGAGAACTTCTCCGCGATCGGTTACCAGCCGCCACAGAACACCATCACCCCGGATTCGCTTGTGGCAGAGGAGTTCATCCCCGAGAACCTGCGCTCGGCGATCGTGAAGCCTGAGTACTTCGACACCGGCTACCGGCTGCTCGAACTCGATGCGGCCAACGAAACCGCATGGCGCAATGTATGGCAGGCCTTCCAGGCTGGCGGGTCGTAAGTACCAGTGGCGGTTCCGGTAGTCACCGCGCCATCGCGGCAGGCGCCGCCGGCCCGCGAGCGTCGCAATCGGCTGTGGGCCGTTCTGGCCGCACCCGGAATCGTCTGGCTGGCTGCGTTTTTCCTCTTCCCGCTCTATGTCGTGCTGTGCATCGTCTTCGGCCAGATCGATCCGCTGTTCCGCACCCCCATCCCGGTGTGGAACCCGCTGCAGTGGGATCCCACTCAATTCACCTATGTGCTCACCCACATCGTCGGAGAGAACGGTGTCTACGGTCCGGCCATCCTGCGCACCTTCATCTACGTGTTGGTCGCCAGTGCGCTCTGCCTACTCATCGCCTTCCCCGTCTCGTACTACGTCGCCCGGCTCTCAGGCAAGCGCAAGGGGCTGCTGCTGGCGCTGTTGATCGCGCCGTTCTGGATCAGCTACATGATGCGCATGTTCGCGTGGGTCAACCTGCTGCAGGACGACGGCCTATTCAACAAGGTGCTCAGCCTCGGCGGCTTGTTCACCCCGGACGTGAAGTGGCTCACCGGCCAGCCCGTTGTGGTGATTCTCGGGCTGGTCTATGGATATGTGCCCTACATGATCCTGCCTCTCTACGCGGGCCTCGACAGGCTCTCGCAACCGATGCTCGAGGCGTCGCGTGACCTTGGCGCCGACCGGCTTTCGTCGTTCTGGCGCGTGACGCTGCCGTTGTGCCGACCGACGATGGTGGCGGCGCTCCTGCTGACCTGCCTGCCGATGCTCGGCGACTACTTCACCAACGACATGTTGTCGGCGTCGCCGAAGACCACCATGGTCGGCAACCTGATCAACGATGGCGTGCAGGCTCCGGGACAGACCGGCCAGGCGGGCGCGTTCGTCATGCTGGTATTCCTCATCGCGCTGCTGCCGATGCTCTACTACCTTCGTTCGGTGACGCGAGGCAGCGAGGTGTCCTCGTGAGAGGGCCGGTGTCATGGTGGAACAACCCGTGGCGGCCACCACGCTTCCTGATCGCCATCACCGTTGTCTACCTGGTGTGGTCGCTGTTGCCGGTCCTCATCGCGGTGCTCTACTCGTTCAACGCCGGCCGATCGCGAACAACGTGGCAGGGCTTTTCGTTCCGCTGGTACTGGGGTGACCAGACACTTTCCGTGTGGCATAACGACGCGCTGCACACCGCGCTGCTGCAGACCCTCAAGCTGGGCGTGATCGCGACACTGATCACCGTTCCGCTGGGAACACTGTTCGCGATCGGCATCGACAGGTGGCGCGGCCGGCTGCCCAACGGTGCGAACTTCCTGATGCTGCTGTCGTTCGTGCTGCCCGAGGTGTTGCTCGCCGTCGCGCTGCTGTTCGTGATCACCGCGGTCGCGGTACCCGTCAACCTCGGCACCACCGCACAGATAATCGGCCTCGTCACCTTCCAGGTGTCGTACCCCGCGGTCCTGGTGCGGGCCCGACTGGCCACGATCGGACCCCAATACGAAGAGGCTGCAATGGATCTCGGCGCGTCGCCGCTTGGGGCGCTGCGCAGGATCATTGTGCCGATGCTGATGCCCGCGATCTTCGCGAGCACCGTTTTGGTCTTCGCCGACGTCATCGACGACTTCGTGCTCGTGCGCTACCTGTCCGGAGACGCCTCAACCGAGCCCGTCTCGGTGAAGATCTACAACACCGCCCGGGCTGCACCAACTCCAGCACTCAACGCATTGGCCACACTGCTGCTGCTCGCGGCGCTGACCGCCGTGGTGATCGGCTTCCTGGTCTACCGCTACATGACCCGCTCGGACACCACCACAAAGGACCGAGGGATCGGCGCATTCGCTGGAGAGGTTTAGTCACGCTCTAGCGTTCTTGGGCGAGCAGACGCAAAAGCTCCCAAAAATCGGCGTGTCGGGGTGTTTTTGTGTCTGTTCGCGCAACGAACTGTGGACCGTCGAGCCTCCATCCACTAGGCTGACTGTATGTTCAAACAGGGTGGTCCGGCCCCTGTGCCCGCAGACGGCCTTGCCGCGGCGCTCGCGCCGTTCGGCCAGTCGCGCATGCTGCCCCGCGAGGCCTACGTCGACCCCGCGGTATTCGAGTGGGAGCAGCACAACATCTTCTCCGGCTGGACGTGCGTCGGCCATGCCAGTGATCTCGCCGCGGTGGGCACCCAGAAGGCGATCGGCACCGGCCCGAACGCAATCCTCCTGGTGCGTGGCGACGACGACGCGATCCGCGCGTTCGCGAACACCTGCCGCCACCGTGGGCACGAACTGCTGGCCTGCAACGCGATCACCAAGGGCCGCAGCATCGTCTGTCCCTACCACTCGTGGTCGTATCGGCTCGACGGCCGACTGCGCAACGCGCCTGGGTTCCGCGACGTGGAGGGCTTCGCACCCGACGAGTTCGGGCTTGCCGAACTCCGGCTCGCCAACTGGCACGGCTGGTTGTTCGTCGATGCCAGCGGTGAAGACGCCGAATTCGCCACGCACGTCGCGGGTTTGGATGCTGTCGTCGGCCCGTACCACCCGGAAGATCTGACGATCGTGGCCCGCCATTCCTACGAGCTCGCCACCAACTGGAAGGTCATCGCCGAGAACTATCAGGAGTGTTACCACTGCTCCACCATCCATCCGGAGCTGTCCCGCATCAGCCCGCCGACCAGCGGGGGGAATCTCGACCTGCCCGGTTCCTGGATGGGGGGCTGGATGTCGATCATCGAGGGCGCCGAGACCATGTCGCTGACCGGCAAGAGTGGCGGTGTCGCGATCAAGGGTCTATCCGAGCGCGAACTGCGCAGCGTCATGTATCTGGTCGGCTATCCCAACCTGCTTGTCAGCTTGCACCCCGACTACGTGATGACCCACTTGATGACGCCGCTCGCCGTCGACCGCACCCACGTCGAGTGTGCATGGGCCTTCCCGAAAGACGTTGCCGCCAAGGCGGATTTCGACCCTGCGTACGCGGTCGACTTCTGGGATTTGACCAACCGCCAGGACTGGGCGGCGTGTGAGTCAGTGCAGCGGGGGCTGACCTCACCGCACGCCCGACCGGGCCCCCTGGCGCCAGACGAGGACGGCGTCTACCAGTTCGTCACCAGGGTGGCTAGGGCGTACGCCGGTGCCGCTGGTCCCGCGGCGGAACCCCGTTGACGCCTTCGACCGACTGCGCATACGTGCCGACCGCGAACGCGACGGCCTGACCCATCACAGACAACGCCTGCCGGTCGATGTTGTCGACGTTGTCGCGAGCGGTGAGGTAATTCGGGTCGAATGCGATGCCTGCGCGACCGCCCCAAAGCCGCGCCTGCACTTCTGTTTTGCGCTGCGAAGAACCTGCGGTCAGGCCGCCGACCGGGATGCCCGTGGCCAAGAAAGGTCCATAGTCGGTTGTTGTGCTCAGCGGCATGTCGGCGGGCCGCACACCTGCCAGATTGAGGTAACCAGCCAGCGTCCGCTCCGCACCCGCCGATCCGGCGGGCACTGATTGCAGCGGGATGTCGGGATTCGGCTGGCCGGACTGGTCGCCGTCGTAGGTGAAGTATCCGGCATTCGGCGAGCCGATCATGTTGACACTGAGGTACATCGCGACGTCGTCGAGGTCACGGGCAAGTCCGCGAACGTATTTCGTCGGCCCCTCTGATTCGGATCCCCAGAAGGCGAATCGGACGGCGTTGGTGATGCGCGGTTCCGCTCCAAGCGCCGATGCCGCCTCGAGCAGTGCCGCGACCCCCGACCCGTTGTCGTTGATGCCCGGGCTGCGTGCGGAGCTGTCGAGGTGGGCGCCCGCCAGCACTACGTTCTTCGTGTCGCCAGTCTTGGTCTGCGCCACAATGTTTCGCGACTTGACCATGATGGGCTTGCTGTCCAATACCAGCCGAACCGGGGCGTTGGTGCGCCGCAGCGCCGCGTCGGCCTCGGTGTCGAGCACGCCGACCGGAATGGTGAGCTGCTGGTAGTACCCCGGGGTGAACAAGCCCGCCGGGCTGCCGCCGGTGCCGGGTGCGCTGACGACAAGCAGGCCGATCGCACCCTTTCCGACCGCGGCGTTCTGCTTGTCGCCGACCGAGCAGCCGGCGTCGTCGACGACGGCGATCGCTCCCTTGACCGACACAGTGCCATAGTCGGCCGCGGTGCAGCCCGGCGCTTTCTGCGGGCGCAGCGTGATCGCGTTGAGTCCGCCCGGCGGCGTGGTGACTAGCAGGGAAGCCTGATCGACGTGAAAGTTGCGGCCGCCGACTGTCAGCGTCGGGTTGCCGCCTTCCGTGCGATCGAGCCTCTCGAACTCCGGGGTCTGCACGTCGAAACCCTTGTCCTTCAACACCTGGACGACGTAGTCGACACTCGCGTCGTAGCCGGGCGTTCCTTCGGCCCGGCTGCCCCGATTGGCGTCGGCGATGTCCTGCAGCTTGCGCAGGTGCGTGTACATGCCGTCCGCGGTGACCTTGCCGGCCACGTCGTGGGGCAGATCGGGTGCGGGTGCGGATTCGGGGGACGAACACGATGCCAGCGCCACCACCGCGATGGCCATGACCGCGGCGAAGGCCCTCATGATTCGAGCACGTGCCTGGTGCGGTCGTCGCGGATCGGCACGCCGTTGCGGCCAGCCTGATCCTGCGCGTAGAGGCCCACCACGTACGCCACCCCACCTCCGTTGATCTCGAGCGCCGTCCTGTCGACGTGTTCCAGTGTGTCGGTTGCCTTGTGGTAGTTCGGATCGAACGGCTCGTCCGCCTGGCCGCCCCAGCGCTCGGCCTGCGCGACGGACTTCTTGTCCTCGGCCCCTGAGAACAGGCCACCGGCAGGAACCCCCGACTGGGTGAACCCGTCATAGTCCGACCGACCGTCGAATGAGGTGTCCTCTGCCGGCTTTCCCGCACCCTTCAGGAAGGCCACGAACGTGCGCTCGATGCCCGCCGAGCCTTCTGGCACCCGCGGCACGCCCTCACCATCCTTCGGCGCCGTGGACTGGTCGCCGTCATAGGTGAAGTAGCCGGGGTTGGGCGAGCCGAGCATGTCGAAGTTGAGGTAGAGCGCAATGTCTTTGAGCGCCTCGACATTGAGCGACTGCACGTAGTTGTTGGAGCCGAGCAGGCCGAGTTCCTCTGCGCCCCAGAACCCGAACCGCACCGCGTTCGCCACCTGCGGCGAAGGGCCGAGCTGCAGCGCGGTTTCCAGCGCCGCCGCCACTCCCGAACCGTTGTCGTTGATGCCTGGCCCCTCGGCCACGCTGTCGAGGTGCGCGCCGACCATCACGACGTTGGCGGTGGACCCGGTCTTGGTCTGGGCGATCACGTTGCGTGTGCGCTCGTTGCGCACGCCTGCGTGGAGTTTGAGGGTGGTGGGTCCCGGCTGGGCCCGCAGCCGCTCACCGGTGTCCTTGGTGACACTGATGACGGGAATCTTCACGTCCGTCTTCTCACCGAGCGTTCCGCCCATTCCGTCGCCGTCCTCGTTGTTGGCGACGATCAGCGCCACCGCGCCGCGTTCGGCTGCGATGGCCTGCTTGTCGCCGAAAGGACACTTGCCGCGGTCAACCAGCACCACGGCACCGGCAACCGGCAGGCCGTCGTAATCGGATGCAGTACAGCCGGGAGTGTCCTCGACGCGGGCGATTACCAATGGGCCCGACACGCCTTCTGGCGGGGTGCCCTTGGTGAATTCGAGCGGCTTCGCCTCGACCTTGTCGCCGCCGACGGTCAGTGCCGGCTCGTCGGCGTACGGCAGGTGCACCTCGAACTCCGGGGTCTGCACGTCGAAACCCTTGTCGCGCAATGTGTTGGCTACGTAGTCGACGCTGGCGTCGTATCCCGACGTGCCGAGGGCGCGATTGCCGTCGTGGGCGTCGGCGATCTCCTGCAGCTTCTTCAGATGCGCCATCATCGCGTCCGCGGTCACCCGTTTCTGCAACGCCGCCGCGAAATCCGTGGCCGGCGTCGCGGCGGTGGTCGGGGTGGTGATCGGCTGCCCTTGTTGGGCGCGCATCTCTCGGCCGCAGCCGCCCAGCGCTGCGACGGCGACCGCCACCGTCAGCACGGCCAGGGATTTGCGCACCATCGCCACCACCGTAGCCTCCGGGTCAGGGGTCGTGACGAACAGCTTCTTGGGCGTAGCTGCACCCGTGAGGAAAGCCCCAGCTTGGTGTAGACGTGGGTGAGGTGCGATTCGACGGTGCGTGGTGAGACGAAAAGCCTTGCGGCGATGTCCTTGTTCGCAAGGCCTTCGCCCACGAGGCGCGTCAACGACAGCTCGGCGCTCTCGGCCCATGCCTCGTCGAAGTCGTTGATCACCCAGTGCTGCACGAGCCGCCGGAACCGATGCCTCGTTCGTGGGCTTCGTCGAAAACCTTGAAGCGAACCGCACCCTATGCGCTCGCGCGAATTCGTGTCCGCCGCTCCGAAGAGCCGTGCTGCTTCGTGGTGATTGCTCGGTCTGTAGGGCCACGTCGGCGATGCGCTCGAGAATTCTCCGGAATCGAGAAGCGTGACCGCCGACCTCGTGGCGATGCGCTAGCGCTTCGTGGGCGTCGCGTTCGGCGTGAACTCAGTTCTCCGTGGCGACTTCGACACTGGCTCGCAGTTACCAGTGCCCATCGATTGGTAGACGCCGTTCGTGCCATCGACACGGCCTCGTCGGCCCACCGACGGGCGGCGGCCAGATCGCCGCATCCTCAAGGCGGCCTGGGCCGCCCCGACGAAGATACCTGTAGTATGGGCTGCGCTGGCGGTGTTCTCTCTCGCCGGCTCGCTGGCCTGCCACGTCTGCCTCGGCGTCGCCTGCGGCCAAGCGTCGCAATCGGCCATGTCCCGTATCCGAAGCAATGTCTGTTCAGTACTCGCCGAGCTCGGCGGCCGATTGCCGTAGCCTGTTTCCGCGGTCGTCTGCGCACCGCTCTAGGTTGCCTTCTCCGCGAGCGCGAAGTTCTCGCACAACAAACTCGATCTACCTGCATGATCACGTTCGTGAGCTGCGGCCGCCTCGGCGATAGACTCTCTGCATTCGGCGACGGCCTTAGCCAATTCACCGCGGTACACCAGTCGCGTTGGCGATTCCCACAACCGGCATTGACGCGCTGTCGAACCGGTCACCGACGGCATCAACGAGCTCGAGCCCCTCTTCGGCGGCGGCAACCGTCGCGAGCGTTTGTCACCGGACATAAGCGTCGCGGTCGCCTGCCATTATTGAGGATTTGGCACAACTGCGAGCGACTCACCGAGTTGACGGGCTAGCTCGGCCGCCTCCTCGAGATACGGTCAGCGACACCTCGGCGTCGTACGCAGCTGGTGACCCGCGAGATACCAGCGCGCGCACCAATAGCGCCTGATCGCCGATTTCGCGCGCAAGCGTCAGCGCTTCGTCTCGCCGTCCGTGCTGTCGGTCACGCCTCACGGACGCAAGGAGCAAGCTCCTTGTCCGCGAGTGCGCGCCCGCGCGCCGCCCGCACCTCAGCACCGTCGGCTAGCGTTCCCGGCGAGTGCCTATGTCCAGCCACCCCAACCCTTCAACGACTCGCCCTCGCGTCAGCCACAGTGGCTGCAGCGAGGACGCCAGCCGCAAGGCCAGCTCGATCTCGCCGTTTTCACGGCTCCATCCGAATGCGGCCCGTAGGTTGTCGATTTCAGTTTCGGCCCTGTCGAGGTGCTTATCCCGGTCGCTTGTGCGCCGCCGCGTCCAGCTGTGCGGCCAGTCGATGTGTAATAGTCGCGGTGCCGGGTGCGCACCACATCCGCCTCGCCGGATTCGCCGAGCTTCTCCAGCGCGTATTGGCGCACCGTCTCCAGGAGGCGGTATCGCGTGCGGTCCCTTGCTGTCCTCGGCCACCACAAGCGACTTGTCGACGAGCAGGGTGAGCTGGTCGAGGACTTGGTAGCGCTCGTACGTCATGGCCGCCGCGCGACCGCCTGCGCGGCGTCGAGGTCGAATCCGCCCATGAACACCGACAGCCGGCGAAACAAGACGCTGCTCGGGCTCGGTCAACAACGCGTGCGACCAGTCCACCGAGGCGCGCAACGTCTGCTGGCGACGCACCGCCGTCCGAGCGCCGCCGGTCAGAAGGCGGAAGCGGTCGTGCAGGCTGTCGACGATCTCGGTCAGCGATAGCGCACGGATCCGTGCGGCGGCGAGCTCGATCGCCAGCGGCATGCCATCGAGGCGGCCGCAGATCTCGGTCACGGTGGCCGCGTTGTCGTCGGTGACGGCGAAATCCGGCCTGACCTGTCGGGCACGGTCGATGAACAACTCGATGGCCTCGTCGTCCAACGACAGCGACGGCACCTGCCACGTGATCTCACCGACGGCCCGAAGGGGCTCACGGCTCGTCGCCAACAGTGTCATCCGCGGGGCACGCTCCCATCAATGCGGCCGCCAGCGTCGCGCACGCGTCGGGAAGATGCTCACAGTTGTCGAGCAGCACCAGCATGCGGCGGTCACCGAGGGACCGCTGGAGAGTGTCGAGTGCGGAGCGGCCCGGTTGATCGGACAGCCCGAACGCTCGAGCCACCGTGATGGGCACGAGATCCGGATGGGTGATCGGCGCCAGGTCGACGTACCACACGCCATCGTCGAAATCTCTCACAATCTGGCCCGCGATCTCTATCGCCAGCCGGGTCTTACCCGCGCCGCCAGCGCCCGTCAGGGTCACAAGTCGGTGCTCACCTACAAGCTGACGCACTTCCGCTATCTCGGCACCGCGGCCAACGAACGTCGTCAACTGTGCGGGAAGTCGTTGCGGTGGCAGCGTTGTTTGGACTCCGCAGCGGCGGGAACTCGTTGCGGATGTCGGGGTGGCACAGCTGTGCGACCCGTTCGGGACGCGCGACATCGCGCAGCCGGTGCGTTCCCATGTCGGTCAGCCAGGCGTCGACCGGCAGCTGGTCGATACACCAATTCGCTCGGTCGCGCCAGACAGTACGGTCTGACCACCGTCGGCGAGATCGCGCAAGCGCGCGGTGCGATTGATCGTCGGGCCGATGTAGTTACCTTCGTCGCGCAATCGAATATCACCGGTGTGTACGCCGATACGCAGCCGGATCGGAGCCAGCGGCGCCTGTTGCAATTCGAGCGCGCACGCCACCGCGTCGCAGGCGCGGGCGAACGCGACCACGAAGCTGTCGCCCTCACCCTGTTCGACCGGCCGCACTCCGTGCATGTACGGCAACGAGGTCGGTGAGAGTGTGATCGAGACGGGCGATCGCGCTGCCGTCATTTCCTCGGGCTGCGTTTCCCACAGGCGCGTCGAGCCCTCGACGTCGGCAAGTAGCAACGTCACCGTTCCGGTCGGTATTGCTCGCTCACGCCCACATCGCTCCAGTTCAACGGCGTGTCCGTGCGTGGGTCAATCTCGTCTCATGCTAACCAGCGTGCGTTGCGATCAACCCCAAAACATCAGCGGAAACACGGAGAATCCACGCGAAGCGTACGGAGGTCAGGCGCCGCGGTGGCAGTTGATGCCGTAACCGGTTGCCCCGGGAGCTCTGGGGGGATGACTGGTCGGCAACTCGGTCACGAGTCGAACGAATTGCAAGCTCATCTACAACAATCTAGATGCCGGTATCCCGCATTTCTTACATCTGGGTCAATATTAGCCAGAGTTGTTTTCTTGGCGAACGATCCTGACCGGTCCCCGCGTTACGAACGGTCACCAGTCCGTATTGGAAAGCCGGTTCCGCAAGCCATTCCTTGCATAGTTAACAATGCGGTTTGATTAGGGGCTTTCACCCGTTTCGGTAGGGATTCCATGCCAAAGAGACCCACTCACCTGCTCCCAACCGCGTGGTACACACAAGCAAGCCACCAGCTCGAATTTTCCAGGACTTGAAGTTGCCTTGGAAAGTTTGCAGGATGTTTGCTCCGCCTCCGACATACGGAGGTCACGCGTCGCGGCGATTCACCACCACGATCGCCGCCGCGAACACCACCGCGACCACCGCCGCGAAGTACAGCAGCGAGCCGCGTTCACCCCACGGCATGTCATAAACCGGATACAGCCACTGCACGCGGGTGAACAGGAACGCGTTGCCGAAAGGCAGATACGGTCCCACCTCGGACCCGATGTTCGGCAGATTCGCGAGAATCGGCTCGGCCACCAGCGGCCACATCAGCAGGACCGCGACGACGCCTGCCGAATGCCGCAGCAGCGCTCCGACCCCGACACCCAGCACCGCGGTGAGCACTCCGTAGAGCGCGACGGCGCCGACGACGCGCCAGGTCTCGGCCGCGGCCAGCGACAGTTGCGATTCGGCGCCAACAAGCGGCGGGGCCGCCATGCGAGCAGCCAGGACGGCCCCGATCACCATCAGAGCCGTGTATACACCCGAAAATACGGATGCCACAACGGCTTTCGCGATCAACACCATACTGCGATTGGGCGTTGCCATGAAGGTCGTGCGGATCATCCCGCTGCGGTACTCGCCGGTGACCGTCATCGCCGCAAGGACCATCAGCACAGGAACACCGAACACGGCCACCCCAAGGGCCGGCTTCTCCGCGGCCAGCGGCCCCACACCGTAAGCCGCCGACCCCTGGATTGCGGCAAGACCGAGGCTCAGCCCCGCCACGGCGACCGCCGTCCACACCGGCGATCGAGTGGTCGACAGCTTGATCCGCTCGGCATCCAGCAAGGCGACCGCGGTCACTGGCTCACCGCCCGGTACTCGGTGACCTCATCGGTCAGTTTCATGTAGGCCTCCTCGAGCGAAGCCCGCTGTGCGCTCAGCTCGTGCAGCGTGATCGCGTTGCGGGCGGCGAGGTCCCCGATGACTTCGATGGCCGCCCCGCGCACCAGCAGCGCGGAGCCATGATCGGCTTCCGCCGTCAGCCCGGCCTCGGTGAGCACCCTGCGCAGCGTGTCCAGCTCGGGGCTGCGCACCCGGACCGTGTCGGCGCCCGAGTGGCCGACGAACTCGGCCACGGTCGTCGACGCGATCAACTTGCCCTTGCCGATGACGACGAGCCGGTCGGCGGTGTTGGCCATCTCGGCGAGCAGGTGACTCGACACGAACACCGTGCGGCCCTCCCCGGCAAGCGTGCGCATCAGCGTGCGGACCCAGCGGATGCCCTCGGGGTCCAGCCCATTGACCGGCTCGTCGAACAGCAGCACCGGCGGGTCGCCGAGCAGTGCACCGGCGATGCCGAGCCGTTGGCTCATGCCAAGCGACAGCGTGCCCGCGTTCTTGCCTGCCACGGAGCCCAGGCCGACCATGTCGAGCACCTCGTCGACACGCGCCGCCGGGATCCGGTTGGTCGCAGCTATCCAACGCAGGTGATTGCGCGCTGAGCGATTGGGGTGCGCTTGCTTTGCGTCCAGCAGCGCCCCGACGGTCCGCAGCGGGTCTTTGAGTTCGCGATAGGCCCGGCCGTCGATGGTGGCGGTGCCCGCCGTCGGGTGGTCCAATCCGAGGATCAACCGCATGGTGGTGGTCTTGCCCGCGCCATTCGGGCCGAGGAATCCGGTGACCATTCCGGGTTCGACCGAGCAGGTCAGGTCGTCGACGGCGCGGGTTCGGCCGAACACCTTGGTGAGGCCCACCAATTCGATCATCGGACTCGACTATTGTCAGGTTGCCTGAGCGACGACGAGATCGGCGACCGCGCGCATGCCTTCCGCGTTGGGGTGCAGTGGCGCGGGTCTGCCCGGCAGTGGCAACCCGAATTTCATTGTCCAAGGCTGCTCCGACCAGGCGTGGTGCTCACGACTGGCCTGCGCTACGCGCACCCACTCGCAGCCGGTGTCGGCGGCGGCCTCTCCGGTGAGGCGCTCGAGCGTGTCGGCGACCCGTCGGCCGAGCGCGACGTCGACATCGGAGAGTGGAGGCGCCGCACCCGCAGGCGGCAGCAGGGTCAGGTAGTCGACGAACAGCACCTTCGCCCGCGGCGACCGCTGCCGCACCGTGCGGCCAACTTCCTTCAACGATTCGGCCACGTCGACCAGCGCCCGGTCACGCGCCGTCGGGTCGACCTGCTCGCGCAGCCGGCCACCGAGCAGTGGCAGCGATCTGGCCAGCCGCGGCAGACCGGCCGCGAACAACAGCTGCACATAGCCTGCGTCGTTGCCGCCGATCGTCACGGTCACCAAGTCCTCCGACCCGTCGAGCGCCTCAATCTGAGGAGGCGCGCCGTGCTGCGGGTCGGTGAGCACGTTGGCGGTGGTGGCACCGGAGTAGGTCACGTCGACGAGGTTGAGCCCGAGCTTCTCGGCGACCAGGTGCGGATAGTTGCGCGCCGAGCGGCCTGCCCGAAAGGGCGCGCCGTCGGCGGACGGCCTGATGCCAGGTCCCGCCGCCATCGAACTGCCAAGCGCGACGTACCGGGTCATATCGCGGGGCTGGAGGCCTGCGCCCAGAACCGCTTGGGGATCCGGCCTGCCTGGCGTGCCAGGTATCCGGCGGTGACGGCGGCGGCCATCGCGGAGGCCATCGTCGGCGGATCAGCCGCACGGGTGACCGCAGTGGCGAGCAGAACCGCGTCGCAGCCGAGTTCCATCGCCAAGGCCGCGTCGCTGGCGGTCCCGATACCCGCGTCGAGCACCACAGGCACGCCGGCCTGCTCGACGATCATCTCGATGTTGTGCGGGTTTGCGATGCCCAGCCCGGTGCCGATCGGCGACCCGAGCGGCATCACCGCCGCGCAGCCGGTGTCCTCCA
This sequence comes from uncultured Actinomycetota bacterium, assembly GCA_963731715.1. Classification (GTDB taxonomy): domain Bacteria; phylum Actinomycetota; class Actinomycetes; order Mycobacteriales; family Mycobacteriaceae; genus Mycobacterium. The sequence continues at coordinate 1,730 of CAVSXC010000006.1, read as the reverse complement.
GCCGGCGCGCCAGCACCGGATCGTCGTTGGTGTAGGGCAGCACGACGAAGCCGTCGTCGACCAATTGTTCTGCCGCGCGCACCAATTCGACGGCGTCGGGCAGCAGGGTGCGCTCGTCGGCGATGACCTCGAGCTTCACCCAGTCGGTGCCGAGCGCCTCGCGGGCCAGCTGCGCGGTCAGCACCGCCTCGGCGGCGCCGCGGCAGCCAGCGGTGTTGGGCAGCGGCGTGATGCCGAGCCGGTTCAGCAGGTCGAGCACGCCGGTGCCGGCCTCGGCGTCGACGCGGCGCATCGCGACGGTGGTCAGCTCGGTGCCCGACGCGATGAGCGCCTCCTCGAGCACGGCGAGATTGGCGGCGCCGCCGGTACCCATGATCAGCCGCGAGCCGAACTCTCGACCGGCAATCGTCAGTTTCGAATCAGCCACCCTGCACCGCCGTCACCACTTCCACTCTCGCGCCGTCGGTGAGCGCGGTCTCCCATTCCGATCGGGGCACCACCGACCAGTCGACCGCGACCGCGATGCCCTTCTCAGGAAAGCCGAGGCTTTCCAGCAGCGCCGCGACGGTCGTCTGATCGTCGACCTCGACGGCTTCGTCGTTGACGGTCACTTTCATCGACTTGCTCCCACCGTGAGGTTCAGTTCGGCCGCGATCCGCTCGGCGGTCCACGGCGCGAGCAGGAATCCGTTGCGCCCGTGCCCCGCAGCCACCAGTGTGCGCTCATCGAGTCGCCCGACGATCGGCAGCCCGTCGGGGGTCATCGGCCGCAATCCGGCAGCGCATTCGGCGAGTTCGTACTCGCCAAGCGCCGGGATCACCGCGCACGCATCGTCGAGCAGCTCACGCACGCCGGTCACCGCGGGTGCGGTGTCGCGGCCGTGTTCGTATTGCGTGGCGCCGACCACCACCCCGTCGACCCGCGGCACCAGGTACACCTGGCGGCCGTGCACGCGGGCGCGGATCACGCGCTGCGGCACCGGCATACAGCCGCGCCGCCAACGCAGCCGAAGCACCTCACCCTTCACCGGCCGGATCGGCAGCCCTGGCCACAACGCCGGCGCGTCGATGCCGTTGGCGATGACAGTGAAATCGGGGCCGTCGGCATCCTCCAGTTGCGACAGGTCTGTCACCGGCGGCGCCCACTGAACGCCGAGCCGTTCGCAGTGCGACTCAGCGCCTCGACGACGGCCCGATTGTCAACGGCGAGTTCGGTTTCGGCGACGAACCCGTGCCGAATACCTTGTGCCAGAAGTGGTTCGATGTCGCGTGCGGCCGACGTCGGCGTGACGGGCTGCCCCTGGGCGGCCAGCCACGCGCCCACCGTCTTCAGGTCGTCGGCGTCGGCGCGGTCCACGGCGACCACCAGGGATTCGCGCGCGGTGACGACTTCGGCGGGCAGACCGTCGAGGAAGCCGTCGTGCCACAGCGCGAGTGACGCTAGACCCAACTGCAGCAGGCGCTCCTCGCCGGGCCAGCCCTCGCTGTGCGGTGCGAGCATGCCGCCGGCCACCCACGACGCGCCGCGTTCGTCGGTGCGATGCACGCGGACCGTCCAGCCGTCGAGCGCAGCACGACGCGCGACGGACAGTCCGATGACGCCGCCACCGATGACGGCAATCGATCCCCTGGTGGTCAAGTCCCTCCCTTCGCCGGCATGACCCGGATCAGGTGCGACGGTAAGGGCTCGGCGCGCCCACTCTCAGCCCCCGCTCCCGGGACTCCCGTGTC
>CAVSXC010000005.1:0-941131 GCA_963731715.1 uncultured Actinomycetota bacterium | reverse complement strand
GGTCTCCGGAATCGCCGATGCCAACAACGCCGACCCCGCGGGCACCTGCGGCTCGGATCGCTCGCCCGGCTGCGTGACGAGTCCCGGCAGGCCAAGGAACGCTTGTCCGCCGAGACGGCGACGGCGGTGCCCGCCGAGCTACCCGGCTTCAACTCCGATGTCAGGGTGACCCGCACCGAGTTCGAGAGCCTGATCTCCGACCCGCTGGCCGGCCTGCTGACACCATCGAAGAGACGTTGCAGCGCAATAACATTCCGGTCGCCAACATCTCCGCGGTCGCGACCGTCGGCGGCGGCGCGAACATCCCGTTGGTCACCCAGCAGCTTTCCGAGCGGCTGCGGGCCCCTGTCGTCACCACCCCGCAGTCGCAGCTCAACGTGGCTGCGGGTGCCGCCCTGGTCGCCGACGCCGGCTGGAGGCCGACGCACCCACCGGATGGCGCCGACCGGCTGGCGGCGGCCGCGGATGCGCCGACCGGCATGGCCGCGGCGGGCTGGGCCGCAGGCGCCGCGGGACTGGCGGCGTCCGAGTCGGCCTCTGACGGCGCGGCTTCGGCGACCTTCCGGGCGCTGGCGTGGTCGCAGGACGATTCGCCGGGCGGCTGAGCCGGTCCCGTATTCCGGCGAGGACTACACCTTCGACCAGGGTCCCACCGACGCCCGCCCGCAGGTGGCGTTCGCCCACGAGGAAGAGGGCTACGAGCCCGAGCCTGGCCCGTTGCCCTGGTACAAGCGCCCGCCCATCCTGTTCGGCGCGGCGGCCGCGGCCGCGCTGCTCGCCATCGGCGGTCTTGCGGTCACGCTCACCAGCACGAGCGGCAACACCGGCCCGGTGACCGAGACGGCCACCACCGTCGAGACCGGGCCGTCGCCCGGGCAGCCGCCGACTTCGGAACCGCCGCAGACGATTACGGTGACCGGCTCCGACGGCGCGCCCGAGCACGACCGTGGTGCCGCCTCCTCCACCGCCGTCACCACGACGACCACGTCGCCGACGACGACCACCACCACGACCACCACAACGACCACAACAACGACCACCACCACGACGACCACCACGACGACCGACCACCACGACGCCGACGACCACCACGACGACACGACCACGACGACCACGGCGCCGACCGACCACGACGACGGCCGCGGCGTTGGCGCCGGTGACGACCACACTGAGCCGTGACCCATGGCCACCCCGGCGCCGGAACCGCTGACCGACATTCCGCCGGCCGCGCGTGACGCCGTGGCGGCGCTGATCGCCGCGCCGACGGTCCGGTCAAGGTGCTGGTGTCCGGAGGCATCGGCACCGGTAAGAGCTCGGTGCTCGCGGCCATCCGGTCGGCGCTGCGGGCGGCCGGGGTCGCGGTGCTGACGAGACCGCCCCGCGACGGCGACGATCCCGGCGCCGCGGTCGTCATCGACGACGCGCATCTGCTCGATGACGCAGAACTCGGCCGGCTCGTCGAGCTGGTCGCCGATCCCGCGTCGACGGTCGTGGTCGCCGCCGAACCGCTCGCCCACCACACCGCGCTGCGCTCACTCGCCACCGCCATCGAGCGCGAGAACCCCGTGGTGTCGCTCGGCGCGCTCAGCCCGGCCGAAGTCAGCCGCCTTGCCGCCGAAACACTCGGCGCCCCACCGACTTCCGAGGTCGTCAGGTCGCTGATGGTGGCGACGGCGGGCCTGCCGTTCCTGCTTCAGCCCGCGATCGCCGCGGCAGGCTCACCCGACGGCGAGGCGCCGGCGACAGCGATCATGCAGGCCGCGAAGTTCGCGCTGATCGAGCGGCTGCGCCGGCTGGACGAACCGGTGCTCGACACGCTGCTGGTCTCGTCGCTGAGTCCGGACCTCGGGCCCGACGACGTCGCCGCGGCGCTGCGGGTGGGCGCCGACGAGGCGCAGGCCCTTGTCGACCGCGCCCGCGCCAGCGGACTGATCGAGCCGTCGCACAGCCACACGTTCCTGCGATCGGTGCACCGCTGCATCGCCCAGATCATCGGCACCGCGCGACACCACGACACCGAGATCTCGCTGCTGGTATCGCAGATCGAATCATCAACGCTGTCAGCGGATCTCGCGTTGCGGATGGCCGAACACGGCCTGCAGGACGACCGGCTGGCCAACGCGCTCGCCGAGCTGGCGGCCCGCAGCCGTGGCCAACCGGCACGGGCGGCGCGGCTGTATCGGGCCGCCGCGGACGCCGGCGCGACGGCGCTGTCCGCGCGCCTGGCCGACGCGCTCGCGCTGACCGGTGACTGCACCACCGCGGGCCGGCTGGCCGACGAACTGCTCGGCTCCGACGACGCGGCCGAGCGCGCGGCCGCGGTCCGGATCGCCGCCAGCATCGCCATGCACGACGGCAGCGCGGCGCAGGCCGCCGACCTGTTCCGGTGGCTCGGCCCGTACCCCGACGCGTTCGTCAGCGCCGCGGGCGCGATCGTGGCGGTCGCCGCGGGCGACCTCGACGCCGCGCGGGCGGCGCTGAGCGCCGAGAGCGCGGGCCCGCCGACGTCGACCGCCCGCGCCGCACGCAGCCTCGCCGAAGGTCTGCTGTTGTCGCTGGATCAGCCGTTCCCGATCGCCGTCGCGCGGCTCGGCCAGTCGATCACCGCCGAACAACAGCCGCCGGGCGTCGCGCCCGACACCCCCGCCGCACTGGTGACGCTGGCCGCATTGCACGGCGGCGACCCGGTGCGGGCCCGCAGCGTGATCGGCCGGGCCGTGCGCGCCGGCAGCCAGACGGACACCGCGACGAGTCCTTCTCGTCCCACCGGCACCGACTGCTGCTCGGCTGGGTCCGGATGCAGGACGGGCAGCTGCCCGCGGCGGCCGCCGATGTCGCTGCCGTCGCACGGCCGATGCGGCGCTGCACCGCCGCGACGCGCTGTGGGCGGCGGCGCTGCAGACGGCGATCGCCAGGCGCAGCGGCGACAGCGGTGCGGTGCAGAAGCATTGGTATGCGGCGATGGAGGTGCTCGCCGAATACTCGATGGACCTGTTCTCGCTGCTGCCGCTTGGCGAGCTGTGGGTGGCCGCCGCCAGGATGCGTCAGGTCGACCGGCTGCAGCACACCCTGACCGAGGCGTTCGCTCTGCTCGAGTCGCTCGGCAATCCCGTGCTGTGGTCGGTGCCGTTGCACTGGGCGGGCGTGCACGCCGGGATCCTGGCCAATTCGCCGGAAGCGGTTGCGCCGCACGGCCAGGCGTTGACCGCCGCGGCGGCCCACAGCGCATTCGCCAAGGCGCTGGCCACCGCGGGCCGCACCTGGCTGCGGGTGCTGGCCAACCACGTCGACATCGACGAGGTCGACCGCGGCGGCGCGGGGGTTGTCGCAGTTCGGGCTGACCTGGGACGCCACCCGGCTGGCCAGCCAGGCCGCCCTGCAGACCCCCGACGGACGGGTCTCCGGGGCGATGCTGCAACTGGCACGCGACCTCAAGCAGACCATCGCGGTCGACGAGGCGCCCGGCCTCGAACCGGCGGCCGCCGTCGCGGACGGCGCCGCGCAGCGGCCCGTCGCGGCCCGCCTCCTCGAGGTTGTCCGACCGCGAACGCGAAGTGGCCGAACTGCTGCTGCTCGGCATGCCGTACCGCGACATCGGCAGCCAGCTGTTCATCTCGGCCAAGACCGTCGAGCACCATGTCGCGCGGATCCGGCGCCGGCTCGGCGCCGAGTCGCGGTCGGAGATGTTGTCGATGCTGCGCGCCCTGCTGGCGCCGCAGGGCTGAGCCCCCAACGCGGCGCAATCCCCTAATCGAAATCCCCTATCGGGGCTCGCTCGGCGACGGGTCGCGGCACCGGATTTGCTGTGCCGCCGATCACCATACGGTCGATCGCATGTCCAATTCCCCAGGCAACCAGCGGCCATTCGCTCGGCCTTTCGGTCGGCGCGACGAACCTCGCAGGCACCCGCGACGGGCAGACCGCGGTCATCCGTCCCTCGGAGCTGACGCTGCAGGGCCAGCGGCTCACCGGCTTCGTCGACCGCGTCGGCGATCCGGTGCCGCTCGTCGCCCCCGACGGCTCGAAGCATCGGCCCGAAGAACTGCTCGCCGATGCGCTCGGCGCGATGGCCCATGCGGTCACCGACGGCATGCCGGTATCCGACGTCGCCGTCACCGTGCCCGCGCACTGGCGGGCGTCGGTCGTCGACACCCTGCGCAGGAGCTCTGCGCGGCAAGCTGCCGGTGATCTCCGACGCCACCGCGGCGCTGACGGCGTTGCGCGCCAACCCCGGCCTGCCGACGCACGGCGTCATCGTGCTGTGCGACTTCGGCGGCAGCGGCACCAGCATCACGCTCGCCAACGCGGCGACGCGACTTCTCGCCGTTCGGCGAGACGGTCCGCTTTCCCGACTTCTCCGGCGACCACATCGATCAGGCGCTGCTGACGCACGTCGTCGCCGGACTCGCCGACGCTCGCACGCCGATCCGTCGGGCACCGCGATGGTCGGATCACTCGTGCGGCTGCGCGACGAATGCCGGCGCGCCAAGGAACGGCTGTCGGCGCAGACCGCCACGGCCGTCGTCGCCGACTGCCCGGCCAGCGCGCCGACATCCGCGTCACGCGCACCGAACTCGAAGACCTGATGCAGCCGCGCCGCTCGCGGAATTCCTTGCGGCGCTTGACGAAACGCTGGAGCGCTACGGCGTGCCGCGGCAAGCGTTTCGGCGGTCGCCACCGTCGGCGGCGGTGCCCGCATTCCGCTGATCACCCAGCGGCTCTCCGAGCACCTGCGCGCACCCGTTGTGACCACACCGCACCCGCAGCTCACCGCGGCCGAGGGCGCGGCGCTGTTCGCGCAGCGCAGCCGCGTTGTCGACGACGGCCACCACGCTGACGCCGACCGCTCCCGCGGCTGCCGCTGCGCACGGCGACCATTGCGGCCGCCGTCGCGGCGACGGCGCTGGCCTGGTCCGAAGACGACGGCAGCGAGGATGTGCTGCCCTACCACAACGTCGCCGACCGACGGACTCTCGCCCCGAGGTGCACTTCCGCCACGAGGAATGGCAGCAGGACGAGGCGCCTCCGCGGCGCAGCCCGCTCGTGCTGTTCGGTCTTGTCGGCGGTCGCCGCGGCCATCGCCACGACGGTGTTCGGCATCACGCTTGGTCAGCGACACCACCACGACCCCGGTCGATGCGGCAACCACCGTCGTCGTCCGTCTCCCCGCGCCTGCGGCGTCGGCGCCTCTCCCAGCTCCCCCGGCGCCGCAGGCCCCCCAAGTGACGACCGTTGTCGTGCAGCAGCCGGCGAAGCGGTTCTATCCGGCACCGCAGCCGCAGGCACCTGTCACGCAGCAACCGCCGGCTCCGGTGACGACTCAGCCGACGACCACCACGCCGACGACCACCGACAACCACGGACCGACGACACCGACCGCCGACCACGACCACGACCACCGACCACGACACCGCCGCCGACCACCGCCGATCGACCCGGGCACGGGCGGCGGCGGAACCGGGGCGGGCACCGGGACGCCGCCCGATCGACCCCGGCACCGGCGACGAGCGCGGAACCGGCACGGGCACCGCCACCGATCGACCCCGGAACTCGGCGCGCCGGAGCCTAGTTAGGGCAACCTTCGTAGCGGCTGTTTCCCCGCGAGATGCAACTATGAGCAGGCATCGAGCGAAAGTTACTGACGAGTAACATTCATTAAGTTACTCTTGAGTAACTTAGGAACGGGAGGCACGCGGTGGATACCCAGATGCTGATCAGGATCGTTGTCGGGGTCCTGATGCTGCGTCGTCGTCGGTGTATTCGCCCTCAAGCGAGTCCTCTTCCTGACGAACCTGATCCGGTCAGGCGCAAAGACCAGCGTCGAGAACAACCGCAAGGACAATCTCGGCAAGCGCATCACCACGCAGTTCGAGGAGGTGTTCGGGCAAACCCGGCTGCTGAAGTGGTCGATCCCGGGCATCGCGCACTTCTTCACGATGTGGGGCTTTTTCATCCTCGGCTCGGTCTATGTCGAGGCGTTCGGACTGCTCGTTCGATCCGCGATTTCGCCATCCCGTTCGTCGGCCACTGGGATGGGCTTGGCTTCCTGCAGGACTTCTTCGCCGTCGCGGTGCTGCTCGGCATCACCACGTTCGCGATCATCCGAATCGTCCGCGAGCCCAAGAAACACGGCCGCGACTCCCGCTTCTACGGTTCGCACACCGGTGGTGCCTGGCTGATCCTCTTCATGATCTTCAACGTCATCTGGACCTACGCCCTGGTCCGCGGCGCCGCGGTGAACACCGGAACCCTGCCGTACGGCAACGGCGCATTCTTCTCCCAGCTGATGGGCTGCGATCATGCATCCGCTGGGCCACACCGCCAACGAGTGGGTCGAGACGATCGCGCTGCTCGGACACATCGCGATCATGCTGATCTTCCTGTTGATCGTGCTGCACTCCAAGCATCTGCACATCGGCCTGGCGCCGGTCAACGTCACGTTCAAGCGCATGCCCAACGGACTCGGCCCGCTACTGCCGGTCGAGTACGACGGCAAGCCGATCGACTTCGAGGATCCCGCCGAAGACGCGGTGCTCGGCCGCGGCAAGATCGAGGACTTCACGTGGAAGGGCTACCTCGACATGACCACGTGCACCGAGTGCGGACGGTGCCAGTCGCAGTGCCCTGCGTGGAACACCGGCAAGCCGCTGTCTCCCAAGCTCGTGATCATGAACCTTCGCGATCACCTGTTCGCGAAGGCGCCGTACATCCTCGGCGACAAGGAGACCCCGCTCGAGAACACCGCTGAAGGTGGCCTCGGCGAGGAGCTCGGCGGCGAGAAGCACGACGAAGAACACCACGTCCCCGAGTCGGGATTCGAGCGCATCATGGGCTCGGGCCCGGCACAGGCCACCCGGCCGCTGGTGGGCACGCTCGAGCAGGGCGGCGTCATCGACCCCGACGTGCTCTGGTCGTGCACCACCTGTGGTGCGTGCGTCGAGCAGTGCCCGGTGGACATCGAGCACATCGACCACATCGTCGACATGCGCCGCTACCAGGTGATGATGGAATCGGAGTTCCCCTCCGAGCTCGGCGTGCTGTTCAAAAACCTTGAGGCCAAGGGCAATCCGTGGGGTCAGAACGCCAAGGACCGCACGAACTGGATCGACGAGGTCGACTTCGACGTGCCGGTCTACGGCAAGGACGTCGAATCCTTCGAGGGTTACGAATACCTGTTCTGGGTCGGCTGCGCGGGCGCATACGAGGACCGCGCGAAGAAGACCACCAAGGCCGTCGCCGAACTGCTCGCCATCGCCGGCGTGAAGTACCTCGTGCTGGGCGAGGGCGAGACGTGCAACGGCGACTCGGCCCGCCGGTCCGGCAACGAGTTCCTTTTCCAGCAGCTGGCCGCGCAGAACGTCGAGACGCTCAACGAGATGTTCGAGGGTGTCGAGCGGGTGGACCGCAAGGTGGTCGTCACCTGCCCGCACTGCTTCAACACGCTTGGCCGCGAGTACCCGCAGGTCGGCGGTAACTACACCGTGCTGCACCACACACAGCTGCTGAACCGCCTGATCCGCGACAAGAAGCTGGTGCCCGTCACCTCGCCTGATGGCGGGAAGGACATCACCTACCACGACCCCTGCTACCTGGGCAGGCACAACAAGGTCTACGAGGCGCCTCGTGAGCTGATCGGGGCTTCCGGCGCGAAGCTCACCGAGATGCCCAGGCACGCCGACCGCGGCCTGTGCTGCGGCGCGGGCGGCGCACGGATGTGGATGGAAGAGCACATCGGCAAGCGCGTCAACACCGAGCGCACCGAAGAGGCAATTGATACCGGCGCGTCGGCGATCGCCACCGGCTGCCCGTTCTGCCGCGTGATGATGACCGACGGTGTCGACGACGTCGCCGCCGCCAGGGACATCGAGAAGGTCGAAGTGCTCGACGTGGCCCAGCTGCTGCTGGGCTCACTGGACAAGAGCTCGGTCACTCTGCCCGAGAAGGGCACGGCCGCAAAGGAATCCGAGGAGCGCGCGGCGAGCGAAGGTCGAGGCATCGACGGCGACGGTCGAAGCGGAGCCGGAGGCCAAGCCGGAACCGGCAGCAGAGGCCGCGACCGCGACCTCGACCGAGACCAAGCCCGTCACGGGTCTGGGCATCGCCGGTGGCGCGAAGCGTCCCGGTGCGAAGAAGGCAGCAGCCCCCGCCGCCGAGGCACCTGCCGCCGAAGCGCCGGCCGCCGCACCGCCCGCCAAGGGGCTCGGTATCGCCGCAGGCGCCAAGCGTCCCGGCGCCAAAAAGGCCGCGCCTGCCGCGTCCGCAGCTGCCGAACCGGCCGCTCCTGCCGAGCCTGCCAAGCCAGAACCCGAGGTCAAGGGGCTCGGCATCGCCGCGGGAGCACGACGTCCCGGCGCCAAGAAGGCGGCTCCTGCGGCCGCTGCGGCCGCTGCCGAACCAGCCTCGACGGCGACGGAGCCGACATCCACGGCTGCCGAGCCGGCCTCGACAGCGGCCGAACCAGAGGTCAAGGGACTCGGTATCGCACCGGGCGCCCGCAGGCCCGGCGCGAAGAAGGCGCCGGCGGCGGCTCCGAAACCGGCTGCGCCGCAACCTGAACCGGCGTCTGACGGCGAATCCGGCGCTGCGCCTGAGCCTTCCGCCGAAGGCAATGGTGAGACGGCTGCGCCGCCGGTGAAGGGCCTCGGCATCGCCAAGGGTGCACGCCCGCCAGGCAAGCGATAACCAGCGCTTTTACAAAATAGCTGGACGTCGGTGAGACCATGGATGACGTGACTACCCACCACGTGCCGTGGCATGCCACCGGGCATCACCCGAAGCAGCGCACGTTCACGCAGTCGTCCAAGCTGCAGGACGTCCTTTACGAGATCCGTGGGCCGGTACACGAGCACGCGTCACGGCTGGAGGCCGAGGGTCACCGCATCCTCAAGCTGAACATCGGCAACCCCGCGCCTTTCGGGTTCGAGGCGCCCGACGTCATCATGCGCGACATCATTTCGGCGTTGCCGTACGCGCAGGGGTATTCGGATTCCAAGGGCATCATGCCGGCGCGGCGCGCGGTGTTCACCCGCTACGAACTCGTTGACGGCTTTCCGAAGTTCGACGTCGATGACGTCTATCTCGGCAACGGCGCCTCCGAGCTCATCCAGATGACTTTGCAGGCGCTGCTGGACAACGGCGACCAGGTGTTGATCCCCGCGCCTGACTATCCGCTGTGGACCGCATGCACCTCGCTGGCCGGCGGCACGCCGGTGCACTACCTGTGCGACGAGACGCAGGGCTGGATGCCCGATATCGCCGACCTGGAGTCGAAGATCACCGACCGCACCAAGGCGATCGTCGTGATCAACCCGAACAACCCGACCGGCGCGGTCTACAGCCGCGAAATCCTCGAGCAGATGGCCAATCTCGCGCGCAAGCATCAACTGCTGCTGTTGGCCGATGAGATCTACGACAAGATCCTCTATGACGACGCCAAGCACATCGCGATGGCGTCGGTGGCGCCGGATGTGTTGACGCTGACCTTCAATGGGCTGTCGAAGGCGTACCGCGTCGCCGGCTACCGGTCAGGGTGGCTGGTGATCACCGGCCCGCAAGGAACACGCCGAGAGTTTCATCGAGGGCATCAGCCTGCTGGCCAACATGCGGCTGTGCCCGAATGTCCCTGCGCAGCACGCGATCCAGGTTGCGCTCGGTGGCCATCAGAGCATCGAGGACCTTGTGCTGCCCGGCGGTCGGCTGCTCGAGCAGCGCGACGTGGCGTGGACCAAGCTCAACGAAATCCCCGGGGTGTCGTGTGTGAAGCCCGAGGGCGCGCTGTACACCTTCCCGCGGCTCGATCCCGAGGTCTACGACATCCAGGACGACGAGCAACTCGTCCTCGACCTGCTGCTGCAGGAGAAGATCCTGGTCACCCAGGGCACCGGCTTCAACTGGCCGACGCCGGATCACCTGCGCATCGTGACGCTGCCGTGGTCCCGCGACCTGGCCAACGCGATCGAGCGGCTCGGCAACTTCCTGGCCAGCTACCGGCAGTGAAGCGTCGGCTCGTCGACGCGTTCCACCGGATCGCAAATCCGGTTGCCAGGCGGGTACCGAGCCAGGCGCTTCTCGAAACGACGGGCCGAATCAGCGGACAACCACGCCAGACACCGGTCGGAGGAAAGGTCGTCGGCGACACATTCTGGTTCGTGTCGATGTACGGCACCCGATCGAACTACGTTCGAAACATCGAGGCGAACAACGCCGTCCGAGTGAAGATTGACGGCCGCTGGCGCACCGGGAAGGCGCACCTACTGCCGGACGACGACGCCGACGCCCGCAACTCACAAATGACGTGGGTCAATAGGACCGCGAATAGCAGGCTCGGCACCGAACTGCTCACCATTCGCGTCGACCTCGACCCGAAGCGCCGCCAGTAGCCGGCCAGATAGGGCCTCTACCCTGTCCGGGTGGCTCATTCGCATTCCCACTCGCACTCCCACCGGCCCGGCTCCGCTGGGTCCGATGGCCGCCAAGATCGTCGTCGGCGCACTGATCGTCATCGGCGTTGCCGTGCTGGCCGGTGCGGTCTGGCTGTGGCCCAGCCATCAGAAGGCCGACATCCCGGTGCCGTTCCAGAACGCGGCCGCCGGCGCCGTCACCACCGAGGCCGGCCACGTGCTGTCCAGCACCTCCGCAGCCTGCGGAGGCCCGGACGTCGGGGCAGTGCTGACCGCCGATCCGGTTCCGGCCCAGGACGACGGTGCCCATTGCGTGCAGATCCTGATCGCGATCGACTCCGGTCCCAACAGGGGCGCCAACACGCTCCTGGAGTCCAGCGGCGGCCCCGGCCAGCCCAACCTCGCAGTCGGTGACCACATCCGGATCAGCCGCCAGGTCGACCCGACAGGAACCACGACCTATTCCTTCTTCGACTACGAGCGGACGTGGCCGCTGATCGCGCTGGCGCGGTGTTCGCGGTCGTGGTCGTCGCGGTCGCCGGCTGGCGCGGACTGCGCGCATTGATCGGCATCGTCGTCGCATTCATCGTGCTGGTGCTGTTCCTGCTGCCCGCCCTGCGTGACGGGGCCAGCGCCATCCCTGTCGCGTTGGTGGCGTCGGCAGTGATTCTGTACGCGGTGATCTACCTGGCGCACGGGGTCAGCCTACGCACCAGTGCGGCTCTGCTCGGCACGTTGACCGCACTGTTGCTCGCCGCGTTATTATCTTGGGGCGCAATCGAACTGGCTCACCTCACGGGGCTTTCCGACGATCAGAGCAACGTGGTCGTTGCGTATCTCGGCAACGTATCGATCACCGGCCTGCTCCTTGCAGGCTTTATCATCGGCTCGCTCGGCGTGCTCAACGACGTCACGGTCACGCAGGCGTCGACGGTGTTCGAGCTGGCCGGGCTCGAAGGCAGCTCCCGGCGGACGATCTTCCTCGGCGCCATGCGGGTGGGCCGCGACCACATCGCCAGCACCGTCTACACGCTGGTGCTGGCCTATGCGGGCAGCGCGTTGCCGCTGCTGCTGCTGTTCAGCGTCGCCAGCCGGTCCCTCGGCGATGTGTTGACGAGTGAGAGCGTGGCCATCGAGATCGCCCGCTCTGCCGTCGGTGGCATCGCGCTGGCACTGTCGGTGCCGTTGACGACGGCGATCGCGGCAGTACTCGCGACGCCAACTACCGCTCCAGCAGCTCCATCAGGTACGCGCCGTATCCGGACTTGAGCAAGGTGTGCGCGCGGGCGGCGAGCTGGTCGTCGTCGATGAAGCCGACCCGCCAGGCCACCTCCTCGGGCACGCTGATCTTGAGTCCCTGCCTGCGTTCGATGGTGCGGACGTAGTCGCTGGCGTCCAGCAGCGAGTCGAACGTCCCGGTGTCCAGCCACGCCGTGCCACGGGCGAGCACCTCGACCGACAGCCGGCCCTGGTTCAGGTAGATCTGGTTGACCTCGGTGATCTCGTACTCGCCGCGCGCAGACGGTTTCAGCGACCGCGCGATCTCGACGACGTCGTTGTCGTAGAAATACAGACCAGGCACCGCGTAATGCGACTTCGGAGTGGCCGGTTTCTCCTCAAGCGCCAGCGCCGTGCCGTCTGAGCCGAATTCCACGACACCGTAGGCCGACGGGTTGGCCACCCAGTACGCGAAAATCGCTCCTCCGCTGACACTTTGGAATCGGCGCAAACTGGTGCCCAAGCCTGGACCGTAGAAAATGTTGTCGCCCAACACCAATGCCACGGAATCATCGCCGATGTGCTCGGCTCCGATCACGAATGCCTGCGCCAGACCGTCGGGCCGGTTCTGCACTGCGTAGGTGAGGTTGATGCCGAAATCCGAACCGTCGCCGAGCAATCGGTGAAATGCCTGAGCATCGTCGGGCGTGGTGATGACCTGGATGTCGCGGATGCCCGCCATCATCAGGGTCGACAGCGGATAGTAGATCATCGGCTTGTCGTAAACCGGTAGCAGCTGCTTGGACACACCCATGGTGATCGGGTACAGCCGCGTCCCCGATCCGCCGGCCAGGATGATGCCGCGCATCAGCCGGCCAGGTCCTTCTCGGTCAGCTCCGTTGCGGCAAGGGCGGAGGCGAGGTCGGGGTGACGGAACACCGATGTGATGTGGTCACGCACCACTCGAAACGCCGAAGCCTTCCCGTCCTGCTCCTCGGCGACCACTACGCCGTCGTGGACATACATCCGTCCGGGGATGGCGGCGGTGATGTCGAGGGAACTCGCCCACTCGAGCAGCGCCGCATGGCCCTGGCCTGCGCCGTTCGCGTCACCGAACTCGATATCGTCGCTGGAAACCTGAATGAGCGTGTCGAGGTCACGCTCGTTCAACGCGTCATGCCAGGCGAGGACGGTCGCGATCTCCGAAGTCGTCATGGTCGAGAAGTTACGCCACCTAGAACGGCGTGTGCTCCAGCCAGCCGTCCCACACGGCGGTGTCGCCGAATATCTCGATGCCTACCTCGGCGGCGGTGCGCCTGCGCACGATCGCGAGCAGCAGATCATTGGCAGGCCCGCGCAGCGCAACGTCGCCCTTGCCGTGCTCGTGCGACCAGCCGACGCCGTCGTCGTCGTTGACGATCGTCCACTCACCGGTCGGACCGAGCCCGTCATCGGTTGCGTGCAGATGCAATGTCCGTCCCCTCTCCAACAGCGGCGATTGCGGTTTGGCCTGAACCGTCATCAGTTCGATCCACTCGCTGATCGCGTCGGCGGCCAGCGCCGGCGGCAGTTCGAAGGTCACGCCAAGAGCAAGTGCCGCGTCGGCGCGGTGCACCGTGGCTTCGTGCAGGCGACGGCGGATCCACCAGCCGCACGGGCGCGCGCCGAGAAACGTCCACACCCGCGTTTCGGGGCCAACGCGGTCGACGGCGTCGATGACGCACTGTGCGCCACTGTTCAACCAGTCGATGGCCGCGTCGGGGTCGTCCGGCGGTTTGCCCTCGCGGACATCGCGCGGGTCGAGTGGCTGGGCCCTACGATCGGCGATGATCTGTGCGGCCCAACGGTTTCCGCGCCCGACATGGCGGAACAGCTGCTTCAGCGTCCAGCCGGGACAGGTCGGCACGGGCGTTGACTGGTCTGCGCTGCGGATCAGCTCACCGAAGTCCCGGGTCTGGTCGAGCAGCGCCGCTCGGAAATCCACGTTACGAACTTACAGCGGTGCGCGCCTTGCCAAGTGCGATCGGCAGTGACGACCATCCGCGCAGCACCCGGGTGTCGCGGCGGGTGCCGTTGCCCGCCAGCCGCGCTTCGGGGAAGCGCTCGAAGAACGTCCGCAGTCCGACTTCGCCTTCGGCCCGTGCCAGCGCTGCGCCGAGGCAGAAGTGCCTGCCTCCAGAGAACGACAGGTGCTTGCCCGCGTTGTCCCGCTCGATATCGAAGCGGTGCGGATCGCTGAAGACCTTCGGGTCGCGGTTGGCTCCTGCTAGATGCAGGATGACCAAGTCCCCGCGCTTGATCGACGTGCCCGCTATCTCGAGATCCTTGCGCGCCACGCGTGCGCTCATCTGCACCGGAGAGTCCAGCCGCAGAATTTCCTCGACGGCAGTGGGCCACAGTTCCGGGCGCCTGGACAGTGTTTCGAGATGTTCAGGCGCTTCCAGCAGCATCCGAATCCCGTTCCCGAGCAGATTGACCGTGGTCTCGAAGCCGGCCGCCAGCACTAGTCCCGCGGTGGCGAGCAGTTCCTCGTGGTTGAGGCGAGCTCCCTCGTCGCTTGCCTGGATGATCTGGCTCATCAGATCGTCGCCAGGATTGCGCCGCAGCTCGTGCAGGTGATTCGACAGCCAGTCGTTGAATCCCACGATGCCCTGATGGACGAGGCGATACTGCTGCCAGGACAGCCCGATGTCCAGGCTGGGCGCGCCGAGCTCGCCGAACTCGAGGATGCGGGGCCGCGCCGCGTCGGGCACACCGAGGATGTCGCCGATCACCGTGACGGGCAATTGCGAGCAGTACCGCTCGACGACGTCGACGACACCAGGATCGTCGCCGAGATCGTCGAGCAGTGACACGGCAGTCTCTTCGACCCGATCCCGCAGCGCCGCAACCGCTCTGGTGGTGAACACCGAGGACACCAGCTTGCGGTAGCGGGTATGGTCCGGCGGCTCGACCGACAGCATCGATGGCGGCTCGATGGGATGCAGCAGTCCGGGGTCGGTCTTGCGCATCACCCACTGCAGCGGCTTGGGCAGATTGCTGCCGAGCGAGGACACCCGGAAGTCGTCGGAGCGCAAGAGCTCGTTGGCGATCTGGTGATCGAAGGTCACCAATCCGGCGCGGCCGCGGATCACCGGGCCCCGGGGTCTCATCTCGTCGGCGAATGCCGCGGGGTTCTCCCGCACCAGCGGGTCGGCGATCAGCCTGGCCTGCGGATCGCCGCGGCGGGCGGCGATCGACGAAACCCCGCGCACGAAACCATGCAGGGCCATCCAACGGATCCGTTGCTTCATGGCGCGACACTCCGTCCAACCGAATTGCGGTTCGGTACTGTGCCAGGAGCTTACCGAATTACTATTCGGTATGGCAAGGAAGCGGATACCGGCCGAGGAACGGCGGGCCCGCATCCTCGACGCGGCCGTCGAGGTGTTCGCCGAACACGGCTACGAGGCGAAGATGCAGGACATCGCCACGCGGGCCGGTGTTGTGCCCTCAGTGCTCTACGACCATTTCGGCTCCAAGCGCGAACTCCACATCACGCTGCTCGAACTCCACGCCGAGCAGTTGAGGGAACGCTCGCTGCGCCGCCTCGAGGGCGCGTCTGCCGAGGAACTTCTTCGCGCCAGCATCGCGAGGTACTTCGAGTTCGTCGAGGAGGATCCGTTCATGTGGCGCTTCTTGCACCGCGATCCCCCGCCGGACCCGGAGATCGCGGCCGTCTGTCAGGAACTCGCCGATCGCGGCACCATGGGCATCGCCGACCTGATCCGGTTCGGCGCCGCGGACGCCAAGTCCGTGAAGGGCATCACCGTCGACGAAGGAGCATGGATCCTTGCCCGCGCAACGCAGTCGGCCTGCCACGGCGTCGCCACGTGGTGGTACGAGAACCGCGACGTGCCGCGCGAACGCGTGGTCGAACTCGTATTCATGCTGTTGTGGCAGGGCTTCGACGGAATGCTCAAGCAGGCTTCTGCTGATTGACCCTGTCCACGCTCCTGCCCAGCGCGTAGACCCGCCAGCCGGCGTTGGTCCACACGTCGGTGTCGAGGCAATTGCGGCCGTCGACAACGACTTTGGCGCGCACCGTGACGGCGAGCTCGTGCGGATCGAGCTCGACGAACTCGCGCCATTCGGTGAGCACAAGCACGGCGTCGGCGCGCTCGCAGGCCTCCACCACCGAGGTCGAGTAGTTCAGCGTCGGGAACAGGCGCTGCGAGTTCTCCATCGCCTTCGGGTCGTAGACGTTGACCGTGGCGCCGTTGAGTTGCAGCATGCCTGCGACGTTGAGGGCAGGCGAGTCCCGAACGTCGTCGGACTCGGGCTTGAACGCGGCCCCGAGTACAGCCACATTGGCGCCAAGCAGCGAGCCACCGCACGCCTTCGTCGCCAGATCGACCATGCGAACGCGACGCCGCATGTTGATGCTGTCGACCTCGCGCAGGAACGTGAGCGCGTGGTTGGCGCCGAGCTCGCCTGCCCGTGCCATGAATGCGCGGATGTCCTTGGGCAGACAGCCGCCGCCGAAACCAAGGCCCGCGTTGAGGAAGCGCCGCCCGATCCGGGGGTCATGTCCAAGCGCGTCCGCCAGCAGCGTGACGTCGGCGTCGACGGCCTCGCACACCTCGGAGATCGCGTTGATGAACGAGATCTTGGTGGCCAGAAAGGCATTCGCAGACACCTTGACCAGCTCCGCGGTCTGAAGGTCGGTGACCAGGAACGGCATGCCCTCTTCCAACAGCGGTGCGTACAGGTCCCGTATCGCGGCCTCGGCTCGCACCGAATCCCGTTGCACACCAAGCACAATGCGGTCGGGATGCAGGGTGTCGTGAACGGCGAAGCCCTCGCGCAGGAATTCGGGATTCCATGCCACCTCGACGTCGATGCCCTCGGGTGCCAGACCGCGGGCCCGATCCGCCAGCTCGGCGGCGGTGCCGACCGGAACCGTTGACTTGCCGACGATCACCGCGGGCCGGCGCAGGCGCGGCACAAGGGTGTCGATGACGGCGTGCACATGGCGCAGGTCGGCGCCGTATTCGCCCTTCTTCTGCGGGGTTCCGACGCCAAGGAAGTGGACGTCGGCGAAGTCGGCGGCCTCGTCGTAGTCGGTGGTGAAGCGCAACCGGCCGGCAGCGAGGTTGTCGCTCAACATCTTTCGAAGGCCGGGTTCATAGAACGGGATATCGCCGCCCGCCAGCTTGGCGACCTTTCCGGCATCGATATCGACGCCGATCACGTCGTGTCCGAGTTCTGCCATTCCGGCGGCATGTGTCGCGCCGAGATAGCCCGTGCCGAAGACGGTGCATCGCATACTGCCTCTATATGCAGCCGCGATGAGCTAACTGCTAAGTGACACTGAGCGCCAAGCCAACGGCAGGTAACGAGTGAGGGCCGCTAGTGACGGCCGGACCCGCCGCTGCAGAAGATCAGGAAGCAGCCCCCTGAGCCTCCGCTGCCGGACGAGCCACCAGATCCGCCACCCGATCCTGGGTACTCACCGGAGCCACCGCCGGAGCCACGATGTACCACTGGAGCCACCGCCGATCCGCCGGACCCGAACCGCCCGAGTCCGAGCCACCCGAGCCCGAACCACCGGACCCCGAGCCGCCACCGCCGGGCCACGGCCACTGCGGGTTCTGCGGCTGCTGTTGCGGTTCTTGCGGCTCCTGAGGCTCCTGCGGCTGCGGTTGCTGCGGCTGCTGCCACGGCGGCTGCCACGGCGGCTTCCACGGCTTGGGCCGCGGGTAGTAAACGGGCGGCGGCAGTACGGGTTGTACACCGGCGGGTTGTAGACCGGCGCCGGGATATAGGGGACCGGCGCTGGCGCCACGGGGGCCGGAGCCGGCGGTGGCGCCGCGGGAGGCGGCGGCGGCGGGCGGCGGGCGCGGGCGCGGGCGCCTGCTCGACGAACACCTGACGCGGCGCCGCGGCGCCTGCGGTGCCTCCTGCACGGCGACGGGCACCGGCGGCTTGATGGTCTCCGCGGGTGGCGGAGGCGGTGCGACGGGCTGCTGTGCCTCCTGCACAGGCGCGGGCGCGGGCGCCTGGGTGCTCGGCACAATCGCGTTCGGACCGGGGTTTGGCCGCAGGTCCGCAGTCGGCCGGATGCTGACGGCGAGCGAAATCACCAGCGCCACAACGCCAACCACGAAGATCGAGGTCAGCGCGCTGCCGACGAGCAGGAACGGCTTGCGGCCCTCGTCGGTGGCGATGGGCTCCATATCGGTCTGCGACGCGTAGTCGTCGACCAGACCACCGCCGACCGGCGCCAGCTGAGTCTCCGCCGCGGCGAGGCCCGCGTACGCGTTACCGGCGGTGGTGCCGTCGGGGTCCTGGGAGTAGGCCAGCCCGACGGTGGTCGCCTCGAAGGCCGGCGCATGGGCCGATGCCAGCGCCGCGCCACGGGCCAGCGCGATTTCGGGTTCGTCGGGCGCACTGACCGGCAGGCTGACGAGGCCCTCCAGGTGTGACTTCACCGAGGTGACGTCGACGCCGGAGCCGACAACGAACATGCCCTGCGGCGCCGTGTCCTGGGCGTCGACAGCCGCGGCCATCTCGGCGAGGACGGCCATCGCGTCATCGCTGTGCAGTGAGCGGCTCAGCACCTTCACGACAGAGCCGTCGTCGGTCTGCACCACCGACAGCGTGGCGGTGTCCCTGTCGATGAACAACAGTGCCGTGGTGGCGTAACCGACGGCCCGGCCGACGGCCTGGGCGAGTGCCGCCGGCGGCGTGGCCGTCGGACACGAGCATCACGTCGTCGATGTCTCGGGCGGCAAGGGCGTCGCGCAGCGACGGAGGCCTCGGCGTGGTCACTCCACGTGACGCCGATCGACTTCAAGTGGTGGCCGCCCGCGGCAGCGCTCTCCTTGGTGCCAAGGACGGCCTCGACGACCTGTTCGGCCGCGCTCAAAGACGTTGCTGAGCCATCATTGGCGGTGAGATCGAAGGCATCGTGATCAACGATCGACCCGTCGGCCTTCTCGCCTTCGACCAGCACCATGCGGACCGTCGTAGGTGTCATCGACACACCTAATACGATGTCCACTGACCCCTCCAAAGTGTTTGCTACGCTATCTATGCTTCTGGTTGCCAGGTCTCACGTCACACGAGCCGACGACTAGATACTTTCATCGTCGCGACCAGCCCGAGCCGTTACATCTCGCGGCATTAGCTGACGAGCGATGATATTGCGCCACTCGCGCCGGTATTAAGACCCTACTCGGGTCAACGACAACGCGGCGCCGGCGGTTCAAATTCCACGTCGGCGCTCAGCCTTCTTCGGCCTTCTCGGGCCGCGGACCCGGTCGATTGCCGAGGTGCCGAACGAGGCCGGACGGCGCGACGGCTGATGCCCGTGCACGCCCTCCGCGTACGCGGTCTCGGCGTGCTGCGTGAAGTCGACACCGGTCGTCTCGTCCTCGGCGCTGACCCGGAAGCCCATGACACGGTCGATCACCTTGGCCAGCACGTACGACACGACGAACGCGTACAGCGCCGACGACCACTGCGCCCAACGCCTGCTTACCGAGCTGCGCGAATCCGCCGCCATAGAAGAGGCCGTTGGCGCCGCCCGTCATCACCTCGGTGGCCAGGAATCCGATCAGCAGCACGCCGACGACGCCACCGACGAAGTGCACGCCGACGACGTCCAGCGAGTCGTCATAGCCGAACCGGAATTTCGCGCCGACCGCGAACGAGCAGACGATCCCCGCGGCCAGCCCGACGACGGCCGCGCCGAGGGTGTTCACGGTTCCGCAGGACGGGGTGATCGCGACCAGGCCGGCGATGACACCCGACGCGGCGCCGAACGTCGTCGGCCTGCCGTCGCGGATCCGCTCGACGGAGATCCAGCCCAGCATGCCGAGGCAACCCGCCACCAGCGTGTTCAGGAAGACCGCGGATGCCATCCCGTTGGCGGCCAGGGCGGAACCGGCGTTGAACCCGAACCAGCCGAACCACAGCAAGCCGCAGCCAAGCAACACGAACGGCAGGTTGTGCGGGCGCATGGCGTCTTTCTTGAAACCGATCCGGGGGCCGAGCACCAGGGCCAGCGCGAGCGCCGACATGCCGGAGACGATTTCGACGACCAGGCCGCCCGCGTAGTCCAGCGCGCCGAGCTCGAACAGCCACCCGCCGGGCGCCCACACCCAGTGCGCCACCACGGCGTAGACCGCGACCGTCCACAGCGGGACGAAAACCATCCAGGCCGCGAACTTGGCGCGGTCGGCGATGGCACCGCTGACCAAGTGCGGCGGTGACGATCGCGAAGCCCAGTTGGAAGGTGGCGAACAGCAATTCGGGCACCGGTCCGCGCGCGGTGGTCGGATCGATGCCGAGCATCCCGATGTGGGCGAGGTTGCCGACCAGGCCGCCACGCGCCGTCCTCGGAGAAGGCGATGGTGTAGCCGACCAGCAGCCAGGCCACGGTCACCAACGGGATCGAGATGAAGCTCATCATGATCATGTTGAGCACGCCGGTGGTGCGGACCATGCCGCCGTAGAAGATGGCAAGTCCTGGCGTCATCAACAGGACGAGCGCTGTGCTGGCGAGCAGCCATGCGGTGGCGGCTGGATCGATCGCGTCCAATTCGGGCTCCCTCCGGGATCGGAGAAGAGCATATGTGCACGTTTCAGCGGCGTTACCGAAAGCTCACGACCGGTCGAGTGCCGGATCAGCTGGACTTGATGAAGTTCTGATACGAGCGCGACGGGGTCGGGCCGCGCTGGCCCTGGTACTTGGAGCCGGCCTGCGCGCTGCCGTAGGGGTGCTCGGCGGGGCTGGTCAGCCGGAGCAGGCACAGCTGGCCGATCTTCATTCCCGGCCACAGCGTGATCGGCAGGTTCGCGACGTTCGACAGCTCGAGGGTGATGTGGCCGGAGAAGCCGGGGTCGATGAAGCCCGCGGTCGAGTGGGTCAGCAGGCCGAGCCGGCCGAGCGACGACTTGCCCTCGAGCCGGCCGGCGAGGTCGTCGGGCAGCGTGCACAGTTCCAGCGTCGAGCCGAGGACGAACTCGCCGGGATGCAGCACGAAGGGCTCGCCCGGGTCCGGCTCGCACGAGGCTGGTGAGCTCGTCCTGCTGGATCGACGGGTCGATGTGGGTGTAGCGGGTGTTGTTGAAGACGCGGAACATGTTGTCGAGGCGGACGTCGACGCTCGACGGCTGCACCAGGCTCGGGTCGTACGGATCGATGCCCAGCCGCTCGGCGGCGATTTCGGCCCGGATGTCGCGATCGGAGAGCAGCACGCGACGAGCGTAGCCGCTGCGGTGTTAGCCTTCGTGGTCAAACAGGCCGATGTAGTTCAATGGCAGAACATCAGCTTCCCAAGCTGAATACGCGGGTTCGATTCCCGTCATCGGCTCCACGAAATCAGCCGTCGTCGCCCTCGTCGCCCGCCGCGCCCGCAACTGGTCCGGCTGCCCCTTCCCCAATAGGTCCGGCCGCCCCTTGCCCGATAGCGTCGATCAACCCGCCCGGCAGATATGGCGCGCCGCCGATCTCACCAGCCGCGCCCTGACCTTGTGACATAGCTGCGGGGCCGCCTCCGGGGCCATCACCGCCTCCCGCAGGACCACTCTCGCCTGCCTTGATGTCGACCACTACGCGGTCTCGCTCACCCTCTTCCATCTCGTGCACTTCGTTGTCGTCTTCAGGCACGTCAGCCCCCGTCTGGTTTGCGTCTTGGCGAGCCGTCCGAAGTGGTGGGCTCTTATCTATTCAAGTCCAGAATCTGTTGAGGCGGCGCATATTGACGGTGCTGACACGAACATGGTTCGGCGGTGGCTCCGCACCTAGCCGGTCGCCTCGGTTCCCTAGTCTTCGCTGTCCCCAGTCACCACAAACAGCCGCCATGTGTCCGGAACGCCCTTCAGCGCGCGCTCGCCCCCGTCGCCGAAGCGAAGGCCCGATCCCACGACGAGATCCTTGACCGTGCTCGATACCAGGACCTGACCCGGGTCGGCGTGGGCCTGAATGCGCGCGGCGATGTGCACGCCGATCCCGCCGACGTCATTGCCGATCAACTCGCATTCGCCCGTGTGCACGCCGACCCGCAGCTCGCTGCCCAATGCCTCGGGAGCGGCGCTCCGCATCGCCATTCCGGCGCGGACCGCTCGCGCGGGGCCGTCAAAAGTGGCGAGGACACCATCACCGGTCGACTTCACGACGCGGCCTCGATGGCGACTCACTTCTCGCTTGACGAGTCGATCGTGGCGTTCGAGAACATCCGCCAGCGGCGGTCTCCCAACGCGGCTGCGCGCTCGGTCGACCCGACGATGTCGGTGAACAGCACGGTGGCGAGCACCCGATCGACAGGCCGGTGCGTCAGGTCGCCCGTCAGGAAGCGCTCGATCTCGTCGAGCAGGGCGTCCTGGTCGCCCGTGCAGAACAGGTGGTCGCCGCCCGCGAGCTCGACCACGCGCGCAGACGGAATTCCTTGTGCGACAGCGCGCGAAAGGTGGGGCGGGACAACCCGATCACCCTCACGGCACAGGATCAGCGAGGGCGCCTTGACACTCGCCAGCAACGGACGGACGTCGAGATGCAAATACATCTCGAAGAGCGCCTTGGCGCCGCGTGGGCTGAGGCCCGAGCGAAGGAGCCGGCCCCACCAGTCGTGGAGTTCAGGGTCGCCAGCGCGACTCGGAGCCCAGAAGTCGATGCTGGACGGATCGGTCCAATCGTCCGTGATGCGACCCCAGAATCTCTTCAGCTTGTCGGCCGGGATGCCCTCGGGGTGATCGTCGGCCTGGGCGAGGCGGGCATACGTGCCGTACTGGACCATCGCGCTCACCCGGTCGGGGTGCGCGGCGGCCAGCATCGTCGCCGCCGATCCGCCTTCGGAGATGCCGAAGATCGCCGCCTGCGAGACATCCAGGTCATCGAGGACAGCCAGCGCGTCATCCACGATGTTCTCCAGCGTGTACGCGCCGGCGTCCCGGTCGGAAAGCCCCATCCCGCGCTTGTCGAACAAGATCACCCGCGCGAACGAGCCCGTCCGATCCCAGAACCGCTGAGCGGCCGGCAGCGTCGGGAAGATCTCGAGGTGACTGACGAACCCGCCGATCACGAGCAGATCGTTGCCGCTGCCGCTCTCGGTGTACGCGATAGACACATCGCCGTTGTGTGCGTAGCGGATACCGGAGCGCGCGGTCATCGAGGCCTTCTCCCACGTTGATCCCAAGCCGAATTATCCGGGTTGGGCCACGATCACGGTAGTAAGCTGCTGATACCCGACAGCAAACTTTCGCACAGTCGGATCGCGATTGGGGTGGGGCCCGCGATGCTGACCATCGAACTCCGCGATGTGGTCCGCGAGTACAGGGTTGGCGGTCAGTCGGTGCGCGCGCTCGACGAAATCAACCTGCGCCTCACTGGTGGGCAGTTCGTGTCGGTCGTCGGGCCTTCGGGTGCCGGCAAGAGCACGTTCCTGCATCTGCTCGGCGCATTGGACTCCCCCGACTCCGGGTCGATCACATTCGACGGCGAGGAGATCGGCCGCCTCACCGATGAGCAGCAGTCGGAGTTTCGCCATCATCGCGTGGGCTTCATCTTTCAGTTCTTCAACCTGTTGCCGACCCTTTCGGCGTGGGAGAACGTGGCGGTGCCGAAGCTCCTCGACGGCGTCCGGCTCGGCAAGGTCAAACCGGATGCGGTTCGGCTCCTGGACAGGGTCGGGCTCGGTAATCGGATCGAGCACCGGCCGGCGGAACTCTCCGGCGGCCAGATGCAGCGGGTCGCGGTCGCGCGGGCACTGATGATGGACCCTCCGCTGATCCTGGCCGACGAACCAACCGGCAACCTCGATTCCGCAACGGGCGCTTCGATCTTGGCGCTCCTTGCCGAGGTGGCGCACGAGGAGGGCAGCGGTCGGCTTGTCGTGATGGTGACCCACAATTCGGATGCCGCTGCGGCGACCGATCGGGTGATCACACTGCAGGACGGTCGGCTCGGTTCCGACGAGATGTCGGTGGTGCCGGGGTGAGACCCGGCCTCGACGATCGCCGCCGCGGCGAGCCGGCTACGCCTGTTCAGCCTGCGAGAGCTCGCTGTACATCGTCGTCGCACGATCGCCTCGATCGCCGTAATGGCCGTGTCCGCAATGTATCTGGTCGCGGTGTTCGGCATCTTCGGGTCGATCACCGGATCGGTCAACCGGCTGGCCGACGGGATCGCGGGCATCGCCGCACTCGAGGTGTCGGGCATCACCGACGCGGGATTTCCCGACACGATCACCGGCCGATGTCGCCGCGGTTCCCGGCGTCGCGACCGCGGCGCCGATGATCCGGATGTCCGCGCCGACGGCGTCGGGACCGGTTCTGCTGTTCGGCGCAGACAAGAGCAGTGCCGAGTTGGGCGGCGCCTTGAAAGACGCCGTCGCACAACCGGTGGAACAGCTGTCCGAGTCGCCGGACGGTGTCCAGGTCGGGCCCGGCGTCGGCCACGCGAAGGGCGACAAGTTCCAGCTGGGCTCGGGCGAGGTCACGGTCACGGACGTGCTCGCAGGGCGAGGAACTCACGGATCTCAACGGCGGACACTATGTCCTCGCCCCACTTGCGTTGGCGCAGAACGTTACAGGCCGGCAAGGCCAACTCGACTCGATACTGATCACCACGAAACCGGGCGCTGACCTTGCCGCTGTTCGCGCCTCGATCACCGACGCCGTGAACGGCCGGGCGATCGTCGCGGACCCCGAGTATGCGGGCGGCTCGGGCCGGCGACGGCGTCAAGATGATGAACTACATGGCCCTGATGGGCGCGGTGGTGGCGCTTGATCGTCGGCGCGTTCCTGATCTACACGACGATGACCATGGCGATCACCCAGCGCCGGCCGGTCATCTCGATGCTGCGCGCGATCGGCGGCCGACGCGCCACCATCGTTCGCGACATGCTCGCCGAGGCGGCGGTTCTCGGAGTGATCGGCGGAGCCATCGGCTCGGGCATCGGAATACTCCTGGGCCGCATCGCGATTGGTCGATTGCCTCCGGCAATGACCCAAGGACTCGAAGCTCGCGTCGAGTACTGGCTGCCCGGCTACGCGATACCAGCCGCCCTCGCGGCGACGGTGCTCGCCAGCGTGGTCGCGGCGGCGATGGCCGCGCGGCAGGTGTACAAGGTTTCACCGATCGAGGCGTTGGCACCGGTCGGGGTTTCGGCGGCGGACTGCGTGCCACGATGGCTGCGGATCGCTTGCGGGGTCGGCGCCGTCGTGGTGTTCGCGGCTGTCGATCCTGATCGTCCTCGGCCGAACCGGCACCATCGCCGTCGTCGCGATGTCGGCTCTGTTCTGCGCCGAGATCGCGCTTGGCTTCGCGCTCGACCGTGCCCATCGTCAAGGCCACCGCCGCAACGGCCCGAGTGTTCGGATCGGTCGGGGCACTCGCGGCCGCGACGATCGAGCGTTCGCCGCGGCGAGTGTGGGCCACCGTGATGACCGTGCTCATCGCGGTTGTCACCACCGTCGTGATCACCGGCACGAACTCCGACATGATCCGGTCGGCGCGCGGCATCTTCGCGCCGGTCGCGGATGTGGACGTGTGGGTGAGCGCCGACTCTCCCGACAGGTATCGCCACCGACCCTCTGCCGCAAGGCCTTTCCGAGAAGGTGGCCGCACGTGCCCGGCGTGGCACGCGTCACCGAGGGCGCGTTCGCATTCGCCGACGTCGGCGGCACGCGCGTGATGCTCGACGGGTTCTCCGCCGGGAACCGCCGATGCGCTCTACCGCGCACTCGACGAACGTGTACGCGACGATGTGCTCGCCGGGCGGGGCGTTGTGCTCACCCAGAACCTCGGCAAGTCTCTCAACGTCAAGGTCGGCGACCAACTGCGGATGCAAACGCCGCACGGCCCGCAGCAGGCGGCTGTGCTGGCCTTGGTGCCCTACTTCTCGACCGTCATCGGCACCGTCGGGATGGACCTCGATCAAATGCGGGCGTGGTTCGACCGCCCGGCGGCGACCACACTCCAAATCGCCGCTGCCCCAGGCGTTGATCCGAACCGACTGATGGAAGACGTTCGACGCGTCGTGCCCGCTCCGAACTACGTTTACGACGGTCGCGCGGCGCTGGCGGGCATCGAGGCGCCGATGCATCAGAGCATGTTCATCGCCAACGCCGTATGGATCATCGTGGTGTTCGTCGCCGCGGTCGCACTTCTCAACACGCTGACACTCTCGGTGCTCGAACGGCGGCGCGAAATCGGCGTGCTGCGGGCGATGGGATCCAGCCGTCGGTTCACCCTGGGGATGGTGCTTGCCGAGGCGGCGGGCATCGGCGTCGTCGGCGGAGTCCTTGGGCTTGTGTTCGGCCTGACGGACCAGTGGCTCTACAGCCTGGTCAGCGGGGACATCATGAATTTCAACGTCGACTTCCGGCCGAGCCCGATGGCGCTCGTTTTCACGGTCGGCGCGATCGCGATCAGCCTGCTCGGCTCCGTGCCACCCGCGCGACGCGCGGCGCGACTGAACATCATCGAGGCTGTCAGCGTCGAGTAGCGCAGATCCTCAGAAGCCCAATCGAACAAGTTCGGTGAACAGTTCGGCGAACGGATCCTCGATGGGAATGGCGATCGAGAAATTCAAGAACGGACTGATGAATGTGTTCACCGTCTGCCCGGCAACCCCGATGCTCGCGGCCCCGAACCCCAAGTTGTCCTCGGGGTCAGTCCCGGAAGTCAAAACATTCGTGAAGAACGGAGTCTGGAGGACAAACGCCACGTAGTGGTTGTCATCGGGGTCGGCAGCCGACGTGACCGAGAACAGGCCGAAATCGTGGGTTGAACTTATGAAGCCCGGGTCAACCGCTGCCGTGCTGACGGCGTCGGCTGGCCGATCGACGGTCGTCGACGGCTCGAATTCGCGGCGCGCGAAGGCCATCAGGGTGAAATCTGCGGGCGACTGCACCGGCGATCGATTGGGCGCGCTTCCGGCGAACGGAGACAGCACCGCGTTGATCACAGTCGTCACAAGGCGTGACACGGGGTCGGCGGGGGCTGATGTGCTGACCGTGGACACGGGCGTGTGCGTCTGTCACCGCTGGGGCAGCGGTTGAAGGGACCGGCGCCGCTGCGACAGCGGCGGTCGCGGGCGGGTGACGTCCAGACTGCTGTCGCGCACCGTGGAGTCGGCGTCGGGAGCGTTGATCGCGGCCGGTTTCGGGCTGGTCTTCGTTGAAGTGGTGCCCGATGCCGGGTGCGCGGTACCCCGACGGCTTCGCGGCGCATCGGTGTCGGCTGCATCCGCGGTCGGCGCAGATGAACCGGTGCTGGTGTCTGCGCCGCGGGCAGTGTTCACCGTGCCGCGCGCCTTCCGCGGACTCAGATGACGGCTGTCGGGGTCGCCCGGCGCCGACGTGCCTTTCTTGGCCGAAGGTGGATCGGATGGCGTCGAGCCGGAATCCTGCGACGCACCCTTGTCTGAATCGGCCGGTTTGGCCGACGCCACTGCGGGCGAATTGGCGACCGCCATCCCCAGGCCCAGTGCGACCGCCAGCGCCCAGATACCACCGATGTGCTTTGCGTTTTCCATGGTGGATCCCTTCGTCCCCTACAGGGTTCACGGGTCACCGCGTCCGATGGTTCAACCGGTCTTCACTACAGTCGCGAATCCCTGCAGATGGGGTGTACACGGGGGCGGCACAAGGGTTCGTCGGATGCTGCGCAGTCCCCCGGTATCGAATCCGGCCGCGGCAATGGCGTCGACGGTTCGGCGGTTCGGCTTACATCCGGAGGCCAACCAGGACCACGGCTTTGCGATCAGGTCCTGGAACCGGCCCATCGCGCCATCCCCGCGAACGTGCTCGAGAACGACCAACCTGCCTCCGGGTACGAGCACACGCCGGATCTCGCCGAGGGTAGCGGCCACATCGTCAACCGAGCACAACACAAGCCCGACGTGTACCGAGTCGAAACTGTTGTCCGGGAATGGAATCGACTCGCCGACGCCATCGACGATGTCAACTGCAATGCCGTGCCGGCGAGCAAGCGCCGAAGCCATCCGCCGGAACGCCGCCTCCGGCTCGACGGCGGCGACCGTCGTCACCGCAGGCGGAAGAAACATCAAGTCGGCGCCAGGGCCGAGACCGACCATCAGCAGCCGGCCGGTCGACATTACTCATCGCCTCTCGGCGATACCGGTTATAGAACAGCCGGTTGAAGATCGGCATGCCGAGTCGGTACACGTACGGGAACAACGGATTGCGGCGCGTTATTGTTTGCCCAGATCTAGTCGGAATGGCGGATATTCGTCCCGCATCAACGAAACATATACCGCGACGCGGTAACGCCATCGAACAATGCCCATCAGAAGGTCGAACATCCCCTGATGGATCGTCCCGTTGAACAACAGCCACCCGGCATTGATCACGCACAGAACCTGCAGCAGAGGCTCCATTGCCCAGCAGATGATGATCTGCGGGAAAGCCAGCAGCCACCACTTGACCAGCACGGCCCAGTTCGTGAGCTGTTCTGGATAGTCGACCTCGAGGTCGCCCGGATAGTCGGGCCGAGACGCCAAAGTGAACGGCGGGTACTTGTCGGTGCAGTTCATCGGGAATCGGTAATTCATGACCCGCCACGACCAGCGCAGCACCCCGACGTTGAAATCGAAGATCGGACGCGGATACCGGCCGGTGAACAAGATGGCAACGCCCGCAACGAAAGTCGTCATCGGATACACCAGATAGAGAAGTATCAATATCGGGTAGTGCGGGACGGCCAGCACGCACCACTTGACGAGCCAGAGCCAGCGCGATGGCGCGTCGACCGCGCAACGCACTCGTACCGGATCGTCCGGGGCGTTCATCTCCGACGGCTGGATGGGGCGGTCGCCGCGGCCGCGAGGTCCCTGCTGATCTCGCGCGGACATCCGGCGATGACTCACCGAACGCAGAAACGTCGTCAAGCCCCATGTCATGAACCGATCCGAGACCATCGCCGCCGGCCGCAGCACCGCTTCACTGTGGCACACCTGCAGCGACGCCACCCGGGACACGGCCGTGACACTTGCGCCGCCTTGTCTTCTCGTACCACCGCAGCGCGCTCGACGCGCTGCTGCCGTTCGTAGCGCCCCGGAAACCCGAAAGCGCCTTGCACAACACCATCGTGTCGAGCAGCGCCGCGTTGGTCCCTTGCGCGAGGGTGGGCGGCATTGTGTGTGCGGCATCCCCGAGCAAGGTCATCGCCCCTTGGCCGGGTCCGGGAATCGGATGCCGAAAATGCGGGTACGGCGAATCGGCCAGATCGTCGTCGGTCAACGTCGCGAGCACTCGATCGACCGAATCGCACCATCCTGTGAAGGTGGAGCGGATCACTTCGATCGGACGTTCCGGCCTGACGAAGCCGGGCGACCACGGCAAGTCGAACCACCACTGCACATCCGAGCCCCCGGCCGGCCACAGGCCCAGATTTCCGTGGTCGCCGATCACCATCAATGCGGCGTGCTTGTCGCCGATATCCGGAAGGGTGACCAGTCCCTGCCAGCTGCACCAGCCGGTCGGCTCCGCGTGCGGCGCGCCGACGATGTCTCGAACCATCGAGTGCAGGCCATCGGCACCGATCATTACGTCACCTTCGGCGCGAACTGCCGTCGTCGAACTGGACCCGCACGCCGCGTTCCGTGCTGAGCACTCTGACCGCCCTGGAGTTGAATCGGATGCGATCGGTCGGAAAGCGTCCAGCAGCCGGTCAAGCAGGACTCGGCGCGGCACCATCCGAACAGGAGCGCCCAGCCGGTCCACGATCGCGCCCAAATCGAGGGTCGCCAGTTGGCGACCGGTCGATGTCAGGACCCGCAGGTTGGACAGCAGCTGGCCGGCCCCATCCATATCGACGCCCAGTTGCCCCAGCACGGTCTCACCGTTGGACCAGATCGTCACGGCGCCGCCGCCCGCCCGCGCATCGCGGCCGACGTTCGAAGACGGTGACGTCATGACCGTCCCGCAGCAATCCCCGAGCGACGGAGATGCCGCCCACCCCGGCGCCGACGACCAGAATCCTTAGCCGCCCCACGCCTCAAATCTACGACGTACTTGGCGCATTCGAACAGGGAATATCGCCGTCAAGACTGTCGGAGGACAGACAAGTGGGGACTCGGTTCCGGAAGGTCTCCGCGCAGGCGTTATTGCAGCCGCAAACAGAACGGGCTCAGCGGAGGTACATTTCCTGGCCGGTCGGGTACCCGCCCCCGGTCGTCGTGACGTGGACGTGGTCGTAGTGGCCGTATCCGCCACTTCGTTGCCCGCCGTTGGGCGTGTAGTAGACGCCACGCCAGATTGCATCTTGGACTCCGAACCGAGCCGCGTTCCTGAACACGTAGGAGACGATCTCGTTTCCAAGCGCGATGCCCTCGGGGGTACCGGGGTTGGGGATCATCACGTCGAGCGCCAAACCGTTGGGATGCCACGGCAGCGGGTCAGGTCGCACGCCACCGATGTTGTGAACCTCGGGGAACGCCGCACTGATGGCGCGAGAAGCCAAGATGGTTTTGACCTGCAGGCCCCGCTCCGGCGCAAGCCCGACCGGCAACGTCCGATCGACCGTCCGCCATCTCGACGCCGAAACCAACTCGACGGCACCGGAATTGGCCGACTGCTGGCTGAGCGTGGCCGATGCTGGTGCCATCGGTGCTGCTGCAACGATCTCCATACAACACGGCGGAGCGGTGTCGACAACTTCCGCAGCCGCGCCGATCACGCGTTTGACGTCACTCTCGGCGGCGAGTGGATGGACGTCCGCCCCAACCGCGAAGAACACAGCGGCAGGAGCGAGGACCGCAGCCAGGGTCACCGGCGACTTCCGTCGCTCCGTGGCTAATGAATGGCGGCCCACAGACAGCACCGTATACCAAATCGTTACATTTCCACCAAGCTTCCAGGATCCGACGGCCCCAGACGGGTGGCGGCTAACGACGATTTACGCAGCAAACACGCCGTACAGCGCCGCCTCCGGAGCCCCAGGCAGGTGATCGAGACCACATCCCGCAGTTCAAGGGCACTGAGGCGCACCCACTGAATCCGAAGCCGGGGAGATATGTCCCAGCGGTGGGCAACTTCTCCAAGCCCATCTTATTTGCTGAAAACATCGGCAGCGGGCTGTGCTTTGTATGACAGCAGTTGCGGGAGCTTAGGGCCGTGGGAGCAAATAAACGGTTTGTACTGCGACTATGAAACACATTTCATTGACGTTTGCGTTGACAAACGCTTGCCAGCGAGGACCATTCGACGATCTCGGCAATTGTTAGGAATTTAGCTCTGGGTGTTCTAGGCTCCGTTAAAGTCCACTAAAAAGTGTGTGAGGCGGGCTGGGAGGTCGAGTGACATGTCGGGCATGCATCACCTCAAGAAGAACCGCAGGATAGATCGCAATTTCGGCGATCACGCGAAGAAGCTCGCCCTCGCCGGGGCTGCGACTGCGACCGCGGCCGCTGTGACGGCCGGCTTGGTCCCGCCGCCGACCGCGCAGATGCTCAATCCCGACCTCAAACTCGCCGCGGCCGTCAAGGTCTTCCCCGAGCCCGACAAGATCCCCGATCTGACCGGCGGTCTTGGCAGTGCCGGATACGACTTCTCTCAGGCCATCGCCGCGGCAATCCTCAAGGCGATCATGAACAACATCAACCTGATGTCGCTCGCCAGGGCAGCGGGTATGGATCCCGAGAGTTTCTTGATGTCCCTGCCCCCGGGGGTCCTGCTCGGCGTTCTGGACGCGGTTCCGTTGGATCTCTCGCCGCTGCTCGGGAACTTGCTCGGGCTGGACGCCGCCAACGGCATTCTCCTGCCTGCGCTGGAAGCTCTCGGAATCACCGACGGCGCCGGTATCACGACGGTCAACAAGCTGCTGGGCCTACTGGGTATCGACCTGAGCGATCCGCTGAACCTGTCCAACCTCGACGTTCCCGGGCTGAACCTGATCACCACTGGCGGGCCGTTCACCCTGCTCAAACTGCTCGGTATCGATCTCGGATGGGTGCCGGCACTGCCCAATTCCGTTGCCGAGGAAGTCAACAACACCGAGTACCTTCCGATCGGCGTCAACGGGCTGCTCACCACGGTTCTTGACAGGCTGAAGATTCTCAGCCTCGACAATCCCACTACTGGATCTTGGCGGGCTGGATCGGGCAGCTCGACAATGTCGTCAACACCATCCCCGCGCGGCTCGACGTCGTCGACCTCCGCGTACCGATCGTCGTCGGCTTCGGAATGGGCGCGTTCGCGGCAGGAGCGGCCTACCCCAAGATCGTTCAAGATCTCCAGTACCAGCCGGGCGGCGCGAAATCGCCAACGAAGGCCACTGATCCGCTCCTCGGCAGCATCACGATCCTGCCAATGTTGTTGCTGCGCAATCCCGGACGCGCCAACGGCGGACTGTTCGCGCGGGCCTATCCGTTCGCGCGACTGTTCGGCATCGACACCGTCACGCCCGACACCGAGGTGACAAGCAGCGGCGGAGTACCGATTCTCGGCACGGGCCTGTCCTTGGGCGGAGCGAATCTCATCCCGATCAAGATCGACGCGACCGTCGAGTATGACCTGCTCTCCGACTTCGCCGCGTGGCCCAACCCGTTCTCGATCGCCAACAACTTGATGGGCTTCCTGCTGCCGACGTACATCCTGCGCGGCGTCGATATGTCGAACCTGACGCCGCAGCTGTCGACGCAGCTCACGGACATTCTCGGCAAGATCGGCACCGACCCGCTGGCGCTCAACCTGTACCTCACGCTGCCCGCGAACAGCCTGCCGCTGCTCGAGCCGCTATACCTGCTGACCGATCTGACGAATCTGCTGACACTCGGCGCGTTCCCAAATCCTTTGGGCACGTTGGCAAACGCGCTCTCGCCTGCACTCACCAGCCTCGTCAACCTCGGCTACACCGACGTCAAGCGAATGCCCGACGGCACCTATATCCGCACGCTTGATCAGGCAGGCGACCCCACCGCCTTCTTCTCCTTCCCCGATGTCAACTGGGAACAGGTGCCCGGCGATATCGTCAACCTGTTGGTCAAGGGATTCCAGAAGGAGTTCTTCAGCGGAAATCCCACGCCTGGAACGCCGAACGCCATCACCGGAGTGTTCAAGTTGCTGTCCAGCATCCTCGGCGGCGGCGGCCTCGGCGGCTTCGGCGGAATCGCCGATCTGCTCAACGCCGTGATGGGCGGCCTCAACCCGTTCGGCGGCTTCAACCCGCTTGCGGCCAACGCAATCCCGGCCGCAGACGCCAAGATGGTCGCCGTTTCCACCGAGCCGAGTGCCCCCGCGGGCAACAGCGCCGGCGATGCGCCGATTCTTCTCGAGGAGACAGGCGGAGATCCCGACGCAGAAGCGCAAGACGTAGAGGAAGAGGAAACTCCTAAGCCCGCGAAGTCGTCCAGCTCGAGCTCGACGCCGAAACCGGCGGGACCGTCCGCGTCGCCCAAGCCGAACCCGGTCGGCAGCGTCGTCGGTGGAGTCACCAACACCGTCGGCGGCGTGACGGGTGGCGTCACCAACACGGTCGGAGGTGTGACCGGCGGCGTCACAGGTGTCGTCGGAGGCGTGACCAACACCGTCGGCGGCCTGACCGGTGGCCTCGGTCTCGGACCGAAGACCTCGACCGGTACGTCCGCGCCGGCCGCCTGATCAGTCAGAGCCACCCGGGCCGCGCGCTGCGGGCTTCTGGCAACATAGCGGCGTGTTCGGCCGGGAGTTCTTGAGACCGCCACCGGCTGTGCTGGACCCGCTGATCGTCGGAGCGTTGGCCGCAGCAGTGAGTCTGTGCGGCGCGGCCCGCCCATCATTCTGGTACGACGAGGCCGCGACTATTTCAGCGTCCTACAGTCGATCTCTGCCTCAGTTGTGGCAGATGTTGAGCAATGTCGATGCCGTCCACGGCCTGTACTACGTGCTCATGCATGGCTGGTTTCAAATTTTCCCGCCAACGGAGTTCTGGTCCCGCGCGCCAAGCGCTCTGGCCGTCGGTGCCGCAGCGGCCGGAGTAGTGGTGTTGGGCAAGCAGTTCTCGTCTCGCACTGTCGCGGTGAGCTCTGGGGTTGTCTGCGGGATATTGCCAAGGGCGACGTGGGCAGGCATCGAAGCTCGGCCGTATGCGCTTTCGATGGTCGCCGCCGTGTGGCTGACTGTGCTGCTCGTCCACGCCACACGCCGTGACAACGCTTGGGTCTGGCTGTCGTATGGGATCGTCCTGGCGACGTCGATTCTGCTCGACGTGTATCTCGCGCTGTTGTTGTTGGCGCACGTCGCTTTCATCTGTCTCTACCTGCGCACGCGAGCGGTCCTTGTGCGGTTCGCCATTGCTTCGGTGCTGGCGTGTTGTGCTGTGACGCCGTTTGTAGTCGAGGCCGTCGGTCAAGCGCATCAGATCATCTGGATCGCACCGGTTGGGCGCCGGACGATCGAAGATGTTGCGGTACAACAGTATTTCGAAAGAAGCCCGCCGTTCGCGATCGTGGCGGCACTGGTAGTAGCGACGGCTATTGTCTTGTGGCTCTGTACATCCGCGCGACTGGCCCGGCCAGATCGGCAACTGTTGACCTTGGCGATCGCATGGCTGGTGATACCGACCGCCGTGATCCTCATCTGGTCGGCGTTGGTTCAGCCCATCTACACGCCTCGCTACATGTGCTTCACCGCACCAGCGCTGGCATTGGTGTTGGGCGTCTGCATCGGCGCATTGGCTGTTACGCCATGGGTAGCGGCGGCCATCGTGAGCATTTTCGCGCTCGCCGCAGGCCCGAATTACGTTCTGGTGCAGCGCAGTCCGTACGCGAAGTACGGAATGGACTACAGCCAGGTGGCCGACCTGATCACCGCGAAGGCTGCACCCGGCGATTGTCTGCTCGTGAACGACACGGTGACCTTCATGCCCGCCCCCATGCGGCCCTTGCTGGCTGCGCGTCCCGACGCCTACCGGAAGCTGATCGACCTCAGCCTGTGGCAACGAGCGACGGATCGCAACGACGTCTTCGACACCAACCTCATACCCGAGGCCACCGCAGGGCCGTTGAGCGACTGCCGCGTCGTGTGGATCATCACCCAAGCCGACACGTCAATGCCCGCTCACGAACAGGCGTCGATGTTGCCACCCGGCCAACTCTTCGGAGGCACTCCCGCGTTCTCGGTTCCCAACGACCTGGGATTCCGGCTTCTCGAGCGCTGGCAGTTCAACCTGGTTCAGGTCATCAAGGCGACCCGATAAGCGCCGAAGCGGCTACCAGACGCGGATGTAGTCGATGAGCATGGCCGCCGGGAACTGGCCAAGGTTCGGGATCGCCGCCGCCAACCCCACCGACCGCGAGGGTGAACATCGGCGACAGCCAGTAGCCGGGGTTGTTGAACGGCCACCGCCAGTCGTCGGGTCTGCCGGAGACCTGTATGGGCTTCGGCGGCACACTGAAGTACGGTTTCGCACCGTCGACGTAGTCGCGCCAGAATTTGAAACCGTCCTCGTCCCAACGCATTCGCCAGGTGTGCCACGCGCCGTCGACCAACCCGGGAATCGACCTTCCTTCCCATGTCTTCCCGTTGGATGCCGCGTGCACTGTGGTTCCCGGCGCCCAGTTCCCGTTGCCGTACCACTCGAAAATGTCGACCTCGCCGTCGGGCAGAGGATCCTCGTTCACCGCCCAGTACGCGGGCCAGGCCCCGGTGGTCAGGCAGTCGAGCTTGATTCGCGCTTCCCAGGTGGTGTTGATCATGCCCCGCCAGTTGCCGCGCAGCTTGCCGCTGAAGTACTGGCCGCACTTCATTGGTGGCGAGGAGGACGAGGTTGGAGTTGCCGTCGAGGAACACGTTTCGGCGATCGTCGCGGTACAGCCCCTCAACCGGCGGGAACACGTCGTCCTGCCAGGTCTGCACGGTCCACTTCGCCGGATCGGGTCCCGAACCCATGGGACCGTCGAACTCGTCCTGGAAAATGTAGGGGCCGGGAGCGGCATCGGGCGGCGCCGCACCGGCTCTGGGAAGTGGGACGGCGGCAGCCAGGAGGCCCATCCCCGCCATAAGCATCATGTTGCGTCGATCCATCTGAGGCACGAGTGGAACCCTAAGGGCAGAAGCCGGGTCCGTGCGTGATTTACCGACAGTTTTTGTGATGCCCGGTCGAGCGGTAATCTCGAACGATTGATCCGTGATCGGGGGCAAACCACGTGGACCTCGTACTCGGTCTGTCGATGACGTCGGCAGACGTCCGATGGGTGCTAGTCGAGGGCACGACAGCCGAGGGCGCCACCATCTGCCGTGACGCGGTCGATTTCGACACCCTGGACGACGTCCTCGCCGCTGTCGGGGAAAACCGCCTCCACGCCATCGGCGTCACCTGGGCAAACGAGGCCGACACCGCCGCGTCGACCCTCCTCGACGCGCTGGCGGACAAGGGGCCTCGACAACGTCATCACGGTTTCGGAAGAGGAAGCCGCCGACGCGCTGGCGACGGGCATCGCCGATCGCGGCGGCTACGGCGACGTCGCCGTGTGCATCGTCGATCCCGACGACGCCCTCGTTACGGTGGTCGGCGCCGACGGTGTGACGACCGAGCGGGTCGGTCCGACGGTCGACGACGTGCTCGCGGCTGCTGGATCGCAGCGGCGGCCAGCCCGAGGCGATCTTCGTGCTCGGTTCGGCCGACGACATCGATGCGATCGCGTCGTCCATCGACGGTGCCGCGGACACCGGTCATCACCGCAGCCGAGGCCGACCTCGCACTGGCAAGGGGAGCCGCCCTGGCATCGGCACAGGCGCGTCAACATCCTGTGAGGCTCCGCAGGCCCGGTGGCACTTGCCGTCGAGAATCGGTGCGTTGACGTCCGTTCTGGCCGCCGCCGTGGTGGTCTTCGTCGTCTCGCTGTCCGTAGCGCTGGGTCTGGGTCTGACGCCCGACACGGATTCGACTGTGGCCCAACGGGATACCGCGGCCACAAGCCGACCAGCCAGCGAAGGTGCCAACCGCGCCATCGGTCGCACAGGCGGTGCCGCAACCGGTTCCGGCCGCGCCGCCACCGGCGCCGGTGGCACCACCTCCCGCAGTCGCGCCACCGGTTGCGCAGACGATCGTCGAGGCCGCTGCGCCCGCTCCGGAAGCGCCTGCCAGTGACCGTGCCACCCGCGCGCCGCCGCCGGCCGTATGTTCCGCCCGCGCCGCCGCCCAATTACGTCCCGCCCGGCCCTCCGCCGCCACCACGGCTTCGCGACCGGATCATCGAACGCATCCCGATCATCAACCGGTTCCACGAGCCGAAGCCGTACGGCTAGCCGAAACTAGCGCGGCGAACCGTTCGCCAGGTGAAACTGTTCACGTATTTGCCCATGTCAAGCGCCAGTTGCAGGTTGGCTCCCGACGGGTGACCACTGCCGAAATCCGGGCTGAACTCGTGGTACGGGCCAATTGCGGCGGCAACCAATGCGTAGTCGTCCTTGACCGCCACCATGACCAGGATCCGAAGACGCGTGAACGTGCCCGAGGCGTCCTGCGGGTATTCGTCCTTGACCACGCCGTAGCCCGGCTCATACCCAACCAACGCGTTGGGAATCTCGTAATCCGTTGTGGCGTCTGGATAATGCTCGCCGATCAGGGCCTCGGCGATCTGCTTCGGAGTGCGATCGCCACGCGGGCATCCCGAAGAACTCCATCGTGCCGGTGTCGCCGGCCGTGAAGTTCACGTCCACGCCCTCGGGATCCAACTGTCACCTCGTACGCCGTACCGGCGCGCGGATACTGGACCGCGAACTTGCCGTCGCCAGAGGTAAACCATGGGTTCGTAGCGACGGGCTTGCCGATCGGAGGCTCCCCGCAATCGGGTGGGCACACATAGCGCGGAACCGGCGGTGTGGCCAGCACCGATACCCCAACAGCCGCCGCGGCCGCGACGGCGGCACCGACACCCAACGCCGTCAGCAGTCGGGTGTGGGTGGTGTGCCGCACCGGCACCGCCGTCATAGGTACCGGCCGGCAACGCGTATCCCGGCCGGGCGACGGGAACCCCGACGTCCTCTGCGGTGCGACGGACGGCGCGAGCAGTCCGCGATGCCGCACGGGTCGCGACGCCGCAGTTCGGGCAGAACGCGGTATCCGGAACGACGTGATCGCAGTGCGGGCACAACACCTGCGCCTCTGGATTCATCTCGTCATGCTCTTCGTGCAGCAACGCCAGCTGCAGACCAATTCTCAAGGCCAGCAATGCAAGAACCGCGACGAGTAGGTGCAGCCCGAAATGGAAGCCGTTTGCGATGGGGGCCGCCTCCATCAACCCGAGCGCAACGCAAAGGCCCAGCACCACAAGGAAACTCAACACCAGCAGGACAACCGCCGGCCGGCGGTCCATCCCGGCAGGCCGGCTGAACCACAGTGCCACCCCAACCAAGCCGCCCGCCGCCGCGGCGGTCAACGGCATCGCAACCCCTTGAATGCCCGCCTCGGCGAGGAGTCCCTCGACCGCTCGGCCGCTCCGCCGTCGGCCCCGTCGCGAGTTGGGGAGCCAACCGCGTCAGCGTGGCCGCGGCGACGAATGCGATCGAGCCAAGTGCACCGATCACGAACCCGTCCAACGACTCTCGGGTCGCGGGCCGCATCAGCCGCATCACCAGCAGCGGGTAGGAGCATGAGGACCGCTGTACCCGCCGGGATGAGCAACCCCTCGATTATCGAGAACCCCTCGGAGGTTCCGTCGCTTAGCGCGACATCGTAGGAGTCCGCAACGATGGCGCCGGTCAGCAGCGCCCAGCCGACGCCCAATCCGGCACCCAGCGCAGCCGTCAGCCCGAGGGAGCTGGCCGGCAGATCATCGTCGACGTCGGACTCGTGCAGATAGAGCAGAAACAGAAGCGGCAAGCCGATCGCGCTGAGCGCGATCAACGGCGCCTGCCATCCGAGGAACGCGAAGGCCACCAAGCGCCAGGAAGACAGACTGCCAATGCGACCCGGAACGGTGCGCGCGAACGGTGCGGCAGGTGCGGAAACAGCGAACTCGCGACCGAAAGCCGCAACACGTGCTCGCCAGGTGCCGCCCCGTATGCGCCCGATCGCAGCATGCCGCGCCCATTCCCGCGTTGGGCGGATAGGTGCGCGCCGCACGTTCCGCAGAACGCGCCCGCAGGGACCTCTCGTTCGCACACGGCGCAGTGCATCGTCGGCGGTGCGTCAGGCGTCACGGGCGGGCCGGTCATCGGGGAGCACGGCCCCTCTGGATGTCCAAGAGGTCGCGAACCAGGTAATCGACGTTGGGCCTGCCGAGGCCGGTCACCAGGTCATACCCCGGCGACGCGATGTCGACGGCGTTCCCGCCAAGCCCGACGTCGCGGAACCCTGGCAGGTTCGCGCCTGCCGCAACCCGATACAGCAGCGGGTTCAGATTCCCCAGTTGCTGTCCGCCATGCGCGAGCAGGTACTGATTCATCAGCACGGTCAGTCCGGCCCAGATCGGGGCGGCTTGGGAGGTGCCCGCGCCGACCAGCTCCTGCTGGTCGAAAATGATGCGGACCCCGGTGAACGGGTCGGCGACGGCGGAGACATCGGGAGCCAGGCGGCGACGGTCGACGTCGCGTTCCACCGACAGCCTCTCCTGCCATGCGGGTCGGTCGTAAAGCCCCGACACCCCACCGCTGCTGCCAAGGGACAACGGCGAGTCCACCCAGGCGTGTTCGCCGAGCCACCGTCCTTGGTCATCGGTCGACAAGGGTGGTGCCGCCGACGGAGGTCATCGCCGGAAGCGACGAAATGGCATCGAGGCCAACGTCATCGGGGCCAGGTGGCGATGCCCACTCGTCGCCGCCCTTGCATTCCAGACCCGCGGTGTCTCCGCTCGCGTCGAACGCTGACGTCCCGTGCCTCTGCGCGGCGGCCAGGGCGGCCTCGACGGGGGCCAGGTCGGCAGCGCGGATCAGTGCGTCGCATCCCCAGCCGATCGACAAGCTCCACACCGCGCCAGGGAACTGCCGGTCCACCGACTCGAACATCCTGCCGATCTTCTCGAAGGCACCGTCGCCTTCGACGGTCGGTCGCGCGTTGACGACAACCTTCTGCGCGTCGGGCGCAATCGCATGTGCCACTTCGAGATCCATCGCCGTCTCGGCACCAGACGGGCCGGGCTGACCACCGACCAACACCGGTGTGAATCTCGGCAACCCGGACGAGTCGGCGAACATGTCGAGGTCATCCTGGTCGTAGCCGCTGAACGAGAAGAACACGATCGTGGCGCCCTTGCCCGTCAAGCCCGCTGCGGCAAGCGGTTTGGCGTTGTACGCCTCGAGCAACGCGTCCGGGCGCAGGCCCTGGTTCGGCACGTCGAGCGGAAGGAATCCTGGCCTCGCCTCCCGATGCGGGGTGTAGCCAAGGATTCGGCCAAGCTCGGTGACGGCGCCGCGAAGTGGCTCGGGAACCGACGGCTGCCGCGGCGACGCGTAGAACACCTGCCCCTTGCGGCCGCGGTAGTCGTTCACCGGCACCTCGAAGGCGGCGGCCACATCCTGTGCGGCACCCTCGACGATGGCCCAGTCGTCGCCGAGTCGCCACCGCACCCGAATGCCGTGTGCGCCTGCCCATTCGATCAACGTGTCTGGGCGAACTCCGATCAGGCAGCGTGACGGTGAGCTGCGCGCTGTCGTCCCGGGATGGGCCGAGATCGGTTGAGCTGGCGAGTAATAACGCCAGTGGACCACCGATAACCGCCCGGTCGTCGGACACCGACAGGGCGCGTATGCCCGTGACGAGCGCCAGTACGCCCGCCACGAGGAGCGCCAGCAGGCGCCAACGCACCCTCATCTGCGATCGAGCGATTTACGGAATCCCGTTGATACCGGGATGCTGGCCGGGCGGAACATTTGGCGCAGGGGTTGCGGTAACCGGCGGAGTGAACAGGTTGCCACCCGTGGGGTTGATGCTCTTCTCGGTCGGCGCCGGAGCAGGCGCCGCCGGCGAAGGCGTCGTTGTCGCGGTGGTGGTCGTCGTTGTCGATGTCTCGGGTGCCTTCTCTTCTTCCTTGGCACAAGCGGCGGTTAGCGCGCCCATCGCAATGAAGGCGGCGACGCCCGAAACGGCCGCGAGTCGACGACCCATGTGACGTGAATCCATGATGCAGTCCTATCTAGGTCTAAGTTCGGCGGCTCTAATTGTTTCGGTGAACTCCGGGAGGTGCTGTCGGTGCCGGGGGCGCATAAACCGGCGGCGTGAATAGGTTGCCTCCGGTGGGGTTGATGCTCTTCTCGGTCGGCGCGGGGGCCGGAGCCGGAGCGGGCGCCGGAGCCGTGGTGGTCTGCGTCGTGGTGGTCGTGGTTGTCGAGGTCTCTGGCGCCTTTTCTTCTTCCTTGGCGCAAGACGCGGACAAACCGACCATCGTCACGATCGCGAGACCGCCGGCAACGGCCGAGACGCGGCGGACAATACGTTGTGATTTCATATCCAATTCCAATCTGGTGTCCTGCTACCAGCTGATTCTCGGCCCTTGACCAGTCTGACAGACGGCGTGCGTGGTGACTTCGATCATGCCACAGTTAATTAGAGCTGTCCGTAAATTTGCCAAAATTGACGCTAGCGCCTTTTTTGGCTCCTACACGGGTCGCGGATCAGACTAGTCTCTTCGCCCTGCGCTTCGGCCGGTATTTCGTTCGGTTGCCGGCGGTCCCCACGACGTCATCTACGGCGATTTGAGCCGCGGACAGGAATATTCACACACCCGAGTCGGCGAGGTAAGCGCCCGGGCAAACAGATCGTCAAGGGATCGGGCCCGCACAGCAATATCCGTCAATGCGGATGCCGCTGTCCGCACCCCCACCGCGCTATCTAACGTCGACGTAACTTAAAGGAAGAGGCAAACTTTCGCGAAACGATCTGGCTGCCTAGCGGATTGGTACTTCGAGTTGCCGATCGGAATTTTTCCTCAAAGATGCAAACCAACACGACTCAAAGGCGTACAGCTTTAGAGGAGTCAGCCCACATGCGAGCCACAGGAGCGAGATGAACACACTGCGCAAGGTTGTCGCCATCGTCTGCATCACCCCACTGGCAGCG
Source organism: uncultured Actinomycetota bacterium (assembly GCA_963731715.1). Lineage (GTDB taxonomy): Bacteria > Actinomycetota > Actinomycetes > Mycobacteriales > Mycobacteriaceae > Mycobacterium. The sequence continues at coordinate 899,524 of CAVSXC010000005.1, read as the reverse complement.
TTTGGCGTAGCGGCCTGCGGCGGTGACAAGGGCGGGGGCGGCGGCGGCGGTGGCGGCGGCGGCGACATCAACGTCGCGCTGACTTCCTTCCCCGACTACGTCGACCCGCAGCTCTCCTACACCGTCGAGGGGTGGGAGGTGCTCTGGAACGTCTACACCCCCTTGCTGACCTACAAGCACGCCAAGGGCAAGGAAGGCACGCAGGTGGTGCCCGCGCTGGCCGAGAAGATGCCCGACATCTCGCCCGACGGCAAGACGTACAAGCTCAAGCTCCGGCCGAACATGAAGTACTCGGACGGAACGCCCATCAAGGCATCCGATTTCACCTACGGCATCCAGCGGCTGTTCAAGGCCGACTCCGGCGGCTCGGTGTTCTTCGACGTCATCGTCGGCGCCAAGGACTACGCCGACGGCAAGGCGCAGACGATCAGCGGCATCAAGACCGACGACAACACCGGCGACATCACCATCGAGCTGACCGAGGCGAACGGCACGTTCGAGAATGTGCTCGGGCTGATGTTCGCCGCACCGGTGCCGCCGAGCACCCCGCTGGACAAGGACGCCACCAACAACCCGCCGCCGTCGAGCGGTCCGTTCATGATCAGCAAGGTCGAGGCGCCCCGCACCATGACGTTGGAGCGCAACCCGAACTTCAAGACGGTCAAGGACGCCGGCGCCGACGAAGTGGCCGACGCCGAACGTCGACAAGATCACCATCACCGAGAACAAGAACAACAGCGCGCAGGTGACCGACATCGAGCAGAACAAGGTCGACTTCATGGTCGACCCGCCTGCGTCCGACCGTCTGCAAGAGGTCAAGTCCCGCTACGGCAGACCGCTTCCGCATGGAAGATTCGATCAACACCTACTACTTCTGGATGAACACCCAGACGGCCCCGTTCAACGACATCAAGGTGCGCCAGGCGATCAACTACGCCGTCGATCCCGAAGCCCTGAACCGGATCTTCGGCGGCCGCCTGCACCCGTCACAAACGATCCTGCCGCCCGGTATGCCCGGCTACGAGGAGTACAAGCTGTATCCCGGCCCGGACATGAACAAGGCCAAACAGCTGATCGCAGAAGCGAATCCAGCGGACCGGAACATCACCGTGTGGACCGATGACGAGCCGGACCGCAAGCGGATCGGCGAGTACTACCACGACCTGCTCACCCAGCTGGGCTTCAACGCCACGCTCAAGGTGATCGCGGGCGACGTCTACTGGACCACGATCGGCAACCAGTCGACGCCCGATCTCGATACTGGGTTCGCGGACTGGTTCCAGGACTTCCCGCATCCGGATGACTTCTTCCGCCCGCTGCTGCACGGCGACAGCATCCTGCCGACCAACGGCAACAATTTCTCCCGGGTCAACATCCCCGCGAACAACGCCAAGCAGGACGAGCTGCTGACGAAGCTGATCGGCGACGGAGGGGTCGAGCAGCAGTACGCCGCGCTCGACAAGGCGTACATGGAGCAGGCGGTCTGGGCGCCCTACGGCAACGAGCAGTTCACCACGTTCCTGTCCGAACGCATGGACTTCGACAAGTCCTATCACCATCTGCTGTTCAACCAGGATTACACGTCGTTCGCGATCAAGTAGCCACTGATGGTCGCCCCCATCGGCGAACTGGAGGTCCCCGGAGAGCCGCCACTGCCGACCGGTGTGCCCGCCTCGCAGATCCAGGGCCGCAGCCCGTGGTATCTGGCGTGGCTTCGGTTGCGGCGCAACAAGGTTGCGCTGTTCTGCGGCGGCGTGTTCGTGCTCATCGTGCTGTTCTGCCTGGCAGCACCGCTGTGGGCCGAACACGTCGCACACACCGGGCCGAACGAAAACCACATCACCGAGAAGGTGCTGATCGACGGGCAGCCGACGAATGTGGTGGCACCCGACGGCACCCCGATCGGGCCGGGGCTGCACGGGCAGTACCTGCTCGGCGCGGACCAGAACGGCCGCGACGTGATGGTGCGGCTGATGTACGGCGGGCGGACGTCGATCTACATCGGCCTTGCCGCCGCCGCCGTCACGACGGTGCTGTCCGTGATCGTCGCCCTGCTCGCCGGCTACTACCGCGGCTGGATCGACTCGGTGCTGTCCCGAATCATGGACGTGATCTGGGCGTTCCCGGTGCTGCTCCTCGGCATCGCGTTGGGTACCGCGCTGGCCATCGGCGGTCTCAAGCTCGGACCCCTCGCGATCGCCGGCGACTCGATCTGGATCCCGATCCTGATCATCGGCTTCGTCTACGTGCCGTACATGGCCAGGCCGATCAGGGGCGAGATTCTGGCGCTGCGTGAGAAGGAGTTCATCGAGGCCGCCGTCGCGCAGGGCAAGGGGCCGCTGCGAATCATGTTCTCCGAGCTGCTGCCCAACATCATTTCGACGATCATCGTGTTCTTCACGCTGAACATCGCCAACAACATGCTGCTCGAGTCGGCGCTGTCGTTCCTCGGCGCCGGCGTGCGCCCGCCCAACGCCTCGTGGGGCACGATGATCGCCGACGGCTACGAAATGATCTACACGGCACCACATCTGACGATCGTGCCTGGCCTGATGATCATCGCGACGGTGTTGTCCTTGAACGTCTTCGGTGACGGCCTGCGCGACGCGCTCGACCCGCGCGCGAAGATCCGGCTGGAGCACTGATGGCCAGCTTCATCGCCAGGCGCCTTCTCGGCATGGTCGCAGTGCTGTTCGCGATCTCGGTGATCGTGTTCCTGATCTTCAACGTCATCCCGAACTCGGACCCCGCGGCACGGATCGCGGGCAAGAACGCCGATCCGGCGCTGATCGCCAGGGTCAGTGCGGATCTCGGGCTGGATCAGCCGCTGCCGGTGCAGTACCTGACGATGATGAAGCAGATCTTCACCGGCCAGCTGATGTCGTATGCGAAGGACCGCAACGTCGTCCAGCAGATCTGGGATGGCGTGCCCGCCACGTTCTCGTTGTGCATCGGGGCCGCGGTGATCTGGATGTCGCTGGCGGTGCTGTTCGGCTACATGAGTGCCGTGCATGCCGGCAAGTTCACCGACCGCGCGCTGACAATCCTTTCGCTGGTGGGGATTTCGATGCCGGTCTTCTGGCTGGCGGCGATTCTGCTGTACTTCCTCACCTTCAAGATCCAGCTGTTCCCGACGGGCAGCTACGTGCCGCTGACGGAGGACCCGCTGGAGTGGGCGTACCACCTGATCTTGCCGTGGTTCACGCTCGCCGTGCTCTTCGTCGGGTTCTACAGCCGAATGTTGCGCTCCAACATGCTCGACGCGATGAACGAGGACTACGTGCGCACCGCGCGGGCCAAGGGACTCTCCGAGCGTCAGGTGCGCATCCGCCACGTGCTTCGCAACTCGATGATTCCGATCGTCACGTTGTTCGGCCTCGACTTCGGGCAGGTGGTCGGCGGCGGCGCGATCCTCACCGAAACGGTCTACAACCTCAACGGGGTTGGGCTGTACGCGGGCGAGGCGATCCGCAGCCTGGATCTGCCGCCGCTGATCGGGGTGACGCTGTTCGGCGCGTTCTTCATCGTGCTGTTCAACACGATCGTCGACTTCGCGTATGCCGTGCTGGATCCGCGGATCCGGCTCGGAGAGGCGGCACCGGCATGAGCACCATCCTCAAGGTCGACGATCTCACGGTCAGCTTCGCCACCGAAGACGGTGTCGTGCAGGCCGTCGGCGGGGTCTCGTTCGAGCTGCAGGCGGGCGAGGTGCTGGCCATCGTCGGCGAGTCCGGTTCGGGCAAAAGTGTTACCGCGCAGACGATCACCGGGCTCACCCGCGCCCCGAACGCCAGGATCACCGGTTCGGTCACCTACCGCGGCCGTGAGCTCAACGGGCTCGACGACGACGAGCTGCGCGACGTCCGCGGCGAGCAGATCGCGATGGTGTTCCAGGACCCGATGTCCTCGCTGAACCCCGTGTATCGCGTCGGCGATCAGATCACCGAGATGATCCGGGCGCATCGTGACGTGTCAAAACGCGAGGCGGCCGACCGCGCTGTCGAGCTGTTGCGTTCGGTCGGGCATCCCGAATCCCGACCGCCGGGTGCGCCACTATCCGCACGAGTTCTCCGGCGGGATGCGCCAGCGCGTGATGATCGCGATGGCGCTCGCCCTCGAACCGGACGTGCTGATCGCCGACGAGCCGACCACCGCGCTCGACGTCACGGTGCAGGCCCAGATCCTGCGCCTGCTCGACCAACTCAACCGCGACCGCGACCTGGCCATCATTCTGATCACCCACGACCTCGGGGTGGTCGCCGAGATCGCCGACCGCGTCGTGGTCATGTACGCAGGCCAGATCGTCGAGAACGCGACACTCGACGAAATCTTCTACGACCCGCAGCATCCCTACACCTGGGGACTGCTCGGGTCGCTGATGCGGCTCGACCAATCGCGCGGCGCGCGCCTGGCGCAGATCCCGGGACAGCCTCCGTCGCTGCTGGCGCCGCCGACGGGCTGCCGGTTCGCTCCCCGCTGCCCGCACGCGTTCGACAAGTGCCACGAGCTGCCCGCACTGGAAGCCCGCGCGGGCGGCAACCACCTCGACCGCTGCTGGCTTGACCCGGAAGAGAAGAAATCGCTTCGGGCACAGGTGATTCCGTGAGCAAGGGCGATCCGCTGCTGGAGGTCACCGACCTCGTCAAGCATTTCCCGATCAAGTCCGGGGTGATCGATCGACCGCGAGGTCGCCCGGGTGCGCGCGGTCGACGGGGTCAGCCTGACCCTGCGCGAGGGCGAAACACTCGGCCTGGTCGGCGAATCCGGTTGCGGCAAATCGACTCTGTGCCGGGCGATCCTGCAACTGACCCACCCGACGTCGGGATCGGTGCAGTTCCTCGGCGAAGAGCTGGTGGGCCGGTCGCGCCGCGACCTGCGTCCGCTGCGCCGTCAGATGCAGATGATCTTCCAGGACCCGTTCGCGTCGCTGAACCCGCGCAAGCGCGTCGGCCAGATCGTCGGCGACCCGCTGGAGCTGCACGGCCTGGCCAAGGGCGCCGAGTTGAAGCGGCGGGTTCAGGAGCTGCTCGACCGGGTCGGCCTCAACCCCGAGCACTACAACCGCTATCCCGCACGAGTTCTCCGGCGGGCAGCGCCAACGCATCGGTATCGCCAGGGCGCTGGCTCTGCATCCGAAGCTGATCGTCGCCGACGAACCGGTGTCGGCGCTCGACGTGTCGGTGCAGGCGCAGATCATCAACCTGCTCAAGGAGCTTCAGGACGAGTTCGGCCTGTCGTATCTGTTCGTCGCCCACGATCTCGGCGTGGTCCGCCACGTATCCGATCGGGTCGCGGTGATGTATCTGGGCAAGGTCGTCGAGAATTCGGCGACCGAGGACCTGTACCGCAAGCCGATTCACCCGTACACGAATGCGCTGCTGTCGGCGGTGCCCATTCCCGATCCGAAACGCAACGCCGCACGCGAGCGGCTGGTGCTGCAGGGCGATGTGCCGAGCCCGATCGACCCGCCGCCGGGCTGCAGCTTCCACACGCGTTGCCCGTGGGCCACCGAGATCTGCGCCACGGACGAGCCCGCCTTGCTCGAACACGCATCAGCGCATGTGGCCGCCTGCCACCATCCGCGCAACGTCGAGGAGGCGGCCGTCTTAGGGCAGCTGCTGAGGCTGCTGGTACTGGTACGGGTACTGCGGAGCCTGATTCTGCGGACCCTGGTTTCGGCACCTGAATCGGGATCGGCACCGGCACGAACGGCACGGTGATGTACGTCGTCGTCATCGGTGGCGTCTGTGGTCGTGGTCGTCGTGGTCGTTGTCGGTGTCGTCGTGGTTGTCGTCGTCGTCGTTGTAGTGGTCGTTGTTGTGGTGGTCGGTGTGGTGGTGGTCGTGGTGCGGCATCGTGGTGGTGACGACGTGCGTCGTCGTCACCGGCGGCGTCGATACGTCGTCGTTGGCGGCGGCGGAGGCGGCGGCGCCTCGCTGGTGACCGTGACGGTCTGGACAGGCGGTGGGGTCGACGGCGGCGGCGCCGCGCTGGTGGGCGGCGGCCGACGTGGCCGTGCTCGGCGGCTCGGTGGCGCTTGGTGCTGTCGGTCGCGCTCGTCAGCGCGACCGCCACCCCGCCGACGGCGACCACCGCGACCACGGCAGCCATCCCGAACACCAACTGCGGCAGCCGATTCCACGTGCGTCCGCGGCTCCTCGATCGGCTCGGTCGCCGGTACGTACTGGACCGACGGCCGCGCGGCCGTCCCGCCGGTGTCGTACACATCGCCGGTGTACGGCACGACATCGTCGGCCGTGTCGTCGTCCTGGGACCACGCCAGCGCACGGAACGTCGCCGACCCGGCGCGTCGGCCCGGGTCGAAGACATCCACCGGCACAACCGGCGCCACGCCCGGTCTTCGCGTCCGCCTCCGAACCGAAGGCGGCGAACAACGCCGCGCCAACGGCGGCGTCCAGCGCAGGCTGAGGCGTCGTCACCACCGGCGCCTGCGAGTGCTCGGACAGCTGCTGAGTGATCAGCGGAATGCTGGCGCCACCACCGATTGTGACCACCGCCGAGACGTTGGACCAGCTAATCCTGTTGCGCTCCAACGCATTTTCCAGCGCGGTCAGAACACCCGTCAGCGGCTGGGCGATCAGGCTTTCCAGCTCGGCGCGGGTCACGCGGATGCCTGACCGGTATCCGGGCAGTTCGGCGATCAGCTCGGTGACCGTCTCCGCCGACAGCCGTTCCTTGGCGTCGCGGCACTCCTCGCGCAGCCGGGCGAGCGAACCGACCGCCGCGGTGGCTGCCGGATCGATGCCGCCGGCGTTGGTGATGCCCTCGAGGACGTGGTTCAGCAGTGCCTGGTCGATCTGGTCGCCGGAGAACTCCGTGTAGCGGGTGGTGTCCTCGATCGGCTCGAACGCCGATGCGGCATCCGCCAAGCGTGATGCTGGTTCCGCCGCCGCCGAAGTCCAGCAGCGCCACCACACCGTGCGGGCTGAGGCCGGGATTGGCGTTGCAGCGCCGTCAGCGAGGCGACGGCATCGGAGATCAGCCGGACCGGCGTGCCGTTGGGCGCCAGGCTCGGATTGGCGCGCATCGCGTTGCGCAGCGCCCACAGCGTCGACGTTCCCCAGTGCGCGGGAACGGCGATCGCGGTGTCCGGCGACGGCTCGCCGCCGGCGGCGTGGACCATCGCCTGCAGGGCATCGACCAGAAGCCGGTCGGCGTGATGCGGCGAGCCGTCGGCGGCCACCAGCGGGACCGGGTCACCGACCCGCTCCACGAAGCCGCTCAGCACGATGCCGTCGGTGTGCGCTGAAGGCACGCCGACTTCCGGCGCGGCATGGCCGAATAAGGTCAACACCGAACGCCGTATCACGGGTTGATTGCCGACTCGTGCCGCGACCAGGTTGGTCGTCCCGATCGACAACCCCAACGGGTCGCTCATAACGGACCACACGATAGCCGCCTGGCGATACCAATTCCGTTAGACACTCCGCTTTTTGGGCCGCATTGCCAGCGGGTTGTACGCAACGCCATAACCGGGACACAGAATCCGGTGTTGTCGTAGTACGCGTGAAAACATTGGCACGCTGTGCAGCAACGACATTCATCATGACCACTGGGCTGGGATTGGCCAGTGTAGGAGCGGCAACCGTCGCCTCAGCCCAGGTCGGCGAATTTCCGAGCTACCACTGGTGCCCTGGTCAGGATTGGCATCCCGAATGGGGAGACAACTGGGATGGAGGTACCTGCCATGACGATCATCACCGCGATATTGACGGAAACGATCATCACCGCGACTTCGGTGCCCCCATGCGCAATTACGTCGCGCGCTACCACTGGTGCCCCGGCGAGTTCTGGCGTCCGGAGTGGGGTTTCAACTTCGACTGGAACACCTGCCACGACGACCACCATCGCGACGGCGACGGCGACAACCACGACCACGACTTCTGGGGTTAACGCGGTCCGTGTTTCGCCCGTGTGCTGCAATGTCGGCCATGGGTGACATCGACGAGATCAAGCAAGTCAAGTACCGGTACCTGCGTGCGCTGGACACCAAGCACTGGGACGAGTTCGCCGCCACGCTCACCGAGGATGTCGTCGGCAAGTACGGCGAGTCGATCGGTGAAGAGCACCACTTCACCGACCGCGACGAGTTGGTCACGTTCATGCGCTCGTCTCTCGGCCCGGAGATCCTCACCGAGCACCGCGTCACCCATCCCGAGATCACCGTCGACGGCGACGAGGCGTCGGCAATCTGGTACCTGCAGGACCGGGTCATCGTGCCTGAATTCAACTTCATGCTGATCGGCGCCGGCTTCTACCACGATCGCTACCGTCGGACCAGCGAGGGCTGGAAGATCAGCGAGACCGGCTACGACCGCACGTACGACGCCTCCATGTCGACCGAGAACCTCAACTTCAAGGTGAAAGCCGGTCGGGCGCTTAATATTTGACGGCTACTGAGTGATCGCGATCAGTGCGCCCGGCCTGAGCCAGCGCATGATCTCGACCAGAGTGCCGTCATCCATCGCGACACACCCCGCGGTGGGCCCGCCGTCGGTCGTGTGCATGAAGAACGCACCGCCGTTGCCTGGCACCCTTGCCTTGTTGACGCCCATCACGACGGCGTGCGCGTACTGCGGGATGTCGAGGTTCTCGGTTCCGCTGTCCGGCGACGTGTCGAACGGGCACTGCGCCTTCTTGCACACCTGCATGGTGTTGTAGGTCGGGCTCTTCATATCGCCGTCCCACCAGTGGTCGTCGCCGACCTGGACGTACTGCAGGCCGCCGCCGGGATTCGGCGCGGTGCCGAACGCGAAGTCCAGGGTGTAGATGCCCAGCGGGCGTGGCCATGTTGCCGTCGTGGGTCTCGGCGGCCATCCCGTTGGCACCGACGTGGGCGGGGATGCCTGCGCGCACGGCTTCCCATCCGGCGCCATTGCGTTGGAAGACGTCGATCTTGGCCGACGAACCACCGTTTCCCACAACGGAAATCACTTGGGTGGCATTGCCGACCTGCGGGGCGAACCACGGTGTGTAATCCGCGTTGGCGACCGGCGCTGCGGTCATATAGACGGCTGCTGCACACAGCACAGCGAGCAGTCGGCGCACCGGTCCATAGTCAGCAATGCCGCAGGCGAGGTCAAGTAAAGGTTCAGAAACGATTGAGGATCGCCAGATCGGGCTAACGTAGAGGTCATGGAATTGCTGCCCTTACCGGGGCGCCGGCGCGGTATCCGGCGAATCACACAGGGCCTCGGCGCCCTCGACCGGGAGATTTTCGAGGCGATAGCCGAGTCGCCAACGCCGCTGCTGGACACCATGATGCCGCCGCTCACCCGGGCGGCCGACCATTCCAAGCTGTGGTTCGTACTGGCCGCAGGTCTGGCCGCTACCGGTAGATCGAGCGCGCGGCGCGGGGCCACACGAGGCGTGATCACGCTGGGTGTGACCAGCCTGTTCACCAACCAGGTGGCCAAGCGAATCAGCCAGCGCCCGCGGCCGACGTTCGATTCCGTGCCACTGCGGCGTCGCACCCGGCGACGCCCGACATCCAATTCGTTGCCGTCTGGCCATTCGGCCAGCGCAGCCGCCTTCGCGGTGGGTGTCGGGTTGGAGAACGCGCCGCTCGGCCTTCCACTGGCGCTGCTGGCCGGACTCGTCGGGCTGTCGCGGGTGGCAACCGGCGCGCACTACCCGGGTGACGTCATCGCCGGCTTCGGTATCGGCGCGACGATCGCCGTGCTCGGTGCGCGATTGGCGCCGCCGGTTGTGCGAACTCGGTTGCCATCGGCCGATCCGCTGCGTGTGGACACCCCACCCCGGCCGGACGGTTCGGGTGTGGTGCTGGTCATCAACGAGTCGTCCGCAAGCGGTACCGGCGCACGCGTCGTCAACGACGTTCGCCAAGACCTACCGAAAGCCGAGATCGTCGCGCTCGGTGACGGCGACGACATCATGGGAGCGCTGCGCGCGGCGGCAGGCAGAGCCGAGGTGCTTGCCGTCGGCGGCGGCGACGGAACGGTGTCATGTGCGGCGCAAGCCGCGGTCGAAGCCGGTGTCCCACTCGCGGTGTTCCCGGCGGGCACGTTCAACCACTTCGCCAAGGACATCGGCTGCGACACGGTCAAGGAAACCGTCGAGGCGATTCGCACCGGGAGTGCCGCGTACGTCGACCTGGTCTGCCTCAACGACGACCAACTGGTGATCAACACCGCGAGTATCGGCGCCTATCCGTACTTCGTCCGGATACGCGAGAAGCTGGAACACCGAATCAGCAAGCCGCTGGCGCGCCTGTACGCGATGTTCCACACATTGCGGCGCGGTGAACCGGTGCGAATCACGTACGACAACAAGGCGTTGCAGACATCGCTGTTCTTCCTGGGCAATTCGACGTATCTGCCCTCGGGTTTCGCTCCGTCGATCCGACCCCGAATGGACGACGGTTTGATCGATGTCCGCATCCTCGAGACCGGCAGACCATTCTCAGCAGGCTGCGAATCCTGACCGGTCTGGCACTAGGTCGCCTGGAGCGCAGCCCCCTGTATCACGAGCTGCAGGTGCCCGAGTTCACCTTTGCGGCGATGGACGGGCCGACGGTGCTGGCCCTTGACGGGGAGGTCGGGACGAGGGTTACCGAGGCAGCCTTCAGCGTGCGCTATCGAGCGCTGCCGGTGTTTCGTCCGTTACCGTGACGGGCCGCGTTGGGGGAATCAGCAGCAGGCACGCGACGAAATACGCGTAGCCGAGCGCCCATCCGGCGACCACATCGGATGGGTGGTGCACGTTGAGCACCACGCGGCCGACGCCGATACGCGATGACCGTCACGGCACCGATTGCGATGAGCCACGGCCGCAGTGAGCGGTGGATGACGGGAAGGACGACGGTGAGCAGGGCAAGCACGCCGACCATCACGCCCAAGGCATGTCCGGATGGAAACGACGTCGAGGGCGCGGTAACCAGCGCCGTGGCGGGGCGCGGACGGTTGGCCGCTTGTTTGGCGATCTCGGTGATCAGGCCGCTCAGCTCGACGCTGATCAACAGAAACATTGCGACGCGAAGATTGCGTCGCACCAGCGCGAAAATGATCACGACCAACGTCAGCAGGCGAAAGACGGTCGGTCCCAGCACGGTGCAGAAGACATTCCAGGCGGTCACCCAGCCTGGATGCGCTAGCGTCATAGCCATGCAGGCTGTCCAGCCACGATGAGTCGATGGTCGCCAACCAGTTCCACTGCGACGCATAGCCGATCCACATCAGCGCAAACACCGCGACGCCCAGGGCTGCCGACAGCGATCAGCCAGGTCTTGTGCGGGGACATCCCACCAGCTGTACCACCTGTACTCGCCTCCCAGCTGCGAGTTGCCGTTAGGGTGTCTGGCCATGGCGGTGTTTCTGCGCAAGATGCTGCGAATCGGCAAGCTGCCCGACGAGTTGCGGGCTGAAGTCGAGGCCGAAGGCATCATTCATCTCGCCGAATATGTTGCGGTCACGCGGCGGTTCAGCGGCCGGGTGCCCGGCAAGCGGTCATCGGGCGACATCGCGAGTTATGTCGGCTCGCTGGTGTTGACCAATGAGCGAGTGCTCGGGACGTTGTCGTCGGTGCCGAAGTTGGCGGGCCGCACCATTGATCAGCGATGGGACGCGCCGCAGCAAGGCACCGTCAAGGCCGAGCTCTCCGAGACCGGCCTCGTGCTCGACGTCAATGTCGCCGAGGTCGATGCCCGCTGCGAGGGGCATCTATCGCTGCATTACAAGGACCCCATCCCGGCGGATGTCCTGTCCCGGCTGCCCCGTCGATCCCTGGCGTTCGATGTGCCACCCGAGTACGTGTTCCGCGCGGTCGGAGTTCCGTACCACCCGTAGTTCTGCGAAACCCGTTAGAACGGCGGTGGTTTGTTTCGCTCGGCGACGTATTCGTCGTTGAGTTTGCGTTCGGCTTGTACGCGTCGCTGCGAGGTTTTCGGCTCGGGTGCGTCGGCGTTTGGGCATCATCAGCCCGCGATCGCCGCTCGGCGGCCGGTATGCGGGCAGATGTAGTTCGCCGGTGGGTCGGCACAGTCTCGGGAACAGCAGCGCGCTACCGGGTCTGGTGGTGTAGGCGTGGCCCGTCGGTGAGGCCAAGATGAGGGTGCCGTCGGGCAGTTGCTGCTCGCGCCAGCCGCCCACCCCGCACCAAAAAGTTTTCAGCAGGTGGTGAAAACGGCAGTAACACTTGAGGTTCGAGGCATGCGTCGGCCCGATCGGGCAGGGCACGGTGTGGTCGAGGTCGCAGCCGTAGGCGGGTTTGTCGCAGCCGGGCCACCGACAGGTCAGATCCCGGCACCGCACGAAATCGGCCAGTGCCCGCGACGGGCGATAGCTGCGGTTCGGGTGGCGCATCACCGGGATGGCGGATCTCGCGCACGGTGGCGCGCTCCAAGGTCGCGGCCAGCAGTGGCGCGGGCATCACCCCGCCACCGATGACAAACGCCGGCGGCGCCGGGCAATCGGCGGGTGACAGCGCAGTGTTCTCGGCGGCTGGCGGCGCGCAGAAGGTAGGCGGCACCCGGTGTGCTCGGCAGCTGGCTCGCGGCAGAAGGCGGGCGGCGGCGCGTCGTCGTCGTCGTCGGAGTCTGGCCCGGTGCCCGGCGGTGTACCCCCAGACGGTTTCGGTGCGGGCGGCCTCGACGGTGGCGGCCTCGGCAACGACGTGAACGACCGCAGTGGCCGGCGGGGTGACGTCACGTGCCGCGGCAGCGCAGTCGGTGCGACCGCATTGGCAGGCCAATGCGTTGAAGCCCGCGGCGATCGCCGGTAACGCCTCGCTGCGCCGCTCCCCCAGCGTGCGCGGATCGTCCTCACACACCGAGCCCATCATCTGCTCCACCCGCTGCTCGACGACCGCCGCATCGGGGCCATACAACCGCGCCCACATGGTGGTATATCCCGCCTCATCGTTGGGCGAGCCGAACCGCACATCGCGATCACAGGACGCCCGCCGCGAACGCCGCAAAGCGCCCGGATCGACCTGATCGACAATCGCGTCGATGGCCTGCTCGGTCTTCTTGACCGACAACGGCCCCCACGCCGGCGACGTGCTCGGCCAACAACACATCCAGCCGGGCGATCGCCTCGTCATCGGTGACCAATCCGGTGCGGTACTCGATCGTGCGGACCAACACCTCACTGATCAGCCCGGCCTCAAACAGCGCCGCCACCGTGGGTAGTCGATCGGCCAGCACCACCCCGCGATGAGCCTGGGCCAGCGCCATCCACGCGCTGATGTTCTGGGCCGCCCCCAACTCCGCACCCACCGCGGCTTCCGGATCGACAAACCACAGTTCGCGCTCCCCGGCCGGTAGCCCGGTGCGGCGGGCGAACAACTCGGCCATCACCGCCGTCTTACGCGCACACGCAGCGTTCTCGGTCCGCGACCAGCCCGCAGCAGCATCGACGAGCGCCGCGTCATCCAACGCGGCGAGATCACCAATCTCCGGCAACGAACCATCGAACATACATTCGACAATATTCAGCCACACCGACCACCCACCACCACGCCACGCAACGCCAACCTGTGGATGAATTCGCAACTGTGGATAAGTTGCTCTCGGTGAGCCAAAGGGTTGCCGGATCCCCGTAAGCACTGTTCGGTGTACCGACGGGGCAGGAAGGACGGACAGTGACCGAGCGACGCGACAACGTGCTGCTCGTGCATTGGCACGACCTCGGCCGCTACCTCGGCGCATACGGCCACACCGATGTCTCCAGCCCGCGGCTGGATCAGCTCGCCGCGGAGAGCATCCTGTTCACCCGCGCGCACGCCACAGCCCCGCTGTGCTCGCCGTCGCGCGGCTCCTTGTTCACCGGCCGCTATCCGCAGAGCAACGGCCTTGTTGGCCTCGCGCATCACGGCTGGGAGTACCGCGCAGACGTCCGCACACTGCCCCACATTCTGTCCGAATCCGGTTGGTACACAGCGCTATTCGGAATGCAGCACGAGACGTCGTACCCGTCGAAGCTCGGCTTCGGAGAGTTCGACGTGTCGAACTCCTACTGCGAATACGTCGTCGAACAGGCCACCCGGTGGCTCACCGCCCCTCCCAAGCAGCCGTTCCTGCTCACCGCGGGCTTCTTCGAAACGCACCGGCCCTATCCGCGGGACCGCTACGAGCCCGCCGACGCCGATGACGTCATGGTGCCCGACTATCTGCCCGACACCGCCGACATCCGGCAGGACCTTGCCGAGTTCTACGGATCGATCTCGGTCGCCGACGCCGCTGTCGGCCGACTGCTCGACACGCTGGAACAGACGGGCCTCGACGAATCGACATGGGTGGTCTTCATGACCGACCACGGCCCGGCGCTGCCGCGGGCCAAGTCGACCCTGTACGACGCGGGCACCGGAATCGCGATGATCGTGCGGCCACCGCGCAACACCCGCATCGAGCCCCAGGTCTACGACGACCTGTTCAGCGGCGTCGACCTGCTGCCGACGCTGCTCGAATTGCTCGGCGTCGAGCATCCCCGCCGACGTCGACGGCATGTCGCATGCACGCAATCTGCGAACGTCACCCCAAGACGTCAAGCCGGTGCGCACCGAGGTCTACACCACGAAGACGTATCACGACTCGTTCGATCCGATCCGCGCCATCCGGACAAAGGAATACAGCTACATCGAGAACTACGCGTCGCGGCCACTACTCGATCTGCCGTGGGATATCGCCGAAAGCGCGCCCGGCCGCATCATGGCGCCACTGCTGCTCGACCAGCGACCGGCGCGCGAGCTGTACGACCTTGTCGAGGATCCGACGGAGTCGCACAACCTGCTGGGGCCCGACGCCACCGACAAGGCCGAAGCGATCGCCAACGATCTCGCGCTGCTCCTCGCACGACTGGCGCCAGAAGACCAACGACGTCATTCCCTCCGAGTTCGCGGGCACCCGAATTGCGGAGCGCTACACCGAAACTTATCTACAGATTCACGGTCCACACCTCACCAGCCGCGAGGCGACGGCCGCGGAGCGCGGCATCGAAAACGACCACGGTCCCGCGTAATAGTTTTACTCACGATGATCGTAATAGCTATCTCTGCCAGGCCATTTGGTAGCGGTTAGGCTCACGCGCATGTCCGCCCGACGGCCTATCTGGTGCTCGCGTCGCAGCGCAGTGGCAGCACGCTGCTCGTCGAATCATTGCGGGCCACGGGGGTGGCAGGCGAACCCGGCGAGTTCTTCCAGTACCTGCCGACGACAAGCCAATCGCCGCAACCGAGGCAATGGTTCGAAGGCGTTGAGGATGAGTCGATCCTCCGGCTGCTGGATCCGCTCGACGAGGGCAAGCCTGACCTGGCGCCGCCCGAGATCTGGCGTGACTACATCCGCACCGTCGGCCGCACCCCCAATGGCATCTGGGGCGGCAAGCTGATGTGGAACCAGACACCGCTGCTGCTGCACCGCGCCGCAGGCCTGCCCGACCGTTCAGGAGACGGGTTGCTCTCCGCGATCCGCGACGTCATCGGCAGCGATCCGGTTCTCGTCCACGTCTACCGGCCCGACGTTGTCTCCCAAGCGGTTTCGTTCTGGCGCGCGGTGCAGACCCGGGTCTGGCGCGGAAGACCGGATCCGACGCGCGACTCCCGCGCCGAGTATCACGCCGCGGCGATCGCACACATCGTCACGTTGATGCGCGAACAGGAGAAGGGCTGGCGAGCCTGGTTCGACGAGGAGAACATCGAGCCGATCGAAATCTCGTACCCCGTGCTCTGGCGCAACCTCACCAAGTACGTCGCCGACTGTCCTCGAGGCGCTCGGCCAGGACCCGCGGCTTGCACCGCCCCCTGTACTGGAACGCCAGGCCGATCAACGCTCCGACGAATGGGTGGACCGCTACCGGGCGGAAGCCGAAAGGGAGGGCCTGCCGACCTGACCGTCAACCGACCTGAGCGACAAAGAAGATCCGGCGGAACGGGAAGAATGTCTTGCCGTCGGCGCGCACCGGATAGGCCGCGTCGAGCATCGGGATCAGCTCTTGTCGAAACCGCTCCCACTGTTCGTCGTTCAGCCGGCTCCTCACCGGCCGCAGCGCGGTGCCGGTGATCCATTCCAGCACCGGGTTTTCACCGCTGAGTTCGTGGACATACGTGGTCTCCCACGCGTCGACGGTGCAGCCGGCGTCGCCGAGCAGCTCGGCGTATCCCGAAGGGGAGTCGACCTGACCCTCACGAAACGGGAAGTCCCGCAACGGCTCTGCCCACTGATCGCGGCGGGCCAGCTCGCGGACGGCCCGATGCGACGGTGCGTCGAAGTTTCCAGGCACCTGCATGGCGATCCACGATCCTGCGCCGAGTTGGCCGGCCCACCGCACCAGTAGGTCGGCGTGTTCGGGTACCCACTGCAGCGCGGCATTGGTCACCACGACATCGGTGTCGGGCTGCGGCGTCCACGCGCGCACGTCGCCGACATGAGCGTCGACACCGCGTTCGCGCGCCGCGTCCACCATCTCCGGTGAGCTGTCCCACGCCTCGACGGCGGCGTCCGGCCAGCGCTGCGCGAGCGTGACGGTGAGATTGCCTGGCCCGCAGCCGAGGTCGACCACCCGGCGCGGCGCCTCAGCGCCGACCCGCGACAACAGGTCGAAGAACGGGCGGCCGCGATGGTCGGCAAAGGCCAGGTAGACGTCGGGATTCCACATGCCGCCAGTGTCGCATCCACTGCACTCACAGCGGGTTCGCAGCTGCAGCACAGGCCTGCGCCTGGTAAAGACCGGCACCGTATGCGTCGTGACTGCCCTCGACGACAGACCAGTCGCCACAGAAACGGCAGCGCACACCGACCGCCGGCCGCGGTTGGCGCTTGCCGGGTTGCTAGCGGCGACGGCCGTTCTGTACCTGTGGAACCTGTCGGCCAGCGGATACGGCAATACGTTCTACGCCGCGGCCGCGCAGGCAGGCTCGCAGAGCTGGTCGGCCTGGTTCTTCGGATCGCTCGACGCGCATGACTTCATCACGGTCGACAAGCCGCCCGCCTCGCTGTGGGTGACCGGACTGTCCGTGCGCCTGTTCGGCATGAACAGTTGGTCGGTCCTGGCGCCGCAGGCGCTGATGGGCGTGGCCGCCGTCGCCGTGCTCTACTGCGCGGTGCGACGCGCGTTCACCGACCCCAACCACGGTGCGGCAGCCGGGCTGCTGGCCGGCGCGGTGCTGGCGGCGACGCCCGCGGCGACGATGATGTTCCGATTCAACAACCCCGACGCGCTACTGGTTCTGCTGTTGACGGTGGCCGCCTACTGCCTGATGCGCGCGGTGTCGGCTGCCTCATGGCGGTGGCTGCTGCTCGTCGGCGTCGCCATGGGCACAGCGTTTCTCGCCAAGATGCTTCAGGGCTTCCTGGTGCTGCCCGGCTTCGGTCTCGCGTATCTGCTTGTCGCGCCGACGTCGTGGCCCAAGCGCGTGCTTCATCTGCTCGGTGCGGGGGCCGCGCTGATCGTCACGGCAGGCTGGTGGGTGCTTGCGGTGCAGCTGACGCCCGCGAGCGCGCGCCCGTACATCGGCGGGTCGACGGACAACACGGTGCTCGATCTGGCGTTGGGCTACAACGGGATCAACCGCCTCCTTGGCCATCATCGGGAGGGCACGCCGCTCGGCAACTGGGGCGGTTCGACCCTGCCCATGCTCGGCGGGCGCTCCGGGCTGCATCGGCTGTTCACCGGCGAGATGGCCAACGAGATTTCGTGGCTGATCGTGGTGGCGGTGTTCGTCGTCGCATTCGGAACGTATCTCGCCGCGCGTCGTGCGCTGAGCCGCGCTGAGTTGTGCGCGTTGCTGATGTGGGGCACATGGTTGTTGGTGACCGGTGTGGTGTTCAGCTTCATGGGCGGAATGGTGCACCCGTATTACACGGTCGCCCTGGCTCCCGCGATCGCCGCGCTGGTGGGCATCGGCGCGGTGTGGGCGTGGCGGCGGAGGTCGAGCTGGGACGGCCGTTGCGCGCTGGCGGCGATGATCGTGCTCGCCGCGGCGCCCTCGGCGCTCTTGCTGCACCGCAACGCCTTTGGTCCTGCGGTGGCTGCCGTGGCTGATCGCCGCACTTGGCCGCGGTAAGCGCCGTCGGCTGTGCTGTGGCCTCGCCCACCGGTGGTCGCGCTGGTGGCCGGGTGTGTGGCCGGATTGGCAGGCACCACAGCGGTTTCCATCGCGACCGCAGCGACTCCGCATCACGGCACGATGCCCACCGCGTTCCGGTCGTCGAAGGTATCCGGTGCCTGGATGAATGACGAAGCCACCAACACCGAACTCGCAAGCCTGCTCGCAGCGACGCACACACCGTGGTCGGCGGCGACGAACGGTTCGCAGTCAGCGGCCGCCCTCGAAATCGCCTCCGGTACATCGGTGATGGCCGTCGGCGGCTGGAGCGGCGACCCGGTGCCGACACTTCAGCAGTTCATCGACGACGTGCATGCGGGCAAGATCTCGTACTACGTCGAGGCAGGCCGCGGGCTGAATTCACCGGCCATCCACGGCGAGGTCATCCGCAGCACCGTGCATACCGCGTCGCACACCCGCGAGATCGCCGACTGGGTCGCTGCGCACTATCCCGGCACGATCATCGGCGGATCGACGGTCTATCGCTTGGCCTGACCGCTACCATGCGGATGTGCCCAGTTCGCGGGACTCCGACGCCGCTCCCGTCGATCCGCCGATCCCAGTTCCCGACGTTGCTGGTGCCGATGCCAGCGCCCGCGGGCTGCCCCGCCGAGCCGACCTGACGCTGCGGCAACGGTTGATCGTCGATTCATCGGCCGTCGCCGACGTCGCGCTGCGCACCGCGATCGCCTCGCTGCTGAGCGCCACGATGCTGCCGACGTGTCGTCAGCGCCGCGCTGCGCCGGTCCGAATCGCGTGCCGAAAACGACCACCTGCGGTTCTACGCCGAACTCGCCTGGGCGCAAGACCCGACGCTTGTCCTTCCCGGCGCCGACGGAAGTGCCTCGGATCTCGTCGCGCCCGGCCAATCCGATTGCCGAGTGGATGGCCAAGGGCCGCGTGCACAACATCCGGTTCAACAGCAGCTTCGAGGCGGTCAACCCGGCATTGCGTGACCAGTGTCGTGGGTACGTGCGCAACAACGTCGTGCACGCTCAGCACTGGGTACACGACGACGGGCCGCACCCAACGCTGTGTGTGATCCACGGTTTCATGGGATCGCCGTACCTGTTCAACGGTCTGTTCTTCTCGCTGCCGTGGTTCTATCGGTCCGGCTACGACGTGCTGCTGTACACGCTTGCCATTCCACGGGCAGCGCGCCGAAAGAGGTTCGCCGTTCAGCGGTTACGGCTATTTCGCGAACGGATTCGCAGGATTCGCCGAGGCGATGGCCCAGGCGGTGCACGACTTCCGTTCGGTCATCGACTATCTCGAATTCACCGGTGTCGACCGGATTGCGCTGACCGGCATGTCGCTTGGCGGTTACACCTCGGCCCTGATCGCCTGCGTCGACGACCGCATCCAGGCCGTGATCCCGAACGTTCCTGTGGTGACGCCGGACAGGACGGTCGACGAGTGGTTTCCCGCGAACTACGTGGTGCGATTGCGCAGACCTCATTGCCGGAACCGACGACGAGCTCGACCCGCGCCGCCACGATGTATCCCTCGCCGCTGAACTACCCGCCGCTGGTGCCCAAGGACCGGCGACTGATCATCACCGGACTCGGCGATCGGCTGGCACCGCCCGAGCAGGCCGAGCTGCTGTGGGAGCACTGGGATCGCTGCGCGTTCCACTGGTTCCCTGGCAACCACATCCTGCACGTCAGCCAGCCCGATTACCTGCGCAGGATGACCCGGTTCATGCGCGACTTCATGTTCGCGTAAGCGCGCGGGTCTCGACAGGCCAGCGCATGTCGGTCAGCAGGCTCTCGGAAAGCTCGGAAGGCGGCACAGATTTGGCGTCGAGGCGCTGCAGCGACAGCGGATTGAGCGTGTCGATCGCCGGACGCTGACGTCCACGCAGCAATGACAGGCCCGCGACCGGGGCCGTCGCTCCCGGCTTGTCGTCAGACCGGATCGTGCAGACTACCGCGACGGCGGGATCGTTTGCGGTTCCGGTGATCTCCAACGCGGTCCACGTTTCTGCCGATGGCAATGCCGACACCGCCGCGAGGGCTTCAGGCAGCCGGTCGTCGACCGCGACCCGATAGGCGGCGACGTAACCCGACGCATCGCGCAGACCAGCCCAGGTTTCCTTGGCCGGCGAGTCCGTTGGAGGCCCTGCGGTGTCGACGATGGCCACATTCCAGCCGTTCTCACGGAGATGGTCAGCGAGGCGGCGGGCGGCAACTTCGGCAGTGTCGCGCAACGGAATCCGCGGCGATCGCGCGCGAAGGGCCGCGAGGTTGTCAGAGGCGCCAAGCGTCAGACCGATCCACGTCGTGCGGTTCCCGGCAGTGTCCCGATTGGTGACGCGCACCTTGTCGCAGCGGATCCCGTAACGATCGAGGTATCCGGCGATCAGCGGCAGCGGCAGCACAACCGGCCCTGACGGGTCGACACGCAGCAGCACGGTGGTGTCCGCGGAGGAATGGTGAAGACCTTCTGTGCGGTTGCGGCGACCCCACATCGCCAGCCGGCGACCAACCATCGTGGTGAAGAACAGTCCCGCGCCACCATGCGAACAGAACGACCACCGCAACGACGGCGACGCCGAGCAGCCATCGATCGGCCGTCGACGGCCATGGATACGCCATCGCCGCTGGGACGATGAACAGCAGAGCGAGCGTGATCCGGGCCGTCATGAGACCGTGTCCTTTCGTCGGTGCGCGCTGACCGCGGCGGTGGCCAAGACCGCAAGAGCGAGCACGCCGGTGCCCACGAACGCGACTGTGCGCGGCGTGGGGTTGTCGGGGGTGGGTGGCGGCGGCGCGGCGACCGTCTTCACGGCATCGGCGTCCGCGTTCGGACTGCTCCGGCACGTCCCATGTGAGCGCGGCGACCGGATCGACACCGCCTGCACCAACCAGATTCGAGGGAGATCGAGCGGCGCCGTTCGCGGTGGCGGTGATGCGGCGCACCACCTCGTCGGCGTGCAGATCGGGAAACTTGCTGCGCACCAACGCCGCAACTCCCGATACGTAGGCAGCGGAATAGCTGGTGCCGCTGATCGGGAAGAACTCTTGCTGGTCATTGGGCAGCCCGTTGGCCAGTCCGCCACCGGGCCCGTTGCTCACCGAGACGATGTTCTCTCCTGGCGCCGCGATGCCAACCCACGGGCCGGACATGGTGAAGTCCGACGGCAGTCCGCGTGGGTGCCAGCGATCCGACGGACAGCACGTACGGCTGCCACCACGACGGAATCGACACCGCGGTGACGCCTGCCCAGTTGCGCGGATCGTCCGGGCCGGGCAGGGTCGGTCAACGGGTTGGATTCGCAGGCCGAACCGGTTGTCATGCCACCCTTGGTGTTGCCTGCGGCCGCGACGATCACTGCATCCTTCTGCACGGCAGCATATTTCAGGGCGGCACCGAGTTCGGTCTGGTCGACGGCCTTGTTCGCGGGCAGGCAGGTGACGGCGGAGATGTTGATGACGCGGGCACCGAGGTCGGCGGCGCGCACGATCGGCGCGGGCCAGGCTCGTCGACATCGAGCGCCGCCCTTGACACGGCCGGGTCCTCGCCTGGAGTCCGCGGCGAGATATTTCGCCGACGTCTGCCGAATCGAGATCAGGCGTGCGGCAGGGGCCACCCCTGAGAAGCCGTCGGCGCCCGGCTGGCCGGCGATCAGGCCGGCGACGAGCGTGCCGTGGCCGTCGCAGTCGGTGAGACCGTCGGTCGACTCGACGAAGTCACCGCCGGGTTCGACGTTGGGCAGCCGCGGCCCTGGCTGCACACCGGTGTCGATGACTGCGACGGTCTGGCCTTCGCCGCGGCTGTGCTGCCATGCCTCGGAGAGGTTGAGCGACAGCTGATTCGGCTTCGCGGCGCCCGGGTTGGTTCCCGGCAGCACGCCGGTGACGACGCACTCGCCACGTTGCGCCATCGGCTGCGGCGGCCCGGGTGTGCCCGACGGCGGCACAGCCTGCGCGTCCACCTCGGGTGGGACGACCGCCGCCGCGGGTGGGCTGCAGCAGCAGCACCGCCAAAGTGCTGCCGCCGCCGCGTGGATTCCGCGTCGGATCACCGATTCAGCACCAAGGCGAACAGGCCGACCAGGTACGCCATCACCGGGATCAGCGACGCGTCGACGCCCGACGCGGCGAAGCCGACCAGTCGCCGCATCGGCAGCGAGTAGCTCTCCGGTGCCGCGATGCCCGGGTTCAGCGCGACGACCACCCACACCGACACCAGCGCGGCGAGCGCGATCAGCGTCCACCACGCCGCGTCGTATCGCCCGGTCACCGCGAACGTCACCAGCAGCGCGACCGTCACCAGGTAGGAGTGAGCCAGCAGCCACGCCTTGCATGACGCGGAGTCCCACACCCTGGCCCGCAACGTCGCGCCAGCCGCGGCTGCGACCACCACGTACCACGCCCACGGCGACGCTCCCGACGGTCCGACGAGTGCGAGCGAGCCGACGACCGCGAGAAGCACGCCGCCCGCGATGAATCCGGTCTGATGCGAATCGCTGATCCGAACCCGGCGGGGCAGGTCCTCGAGCACCCGCAGCGGCTGCGCCGACGGTGTCGGGTCGCCTGGCGCGGGAATCACCGGCAGCGGGAACCGCGCCCACGGCGCCGACAGCTGCGCCGCCTGCACCGTCACCAACAAGCGCCAGCAGAATCAGGCCGCAGCCGAGGCTGGCGATCGGCAGCTCCCAGATGGCATCCGCCGCGGCGGCCAGCAGCACGCCGAATCCCGTCACCGCGGTCGCGGTGAACACGGCGATCGCACGCTCGCCGATCGTGATGCTGATGATCGACCATGCGGTCACGCCCGCCGCGGCGAGCAGCACCTGCGGCGGCCGCCGAATTCGCCTGGCACCGCGAGCGCGAACGCGGCGGCGACCGGCACCAGCGCGGTGACGGCAAGCGCTGTTGCCAGGCGCGGCGAACCGGATGCGGCTGAGCAGTGCACCGAGCACTGTCGCGGCGGCAAGGCCGCTGACCGTGTACAGGCCGAGCACCTGCACCGGTGGCGACTCGGTGCGCGACGGCAAGCGCGGTGGCGACGAGGATCAGCGCGATGACAGCCACGGCCGCTGCGCGGCTGGATATGTGCCTGATCCCCCACGGCTGTTCGCGGGCAGCGGAGAAGATCACCGCGGCGTCGGCGATGTCCTCGACGATGCGCGGTGCGGGCGGGCCTACGGGCACCGGTTGCAATGCCAGCAGATCGCCGTCGACCACACCCACGGTGTCCAGCGTGGCGTCGAGGCTGAACGGCGCGCCGCCGATCGGCGCCAGGCTCAACGGCTCGGGCGCGTCGACGGTTTCGTCGAGCCGGCGAGACCAGGCGTTGCACGGCGGGCAGGATCTCCCGCAGCGGCAGCTCGGCGGGCAGCGCCACCTCGGTCAACCGCCCGCCGTCGTCGGCGGCGGCCAGCACGGCCACTCGCACGATCGGCATTACAGCGTTGTCGGGCATCGGTTTTCCGATTCTTTCGTCGAAGTCGCGGGTGAGGGTGAGGTCGGGGAACCAGGGGCCGTCGGGCAGGGCGGCGGTGAGCCGTTCGACGGCCGCGGCGATCGCCAGCGGTGTGCCGGGCGTGAATGTCGACACCCACTCGCCGTCGAACGCCTTCGAGGGGCGACCAGGACCCGGCCTACCGGGGTGTCGACGATGCTCACGCCGACGTCGGTGCTGATGCGGTGGCCGTCGCGGTGCTGTCCGGCGACGATCTCGACATAGGTGCGCCGCCGGTCGAACGCCGCCTCCACCACCGGCCGCGCCGACGCCGGAATTCCCAAATACTCCAACACGTCTCGCAGCGGCGCGCCGTTGCGGATCTGCTCGTCGGCCCGGGCGCCCGACACGGGCGGGCAGCGAGAACTCATCGAACCGTGCGGGCGGGTGCTGCGTCAGCCCGGCCGTCAGCACCGGGACGAGCGCGTGCGGGTGGTCGATGTCCATCTCGGTGAAAGTGACGAGCTCGGCGGTGCGCAGCGCGACCACGGTCCGGCCGCCGCCGCGCGCGACGATGCCGCGCAGCATCCGCCCCCCGCCTGCGACGAAGCGCAGCTCGAGCCACTGGGTGGCGCGGCAGACCAGCCGGATCCATTGGGCGACCGCAGGATCGACGGCATCGCTCGGCCGTCATGACTCCCATCCGGCTCAGCTGCTCGGTCTGCGCCGCCTCGAACCCGGGCCGCTGCGAACGGCTCGCTGTAGGGCGGCGTGATCGCCAGCACCCACGGCAACGAGCCCGCGCCGAGGGTGTCGGCGAGGAACCACGCCGCGTCGACGGTCAGCTCGACGGCGTTCGCGCGCACGCTAACCCCATTTGGCGCCTTCGGCCTGATCCCTGGCGCTCATCGACATGGTGTTCGTCTCGTGGGTGCTTGCCATCGCGCGGTACGCGCGGACCAGCTCCTCGAGGCTGGTGTTCCACTGGGCCTGCCAGGCCTGGTACGTCATGCCGGTGTCACCCTGCCAGGCGCCGGACAGCGCCGCCTGCTCGCTGGCGACGTCGGCGCCGACGGCGTGCAAAGCGCCTGCGTAGCTTGCCATTTCACCGGAGTGCGCCAGCATCGCCGGGTAGTTGTACATGATCTGAGACATCGTCAGGCTCCTCTTCGTCAGATCCGGATCAGATGGCGGTGTAGGTGCTGGCGGCCGCGGCGTCCTCGGCGACGTAGGTGCCCGCGGCGTCACCGATGTTGGCCTGCGCGATGTCCAGCAGGGCGTTGATCTTCGCGGAGACCTCCACGAACCGGGCGTGCGCGGCCTGGAACGCCGCCGAGGACTCGCCCATGTGGAAGGCCTGCGCGGACTGCGCGGCCTGTTCGGCCTGCGCGATGGTGCTGCGCATCAGCGCAGCCTTGGCGCCGAAGGCCGCTTCGGAAGCGACCAGTTGCGGAATGTGAGCGTCCAGCATGCTCATCGGTTTTCTTCCTTTCTATTGGGTGGATCACTGTCGTCGTCGGAATCCCACGTTCCCGGCAGCATCGGGTCTGACGGGTCCACCGCCGAAGGAATCCCTGCCAGCGTGGTCAATCCGGCGGCTTCAGCGGTGCCCTTGGCGACCGTGCCGGTAAAGCCCATCGGCCCGGCGCCCGCTGGTCGATGCGGTGACGCGCGGCTCCTCAGGCGGTGGTCCGGCGTCGGAGTCGGCATCCAAATCCATGTACTCGTCGCCGTAGTCCCTCGCGATGGCCCCACGCTTCGCCTGCGGTCACGGCGCTTCTCGCGCGCCGACGCCGCCGCGGAGGCCGCTGCGACCGCAGGGATGTCGGCGGCGGGGGCCTTGGCGCCGGTCTCATCGCGCAGCGTCGGCGTGAAGCCCTCGCCAGGGTCGCCGCCGTAGACGGCGTAGGGCATCGCCGGTGCGGCGGCCGCGGTCGCGGGGGCGGCGCGGCGCGGCGGAGCGCGCCGGACACCGAGGCGGCCGATGCCGCAGCGGGGGCCGCGACGGTCGGGGCGATACCGGCGACGGGCCAGGCGCCCTGCTCGGCACGGGTCATCGGTGCCGACGACGCGGGCGCCTCAGCCTCAGCGGGTGCCTCCGCGGGCGGGTTGAGGCTGTCGAGGTACTGCGGAAGCAAGTAGGCGACGACGCCGAGCGTGATCGCCAGCAGGGGCTGGATCAGCAGCTGCGGATAGGTCAGCGAGGCGCCGACCCACGAGAACGACCTGGTAGGCAACGGCGAACAGGAACGGCCCCCAGGTCACCAACGCCTCCGACGGGTTGGTCAGAAAGTCGGTGATCAGCTGGATGCTGTTGCCGATCGGATCGGACAGGAAGTTGATGATCGGCTCGAAGAGGCTGGTAGGTGTAGTCGAAGTAGTACTGCAGCAGCTGTGCGAGCAGTTGCGAGATGGAGTCCGAAATGTTCAGCGCTGCACCGGCATCCGCCGCCTGCGCCTGCGCGCCCATTTGGCTGACGTCGGCGCGGCACGCACCGCCTCGCCGACACCGGGCGTCAGCACGAAGGGCGCGGGCGCCGTTGTCGGGGTCGCGGCCAGCGCCGCACCGGAGACCGCCTGATACGTGCCCATGGTGGTGGCGGCCTGAATCCACATCCGGACGTAGTCGGCCTCGTTGAGCGCGATCGGGATCGTGTTGATGCCGAGGAAGTTGGTCGCGAGCAGCACCGCGTGGGTGGTGTGGTTGAGGGCGAGTTCGGCCAGCGTCGGCATGGCGGCGAGCGCGGTGGTGTAGGCGGCGGCCGCGGTCTCGTGCTGCACCGCCGCCGCGGCGCTGTTGGCGCTGGCCTGCGCCAGCCACGCCAGATACGGCGCGTGGGCGGCGACGTACTGCTCGGAGCTCGGCCCTTCCCATGCGCCGGCCTGCACCCCGCCGAGCACGCCGGTGAGTTCTGCTGCGGCGGAGGCGTACTCGGTGCTCAACGACTGCCACGCCCCCGCGGCGGCCAGCAGCGACCCGGGCCCTGGACCGCTGGACAGCAGCGCCGAATGCACCTCGGGCGGCAGCGCCATCCAGATGGGGGCGGTCATGGTCAGCCGCGCGCGATCAAGTACGACGACGCGGCCATGGCATCGCCGGTGGCGTAGCTTGTGCCGGATTCACCGACACCGACACCGGAGCGGCCAAGCTCCTCGACGCCCTGGGCGGCGACGGCCTGGTGCTCGGCGCCGTGGGCGCTGAAACCCGCTGCGGTCTGCAGAGATACCGCGTCGGCGGCGGGCGGGATCACAGCGGTGACCAACGGTGCGGCAGCGGCGTGCGCGGCGGCCATCCGCGCGGTCAGCGCTTCGACCGCCGCACTGGCGGCCGTCAGGCCCTCGGGGACTACACGCAGCGTCATCAGCTGTATTCCTTTCCTCGCTGTGCGTGGCCGCGCTTCGGCGACAAGCGGGTTGACGAGTTGGACGAACGTCGGGGTGTCGCGGTCGTCGAGCAGCATGGCGCGGCCCGCGGGCAGCCGGCTGAACCGGTGGCCGCGGATCTTGCCGCTGTCCTGCGGGTTGCCGGACAGCATGATGCGTGGTGGCCTGCAGGTCGTTGAGGCGACGCAACAGCGGCGCGGTCATCACGGCGTGCGCCGATCCGGCGGCCCGTGCGGTCACGATCACCCGCAGGCCCAGGTCGGCGGCCTGTGACAGCAGCCCGATCACGTTCGTCCACGGCCGCTGACCGGCATACGGACCGCTGACCGCCGGACTGTCGGGGATCTGGTCGACGTCGTCGATGATCAGGTAGTGGGTGTGGCCCTCGATAGGTCCAGCCGCTGCAGCTCCTGTGGCGCTGCAGTCCGGCTGGCGGACGGCGCTTTTCGATCAGCGCCGACAGGCCGAGCATGGCGGGCAGGATCCGGTCGATGTTCGGCGTGTACTCGTTGTCAGCGAACAGCGGCTCGTCGACCAGCTGCAGCCGCCGATCGATCACCGTGAACGCGACCTGGTCGGGTCTGGAGTTCTCGCGGATGGTGCGGATGAGGTGGCGCAGCAGTGTGGTCTTGCCCGACTTCGGCGTCACCGAACACCATCAGCAGCGGGTTGTCCGCGAAGTCGACGGCGACCGGCGCCAGGTCTTCCTCGCGCTGACCGACGACCACGCGCTCCGGCGCCGGATACAGCGGCGCGAGGGCCGTCGGGCGACAGGTCGGTCGGGCAGCAGTCGCACCGGCGGCGCCGTCACGCCCGGGTACTGGGCGTTGATGCGCGGGGATGCGCTTCAGCGGCGGTGTGGCGAACAGGAAGTGCTCGGCGGCCATCGTCAGGCCGCGGCCCGGCTGGTCGGCGGGCACGCTGTCGGCGGGACGGCGCAGCGCCCCGACGACGCGGACGTTGCTGTCCGCGCGAATCGTGCAGCTTGAGCTCGAGCCGCAGCCCGAGCCCGTCGCGCATGGCCAGCGGCACCTCGATCCAGTTCGGCGTGGTGATGACCACGTGGATGCCGTAGGACATGCCCGCGTTGACCAGCTCGGTCACCTTGGCCAGCAACGGGTTCCGGGTGTTGAAGGCATCGGTGTTGTCCCGGCTGAACGCGTAGAGGTTGTCGATGACCAGGAAGACCTCGCCGTAGCCGTCGTCGCGATCCGATCGCGCCCACGGTGCTTGACGCGACCGCAGCAGCTGCTCCAGCTCGCCGAAGGTGCGGCGGATGCGTTCGGGTTCCAGCGGCGACGCGACGCTGCCGACGTGCGCCAGATCCTGCCAGCGCGCGCAGCTGGCCGCCGCCGTAGTCCAGGCAGTAGAACGTCACGTCGCGCGGCGAGTGCAGCGCCGCGGCGGACAGGATGAACGTCTGCAGCGCGGTCGACTTACCGGACTTCGGGCCGCCGTGGATCACCATGTTGGCCGCCGCCGACGTGGCGTCGAAGACCAGCGGGTCGCGCCGCATCTCGAACGGCCTGTCGATCTCGCCGAGCGGCCAGCGCCACTGCCGTGCGGGAATTCCCGACGCGGTCCAAGCACCTCGTCGAGCGGAATCGGCTCGTCCAGCGGGGGCAGCCACAGCTGCGGCGCGCGCGGGCCGTAGTGGGCCAGCTGGTCGCCGATGGTGGCGATCAGCTTCCGCGGCGGACAGCACGTCGACATCGGCGCCGTCGTCGACGATCACCGTGTCCGGCTCGGGCTCGACACGGCCTGCGGTGAACAGCTGCGGCTGCGGAACCGCGTGCACGACAATCGACTTGTCGACGCGCGGCGGCTCGTAGATGCCGTCGACGTAGGTGCTGCGGAACTTGATCGGCACCGCGCCGGGGGCGGGCACCAGGAAGCCGACGCCCTTGTGTTCGCGGCCCGATTCGATGTGATACGCGTCCTCGACGCCGATGATCTGGCGAGAGACGCTGGGGCTGGCCACCTTCAGGCCGATCCGGTACGAGGTGTTCTTGTCGATGTCCTTGATCTTGCCGACGTCGAGCGTCTGCGACGCGAACAGGATGTGGATCCGGAACGAGCGGCCCTTGCGGGCGACGTAGTCGAACAGTTCGGCGTACTCGGGATGGTCGGCCAGCATCAGCGTGAACTCGTCGGCCACCACGAACAGCGTCGGCATCGGCGGCAGGTCGTGGCCTGCCGCGATCGCGTTCTCGTACTCGGTCACCGAGTTGAACGCGCTGCCCTGCACCCGGCGGCCGGTCTCCTTGAGCAGCTGTTCGCGGCGAGCCACCTCGCCGCGCAGCGTGTCGGCGAACCGGTCGGCCAGCGAGCGCTTCTCGGCCATGTTGGAGATGACCGCGACGACCTGCGGGAAGTTGCGGAAGATGTCGGCGCCCGCCTCACCCTTGAAGTCGGCATAGATCACGATCAGCCGGTCGGCGGAATGGGTCGTCAACAGCGACAACAGGATCGACATCAACGTCTGGGACTTGCCTGAGCCGGTCATGCCGATCATCAGGCCGTGCGGCCCCATGCCGCCCTCGGCCTCGTCCTTGAGGTCGAAGTACAGCGGATCGCCGGTGGCGGTGACGCCGATCGGCACCCGCAGTTCGTCGTCGCGGTTGCGCGGTGCCCACAGGGTCGCGACGTCGAGCGCCGACGCGTCGGGGATGCCGAGCAGGGTGGTGAACGTCGCGCCGCCGGTGGTGGTCGACCTCGCGTGGCTCGGATTGGAATCCCACCGAGACAGCCGCCGCGCGATGTGGCGGGCCGTCGGCGGCACCGAGGTGGTCGGCGGTGTCGATGTAGCGTCTGCCAGCCGCCGCTCTGCCAGCGCTCGATCTTGCCGTCGGCGACCCGCAGGATCGGGCGTTCGGGGTCCGAATACTGCTCGCGGTGAGGCGCGTTCGTGGACCGATGGATGACGGTGACGCCGCAGCTGCGCCGACGAAGCGGCTCGGGATCGGCGTCGGGATCGTCGAGCACGACGAGCAGGTGCTTGCTCGGCGACTCGCCGGGCAGCTCGGTCGAAGTGCCAGCGTCGACCGCGCTCTGGTCGTCAGGTAGCGGGCCGGCCCGACGCCGTCGACCTCGCCGGGGATGTCGACGTGGGGCAGCCACTTCAGCCAGGACCAGTCGTCGTCTTCCAGATCTGGTGCGGCCACGGCGATCCCGAGCACAGTCGGGTCGTGCCACGTGACGGCCTGCGCGATCCATGCGCGCAGCGCACCGCGGACCTCGTCCGCCTCGCCGAGCACGGTGATCCGCGACGAGCTTCGTGACGTCGATGCCGGTGGGCGCGTCGTGGATGGTGCGCTGGGTGTCGAGCAGTCCCCGCAGCGTGGTGTGCGAGACCGGCTCGAGGTCGATCTCGTCGGCGGTGTCCTTGACCCGCAGCGCGGTGTCCAGCGGCGCGTCGTGCAGGCCGGCGCGCAGCACCAGGAAGTCGGCGTCGTGCGGATCGCGTTCCCATTGCCGCCGGGTGCCGGGGATGGCTGGCGAGCGCCTGCGGCTCGGGATGCGACCACTCGAGTGCCGCGCGCTGTTCGGCTGCGTGCGCGCGCACGTTGTCGCGGACGACCGACAGGTAGCGCAGATAGTCGGCGCGCTCGGCGTCGACCTCCTCGGTGCGCATCTTGTTGTCCGAGCCGCGGTACAGCGCGGTGGCCGCGAGCAGCAGCACGAACGGGAAGAACAGCGTCTGTCGGCGAGATCAGCCGCATCCCGGTGGCGACCAGCGCGACGATCATCCCGACGATCAGGATCACGATCAGGTAGGGCAGCACGCGACGCAGCAGCGACGGCGGCACCAGCCGCGGCAGTTCGCGGCGGCGGCTCGATGGTGATGGTGCCCTTGCGGGTGGCCGGCGGCGGCACCCTGCGACGGTGCCTCGAAGATCAACCTGCTCATGGGGTCTCCAGCCGGGCGGGCTTCGGGTCGGGCGACAGGGCGTCGTGCGCCAGCAGCGCGTCGCCGCGCGACAAGGTCGGGCCCGCCGCGAACTGGGCCAGCACCGACCACGGGATCGGCAGCGGCGGCGGTGTCAGGCCGAGGGCGGCGACGGCCTTCGTCGTCTTCGATGCCGTAGCGCACCCCGGTGTCGCTGACCCAGAACAGCGAGCCCGCGCTGTCGACGAAGTAGCCGCTGCCCGGCGGCAGCGCGACCCGGTTGGCCGTACCGCCGGATCCGGAGGTGACCAGGTCGACGGTCCGCTGTCCGTCGGGCAGCGGCAGCGCCGCACCCGACAGCAGGGTCAGCGAATCCGTCGTCGCACCTTCGGGTTTCGCCCAACGCGCGCACGTGACGGGATCGTCGGCAGCATCGACCAGGGTGACCGGCTCGGCCGGGTACGCGCTGGTGTCGAAGCGCGCGCGCGACGGGCATGCGCGCCACCTCGTCGGCGCCGAGCCGCGGCGGCTGGTCCAGGCCAAAGGAGTTGGTGTTGCGCAGGATCGCGGCCAGGACCGGCGAAACCGGCTGCAGGCCGTCGCCGAGCACCGCGTAGTAGCGGATCGTGTTGTCGGCCTCGTACGCGGCGACGACTGCACCGACCGGCGCCGGCATCGGCAGTGGGAACGGGGTCGGCTCCCCGGCACCTGGCAATGGGCGGCGCGGTGAGTGGCGGCGCCTCGGGGACGGTGTTGAACAGCCCAGCCGCGATCGGGCGAGGCGCGGGTATGTCCACGCCGATGCCAAGCGCGTCGGTGACCGCGCGGTTGTTGAGGTCGATCGCGCTGCGCCTGCCGTCCCACAGCAGCCAGGTCCGGCCCTCGGTTCTCGACGAGCACAGCGTGGTCGTGTCGGCAGTGCGGCGGCACGCTCGCCACCGTCGGCGGGCCGTCCCGCGATCACGGTCACCCCGGCCGAGGCACCCGACGCCGTGTCGCACACCGTCCAGTCGGCATCGCGAGTCATGTTCTGCACCATGCGTTCCGGTGCACCGGGGATGCCGAGCAGGTTACCGCGGGGGAACTGGTCGAGCTCGCTCGTCTTGACCAGGGTCGGGTTGTCGGCGCGGCCGGCGATCAGTCGCGCCGAGGTCAGGTTCAGCACCGGATGGAGCTGGTCGCCGAGCTTGACGTACAGCGCCGCGGTCGACGCGGTCGGCGAGTACCGCATCGTTGCCCGCCACCCCCGATGGGCGGATCAGCGAGAAGATGAAGCAGCCCGCGAGGCCGGTGATCGAGGATCAGCGCGCCGACCAGGACGGCGCGACTCTGGGTGCGCAGCGGATCGACCAGCATCCGGGTGTCGTGCAGTGCGACCCCGGATGCGATGCGGCGCATGACGAATCGCCAGCCGGACACCTGGTGGCGGGTGACGAAGCCGCGCCGGTAGGCCACGCGCTCGGGGTTTTCGTTCGTCGGCGTGCGGGAGGCGAACGCGCGCCGATCCGGATCGGGCGCGCTCATGCCGGAACCGCCAGGCCGAGGCCGCGCAGCAGCGGGACGGCCGACCTACGGACATCTTCATCAGTGATCGTCATCAACTCGTCGTCCGTGAAATCCTCTGCGTCCGAATGGTCCAGCCGGTACTCGCGCTCTTCCTCGGAGCGCTCGACCAGGTTGCGGACGAACCGGCCGTTGCCTGCGATGTCGAGGCTGCGGCGCTCGCACACCCGCGGCGTCGGGTGTCGACGACTCGGCGAGCTGACCGAAAAGGCCTTCCATATCGGCGACGCGCGGCCTGCTCGAACACGCTGTCCCGCTTCTCCGCCATCCGCACCGCGATCTCGACGAGTTCCTTCGGCGAGTACGAAGGGAAGTCGATGCTGCGGGTGAATCGCGACCGCAGGCCTTCGTTGGTGTCGAGGAAATGGTCCAGGTCCTTGCGGTAGCCCGCCACGATGACCACAAGGCGGT
Organism: uncultured Actinomycetota bacterium; assembly: GCA_963731715.1. Classification (GTDB taxonomy): domain Bacteria; phylum Actinomycetota; class Actinomycetes; order Mycobacteriales; family Mycobacteriaceae; genus Mycobacterium. The sequence goes on along the minus strand of CAVSXC010000005.1, from coordinate 866,787 downwards.
CCCTGTCGTTCTCCATGCGGGCCAGCAGGGTGTCGATCGCGACCAGCCCGAAGTCGTTCTTGGCGCCGGTGGACACCAGCGCGTAGGCCTCGTCGAGGAACAGCACGCCGTCGAGCGCGCTGTCGATGATGGCGTTGGTCTTGGCCTCGGTTTCGCCGATGTGCTGACCGATCAGGTCGGCGCGGTGCACCTCGCGCACGGTCTCCTTCTTCAACAGCCCGAGGCCGCAGTAGATCTTGGCGACCACGCGGGCGATCGTCGTCTTGCCGGTTCCGGGCGGGCCCGCGAACACCAGGTGGTTGGTGCGCTGCGCGACGGTCAGTCCCCGCTCCTGGCGCCGCATCGCCATGGCCACCGAACTCTTCAGCCGGGCCACCTGATACTTGACCTCTTCGAGGCCGATGAACTCGGCGAGCTCCGCTTCGGCCTCGATGAGCAGGTGCGCCTTGCGTTCCTTGGCGCCGGGGTCGACGAAATCGAACTCGCTGGGCTCGGTGTCCGGATCCCACGGGTTGGTCCTGGCGTCGATCCTCGCGGCGGTGGTGGTCACCAACCCGAAGGACGTATCCGACAGCGCGCTCTTCGATATCCGCGTTCTCCGGGTTGGCCGCGTACAGGTCCTGCAGCAGATCGTTTGCGTCGTCGTCCTCACCTTGGGCGCGCAGCGTCAGCGCCTTGGCCAGCCCCCCGTCGACAGCCGCGACGGCCACCGGGCCTGCGGGCTCCTCGAGGTAAGACAGCGCGGGTGCGAACATGCCGAGCCTGGCCAGCGCGATGCCGAGCGTGACACGGGTGGCGTGGGCGAACACATCGTCGAGCGACTCGTCGGTGACGACGGGGGTCAGCAGCCGCACCACGTCCGACCAGCGTTCGGAGCGGTAGCAGATCGCGACCCGCAACCAGCGAGCCTCAAGCCACCCAGGCCGCCGGTCGATCAGCTCCCCCACCATTCGGTCCGCGGCAGCGAAATCAGACTCGGCGGAAAGGGTTGCGGCGTAGGCCAATTGGAAATCGTCGCGGTCGGTGGCACGGAACTGCAGATACAGCCCGGTGTCATAGGTGAACCCCAGCGACCCTTCGGCAAGTTCGATCTGCCGCTGCAGAACCCCTGCAGTGTCAGAAGTCCGCCAGACCGACTCGATGGTTCGTGACGAGACGTCGCCCGATGCGGCCAGGCCCGTCCACGCGTCGCACTGATCGTGGGCGACGTGTGTCAGCGCTGCGAACGCCGTCCGGGCCGCGGTCAGATCGGCTGGTCGCTTGCGGTCGTGGACGGACATCCCCAATGCGCGGCAGCACGTGGCGAACCGGCTGACGAGGTCGCGATCGACACGGGGGTCAGGCACGCGGGCGGCCGCGACAGTGTCAGAACCCACCGCAGCGTCTCCTTATGTATGCCTAAGCTAACTTTGCCTGAAGTTAGCATTGCATAAGCTAAGTGTCGAGACGTACGGTGCCGGGTTGGGGTCAGTCCTTGATCGCGCTGACCAGGCTGATGTTGCCGGTCATGAACCCTGCGTCGGTGTCGGGGGCGGGAACCGGCCTTCCGAGCGAGCGCAGCTGATGGCGCAATGGGGTGGCCACCGCCGACCAGCCGCGGCTGCCGAACCACTCGTGGGCGGGTGCGTGCTGCTCGTTGTACACGAGCGTGAAGAAGGTGTCCTCGCCCGTGGCGCGCTCCTCCTCCCGCTTGGCCTCGAAAGCGTCGGCGTCAAGCGGCACCGCTTCCTCGACAGCGAGGTGACTGCCCGGCGCAGCCAGCGAATCGATGCCGGCGAACAGCTGCTGCTGCGCGGCGGCGGGCAGGTAGATGAGCAAGTCCTTCGGCGATCCAGGCCGACGGCTTGGACGGGTCGAACCCGCTGCTCGCGCAGTGCCTGTGGCCAGTCGTTGCGCAGGTCGACGGCGACCTCGCGGCGCTCGGCCGTCGGCGCGTCGCCGTGGCGAGCGAGCACTTCCCTCTTGAACTCCAGCACCTGAGGCTGGTCGAGCTCGAACACCACGGTCCCGTGCGGGCCATGGCAGCCGGTATCCACGGGAGTCCAGCCCGGCGGCGAGGAGCACGATCTGGCGTACCCCGGCTGCGGCCGCGGCCTGGAAGTAGGTGTCGAAGTATCGGGTCCGCACACCCTGGAAGTTGACGAAGTGCTCGCCGAACTCCGTCTTCAACGGGTGGTCGGGAGCGTCGCCGTCGAGCAGCTGCGGCCCAATCGCCGCCCGCCGCCCGGCAGAACACTTCGGCATAGGGATCGATCGCAGCTGGGTCGGGCTTCTGCGCCTCCAAGGCCCGCGCCGTGGCGACGAACAGTGCAGTCGAACCCGACGCTCGTCTTGATGTCCCAGGTGTCATTTTCGGTACGCACCTACACGGTTATACGCGCGGAGTCTGACAGCCCGGCCAGAATGGTTTCGTGGCAAAACCCTGGAACGTCAACATTCACTACGACGGCAAGCTCGACAGGTGCGTTCCTCCGCGGTCGGCATCGGTGCTCGATGCTCGAGCGAGCCAAGCAGCGATTCCCTGGCGCTCAGGTGGCCTGGAGACACGGGGACATCCTCGATACCGGCGACGAACTGGGCAGCTTCGACGCGGTGGTATCCAACGCAGCTCTGCACCTCTCCCCGACACCCGGCAGGCCCTGCGGCGCATGCGCGATCTCGTCCGGCCCGGTGGGACGCTCGCGATCGTCGCGTTCGCCCGCCCGGGCTGGCGCCATTTGCCATGGGAGCTGGCCACACTCGTGATTCGCGGAGTCGCAATCCGGCTACGTGGCAAATGGGAACACAGCGCGCCGACGGTGTGGCCACCGCGCGACACCGTGTCACAGTTGCGCGGTCATGTCCGCGCCGAACTTCCCGGCGCACGGATGTCACTTCTCCCGTTGGGACGCGTCTTCATCCAGTGGCGCGCGCTCTAGACGAGCGGGCGTCCGGTCCGGATCCGCCAGTCGAGATCCTTCAGCAATACGTTGAACGGGAACTGCCGGATGAACCTCGGCATCCGATGGTTGACGAAGCGAAGGACGCCGATGATGCGGTCGAACCGGCGTTGCTTCGCAGCGTTCCACTCCAGCTTCATCTCGTCGCGGAAGCGTTGCGGCAGAAAGCCCGTCGTGATCAGCAGACTGAAGTTATCCAAGGCACGCTGCACCCGCCTCGGCAGCGTGACGCCGCGCACCCGCGCCGCCGCAATCGGCCATAGGTATTCGCGCACCGCGTCGTCGATGTGGACCTTCTCCAGCGACTCCCGCCAGTATCGGTCGAATGCGGCGCGATCCTTCGGCCACATGTCTTCCGGCACCTGCAACGTGGTGCCGAGCGGCAACCCCTCGCGATAGTGCCGGTCTGCGGTCTCGTCGTCCATCTCGCCGACGAATAGCCGGTACACGTCGACCGCGCCCTTGTACAGGCACGCCCCTACCCACAGCTGGAGGTCCTTGTCGAATGCGTGGTACTTGACTGGACTTTCGTCGGTCGAATAGACCTGGGCGTGTGCCCGGTTCACCGCGCGCCGGAACGCCGCCTTCTGCTCAGGCGAACCATTGAGCGCAACCGCAAGATAGGTGAACGTCGTGCGGGCGCGCTTGATCGGATGCCGGTCGACACGGCCGCTCTCGACACGGCTCTCCATCACGCCGTAGCCGACGCCGGGCTGCGCCAGTTGCATGATCACGTTGGCGGGCCCGGCCAGCAGCGCCACGCCCATCAGCCCGTCGTCAAGGCTGGCGCCGCGGCGGCGCGGTGTCGGCGGAGCCACCGCGGGCTCGCTCACCGCACGTTCGACGTGGTGAACCGGCTCACTGATCGTCATTGACCCACCTAAGCAAATGTGAGAACGTGTGTTTCCAGATATATTGCTACAGGTGGGACGGCGGTGTCAAGATTGAACTGATGGCTCAAGTGCGGCCCTACCGCGGCGTTGAAGCGGCCGACCGCGTTGCCGAACGCCGCCGCCGCTTCCTTGAGGCCGGCCTCGACATCCTCGGATCGAACTCCGATCTTTCGGAGTTGACGGTGCGCGGTATCTGCCGTCAGGCCGGGTTCGCGCTGCGGTACTTCTACGAGAGCTTCACCGACAAGGACGAGTTCGTCGGCGCGGTGTTCGACTGGGTGATCGCCGACATCGCGGCGACGACACAGGCTGCTGTGTCCGCCGCACCACGTAAGGAGCGAAACCGTGCGGGCATGGCCAACCTCGTTCGCATCATCGCCGAAGACGCCCGAGTCGGCCGATTCCTGATCAGCTCGCAGACCAATTCGGTGCTCGTGCGCAAACGCGACGAGACCGGCGGCCTGCTCGCCATGCTCTACGGCCAGAACGTCGCCGAGGCGCTGGGTGCGCAGCAGACCGAGCGGGTCAGGGCGACGGCGCATTTCGCGGTCGGTGGCGTGGTGCAGATGGTCAGCACCTGGCTGGCCGGCGACATCGACCTGAGCCACGACGAACTCGTCGACCAGTTGGCGTTGATCCTCGACGATCTCGTCGACCCGGAGCTGTACCGAGACTAGTGTCGTGAGTCATTAAATCTGTACGAGAACGTCGAAACTGAAGTTATGCAGAGGGTTTCTCGCAATTCTTCTGCACAAGCTCAGTTTCGGCGCGCTAGCGTCCTGCAGGCACCCGAGGTGAGCGGTCCGCTGCGGTCTTCGGTGCCGTATTCGTGTCGTTCTCGGTGAATTCCTTGGTCCAGCAGGCGAACTCGAGAGTGATGCCGTCCGGATCATGGAAGTAGAACGACCGCACGTACACGCCGGGATGGACCGTCGCCGATACCTGCGCCTCGCTCTCGTCGTGATTGAGCACCGGCCCGACGCGCACGCCCTTGTCCTTGAGCCGTTTCCGGTACTCGTCGAACTTCTCCGCAGGTACGTGGAAAGCCAGGTGGTTCATGGTGCTCACGGCGCTCACGATGTCGCCGATCCCTGGGATCGCCTCCGGCGAGGAAAGGCCCGGCACCCGGTCAGGAGCGTCGGCGAACCAGAAGAACGCAACGCAGTCGCCGTTGCCCGCGTCGAAGAAGAAGTGCTGTCCCATGCCACCCGGCAGATCGAGCGACTTGATCAGCGGCATGCCAAGAACATTGCTGTAGAAGTCGACGGTGCGCTCCATGTCGGAGCAGACCAACGCCACGTGGTTGATGCCGCCGAGCTCGAATTCGGAATTGGGATTGTCTGGCTTGATCACGTCGCGCCTCCACGAAACCTCTGGCCAAGAACGCAATCTGAATCTAACATCAGATTCAGGTTCGATCAATGGCCGATAGGGAGGATCGCCGCCAGTGACCGTCAGCCCCAGGGAGCAGTTGCCGACTCTGCGCGGCAGGCAGACGCAGGCTGCGATCGATGCGGCGGCCAGGGCGGTGATCGCACGCAAGGGCATTCTGGCGACGACGATTTCGGACATCGCCGCCGAAGCAGGCAAGTCCACCGCGTCGTTCTACAACTACTACGACTCCAAGGAAGCGATGGTCCGCGAATGGGCCGTGCGATTCCGCGACGAGGCACGGGAACGTTCGCGCGCGGCCTCAGAACCCGGCCTTAGCAACTGGGAACGCTCATACCAGGCCGCCGCCGCCCACTGGAACACCTATCGCAACCGGCTTGCCGAGATCATCAGCGTGTCGCAGCTGGCCATGGTCAGCGACGACTTCGCCGAATACTGGGCCGACATCTGTTCGTTACCAATCGGATTGATCACTCAGATGGTGAAACAAGCTCAGCGGCAGGGCTTCTGCAACCGCGATGACGCCCCGCATCTGGTGGCGGTCGCGATGGTGTCGATGCTCAACCAGTTCTGCTACACGCAGCTGTCCGGCGACGCCGCGGCCGAAACCGTCGACGACGACGCGTGCATCACCACGCTGGCCAACATCTTCTACCGCACGATCTACCACAAGGAGGCCGCGCTGACATGACCAAGGCACCGGCTGCAGCCGGAACACCCGGCGTTACACGCGAGTTCGTCGGGATGGATTCGCCGACGGCGCGGCGGGCCGGGGCGGGCGGGCACCCGTGCCAGGGGCTCTACCACCGGGGCGTGGGACGCAAGCCCAAGGTCGCGATGATCGCCACGCACTATCAGATCGACTTCGCCGAGCACTACCTCGCCGACTACATGGCCACCCGGGGTATTGGCTTCCTTGGCTGGAATACCAGGTATCGCGGGTATGAGAGCAGTTTTCTGCTGGATCACGCCCTTGTCGACATCGGTGTCGGAGTGCGCTGGCTGCGCGAGACACAGGGTGTGGAAACCATTGTGCTGCTGGGTAATTCCGGTGGCGGTTCGCTGATGGCCGCCTATCAGGCGCAGGCCGTCGACCCTCATGTGACGCCGCTCGAGGGCATGCGGCCTGCGGCAGGACTGGCCGACCTGCTTCCCGCCGACGGCTACGTCGCCAGCGCCGCACACCCCGGCCGCCCGGACGTGCTCACCGCGTGGATGGATGCGTCCGTCGTCGACGAAAACGACGCCATCGCAAGCGATCCCGATCTAGACCTGTTCGACTGAACGCAACGGGCCGCCGTACTCCACCGAGTTCATCGAGCGCTACCGCGCGGCACAGATCGCCCGCAACAACGCGATCACCGACTGGGCCGAGACCGAACTAAAGCGAGTCCACGCCGCCGGTTTCTCCGATCGTCCCTTCACGGTGCTGCGCACCTGGGCGGACCCGCGGATGGTCGATCCGACGATCGAACCGACCAAGCGCCCAGCCAACACGTGCTACGCCGGCCTGCCCGCTAAGGCCAACCGCTCGGCGCACGGCATCGCCGCCGCCTGCACGCTGCGCAACTGGCTGGGAATGTGGAGCCTTCGGCACGCCCAGACCCGCGCCGAACCGCACCTGGCCCGCATCGACTGCCCCGCCCTTGTGATCAACGCCGAGCAGGACACGGGCGTGTACCCCAGCGACGCTCAGCGCATCTACGACGCGCTGGCCGGCACCGACAAAACGCTTTCCTCGGTCGACACCGACCACTACTTCACCACACCGGGCGCCCGTAGTGAGAAGGCCGATACCATCGCCAAGTGGATCGCGAAACGGTGGCGCTGAGAGTCCTCGCACACTTCGTTCCGGGTGAGAGGGTCACCGAATTCCTTGCACCAGAGACGGATTGGCTCGACATCCGCTACTGCGGCGAGGATGATGACGAGACCTTCTACCGCGAGCTGCCCGAAGCCGAGGTGATCTGGCACGTGCTGCGCCCCATTTCGGGTGACGACCTCGAGCAGAGCCAGCGGCTGAAGCTAGTACACAAGATGGGCGCCGGGGTGAACACCGTCGACGTGGAAACCGCCACACGGCTGGGCATCGCGGTGGCCAACATGCCCGGCGCGAACGCGGCCTCGGTCGCCGAGGGGACTGTGCTGCTGATGCTGGCGGCGCTTCGGCGGCTGCCCTTGCTCGATCGGGCGACGCGCGAGGGCAGAGGCTGGCCATCCGACCCGAGCCTCGGCGAGACGGTCCGCGACATCGGCGGCTGCACGGTCGGACTCGTCGGCTACGGGAACATCGCGAAGACCGTGGAGAAAATTGTGATGGCCATGGGCACTCCGCCCTCCAAAGTGCTGCACACCAGCACCCGCGATGACGGCCATCCCGGCTGGCGGCCGCTGCCCGACCTGCTCGCCGCGAGCGACATCGTCTCGCTGCACCTGCCGCTGACCGATGCGACCGCGGGCATGCTCGACCGCGAAGCCCTGGCCCGGATGAAGTCCGATGCGGTGCTCGTCAACACATCGCGCGGCGCAGTGGTCGACGAGGATGCGCTTGTCGATGCGCTGCGTACCGGTGGGCTGGCCGGCGCGGGCCTTGATGTGTTCGCCGTCGAACCGGTAGCCGCCGACAATCCGCTGCTCAGTCTGGACAACGTGGTGCTGACGCCGCACGTCACCTGGTACACCGTCGACACCATGCGTCGCTACCTGGAACGCGCGGTGGACAACTGCCGCAGGCTCAGGGATGGGCGGGAGTTGGCCAACGTCGTCAACTAGGTACTCTCGGTCCCAACCGACCGGTTAATAGGGAAGGCAACGCAGCTATGCCCATCGCGATCACTCCTGAGCACAACGACCTGGCCGATTCGGTGCGGTCCCTGGTGGCGCGGGTGGCGCCGTCGGACGTCCTGCACGAAGCCCTCGAAACCCCGATCCCGAACCCGCCGCCCTACTGGAAGGCCGCGGCCGAGCAGGGTCTGCAGGGCGTGCACCTTGCGGAGTCCGTCGGTGGACAAGGCTTCGGCATCCTGGAACTGGCCATCGTGTTGGCCGAGTTCGGCTACGGCGCCGTGCCAGGCCCGTTCGTCCCTTCGGCCATCGCCAGCGCGCTGATCTCTGCGCACGACCCCGACGCCAAACTGCTCAACGACCTTGCTTCCGGCGCGGTGATCGCCGCCTACGCCATCGACTCCGGGCTGACCGCCACCCGGCACGGTGACGGCCTGGTCATCCGCGGCGAGGTGCGGGCCGTACCCGCCGCGGCTCAAGCGTCCGTACTTGTGCTGCCGGTGGCCATCGACAGCGGTGAAGAGTGGGTGGTGCTCGACGCCGACCAGCTGGAGATCGAACCCGTCAAGAGCGTGGATCCGCTGCGACCGCTGGCCCATGTGCGCGCGAACGCCGTCGAGGTCGGCGACGACCGTGTGCTCAGCAACCTGAGTCGGACTCTGGCGCGGGCGCTGATGTCGACGCTGCTGTCCGCGGAGGCCATCGGTGTGGCGCGGTGGGCCACCGACACCGCCACCGCGTACGCCAAGATCCGCGAGCAGTTCGGCAGGCCGATCGGCCAGTTCCAGGCCATCAAGCACAAGTGCGCCGAGATGATCGCCGACACCGAGCGAGCCACCGCCGCGGTTTGGGACGCCGCCCGCGCGATCGACGAGTACCGCGAAACCGCTTCGGAGGAAACCGCTTTCGAGTTCGCCGCCGCGGTCGCCGCGACACTGGCACCTGCCGCCGCGCAACACTGCACCCAGGACTGCATCCAGGTGCACGGCGGCATCGGTTTCACCTGGGAACACGACACCAACGTCTACTACCGCCGCGCCATCATGCTCGCCGCCTGCTTCGGCCGCGCAGGCGACTACCCGCAGCAGGTCGTCGACGTCTCGACCAGCACCGGATTACGCAAGATCGACATCGATCTCGACCCGGAGACCGAGAAGCTGCGCGACGAGATCCGCGCCGAAGTCGAAGCCCTCAAAGCGATTCCGCGTGAGGACCGCACCGTCGCGATCGCCGAGGGCGGTTGGGTCATGCCCCATTTGCCGAAGCCATGGGGCCGCGCATCGAGTCCCGTCGAGCAGATCATCATCGCCCAGGAGTTCACCACCGGCCGGGTCCGTCGCCCGACGATGGGCATCGCGGCCTGGCTGATTCCGTCGGTCGTCGCGTTCGGCACCGAGGAACAGAAGCAGCGGTTCCTGCCGCCGACGTTCCGCGGCGAGATGATCTGGTGCCAGCTGTTTTCCGAGCCGGGCGCAGGTTCGGACCTGGCTAGCCTCACCACCAAGGCCACCAAGGTCGACGGTGGCTGGCGGATCACCGGCCAGAAGATCTGGACCACCGCCGCACAGTTGTCGCAGTGGGGCATGCTGCTGGCCCGGACGGACCCGACCGCGCCAAAACACAACGGCATCACCTACTTCCTGCTCGATATGGCCAGTGACGGCGTCGAGGTGAAGCCGTTGCGGGAGCTGACCGGAAACGCGATGTTCAACACCGTGTTCATCGACGACGTGTTCGTTCCCGACGAGCTGGTGCTCGGTGAGGTGAACCGCGGCTGGGAGGTCAGCCGCACCACGCTGACGGCCGAGCGGGTGTCGATCGGCAGCAGTGAGGCACCGTTCCTTGCCAACCTCGACGGTTTCGTGGAGTTCATGCGCGACGGGCATTTCGACCAGGTCGGGCAGAACCGGGGAGGCAGGCTGATCGCCGAAGGGCACGCCGCGAAGTTGCTCAACATGCGCTCGACGCTGCTGACGCTGGCCGGCGGTGACCCGATGCCTGCCGCCGCGATCTCCAAGCTGCTGTCGATGCGCACCGGACAGGGCTATGCGGAATTCGCGGTTTCGTCGTTCGGCACCGACGGCGCGATCGGCGATCCCGAGCAGCTTCCCGGCCAGTGGGCGCAGATGCTGCTGGCCAGCCGTGCCACCACGATTTACGGCGGCACGTCGGAGGTGCAGCTCAACATCATCGCCGAGCGGCTGCTTGGACTGCCCCGCGACGCGTAACCATTAGCCACGGCTTCGTTTTCGGGACAGTGGGGTCGATTTCAGCTACTTCCAAGCCACCCCACAGCTTCGCAACGCCGACACGGTGTCTGCACACTTTGCTACCCAGGCTATCCACGGGCATGATCACTGGTTAGAAGTTCGACCTAGTGCGCGATTACCCTCTGTTGGTTGCTAGCTCCGGCTGGTCAGCAGTGGGGGGAGTAGCAATGAAGCTTCGGCGAGCCGCCTTGACGGGACGTAGCTCGCCGTTGCCTGCCCGCACGCTTTGGCAAGTCGCCGACGTGTACTTCGGCGTGACCGCAGTCGTCGGACTCTGGCTGTGGCAAAGATGGGGCGGCGCGTTTGCGACCCGAGCCGTCGACGACATTGGTTCGCTGGTCGGGATTCTGTTCGCGGCAGGCTGCGCGGCGTGGGCCGCCCGGTCGGCGCATGGCCGCATCCGGCACGGCTGGCTGGCCATGACGGCCGGCCTGCTCGGCTGGGCTGTCGGCGAAGCCATCTGGGGCTACTACGAGGTGGTGCTGCGCTATGAGCAGGCGCCATACCCGTCGCTTGGCCGACGCCTTCTATTTGCTCTTCCCGGTCGGCGCCGGGGTGGCCGTGGTGTTTTTATCGACCGGCAACAGCGGTCGATCGCGAATCCGGCTGGTCCTGGACGGCCTGATCGTCGCGGCTTCGCTTTTCCTCGTGTCGTGGGTCACCGTCATTGAGAGCGTGTTCGACGCAGGGGGCGATTCTCAGCTGGCCCTGGCGGTGTCGCTGGCCTACCCGGTCGCCGATGTGGTCATCATTACGATCGCGTGGGCGAGCGCCGTCGTCGCGTATCGCCCGAGCATGGGTCTGCTTGTCGCCGGCCTGATCATCATCGCCCTGTCGGACAGCGTCTTCACCGCGTTGACTGCGGTGAACGACTATTACACCGGCAACCTGATCGACCTTGGCTGGATCGCCGGATGCGGCGTGCTGGGCTTGGCCGCGTTGCGCAGTATCGGCGAACCGCCGCGCGAGACATCGGTGGCAGATTCCACGGCAAGGCGCGACTCTGGCTGCCATACCTGCCGCTGGTGCTCGCCGCCTACGTCGCGTTGACAAAGATCCTCCCGGCACTCAATTCGATTCCCCTTGGCGCCTCGGTGCTCCTGCTCGTCATCGCTGTATTGGCCGGCAGTTCGTCGCACTGGCTGAAAACCAACGACTGCTGTCCGATGTCGGCCGCCTGGCGTTCACGGATCAGCTGACTGGCGTGGCCAATCGGGCGCTCTTCCTTGATCGGCTCGACAATGCCGTAATGCGCCAGCAGCGTGAACGCGCTCACGCTGACCGTGCTCTGCCTAGACCTCGATGGCTTCAAGGCCGTCAACGACGAACTCGGTCATCCCGCAGGCGACGAGCTGCTGATCCGCGTCGCAGAACGCCTATCGGCGAGCGTGCGCAGCACCGACACCGTCGCCCGGCTCGGCGGCGACGAGTTCGCGCTCCTGATCGAGGGTCCCGTCGAGGACACCGTCGTGGCGCGGATCGGATCCTCGACTCGTTCGCCGAACCGATCGTGGTCGACGGTGTGGCATTGGCACGTGCGGCCCAGCATCGGTTTGACGCTGGCCACCGCCGACATGCCGCAGACCAGCGTCAACAGCCTCGTCAGGCAGGCCGACCTCGCCATGTATGCGGCCAAGCGCGACGGCGGTGGGTGCCTGCGCAGTTTCGTGCCGGATCTGCCCAATCCGTATGAACTACCCAAGCGATCCCCTGTCGTCGCAGCCGCCAGATGCGACGAGGACCCTACGACGACGCTTGAGAACGGTCGGCGAGACCGGAAGCACGGCGTCCGGAGTCGGTGCCGGAGCAGCCGCGGTGGCCCCCGACGGGTGCTCGGCTGGCGCTTCGTCGCGCTATCGGCCGGCCTTGTGGTGTTCGCGCTCTCGACCGTGCTCCGCGAGCGGCCCGGCCACATTGCGCTGATCGACCACTGGCTGGATTCGACTCTGCTGCTGTCGGCAGCAGCACTGGTCGCCGCGCGTGTCATGGCGGGTCGCCGCCGAGCGCTGGGCTTGGCTCCTCATTGCCGCGGGGATGTCGGCCACCGGGCTCGCGACGGTCGTGTACGTGGTCTGGGCGCATGAGGGTCAGATGCCGTCGCTTGCCGATCCGCTTATGCGGCGCGTTCTATCCGCTCGTCTTCGCCGGGTTCGCTGCTCCTGATTCGGCAGCGACTGCGGTACGTGCCTCCGGGCGATCCGCATCGATGCGGTGGTGGTCGGCGCTCACCGTCGCCGCCGTGGCAACCGCGCTGACCTCGGGACCTATCCGAACCGGCGACCACCGGCTCACAGGCCACCGCGCTCGTCGGACTCGCTTACCCGGTGGGCCCGCTTTTGCTCCTTGCGCTTACGGCCGGATCGCTCGCAATCTTGGGGTTGCGCACCGAGCGACGCTGGGCGCTGCTCGTCGCCGGGCTCGTCTTGTACGCCATCGCGAACGTCGATCTATCTATTCAAGTTGCTGGACGGCACGTACACGGAAGGGACCTGGATCGATCTCGTGCTGGCCCGGCGCCTTCCTGCTGATCGCCGCGGCCGCATGGACGTCGGCGACGCATCCTGGCCTGCGGCCGAAGACCGGACGGGCGCCGCTGCTTCTGCCGGTGGTGTGCACGATCGTCGCCCTCGGCGTGACTCTTCTGGCTGACGGCGATCGGTTGCCGGTCGTGCTGGCCGCATTGAGCCTGACCGCCGTCGCAGCCCGGTTCGCGGTGACGTTCCGCGACGTCAGCGCGATGGCCGAAAGCCACCACCACGCGATGACCGACGAGCTGACCGGGCTGTCCAATCGGCTTGCAGTCGCCACTGCTTTGACGGCCGCGACTTTCGACGAGCCCGGCAGCACCAGGTGGGATCGTCGCGGCGCCAAGCTTGGGCTTGTGCTGCTGGGGTTGGACCAGTTCCAGGAAATCGCCGCTTCGCTCGGCCGAAGCGTCAGCGATGAACTGCGGTACCGCGTGGCGAACCGGCTGGCCAGGTCGGTACGGCCGGCGGATCTGCTGGCGCGCGTCGGTGACGACGAGTTCGCTGTGCTGCTGACCCAAGGCCGATCTGACGACCACGCGGGCGCAAGCCGGTGAGCTGATGGACGCGCTGCGCGCGCCGTTTGCGCTCGATCACATCACGGTGCAGGTAGACGCCAGCATCGGTGTCGCATTGTGGCCCGACCATTGCGCACATCCTCAGGAGTTGTTGGGTTGCGCCGAAGCGGCGATGGCGCACGCAAGGACGACGACCAGCCATATCGCCGTCTACGACGCGGCCGCGGATCTCACACCAACCATGACGGCCAGTTCATCGCGGATCTTCGCAGCATGCTCGCTCCTGATGGGCGCGACGTGCCGCCAGGCGACTCGCACAACGGCGACGAGGTACCCGACGCGGGCGTGCTGATGTGTTACTACCAGCCCAAGATCGAGGCCAGCGACGAAAGTGTGCACAGTGTCGAGGCACTCGTACGCTGGCGTCATCCGGCTCGCGGGCTGCTGCTTCCCGATCAGTTCCTGCCCGCGGCAGAACACGCCGGGCTGATGCGGCCGGTCGCGGCCCTCGTGCTTGACATGGCGCTGGCTCAGATCCGGTCCTGGCGCGACCAAGGCATCACGCTGACGGTTGCGGTGAACCTCTCCACCACCAACCTGCTCGACCTCGGGGTGGTCGAAACCATCGCGCGGGTTGTTGCGAACCCACGACCTGCCCGCGGAGTCGCTGATCCTGGAGATCACCGAAAGCACACTGACGACCGATTCGCAGCGGGCTCGCGGTACGGTGGCCGCCCTGCGACGGCTCGGTACCCGTCTCTCGCTTGACGACTATGGCACCGGGTGGTCATCGCTGGCGCGACTGCAGGATTTGTCCGTTGACGAGCTCAAGCTGGACAGGGTTTTCGTCGCGCGGCTGGCCCGCGATCCCCGGTCCATTGCGATCGTGCGCTCGACCGTGGCTCTCGCGCACAGCCTCGGAGCCGACCTCGTCGCCGAGGGCGTCGAAGACGACGCCACTCTGCGCGCACTGCGCCGATACGGCTGCAACATCACCCAAGGCAATGTGCACAGCGCACCGCTTCCGCCCGAGGAGTTTCAGCGCTGGCTCACCGCTCGCCCCCTAAACTGATAGCCGCTATCTAATTAGCCAGTACAGGTCGCAGCGATGCCAAAACGTTTATCTACGGCGTCGCCGATTACTGACAAGTAACCCGGGAATCAGTCATACTCGTCAGGTGGAGCGGCGAAGACCAGGACAGATCACGCGAGTAGCGGATGCCGCTCTCGATCAGATGCCCGCACGACTCGTGCTCGAGCGAATACCTGTACCGTCGCTCGCGATCGGTCGCGACGGCCAGATACTGTTCGCCAACGAGGCGTTCGCCGACATGGTGGGCCACTCCACCGACACACTGCTTTCGATGGAGTTCTCCCAGCTGTTCCGCTCGGCGCCAACCGATGAATCGCCAGTTTCGGTGGTCCGTAAGTACGCAGACCAGCTGGTCGAGTTGATGCACGCCGACGGTTCGGTGGTCCGGGCCAAGATGAGCAAGTCGGCGCTCATGCGCGATGACGACCCCTTGGCACTGGCCACATTTCACGACCTGACCGAGCAATTGTGGGCGCAAGGGCGGTGATTGCCGGCACACCTCGTTACGTCGGCATGGACTGACCGCGCCTGCGCAGCGACTCTCTGGCAAGGAACTCCCGCAAGTAGGGCAGCGATTGCTCAGAGGCAATGGCCAGGCAGGAGCAACTCCCACGTTCGGGTTACGCGCTCCAGCACGTCTTGGCCGCCGGCTACCGCGTTCGATATCAGTTCGGTGCCGAGGATCGCGCTGACGATGAATTCGCCTGCCGCTTGTGCGTCGATGTCGTCGCGCATGTCCCCCTCGGCCTGCGCTCGACGTGCCTGCTCGCTCATCTCCGCGAGCCACGCACTGTAGTTGAGCGTGCTCGCCTCGCTGAACTTCGCGAAAATCCGCAGCAGTACCGCCCCCATGCGCACCAGCTTGTCGCGTGTTCGCCAGGTCCACAGTGACGAGGACGCCGTGGATCATGCACTCAAGCGCGGGCGCCGACGAGCGACTGATGCCTTGGAAGGTCTTGAGCAGGATGGCGGAGCCTTCGTTGATGATGGCCACCGCAAGTGCTTCCTTGGAATCGAAGTGGTGGTACAGCGCGCCCTTCGTCATTCCGGCTGCGTTCGACAATGTCGCCGAGTCCGGTGCCGGTATAGCCGACGTCGTTGAACAACTCCACCGCGGCGTCGACGATCTTGCGCCGAGTGACCTCGGACCGGGTCTGCCGCGCGGTCATTCTGGATCCCGCTGTGGCAGAAGCTTTCCCGATGCCACGGCGGTGCGGCGACGCACGAACTGGCTCAGATAGCGCATCCGATCTGGATTGGCGAATCCCGGTAGTAGCAACATCCATGCCTTCTCGACGTCGAGCAGGAACTGCGGTGGATTGTCGAGATCGCTGGTGTGACGAATGCCTATGTACGTTGAAACCAGCAGGCGTGCGATGTCTTCGGGATCGCGCCCTTCGGCGATGTCCCCTTCGTTGACGGCCCGTCGGGTGATCTGGGTGAGGGCGTCGACGACTTCGCGCAGGCTTCTTGCCTCGAGCCCTTCAGCTCGGCCGATGGATTCGAGCAGATGCAGACCGGCGCGGGCCAAGTCCTCGCTGATGTCCAATACGGCCACCAGGTAGGAGAGATCGATCAGCGTCTCCAGCCCCGAGAGCTTGTTCGCAAGGACCGCAGCCGCCGCCTCGCGCCCAAGTTCGTGAGCTTCAGCGATTACCGCCGTTGCCAGCGCCTGCTTTGAGGGGAAATGGAAATACATCGCGCCCCTGCTGATTTCCACCGCGGCGACGACATCATCGAGGTTGACCAAGGCGTAGGGCTTGTGCGCGAATTGCTGCGCCGCGGCCCGCACGAGTGGACCGCGCGCAGAATCCGCACGCCGGTCGGCTGGGTCAGTCACTGGTGCCTCGATCTCGACAACTGCGCCGACACGCCTCGGGCCGCCGCAGCACACAGGTGGTAGCAGGGATTCTGCCATTCACGGGTGGCGCCGCCGCGGCTTGTAGAGACGCTTTGCTATCGATTGTCTCAGCCGACGGCTCAGGCGGGGCGTGGATTGCGCTACCGGATGTCCATCCGATCGGCAGCAACCGAGACCCGCGTACCGTCCACGACGCAACCCGCACACGGCAGCAAATCTACCGACCGATGACATTACAACCAACTATTTGTCTGGTATCTCTTCCCAAATCAATAGAAAAGTATGTAGTATGCCCTAACAAACTACTTGCAGTAGGTCCAGATTGGGGACCACAACCCGATACGCAGAATTGTGGTCCGCGTGGCATTCCGGTCATGCCGGAGGGTCACGCCCCGCGGGGTCGAAAATTAGCAAACGCGACAATAATAAGAAGGAGACACAGATCCGGGGGGATAGCGAACGATCGGCCGCACCCGCTCAACATCTTGACAGGCCGACGAGCATCCGTTCTGGAGGTCCCTTTGAAGTACACCCGCACCAGTGTCGACGGGGTCACCGTCGTCGACATCGAACCCCACAACGACGAGCGCGGCTTCTTCGCGCGGTCGTTCTGCGCCGACGAGTTCGCCAAGCACGGCCTGGACTCGACTGTGGCGCAGGTGAACTTCGCCTACAACCACGCCCGCGGTACGCTGCGCGGCCTGCGCCGGCAGATGCCGCCGTTCGCCGAAGCCAAGCTAGTGCGTTGCACGCGCGGGGCCATTTTCGCCGTGGCCCTCGACGTCCGGCCCGAATTCGCGACTTTCGGCGAGCACGTCACGGTGGAGCTGACCGCCGAGAACCGGCGGGCTCTGTTCCTGCCGCCCTATGTCGCACACGGCTTTCAGACCTTGGCCGACGATACCGAGGTCATGTACCAGGTCAGCGGTCCATACGAGCCGAAGGGTGAGCAGGGATTCCGTTGGGATGACCCGGAGTTCGGCATCCCCTGGCCGCTGCCGATCTCCGTCATCTCCGATAAGGACGCCACCTGGCCGTTCATCGCGGACATCGGGTGCCTGTCACACTCAGACGGTTGAGATCGGCCGCGAGGCGTTGACGCCCGCGAATGCCACAGACTTCCAAGGGAATTGACGTCCGGCGAAACCGTTCGATATAAACTCCGCAGCAGACTGCTGTCGTATTCGGACGTTTGCCGCTGCGAAGCGTCTCCGAGCTGTTGCATACCTTCTGGCAAAGCTTGTGCATTTGGCTCCGATTGATATGGTCGCATCCTGAGTCGCGCGCGACAGCGGTCTGCGATCGCGAGTTGTGCGACTGAGCCGCCTACGGGGGTGGGTGCCTGCGGCGCGAATTGCGTTGATTTCGGAAGGAATGCGCTGATGATGACGACACTCCTCCACCGCGGCCAAGACCGCTCAACAACTCATCAGCAGCATCGGTCCTTCCAGTGGCACCGACCTGTCGCGCGCCCTCAATATGACTGACTACAGCAATGGCATGACCGCCCAGTCGCGCAGAATGCGCAAATCATTACAGTTTGCGGAAGCGTCAGTTTCCCGATGCAGCCCACGCTCCGTGAAAGGACGACCACAATGACGGCTGCGCCCACACTCGATCCAAAAACGCGCGTTCAGAACTCATCTCGCCCAGAGGTGCCGTTCCTGGCGCAGGATCATTCGCCGTCATCGTGGCAGACGGGGTACCAGAAGGCCCTGATCATTTCCGATGCCGTCGTAATACTCGGCTGCATGCTTGCCGCCCAATGGCTGCGGCTCGGCCTTCCGCAAGGTGCTTTACTCGCTCTGCTGTGGCTCTACTACACGGGCGTCTCGTTGATCATCGGGGCGATGTGGATGGGGTTCTTGTCGATGTACCGCACCCGCTCGCCACGAATCATCGGTGCGGGTTCCGAAGAGTATCGACGGGTGTTCGCGGCCACCCTCTCTTTCGTCGGAGTGACGGCGACCGCCCTTGTCTTCCTGCGTCCGGAAGTGGCACGCGGGTATTTGGGTCTGGCACTGCCCCTTGGCTGCTGCTCCCTGCTGCTGAGTCGAAATCTGTGGCGCCACTTGATCGCTAGGCGGCGCAAGAACGGGAGATGTATGTCGGCGGTCGTGGTCGTCGGCGATCCCCGCGCTGTTCAAGGGTTGGCGACGTCACTGGCCCGCGACCCCAGGCCACGGCTACAGGGTGATGGCGGTGTGCGTGCCCGGCGGCAGTTCGCTGACCGCGATCGACGTGCCCGGCTGTCCGCCACTGCCGATCCTTGGCGATGAGGATTGCATCGAATCCGCCATCGCCGAAACGGGTGCCGACACTGTCGCGCTAACGGCGACCGAACACCTTGGCCCGGATGGGATCCGCGACTTGTCCTGGCGCTTGGACGCGCTCGGCCTTGATCTTCTGGTGTCGCCGGGCGTAGTCGACGTCGCGGCGCCGAGGCTGACGATGTGGCCAGTGGCGGGACTGCCGCTGATTCGCGTGGACCGCCCGCAGTACAGCGGCGCCAAGCGCTTCCAGAAGCGCGCCTTCGATATCTGCTTCGCGACTCTCGTACTGGTCGCGTTGCTGCCCCTGTTGGTCCTCGTCGCCGTGGCCATCAAGCTCACAAGCAGGGGCCCGGTGTTCTATTCATCTGAACGTATCGGGTTGGACGGCAAGCCATTCAGCATCCTGAAGTTCCGCAGCATGGTGGCCGACGCCGACGCCCGGCTGGAAACGCTGACCGCCTTGAACGAGAGCGACGGCGGCGTACTTTTCAAGATGCGCTGTGATCCACGAGTAACGCGTGTGGGCCGCATCATTCGCCGCTTCAGCATCGACGAGCTGCCGCAATTCGTGAACGTGCTGAAGCGGCAGATGAGCGTGGTCGGCCCTCGGCCGCCGCTGCGCCGCGAGGTCGACACGTACGACGACCACGTCCGACGCAGGCTGTTGGTACGACCAGGCATCACAGGCCTGTGGCAGGTCAGTGGCCGATCGGACCTCTCTTGGGAAGACTCAGTGCGGCTCGATCTGTCCTACGTCGAGAATTGGTCGATGCTCAACGACCTGTTGATCGTCGTCAAGACACTGCGGGTAGTCGTCAACGGCGCCGGCGCTTACTAGTGGCGCTTTGTGACACGCGGTTCGTACTAATTGAGCAGTGACTCGGGCTCCGGTTTCGCGGTCGGCATCCGGATCAAGTGTTGCGGACAACGCGATGAGCGCCCGTTGTTGCGGGCGGTGGTAGACATGCATCCCACGGCGCCGCGATTCGATGAGTCCTGCGCCGCGCAGCTGCCGCAGGTGATGACTGATGGTCGTCTCGGGCAGCCCGATTGTGGTCGCAAGCACGCGTCCGCATTCCTCGCCCCGCGCGGCGGCGAACAGCATCGAGAGGAGCTTGATCCTGACAGGATGGCTGAGAACCCTCAGGCGAAACGCCACCTCCATCGCGGCGACGTCACTGACGGTGCCCGCGGCAACAGGAGTGCAGTGCAGGGGTCCTGCGGTATCGACGGCTGGCAATTCGATCTTCCTCCGTTGGCTCACCGCGCCGCCCTCCCGGGTTCAGCGGTACCGGAGCACTCACCCCGGGTTGAACGTGCATAACGTTTGCTACTTTGCCAGCATACATACTTTTCGGCTGTTTTGCTAGGTATAAGTTGTACCTGTATGTGGTTAGTCATGGCGTGAGGGTTCCGTCGAGCTGATATCGCGGGCTAATAGTCAGGCCGAAACGGCCTGAGCACCCAAGCCGTCGAGGAGTTCCAGCAGATAGCGGCCGTAGCCGGACTTGTACTGGAGCTCCGCCCGTTCCCGCAGCTCATCGTCGCTGAGGTACCCGCGCCGCCATGCGGCCTCCTCGGGCACACCGATCTTCAGGCCTTGTCGCTCTTCGATCGTGTGGACGTAGTTCCCCGCCTGGAGCAGTGAGTCGGACGGTGCCGGTGTCGAGCCAGGCGGTCCCACGAGGAAGCACCTCGACCGAGAGCTTCCCCATCTCCAGGTAGGCACGGTTCACGTCGGTGATTTCGTATTCCCCTCGGTCCGAGGGCTGTAGGCCGGCGGCGATGTCGACGACTTCGTTGTCGTAGAAGTACAGACCCGGAACCGCATACTCCGACCGCGGGCGCTTCGGCTTCTCCTCCAAAGACACTGCGCGGTGGCGATCGTCGAATTCGACGACGCCGTACCGGCTGGGATCGGAAACCCGGTAGGCGAAGATGGTTCCCCCGTCGATATCGCCGAACCTGCCGAGCCGTGTTCCGAGCCCGGGGCCGTAGAAGATGTTGTCGCCGAGCATGAGCGCCACGGGTTGGGTACCGATGTGGTCCCTGCCGAGGATGAACGCCTGGGCGAGCCCATCGGGGACGGGCTGAACCGCGTAGGTGATGGAGATCCCGAATTGAGAACCATCTCGCAGCAGCCTGCTGAATGCGGCGGCGTCCGTCGGCGTCGTGATGACCAGGAGGTCGCGGATGCCGGCAAGGATCAGCGTCGACAGTGGGTAATAGATCATCGGCTTGTCGTAGACGGGCAACAACTGCTTGCTCGTGCCGACAGTGATGGGGTGCAGTCGTGAGCCGGTTCCACCGGCCAGGATGATCCCGCGCATACGGAGAGTCTGACGACTCACTTCGCAAAGCGCCATACGCATTTTCAATTTGCCATCAGATTTTATGGTTAACTCCAGGTAACACCGTTGGGAACCTTTACCAAGTTTCTAGCAAAGGTCCTAACTTCTGTAAATGCTTGTGAGCAGTGTTACGGGTGTGGCCCCTCTTTAGACTCGCGACTCGCCGACAGCATCACCGGTGGAATTATTAAATAGCACTTCTAATATTTGCTTTCGCAACAGCTCGCAACCTTCAACAGTCGGTCTCGGCCCGACGGGAGCCGCCCGCAGAAACCGTCTCTATGAGGTTCTATGGCGGATTTTCTGTGGATTTCTCTTGCAACGGATTGCGGACTGGGGCAAGTTCATGCACACTCACTAGCACACAACGCAGCGCCAGATTCCGGCGCACGACCGATTCGGAGAAGCCATGATTCCAGGGGGATCGCCAGCGGCTCGGAATCCGTTCGCAAACCGGGCCGCACCGGCGTCAGCAAATTACATTGCTAACCTAAAATCTCGTGGACGAGCAATTTCAGCCAATATTTGCGGTGTTGCTAATTGTCTTACCCGTGCGACCTGGATGCAGTCAGCAAACGGACCACGTCCCCCCGTGGCCCCGACGTCATCGGCGTGCGGGCAAGGCCGGGAGGTGGTCCGCTCCGCCCCCAAGGCGGCCACCTCCCGGCTCACTTCCAAGAAGCGTGATTGCGCATGAGGGTCCTGATCACCGGCCACCTCGGCTACATCGGCGTAGAGATGACGTCATATCTCGCCGACCTTGGCCATGACATCGTCGGCCTCGATACCGACCTGTACGGCGAATGCGACTTTCTGGCCCCACCCGACCCGGTGCCGGCGCTCGACATCGACCTGCGCGACGTGAGCGTGGCTGACCTGCTCGGCTTTGACGCGGTCATACACCTCGCAGCGTTGTCCAATGACCCACTCGCGGATCTGAATCCGCTGCTGACCTACGCCATCAACCGCGACGCCTCGATCCGGCTGGCGGAGGCGGCGAAAGCGGCTGGGGTACGCCGCTTTCTGTTCGCATCGTCATGCAGCCTCTACGGACGCGGCGGCGATGCAGAGCTCCACGAAGGCGCGGCGTTCAACCCTGTGACGCCTTACGGCGAATCGAAAGTCGATGTCGAACGCGCGCTCTCAGCGCTGGCTGACGACACCTTCTCGCCGGTGTACCTGCGCAACGCCACGGCGTATGGCGTTTCACGCAGGCTCCGAGCCGATGTCCTCGTCAACAATCTCGTCGGCCATGCAATGACCAGCGGCATGGTGGTCATGCAGACTGACGGTTCTCCCTGGCGTCCGCTGGTCCACATTCTCGATATCGCACGGGCTTTCGCCCAAGCGCTCGTCGCTCCCCGTGACGCCGTCCACAATCAAGCGTTCAACGTCGGCCGGGTCGGCGAGAACTACCGGGTGCGCGACGTGGCTAACCTCGTCGCGGCGATCGTGCCAGGCGTCAGCGTCAGCTGCGCGCCAGGGGCGACGTCAGATATTCGTGACTACCGCGTCGATTTCGGCAAGATCCACCGCGCGATGCCTGCGTACCAGCCGCAATGGACTGTGCGGCAAGGGATCGACCAATTGTGTGCGGCATACGCACGCGGCGGACTGACGTCAGAGGTCTTTGCCGGGCCCCGCTACTTCCGGCTCCGAACCGTCAAACAGCTCATCGATCGAGGCGACGTCGACCTCGAACTGCGACAGGTCGCACGACGATGAGCGCCTCACCGACCACAATGATCAACGGCAATTCAACTGCCAGCGAACGCATCCCGGTTGCGGGCCCATGGGTCACCGATCTCGAGGTGCGCTACGTGGCAGAAGCTGCCGCCAACGACTGGTACGGCACAGCCGGGCAGTCGGTGGGTTTGTTCGAGTCAGAGTTCGCCGATTATCTCGATGTGGCACACGCAGCGGCGGTGCCACACGGAACCTCGGCGTTGCATCTGGCAATGCTCGCCCTTGGCATTGGCCCCGGTGATGAGGTCATCGTGCCCGAGTCCACGTGGGTCGCCAGCGCGGCACCGATCGTGTACCTCGGCGCCACCCCGGTGTTCGCCGACGTCGACCGCGACACGTGGTGCATCGACCCCGACTCACTCAAAGCGTGCATTACCCCACGGACCAAGGCGGTCGTCGTCGTCGATCTCTACGGAAGCATCCCCGATATGGGCGCCATCGGCGCGCTCGCCCAAGGCATTCCGATCATCGAGGACGCCGCCCAGGCCATCGGCGCAACGTGGCACGAAGCCCCGGCGGGGAGCCTCGGCGATATCGGTGCATTCAGCTTCCACGGCACCAAGACGATGACCACCGGTGAGGGCGGGATGGTCGTCACCAATCGACATGATCTGTTCGACCGGATATCAACGCTGCGCGACCACGGACGCAACCGAGGGAACCATCGGTTCTTCACAACCGATGAGATCGGCTTCAAGTACCGGATGAGCAGCCTGCAGGCGGCATTCGGCCGGGCACAGCTGTCCCGAATCGACGAACTGCTTGACAAGAAGAAGCGAATCTTCGGCTGGTATCACGAGCGGCTCAACGACATTCCCGGAATTCGTCTCAACTACGACCGTCCGGAAGTGACGAATACGTTCTGGATGGTCACCCTCGTGGTCGACCGGTCCTACGGTCTGTCGACGAACGACATGATGCAGCATTTCGATCGGCACGCCATCGACACCCGTCCGTTCCTGCCGCCGTTGAGTTCGCTGGCCGCGTTCGCGGAGTACGAAACCGTGTGCGGCGCCGCGGATCGCAACCCGGTCGCCTACGACATCGCCGCTCGGTCGATCAATCTCCCGTCGGCACTCATGTTGGACGAGGCACAGGTCGACCGAGTGTGCACGGATTTGCGTGAGCTACTCATCTCGAGGAAGGAGCGGTAAATGAAGGCGGTAATTCTTGCCGGCGGACGCGGAACCAGGATCAGTGAGGAATCCCAGGCTCGGCCCAAGCCCATGGTCGAGATCGGGGGCCGCCCGATCCTGTGGCACATCATGAAGATCTACGACGCGGCCGAGATCACTGAGTTCATCGTGTTGCTCGGTTACAAGGGCTACATGATCAAGGAGTTCTTCGCGAACTACTTCCTCCACTCCTCGAACGTGACCATCGACCTGGCAACCGACACGGTAACGACACTGCAGTCGAAGACCGAGCCGTGGAAGGTGACGTTGCTTGATACCGGTGCGGAAACAATGACCGGCGGGCGTCTGCTTCGCGCAAGGGATCACATTGGAGACGAGACGTTCTCATTCACGTACGGCGACGGCGTAACCGACCTCGACGTCCGCAAGGTCATCGACTTTCACCACGAGGTGGGCACCATTGCGACCGTCACCGCCGTTCAGCCGCCGGGTCGCTACGGCACCCTCGATCTCGAAGACGGCAGCCAAGCCCGATTCGCCGAGAAGCCAAGGGGCAGCAGTGGTTGGGTGAACGGTGGATTCTTCGTTGCCTCCCCGTCGGTCCTCGACTACATCGACGATGACGACACCGTCTTCGAGCAGGCGCCGTTGAACCGTCTGTCCGCCGACGGTGAGCTGTCCGCCTATCGCCACAACGGCTTCTGGCTGGGGATGGACACGTTGTGGGACAAGATCAACCTGGACAACCTGTGGAACAGCGGCAAGGCGCCGTGGAAGATTTGGTCGGACGAACCGGTCGGATCACTCCGATGAAGAGCGCATGCCGGCATTGCGGGTCGCCGCTTAAACATTCGTTCTGCGATCTGGGAATGTCACCGCTGGCGAACTCATATCTGACCGAAGCGCAGATGGATCAGCCTGAGATCTTCTACCCCTTGCACGCCTACGTATGTTCGGACTGCCTGCTGGTTCAGGTCGGCGAGTTTCAGCCTGCGGACACGATATTCAATGACTACGCATACTTCTCGTCCTACTCCCAGAGTTGGCTCGAGCATGCCCAGGCGTATGCACAGGAAGTGATACCCCGGTTCTCCCTCGACCATTCGACTCAGGTCATCGAGATCGCCAGTAACGACGGGTATCTGTTGAGGAACTTCGTCGACGCAGGTATTCCCGCATTGGGCATCGAGCCAGCCGAAAACGTTGCAGCCGTCGCCCGGCAGGAGGGAATACCGACGGAGACAGCATTTTTCGGCGCCAAGCTCGCTCGTGAGCTCGTGGATCGCGGGCAACGCGCGAAGTTGTTGATCGGCAACAACGTGCTCGCGCACGTGCCCGACTTGAACGACTTCGTCGCAGGCATGTCCCTGGTGCTGGCCCCCGGCGGGGTGATCACCATGGAGTTCCCCCACGTCCTACAGCTGATCATGCAGAACCAGTTCGACACCATCTATCACGAACACTTCTCCTACTTCTCGCTGTTGACAGTGGCCCGCATCTTCGCCGCCTATCACCTACGCATTTTCGACGTCGAACAGCTCGACACCCATGGCGGGTCGTTACGGATCTACGCCTGCCACACCGGTTTCAACGGACACGAGACGACAAGCCGGGTCCGCGAAGTGGAGGACGCCGAGTGCGCGGCCCATCTCGACAGCATCGAGGGTTACCTGGGCTATCCCGAACGCGTGGAGCGCGTGAAGCGCAGGCTGCTGCGGTTCTTGATCGACACGCGCGACTGCGGATTGACGACGGTGGCGTACGGGGCACCGGCCAAGGGCAACACCCTGCTCAACTACTGCGGTATCCGTGATGACCTGATCGACTACACCGTTGATCGCAGCCCGCACAAGCAGGGCCACTTTCTTCCGGGTACGCACCTTGCGGTCTATCCACCCTCTCACATACGCGTGACACGTCCTGATTTCCTGCTGATCCTGCCATGGAATCTGAAGGACGAGATCATGCGCGAGATGTCCTATATCCGCCAGTGGGGCGCGCGGTTCGTCGTTCCCATCCCCAGGCTGGCGATCCTCGAATGATCACTGCGATAACGGCATTCACATGAAGGGAGACAAGCCATGGCATGGGTAGTTTCGACCGAGGCCGACTTCACCGACGACGAGCGACGACGGCGACTTTACGACGGCGAAGTGTTCTGCATACCGCCGCGAGAGACGGTAAAGGCGTTCACCCAGTTCGCGTTTGGCATGATCGCCCAAGCGTTCGGCGGTCATGATCCGCTTACCGCTCACAATGAACTGAGCGTCGAGAAATACGTGGAGATTCTCGCCAGACTGAAGCCGCGATTCACCCATCATTACAAGTCCAAGCAGCTTCTCAAAGACATCCTCGTCGACCTGGGGGCCGATCCGTCCAAGACCTATTTCGATCTACCCAAGCTGCGCGTCGTCCCGCCGTCCGATTACTTGTCGGCCGGGCTCGGCTACAACTACACACCCCATCGCGATACCTGGTACTCCGCCCCGCAATGCCAGAACAATTGGTGGACACCCATCGCGGGCAACTCGGCGGCGACCGGTATGCAGTTTCATCCGGACTTCTGGCAGCGACCGGCCCCGAATACCAGCAACGATTTTGACGCCTACGAGTGGAATCGCACGGCGCGGCGTGACGCGGCGGCATACGTCAAAGATGACCCACGACCCCATCCCCGACTGGCTGCCGGCCGGCCGGCAACGGAGCTTCGGGTCGTCGGCCAACCGGCTTCGCTTCTATCGTTCTCCGGTGCGCAGCTCCATTCGACGGTGCCCAACCAGACGAAAACCGCCCGGCTGAGCATCGACTTCCGAACGGTGCACATCGACGACCTGGCCACCTACGCCGGTCCGGACAACGTGGATTCGCAGTGCACGGGAACATCGGTTCGCGACTACTGCCGGACCGATACGGGAGAGTCACTGCCGGACGCGCTGATTGCGCAATACGACAACAACGGCAGCAGCGAAGGTGTGCTCGTATTCGACCCGTCGGTTCTCAATGTCTGACTATGCCGTCGCGCTCGCGCCGCGACGCGCCAAATCGATTCGGCCGCCATCGGTCAGCGTCTGCATACCGGTTTACAACGGCGCGGATTCCATCGGGCGCAGTCTCGATAGCGTTCTGGCCCAGACGTATACCGACTTCGAGTGCCTTGTTGTCGACAACAACTCCGCTGACGCGACCATCGCTCGCGTACAGGCCTATACCGACCCGCGTGATCCGGATCGTGCGCAACCAGACCAATCTCGGCATGGTCGGCAACCACAACAAGTGCCTGGCCGCGGCGCGTGGACAGCTGATCCAATTCGTCCACTCCGACGACTGGCTGCTTCCCGATTGCCTGGAGAAGTTGGTGCCGATGTTCGATCACGACAACGTCGGCCTGGCGTTCGCGCCGCGGCGCGTGGTCACACCGGACAAAGCGTGGAAGGCGCGCTACGGCCGCCTCGAAGGCAGTCTGCGTCCGCTCGACGAACTCAATGACGGCGCAGAACTGATCCGGCGTTACCTCGCCGCGGGCGCCGACGGGAATCCGATCGGAGAACCGACATCGGTGATGGTTCGGCGCGAAACACTGCTCGCTGCCGGTGGATTCCGCCCGCAGGTACCGCAACTGCAAGACGTCGATGCGTGGCTGAGGATGCTGACTCGCAGCGACGCGGCGTTCGTCGAGAAGGAGCTCACGGTCCGCTGGCACCATGCAGGCACCGCTACCGAGACTTTCGCCGGCACGGCGACGCTCGACCAGATGTGGGTGCTCGCCGATCTGATCTCCAGCCAGGACCTCGCTGCGCCGCTGAGGTTGCGCGCGCTGAAGTTGTGGACCAAGGCGCTCGCACGGTGCCCGAAAGCGATCCTGGCGACCCCACGTGGACAGCGCGTTGCGCAAGCCAAGAACTTGGCCACCCAAACGGTTTGGCTGTGCACCGGGAAACCGCTTGTCTTCGCTGGAGATCACTATGCCTAGCCGCTCCGGCTCGTCCAGAGTGCAGTCGCTTACCGTCGGTGCGTTCGCCCAAGTCCTGCCGCTGATCGCCGGCTACGGGTTGAATCTGCTGGCGACCCCGTACGTCGTCAGCCAACTCGGACTGCATGACTTCGGCGTCTGGGCGATGACCGGTGCGATCGCGCAATATGCGGCACTGCTCGATCTGGGGGCGTCCCGCGCCGTGAACAGATACGTCGCACTCTTCCATGCTCGGGGCAACCCAGACGGTGATCGTGCCGTTGTCGGTATCTGCCTTTCAGCCATCCTCGGCCTTTGCGCGATGCTAGGAACTTTCGTTGCCCTGTTGCCCAGCGTGCCCGAAAAGGTGTTGCGCACAGGCGATCCGGCGCTCACGCGATTTCTACTGCTCTGCTCCGTCGCGATCTTGACGTGTGGACTTGCGGCTCGGGTACTGGCCGGTGCGTCGTTCGGCCGGGGCCGTCAGGTGCCTGCCAACGTCGGCCTCGCGGTGCTGGGTATCACCCAGGTCAGCGGCGGAGTCGTTGCGTTGACCTTCGCCCCGAACCTGCACAGCTTCGCGTTGGGCACCGTGGTTGGGGCTGCCGATCGGCCTGTGTGCTGTGCTCGGCGCGATCGTCATCGACGAGGGCCGGATAACAATCGGGCGCCCGCGCATGTCGATGGCACGCGAAATCATCGGTTTCGGAGTGAAGAGCCAGGCGCTCGGCGCCTCCGATGTAGTGCTCTTCCAATCCGGCAAGCTCATTGCGGGAATCGTGATCGGCCCCGCGGCGGCGGGGGCATATGAGCTCGGAATCCGGCTGGTGCAGGGTGTGCAGGCGTTCGGGTCGGCGGCGTCCGTCGCCATCACCACACATCTGACAAGGGCGTACGCGACCGACGGGATGGCCGCGATCCGGTCGCAGTATGCACGACTCACCACCCGCAATGCAGCGGCGGCGATATTCCTGCCTTTTCTGCTTGGAACCACGGCTTTCTCAGCGATTCCGCTATGGCTGGGTGAGCCCCACGACGGCGTCGTTGAAGTGGCGACGGCCTTGGCGTTCGGCATCGCGGTCAATGTCTCAACCGCGGTGTGTTCCGCCACCATGTTTGCGATCGGCCGAACCGGCACGATCGGCGCGACGGGCATGGCAATGGCCACAGTCGCCGTCGCACTGGCGATCCCTTCGGCACTGGGATTCGGGTTCAACGGCCTTGTGGCCGCGTTCGCCGCCTGGTTCGTGGTGGGCAACCTGCTCGGAGTCTGGTTTCTGCAATCGCGGATCGGCATTTCCATGGCGACGTACCTGCGCGCCATCGCCGGTCCGTTCGCCGTCGCTCTCCTGGCTACTACCGCGGCACTTCCGATCAATCTCATTGCCGCTCCGCATGATCGGGCTTCAGCCGTATTGCCGTTCATCGCCTCAGCAACGCTGTTCTGCGTCATCTACATCGGGTTGGGTTGGCGGCTCGACTACCTGCCCCGGTTCAGCGGCCGTACCCGACCGCCAACAAAGCCAGTCGACCCGACAGGGGAAGTCATCATGCGAAACACCGATCACATCGGATCCGTTGCAATCATCGGCACCCGAGGCTATCCGAGCTTCTACGGCGGGTTCGAGACACTGGTGCGCAAGCTGGCACCGTATCTGGCAGACCGCGGCTGGAAGGTGACGGTGTACAGCCGGCCAGGCGCCACCAGTGATGCTGCCGAGTTCGAGCACCCCGGCATCACCAGCGTCGTCACCAAAGGCGTCGAATCAAAGTCATTGAGCACGCTGACATTCGGCGCCACATCGACGTTCGATGCAGTCAGGCGCAAGCCGGACGTTGCCCTTGTGATGAACGTCGCCAATGGTTACTGGCTGCCGATGCTGCGCGCCAGGGGAATCCCTTCGGTACTCAATGTGGACGGCATCGAATGGCAGCGGGACAAGTGGAGTCGGCTGGGCAAGGCGGTCTTCAAAGGCGGCGCCAATATGACGGCGAAATTCGCCGACACCTTGATCTGCGACTCCGTGGAGATCCGCCGGTTCTGGCGCGACAACTTCCAGCGCGACGGTGTGTTCATCCCCTACGGCGGCGACCTACCGAGCGGGCAGCACGAGGTCCTCGCCGGCCTTGAGAAGCGCAACTACGTCCTGCTCGTGGCCAGATTCGTGCCGGAGAACTCGATCGGCGAATTCCTCGATGCAGCCGAATCAGTCGTTGACGAATTTCCGGTCGTGGTCGTCGGGTCATCCGGGTCCGGTGGACCGTTGGAAGAGCGGATCAGTGGCCTTGCAAAGAAGCACGACCAGTTCATCTGGCTTGGCCACGTGAGCAACGACCAGCTGCTTTCGTCGTTGTGGCAAAACTGTGGGGCATACTTCCACGGTCACAGCGTGGGTGGCACCAACCCCGCGCTGGTGCAGGCGATGGCCTCGGGCGCTCCGACCATCGCTCGCGACACGGTCTTCAACCGGGAGGTCCTACAGGACTCGGGTCTGTTCGTGCGGCCGGAGCCGCGTGAGATCGCGGCGGCCACACGGCTTCTCATGAGCAGTCCCGCCTTGCAGAACTCCTTGGGCACCAAGGCCAAGACCCGCGCGTGCGGCACCTTCTCGTGGGACTCGATCTGCAGTGCGTATGAAGACGCGTTGCTTGAAGCGACGGACCGACGGGTGGTGCCTCGGGCTACGCGTCGACACGTCAGCCCGACGCAGCGACGCCGGCTCTCGATGTCGGCTGCCGCCGTGGCGGCATCAACACACGTCGTGTGATCGGAGCGGCGTGAAGATTTTGGTCGATGGCTATTGGTGGGTCGAAGGGCCGGCGTCCAACCGCATGGTGCTTCAGGAAATCGTCCGGCGATGGGCCAGCGACTATCCCGACGACCAACTGATCCTTGCCGTGCCGAGCGACACTACGGATTCGACACCCGCCCCCGAAGGAATGCAGGTGGTGCGCACCCGCCTTCGACTCCACCCCGCGATCAACTTCCTTGAACTCCCTGTCATCGCCAGGCACTGCCAGGCAGATGCGATTCTTGCGTTCAACTTCGCCGCGAACTCAACGACTGGGGTGGTGTTCCTTCACGACGTGCTGTTCCAGTCGAATCCCGAATGGTTCACCGGCGTGGAGCGCGCCTACTTCAGCGCGATGCCCTTGCTGGCGCGCCGCGCGCGCAGTGTCATCACATCATCGCGAGCCGAACGCAGCCGAATCTGCCGGTTCAACCCACGGCTGCGCCGCGTGGTCAGTTCCGGGTTGTCCGTGGCGAGCTCATTCGACGCCGTCGAGGCGACCGATCCCCGCCTGGGTCTATCCGACGGAAGGTATCTGCTCTGCGTTGGCCGCCTCAATGTTCGGAAGAACCTTGCGGTGACACTGCGCGCCGCGCTGCGGTCGGGGGTGCTGTCGGAAGACTTTCCGCTTGTCCTGGTGGGGGAGCCATCCGGCCGAATCACCCAGCTGGACGACGAGTTTCGCGCCGCCATCGCGGCGGGCACGCTGCGAATCGTCGAGAGAGTCAGCGATACGCATCTGAAATGGCTCTACCGCCATTGCGCACTTTTCGCTTGCCTGTCGTTGGACGAAGGCTTCGGCCTTCCGCCGGTCGAGGCGGCCAGCGTTGGTTGTCGGGTTCTCGCCAGCGACATTCCGGTCTTTCGAGAGACCGTCGGACCCCATGCGACGTTTGTGGACGCCACTGATGTGAACGCGATCGCCGATGCCATTCGCGATATCGTGCGTCGCCCACCTCCCGCGCACCCGATCCCGGCTACGGGCCGGCCCACAGCTGGAGCACCGTCTGCGCTGCGATCAGGTACGAGCTGGTGTCGGTGTCGCGCTCTCCGTGCGTACGCCCGAACCTGGGCCGACCGCTCGGGAGCTTGGCGGCGAGTCCGCCCGTGTGAGGTTGCCACTCGATCGCGATGGCGGGTTCGCGATCAGCGGCGCCAAGGATGATCGCCCACAAGCTCAACAGACTGAGCCAAGAGTGCAGCGACAGATACACACCCGCCGCGGTGATGAGTGCAGCCATGTGGGTCCACCAACGGTCGGCCCGCAGGCGACGGATGACCAGGACCACGATGAGTGCCAACACCGCCAATCCGGCGTAGCCGAATTCCAGTGCCGTATTCACCAACTCGGAGTCGACGGTATCGCTGATGTCGAGGGTGCCGAACGGGCTGCGCAATGTGTAGTGCACCCTTTGACGGACCTGGAGGCCCCCAGCCCAGCGGGTGAGCTTCGCAGCGACTCGAGCGTCACTGAATAGATCGCCCCGCGGTACTGCGCGCTGGCGACGGTCGGATCCGAACTTGTTATTCCATGGACAGCGGCGGGCTGCGACAGAAATAGATCAGCGGCACCGCGACCAACAGAATTCCAACTGCCGACGCCTTGATTGTCGCACCGTACCGACGGATGCCCGGCACGCAGGCCCACACCGCCGCCACAACTACGTAGCCCGCCGCCAGCACGAGCGCGCCGCGGCTGAATGGTGGTCGCGATACCCGCGAACAACACGACGACGGCGATCACCCGTTTCGTCCCCTGTGTCGCGACGACCGCAACCGCCAGCGCGCAGAGAAGTAACGAGGAGAAGACCAGTGTGTGCTCGGAGAAGACGGCGGCTCGGAAGTGGCCATCCCTGAATTCGTCGAACGGGTTACCCGCCAGAATCGGCCCGCCAGTCATGTACTCCACAACTGCGAGAATCGAAGAGATGACCGCGACGGCTAACAATGCATAGCCCATTTGAATGACTCGCCCGCTTCGCACAAGCAGATATCCGTACGCCACTGACAGCGGCGCGACGGCGAAGTATCGGAAGTAGGAGTCGCCGATTCCCGCTGTAGCCACTTGGAAGCCGAGAAATGCGACCAGCATGATGCCGGTGAATCCAAGCACGATCACCGCAACCAGCGTCCTGCTTGCCACGGTTGCCGACATGCACAGCGCGCACGAGACTGCGCCGAGCGCCAGGAACACGGCTAACGCGAACCGGGGCGGTATGGCGAGCTCGTACAACCGCGGCCACATCACCGCGGTCACGACCAGTACGCACGTCAGGTTGGCGAAGGCGCGCGGGGCCAAGGCGCTGCACAGCGCGCCCACAGCTAATGCTGCAAGCAACCCCGCCAGAGCGACATGAGGTGACACAGCGGCCTCCAGATCCAGTACGGCGGTCGATCACGGTGCTTGCCAGCCGATGCAGGTCGACTCGGTCGGTATCGCGGCACAATGCAGTCGTCCCGCGGATCTGAGCTAACCAGATTTTGCACGGTTAGCAACCTTTACCAATATCCTAGCAATGGTATTAACCTGCAGTATCTGTTCATGCTATGTATATCTAGCAAGTTTCCATATCGAGCTATCTAAGGTACGGTGTGACGATGGTCGAACTACGCGAGTTCCTGCGAGTGGTGCGGTATCGGATCGTTGTCATCGCTTTGCTGACAGCGATCGGCATCGGCGCGGCGGCACTCTGGCTTGCCCGTTCCCCCGAGCGAGTATGTGGCTACGACTCGACTCTTCGTTTCCGGCGCCAGTGCAGCCTCGCAGTACGACGCCCAACAAGGCGGCATCTATGCACGGGATCGTGTCGTTTCCTATGAGCAACTGGTGAACAGCCGCGCGCTGGCGCAAAGGACAATCGACGCACTCGGTCTGGACATGGACGCTGAGACGCTCGCGAGTCGCGTCACGTCGAACTCGTTTCCGGATGCGGCGGTCATGGACGTCTCGGCCACTGGCGATTCGCCGGAACAGGCGCGGGATATCGCCAACGGATTGGCGACTCAATTCATCAGGTTGGCGAGCGCTTTGGAAACTCCGCCGGAGAGCGCTGCTCCGGTCGTCAGGCTGACGGTAATTGATGCGGCACAGGATGGCGCTCCATCGCGGGTGCTGCCCGACAAGTTGGTCTATATCTTCGGCGGTCTCGTCGGATTCTTCGCGGGGCTGATCATCGCCTTTTTGTGGGAGAGCTACACCCGCCGCATTCGTGACGGTGTCGACGTGGATCAGATCCTTGGCGAGCGCCCCGTCGCGGACCTGCCGGCATCTCTCACAGACTTGATGCCCGTTTCGCGGGCCGAAGCGAACGAGGCGATCGGCCGGCTGCGCGTCAACATTCGCCGCCGACGGGTCAGTCCCTCGCACGATCGCGACTCGCGAGCGTTTCCGGCCGCAGGGCCGCTTGGAGCGGCGGTTCACCGTAGAAGCGGGGCTCAGTCTGGCCAATGCACTTCGTGGCCGAGAACCGAACGGCGCTTCTCCTGGTGCTCGATCCCAGTCCCGACGTCGACGGCCAGAATTGGCCAGTTCACACGATTGAGCCGGCCAGTCTTCCGAACGAAAACTACCCGTCCAGTGGGGATTAGGCGACGGACCGGAGGACAAGGTCGCGCTCGACAGGGATGCGATCGTCGAGTCGCTACAGCAGCTCCGGACAAGTTTCGAGTTCGTCATCGTGGTTCTCCCTCCGTTGAACCAATTCGCACACTCTGCTGCGGTTGCACCCGCTGTCGACGGCGTCGTGGCCGTGGGTATTTACCATCAGACCAGGCGCAGCGATCTCGAAGAGCACATGGCAGAGATTCACCGCACTGGTGCAACTTCTCTCGGCGCCGCATTCGCGCGCAGATCGTTGATCACACGACCCTCACGTCGCACGGCGGCCCTGCCCGCCGAGGTGTCGGCGGCAGCAGAACCTGCACCAATGCGTCGTCGCAGCGTCGCGACGTCCCCTTCGCACAGCAAGCGGCAACCGGTCGAGAGCGTGAATTCGTCACGGCCGCTTAGCCTGAAGCCATCCATGATCGGCCGGCGACCCTTCCTCAAGGCGTCGCTCCTCGCCAGTGCCGCAGTCGCCGGCTTACCACTGGTCAATGCCTGCGGACGGGTCGACGTCGAGGCGTCCCCCTGCTGGAACCCGGATTCGATTCCCGGGCTGGATCTCCACTTTGACGCGACTCGTCTGGACATCAGTCCCGTCGACAGCACGGACTTCGCGACCGCGGGATCGGCCATGCCTGTCACATCGGTCCGCGGGCAAACGTGGTCACACACCGACAACATGATGCCGGCGCGAGATGGCTTGCGAATGACGCGGTGGCGAGAGGCCGCCGCGAATGTCGCTGCTGCTCCCCTATCGCACACCGCAATCCGGGTTGCCATCGCGTCAGGTAGAGTCGAAGGCAAGCGTATGCATCCTGCTGGAGGGCAACCATTCCCGCAAGTGCGAGGTCATTCTGCGGAAATGGTCGGATGTCGATTCCGTAGAACTACGGGGCTTCCGCTCGGAACTGCCGCAGTTGTATTCGGAACCCCGTCGAGACTCTTGCTGGGCGCCCCCAACGTTCTCGACCTTCGAATCAAACCGCGGCGGCTGGTGATTTCGACGAATCACGCCGAAGTCGCGGCGGCTGAGTTCGACGCTGGATGGTCGGTTCAACGCTACGGGGTGGGATTCCGAGACGGTGACGACGAGTCTGTGGTCAAGGGTTTCGTCGTCAGCGACGCGGAGCCACGGCGGCTTGGCGACGGTCCACGCGTCACGCAGGTACCCCAGCTGGCTCAGCCGAACGGATGCATAGTCGCACAGCAGAACGATGACGGCGAAAGCCCCAGTGCTGGGCCATAATTCCATCGGGCCGACATCAGGGCCTCGTGTTCGACGGATCCGACACCTTGTTCACCGAGGCGCCGTTGGACGGCACCAGTCTGACGATCTTCGCCGTCGTGAAACGAGCGCCCATCGGAGGGCGGCACGATCATCGGCCCGAACGAATGCGGCGGGCGGGCTTCAACTCCGTATCGACGACGACGGATCCGTTGTCGCGCTGAACGCCGGTCGCGCGGGAATCGTTCAGTCGCGGCCGGCGGCAGTCGGCGACTCCCCGTGCATCATTGCGTTCAGTCTGGACTCCGTCGGCAACTCCGCGCTGTACGTCAACGGCCGACCCGCTGTCGCCGGCGCTGTCGCCCGGTCAGGTTTCCCACCGGGGTGACGATGACCATTGGCTCGGCCTACAACGCCGAATTCTTCTCGGGAACCATCGGCGAGATCCTGCGATGGGACCGACCGCTGCATGGCGCTGAGCTCCGAACTGTGTTCGAGGCGCTCTCAGCGAAATGGGACATTCCGGTGACCCGGCCAATCGATGGGCCCGTAATCGCACCGCTGCGGGCTAGAGCACTCAAGGGATCCAACATCATTCCCGCACTCGTCGATCTGGCCAATGACGATCCAGGGGCGTCGGCATGGTTGAACCTATGGTCGAGATGGGATTGGCAGTGGATCGAGGTTTCGGTCCGCCGTGCCGTCGAGCAGGGCGCCAACACCATCAGGCTCATCGGTGATGTCAACGCCGTTCACAGCGGCGTGATCACCGAAGCGACGTATCACGAGCGGTTGCAACAAGTGGTCAGCCTCTGCGGCTCGCTTGGATGCCGGTTCTACTACTGTGCGATCGATCTGCGTCATAAACGCGACGCCGATCCCTCCTTCATCGCGCAGTTCCTTTCCGGTGTGGCCGCCGTACTCAGCCGCAACAGCAACGTGGTGGCGATCGAGCTGTGCAACGAGGTCGCAAGCGCCTACGCCATCTACCCGGAGCAGGAGGTAGTTGCCTGGATAGGCGCCTGGGCAAGCGCAATCCGCGCCGCTGCCCCAGCCATCCCACTGTCCATCAGCGACGTCTCACCGGGAACACTCAGCGACAAGATCGGACAAATCGACTACTACGCGAAGATTCGCGCACATGGTCGACTTCTTTGACCTCCACGTCTACGACGATCTTGAAATCGCCTCCGACTCAGCACCTCTGGCGCCCTACGAACTCAGCGTGAACCGGCCCCTGCTCATCGGGGAATTCGGCGTCGATAGAAAGGTTTCCGGCGCAGAGCCTGGGCCTTTCTACTCACGGGTGAAGATGATGCGTGACTCGAGCGCGCTTGTGGTCGGAGCCCTGCAATGGGGAGCGATCAACGACGACTTCGGCTTGTATTCCGAATCCGACGGCCGACTTCAGACGGACATCGCTGATGAATGGGCTCGCTTTTGAAAGGCGTACAGCACATGACGGAATCGAAAGTGGTCACCTTGGTGGCCCTGCGGATATCGCTTGGCAAGATGGATGGCGGCGGTAGACGGGTGGCGGCGTTTCGTCGTGTTCTCGAAAGTCTCGGCGCCGTCCAGCTCGTCGCGGTAGGCCCTGACGAGGCAGGGACCGGCCAGGCGGTTCGATCACCCGTCCACCGCGCGAAGCGGCGACTGCTGCCCGTTCCGCTCCGTACCCCGGTGGAGCGCGTGCTGGCGAAGCAGCCCTGCGTTGGGCCGACGCTGAGTTTGGTTCCCTCAGCCCATCGTTGGAGCCTGGAATGCGGGCCGACGTGGCTCGACTTCCCGGACCTGTGGAGTGGCATTGCCCGCAACCAATCCCGCGCCGTCGACCCTTTATCGGCAACGTTCAACCGGGCCCACGCACGCATCTGGGCCAAGCGGGAAGCGGCGGAAGCATGCAAATCAGATGCCGCTTCGGTGGCGTCCTGGGCCGATCGGGATCGCCTCGGCGGCGAAGCCATCTGGCTTCCGACCCCTGTCACCGACCGGTTCAACACGGCGCGACGGCCAAGTGCACCCGATCTCCGGACGTGCGGCATGATCGCCAACTTCGATTACCCGCCGAACCGAGATGCCTACCGGCGCTTGGTCACCGAGTGGTTGCCTCTGCTGACCCAGAGATTCGACCGCGTCGTCGTCGCCGGGTTCGGGTCGGAGGCATTGCCACGATCACCACACATCGACATCCAGGGGACGATTCCCTCGGTGGCGACGTTCTACCACAACGTCGACGCTGTCCTGGCGCCGATGGAACGGGGCGGCGGAATGAAGGTGAAGGTCGTCGAGGCGATGATGCACGGGGTGCCGGTGATCGCCACGGACCATTCCGCGGACGGTCTACCGCCCGCCATTTCGTCGGCATGCATCAATCTGAAGGGACCTTGGAAGTTGGGATGCGATCCCCGCGAAGACACGTCGATAGCAGATGAGTTGCACCACTTCACCTTCGAGAGCTTCTCCCAGCAGTTCAGGACGGCGTGGTTCGACCGGATGGCAGGCTGCCGTGGGTAGCGTCAGGGCGGCATCGGTCATCGTTGTGACGTACAACTCGGCGGCCACGATCGCATCGTGTCTGAACTCGATACCCCGGGACTGCGAAGTTCTCGTTGTTGATCAAAGTTCGCATGACGACAGCATCGCTATCGCCACGTCGGTGCGCCGCGATGCGAAGGTGATTTCCGCAGGCGGCAATCGTGGCTTCGGCTCGGGGTGCAATCTCGGTGCCGCAAATGCTCATTCAGATGTCCTGATCTTCCTGAATCCGGATGCGTCGTTCGCCGAAGGGGCGGTGAGGCACCTGGCACAGCGGGTCAGAGCCGACAATGCATTGGTCGGCCCGCTGATCATCGACGAACACGGGGTCGATCAGACTCGAGCACGCTTCTGGTCGACTCCGCTTTCGATACTCGGAGAGGTATGCCTCCCGACGCGGCTCAACAGACTAATTCTGAAAAGGGACATTCCGCCATCGGACGTCGTCTACCGGCGCGGCGGAAAGGTGCCCTACGTTCAGGGCACATGTATGGCGGTCGGCGCCGAGAACTTTCGGCGGGCCGGTGGATTCGACGAGCGATTGTTTCTCTACCACGAGGAAGAGGAGCTCGCCCGAAGGTTGCAACGGATCGCCGTTCCAGCCGTTCTCGAACCCGCCGCGTTGATCACTCATCTCGGAGCCCGCTCGACGTCACAGGTACGGGACTTCGCGGCCCGCCAGTATTACCGCTCCGCCGTCCTCACCACGATGACTCACCATCCACGCCGAGTCGCCATCCCTACGGGTATCGCGCTCTGGCTGTTGTTGACGACGATGGCGGTTCTGACTCCCGTGCGCAGGGCGGTCGGATTTCGTGCAGACAAGGGACTTTCGTGGTACCGATCGGCGGCGGCAGGGGCGGCGGCCGGCCTGGCCGGTCGGATCGTCCAGCCGCCCGCGACCGGTCCGTCGGCCGAAGTCGTAAGCCTGACTCCCGTTCGTAGAGAGGTGGTTTGATCATGCGGTTGCTGGTGACTGGCGGCGCGGGGTTTATCGGCGCCAACTTCGTGCATTCTGCGGTGGGCGAGCATGCGGTGACGGTGCTGGACGCGCTGACGTATGCGGGTAGCCGCGAATCGCTGGCTGCTGTGGAGGACGACATCCGGCTGGTGCAGGGCGACATCACCGACGCCGAGTTGGTGTCCAAGCTGGTCGCCGAGGCCGACGCCGTCGTCCATTTCGCCGCCGAAACCCATGTCGACAACGCCCTTGCCGATCCCGAGCCGTTCGTGCACACGAATGTGTTTGGCACGTTCACGATTCTGGAGGCGGTCCGCGCCCACGGGGTGCGGTTGCATCATGTGTCGACCGACGAGGTCTACGGCGACCTCGAGCTCGGTAACCCGCAGCGGTTCACCGAGACCACGCCGTACAACCCGTCGAGCCCGTACTCGTCGACCAAGGCCGCGTCCGACCTGCTGGTGCGCGCCTGGGTGCGGTCCTACGGCGTAGCCGCGACGATCTCGAACTGCTCCAACAACTACGGCCCCTACCA
Source organism: uncultured Actinomycetota bacterium (assembly GCA_963731715.1). Classification (GTDB taxonomy): domain Bacteria; phylum Actinomycetota; class Actinomycetes; order Mycobacteriales; family Mycobacteriaceae; genus Mycobacterium. Next base: position 827,405 of record CAVSXC010000005.1, on the reverse strand, counting down.
ACACGTGGAGAAATTCATTCCCCGTCAGATCACCAACATCCTGACCGGGCGCCGACCCAAGCTCTACGGAGCCGGCGCCAACGTGCGCGACTGGATCCATGTCGACGACCACAACAGCGCGGTGTGGCGGATCCTGGCCGACGGCCAGATCGGCCGCACCTACTTGATCGGCGCCGACGGCGAACGCGACAACCTCACGGTGCTGCAAACCATCTTGCTGTTGATGGGTCGGGACGCCGATGACTTCGATCACGTGACCGATCGCGTCGGGCACGACCTGCGCTATGCGATAGACGCCGGCCCGCTGCGCGAAGAATTGGGCTGGGCGCCCAAGCACACCGACTTCGAGGACGGGCTTGCGCGCCACCATCGAGTGGTATCGCGACAACGAATCGTGGTGGGCCCCACTGAAAGACGCTGTCGAAGCCCAGTATGAGGAGCGCGGCCAGTGAAGGCCCGCGAACTGGCGATCCCCGGCGGATGGGAGATCACCCCGCAGATCCACACCGATTCCCGGGGTGCGTTCTTCGAATGGTTCACCGACCCGGAGTTCACCGAGTTCGCCGGGCACCGGTTCGACCTGCGGCAGGCCAACTGCTCGGTGTCAGCCGCGGGGGTGCTGCGCGGCGTGCACTTCGCGCAGGTTCCGCCCAGTCAGGCCAAGTACGTCACGTGCCTGCGCGGGTCGGTGTACGACGTCGTCGTCGACATCCGGGTCGGTTCACCGACTTTCGGCAAGTGGGACGCGGTCGTGCTCGATGACCAACACCGCCGAACGGTCTACCTTTCCGAAGGCCTTGGCCACGCTTTCCTTGCGTTGGAAGACGATTCGACGGTGATGTACCTGTGCTCGGCGGGCTACGCCCCCGACCGCGAGCACACCATCAACGCCCTGGACCCGGCGCTGGACATCGCCTGGCCCACCGTCGACGGCGAACACATCATCTCCGACCGCGACCGCCACGCACCCACCCTCGCCGAGGTCCAGGCCGCCGGTCTGCTGCCGACCTGGGACGACACCCGAGCGTTCATCGACGGCCTGTAACCGCCGACATTGCACTCAGGGTCGTGATCGGCGCAGAATCACAGCCCTCAGTGCAATCTCGCCGGAAGGAAACGGCCACGAGCGGTGACGTGACATTGCGCCAGCTGCGCTACTTCGCCGTGCTCGGCGAGGAGCTGAACTATCGGCGCGCCGCCGAACGACTGTTCATCACGCAGCCCGCCCTATCGACGGCGATCAAACAGCTCGAGCACCAGCTCGGTGTCATGCTGTTCACCCGCACTACCCGTGAGGTGGCGCTGACCGAACTCGGTCAGGCCTGGCTGCCGAAGGTGGGCGATGCCCTGCGCGGGATCGACGCCGCGGTCGACGACTTGATCGATATGTCCGCGCACTACCGCAGGATCCGGCTGGGCTATCTGATCGGCACCGGCGCGGACCTGCTGTTCCGGCTGGTGCGGCATTTCGAAGCCGCCTATCCGGAAATCACCTTGGAGCCAAGGGAATTCGACTTCTCCGATCCGACCGCCGGCCTGGCCGACGGCACCACCGAGGTGGCGATCATCAGGCCGCCGGTCGATCTGCCTGAGCACCGGACGTTCGTCCTCGACGCCGAGGACTGGGTGGCCTGCCTGCCACGCGATCACCCGCTGGCGAACCGTTCCGAGCTCGCAATCGCCGAGCTGCTCGACGACCCGATCGTCGTCGCCCCGGCCACCGCAGGCAGGTGGCGTGACTACTGGATGGCGATGGACGCGCGCGACGGCAAGCCGCCGACCATCGCCGCCGTCGCCGCCACCTACGAGGAGGAGACCACGACCATCGCGCGAGGGCTCGGCATCAGCTTCACCAGCGAGGCCAGCGCCCGGCTGTACAACCGGCAGGGCATCGCGTACGTGCCGATCGTCGACCGTCCGCGCAACTACACGGCGCTGGCCTGGCACCCCGCCGGTCTCAGCCGCGAGGCGGCGCAGTTGGTGCGGCACGTCCGCGAAGAGTTGGAGCTTCGGCGAGGGCCAGGCCATCGAGCGCCCGGCGACCGACTATTGATAAAGAGCGCTTATCAGTACATCAGAATTTGGAATTTCCCTGGACAGGGCTGAGTCGGGTTTCCTCACTGCATGACTGACACCGCCTCACCCGTTACGCCTGCGGCGCCGATGGACGACGAGGACGCCCGGCTGGCCCAGTTCGGCTACACGCAGAAGCTCGACCGCTCGGTCGGCCGACTGGCGTCCTTCGCCATCGGCTTTGCGACCATCAGCGCCACCACGGCGGTGTTCACCGGATTCGGCGCCGGGTACTTCACCGCGGGCGCACCCTTCGTATGGACCCTGCTGCTCGCCGGCGCGGTGTTCGTCGTCTGGGTCGTCATCGCAGCCGATCTGACCGCGAAGATCCCGCTGGCCGGCTACGCGTACCAGTGGACGAGCCGCATCCACGGCTCCAACCTCGCGTGGTTCACCGGCGTGATGGCCCTTGCCGGATGGGTCTGCGGCATGACGGGCGTGGGATTCATCCTGTCCGGTTACCTCGGCGGACTGTTCGGCTGGGCCATGACGCAAACCGCGCAGATCCTCGTCGCCATCGGCGTGATGGCCGTCTGCATGCTCGTGAACCTCTACGGCGTGCGGTTCGCCACGATGGTCAACAACATCGGCGTCAGCCTCGAACTCGTCATCACCGTCGGCGCCACCATCCTGGTGGCGATCGTCGCGTTCTCCTCGCCGGACAATCACCAGCCCATCTCGGTGCTGTTCACCGGCGGCACGTCAGACGGCAACACCGCCTACATCTTGGCGTGGCTGGCGGCCTCACTCGGTCCGTTCTTCGGGCTGATCGGCGTGGAAGCCAGTGCCGACGTCGCCGAGGAAACGGTCAACGCGCGGCACGTCATTCCCCGCACGATGTTCTACGCGCTTGGCCACCTCGATCATCATCGAATTCCTGATGTACGTCGTCTACGTGCTGGCGATCCGCGATCAGGACGCCGTCGCGGCCGCCTCCTCTGCGCCGATCGAGGAGATCATCACCCAGCAGGTGGGCCCGGTCGTCACGAAAATCGTTGTCGCCGTTGCGCTGACCAATGTCATGGCCTGCATCCTGGCCAACATCCTCGTCGCGACGCGGCTGACCTACTCGATGGCCCGCGACAACATGCTGCCGTTCTCCCACGTGTGGCGGCACGTGTCACCGAGCAACCGCACGCCCGACCTACGCAGTCCTCGGCCTGTTCAGCCTGTCGACGATCCTGCTGCTCTCGGCGCTGGTCAGCGAGAAGGCCTTCCTTCTCATCATCGGGCTGTCGTCGCTGGCGGTGTTCACCACCTACGTGCTGCAGACCGTCGCGCTGATCATCGGCCACCGCCGGGGCACCATCCCAGCGCCTGAGCCGGGCACATTCGACCTCGGCCGGGCACGCATGCCCATCTACGTCGTCGGGCTGATCTGCTTCACCCTGGTGTGTGTGGCGTTGATCTTCCTGCCGCAGTTCGCAGGCAACGGCTACGTCTTCCTGGGTCTCCTTGTCCTCGCGGGCATCTGGGCCGCGACCGGGCTGCGCAGGCGGCTGAGCAGCGGCGAGGCGGGTCCCAACTTCGCGAAGACTCACCTCTCCTGAATTCCCGAAAGGACTTTGATGACTGCCACAGATCTGGGCACCAGTAACCTCGTCGCCGTCGAGCCGGGTGCCATCCGCGAGGACACTCCCCCGGTTCGGTGATCCAGTACAGCGACTACGAGCTCGACACCTCGAGCCCGTATGCGGGCGGCGCGGCGTGGATCGAAGGCGAGTACATCCCGGCGTCGGAGGCGCGGATCTCGATCTTCGACACCGGCTTCGGCCACTCCGACCTCACCTACACGGTCGCACATGTGTGGCACGGCAACATCTTCCGGCTCGGCGATCACCTGGACCGACTGCTCGACGGCGCCACGCAAGCTGCGGCTCGATCCCGGCTACAGCAAGGACGAGCTGGCCGACATCACCAAGCGCTGCGTGGCCATGTCGCAGCTGCGGGAGTCGTTCGTCAACCTGACGGTCACCCGCGGATACGGAAAACGCAAGGGCGAGAAGGATTTGTCCAAGCTCACCCACCAGGTCTACATCTACGCGATCCCGTACCTGTGGGCGTTCCCGCCGCAGGAGCAGATCTTCGGCACCACGGCGATCGTCCCGCGGCACGTGCGGCGCGCCGGCCGCAACACCGTCGACCCGACGATCAAGAACTATCAGTGGGGCGACCTGACCGCGGCGAGCTTCGAGGCCAAGGACCGCGGCGCACGCACTGCGATCCTGATGGACGCCGACAACTGCGTCGCCGAGGGCCCCGGCTTCAACGTCGTCATCGTCAAGGACGGCAAGCTCGCGTCGCCGTCACGAAACGCATTGCCTGGCATCACCCGCAAGACCGTGTTCGAGCTCGCCGACGCCATGGGGATCGAGGCGACCCTGCGCGACGTCACCAGCCACGAGCTGTACGACGCCGACGAGCTGATGGCGGTCACCACTGCGGGCGGCGTCACTCCGATCAACACGCTGGACGGCGAACCGATCGGTGATGGCACGCCGGGTCCGATCACCGTGGCGATCCGTGACCGGTTCTGGGCGCTGATGGACGAGCCGTCGCCGCTGATCGAGGCGATTGACTACTGACGGTTGCGTTGAAACAGGTCTACCATCGAAATAGTCAGGTAGTCGCTCGTCGTTAGCAGTAGATATGAGCACCTTCGTACGACCCATGGTGCGTCTCGTGGTTACCGGAGCAGCCGCGCTCGCCTTTCTGATTGCGCCGACGGCCTTTCACTGTCAGCGCGCCGCCGGCATCGGCGCAGCCGTGCTACAACGGCGTTCTCCCCTGGGGTCCGTTCGTTCCGAGCTGCACGGTGCCCGGTCCGCAGGCACCCAGGGTCCGTGGAGCGGCTCCGGACGCCAACGCGATCATCGCGTGCCGGAACCATCCCGGCTGCCTGTCCTGGTATGTGAACGGCGGTCCGTAGCGCAGCGACATGACCCACGACGTTGAGAAGCGGTTCGACCGACCGGGCACGTTCCACGAGGCCGCAATGTATGTCGGCGCGGTCGTCGCGGCGGCGGGTGTCGCGTTCGCGATCTACGCAACGACCTGGAGAGAGAACGTGATCGTTGCGTCGATGGTCCCAGCGATCCTGTTCGCAGGCGGGATCGGCGCGTTCGTCAAGACCTACCGGGTGTGGAAGGAAGAGGGCGCGTGGCCGGCGTGGCAGGGCGCGGGCTGGTTCCTGCTGACGTTCATGCTGGTGTGCCTGTCCATTCCGGGCGCGGCGATCTACGCCACCTAGGGCACGATCGAATCCACGTACCCGCCGTCGACCCGCAGCGCCCCGCCCGTCGTCGCCGACGCGAGCGGCGACGCCAAATATGTGACCATGTTGGCGATTTCGTCCGGTTCGATCAGCCGCTGCAGCAGCGACTGCGGCCGGTGCTTGCGCATGAACTCGCGCTGCGCCTCGTCCCACGGCAGCGACTTGTCGACCAGTTGGTAGACGAACTCCTCGACACCCGCGGTGTGCGTCGGCCCGGCGATGACGGAGTTGACCGTGACACCGGTACCCGCGGCGTCCTTGGCGAATCCGCGCGACACCGCCAGCAGCGCGGTCTTGGACACCCCGTAGTGAATCATCTCCTCGGGGATCACCAGCGCGGAGTCACTGGCGATCTGAATCGCTCTGCCCCAACCGCGTTCGGTCATTCCCGGCAGGTACATGCGGATAAGCCGCACTGCCGCAAGCACATTCACTTCGAAGTAGGTGCGCCACTGCTCGTCGGTGATCTCGCGGGCCGGTACGGCGCCGAAGATGCCGAGGTTGTTCACCAGGATGTCGACGTCGGGAAGCTGGCGCAGCAGCTCGGCCGCGCCGTCCGCCGTGCGTCACGTCCGCGGCGACACCGATGACGTCACCGCCCAGTTTGGCGACGGCTTCCTCGACGCGCTCCGCCGTGCGTCCGTTGACGGCGACCCGCGCACCGCTGTTGGCCAGCCCTTCGGCGATGGCCAACCCGATGCCCTGCGTCGACCCCGTGACGAGGGCCGTCTTTCCGCTCAGATCAATGTTCACGCCGTGGTATTACCACCGAGCGCCGCAGGAACTATTCCGCGTCTGCCTTTTCGTCGTCTCCGTCGACGGTGATTTCGCGCAGCTCCCGCTTGAGGATCTTGCCGGTCGGGTTGCGCGGCAGCTCGTCGAGGAAGACCACCTCGCGCGGCACCTTGTAGCGGGCCAGATGGTCTTTGACGTAGGTCTTGATGTCGTCCTCGCCGACGCTGGCGCCGTCGGTCTTGACGACGAACGCGCGCAGCCGGTGCCCCCACTCCTTGTCCTCCACGCCGAGCGCGGTGGCCTCGACGACCTCGGGGTGGCCGCTGATCAGGTCCTCGACCTCGGCGGGGAAGACGTTCTCGCCGCCGGACACGATCATCTCGTCGTCGCGCCCGCTGACGTAGAGCAGGTCGTGCTCGTCGAAGTAGCCGACGTCGCCGGAGGACATCAGCCCGTCGATGATCTGCTTGTGGCCGCCGCCGGTGTAGCCCTCGAACGGGAAGAAGTTGCCGACGAAGATCCGGCCGACCTCGCCCTGCGGCAGCTCGTTGCCGTTGTCGTCGAGGATCTTCACCTTCACGCCCTTGACCACCGGGCCCGACGGTGCGCCGGATTGATCGACAGATCCTTGGGCCGAGCGATGGTGGCGAACGCGATCTCCGTCGACCCGTACAGGTTGTAGACGACCGGACCGAGGTCCTTGAGCGCGCGCTGTGGCCAGTTCGGCGCCCAGCTGCGAGCCGGACACGAACACGATCCGCAGCGACGACAGGTCCGGCTTGCGTCTCCATCTCCTCCAGCGCATCGAGCATCCGCGACAGCATGACCGGCACCACGACCATCGCGGTCACCTTGTGCTTCTCGATGTCCTCGAGCACCGTCGGCGGCTTGAAGCGGCGCCGCAGCACCAGCGTGTCGCCGAGCATCATCGCGATGGTGGCGTGCAGGAAGCCCAGCGCGTGGAACATCGGCGCGGGCAGCGACGTCACCTCGCCGGACTTGAACGGCACGTGCGAGAGCACCCCGCCGATCGGCGCCAGCGTCGGCGGCGTACTTCGGTTGGCGCCCTTGGGAGTTCCGGTGGTGCCGCTGGTCAGAATGATGATCGACGAATGCTTGGTCGCCTTGGGTGCGGGCTTGCCGCTGCTGCGCGCGATGAGGTCTTCCAGCGTCTCGTCGGTGCTGCCCGACGGCTCCTCCTTATCGGGGTTGTTGCCGAGCGCGCGCAGCTTGCCGAGTTCCGGTATCCGCCTTGGACACCGCCTCGCAGTACTCGTCGTCGTAGATGATCAGCTTGGCGCCCTCGCGCTCGGAGACCTCTTTGATCTGCGGTCCGGAGAACTCGCTGTTGAGCAGGATGATGCGCGCTCCGGCGCGGGCCGCCCCGTACACCGCGATCAGGAACCACCGGTGGTTGCGGGCCAGGATCGCGACACCGTCGCCACCCTTGACCCCCATCGCCAGCAGCCCGTTGGCGACCTCGTGCGCGGCCTCGTCGAGTTCCTTGAACGTGATCTCGCCGTCGTCGTCGATGATCGCGGTGCGGTTGGGCGTGCGGCGCGCGTTGAGCGCGGGGATCATGCCGAACTCGCCCCAGCGCCGGATGTCGGCGACCATGGCGGCGACGTTCTGCGGCGGCTCCAGCTTGAACGCGCCGGCCTCGAACATCTTGTAGGCGTAGTGCAGTTCTGCGGAGCCGCGCTCGGCGTACTGCTGGACCTTCGCCGCTGCCTGCAACGGAAGATCGGTTAGCTTAGGCATGAGCCCACAATATGTGACGCGCGTCGCACGGCGGCCTGGAAATTACCATGACGGTATGGCGCGCTTCCTTGTCGCTGGACGTGGGCGACCAACAGGTGTCCGTCACCAACCCTGACAAGGTCGTTTTCCCCGATCATCGGGCGTGCACCAAACTCGACCTGATCAACTACTACCTGGCCGTCGCCGACGGTGCGCTGCGCGGCGTGGCCAACCGCCCGATGATCCTCAAGCGATTCGTCAAGGGCATCACCGAGGAAGCCGTCTTCCAGAAGCGCGCGCCGGAGAAGCGGCCCGACTTCGTCGACGTCGCCGAGCTGAAGTACGCGTCGGGCACCTCGGCCAAGGAGGCCGTCATCCACGACGCCGCCGGCCTGGCGTGGGCAGTCAACATGGGCTGCGTCGACCTCAACCCGCATCCGGTGCAGGCCGACGACCTCGCCCATCCCGATGAGCTGCGCGTCGACCTCGACCCGATGCCGGGAGTGGACTGGCAGCAGATCGTCGACGTCGCGCTCGTCGCGCGTGAGGTGCTCGAGGACCACGGCCTGACGGCATGGCCGAAGACGTCGGGCTCGCGTGGCTTTCATATCTATGCGCGCATCCAGCCGCGGTGGCCGTTCAAGTTCGTCCGGCTGGCGGCGCAGACGGTGGCCCGCGAAGTGGAGCGCCGCGCTCCGGAGTTGGCGACGGCACGCTGGTGGAAGGAGGAGCGCGAGGGCGTGTTCGTCGACTTCAACCAGAACGCCTTCGACCGCACCGTCGCGTCGGCGTACTCGGTGCGCGCGACTGCCGGATGCGCGGGTGTCGACGCCGCTGCGCTGGGACGAGGTCGCCGACTGCCGGCCCGAGGCGTTCACCATCGCGACCGTGCCGGCCCGGTTCGCCGAGATCGGCGATCCGTGGGAATCGATGGACGCGTCCGCCGGCGTGCTGGATCCGCTTCTCGACCTCGCCGACCGGCTCGGGCCAGCCGAGAAGGCGCCGAAGGGGGCCAAGAAGGGGACCGGCCGACGTCAATCGGTGATGCCGCTGATCGAGATCGCCCGCACCAAGACCAAGGACGAGGCGATGGCCGCGCTCGATGAGTGGCGCGGACGTTACCCGTCGGTAGCCGAAAAACTCCAGCCCGCAGACATTCTCGTCGACGGCATGCGCGGGCCCAGCTCGATCTGGTACCGGATTCGGATCAACCTGCAGCACGTGCCGCGAGGACCAGCGGCCCCCGCAGGAGCCGCTGCTGGCCGACTACAACCCCTGGGAAAACTACTCAGGACCGCAGTGGATGCGCGGCGGCTGAGCAGTTTGCTGCTCGATCCAAAACCGGTTCTTATTAAAGTATTAGCCGTTACTCCCCGTTGCCTTAGATCGGCTCCGTAGCTTCGGTAACAGGTCGGCAATTGAGGGGAGGCTGGAATGTACGCGAATACGCCATTCGACTGTGACGGCGCGCAGATCCGAGCGTGCAGCCGCCAGCTTGCCACCGTGGTGACGGTCACCGGGGTTCTCGACGACGCGAACATCGACCGGGTCAGCCAGTACACCAAGCGCTTCGTCCTCAGGGAGAAGCCCGTCGTACTGGATCTCGGTGCGGTGAGTTCCGCTACTCCGCATATCGTTTCGCTGCTCTGCGAATTGGACGACGCCTGCAGCGCCGCCGGGGTCGATTGGTCGCTGATCGCGAGCCAGCCGGTCACCCGCGCAGTACGCACCTTCGACGACCGGCTCGAGCTGCCAACGGTGGCAACGGTCGCGGACGCACTGAACCAGTTCGCCGACGCCATGCTGGAACGCCGTCGGCTCCTTCCGCTCCTCACCAAGAGCGCCTAGAGACAGGATCGATCAGAGTGCTTCTCGACATTCGTTGGCTGGTCTTCCTGGTACACGGCAGGCACAAGCCGCAATCACGGCCCTTGGCGCTGACAACCCGCTGATCTCGTTCGCTAGCTGATTAAGATCGCTGCCCATGTCGGGTAGTTGGGCGGTCGCGCTCGGCCAGCTCATTCCGCTTGCGCTGGTGGTGGCGCTTTCGCCGCTGACGATCATCCCGGCAATCGTGCTGGTACTGCAGTCCGACCGGGCCCGGGCAACCGGCCTGGCCTTCCTGTCTGGCTGGCTGCTCGGGCTGGCGGCGACGACGGCCGTCTTCGTGCAGCTGCCTCGCCTGCTCGACGGGCTCAATCGACCGGCCCCGACCTGGGCGGCGTGGGTGCGGATCGCGGTCGGCATCGCGCTCGTCGCGTTCGCCGTGTGGAGGTGGGTGACCCGCCACCGGGCCACCAAACAGCCGGCATGGCTGAACCGGCTGAGCAGGATGACGCCTGTCGGTGCCGCCGCGGTCGGGCTCGGGCTGATTCTGATCAACCCCAAGGTGCTCGTGATGAACGCCGCGGCCGGATTGGTCATCGGGACGGCGGGGTTGGGTGTGCCCGGCGCATGGTTGGCCGTCGCGTACTACACCGTCATCGCCGGCTCGTCGGTGCTTGTTCCGATACTCGCCTACGCGATCGCCGGTCAGCGCGTCGATCACCAGCTCGAGCGGGTAAAGCAGTGGATGGAGCGCCAGCACGCCGTCCTGATGGCCGGCTTTCTGGCGGCCGTCGGTTTGTTATTGGTGTACACCGGGATTCGCGCGGTTTGAGCCGCGCCGTCGTCGGGTACGCGTCGATCATGACCGCAGTCGACCGGCAACCAGGTACCGACGAGGTGGGCCGTACCGGGCGCATAGTGAACTGGGTGCTCGCCCTGGCGACGGTGCCAGGCGCCGTCGCGGTCGTCCTGTTCCTCTATATGCAGATCCTCGGCACAGCCGGATGCAGCAAGCAGACGTGCCCGCGGGAAGGCCCCGGCGAGCTGGGCTTCACGCTTATCCAATACGGGGCGCCCGCTGTCGCAGTCGTCGCGGTCGTGCTGTCGTTCTTCACCGCACGGCGCCGCGGCGGGATTCTTGTGCCGGTGGTGGCGTGGCTGCTGTTGATCGCTGCCTTCGTCGTACTTGTCTTTTCGTTCACTCCAACCGGATAGCCGCTACCGGATGGGTAGACCGGTGATCGCCCTGCCCATGACGAGCCGCTGGATTTCGCTGGTGCCCTCGAAGATGGTGAAGATCTTCGCGTCCCTGTGCATGCGCTCGACCGGGTAGTCGCGGGTATAGCCGTTGCCGCCGAGGATCTGGATCGCCTCATCGGTCACGTAGACGGCGGTCTCACTGGCCACCAGCTTGGCCATCGAACCTTCGGCGTTGGTGAACGGCTTGTTGTTACGGGCCATCCAGCCGGCGCGCCACACCAACATCCGCGCGGAATCGATGCGGGTCTTCATGTCGGCCAACTTGAATGCGATGGCTTGGAAGTCGGCGATCTTGCGGCCGAACTGTTCTCGCTGTTGGGCATATTCCAGCGCGTACTCATAGGCCGCACGCGCGACCCCGAGCGCCATCGCGCCGACAGCGGGCCGGGTCCGTTCGAACGTCTTCATCGCGGCTTGCCCTGCGGCACTTTGGCCTTCGCGGATGCGCGCGATTCGCTCGTCGAACTTGTCCTTGCCGCCGATGATCAGACGACTGGGGAGCCGGACGTCCTCGAGGATCACTTCAGCGGTGTGCGAAGCGCGGATTCCGTGCTTCTTGAACTTCTGTCCCTGTTTGAATCCCGGGCGTATTCGGCGGGATGATGAACGTCGCCTGCCCGCGGCTGCCGAGTTCGGGATGAACCGACGCAACGACGATGTGCACGTTGGCGATTCCGCCATTGGTGGCCCAGGTCTTCACACCGTTGAGCACCCACTCGTCGTTGGCTTCGTCGTAGACGGCGCGGGTGAGGATGGCGCCGACGTCGGAGCCCGCACCGGGTTCCGATGAACAGAACGATGCGAGCAGCGGGTCCTCTGGCGTGCCGAACATCTGCGGGAGCCATTCGCCGAGCTGTTCGGGTGTGCCGTTGGCGGCAAGTGACGCGGCGGCCAACCCGGTGCCCAGGATCGACAACGCGATTCCGGCGTCACCCCAGAACAGCTCCTCGAACACGGTCAAGATCCCGATGCCGGTCGGTTCGGCGGCTTGGGTGGCGAACAGCTCCATGGAGTACAGGCCGACCTTGGCCGCCTCCTGGATGATCGGCCATGGGGTTTCCTCGCGCTCATCCCACTCCGCCGCTGCAGGGCGCACCACCGTCTCCGCGAACTCGTGGACCCAGTCCCTGACCTGGATCACGTCCTCGGACAGATCAAGAGAAAACGACACAGCAACTCGTCCTTTCGAGGCACACGCTCATTTCAGTGAACGACTGTACGCTGATACTTACCGCTCGGTAAGTCCCGGAAGCTGTGGAGTGCCTCACTCAAGCGGTACCGAGCAACAAGCGGCCCTGGCCCCTAGGGTCGAGGCGTGGATCGCCTGGATCGCTTCTTCGAAATCTCGGCGCGCAAGTCGACGGTCGCCGCCGAGGTACGCGGCGGCGTCGTCACCTTCATCGCGATGGCCTACATCATCGTGCTGAACCCGATCATCCTGTCGGGCGCGGCGGATGTCGAAGGCCACAAGCTGGGGTTCACGCAGGTCTCGGCCATGACGTCGCTGGCGGCGGGCGTCATGACGATCCTGTTCGGCGTCATTGCCCGGCTACCGTTCGCGTTCGCCGCGGGCCTCGGCATCAACTCCTTCCTCGCGACGACGGTGGTCGGCTCGCTCACCTGGCCCGAGGCGATGGGCCTCGTGGTCATCGACGGGTTGATCATCGTGCTGCTGGCAGTGACCGGGCTGCGCAGAATGGTGTTCGACGCCGTGCCGATGCAGCTCAAGCTCGCCATCACGGCCGGCATCGGACTGTTCATCCTCTTCATCGGGTTGGTCGACGCCGGGTTCATCGGCTCCACCGGAGTGCCGTCACCGCCGGTCGGGCTGGGCGCCGGCGGCATCGGTTCGATCAACACCGTCCCGACGGTGGTCTTCGTGTTCACCCTGCTGGTGACCGGCATCCTCGTCGTGCGGCGGGTACGCGGTGGCATCCTCATCGGGCTCGTGGCGGGCACGGTGGTCGCGGTCGTCATCGAGGCGATCTGGCATCTCGGGTCGGCGACCGAGCACCCCGGCGGCTGGAGCCTGTCGGTACCGACGTTGTCGGGCTCGCCGTTCGCGCTTCCCGACCTGTCCCTCGCCGGCGACTTCAGCCTGCTGGGCAGCTTCGGCCGGATCGGCGTGCTCGCCGCGGTAATGCTTGTGTTCACACTGGTTTTCGCGAACTTCTTCGATGCGATGGGCACCTTCACCGGGCTGGCGCGCGAGGCGGGGCTCGCCGACGCGCAGGGCACCTTCCCGCGACTGCGCTCGGCGCTGATCGTCGAGGGCGCAGGCGCGATCGTCGGCGGGGCGACGTCGTCGTCGTCCAACACCGTCTTCATCGAATCGGGCGCGGGCATCGAGGAGGGCGCCCGCACCGGCTTGGCCAACCTCGTGACGGGGGCGCTGTTCCTCGCGGCGATGTTCGTCGCTCCCCTGGCGTCGATCGTGCCGACCGAGGTGGCCGCCGCGGCGCTGGTGATCGTCGGCGTGATGATGATGTCGCAGCTGCGCCACATCGACATCTCAGAGTTCTCGGTGGCGCTGCCGGTCGTCCTCACCGTGGCGGTGATGCCGTTCAGCTACTCGATCGCCAACGGCATCGGCGTCGGCTTCATCGCGTGGGTCGTCCTGCGCTCGGCGGCCGGGAAGGTGCGCGAGATCAGCCCGCTGCTCTGGATCGTGGCGGCGGGCTTCGTGCTCTACTTCGCGCGCAGCTGGATCGAGTCGCTGATCGGCTTGTGACGCTAGCGGCCGCCCACCTCGGCGGGCAACGGCGGCGGCAATGGCGTCGTCGGAGTCGTCGTCGTCGGTGGTCGGCGCGGCAGGCGCGAGCGGGGGTGTCCGGCGTGTGGGAGTCCACCATCGGTTCCTCGCGAATCACCTTGTTGCCCAAGCTGATTACCAAGACTTCGACGTCACGGTGTAGGTGATGCCGTCGTTGTCGGCGACGTATCCATCGCCGGATTGCGAGGCGGGCGACGATCAGCCTCGCGCCGTCGCGCACCCGCACGCCGCGGTACTCATACTGACCGCCCGGCGTCTTGCAGATCGCCACGCGCGAACTGTCCGTGCTGCCGAAGAGCGACCGCCGTGTTCGGCGGGGTGCACCGCGCGGTGGAGTCGACGTATCCCTGGTCATCGGCGGCGGGCGCGGCAGTGGCCGACAGGCAGCCCGATGGCGAGCAGCGCCAAACACGCCGCCGCGGCGACGGTCAGGCGAGGGGTGGAAACCCCTGCTGAGGACATCGACTTCCACCAGACCACAGCTGACTTTGTTCGCGAGCGTCGATGCCGCGGCCTAATCTTAGGTAGGCCGTCAGTCGCGGCTGTAGACCGCGCGTCGTCGATGTTGGCCCGCGAACGGTCGGGCAGGGCGAGGCAACAGACCACCGTGATGACCGCGGCCAGGACGATGTAGACCGAGATCGAGTACGGCGTCCCGGTCTCGTGAAGCAGCCACGTGGCTATGAGAGGAGCCGGTCCGCCAGCGAACACCGATGCCAATTGGTAGCCGAGACCGGCGCCGCCGTAACGCAAATGCGTCGGGAAGCTCTCGCCGATCAGCGCGGCCTGCGGTCCGTACATCATCGAGTGCACGACCATCGACAGCACGACCGCGATGAAGATCAGCACTTGCCCGCCGTGGGTCAGCACGGCGAAGTACGGGAACGCGAACAGTCCCGCGATGACCGCGCCTGCCAGGTAAACCCGTTTTCTGCCAATCGAATCCGACAGATGCGAGAAGAACGGGATCGTCGCGAGCTCGACGGTGGCGCCCACCAGTACCGCGGTCAGCACGAACGTCTTGCTGTAGTGGTGGCGCTGCACGACGTAGGTCAACACGAACGTGGTGAACAAGTAGAACGGCATCTGCTCGACGAAGCGCAGGCCCGCAGAGAGCAGGATCTCCCGCCAGTGACGCCGGATCACGTCGGCGACCGGGGCGCTCGCGGTCTTGCCCTGGTCCAGCACCTTCTTGAACATCGGCGTCTCGAGAATCTTCAGCCGGATCACCAGGCCCACCGCGACCAAAACCAGGCTGGCCAGGAAGGGCACCCGCCAGCCCCAAGAGTCGAACGCTTCGTCCGACATCGTCGCCGACAGCAGCGTCATGCCGCCGGTGCCCAGCACCAGCCCGACCGGGACGCCGATCTGGGCGAAACTGCCGAGCAGACCGCGCCTCTTCTGGTCCCCCCATTCCATCGTGAGCAGCACCGAGCCGCTCCATTCGCCGCCGACCGCGATGCCCTGCAGCACGCGCAGTGTCACGAGCAGCAGCGGCGCGGCGACGCCGATGGCCGCGGTGCCGGGCAGGATGCCGATAACCGCAGACGCGAGGCCCATGACGAGCAGCGTGATGATCAGCGTGGTCTTGCGGCCGATCCGGTCGCCCCAGTGCCCGAAGATGGCCGCCCCGATCGGCCGTGCGGCGAACCCCACGAAATAGGTCGCGAATGACTGCATCGCGCCTGCGTAGGTGCTGGATTCGGGGAAGAACAGGTGTGGAAAGACCAGCGCTGCGGCCGTGTTGTAGAGGAAGAAGTCGTACCACTCGATTGTGGTGCCGATCGCGCTCGCCATCGCGGCGCGCCGGACCTGTACCCGCTGCGATCCCGGGTCAAGTTGCTCCGTGCTGCTGACCCCACTGTCTCCGGTAACCATTGGGCCGACCTCCTGTGACCGACGTCAGTTCATAGGGGTTAGCCCGTAGGCGGTTTTCAAACGGTTCTTGGGCCAGCACGCTGCTGTCCGCTGTTCCTGAAAGAACGTATGTGTCGCGCAGCAAAGAAGGCAGTCGTCGAGAAGTACACCGACGGGTTCCGCAGAGGCGACCTCGCGCAAATACTGTCGTGCCTGACCGAGGATGTCGTGTGGGCTTTACACGCCTCGACACGTTCCACATCTGGCTTGAGGAATGACCGATTCCTTTTCCCGAAGCGCGGGGTCCATACCTGCATGGACATAACGCTCAACGATGCTGCCCGCGACGTGCTCGACGGACCGCACATCGCGGCGATCGCCACGTCGAACGCCGACGGCCGCCCGCAGTCGTCGGTGGTCTTCGTCAAACGCGACGGCGACGCGGTGGTGTTCAGCACCATCAAAGGCAGGCTGAAAACCCGCAACATGGTGCGTGACCCGCGGGTCAGCCTGCTGGTGGTCGACAAGGCGAACGGACGCTATGTCGAGATTCGTGGCACTGTCGAGATCACCGACGATCCCGAGAAGCGATTGCTCTACGAGATGTACGACCGCCATATGGGGGGCATGGCGCCTCCACCCGAGCCGGACGCCGAGCGGTTGATCGTGCGGATCACGCCGGAGAAGGTCTACCAGTTCCCACCGGCCGCAGCATGACCGAATTCGTCCGTGAGACCGAGCCCTTCCGCCGTGAACTGCTCGCCCACTGCTACCGGATGCTCGGCTCCGCCCACGACGCCGAGGACGTGGTGCAGGAAACCTACCTGCGGGCGTGGCGCGGCTATCGGGAGTTCGAGAACCGCTCGTCGGTGCGGACCTGGCTCTATCGCATCGCCACCAACGCGTGCCTCACGGCGCTTGCCCACGGCAGCAGGCGGGTGCTGCCGTCGGGTCTTGGCGCACCGGCAGACGATCCGCACACCGAACCGGTGCCAGCCCCAGATGCGCTGTGGCTGCAGGTGATTCCCGATGCCCGGGTGGCCGACGATCCGGCCGCGGTGGTTACCTCACGCGAGAGTCTGCGGCTGGCTTTAGTGGCCAGCCTCCAACACCTTCCGGCCCAGCAGCGTGCGGTGCTTCTGCTGCGCGACGTGTTGGCGTTCCCGGCCGCAGATGTCGCCGCGATGCTCGACATCAGCGTCGCCGCGGTGAAGAGCGCGCTGCAGCGGGCGCGGGCGCGCATGGTTGACGTCTCCCCGAGCGCCGACGAGGTCATCGAGCCAACGGAACCGCGGGCCCGCGAGTTGCTCGAGAAGTACATGACCGCGTTCGAGAACGCAGATACCGACTTGCTGGCGGAGGCACTGCGCCACGACGCCGCGCTGGAGATGGTCGGTTCGCGGACGTGGTTCTCCGGCCTGACGACCTGCCTGCCCTACCTTGCCGGAGTGGTTGGCGTTCAAGGCGATTGGCGCATGGTAGCCATCGCCGCCAACGGACAGCCCGCTGCTGCGGCCTACCGTCGCAACGACGACGGGTGCTGCGCGCGTTCGGAATCGCCGTGCTCGACGTGACCTCGGCCGGGATCGCCCGCATCGTCGTATTCGGCGAACCGGGCCTGGTCACGCTGTTTGGGCTGCCGCTGATCGCTCCGCCACTGGAAGCCGTTGCCGCGGTAGGAAACTCCAAGTAGGCACCGCGGACACTTCGTTCACTTCGCGGTTATCCCCACCGCGGCGCGCAGACCGGCGACAAAACGTTCCGGTTGTTCCCAGGCGGAGAAGTGCCCGCCGCTGGGCTGTTCGTCCCAGACCCGAACGTCGAAGAAGCGCTCGGCGAAAGATCTCGGCGCCGGGACAAGATCGTGCGGGAAGATGCTCACAACGGTCGGCGTCGCGACCTCGGCTACCGGGTCAGTCTCCTCGACATAGGACGAAAACGACGTTCCGATCGTGCCGGTGACCCAGTATGCGGTGACCCAAGTCAGCAGGTCGTCACGGGGGAAAACGGATTCGACGTCGCCGCCGCAGTCGCTCCAGGCCCGCAGCTTCTCGACGATCCAGGCCAACAGCCCGGCCGGTGAATCACCCAGCGCTACCGCCAATGTGTGCGGCTTGGTCGACTGCTCCAGGGCGTAGGCGCCTTCGGTCATCTGCCATTGCCGACCGGCGGACAGGTAGGCCTGTTCATCGGGTGTCAGTTCGGAGTCGCCGACGGTAAACAGATGTGTGTAAGGCACATCGGTGAGGTGCAACGCCGAGACGTTGTGTAGTGCTCGCACGGCTAGCCGCTCGGCGACGAGGCTGCCGACGTCGCCGCCCGAGACGATGTAGTTCTGGTAGCCAAGCTCCGACATCACGGCCTCTACAACATCGGCCATCGCGCCAGCCGACATGCCGGGTTCAGTCAGCGGCGGCGCGAATGGGAATCCGGGGAGGGCCGGCACGACGACGTTGAGATCCCTTATTAGGGCAACACCCGCTCGTAGCGGAGTACCGAGTCCGGCCAACCGTGCAGGAGCACAGCCGTCGGGGCCTGACTTGACGACTTCTGGTGCAGGACTCGGTAATTGGTCCCAGAGATGTCAACGGTCGCCCACGGCAATGACCGGATGCGCTGCTCGTGGGTGCGCCAGTCGTAGGAGTCGGCCCAGTAGGAAACCAACTCGGCCAGGTAGTCGGTGTCGATGCCGCGCCCCCACCCGGTGCCCTCCGGCACCCTGACGCGGTTGGTCGCGCGTAGTCGGCGACGCAGATCATCGAGAACGGGCTGTTCAACGCGAGGAGGCTTTGCAGTCAGATCGTCCGTCTTGGTGGTCATGAAATCAGGATCTCAGCAATACCGGACAGGTTCTGTCCTAAGACTTAGGCCCTGTGCATCTAGCCCTGCCGCCAACTACGCACTGGCCCGAGTTTCGGCGATCCTGGTCGGGTCCAAGAGCACCAGCAAGTCGCCGTCGAGGCTTGACCTGATCATCGAACCGGGGTTCTCGGGGGTGTTCGTCCCCGCGATCGTCGGGGTGATCGTTCGCGTGAGCTTGTTGATGGTGACGTCACCCCTCAGGTAACCGGTTTGGGCTCCCGTGACGGTGATGTCGGCGCGGTAACGGATGGTGTTCTGGCTAGCGGTAGCGCTAGTCGATTCCGAGCCGTTCAGGATCAATCCGTCCACGTTGACGTAATTGTCGTAGGTGACGGTGCGCAGCGTTGCTGCGG
This sequence comes from uncultured Actinomycetota bacterium, assembly GCA_963731715.1. Taxonomy (GTDB): domain Bacteria; phylum Actinomycetota; class Actinomycetes; order Mycobacteriales; family Mycobacteriaceae; genus Mycobacterium. Next base: position 808,651 of record CAVSXC010000005.1, on the reverse strand, counting down.
CATTCGTCGGGTCGGGGACCTCGGTGATCGTGGCGGTACCGCCTCCTGCGCCGGCATGGGTTCCGACCGGAGGCAGTGCCAGCGTGGTGGGAACGGACTCGCTCAGCTTCGGGGCCCACGTCGGATCTGGAGTCACCAGATCGCCCTCGACGGGCCCAACGCTGGTCGTGTACTGCAGGTTGGCGATGACGAGCCGTGACACGTTCGGGTCTGGCGAGCCGAGCGGCGCGGCCTGCGCCTCCCAGAACGCGACCGCGTCGCCCGTGGCATTCCAGCTGGCCATGCTTCGAGCGTTGTAGTTGTCGCCTTCGTCCTCGGGCGTGCTGGGATCGTCATCGACGAACAGTGGGATTCCGTTCTCGCCCTTGAGCTCATCCTCTATTGCGACGAGCCATTCCTGGTTCGAGACATTCGTGGAACTCCCGGAACCTCGATAAGCCTCGTAGACGGCGCCCTGGATCTGTGCCGGCAGGAACGGTGGCCGCACGATCCTCGTCATCGGTGTCAGCGCGTCATACGTGCGCGTACTTCCGACCGCGATCCACCCGAGGTTGGGGGACATGTCGATGTCCTCCTCGTAGTCGAGGTTGGCGGTCAAACGGGTCACCTTACCGGTGGCCAGGTCGACCAGGACGTTGTCGACGTTGCCCATCTCGTACTGCCCGCCGGTGATGATCACGCCCCTGCCGTCGGGGGTCCATTGCTTGGCCTCACCAACGGGGAAGACCACCCGCGCATCGTCGATGTGATACTCAGCTGCCCCCGTGACCGCATTGGTGGTGCGGACGAGCCTGCCCACCACCGGCACCGCCGTGAAGTTGCCGGTCTGGCCCAGCTGAATCTGGCTGAACACCACGTACTTCCCGTCGGGCGAAATCCTCATCTCGCGTTGCGGGTCCAAGGCGCGGGCCGCCGACGGCGGCGTGATGACCGGGACCAGCTGATTGCTGACGGGTTCGTAGACGACGTACGAGTTCGGGGAGGTCGCAACTTGAATCATGAGCCGGCCGTCCGGGGCGGGGACCACCCTGCCCAGGCCGCCGGTGATGTTCGGCGATAGCCCACAGGTGACGCACCGGAGGTCGGTGCCGTCGACGTTGACCTGATGGATCTCCATCCGAGTGCCGCCAGGGGGTGTGACGGCGAAGTAAAGCGACTTTCCATCAGCGGCAAAGCGCGGAGTGTCCGGGTTGGTGTAGCCGGCGGGCAGGTTCACGATCACGCGCTCGATGGTGGGATTGAGCACACTGAGGCCGATGGTCGCCTGGTCGCTGTGCGGGCTGAACAGACCCAGCACTTTGAACTTGCCGTCGGTGACCGAGACGGTGAACGAATCAGTCTGCGCCGCAGTGTAATTGATGTCGTCGGGCGTGTAGGTGAAGTTGCCCGTCGCCTGGTCGATCGTCAGGGTGCCGTGCTGCGGCGCCTGGGTGACCTTGTAGGTCAAGGCGTCACCCTCGGGGTCGGTGGCGCCGATGTTGCCGGTAACGGTCTGCCCGGTCTGCACCGTAGTGGTCGGGTTGTAGGTGATGGTCGGCGCCTGATTGAACACGTTGCGTCGTACCCAGGCCAACACCGCCCACACCACCGGGGTGAAGGGTTCCGGCGTGTTGGGCGCCGGTGCGAGGAACGGATTGAGCAGATTGGTGACGACGCTGTTGAGGAATCCCACTATGCCGATAGCGGGAGGGGCGACCAGAGCCGTCGATGCGGCTGGTGTCGTGGCCGCCGCGGCGACCGTCTGTGTCGTCAGTGCGCTGCTTGCGGTCCTCGCCTGGACCGCTTGTGCGGTGGGCACCACGCTCGACTCGGTGACCGTCGCGGACGGTTGCGCGACAGTCGCGACGACCTGGCCGGCACCGATGGTGCTCGTGGGCGTCGTGGCGTTGACGGTGGCCGCGTGCGTCGAGTTCGACTCGCTCGGGGCGATGATTCGATGCCGTGTGCTCGGTCTGCAGTGCCGGGGTCGCTGGTGGCGTGCCGGGCTCAGTGGGTGCGGTTGTCTCGCCGGAGGCGGCTGTTTCGCTCGAATCTGGTGGGGTCTCAACGGCGCCGGTGTCTTCGCAGCGGTTCAGCGCTGGTTGGCGTGGGAGCCGTCGACGCTTTTGATTCGGTGGTGCTGGTGTGCGCACCGCCGCTGCTGCTGACGGTGACGCCGGATGCAATCTGGGTGGATGAAGACGTCGTGCTACCGGTGACGTTGACTCGGTACCGGCCGCCGAGGTGGATGAGGCGGCGGTTCCGGTAGTCGACTCACCGGACGACGTCTGGCCCGACGGCGAACTCGTCGAACTCTCCGAACTCGTCGACGACGATTCCGATGACGTGGCGGTCGTATCTGCCACGGCCAAACCCGGCGAGGAAATGACCATCACCCCGATCCCCAGGGCCGCGGCCAACGCGCCCACTCGACCGATGTAGCGGCTGTAGGTGCTGACGTGCGAAGTCGGTGTGCTCATTTGAATCCTCGATGACTCGATGCGAACGCCCTGCGAGGGCATTTCACTTGCCGACCGTAAAGTGGCTACTTGTCGACCGTAAAGTGACAGCTTAACGAGTGTCAAGCCCCAATTTGCCGATCATCAAGTCGTGACTTGCCGATTGTCTAGTGCGTTGCTTGACTGTTGATGAGGAGGCGAGGCATGACATCAGCAGGATCGACGGTGCCGACTATCCGATTGACACTCGGCAGAGGCTGCTCGATATCGCCAAGGTGTTGATCAGCCAACACGGCTTCGCGGGCACGTCACTGCAGATGATTGCCGACGAGCTCGGCTTTACGAAGGCTGCGATCTACTACCACTTCCGCGCCCGGGACCAGTTACTCATCGCGTTGATGGAGCCCCTCCTGCACCAGATCCGTAATGTCGTGGAGACCGCGGAGAGTCAAAGCACGCCGCGCACTCAGATGGACGCCATGGTGCAGGGCTTCGCCGGTGTAGTCGCCAAGAATCGGTCGCTCGCCGCAGTCATGGTCTTCGATCCGAGCGTTCACCGCGTATTGCAGTCACAGCCGGAGTGGGGCGATCTGATCGCACGTCAGCTGATGCTGCTTATGCAACTCGAGTCGGGCAATGCCGGAATCATCAAGGCCACGGCCGTTTTCACCGGCCTAGCCGGAGCGGCCACCGGTGCACCAATCGACATCGACGAACGGTCGTTGATCGAGCACCTCTCCGAAATCGGCCGCCGCATTCTGGGACTGCGCCAACCACGACGCCGAAGCGATGCGCAGACCAACGGGGACGCAATTGCTCGCAGACTTCCTGAACCCGCTCCGGGTCGATGGAAGGACTTCTTGACCGAGGCATGATGTATCGCTCCGAGCGAGCGTTATGCCGTAGCTCGGTGAAACCATCGAGGTAGTTCCGCTGGTGTAAGTATACCGACCGGTTTACACATTCATGAGGGGCGTGCTACGGTTAGCACAAGAAGTACACCACTCGGTCTACCGCGACGGAAGCGTCACGGCAAGGCGCTTGTATTCCTGAAGGTTGTGAAATCAACATGGCTACATCCAATAAGCCTGCCCGCCTGTTGAATTCGTCGATATCTACGACGATTTCGCGGTATATCGGTAAGGCTCACACATGGATCTATCGCCGCACCGGCGGAAGAGTCGGCGGTAACTTGCGACTCGGCGCCGGATTCCGCAAACCGGCACCGACACTGCTGCTCGAACACCGGGGCCGCAAGTCCGGCAAGACCTTCGTCTCGCCTCTGCTGTACATCACCGATCGACAGCGACGTGATCATCGTTGCATCTGCCGGGGGACGGACGGAAAACCCGCAGTGGTATCGCAATCTGCTGGCACATCCCGATGTCCACATTCAGATCGGACCTGCTCGCCGGGCAGTTCGAGCCGTCGTCGCCAGCGAGGACGAAAGGGCGCGTCTCTGGCCACGCCTGGTCGATGCCTACGCCGACTTCGACTCGTATCAAAGCGCGACTGAGCGCGAGATCCCAGTGATCATCTTGCAACCGCGCTAGCCAAGCTGCACTTCCCGTCGAGCCTGTAGTTACCGAGGCCTCCACTCGCAGAACGTCTCGATAACTACAGGCTCAACTTGTCGGTGACTCCTGTGAGCATGCGTGCATGAGGAAGCTCATTGTCGGCAGCCAGGCACTTGCGAATGGTGCGGTCACTGAACACGATTTGCGTCGTTGGCACGACCGGATGTTCCGGGACATCTATTGGCCCAAAGGCTATGAGCCGACGCTGTTGGACCGCATCGACGGAGCTTGGTTGCGGTCTGGCCGCAACGGCGTGGTGGCCGGCGTCGCTGCCTCGGCTCTCCACGGAGCCCAGTGGGTTGACGACGACATACCGGTCGAGCTGATCTGGGACAACACCCGACCGCCGCCGGGCATCGTAGCCCGCGACGAACGTCTCGACCATGACGAGATCACCACCGTCTCATGTATTTCCGTCACCACATCTGCTCGCACGGCGTATGACCTCGGGCGCCACTTGCCGCGAAGCGAGGCGATCGCTCGGCTCGACGCGCTCATGCGGGCAACGCCGTTTTCGATCGGATGAGGTCTTGCTGCTGGCGCAGCGTCACCGCCGCGCCCGCGGACTCAAGCAACTACGTGCCGTGCTCCCGCTCGTCGATGGCGGAGCTGCGTCGCCGCAGGAGACGCGGTTGCGCCTTCTGTTCATCGACGCCGGGTTTCCCAGGCCGACGACTCAAATACCCGTGGTCGACGGTCGCGGGCGGCTCGTGCGCCCGGTCGACATGGGATGGGAGGACTTCATGGTCGCCGCCGAGTACGACGGGGACCACCACCGCACCAACCGCAAGGCGTACGTCAAGGACATGCGGGCATTGGCAACGCTACAGCGACTCGGCTGGATCGTGATCCGCGTGATCAAGGAGGACCGCGACGAAGACATCATCGACCGCGCGTACCGCGCTTTGGTTTCTCGCGGTTGGGATGGGCAACTGCACCCACCGTGAGCCTGTAGTTACCGAGGCCTTCACTCGAACAATCTCTCGATAACTACAGGCTCGCGCCCGTTGAGGCTATCGGTTCTCGAGCTTGGTAAGGGCTCGCTGTACGGCGGCGTCTCGTGCGAGTTTCGCGTCGACGATCGGTCCGGCCACGCCTCGAAGCGCGGCGACGGGCCTCCAGCGTCCGGGAACCGTGATGGAGGATTGCCTCGTTCCAGCCCGTCTGCGATCGCGGCCGCTGCAGTCTGCGGCTGGATTCGCTTGAGTATGAATTTGGGCATCGCCGAGAGCAGGGCGGACACGTGGGGATCTGCATCCACGCCCTGACGGATCATGTCGGTCTCGATGAGTGAGAAGTACGCCGTCATGGCCGAGGCGCCGTGGCTGGCCAGCTCGACGCGAAGGCCACGGCCGAGTTGCTCCACCGCGGCCTTGCTCATCGCGTACGGGATGGCGCCCGCCCCGTTGATGTAGGCGAACACCGAACTCACCAGCACGATCTGGCCTCGGCTGCTGATCACCGATTCCAGCGTGGCCGCCACCGTGTTGACGACTCCATCGACGTTGACCGACATGACACCACTCACTTGGTCGGGCGTGAGTGTGCGGAAGGTGCCGCCACGGCCGAGAACACCGGCGTTGGCGATCGCGACGTCGATGCGTCCGAACTCCTCGCGGGTTCGCCGCACGGCCTCCTGGACGGAATCGATGTCGGGTGACATCGCATTGCAGCGCCAGACCTCGGCCGTTCGGCAACGTCGCCGCGACCCCCTGCGCTGCAGACACATCAATGTCGGCAAGCACCGACTCGTGCCCCGCGCTGAGCTCAGCGCTGCGGCGGTGGCCGCACCCAGCCCGCGACCGGCACCGGTGATCAGGACGACCTTGTCGGACGAGTGAATAGCGCTTCATGTCAGAGACCACGCTTGCGTCCGACTGACACAGTGCCGTTGCGGCGGAGCATCGCGAGCATGGTGGCGATGCGACCGCGATTGAGGTCGGGTTTGAGACCGGCGCCGACGCGGTGCAATTGGTCTGTGTGCCAGGAGAGTTCGAGAATCCCGTCGAGTGATTTGATGTCGACGAACCGGCCAAGGACACGGCGCATGCCGGCGCGCACTTGAGTGCGAGGCCAGTGTCTCGGCGCGCCCGGCCAGGACCACGTCGGCGGCGTCCGGCGTGGTTGCGGTGGGCCGGCCCAGACCGATGACGTCGCACTCGCCGGCATCCACTGCCTCTGCCATCGCGCTGCGGGAACGGAAGCCGCCCGTGACCGCCAGCGGGATGTCGCCGGCAAGGCTGCGCACCGTGCGGGCGTACTCCAAGAAGTAGGCCTCGCGCGCCCGGGTGCTGTCGGCGGCCTTGCCCATCATGGCGGGTTGCTCGTAGCTGCCGCCGCTGACCTCGATCAGGTCGATGCCCTCATGCGCCAATGCCGCCACCACGGAGCGGGATTCATCTTCGGTGAACCCGCCGCGCTGGAAGTCGGCCGAGTTGAGCTTGATGCCCACCGCGAAGCCCGGCGACACTCGCGAGCGGATGCGGCGCACGACTTCGAGCACAAAGCGCATCCGCCGCTCGGGGTCACCGCCCCACTCATCGTCGCGCTGGTTCGACAACGGCGACAGGAACTGCGCGACCAGGTATCCGTGAGCACCATGGATCTGCACACCGTCGAAACCCGCCGTCTCGCACACCACCGCCGCGGCCGCGAAACGCTCGATGATGTCTTCGATCTCAGCGGATGTCAGCTCACGAGGCGTGGCCGCGCCGGGGAAATTGATCGCCACCGCGCTGGGCGCCACCGGGGTGTGACCGAGCGCGAGCGGGTTCGATTGGCGCCCTGGATGATTGAGCTGCACCCAAATCGGAACGCCGGCGTCCTTGGTGGTCTTGGCCCAGCGCGACAGGGCGTCCAGGTTGCGCTCGTCCTCGATGACGACGTTGCCCGGCTCGCCGAGCTGCGTGCGGTCGACCATCACATTGCCGGTGACGATCAGACCGTACCCGCCTTGACTCCAGCTCGTGTAGAGCCGCTCGAGGCGCTCGTCCGGAGAATTTTGCTTGTCGCCGAGCCCTTCGCTCAACGCGGCCTTCATGATCCGATTGGGCAGCACTTGGCCGCACGGCAGGGTCAGCGGGTCGTGCAGGGAAGTCATAGCGGATGTTCCTTTCAGGTGGGCTGCCCGCAACGGAGCCTTGTCCGTCTTGCCGACGGCGTTCTTGGGGATGGCGTCCATCACGGTGATCGAGGTGGGGCGTTTGTAGCCGGCGAGTTTGCGTTCGCACAGTGCTTGCAGCGCTTCGGGATTGATGGTGCGACCGGGTCGCGGCTGGACGTAGGCGGCGACGGTCTCGCCCCATTTGTCGTCGGGTACGCCGATGACCGCTGCCTCCAGCACGGTGGGGTCGCTGGTGAGGACGTCTTCGATTTCCTTGGGGTAGATGTTCTCTCCGCCGCGGATGATCATGTCCTTGGACCGCCCCACCAATGTCAGGTAGCCCTCGGCGTCGAGGTGGCCGACGTCGCCGGTGTGCAGCCAGCCGTCGATGATGGCGCGGGCGGTTTCGTCGGCGCGGCCCAGATACCCGCGCATGACATTGGGGCCGGCGATGATGACCTCACCATCCACGCCGGTCGCCACGTCGGTGCCGGCTTCGTCGACGATGCGGATCTGCTGACCAGGAAACGCGATCCCCACCGTGCCGGCCCGGCGTTCACCGTCGACGGGGTTGATGGTGGAGGCACACGTTCCTTCCGACAGGCCGTAGCCCTCGATCAGCGGAAATCCGTAGCGCGCCTCGAACCGACTCAGCAATTCTGCGGAGGCAGGGGCAGCACCACAGATGCCGAACCGCACCGACGACGTGTCGGGGCGAACATCGTCAGGCAGCGCTGCGAGCATGGTGTAGATGGTGGGCACCGCCGAAAAGAACGTAGGCCGTTGGTGTTCGACGGTGTCGAAGAACGTGTTGTGGATCAAACCGTTCGGCAATGACCACGCTGGCGCCCGCGAGTAGCGGCATCAGCACGCTGACCACGATGCCGTTGACGTGGAACAGTGGCAGGATCAGCAGACACCGGTCCGTCGGTCCGATGTGAAGCGCCTGGCGCCCCATCTCGGCCATCGCATCAAGGTTGGCATGGTCGAGCATTACGCCCTTCGGTACGCCCGTCGTCCCGCTGGTGAAGATCAGTAGCGCCAGCGCCGACGGATCCACCAGTGGTGGCCCATCCCAACCCGGCCCCTTCGCGTAGAGATTCCCGACCGCCAAGGTCGCGACCCCGCCCGGAGCTGGCACCCCGTCCTCGACCACCAGCAGCCGCGCGCCGGAGGCCTCGAGTTGAAGCGTGACCTCGGCCTCGGTCAGGCTCGGATTGACTGGCGTCACCGTGGCGCCTAGCCGCCAGCACGCGAACATCAGCACCACGAACTCAACCCGGTTGCGCAACTTGAGCGCGACCACATCTCCGGTACCGACACCGAGCTCGTCAAGGTGACGACCTGCGGCCCGAACACGTTCCACCAAGCCAGCATTGGTCAATGACCGAGTTCCGTCCGACACCGCCGGCCCGTTGGGATCGAGGTCCGCCCGCCGGTCGGGTAACGAAGCAAAATTCATGGCGGCCTATTCCGGAGCAGGAATCGCGAACATAGTGAGCGTCGCGCACACCGAGTGGTAGATGCCGATGAGGAAGGCGATATCTATCAATCCCTTCGCCCCAAAGGTGTTTTCGGCCACTCGGTACAGCGATTCGTCGATGCGGTGACTGGTTGAAAGTTCCCTGGTGAGCCGGAGGGCGATCTGTTCGTCGTAGCTCAGGCCGTCCGGGAGGCCACCCGCGACTACCGCCCGGGCGGCCTCTTCAGGCAGGCCGGCCTTGCGGGCCACCGCCAGGTGGGCATACAGCTCATAGTCGGCCTGCCAGACCGCACCGACGGTAAGGATCACGACTTCGCGGACCCGCGCACTCAGTGATGTGTGCACCTGCTCGGCGAACTGCAAGTCCAAAAAAGGGCCAGCGATTGCGGGGTTGAGCAGAGCGGGGTTGAAAGGGCCGATAAGCCGTCCGTCGTCCGCGGTGCTTTGGAACTGGGCATCGTTGGCCCACGGAACGATTTTCCTCGCCATTCGGTCGAAGACCTCCCGCTGTGCGGGGTCCAGAGCCGCAGGGTCCGCAAGCGGCAATCGTCCGCCCAGGACGTCGGTTTGATCTGGACATCACACGACCGCTCCCGCCGGCTGCAGTTGGCGGCTGAGAAACTCGACCTGGTCGCGTACCAATTCTTCGAACGGCGCTCCGAGATAGAAGTCGAAATGGCCGGCGTCGTAGCGTTTGATCTCCCCCTTGGGTGCGGTGCGCGCGTACCGCAGGGTTTGGGCCGGCGGCGTGACGCTGTCGGTATTGCTGACACAGAACAGGATTGGGAATTTGATCTTCTTCGCCGCACGCCCCGGCCGGTACGCAGCGATGGTCGGAGCGACCCGCGCCGCTACCTCGTTCCGGAATGTCGTGTCGGGCGGCAGCAGCGCCTCATAGCCGGGAAGAGCATCCGGAGCGCTCATCAGGGCCAGCGAACCGGGCCGGCCGGCGAGCGGGATCATTGCGGGTGGCCTGCGCAAGACCATGGACGCGACATCTCGGGCGACTGACGGCAATACCTTGAGGGATTCGGCCGGCCCCAGCGCGAGCGCTGACGCGAGGCCGTCGGTGAACGGGCATTGAGCCACCGCCGCTTTCAGTTCTGGATGGCGCGACGCGACGGTGATGGAGTGCCCGCCGCCGAAAGAGCTGCCCCAGACCGCAATCCGTGAGCCGTCGACGTCGCGACGATTCTTCACCCACGCGATGGCGGCATCCCAGTCGGCGAGCTGGCGCTTGATCGACAGGAGCTGGCGGGGTTGACCGCTGCTGTCGCCGAAGTGGCGGTAGGTGAACGCCAAAGCGGCGATGCCGGCCTGCGCGAACCGCTCGGCGAAGGCATCCAGGCGCATCTCGCGTGTCGCGCCGAGACCGTGCCCGAGGATCACCACGGGCGGAGAGGTGACTCCGGTCGGCAGGTAAAGCCACGCGGCACAGGTGTCCTCGCCCGAAGAGAACGAGACGTCGTAGCGGGTGAAGGGCTGAGCGGCGCTCACTTCTTCACCGCCCCGTTGGTCGCACCGACCGCGGGCACCCGGCCCAATTCAAGCGCCTGCGCGTAGGTGTCCGGGCGGTAGAGGGGGAGCTCTCCGGTGGACTCGGTATCCGAAAGGTATTGGAGCATCAGTTGCTGACCGGCCTCGGACTGATCCGCGGGGAAGAACTCGGTCCGCTCGACGTGCAATCCTTCCGCCAGCGACATTGACCCACCGAAGTAGACCGCTCGCTTGATCCCTTCGATCGATCCTTTGGTCCGCTTGCCGAAGTACTCGGCCAGCTCGGTCGCCCGTGTGACGACCTCATCGAGCGCCACGACGTCGTCGACGGCGCCGTTGGCCAATGCTTGCGCGGGCGTGAACGGCTTGCCCTCGAGGATCGCGACCAGTGCCTTGTGGGTGCCGATCAGCCGCGGCAGTCGTTGAGAGCCGCCACCGCCCGGCATGATCCCAAGGAGGACTTCCGGCTGGCCGATGAAGTAATCCCCGTCGGCCATGACACGCAGATCGCATGCCCACGCGAATTCCGCTCCCAGGCCCAGGGCCGAACCATTGAGGGCCGCAACGAAGATGACGCCGCTGGCGTTCATCTTCATGAACGTCGCGTGCAAGCGGTCGAGCTGGCCGGCTCCGCTCAGCGGAGTTCTGTCCATAACCTGCCCTGGGACACCGGATCGGTCGATGCCTCTGGCCAGCCGCAGCGCGGCCGAGGCGCCGCGTCGGCCTAACTTCGGCTTCACAGCCCCGCCTTCTTGCAGCCACCGGACGTCGGCATGGCTGACGAAGCGCCCGGGGCGCGCCCCTGTGAGCACGACGGCGTGGACGCTCGGGTCGCGGTCGACGCGGTCGACCAACTCATCGAGTTCGTTAGCGATTTCGATGCCGAACAAGCTGTGGGGGCCGCCGTCGACTCGCACGATCAAGGTGGCGCCGCGGTCCTCGATCTGGAGGTGGCTGTTGTCTTGGTGTGGCATGGCTTTTGCTTTCGTGGGGCTTGGTGGAGTGGGATCGTGCTATAACGAAGTTATACAAACTATAACCATGTTATTCCGCTGCTGGCAAGGGTCCGCGCAGGATTCCCTGTCCGCCTGGGGGACGGAGCAACCGAGAAATGCCCACCGACATATCGACGGATTCGACGCTCGACGGCGTACCGGAGCGGCTCGTTCAAGCCGCGATGGGCCTACTAGCGGAGCTGGGACCGTCTGCGATCAAGGCTCGTACGGTGGCGTCCGCCGCCGGACTGTCGACGATGGCCGTTTACCACCACTTCGGTGGGATCCCCGAACTCACGCGCGCCGTCATCGACCGCGGATTCAACGACCTCGACAGCGCGTTTTCCCAGTTGGCCCCGACGGATGATCCGATCGCGGATCTGGCTGTTCATGCCTTGGTGTGCCGGGAGGTCGCGCGCCAGAACCCCCACCTGTATGACCTGATGTTTGGATTGTCGGCTCGCGCCACGTACCGACCGCCACGAGATCCGGGCATTCGCTCGGATGGAAGTTCACCGTCTTTCCGAAACGTCTACGCTCACTTCAAAACAGTCTGCACACGCCTGGTGAATTCCGGCAGGGTCACGCCGCAGGATCCCGACGTGGTAGCCGCTCAGTTGTGGAGTTTCGTGCACGGTGTCATCACGCTCGAGCTGGCCGACGTCCTCGTCGAATGCGTGGACCCGGCCAGGCATGTGCTGCTGCCCATGGGTGTGAATCTTTCTGTCGGACTGGGCGATACGCGCGAACGGGCCCAGGCCTCACACGAAACGGCTGCGCGCCGTTACGAGGCAATCACTCGAAAGGTCATGCAGGGCCTGCATTCAGCTAGCGGGTAGCATCGATGGCCGCGGTGTGAGAGGCGTCGACCGACTCCGGGTCGCCGCCCAATCCGACGAATATGTTCACCATCATCGGTTGCAGGACCTGGCGGACGGGGTCCGAGAACTGGACGAAGTGATCACCCAATTCGAGCGTGACGAATCCGTGGACGGCGCTCCAGGTTTGGGGGGCGATGTTTTCGGGATTCTCATCGCTGCGGATGCGACCGCTGCTCACAAGCCGGACGCATGCCTGAACCAGATGCGCATAGGCCGTCTGGAACTCCGCTGATCGTCCGCCCGCGCCGGAGCGTGCCGTCTGCAGCGGTCGATAGCTCCCGCGTGTCGACAACCCGAACATCAGGTCATACAGGTGCGGATTTTCTTGGGCGAACCGTCGAGTTGCCAACGCCATCGCGAACAGGGTGGTGACCGGATCGTCGCTCGGCGGCGCTGCGACGAACGCCCGAGCGAGGTCCTTGAACCCTTTGTCGACGACGGCTTGCAGTAGCTCCGGCAATCCACCGAGGTGGTAATACACCGCGATCGTCGAAACCTGTGCGGCCTCGGCGACGGTTCGCGCCTTGATCTCCGATGGCCCCTTCTCGGCGAGCAATGCCGTAGCCGCGTCAACCAATCGCTCCACGGCCTGCTCTTGCGTCAGTCGTGTTGCCGCCGTCTTGCGTGGTTTGGGCATCGAAGCGGGGCACCTCCCATCAAGACCGCCTGAACCTCGTAGAACGAGGTTACAAGCCGCGGCGCGTCTTCATTGAACGGCACGGTCGAGTCCGGCGGTTTTGAAGCAACGGTTGCGTTCTGTGATCCAGCGCACTATCTTCTATAACGAAGTTCTACAAGGGAGGGCAACACCGTGTTACCTCAGTCACCCCGGCGCATCCAGATCGAGGAACTCGACGCTGGCGTGATCGTTGCGCGGTTTGTCGGCGATGACCTGGGACTGTTCGGCCGCGAGGATGCTCCCGAATTGTTCGACCTCGTCGAGCGCGCTGACCGCGATCCCGGCATTCGCGCGGTGGTGTTCACCGGGTCGCATCCGCACCGGTTCATCAGCCACGCTGATCTGCGGTGGCTGCAAGAAGACGGTTCGGTGATTCCGCCGGTCGGACGCCGGGTCACCAGCGCGGTGGCCAGGATCGCCCACCAGTTCGCCCGCAACAAGCTCACCCGCTGGGTAGCGAGCAAGACACCGCTGACGGGCGCGGTCCAGCTCGACCACATGCACGAGACGTTGCTCCGCATGACCACCAGCTCCACGATCTTCGTCGCGGCCCTCAACGGGTCGGCGCTGGGTATGGGAGCAGAACTCTCGTGGGCGTGTGACTTGCGGTTGATGGCCGAAGGCGACTACTTCATCGGGCATCTGGAGGTTCTGCTCGGATTTCCGCCTGGCGCGGGTGGCACCCAGCGCCTGCCTCGGCTCATCGGTTCGCATCGTGCGCTGGTCGCGATCCTGGAAGGAAAGCCGTTCCCCGCCGACGAAGCACTGGCAATCGGGGCGATCGATGAGATCGTCCCCGCTGATCGCCTCATCTCCCGGTCCGTCGAACGAGCCACACATCTTGCCGCGCGACCGACCGAGGCGATCAAGGCCATCAAGCGGGCGGTGAACGTGGGCGGCTCGTTGTCGATGGCCGAGGGCCTTCACCTCGAACGCGCCGAATTCCTCGCCTCGCTGCCGCAGCGGCAGGCGCAGGAAATCATGCTGCGGTATCTGTGCGATACCGCAGAAGCCGGTGAATTGCCGCTGTACCGGCCCGGCGGGTACGACGCCGCCCTCGCGCACGGAAACACCGCCGTCGACACCACAACCAAGGTCTGAAGGCATGGCACGCAAAGCAATCCGCAAATTCCATCGGCGCACAGTGGATTTTCGGTCCGGTGATTCGTACTGCAGGGCATGGCTGTACCTACCCGTCACTGCGTCCGAAGCACCGGTGCCCGTCGTCGTGATGGGCCACGGTTTGGGAGCCACTCGGGAGATGGGTCTGGCGCCCTACGCCGAGCGATTCGCCGAGGCTGGACTTGCAGTACTCGTCTTTACTTATCGCCATCTTGGCGACAGCGGCGGCGAGCCACGCCAGGTGTTGTCGATGGCCAAACAGCTCGCCGATTGGGACGCCGCACTCGAGTACGCCGCCGGCCTGCCGGAAGTCGACGGAAGCCTGGTCGCGGTGTGGGGAAGCTCGCTGGGCGGAGGACACGCCATTGCCGTCGCCGCCCGACATCCAGAGCTTCGCGCCGCCGTCGCCCAGTGCCCCTTCACCGACGGGCCGGCTTCCGCGGGCTCGCTCGGTATGCGGGAATCGCTGGTGCTGTTCGGTTTCATGGCCCGCGACTTGCTCGCAGCGGCGCGGGGCAAGGAACCGGTCTGCATTCCCGTTGCGGCCGCACCCGGCCGGCCGGGGCTCATGACCGCACCCGATGCGCTGCCCGGGATGCTGGCGCTGCTGCCTGACGGCTACCAGTGGGTGAACCGCGCGGCGGCCAGAAGTGTTGTGAGCCTGATCCGTTACCGACCCGGCCGATCAGCCAAGCGCATTGCCGCGCCGATCCTGATCTGTATCAGCGCAACCGACTCGGTCGCCCCTCCCAAGCTGACTGAGCGCTACGCGCGCCAAGCGCCGCGCGGCGACGTTCGGCTCTATGCCGCCGGACATTTCGACTTCTACCTCGGCGACGCGTTCGCCCAACTCGTCACTGAGCAGACGGAGTTCTTGGTCAGCCACCTGCAACCCAAGCGTGCTTCGGACGCCCCCGCCAAGCTGAACGCGGCGGAAGGGTAGCCGATGTCGAACGGGGCACTTCGAATGCTGCTGTGGTTCCTTGGCCAGTGCATCGCCCAAGGATCCCGCTTCATGCCGTCGGTGCGCTCACAGATCACCCGAACATTGACCTTCGAGCTGTCCGCCGGCGACCGTGTCGCCCGGCATTGGGCCTTCGACGGGCAGTTGCGCCGCGCCACAACATATTCCGGCCATGCCGCGGCACCGGATTGCTCGGTGCACATCAGCTCGAGCTGGCTTGCACTGCGCATGCTCAGCTCCCCGCGAACCGTCGACAGGATCGTCCACGGCCTCCACGTCGGCACGGTCGAGCTTCACGGCAGCGCCTTCGTGCTGCTGTGGTTCCACGGTCTGACCCGAAAGTTCGTCAAGATCGGGCGCGCGAGCGGACCACGCCACCGAATACCCGATGCGTATATCGCCCACGATCCCGCTGCGTGCGGAGCCGAGACGATCGTCATCGAACCCGCTGTCGTGCGCCTTGATCCCGCGTGGACGGCCGCATGGAAAGCTCGCTCGACCTTGTCGATGGTCCGCGCCTGCACCGACGAACCCATGCTGGAGCCCTGACATGACAACGACATTCGCGCGACAAGCGGATACTTCGGCGACCGCGGAGGGACTCAACGACCGATCCCTGGGCTGGCTCAGGTTCTTGTGGGACAAGGCCACCACCGACGACGATTGGTCCGATCAGGGCGAGCCGCATCTGTGGTGGGACCGCTACAGCGAGCCCCCGATGTGCGCGTTCCCTCGATTCGACCTCGCCATGATGGGCTACGTCCTGCCCATGATGCTGGAAGCGACGCCGGCATGGCGGGAGGGCTACACCCGCATCCTCGACGAGCTGGCACGCCGCTACGTGAGCTTCTGGGGCGGCATCGACTGGAACACCCTCATCGGACCCGACCCGGGCGTCGACAAATATCCACCCGAATGGCTGACCGTTGTGCCCGAGCACCTTCGTGGCCGCTACTCCCTGCCGGGCTGGACCGGAAACGGCATCGAGCCGTGGGGTTTGCAGCCGGATCCGGTCGGCTGCGACGGCAACCTGTTCTACCGGGGATGGCTGAACCTGCTGTTGGGCATCCGCCACTACGTGTCGGGCCAACCGAGGCAAGACAGGGCGTTCGAAGTTTCCGGGTACCAAAACCGCACCTTCACCTGGACGCACCAGCGGATCGCGCAGTTCATCTCCGACCAGCTGACGGCGCGACCGCAGGGCGCGCACTGCGAGAACACCAAGATCTGGCCGTTCTGCATGAGCGCGGCCGGTCTGGGTCTCAAGCTCTACGACTCGCTACTGCACACGTCGGTCAACGAGCCGTTCCTGGATTGGATCGCATTCGCCAAGAAGCACTACATGGGCCGTGACCGGCACGGCCGCATCGATTGGGTGGCGTTCTACTACGACCCCATCGAGAACGCGACGATGACGTTCCCGGGCCCGCTGAACGCCTACAGTGCGCTCTGCCTCCTGCACTACATCTATCCGCAGGACCCCCAACTCGGTATCGACCTGTACGAGTCGGCGATGCGTCAGCTGGGCTGGAGCAACCCCAAGGTGCCAGTCGTCCAGTTGGCCGACGACCCGCAGATGCTGTCGACTGCGTTGTGGATGGCGCGCGAGACTCGGTGACACCACCACCTGGGAGCGACTGCGCGCGGTATCCGAAAGCCAGTTCGAGCCCACGGTATTTCGGAGAAGACAACAGCCGCTTCGCGTACTGGCCAGGGCGGGTGAACTATGGCCGCGCGGCCAGCTCAACGCCACCATGATGATGATCGAATGCGCGGCACCCGGTGCCTGGTCGCGGGTGTTCACCTCCCCGAACACCACGATGTACGACGAGCCGACGGTGCAGCGACCTCGACTACCCGCTGATCGGTATTCGGCGTACCCACAACGACATTCAACGCCGAGTGCTGGAGATCGACACCTTCGCCGCCACACCGTCACGACGCGGTACACCGACGACGTTCACCGTCGACAACCTTCCCGGTGACGCCGCGATCTCGCTGGACGTCGACGACCGTCCCTGCGACACCTGGCGCCGAACACAACCCGGCGCCGTCGAGATCGACGTCGACATCGACACCCACCGAATCCGCCTCACCTACTCCTGAAAGGAACCCTCATGAGCAATTCAGCTGTTCTGGCCCGACCGACTGTCCGAGCTCCTCGGTCTCACCGACGCACCCGTAGCGGTGAGCTTCGATGCTCCCCAGGAACCCGATGCCGCGACGCCGGTTCCGGCACAACCGGCAGGCTGCTGCTTTTGGGGACCCGCGCAGCAGCGACGCCTCGATACCGTCGCCGCCGATCACGCAAATTGCAGCGTCGGCAGCTACACGCATGGACTCATCCCGCTCGAGCAGGCTGCCGCCGGCGCGGATACCGCCGCTCTCGTCGGCAGCGGCTGGGTCGGCGAAGCCGACCTGATGGCCGCCGCCGCGTTGCCCTTACGGCCCTCCGTCTATCACCTACCAGCCGCTGGCGGACGCGGAAAACCCGGACGTGGTCCTGGCCAGACTCTCACCGACTGCGTTGATGACCCTGCTCGGTGCGGTTCCTGATCTGACGCTTGCGCGCAAGCCGCAATGCGTGATCGTTCCTCTTGCCCACGCGGGGCAGGTCGCCGTGAGCCCCGGTTGCGCGGTCAGCCGGACCCGAACCCGCCTCCCCGAAGACGAGATGACGTGTGCGATCCCAGCGCGCGAACTCGAATCGCTCATCGAGCGCCTGGAAACCTCCACGGCCGCAGACCGAGCAGTCAGCGAATTCGCGGCTGCGGACATGGCACGCAACTTCAGCACGGTCTGACCGTCATTCCGCTCAAGAAGTCCCGACCCCACCCGGTAGAGAAAGGTCGATGAACCATGTCCGACTACATAGCGGGGCTGTCCTGCATTGCTCTTGTGTTGTGTCCGCTGTTCATCCCATTGGCCGTCACCGTCGTTGATTGGGTTTACAACTGGCGCAGTACCCCGCGCGCCGCGAAACCGACTGCCGCGACACAACTCCGCGCGCTCGCGCCGAAGGCGGCTCGCCTCAGACTTCCTGCGGAGTGACGAGGAACTTCTCCGCGGTCGCTTGTTTGACGTAGGAACTGATCGCATCGAGGCTGAGCATGCCTGCCAGCGACACCTCGCGGGTATAGGTGCTCGCGAACGTCGTGGTGAGTTCTGCGGCCACTCGGCGTCTCTCGAATACCCGGTCGGCTCAAGCCATTACCTGAGGAACTCCAGCACCTGCGGGACGAATTCTCGTGGCATTGGAAGACGCCGCCGTGGCCGGCGTCGGGATAGATCCGGAGCGAGGCGTTCGGGAGACGGTGCGCGAGGTCGAACGAAGCCCTCGTCGGGAGCATCCGGTCATCCTCACCGTTCGCGACGAGCACGGGATGCTCGATCGAGCCCAGGTCCATGGGAGCTTGGGCTCCCCATCGGTGAATCGCGAGGAACTGCGCAGCGACTCCCCGAGGCGAGGTGCGCTTCACGCGGTCTTGGGCGCGTTCCCTGAGCCGGTCCATATAGGCCGTCGCCGCCGCCTTGCCGTTGGCCGTCCTGGTGAAGAAGAGATACGGCTTGGGATCTTTGAGGGTGAGCAGCGCGTGCATCGTGTCGCCGAGAAGTCTCGCTCGAGAGCTTGCCGACGCCATGCGCCGCCGGCCGGCCCCGTGCCGGCAAGGATGATCCTGCGGACCAGTGCGGGCTGCTTCGTCACGATCACCTGCGAGATGAAACCGCCCAGGGAGAACCCCATCAGGTCGACCTGCTCGAGGCCGAGTGCACGGATGAAGGCGATTGCGTCGTCGGCCATGGCCGAAACCGTTGTGGGCGTGCGCCCTTTGGTTCCGCCGACACCGCGGTTGTCGAATGTGATCACGCGCCGCTCTGACGCAATCCCGTCGATGACCGCAGGGTCCCAGTCATCTATAACCGCCGTGAAGTGGTGCAGGAAGACCACGGGTACCCCGGTGCTCGGCCCGAATTCGCGGTAGGCGAACCGCGTACCTTCAACGGCGACGCCCATGGTGGGCGACGTGTTCGCACTTCTGAGCTTGGTGTGCCGGCTCATCGTTTCCTCTCGTTCACGGCTGCCGCTTGCGAAGAGCCTCAGTCGAGCGTGACGACGACCTTCCCGGCCTTGACCTTGCCGCTCTCGACGTAGGCGAGCGCCTCGAGGGTCTGGTCGAACGGAAAGGTTGAGTCGATGACCGGGCGCAGATGGCCCGCGTCGTAGAGGCCGGCGAGCTTACGGAGCTGCGAACCACTGGCCTGCATGAAGAAGAACGAGTAGCGCACCCCGAGCTTCTTCGCGGCCTTGCGGACCTTGCGGCTCAGGAACGACAGCACGAACTCGAAGGGCTTGGGCGCGCCGAGCTGCTTGGCGAACCCGGCATCGGGCGGGCCGGCGACACCGATTGCCAGGCCGCCGGGCTTGAGGACAGTCAGCGACTTCATGAGGTTCTCGCCGCCGAGCGAGTCCAGTACGACGTCGTAGCCGGAGAGGACCTGCGAGAAGTCCTGCTTCGTGTAGTCGATCGACGACGTCCGCTCCGAGGTCGCGGACCAGTGCCTCGGTGCGCCGGCTGTCGTCGTGGTCGCCACGTGCGCGCCGAGGTGCTTGGCGAGTTGAATCACGGTGGACCCCAGCCCTCCGGCGCCTGCGTGGACGAGGACCTTCTGCCCGGGCTTGACCTGAGCCTTCTCGACCAGGATCTGCCAGGCGGCCAGGGCGACCAGGGGGACGGCGGCCGCCTCGTGCAGCGTGAGCGAGGCCGGCTTGAGCGCGACGTCGTTCTGATCGATCGCGATGTACTCGGCGAACGTCCCGATGCGCAGATCGCGGGGGCGCGCATACACCTCGTCGCCGACCTTGAAGTCACGGACGGTCGCACCGACCTGGGTCACCACGCCGGCGACATCGTGGCCAATCACGAAGGGCGGCTTGTACTTCAGCAGTTGCTTGAACTCACCGTTGCGGACCATCTTGTCCAGCGGGTTGATGCTGGCTGCGCTCACCCTGACCAGGACGTCATTGCTGCCAACCTTCGGTTCGGGAACGTCGGCGGCGCGGATGCTGTCCTTGCCGTATTGCGTGACGACGAATGCCTTCATGTCCGTTCACTTTCATCGGAGATTTATCGGAGACACGGGCGGTGGCTCGGCGTTGAGCACCGGCCGCGCCGTGTCTCCATGGCCATAACTTCGTTATAGACAACTGTAACTTCGTTATGGCGATTCCGCAATGGGCCTAGGAGTTCGCCGAAGAGCTGTAAGCGCTATCGAACAGCGGGGTCGATCGCCGCCGCGCTGGGCGCCGAGCTCACGGCCGAGGGGCTTTGCGAACCCGGCACGACTTGGTCATGCCTTCCCAATGCCGCGACCTCGCGCTCGAGGGTCGGGGTCACCTGGGCCGCGAATCGCCTCATCCAGGGCCATGCGGCCGGCGAGTTCAGCGCCGCCTTCGCCCAGTTGGCCACCACGACGGCGCGCGGCACGTACACGCGGCTGCGCCGGCGCACCAGGCCGTTGACGATCGCTTCGGCCGCGCGGTCCACGCTCGTCGTCACATTGCCCGGATACGGCAGCCGTGCCCGCAGGCCTTGGAATGAGGGAATATCCACCTCGGCGCCGCGGACGAGGTCGGTGTCGATCCAGGAAGGGTGAACGAGCCCGACCGTGATGCCGAGGTGCGCCACTTCCTGGCGGTACGCCAGGGCCAGCATTTCGACTCCGGCCTTGCTGGCGGCGTACGAGGCCAGCCCGGCGATCGGCGTGAAGGAGATCGCCGACGCTATGACCATTGCGTGGCCCCGGCTGCGCTCCAAGTGAGGCGTCGCGTACTTGAGTGTGCGGAAGACGCCGTTGAGGTTGATGTCAAGGACACGCTCGAACGACGCCTCGTCGGCATGCCGCACGGTTCCGTAGGCGGCGACGCCGGCGTTGGCGACGACGAAGTCGATGCCGCCCATGACGTTTGCGCAGTCGTCGATCGCCACTCGCAACGCGGTGCCGTCGCGCACGTCGGCCTCTCGCCAGGAGGCGCCTGCACCCAGTTCTTCTGCGAGCGCGCGCAACCGATCGGGCTCGAGTCCAATGAGGGCCACCCGGGCACCTCGCGCGGCGGCAAGGCGCGCCACCTTCTCCCCGATGCCGCGTGCGGCTCCGGTGATGACCAGCTTCCGACCCGATATGTTACGACGCATGAGACCATTATAACTTCGTTATAGACGAAGTGCAATAGGCCACAGCAAGTTCAGCGTGGAGTCGACCCACTAGCTCAGCCTGCGTTCGGCACGAGGAGGAACTTCTCCCCCGTCGCCTGCTTGACGTAGGACTTGAACGCGTCGGGGTGGAGCATGCCGGCCAACGACACCTCGCGGCTGTAGGAGCTCGCGAACGTCGTGGTGAGTTCTGCCGCCACCCGGGAGCGAAGCCGGACCAAGGTCTCGAGCCCGGCACTCGCGAGGAAGGACGAGACCAGCCACCCGCCGACGCCCCATGCCAACCCGAAGTCCTTTCCGAGGGTGACGGGGCGAGCGTCGAGCGCACCGTAGATGTAGACCTGCTTGTGGAAGGACGAGCCGTACGGTGAGTATTCCTGTTCCGTCGTCGCCTGGGCCGCCCGCTCCATGGCGCTGAGGATTTGATTCGCGAGTGGCCCACCGCCGGTGGCGTCGAATGCCAGCGTGGCAGACGTCGCCTTGAGGGCCTCGGTGAGATCGGTTGCGAACGAGGATGATGCCGAGTTGCAGACATGGACCGCTCCAAGCGATCTCAGGAGTTCCTCCTGTTCCGGCTTGCGGACGATGTTGACGAGTGGCACACCATCCGCGAGGCAGAGTTTCACGAGCATCTGGCCGAGGTTCGACGCGGCCGCGGTGTGCACCAGCCCCGAATGACCCTCGCGACGCATGGTTTCCACCATGCCCATAGCCGTCATCGGATTCACGAACGACGATGCTCCATCTTTGGCCGAGGTACCGTCGGGCAACACCAGACACGAGGCAGCGTCCACCAGTCGGTACTGGGTGTACATGCCGCCGCCGACGACGCCAACGGTCTTGCCGATCAGGGCCTGTGCCACGGGCGACGAGCCAGCGGCCACGACCGTGCCCGCCCCTTCATTGCCAACGGGCAGCGATACGTCGATTCGCGAAGCAAACCCGCGCAGGGTGCCCTCGATCAGCGGTGCGGTAACGACCGGGCGCTCGGGCGTCCCCGCGACCGTCGCGGAGTCCATGTCCGCGGTGGCGACGAGCACACCCAGGTCGGAGGGATTGATCGGTGACGCCTCGATTCGAACCAGCACCTCATTGGCAGCCGGCATCGGAACCGGGACGTCGCGCAATGAAAGTTCGAGTTGTCCCTGCGATGTCACCAGAGAACGCAGTTCCAGCGCGCTATCGGGTATTTCGACGGTCATGGTGACTTCCTGATTCGTGTTGTGGGTGACCAGAAGACGCTGCCGCGGGTTCGGTGTGAGTTAGGACTGTGCCGTCAACCTCAGATGCTTGCGACGTGCGAGCGGTATCGCGGCGGCACGCGGAAGCCGCCGAGAACTTCGGTGAGCAGCGCGGCGAACTCGACCGTCGTGCGGTCTCCCCCGGCAGGTCCCATGGCCTGGATGCCGATGGGTAGGCCGGCCGCGCTGGTCGTGATGGGCATCGTGGTGGCCGGCGCTCCGGCGATGTTGGCCAAGGCGCTCCATTTGGTTTGGTCCCAATATGAGCGGGTGACGCCGTCGACGTCGATCGTTCGACCGAAGCGGTCATGGTCCTTGTTGTGGTGACCTGGCGCAGCGGTGGGAGCCACCGGCAGCAGCAGCACGTCGAATTCCTTGAAAAATCCCACCCAGCGATGCGCGATTTCCCGACGCGCTGCATCGCGGAACAACCACGCCCGGTGGCTTTGGATCGTCCCGCGCAGCGCGGCGGAGGCGTCGCCGCGCGGACTCATCAGTGAGCGCAGGGCAAGGGCACCGCCGAAGAGCGGGCTCATCGTCGAACGGTCGACCGAGAATGCGCCCATCACCAAGCTCAGGAAGAGGTCGTGTGAGGTAGTTAGATCCACCGGGGTGCTCGCAGGTTGCTCAACGACCTGTGCGCCTCCATCGCGCAACGCGGTGACGGCGTCGTCGATGGCTCTGTGGGTGTCTTTGTCGATTGGGCAGGCGGGATCGTCGGCCCATACTGCGACACGGAAATCCTTGAGCGCTGTCGCGCGCGGCGGGGCAAGGGTGTACGAGAATCCCCCGTCGGGGTTCAGCGGGCCGACGGTGGCTTCCAGCGCGGGGATGATGTCGCGGGCGCCACGCACCTGCACTCCGGCACAGGCCATATCGGCTTCTCCCCACCGTCCGGGATTGCCCGGCGCGCTGGGAATGTGGCCGACAAGTGGCACAGACTGCCAGGTCGACTTGTGGCCGTAGAGGCCACAGAAATGGGCCGGAATCCGGGTGGAGCCACCGATTTCGGACCCGAAGTCGAAACT
Source organism: uncultured Actinomycetota bacterium (assembly GCA_963731715.1). GTDB lineage: Bacteria > Actinomycetota > Actinomycetes > Mycobacteriales > Mycobacteriaceae > Mycobacterium. The sequence goes on along the minus strand of CAVSXC010000005.1, from coordinate 785,431 downwards.
CGTCAGCCCGGCAGCGGTGGCGGCGGCGCCGCCACCGGCCGATCCGCCGGAGGTACGCGACAGATCCCAGGGGTTGTTCGTCCGCCCGAACACCGGATTGCTGGCCTGCACGTCGGCGTTGCCAGTGGGCATGTTGGTCTTGCCGACAATAATCGCGCCTGCTCGACGCAACCGGGCAACGGCCTCGGCGTCCTCTGTCGGCACATAGTCCGCCAGGTCGGGTCGACCGCAGACGGTGCGCATACCGGCCGTCTCGTAGCTGTCCTTGACGGTGATTGGCAGGCCGTGCAGCGGGCCGAGGTCGTCTCCACGCGAGCGCGCGGCATCGGCTTCTGTTGCCGCGCGCCGCGCAGCGTCAGGGTCGACGGTCACGATCGCGTTGAGCGACCGGTTGTGCGTGCCGATGCGCGACAGATACAGCTCGACCAGTTCGGCGCTGGACACCTCACCAGCGGCCAGCCCCGCAAGTTGTTCAGTCGCCGGTAGCCACGCGAAATCGTTTGAGGCCAGGGAGGACACAGTCATCTCTTTCTATTGGTGAAGATGGCCAGTGACCTCTGGTATACCGATCAGTCTACTGGCTAGATGGCCACCATAGTAGACCGAATGGTATATTGCAAGACATGCGAGTACGGGAGCGGCTCACCGCAGCCACGGCCACACTGATGCAAAGACAAGGTGTGGCCGGCACTGGCATTGCCGAGATCTTGTCCACCAGCGGCGTGACGCGACGATCGATCTATCTGAACTTTCCTGGCGGCAAGGCCGAACTGGTCGCCGCCGCGACGCGGTCAGCGGGCGATGAGCTGACAGCGCTGTTGCGCGACTGTATCGAGCAGCGGGATCCGATCGGGGCGTTCACTCGTGTGTGGAGCGAGATGCTGATCAGCACGGACTTCGAGGGTGGCTGCCCCATCGTGGCGGCTGCATTCAGCCGTGCTGAGGCCCCCGAGGCGGCCAGCACCGCCGCCGAGGTCTTCGCAGAGTGGGGTCAGCTACTAGCGGACAGGCTGCGTCAAGACGGCATCAATCGCGCTGCAGCCCAATCATTGTCAACGACAGTCGTCGCCGCGCTCGAGGGTGCGGTCATACTCTCCCGAGCCGCGCAGTCGACCAAGCCGCTGACGCAGGTCGCCCGCCACCTCAACGAACTGATCTCCCAGCACCGCCCAGCTGATTAGCCCACCGCTTCGTCGATGAGCGTTGTCGCCGCCTTACGTGCATGTGTCCAGGGAGTGGGGTCGTCGAGGGAGGTAGACAACGCGGCTGCGCCTTCGTAGAGAAGGCCGAGTTGGTTGCCCAGCAGTGTGGGGTTGGCTGCTCCGGCCTGTCGGGCCAGCTTGATCAGTCCCTTGATATAGGCGCGCTTGTGTTCGTGGACGATGTCTTGAACTTCCGGCATCACCTCTGATGCCTCGACGGCGGCATTGTGGAACGGGCAGCCGCGCATCTGCCCGTCGGGCGAAGGGGTTTCGAACAGGGCGAGTATGCGCTCGCGGGGTGTGCGGTTGGCGGCGTCCGGGCCGGGACGGATGGGGTCACCGACGACCTGCTGAATGCAACGCAGGTACTCCTCGACGACGGCGGCTTTACTCGGAAAGTGTTGATAGAGCGTCCGTTTGGATACCGACGCTTCGCTGGCGAGGCGCTCGACACCCGTGGCGTTGATGCCCTCGCGGTAGAACAGGTCGGTGGCCGTATTGAGGATGCGCTGCCGCGCGCCGCGGCCTCCGCGTCCTTTGGTGGACGGGGCGTCGTGCTGAGTCGTCATAGATCGAGTATACCGATGGGTTTACATCGCACGCAAAGGTGTGTAACGTCGGCGATCAGCAAGTACACCGAGCGGTATACTAGGAGTGATCGTGACACGAGAAAGTAGTAGCAGTCGGCGAGGATTGCAGCGGACACTAGCGGTGCTCGCGGCGATACCGATGGCCAGCGCAATCGGGGAGATCGTTCGGGGTCCGCAGGGAGTTCCGGGCGGCTCGCCCGATGTGTTACCGACGGTGGACAGCTCTCTGCGATATGCCAACGTGTTCAAACTGGCGGTCGGACCCGTCATTTGGTCTCAGCTCCGACGTGTCGAGCAGTCGTCGGCCGTGACCTTGGCGCTGTCAACCATCTTCGTCGGCGGTCTGGCGCGCGGGCTGTCATGGCAGCAGCGCGGACGACCACATCCCATCACGGTGTCGGCAATAGCGCTCGAAACCGTCGGAGTAGCAGGGCTTCTGTTGTGGCAAAGGCGCCTCTCCACGAATGCCGTTTGACGACCACACCATCACCCATCACCACGAGAAAGAGATAGCACATGCCTTCCGTATTGGTTACCGGCGCAGGCAGAGGCATCGGCCTGGCGATCACCGAGCACATGAGCCAACAAGGGTGGGATGTCTACGCTACCGCTCGATCCGACACCGCCCTGAGTAGCCTCGATCGGTTGTCCAACGTGCATGCGATTCCCCTCGACATTGCCGACAGGGCCTCTATCGCAAAGCTTTCCGACCAACTTCCTACCGCGTTGAACGGCGTCGTCAACAGTGCTGGCATCATTGTGAACGGACCAGTCGAGGGACTGTCCATCGATGACTTGTCCCGCCAGCTCGACGTAAACGTGGTGGCCCAGATCGGAGTAACACAAGCCGTCCTTCCAAAAATCCGTGAGGCCCGCGGACGTATTGTGTTCATGTCGTCGGTCAGCGGATTGATCACCACGCCGGGCACTGGCGCCTACTGCGCATCAAAGTACGCAGTCGAGTCCTTAGCCGACGCGCTCCGAATGGAGCTACGCCCGTGGCGGATCCCCGTCTCGCTCATCGAGCCCGGGCCCATCCGTACCGACATGTGGGGCGACATGCTCACCGAGCACGATCGCATGGCCGCGCGACTGACCGACGAGCACCGAGCACTGTACGCATCACACCTCGCAGGGACCCGAAAGCTGCTGGGCCGCCTGCAGAAGATCGCCGCCGATCCAAAGAAGGTCACCAAGGCCGTCGACCACGCATTGACATCGAGGCGACCCAAACGTCGCTACGTACTCGATGCCGCCAGCCGCGCGCAGAAGGCCCTCGTCGCCATCTCGCCCACCGCGGTCAATGACGCCGTTCTGGCGGCGGCCACCACATCGAAGTGACGCTTCTCCTCAAGCGGCGCGAGTGGTCGCCAGATCGATGAGCACCTCGGCTGTCGCCCGGGCCTGCGCCCACGGCGCCGGGTCGTTCATCGAGGTGGATAGTCCGGATGCGCCTTCGTAGAGCAATGCGATCTGGTTGCCCAGCATCTCCGGGTCCGCCGCTCCGGCTTCTCGGGCCAGTTCGGTGAGGCCATCGACGTAATCCCGCTTGTGGAGGTGGACGATGTGCTCCACACCGGGCATGGCTCCGGCCGCCTCTACGGCAGCATTGTGAAACGGACAACCCCGCATCCGGCCTCCGCCGGCATCCACGAGTTGGAAGAGGGCGAGGAGTCGCGCTCGTGGCGTGGAATCCGGCGTCGGCGCCGGCGCTTCCTCACCCGCTCCGCCCCGCTGCCGGAGCTGGCGCAGGTATTCCTCGACGAGAGTCGTCTTGCTCGGAAAGTGTTGGTACAGCGTTCGCTTGGACACCGCCGCCCTGTTGGCGATCAGATCCACGCCGGTCGCGTTGATGCCATCGAAATAGAACAGCTCCGCCGCCGCAGCCAAGATGCGCCGACGAGCGCCACGGCCTCCGCGGCGGGTCGGTTCCTTCTCGGTGAGCGAGGTCATACATTGGAGTATACCGAACGGTTTACAACTTGACGAGGGGCGTGCTACGGTCATCCTTAGAAGTACACCAATCGGTTTACCAACAGGAGAAGGTCATGACAGGCAAACGAACCCCCCGGCACGATCCGGCAAGTCATCTGCAGGCAGCAAATGCACGTTGGGGTGGCACTTCGTACAAGAACGCGCCGACGAAATCGGTCTCCGTGGGCGGGACTCGGTTCGTCTACCGGGAGCTGGGCATCGATAGCGGCGTACCAGTGATCTTCCTCAATCACCTTGCCGCCAACCTCGACAACTGGGACCCGAGGGTCGTGGACGGCATCGCGGCCAAGCACCGCGTGATCACCTTCGACAATCGCGGCGTGGGCGGTTCTGAAGGCAAGACACCGGACACCATCGAGGCGATGGCACAAGACGCCGTCGCGTTCATCCGGGCGCTGGGCTTCGACCGGGTTGATCTGCTCGGCTTCTCGATGGGCGGAATGATCTCGCAAGTGATCGCCCAGCAGGAGCCAGCGCTGGTGCGCAAGGTCATCCTCGCCGGAACAGGCCCCGCCGGGGGCGAAGGCATCGTCAACGTGACGAAACTGAGCTACCTCGACACACTGCATGCCTATGTCACTTTCAAGGATCCGAAGGAACTGCTGTTCTTCACCCGAACCAAGCACGGCAAGTCGGAGGCTAAAGCGTTCATCAAGCGGCTGAAGGAACGCACCAGCGATCGGGACAAGGCGATGGCGATCGGAGCATTCCGTAAGCAGCTCAAGGCGATTCACGCCTGGGGCCTGCAGAAGCCGGCCGACCTGTCCACCATCCCTCACCCCGCGCTGGTGGCCAACGGTGATGACGATCGCATGGTGCCGACGAGTAACTCCTACGACCTGGCTCGACGCCTCCCGAATGCGACGCTGCGGATCTACCCCGACGCTGGACACGGCGGCATCTTCCAGGCACACGAGCGGTTCGTCCCCGAGGCGCTCGCCTTCCTAGAGGCGCCGATTTCATGACTTCGCTCGCCGATCAGACAGTGTTGGTCACAGGAGCCAACCGCGGCATGGGCCGCGAATACATCGCGCAGCTTCTCGACCGTGGAGTGACGAAAGTCTATGCGGCTGCCCGCGATCCGCGGACAATCGACGTCGCGGACCCACGCGTTGTCCCAATGCAGCTCGATGTCACCGACGCGACATCCGTCGCCGAGGCCGCTGCGGCTGCATCCGACGTCAGTGTTCTGATCAACAACGCCGGCATCTATCGCGCGACCTCGGTCCTCGATCCGGACACGTCCAACCAGCGCGAGGAGCTGGAGACGAACCTGTTCGGCCCGCTCGCAATGGCATCCACATTCGCTGATCAGATAGCCGAGAGGTCCGGCGCCATCGTCAATATCGCGTCGGTCCTCGCGTGGATGCCGGTCGGGGCGAGTTACGGGGTATCAAAGGCGGCGATGTGGAGCGCCACAGATTCGATGCGCATTGAACTTGGACCCCGTGGCGTGCACGTGGTCGGCGTGTACGTGGGGTTGGTCGATACCGACATGGCGAAGTTCACGGACTATCCCAAGTCCGATCCCGCCGATGTGGTTCGTCAGGTCCTCGACGGCATCGAGTCCGGTGCTGACGAGGTGCTCGCCGACGAGATGACCCGCGATGTCCGTGCGCAGTTGGGCAAGCCGCTTCACGAGCGTTCGCGCGCGTGACAACCACGAACAAAAGAAGACGGTCAATGAAAGCCTTCGCGATCGATCGCTATAAGAGCAAGACCGGCGGTCGCATCGTCGACATGGCGCAGCCGGAGGTACGGGACAACGACGTGCTCGTTCAGATCCATGCGGCCGGCGTAAATCTCCTCGATGCGAAGATCGCGGACGGAGAATTCAAGATCTTCCTGCCATATCGCTTTCCGCTTGTTCTAGGCAATGACGTGGCGGGGGTCGTGGTCAGGGTGGGATCTCGAGTGCGGCGATTCAAGCCCGGCGACGAGGTCTACGCGCGACCGGACAAGGATCGGATCGGCACCTTCGCGGAGTTCATCTCCATGAACGAAGACGATGTGGCCCTGAAGCCGGCAGATCTCACCATGGAAGAAGCGGCTTCCATTCCTCTCGTCGGGCTGACCGCTTGGCAGGCGCTGGTCGAGAAGGCCAACCTGAAGCCCGGGCAAAAAGTCTTCATCCAGGCGGGCACCGGTGGCGTCGGAACGTTCGCGATCCAACTGGCGAAGCATCTGGGCGCGACAGTGGCCACCACAGCAAGCGCCGCGAACTTCGAGTTGGTCAAAGGGCTCGGCGCGGATGTATTGATCGACTACAGAACAGAAGATTTCGAGACCCTGCTGAATAGCTACGACGTTGTTCTGCACAGTCAAGACTCAAAGACCCTGGACAAGTCCCTGCGGGTGCTGAAGCCAGGGGGAACCCTCATCTCCATATCGGGACCACCCGACCCGGCTTTTGCGGACGAAATCGGGGTGCCTTGGTACGTCAAGGCGATAATGCGCGTCTTGAGCTTCGGCGTTAGGCGAAAGGCTAAGCGGCTCAACGTAATCTTCTCGTTCCTATTCATGAGGGCGAACGGCACCCAATTGAGCGAGATCACATCGCTCATCGACCAGGGAGTCATTCGCCCAGTCATGGACAGGGTGTTTCCCTTCGACGAGACCCAGCAAGCTTTGGACTACGTCGAGAAAGGACGTGCCAAAGGCAAGGTCGTCGTCAAGGTCAGGTGAGGACGGATGCGAGGCGCCGACGCCGTTGGCGATCGCGATGAGTCCGGCGCTCCGCGATGGTCAAACCTTTTGGAGGTGATCGTGTGACGGAGCAGAAGGCAGTGGTCGAGAAGTACACCGACGGGTTCCGCAAGGGCGACCTAGCGCAATACTGTCGTGCCTAACCGAGGATGTCGTGTGGGCTTTGCACGGCGCGAAGACGCTGACCGGCAAGGAGGCATTCGCCGCGGAAGCTGACAGTGCGGGCGGACCCCTCCCGGAACTGACGTTGGACCGGCTTGTCGAGGAGGGCGACACTGTCGCGGTCGTCGGGCACGGCGGCGTCTCGCTCAGAGGCGATCCGCGTGCCTTCGTCTACTCGGAGGTGTTCACGTTCACCGACGGTCTCGTCAGCCGACTCGACACGTTCCACATCTGGCTTGGGAAGTGACCGATTCCTTTTCCCGCCGCGCGGGGTCTATACCGGCATGCATATAACGCTCAACGATGCTGCCCGCGACGTGCTCGACGGGCCGCACATCGCGGCGATCGCCACGTCGAACGCCGACGGCCGCCCGCAATCGTCGGTGGTCTTCGTCAAACGCGACGGCGACGCGGTGGTGTTCAGCACCATCAAAGGCAGGCTGAAGACCCGCAACATGGTGCGTGACCCGCGGGTCAGCCTGCTCGTGGTCGACAAGGCGAACGGACGCTACGTCGAGATCCGCGGCACTGTCGAGATCACCGACGATCCCGAGAAGCGATTGCTCTACGAGATGTACGACCGCTATATGGGCGGAATGGTGCCTCCGCCCGAGCCGGACGCCGAGCGGTTGATCGTGCGAATCACGCCGGAGAAGGTCTACCAGTTCCCTCCGGCGGCGGCATGACCGAATTCGTCCGTGAGACCGAACCCTACCGCCGTGAACTGCTCGCCCACTGCTACCGGATGCTCGGCTCCGCCCACGACGCCGAGGACGTCGTGCAGGAAACCTACCTGCGGGCGTGGCGAGGCTATCGGGAGTTCGAGAACCGCTCGTCGGTGCGGACCTGGCTCTATCGCATCGCCACCAACGCGTGCCTCACGGCGCTTGCCCACGGCAGCAGGCGGGTGCTGCCGTCGGGTCTTGGCGCACCGGCCGACGATCCGCACACCGAACCGGTGCCAGCCCCAGATGCGCTGTGGCTGCATGCGATTCCCGATGCCCGGGTGGCCGACGATCCGGCCGCGGTGGTTACCTCGCGCGAGAGTCTGCGGCTGGCTTTGGTGGCCAGCCTCCAACACCTTCCGGCCCAGCAGCGCGCGGTGCTTCTGCTGCGCGACGTGTTGACGTTCCCGGCCGCGGATGTCGCCGCGATGCTCGATATCAGCGTCGCCGCCGCGAAGAGCGCGCTGCAGCGGGCGCGGGCGCGCATGCATGACGTCTCCCCGAGTGCTGACGAGGTCATCGAGCCGACGGAACCGCGGGCCCGCGAACTGCTCGAGAAGTACATGACCGCATTCGAGAACGCCGATACCGACTTGCTGGCGGAGGCTCTGCGCCACGACGCCGCGCTGGAGATAGTCGGTTCGCGGACGTGGTTCGCCGGCCTGACGACCTGCCTGCCCTACCTTGCCGGAGTGGTTGGTGTTCAAGGTGATTGGCGCATGGTGGCCATCGCCGCCAACGGTCAGCCCGCTGCTGCGGCCTATCGTCGCGAGGACGACGGGGTGCTGCGTGCGTTCGGAATCGCTGTGCTCGACGTGACCTCAGCCGGGATCGCCCGCATCGTGGTGTTCGGCGACCCCGGCCTGGTCACGCTGTTCGACCTGCCGCTGATCGATCCGGCGCTGGAAGCCGCTACCGCGTCACGAATATCCAAGTAGGCGTTCACTTCGCGGTCATGCCCACCGCGGCACGCAGTCCGGCGACAAAGCGTTCGGGTTCCTCCCACGCAGAAAAGTGCCCACCGCTGGGCTGTTCTTCCCAGACCCGAACGTCAAAGAAGCGCTCGGCGAATGATCGCGGCGCCGGGACAAGATCGCGCGGGAAGATGCTCACAACGGTCGGCGTGGCGACCTCGGCTACTGGGGCCATCTCCTCGACATAGGACGAAAAGGACGTTCCGATCGTGCCGGTCACCCAGTATGCAGTGACCCAGGTCAGCAGTTCGTCGCGTGGGAAAACGGATTCGACGTCGCCACCGCAATCGCTCCACGACCGCAGCTTCTCCACGATCCAGGCCAACAGTCCGGCCGGCGAATCACCCAGCGCCACCGCCAATGTGTGGGGCTTGGTCGATTGCTCCAGGGCGTAGGCGCCCTCCGTCATCTGCCATCGCTGACCGGCGGACAGGTAGGCCTGTTCTTCGGGTGTCAGGTCGGAGTCGTCAACGGTGAACAGGTGCGTGTAAGGCACATCGGTGAGGTGCAGCACCGAGACGTTGTGCGGTGTTCGCACGGCTAGCCTCTCGGCGACGAGGCTGCCAACGTCGCCGCCCGAGACGATGTAGCTCTGGTAGCCAAGCTCCGCCATCAGGGTCTTGACGACATCGGCCATCGCCGTCGCCGACATTCCAGGTTTAGTCAGCGGTGGGGCGAAGGGAAAACCGGGTAGGGCCGGCACGACGACATTGAGATCCGCCAGTAGGGGCAGCACCCGCTCATAGCGCAGCACCGAGTCCGGCCAGCCATGCAGCAGCACAACCGTCGAAGCGTCATTTGACGACTTTTGGTGCAGGACTCGGTAATTGGTCCCGGCGACGTCCACCGTCGCCCACGGCAATGACCGAATGCGCTCCTCGTGGGCGCGCCAGTCGTACGAATCAGCCCAGTAGGAAACCAACTCGGTCAGGTAGTCGGTGTCGACGCCGCGCTCCCACCCGGTGCCCTCCGGCACCCTGACACGGTTGGTCTCGCGGAGTCGGCGGCGCAGATCATCGAGTACGGCCTGTTCAACTAGGGGCGGCATTGCGGTCAGTTCGTCCGTCTTGGTGGTCATATCGTTAGCGTCTCAGCCATAGCGGACAGACTCTGTCCTAAGATCTTGATGGTGCTGTCATTCCCGACGCCTAGTGCGCTGGTCGAGGTGCTGGCTGATTCTGCGTGATGCAGTGCACTCCGCCGCCCCGCTCGAACAGCGGCCGGGCGTCGACGGTCACCACTTTCCGACCGGGGTACTGCTCGGCGAGGATCGCGGCTCCCTCGGTGTCGTGCGGATCGTCGAAGCTGCACGCGATTACCGCGCCGTTGATCACCAGATGGTTGATGTAGCTGTAGTCGACGAACCCGTCATCGTCGGTGAGCGCCTTGGGGGCCGACATTTCCACGATCTCCGAACCGTCTCGGTGACCAGCACGGTGCCCTCGCCGTTGACATGGATGCCGCCACCCTCATTCACGATCGGCGACGCCACGATCGGTGTCCCGGCCAGCCCGGCGACGAACGCACCGATCATCGCGTCGCGGTCCCAACACGCGCCCAGTCTTGTGCTCCCCAGCCGTTGAACACCCAGTCGACGGCGGCCACGGAGCCGTCATCAGCGTGTACAAACGTCGGCCCCATATCGCGCATCCACGCGTCGTTGATGGGCGCTTCCACGATATCGATGGCCGCAGACAGATACCGTTGCGCTGCAACGCGTTCGGCCGGATCGACGATCATGGTTACTTGTTCGAACTCCGCGATGGCGTGTGCGACGGCGGCCCACGCCGATCGAGCCTCATGCCGAGCCTCTTCGGTGTCTCCGAGCGAATAGCCCTCGCACGGGAACGCCATCCACACCCGTTCCTGCGGTGCAGCCTCCGCAGGCATTCGGTAAACGGTCATGAGATCCTCGGTGTTAGTGGTGGTGCGGTGCGCCGCGTGCCGGTGGCCTCGAACGCCGCGGCCAGTGTCAGCAGCGCGGCGTCGTCGTACGCGCGGCCGGCGAACGTGATTCCGGCCGGCATGCCGATATCGGCCATGGTGCCCATCGGCACGCTGACCGTTGGGATTCCCAGGTGCCTCGGAACGAGGTTGCCGTTGGCGACCCAAACACCGTTGCGCCAGCCGAGGTCGGCGGAGGCTTCGTTGACGTCCATATCGGCCCGGCCCACGTCGGCGACGGTCGGGAAGATCACCGCGTCAAGCCCGAACGTGTCCATCCATTTTTCGAGGTCGACGCGACGGGTCTCCTCGAGGCCGCGCAAACCCTCGGCGAGATGCGGGATTTCGAGCAGGGACGCGACGGAATGCTCCCGGATGAAAGCCGGGTAGGCGGTGATGTCGTCGCCGAAACCCTCGGCCCGATCGGCAAGCGCACCGGCCGGGTGTACCCAGATCAAATTGCCGTCGACGGCAGCGAGCCGATTCAGCGCCGGATCGTCGTTGGCGCGCAGGAAGTCGTCCCACGACCACGCCGCCAGGTCCATGATCTCGCGGTCGAGGAACTCGACGCTGACGAGTCCGCGGGTTCGGATCGTCGGGGCGCCGGGGCGGTCACCTTCATAGTTGGACACCGCCGGGAAATCGACCAGCACCACCTCGGCACCGGCAGCCTCGAGATCGGCTACCGCGGCCCGAAACAGATCCAGGATCGATTCACGGGTCTCAATGCGCTGCCCCGTCGCACCGCCGATGCCCGGGTGCTCGCCGGTGCCGGCCTCGGGGTCGGCGTTCACATACATCCGCGGCACACCGAACCGCCTTCCCACCAACGCATTTCCAGGGTCCGTAGGCGCCAGCGCCGGATAGCACTGCGGACGAACCTCGGACGCCTTGGGAATGTCCACCCATGGCTGTTCCCGCCAGAAGTCGCCCCGGGTCTGCGGATCGTCGGCGACGATGACGTCGAGCACCTCAAACATGTCGGCCATCGTTCGTGTGTGTGGTACGACCACGTCCATGGTGGGAACGAGCGGCCAGTTGCCGCGCACCGAGATCACTCCGCGCGACGGTGTGTAGGCACACAACCCGTTGTTGGCCGCCGGCGCGCGCCCGCTCGACCAGGTTTCCTCGCCGAGCCCGAAAGCGGCGAAGCTCGCGGCGGTCGCCGTCCCTGAACCGTTCGACGACCCCGAGCCGAACGCCGACGTCAGATAGTCGCTGTTGTAGGGGCTTTCAGCCCGGCCGTAGAGGCCGCGCTGCATGCCGCCATTGGCCATCGCGGGCATGTTTGTCAGGCCGATCAGGATCGCACCGCTAGCACGTAGCCGCTCGATGGTGAACGCGTCACGTTGCGCGACAAGATGCTCGAATGCGTGCGACCCCGCGGCCGCGGTCAATCCTGTGGCGAGGTAACTGTCCTTGGCCGTATAGGGAATCCCTTCAAGGGAGCCAAGTGGCTCGCCTCGGGATCGCCGTTCGTCGGAGACGAGGGCCTGTTCTCGCGCGTGAGGGTTCATCACCACGACCGAATTCAACTGCGGGCCATTCCGATCGAAAGCCTCGATACGGGCCAGGTAGGCGTCGACCAGGCCGACGCTTGTCAACCGTCCCGTTTCCAGGGCGCTCCGCAACTCGGCGATCCCTGCCTCAACGACATCGAAGCTCACTACACAACCATCCTCTCCTGCCCATCGGCGCAGCAGCGCCAACAGTGAGGTGATCAAAGCGCTTTCGGCATAGTGATCGCGTGAGTTAGCCGTCCGCGTTGACATCAGCCTCTCACACGGTTGCGACTACTTGCGCTGGCCCAGATCTGCTGCGGCTGACTGGACGGCGTTGGTGATGCGGCCGACGATCGGGCTGTCGAGTTTCCAGCACTGCCAGTACAGCGGCACGTCGAGGTGGACATCGGCGATCCGTACGAACGAGCCGTCGGCCAGATGCCGTGCGGCGATGCTGTCTGGGAACATCCCCCAGCCCAAGCTGGCGCGAACAGCTGCGGCGAAGCCCTCCGCGGTCGGGACGAAATGCTGCGGCCGGCCGATGTGACGGCGAAACGCCTTGCGCACCAACTCATCCTGCAGCGCATCGTCGCGATTCCACGCCAACGAAGGCGCCCCGGCCACGGCATCCGCGGTGAAGCCGTCCGACAGATGCCGCTTGATGTAGGACCTTGCTGGCCACCGGGATATAGCGCATTACGCCAAGCGGTCGCACCCGGCAGCCCCCCACCGGTGTCCTCTCCGTCGTCACAGCACCCATCACGACGCCTTCGCGCAGCAGCCGCGCCGAGTGGTCCTGATCCTCGATCCGGATATCGAACAGCACACCGTCCAGCGCGTTGAGCACCCTGGTGAACCACGTTGCCATCGAATCGGCGTTGACCGCCAACGCAATTCGCGCAGCTCGACCTTCACCTCCGCCCATCTCCGCCAGGGCCTCGGCCTCCAGCAGCGCCGTCTGCGCTGCCAGCCGCAACAGCGGAACACCTGCAGCCGTTGCCGTACACGGCTTTTCCCGTACCACCAGCACCTGGCCCACCCTCTGCTCGAGCGCCTTGATCCGCTGGCTCACCGCCGATGGCGTGACATGCAGCCGTTCGGCCGCCGCGTCAAAGCTGCCGAGCTCGATCACCGCGGCGAAGGCTGCGAGCTGCTGGCCGTCGATTGGCTGCACATAAGCGATTCTAATGCAGATGAAGAATCATTAGCTGTACTAAAACGCCCGGCGTCCATACCGTCGAAGGCATGAGCTCGCCCCTGTTCCTCGGCTTCATCGCCTCGTTCACCCTGATCGCCGCGATCGGCGCGCAAAACGCCTTCGTGCTGCGCCAGGGCATCCGTCGCGAGCACGTGCTGCCGGTCGTCGCGCTGTGCACCGTCTCCGACATCGTGCTCATCTCGGCGGGCATCGCCGGCGTCGGCGCCCTCATCAGCGCCCACCCCAGTGCGCTGAACTTCGCCAAGTTCGGCGGCGCACTGTTCCTCCTCGGCTATGGGTTACTCGCGGCCCGCCGCGCCTGGCGGCCCTCGTCGCTGAGCCCGTCGGAGAAGGCGCCCGCACGACTGATCGAAGTACTGGTCACCTGCGCTGCGCTGACATTCCTCAACCCGCACGTCTACCTCGACACCGTCGTTCTCCTCGGTGCGCTGGCCAACGAACACCGGGACGAACGCTGGCTCTTCGGAGTGGGCGCGGTGACCGCCAGCGCGGTCTGGTTCGTCAGCCTCGGACTTGGTGCCCGGCGCCTGGCCGGGCTGTTCGCCAGGCCGGTGACATGGCGCATCCTCGACGGACTGATCGCCATCATGATGATCGGACTCGGCGTGTCTCTTGCGCTGTCCTGACACAATGGCCTCATGGGGGTACCTAATCAGGATCTCGGCCTGCGGGAGCGCAAGAAAATCCAAACCAGGGAAGCCATTCAACGCGAGGCGTACCGGCTCTTCGACGAGAACGGCTATGCGAACACCACCGTCGAGCAGATCGCCGACGCTGCCGAGGTCTCGCCGAGCACATTTTTCCGGTACTTCCCATCCAAGGAACTTGTGCTGATGGCCGACGACCTCGATCGAGTGACGATCGATGCGCTGGCCCGGCAACCCGCCGACCTGTCATCGCTGCAGGCGTTCCGCCGCGCGTTCGAGATCACGATGAAGACCGTGTCGGAAGACAACTGGGAGCTGGAACGCACGCGGCAGCGGCTGGTCTTCTCGATACCAGAGCTAAAGGCTACCCAGTTCGACGCTTATCACCGGATCATCAGGCTGCTTGCCGAAGCCGACTGCAAACGGCTGGGGCGCGACACGGACGACTTCGAGGTGCGCGTCTTCTTCGGGGTGCTTGCCGGAGCGTTGATGGCCGTGATTGACCTCGCGCCAGGTGCGGTAGACCAGATGTACCGCGCGCTGGACTTCATCGAAGCCGGGATGCCGCTAGGGGCCACCGTCAGCGATTCCTGACGACCAATCGGCCCAAATTTACGTACCTGTCACGTAGCTTCAGGGTCAGCGGTGACTAGGGGTGATCATGTACACAGCCGTGCGTCCATGGATTACTACCGGTGTTGCGTTGGTCGGCGCCAGCGTCATCGCGGTGACACCCGTCGCCCCACCGCCCCAAGCGCTGATACCGCAGTTGCAAATAACCGAAATTCATATGCCCGCCGTTGAGTTGTCGGCGTCGATCGCGGCGATCTTCACGTTTCCCGCGCTCCAGCAGTTCGTCCTCAACCGGATCGACGACATCGCCACGCTCAGCGTCGGATTGGCAGGGTCCGCCGCGGGTTTGGGTCAATCGATCGCTCTGCTGCCATCGACGTTGGTCACGGTAACCCAGCAGGTGTTGTCGGGTGATCTCCTCGGCGCGCTCACCACCATCGAAGCGGCACTCGTCGGCTCGATCGTCGCCATCGGTCAGCCGACATTGGACGCGATCATCGAGCGCCGACAGCGCTATCTCGCGGTGCGACAGGCGCTGCAAGTGGCTGTCCCGCAGGCGATCATCAGCGTTGTCGGCGGAGCCGGAGAAGCCATTGACGGAGTGCTTCGAGCGTTCATAATCGCCGGCCAAGATCTGGTGGATGCAGTGCTGTCGCTGAATCCGGGCAACATCGCCTCTGCTCTCGTCAACGGCACGACGCTGGTGCTCGGATCCTTCGCCGACGGAACCCAGTCGGTCGTCGATGGCATCGTCACCGCGCAGCAGACCCTCGCGACGGCTTTGGCGGCCCAACCGGCCCCGGCGGCGGCGACGGCATTCATTGCCAGCGTGTCCGGCGCCGACGTGACTGCTGTACCGGATCTGTCCGGCAAGACCGCGATGATCGCGGTGGATCCCCCGACCGACGCGGCAGATGCTCCCGACATCGATACCGCTGCCGCTTTGGCTACGACGTCGGAGGAGAAGAAGGTGTCGCCAGAGGCGGAGACTCCCAAAGCCGATGCGGATGAAGGCGAGTCAGCAGCCAAGGACGACGCGTCGGCCGCTGCCGAAAAGCCCGGCGACCCGTCGCCAAAATCGCCAAAGAACGAAACCAAGAAGAAGCGCGCGGATTCGCCCAAGCACCAAACCGCCAGGGCCGACAACGAATCCGAGTCCGAAGGCGCCATAGCAGAAGTAGTAGTAACTACCCCATCGGTCCGTCGGGCACAGGCGCGTTGCAGCGATCCCGGAAGTCGGACGCGGGCTGCCTAACTCCGTTATCTCGTCTCGCACCTGAGGGTTTGCGTCCGCGTACGCGGTGATTTCCGTTCGCATTTCTTCCCTGGTCTTGCCCTTGAGGCCGGTGAAGAAGTTGTTAACGTCCGGATGGGTGAACAGGTAGGTCGCCATCCCCGCGTTCACGCCGGACATGACGTTTGCGAGGTCGGCGGCCGTGCAGTTCGGCGGATCAGCGGCGGCGGTCGCCGCGGTACCGATAAGCGTCGCACCGGCGATCACGCCGGCGCCAATGAGGCTGCGGAAGAACATTCGAGACTCCTTGGTTTCGTGGGTGATAGGGGACTTTGCTCAACGTGGACCGATACCACCTCCGCCGCCCCGCCGCCTGGGCGGCCCGGGCGTATGGGCGGCAGTATCACGTCGACGTCCCAGCCGTCGTCGCAGTACCACGGGTCGGCACAGTATGAGGGGTAGGCCGGCCCCGCCGAGGGTGCATCGGACCACCGCCCCGCACTGTGCCCTGCGCACACACGGTGGAATCACCGGAACTCGTGCAGTCCGCCGACGCCGGTGCAGCCGTGACAATGCCGAAGGGAACCGCCGTCAGTGTCAATCCCAAAACAAGGTAGCGCTGGCTTCTTCGCACGGCTGCTCCCCTCCCAGAGTTGGTGGCCCGCCGCCGAAAATCCCCCGACAACGCGCCGAATCCGTTATCCGCGAAGCGTAATTCGATTCGCTCGGCACGTGGTGGATTATTGACAATTTTCATGATCGCGATTTGTTGTCATCGTGAAGGATTGGCTTCATTAACTTAGGCCTGCCTAGCCAGGCGCTCTGTGTTCTCGCTTTTGGGCGTCAATTACCGATCGCACCGCCTGCATGCGGTGTTACGTTCGCGTTCATCAAATCCGTGAAAATGGGGGCCCGAAATGACGGATCAAGATTGGACCAAACCCGCCGCGATGGCGATCCCGAAAGAAGGCTATTTCGAACTCGAGCGCGGACGGTACGGCCCGGTTTTTCCACGGACACCGGCCTGCTACGGGTTCTCGATCATCGCGAAGGTGAAGGAGGGCCGCGAGGACGCCGTCCGCGAGCACGGCAAGACCATCGAAGCAGCGATCGCCGACAGCGCCGGAGTTCCTCGCGCCACTACGGCTGCACTACCTTCGCTGGTTGCTCTTCGACATCGGCGATCGGCTTGACCTTCCAGTACCAGGGCATCTTCGACACCGACTTCGACAAGTACACCGAGGACGCCGTGCAGCTGTTCGGCCAGACGCGGCCTCAACACGGTGTTCACCAATCTCGAGGGCTTCCCTGAGGATTGGAAGGAGAACCCGGAGGCGTTCGTCAAGTTCGTCCGCGAGCACCACTGCCCCAGCTTCCTCGAGTACGGCGAATACCCGTACGTGACCGCCGACGAGATCAAGAAGGCGCTGCGGCTGAAGGCGGCCTTCTCGACCATGCTCGATCAGATGCAGTAGATGCTCGAGTTCGACGACATCCAGCACATCCTGCTGACCCGCACTCCGGCGATCACGGGACGCTACGAGTTCCTGTCGTTCGACACGCCCGCAGGCGGCCGCGCGTGGCTGACCGAGCTGCTCGACAAGGTCCAGTCGGCGACGGATGCGCAGGCCACGATGGACAGCTCGGATCGCTGGGTCACGTTGGCGTTCACGTGGAATGGCCTTCGCGCGCTCGGCGTGCCCGAGGAATCCCTCGCCACGTTCCCCGACGAGTTCCGCGAGGGCATGGCGGCCCGCGCGGACATCCTCGGCGACACCGGCACCAGCGCTCCCGAACACTGGGTCGGCGGCCTGGCCGGCGACGACGTGCACGCCATCGCGATCCTGTTCTCACGCACGGACGAGCAGTGCAAGCGCTCCATCGAGGAGCACGACAAACTGCTCGCACGCACCGACGGCGTGCGGTCAGCTGTCCTACCTCGACCTCAACGCGTCACCACCGTTCAACTACGCCCACGACCACTTCGGATTCCGCGACCGGCTGTCGCAGCCGGTGATGAAGGGATCCGGCGAGGAGCCAACCCCCGGCTCCGGTGCGGCGCTGGAACCGGGCGAGTTCATCCTCGGCTATCCCGACGAAGACGGTCCGGTCGCGAATCTTCCTGAGCCCGAGGTGTTGTCGCGCAACGGCAGCTACATGGCGTACCGGCGGCTGCAGGAGCACGTCGGGGCGTTCCGCGACTACCTGCGCGAGAACGCCGACACCCCGGAGGGCGAGGAATTGCTGGCCGCGAAGTTCATGGGCCGCTGGCGCAGCGGCGCACCGCTGGTGCTCGCGCCGGACAAGGACGATCCCGAATTGGGCGCAGATCCGATGCGCAACAACGACTACAACTACAAGGAGATGGATCCGTTCGGCTACGCGTGCCCGCTGGGATCACATGCACGCAGGCTCAATCCGCGCGACACCGCCCACAACATGAACCGCCGCCGGATGATCCGGCGCGGCGCGACCTACGGACCCGCACTGCCCGACGACGCGCCCGACGACGGCGTGGACCGCGGCATCGCCGCGTTCATCATCTGCGCCAACCTGATCCGCCAGTTCGAGTTCGCCCAGAACGTGTGGATCAACGACAAGACCTTCCACGAACTCGGCAACGAGCACGACCCGATCTGCGGAACCCAGGACGGCACACTGGATTTCACCGTCCCCAAACGACCGATCCGCAAAGTGCACAAGGGAATACCGGCCTTCACGACGCTGCAGGGCGGCGCGTACTTCTTCCTGCCCGGGATCAACGCACTGCGCTACCTCGCCACGCTCGGCAACTAAGGATCACCATGCGCGCTCGCACCTACAACCAGAACCATGTCCCTCGCGCCCACACCGGCGGCCGGCGCATCAGCATCTACTGGACGTGGAGCTATCCCTGGGAAGCGCAACGGGATCCGGCCTCGATGGAGAACCGCTTCTCCACCATGACCGAGGTACGCAACGTCGTTGTGGCCCGTCCTACGAGACGCCGGAGTACGACGCGGCGCAGCTTCCTGCAGGGCATCGCGGGCACGCTGGAGCTCTTCCACCGGTCCGCATTGGCCTTCCAGGAGCTGGCCGAGGAAGCCACCGGACACCCGGTCGCCGTCTTCCAGCGCATCGACCAGGCCGGCTACAAGCTCCCGATCGACGAACGCGTGCTGGCCGACACCGACACGCTGATGGTGTTCGGCCTCGACCACCTGCTGTCCGAACAGGAAGCCGCACCGGAAGAGATCGCGGCGATCACCGAGTGGCTCAAGCGAGAAGGCACCTGCCTGCTGCTGGCGCCCCATCACGATGTCGGCTTCACCGACGACTACAGCCAGCGGCAGATCGAGTACGAACACCACGGCGACCGGCTCGTCCCCCGCCAACAACGCTTCGGCCAGTACACCCGCTCACTGATGAAGGCGCTCGACGTGCCCGTGCACAACATCTGGGGGCTGCGACCCGCCGTCGTCGAGGGCACCAAGGAGATCGCGCCGCTGACCGGCATCCGCGACCTCGACACGCCGCGACTGCTCGACAACGTCACCACCTTCAACTTCCACCCGCACCTGCCGCACTACGAACTCACCGCTCCGGAAAGCGACGCACTGCGGGTGCTCGGCCGGCAGCGCGTCGACCCGAACAGGCCGCATCCGTTCACCGAAGCGGGCAACACGGAGTTCAACGCGCTGATCTGGATGCCGCCTGCCGGCCAGCGGGCCGGCGACATCGTCCTGATCGACTCCACGCACTTCACCACGCTGTTCGGCGGCACCGACAGCCTGAAGAGTCTCTGGCACAACCTGGCCACCATGAAGTGACGCCGATGGGCAATCATGGCGTATGCCCAACAGAGCCGTGTTCATCACCGGAGCCGCCGCGGGGATCGGCCGCGCCACCGCGCTGACCTTCGCGAAGAACGGCTACACCGTCGGCGGCTACGACATCGACGAGGTCGGCCTGAAGTCGCTGGCCGACGAGATCGACGACCTCGGCGGCACGGCAATCACCGGACATCTCGACGTCACCGACCCGACCGAAATGGCGCAGCGGGTAGGCGAATTCGCCAAGGCGGCAGGCCGGCTCGACGTGATGATCAACAACGCCGGCATCCTGCTGGCCGGCCGTTTCGAGGACATCGACGTCGCCAGGCACCTCAAGGAGATCGACATCAACGCCAAGGGCGTCGTCAACGGATTGCACGCCGCGTTCCCCTACCTTCGCGATACGGCCAACTCCGTCGTCGTCAATCTCTCCTCCGCGTCGGCGATCTACGGCCAGGCCGAACTCGCCAACTACAGCGCCACCAAGTTCTTCGTCCGCGGCATCACCGAGGCGCTCGACATCGAATGGCAGCGCTACGGCATCCGGGTGATCTCGATGTGGCCGCTGTACGTGCAGACCGCGATGACCGACCACATCAAGACCGGCACGACGGAGTCGCTCGGCATCCGGCTGACCGCCCAGGACGTCGCCGACGCGATCGCCAAGGCCGTCGAACCGTCGTGGCTGCGCCGGGCCATCCACCAGGTGCACTTCCCCGTCGGTTCGCAGACCAAGGCCATGGCGGCGGGATCCCGGTTCTCGCCCGCATGGCTGACCCGACTGGCCAACAAGCGGCTGGCGGGCTCCTGAGTTCATCTGCTGGACAACCTTCTGCGACACGATGGCCGCGTGGCGGACATCGACTTCTCCCTGCTGGACGTGCCGCGCGACGCGCCACCAGCCGATCCCGAGGCCTACCTGCGCACCGCGATCGCCTGGCACTTCGGCGCTGACACCGGTTCGCCGTTCTGGCTTCGCGCGGCGCAAGACCCTCGACTTCGATCCGCTGACCGAGGTGCAGACCTTCGCCGACCTGCGCCGGTTTCCCAATCTGGTCGACGAACTGCGCAACGTCCCCGTCGAAGACCTCATCCCCCGCGGCTACGGCTCACCGGCGCCGATCCCCCGCATCTTCGAATCGGGCGGCACCACCGGCGCGCCGAAACGCACCGCGCAGCTGCCGGACTGGATCGAGCAGGTCACCCGCTGGCAGGTCGAGGATTTCACCGCGGGCGGCTTCGTGCCGGGCCGCGGGCTGCCCTGCCTGATGCCCAGCGGCCCGCACGGCGTCGGGTCACTTCGACCGGGTGGTCGCCGAACGGCTGGGGTCGGTGTTCCACCCGATCGACCTGGATCCCCGGTGGGTCAAGAAGCTCGCCGCCCGAAACGCGGCGGCGGAGATGGCCGCCTATGTCGACCACGTGCTGGAGCAGGCGAGGTACATCCTGGAGACGCCAGGACGTCGTAAACCTGCATGCGACACCACCTTTGGTGGAAGCGATCGCCCGCGACGACGGCCTGGTCGACCTGGTGAACAGCAAGATCCGCTACCTGCTGCTCAGCGGCGCGCACGTGGATATGGACACCCTCGACCTGCTCCGCGCAGATCTTCCCGAACACCGCGATCGCGATGGCGTTCGGCAGCACGATGGTGCTGTCGCAGGCGGCCACCCGGGTCGACGGCGACTCGTTCGATCTTCGACCCGCGCTCGCCGTATGTCGTGTTCTGGGTGATCGATCCGGACACCGGCGCCGAGGTGCCGTACGGAGAACGCGGCCAGGTGGTGATGAACCACATCAGCAAGGGCATGTTCATCCCGAACAACCTGGAACGCGACACCGCGATCCGGATGCCGGGCCCCGACGGGCATATCGGCGATTCGGTCAGCGAGGTCGCACCCGTCGCGGTCTTCGGCGGCGAGCCCGTCATCGAGGGTGTGTACTGACCGATGACCGGCGACCTGGTCGACCTTGCCGCGCTCGGGCCCGACGGCGAATACCGGACCCGCAACCGCGAGATCATCAAGGACACCGCGGGTGTGCCGGTGGCCGAATCAGCCTCGTGCCACGGCTATTCGTTCACGAGGTCCATCGACGCGCAGCGCAAGCTGCGGCCCCTGCCTGCCGCGCAGCGGGAGGCCGCGCTGACGCGGGCCGCCGACGTCTTCGTGTCATCGACGATCGCCGGACTCGACTTCGACAGTTACGTCGAGCTCACCTGCCGGGTGTCCGGCCTGCCGATGGCCGCGGCCCGCGCAGGCGCCCACACCGTCGCCGAATCCCTCACCACCGCATGCGACGCCGTGCGTCCGGCCCGGCCGTCGGGTGCGGAGTCCGACTGGCGCGACGTGAGCACGTCACGCGGCGGCGCGGTCTGGGCACGGCGCGGCGAGGTGCTCGCGGTCCACGCTCCCGGCAACGCACCCGGCGTGCACGGCCTCTGGCCGCAGGCCCTGGCGCTGGGCTACCGGGTGGCGATCCGGCCGTCGCGGCGTGAACCGTTCACCGCACACCGGCTCATCCACGCCTTGCGGCAGACGGGTTTTCGCGACGGGGACGCGCTGTACCTGCCGACCGACCACGCCGTCGCCGACGATGTCATCCGGGCGGCCGACCTGGCCATGGTCTACGGCGGCCAGGACGTCGTCGACAAATACGCCCAGCGATCCGACGGTGCTCACCAACGGGCCCGGCCGCACCAAGATCCTGATCACCGCCGAGTGCGACTGGCGCGACTACCTCGACGTGATCGTCGACTCGATCGCCAACCTGGGCGGGATGGCGTGCGTCAACGCCACCGCCGTGCTGTACGAAGGTGACGCCGCGCCGCTGGCACATGCCATCGCCGAGCGGTTGTCGACGATCGCGCCGCTGCCCAACACCGACGAACGGGCCATTCTGCCAACCACTTCCATCGACGCGGCGCGGGCTCTCGCCGATCACCTCGCGGCCAGGGCCGCCGGAACGCGTCGCGGTCCTCGGCGCCGACCAGGTGGTCGCCGACCTCGGCGGCGGGTTCGCCGCGCTGCGCCCGGCCGTGCACCTGCTTGCCACACCCGACCCGGCCAAGCTCAACGTCGAGCTGCCCTTCCCCTGTGTCTGGGTGTCACCGTGGTCACGCGCGGACGGCATCGCGCCGCTGCGAAACTCGCTGGTGCTCAATGCGATCACGACGACGACGAGCTGGTCGACGAGCTGGTGAACGAGCCGACCGTGACCAACGTGTACCGCGGCCGCCACGCCACTCACTACACCGCGCCGCATATCCCGCACGAGGGGTTCCTTGCGGACTTCCTGATGCGCAACAAGGGCTTCATCGCGCGGCTAGATCTGGCACACTCCTGACATGTTCCGTATGACGGTCGAGGACGTGTTCGCTATCCGCAACCGCGGCACCGTCGCGACCGGCCGGGTGGAAAGCGGCACGCTGCGGGTCGGCGACACCGTGCAGATCGACGGCACCCTCGAGGCTCGCGTCGACGCCATCGAGGTCTTCCGTAAGTCGATCGACGAGGCCAACGTCGGCGAGAACATCGGTGTGCTGTTCAAGGGGGTCGAGAAGAGCCAGCTCAACCGCGGCTCCGTCCTCACGTCTTCGTCTTCGTCTTCGGCCTACGGCGAGGCTCCTCCGATCTAGCCGAGACTGAGGTTGTGCAGGGAAAGTTCGAGTAGCGGCCTGCAAAGGTTCAGTTTCGGCGCAATAGCGCCTGGCCTCGCCACGGTGTTGTTCGGCAACTTCCACATTAGTTAGCCGGTTAGGCTCGCCGAGTGCGTGCTGCGTTGTCCCGGCGAAGTTTCCTCACGGTGACTGCGGGCGCAGCCCTGGTCGCCGCCTGCAGTTCGACGAAGCCGGGCGAGGTCGCCAAGGACGGCTCGGTCACCGTCAAGCACATCTTCGGGGAGACCAAGATCCCGGCGCCGCCCAAGCGCGTCGTCAGCGCAGGCTTCACCGAGCAGGACGACCTGCTGGCCGTCGGCGTCGTCCCGATCGCGGTCACCGACTGGTTCGGCGGCGAGCCGTTCGGCGTATGGCCATGGGCGCAGCCGAAACTGGGCGGCGCACAGCCCGTCGTGCTCAACCTGAATGACGGCATCCAGGTGGACCAGATCGCGTCGCTGAAGCCCGACCTGATCGTGGCCACCAACGCCGGGCTCGACCAGGACACCTACACCAAGCTGTCGGCCATCGCGCCGACGATCGCGCAGTCCGGGCCGGACGCGTTCTTCGAGCCGTGGAAGGACCAGGCCACCGCGATCGGCCAGGCGGTGTTCAAGGCCGACGACATGGCCAAGCTGATCGCCGGCGTCGACGAGAAGTTCGCAGGCGTCGGCAAGAACAACCCACAGTTCGCAGGCAAGAAGGTGCTGCTGCTCGGCGGGACCTTCTATCAGGACAGCGTTCGCGTCACCACGCCCGGTTGGCGCACCGACTTCCTCACCAACATGGGCTTCACCATTCCCGACACCGGCGGCGAGTTGGTTCCGCGCGACAAGATGGCATCGGTGCTCGACGGCGCCGACGTGCTGATCTGGAAGACCGAGAGCGACGAAGAGCAGGCCGCGCTGCTTGCCGATCCGATCGTCGCAAAGCTGCAGGCGACCATCGCGAAACGCAATGTCTTCACCGGCAAGGAGCTCGCCGGCGCGATCGCGTTCGCGTCGACGCTGTCCTACCCGGTGGTGGCCGACCAGCTGCCGCCGATGCTCGCCCAGGCGCTCGCCTGATCAAGATATCCGGCGTGACCAGCGACCAGACCGCCACCAAAGAGCAGCACGCCGCGTTCGCACAGGTCGGGTCGAAGTACTATCCGATCTTCGTCGCGGTCTTCACCGCACTGGTGATCATCTCCAACGTGACCGCGACGAAGGGCGTCGCGTTCGGGCCGATCATCACCGACGGCGGATTCATCGTCTTCCCGCTCACCTACGTGATCGGCGACGTGCTCTCCGAGGTGTACGGGTTCAAGGCCGCGCGCCGGGCGATCTTCCTGGGTTTCGCGATGAACATCCTGGCCGCCCTCACGTTCTGGGTGACGATCTATTTGCCCGCGGCCGACTTCTACCCCAACCAGGAGCACTTCGAGAACATCGTCCACGCCTACACCCAGCTGATCGTGGCGGGGCTGGCGGGCTTCATCGTCGGACAGACCATCAACGCCTGGGTCGTGGTGCGCATCAAGGAGCGCACGAAGGAGAAGCACCTGTGGGCGCGGCTGGTCGGCTCGACCTTCGCGGGCCAGCTCGGCGACACCGTGGTGTTCTGCAGCATCGCGGCGGGCGCCATCGGCATCAGCACCTTCGCTGACTTCGCCACGTACACGGCATTGGGCTGGGTGTACAAGACCGCCGTCGAGGTCATCATGTTGCCGATAACGTACCGGGTGATCGCCTATATCAAGCGCCACGAGCCGACGTACGGGGCGGCAATATGAGCTATCGCTAAGGCTCCTCTGGCAAGGCTCATAGAGCTGCATATTTCGTAGCTACTCGCGGGTAAGTTCCACGTACATGAGCGTGACCGCGGATCTGATGGACGTGATGGCTCTTGGCACCGTGCACGACTATGGCGACCAGGCGCTGCTGCTTGAGTTCGACAGCACCGCCGAAGTATTGGCATGGGCAGACGCGCTGCGCGAGGCCGAGCTGCTCGGCGTGCTGGACATCGTTCCGGCGTCGCGCACGGTGCTGGTCAAGCTCGCCGGACCGCGCTATCAGGCGCCGACCCGGCAGCGGCTCGGCAAGCTCCGCGTGACGGCCGAGGCGCTGTCGCAGGCGGCCGCACCCGCCGACGGGCCGCGCCGACATCGAGATCGATGTGGTTTACGACGGCGCCGACCTCGACGAGGTGGCCCGGCTCACCGGGATGACGCACCGACCAGGTCATCGCCGCGCACACCGGCACGCTGTGGCAGGTCGGATTCGGTGGTTTCGCACCGGGTTTCGCGTACTCTGGTCGGTGGTGACGAACGTCTTAACGTGCCGCGGCAATCCGAGCCGCGGACCAGGGTGCCCGCAGGGTCGGTGGCGCTGGCCGGGGAGTTCAGCGGCGTCTACCCGCGGGAATCACCCGGCGGTTGGCAGCTCATCGGTCGCACCGATGCGGAGTTGTGGGACGTCGACCGCGACCCACCCGCCCTGCTGAGGCCGGGCATGTGGGTTCAGTTCCGGGAGGTGCGGTCATGACCGACCACGCCTCGAGGTCCTGCGCACCGGGCCGCTCGCGCTGATCGAAGACCTCGGCAGGCCCGGCCTCGCGATATGGGCGTATCCCGCTCAGGCGCGGCCGACCGCCGATCGCACACGCTGGCCAACCGGCTGGTCGCCAACCCCGGCGACCGCGCCACCATCGAAGTCACGTTCGGCGGATTCTCCGCGCGGGTCCGCGGCGGCGACGTCGCGATCGCGGTGACCGGCGCCGACACCGACCCGTCGGTGAACGGAAAGCCGTTCGGTACCAACAGCATTCACTACGCGCACGACGGCCAGGTGATCTCGCTTGGCGCGCCGCATTCCGGCCTGCGCACGTACCTTGCGGTGCGTGGCGGCATCGATGTCTCCCCCGTGCTCGGCTCGCGCTCCTACGACGTGATGTCGGCGATCGGTCCGCTGCCGCTTCAGCCCGGCGATGTGCTGCCGATCGGCGAGCACACCGACGAGTTCCCCGAACTCGACCAGGCGCCGGTGGCGGCCATCGAGGACGAGGTGCTCGAACTCAATGTGGTGCCCGGTCCACGCGACGACTGGTTCCTCGATCCGGACATCCTGATCCGCACCAACTGGCAGGTCACCAACCGCAGCGACCGGGTCGGCATGCGGCTGATCGGCATGCCGCTGGAGTACCGCTGGCCGGACCGTCAGCTGCCAAGCGAGGGCGCGACCCGCGGCGCAATCCAGGTGCCGCCGAACGGATTCCCCGTCATCCTTGGCCCTGATCACCCGGTCACCGGCGGCTATCCGGTGATCGGCGTGGTGACCGACGAGGACATCGACAAGGTCGCCCAGATCCGCCCCGGGCAGACGGTGCGGCTGCACTGGTCGCGTCCGCGGCGCCCGTTCCAGGACTAGTTCACCCTCGACACGCCGCTCGGCCGAGGATCCTGGTAGAACGGCAGTGTGCCCACCCAGGTCCACTCCGCCCGCCTGGTCCATACCGCCGACCTCGACAACGAGACTCGCGAAGATGCACGCAGCATGGTCATCGAGGCCTTTGCAGGCGAGTTCTCCGACGCCGATTGGGAGCACGCCCTCGGCGGCATGCATGCCCTGATCTGTCATCACGGTGCGCTGATCGCGCACGCCGCCGTCGTGCAGCGCAGGCTGCTGTACCGCGACACCGCGCTGCGCTGCGGCTACGTCGAAGGTGTGGCGGTGCGTGAGGACTGGCGCGGCCAGGGCCTCGCCGGAGCGTTGATGGACGCCGCCGAGCAGGTGCTGCGCGGCGCCTACCAGCTCGGCGCGCTCAGCGCGTCGGAGGCGGGCAAGCCCATCTACATCTCGCGCGGCTGGCTGCCGTGGCATGGGCCGACCTCCGTGCTGGCGCCTGAAGGACTCACGCGCACCCCCGACGACGACAACGGGCTGTTCGTGCTGCCGGTCAGCGTCGAGCTGGATACGACCGCCGAAATCACCTGCGATTGGCGCGACGGCGACGTCTGGTGACCGGCGTAGTTTGGAGAAGGTGACCACTCCGTCGTCGTTTCGCCCTAGCCCCGAAACCTTCGACAAGCTCTACCGCGGTGAAGCCGCCTTCGAGGGCGCGCCCCCACCGACCGGCATCCCGTGGGACATCCATCAGGCCCAGCCCCGATTGATGGAACTCGAAGCGCTGGGCGGTATTTCGGGTGAAGTGCTCGACATCGGCTGCGGCCTCGGCGACAACGCCATCTATCTAGCATCCCGCGGACACTCCGTGACGGGACTCGACGGCTCGCAGGCCGCGATCGAGGAGGCGCGTCGACGCGCCGCCAAGGCCGGCGTCACCGTCACTTTTGAAGTTGCCGACGCAACCGATCTCAGCGGGTATGAGGGCCGCTTCGATACCGTCGTTGATAGTGCGCTGTATCACTGTCTGGACGATGAAGGGCAGCAGGCCTACGTCGCCGCCCTGTACCGCGCGACCCGGCCGGGCGCCCGTCTGCACCTGTCTTGTTTTTCCGAAGGCAACGTCAATGGTCTGATCGCACCGATGGGTCACGTGCCAGAGTCCAACCTGCGCGACAACCTGACCGCCAACGGCTGGCGCATCGACTTCCTCGGCCCCACCACCTATTTGGGCAACACCGCAGGCTTCCGATCCGGCGACGACGCATTTCCCAAGGCCATGGCCGAGCAGATGCCGCCGGAGGCGCTGGAACAAATGCGGCAGATGACCGAGCGCTTCGCCAAGATCGCGGAGCTGCTCGAGGACGACCGGGTGCATCTGCCCTTTACCGTCGTGCACGCGCACCGCGTCGACTAGTTCTCACAGGCGCCCCGCAGGCAGCGTGAGCGGAATTTCACGGCGGGGTTATCGCGGAGCACTTTCGGGCAATAAAGCCTTTCTACCGTTCTGTGCATGTCGCATCGCATCGTCAACTGGGATCCCGAAGACACAGTCGCCTGGGAGGCCGGTAACAAGAACATCGCCCGCCGCAACCTGATCTGGTCGGTGGCGGCCGAGCATATTGGCTTTTCGATCTGGTCCATCTGGTCGGTGATGGTGCTGTTCATGCCTGAGGCCGTCTACGGCTTCACGGCTGGTGACAAGTTCCTGCTTGGCGCCACCGCGACGCTGGTGGGCGCCTGCCTGCGGATCCCCTACACGCTGGCCACCGCGACGTTCGGCGGCCGCAACTGGACGGTGTTCTCCGCATTCGTGCTTCTGATCCCCACCATCGGCACCATGTGGCTGCTGGCGCATCCTGGCCTGCCGCTGTGGCCATACCTGGTGTGCGCGGCGCTGGCCGGTTTCGGTGGCGGCAACTTCGCGTCGTCGATGACCAACATCAACGCGTTCTACCCGCAGCGGCTCAAGGGCTGGGCACTGGGTATCAACGCGGGTGGCGGCAACATCGGTGTGCCGATGGTTCAGATCGTCGGCCTGCTCGTCATCGCCGTCGCCGGCAACAGGCAGCCCTACTGGGTGTGCGCGGTCTATCTGGTGGCGCTTGCGGTCGCCGGCATCGGTGCTGCGCTGTATATGAACAACCTCGAGCAGCACAAGATCGACTTGACGGCCATGGGCGCGATTCTGAAACAGCGTGATACATGGGTGATCTCGCTGCTCTACATCGGCACGTTCGGCTCGTTCATCGGCTTCGCGTTCGCGTTCGGCCAGGTGCTTCAGATCAACTTCGCGGCGGGCGGGCAGAACGCCGCACAGGCGTCACTACATGCCGCGCAGATCGCGTTCATCGGCCCGCTGCTCGGTTCGTTGTCGCGGGTGTACGGCGGCAAGCTGGCCGACCGCATCGGCGGTGGCCGGGTGACGCTGTGGGTGTTCGGCGGCATGATCCTCGCCGCGGGCGTGCTGGTTGGCGTGAGCACTCTCGACGACCACACCAAGGGCGCCGCGACCGGCGCGATGATGGGCGGCTACGTCGTCGGCTTCATCCTGCTGTTCCTGTTGTCCGGCATCGGCAATGGCTCGGTGTACAAGATGATCCCGTCGATCTTCGAGGCCCGCAGCCGCTCGCTCGACGTGTCCGAGACCGAGCGCGTGGCATGGTCGCGCGCGATGTCCGGCGCGCTGATCGGATTCGCCGGTGCGATCGGCGCGCTCGGCGGCGTTGGCATCAACCTGGCGCTGCGGCAGTCATATCTGACGAGCCACTCTGCGACCTCGGCGTTCTGGATCTTCCTCTCGTTCTACGTGCTTGCCTCCGCTGTGACTTGGGTCATGTATGTGCGGCGGCCGTCGTCGACCTCCGTCGACGCGCCTCACCCGGTGGACCTGGCCCGCGCATGACCTCCTTCGTGTCGGTTCAGGGCTGCAGGGCAACAACGACGTTGCCCTGCTCACACCGGGCGACACGTTGGGGCAATGGCGAAGTAATCGCTTGGAAACATGAACTCACTACACATAGGACATGAGTGAGCCTGATTGGGCACCGCTCACCGGATTTCGGGTGGCGGTGACCTCCGCCCGACGCTCCGAGGAACTGAGTGCGCTGTTGGAGCGCCGCGGCGCAACCGTGACCAGCGCGGCTGCCATCACGATGGTTCCGCTTCCCGACGACGACGAATTGCGCGCTCATACCGAGGCACTGATCGATGTGCCGCCCGACATTGTGATTGCCACCACAGGCATCGGCTTCCGGGGCTGGGTGGCCGCGGCCGACGGCTGGGGGCTGACACACGAGCTGCTGGTTGCCCTCGGCAAAGCCCGCGTAGTTTCCCGCGGACCGAAGGCGACCGGCGCGCTGCGCGCCGCTGGCCTGCCCGAGGAATGGTCTCCGGAATCCGAGTCGTCGCGCGAGCTGCTGCACTACCTCGTCGAGGGTGGCATCTCCGGCCAGCGCATCGCGGTGCAGCTGCACGGCGCCACCGACGACTGGGATCCGTTCCCCGAATTTCTTGACCAGCTGCGTGCCGCAGGCGCCGAGGTGGTGCCGATCCGCGTGTACCGCTGGCATCCCGCGCCTCACGGCGGTGATTTCGATGCACTGGTGGCGGGCATCGCCGACGAGAAGTTCGACGCAGTCAGCTTCACCTCGGCGCCTGCCGTCGCATCGGTGTTGTTGCGCGCCAAGGAGATGGGCATCGAAGACAGGGTGCTTTCCGCATTCCGCACAGGAGTGCGCGCGATGTGCGTGGGTCCGGTGACCGCGCGGCCGCTGGTACGGCTCGGTGTTCCGACGTCGGCGCCCGAACGAATGCGGTTGGGCGCGTTGGCCCGTCACATCACCGATGAACTACCGCTGTTGCAGTCGCGCACGATGCGGGTTGCCGGGCATCTGATGGAGATCCGTGGCACCTGCGTCATGGTCGACGGCGCGGTCAAGGCCGTCCCGCCTGCCGGGATGGCGATCATCCGGGCGCTGGCGCACCGGCCAGGCGCGGTGGTGTCACGTACCGACTTGCTTGGAGCGCTGCCCGGCAGCGGCACCGACACCCACGCGGTGGAGACGGCCGTGCTGCGCCTTCGAACGGCATTGGGCGACAAGAACATCGTGTCGACAGTGGTCAAGCGGGGCTACCGGCTGGCGGTCGACGACGAGTTGGCGCACGCACTATGAGTTTGGTGTTGGTGGCGCATGGCACCCGCAAGCAGCGGGGTGTGGCGATGGTCGGCGATCTGGCGCAGCGGGTGTCTGCGACGCTTGGGCAGACGGTGCACGTGTCGTTCGTCGACGTGCTGGGCCCGACCCCGTCCGAAGTTCTCGCGTCGATGGACCGGGCCAACGATCGTGGTGCCGGCGTTTCTCTCCCGCGGCTATCACGTCACCTCCGATATCCCCACCCACGTAGAGGCAAGCGGACATCCCGATGTCACCGTGACGGAAGCGCTCGGGCCTGGGCCCCAGTTGGTGCGGGTACTTGGCGGATCGGCTGATCGAAGCTGGTTGGCGCCGAGACGATTCGGTAATTCTTGCCGCCGCGGGTACGTCTGACCCGGCGGCACAGCGCGACCTGCACACGATGGCGACGGGCTGTCGGCGATCACCGGTTCGAGGGTTGAGCTGGCGTTCGCCGCCACTGGGACGCCGCGGGTGGCCGATGCGGTGGCTGCGCTGCGCCGACGGGGCGCTAGGCGCGTCGTGGTCGCGTCGTACCTGTTGTCGGAGGGCCTGTTTCAGGACCGGTTGCGCGCCAGCGGCGCCGACGTGGTGACTGAACCGCTCGGCACGCATCCGGGGCTGGTGCGGCTGATCGCGAACAGGTTCCGCCGAGCCCGCGTTCCCATGGCCGCCTAGGTTTCCGCGAACTGTATTCAGCAGCGAAAGTGCGAGTCGCGGCCTGTTGGAATACAGGTTTCGGCGAATTTTGGTTAGGCGCCGATCTCGACTTGGCCGTCGACGATGCGCGTCGGGTAGACCGGCAACGAGACCTCGGGGTCGTCGAGGCAGGTGCCGTCGTCAAGGGCGAACGCCTGCTTCTTGATCGGCGTCTGCACCGTGGCCCGCCCGCCGCGGTCTCCCACGAGGCCTCGCGACATGACTGCAGCCCCTGAGAACGGGTCGATGTTGCCGACGGCGTGCAACGAGCCGTTGTCAAGTCGGAACAGTGCGGCCTGCGCGCCATCGGGCAACAGCACTCCCACGCCGCGGTTCGGGATCAGGTAGTCGTAGCCGCATGCAGCCGTCCAGACCTGGATATCGTTGACCAGAGTCATATTTGGGTTACCCCCGTACTTTCGGCATGCCGATCGGGAACCTTGCGACCGGATTGTTCGGTGAACTCGATCGTGGGATCGGCGACGTCGGGCGCATTGACGAACGACACGAACCGCGACAGCTTGTTCGGATCGTCCAGCACGCCCTTCCACTCGCACGCGTAACCCGCGACGTGGCGCTCGATAGCCTCTTCGAACTCCGCGGCCAGGCCGAGCGAGTCGTTGCAGACCACGTCACGCAGGTAGTCGAGGCCACCGTCCATCGCCTCCAGCCACGGCGCCGTGCGCTGCAAGCGGTCGGCGGTGCGGATGTAGAACATCAGGAACCGGTCGATGTACCGAACCAGCGTCTCATCGTCTAGGTCTCCGGCCAGCAGCTGCGCGTGCCGCGGTGACATGCCGCCGTTGCCACACACATAGAGGTTCCAGCCCTGCTCGGTGGCGATGACGCCGACGTCCTTGCTCTGCGCCTCCGCGCATTCACGCGCGCACCCCGACACCGCCATCTTGATCTTGTGCGGTGCGCGAAGGCCTCGGTAGCGGTGCTCGATGTCGATCGCCATCTGCACCGAATCCTGCTGCCCGTAGCGGCACCATGTGCTGCCGACACAGCTCTTGACTGTGCGCAGCGCCTTGCCGTACGCGTGGCCGGACTCCATGCCTCCGTCAACCAGGCGACGCCAGATCTCCGGCAGCTGATCGACCCGTGCGCCGAACATGTCGATTCGTTGACCACCGGTGATCTTGGTGTACAGGTCGAAGTCACGCGCGATCTCGCCGATCAGGATCAGCTGCTCGGGGGTGATCTCACCGCCCGGCGACCGCGGCACCACCGAGTAGCTGCCGTTCTTCTGGATGTTGGCAAGGAAGTGGTCGTTGGAGTCCTGCAGCGATGCCTGCTCACCGTCGAGGATGTGCTCGGAGCTGGTCGACGCCAGGATCGAGGCCACCACGGGTTTGCATATGTCGCAACCCTTTCCGGTGCCGAAGCGTTCGATGAGTTCGGTGAAGGTGCGGACAGACGTCGCGGAGACGATCGAGAACAGCTCCGCGCGCGACTGGCTGAAGTGTTCACACAACGCCTTCGACTGCTCGACACCCTCGGCCTCCAGCAGCTGCTTGAGCAGCGGCACACAGGACCCGCACGAGGTGCCCGCCAGCGTGCACTTCTTCAGCTCGGGAACGTCGCAGCAGCCACCCGCGATGGCCTCGGTGAGATCACCCTTGGTGACGTTATTGCACGAGCAGATCTGTGCGCCTGACGGCAGTGCCCCGACGCCCAATCCCCCACCGCCGCCATCGGATCCGGCAGGGGCGATCAGCGCCATCGGGTCGCCGGGCAGCGCTTCGCCGACCATCGGCCGCAGCACGCCGTAGGACGACGCGTCGCCGACCAGGATGCCGCCGAGCAGCGTCTTGGCGTCGTCGGACAGCACCAGCTTGGCGTAGGTCTGGTTGACCGCGTCGTTGACGACGACCTCGAGGCAGTTCGGCGTGGTGCCCATCGCGTCGCCGAAGCTGGCCACGTCGACGCCGAGCAGCTTGAGCTTGGTCGACATGTCGGCCTCGGGGAACTCCGCGCCGCCGCCGAGCAGCCGGTCGGCGACCACCTCGGCGCTGGTGTAGCCGGGGCCGACGAGGCCGTAGCAGCGGCCCTCGATCGCGGCTACCTCGCCGATCGCGTAGATGTTCGGATCCGCTTGTGGCACAAGACAAATCGGTGAGCACGCCGCCGCGCTCGGCGATCGCCATACCCGCGCGTCGCGGGCCAACTCGTCGCGGGGACGCACGCCCGCGGCGAAGACGACCACGCCTGCGTCGATGACCGTACCCGTCGCTCAGCGTCACCCGCATCGAGTCATGTCGGCGGACCGCCGGACGGGCCGATTGCGTTGTGCCGGCTCGATACTCTCGGTGCCGACGCCGACATGTACGGCAATTCCGAGCTCGCTCATCATCCTGCCGAGCAGGACGCCGCCCGCCTCGTCCAGCTGCTGGGCCATCAGACGCGGTGCCATCTCGACGACATGGGTCTGCAGGCCGAACTGGCGCAGCGCATTGGCCGCCTCAAGGCCCAGCAGACCGCCACCGATCACCACGCCCGCGGCGGCCTGGCCGCCGTCCACGGCACGCAGCGCGTCGGCGCGGATCGCGTCGAGGTCGTCGAGGGTGCGGTAGACATGGCACGCAGGCAGGTTGTGTCCGGGCACAGGCGGCACGAACGCGTACGAGCCGGTCGCCAGGACCAGTGCGTCGTAGGCGATTCGGTCGCCGTCTGGCGGTCAGCACCGACTTCGCCGTCCCTGTCGATCTCCGCGACCCGGCTGCCCAAT
Source organism: uncultured Actinomycetota bacterium (assembly GCA_963731715.1). Taxonomy (GTDB): domain Bacteria; phylum Actinomycetota; class Actinomycetes; order Mycobacteriales; family Mycobacteriaceae; genus Mycobacterium. The sequence continues at coordinate 751,499 of CAVSXC010000005.1, read as the reverse complement.
CGCAGCTCCACCTGGTCGTCGCCTGCGTAGTCGTTGCCCGGCAGCGCGAGCAGGCCGCGGTCCCAGTGCTCGGTGTATCCGGTGAGCCCCACCCGGTCGTAGGCGGCGTCGGCCTCCTCGGCGAGCACTGTCACCCGCCAGGCACCGTCGGCGTCGCGCGACCGCAGAGCCTCGACGAACCGGTGACCGACCATGCCGTGGCCGACGACCACGACGTTTGATGTTGACCGCATGCAGCAGAGGCTAAGCAGCCGATATTGCCGAAACGTCGCCTCATGTGAAGCGCGCATCACGGTGTGCTCACCGCTGCCGCCGCCGAGGTGTGAGCCGTTCACTGCCGGCGAACGCGCTGCTGGAACATGAGCGGGGTCCACTCAAGTTCTATGGCGTAGCGGACCGGTGTGGTGCCGGTCACGAGAACCAAGGAGATGAACATGAGCATCCGAAGACGACGACGAGTGAGGATCGCAGCGAGGAACGAGCGAGGACCGGAGCGAGGAGGAGTCGAGGCATGAGCAATGTGACGCTGTGGGCCCGTCCCGCGTCGGGCATCGACCGCTGGGTGAAGGAGGGCGTCCTCGACGGCTTCATCCCGGCCGCCGAAATCGACAAAGAGGGCGAGGACGCGGTGGTCCGCCTCGAGTTGCCGGGCGTGGACGTCGCCAAAGACGTCAACGTCGAGCTCGACAAGGGCCGCCTGGTGATCCGCGGGGAGCGCCGCGACGAGCGCGCGGAGGAAAAAGATGGCCGCACGTTGCGCGAGGTCCGTTACGGGTCGTTCCGGCGGTCGTTCAAGCTGCCGGCACATGTCACCAGCGACGCGGTCTCGGCGTCCTATTACGCAGGCGTTCTGACCGTACGGGTCGCCGGTGCCCACAAGGGCGCCGAGGCGCAGCGCATCGCAATCGAGAGCAAATAGCACTCGCGGCACCGAATCCGGTGGAGCCCTTGGGGTTCCACCGGATTCGTCGCTAGGTCACCGACACCAGGTATTCGCCGCGGTAGCGCAGTGACCCGTCGTCAGCCTCATTCACCTCGTTGACCCAATCGAGGTAGGTTTCGCGAACCAGCTCATCGCCGAGCTCGGCTCGCATGGCGATCAACGGCGGAAAGCTGCTGAGCATGAAATCGGCGTAGCTCTCGGGCGAGGGTTCGTCGAAATCGACAGTCGTGCCGCTCGAACTCAACGGAGTCACCGAGCAGTTCGCGCACATGCTCTTCGGTACCCCACAGCACCGGCGGCTGGAAGCCCTCCGGCGGCGCGGGTGAAATTGCGCCAAGGCGCTTGAACATCTCACCAATGGGGCCCTCCGGCGTCCAGCACGCGATCGCGATGCGGCCGTCCGGTCGGCAGACGCGGCGCAGTTCGTCGGCGGTGCGCTTGTGATCGGGCGCGAACATATGCCCGATCGCGGAGATGACTCGGTCAAAGCTGTCGTCGTCGAAAGGAAGCGACTGCGCGTCGCCTTCAACCACTCCACCTCGACCCCGGCCTCGGCACCACGTTCGCGCGCGATCGCGACCAGGCCCGGCGAAAGGTCCAGGCCGGTCACCCGCGCCCCTTGTTTCGCCGCCGGGATCGCGGCGTTTCCGGTTCCGCAGGCGACGTCCAGTACCTCCATGCCGGGCTCGATCGCCGCCCGCGCCACCAGGACGTCGCCGATGGAGGTCACCTTCTCCGCTACGGCCCTGTAGTCACCCGTTCCCCACATGTCCTCCGTCATGGACGCGAATCTTTCTCTTGCAGAAGAAGCCACGCACGTGATTGACGCTTTTAGACCAGGAACGCGTCGGCCGGGTCAACCCCGATGACCCGCAACAGGTTGGCCACCTTTTCGTCCAGACTCAAACCCACCTCGGTGACCTCGGCGATGCCGAGGCTGCCGAACGCGGAGCTGGGTCGAATCATCGAAAACACCGCGTTGCCTTCGGAATCGCTGTACACCAGCAGCCGCAGCGGCGCGTACAGCAGCGCCCTTGGGTCGTGGCGGAACATCGTTTCGGCGATGACGTGGTTGCCGAGCAGGTACTCCACGGCCTTGACGTCGTGGCCGGCGACCCCGAGCAGCGGGGTCGCATCGATCTTCGCGTAGACCATCAGTTCGTTAGGGGCGTTGCGCGCCACTGCGGCGCGTACCTCGTCCCACGTTCCACCGGCCTCAACGATGCGCTGCATAGGGACGGGGTCGAAGGCCGGCGCCGCAGACTCGAAAGCCGTTATGAACTCCTCGAACTCGACGCCGGTGAGGATGTCCACCCTCGTCATCGAGTGCTCATGGCTGTGGGCCCGCGTCATGGCGTCCTCCTAGATGTGGCCGGCGTTGGTTGGTGTCGTCGTCAAGTACGGGTTGGTGGTCGTGGTCGGCGTCGTCGGTGCGTCGTCACCCGGGTCATCATCCGATGCCGTCGACGGGGCCGGCGCAGGCGCGACCGGGTTGTACTGGCTGGTCTGGACACTCGGCACCGTATAGCTCGTGCTCGTCGTCGACTTCGTCGTGTACGTCGACGAGGTGGCGGACGACGGGGCCAAGTCAACGGGTTCCGGTGGCCTCGACGATTGATTTGCGGTGTGGATCACGGCCCAGACCAGCAGCGCCAGGAGCACCAGCCCTGCCACTCCGGCGGCCACTATCACCGGTTGCTGGTCGTGCCAGCTGCCGTCGTCGTCACCGCTCACGGCTGGAATGCTAAGCCCAGCGGGCCAGCATCTCCTTGGCCTGTCCTGACAGCGCGCGCTGGAGGAACGGGCCGAAGCTGATGCGGCCCACCCCGAGTGGCCCGAACGACGCGGGGTCGGACTGGTCGGGAAACGCTATCGCGTTGATCGGCAGCGGCAACTCGGTGGCCAAGCGCCGCAACGTATCCGGGTCGTGAAAGCCCACCGGGTACAGCGAATCGGCGCCCGCGGCCGCTGCTTCCTTCAGCCGCGCGATCGCGCGGTCGACGCGGTCGGATTCGTCGCCGTCGGCACGCAGGAACAGGTCAGTTCGGGCGTTGATGACGACGTGCACGCCCGCGGCGTCGGCAGCCTTGCGAAGTGCGCCGACGAGCTCGGCGTGCTCGCTGGACGACCGCAGCCGCCCGCCTTCGCTGTGCACCGTGTCCTCGATGTTGAGGCCGACGGCACCGGCGTCCAGCAGACCCGTGATGAGGCGCGTGGGAGATTCGCCGTAACCCGATTCGATGTCGACCGAGATCGGTACGTCGACGGCCGCGGTGATCTGCTTGACGCGGGTGAGCACGTCCTCGAACGTCATGCCCTCTTGGTCGGCCTTACCGATCGAATCGGCAAGCGGATGGCTACCGACGGTCAGCGCAGCAAACCCGGCGTCGACCGCGAGCTTCGCCGACCAGGCGTCCCATACGGTCGGCAAAATCACCGGGTTGCCCGGCTGGTGCAAAGCCAGCAGGGCCTGTGCGCGCTCCTGCAAAACCTGGTCAGACATCCAGCTACCTCCGCGTCTCGGACGTGATCTGTCTCACGCTGAACTCCATGATGTGGCTAGCATCGGGTGTCGTACTGTGATTGCCGACACCCTTCAGCCCAAGGAGGTCAATTGTCCACCAAGACCGAACTTACCGAGCTGCACGAGCTAATCGGGAGCATGCGGCGGTGCGTGACAGCACTGGCGTCGAAGTACGGGAACACCCCCGCCACTCGTCGCATCGTCAATGACGCCGAACGCATCCTCAACGACATTGACCGGCTGGACATCGACGCTGAAGAGCTGGAGCTCGGGAGTGGCCTTAGCCATCACCACCACTCCGGCGAGAAGATCCCGATCCCCGACACCCCATACGACCGCGACTTCTGGGGCGAAGTCGACGATGGCGGCGTCGCCGGCTAGCGCCGCGTCTGACGTCTCGGGATCGACCACCACCGAAAGGGAAATGTGAGCGCACCAACCGCCGACCGCAAGGCGACCGGCGTCTTCTCGCCGAGCCGTGCCCAGATTCCGCAGCGCACCCTGCGCACCGACCGGTGGTGGCAGTCGCCGCTCGTCGTGGATCTGGGTTTCGCCGCGTTCGTGATCTACGCGACGGTGCGGGCGTTCCTTCAGAACAACTACTACGTAGCGCAATACAACTACCTGACACCGTTCTACTCCCCGTGTGTCAGCAAGGGATGCACCCCGGAGGCCAGCCACTTCTGGCCGCAGATCATCCCCGACGTGTGGTGGATTCCGTTCGCGGCGTTGTCATTGCCGTTCTTGCTGCTGTTCCGGCTGACTTGCTACTACTACCGCGGCGCCTACTACCGGTCGGTGTGGCAGTCCCCAACGGCGTGCGCAGTGGCAGAACCCCACGCGAAATACACCGGCGAGACGCGCTTCCCGCTGATCATCCAGAACACACACCGCTACTTCTTCTACATCGCAGGGATCATCTCGGTGATCAACACCTACGACGCGATCGTGGCGTTCCACTCCGACAACGGCCCCGGCGGGTTCGGATTCGGTTTGGGCAACATCATTCTCGTCGTCAACGTGGTGATGCTGTGGATTTACACCCTGTCGTGCCACTCCTGCCGCCACGTCGTCGGCGGCCGCCTCAAGCACTTCTCCAAACATCCTGTGCGGTACTGGATGTGGACACAGATCAGCACGCTCAACAACCGGCACAAGTTGTACGCGTGGATCACGCTCGGCACCCTGATGTTGACCGACTTCTACGTCATGCTGGTTGCGAGCGGCACCATCAGTGATCTCAGATTCATTGGCTGACAAACAGTTTCATCACAGTTATTCGCGAATAGGCAAGTGAGGGTATATGGCTGAGGTCGAACGGCACCAATACGACGTGGTCGTGATCGGTGCCGGCGGCGCGGGTTTGCGTGCGGTTATCGAGGCGCGTGAACGTGGCTTGAAGGTCGCGGTGGTCTGTAAGTCGTTGTTCGGCAAGGCGCACACGGTGATGGCCGAGGGCGGCTGCGCGGCGGCGATGGGCAACGCGAACCCGAAAGACAACTGGCAGGTGCACTTTCGCGACACCATGCGCGGCGGGAAGTTCCTCAACAACTGGCGGATGGCCGAGCTGCACGCCAAGGAGGCACCCGACCGGGTGTGGGAGCTGGAAACCTACGGCGCGCTATTCGACCGCACCAAGGACGGCCGCATCAGCCAGCGCAACTTCGGTGGGCACACCTACCCACGGCTGGCGCACGTCGGCGACCGCACCGGCCTCGAGATCATCCGCACCCTGCAGCAGAAGATCGTCTCGCTGCAGCAGGAGGACAAGGCCGAGCTCGGTGACTACGAGGCTCGCATCAAGGTGTTCCACGAATGCACCATTACCGACCTCGTCTTGGATGATGAGGCCGGGGATTCGAAACGAATTTCAGGTGCGTTCGGCTACTGGCGGGAAACCGGCCGCTTCATCCTGTTCGAGACGCCCGCGGTGGTGATGGCCACCGGCGGCATCGGCAAGTCCTACAAGGTGACGTCGAACTCGTGGGAGTACACCGGCGACGGGCATGCACTCGCGCTGCGGGCCGGCGCGACGCTGATCAACATGGAGTTCGTCCAGTTCCACCCGACCGGCATGGTGTGGCCGCCCAGCGTGAAGGGCATCTTGGTCACCGAGGGTGTCCGCGGAGACGGCGGGGTGCTGAAGAACTCCGAGGACAAGCGGTTCATGTTCGACTACATCCCGCCGGTCTTCAAGGGTCAATACGCCGAGAGTATTGAAGAAGCCGACCAGTGGCTCAAGGACAACGACTCAGCGCGGCGCACTCCTGACCTGCTGCCCCGCGATGAGGTGGCGCGCGCGATCAACTCCGAGGTGAAGGCCGGCCGCAACTCGCCGCATGGCGGCGTGTTCCTTGATATCGCGTCGCGGCTGCCCGCCGAGGAGATCAAGCGCAGGCTGCCGTCGATGTATCACCAGTTCATGGAGCTGGCCGAGGTCGACATCACCAAGGAGCCGATGGAAGTCGGACCGACCTGCCACTACGTCATGGGCGGCATCGAGGTCGACCCGGACACCGGCGCCGCACGGACGCCGGGACTGTTCGCCGCTGGCGAATGCTCGGGCGGCATGCACGGCTCCAACCGGCTCGGCGGCAACTCGCTGTCGGACCTGCTGGTGTTCGGGCGCCGCGCCGGGCTTGGCGCCGCCGACTACGTCCGCGCACTGGCGGAACGGCCGAAGGTGTCCGAGGATGCGGTGGCCGAGGCCGCCAAGCTGGCGCTCGCGCCGTTCGACGGCCCGACCAACGGTGACAGCGCGGAGAATCCATACACCCTGCACCTCGACCTGCAGGACACGATGAACACCCTGGTCGGCATCATCCGCAACGCCGACGAGGTCTCCGCGGCACTGGGCAAACTGAGCGAACTGCGCGAGCGGTTCAAGCATGTGCAGGTCGAGGGCCACCGACAGTTCAATCCGGGCTGGCACCTGGCGGTCGACCTGCGCAACATGCTGCTGGTCAGCGAATGCGTGGCCAAGGCAGCGCTGGAGCGCACCGAGAGCCGCGGCGGTCACACCCGCGACGACCACCCTTCGATGGACCCGAAATGGCGCAAGACCCTGCTGGTGTGCCGGGCCGAAGGTGACACCGTCGTCCCAGACGTCGCCATCACCCACGAGGACCAGGTGCCGATGCGCGAGGACCTGCTCGAGCTCGTCGAGATCGAAGAGCTGGAGAAGTACTTCACCTCTGAAGAACTCGCCAACCACCCGGCAAGGAGAAGCTGATGGCCTATCAAGCGAAGATGCGGGTCTGGCGTGGCGACGACGACGGCGGCGCACTGGAGGACTACTCGGTCGAGGTCAACGAGGGCGAGGTGGTGCTCGACATCATCCACCGGTTGCAGCAGACCCAGACGCCCGATCTGGCGGTCCGGTGGAACTGCAAGGCAGGCAAGTGCGGCTCCTGCTCGGCGGAGATCAACGGCAGGCCCAAGCTGCTGTGCATGACGCGGATGTCGACATTCGACCCGACCGAGACGATCACCGTGACACCGTTGCGAACCTTCCCGGTGATCCGCGACCTGGTGACCGACGTGTCGTTCAACTACGAAAAGGCCAGGGAGATCCCGTCATTCACCCCGCCGAAGGACCTGCAGCCCGGCGAGTACCGGATGATGCAGGAGGATGTGAACCGGTCACAGGAGTTCCGCAAGTGCATCGAGTGCTTCCTGTGCCAGAACACCTGCCACGTGGTGCGTGATCACGAGGAGAACAAGAAGGCGTTCTCCGGACCCCGGTACCTGATGCGCCAGACCGAACTCGATATGCATCCGCTGGACACGCACGACCATCGTGCCGTGCAGGCGCAGGAGGAGAACGGGCTCGGCTTCTGCAACATCACCAAGTGCTGCACCGAGGTGTGCCCCGAGCACATCAAGATCACCGACAATGCGCTGATTCCGCTGAAGGAACGCGCCGCGGACCGCAAGTACGACCCGGTGGTGTGGCTCGGAAGCAAGCTCTTCAGGCGAGGTTGAGGCGGCCGCTCTCGCGGGTAGTCTTCATACAGCGGCCAATCAACGACGAAAGGCAGCAGTATGAACATCCGAGAGCCTCATAGCATCAACGACATTCGTACCGCGATCCGTGAGCTGGGCGCGCGGGCCGAGTTGGCACGTAAAGAAGGCCGGCCAGCCGACGCCGAGGAACTCGAGCAGCGTATTCAGGGTTATCGCGAGGAACTCGCGCGCCCGTCCCTAGTTCAGGCGCCTAGCCGACGAAATGTGCTGCGGTGAAACACAATCGGTGGGACATCGGCATGCACGGTGATATCGCTGACCCGCAGTATGACGATGCTGTGATCCCCAGCGGGCACCACCTGTTCGATGGCGCTTTCCAGCCAGACGCTCGTGCCTGCGACGAATACCGCGCCGGATTCCCGTGAGACCGTCTCAAGACCCGCGAACCGGTCGCCGGTCTTGGCGGCCAGCGTCCGCGCGGCCTCGTCGTGGGCTTCGCCGAGCACGCTGATCCCCAGGTAGGGCAGATCCTTCAGCTTCGGCCACGTCTCAGAGCTGTTCTGCACGCAGAACGACACCAGCGGCGGATCCAGCGACACCGGTACGAAGGTGCTGGCCGCCATACCCACCCGAATACCGTCCACCTCTGCGGCGATCGCGATGACGCCGGACGGGAAATGCCCGAACGCTTCCCGCAGTGTGGTGGGGCTCAGATCGGTGGGGCTCATCAATTCCATTTTCACACGCAGCCGAGGGCCGCGGGGCCGTGCGGCTAGTCAGCCCAGCGCTGGGCCTCGACATCGGCGGAGCGTGCCGATTGCATCGGCACGTCGAGCCCGTCATAGATTCCGGGCTTCTGCGTGGACAGCCAGTCGAGGGCACCGAGCAGCCGGTTCGCGGCGGTCGTGTTGCCGCCGTCGGCGCGGGTGCCGCCGGGCACGTCGGCGCGGCTGAGGAGGGTCAGCTGCGGGTCGCCGTCGACGATCACCCGATGGTCGCCCACGCCTTCATCGGGATACGGCCAGTCCGGCGCGCAGGACTCGTGGATCCGGGTGATGTGGTCGATGATGATCCGTTCACGTCCGCCCGACTTTCCGATCACCTTGAGCCAAAACGCGCCCTGGGTGCCCTTCTCGAAACGCCCCATGACGGTGTCGACCGATTCCGTCAACGGGAGCCGCTCGACTTCCTCGGTGATCTCGTCGATCTCCAGACCCAGACCTCGCCCGATGAGCCGGATGTTGCCGCCCCACACCATGGTCGGGATGGACGGCAACAGCATCATCGGGACGGTCGTCCATCGAGCCTCCGAAACCACACGAGACCTTGACCGCGTACGGCTGGTCATACGTCGAGTAGTCGAAGATCTCCTGGCAGTGAATGGACCGGATGCGGGTGCACAGCCCGGCGGCGATGACGGCCAGTGCGTCGTTGCCCCAGCCAGGGTCCACGCCGCTGACGAGCAACGTGGCGCCACCCTCCTCGGCGGCCTGGGTGAGCCGCTCGACCCACTCCGGCGGCGCCGAGCGCGGGTCGTAGAGCGAGTACAGCGACGGCGTCACCACATGCTTGCCCGCCCGCAGGCAGCGCACGATGTCGTTGACGGCCTCGTCGGGCCGGATGTCGCCCGATGCCATGTAGGCGACGGCGTCACAGCCGGCTAGTGCCGCGTCGACGTCGGTGGTGGCCGAAACGCCGGTTTCGGAGTCGAGGCGGGCGAACGTCGCCGCGTCCTTACCTTCTTTGTCCGGCGACGACGTGATGACGCCGGACAGCTGTAACCCGGGAAACGCCGCGGCGGACCGGATCGCTGTAGCCCCCATATTGCCTGTTCCCCACACCGCGACTCGAAGCACTCCGACACCCTATCCGGACGCTCGTGATGAACCTCACACAGGGCTGAACATGCAGCTCAGACACCTGTCAACTGCGGTTTTGGCGCCCCGGCCAACCACTGGGTTACTTAGCTCCTGGAAATTGCCCACAGTCGCTTTGTGTTGAAGTTACTGAACGGTATAGTTCGGGCCAGTTACTGGTGGGTAACTTAGACACAAGTACCCAACCGCAGGTGGCATTCTCGACGAGGAGGAAACGTGAGCCACTACAAGAGCAACGTTCGTGACCAGGTATTCAACCTGTTTGAAGTCCTTGGCGTTGACAAGGCGCTGGGCGAGGGTGAGTACGCCGACCTGGACATCGACACCGCCAAGGAAATGCTGAGCGAAATGGCTCGGCTGGCCGAGGGCCCGGTCGCGGATTCATTCGAAGAAGGCGACCGCAACCCCCCGGTTTTCGACCCCAAGACGCACTCGGTGAGCATCCCTGCGGCGTTCAAGAAGTCGGTCCATGCGGTGCTCGAAGCCGGTTGGGACAAGGTCGGTCTTGACGAGGCCCTCGGTGGCACCCCGACGCCCAAGGCGCTGATGTGGGCGCTCAACGAGCACATCCTCGGCGCCAACCCTGCCGTGTGGATGTACGCGGGCGGCGCCGGATTCGCCAACATCTTCTACCACCTGGGCACCGAAGAGCAGAAGAAGTGGGCCGTGCTGGCCGCCGAGCGCGGTTGGGGCTCCACCATGGTGCTGACCGAGCCCGACGCCGGTAGCGATGTCGGTGCCGGCCGCACCAAGGCCGTCAAGCAGGACGACGGTTCGTGGCACATCGACGGCGTAAAGCGCTTCATCACCTCTGGTGACTCAGACGACATGTTCGAGAACATCTTCCACCTGGTGCTGGCCCGCCCCGAGGGCGCAGGCCCGGGTACCAAGGGTCTGTCGCTGTTCTTCGTCCCGAAGTTCCTGTTCGACTTCGAGACCGGCGAGCCCGGCGAGCGCAACGGTGTGTTCGTCACCAACGTCGAGCACAAGATGGGCCTGAAGGTCTCGACCACCTGCGAGCTGTCCCTCGGACAGCACGACGTTCCCGCCAAGGGCTGGCTGGTCGGCGAGGTTCATGAGGGCATCGCGCAGATGTTCGAAGTCATCGAGCAGGCTCGAATGATGGTGGGCACCAAGGCCATCGCGACTCTGTCCACCGGCTACCTCAACGCGCTGGACTACGCCAAGAACCGCGTGCAGGGTGCCGACCTGACCCAGATGACCGACAAGACGGCGCCGCGCGTGACCATCACGCATCACCCGGACGTGCGTCGGTCGCTGATGACCCAGAAGGCCTACGCCGAGGGTCTGCGTGCGCTGTACCTGTACACCGCGACGTTCCAGGACGCGGACGTGGCCAAGGCCCTTCACGACGTCGACGCCGAGCTGGCAGTCAAGATCAACGACCTGATGCTGCCGGTGGTCAAGGGCGTCGGCTCGGAGCAGGCATATGCCAAGCTGACCGAGAGCCTGCAGACCTACGGTGGTTCCGGCTTCCTGCAGGACTACCCGATCGAGCAGTACATCCGTGACGCCAAGATCGACTCGCTCTACGAGGGCACCACGGCCATCCAGGCGCAGGACTTCTTCTTCCGCAAGATCGTGCGGGACAAGGGACAGGCGCTGGCCTACGTGGCCGGACAGGTCGACGCGTTCGTCAAGAGCGAGTCCGGCAACGGCAGGCTGAAGGCCGAGCGTGCGCTTCTGGCCACCGCGCTGGAGGACGTGCAGGGCATGGCCGCCACGCTGACCGGCTACCTGATGGCCGCGCAGGAGAACCCGGCCGAGCTCTACAAGGTGGGCCTGGGTTCGGTGCGCTTCCTGATGAGCGTCGGTGACCTTCTCATCGGTTGGTTCCTGCAGCAGCATGCCGCCAAGGCCATCGAGGCGCTCGACGCCGGGGCCAACGGTGACGATCGCGCCTTCTACGAGGGCAAGATCGCGGTGGCGTCGTTCTTCGCGAAGAACATGCTGCCGCTGCTCACCAGCACCCGTCAGGTGATCGACACCCTCGACAACGAGGTTATGGAACTGGACGAGGCGGCCTTCTAAACCTTCTCAAGCCGCTTCGTACCAAAAGGCCCTGGGACTCTTCCCCGGGGCCTTTTGCGTTGTCGGGCAAACTGGACGGATGACGAATGTCCCTCGCGCCGTTCTGATCGGCTCGCTGGGGGCAACGACCGCGTTGACGGTAGTCCTCGGCGTGACGGACCCGGCCGCACCGCTCTATTACCCCACATGGTTTCTGGTCTGGAATCTGTTCCTCGCGTGGATCCCGTTCTTCTTCGCCGCGGGGTTCGCTGTCGTGCATCGACGTGCGTGGCTAGTGCCGTTGGGTATGGGCTGGCTGGCATTCCTTCCCAACTCGCCGTACCTCGTGACCGATCTCGTTCACCTCGGAGAGGGCGTCGAGCTCTGGCGCCACGTCCTGCAGTACGGATTCGCGGCGTGGACGGGCATCATGCTCGGCGTGGTGTCGATGCGCCTCGTACATCAGCGCATCGAGCACGCATACGGTGTGGTCGCTGGTTGGACGGCAGTCATCATTTCGATCGGCTTGTGTTCGATAGGCGTCGTGATCGGCCGGTTCCAGCGTTGGAACTCTTGGGATTTGGTGACACGGCCCGACGCGGTGATGACGACGACGTTCGAGTGGGTACGTTCTCCGTTCGCGTACGTTCAGTCGACTGGGGTGGCGCTGGCCGTCGCGGCGTTCTTCGGCCTGGCGTACCTGACCATCTGGTCACTCGGCGGGCTTGCGGTCGCGTCGAGTGAGCGACCGCTCGTCAGGAAATGAGGGCGATTAGCGCGCGGGGCCGACGACCGTAGCGCCGTTGGCCATCTGGTGTACGAACTGGGGGCAGTACGCCTGCGCCGCGTCGACGACGATGAGCACGGCGGTCTGCCGATCGATTCGGCCGTTCGCCCCGGCGATCTTGCCGCTGATGTCGCTGGGCGTCATGCCCTGGCCAAGCGCCTCGCACGCGTGGTGCGCGACGGTGATGGCCGACCCTGTGTCACCGAAGCCGATGCCTTGCTGCTGGAGTGCGCCAAGGAACTGATCGTCGGCAGCCTCTGCGTTGGCGGTGCCCGCGGTGAGCAGGGCGGCCACGCCGAGTGTGCCAACCGTAACGGCGGTGCGGGTGGCGGCCTTGGTGAGTCGAGACGTGAACATTGCGTTGGGCTCCTTGAGTGTCGGCTCGCTGTTGCGATCGAGATGAGAATCCATGCGCGGCCTTGGTGGATTCTTGGCACCCAACGCGGGCCTGGCCCATCAAGAATTCGCCAAGGCCGTCGCCCCAACCTGGTCGCAACCCGGCACAACAATGCTGCCAAAAACACGTTCATCAGAAAGGCCATCACCATGACCGAAGTTTCGCCGCCTGTTCGGCCGTTGAGCCGACGCGTCAAGATCGCACTCGCCATCGGCGCGGTCGTCGTTGTCATCGTCGCCGCCGTAGTGAGCATCGTCGCGGTGGTGTCGCAGCGGCCACCCCAGAAGCAAGCCGTGTCGTACTCGGCTCAGGTCGTGCTGCCCTTCACCCAGCTCCACATTCCCGTTGGTGTGGCAGTAGACACCGCGGGCAATTCCTACGTCACCGACTTCTACACCAACAAGGTCTGGACGCTAGCGAAGGGCGCCGGCGCGCCAACCATGTTGCCGTTCAACGACATCAAGGGGCCGGGTGGTGTAGCGGTGGATGGCACGGGGAACCTCTACGTCGCTGACAGCGGCAATCGCCGAGTACTGAAGCTGGCGAGAGGGGCGAGCACGCCAACCGTGCTCCCGTTCCGCGGTCTCAAGAACCCGACCGGCGTGACGCTGGACACCGGCGGCAATCTCTACGTCGCGGACTTCAACAACGGCCGGGTGCTCAAACTTGCTGCGGGAGCGAGTGATCCGACGTCCTTGCCACTGCCCGGACTCAAGAACCCGGTGGGTGTGGCGGTGGATGCCAGCGGCAATCTGTTCGTCGCCGACAAGGGCGGCCGCCAGGTGCTCAAACTGGCGCCGGGAGCGAGCGATCCGACCGTGCTGCCGTTCACCGGCCTCAAGGAACCGGATGGTGTCGCGGTCGACACCAATGGCAACGTCTACGTCGCCGACCAAGCCAGCCAACGGGTGTGGATGATGCCGGCTGGTTCGAGCACTCAAACCGCCGTCCCGTCCGGGTACATGGGAGGCCCCTACGGTCTCGCGGTCGATGCTGAGGACGTCCTCTACGCCACCGATGCCAGCAATGGCGGCGTCTACACGCTCTCGGCGGGCGCCGCCAAGCCGACCCCGTTGCCGTTCACGAACTTCTCCGACCCGAGGGGCGGCGCGGTGGACACCGCGGGCAACCTCTACGTCGCCGACGGCCAACACGTGCTGAAACTCGCTCCGGGGGCGACCGCCCCCACAGTGCTGCCGTTCCCCGGCCTCGCGGCCGCCAACGCCGTAGCAGTGGATACCGCGGGCAACCTCTATGTCACCGAACAGGACAACCACAAGTACGCCAAGGACAACAACCCGCAGGTCTGGAGGCTGGCTGCAGGCGCGAGCACCCCGACCCCGCTGCCGTTTCCCGGTCTCAAGCAACCCGAGGGTGTGGCGGTCGACACCGGAGGCAACGTCTATGTCACCGACACATATGAGAGCCGGGTGTGGAAGCTGGCGCCAGGGGCGAACGAACCGACTCCTCTGCCCTTCACCGATCTCAAGAACCCCAGGACCGTGGCAGTGGACGCCGCGGGCGACGTCTACGTCGTCGACATGGAACTCAAGCAAGTGCTGAAGCTGGCGGCGGGGGCGAGCAGCCCGACCGTGCTGCCGTTCCCCGGACTCGAGAGTCCGGATGGCGTGGCCGTCGATGCCGATGGCAACGTCTACGCCACTGACTTCCACGATCGGTGCTCAGAGACGTCCGGCCCGTGCGCCTACCTCCAGCAGACTGGCCGGGTCGGGGACGGTCGGGTGCTGAAGCTGGCGGCGGGGGCGAGCGTCCCTACAGTGCTGCCGGTCAGCGGCCTCGGTCGCTCGTGGGACGTGGCCGTGGACGCCGGAGGAAATGTCTACGTGGTCGACAGCACGGACCAGGTGGTCAAGCTGCCGGTGCAGGGCTAGGAATTGAGGTAGGTGACCACCGCCAGCACGCGGCGGTGGTGCGCCTGCGACGGCGGCAGGTCCAGCTTGGCGAAGATGGCCGATACGTGCTTCTCGATGGCCCGCTCGGTGATCGAAAGGTGTTGTGCAAGAGCACTGTTGGAATGGCCTTCGGCCATCAGCTCCAATACTTCGCTTTCACGCGCCGTCAACCGGTCCATGACGGTGGACTGCCGTCGACTACCGATCAGTTGGCGTACCACCTCCGGGTCGAGCGCGGTGCCGCCCTCCGCGACGCGGCGCAGTGCGGCGTCGAACTCCGCGATGTCGGTGACCCGGTCCTTGAGCAGATAGCCAACACCCGCCGGGTTGCCCGCCAATAGCTCCGTGGCGTAGCGGGTCTCGACCCACTGCGAGAAGACCAACACGCCGACGTCGGGATGCGAGCGCCGCATCGCCACCGCGGCCACCAGGCCTTCATCGGTGAACGTCGGCGGCATGCGAATGTCGACGACCGCGACCTCCGGGGTGAATTCATTGACGGCCTCGATCAACTCGTCGGCGTTAGTCACCTGGGCCACCACCTCGTGGCCTCGTTCGACGAGAAGTTGCACCAGCCCCTCCCGCAGGATGGCGCTGTCCTCGGCGATGACGAGGCGGGTCACTGCTCGTTCCCTTGCGGAACGACGACCGTCACAACCGTGGGGCCACCGACGGGGCTGTCGATCTCCAAGCGGCCGTCCAGCATCGCTAGCCTGTCCCGCAGACCGACGAGCCCCGAGCCATTGCCAACCTGCACACCACCGGAGCCGTTGTCCTCCACGAGGATTCGGAGTTCCTCGGCATCGCCGTGAATCCTGACGGCCGCCTGGGTCGCACCCGAATGGCGTGACACGTTGGCCAGCAATTCGGCGACACAGAAGTAGCCCATGGTCTCGACGCCGATCGACGGCCGCACCGCGAGTTCCACCTCCACGTCGACAGGGATGGGATTGCGCGCCGCCAACGTCTGCACGGCTTCACCCAGCCCGAGATCCAGTGCAGGTGGCCGGATCCCGCGGACCAGATCCCGCAGTTCGGTCAGTGTGTCCTTCGTGTTGGCGAGCGCGTCGGAGACCAGTTCACGGCCACGAGCCACGTCGGACGTCGCGAAATGCTCCTCGGCACGCGCCAACGCCATCGCCACGGTGATCAGCCGGGCCTGGGTGCCGTCATGAAGGTCGCGCTCGACGCGGCGCAGGGTGGCCGCTGAATCATCGACGACGTCCGCGCGGGCCCGTTCCAGCTGAACGACTCGCCGCTCGCGCTCGGTAGGGCCGAGGATCGAGCGGGCCACCCAAACGTGGGCGCGGCCGAGGCCGAGCATCACCCATCCAAGGCCGTACAGCGCGGCCATCCCACCCGCAGACAGCAGCAGATACGCCGGCAGTGAGTCGACCGGTTCGCCGAGCGACACGAACGGTTCGCCCAGCGCCAACCACATCACCGGCGACACCACCAACGCGCAGGACATTGCGACCCCGACGATCACGAGGTAGCCGATCGGCGTCATCAGCACGGCGTGCAGGGCCAGGAATCCAAGGCTCCGCCAGCCGACCGCATCGGTCAGCGCGGCGGCAAGTGTCTGCAACCGGCCGGGGAGTCGAACGAATGGCGGCGGGGCGTCGATGGTCACATCCATCAGCCGGGCAAGCGACCGGTATAGCCGGTTCCACGCCCGCCCGCTCATCACCACCAGCGCCAACAGCGGAATGCCGACGAGCGTGACGATCAATAGCCCAGATGCCAGACCTGCGGCGAAGATGAACACGACACCGGCGACCGCAAGGACGCTGATCAGCACGATGTACAGGTAGGCCCGCCACGCAGGAGCGCGCAGCGGTGCGAGCAGCGTTCGGGTCCGATCGGTCTGGGGGATAGCAGCGGTCGTCGTCACGTCACTCATCGTGGCCTGCCCTGCGGCCGACCTCCATCGTGGTGTCCGGCGGATGTTCGGTGGGGCTAGCCACACCCAGCCGGCCATATCCCGCACAAAAAAGGGCGGGTTCGGGAGGACACTTGAGGGCGTCTCATTAGTTCTCGCGCGTCCGGCTTTCGCCTCTATGCCGGCACTTCGGACTGGTCTCTCCCGAACCCGTCGTGCGCTCGATCGTACGCTTGTGACTGCGGTCACACCAGAGGAATTTTGGGCGTCATTTGTCCCTCGTTCGCAGCAATGCCCTGGTGCGTTCACGCCCCTCTGGGGAGGGGTCGAAGGTCACCGCCGCGAACTCATCGACACCCGCTTTCGCCAGCTCATCGAGGCGATCGGACACCGTCTTCTCATCGCCGATGATCGCGGCGTCCTCGGGTCCGGCATACCCCTCTCGGTCGAGCATCGCGCGATAGGACGGCAGCTGCCCGTATATCGCGAACTCCTCGGCGGCCCTGGCGCGAGCGGCGTCGACATCGTCGGTGACGCTCACAGGGAGCGAGGCAGCGACCCGCACTGAATTCTCCGGCCGGCCCGCCTCGGCGGCGGCCTCGCGCAGCGCAGGGCCGACGTGTTCGGCGAGCGTCTTGGGTCCGGTCATCCACGTCAGCGTTCCCGCGGTGCGCCGGCCGGCCAGCCGCAGCATCTGCGGGCCAAGCGCGGCGATGTACACCTCGGGCGTCGGTGCACCGGGAATCTGCAGCGACCCGCGCGTGGTCACGGTCTCACCGACCGCGTCTGCGGGCTGCCCGGCGAGCAGCGGCAGCAGACCGTCGAGGTATTCGCGCATCCGGCGCACCGGTTTCTCGTAGGAGATGCCCCACATCTGTTCGGTCACCATCTTGTGGCTCATGCCGATACCGAGGGTGAACCGGCCGCCCGCGATCGCATTCAGCGTCAGCACGCGCTGGGCCAGCTGCGTCGGATGCTGGACCTGGATGGGAATGACGCCGGAGCCGACCTCGATCGTGTCGACCTCGTGCATCGCGACCGCGAGAATTGTCGTCAGGTCCGGGTCGTAGGGCAGCTGCGCCATCCAGACTCTGCGAAACCCCTCGTCGCGAAGCTGAGCGAGGGTCTTCACCGTGGCGTCGACGGGCGAGCCGCCGCTGGTGTCGTTGAGTAATCCGACGAGAGTCAGGCTGATTTGCATGCTCACCATCGAAGCACTCGCCGCTGAAAAATAAGAGCCCCGTATTGCCGTCGGGTCGGGGGGTCAGACGGCAACACGGAGCTACGAGGTCTATCGACTACCCGCGCGGGCCCGTTACAGGCGCAACAAGAATTTTTCTCCGGTTACCCCTCGAGGATGGCCGCAACGCCCTGACCACCTGCTGCGCAGATGGAGATGAGGCCGCGAACCGGCTGACCGGTCTCCTTTTTCTTCTCGGCGAGCTGCTTCGCCAGCTGTGCCACGATCCGCCCTCCGGTCGCGGCGAATGGGTGGCCCGCAGCGAGTGACGAGCCGTTGACGTTGAGCTTCGACCGGTCGATCGAGCCGAGTGCGTTATCCAAGCCGAGCCGCTCCTTGCAGTACTCCTCGGACTCCCACGCCGCCAGCGTGGCCAGCACCACCGACGCGAACGCCTCGTGGATCTCGTAGAAGTCGAAGTCCTGCAGGCTCAGGCCGTTTCGGGCCAGCAGCCGCGGCACCGCGTAGGTCGGCGCCATCAGCAGGCCGTCCTTGCCGTTGACGTAGTCGACCGCGGCCGTCTCGGCGTCGACGTAGTACGCGAGCGGTTCGATACCATGCGCCGCGGCCCACTCGGGAGTCGCAAGCAGCGACACCGAAGCGCCGTCTGTCAGAGGTGTCGAGTTGCCCGCAGTCATCGTCGCGTCGCCTGCCTTCACCCCGAACACCGGCTTGAGCGTGGCCAGCTTCTCGGGCGACGACTCGGGCCGCAGGTTGTTGTCGCGATACACGCCGAGGAACGGCGTGACGAGGTCGTCGAAGAAGCCGCGGTCGTAGGCGGCGGCCATGTTGCGGTGACTGGCCGCGGCCAGCTCGTCCTGGTCGACGCGCTTGATGCCCATCTGTTTGGCGGTCATGGCGGCGTGCTCACCCATCGACAACCCGGTGCGGGGCTCGCTGTTGACGGGGATCTCCACGCCAAGCGCGGCGGGCAGCTTGCCAACCAGCTTGAGCCGGTCGACGTTTGACTTCGACCGGCGCAGCCCGAGCAACACGCGGCGCAGATCGTCGCCGAAGGCGATCGGCGCATCGGAGGCGGTGTCAACGCCGCCAGCAGCGGCCACGTCGTACCGTCCAGCGGCCACACCGTCGGCGGCCGCGATCGTCGCCTGCAGCCCTGTGCCGCACGCCTGCTGGATGTCGAACGCGGGTGTGTACGACGACAGCGCACTGCCGAGGACGCACTCGCGCATCAGGTTGAAGTCGCGGCTGTGCTTGAGCACCGCTCCGCCGATCACCGCGCCCAGTTTCTCGCCGTCGAGGTTGAAGCGATCGATGAGCCCGCCCAGCGTCGCGGTGAACATGTCCTGGTTGGAGGCGTTTGCGAAGGCGCCATCCGACCGTGCGAACGGAATCCTGTTGCCGCCGAGAATGGCGACGCGTCGGCTGGTGTTGTTGGCCATGGGGGCCATCCTACTCACCGTTCTTACTCTGGAGTAAGTTAGGTCTCATGGCTACCGATCTGTACTCACAAATCGTCCATTCGGCGCCAGGATCGTTCCTCGCCAAGCAGCTCGGCGTCCCGCAACCCGAGACGCTGCGCCGCTACAAGCCCGGCACCGCGCCGCTGGCGGGCTCGCTGCTGATCGGCGGTGAGGGTCGTGTCGTCGAACCGCTTCGCACCGCGCTGGCCGAGGACTACGACGTGGTGTCCAACAACCTCGGCGGCCGCTGGGCCGACTCGTTCGGCGGGCTGGTGTTCGACGCGACGGGTATCACCGAACCGGCGGGCCTGAAGGGACTCTACGAATTCTTCACCCCGCTGCTGCGCAACCTCGGGCCGTCCGGCCGCATTGTCGTGGTCGGTACGACTCCCGAGGAGACCGGCAGCGCACACGAACGCATCGCGCAGAGGGCTCTCGAAGGCTTCACCCGGTCGCTGGGCAAGGAGTTGCGGCGCGGTGCGACGGTGGCGCTGGTGTACCTGTCCGCGGACGCCAAGCCCGCCGCGACTGGGCTCGAGTCGACGCTGCGGTTCATCCTGTCCGGCAAGTCGGCCTACGTAGACGGACAGGTGTTCCGGGTCGGTGCGGCCGACGCGGCGCCGCCTGCCGATTGGGACCGGCCTCTCGACGGCAAGATTGCATTGGTGACCGGAGCTGCCCGCGGCATTGGTGCGACGATCGCCGAGGTATTCGCCCGTGACGGAGCAAGCGTCATCGCCGTCGATGTGGAGGGCGCAGCCGAGGCGTTGGGGCAGACGGCGTCCAAGGTCGGCGCAACGGCGCTGACGCTCGACGTCACGGCCGACGACGCCGTCGACAAGATCACCGAGCACCTGCGCGAGAACTACCACGGCTCTGCCCTCGACATCCTCGTCAACAACGCGGGCATCACGCGCGACAAACTGCTGGCCAACATGGACGAGGCACGCTGGGATTCCGTTGTCGCCGTCAATCTGCTTGCACCGCTTCGGCTTAGCGAAGGTCTGGTGGGCAACGGCACCATCGGCGAGGGCGGTCGGATCGTCGGGCTGTCGTCGATGGCGGGCATTTCGGGCAACCGTGGGCAGACGAACTATGCGGCCACCAAGGCGGGCATGA
Organism: uncultured Actinomycetota bacterium; assembly: GCA_963731715.1. Classification (GTDB taxonomy): domain Bacteria; phylum Actinomycetota; class Actinomycetes; order Mycobacteriales; family Mycobacteriaceae; genus Mycobacterium. The sequence goes on along the minus strand of CAVSXC010000005.1, from coordinate 731,396 downwards.
TCGGCCTTACCGACGCGCTCGCGGAGGCGTTTGCCGACAAGGGCATCACCGTCAACGCCGTCGCGCCGGGGTTCATCGAGACGAAGATGACCGAGGCGATCCCGCTGGCCACTCGTGAGGTGGGCCGACGGCTCAACTCGCTGTATCAGGGCGGCCAGCCGGTCGACGTTGCCGAAACCATCGCCTATTTCGCCAGCCCCGCGTCCAACGCCGTCACCGGCAACACGATCCGGGTGTGCGGCCAGGCCATGCTCGGCGCCTAGGGTTGGCACCGTGACTCAGCCAAGTGGTCTGCGGAACCTGCTGCGCGCGGCGGCAGGAGCGCTGCCGTTCGTGCCACGCGGCGATACGTTGCCCGACCGCACGCTCAGCGTCGACGAGCTGACCATCGACCCCGCGAATGTGGCGGCGTACGCGAACGTCACAGGGTTGCGGTTCGGCGACGCGGTGCCGCTGACGTATCCGTTCGCGCTGACGTTCCCGACGGTGATGTCGCTCGTGACGGGCTTCGACTTTCCCTTCGCCGCAATGGGTTCTGTGCATATCGAAAACCACATCACCCAGCACCGGCCGATCCTGGTGACCGACACCGTCTCGGTGCGGGTGCATGCGGAGAACCTGCGTGAACACCGGCGCGGACTGTTGGTCGACATCGTTACCGACGTCAACGTCGGAAATGACACCGCCTGGCATCAGGTGACGACGTTCCTGCACCAGCAGAAGACCAGCCTGTCCGACGAACCGAAGCCACCGCAGAAGAAGCAGCCCAAGCTCGGGCCGCCGAACGCGGTCTTGCGCATCACGCCGGGCCAGATCCGGCATTACGCGTCGGTCGGCGGGGATCACAATCCGATCCACACCAACCCGATCGCCGCCAAGCTGTTCGGTTTTCCAACAGTCATCGCGCACGGAATGTTCTCCGCCGCAGCGGTTCTGGCGAACATCGAGGGCCAGCTTCCGGACGCCGTCAAGTATTCGGTGCGGTTCGCCAAGCCGGTGGTGCTGCCTGCCCGAGCGGGGCTCTATGTCGACCGCATCTCCGAAGGGTGGCAGCTGACACTGCGCAATCTGTCGAAGGGCGATCCACACCTCACGGGCACGGTGACTTCGCTCTAAGTTCTTGGGCGAGTAGTAAGTTGGCACGCCATCGAACATGTGTTCTAATGGGAACCATGACTGTAGACACTCTGCCACGAGAAGCACCGTCCACCGACTTCGACACTCCCGACATCGTGGTTCCTCCTGTCGAGAGCATCTCGGCTGGGCCGCCCACGCCCGACGCGCCCGCCGATGCTGCTTCTGCCGAGGGAGCCGAAGAAGGTTCGGGCCAAGAAGCCGGCAGCCCGGAAGCCCAAGACCCTCGAGCTGACCCTGACTGTCACCGGAACCGCCGACGGCGAATGGCGCGCCGAGCTCAAGCAGGGCACCAGCTTCCTGGCCCGCAACCTCGCGGTCGCGGCCGCCGCCGTCTCCCGCGCGGCCAAGGAACTGCACGACGACCTCTCCACCCCGATCGACGAGCTCATAGAAGAGGCGCGCTCCCAGCAGGCCGCCAAGGTCGCCGCCCTCGAAGCCGAATTAGAAGCCGCCCGCAAGGCCCTCGCCGACCTCGACTGAGACCTCGGCACCTGTCGCTCTCACGCCGAGACTAAATCGACTTAGCCCGAGCGGAATTAACCGCCACCTCGAAATAGTCGGTCACAGGAGCCGACTCAGGTGCGGAACCTCAAAACCACACTTTTCGGCCGCCGACCGGCGCCCGACTGCGCCGAGGATCCACAGACAACTCCTATCACCACGAGGATTCCGCCGATGGTGTAGAGGATCGAGATACCTGTGAAGTATCCGATCAGAAGAAGAATCACGCCTAGAACAATCATCGGATGCTCCTGGAGGTTGGCGGCCCCGGGTGGTGCCGTTGTTATAGCCGTGTACCCCCGAGCGGCGTCAGTTAAGCCCAGTCGCGAACACGATTTTTCTCGCAACAGTTACGCCTTTGTGTCGGGAGTGTCCAGTGCGACAAATGTCGACTTCGCTTGTAGAAGCCGGTTCGGTTGGCATGAACGGGCTACAGAGCGGGTACTCCGGCAAAGGCGAAAGGAACCCCGATGCCCACCAGTGCTGACGGTAGGCGCATTGCGATCTGTCCGGGTTGCGGATACCCACGACTCGGTGCTGGTCTGTGCGCGGCCTGTAGTCAAACCGCTGCACGTCGCGCCCGTCGATCTAGCAATGAACACGGCCACTGGTGTGTCTCACATCAATCCAGCTGCGTAAGACTCGGACCTGCGGCCGAGCGAGCCGCACCCTCTGTGCGGATTTGTGGTCGGCGGTCATGGGTATCCGTCTACGAGGGGGTCGTGACCTGCCTAGGCCGTCCAGATTCCCTGCACCGCGGCGTGCAGGCGACCTAGACCAAGGAGCGTTCACGATGAATGTGAAGAACAGTGCAGCAGGTGCCGCGATGGTCGGCGCGTTGGCTTTTAGTGCGTTGGGGTTCGGCGGTGTTGCGCAAGCCAAACCGCATGACCCCGGTCCGTGCGTTCCGGGAATTGACTGTTGGGTTCCGGGAGCTGATCCGCCCGGACACAATCCGTTCGGCCCGCCCGGGCAAGTCATGAAAGGCAACCCGGCAGTTCCCGGATTAACGGGAGTCCCACCTGGTCACTGGCGTGACCCCGCGTGGGCTGGGCTGCCCCCCGACGTGGCTTCCGGATAACTGGATGGACCTTGGGATTCCGAGGCCCCTAGATGTCGAATGGAACCCCGACATTGCGGCTTGGGGCGTCTGGTGGGCTGACCAGTTCATCCCGTTCGTGGACTAAGCGCCGCCGCGGATTTCGGCGAACGCATCTGCCGCCGCGAGGTCGAAATCGCCGTGGTCGCTGCCCAGTCCTCGCGCGACGAGTGCCGCGACCGCGTTGCCTAGGACCGCGGCGTCGAGCGGCGCCCGGCCGATCCGTGATGCCATAGACGAAGCCTGCGGAGAACGCGTCGCCGCAGCCCGTGGTGTCCACGACGTCGACGGCAAACGCCGGAACCTGCTGTCTCCCTTCGCGGTCGACGACCAGTGCCCCGTCGGCACCGCAGGTGACGGCCAGCAGCCCTGCGCCGGCATCAAGCAGCCTGCGGCATCCGTCGTCGAGGTCGTCGACACCGGTGAACCCGAGGACCTGGTCCTCGTTTGGCAACAGGTAGTCCGTATAGGCCATCGCCGGCGCGATGAGGTCGAAGGTCCCCATGCCGCCGGGCGCGATCAGGTCGACCGACGTGGTGATTCCGTTCTCCTTGGCGTGCTTGAGAATTCGCGTTGCGAAGTCGGGGCCGAGCATCTCCACGCCGCCGAGGTGGATGTGGTCCGCGGCCGCCGACCGCATCCCAATCGATGTCGTCGACCGTGTATGCCAGGTTGGCTCCAAGCAAATGCAGGGCGGGCCGATCGCCGTTCGGCCTGATCGGCAACACCGACATCGACGTCGGCACTTCGGGTTTGCGCACCACTAGGCCGGTGTCGATGCCGGCGCTGCCCAGCAGCGACATCAGTAGGTCACCCGCGGGATCGGTCCCGATCGCTCCTGCCGTTCGCACCGCAGCGCCGAGTTTGGCGAATGTCAGCGCCGTCCCTGCGGCCGTACCCGCCGCCGTCATCCGCATCTGTTCGACCAACGCCGTGTCCTGCCCGGACGGAATGTCCGTGACGGGACGGACGAGCACGTCGAGAATGTGGGCACCCATCGCGATGACGTTCATTGAGCGGCGAGCCTAGTCGCATAGACCAAATTGGGGTCGACGTTCTGCGCCTCGTACAGCCGTTTGTAGAGGCCGCCCTCGGCCATCAGCGCGTGATGGTCGCCGATCTGTGCAATGCGGCCGTTCTCGAGGACCAGTATTCGATCTGCTACGGCGGCAATGAAGTCCATGTCATGACTGATGACGATGCACGTACGCTCGCGGGCATATTCGCGGATCACGCCGGTCAGCCTGGCCCGCTGATCGGCATCGAGGTTCTCGGTCGGTTCGTCGAGCAACAAGACCTCGGGCTTGCGTAACAGTCCGCGCGCCAGCGCAATCAGTCGCTTCTGGCCACCCGACGGCACCTGTACGTCCACGACCGTGTCATAACCGTCGTGCATCTTCGACGGGTCAGTGATGACGGAATGTACGTGGGCGTCTTCGCATGCCGCCTCGATATCGGCGTCGCTGGCGTCCTGTTTTGCCAGCCGGATGTTCTCACGGATCGTGTCCTTGACGAAGAACGGGAACTGGGCGAGTTTGGACACCTGATCGCGCAGCGAGGCCATGGTGACTGCCGCGATATCGTGGCCGTCGAGCAGAATCCTGCCCTGCTTCGGGTCGAGGAATCGCAGTATGAGGTTGAGCACCGTCGACTTGCCCGATCCGATGCCTCCCACCAAGGCGACCGTCTCGCCCTCCCTGATCGCGAACGACAGCCCGTCAAGAACATTCTGCTCCGGCGCGTAACCGAAGACCACGTCCTCGAAAACGAGATGGCCATGAACGTCGCCGAGTACGACCGCGTCCGGGCGGTCATGGACCGACGGGCGGGTGTCGAGCAACTCATACGTCGACGCCACGTTCGGGGCCACTGCGTGGTACGTGGTGTATGCGCCCAAAACCCGTTGCGCCGCTCCGAACATCGTCGGGACCATCCCTACGAACACCATCAGGCCGGCGAACGTCAGACCAAAGCGTGCGCTGTATCCGATGCCTACGAGCAACACCACGACCGTACTCAGTGCGACGAACACCTGGGACCCGTTCACAGTGCCCTGCATCCAGACCACGATCGACGCGTCGCTCTTCGCAGCGCGGTCGGAAACCTCATGAAATCGCTCTGCTGCGCATGGACTGCGCATTGAACAACTGGATCTCAGAGATCCCGCTCACCGTCTCCTCGAGCTCAGAGGCCATCGCGCGGTCCGCATTCAGCAGCCGTCGCGTCGCCGCCTGGACGTGACGACCTGCGAACCTCAGTGAGAACAATGCCAGCGGTGTGAGGATCAGCGCGGCGATCGTCATCTGCCACGATATGGCCAGCAGATAGCAGATCGCGGCGATCAGCACGATTGCGTCGATCAGCGGAGGCATCAGGCAATCGGTCAGAAGCCTTTGCACACCAGCAGATTCGGTCAGCACGCGCTGCATCAGGGCGCCGCTTCGCGACGCGGTGAAGAAGTCAAGTGACAATGTTTGGAGGTGGTCGTGCACCCGCTGTCGGATGTCCGTCACCAGCAGCCGGTCGACCTTCGCGCCGACCCAGGCATTTACGAAATACATCAGCTGAGTCAGCAGCAACGAGATCGCCCACGCCGCAAGAAGTACCGCGAACGGAACGACCGGGCCCGCCATCGAACCAAGCAGATCGTCATCGGTGGCAAGGACCGGCCCTTGAAATCCCAGACCCTGCTTAGGTTTCCGCTCGCGCCGGCGTCGGCGACAACCTGCATCATGGGCCCAAACGCAGCAGCCGAAATGTACGGCAAGGCCGACGCAATCAATCCGAGGAGGAACGAGACCACGATGAGGCCGCGTACGGCCCGCAACATGCCCAGACTGCGCCACAACAGACCACGAGACGGCACCGTTGTTTCAGGCGATTGAGTACTCATTGTCCGGCCAGGATGCGGGAAACCGACTCCTGATGTGGTTGAAATGCCGGACTAGCCAGTGGCCGCCGCTTGGGCGTCTTTATCCGATGGCGTGCCCTTCAGGCCCCGCCAGAACAGGTTGATCATCAACTCCGCGGCCTCATCGACGCCGGCATCGCCGGTGCTGACCCGGGTGGCAACGGCCTCGCCCGCACCCACCAGGGCGACGGCCATCATGTCGAAGTCGGTGTCCGGCTCGGGATGGCGGGTGCCCGACCGCAGCAGCCTGCCGACCAGGTCGATGATCCGCTCGCGACCCTCACGCACCGTATGGGCGAACGCCTGCGAGCTGGTGGCCTGCGTGTACAGCACCATCCACGACGCCCGATTCGTGTCGATGTAGGTCAAGAATGCGAGAACGGCATTGCGCAACAAGTCCTTTGGGCTCTGCGCAAAGTCGATCTTGCCGCGCACATCATCGACGAACCGTGTCAGCTCGCGGTCGAGGCACGCCCCGAACAGCTCTTCCTTCGACCCGTAGTACAGGTACAGCATCGGTTTGGAGATCTCCGCCTCGGCGGCGATCGCGTCCATCGACGTCTCGTGATAGCCGTTGACAGAGAACATCTGCACCGCGGCGTCCAGCATCTGCTGTTCGCGCACGGCGCGTGGCAAACGTTTAGTGCCTCCGGCCATTACTCAAGAGTAAGCAATGAATGCCCGGGTCAGCCGCCGCAGCGCGGATTCGAGTCCCTTGACCGCGGCCATCCGCAGCACCGAAGCGTCCACCGCCGACATCGTCAGCTCCCCCGCTGCCAGCGCCTTCTCCAGCCGATCCAGCACCGCGGGTACCTCGTCGGTGGTGACCCACAGCGCGACGTCCGCGCCTGCCTGCAGTCCGCGCAGCGCCGCCTCGGCGACACCCATCCTGTCGGAAATGGCCTGCATGCTGGACAGGTCGTCGGTGAACACCAAGCCGTTGAACCCGGGCCCGCCGTAGTCGCCCGAGCGCAGCAGCGCGTACGCCGCGGGGCTCAGGCTCGCGGGGTCGCTGCCGGTCAGCCCTGGCACCTGGATATGTCCGACCATGACGGCGACCGGGGCTTGTGTGGTCAGCGTGCGATACGGGATCAGGTCGTCGTTCTGCAGATCCGCGATCGGCGGGGTGACGACGCTCCCGGTGTGCGTGTCGCCCGAGCCGTGGCCGTGGCCAGGGAAGTGCTTGAGCACCGGCAGCAGGCCGGCGTCGCGCAGCCCGCGGGCGTACGCGCCTGCGTAGTCGGTGACGGCCGTCGGGTCGGCGCCGAAGGACCGATCGCCGATCACGGTGTCGTCAGGGGCGTTGGTGACGTCGACGACCGGCGCGAAGTCGATGGTGATGCCGAGCTTTCTCATCGCCTGCCCACGTGCGAGGGCGATGCCGTACACCTCTTCGGGCGTGTGGCTGGCCGCCAGCTCCCGAGGCGACGGCTGGCTGCCGATGAGCCTGGCCAGCCGGGACACCCGGCCGCCCTCCTCGTCGACGCTCACAGCGAGCGGCAGCGGCGCCGCCGACGCGGCGATGCTGGTCAGCGAACCGTCGGAGAGCATCGACAGGTCGGTCCAGCTGCCGATGAAGATGCCGCCGACGTGCTGGCTGTCGACGACTGCCCGCGCATCGGCGGCGCCGGTGACGCCGACCATGAGCAGCTGCGCCAGCTTGTCGCGCGTCGACATGCCCGCCAGCAGCGCGGGCCCGTCGCCGCACGCGGGTGCCACGGGATCAGCGGCGGGCGCCGGGGCGGCGGTGGCGGCCATCGTGGGTGACGTGCCGGAGGACGCCGGTGCGGCGGGTTGCTCCGCGGGCGAGCAGGCCAGCACGAGGCCGGACATCGCAGCCAATAAGCACAGTCGCGAGAAGGCCATGGGCCTCGACCCTAGTGGGTACTGAAGCCGCGCTCTATCCCGTGGTCGTCGAGCCAGCTGCGCTCGCCGCGCGCCATGATCTCGTCGACGTTGGCGCATACCAGGTCAACCACGTCGACTGTCCCGTCGGCCGCGAGCGCGCGGCGCAGCTTGTCGAACTGATCGGGAGCAACCGTGATGGCGTACTCGTAGCCGTCGAGGTACTGCGCGGTCCTCGCCGCTGAACACCAGCGCGCCGTCGTCGTCGTAACTCACCCAGACCGTGCAGCTATCGGAGCGCCAGAAGACGCGTTCGGACGAGGGCACGCCAAACATTGTCTGCTACCTTGGCCGGGTGGATCGGTTTCTCGTGCCCGCCGCGGCCAGCATCGTCGTCGGCCTGCTGCTGGGCGCGGCCGCCATATTCGGTGTGACGCTGATGGTGCAGCAGGACAGCAAGCCCCCGCTGCAGGCGGGCGATCCGGCGTCATCGGTGCTCAACAGGGTCGAGTACGGCGACCGGACTTAACGTGACCGCGCCGCTCTCGCGGCGCTGGCTGTGGGTGGCCGCGGCGGCGGCGCTGATCCTGACTTTCGCCCAGTCGCCCGGACAGATCTCGCCCGACACCAAACTCGACCTCACCGCCAATCCGCTGCGGTTTCTCGCGCGCGCGTTCAACCTGTGGAACAGCGAGCTGCCGTTCGGCCAGGCGCAGAACCAGGCATACGGCTATCTGTTTCCGCACGGCGCCTTCTTCCTCGCAGGCGACGTGCTGGGCCTCCCCGGCTGGGTGACGCAGCGGCTGTGGTGGGCGCTGCTGCTAGTCGTCGGCTTCTGGGGCCTGCTTCGGGTCGCCGAGGCGCTCGGCATCGGCAGCCCGACCTCCCGCATCATCGCCGCCGCCGCGTTCGCGCTGTCCCCGCGGGTGCTGACGACGCTCGGTGCGATCTCCTCGGAGACGCTGCCGATGATGCTGGCGCCGTGGGTGCTGCTGCCGGTGATCCTCGCGCTGCGGGGTGACGGGTCGGTGCGGGTGATGGCCGCCCGCTCGGCGGGGGCGATCGCTTTGATGGGTGCGGTCAACGCCGTCGCCACCCTGACCGGCTGCCTGGCCGCGATCATCTGGTGGGCGGCGCACCGGCCGAACCGGCTATGGCTGCGCTTCACCGCCTGGTGGCTGTCGTGTGCGGTGCTTGCGGTGCTGTGGTGGGTCGTCGCGCTGGTGCTGCTCGGCCGGATCAGTCCGCCGTTCCTCGACTTCATCGAGTCCTCCGGCGTCACCACGCAGTGGATGTCGCTGACCGAAATGCTGCGCGGCACCGATGCCTGGACTCCGTTCGTCGCGCCGAACGCCACCGCGGGCGCCTCATTGGTGACGGGGTCGGTCGCGGTGTTGGCGACGACGTTGGTCGCGGCGGCTGGCTTGGCCGGGCTGGCGATGCGGACGATGCCTGCCCGCGGCCGTCTCATCGTGATCCTGCTGATCGGCGTCGTCCTGCTGGCCGTCGGGTACTCGGGCGGTCTGGGATCGCCCGTCGCCCAACAGGTTCAGGCGTTCCTCGACGCCGGCGGCACCCCGCTTCGCAACATGCACAAGCTGGAGCCGCTGCTGCGGCTGCCGCTGGCGCTCGGGCTGGCGCATCTGCTGGGCCGAATCCCGTTGCCGGGCAGCGCACCTCGCCGCGAGTGGGTGAACGCCTTCGCCCATCCCGAACAAGACAAGCGCGTCGCGGTCGGGGTGGTGGTGCTGGTGGCGTTGGCCGCGGCGACGTCGCTGGCCTGGACCGGCCGGCTCACCCCGCCGGGCGCCTTCGTCGCGATCCCGCAGTATTGGCACGACGCCGCCGACTGGCTCGACGAACACAACGCGGGCGGCCGGGTGCTGGTGGCCCCCGGCGCGCCGTTCGCCACCCAGATGTGGGGCAACAGCCACGACGAACCCCTTCAGGTACTTGGCAACAGTCCGTGGGGTGTGCGCGACTCGATTCCGCTGACACCGCCGGAAACCATCCGCGCTCTTGACTCCGTGCAGCGGCTGTTCGCCGCTGGCCGACCATCCGCGGGGCTGGCAGATACGCTTGCCCGCCAAGGAATTTCGTATGTGGTGGTGCGCAACGACCTCGATCCCGAGACGTCGCGGTCGGCCCGGCCACTGCTGGTGCACCGCGCCATAGAGGGATCGGGTGGGATCGTCAAAATGGCGCAGTTCGGTGAGCCCGTCGGCCCTGGCACGCTGGAGGGGTTCATCACCGACAGCGGACTTCGGCCGCGCTATCCGGCGGTGGAGATCTACAAGGTGGATACGCCGACGATCCCATCGACGCCCTACCTGGTCGACACCGACGCGATGGCGCGAGTCGACGGCGGACCCGAGGCGCTGCTGCGCCTCGACGAGCGCCGCAGGCTACTGGGCCAGCCGCCGCTTGGGCCGATGCTGCTGACCGGCGATGCGCAGCGCGCGGGCCTGCCAGTTCCCGTCGTCACCGTGACCGACACCCCGCTGGCGCGCGAAACGGATTACGGCCGCGTCGACGACCATTCGTCGGCGATTCGGGCACCCGACGATCCACGGCACACGTTCAACAGGGTGCTCGACTATCCCGCCGCGGGCGCCGAAACGGTATACGGGCAGTGGAACGGCGGACGGATCACGGTGTCGAGTTCGGCGTCGGATTCGACGGCGCTGCCCAACGTCGCACCGGCGACAGGCCCTGCGGCGGCCATCGATGGCGATTCGTCGACGAACTGGGTGTCCAATGCGCTGCAGTCGGCCGTCGGCCAATGGCTGCAGGTCGACTTCGATCACCCCGTCACCAACGCCACGCTCACGATCACGCCAAGCGCCACCGCGGTCGGCGCGCAGGTCCGCCGCATCGAGGTGTCGACCGTCAGCGGGACCAGCACACTGCGGTTCGACCAGGCAGGCAAGCCGTTGACCGTTGCGCTGCCCTACGGCGAGACACCGTGGGTGCGGATCACCGCCGTCGCCACCGACGACGGCTCGGCGGGTGTGCAGTTCGGCATCACCGACTTCACCGTCACGCAGTACGACGCGAACGGCTTCGCCCATCCCGTCAGCCTGCGCCATACGGTGCGTGGTGCCCGGGCCACCGCCGAATTCTGCTGTCGCGCAATGGGACCTGGGATCGGAGCTGCTCGGCCGGGCCGGCTGTGCCAAGAGCCCGAACGGCACCCGGTGTGCGGCGAACATGGCGATCTCGCCGGAGGAGCCGGTGAACCTGAGCCGCACGCTGACCGTGCCTGCGCCGACCACGGTGACGCCGACGGTGTGGGTGCGCGCGCGCCAAGGCCCCAATCTCGCCGACCTCATCAGCGCGCCAGGCGCAGCGCGGGCCCTCGGCGACGCCGACCCGATCGACGTGCTGGGTTCGGCCTACGCCGCCGCCGACGGCGATCCTGCCACCGCATGGACCGCGCCGCAGGGCGTCGTGCAGCACAAGACACCGCCAACCCTCACGCTCAAGCTGCCCGCCCGCAGCGAGGTCGCCGGACTGCGGATAACGCCGAGTTCCTCAGTGCTGCCTGCACATCCGACGATGGTTGCCATCGACCTCGGCGACGGCCCTCAGGTTCGCAGGCTGTCCAGCGACGGCGGAACTCAGACTGTGGAGCCTGCGGCCACACGTCACCGACACCGTCAAACTGTCGCTGCTGAGTTGGGACGACGTCATCGACCGGACCGCGCTCGGCTTCGATCAGCTCAAGCCACCCGGGCTGGCCGAGGTCGCGGCGCTCGACGCGAGGGGTGCGCCGATCGCCGCGGCCGACGCGGCACGTAACCGTGCGCGGGCCATCGATCTGCCGTGCGGGCGCGGCCCGATCATCGGCGTGGCGGGACAGTTCGTCCAGACCTCCGTCGCCACCACCGTCGGCGCACTGCTCGACGGCGAGCCCGTGCCCGCAAAGCCGTGCCGGTCCGAGCCGATCACGCTGCCAGCCGGTGAGCAGGAATTGCTGATCAGCCCCGGCGCGGCGTTCGTCGTCGACGGCGTGCAGCTGGCTGGCCCGCTCGCGGGCCAATTACACACGGCAGCAACGGTTCCCGCGCCCAAACGCGATTGGAGCGCCGACCACCGCGAGCTGGACATCTCGCCGTCTGCAGTCGTCGCGGGTGCTGGTGGTGCCCGAGAGCATCAATCCCGGCTGGACGGCTCGCGCGGCTGACGGTTCCGGACTCGCCCCGGTCACCGTCAACGGTTGGCAGCAGGGCTGGGTGCTTCCGCCGGGCACCGCGGGGCCGGTCACGCTGAGCTTCACCTCGAACACGCTGTATCGGGCGGGCCTGATCGGCGGGCTAGCGCTGCTGCCTCTGCTTGCGCTGCTGGCGTTTCTGCCGGCGCGACGGCACCGTGCCACTGACGAGGCAGCGCGGCCGTGGCAACCGGGACGGGTGACGACGAGCGTCGCGGTAGTGGCAGCCGCGGCGGTGATCTCCGGGATCCCCGGCATCATCGTTGGCGGCGCGGCGCTCGGCGTGCGCTACCTTCTCCGCGGTCGCGAAAAACTCTGCGAGGCAGTCACGGTCGGACTCGCCGCGGGCGGGCTGACCCTTGCCGGCGCGGTGCTGAGCCAGAATCCGTGGCGCTCGGTCGACGGCTACGCCGGGCACTCCGCCGGTGTGCAACTTCTGGCGCTGGTCTCGGTGGCGATGCTGGCGGCGTCGACGGTACCGATTCCTACCGCGAAAAAGCGCTCCGCAGGCCCCGCCCGCGCCATAGCATCGGCGGAGTGCCCCACCTGAACACCGCACGGGGAGCAATCGATACGACGGACCTCGGCGTAACACTCATGCACGAACACGTGTTCATCTTGTCCCCCGACATCACTGCCAACTATCCCGAAGTCTGGGGTGACGAGGCCAAGCGCGAAGCCGACGCGATCGAGCGGCTGAACGAGCTGAAGTCCCGCGGTGTCGACAGCATCGTCGACCTCACCGTTATCGGGATGGGCCGCTACATCCCGCGGATCGCAGCGGTCGCGGCGGCCACCGACATCAACATCGTGGTGGCCACCGGCGTGTACACCTACAACGACGTGCCGATGTACTTCCACTTCACCGGACCGGGAGGCGCGCTCGGCGACACCGAGCCGATGGTCGACATGTTCGTCCGCGACATCGAGCACGGCATCGCCGACACGGGCGTCAAGGCCGCGATTCTCAAATGCGCGACCGACGAACCGGGCGTCACTCCCGGGGTGGAGCGGGTGCTGCGGGCCGTCGCCAAGGCGCACCGCCTCACCGGCGTACCAATCTCGACCCACACGCATGCGGCGACTCGTCGGGGTCTCGAGCAACAGCGCATCTTCGCCGAGGAAGGCGTCGACCTGTCACGCGTGGTGATCGGTCACTCGGGTGACACCACCGATCTCGACTACCTCGAGGAACTCATCGGCAACGGCTCCTACATCGGGATGGACCGGTTCGGTGTCGACGTCTTCCTGCCGTTCGAGGACCGGGTGAACACCGTTGCCCGGATGTGTGAGCGCGGGCACGCCGACAAGATGGTGCTGTCGCACGATGCGGCCTGCTTCATGGACTGGGTGCCAGAAGAACTGTTGCCGGCCCTGCCGAACTGGCACTACCTGCACATCCACAACGACGTGATCCCTGCGCTGAAGGACCGCGGCGTCACCGACGAGCAACTCAAGACGATGCTCGTCGACAACCCACGCAAGATCTTCGAAAGCCAGGGCGCCTACTGATGACGGCACCCGTCCCGCCGATCGGCGCGCAATTCTCCCTGCTGGCCGAACAGTCAGCCGACGAACCAGCGGTCACCTGCGAGGGCCGCACCCTGACCCGTCGCGAACTCGATACGTCGACCAACCGGCTGGCCCGTGCATACGCCGAACTCGGTGTGCGCCAAGGCGACTACGTGACGATCGTGCTGCCCAACTCGATCGAATGGGTGCAGGCGGCGCTGGCCGCGTGGAAGCTCGGCGCGGTTCCGCAGCCCCTTTCGGCCACGGCTGCCCGACGCCGAGCTCGAGGGGCTGCTCGAGCTGAAACCGCGGGCGCTGCTGGTGGGCCGCGATGACCCGCGCGGCGTGATTCCCAGCGTGCCAGGGGATTTCACTCCCGACCCCGGCCTGTCGGACGCGCCGCTGCCCGAAGCGGTATCGCCGGCGTGGAAGGCGCTTGGCTCAGGAGGCAGCACCGGCAGACCCAAGCTCATCGAGGCCGGCGGCGACAGCCGCTTCCCCGGAGCGCTCGCAGGACTGATGATGGGCGCCGCGGAGGGTGACACCCAGTTGATGGCCGTCCCGTTGAGCCACAACACCGGCATGACGACCGCGACCGTCGGCCTGCTCATGCGCCAGCACCTGGTGCTGATGCCCCGGTTCGACGCCGCCTGAGTTCCTCCGGTTGATCGCCGAGCATCGCGTCGACTTCATCGTGGCCGTGCCGACGATCATGCAGCGGCTGCTCCCTGTCTATCGAGCCAACCCCGGCGCCTACGACTTGTCGTCGATCCGGCGGCTGTGGCACGTCGGCGCGGCGTGCCCGCCTGCCGTCAAGGAGGCCTGGATCGATCTGCTCGGGCCCGAGGCAGTCTGGGAGTTGTACGGCGGCACCGAACTTCAGGCCATGACCTTCGTCAGCGGCACGCAGTGGCTTGCCCATCGCGGTTCGGTCGGCGTCGTCGTCGCGGGCGAGATGAAGGTGCTCGACGACGACGGCAACGAATGCCCGCCGGGCGTGGTCGGCGAGATCTACATGCGGCCGTCACCGGGTAGCGCGCCGACATACCGCTACGTCGGCGCCACCGCGAAGAGCCGCGACGGATGGGACTCGCTTGGCGACCTCGGCTACTTCGACTCCGACGGCTTCCTCTACCTCAACGACCGGCGTGTCGACATGTTCACCGTCGGCGGCCGCAACGTCTATCCCGCCGAAATCGAGTCCGCCCTGTCCGCACACCCGAATGTGTTGTCGTGCTTGGTGGTCGGCGTCCCCGATGACGACAGGTGATCTTGGCCAGGTTCCGTACGCCATCGTGCAGGCCGAAGGGCTCGACGAGGCGGCCGTCATCGCATTCCTTTCCGAACGCATCGCCGCCTACAAGGTGCCCCGCACGGTGGAGTTCAGCGACACCCCGTTGCGCGACGACGCAGGCAAGGCGCGCCGGTCGGCGGTGCGCGACGAGATCATCGCGCGACGGCAGGCTCGGGCGCGTCGGTAACCGAACTGTCAAGTGGCGCAGGATCGTTTCGCTTCCCAGCGCCGCAGCGCGACCCGGCACGGCGACTCGACCAGCGCGTAGCTGACCGCCGCGATCGCGAAGCCGAACACCACGGTCAGCACCAGCACCACCGGCATGTGTCCGTTGAACGCGAACTCGCCGATGATCGGGAACACCATCGCCAGCGCCGCGAGGTGCCAGACGAACAACCCGTAGGACCATCGGCCCAGCGTCACCATCGTCGTGTTGCCCAGCATCCGGTGCGGAGTATCGGGCCGGTCCAGCACCAGCGGGGCGATCAATGCCGCAGCGACCACCGCGCCCATCGCCGTTTTCACGATGAATTGGCTGACGGTGCCTGGCGTCAGCCCTTCCGGGCCTGCCAGCGGTGACGCCGCGACCAGGAATGCGGCCACCGCGATCACTGCCATCAGCACCCGCCGCCGTGCCAGCCGGTGCGGCCAGCCGATTTCGGTAACGGTCAACTCCGCCAACAGCATCCCCGCGGCGAACCACGAGAAGAATGCGGGCGGCCAGTTCATCGGGTTGATGCCGTAGGGCGCGGAGAACGGGCTCGCCGCCACCATCACAGCCCAGCCGAAGCTGGCCACCGCCACGGCCGCGATCACCGGGATGCGGGCGCGCACCGGCAGTCGCCGCGCCAGCAGCGCAAGCAACGGCAGCGCCAGGTAGAAGGCGACCTCGACGGACAGGCTCCACATCTGGGTCAGGCCGGCGGTCAGGGTCAGCGGAACATAGATCTGGGTCAGCGACAGGTTCGCCAGCCAAACCGTGAGGTCGGCCTTGGCGTCGGGCAGCAACGTCAGAATCACCACGACCGCAACCAGGTAGCCCGGCATGATGCGCACGATGCGCGACCGCAGGTAGTGCCCCGTCGGCGGGACCGATCGCAGGCCGCGGGCCGCGGCGGCGTGGCCACGCCACAACAGAAAACCCGACAGCGCGAAGAACACCGCAACGGCGAGATCGAACCGGCCGAACAGTCGGCCCGTGATTCCGCCCGTGTGACCGGTCTGGAACGCGACGTGGGTGACGACGACGCCGATGGCGGCGCACGCGCGCATTCCCTCGACCGCGGGCAGGAATCCCCGAGTCCCGCCGATATGTCGAGGAGTCGGTCACGACGACCAGTGTGCCGTGCTGCATCGATCGGCGGGAAAACGGGTAGTCAAGCGGCCGTCGGCGGATTGCAGTCGTACTAAGCGACGACCTTACGTTGTGCTGTTAGGGTCGAACGGGTTTGCCTCCACTGCTGCCCCGAGAGCGGGTGGTACCCCAGGTCGGGCGCGTGGCGGCGCAGGAATAGGTCGCCGGACCTGAAGGAGGCACGGTTTGAACCGCGCAGTGGCGCTGCGTATCGCAGCGTGCGGAATCATGGGGCTTGGGGCCGCCCTGCTGATTGCCGCGCTGTTGCTGTCCACCTATACCAAGGGCAAGATCGCCAAGATCCCGCTCAACCTGGACGCCACGCTCGTCGCCGACGGAACAGGCACGGCGTTTGATCCCGAGTCGCTGAACTCCGACAAGTTCGTGATCAACAAGAACGTCCCGGTCGCGCAGCAGGAGCAGGTCAGCGTCGAGTCGCCGTCGAACGCCGAGGTCGTCACCCTGCAGGTCGGCAGCTCGCTGCGGCGCACCGACAAGCAGCAGGACAGCGGGCTGTTGCTGGCGCTGGTCGACACCGTCACGCTCAACCGCAAGACCGCGACCGCCGTCTCGAGCGAAAGCAACCCCGGCGGCGCGGTACAGAAGCCGCGCGCTGCCGACGACACCGTGCCGCCGACCAACATCGCCCTGCCACATGACGGGCTGGCCTATCGGTTTCCGTTCGACACCGAAAAGCGCACCTACCCCGTTTTCGACCCGATCGCGCAGAAGGCGTTTGACGCCAACTACGACGGCGAGGAAGACGTCAACGGGCTGACCGCGTTCAAGTTCAGCCAGAACGTCGGCTACGACGCGGACGGCAAGCTGGTCGAGCCGATCAAGTACTCGTCGCTCTACGACGATGACGCCGACGCCGAGGTCACCGCGCGGGCGTCCCTGTGGGGGCTACCCGGCAACCCGGACGAACCGATCACCATGACCCGGTACTACGCCGCGCAGCGCACCTTCTGGGTGGATCCGGTGTCGGGCACCATCGTCAAGAAGAAGGAACACGGCTACCACTACTACGCGCGGGAGCCGCTCAAGCCCGAGGTGACGTTCGTCGACTTCACCGTCACATCCACCGAGGAGACGGTCGAGTCGCAGGTGGCCGCTGCGCGCGACGAGCGCGACAGGCTGGCGCTGTGGGGCCGCATCCTGCCGATCACGTTCACCGCGATCGGATTGGTGGCGCTGATCGGCGGCGCGCTGCTTGGCTCGTTCAGCCTGCGCGCAGAATCGGCGCTGATCGATCCGGGTCTCGACGAGGCCGATCACCGGTTCTTCGACACACAGGGGATCAAGGTGCCGGGCGCCGAGGCCAAGACGGAGAAGCTACCCACGCAGCGACCGTCCGACCTGCCCCCGGACAGACCCGTCTGACCACTTCGTTTCCTGTAACCAAACCGGCGCGATCGTTCGTCAGTGCCGGCGTATGCGCTGGTGCTCGCGCTGTTGGTGACGGCGCCGCTGCTGGCGCCGGGCTATCTGATGATCCGCGACGCGGTGTCGACGCCGCGGTCGTACCTCTCCGACGCGGCGCTCGGGTTGTCGGAGGCTGCGCCGCGGGCAGTGCCGCAGGACTTCTTCGTCGCGTTGACCTCTGGGCTGATCGACGGCGGCGTTGTGGTCAAGGCGCTGCTGGTGATCGGGCTGTTCCTGGCGGGCTGGGGTGCGGCGCGGCTGGCGGCGACGGTGCTGCCCGACGCCGGTGTGGCAGGCCAGTTGGTGGCGGCGACGATCGCCATCTGGAATCCGTATATCGCCGAGCGACTCCTGCAGGGGCACTGGAGCCTGTTGGTGGGATACGCCTGCCTGCCGTGGGTGGCGACGACGATGCTGCGGCTGCGAACGTCGGACGCCTCGCCGTGGGTCGGGGTGTCCGCGCTGTTGTTCTGGATCGCGCTGGCCGGCCTGACCGCGACGGGGCTGATGCTGGCGGCGACGGTGGCGGTGACGTGCGCCTTGGCGCCGGGTTCCGGCCGGCCGCGGTGGTGGTGCGCGGCGACTCGGGTTCGTCGTCGCAGCGCTGGTGGCGCTGCCGTGGCTGACCGCGGCCACGGTGGCCGATTCGCTGTCGTCAACGCAGGCCGAGGGTGCGAGCGCGTTCGCCGCGCGCGCCGAACCCGGCCTTGGCACGTTGGGCAGCCTCGCCAGCCTCGGCGGTATCTGGAATGCCGAGGCGGTACCGGCCTCGCGCACAACGCTTTTCGCAGTCGTCGCGGCGGTCGTGCTGCTCGCGGTGGTTGCGGTGGGACTGCCAACGGTGGTGCGCCGCCCCGTCGCGGTGCCGCTGCTGATCCTTGCGGCGGTGGCGGTGGCGGTGCCTGCCGCGATGGCCACCGGGCCAGGTATCGCGGCAGTCGAGGCGACGATCCGTACAGTGCCCGGCCTCGGCGTCGTTCGCGACGCCCAGAAGTGGGTGGCCCTTGCGGTGCCCGCCTACTCGCTGGCCGGCGCCGCCGCCGTCGTCACGCTGCGCCACCGGCTACCGGCCGCGGCGACAGCACTGATCTGCTGCGCGGCCATTGTCGCGACGCTGCCCGAGCTGGCGTGGGGTGTCGGCGGCAAGTTGGCGACCGTGGACTATCCACCGGCGTGGTCGGCCGTCGCCACGCTGATCAACAACGATCCGCGACCCGTCGCCGTGCTTCCCGTCGACAGCATCCGCCGCTTCGCCTGGGCCGGTGACGCCCCGGTGCTCGACCCGCTGCCGCGGTGGGTGCGCGCCGATGTGCTGACGACGGGCGACCTCACGATCGCGGGCCGCACGGTGCCCGGCGAGGGTGATCGCGCGCGCGACGTGCAGCGGCTGCTGCTGAGCGGCGCCGACCGCGACACGCTGGCGGCCGCTGGCGTCGGCTGGGTCGTCGTCGAATCCGATTGGACCACAGGCCATTCGCCGCCTGCACTATCGCTGCCGGTGGCGTATCACGACGACGACCTGACGCTGTACCGGGTGGGCGGCGACCATCCCGCCAGCCACCGGCCGCGGCATCGTGCTGGCAGCGCACTGGGTGTGGCTCGGGCTGATGGTGCTGTCCGGCGTAGGGAGCGCGTTCGCGCTGTGGATTCGACGCCGACGGCACGCTTCTTAACCGCTTGAGGACTTCAGCTCGGCGGCGCCGAACGACACGTCAAAACGGTCGCACCAGATGCTGACACTGTCCAAGCCCGTGACATCGACCCCGGCGGGGACTGGGTAGTTCGCGCTGCCGCTGTTTCCCTTCAATGCGCCCAGGTTCACGTGGCGTCCCTGTTCGAAGACGTGCCAGCCGTCACTGTTGCCAATCACCGGGGCGTCCGCGAGCAGCACCACCAGCTTCGGGCCGTCGCTGGTGTCCAGGTTCTCGAGCCGTAGCACCTGCGAGCCGTCGGAGAGCCGCACGAGTTTGGCTGTGCCCGTGGTTGCGTGCTCGTGGCTGATGAACTCGCCTTCGGCCACAACGAGCGGAGGCCGGGGCGAATCGACGGTCATCGGGCCGACGGTCACCGGCGCGGCGGCCGTCGGCGACGCTTCATCGACCGTAGTGGTGGTCACGAGCTTCCATGGCTGAAACCAGTAGGCAGCCACTCCAACAGCGACGAGGAGGAGAGCAACAACGATGAGGACGGCAGGGTTGCGCAAACGGGACGAGGTGTTCGACATGACCTCTGAGTGTCCGCGGAGGCCACACTCGTTACAGTGGGCGCGTCGCGCCTCTAGACCACGCCGCTGACCATGCGCCCGGCGTGAACGGACTCCAGCACCGCGCGCATCGCGTCGGCGCTTTGCGGCCAAGAGAATTCGCCGCTGCGGACCTGCGGCCTTGACGCCCAGTTGTTCGCGCAGCACATGATCGGTCAGCAGGCGTTCTAGCCCGTCGACCATTTCGGCGTGGTCGTCGACCAGCAGCCCCGTCACCCCGTCGACGATCGAATCCGTCAGGCCGCCCGAGGATCGATACCCGATCGTGGGGACCGCATGCTGAGCCGCCTCGGTGACCGCCAGCCCCCAGCCCTCTTTGCGCGACGGCAGGACATGCACCCAACACTGTTGCAGCACATGGTGTTTGGCTGAGTCGTCAACGTGGCCGTGGAATGTCACGGCGTCGGAGATGCCAAGCAGCGCGGCGTGGTCGACCAGCCGCTGCTCCCACCAGCCGCCGCCGAGGATGTCCAGATGCACATCGGGGATCCGCGGTCGAAGCTCGGCGATGGCATCCAGCGCATCCTCGATCTGCTTGTGCGGCACCAGCCTCGACAGCACAGCGACCCTTGGCGTTGCCGACCGCTCAACCGCCAGCGTCCGCGCAGGCGCCTGGTCAAGGCCGTTGCGCACCACGGCGATGTGGTTGGGGTTCACCCCGAGACCGGTGAGATCGCGTGCCGACGGCAGCGACACGGTGACGTACTGGTTGCGCCGGTGCACCCGCGGCGACAACCTCGACTCGATGAACCAGCCGACCCTGCCCAGCACAGGCCCCGCAACCGGCCACTGCTCGCGGTGGCAATGGTGCACCAGCACCGCGACCCTTCGGCCGAAGGCAAGCCGGGCCATGAACGGCAGCCCGTTCTGGGTATCGACGACCACATCCGGCCGTGCCCGCCGCAGCGGACCAAGACCGATCCGTGCAGCGACCATCGCCAGCCCCGCCCAGATGTAGACGGAGTAGCGGCCGCCCGCGCGGCTGATCTGCACGCCATCGAGGACTTCGCGCCGCGCGGCGCCCGGATAGCGGGCGGTGCGCAGTGTGACCCGCACACCCGACTCGGCCAGCTGGGCGCCGATGCGCTGGAGGTAGGTCTCGCTGCCGCCGCCCTGAGGGTGGCCGATGTCTCGCCAGCACAGCAGCAAGACGGAGCGAACGGGTCGGTCAGACATCCGGACCAGACTAACCGCCCTTTAGGGTCGGGCTGTGCCCGATGCTCCTCGCGCAAGCGCTCGTCGGAAGGCCGTCACCGACCTGTTCGCCCGGCGAGCGACGCTGGCCCGGTCGCTACGGCTGCTCGGCCAGTTCCGCTACGAGCAGCGTGACCCCGCCCGGTTCTACGGCGCACTGGCGACGGACACCGCCGCGATGGTCACCGACCTGTGGCGGAGCACCGGTGGCGGTTCACCGGCGGGCCGAACCGCTGCTCGACGTGGGGGGTGGCCCCGGCTATTTCGCGGCCGCCTTCGCCGACGCCGGTCTGCAGTACGTCGGCGTCGAGCCCGACCCCCGAGAAATTCATGCAACGCACGCCGGAGCCGCTCCGGCGGCGACATCCAGTACAGCGCCCGCTTCCATTCGTGGCACCTATGTGCGGGCGTCCGGCTTGGCGTTGCCGTTCGCCGACGCCAGCGTTGACATCTGCCTGTCGTCCAATGTCGCCGAGCATGTACCGCAACCGTGGCGGCTGGGCCACGAGATGCTGCGGGTCACCAGGCCCGGCGGCCTGGTGGTGCTGTCGTACACGGTGTGGCTCGGCCCGTTCGGCGGCCACGAGATGGGGTTGACCCACTACCTCGGCGGGGCACGCGCCGCCGAGCGCTACACCCGTAAGCACGGGCATCGGCCGAAGAACGACTACGGATCGTCGTTGTTCGCGGTGTCGGTGGCCGACGGGCTGAACTGGGCTGCGAGCAGCGGGGCGCTCGTCGCGGCATTTCCCCGCTACCACCCGCGATGGGCGTGGTGGATGACAAACGTGCCGGTGCTGAGGGAGTTCTCGGTGAGCAATCTCGTGCTGGTATTGCAGCCGGCCTGAGCGACCGAACTGGAACAGGTTCTCGTTTCGCCGGATTCTGGGTAGTGTGACGCTTCATGACACAGAGCGTGGACACGGCTTACAAGACGGAGTGGGACAAGCTGTTTATTGGCGGCAAGTGGGTCGAGCCGTCGATCGACAGAGGTCATCGAGGTCCATTCGCCTGCCACCGGCGAACTCGTCGGCAAGGTGCCGCTGGCCGTCGAGGCCGACGTCAACGCCGCGTGCGCGGCGGCGCGCAAGGCCTTCGACGAAGGCCCGTGGCCGCACATGTCGCCGCAGGAGCGGGCCGCGGTGCTCGGCGCCGCGGTCAAGCTGATGGAAGAGCGCGCCGATGAGCTGAAGTTCCTGCTGGCCGCCGAGACCGGCCAGCCGCCGACGATCGTCGACATGATGCAGTACGGCGCCGCGATGTCGGCGTTCCAGTACTACGCCGGTGCCGCGGACAAGTTCACCTGGAAGGACATCCGCGACGGCATCTATGGCCAGACCCTTGTGGTGCGTGAGCCGATCGGCGTCGTCGGCGCCGTC
Source organism: uncultured Actinomycetota bacterium (assembly GCA_963731715.1). Classification (GTDB taxonomy): domain Bacteria; phylum Actinomycetota; class Actinomycetes; order Mycobacteriales; family Mycobacteriaceae; genus Mycobacterium. Next base: position 709,269 of record CAVSXC010000005.1, on the reverse strand, counting down.
ACCGCATGGAACGTGCCGTTCTTCCTGGCCGCCAACAAGCTGGGCCCCGCTCTGGTGGCCGGCTGCACCGTGGTGCTCAAGCCCGCATCCGAGACCCCGCTGTCGGTGTTCGCGATGGCTGAGATGTTCGCCGAGGCGGGCCTGCCAGAGGGTGTGCTGTCGATCGTGCCCGGTGGCCCAGAGACCGGCCGCGCGCTGACGGCCAACCCCGAGATCGACAAGTACACGTTCACGGGCAGCTCGGGTGTCGGCAAGGAGGTCGCCAAGATTGCGGCCGAGAAGCTCAAGGCGTGCACGCTGGAGCTCGGCGGCAAGTCCGCGGCGATCATCCTCGAAGACGCCGACCTGGACTCGACGCTGCCGATGCTGGTGTTCTCCGGGCTGATGAACTGCGGTCAGGCCTGCGTCGGCCAGACTCGCGTTCTTGCCCCGCGGTCGCGCTACGACGAGGTCGTGGAGAAGCTGTCCGGCGCCGTCGCCGCGATGCCGATCGGGTTGCCCGACGATCCGGCGGCGATGATCGGCCCGCTGATCTCCGAGCGGCAGCGCGAACGCGTCGAGGGCTACATCAAGAAGGGCGTCGAGGAGGGTGCGCGCATCGTCACCGGCGGCGGCCGACCCGAGGGCCTGGACGGCGGCTGGTTCGTGCAGCCGACGGTGTTCGCCGACGTGGACAATTCGATGACCATCGCGCAGGAGGAGATCTTCGGCCCTGTGCTTGCGGTCATCCCCTATGACACCGAGGACGACGCGGTGCGCATCGCCAACGACTCCGTCTACGGGCTGGCCGGCAGCGTGTGGACCACCGACAACGACAAAGCCATGAAGATCGCGTCGCAGATCCGCACCGGCACGTACGCGGTCAACATGTACGCGTTCGATCCGGGCGCCCCGTTCGGCGGCTACAAGAATTCCGGCATCGGCCGCGAGAACGGTCCGGAGGGCATCGAGCAGTACACCGAGGCGAAGAGCATCCTGCTGCCCTTCGGTTACACGCCTGAGAGTTAGGCGCTAGACCGCGAGCAGGAATCAGAAGGCGTCTTCGTTGAGGTCCATCACGGCGAGGTCGACGGCCTCGATGATTTTGCGTTCGGCGGTCAGCCGCGGCAATACGTTCTTCGTGAAAAACTTTGCTACGGCGACCTTTCCGGTATAGAACGCTCGGTCGCGATCGGAGACCTCGCCGTCGAGTGCGTTGAGGGCGATCTCGGCCTCGTTCAGCAGCAGCCACCCGATCAGCAGGTCGCCGACCGCGAGCAGGAACGGAACCGACTCCAGCCCAAGGCGATACAACTCGCGGGCATTCTCCTGCGCACCCATCAGGTATCCGGTCATCGCAGCAACCATGCCCTGCAGGTCGGCGAGGGCGGTGGCCAGCAGCGCGCGTCCGTCGGCGAGTTCGGGTCGGGCGGTGTCGCTGTCGAGGAAATCGTTGATCTGGCCGACCACGTGCGCCAAGGCTCTGCCCTGGTCTCGGGCGATCTTGCGGAAGAAGAAGTCCTGCGCCTGGATCGCGGTGGTGCCCTCGTACAGCGAGTCGATCTTGGCGTCGCGGATGTACTGCTCGATCGGATAGTCCTGCAGGAAGCCGGAGCCGCCGAGCGTCTGCAGGGATTCCGTAAGGCATTGATAGGCCCGCTCCGAGCCCACGCCCTTCACGATCGGCAGCAGAAGATCGTTTACCCGCTCGGCCATGTCGGCGTCGGCACCGGAGACGATCTCCGCGACAACGGCGTCCTGGTGTGCCGCGGTGTAGAGATACAGCGCACGAAGCCCTTCGGCGTATGACTTCTGGGTGAGCAGGGCACGCCGGACGTCGGGGTGGTGAACGATGGTGACGCGGGGGGCGTCCTTATCGGTCATCTGCGTCATGTCCGCGCCCTGCACCCGCGTCTTGGCGTAGTCCAGTGCGTTGAGGTAGCCGGTCGACAGTGTGGCGATTGCCTTGGTACCCACCATCATTCGGGCATACTCGATCACCTTGAACATCTGGGCGATGCCGTTGTGGGTGTCGTTGACCAGCCAGCCGACGGCGGGTCGGTCGTGTTGGCCGAAGGTGAGCTCGCATGTGGGAGAGGCCTTCAGACCCATCTTGTGTTCGAGACCCGTGACGTAGACCCCGTTTCGCTCGCCGAGTTCGCCGGTGCTCGGGATCGAACAGGTACTTCGGCACCATAAACAGGCTCAGCCCCTTGGTGCCCGGGCCGGCGCCCTCCGGCCGTGCCAACACCACGTGCATGATGTTCTCGTACAGGTCGTCGGTATCGCCGTTGGTGATGAACCGTTTGACGCCGTCGAGATGCCAAGTGCCGTCGGGCTGTTGGATCGCCTTGGTGCGGCCCGCGCCGACATCCGATCCCGCGTCCGGTTCGGTGAGCACCATGGTGGCGGCCCAGTTGCGCTCGAGCATCAGTGACGCCCAGTGCCGTTGTTGCTCGTTGCCGATGCCGTACAGGATGTCAGCCATGATCGGTCCGGCAAGGGACATGAACGCCGCGGGCTGGGCGCCCAGCGCGAACTCGTTGATCGCCCACGCCAGCATGGACGGGGCGGGCACTCCGCCGAGGTCCTCGTGCAACCCGATCCGGAACCACTCCCCTTGCTTCCACGTGCGCGCCGACTTCTTGAACGACTCGGGCAAGCTGCACCGTGTGTGCCGCGGGATCGAATGTCGGCGGGTTGCGGTCGGCGTCGGCGAACGATTCCGCCAACGGGCCCTCGGCCAGCCGCGCCGCCTCGTCGAGCATCTGCCGAACCGACTCCCCGTCGAGGTCGCCGAACTCGCCCGTCGCCAGTGCCTTCTCCAGGGGGAGCACCTCGAAGAGGTTGAACTCCAAATCGCGCACGTTGCTCTTGTAGTGACCCACCACTAGCGCCTTTCGTTACGGACTCACCGTGGGACTGTGGCCGACCGACGCGCGGGGCTTGGTGGGCCTCGGCTGGTTCTGGGCGAAGCCGGTGCACGTTCCGAGGTGTCCTGCGACGCACGGAACCCCGTTCATCGTCGGTACCGGACCGTCCGGAAACCACGGTCGGCGCTCCGTTGTAGCCGTTCTGGTCCAGAGGCTCGGCGGCGACGGTCGGTGCCGCGATAAGCGCCGCGGCACACAGACCGACCAGCACTGACCTGCACAGATGCGAGTGCTCAGCCATGGCGGACCCGCTTTCCTTGGCTTTGCTGTCAGCCTACGGGCCCATAGTGCCGCTGAGCTGGGATCTCTGCAATTATGTTCGGCAACCATAATCGGCCACAGCCGACCCGAATCGTCGATATCGACTAACCATGCTCGTTCACCTGCTATTTACCGGGTTCAGCGTGTGACGGGGAATACATTTATTGCGCACGTGTGTTGGCTATTTTATGGTCTTAGTCATAGACAGGGAGGCACACGATGTGGATCGTTGAGATCAACTTCGCCGGCCGCCGGTTCACGCACGACGTGCATGCCCGCCGTCGACCGATCTTCCACTTCAGCCCGCGCAATCTCAGCTGGCGCCCGTCGCAGTTGCGTGACCCGCGCGCGGCCTGATCATTCGCTGGAGGTTTGTTCTGTCCATCGCGACCAAGACCCGGACCAAACGCGGCTCGACGCGCACCAAGATGTTGGTCAGCGCCGCCGAGGTGATGCGTGAGCGCGGTGCCGCAGGCGTCACGATCGACGAGGTGCTTGCCCGCAGCGGAGCGCCGCGCGGCTCGGTGTACCACCACTTCCCCGAGGGCCGCAATCAGATCCTGACCGAGGCGCTGCAGTACGCAGGCGAAGCCCTCACCGAAGTCATCGACGAAGCCGCTGCCAAGGGCGGGATGTACCTCGTCCGGCAGTTCGTCGAGTTCTGGGAAGACCTGCTCGTCGAGAGCGACTTCACCGCCGGCTGTCCCGTGGTGGCGGCGGCGATCGGCTCGGCCGACGACGAACCGCAGCTGACCACCGTCGCAGGCAGCATCTTCCGCCGCTGGCGCGACGCGCTCACCCGTGCGTTCGTCAGCGACGGCTTCGACGAGCCCTGCGCTGCGTCGCTGGCCATCATGTGCATCGCCTCGCTCGAGGGTGCGGTGGTGCTGTGCCGGTCCACCCGCAGCGTCGACCCGTTGCGCGCTGTCACCGACGAGGTCGAATTCCTGATCAAGTCAAGGGAATTCGTCCGCCGTCACGGGCTGCCCCGACGCATCGCTAGGCCTTGCGCCAACGGGCGCAGACGAAGTCGCCGTTGACTGCCGGACTCGACCAGCGCCCATTCGGATCGGATCGGCAGCACCCGTGAGCCGCCGCCAAGCGAGCACGGCGCATAGGTGACGATCATTTCGTCGATCAGGCCTGCCGTGACGAACTGCGCGGCCACGTCCCCGCCGCCGACCACCCAGACGTCCTTACCGGCCGCCGCCGACACCAGCTTCGGATGTAGCTCGGCGACGTCACCGTCGAACGTCTGCACCGGATGCCCGTCGGCGATGATCTGCGGACGATGCGTCATCACCCACGACGGCTGCTCGTACATCCAGTCGCCGGGATGGTTGTTCACCACCCATTCGTAGGTCGCGGACCCCATCACCAGTGCGCCAACGGATTTGGCGAACGCCTCGTATCCGAACGGGCCGTCGGCGTCGATCGCACGCGACGTCAGCCAGTCCAGGCTCTCGGCCTCGTCGACGATGTAGCCGTCCAGGCTGGACGCGGTGAAGTAGACGGTCGCCATCTCAATTTCCTCTCATCCAGTCGAGCGGGTCACCACGGCCGGCGTCGAGCCCGTGGCGGGCAAGCATCGCGCGGGCGAGTTCGCGTCGGTGGGCCGAGTAGGTCAGCACGTGCGCGACGATGCCGTACAGCTGAAACGACTCCGGCGGATCGCACAAGGCGTCGATGACGGTGTCGCCAAGCCGCCCGTCGCCCGCGTACTCGGACACCATTGCAGCCCAGCGATTTCCGAGATCGTCGTGGTGGGCGGCCAGCTGTTGCGCTGTTGTCGACGCGGCCTGCGTGGCGTCTCGGCTCGGGAAGTCGCGGCCTTCGATGGTGGCCAGCCATACCTCCTTTGTCCAGACGATGCGCCGAGCACCGCGCCGACGCTCGGCTCTGGGCCGTCCCAGTCGAGAATCACCTGCCCGGGTGAGATCTCCTCTGTCCACTGGTCTTTCGACAGCTGCGCTGGCCTGGTCGATCAAGTAGGCGGTATCGGCGACGTCGTGGGCCACCATCAGTTGGGAAATGTCGGGCTCCTTGCTGTCGCCGTCGCTGTCCAGCCACAGCGATCCAGGCGGATGGAAATGCAGGCCGTTCGGCGCGGGCAGGCGGAACTGGACGTCCGTGGCGCGCGACGGTGGAACGCCGAACGTGCGACTGAACGCGCGGGAGAACACCTCCGCAGACGACCAGCCCTCGTCGGCGGCCACGGCAGACACCGACTCGCCGCGGTGCAGCCGCCAGGCCGCGCGCTCCAGCATGATGCGGCGACGCAGCGCTGCCGGGGACTCGCCGGTCAGCCGGCGCACTTCCCGGGAGAAGTGGAATTCCGACGCGTAGCTGCTGCGCGCCATGTCGCCGACGTCGGTGTTGTCGGCGTCGACGACCGCGTCGAGCAGTTCCCGCAGCCGGTCGCGGCGTGCTGGATCGCTCACGTCAACCGAGTATGGTCTGCCGCCCGCAGGATGGACATGACAATTCCTGCTGCGAGGTGGGACCACTAGGTGTCGTGGCCAGTGAGCGAATTCGATGCGCTGTGCGCCAACGACGCCGAGCTGGCCCAGCTACGGACGTCGATCCGCGAGTTCCTGGCCGCCGATCGCGCCGAGTTCGGCTGGCAGCCCGGCCGTCGACTGCTGGCTGGCGAGATGGGACCCGGACTTCTCCGCCCGGCTGGCCGGCGCCGGCTTCGTCGGCCTGACCATCCCTGCCGAGTACGGCGGCCACGGGCTGGGTTATCTGCACCGCTACGTGGTCACCGAGGAACTGCTGGCGCAGGGCGCCCCTGTCGCCGCGCACTGGATCGCCGACCGCCAGGTCGCGCCCGCCCTGCTGTCGTATGGCACCGAAGAGCAGCGGCGCCGGCTGCTGCCGCAGATCGCGCCGGGCGGCTGTACTCAGCCATCGGGATGAGCGAGCACGGCGCGGGCTCGGACCTCGCGGCCGCGCAGGCCCGGGCCACCCGAACCGACGGCGGCTGGGTGCTCAACGGGTCGAAGGTCTGGACGAGCGGCGCGCACGTCGCGCATCAAATCGTCGTGCTCGCCCGAACCAGCCCACTCGACCCCGAGCATCGGCACGCGGGCTTTTCCCAGTTCATCGTGCAGACCTCGGCGCCGGGCATCACGATCAGCCCAATTCTGCTGATGAACGGCGAGCACCATTTCAACGAGGTCATCTTCTCCGACGTGTTCATCCCCGACACGACGTGCTCGGACAGATCGGCGACGGCTGGCATCAGGTCACCGCGGAATTGGGCTTCGAGCGAAGCGGTCCCGAACGGATCCTGTCCACCGCCACGCTGATCTTCAGCGTGATCCGCGCGCTGGGCGACGTCGATGACGGCGTCGCGGCGGACGTGGGTGACCTTGTGGCCAGGATGATTTCGTTGCGCCAGCTGTCGATCTCGGTGGCGCGCACCCTGGCCGACGGACATGACGCGGCGAACCGGGCGGCACTGGTGAAGGATCTCGGCACGCGCTTCGAGCAGGACTCCGTCGAGTTGGTCGCCGACCTGCTCGACTACGTCGAGGATGCCGAACCGCTTGCGCGCGTTGCTGGCCACTGCGCGTGTGCACTCTCCGCTGTTCACGCTGCGCGGCGGCACGAACGAGGTGCTGCGCGGCGTGGTGGCCAAGGGCATGGGTGTGCGTCCGATGAACGAATTGGCGCAACTGGTCGACGATCTCGGCCGCCGGTCGCTTGACGCCCGCGTCGGACATCGCTTTCCCGAATCGTTCGACGAAGCGCTGTGGCGCAATCTGGAGGACACCGGACTTGCCCGGCTGACCAGCAGCCAGGACGCCGGCCCGGCGGAGGCGGCGATCGTGCTGTCCGGCTTGGCGAGACATGCGGCCGCGGTTCCGATCGCCGAGACCGATCTGCTAGCGGCGTGGCTCGCGGGCAAGGCTGGCCTGCCTGCGCCCGACAGCCGGCCCGTTGACCGTCGCGACCGCCGATCGCCACCGAGCATGGCGGCCGGATCACCGGAACTGCCCGCGAAGTGCCGTGGCCGTCGGCACGGTCGTATTGGCGGCGCGGACGGCCGATGCGCTGCACGTCGCTGTGATCGATGATGCGCAGACCGTCGAAGGGCACAACCTCGCCGGCGAACCGCGCGGGTCATTCACGTTCGATATGGCGGTCGGCGATACGCAGACCGTCGACGTCGGTGTGGCCGACGAGCTGACCCGCCGCGGCGCGTGGGCGCGCTGCAACCAGATCGTCGGTGCGCTCGATGCGGCGTGTGAGCTCACGGTGGCGCACACCGGCGAGCGGGTGCAGTTCGGGCGTCAACTCAGCAAGTTCCAGGCCGTGCAGCATTCGCTGGCCGCGATGGCCGGAGAGATCGAACGGGCCCGCGCCGCAACTGCTTTGGCCACCGCCGCGGCGACCGACTACGGATTCGCCCACCCTGCGACCGACTACGCCGTGACGGCGGCGAAAGTGGCGGTCGGTCGCGCCGTTAGTCCGGTGACCACCATCGCGCACCAGTTGCACGGGGCGATCGGCGTGACCATCGAGCACCGGCTGTGGCTGGCCACGATGCGGGCACGCAGCTGGGTCGACGAGTTCGGCACGACAACGCACTATGCCCGGCGGCTGGGCCGCATGGCGCTGGCCGCCGACGATCCGTGGGACGTCGTGGTCAGCTATCCAGCACCTCGTTGACGCGCGCCTCGACATCGGCACGGTCACCGAGGTCGGCCAGGTCGATGCCGAAGCGGTCGGTCAGTGCGTCGAGCACGTCTGCTGCGGTGTCGAAGCGGATCTTTTCGGCTTTCGCCCTCGCTGTGGATGGCGAGATTGCGCCCACGCATGTTCCAGCGGGCGTCGTCGGTCACCAGCGCCACCGTCAGGCCGGTGACAAAGAACGAGTGGGGATGCGTTGACACGTACCAACTTCCGACTTCGAGATCGATCCGTGGTTGCGGGCGTGTGGTGAACATGTACAGCGGCTGCCAGGCACCGCCGATCTCGGCCTCCAACTGGAGGCCGTCACCGTTCTCTCGAATGCGGTACGGCTCATGGCGGGTCTGCTGCACCGGTCCGGCCTCCAGTCGAATCGGCGATGTCAGCGTCTGTCCGCCGAATCCCGACATCGACGAGTAGCGGCCCGTCGTCACCCGGCACCGTCACCGCCAGCACGTGGTGCGTCTGCGCAGGAAGCGGGCCATCGGGATTCATCCACACCACGCGTCCTGCCAGCCGTTCGACGCCAAATCCCAACTCCTCGAGCACATATCCCATCAGTCCGTTGTGCTCGTAGCAGTAGCCGCCCCGGCGGCGGTTCACCAACTTATCGAAGAGCGCGGCGGCGCTCAGGTCGGCGACGGGGATGCCGAGCAAGGGGTCGAGATTCTCGAACGGGATGGATTGGTTGTGGGCGGCCACGAGCGCCTGCACGGTCTCGACCGTCGGGTCCGTCGGGCCGCTGTAGCCGATCCTGTCGAAGTAGCCAGCGACATCGACGGTATCGGTGACGTTCGTTGTCATGACGCCATGCTGCGCCCTCAACACCGGTTGAGGTCAAGCCGGTGGAACACTGGCGATGTGGCCGCGCACTTGACCGAGGAACTGCGAGAGGACCTGCTTGCCCGTTGGTCGGAGACCCACCGCAAGCATCACACCGTCACTCACCTGCACGAGATGCTCGATGCGATCGGAATGCTGGCCGACGTCGGGCGTCGTGTTCGACCGCGAGGCCGTCGAGCTCGCCGCATGGTTCCACGACGCCATCTACGAGATCGGCCGCGACGACAACGAGGACCGCTCCGCCGAGCTGGCGCGCGAACTGCTGGAGTCGTCGCCGATCCGGGACGAGGTCGCGCGGCTGGTGCTGGTGACCAAGACGCACAAGGTGGCCGACGAGGACGTCAACGGCGCCGTGCTGTGCGATGCCGATCTGTCGGTGCTTGGCAGCGACGCGTTCCGGTACCGAACCTACGCGGCTGCGGTCCGCGAGGAGTACGCCGAGATCCCCGACGAAGTATTCAAACCCGCGCGCGCCCAGGTGCTTGCCTCGCTGCTGGACGGGCAGCTGTTCCACACGGCACGCGGGCCGTGAGCGGTGGGAGGAGCTCGCACGCCGCAACATCGCCGAGGAGATCGCCGCGCTCACCGGCTAGGTGAATTCACCGTGCTGTGGTCGGTGGACCTTGGGCTTGCTGCAATTGACGGCAGCGTAACGCCGGCTATTTGTGTGCCAGCGCAAAGATCCACTTCGCCAACGTATTTCGCTAGCGATACTTATGTTCGCCGCATAGGCGGAACTGGCCGAAATGGTTTGCTGATTCCTGTCAAGTTGCTGCAGCTTCGGTGTAAATTTCCTGCCAGCCGGGGGGCTAGCGAGGGCACAGCGGGGAAGGGGCCTCACCATGGGCAAGCACCGAGCAAATTCAAAGGATTTCAGCAGAATTCTGACCGGCGCGATCGCCGCCGGAGTGGTGTCGATTCCGCTTGCCGGTGTGGCGGCGGCCGAGCCGCCGCCGTCCAGCCCGGGCACCCACGGCGATGTGGCGGTCTCGGTCAACGGCAAGGACGTGAAAACAAGCTCCAATCCATTAACCGACGCAACCTCGTCACCGAGAACCTCCACGGGCGGTGCAAACGTCGCCATCGCCCGCAACTCCAGCAGGGCCTTCGCCACAAGTGGGACCGGCAACAAGGCGCGCGCCAGCAACCACAGTGCTGCCACCGCCACTACTGGGGACAACAACACCGCCACGGCGACCGATTACAGTCTTGCCCTCGCCCGACAAGGGGACAACAACACCGCCACCGCCAGCGACGGCACCGCTGAAACCTTAAGCGTTGCCCTCGCTCAAAATGGGGACAACAACACCGCCACCGCCACCTGCAGCGGCTTCGCAAATGCAAGCGGCGACGGCCAAACCGTCACCAGCGACGGCGGCGCCTGCTAGAACTCACGAAGCGGACAGTCCGGTGTCAGCTGCCCGTCCACTTCGGCGGACGCTTCTCCGCGAACGCGATGGCGCCTTCCTTGGCGTCGTTGGACATGAAGACCGGCGCGAGAATCTTGGTCTGCTTGTCCCACATCTCCTCTTCCGACCATTCGCGTGACTCGACGATGATGCGCTTCGTCGCCGCCACGGCAAGCGGGCCGTTCGCGGTGATCGTCTCGGCCAGTGCGATCGCTGCGTCCAGTACCTGGCCGGGTTCGGCCAGCACGTTGACCAGGCCGAGTTCGTGGGCGCGCTGCGCGGGGAGGCGTTCACCGGTCAGCGCGAGTTCCATCGCGACGGCATAGGGGATGCGCTGCGGCAGTCGCAGCAGCCCGCCCCCGCCGGCGACCAGACCGCGCTTCGTCTCGGGGATGCCGAACGCCGACTCCTTCGACGCGACGATCAGGTCGGTGGCCAGGGCGAGTTCGCAGCCGCCCGCCAGGCAATAGCCCTCGACGGCGGCGATCAACGGCTTGACGGGCGGGCGCTGGGTGAACCCCATGCCGCGGCCCTCGACCACGACGTTCTCCCCGCGCGCGAACGCCTTGAGGTCCATGCCCGCGCAGAACGAGCCACCCGCACCGGTCAGCACGCCGACGGACAGCCCCGCGTCGCCGTCGAGTCGGTCCATGGCGTCGGCGAGCCCCTGGCTGACCGCGGCGTTCACCGCGTTCCTGGCCTCAGGCCGATTGATGGTGATGACCAGGATTCGGTCGCGCTGCTCGACGAGGACTACATTTTCGCTGTTATCTGTCACGCCGGTGATCGTAACCGCAGGCTCAGGTACCATAACTAGAACACGTTCTAATTTTAGGGGGAGACCGCATGGCCTCGACCGATATCGAGCCGTCGGAACTCACGAAGTGGGATCCGGGCCTCACCGAACGCGTGATGGGGATAACCAGGCCTTTCCTCAAGCGGTATTTCCGCTCCGAGGTGCGCGGGCTGGAGAACATGCCGCCGGGAGGCGCGCTGCTGGTGTCCAACCACTCCGGCGGCATGCTGCCGATGGACGTTCCGATCCTGGCGGCCGAGTACTACCACGAGCACGGATACGGGCGTCCGCTGTACACGCTGAGCCACGACATGCTCTCGGTTGGACCGACGGGCGACTTCTTCAAGAAGATCGGCTACATCAGTGCCAACCACGAGAACGCCGACGCGGCGCTGCGGTCCGGCGGTCTGGTGGTGGTGTTTCCCGGCGGCGACTACGACGTCTACCGGCCGACTCTGTCTGAGAACGTCATCGACTTCGGCGGCCGCACGGGCTACGTGAAGGCCGCGCTGAATGCCGGAGTGCCGATCGTTCCGACGGTCGGCATCGGCGGCCAGGAGACCCAGATCTTCCTGTCCCGCGGCACGTGGCTGGCCAAGCGGCTGGGCCCGATCGCACGCCTGGCCCGCACCAAGATCGTGCCGATTTCGTTCGGATTCCCGTTCGGTCTGAGCCTGGTCGTCCCGCCCAACCTCCCGCTGCCCGCCAAGATCGTGATGGAGGTGCTGCCGGCCGATCGACATCGTCGCCGAGTTCGGCGAGGACCCCGACATCGACGAGGTCGATGCTCACGTGCGGCACGTCATGCAGCGGGCGCTCGACAAACTTGCCTCGCAGCGACGGCTGCCCGTGCTGGGATAGCCATCGTGGCCTTTACCGATCGCCTTGCCGAAACACTCGGCTTCGTCGCGACGATGCGCCGCGCCGGAGTCATCGCCCCGATGCGGCCCGACAAGTACATCCGCATCGCGGCGGCGATGCAGCGCGAGAACATGGGCATCACATCGGGATTCGCCGCCGCCGCGCAGCGCTGCCCCGACCGGCCCGGTCTCGTCGACGAGCTCGGCACGCTGACGTGGCGCGAAATCGACCAGCGCGCTGATGCATTCGCCGCCGCACTACAGGCGCTGCCTGCGGCTCCGAGAGTCATCGGCATCATGGCACGCAACCATCGCGGGTTCGTCGAGTCGCTGATCGCCGCCAACCGGATCGGCGCCGACGTGCTGCTGCTGAACACGTCGTTCGCCGGGCCCGCGCTAGCCGAGGTCGTGCAGCGCGAAGGCGTTGACGCCGTCATCTACGACGAGGAGTTCACCGCCACCGTCGACCGCGCGCTTGCCGACAAACCGGACGCAACGCGGATCATCGCCTGGACCGACGGGCCGCAGGGTGGTCTGACCGTCGAGAAGATGATCGCCGAAAACAGCGGGCGACAGCCGCAACGGGCGAGCACCAAAAGCAAGGTCATCCTGCTGACGTCTGGTACCACCGGAAGTCCCAAGGGCGCCAAGCATTCCGGCGGTGCTGACGGTGGCCCCGCCATCCTCAAGGCGATTCTGGATCGCACCCCATGGCGCGCCGAAGAGCCCGTCGTGGTCGTGGCGCCGATGTTTCATGCGTGGGGCTTCTCCCAGCTCGTGTTCGCGGCGTCGATGGCCTGCACGGTCGTCACCCGCCGCAAGTTCGACCCCGAGGCCACCCTCGAGCTGATCGATCGGCACCGTGCGACCGGGCTGTGTGTGGTGCCGGTGATGTTCGACCGGATCATGGAACTACCCGACGAGGTGCGCGCGAAGTACAGCGGCCGGTCGCTGCGGTTCGCCGCGGCGTCGGGCTCACGGATGCGCCCCGACGTCGTGATCAGCTTCATGGATCAGTTCGGCGACGTCATCTACAACAACTACAACGCCACCGAGGCCGGCATGATCGCCACCGCGACACCGCAAGACCTGCGGGCCGCGCCCGACACCGCGGGCAAGCCGGCCGGTGGCACCGAAATCCGCATCCTGGACCAGGATTTCAACGAGGTGCCCACCGGCGAAGTCGGGGGCATCTACGTGCGCAACTCCACCCAGTTCGACGGCTACACCTCGGGGAAGACCAAGGACTTCCACGAGGGCTTCATGTCGTCCGGCGATGTCGGCTACTTCGATGATGCAGGGCGGCTGTTCGTGGTCGGACGCGACGACGAGATGATCGTCTCCGGCGGTGAGAATGTCTACCCCATCGAAGTGGAGAAGACGCTGACGGCCCACGATGACGTCGCGGAGGCGTCGGTCATCGGTGTGGACGACGAACAGTTCGGTCAGCGGCTGGCCGCATTTGTGGTTTTGAATCACGGCGCATCGGCTACACCAGACACGCTGAAACAACACGTCCGAGAGAATTTGGCGAATTACAAAGTGCCCCGCGATATCACGATCCTCGACGAACTACCTCGCAGCAGCACCGGAAAGATCGTGCGCCGCGAGTTGCAGGACCGCGCCAGCCGTGCGTAAGCGCTTTCCGCTGCTGCGCGCGTCAGCGGAGCTGCTCAACGCTGCCAACGGCGTGCGCCCACTCGGCCGCGAGGGGTACATCACCTTGCCGGTGTTCGCATTCGGCTGGCCCACCACCGAGATGTCGATGCTGTATCTCACCGGGTCGGTGCTCGACGCGGTGCGCCGCGGTTTGCGCGGCGACTTCCGCGGGCCCGAGGCCGAATCGCCTTGCTGCTCACCGCCATCGCCTGGGCGCTGCTGGGGCTGATCCAACGCCGCAACGTCGCGTCGAGGCCGCATTTCGAAGAGCCGCTGCGCGAGGCGCTTGGCGACGACTACGAAACGGTCGCCGCGCAGTCGCAGCCGGCAAGGCGCCGCAGGATGATCGGCGTGTGGCCCAACGACCTCGTCCGCCGCCGCTACGTCGAGAAGACAGACATCGTCCAATACGGCCCGCACCGCGGTGTGAACCGCGCCGACATCTGGCGGCGTGCCGACCTGCCGCGTGACGGCAAGGCGCCCGTGCTGCTGCAGGTGCCCGGCGGGGCATGGGCCATCGGCATGCGGAGGCCGCAGTCCTACGCCATGCTGAGCCATATGGCCGAGCGCGGCTGGGTGTGCGTGTCGATCGACTACCGCGTCAGCCCCAAAAACACCTGGCCCGACCACATCGTCGACGTCAAGCGCGCGCTGGCGTGGATCAAGGACAACATCGCCGACTACGGTGGTGATCCGGACTTCGTCGCGATCACGGGCGGCTCGGCGGGCGGTCACCTGTCTTCGCTAGCCGCGCTGACCCCCAACGACCCGCAATGGCAGCCGGGTTTCGAGGACGCCGACACCTCGGTGGTAGCGGCGGTGCCGATCTACGGCCGTTACGACTGGGTGTCGGCCCAAGGCTCCGGACGTAAGGAGTTCATCGCGTTCCTGCAGAAGTTCGTGGTCAAGAAGCGGTTCGCGGAGAACCGGCAGACCTACGTCGACGCCTCATCGATCAAGCGGATACGTCCCGATGCGCCACCGTTTTTCATCCTGCACGGCCAGGACGACTCGATCATCCCCGTCCGCGAGGGCCGTGAGTTCGCCGAGGCGCTACGAGAGGTATCGACGTCAACCGTCGCGTACGCCGAGATTCCGCACGCCCAGCACGCATTCGACTTCTACTACGGTTCGCCGCGGGCGCACTACACCGCTCAGGCTGTCGAGCAGTTCCTGTCCTGGGTACACGCCACCCGGACGGCTGAGGCACCACTGTCGGCCGAGCCGACTACGGCGCCATAGCGGACTCGACGACCGTCAGCTCCTCGGAAAGCCCTGCGGCGCGACGGATTTCGACGAACGCGTCGACCATCGCGTCGGTCAGCTCATGCGGGTCCAACAGGGTGGCACCGTCGGAGAGCACCGAGATGTTGAGCTGGTCGACGTAGCTCCAGACCGTGATATTCAGACCGCTGCCCGTCGTCAGCGGGCCGACCGAATAGATCTCCGTCACCAGCGCGCCGCCGACGCGTCCTGGCTCCCGCGGGCCCGGCACATTCGAGATCGGAATGTTCAGCACCTTGTTCTGGCCGTCTTTTTCCGCCAGCCAGTGGAACAGCCGCTCCGCGGGTGCGGGCGGGAAGTAGGCCGACCAGCGGCTGACCAGTTCCGGTCCCATGAGGTGGTGGGTCTCCTTGGCGTCCACCGCCGCGTCGTGCACGGCCTGCACGCGTTCCAACGGATCATCGAGTTCGATGGGCACCACCATCATCACGCCGCGTGAACCGGTTGCCCGAGATGCGCTCTCTCGAGAAGTCGAAACTGACTGGGACGGAAGCCAATAGCGGGTGGTCGGCGTGGCCGTCGTACTTGAGCGACAGCTGACGCAACGCCCCTGCTGAGATCGCAAGCACCATGTCGTTGATCGTGACGCCGAGATGCTTGCCGGTCTCCTTGACGTCGGCGAGCGCCAGTGTCGCGGTGGCGAACTTACGCTGCGCGTCGACTCGGTGGTTCATGAACGACTTCGGCGGCGTGAACGGACGGGTCAGCTCGGGAGAGAGCTTTTTCGAACTCTTGCGTACCCGGCTGGATGCCCTGCGCGGTGTAGCGCATCACCCCGGGCAGCCTGCCGATCTGACGCATGTGGTCGGCGAACGCCGACCGCACAAGTTCGCCCTTGGTCGGCGGCAGGCTCGCATGGCATAGGAATCACGGTCGGACTGCGGACTCACCTGCGGATCCATCCCGCGTGCCAAGCAGATTCGCCGATGCGACGCCGTCGGCAAGCGCGTGGTGGATCTTGCCGAGTACCGCGATTCTGCCGTTGGCCAAGCCCTCGATGAAGTACATCTCCCACAGCGGCTTGCTGCGGTCCAGCGGGGTGCTTGCGATCCGGCCGACCGCCTCGTCGAGCTGGCGACGGCCGCCTGGGCTGTCCACCCGGCACGGCCGGACGTGGTAGTCGAGGTCGACTTCGCAGTTCTCCCGCCACATCGGGTGGTGGAACTTGAACGGGATGTCGACGAGCTGGTAGCAGAAGGGGTCAAGCTTGTAGAGCCGGCTGTGGATGACCTGACGGAATTCGTCGATGCCGAACTGCCGGCCCTTCGAGCTCGGAGATGTCGATCACCGCCAGCTTGAGGGTGTGCATGTGCACCGTCGGCGTCTCGCTGTACAGCAGCACAGCGTCCCACCCGCTAAGCCTCTTCAACGAGCTACCTCCCATACGGAGGAGCTTATATAACCGCTTTGGCCCTGTTCAGCGTTCGGTTTCGGTGAATCTGATTGAGGAACAAGCCGATTGCCGTCGCCATCGACCCGGTGCGGGCGCCGTCGATCATGTCGAAGGCGTGACCCGCGCCTGGCAGCTCGACGTAGCTCACCACCGAATGCGACGCCGCGCGCAACCGCTCGACGAAGCTGCGGGCCTGTTCGACCGGGATGACGCTATCGCCGGTGCCGTGGATGACGAGGAACGGCGGCGCATCCTTGTGCACCCGCGCGATCGGCGACGCCTTGCGGAAGATATCGGGATGCTTGGCGATCTTCCGCCCGACCACGACCCGCTCGAGGAAGTCGACGAACCGCGCCCGCTCGGCGGTGGACCGGTCTTCCCAGTCGTAGCGCCCGTAGATGCCCACCACCGCGTCGACGGAGGTGTCGGAGCCGTCCGGCAGTTCGCACTGCATCTCCGGGTCGTTGGCGGTCAGCCCGGCCAGCGCCGACAGGTGTCCGCCCGCCGAACATCCCGCTACCGCAACGAAATTGCGGTCGCCACCGAACTTGTCGACGTTCGCGCGCGCCCAGGCGATCGCGGTCTTGACGTCGGCGATGTGCGCAGGCCATTGGTGGTGCGGCGCCACCCGATAGTCGATGGACAGGCACACCCAGCCCATCTCGGCCAGATGCGACATCAACGCGTAGCCCTGGAGCAGGCGGCCGCCGTGCACCCAGGCGCCACCCGGCACGAAGAGCAGCACCGGTGCGGGCTCGGCAGGCAGATCCTTGCGGCGCCACACGTCGAGCAGCTGGGACGGCAGCGGGCCGTAGCGGACCGATGTCTTGTACACGCTGCGACGCTGCTCGCGCATCTTCCACAGCGGCGGCGTGCGCTCCGGCGCAGGCCATTCGATCGCCAGGTCCTTGGCGGGCACGATGCCGCGCAGTGCGGCCTCGGTCACCGCATGCGTGCTGTCGCGCTCCTGGCGCTTTAGCTCGGCGTTGCCAGGGCTAAGCAAGCGACTTCGCCGTTGCGCCGAGAAAATCGGGCAGGTGGCGATAGCCCCAGACGCCCATCGCCGTCGCGGCACCCAGCGGCTCAAGGTGTTTCCCGATAACCGGAAGGGAAGCGCTCGCGACACTCATCGCCAGCATGTAGTCGGCCGGACCGGCCTTCAGCAACCACCGGGCGCGTGTCCACATCGTCGGTCCGGGGTACCGGGTGTCCGGTCGTACCGTCATTGCGCGAGCTGTACCCCGCGCTGCGGTTCATAAACGACAACATTCGCGAACATGTCTACCCATGACACTTTCAAGATCACTTGTGACCTGCATCACCGTCCTTCCTGAGCGGCGGGCGGGCGCGTTAGCTTCATTTGACAACCGTCAACATCCGCCGTTTTCAAGAGGACTTCCACCGTGAGTAAGTCAGCTCTTGCCATCACCGAGGAACACAACGACCTGGCCGACGCCGCGATCGGGCAGCTGAACCGGCTCAACAGCCGCGCGGCCGCCCGCGCCGACGCTTGACGACGGGTCCTCCCACCCCGCCGACATCTGGTCGGCGGGCGCCGAGCTCGGGTGGAACGGGCTGGCGATCGCCGAGGAGCACGGCGGTTCGGGCGTTCAGGCCTTGCCGAACTGGCGGTGGTGCTGGAGGCGCAGGGCCGCGAGCTCTGCCCCGGCCCGTTCCTGCCGAGCGTCGCGGCGGCGGTGGTTATCGACCGCTGCGCACCGGATTCCGTTCGTGCGCAACTACTTCCGGGGCTTGCCGACGGCAGCACGGTCGGTGCGCTTGCCCTATCGGGCAGCGTGACGATCGGTTCGGATCTGGTGGTGACCGGCGAGAGCCCCGCCGTGCTTGGCGCGCCGGACGCCGATGTGCTGGTGATCGCCGCAGGTGAGGACGTCGTCATCGTCGACGCCGCGGCCGAAGGTGTCACGGTCACCGCGCTGGACTCGCTGGACACCACCCGCAGCGTCGGGTCGGTCGCGCTGCGCGGCGTGACGTGTCGACGAGGACCGGGTGCTTCGCGGCGCCGCGCGCAAGGCCTGGACGGTGTTCCGGATCCTCGCGTCGGCCGAGGCGGTCGGCGTCAGCTGGGCGACGCTGGAGATGGCCGTCGAGTACGCCAAGGTGCGCGAGCAGTTCGGCCGGACCATCGGCACCTTCCAGGCCGTCAAGCACCACGCCGCCAACATGCTCGTCAACGCCGAGGAGACCACCGCGGCCACCTGGGATGCGGCGCGCGCCGACGACCTCGACAGCGCCTGGTTCGCCGCCGCGGTGGCCGCCTCGCATGCGATCCGTACCCAGATCTTCAACGCGCAGTACAACATTCAGCTGCACGGCGGCATCGCGTATACCTGGGAGCACGACGCCCACCTCTACCTGCGGCGCGCCCGCACGCTCGCGGCGATCATGCAGGACGGCAACGACCCGCTGCTCGACGTCGTCGAGGGCCAGCGCAGCGGCCAGGCGCACGGCGCGTCGTTCACGCTGCCGCCAGAGGCGGAGGCCCACCGCAGCCAGGCCCGCGAGGCCGTCGCCAAGCGTGCGCGTCGCTGCCCGAGGACAAGCAGCGCGACTTCCTCGTCGACTCGGGCTACCTGGTGCCGCATTGGCCCAAGCCGTGGGGCCGGGCCGCCGACGTGCTCGAGCAGCTGGTCATCGAGGAGGAGTTCACCGGCATCGAACGGCCCGACATGGGCATCACGGGCTGGGTGGCGCTCACGATTGCCCAGGCGGGCACCGACGACCAGCGCGAGCGCTGGGTGGAACCGGTACTGCGCGGAGAGGTGATGTGGTGCCAGCTGTTCTCCGAGCCCGGCGCGGGTTCGGACGCCGCCGCGGTACGCACCGCCGCCAAGAAGGTCGACGGGGGCTGGCGGTCACCGGCCAGAAGGTGTGGACCAGCCTCGCGCAGCACTGCCAATGGGGGCTGGCGACCGTGCGCACCGACCCCGACGCGGCAAAGCATGCCGGCGTCACGATGGTGGCAATCGATATGAAAGCCCCTGGCGTGACAGTCAATCCGCTGCGCGGCATCACCGGCGACTCCCACTTCAACGAGGTCTTCTTCGACGACGTGTTCGTTCCCGACTCCGATGTGGTCGGCGACGTGAACCGCGGCTGGCTGGTGGCCCGCGCGACCCTGGGCAATGAGCGGATCTCCATCGGCGGCGGTTCGGGTGGGGCGACCGGGTTCAGCCCGGACGACCTCGTCAAGCTGCTCGACGCGGCGCCGGATGGTGCGAACTACGTGCGGCGAGCGGGCGAGTCGATCGCCGAAACGCATACGCTTGCGGCTGCTGAACCTGCGCAGGGCCAGTCGGGCCATCGCAGGCGCGGAGCCAGGGCCGGAAGGCAACGTGACCAAGCTGCTGGTGGCCGAGGCGGGTCAGCGGATCACCGAACTGGGCATGGAGCTGGCCGGTTCGGCACCCGTGGTCGGACACGCGCCGAAGCTGCTGCGCAGCTATCTGGGAAACCGGGCCATGACGATCGCGGGCGGCACCTCGGAGATCACCAGGAACACGATCGCCGAACGCATCCTCGGCTTGCCTCGCGATCCGCTCCTCAAGTGATCACAGATACTGGTCGGGTGCCCACCGAATTCCATCCCGATCTGCGCCAGGCCGCCCGCTATATCCCCAAGCAGATCGTCACACCCGTCACAGTGCCGTTCCTCCGCGCGGCCGAGCGCTTGATGTGGCGCCGAACGCCCAAGGACGTCGAGGTGCTGACCCTGGCTTCGGGGGTCGGGATACGGCTGTTCCGTCCTGCCGGCGTGACGGGTCAGGCTCCCGCGCTGTTGTGGATCCACGGCGGCGGGTACGTCATCGGGAAAGCGGCACAGGACGACGCCGTCTGCCGTCGCTTCGCCAAGGAACTCGGGGCGACGGTCGCGTCGGTGGACTACCGGTTGGCGCCCGATCACCCGTATCCCGCGCCGCTCGAGGACTGCTATTCGGCGCTGACGTGGCTGACTCGGTTGCCGTCGGTCGATCCGTCACGGGTGGCCATCGGGGGTGCCAGCGCGGGCGGAGGGCTCGCCGCAGCGCTTGCTCTGCTCACCAGGGATCGTGGCGAAATCGACCTTGCGGCACAGCTATTGGTGTATCCGATGCTCGACGACCGCACGGTCGACCGCAAAGGTCTTGACAATCCTGGACTCCGGCTGTGGAACCAGTCCAGCAACAAGTTCGGTTGGTCGGCCTACCTCGGCGGTGCGGACCCGTCGGTAGCCGTGCCCGCGCGGCGCGAAGACCTCAGTGGGTTGCCACCCGCGTGGCTGGGTGTCGGCACGTTCGACCTGTTTCACGATGAGGACCTGGCCTACGCCGAGCGACTCAAGGCCGCCGGTGTGCCGTGCGAGGTCGAGGTCGTCCCTGGCGCGTTCCACGGCTTCGACGGAATCCTGCCGAAAGCCCAAGTGTCGCAGTCGTTTTTCAAGAGCCAGTGCGCGCTGCTGCGGCGCACGTTCGAGCCCGCGGCGGCCTAGACTCAGCCGCGCTCGAAGACCACTTCGCCTGCGACGACGGTGGCGGCCACCATCGCCGAATCGAGTTCGTTCAGCACCTCGGCGGGTGGCGCCGCAAGCACGCACATGTCGCCGGGTTGGCCCGGCTGTATCGAGCGCGCGTCGGTGGGATCGACCGATGTGCCGAAGAACATGGTCAAAGCCTCACGCGCCGAGACACATTCGTCGGCGCCGAGCACCGCGCCGGCTGCGGTGGTGCGGTGCACCGCGGCGCGCATGCTCGCCCACGGATCGCCATCGCCGAACGGCATGTCGGTGGACAGTGCGACCTTCACCCCGGCCTTGCGCAGTGAGGCCACCCGCCACAACTCGTGATGTTCGGCGGCGGGGATGTCGGCCAGATACTGGTCGCCGCGCTCGGCGACGAAGTTGGGCTGGGTCACGACCGTGACGTTCGAGGTCGGTCAGGTGCGGCGATGCTGTCGTCGGGCACCACGGCCGCATGTTCGATGCGGTCCTGCGGGTGGGTGCCCGCCTCGCGCAGCGCCGAGAGCGTCACGACGAGTTGGGCGGCGGTCACGCAGTGCACCGCGACAGGGGCGTCGGCGGCGTGGCGTTCGGCGATCCACGCGACCAGTTCGTCGAGGTCGAGGTCGACGTCGTGCAGGATGCGCTTGCCCGGCGCCAGACAATGCACGCGCTGACGCAACTCGCCGTGCCGATGTGCCTGCATCAGCTTCACGATGTCGCTGACTTCGAAGTCGGGTGTGGCGTCGGTGACGCCGGTGACTCCGTAGCGCGCTGAGCCTGCGGCTGACCTCGGCGAGTCCGTCTTCGTTGCGCTGCAACGTGTCTGACCAACTGCGGTCGGCGCTGCGCAGCCGCCCGTCGGGATGATCGGTCAGCCCCACCCTGGCCAGCCCCGCCGAGTTCAGCGTCCACAGCACGCCGCTGCGGTGCTGAATGCGGACCGGCACCTGGGGCGACACCTCGTCGAGCACGTCGCGGTCCAGCGGTCCCGCGACCGCCTCGTGGTAGCCGACGGCCCTGATCCAGCCGTCGCTGCCGACAGCGGCGTCGGCAAGCGCACGGGCCAGGTCGTCGCGACCCCGCACCTCAGCGGGCCCGACCCGGGCCGAGGTCAGCGCCGCGGCGGCCGAGCGCAGGTGGACGTGATGGTCGTGCAGGCCAGGGATGACCGTTCCGCCCGCGGCGTCGAGCACCTGCTCGCCCTTGTTGCGGCGTCAGATCGCCGACCTCGACGATCCGCTCGTCGACGCGGATGTCGGTCTCGGTGCCGTCGAGCAACACCGCCCGCTGAATCAGCATGACGCCAACCGCCTTTCGGCCAGCAGCCGTTCGACGGCGGCGTTGTCCGCACCGAGTTCCGATGCTGGACCGGATGGCGCTGGCATTGCGGTGCACCGTGTTTCGGCCGCGCGGTCATCCGCGGCGTAGGTTGCGGCGACAGCGGCCATCGACAGTTCGATCAGCTCGCCTCCCCCGCGGCTCAGCGCTTCCGACGGCGGCAAGCGCGGCGTGCAGACCGGTCAACGGGTCGGCGATCGCGTCGCCGCAGAACACCGGCTCGTCGTCGGTGCCGCCGACCAGGCCGCCGGACACCGCGGCGTCGTCGCCGAACGCCACCCAGTTGGCCTGCTCGCCGTCGGCGCCGTGGCCGGTGATCCGCAGCCAGACCCGGCCGTCGCGAGGCGCGATGTCGGTCGGGCCGAGACCCCGGTGCGCCAGTGCCGCGGGCCGCGACGACTCGATGACAACGTCGGCGGCCTCGAGCAGCCGCCGTCAGGCCGGATGGTTCGTCGAAATCGACCGCGTACGAGAGCTTTCCGCTGTTCATCCAGTCGAAGAACGCCGGCGGCCCCGCGCGGGTGCCGTCGGGCCGTCCGCGGGTTTCGACCTTGACGACGGTGGCGCCTGCCCGCGCGAGCAGCTGTCCGCACAGGGGGCCGGCCCACATCGAGGACAGGTCGGCGACCAAGAAGGCTGTGACGGCTCACGCGGTGCGGCCGCGGCGCCAAGCGTCGTGATTCGCGATGGCGCGGGGCGCGTTTCACCGAGGGCGGCGACCGGAAGGCCGAGCAGGCGCGCCCGCGCGGTGACATCGGCGGAGGTGTTGCCCGCCACCCAGCGCTTGAACGGCCGGCCACGGATCGTCGCCGACCGCGTCGGACTCGAGCAGCGCGGGTACGGCGTCGACGTCGTCTTGTCGCGACAACGTGAGCGCGCACCAACCGTCGCTGCTGCGCATCAGCCGGGTGGCTCCGCCCGCCGAGATCCGGCCGTGCGGTGACAGTCCGAGCAGCGCGGCCCGGCCGGCGAGGAGTTCCTCGGCGTCGACGGCGACGCCGGTGAGCTGGCTGGAACGCGTCGGCGGCCCGCCGCGCCCGCGAAAGCACGGCGACGGGGACGACCAACATGCATTGTGCGATTCGACGCGGTACGTGCTGAGCATTGTGCGCCGAATCGCTAGAACTGCAGGGCGGTGAACCGCCAGTCCAGCACTTGCCGATCCGGCTCACCGACGGCGTACACCAGCGACCGCAGCTTCAGCACCCCCCCGCGGCCGTCCGGCAGCGGCACCGCGCCGTCGACGTGCAGCTCGCTGTAGAGCGTGTCGCCCTCGTGCACCGGGCCGGTGTGGTCGCAGGATTCCCAGCCGAGCACCGTGACCAGATTGGGCAGCAGCCGCGTGGCCTGCGCCAGGGCCAGCCCGATGGTGTGCCCGCCGTAGACAAGCCGCTGGCCACCGACGCGCCAATCATGGTGTGTGGCAGCGATGTTCAGCGTCAGCCGGGCGAGCTCCGGCGCGCTGCTCACCACGTCGGCGGTGCTGTGCAGCACCGCGCCGGCGAGGCCGGAGTCGAAGTGGGCGCCCGGCACCTTCTCGCGGTAGGCGTCGGCGTCCCAGTCGGCGGTCGGGTCGGGCGGCGACGCGAGATCCGCGCCGATGTCGGACAGGTCGTCGGTGCGACCGGTCTCGCGTTTCGGTGCTCAGCGGAAGCATCGCGCAGCGGTAGAAGTCCAGCACCAGCCGGCCGATCTGGTCGACGGTCGTCATCCGCAGCGCCGCCAGGCCGGTCGGCGCGCGGCCGGGTTTGGCCGAGTTCTGCTTCAGCCCGACCACTTCGGTGCGGGTGAACAGGCTGTCGCCGATGACGGGGAACCGGTGGAAGGTCAGCCCGCGGTAGAACAGGTTGGCCTTGACCCGCTGGGTGGCCAGCGTGCTCTGCCCGATCGCCACATCGCAGACCAGCGCGGGATGTGCCAGCGCCGTGGTCGCCCCGGTCACGGCGTACGTCAGCTGGGAGTCCAGCGCGAGCCGGAGGCGATCGCCGATGATCGACTGGTGCGCGGCCGCGGCGCCTTCGGTCAGCGTCATCGAGGGCGCCGAGTCGAAGACCTGACCGACCTCCAGGTCGTCGAAGTAGGGGCCGCTCACAGCCGCAGATGTTGCCATTTGGTCGCACAAAGTGTCAATATGGCCGTACATATGATTGAACGAAGAAACCATGCTGGTCGAGACGGTGCGGGCATTCGTCGACCGGGATGTGAAGCCGACCGTCCGCGACGTCGAGCACGCCAACGAGTACCCGGAGGCGTGGATCGAGCAGATGAAGCGCATCGGGATCTACGGGCTGGCGATCCCCGAGGCCTACGGCGGCACGCCGGTGTCGACGCGCTGCTATGTGCTGGTCACCCAGGAGCTGTCGCGCGGCTGGATGAGCCTGGCCGGCGCGATGGGCGGGCACACCGTCGTCGCCAAGCTGCTCGACCTGTTCGGCACCGAGGAGCAGAAGCGCACGTACCTGCCGCGCGATGGCGACCGGCGAACTGCGGGCCACGATGGCGCTGACCGAGCCGGGCGGCGGCTCGGATCTGCAGAACATGAAGACGACCGCGCTGGCCGACGGCGACGAGCTGGTGATCAACGGGTCCAAGACGTGGATCAGCAATGCCCGCCGGTCCGGGTCTGATCGCGCTGCTGTGCAAGACCGATCCCGCCGCCAAGCCGGCGCACAAAGGCATCTCGGTGGTGCTCGTCGAGCACGGAGAGGCCGCCCGGGCCTCGACATCAGTCAGCCCTGGACTGACGGTGTCGCGGGATCTGCCCAAGCTGGGCTACAAGGGCGTCGAGACCTGCGAGCTGACGTTCGACGACTGCCGGGTGCCTGCGTCGGCGATCCTCGGCGGTGAGCCGGGCAAGGGCTTCGCGCAGATGATGAAAGGCCTTGAGACGGGGCGCATTCAGGTGGCGTCGCGGGCGCTGGGGGTGGCGACGGCCGCGCTGGAGGACGCGCTGCGCTACGCCCAGGAGCGGGAGAGCTTCGGCCAGCCGATCTGGAAGCACCAGGCCGTCGGCCACTACCTGGCCGACATGGCCACCAAGCTGACCGCCGCCCGCCAGCTCACGCTGTATGCCGCCGACCGCTACGACGCGGGCGAGCGCGCCGACATGGAGGCCGGGATGGCCAAGCTGTTCGCCTCCGAGGTGGCGATGGAGATCGCGCTGAACGCCGTCCGAATCCACGGCGGCTACGGCTATTCCACCGAATTCGACGTCGAGCGCTACTTCCGCGATGCGCCGCTGATGATCGTCGGCGAGGGCACCAACGAGATCCAGCGCAACGTGATCGCCGGGCAGCTCGTCGCCCGGGGCGGGATCTAGTTGCGGACCGAACCGGCGTATCAGACGCTTCGCGACCAGCTTCGCGGCGAGATCGCCGCGGGGCACTACCGCGACGGCATGCGGCTGCCGACCGAGTCCGAACTCGTTGCGCGGCACGGCTTGTCGCGGCAGACCGTGCGGCGGGCGTTTCAGGACCTGGTCGCCGAGGGCGTGGTGTACCGGGTGCCGGGCCGCGGCACCTACGCCAGCGATCCGGGCGGCGATACCTGCGTCAGCTCGGGTCGATCGAAGACCTGATGAGCCTGTCCGACGACACCACGATGGAGGTGCTGGCCGGGCTGCGGCGCCGGGTCGACGTCGACGCCGCCAGCCGGCTGCGGCTGGACGACGACGTCGTGTACTCGGTGGTGTTCCGGCGGCTGCACGACGGCGTGCCGTTCGTCTTGACCACGGTGCACCTGGTGCCGTCGGTGGCGCAGCCGGTGCTGGCATCGCCGGCGCTGGCCGACGGCGCCGTCGGCACACACACCGTCATCGGGCTGCTCGAGCCGCATCTCGCGGAGCCGATCGCCGAAGCGGCGCAGTCGATTACGGTCGCGCCGGCCGACGATCTTGTCGCCGACGCGGTGGGGTGTGAGGCCGGCCATCCGATGCTGCGGGTGGACCGGCTGTACTCGGATGCCAGCGGCAGGCCCGTCGAGCTGTCGGTCAGCCACTTCCTGCCCGAGCAGTACACCTACAGGGTGACGCTGCGCAGGTCTGGCTGAGCGGGCGGATAGAAGCCGCTAGCCCATTCGCGCAAATGCCGGAAATCCTCGGCCTCCGACGGCGCCAGCGCGGGATCGTCCTGGTATTGCTGATGTCCCCAGATCGGGATGTCGTCGGCCAGCAGGCGTTTGACCGCATCCAACCTGTCGTCGTAGTCGAGGTCCTCGGATACCCAATAGGTGGCGAAGATGTCGATGGCGGTGTCATCCACCGGGGTGGGGCAGACGGAGACGATCTGCCTTCCGTCGCCGTGGTCCTCACACTTGAAGCCCAAACCGACGCCGTACCACCACACTTCAACAGGATCGCCTCCACCGAATGCCAACTTGGCGTGCCACGTCGAGGCGTTCGAGGCCGCGGCGATGACGGTCGGACTCACGGGACACGTGCACGAACCGGTAGTGCTGGACATCGACGGTGTTCTCGACGACCAACTGCGGAGGCACCGCAACGCCGCCGAAGAACTGTTTCTCGTTCGGGCCCGACGGACCGGAAGTAGTGCACTCCGTCCGGGCCGTCTGAGCTCCTGGTACATGTCCGGCACCGGCCATAGCGGATCTGGTTGCTCGGTCCCGTGCCAGATGTAGATGCATTCGTTGAGTTCGGTGGCGGGCCAGCACCGCACCCGCCGGTCATCGACGGGCACCGTTCGTAGGGAATGCGAACGTTGTGGCCGTCGGCGCCGCTCCACACCCAGCCGTGCAGCGGGCATTGAATTCCTCCCTCGACGACGCAGCCGCCGTGGGACAGATCGGCGCCGAGGTGCCTGCAATGCGCGTCGAGCACACGGGCCGCACCGTCGAGATCGCGGAACGCGACGAGGTCCTCGCCGAAGTAGTGCAGCGCCATGACGTCGCCGACATCAAGGTCGGCGCTCCAGGCCACCTGGAACCAGCCAGTGGGTCGCATGCTCGGCAACCCCATGCTTGCCAGCCTGCCACTTATGCGATTTCGGCGCGGTTAGTGCGCTCAGCGCACCAAGCGCGCCGAAATCACTGACTTCGTCGACGAGTCCCCACCGCAGGGCCGTGGGCGGGTCGATCGTCTGCCCGGACAGCACCAGATACGCGGTGCGCCATCGGCCGATGCGCCGGGTGATGCTGACGGTGCCGCCCGCGCCGGGGATCAAGCCGAGGCTCAGTTCGGGCAGGCCAAGCACGGCGTCGGGATGCGCCTGCACCCATCCGCAGTACGCGGCCATCTCCAGCCCGCTGCCCAGCACCTGGCCGTGCACCTCGGCGCGGCACGCGCGGCCGAGACGGGCGGTCAGCTCGTCGAGCACCAGCGCGGGGCTGTGCCGGGTGCGGGCCAGGTGGGCGCTGGCCGGGTCGGCGAACGTGCCGAACTCGGCGAGGTCGCCGCCGCTGCAGAACGACGGGCCGTTGCCGGTCAGCACCACCTCGGTGATCGACGGGTCGAGACGCGCGACCTCGAGCGCCTCCAGCAGTGCGGCGCGCATGTCGGTGGAAAACGCGTTGTGCCGTTGCGGCCGGTTGAACCGGACATGCAGACGGTCGCCGTCGCGGTCGGCCTGCACGGGATCGGCGATGTCGGGGACGGTGCGCGGGCCCGCGTTCGGCCAGCCAGCGCGCGAACTCCGGTCCCGACTGCAGCGTCGAGTACGCCAGCGATTCGGTGATGACGCCGGCGCGAGTGGGTCCGGCGGGGTCGATCGAGCGCAGCACGTCGTCGCAGACGGCCGCCGCCTGCGGCCATCGCTGGCAGCGCTCGGTCAGTTCGGCGAGCGCGTCGGCACCGACGGCACCGTGACGGCGCGGCGGTCGTCGCAGTCGTCTTCGGTCAGCGTGAAAGTCGCGTCGTCGGAGGGCGATCCGACGGCGACGACCACGCCCCCCGCAAGCTCGACTGTGCTTGAACTCACGAGTACTTGTTTATCAGCTCCTGCTTGTACAGCTTGCCGGTATCGGTGCGCGGCAGCTGCGCCTCGAACGAGATCGACCGCGGACACTTGTAGTGCGCCAACCGGTCTCGCAGCCAGCCAAGCAGCTCGTCGCCGAACTCGTCGGTGGCGTCGGCGGGGTCGACCGTCTGCACGACGCCCTTGACGCTCTGGCCCATCTCGTCGTCGGGGATGCCGAACACCGCGGCGTCCATCACCTTCGGGATGGGTGACGAGCATGTTCTCCGCTTCCTGCGGGTAGATGTTCACCCCGCCGGAGATGATCATGTGGTGGCGCCGGTCGGTCAGGTAGAGGTAGCCGTCCTCGTCGAGATAGCCGATGTCGCCGACGGTTTTCCAGCCGTGCGTGTCGCGTGACTTGGCGGTCTTCTCCGGATCGTTGAGGTACTCGAAGTCGAAGCCGCCCTCGAAGTAGATCTCCCCCGCCTGGTCCGGCGGCAGCTCGTTGCCGTCCTCGTCGAGGATGTGCAGCGCGCCCATCATCGGCTTGCCGACCGAGCCGGGGTGCGCCAGCCAGTCCTCGGCGGTGATCAGCGTCGACCCGATCGCCTCGGAGGAGGCGTAGTACTCGTCGACGATCGGCCCCCACCAGTCCATCATCTGCTTCTTGATCTCGACCGGGCACGGCGCCGCGGCGTGCATCACGCGCTTCAGGCTCGACAGGTCATACGAATTGCGCACGGCCTCGGGCAGTTTCAGCATCCGGGTGAACATCACCGGGACGAACTGGCCGTGGGTGACGCGGTGGCGCTGGATGGCGTCGAGGCAGCCCTCGGCGTCGAACTTCTCCATCACCACGGTGGTGATGCCCGCGCCCTGAATCTGCATCGACCACACCGACGGCGCGGTGTGGTACAGCGGGGCGGGGCTGATGTAGACGGCCTCGGGATCCAGCCAGAAGCCGACCAACGCCGACATCAGGCCGGGCACCTCGGCGGGCGGCAGGTGCGGAAGCTCGCGCTTGATGCCCTTCGGCCGGCCGGTGGTGCCCGACGAGTACTGCAGTAGGTCGCCTTCGATCTCGTCGTCGATCGGCGTATCGGGTTGATCCGCAACGCATTCGGGGTAGCGGTGCCAGCCGTCGAGGTCGTCGTCGGCGATGATTCGCAAGCTCGGGCACGTGTGCTCGGCCGAGGTCCGCGCATGTCTTTCGCAGCGCCGCCGAGCCGACGATGGCCTTGGCGCTGCTGTTGTCGATGATGTAGGCCGCCTCGGCCGCGGTCAGGTGGGTGTTGATCGGGACGTAGTACAGCCCGCAGCGGCGCGCCGCCCACATGACGGCGTGGAAGTGCTCGTTGTTCTCCATCAGGATGGCGACGGCGTCGCCCTCGCGCAGACCGTGCTTGCGGAAGAAGTGGGCGAGGCGGTTGGCCCGCGCCTCCAGCTCGGCGAATGTCAGCACCGTGCCCGACGGATGGATGATGATGGCCGGCTTGTCGGGGGTGGCCTCGGCATGCTCGCGAATCTGCATGCGCCGACTTTACGACGGCCTAACTTGACAGGTGTCAAGAGGGTCGCGATTTCTTGACGTCAGCTCACGCCTAGTCGGCTTCGGCCAGCCGGTGCTTCAGCGCGTCGAACTCGTCCTTGATGCCGGTCGGCAGCTTCTCGCCGACGAACTCGAACCACTCCTCGATCAGCGGAACCTCTTCGCGCCACTCGGCGGCGTTGACGGCCAGCGCCTCGTCGACGTCAGCGGCGTCGACATCGAGGCCCTCGAGATCCATGTCCGCGGCGGTGGGAACGATGCCGATCGGCGTGGTCTTGCCGCTCGGCCTTGTGCTCGATGCGCTCGATGGCCCACTTGAGCACGCGGCTGTTCTCACCGAAGCCCGGCCACAGGAAGCGGCCGTCGTCGCCGCGGCGGAACCAGTTGACGAAGAACACCTTCGGCATCTTGGACTCGTCGGCGTTCTTGCCGATGTTGATCCAGTGCTGGAAGTAGTCGCCGACGTTGTAGCCGAGGAACGGCAGCATCGCCATCGGGTCGCGGCGAACGGTGCCGACCTTGCCCTCGGCGGCCGCGGTCTGCTCGGAGCCGAGCGTGGCGCCGATGAACACACCGTGCTGCCAGTCGCGGGCCTCGGTGATCAGCGGCACCGTGGTCTTGCGGCGGCCGCCGAACAGGATCGCCGAGATCGGCACGCCCTGCGGGTCGTCCCACTCGGGCGCCAGCGTCGGGCACTGCGAGATCGGGGTGCAGTAGCGCGAGTTCGGGTGGGCGGCCTTGACGTCAGAGTCCGGCGTCCATTCGTTGCCCTTCCAGTCGATCAGGTGCTGCGGGTCGCCCTCCAGGCCTTCCCACCACACGTCGTTGTCGTCGGTCAGGGCGACGTTGGTGAAGACGGTGTTGCCCGCCTCGATCGTCTTCATCGCGTTCGGGTTCGAGTCCCAGTTGGTGCCCGGCGCGACGCCGAAGAAGCCGAACTCGGGGTTGACGGCGTAGAGCCGGCCGTCCTTGCCGAACCGCATCCAGGCGATGTCGTCGCCGACGGTCTCCGCGCGCCAGCCCGGGATAGTGGGCTGCAGCATCGCGAGGTTGGTCTTACCGCAGGCCGACGGGAACGCGGCGGCGATGTAGTACGCCTTGTTCTCCGGCGAGATCAGCTTGAGGATCAGCATGTGCTCGGCGAGCCAGCCCTCGTCGTGCGCCATCGCCGACGCGATCCGCAGCGAGTAGCACTTCTTGCCAAGCAGCGCGTTGCCGCCGTAGCCGGAGCCGTAGCTCCAGATCTCGCGGGTCTCGGGGAAGTGGGTGATGTACTTCGTGTCGTTGCACGGCCAGGGAACGTCGGCCTGCCCCGCTTCGAGCGGAGCGCCGACCGAGTGCAGGCACTTCACGAAGAAGCCGTCGGTGCCCATCTTGTCCAGCGCCGCCTTGCCCATCCGGGTCATCGTGCGCATCGAGAGAACCACGTACTCCGAGTCGGTCAGCTCCACGCCGAGCTTGGGATCCTCCGCGCCGAGCGGGCCCATGCAGAACGGCACGACATACATGGTGCGGCCGCGCATGCAGCCCCGGTACAGACCGGTCATGATGCCGCGCATCTCGGCCGGGTCCATCCAGTTGTTGGTCGGGCCTGCGTCGACCTCACGCTCGCTACAGATGTAGGTGCGGGACTCGACACGCGCCACGTCGGAGGGATCGGACAACGCAAGGTAGGAGTTCGGCTTCTTCTTGTCGTCGAGCTTCTGGAAAGTGCCTGCCTCGACCAGCTGCTGGGTGAGTTGGGCGGCCTCTTCCTCTGAGCCGTTGGCGAACACCACCCGATCCGGCTGAGTCAGCTCCGCGACCTCCGAGACCCAGGCGAGGAGTCCCTTGTGCTTAGTCGGTGCGGTGTCCAGACCTGGAATGGTCGCTGCTGTCATCAAAACTCTCCTGCGTAGGTATCTGCCAGGACGCAGGCCCCGAAAGCGCCAGCCAAGCCTGAATGGCGGCGTCGTCGGTCGTCCCTGTACTAGAGGTTAACGTGGGTGACATCACCCACGGGGAATCGGGAGCATGTCCGATCACTCACAGGAACGATTCAGATAAACGTTCTCGGCGGTTTTACCGATTAAGTCTCGCTCAATTTCTTCGAAATCGGTCCATCGAACCGTTATCCGCCCGGGATAGCCGCTCGGCTACTGAATCGCCGTTGCCGCGGCCCGCCCGGCAAACAGCTACTCGGCTCGGATGTCCGACGACAGCGCGGCATCCGATCCGTTCGTTGCTTCGACGGACCTCGAGCCGTACAGCTCGGCGCATACCGCGTCGAGCGCCTGCTGAAGCGGCGGCAGTCGGCGGTCCCGAACGGCGGCGGCCTTGGCGGTGGCGACCCCGTGCTCACGCAGTTCGGCGTCGATCTCGGCGACGCGATCGGCTGCCGTTGCGCTCTCCACCTCGTCGCGGGCGGCCAGGTCGGAGGTGAGCGTCGTTTCGGCGGCCAGCACCCGGGTGGCCACCCGCTCCTCGACCGCGGAGCGAAGCGTGGCGGTGACATCGGCAACCCAGCGGTCAAGCACCGCGCGGTCGTGCAACAGCCCCCGGATGCCCACCACCCACACCGTGAGCAGCAAGCCCACCAGGCCGCCCGCGACCAGACCCGCGATGGTCAGACCCGGCGCAAGGCCCGCGAACAGCCGGGTCACTGCGAGCGCGACTCCGAGACCGAAGCCGGCGCCGAGGATCATCACCAGCTGCGTCTCCAGGCGCCGCGACTTCAGCGGCGGCCGCGACACCTCGGGGGCGCCCAGCGGCGGTGGCGGCGCCGGCGCCGACAAGCCCAGTTCGGTCGCGACGTCGCCGAGGTGTGTGGTGATGCCCTCGTCCACCTCGTCGACGACTTCGCCCGCGCGCGTCCGCACATATGACTCGAAGTCACCGACCCGGCGCCTGCTCATATTCGAGGCGTCTTCCTGCAGTTCCGCACGCACCGACGTGCAGCGGTTGCGGGCGAAATAGGTCAACTGCACGCGCGCCTGCTGGATCTGGCTGCGCAGCGCGATGGTGCGTTCGGACTTCGACAGCCGACGGTCGCGCAGATGTGCGCTACGCTGCTCTCGCGCAACTCGGCGACCCGCGCCTTGCGATCCGACTCCCGCGGCGTCCTCCTCGACAGCGGCCTGATGACTGAATGTCAGCCGAGTTTCCCACGCGCGCAAGCGATTTCGACGCAGCACAGCCGGGATCGGCGAGCGCTGGCCGAGCCGTCCGACCAGCTCGTCGAGCTTCGGCTCACCGAGATCGGGTGCAGCGGCCGCCCCAACCCACGGAACATGCTGGTAGCGCGGCGTCGTGCGGCAATCAGCGCCTGCCGGTCGGCGGCCAGCACGTCGCGCCAGTTGCGATGAGCATCGATCTTCGCCACCACGCCGATGACCAGATCGGTGTTGTCGGCCGCGAGATCGACCAGCGCACAATCCGATTCGGTCAGCGGCGCGACCGCCGACACCACGAACACCACCGCGGTAGGAGCTTCGATGACGGACAGTTCGTCGGCCTCGACGAAGGTGTCGTCGGGCATCCGCTCTCGCAGCGCATCGATCAGGCTGGTGGCGCCCGCCAGCCATGGCCCCGTCACGAGCACCACGTCGCGGCTCTCCACACCCGGTGAACTCAGCCCAGGATCGACGGCCGCCACCACGGCGTCCGCCGCGGCTACCGGATCGGTCATCGGGCCCGCCCGAGCAGTCGCAGCGAGCCCCTGGCGATGTCGGCGCCGCAGCTGCGGTGCAGCGCATCGACAGGGCCCCGGCTGTAGCGCCGCCAGTGCACGGCCCGTCGCAGATGTGCGGCCGCGTCGTCGCCGCGGTCCACCGTCACCCCTGCCGCCTCGACCACATCGACCGCAGCCGCCATCACCGCGAGAACGGTCTCGTCGGTCGACAGAAACTCCGCGAGTCCCTCGTCGCCGGATTGCATTGCGAGAGAGTTCAATTCGGTGATCGCCGACCGCACCCGCCGATAGCGCACCGGCGCGCCTGCCGCCTCGATGTGCTCGACGACCCTGTCGATCTGGCTGGCCCGCCGCAGCACCGCCGACACCGTCGCGTCGTCCGCGCCCTCGCCGAGCGCCAGGACGGCACGTGGCGATGCCGAACCGGTCCAAGCGTGGCGAGCAGTCGTCGTCGAAGCTCGGGCCGCAACGAATGGCCGGTACGCACGAACGCGTCCGTCGACGTCAGGTCCGCAGGCTCGGTGACCAGCACGCGCAGCGCCGACATCAGCTCGTCGTCCAGCTCCGCGGTGGCCAGCAAGGCGACCATCGGCACCGTCGGCACCCCGGTCAGCGCCCGGCAGTCGGCGGCGCGGCGATGGGCCCGCACCAACGGGCCGCCGTCGCCGAGACCCGTCAGGTCGGCCTTGTTCAGCACCGTCACGATCGGCCGGTCGGCGGCCGCGAGCTGGGCACGGTCCTCGGGCTTGAGCGCCTCGGCGATCACCAGGACGTGGACGTCCGCGACGCTGGCGTCGGGTGTCACCGTCACCCCTGCTCGGTCAGCGCCGCGCTCGACCGTGCCGCGCCCAACCCCGTCACGCCCCAGCACCGCAACACGCAGCGGGACAGCAATACGGCCGATGATCGGTGTCAACCGCGGATTGCGGCTCTGCTCAGCAAATCGCGTCAGCGCATCGACGAAAATCTGGCGGCCTTCCGTTGTCCCCACCCGGGTGAAACCCGGTCCCCAGATCGGCTAAATGTTGGCACCTCCGCGGGCACATCGCGAGCGGTTGTCCCCAGTACCAGTCGAAGGCAACTGTTGGGTATCAATCTGTACCACGATGCGGGTACTCGAGCCTGATGAGCGACCATGGACGGATGCAAACGCCCAGGCCGGATGTCGCCGGCCGTCCGGCCTCGGGGCCGGATATCGCCGAGCCGCATTTGCATCCCCGGGTCACCAGCTTCCGCACCCGGCGCTCGACGCTCTCCGGGGGTCAACAGGCGACGTGGGAGCGGCTGTGGCCCGAGATGGGCATGCACGCACGCGACGCCGACGGGCCAGCGCCGCGGCTGGACACCGAATCCTGGTTCGGCCGGTCGGCGCCGGTGGTGCTGGAGATCGGCAGCGGCACGGGCATCTCGACGTTGGCGATGGCCCAGGCCGAGCCGCACCTGGACGTGGTCGCGGTGGAGGTGTACCGGCGCGGGCTGGCACAGCTGCTTCAGCGCCATCGACCGCGAAGGCGTCACCAACATCCGGCTGGTCCGCGGCGACGGCGTTGATGTGCTCGAGCACATGTTCGGGCCGGATTCGCTGACCGGCGTGCGGGTCTTCTTCCCCGACCCGTGGCCGAAGGCCCGGCACCACAAACGCAGGCTGCTGCAGCCCGCGACCGTCGCGCTGATCGCCGACCGACTGCGGCCGGGCGGAGTGCTGCATGCCGCGACCGATCACGCCGGCTACGCCGAACAGATCGCCGAAGTCGGCGACGCCGAACCGCGACTGCGCCGCGTCACAGCATCGGACCCGCTGCCGATCTCCGTGCAGCGGCCCGTCACGAAGTACGAAGGCAAGGCCCAGCACGCGGGCAGTGCCGTTGCCGAATTGCTCTGGGAGAAACGACCATGAGCCTCACTGAAGACATCCGGCATATAGAAGAAGATGTAGCCCCGCCGCCGGTGGCGCCTGCCGAGGCGACGGCCCGGGTGCTGCTGGTC
Source organism: uncultured Actinomycetota bacterium (assembly GCA_963731715.1). Classification (GTDB taxonomy): domain Bacteria; phylum Actinomycetota; class Actinomycetes; order Mycobacteriales; family Mycobacteriaceae; genus Mycobacterium. The sequence goes on along the minus strand of CAVSXC010000005.1, from coordinate 674,204 downwards.
TGGGACGCACCCAACCTGGACATGGGACTGGGCTCGATCCTCGGCGGGCGGCCCACCGCCGCGCACCGGCCCCGATTCGACGCGCTGGGCCGGTGGCTGCTTTCGCGCACGGCCGAGCTGTCCGAAGCGCGCCCGGACGTCACGCTGGAGCCCGAGGCGACCGTCTTCACCAACATCGCCCCAGGTAGCGCCGACGTCGTTCGGCCGTGGGTGGAGGCATTACGTAACGTGGGCTTCGCGGTCTTCGCGAAACCGAAGATCGACGAAGACAGCGACGTCGACAGCGACATGCTCAACCACATCGCGCTGCGACGCAGCGAGGGACTGGCCAGCGTGCTCGTCGCCTCCGCCGACGGGCAGGCGTTCAAACAGCCGCTCGAGGAAATCGCCAGGGAGGGCGTGCCCGTCCAGGTGCTGGGATTTCGCGAACATGCCAGTTGGGCGTTAGCGTCGGATACCTTGGAGTTTGTCGACCTGGAGGACATTCCTGGTGTTTTCCGGGAACCGCTACCGCGAATCGGCCTTGATTCGCTGCCCGAGCAGGGGGCTTGGCTGCAGCCATTCCGGCCGCTGTCCTCGCTACTGACCTCGCGTGTGTAGACAACTGGAAATGCGCGGGTCGCAGAAAACTTAGTAAGGAGCTTGAGTGTTCGCCTGGTGGGGTCGAACGGTGTACCGATACCGATACATAGTGATCGGTGTCATGGTCGCACTGTGCCTTGGCGGCGGCGTGTTCGGGATGAGCCTCGGCAGCCACGTCACGCAGAGCGGGTTCTATGACGAAGGCAGCCAGTCGGTGCACGCGTCGTTGGCTGCGGACAAAGCCTATGGCCGAGACCGCACCAGCCACATCATCGCGATCCTGACGCCGCCCGACGGCAAGAAGGTCGACGACCCGGAGTGGATGAAGAAGACGACCGGCGAACTCGACAAGCTCGCGGCCGACCACCCTGACCAGATCCAGCGTGGATCGGCTAGTTGAAGAGCGCCCGACATGCTCGCGACCGTGCAACAGATGAAGACGGCTGATCTGTCGAAGACGTTCGTCAGTCATCCAGCTCAAGGGCGACAACGACGATTCGATCCTCAACAACTACAAGGCGGTCAAGCACGATCTGCTGAAGGTCAACGACGGCGTCGACATCAAGCTGGCCGGCCTGCAACCGTTGGCCAGTGAACTCACCGGCACCATCGGCGACGACCAGCAGCGCGCCGAGGTCGCCGCCATCCCGCTGGTGTGCGTGGTGTTGTTCTTCGTGTTCGGCGGCGTCATCGCGGCCGCGCTACCCGGCATCATCGGCGGCCTGACCATCGCGGGCGCGCTCGGCATCATGCGGCTGGTCGCCGAGTTCGCCCCGGTGCACTTCTTCGCCCAGCCGGTGGTGACCCTGATGGGTCTCGGCATCGCCGTCGACTACGGCCTGTTCATGGTCAGCCGGTTCCGCGAGGAGCTCGCCGAGGGTTACGACACTGAAGCCGCTGTGCGACGAGCCGTGATGACCTCCGGTCGCACGATCATGTTCTCCGCGGTGATCCTGGTCGCATCGTCGGTACCCCTGCTGCTGTTCCCGCAGGGCTTCCTCAAGTCGATCACCTACGCGATCATCGCGTCCGTCATGCTGGCGGCGATCCTGTCGATCACGGTGCTACCTGCGGCCCTGGCATTCTCGGTCCCCGCGTCGACGCTCTCGGCGTGCGCTGGTTGGTGAAGTTCACCGAGACCGACAGCACGTCCAACCGTGGCAACCCGAACACGAACTCTCTCGCGCTCGCGTCGATCCCCGCGGGTGTGCTCCTTCCTCCGGTGGGCATCGCGCTGGGACACCTGGCGCGTAAGCGCATCAAGGCGACCGGTGAGCAGGGCATCCAGTACACGGTGATCGGTTTGACGCTCGGCTACATCACGTTGCTGGGCGGCCTGTTCTATGGCGTGGTCGCGCTGAAGGACGCCGACACCATCGGAAGCGCGCTGTATTACGTGCTGCTCGGCATCGTCGCTTTCGTAGCCATCGTTGTGGTCGGCATCGCCCTCGCGAGGTACGTGCCGATCGCGCGCGGCCCGCTCGTCTGGTGGCTGAACTGGCTGGCGGAGAAGACGCAGAAGACCAAGACGCGCGCGGAGGTCGAGAAGGGCTTCTGGGGCAAGCTCGTCAACGTCGTGATGAAGCGGCCCATCGCGTTCGCCGCACCAATCGCGCATCGTGATGATCGTGCTCATCATCCCGCTGGGACAGTTGGCTCTCGGTGGTATCAGCGAAAAGTACCTTCCGCCGACCAATTCGGTCCGCGAAGCGCAGGAGGATTTCGACAAGACCTTCCCCACGTTCCGCACCGAGCCGCTGACGCTGGTCATTGCACGCGACAGACGGTCAGCCGGTGACCGACCAGCAGGTCGCGGAGATCCGCAACAAGGCCATGACCATCTCCGGCTTCATCGAGCCGGATGGCGACACCTCGAAGATGTGGCAACCGCGCGGCGGTGAGTCGAGCGACCCGTCTGTTCGGGTGATCCAGAACGGCCTCGTCGACCGCAACGACGCCTCGAAGAAGGTAGCGGAGCTGAGGTCTATCGCTCCTCCGCGGGGCGTCGACATATTGGTCGGCGGCACACCGGCTTTGGAGCAGGACAGTATCCACAGCCTGTTCGACAAGCTGCCGCTGATGGTGGCCATCCTGATCGTGACGACCACCATCCTGATGTTCCTGGCGTTCGGCTCGGTGGTGTTGCCGATCAAGGCCGCGGTGATGAGCGCGCTGACCCTCGGCTCGACGATGGGCATTCTCACGTGGATGTTCGTCGACGGCCACGGCGCCGGGCTTGATGAACTACACACCGCAGCCACTGATGGCACCGATGATCGGTCTGATCATCGCGGTGATCTGGGGTCTGTCGACCGACTACGAAGTGTTCCTGGTTTCCCGCATGGTGGAGGCGCGTGAACGCGGCATGTCCACCGCCGAGGCCATCCGGATCGGCACGGCCACCACCGGCCGACTGATCACCGGCGCCGCCCTGGTGCTGGCGGTCGTCGCAGGCGCCTTCGTGTTCTCCGACCTGGTGATGATGAAGTACCTGGCGTTCGGTCTCCTCATCGCCCTGCTGCTGGACGCGACCGTGGTCCGGATGTTCCTTGTGCCGGCGATCATGAAGCTGCTCGGCGACGACTGCTGGTGGGCGCCGCGCTGGATGAAGCGGATCCAGGAACGCCTTGGCCTCGGCGAGACAGAGCTGCCCGACGAGCGCAAGCGTCCCGCGGTGCGCGAGCCCGAGGAAGCGTTGGTCGGCGCGGGCGGACCCGCACCGCGGCCAAGGCCGCCACACGACCCGACCCACCCGGCCGCCGAGGGTTCGTCACGGCCGGGTGCGACGACGCGGATCGCGACCCCGTCGCGGGTCAATCCCCCGTCCGGCGCGGGCACGACGCGAATCCCCACCGCACGTCCGCAGGCTGCGCCTCCCGATGAGCCGCAAACCACGCGGCTGTCCATGGCCAAGAACGCTGTCAGGAACGTGGTGAGCAATGCGACGGGCAACCCACCGGCCCGCACCGCCGCCCCCTGCTCCGGCGCCGCGGGAGGAACGCGAAATCGAGTCGTGGCTAGGCGAATTGCGTGGCACGCCTCCCGCGGGCGGCCAACCGGCGCCCCCTCCAGCGCGACCGTCGGCGGACGCCACAAGGGCCATGCCCGAGCAGCGCCCGCGGCGGCCTCGCCCGCAACCGGGCAATGAGCCGACGACCGCGATTCCCGCACAGGGTCCGCGGCCTCAGAACGATGACGCGACGACGGCCATCCCGACGCCGCGGAAACAGGATCCGGAATCGACCGAGAAGCTCAACACCCGCGACGAAGAACCCAAGCGCCGCGGGGGCGGGTTGAGCGCGCAGGATCTGCTGCGTCGCGAGGGCCGGCTCTAGTCGTTCTCGGTGTCCTTCGGGAGCCCAGCTGGAGATAGACCATTCGCGATGCTAAAGCGCTAATGCCAGTATGTTTGGGCCGCATCGGGGCGATCCGATGCAACGGCTCCGCTAGTCCTTCGCCGGCGCCCCTTCATCTATGTCGTCGGCTTCGGCCTTGACGACGGGCCCCTCCTGCGCTTCCTGGGCGGCCTCCTCGGCCGCGGGATCTCTTGCCAGCAGCACGCGCATCGCACTGTTGACGAACGCGACCGTCGGCACCGCCAGCAGCGCGCCGACGATGCCCGCCAGCACGCCGCCGCCCGCAATCGCCAGCACGATGGCCAACGGATGGATCGACACCGCGCGGCCCATCACCAGGGGCTGCAGCACATGGCCCTCGAGTTGCTGCACGGCGATGATCAGGCCGAGCGTGATCAGCGCGAAGATCCAGCCCTTGGCGATCAATGCGACGACCACCGCGAGGAATCCGGCGATCACCGCACCGACGAGCGGGATGAACGCACCGAGGAACACCAGCGACGCCAACGGCAGCGCCAGCGGGATACCCATGATGGCCAGGCCGGTGCCGATGCCGACCGCGTCGACGAGGGCCACCAGGAACGTCGCGCGCACGTAGCCGATCAGCGAGTGGAAGCCCGCCCGCCCGGCGTCTTGCACCCGCTCCCGCACGTTCTCCGGGAAGATCTTGGTGACATACCCGTAGATGTTGCGCCCGCCGTGCAGCACGAAGATCAACGTGAACAGCACCAGCAGCGCGCCGGTGACGATCTCGGTCACGGTGCCCGCCGTGGACAGCGCGCCGCTGGTGAGCTTCTCCTGGTTGTTCTGCAACGCCTCGACGGCAGACTTGCGGGCCTGGTCGATCTGCGCCTGGTCGAGATGCAGTGGGCCACTGGTCAGCCAGTCGCCAACGCCCTTGATGCTCGTGCTGACCTGCTGAACGAGAGCCGGTGCGCCCTCGATGAATTGGCTGACCACGAAGGTGAGGATTCCGCCGACCACCGCGATGCCGCCAAGCAGGACCAGCGCGACCGCTCCGCCACGTGGAGCGCCGCGGCGGTCAAGGAAGTCGACGACGGGCAGCAGCAACGCGGCCAGCATCGTCGCCAACGCGACGGGCACCACGAGGATCTCGATCTTCTTGACCACCCACAGCAGCGCGACGATCGCCGCGCCTATGACCAGCAGCCGCCACGCCCACGCGGCCGTCTTGCGGACTAATGGAGTCACCGACTCGTCGGCGACGGAATCAATCGGAAGGGCCTGCTGGCATGCCGGTAGCGTAACCGCAGGCCGCAGCGTCGCCGCGAATCTCGCGAATCGGCTTCGGCGCGCCTGCGCGAGCGACAATATCCGGGCTACCTGCACCGCTACCCTATTGGCGTGTCCCACGACGCGCCGGCCAGCGACGCTCGCAGCCAGGAGCGGCCTGCCAGGGGCAAGTACTGGTGGCTGCGCTGGGTGATCCTTGGCGTCGCGCTCATCGTGCTGGCGGTCGAGCTCACGCTGGTCTGGGATCAATTGGCCAAGGCGTGGAAGAGCGTCTACTCGGCGAACTGGTGGTGGGTGCTGGCGGCGATCGTCGCGGCCATGTCGTCGATGCACAGCTTCGCGCAGATTCAGCGCACGCTGCTGAGGTCGGCAGGCGTCAAGGTCAAGCAGTGGCGTTCGGAGGCTGCGTTCTACGCAGGCAACGCGCTGTCCACGACGCTGCCGGGTGGCCCGGTGCTGTCGGCCACGTTCATCTACCGCCAGCAGCGGATCTGGGGTGCGTCGCCGGTGGTGGCGTCGTGGCAGCTGGTGATGTCGGGCGCGCTGCAGGTGGTCGGGCTGGCGCTGCTCGGTTTGAGCGGCGCGTTCATGCTGGGCGCGAGCAAAAACCCACTGTCGCTTATCTTTTCACTCGGCGGGTTCATCGCGCTGATCGTGCTGGCGCAGGCGGTGGCGACCCGCCCGGAACTCATCGACGGCATCGGGGTGCGTCTGCTGTCGTGGTTCAACTCGCTGCGCGGCAAGCCCGCAGACACCGGCCTGAACAAGTGGCGCGAGACGCTGACCCAGCTGGAATCGGTCAGCCTGTCGCGCCGTGCGCTCGGCGAAGCGTTCGGCTGGTCGCTGTTCAACTGGATCGCCGACGTGGCATGCCTGCTGTTCGCCTGCTACGCCACCGGTGGGCATCCGTCGCTGGCGGGTGTGACGGTGGCGTACGCGGCGGCCCGCGCTGTCGGGTCGATCCCGTTGATGCCTGGCGGCCTGCTGGTGGTCGAGGCGGTGCTGGTGCCTGGCCTGGTGTCCTCCGGCATGACCCTGGCCTCCGCCATCTCGGCGATGCTCATCTACCGGTTGGTCAGCTGGATCTTCATCTCCGCGATCGGCTGGGTGGTGTTCTTCTTCATGTTCCGCACCGAAAAGGACATCGACCCCGACGCCACCGCTCACCGATGACGTCGACCAGCCCCCGCAGTTCAGCCCCGACCCCGAGGCGCGGCACGAGCCCGAACCAGAACCCGAGCGACTAGGGAATCATGCGCCACCCTCGACGGACTTTCGCTGTGCTCCTTGGGGTCGCCGTGCTCACCGTGGCATGCGTGCCGCCGACCGAAAACCCCTCGGCGCCAAACACTTCAACCACCCCCTCCGCTGCCCCGGACACCGGTCCGTCGGTGGTGACCCCGCTGTTGGCCAGTGTCATTGCGCCGCCGATCCCCGTGCCCGCCACCGACGGCAAGGTCCACTTGGCCTACGAGCTGCTGGTGACCAACGTGCTCAACCAAGAGCTGACTCTGACATCGGTCGACGTGCGCGCCGCCGATCACAGCCTGCTGAACCTGGCCGGAGACCGGCTCGCCTACTGGACGCGTGTCTTCGGAAATCCCGAGCCCACAACGAAACTCGGACCGGCCCAAGCAGCGGCGGTTTGGCTTGACGTCGCACTCGACCAGGGCGCAGCGGTCCCCGCAGAGCTGGAGCACGCGATCGGGGTTTCGCTGGCGCAGCCGAAACCCCCGCTGTTTCCCGCCACGATGACCGAAGACGTTGCGCCCGTCTCCGTGCAGACCCGCAAGCCGCCGGAGATCGCGCCGCCACTCGTCGGCACCAATTGGGTGGACGCCAACAGCTGTTGCGACATGACGCCGCACCGGATGGCGCTGAATCCCCTCAATGGGCAACTGTGGGCCGCCGAACGGTTCGCGATCGACTACGTGCAGCTGCTTCCGGACGGCCGATTGTTCAACGGCGACAAGACCAAACCGGAAAGTTATCCCGGTTTCGGGGCCGACATCCACGCGGTGGCCGACGGCCCCGTCGTCGGCGTGCTGGACGGGCTACCCGAGCAGGTTCCCGGTGCGAGCCCGAGCGGCCTGCCGCTCGAGCAGTACGCGGGCAACCACATCGTGCAGGACCTGGGCGACGGCAACTATGCGCTCTACGCCCACCTGAAAACCGGCAGCATCAAAGTCAAGGTTGGTGACCGGCTGAGTTCGGGGCAGGTGATCGCGCTGCTCGGAAACTCCGGCAATACCGACGGCCCACACCTACATTTCCACGTCATGAGCACTCCCGATCCGCTGCGGTCCAACGGCCTGCCGTTCGTACTGTCGTCGTTCAAGCTCGACGGACGCATCACATCAATGGACGCCGAGGATGCCATCGAAGCGGGTAAACCGGCACCGATGCAGCCCGGCTTCACCCCGCACGATGAATCCGCCGTCAGCCCACTGGTTTTGGATGTGATGAGCTATGCCAGTCGGTAGCAGTCGCACAAGCAGGCGTGTCCGCCGAGCCCTGATCGCCCTGTTCGCCGACATGGTCTGCGTGATCGTTTTCTGCACGATCGGGCGCCGAAGTCACGCCGAGGGGTTGACGGTGGCAGGGATCGCGCAAACCGCGTGGCCGTTCTTGGCAGGCACCGGCGTCGGCTGGCTGCTGATCGGCGGGTGGCGAAAGCCATTCACCGTCATCCCCGTCGGGGTGGTCGTTTGGGTGAGCACGGTCGTGGTGGGAATGGTGCTGCGCAAAGAGATATCCGCGGGTGTGTCGACGAGCTTCGTTGTGGTGGCATCGGTGTCGACCGCAGTGCTCCTGCTGGGCTGGCGCGCCGCGGCCGCGCTCTTCCGGCGCGGCTGACGCTAATCTGGATTCGCCGGCGGCTCAGGCGAAGTCGAGATGCGTCAACGTTGCACGCAACCCGCCCAGCGGCCCGTTGGACAGTTCGATGCGACCCGCCGTGCAATGCCGCCTGCTGGGCCACCAGCGCCAGGCCAAGCCCCGACCCGCCCGGCGCCGCGTTGCTGCCCCTGGAGAATCGGCCAAGCACGGTTTCATGTTCCTCCTCCGGCAGGCCGCGGCCGTTGTCGTCGACGACGATCGCCATCGTGTCGGTCATAGCGGCGTAGCCGCCAACACGATTCGTGTCGCCTGCCCGTGCGTCACCGCATTGCGCACCAGGTTGTCGACCGCGAGCCGCAGCCCACCCGGCCAACCCCAGATGGCCCCGAGATCATCCGCGGCCTCGACCACGATCTCCACGCCGCCGGTGCGCATGTTCTCGCGCGCCACGCGGTCGAGCATGTCGGTGACATCGATCAGTTCACGGTCCTCGGCCTGCGCCAGTTGGCCCGACGCGAGCTGCCCGAGCGCGGTGATGATCGCCTCCACCCGGCGCTGTGCGCGCGAAAGGTCCTGCACCACTTCGGCTCTCTCCTCGGCGGGCAGATCGTGGATCCGCAGGGTGTCGAGGTCGGCGCGCATCGCCGTCAGCGGGGTACGTAGTTCGTGCGCGGCGTTGGCGGCGAAATCCTGTGCGGCCTGCAGTGAATTGGTGGTGACCTGCTGAGCGGCGGCCAGCCGGCTCAGCATCGCGGTCATCGCCTCGGACAGTTCCTCGGCCTCGCGGACGCCGCGTACTTCGGGCATCCGCTCGGTGTCCTTGCCGAGCCGTTTGGTGTGCTCGGTCAATCTGCGTAGCGGCCGGATCGCGGGACCGGCAAGCAACCAGCCAAGGCCCGCGGCGATCAACACCGTCACCATGCCGACGGCAGAGTAGAGCGGAATCCTGGCGCGGTTCAACAGAATACTGTCGGCGCGGATGCCGACCGACATCAGCACGCCGCCCTGTTGGTCGACGGTGATGGTGCGGACCCGGTACTCAACACCGTTGACCTCGACCGTCGCGGTGCCAAGCGGCAGCGGCGGCAATTGGAAGCCGCGCTGGAACATCACCTGCCCGGTGGACTCGGAACGCCCGGTGGTGAGCACGCCGCGGCGCGGGTCCTCCAGTTGTTCGGGATACATGCTGGCGTCGATGATCGAGTCGAGTCGCCGATCCAGTTGCGCGGCATCGTTATTCGCGAGCACGACCGAGGTGAGGATCGTGAACACGGCGACCACCGCGGCCGCGGCGGCGGCCGACGCGATCGCGACCCGGGTGCGCAACGACGCGGACCGCAGGAATCGCGGCCAGCGCACTTACGGCTCGTCCCGCAACACGTACCCGATCCCGCGAACCGTATGGATCACCCTCGGCAAGCCGTCGCGTTCAAGCTTGCGCCGCAGGTAGGAGATGAACACGTCGGCGACGTTGGTGTCGACGTCGAAGTCGTAGCCCCACACCAGTTCGAGCAGTCGCTGGCGCGACAACACCACACCGGCGTTCTCCGCCAGCACGGCCAGCAGGTCGAACTCCCGCTTGGTCAGCTCGACACGCTCGCCGTCGACGAACACCAACCGGCGGGCGGTATCGATGGTCAGCGGACCGACCGTCATTGTGTCCGACGGTTGGTCCGAATGGCTCGCGCGCCGCAGCAGGGCATGCAGCCGCGCCACCAACTCGCCCAGATCGAATGGCTTCGTTAGGTAGTCGTCGGCGCCGGCCTCGAGCCCAGCGATCCGATCGTTGACGGTGTCGCGCGCGGACAGCACGCAAATGGGGATGTCATTGCCCAACGCCCGCAGTGCTGTCACCACGGCGACACCGTCGAGTTCTGGCATCTGGACATCCAGAACCAACGCGTCGTGCGATTCGTTGGACAGAAGCCGCAGCGCCTCTTTACCGGTCGCCGCGACCCGAACGTCGAATCCCGAATGCCGCAATCCGCGGGCGACGGAGGTTCTTACGTCCGGGTCGTCGTCGACCATCAGCACCGTGCGGCTCGCGCTCTCCTGCGCGGGCAGTTCGCCGACCCGCACGCGGACTACGGAACGTCAGGCGTGGCGGTGCCGCAGCGGTTCTTCAGGTCGACCAACGGCTGGCGGATCCCGGTCAGGTCAGCCTTGGTCTGAGGATTCGCGTCCAGGTACGTCCGGACGTCGTCGCGGATGTCCTCGCGCGGCTGGCCCTCGAGGCTGGTGAAGAACCAGTTCACGTCGGGGTGCGTGAAGAGGTACGCCGACGTCGACGCCGACACACCCGATGCCACGCCGGCCAGGTCCGCGGCGGTGCAGTTGGGCGGGTTATTCGCCGGGTCGTCGGCCATCGCCGAGGGCAGGGCACCAAACAACATCGCACCGGCGATCGCGCTGGTGCCGACCGCGCCAGCTACCGCACGCCGCGCGGTACGGGCCGAGAGCAACATGGACAGGCTCCTTCTATACGAATTGGAGAGGCGGTAACCATTAGCGGTTCCGACAATTTAAAAGCTAAGCAGAAAGGGTGCCGACTTTCTTGCCTTGCGGCTAACCAGTCATGAGAAAGTCTGAAACCGCAGCTCAGCAGCCTCACCTGCAACGCTGCGCGCGACGCTCAGCGCTAGCGGGTGGCGGTGGTCGCGGGTCCGGGAAGCGGCCCGACGCCCTGCGTTGCCGCCGAAGCCGGTGACGGCGACGCCGGCGATGCCGCGCCGGGAACGGCCATCGTCTGCGCCGTCTGCAGTGCTCCTGGCAAACCGCCGGGCATGGCGCCGCCCTGCTGCTGCGCGGCCTGCATCAAGGCCCATCAGCTGGGGCAGGCTGACCGGCAGCTTGCAGCGGGTGGACAAGTTGACCAGCGGCTGCTGCAGCTGCTGCATGTCCTTGGCGGCTTGCGGGTTGGCGTCGAAGTAGGTCTTGACCGATCCCAGTGACTGCGGCCCGGCCTGCTGCTGGGAAATGGTCGTCAGCGCCTGATTGGTTTGGGGGTGCGAGTCGAGGTAGGTGCCCATCGAGGTGGCCACCGAGCCGATGGTCCTTGCAAGCTCACTCGCCGCGCAGGGATCCGTCGCGGCGGTTGCTGACGGACACCGCCAGCACCGCCACCGCGCGCCACCGACTGCCGACGCAGCGAACACCGCGATAGAGGCTGCGGCGCAGCGCCGTTGGTGGTCGTATTCATGGACAACTCCTTACGGTTTGCGAACGATATTGACGCTTTCGCAAACGCTTTGCGATCGGACGGTTGGGCTCCCCGACCCAGAAACGGCCTCGGCACATATTGCCATCCACGCCACCGCACCTGCCAATCCAGCGAATGAACATGCAGGTGAAGCAACAGGAAACCCGCAGCGTCGCGTAACGCTGACAAGCGTGTTCACGAGAAGGGTTAGAGCAGGGTTAGGGCGTTGCTGAGGCTGCGGCACCCTACCTGACGCTGTTATAGGCTCAGCTACGCAACGCCGGGCAGAAAGCGGGGAGTTCGCTATCCAGCAGTTCATGATGCGCTTGAGCAGCAACCTGCGCAGATATCGCTGGGCGGTGTTCGCGGCTTGGCTGCTTCTCCTGGTTCCCTCGATCTATCTGGCGATGCACCAGTCCGGCAATCTCACCGGCGGCGGGTTCGAAGTCGAGGGTTCCCAGTCGCTGCATGTGCAGCGCGAGCTCGAGCAGCACTTCCCCGATCAGGGTGCGTCCCCGTTGGCCCTGGTCGCGGCCCCGCGCGCGGACGCGTCGTTCGACGATATGACCGCCGCGGTCACCCAGCTCGAACGCATCGCCGCCGAGGTGCCAAGCGTCAAGGTGGTGCCGAATCCGCAGCAGCCGCCTCCCCAGCCGGACCGCCCGTACGTCATCACGCCTGCAGCTGGACTTCAACAACACCGGCGCGGTCGACGTCGCCAAACAGCTGCGGCAGAAGGTCGGCATCAACGGCGATCAGCCCGGCGAGATCGAGAACGGCAAGGTCAAGCTCTACGTCATCGGCCAGGGCGCACTGGGCGCGGCCGCGACCGTTGGCCACCAAGCACGACATCGCGCAGGCCGAGCAGTGGAACCTTCCGATCGTCCTGATTGTTTTGCTCGCGGTGTTCGGCTCGCTGGCGGCGGCGGCGATGCCGCTGGTACTGGGCATCTGCACCGTCGTGGTGACCATGGGGCTGGTCTATCTGCTGTCGATGTACACCACGATGTCGGTGTTCGTCACGTCGACGGTGTCGATGTTCGGCATCGCACTGGCCATCGACTATTCACTATTTATTCTTATGCGGTTCCGCGAGGAACTGCGCGCAGGCCGCGATCCCCATCAGGCCGCGGATGCGGCGATGGCCACCTCCGGTCTGGCGGTGGTGCTGTCCGGCCTGACCGTGATCGCGTCGGTCACGGGCATCTATCTGATCAACACCCCGGTTCTGCAGTCGATGGCGACCGGCGCGATCCTCGCCGTCGCGGTCGCCGTGCTGACGTCGACGACGCTGACGCCCGCGGTGCTCGCGACGTTCGGCAGGGCGGCGGCCAAGCGGTCGTCGTACCTGCACTGGTCGCGCCGGGCCGAGACCACCCAGTCGCGGTTCTGGAGCCGGTGGACCGGTTGGGTGATGCGACGGCCGTGGCTGTCGGCGCTGGCGGCGTCGGCGTTCCTGCTCACGCTCGCCGCGCCCGCATTCTCGATGGTGCTTGGCAACAGCATGCAGCGCCAGTTCGACCCGACCCACGAGATCCGCGGCGGCGTCAACGCCGCTGCCGAGGCGCTGGGCGCCGGGGCGCTGGGGCCGGTGCGGGTGCTGGTGACGTTCCCCGACGGCAACGCGGCCTCCGCAGCCAGCGAAGGAGCCGGCGCTGGATGCCGTGCGCCAGCGGATGGCGCAGGCGCCCAACGTGGTGTCGGTGTCGCCGCCGGTGTTCGGCGACGACTATCGGCGGGCGCTGGTGTCGGCCGTGCTCTCGGTGGATCCCGAGGACATGGGCGCCCGCGAGACCGTCGACTGGATGCGCGAGCACCTGCCGGACGTTCCTGGGGCCAACGCGCGCATCGACGTCGGCGGACCGACGGCGCTGATCAAGGACTTCGACGACCGGGTGTCGGCGACGCAGCCCGCGGTGTTCGGATTCGTCGCACTGATCGCGTTCGTGATGCTGCTGATCTCGATCCGGTCGGTGTTCCTGGCGTTCAAGGGCGTCCTGATGACGGTGCTGTCGGTGGCCGCCGCCTATGGCAGCCTCGTCGTCGTCTTCCAGTGGGGCTGGCTGGAGGAGCTGGGCTTCAAGCCGATCTCGTCGCTGGACAGCACCATCCCGCCGCTGGTGCTGGCGATGACGTTCGGCCTGTCGATGGACTACGAGATCTTCCTGCTGACCCGTATCCGGGAGCGGTTCCTGCAGACCAGGAACACCCGCGACGCCGTCGCCTACGGGGTGAGCACCAGCGCCCGCACGATCACAAGTGCCGCGCTGATCATGATCGCGGTGTTCATCGGGTTCGCGTTCGCTGGCATGCCGTTGGTCGCCCAGTTGGGTGTCGCGTGTGCCGTCGCGATCGCGGTCGACGCGACCGTGGTGCGGCTGGTGCTGGTGCCTGCACTGATGGCGATGTTCGACGAATGGAACTGGTGGCTGCCGCGTTGGCTGGCCCGCATCCTGCCGTCGGTGGACTTCGAGAAGCCACTGCCCAAGGTCGACATTCCGGACCTGGTCATCATCCCCGACGACCTCTCGTCGCTGGGTCCATCGGGCTCCGATCTGCGGATGGTCGTCAAGTCCGCGGCCCGATTGAAGAGCCTTGCCCCCGATACGATTTCCGTCGCCGATCCGCTGGCGCTGAGCGGCTGCCTGCCGGCCCGTGAGGCGGTACCCGCACTCGTGAACGGCCACACCAATGGTCTAGCGCACCGCAACGGCACATCCAATGGTGCTACGAACGGAGCGCGCAAGGCCGGGCCGCCCTGCCCTCGCTCCGTCCATCCGGTGATCATGTGGGGCGGCCGGCTCTCCGTCGCACTCGACGCACTGGAGAGTGAGGCCGACTTCGAGCGGGCGCCGGTGGAGCGGCGTGGCCCGATGGAGACGACGAATGTCCAATTGCCGACGGGCGACCGGCTGCAGATCCCGACCGGCGCGGAAACGCTGCGGATGAAGAGTTACCTGATCATGTGCCGAAACACCACCAGGGATTTCGCTGAGTTTGCCGAATTGGTCGACTCGATGGAAACTCACACTGCTGCAGTGGTGCTGGCGTCAATGGACCGGTATTACTGTGGAGACCGTTCAAGGAAGCAATGGGTCGCTACCCAGTTGGTACGCCGCCTGGCCGATCCACAACCGTCCGACGAGCACGACACACGGATGTCAGGCCCTGAGGCAGAGGCTGATTGGGCGAAGGTCAGGGAGCGCTGCCTATCGGTGGCGGTAGCGATGCTGGAGGAGGCGAGGTGACGTTGGCCCCCGGAATTCGGGACACGCGCCGCGACGCTGTCTCCGGAGGCAACCGACCCGTGGCGCCGACGCCTGGCCGCAGGTCGCCGATCGACGACCGGCCGGTGGAGTTCTGGCCGACCGCCGCGATCCGGGCCGCGCTGGAGACGGACGACCTGACGGTCTGGCAGCGCATCGTCGTCGCGATCAAACGTGATCCGTACGGCAGGACCGCGCGGCAGGTCGAGGAAGTGCTCGAAACGGCACGCCCATACGGAGTTTCCAAGGCGCTATCGGAGGTGCTGACCCGCACCCGCGAACACCTTGAGGCCAACGAACGCGCCGAGGTTGGCCGCCACGTGCAGACGCTTCTGGAGCGATCGGGCCTTGGCCCGGACGAGTTCGCGTCGCGCATCGGGGTTCCCGGCAAGAATTTCGCGGCGTACCTGAGCGGGGAGACGAGCCCGCCCGCGTCGTTGATGATCCGGATGCGGCGGTTGTCCGACCGGTTCGCGAAGATGCGTAAGCAGCGTCCAGTCGAATGATCCGATGCCATACGCGCTGAGCACGTGATGGACATCGAGCAGATTCTGCGGAGCACCCAAACGGTGGCGATCGTCGGTGCATCGGCCAACCCCGCTCGTGCCAGTCATGAGGTGTGGACATACCTGAGGTCGCGCAGCGACTTCGAGCTCTATCTCGTCAACCCGACCATCAGCGAGGTCGAAGGCACGCCGGTGTATCCGAGCCTGGCCGATCTGCCGGTGGTGCCTGACCTGGTCGACGTGTTCCGCCGCCATGAATACCTGCCGTCGGTGCTCGACGACACCATAGCGGTGGGCGCGAAAACGCTATGGCTGCAATTGGGTCTGTCGCATCAGCAGGTGGCCCGCGACGGAGAAGCGGCCGGTGTGCAGGTCGTGATGGACCGGTGCCTGAAGGTGGAACACGCGCGGTTTCTTGGCTAGCGGGAGTGGATCGGAGAGACGTCGTCGACGAGCCAGCGCCCCTCGGTTTTGGTCAGCGTGACCCGAAGTGCGAGCACCGCAGTGTCGGAAGGCTTGCCGGGTGAGCTCTGCGTTGCGCGCAGGATCACCGCGACACTGGCGGCGTCGGGGCCGATCGCCTCGATGCCCGCGGAGACCGTACTGGCCTGGGCCGAGATGTTCCTGCTCGTCAAATCCTTTGCCACATTGGCGAATTCGTTCTTGAAGGCCTCTGCACTCTTGGGTGACATCATCGCCGTTGCGCGGTCGATCGACGCGGTGGGGCTCGCAGGCGTGAACGTCGCGGAGGCTTCGGAGATGCTGCTGGCGATGCCCACCACCTCGGTGCTGTCGCTGTGCAGCGTGCGATCGGGAACTGACCACCGCGCGTAGCCAACGAGCACGCCTGCGACCAGCGCGACGGTCGCCAACGCGACCACAGCAAGTCGCAACCCTGGACCGTCATCGTCGGTGCCAACGGTCACCCCATCGCGGCGCGCGAGCACGATGTTGACGACGACGCCCTCGACGATCAGCAGGCACAGCACTGAACACACCGACACCCACCACAGCGGCCAGGCCAGCGCGACGCCGATGAAAACCAGTGCGACGACGGCGGCGACCGGCGCGAGAACATCGAAAGCCAGTACGCGCCAACGGTTTCTCATCGGATCGGCTCCAGCCGCGAGATCAGCAGCTTGCCGTCGACGTCGGAGACGTCCAGCCGAAGCGTCCAACGAACGGTCTGCGGCTTGTCCGCCCCTGCTGTCTCGCTGATCGAAGTCGCCACCACCATCACCGTGTCAGTGCGCGACGCGGACGCCGACAGTTCGGGCTGCGGCTTGGGCGGCGGCGCGCCGTTGGGACCCGGCTGCGCATGGTGGATCGACTCGACAGCCACCGAGTCGATCTGACCCGTAGTGCGCGCCTGCAACGTCTGCACCAGCTTGCGGTAGGGCTCGACGGTCGAGTCGAAGTCCGCGTTGAGCTGGCCGACGGTGCCCTCGTGCAGCTGATTCAGGTTGGCCTCGACGCTGTCCTTGTTCATGTTGATCAGCACGCTGGTCCAGTCAGCGGCGGCCTGCATGACGCGGGTGCGGTAGTGGAGTTCGTCCACGTCGCTGCGGTGCTGGGTCCAGATCAGTCCTGCCAGGACGACCGCCGCAACAGCGACGACTCCGAGCACCGCCGAGGCGATGCCGAAGCCGGTGAAGACGGGACCGTCGTCGTCGTGGTCTTCAGTGGGCTCGTCGGGCACAGCCGAGAGGGTACCCGGCGGGCTCGTGGCGACTTGTTACCCCGGGTTGCCAGCGCTACCGGTCGCGCCTGTGTCGCCCGTGGCGCCGTTGTTGCCGTCGGCGCCGGGCTGGCCCGAGCCGCCACCTCCTGTGCCCGCGGCTCCGCCCTTGCCGAGTGTGCCGCCGGTGCCGCCTGATCCACCAGAACCACTGACACCGCCGCTGCCCACCTGGCCGGTGCCGCCGATCAGGCCGCCGGTGCCACCTGCCCCGCCAGTGCCGCCGGTACCACCTGTGCCTCCGGTTCCGCCCGTGCCGCCGTCGCCTCCGACGCCGCCGTTCCCGCCTGCAGATTCAAAACCTCCAGGGCCTCCCGTGCCGCCGCCGCCGCCTGGTCCGCCGGCCGCCCCTGTCCCACCCGTACCGCCTTGTCCGCCCGCTCCGCCTGCGCCGCCGCTGCCCAACAACACGCCGCCACGGCCCCCGGTTCCACCGGTGCCGCCAGTTGCCCCAGTACCACCAGTCGCTCCCGCGCCGCCGGTGCCGCCTGCGCCGCCCGTGCCTGCGACCGGGACCAGTCCGGTGGCGTCACCGCCGCGACCACCCTGACCACCCGCGGCGCCGGTGCCGCCGGTGCCGCCCGCTCCACCAGTACCTCCGACGCCGGTCGCCCCTCCCGCGTGACCGCCGACTCCGCCGGTGCCGCCCTGTGCGCCGGCGCCACCAGGACCACCAGCCCCTCCGGTACCGCCGATGCTGTTTCCGTTTCCCTGCGCTTCGCCGCCGTTGCCGCCGACGCCTCCCGGTGCGCCGGATCCGCCCGCACCTCCGGCACCACCAAGTCCCCCGGTCGCGGTGCCGCCACTCGAACCATTCGCATTCCCGCCTTTGCCACCATTGCCACCGGCCTGTCCGGGCGCCGTCCCTGGTTGACCTGGCTGACCCGGCCCGGCTGTGGTGTCGCCGTCGGGGGAGTCTGCATCCGCCTTCGGACCGTTGTCGCCGTCGCCGGCCGGGGCCACGGGCGGCGCCAGGCCGGGGTTGACGCCGTTGGCGCCTGTCGCGCCCTTGCCGCCTGCGCCTCCCGCACCACCGTTACCGATCCAGCCGGAGTCGCCGCCGTTACCGCCGGTACCTGCGACGCCGCCGTTGAGATCGGCGGCCACCCCTTCACCGCCTGCGCCGCCGTTGCCGATGAGCCCACCCGCACCGCCGTTGCCGCCTTTGCCGCCGTTTACCCCGGCCACCCCGGCGCCTCCCTGGCCGCCGCTGCCGAACAGCAACCCGCCGGCCTGGCCGTCCTCGCCGGGTGCGCCGTCGGCGCCATTGCAGACCAACCCGCACCGATCGCCAATCAGCGCACTGAACAGATTGTTGACGCCGGCCGGCTGTGCCGCGAGCGCCGGGCCCGAGCCGCCCCCACCGATGACAGCCGTCGACCTCGCCACCACCGACGGCTGTGCGCGGCCGCCGCCGACAGACGCCGATCGGGTGGTCACCGACGACACGAAGACGCCCGCCGTCGGCTCACCGGCTGCAGGCCCACCGCCAGAGTCACGCCCGATCAACACGTCGAGCAGCCATGGCGCCACCGCTGTCGAAACACCTGGACCCGTTGACGCAACAACGCCGCTCCCCTCAGCGTCGGGTGCCGTCGGCGATTGCGCGACAAGAGGATTGACGACCCGCTGGACGGTCGACGGCTCCGCAGGAGACGGCGGGTTGGCGAGCAAGACCGTCGCTCCCGCGATCACGATTCCCGCGGTGACACAGGGGTGAACGGGCATAGCGCAGACCTCCTGGACGAGGCGAACCGGCGCGCCGCTCGAACCGCCAGGCAGCAACCGGATAGGGATTTCGCGCAGCTAACCTACAGCCACCGCCGAGCCGATGTGCTTGATTTCAGAAAGAGTTGATGTCCAGGCGCTGGACAGCTCACCCTCAAGCCTTCTGGCAATCTGGTGGGGTGACGGTAGAAGCCATTCGCTCCGGTATTGACCTGAGCCACGTCGACTCCGATGCCCGCCCCCAAGACGATCTGTTCGGCCACGTCAACGGCCGCTGGTTGGCCGACTACAAGATCCCGGCCGACCGCGCGACCGACGGCGCGTTCCGATCTCTCTATGACCGCGCCGAGGAGCAGGTCCGTGACCTGATCACCGAGGCCGCCGCGTCGGGCGCGGAGAAGCACACCGACGAGCAGCGCATCGGAGACCTGTACGCCAGCTTCATGGACGAGACCACGGTGGCACAGCGCGGTGTGCAGCCGCTGCTCGACGAGCTGGCCACGATTGATGCCGCCGAGACCCCCGACGCGTTGGCCGCGGTGGTGGGCGCCCTGCAGCGCACCGGGGTCGGTGGCGGCACCGGCATGTACGTCGACACCGACTCCAAGGACTCGACGCGCTATCTGGTGCACCTGAGCCAGTCCGGGTTGGGCCTGCCCGACGAGTCCTACTACCGCGAAGAGCAGCACGCCGAGATTCTCGCCGCCTACCCGCAGCACATCGCCGCGATGTTCGCCCTCGTCTACGGCGGCGAGCACACCGATACGGCCGCGCGCATCGTCGCGCTGGAAACCAAACTGGCCGCCGCGCACTGGGACGTCGTCAAGCGTCGCGACGCCGACCTGACCTATAACCTGCGCACGTTCGCTGAGCTGCCCGCAGAGGCACCCGGATTCGACTGGACAGGCTGGGTCACCGCGCTGGGTACGTCTCCCGATGTCGTCGCGGAACTCGTTGTGCGCCAGCCTGATTACCTGACGGCATTCGCCGCTGAGTGGTCTGGTGGGTCGGGCTCCGACCTCGAGGACTGGAAAAACTGGGCCCGCTGGCGACTCATTCATGCCCGCGCGTCGCTGCTGACCGATGACTTGGTGGCCGAGGACTTCGCGTTCTACGGCCGCAGGCTGTCGGGCACCGAGGAGATCCGCGACCGGTGGAAGCGCGCGGTGTCGGTGGTGGAGAGCCTGATGGGCGACACCGTCGGCAAGCTCTATGTGGAGCGCCACTTCCCGCCGGATGCCAAGGCCCGCATGGACGAATTGGTGGCCAACCTTCGCGAGGCCTATCGCGTCAGCATCAACGACCTCGAGTGGATGACGCCGCAGACGCGGGCGAAGGCGCTGGCCAAGCTGGACAAGTTCACCCCGAAGATCGGCTATCCGGCCAAGTGGCGGGACTACTCGAAGCTTGTCATCGAGCGCGACGACCTATACGGCAACTACCGCCGCGGCTACGAGGTCGGCTACGAACGCGAGCTGGCGAAGCTGGGCGGGCCGGTCGACCGTGACGAGTGGTTCATGACGCCGCAGACCGTCAACGCCTACTACAACCCCGGCATGAACGAAATCGTCTTTCCCGCAGCGATTCTGCAACCGCCGTTCTTCGACGCCGAGGCCGACGACGCCGCAAACTACGGTGGCATCGGCGCGGTCATCGGCCACGAGATCGGCCACGGGTTCGACGACCAGGGCGCCAAGTACGACGGCGACGGCAACCTGGTGGACTGGTGGACCGACGAGGACCGTGCCGAATTCGGCGCCAGGACAAAGGCGTTGATCGAGCAATACGACGAGTTCGTGCCCCGCGGTCTGGACAACGGCCACCACGTGAACGGTGCGTTCACGGTCGGAGAGAACATCGGCGACCTCGGCGGGCTGTCCATCGCCCTACTGGCCTACCGGCTGTCACTCAAGGGCGCGGAGGCCCCGGTGATCGACGGGCTGACCGGCGAGCAGCGGGTGTTCTTCGGCTGGGCTCAGGTGTGGCGCACCAAATCCCGTGATGCCGAGGCTATTCGGCGGCTGGCGATCGACCCGCACTCACCGCCGGAGTTCCGGTGCAACGGCGTCATCCGCAACATCGATGCGTTCTACGACGCGTTCGATGTCAGCGATGCCGACGAGCTGTACCTCGAACCGCAGCGGCGGGTCCGTATCTGGAGCTAGAAGATCTGCCAGTCCGACGCACCGTCGGGCGCGTTGTAGATGCCCTTCGAGTTCTTGATGACGACGGGATCACCGCTACCGAAGTTGTCGAAGAACCACTTCGCGTTGTCCGGGCTCAGGTTGATGCAGCCGTGGCTGACGTTTCGCTTGCCCTGATCGCCGACCGACCACGGTGCGCTGTGCACGAACGCGCCGCTGTTGTCGATCCGGACGGCGTTCTGCACGGTCAGTTTGTAGCCCTCCGGTGAATTGACCGGCACCCCGTACGTAGAGGAGTCCATCACGATGGTGGGCATCTTCTCCAGCACGTAGTAAGTGCCGTTCTTCGTCTCGTGCTTGCCGTCCGGCCTGCCCATCGACACCGGGAACGTCTTCTCGACCTTGCCGTTGCGCACGATCGTCATCTGGTGCGTCGCGTCATCGACAGTCGCGACCAACTGCTCGGGGACGGTGAAACTCGACTTGGTGCCGCCGGCATCGATGTTGACGACGGTCCCGGCCGGCCAGAAGTCCTGGGGACGCCAGCGGACCTGGCTGTCGCTCGTCCAGTAGAACCTGCCCGGCACCGGCGGAACCGACGAGATGTGGATCGCCTGCTCGGCCAGCCCTCGGTCGGCGATCGGGCGGGCGAAGTTGATGTAGATCGGCTTGGCGGCGCCGGCCTTCGAGCCATTGGCCGGGTTGAACGTCGGCGGCGAGAACACCGGCTGCCCGACATACGGCGTCGGGTTCTGGCCCGCGGGCGTGCCTTCGGGAATCACCGTCGGCTGAGCGGCGGCCAGTGGGTCCGCCGGCGGGAACCCCGGAAGCACGAACGGCGGCGGGGCGGGCGGCGCGGCAGGATCGACCGGCGGGACCGCCAGCGGATCGGCCGGCGGCGGAGCGAACGGATCGGGCGGCGGCGCGGGCGCTGCTGCCGGATCGATGGGCGCTGGCGGTGGCGGTGGTAGTTCGGGGTCAGCCATCGCCGATGGGTTTCCCGAGCGCCAGTCCACCGACCAGTCCAGCCGCGAATAACGCGGTGACTAGCCTCCCCGTCGTCCGCTTCCGCATACGTCACCTCCAGTCACACAAACTTCGTCCAGTGTTGCACAGCGAAAAGACCAGCTACCGCCACGAGGATGCTGCCCGATCCTGAGCGCCCGCCCGACTCACGCGCTGAGCTGCAGTGTTCATCGCCACGCGGCCCGCAATGTTACTTCCTGCTGGTTACCTGAGGAACCGCGAAGAGGCGCGGGTGGATGGGAAAAGCGCTATAGCGGGTTGTGAGCGGTAGCGGATCACCGCTTAATCGAGAGAGGATTGTGATGGTCGATATTCCAGAGGGGCACGAGTCACTGCTGGAGCGCCCGCTGTACGGGCATTTGGCCACGACGAGACCCGACGGCAACCCGCAGGTGAATCCGATGTGGTTCGACTGGGACGGCGAGCTGTTGCGATTCACCCACACCATCAAACGGCAGAAATACCGGAACGTGACGGCGAACCCGAACGTCGCGATGTCGATCAGCGATCCGGATAACCCGTATAGCTACCTAGAGGTGCGCGGTGTGGTGGAGGAGATCGTGCCCGATCCAACCGGAGCGTTCTACCTGCAGCTCAACGACCGCTACAGCGGTCCGCTGACAGAGCCGCCGCCTGACAAGGCTGACCGCGTGATCCTCGTGGTTCGCCCGACCGGATACACCAAGCAGTCGAATCGCCGACTAGGAGCGCACCAGCCGCGCGATCGCGGCCGAAGCCTCGGCCAGCTTGGCGTCGGCCTCATCGCCACCTTCGGCGACGGCCTGCGTGACGCAATGGCCGAGGTGCTCGTCGAGCAGGCCGAGCGCCACCGACTGCAGCGCGCTGTTGACCGCGCTGATCTGGGTGAGGACGTCGATGCAGTACTTGTCCTCGTCGATCATCTTCGCGATGCCGCGGACCTGGCCTTCGATTCGGCGCAGCCGCTTGGCGTAGTTCTCCTTCTGCTGCGAATAACCGTGTGCGGCAGTCATTTCAGCCTCCCAGCATCTGCTTCATCTGGCCGATCTCGGCTTCCTGCGTTGTGACGATGTTCTTCGCCAGCGCCTTGGCATCCACATTGTCGCCGTTGGCGATCTCGGCCTTGGCCATTTCGATCGCGCCCTGGTGGTGGCTGATCATCGACTGCAGCCACAGTTTGTCGAACTCGGCGCCGTTCAGCGACTTCAGCTTCGTCATCGTCGCCTGCGTCGACCATGCCCTGCATGGTGCTGCCGTGGCCGGCGTGCCCGGAGTCGGTGTCGGGGTTCTCGTTCCACTGCACCAGGAACACCTTCATGACGTTGATCTCCGGTTGCTGCGCGGCAGAGATCTGGTCGGCCAGCGCGACGACGTCCGGCGTTGGTGGAGCGGTCGGGAACCATCGCCGACAGCTCGACGGCCTGCTGGTGGTGCGGAATCATGTTGGTGGCGAACGCGACATCGTCGGCGTTGTAGCCGGCCGGTTGCCCGGTGATGACGGGCTGGTCGCTGTGCTGGTGATCGGCATGGCCGTCGGACGCCGGGCTGGTACACGACGACAACGAACAGGGCGACGGTCAACGCGGCCAGCGCTGCGGCTACTGCGACGAGTCATGGACATCATGCGTCCGAGGGTACCCCGTGGGGGTATTGATAACGGTTTGGCCGGTCGAAACGCCGACGGCATACTGAGACCCATGCCCTCAGAGCCCTCCGAGCCCGATATCAAGCCCCGCAGCCGCGACGTCACCGACGGCCTGGAGAAGGCCGCCGCCCGCGGGATGCTGCGCGCGGTAGGCATGGACGACGACGACTTCGCCAAGCCGCAGATCGGTGTCGGCTCGTCGTGGAACGAGATCACCCCGTGCAACCTGTCGCTGGACCGGCTGGCCAAGGCCGTCAAGGACGGGGTGTTCGCGGCGGGCGGCTATCCGATGGAGTTCGGCACGATCTCGGTGTCCGACGGCATCTCGATGGGCCACGAGGGCATGCACTTCTCGCTGGTGTCCCGCGAGGTGATCGCCGACAGCGTCGAGATCGGTGATGCAGGCCGAGCGCCTCGACGGTTCGGTGCTGCTGGCCGGCTGCGACAAGTCGCTGCCCGGCATGCTGATGGCCGCCGCGCGGCTCGACCTGGCCAACGTCTTCCTCTACGCCGGCTCGATCCTGCCCGGCATCGCGAAGATGTCCGACGGCACCGAGCGTGAAGTGACGATCATCGACGCGTTCGAGGCCGTCGGCGCGTGCGCGCGCGGGCTGATGCCGCGCGAGGACGTCGACGCGATCGAGCGCGCGATCTGTCCCGGCGAGGGCGCGTGCGGCGGCATGTACACCGCCAACACGATGGCCAGCGCCGCCGAGGCGCTGGGCATGTCGCTGCCGGGCAGCGCGGCACCGCCGGCCACCGACCGCCGCCGCGACGGGTTCGCGCGCCGCAGCGGCCAGGCCGTCGTCGAACTGCTGCGCCGCGGCATCACCGCGCGCGACATCATGACCAAGGAGGCGTTCGAGAACGCGATCGCGGTGGTGATGGCGTTCGGCGGCTCGACCAACGCGGTGCTGCACCTGCTGGCCATCGCGCACGAGGCCGAACGTGAAGCTGACGCTCGAGGACTTCACCCGCGTCGGCTCGAAGGTGCCCCATCTCGCCAACGTCAAACCGTTCGGCCAGCATGTGATGACCGACGTCGACCGCATCGGCGGTGTGCCCGTCGTGATGAAGGCGCTGCTGGATGCCGGTCTGCTGCACGGTGATTGCCTGACGGTCACCGGCCAGACGATGGCCGAGAACCTCGCGCACATCGCGCCGCCCGACCCCGACGGCAAGGTGCTGCGCGCGCTCGACAATCCGATCCACCCGACCGGCGGCATCACGATTCTGGGCGGATCGCTGGCCCCGGAGGGCGCGGTGGTGAAGTCGGCCGGCTTCGATTCCGACGTGTTCGAAGGCACCGCAAGGGTTTTCGAACGCGAGCGCGCTGCGCTGGACGCTCTCGAGGACGGCACCATCACCGCGGGCGACGTCGTGGTGATCCGCTACGAGGGTCCCAAGGGCGGCCCGGGCATGCGCGAGATGCTCGCGATCACCGGCGCGATCAAGGGCGCGGGGCTTGGCAAGGACGTGCTGCTGATGACCGACGGCCGGTTCTCCGGCGGCACCACCGGGCTGTGCGTCGGACACGTCGCGCCCGAGGCCGTCGACGGCGGTCCGATCGCGTTCCTGCGCGACGGTGACCGCATCCGCCTCGACGTGGCCAAGGGCACGCTGGACGTGCTGGTCGATCCGGCCGAATTCGACGCGCGCAAGGCGGATTTCGAGCCGCTGCCGCCGCGCTACACCACCGGCGTGCTGGCCAAGTACGCCAAGCTGGTCGGTTCGGCGGCCGGCGGCGCGGTCTGCGGCTAGGCCGGCCGGCCGGGCTCACCCCGGCCGGTCTTGTTGTGCCTGTCTAGCGCTCGGAACCGCGGCACGCGCATTCCGAAATACACGGCGTATAGGCCGCACACGGTGATCAGCAGACCGCAGATCACGTGTGACCAGATCATGCCCGCCGTCGGTGACGCGACGAAGATCCACGGTGAGAAGAAGATCCACACACCGAAGACCGGCAGCGTCCACGTCATGCCGTGGGTACGGTCGTAGTGCCGAGCCGAAGCACATTGCCAGGACAGCAACGGTCGATTCCCACAATCAGATCGCTGGCAGGTAGCCGCGTCGAATGTGTCGAAGCCGACGATATGCGGTGACAGGGCAACGTATATCGCCGTCAGCAACGTCAGGCCGAAGGTGGCCTGCGGCGGTCATCGACTCCGCCGCGCGGTCATAGCTCGCGCGGAGAGCCAATATGTCAGGATGCTGATCGATTGATGTATGGGCTGTTGTCATTTCGTTTCCTTTCTGTTATCCGGCAAACGTTTTGGGGTCTGCAATACCCATTCATCACCATCAAGATTACGCTTCTTGCGCAAAGCCAGCGGAGTGCGCTACTCGTCGCCGACGCGGCGATCGGACGGAGCCCCCTGTCCGCCAACGAAGTTCCCATGCGACGCGGGGCGGCGCGGTCTGCGGCTAGGCGGGCGGTGGTGGTTCGATGGGGGTCAGCGATATCGGCACCAAATGAGTGCCTGGTCCCTCACCTGGGCATCCGGCGCCATCGATGATGAGGGTGCGCTCTCCGAAGAAGCTACCGTCAGGGTTCGGGATCCAGTAGTCCGAGCGTTGGGCCTTCACGACGCTGTTGGGGTCGTTGCGATCGCAGAAGTAGGGATACTCACCGCTCGTTTCCCACCGGTCGTTGTTCCATCTGTACTCGTAAGCCACGGGAGCGCCTGGATTGCGGGCATGGTCGTCCTTGTTGTCCATGCGCATGACACAACCGTTCACGTCACAGTGGGTGGTGAATTCGACAGGAAAGGTTATCGGATCCATCGGTGTCGGCATACCGTTGAACGTCTGCTTCGAGAAGTCGATGAACACGTTGTAGTACCCGTACAGCGGCGGTGGTTCAGCTCGATCCGCATGAGCGACCGGCGAGCAATGCCAGTGCGGCACAGGCGGCAAATACGCCTATCGGCAGAGTCTTTGACATCTCACCGGAATAACACACCCACGGCGGTCACTCGTTGGCGAATCGGGAGAAGAGCGCGGGAATGGGCCCGACGAATCGCGCTACGCGACCGGCTCCTTGACGATCGCCACCGCGAAGCCGTCCCAGCCCTTGGTGCCGACCGTCTGGATCGCAGCCGCGTCCAGCCGCGGGTTCTCGCCCATCATCTCCAGCATGTCGCGCACGGCACGGGCCTGAAGGTCGTCGGGCGCCGGGTCGAGCACCCGCCCGAAGCGAGCGATGTTGTCCACCACGATGATTGAGCCCGGCGCGCCGAGTTTGATCGCCCACTCGACGTAGGCGACGTTGTTCTCCTTGTCGGCGTCGATGAAGATCAGGTCGAACGGTTCCTCACGGTCGGCCAGCGTCGGCAGCGTGTCCAGCGCGGCGCCGACGATCACCTCGACGCGGTCGTCGACCCCTGCGCGCGCCAGGTTCTCGCGCGCCACCTCGGCGTGCTTGGGTTCGTACTCGAGCGTGACGACGCGGCCGCCGGGTCCGACAGCGCGGGCCAGTTGAATGGTGCTGTATCCGGCGAGGGTGCCGATCTCCAGTACACGGGTCGCGCGCATCGCCGTCGCCAGTAGGAACAACAGCTTTCCGTGTTGGGCGGACACCTCGATCGCAGGCATCCCCGCGGCGGCGCCCGCCTCCCGCGCCGCCGTCAACGCATCGTCCTCGGTGCGCAACGCGCGATTGAACAGTCTCGTCGAGCGCCTTCGGATCCGGCTCCGTCACACGACAAACGCTACCGCACACCCTCTTTGGCGTACACGACCCGCAATACGTGGGCGACCTCCGGGCCCATCACC
Organism: uncultured Actinomycetota bacterium; assembly: GCA_963731715.1. Taxonomy (GTDB): domain Bacteria; phylum Actinomycetota; class Actinomycetes; order Mycobacteriales; family Mycobacteriaceae; genus Mycobacterium. The sequence continues at coordinate 647,169 of CAVSXC010000005.1, read as the reverse complement.
GCTTCGGCGAGTTCGCAGAACGTCGCGACGAACTCCGGCCCGTGCGGCGGTTCGGCGTCGCTCAGGTGATGGGCGATCTCGTGCAACACGACCAGCTCGCGCAACGCCCACGTCGCGCGACCGTCGGGCACCGCGATGGCCGCGCCGTCGTCATCGGAGCGTTCATAGTGGGCGGCGGTGGCCCCGCGTCGGGCCCGCACCGTCAGCGTGCCGACGGCCGGCCAGCGCGCACGGACGGCGGGGTGGGCCAGCACCTCGTCGACGTAGCGCTGCACCGAGGGCGCCGACGCGAACCGCCCTTCGGGCGGCAGCGTCAGCTGCGTGCCGAAGAAGTCGACGACGCGGTTGCCGTGCTCGGCCGCGCGGTCGAACAGCGTCCGCACGAATTCCTCAGCGGCGTAGACCTTTGCCCGCTGCGTGTCGCGCGGCGTCACTTCTCCAATGCCGAGCGGGCACCGGCCAGCTCGGAGCTGTTACCCAGCCGCGCCCGCCGGCCTGCCTTGTCGCCCGCGCGTCGCGCCGCCGACGAGTAACCGGCCGTCGCACTGGTGGCCCGCCACGTGCCGCGCGCCGGCGAGGTCTCGCGGTAGAAGTCCTTCAGCTCGATATCCTTGTCCCGCAACGCGATAGCGGTACCCGGGCGGCTGAACCGGCCTTTGGTGGCCTCACGCTGCGCCTGCTCACGCGCTTCGGACAGTCGCTTGCCGACGCGGGCGCCGAACGCCAGCTGGAAGTTGATCCGCGCGGTGATCGTCGGCGTCGGCCGGTGCGCGCCCGACGAGATGTAGGCCTCCGACGCCTTCACCATCTGCATCACCAGGCTGGCGTACAGCGCGTGGCTGGCGTCGATGTCCTCGGCGAACCCGTACGCGTAGACGAACGTCGAATTCGACGCGACGTCGCACTTCACGTCGTTGGCGTGCGCGATCACCGTGAACAGCTGCACGTAGGTGCGCAGCCCGCGGGCGCCGGCGTTGCCGATGGTGATGGTGCGCTGCACGGGAGTCTGCACCTTCGTGCGCTTGTCCGAATGTGCGCGGGCGACCGCGAGGTCGATCGACGTCGCCGTGGCCAGCCGTTGTGCGGCGGCCATGAACGCGTCGGCCTCGTGCTGGTTGTCGGTCCCCTCGGCCTGGCGAAGCAGCGCGGCGATCCGCGCCAGCATCTTGTCGTCAGTCATGCTCGATTCGTCGCTCCGCCCTTGGGGCGGGCTGACACCCCGATCTCGCTTCACTCGCGCTCGCCTTCGGGTGTCATGGCGCCAGATTAGGGCTACTTGGTGACAAAGACGTCGAGCTTGCCGACCAGCTGTGGAGAAAGCGGCCCGGGCTTGGTGAGGTTGGCGATGTTGTCGCTGGGGTCGTCGCGCAGCACGTGGTTGACGCCCTTGAGTTCGACGACCGTGAGCGCGGTGTGCTTGAGCGCGTCGATCAGAGGCCGCATCGGCGTCGCACTTGGCCTGGCTGTCGGTGTCCGAGCACGTCAACAAGACCGGGGTGCCTGCGGGCACCTTCGCGGCGAGCTCCACCGGATCGATCTTGTCGGCCTCGACGACGGCCTTCACGTTGCCCGGGTTGACGATGGCGTTCAGCCCCTCCGGCAGCTTGCGCGGGCACGGTGCCTTTGGTCCGGATTTCATCGACGGCCGCCAGCCACGTAGCCAGCGTCTGGGGGCTTGCGTCGGCGCGCACCCGGTTGGTGATGATGTCGAGATAGCGGCCGGGCAGCGGCTGAAACAGGCCCAGCGAGTGGATCTTTGGCGCGCCGGGCGTGGTGTCGGTCGCCAGCGACATCGCGTGGATGGTGCCCTCACCGAGGCCGTACACCGAGATGCGCGCCTTGTCGGTGCCGGGCTGATCGGCGAGGTAGCGAACCGCTGCCTTGGCGCCCGTGGTGTAGACGGCGCTGACGACATCGTTCGGCCGCTTGTACTGACCGAGGCCGGTCTTGCCGGTACCGACCTTGTCGTAGCGCAGGCTGGCGACGCCGCTGGCCGACAGCTGTTCGGCCAGTTGCCGCATGTTGCCGATGGGGCCGACGACCGCGTTGTCGCCGTTGCGGTCGGTCGGCCCGCTTTCGGAGATCAGCAGCGCCGCGGGTCCTGGTCCGGCGTCCTGCTGGTGGCGGTAGGTGCCGTGGATGGTCAGGCCGTCGGCGTCGAAGCTGACCTCGTCGTCGACCCAGGGATGCTGATCATCGGACGAGCAGCCGGCCAGCGCCAGCACCAGCGAAACGGCAAGAACGACAAGGCGTTTCAAAGCGCGAACCTCGATCCAGGATGCGACGTCGTCGAGCACCACGGCGCGTTCGGGCTCATTGAACACCTCGTGGTAGAGCTCCGGGTAAACCTTCAGGTGCACATCGGTGGAGCCAACGCACTCGACCAGGTGGCGGCTGCCGTCGGCGGGGACCAGCTTGTCCTGCTCGCCGTGCACGACGAGCAGCGGCGCCGTCAGCGCGCCCGCGCGCTGCGGCATGGTCTCAGCCGACGCCGAGCAATGCGCGGGCGATGCCTGCGGGCATCTTGCCGTGGTGGACCAGCGGGTCGGCGATGTAGGCGGCCACCACTTCGGGGTCACGCGACACCGCTTCGGCGGGCAGCTCTTCGACGGGCAGGCCGGGCGCGATCTTGCCGAGCAGCTTGGCGGCGAACATCATCACCGGCGACACCGCGTCCTGGGCGTCGACCGCGGGGCCGGACAGCACCATCGCGGTGTAGTCGTCGGGATGCTCGACGCCGTAGGCGAACACGATGCCGCCACCCATGCTGTGGCCCAGCACGACGCGCTTGAGCCCGGGGTGGTCAGCGGCGGCGATGCCGACCAGCGTGTGGAAGTCGTCGGTGTATTCGGAGATGTCCCGCAGATAGACCCGCTTGCCGCCGGACCGGCCGTGGCCTCGATGGTCCAGGGCATAGGTGATGAGCCCGGATTCGCCGAACCGCTGCGCGACATGGTCGTAGCGGCGGGCATGCTCGCCAAGCCCGTGCGCAAGCACGACGACCCCGCGCGGGTCGGTATCGGGGGTCCACACGTCGTAGACGATGCGCACGCCGCCGACGCCGTCGAAGCTGCGTTCGGTCCGGGTTGTGGCCATCAGGGGAGACTAGCGACTGCTTGTCGGGGCTTCTGCGTAAGCTCGGCGGGGTGACCGTCCTCGCACACGAAACCGATGACGAGTTCCTGCTCAAGGCCGAACCGCACCGGCGTGAGCTGCTGGCGCACTGCTACCGGATGACCGGCTCACTGCATGACGCCGAGGACCTGGTTCAGGAGACCTACCTGCGGGCGTGGAAGGCCTACGGCGGGTTCAAGGGTCAGTCCTCACTGCGGACATGGCTGTACCGGATCGCCACCAACACATGCCTGACGGCGCTGGACTCACGGCAGCGCCGTCCGTTGCCAACGGGGTTGGGCGCGCCGAGTTCGGATCCCGTCGATGACATCACGGCGCGTGATGAGGTGCCGTGGCTGGAGCCCCTGCCCGATCAATACGACGACCCGACCGACCCGTCCGACGATCGTCGGTTCGCGGGAGTCGGTGCGGCTGGCGTTCATCGCAGCGCTGCAGCATCTGTCGCCGCGGCAGCGCGCGGTGCTGGTGCTGCGTGAGGTGCTGCAGTGGAAGGCGGCCGAGGTGGCCGACGCGATCGGCTCGTCGACGGCCGCGGTCAACAGCCTGCTGCAGCGCGCGCGGGCGCAGCTCGACGCTGTCGGCCCCAGCGAGGACGACCAGCTACAGCCGCCGGATTCACCGGAGGCCCAGGATCTGCTGACGCGCTACATCGCAGCATTCGAGACCTACGACATCGACAAGCTCGTCGAGTTGTTCACTGCGGACGCCGTCTGGGAGATGCCGCCGTTCGACGGCTGGTACCAGGGGCCGGAGAACATCGTCCTGCTGTCCAAGACGCACTGCCCGGCCGAGGCCGCCGGGGATATGCGCTTCATCCGCACCACCGCCAACGGTCAGCCCGCCGCGGCGTTGTACATGATCAATCGAGAAACCGGCGTGCACGAGCCGTTCCAGATGCACGTCATGGCCGTCAGCCCGGATGGCATCTCGCACGTCGTGGCATTCCACATGACGACTTTCGAGAAGTTCGGTCTGCCGGCTTCGCTCTAGGGCGACGAGTGGCCAGTTATGCCACGCGATCGCCCAAAATCTGTGCGATAGCTGGCCACTCGGCGCCGGCCGCCCGCAGCGCCGCGCAAACCCGGGCAACAATTACCTGCGGACGGTATCGCAGCATCTCGGCGCTTACGCGGATAATCACCCAGCCGCGTGCCAGCAACTCCGCGTGCCGATCGATGTCGTACGCATACTGGTCGGGGTTCGTCCAATGCTGCTCACCGTCGTACTCCACACCGACCTTGAAATCGTCGTATCCCATGTCGACCTTCGCGTACCTTCTCCCTGCGAAGTTGCCATAACGACGATCTGCGTCTGCGGCCTAGGCAGCCCCGCATCGACGAGCACCAGTCGTGTACGGGTCTCCTGCGGCGATTCGGCACCGCAGTCCATCAAGTCGAGCACTTCGCGCAGTTGAACCAGGCCACGCACACCACGGTGGCGTTTAAGCAGCGGGTATACGTCCGACGACTGCAGCTTTGTCGCGTTCGCCAATGCATCGACCGCGATCAGCGCCGGCGTGCGACGGTCGCGTCGGCCGAGATCGAATGCTGTGCGCGCGGGCGACGTCGCGAGGATGCCGCGCACCAATCGAGTCTCGTCATCGAACAGCTCGTCGCGGTGGATCAGAATGCCGTCCACCGGCTTGCCGTTGCGGCGATACAGCTCCGCAGGCAGCCGTGGATCGATCCACTGCGTGCCGTGCAGGGCAGCGGCCGACAATCCCGCGGCAGTCGCTTGTCGACCACTCCACAGCCATGCCGCCTCGGCGCGCGTGACCGCTGTCAGCTCCATGCCCTTCTGCACGTACACATTGCGGTAGACCGGCTCGAAGCGGCTGCGCAGCGTTCGTCGTGTGACTGTGCCCGCCGCCAGTGCCTCCGTACCGAGGAATGGGCTTCTTGTCCATGCGTCAACGGTCTTGTTGGGCTCCGACGTTTTCGGTGTACAACGGCGGTTTATCCACAGCTGCGCACCGTGAGTGGCCACTTATGACACACAAAACGCGGCGGAAATGTGCAACAAGTGGCCACTCGCCAGACGAGGTAGTCTGGCCCCGAAAAATGCCTGGTCAGAGCCTTTCTTGACACGTGTTTTGTAACGTGTTCTATGATCGCCTGTCATGAAGACCAAAGGGGCTCTGCTGTGGGAGCTCAACTCACCGTTCCGGATCGACGAGATCGAGGTCGGCGACCCCGTCGACGATGAGGTGCAGATCCGCGTGCATGCCGCAGGCATGTGCCACTCGGACTACCACCTGACCACCGGAGCCACCCCGATCGGCCTGCCCGCACTCGGTGGGCACGAGGGCGCGGGCGTCGTCACCAAGGTCGGCAAGAACGTCACCGGCCTTGACGAGGGCGACCACGTCATCCTCGCCTTCATCCCCGCCTGCGGTGCGTGTCAGCCGTGCCTGAAGGGCTACCGGTCGCTGTGTGATCGCGGCGCGGTGCTGCTCGGCGGCAAGGCCATCGCGGACGGAACCAGCCGGGTGCACGCGGGCACCACCGAGGTGTCGCCGATGAACCTGCTCGGCACCTTCGCGCCGTACATGACCGTGCACAAGGACTCGGTCGTCAAGATCGATCAGGACATCCCGTTCGAGACCGCCGCCATCATGGGCTGCGCGGTGCCGACCGGTTACGGCTCGGCCACCAACGTCGCACAGGTGCAGCCCGGTGAGACGGTGGTGATCGTCGGCGTCGGCGGCATCGGCATGAGTGCGCTGCAGGGCGCGGTGATCTCCGGCGCCAGGCAACGTCATCGCGATCGACCCGAACGAGTGGAAGCGCGACCAGGCCATCAAGTTCGGCGCCACGCACGTCTACCCGTCGATGGCCGAGGCCATCGCACCGATGATCGACGTCACCCATGGCCTGATGGCCGACAAGACCATCATCGCGGTCGGCGACATGAAGGGCGAGTACGTCGAAGAGGCGATGATCCTGACCGCCAAGACCGGCACCTGCGTGGTGACGGGCATGGGCTCGATGATGGACGTCGACGTCAAGCTCAACCTGTTCCTGTTCACCATGTTGCAGAAGACGTTGAAGGGCAACATCTTCGGCGGCGGCAGCTCACACGTCGAGACGCCGAAGCTGGTCGGCCTCTACAAGTCCGGGCAGCTGAAGATCGACGAGATGGTCACCACCACCTATTCGTTGGAGAACATCAACGACGGCTATGCGGACATGCTGGAGGGCAAGAACATCCGCGGTGTCATCAAGTTCACCGAATCCGATTGGTAACTCGGCTACCAAGCCGACTGTACCACTCGACCCGAACGCGCGCAGCTGCGCGGCGCTCAACCCGTCGAACACCACGGAGCGCACCAGTTCGACGTGCCCTGGCGCGGCGGCATCCAACGCCGCGCGCCCGCTGTCGGTGAGCTCGACCGTCGCGCCACGGCGGTCGTCGTCGCTGCCGTGGCGTTCCACCAGACCGCGGCCACGCATCCGCCGCAGCTGATGCGACAGCCGGCTCTGCTCCCATGCCAGGATCTCGCCGAGGTCGTTGATCCGCTGCGGCCCCCGTTCCGACAACGCCACCAACACGTCGTAGTCCGACAGCGACAGTTCGCAGTCCTGCTGCAGCTGGCGGTGCATCGCAGTCTGCAGCCGGCTCACCATCGCCAGGTAGTCCGCGCCAGATCTGCTGTTGCTCCTCGGTCAGCCACATGGAATACATGACACATCATCTATGTTGTCGGAGTCAACGCCGCCCACCTAGGCTGGCCCATCGAGAGGTGATGCACATGACCGCACCGACCGTCGACATCCGGCGTGCCGACGACCGCGCGAAGACGAAGATCTCCTGGCTGGACTCCAAGCACTCGTTCTCGTTCGGCAGCCACTACGACCCCGACAACACCCACCACGGCCTGCTGCTGGTCAACAACGACGACATCGTCAAGCCCGGCACGGGTTTTGATACCCATCCCCACCGCGACATGGAGATCGTGACGTGGGTGCTGCGTGGCTCGCTGGTACACCAGGACTCCACCGGGCACTCCGGCGTGATCTATCCCGGCCTGGCCCAGCGCATGTCGGCGGGCCGCGGCATCCTGCACTCGGAGAAGAACGACTCGTGGACCCTGACCGGCGAGCAATCCCACAGTGAGCCAGTGCATTTCGTGCAGATGTGGGTGGTCCCCGACGAGTCGGGTATCACGCCCGGCTACCAGCAGCTCGAGATCGACGACGAGTTGCTGCGCGGCGGCCTGGTGACGATCGCCTCGGGCATGCCCGAGCACAGCGACGACACGGCCATCACGATCCGCAACCGCTACGCGGCGCTGCACGGCGCGCGCCTGCAGCCCGGCGACAGCGTCGAATTGCCGCAGGCTCCCTATCTGCACCTGTTCGTCCCCCGCGGTGAAGTCACGCTCGAGGGCGCAGGGCCGCTGCATGAAGGCGACGCGGTGCGGTTCACCGCATCCGGCGGTCAACGCGTCACCGCCACCGAACCCGCGGAGATTCTGGTCTGGGAGATGCATGCGGGTTTGGCTGCGGCGTAAGCGAATTGGGGCGGCGCTGATCGGCGTTGTGCTGGTCGCGGCCTGCTCCACAGACTCGACCGACTCTGACGCAGTCGCGCTGCACCCACCGCCGAGGCCCCCGCGGGCCTGGTACCGGTGACCGTGCAGGTCGACCCGGATCTGGCTCAGCCCCCGTTCGACGAACCGCGCCAGGCGATGGTGCCTGCGGGCTGGACGCTGTCGGTGTGGGCCCGAATCCCCAAGGCCCGGCTGGCCGCATGGGCTCCGGACGGAAGCCTGCTGGTTTCCGTGCCGAGCAGCGGTCAGGTGATCCGCGCCGAGCCGAGCGGCGCCGGTCCTCGGCTGTCGGTGCCGCTCGACGGGCTGGATCAACCGCACGGGCTGGCGTTCTCGGGCAACACGCTCTACGTCGCCGAAAGCGACCAGATCGACGCGTACGACTACGCCGACGGCGCAGCGACCAACCGCCGCACCGTGGCGGCCGGCCTGCCGGATGCCAGGAGTCCCGATCTGCGGCGGCGCGTATTCACACGCGCTGAAAAGCGTTGCCGTCGGCCCGGATGGCGCGTTGTACTTCTCCATCGGCTCGACGGGCAACATCACCGCCGACGACCGCACCGCAAACCCGCCGCGCGCCACCATCATGCGGATCCCGCCCGGCGGCGGGCCCGCTGCGCCGTTCGCGACCGGCGTGCGCAACGGGACGGGCCTGGCGATCGGGCCCGACGGTGCGGTGTGGACTGCGGTCAACAATCGCGACAACGTCGCGAACCCGCAGACTCGCGAGGTCACCCCCGACTACGTCAACGACCATCCGCCCGAGGCCCTCGCCCGGCTGACACCCGGGCGCGAATTGGGTTGGCCCTACTGCAATCCCGATGGCGGCCCGGCGAATCTGCCGTTCATCCGCGACGTGCAGACCAACGCCGACGGCAGCAAGCTCGACTGCGCCAAGCTGCCGCCCGTCGAGCAGAGCCTTGGCGCACATGCCGCTCCCCTCGGTCATGAGCTTCACCGAGAACGTGCTGCCCGCTCCGTACTCCAGCAGGCGCGCTGGTCGGCGTGCACGGGTCGTGGAACCGTCAACCCCCGCGCGCACCCGAGGTCGCGTTCTTTCCTTGGCAGAACGGCCATCTCGGCAACCAGCAGACCCTCGTCGGCGGCTTCCAGGCCGAGGACGGCACGCGGTGGGGCCGCCCGGTCGCCGCGGTGACGGGACCCGACGGTGCGGTGTACATCACCGACGACTATTCGGACGCCGTCTACCGGTTGGCGCCACCCGGCCGCTAACGCGCCGGGGTACCAGCGCCTCGGCGCCGCCGTGATGCCGACGTAGAGCGCGATCAGGACGATCGCGACGACCACGCCGACGAGGAACGGAATGAACTGCCCACCCGCCATTGGCGTTGGAGTAGCCCGACCTGATAGGTCACCCACGAGCCGATCAGGGACCCGAGGACGCCCAGCACGATCGTCATGATGACGCCGATGCTCTGCTTGCCCGGCATGATGAGGCGCGCCAGCGCGCCGACGATCAGCACCGACGACGATCGCACCGATGATTGTCCCAATCATTTCTGCTCCTTGACGTTGAACGCCCGACCACCGCGGGTTACCCGTTTCGGCGAATTTCACTCGGCTCAGCTAAGGGTGCGACCCACCCGATGCCCAACCGATGCGAGCCTGTTATCAAAGTTGACTGTGTGTCTCCTGTGATTATTGTTGTCTTGTTCTAGCTGTCTCAGCAAAGGGGCGACGGTGCCAATTCCGCGCGCGAACTTCCGGCGATTCGCGGCGCACGCCGCGGCGCTGGTGTTGTGCGTTGCGGTGGCGGCGACGACGGCAGGCGCCCCGACCGCCCGCGCCGCAGACGGCCGCGAACTGTTGGCGGGCGCGATCGCCAACACCCGCGGCTCCTACCTCGTCTACAACTTCGGTGGCGGCGCACCGGCACCGATGCTCAACGCGGGCGGCGGCGCCTACGAGATGAGCAGCGGCGGCCACCTGATGATCATCAAGTCCGCGTCGCAACGGCTTGCGCCGCGACTGCTCGTCGATTCGCACTCCGGCTATCAGGCCCGCTGCGAACGGGATCCGCGGGCGCGCACCGGCGAAGGCCTGTGGCAGGCCTCCGAGACCTACGCCCCGCTGCAGGCATGGCAGGCGCTTGGCCAGCCGACGATCGCGATCAACGCCAACTTCTTCGATGTGCGCGGACAGAAGGGCGGCTCGTGGAAGTCGACGGGATGCAGTTCACCGCTCGGCGCCTACGTCGACAACACCCGCGGGCAGGGCCGCGCCAACGCAGCGGTGACGGGCACCGTCGCCTACGCCGGTAAGCAGGGCCTCTCGGGCGGCGGCGAAAGCTGGAGCGCACTGTCGACGATGATCCTGCCGGTCGGCGGCGCGCCGTATGTGGTGCCGCCGAAGAACCCGCAGGACTACGACGCGGCGACGCCGGCGATTCAGGGCCTGCTCGACAACGGCACTCGCTTCGTCGCGGTCAGCGGCATCGGGCTGCTGGCACCGGGCGACACCGGACAACTCAACGACGGCGGCCCCAGCGCCGCGCGCACGGCGATCGCCTACTCCAAGGGCAAGGACGAGATGTACGTCTTCCAGGGCGGCAGCTACACGCCGGACCAGATCCAGGATCTGTTCCGCGGCCTCGGCAGCGACACCGCGATCCTGTTCGACGGCGGCGGGTCGTCGGCGATCGTGCTGCGCCGCGACACCGGCGGCATGTGGGCGGGCGCGGGCGTACCGGACGGGAACTGCGACACCCGCCAGGTGCTGTGCGACTCCCGCGAGCGCGCGCTGCCCAGCTGGCTCGCGTTCAACTGAGATTCAGGCCGCCAGCGCGCAGAGCGCTCGTCGCGGCGGCTACCGTCTGCGCTGGCGTACGCGCCGCCGAAGAGCACCACGTGCGCCAACAGCGGGTACAGCTGGTGCAGTCCGACGCGGTCCCGCCAGCCGTCACGCAGTGGCCGCTGCGCCCTCGTAGCCCTCGATCACCGCGTCGAGGTGTGGGCACCCGAACAGCGCCAGCATCGCCAGGTCCGTCTCGCGATGGCCGCCGTGTGCCGCGGGGTCGATCAGCACCGCGCCACCGGGCGTCCACATCACGTTTCCGCTCCACAGATCGCCGTGCAACCGGGCCGGCGGATCGTCGTCGTCGAAATCGCCTGCGTCACAGCGCGCCATCACGGCGTCGATGGCGTCACGCGCGGGCGCGTCCAGGCGCGTCGCAGCGAGGTCGGCCATCGGCGCCAGCCGCTCGTTGGCGTAGAAGCTGCCCCACCGGTCAGCTGGTGGAGTACGACATCGGCAGCGGCTGCTGCAGCGGCCCGAAGTAGCCGGGACCAGTCCAGCCGTCGGGTGGCGCGCCGAATGCGTCGGCTCCGGCGTCGTGAGTTCGGGCCAGCCGCTGACCGAATTCGTGTGCGGCCAGCGCGGGTCGGCGCCGCGCTGTCCAGCCGCTCCAACGTCAGGCTGGTGTCGTCGTACGCGATCACCCTCGCAGCATGGCACGCCGCCGTCGGCGGCCGAAAGCCATTGCAGCCCAGCCGCTTCGCAGGCGAAGAAGGCTCGGGGCGCCCCGGCGCTGCGCTTGACGAACACTAGGGTTGGCCGGATACCCGTCGCAGCAGCCGATCGCGGGCCCAGGCAGGCAGGTTCGTCATCAAGACCACCTGCAGTTTGGGGCCGACGCCGACGACGTAGCGAGCGCGGGGCCTGCGGGCGGTCAGCGCCTCCTCGACGACGGCGGACACCTTCGCGGTTGGCACGGCCATCTTCTGGGATAGCGGGATCATCTTCTTGAAGCCCGCGATGTGTCGGGCGTACAGGTCGCGGTGCTCCGGACTGAGCCCCGCCTCGAGCTCGGCGACCATGTCGTCGGCCGTACGCCACATGTCGGTGTCGGTCTGTGCGGGCTCGACGACGACAACCCGGATCTGCCAGGGCCGCAACTCCATTCGCAACGCATCGGCGGCGGCCTCCAGCGCGAACTTGCTCGCGGCATAGGCGCCGATCAACGACATCGACAGGCGTCCGTTGACGCTGGAGATGAAGACGACGCGGCCGCGGGATTGCCGCAGCCGCGGCAGCACCGCCTGGGTGACGGCGAGCTGTCCGATCACGTTGATTTCCAGCTGCTTTCGCCACTCGTCGGTGCTGACGGTCTCCATCGCGCCCGCCGACGGCGATGCCGGCGTTGTTGACGACCGCGTCGAGCCGCTCGGGCAGCGACTCGTTGAGCGCGGCGATGTGTCCGGCGTCCGTGACGTCGAGGATGACCGAGGAGATGCGCTGCGGGTTCAGTGGAGTGACCGCCGCGGCGTCGCGTTCGCTGCGGACCCCGGCAATCACGTCCCAACCGCGCGAGGCCAGGTGCTCGACGATCGACTTGCCGATCCCGCGTCCTGCACCGGTGACGAGTACTGATGGCATAGAACGAGACTAGTCGCCCGCCATGTCTTGCCTGGGGGGTCCGAACCGGAAGATCGCGGCGGCCACGGCCACCACGGCTGCGGCGAGGGCGATCACCGGGGAGACCGTGACCCGCGTCATCGTCGCGCCGACCACCGCTCCCCCACACAGCGAGAGCACCACGCCGTAGCGCAGCTTCTCGCGATCTCCCGTGCCACCCGCCAACCTGCTGTCGAAACCGATGCCCGAGATGGTCGTCGTCAGGACAGTGGTGGACAGTTCCTGAATGCCGAACTGCCGTGCGGTCGAGTTCTGGATCCCGAACGTCACCGCCAGACCCGCGATCAAGAACAGCTTGCTGTTGTCGTAGTAGTCGATGACCCCGGTGCCTGCCAGTATCGACAGCGCCACCAGCATCACCACCTCCAACGACAAGGTGATGGTGAGCCAGCGACGAACTTCATGACCGAGGTGGCGGGCCAACCGGCCGCCGGCCACCGCACCCGCCACGAAGCAGACGAACGCAACCAGCGCGGCGGTCACGTCGACGCCCGAGTCCGTCACGAACCAGAATCCCAGGAAGATCACATTGCCCGTCATGTTCGCGACGAAAACGTGGCCGAGCTCCAGCACGCTGACCGCGTCGACCAGCCCGGTCGCGAATGTCAACAGCAGGAGCGCGGTGACCGTCAACCGTTGGGAGACAGGCGATTCGACGGACACGGGCCTGAGGGGTTCCGTCCTACAGCTGAGGCGTGAGGTCGAACGACGTCACCGTCGACATCCGGGTGATCAACCACTTCGCATCGTGGCGCTGCATTGTCAATCGGTAGGACAGGTACCGCAGTGACGGGATGTTCTTCGACCCCGGGCTGGTGGCCACCGAATTGGTGTACACGAGCGCGGTCGCCTCGGTCGGCGTCACGGTTTCCACGGCCGTTCCCATCACCTGGGTGGTGTTGGTGACCTGAGCCTGCTTGTTGGGGGCGACGATCGCGTCGATGTAGCGAGCGGTACTCGTTGGCGAAGTCGCCGCCAAGGTAACCGGCGGACCGGTCCGGCAACGACTCCATGTTGTCGGGGGTGTAGGTCCACAACGTGGTGATCGCGTTGGCGGCGGTCCTGGCGATGTCCAGCTTGGTGTGCACCAACGCGCGGTCGGCCAGATACGGCTGCAGCGTCGCACCCGCGAATGCCGCAGCGCCGACGAAGACGACGCCCGCGGCCACCGCAGCGACCGTCAGTCGCTTGCCTGCGGGCCGGTGCGGAACGAGGACCTGCGGTTCCTCGGGTTCCGGGTTCTCATTGACCGAGTTCTCGCCGACAAGCGGTTCGTCGGCCGGCTGCTCATCGACCGTCTGCTCCGGTTCGGTCACCGAGCTTGGCGGTGCGGGCGGCCTTGCCGACGGGCGTGCGCGGTGCGGGGCTGGGCTCCTCTGCCTCCTGCGGCTCCGTGATCTCCGTTGGTGCTGAAACACCCTCAGGATCAGGACTTTTCGCAGCCCGGCGGAATAGCCTCCACCGGCGACGCGGCGGCGCAGGCTCGGCTTCGACCGACTCGGTGGCCTCGGTCAGTTCGGTGGCTTCGGACTTCTCGTCGGTCGCCGTGTCGACGGCGTCCTCGTCGCTCGCCACAAGCTCCTTGCGCAGCGGCATCCGATGGCGGCGACGGGCGGCTTCCGCCGGCTGAGCCGGCGATTCAGCCGTGGCATCGGCGGCTTCGTCGGGCCCTTCGGTGGTCAGATCACCTGAATCAGCTGGCTGATCTTCCACTGCTGTCCTTCCTTGATAGCCGTTGCAACCCAACGGTTTCCGCTCTCGATCGTCGACTTGCCGTCCGGTGACTTCGTCGAGATCTTCGTCGCGACCAGGACGTCGGCGCTGCCGTTGTCGTTCCACCGCTGCACGCCCGCCTCGAGCACAGTGCCCGTGGTGGGCTCGGCGCGGGCGACCTGGACCAGGATCTCGTTCTGCTTCTCCTTGAACATCTTCGCGAAATCGCCGGTGCCCTGCGCGAGGATTCGATCCGCATAGTCGTTGGCGTGGAACGGATCCAAAGTCGTGTACGCGGTCATGAACTCACGCACGTAGCCCAACGCCGCGGCTTCCTTGACCGATGCGCGGCGATCCTTCTCATGGTCGATCAGCATCAGCGTGCTCGCCGGTGATCGCCGCGGCGATCAACAGCGTCGCCAGTGCGGCGATGATCGGCAGACCCCAGCGCCGCGGCGGCTTGGGTGTCACGTCGAAGAAGTCCTGCTCGTCGGACTCGACCTTGCGCCGCGGGCTCATTGGCCGGCCTGATTCATCTGCGGCTTCTTCAGCACGATGAGATTCGCAACGCGCCACTGCCCGTCGCGTGACTTGTCGAAGTCAACCCGCACCGTCGCGGTGATGAACTTCAGCTGAGTCGGGGTCGGTGCCGCGCTGGCCCTGCATCGCCAACAGCATCGACGCGTGCTCCGGCGCCGCCGAGAGCACCGCGCTGCTCACCGCCCAGTATTCGTTCTTGGTCGCGCCCGCCTTCTGGACCGCCTGCTGTTGAGCGATCAACTGCGGCCGGTAGCGCGTCCGTCGTCAGCGACTGGGCGTGGGAGAAGTCCTGCTGCAACGTGTCGACGTCATAGCTCAGCATCTGCTCGACGATGCGCGGCCCCTCCGCCGCAATCTGCGCGCGGGCCGCGTCGACAGCGCGGTCGTGTCGGTACACCACCAGATAGCTCAGACCCACACCCGCTGCGCACAGCAGTGTCGCCGCGACGAGCGCCACCGCGGCGGGGCGGCGCACGTTGCGCTGCGGTCGGTCGACCTTGTGCACCTCGGTGCGCAGCAGCAGATCGGCGAACGTGCGGCCGCGGCGGTCCCACAGCGGCCACAGCCATCCGATCAGCAGCGCCGCGGTGTCCAGCAGATGCGCCAGATCACGCGCGGCCAGACGCACGAGCCCGACTGGCGCACCGTCACGCTTGCGAACCGCGATGCCGAACAGCGCGCGCCCCAAGCGACCACCCGGTGATCGTCGGCAACAGCAGCCGGTTGATCGCGGTCAGGACGAAAACCAGCACGGCCGCACCGGTGAACACCCACCACAACCAGCCGCGCTGCGGCGCCGACAGTGTCAGCAGCGCCATCGTCGCGATCACCGCGACGCCCAACAGCACATCCACCGAGAACGCGCCTGCCCGCGCCAGCCAGGATGCGGTCGGCTGTTCGGGCGCCGACTCTTCGGCGGCCGTTTCGGGCGTCATGTCGAGCACGGCCGTCACGAACTGACCTGGTCCAGCCGGGCGATCTTGTACGTGCCCGCGTCAGGAGCCATCTGCACCCGCAGCCGGTAACCCTGCTCCTGGTCGGCTGTCTCGGAGTTGGTCACCTTGACCCGCACGGCCACCAGCACGTCGACGGATCCGTCGGCGTTGTGCCGCTCCACCGCTGCCCGCATATCGGACACGGCCACCTTGACCTGCGCGGCCTGGTACGCGTCGACCAGCACGCTGCTGTACAGGCTGGCCTGGGCGCCGAAGTCACCTGTCGAGCATTCGATGATCTTCGACTGCGCGGCCGATCATCGCCGTGGTGTCCGGCGCGTTCGTCGCCGCCACGCAGTCCTTCGCCGCCTGCAGCGCCGCCGCGTCGGCGCGCGCGATCGCCTCACTGTCGTGGTGGGACCGCAACGCCAGGTATCCGCCAACGCCCACCCCCGCCGCCAACAGCAGCAGCGCGGCGCAGATGCTCGCCACCCAGCCGACGCCGAGGTGCGACGGCCGCCGACCGTCCCCGACGGCCTCGTCGGCCGGCTCTTGCGATGGGAGTTCGGTGGCTTCTTCGATTTGGTCTTCTGTAGATACTGCTAACGACTCATCCGGCTTTGCGGAAGCATCATCTGGCGCTGCATCAGCATCGGTGGGGTTCAGCTGGCGGGTGCCAGCATCTCCTTCCATCCGTCGTCTCCTGGGTTACTCGAATTGCTGACGTTGTACCTGACGCCGTCAGGTCCGACCACCTCACCGCTGGTCGGGCTGTACACCGCCGTGGAGCCGGGTGGCCCTGGTGCCGGAGTGTACGTACACGGGTTGGGTTGTTGTCCACTGCACTGCACCGAGCCCTGGCCAGGGGGGCTCAGCGGATCGCTGGTCGGCGCCGACGACCTCGCAGGCGGCGGCAGTTGGTCCGCGGGCAGCGGGTTGATCCCGTTGTTGACCGTCGGCGCCGGAATGACGCCACGCCCGGGGTTGACACCCTGGTCGCACCGCGCCGCCGGCGCCGGGCAGGACAGAACCTGGTTCGGATCGCCGTACCAGGGGTTGGTTCCCAGCGGCACGTACGGCTCGTTGCTGCGGCATTCCGCAGGCGTCGCCGCGCGCTTGCCGGGGACGTCAACGCATGGATAGTTGCGCGCGCCGCGAACCACGTTGCCCTGGTAGTCCTTTGGAATCTTGCAGTAGGTGCCCGACGGCAGCGGCCTCGGGCTGAGGTCGGCAGGCGAGCGCCACTCCGAGGCAGGCAGGAATCCGGTCAGACACGGCGGCGGCTGGTTGATCGACAGGGCAAGGGGCAGCTGGCCCAGGTTGTCGAAGAGCGTTCCCGCCTGCGCGACCGCGGCGCCCTGCGGCAGGATCACCAGCGTCTGCTCCAGCCCCTTGTGGTAGCGCTTGAGCATGTCGATGACGACGGACAGGTTGGCCAACGTCTGCGGCAACGCGTCGCGCACGCCGCTGAACAATTCGTTCGTTTGATCCAGCGTCGGCGCCGCCGCCTGCTAGCCCGCTGCGCAACGCCGCGTCCTGTTCGGCGGACTGCGCCGCGATGATGTTCAGGTTGCGCGCCCACTGCTCGATGTTGTCGCCGGAGTTGACCTGGCTGTCGAGGATCGGCGGCGAGTGCGCGATGATGTCGTTGACCTGAGGCAGGTTGTCCTTGAATCCCTGCGCGATGTTCGTCGTCGAATCGACCAACCGTTGCAGCGCCGGGCCCAATCCGCCCACCGCGTTCGAGGTTTCGGTCAGCAGCGAGTCGATCTTCTCCTTTGGCAGCACGGCAAGGCCGTTGTTCGCGGAGTCAAGCGCCGGGCCGACTTCGCTTGGCACCGTGCCCATCTGCGAGATGGTCTGACCGTTCTTGTAGTACTGGCCGGGGTTGCCCGTCGACACCAGGTCCAGGTACTGCTCGCCGATGGCCGAGACCGAATGCACGTTGGGAACCGCGTCGAGCGGGATCTTGTAGCGGCTCTCGATACGAAGCGTTGCCTCCGCGCCGTTCTCGGTTGGGTTGACCTCGGTGACCTTGCCGATCTGCGTGCCTCGGTATGTCACGTTGGCGGTGCCGTACAGACCGCCGGACCGGGGCAGATTGGCGTGCAGGTCGTAGGTCCCGACGCCGACCAGGCTGGGCACCCGCAGGTAGTACCAGCCCAACACGACGACCGCGATGATCGTCAGGATGGTGAACAGCACCAGCTGGAACTTGATGAAGCGGGTCAGCACTGCTCACTCACCCCTTTCGACAAGCGGTCCGCCCGGCACGTCGTGCGGGTTCGGTGTGAACCGCACATCCGGGATCATCGTTGCCGGATCACGTCCCCAGGCCTGCTCGAGTGCGCGCAGCATGCCCGAGACGCCCGTGCCGGACAGGATCCCGTTGTCGAGCGCCGACAGCGTCAGGTCGACCATCAGCGACACGTTGAGGTAGTCGCCTCGAACCACCTTCGGCACGTTCTCGATGGAGAACGGCGCGGTCAGCATCAGCTTGAGTGCGCCGACCAGGTACGGCGACGCCCGACCCAGCTGCTTGAGCGGCCGCTGCAGGTTCTGCAGGTTGGTGTGCAGGTTCGCACTCGAAGGAGCCAGCGCGTTGTCGGCGGCCAGGCTGATCCGGCCGAGGGCCGTGATCGCGTCGGCGAACAGATCCTTGGTGTCGGCGAAATGCTTGATCAGCGGCGGGAACTCGGTCAGCACCCGGTCGAGCGTGTCGGTGCGCTGACCCACGATCGCCAGCAGCCGATTAGTCGAGTCGATCGCGTGGGTGATGTCGTCGCGCTGCTTGTTCAGCTCGTCGGTGAAGGTGTCCAACCGGTTGAGGAACTCCCGGATCTGGTCGCCCCTGCCGTTGAGAACGTTGAAGATCTCGGTCTGGATGGTCTCCAGGTTCGAGATGCCGCCACCGCGCAGGATCGTCGCGATGCTCGCCAACACCCGTTCGGTGGTGGGGAACGATGAGCTGTTCTTCAGCGGGATGGTGTCGCCGTTGCGCAGCAGCTGCTGCGACGGATCCGGCGGCGGGTCCAGTTGCACGTGCTGGCTGCCCAGCAGACTGGTCTGGCCGATCTTGGCCAGCGTGTTCTGCGGCAGCTTGATGTCGGGTTGCAGATCAAGCGTCAGCGTCGCGACCCAGTTCTTCAGCTCGATCTCGCGAACCCGGCCGACATACACGTCGGCCACCCGGACCCGGCTATTGACGTTGAGCGCCAACGTATCCGGCATCTGCACGTAGATCGTCGTCTTGTTCGATCCGGTGCCAGGGCCGCCGGGCAGCGGAACGTTGGCGATGCCCTTCCAAGCCATATCCGCACGAGCTCAGCACCAGCGCGACCATGATGAGCGCCAACGCGCGGCTGGCGATTCGACTCCATTTAACACTTGAGCATGCTTATCCACCTGCCTCAGCGGGTAGCGCTGGCCCCACAGGAGCGGGTCCAGCCGGGGCGGCGGGCCCGGGTCCCGGCCCGGACGCGGGCGCGGACAGTGGCGAACCCGGATCGCCCGGGATCACGCCCGGTGCGGGACCAGGCGGCGGTCCCGGCTGCGGATACCACGGCGGCGGCAGCGGTGTGTTCTCGCTGTAGGCGTTCGGCGGGCCGAGCCTGATGCGGGCCACCGAAGGTCGGCGGTGCGTCCGGATACGCGCAGTTAGGTCCGCCCATCAATTCTGCGAGGCACTCCGGGAACATCATGTTCGCGGTGAACGGCTGCACGTCGATGCCCTGCATGCCTGGCGCGGTGACCCAGCCCTGCTCGTGATTGCCGTGCGAGAACAACGTGTCGCGCGACCAGATGCCGGGCACCGTGGTGTCCTTGTAACCCGCAGGCGGTTGCAGCCGCGGCTCCGAGTAGGCGATCTGCTTGGGCAGCGTCATCGCCGAGGTGAACTGGTTCACGCCGAACGGCGGGAAGTTGAACTTGATCGCGTCGAGGATCGGCGCCAGGTACTGCGCGCACATCTCCGCCGACTCCTGGTAGCCGAGGCGGCTGCCCGCCTGAATCGCGCTGCAGACGAACTGGAGCGGGTTGGCGAAGTTGTTGACGACGGGGATGCCCATGACGCCGCCGGTCACCGGCGACACGATGTTCATCAGGTTCGCGCCGAGCGTGGGGAACACGTGCAACGCGGTTTCCAAGCCGTTCAGCGAATCCGGCTGCAGGATCGCGTTGGTCACGTCGGCCAGGTTGTTGATGTCGTGGGTAAGCACCTCGCCGTTCTTGCTGATGAACTGGCGGGTCGTCGTCAACAACTGGTTGAGATCCTGCAGCGCGGTGGCCACCTCGTTGTTGGTGTTGGTGAACGAGTTGGTGAACGTCTTGAGGTCGTCGTTGAGCGCGACGAACTGCTGATCGCTCTGGTAGAGCGCGTTGACGAACAGCGCCAAACTCTTGATCACGGCGAAGAAGTCGCCACGCCCCTCGTTGAGCGTGTAGAGCGCCTCGGACAGCCCGGTCAGCGTCTTGTTGAGCTGTTCGCCCTTGCCTGCGAACCCGTTCGCGGCGGATTCGATGATGTCGCCGAACGGGCCCTTGGGCTGTTCGGGGGTCGGGCCAAGATCGGTCAGGATCCGGTTGAACGAGTCGCGCAGTTCGTCGTACTCGACAGGCACCTGCGTGCGGTCGATCGGAATGACCGCGTTGTCCTCCAGCACGGGTCCGCCGGTGTACGGAGGCGACAGCTGGATGTTGCGCGACGCCACCAGGCTGGGGTTGAGGATCGACGCGGTGGCGTTGGCAGGGACCTTGTACTTGTTGTCGTAGTGGAACGTCACCTTCATCTTGTCGCCGGCCGGGTCGATCGAGTCGATCTGGCCGACCTGGACGCCCATGATCTGCACCTTGTCGCCGGCATACAGCGCAAGGGTGTCAGGGAAGTAGGCGACGACGGTGTTGGTGGTCAGCTTCCGGTACAGGTTGTAACCGACGATGGCGGCCACCAACGCAAGGATCACGACCAGCGTGCCGATGATCACCGTGGCCCGAGATACCGCGGGCAACTTCATGTTTCGGATGTTGAAGATAGTCGACATCAGCTCACCCCCTATTCCTGCGATCCGGGCGGGAGGTACGGAGGGTTGCCTGGCAACGGAGGCACGCCCGCCGGACCCGCGTCAGGGCCAGGCCCTGGCGGCGGCGGCGGACCCGTCAGAGCGGGCGGCAGCGGCGCGATGCCGGGCGTGAAGTCCGGCGCCGCGGGGCAGCGGGCCCAGCGGAACGGTGCGTGCACCGGGAGGCGCAGGCGGCAGCGGGACGGGTGCACCGGGCATATCCGGCGGCATCTGACCCGGGATGGCCGCGGCGGGCACACCCGGCGTGAATCCGGGACCGTTCGGGTTCGGCGGCGACGTGACGACGTCGGGCGGACCGTATTCGGGGCCGCCGAACGGACCGGTCGTCAGGTGCGAACACGGCAGCGGGTCGCCGGGCCTTGGCAGACCATCGGCCACAGCCGGCGTGTACGAACACGGCGAGCCCTTCAGCACCGCGGGTCCGGGATGATCGGGCGTGCCTTCGAGGATCGCCGGTCCCGGCGCAGGAGCGCCGTTGTCGAACCGCTGTGCGTTCGGGTCGGGGAACCGCCACGCGGGCAGACCCGCATCGCCCCAGAACTTCTCGGGGTCGATGCCGCGCTTCTTGAATGCGGCGTCGACGAACGGCTGCAGGATCTGGTACGGCAGCAGGTTCACAAGCATGACTTTGAAGTACGGACCGGAGGCCACCGCTTCACCAAGTGACGCAACGAATTTAGCCACGGTGGTCAACGTTTGCATCAGGTCGCAGCCTGCGGTCTCGCAACACGTCGCTGATGGTGCGCAGCTGCTCGAGGACCCGGTTGAGGTTCGGGTTGTCGTCGATGAAGCCCTTCACCTGTTCGGAGAACTGGCCCACCCGCTCGAGAAGCATGCTGACCGCGTAGTTGCGTTCGTTGATCGCCCCGAGCAGCGACTGAGCGTTGACCAACAGTTGGTTGACCTGAGCGCTGCGGTTGCCGAGGATGCCGGCGATCTTGTTGGCGTTGGCGAGGAGTTGTTTGATCTGGTCGTCGCGCTTGCCGATGGTGTCGGAGAACCGGGCCACCCCGTCGAGCGCGGCGGACAGATGCGGATACGTCTGGTCGATGGTTTCCGAAAGCACGTTCAGTGACTTCTTCACCGTCTGGGTATCCCAGCCGGATGCCGCCTTGGTAACGTCGAAGAACGCGTCGTAAATCTGGTACGGCGTGGTGGTCTGGCCAAGCGGCAGAACACCGTTGGGGCGCAGCGGGTCTGATCCGCGAGGCTCGAGCTCGATATTGCGCCGGCCAAGGATGGTGTCGGTACGGATGGACGCGCGGGTCTCCTTGCCGATCTGGGTGCCATCCAGCCCGAAGCCGATGACCACCTTGTCCCCGTCGATGGACATGGACCGCACCTTGCCAACATCCACACCTGCGATGCGCACCTTGTCGCTCTTGTTGAGGCCGCCGGTGTCGGAGAACTGGGCGTAGTACGTCGGCGTCGCGAACAGCATCGGCACGCTCGCGAAGCTCTGGCCAACGCCGATGACGACCACCAGCAGGATGATGCCCATCACCCCGTTGCGAACCCTGTTCGAACCTTCGAGTGTCCTCATTGCGGCGTGCACCTACCCGAGGGCTGCGACGTGAGCTTGACGGTTCGCACCGGTCCGCCCGGCTGCAACCCGAACATCTTCAACGTGATATCGCAGGCGTAGAAGTTGAAGAAGTCGCCGTAGATACCGCCGGCCCTGCCGATGATGTTGAACGCCGTCGGCAGCTTCACGAGTATGTCGTTGAGCTGATCCTTCTGATCCACCAGCGGCTGCTGGACCCCCTCGAGATAGGTGACGGTGCTCTGCAGCAGTGGGCGGTTGTCGGCAAGCAGGTCACCGATCGTGCCAGCCGCGTCGCTGATGTTGGCGACCGAGCTTGCGATCGGATCCTCGCGGTTCTTCAGTCCGGTGATCAGCTTCTCGAAGTCGACCACGGTCTCGTCGAACTGCTGCTGATGCTTGACCGTGGTGTCGAGCACGGTGTTGAGGTTCTTGATCACCTCACCGATGGCCTGGTCACGATCGGCCAGCGCCGACGTCAGCGACGCTGTCTGGTCGAGGATGTCGTTGATGGTGCCCCCCTGGCCCTGGAAGACCGTGATGATCGACTGGGCGATGGTGTTGACCTTGTCGGGGTCCAGAGCGCGGAACACCGGCCGGAAGCCGCCGATCAACGCATCGAGGTCGAGTGCGGGTTCGGTGTGTTCGATCGGGATGGTCCCGCCCCCGGGAAGGCGCTTTTCGCTGTCGCCGCGCTTGAGCTCCATGTACCTGTCGCCGATCAGGTTCAGGTACCGGATGGAGGCGGTGGTCCCGTCGAACAGCGGCAGCGACCGATCGACGTCGAAGTCGACCTTCACCTGCGATCCGCCGTTGATCAATTCGACGTTGGAGACCTTGCCGACCTCGACGCCGGATGCCCGGACGAACTGACCGGACCGCAGCCCGCTCGCGGAGGAGAAGATCGCCGAGTAGCCGGTGGTGCGGTCGAACCGCATCTGACCGAACACCACGATGATGATCGCGGTGAACAGCAGCAGCACCAGTGAAAAGATGCCGAGCTTGATGGCTGTTCCGGTGATTTTCATGGGTTGATCGTGTTCTCCCCGATCTGGCGCCCCCACACGTACTCGATCAGGATCGGCTGACCGAGCTCGAAGTGGTTGTACGGCGCGATGGAGGCACCTGTGTCCATCACCAGGTACGGCGCGGGCCACAGATCACGCGTGATGGGCTGCCAACAACCCGGCCTGCCCTCCGGGCCGCCGCGGGCGTTCACTCGTGGCAGGTTGTCGGGATACACGTATGGGTTGCCGGCGCCCATGAGTTCGGAGAGGGTGCGCAGCGAATACCCGTTGCCGCCAAGCGATGCGGCGACCTTGGGTTCGACGTCGTGGAAGTTGCGGATCGTGCACGCCAGCGCCGGGCTGTACGTGTCAAGCAGTTGTGAGGTGGGGATCAGGTCTTCCGTGCCGCGGACGAGGTAAGGCCCGCTGCGTTCGAAGATGTCGCCGCCCGTGTTGCCGAACCCGACCGCCGCCATCAACGCCTGATCGATGTTGCCCTGTTGGTCGTTGAGCGTGCGCGCGGTGGTCACCGCGTTCTCGAGGCCGTCGAACAGGTCTGGCGCCGCGTTGGCGTACACGTCACCGAGATTCGCGAGACCTTGATTGAGTCGTCGGATCTCTGCCATCTGCGGATTGATGTCGGCCAAGATCTCGTTGCCGTGCACGATCGACTGGCCGAACCGATCGCCGAGCCCGTCGAGCGCTTCTGCCGTCGCGGCCAAGGTCTGGTTCAGCTTGATCGGGTCGACCTGTGAGGACACATCGACAACCGTCTCGAACAACGTGTTGAACTCGGTCGTCACCGACGTCACATCGATCACGTCTTTGGTCGTGATGCGCTGCGGGCTGGGGTCTTTCGGCGACTTGAAGGATATGTACTTGTTTCCGAACACAGTGGTCGCGCTGATGTCGGCCTCGACGTTCTTCGGAATCAAGTTGAGGTACTTGGGATCCACGTCGAGCGTGATCTTCGCCCGTGGCTCACCGCCGACGTCGACCGCGTCGACCGAGCCGACCCGGCCGATCTCAACGCCGTTGTAGGTGACCTTCGCCCCTGGATCCATCGACAGGCCCGCGCGAGCCGCCATCATGGTCAGCTTGTCGCGATCAAGGAAGTCGCCGCGGAACTGGAAGTAACACCAGCACGATCGCGGCGATGGTCAGCAACGACAGGATCAAGCCGGCCAACTTGTATGGCGGTTGGCGAGAAGTGTTCAGCGGCGCGGTCATTCGCTACACCGTCAGGTTGAAGTTCGGGTCGACGCCGTAGAGCGCCAACGATGCGAATAGGACGACGCAGACGATCGCAACCAACGAGGTACGCATTGACCGGCCAACGGCCTCGCCGACGCCGACGGGGCCGCCACTGGCGAAATAGCCGAAGTAGCAATGGTTGAGCATCACGATCACCGAGATGATGACCGCCTGCACAAACGACCACATCACGTCTTCGGGACGCAGGAAGGTCCGGAAGTAGTGCTCATACGTGCCGAAGGACTGGCCGTAGAAGAAGGTAGTGGTCACCTGTGCGGACAGGAACGACAGGATGATCGCCATCGCGTACAGCGGGATGATCACGATGAAGCCGGCCATGATCCGTGTCGACACGAGATACGAGACGGACTTGATGCCCATCACCTCGAGCGCGTCGATCTCCTCGCTGATGCGCATGGCGCCCAGTTCGGCGGTCGCGCCCGCACCGACGGTGGCGGCCAATGCCACGCCCGCCACCACGGGCGCGGCGATGCGAACGTTGATCAGTGCGGCGAAGAACCCGGTGAACGCCTCGACGCCGATATTGCCAAGCGATGCGAAGCCCTGGATCGCGACCAGCGACGAACCGGACAGCGTGACGAAGCCGACGATCGCGACCGTGCCGCCGATCACCGCCATCGCGCCGGTGCCCATGCCGATCTCGGCGATCAGCCGCAGCGTCTCCTTGCGGTAGTAGCGCAGCGCATGCCCGATCGAACCGAACGCGGTGACCACGAACCACGCGACGTGGCCGACGCTGTCCAACGCGCGGGCGGGCGCAGTGGCCACTCCGCTCGCGCCGCGCCGAACGCCCGCGGGAACCGAGAACGCAGGACCTGGGTCGTCGACACGTCAGCTCCCCGTTCCGAACCGGACACCGATCGTGGTCAGCACCACGTTGACCGCGAACAGGGCGATCACGCACAGCACCAGCGTCTCGTTGACCGCGGTGCCGACGCCCTTCGCGCCGCCGGAAACGGTCAGCCCGCGATAGCAGCCAACCAGGCCGGCGATCAGGCCGAACGTTCCGGCCTTGATGATCGAGATCAGCACCTCGGGCAGACCGGTGATCAGCGTCAGCGTCGAGACGTACGCGCCTGCCGAGACGTTCTGCAGATACACGCCGAAGATGAAGCCGCCGACCAGGCCGATGGTGATGACCGCGCCGTTGAGTAGGACGGCCACGAACGTCGAGGCGACCACGCGGGGCACCACAAGCCGGTGGATCGGGTCGATGCCGAGCACCTCGAGCGCGTCGATCTCCTCGCGGATGGTGCGCGCACCGAGGTCGGCGCAGATGGCCGTCGACCCGGCGCCTGCCACCACGAGCACGGTCACCAGGGGCCCCAGCTGGGTGACGGCGCCGATCGCGGCGCCCGAGCCCGAGATGTCGGCGGCGCCGAACTCGGCAAGCAGGATGTTCAGCGTAAAGATGAGGAGCACGGTCAGCGGGATCGACACCGCCAGGGTGGGTAGGAACGCCACCCGCATCAGGAACCAGCTCTGCAGGATGAACTCGCGCCACTGGAATGGCCGGCGGAACAGTCCCTTGCCGGTGAGCACGCACATGCGGACAAAGCCGCCGGCCGCTGTGAGAGCAGGCCTCGTCTGGTCGCGGACGTAGCCGACCAAGCCGGTCGACGCCGTCACCGGTTCACTCCCACGACGCAACCACAAGTGTCGCGGCGCAGCGGCAGCCCGTGTCGCACGCCCCCTCCTTGCCCCAACCCCGTGTGTGTGACCGCCGTCTCCCTACTCGCGGGTAGTAAGCCGGACCACAGGACTGTACCCGATGCTGTACCCGCCGTGCACCGCATCTGCAGGATTGAATCCTTAACCGTTAGCAAACCCACCCCCAGCCCGTTAATTGTCTTGTGCCCCAGCAGAAACCGTTGGCGGAGTGGAACTTTCGCCAGCGTCAATCTCTTTCTCTACGCCGAACCTTGCCCGCAGTTCCGTTTTCAGGACTTTGCCAGCCGGGTTGCGCGGCAGCGCGTCGACGATCTCCAACGCCTTCGGATGCTTGTACCGCGCCAGCCGTTCGGTCAGGAATTGGTCGAGATCACCGAGGTCAAGATCGGTGTGGACGGCCGCGACCGCGACGGGGACCTCGCCCCACCTCTCGTCCCGGCGCCCGATCACCGCCACCTCGACGATGGCGGGATGACCGGCCAGGACGTTCTCGACCTCGGCGCAGTAGATGTTCTCGCCGCCGGAGATGATCATGTCCTTCTTGCGGTCGACGACCCAGACGTAGCCCTCCTCGTCCTGGCGGACGAGGTCGCCGGAGTGGAACCAACCGCCTGCGAACGCCTCGGCGGTGGCCTTCGGGTTGTTCCAGTAACCGGCCATCAGGGTGGGCGCCCGGTAGACGATCTCGCCGACCTGACCCACCGGGACGTCGTTCATGTTGTCGTCGACGACTCGCGCGGCCACCGTCGGGATCACCTTGCCGACCGAGCCGAGTTTCCGAATTGCGTCCTGCGCCAACAACATACAAGTCACCGGCGACATCTCCGTCTGGCCGAACGCCGCGTAGATCTGGGTGCCGGGGAACAACTCGGACATGTCGCGCAGCAAGGTGTCCGACGCCGGGGCGGCGCCCCACGACAGCACCCGCAGCTGGAGCTCCCGCGGGTTGGCCCGCTGGGCCGCGCACACCGCCTGCCACTGCGCGGGCACCAGGAACATCGCCGTCACCTTCTCGGCGGCGAGCACGTCGAGAAGCGCGCCGGGGTCGAATGCGCCGAGCGGGTAGAGCACGGTGGGCAGGCCGAGCAGCAGGCCGCTGATCATGTTGCCGATGCCCGCGATGTGGAACAGCGGGACCCCGATGAAGCCGACGTCGTGGTTGATGTCGGGGCTGATCGTGAAGAGATTCGTCATCGCCTGGCCGGCGATGTTGTTGTGGGTGAGCACCGCTCCCTTGGGCCTGCCGGTGGTGCCGGAGGTGTACATGATCAGCGCGGGCGAATCGTCGGGGATGTCCACCGGTTGCGGCGCCTCGCCTGGCTCCGAGATCAGGTCGTCATAGCCGATGACCTCGTCATCGGTGCCGCCACCTGCGACAACGACGGTCTGGAGCGTCGGGTCGATGCCGCGTACCGCGGTAGCCACCTTGGCCAGCACGGCTTCGGTGATCACCACGCGGGCCTGGCAGTCGCTCACCAGGAACGCGATCTCCGGCGGGGTCATCCGGAAGTTGACCGGCACGGCGATGGCGCCGAGCTTGTTGGCCGCGAGGAACGACTCGATGAACTCGGTGCGGTTGAGCATCAGGATCAGCACACGGTCGCCGAAGCCGACTCCGCGCCTGCTCAGCGCGCCTGCCAGTGCGGTCACCCGCCGGTCGAGCTCACCCCAAGTCGTCGTGTGACCGAGGAACCGCAGGGCCGTCGCCTCGGGCTGCATCAATGCGTGCCTTGTGAGCTGGTTGCACCAGTTCTGCCGACGCGCCAGATACGGCTGCTCGGTGGCAGACGGCAGTGACGGCTGGTCAACGGATAGTGCTCCATCGGGCGGGTTGCGCGGCGTTGATATTTGATCAAACATTGGTGTTGCCCCGGTCACACTATGGCCTCGGCGGCTCGGGGACAACCCCACGCCAGACAGACCGGAGAGAGTCATGAACGCACCCGCCAGGCCCCGCGCGCAGCGGCGCCGGGCGGTACGTCGCGAGCAGCTCTCCGACGAGGTCGCCGCCCGTTTGCGCGCCGACATCATGACCGGCACGCTGCGGCCCGGGACGTTCATCCGGCTCGACGAGACGGCCGCTGCGCTGGGGGTCAGCATCACGCCGGTGCGCGAGGCGCTGCGCACCCTGCGCGGCGAGGGCATGGTGCAGCTCGAGCCGCACCGCGGGCATGTGGTGGTGCCGCTGACGCGCGGCGACATCGAGGACATCTTCTGGCTGCAGGCCACCATCGCCAAGGAGCTGGCCGCGACGGCGGCCGAGCGGATCACCGACGCGGAGATCGATGAGCTGGAACGGCTCAACGAAGCGCTCGAGGCGGCGGTCGGCCGCGGCGATCCCGAAGACGTCGTGGCTGCGGAGTTCGTGTTCCACCGGGCCCTCAACCGGTCGACCGGCCGGATCAAGCTGGCCTGGTTCCTGTTGCATGTCGCGCGGTATCTGCCGGGGCAGATCTACGCCAGCGACGCGGCGTGGGGAACGTCGGCGGTGGCCAGCCACCGCGAGGTCATCGCGGCGTTGCGCCGCCACGACGTCGACACCGTCGTCCGGCTCACCAGCGGCGAGTTCACCGACGCCGCGCAGCGATTGGTCGCCCGGCTCGACGAGATCGGGTTGTGGAGCTGACGCGCGAGTGGCCACTTGTGACACGCGTTCGCGCATCCGCGTGCATAAGTGGCCATTCGACGAGCTACGGGCTGGCGGCCAGCTGCTCGGCGCGCGCCTTGAGGTTGTCGGCCAGATAGTCCAGGGTGTCGCCGATCGCCTTCTTCACCATCGGCTTGGGGAACGGCAGCTTGGTCTCGACGTCCAGGTCGACGGTCAACAACGACGTCGCGCCGATCGGCCACCACCGAGAACTTCTGCTCCTGCTTCTCGAAGTGATCGCCCTGCTGCAGCACGGTGTAGATCTGGTTCTCGCCGGGGTAGTAGACCGCGGTGATGAACGTGCCCGCCTGGCCCTGGACCACGACGTCGAGGCGCAGCTGGCTGGGCCTGCCGTCCTCGTACCGGGCCAGCACCCAGCAGCCCTTGATCTCCTCGTTCCACAACGGATACGACTCGAAGTCGGCGACGATCGCCATGATCGATTCGGCGGGGGCCGCGACCTCGACTGTCTTGCTCACGAGCGGCATTGGCCGAGCATATCGACTACTCGACGCGCGCCGTTTCCAGCAGCGCGCGGATGGGATCCGGAATCGGCACCGGCCTGCGGCTGCCGCGGTCGACGTACACGTGCACCCAATGGCCGACGGCCGCGACCGGTCCGTCCGGCCCTGGAAGATCGCCAGCCGGTAGGTGACGCTGCTGTTGCCCAGCCGGGCGACCGCCAGCCCGACGACCAGCGGGTCGGGGAACTTCAACTCGGCGAAGTACTTGCAGCCCGACTCCGCGACCACCCCCAGCCACGGCACGGTCAGCGGGTCGATCCCGCAGTTGGTGTTGATCCACGCGTTGATCGCGGTGTCGAACAGCTCGTAGTACACCGCGTTGTTGAGGTGGCCGAACATGTCGTTGTCGGTCCACCGGGTCAGCACCGGCCAGTGCACCGGAAAGTCGCGGCTGGTGAGCGATTGCTCGCTCTGTCATGGCAGCAGTCTCCCAGTCACGGCAGGCTGGTGGTCATGAGGATCCGCGGCGCTGTGCTCGAACAGATCGGACGGCCCCGGCCGTACGCCGAATCGCGGCCGCTCTCCGTCGGCGAGCTCGACCTCGCGCCGCCCGGCGACACCGAACTGCTGGTCCGCATCGAGACCGCAGGGCTGTGCCATTCCGACCTGTCGGTGGTCGACGGCAACCGGGTGCGCCCGGTGCCGATGCTGCTCGGACACGAGGCGGCGGGCGTCGTCGAGCAGGCCGGCTCCGCCGTCGCCGACATGCCCGTCGGGCAGCGCATCGTCATGACCTTTCTGCCGAGGTGCGGCGCACTGCCCGGCCTGCGCCACCAACGGGCTGACCCCGTGCGAACCGGGCAGCGCCGCCAACGCCGCAGGCACCCTGATGGCCGGCGAGCGGCGGCTGTCGCGCGACGGCCAACCCGTCAACCACCACCTCGGGGTGTCCGGCTTCGCCACGCACGCCGTCGTCGACCGTCGCTCCGTGGTGCCGGTGCCCGCCGATGTGCCGCCGGCGGTCGCGTCGCTGCTCGGATGCGCCGTACTCACCGGCGGCGGGGCGGTCATCAACGCCGGACGGCCGCAGCCCGGCCAGACCGTCGATCGTCGTCGGGCTCGGCGGCGTCGGCATGGCCGCGGTGATCACCGCGCTGGCGCACGACGACGTCGCGGTCATCGGCGTCGACCAGCTCGCCGACAAGCTGGACCTGGCGCGGTCCATGGGCGTGCACGAGGCGTACACGCCAGATGAGGCGCGCGAACGCGGACTCAAGGCCGCGGTGGTGATCGAGGCCGTCGGCCATCCGCTCGCGCTGCGAAACCGCGATCGACCTCACCGCACCCGGCGGCCGCACCGTCACCGTCGGCCTGCCGCGTCCCGATGCGCGAATCACTGTGTCGCCGTTGGGTTTTGTCGCCGAGGGCCGATCGCTGATCGGCAGCTACCTCGGGTCGGCCGTGCCGTCTCACGACATCCCGCACTTCGTCGGGCTGTGGCGGGCGGGCCGGCTGCCGGTCGAATCGCTTGTCTCCTCGACGATCACGCTCGACGAGATCAACAGCGGCATGGATCAACTGGCCGACGGGCACGCGGTCCGGCAGCTCATCAGCTTTGACTAGACACCGCGCCGGAAGTCGCGATGTCGTCGCGACGTAAGCGCCGAGACGACGAGTGCCCGGAGCTTGCGGCCGACCTCGAACTGTTTACCCGGCAGCGTGCGCGCCACCATCCGCAGATTCACCGTGTCGACCTCGATGCTCTCGACACCCATCAGCTGTGGCTCGTCGAGCAGCAGATCGGGCAGGCCGTCGTCCTTCATTGCGGCCGTCGACACGTCCGCAATACCTCGTTGACGCTGGTTGATGTCGGCCGATGTCGGCACCGGGATATCGACCACGGCACGGGCCCAATCCTTCGACAGGTTAAGCGATTTGACGATCAGCCCGTTCGGCACGGTGAACACCTCGCCGTCGCCGGTGCGGAGCTTGGTGACGCGCAGCGTGACGTCCTCCACGGTGCCGCGGGCCTCGCCCCCCGCGTTGACGGACAGCTCGACCAGGTCACCGAAGCCGTACTGCTTCTCGGTGATGACGAAGAACCCGCTGAGCAGATCCTGCACGATGCGCTGCGCGCCGAAGCCCAGCGCGGCGCCGAGTACGGCGGCCGGCGCCACCAGCGAACCGAGCGGCAGGCCAAGCTGATTGGCGATGTCCACCGCGACCATCACATAGAGCAGTGCGATCGCCACCGACGAGATGACCGACGCGACGGCCTGGCGGTGCTTGACGGTCTCCGACCGCACCGTCTGCTCGTCGTCGTCGCCCTCGCTGAGTCGCCTGCTGATCCGCCCGGCGATCCATCGGATGACCCGCGTGGTGATGACGGCGAAAAGAACGACCAGCACGATGTGCAGGCCCTTGGTCAGGAGCCATTGCGTGAGTGTTGAAGTCATACGGCCGCCAGGCTTCCCACGACGGCGGGGCGGTCAAACACGTCACAACTTGTATGATGAGTTGATTACTTGTTATATAGCTAGGAGCCGATGTCCGACCGCATCCGTCACCTCACGCTTTCCCATGTCGTCCTGCCGCTCGAGACCCCGGTCAGCGACGCCAAGGTGCTCACCGGCCGCCAGAAACCGCTGACCGAGACGGTGCTGTTGTTCGTCGAGGTCGTCACCGAGCAGGGCCACGAGGGCATGGGCTTCTCCTACTCCAAGCGCGCAGGCGGGCGGGCCCAGTTCGCCCACCTCGCGGAGGTCGCCGACGTCGCGCTCGGCCAGGACCCCTCCGACATCGACCGGATCTACCAGTCGCTGCTGTGGGCAGGCGCATCGGTCGGCCGCTCGGGAGTCGCCACCCAGGCG
Source organism: uncultured Actinomycetota bacterium (assembly GCA_963731715.1). Taxonomy (GTDB): domain Bacteria; phylum Actinomycetota; class Actinomycetes; order Mycobacteriales; family Mycobacteriaceae; genus Mycobacterium. The sequence continues at coordinate 615,305 of CAVSXC010000005.1, read as the reverse complement.
ATCGCCGCGCTCGACGTGGCGCTGTGGGACCTCAAGGCCCGCCGCGCCGGCCTGCCGCTTGCGAAACTCATTGGCGCGCACCGCGACTCCTGCCCCGTCTACAACACGTCCGGCGGCTTCCTGCAGGCCTCGGTCGACGAGATCAAGGACAAGGCCACGGCATCGCTGGCGTCCGGTATCGGCGGCATCAAAATCAAAGTGGGGCAGCCGGATTGGAAGACCGACCTCAACCGGGTCGCGGCGCTGCGCGAGCACCTCGGCGAGACACCGTTCATGGTGGACGCCAACCAGCAGTGGGACCGCGGCCGGGCCCGCCGGATGTGCCGCGAGCTCGAGGCGTTCGACCTGGTGTGGATCGAGGAGCCCCTCGACGCGTGGGACGCCGTCGGCCACGCCGACCTGTCCCGCACCTTCGACACCCCGATCGCGACCGGCGAGATGCTCACCTCGGTCAACGAGCACATGGCGCTGCTCGACGCGGGATACCGCGGCATCGTGCAGCCCGACGCGCCGCGGATCGGCGGGATCACGCCGTTCCTGAAGTTCGCGACGCTGGCCGCCCACGCCGGGCTGGCGCTGGCTCCGCACTATGCGATGGAGATCCATCTGCACCTCGCCGCGACGTACCCCACCGAGCCGTGGGTCGAACACTTCGAATGGCTCAACCCGCTGTTCAACGAGCGCATCGAGATTCGCGACGGCCGGATCTGGGTGCCCGACCGGCCCGGGCCTCGGCTTCACGCTCAGCGACCAGATGCGGGCGCTGACCAAGGAGACCGCCGAGTTCGGCACGCGATGATCTGCGCCATGACCACGACTCTGGCGCAGCGCGTCGTCGCCGGGCTGAAGGACAAGATCCTCGCCGGCGACCTGCCGCCCGGCCACAAGCTGCCGTCGGAGGCCGAGCTCATCGATGAGTACGGGGTCTCGCGGACGGTGGTCCGTGAGGCGGTGACGCGGCTGCGGGCCGAAGGGCTGGTCGAAACCTTCCAGGGCCGTGGGTCGTTCGTGCTCGCGATGCCCGAGCCGACGTCGTTCACCGTCGAGTCCGCGGCCATCCGCACCCACCACGACGTCCTCGACATGATCGACTTCCGGCTCGGAATCGAGTGCGAGGCAGCGGCGTTGGCGGCGGCGCGGGTGGACGCGGCAGGCGCCGAGTCGGTACGGGCCGCGCTCGACGCGTTCGTCGCCGCCGCACCGGAGGACCAAGTCGACGCCGACTTCGGCTTCCACCGGGCCGTGGCGGCCGCCAGCGGCAACCGCTTCTACCTTGACCTGCTCGACTCACTCGGTCCGATGATGATCATGCTTCCCCGCACCCGCCTCGGCGACGCGTACTCGCTGACCGACGCCGGCCACGTCGACCGGGTCCGGCGGGAGCACGACAACGTCGCGGCCGCCATCGTCGCCGGTGACCCCGACATCGCCAGAGCCGCTATGCGTGTCCACCTCGGCAACACCCGTCGGCGCCTCGACGCCCGCTGATTTACGACGCTTGAGTAGCGACCGCACCGCGGGCAGCAATGCGAGGACGACGAAGACCGCAAGGATGGTGCCCGAGATCGGTCGGGTGAAGAAACCCGTTGGGTCCCCGCCGAAGATCAACATGCGACCGGCGCGTGCTCGACTCGATGATCGAGCCGAGAACGAACGCCAAAACCATCGGACCCGGGTCGAAGCCGGCCTTCTTCATCAGGTAGCCGATGACGCCGAACCCGACCATCAGGAAGATGTCGAACACCGAGTTGTTGATGGTGTAGACGCCGAGGATCGTGATCAGTGCGGTGATGGGCGCCAGGATCGCGGGGCGGATCCGCAGAATGCGAACGAACAACCCCACCAACGGAATCGAGAGAATCAGTAGCAGTATGTTGCCGATGTACATCGAGTTGATGACGCCCCAGAAGACGTCGGGGTGCTCGTCGACCAATTGCGGACCTGGCGAGACGCCGAGAATCAGCAGCGCGCCGAACAGCATCGCCATTGTCGCGTTGGCGGGCAGGCCGATCGTCAGCAGCGGGATGAACGACGACGTGGCGGCCGCGTTGTTGGCGGTTTCGGGTGCCGCCACCCCCTCGACCGCGCCGCGGCCGAAGCGCTCTGGCGTCTTGGACCACCGCTTCTCGGTGGCATAGGCCACGATCGAGGAGAGCACTGCGCCGCCGCCGGGCAGCACGCCGAGCACGAAGCCGATGATCGAGCCTCGGCCGATGGCCCCTGACGACTGCTTGAGGTCCTTGCGAGACGGCCACACGTTGCCCACCTTGGCGGGCTCGTGCCGCTTGCCGTGCCGCTGCTCGAGGTTGTACAGAATCTCGCCGACACCGAACAGGCCCATCGCCACCACGACGAAGTCGATGCCGTCGGCGAGCTGCAGGCTGTCGAACGTGAAGCGGGATGCTCCGGTGAAGCTGTCCCGTCCGACGGTGGCCAACAGCAGGCCGACCGCCCCGGCGATCAGCGCCTTGAGCTTGTTTCCGCTGCCGATCGTGGCGACAAGCAGCACACCCAACAACGCAAGCGCGGCGTATTCCGGCGGACCGAAGTCCAGGGCGATGCTGGCCACCACGGGTGCGAGCAAGGTCAGCCCGATGATCGAAATGGTCGCGCCCACAAAGGAACCGATCGCGGCGATGCCCAGCGCCGTTCCCGCCTTGCCCTGTTTGGCCAGGGCGAAGCCGTCGAACACGGTGACCACCGACGACGCCTCACCGGGTAGGCGCAACAGCACCGACGTGATGGTGCCGCCGTACTGGGCGCCGTAGTAGATGCCCGCAAGCATGATGATCGCCGACACCGGGATCGATGGTGTAGGTGATCGGCAGCAGGATCGCGATGGTGGCCGCAGGACCGAGCCCGGGCAGCACGCCGATGACCATGCCGATCAGCACGCCGATCAGGCAGTAGAGCAGGTTGTGAGGCTCGACGACGACCGCGAACCCGTTCAGAAATCCGTTGAGTCCATGGTCTTTAGAAGGCGATCAGGTGGGGTAGCGGGATTTGCAGCCCGTAGAGGAACAGGAAGTAGAACGCCGCCGTGGTGGCAACGCCGATCAGGATCGTGTTGCGCCAGCTCTCGCCGCCGAGGAAACGCAACCAGATCACGCACAGCACGAGTGCAGGAATCTCGAAACCCGTCACCGGCATGAGAAGCCCGAATGCGATGAAGGTGACAACGCCGATCGCAGGCAGCGCGCTGCTGCGCGTGAACGCCTCACTGTCGGTCAGCCCGCGCCCGACCACGAGCAGCACCGCCGACAGCGTGGCGATCAACACGCTGACGATGAACGGCCACAGGCCGGTGCCCGGCTGGTTGAAGGAACCGAGGCCGTAGCCGTAGGACAGCACCGCGCCGCCAACACCGATCGCGATGCCGACCAACGCGCCCACCGTCTGATAGGCGGGCCCACCCTGGGGCGGGCGGTCCTCCTCCAGCTCGTGGGCCACCTCGGCCTCGAGCTCGGCGAGGATGTCCCGGGTATGCGGATGCGTGTCCTCGGCCACCTGCTCAGCCCTCGTTGCGCAGATTGATGTTGTACTGCTTGACCAGGTCGGCATATCGCTTCTGGTCGGACTGCAGCTGCTGCAGCACCTCGTCGCCCGGCTCCTCCATCGGGGTCAGGCTGTTCTGCTTGTTGAACGCCTTGTAGTCCTCGGTCGCAAAGGTCGCCTTCATGCCTTCGATGATCTTGTCCTTGACCTCCTGCGGGGTTCCCTTGGGAGTGGTCATGAACCGGTACTGGGTCACCTCGACATCGAGACCCTGCTCCTTGGCGGTCGGCACATCGGGCAGATATTCGATGCGCTCGGGACCGAACACCGAAAGCGGAACCAGCTTGCCCGCCTGGATGTTCTCGATCGCCTCGCCGACCTGCAGCGAGGCCACGTCGATCTGGTTACCCAGCAGGGCGGCCAGCGCAGGCGCGCCGCCGTCGAACGGCACCGGCTTGAGATTCCACGTTGGTGGTCTTGAACAGCAGCGCGGCGGCCAGTTGGGCACCGGTCCCGACGCCGGTGGTGCCGTACCGGACGACGCGGTTCGCGTTCTCGAGATCCTTGAGCGTCTTGAAGCCGCTGGCCGGGTTGGTGACCAGCACGTAGTCATCGCGGGATACGCCGTACACGATGTCGAAGTCGTCGATCTTGGTGACCTCATCCGGGCTGACGGCGAGCGGAGTGATGGCGAACAGCGACGCGTTCTGGATCGCGATCACCGAGCCGTCCGGCTTGGCCTTGGCCACCTCGGCGGCGGCCAATGCGCCGTTGGCGCCCTCGCGGTTGATGACCGGGAACGACGCGCCGAGGTCGTCGCCGAGGCCCTTGGACACCGCGCGGCTGATCAGGTCGCTGGAGCCGCCGGCAGACGCGCCGACGTACATCTCGACGGAGCCGGACGGATAGCCGCTGCCGCTGCCTGAGCCGGTGCTGGTCTGGACGCCGCCGCACGCGGTCAGCACGAGCCCGGCGGCGGCGGTCGCCGCGAGGCCGGCGCGGAGGCGGGTGCGGCGGAGGCGTGGCGGAATGGCCATGACTGTTCACTCCTGTGTATCGTGAGGTTCCACAGGGCGGCCGGTGTGGCCGCCGTCACTCAAAACTTAGGAGCACGTGGCGATACCTGTCCAAGCCTTATACCGCATGGGTTGATGCTGCTTGTGCATCGATACTTTTAGAACCAGGCGTCGCGCATCTCCAGCGTGGTGCGGTCCAGGCTTTCCAGCAGATCGAGTTGCGGCTGCGGTCTTGGGCAATTCGTAGCGGAAGAAATACCGGGCGGCCTGGCGCTTGCCGTCGTAGAAGTCACCGGTCCGGCCGTTGGCGGCCAGCAGTTGTTCCAGCCACATCCACGCGACGACGATGTGTCCGAACGCCTCGAGGTAGACCACGCTGTTGGCCAGCGCGGCCTCGACGTCGCCGGAGCCGAACATCGCGGTGGTGACGCCGACGAGGCGCTGCCACGACGCGTCGAGCTGTGCGGCCAGCTCGGCGGCCTCGCCGCCTGCGGCATCGGCGGCCGCGATCGTCTCGGCCGACCGCTTCGCCCAGCGCCGCCAGGCTGGCGCCGCCGCGCTGAGTTACCTTGCGGCCCAACAGGTCCAGGCTCTGGATTCCGTGCGTGCCCTCGTGGATGGGGTTGAGCCGGTTGTCGCGGTAGTGCTGTTCGACGTCGTACTCGCGGGTGTAGCCGTAGCCGCCGTGCACCTGGATCGCCAGGTTGTTGGCCTCCAGACACCATTGCGACGGCCAGCTCTTGCCGACCGGCGTCAGGATGTCCAGCAGCAGCCCGGTCGCATCCGCTTCCTCGTCGGACTCGGCGCTGTGCTGCAGGTCGACGAGCTTCGCGCAGTACAGCAGCAGCGCCATCCCGCCTTCGACATAGGCCTTCTGCGCCAACAGCATTCGCTTGACGTCGGGGTGCTCGATGATCGGGATCTGCGGGGTCGACGGGTCCTTGGCCGTGACCGGGCGGCCCTGCGGCCGTTCGCGCGCGTACTCCAGCGACTTGAGGTAGCCGGTGTAGCCCAGCGACACGGCGCCCATCCCGACCCCGAGGCGCGCCTCGTTCATCATGGGGAACATGTAGGCCAGCCCGCGGTGTGGCTCGCCGACGAGATAGCCGACCGCACCGGGCGTCCGCCGGGCGGAACGCCCTCGCCGAAGTTCAGCACGGTGTTGGTGATGCCCCGCTGGCCCATCTTGTGGTTGAGCCCGGCCAGCACGACGTCGTTGCGTTCGCCGACCGAGCCGTCGGCGTTCGACGAGGAACTTCGGCACGATGAACAGCGAGATGCCCTTGGTCCCCGGCGGTCCGCCGGGGATCTTGGCGAGCACCAGATTGACGATGTTGTCGGTCAGTTCGTGCTCGGCGCCCGAGATCCACATCTTGGATCCGAACAGCCGGTAGGTGCCGTCGTCCTGCGGCTCGGCGCGGGTGAGGATGTCGGCCAGCGACGAGCCGGCCTGGGTCTCCGAAAGCGCCATCGTCCCGGAGAACCGGCCCGCCAGCATCGGCTTGCACGAAGGCGTCGATCTGCTCGTCGGTGCCGAACTTGGCCAGCAGGTTGGCGTTGGCCATCGTCAGCATCAGGTAGCCGGTGGTGCTGACGTTGGCCGCGGAGAACCAGGCGAAGCCGGCTTCGGCGACGGTCGATCGGCAGTTGCGCGCCGCCGAGGTCGCTGGTCCATCGCCATGCTCGATCAGGTCGGCCTGGGCGAACGCGTCCCAGCGCCTCCTTGACCTCGGCGATGACGGTGACCTTCTCGCCGTCGAAGCTCGGCTCGTTCGCGTCGCTCTTCTTGTTGTGCGGCGCGAAGTACCGGGTGGCCAACTGCTCGCACAGATCGAGCACGCCGTCGAAGGTTTCGCGGGAGTGCTCGGCGAACCGCTCCCGCTTCGTCAGCTCGTCGATGCGCAGCCATTCGTAGAGCAGAAAGTCGAGATCGCGCCGCGACAGCAGGGTGGACTTCACCGCCATCTTCGCCGACTGGCCGACGCTGGGCGTCGCTACGTCGACGCCAAGCGGTGACTCGACCCGCACGGCCTCGTCGCGGATCAGGCCGCGCAGCAGCGCGGTGCTGAACTCGACGGCGATCTCCTGCGCGGTGCGCCTGCCGTGCGGCCGCAGCCAGCGGTAGGAGCCCAGCGTCATCCCGATGTAGCCGAGCGCGAGCACGTGCGAGTCGCAGTCGTAGAACTCGCCGCTGGCGATGCCGCGGTCGATGACATCGCGCACGTGCTCGTAGACCTGGGTCTCCTTCTCGCGGATGTAGGCGACCTGGTCCTCGGTGAACCACTCGGTGATGTAGGGGCCCTCCTGGAAGTACACCGCCGCGCGCTCGATGTCGCTGGCGATGCCGACCAGCAGTCGCCGGGTGAAGTGGTAGATGGTCTCGCGCGCCGACGCCGTCGGATCGTCGTGCAGCGCGTCGACGGTGAAGTCGGCGGCGCCCTTGTAGATGTCGTAGAGGATCAGCGACTTGCTGGCGTAGTAGTGATACACCGTCGCCTTGTTCAGGCCGACCGCGTCGGCGACGTCGTCCATCCGGGTGCCGTGATAGCCCCGCGCGGCGAACAGCTTGGTGGCGACGGCCAACAGCTCTTCGCGACGGGACATCCCGTTGGTGGTCGATGAGCCGCTTGCGCGAAGAGCATCGGGTGTGGCTTCGGACATGGCGACTCACTATATGCAGGCCCGGACGTGTGCCGGGGCATCAATCAACTGGTTGGCCAGTTTAGGTCGTTCGGGCTGTCGCGGCTCGCGGCAGCGGGTCTAGACTTCAGCCGAGAACCAGCCGCTACGCGAGAGGTGATGACGTGGATCCGAACCCGGACTATGACGCGAGCGACGAGCTCGAATACGGCGCCAACTGGTTCGCCTGGATCCTGCGCGGCGTGTACCCGCCACCGGCCTATCCCCCGGTCTAACCCCTAGCACGCTGCTGCTTTCACCGCGCGCCGCTCACTTCGGCGCGCAGCCCCGCTCCCGGCATGTGACCGACAGGACACGTAGTCGATTTCTGTCAACTCTTAGACTGACGTATTCCACTCGTCCCACGACGAGCTGTGTCGGGGGGCCTTCTCGCGCCCCGACCGGACCGTGACAGAAACCTAGATCGGATCGAAATCGATGATCATCGGGATCCCGAGAGAGTCGCTGCCTGGGGAAACGCGCGTCGCCGCGACGCCGCAGACGGTCGGCCAACTCATCAAGCTGGGCTACGAGGTGGTGGTCGAGGCAGGCGCGGGCGCCGCCTCGAGCTTCACCGATGCGGCGTTCACCGAGGCCGGTGCCGGTGTCGGGTCCGCCGAGCAGGTCTGGGCGGCCGACGTGGTGCTCAAGGTGAACGCGCCAGACGACGCGGAGATCGCCGCCCTGCGCGACGGCGCCACCCTGATCAGCCTGATCTCCCCCGCGCTCAAGCCGGAGCTCGTCGAGCAGCTGGCCACCCGGCCGATCACCGTGCTGGCCATGGACGCTGTTCCGCGCATTTCCCGGGCCCAGTCACTGGACGTGCTGTCGTCGATGGCGAACATCGCGGGCTACCGCGCCGTCATCGAGGCCGCCAACAAGTTCGGCCGGTTCTTCACCGGGCAGGTGACCGCGGCGGGCAAGGTGCCGCCGGCCAAGGTGCTCGTCGTCGGCGCAGGCGTGGCCGGTCTGGCGGCTATCGGTGCGGCAGGCAGCCTCGGCGCCATCGTGCGCGCCACCGATCCCCGGCCCGAGGTCGCGGATCAGGTCAAATCTCTTGGTGGGGAATATCTTTCGATCGAGTCACCGGAGGCTGAAGTATCGGCCACCGGCTACGCCAAGGAGATGGACGACGACTACAAGGCCCGCGAGGCGCAGCTGTACGCCGACCAGGCCAGGCGACGTCGACATCATCATCACGACCGCGCTGATCCCGGGTAAGCCGGCACCGCGCATCATCACCGCCGACATGGTGGCCTCGATGAAGTCCGGCAGCGTCATCGTCGACATGGCCGCGGCCAACGGCGGCAACGTCGAGGGCACCGTCAAGGACCAGGCGATCGTCACCGACAACGGCGTGACGATCATCGGCTACACCGATCTGGCCGGGCGACTGCCCGCAACGGCGTCACAGCTGTACGGCACCAACCTGGTCAACCTGCTCAAGCTGCTCACCCCGGAGAAAGACGGGAAGCTCATCCTCGACTTCGAGGACGTGGTGCAGCGCTCGGTGACGGTGGTCCGCGACGGCGAGGTCACCTGGCCGCCTCCGCCTGTGCAGGTGTCCGCGGCCCCGGTTGCCGCAACGGCTCCGGTCGAGGCCGAAGCCGGCCAAGGAACACATGAGCACCGCGCGCCGGCTGGGGTTGACCTTCGCCGCCGCGGCGGTGCTGTTCGCGCTGATCGCGCTCTCGCCTGCCGCGCTGCAGGTGCACCTGACCGTGTTCGTCTTGGCCATCGTGATCGGCTACTACGTGATCGGCAATGTGCACCATGCGCTGCACACCCCGCTGATGTCGGTGACCAACGCGATCTCCGGGATCATCGTCGTCGGTGCGCTGCTGCAGATCGGGCACGGCGATGTCGTCGTCACCGCGGTGGCAACCCTGGCGATCCTGCTCGCCAGCATCAACGTCTTCGGCGGCTTCGCCGTCACCCGCCGCATGCTCGCGATGTTCTCGAGGAGCTAGATGTCCCACATGTTCACACTGGAAACCACCGCAACCGCGGCGTACGTCGTCGCGGCCCTGCTGTTCATCCTGGCGCTGGCCGGACTGTCCAAGCATGAAACATCCAGGGCGGGTAACACTTTCGGCATCGCCGGAATGGCCGTCGCCCTGATCGCGACCATCGCGCTGGCACTGGCTCGGCACATCGAGCCGCTGGGTGCGGCGCTGCTGGTCGGCGCCATGGCCATCGGTGCGGCCATCGGTCTGTGGCGCGCCAAGGTCGTCGAGATGACCGGCATGCCCGAGCTGATCGCGCTGCTGCACTCGTTCGTCGGCCTGGCCGCCGTGCTGGTCGGCTGGAACGGCTACCTGCACGTCGAAGGTGATCTCGCCGGATCCGAGGCCGCGCTGCTACACCAGGAGGGCATGCTCGGCATCCACTCGGCCGAGGTCGTCATCGGAGTCTTCATCGGCGCCGTGACGTTCACCGGTTCGATCGTCGCCAACCTGAAGCTCTCGGCCCGCATCAAGTCCGCGCCGATGATGCTGCCCGGCAAGAACTTCCTCAACGTCGGCGCGCTCGTCGTCTTCGCCGCGCTCACCGTCTGGTTCGTGATCGACCCGCAGCTGTGGCTGCTGGTGGCGGTCACCGTGCTGGCGCTGCTGCTCGGCTGGCACCTGGTCGCCTCGATCGGCGGCGGCGACATGCCGGTCGTGGTGTCGATGCTCAACAGCTACTCCGGCTGGGCCGCGGCGGCCTCGGGCTTCCTGCTGTCCAACGACCTGCTCATCGTCACCGGCGCGCTCGTCGGCTCCTCGGGTGCGTACCTGTCCTACATCATGTGCAGGGCGATGAACCGGTCGTTCATCTCGGTGATCGCCGGCGGCTTCGGGATCGAGGCCGGGCCCGCTGACGACAAGGATTACGGCGAGCACCGCGAGATCAACGCCGAGGGCGCCGCCGAACTGCTCGAATCGGCCAGTTCGGTGATCATCACGCCGGGCTACGGCATGGCCGTCGCCCAAGCCCAGTACGGCGTCGCCGACCTGACCCGCAAGCTGCGCGACCGCGGCGTCAACGTCCGGTTCGGCATCCACCCCGTCGCGGGACGCCTGCCCGGCCACATGAACGTGCTGCTGGCCGAGGCCAAGGTGCCCTACGACATCGTGCTGGAGATGGACGAGATCAACGACGACTTCGACGACACCGACGTCGTGCTGGTCATCGGCGCCAACGACACCGTCAACCCGGCGGCCGCAGAGGACCCGGGCAGCCCGATCGCCGGTATGCCGGTGCTGACGGTGTGGAACGCCAACAACGTCATCGTGTTCAAGCGGTCCATGGCCTCGGGTTATGCCGGCGTGCAGAACCCGCTGTTCTTTCGGCAGAACACCCAGATGCTGTTCGGTGACGCCAAAGACCGGGTCGACGCGATCAACTCGGCGCTCTCGGTCCCCGAAAAGGTCTGACACACGCGCATGCCAGTGGACCGCCTACTGCCCTCCGACGACGCCGTTGACCTGATCGCGCTCACCCGCGACATCTGCGACAAGGTGCTCGACCCGATCGTCGACGCGCACGAGAAGGCGGAGACCTACCCCGAAGGCGTGTTCGCACAACTGGGCGCCGCGGGCCTGCTGAGCCTGCCGCAGCCCGAGGAGTGGGGCGGCGGCGGCCAGCCGTACGAGGTCTATCTGCAGGTGCTCGAGGAGATCGCGGCGCGGTGGGCGGCGGTCGCGGTGGCGGTCAGCGTGCACAGCCTGTCGTCGCATCCGCTGCTGGCGTTCGGTACCGAGGAGCAGAAGCAGCGCTGGCTGCCGGGGATGCTGTCGGGTGAGCAGATCGGCGCGTACAGCCTGTCGGAGCCGCAGGCCGGTTCGGACGCCGCGGCGCTGCAGTGCAAGCGCCACCAAGGCCGAGGGCGGCTATCGTGCTCAACGGCTCGAAGTCGTGGATCACCCACGGCGGGCGGGCGGACTTCTACACGTTGTTCGCGCGCACCGGTGAAGGCTCGCGCGGCATTTCGTGCTTCCTGGTGCCCGGCGATCTGGATGGACTGAGTTTCGGCAAGCCCGAGGAGAAGATGGGCCTGCACGCGATCCCGACGACATCGGCGTTCTACGACCAGGCGCACATCGAGGCCGACCGGCTGATCGGCGCAGAGGGCCAGGGTCTGCAGATCGCGTTCTCCGCACTGGATTCGGGCCGGCTGGGCATCGCCGCGGTCGCCGTCGGGCTGGCGCAGGCGGCGCTGGACGAGGCGACGACATACGCAAACGAGCGAACGACGTTTGGCCGCAAGATCATTGACCATCAGGGCCTTGGCTTCCTGCTGGCCGATATGGCCGCCGCGGTGGCCAGCGCCCGTGCGACCTATCTGGACGCCGCGCGCAGACGCGACCTTGGCCGGCCGTATTCGCAGCAGGCCAGTGTCGCCAAGCTAGTCGCCACCGATGCCGCGATGAAGGTCACCACCGACGCTGTGCAGGTTCTCGGCGGTGTCGGCTACACGCGCGACTTCCGCGTCGAGCGCTACATGCGTGAGGCTAAGATCACCCAGATCTTCGAGGGCACCAACCAGATTCAGCGTTTGGTCATCGCTCGGGGCTTGACGACGTAATTCCTACCGTGGGTGGTAGACGGCGTTATCAGCCAGGCGTATAACGAGGCTCATGGCGATCGAGACCACGAGCACCCGGATGTCGTCCTGGCAGCGCACCGCAACCGCCGCCAGGGTCACGTCCGCTGAAGGTCTGCCGCCCGGCCCCAGACTCCCAAGCGCACTGCAGTCGCTGATGATCTGGACGCAGCGGCAGCGGTTCATCCCCGCGATGCACCGCCGCTACGGCGACACGTTCACCGTCAACGCCGAGCCGACCGGATACGGCGTGGTACTGCGAAACCCCGACGACATCCGCACGATCTTCCGTGGTGACCCCGACGTCTTCCACGCCGGCGAAGCCAACTCCCTGTTGGCACCGGTGGTCGGCAGGCAATCGGTGCTGACGATGGATGCACCCGAGCATGTCGTCGAACGCAGGCGCATGCTGCCGCCGTTTCACGGCGAACGCATCGCCCGGGTGGCCGCGCTGATGGAAGAGGAGACAGAGCGAGAGACCGCCCAATGGCCGATCGGCCGGGATTTCGAGCTGTTGCCACGGATGCAGGAACTGACGTTGAGCATCATCGTGCGCGTGGTGCTCGGCGTCGACGAGGACGACCGGGCCAAGGCCGTCGGCGCGGCGCTGCGTCGAGTACTGGAGTTCCATTTGCGCGACATGCTGGTCTGGGTGTGGCCCGGGCTCGTGCGTGTGCCGCCGTGGAGCGGCGTCGTGCGCGACCTGGACCGGGCGGATGAGCTGATCTACGCCGAGATCGAGCGCCGCCGCAGCGATCCCGGCCGAGCCGAGCGGCCCGACGTGTTGTCGATGCTGCTCGACGGTGACCCCGAGCCGGGGCTGGTGCGCGACGAACTGGTCACCCTGCTGGTCGCGGGCCACGAGACCACCGCGGTCGCGCTGTCATGGACATTCGAACGGCTACTGCGCCATTCCGGCGCGCTGGACAAGGTACGGGCGGGGCTCGACGATCCCCGCGAGCCATACCGGGCCGCTGTCGCCAAGGAAGTACTGCGGCTGCGTCCGGTGATCATGAACGTCGCGCGCCGCGTCACCCAGCCGGTCGAGCTGGCGGGCCACACAATGCCGGCCGGCACTCTGCTCTTTCCGTCGATCATCGGCATCCAATCCGACCCGAAGATCTGGGGTCCGGACGCCGCGTACTTCCGTCCCGAACGCTGGCTGTCCGGCGACCAACCGACGTACGCGTGGATTCCATTCGGCGGCGGCGCCCGTCGCTGCCTCGGTGCGACCTTCGCCTTGACCGAAATGGACGCTGTGCTGCGGACTGTGTTGCGGCGCATCGAATTACGCGCCGACCGGCCGCAGGATGAAGCGCCGCGCATGCACCACATCACGCTGGTGCCGTCACGCGGGGCTCGCGTGCACGTGACCGCGAAGAGTTAGCGTTCCGGCGGCGACGTCACGTCACCTGAGTGCCGTAACCGCTCCGCGAGTTGATGTCCATCGCGCCGCCCATCGCGTCGAACCGGGCCAGCAGCGAGCCGAGCCCGATGTGGCCGTCGGCGACGTACTGCGCCACGATCGCCGGATCGAAACCCGTGCCGTCATCGTCGATCGTCAACACGATGCGGTCGCCCTTGCGCGTCAGCCCGACCCTGACCGTGGTGGCCTTCGCATGCTTGCCGATGTTGGTGAGCAGCTCGCGTGCCGCCCGGTACAGCAAGGCCTGCGACTGCGGTTTGCCCACATCGTCGAGATCGGCCTCAACGGCTAGGTCGGTGCGGGACTCGAACTGCCGCACCAGTTCTCGCACCGCCGGCGTCAGACCGAGTTGGGCCAGCACCTGGGGGTGCAGCTGCGTGACGGTCGATCGCAGTCCGGTCGCGGTTTCCTGCAACGCCGCGTAGACCATGTCGAGCGCGGGGTCGGGATTTCGTTCACGTGCCTCGTCCAGTTCGAGCCGCGCGGCCAGCAGTGTCTGCAGCGGGCCGTCATGCAGGTGTTCGGCGACTTCGCGGTTGTGACGCTCGTCGGACTGCATAGCCTCCGAGACCAGTTGGCGCCGCATCTCCTGCAGCGCCTTCACCCGCGCCGTCCGACGTGCGAGCACGTAACACAGTGCGGTCACCGCGACCGCGAGCCAGAGCAGGAAGCCGAAGTGCGTGTACACCATGTTCGGCAAGCCCGACCTTGTCGTCGCGTTCGGAATAGAAGATCCACACCGCGAGATAGCCCACCGCCGTTACGGTTCCGATGACCGCCGTCCATGCGGGCCGGTCCTGGAACGCCACCGAGATCGGCAGCAGGAAGAAGACCGGCAGCAGCGCCGCGGTGGCGCCACCCGACACCAGGCACAGCGTGATGATCACCAACAGGTCGACGGCCGTCGACGCCCAATCCCCCCACCGCGGCACCGGCCCCTTCAGCACGGCCACCAGCCACAGCACCGCCGCCACGGCGTACACACCGAGGATCACCGCGTACAGCTCCGGCAGCCAGTGGTCGACCTCCCAGATCCACACCAACACGGCGATAAGCCCGATCAGAGGCAGCCGCAGGATCGCCGAGACGCGTACGGGTTCTGCGGCGAAGTAGTTGACGATTTGTTGGACGGGTCGCGCCACGCTACTCCAGCAGCTTGCGGCGCATCGCCTCGGCGACGGCGGCGCCCCGGTCACTGACGCCGAGCTTCTCGTAGAGGCGCTGCACGTGGGTCTTGACGGTCGACGGCGCAAGGAACAGCTCCTTGGCCATCGCGGGGATGCTGCTGCCCCCGGCGATCAGCTTCAGCACCTCACGCTCGCGAGGGCTCAGCACCGGGCCTTCCGGTTCGGCTCGCTTGCGGATCTCGCCGGCCAGACCCGCGGCGAGGCTGGGTGCCACGATGTCGCGGCCCTTCGCGCAGTCCAGGACCGCGTTGACCAGTTCGCTTCTCGTCGACTCCTTCGGCAGGAATCCGGCGGCGCCATCCTGCAGCGCGCGGAACACGATCGCCGGCTCGTCGTGCGCCGACAGAAGTAGCACCCGGGTCGGCAATTCGTCGCGTTGCACAGCGGCCGCCACCTCGGCGCCGTCCATGCCCGGCATGCGGTAGTCCAGCAGGGCCACCTGCGGCGAATGCGTCCTGATGGCCTCGAGCGCGGTTAACCCGTCGTCGGCCTCGGCCACCACCTCGATCGACCCACTCGACGTGAGCGCGCGGACGACCCCCTCACGAAACAGCGGATGGTCGTCACCCACCACCACGCGCACCTTTTCGCTGGTCATGAAGCCAAGCGTCGCACAGCATCGCCCGGTTCTTCCTCCGATTGGGGGACACGCGATTCATCCGTGTCCCCGTCCGATCACCGGACATACAGCGCCCTCGCGGCGCGGCAGTCTTGAGTCATCGCCGGAACACACCGGCGCTAGACACCAAAAGTCAACGGACACAGGAGAACTCACATGAAGTACGCCCGCATTTTCGCCCTGCCGATCGTCTCGGCCGGAATCATCGGCGGAGCCGCCCTTGGCCTGGCAGGCGCGGCCAGCGCATCCACCACCACAGACAACGTCACGCCGCCGCACATCGTCGCGACGCCCGACGTCAAGGCCCACCCGGCGCCAGAAGCCGTGCCGGGCCACATCTGGCACCACGGCGTGTGGCACCTCGCCGACCTGCAGCCGAGCTACACCCGCTGACCCACGAAACCGAGGCCCTTCCCCGTCAGGAATTGGGGGAGGGCCTCGGTACGTTGGGCACGGTATGCGAATCGGCGTGGTGTTCCCCCAGACAGAACTCGGCGGTGACGCATCAGCCGTCCGCGCCTACGGCCAACGCGTCGAGGAGCTGGGCTTCACCCACCTGCTGGCCTACGACCACGTCGTCGGCGCCGATCCGGCGGTTCACGCCGGTTGGTCCGGTCCGTACGACGTGCACACCACGTTCCACGAACCGTTGGTGATGTTCGGCTACCTTGCGGCCGTCACCACCACTCTGGAGTTGGTGACCGGGGTGATCATCCTGCCCCAACGACAGGCGGTGCTCGTCGCGAAACAGGCCGCCGAGGTCGACCTGCTCAGCGAGGGCCGGCTGCGCCTTGGAGTCGGGCTCGGCTGGAATGCCGTCGAATACGAGGCACTCGGCGAGAACTTCACCAACCGCGGCAAGCGGTTGGGAGAGCAGGTCGAGCTGATGCGGCGGTTATGGACCGAGCCGTCGCTGACGTTCGACGGCACGCACCACCGGGTGACCGGCGCGGGCCTGGCGCCGCTACCTGTGAATCGGCCGATACCGGTATGGATCGGTGCCGCATCGCGGCCGGCGCTGGAGCGTGCGGGCCGGTTGGCGGACGGATGGTTCCCGATGATGTCACCGGGGCCGAAGCTCGACGAGGCCCGCGACATCGTCGCGGGTTCAGCGACCGCAGCGGGCAGGGATCCGTCGGCGATCGGCATGGAAGGCCGCGTGACCTGGCGTGGCGATCGGCAGCAGGCCGCCGAAGAACTCGCACAGTGGACTGCGGCAGGCGCCACCCATGTATCGGTGAACACGATGGGCGCGGGCCTGCGCACGGTCGATGAGCACCTTGCCGCGCTTGCGGCCGTTGCCGACGACGTCCGCGTCTAACGTCCTGCCGTAGCGGCCTTACCCAGCACAATTCCTCCGATTGGGGGACAGGCGGTTCATCCTGCTCAACCGCCGATCTCCGGACATACAAAGCGTCTTCGCTGCAGCAGTCTTGAGTCATCGCCGGAACACACCGGCGCAAGACAGCAAAAGTCAACGAAGACAAAGGAACTCATATGTGCATCATGGCTCGCTACCTCGCCATGCTGGTCGCCTCGGCCGGCATTCTCGGCGGCGCTCTGGCACTGGCCGGTGCAGCCGACGCGGCCACCACCGACGTGCAGCAGCCCAACATCGTCGCTACGCCCAGCGTCAAGGCCCACCCTGCCCCCGACGCGATGCCGGGCTGGCGCTGGCACCACGGGGTCTACCACCTCCAGGACCTGCAGCCGGGCTATACCCGCTGATCACCCCACAGACAGAAACCCTCCCCGCGGCCCCGGGGAGGGTTTCTTTATGTCTGGGGATATCCACCGATCGGGGGACACGAGATTCAACCGGTTCAACCGCTGATCGCCCGACAGACTTCACCGACGCGATGGGAGAGAGTTATCTCAAGGCCGGAGAAGCCGGCAAGAGAACCGAAACCCACACCACCGCAGGAGAATTCAGAAATGACCACCATCACCCGCAGCTTTGCCCGCTTCATCGCACTGCCCGCCGTCTCGGCAGGCGTGCTCGGCGGCGCCGCACTCGGCCTGGCCGGCATGGCCAACGCAGGCACCTACTCGTACGAGCCGACACCGCGCCCCGGCATCGTCGCCACCCCGAACACCATCGCCCGGCCGCCCGTCGTGGTGATGCCCGGCCACCGGTGGCACCACCACCACGGCTTCGCCATCGACATGGGCGCCGGCGAATAGCCGAAAGACCACCCTCCTGAGGCCCTCCCCGCCGACTGACCTCCCCGGGGAGGGCCTCCTCACGTCACCACAGCGGGATGTCGGTCCCGTACTCCGACTCCGGCCGCGGGCCGAAGTAGCGCCGCTCCGATTCGTCGATCTTCACGTCGTTGATGCTGGCCTCCCGCCGCGCCATCAGACCCTGCTCCGTGAACTCCCACAGCTCGTTGCCGTAGCTGCGGTACCACTGCCCGGTCGGCGTCGCGGCACTCGTACTGGAAACGCACCGCCATCCGGTTCTCCCGGAACCCCCACAGGCTCTTCCGCAGCACATAGTCGAGTTCGCGCTGCCACTTGCGGGTCAGAAACTCGACGATCGCCTCGCGCCCGACGACGTGCTGGTCCCGGTTTCGCCACTGTGAGTCGACGGTGTAGGCCAGGCTGACGTGCTCGGGGTCGCGGGTGTTCCAGGCGTCTTCGGCGGCCTGGACCTTCTGCCTCGCGGTCTCGAGGGTGAACGGCGGAAACGGCGGACGGCTTTCGGTCATGCCTAGTTCCTACGCTCGATGCGACTGCGTTGTTCCGCTCTTCGACACGTGTCATATCGTGGCGGGCATGGACTTCGCGATGTCGGCCAAGGCGCAGGACTACCACAAGCGGCTCTCCGAGTTCATGACGGAGTTCGTGTTCCCGGCCGAGAAGGACTACGAGGCGTACCGGCACGAGAAGGGGCCCGATGACCACACCGTCCCGCCGGTCATCGAGAGACCTCAAGAAGCTGGCCAAGGAACGCGGGCTATGGAACCTGTTCCTGCCCGCCGAGTCGGGTCTGACCAACCTGGAGTACGCGCCGCTGGCCGAGCTGACCGGCTGGAGCATGGAGATCGCCCCCGAGGTCACCAACTGCGCAGCCCCCGACACCGGCAACATGGAGACGCTGCACCTGTTCGCAAACGAGGAGCAGAGCAAGCAGTGGCTGGAGCCGCTGCTCAACGGCGAGATCCGCAGCGCGTTCGCCATGACAGAGCCCGCGGTGGCTTCCAGCGATGCCCGCAACATCCAGACGACCATGCTGCGCGACGGCGACGACTACGTGATCAACGGCCGCAAGTGGTGGATCTCCGGTGCGGCCGACCCCCGCTGCAAGATCCTCATCGTGATGGGCCGCACCAACCCCGACGCCGCAAGCCATCAGCAACAGTCGATGATCCTGGTGCCCGTCGATACCCCCGGCGTGACGATCCTGCGGTCGCTGCCGGTGTTCGGCTGGCAGGACCAGCACGGCCACTGCGAGATCACGTTCGACAACGTCCGGGTGCCGGTGTCGAACCTGCTCGGAGAAGAGGGTGGCGGCTTCGCGATCGCCCAGGCCCGCCTGGGGCCGGGGCGTATTCATCACTGCATGCGCGCCATCGGCGTCGCCGAACGCGCCATGGCGTTGATGATCGACCGGGTCAACACGCGCATCGCGTTCGGCAAGCCATTGGCCGATCAGGGAGTGGTGCAACAGCAGATTGCGCAGTCTCGCAACGAGATCGACCAGAGCCGCCTGTTGTGTCATAAGGCGGCGTGGACGATCGACCAACACGGCAACAAGAGCAAGGAAGCGCAACAACTGGTCGCGATGATCAAGGCGGTCGCACCGCAGATGGCATGCAACGTGATCGACCGGGCCATCCAGGTGCATGGTGCTGCGGGCATCAGCGACGACACCGTGCTGGCGCGGCTGTACGGCTGGCATCGCGCGATGCGGCTGTTCGACGGGCCCGACGAGGTGCACATGCGGACGATCGCGCGTTCCGAACTGGGGCGCGAGAAGTCTGCATTCGCCGCGGCGGTGACTGAGGGATCCGGTAGGTGACGCCCACGCCTGACGCCCTGTCAGGGGCATGGAACTTCCGCGACATCGCCGAGGAGACGGGCATTCGTCCTGGCCGGTTCTTCCGGTCCAGCGAGCTGAGCGGGCTCGACGACTCGGGCCGGACTGCGATGCTCGGCTTCGGCATCACCGACGTCGCCGACCTGCGGTCAGCGCGCGAAGTGGAGCGGCACGGCGCATGGCGCGGTGCCCGCGGGCGTGGAGGTACACCATCTTCACTTTCACGAGGTCACGGCGGTGGATGGTGAGGCGCCACACGAGATGGCCTTCCAGAAGATGATGACCGAGAAGCCCGACGATGAGGACATCGCGGTGGCGGCCCAGCGGTTCATGACCGAGGAGTATCAACGGTTCCCGACGCTTGGCGGCGCGCAACGCGCTGTGCGGCAAGTTATTTCGCTGCTCGCGAGCGGGCCGTCCAGTGATCGCGCACTGTTTTGCCGGTAAGGACAGAACCGGCTTCACGGTGGCCACGGTGCTCGATGCCATCGGCGTTGACCGTGACGTCGTGCTCGCCGATTTCCTTCGCAGCAACGAGGCGGTGCCGCGGCTACGGGAAGCGATCCTGAAGTCCGTCCGCGAGCGCACCGAGACGGACGAGGAGCTCACCTTCGCCGAGGCGCGACTGACCGACGCGGTGCTCGGCGTGCGAGCCGGAATACCTTGACGCCTCGCGCCGCACGATCGATGAGAACTACGGCGGACTGAGCGGCTATCTCGAGGTCGCGGGTGTCACCGCCGGCGACATCGCCGAAGTGCGGGCCGCGCTCCTCGGTTAGCGGAACCGGTTCACGCACCGACCAGGTCGGGGTGAAACTTGGCGGCCATCCGCCGCATCCCGTCGCGCCAGTCGACCGTGGTGCCGCCAACCAGCTCCCGCATCCGGGTGGCGTCGGTGGGTCCGCCGCGCAGCGCCTGCGCGCTCTCCTCGAAGACCGGCTCCCTGCCGACCAGCGAGCCGAGGTAGCCGCACCACTCCTGCAAACTGACGGTCTGCTCGCCGCACCAGTTGACCGTGGTCGCCGGGACGGACGCCGCGTCGAGCAGCTTCGGCAGTGTCGCGATGAAGTCGTCCTCGTGGATCGGGTTGTAGCGGGCGGGACCACCTGGCGGGACCGGGATCGGGATGCCGGCCAGCAGCATCTCCATGTGGTAGAACGGCCATCCGCCGTTGTCGCCGTACGGCACGTTGAGCCGGGCGATCACGGTGGGCACGCCAAGCGCGCGCGCCATCGTCCGCGCGACAACCTCTCCGGCGATCTTGGAGATGGAGTACGTAGGAAACATCGCCTTGTGGTTGTCCCCAAGAGCGGTGGCTTCGTTTCGTGGCTCGTCGTCCGGCGGGTCGTACACGGCCGCCGAGGAGCAATGCAGAAAGGCCTTGGCGTCGGCGCAGTGCGCCATCAGCAGACCGACGGACTCCGCGTTGGCCGCGAGGTCCTTGTCCCATCTGCCACTCTTGGCCACCGCGAGATTGATGACGTAGTCGAAGTCCGACGGGATCGCGCTGAAGTCCCCGGCGGCCAGATTGACCGTCTCGCATCGCACCCCCGTCTTTTCGAGGCCCACTCGGGCTGCGGCGTCGGTGAACCGGGCGATGCCCCACACCTCGTTGTCGGCGGCAAGAGCCGTGGCGATGGGCTTTGCGACCTGGCCGGTTGGACCGGTGATGAGAATCTTCGAGCCACGCATGCGCTGATGGTAGGCAGCCGATGAACCGCTCGTGGCCACTACTGGGTCAGGTATACGCCCGCCACCCAGGCCACGGTTGCGAGCAACGCGCCCGCCAGCTCCACGCCGACGGATAGCGCCACACCCTTCAGTGCATGCTTGGTCGACGTCCAGGCCACCCTTTGGTCGCGGCGGTTGGCCAGCTCGGCCAGATAGATGCCGAGCACGAAGCCGATCACCAGACCCACCACCGGAATCACGAAAAAGCCGATGATGCCGAGTACGGCGCCCGCCACCAGACTCAATGTGCGTACATCGGCTTCCCGCATGCGCCGCATCGGCCATAGATATTTGATCAACGTGGTGACGGCCAGCACTGCGGCCACCACGCCGAGGGTCACCCACGCGGTCACGTTGTTCTCGACGACGGCCCAGACCGCTATCGCGCCGAACACCAGGAGGATGCCGGGGATCAGCGGAACCACGATGCCGACAAGTCCGACGGCGATAGCCAGTGCAACAAGGACGATACCGCCAGTGCTCACCCACTCAACGTAGTCGGTGGCCGGCCACCGAGTTCTGCACCAGGGTTGCGATTCGGCCGGCGGACCCACAGCCCTGATGCAGAATTCGCGCGAACCACGCACCGAGCCGCACGCAGCGTTGCTGGCCTCGTAAATTCTGGTCCGCAACCCGGGGCGAATGTGCTATCACGGTGGACTGACCCGTGAGCGGTGGGGGCCTAGATGGACGGGACTGCGTTCGGCCGGTACCGGTTGATGGACTTGCTCGGACGCGGCAGCATGGGCGAGGTCTGGCGGGCATACGACACCGCTACCTCACGAACAGTGGCAGTGAAGGTGTTGCCCGAGCATCTTGCCCATGACCATGCGTTTGAACAGCGTTTCCGGCGTGAAGCGCGTCTGGCCGCAGGCCTCAACGATCCGCATGTTGTACCTATCCACAACTTCGGTGAGATCGACGGCCGGTTGTACGTGGACATGCGCGTGATCGAAGGCCATGACCTGACCACATTGCTCGCTGACGGTCCGCTGCCACCGGACAGGGCCGTGAAGATCGTCGAGCAGGTGGCATCGGCGCTGAATACCGCCCATCGAGTCGGTTTGGTGCACCGCGACGTCAAACCGTCCAACATTCTCGTCACCGACCGGGACTTCGCCTACCTGATCGATTTCGGAATCGCGCGGACCGCGGACGAAACAGCCTTGACTAATACCGGCGCGACAGTCGGCACCTTCGCGTACATGGCCCCGGAGCGGTTCAGCAGTGGGGACATCGACACGCGCTCGGATGTGTATGCGCTCGCTTGTGTGCTGTTTGAGGCGCTGACCGGCCACCCGCCGTTCCCTGGTGACAGTCTCGCGCAGCAGCTCAATGGCCATGTGCTGACTCCCCCGCCGCAACCGTCCAGGCGAAATCCAACCGTGCCGAGGACCCTGGATCGGGTCATCGCGACCGGAATGGCGAAGGTCCCTGCTCAGCGATACTCAACCACCACCGAGTTGGCGGACGCGGCCCAGCAGGCGATCGACGAGTCAACCCATCAGAGACGAGCCGCCGCGCCGCTTCATTACTCGACACCGCCGACCATGCCGGCACCGCTCCGTCACGCGACACCGCCGACGACGCCGGCACCGCTCCGTCACTCGACACCGCCGCCCACGCCGGCACCGAGGCTGGCCCGCCCGCCGGAAAGTCCGGACAGGCCAGCCAGATCGCCGTGGTGGAAACGGAAGGCCATCGTCATCCCGGCGCTTCTCACGTGCGTCGTCCTCGTCGTTGCCGCGACATTTCTGCTGTTGGGTATCCGTAACAACGAAAGCGGCCCGGGTCAGGCGCGGGTTAGCACGACATCACCAAGGGCGACAGGCTCACCGATTGGGCCGAGTGAACCGTACGGGGACATCAACAGGATGCTCCTCAGCCCGCGCGAGATCGATTCCATCGTGGGTACGACCGGGTTGCGCGGACCCATTGAATCCGGACTGTCAACCGACGCAGACATCGCAGTGTCACCTCCTGAGTGTGACTCGATAGTGGACGCGGTATCACCAGCAGATCTAAAAGCAAGTGGCTACACGACGATGCGCGCCCAGTCGCTCGAGGGCGACACCTCTGCGCTCGCAATTCAAGCCGTCTTCGAGTATGGGTCACCTGACGCCGCCCGGAGATTGGCGAGTACATTGATCCCGGCATGGCAAACCTGCAACGGCAAAGCTGCCAGCAGCGGGCGGTACCAGTACAAGGTGCGGGACGTCGTCGCCGATCAAACTAGGTTGTCGGCAGTCTACGACGTGCCCGAGATCAGCATAAGTTGCGCGAATGTCCTTGAGGCAGCTTTTGTTTACATCATTCGCACCGCCGTCTGTAGAGAGGGCGTGACCAATGAGGCACAGACGATCGCCGATCGAATTGCTGGCAACATCTAGCTGTACACAACTGCCAATTAGGCAGTTTACGCGCCCAGCTTTCCAGCAAGATCGAGAAAATCCGTTGCGATGATGTCGAATTCGTCGGTCTCGACCGTGTGCGGCTCCCGGCCGGGACCGTTCTCCAGTGGCCGGGCGACGTACGCCGTCATCAACCCCGCCGCGCGCGCCGCCCGCAGGTCGCTGGGATGCGCGGCGACGAGCATCAGTTGGTCCGGCTGCACGCCGAGCAGATCGGCACAGCCGAGGTAGGCCTGCGGGTCCGGCTTGTAGTGATGGAACAGTTCGGCGGAGATCACGCAGTCCCACGGCAGTCCGGCCCGCTTGGCCATGTTGGTCAACAGCGACATGTTGCCGTTGGAAAGCGTTGTGATGGTGAACTTTTCCTTCAACCGGGTCAACCCGGCCACGCTGTCCGGCCACGGGTCGAGCCGGTGCCATGCCCGGTTGAGCTCGTCGACGTCCTCGACGCAGATCGACGTGATGCCCGCCGCGCCGAGGAGTTCCGTCGAGGATCATCCGGTGCAGGTCGTCGATTCTCGTCCACGGAAGCTCGCCGCGGCGCACCCGATCCATCGCGGGGGCATATCCGGCGCGCCAGCTGTCGGCGAAGGCAGGCCAATCCTGTTGCAGCCCATGGGTTCGACCGAACTCCTCGAGCTCGCGAATGATGCTGGAGCGCCAGTCGACGACGGTGCCGAACACGTCGAACGCCAACGCCTGCTGGCCCATTACGGCTCCAGCACGACCTTGCCGAGCACCCCGCCGTCGGCCAGGCTCTGCAGCGCGTCTGCACCCTTCGACAGCGGGAACCGCACCGGGGGCGGCGGCCGCAGCCCGGCCTTGACCAATTCGGCGACGCCGAACTCGAACACCGACTGGGAGCCCGGTTTGCGGTTGACGTACTCGCCGTATCCGACGCCGATGACGCTGACGTTGCGCAACAGCAGCCGGTTGACCTTGACCGTCGGAATCCCGCCCGCCGCAAAGCCGATCACCAGCAGCCGGCCCTCGGTGGCCAGCGCCCGGATCGCATCGTCGAACGCCTCGCCGCCGATCGGGTCGACCACCAGGTCGACGCCGTGGCCACCGGTCGCGTCCTTCACCGCTTCGAGCCAGCCGTCGGTCAGCGGCAGCACCAGGTCGGCGCCAAGCGACTCGACGAACTCGGTGGCATGCGGCCGGTGCACCATCGCGATCACCTTGGCGCCCAGTGCCTTTGCGATCTGAACGGCGGCCGTGCCGACGCCGCCCGCCGAGCCGAGCACCAGCACCGTCTCGCCGGGCCGCAGCGCGCCGCGCTTGGCCAGTGCGAAATACATCGTCTGGTAGTTGCCCAGCAGCGCGACGGCCTCGGCGTCGTCGAGTCCGTCCGGGGTGGGCCTGATGCTGGCCGGCGGCACCACCACCTGTTCCGCCCACCCGCCGAGCATCGCGAGCGCCGTCACCCGTTGCCCCGGCTTGAATTCCGACTCGTAGGGCGCCGATCGCACGACCCCGGCGACCTCCATGCCGGGGATGAACGGCGGCTCGAGCCGCAGCTGGTACTCGCCGCGCAGGAGCAGCAGGTCCGGGAAGCTCACCCCGGCCGCGCCGACGTCGATGACGACTGCTGTCGTCGCCGCCGACATCGTCGACGTCGGTGTAGTCCAGTCCCGACGGTCCGGAAAGCTCCCGCGCGACAAGCGCTTTCATCCATGACCGGTCAGCCGAGGCTGAAAGTGGCCCGCTTCGCCGCCGACAGGTCGGTGATCTCGCCCCACTTCGCACGCGACGTCGTCGACCGATCGGCACGTCGGTGAACGTCACGCCCTCGTTCTGGAACAGCGCGGCGCGCTGCACCTTGCCGCCGCCGACGATGAACACCGACGCGGTGTCGGGCACCTCCTCGGTGCACAGGTAGGCCACCACCGGCGCCACGTATTCCGGCGTCAGCTTCTCGAACACCTCCGGCGGCAGGATGTCCTCGGTCATCCGGGTGGCGGCGATCGGCGCGACGGCGTTGGCCTTGATGTTGTACTTCGCGCCCTCCTGGGCCAGCGTGTTGATCAGGCCGACCAGGCCGAGCTTGGCGGCGCCGTAGTTGGCCTGGCCGAAGTTGCCGAACAGGCCGCTGGTGGAGGTGGCGACGACGACGCGGCCGAAGCTGTTCTCCCGGAAGTGCGGCCACGCCGCGCGGATCACGTTGTAGCCGCCGTACAGGTGCACCTTGAGCACGGCGTCCCAGTTGGCGAACTCCATCTTGTGGAAGGTGCCGTCGCGCAGGATGCCCGCGTTGCTCACCACGCCGTCGACCTTGCCGAACTCGTCGAGCGCGGTCTTGATGATGTTCTCGGCGCCCTCGGACTCGGCCACGGAGTCGTAGTTGGCGACCGCGCGGCCGCCGGCGTCCTTGATCTCCTTGACCACCTGGTCGGCCATGTTGTGTCCGGCGCCGGTGCCGTCACGCGCACCACCGAGGTCGTTGACGACGACGCTGGCGCCCTCCTTGGCGAGCGTCAACGCGTACTCGCGCCCGAGTCCGCCTCCGGCCCCGGTGACGACGATGACGCGATCCTGCACTCCTGGCATGGGGTTCCTTTCTAGAACAGCCGTCTGGCGAGCTTCCAAGCCTTCTCTGTATACGGGGGATAGATGAAGGCGCCGACGTCGGGTCGGGTCGGCTTGGTCATCACCGTCTTCTTGTGGCTGAACTCCTCGAACCCGAACTTGCCGTGGTAGGCGCCCATGCCCGACGGTCCGACGCCGCCGAACGGCAGCTTGTGGGTGGCGAACTGGAACAGCAGATGGTTGATCACCATGCCGCCCGCCGACACCTCTTTGATCACCCGTTCGCGGATGCTCTTGGTCTTGGTGAACAGGTAGGCCGCCAGCGGCTTCGGCCGCGAGTTGACGAAACCGATTGCGTCGTCGAGGGATTGGACGGTCATCACCGGCAGGATCGGCCCGAAGATCTCGTCGGTCATCAACGGCTCGGCGGGGTCGGGGTCGACGACGACGGTGGGCTGGATGCTGATCGTCGACGCGTCGGAGCCGCCGCCGATGACGACGTCGCCCTTGGTGGCGGCCAGCGAAGCGGTCAGCCGGTCGAAGTGGCGCTGGTTGACGATGCGCTTGCCGCCGGGGTTGTCGGCCTCGAACGTCGTCACCGCCGTCCTTGATCTTGTCGACGAGTTCGTCGCGGATCTTCGCGTCGGCGAGCACGTAGTCCGGCGCGATGCAGATCTGGCCGGAGTTGATCAGCTTGGTCCAGGCGATGCGCTTGGCCGCGACGTCGATGTCGGCGTCGGCGGAGACGATGACCGGGCTCTTGCCGCCGAGTTCCAGGGTGACCGGGCGTCAGGTGCGATGCGGCGCTCTCGTAGACCTTGCGGCCGATCTCGGTGCCGCCGGTGAACAGCAGGTGGTCGAAGCCCTGCTCGATGAGTTCCTGGCTGACTGGCGCCGTCGCCCTCGACGACGGCGATCGCGTCGTTGTCGAGGTACTTCGGCACCAGCTCGGCCATCAGCGCCGACGACGCCGGCGCCACCTCGGACGGCTTGAGGACCACGGTGTTGCCCGCGGCGATCGCGCCGACGGCGGGCCCGAGCGTCAGCGCGAACGGGAAGTTCCACGCGCCGATGACCAGCACGGTGCCGTACGGCTCGTACTCGACCCACCCGCGCCCGGGCAGCTGCGACATCTCCAGCATGCCGGTACTTGCGGCGCATCCACTTGCCGACGTTCTTGGCGGCGTCCTTCGCCTCGCCGGCGGTGCTGGCGATGTCGGCCAGCCACGCCTCGAACGGCTTGCGGCCCAGGTCCTGTTCGAGCGCCGCGGCGATGGCCGGCTCGTTCTCGGTCATCATCCTCTCCAGCGCCCGCAGCTGCTGCTTGCGCCAGTCGACGCTGCGGGTGCGGCCGGTCTCGAAGGTCTCGCGCAGCCGCCGACGATGGCGGGAATGTCGGTGGTCTCAGCCTTGACGGCTTCAGGCGCGACGGATTCGGTGGTCATGGTGGGTGTCCTTCCTGACCCGAGGAATACCCGATCCTAACCAACCGGTTGGGCCCGCCATGCAAGGCCGCGTTTGCCGACACGCCGCGTGGGCGCCGCGCGGGAAGGGGCTACCGCTTCTCGGCGGTGACGAACGTGGAGAAGGAGTCGCCGTCGGTGTCCGCCAGCTCAACGGCCCGGCCCAGACGCCGCATCTCGTCCTGCGACGTGACGGCCGCCGACCGCCAGCCGTGCGCGTTCGAGCCACTGCGCGACGTCGGCGCGGTCGGGATCCTCGTAGGTCAACTCGCCAACGTCGAGGGTGTCGTCGATGCCGAACTGGGCGGCGATTCGCCCGAACCGCTCCCGCATCCGCTCGCGGCGTTCCGCCGAATGCAGGCCCACGGTCTCCGCCGCGATGCGGCTACCCGCGGCGGACAGTTCGGTGACCTGCTCGAAGAGCCGGTCCTGGGCATCGGCGGGCAGGTACATCAGCAGGCCCTCTGCCAGCCACGCCGTCGGCGCGCTCGCGTCAAAACCCGCGTCGCGCAACGCCTTCGGCCAGTCGAAGCGCAGGTCGATCGGCACCTCACGGCGCTCCGCGACGGCTGCGGCGCCGTGCTGATCCAGCGTGGCCGCCTTGTACTCGAGCACCTTGGGCTGGTCGAGTTCGTACACCGTCGTGCCTGCCGGCCACGGCAGCCGGTAGGCGCGGGAGTCCAGGCCGGACGCGAGGATGACGATCTGCCGGATGCCCGCGCCCACGGCCGCGGTGAAGAACTCGTCGAAGAAGTGCGTGCGGACCGCTTGGTAGCTGCCCATGTGCTCGACGATCGCGGCGACCTCGGGATCGGTGTCGGCGACCTTGGCGACGAACTCGTTGTCGAGCATGAACTCCCATATGCCGGTGCCCGCCCCTGCGACAAGCACCTTGGCGTACGGGTCGCGGATCAGCGGGTTGTCCTTGTCGGTCTCGGCGGCGCGGGCCGCGGCGACCATCACCGCCGTGGCGCCAACGCTGGTCGCGATGTCCCAGGTGTCGTCGTCGGTACGCAGCGTGCTCATCGGGCGCCTCCATCAAGTCGGGCGTGCACAAACACGCTGTCCAACGCTTCCTCGGCTAGGTCTTCGGTGGCCGGTCGGCCCAGCCGCTTCATCTCCTCGGCGCTGGGTACGGCGTCGACCTGCCAGCCGTGCCCGGCCAGCCATTCGGCCGCGTCCGCCCGGGCGTCGTCGGTGTACATCAGGGTGTCCACGTCGAGGTCCAGGCCGAGCCGCTCGCGCAGTTGGGCGGTCCGTTCCCGGCGCGCTGCCCGCTTTTCCTGCGAGTACTGCGACGGGTGCAGGTTGAACGCCTCGACCGCGATCTGGCTGCCCGGCGCGCTGTGGGCGGTGACCAAGTCGAAGAGCCGGTCCTGGGCGTCACCGGGGAGATACGGCAACAGGCCTTCGGCCAGCCATGCCGTCGGTTGCGCGGCATCGAAGCCCGCGGCGGTCAGCGCCGCAGGCCAGTCATCGCGCAGGTCCACGGCCACCGGCGATGCGGCGCGACTTTGGCGCCGCGCCATGGGCGTCCAGCGTCGAGGTCTTGTAGCCGAGCACCTTCGGCTGGTCGATCTCGAACACGGTGGTGCCCGCCGGCCAGTTCAGGCGGTACGCCCGCGAGTCCAGCCCGGCGGCCAGGATGACGACCTGGCGGATGCCGGTGCGGACCGCGGCGTTGAAGTAGCCGTCGAAGTAATGCGTGCGCACGGCCTGGTAGTTGCGGGCCATTTCATGCAGCCGCCTGGCGTCCTCGTCGTCGCTGAGCCACTCGTCGTCACCGCTGGCCATTTGCGCCCATGCCGGGCCCGCCGATGCAGTCAGCAGATAGGCGTACTCGTCGCGGATCAACGCATCGGGTCGCGCGGTTTCTGCGGCTCGCGCGGCCGCGACGCCCAACGCC
This sequence comes from uncultured Actinomycetota bacterium, assembly GCA_963731715.1. Classification (GTDB taxonomy): domain Bacteria; phylum Actinomycetota; class Actinomycetes; order Mycobacteriales; family Mycobacteriaceae; genus Mycobacterium. The sequence continues at coordinate 586,213 of CAVSXC010000005.1, read as the reverse complement.
GTCGCGCCAACACTCTCGGTGATGTCCCAGCTGTCGCCATCGGTGCGGACCAGCCGCACGTCACTCAAATCAGTCATTTCGTTTGCAATGCTATCTAAAAAGTTAGCAGAGCTATACGAAATGTGGTCTACATCACCGCAGGTAGACGGTTATTCGTGCAGATTCCAGAGCTTGTTGGCCATCAGCAGCTCGAACTTGTGCACCACAGACCCGAGCTCGTCGTGGTTTCCGACGAAGCCGGCGTAGAAGCCCATTCCCCACATCACCGCCACCAGCATCTCGACCAGATGGTTGACGTCGGTATCGGTGGTGAGCTCGCCGCGGCTGATCGCGTCGTTGACCGCCCAGGACATGAACTCGCGGGAGGCAGTCAACGAGTCGTGCTCGTCGTTGCTCAGTTCCGGGTGCCGCTGCGACTCGAGCACCGAGGTGACGAGAAATGCTGCCGCAGAACGGTCTTCGGTATCAGCCTGCATCGCGACCGCGAAGAATGCCGACAACCGGGCCAGCAGGCCGGTCTGGCTCTGGGCCTTCTCCCTGCCCGCGCTAACTACCAACGCATTCGTTTGCTCGACGACTTCGCTGCCACAGCACCCGCTTGCTCGCGAAGTAATGGTTGATGGCGGGGCGGGTCAGATCGGCGCGGATCGCTATCGCCTGGAAGGTGGCGGCGTCGTAGCCGAGTTCGCTGAAGACTTCGCGAGCCGCTTGTACGATGCGCTCACGCGTTTCAGCAGCCTTCGCTGCGGGTGGGCGACCTGGTCCTCGACTCGCCGTATGTTGCGGCACGGTCAAATTGTGCCACAGGTCACTTCCCGTTCACTGCCGGTGTCGAAACCTGACAACTTTGGCGGGTCGCTCCAGCAAATTCCTGCGACCTAGCTCGGCCCACGCTGCGGCGGGCGGCCTTTGCGATAGCCCTCGGATGACAGGGTGCTGTCGAACTAGGGTGCTGCCATGGCGAGCGTCGTATCGCGGGAGTCCTATTTCGAAACCGGCCTCGAAGTGCTGTCCGATCTGGGCTACGGCGGACTGAAGCTGGCCGAGGTCTGTAACCGGCTCGGCGTCACAACCGGCTCCTTCTATCACTACTTCCCCAGCTGGCCCGCATACACCAAGGAACTCGTCGCGCACTGGATGCAGCGTCAAACCGTGCAGATCATCGAGGCGGTGCGGGCCGAGCCGGATCCGCGCCGCCGCATCGACACGCTCATCCAGGAGGGGTTGTCCCTTCCCCACGGCGCCGAGGCCGCGATCCGGGTGTGGAGTTCGGTCGACCCGGAGGTCTACGCGGTGCAGGCCGCGGTGGACCAACAGCGCTTCGACATCATGTACGAGTCGGCCTTCGAGATCCTGCAGAACAAGAGGCAGGCCCAGATGTTCGCGGCGTGGGGCGTGTACCTGCTCGTCGGCTACGAGCAGGCCGCGCTGCCGCGCGACGCCGTCGCGCTGGAGTGGATCGCGGGACAACTACTCGACGCGCTCGACTCCGGCAGGTTCGCATCGGTGCCCGACGGTGACTAGCGCGGCCGACAAAAACACCGATCTCGTACCGGTCGAACACGTCGTCTCGCTGCTGCGCGAACGCCTCTACGGCGCCATCTCCTGTCTCGCCACCCTTGCGGTGCTGTTCCGCTACACCGACGCGGACACCAGCGCGTTGGCACGAATTCTCGACGTGGCGGTGGCCACCGGAGGTCTGTGGGCCGCGAGTCTTCTGGCGGATTGGCTTGCGCACCTTGGCGTGTACGGCCGGGCTCCTCGTGGCGCGGAGGCGCTGCGGATATTGCAATCATCCGGCCAGATTGCCGAGGCCGCGTTCCTGCCGCTGGTGGTTCTGGGCGTCGCAGCCTTCGGTGTCATCCGCACCTACACCGCGACCTGGATTGCGATGTGGGTCCTCGTCGCTGAGCTCGGCGTGATCGCGCTGCTCGCCGTGCGCAGGACGCAATTGCCTTGGTGGCAGAAGCTTTTCACCGTGGCCGGGCTGGTCGGGTCGGCGTCGTCGTCCTCGGGGTCAAGATCCTTGCCCACTGAGACTGCGGCGGTGCTGCGCCACGTGCTGGACCGGATGCGTGCGCGCGACCCCGAATACGACGCGCTGCGTCGCGCACTGCGGGCGGCGATCGTGGTGCCCGTTGCGGCGGCGGTCAGCTTCGCCGTCGGCGGCGGTTCGCAGACACCGCTGTTCACCATCTTCGGATCGGTGGCGTTGCTGATCATGGTGGACTTTCCCGGCAACCGGCCCGCGCGCGCGCTGGCGTACTGCGGCCTTGGGTTCAACGGCGCCATCCTCATCACGCTGGGCACGCTGGTCGCGCCGCATCCGTGGGTGAGCGTCGCGTTGATGTTCGTGCTTGGCGTGGCGGTGATTTTCGCAGGCGTGCTCAGCGAGATCGTCGCCGCGGGCCAGCGCGCCACGCTGCTGATGTTCGTGCTGCCCGCGTGCACACCGGTCGGCCCGCTGCCCGAGCGGCTGCTGGGCTGGCTGATCGCGCTGGCGATATGCGTGCCTGCCGCGCTGTTCCTCTTCCCGCCGCGACATCACGACGAGCTGCGCGCACACGCGGCGCGGGTGTGCAACAGGCTGGCCGACCGGCTGGAGGGCACCGCGACGGGACGCGAGGTCACCAAGGCGATGAACGCGCTGTACGACACCTTCCTCGGCGCCGACTATCGGCCGGTCGCGTTGACCGCGGGCAGCCGCGCGCTGGTTCGCGTCGTCGACGATCTTGGCTGGCTGTCCGATCGGATCACCGACGACACCGGTCGGCTGCTGGGGGCGATGAAGGCACCCGCGGTGCGGGTGCTGCGGGACTCGGCGGCGGTGCTGCGGCTCCGCGATGCCGCCCAGCGAGCCGCGCGCAGCGCCGATCTCCGCGACGCGCTGACCGAGTTGCGCACGGTGGCGCAGGCCCGCTACCGCGAGGACATCGCCGAGCTGCTCGGCGAGTCAGCGACGAGCGCGGCGGTGGCGGTGGGCCGCGAGCTGCTGACCCGCCGCACCATCGCGGCCACCATCGCGGTGACCGGCCGGATCATCCGCAACGCCGCGGCGGCGGACGCCCGGCCGGTGTGGGCGCGGGTGCTGGGCCGTCGGTTGCCCGACACCGGGGCCGCGGATTGGGTGATGCCCGAAACCGTCGCGGTCGCCGCCATCACCAAGGGCTTCCTGGCCACCAGGGCGGTCGTGCTGCGCAACAGCCTGCGCACGGGGCTCGGGCTGGCGCTCGCCGTCGCCGTCACCCATGTGTTTCCCGTGGAGCACGGGTTCTGGGTGGTGCTCGGCGCGATGTCGGTGTTGCGCAGCAGCGCGCTGACCACAGGAACCCGGGTGCTGCGCGCGGTGGCGGGCACCGCGGTCGGTTTCGTCCTGGGTGCGGTCGTCATCGAGCTGCTCGGCGTGGATCCCGTTGTGCTGTGGATACTTCTGCCGATCGTGGCGTTCGGCTCGGCGTACGTGCCCGAGGTGGCGTCGTTCGTCGCCGGCCAGGCCGCGTTCACGATGATGGTGTTGATCAACTTCAACCTGATCGTGCCGACCGGCTGGCAGGTGGGATTGATCCGTGTCGAGGACGTCGTGGTCGGCGCGCTGGTGGGCATCGTGGTGTCGGTGCTGCTGTGGCCGCGAGGTGCGACGGCGGCGGTGTCCAAGGCGATCGAGGACGCCCGCGACGGTCGGCGCCACGTTCTTGAAGGCGGCGGTGCTGCGGGTCACCCGCGGCGCCTCCGAGGATGCCACCGACCGCGTGATCGCGCTCAGCCACGAGGCGTTGGAGGCCTCGCGAACTGTGGATGACGCTGTCCGGCAGTATCTTTCGGAGAACGGCGGGACAACGGACCTGCGCGCACCCGTGGTGCGCGCCGCCAACCGCGCGATCCGGTTGCGCGCCGCGGCTGAGTTGATCGCCGACGTCGTGCCGCCGCCGCTTGGGGTGTACCCGCAGACCCGCGACGTGCTCGAGGCGCACGCCGAGGCGATCTGCGCGCGGCTGACCGGCGATCCCGGCCGGGAGCTGCGGTCGATCAGCGACGACTTCGTGCTCGCGCTGCGCGCCGACGCCACCGGCGATGATCTGGCGGTGTCCGCTGCGCTGCCGCTGACCACCGCCGCGGCCAATCTCGGCGAGCTGGAACTGCTCTACCCGCATCCCGCCGAGAAGGTACTCAGGGAAGGATGACCGGATGAGCGAGATCGTCGTGCTCGGCTCGGGTTTCGCCGGCCTCTGGGCGGCCCTCGGTGCGGCCCGTCGGCTCGACGAACTCGGCGTCGCGACTCGACGTGAAGATCACGGTGCTCAGCTCGCAGCCGTACCACGACATTCGGGTCCGCAACTACGAGGCCGACCTGACGCCGTGCCGCATTCCGTTGCGGGATGTGCTCGACCCTGCCGGAGTTGGGCACATCGCCGCCGACGTGACTGCGATCGACCCGACTTCGCACACCGTGACCACCTCTCTCGGCACACACGGCTACGACCGTCTCGTGGTCGCGCTCGGCAGCCAGGTGGTCAAACCCGACCTCCCCGGTCTGCGTGAGTTCGGATTCGACGTCGACACCTACGACGGCGCGATGACGCTGCAGCGGCACCTGGCGGCCCTGGCCGACGGCCCCCACACGCCGGCTGCGGCCACTGCCGTCGTCGTCGGCGCCGGACTGACCGGCATCGAGACCGCGTGCGAGCTGCCTGCGCGGCTGGACGCGCTGTTTCCCGACGTCGCCGCCCGGGTCGTACTCGTCGACCACAATCCGCACGTCGGCTCGGACATGGGCACCTCGGCGCGACCCGTGATCGAGGCCGCGCTGAGCGACCACCGGGGTGGAGAGCCGGCTCGGGGTCAGGGTCACCGCGGTTGACGAGGGCGGGGCGACCCTGTCGACCGGCGAAGTGCTGGCCGCGTCGACCGTGGTGTGGTGTGCGGGCATGCGGGCCAACCCGCTGACCGCGGACCTGGGCGTCCCGCGTGATCGCCTCGGCCGCGTCTCGGTCGACGACTACCTGCGTGTCGACGGCGTGCAGGACGTGTTCGCAGCCGGCGACGTCGCGGCCGCGAAGATGGACGACACGCACATGTCGGTGATGTCCTGCCAGCACGGCAGGCCGATGGGCCGGTTCGCCGGCTACAACGTCATCAGTGACCTGCTCGGTGAGCCCATGCTGACGCTTCGAATCCCTTGGTATGTCACGGTTCTGGATCTCGGGCCTGCCGGTGCGGTCTACACCGAGGGCTGGGATCGGCAGGTGGTCGCCAGTGGCGCCGAAGCCAAGGCCACCAAGCGCACGATCAACGGCCAGCGAATCTATCCACCGCTCGACGGAAACCGAGAGGCGATTCTGGCCGCCGCCGCACCGACGCTGCAGTCGCGACCGAGCGCCGAGGGCTAGCCGCCGAGAGGCCGGTGCGGCATCAACGCGTTCGGCGGGATGGTGCCGAACTTGCCCGCCTCGAAGTCCTCGACTGCCTGGATCAGCTCGGACTTGGAGTTCATCACGAACGGGCCGTACTGAAACACCGGCTCGCGAATTGGCTTGCCGCCCAGGATGAGAACCTCCAGTGCGGGCCTGCGCGACTCTTGCGTCGGCTCGGCGGCCACGTTGATCCGGTCGCCGGGCCCGAGCACCGCAAGCTGTCCCTGATGGATCGGATGCCCGACGGGGCCGACCGAGCCGCGGCCGGACAGCACGTAGACCAACGCGTTGAAGTCGCGGTTCCACGGCAGATTCAGCCGCGCGCCGGGCTCAATAGTCGAATGCGCCAGCGTGATTGGCGTGTACGTCGCTCCCGGCCCTTGATGACCGTCGACCTCACCGGCGATGATGCGGACCAGCGCGCCGCCGTCGTCCGACGACAGCAGCCCGACCTGGCTGCCCTCGATCGCCTGATACTTCGGCGCCGCGAACTTGTCCTTGCGCGGCAGGTTCACCCACAGCTGGATGCCGTGGAACACGCCGCCGCTCTCCACCAGTTCGGCGGGCGGGGTCTCGATGTGCAGTATCCCCGAGCCTGCCGTCATCCACTGAGTGGCGCCGTCGGTGATCAGGCCGCCTCCGCCGTGTGAATCCTGATGCGCGAAGCGGCCGTCGATCATGTAGGTGACGGTTTCGAACCCGCGGTGCGGATGCCAGTCGGTGCCCCTCGGTTCGCCCGGCTGGTACTCCACTTCACCCATCTGGTCCATGTGGACGAACGGGTCGAGGTCGGCGGCGCTCACCCCGGCGAAGGCGCGCACGACGGGAAAGCCCTCCCCCTCGTATCCGCGGGGGCCGGTGGTGATGGAGCGGACCGGCCGTTCGGTGTCGGACGGTGCGGGCGCGGTGATCCGCGGAAGCGTCAGTGTGTCGGCGGTGATAGCAGGCATGCCATCGTTAACCGGACTGCAGTCCGATTAATTCCCGAGCGCCGCCAGCGCCGCGGCCCGGGCGTCTGCTGCGGTTGCGGCGCCGAGCACAGCGTCGGCCGCGGCCCGGCACTGCTGCAGCGTGACCTGGGCAAGCTTTGCGCCGACGCCCTGGATCGCGGCGGCCGCCGCGGACAGCGACGTCACGCCGAGACCGGTCAGCACGCACGCCAAGAGCGGATCGGCGGCGGCCTCGCCGCACACGCCGACGGGCTTGCCCGCCGCCGCGCCTGCGCGCACCGCCATCGCCACCAGCGCCAGCACGGCCGGCTGCCATGGGTCGGTCAGCGTCGCGAGTTCGGCCGACATGCGGTCGGCGGCCATCGTGTACTGGGCCAGATCGTTGGTGCCGATCGAAAGGAAGTCGACGTGTTCGAGGATCCGGTCGGCCAGCAGTGCGGCCGCGGGCACCTCGATCATCACGCCCGCGGTCAGCCCGTGCGAACGTGCTTGCGCGGCAAAGTTTTCGGCTTCTTCTGCGGTGGCGATCATCGGCGCCATCACCCACGGCGCGGTGCCCGTGCGCTGGGCGGCGGCGGCGACGGCCTGTAGCTGCCGGTCCAGGATTCCCGGATTGGCTTGGGCGATGCGGATGCCTCGCACCCCGAGCGCGGGGTTGGCCTCCTCGGCATGGCCGACGAATTTCAGTGGCTTGTCCGACCCGGCGTCCAGCGTTCGGATCACCACCTTGCGGCCGGAAAACGCCTCGAGCACCTCGGCGTAGATGTCGGTCTGCTCCTCGACGCTCGGCTCGGTATCGCGGTTGAGGAAGCACAGTTCGGTGCGGAACAGCCCGACGCCCTCGGCCGGTGTCTCGCTGGCGGCGCGGGCCGCGGCGCCGTCTTGGACGTTGGCCAGGATCGACACCGCGTGCCCGTCGGCGGTGGCGCCGGGACCGGACCAGTGCGACGCCAGTTCGGCCTCGCGCTGTGCCGCGGCGACGGCCTCGCCTGCGGCGGCATCGTCGGGCGACACCGTGACGGTGCCAAGGGTGCCGTCGACGAGCGCCATCGTTCCCGCAGCGACCGCGTCGAGCCCGTCGACGGCGACGACGCACGGAATACCGAGTTGCCTGGCGATGATCGCGGTGTGGCTGGTCGGCCCTCCCAGCGTGGTGGCCAGGGCGACAACGAGTTTCGGATCCAGACCCGCGGTGTCGGCGGGCGCGAGATCCTCTGCGCACAGGATCGACGGAACATCGGGCAGCGGAACGCCCGGCTCAGGCAGTCCGCTCAGTTCGGCGATGACACGGTCGCGGATGTCCCGAAGATCGGTGACGCGCTCGGCCATCAAGCCCCCGAGTTGGGTGAACATGGTGACGAACTGATCGACCGCCTGCACCACCGCGCGGCCAGCCGGTGTGCCTTCCTTGATCCGCTTCTCCGCTGCGCCCAGCCAGGCACGGTCCTGCGCCAGCGTGGCGGTGGCGGCGAGCACCTCCGAAGCCGCGCCGGTCGCATGCGCGGCGCGATCCCGCAACCGGGTGGCCACAGCGGTGGCGGCCGCCACGAACCGTGCGGCCTCGGCGGTGCGGATCCCTTCGTCCATCTCGGCCTCCGTTGGCGTCGTCGACGACGGGCAGCCTCCCGGGGCGAATCACCGGCGCGTACTGGACACCGGCGACCACAGGGACACCCCGCAGCACGGTGCCTGCCGGATAGCCGGCGGGGGCGCTGTCCGTCGGGAGTGACGTAGGTGGGGATGAAGCGGTCATGTGAAGCAGATTACAAGAATATCTTGACAAGTCAACACGAACAGTAGTAAAACCAACTATAACCACATCAATACGGGCTCAATACCCACACAAACGGAGCCTCATGTACGCCGAAGAGCGTCAGCAAGCGATCGCCTCGCTGGTGATCTCGCAGGGCCGCGCCTCGGTCACCGAGCTGGCGCAGGCCTACGACGTCACCACCGAGACGGTGCGCCGCGACCTCGCCATCCTTGACAAGGCGGGCGTTCTGCGGCGGGTGCACGGCGGCGCCGTGCCGGTTCGTGCGCTGCACCTCGTCGAGCCAGGCGTCGGTGAGCGCGAGACCACCAGGGCCGAACACAAGGACGCCATCGCCGCGGCCGCCACCGAGTTCTTTCCCCTCGGCGGGGCCACCGTGCTGATGGACGCCGGGACCACCACCGCACGCATCGCGGCCCAGTTGCCCGCCGACCGTGAACTGGTCGTGGTGACCAACTCGGTGCCGATCGCCGCCCGGCTGGCGTCGATGCCTTCGGTTTCGCTGCAGCTGCTCGGCGGCCGCGTCCGCGGTCTGACCCAGGCGGCGGTCGGCGAGCAGACGTTGAAGGTGCTCGACACACTGCGGGTCGACATCGCGTTCATCGGCACCAACGCGATCAGCGTTCGCCATGGCCTTTCCACCCCGGACAGCGACGAGGCCGCCGTCAAGCGCGCCATGGTCAAGGCCGCCAATTATGTTGTAGTGGCTGCCGATTCGTCGAAGGTCGGCCGCGAGGACTTCGTCAGCTTCGCCCCGATCTCCAGTGTCGACACCCTGATCACCGACTCTGAGATCAGCGCCGCCGATCGCGAGCAGTTGACCGAGAGTGGCGTCGAGGTGGTGGTCGCATGATCGTCACAGTCACCCCCAACCCGAGCATCGACCGCACGGTGACGCTCAGCGCGCCGCTCACCCGCGGTGCGGTGCACCGGGTTTCGTCGGTGACCTCCGAGCCCGGCGGCAAGGGCGTCAATGTCGCACGCGCGTTGACGCTCGCCGGGTCTGGACGCCGTGGCGGTGCTGCCCGCGCCAGCCAACGATCCGCTGATGGCCTCGCTTGACAACCATTGCGGTGCCGTTCAGGTGCGTACCGACCTCCGGCGCGGTGCGGACCAACCTCGCCATCACCGAACACGATGGCACCACAACGAAACTCAATGAACCGGGCGCAGCCCTGGATGCCGCCGCCCTCGACGCGCTGACCCGGACCGTGGTCGCGAGCGCAGAGTCCGCGGCGTGGGTGGTGCTGTCCGGTTCACTGCCGCCCGGTGTGCCCGACCGCTGGTACGCCGACGTCGTCGCGCTGCTCGAGCCGTATCCGTGCCGGGTGGCGATCGACACCTCCGACGGTCCACTCGCGGCGCTCGTCGCATCCTTCGACCGGGCCGCCCCCGACTTGATCAAGCCGAATGCGGAGGAACTCGCCGGCGTCCTCGGCTACTCGCCGCAGGCGCTGGAAGCCGCAGTCGCCCAAGGGGACCCAGAGCCCGTCGTGTCGGCCGCCCGCCAGCTGGTTGACCGCGGTGTGCGCGCAGTGCTCGCCACCCTCGGCGCCGCCGGGGCGGTGCTGGTCGACGAGACCGGCAGCTGGATGGCAACGCCGCCGCCCATCGTCGCGCGCAGCACCGTCGGCGCAGGCGACGCCTCACTGGCCGGCTATATCCGCGCCGACGTGGGCGGAGCCGTTCCTCCCCAGCGCCTGCAGATGGCCGTCGCGTACGGCAGCGCCGCCGCCGCGCTCCCCGGATCCGCGCTTCCAACGCCCGCCCAGATCGACCTCGACGCCGTACGGGTGACACCGATCGCCCCGATCTCGCCCACAACCAACACGAAAGTATCGCCATGACAAGCACCGCCTCACAGCCGATCATCAACACCGATCTGGTCCTGCTCGACGTCGATGTCGACGGCGACAAGCAGACCGTCATCGGCAGGCTCGTCAACCGGCTCGCCGACGCAGGCCGCACCCACGACACCGAGGGGCTGATCGCGGCGGCGATGGCGCGCGAAGAGCAGTCGGCCACCGGGCTGCCCGGCGGCATCGCGATCCCGCATTGCCGATCGCCGTACGTCGACACCGCCTCGATCGCATTCGCACGGCTGAACCCGGCTGTCGACTTCGGCGCGCCCGACGGGCCCGCGGACCTGGCGTTCCTGATCGCGGCGCCGGAAGCGGGCGGCGCCGAGCACATGAAGCTGCTGTCCAGCCTGGCCCGAGCCCTTGTGCGAAAGGACTTCGTCGAGTCGCTGCGCAATGCGACGCACGCTCCGGCGAGGTCGTCGAGCTGGTCGACGGCGTCCTCAATGCGACGACCGAGAAGCCCAAGCCCGCAGCCGAACCGGCGAAGGCAGCAGCCGAAGACGTTGGTCGCGGTCACCGCGTGCCCGACCGGCATCGCGCATACCTATATGGCCGCCGACTCGCTGGTCGCCGCCGCCAAGGAGGCCGGCGTGACGCTGCATGTGGAGACGCAGGGCTCGTCGGGCAGCACGCCACTCGACGCCGTCGACGATCGCCGGAGCCGACGCGGTCATCTTCGCCACCGATGTCGGTGTCAAGGACAAGCACCGGTTCGCGGGCAAGCCCGTCGTCGCATCCGGCGTCAAACGCGCCATCAACGAACCCGACAAGATGGTGGCCGAGGCGCTCGCCGCCGCGGCCAATCCCGCCGCCGCGCGCGTGCAGGGTGACGCGGGCGCGCCTGCTGCCACCGCCGCGGCCCGGCAGGCGGTGTCGGCTGGGGCACCCGCCTCCGGCAGATCCTGCTCACCGGCGTCAGCTACATGATCCCGTTCGTCGCGGCGGGCGGCCTGCTGATCGCACTGGGCTTCCTCTTCGCGGGTTACGACATCGCGAATTCGCCTGACGGCGAGAAACCCTCGCTGCCATACGGATTCAGCTCGATCGGCCACGTCATCGCCAGCACCAACTCGCTGACCAACCTGCCGTCCGGCGGACTGATGCAGTATCTCGGTGCGGTCCTGTTCACCCTCGGCGGGCTGGCTTTCATGTTCCTGGTACCCGCGCTCGCCGGCTACATCTCGTTCGCGATCGCCGACCGGCCGGGCATCGCGCCAGGGTTCACCGCAGGCGCGGTCGCTGTCTTCGTCGGCGGTGGCTTCATCGGCGGCATCGTCGGCGGTCTGATCGCCGGGTTCACTGCGCTGTGGATCAGCCGCTTCGCCGCACCGCGGTGGCTCAGAGGTTTGATGCCCGTCGTGATCATCCCGCTGGTCGCCTCGCTGGTCGTCGGCCTGTTGATGTTCCTGCTGCTCGGCCGTCCGCTTGCTGCGATCACATCCGGCCTTACCAATTGGCTCGGCGGCATGTCGGGCACCTCGGTCATCGTCCTCGGCAGTCATCCTCGGCCTGATGATGTGCTTCGACCTCGGCGGCCCGGTGAACAAGGCGGCCTACGCGTTCGCCACCGCGGGGCTCAACGTCGCCGACCCCGCGTCGCTGCGCATCATGGCCGCGGTGATGGCCGCAGGCATGGTCCCGCCGCTGGCGATGGCGCTCGCTTCGACGATCCGGCCCGGGCTCTTCACCGAGCCGGAACGGGAAAACGGCAGGGCCGCTTGGCTTCTCGGCGCGTCGTTCATCTCCGAGGGCGCCATCCCGTTCGCGGCGGCCGACCCGCTGCGGGTGATCCCCTCGATGATGTTCGGCGGCGCCGATCACCGGAGCGTTGATCATGGCGTTCGACGTCACGCTGAAGGCACCACACGGCGGCATCTTCGTGTTCTTCGCGATCGGCCATCTGCTGTGGTTCCTTGTCGCGCTCGCGGTCGGCACGGTAGCCGGTGCGGTGGCCGTCATCGCCGCCAAACAGTTCGCAAAGCCCAGCGCCAAGGCCGAAGAGGCGCCGGCGCTGGCAACCGCCTAGACCTCGCACCAACCACTTCTAAGGAGAACCCATGCCCACCAAGACCGTCATCGTCGGCTCGGCCATCGGACTGCACGCCAGGCCTGCGGCCATCATCGCCGAAGCCGTCGTCAACGCCGGCGTTCCCGTCACGCTCTCGATGGACGGTGGCGAGCCCGTCGACGCCGGCTCGGCCCTGATGATCATGACGCTGGGCGCAGGCAACGGCGCAGAGGTCACCGTCGCCTCCGACGATGAGGAAGCGCTGAAGACCGTCGCCGAACTGGTTCAGCAAGACCTCGACGTGTAACGGACCTTTGGCGTCAGCGGTGGCCCTGCTCAGCATGAGATCTTGCCCGCTTGGGCGTGGCCCTGATCGATGCTCGGCCGTGCCTCGTCTTTGACAGCACGTGAGCAGCATTCGGAAATCGCCTCGCGCCGAGCACTACGAGCCGGTCCAGCCAATTCTGACGCGGACCGTCAACCGCGGCGTCCGGTCTCCAGCGCCTAGGGGCGTGCTCGACGTCTGTGACGACCTCCGCAGCGGTTACGGTGCCAGGTACACCCTTGAGGGCCAGGTTTCTGCCTCGTCCAAACTGGAAATCCGCGCCGGCGACCGCCCCTACCACCGCATCGGAGACCAGAATGGTCCCCGCCCGCGCTGCCGACATCAGCCGTGACGCGATGATGACAGTCAGGCCGATGGTGTCTTCGCCCGCTGTCGTGTATTCACCAGCGTGCAATCCGCAGCGGATCGCGAGCCCATGCTCGCCGGCTATTCGCTGAAGGGCCGCGGCGCATCGAAGGGCGTCCTCACACAGAATGAACGTGGCCAGATAGCCGTCGCCGGTGAACTTCACACACTCTCCGTGCTGACGATCGATCTCATCACGCACTTCGGCGTCGTGGCGGATGAGAATGTCGGCCCAGCGGTCGTCGCCAAATTGGGTGGCCGCCACTGTGGAGTCAACAATGTCGGTGAACAGGACCGCGCCGAAGCGTTCGCTCGTGCTTGGGCCCGGTTTGTCGTGACCTCCGATGAATTCGAGTACCTCGGCAGCCACGCGATCAGATCCGCTCCCGACGAACGGGGCATGGTCTGCACCGTCAAGTTCCACAAACCTCGCATCGGGTATCGATTCGGCGAGAAACTTTCCCGATTCGACCGGCAGGAAATCATGCGTGCAGTGCATCACCATCGTCGGGACACGGATCGACCCGAGTGCCGAAGTCACATCAATCTCGCGTGTGGAAGCGACTGCGGCGCGAGCCATTCCACGCGTCAGCGCCGCCCGTTCGAAGGTGGCGTAGAGGTGGCGATACAGACGGCCCTCGGCGCGGCTCGGATTGAAGTAGCTCAGTGAGCGGCCTTCACCCCAATGGTCGATCGCGTCCATCCATGCCGCAAAGTCCTCGTCGGAAATGGCGCCGCGGTGGTCGTGATCCGCTTTCCCAGTTGCGAACGTCGACATCAAGATCAGTCCTGCGACCCGCTCCGGATGCGACGCGGTATAGACGATTGACGGCGGGCCTCCGTGACAGTGCCCGATCACGAACATCCGGTCACTGCCTACGGCATCGGCAACAGCAGCCATATCGGCGACGCGCTCATCAATCGTCGGGATCGTGCCCGATCCATCCGAAAGTCCCACGCCGCGTTGGTCCATCACGATCAGCCGTGAGGACGAGGCGAGGCGATGCAGAAAGGCCGCGAAGATCGGATCGCACCACTGCATGTCGAGATGCGACAACAAGCCTTGGAGAAAGAACACGTCGACAGGGCCGTCACCAATCACCTGATAGGCGATCGAGCAACCAGTGCTGTCGACGTATTGAGTCCTCGGCCGCACGCGACACCCCCTCATCGAATTGTTGCCCACTATTGACGCAGGTGGCAAGGGGATTGGCGTGCGGCCGAATACGACAGCGATGCAACTCATGCCACCTTGACCTCGTCAAGCGCAGTTAGCGGATCAGACCCCTCTGGCATCCCCTTAAGATTGGCTGCGTGCATTGGGCCGATCGGCTTGACGTGAGAATTTGTACTGCCGCGAGGCCGGTACATTGTTTGCTGTGGACTTGTCAGCACACTGCGGGCGGGCCGGATGTCGGGAGGGGTGAACGCGCGTGCGCCGCATTGGTGCGCTGATTGCAGCGTTGGTTTTCGCGTTGTTGAGCGCTCCCCCCGCCGTCGCGATCGAACCGCCAATCATCGATCCGGCCGTTGTGCCACCGGACGAGACCGGCCCCGACCAGCCGACCGAGCAGCGCCGTGTCTGCTCGGCGCCGACGGCGTTTCCTAACTCGAATTTCGCCGACAAGCCGTGGGCGAACGACTACCTGCGGGTCAGCGACGCCCAAAAGTTCGCAACCGGCGCCGGGGTAACTGTCGCGGTCATCGACACCGGGGTGAACGGTTCACCGCGGGTGCCGGCCGAACCCGGCGGTGATTTCGTTGACAAGGCGGGCAACGGCATGTCCGACTGCGATTCGCACGGCACGTTGACGGCGTCGATCATCGCGGGCAGGCCCGCGCCAACCGACGGGTTCGTCGGCGTCGCGCCCGACGCGCGGATCCTTTCGCTGCGTCAGACGTCGGAGGCGTTCCAGCCTGTTGGCTCGCGCAGTGATCCGAACGACCCGAACACCACGCAGACCGCGGGCTCATTGCGCAGCCTTGCCCGCGCCGTCGTGCATGCAGCCAACATCGGCGCGCAGGTGATCAACATCAGCGAGGCCGCCTGCTACAAGGTGACAAGGCCGATCAACGAATCCGGCCTTGGCGCGGCGATCAACTACGCCGTCAACGTCAAGGGCGCGGTCATCATCGTCGCGGCGGGAAACACCGGCCAGGACTGCACCCAGAACCCGCCCCCCGACGCGGCGATGCCCGCCGACCCCCGTGGCTGGAAGCAGGTGCAGACGATCGTCAGCCCGGCCTGGTACTCGCCCCTGGTGCTGACCGTCGGCGGGATCGCCCAGAACGGGCAGCCGAGCAACTTCTCGATGAACGGGCCGTGGGTCGGCGCCGCAGCTCCTGCGGAGAACATCATCGCGCTCGGATACGACGGCGCACCGGTGAACGCCCTGCAAGGTCAGGACGGACCGATCCCGATCACCGGCACCTCGTTCGCGGCCGCCTATGTCTCAGGGCTCGCGGCCCTGCTCAAACAGCGGTTTCCCGACCTCACGCCCGCGCAGATCATCAACCGGATCACCGCGACCGCGCGACACCCCGGTGGTGGCGTCGACAACGAAGTCGGCGCAGGAGTCATCGACCCCGTCGCGGCGCTGACGTGGGACGTTCCCGCCGGTCCGGAGCGGGTTCCATACCAGGTCAAGCAGCTTCCGCCGCCGGTCTACGTACCGCCTCCCGACCGCGGACCGATCACGGCAGTCGTTGTCACCGCCGCGGGACTGGCCCTCGCCCTCGGCCTCGGCGCAATGGCACGACGTGCGTTGAGGCGCCGATGAAGAAGGTCTTCGGGTTCTTCGGGCTGCGGTTCACAACCGGCCACCTGATATGGGCGGCCGCGCTGATCCCCGCCTGTATCGCACTGTTCGTGCCTCTCGATCTGCTGTGGGTCGGCATCACGCTGGCCGTCGTGATCGCGATAGCCGCGGTGGTGACGATCCGCGGACGACGGCTGACCGGCTGGGTTGCTGCGGTGTTCTCGTGGCGTCGACGCCACCGCAACGTCCCCGACCTGCCGTCCGAACCTGCCGTCGGTGCGACGGTGATGCCGGGCGACCATGTCGCGGTTCGCTGGCAGGACGGCTACCTGGTGTCGGCCATCGAACTGGTGCCGCGGCCGTTCACCCCGACAGTGATCGTCAGCGGCCAGGCCTTCACAGACGACGTCGTCGACACCCGACTGGTGGAGCAATTGGTCACCGCGCACTGCCCTGACCTCGAGGCCGACGTCGTCTCGGCCGGCTACCGGGTGGGCAAGACCGCGCCAGCCAGCCTGGTGGGGCTCTACGAGCAGGTGGTCGGGCCCTACCCAGCGCCGGCCAGCCGACGCACCTGGATCTTGCTGAGGGCCGAGCCGGAGCACACGCGTAAGTCGTCGCAGCGGCGCGAATCCGGCGTCGCGGGTCTGGCCCGTTACCTGGTGACATCGGCAACGCGCATCGCGGATCAGTTGGCCAGCAACGGGATTGACGCCCGCCCCCTCCGCAGCTTCGATGATTTCGACCGGGCGACCGAGATCAGCTTCGAACGTGAGACCTGGTCGGCGATCAAGGGACGCAGCACCTTCACTGCCGCTTACAGTGCGGCAGGCGGACCCGACGTGTGGTGGTCTGCGCGCGCCGATCACACGATCACGCGGGTTCGTATCCGGCCGGGTGCCGCGCCGACGACGACGGTGCTGCTGACGACGCTCGCCAATCCGACTACCCCGCGGGGGTTTTCGTGTCTGTTCGGCGGGCAGCGGGCCGCACTGCAAGGCATCAGCCCGGTCAACGACCGCCACTACGAGCTGCCGATCGGTTCGGCAGGCGTGCTGGTTGGGGAAACCGCCGACCGCTACCCGGTGTACATGCCGTTCGACGATGTTGACGTGAGCATCAACCTCGGCGATGCGCGGCTGTTCACGCAGTTTGTCGTGCGATCCGCCGCGGCAGGCGCGGTAGTGACGCTGGGACCGCAGTTCAGCGAGTTCGCCGGTTTCATCAACGGACGGGTCGGGCAGTCGGCAAAGGTGTCGTGGCCGAACTCCACGACCTATCTCGGCCCGCATCCTGGTATCGGCCGGGTAGTGCTGCGGCACAACTTCATCGATACGCCGCGTCATCGGCAGCTGCCGATCCGGTTGATCAACCCGCGCGAGGAAAGCCGCTTTCAGATGGCGCTGGAACAATGACAAGCAGTTTGCTGGGCAGGATGCCGCACGGGCATCTTGAGGAGGTGCACGCCGATGGGTGACGAGGTACGGGTCGAGCCCGGACAGTTGGAGGGCAAAGCCAACGACATCAGCACCGAGGTCAACGACAGCTCTGGGTTCCCATCGGCGCCGTGTGCCTTCGTCTTCGTCCAAGCTGCTTCGGCTCAGGTCCAAGGTGGGGCCCTGACGCTGAAGAGCTTCGTGGCGTCGGGAAACCGCGAGGCCTCCAATCTGGCGATCGTGCTACGTACCGCGGCCGGGGTGTATCGGAGCGTCGACGAACGCACCCGGGCGGCGCTCGACCATGACCCGCCGCTGCCCGTACCAAGCGATGCAGTACCCGTCAACGCTCCGCTCGAGCCACCGATTCCTCCGATCGAGGCACCGCGGGTGCAATCGCTGCCGGGCGGAGATACCGGTGGTTACATCGACCCGAAGGCGGCGGCGCAGATCATTCATTCGGGCAACTCCGGTCCGATGCGCACATACGCCGACGATGCAAGGAGATTCGCGAGCAGTCTGGTTGCCGACTCAGATCGGTTCTCACTTGGCGGAGTGGATTGGCACGGCACAGGAGCCGAGGCGGCCGGCGATGCCTTGCGTCAACACAAGGAGTGGTTGGTCAAGATCGCCGACCAGTACAAGTATCTGGCGGATCAGGCCGAGGACATCGCCAACGCGCAGGACAAGTGGGCGGCCGAGCACCCGACAGTGCAGGAGATCGAACAGGCCGAAACGGCGATGCAGCAGGCCATCGCCAACCAGGACCGCATTGCTCTCCACATTGCGCAGGAGAAATACGCGGAGTTGGTCCGTAAGTCCGAAGAGGTGCTCGTCTCCTATAGTGCCGACGTGACAGGCAAAGGACTGCTTGGGGTTCCGAAACCGCCTGCAGGAGCAGCGCCGGTCAAGCCAGTCACGAGCAACGGTGATCCCCGCAATGCGGGTCAGCCGCAGCAGCCCACGAGAGACGGTGCGCCCCAACAGCCCGGCGCTGGCAGCGGCGGCGGGGCTCCCCAGCAGCCCACCGGGACACCCGCTTCGACAGCCCAGCCGATGTCGGCCCAGCAGCCCGCGGGGCAGAAGCCCGCCGGCGGCTCGCCGTCGGGCGGCGGCGCACCCGCGGGCGGCGGAACCCCATCCGGAGGCGGTGCGCCGTCGGGCGGCATGCCCGGCGGATCGCCGGGTGGTGGTCCGTCGACGGGAACCCCCAAGCTTCCGACGGATCCGAGCCTGCGGCCCGCCGCGCTCGGCGGCGGTGGAGCAGCAGGTGGCGGCGCAGGCGGTGGTGCCGGCGCAGCTTCGATGCCGTTGTCGGCCGCGGTGGGCGCCGAAACGGTGGCGCCGACCGTGCCTGCCCATGTCGCCTCCGCGGGACCCGCGGGCGCATCCAGCGGAGCCGCCGGGAGCGGTGCGATGGGCGGCGGAATGGCGCCGATGCACGGCGCGGGACATAACCAGGGCAAGGAGAAACGGCGCGACCCGAATCTGGCGCCCGACGAAGACCTCTATACCGAGGACCGCCCGTGGACCGAGGCGGTGATCGGCAACCGCCGGCGCAGGGATGTGGCCGACGGCAAGGAATCCAAGTGACCGACGAGATGCATCCGCAAGTGGCTGCGGTCCTCGAGCAGGCGCAGCGGTTGCAGTCGATCGTGGATGACCAGCTGCACAAGATGAGCACTGAAACATTCACCGCCACAGATGAATCCGAGACGGTTGAGGTGACCCTGAATGGCCATCACTACCTGACCGCGGCGTTCATTTCCGATGGCTTACTCCGGCTGGGCGCGCGCGCGGTGGAGCAGCGAATCAACGAGGCCCTGCAGAACGCGATGGCCGCCGCCACACAGTCGATCGAGGCCGACAGGGAACGCATCGACGCGGCCGTCGCGGAGATCACTGCCGGCCTAGAACGCCCCGATCCGATGTGACGGCGTCGTCTTAGCCGAGGACTAACCCGGCGGACAATACCTCTGCAACAGAGGTATTATCGGGTCGTGGACACCCGTACCGATCTGATCACCCAGCTGTTCAACGTGGTGGGACGGTTCCGCCGCCAGCTTCGCCGGTCCACCGGGCGAGGGTTCGACGCCGCAGGCCTGACCCAATCGCAGGCCGAGATGCTGCGATTGGTCGGCCGTCAACCGGGTATCTCGGTGCGGGAGGCCGCCAGCGAGCTGGGGTTGGTACCCAACACGGCATCGACGCTGGTGTCCAAGCTGGCGGCCGACGGCCTGCTGATCCGCACCGTCGACGCCGACGACCGCAGGGTGGGCCGGCTGCGGTTGACCGAGCCCGCGCAGCGCATCGCCGACGAGTCCCGCGCCGCGCGGCGGGCCGCACTGTCGACGGTGCTCGACGAACTGGACACCAGCCAGCTCGACAGCCTTGAGCGCGGACTGGAGGTTCTCGCCGAGATTGACCCGCATGCTGCACGAGAGGCAACCATGACAACGCCGCTTGCGATCGACTGTCAGCACCTGACCCACCGCTACGGCCATTTCACCGCGGTCGACGATCTCACCCTGCAGGTGCGTTCCGGCGAGACCGTCGGCCTACTCGGGCCCAACGGAGCAGGCAAGACCACGGTGGTGCGCGTGCTGACCACGCTGACGCCGGTCCAGAGTGGCGAGGTGCACATCTTCGGCCTCGACTCACGTCGGCACACCATGGACATCCGGCACAACATCGGCTATGTGCCACAACAGCTTTCGATCGAGTCCGCACTGACCGGCCGACAGAACGTCGAGCTGTTCGCGCGGCTTTACGACGTGCCGCGCGGCCAGCGCTCCGATCGCGTCGACGAAGCGCTGCACGCGATGCAGCTGCTCGACGTCGCCGACGGGGCTGGCAGGCACCTACTCCGGCGGCATGGTCCGCCGGCTCGAGTTGGCGCAGGCGTTGGTGAACCGGCCGTCGCTGCTGATCCTCGACGAACCGACGGTCGGTCTGGATCCCATTGCGCGCGACAGTGTCTGGGCTCAGGTGGGGCGCATGCAGAACGAGTTCGGCATGACGGTACTGCTCACCACCCACTACATGCAGGAGGCCGACGCGCTGTGCGATCGGGTGGCGCTGATGCACCACGGTCGGCTGCAGGCGGTCGGCTCACCGAACGAGTTGAAGCAGACGGTGAGCCCAGACGCGACACTCGAGGACGTCTTCCGGCACTACGCCGGCTCGGATCTGGGCGAGGACACCTCGCAGACTGGGTTCCGCGCGGTCCGGTCAAGCAGGAGGACGGCGCGCCGTGTCAGTTGAGCCGAAGGTGACCGTGGAAATAGTCCGAGCGCCGCGCGGGTGGCGGCGCATCCGCGGAATGGCCATGCGGATGGGCGCTTTCGCGGTGGTAGAACTGCAGAAGCTGCGCCACGACCGCACCGAACTGTTCACCAGGATGGTGCAGCCTGCGCTGTGGCTGTTGATCTTCGGCCAGACGTTTTCCCGGCTGCACGTCATCGACACCGGCCACGTGCCGTACCTGGCGTTCCTGGCGCCGGGCATCATCGCGCAGTCGGCGCTGTTCATTTCGATCTTCTACGGCATCCAGATCATCTGGGACCGCGACGCGGGCATCCTCGCCAAGCTGATGGTGACGCCCGCGCCTGCATCGGCGCTCATCACCGGAAAGGCGTTCGCGGCAGGCGTGCGCTCGGTGGTGCAGGTGATCGGCGTGGTGGCGCTGGCATACCTGCTTGGCGTGCACATGACCGTCAACCCGCTGAGAATCCTTGGGGCGATGGGCGTTGTGGTACTCGGCGCGGCGTTCTTCGCGTGTCTGTCGATGACGCTGGCCGGGCTGGTGCGCAACAGGGACCGGCTGATGGGTATCGGGCAGGCGATCACCATGCCGCTGTTCTTCGCGTCGAACGCGCTCTACCCGGTCGACGTGATGCCGCAGTGGCTGCGCTGGCTGTCGGCCGTCAACCCGCTCAGCTACGAGGTCAACGCGCTGCGCGGACTGCTGATCGGCACGCCGACCAACGGCCTCCTCGACGTCGCCGTGCTAGTCGTCGCCGCGGTCGCGGGCATCGCCATGGCGTCGGCATTGCTGCGCCGGCTGGTGCGCTAGTCGCTACTTCGGCGCCGACAGGTTGTACACGGTGGCATCCCCGACCGTGGACGACGGGAAGGTGGCCGCGACCCACTTCGCGATGTCGGCGTGACCCCGGTTGCCCCAGCCCGGCCCGTGGCCGCGGGTGTTCACGACGATGTAGTAGGCGACCTTGTGCTGCGCCACGTCGTCCTGGAACTGGCCCAGCGTCGGCGCGGGGTCGCTGCCCGAGAACCCACCGATCGCCATGACCGCTGTGCCGGTGGACAATTCGAGTCCCGCAGCGCTCGATGAGCGCAGGATCGCGGCCGACCACTCCGTGTTCGTGTCCTTCAGCATCGCGTTCAGGTCGGCGTTGTCCGACATCTGGCCGAAACCGAAGTGGTTCTGCCCGGTCGCCTTCGGCGGGACCGACGGACGGTCCGCCGCCTTCATGCGGCTGGCCGATCGTGACGATCGCATACGCCGCGGGTCCTGCCAGTGCGCTGACCAGTCCCACGCCAAGCGCGCCGAGTGCCACCCTACGGCGGGCTCCCGCCGTCCACGGCCCCAGTAGCGCGATCGCCGCCACGATCGCCAGCACCAGGATGGTCCACCGCAAGCCGGGCAGCCAGTCGGCGTTCCGCTCGAGGACCCCCCAACTCCACACGCCGGTGCCGCCCAGCAGCACGGCCAAACCTGCCCGGTACAACCACTTTTCGCGGTGCCGCCACAATTCGTGCACGGCAATGGCGAACATCGCTGCCATCGGCGGCGCGATGGACAGGCAGTAGTACGCGTGGATCGCGCCGTGCATGAAGCTCAGCACCAGCCCGTCCACGACCAGCCAGCCGCCGAACAGGATCGCCGCGGCCCGCGTCAGATCGGTCCGCGGTGCGCGCCATCGAGAGAGCACGACAAGAACGGTCGCCAACAGCGCCGCGGGCACCAGCCAGCCGATCTCGAAGCCGAACTCGCCGCCGAACAACCGCGGCAAGCCCTGCGATTGATTACCGAATCCGCCGAACCCTCCGTGCCGCCCGAGATTGAGCTGCGCGCCTGCTGCCTCACCCGACGACGGTCTGCGGCGGGGTGAACCCCATGTGGTTGCGGCCGAGAACGCGGGCGAATCCGTTGTAGCCCAACACCAGATTCATGAAGTTGTTGTCGGTCGACCCCGCGATGTACGGCCGCGACGACGCTGGCCACAGCAGGGTCAGCACGACGAACCAGCCCGCCGAGACGACGAATGCAACCGCCGCCACCCCCACGTGTCGTAGCCGGGCCCGCAGCGTCGTCGGCGCAGCAACGAGATACGCGGCGGCCAGCGCAGGGGCCACCATCAATCCCTCGAGCATCTTGGCAAGGAACGCGAAACCCAGTGCGACAGCAGCCCATGCCAGCCACTTCGGGCTCACCTGCTGCAGCGCACGCACGGTGCAGTACGCCGCGGCGGTCATCAGCAGCACCATCACCGCGTCGGGATTGTTGAACCGAAACATCAACGCGGCCACCGGCGTCAACGCGAGCACCAAGCCTGCGAGCAACCCGGTCCGCGGGCCGCTGATGCGAGCCACCGCACCGTACAACAGGGCGACGGCGGCAACCGCCATCAACGCCTGCGGGATCATCATGCTCGCACTGCTGAAGCCGAATATCTGCCCGGACAGCCCCATCACCCACTGCGAAACCGGCGGCTTGTCGACGGTGATGAAGTTGTGCGGGTCAAGCGAGCCGAACAACAACGCTTCCCAGTTCGTCGAACCCGCCTGCGCCGCAGCGGCATAGAACTGATTGCCCATACCGTTGATGGTGATGTTCCACAGATACATCACCGCGGTGCCGACAAGGAGCACGACGAGGCCCACCCGGTTCCACGTGGTCGCGGTCAACCGGGTGGGCGGTGTGTTGTCGGTATCGGCGGGCTTCTCTAACGTCGTTGTCACACCCGCCAGTGAGTCATCGCTAGGTTGCGTGAACCTGTGAGGAGCCGGCGAGACTGCTGCGGGTTGCGCTCAGCGCATCGGCCAGCGTCCACAGCCGAAATGCCAAGCAACGCGATGTCCTTGATGAGAAAACCGCCGGTCAGGGACAGCAGCGGGAAGCCACCAACAGATTCTTCGAAAACGCCTGGGGTGGTGAACAGGAAGCTGATCGTAGCGGCGAACAGCAGGATGGCGAGCGCGCTGCCGAGGATCGACACCTTGGGCCACCACGGCTTGACGGCGATCAAGACTGCTGCGGCGATTTCGAAAACGCCGAGCAGGACCGAGAACGTGTACACCGAGAAGATGTCGTAGCAGCCAGCTCATGAACGGGCTTTCGGAGACCAGCGGCGCGATGCCTTGGGCCTCGTAGTTCGTGAACTTCATACCGCCGAACCACGCGATCACGATGACCAGGCCGTAGCGGGCGGCCAGGCCGCCGACGGCATCGACGGTGCTCTGTCTGATGGATTCGATTCGTTGGATCGTCATATGAGTTGGTGCCGTGCAGTGCACCAACCGTTACGCGACGCCGACCCTTTTGGAGTCAGTTTTAGACCTAGCCGACGATCCTCGCGATCGACTTCAGCGGGATCGGCAGCCAGCTGGGCCTGTGACGCGCCTCGTAGGCGGCCTCGTACACCGCCTTGTCGAGCTCGTAGGCCTCGAGCAGATGCACGGAGTCGCGCGGGTCGCTGCCGGACATCGCCGCATAGCCTTCGCAGAACGCGGCGGCGTTGCGGTCCACCCATTCGCGTGCCCGCGCGGCCAGCTGCCGGTCTCGGTCCTCGGCTCCAGAATCGGAGGCCTGTTCCATCAACCGTTGGTAGGCGGCGTACTCGAGTGACCGAAGCACGCCTGCCGCATCCCGCAGGGTGGAGTCGGGCCTGCGACGCTCATCGAGCGGCTGGCCCGGCTCACCTTCGAAATCGATCAGCAGCCAGCTCTCGGGTGTGCGCAGCACCTGCCCGAGGTGCAGGTCGCCGTGAATCCGTTGGACCGTGATCGTCTCCTCCGCCAGCTTGCGGTAGCGCTCCTCGATCAGCGGTACGTACTGCTCCAGTTCGGGCACCGACACCGACGCGGCCGACAGTCGCTCAAGCACGGTGTCGGTCGGGAACAGGATGGTCGACGTGCCGAGCTCGTCGGCGAGTGTGGCGTGTACCGACGCGACCGCCTCACCGAGCCGATACGACTCCCCTGCGAAGTCGCCGCCGACCTCGTCGGCGTAGAGGTCGCCCTCGGCGAACAGGTCGCGGGTGCTGGCCATGGCCATGTCCCAACCCTCGGCGGAGTTGGCGGCGAACTCGGTGACCATGCCGAGCGCGCACGGTTGCTCGTCGTACGTCGTCTCGTACGCGCCGAGTAACCGCGCAACGTGCGGGTTTTCGGCCCGTGCCAACACCCTGTTCAGTTCGATGTCTGGATTAATGCCCGGCGTGATCCGGCGGAACACCTTGAAGACGGCCTCTTCTTCGAAGATCACGCTGGTGTTGCTCTGCTCGGCGCTCGCCACCCGCGGCGCCGCATCGAGCGGCAGCGTGACGCCGGGTTCCTTGCCGAACCGCACGCCACCCACTGTCGCCGACGAATCGACAAGCGACAGCAGGAACTTCGCGGCGGCCGGGTCGTAAAGCGCGTCGTACGCGGTGCGGTCGTCGTCGGCGCCGATGGTTGCGACCGTGCTGTATTCCTCGATGGGCCCGGTGTCCCATCGCACGATGACCTGATAGCGCTCCGACGGTCCGTCGGTGTAGGAGACATCGAGCAGCACGAGGTCGAGGTCGTCACGCAGCGAAACCACAACACCCGGCTCGGCCGAGGCCAGTTCACGGTTTCGTCCGGCATACCAACGCTGTTGGACGATCCACTCGTCGAACGGAAGGTTCATTGCTGCTCTCCTGGCTCGGGCGGCCGCAGCTGGAACCAGTAGAAACCGTGGCCCGGCAGAGTCAGAAGATAGGGCAGCTGGCCGATGCGTGGGAATTCAACGTACCCAGTCATCTCCACCGGGGTGTATGCGTTCCAGTTCTGCAGGTTCAACTCGATCGGCTGCGGGAACCGCGACAGGTTGTTCACGCACAACAAGGTGTCGTCGTCGGTCTCGCGCACATAGGTGAGCACCGACGGGTTGGAGCCGCCCAACTCGCGGAAGGTGCCGATCGCGAAAGCGTCGTGGCGGCCCCGCACCGCGAGCATGGTGCGGGTCCAGTTCAACAGGGAGTTCGAGATGTCACGCTGCGCCTCCACGTTGACGGCGTGGTACCCGTAGATGGCGTCCTGGTTGGGCGGCAGATACAACCTGCCGGGGGTGGCGGTGGAGAAGCCGGCGTTGCGGTCGGGGGTCCACTGCATCGGCGTGCGCACGCCGTCGCGGTCGCCGAGCCAGATGATGTCCCCCATGCCGATCTCGTCGCCGTAGTACAGCACTGGCGAACCCGGCAGCGACAACAGCAGCGCGGTGAACAACTCGATCTGGTTGCGGTCGTTCTCCAGCAGCGGCGCCAACCGCCTGCGGATGCCGACGTTGGCCTTCATCCGCGGGTCCTTGGCGTACTCGGAGTACATGTAGTCGCGCTCTTCGTCGGTGACCATCTCCAACGTCAGCTCGTCGTGGTTGCGCAGGAAGATGCCCCACTGCGCCAAGTCCGGTATCTCTGGTGTCTGCTGCGAGGATCTCCGAGATCGGGAACCGCGACTCGCGGCGGACCGCCATGAAAATGCGCGGCATCAGCGGAAAGTGGAACGCCATATGGCATTCGTCGCCCCCGGTGTTGGGATCGCCGAAGTACTCGACGACGTCGGCGGGCCACTGATTGGCCTCGGCCAGCAGCACCCTGCCGGGGAACTCGTCGTCGATCACCTTGCGGCAGTGCTTGAGGAACGCGTGCGTCTCTGGCAGGTTCTCGCAGTTGGTGCCTTCTCGCTCGAACAGATAGGGCACCGCATCCAGCCGAAAGCCGTCGATGCCGAGGTCGAGCCAGAACCTCAGCACGTCGAGCATCGCGTTCTGCACGGCCGGGTTGTCGTAGTTGAGGTCGGGCTGGTGGCTGAAGAAGCGGTGCCAGTAGAACTGCCGGCGCACCGGGTCGAACGTCCAGTTCGACTCCTCGGTGTCGACGAAGATGATTCGCGCGTCCGTGTACTTCTCGCTGGTGTCGCTCCACACGTAGTAGTCGCCGTACGGGCCGTCCGGATTTCGCCGCGACTCCTGGAACCATTCGTGCGAGTCGGACGTGTGGTTCATGACGAGATCGGTGATGACGCGTATGCCTCTGCGGTGCGCGGCGTCCAATAGTTGGACGAAATCGTCGACGGTGCCGAACTCGGGCAGCACCTTGTAGAAATCCCGGATGTCGTAGCCGCCGTCGCGCAGCGGCGAATCATAGAACGGCGGCAACCAAAGACAGTCGACGCCAAGCCACTTCAGGTAATCGAGCTGTTCGGTCAGGCCGCGCAGGTCGCCGGCGCCGTCGGAGTTGGAGTCGTAGAAGGCGCGCACCAGCACTTCGTAGAACACCGCGCGCTTGAACCACGTGCGATCCTCCGGCAGGGCGCGGGCGTGCCCGAAGTCTTCTGCGGTGGGATGTTCGACCACGCCGTCCTCGACGTGGCTGCCTTCGGCCGGATCGTGTACCGCGGCTTCTTCGATGCTTTGGTCCATCAGCCTTCAAACCTACCCAAGTCGGCCGCAACTGAACCGCCGCCGATGGCGTCGGGAACGATGTGACCGGCGCCCGCAAACTCGACGTCGCCCACGCGCCGGCCGCGTGCCAACCAATTCGTGCTGGCGACCGGTTGAATCCGCAATCGAGTCGGGTTACGGTTTCGGCGTCCTAGATCCGTCAGCGTGGCGATCTGGCCATCACTGGCGTTGTTTGTACGACAAGAATCGAGTAGTCGTGGCTGATTCGACGCCGAATGATGGTGAAGCTCCAGTAATCGTTGGTATGTCCGATGCGGCGATGCACATGTACACCGCCGCCATCGACACACTCCCAGACTCGGGTGACCCCGAGTTTCCGCACCGCGTCGGCATCATCCTCGCCGGCCTCCGCAAACTTCAGGGCTCGTTGTCTGAGGCGGCGGGCCGAAGCCGGGTCACTCCGTCGGTCATCGTCGCGCTCAGCGGTGTGCGGCACCGCTACGACGAGTTGATGGAGACGGCTGCAAACGGGCCGGGCGCGACGCTCGGACAGCGGCTGTACGTCGCACGCGGGCGCGCCAAGCTGTCGACCAAGGAAGCGGCCAACGGCGTGGGTCTGCGTAAGGACCTCATCGAGGCCGTCGAGGCGGAGGAACCCGCGACCGAGGACGAGACGTCCCGGATCAAGGACCTGATCGCCGCACTCGGCGGCTAGCGCGTCCTAGCGCAGGAATCGCTCGGCGCCCTGCGTGCGGAGGAACCGGACGCTGTTGGCCTGCCGGTAGCCGATGAACCCGCCGCCGAAGGTCAGGAACAACAGCCCGGTCACCCCCGGCAACGCGACGACGGCCATGTCGCCCACCTTGGCTGTGCGCAGATACTGCTGGTACCCCAACCGGGTGGCCGGTATTTCGACCGGACGGGCACCGGCCGCGGGCGGCGGGACACTTTCGGGAGCAGGCCCACGTACCCCTGGCGGAGCCCCGGCGACGACCGAGCCAGGCACATGCAACTGGCTACCCGGACGTCCCCCGGGCAGCGGCGGTGCCACAGGGACCGGCGGAATGACCGGTGGAACGGCCGGCGGTACAACGGGCCGCGGCGCCGCAACCGGCGGCGGTGCGATCACCAGCGGAGCCCTTACGGGCTGTAGGTCAGCCGGGACGTAGTCGGATCCGCGCTGCCCCGAGCTGTCGATGGCCTCCACATCCGGCATCTCGGTCGGTACCTCGCCCCTGCGAAGGCTCGGCGACGGCGTCGGTTCAGGGCGCGGCTGTGGCTGCCCGTAGGCCCGCAGTATCGAACCGGTCGGCACGCAGATCACCACGGTGGTGAACAAAGACGGGGCGCGCTCGCCGGTTCCCGCCATCAGTCGCGGAAGAGGGATGTAAATAGTCAACCGCTGAGCCATCGCGGCACTGCCGGTGTCCGGGGCCTTCGCGCCACTTTCTTGCCCGCCAAGCTCCTCGGTGCTGCCTTGGCCCGACGCGGCGACCTCCGCCTCCGACTCGACCCGAGAGCCCGACGGACTGAGTTCGGCGTCGGCTCTGACCGAACGTCACACGGGAACCGCTTGGCCCGAGGTTGAACGCGCCGCTGATTCCACGCTCATCGATTGTGAGTCGGGGTCCGTCCGGACTGGTATCGAAGCCGACCGCGGAATCCCGGCTGACGGCTGATCCGAATTCCGCCAGGCCCGATCTCGAATCCTCCGCGGTCTTCGCGGGCACCGATTCGGACTACGGGGGGATTGGCCGGCGTCTGATCCGTTTCGTTGCGTGATTTGCTGTCGTCATTCTTATCGTTGCCAATACCAAGTCCGCCAAGCCCGATATCAGCTGACGCGATCCCGCCGCCCATCAGCAAGCCTGCAGCAACCATTCCGGAGCATGCGACGAAACGCACAGCCGAACCAGCCACTACGTCCTCACTCTCGATGAGAATGGTTGTCCGCCAGACATTTAACCCTGTGCAATTCTTGCATATTCAAATCAATGGGCACTCAGAAGTTTGTTGCTGAAATCGAGATCTATTCAACGCATACGTCAGTTTTGCCGGAGGCCTGGTATCCATGCCGCAGTTGGGTATCGTGCCGACGTGACGTCCCGTGATCATGGCGACCCTGGCGATGCCCCTTCGGTCCCTCCCCCACTGACCGCTATCGCAAATTCCGTTCGCCCGTCGGCCGCCGAAGAAGCGCGCACGATCGCCGCATCGACCAATACGGGCACACTGGCGACGCTGACTACCGACGGCGATCCGTGGGCGTCGTTCGTCACCTACGGGCTGCTCGGCGGAGCACCGGTGCTGTGTGTGTCCAATCTCGCCGAGCACGGCCGCAACCTCGCCGCCGACCCGCGCGCCAGCATCGCGATCGTCGCGCCGCAGCGGGAAGCCGATCCGCTGGCCAGCGGCCGCATCACGCTGGCGGGTGTCGTCGAGGCACCGACCGGCGACGAACGTGCCGCCGCCCGCGACGCGCACCTGTCCGCCGTCGCCGCGGCGAAGTACTACATCGACTACAGCGACTTCTCGCTGTGGGTGCTGCGGGTGCAGCGGGTGCGCTGGGTCGGCGGGTACGGGCGGATGGATTCGGCGACGGGCGAGGACTACGCCGCCGCCGCACCGGACCCGGTGTCGCCCGCACGCGGACGCGGCGATCGCCCATCTCAACGCCGACCACGCCGACGCCCTGGTCGCGATGGCGCAGGCGCTCGGCGGATATCCCGACACCACCGCGGCCACCTGCACCGGCGCCGACCGCTACGGGCTCGACCTGAGGGTCGTCACGCCGCGCGGCGTGGCCTACACCCGCATCGGTTACGCCAGCACCCATCGACTCGATCGACGAATTGCGTTCGGCCACGGTCGAGTTGACGCATCGCGCCCGACAGGCCTGAAATAGGCTCTCGATATGTCTTTAACCGACCGACCGGACACCTGGCAAGCCGCCTTCGATCTCATCCGCACGCGCGGTTATGAGCATCGCGAGGAACCGTTCAAGTTGGCCAGCGGCCAGCTCAGCCACGACTACATCGACGGCAAGTTCGCCGTCGACACCGGCGAGCGGCTGGCGATCGTCAGCCGTGCGGTGGCCGATCTCGCCGCTGCGCACGGGATCGAATTCGATGCTGTCGGCGGCCTGACCATGGGGGCGGATCCGCTGGCGCACGGCGTCGCGATGGTCACAGGCAAGGCCTGGTTCTCGGTGCGCAAGGAGCAGAAGCAGCGTGGCCGTGAGCAGTGGGTCGAAGGCACCAGGCTGCAGGAGGGCACTCGGGTGCTGCTCGTCGACGACGTGATCAGCACCGGCGGCTCCACCGAGAAGGCATACGAGCGCGTAACGGAGGTCGGCGCGGTGGTCACCGGCGTGATCCCGATGGTGGACCGCGGCGACATCGCCACGAAACGCTTCGCTGCACGAGGCGTCCCGTTCGTTGCTCTGATCACCTACTCGGACCTCGGAATCGAGCCGGTCAAAGACGTCTGACCGCACCGCATCAATATTTGCCGCCTGCGCGTCAAGACCCCGTCAAGACTCGTGCCATCCGGTCATGGCCGGCGCACCGTGGCCATATGACCTTGCTGGACTATCTGCCGTCCTTGCACCACGCCGCCGCGACTCGAATCGACCCGGCGATCTGGCCGTTGACCGCTGGCGTCGACGACCTTGGTCGTCTGTGCATCGGAGAGGTGGCGCTGACGGACATCGCCGACGAGTTCCGCACACCGGCGTATGTTCTCGACGAAGCCGATCTTCGGCACCGGCTGACCAGGTACCGGACCACGCTGCGCAACGCCGAAACCGTCTATGCCGCCAAGGCGCTGCTGACGACGACCGTCGCGCGATGGGTGGCCGAGGAGGGTGCGGGCGTTGACGTCAGCTCCGGCGGTGAGCTGGCGACCGCGCTCGCGGGTGGTGTCGACCCGGCCCGAATCATCATGCACGGCAACGCCAAATCCCTCGACGAGCTCAACGATGCGACCGCGGTGGGAGTCGGCCGCGTGGTCGTCGACTCGCTGATGGAGATCGCCTACCTTGCCTGCGAAGTGCGCAGGCCGCAACGAGTACTGATCAGGGTGACACCGGACATCGACATCCACGGCCACGTCGCGGTGACGACCGGAGTCAACGACCAGAAGTTCGGCTTCACCCTTGCCGGCGGTCATGCCGCCGAGGCGGTGGAACGCATTCTGCACCAGCCACTTCTGGAGCTGGTCGGGTTGCACTGTCACATCGGATCTCAGATCACCGATCCGGCGTTGTATGGCGAGGCCATCCGCAGGATGATCGCCGCGATGGCGGACATCCGGGCCAGGCACGGCGTCATCCTGCACGAACTCAACATCGGCGGCGGGCACGGTATCCCATACCTCACAGGCGATCCCGAACTCGATCTGGCCGAGCTAGCCGACATCATCGACGATGCCCTCGACTGGGCGTGCGCATCGGAACGGTTCCCGCGACCGCGGATCGTGGTCGAGCCAGGGCGTGCGGTCAGCGCGCGCGCCGGAGTGACGCTGTACCGGGTGGCCTCGGTGAAGTCTCAATCCGGTGGACGCACGTTCGTGGCGGTGGACGGTGGCATGTCCGACAATCCACGCGTCGCACTCTACGGTGCGAAATACACTGTGTCGCTGGCCAACCGCCATTCGCTTGGCCCGACGAACGTCGTCACGGTCGCGGGCCGTCACTGCGAATCGGGCGACGAAATCGCCCGCGACGTTGAGCTGTCCGCCGATATCCATCCCGGTGATCTGCTGGCCGTCGCGGTCACCGGCGCCTACCAGCACAGCATGGCGTCGAACTACAACATGGTTTGCAGGCCGCCGATCGTCGCGGTCCGGCGCGGTCAAGCCACAGAGCTGGTGCGCCGCGAGACGACCGCGGACCTGTTGGTGCGCGATCGAGGATGGTCACGCGGCGTCCTCAGCCTTCACGACTAGCACGCCGGTCGGCTCGACGCCGACAGTCACCGGGTCTCCGGGCGAGAAGGCCTTTGCTTGCGCGCTGGCCATCTGAGCGCTGATCACTGAGCCGTCCTGTAGCGCGGCGTACACCCGGGAGATCGGGCCGAGGAACGCCACCGAGCTGATCGTCGATGTGCCGGCCGGGTCGGCGACGATGGTGACCGACTCCGGGCGCACCATCGCCAGCCCGGCGCCTGCGACTGATCCCTCCAGCGCGGGTACCGAGGTGCCGAGCAGACGGGCCTGCCCGCCCGAAACCTCCGCAGGCACTTTGTTGTTCAGGCCGACGAACTCCGCGACGAACGGTGTCGCCGGGCTGGCGTAGAGATCGGCGGGCGCCGCCAGCTGCTCGAGCCTGCCCTGGCTCATCACGCCGACCCGGTCGGCGACGGCCAGCGCCTCCTCCTGGTCATGGGTGACGAACAGCGTCGTCGTGCCGACTTCGAGCTGGACCCGCCGGATTTCGTCGCGCAGCTGCGACCGCACCTTGGCGTCCAATGCGGATAGCGGTTCGTCGAGAAGCAGCACCCGCGGCTGGATCGCCAGCGCCCTTGCCAGCGCGACCCGCTGCTGCTGGCCGCCAGAGAGCTCGCTGGCGTACTTGTGTTTGTGCGCAGAAAGGCCGACCAAGTCCAGCATGTCGGCGGCCCGAGAAGTCCGGTCGCCCTTGGGTTTTCCGCGCATCTTCAGGCCGAACGCAACGTTGTCGAGCACGGTCAGATGGGGGAACAGGCTGTACGCCTGGAACACCATGCCCATATCGCGCTTGTTGGCGGGCACACCGCTGACGTCCTGGCCGCCGACCGACACGGTGCCCGACGTGGCCTCGTCGAGGCCTGCGAGGATCCGCAGCGCGGTGGTTTTCCCGCAGCCGGACGGTCCGAGCAACGCGACGAGCTCGCCTGGCTCGATATGCAGCCTGAAGCCGTCGAGCGCCTTCACGGTTCCATAAACCCGGGTCAGGTCGTTGAGTTCGACGGCAACGCCGTTCGTCATGCAGTGACTCCTTGAATACGGCGCCGGCCCCGGGTGACCAGAGAAAGGATCAGCAGCAGCACGAACCCGAACAGCAGCACGGCCAGTGACGCCGCCACCGATGTCGGGCCGTCGGTCTTCCCGATCTGGACGATCTGAACCTGCAGCGTCTCGAAACCGGACAGCGACGCGATGGTGAACTCGCCGAGCACCACGGCGATGGAAATGAAGGCGGCCGAAAGGATTCCGGACCAGATGTTGGGCACCACGACCCGCATGATCGTCGTCGGCCAGCCTGCGCCAAGGGAGCGTGCGGCTTCGGCAAGCGTCTTGAGGTCGATGGACGCGAGCGCGGCATCGATCGCCCGGTACGCGAACGGCAACACAAGCACGACGTAGACGAACGTCAGCGTCAATGCGGATTCACCGAGGAAGTACGTCACCCACAGATACACGTTGCGCAACCCGACCACGATCACCAGTGCAGGGATAGTCAACGGAAGCAGGCACAGGAACTCCACCATGCCCTTGGCCCAAGGTGCCCGCAGCCGCACCCAGATCATCGTCGGCACCAGCACCAGCAGCATCGCCACCACGGTGAAAACCGCCAGCAGCAACGAGATCACGATCGCCTGATACAGCGCGTCGTCGGCGATCAGGTTCTTCCACGCCTGCATGGTGCGGCCGCCCGCAATCAGATTCCTGGTGGAGAAGTCGGCCATCGCGTACAGCGGGAACAAGAAGAACAACCCGAAGGCCACCCACAGCGCCGCGCGAAAGACCTTGCCGCCCACGCTTGTTCGCCTCACCGCAGCCACCTCGCCGTGCGTCTCACCAGTGCGTTGTAGGCCACCATCACCACGGCCACGACGACGATCATCTCGAGGGCCAGCGCGTAGGCGAACCCCGACTGGCCGAGCACCACCTCGCTGGTGAGCGCGGACCGGATCAACAGCGGCACGATCGGGCTGCCCTGGCTGACCAGAGCGGCCGCCGTCGCGTACGCCGCGAAAGCGTTGGCGAACAACAGAAGTGCCGAACCAAGAAACGCGGGCGTCAAGAGTGGGACGGCCACCTCACGCCAGTAGCGCCACGTCGAGGCACCCAGGCTCACTGCCGCCTCACGCCACTGATCGCGCAGTCCTTCGAGAGCGGGCACGAAGACGATAACCATCAACGGGATCTGGAAGTAGGTGTAAACCAGGATCAGTCCGGTCAGGCTGTACAACCAGCCGGAGCCTGCAAGGTTGAACCCGAAGACCTGCTGCACCCACAGCGTCAGCACGCCGTTGAGCCCGACGGTGGCCAGGAACGCGAATGCCAGTGCGACGCCGCCGAACTGGGCAAGCACACTGCACAGCGAGATCACGGCGCGGCGCACCATCGATGTGGGCGGGCTGCTCACGATCAGCCACGCCAACACCGCACCGAGTACCGCCCCGATGATGGCGGTGCTGCCCGACAACAGCACGCTCTTGCCGAGTGCGGCCAGCGCGGTGTCGCTGAACAGCGCCTGGATCCGCGCAAACGAGAACGCGCCGTCGGCGTAGACCGAGCTGACGATCACCGTCACCGTCGGGATGATCAGAAAGATCACCACGAGCGCGAGGAACGGCAGCAGCGGCAGCGCGTCGCGAAGCTTGCGCCCCAACGTCAGCCGATCGCCTTGGCCCAGTTGTCCGACAGGTACTTGGTCGCCTTCTCGGTCTGCTCCGGTGACGGGACGGTGACAGGTCCGTCGATGACCGGCAGCTGACCCGAGACCGTCTTATCGAGAGTGCCTGCGGCCATCATGTTGTCGGCCCGAACCGGCCGCACACCGCCCTTGGCGAACAGGTTCTGGCCTTCGTCGCTGTAGAGGAACTCCTGCCACAGCCGCGCTGCCGCCGGATGTGGTGCGTCCTTGTTGATCGCCTGGTAGTAGTAGCCGGCGACGGCGTGGTCGGGCGGGACCACCACCTGCCACGTGGGCAGCTTCTTGGTCTCGGCCGCGTTCAAGTAGTTCCAGTCGATGACGACCGGCGTCTGACCGGACTCGATGGTGGCCGGCGTTGGGTCGACGGGCAGGAAGTTGCCCGCCTCTTTGAGCTTGCGGAAGAACTCAACGCCGGGAGCGATGTCGTCGGCCGACCCACCCTGCGACAGCGCGACCATCAACACCCCGGAGAACGCGGCGCCGGCCTGCGTGGGATCGCCGTTAAGCGCGACCTTGCCCTTGTATTCCGGCTTGAGGAGATCGCTGACACTGGCGACCGGCGGCACCTTCGCCGAGTCGAAGCCGATCGGACATGTAGCCGCCGTAATCGTTGACCCATGAGCCGTTGGGATCCTTGTACGCTGCGGCGATGTCGTCCCACGTCGCGACCTTGTAGGGCGCGAACATCGACGTGTTGGCGAGCGCCACCGACTGGCCAAGATCGAAGACGTCGGGCGCGCTGCTCTTGCCCTTCTGCTGGTTGGCGGCGTTGATCTCGTCCTGGCTGGCGGCGTCGGGCTGCGCCGAGTTGACCTTGATGCCGTACTTGTCGGAGAACGCCTTGATGATGGCGCCGTAGTTGGCCCAATCCGGCGGCAGAGCAATCACATTGAGCTCGCCCTCCTTCTTCGCCGCCTCGACGAGGGCGTCCATCCCACCGAAATCCGCGGCAGAGGTTGCTTCACTGACCTTGACGCCCGAGGACGTCTCGCCGCCCGTGTTGTCCTTCTGGGGCGGGGCGCACGCGATCAGGCCTGCCAGGACGAGGGCGGACGCGGCGGAGACTGCCACAAGAGACTTGTTCATTGCCGAACCTTCCGATGGGCGGGAGGCGCCGCGGTGTCGCAGCGGTTACGGCGCCGGATCGCCGCGGTGAATGAATCCAACGGGGAGACCGAACCCTACCGTGGCGGCCACGGTGCCGGTGCAAGTTCTTATGAGTCGGTCCGGTTTACCACCGAGCGCGCATTTGCCCTGGTACCGGCGTTAGCATCTGTATGTGGTTGAACGCGAAGCCCCGGGGGACTTCGACTACCTCTGGGACGACCGGTCCGACGCCGACGGGTTGACCAGCGATGACGACGTCCCCGAGGTCCAGCCGGCGGGGGAGTTCGATGCCCCGCCGAAGGATCCGGGTGACGATCTGTGGGATGAACCGGACGACAACTTCTGGGATAACCAACCGGATTCCGATGACTTTTCCACCGACAGTGGCCACTTCGACGCGTTCGACGACGACACCTGGAAATTCACACCGGCACCACCGCCGTGGTATCGCACCAAGCAGGCGATGACGGCGATGGTCGCGGCGTCCACCGCCGTGGCCGCGATCGTGGTGGCGGGCGTGCTGCTGGTGTTCCGCGGTCCGGACGGCAGCCGTCGACGAGGTGACGTCCTCGGTGACCCCGACCGCGCCGACCAGCGCCGAGTCGGTTCCCTTGGCGACCAGCGCGGAACCGCCACCTCCACTCCCGCCACCACCGCCAGAGACGGCCTTGCCGGTGACGGCGCCGAGGTACAACCCGACGTACCAGCCGCGGCCGACCAAGGCGCCGGAGATCGGTGTGACGCGCACTCCCGTCACCCGGGAACCGATCAGCGTCGCGCCGCAGCCGCGCACGGGGCAGCGCGGAACTCGTTAGGCCACGCTGGCGACGAGACGTCAGGCGGCGTTCACGTCGGCGGTCCAGAGTCGGTCGATGTCGGCCAAAGCCCGGCTGAGACTTTCGTCGGCGAGCGGTTTGAGTTCGGCCATCGCCGGATTCACATCGGCCATGGTGAGCTCGGCGGTGATGAAGCGCGGCTGCAGACCAGTCAACGCAACGGCGTGCGGCAGCCAGGTCTCGGCGTGATCCCAGCCTTCCCGCGGGGTGCCTGGCCCGTATCCGCCTCCGCGACTCTCGAGGACGATGAAGTCAGTGTCGCCGAGGAGTCCGTTGCCGTTTTCGGCGTCGATCGACAAGCCGAAGGCAACGATGTGGTCCACCCAGGCCTTGACGCTGCTCGGCGCGCCGAAGTTGTGCAGCGGCAGGCCCAGCAAGACGGTGTCGGCATTCTTGATCTCGTCGATCAAGGCGACGCTGAGCGCGAACGATGGCGCACCAGGAATACTCTGGACCAATGGCCGACAACGATGCCATTGCCATGTTCGCGGAATCGCCTGTGGCAATGCTCGCCACCGTCGGACCGGACGGTGCACCGCACGTGGTGCCCATCGTGTTCGCGGTGCACGGCGACGTTGTGTACACCGCCATCGACGCCAAACGTAAGTCCACCAAGAAACTTCGCAGGCTGGCCAACATCGAGGGCAACCCGCAGGTCAGCCTGCTCGTCGATCACTACGACGACGACTGGTCGCAACTGTGGTGGGTGCGCGCCGATGGCATCGCAGCGATCCACTACAGCGGTGAGGCGATGGCAGGCGGCTACGCGTGGCTGCGTCAGAAATACGTTCAGTACCAACGCATTGCGCTTGACGGACCCGTCGTCACCGTCGACGTGAAGAAGTGGTCGTCCTGGCAGGCCTGAACACTCATGCCGTTGCGGGCACCTTGTCGAGGAACCCCAGCACGGTCTGAATGCGGCCTGACGCGTCAGTCGCGACCACGTCGAAGCCGACGATCGGCGCGTCGCTCCCGTTCGGGCCCAGTTCCCAACCGAACCGGGCCTGGTCGTGGTGCCCGTCGACAGGGCCTGCCAAGCGGAACCTGAAGTCGGGGAACTGATCCTGCACCGCGCCGATCATCGATGCGATCGCCTCGCGGCCGTCTGCGGCGGCCATCGGGTCCACATATCGGGCGTCCTCGGCGTAGATCTGATCGACGGCGGCCCGCCTTGCGCTCGGGTCGGTCTCGTTCCAGGTGTCGATGTAGCGCTGTGCCATGTCGTCGAAATTTGTCATGGCTCCACCCTGATCGGGCGGCGGCCGCGTGTCGATTACCTGCCGGGTAGGCGCAACGTCACGTGCACGACATGCTCGGTGGGTCGCACGTGACCGAGGTCGAACGTCAACCCGGTGACGCCGTCGAACACGCGCTCGCCTGCGCCGAGCGTGATCGGCACGACGCGCAGGCGGAGTTCGTCGACCGCGCCGAGTGACAGGTACTGGTTGAGTGTCGCCGCGCCGCCGGCGATCGCTACCCGCCCATCCCCCGCGGCACGCCTGGCCTGCGCAAGCGCGGACTCGGGGCCGTCGGTCACGAACGTGAAGGTTGTGCCGCCCTGCATCTCGAGGGGCTCGCGGGGATGGTGGGTCAGCACGAATACCGGCGCGCGATACGGCGGCTCAGGTCCCCACCATCCCGTCCAGTCGAGGTCCCAATCGCCGCGGCCTGGAGTGAACATGTTGCGGCCCATGATGTAGGCGCCCGCGCCGGTGATCGCGTCGACCTCCGCGCGGTTCTCGTCGCCGTGTTCGAACATCCACGTTTCAATCCGTTTGTGCAGCCGTTCGCCCTCGCCGTCGCCGAAGGGCTGCGCCTCCGACTGGTTCGGGCCTGCTGCGAAGCCGTCAAGCGACACGGCGATATCTGCGGTGACTGTGCTCATGCCGGAACTGACCACCGCCGCCCGCGAAACTCATCGAATCTCTTGTGCTCGGTGTCGCTTCGGGGAATTGTGGATTAACAGCAGCAGAGTGGCTGCTGGGTCTCAATTGTCGGCTTCGCCGACGGGAGGGGAACGTCATGGCCGACAAGACGACAACTTCCCAGGCCGGAGCCGCGCCCACCGCGGACAGTCCGGCCGCCATCCGCAACGTGGTGCTGGTGGGCCCATCGGGTGGCGGCAAGACCACACTCGTCGAGGCCCTTCTGGTTGCCTCCGGTGTCCTCACCAGACAGGGCTCCGTTGTCGACGGCACCACGGTCTGCGACAGCGACGAGGCGGAGATCGCTCAGCAGCGGTCGGTCGGCCTCGCGCTCGCGCCGCTCGAACACGACGGGATCAAGGTCAACCTGATCGACACTCCCGGCTATGCGGACTTCGTTGGCGAGCTGCGGGCAGGGCTGAGGGCCGCAGACTGCGCGCTCTTCGTGATCGCCGCGAACGAGGGGGTCGACGACCCCACCAAGTCGCTGTGGCTCGAGTGCGCTCAGGTGGGCATGCCACGCGCCGTGGTGATCACGAAGCTCGACCACGCCCGCGCGAACTATGAGAGCGCACTTACGGCAGCACAGCAAGCGTTCGGCGACAAGGTTTTACCGCTGTATCTGGCCGCCGACACCCCCTGCACTGGCCTGATCGGGCTGCTATCCCAGACGCATTACGAGTACTCCGACGGCAAACGCACGGAAACCCACGCACCCGATGCG
Organism: uncultured Actinomycetota bacterium; assembly: GCA_963731715.1. GTDB lineage: Bacteria > Actinomycetota > Actinomycetes > Mycobacteriales > Mycobacteriaceae > Mycobacterium. The sequence goes on along the minus strand of CAVSXC010000005.1, from coordinate 547,424 downwards.
TCGTACTCCGAACCGATCGAGGTGCTCCGCGGCACGCTGATCGAGGGAATCATCGAGGAGTCCGAGGACGAGACGCTGATGGAGCGCTACCTCGGCGGCGAGGAGATCGACCAGGCGGTGCTGATCGAGGACCTGGAAAAGGCAGTCGCCCGCGGGTCGTTCTTCCCGGTGATCCCGGCATGTAGCGGTACGGGTGTCGGCACGCTGGAACTGCTCGAGATCATCACCAGTGCGTTTCCGTCGCCCCCCGAACACCAGCTGCCCGAGGTCTTCACACCGCAGGGCAAGGCCCGCGAAGGGCTGGCATGCGATCCGGACGGGCCGCTGCTCGCCGAGGTGGTCAAGACGACGTCGGATCCCTACGTCGGCAGGGTCAGCCTGGTCCGGGTGTTCTCCGGGACCATCAGGCCCGACGCGACGGTTCACGTGTCGGGCCATTTCAGTTCCTTTTTCGGTTCTGACGGTTTCAGCTCGTCATCCGGCCACGCCGACCATGACGAGGACGAACGGATCGGCACGCTGTCGTTCCCGCTCGGCAAGCAGCAGCGGCCGGCGCCCACAGTGGTGGCGGGCGACATCTGCGCGATCGGCAGGCTGTCCAAGGCTGAGACTGGCGACACGCTGTCCGACAAGTCCGATGGACTGGTGCTCAAGCCATGGACCATGCCCGAGCCGCTACTGCCGATGGCGGTGCAGCCGCGCGCTAAGACCGACGAGGACAAGCTCTCGGTCGGCCTGCAACGGCTCGCCGCCGAGGACCCCACACTGCGCATCGAGCAGAATCCCGAGACGCACCAGATCGTGCTGTGGACCATGGGCGAGGCCCATTCGGGTGTGATACTCGATGCGCTGGCCCGCCGCTACGGCGTAGCCGTGGACACCGTCGAACTACGGGTGCCGCTGCGAGAAACGTTCGGCGGCAAGGCAAGAGGCAAGGGTCGACACGTCAAGCAGTCCGGTGGACACGGCCAGTACGCCGTGTGTGACATCGACGTGGAGCCACTGCCGGAGGGCTCCGGATTCGAGTTCGTCGACAAGGTCGTCGGCGGCGCCGTGCCGCGAAACTTCATCCCGAGCGTCGAGAAGGGTGTTCGGGCTCAGATGGAGAAGGGTGTCGGCGCCGGCTATCCGGTGGTCGACATCCGGGTAACGCTGTTCGACGGCAAGGCGCACAGCGTGGACTCGTCGGACTTCGCGTTCCAGATGGCGGGCAGCTTGGCGCTGCGGGAGGCGGCCGCCGCCACCCGAGTGAACCTGCTCGAACCGGTCGACGAGGTGTCGGTGCTGGTGCCCGACGACATGGTCGGCTCGGTGATGGGCGACCTGGCCAGCCGTCGCGGCCGTGTGCTTGGCACCGAAAATGTCGGCGAGGACCGCACGTTGGTGAAGGCCGAGATTCCCGAGGTCGAATTGACCAGGTACGCAATCGATTTGAGGTCGCTGTCGCACGGCGCTGGATCGTTCACGCGGTCGTTCGCGCGCTACGAGCCGATGCCCGAATCGGCGGCGGCCAAGGTGAAGGCGTCTGCCTGACGCGTTGACGCTACCCGCTAGCGGGGGGCGCCTTTTGGGTGCCAACGCCGACGCCGCATGCCCACGTGCGGAGAACTCTGGATCACATGAACATCAAACGAGTGATCACTAGTGTCGCGATCGCCGGCCTGGTCGGAGCGTCAACGCTCGGCATCGGAACAGGAATCGCGACCGCCAGCACAACAGAGTCGAACTCCGGAACAACCACGGTGCAGCCTGTCGGCTGGCACGGCGGCGGCCGCGGCTATGGGCATGGCTATGGGCGCGGCTGGGACCACGGCTTCCGCGGCGACGGATCGTACGGCAACCCGTTCTGGCACCCGTGGGGCTGGCCCTGGCGCTGGTGAGGGGCCGCCGCCGGCTCCGACGGGGTTATCCGCGTCATTCCTCGGGTGGGTCGCTGTCGCCTCGTAGGAGTTCTTCGGGGTGGTGGGCGTGGTTGATTTCGGGTGGTGTGGTGCCGTCGGTCCAGGCCAGGCGACCGGTGTCGGTGACGATGGTTTCCCAGTGGCCGTCGCTGACGCCTTTGTGGTCGGGCCCGCAGGCGAAGAACAAGGTGTCGGCGTCGGTGGCCCCGCCCGCGGCCCAGGCCGGGCTGTGGTGAACCTCGCTGTGATAGCCGGGTTCTAGGCAGTTCGGGCGGGTGCAGCCGCCGTCGCGGGCGTAGCAGATGATGCGTTGGTCGGTGGTGGCGATGCGCTGCTGGCGACCCAGATAGATGGGTCGTTCGCTGTGATCGTCGAACACCACGAGGTAGTGGATGCCGTCGGCGGCCATCCGGATCACATCACGCATCGGCAGCGCGGTGTCACCGCCGGTGCGCGCCGGCGCCGGCATCGACACGTCGGGGTTGGTGACGGCGTGGGCGGCCTGGTTGAGTTCGGCCAGGGTGGTGCGCACGATCACGGTGACCGGGTGCCCGCGGTGCGAGCCCATACCGCCAGAGGCGATGCCGGCCTTGAGCCCGAGTTTGATGCCGTCGTGGCAACGCTGGGCGGCGACTGCGGTCATCGGGCACCTCGGCAAGCGTGCCGTCGGGTAGATGCCGGCCCGGGCGCACCGCGGCGGTGACTGCTTCCACATAGCTGCGGGTTTCGGGGTCGATCCAGCCCGATAGCCGCGACATCCCGTCTGGGCCCTGCTGGCCGAGGACTAAACCGCGCCGGCGGGCCCGGTCGGCCTCGTCGTAATCGCCGTCGGGGTTGAAGATCTCGTCGATGCGACGGCCGACGGCCTTGACGATCTCGGCGTCGTTCTTGCTGGCTTCCCTGACCAGGCTGCGTTCGACGTCCCCACGATCGAGCGTCGATACACACGAGGGCAGCCGGTCCATGACCCGGCCGATCACGCGTAAATGGTCCTCGCCGATCGCGCCGGCCTCGACAGCCTGCGCGACCAGTTCCAGCTCGGGGGCCAGCGGTGGGCCACACAGTTGGCGCCGCGGCCGGATGCGGGCGGCCACCTTCATCCGGCGCTTGACCTCACGCGGCGGGATCCGCAGCCGCGCGGCCAAGCTGTTCACCAGAGCTGGCGCCATTCCGGTTTCATCGGGCGGGTCGGCCATCTCGCCGAACACCCGGTACATCAGGCCGCGGTTGGTGCGCTCCTGGGTTTCCAACCGCTCGGCCAACTCCGCTCGAAACGCGTTGCCCACCTGATCAGAGGACAACGCCCGCATCTCGTCATAGGCAGCGTCAACCTGATCGGCCAGCGCGCGAAACCGCTCGCGCGGCGCCTCCGCAGTGACGAATTGAGCCATACCCCAACGCTAATCACCGCACCCGCCATACACGGTCGCCAACCGATCAACACAGTCAACCTGTTAACCAATTTCGATCTGGGGATAACCCGCCACCGAGCCAGCGATTTGTCGGAGTCACGTGCTAGGCCTATGCCGCGCACGGAATCGTCGCGGCCAGCGATGTGCCGACACCGGCAGGGCTGCTCACCGAAAGGTGACCGCCGACCGCTTCGACACGGTCGACAAGACCGATCAGACCGGATCCGTTCGCCGGGTCGGCGCCGCCGTTCCCGTCGTCGGAGATCTTCAGGTCGAGGTGCCCATCGGCGGCTTTCACGATCACCTTGACCTCATCCGCCTGCGCATGTCGGGCCGTGTTGGTAAGCGCTTCAGCCACAACGTAATAGGCCGCGACCTCCACCTGGTCGGGTAGCCGGCCTTCGACGTGCAGGTCGAGTTCGACGGGGACCACCGAGCGGCAGGCCAGCGACCGAAGCGCAGGGCCGAGCCCGCCCTTGGACAGGATCGCTGGATGGATGCCTCGAGAGATCGCGCGCAGTTCCTCGGACACATCGCCGAGGCCTTGGACGATCTCCTCGAGCTGCTGCTTGATCGCACCCTGAGCCGCGGGCAAGGACAGCTCGGTCATGCGCGCCTTGAGAGCAAGCGAAACCAGACGCTGTTGCGCCCCGTCGTGCAGATCCCGCTCCAGACGCCTTCGGGCATCGTCGGCAGCGGTGACGATCCGCGTCCGCGATGCATTGAGGTCCGAACGGGCCTGCGCGTTGGCGATGGCCATCGCGACGAGTTCAGCGAAGTCTCTGAGGCGTGCCTCGGTGTCGGCGGGAAATGGTTGGCCGTGGCAGGAACTCACCACTGCCACGCCCCATTCCTGACCGTCGACGACTATCGGAGCGATCCGGCCCTCGCGCAACACGCTCGCCGCGACGTTGTCGCCCGCGAGCGAGAAGTGTTCGCCGACCGACATCGGCTGCGCGCAGGATTCATCGTGTACGGCAACGAGAACGGCGGTGCCGTCGGATTCGTAACGAAACAGCGCGGTGTGCCCTGCACGGAGGGCGTGCGCCAACTCCGTTGTCACCGTCGAGAACACGTCGTCGGGCGGAACGCCCTGCGCCACCACGGTCGCGACGCGTCGCAGCGCAGCTTGCCGCTCGGCGCTGCGATCAGCTTCAGCCGCCCGCGCCCTGGCCACGCCGGCCAGCGTGTTCGCCGTCAATGTCACGACGAGGAACACGCCGATCACCACCCAGTTGCGCAGGTCGGTGGGATCGAACGAGTCATTGGGCCAGTTACGGAAGTACCCGAATGCCAACGCGCTCACCACGGAGGTCACCGCGGCAAGGCCGGTCCCCCATCCGATCGCGATGACAAGGGCTCCGAGTAGGTAGACCACGCCGAAGGTGTCCATCGGTGCGAGGCTCCTGAGCACAAACACCAGCAGCGTCTCCGCTGAAAACACCGCAGCCGCGACGACGAGGCCCAGCCACATGGGCGGCGCCGTCGGGCGTACCAGCAGGGACAACACCCGTCGGCCGGCGGTCACACATCCTGGTTAGCGGACGCTGCTGCGGTGCCGCTGTGCGCCCGCTGTGCGGCCGCTGGGATGGCCACGAATGGCCGCTAGCGGTAATCGCATATGGCGGCCAGCGTCGACGACAAGGGCATCGGAAGCCGCGATGCTGACAAGCGTGGACACCACCGACACACGACTGCTCCGCCATGTCGTCTCTACCGCGCTGCTCGTTGCAGCTGCAGTGGTCGTCGCGTGGCAAGTCCTGTTCACGGGCCCCGATATGGGGGTTAACCGGTATGCGCCTGGTCGGGTTTTCAGCACCGGCATTCGGGGGCCAGCCGTGCAGACAGGCTACCGGGTACCCGCGAGAGTTGTGGGCATACAACAAGATCCGTTGCCGTCAGGAGTGCCCGATGCACATTAGCACCGCAACATTGCAGGCCGAGACCGATCGCGCGCTTACGGCGCGCTTCGAGCGTGACGCGATCCCCTTGCTCGATGGGTTCTACCCTCAGGCGATGAAGTTGACCCGCGACCGCACGGAGGCCGAAGACCTGCTGCAGGAGACCGCGGCCAAGGCATTCGCCGGGTTTCACGGGTTCCACGACGGCACCAACCTCGGCGGCTGGTTGTACCGGATTCTTGTCAACACTCACATCAGCGGTTACCGCAAGCAACAGCGCCGGCCGATGCAGTGGCTGACCGATGAGATCACCGACGGCCAGCTGCTGGCCGAGGCCAGGCACTCGTCGAGCGGGCTGCGCTCCGCGGAGGATCAGGTGCTGGACCTGTTGGGCGACAATGACGTCAGGGAAGCGATGGAGCAGCTTCCCGAAAAGCTGCGCACTGCAGTCTATTACGCCGATATCGAGGGCCGTCGGTTCAAGGAGATCGCCGAGCTCACCGGCGTCCCGATCGGGACGGTGATGTCGCGACTGCATCGCGCGCGGCATCGCCTGCGGGGCCTACTGGCCGATGTCGCCAGGGACCGCGGCTACGGGTTCACCGAGGCCGAGGCCGACGTCGCCTAGCGGGGCGGATCACCCCGCCAGGAGAAGCTGTTGACGTATTTGCCCATGTCCAAAGCGATTTGGAGGTTGGCACCCGACGGTTTACCGCTGCCGGAGTCCGGTCCGAACGCACGGAACGGGCCGACCGCGGCGGCAACGAGCGCGAGGTCGTTCTTCACCGCGACCATCACCAACAACCGCATCTTCATGTAGCTGCTGTTGGCGCCCTGTGGCCAGCAGTCGGCGGCCTCGCCGTATCCGGGGTGATAGCCGACCATCGCGTTGGGGATCTAGTAGGCGGTGCGGGTGTCGGGGAAGGTCCGGCTTGATCAAGTCCTTGGCAATCTGCTCAGGCGACCGGTTGGCGGCAGGCTGGCTGAACAACTGCAGCGTGCCGCCATCGCCGGCAAGCAGATCCGCCGTTATCCCATTGGGTTTGGTGGTGACCTTGTATGCCGCGCCCTCGGCCGGATAGGACACGGAGAACGAGCCGTCGGGCGCGGTGAACCGCGGATTGACCTCCACCGGCGTGCCCGTCGGCGGTCGCCCGCAGTCCGGCGGGCACATGTAGCGCACCGTCGGCTTTGCGATCAACGACGTGACGCCGACCAACGCGACGGCCACCACCGCGATCGCGCTGAACCAGATCAACAGCACCCGGGCACGCGACGTGCGCACCGGCGCAGCAGCATACGTTCCTCGCGGCACTGCATAGCCGGGGAAGTACTCGGGTGTCGGCGTGCTCATGATCCGTCGGACTCCTGGTCGCTGCGCACCGGGCGCAGGTCACGTCGCTGCCGACCGTGACGACCGCGATGACGCCCGCGTCGCGACACCGCAGGCCGGACAGAACGCCATATCGGGAACGACATGTCCGCAGTGCGCGCAGAGCAGCGGTTCGTCGGACTGGATCTCGTCGTGGGCTTCGTGCAACAGCGCCAGGTGCAACCCGACGCGCAGCAGGAACAGCGCCACCGCCGCCAACGCGAGGTACAGCACCAACATCAGCACCTGCGGGAAGTGGGCGACGTCGATCAGGCCAAGGCCCACATACACCGCCAGCACCGCCACCGGCGAACGACACCAGGAGTGCGCGCACTACGCCGGGATGCTGGCCCTCCTTGCTCGGCGGACGCTTGAACCACAGTGCGGCACCGATCAACCCGCCTGCCGCCGCCGCAGTGAGCGGCACCGCCACTCCCCGGATGCCCGCCTCGACGAGCAGGCTTTCCATCGGTCGCTTGCTCACCACACCGCTGCCGAACTGCGGGGCCAACCGCGTCAATGTCGCGGCCGCGGTGAAGGTCAGCGCGCCGAGCGCCCCAATCATGAAGCCGTCCAACGCTTCGCGAGTGGGTGGCCGCAGCAACCCGCACGATCACCGCGGGCATCAGCATCAGGATCACCCCGCCGAGCGGGATGCCGATCCCCATCTGCAGCATGCGGGCGCCCAACAACGCCCGCGCCCAAAGCAATTCCGTACGAGCGGGCGACCAAGATCACCCGTCAGGAGCACCCATCCGACGCCGAGGCCGATGCCAAGCGCTGCAGTGAGCGCCCACGTGCGCACGGATGTGTCGGCGAACGCGTCGGACTCGCGCAGATAGAGCAGGAACAGGAACGGGAAGCCGAGCGCGGCGACCGTGACGAGCGCGCCAGGCAACCGCAGCAGCGCGAATGCGACCAGCGCTATCAGCACGACCGCAAGACCGATCCGGAACACGTTGCGAGACCGCGGCGGCAGATTCGGGAACAGCGAACTCGCCAGCGACGGCTGGAGCAGGTGTTCATCCGGCGCGGCGCCGAAGTCGCGGATGCGCAGCCAGTCGGGACCTTCCCCGCGCCGCGGCGTCAGGTGACAGCCGCACAGCCCGCAGTACTCGCCTGCGGGAACGTCGGTCTGACACATCCGGCATTCCGCGGTGGGAACTTGCTCGTCGTTCGTGCTCATCGGGTGGCCTTCTGAAGTGACGAGAACGTTGCGGACCAGGTTGTCCACGTCGGGCGTGCCGAGGCCGGTGACCAAGTCGTAGCCGGGTCCGGCGTCGGCGACCGCATTGCCGCCGAGGGTGATGTCACGGAAGCCCGGGCAGCGGTGCACCCGCGGCGATGCGGTACAGCATCGGGTTCAGGTCGCCGAGCGCCCGGCCACCGTTGCCGAGCAGGTACTGGTTCATCACGGCCGCCATCCCCGCCCAGATCGGCGCGGACTGGGAGGTCCCGCCGCCCACCACCTCTTGCTGGTTCGAACACGATCCGCACACCGGTGAACGGGTCGGCGACCGCGGCGACATCGGGGGTCAACCGTCGGCCAGGATCCTGGTCGGGCGCGACGCGCCGTTGCCAGTCGGGACGGTCGAACAACGAGGACACGCCGCCGCCGGTGCCCTGCGACAGCGGAACGTCGAACCACGTCTGCTCGGCCAGCCACACTCCGTTCGCATCGGTGGACAACGTGGTGCCGCCGACATCGGTCATCTCAGGGCAGCGATGCCACCGAATCCAGCCCGACGTCGTCCGGCGCCCGGCGGTGACGACCAGTCCTCGCCGCCCCTGCATTCCAGCCCCGCGAGATCGCCGCTGGCATTGAATGCCGACGTGCCGTGCGACTGCGCGGTCCTCAAGGCCGACCGGACCGGCGCCAAATCCGCTGCGGTGATGCAGTTTGTCGCAGCCCCATCCGATCGAAAAGCTCCACACCGCACCGGGAAACTGCACGGTCCGCCGACCTCGAACATCTGCGCGATCTTCTCGAAGGCGCCGTCGCCCTCGACGGTCGGACGCGCATTGCATGACCACCTTCGCGGCGTCGGGCGCGATGGCGTGGGCGACCTCGAGATCCATCGTCGTCTCACCGCGCGGCTCGCTCGGCTGGCCGCCCACCACGGTCGGGGTGAACTTCGGCAATCGGTACGTGGTGGCGAATGTGTCGAGGTCGGCCTGGTCGAAACCGTCGAAGGCGAAGAACACGATCGTGGTGCCCTTGCCGGTGAAGCCGGCGTCGGCCAGCTTCGCGAGGTTGTACGTGTTGCGCAGCGCGTCGGGCGTCAGGCCCTTGTCCGGCACGTCCAGGGGAATGAACGTCGGGCGCGATTCGTGCGATGCGGCGTGTAGCCGAGGATCCTGCCGAGTTCGGCAACCTCATCGCGCACCGACTCGGGGATCGTCGGGCTGCTGCGGCGACGCGTAGAACACCTGCCCGCGCATGCCGCGGTAGTCGTGCACCTCGACGCCGAACGCACTGGCAACCGTCCTCGGCGGCGCCCTCGACGACGGCCCAGTCCTCGCCCGGCTTCCAGCGCACCGCCAGCCCGTTGTCGTCCGCCCAACCGAACAGCGCTTCGGGCCGACCCGCACCGCGCAACGCGGCGGTCAGCTGGGTGTCGGTGCGATGCGATGGCCCGAGATCGGTCGAGCTCGCGAGCAGGTACGAATACGGGCCCGTGATCGTGCCGCCCCGGTACGGGTTCGACGCCGGATGCAGGTCCGAGACGAGCACCGCACAGCGCAGCACCCACCAGCGCCAGCACACTCGAAATGCCGGGCTACCACAACTCGCCAGCGTACGTCCGAGCTGGCCTGACGTGGTTCTAGTTATCGCCGGGGATCGCGGTCGGCGGCAGGCGGCGCCTTCACCGGGGGCGTGAACAGGTTGCCGCCGGTCGGGTTGATCGACTTCTCCGTCGGCGCGACCGTTGGCGGCGCAGAAGTGGCAGGCGACGTCGTCGTCGTCGTGGTTGTCGTCGATGTCTCCGGCGCCTTTTCTTCTTCCTTGGCGCACGAGGCGGTCAAGCCCACCATCGTGACAACCGCGGCACCACCGACAAGCGCCGCGACACGGCGAGCCATCCGACCCATGATTTCGTCCTAACTTCTGAGACCTGTGCCAGCACTTTTGAAGATCAATCTGGCGAACCGAACTCTAATCCAATGTCATAACAGGCGCACAGCGATTGCGCAGGCGCCCCCGCAGCCGAGGGTTGAACTGCGCCCGTTCTGGATACCCCGCGACTGTCGCTCGTATCGCCGTGCCCGCGAGGTGGTCGCCGTGTACCAACAGATTCTCGATCCGGTTGCGCATTCCCTGGCGTGGAGCTCGCTGATCGCGGCGCTGCCACTGCTGTCGCTCTTCGTGATGCTCGGCGTGCTGCGGGTGACCGCATGGGTGGCGTCGCTGGTGTCGCTGGCGCTCGCGTCGCTGCTCGCGATCCTGGTGTACGGGATGCCGCTCGGTCAGTCCCTGCTCGCAGGGACGGAAGGTGCCGCCTTCGGGTTCTTCCCGATCCTGTGGATCGTGATCAACGCGATCTGGGTCTATCAAATGACCGTCGAGACAGGGCATTTCGACGTGCTGCGGCGCTCGTTCGCGCGGGTCAGCGACGACCAGCGCGTGCAGGCGGTCATCATCGCGTTCTCGTTCGGCGCGTTGATCGAGGCGCTGGCCGGGTTCGGCACTCCGGTCGCGGTGACGTCGGTGATGTTGATGGCGCTCGGATTCAAACCGCTCAAGGCGGCTGTGCTGGCGCTGACCGCCAACACCGCGCCCGTCGCGTTCGGGGCGATGGCCACCCCGATCCTGACGCTCGGCAAGGTGACCGAGCTGCCGAGCGACACCCTCGGCGCGATGGTGGGCAGGCAGACCCCGATCCTTGCCCTTTTCGTGCCGTTGGCGCTGGTCGCGATCGTCGACGGTTGGCGCGGCATCCGGGAAACCTGGCCGGTGGCGCTGGTCTGCGGCTTCGTCTTCGCGGTCGCGCAGTACGCGACCTCCAACTTCATCTCGGTGCCGCTGGCCGACGTGGTCGCATCCCTGCTTTCGGCCGCCGCGGTGGTGGCGATGGTGCGCGTCTGGCATCCGCGACGCGAGCAAGCGCCTGCGGTGATCGCGGGCGGCGCCGCCGACGAGCCGACACCGGAGTTCGCGCAGCGCGTGAACTCCTCACAGCCAGATCCCGACGATCGGGCCGAAGTCGCCCGCGCATACGCCCCCTACGCGATCATCATCGTGGTTTTCGTGATCTGTCAGATCACCGCGGTCAAGAATCTGCTCGACAAGGCGACCATCAAGTTCCATTGGCCGGGGCTGCACATCGTCAGCCCCGCGGGAAAGCCGGTGTCGCTGACCGAGTTCACGCTGAACCTGCTCACAACGCCAGGCACCCAGATGCTCGTCGCAGGCGTGTTGACGATGGTCGCGCTCAAGCTGTCGGTGCCTCGCGCGCTCAAGGCCTACGGCACCACGCTGGTCCAGCTGAGGTTCGCGATCGTGACCGTGATGGTGGTGCTCGCGCTGGCGTTCGTGATGAACCTTTCGGGGCAGACGATCACGCTCGGCACGTGGATGGCCGGTGCCGGCGGGGCGTTCGCGCTGCTGTCGCCGGTGCTCGGCTGGCTCGGCGTCGCCGTAACGGGTTCCGATACGTCGTCGAACTCGCTGTTCGGCGCCCTTCAGGTGACGGCGGCCAACCAGGCCGGGCTGTCCGATGTGCTGATGGCCGCGTCGAACAGTTCGGGCGGAGTGCTCGGCAAGATGATCTCGCCGCAGAACCTGGCTATCGCGGCGGCGGCGGTCGGCATGAACGGCAAGGAAGGCGACATCTTCCGCCGCGTCGTCGTGTGGAGCGTGGCGTTCCTTGCGCTGCTGTGCGTGCTTTCGGCCCTGCAGTCGTCTGTGCTGTCCTGGATGGTGCCCTGATCGCCGGTACCGCGGAACCGGCTGTCGGCCAGGCTATTTCGAGTTCGTCTTGACCGCGGTCAGCGCCTCGTCCAGCGTCGGATACAGCTCGAAGATCTGGTCGAGGCCGGTCAGCTCTATCGGTCGGCTGGTCGAGGCACTGTTCGCGACGACCGCAAAATGCGCCGACTGGCTGACGTTGTTATGCGTCGCCACCAGGGCCTGAAGCCCCGCCGAGGCAAGGAACCCGACCTGCGGACAGGTCGATGACCAAACCCGTCGGCTTGGGTATCAGCGCTTCGTCGATGGCGGCTTCCAGTGCCGGGACCGTGGCCAGGTCGATATCGCCACCGACCTTGAGCACCGCGATCCCGTCCTGGTAGGCGAGCGCGGTGGCGATCGCATCCTGGTCTGACAACGCTCGTCCTCCGTCTGGTGCCCTGGCGGGCATGCGCCGAGCCTAGCGTTCAATGGCGGTTGGAGATTGGTTACTTCGACGCTTCCGCGCCCGACGCTCGGGCTAATGTCGGCAAAGGGACTCGTGCCATATCACCGCGCGCGAGTGGAGTTGGGAGGCCGAATGTCTGAATCGACGACAGATTTCGCCAGTCGCCACCGCCAGGACTCGTTGGCGAGGGTCTGCTGCCCCAGCTCGTCCAGCACCTACGCCAGAACCGCACCGCGTTGCGTGAGGAGTGGGCACGCCGAATCACCGAGGCCGAACTGCTGACCGCGATGTCGCCCGAGGAGATCTTCTCCGAGGCGACCACGGTCTACGACAGCTACGTCGAGGTGCTGGAGACCGGTAGCGTCGAGGCGCTGCAGGACTACGCGCGCGACCTGTCCGAACGGATCATCCCGCGAGGCGTCGAAACCGACGAGGTGGTCGGGATCGTGCTGCTCCTGCGCGACGTGCTGGCCCGCTCGCTGTTCGAGAAGTACCAGACCGACTTCGACCTGCTGAACCGGGTGCTCGACGCCTACGAGCCCGCCGCCAACCGCATCGCGAACACCGTGGCCGTCGGCTTCGTGCAGGAACGCGAGCGCATCATTCGGCAGCAGCAGGAGGCCATCCGCGAGCTCTCCACGCCCGTTCTCCAGGTGCGCGAACAGCTGTTGATTCTGCCGATCATCGGCGTGCTGGACAGCCAGCGCGCCCGCCAGGTCACCGAGCAGCTGCTGCGGGCCATCCGCGCCAACCGCGCCAAGGTGGTCGTCATCGACATCACCGGTGTGCCGACGATCGACTCCACCGTGGCCAACCACCTGGTGCAGACGGTCGACGCGTCGGGCCTGATGGGTGCGAGCGTGATCATCACCGGCCTGTCGTCGGACATCGCGCTGACCCTGGTGACCATCGGGCTCGACCTGTCGAAGATGAACGCCGTCGGCGACCTGCAGGGCGGCATCGAAGAGGCCGAACGGCTGCTCGGCTACGAAGTGACCCGCACCGGCGAACCGAACGGATGACCACGCGCTAGTCGCGGCCTTCTCATGCCAGTACCCATCCTGAAGCAGGGCACCATCCTCATCGCGTCGGTGCAGGCCGCGCTCACCGACTCCGACGCCGAGCGGTTGCGCCACGATCTGATGGAGCGGGTCAGCCGCTACCGCGCGCACGGGATCATCGTGGACGTCACCGCGATCGATGTGATGGATTCGTTCGCCGCCAGGTCGATACGCACGATCGCCCACATGACCCGGCTGCGCGGCGCCGACACCGTGATCGTCGGGCTGCAGCCGGAGGTGGCCTTCGCGATGGTCCAACTCGGGCTGATGTTCGACGACATGTACACGGCGCTGGACCTCGAAGAGGGACTTGCGCTGCTGAATCGGCAGCTGGAATCGCGTAAGCCGACGATCGGGCGTGACGGTGCCGACTGATTTCGTGGTCGACGTCAACAACTCCGACGACATCGTCACCGCCCGCCAGGCCGGGCACGAACTGGCCCGACAGCTCGGCTTCTCGCTGACCGACGTCACGATGATCGCCACCGCGATCTCCGAAATCGCCCGCAACATCACCAGTTACGCCGGTCGGGGCGAGGTTCGGGTGGGACTGCAGTACCGCGACGGCCGACAGGCGCTGGTGGTCCGCGCAGAAGACGACGGCCCGGGCATCGCGATATCGAGCGGGCACTCGAAGACGGCTACTCGACCGGCCGCGGGCTTGGCCTTGGACTGCCCGGCGCGCGTCGGTTGATGGATCGGTTGATCGTTGAATCGGCTCCCGGCAAAGGGCACGATCGTCGAGATGTGGAAATGGATCCCGTCCAATGCGTAGGCAAGGTTGGATCGGACCGATCGAGTGGGCCGCGGCGCGTCGCCCCCTACCCGGCGAGGAGGTGTGCGGCGACTTTCCGATCGCGGTCGAAGTCGGCAGCACCGCCGCACTTTTCGGCGTGGCGGACGGCCTGGGTCACGGCACTGCGGCCGAGACCGCGGCCCTGCGCGCCGCGGAGGTGGTGGACCGTTGCCGCACCGAGCCCCCCGACGTGCTGCTGCAGCTGTGCCATCGCGGTCTCGCCGACACCAGGGGCGCCGCAATCACATTGGCCCGCATCGACTTCGAAACCGACACGCTGAGCTGGATCGGAATCGGCAACGTCACCGCCGACCTTGTCGCCAAGACCCCTGGCGGTGTCCAGATCCGCGCGTCTGCCCTGCTGTGCGGCGGCATCGTGGGCTACCGGATCCCGCACGCACTGGCCACGCATCAGGTTTCGATCGGGCCAGGCGACCTGCTCGTCATCGCGACCGACGGCATCCTCGAAGACCACGTCGCAGGCATCGACTTCGCCGCACCCGCGATGGCGATCGCCGAACACATCCTCAACGCGTACAGCAGGGAATCCGATGATGCGCTGGTGCTCGCCGCGCGTCATCGTGGCGCCTCGTCGTGACCACCAGAAGGCGACCGCGAGTGAGGATCGCAGCGAGGTACGAGCGAGGACCGGAGCGCGCGGGAGTCGATGCATGACGCAAGCCGCGGAGTTCCACGCCCAGTACGCCGCCGCGCTACGGGCGTACCTCGCGGCGCAGGGCGAGGACACCCTTGCCGTAGGTCACGAGCTCGGACGCAGGGCCCTGCAGGAACAGATCAGCATGCTGGAGATCGTCGAGAACCACTCCCGCCTTGTCGACGCGCCGGATTCCGGGACCGATACCGTTGTCGCACTGCGGTTTCTGCTGCAGACGCTGGCGGCGCTGGACGTGGTGACGCGCGGATTCCTCGACGGCACAAAGCGATACGAACAACAGCGGGCCCGCGCCGAGGATCTCGCCGACCGTGACGAGTTCCGCACCGCGTTGGTGAATTCGCTGCAGGAGGGCTTCTTCGTCGCGGACCGCACCGGGGCGGTCATCGAGATCAACGACGCGTTCGCCGACATCACCGGCTACGGCGCCGACGGTCTCCCCTACGCGTGGCCCCACCCGTGGATGGCAGACGACAACGCGGCGAATGAGCGCTTGGCCGCGCTGCTCGCGCAGGGCACGCTGGAGGCGGAGGCGCCGATCCGGCACCGCGACGGCCACATCGTGTGGGTGGCGATGAGCGTCAACGCAGTCACGTCGCCGAACACCGACCGAGGACACCTACGTCGGAACCATTCGCGACATCACTGCCGCACGGTCCGCGGCCGAACGGGAGCGGGCAGTCGCCCATCTCGCCACCGCCGTCACCGTGGCCAGGAGCGTCGGCGATGTGCTGTCGACCATGCTCGACGAGTGCCGCGCCACGCTTGGCGTGCGGCAGGCCGCGGCCATCATGTGGCCGACGGGCGACCAAGACCCGACCGTCCACCTGGCGGGAACATCTCGGGCGTCGCAATGGCGTGACCTCGATGCGCCGCTGCGCCGGTCGCTCGAGGACGCCCGCACCTGGCTGCCGCTGACCGCCGAACCCGTCGGATGGGGCGCAGGTACCGACACCGCACACGGCATCGTTGCCACGCTGTCGCGGGAGGCCACCCTTTGGCTCGAGTTCGGTGAACCCCGCAGGGTCAGCGCCGAGGACAGGCAGCTCGTCACCGCGCTTGTCGGACACCTCAGCCTGGCGATGCAGCACGTCCGCCAGTTCGAGCACGCCCGTGACACGTCGTTGACGCTGCAGCGCTCGATGCTCGCGCCGACCGAACTGCCCGCGGGCTTCGCGGCGCGCTATGAGCCCGCGGTGTCGCCGCTTGAGATCGGCGGCGATTGGTATGACGTGTTGCCCGTCGGCGACAACCGCATCGGTGTCATCGTCGGCGACTGCGTCGGCCGTGGCCTTCCTGCGGCCGTGGTGATGGGTCAGCTCCGCGCCTCGGCCCGCGCGCTGCTTCTCACCGGCGCCGAGCCGGCCACCATGCTCCAACAGCTTGATTCCGTTGCGGCCTTGATTCCAGATGCGTTCTGCACCACGGTGTTTGTGGCCATCCTGGACACCCGGTCCGAGACACTGACGTACAGCAGCGCGGGACACGTCCCCGCGGTGCTCGCCGCGCCGCGATCGCGGCCGCAGCAGTTGACGGATGCGCACTCGGTGCCTCTCGCTGTGCACAGCGACGAACCCCGCCCACAGGCCGTCGCGCCACTGGCCGCCGGATCGACCCTCTTGCTCTACACCGACGGGCTCGTCGAGCGGCGGGACGAATCCATAGATGCCGGAATCGCCCGCGTCACCGAGGTGCTGACACAGACCGTCGAGTTGCCCATCGACGCGGTTGTCGACGCGATGCTCGACAGGCTGGCCCCCACCCTCGGATATGACGACGATGTCGCGATCGTGCTGTATCGCCATGCAGGTTCAGAACTTGTCATCGAAAACGCCGCGATCCCAGCACGGTTGAGCGACACCCGACGCCGCCTCGCAGATTGGCTTCGGTGCGCGAGTGTGCCGGAGTCGCTCGCCGCGGACATCGTGCTTGTGGTCAACGAGGCGTGCAGCAACAGTGCCGAGCACGCGTATCGCGGGCGTGAGCCAGGGACGATGCGCGTGGAGGCTGCACTCGGCGACCGCCACATTCACGTCAAGGTCAGCGACTCGGGTTCGTGGAAGACACCGCCAGCTGACCCCGGCACCAGGGGCAGGGGACTGCTGCTGATGCGGACTCTGAGCGAGGGGTGGACGTCGATGGAACCGCAGAGGGCACCACCGTCGGCATGCGCTTCGCATTCGGAGAAGGCGCACCCGACGCGGACGCTCGCGTGATATGACAACAACGGCCATTTGCGACTGTCGAGGCGAGGCAGCCAATGCGGGGGATTTCGCATACGTTCAGGCGGCCATTCATGCCGGTCTGCCGCTAGACATCCGGAGGTGCTGGTGACAAAGGTTCCCGGCGCCGACGGCGGCGGACCTGACCCGTTGCGGATGCGGCTACCTGCGATACCGGCCAGCCTGGCCGTCATCCGCGCCGGTCTGCGCACGCTGGCTGCCGACTGCCCAGGTCACCCCCTCTGCCGCCGCCGACGTCCTGCTCGCCGTCGGCGAGGCCGCGTCCAACGCCGTTGAGCACGCCGTCCGCGGCACCGCCGGAGACGTCGAGCTGGAGGTCACGGCGCGGGCGACCACCACCGGTCTAGCGTTGACGATCAAGGACAACGGCCGCTGGCATGCGCCTCGGATGAGTGAGCGGAGCGCTCAACGCGGGCACGGCAGCAGGTTGATGCGCGCCCTCGTCGACACGGTCACAATCACGCCAACCCCGCAGGGAACAACGGTGGAAATGCGCAAGGAGCTGCATCCATGACCTTCCGAAGACGACGGCGAGTGAGGATCGCAGCGAGGCACGAGCGAGGACCGGAGCGAGCGGGAGTCGAGCATGACCAATAGCCAGTTCCGGCTGTCCGCTGCCGAGGCCGAACAACCGCCGGTTGTCACCGCGTCCGGTGATATCGACCTGGCCAACGTCAACGAGTTCCAGGACGTCCTGAACGGAGCGGCCGCAAACAGCGACGCCATCACGGTCGACCTTTCGGACGTGTCCTACTGCGACAGCGCCGCCGTGCGGGCGTTGTTCTCAGTGGCCGCGACGACCAAACTCGGGCTGATCGTGCCCGCGGCGGGACCGATCATCACGCTGCTGAGCATCTCCGGGCTCGACCGCGTCGCGACCGTCGCGACCCGCGACTGATCATGGCTCCTACGCACTTTCAACCACGCCAACACCCGCAGCTGGTGGCGCTGATGCACCGCATCCTCGAGCGCATGCAGACCGATCTGCCCGATGCGCTCGGCCTGGCGATCACCGTGTACGACAAGCGGCATGACGCGCATCCCTCGGTGCTGGCGGCGCGAGGCGTTGGCGCTGAACTCGTCGATGCCCAGCTGGCGGGAATCGGCGGCCCGGTTCCCGACGCGCTCGCCCATCAGGTACCGGTCCTGAGCCTCGACCTGTGGACCGACGACCGTTGGCCCGAGCTGACTTTGGCGGCCGTGCGTGACCGCGCGCCGCAGCACGAGTCGAGCTGGGAACAGGTCCATGGCGCCGCCGCCGTGCCAGGAGTCTGGGCCGACGACGCGACGGTCGTCGTCTGCTGCACGCTCAGCCAGCCGGCCAGTGCCGCGACGGTGGCCAGCCTGTTCAACTACGAACAGCTCGTCTCCGCGGCGCTGATCACCACCGCGGCGGAGAACGCGACCGCGATCGCGGACATCATCACGGTCCTGCAGTCCCGCGGTGCGATCGAACAGGCCAAGGGCGCGCTGATGGGCCTTGTCCGCTGCGACGCAGATCATGCATGGAAAATGCTGCGCACCGCCAGCCAGGAGTTCAACGTGAAGCTGCGCGAGCTTGCGGTGGCGCTCGTCGAGCACATCAGCGGAGCCCCTGCCGAACAGCCCGCAACGGGTGCGCCAATCACGCCGGACGATCGCACGCGCGAGGCCGCCCGGTTGATGTGGGCGGCGCTGTCGGAGACACCGCTAACGCAGTAGTGCGGCTCCTTGGCCTGCCCGTGTACGGCTGATCGTCGGCGCGTTGTAACCTGCGTCGGCGACCGCGTTGCGAATCGCGTCTGCGATGTGTCCGGCCTTGTCCGAAGGAGCCAGCGCGATGACGCATCCGCCGAACCCGCCGCCGGTCATCCGTGCACCGAGGGCGCCCGCCTCAACGGCGGTGTCGGCGATCAGGTCGATGTGGTCGGTGGTGATCTCGAAGTCGTCACGCATGGACGCCTGCGACGCGTTGAAGAGCCTGCCGATCGCGGTGAAATCTGACTCTTCCAGCGCCGCAACGACATCGAGGACCCGCTGGTTGTCGGTCAGGATGTGCCGGGCTCTGCGAGCATCGACCGGGTCTGCCACCTTCGCGAGAGCCTGCAACGCCTGCGATCCTGCACCTCCCGCAGCGACGACACCCCGAGGTCGGCCGCCGCCCGCTCACACGACGCCCGACGCGACGCATACTCTCCGCCCGCATGTTGGTGCGGCGCACGCGAATTGATCACTAGCAACGCGATGTCGGAGGCGTCAGGATCGAACGCGACCGGCCGCACGGTCAGCTCCCGAAAGTCGATCATCAACGCCTTACCCGGCTCTCCGCACAGCGCGGCCAGCTGGTCCATCAACCCGGTTGGCGCACCGACGTAGTCGTTCTCCGCCCGCTGCGCGATGCGCGCCAGCTCGATCCGATCGACGCGCAGGCCGATGGCGGTCGCGAATGCGCCGAGCACCGCGCACTCCAGCGCTGCCGAAGACGCCACGCCGGAGCCCATCTCGACGTCGCTCGCGATCGACATCGTCCCGCCCTTGATCCGGTGGCCTGCCCCGCGCAGTGCCCACATCACTCCGGCCACATAGCCGGCCCAGCCCGCCACGTCGCCGGGCGCGGTGTCGAGCGGTATCCGAACGTCGCCGTCCTGGGTGTCGCTGCGCACGGTGACCTCGGGCATGTCGTCCGGCTCGTAGGTCACCACCGTGCGCTCGGGGAGGGCGATCGGCAGCGCGAAACCGAGGTTGTAGTCGGTGTGCTCGCCGATCAGGTTGATCCGGCCCTGGTGCCGCGTATCTGATGGCGCTCATCCGAGCTCCCGCAGGCGCTCTGCGACGCTCTCCGGGGTGACATCGCTGATGAACGCGTCCATCGCCGATTCGGAACCGGCCAAGAACTTCAGCTTGGTGGCGCTGCGCCGCACCGACATCAGCTCGACGTGGAAGTAGCCTTCGCGCTGTTCGTCGGTGTTGGCGTACTGGTGCAGCGCGGAGATGTAGGGCAGCGCAGTCGGATACATGCGATCGAACCGGCCGAGCACGTCGAGGTAGATCTGTGCAAACCCGTCGAGCTCCGCGTCGGTCAGGTCAACGAGGTTGTGCACGAATCGGTTCGGATAGATGTGCACCTCGACCGGCCAGCGCGCGGCGAACGGGACGAATGCGGTGAACAGGCCGGTCTGTGCGACGATGCGGCTGCCGTCGGCTACCTCGTGGGCGAGGATGTCGGTGAACAGGTTGCCGCCTGTGCGGTCGGCGTAGGCGCGGGCCTCACGCAGCATCAGTGCCGCGCGAGGGGGCGGATACGGATAGCCGTAGATCTGGCCGTGCGGATGCGTCAACGTCACGCCGATCTCCTCGCCGCGGTTCTCGAAGCAGAACACGTGCGCGATGCCGGGGCGCGCCATCAGATCCGCGGTGCGGTGGCGCCATGCGTCGACGACGAGACGCGCGTGCGGCAGTTCGAGCTGACTGAACGAGCCGGTGTGGTCGCTGGAGAAGCAGATCACCTCACACCGGCCGTGGCCAGGCGCGGACGGGAAGAGATCGTCGATGACGCGCGGTAGGTGAAACGGCACGCTGCCCGCACCGGACAGGCTGGGAAACCTGTTCTCGAAGACCGCGACGTCATAATCGGGAGCGGGGATCTCACTGGTCAGCCCTGTCGGCCCCGGACACAGCGGGCACGCGTCGGCGGGCGGCTTGTAGGTGCGGTCCTGGCGCAGCGCCGCGATGATCACCCACTGTCCGGTCTGGCGGTCAAACCGCAACTGCGACTGGCCGATTCCGCGCTCGGGCAGCGGACGCCGGTCGGGTACCGGCGCGGGGGTTCGTCCCGGCAGCGCGAACAACAACAGCTCGCGGCCGTCGGCCAGCGGCCACCGTGTCGCGGGGTCGTTCATGGTTGTCCCGTCACCATGGCGATGGTCAGACGTCCGACATGCTCCTCGATGATGCCGCGGTCGGCGATTGCCAGACCGTCGTCGACGATCAGGTTGTCCACTCGGCGCATCCGGGCGAACACGTTGGTCCCCACTTCTCGGTACTTGGTGTGATCGGCCACCACGATCAGCTGCGCACCGATCCCGATGAGTGTCCGATTCGTCTGCGCCTCAGCGATATTGGGCGTGGTAAGGCCGGCCTGCGGATCGAAGCCGTGTACGCCGAGATACGTCGCGTCCACCCGGAACGACGAGATCGCCGCGTCGGCGATCGGTCCGACGAGCGCATCCGACGGGGTCCGGACGCCACCGGACAGATACACCTGCGGCGCGTCGGCGGCATCGGCGCCGGGATCGGTCAGCACCTCGAAGACGCTGATGGAGTTCGTCACCACGGTGATCGATGACCGGTGCCGCAGCCGACGGGCGAGTTCGGTGGTGGTGGTGCCAGCGCTGATCGCGATCGTCATGCCGTCCTCGACGCTTTCGGCCGCCAGTGCCGCGATCGCCTCCTTCGCGGCGCGCTGCTGACCGGCCTTCTCCGACGACCGCGGTTCTTCTCCACGGTTGTGCCTGCTCACCGCACCGCCGTGGACCTTGCGCAACAGGTTCTGCGCATCGAGGGTGTCGAGGTCACGGCGAACGGTCATCTCGGACACGTCGAGTTCGGCGGCCAGGTCGGCGACCCGGACCGCGCCGTCGGCGTTCAATGCCCGCAAGATCGCGTGGCGGCGTTCAGCGGCGAGCATGGGAACGCACATTATCAAACAAATTGTCTGGATTCTTGTCAGAATATCGTGCGGATGCTGTTAGTTTCTGATTGATTCTGACCGAACTTGTGCTGGCTCCGATGAAGGAGTTGATGACTGCGACATGAGTGAGACCACCACGACACTGGCCGCAGAGAACGTGCTGCGCCTCAACCTCGGCTGGCTCGACTACGTGCTCGTCGCGATCTACTTCGTATTCGTTCTCGGCATCGGTTTCATCGCCCGAAGCCAGATCTCGACCAGCCTGGACTTCTTTCTGTCCGGCCGTCGGCTGCCGGCGTGGGTGACCGGCCTGGCGTTCATCTCGGCGAACCTCGGCGCCATCGAGATCATGGGCATGGCGGCCAATGGTGCCGAGGTCGGCCTGTCGACCATGCATTACTACTGGATCGGCGCCATGCCGGCCATGCTCTTCCTCGGCGTGGTGATGATGCCGTTCTACTACGGCTCCAAGGTGCGCAGCGTGCCCGAGTTCATGCGCCGGCGCTTCGGCCCCGGCGCGCACCTGGTCAACGCGATCAGCTTCGCCACCGCCCAGGTGCTCATCGCAGGCGTCAACCTGTTCCTGCTGGCGACGGTGATCAACGCGCTGCTCGGCTGGCCGCGGTGGCTGTCGCTGATCGTCGCGGCCGTGGTGGTGCTCAGCTACATCACGCTCGGCGGGTTGTCTGCCGCGATCTACAACGAGGTGCTGCAGTTCTTCGTGATCCTCGCGGCGCTGGTCCCACTGACCATATTCGGGCTGATCAGGGTCGGCGGCTGGAATGGCCTGAAGGACAAGGTCATTGACACCTTGTCCGACGGCAAGGTGACCGCGTCCACACATGATCAACTGACCACGTGGCCGGGTCAGGCGCTGTCCGGATTCGACAGCCCGGTGTGGTCGGTGATCGGGATCGTGTTCGGCCTCGGCTTCGTGCTGTCCTTCGGGTACTGGACGACCAACTTCGTCGAGGTGCAGCGGGCGATGGCGTCCAATTCGATGTCGGCGGCGCGTCGCTCGCCGATCATCGCGACGTTTCCGAAGATGTTCATTCCGTTCGTCATCATCGTGCCCGGCATGATCGCCGCCGCCGCGATCGGCGACATGATCCGGCTGAAAACGACTGGCGAAGGCGACATCACGTACAACGACGCGATGCTGTTGATGATCCGCGACATCCTGCCCAACGGCTTGTTGGGCGTCGCGGTCGCGGGCCTGCTGGCCTCCTTCATGGCGGGCATGGCGGCCAACATCTCGGCGTTCAACACCGTGTTCAGCTACGACATCTGGCAGGACTACGTGGTCAAGGACCGCCCCGACGACTACTACATCGCGGTCGGCCGGATCGCGACGGTCGCTGCGACGATCCTCGCCATCTTCACCGCGCTGATCGCCGCGGGCTACTCCAACCTGATGGACTACCTGCAGACGCTGTTCGGCTTCTTCAACGCCCCGCTGTTCGCCACGTTCATCCTCGGCATGTTCTGGAAGCGGATGACCTCGACCGCGGGCTGGGTCGGCCTGGTCTCCGGAACCCTTTCTGCGGTCTTCGTTTTCATCCTCGGCGAGACCGGGGTGCTCAACCTGCCCGGCCAGGGCGTGCCGTTCGTCGCGGCATCGGCGGCGTTCGTCGTCGACATCATCGTCAGCGTGGCGGTCACCATGGTCACCACCCCGAAGCCCGCCGTCCGAATTGGTGGGACTGGTGTACTCGGAGACGCCGAGGGAAGTCTTCCAGGATCCCGACAGCGCCGGAAAGGCTTGGTACTACAGGCCTGTTCCGCTCGCCGCCGTTGCACTCGCCCTGACCATCATTCTCAACATCGTCTTCCACTGACCGCTGATAGGAGCACGCCGTGGCCAGCAACTGTCCCATCTGTTCGACGTTCGCAACGTCATCGGCGCGCTGCTGGCGATCTACGGTGTCGTGCTCACCATCGCCGGCTTCGCCCCCGGACTGCTGCGGGAACACGACAAGGGCGCAACCAACAACCCCGTCGACCTGTACTTCGGCACCGACGCGAACTGGTGGGTCGGGCTCGCCCTGATCGGGGTGGCGATCGTGTTCTTCGGCATGGGCGTTGCTGCGCCCGGTGCGGTCCCGAAACCGTCGCAGCAACCGATTCCGAGACTGCCTAAGCGAGCCCGCTTCGCCATAGCCGCCTCGAGCTGTTCCTCGTAGGCACCCTCGTCGCGCCCCAGCGCGATGGTGGCCGCCGCCATCGCGACCGCGCTGATCGCGATCAGCACCGCGTCGAGTCGACTGACGTCGAGGTGCTCCCCGAGCACCACGGCGCCGAGCAGCACGGCGATGACGGGTTCGAGCACCAGCATCGTCGGCACCGACGTCTGCAGCGATCCCGCATGGAAAGCGGACTGCTGCAGGAACGTCGCGAAGACCCCGATCACTACGAGTAGATACGGCACCGGTGTGGTGAGCACCGCGCGCACACCTTCATGGGTCAGCAGGTGCATCACCAGCTTGGTGAGCACGGCGACGACGCCGAACAACACACCGACCGCCAGGGCGAGCAACACCGCGCGCTTCCATCCCATGGTGCGGGCCGCGACGACGACGCACGCGCAGACGGCGGCCGTGCAGATCACCGCGACCAATGCCGACAACGTAAGCGACGCCTCGTAGTCGCCTGGGCGGGTCTTCGCCAACACGACGAACACCGCAAGCGCGACGGTCAGCACCACCGCCCATACCCATTCACCGCGGGTGACGCGCCGGTGGGCCAGCCGGGCGCTCAACGGCAGCGCGAACAACAGGCCGGACACCAGGATCGGCTGCACCAACAGCAGCGAGCCGTTTGCCAGCGCCAACGCCTGGAAGACATAGCCCGGCGACGGCCGCCGCGGTGCCGCCCCACCACAGCGGTCGGCGAAGCAGCGTCAGGAACATCACGGAGCTCACGCCGTGCTCTTGGGGCACGTCCATCGTGGCGCGCTGGCGCACCACGATGCCGATCGCGAGGAACACCGCGGCGAGCACGGCCAGCAGCACCGTCAGACCATGGCCTACCAAAGCGTCCAGCTCCTTTCGGGCCACAGCCACCACACCGAACAAGAACAACACATCCGTTGACGCACCGCCCAGCCCGCTCCGGTATCAACATGGTTTCGAACCGGACCGAGTGGGCATACCCAGCAGATGAATTTGCGAGGTTGATCCTGCTGGTGGGAGCGGTCGTGTTGATCATAGGCGTCATCGGGCTGCTCGTGCCGGTATCGGTGCCGGGCCCCGACAGCGGCAGCATCGGCTGCGGCAACGGGGTGGTTCCGGATCTGTCGGCCGCGCGGGAGGCGAACAACAACAACCCCGCCAACCTGCCGATACTCAACGAGATCATCCCGCACAGCGACTACGTCGCCCAGTGTCAGTCGGCGGTGTCCGGCCGTCGCGCGTGGACCATTCCGGTGGCGGTCATCGGCCTCGTGGTGATCGCAGGCTCGTTCTTCGTCGGGGGCCGCGCAGGTAGCGTGCGGACGCCCTAGCTGCGGCGAGCTGTGACGATCCAGGCACGCGAGTCGAAGTACACGCCGCCGTCGGTGTTGTGGGCGTCGAGGGTGGTGCGTAGCCGAGTGCGTGCTTGCTCCGCCGCCGCGACGTCGAGGTCGGCGAGTTGGTCTTCAAATTTCAGTAGGCGGAGCACGGCATCGAAGGCGGTGGCGCTGTCCGGACCGTAGTAGACGGGCTCGTGCACGTCGGTGAAGCCGACGTCCGCGAAGCCGGCCGCCGCCAGGATGCCTTCCGTGACGGTCGGGTCGGCGAGTGAGAACGGGTCCGGACCGCGGGGTGTGGCGGATGCGGCGGTGAGGGTCTGGCGGATCGCGGTGGCCCACTCATTGCGGTCGCGCTCTTGCCAGACCAGCATCACCAGGCGCGCGGCGGGGCGCAGAGCGTGCCCGATATTGGTGAATGCGGCGACTGGGTCGGCGAAGA
The DNA here is from genome assembly GCA_963731715.1 of uncultured Actinomycetota bacterium. GTDB lineage: Bacteria > Actinomycetota > Actinomycetes > Mycobacteriales > Mycobacteriaceae > Mycobacterium. Next base: position 522,089 of record CAVSXC010000005.1, on the reverse strand, counting down.
ACATCGTTCCGAACCTGCTGATGCAGAGGTCGAAACGCGTCGGTGGAAAGCGGTGAACCTGAGCGTCCGCCAGTTGGTACGTGATATTCGCCAGTCCCTGATCGTCGCTGAGCTGACGGGCCCGTTCGAGCATCGGGGCGGAGACATCGACGCCTACCGCGCTTCCGCTGACGGCGGCACGGGCCGCCTCGCGCGTGGACTGGCCTGTGCCACAGCCGATGTCGAGCACACAGTCGCGAGTGCCGACGTTGGCAGCGGCGCGGAAGAGTTCGTTGTGCAGGCGCAATTCCGCGTCGTAGTCAAACAGGTCGGACATCACCGTCACCCGATCCTCTCGATATCGATTCGACCGGGCCGTCGCGGAGTACGCCTCGCACCTGGTCAAGCGACACTGTTTGTCATCAGTCATGAACGCCACGCTAGGCACGGCGGTTGATCGTGAAAAGCGATAGTTTGCGATCAAGTCAATCGTGTTAGGCGATGTTCCTGACTAAGGTGTGCTCATGTCGGACGTCGAACTGCGACAGCTCACCACGATGGCCGCCGTGGCCGACGAGGGCTCGTTCGGGCGGGCGGCCACACGGCTCGGGTATACCCAGTCCACGGTGAGTCAGCAGATCGCGGCTTTGGAGAAGGCCGTCGGTGGTGTCGTGTTCGACCGGCCGGGCGGGCCGAAACCGGTGCGGATCACCCCACTCGGCTCGTTGATGCTGGCACACGGACGCGATCTGCTGGCGAAGGCCGAGGCGATGACAGCAGCCGTCGACCGGTTCAAGGCCGGCGACGGCCGGGTCGACATCGGCACCTTCCAGAGCGTGTCCAACGTGATCCTGCCGCACGTCATACGACGGCTTCGGGACGAGCACCCCGGCTGCGACATCAGACTGTTCGAGGAGGAGACCGACGAGCCACAAGTCCATGAGCTCGACCTGATGTTCTTCGACGGCCGCGTCGAAGGCGACGTCGAACACCACAAACTGCTCGACGATCCCTATCTACTGGTGGCCCGCCGCGGCACGTTCCCCGACGGTCCGGTGCGCCAGGCCCAACTCGACGGCGCACCGATGGTGGCGCACCCGCCGATCTGCGACCAGGCCCGGATGGAGCAGGCACTCGCACGCCGCGGCGTTCGGCCGCAAATCGTGTGCCGCACAGCGGGAAACGAAACCGTGCTGGCGATGGTGCGCGCAGGCATGGGTTCGGCGATCCTGCCACAACTCGCTGTCCGCAGTGCCGAGGTCGGCTCCGATGCGTCGCTATGCGTCCACGAACTCAAGCCAGCACTGCCGCCACGTGAGATCTTCCTGCTGTGGCAGGCAAATCGCACTCACTCACCACTCGCGGCACGGGCGATCGAGATCGCCGTAGACGTCGCAGGCAAGATCGCCAAGCGAACTGGCTAGCTGGCCTCGCGCCCGGCGACCAGGTGAAGCTGCGGCCGCTGGGGTTCCTCGGTGCCGAGCCGGTCGTTGACCGTCGCGACCACCGAGTCGACCCGGTCGACGGCCCTGTCGCACAGGTCGCGCACCTTGTCGCCTGCCGCGTCGACATCGTCGGCGGCGCTCAACAGATACGCCCTGACGTTGATGCGCAGCCGTTCGCCGGCGCGGCGCAACCGACGGCGCAGGCGATCGTCGATCTCGACGGTGACGTAGGGCAACACCTGCAGCTTCATACCTCGCGCCTCCCCTTCGTGGATGCCTGGCTTCACCCTAATGGGGATCGGCACCGGGAAGCGATCGGCTACGAACCGGAGTCCGCCGCGACTTCTCCTGCGCAGCCTGGATGGCGGCCCTGCCTTCGGGGCTGCCCGCCGAGTTTCCTGGCTGCTTGGCGCTCGCCACGGTCGCGTTGCAATTCAGGTAGACAAGCACCGTGTCGGTGACGGGCGAGAAGTCGTCGCCCTTGATCCACGGCGCCGACTGCGAATGCGTCACGATGCATTGGTCGTCGGACAGCGTGTCACCCGCCCGGCTTGCGATGACGGCCTTCTTGCCCGCATCGCTGATGGCCGACGACGCATCGCCGTACGTCTGGCCCGCGTAGTCGTCGGCCGCGGCGATACCGGTTCCGAAGAACGCCATCGATACGGCCGTCGCACCGACAGCGGCGGTGGCATATATGCCGAACTTCTTCACGTGGGACCTCCGTGTGACGAACCTGTGGTTGTGCTTTGCGGACACTGAGTGTCTTGTGCAGCACATTAGGGTCGCCACCTGGAAGGACACTGGGAAGAACAGTGGCGCTTCCTGCCAATCGCCGGCTGCCTCTTGACGGCTACCCGGTAATTGGACTTCGTCGTCTGCTACCGCGACAAGTCAAACGCCGACAATGCGTGCAGTGTCGCGCTGTTTCCGCATTGACGATGCGGTTTTTTGGACGATATAGTTCACTTCTCGATACAGATAGGACGCATCATGAAGTCAGGCCGACTGGCTCGTCGCCTCGCCGCCACCGCAGGCATGGGCGCGATCATCGCCATGGGCGCGCTCACCGCTTGCGGTGAGGGCGAAAAGGCGCCGGAAACCACCACGCCCACCACCACGACGACCACGTCGACGACGGCGCCGTCCGTGGCGCCGACGGAGAAGTCGATCAATCCCACCGGCGGCAACCTGTTCACGCCTCCGGTCAAGGCACCGCCGGCACCGACCGCCATCCCCGGCGACAACTAACGCCGGACTGGTCGATCAGGTCCAGATCGCGGCCGCCGTCACCGCACTGCTGTGCCGGCGGTCGCGAAGGACGCCACATGACCGATGGCCATGTTCAACGCGGACTGCATGAGCCGCGGGTCGCGTCCCGTCTGCGAAAGCAAGTAGCCGCCTTCCACCGCCGCAAGTAGCCCCGTCGCAAGGGCTTTCACGTCGACGTCGGCGACAAGCGCACCGCCATCGCGCATCCGTTCGAGTGCTGCGCTCAGCAGTCCTTGCCATTCGGTGAAGTGCTCGGACAGCGAGGCCCTGGCTTTGTCGTCGGTATCGGACAATTCGGCGGCAAGAGAACCGAGTTCGCAACCCCACAGCCCGCGCCGCAACGCGCACCGCTGCACCATCGCGTCGCGCCATTGGTAGAGCCCGCGGAACGAATCCACCTTCTCCAGACGCAGGCGCTGCCACGACAGAATCTCGTCGGCGCGCATGGTGATGACCTCGTACACCAACTCCGATTTGTCGTCGAAGTGTTGGTAGAACTGGGATTTACTCGTCGCGCTTGCCGCAAGCACGTCGTCGATGGTCGTTGCCGCGACGCCCTGGACATGCATCAGCTCGGCGGCGGCAAGGACGATGCGGTTGCGGGTTGCCGCGCCGCGTGATGTCAACTTGGGCCGCGTTGCGGGATCTGTCTGCGGCACCCACCTACTGTAACCCCGCCGATTGGAACGTTTCGTCCGTTACGCCTTGGGGAAGCGGACGTCCTGCGGTCTCCCTGATGGTCAGGATGGTGAGCAGCGAGACCACCGCGGCGCGACGACGTAGTACGCGGGCGCCACGTTATTGGCCGTCTGCGCGGTGAGCCAGGTGACGACGTAGGGCGTGGTACCACCGAACGTGGCGACGCAGATGTTGTAGCCGATGGAGAACCCGCTGTAGCGCACCCTGGTGGCGAACAGTTCGACGCCGGCGGCGACCGCCGCCGAGACGTAGACGGCCTCGATGGCCGCGAGCGCGCAGTGCGCCGCGATCGCGGCCGCCAGCGAGCCCGAGTTCAGCAGCAGAAACAGCGGGTAGCCGCCGATCGCGAAGGCCAGCGAGCCTGCGATGAGCATGGGCCGTCGGCCGACGCGGTCCGAGAGCGCGGCCAGCGGCAGGATCAGGATCAGCGCCACCAGGCTGGCCAGGGTGATGGACACGAACGCGTTGGTCTTGCTGAAGTGCAGCGTCTTGATGAAGTAGGTGGGCAGGAACGTGAACACGACGTAGTAGCCGATGTTGAAGATGATCATCAGGCCGATCACTTGCAGTATCGACCGCCACGCGGTGCGCACCGCCTCCCGCAGCGGCGACTTGGCGACCTGCTGGGTCCTGCTCAGCTCGGCGAACTGCGGGGTGTCGTCCAGGCGCAGGCGGATGTAGAGGCCGACGAGGCCAAGCGGGCCTGCGAGCAGGAACGGGATGCGCCAGCCGTAGCTCTCCATCGCGTCGGTTGGCAGCAGCGCCTGAAGCAGCGTCACCGTCACCGAGCCGATCAGGAAGCCGAGCACCCCCGACCACACCATGAACGTGACGGTGAAGCCGCGACGCTTATCGGACGCGAATTCGGCCAGATAAACGGCGCCCCCGCCGTATTCGCCGCCGGCGGAGAAGCCCTGAAGGCACCGCAGGAACAGCAGAAGCAATGGCGCGGCGACGCCGATCGCGGTGTACGTCGGCAGCAGGCCGATGGCCAGCGTCGAGCCGGACATCAGCAGGATGACGAGTGCCAGCACGCGTTGCCGCCCGATCCGGTCGCCGAGCGGCCCGAAGACGAAGCCGCCGAGGGGACGCATGAAGAACGCGGCCGCGAAGATCGCGAACGTGTTCAGCAGCGCCGCTGTCTCGTTTCCCGATGGGAAGAAGTTGGCGGCGATGAAGGTGGCCAAGAAGCCGTAGATGGCGAAGTCGAACCATTCCACGGCGTTGCCGATAGAAGCACCGGTCACTGCCTTTCGAACATCATTTGGCATGACGATTCTCTCCGAAAGTAAGCGTCCCGCTGAGCATTTCGCTTACCGGAAGCGCAGGTCAACTCCCTCAAGAAGATAGCGGCGATGACTTTCGCCCGTTGCATGTGTCTATATATCAGACCGATTCGAAGGAGATACCCCGATGGATTTGCCGCCTGTCGTCTCACCGCGGGAGTGGGACGCCGCCCGCAACGAGTTGCTCGTGAAAGAGAAGGAGCTCACCCGCGCCCGCGATGCGCTGGCCGCGCAGCGCAGGAGGATGCCGAGAATGGCGGTCGAGAAGGACTATCTGTTCGACGGGCCGAGTGGCCCGGCCAGCGTGCACGATATGTTCGAAGGCCGGCGTCAGCTCATCGTCTACCGGTTCTTTTACCAGCCCGATGTGGATGGCTGGCCCGACTGCGGTTGCCCTGGCTGTTCGATGCTCGCCGATCAGGTCGGCCATCTGGCGCACCTCAACGCCCGCGACACCACTCTGGTGTTCGTTTCCCGGGCACCTCAGGACGCCATTGCGCAACTGAAGAAGCGGATGGGTTGGGACATCCCCTGGTACACCATCACGGATTCGTTCGACGCCGACTTCGGTGTCGACGAGTGGCACGGCACCAACGCGTTCCTGCGCGACGAGGGACAGATCTTCCGGACGTACTTCATCGACAACCGCGGCGACGAAGCGATGGGCAGCACATGGGCCTACCTCGACATCACCGCGCTCGGCCGTCAGGAGGAGTGGGAGGACTCACCCGACGGATACCCGCAGACGCCGCCGTATGCGTGGTGGCACCGGCACGACGAGTACCCGAGCGTCAGGGATTGACAGCAAACTCGTAGCCGGATCGGTATCGCTTCACAGTGCAGCGGATTAGTGTCCGCGCGACAACAGGAAGGCGCGCGATGGGGTGGCTGGATAACGCGATCAGGCAGCGCATGCCTGCGACGCTCGGCGAGGAAATCACGTCGCCCAGAACGGACGAGTCACCAGAACATAAAGCGCCAACACAGCCAGCGGGGCCAGCAACGGCACCCACGGCAGCTGAATCGGAAGCGACGCCGCCGCCAGCCCCGCAGCAGTAAACCCCACGGCGCCAAGCACCGTCGGTGAAGTCACCGCGGCGGTGTGCCGCAACACCAGATACGCCGCGGCGCACAGCCCAGACGTCGCGGTCAGTACGGGTGGTGCATCGGCAAGCACGATCACGGACACCGTGAGAAGCACCGCGATCGTGGCGGCGGGTCGAAACACACTGCCCACCAACACCGCAGCCGACGCAGCAACGGCCGCGATCACACCCGGCCTGTCGGCCTGGACCGCAGCCGACGCCACCATCACCAGCCCGAACGCCGTCGAAACGAGCGCGGGTAACAGCTACGGCTGCGGTGCTCATTGACGCCGCCCGCCGCCGCACCGTGCGCCGATGGTCCGGCACCAGTTGCATCGCCTGATCGAGCGTGACATCGCTGCGCCAGGACACCACGTCCACGCCGATCGTGCCCATATCCCTGTACATGAACGACCGCTGCAGTGACCACATTCTGGCGACCAGCGCGTCGCGCTCCTCTTCGAACGGGGCGCCCTCCAGCACGTCGACGGCGACAACGGTGTGGCCGCGCTTGCGCAGATCGATCAACGCCAGCGCGAATTCGGTGTCGAGCATGGTGGAGAACGCGACGACGATCGCGCCCGGCGGAACGGCAGCACGCGGCGCCAACGTGCCCGGGCGTGTTCTCGAAACCGTCGCCCGCGGTGAGCACCGCGTCGAGTATCCGGTAGAACTGGCGCCGCCCGATGTCTGCGCCGAGCCAGCGCGGGTGGCGGTCTCCCAGCGCGACGATGCCTGCGCGATCACCGCTGCGCAGCGCGCTCTGCACGACCTGTACTGCGCCGCGCACGATGCGGTCGGTCGCTTCGGTCGCCGGGCCCGGCGGCTGCGGGTACCCGTCGATCAGCACCACCACGTCGGCGGCGCGGTCGGTCAGCCGCTCTGTGACGTGCAGGCTGCCGCGCCGCGCGCTGACCGGCCAGTTGACCGTGCGCAACTGGTCGCCGGGCACGTACCGCCGGACATCGGCGTACTCGACGCCGGGCCCGATGTGTCGAGTCAGATGGGTGCCGAGGCGGTCGAGCAGTTCGGTGCGCGGGATCGCGGTGGATTGCGGTGGCGCCAACGGAAACACGAAGACGTCGGCCGCGTCGGCCGACACCCGTGCCCTGCACAAGCCCGCCGCGCGCAACGACGTTCACGCGGGCCACGATCGGATACCGGCCCCACTTGTCGGCGGTGACGACCACCGTCTGGCCCTGACGGCGAACCCGGCTCGGCCGTCTCGAGCCGCATGCCGTCGACGGTCTCGATCGTCAGAGTCACTGCCGCATCGCCGGTTTCGGTGTCTGCCCACACGCTCAGCCGAGCCTCCTCGGACTCGAAGCACCGCTGCGAGCCGGGTTCGGCATGCACGTGAACCTTCGGCACCGCGCGCTGCCAGCCGATCGACACCAGCACGCCGATCAGCGGAGCCGCGAACGCGACGAGCTGCCAGTAGCCGCCGATCACCGCGACGGCGAGCGCGGCCGCGGCGCACGTGACGATCGCGCGCGTCAAAGGCGATGGGCGCCAGCGCAACTCGACCTCGGTGCTGCGGGTCTCGATCACGCCGTCAGCCCTTGGCTGTTCGTTCGGGCACCGGCAGTCGCCGCAACAGTTCCTCCACGACGTCGGACCCGTGCACGCGCCGCACCCACATCTCCGGTCGCAGGCTGATCCGGTGCGACATGGTCGGGAACGGCAAGCGACTTGACGTCCTCGGGTATCACGTAGTCCCTGCCGAGCAGCAGCGCCCTGGCGCGGGCGAGTTGCACCAGGTCGAGTTCCGCGCGCGGGCTGGCGCCGACGGCGACCTGCGGGTGCTGGCGCGTCGCGGTCGCCAGCGACACCACGTAGCGCAGCACGTCGTCGTGCACGGTCACCTGTTCCACCGATTCGCGCATGGCGAGAAGTTCGTGCGCATCGACGACCTGATGCACGGTCGGCTGGGCCGAACCGCGTTCGAGGCGTCGGCGCAGCATCGACTCCTCTTCCTGCTCCGACAGATACCGCAGTTCGAGTCTGATCGTGAACCGGTCGAGCTGCGCCTCGGGCAGCGGATAGGTGCCCTCGTACTCGATCGGGTTGTCGGTGGCCAGCACGATGAAGGGCGCAGGCAGTTGGTGGGTGACGCCGTCGATGCTCACCTGGCCCTCGGCCATCGCCTCCAGCAGCGCCGCCTGGGTCTTGGGCGGCGTCCGGTTGATCTCGTCGGCGAGAAGCAGGTTGGTGAAGATCGGCCCGCGGCGGAACTCGAAGCGGCCCGACTGCATGTCGTAGACCGTCGAGCCGAGCAGATCGGCGGGCAGCAGGTCCGGCGTGAACTGCACCCGCGTGAAGTCCAGGCCGAGCGCCGCGGCGAAGGACCGGGCGATCAACGTCTTGCCGAGGCCGGGCAGATCCTCGATCAGCACGTGGCCACCCGCGAGGACGGTCGTGAGAATCAGCGTCAGCGCTGCGCGCTTGCCGACCACCACGTGCCCTATCTCGTCGAGCACCGCCTCACAGTGCGCGGTCGTCGTCGCCGCCGGCAGTCCCATATTCGCCGTCATACCTGCTCCAACCGTCGCAGAATCTCGTCGAGGGCCTCCCGGCCGGGCCCGGGTTCGCTGCTCGCCGGTCCGGGACACGTTCTGCGGGTCCACCCACGCCCACAGCTCCGCGCCGAACAGCATGCTGCCGGTGGCGTGAAACGCCGCGTGATCCTTGGCCTGCCGTTGTCCGGTGGCCAGCTCGAACTGCCGGGCCAGCATCGGGCGCAGGTGCCGGTCCCAGTCCCTTCGTGTTGACTCCGACCGGCTGATCAACGTCTCGGTCCGAGACAGCCAGCGGCGCAACGACTCCGCGGGTCGTTGCGCAGTGCGCATCGCCGGAATCGTATCCGGGCTCGCGCACCAGATAGAAGCGCAACACCAGCAACACCAGGGCGACCATGACGCCGACGACCACCAGCACGAGCTCGCGGTCGAGCACCGCGAACGCCACCAGCTCGACCAGTAGCAACGACGAAAACGCCTGCGGCCACAAGCTTTTTCATGCCATGCTCCGCAACTCCGCGAGCACCAGCCGCAGCGCGTCGACCGCGACATCGCGATGGTCCTCGTTCATCACGTGCGGACTGAAGCGTGCCTCCTCGAACAACTCCACGAGCTGTGTCGCACTGTCGGCGCGCAGCGCATGGTGGTCGACGGCGCGGGCCAGCACCTCCGACGGGGTGTCGCAGTCCTGAGGAACCGCACCGGGCACATGCGTCAGTTCGCGCTCCATCGCGGCGTAACACGCGATGATCGCCTCGCGCGGTTCGCGGCTGAGGTCACCGATCTCGGCCAGCCCGACTTCGGCTGCCCGCGCGAGTGATTCAGCCGCGCCTGGCTGAGCGGGTGCTTCGGGAGTCATCGTCGGCGACGCGCCACGATGTCGCGACGCGCCGCTGCCTGCGCGAGGCGATGGCCGTGCCGACGACGACCAGCGCCATCAGGATCAGCATCGGCGGGACGAGGTAGCCGACGACGTTGGTGCCCGGGTCGTCCGGCGAATCCGGTTGCCGTGGCACCGGATTGGTGGTGGTCGGCGCGCTGCTCGGGTCCGCGACGGTCGGCGATCGCCGACGGCGGCTGATCGCCGGGGCGTTCGCACGCCCATCCGCATCAGCACCAGTACCAGCAGCAGCCAGGCGATGAGCAGCGCGAGGGCGATCAGCGAGAAGCGCCACGTCGGACGGCCCATGGCGCCAGGGCTCGCGGGCAACTGGCCCGGCTCCTGGGCGCCGCGCCTGACGGTTGCGCAACCGCGAGACGATCGCGATGCCGATGATCACCACCGAACCGGCCGAGCAAGGCGACGTCGACGATAAGCGCCGCGGGGCTGCTTGTTGGCCGCTCCCGATCGGCTACCGGTTCAACGCCGGGAAGGTAGCCGCGCAGCGCCCACGCGGCGACGAACAACAGCGCGACCACCGCGATCGCACGCGCTGTCGACCTGTCGATACCCGCCATCGGCACACCAATCGGCTGGTACTCCCCACCGCTTTCGCGGTGGCTTATTTCCATCCTGGCACGTCGATGCGTTCAGTTGACGTTGCATCGCGATACGTTGCGATATATCGCCAGCCGGACTATGTTCGGTGCAGTGACAACAACACTTCAGGACGCCAGAGTCGCGTCCGCCCTCGACCGGATGTACACCGAATCCACCGAACAGTTCGCGCGGCTTCGCGAGAACCGCGACGTGTTCGAGCGCCTCGCCAATGCGAGCGCACAGGAGCGCGCCGACGCGCTCAGCGACTTCTACCTGCCGGTGACGCCAGAGGCCGGCCGGCTGCTGTACGCGCTGGTGCGGGCGACGCGGCCGAGCACGGTCGTCGAGTTCGGCATGTCGCTGGGGATCTCGGCGATCCATCTCGCGTCGGCGGTGCGGGACAACGGCAGCGGACGCGTCGTCACCACCGAGCTGAGCGCGGCGAAGGTGGCCGCGGCGAAAAAGACGTTCGCCGAGACCGGGCTCGACGATCTCATCACCGTGCTGGAAGGCGATGCGCTGACGACGCTGGCGGACATCGACGGCCCTGTCGAGTTCGTGCTGCTCGACGGCTGGAAGGAGCTCTACCTCCCGGTGACCAAGCTGCTCGAGCCCCTGCTGTCTGCGGGTGCGCTGATCGTCGCGGACAACACGTCGATGGACGACACCAAGCCGTACCTGGAACACGTGCGTGATCCGGGCAACGGCTATGTGAGCGTGAACTTTCCGGTCCGCGACAGTGACAGCATGGAAATCAGCTGCCGCGCAGTCACTTGAGCGCGTCCATGAATCCGGCGATGCGGGCGCGCGTCTCCGTCCGACATCCAGCTGGCGCGCACCTTCGCGTCCATATCTGCACTGCCGTCGATCAAGGTCTTGGCCGGGCGGTGCAGTTGCTCCTTCATCGCCGCGATACGCTGCCGGCGCGTACTGACCCATCGCGCGGGCTGTCTCGATCGCTCGCGGAAGTAGGTCGTCGGGCGAGACGACCTCGTCGATCCATCCGCGAGTCAATGCCGCAGTCGGCGTCGATGGACTCGGCCTGCAGCACCGCCCGCGTCAGCCGACGGACCCATCGCGTATCGGCAGATCTCCAGTGCCACCACCGGGAACGGCACACCGACCGACAAGTTCGCTGAGGCCGATCAGGCCCGACGACATCAATCGGACGTCGGCGGCCATCGCCAGTACGCAGCCGCCTGCGATGGCATGTCCGTTGATCGCGGCGACCACCGGTGCCGGGTGGTCGAACACGGCGAAGAACGCCGCCCAGGCGGAGGTCATGAAGCGGTCGATGTATTCGTCCCCACCCTCGACGATCGCGCGTAGGTCGACGCCCGCGGAGAAGCACTTACCCGCGCCCGTAAGGACAATCGGCCCGTCGATGTTGCGGATCGTGGCGACGGCGTCGTCGACCAACTCCAGATCCATGGCGTTGACCGGCGGATGGTTCGATCCGCATCACCGTCACGCCGTCGACTACATTCGACGTCCATCGCTGGCCCTCCTACCTCAGCCGTGCCTTTGCCTGCTTTACCACCGCCGCCGCGTCGCGGCCTGTCTGCTTGCCCTTGTCATAGGCGTCTTGGGCTGCGGTCAGAGCGCTTTCGGCATCCTTCAGTCGTCTGCGCGCATCGTCGCGGCGCAGCCGCGCAGTGGCGAGGTCTGATTGCAGTTCGGTCAGCGCAGCGTCGGCCTCGGCCTTGGCGCGCTCGGCCGCGGCCAATGCCGCCCGCGCCGTCGCGCGTTTCGTCGTCGCGCTTGGGCTCGTCGGGCTTCGGCTCCTCGGCAGGCTTCTTGCTAATGGCGGTCTTGCGTGTCTGGGTGAAAACCATTGTGGTGTCGCCGAACTCGCCGAAGCCGGACCACTGCTCGGCCTTGGTCAACCGGCCTAGCCGCGACGCGACGTCCGGGTCGGCGATCGCGGCCTGCAGGGTTCCCGTGACGTCGTCGCGCAGCGCGCGCGGACGGATCGGCCAGTTCCGCCTCTTCGAATGCGGCACGGGCCACGTCGTCGACCAGCCGGCGCTGCTCAGCGGACAACGCCCGGATGCTCTCGCCGTCCATCGCGGCGTGGGCGTCCTTCAGCCGCTCGCCGAGCCCGGCGAGGCGCGTCCTGATGTCTCGGTCCCGCAGCGCGAGCCGGTTGACGACCCACGCCGCGGTAGTGGGCTTGCGCGCAGCGGAGATCTGCTTGGCAGTGTCGGCGTCGCCGCGCTTCTTGGCAGCCGCGACGAGCTTGGTGCGCAGGGCGGTGAACTCGTCCGGCTTGACCTCGTACAGTTCGTCGAGTTCGTCGGCCATGGCTCCCATGATCCGCTACGGGTTACGGCGACTGGCCGTGATCGCGAAGTCAAGCACGCGACGACGAGGAGGACAACAAGCACCGGCCCATCTTGCCGAGTTGACCGGCGAACAGGCGTGCACTCGGCAACGATGTGACCGTGGAGGGTCAACAGACGCTGCGCGCGGCGATCGTGATCGGCGCGCTTGGCGTGGTCTTCGGCGACATCGGTACCAGCCCGATCTACACGATCCAGACCGTCTTCAATCCTGGCGACCCGCATCCCGTGCCGATTTCGGCGGACAACGTGTACGGCGTCGTGTCGACGATCTTCTGGTCGGTGATGATCATCGTCACCGCTGACCTACATCACGCTGGTGATGCGCGCCGACAACAACGGCGAAGGCGGGATCATGGCACTGATCACGCTGCTGCGGCGATGGACCGGCCAGCGCGGCCGCCGCACCGCGATGTTCCTGGCCGCGCTCGGGCTGTTCGGCGCTGCACTGTTCTTCGGCGACAGCATGATCACGCCCGCGATCTCGGTGCTGTCCGCCGTCGAGGGCCTCAAGGTCATCGAGCCCGACTTCGAAGATTTCATCGTGCCGATCACCGCGGTGATCATCGTTGGCGCTGTTCTCCGTCCAGCGGCACGGCACCGCGACCGTCGGACGGTTCTTCGGGCCGGTGATGATCGCCTGGTTCGTGGCGATCGGCGCGTGCGGAGTGGATGGCATCGTCGACAATCCCGAAATCTTGAAGGCGCTGTCCCCGACCTACGCCGCGACGTTCCTGGCGGGGCACTTCCACATCGCGTTCTTCTCACTCGCCGCGATCGTGCTGTCCGTCACCGGCGCGGAGGCGCTGTATGCCGACATGGGCCACTTCGGCAGGCAAGGCCATCACCTACGGCTGGCTCGGGCTCGTGCTGCCCGCCTGCACGCTGAGCTACTTCGGCCAGGGTGCGCTGGTGCTCGCCGACGAGTCCAAGGTGAGCGCGCCGTTCTTCCTGCTCACCCCGGAATGGGCGCGGATTCCGATGGTGCTGCTGGCGACGGCGGCGACGGTCATCGCGTCGCAGGCGGTGATCACCGGGGCGTTCTCGGTGGCATCGCAGGCCGCTCAGCTGGGCTACCTGCCGCGGCTGCGCATCCAACACACCTCGGCGTCGACGATCGGCCAGATCTACGTGCCGTGGATCAACGGCTTGCTGATGGTGGCGGTGCTGATCCTCGTCTTCGCATTCCGTAGTTCGGCCGCCCTGGCGTACGCGTTCGGCATGGCGGTGACGGGAACGATCACCATCACCACCACGCTGTTCTTCTACTACGCCCACACCCGGTGGAGGTGGCCGCTGTGGGTCGTGCTTGATCGGCGGCGGCCTGCTCCTGCTGGTGGATCTGATGTTCTTCGCGGCGAATATGACCAAGCTCGTGCACGGCGCGTGGCTGCCGCTGCTGATCGCCGTCAGTCGCGTTCACGGTGATGACGACGTGGCAGAAGGGCCGCGGAATCGTCACGCGCGCAAGGGAAAAGGCGGAGGGTCCGCTGCGCGAGTTCGTCGACGGCCTTCGCGACCGCAAGCCGCAGCTCGTGCGCATACCGGGCACAGCGGTGTTCCTCAACCGTGGAGTCGAGACCGCGCCACTGGCGATGCGTGCCAACGTCGACCACAACCACGTGCTGGCCAAACACGTGGTCGATCATGTCGATGGAAACCGAGCCGGTCCCGCGCAGTTCCGGACTCGGAACGGATCACGTATCGACGACCTTGGCTATGCCAGGGACGGCATCTTCCATGTGGTCGCTCGGTTCGGCTACATGGAACGGCCGAATGTGCCACGCACACTTGGGCTTCTCGATCCGTCGCAGACCGAGGGTCCGATCGATGTCGAAAGCGCGCGCTACTTCCTGTCAAAGCTGGAACTGTGCGCAGGCGACGCCCCGACGATGGCGCCGTGGCGCAAGCGGCTGTTCATCGCGACGTCCTACATCACCGCCGACGCCGCGGGCCACTTCAACCTGCCGCTCGACCGCACAGTGATCATCGGATCGCGCATCGAGGTCTGAGCCTCAGTCGTCGTCCTTGCGTCCTGTCGTCGTCCTTGTCCTTGGCGTCCTTGTCGCCTTTGTCCTCTTGGCGTTCTTGTCGCTCCTTATCGTCCTTCTGCTTTTTGCCCTTGCCGATCTCGATCGTGGCCCAGTGGCCAGGGGAGACGAAGACCGTCCAATCGCCGTCCTCGCGGCCCAGCTTGAGGACGCCCCCGTCGACTTCCCACTTGGTGCCGTCGTCGTAGTCGGATTCTTGTCCGTCGGTGTATGTGAGTTTGAACGCCATGCTGAGGCCTCCGATTCGGGTGGTCACTCCAGTGCATACCCACATTTGCTCGTGCTCAGCTCCAACGGCGAAAGGCCCGCCGCAGTCAGCGTGTAGGCGCGGTGGTCCGCCTTGCTGGCCAGTGGCGATGTCCAGCACGGACTTTCCGACTTGATCGGCGGTGAGGGCGGGGCGCAGGGACTGGACGAACGTGTCCACGTCGACGCCTTGGCGCTCGGCGTAGGCGGCGACCGCTTTTGCGCCGAGCTCGGTCGTCGGCGTGAGCGCCGGCAACACCGAGACAAAGTCGATGCCCAGTCCCGCCCGCTCCGACTCGATGCGCGGCATAGCCGGTGATGAACCGGACCGTGGCCTTGGCACCCGCATAGCCGCCGCTGAGCGGGGACCCGTTGATCGCCGCACCGCTGGAGACCGCGATCACGGTGCTGCCGGGAGCCAACGGGCGCCGCAATGCATGGCGGATCCAGTGGAATGCCTGAGCGACGTCCACGTTCCAGTTCTGGCTGAAGGATTCCCACGTCTGCTCCTGCAGCGGGCTCATCTGCGGCGCCGCCCCGGCGCACAGCACCACCGTCCGCGGTTGGTACTTGTCGATGAGCCGTCCTGCGGTTGCGGGATCGGCGGCATCGGCTGCGACCTGTGCGCCACTGCGGGCGACGCCGACGACGTCCGCCCCGGCCGCCGCAAGGGCGGCCGCGATGCCTCGGCCGAATCCGCGGCTGGCGCCGGTGACGATCGCTGTCGAGCCGGACAGGTCGATGGGTGCGGGGTTGTTGGGTTGGTTCATACCGAGTCAGATACGAAGCACGGCCGAGATTCATCGGTTCGCCTTCGATGAATTCGAGTGCGCCGGGCGTATCTGTATTGAGGGAAAGTGGCTTCAGCTTTCCGGAGTAGGAGAACCAGCCGTGCCGGCTCAGCAGGAATTCATCGACCAGGCGGCGCCGTTTCGCGCCGAGTTGATCGCGCATTGCTACCGCATGCTCGGATCGGTGCAGGACGCCGAGGACCTGGTCCAGGAGACGTACCTGCGCGGCTGGCGCGGCTACGAGGCGTTCGAGGAGCGCGCTGCGCTTCGAACCTGGCTGTACCGCATCGCGACCACCGCGTGTCTGCGCGCACTGCAGCATCGTGCCCGCCGAGTGCTGCCAGCCGGACTCGGCGCCGCGTCCGTCGATCCCGAGGTGGACATCGACGCAAGCAAGGCCGGATATCCGTGGCTGGAGCCGATTCCCGACAGCTTCACGCCGGAGGACGCGGTCACCGCCCGACAGAGCATCCGGCTGGCCGTCGTCACCGCAATGCAGGAACTGCCCGCCCGGCAGCGGGCGGTGTTGATCCTGCGCGACGTCGTCCAGTTCAGCGCCGCCGAAGTGGCCGAGCTGCTCGAGACCACACCGGCGGCGGTCAACAGCGCGCTGCAGCGAGCCCGGGCGCATCTCGCCGAGGTCGCGCCAAGCGACGACGACATCACCGAGCCAGAAGACCGCGAGCTCCTTGCGCTCGTCGAACGGTATTGCGCCGCATTCGAAAACGGCGATATGGCCGCGCTCACCGCGCTGCTGCAGGCCGACGTCAAGCTCGAAATGCCGCCGTTCGCCGTCTGGTTCACCGGACGAGAGGCGGTGACGCGATTCCTCGCAGCACGCGCGTTCGCCGAGCCGGGCAACGTGCTCATGATCCCCACGTCCGCGAACGGGCAACCCGCCGTGGCGGATTATCGGCGCGATGCCGCGGGGTGATGCAGGCGCATGCGATACATGTCCTCACCGCCTGGCGAGGGCGGAATCACTGCGATCACAGTGTTTCTCGAACCGGCGCTGTTTCCGGTGTTCGGCATGCCCTCAACCAGGTGAGCACCGATGGAGCGCGGTCAGCGCCGGAACACCACCCAGCGCATCGCGCTGTACATGTAGACGGCTTCGCAGGCGCCTGCCACGATCCGCGCGACGTGGTATTCGACGCCGAGGGCCGCGAGCGCACTCGAGACACCGAGGATGAACGCGAGGTAGTTCACCACGACCACCACCACGTACACCGCGAACTGCGGTCCCACCGCGCCGTGTGAGCGAAAGTTCAGAACGCGGTTGAGGAAGTAGCTCACCGTGAACGCGCACGCGTAAGCCACCGTCACCGCGAAAGGAAGCGCGACGCCCAGCCCGCCGTGCAGCAGCGTGAGGAGCACCAGATCGAGGGCGAACGTGCAGCTGTTGAGCACGACGAAGCCCAGAAACGTCGGCGCCACAATGGAATCCAGCCCGAACGGCAGGCGGGCGACAACGACCTCACACAGCCGGTGGAAACGTTCGACCGGCCGTGGGGACGCATCGGACTCCACGCTCATGCCTCGACTCCCCGCTTGCTCCGGTCCTCGCTTCGGGCGGGAGCTTGCGGTTCGCCCCATCGAACCGAATCTCGCTGCGATCCTCACTCGCGGTCGTCTTCGGTGCTCATGGGGCCACGTTGACATGGCCAGGTGGCTAATCGCTGAGCAGTGGGCAAACGTCCGGCGACGTCAGGCGACGCCGAACAGGGCGAGTAGTTCGGTTGTCCGCCACCAGATCAGCAACATGAACACCACCAGGATCGCGACCGTCACCGAAACCTGGATCAGGATGCGGCGCTGCTCGCGGTGCGTACGCGTAGGCGGCAGCGACCGCTGCGCCGGTGACCAGCCCGCCGATGTGGCCCTGCCAGCTGATCTGCTGCCCACCCATCAGCGGGATCACGAAGGTGAAGGCCAGGTTGATCGCGATGAGTCCGATCACCCACCGGACGTCGAGGTTGAGCCGCTTGCCCACCACGAAAGACGCGCCGAACAGGCCGAACACCGCACCGGATGCACCCGCAGTCGCCGCGTTGAGCGGTGAGAGCAGATAGACCAGTACCGAACCGCCAAGCGCGCTCAACGCATACAGCGCGATGAAGCGCGACCGGCCCAACCACTTCTCCAGCGGCGGCCCGATGACGAACAGCGCGTACATGTTGAACAGCAGGTGTGTGACGCCGTAGTGCATGAACGCCGATGTCAGCAGTCGGTACAGACTCGCCATCGGCGACGGCGGGCGCGAACAGCACGAGTTCGCTCTTCAGGCCC
Organism: uncultured Actinomycetota bacterium; assembly: GCA_963731715.1. Classification (GTDB taxonomy): domain Bacteria; phylum Actinomycetota; class Actinomycetes; order Mycobacteriales; family Mycobacteriaceae; genus Mycobacterium. The sequence goes on along the minus strand of CAVSXC010000005.1, from coordinate 504,605 downwards.
CGCGACGCCGTCTCGAGCACGAACATCACCACGTTGATGGCGATCAGCGCGTAGGTGACCACGGGGTTCGCCCCGTGCTCTCGCCCGCCAAAGCTGGTCTTCGGCTGGCGCACCGTTTTCGCGCCCTCGCGCACGCACTCGTCGCACTGGTGACCGACGGCCGCGTCACGCATGCACTCCGGGCAGATCGGACGGTTACAGCGGGTGCAGCGGATGTACGTCGCGCGATCGGGATGCCGGTAACAGGTCGGCGTCGCCTGCGGCGTGCTCGGGTGGCTCACAGCGTTCCGAACAATTCGATCCAGTTGCCATCGGGGTCGGCGACGAACATCCAGCCCATGCCGGGCACCGGCGCGAACTCGGTCACCGGCTCGACCACTTCGTATTCGGAGTCGCCGAACGCATCGGCCACAGCTCGCAGGTTCTTCACCCCGATCGTGAAGTACCTGACGCCGGCTTGCGCGCGGCCGCCACCCGGAGTGGCAGGCAGCGGCGGCGGCGGGCTCGTACGTGACGAGCTTGACCACGCCGCTGCCGAGCGAGTAGCGCCGCTGCGACCCCCCGACGAACTCGACTTCGCCTTGAAACTCCAGTTCGAGGAAGCCTTCGTAGAAGGCGACCATCGCGTCGAGGTTCGTGGTGACGAGGCCAACTTCGATGCCGGGGGTGAGCAGGTCGAACCGCACGGCCACCTCTATCTCTTGTTCGACGATGTCGACTACGAGTATGCCGAGCTATCTGGCGGGCTAGGAGTGGCCGAATCCTGTGTGGCTGCGAACCAGTGGCAGAACGGCCGTCGTCGCGAACCCTGGCGCAGCTTCGCACACCGCAGGCACCGCGTTGAGGACCTGCATCGCGGTCGCCACATTCGCCGAGCGCACGTGCTCCTCCATGCTCGCGGGCCGGGTGAAGCTCGCCAGCGAGATGAAGTGCGTGCGCATGGACGGGTCGCCCTCGATGGTCAACGTCCAGCCGTCCTTCGGACGCGGCCAGTGGTCGGGATACTCGCCGCCCACCGTCCACAGCGTTTCGATCTCGATCATCGGTTCGCCGTTGCGGCGGCCGATCCAGTTCCACCGCTGCCCGGCCGTCGTGCCTGCCCGCAGCACATGGTCGAAGATCTGGTGATCTTCCTGCGCGGCAACGGCTTCCACCGTCGCGGTCACCTCGTCGATGCCGGCGTTCAGCGCGTCGGACAGGAACCACACCTGCTCGGTGAAGATCGCACTGTTGAACGCCAGGAACTCGTTGGTCGTCGGGCTGATCTCCTCGACGGGCTGACCGAAAGCCATGTTGTCGAATGTGATGCCGGTGCTCTCGTACACCGACCAGTCCGCGCGCTCCTGCAGGGTGATCTTCTCGATGCTGCGGCTCATCCCGGACAGCGCCAGCGGCAGCACGCCCGAAAGGTTGCCCGGGTTCAGGCCGCTGCCGTGCACGCTGGTGCCGCCCTGCTCGCAGGCGGCAAGCAGGCGATCGCGGTCGGGCGCGGGCAGGCGGCGCGGGTGGAAAAGGAACGCCGTCGTGACGACGTTCTTGCCGCTGGCCAGGATCGCTGCACACCTCGTCGAGGTCGGTGGTGCGGGGCGTGTAGAGCACGCAATCGGCCGCATACCGATGACCTCGGCGGTGTCGGTGGTGGCGAGCACGCCGACCGGATCGCGCCCGACCAGTGTGCCGACGTCCTTGCCGTGCTTGGTTTCGGAGTACACCTTGGCCGCGACCAAATCGAGGTCGGTCCGTGTGGTCGAGGATCGCGGTGATCATCTCGGCGCCAACCGCGCCGGTGCCCCACTGGATGACTCGGTACGGCTCGCGCGGCGTCGTCACACCGAGGCACGCTACCGCGGATCCGATAACAATTCGGTCACCATACAAATCACGATCAATTAAGGGCCTCCGGCTAATTCTGAGAGTTTTCAAGATCTCGCGCGCCGATCTGGTCGATGGCTTAGCGAATTCGTGCCATTTTGAGGGCTATCTCACGCCGCGGGGCTGTAACGCTTCGGGCTGCGGCGGCCGCTCGGTTCCGATGGCGAGTTTAGCACGCTTTTCTTTTCGGCTACCTTGAATTTGGGGACGGGGAAATCAGCGACACAGTCGCAATTCAAAGGAAGAAATGATCATGAAATTCAGTGGTATCACTGCGCGCCGGCGCATCGCCGGTGTCGCTGCCGGCTGCCTGCTCGGGGGCGTAGCCGCAGCAACCATCGCCGCGCCCAACGCGGCCGCCGCGCCTGACTGCACGGCCAACGGGGTGTCCAACACCGTCAGCACGACGCTGGGGTCGGCGCGGGCCTATCTCAACGCTCACCCGGCTGCCAACCAGGCCGTCGGTGCGGCGTTCAGCCAGCCGCGTGATCAGGCGTCGGGCACTCTGCGCGGCTACTTCACCGCCAACCCGCAGGAGTACTACGACCTGCAGGGCATCCTGGCGCCGATCGGTGACACCCAGCGCCAGTGCAATGTGTCGGTGCTGCCGCCGGACCTGGCCGCGGCCTACGGCGAGTTCATGGCCGGCTAGATCCAACCCACGAAGACCCGCCGCTGCAGCGCTGGCTGTAGCGGCGGGTTTTCGTTAGCCCGTCTTAGCGACTACTCTGGGGTCCATGAGGTCGACAAGAACAGCCGCTGCGGCGGCAGCGATGGTTCTCGTCGGCTCCGCCGCGTCCGCCGCGACCGCCCAGGCCGATCCCAACCCGCCGGTCCCGCCCGCGCCGAAGACGACCATCGACGCCGACGGCACGTACGCGGTCGGCAAGGACATCGCAGCCAGGCAGGTACGCTCGGCAGGCCCCGTCGGCGACGGCGCCTGCTACTGGAAACGGGTCAACGGGACCGACATCGTCGACAACGCGCTGTCCAAGAAGGCGCAGGTCGTGCAGATCGAGCCGACCGATACGACGTTCACGACGAACGAGTGCCAGTCATGGCAGCTGACCGACGCCCCGCTGCCCGCCCAGGGAATACCCGGCGATCTGCTCGGTCAACTCGGGCAGATCATCCTCCGCAACCCGCTGGACCACCCCCGCCGAGCAATCCCTGACGGTCAGCGGATTTTCTCGCCGTACACGCGGTCGACCGTCAACGCCATCAGCACCCTGCGATCGGACACCATGACGGCCCGGTATTCGTCCCAGTCGGGGTGTTCCCCTGCGGCGCTGCGGTAGTAGTCGACGAGCGCTTCGACCTCGGGACCATGCGGGTCGGTGCCTGGCCCGGTGAGGGTCACTGCGCCTTCGGCGGTCGCCCACGCCCAGCCATCGGAACTGGTGACCTCCAGCGCGGCGCGTGGATCACGGCGCAGGTTGGCCGTCTTCGCGCCGCCCGTCGGTCATCGAGACGTAGATGACGCCGGCGTCCCGGTCGTAGTACGGGGTGACGGGGGAAAGCTGCGGCAAGCCGTTCGACTTGATGGTGGCGAGCACGCCGAGTCGGCTCTCGGCGATCAGCGTTTGAGGGTCGAATGTGGTGGCGGTCATGTCAACGGGCAACCCACGACCGCATGCCTGCTATTCCGCGGCGCCGCCGTAGGGTGGCGGACGTGGCCGATCTCCACCCCGGCATCGCTGTCCTGACTCCCCTGCTCGGCACCTGGTCGGGCCAGGGCGCCGGCGAGTACCCGACGATCGAGTCGTTCGGCTATATCGAGGAAGTCACGTTCGGACACGTCGGCAAGCCGTTTCTGGTGTACGGGCAGCGGACGAAGGCCAGCGACGACGGCCGCCCGCTGCACGCCGAGACCGGGTACCTGCGGCTGCCGTCGCCGGAGCGGGTCGAGCTCGTGCTTGCCCATCCGACCGGCATCACGGAGATCCAGGAGGGCACTCTGACGGCGGAAGGAACGACGCTGGAGATGGAGTTGACCGCGACGGCGATCGGGCGTACCTCCTCAGCCAAAGAGGTGACGGCACTGAGTCGTTCGATTCGGGTAGACGGTGACGAACTGACGTACACGTTGCGATTGGGCGCCGTCGGTCAGCCGTTGCAACACCACCTGGCGGCGACCCTGCACACGGACGCACCCATGACATCAGACGGCAGAATCCGGGTCCCCGCCGACCTCGACGCCGTCACGGCGGTCGGCGATGAAGACCACTCCGACGATCGATTCCGCGGCCGTCGAACGGATCTGGCAGGCCGCGCGGCACTGGTATCAGGCCGGCATGCACCCTGCGATTCAACTGTGCCTGCGACACAACGGCAGGGTCGTGCTCAACAGGGCGATCGGGCACGGCTGGGGCAACGGCCCCGACGACCCGCCTGATGCCGAAAAGGTCGCTGTCACAACGGAAACCCCGTTCTGTGTGTACTCCGCGGCCAAGGCGATGACCACGACCGTCGTGCACATGCTCGTCGAGCGCGGCGTCTTCTCCCTCGACGACCGAGTCTGCGACTACCTGCCCAGCTACACCAGTCACGGCAAGGACCGCACCACGATCCGGCACGTGATGACGCACAGCGCGGGCGTGCCGTTCGCCACCGGCCCGCGGCCCGACCTCAAGCGCATGGACGACACCGAGTACGCCCGCGAGATGCTTGGCAACCTGAAGCCGATCTATCGGCCGGGACTGGTGCACATTTACCACGCATTGACATGGGGTCCGCTGGTGCGCGAGATCGTTTCCGCGGCCACCGGCAAGAACATTCGCGACATTCTCGCCGCAGAGATTCTCGACCCTCTCGGTTTCCGGTGGACGAACTATGGCGTAGCGGAGGCCGACGTCCCACTGGTGGCGCCGAGCCACCCGACGGGTAGGCCGTTGCCAGCACCGATCGCAGCGGCGTTCCGCACCGCCGTCGGCGGCACGATGCACCAGATCATCCCGTACTCGAACACGCCGCAGTTCCTCACCGGTGTGGTGCCGTCGTCCAACACCGTCTCGACCGCCGACGAGCTGTCCCGCTTCGCCGAAATCCTGCGCCGCGGAGGCGAACTCGACGGGGTGCGCATCATGCGGCCCGAGACCCTCTACGCGGCGACGAGGGAGTGCCGGCGGCTGCGACCCGACATCGCGACAGGGCTGGTGCCGCTGCGCTGGGGCACCGGATACATGCTGGGGTCCAAGCGGTTCGGGCCGTTCGGGCGCAATGCGCCTGCCGCATTCGGCCACACCGGGTTGGTGAACATCGCTGTCTGGGCCGACCCCCAACGCGGGCTCTCGGCCGGCCTGATCAGCAGCGGCAAGCCAGGCGGGCACCGCGAGGCCAAGCGCTACCCCGCACTGCTGGACCGCATCACCGCGGAGATACCCCGCATCGCCTAAGCCGAGGCACAAATTGGTGCTGTACACCGACACTCGGTAGTACTACATTAGGTAGTAGTCCAGCATGCTGGGAGCGGCGCTCATGAGTCCGAAACTCGCTGATATGGCAGCCCGCCAGGGCGATGCGATTGATTCGCGGTATCACCCGTCGGCGGCGGTGCGCCGCCAGCTGAACAAGGTGTTCCCTACCCACTGGTCGTTCCTGCTCGGCGAGATCGCGCTGTACTCCTTCATCGTCTTGCTGATCACCGGCGTGTACCTGACGCTGTTCTTCGATCCGTCGATGACCGAGGTCGCCTACAACGGCGTGTATCAGCCGCTGCGCGGGGTGGAGATGTCGCGCGCCTACGCCTCGGCACTGGACATCAGCTTCGAGGTGCGCGGCGGGCTGTTCGTGCGCCAGATCCATCACTGGGCGGCGCTGATGTTCGCCGCGGCCATCATGGTGCACCTGGCCAGGGTCTTCTTCACAGGCGCGTTCCGCCGTCCCCGCGAAGCCAACTGGGTGATCGGCTCAATGCTGTTGATCCTTGCGATGTTCGAGGGCTACTTCGGCTACTCGCTGCCCGACGACCTGCTCTCCGGTACCGGGCTGCGTGCTGCCCTGAGCTCGATCACCCTGGGACTGCCCGTAATTGGCACATGGCTGCATTGGGCGCTTTACGGGGGCGACTTCCCGGGACAAACCATCATTCCCCGGCTGTATGCCCTACACATTCTCATCCTTCCGGGAATCATCTTGGCGCTGATCGGGATTCACCTTGCGCTGGTGTGGTTCCAGAAACACACCCAGTTCCCCGGCCCTGGTCGGACGGAGAAGAACGTGGTCGGCGTTCGGGTAATGCCGGTGTTCGCGGTGAAGTCCGGCGCCTTCTTCGCAATGACCACGGGTGTCCTCGGACTGATGGGCGGCCTGCTGCAGATCAACCCAATCTGGCAACTCGGCCCGTACAAGCCCGCACACGTCTCGGCTGGCAGCCAACCCGACTTCTACATGATGTGGCCCGAAGGGTTGATGAGACTGTGGCCGGCATGGGAGATCTACTTGTTCGGCCACACGATCCCAGCCGTGGTGTGGGTCGCCGCGATCATGGGCATGGTCTTCGTGTTGCTGATGGCGTATCCGTTCATCGAGCGGAAGTTGACGGGCGACGATTCGCGACACAATCTGTTGCAGCGGCCACGGGATGTGCCGGTGCGCACCGCAATTGGTGCGATGGCGATCGCGTTCTACATGGTGCTGACGCTGGCCGCGATGAACGACGTCATCGCTCTCAAGTTCCACATCTCCCTCAATGCCACGACCTGGATCGGTCGGATCGGCATGGTGGTGCTGCCCGCGATCGTCTACTACATCACCTACCGGTGGTGCATCGGCCTGCAGCGCAGCGACCGCGCAGTGCTCGAGCACGGCATCGAGACCGGCATCATCAAGCGCCTGCCGCACGGCGCCTACATCGAGTTGCACCAGCCGCTTGGCCCAGCGCCGTTGGAGTACCAGGGCGCCGCGGTGCCCAAGCGGATGAACAAGCTCGGTACCGCTAGACCTCTGAGAGCGGACGATTCTCGCGCACTCCGCGATAGATGCCCCACCGGACGATGAGCGGCATCAGCACGCGGTCGAACGACCATGCAGGGAAGCGGAAGGCGCGGCCGTTCGGCGCGAACACCTCAAGACCATCGCGCTGCGGCCCGAGCACCGAACCCCATCGCCGCTTCGGCGGGCGGTAGCTGCGCAGCGGTCGCCCTTCGAACTCGGCGAGGACGTTGTGGGCCAGCAGGCCGTCGGCCCGATTGCGAGCAGAAGTCCTGCAGCGGATCGGTCGCCGCTACGTCGCCGACCGCGAATACGCCTGGGTGGCCGGGCACCTGAAGTTCGGGAGTAACCCGGATGAAGCCGTGTTCGTCGAGCAGCTCCGCAGGCAACCAGTCGGTGTTGGGTCGCACCCGCCCGATCGCCCAGAGCACGGCGTCGGCCGCCGTTGGGGGCTGTCCGGTGCTCCAGTGGACCGGTTCGCTGGTGATCTGATCGCACGCGAAACCGTCTGGTATCTCTGCGCGGTGGCGGGGATGGAGTGCCACCCCGACTTCGCCGAGGCGCTGCTCGACGCGTTCCCATGCCCGGGGGTGATGTTGGAGAAGGGCACGCTCTCCAGGGAAGTAGAGGTCGACGCGCTTCTGGGGCCACGTCCTGGCCACGTTGGCGGCGCTGCTGACGGCCGCCGCACCGCCGCCGATGACGATCACCGAACTCGCGTCCGCCAGGCGGTCGTGGGCGGCGCGAAGGGCGGTGCCGATGTCGTCTGCCGACTCGAACCTCGGCTGGCGCCAGAATCCGTTGGTCACTCCCGTCGAGATCACCAGCGCGTCGTAGCGTTCGGCCGAGCGTCGATCCGTCGTCATGGCGGACGAGAACGGTGCGGGCGTCGAGGTCGAGCCCCGTCAACGTGCCGTGGACGGTGCGCACCCGGTCCAGCCCGCGAAACTTGTCGAACGGGATCCAGTTGGCGCGCGCCCACTCATGTGGGCGAGATAGCCGCCAGCCCAGCTCCTGCCCGCTCACCAACGCCGGTTTGGCGGAGATACCGACTACCTCGGCGTGGCGAGCCAGTCTGATCGCGGTGAGCACGCCGCTGTCGCCGAGCCCCGCGATGACGACACGCTTCACCATGACGACACGCTGACATACGAAGAGGGGCACCCGCTAGGAACTTAGCAGCAACTCTGCGGCTGCGGCCGACGCCTACCTGAAAAAATTGCGGCCTTGAGGCGCAAGACGACAGTAAAAGCCCAAGCTGTCGCCTCTCTCAAGGCCGAGTACCCGTTGAAGGTGCTGCTGGATGTGGCGGTTCTGGCTCGCTCGACGTTCTCTATCACCAAGCCAAACGCGACCGGCCCGACCGCTGGCCAGCCTCAAGCTGCGATCGCCGAGGCGTTTGCGGCCGCTCACGGCCGTTATGGCCATCGCCGCATTCACGCCGTGTTGACCCGACAGGCTGGCAGGTGGCCAAGAAAACGGTGCTCAAGCTAATGCGGGTGTTGGGTCTGATCTGCAAGGTGCGGCGTCGTCGTCGCTATAACTCGTTCAAAGGCGAGGTTGGCACGATCGCCGCCAACGTACTCAACCGCGACTTCACCGCTACCGCCCCGAATCAGAAGTGGGTGACCGACGTGACCGAGTTCCGCGTCGCATCGGTGGGTGCCCCTCTTGTAGAGATGCGGTTGTCAGCGGCCGTTGCCGAAGGTCGGGGTGACTGAGCCGACGGTGGCCCGCTGCTGGATGTCGTGGATCCACTGGTGGTGGTCGACGTCGGCCTGGGCCGGTCCTGCGAAGCCGAGGACGGCGGCTGCCAGGCCGCTGGCGATCATGGTGGCAAATCCGAACTTCTTCATTTTGGTGCCCTCTTCTTTCGTTGTCCTTGGATGCTCATTCGGCCGGTTTGGTGCTTTTCGTGCCGGTCTGACTGCTTGAACCAAGAGGTCAGGGGTTTAATTCCGATGGCAGTAATTGATCGGCGGTTGGCAGGAATCGACCACATATCGACCCAGGGCCGGTGTGCTGTGGGCCACAGTTCCGCAAACGATGGCGCTACTCGGGGCGCTTCCTGACAGTGTTACGTGCAAGATCGACAGTGACGAACCGCTGACCTGAGGAGGCGGCATGGCGGCCAGGCTGGTGTCGGTGAACGTCGGCATGCCAAAGGATGTGCCGTGGCAAGGCAAGAAGGTTCACACCGGAATCTGGAAGACGCCCGGTCGAGGGGCCGGTGATGGTGCGCAGGCTCAACATCGACGGCGACGGCCAGGGTGACCTCGCCGGGCACGGCGGAGAACAACGCGCCGTAATGGTCTACCAAACCGAATCGTATGACTACTGGCGGGACTACCTGGGTCGCGACGACCTGCAACCTGGCCAGTTCGGGGAGAACTTCACCGTCAGCGGCCTCGATGATCGCGACGTCTGCATCGGCGACCGTTATCGGATCGGCGAGGCCGAGTTCGAGGTGACCCAGCCGCGCGTCACCTGCTTTCGCGTCGGCATGCGTTTGGGCGTGCCCGAGATGCCCAACCTGCTTGTCTCCCACCACCGCCCGGGCTTCTACTTCAGGGTTATCACGGAAGGCTTGGTGCGGGCAGGCGACGACATCGTGTTGACCCGACGCGGTCGCCACGAGCTCAGCGTCGCCGACGTCGACGCGCTGCTCTACCTGCCCGACCGCGACACGGACCTACTGCGCAAGGCCGTCGACGTGCCCGCGCTGAGCCCCGGCTGGCAACAGTCGTTCCGCGACATGCTCGTCGCCCCGGCACAACTGCCGATCGGTGTCGAGCCCGAATGGAGCGGGTTCCGGCGGTTGCGCGTGACGGCCACCCATCCGGAGAGTCCGACGGTGATGTCGATCCGGCTCGAGGCCGACGACGGCAGCACCCTTCCTACGCCGCTTCCCGGCCAGTACCTCACCGTAAAGATTCCCGACGCGGGCGATCCGCCGCCGATGCGCAGCTACTCGCTGTCCGGAGACCCCGCCGAGGGGCACTACCGGATAAGCGTCAAACGCGAGGACCACGGGCAGGTCAGCCGATGGCTGCACAGCCATGCCAAGACCGGCATGGTCATCGAATCCGCAGCGCCACGAGGCGATTTCTACCTCGTCGACGACAGCAGCCCCGTCATCCTGGTGTCCGCAGGCATCGGCGCCACCCCCGTCATGGCCATGGCACACGCATTGGCCGCGGCGCACAGCCCGCGCCAGATCTGGTGGCTGCATACGACGCAAAGCATCGCCACGCACGCATTCGCCGCAGAGGTCAGTGCCCTGCTCGACTCCCTGCCCGACGCTCACCAGTGCGTCTTCTATACCCATGGCGACGACGCGCCAAGGCGTCTCGATCGGCAGTCGATCGCCGCGCTGGGTCTGCCGACCGATGCGACGGCCTACCTCTGCGGCCCCACTGCGTTCATGGACGACATGCGTGACGCCCTCACTGCGGCCGGGGTCGATCCCACCCACATCCATACCGAACTGTTCGGCGCACTGCCTCCGATCAACCCCGGCGTCGTCGGCGAGCCGCCCAAGCGACCACACCCTCCCGAAGGCGTGGCCGGGTTCGGGACCGCGGATCACCTTCGCCCGCAGCGGACTCAGCGTCAATTGGTCGCCCGGCTTCCACACCCTGCTCGAGTTCGCGGAAGCGTGCGACGTGCCGACCCGGTATTCCTGCCGAAGCGGTGTATGCCACACATGCGTGACCCCGGTGATCGAGGGTACGACCGACTACAGCCAGCCCCCGCTGGAAGCACCCGCCGACGGCACCGTGCTTCTCTGCACGGCCACACCGCGCACCGATCTCGTCCTGGATCTCTGAGATCTGATCACAGAACCGCGGCATTACCGTGAATGGGTGCAGCACCGTCGTCTGGACCCGCCTGCGGGACGCATGCTGGCCGAGGACGACGGCGCGCTGCTACGCGTTCGCGGGATTCGCTACGCGAGGGCCGACCGGTTCGCCGCGCCGCAGCCCATCGGGCCGTGGTCCAACGTCCTCGACGCCACCGCGCGTGGCCCCGCCTGCCCGCAGCTGCCGTCCCGATTGGAGTGGGTGACCGGCCCGGTCGTCGACGGCCTCGCGATGAGCGAAGACTGCCAGGTGCTCTCGGTGACGGCGCCAAGCGACGCGAACGGGCTGCCCGTCATGGTCTGGTTTCACGGCGGCGCATACGTGTCGGGCGGTGGTGAAGCGCCGAAGTACGACGCCGATGAGTTGGCGCGCCGCGGCCGGGTCGTCGTCGTCAGGGTCACCTACCGGCTCGGCGTCTTGGGTTATCTCAGCCCGAGCGGCGTCGACAATCTCGGTCTTCGCGATCAGATCCTGGCGCTGCAGTGGGTGCACGACAACATCGATGCCTTCGGCGGCGATCCCGATCGGGTGACGGTGTTCGGGCAGTCCGCAGGCGCGGATTCGGTGCTCTCGCTGATGCTGTGCGAGCAGACATCCGGGCTGTTCCAGCGCGCCATCATGCAGAGCGCGCCGCTCGGGGTGCGTGACGGTCGCGATGCGATGACGGCCGCGATGCGGTCGGCCGCGAACGCAACGCCAACGGACGAGGTGATGGATGCCCAGACTGCAGCCGCGGCAGCTGCGGCTCCGTTCGGATTGATCGGCCGTCTGCCGTTCGGTCCGATCATGGGGCTTGATCCCCTGCCCGCCGCTTCAGATGCCGACAGCCGGTTGGCCGATACGGCGCGACGGGTCGAGCTGCTCGTCGGCTACACCCGCAACGACGGCGCACCGTTCGTCGCCATGAATCCCCGCATCGCGCGGCTGAAACGCCTCGGCCCGGTGGGCGCCGTCATCGAGCGGGCCGCCTCGGCTGCGTTGACGCGGCGGGTATTCGGCATGCCGGCCCGTCGACTCGCCGAAGCGTGGCGCAAGTACGGCGGTCGCGCCGGGACCTATCGGGTCGACTGGTCGCCGCCGCGCGCACCGCTGGGGGCATGCCACTGCATCGAACTGCCCCTGCTGTTCGACGCGCCCGGCTGGACCGATGCGCCGATGCTCGGTGGCGGCGCCGGTCGACGAACGTCTCGCCGAGACCATGCGCCGCAACTGGACCGGCTTCGCTCACCACGGTGTCGACGGACTCGATTCGCCGTCGCTGCGCTTCCGGTAGGGCCAGGCGCGATTCGTCCGTCATGACTCGTAGGAGTCGTGGAATTGGATTTGCGTGATATGGGTCTGTCGGCCGAGTGGCGTGAGGTCGAGGTAGTTGTAGGTGTTGACCAACGCCTCTATTCCGCGTTCATACGCCGAATAGGTGTGGTGCACATCGTCGCCGTCTCGGAGGAAGACGCTGACGCCCTGCCACTCGCCGCTGACATACCAGGGCGTGCCCCTCTCGATGAGCGTGGCCTTGTCCTTGTAGTTGTACTGCACCGGAGTGATGGACTCGTCGTTGGTGACGTGGAAGTCGTAATTGAAGTCACTGTCTAAGGACGAGTACCAAGGAATCGTCCAGCCCATTCGTGTCCTGAACGCCAACAGCTTGCTCAACGGGGCCCGAGAGACGAGGGCGATCGTCGTGTCGAACGCATGCAAGTGCTCCTGGTGGCTGATGTTGTCCACCATCAGCGAACAACTGTTGTGACCCTCGTTGTCGTCGGGCCCGAACATGAAGTGGTAGACGATGAGTTGGCGACGGCCCTCGAAAGCATCGAGCAGACTTGCTTTCCCGTCGATGCCTTCGAAGACGTACTCCTTGTCCAACTTGACCAGCAGTTCGCGCGTGCATTGGAGCATAGGCTCCACGGAGTGGGTCAAGGACGGAAGGAATGCCTGGATCATCTGGTAGGGGCCGAAGAGGTTGACCGCGAGGTGTTGCTCTAGCACCGAAACATCGCTCATGTCGTCGTACATCGCCAGGCCGGCGTTGTTGATGAGAACGTCGACGGAGTCGACTCGCACGACCGCCCGTTGGATGTCATCTGCCTTGGTCACGTCCAGAATCAGCGGCACCACACGGTCATCCGGGTGTGCGATGGGCGTGCGCGTACCTGCGTACACCCGCTTCGCTCCCCTGTTCAGGGCTTCCTCGACCAACGCCTGTCCGATACCGCGATTGGCCCCCGTGATCAGAATTGTCTTGTCTGCGATCGTCAACGTCATGATTCGCTTTCGATTTTGAAGTGCTCGACGCTGCTGTTGCGTCGTCGGCGCGGTTCGGTGCCCGCACCAATTCAGATACCTTGCGCCACCCGGATTCATCGGTGGGGCAGGTTCAGGGTGTGATGGCGTCGATCGCCCGGTAGATGCGCTGCTCGCTGACCGGCCGAGCGGTACCGAGCTGTTGGGCCCACAGGCTGACCCGCAGCTCCTCGATCATCCGCGCGATGTCGCGGACGTCGTCGGCGGCCGCGCGTGCCGGCGAAAGTGCATGCCGCAGTTCGTCGTAGGCGTCCTGCACGGCGTGCACGCGTGCCATCCTCTCGCGGTCGGCGTTGACACCCTGCGGCAACCGCTCGAGGCGCCGGCCGACGGCGGTGAGATAGCGGGTCAGGTCGCCGAGACGCGTTGCGCCCGGTCGAGGTGACGAAGCCGGGCGGCATGAGCCGGTCCAGCTGCGCGCGGATGTCGGCGACCGATTCGGCCTGGGCCGGCGGATGGCGCAGCGGGCAGCGCCACCTGCACCTCATGCGCGGCGGCGAGCACCTTCTCGACCCGGCCGACGATGTCGAGCGTCGTCGAGGCCAGCCCGTCGGCAACCCGTCTGACGCAGCGCGGTGAACTCGGCGCGGCCCCACACCGGAGCTGGGGCCAGCACCGCAACCGCGGCGTCGGCGCAGTCGTCGAGCAGGGCGGGTAACGAACCATCGGGATTGGCGCCGAGAACCAGACGGGTGCGGGGATTCAGCTGGCGTTCAATGGTTTTGACTGGCGACGGCACCGAAAGCCGCAGCAGTCGACGAATGCCGGGCCCCATCGCGGCGTCCTGCTCGGCCGTCGTTGCGAACACCCGGATGTCCACAAGCGCTGCCCGCGTCGACGAATGCAGGGAAACCGCGCACGGTGTGGCCGCCGCTGACGCGCTCGACGGTGCGCGGCAGCTCGTCGATGTCGTCGGGCCAGCCGCGTCAGCCCGCTTCGTTCCAGCCCGTCGGCGACCGCCTCGGCGACGGCCTGCCTGGCCGGTGCGGCCAGTTGCTCCTGCAGCGCCTCGAGGTCCTTGCCGCGCGCCACCTCCGTACCGTCCGCCGACTCGACGGCGAACGTCACCCGCAGGTGGGACGGGCAGCTTGCCGAGGTCGAAGGCATCGATGGGGACGAGCACACCGGTGCGCTGCCGCAACGCGCGCTGCAGTGACTGCAGCAGCGGCTCCGTTCCCGGTTCCAGGGTGGCAAGCACCGCGCGGGCGGTGTCGGGCGCGGGAACGAAGTTGCGGCGCAGGTCCTTTGGCAGCGATCGGATCAGCGCGGTGACCAGTTCCTCCCGCAGCGCGGGCACATGCCAGGCGAACTCGTCGCCGCCGAGGCGCGCGAGCACCTCGACCGGAACGTGCACCGTGATGCCGTCGTCCTCGGCGCCCGGCTCGAACCGGTAGGTCACCGGCAGCGACAGGTCACCCGCCTGCCAGGTGTCCGGCTGGTCGGCGGCGGCCTCCTCGGTGCGCAGCAGATCGTCGCGGGTGAACGTCAGCAGGTCCGGCGTGCGGTGCCGCTGCTTCTTCCACCACCCGTCGAAGTGCCGCGCCGAGACGACCTCGGCCGGGATGCGGGCGTCGTAGAAGGCGTAGATCTCGTCGTCGCCGACGATCAGGTCGCGGCGGCGTGCGCGCTCCTCGATCTCCTCCAGTTCCTCACGCAGCCGGGCGTTGTCGCGGAAGAAGTGGTGGCGGGTCTGCCAGTCGCCTTCGACGAGCGCGTGCCGGATGAACAGCTCGCGGGCGAGCTCCGGTTCGACCTGGGCGTAGTTGACGCGTCGGCGCGGCACCAGCGGCAGGCCGTACAGCGTCACCCGCTCGAAGGCCATGACCGCTCCGCGCTGGGCATCCCAGTGCGGCTCGCTGTAGGTGCGCTGGACGAGATGCGCGCCAACACGTTCCACACCTTCCGGTTCGATGCGCGCAGCGGTCCTGCCGTACAGCCGGCTGGTTTCGACGAGCTCGGCGACGACGACCCAGCGCGGCGGCCGCTTGGTCAGAACGGAGCCGGGCGCAAGGACGAACTTCGTGTTGCGCGCGCCGGTGTATTCGCGGGCATCGCCTTCCCGCAGCCCGATGTGCGAGAGCAGGCCCGCGGTCAGCGCGGCGTGAATGCTTGCCGGGGAGGCGTCCTCGTCAGACTCACGGATGCCGATGTCGCGGGCGATGCTGCGCAGCTGCCCGGTGAGATCCTGCCACTCGCGGATGCGCAGGTAGTGCAGGAACTCTTCGCGGCACATGCGCCGAAACGCGTTGCCTGAGCGCTCTTTTCGTTGCTCGCGCAGGTAGCGCCACAGGTTGAGGTACGAGATGAAGTCCGAGCGCTCGTCGGCGAACCGGGCGTGCTTCTGGCGCGCCGCCTCCTCGCGGTCGGCGGGCCGCTCCCGCGGGTCGGGAATCGACAGCGCCGCGGCGAGCACCAGCACTTCACGCACGCATCCCTCGGCGTCGGCCTGCAGGATCATCCGCCCGACCCGCGGATCGAGCGGGCAGCCGCGCGAGGCGACGGCCGAGTTCGGTGATCGCGCCGTCGCGGTCGAAGGCGCCGAGTTCCTGCAGCAGCAGCACGCCGTCGCGGATGCTGCGCTTCTCGGGCGGATCGAGGAATCCGAAGTCCTCGATGTCGCCGAGTTGCAGCGCGGCCATCTGCAGGATCACCGCGGCGAGGTTCGTCCGCAGAATCTCGGGGTCGGTGAACCGCGGCCGCGACTCGAAGTCCTCCTCGGAGTAGAGCCGGATGCACACGCCGGGCGCGACGCGTCCGGAGCGGCCCGCCCGCTGGGCGGCCGACGCCTGGGAGATCGGCTCGATGGGCAGCCGCTGCACCTTCGTCCTGCGGCTGTACCGAGAGATCCGTGCGGTGCCGGGGTCGACGACGTATCGGATGCCGGGCACGGTCAGCGACGTCTCGGCGACGTTGGTGGCGAGCACCACGCGTCGGCCGGTGTGCGGCGAGAAGACCTTCTGCTGCTCCGCTGTTGGCAGCCGAGCGTAGAGCGGCAGCACTTCCGTGTGATTGTCGAGAGAACTTCGCAATGCCTCTGCGGTGTCGCGGATTTCGCGCTCGCCGGAGAGGAACACCAGTACGTCGCCCGGCGGCTCCTTCTCCAGCTCGACGATGGCGTCGACGATCGCCTCGGTCTGGTCCCGCATCTCGGTGCGGACGATCTCGTGGTCGGGGTCGTCGGGATCGTCATCGTCTGTCGATCGGCGCGACGGCGACTTCCAGTGGGCGGTACCGGATTTCGACCGGGTAGGTCCGCCCGGACACCTCGACGATCGGCGCACCACTGCTGGATCCATATTCGGCACCGCCGAAGTGCGCCGCGAACCGTTCCGGCTCGATGGTCGCCGACGTGACGATCACCTTGAGGTCGGGCCTGCGCGGCAACAGCTCGCGCAGATACCCGAGCAGGAAGTCGATATTGAGGCTGCGCTCGTGGGCCTCGTCGAGAATCAGGGTGTCGTAGCGCAGCAGGCGTCGGTCGCGCTGGATCTCGGCGAGCAGGATGCCGTCGGTCATCAGCTTCACCAACGTGCGGTCGCTGGCCTGGTCGGTGAAGCGCACGGTGTAGCCGACGGCCTCGCCGAGCGGGGTGCCCAATTCGTCGGCGATGCGCTGGGCGACGGTGCGGGCGGCAAGCCGGCGCGGCTGGGTGTGGCCGATGGTGCCGCGGATGCCGCGGCCCAGTTCCAGGCAGATCTTCGGCAGCTGCGTGGTCTTGCCCGACCCGGTCTCGCCTGCGACGACGACCACCTGGTGTTCGGCGATGGCCCTGGCGATCTCGTCACGCCGGTCGCTGACCGGCAAGTCGGGATAGGTGATCGCCGGGAACGGCGGCTTCGCGGGTGGCGACCAGCGCCTCGGCCGTGGTGAACTGTTCGGCGATCTGCTGCAGCTTCTCGGGGCTACCCGGGTTGCCGCGCAGGCTCTTGAGACGACGGCCCAGCCGGGCGGCGTCGCGGATTGTCAGCCCGTCGAGGCGGTTTCGCAGTTCCCGACTGACGGCTCGGACACTCCGGCAAGGATAGACGGCGAGTCGACGAGATGGTGCGATCCACTCGCACAAATCCGCCCAACGGAGTTGGCGAATAGCCCTTGTCGGGCGACCAGTAGTCGAGCATCTCCGCGAACGTTTCGAAGGCAGGCGCCGACGCGCCGTACGCCGCCTCGAGATGGATGCTCAGCGGGAAACCGAGGTCGGCGACGCCGTCGATCACACGCTTGTACAGGTCGATCATCAGCTTCCGCTTCTGCGCGGGCTCGGTTTCCGCCAGCCTCGCTGACGAACGCCTGCTCGTCGGCGACGGCGGCATTGCCCGGATCCTGGATCAGCCAGTTGATCAGACCGATGCGCGTCTCGACCTTCGGCACGAAGCCGAACGACAGCAGGATCTCGGGGCGATGGTCGGTGGTCTTCGCGAATTCGCGTCAGGAAGCCCACGATCGCGTCGGAGTACAACAGCTGGGTCATGCCGTACGTCGCACCCTGATTGCACTTGAAGTTGAACCGGCCGTGTTCACCTTCGCGGGTGGGAATCAGGATCGCGCCGCGGTTGGGCACGATCTGGTCGTAGATCGACAGGGCGTCGGTTGGCGCGACGCCGGACCCCTCACCGTCGTTCATCGTGCGCGGCACGCCGACGAAAGCGATGCCCTCGATACCGGCGTCGCGCAGATCGGTCAGCCGGTGGCGCAGCGACGGCTCGTCCATGAATGCGGTGACCTGGGTGCACAGCCCCTTCATCCCGGGCAGCTCGGACTTGATGATCTTCCAGAAGTCCAACACGTCCAGCCTGGGCTTCATCTCGACGGGACGGTCGTCGTCCTCCTCGATCATCCCGGGCATCATGACGTGCCGGATCCGGCCGTCGATGCCGGTCTCCTTGGAGAACCGCAGCACCTTGCGCGCTTCCTCCACGGCCTGCTCAGCGGCCGAGCTCCGCGTTGGGCGGTACGAGCTCGAACGCGACGGTATTGAGGGTCAAGAGGTTGCTCCTCATTGCATGATTGTCTGCTCCGTCCTGACGGTCGACGATGACCGCCGGGGGAGGATCAGATCTCATCTGTTGCGATCGAGATTAGCGACTGGCGAGCCCGCACCGGGCGGCGCCCACTGCTCGGCGTGGCAGCAATTGATTTCACGTTGCGATCCTGCCACCCCCGGTAAAGATCCAGCCATCGGGATGACCGGCGTCGACCTGCATGTTCTAGGTAGCAGGAGGCAGTTGAAAATGAAGAAGTTGAGCTTTGCCACAGTGGTGTCGAGTGTGCTGGCGGCGTTGGCCATCGGACTCGCCGGCCCCGCCCTGGCCGACGCGGGGAGCGGTTCGAATGTGCCGCAGCCCGGAGTTCCCTTCCCCGTCTACCCGCAGATGCCCACCGCCGGGGCGAACCCGTACACGCCCTTCGGTGTCGACCCCTACGTCCCGTACGGCGTGTGGGCCCAGCACTAGCCCAGGTTGTCGAGAAGCTTGGTGAGGCGTCTTCGACGGTCGCAGGCGGCGCGCCCGCGTCGACGTAGGCGACGACGACCGTCGGCCCGTCGGCGTAGAGGTATCCGTCGGTGGCCAGCGGAATATTGAAGTGCCTCACGCCATGGCCGCCGAGTTCTTCGGTTTGGCTGGGAACGCCGACGCCGGGGCCGGCCTGGTCATTCAGCTTCGTCAGGTACGTGAGGACGAAGTCGTGGCCGCTGCCCGATTTCGAGTTGGCCCGCAAGCACTCTGAGAATCGGATTCCCGTTCTGGCTTACGAGGCCCGCGGCGAGAGTGCCGAACTCCTTGGCGGCGAATGTGGGATCGATATCGGCCGGGCAGATCTCACTGACCGTGAAGCCGTCGATCTCGCCGAACACGCTGTCGACACTGCTCGGTCCCGGCGCCTGCAGGCCGCAATCGACACTGACGGGTGCGATCGGACTGGCCGATACGGTTGTCGTCGACCCGCAAGCGGCACACATCACGGCGACGAACGCAACGAGCGTCGCTGCCTTCATTCGGGTGGTGTCAGGCACAATTGACTCACTCTGGGGACGGGATTATGTGTTCGGCAAAGCCTCCGATGTGGGCCTTGGAAGATTCTTGTCGTTTTCTTGGCGTGGTTCTCGCCGCGCTGGCGCTGCTGACGGCGTGTGGCGGAGTCGGGGCAGTTCGAGATGCGACGTCCGACGAGTCCGGCGCCGGCCGCCGTCACCACCACGACGGCCGTCGCCGCTCCCATCCACCGCGCAGGGCCCGCAGGACGCAGAAGTGGATCGAGCTCCAAGTCGGCGACTGCCTCGCCGACCCGCCGCCGAGCGATCCCAGCGTGGTCACCGTGTCCGTCGTCGACTGCGCGATAGCGCACGCGGCGGAGGTCTACCTGCGCGCGGACGTCGAGGTCAATGCCGCCATCGCCGACGTCGCCGATCGACAGTGCGACGCGGGATTCACGCAGTACACCGGGCAACCCGCCGGCAGCGGCCCGTTCGTGGTGACGTACCTGATCGACTCCAATCAAGACCGGACGTCGGCCAATCCCCTGCCGAGCACCGTCATCTGCCTGCTTCAAGCGCCAACGGGTGGGCCGCTGACGGGATCCGCACGCCGCTGACGCGACTACATCCTGCATCCGTAATCTCGGTGAAGTGAGCGTTGCATCGGATGCCACCGTCGTCCTTGACGACCGGTTCTCCCGCGAGCTGCCGGAGATGGCTGTGCGCTGGCAGGCCGAGGAGGCTCCCGACCCGCGGCTGCTGGTGCTCAACGAGCGGTTGGCCGCCGACCTGGGCCTGGACGCGGCCTGGCTGCGAAGCGCCGGACGGCGTGCGGTTCTTGGTCGGCGTCCTGGTGCCCGACGGTGCCACGCCGGTGGCGCAGGCCTACGCCGGACACCAGTTCGGCGGGTTCGTCCCGCGGCTTGGCGACGGACGCGCGCTGCTGCTCGGCGAGATCGCGGCCGCCGACGGGACGATTCGCGACCTTCACCTCAAGGGTTCGGGCGCCACGCCGTTCGCGCGGGGCGGCGACGGTCTGGCCGCGGTCGGCCCGATGCTGCGCGAATACGTCGTCAGCGAGTCGATGCACGCGCTGGGCATCCCCACCACCCGGTCCCTCGCGGTCGTGGCCACGGGTCGCCCGGTCCATCGGGAGACGCTGCTGCCCGGAGCCGTGCTCGCGCGGGTGGCGAGCAGCCACCTGCGGGTCGGCAGCTTTCAATACGCCGCAACCGCCGGCGACATCGACTTGGTCCGGCGGCTCGCCGACCACGCCATCGCCCGGCACCATCCGAGCTGCGGCCGAGGCGGAGAATCCGTACCG
The DNA here is from genome assembly GCA_963731715.1 of uncultured Actinomycetota bacterium. GTDB lineage: Bacteria > Actinomycetota > Actinomycetes > Mycobacteriales > Mycobacteriaceae > Mycobacterium. The sequence goes on along the minus strand of CAVSXC010000005.1, from coordinate 484,339 downwards.
CGCGCTGTTCGAGGCCGTGGTCGCCGCCCAGGCGTCGCTGGTGGCGCAGTGGATGCTCGTCGGGTTCGTGCACGGGGTGATGAACACCGACAACATGACGATCTCGGGCGAGACCATCGACTACGGGCCGTGCGCCTTCATGGAGGCCTACGACCCGGCGACGGTGTTCAGCTCGATCGATGCCTGGGGCCGATACGCCTACGGCGAGCAACCTGCGGTGGCGGCGTGGAACCTTGCCCGGTTCGCCGAGACGTTGCTTCCGCTGTTCGCCGACGACCTCGACCGAGCGCTCGCCCTCGCGCAGGAGTCGCTCGACGGGTTCCGAAGCCAGTACGACGCCGCATGGTCGGCAGGCATGCGGGCGAAGCTCGGCCTTGCGCGACGTCGACGACGACGTTGTGACGCCGCTGATCATCGAGCTCCTCGAGCAGCTCCTCCAGAGCCGCGTCGACCACACGTCGTTCTATCGACTTCTCGGCCGGGCGGCGCGCGGCGACGTCGAACCGGCGCGCGGACTGTTCGTCGACCTTGCCGCGTTCGACGGTTGGTTGGCGCGCTGGCAGGCACTCGCTCCCGACGCGGACACGATGGACCGGGTCAATCCGGTGTACATCCCGCGGAACCATTTGGTCGAGGAGGCGCTGACCGCGGCGACCGGCGGGCGATCTCGATCCGCTCTCCCGGCTGCTTGCGGCCGTGACCGCGCCCTACGACGAACGGCCCGGCCTCGAGCGCTACGCCGAACCGGCGCCGGAGGATTTCGGCGCCTATCGAACCTTCTGCGGCACCTACGCGCTCGAACGGCGCTGAGCTCAGTAGTGGTAGGTGTCCGACGGGGCGGGCATATGGACCTGCTCGTCGTCGAACTCGGACACCTGGATGCCGTAGGAGCGGGCCAGCTCGAGGATCTTGGTGGCCCGTGGCGATGCGCGGCAGGTCCGACCCGTTGCGAACCTCGCCCCCGTCGCGCTCGAACTCGGCGAAAAACTCTTTCGCCCAAGCGATTTCGTCCTGCGACGGGGACAGCCCTTCGTTCACGACGGAACACTGGTCGGGGCTGAGGCAGATCTTGCCCGTCATCCCGAACTCGGTGGAGACGGCGGTGGCCTCGATGAGCTTGAGAGCGTTGGAGCCGATGGTCGGCCCGTCGATCGCGCTGGGCAGGTGGGCTGCCTTGGCGGCGATGGTGAACCGGGAGCGCGCGTAGGCGAGGGTGGCGGGGTCTTCCCCGAAGCCGGTGTCGCGGCGGAAGTCGCCGATGCCGAACGCGAGCCGGAAGGTCCCCTTGGTCGCGGCGATCTCGGTGATGCGTTCCAGACCCCTCGCCGTTTCGACGAGCGCCACGATCGGGACGTTCGGCAGTCGTTTGGCGGTCTCGGTCACGTGGTCCACCGATTCGACCATCGCCAGCATCACGCCGCCGATGGACGTGTGGCGCCAGTGCCCTCAGGTCGTCGGCCCACCAGGGGGTGCCGAAACCGTTGATGCGCACCCAGTCGGAGTTTCCGGCGCTCGAGCCAGCGCACGACGTTGTCGCGGGCGGCGACCTTGTCCTTCGGCGCGACCGCATCCTCGATGTCGAGGACGACGATGTCGGCGCGGGAGTGTACGGCGGCCTGGAACCGGTCGTCGTGCGCGCCGTTGACCAACAGCCAACTCCTGGCGAGTACCGGGTCGATGCGCGAGCCGACGTCGGCCGGATCGGGCGCGTTGGTGGTGACCTGTTCGGACATGCCTAAACGGTAGCGACATGGCAAAAGGGTGGTGCAGGGTGGTAAACCTCCGGCATGGCCGAGCGCGTCACGTTTCCCAGCTCAACGGGACCGAACCTGGCGGGGATCATCGAAAGGCCCGCAGGGGACGCCCCGCGGCTGGGGCGTCTTTTCGCACGGGTTCACGCTTGGCAAGGACTCGCCTGCCGCCGCTCGCATCTGCAAGCAGCTCGCCGAGGACGGCATCGGCATGTTGCGCTTCGACGCGCTCGGGTTGGGCGACTCGGAGGGCGACTGGGGCGACGGTTCGTTCACCGCACAAGGTCGACGACGTCGTCCGGGCATGCGAGTTCATGGCCGAGCGAGGAACGCCTGCCGACATCCTCGTCGGTCATTCGTTCGGGGGTGCGGCGGTGATCGCCGCGGCCCGGCAGTCACCCGGCGTGCGGGCGGTCGCCACGGTCGGGGCCCCGATGGACCCCGCACACGCCGAGCGTCACTACGACGCGGTGGTCGACCGCGTGCTGTCCGAAGGCAGTGCCGAGTGGATGGTCGGCGGTCGCACGCTCACCCTGAAGCGGGCGTTCGTCGAGGATGTCCGCGCGGCCGCCCTGCATGAAAAGATCCGCGGCCTGCGGTTGCCACTGCTGATCCTGCACTCGCCGACCGACAACACGGTCGGCATCGCGAACGCGAGCGAAATCTTCCGCACCGCACGTCACCCGCGCAGCTTCGTTTCTCTCGAGGGTTCGGACCATCTGCTCACCGGCCCCGGTCAGGCGCGTCGCGCAGGTCGAATCATCGGCGCGTGGGCCGACGCCTATCTCGATGCCGAGTAGCCGCGTCGACGGACGGAAACCGCTTCGTATTGCGCTTGTTTGGTTGGGTGGAAGGATGGGTACAAGCGCGTGGTCTTTGGAGCGGCATCGGGGCCTGCACCTGGTCCCGAAGTAGATGGGATGGTGAGGTATAGATGAGCGTCATCTGGTCGATTTCTCGGTGCTGCGGCGGTGGCAACATCGGCGCTGGTGTGCAGTCCGGTCAACATTCCTTCGGCGTCTGCCGACCCATGCCCCGACGTCCAGGTGATTTTCGCACGCGGCACGTTCGAACCGGCTGGTGTCGGCGGCACCGGGCAGGCGTTCGTCGACGCGCTGCGCGCGAAGGTCGGCGGGAAATCGGTCGATGTGTATCCGGTGAACTATCCGGCGTCGCTCGATTTCTCCACCGCCGCTGTCGGATTCATCGACGCGACGCAACAAGATCCGCGACGTGGCGGCGACCTGCCCGAAAACCAAGATGGTGCTCGGGGGGTACTCGCAAGGCGCGGCCGTGATGGCCTACACCACCGAAGACGCGATACCTGCCGGCTACACCCTTCCACCAGGCATCACGGCCCGATGCCGCCCGAGGTGGCCAAGCACGTCGCCGCGGTGGCGCTGTTCGGAAAACCATCCAGCGGGTTCCTGCAAATGATCTACACCGGAGCGCCGCCGATCACCGTCGGCAGCCTGTATGCGGACAAGACCACCGACTTGTGCATACCCGAGGACTCCGTCTGCGCGCCGGGCGGCAACGACAACGGCGCGCACAACCTCTACGCGGTGAACGGGATGGCCGACCAAGCCGCTGACTTCGCCGCGCGGCGCCTCTCGACGAGCGGGGCGGCCACGTAGCGGTTCGAGGAGGCGCCGCCTACTTGATCCCGACCACCATCGAGTCGGGGCCGACCAGGTGTTCGACATAGCTTGCGCTGAAGCCGACCTCAGCCATCCAGCCGCGACAGTCTGCGCCCGTGTAGTCGAAGCCAGTCCCTTCGATCAGCATGTTGAGACTCATCAGCAGCCCGAACGCGTTTTGGCGGCGGTCGTCGTCGATGATCGCTTCGTAGACGATCAACGCCCCACCTTTGGGCAGCGCGTCGAAGGCCTTCTGTAGGAGTAGGCGCTTCTCGTCCAGAGTCCAGTCGTGAAGTATGTGGCCCATGATGAGCACGTCGGCGCTCGGCAGCGGGTCCTCGAAGAAGTTGCCGGGGGTGAACCTGAGGCGGTCGGCCAACCCAAATCGGGCGACATAAGCGTTGAAGATCGGCTCCACGGGCGGCAGGTCGAAGCCACCGCCGGTCAGGTGGCCATGGGCAGTAGCGATCGCGACGGAGATGGCGCCTTGGGCACATCCGATGTCGATCACGCTGCCGTAGTCGCGCCACGGGAACTTGGCCGCAATCGCGTCGCCCGTCGCGAGGCTGAGCCCGCTCATCGCGGCCGTGAACTGCGCGAGCTTGTCAGGATCGGCATACAGCGTTTCGAAGAATTCGCCTCCGGTCTTCACCTCACTCTGCGGCTGACCCGTCCTCAGTCCCTCGGTCAGCGATCCCCAGAACGTGTACAAGCGAGCGTTGAACATCTCCAATAAGCCGCCCACGTACGTGGGCTTCGCCGGGTCGAGGAACAGGTCCGTCTCCGGAGTGTTCGAGTACCGGCCGTCGTCGCGATCGAGCATCCCTAGTGCGACAAGGGCGTCGAAGAAATCGCGCGCGCTGCGCGGATGGAGGCCGAGTCGCTCGCGGAGTTCCTCGGCGTCTAGGGGGCCGTTCTCGCTGAGCGCGCCGAACAGTCTCAGCTCGACAGCGCTCAGCAGCGTTTTCGAGCCCCAGAACGCAGACCCCAACTGCATGATCCCGTCTGGGGTCAGGTCATCGACCTGCTCAGCCGCCGACAATGGTTTCGATTTGCTCATGTGGCCCCCGCCCGCAAGATCGCCTATTGCCCGAATCTATCGCCCCGTACGTAGTTTGCGATGAGTTCGGTTACATCAACTGATTTCGCCGGGGTTTGCCTCCGCAGGCACCCGCATGTGCGCGCGTGCGGCAAGCTCTTCTTCGTCGACAAGGACGAGCATGGGCTGGCCGGGATCGCAGAGCATCGTCACGACAAAACGAGATTTCATGTCGTCGCGGTTGTTGCCGTCCGAGTAGTGGATGACGTCTCCCCCGGGTTCCCAGAACGCTTCTCCTGCGCGGATGACTCGCGGTGCCTCGCCTTCCAGTTCGAACAGCATCTCGCCTTCCAGCATGTAGCCGAATGCCGGGCCACCCGGATGCCGGTGCGGAGGGGCGCCCGCGCTGCCGGGCGGGTATTCGATGACAACGGTCATGGCGTGCGCGCCGTCCGGAATGAACGGCGGCTGCGCCTCCTGCACAACGGTCAGTGCGTTCTCCCATGAGGCGTCATAGTTTTTCGACATCGGTCGTTCCTCTCTTGTGTTTTTCAGATGGCGGTGCCGCCGCCATCGGCGTGCAGGGTTGAGCCGGTGATGAAACTCGAGCGTGGCGAGGCGAGAAAGAGCACCGCGTGTGCGATCTCTTCCGGTTCGGCGGTGCGGCCCAACGGCAATGCACGGCCGAGTTCCTCGTTGGTGTCGCCCCATTCCGCCTCGACGCCTTCGGTTTTGGTGGGACCCGGGGCGACGCTGTTGACCCGGACACCGCGCACGCCGAACTCCGCGGCCCAGGTGCGGGTGAGGGATTCCACCGCGGCCTTGGAGGCGCTGTAGGCGGATGCGCCAGGCACACCCTTGGACGCGACCATTGAGGTGACGTTGATGATGCTTCCGCGCCCTCGCTTCAGCATTCCCTTTCCAAGGCCGGCAGCCAGGAAGTAGGTGCCGCGGACGTTGGTGTCGAACGTCTTCTCGAACGACTCGACTTCCTGGTTGACGGTCAGCGCCGCGGGAAAGCTGGCCGCGTTGTTGACCAGGATGTCGACCTCTCCTGCGTCCGCTACAAGCGATTTCACCGACTCGATGTCTGACAGATCGGCCTGGATGAAGCGCACGTTCCCGCTGACGGCAGCTGCCGCGGCCTTGCCGCGCTCCGCGTCTCGACCGGTGATGATGACCGAGGTGCCTTCACGTGCCAGCAGTCGGGCACACGCCAACCCGATGCCCGCCGTTCCGCCGGTGATTAACGCTGTCTGATCGATCAATTCCATTGCGAGCTCCCTGGTTTAGGCGACATGGGCTAAGTGCGATTCGCAGCCGTTGGCGGCCGCGTGACACGCGTGACATCACCGTGCCGTGCGGGATTTTCATCAATGCGGCGGTCTCCGCGTAGGTGTATCCCTGGACGTCGGCGTAGTACACCGCCGCCCGGAAGCCCTCCGGCAGCATTGCGAGTGCGGCCTTGATTTCGCTGTCCGGCAACGCATCCAGCACCTCTGACTCGGCCGAGCGTGGCCCACCCGGTAGTCGTGCGGCACTACGCGTCAGGTCCCGCTCTGTTATCTGGTCGACCGGAACCTCCGCCGGACGGCACTGTTTGGAGCGGTATGTGCTGACCCACCGGTTGTAGAGGATCCGGAAGAGCCACGCCTTGAGATTGCTGTTCTCCTGGAACGTGCCGAATCCCGCGTATGCGTGCAGGAGCGTGTCTTGAAGCAGATCTTCTGCGTCTGCGCTGCTGCGTGCCAGCCGCCGAGCGCCCCGCATCAAGACATCGAAGAGGGGCTCCGTTTCTCTGGCGAAGCGTGCGGCGAGATCCGTGTCCGACTCGGACGTGCCGCGGACGGAGGTCATTGACATGATCGGTCTCCTCGATTGCCTCTGCGCTGGTGAGAGCCCGTGTCGGCTGTCTCACTCAGCCTGGCGGTCACCGACGGTGAGCGAACCCTTGGAAGTCCGTAGTCAGTAGTCCGTAATCAGTAGTCCGTAGTCGCGGACAACCGGCGCAACAGCTAGCTCGCCCAGGAAATGGAGCGGAGCTGCCTGCGTGAAGTGATGCCGAGCTTCACGAAGACCTTCCGCAGATGCCACTCGACGGTGTGCGTGCTGATGAACAGCTGCGCGCCGATCTCCTGATTCGTCAGGCCCTCGCCGGCCAGCCGTGCGATCTGTGCCTCCTGCGCCGTCAGCTCGTCACCGGAGCTGACCTGCTGCTTGCGCACCTTCTCGCCGGTGGCGACCAGTTCGCGGCGAGCCCGTTCTGCAAAGGCATGCGCCCCCATTCGGGTGAACATGTCGTAGGAGTCGCTCAGGTGTTGACGTGCGTCGTGGCGCCGATGCACGCGACGCAGCCATTCGCCGTATCGCAACCGGGCGCGAGCGACGTGCACAACCATCCTGGTGCGCTCTAGGCGCTCGATGGCTTCGAGGTACAGGCTCTCGGCGTGGTCGTCATCGGCAACCAACGCCCGCGCACTCGCCACGAAACCCAGACCGAAGTCGGTTCCGCTGGGGAGCAGGCGCTTTTCGAGGCGCCGCGCGGCCGACACAGCCGCTTCCATCTCGCCGGTATGAACGGCGGCTTCAGTCAGTTCCAACAGGCTCCACGAGGAAAATCCGAGGTCTTCGTAGTCACAGCAGTCGCGGGTGGCGGCGAATGCCTCCTCGTACCGGGCGAGACCGTTGTAGAACACGGCGGTGAGGTAGCCGACGGCTGCAAGTAGGCGGCCTTCACCCCTTGCGGTTCCGTGCCGCGGCAGCCGCCTCCAAGGAGACGAGCGCCTCGGCCGGAATCCCCCGCCAGGCAGGCAACGACAGCGAGTGATACCGCGTCTGGGCGTAACCCGTGGCGACGGCGATCGAATCTGCCTCTTCGATAAGTGTTGCCGCCGTGACAAACTCGCCGGCCAGCAGGTGTGATCCCGGCACGGAATGCGAGGGCCGCGGGAAGGGCGGCCAGTGCGCCGGCGTCGCGAGCTTGCCGGACCAACATGGCGGCCAGCTGGTGCCAAAGCTCGTCGTCCCACAGCTCGCCTGCCGCGCATTCCAGCACGATGACCAAGCCCAGCGACATCCAGCGCAGGGCCTGGCCATCGTTCCGCTCCGCCGTAGAGCACATGAGCTCCAACGCGGTACGCGTCGCGGCGGAACCGGAGCTTCCGTCACCCATGATCCGGTCCGCCATGCCACTCAGAAGAAAGTCGATCGGTCGTTGGAGCTTGGCGACCCGGCCTATTGCGGCGCGTGCCGCGTCGGCGACATCCGCCCGTGCGGTTGTTTCACCGAGTCGCCCCGCGTACATGACGGCGGCGAGAGCTTCCAGATATGTCTCACGCGCCAGCGCGTCATCGAGAGACTCCAATTGCTTCGCGGCGCTGAGCAACTGGACGGTACAGTCGGCCAGCCGCGGCGGCATTGAGACCGCCTCCCCGGCTGCGCGCGAATTCCATCTGGGCCCGCAGACGAGCCGCCTTCGCGCGTTGGAGATCGGATAACGGCGCGAGTTCGGCGATCGCGAGGAGCTCGTACGCCGCCTCCGGCGCGGCCGCATCCCGTTTGGCCTGCGCGGCCGCGAGCGCCCTTGCTCCGCGTTCGGCCGGATCGGATGTCAAAGTGGCGGCGCGCTCCAGAAATGCTGCCGCTGCTGCGATTCCGCCCCTGCTCTGAGCCCGGCCAGCCGAGGCCTCCAGTTCCGCCGCCACTACATCGTCGGGTCCCGCCGCGGCATTGGCGGCGTGCCATGCCCGGCGATCGGGGTCTGTTTCCGGATCGGTTGCGTCCGCCAGCGCCCGATGAATTGCCCTGCGCTCGGTCAGATCGGCCGCCCGGTAGGCGGCCGACCGCATCAACGGATGGTGAAACCGCATACGCGGACCGAACTCGATCACGCCCGCGGCTTCGGCCGGTGCGAGCGCGTCAACCGGTATGCCCAGTTGCGCGGCCGCTCGCAGAAACAGCGCCGCGTCGCCCACCGGTTCGGCCGCCGCGACAAGCAATAGCCGCCGGGTCTGCTCGGGGAGGGCCTGGATACGGCGCACAAAGCCGTCCTCGATCTGTCCGGCCGAAGTACGCGTACCCGTGGTGCCGAAACCGCCTGCCAGCTCCGCCGCGGAGACGTTTCGCGGCACCTCCAGCAGAGCCAACGGAACGCCACGCGTCTCAGCGACGATTCGGTCGCGAACCCGCTCGTCGATCCGCCCCAAGACCACGGAGTCCAGCAACTCTCGAGCGTCGACATCGGATAGGCCGCCGATCACCAGTTCGGGAAGGCCGGCCAGCACCTGGTCGCCTGTCGTGCGTACCGCGAAGACCAATGCGACCGGGTCGGCCAGCAGTCGCCGCGCGACGAAGCCGAGCGTCTGCACGGACACCTGGTCGAGCCACTGCGCGTCGTCGATGAGACACAGCAGTGGTTGGTCGGTGGCAGCGGCGGCCATCAGGCTCAGCACGGCCAACCCGACCAGGAACCGGTCCGGCGTCGGCCCCGACCCCGCGGCCGAAGGCTACGTTCAGCGCCTCGCGCTGGGGTTCCGGCAGCTCATCGAGATGGTCAAGCAGCGGTGCGCACAGCTGCTGCAGGCCGGCGAAGGCCAGCTCCATATCGGACTCCACGCCAGCCACGTCGACACAGCGGAACCCTGTCGCAAGCTCCGCCGCACGGTCGAGCAACGCGGTCTTGCCGACACCTGCCTCACCGCGGAGCACCAGCACGCGGCTGCTACCCGATCGGACGGTCGGCCACCAGGCTCGCGAAGCGTCTCGATTCGCTGGCGCGACCGCGCAGACGTTGTCCCCGACCTTGTCCGACATAGTCTCCACCGCGTCTGTTCCAGTGGCCCTACCGGTTCACCGTCCTTGGACAGGGCCTGGTGCGATCTTGATCGTAGCGGCGCCAACCCTGGTGTGCGGGCGGTCACAGGTGATGCACAGGGCGCCACGCACCCACGCGATTCCGTGGCTAACCCTCGATGAACGTGACCGTCTCGTCGAGCGGAGCCCGGCCGGTGCGGATGTAGTCCACCGTGGGTCCTCGTACCCGATCGACATGCCGCAGAACAGCATGAGTTCGTCCGGGGGTGACACGATCTCGGCGACGGTCTTGCGAACCTGCGACCATGCCATCTGCGGGCAACTGTGCAGGCCTTCGGCGCGGAGCAGCAGCATGACGGTTTGTAGATACATACCGAGGTCGGACCATTGGGGCAGGCCGAGGTCGCGGTCGATGTAACAGAACAGGGCGGCGGGCGCGCCGAAGCAATCCCAGTTCGCGATGGCGGCCCTCATGCGCGCCTCCCAGTCCTCGCGCGCAATGCCGAGCGCGCTGTACCGCTCCTTGCCGAACGCGGCTCGGCGCTCACCGTACGGGGATTTCATGTCGGGCGGGTACATCACGTACTCCCGCTCGTCCCAGCCGTCGCCGGCGGCGACACGCTCGGTGGCGAGCTTCTTGAGCTGCGCCAGCGGTGCGCCGGTCACCACGTAGATATGCCACGGTTGGACGTTCGATCCCGACGGCGCCCAGGCCGCGGCGGACAGCACGCGCTCCAGCACCTCCCTGGAAACCGGCTCGTCGGTGAATCCACGTACCGCCCGTCGGGTCGTCACTGCCTCATAAACGTCCATGCACTCAGCCTGAACGTCGCGGCCGGCGAGCGAACCCTTGGAAGTTCGTAGTCGGTAGTCAGTAGTCGAGTCGGGATGACTTCGTGATCATCGGTCCGTTCTGGCCGTCAGAACACACAAGGAGTTGGACATGACCAACGTTGAACAGCAGATCGCAACCTCCGTCCTTGTCATCGGGACCGGAGGATCCGGACTGCGCGCGGCGATCGAACTCGCCGAGCGAGGAATCGACGTCCTCATTGTTGGCAAGCGGCCGAAGACCGACGCGCACACCACATTGGCGGCCGGCGGCATCAACGCGGCGTTGGCCACCATGGACGCGGACGACACATGGCAGCAGCACGCGGCCGACACGCTCACCGAGAGCTACCTGCTTGCCGACCCCATGACCGTGCAGGTAGTGACCGAGGGCGCGGCGGAGTCGATCAGGGATCTGGAGCGCTACGGCATGGCCTTCGCCCGCGAACAGGACGGCCGAATCTCTCAACGCTTCTTCGGCGCACACACCTTCCGCCGCACCGCTTTCGCCGGCGACTACACCGGCCTGGAACTGCAGCGCACGCTCATCAGAAGGGCGGCACAGCTCGCCATTCCCATCCTCGACTCGGTCTACATCACCACGCTGCTCGTCCGCGACAATGTCATCTTCGGTGCATACGGCTTCAACCTCCTGGACGGCACCCGCTACACCATCCACTCAGATGCCGTCATCCTCGCCACGGGTGGACACACCCGGATCTGGCGACGCACATCGTCACGCCGCGACGAAAACACCGGCGACTCTTTCCGTTTGGCGCTCGAAGCTGGCGGGCGGATCCGCGATCCGGAGCTAGTCCAGTTCCATCCGTCCGGGCTGATCGAACCCGAGGACTCCGCGGGCACGCTGGTGTCCGAGGCGGCTCGCGGCGAGGGCGGAATCCTGCGCAACGACCTCGGTGAACGCTTCATGAAACGCTATGACCCCGACCGGATGGAACTGTCCACCCGTGACAGGGTCGCACTCGCCGCCTACACCGAGATCAAGGAGGGCCGCGGCACACCCGCGCGGCGGTGTGTGGCTGGACGTCTCGCACCTGCCGCGGACGCAGATCATGGAGCGCCTCCCGCGCGTCTATCAGACCTTGATGGACCTGCAGCTGCTCGACATCACCACCACGCCCATCGAGATCGCTCCCACGGCGCACTACTCGATGGGCGGCGTATGGGTTCGCCCCGAAGATCACAGCACCGACGTCGAAGGTCTGTACGCGATCGGCGAAGCATCGAGCGGGCTGCACGGAGCCAACCGGCTCGGCGGGAACTCGCTGATCGAACTGCTCGTCTACGGCAAGATCGTCGGCCAAGCCGCCGCCGCTTACTCGGCTCGGCTCAACGCCCAACAGCGCTCCCATGCCGCGGTTTCCGCTGCCCGAGGCGAGATCGACGAGATCTTGGCCACCGATGGTCCCGAGAACGTCCGCTTCCTCCAACGAGCGCTCCGCAACGCCATGACCGAGCACGCCGGCGTCGTACGCGACGAGGCCGGACTACTCACGCGGCCTGAGCGAGCTCGCGGAGATCGAAGAGCGGCTGACCGCATCTTGGCGTGCACCCTGACATCGCCGGGTTCTACGACCTCGCCCACGCATTCGACCTCAAAGCCAGCGCCATCGCGGCGCGGGCCACGCTCGAGGCAGCACTGGAACGGCGCGAGACGCGCGGCTGCCACAATCGTTCCGACTACCCGCATCTCGACGAAGCGCTCAATGTCAACCTGGTGTGGTCCGGACCCGGCCGTATCGAACGCGAAGCCATTGCCGGTATCCCACTTGATATTTCGGCTCGGATGCGTGAGGTAGCACCCACGGCAAGCTCGTCGAATAAGGCTGCGTGCACCTAGCTTGCCCACGACACAGTGCGCAGCTGCCTGCGCGAGGTGATGCCGAGCTTGACGAAGACCTTCCGCAGATGCCATTCGACGGTGTGCGTGCTGATGAACAGCTGCGCACCGATCTCCTGATTCGTCAGGCCGTCGGCGGCCAAGCCGCGCGATCTGCGCCTCCTGGGCGGTCAGCTCGTCGCCTGAGGTCGACCGGCTGCTTGCGCACCTTCTCACCAGTGGCGACCAGTTCCCGCCGAGCCCGTTCCGCGAAACCCTGCGCACCCATTCTGGTGAACATCTCGTATGGCCGTGTTGAGCTGCTTGCGGGCGTCGAGTTTGGCGTTTCACGCGGCGCAGCCATTCGCCGTAAGCCAACCGGGTGCGCGCGAGGTGCACGCACGACGCGGGTGCGCTCCAGGCGTTCGATGGCTTCGGTGAAGAGGCCGTCGGCGTGCTCATTGTCGGCCAGCAGGGCCCGCGCAGCTTGCCACCGCACCCAAGCCCCAGTCGGTTCCGCTGGCGCCCGCCCGCTCTTCGAACCGCTGCAGCGCCGGCGCGGCCGCGTCGTGTCGCCGCGTGCGTGCCGCGGCTTCGATCAGTTCGAACAGGCACCAACCGTAGAAGCCGAGATCCTCGTACTCGCAGCACTCGCGCGCGGCCGCGAAGGCCTCGTCGTATCGACCGAGACCGTTGTAGAGCACGGCGGCGGCGTATCCGGTCAGGCCGAGCAGTCGGCCTTCACCCCTGGCGGTTCCGTCCGCGGCGGCCGCCTCGATCACGCTCGATGCGCCTCGGTCGGATCACCCCGCCATGCGGCGAGCATCAACGAGTGGTATCTCACCGGCGTGGTAGTCCGTCGCCGCGGTGATCGCGTTCGCCTCTTCGATAAGCGTTGCCGCCGTGGCGAATTCGCCCGCTAGTAGACGTGAACGCCCGCCCGGTAGACCAGCGCTCGCGGAAGTCCGGCCAGTGCGCCGGCGTCGCGCGCCTGCCGCACCACTGCCGTGGCCAGTTGGTCCACGATCGCTTCGTCCCACAGTTCATGTGCGGCGGATTCCTGCAAGATCGGAAACGCGGCACCATCCAGCGCCGGACTGAGCTAGCGTCCGACTGAGCCAATTGCTGCACATGGGCTCCAATGCGGCGCGCAGCGTTGTCGGAGCCGGCGCTCAAGCCGCCGGTGATCCGTTCTGCCATGCCGTTCAAGAGGAAGTCGATCTGGCCGCGGCAGTTCCGGTGTCCGGCTAACCGCGGAGCGCGCCGCCTCGGCCACATCCGCCAGCGGCCCCGGGTTCACCGAGTCGCCCGGCGTACATGACCGCGGCGACCGCCTCGAGGTAGGTCTCCCTGGCGGCGAAGTCGTCGTCGAGTGCTCGAGCCGTTTGGCTGCGTCGAGCAATTGCGGCGCGGTTTCGGCCGACCTGGGGCGCGCCGTGTTCGCCGCCGCGACTGCGGACGAACTCCATCTGGGCGCGCAACCGAGCGACCTGCGCCCGTTGGAGGTCCGACAGCGGCGCCGAGTTCGGCTATCGCAAGAAGCTCGTGCGCCGCCTCCGGCGCTGCCGCGTCCCGTTTGGCCTGTGCGGCCGCGAGCGCCCTGGCAGCCGCGCAGGGCCGGGTCCGACGTCAATGCGGTGGCGCGCTCCAGGAAAGCTGCCGCGGCGGCGATACCGCCCCTGCTCTGGGCCCGGCCTGCCGAGGTTTCCAGCTCCGCGGCCACCGCGTCGTCGGGTCCCGCCGCTGCATTGGCGGCGTGCCATGCCCGACGGTCGGGGTCCGACTGCGGATCGGTCGCATCGGCCAGCGCCCGATGGATCGCCCTGCGGTCAGTCAGATCGGCCGCGCGGTACGCGGCCGAGCGCATCAACGGGTGGTGGAAGCGCATGCGCGGACCGAACTCGATCACTCCCGCGGCCTCGGCAGGCGCCAGCGCATCGACCGGAATGCCCAGCTGCGCGGCGGCGCGCAGGAACAACGCAGCATCGCCCACCGGCTCGGCCGCCGCGACAAGCAGCAACCGCTGGAGTCGGCTCAGGAAGCGGACTGAATGCGGCGCACGAAGCCGTCCTCGATCTGCCGCGGCCGACGAGCGCTCGCCCGAAATCCAGAATCCGCCGGCAAGCTCTGCCGCGGAGACGTTTCGCGGCACCTCGAGCAGCGCCAGCGGAATGCCGCGGGTCTCCGCCACGATGCGGTCTCGCACCCGCGGGTCGATCCCGCCCACCATCACCGATTCCAGCAGGTCCCGAGCGTCGCCGTCCGATAGGCCTTTGATCACCAGTTCCGGCAGGCCCGCCAACACGTCGGCGCCGCCATCGCGCACCGCGAAGACCAACGCGACGGGCTCGGCCATCAGGCGCCGGGCGACGAAGCCGAGGGTCTGCACCGACACCTGGTCGAGCCACTGCGCGTCGTCGACGACGCACAGCAGGGGTTGGTCGTCGGCGGCGGCCGCCATCAGGCTCAGCACGGCCAAGCCCGACCAGGAAGCGGTCGGGGGTCGGTCCGACTCCGCGGCCGAAGGCTACGTTCAGCGCCTCGCGCTGCGGTTCCGGCAATTCGTCGACATGATCCATCAGCGGCGCGCACAGCTGCTGCAGGCCCGCGAACGCGAGCTCCATGTCGGACTGGACGCCTGCCACCTGGACGAGCGGAAGCCTGACGCCAGCTCCGCGACGTACTCGAGCAACGCGGTCTTGCCGACACCCGCCTCTCCGCGGAGCACCAGCACCTGGCAGTTGCCCGATCGGACGGTCGATATCAGGCCCCGAAGCGTCTCGCATTCGCTAGCGCGTCCGCGAAGACTTTGCCCCCGACCGTGCACACCATCGCATCTGATTCCTGTGGACCGATCGCGCATCCTCGGCGGTCGTGCTCAACTGTCGGTCGCGGTGACGGACCCGTCGGTGACTACGCCTTGGCGGCCGCTTCGAGAATCCAGTCCTCGAACCGGGTATCGAAGAGCGTCGCGCCGTCACCGGGGACGAGGGTGCGCTCCTCGAGCTTCGATGCCCCAGTACGTGTGCGGCCGGATCGGCGACGACCTCGCGGGTATCTCCGCGGGCGGTCAGCGCGGTCCTGATGAGGTCGGGAAGCAGAAACGCCTCTGGCCCACCGATTTCGGTGATGCCGTTCACCGGGTCACCGACTGCGGCGATGGCGAGTCCTTCTGCGACGTCGGCGGCGGCCATCGGCTGGAAATAGGCGGGTGGCATCCGCACGGTGTCGTCGACGGTCGCGGAGTCGGCGAGGGTCTTGACGAACTCGAAGAACTGCGTCGCGTGGACGATGGAGTAGGGAATGGGACCGTCGCCGATGAGCTTCTCCTGCAGCGAGCTTCGCCTCGAAGTACCCGCTCTGCGGGGCCAATTGATCGGTGCCCACCACCGACAGCGCGACGTGGTGACCGACCCCGGCATCTTTCTCGGCCGTGAGCAGGTTCGTGGTCGCCGTGCGGAAGAACTCGATCGCCGCGTCGTCGAGCGTTGGCGAGTTCGACACGTCGACGACCACCTGGGCGCCCGCGAGAACCTCGGGCAGTCCCTCGCCCGTGAGCGTGTTCACACCGGTCGACGGCGCCGCGGCGATGGCGTCGTGACCGTGTTCGGTCAAGGTGTGCACCAACTTCGAGCCAATGAGGCCGGTTCCTCCGATGACGACGATTCTCATGATGAGCCTTTCTTGGTGGTGACTTGTTCCTGACGCCCAGAACGGATGGCTGGCCGAGAACTCATCCCGATGCCAGAACGATTCTCTGGTTGGCGGCAGGATTGCGGTCGAATGACCGAACGGTCCGACGCCTCCCCCACAGCCCGCTGGCCCCACGTCGTGCGGCTCGCCGTATTCGCCGCGTTCTTGGTCGGGCTGTTTTATCTGGTCGCTGTCACGCGAGTCATCGACGTCGAGGATGTCCGGCGCACGGTGGCGGCGACGGGTCCGGCTGCGCCCTTGACCTACGTCGTGGTGTCAGCGGTGCTCGGCGCCGTATTCGTGCCCGGCCCGATCCTGGCGGCGGGAAGCGGCATGCTGTTCGGGCCCGTGCTCGGCACGTTCGTGACGCTCGGCGCGACGGTTGGCACCGCGACGATCGCCAGCCTCGCGGGCCGACGGGCAGGCCGCGACAGCGCACGTGCGCTGCTCGGGCGCAGAACGCGCCGACCGTCTCGACGCAATGATCGACCGGGGAGGTTTGTGGGCGGTCGTCGGGCAGCGTTTCGTCCCAGGCATCTCCGACGCGCTGGCCTCCTATGCGTTCGGCGCGTTCGGAGTTCCGTTGTGGCAGATGGCCGCCGGAGCGTTCATCGGATCTGCGCCGCGCGCGTTCGTCTACACCGCGCTCGGCGCGTCGATCGGAGATCTGTCGGCGCCGTTGGCATACGCGGCGATCGCCGTATGGTGCGTGACCGCCATCGTCGGCGCCTTCGCCGCGAGGAGTGGATACCGACGATGGCGTCGTCACGCTAGCCAGCGAGAAGGCGACGCCGTTTGATCAGAATGGGCTGCTGTTCGCCTGCCACTTGGCCTCTACCGGGCGCGGTCCGTAGCGGCGGATGTAGTCCTCGTGGATGTGGGCGTCTCGCTTGAGCTTGATCACGTCGACGAGGTTCGGGTCGAGGTCGTGCTGCGCCAACCGGTATCGGCGCCAGATCTTGTTCAGCGCAATCGACATGAGCAGCGCCCAGATGTAGATCGGTGCCGTCATCTCGAGGTGCACGTAGAACGAGGCTGGGAGAAACCAGAGCGGGCCGAGAACCAGAAGCGGCGGGATGGCCATCCGGATCATGTGCCGGCGGACCGCGCCTTGTCCGGCCAGGTCATTGGCGACCCAATGACGCATCGAGTCGGGCAGGCGATGTCCGTACGCGTACGCGATGTACTGCAAGGGGGTGGGTCTGGTGGTTTCCATGTGGACTCCTGCGGGGTGGGTTAGACGTCGAGAGCGCCGGCCGCTAGGGCAGCGGAGTTGATGCGGGTCAGCACTTCCCGCAGTTCTTCGAGTTCGGCCATCTCGACGCCGAGTCGGGCGACGACGGCGGGAGGGATTGAAAGCGCCCTCTCGCGCAACGCACGCCCGTCGTCGGTGAGCTCGATATGCGTCGTCCGCTCGTCGGCGGTGCTGCGGCTGCGGACGATGTAGCCCAGTGCTTCCAGGCGCTTCAGCATCGGTGAGAGCGTGGCCGATTCCAATTGCAACGCCGTGGCGATCTGCTTGACCGACAACGGTGCGCTGCCCTCCGTCGACGTCTTCTGGTGATCCCACAAAGCGAGCATCACGAGGTACTGCGGATGCGTCAGGCTCAGTGGCTCGAGCAGCGGACGGTAGATGGAAAGGACCGCCCGGTTGGTCACCGCCAGCGCGAAACACACCTGCTGTTCGAGGGCTAGCGGGTCGATGTCGGCCGTAATTGATGTGGACACGATTTGATCGTACCCTAATCGTTAGGGTACTAACAATGTCGCTCTCGTCACTCGGAGACGAATTCCTACTGCCAGGCGAACACCGGTTGTTCGAGCTGATCGACCGGGTCATGGCGGCCTTCCAGGCACAGCCACCGCATTTGCAATAGCACCGCACCCGTTGGCGCGTGGATGAGGTCGTTTCCCAACGGGATCTGGACGACCGGACGCGGGCTCTCCGGGATGCTGATGAAGCGAGGCGAATCGGCCCGTTGCAGTTGGTGCAGCCCAACGCGGTAGACCGCCGCGACCTCGTCGGGGGCAGGACGCGGATCGAGTCGGCCGCCGCCCCAGATGACGACGGGGGTGATGACGTAACCCGACCGCGTCGGGTAGTCGTCGAGTAGACCCAGCACGGTCGAGTCGGGCACCCTGACGCCGACCTCCTCGTCCAGTTCCCGCAACGCGGCGTCGACCGCGGTTTCGCCAGGGTCAACGCGACCCCCTGGCAACGCCCATTGCGCGGCATGTGAGTTCAGGCGAGATGCCCTGCGGCACAGAAGGAAAGCGGCACCTCCCGCCACATCGACCATGCGGCCGTCGAGGCCGGCCTCCATCAGTTGCTCGGCGATCAAGTCGTCAACAGGCGCCGCGTCCACCCTGTCCTCACCGACCTCGGAGTCGACCACCACGACCGCGACGGCGGCGTGCCGCTTCGTGGGGTCGGTCACGGTGCGGCGTTCGTGATCCGCCAAATTCGTCCGGATCTGCTCGCGCAGCGTCTCGTCGTAGGTGATCGTCACCGCTCGACCATAGGCAGCGCGACCGGCGGGAATGCCTCTTCGGGCACGCTATTGCTCACGATGTCCCTCAATGCTCTTCTCGACGATCCGGGCGACCTGTCCGCGCTGCGCGCGAAGGGCGCTGACCCCGACGAGCTGTTCGCCTCCTTCGGTGCGTGGGCCGAGGCGCAGGGCACCGTGCTCTACCCGGCGCAGGAGGAAGCGCTGATCGAGGTGGTCAGCGGCGCGAATGTCGTCCTGGCGACGCCGACCGGCTCGGGTAAATCGCTGGTGGCCACCGGCGCGCTGTACGCGGCGCTGGCAGCGGGTCGGCGCAGCTACTACACCGCGCCGATCAAGGCGCTGGTTAGCGAGAAGTTCTTTGCCCTCTGCGACGTGTTCGGGGCGGCCAACGTCGGCATGCTCACCGGCGACGCCTCGGTCAACGCAGGGGGCGCCGATCATCGCCTGCACGGCGGAGGTGCTGGCCAACATCGCACTGCGCGAGGGCGCGAACGCCGATATCGGGCTAGTCGTCATGGACGAATTCCACTTCTACGGCGACCCCGACCGCGGCTGGGCGTGGCAGGTGCCGCTGCTGGAGCTGCCGAACGCCCAATTCCTGCTGATGTCGGCCACTCTCGGCGACGTCACGTTCCTCCGCTCCGACCTGACCCGTCGCACCGGCCGGCCGACGGCGCTGGTCGCCAACGCCGAACGCCCGGTTCCGCTGCACCACTCCTACGCGACCACGCCGATGCACGAGACGATCGGCGAGCTGCTCGACACGAAACAGGCGCCGATCTACGTCGTCCATTTCACCCAGGCCGCAGCGCTGGAGCGGGCGCAGGCGCTGATGAGCGTCAACGTGAGCACCAAGGAGGACAAGGCCGCGATCGCCGAACTGATCGGCGGGTTCCGGTTCTCGTCGGCCTTCGGGACGACGCTGTCGCGACTGGTCCGGCACGGCATCGGCGTGCATCACGCCGGGATGCTGCCCAAGTACCGGCGGCTGGTGGAACAGCTGGCCCAGGCGGGGCTGCTCAAGGTCATCTGCGGCACCGACACTCTCGGCGTCGGGATCAACGTGCCGATCCGGACCGTCGTCTTCTCGGCTTTGTCGAAGTACGACGGCACTCGCACCCGGCTGCTCAACGCCCGCGAGTTCCATCAGATCGCCGGGCGGGCCGGGCGGGCCGGCTACGACACCGCAGGCACGGTCGTCGTCCAGGCGCCCGAGCACGAGGTGGAGAACCTCAAACAGTTCGCCAAGGTCGCCGACGACCCGAAGAAGCGCCGAAAGCTGGTGCGCCGCAAGGTACCCGAGGGCATGGTGCCGTGGAGCGAGTCGACGATGACCCGGCTGGTCGAGGCCGCCCCCGAGCCGCTGACCAGCAACATGCGGGTGTCGACGGCGATGATCCTCGACGTCGTCGACCGCCCCGGCGACCCGTTCGTCGCGATGCGCCGGCTGCTCACCGAGAACCACGAGCCGCGCAAGCGGCAACTGCAACACATCCGCGAGGCCGTCGGCATCGCCCGCTCGCTGCTGCAGGCCGGCGTGCTGGAGCGGCTCGACGAACCCGACGCCGACGGACGGCGCTACCGGCTGACCGTCGACCTGCCGCCCGACTTCGCCCTCAACCAGCCGCTGTCGACGTTCGCGCTCGCCGCGGTCGACGTACTTGACCCGGCGTCGGAAACCTATGCGCTGGACGTCGTTTCGGTGATCGAGGCAACCCTCGAGGACCCTCGCCAGATCCTGGCGGCGCAGCTGAAGAAGGCCAGGGGCGAGGCCATCGCCGCGATGAAGGCCGAGGGCATCGAGTACGACGAGCGGATGGAGTTGCTGGACGACGTCACCTATCCGCGTCCGCTCGAGGAGCTGCTCGGGCACACCTACGAGGTGTACCTGCAGAGCAACCCGTGGGCGGCGGACGGGCAGCTGTCGCCGAAGTCCGTCGTGCGCGAGATGTGGGAGCGAGCGTTCACCTTCCGGGAGTTCGTCAGCGTCTATGGGTTGACCCGCTCGGAGGGCGCGGTGCTGCGCTACCTCTCCGACGCCTTCAAGGCACTGCGGTCCGGTGTGCCGGCCGTCGCGCGGACCGAGGACGTCATCGACATCGTCGAGTGGCTGGGTGAGCTTGTGCGCCAAGTGGATTCGAGCCTGCTCGACGAGTGGGAGCAGCTCACCAGCCCGGACCAGCCACATGGATGCACCGGTGGCGGTACCGGCACGTCCACGTCCGCTTACCGGCAACGAGCGGGCGTTCACCGCGATGGTCCGCAATGCGCTGTTCCGGCGGGTGGAACTGTTCGCACGTCGCCGTTGGGACGACCTCGGCGAGTTGGACGGCGCCTCCGGATGGAGTTCCGAACGCTGGGAGGAGGTCGTGCGTGACTACTTCGCCGAGCACGACGACGTAGGCATCGGCGCCGACGCCCGAGGCCCGGGGCTGCTGATCATCGACCGACAGCCCGACGTGTGGCGGGTGCGGCAGATCCTGGACGACCCGGCAGGCGACCACGACTGGGGCTTCGAGGTCGAGGTCGACCTGGAGGCCTCCGACGAGGAGGGTGCGGCGGTCCTTCGGCTGGTCGACGTGGGACGACTCGACTAGGCGAGCCGGTAGCGTCGTTGCGATGCAGTTCGAGCTCGTCGATGTGTTCACTTCGACGCCTTATCGCGGAAACAGCCTGAGCGTCTTTGCCGACGCGGGCGGCCTCAGCACCGGCCAGATGGCTCAGATCACCGGGGAGCTGCGCCAGTTCGAGTCCATCTTTCTGAATCCGGCTGGGTCGCAACACCATTGGCAAGCACGCATCTTCGACCTGTTCGAAGAGCTCGACTTCGCGGGGCACCCGGTGATCGGTGCGGCGGCCGTCCTTCATCATCAGCACGGCGGCGACAAGGTTCGCGGACGCTGGACGCTGGAGCTGGCCTCCGGTGCGCTGACCGTCGAGACCGAGCGTCGCGGCCCGCGCGCCTTCCACGCCGCCCTGCCCGATATGCAGGCCCACTTTCTCGGAGAGCCGTCTGGTGTCTCGCGCGCGCAGGTCGCGTCGTGGTTCTCGTTGGTCATCGGCGACCTCGACACTCGACTGCCCCTCGAAGTGGTCTCTACCGGTCTGCGCTACCTCATCGTGCCGGTTCATAGCGAAGCGCTCGCTCGCGCCCGCATCTCCCACCGTGACCTCGACATGGCGCTGGCAGAGGTCGGCGCGCAATACGCCTACCTGCTCGACGCTGAGACCCTAGAGGGGCGGCACTGGAACAACGACGGTGTCGTCGAGGACGCGGCAACGGGCAGCGCAGCAGGTTGCGTTGCCGCCTACCTTCATCGACACGGCCAGCTCGGCGACGGTGAGGACGCTGAGCTGCGTCAGGGCCGTTTCATCGACCGGCCATCCCGGATCAGCATCTCGGCACGCAGCGCCGACGGCGGGGTTCAGGTCAGAGTGGGCGGCGAGGTTGTGCTGGTGGGATCGGGCCGGCTGGACGTGCTTCCCTCGTGACCGCGGTTTGCGCTCGGCGCGGCATACCGGCTTACCTGTTGGGATGCCTGAAATGAATCGTCGCCGCGTGATGCAGATGGCTGGCATCGGCGCGTTGGCGGCCGCCACAGTCCCCCTCCCCGCTGCGAAGGCTGCGCCCCCGCCCAGTGGCTACCTCTTCCAGGACGAGTTCGACGGCCCGGCCGGCTCGGCCCCCAACTACTCGAAATGGGAGCCTGCGCTGGCCCGCGAGGACATGGAAGACCCCACGTTCTGGGAGCTGCCCGAGAACGTCGGCCAATACCGTGACGACCGGCGAAACCTCTTCCTCGACGGCAAATCCAACCTCGTCATTCGCGCCGCAAAGGACGGCAAGACCTACTACAGCGGCAAGCTCTTCGGTAAATACAGAGGCCCTATCGGCACCACCTGGGAAGCCCGGATCAAGCTGAACTGCCTGACCCCCGGTTGTTGGCCCGCCTGGTATTTGGCCAACAACAACCCCGCCAACGGCGGCGAAGTCGACCTCATGGAGTGGTACGGCAACGGCCATTGGGCGGCGGGCACCACCGTCCACGCGCTGTTGAACGGCGGAGAACACGTGAGCCAGGGCATCACGGTGGACAGCGGGTGGCACACGTGGCGCGTCCAATGGGATACCGCCGGCATGCGCTTCTGGAAGGACTACGTCGACGGCGCGCAACCGTACTTCGACGTACCCGCGAACTCGCTGCCGGACTGGCACTTCAACGAACCCGGCTACACGCTTGTTTCCGATCTTGAACCTTGCGGTCGCCGGTTCGGGCGGCGGCGACCCAGGGGCGGGGACCTACCCGGCGGACATGCTCGTCGACTACGTCCGTGTCTGGTAATCACGCCTGTTAGCCGTTGGCGGAGCCGTGGCGAAGGGTGGCCGCCTTGAGGGTGAGGTGGTCGCGCTCGGCGACGGTTTGCGCCTGTGCGGCTGCATCGGCGTAAAGCTGTGCCGCAGTGGCGATTTCGCCGGCTCGCTCGTGAAGGTAGGCGGTCGAAGCGGTGTAGCGCGGCAGCGTCGGGTCGAGTTCGGCGAGCGCAGCGAGACCGGCCTGCGGTCCGTCCGCCTCACCGACGGCGACGGCGCGATTGAGCCGAACGACCGGGCTGTCGGTGAGCGCGACGAGCTCGTCGTACCACTCGACGATCTGCACCCAGTCGGTCTCGTCGGCTGTCTGCGCGTCGGCGTGCAGGGCCGCGATCGCGGCCTGCGCCTGGTATTCGCCGAGCCGGTCGCGAGCCAGCGCGGCCTGGAGTATGGCCACGCCCTCGGCGATCATGTCGCGCCGCCACAGGCCGCGGTCCTGATCGGACAGTGGCACGAGACTGCCGTCGGCGCGGGTCCGGGCAGCGCGTCGCGCGTGGTGGAGCAGAAAGAGGGCGAGTAGTCCGGCGACCTCCGCGTCGTCGGTGATCGCGGCGAGCTGCCGGGCCAGCCGGATCGCCTCGGCGGCGAGGTCGACATCGCCGGTGTACCCCTCGTTGAAGACGAGGTACAGCGTTCGGAGAACGGTGCGCAAGTCCCCGGGGCGATCAAGCCGGACGTCGCTCACGGTGCGTTTGGCCCTGCTGATCCGCTGCGCCATCGTCGCTTCGGGCACGAGGTACGCCTGCGCGATCTGGCGGGTGGTGAGACCGCCGACGGCGCGCAGTGTCAGGGCGACGGCCGACGAAGAGGTGAGGCTTGGGTGCGCGCACAGGAAGTAGAGCTGCAACGTGTCGTCGGTGGACTCGGTTGGTCCGGCCGGCGGCTCGTCTGCTGCTCGGGATTCGCGGTTGTGCCGCGCGATGTCGGATCGGGTGAGGTCGATGAACCGGCGCCATGCGGTAGTGATGAGCCAGCCCTTGGGGTCGTCGGGGCGCTGGTTCGGCCACGTCTCGACGGCTCGGATCAACGCTTCTTGGACGGCGTCCTCCGCGGTCGCGAAGTCTGCCCCGCGGTGGACGAGGGCCGCCAGCACGCCGGGAATCAGGTCCCGCAGCTGGGCCTCGTCCACCGCGTCGGCGGCCATCTACTCAGTGAATTTCGGCGCAGCGGTCAGGAACGATCGCACCTCGAGCCACTCGTGGATGGGCTTGCCGCCCGCGCCGGGTGCCGCGGACAATTCGCCGGCCAGCTCGACGGCGCGCTCGTAGGAGTCGACGTCGATGATCATCCAACCCGCGATCAGGTCCTTGGTCTCCGCGAAGGGGCCGTCGGTCACCGGCGGCTTGCCCTCGCCGTCGGACCGGACCCAGGCGCCCTCCGGGGCCAAGGCCTGGCTGTCGACGTATTCGCCGTTTTCTTGCAGGCGCTTCGCGAAGTCGTTCATGTACTGGATGTGGGCCTGGACCTCGTCGGGCGTCCACTGGTCCATCGGCACGTCGTTGACGGACGCCGGCGCACCTCGGTAGTGCTTGAGGAACAGGTACTTGGCCATGACTTCTCCCTTCAGGATGGCGACCCTAGTTGGTCGCTCACCCCTGGGACGGAGCCGTCACTGCGTTCTCGACATCCCCTCGCGATCGAAAAAATGGCGCCGTGAAGAACCGCGCGATGTCGCTAACGTTAGCGGTGTGTCGACGCTGAACGTTGAGCCAGCAGACCTGATCACATTCGCGGACGGGCATCGAGAAGTCAGCAGGCAGATCGATTCGGCGTTGGACGTCGACGCTCCCACTCTCGCGGTCATGCCCGCCGCCTACGGCACTGCCGGTGCCGTTTTCACAGCCGCCATCGATGGCTTCGAGGCGATACTTCAGAGGACAGGGTCTGCGCTCGCTGGTGACTACCGACGGATGTCAGAAGCCTTGGACAGCGCCTCCACCTCCTACGGGGAACCGATGAGGTCCGCCGAACTGTGGTGGCCCGCTCTGGTGTGTCCATTACGACGGAAGTATGAGAGAAATGCTGTCGCTGTGATAGGCGTCGACTTGACGCTGCAAAGTCTGCGCGCACAGTTGGGTTCGGATCAGCGACTTGAATGGCCGATGCCTTCGTTCGGAGAACGGGTCGCCCCCGTCGCAAGCTGGTCCGGCGATGCGAGCGACACCGCACATAGCCGGAGCAGCGACCTCGATCGCCGACGACAAGTCATCGCAGACGCTCATCGCGCCATCGCCCCGATCGTGCAGGATGCGGCGCAGACGGCAACGAGCGCGCGGTCTCGACTTGATGCCGTCATTCACAGTTGGCAGGCCGATAAAGCCGCCTTGGCTCCGGCTGCCGCGACGCCCTCAGGGTGGGCAAGCCTTCTACGCGCCGGTGCGCTTCGTGTCGGTGAGGCCACCGCGATCGTCCATCAGACCCACGCTGATTTCGCCGCGTTGGCAGGGCGGGTCCGCAAGGTCACCGGGGAGTTGCCAGCTTGCACTGGCGTCCAAGCCGTCGACTTCACGCGCGGGCCGCTGCCGGAGAATCCTCCTCCGCAGAACCCGCCGTATCCGATCAACGATGTGATTGCCGAGGCGACGGATCTCGATGGAAACCGGGTCGTCCTTCGGCGCGGCTATTACGATGCCGCCACAGATCAGGGGTTCGGATGGGACAAGGCCTACTGGAAACACGGCATAGTGAACGTGAACGTGTTCAACGACCTGATTTCGCATAGTCGACCGGTGAGCAACGACAACGGAACACTCGTCTATGACGTTCCGATCAACCGAACACACTGCACGAAAGGATCCTTCGGATTTGTCGATTGCCAAGACACCGGCGAGAGCGTGACGGTAAGGATCGTGGCCAATGTCAACGAACCGCGGCCCGATGTGCCGGACGGCGGGCAGAAAGGAATCATCACGATGTATCCGCTTCCGGGGGGCAGTGGAGTGGTTGAAGTGAGACCAGGCTGGACGCTGACTCCGCCGTGGGTGAACAACAATGTGCCCATCAACTGACGTCGCGGAGGTGCAACGCGAGTTCGCCGCAAATGTGCTGCGTGACTTGTTGCGTCGCATCGATGCTGAGAACTCGAACGAGGGACGCCACACCTTCTTGGTGTCGCACGCGTGGATCGATGGACCGATGATCTACCTCGTGTTCACGGCCCCGCCGTCTGACAAGACATGGGGGCTCGTCCGCGACACCAGGACATCGATCATTGACCCGGGTCCGTGGCCGGACTTGGACGAGGCCGTGTCGTACTACTACTTGCTCGACTTCGAGGAGAACTGGCCCGGCAGATTCTCCCGACAGCCCGGAGAGCCCGACACTATCCAATGGTCCGGCGACCGAGACGCAGGTCTTGCCGAGCACCCATAGACATTCCAGAAGCACATCGGTACACGCCGCCGACAGGTAGCGTGGCCCGCCGAGCCCCGCCCAGGAACAGCCCCGCCCGTAAGCAACGAGCCTCGCCGGTATGCGGATCCCGCAATGAGCATTCAGGGCCTCGACCTCGACTAACCGCCGAAGTTGGGTGCGGTGGTGGTCAGGCCGGTCGCGGCACCGCCGCCAGACCTGATTGGCCGATCCAGGTGGGCACCGACTGCCGCACCTCGCGTGCGCCGGCGATGGAGACCGACCCGTCCAACGTCGCCCGCCGCCAGGACTGGTCTCCCCGCCAGATCTGGCTCAGCGTTCGCAAGCTGGTCGAAACCGTTGCCGTCACCTCGTATCCGGGATCGAAATCGCATACCTGCGCCTCGCCGTCCGCGACCATCAGCCACCACGACGACGCCTTCGGAGGCGCGCCCGACAACCGGAACTCCACCACCGTCCGCCCCCGCGGCCACTGGTCGACGGGAATGGTGCGGCGGATATCCCACATCAACACGCTCGGGTCGAGATCCTTCTCGACGAGGTCACTCATCCACCGAACGCTCCACGCCCCGAGTGCGTCGACAACCCCAACCAGTTCCCGCCCGCAATCGGTCAGCGTGTAGATCGTGCGGCCGTCGACTTCGGATCGGTCCACCACCCCGGCGCGGGCCAAGGTTTGCAACCGCTTGGACAGCAGCGACGGCGACATCTTCGGCACACCGCGGCGTAGATCGTTGAAATGCGTGCTGCCTGCGAGCAACTCGCGGACCACCAGCACGGTCCACCGCTCGTCGAGCAATTCCATCGCCTTGGCCACCGGGCAGAACTGACCGTAACCCGACATCTGCACCCACCTCCCCAGGGTCAGCAAACGCTGCCAACTAGTACACCGCATTCGACGTCACGCTGACTAGTACAGATTCAGAACCACGGTCACTACAGATCCGTGACTAGAGCGCCCATGCCCACTCGACCGAGCATGTTCCCAAGCAAACGCTCACATGAAGGAGAAGGACATGACCACCACAGCACGCATCGCCGGGGCAATCCTGGCTAGCGCCATCGGACTCGGCGCGGGAGCACTGTTCCCGGCAGGGATCGCCAACGCCTACACGGGATCCTGCGTCGGCCCGGTGGGTGCCGGCAACATCTTGCAGGTACGCGAGTTCTCGCTGCAGGACGCAGGCAACGGCAATTCGCTGGCCACGGTCGAGGCCTATGCGGCGATGTCAGAAAGCCGACGCCCAGTCGTTCATCGACCGTCCCGGCAAGGAAGAGGCATCGTTCCGCCTGTGGGGTGACGACGCCGGATCAGACCAGCTCCTCGCGAATTTCAACCCGGAGCGCTACTGGGCCTCCCCTTCCGGCCTGGGAATGCGAGGCTCGGCGCAGCGCTCGAACGCCGAGCTGGACGAGGACCCAGGACTCGAATCCGAAGGTCGCGGTAGCGCCAATATCAAGCTGCAAGCCGACGAGTTCTACGCCACTGTTCGACTGCCCGACTTCCGCAACGGATCGACGCACCAGGTCGAAACCTGCCGGCTGTCCTCGCGTCCTGACGGGCCCGCGGCACACCCGCACGGGAATAGTCTGGCCTCGAAGAGAGCTTCACGACTCGGTGTCGACTATTAGGAGTGGTGCATGAAGATCGGGATCTCCACGTTTGTCACCGACGACGGCATCGACTCGGTATCGCTTGCGCGCGCGATTGAGGAGCGGGGTTTCGACTCGCTGGTGATCGCCGAGCACACGCACATTCCGGCAAGTCGGGAGTCGGCGTACCCGATGGGTGGCGAATTGCCGTCGATCTACTACCGGACACTGGACCCGTTTGTGACGCTCGCCGCAGCAGCGGCGGTGACTTCCAAGATCGAGCTGTTCACCGGAATCGCACTGCTGATTCAGCGTGATCCGATCATCACCGCGAAAGAGGCCGCGAGCATCGACCTGATCTCCGGCGGCCGGTTCGTATTCGGCGTGGGTGCGGGGTGGAACCTCGAGGAGTTGCGCAACCACGGCACGGACCCGAAGAAGCGTGGTGCGGTGCTCGACGAGCGCATCGAAGCCATCAAGGCGCTGTGGACGACCGAACCCGCCGAGTATCACGGCAAGTACGTCGACTTCGATCCGTCGTACATCCGTCCGAAGCCGGTCCAGAAACCGCATCCTCCCATCTACATCGGCGGCGACTCGGATGCCACCGTCAAGCGGGTGATCCGACACGATGCGGGCTGGATCTCCAACCCGCTCCCGGTCGAGCACCTGGCCAAACGCATCGGTCAGATCCGCGAGGGCGCCGGCCACGACGTCCCGCTGGCGCAGTTCGGTACTCCCGCGGACCCTGAATACTGGCGCGCCACCGAAGATCTCGGGTTCGGGCAGTTGGCGCTGCTCCTGCCCACCAAGCCGCTCGACGAATCGCTTCGATTGCTCGACGAGTACGCCGCGCTGGTCGCTCAGTATCGGGGCTAGCACAGGCCGCAGGCGATGACCGGCCCTTCTGGGACCGCGCGTTAGTGTGCTTTGGTCGGCTCAGCGAACAAGCCGATAGAAAAGAAGTGCACATTCATGACCGCAGCAGCAGAAGCGTCGGCGCTCGAATCGCGGGTCGGCCACTACTACCAGATGGACGGCACCTACCTGGTCGGGCGCGAGAAGGTACGCGAGTACGCCCGTGCAGTGCAGGACTACCACCCCGCACACTGGGACGTCGCCGCCGCCGCGGAGCTGGGATATTCGGACCTGGTGGCGCCGCTGACGTTCACGTCGACCCCGGGCATGACCTGCAATCGCCACATGTTCGAACAGGTTGTCGTCGGCTACGACACCTACATGCAGACCGAGGAAGTCTTCGAGCAACACCGGCCGATCGTGGCCGGCGACGAACTGCACGTCGACGTCGAACTGACATCGGTGCGCAGGATCGCCGGCAGAGACATGATCACCGTGACCAACACCTTCACCGACACTGCCGGCGAGCGGGTGCACACCCTGCACACCACCGTCGTCGGCGTTACCGCCGAGGACCTCAATCCGGAGATCAAGACAGCCGTGCACAACGCGATGATGCACGACGTGGACATCTTCGGAATCGGCGAAGAGGAGTATCACAAGACGGTGCGCCCCGAGGGCGAGGTTCGGATCGCCGACGGAGACCACCCGCACGCCGGGGACACCGTCATTCGATGACGTGAAGGTCGGCGACGAGCTAGCGGTGCACCACACCCGACTGTCCCGCGGCGATCTGGTGAACTATGCCGGCGTGGCCGGCGACGCCAACCCGATTCACTGGGACGAGGACATCGCCAAGCTGGCCGGGCTGCCCGATGTCATCGCCCACGGAATGCTGACCATGGGTTTGGGTGCCGGATTCGCGTCCGCATGGTCAGGCGATCCCGGTGCGGTTACCCGCTATGCGGTGCGGCTGTCTGCGCCCGCGATCGTGTCGGCCACCGAGGGAGCAGACATCGAGTTCAGCGGCAAGATCAAGTCGTTGGACCCGGCGACCCGCACCGGCGTCGTCATCGTCGGCGCGAAGTCCGGTGGCCGGAAGATCTTCGGCCTCGCGACGTTGGACGTCCGCTTCCGCTGACCTTCGCCTAGATGGCCCCTGGCGTGCCCGGGGGGCTCATCGACCCGTCGATGTTCGGCACCATCGCCGGTGCCGGGATTCCCCCTATCGCCGCGTTGTCTCCCGGTATCCCATCGTCCACCGGCGACTCGAACGCGCCTCCACCGCAGAGCGGATGCCGCGCTCCCAACCAGTCGCATGCCGGATCGTCCTGGATGAAAGCGGGAGTTGCGTTCGCCGGAACGGTCGCACCTATCACGGCCATCCCGATAAATGCTGCGACCACAGCTGTCCTTGACAATGCACCGCGAATTCCCGAAGCCATCACCCAACTCATCTGTCACTTCCTCACTGTGGAACAAACGAGCACCCAGCCGTTTGCCACGGTCGAAGTATTGAAAGGAAATAGTCGCAGGTCCGCTGCCGATCCACGCGTGATTCAATGTTTCGCTGGCAAAAGCCCAGGGGGACTTGGTGTTTGACGGATAGGTCAAAATTCGCGTAGTCGCCCTTCTCAAAGCAGTCGAACAGTTCGAGCTTCGGGAGTCCAGCGATCAAACTGTGAGGCGCAGCGTCAGCAGGGTGATCTCGCTCGGCGCGAAGACACGGAACGGTGGACCCCAGAAACCGCGTGCCGCGACTCGTGTAGAGCTGAGTGCGGTCGCCGTGTCTGCTCAACCCCTGCACAACCGGCTGATCGAGTCTCACGAGAAAATTGAACGGCCAGATCTGCCCGCCGTGAGTGTGCCCGGAGATCTGCAGGTCCACCCCCGCCGTCACCGCCTTCGCGACTTGCTTGGGCTGATGCGCGAGAAGCATCACCGGCAGCTTCGGATCGCTATCCGCCAGCGCTGCTTCGAGATTCGCCCCGTGTCCATCGACGCCGGATGCCAGCGCGGTCGCGTCGTCAACGCCGGCGATAATCAGCTTGTCCCCGTTGCGTTCGATGACGATGTGCCGGTTATGTAGTGCGTCCCAGCCGATGCCGTCGATGTAGTCGAGCCAGCCTTGCGCCTCGCTGAAGTATTCGTGGTTACCGGTGACGTACACGCGGGCGAGCCGCGCCCGCACCGCGGCGAGCGGTCTGGCCTGTGCCTCACGTAGGTCCACTGCTCCGTCGGCGATGTCGCCGACGTGACACACGACGTCGGCGTCGAGCTCGTTGACGCGGTCCACAACCGATGTGGACCAGCGCGTGCGGTCGATCGGCCCGTAATGGGTGTCTGTGATCACCGCTACGCGGAGGCCGTCCAGGCCGCTACCCAGCCCGGAGATGCCGACATCGACACGCCTGATGCGCGGCACCCGCATCGCTTCGGCATAACCCCATGCGAGCAAGCCAACGACGACGGCCACCACCACACCCGCGACCACCCGCGAACGTTCCGGATCCTCGACTCCCAGCAGTAACAACGCCAGCCGAAGCAGTTGGGCCAGTACCGACCAGACGAACAGCACCCACATCGCGCCGAGCAGCGCGTCGCCGACGGCAGCGGCCCAGTCCAGGTGCCGGCGGCCATGCCCCAGCATCATCATCACGGGCAACCCGACGAAGGCGGCTGCGAATACGCCTGTGCCGACGACGATCACGACGGTAGGCCACTGCGTTCCCGCCGCCAGCAGCGTCCACCAGGGCACCCCGAGGAGGAGCAACATGATGGCGAACACGAGAAGCAGCCGACGCCAATGGCGCCGGGGGCGTGCGCGTGCGACCGATTCGACCTCGGCGGCCGGGGAGTCCTGCATTACCGCGAGAGTACCGCCGTCCAGAACTCTGACGACCAACGGAGAAATTTGGCGGCGTGGAGGACCGCGGGGTGTCGCACCATGGAGAAATGGCGACCACACGCATCACAACCGTATTGAGCGCGCTGATACTCGGCGCGACACTCACCACCGGTGGTGGACTGTTCGCACCCCCGGCGCTGGCCGTTCCCGTCGACACCACGACCGCCCCGGCACCTGGCGACTTCACTTACCAACCGTTGTGGCCGTTCGCTTCGCAAGGCGAGGCGGACCGCTGGCTCCGGGACGGCGCCGTCGCGGGGGAAGCGCCTTGGCATGCGGACCCAGAGACCACGGCGCTGTTGTTCGCCCAGGACTATTTGGGCTTCGCCGAGATCGACCGGACGACCACTGTCACCGAGCACGCCGATGAAGCCTGGGTCGGCGTCGGCTACGCATCGCCGAGCGGTGAGTCCAGAACCGCCGCAACGATCCACTTGGCCCGCTTCGGCACCGCCCCGAACGCTCCGTGGGAGGTGGTTGGCAGCCTCGACAAGACGCTCACCCTCTCCACACCGCCTTACGGCAGCACCGTCGGAACAATGATCGATGCCGGCGGCAACATCACCGGGGTGGACGAGAGCCTGCACCTGCAGGTCCGCCAAAGCACCCAGGAGAACGTGCTCGGGGATCACTGTTGCGTTCCGGCCGGCGGCGAGTCCCGGCCGTGGTCGGCTACGTTCAGCACTTCGCCGCCACACCCGGGTGCACTCACGTTGGTGGTGTGGACCGGCGGGCACGTCGCCAAAGTCGAGAAGTTCGCAGTCACCGGTCTTCGAGCCCCGTAGGACGGCCGTTCTCGGCGGTCACGCCGCTGGCGTTACCAGGACGGACGTGTGGTGAAGCTGCAGCCTTCCCCACTCGGTCGAGATGTGCCCGTATCCGCCGATCCTACGAAATGAGTCGCGCTAGAGAGGTGCGGCGGCGCTTTTCGTCGTCACCCTTGCATTCAGGGACGGATTCGATGGAGGATGCACCAGTGCGCACGGCGGTCCGCTGGGCCAGCCGCCCGCGCTGAACGCCATCGTCGAGAACATGACAATCCACAGCCGTCGAAGGAAATCATCAGTGAACACATCTGTTGGGGGCCATTCCATGTATGCGGTGGTCGACCCGTCGACCGGGGACGTGGTCAAGGAATACCCCACCGCCACCGACGAACAGATGGAGCAGGCGCTGGCGTCGGCCAGCCAGGCATATCGGCAATGGTCGAAGAACTCGACGGTCGACGAGCGGGCCGAGCTGATCCGCCGCGTCGGCCAGCTGCACACCGAGCGCAAAGACGAGCTCGCCGCCATCATCCAGCGCGAGATGGGCAAGCCGCTGGACCAGTCGGTCGGCGAGGTCGAATTCAGCGCCGCGATCTATGAGTTCTACGCCGACAATGCCGCGAAGTTCCTTGCCGACGAACCGATCGAACTGCTCGACGGTGAGGGCAGCGCGCTGGTCCGCCGCAGTGCGGTCGGCGTGCTGCTGGGCATCATGCCGTGGAACTATCCCTACTACCAGGTCGCCCGGTTCGCCGGTCCCAACCTGGTCTTGGGCAACACGATCGTGCTCAAGCACGCCCCGCAGTGTCCGGAGTCGGCGGCCGCAATCGCGCAGATCTTCCTCGACGCCGGATATCCCGACGGCGCCTACGTCAACGTCTACGCCACCAACGAGCAAGTCGCCGATGCGATCGCTGATCCCCGAGTACAGGGCGTGTCACTGACCGGGTCCGAGCGAGCAGGCGCTGCTGTCGCAGAGATCGCCGGCCGCAACCTCAAAAAGGTTGTGCTGGAACTCGGCGGTTCGGACCCATTCGTCTTGCTGTCCTCCGGTGATCTGGATGCCACCGTCGACGCCGCGGTGGCCGGCCGGTTCGAGAACACCGGACAGGCCTGCAACGCAGCCAAGCGTTTCATCGTTGCCGAGGACATCTTCGACGACTTCCTCGACAAGTTCACTAAGAAGGTGCTGGAGGCCTCCGACGGCCTGGCCCCGCTGTCGTCAGTCGCGGCCGCTGAGCGTCTCGGCGAGCAGGTCGACCGCGCCGTCGCCGACGGCGCCACCCTGGTTACCAAGGGCGAGCGCAAGGGCGCCTTCTTCCCGCCCGGCGTGCTCACTAACGTGTCCCCCGACTCGGCGGCCTATCAGGAAGAATTCTTCGGGCCCGTCGCGACGGTGTACAAGGTGAGCTCCGAGGACGCGGCGGTCGACCTGGCCAACGACACCCCGTTCGGGCTGGGCTCGTATGTGTTCACCACCGACGCCGAACAGGCGGAGCGGGTGGCCGACAAGATCGATGCCGGAATGGTTTTCGTCAACGCGGTCGGCGCCGAGGGTGTTGAGCTGCCGTTCGGTGGCATCAAGCGCTCCGGGTTCGGACGAGAACTGGGCCGCTTCGGCATCGACGAATTCGTCAACAAGAAGCTCATCCGAATCTCGTGAGCCTGGCGGCAAACAGCCCCGTTTCCAACGCATTTCGATCGCAGCCGCGCTGACCCGGCGCAGAATCTCACGCCGTGATCCGCAGTTCGGCACCCGGGTGCGAACTGAGCGTGACGACCACCGTGCCGCTACCCGTTTTGAACGTGGTGTTGGCGTAGCCGACGAAACCGTAGTGCCCGTCAATCGTCGATACCGCGGTGATGTCACCGCTTCCAGAGGCGCCGGTGTCGAGATTCGCCCAAGTGGCGGTCACCGTAAGCGCACAGGAACCGTCGTAGATGCCGGCGTCGTAGTGAATCGCAACGCGGACACCGTCCTCGACACGATCGTCGACCTGCACCGGCGTCACCTGGGCCTCCGCGCTGACGGTTCCGGCACACGTCGGGGACGCCACCACCGGAACTTGATCGAGTTGCGCGAACCCTTCGGCGTGGGCCGTCGCCACCCACAACCCGGGCGCAGCCAGCGCAACGGCGAGCGCGCCGACAACACGGAACGGAGTCATGCCTCTGGTATCGACTGCCACCACGGCAGCGTTAGCGCATGTGCAGACAGCAGAAGGCCGCCGCCGTTGTCGCGTTGCGACGAAGATTGACAGGAATCGGCGGGCTACTGGACTCGTCCACCGGAAGGAAGGAGAGACACCTCGTGGCTGACCACAACAGCGGCGGCCGCTGGGATCCCATCGTCACGCCCTGGCACCTCGACGAGTACATCCCGGCCTTCCCGGTCCCAGTCGGCACAACCGAGACGATCCGCCCGGCCCTCCCTGCTGGCCCCGTCCCCGCCCGGATGAGCCTGCTGCACCAGGCAGTAGCCGATGCGGTGGCCCGGGCCGCCAGGCCGCTGGTGCTCTCCGGCGACTGCCCCACCGCCCGCGCGGCGGTAGCCGGGCTGCAGCGCCGCCATCGCGACCTGGCAGTGGTGTGGCTGGACGCGCACGGCGACTTCAACACCCCCGTCATATCGACCAGCGGCTACCTCGGCGGCATGGCAATAGCGATGCTGACCGGCCGGACACCCGAGCTGTTCGGCGATGCGCTCGGGCTGCGGCCGGTGGCCGAGGCCAGCGTCGTGCTCGCTGACGCCAGGGACCTCGACCCCGCCGAGCGCGACGCCCTGAGCGACAGCCAGGTCCGCCGCGTGCCCGCCGACCCGGAAGCGATCACCTCCGCCCTTGACGAGGTCGGCGGCACGCCGGTCTACCTGCATCTCGACGTGGACGTCATCGACAGCGCGCAACTGCCCGGCCTGCGCTTCCCATCAGGCCCCGGGCCCTCCCTCACCCAGATCGAGGAATGCCTGGCCGCCGCCTGCGCGACCGCCGACGTGGCAGGCGCCGGTATCGCCTGCGCCTGGCTGCCCGACCGCGTCAGCGACCAGCCCACACGCGAAGCAATCACCCGGCTCGCCAAAGCACTCGGCACCGATCTGGAATGGCACGAATCCGCCGCCCGCTGACCGGCCGCCCTCACCAACTGAACGCCGCTTGCAGCAGCCCAACCGTCAACTTCGGTGATCAACCACTTGGAGTTCAGGCGCTACGCCTTGGCCATATCGGTGTGGTCCGGTGTGACGCGGTACTGCCGGATTCGTCGGTTAGCGCCGTGGTGTCGTGGTGATGTGCACATGGTCGTAGTGGCCGTAGCCCGATCCTGCCGGACCGCCCGGCGTGTAGTACGTGCCGCGCCAGATCACGTCCTGCAACCCGAATCTTGCGGCGTTACTCATCGCGAACGCGAGAATCTCGTCTCCGAGCGCGATGCCCTCGGGGCTACCGGAATTTGGAATCATGATGTCGATCGCCAGTCCGCTCGGATGCCACGGCTTTGAGTCCGGCCGTACTCCGTCGATGGAGGCAATCTGGGGAAACCTCGCGCTGACGGCGCGGGCCGCCACGATGGTGTTGGCCTGTAACCCCGCCTCATTCGCGACGCCGACAGGCAATGCCTCCGGGATATCCACGAATGCGGCCATGGGCGGCGGGACAACGTCGCCGGGAGGTTGGCCGGGCATCGCGACGATCGATGGGTCTGCCGGAGCGGGCACACTCTGTGGCGGCGGCGCAGGTAAGCGCGCGTCTACGACCGCCCGCTGAGAAGGTGTCAACGCCGCGTACTGCGCTTCCGCAGCGACGATCTGACGCTGCAGGTCACTCCATTTCGCCTGCAGGTCAGCGCGCACCGCGGCAGACCGCTCGGCTGCGGCGCGCGTGTCAGCGGCCGACGCCTCTGAGGCCCGTGCGGCCTCGACCGCGCGCTGACGCGCTGTCTGAAAGGCCTTCAACTGATCGGCCGTCACAGCGGCTATTCCCCGGTGCAGGGATATCTGGTCGATCAGCTGCTGCGGTGAGCCTGCGGTCAACAGCGCCGCCCAACCACCCGTGCGTCCACTTACGTAGGTCATCGCCGCCACCTTGTCGGCCGCGGCCTGATGGGGGGCGAGCTGGGAGTTCGCGGCGTCGAGGGCTGCCAGGTCGGCTCGATACCGGCCTTCGGCCGCCGTCTGGGCAGCCAGTTTGGCGTCGGCATCACGTTGGGCGAGGGTGACGGCTTCACGACTCTGCAACGCCCGACGGGACAACTCGTCGAGCTTGGACAGCGCGTCAGCCGCCGGGTCTGCGTTGACGTCGCCCGCTACCGACACGGCTAGCACCAGGACCGCGGCCGCAAAACCGCCCGCCGTTCTCCGAAGAGAGTGGCGCACGCGACTCATTCGGATTGTCACGATCCTTCGCTGCAGGGGCCGACCTTGGTCCGGCTACGTATGTCGCTACGTATGTCTCGGACAGGCTATGAACTGGCATCAACGATGTCCACTCGTCCGTCGATGCGATCTCTGCACGGCGGTGGCATCTACGTCCCCCGGGGTCGATCCCACACCTTCCTCGACGACGCGTAGCGAAACGCCGCTTGCGCTCCCACGCGCCCGGCGGGAACACCCCTATCAACGGCATTCCGTTAAGCGGTGTCCTCGTGCAAGCGCACATCAGGATGTAGTTCTCGGTCCAAGGTCGAGCGGTGCCCGGCTAATCCGATGATTTGCAGTTGCCTCAGTCAGATCCGCTGCGCGGTAGCGATTCCCTGCCAGTCGTTGCCAGCCAGTCG
Source organism: uncultured Actinomycetota bacterium (assembly GCA_963731715.1). Lineage (GTDB taxonomy): Bacteria > Actinomycetota > Actinomycetes > Mycobacteriales > Mycobacteriaceae > Mycobacterium. Next base: position 447,580 of record CAVSXC010000005.1, on the reverse strand, counting down.
GCTGACATCCTCCGGTGCGTAACGCTGCAGCAGCGTGGGCAGGCGCGCGCGCTCGTGGCATTCGAAGCGGTGGGTGGCCAGCAGCGCATCCAGGTCGGTGTCGGTGAAGCCGGTGCGGAACGACTCGCCCCGCTGCGCGGCCGCGCGGGCCACTCGGCGGGCGCCTTTGTACCGGGTGTTTCCGGTGATGACGTCGGCGTCGATGTAGTCAAAGACGAGGCGGCTGCCGGGCGCGCACAGCGCCGCGAGGTCGGCAAGTGTGGTAGCGACCGCACGGCGGGTGAGGTACATCGTGACCCCGAGCCATACGATCAAGCTCGGTCGGGTGGGATCGAAGCCATTGGTGAGGAGCCGTTCGAGCAGCGCGTCGTGTTCGAAATCGCATGGCACCCATACCGTCTGGCTGTTGTCTCGCGCAGGTTGGAGCCGCTCGGACACGGCGCGTTTGTCCTCTTGGGTCGCGGGCGAGTCGACTTCGAAGATCGTTACCGAGGCCTCGGCCCTGCGCAGGCTGGTGGTGTCGAATCCAGCGCCAAGCAGCACGAGCTGGTCAACGCCATCGTTGATCGCGGCCTCGCATACGTCATCTGTGTAGCGCACCCTCAACACGATGTAGGCGTGCAACCCGCCGAACAGACGGTCCAGAACTCGGATAAAGAACCGGGCCGCCAGCGGGTGGGTCAGCACAGCCCGCAAGGCCGCGTCGCGGACGAAATATCGCGAGTACGGATCGTCAAGGAGCCGACGATCCGGTGGCTGCAATGTTTCCGCGGCGCGTTGGGCGGCGTTGACCTGTGCGGTCCAACTTGCGCGGCGGTCGAGACGCCGGCCGGTCACGCCGCGGTCACCAACCCGACTGATGCTGATGGCTTGCCAGCGAGCGCCTCGCCTGGACGCTCACCCCAGCATCGATCTCGTTCGGCATAGGCACATCCTTGCAGCCCAGGAAAGGGAGGCGGCCACTAATGCCAACTTCGTAGACCCGCTTCTGCGCTGCCTCACGTCGGCGGCGGACTGTCGCCGTCAGGCAGCGTCACCCGCACCGAGGCAGCAGACGGCCAAGCACCGTCGCGCGGTGAACACGGTTCGGTAGTCGGCCACTTGCTCGGGCCCTGGCCACCTCAGCGCCGTCTGATCCGTTATGAGGTCTAGTCAAACAACGCGCTACTGCTTGCTGTTTTCCGCTTCGAAGATTGACAAGAATCGCCGGGCTACTTTGACAAAACTTGGGCGTGTCGGAGAAGGCTGTTAATTTGCGCGCATACCCAAGTTGGGCCAGCCAGATCCCTTGAAGCGTAATCATCGTTCTCCTCATTGCCGCGTGGCCGGGCTGGCTGAGCCAACCCGGCCGTCCGCCACCTAGCCCGCGGATCCCCGAAGCCTCAGCTGGTTGTCCATGCAGGCTTGCTTGACCCGCGCACCACCAGTACCGGGTCTCGCCAGTAGGGCTTGGTTTCGGAGAACTGCACCGGTGGGGCCAGTCGGACCAGTTCGCCGTAGGGGGTTTGAGCGGTGATGGTGTCTGGCGCCAGGAGTTGGTGCAGCTCGCCGGTGGGCACCGGGGCATCCTTGTCGAGTGTGCCCAGGGACATGAACCACATCGCGCAGCGGGCCAGGTTGACCCGCACGTGGTAGCTGCCGCCCTCCTTGGCCCGGCGGATCAGCGCGGCCTGGATGCCCGCGGCCCCGATGTAGCCGGCGATGTAGTCGTTCATCACCATGGTCGGCGGGAACTTCGGCTGTTCCGGGGTGCCTTCTTCGGTGGTAAACCCAGTGACGCATAGTGCTTCCATGTCCATTCCGCTGCGGTTGGCCCACGGCCCGTCGTGGCTGAAGGCCTTGCCGGAGGCGTAGATGATGCCGGGGCGGCGCGCGGCCAGTTCCTCGGGCGACATCCCCAGGTCGGCAATCTTGCGGCCGCGATAGTTCTCGACGAACACGTCGGCGCCGGCGGCCAGTTCGTAGGCCCGCCGGAGTCCTTCGGGCTGAGCGAGGTCCAGCCACGCCGAGGACGTGAACCCGGCGCAGGGGTCCTGCATAAGGCCCTCGTTCTCGAACTCCTCGGGGTGGGCGATCTGCAGCACCTCGGCACCGTGCTCGGCCAGCGTGCGCGCCATGACGTTGCCGGCGATCACGTGCGTGGCGGCCAGCACCCGCAGCCCCGACAGCGGGCGCGCCGCCGGGGTGAACGGCTCGGGGTCACTGTCGCCGATCTTGATGATTTCCACCAACGGCTTGTCGGCCAGATACTTGCCCTGAGGGTGGACTGCCCACTCTTCGGGCGTGCGGACGATGGCGTAGACGACGCCCGCTTCGGCGGCCGCCTTGTCGAGTTCCTCGCTATCCCACTGGGACACGGCCTTGGCGATGCTGTCCTTGTCCGGCGAGCACCCCAGGAACGTGCACATGCGCTCGAGCATGCGCGGGTAGGCCCCCGTCGGCAGGAACAACCGACCGTCCTTGGTCCGGTACAGGTCGAACCCCATTGGGGGGCCACCGACCCAATACGGCAGCTGTAAGGGGTAGCCGTTGATCGTGGGCATGAACTTGTAGCCCGGGTTGATGCCGTGGATTGCCTTGCGCAGGTCGAGGGTCAGGTCCTGGCCGCGGCCGGTGCGCTGGCGCCAGATGTCGGCTATCCCCGCCGCCCCGGCCATGAGAGGGATGGCGATGCTCGCCCCGAGCCGATGCACACTCGGGAAGATCGGGTCTTCGCCGACGAAGGTGATTTCGCCGCCGGTGTCGTCGGGAGAAAGTCCGAGCTCGTGCATCACGGAGCGGAACTCCGCGTTGATGTCGAAGCCTGTAGAAACCTCGGACGTGTCTAATGCTGTGCTGGTCATCATGGTCCTCCTTCGTGGTAAATCGACCGCACATCTCCTTGATGTGACGCCGAAAGTTTCCCTTCGACAAGGGATTTCACTGGTTGTGTCTGCTGATTGGTTAGCTGCGATTGCTATCCGCCCGGCGTCTACGATCGGCAGGAGCGCACTTTCACGTCTTGGAATTCCTCCGTGAGGACGGCAGCCTGACCGAACTCATCGTGATATTGGCAGGGACAGTCTTACGATCAGGTGGTGGCGACGAGGGCCAACGCGTTGGGTAACTACCTGCGGACGCGACGCGAGCAGCTTCGTCCCGGCGACGTCGGGCTAGTGCCCGGCGCGCGACGCCGCGTCCCGGGGTTGCGTCGCGAGGAGGTGGCGACGCTGGCCGGCATTAGCTCCGCCTACTACCTGCGCCTCGAACAGGGCCTTGACGCCCATCCATCTGGACAGGTCGTGGAGGCCCTCGCCCAGGCACTGCGGCTCGACCGTAAAGCGACCGAATACCTTCAGCAGCTGGCGAGCTCGACCGGCAGCCGCGCCCCTCAGTCCACCGTGCAGACAGTCACGCAACGCCTGCGCCAACTGATCGATCAGATTCCCTTTCCGGCGATGGTGTGCAACAGATATTTGGATGTGCTGGCCGCCAATGCGTACGCCCGCGCGTTAACGCCGGGAGCCACGCCCGGCCGCAACCGCATGTGCTCGGTCTTCCTCGACCCCGCCGCGCGGGAGCGGTTCGTCAACTGGGACGAGCTGACCGATATTGCGGTGTGCGAGTTCCGCGAAACCGCGGGGGATTTGAACGATCCTCGGGTGCGTGCCCTGCTCGACGAGCTGTCAGCCGGCAGTGAACGCTTTCGTGAGCTATGGGCGCGCGGGGACGTCGGCCACTCAACAGGCATCGTCCACTCGCGTCACCCGGAGGCGGGGGAGCTTTTTCTCCATCGGACCCGGCTCGTCGTCCCTCACTCGGGCGGCCAGCTGCTGCTGATGTATCACGCCGAACCTGGCAGCGAGTCAGCCAAAGCGCTACAGAAACTTCGATCCGTAGACAGCTACTCCCCGAGTACGGATTGCTTGGGAACGAATTAGATTCCTCCAAACGGGTGTCGAGATGCTGCATAAGCACTGTTCAGCGCTGCACCGCCGGCACACGTGGCTTCCAGCAACGGTATGTGTGGGTTTATCGGCGAGTCGAAGGTTGCCCAGGGACACGTTCCAGCACGACGACGGGGATCTGCCTGCCGGCTGCTGCCTCGAACTCGGCGAATTTCGGAATGAGCGCAGTCTGTTTTCCCCAGATTCGCCCGCGCTCAGCGCCCTTCGTGAGCCGAGCCACGGCCGGCACTCGTTCCGCACCCACTTCCACTGTGACGCGCGGATTCGCCATGATGTTGCGATACCACACTGGGTGATGCGGACTACCACCGTGGGTGCCGAAGACCGCCCAGCTATCACCGACCGGCTGGAAAAACAACGGGCTGATCCGCTCGTGCCCGGTCTTGGCGTCGATATGGTGCAACAAGATGAGGGGTAGGCCTTGCTCGTCGAAGCCGGGAACCCGGGGTGGGATGGGGCGACCCGCTGCGAACTCCTGGTCGCTACTCCAGGCCACGTACCCGCCGTTCGTTCGGAACTCGGTGATGATCCGGTCGTTCCAGCTGAGGATGCCCCCGGCTTTGGCCTCATTCGCGGTGCTGGACGCGTCAGACATGACATTCCCTTCGTTGAATCAGCCATATATTCCACTCGGCGACGAGCAGGCAAGTCGTGGGCAGCGGCCCAGAGCTGCGTCTGAAGGTCCTCTGCGACCGAGCAGCTCTCCCCCGCCGGTGACGCAGCGGCATGTTGTCGACGCGACGCCGAAGGCGTGGTATGCCCGCAAATGGTGTCACCATGAAGTCAGAGGAACGTGGTGATGTCAACGGGTGACCGGCCAATGAGTGGCTCGGTATCTCCGAGTGGCGTGATGAGGCGGTTCTCACGTATCGCTTTGCCGAAACCCGTGGTCACACCCGCGATTTCGGGAGGCGTTCCCGCGGCGAGGAGCTCGGCGCGGAACTGCTGATCGCCGACGCGAACAACGTCTACGTATCGGCTGTAACGCGCCGTCAGCACGTCAGCGATGTCGCAGTCGTCGACTAATCGTGGACCGGTGATGTCGTAGATCCTGTTGTCGTGCCCATCGCCGAGTAGCACTGCGGCAGCGGCAGCCGCACAGTCGTCGCGTGCCACCGGAGCGTGACGACCGGCACCGTTATTGGTGACGAGTCGACCCGACGATCCGGCCTGCCGCCACATGTCGATGTAAGCCTCCATATACAGCGCATTGCGAAGCACCGTCCATGCCGGACCAGCGGTGCATAATGCCGCCTCGGTGGCTGCATGGGTGTCAGACAAGGGTTGCAGCCGGGCCGGGAAGTCACCGTTGGCGTAGGGCAGCGATGTATAAATGATTCGCTCGACCCCGGCCGCCGCAGCCGCCGCGATGGCGGCAATGTGCTGTGCTGCGCGTCGTCCGATGGCATCAGTCGAAATGAGCATCAGGACGTCTATCGCGGCGAAGACTTCGCACAGAGTCTCTGGTACATCGAAGTCTGCCTGGCGGACAGTCACGGGCGGACCGTCGGGGATTACCAGTTCATTTGGTGTGCGGCTCAGCAACACCAGCTGTTCGGCGGGATGCGATCGCAGAACGTAATCGGTGATGCGGCGGCCCAGCGCACCCGCTGCGCCGGTAACACCCACGACTGTCATGAGGACTCCTTGGTTTGCTTCGTCGAGGCCTGAATGCGCCGAATCAGCTGCTGGTCGCGAGCGGTGTGCCGATCTCGACGTAAAGCGCCAGCGCGAACGCCGCCGCCACTGCCGCCAAGGCGACGGCATCGGCCGATGTCGGCCCCGACGGCAGCGCCGAAATCTGACCCGAACCGCCGCGCGCGGTGATCGCATCACCCATCTCGTCGGCGCGGCGCAGCGACACCGTCATCCCGGTGGCCATCAGGTCGACGAGTTCGACAGACCATCTGCGATAGCGCTCCTGCCACGTGGCCGCGATGACACGGGGCCGGATCCGGCGTGCGGCAAAGAGCACGCGGAACTCGTCGATCAGCATGGGAAACGCCCGCAGTGCCAGGGCCAGGGTGACCGCCCAGTCGTCGACAGGAACGCGAAACACCTTGAGCGGCATGCCCAGTTTCGCGACAGCGGGTGCGATCTCGGAGACGTTGGTGGTCCACGACACCAGTGCGCCCAGCCCCACGAGGGTGGCGGAGATCAGCGTCAGTTGTAGGTAGCTGAGCAGCCCGCCGGCCCCAGCCTGATCGAACCCAGCTCGATGAACGGCGCGCCGCCTGCGAATCCGGCGACCGCGGCGCCGATCAAGAACACGATCCACAGCCAGGTTGGCGCGGACGGCAGCGCGCCCCGGGGCACCCGGGCCAGCGACGCGGTGAGCAGCACGAGCACCGCGACGACTGCGATCGGGATCCAGCCCGGAAACACGGCCAACAGCACGCCGACTCCGGCGACGACGAGCAGTTTGGTGCCGGCCCAGAGCTCATGTACGAATGTGCGGCCGGGCAGCGGGCGCAGCAACACCACCGGCCTGCGCTGCCTCGTCATAGGCTGTCCTCCGCCGTCGCCGGCATGGGCACCAGGGCACCGCCACGCAGATGCATTGCGCGCGTGCACAATTCGTTCAGCCCAGAGAAGTCATGCGAGATGACGATGACGGTGAGCCCGGTGTTGCGGCGCAGATCGACGAGCAGCGTCAGCAGCCCACGCCTGCTGACACCATCGAGGCCCGCCAGCGGTTCGTCGAGAATCATCGCGCGGGGGCTGCGCGCCAGCAGCCCGGCCAGCACCACCCGACGCATCTGCCCGCCGCTGAGCTGATCGATGCGGCGGCACATCAGGTTTGGATCCAGTCCGACCCCTGCCAGGGCCTGCTCCACCCGGCGGCGGTCCTGGTGGTCGAAGCCGGCCGCGGATGCGATCTCGAGGTCGACGCGACCACGCATCAGCTGCAGACGGGCCTCTTGAAATGAAATGGCCACCGCGCCAACCTGATCCGACGCAGGCTCGCCGTCCAGGAGGCAACTTCCGGTCGTCGGCACCAGCAGTCCGGCCATGAGCCATGCCAGAGTCGACTTCCCTGACCCGTTGAGCCCGTGGATCAGCAGGCCGTCGCCCTCGCCGATAATGAGGTTGATGTTGCGCAATGCGGTTGATTCCCAAGGTGTTCCGCTGCTGTATCGGTGAGTCACGTCGCGCAGTTCGAAAATCTTGTCACCGATGTGGTGGTGAGGTGCGGACGGGGTTGCCGGGGAGGGTGCAGTGATCACCAGGTCAAGGTTCTCGGTGGAATGGGTGAGGTTGATGGTTCGGTCGGCGGTGGCTGCCTCGTCGTTGTAGTGGGTGATGTGCACCAGGGCCATGTCGTGATGCTGGGTGAGGCCTGCCAGGACCTCGACGAGGGCATTGCGACCGTTCTGGTCGACCATGCTGGTGACCTCGTCGGCGATCAGCAGCCTCGGCTCGCGGGCCAACGCGGCTGCCACGGCAAGCCGTTGCAGCTCACCGCCCGACAATGCGCCGGTGTCACGCTCGCCGAAGCCGGCGAGCCCCACCTCGGCAAGCAGTCGTTCGGCGTCGACGGTGACGTCGGCCGGCAGCCCCCAAACCACGTCGTCGATGACGCGAGTACCAAGCACCTGGCTTTCGGGGTGCTGCATGACGACGGCGGTTCCACCGAATCGGCCCAGCCCCACGGCGCCCGGGCGCTCGACCGTGCCCGATGTCGGTGCGCGGCCGCACAACAGCAGCAACAACGTCGTCTTGCCTGACCCGTTGGCCCCGGTGATGGCGAGGTGCTCACCAGGTTCCACTGTCAGGCTTACCGGTCCCAGCGCGTCGTAGTCGGCGCCGGGATAGCGGAAGCAGACGTCGCGCAACGTCGCTGGCACCGGCTCCACCCGACGATCGTCGGCGCGATCGGGGATGAGGTCCAGTTTGCGCACGTCGGGCACGCCCCCCAGGCGAGCTAGGACGCGCGACAGCGCCCACCAACCGACCATTGCGACGAACGTGATCGCCGTGACGGAGAACGTGACGACGAGCGCAGGCCAGAACCGCATCGTCGTCATGACCATGTCGCGCATACCCTGAGCGATCGCCGCCAGGGCCGGCACCATGCCGATCATGGCCGTGACCCCGTCGACGGCGCCGACGACGGTTTCGAAGATGAGGTTGCGCACCCGCGACAGGGCCGCCAGTGCGGCGACACCGAAAAGCCCGAACACCGTGCCCGCGACCACCGCGGCGCAGAACGCGGTTCGGGCGCCTCTGCCGCGGCGCTTCACGATGCCGACCAGACCGCCGGTGTAGGCACCGCCAACAACCACGAGGAGACCACCGAGGTTGATGATCAGGAAGGCGATGATGGTGCTTGCGACGGTCGCGGCGACCAGCACGCGCAGGCGGTGGCGGTAGGCGAGCAACGCCATCGGCACGGTGGCCAGCAGCGACAGTAGAAAGGCGAACGGCAAGGTGACGGTGATGACGGCAATGGCGCTGCAGACCGCAGCCATCACCGCCGCATTCGCGAGTTCGACAGGTTGCAATGAGCCAGCCGCACCCGAACTCGTCGTCATGCCACCTCGGGCCTCAGGTCATCTGGTTGGGCGCGCTTGATTTCCCAGAACTCGGGATGGGACGCGAAAGTCATTGCGGCATCCCACAATTCCCCGGCTTCCTCGCCGCGAGGGATTCGAGAGAGCACCGGCCCGAACACCGCGACGCCGTTGATATGGATCGTCGGGGTTCCGGGGATGGCGCCCGCCGCATTCACACCGGCAGTCGTGCTCTTGCGCAGTGCGTCGTCGTATTCCTCGGAGGTCGCCGCCTCGGCCAGTTCGGCCGGCAGCCCGACGTCTTGGAGCGACTGCGTGACGATCGCGTCGAAGTCATGCTTGAGAAGATCGCCGAACTCTTTGTTGCGCCTGTGATGAATGCGGCCGCCTACCGCCGTGTAGAACGGGCCTAGGATCTCCGGGCCCTCGGTTAGTTCGGCGGCCATCGCCACCCGCACCGGCGCCCACACCTTCTTTAACATCTGCGGGTCGTCCAACTGTGTGGGCAGATCGCCCTCGTTGAGGACGGCGAGACTCATCACGTGGAACGAAATATTTATGTCGCGGACGTTTCTCGCTTCGAGAATCCAGCGCGATGTGATCCACGCCCACGGACAGAACGGGTCGAACCAGAAATCGACACGGGGTGTCTCGGACATCGTGGTAGTCGCTTTCTCTGCGGGGGTCAACGGCTCAGTCGAACTCGGGTTCGGTGTTCTCGGTCCGGGCGCGCTTGAGTTCCCAGAAGTCTGGGTAGGCCGCCAAGATGACTACGGCATCCCACAGTCGGGCGGCCTCTTCGCCACGGGGGACGCGGGTGAACACTGGGCCGAAGAATGCGACCCCGTTGAGGTGGATGGTCGGGGTGCCGATGCCGGCGCCGGGTACGTCCATGCACTCGTGGTTGCTCTTGCGCAGCGCGTCGTCGTAGTCGGTTGAGGTGGCTGCCTCGGCCAGGTACGCCGGCAGTCCGACGTCTTGCAGTGATTCGGCGATGATCTCGTCGAAGTCCCGTGCGACGACGTCGTGAAATCCCTTGTTGCCCTTGTGATGGATTCGCCTACCCATCTCGGTGTAGAGGGGTCCGAGAACCTCGCGGCCCGCGGCCTTTTCGGCGGCCGCTGCCACCCGCACCGGTGCCCAGACCTTTCGCATCATCTCGGGGTCGTCGAGCTGATGAGGAAGATCGCCTTCATTGAGGGCCACCAGGCTCATCACATGAAACGTGATGTCGATGTCCCGCGTCCTCTGCGCTTCGAGGATCCAGCGGGAGGTGATCCAACTCCACGGGCACAATGGTTCGAACCAGAAATCGACGCGGGACTTTGCAGACATTGGGGCGGCTCTCCTTGCGGCTGTGCGTCCTTCGGTGGCGACATGACCTTGACCATCTATATCAAGTGTCTTGATGCAGCGTCAAGTAACTTGATGCTTTGTGGCGCCGATACGTCCACGTGACAAGGTCCACCTACCGAGCACATACGCCGGTGCAGAGCTTGTGCGTCAGCCCTGTAACCGCTGACGGTACCGACAACGCCTATGCGGAGGCGGCATCCTTTTGAGATTGTGAAGTCGACACGTAGAGAAGCCTTTTGAGTTCTTCGCGTTCGGCTGGCGTGAGTGTGTCCAACAACCCCGCGTCCGCGGCCTGCACGGCCTTTTCGGCCCTTTTGAGCAGGCCTGTCCCTTTGCGGGTCAACCGGGCCGGCAGGGATCTGCCCGACGAAATCGCTTCGGGCCGCGCGATCAACCCCATGCCCTCCAGTGTTCGCAAAACTAGGTTCATCGCCTGAGGAGTCACGTTTGCGCGACGTGCGAGTTCAGCGTTGGATCGATCGGGCCACATGGAAATACTGCGCATGCACACGAACTCCGCTAAACCGATTCCCAGGGGTCGCAGTTCAGCATTCACACGGGGGCGCAACGCCGCCATCAACTGGTACAGCAGGAAACCAAGCGGTTGATCATCATGTTCAGCCACGTCAACTATCTTGACATACATCAGGCACCGTGACTTCTTCCTGGCCGCTCCGAGTGGCCCTTCATGGCGACATAAGTCCACCGGGTGCACGGCGTAGAGCGGCACCAGGAGCGTTGTCCGCCAACACCTTAACAGCGCGACTACGTTGCGGCAGCCATCGAGAACACCGTGGGGCCGCACTCCGATGGTCACCCGGCCGAACAGGTGGTGAATCGCGCAATCGCCGCGCTGCCATCTGGCTTGCTCGTCAGACAGACAGTGGAATCCACACCCCGAAGAACCAGAAGCCCCATTGGTTGTAGCCGGGATCCCAAACCGGCTGTTGGGTATAGCCGAGGTAGTTGATCGGCGGCGGCGGAGGACCCCACGGTGGCGGTAGGACCCCGTTCCACGCCGGACGGGGCGGCGCGCCCCAGCCCCAGGGCGGCAGGCCATCTCCCCACGGAGCGCCTTGGAAACGCCCGCGCCAGTCGTTGTCCTGGGGATTCCAAGGCGGTCGCCAATCGTTGCCGGGACCACCGGGTCCACCAGGACCAGGCCCACCAGGGCCACCGGGACTAGGACCGTCGGGACCACCGGGACCACTGGGCCCACCAGCGCCGGGGCCACCGGGGCCGGGACCACCAGGTCCACCAGGACCAGGCCCACCAGGGCCACCGGGCACGAAGCCACCAGGACCACCGGGCCCACCAGGATCGCCGGAGCCACACTGCACGCCCGGCGGGCATACGGGTGGTTCCGCATTCGCCGTACCCACCGCCAGACCGATGGCGGCAGCGCCGAGCGCGCAGCCGATCTCTGTTCCAGTTAGCACGCGGTGGAGATTGATCGTCATGTGCTTCCCGCGCCAGTACATACGCCAGCGTGTGGGCGATGTCCGAATCGCATCGTCGCAACCTGTCGTCGACACTGTCTTTGACTTCGTCATACCCATCTTTATCAAGTACCTTGATGCCCGTCAAGTTACTTGATGCCTGGCGCGCAGCGGCTAGGCGATCCTTCTTCGTCGAATCGCATTATTGGACATAAAGTTTGAGAACCTACAACGACGACGCCTGCGGAAAGGAGCAGCAGCCGCTGCTCGTGCTGACTGCATCGCTCGTGTGGCTTCTCAAGTTCCATGTCCACAATCGGCCCACTGAACCGCCCCGACACCGGCGTTCTCACACGATGTCCACACCTCAGAGTCTCAATTTCATGTCCAATTCACTAGCGCCGCGGCTACCGCTTGCATACGGCCTGCCTCTCACGCCGCCAGGCCTTGAATCGTCGCAGTGATGCATGAACGCGACGCATCATCGATGGACTGCTTGCACCCCGCCGGGCGGCAACTAGACCAACCAGAACGGACCCAACAATTTCGGCGGCGCTCCCGGTGCCACGGGGACCATCATTGGCAGCGGAAACGACGCGTCGAACGGCCGACCGCCGAGGCGTCAGCATGGACCGACCAACGTGTCACGTCGCCCACGTCCTGACGCCGCCGCCGGGCCCGCCTAACCGTCGACCTTCCGCAAGGTTCGCGGGATTCGTCTGCTGCCAGCCAAGCGCGTCACCCGCGTGGACGGTGCCCGCCTCACGTTGGGTGCCTCCACCACGCGTTCTGATCTCAGCGGCGCTGCAGGCTGTCGAGCGCAACGGCCATGGCCACACCCACCCGCCAGTCCAGCTGCCGGCCGTCGGAGAGCACCGGGATGGTGACCTCGTAGACGTCGCGCAACGTCGGCTGGCGCTCGGAGGTCAGCATCACCTGCCCGTCACCGGTGACGAAGTCGAAGTGGTAGCGCAGCGGGTCGAACCCGCCGGTGCTGTCGAGGAACCGCCTGGCGATGGCGACGCCTCGGCTGCGCTCCTGCCCGACGGCGGTCAGCCCCTCGCGGGTCGAGAGGTTCCAGGTGGAGCGCAGCAGTGACCTGCCGTAGTCCTTTCGGAACTCACCGATCGGTTGATCGTCGGCGTCGGTGACCTCGTACGCGCCGCCATGTTGAACGCCTCTGCGGGCGGTGAAGCCGAATAGGAGCCGGGTGTGGGCTTCGTCGGCGTAGAAACCGACCTGCTTCCTGACGGCCATACGCTTCTGCTCGGCATGGGCGACCACCGGCGCCGTCGCACCGTCGACGTAGTGGCCGTGCACCGTGTAACGGTTCGCCCACAGCGTGATCTGCTGCCGAAGCGTGAACCGCAGAACGTCCGCCATCGGGCCATCGTGCCAGGCCTTGCCCAATCGGGCAGGCGGGAACTGCCCGATCGTCCCGACTCCGGCTGCCCGAGCATTCAGACTTCGCGCCAACGTGTCCCTGCGTCAGAACCGCGCGCCTACCTTGATCGTCACGCACAGTTCGGGTCACGGACCAGAGGAACAGTCATGAAGGTCGAAGACCCACTCACGCCCTCCCCAGCCGGAGTTTCACCGATGGCACACGTGTCGCCCAATCAGTACTCACCGAAACACGGGAACAGGCCGCGAGGTTCCACAGAGCAACCGGCCGGAAGCCCTGTCTGGCAACTGTTCTGGTCGGTGATGATCCTGCCTCGCAGACTTACGTTCTGGCGTGGGGGACGTCACTTCTCCCTCGGCGTCAAATCCGGCTGAGCTCGCCGCCGGATCCTTCGCGCGGCCCCGTCCCCGGCTGCCAGGGTCCCGACTGCGCCGGGCGGTGCCGCTGGCGTGGGGATGGCGTTGTCGATGAGGACGGCTGCGATGGCGGCGGCGGTGGCGAAGGTGTCGGTGTTGAGGACGCGGTTGCGGGCCGAGGCGCCATCCAGGAGCAGCGCCAGTTGTTCGCCGAGGTGTTCGGGGTTGGTGGCGCCGGCCTCGCGCGCGGTTTCGGTGAGCCGCGCGGCAAAAGCCTTCTTGTAGTCGCGGGCGTGCACGCGTGCCGGGTGGCCCGGGTCGTGGAGTTCGACGGCCGCCGCGATGAACGGGCACAGGGGCGCGTGAATGTCGAAGGCGGCGAGGAGCCGTTCGCGGGGTGTGAGGTCGGCGCGGTCGAATACCTCGGGCAGGATGTCGGGATCGAATCGTCGTAGGTGTTCGGCGATCAGCTCATCCTTGCCGGTGAAGTGCTGGTAAAACGTGCGCTTGGACACCTGGGCCACCGCGCAGAGCTGGTCCAGGCCGGTGCTATTGATGCCTTGGTCGCGGAATAGTTGTCGTGAAGCGCCGAGGATGCGCTCTCGTGCGCCCCTGCCGCGGCGCAGGCCACGCGGCCCCTTCTCCAACTCCGTCATGCCCCTAGCGTAACCCAGTTGGGTACAGGTCGGTGTACATAGCTTGCATTCCCCGTGGCCGCTCGCTACGTTAAGGACACAGAGCGGTGTACATAACATCGCACATCGAACGAAGGGAGTGATCATGGGAAAGCTCGACGGCAAGGTCGCGGTCATCACCGGCGCGACGAGCGGTATGGCGCTGGCCGGTGCCAACTTGTTCGCCGACGAAGGAGCTCACGTCTTCATCACGGGCCGACGGAAGGACGAGCTGGACAAGGCCGTCGAACAGATCGGCCGGAACGTCACTGGCGTGCAAGGTGATTCGGCCGACCTCGACGATCTGGACCGTTTGTTCGACACGGTCAAACAAGAAAAGGGCGCGATCGACGTGTTGTGGGCGAGCGCCGGGGTGGGCAAGCAAGCAAGCTCGGCGAGATCACCGAGGAGGACTTCCATGACGCCTTCTGGCTGAACGCGCGCGGCACGCTGTTCACGGTCCAGAAGGCGCTACCGCTGTTCAACGATGGCGGCTCGATCTTCATGACCGGGTCGAACGCATCGCTGCGGGGCTACCCCAATTGGAGTGTGTACGCGGGAAGCAAGGCCGTGCTGCCCGCCTACGCGCGGGTGTGGGTGTCTGAGTTGAGGGACAGGAAGATCCGGGTGAACGTACTGACCCCCGGCCAGGTCGCCTCGCCGATGTTGGCGGAGGTGATGGACGAGGAGATGAAGGCGCAGTTCGAGTCGGTGATCCCGCGGCGAGAGATGGGCCGCCCCGAGGAAATCGCGTCGGCCGCGTTGTTCCTCGCCTCCGACGACTCGAGCTATGTCAATGGCATGGAGCTGGTGGTCGACGGTGGCACCACAGTGATCTGAGTGAGCGACGACGGCATATACGCCGACAACGACGTGGCGCACCGAACCGCGGCCACCAGAGCAGAAAAGTACCGGCATTCGAGTTCCGAAAAGCCCTCTGCGTCTGCCCATTCGGGTCAGCGCAATCCCAGACTTGCGGGCGTCGTCGCGACGAGCGTCGAGTGGTACTGCCCTCAGTCTGCGTTGGCGGCGAACTGGGTTTCGAGGTCGTCGCGGGTGACGGGTGGTCCCGGGAGCGGCTCCTCGTCGGGTGAACGCAGGCCGCGGACGAACAAGCTGAGGTGGCGGCGGCTGATGGTGGGCCACGCGGGGCCGTGGGGCAGGGGCTGTCCGGTCATGGCCGCGCAGATAATGACGTCAGTGGCGTTGACGTCGGTGTGTACGGTGCCGGCGGTGCGCCCGTCGGCGAGGAATCGTTCGAGGGAGACGTTGATTCGTCGACGGGCGGCGACGGCGGTCTCCGAGGTCAGCGGTGGCGCTCCGCGCAGCGGCAGTACGAGTTGGTGGCCGAGGTTCAGGCTTTCGAGGAGGTAGGTCTCGATCGCGTCGGCTCCGGTCTGCCCGGACTCTTCGATCCGATCGAGGATGTCGATGAGCATGTCGTACGAGCGGTGCTCCAGGGCGTGCAGCAGCGCGGTGCGGTCCGGGAACCCCCGATAGAAGGTGCCGACACCGACGCCTGCCGCCTTGGCGATGTCGGCGAGCGGAACGTTGAGGCCCTGCTGGGCCATCGCGTCGGCCGCGGCACGCAGGATCTTCTCCCGGTTCACGAGCGCGTCGCGCCGCACCGCGCGACGACGCCTCTTCGGCGACGGCTCGGCGGTCATCTCTCGAGTGTCACACAGCATCCCAATCGGCCAGCAGGCGCGACGCGGCGATGCGGTGATCGGCGTCGACGGCAGCTCGAGCCGCGGCGAGTCGACTTGCGTCGCTGCCATGGCGGCGATCTCGCCAGGGTGCTCGGCCGTCGCCGAGGTGTGCGGAGTCCTAGCAGCCCCAACACGGATCATTACCGTGTTGCGCCGGCGGACCGGGCCTCATCGTCGTCACGTCAACTCCCATCCACGCCTGCGGCGCCCGGAGCAGGCGGCAGCGGAGTTCGCATTGCCGAACACCGGTGAGCGACCTACTCTACCGTTATGCGGAATATTTCGTCCGCTGTTGAGCGTCGCCGCAACCGCAACGACGCAGTCGCTGTACATCGTGAGCGGAGAGGAACGTGGCGCTATCTGGCGTGGTCGCCGTCGTCGGAACAACCGGACAGCAAGGCGGCGCTGCCGCGAGGGCTTTGCTGAGCGCCGGGGTGAGCGTACGGGCGTTGGTCCGCGACCCGCAGAAGCCGGCCGCGCAGGCCCTCGCAGCTGCCGGAGCGCAACTGGCCGTCGCCGATTTCGACGACGCTGTGAGTCTCCGGACGGCCTTCGATGGGGTTGCACGTGTCTTCGCGATGACCACGATGGCCTCGGGCCGGGGCACGACGGGTGAGGTCAACGACGGCATCCTCCTCGCGGACGCGGCCAAGGCCGCCGGCGTCGAGCATCTCGTGTACAGCTCGGTGGGCGGCGCGGAGCGGCACACTGGAATCCCGCACTTCGAGAGCAAGCGCCGCGTCGAGGAGCACATTGAAAACCTAGGAATACCAGCTACATTCGTGCGACCAACGTTCTTCTATGACAATCTGTTGCGCCAGTCGTCGGTGCCTGAGGGTGGCGCCATGGTCGTGCGTCTGCCGATGCCCGACGGCATTCCGCTGCAAATGGTGGCCGTCGATGACATTGGCGCCGTTGCCGCCGCAGTGCTCATCGCCCCGTCTCGCGTACCCACGGGTGCGGTCGAGATCGCAGGCGACGAGTTGACTGGCTCGCAGATCGCCGACGTCTTCGGACGCCGAGCAGGGCAGCCCGCCCGTTTCGAAGCGCTGCCAGTCGCTTCTGCTGGCGACGACGACCTGCGCGCGATGTTCACGTGGTTCGCCACACCACCGTCCTACCAAGCAGATCGAGCGTTCACCACTGAACTCGACCCCCAATTGCAAACATTCGAACAATGGCTCGATCAGCACTGGAGCCCATGAACAGCCCGACCGTACCAGCGCGGCCCTTTCACCTGATCGGAGAGCGTGCAAACCGCACCCGCGTTGCCCTAACCCTCACCAACGACGAAGAACGCCAAGCTTTCAGAGTTCGGCTACACGCACAAACGCCGGACCCTAGCTGGCCGATCACGAGAGGCGACCCGATATGAGCATGGCATACCTGGCTCAACCCGAGCAGCAGCAAAAACTGGAATGGCTCGACGGCGGCACGCTGGCGATCTTGCTGGACGGCAACGCAACTGACGGACAATTGATGGTCGGACGCTTTGATGTCAGCGAAGGTGAAGCACCGCCATACCACAAGCACACCCGCGAGGACGAAGTGTTTATGTTGATTAAGGGAACGGCATTGGTGTGGGTTGACGACCAGGAGATGGAGCTATCCGAGGGTGGGATCGTGTTCTTGCCCAAGAACATTCCGCACGCATACCGCATCACGTCGAAGACGGCAGACTTGCTAATGATCAACACTCCGGCAGGAATCGAGGGCATGTTCCGGCACTCAGGGCGCGATAGGGCGACGCCACGACCGGACGACTTCGAGATCACGCCCGCGAAGATGGTCGAAGGGGCAAGGGAATTCGGCCAAATCATTCTTGGCCCCCCGCGTTGACTTCCCGTCCTAACACGTTGCCGCTCCGTGGGGTGTGCACCGACTTTCGGCACTTGTTGCTGCCTATCTTCCACTCGCACAGAGACAACACGTTCTAATGGGAAGTCGCCATACGCGTTAAGGAAGGACCGCATGGACAACTTTAGCCGCTGCGCGATCTCCCGCCCGCGACAACTTCTGCGACCGATACAACCGGCGTCTCGACCCAGTCCTCCACAGGGATCACTCTCCAATCGCCGGGGTGAGCGTACGGGCGCTGGTCCGCGACCCGCAGAAACCGGCCGCGCAGGCCCTCGCAGCTGCCGGAGCGCAACGGGCCGTCGCCGATTTCGACGACCCGGCGAGTGTCCAGACTGCCTTCGACGGGGTTGCACGCGTCTTCGCGATGACCACGATGACCTCGGGCCGCGGCACGGAGGGAGAGCTCATCGATGGCATGCTCGTCGCACATGCCGCCAAGGCCGCGCCAAGGAATTCCCAAATTTTTGTCATTAATGACATCGGGGCGGTTCATCAAGATGACATCCAAATTGAGACTATGACAAGGGTTTTGAGAAACTACAGGGGCGTGTAGGTTCCCATCTCCGATGTCATATAGCGATCTCCTGACCTGCGGCGATACAAGGTGTCTCACGTCATGCCATCTGCGTTTCGTCTCAAAATCGTGTCATTTCTTCAGAACGCCGCCACCCGTTCGTGGGAGACATACCCAATCGCTGCGGGACGCGGACGAACCGTTCAGAATGTTCCGTCACGTGAACGGCTATCCCTGGTGTTGCTCCCGCAGAGTCCGGTCTCGGTGAGAGGTGAATGGTCCAGCGGCACAGTGCATCGGGTATCGCCCAACGTGGAGAGTCTCCCACTATCAATGAACCCGGTGCGCTGTACCAATGGCAGACCGCGCAGCGGCCGCCTGACATTCTGGCGTCAGCTGTAAGGCCCGCCAACGGTGCCAATGCGTCATAGTGATGTTTCTCGTGTGGCGCGGACTGCCTTAAATGTGCTGTCCTACAGCAGGTTCCACGCCTCGGCCATGGATGATGACTCGCCCCAAAATGAGACATCACCGTTCGCCACGACGGAACCGTTGCTGATCAACAGTCGGCAGCCGCCACCAAATTTGAGACCCGACAGTTATTGCGGTGTGCGTCGGGATGCTCCTACTTCGTTGGTGGTGGCTGTCCCCCGTAGCGTTGTTCGGCGGGCTATTGCTCCGGTCCTTGCGTTGGGGTCGAGGGGATCTCGCTGGCGCCGGTGATGAAAGCGACAGCGTCTGACATCGTGACCTGTTTGGGGTCGACAACTCCGATGCGCCGTCCGAGGCGATGGATATGAATGCGATCGGCGACTTCGAATATGGCAGGCATGTCGTGACTGATCAGGATGACCGGCAAGCCCTTGTCGCGAATTCGTTTGATCAGATCCAAGACGTGTTCGGTTTCCCTGACGCCGAGCGCGGCGGTCGGTTCGTCCATGATCACCAGCATCTTTCCGAACATCGCGGCACGCGCGACGGCGACCGCTTGCCGTTGCCCACCGGACAGACTCTCCACGGGCTGAGTGATGTCCTGAACGGTGGCGATGCCGAGCGCGTCGAGTTGTTCCTTTGCCTGGGTACGCATGGCATTGCGGTCGAGTATGTGCAGCCGCCCCAGCAGACCGCGGCGACGGATTTCGCGGCCGAGAAACAGATTCGTCGCGATGTCGAGTGCCGGTGCGACGGCGAGGGTTTGATAAACGGTTTCGATGCCGCGATTCCGCGCGTCGGCCGGCGATCCGAATCGGATCTCCTCGCCGTTCAACGTGATCGTTCCGGCGTCCGGGATCAATGCACCCGTCAAGGCCTTGATGAGGCTGGATTTTCCGGCGCCGTTGTCGCCGACGATCGCCAGCACTTCGCCGGGAAACAGATCGAAATCGGAGCCGCGAATAGCGGTGACGTTTCCATACCGCTTGACAAGGCCCCGAGCCGACAGCACGGGATCGGTGTCCGGACCGACGGCTGGACCGGCTGTGTCGGACGCAGTGCTCATGACATTCTCCGGCGTGTCAGTTGGTCGAAAGCGACCGCGGCGATGACGAGGACACCGGTCGCCAGATTCTGATAATTCGAGTCGATACCCATCTGCGTGAGGCCGCTGCGAAGTACGGCCACGATCAATGCGCCGATGATCGTTCCAGCGACCCCGCCGCGTCCGCCGAACAGGCTGGTGCCGCCGATGACGACGGCGGTGATGGAGTCCAGATTCCCGGTCTGATAGGCGTTCGGGTCAGCGGTTGGCGTGCGGCCCATGGCGATCCAGGCCGCAAACCCGTAGATAATGCCGGCAACGATGTACACGCTCACGAGGTTGACCCGCACGTTGATGCCGGTCAGGCGGGCTGACTCGGGATCGTCGCCGATCGCGTATACGTGCCGGCCCCAGGCTGTCTTCGCCAGCGCTGCCCAGGCGATCGCGAATAGTATTGCGGTCACGCCCATTCCGTATGTCATCGGAATGCCGCCGAAGAGGTAGGTCTGCGTCCCCAACCAGGTGAGCAGTCCTTCGGGGACGGGGTGCGTGGTGCCGCCGCTGTACAGGTTGGTGACTGCGGTCATCACCGCCAGCATCCCGAGGGTCACGATGAACGGAGGTAAGCGCAATTGCGTGACGAGCAGTCCGGACACCATTGCGACCGCAGCGCATGCGATGATGCCTACGGCCAGCCCGATCGGTGAGGGAAGTCCGCCGCTGACCAGCTGAGTTATCAGGATGGTGCCGAACACTGCGATCGCCGCGTTGGCGAGATCGATTCCGGCAGTGAGGATGATGAGAGTCTGACCGAGCGCGAGCGTGCCGATCACGGTTGTCTGGTTGACCACCGCGGAGAAGTTGTCGATATTGAAGAACGTGTTCGTGGCGATCGAGAAGAACGCGATCGCGATCAGGAGCGCCACCGCTGGACCGAGCGCTGGATTGCGAGCGAACACCACGCCCGCGTTGTTCGTTTTCAGCGAATCACCGAGTCTGGTTAGTGTGGTCGCCATTCCGCCGTCCCTGCAGTGAGTTTCAGCCCCAGCAATTCGCCGCACCCCAAGTGGAGTCTTGGGAAGCGATGCCGGGGATCGGTTGGTCGGTGATCAACGTCGCGCCCGTGTCGTGGAATCCACTGGGGCTCTTGCCGGTATGGACAGCGTCGACGACCGCCGACACCCCGTCCTCGGCCATCTTCTTCGGGAACTGCATGACGGTTGCCACGAACTTGCCCGCCTTCACGTCCTCGATTCCTGAGCAACTGCCGTCGATGGCCCCCACCAGAACCTTCGATGTGAGGCCGGCGCCAGCAAGGGCCTGGTAGGAGCCCCTCGCCGCGGGTTCGTTGATGTTGTAGACGACATTGACCTGTGCTGCCGATCGTTGCAGCAGGTTTTCCATGGCCTGCTGCGCCTTGCTCTGGTCGCCCTGGGTGAGCGCCGTGCCGATGACCGCGGGAGTGTCAAGCGGCAATCCCATGCCTTCAAGGAACCCGTTGTGGCGAGCGATGCCGACGCTGGCACTCGGGTCGAGGTCCATCGCGAGGATCTGCGGTGGCGTATTGCCCATCCTTGCCTTGATGTACTGACCGAGGAGCACCCCCGCCTGCTTGTTGTTGGTGGCGAAGGTGGCATCGACAACCGTTTCCGGCTCGGTTGCGGTGTCGAGCGCAATCACGATGACGCCCTGCTGCCTGGCCGACTTGATAGCGCCGAGCACCCCGCCAGTGCTGCTCGGCGTGATGAGGATGCCGCTCACGCCCTGCCGAACCAGATTCTCGATCGCGGTGACCTGCCCCTCGTTGTCGCCGTCGAACTTGCCGGCGAGTGCGAGCACCTCTGCGCCGTGAGCGTCGGCGGAGGCTCTGGCCGCATCACGCAGCTTGACGAAGTACGGGTTGGACTCCGTCTTCGTGACCAGACCGATCTTGATCTTCCCGCCTTCCCCGGTGCGGGAGCTGCCACCCCAGTGTCGCTCCGCGGTACACCCAGCGAGCACCACCAAGACGAGGAGCAGTGCCGCCGCTATCACGCTTCGCGGGCCGACGAATGAACTGGTTCGCATCTGCATTCCTTCAGCCGGCGGGCCACCGCCGACATCGATAGAGTGACGTGCATCACTCTAGATAGCGGCACGCAGGCTGGGCAAGAAATTGCGCACCGCGTTGGAATCGCCGTGAGACACACGGGAAGACCACAGGCACGGAGCTTGAGGCGCGCGCCGCTGTCAATACACCGACCGGCACTCATCGACACCGCGCGCTCGCGCTGCTCGACCGGGTAGTGCTTGGACATGATGGGCATCCTGCTCACAGAAGGAAGCGGCATCAAACCCGGAACGATTCATCGTCGCAGCACACACCATCGCTATTCTCCGCGGGGCCCCACCGCTGACGAAGATGCGGCGGACCGCGCAAGCCAGCGGTCTCCGTGAGCTCCTCCTCAATGAACCGCGCCAACGGCCCTGTGGTCACGGCGGAGCAGGCGGCGGCGACCACCATAAAGTCTGATGATTTCTCACGTTCATGTCATTTTGGCCATCGAGATGTCATCTCGACTGAGAATGTGACACTAGATTTGAGAAGCTACAAGCGCCATGAGGAGCTGTCGAGATGCAGGGAAGATTGACAAGACACGCCTGCCTACTTTGACGAAAGTTCGGCGTGTCGCCGAGGCTTGTCAATCTTGACTGCATAAGTCCTGTTCAGGCATCCTCCTGGCCTGCGACGATGCGGGCCGTCTCACGCGATGTCATCCGGCATTTGTCTCTAGCTCGTGTCACTTTTGGTGAACGCCGCTATCCCGCCCTTGGCGACAGACCCAAGCGCTCAGGTGGCGCAGGCTAATCCGTTCGGAAGGTTCCGTCACGTGATGGCTATGCCTGAGGGTGGCTGAGGCACAGTCCCGTCTTCGAGCAAGCGGTTCGATGGGCTGGATTTATAGGTCGATGGTGATGTCGGTGTCGGCGGTGTCGGTGCATAGCAGCATCGATTGTGGGTCGTCGAGGAATGTGCTGTTTCCTCGGCGTTGAACGTTGCCGGCGGTGACTCGTACTCGGCAGGTGCCGCAAAAGCCTTGGCGGCAGGAGTAGGCCACCGTTGGCGCGACCTGTTCGACGGCTTCCAGGGCACTGATGTCAGGGCGGACGCTGGCCGTCGCGCCGGTGCGGGCCAAGGTGATGGTGAACGCGTTGCCCGAGGGGTGGCGTGTAGCGGCGAAGCGCTCCGTGTGTAGCGATCCGATGTGTTGTTGGGCGGCAGCGGTGTTCAGGTCGTCGAGAAGTGAGGCGGGTCCGCACGCGTACACCGCGGTGGCGTGGTCGGCGTCGGCGAGTAGTTCACCGGCGGTGGGTCGGTCGGTGCTGGTGGTGGTGGTGAGGGTGACTCGGGAGCCATCGGGGTCCAAGGCGGCCAGGTCGTCGACCAGTGCCATGGATTCGCGTGATCGGCCGAGGTAGTGCAGGTGCCAGTCGATGTCGGTGGCTGCAGCCAGCCTTGCCATGGGTGCGATGGGGGTGATGCCGATGCCGGCGGCGATGAAGCTCACCTTGGTGACACCGTCGGTGCGCAGGGCGGGGTGAGCGAACGCAAACAGGTTGCGCGGCATGGAGATTGATAGGTGGTCGCCGCTGTGCAGAGAGTTCTTGATCTCCTGGGGGCCGCGGGCATTGTCGAGTTCACGCACAATCACGGTGTAGGTGCTGGGGTCGGCGGGGTCACCGCACAGCGAGTACTGGCGGGTCAGACCCGACGGCAGAGTCAGCTCGATGTGGGCCCCGGGATGCCAGGCGGGCAACGGCGCACCGTCGGCAGCGGCCAGCACCAGGCGCAACGCACGCTCGGCCGCTGGACGTTTCTCGGCGACGCGGCAGATGATCCGGGCCGGTACTGGCGTCGGTGGTCGCGGTGGGCGAAGGCGGCTCACCGACGGCGCGTAGGCAGTGAGCAGCAGGCCGGTGGCGGCCATCACCCGATCGGCACGCCGATGTCCCAGCACCGGCCGGGGCACGTCGCGGCGCGTCATGGGGCCGCGTCCCCCGCTGGCCGGCGGTTCATCCCGCGGCCCGCGCTGCCGGGGAGCTCGCCAGGTAGGCCACCGCCTGGGTGGTGCTGCCGTATTTGCGGGGGTGATATCCGGGTTTGAGGTACTGCAGGATCATCCGGGTCATGCTCGCCGGCCCGGGGATCATTCCGCGCTTCCAGGCTCGCCGTATGGCGGCCCACAACGGAATTGGGCGCGCGTCCATGTCCGGATCGTGGTGGGCCAGGAATCTGACGCCGCGCGCGAGGAGCAACAGAAACATCGGCATCGCGATGGCGTAGGCGCGGATGCGGGTGCGGTAGCGCCCGTCGAGGTGGGTGAACAAGTCAAAGGCCACGTGGCGGTGCTCGACCTCTTCGGCCAGGTGCCACAGCACCAGGTCGAGCACCCGGGGTTCGACGGCACCCGGCCACGCCGTGGCGTTCAATCCGAAGTTCCCCAGATAGGACGTGAAATGCTCCACCGCGGCCACCGCCGCGACCCGCTCGATCAACCAGGCAACCGCCTGCTCACCGGTGAGCTCTCGATCGCCGAGCTGGCGGCCGAACAGCCAGCGCAGCTGTTCGAGATAACGCTCGGTCGGCAGGCCATGAGCGGTGGAGTGTTCCAGCAGCGATTGATGTGCCGCCGCGTGCAGCGCTTCTTGCCCGATGAATCCGATGACGTCCTGGCGGACGCAATCATCGGTGATCAGCGGCAGGGCTTTGCGGAACAACTCGACGAAGAAAATCTCACCCTCGGGCAACAGCATGTTGAAGGTGTTCATGACGTGGGTGGTGACCGGGTCGCCATAGACGTAATACTTCGGCAATCCCGCCCAGTCCCACTGCACATTTCGGGGTCGCAGTGTCACCTTTTCGGGGTCAACGGGAGTGATCATCGGGCATTGCCTTTCGTGTGGCGGTTGCCTTGCTGCGCGACGAATTCGGTGACGTGACTTGCGATCTGAGCGGGATCGTTGGCCGGCACCCAGTGACCGCCATCGACCTTCACGACCTGCAGGTCCGGTGCCGCCAAAGCTGCCGCGCCGGTTTGTGCGTCGGAGCTGACAAAAAAGTCGTCGCGCGGAGCCATCACCTGCACCGGGACGGCGACCATGCCAGGTCGCGGATGCAGCATCCGTGGGAAGAGATTGGCGCGGTAGAGCGCTATCGAGGGCCAGTTGTCGCGCGCCCGCCGCCACCAGACCCCGGTGGGCGTAGCTGCTCGGTAGTTCCGTTCGGTCTGTCGGATCGCCCAATCAACCAGGCCGCTGCGGCACAGCGCCGCGGCCAAGACGGGCACCTGCAACAGCCCCATATAGATCGGTGATTTCCACATCGCTGCCAGCGCTCGCCACCCCGTGGGTCCTTCGCGCAGACTCTCTCGCGCCCATCTGGGCAGCACATCCAGATAAGCCCCGGATATCGACGTCAGCGATCCGATCCTGGCGTTCCATTGCGGACTGGCGGTGGCGTGCCAGGCCGCGACCGCCCCCCAGTCGTGAGCGACCAGATGTACCGGATCGCCGGGCGAACAGTGTTCGATGACCGCGGCGATGTCGGCAGCGAGCTGGTCGACTCGGTACGCCCCGGCGTGCCTGGGACGATCGGAACGGCCGCTACCGCGCACGTCGAACGACACCACCCGCAGTTGCGGGGACAACTCGCGCGCCACGCCTTCCCAGGTCGTGTGGTCGTCGGGAAACCCGTGCACACACACCACCGTGTGAGCGGCCGGCCCGCCGTAGTCATAGACCGCCAACCGGTAGCCGTCGCTGGTTTCCACGCTGGAGGCCACCGACTTCACATCAGGCTCAATCGTCAACGTCGTTTCCCCTATTCATCAGGCGCCCAGCGGTTCCAGCGGCGCATGAATTACCAGCGCACATCTGATGAGATCCGTCATCAGATGATGTGGTGAGATCGTTCATCAGAAATTGGTGGTTGTCAAGTACCCTCGTTTCGATGGCTTCGACACAGCGCACCTATGGCGGCCGCAGCGCTGAGCAGCGTCGCAGCGACCGCCTTGCCCTGCTGCTCGATGTCGCACTCGACGTCCTGGCCGAATCTGGCCCCGACGCGCTGACCGTGCGGGGAGTGTGCCGCCGCGCACGGCTGGCTGACCGCTACTTCTATGAGCACTTCAGCTCGGTCGAGGAGTTGATCGGCGCTGTCTTCGACGACATCATCGATCGCCGATTCGTGCCGGCCGTCACCGCAAGCATCGTTGAGGCGGGCGCCGACATTGCCGCACGCGCACGTGCGGCCACCGATGTCACGCTTGGACTCATCGAGCAAGATCCGCGGACGGGGCGACTGCTGGTGCACGCCGAATCCTCAAAGGCGCTACGTACCCGCCGCGACGACGCAATACGGCTCGGCGCAGGCCTGATGCGCGCATCAGCGCACGAACTGTTGGACCGGCGCGGCCCCGACGTTGACATGGCCGCACTGAGCACCGCCGCCGGTTTACTGAGCTTGGTTACCTGGTGGCTTCGCGGCGACGTCGAGGCCACCCGCGACCAACTCACTGACTTCATCGTCGCGGCGCTCATCGCCAGCCCCGCAGCCATACATGTGACAGCCGACCAGCCGTAACGGCCCGCTACCGTGACGAAACATACTCAGCCGCAACGATATAGCCAACACTGACATCGTTAGCCCGCCAGCTCAGGCCCGTCTTAGGTCATGGACGCAATGAGGAAAACATGAGCGCGGTCCTGGAAAACATGAGCGCGGTCCTGCCTTGCCGCATCACCGCGTGTGGGCTTCCATTTCCGACATCATCTCGCGCCGACCTGACCTGCAGCGATTGTCCGGAGTCCTCTTTAGCGCGACCGCATGGTCAGACCGACAGCCACAGAACAGCTTTCGCCGCATCCGGCAAGTTCTCCCTTGCGCGTTTGGCTAGCCCAGGGTGCCATGCAAACGCCCGCTGGCCGAAGCTAGGCGTGGGGGGCGCTGTGAGCGGTTGGGTGAGTCAGCTCCTGCTCGCGCGGCGAGAGGCGATTGGGTTGTTCGGCTCAGCCCAAGCGATTTCGAAGTAGTTGTTTTCTGGATCGCAAAGATAGGCGGAACGGCCCGTGAAGAACTCGGCATCGACTGGCTCTTTGGTTACACGAGCGCCGGCGTTGCGCATCTGCTCAGTCAGCTCATCGACCTCTTCGGGCGCGTCAACCATGATTCCGATGGTGAAGCGGATGCCCGTGCTGCCGACATCTGGTTCGGTTTTCCCGTCATGGGCGAGTTGACCGATGGGAAACAGCGCAACGACGACACCTCGAAGCTCGAACGCCGCGAAGTCATCGTCGTCGATAATCACGGGCCAACCCAGCTCACGGTAGAACTCACGAAGCCTCGGAAAATCACGTGCGCCCAGCGTGATCATCACATCAGCCAGGAGATTGGGTGCGCTCATACCGTCAGTATCCGCCGGGGCGTTCGGTCTGCCGTGGCGGACGACGACGTCTTCGGGTCACCGGCTGCGGCCACCAAACCACCGGACAACGCCGACATCAAGAGAGCCTGCTCGAGTTGACGTATCCGGTGCCGCCGGCACTTGGCGGCCCAGAAACGCACCGCCGGGTAGATCGGCACCCTCGAGTCACGATGCCTTCAAACCGGATCGCCAAGATCGCCGAGGTCGCCGGTGCCAACGAATTCCCAAATTTTTGTCATTAATGACATCCAGATGACATTCCCATTGGGAACATGACATCAATTTTGGGAACCTACAACTGCAGTGTCGAGATGCAGCGAAGATTGACAGGACACGCCGGGCTACTTTGACAAGACTTCGGCGCGTCGTCTGAGCTTGTTAATCTTCGCTGCATAACCCCAGCTCGCGCAGGTGCGATACCGGACCGCAACTCATATTCGTCGCTATCCGCAGGTTGGGAATGGTGATGTCGTGGGCATAGCAAAATGGAACGCTTGGCGGAGGAATCGAGTGCTGCCTGCATCGATAGGCGTCAGGTGGCGTGCCATAGTCCGGTGGCAAGATCGAGTGTCTCCTCAGCCAGTGCTTGATCGGAGCGTGCGAGCGACCGCATCCATTCGATCGGCACGCCGTCGGCGTCGTGTAGACGTAGGACCACCATCAAGACCGGGCTGCCGACGCTGACTTCGAGGTGGTGGGCGGTCACCGGGGTGGCGCTCGTGGCAAGCACTTCTCGTCGCATGGTGGCCAGTTCAATGCCCTGGTTTCGGAGCATGGTGACCATGTGCTTGCTCTTGAGATCGGGCAGCGTGTGTTGTTCACCTATCGCAGGCGGTTGCACGTGATGGGTTACGACGACTGTTTTTCGCCTTACGCTGATGGACCGCACGGCCTGCCATAGCAGCGCGCCGGGTTCGAGCCCGAAGAAGCGACACGCTTCCGTCGGGGCAATGTCGATACCCCGATTGATCAATTTGTGTTTCATCGGGATGGGTGAATCGTCGGGCGGCGGAAACATGTTCAGGGTGCGGCCGCTTGGCCGCTCAGGGGCGATGAAGTTGGCCTTGCTGCGCCGGCCCCGTCCCCGCTCGACCAGCCCCTCGCGGGCTAGCCTGTCGAGGGCCGCGCGCGACGTGATGGCGCTGACCCCGAAGCGTTCTGCGAGTTCGCGTTCACCGGGGAATCCGTCTGCGGCCGATCCACAAGCCGTCGAGGATCTCGGCGCGCAGTTGGCGATAGATCTGGACTTGGATGGGAGTGTCGGCGTCGAGGATGTCAGCACCGCTATCGACCTGCGAGGAGAAGGGGATCGACGACATGGCCTCATCCTCGCAGGCCAGGTGAAGTGCCAGGTCTCACTCGTCGACAGTCCCTATGCGTGGTCGTCGACCCATGAGTCGATCAGGTCGGCCAGCTCCGGGCGTGCTTCGGGTCGATCGGTGAAGTAGTGGTTGCCCTTGATGGTGTGGCGAGTCTTGTCCGGCGAGGCCAGCGAGTCGAAGATCAAGTCGGTGTCGCTAGTGAAGACGCCTGTGTCGCCGGATGCGTCGATCACCAGCGCGGGGGTGGTGATCTTTAGTCCTTGGACTTGGATCCGGAATTGTGAGTCGTCGATGCTCCACATCGATAGCCAGGTGCGCAGGGTGCTGACACATCCGAGCGCGAAGGTTCCGTAGTTGGCCCGCTTGGGATCTCCGATCCAGCATTCGGGTGTGTTGCGATCGGAGGGTTCGATGGCGCCGTCGACGAATCGGAGATCTGCCCATAGCCGGGGCACGGTGAACAGACGATCGAAGGCGGGGCTCGATGGATCCGGACAACCGGTCGAGCTCGGCGCGAGCCCATGCACTGATCTTGCGGTTGCGCTCCAGTTGTGCTGCCCGATAGAGGGATTGGAATTCGTGGCTATAGCTTGGGCCGTTGCGTTCGTCGTACATGTCGAGGTCGGGATTCGCCGCCAGGGGATCGTTCTCGTCGGTGACGGATGGGTCGATGAATGCGACGTTCAGGTCTGGTCGTCCTGGGTGTGACGCCACGGAGATGTAGAGGTCGCCGGGGGTCAGGTCTTGGGCGGCCGCACACGGCGGTGTGTTCGGGGCGGGACGCAGGTGCGGTTCGAGCGCTTGCGCCTGGTAGGCGGCCATGAGCGCGCCCCCGCCGGAGTTGCCGATCAGCACTACCCGCTCGACGCCAGCCTGCGCGCGTAGCCAGTTCACCCCGGCGCCGATCTCCGCGACGGCGTGGTCGAGAAGGAAATGTTGTTCGTTGCCTCGGAATCTGGTGTTCCAGCCCAGGAAGCCGTAGCCCCGCTCGGCCAGCAGCGGGCCCAGATAGTGTTCCGTGAAGTCCAGGTTGACGTGGGCGGCGATGAACGCTGTGGTGGGGCTCTTACCTGATGGGGTGACGTAGACGCCCTGCAGCGGACGTGCACCGAAGGCGGCGGTGGGGAATCCGGTCGGCGAATCGATAGTGATGAACTGGCGATCGGGGGGTGCGCTGGGCATGACGGCTGCTTCCTATTGCGAAACGGTTTGCGCTGAGCGGCCATTGGGTTGCGCCGCCGCATCTTTGAGGTAGTCGTGGGCGAGGGTGACCGGTGCGAGGGTGAGGTCGGTGAGGATGTGGCTCGCCGAAACGACTTCGAGCACCGGCAGATCCGCCAGCGGTGCGAGCGCGTGCTGGAACAGCTGAAGCCGGGCGGGTCCAGTCCATGCCTCCTTGACGGTCAGGTCGGTGATCTGCGTGCGGATGAGCTCGGCCACGCGGGGCCGGTAGTCGTAGCCCGCAACGAGTTTGACCATGAAACTCGGCACCGTGATCTGGGCGGCTGCCTCGGCGGGGTCCATCCGGTGGTGCTTGTAGCCCATCGTCGCGGTCGCCACCCGCAGCGAGCCGATGTCGAGGGTGCCGACCAGCGCGCCCTGATCGACGTACAGTCGTGGCGATCCGACGGTCTTGGGGTAGGCCGATAGTTCGCGGCCGGCGGCGATGGCCGGGAAGTTGTCGAGGTACATGGCGTGCAGGTACTCCCCGCGCTCGCCGTCGAAGGTGACCTGCGGGGCCACGCCGGCCTCGGTGTAGGGGCCGAACCCGCCGACATCCCCCATGTGCATCACCTCGAACCGGACGATCGGCTCGTCGACGATCAGCGGCTCGGGCACCGCCGCCCGTAGGGCATCGGGGTCAGTGCGGTAGAAGATGTTGAGGTACTCGCGGTCGTAGAACCGGTTGGCCGCCAACGGGTAAGGCGGACTGCCCAGCGGGGTCGACAGGTGGGTGAGCAGCTGTTGGGCCAGCATTGTCAGGCCCCGCGCCAACTGGAAAGGTAATCCGGCACGTCGCATGCCAGTGCGCCTTCACCGACCTCGAGTGGGCGGAACGTGTCGACCATGATGGCGTGCAGGGACTTGATCTCGACGAGGCCGCGGTTGTACGCCTTGACCGCTCCCTCCAGTTCCCCGGTGTGGGGGCCGTGAATGAATCCCGCGGGATGCCAGGTGATGGCGCCTTCGGTGACGCCGTGGCCGTCGCGTCCCCCTGGTGCCGCCAGCGGGTGGAACATCAATTCGTCGGAGTCGACGTTGGCATGGTTGTAGGGAACGATGACGGCATCGGGGTGATATTCGACCTTGTGCGGGACGAACGCACAGACCACGAAATGCGGACCTTCGAACGCCTGGAAGGTCGGTGGCGGCTGGTGGATGCGGCCGGTGATCGGCTCGAAGTCTGAGACGTTGAAGGCGTGCGGGTACAGGCCGCCGTCCCAGCCGACCACATCGAACGGGTGGTTGGCGTAGGTGTAGCGGGTTCCGCCCGCACGGTGTCGGACCAGGACGTCGACGTTGTAGTCCTCGACGATGTGCGGTTCGGTGGGGGCGCGCATGTCGCGTTCGCAGTACGGCGAATGTTCGAGGAACTGTCCGCGTTCGGAGACATAACGCTTCGGCGCGCGGATGGTGCCGGTGGACTCGACGATCAACAACCGCAGCGGCTCATCGCCGGTCGGAACCCATCGGTGTGTGGCCGAGGTCGGCATGACGACGAAGTCGCCGGTACCGACCTGGAGCACACCGAAGACCGTCTCGCAGCGCCCTGATCCGGATTCGACGTAGTACAACTCGTCGCCGATCGCGTTGCGGTACAGCGGGCTTGGCTTGTCGGCGGCCACGTAGGAGACGCGAACGTCGGGGTTGACCGCCAGTAGACGCCGGCCGGTGACCGGATCGCCACCCGCATCGAGCTTGTGTGTCTGCAGCAGCCGCGGCATCAGCGGGTAGTTCGGCTGGGTCTGCTCGGTCAGGTCCCACGGCTGCACGGCGACGACGTCACACGGTGAGTTGTGGTGATAGAGCAGCGCGGAATCAGAGGAAAACCCCTCGATTCCCATCAACTCCTCGCGGAACAGACCGCCGTCGGGTTTGCGGAACTGCGTGTGGCGCTTGCGCGGGATATCTCCCACGGCGCGGTAATAGGGCATGTCGTCTCCGAGTTCAGATGCGCGCGTCAAGCCAGGACGTCACGATTTCGCCGGCCTTCTCCCGCGGGTTGTAGTCGATCGGTGAGGTCGGCAGCAGGAACAGATAGTGGTGTGCGTATTCGAGTTCGACGAACGTCTTGTCGCCGGAGGGGATGCGGGAGAAGATCTCCTGCTGTTCTTCGGGGTAGGCGTCGGTGTCCCCGAGTGGGGCCAGCACGAGTGTGGGCACCGTGAGGTGTTCGGCGGCATGCGTCCACTCCGCTTGCGCAGAGAGCCCACTCCACGTCGACAGCCACGCGCGCGCGGTGACCAACCGTCCCAGCGCGTTCGGACCGTACGATCCGCGCAACGGGTGGCCGGCCGAGAAGATCGACCCGGGCATCCGGTGATTGGGGTTGATGGTCGGGTCGAGATGCGCGGGGTTGGCGACGGTCCCGTAGACGCTCAGATAGGGGCTCATCAGGGCACGCCGCGCCGTGGGCGTGCCCAACTCGTCGACGTCTGCGGCGGCGCGTGCCGCCTCGTAATCGGCGATCATGGTCCGGGCGATCACATCGATGCGATGGGTACGGGCGCGCTGTGCGCTCCAGTATTTGGCCAGCCAGTCACGGTCGTAGCGGCTGGGCTCCGGGAAGGGTCGGTAACCGTTGGCCGGATTGAACATGTCCAGTTCTGGGTCGATGGCCAACGGATTGGATTCATCGACGATGGCCGCGTCGAGCATGGCGCGCATGATCATGCCTTCGCCGGCGTGCGGCGCGAGCGCGATGTAGAAGTCGGCCGCGGGCATCTCCTCGTCGGCGAAACCCGTCGGCGTACCGTGCGGTGCGAACTCGATTCGATCCTTCGGCGCCAGGGACGCCTGCCACTGGTAGTAGGACAACAGTGACGTACCACCGCTACTCCCAATCAGCACGACATTCTTGAACCCGCGTTCCTTGAGCATCCGGATTCCCGCGGCGGTATCGCGCAGGACCTCCTCATGCACCATGTCGGTGTCGTTGTTGAGCGCCCTGCTGGTCTGACCCCACACGGCATAGCCAGCGTGCAGTAGATAGGGGCTGAGGTACTGGCGGCTCTGGTTCTCCCGCGGATGCATGAACACCGCAACGGTTTCGGGCTGCGGGCCGGGCGGCAAGTGCAACAGCCCCCACGAGAACGCGCGGTCGGACGCGGTGATGTCGATGAACTGGCGCTCGGTTCCGACGGGCAGCTGATCCATTCGATAGGCATTGATGCTGCCGCGCACAGCGCGTTCTGAGTCCACGAAGAGCTGCGGTTGAGGAATGGAAGCGGTGTGCGGCTTCTGCGCCGTCGCTGCGTGGGTCATGAGGTTCTCCGAATCGGATCGACGAAGCCGGTGGACACGTTGACGTCGTCCAATTCCAGCCAAATCCCATATTCACATACGAAGTGTTGCTTGTCAACGAATATGCCGCTACCGTGAGCGGCGGCCGCGACCCCCGCTGTCCGCCAGAGGAGATTTCATGTCCAGTCATCGCATCGGGCTGCTGGTGCCAAGCTCCAACACCACGATGGAAACCGAGGTGCCCGAAGTGCTGAGGCGCGTCGGCGCGGCCACCGGAGAGCAGTTCACCTTTCATTCGGCGCGCATGCGAATGAAGACTGTCGAACCCAGCCAGCTCGCGGCGATGAACGCCGACGCCGACCGCGCGACAGCCGAGTTGGCCGACGCCGCGGTCGACGTGATGGCCTACGCCTGTCTCGTCGCGATCATGTCTGCCGGCCCGGGTGCGCACCGCGAGATCGAGTCGCGGCTGACCTGTATCGCAGCCGAGACCGAAGGCGCAATCGATGTCGTGTCCAGCGCGGGCGCACTCGTCGAAGGCCTGCACCATCTCGGCGTGAAGAAGACTGCAATCATCACCCCGTACGTCAAATCGCTCACCGCACAGGTCGTCGATTACATCGAGGCCGAAGGCATCGAGGTGCAGGACGCGATCAGCCTCGAAGTCGACGACAACCTCGCGGTGGGACGACTTGACCCCACGCAACTCCCCGGCATCGCGCGCGACCTCGACACACGCGGCGTCGATGCCGTGGTGCTGTCGGCGTGCGTCCAAATGCCCTCCCTGGCCGCCCTTCCCGCCGCCGAAAACGTTCTGGGGCTGCCGGTCATCACCGCGGCCACAGCAACCTCGTGGAAGGTCCTGCAGATCCTCGGGCTGGCACCGCTGGCAGACGGAGCAGGGGCGCTATTCCGCGGCGGCGACTCACCGATCAAGGAGTCGTGAGCTCATGTCCATCTCCACAGTGGTCGTCGGTTGTGCACTGGCCGCCATGTACCTGGCGGCCGGATTGTCCAAGGTCGTGGCGGCGCCTCGGACAGTCGCGCAGGCTGCCGAGTTGAAGATCGTGCCGCGCTCATACCGGCTCATCGGCATTGTTGAACTGTTCGGAGGAGCCGGTGTCGTCATCGGACTCTGGGCGCCTTGGCTGGGGATTGCCGCAGGAATCGGCCTGGGCCTCATGATGATTGGCGCCATCGCCGCCCACCTGCGGGTGGGTCAATCACCGAAGCAGGCGGTCCCGGCGTTGGTGGGCGCCGGGCTGGCCGTCAGCTACGTCGTTCTTCGGATTCTCAGCGCATGACAACGCATGACCTCGACTCGCTGCAGACTTCGGATAGTCGCACCGCGACTCACACGCCTTTGGTCAGCGACTGAGCGGCATGACGTTACCCGGAACCGCCTTACAGCATCGGCCGCCGTATAAGACGGCCGGCGCCGCATCCCTGGTGTTGGTCATGGTCGCCGCTGCATTGGTGTGGTTACAGTTCCGTGGCGAGCTGGCTTCGACGACGCGGGTGACGCTTCTGACGAGCCGGGCGGGCTTGATGATGGATCCAGGGTCAAAGGTCACCTATAACGGCGTGCAAATCGGCCGAGTCGCCGCGGTCAACCAGGTCAATGACGGCACGGCACCCCAGGCCAAGCTGACCCTCGCTGTGGACCCGAAATACGTCGAGTTAATTCCCGTCAACGTCGATGCGGACGTCACCGCCTCCACCATATTCGGCGCCAAGTATGTGTCCTTGTCCACACCGAAAGCGCCTGCGCCCCAGCGAATTAAAGAGTCTGACGTTATCGATGCGTCCTCGGTGACCACCGAAGTGGACACACTGTTCGAGACGATCACCTCGATCTCGGAAAAGGTTGATCCAGTAAAGCTGAATCAGACCCTGTCCGCAACGGCGGAAGCGCTGGACGGGCTGGGTCAACAATTCGGGCAGTCCATCCTCGACGGCAACGACATTCTGGCCGATCTCAATCCGCAGATGCCCCAGATCCGTTACGACTTCCAACGGTTGGCCGACGTGGGCAATGAATACGCGAATGCGGCACCAGACCTTTTCGCCGGCCTCCAGAACGCGGTCACCACCGCACGCACGCTCGACGAGCAACGCGAAAACCTTGATCACGCGCTGATGGCCGCGATCGGTTTCGGCGTCACCGGCGGCGACCTCTTCGAGCGCGGTGGCCCCTTCCTGGTGCGCGGGACCGCTGACTCGCTAGCCACCTCAGGCCTGCTCGACGAGTACAGCCCCGCAATCTTCTGCACCATCCGCAACTACCACGACGTCGCGCCGAAAATAGCTGCCGCCTCTGGGGGTAACGGTTACTCGGGGACTGCCAACGTCTCGTTGGTTGGCGCCGGGAACCCCTACGTCTACCCGGACAACCTGCCACGAATCAACGCACGCGGCGGCCCAGAAGGCCGGCCTGGCTGCTGGCAACTGATCACGCACGACCTATGGCCGGCACCGTATCTGGTTATGGACACCGGCGCCAGCATCGCTCCCTACAACCATTTCGAACTGGGTCAGCCCATCCTGACCGACTACGTGTGGGGACGCCAGATCGGAGAGAACACCATCAACCCATGAAGGACACCACCGTGACTCGAACACCGCGCTCGCCCCACGTGTATATCCGCGAGGGTGGGTCTGGATCCCCCACACTGCTGTTATTGCACGGGCTCGGCGCAACAGGCGACGTATGGACGGGCGTCACGGCACTTTTGGAGCAGCGATGGCCGGGAAGCTGGATTGTGCCCGACCTGCCGGGCCATGGCCGGTCGGGACGCCTTGACAGCTATACGTATTCGACAATGGCACACGCGATCGCCGACGCGCTCGATGTGCGGGAACCGCTCTGCATCCTGGGGCACTCCCTTGGCGGAGTACTGGCCATGATGCTCGCATCAGATGAGTTCAGTGTCGACGTACGCTCCGTGTGCGCACTCAGTGTCAAACCCGATGACTGGCCTGAGGAAGCGATGTCTGCCGCAGTCGCCATCGCCGCCATGCCACACCCGTCCTTCGCCACCAAATCCGAAGCGATCGATCACGTCCTGAGTTCACTCGGTGAAATCGACGACCTGGCAGCGTGGCCGACCGAAGCACACACCTGGTGGGCTTCCTCCGTGCATGAAGATGGCGCGCGGTGGGCACCGGCGATGGACCAACGCATCTATGCCGTCGGACCGCACCAGATGGACGGACTCTTGGCGCGATGCCGCGCGGACCTTCTACTTGCGGCAGGGACGATGGATCCGCTCTGCCCTCCCAAAGCACTGCTATCACTGCATCCAAATGTGGTGCTCCTCGACGGGGAGGGGCACTCCCCCCATGTTCGCGATGCCAACACAATGTGGCCCCTGCTTCAGCACCTTCTTGACGGCTCATGCAAGTAACAGTCGGCAAGAACGCCATGGACGCGGCGACATGGGTGCGCGAGCACTATGCGACCGGCACTGACGCACTTAGCGTGGAAGGTTTCGTCCGCGACTTGGCCGATGACGTGCAAATGGTCAGCGCCGCAGGCGAACTAAGCGGACTTCCCGCCGTCCGCGACAGCGCACGGACACTCTTCTCGGTGCTCAGCGCACTACACCATGAAATCCATACCGTCGCAACGCCTTCACCCAACACGATAGTCGTCGATGCAACCGTCACTTATTGGTTTCTATCGGGTGAGCAGACTTCGCTGCCCGCGGTGACGACGTTTCAGATCCGTGACGCGCAGGTCGCACATATTCACTTGGACATGGACATAGCCGCCCTACGGCGGGCCACATGAAACACGACACGTCACGCGGACGCGGCGGCCGGCTGACGGCGACGAACTCCTGTTCGGGACGTCCGGTGGTGCCATAGCGCTCGCGCCTCCAAGTCGATCCGCGCGGCAACCGTACGCCACTGAAAGATCACGGCGGCTTAGTATTTGCCGTTCTCGTTTTTCCATTCGCTTTTCGCGGGGATCGTCTCGACGATGTCCCAGTGCTCGGCGATCTTGCCGTTCTCGACCCTGAACAGGTCATAGAAGGAAGTGTGTTCGACGTTGAAGTGGCCTTCGCTGACGACGAGGACGAAGTCGCCCTCTCCGAGCACGCGATGAATGCGGTCGTATTTCGCCACGATGCCAGCTTCGGCCCAGGCTGTGAACGCTGCGGTTAGATGCGACACGCCGTCGGCGATCAGGGGGTGGTGCTGGATGTACCGGTCACCGTCGCAGTAACCGGCGAGCTTGTCCATCTGGCCGTCTACGAGAATGTCTCGGACGAAGCTCTCGGCCAACGCCTTGTTGGCCTCGGTCCTGTCGAGGTCTCGGGCCTCAGTCGGACCGTCGATCATGCTGCGGCCGCTCGGGTTTGGGTCGGCCGTCTCCTGCAGATTGTCCCAATGCTCGACGATCTTTCCGTTTTCGAATCGGAAGATGTCGAAGCCGATTTGTGGCCCGAAGACGTTGTACTCGGAGTGGGCGAAGACGTAGTTGCCATCCTGGAACACCCGAACGGTGTTGACCTCCGCGCCCTGGGGGACGGCCTCGAGCAGCGCGCGAAAGCCCGCCAGGCCGTCAGCGGCCCCCAAGTTGTGCTGAATGTATTTGTCGGTGCTGATCACGTCGACGGGTTCGGGCGCGCCAGTTTCGATGGCTTTCAGCAGATCGACGACCTGTTGCTTCTGGGAGGGCATGACGGTTCCTTCTGTTGAGGTTGGAAGAGCCTGGCGCAGTGGTCGCGCAGGAGTCGGTTGAGATGTGCGATAGCAAAGGGCTGACTGGACTTGCAAGAGCCCGACTTTCGTCTCAGTGGCGGGTTTGCAGGTACTGGCGCAGGCTCTCCGGCTCCTTTCCGGTTACCGTGCGGACGTCGTCGGTGACGCAGGCGAGGTCGCCGGCGGCGATGGCGGTGTAGGTCGATACCCAGGCGTCGTACTGCCACTGCGCGGCTTTCCACCGGCGGCGTGACGCATAGGCTTCTTCGACTGTCTCGTCGTGGTAGGTCACCGAGCGACCCGACACCTCGGAGATGATCTGGGTTACCTCTGTCAACGTCAGCGCTTCTGGACCGGTCAGGGTGTAGGTCGCGTCGGTGTGTGCGGCGGGATCCTTCAGGACGGCTGCGGCGACACGAGCCACATCAGCGCGGGTGACGGCAGCGAGCCGCCCGTCACCGGCGGGACCGCGCAAAACGTCGTCCTCGCCCACGAACTCCGGGAGCACGTCGATATACATGTTGTCCCGCAGGAACGTATGCGAGATGCCGCTGGCGAGGATGTGCTGCTCGGTGGCCCAATGATCGCGGGCCAGGGTGAAGATGGCATCGCGAGCTGCGCCGGCGAACGAGGTGTAGACGATGTGACCGACGCCGGCCGATGCAGCCGCGTCGATGAACGCTCGATGCTGGTCGACACGATCAGCACTCTCCGAGCCAGACACCATGAACAGGACATCCACGCCGCCCAGACTGGCGCGCGTGGCGTCGTCGTTGGAATAGGAACTCTGGACCGCGACCGCGCCAGCGAGCGACGGAGCGTTCTGTGGGTTACGGGCAAGCAGGCGCAGCGCAATGCCCTCGCTCGCAAGCTGCCGAGCGACGATCCCACCGAGATGGCCGGTGGAACCGGTGATCGCCAGGGACGGATTGTTCATGAGGCCCTCAATCTGTAGCTATGAGCTGCAATCATTGTTGGACTCAGCGATGCCAATGTCATGGTGATTTGAGGTCACGCAGTGAACAGAACTGGACACAGAGAGATCTGGAGCGTCGGGTACTCGACGACCCGCCCCTCAATCGAAGTGCTCTCACTGACCGAACTGCGCGCACGTGCCCAACGGCAGCGAGACCAATTCTTGCGGCCTCAGCGGGTCGACTTCGATCTGCTAGTTGTGTGCGACGCGGGAACGCTGCGCCACACCGTGGATTTCGTCGAGTACATACTGAGTCCCGGAGACATGCTCTGGGTGCGCGCAGGGCAGGTCCAGGAATGGCAGTGGTTCGACGTCGACGCCCCACACGCACCGACAGTCACCAACCCGGGGGACGTCGCCGCGACCGTCGTGTTATTTCAGCCCACCCGGCTCGACGAGCGGGCACGCGCGCTCAGCGGATCGTTTCAACCGCGGTCTCTGTGGACCCAAGCGACCGCGGACGCATCTCCCGGCCGCCGACGTCTCGATGACCTCATTGACACCGCAGCCCGTCCACTCCCACCGGAAATTCGGGAAGAACTCGTGGCGCGCGTGCTGGGCATCCTGGTCGTCGAACTAGCCCTCGCCGATCCGGCGGGTAACGCTGTGCGGCGACCACCCGAGGACCTTTTCGACGCGCTGAGCGCGGCGATCGACGCCAACTTCGCCACAACCAGAAGCACCGGCGACTACGCCCGGCAGCTGGGCTACTCGGCGCGCACGATCAATCGCAGCGCTCTACGCAACACCGGACTGACGGTCAAACAACTCGTCGACCAACGGGCGTTACTCGAAGCCAAACGACTCCTTGCCCACGACACCGCACCCGTGCAGGCCGTCGGCCGCGCCGTGGGCTTCCCCGAACCCACCACATTCACCCGCTTCTTCCGGCACCGCACGGGTGTCACACCACTAGAGTTCCGGACCGCACGGATGGCTCGCAGAGCTGCCGCCCCAATGACTGACGCCACTTCTGCCCGGAGTCGGATCGAATCCCTAGTCGTCGAGGACTTTCTTTGAGATGCGGGTCAGGGCGCGCAGGTCCGCGGCGGACAGCTTGTCGATGAACAGCTTGCGCACGGTCGCCACATGCTGGGGCGCGGCCCGCTCGATCGCGGCCCGCCCGTCGTCGGTGAGCACGATGACCGAGCCGCGGGCGTCGGTGGGGCAGCCTTCCGCTCGCACTAGGCCGCGGCGCTGCATGCGGCCGACGTGCTTGGACAGTCGGCTCTTGTCCCAGCCGACTTCGCGCGCCAGGTCGCGGGCGCGCATCCGACCGTCTGGGGTCTCCGACAGCGGCACGAGCAGCACGAAGTCCGGCTCGGACAGCCCGGCCGCGGAGAATCCCTCGCCGAACGACCCGTTGAGGTACTGCCACATATGCACGAAGCCGCGCCAGGCGCACTGCTCGTCATCATCGAGCCAATCCGTCACAACTACTCACTCTACCTCGACTGGTTGACATGGACACCAATACCTGAAAAGGTTTCCTTGTCCACCAAACGTCTGCCCCGCCGCCGGCGGGCATACCGACTGGAGCATCTCTTGACGAACGA
Organism: uncultured Actinomycetota bacterium; assembly: GCA_963731715.1. Classification (GTDB taxonomy): domain Bacteria; phylum Actinomycetota; class Actinomycetes; order Mycobacteriales; family Mycobacteriaceae; genus Mycobacterium. The sequence goes on along the minus strand of CAVSXC010000005.1, from coordinate 407,838 downwards.
CACCAACACCGCTGGCGCCGTCGCCGTGGTCGACGCCTACGGGCGCGCGCTCGCGGCCCAGGACCAGGACGCGATCTTGTCCTTATATGCCGAGGACGCCGAGATCGTTCCCGAGAATTTGCCGAGCCTGCGCGGGTCGCAGGCGATCGACACCTTCTACACCAACACCTTCGCCGAGATCAGCATGGAGGTCACGCTGCAGGTGAAATCGGCCGAGGTGCACGACGGATTCGCCGTGGTGCGTAGCGAGCAGCCCGTCATGGTCACGACCGTGGCCGAAGGCGCGCGCATCCCCAGCTATTTCCGCGAATTGTTCGTGCTGCGTAACACGTCCGCGGGTTGGCGCATCTGCAACTACATGTTCTCCCAGAGCCCGGGACAAGCCGAGACACCAGCCGCCGACGACGGCGGCGAAAAAGTTTAATGGCCTGAGGATCTGAGTCGGTTGTGGTTCGAACGTGCCGAAGGCGTTCGTCGCGGAGGTACCGAGTCTCGTCTTCGGAGACCTTTGATCTCCGGCGGTTCCACGTGGAGTCGACTCCGGTTCGAGTAGGTGACGGAGATTGCCAAGACATGCCGCACGGAAACAGGATCGAATGAACCGTGCCCGCCGAGTCCACAGCTGCACCAGTGATCGCACCGGCGCACTTTCCATGTTATGTGCAGAGAGGACACTCGATGAGGGTGACGGTGATCGGTAGAGGCAACGTGGGTAGCGGACTCGGCCGGCGGCGGGTCCCGCCGAGCAATCTGTACGTGGCCGACGACGATGCGCGCCGCTACGCCGAAACACACAGTGTCGAATCCGGTTTCGCGCCAGCGTATGTCGGTCCGCTGGACCCAGGCGCCCGGCTGTTGCAGGACAGTGCCGGACTGACGCGAGCGGTGGCTGCCCAGCTGGGTCCGTTCTCCTATCGTTACGCGCAACCTGGGCAGCTGTGATGAAAGCAGTCAGATTCGCCCGCTATGGCGGCCCGGAAGTGCTCGAGGTCACTGACGTTGCCCGCCCGGTGCCCGCGCCCGAGGAGGTCCTGGTCGAGGTAGTCGCCACGGCCACCAACCCCGGTGAGATCGGCATTCGCGAAGGACACTACGCGGACAGGTGGCCGGCACACTTTCCTGAAGGACAGGGGAATGACTTCGCCGGGCGGATCGTCGAATTAGGCGGGAGCGACACACATCTGAAGATCGGTGATGAGGTGCTCGGATTTGCTCCCCGCCGAGCGCAGGCAGAGTATGTGGCACTGGCAGCGCAGCGGGTCGCCCTCAAGCCCAGCGGTCTGTCCTGGGAAGCGGCCGCCACCATCGCCGGAGCCGGCGCCACCGCGTGGGCCTCGGTGGCCGCGGTGAATCCGCAGGCAGGCGAGACTGTCGTGGTATCCGCGGCCGCCGGTGGAGTCGGGATCTATGCCGGTCAGCTCGCCCGTCTGCGGGGTGCGGATGTAATCGGAACGTGCAGCGCAGCCAATTTCGAAGGGCTGGCTGCGTTGGGCATCCGTCCTGTGCAGTACGGGCCGGACCTCGCACGTCAGCTTCGCGCGCTTGCCCCGGGTGGCATCGACGGCTTCATCGACACCTTCGGCGCCGGTAACGTCGCGATGGCAGTCGATCTGGGAGTTCAACCCCACCGCATCAACACCCTGAACGACTTCGACGCGGTCCGCCGCTTCGGCGTGCACTCCGATGCTCAGGAACAGGCCGACACTCCGCAGGAGTGGTCTGCCCTGGCCGAGCTGGTCGCCCGCGGGGACATCAGGGTGCCGATCGCCGAGGTGTATCGATTCACCACCGACCGTGTCCGGCAGGCCTACCGCGACGTCGGGACCCGGCGGGTGACCGGCAAACGCGTGCTTCGCATCAAGGCGTGAACCAAGCCCAGCGTCACGGAGTGCGCCCCCAACCCGGCCGACACGGGAGTGCCCGAGCAGGAGCATTCTCTTACCCACCACAGATCGCGGATAGATACAGACGACAACGGGGTCAAGGCCGTTCCGGAAGATAGTGTCGTTTTGGCGAAGCGAACCGAACGCCGGGCTGTCATCAAACCACATATCTCACAACATCTTCCCAGGTACTGACCCCAAACGCCGTCAGTGCCACGGTCACTCCCAGCCGACTCCGCGCACTGTGCGCGTACTGTGCGCGCGTGGTGCCTGAATCTCGTTTGGGACGGTCAATTCGCATCGCCTCACCACCGTCACCGCCGTCACCGCCGTCACGTCAGCTTCGTTCGATGGCCATCGGTGATTGTCGTTTCGGCCCGTGCTTGCCGGCCGGGCTTCCCAAGTTAACGAGCTGACCGAAATCTGATCCTTGCTTCGGGCCGACGGTTAGCAGGTTCACCACCTACCGGACCGTCCTTGATCATCGGCTCCTGACGCACCACTTGCTCCAAGTCCACCAAGTGACTCCCCTTCGAACGTCCACCCCAACAAACCAGAGATCCTGACCGACTCCGCAAGAGCCTTAACCCGTTCCACCACTGACAGATTCGCCGCTACAGCGGACAACTGGGCTCTTGGGCCAGCCCCACGGCCAACAGCCGCGGCACCATCAGCGTGCTCCGGCCGGGCGACCCGCGCTCACGATGGGGCGATGTAGGCGCGCCGATGGCAGTAGCAAAAAAATAGAAAAGCGGCGGCGGCCGACGACGACGATAATCGTCGGCAGCAGCTGGCCGACTACTACGGCTTGGCCATATTGGTGAAGCGCGACAGGTGCAGTTGATGCGCGACGGTGATGGTCTTGGTCGGGCCGTTGCGGTGCTTGCCGAGGATCAGGTCCGCTTCGCCGCCGCGCGGGTCGTCGCGTTCGAACGCATCCGGCCTGTGCAGCAGGATGACCATATCCGCATCTTGCTCGAGGCTGTTATGCAAGCTGAACTACATTTGCGACAAAGTTGTGTGTGCCGCTTACGGTTCCGTCGTATACATCTTGCTCGCCGATGCTCGTGATCTCGACGATCTCATCCCAGAACACGTCGTTAGTCGCCAAGTCGTGCATCTCGGCGTCGTCAAGCAACGCTGCAGCCCGGTGCAGGCGCGACCTGCTCGGCGCGTGCTTCCACATTGTCGAACCGCAGAACTTCGTGCCCATCGCCGCGGCGAACTGGCGATGCGTTATTTGCTTATCGGCCAACAAGGTACGGATCTGTTCCCAGACTTCCTTCGGCACTGTGTCCAAGTTGGTGTTGCGACGAATGCCTTCCAACTTCGCGAGAACCTCGTGAGCCGCGAACCACTTCTCGCCGTTCACACCGGCATGGCGAAGGAATCGCGTCTGGTTATCAGCGCCGTAGACGTACAGGTGCCACGAGTCGCGGTAGCCCACCTTTCGCACTCGTTTGATGCGGGAGAAGACACCGAGCCGAAGCAGGAGCATCGCGACATCGTCGACCAGCCGCCGGCTGGTCGACGCGTAGTAGATGCGCGCCTGACCAACCTTGGCGTCCCACCGCACGGAGCCATCGGTCGACCACAGGTGGTGCAGGAACAACGCAACCTGATCGTTAGGCAGCGCGAAAATCTGTTGCGGCACGAACTTTTCGTAGCTTCGCTTGCCGAACAATCCCAAGCGGTCGAGCCACGCGGCGATCGGATTCCGCTTGCCATGCGTCAAGTCGGTACGGCGCCGGCAACCGCAGTGTTGTCACTCGGGCAGCCGGATAGTCGTCGCGAACCGCGGTGACGCCGAAGTGCTTGGCCGCGGTCGTCAACCGCAGCCAAGTTCTCCTCATCGATGCTCGCGTAACGGATCGGCTGGTTCTTCACGCACGAACCGTCGCCGATCATGTGCGCCAGCAGGATGACCTCAGAGTCATCCATCCGTTGCGTGTGCACGGGCTCAGGCACACGGCGGGGCACCGCTAGACGATCGCCAACCTTCAACTCGCCCAGCGGTGTCCAGCCGTCGAAGGTCATGAACGGATGGTTGGCCGTCGCCTCTACCTCGCGGCCGGAAGCCAGGCGCAGCTTGAAGACTTCCTTGTGCCCGCTCGGGAACACATTGGTCATCGGCCGGGCCACCATGCGCTTGCGCTCATCGAGCGACCACACGAGCGGTCGCTCCCCCGTACGCATCAGCTCACCGAACGTCACCTCGGCGCCCGTGTCTGCCCGCAGAATTCGCGTATTCGCCGTCAAACAGCCCGACTCGCGAAGATCGGAGATCATCGGCTTCTTGTCTGTGCGCTGTTCGGGACCACGGTTCAGCTGGCTGATCGCGACCACCGGAACGTCGAGCTCCTTGGCCATCAGCTTCAGGCTGCGCGAGAAGTCCGACACTTCCTGCTGCCGCGACTCGTACTTCTTGCCCGACGTCATCAGCTGCATGTAGTCGACGACGATCAGCTTGAGCCCCGCCTTCTGAGAAAGCCGACGCGCCTTCGCGCGGATCTCCATCATCGTCAGGTTCGGCGAGTCGTCGATGAACAGCGGCGCTTCACTGATCTCGCTCATCCGGCGCGCCAACCGCGTCCAGTCGTCGTCGCTCATCCGACCCGACCGCATGTCGGAGAGCTTGATCTTCGCCTCGGCCGACAGCAGCCGCATGACGATCTCGGACTTGCTCATCTCAAGGCTGAAGATGACGCTGGCCATCTGGTGCTTGATCGAGCACGACCGCAAGAAGTCAAGCCCCAACGTCGAGTTGTGCGTCGGCGCCATCGCTCTGCCAGCGAGGTAGAGATGGTCGGAGTTCGCGACCTCAACGCACCGCACCGGCACGCTCTCAACCCGGCGCACGGCGTCGATGCCCCACGCCGACTGATGCCTGCCACCGACCGTCGCCAACACCGGCGCCCGTGTCGCACTGATCACGTCGACACCAGGCCGCAGCGCGGTGGTGATCTGCACGCCCCTAGCCGTCGGCCATTGGTGCAGCGCATCCGCGACGATGCTTGTGCCGTCGGCGAATTCGATCTCGTAGCACGGCCGGCCGAGCATGATGTCCGTCGCGGCCACCACCCGCGTCGGCTTCGCCGTCGGCGCCCAACAGGAGATCCCCGACCGCGACGTCACCCATCGTGGTCCAGCCCGTCGGCGTCGGCAGCGGCGTATCCACCTTCAGCGCCTTACCCACACCAGGCCTCGCCGCGATGATGATCATCTGGCCCGCATGCAGGCCGTTGGTCACCTCGTCGAGTTCGACGAAGCCCGTCGGGACGCCGCGTGCGATACCGCCGTTGGATGCGATCGCATCGATCTCATCCATCGTCGGCTGCAGCAGGTCCTCCAGCGCCACGAAGTCCTCGGACGTACGGCCCTCGGTGACGTCGTAGATCTCGGCCTGGGCGCGGTCCACGATCTCGGTGACGTCCGCGCCCTCCGCGCCCGCATAGCCGTACTGCACGACCCGAGTGCCGGCCTCTACCAGGCGCCGCAGCAACGCCTTCTCCGCGACGATGCCCGCGTAGAACCCAGCGTTGGCGGCGGTCGGCACTGTGGAGATCAGCGTGTGCAGATACGGCGCCCCGCCGATCCGCCGCAGCAGGCCCCGGCGATCCAACTCGGCAGCCACAGTCACCGCATCGGCCGGCTCGCCGCGGCCGTACAGATCCAGGATCGCGTCGTAGACGTTCTGATGCGCGGGCCGGTAGAAGTCGCCTGGACGCAGCCGCTCCAGCACGTCGGCGATGGCGTCCTTGCTCAGCAGCATGCCGCCCAAGACCGACATCTCGGCCGCGTTGTCCTGCGGAGGTTGGCGCCCGAAGTCCTCACTGGGTGGCGGGGTGTCCATACCCGAATGGCCTAGGTCATCTACGACAGCCACGCAGCGTTCCACCTCCCCTCGCTCTAGTCGAACGTATGTTCGTCTGCCGCCTGTCGAGCGTAAGTCAGGCCACCGACATCTGCCACCTCGCGAACCGCGAATCTCCCTCGCGACGGCCAACGCTAGACGTTGCTGGGACCGGTACAAAACGACCCTGTTTATGAACTTGTGTATGGGGTGTGGATATCTCTGGACAGCCATGTTGAGGCCTTGGGGAGAACCTGTGGATGAACTGACTTTGTTTAGTGCATCCGTGCAGATAAGCGCACGATAGAGCCAGTGACCATCTGTGGATGGCAATTGCCTCGGCGTGTCGGCCCAGGTTGCGACCTCGGGCGTGTTGTGTTTCAAGCGAGGGCCGTAGAGGTTAACAGCCCGTTAGCTTCGCTGCAGACTAACTAATTCGCGAAGTTCGCCAGCGCGCACAGCAACGACCGGATGAAGATCGATCATGGCCTTCACCCGGTCGTTTTGACGCTGGGGTAATTACACCGCGACGACGCTCAGGGACACCGAAGCGTCCACGTCCGGGTGCAGCCGGACCGCGATCGGGTGGGTACCGACCGACTTGATGTGCGCCTTGGGCAACTGCACCGTGCGCTTGTCCAGGTTCGGTCCGCCGGCCTTCTTGATCGCCGCGACGACGTCTGCGGCCGTCACCGAACCGAACAGCTTGCCGGTGTCCGCCGGCCGCCTTCACGGCCAGCTCCACCGGCGCCAAGACCCTCGATCGCGGTCTTGAGCTCGTTGGCGTGCTCGAGGCCCTTCACGCCCTTGATCTCGCGGGCCCGACGAATCTCCTCGGCCTGGCGCTCGGCGCCACGCGACGCCACGATCGCCAGCCCGCGCGGCAGCAGGAAGTTGCGGCCGTAGCCGTCCTTCACCTCGACGATGTCGCCGGAAGTACCGAGGTGGTCGACCTCGGCAGTAAGAATCAGTTTCATCTCTACGTCTTTCTTGGTTTGACGCCGCTGGCTTAGCGCGTCGACGAGCTGAACGGCAGCAGCGCCACCTCGCGGGCGTTCTTGACCGCGATCGCGATGTCGCGCTGGTGCTGCACGCAGTTGCCTGTGACCCGCCGGGCGCGGATCTTGCCGCGCTCGCTGATGTAGGTGCGCAGCAGCGCGGTGTCCTTGTAGTCGATCGTCTGGTTCTTCCCCTTCTTGGAGCAGAACACGCACTTGCGGGTCTTGATCGGCTTCTCGGGTGCCGGGCGCCTCTTCGTGGAGGACTTGGCCATGTGTCTATCTCTTTCTGGAATTGCTAGTTAATTGTGGTCAGAAGGGCGGTTCGTCGTCGCCGCCGGAGAACGATCCCGATGCAGGAGCGCTGCCCCACGGGTCGTCGGTCTTGGCCTCAGCAGAGTCGCCACCGCCGCCGCGGGAACCGCCGCCGCCACCGCCGCTGCCGAATCCGCCGCCACCGCCGCCGCTGCGGCTCGCCTTGTTCACCTTGGCGGTCGCATAGCGCAACGACGGGCCGATCTCGTCGACCTCGAGCTCGACGACGGTGCGCTTCTCGCCCTCGCGGGTCTCGTAGGACCGCTGCTTGAGCCGGCCCTGGACGATCACCCGCGAGCCGCGGGTGAGGCTTTCGGCCACGTTCTCGGCCGCCTCGCGCCAGATGCTGCACCGCATGAACAGCGCGTCGCCGTCCTTCCACTCATTGCTCTGACGGTCGAAGATTCGCGGCGTAGAAGCGACAGTGAAGTTGGCGACGGCCGCCCCGGACGGCGTGAACCGCAGTTCCGGGTCGGCGGTCAGATTTCCGACGACGGTGATGATGGTGTCACCAGCCACGAGGTTCCTCCTGGGATTTGGCGGTGTGCGCGAAGTCAGTCGCAGGCGAGCCTACGGAAGCACTCCGACGAGCACACGCCGTTCGGACTAGTGCTTGTCGGTCCGCAGGACCTTGGTCCGCAGCACCGATTCGTTCAGGGACAGCTGACGGTCGAGCTCGGACACGGTGGCGGGCTCGGCCTTCACATCGATCACCGCGTAAATGCCCTCGGCATGCTTGGCGATCTCGTACGCCAGCCGGCGCTTGCCCCAGATGTCGACCTTGTCGACGGAGCCGCCGTCCTTGCGGATGACGTTGAGGAACGTCTCCAGCGACGGAGCAACAGTGCGCTCGTCGAGAGTGGGGTCGAGGATGACCATGATTTCGTATGGACGCATAAGGAACCCATCACCTCCTACGGTCTAGTGCGGCCACGGTCGTTCCGTGGCAGGAGGGTCGCCTGCGTCGGCAACCGGGCCAGGCTACAGGAACGCCCGCTGATCTGCGAAATCGCGCTGCTCGACGTGCTTACACTTCGGCCGTGTTCTCCGAGACGCGTTACGCGCTGAACGGGGACTTGCGCGTCGCCTACCGCGCGTCGCGTGAGGGTGAGCGCGACATCGTGTTAATCCCACACTGGTTCACGTGCTGCGAGATCTTGCCGGAGCTACCGTCCCTTCAAGGGTGGGTCGAGGCGATGACATCGCTCGGTCGGCTGATCTTCTTCGACCAACCGGGCACGGGAGCCTCCGATCCCGTTATTCCGGGCGCGCTGCCAACCCTGGAGCAATGGGCCGACAGCATCACCGCGGTGCTCGACGATCTCGGGAGCCGTGAAGCGGTCCTCGTCGCGTTCGACGGCTCGTTCGCGACGGCAGCGCTGTTCGCGGCAACGCATCCGTCCCGCACCACCGCGCTTGTCGTGCTCGAGGGCTACGCGGAGCCGCTAGAAAAAATTACAGATGGAATCGCTCCCGAGGGCTCGCGAGCTGCCTTCGCCGCAATGTGGGGCACCGGGAAGTTGCAGCATTTTGTGAATCCGGATATGCCGTGGAACGAGGAGATCCGGGCATCGTGGGCGCAGCATGAACGCCTCGCGGCGAGCCCCAGGACGGTCGCTCTCGTGCAGTCTCTGGCGGCCGAACTGGACGTGCGGGCGGTTCTCCCGTCGATTCAGTTGCCGACCCTCGTCATCCAGCACGCCGACGACCGATTTGTTCCGCCTGCGACGGGCAAGTACGTCGCCGATCACATAGCGGGTGCGAAGTACGTCGAGCTACCGGGGCGCAACCTGAACCACATGGTCGAACCCGGCTGGCGCGAGTCCTTCCAGGAGATCGCACGAGTTCCTCACCGGGCACCAGGCTGAAGTGGCGGACGACCGGGTGCTCGCCACAGTCCTCTTCACCGACATCGTCGACTCGACGCGCCGGGCTGTGGAGATGGGCGACCGTGACTGGCGTGCGTTGCTCGACGCGCACCACGCCGTTGTGCGCGCGCAGCTCGTGCGCTTCCGTGGCCGCGAGGTCAATACCTCGGGCGACGGCTTCCTTGCCACGTTCGACGGCCCGCAACGAGCGATCCGCTGCGCCATGGCAATTCGTGACGCGGTGCACGCGCTCGGCCTCGAGGTCCGCGCCGGACTGCATACCGGCGAGTGCGAGATCCGTGGCGACGACATCGGCGGGATCGGCGTCCACATCGGCGCACGCGTGAGCGCACTGGCCGGGGCCAATGACGTGCTCGTCTCAAGCACGCTGCGCGACCTCGTAATCGGATCCGGGCTTGTATTCGACGACCGCGGTACACACGTGCTCAAGGGTGTCCCCGGCGAATGGCATTTGTTCGCTGTCGCGGCGGTCGCCTAGCCATGTTCTCTGAGACGCGGTATGCGCTGAATGGGGACTTGCGCGTCGCCTATCGCGCATCGCGTGAAGGACCTCGAGACCTCGTGTTCGTGCCGAACTGGTCCACCTGCTGCGAGGTGCTTCCTGAGCTTCCATCCATTCAAGGATGGGTCGAGGCGATGACGTCGCTCGGTCGACTCATCTTCTTCGACCAACCCGGAACCGGAGCCTCCGATCCTGTCGCACCGGGCGCGCTGCCGACTTTGGAGCAATGGGCCGACAGCATCACCGCGGTGCTCGACGCTCTCGGCAGTCGGGAAGCGGTTCTACTCACAAGCGTCGGCGCGTTAGCCACGGCCGCGCTGTTCGCCGCGACACATCCGTCTCGCAGCACCGCGCTGGTAGTGCTCGAGGGCTACGCGGATCCCGGAGATCACCGCACTGATGGGTTCGATCCCGAGCAAGCGATCGCTGCCATGGTCGCCGCATGGGGCACGGGGGGATGGCAGCATGTCATCAACCCGGACATGCCGTGGAACGAGGAGATCCGGACGACCTGGGCTCGATTGGAACGTCTGGCGGCGAGCCCCGCGACCCTAGCTCTCATGATGCCGCTCGTGACCGAAACGGACGTGCGGGCGGTCCTGCCGACAATCCGTGTGCCCACTCTCGTCGTCCAGCACGCCGACAATCCGATCGTCTCGGCCGCTCGGGGTAAGTACATCGCTGATCACGTACCGGATGCGAACTACGTCGAGCTTCCCGGTCGCAACATGTACCACTTCGTCGAACCGGATTGGCGCGCATCGTTTCAGGAGATCGCCAAGTTTCTCACCGGCGCCCAGCCCGATATGACCGATGACCGCGTTCTCGCCACTGTTTTGTTCACCGACATCGTCGACTCGACGCGCCGGGCGGCGGAGATCGGCGACCGTGACTGGCATGCGCTGCTGGATGCGCACGACGCCGTCGTCAGGGCGCAGCTCGCGCGGTTCCGGGGCCGCGAAGTGAGCACTGCAGGAGACGGCTTCCTCGCGACGTTCGACGGCCCCCAGCGAGCAATCCGCTGCGCCATGGCAATCCGCGACGCCGTGCAAGCGCTCGGCATCGAGGTCCGCGCCGGGCTGCACACCGGCGAGTGCGAGATCCGCGGCGACGACATCGGCGGGATCGCCGTGCACATCGGCGCAAGGGTGAGCTCATTGGCTGGGCCCAACGAGGTACTGGTCTCAAGCACCCTGCGCGACTTGGTGATCGGGTCAGGACTCGAATTCGACGACCGCGGTACACACGAGCTCAAGGGCGTGCCGGGCGAATGGCATCTGTTCGCCGTCGCCTCTGCCTAGGCCCGGTGCCGGTAGTACTCCTGGGCAAGTTCCTTGGTTGCCTCGGACGCCTTACCCAAATCGCCTGAATCGAACGGCGGCTCAGGGTCGTACTCGATCATCAACTGGCTAGCTTCGGCGGCATCGCGTCCGACCAGCAGCTCGACCAGCCGCAACGCCATGTCGATGCCGCTGGACACTCCGGCCGCAGTGATGATCCGCTGCGGCAGGTGCTCGACGACCCGCTGAGGCACGTACTGCGCCCCCAATGAGTTGAACAGCTCCTGCACCCGCCAGTGCGTGGTCGCACTTAGACCCGTGAGCAGACCCGAAGCGGCGAGCACTAGGCCGCCGGTGCATACCGACGTGGTGAACAGCGAGTGCTCGTGCGCCTCGCGCACCCAGTCGAGTACCTCGTCATCGTTGATCAGCACACGCGTGCCGATGCCGCCGGGAAACACCACGACGTCAGGCTGAGTGAGTTCGGTGAATGCCTTGTCAACGGTCATGCCCAGCATCCCGTTGTCGCTGCGCACTTCGCCTCGTTGATGCCCGACGAACACCACATCGATCGACGGAACCCGTTGCAGCACTTCGTAAGGGCCGACGGCATCCAGCGCGGTGAATCGCTCGAACAGTGGAATCGCAACCAACACGGGCCGCCTCCTCTATGTGCTGCGCGCGAAGTCCGGTTCGTCCTCCGGCTCGGTCGCTTCCTCGGGCGCAGGCGTAACGCGGATCCGGCCCGCCTGCGGCCGCAGCCAGTCGGGCAACCAGGCCGGCGGCGCATCAGCCGCCCGCTCGAACACGCCGCCCGACGGGTCGTCGACCTGCCCGCGGCATCGCACCAAATCCAACTCGGGTCGGTAGATCTGCCGAATCACCAACGCGCACAACACGATCACCGCGATGTCGCGCAGCAGCACCGTCGCGGTGAACCACTGCTCGGGCAGGCCGCGGTTCTGCTCGCCGTACAGGAACATCATCCGCGGCACCCAGACCAGCGCGTCGATCGTCATCCACGCCAGCAGAATCCGGCGGTGCGGCAGCGCCAGCACCGCCAGCGGCACCAGCCACAGCGAGAACTGCGGGCTCCACACCTTGTTCGTCAACAGGAACGCGGCCACCACCAGGAACGCCACCTGCACCAGCCGCGGCCGTTGCTTGGCCGTCAGCGCGATGTACGTGATTGCGATACAACACGATACGAACAGCACGGCGGTGACCGTGTTCAGCACAGTCGGCGGCTGCCAGAACCCGAGGTGCTGGTCGAAGCCGCCCCAGCCGGTGAACGACTTCACCACGTTGTACAGCGAATCCATGTCGTCGCCGCGGCGGGTGTTGAGCCGGAAGAACTCCGACCATCCCCGCGGAAACAGCACCATCATCGGCAGGTTCACCACGAGCCACGTCAGCACCGTCGCGATCGCCGCCTTGCCCACCTCACGGAGTCGCCCTGTGCGCAGGCCGAGGATCACCAACGGAATGAACAGCAGCAGCGGATACAGCTTGGCCGCCACGCCGAGCCCGATCAGCGCACCGGCCAGCCACGGTCTTCGCCGCGCCCACGCCAGCAGCGCACCCGTCGCGAAAGCCGTTGCCAGCGCGTCGAAATTCGTGAAGACCTGAAAGATCAGGATCGGCGACGCCGCCACCAACGCCGCGTCCCAGACGCGGCGTGAGCCCGCCAGTCGCGCGGTGGCCCACACGGTGACCAGCCACGCCAGCGCCAACCCGAATGCGGCGATGTTGAAGAACATCACCACCTCGGCGATGATCGGCACCGACACCAGCTTGGTCAGCGCGGTGTAGGTCTTGGCCAAGCGCCATCGACAGGTACTGGTAGATCCCGGTCAGCACCGGATATTCCATGTACCGCACGGCGATGTTGCCGTCGTACTGGGTGCGGGGCTTGCCGTCGCTGTCGGTTTCGATCCAGCTGGACTTGTACGGAAACTTGCCGAGGTTCAACAACTCCGCGGTGTACAGCGGAACGGTGTCGGAGTAGCAGAGCTCGTAGTAGGCCCGCTGGTTCTGCCAGTTGCCCACCCGCTGATCGGCGGTGCCGGTGCCGGTGGTCTGCAGGCACGCCGCCTTCGTCGAGTAGCCCAACGCGAGGAACACCAGCGCGATGATCAGCATCACCCGCAGCGGCGTCAGGAACCTTGTGCGGCCGATCAGCGCGTGCCGGCCCACGGGCCCGCCGATCACCCCGGAGAGCGCGGCGCCGATCGTGTCGGTGCGGCTGGGCAGGTCACGGTCGTCGAGGCTGCGCCGGTCTTCTGCCGGCGGAGCCGGCGATACGACACCAGTCAGCGGCAGCGGCGAGACGGTTGTCGGCTCGCGCTCGGTCACGGGGGCGGAGGAGGTCCAGGCGGCGGCACTCCCGGCGGCCGGCACTGGTCCGGCTGGCCCCGGAGGAGCGATGGGCACGGTGGTCGGCGGGCCGATCGGGATCGTAATGCCCGGCGCCACTTCGATTGTCGGCTGAATGACCGTCTCCGACGGCGATGGCGGCGCGGTGGGCGACGGCGGCGGTGGCGGTGCCTGCGGCACGCCTGCATAGCCGCCGATCTCAGCGGGCTTCGGGAACGACTCGTTCTCGGTGTCCTCCAGCGCCCCGTCCATCGTCGACTTCCAGATGTCCGACGGCAGACCCGAGCCGTAAACCGGTGAGCCCCACTTGTTCTCGAGCGGCTTGGTGCCTTCGGTGGTGCCGACCCAAACCGCGGTCGACAACGACGGGGTGTAGCCGACCATCCACGCGTCCCGGTTGGCGCCGGTGTCACCGAGCTGATTGGTGCCGGTCTTGGCCGCCGACGGACGCCCGCCGGCCAGGTTGTGGCCGTTGGACCATCCGGCGATCGGCTGCATCGCGGAGGTGACGTTGTCGGCCACCGCCTTGTCGATGCGCTGCTCGCCGCTGTTGTCCTCCTGGCTCGCGTCGAACAACACCTCGCCCCGCGCGTTGACCACCTTCTGCACGAAATGCGGCTTGTGGTAGACGCCCGACGCCGCGAGCGTGGCGTACGCCGACGCCATGTCGAGCACGCGAGTCTGGTACTGGCCCAGCACAACTCCGTTGTTGGGCGGTCCGCCCTTGCCGTCCTCGGACAGCGTGTGGTCCACGCCGGGGAAGCTCTCGGCGATGCCGGCCTTGTGCGCGGCGTCGGCGACGTCTGCTGGGCCGTTCTTCAGCTTCAGCATCAGCCGGTAGTAGCTGGTGTTCAGCGACCGCTTCAACGCCTCGGCGATGTTGCAGGTGCCGCAGCCCTTCGCCCTCGACGTTGGTGATCGTGATGCCGTTGACCGTCACCGGCGAGCTGTCCACCTGGTAGCCGAGGCCCATGCCCTGCTGCAGCGCGGCCACCAACGCGAACACCTTGAACGACGAACCCGTCGGCAGCCCGGCCTGCGCGAAGTCGAAACCGTTGGCGTCGGTGCCGCCGTAGTACGCCTTGACCGCGCCCGTTTTGCGGGTCGATCGACACGACCGCGGTGCGCATGTCGGGGTCCTGGCCTTCCAGGTACTTCGATGCCGCCTCCTCGGCGGCCTTCTGCGCCTTCGGATCGATCGTCGTGGTGATCTGCAGGCCCTGGGTGTTCAGCGTCTGCTCGTCGATGTTGAACAGGTCCAGCAGTTCCTTGGTGACCTGCCGCTCGATCAGCCCGTTCGGGCCGGTTGGTCTGGTCCTGCGAGCGGGCCTGCTCCGGCGGCACCGTCGGCGGGAACTGCTGAGCGGCACGATCTTGCGGCGACAGCGCGCCGATGTCGACCATGCCGTCGAGCACCCAGTTCCACCGTTCCGCCGCACCTTCGGGGTTGACGGCGGGATCCAGGCCAGACGGCCGCTGGATGAGCGCGGCCAGCAGCGCGCCCTCGGCGACGGTCAGCTGCTCGACCGGCTTGTCGAAGTACGCCTTGGCCGCCGCCGAGATGCCGTACGCGCCGCGGCCGAAGTAGATGATGTTCAGATACGACTGCAGCACTTGGTCTTTGGACCATTCGCTGGACATCTTCGTCGAGATGACCAGCTCCTTGGCCTTGCGGACGACGCCGCCGATGCCCGAGCGCGCGTCGCCGACCAACGCGTTCTTGACGTACTGCTGGGTGATCGTCGAACCGCCCTGCAGGTCGCCGCCGAAGATGTTGTTCTTGAACGCGCGGAGGAAGCCGGTGAACGAGAAGCCGGGATTGGAGTAGAAGTCGCGGTCCTCGGCGGCCATCACCGCGTCGCGCACGTGCACCGGTATCTGGTCGATGTTGACGTCGACGCGGTTGCCTTCTGGCGGAACGATTTTCGCCAGCTCGCTGCCGTCGCTGGCCAGGATCGTCGACACCTGGTTGGTCCGGATGTCGCCCGGCTTGGGCACGTCGACGATCAGGTAGGCCATCCCGAAGGTGACGATCGGCAGCACGATCAGCACGGCCACCATCGCGTAGAGCGCCGCGGCGCACCCACTTCCAGTTGATCTGCTGGCGGGCACTGGGCTTCGGCGCTCGAGGGCGGGCCGCCGGTTGGTCCACCACCGCCCGGTGGACGCCGAGGCGGTGCCGGCGGCGGCTGCTTCGGCGGCGGGGGAGCGCCGTCCAGCGCCGCCTTGACGACGTCGATCGGATCCCGAAGGTGCGCCGGCGTGGGGGTCGCGCACGGCCGGCATGACCGCGGTCAGCCGGTCGTCGGGCGGAACCCCGGCGGCCCGGTGCCGCGGCGGCCCGTCCGCGCGATGTTGTGGGGCGGCGGCGCCGGGTCGGTTGGATGGCGGTGAATTCACGCCGTCAGCCGCGTGCCCCCTGCGGACATCACTGGCTGACCGGTCGTGGCGCCCTTCGCTATTCACTGGCCGTGCGCGCCCGACCGCGCGCCGTCCGCGTGCCGCGCGATCCCTTGGGCGGTGGGACCGCGCCGAGCACATACGACTTGACCAAGTGATTCCAACTGCAGGTGCGGCATACCTCCACCACGTGTACCGAAAACTCGTTGTATCGGGTCGCCAGCAAGACCAACTCCTCGGCGGTGCGCGCCGAACCGGATACGGCGCCCAGGTGATCACCGAACACCCACGACACCAAGGTGAGCTGTTCCTTGCGGCAGATCGGGCACATCACCGAACTGGGCTTCCCATGGAACTTCGCGGCCCGCAGCAGATAGGGGTTGGCGTCGCAGACCTCCGTGACGCCGGTGCGGCCCGAGTAGACCTCGGCCAGCAGGGACCGACGCCGAAGCGCATAGTCCACCACCTGTCGCTGCAGTCGCACGGAGACCAGAGTACGTCGGCCTCCCGACCACCGAGGCGTGACTACGCCGCCACATTCTCGCGATGACCATCTGGTCTGCGCCGATGGCAACCCAACTCTTACGATCATCGTCGTGGCGACGAGGCAGACAGCGGGAACCCGGGCGAAGGACAGCGACAGGAACGACACCTGCCAGGTTCTCGACAGCGCGCTGGCGGAGGGCCAGCTCTCGATGGAGGAGCACCGGCAGCGGGTGGCGACCGCCACCACCGCCACCACGCTCGGCCAACTCGCAGACCTCGTCTCCGATCTGCAGAACTCGAATGCGCCCGTCAAGCTGCCCGACCTGAAGAAGCCCGCGCGTGCTCGGCGCCGGCGGCAACCGGGGCATGCGGCTCGCGGTCGCCGGCGTGCTCGTCCTGCTCGGCATCGCGATCGGCTGGGGGCTGTACGGCAACACGCCCTCGCCGCTGAGCTTCACGTCCGATCCCGGCGCCAAGTCCGACGGCATCCCCGCGAAGGTGCTGACGCCGCCGAAGCAGCTGCAGTCGCTCGGCGGGCTGAACGGCCTGCTCGAGCAGATGCGCCAGACGTTTCGGCGACACCATGGGCTACGGCCTCGACGATCTACCCCGAGTACGCCGTCCTGTCCCGGGCGGATCCATCCGACGACCGTCGGAAGCTGAGCTACACCTACCGCGGCGGCTGGGACGATCCGTCGACGTCGGCCAAGGACGAAGACGACGTCCTCGTGGATCTCGCGCAGTTCGACGTCGAGACCATCGTCGGCATTCTGCGCGGCGCGCCCGAAACCGTCGGCCTCCAGCAGAAGGACGTCAAGTCGGACAGCACGTACCTGAGCATCGACCCGAGTCGGGATCCGTGACCCCCGGCGCGCTGACGCTGCGAGCCAGCGTGTCCAGCGACTTCGGCAGCGGATACATCACGTTCGCGGGCGACGGCGCCATCAAGCGCATCGACTCGGCTACCGACTGACCTGAGGCGACGCGGTCGGCCGGAAGGTTCGGCATCCTCGATGTAGCGCCGTATATATCGGCGCGATACACTTGCGCGAGGTGTCGAACCGTCGTAGCGACGAAGCAATTCAGGGAGGTGATTCGATGCTGGAGCTCGCCATCCTGGGCCTTCTGCTCGAATCGCCTATGCACGGCTACGAGCTGCGCAAACGTCTGACGGGTCTGCTCGGCGCCTTCCGGGCGTTCTCCTACGGCTCGCTGTACCCGGCGCTGCGGCGCATGCAGGCCGACGGCCTGATCGTCGAGGACGCCGCACCCGAGGGGATCCCGAAGATGCGCCGCGCGCGGCGCGTCTACCAGCTCAGCGACGCCGGCAAGCAGCGCTTCACCGAACTGGTGGCCGACACCGGTCCGCAGAACTTCTCCGACGACGGGTTCGGCGTGCACCTCGCGTTCTTCAACCGCACGCCGGCCGAGGCCAGGATGCGGATCCTGGAGGGGCGCCGTCGTCAGGTGGAGGAACGCCGTGAAGGCCTGCGCGAAGCAGTGGCGCGGGCCAGCAGCTCGATCGACCGCTACACCCGGCAGCTGCACCAGCTCGGGTTGGAGTCCAGCGAGCGCGAAGTGAAATGGCTCAACGAATTGATCGCTGCCGAACGAACGGCGCAGGCATCGCGCCGAGCAGCCGTAAGCAGCATACCGAAGTTAGTAGGAGAGGGAGAAGTCGTCATGACTGGAAACACTGACGTCCGGGTCGCCATTGTCGGCGTGGGCAACTGCGCGTCCTCGCTTGTGCAGGGCGTGCAGTACTACCAAGACGCCGACGAGAACGTCACCGTTCCCGGCCTGATGCACGTCAAGCTCGGCCAGTACCACGTGCGCGACGTGAAGTTCGTCGCCGCGTTCGACGTCGACGCCAAGAAGGTCGGCTTCGACCTGTCCGAGGCGATCTTCGCGTCGGAGAACAACACCATCAAGATCGCCGACGTGCCGCCCACCAACGTCACGGTGCAGCGCGGCCCGACGCTCGACGGCATCGGCAAGTACTACGCCGAGACCATCGAGATCTCCGACGCCGAGGCCGTCGACGTGGTCAAGGCGCTCAAGGACAACAAGGTCGACGTGCATGGTGTCCTACCTGCCGGTGGGCTCCGAAGAGGCCGACAAGTTCTACGCGCAGTGCGCGATCGACGCCGGCGTGGCGTTCGTCAACGCGCTGCCGGTGTTCATCGCGTCGGACCCGGTGTGGGCCAAGAAGTTCGAGGACGCCGGTGTGCCGATCGTCGGCGACGACATCAAGAGCCAGGTCGGCGCGACCATCACCCACCGCGTGATGGCCAAGCTGTTCGAGGACCGCGGCGTGCAGCTCGACCGCACCATGCAGCTCAACGTCGGCGGCAACATGGACTTCCTCAACATGCTCGAGCGTGAGCGGCTGGAGTCGAAGAAGATCTCCAAGACCCAGGCCGTCACCTCCAACCTGCAGCGCGAGTTCAAGACCAAGGACGTGCACATCGGCCCGTCCGATCACGTCGGCTGGCTCGACGACCGCAAGTGGGCCTACGTGCGGCTCGAAGGCCGCGCCTTCGGCGACGTGCCGCTGAACCTGGAGTACAAGCTCGAGGTGTGGGACTCGCCGAACTCGGCAGGCGTCATCATCGACGCGGTGCGCGCGGCGAAGATCGCCAAGGACCGCGGCATCGGCGGCCCCGTGGTGGCCGCGTCGGCCTACCTGATGAAGAGCCCGCCGAAGCAGCTGCCGGACGACATCGCCCGCACGCAGCTCGAGGACTTCATCGAGGGCTAGCCTCGACGGCGTGACCAACGCCGAAGTCTCCGACGACGAACTGCCGGCCTCGACGAGTTCGCGCTGCTTGCACGAGAACGCCGAGCAGATCGGCGCCGCCGCGATGCCGGCCGTGCGGCGCATCGAGTCCGGGCCGATCAGCGCGCTCAAGTGGGGCGACGAACCGCCCGAGGTGGTGTTCCTGCACGGCGGCGGGCAGAACGCGCACACCTGGGACACCGTGATCCTCGGCCTCGGCGTGCCCGCGCTGGCGATCGACCTGCCCGGCCATGGCCGGTCGGCGTGGCGCGAGGACGGCGACTACGGGCCCGAAGCTCAACGCGGCGACGCTGCGGCCGGTGCTGCGCGAGTGGGCGCCTGACGCCGCGGCTCGTCGTCGGCATGTCGCTGGGCGGGCTGACCGCGCTGCGGATCGCCGCCGCCGAGCCGGCCCTGGTGCCCGAGCTGGTGCTCGTCGACGTCACGCCGTCGGCGCCCGAGCGGCACGAGGAGATGACCGAGGCGCAGATGGGCACCGTCGCGCTGGTGCAGGGTGACCGCGACGTTCCCCAGCTTCGAGGCGATGCTCGACGTGACCGTCGCCGCCGCGCCGCATCGCGACCGGAAGTCGTTGCGCCGCGGCGTATTCCACAACTCCAAGCAGCTCGACGACGGCACCTGGACGTGGCGCTACGACTCGTTCCGCAAGGGCGACGGCTTCGAAGGGCTGTGGGACGACGTGCCCGTCCATCACCATGCCGACCACGCTGGTGCGCGGCGCCAACTCGTACTTCGTCAACGACGAGGACGCCGACGCGTTCGCGAAGGGCGCCCCGGGTTTCCAGCGCACCCACGTCGTCGCCGACTCCGGCCACTCGGTCCAGGGCGACCAGCCGGGCGCGCTCGTCGACATTCTGCGCGGGGTGCTGGCCAGCTGATGGCAACATTCGCCTTCATCCACGGTGCTGCCGACGTCGGATGGTACTGGCATCTTCTCGAAGGGAGTTGCAGGCACGTGGGCACGACACGGTCGCGCCTGACCTGCCGTGCGACGACGACACCGCCGGCCTCAACGAGTACGTCGACACGGTGGTCGAGGCGATCGGTGACCGCACCGACGTGCTTGTGGTGGGCCACTCGCTCGGCGGGTTCACCGCGCCCCTCGTGGCCGACCGGGTCAGCGCCAACGCCCTCGTTCTCGTCGCCGGAATGATCCCGGCGCCCGGCGAGCCGCCGGGCGACTGGTGGGAGAACACCGGCTATAGGTCGGCGTCCGACGCGCACGCCCAGCAGGAGGGCTACGCGGATCAGAAGGACGATCCGTTCGTCACGTTCTACAACGGCGTGCCTCGCGTGTTGGCCGAGGAGGCGATGAGCAAGGAGCGTGGGCAGTCCAGCAGCTTGGATGGCCGCGCCGTGGCCGCTCGACGCGTGGCCCGACGTGCCGACGAAGTTCGTGGTGTGCCGCGACGACCGTTTCTTTCCTCCGGATTTACTCCGCCGGCTGGCGAAGGCGCGCTTGGGCATCACCCCCGACGAGATCGATGGCGGCGCACTGCTGCGGCGCTCAGTCATCCCGAAGCAGCTCGCCGACGTGCTCGAAAGTATTCGAAGACGATGTAGCTCAGGCGGCGGCGTTCCCAGTTGTTCACCGATTGCTTCCCAGTTGATTGCCAAGCTGAATCGTAGGTCCCGGCCATGGCGCTTGTGCCGCTGAATCTCTCTTGTCACCCACGACGGCCAGTCCTCGCGCCAGCACGTGACGTGCCGCTACAAGTGCGGCGACGCCTGCTCCAAGCCGGCCCCCAACACCAGCGACAACGAGTACTTCGGCGACATCGCCAAGGCGGTCTCGCGGCGCTCGCTGCTGCAGGCCGGCGGCGTCGCGGTGCTGGCCGTCGGCGCCGGTTCGGCGCTGGCCGCCTGCGGGCGCGACGAGCAGCCCGCCGCGACACCCACCTCGTCGGCGGCGCCGGCCGAACCGCCGCCGGGCATGAACTTCACCGCCGTCGCGCCCAACAGCGAGGACGCCGTCGTCGTCCCCGACGGCTACGAGCAGGCGGTGGTGATCAGCTGGGGCGACCCGGTCCTGCCCAACGCGCCGAAGTTCGACGTCAAAGCGCAGACCGCCGCCGCGCAGCGTGGCCAGTTCGGCTTCAACAACGACTTCGCCGGCCTGCTGCCCATGGACGGTCAGAAGAACCGCTTCCTGCTGGTGACCAACCACGAGTACGTCAGCCCGCAGTTCATGTTCCCCGGCTACGACGACGCGAAGCCCGACCCGCGAGCAGTTCGACATCGAGATCGCCGCGATCGGCATGGGCGTCGTCGAGGTCGAGCGCACGCCGGAGGGGCTGAAGCCGGTGATCGGCCGCTACAACCGCCGCATCACCGCCGACACCCCGTTCACGCTGACCGGCCCCGCCGCGGGCACCGACTTCGTCAAGACCCCCGCCGACCCGACCGGCCGCACCGTCGCTGGGCACCTTCGCCAACTGCTCCGGCGGCGTAACCCCTTGGGGCACTGTGCTTTCCGGTGAGGAGAACTTCCACGAGCTACTTCGGTGCGCCGGAGGGCGCGCCGAAGCCCAGCCCGGTCGACGCCGACCGGCAGGACCGCTACGGCGTCGCGCTGGAGCCGTCCGAGCTCAAGTGGGAGACCTTCGATCCGCGCTTCGACGTCGCCAAGACCCCCAACGAGGTGAACCGGTTCGGCTACGTCGTCGAGCTCAACCCGTGGGATCCCAACTCGACGCCCGTCAAGCACACCGCGCTGGGCCGGTTCAAGCACGAGGCCGCCAACATCTACGTCACCGGCGACGGCACCGTGGTGGCCTACACCGGCGACGACGAGCGCTTCGACTACATGTACAAGTTCGTCTCGAGCGAAGAAGATGCAGCCGGGCACGGATCCCGCGGCGATGGCGCACAACATGACGATCCTCGACGAGGGCACGCTGTACGTCGCCAAGCTCACCAGCGACATCCCCGCCGACGAGATCGACGGCTCCGGCAAGCTGCCGGCGAAGGGCTCGTTCAGCGGCACCGGCACCTGGATCCCGCTGCTGCGCTCCGGCCCAGACGGACAGGGCCGAGTCGCTCGTCGACGGGGTGACCGCGCAGGAGGCGGCGGTGTTCACCCGGTTCGCCGCCGACAAGGCCGGCGCCACCAAGATGGACCGCCCCGAGGACTTCGAGGCCAACCCGAAGACCGGCAAGGTGTACGTCGCGCTGACCAACAACGACGAGCGCGGCGCCGACGGGCAAGGCGCCCGTCGACGCCGCCAACCCGCGCAACGACAACAAGAGCGGACAGATCCTCGAGATCACCGACAACCACGCGGGCACCGACTTCACCTGGGACCTGCTGCTGGTGTGCGGCGATCCCGCGGCGGCCGACACCTACTTCGCCGGATTCGACAAGACGAAGGTCAGCCCGATCTCCTGCCCGGACAACCTGGCGTTCGACAGCCACGGCAATCTGTGGATCTCCACCGACGGCAACGCGCTGGACTCCAACGACGGGCTGTTCGCCGTCGCGCTCGAAGGGCCCGAACCGCGGCGAGACCAAGCAGTTCCTCACCGTGCCGCTGGGCGCCGAGACGTGCGGGCCCGTCGTCACCGACGATCTGGTCACCGTCTGCGTGCAGCATCCCGGCGAGAACGACGACAACAGCATCGACAACCCGCTGTCGCGCTGGCCCGAAGGCGGCAACGGCACGGCGCGGCCGTCGGTGGTCGCGGTGTGGAAAGCCGACGGCCAGATCGGCGTCTAAGCCTGACGACAGTGAGCTTCCCAATTCGCATCGGCGTGCAGCTGCAGCCGCAACACTCCCCGCAATACAGCCATCATCCGCGACGCGGTCCGCCGCTGTGAGGACATCGGCGTCGACGTCGCGTTCAACTGGGATCACTTCTTCCCGCTCTACGGCGATCCCGACGGCGCGCACTACGAGTGCTGGACGATGCTGGGCGCCTGGGCCGAGCAGACGTCGCGCATCGAGATCGGCGCGCTGGTGACCTGCAACTCCTACCGCAACCCCGAGCTGCTCGCCGATATGGCGCGCACCGTCGACCACATCTCCGACGGCCGGCTGATCCTCGGCATCGGGTCGGGCTGGAAGCAGAAGGACTACGACGAGTACGGCTACGAGTTCGGCACCGCGGGCAGCCGGCTCGACGACCTCGCCGACGCGATGCCGCGCATCAAGTCACGGCTGGCCAAGCTCAACCCGCCGCCGACCCGCGACATCCCGATCCTGATCGGCGGCCAGGGCGAGAAGAAGACGCTGCGCCTGGTCGCCGAGTACGGCGACATCTGGCACGGGTTCACCGACCGCTGGACACCTACCCCGCGAAGGCCGAGATCCTGGCGCGGCACTGCGCCGACGTCGGCCGCGACCCCGCGACCATCGAGCGCTCAGCCGGCGTGCAGCGGCAAGACGCCTCGACGCGCTGCTGGCCGAGGCCGACGCGTTCGTCGAGCTCGGGGTGACGATGCTGACCGTCGGCGTCAACGGACCCGACTACGACCTGACGCAGGCCGAGGCGCTGTGCCGCTGGCGCGACCGCCGGCAAGCGAATGGAAACTGAACTGGCGGAACGGCTCCCGCTGCGACGGGTACGTGAGATGCTTTGCGCGCCATGCCCAAGAAGTATGGGGTCAAAGAAAAAGACCTCGTGGTCTCGCATGTCGTCAACCTGGTGCTGACCGGCAAACTGCGGTCGGGGGATCGGGTCGACCGCAACGAGATCGCCAACGAACTCGGGCTCAGCCGCGTGCCGATCCAGGAGGCTGTGGTCCAGCTCGAGCATGACGGCATCCTGTCGACGCAGTACCACCGCGGCGCGTACGTCGAGCGATTCGACGAGTCCGTCGTGCGGGAACACCACGAGCTCTACGGGCTGCTGAGCGGCATCGCGTCGGCCCGCGCCGCCGTCGATGGCCTTCCGCGGATCCTCGACCAGCTCGCCGTGTTGAACGACGTCGATGCGCGGCAGCAAAGAGTCGCGCACGTTTCAGGAGACGGCGTGGCAGTTCCGCAACGTCATCAACGACGAATACGCCGGCCCGCGGTTGCAGGCCGCGATCCGCGCGTCGCAGACATTCATCCCTCGCGCGTTCTGGTTGGCCTACCTCAACAACCACGACGAGATCCTGCCGTTCTACGAGGCCGAGACCGCCGCGATCCGCCGGCAGCGACCCCGACGGCGCCCGCGCGGCCTGCGCCGAGCGGTCCGAGGTGATGGCCAGGATCATGCTCGGCGAACTGGTGCGGCGCGGCGTCTTCCGGCCGTCCGGAGCCGATTGCGTTCTGATTGAGCCGAAGCCGGTGCCGCGATCGGCGGTGCCCATTACGTTGCTTTGAATGCGGCTCATGAAGGTTTTCGTCGCTGGCGTTGGTCGCGCTGCTGATCTCGCAGCATGGGTCTGGCGCGCGCCTGCCGGCGCGAATGTCGACCAGTGCGCCCCGCCGGGAGTCGAGAGCGCCAGCGCGCTGCCGACCAACCTCGCCGCCGCCGCCCAGGGTCCCGGCGCCGACAAGTACACGACCGCGACGGTCGCGCCGTTGACCGCCGTCAACGTCAACGCGCTTGGCCTGGGCGTGCCGGGCACGCTGACCGTCGGCACGCTCTCGGATGCGCCGCCGAGCATCTGCATCGACTCGGCCGGCCAGTTCACGGGCTTCGACAACGAACTGCTGCGCGCGATCGCCGACAAGCTGGGCCTGCAGATCAACTTCGTCGGCACCGAGTTCTCCGGGCTGCTCGCCCAGGTGGCGTCGCGCCGCTTCGACGTCGGGTCGTCGTCGATCACCACCACCGACGCGCGCCGCCGCACCGTCGGGTTCACCAACGGCTACGACTTCGGCTATTTCTCGCTGGTGGTGCCGTCCGGCTCGGCCATCACCGGCTTCGAGAAGCTGGCCGCCGGCCAGCGCATCGGCGTCGTGCAGGGCACCGTGCAGGAGGCCTACGTCATCGACACCCTGCACCTCGAGCCGGTGAAGTTCCCCGACTACAACACCGTCTACGCCAGCCTCAAGACCCGCCAGATCGACGCGTGGGTGGCGCCGTCACAGCAGGCGCAGGGCACGGTGCAGCCGGGCGATCCCGCGCAGATCATCGAAAACACCTTCAGCTTGGACAATTTCGTGGCCTGGGCGGTCGCCAAGGAGAACCAGCCACTCATCGACGCCTTGAACTCCGGGCTGGATGCGATCATCGCCGACGGCACCTGGGCGCGGCTGTACTCCGACTGGGTGCCGCGCGCATTGCCGCCAGGATGGAAGCCCGGGTCGAAGGCGGCGCCCGCGCCGCAGCTGCCCGACTTCGCCGCCATCGCGGCCGAACACCAGCAGCCGGCTTCGCCAAGCGGCAGCGCCGAAGTCCACGCTGTCGCAACTCAAGGACTCGTTCCTGAACTGGGACCTGTACAAGCAGGCCATCCCCGACCTGTTCAAGACCGGGCTGCCCAACACGCTGATCCTGACCGTCAGCGCGAGCGTCATCGGGCTGGTGCTCGGCATGGCGCTGGCCGTCGCGGGCATCTCCCGATCCCGTTGGCTGCGGTGGCCTGCGCGGGTGTACACCGACATCTTCCGCGGGCTGCCCGAAGTGGTGATCATCCTGCTGATCGGGCTGGGCGTCGGGCCGATAGTCGGCGGCCTGACCGGCAACAACCCGTATCCGCTCGGCATCGCCGCGCTCGGGCTGATGGCGGCGGCCTACGTCGGCGAGATCTTCCGGTCCGGCATCCAGAGCGTGGAGCCGGGGCAGCTGGAGGCGTCGCGAGCCCTTGGCTTCAGCTATTCGTCGTCGATGCGTCTGGTGGTGGTGCCGCAGGGCGTGCGCCGGGTGCTGCCCGCGCTGATGAACCAGTTCATCTCGCTGTTGAAGGCGTCGTCGCTGGTGTACTTCCTTGGCCTGGTGGCCAACCAGCGGGAGCTGTTCCAAGTCGGCCGCGACCTCAACGCGCAGACCGGCAACCTGTCACCCCTGGTGGCGGCGGGGCTGTTCTATCTGTTGTTGACGGTGCCGCTGACACACCTGGTCAACTTCATCGACACCCGGCTGCGTCGAGGCCGCGAACCCGGGGAGGAAGACCCGCTCGCGCTGTCCACCTCCCAGGAGATGATCTGATGACCACCGTCTGCTGAACCAGTGTCGTTGAGCGCCACCGACATTCACCTGGCGTTCGGTCCGAACGCCGTGCTGCGTGGTGTCGACATCGACGTGCCCGCTGGCACCACCGCCGCGGTGATCGGGCCGTCGGGGTCGGGCAAGTCGACGCTGCTGCGGACGTTGAACCGGCTTTACGAACCCGACAAGGGCGACATCCTGCTCGACGGGCGGTCGGTGCTTGCCGACAACCCGGATCAGCTGCGGCAGCGCATCGGCATGGTGTTCCAGCACTTCAACCTGTTCCCGCACCGCAGCGTGCTGGACAACGTGACGCTGGCGCCGCGCAAGCTCAAGCGGCTCGGCGCCGAGCGGGCGCGGGAGTTAGGGCTGGAGCAGTTGGACCGGGTGGGGCTGCGGCAGAAGGCCGACGTGCGGCCGGGCACGCTGTCGGGCGGTCAACAGCAGCGGGTGGCGATCGCGCGGGCGCTGGCGATGTCGCCTCAAGTGATGTTCTTCGACGAGGCCACCTCGGCGCTGGACCCCGAGTTGGTCAAGGGCATCCTGGCGCTCATCGCCGAACTCGGCTCGGACGGCATGACGATGGTGGTCGTCACGCACGAGATGGGGTTCGCCCGCTCGACGTCGGATGCCGTGGTGTTCATGGATCACGGTCAGGTCGTCGAGTCGGGCCCACCGGAGCAAATCTTCGACGCCGCCGAGACGGATCGGCTGCGCCGATTCCTATCGCAAGTTTTGTGAGGTTAATTGACGCGCATTCGCATGTGGCAGGCGCCGACAGGTTAGACTGGCGAATTATGGTGGAGACCGAATCGCAGGTCGGCGAGCTGGCCGGAGAACTGCAGCGTGTGCTCTCCAAAGTGTTCTCTGTGCTGCGCCGCGGCGACACCAATCAGGACCGAAGCCGGCGACCTCACGCTCGCCCAACTGTCGATCCTGCTGACACTGCTCGACCTGGGCCCGATCCGGATGACGGAGCTGGCCGCCCACGAGCGCGTGCGCACACCCACCACCACTGTGGCGATCCGCCGGCTGGAGAAGCTGGGGCTGGTGAAGCGTTCCCGCGACCCGTCGGATCTGCGGGCCGTACTCGTCGACATCACGCCAAAGGGCCTGTCCCAGCACCGCGAATCGCTGGCCGCCCGCAGGGCACAGCTGGCCACGCTTCTTGCGAAGCTCAGCCCAGAGGACCTGGAGACGCTGACCAAGGCGCTGGTCCCGCTGGAGCGACTGGCCGAATAGTTACCCGAGCCAGTCCAGGACGGCCGCGGCGGTCCACGACTGCTGCATGCTGCCGAGCGGTTCCCCGGTGAACGGTTCGTAGTACTCCGCGAACGTGCCGTCGCTGGCCTGTCTGAGTCCTTCACGTTTGAGCATCAGCGCGCGTTCGGCCCAGCCGCGGCGCGCGAACGACCAGGAGAACAGCCACGTCATCACCGGCCACACCGGTCCGCGCCAGTACTCGCGTGAGCGGAAGTCCCGCGACACCGGCGACGTCGACGGGATCAGCGCGTACTTGAGATCCGGATGCCCGCAGAACCGCGGGCCCTCCAGCAGCCGCAGCAGCGCACGTTCCTTGTCGTGCGGCAGCCCGCCGCACAGCAGCGGAGCGAACTGCGCGACGGTCTCGGTCGCCACCCACCGTTCGGTACGCACATCGAAATCCCTTGCGGCGCCGGTGCGTTCGTCGGTGGTTCGGACGACGCCCGCTGCGGAACCGCTCCCCCCACGCGTACAGGTCCTTGACATCGGCGTGGGGGCGCTTGTAGTCCTCGCCGATCTCGGCGAGCACATCGCAAGCCACCGAAAGGATGGCCGAGACGAACACGTCCTCGACGGCGAAGCTCATCACCTTCGGCAACAGCTCGTCGTCGTAGCGGGCACCCTTCATCTCCTCGAGCAGCCATAGGTACCTGTCGTATTCGAGGTCGCTCGGCCGCTGGCTGGCGTCGGTGACGATGGTGTTGTCCTCGCGCTCGTACTCCGGCACGTTGCCGGGAATCACGTTGGCGTAGGCGCTATCCCAGCGCGGCGAGTTGTCCATGCCGGATTCCCAGCCGTGGTAGAGCGTGACGCGGCCGTGCTCGTGCTGATCGCGCGCTTCGGCGAGCCATCGGTGCCACCGGACCAGGTCGGCCCACCTGCGGTCGAGGAACGCCTCGGCGACGGCGCGGGTGGACCGGCCGCGGGTGCGGGCGTGGTCGAGGATGCGCTGCACCGCGATCGCGTGCACGGGCGGCTGGGTGATGCCCGACGTGTGCCGCGTGCGCGGCGCATTGGCGGCCAGCGCCGACGTCGCCCATCGCGCTGGACCTGGGAAGTACCCGTCGACGCCGTTGGCGAAGACGATGTGCGGGATCATGCCGTTGGTCCACTGCGCCGAAAGCAGGGTGTCCAGCTCGACGACGGCACGCTCGACGCTCAGCGGGGCAAGGCCGATCGCCACGAACGCCGCGTCCCAGCTCCACATGTGCGGGTACAGCAACGGCGCGGCGGTGGTCATCACGCCCAGGTCGTTGCCGCGCAGCAGGTATGCGGCGCGGGCGGCGAGCTGTGTCGGAGCGAAGTTGTGGTCGGGCATCGTGTCCATCATGCGACGGGCGGGCATAACTTGCAGGTCGATAGGGTGGCGACATGCCGACCGCGATGATCACCGGGGCGGGCGGCGGGCTCGGATCCGCCATCGCCGCCGCGCTGGCGCCCACTCACACGCTGTTCCTCGCGGGCAGGCCGTCGGCCCGCCTCGACGAGGTCGCCGAGCAGTTCGGCGCCACCACATGGCCGATCGATCTCGGCGATGTCGACGACATTCCGGCGGTCGTCGAGCCGATCGTCGAGCTCGACGTGCTGATCCACAACGCTGGTGTGGCCTACCCGGGACGCGTCGCCGAGTCGACGGTCGAAGAGTGGCAAGCCACCATGGCTGTCAATGTCGTTGGCGCGGTTGCCCTCACGCTCGCCCTGCTGCCAGCACTGCGCGCCGCCCGCGGGCACGTCGTGTTCATCAACTCCGGAGCGGGTATCAACGCGTCACCAGGGCTGGCGTCGTATACGGCGAGCAAGTTCGCGCTGCGCGGGTTCGCGGATTCGCTGCGAAACGACGAGCGGTCGCTTCGAGTCACGTCGGTGCACCCCGGACGGATCGCCACGGTCATGCAGGAGGGCCTGGTCGCGTACGAGGGCGCGGACTACGACCCGTCGCGATACCTGCAGCCCGAGACCGTCGCGAAGGTGGTCGCCGACGCGGTTAATGCGCCGCCCGACGCGCACATCCACGAGGTCATCGTCCGCCCCACGTGATTTCGGCGCGTTTCGTCACGCTGAGCGAGACAAACTGCACACAATTCGCTGATGAGCACGATCCGGGACCTCGCCAAGACGGCGAAGGCCGTGAAGCGGCTGCACGACACCGGCATCCTCGACCTCGGCAATCTAAGCGTGACGCTGGAGGCTGTGAAGAACGCCGGCGTCTACGGACCGCAGGCGACGTTGGCGATCCAGGGCGGCCGCAAGTACCCGACATTGCCTGCGGTCGCGATGAGCGCGGGACGTTGACCTACAAGCAGATCGACGACAAGTCCACGGCGTTGGCGCGCGGGCTGAGCGGACTCGGCATCGGCGCGGATTCGGTCGTGGGCCTGCTCTGCCGCGACCACCGCGGCCTCATCATCGCGATGGCCGCATGCGGCAAGCTCGGTGCCCGGTTCGTCCTGATGAATACGGGGTTCGCCAAACCGCAGTTCGCCGACGTGTGCAAGCGGGAGAACGTAAAGGCGGTGCTTCACGACAGCGAGTTCTCGGACCTCCTCGACGCGCTGCCCGCCGACCTTGCGCGCGTGCTCACGTGGGTGGACGAGGAGACCGACTCGCCCGCCGGTGTGCCGACGATCGACGACATCATCGCGGCCAATTCTTCTGACCCGCTGCCGGCACCGACCAAGCCGGGCGGGTCCGTCATCCTCACCAGCGGGACGACCGGTCTACCGAAGGGTGCGCCAAGGGCCAAGGTGTCGCCGTTGGCGACAGCGGAACTGGTCGACCGAATCCCGTTTCCCCGCAAGGGGACCATGGTCATCGTGTCGCCGATCTTCCACGGCACCGGCATGGTCACCTACCTCATCGGTGCGAATTTGGGCAACAACGTGGTCACCACTCGGCGGTTTCAGCCGGAGCGCACCCTGCAGCTGATCACAGACCACGAGGCCGACATGCTGGTCGCGGTCCCGACAATGCTGCACCGCATGGTCGAACTCGCCCCCGACGTGATCGCCTCCTACGACACGTCGTCGCTGAAGGTGATCGCGGTCGCCGGATCTGCGTTGACCCCCGAGCTATCCAACCGTGTGCAGGACACATTCGGCGATGTCCTCTACAACATCTACGCCTCCACCGAGTGTGGATTCGCCACCATCGCCACCCCTGACGAACTGCGAAGCGCTCCCGGAACGGCGGGCCGCTCGCCGGTGACCAGCGAAGTGGTCTTGTTCGACGAGCACGACCGGCGCATCGAGGGTGCCAACAAACGGGGCCGGATCTTCATCCGCAGCGCGGCGCGTTTCGAGGGATACACCGACGGCCGCAACAAACAGATCATCGACGGCTACATGTCCAGCGGCGACATGGGCCACTTCGACGAGAACGGGCTGCTGTTCGTCGACGGGCGCGACGACGACATGATCGTCTCCGGCGGCGAGAACGTCTTCCCGCAGGAGGTCGAGAACCTGCTCGTCGAGCGGGACGATGTCTCCGATGCGGCCGTAGTCGGGGTCGACGACGTCGACTTCGGAAAGCGGTTGCGCGCCTTCGTTGTTCTCAATCCCGGCGCGCAGCAGGACGCCGAGCAGATCAAGCTTCACGTCAAGAAGAACCTGGCCCGCCACAAGGTGCCGCGCGACGTGGTGTTCATCGACGAGCTGCCGCGCAACGCCACCGGCAAGTTGCTGCGACGGGTCCTGATCGAGATGGACGTCGACGGCTAGACGACGATATTCACCAGCCGGCCTGCCACCACGATGACCTTCTTCGGGGTGGCGCCGTTGAGGAAGGCGACGCACCTTCTCGTCCGCAAGGGCCGCGGCCTCCAGCGCGTCGGCGTCGGCGTCCGCAGGCACCGTCACATGGCCGCGGACCTTCCCGTTGACCTGCACCGGGTACTCGACCGTGTCCTCGACCAGATACTGCGGGTCGGCCACCGGGAACGGTCCGTGCGCCAGCGACGTGTCGTGGCCCAGCCGCTTCCACAGCTCCTCGGCCAGGTGCGGGGCCAGCGGTGCGACCATCAGCACCAGCGGCTCCAGCGCCTTACG
The DNA here is from genome assembly GCA_963731715.1 of uncultured Actinomycetota bacterium. Taxonomy (GTDB): domain Bacteria; phylum Actinomycetota; class Actinomycetes; order Mycobacteriales; family Mycobacteriaceae; genus Mycobacterium. The sequence goes on along the minus strand of CAVSXC010000005.1, from coordinate 376,667 downwards.
TGCCGTCACCCCCTGCTTGGTCAGGTGGTTGGTGTACTCGATCAGCTTGGCCGCTGCGGTGTTGTTGCGCAGCCCCGCGTAATCCTCGGACACCCCGGCGATCGTGCGGTGCAGCAGCCGTAGCGTGTCGTCGTCCAACGCCTCATGCTCGGCGGCGCGTTCGGTGCCGGTCTGCTCGTCGACCACCAGCCGCCACACTCGCTGCAGGAACCGATAGGCACCGACGACATCCTTCGTGGCCCACGGGCGCGATGCGTCCAGCGGACCCATCGACATCTCATACACCCGCAGGGTGTCGGCGCCGTAGTCGTCGCAGATCTCGTCGGGTGACACCGAGTTCTTCAGGCTCTTGCCGATCTTGCCGAACTCCTGGAACACCTCGATTTCCGGGCGATTCTCGCCCTCCTGCCCCGCCAGTAGAACTTGCCGTCGCGTTCGGTGACCTCGGCCGCGGGCACGTAGGCCCCGCGGGAGTCGGTGTAGGCGAACGCCTGGATGTAGCCCTGGTTAACCAGCCGGCGGAACGGCTCTTTGGAGCTGACGTGGCCGAGGTCGTAGAGCACCTTGTGCCAGAACCGCGAATAGAGCAGATGCAGCACCGCATGCTCGACGCCGCCGACGTACAGATCGACGCCGCCGGGGTCGTTCGCGCCGTGTTCGGCCGGCCGCGGCCCCATCCAGTACGCCTCGTTTTCCTTGGCGCACAACTCTTCTTTGTTGTACGGGTCGGTGTACCGCAGCTCGTACCACGAGCTGCCCGCCCACTGCGGCATCACGTTGGTGTCTCGGGTGTAGGGCTTGAAGCCGTCGCCGAGGTCCATCTCGACGTGCACCCAGTCAGTCGCCCTGCCCAGCGGCGGCGACGGCTCGCTGTCGGCGTCATCGGGGTCGATCTGCACAGGCGCGTAGTCGGGGATGTCGGGCAGTTCGACCGGCAGCGCCGACTCGGGCAGCGGGTGTGCCCGCCCGTCGGCGTCGTACACGATCGGGAACGGCTCACCCCAATATCGCTGCCGGGCGAAAAGCCAGTCCCTCAGCTTGTACTCGACGCGGGCCTGCGCGCGGCCGTCTGCGGCGAGCCGCTCGGTGATGGCTTCCTTCGCCGATGCCACGCTCAGACCGTTCAGGTAATCGGAGTTGACCACCTCGCCATCGCCGCTATACGCCGCCTGCGAAATATCGCCGCCTGCAACCGTTTCCACGATCGGCAGGCCGAACGCGGTGGCGAAGTCCCAGTCCCGCTGATCGCCACCGGGCACCGCCATGATGGCGCCGGTGCCGTAGCCGATCAGCACGTAGTCGGCGATGAAGACCGGGATCTGTTCGCCATTGGCGGGATTCGTCGCGTAGGCGCCGAGGAACACGCCGGTCTTGTCCTTGTTCTCCTGGCGTTCCAGATCGGACTTGGCCGCGATGGTGGCGCGGTAGGCGGCGACGGCCTCGGCGGGACTGGCCGCACCAAACGTCCACCGGGGGTCCACATCGGCGGGCCACTGCGCCGTGGTGAGCTTGTCAACCAGCTCGTGTTCGGGCGCCAGCACCATGTAGGTCGCGCCGAAGAGGGTGTCGGGCCGAGTGGTGAACACCTCGATATCGCCGGCATCAGTGTGAAACAACACGGATGCGCCGGTGGACCGGCCGATCCAGTTGCGCTGCATGGCCTTGACCTTCTCGGGCCAATCCAGCACTTCGAGATCGTCAAGCAGCCGGTCCGAGTACGCGGTGATGCGCATCATCCACTGCCGCAGCCGCTTCCGGAAAACAGGGAAGTTGCCGCGCTCGCTGCGGCCGTCGGATGTGACTTCCTCGTTGGCCAGCACGGTGCCAAGACCTGGGCACCAATTGACCATCGAGTCGGCCCGGTACACCAATCGATGCGAGTCGATCACGTCGGCACGTTCATCGGCCGACAAGTCCGACCACTTTCGCCCGTCGTCGAGAGCCTTTGTGCCCGACTCAAACTCGGCGACCAGCTCCGCGATCGGCCGCGCCCTGTTCACGGCCTGGTCGAACCAGGCGTTATAGATCTGCAGGAAGATCCACTGCGTCCACTTGTAGAAGTCGACGTCGGTGGTGGAAAAGCTGCGGCGGGCGTCGTGGCCGAAGCCCAGCCGGCCCAGCTGCCGGCGGAAGTTGACGATGTTGGCCTCGGTGCGGATGCGCGGATGCGTTCCGGTCTGGATCGCGTACTGCTCGGCTGGCAGGCCGAACGCGTCGAAACCCAACGCGTGCAACACATTGCGGCCCGTCATCCGGTAGTAGCGGGCGTAGACGTCGGTGGCGATGTAGCCGAGCGGATGCCCGACGTGCAGCCCCTCGCCCGACGGGTAGGGGAACATGTCCTGCACGAACATCTTGTCTGCGGGTACGGGCGTTCCGTCCGGCGGCGCCAATGCGCCCACCGGGTTGGGCACGTTGAATGTCCCCGACTCGGCCCAGGTCTGCTGCCAGGCACGTTCGATGTCCCCGGCTAGCTCCGCGGTGTAGCGGTACTGCGGGGTGTCGGCCTCGGCTTCTGTCACGTGAACAGGGTATAAGCACGCAGATTGGCGCCTCGCCGGCCACGGGTTGGTCTCGGTTCCGTTGCGGGGAAGTCAGGGGTTGGTCCCAGGTCGGTTCCAGCCCTGGTGGCTAACACGAGGCACGGGATACGGTCGGCGCCTGACCAGGGGTGTGACGAACCCCGACCCGCTGAAGAAGGACCGACGTCGATGAACGAGATCACCCGTCGCTGGCGGGTTCTGGCAGGTGGCGCGGCCGCCGGTGTGGCCGCCGTCGTCGGCTTGGCCGGGCCTACCGCGTCCGCCGAACCGGTGCTCCCACAACCGACGCTGCCCTCGCCCGCCACTGTGACGCAGCCGGTTGCCCCCAACGCCGCCGCGGTCGCGCCCCAGGCCGCCGGACTGCCCGCTGTGACGTCCGCCACCGGCGCGACGCCCGCGGGGATCTTGACGCCTGCCGTCCCCGCTCCACCGCCGGTGACCATCACGCCTGCCGCCTCGGGCACTCTTGCAGACTTCTTCAAGGAGAAGAACGTCAAGATGGAGCCGCAGAACAGCCGCGACTTCAAGGCGCTCACCATCGTGCTGCCGATGCCGAAGGGCTGGTCGCAGGTGCCAGACCCGAACGTTCCCGACGCGTTCGCGGTGATCGCCGACCGGGTCGGCGGGAACGGCCTTTACTCCACCAACGCGCAGGTGGTGGTCTACAAGCTGGTCGGCGACTTCGACCCGAAGGAGGCCATCAGCCACGGCTTCGTCGACAGCCAGCAGCTGACGGCCTGGCGTGCCACCGACGGGTCGCTCGCCGATTTCGGAGGCATGCCGTCGTCGGTCATCGAGGGCACCTACCGCGAGAACTCGATGACACTGAACACGTCACGGCGTCACGTCATCGCCACCGCGGGCGCTGACAAGTACCTGGTGACGCTGTCGGTGACCACCAGCATCGACCAGGTCGTCGCCGCGGCTGGCGCCACCGACGCGATCGTCAACGGCTTCAAGGTCAGCCTTCCCTCGCCGGCGACGCCGGCGACGCCCGCGCCGGTAACCCCGGCACAGGGCCTGCCCCAGCTTCCGGCATTGACCCAACTTCTGGGACAGCCGGGTTAGACGTCGTCCCCCGGGCGAAGCCTGGCGCCCGGGGGACGGCCATTCGGCGGACCGTGTCCGCGACTCGTATTGTGTGGCGCATGCTGATCGCCGCGGTGCTCTGCTTGTGCGCCGCCGTCGCTACCGCCGTTTTGGGCGTATGGCTGCTCACCCGCCCGCGCACCGCCGATCCCGTCCGCCAGGTTCTGCGCGCTGTGGCACCGACCCAGCTCGCGGCCGCGGTCATGCTGACGGCAGGAGGAGTGGCGGCGCTGTCGGCGCGTCCGCAGACGGCCATGCTCGTCGTGGTGGTGTGCGTCGTCGGCGCGGTGGCCACGGTCGCGGCCGGATGCTGGCAGAGCGCCAAGGCAGTCGCGCGCCGCGAGGAGGCCGTCAGCGTGCAAGGGGGCTGTGGCGGCGTGTGCGCGACATGCACGTTGTCCTGTAGCTGAGCCAGCATGCTCGAGCGGCTGGCGCGTGTCCCCATTGACACCTTTCTGCTGGCGCTGTTGGCGGTCGTCACGCTTGCGGCGCTGTTCCCGGCCACCGGCACGTTCGCCGACGTGCTCGACGTGGCGACCAAGGTCGCGATCGCACTGTTGTTCCTGCTCTACGGCGCGCGGCTCTCGCCGACCGAGGCCCTGCACGGGCTCAAGCACTGGCGGCTGCATCTGCTGGTGCTTGCCGCGACATTCGTCGTCTTCCCCATCCTCGGATTGGCGGCGCGCGCCCTCGTGCCGTCGGTGCTGACCCCCGGTCTGTACACCGGCGTGCTGTTCCTCTGCCTGGTTCCATCGACCGTGCAGTCCTCGATTGCGTTCACGTCGATCGCGCACGGCAACGTGCCCGCGGCGATCGTCAGCGCGTCGCTGTCCAACATCCTCGGCGTGGCGCTCACCCCGCTGCTTGTCGTGCTGCTGATGCACACCACTGGCGCACCGAGGATCGGCGGGTCGGCCATCTTGGACATCGTGCTGCAGCTGTTGTTGCCGTTCGTCGCCGGTCAATTGCTGCGGCCCTGGCTGGCCGAGTGGGTGCACCGACATGCGTTCGTGACAAAGGCGTTCGACCGCGGCTCGATCCTGCTCGTCGTCTACACCGCGTTCTCGATGAGCATGGCCGAGAACATCTGGAGCTCGGTCAGCCCGTGGCGCGTGGTGGCGGTCGCGGGGGTGTGTGCTGTGCTGCTGGCCATCATGCTCGGCTTCACCGTCGGCGTGTCACGTCTGGCCCGACTGAACCGCGCCGACGCCGCGGTGGTGCTGTTCTGCGGCTCCAAGAAGAGCCTTGCGTCGGGGCTGCCGATGGCGCTTGTGTTCTTCGGTACCGGGGCGGTTGGCCTGATCATGTTGCCGCTGATGCTCTTTCACCAGATCCAGCTGTTCGTCTGCGCGATCATCGCGAGCCGAATGTCAAGGACGGATTCCCTAGAGGGGAACCAGGCCTAGTTGCGGCTGACGTCGATCGGGTGGCTGGCCAACATCGACAACGGCAGCGGCTGACGGCGAAGCACCCGCGACCATAGATCCACCCTGGGCTCGACAAGCACATCGGATGGCAACGCGGACAGCACAATCCAGTCGTCGCGCTCGATCTCACCCTCGAGCTGGCCGATTGTCCAGCCCGAGTAGCCCGCGAAGATGCGCACACCTTCTACCATCGGGGCGATCGTGTCGGGATCGGCGTCGAGGTCGACCATCACCATCCGGCCCTGCACGTGCCGGAGCCCAGTCACCCCGTTGGCCTCGATGCCGACGCGCATGGTCGCCAGGCACAGCGCGGCATCCCGCTTGACGGGCCCGCCGATGAACATTGTCTTGGGCTTGGTGGCCAGCTTGGCCCACTGCGGCAACACGTTGTAGACCGCGGTCTCACTTGGCCGGTTCAACACCACGCCGAGCGTGCCGCCGTCGTTGTGCTCGACGACGTAGATGACGCTGCGCCGAAACGTCGGCTCCAACAGATCGGTGTTGGCGAGCAGCAGCGTTCCCGCGCGCACGCGGTGCGCCGCAGGAGCGAGGAAATCCTCCGGGTCCTCTGAGTGCGCCACCTCACCATCATGGCACCGGCAACGGGTCAGTGGTGGCGAACAAGCGCGGCCCGCCGGGATATTTGTACTGTGGGTCGGGGTTGCTGATCTGCAGCGCCTCGTAAACCAGGACGTGATATCCAGTGGCCAACATCCGCGCGCCGATCGCCGTCTGGCGGTCGGTTCGTCGGCTGCCGGAATTCTGGCGGCTCCTCGAACTGCGTTCGGTGAGCCAATTCGGTGACGGGCTGTTTCAGGCGGGCCTTGCCGGCGCCCTCCTGTTCAACCCCGAACGGGCCGCGGGGCCGTGGGAGATCGCGGGCGCATTCGCCGTGCTTTACCTGCCGTACTCGTTGCTCGGCCCGTTCGCAGGCGCGCTGCTTGACCGTTGGGACCGCAGGCTGGTGCTCGTCGGCGCGAATCTCGGCAGGCTGCTGCTGGTGCTCGGTGTCGCCGCCTTGCTGGCCGCCGGTACGAGCGATCTAACGATTCTGTTCGGCGCGTTGGTCGTCAACGGTTTCACCCGATTCGTGTCCTCGGGTTTATCGGCCGCGCTGCCGGACGTCGTGCCCCGCGAGGAAGTGGTCACCATGAACTCGGTGGCCACCGCTGACAGGGGCCGCGGCGGCGGCCCTCGGCGCCGGCTTCATGCTGCTGTCGCGCTGGGTGTTCGGCTCCGACGACACCGGCGCTGCCGCAATCATTTTCATCGTCGCCCTGCCGGTCGCAGCCGCGTTGCTGTTGTCGGTGCGCTTCCCGCCGCACATCCTCGGACCTCACGAAAGCAAGCGTGCGATTCACGGCTCGGTCGCCTACGCGGTGGCCACCGGATGGCTGCATGGTGCGCGCACCGTGGTGGCCGTGCCGAGCGTCGCTGCCACATTGTCGGGACTGGCCGCCCATCGAATGGTGTTCGGCATCAACACGCTGCTCGTGTTGGTGATGGTGCGGCACACCGACACCGAAGACGTCGCCGGGATCGGCACCGCGGCGGTGTTCCTCGCGGCCCCGTTGCTCGGGGGTTTTCTCGCCACCGCAGTGATGCCCATCCTGGTCCGTCGGTGGGGGCGATACGCCACGGCCAACGGCGCGCTGGCGTTCGCGGCGGTCGTCCAACTGTGCGGCGCCGGCCTGCAGCTCCCTGTGATGCTGCTGTGCGGGTTCTTCCTCGGCGCGGCGGGCCAGCTGGTGAAGCTGTGCGCCGACACCGCCATGCAGATCGACGTCGACGACGCCCTGCGCGGCCACGTCTTCACCGTGCAGGACGCGCTGTTCTGGGTTGCGTTCATCCTCGCGATCACGTTGGCGGCGACGGTGATTCCAGCCGACGGCCACCAGCCCGCCCTTGTGATCGCCGGGTCGGTGATCTACCTCGCAGGGCTGGCCGCGCACGCCAGCATCGGTCGCCGCGCGCAAACACCCCGCTAATGTGACCGCCATGGCTACAGCCGAGCCGATGGTGGCCGATCTTCGTGCGGAAAGCGACGACCTCGACGCTTTGGTCGCCGACCTGCCCGCCGATAAGTGGGCCGACGCCACACCCGCACCCGGATGGACGATCGCCCATCAGATCGCGCACCTGCTGTGGACGGACCGCGTCGCGCTGACCGCGGTGACCGACGAGGCCGGGTTTGCGGCGGTGCTGGCCGAGGCCGCCAAGGATCCGACGGGTTTCGTCGACGCGGGCGCCGAGGAATTGGCTCTGCTTCCGCCCGAACGCCTGCTGGCCGATTGGCGCCAGACCCGGGCCAGCCTGCACGACGAACTGCTCGCCGCCGCCGACGGCCGCAAGCTGCCGTGGTTCGGTCCGCCGATGAGCGCGGCGTCCATGGCCACCGCGCGGCTGATGGAAACGTGGGCGCACGGCCTTGACGTCGCCGACGCGCTCGGCGTGAAGCGACCCGCGACGGCGCGGTTGCGTTCGATCGCGCATATCGGCGTGCGCACCCGCGACTTCGCATTCGCGATGCACGGGCTCACCCCGCCCACAGAGCCGTTCTACGTGGAATTGCGCGCGCCCGACGGCTCGACGTGGTCGTGGGGCCCCGACGACGCCGGGCAGCGCGTCACCGGTTCGGCGCAGGACTTCTGCATGCTGGTCACCCAACGGCGGCCGCGGGCCGCGCTAAACGTCCAGGCGGTCGGCGACGAGGCCGAACAATGGCTCGGGATCGCGCAGGCCTTCGCAGGCCCACCGGGGCCCGGCCGCAACTAGAGCTCCGTCGCGGCGTCGGCCTTGCCGTCACCGTCGGAGTCGGCGAGTTTGACGTCCCAACTGCCGTCGCCGTCGGTATCGACATACGCCACGTCGCCGGAGAGCGCGCGGTCGGCAAGCCCGTCGCCGTCGGTATCGGTCAACCGGTCGTCGCTCTGCCCGTCCGCGTCGACATCGACCAGTGGTCCACCGGTGTGCTCCACTCCGTCGAGCCCGAACCACCGCAATTGCCCCGCCCGATCGACGGCCGCCACCGCCCAGGTGCCGGTGCCGTCGTCGGTGAAGAACTCGGCTCCGGACGCGTGGTCGCGGACCATGTGGTCGGCCATGCCGTCACCGTCCAGGTCGGCCATCGCGTCGTCGAGCAGACCGTCACCGTCGAAATCCAGCCCAACCGCGTCCAGTGATCCGTCGCCGTCCACATCGGTGTTGGGATCGGCGGTCCACATGGTCGCCGAGCCGTCCGCGTCGCCAAGGCAGTACTCCATGACGTATTAGACGCCGCGCTACTTCCGCGAGTTCCACCACTTCGTCAACTCGTCGACGGCCTCGTCGTGACTCAGCGGCCCGCGGTCCAACCGCAGCTCCTTCAGATACCGCCACGCCTCCCCAACCTCGGGACCAGCAGGAATACCGAGAATCTCGCATGATCTCGTTACCGTCGAGATCTGGTCGCACCCGTGCGAGGTCCTCCTTGGCGGCCAGCTCCTCGATGCGGCGTTCCAGGTCGTCGTAGTTGGCCTGCAGCCGGGCCGCCCGGCGCTTGTTGCGGGTCGTGCAGTCGGCGCGCACCAGCTTGTGCAGCTTCGGCAACAGCGGCCCGGCGTCGGTGACATACCGGCGCACCGCCGAATCGGTCCACCTGCCGTCGCCGTACCCGTGGAACCGCAGATGCAGGTACACCAGCTGCGACACGTCGTCGACCATCTGCTTGGAGTAGCGCAGTGCCCGCATTCGCTTGCGGACCATTTTCGCGCCAACCACCTCATGGTGATGAAAACTCACTCCGCCATCTGGCTCGTGCTTGCGGGTGCCCGGCTTGCCGATGTCATGCAGCAGCGCCGACCACCGCAGCACCAGATCGGGCCCGTCGTCCTCCAGATCGATCGCCTGGCGCAGCACCGTCAGCGAATGCCAGTAGACGTCCTTGTGCTGGTGGTGTTCGTCGATGGCCATCCGCATCGCACCGACCTCCGGCAGCACCACATCGCCGAGACCGGTCTGCACCATCAGATCGATGCCTGCGACCGGGTCCGCGCCCAACAGCAGCTTGTCCAGTTCGGCGGCCACCCGTTCTGCGGTGATGCGACCCAGTTGCGGCGCCATCTCCAGAAGCGCGGTAAGCACCCGCGGCGCGACGGTGAACCCGAGCTGCGAGACGAACCGCGCCGCACGCAACATCCGCAGCGGATCGTCGCCGAACGACACCTCCGGCGCCGAAGGCGTGTCCAGCACCTTGGCGCGCAGCGCCGCCAAACCGCCTAGGGGATCAAGGAATTCGCCGGGTCCGTCGGGCGTGATGCGCACCGCCATCGCGTTGACGGAGAAGTCGCGGCGCACCAGATCGTCCTCGAGGCGCTCGCCGAAACGCACCTCCGGATTGCGCGAAACCTGATCGTAGGTGTCGGCGCGGAAGGTGGTGATCTCCAGCCGGTTGCCGTCCTTCCCGACGCCGACGGTGCCGAACTCGATGCCGGTGTCCCACAGCGCGTCGGCCCATGGCCGCAGGAACTTCTGCATCTGCTCCGGCCGCGCGTCGGTGGTGAAATCCAGGTCAGCGCCAAGGCGGCCCAGCAGCGCGTCGCGCACGCTGCCGCCGACGAGGTACAGCTCGTGGCCCGCGTCAGCGAATACCCGGCCGAGATCGCGCAGCACCTCGCCGTTGCGGTTCAGCGCAACCTGCGCGGCGGCCAGCAGTTCGGCATCAGCAGCAGAATCGGGCACGTTCGGACAGCCTAATGTGCAACGGGTCGAGTCACGACCGGTGAGTGCGGCGGGAGCGAATCTTCGTGGCAGCTACCATCGCTTAGGTGTCGGACGGCGAGCAGGCCAAACCACGACGGCGCCGGGGTCGGCGCCGCGGCCGACGCGCTGCAGGCCCGCCCGAATCGACAGAGCACCGCAACAACACCGCCGTGGGCGGCGCAACGAACGGGGCGGTGCAGCCCGGATAAGCCGAGCGGTCAGAACAAGCCGCAGAAGTCCCGCCCGCGCCGGCCCGCCGATCGCCTGCGTACGGTGCATGAAACCTCCGCGGGCGGCCTGGTGATCGACGGAATCGACGGGCCAAAGGAAACTCAGGTCGCCGCGCTGATCGGGCGCATCGACCGGCGCGGCCGGATGCTGTGGTCGCTGCCAAAGGGCCACATCGAACTCGGTGAAACCGCGGAACAGACCGCGATCCGTGAGGTCGCCGAGGAGACCGGCATCCAGGGCAGTGTGCTGGCCGCGCTCGGCAGCATCGACTACTGGTTCGTCACCGAGGGTCGTCGCGTGCACAAGACCGTGCACCACTATTTGATGCGGTTCCTCGGTGGCGAGCTCTCCGACGAGGACGTCGAAGTCAGTGAAGTGGCGTGGGTGCCTCTCAAGGAACTGCCGTCGCGGCTGGCGTACGCCGACGAACGCCGACTCGCCGAGGTCGCCGGTGAGCTGATCGACAAGCTGCATGCCGATGGGCCCGCCGTCACTGCCGCCACTGCCGCATACCTCGCCGCGGCGGCGCGCCCAGACGCACTCCCATACCCGCAACCGTCGTCCCGACGAACAGACATCTCGCCGGACGAACGGCTGCGGACAAGGGCCGTGAGGACGGCCCCGGTGCCGCGAATTCGCACCCGAGTGGTGCTGGCGCGTCTGTTCGCCGCCCTCGCGCTGCTGACGCTGATCGCCGCCCCAGCCGTCGCTCCCCCATGCCGCCGCGGGCGAGCCGGGGTCGGTGCCGTTCCTTCAGGTGCGCATCGACCGCGTCACCCCCGAAGTGGTCACCACCACCAGCGAGCCGATGGTCACCGTCACCGGATCGATACTCAACGTCGGTGACCGCCCCGTCCGCGATGTGATGGTGCGCCTCGAGCACGCGGCCGCCGTCACGTCGTCGGCGGGACTGCGCACCAACCTCAGCGGCAACGTCGACCAGTACGAGCCCGTCGCCGACTTCATCACCCTCGCGCCGGAATTGCTTCGCGGACAAGATGTTCCGTTCACGCTTGAGCTATCCGCTGCGGTCGGCGGAACTGTCGTCGCTGCACATCGACGAACCCGGCGTGTACCCGCTGATGGTCAACGTCAACGGCACCCCCGACTACGGCGAGCCCGCCCGCCTCGACGACGCCCGCTTCCTGCTTCCTGTGCTCGGCGTGCCGCCCGAGCCCGCGGCCGACTCCGCCGCCGACACGCTGACGTCGGTGGTGCCGCCCGACACCTCCAAACCCGTTCGGCTGACCATGCTGTGGCCGCTGGCGGACCGGCCGCGGCTGGCGGCAGGCGCGCCAGGTGGCACCACACCGGTGCGGTTGATCGACGACGACCTCGCGACCTCGCTGGCGCCGGGCGGCCGACTCGACACGCTGCTGTCGGCGGTCGACTTCGCGACCAGCCCGCCGGTCGATCCCGGCGGCGAGGTGCGCAACGCGATGTGCCTTGCCGTCGACCCCGACCTGCTGGTCACCGTCAACGCGATGACGGGCGGCTACGTCGTCAACGACGCCCCCGACGCCGGGCCTGGCACACCGACGCATCCCGGTGCGGGCCAGGACGCCGCGGTCGGCTGGCTCAATCGGCTCAAGGCGCTGGCACAGCGGATGTGTGTGGCGCCGACGACCTATTCGCAGGCCGACCTCGACGCGCTGCAGCGGGTCGGCGATCGGGGCCTCAGCGCGACCGCCACCAGCGGCGCCGCCGACATCGTCGACCAGATCCTTGGCATCGCGTCGGTCCGCGGCGCCACCCTGGTCGGCGACGGGCCGCTGACCGGCCCCGCCGTCGAGCTGTTGTCGGCGCAGGGCCCGACGGTCGCGATCGGCGCCGCGAATGTTGCCGCTCACGACTCCGCCACCGGCGAGCCGGCGACCGCCGACGTCCACCCGCTGCAGGTACACGCCGCAGGTGGTGGCCGCGCCGTTCGACCCGACCGTCGGCGCCGCGCTGGCGGGCGCAGGCACCGAACCGGCGTCACCGTCGTACCTGGACCCGTCGCTGGACATCCCGGTCAAACACGATTCTGCGGTGGCTCGCCGCCAGGACGCGCTGGGCTCGCTGCTGTGGCGCGGCCTGCACACCGACGCCGAGCCGCGCACCCAGATCCTGGCGCCGCCGCTGGTCTGGAGCCTGCAAGGCGACGATGCGCAGGCGATACTCACCGCGGTGGCCTCCACCATTCACGCTGGGCTGGCGGTGGCGCGGCCGCTGCCCGCGGTGATCGCCGAGGCCAACGCCGTGCCGCCGCAGGACCTAGCCCCGATGCCCGACGGCGCGTTGGGCAACCCGCGCGGCCGCTTCGACGACGGCGTCGTCTCGGGCATCGCGGCGGTGACCGCGCGGCTGTGGGGACTTTACGTCGACGCTGGCCACCGATGACCGCACCGGGCTGACGGGTGGGCAGTACACCGCGCCTCTGCGCGAGGACATGCTGCGGGCGCTGAGCCAGTCGGTGCCTGCCGGACGCCCGCAACGGCCTGGCCCAGCAGCGGCTGACGACCGTCGGCCGCACCGTCGACGACCTGTTCGGCGCGGTCACCATCGTCAATCCCGGCGGTTCGTACACGCTGGCCACCGAGCACAGCCCGCTGCCGCTTGCGCTGCGCAACGACCTGCCGGTGCCGATCCGGGTCCGGCTGCAGATAGACGCGCCGCCAGGGATGTCGGTCACCGATCCGGGTGAGATCGTGCTGCCGCCGGGCTATCTGCCGCTGAAGGTGCCGATCGAGGTGCACTTCACCCAGCGCGTCGCGGTGGATGTCGCGCTGCGCACCGCCGACGGCTTGCCGCTTGGCGAGCCGGTGCGGCTGTCGGTGCACTCCAACGCGTACGGCAAGGTGCTGTTCTTCATCACGCTGTCGGCGGGTGCGGTGCTGGTCCTGCTCGCAGGGCGTCGGCTGTGGCACCGGTTCCGCGGTCAGCCGGACCGCGCCGACCTGGATCGGCCGGATCCCATCGACGTCGCGATCGCCTACGCGAAGGACGCCGACGAGTCGCCGCGCGCCATGAGCCGGTCCGCCGGCGGGGAAGGTCCCACCGGTTCGACCGGCGGTGATCAGTGACAACCGCGGGTGGGCCGCGTCCGCCTCAGCCACCGCCGTCCAGCAGAGTCCCGCCGCGCCACTACCCTCCCACCCGGCGCATGCCGCCCCCGGCCCCGCCACGGCTGCCCCGCGGACCGGCACCTCGGCGGCGGGCCGGTCGCCCTGAGCTGTCCGACGCGGCGGTGGTGTCGCGGTCATGGGGCATGGCGTTCGCGACCCTGGTCAGCCGGCTCACCGGCTTCGCCCGCATCGTGCTGCTGGCCACCATCCTTGGCGCGGCGCTTTCGAGTGCCTTCTCGGTGGCCAACCAACTGCCGAACCTGATCGCCGCCCTGGTCCTCGAGGCGACGTTCACGGCGATCTTCGTGCCGGTGCTTGCGCGGGCCGAGCGCGACGACCCCGACGGCGGCACCGCATTCGTGCGTCGACTCGTCACGCTGGCCACCGCGCTGCTGGTGGTTGTCACCCTGCTGTCGGTTGCCGCCGCTCCCCTGTTGGTTCGGCTCATGCTCGGCAGCGACACCCAGGTCAACCGGTCGCTGACGACGGCGTTCGCCTATCTGCTGCTGCCGCAGGTGTTGTTCTACGGCTTGTCCTCGGTGTTCATGGCGATCCTCAACACCCGCAACGTGTTTGGCCCGCCGGCATGGGCGCCCGTCGTCAACAACATCGTCGCGATCGTCACACTGGGTCTGTACGTCCTTGTGCCGGGCGAACTTTCGCTCGACCCCGTCGAGATGGGCAATGCCAAGTTGCTCGTGCTCGGCATCGGCACGACGCTCGGCGTGTTCGCCCAGACCGCGGTGCTTCTGGTGGCCATCCGTCAGGAGCGGATCAGCCTGCGGCCGCTGTGGGGCATCGACGACCGGCTCAAGAAGTTCGGCACGATGGCGGCGGCCATGGTGCTTTATGTCCTGATCAGCCAGATCGGTTTGATCGTCGGCAACCAGATCGCCAGTGAGGCAGCGGCTTCCGGCCCGGCGATCTACAACTACACCTGGCTGGTGCTGATGCTGCCGTTCGGCATGATCGGCGTGACGGTGCTGACGGTGGTGATGCCGCGGCTGAGCCGCAACGCGGCGGCCAACGACATCCCCGCGGTGCTGGCCGATCTGTCGCTGTCCACCCGGCTGACGATGGTCACGCTGATTCCGATCGTCGCGATGATGACCGTCGGCGGCCCCGCGATCGGCAGCGCGCTGTTCGCGTACGGCAACTTCGGCGAGGTCGACGCCAACTACCTCGGCATGGCGATCACGCTGTCGGCCTTCACGCTGATTCCGTATGCCCTTGTGCTGCTTCAGCTTCGGGTGTTCTACGCCCGGCAGCAGCCGTGGACGCCGATCCTGGTGATCGTGGTGATCACGACCGTGAAGATCGCCGCGTCGCTGACCGCGCCCTACCTGACCGACGACCGGGAGTTGGTCGCCGGCTACCTCGGGCTGGCCAACGGGCTCGGCTTTCTTGCAGGCGCCACCGTCGGCTACTTCCTGCTGCGCGCGAGTCTGAATCCCCCCGGCGGGAGGCTGATCAGCCTCGCGGTGGTGCGCACGATTCTGGTGACGATCGCCGCATCGATGATCGCCGGCCTCGCCGCCCACATCGTCGATCAACTTCTCGGGCTGGAATCCCTGACCCGCAACTGGGGCGGCGCAGGCTCGCTGCTGCGGCTGCTCGTGCTCGGGCTCGATCATGGTGCCGATCATCGCGGGAGTGCATGCTGGCCGCTCGGGTGCCCGACGCGCAGGCCGCCCTTGCCGCCGTACGGCGCCGTCTCGGCAGGGGCGCGGCGGTAGCCGCACCGCCCACCACCCCGCCCGACAGGCCGCGGCCGGGCCGCCCCCTCACGTACTCTGATCAGAGGAATTCGCTCGCGTCACGCCATCGTCAATTCCCGGCGGCGGCCCGGCGCGGGCCTCCGGCAGGCGTTGCCGGGGACTGGATGCGGAAGGGACCAGCGGTGACCGACGACCAAGCGACCGGCGCCGCGCGCGGGCCCTGACAGCACCGCCACGACCAAGATTCCGCGCCCGTTTGAGCCGGATTCGGCCGCTCGGTCGCCCGCCGACGACTTCCGGCCTGACCTGCCAGCCGACGACTTCGAGCACGACGCGCCTGCGCCCGAGGAGACAGAAGCGTTTCCGAGCCGCGAACGCGTTTCCCGAGGCCGCGAACGGCACCGCGCCGATGCCCGTCTCCGGCCGCCCGCCCTCCGACTATGGCGGCGATCCCACCCGCGAATCGCTGCCCTTCGACGTGCCCCACGAGCCACCCATCGAGGCCGCGACCTCCGATGAGGACGTCCACCTCATTCCAGGCGCCTCCATCGGCGGCGGCCGCTACCGGCTGCTGGTGTTCCACGGCGGCCCGCCCAACCTGCAGTTCTGGCAGGCGCTGGACACCGCGCTGGACCGGCAGGTCGCGCTGACGTTCGTCGATCCCGACGCGACGCTGCCCGACGAGCAGGTGCAGGAGATCCTGTCCCGCACGCTGAAGCTGAGCCGCCTTGACATGCCGGGCGTCGCGCGGGTGCTCGACGTGACCAGCACCGGCTCCGGCGGACTTGTGGTTTCTGAGTGGATCCGCGGCGGCTCGCTGCCCGAGGTGGCCGACACGTCGCCGTCGGCGATCGGCGGGGCCCGCGCCATTCAGTCGCTTGCCGCGGCCGCCGAGGCCGCCCATCGCTCGGGTGTTGCGCTGTCGATCGACCATCCCAGCCGCGTGCGCGTCAGCATCGAGGGCGACGTTGCGCTGGCGTTCCCGGCCACGCTGCCCGACGCAACGCCCGAAGACGACATCCGCGGCATCGGCGCCGCGCTCTACGCACTGCTGATCAACCGGTGGCCGCTTCCCGAGTCCGGGGTTCGCAGCGGGTTGGCGCCCGCCGAACTCGACCCGGCGGGTCAGCCCATCGAACCGAGGGCCGTCGACCGCGACATCCCGTTCCAGATCTCCGCGGCGGCCGCCCGCGCCGTGCAGGAGGGCGGCGGCATCCGCAGCGCGCCCACCCTGCTGAACCTGCTGCAGCAGGCCACCGCGATCGCCGACCGCACCGAGCTGATCTCCCCCGTCGACGAACCCGATGCGTCCCGCCGCCGTCGCGGTTCCGCGGTGCGCCCACCGACGACCCGGAGTCCGCGGCGCGCCGCCGCAAGGGGCTGATGATCGGGCTCGGCGTCGGCGGCGCGATCATGGTCGTCGCGTTGATCGTGCTGGCTACCGTGTTGAGCCGGATCTTCGGTGACGTCGGCGGTGGTCTCGGCGGCGACCAGTTGGGCCTCAACGCACCCGTCCTCGTCCGCACAGGCGCAGCGACTCGGGCAACGTCGTGAAACCCGTTCGCGCGACGGTGTTTTCACCCGAGGGCGAGGCCGATGCACCCGACCAGGCCCCGCTGGCGATCGACGGCAACCCGTCGACCGTGTGGCCCATCGACACCTACACGGATCCCGTGCCGTTCCCGAACTTCAAGAACGGCGTCGGCCTGATGCTTCAGTTGCCGAAGCCCACCAAGCTGGCCGAGGTCACCATCAACCTGAACAGCACCGGCACCGCGGTGGAGATCCGCTCGTCGCAAACGCCGACGCCGTCGTCGCTGGACGACACCACCGAGCTGACGTCGGCCACCACGCTCAAGCCCGGCTCGAACACGATCCAGGTCGACGACGCGACGCCGACATCCAACGTGCTGGTCTGGGTCTCCACGCTCGGCCAAGTCAACGGCCAGAGCCGCTCCGACATCGCCGAGATCACGCTCAAAGCCGCGTCTTAACCGGCGGACTGACGGCTCCATCCCCAGCGCCGCAAACTTGTGTCAGGAGCCACCCCCGGCGCCGTTTAGTGTTCGGCTGTGGGGAGCTGCGGGGAGAATCGACCGGACAGACGCCGAGTTGCTGGCGGCACACGTCGCCGGTGACCGGTACGCGTTCGAGGAGCTGTTCTACCGTCACCACCGCCAGCTGTACCGGCTGGCGCAGATCACCAGCCGCAACCCCGAAGACGCCGCGGACGCCCTGCAGGACGCGATGCTCGTGGCGCACCGCAGCGCACCCGCCTTCCGCCACGACTCCGCGGTCAGCAGCTGGCTGTACCGCATCGTCGTGAACGCGTGCCTCGACCGGTTGCGGCGCAACAAGACACACCCCACCACCGCCCTTGAGGACGACGCCTGCCATGTCGGCGATCCGACGCCGCGGGTGGACACCGCGGTCGTGGTGGAACGCGCGCTGATGCGGCTACCGGTCGAGCAGCGCGCCGCGGTGGTCGCGGTCGACATGCAGGGCTACTCGGTGGCCGAGACCGCGCGCATGCTCGGCATCGCGGAGGGCACCGTGAAGAGCCGCTGTTCGCGGGCCAGGGCCAAGCTGGCCGAGGCGCTCGAGTACTTCAACGCCGGCGCCGCCGCGGCCGCCGAGCAGCTCAGTGAGTGATCCGTGGAACCGTGACGGCCACGCGGCCGTCTAACCGTTCGTGGTGGAGACTGGCTTGCGTCAGGGCGTGGCACAACCGGCGGGGGCAGCGATGGACGGCGAGGCGGGCCACGACCGAACCGATCACGCCCGAGCTGCTGGCCGACCTGCAGGCGGGCCTGCTCGACGACGACGCCGCGGCAGCGCTGCGCCAGCGGGTTCGCACCGACCCGGACGCCGCGGACATGCTGGCGGCGCTCGACCGGGTCCGCCGTGACCTGGCCGATCTCGGCACTGACGAGCGCCTCCGCACCCGATGTCCCTGCCGAGGTGACCGCGCGGATTGGCGCCGCGCTGCAGGCCGCGCCGCCGCATCGGCCGCCCGGCCAGCCCGCGCATTCGGTTCGGCACACCCCGCGGTGGCAGCGTGGTCGGCGCTGGTGGCCGGTGTCGGGGCAGCGGTCGTCGGCGCGGTCGCTCGGCGGGGTGATGCTGACGCGCGACACCCGCGCCGACCCGCCCTGCTGGGCCGACGGCCGAGAGCATCACGGTGTCGCGGCCGACCGACTTCCGCTGTCGGATCCACAGATCGTCGGCCTGCTGTCGCGCAGCCCCGACTACGGCCCGCTCGCGGACCCGCAGCGGCGTGCGTCCTGTCTGTCCGGGCTGGGCTACTCGGCGGCGACGGCGGTGCTTGGCGCGCGACCGGTCGACATGCACGGGCGGCCCGCGGTGCTGATGGTGCTGGCCGCCGACACGCCGCGGACGCTGCTGGCGCTGGTCGTCGAGCCGGACTGCAATTCAGCTCACACCGGCCTGCTCGCCGAACACGTTGGTCACTCGTCCGTAATCTGTCCTGCAGGCCGCGGGGAACACCCGGGCATACGCTGGTGTTTGTACCCGTGCCGACGTGATACGGCAGAAAGGCTCGCATGACCTCCTCATCCACCGTTCATGACGTCATCGTCATCGGCTCAGGTCCGGCCGGCTACACGGCCGCCATCTACGCGGCCCGCGCCCAGCTCAAACCGCTGGTGTTCGAGGGCACCCAGTTCGGTGGCGCGCTGATGACCACCACCGAGGTGGAGAACTACCCCGGCTTCCGCGAGGGCATCACCGGACCCGAATTGATGGACGAGATGCGTGAGCAGGCGCTGCGCTTCGGCGCGGATCTGCGGATGGAGGACGTCGACGCGGTCTCGCTGGACGGGCCCGTCAAGTCCGTCACCGTCGGCGACGAGACCTATCAGGCGCGCGCCGTCATCCTCGCGATGGGCGCGGCCGCCCGGCACCTTGGCGTGCCCGGTGAGGAGGCGCTGATCGGCATGGGCGTGAGCACCTGTGCCACCTGCGACGGGTTCTTCTTCCGCGACCAGGACATCGCGGTGGTCGGCGGCGGCGACTCGGCGATGGAGGAAGCCACCTTCCTGACCCGGTTCGCCCGCAGCGTCACCCTCATCCACCGTCGCGAGGAGTTCCGCGCCTCGCGGATCATGCTGGAGCGCGCCCGCGCCAACGAGAAGATCACGTTCCTCACCAACACCCAGGTGACCGCGATCGAGGGCGATCCGAAGGTCTCCGGTGTGCGGCTGCGCAACGCGGTCACCGGCGAGGAGTCCGAGCTTGCCGTCACCGGTGTGTTCGTCGCGATCGGCCACGATCCGCGCTCTGAACTGGTGCGCGGCCAGGTCGACCTCGACCCGGAGGGCTACGTGCTGGTCAAGGGCCGCACCACGAGCACCTCGGTCGAAGGGGTGTTCGCCTGCGGCGACCTCGTCGACCACACCTACCGTCAAGCCATCACCGCGGCAGGCACCGGCTGTTCGGCGTCCATCGACGCCGAGCGCTGGCTCGCCGAAACGGCTTCTGCCACAACCGATGACAGCACTGATCTGATTGGAGCACCACTATGACCGAGAAGACTTCCGCAACGGTCGCCGTAACCGACGACTCGTTCTCCGACGACGTGCTGTCGAGCAGCACCCCGGTGCTCGTCGACTTCTGGGCCACCTGGTGCGGGCCGTGCAAGATGGTCGCGCCGGTGCTCGAGGAGATCGCCAACGAGAAGGCCGGCGCGCTGAAGGTGGCCAAGATCGACGTCGACGCGAACCCCGCCACCGCGCGCGACTTTCAGGTGGTCTCGATCCCGACGATGATCCTGTTCAAGGACGGCGCTCCGGTGAAGCGGATCGTCGGCGCGAAGGGCAAGGCCGCGCTGCTGCGCGAGCTCGCTGACGTGGTCTAACGCCGCGATCCGCCGGCCGGACACCCGCCTGGGGTTTTCTCGAAAGTGGGCACCGTCTGCGACAATGCTGCCTAGCCTGTCTTTGCTTCGTCAGCTATTTCCGCTGACAACCGACGGTCCGCAAGGCAGCCGGGAAAGGGTCGAGTATGTCGAGTCTGCGTCGCGGTGACCGCGGGGGTGCGGTCACCGAGATCCGGGCGGCACTGGCGGCGTTGGGGCTGATCGACAGCCTTGACGACGATCTGACCACCGGTAAGCACGTCGCCGTTGATGTCTTCGACGGCGAACTCGACCATGCCGTGCGCGCGTTT
Organism: uncultured Actinomycetota bacterium; assembly: GCA_963731715.1. Taxonomy (GTDB): domain Bacteria; phylum Actinomycetota; class Actinomycetes; order Mycobacteriales; family Mycobacteriaceae; genus Mycobacterium. The sequence goes on along the minus strand of CAVSXC010000005.1, from coordinate 356,625 downwards.
CAGCAGCACCGCGGACTGCTGGTCGACGGCATCGTCGGTGAGGCGACTTTCCGTGCGCTGAAAGAAGCTTCGTACCGGTTGGGTGCACGCACGCTCAATCACCAGTTCGGTGCGCCGATGTACGGCGACGACGTCGCGACGTTGCAGGCCCGGTTGCAGGATCTCGGCTTCTACACCGGTCTCGTCGACGGCCACTTCGGCCTGCAGACGCACAACGCGCCTGATGTCGTACCAGCGCGAGTACGGCCTCTATCCCGACGGCATCTGCGGCCCGGAAACGTTGCGCTCCTTGTACTTTCTGGGTTCGCGGGTTACCGGCGGCTCCCTGCACGCCATCCGCGAAGAAGAGTCGGTCCGCCGCTCCGGCCCGCGGCTGTCCGGCAAGCGGATCATCATCGATCCGGGCCGCGGCGGTGACGATCACGGCCTGATCATGAACGGCCCGGCGGGGCCGATCAGCGAGGCCGACATCCTGTGGGACTTGGGAAGTCGGCTCGAGGGCCGGATGACGGCCATCGGCATGGAGACGTTCCTGTCACGGCCGGTCAACCGTGCGCCCTCCGATGTCGAGCGCGCCGCGACGGCCAACACCGTCGGCGCGGACTTGATGATCAGCCTGCGATGCGCCGCCCAATCCGGCCCTTCGGCCAACGGTGTGGCGTCGTTCCACTTCGGCAACTCGCACGGTTCGGTGTCCACCATCGGCCGCAATCTTTCCGACTTCATTCAGCGAGAAGTGGTGGCGCGCACCGGATTACGGGACTGCCGCACCCACGGGCGGACCTGGGATCTGCTGCGGCTGACCCGGATGCCCACCGTCCAGGTCGACGTCGGCTACATCACCAATCGGCGCGACCGGGACATGCTCGTGCAGGCGCACGACCCGTGACTCGATCGCAGAAGGCGTCCTCGCCGCCGTCAAGCGGCTGTACCTGCTCGGCAAGAACGACCGCCCAACGGGCACGTTCACTTTCGCCGAGCTGCTGGCTCACGAGCTGTCGGTCGAGCAGGCCGGCCGCGTCAGCCCGACCTGATCCACTAGGAACAGGGACTCGCACCCGCACCGACCGGCTGTTGCAGCTGCGCGGATTCCAGCAGCCGCTCCAACGCCGCCTCGACATCGGCCTTCCAGCCCAATCCCTGCTCGAGTTCGAGGCGCAGCCGCGGGAAGTACCGGTGGTGCGTGACGACGACGAAGCCGGCGTCCTGCAACAGGTCGGCGTCCAGCACGCACTGGTCCACCGAGCAGTCGCCGAGCACCTCGATGATGGGACGCAACTCCGGCGACACCAGTTGCGGGTCCGCCAGTTCGGACACCTCGGCGGTATGCCCGAACGCTTCGAGCGCCCGCACGCCGCGGCGGACGAGATCGCCGACCACCGATGCAAGTAGATGCCGGGACAACCCCTCGGCATCCTGGCCGGATTCGACGCCGAGCGAGGTGAGCAGGACGGCGTCGGCGCTCACCGGCCCGGTGGGGAACCGGCGAGCACGCGGCACCGCACCCGGCGGCGCGTAGAACGCGTACCCAAGACATGGGCTGTCCCCGGCGCCCGGTGGCATCGCGGGGTCGTCGATGTCGCCGGCCGTCGGCCCGCTGTCCGGGCAGTGCACCGCCATCTGACCGCACGAGCCCCACTCGAGCATGACCATGGACAGCCACGCTTCCTTCTCGAATTCGGGGTCGCTCAGGTGATCGTCGGCGCGCAGGGTCGACGGATCCACCTCCCAGTACACGCATCGGCGTGCGTGCTTGGGCAGCTGCTCGAACGATTCGAGCCGCAGGGGCGTGATTCGCGCTGCCACTAAACTCCCCGAGTTCTACGCGGTGCTGAAATGCACGGCGGCCACTCCAGGATAGAAGGATGCGCCGCCGACTGCCCGCATTCGCCGGCTTCGCTCATCGGCCGCAGCCCTCGACTCGAATCCCGTTGCTACACATGGATTTTCCTTCGTGAAGGCCGTGAGGGAGCGCCGCTTGGGGGGTTTGTGTCACAGTGACGTAATTACGCCGTGTCGTAGGTCAGCCCTTTGACGAACTCATTAGGTCGACTATCCGCTGTAGGTCCTCGACCGATCCGAACTCGACCACGATCTTGCCCTTGCGTTTGCCAAGGCTGACCGTCACGCGGGTATCGAACGCCGTCGACAGCCGTTCAGCAACGTCCTGCAAACCCGGCATGTGGATCGGCTTGCGGCGCGGGGCGGATGGCGTCGCGGTGGTCCTCGCGGTTCGCCAGCGTGACCGCCTCTTCGGTGGCGCGCACCGAAAGGCCCTCGGCGACGATGCGCGCCGCCAGCTCCTCCTGCTGCTCCGGCAGTCCCTTCGAGGGCGAGCAGGGCGCGGGCGTGCCCGGCCGACAGCACGCCGGCGGCCACCCGCCGCTGCACCGCGATCGGCAGCCGCAGTAGCCGGATCATGTTGGTGATCAGCGGACGGGACCGGCCGATGCGGGCGGCGAGTTCGTCGTGGGTGACCTCGAACTCGTCGAGCAGCTGCTGATAGGCCGCCGCCTCTTCCAACGGGTTCAGCTGGGCGCGGTGGATGTTCTCCAGTAGGGCGTCGCGCAGCATGCTGTCGTCGGCGGTCTCCCGCACGATCGCGGGGATGGTCGCCAGGCCGGCCTGCTGGGCCGCGCGCCAGCGCCTCTCCCCCATGACGAGCTGATACCGCGGCGGCGCGCCTGGAGGCGTCGCCGGTGCCGCGCGCACGACGATCGGCTGCATGAGGCCGAACTCGCGGATGGAGTGAACAAGCTCGGCCAGCGCTTCCTCGTCGAAGACCTGGCGGGGCTGTCGCGGGTTCGGGTCGATCGCCGACGGGTCGATCTCGCGATAGACGGCGCCGACGTCGGTGGCGTCCGTGCACCGGCGGCTCCGCCGAGGACGACGTCGGCGGCCGCGTCGCCCATCCGGTGACCGGGCACCACCGCCTCACCGTCGGCGGGGCCCGTGGGAATCAGCGACGCCAGGCCGCGGCCGAGGCCGCTCCTCTTACGTGTCGGCTGGGTCATGAGCTGTCCCTTCTGTCCGCCTCGCACGGCGAGCTCGCGGCTCGCGTCGAGATAGCTCAGCGCGCCCCGCGAGCCGGGGTCGTAGTCGAGGATCGTCATGCCGTAGCCCGGCGCTTCGGACACCTTGACGCTGCGGGGGATGACGGTCTGAAGCACCTTGTCGCCGAAGTGTGTTCGCACATCGGCGGCCACCTGGTCGGCCAGCTTGGTGCGGCCGTCGTACATCGTCAGGATGACGGTGGACACGTTCAGCTCGGGATTGAGGTGCGACTTGACCATCTCGATGTTCCGAAGCAGCTGCCCCACCCCCTCGAGGGCGTAGTACTCGCACTGGATCGGGATCAACACCTCGGGCGCGGCGACGAGTGCGTTGATGGTCAGCAGCCCCAGCGACGGCGGGCAGTCGATGAAGACGTAGTCGAAGTCGTGGTTCTTGAGCTCGGCGAGCGCGGTGCGCAGCCGGCCTTCGCGCGCCACCATGCTGACCAATTCGATCTCGGCACCGGCGAGGTCGATGGTCGCAGGCACACAGAACAGCCGCTCGCTGTGCGGACTCCGCTGGATCGCGTCGTGCAACGGGATCTCGCCGATCAGCACCTCGTAGGAGGAGGCGGTGCCCGGCCGGTGCTCGATGCCGAGCGCCGTGCTCGCGTTCCCCTGCGGATCGAGGTCGATCACCAGGGTGCTCAGCCCCTGCAGCGCCAGCGCGGCGGCGACGTTGACGGCGGTCGTCGTCTTGCCGACGCCGCCCTTTTGATTGGCGATCGTGAAGACCCGTTGGCGGGCGGGGCGGGGCAGCTGCCCCTGGGCGGCGTGCAGCAGGCGCACCGCGCGCTCCGCCTCGGCTCCGATCGGGGTATCGAGTCCGGCTTCGTCGGCCCACGATTCCGGAGGAGCCGCGGTCCATGTTTCACGTGAAACATTCGGGCCCTGCGTCGTGTCGGGCGGCGCTCCGCCGGGCGTCGGAACGCCCTCGGGGACCGGACTCATCCTTTTCTCCTGCCCGTTCGTGGCCGCCGGTTGACTACCCGAACCGTTGCTTCCCGCCGCGCCACGACCGCGGTCGCGGGTGGTTCCAAGTAGTCCGCGCCACATCTCATCACCCTTACATCGACTGCACCGGCCGCCGCCATCACACGCCGGTGCTCCTGGATCTCTTCCTCGGCACGCTCGCCCTTCATCGCCACCATCCGGCCACCGGCACGCAGCAGCGGCACGCTCCATTTGGTCAGCTTGTCCAACGACGCCACCGCCCTCGAGACAACCGCGTCCATCTCCCCCACTTGCTGTTGCACGGACCGATCTTCGGCCCGCCCCCGGACGATCGTGATCTCGAGACCGAGATCGTCGACCACCTCGCGCAGGAACTCACTGCGGCGAAGGAGTGGTTCGATGAGCGTTAGCCGAAGGTCCGGCCGGGCCAACGCCAACGGTATCCCGGGCAGGCCCGCTCCACTACCTATGTCGGCAATCCGCTCGTCGGCACCCAGCAGTTCCTCGACCGCCGCGCTATTCAATATGTGGCGATCCCACAACCGGTCCACTTCGCGGGGTCCGAGCAGCCCGCGTTCCACACCGGCGCCGGCCAGGATTTCGGCGTACCGCTGGGCGCGATCCAACCGCGATCCGAAGAGGGCCTCGGCGGCTCGCGGCGCCGCGGACACCTCCACATGTTTCACGTGAAACATCCTCCGGATCTCGCGGGCCCGAACGAGTAGTCGCGGCACGAACTACATCTATGTAACTCGGTCTCAGTCGGGCAGGACCACGACGCGTCGCGACGGCTCCACGCCCTCGCTCTCGCTGTGCACACCGTCGACGGCCGCCACCGCGTCGTGCACGATCTTCCGCTCGAACGGCGTCATCGGCGAGAGCTCTTCGCGCTCCCCGGACTCCAGCACTCGGTGCGCCACCTTGTCGCCCAGCGCGGCCAACTCGTCGCGGCGGCGCCGGCGCCAGCCCGCGATGTCGAGCATCAGCCGGCTGCGCTCGCCGGTCTTCTGATGCACCGCCAGCCGAGTCAGCTCCTGGAGCGCGTCCAGCACCTCGCCCTTGCGGCCCACCAACTTGGTCAGCTCGTCGCCGCCGTCGATGCTCACCACCGCGCGGTCGCCCTCGACGTCCAGATCGATGTCGCCGTCGAAATCCAACAGGTCCAACAACTCTTCGAGGTAGTCGCCGGCGATCTCGCCCTCGGCAACCAATCGCTCTTCCAGATCGTCGCCAGAAGGTGGTGCGCTGGCAGTCCCGCTATCGCCGTTCTCGTCGTCCACCAACTCGTCGGTGCGTTCGGTCGTTTCCGCGTCCGTCATGTCTGTCTCTCCCTCATCCACCGGATACTGCTCCGGTCAACGTTTCCGCTTCTTCGGCCGCGCGCCGGGGCGCGGAGTCGCTCCTGGGCGCGGTGCGGAGTTGCCCGCTGTATTGCTCGCGCTCGGCTTGCTCGCACTCGAATCGGGCGTCTCCCCGTCGGTCCCCAACTCGGTACCCGTCGGCTCCGCGTCTCCGAGCACGCGTGTCGGTCGACCGCGGGCTGCGCCTTGCGCGCCCGCTTGGGCTTGGCGCCGGGTGGCGGCGCGTTGGCCGCCCGCCTCTCCTGTGCCTCGAGCTTCTTCGCCTCTTCCTCTTTCTCGATGTGTCCGAACACGTAGTGCTGCTGGCCGAACGTCCAGATGTTGTTCGCGAACCAGTAGAAGATGATCGCCAACGGCAGGAAGATCCCGCCGACCACCACACCGAACGGGAAGACGTACAGCATCAGCCGGTTCATGATCGCCGTCTGCGGGTTCGCGGCCGCCTCGGGGCTCTGCCGCGCGATCGACGCCCGGCTGTTCAAGTACGTCGCGATGCCGGCCAGGATCATCACCGGCAGGCCGACGCCGATCACGGCGCCGCGGCTGAATTCCGTGAACGCATCCAGGCCGGTCGACTGAATCATCGACGCACCCAGCGGCGCGCCGAACAGGTTCGCGTCAAGGAAGTGCCCCACGTCGGCAGGGCTGAAGATGTAGTTGCCCGTCGCCCGGTTCTGCTCCACCGACAGGTGCGGCCCGAAGCTGCCGCCGAACCCGCCGACCACTGTTCGGTTGAACGATCGCAACACGTGATACAGCCCGAGGAACACCGGCAGCTGCGCAAGCACAGGAAGGCAACCCATCAACGGGTTGAAGCCGTGTTCCTTCTGCAGCTTCTGCATCTCCAGCGCCATCCGCTGGCGGTCCTTGCCGTACTTCTTCTGCAGCGCCTTGATCTGTGGCTGCAGTTCCTGCATCTGCCGCGTGGTCCGGATCTGGCGGACGAACGGCTTGTACAGGATCGCGCGCAGCGTGAAGACCAAGAACATCACCGCGAGCATCCATGCGAAGAAGTTCGACGGGCCGAGCACGAAGGCGAACGCCTTGTACCAGACCCACATGATCGCCGACACCGGCCAGTAGATGACGTCGAGGCTGAACCAATCAAACACGCGTTTTGCTCTTTCCTCGCAACGCTGGGGTATCCCAGAGATCGTCGGCGGCCGTGTGCGTCCTCGCTGCCATGTACGTGCGAGGCGTCCGCGGCGTTCGGGTATCGGGTCCCATCCTCCCCGATGCCACGGTCCGCACTTCAGCAGCCGCACGACCGCCAGCCAGCCACCCCGGATCAAGCCGTACTCGGTGAGTGCCTCGACGGCGTACTGGCTGCAGGTCGGGCTGAACCGGCACGTCGGCAAGCGCATCGGCGACACGGTGTTGCGGTACAGCTCGATGAGGAAGATCGCGCCGCGTGCGGCGACAGAACTAGCTGACATCAGCGCGGCACCCCGTTTCGCGGCCGGGTCCGCCGCAATGCCGTCCGCAGTTCCTGTTCGAGCCGGGCCGAGATGGCGTGCCTGACTGCTCGGCAGCGCCCGGATGACCACCCGGTCCTCGGCGTCCAGTTCGTCGATCATTGTGCGCGCGACGTGACGGAGCCGACGGGCCACCCGGTGTCGTTGCACCGCGCTGCCAACGGATTTCGAGACCACCAGACCGATGCGCGGGTCCGCCGTCGGCGGTGTCGCCGGAAGACCGCAACGCGTGCACCACGAGATCGGGCTGCACCGCCCGCACCCCTTGACTGACCGTGGCGCCGAATTCCGTGGACCGCGTCATCCGGTACCGCGCCGGAAGCACCGCGCTAAATCCCGCGTCGAATCACGCAGTGAGCTTGCGGCGACCCTTGCCGCGTCGGTTCGACACGATCGCTCGGCCGGCCCGGGTGCGCATCCGCAGCCGGAACCCATGCACCCGCGCCCGTCGGCGGTTGTTGGGCTGAAAGGTCCGCTTGCCCTTGGCCACGGCTGTTCACTCCTCGTTGCGTGTGGCACCCGCAACCCACGCCGATGAATCCTCATACCGGTGGGGACGCGATTGCCGTTGGTAAGCTCGTCCGTCTCGCTTGCTAACCGGCGCGGTCTCCAGAGAATCCTGGGTCGCAGCCGTATCGCCACGTTCGGGCGACTGTTCGAGGGTACTGACGAGAATTCGCTGGGTCAAACCTCGCCCGACGGGCCTCTGCAAGGGGCCGACCGGTTCACAACCACCACAGCCGTCACGCAGTTTCAAGGCCCGCGAACAAAGCCCGCGAACAATGTTGCAGAACGGTTGGCACCCGCGCAAGAAAACTGTTAGCTTCTGCCAATGCCGTTTCGATAACGAAATGGCGACAGACAACAAAGCGAGGATGCCCACAACGTCGCGAGCCCACAGTGCGCACCACCGCTGTGACGAGCCCCGGCCTGCGGCGTCTCCGCTAGTAGACAACAGAGCGACGGCGGCTGTCCTGTCTCCACAACCTGTGGATAACTATGTGGACAGTTCGTCATCGTTCCTTTGGTCGTCTCTTGATCGACCTCGAGGGGGTACTCGTCATTGACTGCTGACCCCGATCCCCCCTTCGTCGCCATCTGGAACAACGTGGTTGCCGAACTCAACGGCGACACCGACACCGGCGAAGCCCTCAACGGGGATTCCACCGTCACCGTCCTCACTCCTCAGCAAAGAGCCTGGTTGAAACTGGTTCAACCGCTCGTCATCACCGAAGGGTTTGCCCTGCTGTCGGTGCCGACCCCCTTTGTGCAAAACGAGATCGAACGCCACCTGCGCGAGCCGATCATCACCGCGCTCAGCCGTCAGCTCGGCCAGCGCGTCGAACTGGGTGTCCGGATCGCCGGCCCGGCTCCCGATGACACCCGAAGATGGTGTCAACGGGTTCGCGAACACCGCCGCCACCGTGGAGCCCGACGAAGTCGATGAGGACTCCGAGGCTCTCGCCAGTGCCGAGGAAAGCTGGCCGACCTACTTCTCCAACCGATCGCAGAACACCCCCGCCGGCGAGCCCACCGCGGTCAATCTCAACCGCCGCTACACCTTCGACACCTTCGTCATCGGGGCATCGAACAGGTTCGCTCACGCCGCGACGCTCGCGATTGCTGAGGCGCCGGCGCGGGCCTACAACCCCCTGTTCATCTGGGGCGAATCCGGACTGGGCAAGACACACCTCTTGCACGCCGCAGGCAACTACGCCCAACGGCTCTTCCCAGGGATGCGCGTCAAGTACGTCTCCACCGAAGAGTTCACCAACGACTTCATCAACTCCCTGCGCGACGACCGCAAGGCATCGTTCAAACGCAGCTACCGCGACATCGATGTGCTGTTGGTCGACGACATCCAGTTCATCGAGGGCAAGGAAGGCATCCAGGAGGAGTTCTTCCACACCTTCAACACGCTGCACAACGCGAACAAGCAGATCGTGATCTCCTCCGATCGGCCGCCCAAGCAGCTGGCGACGCTGGAGGACCGGCTGCGCACCCGGTTCGAGTGGGGACTGATCACCGACGTCCAGCCACCCGAACTCGAGACCCGCATCGCGATTCTGCGCAAGAAGGCACAGATGGACCGGCTCGACGTGCCCGGCGACGTGCTCGAGCTCATCGCCAGCAGTATCGAGCGCAACATCCGCGAACTCGAGGGTGCGCTGATCCGCGTCACCGCGTTCGCGTCGCTGAACAAAACACCGATCGACAAGTCGCTCGCCGAGATCGTGCTGCGCGACCTGATCGCCGACGCCGGCACCATGCAAATCAGCACAGCGGCGATCATGGCCGCCACCGCCGAGTACTTCGAAACCACCGTCGAAGAGCTGCGCGGGCCCGGGAAAGACCCGGGCGTTGGCCCAGTCACGCCAGATCGCCATGTATCTGTGCCGCGAACTCACCGATCTGTCTCTACCCAAGATCGGCCAGGCGTTCGGCCGCGACCACACCACGGTGATGTATGCCGAGAAGAAGATCCGCGGCGAGATGGCCGAACGCCGCGAGGTGTTCGATCACGTCAAGGAACTCACCACCCGAATCCGCCAGCGCTCCAAGCGCTGAGCGTCGATTCCGCTCCACCGCTTCTTGTAACCCAAACGTCGTCACCGCGCCATAACCGTGCGCTCGATGAGCATCCACCAAAAAATTCTTTCAAAAAACTTCCGCACCGTCGGCATCACTTGTCACACCGATGCGGTGTGGATGCCGGTGTGGACAACTTGCTGCCAACCTTCGGATTACCGGCCGCCTCGTGCACAACAGCGGCCGACGTCCACAATGCAGCCCGACCGCAGCCGTCACTTGTCCACAATTCACTCACAACCCGACACACTTGCCACGCAGGGCCGACATAGGTTTATCCCCAATGTCCACAGGCCCTATTACTGTTGCTCGTATATCTCCGAAGTTTCTCTCTAGAAGAAGGCGCCTGGGGACACATCGATCCACTCGGCTCTGAGCCACTTTGCGACGCTCGATGTCACCCCGATCGATTAGCTTTCAAGTTGAGCCGGAAAGCTCTACGGTGGTTCAGCGACAGCCGTTACGGTCGTTGATACGCATCGGGGAGACGCGTACTGAGACACCGAGAAACCGCTGGTTAGACCTTATTGTGGTGTGGATCGAAGGGACGCTATGGACGTGGCGACGACAACCGTTGGTCTCACCGATTTGAAGTTCCGCCTCGTTCGTGAAGACTTCGCCGACGCCGTGGCCTGGGTTGCCAGGAACTTGCCGACTCGGCCCGACCGTTCCCGTCCTGGCCGGCGTGTTGCTCACCGGGTCCGACGATGGGTTGAAGATCTCCGGATTCGACTACGAAGTCTCTGCCGAAGTCCAGGTTGCGGCCGAAATAGCTTCTCCTGGAAGCGTTTTGGTATCCGGTCGGCTTTTGTCCGACATCACGAGGGCGTTGCCGGCCAAACCGGTCGACGTCGCCGTCGAAGGCACCCGGGTGTCATTGACCTGCGGTAGCGCACGCTTCTCGCTGCCGACCATGGCGGTGGAGGACTATCCGACGCTGCCGACTCTTCCCGACGAGACGGGTGTCATTTCGTCGGAGCTGTTCGCCGAGGCCATCGGCCAGGTGGCTGTCGCCGCGGGCCGCGATGACACGCTGCCGATGCTGACTGGCATCCGCGTCGAGATTTCCGGCGAGAAGGTGGTTTTGGCGGCCACCGACCGGTTCCGGCTTGCGGTGCGTGAGCTGACCTGGTCGACGGAATCCGCCGATATCGAGGCCGCGGTGTTGGTGCCTGCCAAGACGTTGGCGGAAGCAGCGAAGGCCGGGTCGGACGGTGCGGACGTACATCTGTCGTTGGGTGCAGGAGCGGCGGTCGGCAAAGAGGGCCTGCTCGGTATTCGCAGCAACGGCAAGCGCAGCACCACCCGACTGCTGGACGCCGAGTTCCCGAAGTTTCGTCAGCTGTTGCCCGCCGAGCACACGGCGATCGCGACCATCGATGTCGCGGAGCTCAGCGAGGCGATCAAACGCGTCGCGCTCGTAGCGGACCGCGGCGCGCAGGTGCGGATGGAATTCGCCGACGACGTGTTGCGACTGTCGGCAGGAGCCGACGACGTCGGCCGGGCCGAAGAGGATCTGCCCGTCGTGTTCTCCGGTGACCCGTTGACCATCGCGTTCAACCCGACGTATCTGACGGACGGGTTGAGTTCGTTGCATTCGGAGCGCGTGACGTTTGGTTTCACGACACCCAGCCGTCCTGCGGTGTTGCGGCCGGCAGGTGAGGATGATGGAACAGTCGGTGCGACGGGTCCGTTCCCGGCGGCTGAAACCGACTACGTCTACCTGCTGATGCCGGTGCGGCTTCCGGGCTGACCGGCCCTACCGCCACGAAAGAGGCGCGCACATGCAATTGGGTCTGGTCGGCTTGGGCAAAATGGGTTTCAACATGCGGGAACGCCTGCGTGAGGGTGGCCACGAAGTGATCGGCTACGACCCGAGGCCGGAAGTGACCGATGTCCCGACACTCGCCGCCCTGGCCGAGGCGCTCGATGCGCCGCGGGTGGTGTGGGTGATGGTGCCGTCCGGGCACATCACCGATGAGACCATCACGTCGCTTGCGGAGGTACTCGGCAAGGGCGACCTGGTCATCGACGGCGGCAACTCGCGCTATACCGAGGACGGCCCACACGCGAAGCTGTTGGGCGACAAGGGAATAGCGTTCGTCGACGCCGGAGTGTCGGGTGGCGTGTGGGGCCTGAAGGAAGGCTACGGCCTGATGGTGGGCGGTAGCGACGAGGACGTGGCGCGGGCGATGCCGATCTTCGACACGCTGCGCCCGCCCGGTGAGCTGGCCGACGGCTTCGTCCATGCCGGCCCGGTCGGCGCAGGCCACTACGCAAAAATGGTGCACAACGGCATCGAGTACGGGCTGATGACGGCATACGCCGAGGGCTACGAGCTGCTGGCGGCCGAAGATCTGATCAAGGACACCCAAGCCGTCATCCAGGCCTGGACCAACGGCACGGTGGTTCGGTCCTGGCTGCAGCAGCTGCTGGCCAAGGCGCTCAAGGAAGATCCCGACTTCGACGAGATCACCGGCTACACCGAGGACTCCGGCGAAGGCAGGTGGACGGTCGAGGAGGCCATCGCGCACCGCGTTCCGATGCCGGTGATCGCGGCCTCCCTGTTCGCGCGGTTCGCGTCCCGGCAGGACGACTCGCCGACGATGAAAGCGGTCTCGGCGCTGCGCAACCAGTTCGGTGGCCACGCCGTCAAGAGGATCAGTGAGTCGGGATAGTTGTACGTCCGACACCTAGCGCTGACCGACTTCCGCTCATGGGCGCGGATCGAACTCGATCTGGAGCCCGGGCGGACGGTATTCGTCGGCCCCAATGGTTTCGGCAAGACGAATCTTGTTGAGGCCCTGTGGTATTCAGCGACACTCGGGTCCCACCGGGTCGCCTCGGACGCACCGTTGATCCGCGCGGGTGCCGAGCGGGCGGTGGTGTCGACGATCGTGGTGAACGACGGGCGCGAGTTGGCCGTCGATCTTGAGATCACAGCGGGGCGCGCCAACAAGGCGCGGTTGAACCGCTCCCCCGTTCGTTCGGCCCGAGAGGTGCTCGGGGTGATGAGGGCCGTGCTGTTCGCACCGGAGGACCTCGCGCTGGTGCGCGGCGATCCAAGCGAACGCCGCCGGTATCTCGACGAACTGGCCACCACGCAGCGTCCGCGCGTCGGCGCCGTGCGAGCCGACTACGACAAAGTGCTGCGGCAGCGGGCCGCGTTGTTGAAAACCGCTGGAGCCGCCCGCCATCGCGGCGACCGCAGTGTGCTCGACACGCTCGACGTGTGGGACGGGCACCTCGCCGCGCACGGCGCCCAACTGATCGCTGCACGCGTCGAGCTGGTCCACCAGCTCGCGCCCGAGGTGGAAAAGGCGTACCAGCTGCTGGCGCCGTCGTCCCGACCGGCCGCGATCCAGTACCGCAGCGGCGTCGACGTGATCGAGAACGAGGCTGCCGCGGGCAATGGCAGCGCGGAGCTGTTCGAGGCCGCGCTGCTGGATGCGCTGGCGCGGCGCCGCGACGCCGAGCTCGAACGCGGGGTGTGCCTGGTGGGCCCGCACCGCGACGACCTCGAATTGCGGCTTGGCGATCAGGTGGCGAAAGGCTTTGCCAGCCATGGGGAATCGTGGTCGATGGCGTTGGCGCTGCGGCTCGCCGCATACGAGTTACTTCGGGCGGACGGCGGAGATCCGGTGCTGTTGTTGGACGATGTGTTCGCCGAACTCGACAAGGCTCGGCGGCAGGCGCTGGCCAGCGTCGCCGCAGATGCGGAACAGGTATCTGGTGACCGCCGCGGTGCACGACGACATTCCCTCCGACTGGGATGCGCGCAGGATCGACATCGCCATGCGCGACGAGGACACGGGACGGGTTTCGATGGTGCAGCCATGACCGACGCACGACGACCACGACGACGACACCGAAACCGGGCCGCCCGCCCACTTGGGAGGCCTGGCCGGCATGGACCTGGTGCGACGCACGCTCGAGGAGGCACGGGGCGCGGCGCGGGTCCAGGGCAAGGATGTCGGCCGGGGCCGCAGCTCGCCCGGCCGCCGCCGGGTGGCCGGCACCAGCCGTCGCCGCTGGTCGGGGCCTGCGCCGGACTCGCGGGACCCGCAGTTGCTCGGGTCGGTGACGAGCGACCTTGCGCGCAGCCGCGGCTGGTCGGGCCGGGTTGCCGAGGGATCCGTATTCGGCCGGTGGTCGGGGGTGGTCGGAGAGCAGATCGCCGCCCACGCCACGCCGAGGTCGCTGAACGACGGGGTGCTGACCGTGTCCGCCGAATCGACGGCGTGGGCCACGCAGCTGAGGATGGTGCAGGCGCAACTGTTAGCCAAGATCGCGGCGGCGGTCGGGGACGGGGTGGTGAAGTCGCTGAAAATCGTCGGACCTGTGGCCCCGTCGTGGCGGAAAGGGGCCTATCACATCGCCGGCCGCGGCCCTCGCGACACCTACGGATAGGCACCGAACTGGCGGTTGGCTGAGAGCCACCAGAACGCGGCGATCCTAGTTCTTAAGCGTCTTCACGCACCTCGGATCGAGAAATTCCACAGACGGCGCAAATAGGTGTGTAGAAACGCCACCTCAGAATCGGTCCTGACGGCGCATCGGACGGTAGACTGATCCAGATGACTTGCCGACGGTAATGACTACCGTCGAGCCGCACCCCCATCCGAAAGTAGGGAAGCTTCCGCCCGTGGCTGCTGCGAAGAAGAAAGCACAAGAAGAAGTACGGCGCCCAATCGCATCACCGTTCTCGAGGGGTTGGAGGCCGTCCGCAAACGTCCGGGCATGTATATCGGCTCCACCGGCGAGCGCGGTCTGCACCACCTCGTGTGGGAGGTCGTCGACAACGCGGTCGACGAGGCGATGGCCGGATACGCCACCCGAGTCGAGGTGCGACTCCTCGAGGACGGTGGCGTCGAGGTCCGCGACGACGGCCGCGGCATCCCGGTCGCGATGCACGCCACCGGTGTGCCGACCGTCGACGTCGTGATGACGCAGCTGCACGCCGGCGGCAAGTTCGGCGGCGAGAACAGCGGCTACAACGTCAGCGGCGGCCTGCACGGGGTGGGTGTCTCCGTGGTGAATGCGCTGTCGTCACCGGCTCGAGGTCGACATCTCCCGCGACGGCCACGAGTGGTTCCAGTTCTACGACCACTCGGTCCCCGGCACCCTGAAGCAGGGGGAAGCCACCAAGAAGACCGGCACGACGGTGCGGTTCTGGGCCGACTCCGACATCTTCGAAACCACGGACTACGACTTCGAGACCGTCGCGCGGCGGCTGCAGGAGATGGCCTTCCTCAACAAGGGCCTGACCATCACGCTCGCCGATGAGCGGGTGACCGCCGAGGAAGTGGTCGACGAGGTCGTCAGCGATACGGCCGAGGCGCCGAAGTCGGCGGAGGAGAAGGCGGCGGAGGCCGCTGGCCCGCACAAGGTGAAGAACCGCACCTTCCACTACCCCGGCGGGCTGGTCGACTACGTCAAGCACATCAACCGGACCAAGATCGCCGATCCACCAGAGCATCGTCGACTTCTCCGGCAAGGGCGAGGGCCACGAGGTCGAGATCGCGATGCAGTGGAACGCCGGCTACTCGGAGTCGGTGCACACCTTCGCCAACACGATCAACACCCATGAGGGCGGCACCCACGAGGAGGGCTTCCGGGCGGCGCTGACCAGCGTGGTCAACAAGTACGCCAAGGACAAGAAGCTGCTCAAGGAAAAGGACGCGAACCTCACCGGCGACGACATTCGTGAGGGCCTGGCGGCGGTCATCTCGGTGAAGGTGTCCGAGCCGCAGTTCGAGGGCCAGACCAAGACGAAGCTCGGCAACACCGAGGTGAAATCGTTCGTGCAGAAGATCTGCAACGAGCAGCTGAGCCACTGGTTCGAGGCCAACCCGGCCGAGGCGAAAACCGTTGTGAACAAGGCGGTCTCGTCGGCACAGGCGCGGATCGCGGCCCGCAAGGCGCGCGAGCTGGTGCGCCGCAAGAGCGCGACCGACATCGGCGGGCTGCCGGGCAAGCTGGCGGACTGCCGGTCCACCGATCCGCGTAAGTCGGAACTGTATGTGGTGGAGGGTGATTCGGCAGGCGGCTCGGCCAAGAGCGGCCGCGACTCGATGTTCCAGGCGATCCTGCCGCTGCGCGGCAAGATCATCAACGTCGAGAAGGCCCGCATCGACCGCGTGCTGAAGAACACCGAAGTCCAGGCGATCATCACCGCGCTGGGCACGGGCATTCACGACGAGTTCGACCTCACCAAGCTGCGCTACCACAAGATCGTGTTGATGGCCGACGCCGACGTCGACGGCCAGCACATCTCGACGCTGCTGTTGACGCTGCTGTTCCGGTTCATGAAGCCGCTCGTCGAGAACGGCCACATCTTCCTGGCGCAGCCGCCGCTGTACAAGCTGAAGTGGCAGCGCAGCGAGCCGGAGTTCGCGTACTCCGACCGCGAGCGCGACGGCCTGCTCGAGAGCCGGCAAG
Organism: uncultured Actinomycetota bacterium; assembly: GCA_963731715.1. Classification (GTDB taxonomy): domain Bacteria; phylum Actinomycetota; class Actinomycetes; order Mycobacteriales; family Mycobacteriaceae; genus Mycobacterium. Next base: position 340,752 of record CAVSXC010000005.1, on the reverse strand, counting down.
AAGGCGGGCAGGAAGATCAACACCGACGACGGCATCCAGCGCTACAAGGGTCTCGGCGAGATGGATGCCAAGGAGCTGTGGGAAACCACCATGGATCCGTCCGTGCGGGTGCTGCGCCAGATCACCCTCGACGACGCGGCCGCCGCCGACGAGCTGTTCTCGATCCTGATGGGCGAGGACGTCGAGGCTCGCCGCAGCTTCATCACCCGTAACGCCAAAGACGTTCGCTTCCTTGATGTTTAACAACCAAATTAGGGCTGACAACAACATGACTGACACCACGTTGCCGCCCGGCGACGAAGCAGGAGATCGCGTCGAGCCGGTCGACATCCAGCAGGAGATGCAGCGCAGCTACATCGACTACGCGATGAGCGTGATCGTCGGCCGCGCGCTGCCGGAGGTCCGCGACGGCCTCAAACCGGTGCACCGCCGCGTGCTCTACGCGATGTTCGACTCGGGCTTCCGTCCGGACCGCAGCCACGCGAAATCCGCGCGGTCGGTCGCCGAGACGATGGGCAATTACCACCCGCACGGCGACTCGTCGATCTACGACACCCTGGTGCGGATGGCGCAGCCGTGGTCGCTGCGCTACCCGCTCGTCGACGGGCAGGGCAACTTCGGCTCGCCGGGCAACGACCCGCCGGCCGCCATGCGCTACTGCGTCACAGGCGACGCGCTCGTCGCACTGCCTGGGGGCGAGTCGGTCCGCATCGGAGACGTAGTTCCCGGTGCACAGCCGAACTCGGACAACACGATTGAGCTGAAAGTGCTTGATCGGCACGGCAATGCCGTTGTCGCCGACCGACTGTTCCATTCCGGAGACCATCGGACCTACACGGTGCGGACGGCCGAGGGCTGTGAGGTCACCGGTACGGCGAACCATCCGCTTCTGTGCCTTGTCGACGTCGGCGGCGTCCCGACGCTGCTGTGGAAGCTGATCGAGGAGATCGAACCGGGCGATTACGCGGTATTGACCGCCGAGCGTGTGGGTTATGGGTCCGAAACGCGGGTAACGCCGCACATAACCTCCACAGTCGACGATGTACCGGGCCTGGCACGCTTCCTGCAGATGCATGGCGATGACGAGGACGCGCACACCATCGCCTCGGAGCTGACCGATGGCCGGTTCTACTACGCACGTGTGGCGTCGGTGACGGATGCGGGCGTGCAACCGGTGTACAGCCTGCGCGTCGACACCGCCGACCACGCGTTCATCACCAACGGCTTTGTCAGCCACAACACAGAAGCGCGGCTGACTCCGCTGGCGATGGAGATGCTGCGTGAAATCGACGAGGAGACAGTCGATTTCATCCCGAACTACGACGGCCGGGTGCAGGAGCCGACCGTCCTTCCGAGCCGTTTCCCGAACCTGCTCGCCAACGGTTCCGGCGGCATCGCTGTGGGCATGGCCACCAACATGCCGCCCCACAACCTGCGCGAGCTCGCCGAAGCGGTGTACTGGTGCCTGGAGAATTACGAGGCCGACGAAGAGGCGACGTTGGCCGCCGTCACCGAACGTGTGAAGGGACCCGACTTCCCCACCGCGGGTCTGATCGTTGGCTCGCAAGGGATTAACGACACCTACACCACGGGCCGCGGCTCGATTCGGATGCGCGGCGTGGTGGAGATCGAGGAAGACTCGCGCGGCCGCACCGGGATCGTCATCACCGAGTTGCCGTATCAGGTCAACCACGACAACTTCATCACCTCGATCGCCGAGCAGGTCCGCGACGGCAAGCTCGCGGGCATCTCCAACATCGAGGACCAGGGCAGCGACCGGGTCGGCATCCGCATCGTCGTCGAGCTCAAGCGCGACGCGGTGGCCAAGGTGGTGCTGAACAACCTCTACAAGCACACCCAGCTGCAGACCAGCTTCGGCGCCAACATGCTGGCGATCGTCGACGGCGTGCCCCGCACGCTGCGCCTCGATCAGCTGATCCGGCATTACGTCAACCACCAGCTCGATGTCATCGTCCGGCGCACCACCTACCGGCTGCGCAAGGCGAACGAGCGGGCCCACATTCTGCGCGGTCTGGTCAAGGCGCTCGACGCGCTCGACGAAGTCATCGCGCTGATCCGGGCATCGGAAACCGTTGACGTTGCGAAGCAAGGCCTGATCGAGCTGCTCGACATCGACGAGATCCAGGCCCAGGCGATTCTCGACATGCAGTTGCGCCGCCTGGCCGCCCTGGAACGGCAGCGCATCATCGACGACCTGGCCAAGATCGAGGCCGAGATCGCCGACCTGGAAGACATCCTGGCCAAGCCCGAGCGTCAGCGCGCCATCGTGCGCGATGAGCTGAAGGAGATCGTCGACAAGTACGGCGACGATCGTCGGAGCCGCATCATCGCTGCGGATGGCGACGTGACCGACGAGGACCTGATCGCCCGCGAGGACGTCGTCGTCACGATCACCGAGACCGGCTACGCCAAGCGGACGAAGACCGATCTGTACCGCAGCCAGAAGCGCGGCGGCAAGGGTGTGCAGGGCGCCGGGCTCAAGCAAGACGACATCGTCAACCACTTCTTCGTCTGCTCGACGCACGACTGGATCCTGTTCTTCACGACGCAGGGCCGGGTGTACCGCGCGAAGGCTTACGACCTGCCGGAGGCGTCGCGGATCGCGCGCGGTCAGCACGTCGCGAACCTGCTCGCTTTCCAGCCGGAGGAACGCATCGCTCAGGTCATCCAGATCAAGAGCTACGAGGACGCGCCGTACCTTGTGCTGGCCACCCGCAACGGCCTGGTGAAGAAGACCAAGCTGACCGACTTCGACTCAAACCGCTCCGGCGGCATCGTCGCGGTGAACCTGCGTGACGGCGACGAGTTGGTCGGTGCTGTGCTGTGCTCCGCCGAGGACGACCTGCTGTTGGTGTCGGCCAAGGGCCAGTCGATCCGGTTCTCAGCCACCGACGAGGCGCTGCGGCCGATGGGCCGCGCCACCTCCGGTGTGCAGGGCATGCGGTTCAACACCGACGACCGGCTGCTGTCGCTGAACGTGGTCATCGACGACACGTATTTGCTGGTCGCGACGGCCGGCGGCTACGCCAAGCGCACCGCGATCGAGGAGTACCCGGTCCAGGGTCGCGGCGGCAAAGGGGTGCTGACGATCCAGTTCGACAAACGGCGTGGCAGTCTGGTCGGAGCGTTGATCGTCGACGACGACACGGAGTTGTACGCCATCACCTCGGGTGGAGGTGTCATCCGGACGGCGGCTCGCCAGGTCCGCAAGGCCGGGCGGCAGACCAAGGGCGTTCGGTTGATGAACCTGGGCGAGGGCGACACACTGGTTGCTGTTGCGCGCAACGCTGAGGAGACCGAGGCGGACGACCGTCGAGGACGACGCAACGTAACGACGTTAAGGAGCCGTAGGTGAGTTCACCGAACGAGCCGGGGTACCCGCGTGCGGGTGACGCCCCCGGTGGCGCCAACGGCTCCGCCGATTCCGCGCGACGAGTCGCCGGCCGTCGGCAGCGCGGCGCGTCCGCCTGCGCGGCGCCGGACCGGCGGCCCGGCAGCGCGGTCGCCGCGCGGAGACGCTCGCCAGCGCGGCCGCATCCTCCACCGGTGTCGATGCGCGACTGAACCGCTTCATCGGCGGCGGAGCGGGGTCGTCGGCCCCGTCGCCGACGACACGAGGAGGCCGCGCGGCCCGAGGCGTACCTACGCCAGCGAGCTGCCCGACCTGTCCGGCCCGAACCCGCGGCCGCCGCAGCAGCGTAAGCCTGCTCCCGAGCGGACCGCCTCTGAGCCGGTCGAGCCGGCCCAGCCAGCCGGCCAGCCGCATGCACGTCGGCACGCGGCACAAGGGCCCGGTGCGGGCCAGCATGCAGATCCGCCGGGTCGATCCGTGGAGCACGCTGAAGGTGTCGCTGGTGCTGTCGGTCGCGCTGTTCTTCGTGTGGATGATCGCCGTCGCGTTCCTGTACCTGGTGCTCGGCGGCATGGGCGTGTGGAGCAAGCTGAACAGCAACGTCGGCGACCTGCTCACCAGCGCCAGCGGCCAAACCGGCGGGGAGCTGGTCTCCAGCGGAACCATCTTCGGCGGTGCGGCGTTGATCGGCCTGGTGAACATCGTGCTGCTGACGGCGATGGCGACGGTCGGCGCGTTCATCTACAACCTGACCACCGATCTCGTCGGCGGCGTTGAGGTGACGCTGGCGGATCGGGATTGAGTTTGGGCGGCGGCTTACCATTGCGGTAATCTCGTCGCTCGGTCCATGCGGGATTTACGGGGCTATAGCTCAGGCGGTTAGAGCGCTTCGCTGATAACGAAGAGGTCGGAGGTTCGAGTCCTCCTAGCCCCACGGAAAGGTCCACACCATGAGGCTGGTGTTGCTGCTCGCCACGGGGATCGCCGCGGCCGTCGCGGTGATCGTCTGGCGGTCACGGCACGGCGTCGAGGTGTGGCATGCAGCGGCCGACGCGCCGTCCTGACCAAATCAGGGGCCTTAGCTCAGTTGGTAGAGCGCTGCCTTTGCAAGGCAGATGTCAGGAGTTCGAATCTCCTAGGCTCCACAACGATTCCGGCGACTGCCGGCCGGCAGATATGGATCTCATGAGACGTGGTCCGACCGCTAGCACTCCACGACGTTGAGGGCCAGCCCGCCCTGCGACGTCTCCTTGTACTTGTCCTTCATGTCGGCGCCGGTGTCGCGCATCGTCTTGATCGCGGTGTCGAGGCTGACGTGATGAGTTCCGTCCCCGTGCAACGCCATTCGCGCCGCGGTGATCGCCTTGACCGACGCGACCGCGTTGCGTTCGATGCACGGAATCTGCACCAGACCGCCGACCGGATCGCACGTGAGCCCGAGGTTGTGCTCGATGCCGATCTCGGCGGCATTCTCCACCTGCGCCGGCGTTCCGCCCATCACCGCGGCCAGCCCGGCGGCCGCCATCGAGCACGCCGACCCGACCTCGCCCTGGCAGCCCACCTCGGCGCCGGAGATCGACGCGTTGGCCTTGAACAGCTGACCGATCGCGCCCGCCGTCAGCAGGAACTCGACGATGCCGTCATCGGTCGCACCGGGAACGAACCGCGAGTAGTAGTGCAGCACCGCGGGAATGATGCCCGCGGCGCCGTTCGTCGGCGCCGTCACCACCCGGCCGCCGCCGGCGTTCTCCTCGTTGACCGCGAGCGCGTACACGGTCACCCAGTCCATCGCGTACAGCGGATCGTCGGGATCGAGCGTCTCCGCCAGCAAATGCGCGCGGCGGCGCACCCGAAGCGCGCCGGGCAGCGTGCCCGTCGCAGCTCAGGCCCGCGTCGACGCATTCGCGCATCGCCGCCCAGATCCGCAGCAGGCCGGCCCGCAGATCGGGCTCCCGGCCGAGCGCGGCCTCGTTGCGCGCCATCAACTCGGCGATGCTGCAGTCGTTCTCGGTCGCCAGCCGCACGAGCTCCGCACGCCGTGCCGAACGGATACGGCACGGCGGCATCCTCGCGCGGGCCGGACTGCGGCCTCCTGCTCGTCGACGACGAACCCGCCGCCGACCGAGTAGTACACGCGCCGGCTCAGCTCGGCGCCGTCGCCGTCGAACGCAAGGAACACCATGCCGTTGCTGTGAAAGTCCATGGCGCTGCAACGACAAAACGATGTCGGCGGTGTGATCGAAGTCGATGGTATGGGCGCCGGCCAGGAGCAGCTTGCCGCCCGCGTGAACCTCCTCGACCCTCGCCTTGCGCGACGACCGGATCGACCGTCTCGGGCTCGCTGCCCTCCAGCCCGAGGACGACCGCGCCGGGCGTGCCGTGTCCGGCGCCGGTAGCGCCCAGCGAGCCGTAGAGCTCGACTCGTACCCGCGCGACGTTCGGCAGCAGCCCGTCGTCGGCGAGATGACGGGCGAACCGGCCCGCGGCGCGCATCGGACCGACGGTGTGCGAGCTCGACGGCCCGATGCCGATCGAGAACAGATCAAAGACTGAGACGGCCATGGCGATGCACCTACAGCAAACTACGGTTTGGGAGCCACGTCGACGCTGGGCGGCAGCGGCGACGGCTCGGGCTGCATCGACCGGCGCACGATCGTGAACGCCACCGCTCCCCCGGCCAGCACCACGGCGCCGACGGCGGCCAACACCAGCGGCCGACGCCTGCGCTTGGGCCTACGCGCGTCGGCGATCACCTGAGGCAGGTTCGCGAGCACCTCCTGCGCCGCGGCGAGTTCCTGCGCGATGGTCTCCTGCGCATCGCTCGAGCTCCTTGGCGAGCCGGCTCTTGTCGATGCGGCTGACGGACGCCGCCCGCCGGCCGACTGCGCGCCCTGCCAGCTCAGCCCGACCGTGCCGCGCGTGACGTCGACCGGTCCGACCGCGGAGTACTTCAGGCCGCGGCCCAGCCGCTGGCTCGGGGTCAACCGGACGTCCGTCTTCGAGCTCATGTCCACCTCTTTCGCGGCGTGATCAGAATCGACATCCAGCCTGCCACCAACTGCCACCCCGCGGAGGCCGTTGGACGGCGGGTGGCACACTGGCATCCCGTGACGAGCCCCATTCAGACAGCGACCGCGACCCTGCACACCAACCGCGGCGACATCAAGATCGCACTGTTCGGAAACCACGCCCCCAAGACCGTCGCGAACTTCGTCGGATTGGCGCAGGGCACCAAGGACTACAGCACCGAGAACGCGTCGGGCGGCTCGTCGGGACCGTTCTACGACGGCGCGGTCTTCCACCGCGTGATCGACGGCTTCATGATCCAGGGCGGCGACCCGACCGGCACCGGCCGCGGCGGCCCCGGATACCAGTTCGCCGACGAGTTCCACCCCGAGCTGCAGTTCGACAAGCCGTATCTGCTGGCGATGGCCAACGCGGGGCCGGGCACCAACGGCTCGCAGTTCTTCATCACGGTCGGCAAGACGCCGCACCTGAACCGCAAGCACACCATCTTCGGCGAGGTCGTCGACCCCGAGTCGCAGAAGGTCGTCGACGCCATCGCCACCACGGCCACCGACCGCAGCGACCGGCCGACCGATCCGGTGGTGATCGAGTCGATCACGGTTTCCTGACGTCGCAGGCGACGTCAGCGAGAGCCGGCGTAGCCGGCGGCAGTCAGCGCGTCGAGCACGTTCAGCGGGTCGGTGCCCAGGTCCCATCGGGTGAACACCAGCAGCCGATCGTCGGTCGTGTCGATCTCCAGCAGCCGCACCTTGCGCGCGATCCGGCGGAACTCGGTGATGCGGATGAGCTTGATGTCGCTGTGCCGCAACAGGTTTGTGCGCCACCAGCCGCGGATAACTAGCCCGTCGTCAGTGATTGCCAGCTTCGGCCGGGCGCGCCAAGACAGGCTTGCAAACACAATCAGTCCCACTGCGGCAATGCCCACCAGGATGCGGCCGGGCGCGTCTGTGATCAGGGTCACAGCGCCGATAGCCAAGATAAGTCCGCCTATGCCGCAAGCTGCGATTCCGAGCGCCGGCGGGCTCCACTCAGTTTGCTGCATGGGTTCTTCAACACCCTTTTACCGTTGCTAATGAGGTTATCCACAAGTGCTATCCCCAATGGGGATGAATCACATCAGTGTGATCTGATGACCACGAGGTTGCTAAACGGGTAACGCGCGGAGACCAAGTTAAATTCATACCAATGGTCGGTACGGCCTAGCGCCAGCGCATCGTGAGCAACAAACCTGTGATCATGAAAGCAAAGGCGATCGCGTAGTTCCACGGGCCGAGGTCGGCGCAGGAACGGAATCGCGTTGGACGCGAGCTGGAACACCAGCAGCCAGACCAAGCCGATCAGCATCAGGCCGCAGAACAACACCACGAACCACACGCTCGACGGCCCGGCCTTGACCTTGACCGGCGTCCGGCTCACCGGGTTGATGGTGAAGTCGTTCTTCTTGCGAACTTTGGACTTGGGCATGGTTACCTTCGCGGACAGTCGGGTCACACGGTGCGACGATGTACCTACGAGCCTAACGCAGCGACCCTGCCAGCCCCGAATCCCGAGAGAGGAGCCGATGGACCAGCCTCCGAGCTCGTCCCGCGAGCGTCATCGCGTCGCCTGGCGCTTCGGCGTCCCGCTGGTGTGCCTGCTGGCGGGCCTGCTGCTGGCGGCCACCCACGGCGTTTCCGGCGGCGGCGAGATCCGGCGCAGCGACGCGCCGCGGCTGGTCGACCTGGTCCGCGAGGCCCAGCAGTCGGTGGACCGGCTCACCGCTCGAGCGGGACTCGTTGGTGTCGACGATCGACACCCATCACGGCGGGTCGCCCGGCGCCGACGCGGCGCTGGCGGCGATCACCAACCGCTCGGCCCAGCTGGCCGCCGACGCGGGCCTGGACCCGATGCGCGGGCCGGGCCTCGTCGTCACGCTCAACGACGCGCAGCGCGACGCGGAGGGCCGCTTCCCGCGCGACGCCTCCCCCGACGATCTGGTGGTGCACCAGCAGGACATCCAGGCGGTGCTCAACGCCTTGTGGAGCGCGGGCGCCGAAGGCATCCAGATGCAGGACCAGCGGATCATCGGCACCTCGGCGCCGCGCTGCGTCGGCAACACGCTGCTGCTCAACGGCCGCACGTACAGCCCGCCGTATGTCATCACCGCGATCGGCGACGCCGCCGCCATGCAGGCCGCGCTGGCGGCGGCACCGCTGGTGACGCTGTACAAGCAGTACGTCGTGCGGTTCGGGCTGGGCTACACCGAAGAGCCGCGCGCCGAGGTGCGACTGGCCGGGCACACCGAGCCGGTGCGGATGAAGTTCGCCAAGCCGGCGGGCCCGATCGGCTACTGAGCTCGCGCGCGCCAGTAGCCTGGGCTGATGCAGGTCTTGGTCGTCGACAACTACGACAGCTTCGTGTTCAACCTGGTCCAGTACCTGGGCCAGCTCGGTGTGCACGCGCAGGTCTGGCGTAACGACGACGACCGCCTGGCCACCGACGCCGATGTCGCCAAGGCCGCCGAGCAGTTCGACGGCGTCCTGCTCTCCCCCGGCCCCGGCACCCCGGAGCGCGCCGGCGCGTCCATCCCGCTCGTCAAGGCGTGCGCCGCGGCGAAGACCCCGCTGCTCGGGGTGTGCCTCGGGCACCAGGCCATCGGGGTGGCGTTCGGCGGCACCGTCGACCGCGCGCCCGAACTGCTGCACGGCAAGACCAGCACCGTCTACCACATCAATGCCGGTGTGCTGCAAGGACTTCCGGATCCTTTCACCGCGACCCGCTACCACTCGCTGACGATCCTGCCCGACACCGTGCCCGCCGAGCTCGAGGTGATCGCGCGCACCGAGGGCGGCGTCATCATGGGCGTGCGGCACGTCGAGCTGCCGATCCACGGCGTGCAGTTCCACCCCGAGTCGATCCTCACCGAGGGCGGCCATCGGATGCTGGCCAACTGGCTGGGCTACTGCGGCGCCGCGCCGGCGGAGTCGCTGGTGCGTCAGCTCGAGGACGAGGTGGCCAACGCCGTGCAGGCCGCTACGACGCGAACGCCAGCGTGATCGGGTCGCCGAACTTCACCGGAGTGCCCGCCGCCGGGCTCTGAGTCACCACCGCGTTGGTCCGCTGGCCGCTGTTCTGCACGTCGGGGCCCCTGATCAGCTGGCCCGTCCAGCCGTAGGCATTGCGCAGGTTCGGCTCGACGTCGGTCCAGAACCCTCCGCGCAGGTCGGGCATGATGAACTGGTTGCCCCTGCGACACCTGCATCTGGATCAGGGTGTCCAGCGGAACGACCTCGTCCGGCAGGCGGAAGCGGTGCCGACGACCTGGCCGCTAGGCGCTGGGCTGTCGACGTCGGAACCGTCACGAACGTTGAGGAACCCAGACGCGGTCAGGATCTGCTGCGCGCGATCCGCGGTCTGGCTCTTCACGTCGGGGACCGGCTTGCTGTCGGGTCCCGAGCCGACGACGATCGTGATCTCGTTGGTGATCGCCGACGTCTGATTGGCCGGCGGGATGGTGGCGAGCACCCTGTCCTTCTGCTCCGGCGTCGACGGTGACTTCGATTCCTTGAACTTGCCGAACCCGGCGTCGGTGAGCTTCTGGACGCAGTCGGCATAGGTGAGGTTCTTGCAGTCCACGACCTCGCGCTGCTCCGGACCGGTCGACACGTTGATGGTGATCTCGTCGCCGGCGCCGACGGAGGTGCCGGCGCTCGGGTCGGTGCCGATCACGTGATTCGGGTGGCACGTCGGAGTCCGGACTTCCGCTGAGTCGTCGGGTCTTGAAGCCCGCGTTCTGCAGTGTCGGCGATGGCGTCGTTCTGCAGCCTGGCCTTGTCACGTCGGGCACCTGCACATCGCGCGTGCTGCCGCCGAACATGTTGATCGCGACGGTCACCACCACGGTCAGCACCGCCAGCACCGCGACCGCGATCAGCCAGCGGCCCACCGAGCCGCCGCGTTCCTCTTTGTCGACGTACTCGGGCTGCGGGCGCCCGACAGGGTCGATCGGCTCGGTCCGGTGCTGCGACGGCGTCGACGACGCGACAGCAGCGAGGTCCGCTCGGCGTCGGTGAACACCTTGGGCGCCTCCGGCGCCTCTCCGCTGTGCACCCGCACCAGGTCGGCGCGCATCTCCGCGGCGGTCTGATAGCGGTTGTCGGGATTCTTGGCCAGCGCCTTGAGCACCACGGCGTCCAGCTCGGGGGAGATGTCGTTGTGGCGCTGCGACGGCGGCACCGGATCCTCGCGGACATGCTGGTAGGCCACCGCAACCGGCGAATCACCGATGAAAGGTGGTTCGCCGGTGAGGATTTCGTAGAGCACGCAGCCCAGCGAGTACACGTCGGAGCGGGCGTCGACCTTCTCGCCGCGGGCTTGCTCGGGCGACAGGTACTGCGCCGTGCCGATCACCGCGGCGGTCTGGGTGACGCTGTTGGCATCGGCCAGCGCGCGGGCGATGCCGAAGTCCATCACCTTCACCGCGCCGGCCTTGCTGATCATGATGTTGGCGGGCTTGACGTCGCGGTGGATGATGCCGTGCTGGTGGCTGAAGTTCAGCGCCTGGCAGGCGTCGGCGATCACCTCGATCGCCCGCTTCGGCGGCATCGGGCCCTCGGTGTGCACGATGTCGCGCAGCGTGACCCCGTCGACGTACTCCATCACGATGTAGGGCAGCGGCCCGGTCGCGGTCTCCGCCTCGCCGGTGTCGTAGACGGCGACGATCGCCGGATGGTTCAGCGCGGCGGCGTTCTGCGCCTCGCGGCGGAACCGCAGATAGAAGCTGGGGTCGCGGGCCAGGTCGGCGCGCAGCACCTTGATGGCCACGTCGCGGTGCAACCGCAGATCGCGCGCCAAATGGACCTCGGACATACCGCCGAAGCCGAGGATCTCACCGAGTTCGTACCGGTCGGACAGGTGTTGCGGGGTGGTCATTGCCATGTCTGTTCTGGGGCCGAGCGCGTCACCTGCACCTTTGCGGGCGACGCGATCGCGTCGAGTCGGGTTACCCCGATTTCTTGTCCACCATGACCGACGGTGCCCTGATCGGTCCAATCGGGCATCGCCGTCGGCGACTGGAACGGGGTTGTCTCGGTGATCGTATTCGTCACCGTCGGCGGCGGCGGCTGCTGGTCCTTGCGGTCCTGCGCATTCAGCACGATGAGGATCGCGATGACGATCGCCAGCGCGCCGAGCACCCCGGCCGCCCACAGCAGCGCGCGCTGACCCGACGAGAACGTGCGACGTGGCGGGGGAGTGCGGTGGCTGCCGGTCGCGGGTCGCGGCCTGGCGGCGGTCGCAGGCGCGCGGCCGGTGAGGTCCGCTGCGGCCCGGGCCTGCGCGGCCGACGGCACCGCTGCCGGCGCCGCCCTGCCGATGGACGGCGCCTGGTTCGGTCTCGGCGGACGACGGCCGGACCGCACCGCGGCCACCGCGTCGGCGAACGGCCCGCCGGAGCGGTACCGCATGCCGGGATTCTTCACCAGCGTGATCTCGATGAGCTCGCGAACGTTGGGCGGCAGGTCGGCGGGCAGCGGGGGCGGCGTTTCCTTGATGTGCTTCATCGCCACCGTCAGCGCGCCGTCGCCGGTGAACGGCCGTTTGCCCGAAACCGATTCGTAGCCAACAACTCCCAGCGAGTACACGTCGCTGGCCGCGGTGGCGTCGTGGCCAAGCGCCTGCTCCGGCGCGATGTACTGGGCGGTGCCCATCACCATGCCGGTCTGGGTGACGGGGGCGGCGTCGACGGCCTTGGCGATGCCGAAGTCGGTCAGCTTCACCTGGCCCGGTCGGCGTGATGAGGATGTTGCCCGGCTTGACGTCGCGGTGCACCAGGCCCGCGGTGTGCGCGACCTGCAGGGCGCGGCCCGTCTGCTCGAGCATGTCGAGCGCGTGCCGCAGCGAGAGCCGACCGGTGCGCTTGAGCACCGAGTTCAGCGGTTCACCGTTGACCAGTTCCATCACCAGGTAGGCGGTGCGGCCCTCGCCGTCCATGTCGGTCTCGCCGTAGTCGTACACGCTGGCGATGCCCGGGTGGTTGAGCATCGCGACGGTGCGCGCCTCGGCGCGGAACCGTTCGACGAACTCGGCGTCCTCGGAGTACTCGGCCTTGAGCACCTTGACCGCGACGCGGCGGCCCAGCCGGGAGTCGATGCCCTCCCACACCTGGCCCATGCCGCCGGTGGCGATCAGCCGCTGCAGCCGGTAGCGGCCGGACAGCGTCACTCCAACGCGGGGGCTCATGATGCCTCCCGCAGCGCTGCCGCGATGGTGGCGCGCCCGATGGGCGCGGCAAGGGCGCCGCCGGTGGCAGACAGCCTGTCACCACCGTTTTCGACAAGGACGGCGACCGCGACCTTGGGAGCCGATGCCGGCGCGAAGGCGATGTACCAGGCATGCGGCGGGGTATTGCGCGGATCCGTACCGTGCTCCGCCGTGCCGGTCTTCGATGCGATCTGCACGCCGGCGATGGCTCCCTTCTGCTGAGTCACCTGCTCGGCGGCGACCATCAAGTCCGTAAGTGTATCCGCGACCTGCTCGGACACCGCCCGTCGCTCTTCGTGCGGAGCCGTCGTGCTGATGTTGGCGAGGTCGGGTCCCTTCAGACTATCGACTAGGTACGGCCGCATGGCCACCCCTTTGTTCGCGATGGTCGCGGCGACCATCGCGTTCTGCAGCGGTGTCAGGGCAACATCCTTCTGCCCGATGCTCGACATGCCGAGGGCGGCCGCGTCGGTGATCGGGCCGACGGTGGATTGGGCAACCTGAAGCGGAATTGCCGGGGGAGGGCTGTCGAGCCCGAACGCCAGCGCGGTCGACCGCAGCGCATCGGCGCCCGTGTTGATGCCGAGCTGGACGAACGCGGTGTTGCATGACTTCGCGAACGCGTCGCGCAGCGAAGCGGTCGGGCCTGCGCCACACGCCGCCCCGCCGAAGTTCTCCAGCGTTGCGGTGCTGTCCGGCAACGTGATTCGGGACGCAGCGGTCAGCTGGGTGTTCTCGGTGGCGCCGGACTGCAGCGCAGCCGCGGTGGTGATGACCTTGAACGTGGACCCGGGCGGGTAGGTTTCCGAGATCGCACGGTTCAACAGCGGCGAGTCGGGATTGTCGCGCAGCCGCTGCCACGCAGCGGACTGTTTCTGAATGTCGTGGGTGGCCAGCAGATTCGGGTCGTACGACGGCGCAGAGACCATGGCGAGGACCTTGCCGGTCGACGGCTCGAGCGCCACTACCGCGCCCTTGCACGGACCGTTGCAGCCGCCCTCCATCGCATCCCAGGCCGCCTGCTGCACCTGCGGATTGATGGTGGTCGCGACATTGCCGCCGCGTGGATCGCGGCCGGTGAAGAAGTCGGCCAGCCGGCGACCGAACAGCCGCTGGTCGGAACCGTTGAGGATGGTGTCCTCGGCGCGCTCCAGCCCGGTGCTCGAATAGCTCAGCGAATAGAACCCGGTGACAGGGGCGTAGGTCAGCGGGTTGGGGTAGACGCGAAGGAAGCGGAATCGGCCGTTGGTCGACACGGAGTAGGCGAGCAGCTGGCCACCGGCGGAAATCTGGCCGCGCTGGCGTGAATACTCGTCGAGCAGCACCCGCTGGTTGCGCGGATCTGAGCGCAGCCCGTCGGCCGTAAACACTTGTGTCAATGTGGCATTGGCCAACAGCAGCACGATAAGCACCATGATCGTCACGGAGATGCGGCGCAGCGAGGTGTTCATACCTTCTCGATCACCTCAGTGCCCGCGGCCGCGATAGGCGTGGTCTGCGGCCGGGTGACGATCGGGCGCCGTGCGGCGTGCGAGATCCGCACAAGGATCGCCAGCAGCACGTAGTTGGCCAGCAGCGACGAACCGCCGTACGACAACCACGGCGTGGTGAGTCCGGTCAGCGGGATCAGCTTGGTGACGCCGCCAACCACGATGAACAACTGGATCGCCAGTGTCGACGCCAGCCCGGCGGCCAACAGCTTTCCGAAGCTGTCCCGCACCGCGATCGCGGTGCGCAGGCCGCGGATGATGACGATGGTGTAGAGCATCAGTACCGCGGCCAAGCCGACCAGTCCGAGCTCTTCGCCGATCGCGGCGATGATGAAGTCGGTCGATGCGGCGGGCACCGTCCCGGGCTGACCGTTGCCCAGACCGGTGCCGAAGATGCCGCCGGTGGCGAAGCTGAACAGCGACTGCACCATCTGATAGCCGGCACCATCGGGATCGGCGAACGGGTCCAGCCAGGTTTGCACCCGGACCTGGACGTGATCGAAAACGTAATACGCCGCAACGCTTCCCGCCGCGAACAGCGCCAGCCCGATAACCACCCAGCTGAGCCGATCGGTGGCGATGTAGACCATCACCAGAAACGACGCGTACAGCAGGAGCGAGGTGCCGAGGTCCTTCTCGAAGACCATCACGCCGACCGAGGCGATCCACGCCGCCAGCAGCGGCGCCAGATCGCGTGGCCGCGGCAGGTCCATGCCGACGAAGTGCTTGCCTGCGCTGGTGAACACGCTGCGCTTGGACACCAACACCGCGGCGAAGAAAATCAGCAGCAGGATCTTGGAGAACTCGGCGGGCTGAATTGAGAAGCCCGGCAACTCGATCCAGATCTTTGCGCCGTTCTGCTCCGACACCGACCGGGGCAGCACTGCGGGAATGGCCAGCAGAATCAAGCCCGTCAGACCGCAGACGTAGCCGTAGCGCGCCAGCACGCGATGATCGCGCAGGAAGATCACCACCAGCGAGAAGACGACCACACCGACGAGAGTCCACAACATCTGCTGGTTGGCCGTGCCGCCAAGACCCTTTGCCGACGGCCCACCCGCCGCGAGGTCCAGGCGGTGAATCATGACCAGTCCCAGGCCATTCAACAGCGCGACCACCGGCAGCAGCAGCGGATCGGCGTATGGCGTGAACCGCCGAACCGCCAAATGCGCGCCGGTGAACAGCGCGAGATAGGCAACCGTGTACTGCGCCAGGTCCCAATGCAGACCCTGCTCCTGGTTGGCCTCGACAAGCAGCAGTGCCACGGTGGTGATCACCGCGGCGAAGCCGAGCAGGAACAGTTCGGAGTTGCGCCGGTTCGGCAGCGGCGGCATGACGGTGACTGGCGACTGCGGTTGCGTGGTCATGCCTCGACTCCCGCTCGCTCCGGTCCTCGCTTCGCGCGGGAGCTCGCGGTTCGCGCCATCGACCTGAGCCTCGCCGCGGTTGGATGTCGCCGCCGGGGCGGTTCCGTGATCCTCACTCGCGCTCGTCTTCGGGTCGTCATGACACTTCCCGGCAGTTCGTTCCCGGCTCTGGTGGTGGGGGAGGCAGCGCCGTCACGGTGGGCTGCGGCGTGGGGACGGCGACGGCGGCGGGGCAGCTGGGCGCCGGCGCACCAGGCGGCTCAGGAGCCGGTGCGGTCACCGTGGTCGGAGTCTCCGGCGCAGGCGTTTCGGTGCCGGCCTTCTGGAATGCCGGGATTCGCAGGTGTTTCCGGTAGATGCGGTGTCGGCGAGGGCGAAGTCGTGGTGGTGGGGGTGGGAGTGCGCGTGGCGCACACCGGGAGCACCGAACTGCGGGCGAGTTCTTCGATCTGGGCGATGGCTTCGTCGAGCGTGCCCGACGGCAGGCCCGCGATCACCTGCGCCCGCTCCGACGGCCGCATGTCATTCACACCAAGCATGCGGCAGTCCAGGTTGTCGGTGGATTGCCCTGCGCTGATGAGCGACAACTCATTTCGCGCGTTGAGACACCCCAACAGGTAGGGCTCCTGCAGTGCTAATCCCAGAAAGGAACCCTGAACACCCCGCATGATCGACACGGTGCCGTCGTGCTCGGTGACGTAGTAGTTGCTGCGGACGATCTCGCGGCCGATGGCCAGTCCGGACAGCACAACCAGCACGAGCAGAACCGCGGCGATGACCATGCGGCGACGTGACCGAGGCTTGCGGCGGCGGCTCCTCCGGTTGCGGCACAACACGTTTGGCCTCATTGCGGCGCGGATTGAACGCCGAAGCGCGACCGGCCGCGGTGTTGGGCGGCGCGACCTGATCGTCGTCGCCGGACACCGCACCGGCAAGGATGGGCTGGGTCTGGCCGTAGTCGTAGTCGATGACGTCGGCCACCACGACGGTGACGTTGTCGGGTCCGCCACCGCGCAGCGCCAATTCGATGAGCCGGTCCGCACTTTCGGCAACGTCGGAGATCTGCAGCGCCTCGAGGATGGTTTCGTGGCTGACCGGATCCGACAAACCGTCGGAGCACAGCAGGTACCGGTCACCGGCTCGCGCCTCGCGCATGATCAGCGTGGGCTCCACCTCGTGGCCGGTGAGCGCGCGCATGATCAGCGAGCGCTGCGGATGGCTGTGCGCCTCCTCGGCAGTGATTCGGCCTTCGTCGACGAGCGTCTGGACGAACGTGTCGTCCTTGGTGATCTGGGCGAGTTCGCCGTCGCGAAGAAGATAGCCGCGGGAGTCGCCGATGTGCACCAGCCCAAGGCGGTTGCCGGCGAACAGGATTGCGGTCAGCGTGGTGCCCATGCCCTCGAGCTCGGGATCGGCTTCGACATGCGCGGCGATCGCCGAGTTGCCCTCGCGGACCGCGGAGTCGAGCTTGGAGAGCAGATCGCCGCCCGGCTCGTCGTCGTCGAGATGGGCCAGCGCGGCGATCACCAGCTGCGAGGCCACCTCGCCCGCGGCGTGGCCGCCCATCCCGTCGGCCAGCGCGAGCAGGCGCGCGCCGGCGTACACCGAGTCCTCGTTGTTGGCGCGGACCAAACCACGGTCGCTGCGCGCGGCGTATCGAAGCACCAGTGTCACGGGCGCAGCTCGATTACCGTCTTGCCGATTCGAACCGGCGTGCCCATCGGAACCCGTACCGCCGTCGTCACCTTCGCCCTGTCAAGGTATGTGCCGTTGGTCGATCCTAGGTCCTCGACATACCATTCCGAACCTCGTGGGGAGAGCCTGGCGTGCCGCGTCGAGGCGTAGTCGTCGGTGAGCACCAGTGTCGAGTCGTCGGCCCTGCCGATCAGCACCGGCTGAGTGCCCAACGTGATGCGGGTACCGGCCAGCGCGCCCTCGGTGACCACCAGCTGGCGCACCGCATTGCGGCGGCCGCGGTTGGGCAGCAGCGAACCCCGCAGCGCCAGCCCCCGTCGCACCATGACCGCCCCGGTCGGCGCGTAGATGTCGGTCCGCAGGATCCGCAGCACCGACCAGATGAACAACCACAGCAGCAACAGGAAACCGACGCGCGTCAGTTGCAGAACTAACCCCTGCATCTGACGTCCTCTCCGTCCCCGTTCCGTTCTCGTCGCGTCGGCAACGAAATCAGCTCAGCCACCTTCGGCAACGTCACGATACTTGGACGGCGATCGACGTGAGGGTGAAGCGTACAGCTTCCCCGGCCGCCGCGACCGGTCCGTGACCAGTCGAGTCCTCAGTGAACGCGGACGATGATCTCGGAGTGGCCGAGCCGGATCACGTCGCCGTCGGCCAGCTGCCACTCCTGCACCGGCGCGTTGTTCACCGTCGTGCCGTTGGTGGAGTTGAGGTCGGACAGCAGCGCGACCTGGCCGTCCCAGCGGATCTCCAGATGCCGCGGGACACACCGGTGTCGGGCAGCCGGAACTGGGCGTCCTGGCCGCGGCCGATCACGTTGGCGCCCTCACGCAACTGGTACGTGCGGCCGCTGCCGTCGTCGAGCTGCAGCGTGACGGCGGCGCCGCCGGCCGGGTAGTCGCCCTGGCCGTAGCCGCCGCCGTAACCGGCCTGGCCGGCCGGCGGGCCGTAGTCGTAGCCGCCGCCCGCGGGCTCGGCATAGCCGGGTTCGGCGTATCCGCCGCCGGCAGGAGGCTCGCCGTAGCGGCCGTAGTCGGGCTGGGCTGCGTATCCCTGGTCCTGACGGCCGTATGCCTGGCCGCCGTAGCCGCCCTGATCGGGGTAGCCGCCCTGGTCGGGGTAGCCGCCCTGGTCGGGGTAGCCGCCCTGGTCGGGATACGCCGGGCGCGGTTCCGGGCGACCGTAGCCGCCTTCGTCGGGGCGGCCCTGCGGCGGGCTGACGACCGTAGTCGTAGTCGCCGCCGGGCGGCGCCGTAACCGGGCTGGCCGCCCTGCGGCGGGCCGTAGCCGCCGGGCGCCTGCCGGTAGCCCTGATCCGGGTAGCCGCCGGCTGGCGGCGGGCCGTATCCGGCGGGCGGACGCTGTTCATAGGACTGCGGCGGGATAGCCGCCCTGGTCGGGGTAGCCGCCCTGGTCGGGGTAGCCGCCCTGCTCGGGGTAGCCGCCTGGCGCGGCGGATAGCCGGCTCGCCGCCCTGCGGCGGGTAGCCGCCCTGGTCCGGCGGGGGCTGCTGGCCGCGGGGATCCTGGCCGCGTTCGTCCGGTTGGCGGCCGTACCGCTCGTCGTAGTACTCGTCGGCGGGCCGCCCCGGTCCCTGGCCGCCGCGGTAGCTCGGATTGTCAGTCATCGTGGTACTCCTGGTTCTGCGTTGGACGAAAGTTCTCGGGGTGGGGCGGGCTCGCCAGTGGTCGAGTCGGGGTTGACCGCACCACGCGCGCGAAACTGTCCGGTGTGCAGGTTCGGTGACGCCTCGAATCTGACGACCACATCACCATACGTTTGCCACCCCTGCTCATGGATGTATCCCTCCAAGTGCTTGGCGAAAGTCGTTGATGTGAGGTCCGGGTCGGCGCTCACCTTCTGATAGTCAGGCACACTGAGGGTAATGACGTAGTCGTTTGGGGCCAAAATACGGTCCGCCGAGCACTTCGCGCGCGCCGGTGTCGGCTTCCCGGCGAAGCATCGCCTCGACTTCTTGCGGCACAATCGATCCGCCGAACACCCTGGCGAAGGCGTCGCCGACGGTTGATTCGAGTTTGCGCTCGATGCGGTCGACCAGACCCATATCACCGCCCGCCTCACTCGTCGTTGTCCGTCGGTCCTGCTCACGCGCCGGTGCGCCAGCGTGTCGCCTGGCCACATTGGCTTACTTGCATGGTATCGGCCGAGCGCAGCGCAGCGGGACCAACAGAATTCTGAGAATCGAATCGAAGCAGGTCAGCCGCCTGATCTTGATCTAGCGATCGGCTCGGCGATGGCCTCCGCGGGGTCCCTGCACGGTTGGGGAGCGGGGTGCCTCGCGTGATAGGCTCCCCCGGTTGTTGGGGCGAGTGGCGGAATGGCAGACGCGCTGGCTTCAGGTGCCAGTGTCCTTCGGGACGTGGGGGTTCAAGTCCCCCTTCGCCCACAAAATCGAGACGAGGCGAGTCACCGATTTCGGGTGACTCGCCTCGATTTCTTCAAACTCCAAATCCCTTGAATTGCTTTTCGACACCGCGTCGGGCGCATGTTGTATTTGGTGTCGCGGCACGGTAGCTTTTTGCGAATGCGGCTCGCGTATATCGCTTTTCTTTCGGTGGCGCTGCTGTCGGCGGCGTGTTCGACAGCGGTCGACGGTTCGGCGGTGAAGGAGTCGGGCGCTCCGAAGGTGCCGACGGTCGATATCAGCAAGCTCGACGTCGGGCCGTACCCCACGCAGCCGAGCCAGCCGCTCGGCGTTACGGGCGACCCGTTGCGCGGCGTGCTGGTCGAGGCCCAGCGGATGGCCAACAACGTCGTCGGTCCATGGGAAGTCGACTCGACGCTGACCGGCTGGTTCGGGTTCGGTGCGACTGTCCTGCAGAGCCCGGAAGCCCTGGCGACCATCGGCCCCGAGCCGTTCGCGGTGGCGGCTAGCCAGCACGGCTTCATCAACGGCTTCGCGTCGGCGCGTACCGCGGAGGGGCAGAAGATTCTGGTGAATGCGGTGCTGCGGTTCGCCGACGCCGCCGCCGCAGCTGCCGCGGCCACGGAGTTCGGCGACATCGCGGCCAAGACAGGGGAGGGCGTGCAGCGCGCGCAGATCCCTGGTCATCCCGACACGCAGGCGGCGAGCTACACACAGACCGAGGGCCCCACAGGCAAGCAGTGGAGTGCGGTGCGGGCCTTCACGGCCCACGGCCCCTACGTGTTCATGCAACTCGCGCAGGCCGTCGATGGGATGGACCCGGCGCTCGGCCTTGTCGCCAAAGCCATTGACCTGCAGGGCCCGGCCATCGACGCCTTCCGCGCGACCGATCCCGCCGAGTTCGCCGACATCTCGCTCGACCCGACCGGGCTGCTGGCGCGGACCCTTCCGGTTCCTGACAAAGAAGCGACGACCATCCAGAACACCACCTACGAACAACGCGGCGCGCTGCAGTTCCAAAGCGATCCGGCGCGGTCGGCGAAGTTGTTCACCGACACCGGGACGGATCTGGTGGCGATGGCGAAGACGAACGTCTACCAGACCAAGGACTCCGCGAGCGCGCCGAAAATCGTTGACGGGTTCTACGCCGAGCTGCAACCGACGTCGCAGCCGGCCAAACCGGTCAACAACCTGCCGGATAGCCGATGCCTTCAGCTGAAGGACAAGAGCTTCTACTGTCTTGGCACGGCGGACCGGTACGCGATCGAAACCACCTCGGACAACCTGCTGGATGCTCAGCAGCAGGTTGCCGCCCAGTACGCCGTGTTGCTCAACGGCTGAGCATTGGTGTTGCGCACGGTAGTTTCTTGCGAATGCGGCTCGCGTATATCGCGTTTGTTTCGGTGGCGCTGCTGTCGGCGGCGTGCTCGACAGCTGTCGACGGCTCGGCGCTCGAAGACACGAGCTGCATCGAAGGCGCCGACGGTCGATATCAGCGAGCTGGACGTCGGGCCGTACCCGACGAAACCGAGCCAGCCGCTCGGCGTCGCGGGCGACCCGTCGCGCGGAGCGCTGATCGAAGCTCAGCGGATGTCCGACAACGTCGATCGGCCCGTGGGAGGTCGACGCAGCTTTGACGAATTCGATCGGCGGCGCGACCGTGCTGCTGAACCCCGCCGACCTGGCGAAGGCTCGACTCGAAACCGTTCGCGACCGCCGCCGGTCGGCACAACTTCGTCAACGGCTTCACCTCCCCGCGCAGCGGCGGACAACAAGTCTCTGGTGAACGCGGTGCTGCGCTTCGCCGACGCCGCCGCAGCCGCTGCCGCGGCCACGGAGTTCGGCGACATCGCGGCCAAGACGGGGGAGGGCGTGCAGCCGCACGCCGATACCAGGCCATCCCGATACGCTCGCGACGACCTACACCGAACCCCAAGACTCCAAGCAATGGACCGCGGTGCGCGCATTCACTGCCCACGGCCCCTATGTGTTCATGCAACTCGCCCATGCCGATCGACGGGCTGGACCCGGCAGTCGGCACTGGTCGCCAAAACCATTGACTTGCAGGGCCCTGCGATCGACCAGTTCCGCGCGACCGATCCGTCCGAGTTCGCCGACATCTCGCTCGACCCGACCGGGTTGTTGGCGCGCACGCTGCCGGTTCCGGACAAAGAGGCGACGCCGCATCCAGAACATCACGCTACGAACAACGCGGTGCGTTGCACTTCCAGAGCGATCCGGCGCGCGTCGGCGACGCTGTTCGCCGACATCCGGAACGGATCTTGTGGCGATGGCGAAGACGAACGTCTACCAGACCAAGGACGCCGAGGGCGCGCCGCGACATCGTCGACGGGTTCTTCGCCGAGCTGCAGGCCGACGTCGCAGCCGGCCAAGCCGGTCAACAACCTGCCGGACAGCCGCTGCTGCAATTGGAGGACAAGACCTTCTACTGTCTCGGCGCGGCGGACCGCTACGCGATCGAAACCATCTGCGCGACACGCTGTTGGATGCCCAGCAGCAGGTCGCCGCCCAGTACGCCATGCTGCTGAGCGGCTGAGCCAGACAGCACGCCCCGCAGCACCAGCTCGCTCAGCTCCTTGGCCGCGGTGTCTACGTCCTTGATGCGGCGCACGCATACCGCGTACCAGGCGCCGCCCGCGATGGCGTCCATCATGGTGTCGGCGCTGACGTCGGGGCGCGCGGTGCCGTCGGCGACCGCCTGGCCAACCCGCTCGGCGAGCTGACTGCGCGCCGTGGCCTCCAGGCGGTCGCTGAGCACCCGGCGCATTCGGCGGTCCGACCGTAAATCGTTGAGCAGACCGGGAATTGACTCGCGCACCGCGGCGTCGCCGTACATCCGCAGCGCCCCGCGGCAGAGGCGGGTGATCTCGGCGGCGAAGTCGTCCTCCTGCGGCTCGGGTCCGAGGTCCGGGAACAGCGCCTCGTGCACCAGCTGCGCCTTGGAACTCCAGCGGCGGTAGACGGCGGGCCTGCTGACCCCGGCCGTGGTGGCGATCAGGTCGATGGTCGTCGCCGCATAGCCGCGCTCGACCAGCAGCCGCCGCGTCGCGGCCAGCACCGCCGTGTCGATCGACGGATCCCGGCGCGAGCCCTGTCGCCGATGCCGTCGCTCCGCTTCCACGATGCGCCTTCCCGCTGCCCCGATTTGTCGTTACAGTGTGTCACAACAAACTGCGAATGGAGGCCGCTATGACGACCGGGCTCACCAAACCGTTGGCCGGCGTCGGCGAAGACGGGCGGCACCTCTACACCTGTCCGCTGTGTGAGGCCATGTGCGGCTTGGAGATTCACGTCGACGACGGCCGCGTCGCGAGCATCCGCGGCAACCGCGACGACACCTGGAGCCGCGGCCACATCTGCCCCAAGGGCGCCACGCCTCGGCGCGGTGCACGAAGATCCCGACCGCATCCGGCGCCCGATGATCAAGGTCGACGGGCAGTGGCAGGAGGTCAGCTGGGATGCGGCCTTCCGCCGCTGCACCGAGCTGCTGGCCCCGGTGATCGAGAAGCACGGCATCGGCGCGGTCACGTGCTACACCGGCAACCCGCTGGCGCACTCGTTCTCCCTCGGCCGCTACACCGGTGTGCTGCTTGGCATGTCGGGAATCCCGCTCAGTTACTCGCCGGGCACCGTCGACCAGTGGCCGAAGAATCTGTCGTCGCACCTGATGTACGGCGGCTGGTGGAGCTTCCCGGTTCCCGACATCGAGCGCACCGACCTGCTGATCGTCATGGGTGCCAACCCGGCGGCATCGCAGGGGTCGCTGCTCGCGGCTCCCAACGTGATGGGCATCATCGACGCAATTCGCAAGCGGGGCAAGGTCATTGTCGTCGATCCGGTGCGCACCGCCACCGCCGCCCGCGCCGACGAGTGGCTGCCGATCACACCAGGCACCGACGCGGCGCTGCTGCTCGCAGTCGTGCACACGCTGTTCGCCGAGAACCTGGTCAAGCTCGGCGACGTCGAACCCCACCTCGACGGCGTCGACCGGATGCGTGAGGTGGCCGCCGAGTGGTCGCCCGAGCGCGTCGCCGCGGTCACCGGCATCACCGCCGACCGCATTCGCACCTTGGCCCGCGAACTGGCGGGCACCGAGCGCGCCGTGGTGTACGGCCGAATTGGCTTGTGCAATCAGGAGTTCGGCAGCCTGGCCAGCTGGCTCGTCGACGTGGTCAACATCCTCACCGGGCACTTCGACACCCCCGGCGGATCGATGTTCCCGCGCGCCGCGGCGTGGTCGGTGACCGTGCAGCCGATCCCCGGGCTCGAGGACGGTGCGCCGGAGTTCGGCCGGTACCGCACCCGTGTCCGCGGCGCGAAGGAAGTGCTCGGCCAGGTGCCCGTGTCGTGCCTGGCAGAGGAGATCGCGACGCCGGGGGAGGGGCAGATCAAGGCGCTGATCACGGTCGCGGGCAACCCCGTGCTGTCGACGCCAGCAGGCCACAAGCTCGACGAGGTGTTGCCGACGCTGGACGCGATGATCTCCGTCGACCTGTGGCTCAACGAAACCA
The DNA here is from genome assembly GCA_963731715.1 of uncultured Actinomycetota bacterium. Taxonomy (GTDB): domain Bacteria; phylum Actinomycetota; class Actinomycetes; order Mycobacteriales; family Mycobacteriaceae; genus Mycobacterium. The sequence continues at coordinate 316,639 of CAVSXC010000005.1, read as the reverse complement.
CCCGGCATGCCGACGTGATCCTGCCCGCGCCGTCTCCGCTGGAGCAGCCGCACCACGACGACCTGATTCTCAACTTCGCGATCAACAGCATCGCGAACTACTCGCCCCCGGTGTTCGAGCCGGAGGACCCCGACCGGCCCGAGGAGTGGGAGATCCTGATCCGGCTGACCGGGCTGTGCACCGGCACGCCCGCCGAGGACGTCGACGTCGCGGCCATCGATGACGGGTTCTTCGACTACATGGCGTTCACCAAGGGGCTCGACGGCGCGACCATCCGCTCGCACTACGACCGCGGCGGGACCAGAGCGCATCCTCGATCTCACCCTGCGCACCGGGCCGTTCGGCGACCGATACGGCGAGAACCCCGACGGCGTCACGCTGGACAAGCTCAAGGCCCAGCCGAACGGCATCAACTTCGGGCCGATGGTGCCGCAGGTCCCCGAGATTCTCGGCACCGCGGACCGCAAGATCCGGCTCGCCCCGCAGTACCTGCTCGACGACCTGCCCCGGCTCGCCGAACGCCTCGACCGCGCACCCGATGAGCTGGTGCTGGTCAGCCGCCGACACCTGCGGTCGAACAACTCGTGGCTGCACAACGTCGGACCGCTGATGAAGGGCAAGGACCGCTGCACCCTGCTGATGCACGCTGACGATGCGACAAAGCGCGGTGTGGCGACGGGCGACGTCGTCACGGTTACCTCCGCGGGCGGGCAGATCGAGGTGCCCGTCGAGGTGACCGGCGAGATCATGCCGGGCGTGGTGTCGATGCCGCACGGCTGGGGCCACGGCAAGCCCGGCACCCGCATGGCGATCGCCAATGACTCGCCCGGTGTGAACACCAACATCCTTTCGCCGCCGACGTTCATCGACGAACCGTCGGGCAACGGGGCGCTGAACGGCATCCCGGTGACGGTCACCCCCGTGGCGACCTGAAAGTATCCAAACGTGGGCACAAACCAACGCGCGAAGATCGTCATGACCGACGACGAGATCGCCGAATTCATTGAGCGCAGCCGGACCGCGACGATGGCGACCGTGCTACCCGACGGCAGGCCGCACCTGGTCGCGATGTGGTACGCGGTGGTCGACGGCGAGATCTGGTTCGAGACCAAGGCCAAGTCGCAGAAGGCCGTCAACCTGTTCCGCGACCCGACGATCACGGTGATGATCGAGGACGGGCAGAGCTACGACACGCTGCGCGGGGTGTCGATCGACGGCAACGCGGAGATCGTCGATGACGCGGAAACCATTCTGCGCGTTGGGATTAGCGTCTGGGAGCGATACACCGGACCGTACACCGACGAGATGCGCCCGTTCATCGACCAGATGATGAACAACCGCATCTGCGTGCGCGTCGTGCCGAGCAGGCTACGCAGCTGGGATCACCGCAAGCTCGGCATGGGTGCCATGCCGATCGGCGGCAGCACGGCGCAGTACCTCTGATGCCGCAAGAACGTCCTAAGCAGCTGGACTCTCCGCTGCTGCCGAAGATCTTCAAGTACGCGGGCAAGGCGCACGTGTGGGTCTATCGCCGCACCGGCGGGAAGATCGGCGGAAAGTGGCGCATCGGCGCTGGCTTCCGCAAGCCGGTGCCCACGCTGTTGCTCGAGCACCGTGGCCGCAAGTCCGGCAAGGTGTTCGTCACGCCGTTGCTCTACATGTTCGACGGTGCCGACGTGGTGATCGTCGCGTCGCAGGGCGGACGGCCCGAGGACCCGCAGTGGTACCGCAACCTGGTGGCCAACCCTGACACCTTCGTCGAGATCGGCGCCGACCGCCGAGCGGTGCACGCCGTGACGGCGGGCCAGGACGAACGGGCGCGGCTCTGGCCGAAGCTAGTGGAGCTCTACGCGGACTTCGACAACTACCAGAGCTGGACCGACCGCGAGATTCCCGTGGTTGTGCTCAAGCCGCGCTAAGGGTGCGGCGGGTCGAAGCCAGGGTTGGACAACGCTGTGGCGACACCGGTGCCGATCGGGCCGTGTTGATCGACGATCGTGGCGGTGCCGGTGGCCACGCCGCCGTGGCTGGAGTGCGTGAGCGCAGCAAGGCCGATGTATGGACCGTCGGGCAGACGGCTCAGTGACAGGGTGTAGTCCGCATTGATGAACCGCAAACCGCCTGTGCCGTAATGGGTTAGCGAACTGGCCATGTCGCCGGCCATCGCGGCGCGGGTGAACGGTGTAAGGGGCTCGCCGGCAACGAGCGGCCGGATGGCACGTACCCAGATGTATTTCGGGCCCGCGTGCTGCCAAGCGATGAGCCCGAAACCAGGGCCGGGGGTGTGGTCGTCCTTGCCGTAGGTCCACACCAGCATGCTCAAGTCCTCGGGTATCGGATCGGGTGCCGCAGGCAGCGGCGGCATCGTCACCGGTGATGTCCACACCTCGTCGGTCGGCTGGTCGCCACGGCGCAAGAACAGCGCGCTGGCGCGGGCGACGACGGTATCGGATTGCGTCACCACCGCGTCGGCCAGCCGCAACCGCCTTCCCTCGCGGGCGACGGTGGTGTCTGGACGCGCAGCGGCGCCATGGCCGCCGGTCGGAGCAGGTCGACGGTCAGCCGGGCGGGCTGGAAGTCAGGATCGCCGACGTCACGCTCGATCACGTGGCCGAGGATGCCGCCGAGTCACCTGCCGCTGATCGTCTGACCCCACGGCCCTCGCGCGAGGGCCGTCGGCACGAAGCTCGTCGCCGTCGGCGATGAAGAACGCCGGTGGCAGGCGACTGCCGACCGATGCGCCGGTCGCGCGATCCTGGGTGGTCATCGCGACCGACGATATCGGGCTAGCTCGGCTAAGAGTTCGCCAGCCAGCGTTTGACGTCGGTGTCCACCGGGTCCACGACGTCGGTGTACTCGTCGTGCTTCTTGACGAACGCGGCCACCATCGGGCAGACCGGGACGATCCGCAGCCCGGCGTCGCGGGTGGCCTGCAGCGCCTCGCCGATGAGAATCGTTGCCGAGACCGCGGCCCTCGAACGCGTCGTCGACCTCGGTGTGGGGGAAGATCCGTTGGCCGTCGCGATCGGCGTACTCGGTGAAGCCGACCTTCTGGCCGTCAACGGCGATGCTGAAGCGGTCGGACTCCTGGGTGACGGTGGTGGGTGCGCCGGTCTTGTCGGTGGCCATGACTCCTCTATACCCCGGGATTGGGCCGCGGACGCAACGTCGCGTTTGGCAGCGGCGGGGCAGGCAGGCGTGACGACCGCTCCCTGGTATCCGCGCACCGCACCGAAGCGGTCGTCGTGGTCCTGCCACATCTGCCGGTAGGCCGCGATGTCCTCGTGGCTGCGGCCGACGAAGTTCCACCACATCACCAGCTGCTCGGGAAACGGCGGACCGCCGAGCAGCAGCACACGCGCCGGGCTTTGGCCGCGGTTGACGACCTCCAGACAGTCGCCGCCGGCCGCCTGGAACGCCAGATCGGCCACCGCGAGCGCGGTACCCGCGACCTCGACGCTGCCCTGATCGAGCAGCACGCCGTGCTCGAAGCCGGGATCGACGTCGAGGGTGACGTCGGGCACCCGGGTCGAGGTCGATCTGCGCGCCGAGCAGCGGAGTGAAGGTGTGGACGGGCGAGCGGTCACCTGCGAGCTCGCCGAGAAAGACCCGCAGCGTGGCGCCGGCGACAGAGCGCGGCTGCGGCACGTAGTGGGCGAAGTCGCGGCCGGTGTCACGGTCGGAGTCGGGCAGCGCCACCCACAGCTGCACACCGTGCAGCACGGTGGTGGCCGCGGTGGAGACCTCGGAATGGCAGATGCCCGCGCCCGCGGTCATCAGGTTCAGCTCGCCGGGCCGCACCATCGCGTGTACACCCGCGCTGTCGCGATGTTCCACCTCGCCGCTGAACAGCCAACTGACAGTTTGCAATCCGGTGTGCGGATGCGGCGGCACGTCCATCCCGGTGCCGCCACGGACGTCGTGCGGACCGTAGTGGTCGGCGAAACACCACGCCCCGATCAGCGACCGCTCCCGCTGCGGGCAGCGTGCGTCGCACCCGGATCGCCCGCGGTCCACCCAGCGGCACCTCGCGCGGATGCAGCACACCGGCGAATGGCGAAGCCACACAGGCGACTTCGGCAGGCGCGGCGTCGGTGTTGCTCACTGACCCACGGTAGCGCCGGTGCGGACGTCACGTCGCCGCGATGGTAGCTGACGTTGCTCGGATAGATGCTTCTGATAGCTCCGGCTGGCTACACAGCAAAAGCGACATCTACTTGGTGTGACGCATCGCAACCGCTTCGATGAGCTTTGCAAAGCGCATTGCAAAGGCTGTTTTCCGGCGTTGAGAAGGCGTACGTTCGCCCGCATGCAGAAGATCAGATCGTTTAGGGAAAGCAAATATCTGACCAAAGCGGAACGGGCTATCCAGCATGGCCTTTGCCAGAAAGCTAGTAAAGGTGACAACATGAGGAATTCAGCGGCGTATGTGGGGCGGGTCGGCGGATTGGCTGTCGCCCTCGGGATCGGCACTGCGGTGGTCACCGGCCACGGGGTGGCGCAGGCCGATCTCCGCGCGACGGCGGATCGAGGGCCCAAAATCAACCGGACTCCGTCGGAGGACCAAGTCGGAAGCGCCGACCATGCCGGTCGAGGCCCGGCCATCGCGCAGTCCGGGCAGTCGACGGCGCCACAGCAGCCTCCGAGCGCCAGCACCGCTCCGATACCCGTCGGCAATGACGGCAGCACGACGAGCCTGTCGACACCGAGCCGGCCGACACCGGCCCGCCAACCGGCAAGCCGAGCACCAGCCAGCCCAGCACGGTAAGCCCAGCGCCGGTAACCCGACCGACTCATCCAAGCCAGCGTCGCGAACGGATGCGTCATCGCCCGCCGACCACGATCGCGCAAGCCCCCCGCGTGTCGACGTCAAGCCGGACGGCGAGCGGCATCGACGGTCCGACAAGCAACAGCACGACGGACACGACCGGCGCGCAGCAGCGGCACGCAATGCCGACGAAGTCAGACCTCGTGCACAGACCGGCGCAAGCCGGCCTCGACGAGCGCGACTCTGTCGGTGGCGGACAGTCAACCGGTGGTGACAGCCCAGAAGTCGACGGTGCCGCCGGCGACGGAGGCCGAGCCGCAGAGCCGTCACCAGCCTGCTGGCCGCCGTCGGGCTCGCGCGCCGGCCACCACCAGACCCGGTCGCGCCGGCCGCGCCCGCGCCGTCACTGTTCGGCGTTTCTTCAAATGGCGTGGCGCGAGTTCAAGCCGGACCTTCCTTCAACCAGAAGCCCGACCATCACCTACGACCCGGCCGAAAACAGCCTCGTCGACGGCAGCTGGTCGGCCAGCGTCACCGCGACCGACCCCGACAGCACCCTGACACCTCACCGCAAGCCGAGCCCGCCCACGGCGAGGTGACGGTCGATCCGGACGGCACCTTCACCTACACGCCGCGACGCGACGTACAACGGCCAGGATTCGTTCAAGATCACCGCCACCGAGACCGACGGCGGAGTCCACATCCACGGCTTGGCCGGGCTGCTTCAACGTCGTCACGTTCGGACTCTTCGGCGATAGCGGCACGCAGTCCGCCATCGACACGACCATCACAATCGGCGATGCGATACACAGTCTCCACGGTCGTGTCCGGGCTCGACAGCAGCCGACGGATTTCCGGTTCCTGCCGGACGGTCGAATCCTGTTCGCCGAGAAGGGCGGAGCGATCAAGGTAACCGACAAGGACGGTCAGCTGCAGAGCACACCGCTGATCACGCTGCCGACCACCACCGTTCTGGGCGCGCGGGCTGGCCGGTATCGAGGTGGATCCGGACTACGAGGAGAACGGCTATATCTATGTGTCGTACATCAGGGCAGACAACTACGAACGGTTGTCGCGTCTGACGGTTACCGATCCGACGGCTGAGGTCCTGACGATAGATCCGGACTCTGAGATCGTGCTTGTGCAAGGCACGCAGCCGGCCGGCGACGACCATCACGGCGGTGGGCTCAGCTTCGGCCCCGACGGCAAGCTCTACTGGTCGGTGGGCGACAACGTCTGCTGCAGCGTGGTCGACGGCCAGCAATTCACAAGACCTTTCGAACATCTACGGCAAGGTTCTGCGCCTCAACCCGGACGGCAGTGCACCCGCCGACAACCCGTTCCACAACGCGTCGCGGGCGCCGACCACGACTGCATCTATGCCACCGGTTTCCGCAACCCGTTCCGATTGGCGTTCACGCCGGACGGCAAGCTGTTGGTGGCCGACGTCGGGCAGGCCACGTGGGAAGAGGTCAACCTCGTGACGGCGGCGGCAACTACGGCTGGCCGAACGCCGAAGGCCCTTGCGACGGCATCGGCACAACCAGCTGTTCAACGCCGTCCGTCGTATGAGAACCCGATCTATGCCTACCGCCACACCATTCGGCGGCAGTTCGATCACTGCTGTCATGGGCTACACCGGCTCGACATCCGGCAGACGGCCAAAACACACGTCTCTCATAGCCGATTTCAACCAGGGCTGGGTCAAGGAATTGACGTTCAATTCTGATTACTCGGCGCTGATCAGCGAGACGGTGTTTGACGCCGCGGCGCCTGGGCCGACAAACAAGCTCGCCCAGGGACCGGACGGCAGCCATCTATCAACTGACGTTCGAACGGAAAGCTGACGCGCGCATCGGCCTGTCGAGCGTGTGCGTCCGTGTGAGCTCAACCGGAGTCTCGTCATCGCCGAACGGATCACTTCCAGGTCGTGGTCGTCGATCTTGAACACGCCGAAGCGGAACTTGTAGCCCCACCGCGACTTGTCCTCGATGAAGTCGAGATCGTCGATCAGCGGCCGGATCGGAGTCTCGGCGCAGTCCAGGAAATCGACATTGCGACGCCACGGACTGGAAGTCCGGCGACATCTCGGCCTGGTACGGCTCATCGTCGGCGACCTGCCCGATCGCGGTGAACGCCTGCAAGGGCTCACCATCGGGGTAGACGGTCTTCGGTGAGTAGAAGACGATCCAGTCACCCTTGGCCATCTTCTTCAACATGTGCGGCTTGCCGTGGTTGGCCTGAGTGAAGCGGCCCCGCACCCCACGCTCGACGTGGTCACGGCTGACGGTATTTATCCAGTTCGTACCCATGACCGCACGGTATGCCGGATCGCCGACAGATCGGCGACGGCTCCGGATGCCTGTGGATAACATCGGAGCGCAGCATCGGGCGACGACCGGGCCCGACGAGCCCATCCGCGACGATCACGCCGAGTTGTTGCGGCGTCGCGCGCTCACCGAAGACGCGGCGCGCCCCGATGCGGTCGAACGCAGGCACGCAGCCAACGGCCGAACGGCGCGGGAGAACGTCGAGGACCTCGTCGATCGCCGGCTCGTTCGTCGAGTACGGCCGGTTCGCGATCGCCGCCCAGCGCTTTCGCCGCGATCTGGCCGAACTGATCGAGCGCACGCCCGCCGACGGGCTGATCGCGGGTACGGCACGCATCAACGGCGAGCTAGTTCGGCGACGAGCGCAGCGCGTGCGCGGTGTTGTCCTACGACTACACCGTGCTGGCCGGTACCCAGGGCGCGCTCGGCCATCGCAAGAAGGACCGGCTCTTCGAAATCATCGAGCGGATGCGGCTGCCCACCGTGTTCTTCGCCGAAGGCGGTGGCGGACGTCCCGGCGACACCGACTACCCCGTCGTCTCCGCGCTCGACGCCCGCGCGTTCAAACTGTGGGCGGCGCTGTCGGGGCTGGTGCCGCGGATCGCGATCGTCAAGGGCCGCTGCTTTGCGGGCAACGCGGTGATCGCCGGGTGCTCCGATCTGATCGTCGCCACCGAGGACGCGTCGATCGGCATGGGCGGGCCGGCGATGATCGCAGGCGGCGGGCTCGGCGACATCCACCCCGACGACGTCGGCCCGATCTCGATGCAGGAGCCCAACGGGGTGGTCGACGTCGTCGTCGCCGATGAGGCCGAAGCGGTCGCCGTCACCAAGCGGCTGCTCGGCTACTTCCAGGGCGCGACGACCCCCGGCGAAGCCGAGTGACCAAACACGTTTGCGCACAATGATTCCCGAGCGCGCCAGGCGCGCCTACTTCGTCGCACCCATTATCGAGACGTTGGCCGACGACGGATCGGTGACGTTCCTTCGCGAGCGGTTCGCCCCCGAGATGGTGACCGCCCTTGCCAGGATCGAGGGCCGAGCGGTTGGCGTCATCGCCAACAACACGCGGGTGATGGCCGGCGCGATCACGGCGGCCGCATCCGACAAGGCCGCTCGTTTCCTCCAGCTCTGCGACGCTTTCGGCCTGCCGATCGTCTCGCTTGTCGACTGCCCCGGCTACATGGTCGGCCCGGCGGCCGAAGCCGAAGCGCTGGTGCGTCGCGCCTCGCGCATGCTCGTCGCAGGCGCCGCGCTGCGTGTGCCGCTGGTCGCTGTGGTGCTGCGTCGTGGCTATGGGCTCGGCGCGCAGGCGATGGTCGGTGGCAGTCTGCACGAGCCGCTGCTCACCGTGGCGTGGCCGGGCGCCCACCTCGGCCCGATGGGCCTCGAGGGCGCAGTTCGTCTCGGGCTGCGCAAGGAACTCGAAAAGATCGCCGACGACGACGAGCGTGAGGAACGCGTCAAGCAGGCGACGGCCGCCGCGCAGGAGAATGCCAAGGCGCTCAACGCCGCTGTGCTGTTCGAGATCGACGACGTCATCGATCCCGCCGATACCCGAGGCCTGATCGCCGCGACACTCGCGGCGGCCGCTTCGCGGCACCAACCGCCGCGCGGCCACCGGTTCGTGGACACCTGGTAGGCGTTCACCCGTTCGCCGCCGACCCCCCGACACCGGCGGCGAACGGGCCGAAGGTCAGGCGGATTCCGCGAAGAGTCGACGGTCGCGGACCGGATGGCCGTTGCGTTCGGCGAGCGAACGGAGCTGGCGCAGGGCAAACGTCCGGCCGCGGCCGCCCTCGGGGATGAAGATCCCCGCCCACAGGCCCTCCGCGCGCGGAAGTTCGCATGCCTCGCGGGCGCACAGCCATCGGCGCGGGCAGGCCCGGCAGATGGCCTTGGCTTCTTCGTCGCCGGTAGTGGTCCATCGTTCTGGGTCTCGGGTGCACGCGCCTATCGGCGTCTCTTCCCATTCCGGTGCGGTCATCGCTGTTGCTCCTCTGCACGCTCTGCGGCGTCTCGCCGCGATGGCGCCAAACGTAGCGCATAAACCGTAGCGATGCAACAGTTAGTGTGCCATCGGTGTGCGCCAGGATGCCCGTCAAGCAACTGGACAGGCTCGTTAACGGCCAGATATAGCGCCGCTACCTGCCATAACATCGAAATACGCCACAGATGTAATTCCGTAGCGTTGATACGGTTCAGCGGCCATCAAAGCTGTAGCTCCGCCACATATCGATCCGGCAAAATGCGCGGCCAAGTCGTAGCAGTCAGGTTCGGGGTGGTTACTATTGCGGCACCCTGCGCAGCACCCACTCAGCGAGGTATCGCCGTAATGACAGACGCGGAGTCGACCGCTGAGACGCCGGACGTCGTCGACCCGGGACTGGCCCGCGCCGGCGCTGCGGCCGCCGCGCGCAGGCGAGAACTCGACATCAGTCAGCGCAGTCTCGCAGCGGACGGAATCATCAACGCCGGCGCACTGATCGCCTTCGAAAAGGGCCGCAGCTGGCCACGCGAGCGCACCCGAGCAAAGCTCGAAGAGGTCCTGCAGTGGCCGCAGGGGACGATCGCGCGGCTGCGCGAGGGCCAGCCTGTCGCGCGGGAGAGGCCGACCGAACCCGTCGCGGGCGCCGACGAAGGGCAGCTGATCGCCCAGGCCGTCATCACCGCGGTGCACTACCCTCGGCGGAGCTGTCGACTCGCTGCCCCCGGATCGACGATTCGGAGTTCACGCCGCGGGTGACGGCCATCCTTGCCGACCTTCGCAAGCTCGAGGCGGTCGCCGCCCGCGCCACCCGGATCAGCCAGGTAACCCCCGCGTTGATCAAGGCGCTCGGCACCGTCCGCCGTCAGATCGACGAGCTCACCATGCTCGGCGCGACCGCGCCGCGCGCAACGTTGGGCCAGAGGGTGTACGCCACCCGTCGCCGCGCCAATCTCACCATCGCCGAAACCGCCCAAGCCGCAGGCGTTTCCGAGGACGACATCGCCCGCGCGGAAGCGGAGGAGCCGGTGCCTGCCGCGGCGATCGACGCGATCGAAGCCCTGCTCAAGCAGATCGACTAGTAGCGTTCCCTGCTGCGGTCGTCGCGAGTGGGGAAGTGCTTGGCGAGCGCGGCGGCGATCTCGACGAAACGGCGCCGCGTGGCCGGCGACATCTCGCTGGTGTGGTCGATGACGCCGCCGGGCCGCAGGTGCCCGTCGAACGGCACCTCGACGACCGTCTGGCCCTGACTTGCGAACTGCTGGGCCAGGATCGAGCGGGTCCGCTTGTCGGCGTGCCCGTCGGAGTCGTTGAGGACGATCACTGTGCGCTGCAGCAGACCGGTCAGCCCGCGGGCGGCCAACCAGTCCATCGTCTGACCGGCCGCGGCCGCGCCGTCGACCCACGGAGAGGACACCACGATCAGCGCGTCGAGATCCCGCAGTACCTCCTGGGTGACCGGGGCGTCCATGGTCGAGCTGCAGTCGATGATCGAGATCGTGAAGTAGCGGTCCAGCCGCGATGTCGCTTCCCGATAGATCGCGGGATCCAGGACGCGGCGGCGTGCGGGCGTAGCCTCGCCCGCGAGGACGAACAGGCCCGCCGCGTTGTTGCCCACCCGGCTGCGCACATCGGCGAAGGTCTCGAGGTGCTGGTCGGATGCCAGCTCCCAGTAGGACCCCTGTGCCTTTGGGTCGACGCGGCTGCCCAGCTTGCCGAATGCGGTGTCGGCGTCGATGGCCACCACCCGGTCGTCCTGGCGCAGCTCGGCGAACACCGATCCGATACTGGCGGACACGGTCGTCTTCCCGACGCCGCCCTTGCCCATCACACCGATCTTGTAGTGCCCGCGCAGCACTGACTTGATCTTGTTCTCCAACTCGGCCTGCCGGATCTCGTCGGGCGATTGGCCGAGATTGACCATGCCGAAGGTGGCCTTGTACAACGCGAGACGCCAGCCGCGGCCTGGAGGCAGTCTGCGTGCGGGCACAAGGTCGTCGGCCCTGATTCGGTCGGCGTAGGAACCTGTCGACGGTGCACCCGCCTCGGGTCCATAACCCGTGGGTGCCCAGCCTTGACCCGTTCGGGTACCAGGCGGCGGTTGTGGCGGGGCCGTCTGTCCCGCCGGACGTGTGGCTGGCGGCTGCTGCCAGCTGGGTGGCTGACTCCACGCGGCGTCTTCCTGGCGGCTCGCGGTCGGCATCGGTCCCGTGTCGCGCGGCGATCCCGGGGGTGGGCCGTATCGAGGCGGCGCCTGACGGAAGCTGCCGCTCGGTCGCTCCGGCTCTCGGAACGGTGGCGGCGGCCCGTCGGATTGGCCGCCTCGCGGGACGGGCTCGGAACTCTGCGCCGGCGGCACGCGCGCGGCACGCTCGTCGTCCGGGGCGGCTTCGTCGGGCGGCTTTGGCGAAAGATCTGGCGGGTTGAAGTCGACGGGCGGCCGTGAGGGCACAGGAGGTCTGGCAGGGGCCGCCGGCTCGGGCCGCGCGATCGGCGGCTCGTAGTCGGTTTCTTCGGGGCCCGTCCAACCGAGCTCTCTCCGCAATGCGTCGTCGCGGTCGGTCACTGCGTATCTCCTTCGGTGTCAGACGACGCGGATGTCGGTCACTCTCAAGTATCAACCAAACCGGGGCCGGCCCATCGCATACTGCGATCAGGGTGCGCCGCATTCGGTCAGCAAACACCAGTGACGCGTCATTACCGAACGGTGACGACCATTGAATGGACTCGACAAACGGATACCCGGCGGCCGTCCGCCGCCGCGGTGTGCGTTCTCGGGCCGATCGAAAACTTAACTGGATGTGCGCCTGTCGTATGGCCATGTCGCGTTTGCTACAAACCACGCTTCACGAGTAGGACGGCGTGAATATACCGAAGAGAGCATTGCTGGCTGGTCGGCCGCGGTCATCGCCGCACGGCAGTCGTTGTGCTTGAAATTGGTGCGCTGGCCAGTGCGGATCCGCTGGTACGCTGTGACCCGGCGAAGGGGTTTGGTGTTGGGGTCATTTCGGGAAGCCGACGGGTCGTGGCAAATTGTCTGGCGATCCGTTGTTGCGGCGGTTGACGGGGTCTGTGGATGGTGAAGGTGATCGGAGAGCTCATCGAGAGCATCGCCGGCCGCGCGGGACTGAAGAATGTCCGCGAGTTCGGGGAGAACCTGACGAAGCCAGGCAAGGGTCCGGCCGGCGACCGGGCCGGCGAACTCCTCGAGAAGCTGAAGGACGTCCTCGGATCGGATCTGCTCGATTACGGCCAGACGGTCATCGCGGGAATGAAGAACGCCACGGGAGAGGGCGACCCCGAACGCGGTGACGTCTTCGGTCAAACGCAGTCGACGTTCAACGGCGTCAACGAGACGCTGAAGTCCGCAGTCCCCGGCAACGACTGGGACGGCGCGGGTTCATACGCCTACGCCGATCAGAACACCAGGCAGCAGCTGCGCTCCGAGGCGATGGCCGAGGCTGACCACGCGGTGCACAAGGTGCTCTTTCGCGAAGCCGCCCAGATCACGCTGCGCCGCGGCTACCTCGACGACCAGTACAACTTCCTCGCCAACACCAGTTATGTGACGTTCCCGCTCCAGTTCATCCCGAGGTACGGCGAGGCGATGAAGATGGCGATCGAGATCGGCGCATTGCAGACCGCGCTTGGCGAGAGCTACTACCAGATGAACCGGCTCCAGTCAGAGGTGGCGCAGAATGCCGCCGAACTGCAGCAGGCGGTCGGCCGGTACTCGGCCGTGGCCGACGGTGCCGAATTGCCCGGCGCCGCAGTGAATTTCGATCCGCCTCCCCCGCCACCGGGCGGCGGTGCCCTGCCGGGCTCGATGCCAACCGAACGGTCGCGGCCGCGCGTCGCGCCGGGCGTCATCGCCGGTACGCCCGGCGTCTCCGCAGCAATCGCCCCCGCGCTGGGCGGAGATTCGGGTCCGACGATCACTTCGGACCCTGTGACGGCGCCTCAGCCGATGGCCGCCGCCCTGCCGCCGCTTCCGCAGGTGCCGCCACTGGGGTCAATGCTGACACCCGTTGGGGGATTCGTCGCCGGGGCCATGCCTGCCGCCCCACAGTCCGCCGCTACGCCGGGTCCACACCGATCCAAGAAGGCCCGGCCACACGATGACGCGCGGCCCGAGGACGACGAGGATCCGACAAAGGCCGCGCCCGGCGACGCTGAATCGGAGCGAGCGCCCGTTTCGAATCCCGATCAGCTGAAACCGCCGCTCGCGGTTACGTTGGATTCGGACAATCCACCCGGGCCGCCGGCCGGGACGCCACCGCAGGATCGCAAGTAGGGAAGAGAGGACCATGTCCGGCGATGATTTGCGCGTAACCGCCGCCCACCTCAGCGGGCTGGCCGTCCAGCAGGGCCGTGCGGCGGGTGGGATCAGATCGGCCGCCCTCCTGGCAGAAGGCGCCGACGCGGCGGTGAGAAACACTCACGGCACCATCGCAGCGGCCTCTGCGAGTGCACTGGCCGCCGTGCTTGTCGCGCGGCGCAGTGCAGGCGCGAAGATGGCCGCGATCTCAGAAGACCTGTGCGACAAACTGATCGAGGCAGCGAAGCGCTATGAGCAGGTCGACGACGCGATGAGCGGCGCCTTGCGCACCCAGATGCAACCAGGGCAACGATGACTACCCCTTATTCTGCGCATCACGGCCCGACGCACTACGACGAAGTCGTCGGCGTCGAGGTCACCATCGACGGCATGCTCGTCATCGCCGACCGGCTCCACCTGATGGATTTCCCGGTGGCGCTTGGCATCCGGCTGAACATCCCCCAGGTGGAACTGCGCGACATCGTATGGGAGCAGGTGGCACGCGACCTGACCGCACAAGGCGTGCTCGATCTTTTCGGCGAACCCCACCCCGAGGTGGCGGCTATGGTCGACACCCTCAGCCGCGCCGATCGGACCCTGGAATGCCGCTGGTGGCGGCGCGACCTCGGTGGCAAGATGGTGCGCTTTGTGGTGTGTCGTAAGGGGGATCGCCATGTTGTGGCCGCGCGCGACGGTGACATGCTGGTTCTGCAGCGCGTCGCCCCCCAAGTCGGTTTGGCGGGCATGGTGACGACGGTGCTCGGCCCGGCCACCGCTGCCGACGTGGAACCGCTCACCGGCGTCGCGAGCAAACTCGCGGAATGCAAGACGGCAAATCAACTCACGCAATACGGACAGGCGCCGGCCTCGGCGCGCACCTATGTCGAGATCATCACTGACCCCGCCAGCTGGGTCGAGATCACCGCGAACGAGCGGCATTCCGGCGGCACCCACAGCCAGGCGGACGTCGCGGCCGGTGTGCTCGACTCGCGGCATGGCCGCATCGTGTCGATCCCCCGGCGGGTGAACGGCGAGCTGTATGGCAGCTTCCTGCCCGGCAGCCAGGACAACCTGCAGCGCGCGCTCGACGGGTTGATCGAGTTTCTTCCGTCACGCACCTGGTTCGATCAGGCCGACGCAACCTCTAGCGGGGACTGAGCTTGGATTCTGGCCAACACGATCCCGAAGACGAGCGCGACGACTTGGCCGCGCTCGATTTTTCCGTTGCCGAAAGCGGGTCGGCCGCGTCCGACCTCGACGCGCTCGGCGACTACACGTCCGAACCCGCAGAGGACGACGATCTTCCGGTGCCGGTGTTCGCCGTCACCAATCCACCAGGGACGGTGACGGTCACGGCCTTCCTGGACGGCCGCGTCAAGCAAATCGATCTATCGCCGAAGGTAACCGAAATGACGGAAACAGATCTCGCCGACGAGATCGTGGTCATCGCGGGTCTGGCCACTGCGGACGCCAGGTCGGCCCAGTACGCCTACATGCTCGAGGGCATGCGCGAGCAAGGCCATGACGACGTTACGACCCGCGATTTCCTCGCCCGAGACCTGGACCTGCCGACCCCGGACGAGGCCAAAGCTGCCCGGGCACAGACGTTCTCGACACGATATGCAGGTGGTCATGACTGAGCATCTCGCCGGCCTGTTCGGTAGCGCCGTTGGCTTGCTTGCCAACTCCCAATCACGGTCGTTCGAACTATTCACCGAGATCACCACCCTCGACGAATCCGCGTGCGACGCATGGGTGGGCCGGATCCGCTGCGGGGACACCGACCGCGTGACGCTGTTCCGCGCCTGGTATTCACGGTCCAACTTCGGGCAGCTCGCCGGATCCGCCGAGATCTCCATGAACGGCCTCAATGCCAGGATTCCGATCGGCGGGATGTTCGGCGACATCACCTACCCGATCAATTCGCCGCTGGCGATCACGATGGGCTTCGCCGCCCACGAGGCGTCCATCGGCAACTACGCCGATGCGATGGAAGCTCTCGACGACGTTCCGTCCACCGGCGCAGAGCATTTGGTGTCCTGGCTCAAGACGGTGATCTACGGTGCCGCCGAACGCTGGACCGACGTCATCGACGAAGCGAGGGGCGCAGGCGGCTGGCCGGACAAGTTCCTGGCCGCCGCGGCGGGCGTCGCGCACGGCGTCGCCGCAGCCAACCTCGGGTTGTTCACCGAGGCCGAGCGCCGACTGACCGAATCGAATTCGTCGCCCGCAGGGGAGGCGTGCGCACCCGCCATCGCTTGGTATTTGGCGATGACGCGGCGCAGCCAGGGCAACGAAGAGGCCGCCGTGGCGCTGCTGGAGTGGCTGCAGGCCACCCATCCAGAGCCGAAAGTCTCTGCCGCGCTGAAGGATCCGACATACCGACTGGTGACGACCACCGCGGAGAAGATCGCGTCGCGGCGCGACCCGTGGGATCCGTCCAGCGTGGTTGCCGACACCTCGGGTCGCGAGAAGCTGCTCGCCGACGCCCAGGCCGAACTGGACCGGCAGATCGGGCTGACGCGGGTCAAGGAACAGATCGAGGCGTACCGCGCCGCCACGCAGATGGCCAAGATCCGCGCGGCCCGTGGCATGAAGGTCGCTCAGACGTCAAAGCACATGATCTTCGCCGGCCCGCCGGGCACGGGTAAGACGACGATCGCCCGCGTGGTGGCCAACATCCTCGCCGGCCTCGGCGTGATCGCCGAACCGAAACTCGTCGAGACGTCCCGCAAGGATTTCGTCGCCGAGTACGAAGGGCCAGTCGGCGGTCAAGACCGCCCGCACCATCGACAGGGCCGTCGGCGGGGTGCTGTTCATCGACGAGGCCTACACCCTGGTCCAGGAGCGCGACGGGCGCGCCGACCCGTTCGGCACCGAGGCGCTTGACACGCTGCTGGCCCGGATGGAGAACGACCGCGACCGCCTGGTGGTGGTCATCGCGGGCTACAGCGCCGATATCGACCGCCTGCTGGAATCCAACGACGGCCTGCGGTCGCGGTTCGCCAACCGCATCGAGTTCGACTCGTACACCTCGGACGAGATCGTCGATATCGCGAAAGTCATTGCCGCCGCGAATGACTCGACACTCGACGAGGAGGCGGCCAAGCGGGTGCACGAGGCGGCGACGCTGCTGTCACAGCGGTCGCTGAACGGCAAACCGGCGTCTCGACATTGCGGGCAACGGCCGGTACTGCCCGGCAATTGGTGGAGGCGGGAGAGCAGAGCCGGGACATGCGGCTGTCGCGTTCGCTCGATTTCGAGAGTCTTGGCGTCGATCAGCTCAGCGAGATCAACGGTGAGGACATGGCTGCCGCGATATCAGCGATCCATGCCCGCCTGAGTATCGGCGAGTAACCGATGGCGAGTTTCCGGCTTACCACCAAGGTGCAGGTCAGCGGTTGGCGCTTCCTGCTGCGCCGCGTCGAACACGCGATCGTGCGGCGGGACACCCGGATGTTCGACGATCCGCTGCAGTTCTACAGCCGCGCGGTGTCGGCAGGCATCGTCATCGCGGTCCTCGTCTGCCTTGGCGCGGCGCTGCTGGCGTACTTCAAGCCGCTCGGAAAAAGGGGCGGGGATACACTTCTCGTCGATCGAACCACCAACCAGCTCTATGTGATGATGCCCGGCACCGGCCAGCTGCGGCCCGTGTACAACCTGACGTCGGCGCGACTGGTGGTCGGCAACGCGGGCACACCGGTGGCGGTGAAGTCCGACGAGCTCAACAAGATGCCGAAGGGACAGCCCATCGGGATTCCCGGTGCGCCGTACGCCACTCCGGTCTCCGGTGTCGCGCAATCGATGTGGACGTTGTGCGACACGGTCGCGAAACCCGAAAGCGTCGCGCCAACCGTCGAGACGTCGGTGATAGTTCAGCCGTTGGTGGTCGACGGCTCGGTCGGTCCGATGCATCCCGACCAGGGCGTGCTGGTGTCATACAAGGACAACGACTGGCTGGTCACCGAAGACGGCAGGCATTCCATCGACCTTGCCGACCGCGCTGTCACGTCGGCCGTCGGAATCCCGGTTACCGCCAAGGCGACACCCATCTCCGAGGGCTTGTTCAATGCGCTACCGAACGCGGGACCATGGCAATTGCCGGACGTGCCCGCCGCTGGCGCGCCGAATTCCGTTGGCCTGCCGCCGAATCTAGTGATCGGTGCGGTGTTCGACGCGGTGGCCGAGTCGGGCGCGCAGCACTATCTGGTGCTTCCCGACGGCGTGGCACGGGTCAACGACACCACGGCGGCGGCATTGCGGGCCACCAACTCCTACGGGCTGATCTCGCCGCCGTCGGTGGAGGCCAGCGTCGTCGCGAAGATCCCCGAGCAGGTCTACCCGTCACCCCTTCCCGACAAGCCGCTGGAGATCGTGCTGCGCGAGGATGCGCCGACGCTGTGCTGGGCGTGGGAGCGCGAGCCGGGTGACCAGGCTCCGAAGATCACGGTGATCAGTGGCAGGCATCTGCCGATCGCGTCGTCGGCGCTGACCACCGGCATCAGGCAGATCGGCGGCGACTCAACGGTTTACATCGACGGCGGACAGTATGTGCGGCTGCAGTCGCCGGATCCCCGCTACGGAGAGAGCCTCTACTACATCGACCCGCAAGGGGTGCGCTATGGCCTTCCGGACGAGGAGACGGCGAAGTCCATCGGGTTGACGGGGCCGAGGACCGCGCCGTGGCAAGTGGTGACTCTTCTGGTGGACGGACCGGTGTTGTCGAAGCAGGCCGCGCTGATCGAGCACGACACCCTGCCAGCCGACCCCAACCCGCGCAAGATCGAAGACGCAGGTGCGCAGCCGGCGACATCAGGCGTAGGAGGCGGCTGATGACCACCAAGAAGTTCACCCCAATCATCAAGAGGGGACCGCGTTTAACGCCCGGCGAAATCAACGTGACGCCACCCGACGACCTCGGCATCGAGATCCCTCCGTCGGGCATCCAGAAGGCGCTGCCATGGGTAATGGGCGGCGGCATGCTGGGAATGATCGGGATCATGATCTTCACCGGCATCAGGCAACTGTCGCCGTACATGCTGATGATGCCGCTGATGATGGTGATGGCCACGGTCGGGTTCATGGCAGGTGGCGGACCCGGCGGCAAGCGCGTGCCCGAAATCAACGCCGACCGCAAGGAATATCTGCGATATCTGGCGGGACTGCGGACGCGCGTGACGTCATCTGCCGCCGCGCAGGTGACGTTCTTCAACTACCACGCCCCGCATCCCGACGACCTGCTATCGATCATTGGCACCAACCGGCAGTGGTCGCGTCAGATCAACGCCGACTTCTACGCGGCCACCCGCATCGGCCTCGGCGCAGAGCCCGCGGTCGACCGGCTGTTGAAGCCCGCGGTCGGAGGCGAGTTGGCGGGCCCACAGGGCGCACCACAACCGCACCTTGAGCCGGTCAGTCACATGTGGGTGACGAAATTCCTGCGCACCCACGGCCTGATCCATGACTGCCCGAAACTGGTGCAGCTGCGCACATTTCCGACGATCGCTGTAGGCGGCGACGCGCCAGGCGCAGCCGGGCTGTTGACGGCGATGGTCTGCCACCTTGCGGTGTTCCATCCGCCTGACCAGCTGCAGATCCGCGTGCTCACCGATAATCCGGAGGACCCGAACTGGGCGTGGGTCAAGTGGTTACCGCATGTCCAGCATCAAAGCGACACCGACGCCGCCGGGCCAACCCGGATGGTGTTCACCCGACCCGACGGCCTTAGCGATCTCACCGCTCGCGGTCCGCACACCGCCGACGCCGCGCCGAGCGGGCCGTACGTCGTCGTCATCGACCTCACCGGTGGCAGAGCAGGATTCCCGGTCGACGGTAGGGCGGGAGTCACCGTGATCACGCTTGGCAACCACCGCGGTTCGGCGTACCGCATCCGCGTCGACGCCGACGGCACTGCGGATGACCGGCTGCCCAATCAGACGTTCCGCCTCGTGACGACGGCGACCGATCAGATGACGCCGGCGCAGGCCGCCCGTGTCGCACGCAAGCTGGCGGGCTGGTCCATCACGGGGACCATTATCGACAAGACCGTCCGTGTGCATAAGAAGGTCGCAACGGAGTGGCATCAGCTGGTCGGTGCGCAGACGGTCGAGGAGGTGACGCCGAGCCGGTGGCGGATGTTCACCGACACCGACCGTGACCGGCTGCGGATTCCGTTCGGGCATGAGCTGAAGACTGGCGACATCATGCATCTTGATATCAAGGAGGGTGCGGAGTTCGGTGCCGGTCCGCACGGGATGCTGATCGGCACAACCGGTTCCGGTAAGTCGGAGTTCCTGCGCACGCTGATCCTGTCACTGGCCGCGACCCACCACCCGGACCAGGTCAACCTCCTTCTCACCGACTTCAAGGGCGGGTCGACCTTCCTCGGCATGGAGAAGCTGCCGCACACGGCTGCGGTGGTCACCAACATGGAAGAGGAAGCCGAGCTGGTCAGCCGGATGGGTGAAGTGCTCACCGGAGAGCTGGACCGCCGCCAGTCCATCCTGCGGCAGGCCGGTATGCAGGTCGGCGCGGCAGGGGCGCTGTCCGGCGTGGCCGAGTACGAAAAGCATCGCGAGCGTGGTGCCGACTTGCTGCCGCTGCCAACGTTGTTCGTCGTCGTCGATGAGTTCGCCGAGCTGCTGCAGAATCACCCCGACTTCATCGGCCTTTTCGACAGGATCTGCCGTGTTGGCCGGTCACTGCGGGTGCATCTGTTGCTGGCCACCCAGTCGCTCAATACCGGTGGTGTTCGGATCGACAAGCTCGAACCGAATCTGACGTACCGAATCGCGTTGCGCACCACGAGCTCCGCGGAGTCCAAGGCCGTGATCGGAACTCCTGAGGCGCAATACATCACCAACAAGGAAAGCGGAGTCGGGTTCCTGCGGGTCGGCATGGAGGACCCCGTCAAGTTCCACAGCTCCTTCACGGGCATCAACTATGTGCCGTCCGCCCCCGTTGCCGACGACGGCGAAGTCAAGCCGCGCAGCCAGAGCGACAGCCCACTGCGTATCCATCGGTTCACTGCCGCCCCGATCTTCGATAGTGCGGTGACATCGTGAGCACCCGAAGGCGAGCGCGAGTGAGGATCGCAGCGAGACCCGGGTCGATGGGGCGAACCGCAAGCTCCCGCCCGAAGCGAGGACCGGAGCGGGCGGGAGCCGAGGCATGAGTATCGAACCCGACCAGCGAGTCCTGCGCGAGGTGGTCCTCGAGCAGCTGACCACCGGTGAGATCCGGGCATACCGAATGTGGTTGCCGCCGTTGACCGATCCGACACCGGTCAACGAACTCGTGGAGCGCGATCACCAGCGGCGGCCGCTGCGGTTCGGCCTTGGGATCATGGACGAACCCCGTCGGCACCGCCAGGAGGTGTGGGGCATCGACACGTCGGCGGCAGGCGGCAACATCGCCGTCGGCGGTGCCCCGCAGACCGGTAAGTCGACGTTCCTGCAGACGCTGATGTTGTCGGCCGCGGCCACGCATACGCCCGAAGCAGGTGCAGTTCTACTGCGTCGACCTCGGCGGCGGCGGCCTGATGTACCTCGAGGAGCTTCCGCACGTCGGCGGTGTCGCGACCCGATCCGAACCTGACCGGGTGAACCGTGTCGTCGCGGAGATGAAAGCCATTCTGCGCCAACGTGAAAGCATGTTCAAACAGCACCGGGTCGGGTCGATGGCCGCGTACCGGCAGATGCGCGAGGACCCGAACCATCCGGCGGCGGCCGATCCGTTCGGCGATGTGTTCCTCGTCATCGACGGCTGGCCGGCGTTCGTCGCGGAGTTTCCCGATCTGGAGCCCGTCGTGCAGGATCTCGCCGGGCAAGGCCTCCAATTCGGTGTGCACACCGTGATATCGACCCCGCGCTGGACCGAACTGAAATCACGGGTGCGCGACTACCTGGGCACCAAGATCGAGTTCCGGCTCGGCGACGTGAACGAAACCCAGATCGACCGGATCACCCGCGAAATCCCCGCCAACCGGCCGGGCCGCGCGGTGTCGATGGAAAAGCACCACCTGATGATGGGGGTGCCCCGGCTCGACGGCGTGCACAACGCTGAGGACCTCGTCCCCGCTATCTCGGAGGCGGTCCAGATCATCGCCGCCCGCACCATCGAGCAGGCGCCGCAGGTGCGGGTCCTTCCGGAGCGCATCTACCTGCACGAGCTCGATCCGCACCCGCCGGGGCCCGACGCCGACTACCGCACCCGGTGGACCGTGCCGCTCGGCATTCGCGAGTCGGATCTCACGGTGGCCTACAACCACATGCAGATGACTCCGCACCTGCTGATCTTCGGTGCCCCGAAGTCGGGCAAGACCCGGATAGCGCATGCGGTGGCGCAGGCGATCTGCTCGCGCAACAGCCCGTCGCAGGTGCGCTTCATGCTGGCCGACTATCGGTCGGGTCTGCTCGACGCCGTGCCCGAAAGCCACTTGCTCGACGCGGGCGCCGTCAACCGCAACAACGCCACGCTCGAGGAGGCGATCAAGGCGCTGGCGGTCAACCTGCAGAAGCGGCTGCCACCGCCCGACCTGACCACCGCCCAGCTGCGGGCGCGGTCGTGGTGGACGGGCCCCGACGTCGTGCTGCTCGTCGACGACTGGCACATGATCGTCGCCGCCAGCGGGGTGCTTCCGCCGATGGCGCCGCTGTTCCCGTTGTTGCCTGCGGCTGCGGACATCGGCCTGCACATCATCGTGACGTGCCAGATGAGCCAGGCACATCGAGCCACCATGGACAAGTTCGTCGGCGCCGCGTACGGGGCCGGGTCGCCGACGATGTTCCTCTCCGGGGAGAAGCAGGAGTTCCCCTCCAGCGAGATCAAGCTGAAGCGCCGCCCTCCCGGCCAGGCGTTTCTCGTCACGCCGGATGGGAAAGAGGTGATTCAGGCGGCCTACGTGGATCCACCGGAAGAAGAAGTGTCGGCAGCACCCCTCGGAGGCCGCTAAGATATAGAAAGACGCTCAGCAAAGCCTATGGCTATGCGCCAGCAAAGGGATCGGGGGCCGGATTCCGGTGCTTAGGCAACCGTTGCTGAGGCGCGCACAAATGAATACCCAGGATGTTCGAGGCAATCGAGGAGTAACCGCAAATGCAACCTATGCAGCATAATCCCGGGCGCCGTTGGAATCGGCTCACAGGTAGTCGCAAATGGGGCCCGTGGACTGGCCACAGGGACGGCCACGACCGCCGAGGTCACCGCCCTCGTACCCGCGGGTGCCGACGAGGTTTCCGCCCACGCGGCGCTGGCTTTCGCCAGTGAGGGTGTCGAGGCTCTTGCGCTGAACAGCTTCGCGCAGGAAGAGCTGTCCCGCGCGGGTGCTGCATACATGGAGGCTGCAGGCATCTACACGGCCGTCGACGGCGAAAACGCCGCTGTCCTGTCCTAACCCTCCAGCTAAGTGAGCTAGAGACAGACAGCCATGCCAACACTTCCCCAGATCGTCGCGATGATCTGGCACGGAATGCCGCCTGAACTGAACACCGCGCGGTTGATGGCCGGAGCCGGCGAAGCGCCGATGCTCCAGGCCGCCGCGGGGTGGGAGGCGCTAGCGATCTTCCTGGAAACCCAGGCCGATGAACTGGCAGGGAGTTTGGCCGCGCTGTCAGGAGCGTGGAACGGATCGGCAAGCGAACGTGCCGTCACCGCAACCATGCCGATGGTTGTCTGGCTACGTACCACAGCGCTGCAGGCGCAGAAGCGCGCGCTGCAGGCGACCTCGCAGGCCAGCTCCTACGCGATGGCGATGGCGACGACGCCACCGATACCCGAGATCGAGGCGAACCACATCACCCACGGCGTGCTGGAGGCCACCAACTTCCTCGGCGTCAACACGGTTCCGATCGGGGTGAACGAGGCCGACTACTTCATCCGGATGTGGAATCAGGCGGCCTTCGCGATGGATGCCTATCAGGCGGAGACGGTAGCGAACACGCTGTTCGAGCCGATTCCGCCGATGACGCCGATCGTCATGCCCGGCGTCGGCGAGACCACGGTGGGTGCCGCGTTGGGTCAAGTCGCGGCGATGGCGCCAGGGGCGGTCGCCCGGGAGGCATCGATCGCCCACGTCGGAGCTCAAGCCACCGTTGAGTCGGCGGGCCTGCAGGCCGGACGTGCGGCGGCGCAGGCCAATCAGATGGCGACGACGGCGGAGGGGCAGGCGCAGAAGGCCCAGAACGCCCAGCAGTTCGGGCAGCAGGACCAGCTGCAGCAGGGCGCTCAGCAGGGCATGCAAATGGGCATGCAGATGGCATCCCAGCTGGGCTCGACGCTCGGTCAGCTTCCGCAGCAGGCCGGCCAGATGGTCATGCAGCCGATGCAGCAGCTGACCCAACCGCTGCAACAGGTGACGTCGATGTTCGGCCAGATGGGCCTTGGCGGCGACAAGGGCGCTCAGATGGGACTGATCGGGGCCAGCCCGCTGTCCAACCATCCGCTGGTTGGCGGGTCGGGCGCGGGCTCCGGTGCCGGGCTGGTGCGGGCGGCCTCGCTGCCCGGTGCTGGTGGCACCTCGTCGCGAACCCCGTTGATGTCCAAGCTCGTTGGGGCCGAGCTCGAGCCGACGGTATCGCCGGTCTCGGTGGCGGCAGGCGCCGCGGCGGGTGCCACGGCGGCTGGCCTTGCGCCTGTTGGCGGGGGCGGCGGCGCAGGCCCGATGGGAATGATGGGCCACGGCGCGAAGAGCGGCGGCTCGAAGCAGGGGCTGACGGCACCGTCGCCGTTGGCCTACGACCTGGGCGAAGACGAAGAAGACGACTGGTAGTCCGCCCGACAAAGACTTCCCGGCCAAAGGGTCGGAAAGACTCGCCATTCAGTGGTGAGGACACGCAGAGAGAAGGAAGTTATCCAGCATGGCACAGATGAATACCGATGCCGCTGTCCTCGCCAAGGAGGCAGCGAACTTCGAGAGGATCTCCGGCGAGCTCAAGGGCGTCATCGCGCACGTCGAGTCGACCGCGGGCGCGCTGGCAGGCCAGTGGCACGGTCAGGCAGGCACCGCGGCCCAGGCGGCGCTGATGCGTTTCCACGAGGCGGCCGCTCGCCAGGTTCAGGAGCTGAACGACATTTCGGCCAACATCCACACCTCGGGTGTGCAGTACACCTCGACCGACGAGGACCAGTCCTCGACGCTCGCCGGCGCGATGAACATCTGACCACTACCACTCATAGAAACGGAGAAAAGATATGACCGAACAGCTGTGGAACTTCGCCGGTATCGAAGGCGGAGCGAGCGACATTCAGGGGTCCGTGGCGACCACCGCCGGCCTGCTCGACGAGGGCAAGGGCTCCCTCGCGGCGCTTGCCGCGGTCTGGGGCGGCACCGGTTCCGAGGCCTACCAGGCCGTGCAGATGCGCTGGGACAGCACCTCAAACGAGTTGAATTCGGCACTGCAGAACCTCGCATCGACCATCAGCGAGTCCAGTGCAACGATGGCTCAGACCGAAGCCGGCGTCACCGGGATGTTCGCATAACACGACGAAGCACACGTGGCGGGCGGGCCGGACACTGTTGCCGGACTCGCCCACCACGTGTCTTGCGTGAATTAGCAGTAATGAGAGGTACCCATGTCGGCTGACTATGACCGGCTTTTCCACGCTTCAGGGTCCTCGGTGGACGCTGTGCAGACAGCCGATGAGGAATCAGATCGCGGCGCGGGTTCGCACGCCGCGCCGATGCCCACCGGCGGGACGGGACGCAGTGAGGTGACGCCACCCCCGATGCCGATCGCCCCGACGAAGACCCAGGCCGCCCCGGCGCCGCCGCCGCGGCAGACCGAAGTCACCACCCAGATGCCGCCCACCCGCACCGCGGCGCCCCAGCGCCAGCCGAACGGGATGATGCGGGCGCCGCAGTCCACGGGCCCGCAGGCGCACGCTTCGAGCAGCCGCGGTCGGCACCGACACCGCCGCCGCGGCCCGCAGCCGCACCGGCCCCGTCGCAGCATTTCGCCGAATCGCAGTCCGAGACCAGCGGTGCGTGGCGGACGGCTCAATCGTCGGCCAATCAGCCTGCGACGACGTCCGCGGCGACGATGGGAAATCACAGGGCCATCGACGCCCTTTCCCATGTCGGGGTCAAGTCCGCGGTCAAGATGCCGTCGCAGCGCGGCTGGCGCCACATGCTGTACATGCTGACGCGGATCAACCTCGGGCTCTCCCCCGATGAGATGTACGAGATGGATCTGAATACCCGGATCCGCCGAAATGCGCGCGATTCCTACCAGATTGGCGTCTTCGGCCTGAAGGGCGGCGTCGGCAAGACCGCCGTGACCGTCGCGCTGGGATCGGCGTTGAGCAAGGTGCGCGGTGACCGGATCCTTGCGGTGGACGCCGATCCCGACGGCGGCAACCTCGCCGACCGTGCGGGGCGCCAGTCCGCGGCCACCGTCTCGGACCTGCTCGCCGACAAGGAGTTGGCTCGCTACAACGACATTCGCGCGTACACGAGCATGAACGGCTCGAACCTGGAGATCCTGTCCTCCGAGGAGTACAGCGGGGCCCGTCGCGAATTCAACGACGAGGACTGGAAGGGCGCGACGAACATCGTGTCGCGCTACTACAACCTCGTGCTGGCCGACTGTGGGGCCGGGCTGTTCCAGCCCGCCTCCCGAGGGGTGCTGTCGACGGTGTCGGGTCTGGTGATCGTCGCGAGTGCGTCGATCGACGGTGCCCGCCAGGCCGCGGTGACGATGGACTGGTTGCGGCAGAACGGATATCAGGATCTGCTCGGCCGCTCCTGCGTGGTGATCAACCACACCGTGCCCGGCAAACCGAACATCGACGTCGCCGATCTGGTACAGCAGTTCGAGCGTCACGTCCCGCCGGGTCGCGTCATCGTCCTGCCATGGGACAAGCACATCGCGGCCGGTACCGAGATCCAGCTCGAGCTGCTCAGTCGCACCTTCCAGCGGCGGATCGTCGAGTTGGCGGCTGCACTGTCCGACGACTTCGACAGGCTCGAACGTCGTTGACCTCCACCGCCGCCGCAGCAGCATCCACGTCGGGCGTGACGCCCGGCCGGCCGTCGACCACGCGAGTGACGATCCTGACCGGCCGGCGCATGACGGACCTGG
Organism: uncultured Actinomycetota bacterium; assembly: GCA_963731715.1. Lineage (GTDB taxonomy): Bacteria > Actinomycetota > Actinomycetes > Mycobacteriales > Mycobacteriaceae > Mycobacterium. Next base: position 290,157 of record CAVSXC010000005.1, on the reverse strand, counting down.
TGTTGCCCGCGTCGACGCCGATCGAGACCTACATCGACGAAACCGTGTCGGTGTTGGCCGAACTGCTGGAGGACACCCCGAAGGACGTGCTGGCCGGGTTCGACTTCTCGGTGCAGGGCGTGTGGGCGTTTGCGCGGCCGGGAGCGCCGCCGCTCAAGGCTGACGAATCGCTCGACGATGCGGGGGTGGTCGACGGCTCGCTGCTGACCCTCGTTTCGGTCAGCCGCACCGAGCGCTACCGGCCACTCGTCGAGGACGTGATCGACGCGATCGCCGTGCTCGACGAGTCGCCGGAGTTCGACCGAACCGCGCTGAATCGCTTTGTCGGCCTGGCTATTCCGGTTGCGGCACTGGCGATCACGGTGATGTCGCTGGTGGCGTGGTCACGCACAGGCCACAGCTGGTACTGGCCGGTGGCGCTCGGCGTGCTCGGGCTGGTTGTGCTCGGCGGCGCCGTGTTGGCGAAGAATCGCTTCGGCAACATCGACATGGCGGAGAGCCTGTTGGTCGCCGCCGTGCCGGTGCTGGCAGGCGCCGCTGCATTGGCGGTGCCGCTACCCCGCGGGGTGGACTCGTTGGGCGCGCCGCAGATCGCGGGTGCGGGCGCGGTCGTCCTGTTGTTGACGTTGGCGACGCGGGGCGGTCCCCGAAGACGTGCAGAGATCGCGTCGTTCATGGCGATCACCTCGATCGCGGTGACCGCGGCGGCCATCGCGTTCGGCTACGGGTGGCAATACTGGGTGGCGGCAGGAGCGATCGCCTTCGGGCTGATCGTTGTGACAAACGCCGCCAAGCTGACGGTTGCGGTTGCCCGGATCGCGCTACCGCCGATTCCGGCGCCGGGCGAGGTCGTCCACAACGACGAATTGCTGGACCCCGTCGCGACTTCCGAAACCGCGTCGACGAGGAATCGTCGACGTGGCAGGCGATCATCGATTCGGTTCCAGACTCGGCAGCGCGGTTGCACGAACGCAGCCAGCTGGCCAAGCGGCTGTTGGTGGGCTTCGTGACCGCAGGTGCGCTGGTGTTATCGGTCGGCGCGATCGGCGTTGTCGTGCAAGGACACTTCTTCATCCAGAGCCTGATCGTCGCCGGGCTGGTTGCGACCATCTGCGGCTTCCGGTCCCGGCTGTACGCGGAGCGCTGGTGCGCGTGGGCGCTTCTCGGCGCGACGGTCGCCGTGCCGACCGGTGTGATGGTGAGGCTTTGCCTTTGGTACCCGCACAATTCCTGGCTGGTGTTGAGCATCTACACGGCTGTCGCCATCGTGGCACTGATAATCGTCGGCGCGACCGAAGGTGTGCGCCGGGTGTCTCCCGTGACGAAGCGGATTCTCGAACTGACGGACGGGGCGGCGATCGCCGCCGTCATTCCGCTGCTGCTGTGGATCGCCAGCGTCTACGACGTATTGCGGAACCTGCGATTCTAGCCAGCACGTGACAACCCTGAAGGTCGACGCAGGCGTGTTGCACAGCGCTGAAACATCTTTCGAGCAGGTGGCCGACGGCCTGGGAAGCCGGCAAGCCGATGCGCTGTTGGGCGACGCCGCTTCCGCGACACCGAGGTGGCTGATCGAGATTCCGAAGTAGCCGGCTAAGAACGCGCGGCGGCGGCCCCGCGGAGCGGACAATGTGAGCATGGCCAAATACCTGCTCAACGACGAAGCGGTTGCCAAGGCCCGAACGCTGATCGACGCGCGCCAGTACGTCCTCGACAGCGACTGGGGTGAGGTGCAGCCGGGGGCCGACGCGCAGAACTCCTACCTCGAATCGCATTCCTGGGAGGATTACGCCGAGTGGCACCTGGGACTGACGGACGGCGCGAATGACGAAACGAAGGCGCGATATGCGTTCGTGTACGGGGATTTTCGCCGAATACACCGCACCGGCTTGATCGCCTGCGTGTACCGGGCGGCCGAATGGCGGCACAAGGACATCGAGGTCGCCGCACACGATCTGCTGCAGTATCTCGACAAGAAGACCGGTCTGGAACCGACTCAGAAATAGGGCGTGACCGGTTACGGCCGCAGCATGAAGTCCAGAAAGCGGTCGAGCAGTTCGGGGGGCGTGGCAGGTGTCGAGCCCGATGCATGCATGAGGCCGATGCCCGACGCGAACACCACAAACGAGCGCAGGGTGGCATCGTCGGGCTCGCAGCCGTAGTCGATAAACGCCTGGCGGACGGCCCGCAGCACCCGCCCGTCGCTTTGCTGAACACTGGCCAGTGCTGCGTTGTCGGTGAGTGCCCATACCCGCATCGCACGCTCGAGCGCCCAATGCTGCGGAGCGACCAGCGTCTGCATCATCACTGCCAGGCGTCCCCGCGGGTCGACGTCGGGCATGTTCTCGAACGGTCGCCGGTTGCGATCGTGGAGGGTGCCCCACGCCTCCACCAGCGCGTTGCGGTATGCGGGCATGTCGGTGAAGTGCCAGTAGAAGCTGCCCTTCGTGACATTGAGCAGGGCGCACAGCGCGTCGATCCGCAGGGCGTTTGGTCCGCCGTCTGCGAGTACAGCAAATCCGGCGTCGATCCAGTCGTCGGCCGAAAGCCGACGGCCACCGCGCGGCGGCGTCATGCTGGGCAGCATACGGGGATATCCGCGCACCGTTAATGACACCTGCGAAAATTACGTTGGGAAGAGGTGCTGGCAACCGTGGCCGCCAGGTAGGTTGCCGCCGCTCTTCGGCTCCTACTACCGGCCCGCCCGGCCGGCGGCGTAGCGAGAAATTCAAGAAATCCCGAGTGCCATGGCGGCGGCCACGGTTGCTACAGCAACTAACCGTACCATACGGCCTGGTACGGATATGTGACGTCGATCAGCAAGCGTCCTGGCGCACAACACTTCTGAGTCAGCCGTGTCCATTTTCGGCCAGCCAGTCACGCTGCCAGTCGAGGAAGTCCTCGTCGTCGGCGACCATGACGATTCGCTCGTCCCACGTGTCCATGTCCTCGGGGTCCCAGTCGGTGAAATCGGGATCCAGCGACCGTGGCCGCGGCAGATTGCGGGTCAATTCGGCGGTGCCTGCCGCGATCGCATGACACGTCGCCTGGCAGTCTTCGTTGCGTTTTGAACATTCGAACGCCGCCGACCGACCGTCAGGGAAACTCAGCAGCAGCTCCCACGTGCCGACGATCTCGAAGTGGTTGAGGTTGGACTCGCAGGCGTCCAGTTTGGCGCCGACCTCGCCAAGCGGCCATCGTCCGATCAGCCCGTCGCCCGGATCGCGGTGGAACGCGTACAGCGCCTGCGCGTCGGTCACCGCGAGAATCGTGTTCGACGGAAACCCTGGCGCCTCGCGCTCCGGGTCCGCGCCGGTGGGCAGGCCGCCTTCGTCACCGACGGTGGCCGCGGTGCCCCGGCGTTGGAAGAGCCCGGCGGCCACCACCGCCTCGCCGCCGACGTGGCCGGCGACCCGTTCGGCGCAGTTCATCAGCCGAATGTAAACCCGCGCTGTTTAGTTGCGCCGTACGTCGGGCAACATGGCTGCATGGCCGGTGACGAGTTCGACGACATTCCCTTGGAGCCTGCGGAGCAACTCGACTCCGACGAGATCCGCAACGACGATGGCGACGAGGTGGTCGACCCGCCCGACCAGTGGATCGAGGCCAAGGACCACGAATCTCTCGACGAACGGTTGTCGGAAGAGACGCCGGAGGTGTCGCCCGACAGCATCGATCCTCGCGACGCCGACGACGGTTCACCGGCCGTCGAATCAATGTCTGACAGCGACATCGACCACCTGGACCCCGAACAGCACGGACGTGACCGCGGCCAGATCGACGGCACGCCGGAGGACGGCGACTCGTTCTTCGTCGTCGTGGACTGAGCTAGTACTGAACTAGTACCGCACTAGTCCCCGGACTGATCAGCCGCCTGAAGCACCATAACCGCTCTTGCATCGATGGCCACCTTGGCCGCCGCGGTCACCGGCTTGCCTTCCTCGGCGACGGCGGTGTCCGCCGTGTAGATCACCGGCACCCACGCTGCCCCGAACTCCGTTGGTGGCAGCGTGAATTCGATCGGCTCGTAGTGGGCGTTGAAACACAGCACGAACGAGTCGTCGGTGACGCGCTGACCGCGCACGCCCAGATCGGGTATGCCCTGACCGTTGAGGTACACCGCAACTGATTTGGCGAAGCCCGACTCCCAGTCCTCCTCCGTCATCTCGGAGCCGTCCGGCGCGAACCACGCGATGTCGGGCATGCCCTCGTCGCCGCGGCGGCCGACGGGCTTACCGCTGAAGAAGCGTCGCCTGCGGAAAACCGGATGCGCGGTGCGCAGCGCGGACACCGCGCGAGTGAACTCCACTAGGTCGTTGTCGGCCTGCGCCCAGTTGATCCAGGAAAGCTCGTTGTCCTGGCAGTACACGTTGTTGTTGCCCTGTTGAGCACGGCCGAGTTCGTCGCCGTGCGAGATCATCGGTACACCCTGCGAAAGCAGAAGCGTGGTAAGGAAATTGCGTTGCTGCCGGGCCCGTAACTCGTTGATCTCCTGATCGTCGGTCGGCCCTTCGATCCCGCAGTTCCACGATCGGTTGTGGCTCTCGCCGTCCCGGTTGCCCTCTTTGTTGGCCTCGTTGTGCTTGTCGTTGTAGGACACCAGGTCCCGCAGCGTGAAGCCGTCGTGGGCGGTGACGAAGTTGATGGACGCGACGGGGCGCCTGCCGGTGTGCTCGTAGAGGTCGGCCGATCCGGTTAGGCGAGAAGCGAACTCGTCGAGGGTGGCAGGCTCGCCGCGCCAGTAGTCGCGCACCGTGTCGCGGTACTTGCCATTCCACTCCGTCCACTGCGGCGGAAAGTTGCCGACCTGATAGCCGCCAGGGCCGACGTCCCACGGTTCGGCGATCAGCTTCACCTGGCTGACCGTCGGATCCTGTTGCACGAGTTCGAAGAAGGTCGACAGCTTGTCCACGTCGTAGAACTCGCGGGCAAGGGTGGATGCGAGGTCGAACCGGAAACCGTCGACGTGCATCTCGGTCACCCAGTACCTCAACGAATCCATGATCAGCTGAAGCGAGTGCGGGTGGCCCACGTTGAGGCTGTTGCCGGTTCCGGTGTAGTCCAGGTAGTACCTGAGATCATTGTCGACCAAGCGGTAGTACGCGGCGTTGTCGATCCCGCGCATCGACAGCGTCGGACCGAGGTGGTTGCCCTCGGCGGTGTGGTTGTAGACCACGTCGAGGATCACCTCGATGTCAGCCTCGTGCAGCGCACGGACCATGGCCTTGAATTCCTGGACCTGTCCGCCGGGCGACGAACTGCTGCTGTACTTGGGTTCCGGTGCCAAGAAGCCGATCGTGTTGTAGCCCCAGTAGTTGGTAAGGCCCTTGTCGATGAGCGTCGAGTCATCGACGAAGTCATGCACCGGCATTAACTCGATGGCGTTGACGCCCAACGACTTCAGGTGCTCGATGATCACGGGGTGCGCCACCGCGGCGTATGTCCCGCGAATGTTCTCCGGGATGTCCGGGTGCGTCTGCGTGAGCCCCTTGACGTGCGCCTCGTAGATGACGGTATCGGCATACTCGTGCCCAGGCGGTCGGTCCACACCCCAGTCGAAGAACGGGTTGATGACCACCGACTTGGGCATGCTGGCCGCAGAGTCGTCGTCATTGCGGCTGTCGGGGTCGCCGAAGTTGTAGCCGAACAGCGACTGGTTCCACTGGAACGTGCCGTCGATCGCCTTCGCGTACGGGTCGATCAGCAGCTTGTTCGGGTTACAGCGCTGCCCCGCCGCGGGATCGTATGGGCCGTGCACGCGGTAGCCGTATCTCTGGCCCGGTTCGATATTGGGGATGAAGCCGTGCCAGACGAAGCCGTCGACCTCGGGCAGCGTCACTCTGCTCTCGGCTCCGTCGGCCTCGAACAGGCACAACTCGACCTTCTCAGCGGCCTCGCTGAACACCGCGAAATTGGTCCCCGAGCCGTCGTACGTGGCGCCAAGCGGATACGCCTTACCTCGCCAGATTTCCGACACCCCGCCATCACTCACGACGGCGACGATACGGTGTCGCTCGATGCCCGTTTATCGCACGCTGTTGTTCGAGGTCGACCGCGGCGTGGCGACCATCACACTCAACCGGCCGCAGCAACGCAACGCGATCGGCGACGGTATGCGCGACGAGATTGCCGACGCCTACCGCACCTGCGACCGCGACGACTCCGTCCGGGTGATCGTCCTGACCGGCACCCCGCCCGCGTTCTGCGCAGGCGCCGACCTCGGTGGCGGTGAGCAGACCTTCTCCGAACCAGGGCCTGACTTCTCCGCAGCCGGGATCGCGGTGCCCGCGTGGTCGCTCGCCAAGCCGGTGATCGCCGCCGTCAACGGCCACGCCATCGGCCTAGGCCTGACGCTCGCCCTGCAATGCGACATCCGGTTCTTCGCCGCCGACGCGCGTTACGGCGTGGTGCAAGTCAGGCGGGGCGTCGTCGGTGACGCGTACTCGCACTGGGTGCTGCCTCGGCTGGTCGGGATCGCCAACGCGGCCGAAATCCTATTGACCGGAGCGGTTTTCGACGGGCAGCGGGCGGTGGAGCTGGGGTTGGGCAGCAGGGTGCTCGACGCGGGCGATGTTCTGCCCGCCGCGCTGGAACTCGCGCACGACATCGCCGAGAACACCGCGCCGATGTCGGTTGCCGCCAGCAAGAGACTGTTGTGGGATTCGTTCGACCTCGACCGCGAGGCCGTCGGTGCCCGCGAGACAGACATTCACCTGCAGGTCATGGGCCACGAAGACGCCCGCGAGGGGGTGCGCGCCCATCTGGAGGGTCGCCCGCCGAAGTGGACCGGGACCCCGCGCGACCCGACGAGCTAGGCGACCTCGACGCCGACGGCGCGCAGATCCTCGACGGCCTTGGCGGTCGTACTCGGGCGCAACGCCCGCGGTCAGTTCCAGCAGTACCCGCGTGGAAAAGCCCTCCTCGGCGGCGTCGGCGGCGGTGGCGCGCACGCAGTAATCCGTCGCAACGCCGGCGATGTCCACTGCATCGACGCCGCGCTGCCGCAGCCACTCCGCCAATGTCGTGCCTGCCTCGTCGGTGCCTTCGAAGCCGCTGTAGGCCGCCGAGTGATGCCCCTTGGTGAATACGGCCTCGACCGCGCGGGTGTCGAGGTCGGGATGGAAGTCGGCACCCGCCGTTCCCACCACGCAATGCCGCGGCCACGACACGGCATAGTCGGGGTTCTCGGAAAAGTGCTCGCCGGGGTCGATATGGAAATCCTTCGTCGCGACGATGTGCGCGTAGTCGGGCTCGCTCGCTAAGAACTCGCTGATCCCCCGGGCTACCGCCGCCGCGCCGACCACGGCGAGAGAGCCGCCTTCAGAAAAGTCGTTCTGAACGTCGACGATGATCAGCGCCCGCATGCGTCTACGGTATGAGCCTGCTATCCGCCGAACAACAGGTACAGCCCGGTGAACGTGTATCCGACCATCACCAGCATCATCGCCAGCTGCCCGGTCAGCTGGTGGCCTGCGGGCAGCAACCGCAATGCCCGGTCGTGCGCGGCGATCACTCCTGCGATGTGGCCTGCCACCACACAGCCCACCTTGATGCTGGCCAACACCGTCGGATGCATTGACAGCACGTAATGCACCTGGGTGTCGCCGAGACCGAAGAGCAGGATGATCGTCTGCTGGCCGCGCTCGACGAGATACGTCAGGTAGTGGGCGAATACGTAGCCGATGACGATTGGGATCAGCGAATGTGCCATCAGGCCGGGCAGTTCGCGGCGACGCTGCCGGTCGACGCCCCCCGTGGTGCGCGCCGCGAGCCAGAACGTGCCCGCCACGACCCCGGCGAACACCAACAGCCCGACGGTGTTGAGCAGCGTCGCGGAGAAGGTCGAGTGCGCGTGGTTGTCGACGAATGTGCGCCACTGCGGGGTCGCCGAGAAGCCGTCGAACGCGGTCGACCCCAGCAGCACCGCCAGCACCGCGACGGTGCCGGGGCGCACCGGCAGTGACGGCAGGTGGTCGAACGGGTTGCCGACCGCGATGCGGCCGTCAGCGTTGCGGCGCATCGGTGACAGTCGCGATGCCACCACGCTGTACACCTCGAACGGATCGGCGCGGGCGCACCAGCGTGTCACCGCAGCACAATGCGCCTGCCAACGTGACGACGACGTAGACCAGCAACCAAATCTTGATCGCCCCAAGGGATCCCGGGTCGGGGCTGGCGAGCTCGAGCCAGACGAACGCGAACAGGCCAGCCGCCGCGGGCCAGTACCCCGCCGATTCGGGGTAGCGAAGAGCCAACGACCGCCTGCCGAGCAGCCGGTGCACGGTGCGCACCGGAGATATCGCACGCCACACCGGTCCGACGGCCAGCGACAGCGCCACCAGCCCGACCCACAACAACACGTAGAACACCCCTGGCAACGGGTTGTCCGCGTCCTGCGGGCCGACGAACGCGGCGACCGCCACCCAAACCGCGAACAGCAGCGCCGCGATCGCCACGGCCCAGCGGGTGGCCGCGGCGTCGACCAGCGTCGTGACCCGCCGTGGCAGCGGACGGCCCGGCTTGTCGGGATCGAACCGCGGCCGCCGCCAGGCGAGCGCGACGACGGCGAAGGTGAACGTCAATGCCCACGCCGCGCCGATGAGCGCATAGCTGAAGGGAATCGGCAGATCGGTCGAGCCGCCAAGGCCATGGGCAAGGACCGCGGTCGACCGATCGCTGATCACTGCACAGTGATGGTGGCGATGGTCTTGTTCAGCTTGTGCAGCTCGACGTCCACCTTGCCGGGCACCTCGACGGTGAACTGGAAGGTCTGCATCGGCTTGGCCTCGACGGTGAACTTGTGCTCGGGCGTGGAGTGCACGTGCAGCTCGTCGGCCGCGTCGCTGTTGACGCGAATGATGATCTGCTCCTTGACGCCCGCCTGCAGCTGCTGATTGGTCGGGGGTGACCTTGCCGCCCTTGATGTCGACGTCGATGACGAGCCGCGTCGGCGGGGCCTGGTCATTCGACATATCCGACGGGCTGACGGTCGACGGCTGACTGCTCGTGGCGCTGCCCGGCGCGTTATCAGAGCCGTTCGATCCGCCGCATCCAGCGGTGATCAGTGCAGCAGCGGTCAAAATCAGAAGGGTCCTGGATGTTGTCACGGTGAACCATTGTGGCGGGGCGAGTCTGGGTTCTCACCCGCAGGCGCATCGCCGCCGCGACGACGGTCCCGCAGCGCGACGTAGATCACCACGCCTGCGACCGCGATCGCCGGAGCGAACGCTGGTATCGCGAGGAGCAGGCCGTGGTGGGCCAGTATCTCGACGTGAGATCCCGCGGTCACGCCTGCGCCGTCGGCTGAAGTTCGGCCTTGCTGCCCGAAGGCTCGCTGCGGTTGATCCGGCCCGCACCCCAGCTCAGGGCCGCCGATGAGCGCGAGCGTGCAGAACAGCACCACGCAGGCAGCCGACCGTCCACAGCACCATCGGAGTGTCGGGGTTGCGCTCACGCTGAAGGATGGTGATCTCGGCGACGAACGGCCGCGTCATCGACGCCTGCGCGGGGACCTCCTCTCGCGCCGATGCCCGGGTCGGCCGCCAGATAGATCGGCACCGCGGTCAACGTCTTTCCGTCGTGGACCCGCAGCAGCGTCTTCCATGATACCCCATACCGGCATCGGTTGGGTGGTGCGGTAATGACCAGGACCGACCTTCTCCAGGTGTCGACGACCTGGCCGCGCTGGTTGGCAGCCCGCCCTGCCACCCGAGGACCGACACCCAATTGGGGTTGTCGCTGATGAAGTCCGGCGGGTTGATGCGCACATCGGCGATCACCATCCGCTGGCCCGGACTGCTGTCGGGAACATCGGTGAGCGCGATGGTAGCCGTGACGTTCTGCGGCACGTTGTAGCGCAGCCCATTGGCCGTCGCACCGCCGATGCGCAAGGACGGTGAGCACGACCAGACCGATGCTGATGGCTCGCGACGGCAGCCGCTGCGACGTGAGGACCAGACCGAACAGGGCTCCGCAGGCCCCGGTGAGCACGGCGACGGGGACGGCCATGGCCAGCGCTTCGGGCCAGATGCTCGTCGGCCACGGATAATGGTAGACCGCGCCGATCCACAGCGACTCCAGCCACAGTCCGACGGTGGCGACACCCAGCCCACTGACGGCCCAAAGACGATGGGCCGCTTGAGAAGTGGGGTCAGCGCCAGCAGTTCGACAATGATGGCCGGTCCGAGATAAAGCGCGAACCAGTTGATCGGTGCACCGAAGATCGGACCGACGATGAGCGCCACCCCGCCGCGCAGCCCGATCGCCAGCAGTGCCGCGATGACGGCCGCGCCGCGTCCCAGCATCATGCGGGCTGCGACCAGAGCGAATGCTGCCGCAGCGGCGATCAGCATCGGCTGGAACACCTGGCGGAATTGCGCTACGCCGAAATCGAATTCGATCTGGAACACCGACAGGCCGATGAGGATGCCGCCGAAACCCAGGTACTGGATGAACTTGACGAAGACCGAACCGGGCGGGGCTTCTTCGCCCATCGCCTTGACCCCCTCGTGGTGGAGCAGGAGCGCGGACAGCGTGGCAAAGCCTGCGCCGCCGATCATCATCAAATGGGTTGGGCCCCAGAGGGTGACGTCCTGACCGAAGATGCGGTGCCAGATGTCGTCGAGCGGAAACCCGAGCAGTGCGTACAGGCCGCAGCCCGCCATCAGGATCCCACCCACCGGCGCATACCAATTGCTGGTGATTCGCACGGCCGACGGGCCCGGCTTCTCGTAGGGCAGCACGCACGCCAAGCAGCCGGCGATGAACAGCAGGAAAAGGCCGAACAGGATGAAGTAGTGCGCAGGGTTGGCCAGCGGCCCGGAGTCGCGGCCGTTGCCGATATGGAGACTCACGTCCCAGATGAACCCGAACAGTGCGCAGATCAGCGTCGTGATGAACAACGCCATCGGCAGCGCCACCCACCCCGGCCGCTTGAACTTCCGCGCAGACCACTCGGCAAGGTTGTTCAGCCAGGTGATGCGCCGGGCTCGGTGCAGATAGCCGATCCAGAGCAGGCCGACCGTGACGATCAGCGCGACCACCGACATCCCGATCACCTGATCCAGCGCCGCTCCGCCGCCCTCACTGCCTTTGGCGAGTACCGAAATAGCCCCTGAACTGTATGAAAGCCCCATTGTCATCCCCACCCGCTGAGTGTCGTCGAACCGAACTAACTCGTGAGTAATGTTGCCAGAACGACCCCAATTGAAACCAGGGGTACCGGATACCCGGCGCATTACAGATTCGTCGTCCCCACGGGCGCGCCCACCCAACCGATCGCTAAACCTCGCGTCAGGATGGGTGGATGGCCGCCAGCGGAACCATCGTGGAGCTGCGGGTACACGGAGTGTCTGGCACACCGCCCGAAGCGCTGTTGAGTTGCCCCACCGAATTCATCGAGGAGGTCGCCGGCGACAAGTCGGCGGGTTTCTACCGAAGACAACCGTGGATCGAGGACGCGACGGCAGGACCGCCAGGCGCGTGGCGCAGGGTGCTCGAGGCGTATTCATGGGGCGGGCTGACCTCGGGCCCTGCCAGCCGCGCGGTGTGGCTGCTCTTTCTGCCGTTCATCTTCATCAACCTCGCCCATTGGATGTTGCCGCCAGCCACGAAGCGCTTCGCCGCCGCGGTCTCGGTGTGCCTGCTGCGACTGATCGCGCTGTCGTTCACGCTGATACTGATGCTTGCCGCGGCGGTCGCGGTGATGGACGTAATGGTCTGGCAGTGCATGGGTTTGGACTACTGCGGTTCGACGCTGGGCCCGCTGTCTTTCATGGTGTCGGCGCCGCGCGGCGTGCAGGTCGCGCTGGGCGCCGTGCCACTGGTGGTGGTGATCGCGGTGTTGTGGCGGCTGGGGCGGGAGAACACCCGCGTTCTCGGCCAGCCACCGAATCCCGCGGTGATGGCCGACGAGGTCCCGCTGGAATCCGACACGTTCTGGAGCGCTGATCCGTCGGTGCTGCGGCTGCGGGCCTGCCATGTGATGGCGTGGACGGCGGGGCTTGGCGCGCTGACCCTGGCCGTGCCTGCGCGCTACGCGGCGACGCCGGGAGTTCATGCGGCGGGTTTGGCGCTACTGGCGGCCAACGGCGTCGTCCTCGCGATCGCCGTGCTGACCACCGCGTGGAACCGGGCCACCGCGCGCGGTGGTGTCGGCGCGGACTGGCTGACCCGCCCGTTGTTGATGCTGCGATGGGTGTCGCTGGTTCTGCTCGTCGGGTCGCTGGCATGGGTGGCGACTGCCGACGTCGTGTATCCGCCTGAGCAGACACACTTTCCGGGTCTGCGAGGCGCGATCTACGTGGTGCTCGGCGCACAGGTGGTTCTGCTACTCGGGTTGTTCGTCTTCACCGCGCTGTCGGTGCGGGGCCGGCAGACGCCGCCGTCCGGTGAGCAGGGTGAGGGGTACAGGCCGACGCTCGGCGGGTTCACCGCACCGTTCGTCGCGTTGATCGGCTGGCTCATCGGCGGTGTGTTCAGCGTCGGGGTCGGCCTGTGGACCGCGCAGGTGCTTGGCAAAGCGGTGCTGTCCACCACGGCCGCCCGCGGCGAAACTGCCAGCAGGACAGCGACACTCGCCAGTAACTCCGCCAGTTTTGCGGACAAATCCGCAGCACTGGACGCCGATGCGCCATTGATCGTCCCGCCGCCGTACTTCTGGGCGGCGGTGGCCACTGTCGTGCTGATCGTCGCGGCGATCATCACAGGGATGTGGCTGTGGTGGTGGATCACGCGCACGAGGGCGCGGGCCGACCTTCGCTCTGTGCTGGCCGACTACCCCGGTACGGCCGAAACCGACGGCCGGGCCAAGCAGGTCGCGACCTCGCGGGCGTGGGCATCGCTGACCGACCTTGGCACGACGATTGTGGCGGGGCTGGCGCTGTTCACCGTGGCGGTGATGGTGGCCCTTGCGGTGTGGTATCTGTCCGACAGCGGCGGCTTCGGCTCGCTGCCCACCTACTCGCCGGCCCTCACCAACGCCAGCGTGTTCATCACGGTTTCGCTGGCGACGGGTCTTGTGCTGTTGGCCGTGCAGGCATTTCGGGATCGCCAACTGCGGCGGGTGGTAGCGGTGATGTGGGATGTGATCACCTTCTGGCCTCGGGCCAACCACCCGTTGACCCCGCCGTGCTACGCCGAGCGCACGGTGCCCGAACTACTCGACCGGCTGCGCGCACTGACCGCAGCGGGTGACACGCGAGTGGTGCTGGTGGCGCACAGCCAGGGCACGGTGATCGCAGCGGCGACGCTGCTGCAGGACGACGAGAGCACCGCGCACAAGGTCGCACTGATGACATTCGGCTCGCCGCTTCGCCGACTGTATGCGCGAAACTTCCCTGCCTACTTCGGAACTGATGCGCTGCCCCGGTTGCGCCGGCGACAGCTACCACGCTGGATCAACCTGTGGGCACGAACAGACCCGATCGGGTCGTGGATCAACGACGACCACGACCGAAGCCTGCAGGAGGCGACCGACGAGGTCGACTACCGGGTGCTCGACGCGCTGAGCCTGACACCGCGTGAAGACGGGACCTATCCGCCGATCTGCGGTCACTCCGGGTTCTGGACGCGTCCGGAGTACCGTGACGCGGTGAGCACGCTGGAGACGGTGCTGTTGCCCGCGGGCAGCACGGCCGACACCAGCGAAGCGGTCTCCCCTTCGAAAGAGCTGTTATGAGATTCGAACGCCACACCGCATTCATCACCGGCGGCGCGATCGGCTTCGGCAGGGCGTTCGCACGGTCGCTGGTCGCCGAGGGCGCCAGTGTGGTGCTCGCCGACATCGACGTCGAGATGGCCGAACGCACTGCGGCCGAACTTGTTTCGGCCGGCGGGCAGGCGATCGCGGTGGACTGCGACGTCGCCGATCCCGATCGGGTGGACGCCGCCGTCGCGACGACGATCGACCGGTTCGGCGGCATCGACATCGTGATCAACAACGCAGGCCTGCATTTGACGAAGTACAACCAGCCGTTCGGCGCGTTGTCGCGCGACGACATCCGCAGCTTGTTCGACGTCAACGTGATGGGCGTGATCAACGTGACGCTGGCCTGCCGGGACTCGATGCGGGACCGCGGCGGCGGGGTGGTGCTCAACATCTCGTCGATGGCCGGCTACATGAGCGCTACGCCGTACGCGGTGTCCAAGCTCACGGTCCGCGGCCTTGACCGTCGCTTTCGCGACCGAACTGGCGCCGGACCGCATCCGCGTCAACGCGATTGCACCAGGCTTGATGAACACCGAGAACGCGATGGCCGATCTGCCAAAGCCGTTGATCGACGAGTTCGTCCATCGGCTCCAGCTTGTGCACCGGCTCGGCACGATGGACGACGTCGTCTCGGCGATGCTGTTCCTGTGTTCCGACGAGGCGTCCTTCATCACCGGCGAGACGCTCAAGGTCAGCGGCGGCTACCCGCTCAACTTCTGATTCGCGTAGCGCGTCAGGCGTGCCTGCATCTCGGGGTACGGGTCGGCGGCGGGCAACTCGGTCGCCATCGCGGACAGGCAACAGCGGCCCGCGCGGCGGCGTGAATCGCGGCACGGTACGGCAGCGAGCCCGTCGACACCCGGCGCACGCCAAGCGCCGCGAGGTCGGCCAGCGAAAGTCCGGGGATGGCAAGGACATTGACGGGCAGCGGGATGGCTGCGGTGAGTTCACGCAGCACGTCGGGCTCGGTGGCGCCGGGGACGAAGATGCCGTCGGCGCCCGCCTCGACGTACTGCGCGGCCCGGTCCAGCGTCGCCGCCACCGTGGCATCCTGGCCGAGCCAGTAGGTGTCGATGCGGGCGTTGACGAACACGTCGGGTGAACGTTGTTTGATGGCTTGCACTTTCGCCGCGTGCCGCGTGTGGCTCGATCAGCTTCTCGTCGGTGCTGTCCTCGATGTTGATGCCGTCGACGGGAAGCCGGCGACGTAGTCGGCGACCTGGTCCGGATCGTCGGCGTAGCCGTCCTCGATGTCCATGCTGACGTAGCAGTCGAGTGGTCGCAGCGCGGCGGCCAGGCCGAGATTGGCCTCCTTGGTCGACCGGCCGCCGTCGGGCGTGCCGAGGCTGGACGCCACGCCGAAGCTAGTCGTGCCGATCGCGGCGAAGCCGCACTCCAGCAGTGCCAGCGCCGACGGCACGTCCCATGCGTTGGGCAGCAGCAGCGGCAGCTCGCCGCAGTGCAGGTCGGCGAACGTCATCGATCGTCGCTCCACGGCGTGACCGGCCGGTCGCGGCGCTTACCGTCCACGATCACGTCGAGGCGTTCGTCGAAGAAGCAGATCCGGTCGCGGACGGGTTCGGCGTCGTGCAGTGGCTCGTGATACGTCCACGCCACATCGCGCGGCCCGTCGGGCACCGAGTAGTAGGACGCCCGGCCCTTGTACGCGCAGTAGGTCGCCGTGTCGCTGGGTTCGAGCGGGACGACCACGTCCTCGCGAGGCAGATAGAACCGCACCGGCAGCAGCGTTTCGAACAGCAGCATCGGCCGAGATGATTCGGCGAGCGGCCGTCCGTCCAGTTCGATGCGGATGTGGCGGCTGCTGCGCAGGACGTCGATGCGGCCGAACGGGTCGTGCGGGTGGCTGACTACCGGTTCGTCCTCCTCGCGCCATTCGAACGCGGCGAACTCGAGGATGACGTAGTCGGCCAGGTCGGGGTCGTCGGGCCGGAACGCCGCTGCGGCGCCCGTCTCTTCGCCGGCGATGACATCGAACGCGGTGCCCGAACATGAGTGGGCGTCGAACGGCACGGTCGGGTCCAGGATGGGCCGCGAACTGATCGCGGGAAGGCGCACTCCGACGTCCTCATCGGCGCCGGACTCGGCACCGGCGGGCACCAGCTGCGCGGTCAGCGCGGCGACCGGAACCGCATAGGTCGGGACGACGCGGCGCGGCTCCCAGACCAGCCGGGCCTCGCAGGTGTCGGCGACGGGTTCGCCGCCGACGGACACCCGCACCCGTTTCGCGGTGGGCTCGTATCGCAGTGTGTCGAGATTGCCGCTGAGCAGATCCATCATCCTGACGCCCATCGCGGACCTCTCTCACTTGCGGGGTGGACGCAACACGTTCATTGCCACCCGCATTATCGGGCCGGGCACTCGGTCCTTGGCGGAAAGCGCCGCATCGGCCGCCTTGCCGCGCAGCGGGGTGCCGCGGCCGAACCACTTGTTCAGCGGGCCGCCGGTCGGCTCGAGGTCGACGTGCAGGGGCGGCTTGCCGTCGGCGGCGCCGAGCGCGTTGGAGATGACGATCCGCTGAATCTCGCTGGTGCCCTCGAAGATGGTGTACAGCTTGGCATCTCGGTACCACTTCTCGACCGGATGGTCCTTGATGTAGCCCCAGCCGCCCATCGTCTGGATGGCGCGTTCGGTGGTTCGAACGGCGACTTCGCTGGCGGCCAGCTTGGCCATCGACCCCTCGCCGCGTTCGAACGGCACCCCGGACGCGGCCATCCAGGACGCCCGCCAGGTGAGCAGCCGGGCGGCGTCGATCTCGGTGGCAAGGTCGGCGAGCGGGAACGCGATGCCCTGGTTGTCGATGATCGGCGCGCCGAACGCCTCGCGCCGGTTGGCGTACTCGGTGGCGTATTCCAGTGCAGCCCTGGCGATTCCGAGCGCCTGAGCGGCGACCATCGGCCGGGTCTGCTCGAAGGTGCCCATGGTGGCAGAGCCGGAATGCTTGCCGCCCTCGATCGCCTCACGGGCCTTGGCGAGTTTGTGGTCGAGCTTCTCCTGCCCACCGAGCAGGTTGGCGCCAGGTACCCGGACACCGTTGAATTTCAGCTCGGCGGTGTGCGACGCCCGGCAGCCGAGCTTGTCGAGCTTGCGGACGAGGTCGAGGCCGGGCGTGCCGCCGGGCACGATGAACAGGGCCTGACCCTTGTGGCCGAGCTCCTCGTCGACGACGGCGTTGACGACGTGCACATTGGCGATGCCGCCGTTGCCGATCCACATCTTGTGGCCGTCGATGATCCAGTCGTCGCCGTCGCGGCGTGCCGTGGTGCGCAGGTTGCGAACGTCGCTGCCACCCTCGGGCTCGGAGATCGCCAGCGCGGCCAGCTTGAGATCGCCCGGCGTGCCGAAACATTCGGGCGCCCACTGCAAGCATCTGCTCGGGCGAGGCGGCCTGGCCGATCGCCGAGAGCGCCAATGCGGGCATCACTATCGCAAGGCCGATGCCTGCGCAGCCCCAGAACAGCTCCTCCATGAACATCGGCAGCGACAGTCCGGTCGGATCGCCGATCAGATCGCGGTAGAACAGCGGACTGTAGAACCCGCGTTCGGCGGCCTCCTCGAGCACCGGCCACGGAAACTCCTGGCACTGGTCGTACTCGAGCGCGACGGGGCGGACGCACTTGTCGGCGAATTCGTGGGTCCGTCGGGCGAGGTCGTGCTGCGCGGCGGTGGGCGTGATGTCGAAACTCATCGAGTGTCCGAGTACCCGGAGGCCTACGTGAGTAACCGATGAAGCTCTCGGCGCTGAATCTTCGGCAGCGCGACGGCGTCACGTGCGGACCGACCGTCGCGGTGGTGGCGGGTGCGCTGCTGGAGCAACGGGCCAGGCAGGCTGACCTGTCCGATGCGGCGTGGTTCGCCGACGAACAGGCGCGGGTGCACGCCGAGGTGAATCGGGTCTGGCCGCGCCGGCTGGGCACCACGCCGATGGGGATGGCACGTGCGCTTACCGCGCACAGCTCCTCGTCGGGCGTCCGCTACCGGTGGCGGCTGTTTCGCGGTCGGCGGGACAGGTTGTCCGATGTGCGGCATGCGGTGGAAGGGGACTGGCCGGTCGCGATGTTGATCGGACGGTTCATCCCACGGCACTGGGTGCTGATCGTCGACGCCGACTGGCTCCAGTGGCAGTGCTACGAACCGTCGTCGGGGGAGGTGCGCTCGGTCGACGTGGCTGCGGTGCGGCGGTCGCGGCTGAGCGGGTTGGGCTATCCGCGGCCGTTCGCGTTCGTGCTTCCGAGAGCGTCGACTCGGTCGGCGACGAGCTGATCGTCCGGTGCGTCGGATTCCTTGAGGCCGGCGACCACTCCCGTCCGGTTGCGTTCGGGTTGGTTCTGCGACATCTTCGCCTTGCCTTCGACTTTCGAGATGACAAGCTCCACGCCGACGATCGCGCGCAGCTGCGCGCGCGTGTAGTTCTCGGGCGCATCGGTGACCTGCCACGGCTCGGTGCGGCGCTGCTCGTGACGATTCGTCAGCATCGTGACGAGGTTGAGCACCCAATCCGCATCGTCGTGCACGACGAGCCGGCCGTAGACATTGAGCACCTCGTAGTTCCAGGTCGGCACCACCTTGCCCGTTTCCGCTTTCGTCGCGTAGAAGCTGGGCGAGATGTAGGCCTGCGGACCGGAGAAGATGGCCACCGACTCGCGGCCGTCGGCATGCCAATGCGGGTTGGCCCGTGACACGTGACCGATGAGCGAGTGTCCCGTCGTAGATAAGGGGCAGCGGCGTCACCATCAACCCCGACGAGTCGTGGGTGACCAGATGCGCGAAACTCGGCCTGCGCCAGAGCGGCCTCGGTTTCCTCGTCGGACAGGGCGAAGTTCTGCGGTATGTACATGGCGATCCTCAGCGTAGAACGATCGGTGACTCGAGCAACCCATTCGAACGTATGATCGAACAGTGGGGGAGCTGCAGTCGATCGGCTACAACGGGCAGCCCGTACAGCAGGCGTTCCGGCGGGTGGATCCGCCGGTCGCGGTGCTCGTCGACCTCGCCGCACTGTTCCCGCGCGAGCCGCATCGCGCCGGCGGCTACAACCCGGCCGGACTGCAGATGCACTCGGTCGTCGACGGCCGTCTTACCTGCTGGGGCATCTGCGAGCAGGGCAACTGGTGGGGCCTGGTCACCTACGAGATCGCCTACGGGGCACGTCGCAAGTCCGTGACCCACTGGATCCCTGCATGGGTGCTCAAGCGGAAGACGGACTAGGCGCTACGCGCCTCGGATATTCGTCTCTGCGCTTCGCCGCGTGAAATCCGCAGCCGTCTGGACAGCACATCTGCCCACGACGCCCCGCCGAACAGCGCGGGGTCGCCTTCGGTGACCATCTGGCCGATCAGCCTGCGATCTAAGGCCGTCATCTTCTTGCCGAGCTCCTCAAGCCGATTGAGGAGTGCCTGCTTTTCGGGGCGTGTCAGTGTTTCCAACGGCAGCGCCGCCAGCTTCCGGTAGCTGGCATCTGCGGCATCGAGCGCAGCGATGATCTTATCCCTAGTCGAACTCATGTTCGAAGGATATCGCGGTGATCCGACACGTGACGAAAGTTATCCACAACCGGTCATGCCTCGTGGCCGGGTTCCAGATCGCGGACATCGGAGAACGTGACGAGCTGCTCGAACTTGCTCCGGCGCATCCCCTGCGACGGGCTTGAGCAGGAAGCCGACGTGGTCGCCGACGTCGTAGCGGCTCAGCACCTCACCGACGAACCAGCCGGCGGCGTCGTCGAGGATCGGCATCCCGTTCGGGCCCGCATGCCAGGCGCAGCGCGCGAATTTGTCGGTGCTGTCGCCGGTCTCGCTTCCGAATAGCCGGGCGAGTCCGCAGTGATCGCGCGGCACAAGATGCACGGCGAGATGGTCTGCCCGTTGCGCGACGCGGTAGGTGTGATTGCGTTTGGACAGGCCGACCAGAAAACGCGGTGGGCCGATGCTCACCTGACTGGCGAACCCGACGAGGCAGCCCGCCGACTCTTCGCCGACGCGGGTGGTGACCACAAACATCGGATAGTCGAGCAGGGAAACCAGTTTCTCGAAAGCTTCGGTCATCGGCTCCGTCGCTAGGGTTGTCGTATGGCCAGAAAGTATGCGACCGCTGATGTGGTCAGCCTGCCCGACCTACTGGACTTCATCCGGCCGCGACATCGCATGGTGCTCACCACATTTCGGGCGGATGGCTCGTTGCAGAGCTCCCCGGTGTCGGGTGGGGTCGACGACGCCGGCCGCATCGTGATCGCCAGCTATCCGCAGCGTGCCAAATCGGCCAATGTCCGTCGCACGCCGCGCGCAAGCGTCATGGTGCTCTCCGATGAATTCCATGGCGCCTACGTGCAGGTCGACGGCGACGCCGAGGTGATCGACCTGCCGGACGCCGTTGAGCCGTTGGTCGACTATTACCGGTCCATCGCCGGTGAACACCCCGACTGGGCGGAGTACCGGCAGGCGATGGTCGACCAACGCAAGTGCCTGATCCGCGTCACACCGCGCCGGTGGGGTCCGGTGGCCACCGGCGGCTTCCCTCCTCAATAGCGCTACCAGGCGCCGTCGAGGTCGAGCGTCATCGAGCCTGCGGGATCGGCGCGAAACTTACCGGTGCCAGCCACATCCGACAGCTCCTCCGTGCCGGATGCGACACGCAGCTCGGCCGACGCGACACCGTCGCGGTACTCGCCGTCGTGCAGCAGCACGATGCCGCCCTTCTTGCCGCCGATCGTGCCCGCGATGTGTTCGATGCCGACAAACAGTGCACTCTTGTCCGGCGAATAGGCCATTAGCCATTTCGTCGTCGATGTGCCCTTGATATCGCCTTCGTAGCGCTTGGCTACCAGTGCTTCTGTCAGCTTCGTCGCGTCGTCGCCGCCCTCGAAGGGTGTCTCGTCCCAGCTGGCGACCTCGAAACGGGCCTCGATATGTCTGCTCATTGCGCCTCGATTCCTCGTCCAACAGACAGCGAGTACCCGAGACGACGGGTTCGGAATCGACAGGGCCGAGCAGCACGCCTTGCGCCGTCTGTGATAGTCAGAGCGGGGTGGCCGCGTTGCGTCCGCTAGCACGTCAAACTATAGTCTGGACACATGTCCAGAGGGTTCGGAGTTTTTGCGTGACACGATTTGTCCAGCTCACCGGCCCTGGATGTTCCGACTACTGCGCAGTGTCGTGAGCTGACCATGCGCATCGCCTTGTTGTCCTACCGGAGCAAGACCCATTGCGGCGGGCAGGGCGTCTACGTCCGCCATCTGTCCCGCGGGCTTGTCGAACTCGGCCATGACGTCGAGGTGTTCTCCGGCCAGCCCTACCCCGAGGTGCTCGATCCGCGGGTGCGGTTGACCAAGGTGCCCAGCCTCGATCTGTACCGGGAGCCGGACCCGTTCCGCATCCCGTGGCCAAGCGAGATCAAGACGCGGATCGATCTGCTGGAACTGCTGACGACCTGGACGGCAGGTTTTCCGGAACCGAAGACCTTCAGCCTGCGCGCTGCCCGGATCCTCGCCGACCGGCGCGACGACTTCGACGTCGTACATGACAACCAGTGCCTCGGCACGGGTCTGTTGACGATCGCCGGGCTGGGCCTTCCGGTGGTGGCAACCGTGCACCACCCGATCACCAGGGACCGCGTCCTCGACGTGGCGGCCGCGCGGTGGTGGCGCAAGCCGCTGGTTCGCCGGTGGTACGGATTTGCGGGCATGCAGCAGCAGGTCGCCCAGCAGATCCCCGAGCTGCTCACCGTCTCCTCGACGTCGGCAGCCGACATCAAAGAGGACTTCGCGGTGTCGTCCGACCAACTGCACGTGGTGCCGCTGGGAGTGGACACCGAATTGTTCAAACCCGCGCGAGCATCGAGTCCGCAATCGGATCATCGCGATCGCCAGCGCAGACGTACCGCTCAAGGGTGTGAGCCACCTGCTGCACGCCGTTGCACGCCTTCGCGTGGAACGGGATCTCGAACTGCAGCTGGTCGCCAAGCTCGAGCCCAATGGACCGACCGAAAAGCTCATCGCCGAGCTCGGCATCTCCGATATCGTGCACAGCTCGAGCGGGATCTCCGACTCCGAGCTGGCGGATCTGCTCGCTTCGGCCGAAATCGCTTGTATCCCTTCGCTGTACGAAGGCTTCTCGCTGCCTGCCGTGGAGGCGATGGCCAGCGGCACGCCGATCGTCGCGAGCCGCGCAGGCGCACTGCCCGAGGTGGTCGGCGCCGACGGCGAGTGCGCACGGTTGGTCCGCCCGGCCGACGTCGACGAGCTGACAACGGTGCTCGGCGAACTCCTCGACTCGCCACTGGAATTGCAGCGCCTTGGTGCCAACGGCCGACAGCGTGCTCTCGACGTGTTCAGCTGGGAATCCGTTGCGGCGCAGACGGTCGCGGTTTACGAACGGGCTTGCGAGCGAGTCGCGACATGCTGACCGTCGACTTCGACCGGCTCGCGATTGGCGCAGGCATGAAGGTGATCGACGTGGGCTGCGGCGCGGGCAGGCACAGTTTCGAGGCCTACCGCCGCGGCGCGGACGTCATCGCGTTCGACCAGAACGCCGCCGATCTCAACGACGTCGACGAGATCATGCAGGCGATGAAGGACCAGGGCGAGGTGCCCGATATCGGCGAAGGGCGAGGCGGTCAAGGGCGATGCGCTCGACTTGCCCTACGCCGACGGCACTTTCGATTGTGTCATCGCGTCGGAGATCCTCGAACATGTTCCCGAGGACGATCGGGCGATCGCCGAGCTGGTTCGGGTGTTGAAACCCGGCGGATGCCCTGGCGATCACGGTTCCCCGCTGGCTGCCCGAGCGGGTGTGCTGGGCGCTGTCCGACGAGTACCACGCCAACGAGGGCGGCCACATCCGCATCTACCGCGCCGACGCGCTGCGCGACAAGGTCCTCGCGCACATGGCCTGCACCTGACGCATACGCACCATGCGCATGCCTTGCACTCGCCATTTTGGTGGCTGAAATGCGCTGTGGGAACGTCGAAGTCGGACCATCCGGCAGTCGCGGCTTACCACAAGCTTCTGGTGTGGGACATGATGGAGCAGCCGTGGATCACCCGCACGGCCGAGTCGCTGCTGAACCCTGCTGATCGGTAAGAGCGTGGCACTGTACTTCCGGAAACCGGAGGTGCCCGTTGCCGCTCTATGACGTGCCCGCGGTGCGCGGCGTGCTGACGCCTGCCCAGTGCCGCCAGACCGCGCAGTCGATCGCCGCGACACAGGAATCCTCCGGCGCCATCCCGTGGTTCGACGGCGGCCACACCGATCCGTGGGACCACGTCGAGAACGCGATGGCGCTGACCGCCGCCGGACTGCTGGAACCCGCGCGGGCCGCGTTCGACTGGTGCCGGACAACGCAGCGGCCCGATGGCTCCTGGCCGATCCAGCTGCGGAACGGCGTCGTCGAAGACGCCAACAGTGACAGCAACTTCTGCGCCTACATTGCCACCGGGGTCTGGCACCACGTTCTGGTCGACCGGGGACCGACGCTTCGCCGAGATCCATGTGGCCCGTCGTAGCCAAGGCCATCGACTTCGTGGTGGACCTGCAATTCAGCGGCGGTGAAATCTCTTGGGCCAGAAGCCCGTCCGGCCCCGAAGCCGAAGCCTTGCTGACCGGAAATGCGAGCATCTACCACAGCATCCGGTGCGCGCTGGCGCTGGCCGATTATTCGACGATCCGCAGCCGGAGTGGGAAGTTGCGGTCGGCCAGCTGGGTCACGCGATCGCCCATCACCCCGATGCGTTCGTGACCAAGGACCGTTGGTCGATGGAGTGGTACTACCCGGTGCTCGGCGGTGCAATGCGAGGCGCGGCGGCGCGCGAGCGCATCGACGAGCGGTGGGACGATTTCGTCGTCCCCGGCCTTGGCATCCGCTGCGTCGACGACCGGCCGTGGGTCACCGGAGCCGAAACCTGCGAGCTGGTAATGGCATTGGACGCGATTGGCGACTCGGTCCGGGCGCACGAGCAGTTCGCCAACATGCACCACCTCCGTGAAGAGGACGGGTCCTACTGGACCGGCCTGGTGTACGCCGACGGCAAGCGCTGGCCGGTGGAGCGCACCACGTGGACGGGCGCGGCGATGATCCTGGCCGCCGATGCGCTGTCGTCGACCACCGCGGCCAGCGGCATCTTCCGCGGCGCGGACCTGCCGCGCGGCCTCGAGGGCGAGTACGACTGCGCCTGCGCAACCAGCGACCGCTAGATCTGCCAGTCCTGCCCGCCGTCGTTCTGGGTGTATAACCCAACGGAGTTCGTCACCACGATCGGATCGCCAACGCCGAAGTTGTCGTAAAACCAGTTCGCGTTGGACGGGCTGATGTTGATGCAGCCATGGCTTACGTTGCGCAACCCCTGGTCGGCCACCGACCACGGCGCACTGTGCACGAAGTTGCCGCTGTTGTCGAATTGCACGGCGAGCTGGACGTGCACCCGGTAGCCATCCGGCGATGTGCTCGGCACTCCGTACGTCGCGGAATCCATTACGACGTCGCGCATCTTTCCCTGGACGTAGTAGGTGCCGTTAGCGGTGTCGTGACCGGGCTTGCCCATCGACATCGGGAAGACCTGCTCCACATCACCGTTGCGGGTGATGGTCAGCTGATGGGTGGCGTCGTCGGCGGTGGCGACCAACGCATCCCCCGTGGCGAAACTCGACTTCGTACCTCCTGCGTCGACGTTGACCGCAGCGTGCGCGGGCCAGAAGTCGAGGGGCCGCCATCGCACTTGGGCATCGTTGCGCCAGTAGAACTTCCCGGGGACAGGCGGATCCGATGAAACGTGGATCGCTTGTTCGGCCGCCGCTCGATCAGCGACGGAAGTGCCGAAGTCGACGATGATCGGCATGCCGACGCCGACCAGTGAGGTGTCGCGACGGACTGATGACCGGCGGTGCGAACGGCGCAGTGCCGGTGAACGGCGTCGGGTCCTGACCGGCCGGCGTTCCATCGGGAATCGCCAGCGGAAATGGCAGAGCGAAGATCGGCGGCCCTTCCGGCGGTGCGCCCTGTCCGTCGAGTGACGACACCTCAAACGGTGCGGCGGAGGGGTCCTCCGGCGCCGCAACATCGGGCTCCGGATCCGCCAGGGCGCGTGGCATCAATCCGGCCATGGATACCAGCATCGCCAGTGAAGCCAGCACAGCGGCCCTTCGGACACGCGAAGGACAATGAACGTCAGACACCCAAGAATAGTTACCTGCTTGTGGCACAAGGGCATCAAGCACGCGTAACGGTTAGGCAGCGAAGTCCGGGCCCACAGCCGGGCTAACGCCGTACGCTGTTCGGATGCGGTTGACGTGGCCCCTGACGGGCCGCGCGGAGGAGATGCGGCTCATCGCGGCGGCGATATCGGATGCAGACGCCGCCGGGATTGTCGTGTGGGGCGCGGCCGGTGTCGGGAAGAGCCGCGTAGCAAGGGAAGCGCTCGCAGCCGCAGGTTCGCGTGGTGCCGAGATCCGTTGGACGGTTGCCACCACGGCCGCTCGTACGCTTCCTCTTGGTGCGTTCGCTTCATTCGCCGGTGACGGCTCGGCTCCCATGAGCACGCTCCAACTCGTGCGCGGTGTGATCGACGAGCTGACCGCGGCTGCGAGTGGAACCCGTGTGGTCGTCGCCGTCGATGATGTCCACCTACTGGATGAACTCTCGACATTCGTCCTCCAGCAGATCGTCCAGCGACGCACCGCCAAGGTTCTGCTCACCGTACGAGCTAATGAGCCGGTTCCCGTTGGGCTGCAGGAGATGTGGACGCACGGCGACATTCACCGAATCGACCTTCAGCCGATATCACGCGACGAGACGGCAACGCTGCTTTCGGCGACGCTCGGCGGCCCCGTTGACGCGGATGCGATGCGCCGCTTGTGGAATCTGACGCGGGGCAATGTCTTGTTCCTGCGAAACATCGTGGAACAAGAGGTGGCCGATGGGCGGCTCGCCGAGCAGCACGGGTTCTGGACGTGGACGGGCGCACCGGTCGTACCGTCCGGCTTGGTCGAGGTGATCGAAGCGCGGACAGGGGCGGTGCCCCCCGCGGTCGGTGAGGTGATCGACGCCCTGGCCGTCGGGGAGCCCATCGAGCTGGCGTCGCTCTGCAGAATCACCGATTCGGCAGCCGTCGAAGAGGCCGATGATGCGCGGGCTCATCAAGCTCGACCGCGTCGACGGCAGGATCGAAGCACGGGTGGCGCATCCGCTTTACGGCGAGGTACGCCGCGAACGCGCGCCGGCCATCAGGTTGCGCCGACTGCGCGGACGAGTCGCCACCGAACTCGCCAACGGCGATGACCGAGACGACATGCGAACCGTCGTGCGGCGCGCGGCGTTGAGTCTGGACTCGGATCTCGAACCGGACCCGGACCTGCTCGTCAGGGCCACCCACGGCGCGGTGTGGCTGGCCGATTTGCCGCTCGCCGATCGACTGGCGGAAGCGGCGATACGTGCAGGCGGCGGAGCCGAGGCGTACATCATTCGCGGCTGCAATCTGTCGGGGCTCAGCCGTGGCGAGGAGGCCGACGCAGTGTTCGCCCAGGTTCCGACGACCGGCTTCACCGGCGCCGACCATGCCAGGCTCGCGTTCGTCCGTGGCATGAACGCGATGTACACACTGGCCGACCCCGCGCGCGCGAAGGCACTTGTCGACGAGGTATCGCTTGCCGCCTCGCAAGACGCACGCCCCTGCATCGACGCCTTCCTCACCGTGTACTGGGCCCATGATGGGCAGTCCAGAATTGGCACTCAAGTCGTCGCAGGGTCTCGACCTCAACGAGCTACCCGCCGTCGTCGGTGCCCAGACCGCCGCATTGATCGCCGTCGCCTCCGGAGACGCCGGCCGCACAACCGACGCCGTCGCCGCGGCGGAGGCGGGCTACGCCATCGTGGACAGCTCCTTCGACGCCGAGAACGTGCGGTTCGTCGTCACCGACGGCCATGTTGGCGCGCTGCTGAAGTCCGGTCGGATAGCGGAGGCGTGCTCGCCGACCGACCGCTTGCGCCGGCAATGGGCCGACCTGCCGGGGCTCCTTCAATTGCTCGGTCGAGCCGTGGCAGGCCGCGCCGCCCTCGGCGCAGGTCGCCTCGACACGGCGACTGCGCTGCTGGAGCCGGTCGACATGTTCCGCGCAGAGGCCAACGGCTGGGGCTACCGGTACTTCCTGCCCCGCACAATGGTTTTCGCCATGCGGGGCATCGGCCGATAAGGCCGCCGAGTCACTCGCCACGGCCGAGCGGCATCGACATCCGGCCATGCAGTATATGGACCACGAGTTGGGGCTGGCCCAGGCTTGGGTCGCCGCATCCCAAGGAGTCGTCAGTGGGGCCATCTCCATCGCGCGTTCAGCGGCCGAAACCGCGGCAGCCAATGGCCAATTCGCAGCCGAAGTGATGTGCTTGCAGACGGCCACGCAATTCGGTGATCCGTCCACCGGGCCGCGGTTGCGTGCGCTCGCAGAGATCGTCGAAGGGCCTCGCGCAGGCCTAGCGGCCAAGTTTGCAGCGGCCCTGCATGCGCGCGACGGCGCCGAACTCGCCGCCGTATCCGAAGAATTCGAGGAGATGGGCGATCTGGTCGCGGCTGTCGATTCGGCCGCCCACGCCGCGTCGGTGTATCGCGGACACGAGCTACGTGGATCGGCTTTCACATATGCGGCGCGTGCAGAGGAGCTTGCCGAGACATGCGGCGGCGCAGTCACACCCGCGCTTCGTGGCGCGGTCGAACCGTTGCCGCTGTCACCGCGGGAACGCGAGATCGTCACGCTGATCGCCGAGGGCCTGTCCAACCGTGAAGTCGCCGACCGGCTGTATCCTGTCCACGCGGACGATAGAAGGCCACATCTACCGGGCGATGGCCAGAACCGGCACGGCGAGTCGGGAGGAGCTTGCGGGATTGGTGAAGCGCAGACGAGCGCTAGAGAGGCGTATCGTCGCCAGCTGGTGATCGAGGAACGACAACAGTGCGCCAGGGGCCTGGTCATGGCCACCGAGGAACGCTTCGTAGTGGCCGCCCGGCAGCCGAGCCAGCTCGCCACGGGGTGCTCGACGAGCCGCGCGGATCGCGGCTCGGGGAGGGGTGACACCGTCGTCGTCATAGGCGACAACCAGTAGGGGGCAACGGATGTCGGATGCGTATCGGCCAGGACGATAAAATCCCACGCGCAGTGCGGATCTGGCTGTGACTTCTTGCCGCCAATGCGGATACTTGTTGCCAGGGTTGAGCGCTCGGTCTCCGTTCAGTGCATCCGGTGTGGTGAGCGACGCTACTTCGCCACGCGCTCCGGCCAGTGGAACGAGAACAGGCTTGCGGCCAACGGCGGTGCTGGCGATGTCGGCGACGGCGCGCATCGTCAGGCGCGCGAATGCCAATGGCGTCGTGTGCCGTATCGCATTCATCGTTGCAGTTGCTCCGTCGGCAAGGGGTGAATGCGCGATCGCTGCCGCCAATTGAGGATTGCGCGACGCGATCGTGAAGACGTGTCCGCCGGATACCGAGAAGCCCCAGATCGCGAGCCTCGCGGCGTCGACGCCAGGCAAGCTCGGGGCGAAGGAGATTGCGGCCTGCCAGTCGGCGAGCTTCGAGGCAACGCGTACCAGCTGCCTTGGCGCGCCACCGCTTTCGCCGAGGTGGCGATAGTCGAACGCGAGCACGCTGTACCCGGCATCGTGGAATCGTTCGGCGAATCGGTCCGTTCCGGGCTCCTTGATGACGCCGAGGCCGGCGGCGATGATCACGCGCGCGCCGTTGCGTCCCGGGTAGTGCCACGCTGCGCATTCAATGCCACCGCTGCTGAAATGAACCTTGATCCGCTCCATCACGACGCCTCGGTGATCCATTCGCGAGCCCGTTCGATGACGGCATGTCGATCGAAGGTGTCGGCTTGCCACCTCGTCGATCGGGTCGTCCCGCGCGGGCCGTAGCGCTTCATGATGTCGACGTGGTGGGGCAGGCCGATGAACCGCTCCAGGTCCTCCTCGCTGGCCCAGACCGATATCGAACCGCTGCGCGAATTCACCGGCAGGGACCAGAGCCACAGCCCGACGGCGCCCGGCATCGCGTACCAGCCCATCCGCATACGCCTGCCGTGCAACGCCGACTCCGGGAAGCTCGCGTCGATGGTCTGCGTGAAAGTCGGTGACGCTCACCAGAACAGGGACACCGTTCGGCTTCGGCGGGGCCAGGCATCCATGGGAGTCGAGCAGCGGAACCATGAACACCAGCGTGGCCGTAGGATTGGCTCGTGTCAGATCCAATGCAGGCGGTTCTAAACGGACCAATTCTGATTCCCGGCTTCCCGCGGACATCCTGGTGGCGCTCGATACGTCCGACCGGCGCGGGCTGCGGCGAGCAGCTGCAGCAGCAATTGCGGTCGGCGATCCAGCAGGGCCGGTTGCCGGCGGGGACAGCGCTTGCCACCGACACGGACATTGGCCCGAGATCTCGGCGTGGCCCGCAGCGTGGTCGTCGACGCATACGAGCAGCTCGCGGCCGACGGCTATCTCGCGGGACGTCAGGGTTCCGGGAACGCGGGTGCTCCCGATCTGCTCGCGCAGGAAGCCGACCGTCCGCGCCCGCTGCACGGCCCGATCCACACGTCCGCTTGCTCGGCGGATTGCCCGACCCGGCGCTCTTCCCGCGCGCCGAATGGCTTCGCCATTATCGGGCGGCGCTTGGGGCCGCTGCCCAACCGACGACCTGGCTACCCGGGCCCGCTTGGGGCGCTGCAGTTGCGCGAAGCACTGACCAACTACCTCGGACGGGTGCGCGGCGTTGCGCCAGCCCGATCGCATGCTCGTTTCGACGGGCCTGACGCAGGCGATTGTCTTGCTGTGCAGGGCATTACGTCGCCCGCGGTGTCGACGACGATCGCGGTCGAGGATCCCTGCTTCGGACTGCATCGTGAGGCGATCTCCAACACCGGCCTGCGGGTCGTGCCGATGCCGCGTCGACGACGCACGGCCTTGACGTCGCACGGCTGCTAGAGCTGGAATGTCGGCGCCGTGCTGGTGGCGCCTGCGCACTCTTATCCGACCGGCGCGGTGCTCAGCGCGGAGCGGCGCGCAGCACTGGTCGAATGGGCGCAGGCGAGCGACGGACTGGTCATCGAGGACGACTACGACGCCGAGTTTCGTTACGACCGCGCGCCGATCGGTGCGCTTCAAGGTCTGGCGCCGCAGCGGGTGGCCTACGCGGGCTGCGTCAGCAAGACGCTCGACGCCCGCTCTGCGGCTCGGTTGGATGGCCTTGCCCCGCTGGCTGATTGGCGACGTCATGCGCGAGAAGTATGTTCGAGACATGGGAACAAGCATGCTCGAACAAGTGGCGTCTAGCGCGGTTCATCGATGCAGGTGCGCTAGGTCGTCATCTCCTCTTGTCCGTGTGCGGCCGATCTATCGCCGCCGTCGCGACACCGTTCTCGAATCGCTTGCGAGCGGCGCTGCCAGATGCGCAACCGAAAGGAATCGCCGCAGGCCTGCACGTGTACGTCGTGAACTCCCGGTGTGGTGCGACGAGTCCTCACTCGATCGAGGCCGCGCTACACGAAGGGGCTTCTCTTCGGAGGAGGCCGCTGGCGCCTGGTCAGATCCATCGCCACCTCCGGCGCTGGTTCTCGGTTACGGCGCCATCAACGAGCAAGCGATCCGCGACGGGGTGGCCGTTCTCGGATCAATCTACGAACGCCTCGCCGGGGACCCCTGACGTCCGCTCCAGCACCCGCATCGACCCGTCGCCGACACCTCACGGAAATCACCGGTGTCCAGTGCCCGCTGGTAGATGTGAAACGGCGCCTGGCCGCCGTCGTCGGGATTGGGAAACACGTCGTGGATGATCAGCGCGCCGCCGACGTCGACCCACCTGGCCCAGCCGTCGAAGTCGCGCTGTGCCGCCTCCTCGGTGTGGCCGCCGTCAATGAACAACAGCCGCAACGGCATTCGCCAACCCCGGGCCACGACCGGCGACTTCCCGACGATCGCCACCACATGGTCGTCCAGCCCCGCGGCGTCGAGCGTGTGCCGCAGCGTCGGCAGCGTGTCGAACAGGCCGGTGACCGCGTCGACCATCGACTCGTCGTGGTACTCCCAGCCCGGCTGGTGTTCCTCGGAACCGTGATGGTGGTCGATCGGTGTAGATCACGCCGCCGGTCTGCTGCGCGGCCGCGCCGAGCAGCACCGTGGACTTGCCGCAGTACGTGCCGATTTCGACGCCGACGCCGTCGCCGAGATACCGGACGGCGGTGTCGTAGAGCGCGCGGCCTTCGTCGGCGGGCATGAAGCCCGTGACCTGCTCGGCGAGGGCGAAGAGCGTGCGGCGGCTGCGGGTAGGGCGGTGTCGGTGCGCTCATCGGCGTCCAACTTACCGTTGCTGGTGAAACGGCAGTTGTAGTAGCGTCCGGACACGTGTCCGATCCGGTGCTGGAGTCGACTCGGCGCCGTCTGACCGCCAAGCAGGCCGACACCGTCGATCGCCTGGGCCGGGCCGCGGTCGACCTCCTGCGCCGCGAAGGATTCGCCGGTCTGACCGTGCGGCGAGTCGCCGCCGAGGCCGGTGTCGGCGCGGCCACCGCCTACACCTACTTCTCCTCCAAGGAACACCTGGTCGCCGAGGTGTTCTGGCGCAGGCTGGCCGCGTCCCCGCCGGCGGCGCACGAATCGCGACGATCCGGCCGCGCGCGTCATCGAGGTGCTGCGGCACATCGCGCTGTTGGTCGCCGACGAGCCCGAGTTCGCGGGCGCGGTGACCAACGCGCTGCTGGGCAAGGATCCCGACGTCGAGGTGCTGCGCCAGCGCATCGGCCGCGACATCCGCGACCGGCTGGCCGCCGCGCTCGGGCCCGACATCGATCCCGGACGTCATCGACTCGCTGGAGATGCTGTACTCGGGCGCGCTGGTGCGCGCCGGAATGGGCTACGCCTCGTACGCCGAAATCGCCGAGCGGCTGGAGAAATCCGCGCGGCTGATGCTGCGCTAGCCGCGGGGGCCGAGGATCGCCGTCGCCGCGGCGTATCGCAGGTTCGATGATGCCGCGCACGTCGTGCCCGTCCTCGACGAACAAGCGCGGTCAGTTCGCGCAGTCCGCCGAGCAGGATGAGCGCAAGCGGCCGGGAGATCGGCGGCAGCTGCGCGCGCCGGAAGCCGGGGCTGTCGGTGAGATCGACGAGCATGTCGGTGAGGTGCTCCATGGCCAGCCGGTGCAGCGGCATGGCCACGTCGCCGAGTGCGGGCGCCTCGCGGATCCAGCTCAGCGTGATCGCCGGCCGCGACCCGATGTGGTCGACGTAGGCCTCGGCCGCCTGGCGGATCTGGTCCTGCCAGTCCGCCTCGGGGTCGACGGCCGCCGTGGATGTTGGCGATCAAGTCCTCGTTGTTCCGGCGCAGCAGCTCGATCAGGCACTCTTCCTTGCTGGCGAACTGCTCGTAGAAGGTGCGCTTCGAGGTGCGGGCGTGCCGGACGATGTCGGCGACGGTGGTGTCGCGATATCCGCGCTCACCGATCGATGCGGCCAGCCCGTCGAGCAACCGGTCACGGAACGCGTCGGCGGTCGGCGGACTGCGCGTGCGCGCCGTTGTCCAGCGCTGTCGTCATCTCGCCTCCCGAGACCCTTGCGCTTGCCTGGTACCAAGCGGTACCGTACTACACATACCTACGGTACATCGTAGTACCAGGGAAACGGCTGGGAGTGATTCACCCATGACGACACGGCAGTGACCGTCGACACGAAGGCCCCGACGACCCCCGGGAAGATGCCGCCGGCCGTGCGCCTGCCCAAGCCGTCCAGAGCGTCCTGCTGTCCGGGCTTCCGCCGCTGGTTCCTGCGAAACGCCGTGAAGCGATACGGCCCCGTCTTCGCCATCAATGTTCCGTTCTTCGGCCGCAGCGTGGTCGTCTCCGACCCCGCGCTGGCGCGGCAGGTGTTCCTCGCGAGCACCGACGACCTGATCAACGTGCAACCCAACCTCAGCAGGATCTTCGGGCCGGGTTCGGTCTTCGCGCTGGACGGCAAGGAACACCGGGCCCGCCGCAAGCTGCTGGCCCCGCCGTTCCATGGCCAGAGCATCAAGAACTACGAGAAGGTCATCGAAGAGGAGACGCTGCGCGAGACCGCGACCTGGCCCGAGGGCGCGGAGTTCCGAACCCTCGAACCGATGAACAGGATCACGCTGAACGTGATCCTGCGCACCGTGTTCGGCGCCGACGGCGCGGAACTCGACTACCTGCGCGAGATCATCCCGCCGTGGGCCAAGTTGGGATCGCGGATGGCCACCCTGCCGGAGCCGCCGTTCAGCACGGGGCGGCTACAGCCCGTGGGGCCGGCTCGCGGAGTTCCGCCGCAACTTCGACCGCACCGTCTTCGACGCTGATCGACAAGGCCGAAGCCGATCCGCGACTTCGACGAGCGCGACCGACATCCTGGCGCTGCTGCTGCGCAGCACCTACGAGGACGGCACCCCGATGTCGCGCCAGGACGTCTCCGACGAGTTGCTGACGCTGTTGGGCGCGGGACACGAGACCACGGCGTCGACGCTGGGCTGGGCGTTCGAGCGGCTGCGCCGCCATCCCGAGGTGCTCGCCGAGCTGGTCGAGGAGAACGACGAGGGCGGCAACGAGTTCCGCCAGGCCACAATCCAAGAGCTGCAGCGGAACCGGACGGTGATCGACTTCTCCGGACGCCATGTTGCAGGCGCCGCATTTCGATCTCGGCGACTGGCGGATTCCGCACGGCTACACCGTGATGATCGCGATCGCGCAACGTGCACGCCAACGCCGACCGTTTCCCGAACCCCGAGCGCTTTGACCCGTACCGATTCGTCGGCACCAGGACACCGACGGCCTGGGTGCCGTTCGGCGGGGGAACCCGGCGCTGCATCGGGGCGGCGTTCGCCAACGTCGAGATGGATGTCGTGCTGCGAACGGTATTGCAGCACTTCGTGATCGAGACCGACGACGCCCCGGACGAGAAGATCCACTTCCGGGGCATCGCGTTCACGCCCAAGGACGGCGGCCGCATCGTCGTGCGCCGCCGCGAGACGCGCTTAGCCGGCCTAGACTTCGCGCGCGCTTCGGCAGCTTCCAGCCCGCCCGCGGGAAGTGGCACGTGTAGCCGCTCGGGTAGCGCTCCAGATAGTCCTGGTGCTCCGGCTCGGCTTCCCAGAAGTCGCTCGCCGGCGTCACCTCGGTGACCACCTTGCCCGGCCACAGCCCTGACGCGTCCACGTCGGCGATGGTGTCCAGCGCGACGCGCTTCTGCTCGTCGTCGGCGTAGAAGATCGCCGACCGGTAGCTGGTGCCGACGTCGTTGCCCTGGCGGTTCTTCGTGGTCGGATCGTGGATCTGGAAGAAGAACTCCAGCAGGTCGCGGAAGTCGGTCTGCGACGGGTCGTAGACGATCTCGATCGCCTCGGCATGGCCGGGGTGATTGCGGTAGGTCGCGTTCGCGTTCTCGCCGCCGGTGTAGCCGACCCGCGTGTGACACCACGCCGGGCTGCTTGCGGATCAGGTCCTCCATGCCCCAGAAGCAGCCGCCGGCCAGAATCGCCTTCTTGTAGTCGCTCATGCCTGTGCCTCCTCGCTCGTGAACAGCTTCTTGTACTCGCCGTATCCCTCGGCCTCGAGGTCGTCGAGGTGGATGAACCTCAGCGAAGCCGAGTTGATGCAGTAGCGCAACCCGCCCTCGGCGCGCGGACCGTCGTTGAAGACGTGGCCGAGATGGCTGTCGCCGTGCGCCGAGCGCACCTCGGTGCGCACCATCAGAAGGGAGCGGTCACGCTTCTCGACGACGTTGGTCGCTCTCGATGGGCCGAGTGAAGCTCGGCCAGCCGGTGCCGCTGTCGAACTTGTCGACCGAGGCGAACAGCGGCTCGCCCGACACCACGTCGACGTAGATGCCCGGCTCGTGGTTGTCCCAGTACTCGCCGGTGAACGGCCGCTCGGTGCCGTTCTTCTGCGTCACGTGGTACTGCTCGGGCGACAGCGCGTCGACCGCAGCCGGATTCTTGTTGTATTCCTGCGCCACAGAGCCTCCTTAGTTGGCAAGCTGTACAACCTGGAGCCGGGTTCGGTTAGTTCCTCGCGTGACCCGGCGTCACACATCCGTCACCGCCTACCCGGCTCGCACCTTGTCCACGATCGCGACGATCTTGTCGGCGACGACTTCTGGCGCGTAAAGCATGATGTCGTGGCCGCTGCCGGGAACGATCACATTCTCCGTCGCCAGGGTCTCGGCCAGCAGGCTGTTCGCCTGATGGATCTGGAACTTGGTGTGGTGTCGGGCCGCAGCTCCGCCGGTGGCGGGAACTTGTCGGAGCTCAGCACGATCGCAGGCACCTTCGGCAGCGGTGGCGCCACCTTGAAACGGGCGTACGCGTCGACGGCGAGGAAGCCTTCACCGTCGGGTTCGGGCAGCGGCGCTCGCGCCGCGCGATTGAATTCGGCGTCCTGTTCGGGTCGACCCAGTCTCGGCAGGAATTCCGACGTCGGGTCCACGAAGACCAGACCACTGACCAACTCGGGGTGGGCCGGGCCAGCAGGTCGGCGATGAGTCCGCCGTACGAATGGGCGACCACGACCAGCGGTGTCGGAAGATGCGCCGCCGCAATCAGTTTCACGATGTCATCGACGTCCTGCTGGACCGAGTGCGGCTGCGGGACGGGGGTGGACCGTCCGTCCCGTCCGGCCGGGTGTTGGGCCGGTCGTAGGTGCAGACGCGGGTCGTCTTCGCGACGGTCGGCTGCGTGGCGGTCGGACTTGGCACGAGCTTGGCCTGCCCGATGAGGTCGTGGGGCGACGACTGGATCGGGTCGTCGGCAGGCACGACGACGTTCCACACCTCGGCGTAACTGCCCTTGCCGGGAATGATGAACACCGCCGGCGACCCGGTGCCCTGGCAGTCCATGTACAGCGCGCGGCCGTCGCCGATGTCGAGCAGACCTGCGAAGTCGGCGTCGTGCGGTTTCGACGCACAACCTGCGACAACGGCTACGGCCAAGACCAGCCCGAACAGGGCCCTCACACTGTCTGACGATACGACCGAGCCTCGACAAATGTAGGTAGAACGTGTTCTAGTT
Organism: uncultured Actinomycetota bacterium; assembly: GCA_963731715.1. Classification (GTDB taxonomy): domain Bacteria; phylum Actinomycetota; class Actinomycetes; order Mycobacteriales; family Mycobacteriaceae; genus Mycobacterium. Next base: position 254,395 of record CAVSXC010000005.1, on the reverse strand, counting down.
CTGGGTGTGACGAGCAAGATCTTCACCCGCGACGAGCTGGCCGCGGCGTTCGAGAAATTCGAGGCGACGGTGGACCGGGCCGCGCAGACCCGCGACTGGGATCCCTGGGTTGAGCAGTACTCACCCGACGTCACCTACGTCGAGCACGCGGCGGGCACCATGCGCGGGCCGCGAAGAGGTCCGGGCCTGGATCTGGAAGACCATGGAGACCTTTCCCGGCAGCTACATGACGTCGTTCCCGTCGCTGTGGTCGGTGATCGACGAGTCGACCGGCCGGATCATCTGCGAGCTGGACAACCCGATGCGCGACCCCGGCGACGGCACGATCATCAGCGCCACCAACATCTCGATCATCACCTACGCCGGCGACGGGCAGTGGCGCCGCCAGGAGGACATCTACAACCCGCTGCGGTTCGTCTCGGCGACGATGAAGTGGTGCCGCAAGGCCCAGGAACTGGGCACGCTGCCCGACGAGGCGGCGGCGTGGATGCGCCAGTTCGGAGGACCGGAAATGAGCGCGAAATCTGGTCATCGGCGCCAACGGGTTCCTCGGCTCGCACGTCACCCGGCAGCTCGTCGGCGACGGCCACGACGTGCGCGTCATGGTGCGCGACGGCGCGAACACCATCGGCATCGACGACCTGAAGGTGACCCGGTTCGTCGGCGACATCTGGGACAACGACACCCTGCGCGAGGCGATGGCCGGTGTCGACGACGTGTACTACTGCGTGGTCGACACCCGCGGCTGGCTGCGCGATCCCGCACCGCTGTTCCGCACCAACGTCGACGGCACCCGCAACGTGCTCGACGTCGCGAAGGACGCCGGCCTGCGCAAGTTCGTCTTCACCAGCAGCTACGTGACCGTCGGCCGCCGGCGCGGCCACCTCGCCACCGAGGACGACATCATCGTCGACCGCGGGCTGACGCCGTATGTCCGCTCGCGGGTGCAGGCCGAGAACCTCGTGCTGCAGTACGCCAGGGAGCAGGGCCTGCCCGCCGTCGCGATGTGCGTGTCGACGACCTACGGCAGCGGCGACTGGGGCCGCACCCCGCACGGCGCGATCATCGCCGGCGCGGCGTTCGGCAAGCTGCCGTTCGTGATGGACAAGATCGAACTCGAGGCCGTCGGCGTCGACGACGCGGCGCGCGCGATGATCCTGGCCGCCGAGCACGGGCGCGTCGGCGAGCGGTACCTGATCTCGGAGAAGATGATCAGCAACGCCGAGGTCGTCCGAATCGCCGCGGAGGCGGCCGGAGTGCCCGCGCCGACCAAGTCGATCCCGCTGCCGGTGTCGTACGCGCTGGCCATCGCGGGCAGCGTCAAGGCGAAACTGCGCGGCACCGACGAGCAGCTGTCGCTGGGCTCGCTGCGGCTGATGCGCGCCGAAGCGCCAGTGGACCACAGCAAGGCGACCCGCGAATTGGGTTGGGAGCCAAGGCCTGTCGAGGAATCGATCCGCGAGGCCGCCCGGTTCTGGGTGGGCCTGCGCGACGCCAAGCGCAAGAGCAAGGCGGGCTAGAGCCGTCTGACAACGGTATTCGCTGAACGCCGCGCCGACGGGCGTTTAGTCGATGGCCGCCACACCGCGGAGCGGGACTAGCCTCGGATGACGTGACCGAGAAACTGCACGTCGACCTGTCCGGTGCGCCGCAGACCATGCTGGCCACGTTCTACGCCAAGGCGCTAGACGCCGACCTGGAGAAGCCGATCCTCGGCGACCGCTTCGCCAAGGAGATCGTCGACCGCATCGACTACGACTGGACGAAGACCTCGATCACGGCGGCCAATTCGCCGGCGGTGACCACCCGCAGCGCGCACTTCGACAACTGGGCCCGCCAGTTCCTCGCCGTGCACCCCGAGGCCGTCGTGCTGCACCTGGGCTGCGGGCTGGACGCCCGCTACTTCCGGCTGGATCCCGGCCCCGGCGTCGAGTGGTACGACGTCGACTACCCCGACGTCGCCGACCTACGCCGTCAGCTCTACCCGGCCCGCGACCACTACCACGTCGTCGCGGCCTCGGTCACCGACCCGGCCTGGCTCGCCGAGATTCCGGCGCGACCGCCCGGTGCTGGCGATCGGCGAGGGCCTGACCATGTACCTCACCGAGGAGGACGGCGTCGCGCTGTTGCGCCGGATCGTCGACCGTTTCCCGTCCGGCGAACTGCAGTTCGACGCGTTCAACCGGCTGGGCATCAAGTCGCAGTGGACCAACACCGTGGTGCGGCGCTCGGGCGCGACGCTGCACTGGGGCATCGACGGACCCGACGACATCATCGAGGCGGTGCCCGGGGTGCGGCTGCTGGCCTGGGTGTCGGCGATCGACGGCGACGCGTTCGCCGAGGTGCCGTGGTACTACCGGCTGACGCTGATGGCGATGAGGCCCGTGCCCGTCGCTGCGCTACATGGCGCAGTACCACCGCTACGCCTTCTGAGCCCGCACACCGAGCACGGGCTGTCGACGACGGCCGTCGCAGAACTCGGCGGACCACGGCCAGCGCCCGCGATCGTCGGCCCACACCAACTGCAGCGCCCGAATCTCGGGGCCGCCGAGTGCGACTGCGAAATTCAGGTGCGCGTCGGGATGGCTCGATCTCGACGATTTCGATGAGTGGCCCGGCCGGCACCGCTGATCTGTTGGCCGGGCGTCAGACTTCTTGCCTGCCACGGCATCACGGGCCACCGTGTTCAGCAGCCGCGTGGCACGCTGCGGGGAAACGGCGGTGATCGAACAGTTCGGGCAAGCCCCAGTCATGAAGTCCGATCGTGTAGGCGTATGGGGTCCGGTCGCTTTCGACGTACTGCACCATCCAGCCGTGCGTGCGAATCGTTTCGCGGACCTCGGCGAAGTAGTCCTCGATGGTGCGATCGGGGTTGTCGCATTGCCAGCACATGGCGCCTCTCTCCTGTCGTCGGTGCGGCCAGCTTTCCCCTCGGGTCCGACAAGTAGGGCGGCCTGCCAGGCCGGGCCCTAGCCCGCTTCGGCCTTCTCCTTCAGCCGCTGCAACGTCAGCTTGATGTGCTCGGCGTTGGCCGCGTCGCGGTCACGCACTCCGGTGCCGATCCACGCCGGTCTTGCTGAACCAACCGGGACGGCGGTCCCACGTCCGCTCGGTGACGCGGCACCCGCCGTCGGCTGTCCGTCGGCGGGGCGATGTCGTAGCGCCAATGCGCGACGGGCACACCGAGGTAGCGGACGTCGAACGCGAACACCTGCCCGGGTTCGGCGTCGGTGACGGTGCACGTGGTGCTCCAGCGGAAGATGCCGTTGCGGTTGTGTGCCCTTGAACACCGCGCCGGGGCCGGCGGCGTCGCCTTTGCGCCACTCCATCGCCCGCGCCTCCGCGGCCAGTGACGCCAGCGTCGGCAGGTCGGTGATCAGCGCGTACACGGTGTCGGGCGTCGGCGTCGATGTTCACCTCGGCCTGCGCCGAGGCCGGCTCCTGATCGGTCATGCCGCGATCGTATTGACGTGTCGAGGAATCACGGGACGCGACTGTCGCATCGTTGGCACTATCTATGAGCGACCGACCCGTACTCGAGCCCACCGCACGCCCATCCGATCACCGTCGAGCCGACCGGCAAGCACGTCACCGTGCGGGTCAACGGCGAGGTCGTGGCCGACACCGACGACGCGCTGACGCTGCAGGAGTCCACCTATCCCGCGGTGCAGTACATCCCGCTGCCGACGTCGTGGCCGACCGGCTGCAAGCCCAGCGACACCGAGACGTACTGCCCGTTCAAGGGCGACGCCAGCTACTACCACGTCGTCACCGACGGCGGGGCACCGTCGACGACGCGATCTGGACCTACGAGAAGCCGTACCCCGCGGTGGCCGCAGATCGCCGGTCATGTCGCGTTCTATCCGGACAAGGCGGACGTCACCGTCGCATAGCCTGGCGTAGTGCACAGCTCGGTCAGCGTCGCCTTCGACGGGCCGGCCAGTCCCGGCCTGACGCTGTCGCCGCTGCGCCGCGGCCGCGGCGACCCGTGCTATCACGTCGCGCCCGACGGCGCGATCTGGCGCACCAGCCTGATGCGCAGCGGACCGGTCACCGCGCGCATCACGAAGTCGGCGCCCGACACCGTCGACTGCGAGGCATGGGGAAGCGGCGCAACGGAATTCACCGAGACGCTGCCCGCGCAGCTGGGCGCCGACGACGACGCGTCCGGCTTCGCTCCCGACGAGCCGACGATCGCCGCCGCGCACCAACGGGTGCCGCACCTGCGGCTGGGCCGCACCGACCGGGTGCTGGAGGCGCTCATCCCTGCCGTGCTCGAACAGCGGGTGTACGGCATGGACGCGCGCCGCGCGTGGCGCGCGCTGGTGACCAAGTTCGGGTCGCCCGCGCCCGGTCCCGCGCCGGCCCACATGCGGGTGCCGCCGCCCGGGCGAGGTGTGGCGGCGCATCCCGTCGTGGGAGTTTCACCGCGCCAACGTCGACCCCGGCCGCGCCCGCACCATCGTCGGCTGCGCGCAGCGCGCCGACTCGCTGGAGCGGCTGGCCACCCGCCCGCCGGAGCAGGCCCGCACGGCGATGATGTCGCTGCCCGGCGTCGGCGAGTGGACCGCCGCCGAGACCGCCCAGCGCGCGTTCGGCGACGCCGACGCGTTGTCGGTCGGCGACTACCACCTGGCCAAGATGGTCGGCTGGCGGCTGCTCGGCCATCCGATCGACGACCCGGCGATGGTGGAGCTGCTCGAGCCGCTGCGGCCGCATCGCCACCGCGCGGTGCGGCTGCTGGAGGTCAGCGGGCCGGCGCTGCAACCCGCGGTTCGGCGCCGCGGCAGGCGATTCCGAATCTGCGCGCGATCTAGTCGCGTCACGCATTACCGGCGATGCCGGCGTGGGTACACGAGCGCTACGATGACTTCGTTCACCATTCCCGGCTTGTCCGAGAAGGACGGCAACGAGGTTGCCGACCTGCTGCAGAAGCAGCTGAGCACGTACAACGATCTGCACCTGACGCTCAAGCACGTGCACTGGAACGTCGTCGGCCCGAACTTCATCGGCGTGCACGAGATGATCGACCCGCAGGTCGAACTGGTGCGCGGATATGCCGACGAGGTGGCCGAGCGCATCGCGGCGCTGGGCAAGTCGCCGCAGGGCACGCCGGGCGCGATCATCAAGGACCGCACCTGGGACGACTACTCCGTCGACCGCGACACCGTGCAGGCGCACCTGGCGGCGCTCGACCTCGTCTACACCGGCGTGATCGAGGACACCCGCAAGGGCATCGACACATCTCGACGATCTCGACCTGGTGTCCCAGGACATGCTCATCGGGCACGCCGGCGAGCTGGAGAAGTTCCAGTGGTTCGTGCGCGCGCACCTGGAGAACTCCGGCGGGCAGCTGGCCAACAAGGGCGCGAAGACCGAGAAGGCCGCTGCCAGCCGGGCCAAGAAGAAGGCGCCGGTCAAGTAGTCGCGGGTGTCCTCCAGCGCGTCGTCGCGCACCGGACGGTCGGCGAGTTCCTCGTTGCGCGCCGAACAGGTACGGGTAGGCGATGCCCGCGATCGCGGCGCCCACCAGCGGCGCCAGCCAGAACACCCACAGCTGCGCCGGTGCGCCGTCGCCGTTGAAGAACGCGACGCCGGTGGACCGCGCGGGGTTGACCGAGGTGTTGGAGATCGGGATCGAGATCAGGTGGATCAGCGTCAAGGTGAGCCCAATCGACAAGCCCGCGAAGCCTTTTGGTGCGCGGTCGTCGGTTGAGCCGAGGATGACCAGCAGGAAGATGCCGGTCAGAACCACCTCGGCGATGATCACCGCCCACAGCGAGTAGCCGCCGGGGGAGTGTTCGCCGAAACCGTTGGCGGCCATGTTGCCCGTCGCGGTCCAGCCCTCCTGGCCCTTGGCGATGACGTAGATCACCATGCCCGCACGCCACGCCGCCGATCACCTGGGTGATCCAGTAGGCGGGCAGCGCCTTCCACTCGACGCGGCGGGCCAGCGCGGCGCCAAGCGTGACGGCCGGGATTGAAGTGGCCGCCGGAGATCGTGCCGAAGGCGTAGACGCCGGTGAGCACCGTCAGGCCGAATGCGAGCGCGACGCCGAGGAATCCGATGCCGAGCGATGTGCCGTCGGACATGAACTTCGCGGCGAACACCGCGCTGCCGCAGCCGCCGAACACCAACCAGAATGTCCCGATGAATTCCGCTGCCAGTCGGTGCAGCATTGTCGGCTCGCGCATGCGTACTCCTCCGTTGGATACGACGCCGTGCGCTGAGAGTGACATGGCGTGCGGAGGACAGGTCCGTCGTGTCCGAATCGTTGCTGGACAGATACTTTCGGTACGTACGGTGTGACCTATTGTTGGCCGGCTGCGTATCTGTCGACGGGTTACGCCGGACGCTGGCCCGTCACCGCGTCGCTCGATGGACGCTTCGTCGGGCATCCGCTCTCGAAGGCTGTCGTAGATCGGCGGCGATCCCACGACGTACGCGGCGAACACGGCGGCAGCGGTCGCGGCCATCATCGGCACGAGCGTCTCGGTCGTGGCCGTCATCTCTGTGACGACGACCATCCCGGTCACCGGCGCGCGCACGGTAGCCCCGAAGAAGGCCGCCATTCCGACGAGCGCCATCGGAACCGCCAACTGCGATGCGTCCTCGGGCCATACGGCGTCGAAGCCTCCGACGAACAGCAGTCCCCACAGCGCACCCACGGCCAGCAGTGGCGCGAACAGTCCGCCCGGCACCGCCGCCGAGTACGACAGGGGGCCTGCGACGAACCGCACCGCAAGGATTCCGATGACGACGGAGAGAACGATGTGTTGTCCGCCGAGGATCCGCTGTGTCAGGTCCTCGCCGCCGCCCACCGCGAGCGGGTAAACGAACATCGCGAACCCGATGATCGCACCGATGATGGCTGCCTTCGCCAGGGTCGGGATTCGGCGTATCGCAGCGACGTGGTCGAGGAACCACAACACCAACCCGTTGTAGACGGCACCCAAGCATCCGGTCAGCAATCCGAAGACGACGAAAAGCGGCAACCATGCCAGAGCCGGAGCGCCGATGGGTTCGACCTGAAAGTCGGCGTGGTTTCCCAGGATCAGCCGAGAGCAAGCCACAGCTGCGACAGCCGAAAAAAGCGTCGCCAGAACCGTTTTCACCCGAAACGACTTCGTGACCTCTTCGAGGGTGAAAAGGGTGCCTCCGATCGGTGCGTTGAACGCGACCGCCAGGCCGGCGCCGCCCAACGCCGTCTGCATCATCCTGACCTCGGAATCGGGCAGCCGGGCGCGCCGCGCCGCTTCGGCTCCGATCGCCGCACCCATGTGCACCGTCGGCCCCTCGCGGCCCAGCACGAGCCCCGATCCCATGCTCAACACACCACCGATGAACTTCGCAGGAACCAAGCGGATGAGCGGCGGCCGGGCCTCACCCAGAAAAACCGCCTCGACATGCTGGATGCCGCTTCCGGCGGCCAGCGGCTCCCACCGCACGATCAGGGCGGCCAGCGTTGCGCCGGCCGCGGCGGCGGCCATGGGGACCAGCCAGCCGGGCCCCGGCAGCTTGTGCGCCCAGTCGACGAGGTCGATGCGCAGGTCATCGGCCATCTGCAGACACCAGCGGAACGCGCCGCCGACGAAGCCGATCAGCACGCCCGCGACGATCGCCGTCACGCAGATGTGTACCGAACCCCGCATGGAATCGTCGGGCTGATCGGGACCTGCCGCGGGCACGAGCAACAGTCTCGCAGACCTGTGCTCAGCGGTAGGCGGTTACGCGGGCGATGATCGCCGCCTTGCCGTCGGCGCCGACCGCCTGGGCCTCTGCGACACCGCTGCTGCGGCCGACACGCAAAGCGGTTCCGTCATAACGCGATTCGGGGCCGCTAGCGAGAACTGGCGCAGGAAGTTGACCCGCAGCGACGCGGTGTGCAGCGGCTGATCGTCGCGGCCGTCGTTGACCGCGGCCGAGCCGACCAGCTCCAACGCCATCGCCGACACCCCGCCGTGCACGATGCCGAGGCTGTTGTTCAGCACCGGGTCCGGGTCCTGCACCAGCACCTTCGCCGCGCCGCCGCTCTCGGCGACCCGGACCGCCATCCTGTCGGCGAGCGAGCCGGGCGGCAGCGGGCCCGTCGGACCGTCGGGCCACTTGGCGAGGTGCGCCGGGAGCCTGATGTAGAACGAGCGCACGGTGGCGGTCGCGATCACGGAGTCCCGATGGGTGAATTCGCACAGCCCCAGGGCGTTGCGGCCCTTGCGCCCGCACGGTCGCCCGGTCCCGATCACCGGGACGTCGGGCGCCGCGGCGATCACGCGCGAGCGCGTCCGGCGCGAGCTCCAGCGACAGCTCGCTGCTCAGCGTCCACTCGCCGGGTCCGCGGCGGTGGTGGTTGATCAAACCGCCGATGTGGTCCACCAGCATCGCCAGCGGCGCGACGGTCGGCAGCGCCGGTCAGCGGGATTGATCATCCCGCCCGCGGGGATGGAGGCCACGCAGCCGTTGCGGGCCTTCCTCGGACGTCACGATGCCGAAGCGGCCCAGCGGGGTGTTCAGCGGATGCGACATCGCCTCAAGCCTGACGGGCAGCGGCCTGGCTATATACCCCTAGGGGGTATATAGTGGTCGGCATGACCGAGGTCGACCACTCGCAGCACCAGACGCACGCCGACCACGCGGAGCACGGTCACGCGCGGCCACGGCGGGCACGGCGACCACGTCGCGCAGTTCCGCAGGCTGTTCTGGACCATGCTCGTGCTCGCCGTCCCGACGGTGGCGCTGTCGGGCATGTTCGCGATGATCCTCGGCTACACCGTGCCGGACTTCCCCGGCATCGCAGTGGGTGTCGCCGGTGCTGGGCACCGTGATGTACCTCTGGGGCGGCAGGCCGTTCCTCACCGGCGCGATCAGTGAAATCCGTTCCCGCGCACCGGGAATGATGCTGCTGATCGGCCTGGCCATCACCGTCGCGTTCGTCTCGTCGTGGGGCGCCAGCCTTGGCGTGCTGCACGCACAACCTCGACTTCTGGTGGGAGCTGGCGCTGCTGATCGTGATCATGCTGCTCGGCCACTGGATCGAGATGCGGTCGCTGGCGCAGACCACCTCGGCGCTGGACTCGCTGGCGGCGCTGCTGCCCGACGAGGCCGAGCGCGTCACCGAAGACGGCACCGAGACCGTCGCACCGTCCGAGCTGCGGGTCGGCGACGTCGTGATCGTGCGGCCCGGCGGCAGCGTGCCCGCCGACGGCGTCATCGTCGACGGCGCCGCCGAGATCGACGAGTCGATGGTGACCGGCGAATCCAGGCCCGTGCGCCGCAGCGTCGGCGACGCGGTGGTCGCAGGCACCGTCGCCACCGACTCCGGGCTGCGCGTCAAGGTGACCGCGGTCGGCGACGACACCGCGCTGGCAGGCATCCAGCGGCTGGTGACCGAGGCGCAGAACTCCTCGTCGCGGGCGCAGCGGCTCGCCGACAGGGCGGCGGGCTGGCTGTTCTGGTTCGCGCTTGGGCGCGGCGATCGTGACCGCGGTGGTGTGGGGCTTCCTCGGGCAGCCCGAAGAGGCCGTGATCCGCACCATCACCGTGCTGGTGATCGCCTGCCCGCACGCCCTCGGCCTGGCGATCCCGCTGGTGGTGTCCATCGCGACCGAGCGCGCCGCCCGCGGCGGGGTGCTGATCAAGGACCGGCTGGCGCTGGAGAGCATGCGGACCGTCGGCGCGGTGCTGTTCGACAAGACCGGCACCCTGACCAAGGGTGAGCCGACGGTCACGGCCGTCGCGGCCACGGGTGACCGCACCGAGGACGAGGTGCTGGCGCTGGCGGCGGCCGCCGAGTCCGACTCCGAGCACCCGCTGGCCAGGGCCATCGTCGAGGCCGCGCGCCGCCGGGGGCTGACGGTGCCCGCTGTCGTCGGACTTCACCTCGTCACCGGCCGTCGGGGTGACGGCGCGAGTCGACGGCAAGACCGGTGCGGGTCGGCGGGCCCCGCCTGCTCGAGGAAGCCGGCCAGGCCGAGCTGCCCGAGGCGGAAGCGCTGGCGCGACGAGGGCGCGATCATCCTGCACGTGTCTTGGACGAGGACGGGGTCGGCGCCGTCGCGGCGCGCTGGCGCTGGCCGACGAGGTGCGCGAGGAATCCCGGCAGGCCGTCGACGCCCTGCACAAGCTCGGCATCCAGGTGGTGATGATCACCGGCGACGCGCAGACGGTGGCGGAGTCGGTGGCCGCCGAGCTGGGCATCGACCGGGTGTTCGCCGGGGTGCGGCCCGAGGACAAGGCCGCCAAGGTGGCCTCGCTGCAGGACGAGGGGCTGCGAGGTGGCGATGGTCGGCGACGGCGTCAACGACGCGCCCGCGCTGGCGCAGGCCGACGTCGGCATCGCGATCGGCGCGGGCACCGACGTGGCGATCGCCTCGGCGGGCGTGATCCTGGCCAGCTCGGACCCGCGCTCGGTGCTGTCGGTGATCCAGCTGTCGAAGGCGTCGTATCGCAAGATGAAGCAAAACCTTTGGTGGGCAGCCGGATACAACCTGATTTCGGTGCCGCTGGCCGCCGGTGTGCTGGCGCCGATCGGCTTTGTGATGCCGATGTCGGTGGGCGCGATCTTGATGTCGATCTCGACCGTGGTGGTGGCGCTGAACGCCCAGCTGCTGCGGCGCCTGGATCTGCGGCCCGAGGCCAGCGTGCGGGCCATTCTCTAAGAATCTGACTAGGCTTTGCGCAAACTATTGTGACGCAGTCACCGCAGCGCACACACTTGGATGTCCATCACAGCAAACATTGTGGATGAATGGGCGAAGAATGTGATCTACCCCGCACCGGGCCCGGGTATGCCGGCGACTGATCGAAACATCAACAGCGGCAACGTTATTCGTTCGTTATCGACGGCTGCGATCGTCGGCGCTGCGAATCCGGCCGGAGGAGTATAGTTAGGTATGACTAAGTTGGCATGTCAGGCGGTGTTTGTCATATCGTTTTCTCCACTTGTGGCGAGTGGGATAGGGCCGTCGTTCAGTGCTGCACGAAGGCACCTCCATCGCCTAGACCGGCTAATGCCGTCGTTGACGGCTGCCTTGCAGAAGCTTCGCGAAGGCGTGCGGAGAAAAGGGTAGGTGGGAATGGCGCCCAGCAGTCAAGGGCTGTACAACCCCGCGTTCGAGCACGACGCGTGCGGCGTGGCGATGGTGGCCGACATGCACGGTCGCCGCAGCCGCGACATCGTCGACAAGGCCATCACGGCCCTGGTGAACCTGGAGCACCGCGGTGCCCAGGGCGCCGAACCGCACACCGGTGACGGCGCGGGCATCCTGCTGCAGGTTCCCGACGAGTTCCTTCGCGCCGTTGTCGAATTCGACCTGCCCGAATACGGCAGCTACGCCACCGGCATCGCGTTCCTGCCGCAGTCGTCCAAGGACGCCGCCACGGCCTGCGAGGCGGTGGAGAAGATCGCCGAGGCCGAGGGCCTCGAGGTGCTCGGCTGGCGCGAGGTGCCCGACCGACGAGTCGTCGCTCGGCGCGCTGGCCCGCGACGCGATGCCGACCTTCCGGCAGGTGTTCATCGCGGGCGCCTCCGGGCATGGACCTCGAGCGCCGCGCGTACGTGGTGCGCAAGCGTGCCGAGCACGAGCTCGGCACCAAGGGCCCCGGCCAGGACGGCCCCGGCCGCGAAACCGTTTACTTCCCAAGCCTTTCCGGTCAGACCTTCGTCTACAAGGGCATGCTGACCACGCCGCAGCTCAAGGCGTTCTACCTTGACCTGCAGGACGATCGGCTCACCAGCGCGCTGGGCATCGTGCACTCGCGGTTCTCCACCAACACGTTCCCGTCGTGGCCGCTGGCCCACCCGTTCCGGCGCATCGCCCACAACGGCGAGATCAACACCGTCACCGGCAACGAGAACTGGATGCGGGCGCGCGAGGCGCTGATCAACACCGACGTCTTCGGTTCACGAGCACGGACTTCGACAAGATCGTCCCGGTCTGCACGCCGGGCGCGTCGGACACCGCGCGGTTCGACGAGGTGCTCGAACTGCTGCACCTCGGCGGGCGCAGCCTGCCGCACGCCGTGCTGATGATGATCCCCGAGGCGTGGGAGCGCCACGAGTCGATGGACCCGGCGCGGCGGGCGTTCTACCAGTACCACGCGTCGCTGATGGAGCCGTGGGACGGCCCGGCGTCGATGACGTTCACCGACGGCACCGTGATCGGCGCGGTGCTGGACCGCAACGGCCTTCGGCCGTCGCGCATCTGGGTCACCGAGGACGGCCTGGTCGTGATGGCGTCCGAGGCCGGCGTGCTCAACCTCGACCCGTCGACCGTGGTCAAGAAGATGCGGCTGCAGCCGGGCCGCATGTTCCTGGTCGACACCGTCGCAGGGCCGCATCGTCGACGACGAGGAGATCAAGGCCGAGCTGGCCGCCGAGCACCCGTATCAGGAGTGGCTCGACGCCGGCCTGTTCCACGTCGACGACCTGCCGCCGGGCGACTACGTCCGCATGCCGCATCACCGGGTCGTGTTGCGGCAGCAGATCTTCGGCTACACCTACGAGGAGCTCAACCTGCTGGTGGCGCCGATGGCGCGCACCGGCGCCGAAGCGCTGGGCTCGATGGGCACCGACACCCCGGTCGCCGTGCTGTCGCAGCGGCCGCGGATGCTCTACGACTACTTCCAGCAGTTGTTCGCGCAGGTGACCAACCCGCCGCTGGACGCCATCCGCGAAGAGGTGGTGACCAGCCTGTCGGGCACCGTCGGCCCGGAGGGCGACCTGCTCAACCCGACGCCGGAGTCGTGCCGGCAGATCGTGCTGCCGCAGCCGATCCTGCGCAACGCCGAGCTGTCGAAGCTGATCTGCGTCGATCCCGATCACGAGATCCGCGGCCACAAGCACGGGATGCGCGCCGCGGTGATTCGCTGCCTGTATCCGGTGAACCGCGGCGGGCAGGGCCTCAAGGAGGCGCTCGACAACGTCCGGGCCAAGGTGTCGGCGGCCATCCGCGACGGCGCGCGCATCATCGTGCTGTCCGACCGCGAGTCGGACGAGTCGATGGCGCCGATCCCGTCGCTGCTGAGCGTCTCGGCCGTGCACCACCACCTTGTTCGCGACCGCACCCGCACCAAGGTCGGGCTCGTCGTCGAGGCAGGTGACGCCCGCGAGGTGCACCACATGGCCTGCCTGGTCGGCTTCGGCGCCGCCGCGATCAACCCGTACATGGCGTTCGAGTCCATCGAGGACATGGTCGACCGCGGCGTGATCACCGGCATCAGCAGCGACAAGGCCAAGGCCAACTACGTCAAGGCGGCGGGCAAGGGCGTGCTGAAGGTGATGTCCAAGATGGGCATCTCGACGCTGGCGTCCTACACCGGCGCGCAGCTGTTCCAGGCCATCGGCATCAGCCAGCAGGTGCTCGACGAGTACTTCACCGGGCTGACGCTGCCCGGTCGGCGGCATCGACCTCGACGACATCGCCGACGACGTCGCCGCCCGGCACGCGCTGGCCTACCTGGACCGGCCCGACGAGTGGGCGCACCGCGAGCTCGAGGTCGGCGGCGAGTACCAGTGGCGCCGCGAGGGCGAGTACCACCTGTTCAACCCGGACACGGTGTTCAAGCTGCAGCACTCGACGCGCACCGGTCAGTACTCGATCTTCAAGGAGTACACCGCAGCTGGTCGACGACCAGAGCGAGCGGATGGCGTCGCTGCGCGGCCTGCTGAAGTTCAAGGACGGCGTGCGCACGCCGGTGCCGCTGGACGAGGTGGAGCCGGCCAGCGAGATCGTCAAGCGGTTCTCCACCGGCGCGATGAGCTACGGCTCGATCTCCGCCGAGGCGCACGAGACGCTGGCGATCGCGATGAACCGCCTTGGCGGCCGGTCGAATTCGGGCGAGGGCGGCGAGGACGTCAAGCGCTTCGAGCACGACGAGAACGGCGACTGGCGGCGCAGCGCGATCAAGCAGGTGGCCTCGGCGCGGTTCGGCGTCACCAGCCACTACCTGACCAACTGCACCGACATCCAGATCAAGATGGCCCAGGGCGCGAAACCCGGTGAGGGCGGCCAGCTTCCGGGTAACAAGGTGTACCCGTGGGTGGCCGAGGTGCGGCACTCCACGCCTGGCGTCGGCCTGATCTCGCCGCCGCCGCACCACGACATCTACTCGATCGAGGATCTGGCGCAGCTGATCCACGACCTGAAGAACGCCAACCCGCAGGCCCGCGTGCACGTGAAGCTGGTCAGCGAGAACGGCGTCGGCACGGTCGCCGCGGGTGTGTCGAAGGCGCACGCCGACGTGGTGCTGATCTCCGGCCACGACGGCGGCACCGGCGCCACGCCGCTGACGTCGCAGAAGCACGCGGGCGCGCCGTGGGAGCTCGGCCTGGCCGAGACGCAGCAGACGTTGCTGCTCAACGGGTTACGCGACCGGATCGTGGTTCAGGTCGACGGCCAGCTCAAGACCGGCCGCGACGTGGTGGTCGCCGCGCTGCTCGGCGCCGAGGAGTTCGGTTTCGCGACCGCGCCGCTGGTGGTGTCGGGCTGCATCATGATGCGGGTGTGCCACCTCGACACCTGCCCGGTCGGTGTGGCCACCCAGAACCCGGTGCTGCGGCAGCGGTTCAACGGCAAGCCGGAGTTCGTCGAGAACTTCTTCATGTTCATCGCCGAGGAAGTCCGGGAGATGATGGCCCAGTTGGGCTTCCGCACCGTCAACGAGATGGTCGGCCAGGTCGGCTCGCTGGACACCACGCAGGCCGCCGAGCACTGGAAGGCCTACAAGCTGGACCTGGCGCCGGTGCTGCACGAGCCCGAGTCGGCGTTCATGAACCAGGATCTACTACTGCAGCTCGCGTCAGGACCACGGGCTGGACAAGGCGCTGGATCAGCAGCTGATCGTGATGTGCCGGGAGGCGCTCGACTCGGGCACGCCGGTGCGGTTCTCCACGACGATCGCCAACACCAACCGCACCGTGGGCACGATGCTCGGCCACGAGGTGACCAAAGCCTATGGCGGCCAGGGCCTTCCCGACGGCACCATCGACATCACGTTCGACGGCTCGGCGGGCAACAGCTTCGGCGCGTTCGTGCCCAAGGGCATCACGCTGCGGGTGTACGGCGACGCCAACGACTATGTCGGCAAGGGCCTGTCGGGCGGCCGCATCGTGGTGCGCCCGTCGGACAACGCGCCAGCGGACTACGTCGCCGAGGAGAACATCATCGCGGGCAACGTGATCCTGTTCGGCGCCACCAGCGGCCAGGTGTTCCTGCGCGGTGTGGTCGGCGAGCGGTTCGCGGTCCGCAACTCCGGCGCGCACGCGGTCGTCGAGGGCGTCGGCGACCACGGCTGCGAGTACATGACCGGCGGCAAGGTCGTCATCCTCGGGCCGACCGGACGCAACTTCGCGGCGGGCATGTCGGGCGGCGTGGCCTACGTCTACGACCCCGACGGCACGTTCGAAGAGAACCTCAACGCCGAGATGGTGGACCTCGACGCCCTCGACGACGACGACGTCGAATGGCTGCGCGACACGATCCAGGCGCACGTCGACGCGACGGATTCGGCTCGTGGGGCAACGGATCCTCGCCGATTGGGAGAACGAGCTGAAGAACTTCACCAAGGTGATGCCGCGCGACTTCAAGCGGGTGCTGCAGGCGATCGCGGAGGCCGAGACGCAGCCGGCGAGGACGTCGACACGGCGATCATGGCGGCGGCGAATGCCTGATCCCAAGGGCTTCCTCAAGTACACACAGCGCGAGACCCCGCAACGGCGGCCGGTCCCGCTGCGGCTGCTCGACTGGAAAGAGGTCTACGAGGACTTCTCCCACGACACCCTGCGCGAGCAGGCGACGCGCTGCATGGACTGCGGTATCCCGTTCTGCCACAACGGGTGTCCGCTGGGCAATCTCATTCCCGAGTGGAACGACCTGGTGCGCACCGACCGCTGGCGCGACGCGATCGAGCGGCTGCACGCCACCAACAACTTCCCGGAGTTCACCGGTCGGCTGTGCCCGGCGCCGTGTGAGGGCTCGTGCGTGCTCGGCATCAACCAGGATCCGGTGACCATCAAGCAGGTCGAGGTCGAGATCATCGACAACGCCTTCGACGAGGGCTGGGTCGTCCCGCTGCCGCCGGAGAAGCTGACCGGCAAGAAGGTCGCCGTCGTCGGATCCGGTCCCGCCGGCCTGGCCGCCGCCCAGCAGCTGACCCGCGCCGGGCACACGGTGACGGTGTTCGAGCGCGACGACCGCATCGGCGGCCTGCTGCGCTACGGCATCCCCGAATTCAAGATGGAGAAGCGCCACATCGACCGGCGGCTGGAGCAGATGGAGGCCGAGGGCACCGCGTTCCGGGCCGGCGTGAACGTCGGCGTCGACATCACCGCCGCGCAGCTGCGGGCCGAGTTCGACGCGGTGGTGCTGGCCGGCGGCGCGACCGCGTGGCGCGATCTGCCGATCCCGGGCCGCGAGCTCGACGGCATCCACCAGGCGATGGAGTTCCTGCCGTGGGCCAACCGCGTGCAGCACGGCGACCCGGTGACCGACGACGACGGCCTGCCGCCGATCCACGCGAAGGGCAAGAAGGTCATCATCATCGGCGGCGGCGACACCGGCGCCGACTGCCTTGGCACCGTGCACCGCCAGGGTGCGGCCAGCGTGCACCAGTTCGAGATCATGCCCCGCCCGCCGGAGACCCGCGCCGACTCCACGCCGTGGCCGGTCTACCCGCTGATGTTCCGGGTGTCCTCGGCGCACGAGGAAGGCGGCGAGCGCGTCTACTCGGTCAACACCGAGGAGTTCATCGGCAGCGACGGGCGCGTCACCGGGCTGCGCGGCCACGAGGTCGCCATGGACGCGGGCAAGTTCGAGAAGGTCGAGGGCAGCGACTTCGAGATGGAAGCCGACCTGGTGCTGCTGGCGATGGGCTTCGTCGGCCCCGAGCGCGAAGGCCTGCTGACCGACCTCGGTGTCGAGATCACCGACCGCGGCAACGTCGCGCGCGATGCGGAGTTCGCCACCACGGTGCCCGGCGTTTTCGTCGCCGGCGACATGGGCCGCGGGCAGTCGCTGATCGTGTGGGCGATCGCCGAGGGCCGCGCCGCAGCGGCGGGCGTCGACCGCTACCTGATGGGCCAGACCGCGCTTCCTGCGCCGATCAAGCCCACCGCCGTACCGCAGCGCTGAACCTGTGCGGTAGATAGCAAACGGCCGCGACACGCCGCGGAATCAGTGGCTTTTGCGTCCGGTCGCGAGACAGTAGTCCCGATGACAGGCCGCAAACCGATCACCTACGCCGGGACCGAGCTGAACCGGCGGCACTTCCTTGCGGGCCTGTCCGTGGCAACCCTCGCCGGTGTCGGCCTGCGCTCGGTGCACCGTCGGTGCGCAACCGCGGGTCGCTGCGGCGGCAACGGAACCCGCCGGACCGCCGCCGGTGCGTCGCGGTGCGGATGGCGCTGCCCGGCGGCGGGGCGCTGAGCAGCATCCCCGGTGACGGCAACCTGCTGGCGCTGACCCTCGACGACGGCGTCAACACCGACGTGGTGCGGCTCTACACCCAGTTCGCGAAGGACACCGGAGTGCGGCTGACGTATTTCGTCAACGGCAGGTATGCGTCGTGGACGGAGAACCGTGACCTGCTGCGGCCGCTGGTGGAGTCAGGGCAGATCCAGCTCGGCAACCACACGTGGTCGCATCCGGACTTGGCCACACTGCCCAAAGACCAAGTGGCCGAACAACTTCGGCACAACCACCAATTCCTGATGAAGAACTACGGGGTCGACGCGCGGCCGTACTTTCGGCCGCCATACGGCAGCCACAACCCCGTTGTCGACGGCGTCGCCGCCGACCTCGGCTACGCGGTGCCGACGATGTGGCTCGGCTCGCTTGGGGACGAGGTCGTCATACCCGAAGGCGAGATCGTCAAGATGGCCGACAAGTACTTCAACCCGCAGGCCATCGTGATCGGTCACCTCAACCACCTGCCGGTCACACACGTCTACGACCAACTGGTCGACGTGATCCGGTCCCGCAATCTGCAGACCGTCACGCTCAACGACGTCTTCGCCAAACCCGAGCCGGTGTGACTGCCCGCTCCAGCCGGCTTGCTGTGAGACGCCCCATTAGTCACTTCAGTCACTTTAAAAACATCAGATGATTGATCGGCGCGCCTAATTGAGTTTGCCAGATGATGGGTATCTAATGACTTGATGAGGGCACTGCGGTAATGTGAGCCCCCGGTTCAGCTATTGCTATGTCGCAGGAGTGATCACCGTGTACCTCAACCCGCTATACCGGTCTCGGGTGAGTCGAATCGCCTGGTCATGGTTCCGTCACCCGGTCAAGTGCCGCGAATTCCCCGCCAAAGCCGAGCGACTGATCACCGCCGACGAGCTACTTCGCTACGGCGTCTAGCGAAGCCGAACCCCGCCGGTTACGCCGAATTGGACGGCTTGTGACCGGACGTTTGCCTAACCGTTATATTTTCGTTATCGTCACTTATCTTTGCTGGTGAGCAGCCCGGAGTCCCTGATCGCCTCGGCCAGTGGCTCCAGCACTGCCGGCGTGTGCGGCGTTGGCAGGTACACGATCGCGAGGTCCAGGCCCTCCTTGCCCAGCGCGGCGGCCTCCTCGATTGCGTGGCCGTAGTCGAGCGGCTTGCCATGCTCGAGGTGGTTGTCGCTCAGCCGGATGTGCGCGGACAACATGATCTCCTTCGGATCTCGGCCGATGTCCGCGCAGTGCGAGGCCAGCACGTCGCGCTTGCGCGCGAACTCCTCCGGCGGACCGCCGACGAAGTTCCAGTGCTGGGCGTACTTCGCCGTGATGCGCAGCGTGCGCTTCTCACCGCTGCCTCCGATGCAGATCGGCGGGTGCGGCTTCTGCGGGCCCTTCGGCTCGTTGCGGGCGTCCTTGAGCTGATAGAACTTGCCGTCGAATGTCGTCGTGTCCTTGCTCAGCAGGCTGGTGAGCACCTCGCAGGCTTCCTCGAACCGGTCGAAGCGCTCCTTGATGCTGCCGAGCTCGATGCCGTAGGCACCGGATTCCTCTTCGTTCCAGCCGGCGCCGATGCCCAGCTCGAGCCGGCCGTTGGAGATGATGTCCAGTGCCGCAGCCATATTCGCGAGCACTGCGGGGTGGCGGTAGTGGATGCCCGTGACGAGCGTGCCCAGCCGCAGCCGCTTGGTGGCCTGCGCCAGCGCGGTCAGCGTCGTCCAACCCTCCAGGCATGGCCCGGTGGAGTCGGAGAAGATCGGATAGAAGTGGTCGAAGGTCCAGCCGGACTCGTAGACATCGATGTCGTCGGCCGCCTGCCAGACGGCCAGCATGTCGGACCACGTGGTGTTTTGCGGGGAGGTTTTGAATGCGAATCTCACTGCATCAAGGCTAGTCCCACTTTCCTGAATGCCAACTGTGGACGATCAGTCTGCTTCGCCGTACTCGTCGAACCAGTAGGCGAGCTTGCCGCGGCGACTCACGGCGCGGAGCCTGCGTTCGGCCGCCGCGCGGGTCTTGGTGGTGGTGACGATGAGCAGTTCGTCGCCTGCCGCGATACGGGTCTCGGGCGCGGGACGAACGTGTGGCCGTCCCGGATGATCAGCGTGATGACGCTGGGATCGGGTAGCCGCAGTTCGAGAACCGTGACGTTGTGCAGCCGGGACGGCGGATGCACGGTCATCGTCAGCAGCTCGGCCTCCAGCACATCCAGTGGGGCCGCCTCCACCTGGATCTCACGCGTGGCGTCCTTGGGAATCAGCCCCAGCCGGTGGGCGAGCGGGCGCAGGCTGGGCCCCTGAACCAGCGTGTACACCACCACCAGGATGAACACGATGTTCAGCAGGCGCATGCTGTCGGGGACACCCCCGACGATCGGGAAGGTCGCCAGCACGATCGGCACGGCGCCCCGCAGACCGGCCCAGGACAGGAAAACCTGCTCGCGCCATGGCACCCGGAATCCGGCGAGGGAGACGACGACGGACAGCGGCCTGGCGACCAACAGCAGGACCGACCCGATGACGATCCCCGGCACCAGTTCGGCGGCCAGGTCGCTGGGGTCGACGAGCAGGCCGAGCAGGACGAACAGGCCGATCTGCGCGAGCCAACCGAGCCCCTCCGCGAAGGACCGGGTGGCCGAGCGGTGAGGCAGTCCGGAATTGGCGAGCACGACCGCGGCCAGATAAGCGGCGAGGAACCCGCTGGCGTGGGCGCTGCCCGCCGCGGCGAACGCGACCATGCCGAGCCCGAACGTCGCGAGGGGATAAAGGCCCGGAGGCCGGAAGGGCGATGCGGCGCAGCGCGAGTGAGCCGAGAAATCCGCAACCCAGCCCGATGGCGGCGCCGACTCCCAACTCGTAGACCAACTCGGCCATCAGCGTGCACCGGGGACAGCTCCAGCGGCATCACGCTGAACATCAGGACGAGGATGACGGCAGGGGCGTCGTTGAATCCGGACTCCGCCTCCAGCAGGCCCGCGACGCGGCGCGGCAAGGGCACGACGCGCAGCACCGAGAACACCGCGGCGGCGTCGGTGGAGGAGACAACGGCGCCGAGCAGCAGTGCCAGTTGCCAGTCCATCCCGAGCAGCAGGTGCGCCCCCGCGGCGGTGACCACCATGCTGACCGCGATGCCAACGGTGGCCAGCGCCGCCGCGGGTGCCAACACCTTTCGCACGTCGCCGAACCGCGTCGTGAGGCCGCCTTCGATGAGGATGATCGCCAACGCCACGGTGCCGAGGTGATCGGCGAGCAGGTAGTTGTCGAACTGCAGTCCCAGCCCGTCTTCGCCGACGATGACGCCGACGCCGAGAAACAGCAACAGGCTCGGCAAGCCCACTCGGGTGGCCGCCCGCGTGGCGACGATGCTGGCCAGCAGCACCAGCCCACCGGCCAGCAGCACCAGATACAGCTGCTGCAAGCTCATTTCATCCCCAGAATCGCACGGCCGGTGTGACGTGCAGTTAACCAGTACGACGCCGCATGGGTCAGTATGAATTCGTGTTCCGGTTCAGAAGGCGAGTCCGTTGACGCGGAAGCGAACCGCGCCGACGAGCGGCCGATGATGCGCGTCGGCATCGCCGGCGCCGGAGCGGTCGGCCGGTCTGTCGCCCTTGAACTACTGGCTACGGCCACAAGGTGTTGTTGATCGAGCACAACGCCGGCCACTACGAACCGCACACGGTTCCCGATGCCGAATGGCTGTTGGCCGACGCGTGCGAGCTGTCCTCGCTCGAAGAGTCCGGATTGCAGACATGCGATGTGGTGATCGCCGCGACCGGCGACGACAAGGTGAACCTGACGGCGGCGCTGTTGGCCAAGACCGAGTTCGGGGTGTCCAGGGTGGTGGCAAGGGTCAACGATATGCGCAACGAATGGCTGTTCACCGAGGCGTGGGGCGTCGACGTCGCGGTCTCCACACCACGCGCCATGGTCGCGGCGATCGAGGGCGCCATCGATATCGGCCACCTCGTGCGGTTGATGGAACTGCGGCAGGGCCAAGTGAGCCTGTCCAAACTGACGCTGCCAGAGGACAACCCACTCGTCGGCCAGCGGGTGCGCGACGTGGCACTGCCCGAGAACAGCGCACTGGCCTTCGTGATTCGCGAGGGCGGGATCGTGCTCCTGCAGCCGGACGACGTGCTCGAGGCGGGCGACGAGATCGTTGTTCTTCGCGGGCAATGCTGTCGAGAGCCAGGCCCGGGCCCTTGTCCGCGGCGCCATGGCACCGCTTCGAGGACCGATGAATTCCGGCCGCGGTGCTGGTCAATAGAGACATGATCGATTTGACCCCTGCGTGCCACACGCACCGCCGACGTGCTGGTGAACGTGACCGACGAGCAGCTCAACGGCCCGACGCCGTGCGAGAAGCTGGGCCTGAGAGACCTGGTGGCGCATGTGGGCGGGCTGGCGCTGGCTTTCACCGCCGCCGCCCGCAAGGAGTTCGGCGAGCTGACCGACACGCCGCCCGTCGAGGGCGCGGCGCTGGACGCGGACTGGCGCACCAGCTATCCGGCGCGGCTGGCAGAACTGGCCGGGCCTGGCGAGACCCGGCGGCCTGGGAGGGCATGTCGCGTGCCGGCGGCGTCGACTTTCCCGGCGAGGTCGGCGGGATCGTCGCGCTGACCGAAGTGGTCATCCACGGCTGGGACGTGGCGGCCGCGACCGGACAGGACTACGACGTCGACCCGGCCACCCTGGACGCGGTGCTGCCGCACGTGACCGCAGATCGCGGCCGAAGGTCCGGTCGAGGGATTGTTCGGGCCTGCGGTGACCGTCGCCGACGATGCGCCGATGCTGGACCGCATCATCGCGCTGAGCGGCCGCGACCCGGCGTGGGCGTTCTCGCCTGACGGGGCAGACTGGAGGCATGGACCCGGTAATCGCGCTGCGCCAGATTGCCTACTACAAGGACCGGGCGCGCGAAGACCCGCGGCGGGTGATGGCCTACCGCAATGCCGCCGACATCGTCGAGGGGCTCTCCGAGGCCGACCGGGAACGCCACGGCGCCGCCAACAGCTGGCAGTCGCTGCCCGGTATCGGGCCCAAGACCGCGAAGGTGATCGCCCAGGCGTGGGCGGGCCGTGAACCCGATGTCCTTGTCGAATTACGTTCGGCAGCAGAGGATCTCGGTGGCGGTGACATCCGCGCTGCGCTGCGCGGTGACCTTCACGTGCACTCGAACTGGTCGGACGGGTCGGCGCCGATCGAGGAGATGATGCTCGCCGCAAAGGAATTGGGCCACGAATACTGCGCGTTGACCGACCACTCGCCGCGGCTCAAGGTCGCCAACGGCCTGTCGCCCGAGCGGCTGCGCAAGCAACTCGACGTCATCGACGAGCTGCGCGACACCGTCGCGCCGATGCGGATCCTGACCGGCATCGAGGTCGACATTCTCGAGGACGGATCGCTCGATCAGGAGCCCGAACTGCTCGAGCGGCTCGACGTGGTGGTGGCCAGCGTGCATTCCAAGCTGTCGATGGATGCGCCGTCGATGACGCGGCGAATGATCAAGGCGGTGACCAATCCTCACGCCGATGTGCTCGGGCATTGCACGGGCCGGCTCGTCACCGGCGGCCGCGGCATCCGGCCGGAATCGAAGTTCGACGCGGAGAAGGTGTTCACCGCCTGCCGCGACAACGGCACCGCCGTGGAGATCAACTCGCGCCCGGAGCGACGCGACCCGCCGACCCGGCTGCTGAACCTCGCGCTGGAGATCGGCTGCCTGTTCTCCATCGACACCGATTCACATGCGCCCGGCCAGTTGGAGTTCCTCGGCTATGGCGCCCAGCGCGCGCTGGACGCCGGGAGTGCCGGTCGAGCGGATCGTCAACACCTGGCCCGCCGACAAGCTGCTGGAGTGGACGGCGTCCTAATCCGGCAGGTGCGGCATCTCGAGGCCGGGATCGCGGCCGAGCAGCACGCCGCGGGTGACGCGGCTGTTGCCGTAGCGCTGGCGCACCCTGTCGACCGCGTCATCGATCGCGACGGTGTCGGCGTGTTCCTCGAACGGCAGCTCCAGCTGCTGCGCGCCTTCCCGGTCGATGTTGGACACCGCGAACCCGACCAGCGTCAGGCCGCGCTCGGCGATCAGGGGAGCGGCCGCGGCGACCAGACCGCGTGCGGTGTCGAGGATGGCGTCCGTCGACGCGGTCGCGCGGGGCATGGTGTGCGACCGGGTGGCCCTGCTGAAGTCGTCAAACCGCAACCGCAGCACCACCGTTCGGCCTGTTCGGCCCGCCTTGCGCATCCGCCGGGTGATCCGGTCGACGAGGTTGACGACGACGGCGTCGACCTCCGCCGCCGACATCGTGTTGCCCGCCCGGCCCAACGCTCGCTGCGCGCCGACCGAGCGGCGCCGCACGCCCGTCACCACCCGGCGTCGATCGATGTTGCGGGACAACGCAAACAGCTGACGGCCCATCGCCCCGCCGACCATCGACCCGAGCGTGGACTCGCTGAGCTCGGCGACGTCGGCGACCGTCTCGATGCCGTGCGCGTGCAGCTTCTCGGCCGTCTTCACGCCGACGCCCCAGAGCCGGCGCACCGGCAGCGGATGCAGGAATGCGAGTTCGCGGTCCGGCGGCACCAGCAGCAGGCCGTCGGGCTTGGCCTCCTGGCTGGCGACCTTGGCCAGGAACTTGGTGCGCGCGATGCCGACGGTGATGGGCAGCCCGACGCGGTCGCGGACCTGCGCGCGCAGCCGGGCGGCGATCTCGACCGGGGTGCCCGACACCCGCCACAGGCCGGACACGTCGAGGAAGGCCTCGTCCACCGACAGCGGCTCGACCATGGGCGTGGTGTCGTGGAACACCTCGAACACCGCGTCGCTGGCCTGTGAGTACGCCGACATCCGCGGCGGCACCACGATCGCGTGTGGGCACAGCTGGCGGGCCTGGCGTCCGCCCATCGCGGTGCGCACTCCGTACGCCTTGGCCTCGTAGCTGGCGGCCAGCACGACACCGCCGCCGACGATCACGGGCCGGCCGCGCAGCGTCGGGTCGTCGCGCTGCTCGACCGATGCGTAGAACGAATCGAGGTCAGCGTGCAGGATGGTGGCCGCGGGACCCTGGACACGAACATATGTTCGCATCGAGGTCCGACGAGTCAGCGGCGCTTCGCCGTAGATGCGTGGTGATCCAGATGTGCACCAGGTTGTCGAGCACGCGGTCGTCGGGCAGCGGCCGGCTGCTGGCCGGCGAACGACGCGATCATCACGCGCTCGTTCATCAGGTTCAGCGCGGTCGACAGTTCCTGCGCGGGCATGGTGTCCGGCGCCGCGCCGCGGGCGCGTTCGGCTTCGATGACGCCGGCGGTGTGGTCGATCCACCTCTGCATGAACGCCGACCACAGTTCGCGCGACCTCGGTGTTGGTGGTCTGGCGGCCGCCGCAGCCGGCGCGGACACGCGCGGTGGGCGCCGAAACGTCTCGAAGAACACGTTGATGCCCGTCGCGCCAGAACTCGTGGCGGTCCGTCGGCGGATCTGTCGATCAGCGCCTCGAGCGCGGCGTCGGCCTCGCCGATGACCCGTTCGAGCAGCGTCAGCAGCACCGCGTCCTTGGACGGGAAGTAGAAGTAGAAGGTCGGGCGGGAGATCCCGGCGCCCTTGGCCAGGTCGTCGACGGAGATCTCGGCCAGCGGGCGCTCCTCGAGCAGCCGCTCGGCGGTCTCCAGAATCGCCAGCTCACGGTCGTCGCCGGACGGGCGGGCGGCGCGGCGGCCGCGCGCGGCGCGGGGCTGGCTGACGGTGGTCACGAGCCTTGACTTTACACGGTGTCGAGTTTCTCAACACACTGTTGACTCACTCGACACGGTGTTGATAGCTTTACACCATGACCGAATTTGTCGACGTCGTCATCGTCGGAGCCGGCATCTCCGGCATCAGCGCCGCCTGGCACCTGCAGGACCGCTGCCCCAACAAGAGCTATGTGGTCCTGGAGCGCCGCGAGAACCTCGGCGGCACCTGGGACCTGTTCAAGTACCCGGGCATCCGCTCGGACTCCGACATGTTCACGCTCGGCTTCCGGTTCAAGCCGTGGACGTCGGAGAAGGCCATCGCCGACGGCCCGTCGATCATGTCGTATCTGAAGGAGACGGTCGCCGAGTCCGGCATCGACAAGCACATCCGGTACGGCCAGAAGGTGGTCGCCGCCGACTGGTCCGATGCGCGACAACCGCTGGACCGTTCGCGTCGAGCGGGACGGTGAAGAGGTCGAGATCAAGGCGCTGCCTTCCTGTTCGCGTGCAGCGGCTACTACAACTACGACGAGGGCTACTCGCCGGAGTTCGCCGGCTCGGAGGACTTCGAGGGCACGATCATTCACCCGCAGCACTGGCCGGAGGAGCTGGACTACGCGGGCAAGAAGATCGTCGTCATCGGCAGTGGCGCCACCGCGGTGACATTGATTCCGGCCCTTGCTGATTCGGGCGCCGGACACGTGACGATGCTGCAGCGTTCGCCGACCTACATCGGCGCGCTGCCCGATGTGGACCCGTTCACCGTGCGGACGAACAAGGCGCTGCCCGACAAGCCCGCCTACGTGCTGAACCGGTGGAAGAGCATCCTGTTCCAGTCGGCGCAGTACAACATCAGCCGGCGCTTCCCGAACTTCATGCGCAAGACGCTGATGACCATGGCGCAGCGGCGCCTGCCCGAGGGCTACGACGTCGAGAAGCACTTCGGTCCCAGCTACAACCCGTGGGATCAGCGACTGTGCCTGGCGCCCAACGGCGATCTCTTCAAGACGATCCGCGCGGGCAAGGCCGACGTCGTCACCGACACGATCGAGCGGTTCACCAAGACCGGCATCAAGCTGGCCTCCGGTGAAGAGCTGCAGGCCGACATCATCGTCACCGCAACGGGTTTGAACCTGCAGCTGTTCGGCGGCGCCGAGATCATGCGCAACGGCGTGCCGATCGAGCTCAACGACACCATGGCCTACAAGGGCATGATGCTGACGCACATGCCCAACATGGCGTTCACCATCGGCTACACCAACGCGTCATGGACGCTGAAGGCCGACCTGGTGTCGGAGTTCGTCTGCCGCGTGCTGAACTACATGGACGCCAAGGGCTTTGACACCGTCGAGCCGCAGCATCCGGGCAACAGCGTCGACGAGCGCCCGCTGATGGACTTCACGCCCGGCTACGTGCTGCGCGCGTTGGACTACCTGCCGAAGTCGGGACACGTCGCCCCGTGGCGGCTCAAGCAGAACTACCTGCTGGACCTGCGGCTGATCCGGCGCGGCAAGGTCGACGACGAGGCGCTGGCAGTTCACCAAACACCGTGCGCGCAGTGGCGGCTTCGGCCTAGACTGCGTCAGCTTGCGGCGACGACGACGATGCCGTCGTCGTCGCTGTAGGCGATCTCGCCGGGCTTGAACACCACTCCACCGAACTCGACGGCGACGTCGCGCTGGCCGTCACCGGTCTTGCCTGCCCTTGCGCGGGTTGGTGCCGAGCGCCTTGATGCCGATGTCGAGCGTGCGCAGCGTCGCCGCGTCGCGGACCGCGCCGTTGATGATCAGCCCGGCCCAGCCGTTGTCGACGCCAAGGCCGGCGATGACGTCGCCGACCAGTGCGGTGTGCAGCGAGCCGTCGCCGTCGATCACCAGCACCCCGCCGTTGCCGGGCTCGGACAGCACCGACTTCAGCAGCGCGTTGTCCTGAAAGCACCGCACGGTGGTGATCGGCCCCGCGAACTGCGACCGGCCGCCGTACTGGGTGAATTGCAGGTCGCAGCTGCGGACGTCGGGGCCGATCTCGTCGACCAGGTCAGCGGTAGGGCGGGGCTCGATGGTCACCGGTCGATGCTAGCCACGACGATGTCATGCAGGAACTGAGCCAGCCCCGGCTCGACGTCGTCGTAGTAGCGGGTGAACCGCTCGTCGGCCAGATACATCTCCACCAGGTTGCGGTGCATCTCGTCGCCGCAGTCGTAGAACCGCTCGATCGACGCGCGGTGCCGCGCCGCAAGCTCGTTGGCCTCCGCAGAGCCCGGCTGCGACTCCGTCGCGCTTGGCCTGTGCCAGCGTCAGCAAGCAGCGCGTCGCCCTCGGCCTTGATCGCGATCCAGTCCTGCTTGCTGAACTGCGAAACCCGTTGCTGCGACTGCTTCCACGCGTCCGTCTCGCCCCAGCGCTCCTCGGCCTCGGCGGCGTACTCCTCGCCGAATGCGGTCGTGCCGAAGATCTCGACCTGTTCCTCCGCGGTCAGCTGAATGCCCTTGCGGTGTGCGTTCATCAGTTCCTCCACTGCCTTGATGGTGTGCTGCAGCCGCTCGGCCTGCTCCAGCAGCAGCATGTGCTGCCGCCGCAGGTGCTCGAGCACATCCGCACTCGAGTCGTCGAGCAGCGCGCGGATCTCCTCGAGCGGCATCCCGACCGACCGGTACACCAGCACAAGGTGCAGCCGCTCGATGTCGGCGTCGGTATAGCCGCGGTAGCCCGCCGGGGTACGGACGCTCGGCACCACCAGGCCGATGTGGTCGTAGTGGTGCAGGGTGCGCACGGAGACACCCGTGAGGGCGGCTACCGCGCCGACGGTGTTGGCGTCCATGCCGCCACTATCGACCCTGACGCCGCGTGAGGGTCAAGCCGAATTGATCAGTCGTCGTCGGAGTGCCGGCGGGCGAGAAGCACCACCAGGATCGCCAGCACACCGGCGGCGATGGCGGCGGCGATCGGCAGCCGCGACGGCTCGGGGCCGATCAGCGGCACTCGTCGCCGGACCGGAGACGGGGTTGGGCGCACTTGCGACGGTGGATTTAGCTTGCGCCGCAGCCTCTTTCGCGGCCGATGCGAGGTCGCCGTTGGTGTCGGCCAGTTTCGAGGCCGCGAGGCGCCTTCTTCGGCGGAGCCTTCTTCGCGGGCCTTCTTGGCGGCGGCCTTCTTCGCCGGCGCCTTCTTCGCGGCCTTCTTGGCAGGTGCCTTCTTTGCAGCCTTGGCCGGCGGCGTCTGCGCGGGGGGTTCGGCAGCTGCGGCGGGCGCGGGTGGTTCGGCGGCAGGCGGGACGGATTCCGCGCCGGGAGCGACGGCCGGGCGGTGCGGCGTCAGGCTTCTCGTCGGGTCGATCCTGCTGGTCTGCCATCTGGCTGCTCCTTTGCAGTTTCTTGTCTACCCCGCAGTGGTCCCCATCATGCCAGGCGGGCTGAGGCGCTATCCCGTGACGGCCAGTGCGGCCGCCAGTGCCAGCGCGACGGCCATGATCGCCAGTTCGACCAGCGACCGTGATCGCGACACCACCGCCGTCGCGCGGTGCGAACGTGCGGCGGGCAGCCACATCGTCCGGTTGCGGTACGCCAGCACGACCAGCACAACGGTCACCACGACCTTCGCGGACAGCAGCCGGCCGTATCCCGTCGCATACAGCTGGCTCGGCGAGCCGATCGTCACGACCGCGCCGAGCACGCCGCCAAGCAGCAGCGCCGCCACACACATCAAGGACAGCTGCGAGAACCGCGGCAGCACCCTGGCCCACTGGCCGCGGTGCTCGACCGTGAGCATCAGCGCCGCAAGCACGCCGCACCACAGCGCCGCCGCCAGGGTGTGCACCGCCACGGCCACCCCGCCAAGCGCACTCTCGGAGAAATGTCCGGTGAGAGGACGCGCCGCCACCCCGGCGGCGGCGAAACCCGCGACCGCGACGTTCGTCGACACCGACCGCGGCGCCGCCGCCACCGCCACGCACACCAGGCCCGCGGCCACCGCGCTGAACAGTCCCGACCGTCCCGCGGTCGTGTGCAGGGCGAAGTCGACCGCCGTGTGCAGGCCGAGCCGGGCGACGGGCACCGCCGCGGCCTGTGCGGCTGAAACACCGAGCCGGAGCAGCTCGGCAAGCAGCCAGGCGGCGGCGGCGATCGTCAACGGTGCGGTGGCACGGCGGATCAGCTCACCGCGGTATCGGTCGATGTCGAGCATCGGCACCGCGGCCAGACCCAACGTGACGACCGCCGAGCCGTCGGCCATGGCCCGCACCAGCGTCGCCGCCAGTGAGTTCTGCTGCCAAGCAAGCGACCACGCCGCCAACGACGCGACCGCCACGACCACGGCTCCGCCGGCCACCGCCCATCGACGGGTCACCTCTGCCGTCGCACCGCCCAGAACGCGCCGCCGGCGACGATCACGCCTGCTGCGACGAAGAACGGCCACACCGGAATTCCGTCATCCGAGGGGTTTGTCGTGGACGCCGAAGGGCCGGGGGTGCCGGTACTGGCCACGGTGAGCCGGAACGACCACGACCCGGAGACCACGTGCCCGTCGGCCGACGTCACCCGGTAGTTCACCGTGTAGGTGCCGGACGGGCCGAGCGGCCGCACGCCGACGCTGAGCACCGCGCCGTCCACCTGCGGGTCGCCGGTCGACCACAGGTTGCCGTCGGGGCCGACGACCGTCATCGCTGCGAACTGTGGTTGCAGGGCCTCGTTGAACGTCGCGCTGACCTTTTGCGGCGACTGCGACAGCTCGGTGTTCTCGACGGGGTCGGTTGCGACGCGCGTGGCATGCGCCGACGCGGCGCCGGCTCCGGCCACCGCCAACACGACCAACGACGCGGCCAGGACCAGTGTCGCGAGAAGGCGATTCACGCTCAGACCAGGCCGAGCCGGGCCATCAAGTCGGCGTCGATGCCGTCGAGCTGTTGGGCAATCGCGGCGTGCGCGTCGCGGCGGCGCGACGCAGGCATGTTCTCGGCGGCCGTCACGGCGGCCGACAGGTCATGAAGCCGCGCGGTGATCGCGGCGACGAACTGCTTGGTCTCGGCGTCCTTCGGCTTCTTCTCCGCGACCAGTCCCAGCGAGTGCTCGGCCCCTGCGATCCGCGCCGACAGCTGCAGCGCCGTGGCCGGAGAACTGACCGATCTGGCTGAGCGGGACGCCCAGCCGGTCGGCCCGGCGTTCGTCGATGAAGCCGCGCGCGGCGATGGCGGCGCGGTAGACGAGCGGCACCACGACGGGTGCGAGTAGCCGGGTCACGGTGAGCACGCGACGAATTCGCGTGGGGGAGAACAACTTACCTTCGCGGGCCGCCTTCAGCTGAGTCTCGGCGACCTTGACCGCGGCCCTGTCGCTGTCGCGCTGCGCCCTGAGTTGCGCCTTCAGCGCGTTGGTTTCGGCTCTGTGGTCGGCCTTGATGCGACGGGCTTCGTTCTTCGCGGCGAGCTTGGCCTCGAGCTTGGCCTTGGCCTTGATGGCGCGCGCCTCGGCCCTGCGGGTGGCGCGGGTTTTGCGCTTGAACAGGCTCATCCCGGCGGCCTCCCGGTCATCTCGTCGACGATGCATGACAAAGCAAGTGATGGTGCAGCCCAACACTAT
Source organism: uncultured Actinomycetota bacterium (assembly GCA_963731715.1). GTDB lineage: Bacteria > Actinomycetota > Actinomycetes > Mycobacteriales > Mycobacteriaceae > Mycobacterium. Next base: position 223,649 of record CAVSXC010000005.1, on the reverse strand, counting down.
CGTCCGGTCATCTGCGCTCGGTGTGTCCCGGTGGCGGGTAGATTCAAATCCACAGCAAACCGTTGCGCCTGGTTGTGCGAGAATTGGTCGGATCTTCTGAATAGCCGGCTGATGACGCCTTGAAGGGTGGTGTCGACGTGGGTTCGCGTGTGCGCATCGCCGCAGCGGCCTGCCTCGTGGCTTCTGGCCTGTTGGCCGGTGGTGCCGGCGCTGCGCTTGGCCTTTGCTGATTCTCCGCTGACTGGTGAAGACTCCGTCGGCAAGCACCCTTCCGGTGAGAAGCCGAAGCCCAAGCCGAATGAGGACAAGGACCCGCCGGGCGGTGGCGGCAAGGAGGAGCGGCCAGGCACCGATCCCGTCGACCCGAACGCCGACGGCGACAAGAAAGACGGCGAGGACGGCAAGAACGGCGACGACAACAACGGCCGACAACGGCGGGAAACCCGAGCAACGGCAACTGCGGCAACAGCGGCAGCAACGGCAACGCCCAAGGCTGCGGCGGCGGCGGTGGCAACGACGATCCCGACGATCACGCCGCCCACGAAGCCGACGACAACGCACGACCAAGACGAAGAGCCTCCACCGCCGACGACCTGAAGAACCCGGCGAGTGCGACGACAAGAACAAGGATCACTGCTCGACCCGGGTGGCCGTGGTCGGCCGTGGCCATGGCCACATCCGGGTCGAACCGCCGGGACCCGGCGGTGGTGGCGGCGGTGGCGCGCCCCGAGGTGCCGTCCGGCCGTCCGGGACTGCCGCCGCAGATGCAGCTGCCGCCCGAGCTGATGCCGCCGACCGAAACGGGTCCGACCGTCATCGACGTCGAACCCGGCGTTGGCGTCGCGGCCGCGGAACTCCCGATCGCGCCGATCACGCTGCCGGTCATCGTGGCGCCTGCCATCGGTCTCGGCGGCGGCGGTGGCGTCGCCTGGCGCGCCGGCGTTGCCGGTTGCACCCCGCGGCGTGACCGCAGAGCCACCCGCGGGCCGGGAGCCGCTGCCGGCCAACGTGGGCAGCAACGTCGCCGTTCCTGCGGCCTCGTACCGGATCGGTTACACGGAGTATTTGCGGAGTGCCGGGTTGTCCCAGGTCGCGGCCTTGGCAGTGCCCGGAGTTGCGGGCATGCTTGTACTCACCGGCGCCGGGGGATTGGTTGGATATCGCCAGGCGAAGGCGGGCCATGCGGTACACACAAGCGGTACCGCACGGTTCGTGAACTGACAAACTGCCCGCCCTTGTGGGGGCGGACAGCGCATAGTGGACTCGTCGAAAGGGGGATTGTATGCCTGCCAGCCGCCGCGTCACCCGCGCCGTCGGTGAGGTGCTCGATCTCGCCCCACGTCGCGGGGAAGTGTCATTGCCCCGCCTCGTCGATGCCGTCAGCGAGGATCGCGACCGGCCGATCGAACTCAAGATGGCCGATCTGCCGCCAGGAGTCTGCGGGCAGTGGCGCCAGTACGCCGATCGCGACGTGTTCTTGATCCAGAAGGGCCTGCCCGCCTGGGATCGCACCCTGGCCCACGAGCTCGGGCATCTGGTGCTCGGCCACGAGGGCATCCCGGTCGTCCAGGCGGCCCGCGAAAACGTCGAGATGGCAAGCTCCGACCTGATCGGATACATGCTCAACCAGCGAACCGGCTGCATGGGCCCCGCCGGTGAGGACGCCGAGCAGGAAGCCGAAGACTTCGCGGCCCTGCTCATCTACCGCCTCGGCCGGCTGCCGTCGGACCGCTCCTCTATCGTCCAGGTCCGACTCGGAGAGGCGTTTGGTTGATCATCTGGGTGATCGCCGGTCTGCTCGGATTGGCCACCGGCCTCCGAATTGGCTGGGCCCTGGTCAACAAGCAATCGCTGGTGAGCACCGCGATGATCCTCGCGCTGGGCAGCCTCGGGTTGGTGGCCGCGCTGAACTGGCAGCCGTTGACGCTGCTGATCGACACGCTGCTGCACTGGCCCAACATTGCGATGGGGCTGTCCCAGGTCGCGTTGATCGGCTGCGCGGCGGGCAGCTGCGTGATGATCACGACCGTGTCCTCGGAGCGGACACCTGCCACCATTCGCAAAATTGCTATGGCGCAGTACAGCGTTGCCGGCGGTCATCGCGGTCGTGAGCCTGGTGATCTTCTTCGGCGCGGGCCAGCAACCGGAGATGTCGCCGGAGGAGTACCTCAAGCGGAACCTCGGCTCCAGCGACGGGAGGTTGCCGTGGCTGCTGCCGCTGCTCTACGTGTTGCTGGCGCTGACCCTGGTGTCGTGGGCCGGCATGCGGCACTCCAACCGCAGCAGGCGCGGCCGCGCCCTGTTCGTCTTCACCATCGGCATCGTGCTGATCGTGCTGGCGTCCGCGTTCTTCTTGCTGCGGGCCGTGGGTAACACCCAGCTCGTCGGCGTCGGGGCGGCGGCCACCCTGCTGGGCTGCGCCATGCTGGTCGTCGCCGCGGGATCCCTGCTGCCCAGCGTCGAAGACTGGTTCGGCGCCCGCTACGAGCTGCGCACGATCCAGCCGCTACTCACCGAGCTCGGTCGGCGCCATCCCGATATCGGCATCGGGGTACGTCCCCGCGGCCCGCTGGTGTTCCGGGTCGCCGAGCGGATGTCGCTGATCTCCGACGCGCTGTTCCTGGAGGCCACCGCCGCCGATGCCGCGCGGAAGCGACCGGTCGACGCCACCGGCGCACGACCCACGCACGAGCTCGACGAGGTGGACGACGGATCGGAGCTCGAGTCGCCGCCGGTGCCGCCGCAGGAGCAGGCGGGTGCGATCGCGCAGTGGATCTACGACGGGCGAGAGGACGCGCCGGAGGACACCAGCGCAACGTTCCCTGGACTTGGCTGGCTGCGCCAGCCAACGTCGTATTCGGATCGCGAATGGATCCTCGAGATCGCACAGCAATATCGCCAGCTGGCACTCTCCAAGAGTGGGACGGCCTAGAGCGGCCGAATTTCCCAAATTCGCCGGACGCCGCATTGCGGCGAGCGGCGGGCTAATCGTCCAGGTGCTCCCGGCGACGCAGCTCATCGACCTTCGAGGCGATGTCCTGTTGGGCCTCTACGGACAGCCCGACGGTGCGCGCCGCAATACGGCGAACACCCTCGTCGCGCATATTCGCCAGCCAGGTCAATTCCTTGTCGAGCTTCTCGTAGTACTCGTCGTCGGTGAAGTAGGCCGGCTTGATACGGAAGAAGTTGGCAAGGGCGGCCATGGTGGCTGCCGAGGGGTTGGTGCGGTTGCCTGAGCGCAGCTGCGACAGGTACGGAGCCGACATCGTGACGCCCTCAGCCTTGAGCGCGGCGATGACTTCAGCGGACGTGTGCGGGCCGCGACCGGGCGGGTAAACCGTGTCGAACAGGCGGTTTAGGCGGGCGGCGAACGTGTTGCTCATCGATTTTGACCTCCACATGCGTGACGAGCGGGTTTCTAGGGCGGCGTATTTGCTGATCATCGTAGCGAGAGTTGTGCCAACAACCAAGTGCAAACCGCAGAAAAGTTAACCCGCCTTTTCGTTTCGTGTGGCCGCTACAGGTCTTAACGGCGTTGTCGGTGTGCGCCGGCACCGTCATCCTACGGTGCGGCGAAGCAAATAATAACGGTTGCGTGTGGATGACTTTCCTGGAAGTTGCGACAGAGTTCGTCACAGGAATGCCGATGTTCACCACGGGCAACTGCGCATCACGCGCCGCGAAGCGGAATCGCGTGTTTGCTAGTTGTGTACGCAAGCGGGTCGAGTTGACGTCCCGTCGGCCCGCTCCCCGGCACGTGGCACCGGATAGCGAGCCGACCGTGGAAAGCTGGTCAGTCGTTTGACCGACAGTAGCCAGCCGGGGGGCCGCCGGGATCCGACGACGATTCGAGCGGCGGAAGGGCCAGCGGATGCTCGCGACGGCTGCGGACGAGGGCCACCACGGCCGCGGTCGCGGCTGCCGACCGCAACAGCTGCGGTGACTCCCGAGCGCGACCCACCGAAGGCCGAGCGCGCCGTCGAACAGCAACCACAGACCGAAGAGCAGGAACAGCACACTGGCCATGCCGTGCAGGAAGTGCTCGGGCAACCGCTTGTGCAGCAGCGCGCCCACCGCGATCGCCACGCCGTCGGCGAGCACCATGCCCGCCGTGGCGCCGATCCAGACCCCGGCCCAGTTGTGATCGCTGGCCAGGGCGACGGTGGCGAGCATCGTCTTGTCGCCGAGTTCGGCCAGAACGAACGAGGAGATGACGGCGAGCAGCACGTGTCGCGGTTCGGCGACCTTGACCGCCTCGTCGTCGCGGGCCGCGCGACCCTCCCGCCATGTCCACACCGCGAACAGCAGGAAGGCGATCGCCGCGGCGAACGCGATCGGTCGTTCCGGCAGCGTGAGCCCGAGGAAGTGGCCGATGGTCACCGACAGTCCGTGCACCAGGAACGATGCGATGCCGACGCCGGACAGCACCACCCACCACCGATGGCGCAGGGCGTAGGTCATGGTCATCAGCTGCGACTTGTCGCCGAGTTCGGCGACGAACACCACCGAGAGACTGACCAGTGCGGCGGTGAGCATTGGGAACGACCTTTCGACACGTCGCCGACGGGTCAAATGCTCGCGACCCGTCAGACTTCGGTCGAAGGTCTCGCCCACCGCATCGCGGTTCGCCGGCCGGGCTGTGCGCCAGTATGTCGACACGACGATTGGGGGCTACTCCCCTTCGCTGACTTCACCGACGATAGCGGTCGATTTCGACGGGCGCGCCACTTGCCGCGGTGAGTTCGGGTACCCGAATCGAGCATTCAGGGCAACGAATCAAATCGTTCGAAAACCCTTATGCCGCAAGCAGCATGGCCAAGATAGCGGTGTCGGGATGGCTGATCGGGTCGACACCGACTCGGCTCACCATCGATGTCACCGTGCCGTCCGCCTCCGCCTCAACCCATGCGGCGCGATGCTCGAGGCCAAGATGCGGAAGCCCGGGAAGCAGTACGCAACCCGATGCGGCGCCTGTGCACTCCGGCAGCGACGGCATGGTTTCCGACGGCGGATGCAGCATCAGCAGTGCCGGCGGCTGATGACCCGCGAAATATCCTGGCGGCACTGCAGATTCGCCGACGACCGTGCCTTCTGCGACCACCAGCCCGACGGTGCCCGGCTCGGGTTCGTCGGGCAACTCTTCGCGGGCACCGAAAATCGTTGTGGTGGAAAGCAATCCAGGCAGAGATGCCACGCGCACGGCGACCATCAGAAGCTGCGCCCACTCCTTGGTCGAATCCGGCCAGCGACCGGAGATCACGAATCCCTTGAGCGATCCGCGTGAATGAAACGGGGCGATCTCGATCGCCCGACCGGACCCCATCTCCATCTCGCCTCCGCGCCATCGGTGTTCGGGATAGCCCGACACGACTGTGGGTCGATCAACTCAGAATGCGCACGTTCTGACCGGCGCGCAAGCGGACACGCAATCAGCCGTCGTGTCCTGCGCGTCTCGGGACGGTCCACACGCACGCGGTAGGAGCCCGCCGCAGGCACCCAGCCGAACTGCCGCGAGTCGACGGCGCCTGGCGCTCGGGGGTTGTCGGAGCGGGCTTCGAATGTCGCGCTGCGACCCGCGCCGCGCACGTCGCCGACGCGCTTGACGAGCCACCGCGACGGCAGCGTCGGATCGCGGAACACCCGCAATTGGCCGCGCCGGGGACGCCGCCACGCAGCGCGAGAAGGCCGTCGCCGGGGCTGAGTGCGGGCCGCATCGAGTCCTCGACGACCGCGAACCGGCGTCAGCGGCCAGCGTCGCAGCGGATGGTTTCGGCGCCACCCTCGAAGGGTAGGTTAAGGCCATGCTGCATCGACTTTTCGCCAACGCCACCCCTGCCCATGCCCACTGCGACCTGTACTGCGGCGTCTACGACCCCGCGCAGGCCAAGATCGAGGCGCTCTCGTGCCTGAAGACGCTCCAGAAGTTCCACGACTCCGACGATGAGCACTTCCGCACCCGCGCGATCATCATCAAGGAGCAGCGCGCCGAGGAGGTCAAGCATCACCTGATGGTGCTGTGGGCGGACTTCTTCACCAAGGAGCACTTCGAGCAGTTCCCCAATCTGCACCAGCTGTTCTGGGATGGGGTGCACGGCGCGGGTGACGTCAAGAAGTCGACCGACGTCGCCGTCGCCGAGAAGCTGCTCAAGACGATCGACGAGATCGCCGACATCTTCTGGCAGACCGAGAAGGCCAAGGGCATGGGGGTCTACCCGCCCGCCTGAGAACCACACCGTCGACACAACGATCCGCGGCTCATTGAACTTCGAGCCGCGGATCTTTTCGTTCAGCCTCTGACTTGGCTGGGTTCAGAACAAGACGATCAGGGCGAGAATGCCCAACAGCACGAGCGCGATGACGCCGGCGCGCAGGCACGCCATCATCTGGCCGCGGGTGTACGCGTGCGAAGAGGAGTGCCATTCAGACGGCGGCACAGCGGACCCCGGACCCATCGGATGTGACGCCATCAAACCCTCCTGACCTGCACGATCTTTGGCCCTCCCCCAGTGAGATCTGTCACAACATCTCGTGTGACGCTGATCATAGCCCCTCTTGTGGCGGGTGAAAAATCGACATCCCCACCGTGAAATGCCGCGCGAGATCTCGCCGAGCCCGACTCCGCCGGGCTGTGGATAACTGCATGGTCCGTGCGTCGCAGAAGCCGTCTCGCGCGGACGGCCAGCAAACCCGGCGACGCTCGGTCAACCGCGACCGGCGGGGCCATCCACAGTCGCCCGAACGGACGACAACGACGCGTCCGCGATCGACCGTGCGCAGTCGGAAACTTAGTGTGGCAACCCATTTCGCTCGGCGGCCTCTCCGCCTGTTGATCGGCGGCCGCCACCAGCGCAAGGTTATCCACAGTAACCTCCAGCAAGCCCACAGATTCAGCGGCTCAAACGGGGTTTCGGCCGCTGGGGGCTGTGGATGAACCTGTGGAAATTGTGGATAGCCCGGCATTGCTGACGCCGCGTTCCCGGCGGGTCGTCGGAGGCATGGCGGTGGAGCGCCCGCGGCGCGCCGTGTCAGCATGAAGGGCATGGACGAGGTCGAGGTCGCGCAAGCGCAGATCGCCGATGTTCCCTCGACGTTCGACGGGTCGGTGGTCCTGCTCGACGTGCGCGAGGACGACGAGTGGCAGCGCGGTCACGCGCCAGGCGCCCAGCACATTCCGATGGGCCAGGTTCCGTCGCGCCTCGGCGAGATCGAGCGCCGACGCGAAGCTGTTCGTGGTGTGCCAGGCCGGCGGCCGGTCACAACGGGTGGCGCAGTATCTGGCCCGCAACGGCTACGCCCCCGTGAACGTCTCGGGCGGCATGCTGGCCTGGGCAGGTGCCGGCCGTCCGGTGATCACCGACGACGGCGGCTACGGGCGTCATCTGACGAACCGCCGCTAGGCTGGTCGCGATGATCCAGGTGTGTTCTGCGTGCGGAACGCGGTGGAACGTGCGCGACCGCAGGCGGGTCTGGTGCCCGCGCTGCAACGGCACGCTGCTCGCGCCGTCGGGCCCCGCGCCTGGAGCCGAGTGGAGCGCCCGTCCGCACGGCGCTCGGCCGCAGGGTGGCCGCGCCGCCGTGGCAGCACGCCGCACGTTGCCGCCCGGATATCGCTGGATCGCGGTGCGGCCGGGCGCGGCCCCGCCGCCGCGCCGTCGCAGGCGGCCCCTCGGGCCCGACCCCTCGCTACGCGGTGATCCCGAGGTGGGGTCTGGTGGACCACTTCGAGGCTCCCGAACTGCAGGCGGCTGCCGCCGCGCAGCGGCCCGTCCCTGGCGGTGGTGCGTGCCACCCTGATCGCAACGATGGTGGTGCTCGGTGTCGCCGCCCTGGTGCACGTGGTGCGCTACGCGCTGCTGATCGTCAACCGATCGGTGTTGTTGAACAAGGTGGTGGCGTTCGCAGCGACCTGGCTGGGCGTGCTCGCCAGCGTCATCGCGATGTTCATGGTCGTGGCCAGCGCGGTGGTGTTGACCAACTGGCTGATCGCCCGGCGGGCCGCGGCGTTCGCGCACCACCGGCGCGACGATCCACGCCCGGTGTGGGCGCTGCGGGCGGGTTGCCTTGTGCCGCTGGTGAATCTGTTCTGGGCGCCGGTCTACGTGATCGAGTTGGCCGGCGTCGAGGAGCGGCTGAACTGGCTGCGCAGGCCGATCGTGGTGTGGTGGATCGTCTGGGTCTTCAGCACCGCGGTGTCGGTGTTCTCGATCGCGACAAGCTTCACCCAGGATCCGCAGGGCATCGCGGACAACACGGTGACGACGATCGTCGCCTACCTGCTGGCGCTGGCGGCGCTGCTGTTGGCGATGAAGGTGTTCCTCGGCTTCGAGCGCCAGCCGGTCGAGCGGCCGGCCAAGCGCTGGGTGATCGTGCGCGACGACCAGAAAGACGAAGCTGCTTCGGCCGAAGTCAAGCCGACAACCAGAGCGAACCCGAGCCCGAACCGGCCGCTCCGGTTGAGTCTCGAAGGGCAGAACCCGGCAGCATAGCCATATGAACTCGGGCGACGGCACGCTCGGCGGCCATCCGTTCGTGGTGGCGCACCGGGGCGCATCGGCCGAACGTCCGGAGCACACCCTGGCGGCCTATGAGCTGGCGCTCGCGGAAGGCGCCGACGGCGTCGAATGCGATGTCCGGCTGACCCGCGACGGACACCTGGTGTGCGTGCACGACCGGCGGGTGGACCGGACGTCCAACGGCACCGGACTGGTCAGCGAGATGACACTGGCGCAGCTGCGCGAACTCGACTACGGGGCGTGGCATCCCAGTTGGCGCGCCGACGGCAGCCACGGCGACACCGGCCTGCTCGCCCTCGACGATCTGGTTTCCCTCGTTCTGGACTGGAACCGGCCCGTCAAGCTCTTCATCGAGACCAAGCATCCCGTCCGCTACGGCGCGCTGGTGGAGAGCAAGGTGCTGGCCTTGCTGCACCGGTACGGCATCGCGTCGCCGGCGTCGGCGGATCTGTCCCGCGCGGTGGTGATGTCGTTCTCGGCGGCCGCGGTGTGGCGGATCCGGCGCGCCGCCCCGATGCTGCCCACGGTGCTGCTCGGCGAGACCTCCCGCTATCTCGGTGGCGGCGCCGCCACCACCGTCGGCGCCACCGCCGTCGGGCCGTCCATCGCGACGCTGCGCGAGCACCCCGAGTTGGTGGATCGGGCCGCGGCGCAGGGCAGGGCGCTGTACTGCTGGACCGTCGACCACTACGAGGACGTCCGGTACTGCCGCGACGTCGGGGTGGCGTGGGTGGCGACGAACCACCCCGGCCGCACCAAGGCGTGGCTGCAGGACGGGTTGACGGGCGCGGGCCGCGACTAGCGGCCTCAGCCCGGCTGGGCGGCGTCGAGGACGTCCTGCGGAACCGGCGAGTCGGACGCCAGCGCGGCGAACAGCTGGGCCGCGGCGTCGCTGTTCCACACCACGACCGAGCCGGAGTCGCTGCCGGTGAACTCCCCGATCGGCACGGTCGTGGTCATCATGTCGCCGCGCAACGCCCACGCCAGCCGCGCCAGATCCCAGATGTGGGCGCCCTGAATCGACGGTGAGCGCGCCGGTCGCCGCATGCGCCATCGGATACCAGCGCAGCGGATTGAGCAGCACGGCCGGGCTGGCGGCGCGGTGCAGCAGCGCCGACATGAACTGCCGCTGGTTGATCATCCGATCCAGGTCGGCACGCGGGGTGGCGCGGGTGCGGACGTAGCCGAGCGCGTTGCGGCCGTCGAGCTTCTGGCAGCCCGCGGGCAGGTCGATGCCTGCGAGCGGGTCGCTGATCGGTTCGGTGCGGGCACATGGTCACTCCGCCGACCGCGTCGACCATGACGGCGAAGCCGTCGAACCCGATCTCGGCGTAGTGGTCGAGCCGGATCCCGGTGGCCTGCTCGACGGTCTGCGCCAACAGCGGGGCGCCGCCGAAGGTGAACGCCGCGTTGATCTTGTCCTCGCCGTAGCCGGGAATCGGCACGTAGGAGTCGCGCGGGATGGACACCATCGTGGTGGGCGTGCTCGACCCGATAGCGGGAACGTGCACCAGCAGGATGGTGTCGGTGCGGCCGTTGCCGATGTCGTCGCCGGTGGCCAGCTCGGCCTGCTGCTCGGGGGTCAGGCCCTGGCGGCTGTCCGAGCCGACCAGCAGCCAGGTTGTGCCCTTGCCGGTGGCTGGCCGCTCGGGGTAGTCGGCGAGCGCGGGGATGCGGTGCAGCGACGAGTCCATCCAGCAACCGGCCGCCACCACCGCGACGACGAACACCAACATGAACGCCAGCACGAGGCGGCCCCAATGTCGTTTGCGGCGAGGCTTTTTCGCCTTCGGTGGGGCAGGCGGTCGTGGTGGCTGCTGCTGGGGCGCGATGGGCGGCGGCCTGCGCGGCGGCGGGGGAGGCGGTGCGGTGGCCGGCGCTGCGGAGTCTGCGGGTTCGGTGGCCACGGCGGCCGCCGCTGGCGGCCGGAAGTTCGGGTCACGCCGGATCACTTGCGACGGCTCCCGGCGTCGCCCTGGGGTCGGGACCCGGGGCCTGCGGCCGGTTGTCGTTCACCCAAAGAATCTACGACAGCCAGCCGAGGTGGCCCGCGGCCAACGCGTAACCGACGTATGCGACCGAGTCGATCATGCCGTGCGCGATGATCAACGGCCACAGCCGTCCTGTGCGCCGCCACACGTACGCGAACACCAGGCCCATCACGACATTGCCCAGGCCCGCGCTGAAGCCCTGATAGAGGTGGTACGCCCCGCGCAGCAGGCTGGATGCCAGCAGCGCGGCGACCGGGTTGACCCGCAGCTGCCGCAGCCGGGTGAGCAGGAACGCGACGACGATGACTTCCTCGGCCCAGCCGTTGGCGAACGCGGCGATCAGCAGGACTCGGTATCCGCCACCAGGTGTCGTAGAGCTCAGCGGGCTCGACGGACGCGCTCAGCCCCAGCGCCCGGGCCGCGACGTAAAGCCCGAGCCCGGGCAGGCCGATCAACGCCGCGAGTCCGAGGCCACCCAGCAGGTCCGGCTGCCAGTCGCAGCCGGCCGAGCCCGATCTGGCGTGGGCCAAAGCCGCTGCGCCACAACAGGTATACGGCCGAGGAAACCCCACGCGACCAACTGGAACACGACGGCGAGATTCAGGCCGAGGTCGATCAGGTCGAACGGTGAGCGACGCGGGTTGAGCGCCACCCGCTGTCCCGCCAGCCCGAGCAGCACCGCCTCGATCAACTGCAGCAGCGCGGTGTAGGCGCTCAGCCCGAACGTGACCGCAAGGACGACGACGATCTCGATGCGCAGTCCACGCCGCTGCGGATCGGTCAGCTCGTCGGGCGGCCCTGTCACCGGAGATACGGTAGCGGCAGCGGCGTCCTAGAGTCGTCGCGCGCGCAGCCCGTTGAGAAACGGGCAGCCCATCAGGATGCGGATCGCCTGGCTGAGCCCGGTCACGTCGTCGACCGGTTTGGCGAACGGCAGCCGCACATCGTGATCGCCGTCGTCGCTCTCCACCCGCAGTTGCATGCCGTAGCGGTCCAGGCCCAGCGGCCTGACCCGGCCGCGGCGCAGCGCCATCGGCAGCCGAGTGGCCAGCCGGTCGACGACCTCGCGATGCGCCGACTCCATGTGCTGCAGCCAGCACGACTCCATCGCGCAGAACGGGTCCGGGCTGGCTCCCAGCAGCGTGCCGACGCCGACCGACTCGGCACCGGTGGAGTCCGCGACCACCACCGACTCGATCTCCAGTCGCATCAATGCATAGCGGGTGTCCGCGGCGGGATCGGAATTCACCTGGAGCAGAGCGGGATTGGGGTTTTCGGCGGCGATCAGGTCAAGCAGGGCGGCGACTTCGCCGAAAGGGACTCCGTGCAGGCGCCCACGGATCCACACCAGCGAGCGCACCGGTTCACGCAGCGGCAGCGGGGCGTAGTCGGTCATCTCGAGCACCGCCTGTACACCTGCGGTCCCTGCGGCGACCGCCATCCCGCCAAGGAGGCCGTCGCCAGGGACCGTGATCGCGAACGATCCGTCGTCGAGCAGGTGGTGCACCGGCGTGGAGATGGGCTCGACGCCCTCGACCGCGAGCATGGCGCCGCCGGCCCGCACACATGCGCTGCGGATTCGCTCGGCTGTCGTCGGTGCCGCTGCTGTCATCGCGTCGCCTTCCAGAAGATGAGGTAAGCCTAACTTAACTAGGCCTCGGATCGAGGCGCAAGGCCTACCGAAGTGGCATCAGGGCAGCCTTCGCGACAACCGATAGGGTTGAAATGTGCCGCGCATCGCCTATCTCGGACCCGAAGGGACCTTCACCGAGGCGGCTTTGCTCGAGATGTCGGCCGGCGGGCTGGTTCCCGGTAGTGCCTCGTCGGACGGCATCACGCCGGTCCCGACAGAGAGCACGCCTGCCGCCCTCGCTGCGGTCCGCTCCGGCGACGCCGACTACGCCTGCGTGCCGATCGAGAACTCGATCGAGGGTTCGGTTCTGCCGACTCTGGACAACCTCGCCACCGGAACGCCGCTGCAGATCTTCGCCGAACTGACCCTCGACGTGTCGTTCACCATCGTCGTGCGACAGGGCACGCCCGCCGCAGAAGTCGAGACGGTGGCGGCCTTCCCGGTGGCGGCCGCGCAGGTGCGGCATTGGCTGGCCGAACACCTACCCGAGGCGCAAGTGGTCCCGGCCAACTCGAACGCCGCGGCCGCGCACGACGTCGCCGATGGGCGCGCCGACGCCGGCGTGAGCACCGCGCTGGCCGCCGAACGCTACGGCCTGACGGCGCTGGCCACCGACGTCGTCGACGAGCCCAACGCGCGCACCCGGTTCGTGTTGGCCGGGCAGCCGGGACCGCCGCCGGATCGCACCGGAGCCGACCGCACGTCGGTGGTGCTGCGTCTCGACAACGTTCCCGGCGCGCTGGTGTCGGCGCTGACCGAGTTCGCGATTCGCGACATCGACCTCACCCGCATCGAATCCCGGCCCACCCGAACGGAATTGGGCACGTACATCTTCTTCCTGGACTGTGTCGGCCACATCGACGACGAAGCGGTTGCCGAGGCACTCAAGGCGCTGCATCGTCGTTGTGCTGACGTGCGCTACTTGGGTTCATGGCCGACGGGCTCGGCCACCGGTGCGGCGCCGCCGCGGCTCGACGAGGCGTCTCGCTGGCTGACGCAGCTACGGGAGGGCAAGCCGTGAGTGGCCGGCTGGTACTGGTCCGACACGGACAGTCGCACGGCAACGTCCACCGACGGCTCGACACCCGGCCGCCGGGAGCGGCGCTGACCGACCTCGGACGCGACCAGGCCCGCGCCTTCGCCCGTGACCTGCCGCATCCCGCCGGCGATGATCGCGCATTCGGTGGCGGTGCGGGCCGCCCAGACCGCCGAGGAGATCGGCGCCGAGCTCGGCCTTGACACCCACGAATTCGAGGGCATCCACGAGGTTCAGGTGGGCGATCTCGAGAACCGCAACGACGACGACGCGATCGCCTCGTTCGAGACGCGTCTACCAACGGTGGCACGAGGGCGATCTGGACGTGCCGATGCCCGGCGGCGAGACCGGCAACGAGGTGCTCGACCGCTATGTGCCGGTGCTCACTCAGCTGCGGATGCGCTCACCTCGACGACGACGCGTGGCACGGCGACATCGTCGTGGTCAGCCACGGCGCGGCGATCCGGCTGGTGTCGGCGGTGCTGGCAGGCGTCGACAGCAGCTTCGCCCTCGACCATCACCTGGCCAACGCCGAATCCGTTGTGCTGGCGCCGATTACCGACGGGCGGTGGAGCTGCGTGCAGTGGTCGACGCTGACGCCGCCGTTCTATCCCGAGCCGGATGTGCACCCCGTCGAGGATGCGTTGTCAGTCAGCCGACCCGATGGGCTGACGCGAGGGCGCCGCAGGTGCACCCGAGCGCGTCGCAATCGACGCTGAACGCGTGCACCCCCTCGGGGGTGACGCAGCCGTCCTCGGTGCATTCGGACCGATGCCAGGCGTGGTGAATGACGGTGCCATGGCAGTGCTCGAGCCCCGCAAGGCACTCGCGGCATTCACTGCTCATGGCCCTTTGCATGAGCAGCCGCGCGCGGTGACACAAAGCGTCGGTTGCCGCGCCTAGCGCGGGCCGCTCATCCCCAGCCGAGTTCGTGCAGCCGCTCGTCGTCGATGCCGAAATGATGCGCGATCTCGTGGATCACGGTGATCGCGACCTCGTCGACGACCTCATTCTCGTCCTCGCAGACCTCGAGCAACGCTTCGCGATAGATCGTGATGGTGTCGGGCAGCGAGCCCGGCGTACCACGAATCCCGTTCGGTCAATGCCACACCGTGATACAGGCCGAGCAGGTCGGGTTCGTCGGGATTGCGGTCCTCGACCAGGACCACGACGTTGTCGATCGCCGCGGCGAGCTCGGGTGGAATCAGGTCGAGTGCGTCGGAGACCAGCTCGTCAAACCGTTGCGGGCTCATCCGCACGGCCACGCGGCTACTGCCCCGGCAGTGGCGGTGGCGGCAGCGGGCTCGCCCGGCGGCGGCGGCGGCGGCGCGGCGGCGGTGCGGCATCGGCAGCAGGTCCAGGCGGCGCGCCCGGTCGGCGGCGGTGGCACCGTTCACCTGGCGGCGGCGGTGGCCCATCCTGCGGCGCCCCTGGCGGCGGCGGTGGCCCGTTGAGGAACGTGTTGCCCGGTGGAGGCGCAGGAGGTCGGGGCGGCCGTCGTGGTGCCCGTCGACTGCTGCCCCGGCATGTGCTGGTTGCCGGTCTGGTTGCCGCCACCGCCGTGATCGGTGCTCTGGGAGTCGGTCGACTGGGACGAAGACGAGGACGACGAGGAGTCGTCATCCGGCATTTGCGGCTCGATCACCGGGATCGGCGGCAGGTTCAGCCGGTCCGCGGGGATGTCCGGCGGTGCGACCGGCGGCTGACCGTTGATCATCAGCGGACCCTTGGCGCTGTTGAGCAGCGTCGACCAGCCGCCGTTGCCCAGCGTCGCGCCGATGCTGCACGACACCTGATGGCTGCCCGCCGACCAGCTCGGCAGCGAGATGGTGCTGTAGATCAGCGTCAGCGTGGTGCTGCGCAGCTGGACCGGCGCCAGATAGGCGTCGGTCATCCGGGTGCACGCGTCCTTGATGAAGCTGTCCTGGTCGGGTTCCGGGGGCAGCGCCGGCGGGAACTTCTCGGCCAGGTTGACCGCGCCGGTGACCTCCATGGCGTGCGGGGCGGCGCAGTCGACCGGGATGTCGGTCGGCTGGTTGGTGGACGGGTCGATGCCAAGGCAGGTGCCTGCGGGCCACACCTTCGACTGGTCGACGTCCGCGACCTTGCCCTTGAACGCCAGCTGCTGGTTGTTCGGCCCCGGCAGCTGCAGACCGCACAGCATGCGTCGCTCACCCGACTGCCGCCACGCCTTGTCACCCGACCACAGCATGCTGACGGTGAAGCGGCTGTTCGGGTCGAAGCGGGTGCCGAGGTAGCGCTTCACGGCGGCCGAGCACTGCTCCTGGCTGATCTGCTGGATGCGGGCGGCCGACGGCGGCGCGGCGTCGGGCCCGTACTCGCTTCCGGGGAAGGTGCGCATGTCCACCGACTCGGCGACCTCGAAGCGGTGGTCGTCCTTGCAGTCGACGATCTCGGCCGCGTCGGGCGTGCGGTCCGGCCAGTTCAGGCAGTCGCCGCTCTTGGCGTGGTCGAACGTGTCGTTGCCGCGGGGGCCGAGCGAGATCGAGTTGGCGGTCAGCCCGTTGGAGCCGTCCCTGCCCGGCAGCGCGGTGATGAACCCGGCGATGAGCAGGCCACCCAGCGCGGTCAACAACAGCGCGCGGCGCGTCGACGTGGCGTGCAGACTCTGCCACCACGCCACCCGCTCCGACGACCGTGCGTCCTCGCCCGTTGTGCGAGTCGGCGAGCAACTGCTCGCGTTCGGGTGCCTCCAACATCCGCTCCATTGTGACAGGCGTGTCAGGCGCTGTGACAAGTGATGCAGTTGTAACGTTACGAGGTTGTGCCTGAGCGGGCCGCCGTCGAGGTCGCCCAGTCGAGGAATCACCGGGTGCAGAAATGATGCGTCGACGTCCACCTCGCACCTGGAGTCCGCGACCGAAAGTAGGGTTGCGGCCGTGATCGACCTCAAGCTGCTGCGCGAAAACCCGGAAGTGGTGCGCGCATCGCAGCGGGCCCGTGGCGAAGACCCGGGCTCGTCGATGCGCTGCTGGAAGCCGACGCCGCCCGGCGGGCCGCGGTGTCTGCCGCCGACAACCTGCGCGCCGAGCAGAAGGCCGTCAGCAAGCAGGTGGGCAAGGCGTCGCCCGACGAGCGACCGGCCCTGCTGGAACAGGCCAAGGCATTCGCCGAGAAGGTCAAGGCCGCCGAGGTCGAGCAGGCCGACGCCGAAAAGGCTTTCACCGCAGCGCATATGGCGATCTCCAACGTGATCATCGACGGCGTCCCGGCCGGCGGCGAGGACGACTTCGCGGTGCTCGACACCGTCGGCGAGCCGCGGGCCATCGAGAACCCGAAGGATCACCTCGAACTCGGGGAGTCGCTCGGCCTGATCGACATGGAGCGCGGCGCGAAGGTGTCGGGCTCGCGGTTCTACTTCCTCACCGGCGCAGGGGCGCTGCTGCAGCTCGGCCTGCTGCAGCTCGCCGTGCGGCTGGCGACCGAGAACGGTTTCACGCTCGTCATCCCGCCGGTGCTGGTGCGCCCCGAGGTGATGGCGGGCACCGGCTTCCTCGGTGCGCACGCCGACGAGGTCTACCGCGTCGAGGCCGACGACCTCTACCTCGTCGGCACGTCCGAAGTGCCGCTCGCCGGATACCACGCCGACGAGATCCTCGACCTGTCCGACGGCCCGCTGCGGTACGCCGGCTGGTCGTCGTGCTTCCGCAGAGAGGCGGGCAGCTACGGCAAGGACACCCGCGGCATCATCCGCGTGCACCAGTTCGACAAGGTCGAGGGCTTCGTCTACTGCAAGCCGGAGGACGCCGAGGCCGAGCACGACCGGCTGCTCGGCTGGCAACGCCAGATGCTGGCGCACATCGAGGTGCCGTATCGCGTAATCGACGTCGCTGCAGGCGATTTGGGGTCATCGGCGGCGCGCAAGTTCGACTGCGAGGCGTGGGTCCCGACGCAGCAGACCTACCGTGAGCTGACGTCGACGTCGAACTGCACGACGTTCCAGGCGCGGCGGCTGTCGGTGCGCTACCGCGACGAGAACGGCAAGCCGCAGACCGCGGCGACGCTCAACGGGACGCTGGCCACCACGCGCTGGCTGGTGGCGATCCTGGAGAACCATCAGCAGCCCGACGGCAGCGTCCGCGTCCCCGAGGCCCTTGTGCCGTTCGTCGGGACGGACGTGCTGGAGCCGAAAGCGCTAGGTCGTTCAGCAGTTCGTCGAGCCTGCGCCAGGAACTCCTTCGGCCGCTGCGGCGTGAACGCGGGCTTCGGCCGCACACCGGCCACGTCGAGCGTCACCAGCGTGGACTTGATCGGCCGCCACACGTCCAATGGCAGCCAGCGGCGCAGGTCCGAGCTGCCCCAGATCCGGAACCGCTCCGTGAACAGCCCGAGCGGATTCGGCCTTGTAGCCCCGAATCGACCGCAGCGGGATGATCTTGGACGTCCCCGACGGGAAGTGATAGCGCCGCAACGTGATCGCCTCACGATCCAGCTGGATCAGGCCGTCGTCGTAGTACTGGCGCGGCGCCGTCATGCGTCGCTCCGACTCCTCAGCTCGTGGCCCTTGGTCGTCAGGCACCGGCCGGTCTGCAGGTTCCACTGCCAGCCGTGCAGATTGCACGTCAACGTGGTGCCCTCCACCACGCCGAACTTCGACAGGTCGGCCTTCAGGTGCGGGCAGCGACGCTGAATCTCCCAGCCGTCCAAGGTGATCGACGCGGTGTCGTCGTGCGCCTCGGCGAACCAGCCGTCGGCGTAGGCGATCCGCTCGTCGGTGAGGCACTTGAAGAACGTGTACAGGTACTCGTTGTAGCCACCGACCCGCCACGCCTCGAAGCCGTGTCGACAGGAAGATGGTGTTCACCCAATCCGGCTCGTTGTCCCGCAGCACCGTGCGCACCAACTCCGGCGGAATCGCAAAGCCGTAGCGGAACTTCTCGTCCGGAATGGGTTCGCGCACCACGCGTTTCGGGAAGTCGACGACCACGGTTTCTCGGCGCCGAGCTGCGCAGCTCGACCGGATACCCGATGCCGTCGCAGATCTGGTCGCTCTGCAGCATGATCGGCTCGAGCACCACCCGCAGCGGCTCGAGCAGGGGTTCGCCGGCCGCGGGCGCCCAACTCGCCTTCTCCGCGGCCAGCACCGGCGCCATCCGCTCGGCGTAGTCGGCGATGTAGGCGGCCTTGCCCGTGGTGAAGATGGCGTGCACTCGGCGTCCGGCAGCGGGTGGGTCAGTGAGTTCAACTGCGGCCCAGTGAAATCCGCCGTCGACCCGGGAATCATCAGCAGGCCGCGGTCGTGGCCGTGTGTCCGCATCTGGTCGAGGAAGACCGCCTGGTCCGGGAAGATGTTGGCGGGGTCGCCGTGGTCGTCGTTGAGGTCACGCAGTTCGGGATCGAGGAAGCACGGCGGGCCGGCCGACGGCACCACCCACGTCGCGCCGACCTGAGCGATGTACTGGCGGCAGCGGTCCATCTGGCGCTGACGCTTCTGGGTGCCGAACGCCTCCTTCGCCCGCGCCGGCATGTCGTAGACCATCGGGTACCAGATCGCGCCCGAGTACTGCAGCATGTGCACGTCGACGTGGCCGAAGTCGGCGTGCAGCACGTCGAGGTCGACGGGGCGCGCGTCATTCATGTTGAAGCACACCGTTTCTCCGTCGTCGACCACCAGACCGGAGTCGCCGATCGGACCGTCGGCCGGGGCGCGCAGCGCGATGATCATCACATCGAGGTCGCCCTTGGGCCCGCTGACGCGGTGCTTGACCGAGTCCGTCGTCTCGAAGAACCGATGGAAGCCCATCTTCTCGAGTTCGCGTTGCAGATCGGGCACCGGGAAGTCGGGCAGCAGCACGACCGCGTCCTTGTTGACGTGCTCGCGCAGGTTCTTCGGGTCGAAGTGGTCGCGGTGCAGGTGCGAGACGTACAGGTAGTCGACGTCGCCGAGGGCGTCCCAGTCCAGCTGGCTGTTGTCGGGGAACGGGAACCACGAGGCGAAGTACGCCGGGTTGACCCACGGGTCGCACAGGATGCTTCCGGCCTTGGTGTCGATCCGGAAACCGGCGTGCCCGACGCTCGTGACCTGCACTAATACCCTTTCTCTGCCGATGTAGTCGCTCGCGCGAGTCTAGCCCCAGCGGGTCGAGATCGTCGCCGGAAGCGTCCCACGCCAGTCGGTAGTACGCGATGCGGCTCGACGTCCGCAGTCGACACCGTATGCGTCGAGCAGCACCTCCTGAAATCCTCCGGGGCCCTCGGTCGGGAAGTTCCAGTCCAGCGACAGCGTGGCGATGGCCAGGTCGGCCCACCGGTCGGCGACTCCCAGATCGCCCAGGTCGACGTGCCCGCTGAAGGCGCCGTCGTCGGACATCAGCGTGTTCGGGGAGCACGCGTCGCCGTGACACACCACGAGGCGGTCGGCCGGCGGGGCGTCGCCGGGCACCCAGGACGGTCTGCCGAAAGGACAGTCGTCGACCGGCAGCGCGTCGTGCAACCGCCGCAAACCATCCCCGATGGCGCGTGCGGCGGTGCGGGGATCGGCGGCCCAGCGCGGATCCACCGCCGAGCGGCCCGGCAGGCGGGCGGTGTGCAGCCACCGCCGACCCGGACGCCAGCACTGCGGGTACCGGCGTGTAGCGCCTCGCCCAGCGCAGTCGCGGCACCTCGGCGGTCAGCAGGTGCGCCTGCAGGTCGGGATACACCTTGACGAACTCGGCGCCGTCGTCGATCGCGAACGTGACGCCACCCAACTCGTTCTCCCACACGGGCACGACCGTCCGGCCTGCCGCGATGCGCTCGACGATCTCCGGAACCGGCACGGGTTCGCTGGGAAAGCTCACCCGACTAGGCTGCCTGATGTGGAACCGGTATACGGGACAGTGATCCAGCTCGCCCGCCTGGTGTGGCGGGTGCAGGGGCTGAAGTTCACCGTTACCGGCGTGGAGAACCTGCCCCGCACGGGCGGTGCCGTCGTCGCCATCAACCACACCAGCTACTTCGACTTCACGTTCGCCGGCCTGCCCGCCTACAAGCAGCACCTGGGCCGCAAGGTCCGGTTCATGGCGAAGAAGGAAGTCTTCGACAACAAGATCACCGGGCCGATCATGCGCAGCCTGCGGCACATCGAGGTGGACCGCGAC
Source organism: uncultured Actinomycetota bacterium (assembly GCA_963731715.1). Taxonomy (GTDB): domain Bacteria; phylum Actinomycetota; class Actinomycetes; order Mycobacteriales; family Mycobacteriaceae; genus Mycobacterium. The sequence continues at coordinate 203,376 of CAVSXC010000005.1, read as the reverse complement.
AGCGGCGCCGACTCGTTCGAGCAGGCCTGCCGGGCGCTCAAGGAAGGCGAGCTGGTCGGCGTCTACCCGGAGGCCACGATCAGCCGCAGCTTCGAGATCAAGGGGTTCAAGTCCGGCGCGGCCCGCATGGCGATCGCCGCCGACGTGCCGATCGTGCCGCACATCGTGTGGGGCGCACAGCGCATCTGGACCAAGGGGCATCCTCGAAAAGATGTGGCGGCCCAAGGTGCCGATCACGATCGCTGTTGGCGAGCCGATCATGCCGACGCTGCCGCCGACAGAGCTCACCGCCTTGCTGCATTCGCGGATGCAGCACCTGCTGGAGCAGGTGCAGGACGCCTACGGCCCGTACCCGCCCGGTGAATTCTGGGTGCCGCACCGGCTGGGCGGGGGAGCGCCGACGCTGGGCGAGGCCAACCAGATGGACGCCGAGGAGGCCATGCCGAGAAGGCCGCCCGCCGCGCGCAACGAGCCGACCCCACCGGGGCGCCGGGGTAGCGGGTATGGAGCCGGTTTTCCGCACGCTGGAGATCGCAGTCAGCGTGGCGACCAGGGCCATCGGGACCCGGATCACCTATCAGGGCCTGGAAAACATCCCGGAACGCGGCGGCGCCGTGATCGCGATCAACCACACGAGTTACCTCGACTGGTTCCCGGCGGCGCTCGCGGCGTATCAACGGCACCGCCGGATGCGGTTCATGATCAAGTCGGAAATGCAGGACGTAAGGGTCGTCAACTTTCTGATCAAGCACTCCGGGACCATTCCGGTGGATCGTCGACGCCGGGGCGGCGCCTACGCGGTTGCGGTGGAGCGACTACGGGCCGGGGAGATCGTCGGCGTGTATCCCGAGGCCACGATCAGCCGCAGCTTCGAGCTCAAGGAGTTCAAGATCGGGCGCCGCACGGATGGCGCGCGACGCGCGAGGTGCCGATCGTGCCGCTGATCGTGTGGGGCACGCAGCGGATGTGGACCAAGGACCATCCAAGAAACATGGGGCGCAAGAAGATTCCGGTTACCGTCGCGGTTGGTGCACCGATCCATGCCGCCGAATCCGATCGATGAGACCAAGCGCCGTGCTGCGCGAGGCGATGACGGCGCTGCTGCACCAGGTGCAGCTGGACTACCCGCATCCCGAAGGCGCGTACTGGGTGCCGCGTCGGCTCGGCGGCTCCGCGCCGACGGTGGACGAGGCCAAGGTGCTCGAGGAGGCGGAGCTGGCCGAGCGGGCGCGCAAGCGGGCCGAGCGGGAAGCGAAGAGCCGCCGGTGACGCCTGCCCTGATTGCCTCCGATGTGGATGGCACGCTGCTCGACGACGACGAGAAGATCACGCCCCGCACCCGCGAAGCCGTGAATGCGGCCGTGGACGTCCGGCGCGCAGTTCGTGCTCGCCACCGGTCGCCCGCCGCGCTGGGTGCACCCGGTGGTCGACGCGTTGGGTTTCGCGCCAATGGCGGTGTGCGCCAACGGCGCAGTGATCTACGACCCGTCCACCGACCGCATCATCTCGGCCCGCACGTTGTCCGCCGACGCTCTTGGCGAACTCGCCGAGATCGCCACCCGCGTCATCCCTGGCGCGGGCCTGGCCGTCGAGCGCGTCGGCAACAGCGCCCACGATGCGGCCACCCCGCAGTTCGTCAGCTCACCGGGCTACGAGCACGCCTGGCTCAACCCCGACAACACCGAGGTCTCCATCGAGGATCTGCTCAGCGCGCCCGCGGTCAAGCTGCTCATCCGCAAGGCGGGCGCACGCAGCTCCGACATGGCCGCCGCTCTGGCCAAACACGTTGGGCTGGAAGGGGATATCACCTACTCCACCAACAACGGCCTGATCGAGGTCGTCCCGCTGGGCATCAGCAAGGCCACCGGCGTCGAGGAACTGGCCCGACCGCTAGGCATCACCGCCGAGGACGTGGTGGCGTTCGGTGACATGCCCAACGACGTGCCGATGCTGGGGTGGGCGGGCCTCGGTGTGGCGATGGGCAACGCGCATCCGGATGCGGTGGCCGCGGCCGACGAGGTCACCGCGCCCAACACCGACGACGGCGTCGCCCGCGTTCTCGAACGCTGGTGGCACTAGCTTCGCGGGACTAGGTGGGGTTGATCGCCGGCGTGAACCGCTCGAGTTGGATCGGTTCGGCCTCGTTGGACGGCGGCGGCAACTCAAGCGGAACGCCGTCGATGACGCGGGTCACCGTGCCCTTCTCGCGGTCGAAATTCAAAGTGCCGTGCTGGAAGTTCTGCACGATCCACTGCGGCTCCTGGATCTCGGCGCTGGTGGGCAGTCCGAGCGCGCCGCGCTCGAAGCCAAGTGATCCCCATGCCTTGTAGATCGCACCGGTGACGGGCTCGGCTCCGCTCTGCGGCGACCAGTACACCGCGCCCTTGTCGAAGGTCGCGTACCGCGTCGAGCCCGCACCCGACGCCTCCGGCGAGGTGGGCGCGCCGAGCGGGCTGTTCATCCCGCCGATCGAATCCCATCGGGCCAAGATCGCGCCGCCGCGCAACGAATCGACAAGGTCCTGCGGGACCGGGCGGGTCGTTGAACCGCGCCGCGATGTCGCGGAGCTGGTCCATCTGCGCATATGCCGCGTTGCCGGGGCAGTCGGTGTTGCCGACGTCGCGGTGGGTGAAGATCGTCGGCAGCGTCGGCGTCGCACCGACCGGGAACTTGGTGAACGAGCCACCCGCGGAAGGCAATACGACCGTGCCCCGTGGATCGACGTGGTCGATGCCGAGCCGCCAGCCGATCAGCCTCGCGGTGGTCCGCAGCTGGATCGGCGTCGGCGGCACCGCGTCGAAGTCGCCCATCATCGCCACGCCCCAGGTGTTGCGATTGAAGCCGCCGGTATGCGAGCCCTCGACCGGTTTGTCCATGCCGCCCGCGCGGCCCTCGAAGACCTGGCCGTACTTGTCGACCAGTGCGTTGTAGGCGATGTCGCACCAGCCAAGCGTTCGGGTGTGGTACTCGTAGATCGACCGGACGATGCCTGCTGAATCCTGCGGGGCGTAGTCGTTGCTCCCCGCTGTGTGGTGGACGACGGCGGCGCGGATTCCGTTGTCGTACACCGTGTTTCCGCACCGCATGGCCTCGTCGGCGCCCCATTGTCCGCGTCCGATGATGTTGGGTGGCTGCCCGGGAACCGTGACGGCGGAGGGCAGCGGCAAGTTGTCGACCGGCGCCAGCGGCGGGCTGATCAGCACCGCGTTGATGTTCTGCGCGAACGGCTGCTCGACATTGGCTGGCACATAGCCCAGGCCCGGCTTGTCGGGTGTCTTGGTCGCAGCCCCCGTGGCGGCGGCCCCGACCGGGCGGGTGACGGAAATCTGCACCGTGGTGGTGCGGCCGACGAACACGGGCTCGGTGCCCCGCGGGACCGCGGAGTCAGGACCGACGCCTTCCAGCGTCTCGGCGTCGTACCACGGACCCCACGAGCCGTCGGGTTTCTTGGCCCGGACGCGTGCCGTCGTTCCCGTCAGGTCTTCGGCGGTGACGGCGACCATCGAGAACGGGCTGTCCTGGTGAACCTCGCGGATTGTCTCGCCGCCGCCGAGACCGGTCAGCGGCTGCTGCGCGAGCTGCGGTGCCTCGGCCGGCCGCCTTGTCATTGTCGTCGCCGGGTAGTCCGTTGATCGCCCACGGCAGCATCACGACGGTCGCCGCTATCGCGGTGAACAACAGCGACGGCGCAGGACGACGGCACGACACGGCCCGATGTTACGTATGGGTCAGTTGTTACCAGTGTTCCGACACGGTAGTTGCACCGACTAAATGGACCAATCCCATCGCAACGGCACCGCAGAGCCGGGGGCATTTCTGCGGTGCCGTTTGGCGAAGGGCCTAAAGGCCTGGAATCGCGGGTGACAGCCGCCGGGACAGCCGCAGCAGCTGCCGGGAGAGCCGCGGCTGCTGCCGGGACGGCCTGGGTGGCAGCGGCAGCAGCGTCCGCTGCCGGGGCGCCCGCCGGCTTGACGGCCGACATGATCGCTGGCATCACCATGCCCTTGAGCAGGTCGATCGCCTGTCCGGCACCTAGCTGATTGGCCATGCTGGACAGATCGCCGAATATCCCGCCGCTGCCGCCAGTGGCCGGGGCCGCCGCCAGCGACGGATCACCGAGGATCGGGTACGTGCCCGCCGCGGGATCCAACCCGATGGGCGCCGAGATCGGCACCTCACCAGGGGCGGGCAGGCCCGCCGCGTTGGAGATCGGCGATGCGAGCGCCGGGTCGACACCGGTGGCCGGCGGCGTGGTGAGGCCCGGGGCCAGTCCGGTTGGGCTGGTGAGCGCGGGATTCGTCAGAGCCGGGTTGGACAGGGCTGGGTTCGACAGCGCCGGGTCGGTCAGGCCGGGACCGGTCGCGGCGACCGACGGCAGGGTGGCGCTCGGTGCAGTCAGACCCGGTGTGGTCAGACCCGGCGTGGTGCAGACCCGGTGTGGTCAGGCCTGGCGTGGTGAGCGCCGGTGCGGTCAAGCCCGGTGTGGTGAGCCCCGGCGAGGTCAGGGTCGCCGGCGTGGACGCGCCCGATCCGGTGAGCAGACTTGTCGGCATCGGCGGCAGGTTGACCCCGAACTGCGACAGGCCCTGTGACAGCGCCGACATCAGTTCATTGGGCAGGTCGGTGATCATCGCGGCCTGGACGAACTGGCGGTGCTGCGTCGGCGGCTTGGTGCTCGCGGACAGATCGGAAACGGCGACAACTGCTGCTGGACTCGCGACTGCCAGGGCGGCGACCGCGCTCATGGCTGTCGAAAGCCTGCGACGACGTCGGTTCGGCACGGAAGTCTCCTCAATATATGGACTACGTCTGGTAGGTGTTCGTGGCTGACCAATGGGCCAACGTGATCGACGGTACTTGTGTGACTACTGGGGTAGAAGTGACGATGCGGAATTGTGAGCCGATCGCAACCTTCGCCCTTCGTACGGATTCGAGGCGGACCCACGCGGTCGGATACCCTTGCTGCCGATGACAGCTCGTTTTGACCTCTTTGTCGTCGGTTCCGGATTTTTCGGTCTGACGATTGCCGAGCGCGTGGCGACGCAGCTGGACAAGCGTGTTCTCGTTCTCGATCGTCGCCCGCACATCGGCGGTAACGCCTACTCCGAGCCCGAGCCGCAGACCGGCATCGAGGTGCACAAGTACGGCGCGCACCTGTTCCACACCTCCAATCAGCGGGTGTGGGACTACGTGCGCCAGTTCACCGACTTCACCGGCTATCAGCACCGCGTGTTCGCGATGCACAACGGGCAGGCCTATCAGTTCCCGATGGGTCTCGGCCTGGTGTCACAGTTCTTCGGCAAGTACTTCACGCCCGATCGAGGCCCGCCAGCTGATCTCCGAGCAGGCCGCCGAGATCGAGACCGCAGACGCGCAGAACCTCGAAGAGAAGGCCATCTCGCTGATCGGCCGGCCGCTCTACGAAGCGTTCGTCAAGGGCTACACCGCAAAACAGTGGCAGACCGACCCGAAGGAACTGCCTGCCGCCAACATCACCCGGCTGCCGGTGCGCTACACCTTCGACAACCGCTACTTCAACGACACCTACGAAGGTCTGCCTGCCGACGGCTACACCGCGTGGCTGAAGAACATGGCGGCCGACGAGCGCATCGAGGTGCGGCTGGACACCGACTGGTTCGACGTCCGCGACGGGCTGCGCGCCGAAAACCCAGACGCACCAGTGGTTTACACCGGCCCGCTGGACCGCTACTTCGACTACTCCGAGGGCCGGCTGGGTTGGCGCACACTGGATTTCGAGGTCGAGGTGCTGCCCACCGGCGATTTTCAAGGCACGCCCGTGATGAACTACAACGACCTCGACGTGCCCTACACCCGCATCCACGAGTTCCGTCATTTCCATCCCGAGCGGGCCTACCCGAGCCGACAAGACGGTGATCATGCGGGAGTACTCGAGGTCCGCCGATGACGACGACGAGCCCTACTATCCGATCAACACCGAAGCCGACCGTGAACTGCTGGCCGCCTACCGGGCCAGGGCCAAGGCCGAGACCGCTTCGGCGAAGGTGTTGTTCGGCGGCCGGCTGGGCACCTACCAGTATCTCGACATGCACATGGCCATCGCCAGCGCACTGAACATGTACGACAACACACTCGCGCCGCACCTTCGCGACGGCGCTCCGCTTCACGAAAGCAGTAGAGAATGAGCGACATTCCCTCCGGCGCGCTCGACGCCGGGGAATCCAAGGCAGTCAGTCTTCTCAGCCGCGTCATCCTCCCGCGCCCGGGAGAGCCGCTTGACGTCCGCAAGCTCTATATAGAGGAATCGGAAACCAACGCCAGGCGGGCGCACCCGCCGACCCGCACCACTCTGGAGATCGGCGCGGAGTCCGAGGTGTCGTTCGCGACGTATTTCAACGCCTTCCCCGCCAGTTACTGGCGTCGCTGGTCGACGGTCGAATCGGTGGTGTTGCGCGTCGAGTTGACCGGCAGTGCCCGCGTCGACGTCTACCGGTCCAAGGCCACCGGCGCCCGCATCACCGTGAGTGGCGCACCGATTTCCAGCGGTAAGGACCTCGAACTGCGTCCGATGTCGGCGCACGCGCCTCCGTCGAATTCGAGATCGACCTCGACCCATTCGAAGACGGCGGCTGGATCTGGTTCGACATCACCACCAACTCCAAGGTCACCGTGCACAGCGCGGGCTGGTACGCGCCGGTGCCCGCGCCGGGCCGGGCCAAGGTCGCGGTCGGCATCCCGACCTTCAACCGCCCGGCCGACTGCGTCAACGCGCTGGCCGCGCTCACCTCGGATCCCTTGGTGGACGAGGTGATTGGCGCGGTGATCGTGTCCGACCAGGGCACCAACAAGGCCGTCGACCACCCTGGCTTCGCCGCGGCCGCCGCACCGTTGGGCAACCGGCTCTCGATCCACAACCAGCCCAACCTCGGCGGCTCTGGCGGCTACAGCCGGGTGATGTACGAGGCGCTGAAAAACACTGACTGCGAACAGATCCTGTTCATGGACGACGACATCCGCATCGAGCCCGATTCGGTGCTGCGCGCGCTGGCGATGAACCAGTTCGCCAAGGTGCCGACGCTCGTCGGCGGTCAGATGCTCAACCTGCAGGAGCCGTCGCACCTGCACGTGATGGGCGAGATGGTCGACCAAGAGAACTTCATGTGGACCAACGCGATCAACACCGAGTACGACCACAACTTCGCCAAGTACAAGCTCAACGACGAAGAGGAGTATCGCAGCAGGCTTCTGCACCGCCGCATCGACGTCGACTACAACGGCTGGTGGATGTGCATGATCCCGCGGCAGGTCGCCGAGGAGCTCGGCCAGCCGCTGCCGCTGTTCATCAAGTGGGACGACGCCGACTACGGGCTGCGCGCGGGTGAGCACGGCTATCCGACGGTCACGCTGCCCGGGGCGGCGATCTGGCACATGGCGTGGAGCGACAAGGACGACGCGATCGACTGGCAGGCGTACTTCCACCTGCGCAACCGGTTGGTGGTCGCGGCGATGCACTGGGACGGCAACGTCAGTCGGGCCTGATCGCCAGCCACATGAAGGCCACGATCAAACACCTTCTGTGCCTTGAGTATTCGACGGTCGCGATCCAGAACAAGGCGATGGACGACTTCCTGGCCGGGCCGGAGCACATCTTCTCGATCCTGGAGTCGGCGCTGCCCGACGTGCGCAAGCATGCGCCAGGCAGTACCCCGACGCGGTGGTGTTGCCCAGCGCCACCGCGCTGCCGACGCCGTCGGACAAGCGGTGGCGCAAGAAGGTGAACGATCCCCACCAACCGCGCTGTCGATCTCGTACCGACTCACCCGCGGCGTCATCCACCAGCTCAAGCCGCACGACCCCGCGCACCACCAGCGGCCGCAGATCAACGTCGCGACACAGGACGCCAGGTGGTTCTCGCTGTGCAAGGTCGACGGCGTCACCGTCACCACCGCCGACGGCCGCGGTGTCGTCTACCGGCAGCGCGACCGCGCGAAAATGTTTGCGCTGCTTCGTGAGTCGACGCGCCGCCAACTGCAACTCGCCCGCAAGTTCAATCGGATGCGCAAGGTCTACCGCGAGGCCCTGCCGGTGCTGTCGAGCAAGCAGAAGTGGGAAACGGTGCTCCTGGAATCGTCGCCGGCCAATGGCTGAGCCCCCGCGAGGCGAGGAAGCCGCGCTGGTGGCCGTGCAGTCGGCGCTGGCCGACAGGCCCGGCGTGCTGGCAGGCGCGCGTGGCCTTTCGCATTTCGGTGAGCACAGCATCGGCTGGGTCGCTGTTGCCGCGTTGGGCGCTCTGCTGCAGCCCCGGCGGCGCAGCGCATGGGTTGCCGCAGGCGTCGGAGCGTTCCTCGCCCATGCCGCCGCGGTGGTGATCAAGCGGGTGGTCAAGCGCGAACGCCCGCATCACCCGGCGATCGCCGTCAACGTCGGCACGCCGAGCCGGTTGAGCTTCCCTTCCGCGCACGCCACGTCGACCACCGCGGCATCGATGCTGCTGGCACGCACCACCGGCCTGCCCCTACCTGCGATTCTGGTACCGCCAATGGCGTTGTCCCGCTTGGTGCTTGGCGTGCATTACCCCAGTGACGTGCTCACCGGCGTCGCGGTCGGGGCGGTCGTCGCGAAGACGGTCGGAGCCGTCGCTGATCGGGTTGGAGCAGACGGATGAGTATCTCGAGTGAGAGCCCTGCAGAGAGCGCAACACAGATGAGTGAAGAACCGGCACCGGTCAAAGGCCCGCCCAAGAACCTCGTCACGCGGCGTCATCAAAGCGATCCGGCCCCGGCAGTGGGTGAAGAACCTGCTCGTGTTGCTCGCCCCGGTGGCCGCACTGGGCGGCGACGTCCGTTACGACTATCGCGAGGTCGCGATCAAGGTCGCGATCGCATTCGTCGCCTTTTCACTGGCGGCCTCGTCGGTGTATCTGATCAACGACGCCCGCGACGTCGAGGCCGACCGTCAACACCCGACCAAACGCTTCCGCCCGATCGCGGCCGGCGTGGTGCCCGAATGGCTCGCGTACACCCTTGCGGTTGTGCTCGGCATTGCGGCACTTGCGATTTCATGGCTGGCCACGCCGAACCTGGTGGTGGTGATCGCCATCTACATCGCCATCCAGCTGGCCTACTGTTTCGGCCTCAAACACCAGGCCGTCCTCGACATCTGCATCGTCTCGTCAGGCTTCCTGATCCGCGCCATCGCAGGTGGCGTCGCGGCGAGTATTCCGCTGTCGCAATGGTTCCTGTTGGTCATGGCGTTCGGGTCGCTGTTCATGGCGGCGGGCAAGCGCTACGCCGAGCTGCAGCTGGCCGAACGGACCGGCGCCAAGATCCGAAAGTCGTTGGAGAGCTACACGAGCAGCTATCTGCGTTTCGTGTGGACGCTGTCGGCGACCGCGATGGTGGTGTGTTACAGCCTGTGGGCCTTTGAACGCGACGGCGCCAACGCCGGCTGGTTCGCGGTGACCATCATTCCAATCGACGGTCGCGGTCCTGCGCTACGCCGTCGACGTCGACGGCGGCCTGGCGGGAGAGCCGGAGGAGATCGCGCTGAAGGACCGGGTGCTGCAGCTTCTCGCATTGGCATGGATCGGAACCATCGGTGCCGCCGTCCTCCTCAGTTGAACGAATAAGGGCGACGGCAGCGCGTCGGCTTGGCCCGCTGGCCGGCGTTCCCCTATGACATGACGGCCCGGCTCAGCCTCTGGGTCGGCGTGGTGGTGGTCGCGGCGCTGTTCGGCTGGGGCGCCTGGGAGCGCCGCTGGATCGCCGACGACGGGCTGATCGTGCTGCGCACGGTGCGAAACCTGTTGGCAGGCAACGGCCCGGTCTTCAACACGGGCGAACGCGTCGAGGCCAACACGTCGACGATCTGGACCTATCTGATCTATCTCGGCGGCTGGATCGGCGGCCCGGTCCGGCTGGAGTACGTGGCGCTCGTGGTCGCCCTTGTGCTCAGCGTGGCCGGGGTGGCCATGGCGATGCTTGGCGCCGGCAGGCTGTACGCGCCGGGCCTTCGCGGCCGACGGGCCTTGCTGCTGCCCGCAGGGGCGCTCGTCTACATCGCGGTGCCGCCCGCGCGCGACTTCGCCACCTCAGGCCTCGAAAACGGTTTGGTTCTGGCGTATTTGGGCCTGCTGTGGTGGATGATGGTCTGCTGGTCGCAGGCCTTGCGCGCCTATCCCGTCCCGCAGCACGCCGCCGATGCCGCGCAGGGGCGCACCGCCGACCCTACGCAGAGCACCCGTCGCCTGCTGCGCCGCCGCCGCCTCCACCACCAACGTCGTCAGCCGATTCTTCGATGCGGCACTGGCTTTCGTCGCCGGGTTGAGTGTGCTGGTGCGCCCCGAGCTGGCGCTCGATCGGCGGGCTCGCGCTGATCATGATGCTCGTCGCCGCCCGTGGCTGGCGGCGGCGCGTGCTGATCATCGTCGCAGGCGGCCTGGTGCCGGTGGGCTACGAGATCTTCCGGATGGGCTACTACGGCCTGCTGTACCCGGGCACCGCGCTCGCCAAGGATGCGACGGGATCCAAATGGTCCCAAGGCTTTGTCTATCTGGCCAACTTCAACCGGCCGTATCTGCTCTGGGCGCCCGCGATCCTGCTCGTCGGCCTTGGCCTCGTCGCGCTGGTCACCCGTGGGCGGCCGTGGTGGATCCGCCGCGCGAGCCCGCCCGGCTATGGTTGGGTGGCCCGCAGGGTGCAAAGCCCTTCCGCCGTAGTGATTTTCATGGTCGTCAGCGGACTGCTTCAGGCGATCTACTGGATCCGCCAGGGCGGCGACTTCATGCACGGCCGGGTGTTGCTCACGCCGGTGTTCTTCTGTTGGCGCCGGTGGCTGTGATCCCGATGGCGTTGCCCGACGGGGTCCAAATGCCGCGTGGCGCAGGCTATCTGTTCGCCGGCGCGACGGGCGTGCTGTGGCTGGCGGTCGCGATTTGGTCACTGTGGGCGGCCAATTCGCCCGGCATGGGGTCTGACGCCACCCGCGTCACCTACACCGGCATCGTCGACGAACGCCGGTTCTACTCGCAGGCCACCGGCAACGCGCACCCGTTGACCGCCGCCGACTATCTGGACTATCCCCGCATGCGGGCGGTGCTCGCCGCGCTGAACAACACCCCGGACGGCGCGCTGCTGTTGCCGTCTGGCAACTATGACCAATGGGACGTGGTGCCCGCCGTACCGCCTCCACCTGATCTGCCCCCCGATGTGCGGAAGGACTACAAGGGCCCGCACACAGTGTTTTTCACCAATCTCGGCATGCTGGGCATGAACGTCGGGTTGGACGTGCGGGTGATCGATCAGATCGGGCTGGCAAACCCGCTGGCGGGGCACACGAGTCGGCTGGTGGACGGCCGTATCGGACACGACAAGAACCTGTTCCCGGATTGGGCGGTAGCCGAAGGCCCGTTCCTGAAGATCCCGCCGTTCATTCCGGCCTACCTGGATCAGGACTGGATCGCACAGGCCGAGGTCGCGCTGAAATGCCCCGCAACCGACGCCATGCTGACGTCGGTTCGCGGGCCGATGGGTTTGCGGCGGTTCCTGTCAAACCTGGTGCATGCACCCGAGTTCACGAGCTATCGAATCGATCGCGTGCCGCTCTACGAACTCGTGCGCTGCGGTCTCGATGTGCCCGCGCCGTCGGGGCCCCCCTACACCGGCATGCCGGCGACGGGGCCCTGACCGTCAGCGATTTGTTAGCTGGCCCGAGTTTCCTGAGAGTTTGGTAACGCCGCAGCCATGTCGGCGCGATAGCCATTCCGGATCGCGACCTTCAACGGCGACGGAGCGACCAGGCACGATACGCGCTGAATAGAGGGATCACAGCGATATGTGGTTGACTGCACGGGCACGCAGCAGGTCTGTCGTGCGGCATACAACAGATGGGATAGGTAGAAGCATGACTTTCGTTGGGAAGATGCGCGGCGCCTGGGCGCGCCGGCTCACGGTCGCGGCCATGGTGGCCGCCGTGTTGCCCGCCCTGGTTGGCGTCGTCGGAGGCTCGGCGACTGCAGGGGCTTTCTCTCGTCCGGGTCTGCCGGTCGAGTACCTGATGGTCCCGTCCGCGGGCATGGGTAAGGACATCAAGGTCCAGTTCCAAAGCGGCGGTGCGAACGCGCCGGGCGTCTATCTGCTTGACGGCCTTCGCGCGCAGGACGACTTCAACGGCTGGGACATCAACACCGCGGCGTTCGAGTGGTACCTCGATTCCGGCCTGGCTGTGATCATGCCGGTCGGCGGCCAGTCCAGCTTCTACAGCGACTGGTACTCGCCCGGCGTGCAGCAAGAAGACCGGTGCCTGCGAGACCTATAAGTGGGAAACGTTCATGACCAGCGAGCTGCCCGCCTACCTGGCGGCCAACAAGGGCGTCGACCCGACCCGCAACGCCGCGGTCGGCCTGTCGATGGCCGGCTCCGCCGCGCTTATCTTCGCGATCTACCACCCGAACCAGTTCCAGTACGCGGGTTCGCTGTCGGGCTTCCTGAACCTCTCCGAGGGCTGGTGGCCGATGCTGGTCAACATGTCGATGGGTGACGCCGGCGGCTACAAGGCCGACGACATGTGGGGCAAGACCGAAGACGCGAACAGCGCGTGGAAGCGCAACGACCCGATGGTCCAGATGTCGACGCTCGTCGCCAACAACACCCGTCTCTGGGTCTACTGCGGCAACGGCAAGCCGGGCGAGCTGGACGCCGGCATGAGCTCGGGCAACCTGTTCAACGCCAAGTTCCTGGAGGGCTTCACGCTCCGCACGAACAAGACGTTCCAGGAGAACTACATCGCTGCCGGCGGTAAGAACGGGGTGTTCAACTTCCCGTCCGACGGCACGCACCAGTGGAACTACTGGGGCAGCCAGCTGCAGCAGATGAAGCCCGACATCCAGCGGGTCCTGAACGCCACTCCGCAACCGTCCGCACCTCCGGCGGCCGCGGCACCGGCGAACGGCGGCTAAGCGGGCAAGAACGAACGCATGGCGGCGGCGATCCCCTCGGGGGTCGCCGCCGTCAGCCGTTTCGGGAGCGGCCCCTTGTCGTGATGTGGTTCACTACCTTGCGGCGGGGACAGGCAGCCAACGGACGTGAGGTGGGGTTGTACATGCGTGGGTTGATTCGAGCGTTCATGACCGTGGTACTGGCCGCCGGGCTGTGGACCGCTACCGCGCCGACGGCCAAGGCCGATGTCGAAACGCTGATGGTTCCTTCGGCGGCGATGGGCCGCGACATCCCCGTCGCGTTCCAGGGCGGCGGCCCGCACATGGTTGTCCTGCTGGACGCGTTCAATGCGGCGCCGGATGTGAGCAACTGGGTGACGGCGGGCAACGCGATGAACACCCTCGCAGGCAAGGGCATCTCGGTGGCCGCGCCTGCGAGCGGCGCATGGAGCCTGTACACCAACTGGGAGCAGGACGGCAGCAGGCAGTGGGAGACGTTCCTTGCCGACGAGCTGCCCAACTACTTGGCGTCCACGAAGGGTCTTGCGCCCAACGGGCACGGCATCGTCGGCGCCGCGCAGGGCGGCACCGGCGCACTGACGATCGCCACGTTCCACCCTGACCGCTACCGCTTCGCAGGCTCGCTGTCTGGCTTCCTCACCCCGTCCAACACCTATCTCAACGGCGCCATCACCGCCGGGCTTGCCGAGTTCGGCGGCGTGGACACCCGCAACATGTGGGGACTGCCACAGCTGGGCCGGTGGAAGTGGCACGACCCCGATGTGCACGTGCAGCTGCTGGCCGACAACAACACCCGGCTCTGGGTGTACAGCCCGGCCACGCTTACGTGCAGCGACCCGGCCGCGATGATCGGGTACTGCGACCAGGCCCAGGGCAGCAACCGCACGTTCTATCAGCACTACCGCAACGTCGGCGGCCACAACGGGCACTTCGACTTCCCTGATGGCCCCCAGCATGACTGGGGCAGCTGGTCGGGACAGCTGGGGGCGATGTCGGGCGAACTCGTCGCCACCATCAAGTAGGCACGTTTTCGGCCTCCGGGCCCACCTCGGGACAGCCGGTACCTTGGAGGGATGCAGCACGCGGTACGGCGCCCGGCGGGGCTAACAAGGTGGTCAGCAACGTCAGCAACGACATTGTTGGTCGCTTCCTCCGCTGCGCTGCTGACCGGATGCTCCGTCGCCGACGACATGATGGCGACCGTAGGGATGCCGGCATCCGAGACCGCGCCGGCACACGGACAATCCGGTGCGCAGCCGCCAGGACCGCCGCAGCCCAACGGCGACTTGGACCCGCTGACCGTGAGCGGGCAGCAGCGCGCCTACCTCGACGCGCTCAAGGCCGCCGGTGTGAAGCCGTCGAGCGACCTGCAGGCGCTCAGCATCGGGTCCTATGTGTGTCAGGCCCGTGCCGCCAAGCAGAGCGATCAGGGCGTGTGGGACTTCGTGGTGCCGCTGGTGCGCAACGATGTGCGCAACGGCCACATGAGCTCGATGGCGCCGTCTGCGGATGAGGTCAATTCCGCCACCGCTTCCTACATTCGCATCGCATCAGAACGACTCTGCTAGCAGGAGAACATGCCAAAGACCAGTCGGCGGAAACGCCACCGCATCCTCGCGCTCGTAGCAGCCGGGGCGATGGCCCTCGTCGTCGTGTTGATCGTCGCGATCGTGATCGTTGTGCTGCGCAAGCCGGAGACCCCGTCCACCGCGCTGCCGCCCTCCGCGGTGCCGCCTACTGCCGTGCCACCGACGACGAAGAAGCCGCGCCCCGAGTTCCAGGACGCGAGTTGCCCGGACGTACAGGTGATCTCGATCCCCGGAACATGGGAGTCGTGGCCGACTGACGACCCGTTCAACCCGACCCAGTTTCCGAATTCGCTGATACTGAAGACGACCAACCCGCTCCGGGCGCAATTCGGTCAAGATCGGCTGGAGATTTTTACCGTTCCGTACACAGCGCAGTTCCACAATCCGCTGTCGGCAGACAAGCAGATGTCGTACAACGACAGCCGCGCCGAGGGCACCCGCGCCGCGGTGAAGGCGATGACGGACATGAACAACCGCTGCCCGTTGACCAGTTATGTGTTGATGGGTTTCTCGCAGGGTGCGGTGATCGCCGGGGACATGGCCAGCGATATCGGCAACGGCCGCGGACCGGTCGACGAGGATCTGGTGCTCGGTGTGACGTTGATCGCCGACGGCCGCAGGCAGGACAACGTCGGGAAGGACATCGGACCCAACCCCGACGGCCAGGGCGCAGAGATCACCCTGCACGAGGTGCCGACGCTGTCAGCCCTCGGGTTGACGATGACCGGCGCCCGTCCCGGTGGCTTCGGGATGCTCAACGACCGGACCAACGAGATATGCGCGGCGGGCGACCTGATCTGCGCGGCCCCGGAGTCCGCCTTCAACATCACCGAGCTGCCAAGGACGCTCGAGGTGCTCAGCGGCGGCGCCGGCCAGCCGGTCCACGCCCTGTACAACACGCCCGAATTCTGGAATCTCGACGGTGCGACGGCCCCGCAATGGACACTGGGCTGGGCGCAAAACGTGATCGATAACGCTCCGCACCCAAAACATGGCTGACATGTGACCCGGACCGATTTGGCCTGCGAACAGCGGTCCCTTAACATTAAGAAAAAAGTAAGAGCGACTAGCAACGGCTGAGCAGAATCGCCTGATCAGAGGGCAGACCGCGATGCCTCGGTAGGATCTTCGCGGTTTGGGTTCGCGCCGCCGGCCGTCGTGTGCAGCGGCCCGACCGCATACGAGAACATGCGCCGCACGAGTGGCTTTGACAGGAGAGTGAGATGGCGTTCCACAACCCGTTCCTCAAGGACGGTTTGCTTGTGTTTCCCGACAACGGCAGCGTGGTCCGTCACGTCGAGAAGTGGGCCAAGGTGCGCGGTGACAAGCTCGCCTACCGCTTCCTCGACTTCTCCACCGAGCGCGACGGCGTTGAGCGCGATCTGAACTGGGCCCAATTCAGTCTCCGCAACCGCGCCATCGGCGCCCGCCTGCAGCAGGTCACCGAGCCCGGCGACCGCATTGCGATCCTCTGCCCGCAGAACCTCGAGTACATGGTCGCGTTCTTCGGCACTTTGTATTCCGGCCGTATCGCGGTGCCCCTGTTCGATCCGAACGAGCCGGGTCACGTCGGCCGCCTGCACGCCGTCCTCGACGACTGCCACCCGTCGGCCATCCTGACCACCACCGAGGCGGCCGAGGGTGTGCGCAAGTTCTTCCGCAGCCGGCCTGCCAAGGAACGTCCGCGCGTCATCGCCGTCGACGCGGTGCCCGATGAGGTCAGCGCCACCTGGGAGCACGTCGACATCGCCACCGACACCATCGCCTACCTGCAGTACACCTCGGGTTCGACGCGCATCCCGACCGGTGTGCAGATCACCCACCTCAACCTGGCCACCAATGTGGTCCAGGTCATCGAGGCGCTCGACGGCGAGGAAGGCGACCGAGGCGTGTCGTGGCTGCCGTTCTTCCACGACATGGGTCTGATCACCGCGCTGGTGGCGCCGATGATCGGCCACTACGTGACGTTCATGACGCCGGCCGCGTTCGTGCGCAGGCCGGGACGCTGGATCCGCGAGATGGCGCGCAAGCCCGGCGACATCGGCGGAGTCATCTCGGTGGCACCGAACTTCGCGTTCGACCACGCCGCATCGCGCGGGTTGCCCAAGGAGGGCGAACCGCCGTTGGATCTGTCCAACGTCAAGGCGGTTCTCAACGGCAGTGAGCCGATCTCGGCGGCGACGGTGCGCCGGTTCAACGAGGCGTTCAATCCGTATGGGTTCAAGCCTGTCGCGCTCAAGCCGTCCTATGGCCTTGCCGAAGCGACGCTGTTCGTGTCGACCACCCCGGCCAACGAGCCGCCGAAGATCATCTCGGTGGACCGCGACGAACTGAACGCCCACCGCTTCGTCGAGGTGCCCGACGATTCGCCGAAGGCCGTCGCACAGGCGTCGGCTGGCAAGGTCGGTATCGCCGAATGGGCCGTCATCGTCGATGCCGAGTCGGCCTCCGAGTTGCCGGACGGGCAGATCGGCGAAATCTGGATCAGCGGCCAGAACATGGGCACCGGCTACTGGGGCAAGCCGGAAGAAACCCAGGCGACCTTCCAGAACATCCTCAAGTCGCGGACCAATCCGTCCCATGCCGAACGCGCGACAGACGATGCCACGTGGGTGAGCACCGGTGACTACGGCGCCTTCTACGACGGTGACCTCTACATCACCGGCCGCGTCAAGGATCTGGTGATCATCGACGGCCGCAACCACTATCCGCAGGACCTGGAGTACTCGGCGCAGGAGTCGACGAAGGCGCTGCGCACCGGCTTCGTCGCCGCGTTCTCGGTACCGGCGAACCAGCTGCCCGACGAGGTGTTCGAGAACGCGCACGCCGGTCTGAAGCGCGATCCCGACGATACGTCCGAGCAGTTGGTCATCGTCGGTGAGCGCGCAGCGGGCGCCAACAAGATGGACCTAGCGCCCGTCGCCGACGACATTCGCGCCGCGATCGCGGTCCGCCACGGCGTCACCGTGCGCGACGTGCTGCTGACCCCGGCAGGCGCGATTCCGCGGACGTCCAGCGGAAAGATCGGCCGCCGCGCGTGCCGCAGTGCCTACCTTGACGGGAGCCTGCGCAGCGGGAAGGTAGCCAACGCATTCCCCGATGAGACGGACTAACTCCTGACTGATCCGAAAGACCAGCGGACGACGGGCGCTTGGCCCATCGAAGGTGGCGTGAAAATGACTGATAAACAAGACGATTCGCAACCAGCCAGCGACGACCAGCCGGAGATCGAGCTGGCGCCGGAGAAGTCCGAGGAAACTCCTCGCAGCGATATGACCGTCGCCGAGATGCGCCAGTGGCTCCGCAACTGGATTGCCACTGCGACCGGCCAGCCCGCCGACGCGATCAACGACTCCACGCCGATGGTCGAGCTGGGGTTGTCGTCGCGCGATGCCGTCGCGATGGCTAGCGACATCGAGGATCTCACCGGTGTGACGCTGACGGCGACGGTCGCGTTCCGCCATCCGACCATCGAGTCACTGGCGACCGTCATCGTCGAGGGCGAGCCGGAAGTCGATGAAACCGGCGACGACGAGGACTGGTCGCGTGAGCGCGAGGTCGACGACATCGCCATCGTCGGCATCGCCACCCGGTTCCCCGGCGACATGAACACCCCTGACGAGACGTGGCAGGCGCTGCTCGAGGGTCGCGACGCCATCACCGATCTGCCGGAGGGTCGCTGGGAGGAGTTCCTCGACGAGCCACGGATCGCCGAGCGCGTCGCCAAGGCCCGCACCCGCGGCGGCTACCTGACCGACATCAAGGGTTTCGACGCCGAGTTCTTCGCGCTGTCGAAGATGGAGGCCGACAACATCGATCCGCAGCAGCGGATGGCGCTCGAATTGACCTGGGAGGCACTGGAGAACGCGCGCATTCCCGCGTCGGCGTTGCGTGGTGAGAGCGTCGCTGTCTACATCGGCAGCTCCCTCAACGACTACAGCTTCCTGGCGATGTCCGACCCGTCGATCGCCCACCCGTACGCGATCACCGGCACCGCCAGCTCGATCATCGCCAACCGGGTGTCCTACTTCTACGACTTCCGCGGCCCATCGGTGGCCATCGACACCGCGTGCTCGAGCTCACTGGTCGCCGCACACCAGGGCGTGCAGGCGCTGCGCTCTGGGCGAGGCCGATGTCGCCCTCGTCGGCGGCGTCAACGCTCTGATCACCCCGCTGGTGACGGTCGGGTTCGACGAGGTCGGTGGCGTGCTGGCGCCGGACGGCCGGATCAAGTCGTTCTCGCAGGACGCCGACGGCTATGCCCGATCCGAGGGTGGCGGCATGCTGGTGCTCAAGCGGCTGTCCGACGCCCGCCGCGACGGCGACGAGATCCTCGCGGTGATCGCGGGCAGCGCGGTCAACCACGACGGCCGGTCCAACGGCCTGCTCGCGCCGAACCCGGATGCGCAGGAGGCGGTGCTGCGCAAGGCGTACAAGAACGCAGGCATCGACCCGCGCACCGTCGACTACGTCGAGGCGCACGGCACCGGCACCATCCTCGGCGACCCGATCGAGGCCGACGCGCTTGGTCGCGTCATCGGCCGAGGCCGCGCCGCCGACAAGCCCGCTCTGCTCGGCGCGGTGAAATCCAATGTCGGACACCTGGAATCGGCCGCAGGGGCGGCGAGCCTGGCGAAGATGGCGCTGGCCCTGGCGAACGACAAGATTCCACCGTCGATCAACTACACCGGGCCCAACCCGTACATCGACTTCGAGCGGGAGCACCTCAAGGTCGCCGACACCGTCTCTGACTGGCCCCGCTACAGCGGCCACGCGATCGCGGGTGTCTCGGGCTTCGGTTTCGGCGGCGCCAACGCACACATGGTGCTGCGCGAGGTGCTGCCGTCGGATCTCGTTGAGCCGGAACCCGAAGCGGACCTGGTCGTGGTCAAGCCGGCGACCGACGACGCCGACGCGGTCTACGTCGGTGGCGTGCGGATGGACGAGTACGGCGAGTTCATCGACGAGAGTGACGACGAGCTCGAGAACGGCTTCAGCGTCACGGCAGGCGAACTGGCCGAGCCCGAACTGCCTGGCCTGACCGACGAGGCCAAGCGGCTGCTCGAGGTGGCCCGCGAGGAACTTGAAGACTGAGGAATCGGCTGCTCCTGTTGTGCCGCTGGCTGTTTCGGGATTCCTGACGTCCCGCAAGAAGGCCACCGCCGCCGAGCTTGCCGACTGGATCGACAGCCCGGAGGGCCGGGCGTCGTCGCTGGAGTCGATCGGACGTTCACTGTCGCGGCGCAACCACGGCCGCTCCCGCGCGGTGGTGATGGCCCATGACCACGACGAGGCCGATCAAGGGCCTGCGGGCGGTGGCCGAAGGCAAGCAGAACCCGAACGTGTTCACCGCCGACGGTCCGGTCACCAACGGACCGGTGTGGGTGCTGGCCGGTTTCGGCGCGCAGCACCGCAAGATGGCCAAGAGCCTGTATCTGCGCAACGAGACCTTCGCCGAGTGGATCAACAAGGTCGACTCGCTGGTTCAGGACGAGCTGGGCTACTCGGTCGTCGAGCTGATCCTCGACGACTCGCAGGACTACGGCATCGAGACCACGCAGACGGTGATCTTCGCGATCCAGATCGCGCTCGGTGAGCTGCTCAAGGCGCACGGCGCGAAACCCGCTGCGGTGGTGGGCCAGTCGCTCGGCGAGGCGGCCGCGGCGTACTTCGCCGGCGGCCTGTCGCTGGCCGACGCCACCCGCACGATCTGCTCGCGCGCCCACCTGATGGGCGAGGGCGAGGCCATGCTGTTCGGCGAGTACATCCGGCTGATGGCGCTCGTCGAGTACTCCGCCGACGAGATCGAGACGGTGTTCTCCGACTTCAAGGATCTCGAGGTGTGCGTGTACGCCGCGCCGACCCAGACGGTCATCGGCGGCCCGCCGGAGCAGGTCGACGCGATCATCGCCCGCGCCGAGTCCGAGGGGAAGTTCGCCCGCAAGTTCCAGACCAAGGGCGCCAGCCACACCCAGCAGATGGACCCGCTGCTCGGTGAGCTGGCCGCCGAACTGCAGGGCATCGAGCCGCATCCGCTGACCACGGGCTACTTCTCGACGGTGCACGAGGGCAGCTACATCCGGCCCGGCGGCGAGCCGATCCACGACGTGGAGTACTGGAAGAAGGGGCTGCGCCACAGCGTCCACTTCACCCAGGGCATTCGCAACGCCGTCGACAACGGGCACACCACTTTCCTTGAGCTGGCGCCCAATCCGGTGGCGCTGATGCAGGTGGGCCTGACGACGGCCGCGGCCGGGCTGCACGATGCCCAGCTGATCGCGACGCTGGCGCGCAAGCAGGACGAGGTCGACTCGATGACGTCGACCATGGCGCAGCTGTTCGTGCACGGTCACGACCTGGACTTCCGCACTCTGTTTCCCGCGGCGGTTCCGCGCGCGGCTGACTACGCGAACATCCCGCCGACCCGGTTCCGCCGCAAGCCGCACTGGCTGGAGGCGCGCTTCACCGGCGACAGCTCGGTGATGATGCCGGGCAACCATGTCGCCACGCCCGACGGCCGCCACGTCTGGGAGTACGCCCCCAAGGGCGAGGCCGATCTCGGAGCGTTGGTGAAAGCCGCTGCGGCGCAGGTTCTTCCCGATGCCAAGCTGACGGCGTTCGAGCAGCGCGCGGTGCCCGGCGAGGGCGCGCGGCTGGTGACGACGCTGACCCGTCATCCCGGCGGCGCGACCGTGCAGGTGCATGCCCGCATCGACGAGTCGTTCACGTTGGTGTACGACGCGGTCGTCACCCGTGGCGGGACCGCGGCCGTCACTGCCGACGGCCGTCGGCGCCGGAGCCGCTGGTGCGTCAACCAGGTTCCTGTCGACGGCAGCCTGCCCGTGTCGGAGATGACGAGCTGCAGAGATCCTGCAGGACAACCTCACCGCAGGGCGCGAATCTCGGTGCGGGCTTTGCGAAGTGGTCGCCGGATTCGGGTGAGACGGTGCGCGACCGGCTGGCCGCGATCGTCGGCGGTGCGATGGGCTATGAGCCCGAGGACCTGCCGTGGGAGGTGCCGCTGATCGAGCTCGGCCTCGACTCGCTGATGGCGGTGCGGATCAAGAACCGCGTCGAGTACGACTTCGACCTGCCGCCGATCCAGCTGACCGCGGTGCGTGACGCGAACCTGTACGCCGTCGAGAAGCTCATCGAGTACGCGATCGAGCACCGCGACGAGGTCGAGCAGCTGCACGAGCACCAGCAGACGCTGACACCCGAGGAGATCGCGGCGGAGCAGGCCGCGCTGATGGCGGGCACTGCGCCGACGGTCACGACCGGAGCCGGAAGCACATGCTGCCCGAACCTGTATTCGGACATCCCGCCGCCGCCGACTGACCCAAGCGGACCGCATTCCGCCGCCGCCGACCAGATCCGTCGGGCCCCGAGCAAGCCGTCGGCCGCGGCGCTGGCCGCCGCAGGTGCTGACGCAGGAGGCAGTCACCGAGGCGCTGGGCGCCGACGTGCCGCCGCGTGAAGCCGCCGAACGCGTGACGTTCGCGACGTGGGCCATCGTCACCGGCAAGTCGCCGGGCGGCATCTTCAACGCGCTGCCCGCGCTCGACGACGAGACCGCCGAGAAGATGGCGCAGCGGCTTTCGGAGCGCGCCGAGGGGACGATCACCGTCGAGGACGTCAAGACCGCCCCGACCATCGAGGCGCTTGGCCACCGTCGTGCGCGAGCACCTCGAGGCCGGCGAGCTCGACGGCTTCGTGCGCACCCTGCGGGCGCCAAGCAGAGGGTTCGGACAGCATCCCGGTGTTCGTGTTCCACCCGGCGGGTGGCTCGACCGTGGTGTACGAGCCGCTGCTGAAGCGGCTGCCGCCGGACACCCCGATGTACGGCATCGAGCGGGTCGAGGGCTCCATCGAGGAGCGCGCCGCCGAGTACGTGCCGAAGCTGCTGGAGATGGGTGGCAACGGTCCGTTCATCCTGGCCGGCTGGTCGCTGGGCGGCGTGCTGGCCTACGCGTGCGCGATCGGGCTGAAGCGGGCAGGCGCCGACGTCCGCTTCGTCGGGCTGATCGACGCGGTGCGCCCCGGCGAGGAGGTCCCGCAGACCAAGGAGGAGACGCGCGCCCGCTGGGACCGCTACGCGCGCTTCGCCGAGCGGACGTTCAACGTCGAGGTCCCGCCGATCCCGTACGAGCAGCTCGAGGACCTCGACGACGAGGGCCAGGTGCAGTTCGTGCTCGACGCGGTCAGCCAGAGCGGCGTGCAGATCCCCGGCGGGATCATCGAGCACCAGCGGACGTCCTACCTGGACAACCGGCTGCTCGAGACCGCCAAGATCGAGCCGTACGACGGGCACGTCACGCTGTACATGGCCGACCGCTACCACGACGACGCGATCTTCTTCGAGCCGCGCTACGCCACCCGCAAGCCCGACGGCGGCTGGGGCGAGTTCGTCTCCGAGCTGGAGGTCGTGCCGATCGGGGGCGAGCACATCCAGGCGATCGACGAGCCGTACATTGCGAAGGTCGGCGCGCATATGAGCGAGGCGATCACGCATCGACGCGATTGTCCGAGGCCGAGGAGAAGCAGGCGAAGTGACCGTAGAACCGTCTCCCAACCACCACGGCCGAGAAGCTGGCCGAACTCCGCGAGAAGCTCGAGCTGGCCAAGGAACCCGGCGGTGAGAAGGCCGTCGCCAAGCGGGAGAAGAAGGGCATCCCGAGCGCCCGCGCCCGCATCCATGCGCTGCGTCGACCCGGGCAGCTTCCTGGAGATCGGTGCGCTGTGCAAGACGCCGGGTGACCCCGACGCGCTGTTCGGCGACGGCGTGGTCACCGGGCACGGCACCATCAACGGCCGGCCGGTCGGTGTGTTCAGCCACGACCAGACGGTGTTCCAGGGCTCGGTCGGCGAGATGTTCGGCCGCAAGGTCGCCAAGCTGATGGAGTGGGTGGCCATGGTCGGCTGCCCGATCATCGGCATCAACGACTCGGCGGGCGCCCGGATCCAGGACGCGGTCACCTCGCTGGCGTGGTACGCCGAGCTGGGCCGCCGCCACGAGCTGCTGCGCGGCCTGGTCCCCGAGGTCTCCATCATCCTCGGCAAATGCGCTGGCGGAGCGGTGTATTCGCCGATCCAGACCGATCTGGTGGTGGCGGTGCGTGACCAGGGCTACATGTTCGTCACCGGTCCCGACGTCATCAAGGACGTCACCGGTGAGGACGTCACCCTCGACGAGCTCGGCGGTGCCGACGCGCAGGCCCGCTACGGCAACATCCATCAGGTGGTCGAGGACGAAGCGGCGGCGTTCCAATACGTCCGCGACTACTTGAGCTTCCTGCCCCCCAACACCTTCGACGACGCGCCGATCGTCAACCCCGGCCTGGAGCCGGAGATCACCCCGCACGACTACGAACTCGATTCGATCGTGCCGGACAGCGACAACATGGCCTACGACATGCACGAGATCCTGCTGCGGATCTTCGACGACGGCGACGTCTTCGATGTCGCCCAGCAGCAGGGCCAGGCGATCATCACCGCGTTCGCGCGCGTCGACGGGCGCCCGGTCGGGGTGATCGCCAACCAGCCGATGCACTTGTCGGGCGCGATCGACAACGAGGCATCCGATAAGGCGGCGCGGTTCATCAGGTTCTGCGACTCCTACAATCTCCCACTGGTTTTCGTCGTCGACACCCCTGGCTTCATGCCCGGCGTCGAGCAGGAGAAGGGCGGCATCATCAAGCGCGGTGGCCGGTTCCTCAACGCCGTCGTCGAGGCCGACGTGCCGAAGGTGACCATCACCATCCGCAAGTCCTACGGCGGCGCGTACGCGGTGATGGGGTCCAAGCAGCTGTCCGCCGACCTGAACTTCGCATGGCCGACGGCCCGGATCGCGGTGATCGGTGCCGAGGGTGCGGCGCAGCTGCTGGTGAAGCGGTTCCCGGATCCGACCGCGCCCGAGGTGCAGAAGATCCGCGAGGAGTTCATCGAGGGCTACAACCTCAACATGGCGACCCCGTGGATCGCGGCCGAGCGCGGCTTCATCGACGCGGTGATCCAGCCGCACGAAACACGGCTGCTGCTGCGCAAGTCCATGCGGCTGCTGCGCGACAAGCAGATCGACCGCGTGCAGCGCAAGCACGGCCTCACCCCGATCTAGGCCGCAACTAGGATGCGCCCATGCCGCTAGCGGACGGCCAGGTGATCGCCGGATACACGATCCTGCGGTCGCTCGGCGCCGGCGGGATGGGTGAGGTCTATCTGGCCCAGCATCCGCGGCTGCCGCGCCGCGACGCGCTCAAGGTGCTGTCGGCGACGGTTTGCGCGGAAAGCGAGTACTGCGAACGGTTCAACCGGGAAGCCGACATCGCGGCCACGCTGTGGCACCCGCACATCGTCGAGGTGCACGACCGCGGCGAGGTCGACGGCCAGCTGTGGATCTCGATGGACTACGTCGAGGGCACCGACGCGGCCGCCTGCTGCCGAGCGCTATCCGGACGGGCATGCCGCCCGACAAGGTCGTTCGCATCGTCACCGCGGTCGCCGATGCGCTCGACTATGCCCACCAGCGCGGGCTGCTGCACCGCGATGTGAAACCCGCCAACATCCTGATCGCCAACCCCGACAGCGACGACGAGCGGATCATGTTGGCCGACTTCGGGATCGCCCGCGGGTCGGCGAGGTCGAGCGAGCTGACCGGGACCAACATGACCGTCGGCACCGTCGCGTACGCCGCGCCCGAACAGCTCAAGGGCTGAGGATATCGACGGGCGCGCCGACCAGTACGCGCTCGCCGCCACGGCATTTCAACTGCTGACCGGCGCGCCGCCGTTCCAGCATTCCAACCCGGCGGTCGTCATCAGCAAGCATCTGACTGCCGACCCGCCGCAGATCGGAGCCCGCCGCCCCGAATTGTCCAGCCTCGGACCGGTTTTCGACAAGGCGCTCGCCAAGTCGCCGAACGACCGCTACGACCGATGCATGGATTTCGCGCGTGCCCTTGCCCAACATGATCGGCATCGACGGAGCACGACGCCGGGTGGCGCGAAGCGACCATGCTGGCACCGGCCTCGACCGGCCCGCGGCACGCCAAGGCGGAGCCAAGCCGCGGCGGCGCATGGTCGTGCCAGTCGCCGCCGCGCTTGCGCCGTGATCGCGGTCGCCGCAGTCGGTTTCGTGGTGTTCGACCGCACGCGTGACCACTCGGCAGAAGCAAAGCCACACCCGTCCTCCGCACCGTCCGCTCCCGCGTCGCCGGGAGGGGTGACGTTGCCGGTCGTGGTCGTCGGCGCCAACTGCGCGACGCTGGGCGCGGCGGGCATCACCGAAGGCGGCGCACCCGCGTATTGCGCGCATCTATCGACGGCGAACGCAGACGATCTGGTCGCTGTATCCGGGTGAGATCTCCAGTCCCACAGTCACTGCGGGCCCCAACGATGAGGTATACCCGTCGGAGACCGAGTCCGTCCTGGTCTGCATGGAGCAGACGGGAAAGACGAGTCTCGACTGCCACGACGACATCCTGCAGGGCAACTCTACGGCCAGTGGCGGCTAGGCCACGTCGAGCACGCCATCTGCCGCGAGGCTTGCCGCACACTGCACGGCCTGCTCGGCCATCAACCGGCCCAGCGCGGTGTACGCGGCGAACTGGCCCTCGTTGAACCACTGGTCTGACGTCGGGTCGTGCGGAAACAGTGTCTGGGCGGCGGCGTAGGTCAGAAGCCAGTACGGGCAGCCCTCCCACACAACGGCTTTCGCGAAAATCAGCACGCCCTCGGACTGGTCCTCATCGAGGCCGGCCGCCGCTGGATAGGTGATCCTGCCGGCCACCACCATGCCCTTGGTGAGGCGCTTGTTGAGACTCGCCAGGGCATGCCCTTCGCCGAACGCCGTACCCGAGCCGGGGGCGATATTGGCCACGCTATACGGACCGTCGGTGTCCAGCGTGATCGTCACCCCCAGCTCGTACTCGGCCAGCCGCATCGCGTCGGCGAGCCCGCCCGTGAGCGGCGGGGCATCGCCGCCGCCGTCGACGCAGAAGATCAGCCGGGCCCGCCGCCGCAGCGCCTCCACCAAGCCGAGATTCTCGTAGTGGCCGCCGTCGGTGACTTGGACAAGGCGCGCGTCGTTGTAGTTGATACCGAACAGTTCCCGGTAGAAGTAGCTGGCGCCGCGGATAGTCGGCAACGCCTTCGGCCACGGCTTGGTGATATCGGCGGGATCGACGCATGACCTATCCGCGGCGCACTTGAGCTTGCCGGCGAAACTGGGGTTGGGCAACCAGGAGCCCAGCCGCGCTCCCGAGACGGCCAGCAGCTTCTGGAATCCCTTGTTCTGCCTGCCCATCGCCGAGGCGAACGCTGCCCCGCTGATGGCAATGGATGCTTCCACCGTCAGGTCCCTGCGCAGCCGCGGCGGGCAGGCGTCAAACAGCTCCGCGGTCTTGAACCAGCCCAACTCCGGTCCGCCGATGTGCTCTCCTGACAGGACGTAGGAGACCGCGGTGAGGCCGGGCGCGGGCTTGGCGCGACCGGTGAGCGCGGCTGCCGCGGCGAACACGAAGCGCGGACCGCCGGCGTGCACCCGGCCGAACTCGTGAAGCCACGTCCATTCGTCCTCGGTGTAGGCCGCAGCGCGCCATGGCCCACCTGCGGGCTGGCCGGGCGACGGTGGCGGCCCCACGTGCGCCCGCCGGACTGCGAACGTCTTCGCCAGCCGTAGCCGGTAGAACGGGTGCAGGCTCAGCGACGTGACGTCGGCGAAGCCGAAGAGCAGTGCAGTCGCGCCCAGCCCGAACAGCCACCATTCCCAGTTGGGGATGCTGTTGAGATGGATCCCGTCAAGCGTCACCTGATGGAACACCCCCGCCGCGAAGCTGCCGAGCACGACGAGCCACACCACGAGCAGGACCGCCAGTGTGACCACCACCAAGAGCATCTGCCAAACACCGGGCGGCAGAATCGCCTTCCACCACGACGGCTTGGCCATCTCCCCGACGGGGAGTTTGGTGCGGTTGCGCACCATCGCGACGATCGCCGAAAGATAGTTCAGGCCAACGACACCAGAGATCGCCGCCGCAGTGACCCCGGCGCTGGCATCGATGGTGCCGAGGTTGGCGCACAGCCGCATGAGACCGGGCACGCCGGCTGTGACCGTCACGATCAACACCGCGAACAGAGCACTGGCCCGCGACAGGCGAAGTGCGAATTGCCGCCGCCGGTCACTGTCGGGACCAGACTTGCGCCACTCCGCGATGATGGCCACCATCGTGAAAACCACACTGAAGAAGGCGAAAAGCGCCGCCGCCCACCACGCCGCCGGATGATTCACGAGCGCCAACAGGAGTTCGGGATGCATGGCCTTGAACTCCTCGGTGATCAAGGGGTTCGGCACAGGGACGAATGCGGCGAAGGCGAAAGACGGATGAGCCAGCAGGTATCCGATCACCCACCCGGCAATGACTGGCACGATGAATAGCGTCAGCAGCGACGCCACCAGGTTCTTGAACACCATGGCCAGCGCCCAGATCAGCCCCGCCGGTGAGTCCGCGATATAGCTTGAGCCGCGCCGGAAATGGTCGAATTCGACCGAGCCTTCCTCGAACCGCTGCGATACGTGAGGTAGGTCGGGCGCCGCGCCGGTGGGCTGCACGGCCAGCAGCCGAGCGCCCGCGCTGTAGCCGCCACCGGACACCGAGATCACATAGTCGACGGCGTCGATCAGCCGGATCCGATCGCCGCTGGGTTCAAGCGCCGCGGGTATGGGTGGGATGGGATCGGCGTCGGAGAAGACCTGCATCGCTCCCATCGCGACGCAGGCCGACCGTACTCCGCCGCCCGAAAGGCACATCGCCTGCACCGGGTTCCCGTCCCGGTCTTCGATCACCTGCCTGGCGCCCGGCACGTTGTAGGCGTCGATCCAGCTCCATTCCGCTTCGTTCACCTCGGCCGCCGGCGGATCCGTTGAGACCACGGTCGGCAGTTCGGGGTCGGCCAGCACGTGGTCCCACCACTTGTCGACGACGGCATCGGACATGCCCTTGGCCTTCAAGCGAGCCATTCGGAATCGGGCCATCCCCGCGCGACCCCAGATCGACACGACCGCAGGCACGGCGGCCAGCGCAAGCAGCGCAGCGCACCACTTGACGGTCGCAGCCGCCGCGGTCGCGGTGGTCAGCGTGACGTTCCCGTAGTGCAGTGTGAGTGCCAGCAGAGCGGTCTCGATGAGATCGGCGATCACCGTAATGGCCACGGCGGCAACCACATAGGCCGACGCCGCCCGCGAGAACACCGAGACCGCTTGCCTGCGGAGGATCCAGGCGAATCCGCCAAGCAACAGGCCGTAACCGAGAATGAACCACAGGTCTGCAGTAAGCGCATCCGGCAGCGCCTTCTGGAGTTCTGCGACCCACGCCGCCGGGGGCGCGTCTTTCACGCCAGGCGGGATGCCCCGATCACCGTAGGTGTACCTCGCGAGGTTGGGTATCGCCGCGAGATGGTGAAACCATCCCGCCAGGACGGCACCGGTCGCGATCATTACGACCTGCCACTGATGCTCCACAGAAAGCACCGGACCAGCCCTCCTCTGGTTCGACATCGAGCGAAATCACGCTAGCTGTCAACGCGCCCGCATGGCCGCCGAAACGCCGCCCGCGATGAGTTCTGCGGTCGCGGATTGTCTGAGCGGCATGAGGAAAATCACCGCAGGCCTGTTCATCGCACTCGACGGCGTCGTGGAGGCGCCGGACCAGTGGCACTTCCCGTACTTCAACGACGAAATGGGCGCCGCCGTCGGCGGCCAGCTCGGCGCGGCGGACACCATCCTGCTCGGCCGCAAAACCTACGACAGCTTCGCAGGCGCGTGGCCCGACCGTGAGGCAGGCGGCGACGAGGACGCGGAGTTTGCCAAGACGCTCGGCGACACCCGCAAGATCGTGGTGTCGCACCAGGATCTGCAGTTCACATGGCGCAACTCCGAGCAGCTCAACGGGCGACCTCGTCGAGGCGCGTCACGGCGCTGAAGAACGAACCGGGCGGCGACATCGGGATGAGCGGCTCCGTGTCGGTGGTCCGCCAGCTGTTCGCCGCAGGGCTGCTCGACGAGCTGCACCTGTTGGTTCACCCGATCGTGGTCGGCAAGGGCATGCGCCTGTTCGACGAGGGCGACTCAATCCCGTTGAAAATCTTGTCATCTCAGACGTTCGAGACGGGTGTGCTTTACCTTGTCTACGCGCCTGCCGAGGCCCCTGCTCAGCCGGCTACGACGAGGCCAAGGCGCATCTGCCTCAAGGCGATCGCTAGATCGGCGGCAGCTCCAGCCAGTCGTCGACCATGAAGGCGTCGCCGCGGGCGACCACCGTCGCGCCGCCGTGCCCGGGATAGTGCGCAGGGATCACCGCGGCCCGCCGCCGCGAGGCCTCGGTCAGCACCCGCTTGCGCGTCACCGCCGCCGCGGCGAAGTCCTCGTCCCAGGCGCATGGATCATTCGGGCGGTGCAGTTGCATCGGGCAGTGCGTCAGGTCGCCGACGAACACGGCGGGCTTGCCCGCGTCCAGCCACACCACCGACGCGCCAGGAGTATGGCCCGGCGCCGGACGAAGCCGCAGCGACTCAGCTGAGCTGATGGTCGTCGGACCACAATTGGATCTGGTCTTCGACGGGAAGAATGCTGTCCGCGAACACGTTCGGACTGCCCGCCTGCCATGCCGCTTCGGCCTCGGTGCGCGGTGTGGGACGTCTGAGCGGCGTTGTCGGGATGGAAGTGCCGGTAGTCGGCTTCCGGCATCAGATAGCGGGCGTTGGGAAACGTCGGCACCCATGCGCCGTCGTCGCCGCATGGTGTTCCAGCCGACGTGGTCGGAGTGCAGGTGGGTGTTGATGACGACGTCGACGTCCGCGGGGTCGAAGCCGGCGCTCTGCAGCGATCCAAGGAAGTCGGTGTTCAGATGGTCGAACGGCGGCATCGTCGGGCGGTCGCGGTCGTTGCCGACGCCGGTGTCCACCAGCACCGTCAGGCCGTCGACCTCGATCACCCAGGTCTGCAACGCGATGCGCCAGCCATCGGCATTCCAGAATGTCGGCGCGAACTCGTCGGCGAGCTCACGCCACGCTTCCGGCGGAGTCTGCGGAAACACCTTCACCGGCAGGTCGTCGACCTGTGACTCGATGACGCGAGTCAGCGGTCGCGCTTGCCGAGCCGGATCCGGTCAGCCATCTAAGGTCCGATGCGGATCTTGCCGGGCTTCCACAGCCCGCTGTGCGTGGCGGTGCCGAAGTCGAACTGTGCCGGCTGCGCATCGACGATCGTGTCGAACTTGCGCAGCGACCCCCAGTCGCGGCCCCAGTCGTTCGACAGATACGTCGCCATCACGTGCGCCCGCAGCAGGAGGTCGGTGATGCCGAGCAGGCCGCCGTTGAGGCCGTCCTCCCAGGTGTCGGTGTCCTTGCGCTTGGCGTTGTAGTCGGGCGTGATCCGGAACTTCGGAATCTCGGTAACGCCGTTGGCGTGCAGCATCGGCTGCTGGCACGGGAAGGCAAGGCCGACAGCCCAGTCCATCAGCACGGGCTGATCCGAGCCGACGTACTCCTGCACCGACCGCAGCTCGGGCACGCGCGGCGGCGTGACCGCGACCCAGTCGCCCGGCGTCAGCGACAGATCCTCGGCGACCACCCGCACCGCGACCGCGTCGGCGGGAATCTGGGCGCGCGGGAAGCGCAGGTTGCGCCATGACGGGATCGGCCCGAGGTCGTAGGGCACCAGCCTGCCCGCGGGAACCGGGGCGCCGTCCGGGCCTGGTCGCGCGTACTCCAGCTCGACCTTCTGGCCATCGGTTCGCCCGTTGAACACGCTGTCGCCGGTGATGGTGCCCGCGGCGGTGATGACCACGAGCGGATGCGCGTCGTCGGGCCGGGGCAGTTGATACCAGGCCGAGGTCAACCGGCTCTGCTGTTGCGGGCCTTCGATGTACGTGCCCGCCAGCGGAACCCGCGCGGGGTCGAGGCCGTACGGCAGCGGCACCGTCGACCCGTTGACGCCCGGCGTCTTGAGCTTGGTGGGCTGATCCCAGTCGTAGTCGGTGCCGGGCATCGGCAGGTTCATCCGGATCGTCTCGGCGACAATCTTTTCCGGCACACCGTTGGGCGTGAAGCCCACCGGCCCGACGCCGCCGAGCGGGCCAAGCGGACCGTAGTTGCCGGGCAGCGGCGTCAGGAAGCCGTCGTTGGCGTCGGGTTCGACGAGCACGTCGTCGGCCAGCCCGCAGCCGCCGGTGAAGGCGCGCAGATTGGCCCACGCGTTGGAGTACGTCGGGTACTGGCGCACGATCCCCGCCACCATCGAGCCGACGAAGACCACCACCATGAAGCCGGCGGCCAGCGGGATGGGCGCGGCGGTCAGCGCACGCGCGATGCGCCCCTCGCCGTGGTCGCGGGACGCGAAGTGCAGCCAGGTCGCGTAGATCGCGGTGATCGCGAACAGGATGAAGAACATGAAGCTGACGGTGATTCCGGCGATCTTCGGCGTCGCGTTGTTGAACGGCACGCCGTAGCTCGACACGTACCACCAGCCGTTGGTGGTGGCGAAGCACAACGCCAGCATGAAGAACACCGCGGCGAGGAACGCCATCCGGTTGCGCGACCACCGCATCACCGCCGGCGACACCAGCACCGTGGCCACCGCCGCCATCGCCGCGCCCACCGCGGCGAACAGGCCGAAGTGGTGCACCCACTTCGTCGGCGTGAACATCAGGAAGAACATGGTGCCGAAGATGACGCCCATCAGCCGCCACACCGGTCCGCGCGCCACCCCGGGAACCCGCTTGCGCCGCAACATGATGAACATCGCGGTGAACAGCGACAGCGCAGTGAAGAAGAAGCCGAACCGCCGCGACAGCGAGCCGTCGACCGTCGGCAGGATCAGGTAGTAGTAGCGCAGGTTCTCGGTGTACCACGCCTGGCTCGGACCGATGGCGGTGCGAATCCTGGTGGCCTCCAACACCGTTGCCAAGGTCTGATCGGCGAACACCACGGTCAGGATGACGGTGCCCGCCGCCAGCAGCGGCGCGACCAGCGGCCAGGTGCCGACGATGCGGTGCCGCTTCACCAGGATTCGCAGAATCGGCCGGCCGCCGGCCAGCAGCGCGGCGACCGCGATCAGGCCCGTCGGCTGGATGCCCAGCGTGAACGCGGCGGTCAGGATCGCCAGCGCCGCAGGCGTCATGCGGCCCGAGATGATCGCCCGCTCGATCAGCACGTAGGTGATCAGCGCGCCGGTGGCGATCTGGCCCTCGGGGCGCAGGCCGTTGTTGAACGGCATCCACGCCGCCAGCAGCACCAGGCCCGCCGCCCACACCGCGGGCTTGCTCGCCGCGACCGCAGGCCCCAGCCGGGGCAGCACTTCGCGAGACAGCAAGAGCCAGCACACGATTCCGCACACCAGGTCGGGCAGCCGGATCCAGATGCTCGCGTCGCTGACGCTCGGTCATCAGCGCCAGCAGGTTGTAGTACCAGCCGAACGGGTCTTCGGGACTGCCGAACCAGCGGAAGTAGTTCGACATGTAGCCGGCGTGCCCGGCGACGCGGGCCATGCCGAGGATGTAGCCGTCGTCCGATGAGTTGGCGCCGATGCACATGCCACACCAGGAAGCCGCCGATCACGACGACGTCGGTGGCGGAGAACGTGCGCCAGCGCTGGGGAATCCACCGCTGCATCCGGCGGCCGTCGAGCCGGTCCAGCCGCCACAGCGCCACCAGCGCGACGATCGTCGAGACGATCGCCAGCACCATCGCGGCCAGCTTCAAAGCCGTTGGCTTGGTGGAGAACCGGGTGTCGATCACCGCCGACGCGCTCAGCCCCGGCGGCGCGGGCCCGGTCAGGTCGGTGAAGATGCCGACGATCGCAGGGCGCAGGTTCGGGTCGGCGAAGCCGGTCCGCTGCTCCTTGCCGGTCGTCGGATCGGTCAGCCCGACGAAGGTGGCGAAGGTGCCGGCCTCCGACGACGTGATCTCGATGCGCTGACAGCCAGGGGCCCTGCACTCGTTCGCGCGGCACGCTGGCCACCACGACGTTGCGGTCGGTGATGTCGACGCGCTGGCGGTTGACGTTGACGAACAGCGCGTTGAGCGCCGCCTGCTTGCCGTCCTTCGGCGCGGTACCCAGCACCATGCCCCCGGCGGGCGGCATCGAGCGGATCACGTCGCACGGCACCGTCACCGTCATGGTCACCGGCACCTGCGAAATCAGCGGCGCGGTAACGTTATTGAGCTGGCCCGTGCTGCGGCCAGTTCAGCGTCGCGGTGGTCTGCACGACGGGCAGCAGCGGCGTGGCCACCGACAGCACGAACCCGATGAGGCCGGCGATCGTCGCCACCCAGCGGCGACCGACGTCTTGCACGGTCGACTCCGCTCGCTCCGGTCCTCGCTCGTTCCTCGCTGCGATCCTCACTCGCCTTCGTCGCGCTCATGGCAGTGCCCTGATCGGTCCGCTGCGGCTCCAGCCGAACACCCGCGTCGAGCCCTGGTCGATGACGGCGTTGGGCGCAACCGACTCGGGCACGACACGGGTGTAGCGCTCGATCGAGCCCCAGTCGCGATACCAGTCGTCGCGCAGATAGGTCGGAACCGTCGAGGTGCGCAGCAGCGCCTGGATGAACAGGAACGGGCCGCCGTCCTCGGCGGACTGCCACTGTTCGACGACACCACCACCTGCTTGAAGTTCGGCAGGATCCGGTACTGCGGGAGTTCGGCCACGCCGAGGTGTTCGGAGAACGGGCGCTGGCAGGGGAAGTTCGCCGCGGTGGCGATGTCCATCAGCACCGGGGTCTGCGAGCCGAGGAGTTGTTGCGCGGTCTCCAGCACCGGCACCCGCGGCGGGGTGAACGCGAACCACTGATCGGTGGACAGGTTCGGGTCGTCGGCGACGATGCGCGCGACGTTGGCCTCCGGCGGCGCCCAGGCCAGCGGGAAACGCAGGTTGCGCCAAGCCTTTTGCGGCGAAGATGTCGATCGGCTGCACCTGGCCGAGCGCCTGGTAGCTGCCGTCGGGCCGGTGCACACCCCACTGCAGTTTCAGCGACTGGCCGTAGTTGAACGAGCCGTCCTCCTCGTAGTACCAGATCGCGCCCGCGGCGGCGACCGTCACCAGCGGCCGGTCGGGGGTGCGGGGCGGCAGCTGGTACCACGCCGAGGTGACCTTGGCCGCGACGGTGTTCTCGTCGTAGCTGCCCATCACCGGCGTGCGCTTGGGGTCGAGGCCGAACGGCAGGAAGACCTTGGATCCGTTGACGCCCTCGGGTCCGTAGCCGCCGCCGGTGCCCGCCGCATAGCCGATCCCGATGTTCGGTTCGTTCGGAGACCCGTCGGAGTTCACCGTGCCGGGGTTGGCGGTGACCGGCTCGGCCGGCTCGAGGGTGTCGCTGACGCCGTTGGGGGTGAACCCGACCGGCTTCTCCCCGCCGAGCGGCCCGTACTGGCCGAAGCGCTGGCCCGGAACCGGTTGCAGCAGACCGGCATTGGTGTCGGGTTCGACGAGCACGTCGTCGGCCATCGCGCAGCTGGCGTTGGACAGCCCCGACGCTCAGCGCGGCGACGTTGGCCTTGGCGGTGGTGTAGACGGGGTAGCGCTGCGCGGCGCCCTTGGCCATCGAGCCCACCTCGAGCACGACCATGATGACGGCCACCACCAGCAGCGGCGTGGACGCCAGCACCCGGTTGCGGCGGGTGTTGGCGACCTCGGTGTGTCCGGTGTAGTCCATCCGGAAGTGCAGCCAGCCGGCGAGCAGGCCGGTCACGATCGCCAGCGCCAGGAAGATGCCCGTCACCGGGATCCCGACGATCACCGGTTGCTTGTCGAACCACGGCACACCGTAGTTGCCGACGTAGAACCAGCCGTTGATACCCGAAGTCGCCCAGGCCAATACGAACAGCAGCGCGGTCACGTACAGGGCCAGGTTTCGACGGCTGTGCAGCCCGACCCTGGCGAACGCGAACGCGGTGACGCCGCCGAGCGCGCCCGCCAGGCCGGCGAACGCGCCGAACTGCACCGCCCACTTCGTCGGCGTGAACGTCAGCAGCAGCAGGCCGACCGCGGTCGTGCCGATCAACCGC
Source organism: uncultured Actinomycetota bacterium (assembly GCA_963731715.1). Lineage (GTDB taxonomy): Bacteria > Actinomycetota > Actinomycetes > Mycobacteriales > Mycobacteriaceae > Mycobacterium. The sequence continues at coordinate 167,796 of CAVSXC010000005.1, read as the reverse complement.
CACACCGGACCCCTCGCCATGCCGGGGACGCCGCCGCGCCGCAGCAGCACCGCGAGCATGCCGAACAGGCACAGCAGCAGCACCAGCACGGCGAAGCGACGGGTCAGCGAGGAGTCGACGCTGTCCTCGACGGTCAGGAAGTAGTAGCGCAGGAACTCCTGATACCAGGGGATGGTCGGGCCGACCTTGTACTTGATGCGGGCGGATTCGGCGACGGTGGCCAGCGTCTGGTCGCGGAACATGACGACGAAGATCAGCGCCAGCGAGGCGGCCAGAGCGGCCAGCGGGCGAGCAGCCCGTCGACGGCACGCCTGCTTCGGATGACCCGGGCGACCGCGCGCGCGCCGACCAGCAGCGGGGCCAGCGCGATCAGGCCCTGCGGTGCCAGCGTCACGCTGAAGACCGCGACGATGATCGCCACCGCGGCGGGCCACAACCGTCGGGTGGCGATGGCGTTCTCCATCAGCATCCACGCCGCGAGCGCGCCGAACGCGATCAGCGGCTCGGGTCGCAGGCCGTTGTTGAACGGCAGCCACGCCGCCAGGAACACCGCTCCGGCGGTCCACACCGCGACCCGGTTGTTCGCCAGCCGCCTGCCGAGTCGCGGCAGCACGCAGCGGCTGATGATCAGCCAGGTGCCGATGGCCGCCGCGGTGGCGGGCAGCCGCATCCACACGCCGGCCGTGCTGATCGCCGCCAGGTGCGCGAGCACCGACTGGTACCAGTCGAACGGCGCCTCGGTGGCGCCGAAGAAGCGGTAGTAGTTGGCGGTGTAGCCGGCATCGCCGGACACCCGCGCGATGGTCAGGTTGTAGCCGTCGTCGGACGAGGTCGCGCCGATGAGATGCCACAGCAGCAGGGTGCCGACGACGCCGATGTCGGCCAGCCACGTCGACAGGCTCGACACGCCAGAACCGTCGCCAGGCGCGAATACGCGACCGCGCTCGGCTGATGTCGCCGCCTGAGCGGCTCCGGCGGTCCAGCACCGCCAGCGCCACGATCGACGCCAGCACGCAGATGACGCCGAGCACCATCACGCCGAGCTTCAGTGCCGTCGGGGAGGTGATGAACCGGGTGTCGACGTCGATGCGCGCCGACAGGCCCGGCTGGGCGGCGACCTTGCAGGTCGGTGAACACGCCGGCGACCTGAGGCTTCTTCTCCGCGGCCAGCGTGCCGGTGGCGCCGGGTATGCCGATGAAGTCGGCGCCGACGCCCGCCGGCGTTGGCCCAGACGTGCAGCGTGCTGCAGGCGCCGGAGGCCACGGCGGGCCGCGGCGCCACCGCGGCCACCGAGTCACGGAACGCGACGACGACGGTGTCGGCGTTGGCGGTGACGAACAGGCCGTTGCGGGTGGCCTCGATGCCGGCGGGCGGAATGGTGGAGAAGACCAGGCCGCCCGCCGCGGGCAGGGTGGCGATCGTCTGGCAGGGGATCGAGACGTCGAGTGGCCTGCGGGGCGCCGGACACCAGCGGCGCGGTGACGTCGCTGATCAGCCCGTCCGGGCCCGGCGCCTGCGGCCACACGATGGTGGCGGTGGTCTGCTTGACCGGCAGCAGCGGCACCAGCCCGCACAGCACCACGCCCGCGATGCCCGCGACGACGGCGATCAGCCGGGCGATGCGGTGGGCAGGCACGAGGCTCGATGGTAGGCGACGGACCTAATGACGCAGCGGCGCCGGGCTCCACAGTCCGCTACGCGTTGCCGAACCGAGATCCAGCCGTGCCGGCTGCGCGTTCGGGTAGTACGGCGTGAGCTGCTGCAGCGCGCCCCAGTCGCGGAACCAGTCGTCCTTCAGATAGGTCGGCACAGTGGTGGGCCGCAGCAGGAGTTCGGTGATGCCGAGCGGCCCGCCGCCGAGGTTGTCCATCACCGGCGAGTTGGCTTCGGCGCCGAACCGGTCGGGCAGGATGCGCCACTTCGGCACCTCGACGACGCCGTACTGGTGGCCGAACGGGCGCTGGCACGGGAAGGCCATGCCGACCAGCCAGTCCAGCAGCACCGGGTCCTGCGAGCCGACGACGTCCTGCAGGGTGCGCAGCTGCGGGATGCGCGGCGGGGTGATCGCGATCCAGTGCTGCGGGTTGAGGTCGTCGTCGGTGGCGACCAGCCGCACCTGGGTGGCCTCGCGCGGTATCGCGGCCAGCGGGGCCCGCAGGTTGCGCCAGGCCGGTGCCGAGCCGACGTCGGCGAACCCGATGCCGCCTGCCGGCTCGACCCTTGGCTGCCTGCTCCTCGGTGGCCCATTGCACGACGACCTCGCCGGGGTCGAAGCGCCCGGCCGCGGAGACGACGAGCAGCGGGCCCGCCTCGTCACGGGGCGGCAGCCGGTACCACGCCGAGCGCAGCACCGCGGGCTGCTGGGTGCCGCTGCGCCAGCTGCCCATCACCGGGGTGCGGGCGGGATCGAGGCCGTACGGCAGCCGGGCCCGCGATCCGTTGACGCCGGCCGCGGCGGTGGTGCCGCCCTCGGTGCCTGCCTCGTTCGCGCTGACGGTGCCGGTGTCGGTGTCGGCGAAGTTGGCGGCGCCGGGGTTCTCCATCACCGGGTCGGCGGACACGTCACTGGGAATTCCGTTGGGGCCGAAGCCTTCTGCGGTGACGGCGCCGAGCGCCTCGCCGACCGGCACGTCGATGGGGGTCAGCAGCCCGGCATTGGGGTCCTGTTCGACCATCACGTCGTTGGCCATCCCGCAGGTCTTGCCGGTGAGCGCCTCGAGGTTGGAGCGGCCGTTGCTCCACGCCGGGTACTGCTCGGTCATCGCCAATGTCAGCGACAGCACCTCGAAGACGACCAGCAGCCAGGCGGCAATCGCCAACGGGGACTGCACAATTCGCTGCCACCTGCGCCGAGTCGGCGGCGACTCGTCGCGGCCGGAGAAGTGGAACCACGCCGCCACCAGCAGCGCGACGACCGAGAGGCCGAGCAGGAAGGTGGTGAAGCCGAACTGCCACTCCGGGAACTGATTCGACCACGGCACACCGAAGTTCGAGACGTACCACCAGCCGTTGACGGTGGCGAACGACAGCGCCATCACGAACAGCACCGTGGCGGCGAACATCGCCCGGTTGCGCCGCGACTTCATCGCGGCGGCGGTGATCGCGACCGCGGCCAACGCGCCGAGCGATCCCGCGAGCCCGGCGAACACGCCGAAGTGGTGGGTCCACTTGGTTGGGGTGAACATCATCGCCAGGAACGAGATGATGGTGATGCCGACGATGCGTCGGCTCGGCCCGAGCGCGGTGCCGGGAATCCGGCCCTTGCGCAACGACATTGCCACCGAGACGGCCAGCGCCAGCAGCAGCGTCAGCACCGCGAACCGGCGCGCCACCGAGCCGTCGGGGCTGGTGGTGAACAACCGCTCGTAGCGGATGTGCTCGTCGAACCAGCTCAGGCTCGGGCCGACAGCGGACTTGAAGGTGCTGGCCTGCAGTTCGCCGATCAGCGTCTGATCGCGGAAGATCAGGATGATCGTCACGGTGCACGCGGCGAGGATCGGCGCCAGCAGCGCGAAGTAGCCGAACCGTGAAGTATGCGCGCGCAACAATGGTTTTCAGCGGACCGACGGCGACAAGCAGCGCGCCGACCGCCGCGATGCCGGTAGGCCCGGAGAACAAGCGTCAGCGCGCCGATGATGATCGCGATGGCGACCGGCAGCAGCCGGCTGGTGGCCACGCCGCGCTCGACCGAGCACCAGGTGAGCAGAATGCCAAGGGCGATAATCGGTTCGGGCCGCAGCCCGTTGTTCAGCGGCAGCCAGAACGCCAGGAACATGCCGGCCGCCGTCCACGCCGCGGCGCGGCTGATCTTGACCGCGTGGCCAAGCCGCGGGATGACCTCGCGGCTGATCAGCCACCAGCACGTCAGCGCCATCACCAGGGTCGGCAGCCGCACCCATGCGCTGTTGGTGCTGACGTGTGCCCACAGCGCCAGCAGGTCGTAGTACCAGCCGAACGGCGCTTCGGGCGTGCCGAACCATCGGTAGTAGTTGGCCATGTAGCCGGCGTGCTCGGACACCCTGGCCATGGTCAGGATGTAGCCGTCGTCGGATGTGTTGGCGCCGACGAAGTGCCACCACACCAGCACCGCGGTCACCACTCCGTCCAGCGGTGTCGACCGACCACCACCGCGGCGGCAGGAAGCGTTTGACCCGTCGGCCGTCGGCGGTGTCCAGGACGTGCAGGGCGCCGAGCGCGACGACGGTCATCGCCACCCCGACGATCATCGCCAGCAGTCTTCAGCAGCGTCGGCGAGGTGCTGTAGCGGGAGTCGAGGGTCGCCGAGAACTCCAGGCCCGGCGGCGCGGGCCCGGCCAGATCGGTGAAGACGCCGACGATCTGCGGCCGGAAGTCGTAGCCGCTGCGTTCGCCGCGCAGCGGCTCTGCCGGGATCGTCCGGAATCGGGACCCTGTCACCAGGCCGACGAATTCGCCGGTGACCTTGTCGGCGTGCGCGGTGAACGTCAGTCGCTGGCAGGCCGGGCTGAGCACCTGGTTCAGCGGCGCGCTGACCACCGGGGTGTTGCGGACGATGACGAGCAGATCGTTGTTGACCCGTTCGATGAGCAGCCCGCGGTCGACGGCCTTCGGCGCCTGCTTCGGCACCGTCGAGAGCAGCACGGTCTTGCCCGGTTCTGCGGCCCTGCCAGTCCCGCGGCCGCGCTGCACGGCACGGTGATGGTGAGGTCGGTGGCGACGTATCCGATCAGCGGCGCGTTGACGCTCTGCAGCACGCCGTTCTGCGGCCAGTTGAGCTGCGCGGTGGTCTGCGTCACGGGCAGCAGGGGGTGGCGATCGCCAGCGCCGCGCCGAGCAGCCCGGCGACGATGGCGATGATGCGCGCGGTGCGATGGTTGCCCGCAGCGGTCACGGGGCTTGATGGTGCCATTCAGGGCTTCCGTGATCGCCAGCGATCGAACGGCCCGACGGTGGACACGTCGAAGCGCGGGTCGTCGAACAGCGCCTTGTCCAGCGTCGACGTGGTAGCGGCGGACGTTGGGCTGGTTGGGGTAGACGTCCGAGGCCAGCCGCAGGGTGTAGGTGTCGTTGGCGCCGCGGCGCATCAAGAACACCGTCGGCGGCTTCCACGGCAGTTTGTCCAGCGCGGCGATGAACTGGTCGGCGGTGGTCAGCGTGGCCCAGCTTTCGATCGCGTCCGCCCGCTTGTCGAACTGCGCGAGCGGGTTGGCGTAGTGCGACGTCAGGCCCTGGAAGCCGTAGTAGGGGTAGTAGGACAGGAAGCTGTAGTCGGCGGTGAGCACGACGGTCTCGTTGCGCGGCAGGCCGGTGGTTCGGAGGATCTTGGCGTCGATCTCGCGGTAGTACTGCTCGGCGCCGGGCGGTCGCCGGTCGGCGCGTTGGCCGTTGCCGTCGGTGTCGGTGTAGGCGACGACGATGTCGGAGCGCAGCACGTCGGGGATGTCCTGGCTGAAGGTCAGCGCGCCGATCGCGCCGAGCGTGGCGGCGGCCGCGACGACGCGGCGGGAATTGCTCGGGATTGACGCGGGCGGCCAGCGCACGGGTGACTTCGATGAACCCGAAGGCGCCCGCCGCGGTCAGCAGGATCGTCAGCGTCGGCTGCAGCCGGAACGACAACAGCGTGGTGCCCGCCAGCGTGGTCAGCATCGACAGCAGCGACCAGGCGTAGACGGCGAGCACCGCGATGGCCAGCGCGCCCGCGCGCGTCGAGCTGCGGGCACGCCACACCAGCCACAGCGTGCCGAGCATGCACAGCGCGCCGAGCAGCGTGAAGTGCAGCATCGGGAATTCGAGCTGCGCGCCCGCCGTCGGGCAGATAGTGCTGGGCGGTGCCGGAGTCGGCGGGCTGAGCCCTTGATCGCGGCGATCAAGGTACGGCCCCCAGCCGAGCAGCCCGATGGCGCCTGCGATCACGGCGATGACGGCGAGCCGCAGCAACGGCTCGAGTCGTCTACGCGCCACCGCGAGCAGGACGCCCATGATCGTCAGCGTGAACGCGGCGTAGCCGAGCAGCAGCGTGTAGAACAGCGCGGCGACGCCGAGGAAGACGCCGGTGCCGATGACGGCGGCCCAGCCGCCGGAACGGGTTTCACCCCGCAGGCCCGACCAGGCGAGCACGAACACCGGCGGCAGCAGCACGGCGATGATCGCGGCGTAGGGCTCGGTGGGCGAGTACGCCAGCGCGGCGGCGGCGGTGGCGGTCGACACGATCAGCGCGTATTCGAAGCGAATCATGCTGGCCCACAACACGAAGGCCAGCACGACGGCGATCGTGATGGAGATGATCGCCCAGGGCTTGAACATCTCCCACGCGGGCGTGCCGGTCAGCGCCGCGAGCCTGCCGCCGATCCAGAACCAGCCCGGCGGATAGAACGGCGGCAGACCGTAGTAGGTCATGTCGTGCGGGCCCGCGGTGTCGGTGAGCCGGGTCAGGTACTCGGTGCGGAACTGCTGGTCGACCGAGATGCCGAACAGGTAGAGCTTGGTCGCGCCGAGCGGCATCGCCAGCGTGACGACGGAAAACGCCGAAAGGAAGAGAAGCGCGAGAGCGCGTGCCAGCAAGCGGCGTCCGCGCCGCCAAATCAATCCGCTGGCCAATAGCCCTGCCAGACAACCGAATTGGCCGACGGTGGTCAGCGCGTGCAGCTGGTTCGATGAGTTGTAGGCCGGCCACTCCACCCGCGATATCGCGGCGAGGGAGATCACCGCAACGACCACCGCCGCGACGACCGCCACCGCCATCTGGCCGATCACGGCCAGCGCGCTACGCATCGCTAGATGGGGAGCTTGCGGAAGATGGGCCGCGGAATGTGTCGCAACACCATCATCACGTACCTGAACGCCCCCGGCGCCCATACCAGTTCCTTGCCTTTGGCCGATGCCGTGACCGCCAGGTCGGCGACATACTCCTTGTCGACGGTGAACGGCGCTTCCTTGGCGCCCGTCGCCTTCCAGTGCGCGATCGTCGTGCGTGGTGCGCACCTGGCCGGGCCTGATCACGAGCACCCGAACGCCGAACTCGCGCAAGGCTTCTCCGAGACCGAGATAGAAGCCGTCGAGACCGGCCTTGGTGGATCCGTACACGAAGTTGGACCGCCGCACCCGCTCACCGGCGGCCGAGCTCATCGCGATGATCCGGCCGAAGCCCTGCGCGCGCATCTTCTCGCCGATGCAGGACCCCGACGGAAACCGCTGCGGTGTAGTTGATCTCGGCGATCTGCACGGCCTTGCGCTGGTTCTGCCACAGCTCCTCGGCGTCGCCGAGCAGACCCGAATGCGACGATCGCCACGTCGACGTCACCGTCGGCGAACGCGGCGTCGATCACCTTGGGGTGGCTTTCGGTGTCGACACCGTCGAAGTCGATCCACTCGACGGACTTGGCGCCCGCGGCCTTCATCTGTGCGATCGGCGTCGTCGCGTCTGGGGTGATCGGGAAGGTCGGCCAGCACGATGCGCGCTGGCGCGTTGCGCAGGTAGCGCTCGCAGATGGCCAGCCCGATCTCGGACGTGCCGCCGAGCAGCAGAATGGTCTGGGGATTGCCTACGGCATCAAGAACCATTGCGCACCATTTAGAGCAGCTCCAAGCGTCGGGCCATGTCGGAGGCGAACACGCCGTTGGGATCGACCTTGCGGCGCACGGCAATCCACTCGTCGATTCGCGGGTACATGGCATGGAAGGTCTCGGCCGTGATGCGGGAGTCCTTGGCGGTGTACAGCCTGCCGCCGAACTCCAGCACCCGGCGGTCGAGTTCGTTGAGGAATTCGTTGAGGCCGCGTCTTGATCGGAAAGTCCATCGCGACGTTCCAGCCGGCCATCGGGAAGCTCAGCGGCGCTTGGTTTCCCGGACCGAACAGCTTGAACACGTTGAGTGCACGAGTAGTGACCGCTGGCCTGGATGTCGCGGATGATGCCCTTGAACTCCTCGACGGCCGACAGCGGCACCAGGAACTGATACTGCGCGAAACCGGCAGGTCCGTAGCCACGGTTCCACTCGCCGAGCAGATCAAGCGGATGGTAGAACTGCGTCAGGTTCTGTACCTTGCCGCGGTAGTGACCGCCTCGTCGGTAATACAGCTCGCCGATCGTGCTGAACGTGAGCTTGTTCATCAAGCCGTTCGGGAAGATGTCGGGCACCGTCAGTCAGCTGCGGCGCATCGAATTTCAGCGGATTCTTTGCGAGCTTCTTCGGCAGCTGGTCGCGCAGCGCCAGTCGGCCGCGAGTGATCGCAGCGCGGCCCAGTTTCGGTGGTGGGCTGATCGCGTCGAACCACGCGCTGGAGTAGGTGTAGTTGTCTTCACTTCCGTCGCTGTGGAAGGCGATGGTCTCGTCGAGCGTCGATGTGTCGTCGCCGTCGGCGATGAAGTACGCGGTCTCGGTCGGCGTCATCTCGATCAGCACCCGCAGGATGATGCCGGTCAGCCCGTTGCCGCCGACCGTCGCCCAGAACAGCTCACTGTCCGGGCCGTCGGGGGTCAGCTGGCGAATCTCGCCATCGGCGGTCAGCAGATCCATCGACCGCACGTGATTGCCGAAGCTGCCCGCGCTGTGGTGGTTCTTGCCGTGGATGTCGCAGGCGATCGCGCCGCCGATGGTGACCTGGCGGGTGCCAGGCAGCACCGGCACCCACAGCCCGAACGGCAGCGCCGCCTTCATCAGCGCGTCCAGGCTGACGCCGGCGTCGAGGTCCACCATGTGGGTGTCGCCGTCGATCGAGTGGATCCGGCTCAGCGGCGTCATGTCGACGACGAGGCCGCCGCCGTTCTGGGCGTTATCGCCGTAGGACCGCCCGAGGCCGCGCGCGATCACACCGCGGCCCCCGCTGTCGGCCACCTGTGCCACGGCCTTTGCGATGACGTCTGCCTCGGGGGTCGACAGCACCTGGGCCACGGAAGGCGCGGTCCGGGCCCAGCCGGTCAGAGGCCGGGAAGTGGTCTCAAACATCGTGACGAGGGTACCGCCTGACGCTTTTGGCTCAGCGCAGCCGGAAGATGACCGCCCGCTGGACGATGAAGTTGATGACGGTCGCGGTGCCCTGGGCGATGACGAACGCCACAGGCACCCGCCAGGGCTGATTGTCGAATTGCATGTAGAAGAAGTAGTTGATGCCGACCTGCACGGCGTAGGTCACGGCGTACAGCACGACAACCGCGATGAACCGGGCCGTGCTCGGCGGCGCCTGGAACGTCCAGCGGCGATTGATCAGGTACGCGGTGGTGGTGCCTGCGATGAAGCTGATGGTCTTGGCGACGTTGACGTGCAATCCGGCCGCCAGCAGCGCCACGTACAGACCGAAGTCGACGATCGCCGAGAGGCCACCGGTGACGATGAACCGCCATACCTGGGTCCGCAGCGTCAGGTTCGGCGACATCGGGGGCTCGGCCACCCGGGCAGCTTAGCCAGCCAGACCGCGGAAACCCTCGCTCATGTGGCGGCGGGCAAGCGAGCGATCAGGATGCCACGTGGTCGTGCCAGTCATGCCCGCAGCGGCAGTGTTGGTGGGGACCAGCGATGCCGTCGTAACAAGCGCAGTCGCAGTTCCCACACCGATCCGGTCCCAACTGCGGGTCGAAATCCATCTTGATCAATTCGCGAGGGTCGATAAGCAGACTCATGACGATTCCCCTTTGAACACCACCCGACCTACCGCTACTCGCGGCAGTTACACATTGAATTTAATCCCTATATTGACGCTTGCGCAGGGCTTTTGGACATCTGGTACCGCGGACCTAGGCGGTAGTGCGCTCCAACCGGACCAGCGGGATCGTCCGGTCGCCCGCGCGAACCTCGTAGTCGCCGTAGCCCGCGTACTGGTCCAGGGCGAGCTCCCAGGCACGCGTCGCGTTCGCCCGCGTCGGTGATCTCCGCTCGCCTATAGGTGCCGCTGCGCTTGCCCGCGAGCACCTCGACCTTCGGGTTCGAGGTGAGGTTCCGGTACCACGCCGGGTGGCTCGTCTTCCCGTAGTTCGAGGCCATCAGGATGACTCGCTCGCCATCGGTGACGTAGAGGAGCGGAAGTGTCCGCGGCAGTCCGGATTTCGCGCCGGTGGTGGTCAGGAGCATGACTGGCGTCGGGTACACACTGCTCACTCGCCCGCCGGTGAGGCGCAGCAGCGGCGGGTCGATCCGCGGCGCGACCTGCTTCAGATACCAGGTCCCTGCGCCAGATCCGGGCGAAGCTCTCCATCGCCCGTTCGTACAGGCTCAGGTGACGGCGCTTGTCACTCATGACCGAACGCTACGACGCAGTCCGCTCGCAGTGAGCACATTGCACAAAGCGTCGACCGCCCGCCCGAACGCATGCTCGGCGGGGGCGGCGAAGCCGACGATGATGCCATCGGGTGCGGGGATCTCCGGACCGGCCAGCGGATGGCGCATGATCGCCAGCCCGTTGATGGCGATACCCATTTCGCCCGCCCTGCGCATCACCTCGTGCTCGGTGCCGTCGGGCAGGGTCAGCAGCAAGTTGACGCCAGCGGACAGCCCGCTGATGCCGACCTCGAAGTCGGCGAGGGCATCGACCAACGCGTCGCGACGTCGTCGATATCGCGTCCGCATCCGGCGGATGTGGCGGTCGTACTGCCCGGTTTTGATGAAGTCCGCCATCGTGAGTTGCGAGATCGCATCGACGTAGAACTGCTGCCCGCCTGCGGCGGTGAGCACCGAATCCATCAGGCCGTCGGGCACCACCATCCAGCCCAGCCGCAGTGTTTGGGAGAGGCTCTTGCTGGTGGAGCCGAGGTAGACGATCCGGTCGGGGCACAGCGCCTGCAGCGCACCGACCGGTTGGCGGTCATAGCGGAACTCGCCGTCGTAGTCGTCGTCGAGCACATAGCCCCCGGTGCGCTGCGCCCAATCGACAACTGCGTTGCGCCGGGACGGATGCAACGACATGCCCATCGGGCTGTGGTGGGCCGGGGTGAGCAGCACCGCCGGTGCGTCCAACCCGTCGAGATCGCTTACCACCGCGCCGTATTCGTCGACGCCGATCGGCACCGTCGGTACGTTCATCGCCGCTATCGCGTCGCGGAAGATGAAGAGGCCGTAGGCCTCTACGGCGATCGGGCCCGCTCCGTCGAACACCTTCGCAAGGAGTTCGACACCGTGACGGACACCCGCGCAGATCACGATCGACTCCGAGGACACGCGAACGCCGCGGGCCCTCGCCAGATATTCGGCGAGTGCGTCGCGGATCTCGGGTAGGCCGCGGGGGTCTCCCATGCGGAGCGCCTCGGTTGGCGCGTTGGTCAGCGCGCGGCGGGTGGAGGCGGCCCATTCATGGCGTGGAAACTCCGCGACGTCCGGTGACCCTGGCATCAGGTTGTGCGTCGGAACGCCGCGGATGCCGCGGGGCCTTGCCGGGATCGCGTCGCCGCCGGTGTTGACGACCCAGGTGCCTGCGCCCTGCTTTGAAGCCAGCCAGCCCTCGGCGACGAGCTCTGCATAGGCCTCGGCCACCGTGTTGCGCGCCAATCCGAGGTCGGTGGCGAGGCTGCGCGACGGCGGCAGCATCGTGCCGGGTGCCAGCCTGCCCGATCGCACGGCGTCGCGCAGGGCGCTGAGCAGCAGTTCTCTGGCGCCGCGTGCACCGGGCGTGATGGTCTGCCGCAGATCCAGATGCAGGTCACGGCTCCCCGAATTGGCCCATGAATCCATAGCCAAATTGAACCATGCAGATGGGACTTTCGGCACTAGCGTTGTTGGCATGACACAGACACTGGAAAACACCACCGCCGAGCGACTGAAGATCTACAAGACATCGCCGGAGCTGTACGAGGCGATGATGGGGCTGAGCAATGCGGCAGCCAAGGACATCGACCCCGAACTCGGCGAGCTGATCAAGATTCGCGCCTCGCAGATCAACCACTGCGCGTTCTGCCTCGACATGCACACCCGCGACGCGCGCACGCACGGCGTCAGCGAGCAGAAGCTCGACGTCCTCGCCGCCTGGGAAGAGGCGGGCCGCATGTTCACCGAACGCGAGCGGGCCGCGCTGGCGCTCACCGAGGCCATCACCGAGCTCGGCAACGGACACGTCCCCGACGAGGTGTATGCAAGGGCCGCAGCAGTTTTCACCGAACGTGAGCTGGGGCAGGTCATCGCGATGGCGGTCACCATCAACGCGTGGAACCGTATCAACGTGACCATCCGCCTCGAACCCGCACACCGCTAAGGAGCCGATATGACCACCGACTACCGAGAAGACACGTCGTATCAACATGACCCGGGTCTCGCCAGAGGTCTACAAGGCCGTGATCGCACTGAGCGAGGCGGCCGCCAAGGACATCGACCCCGACCTGGCCGAGTTGATCAAAATCCGTGCATCGCAAATGAACCACTGCGCGTTCTGCATCGACATGCACACCGCCGACGCGCGTAAGCGCGGGATCAACGAGCAGAAGCTGGCGCTGCTGCCGGCGTGGGAAGAGGCCGAGGGCATCTTCACCGAGCAGGAGCAGGCTGCGCTCGCGCTGACCGAGGAGATGACGGACCTCACTCGCCGCCACGTCTCCGACGAGGTGTACGAACGGGCCGCCGCTGCGTTCACCGAGCGGGAGCTGGGTCAGGTCATCGCGATGGCGCTGACCATCAACGCCTGGAACCGCATCGGCGTGACAACCCGCCTGCCGCTGCCCAAGCGCTAATACGGTCGAGGGGTGCAGACCCGGTCCGGTGCAGAGATCGTCGTTGACGGCGACGTGGTCTACAAGCTGCACCGGCCGGGCACCGATCCCCGCGCACTGGCGACCCGACTCCGCATCGCCGCGGGGTCGGGTCCGCTGCTTTCGCCCCTAGCCACGATTGCCGAACCCGTTGGCTTGCGGTGGCGGACACGATGGCCGCGAGTGGAAACCGTTGCGCCCCAACCGGAATGCGCGCCGTGGGCCGATGCGGGCCGACTGCTGGCCGGGTTGCACCGCGAACCGGTCACCATGCGGATACCGCACGGCTGGCCGCACCGGCTGCGCCGCATGTTGCGCAGCACGCACGACGACACCATCCGCCGCGCCGCGGCCGAGCTGCCCGGTGAGGTCTGGCGGGCCGGTTCGCCGGACCGGCCGGCGACGTTGGTGCACGCCGATTGGCATCTCGGTCAGCTCGGCAGGCGTTCGGAGACCGAGCCGTGGCTGCTGCTCGACATCGACGACCTCGGCGTCGGCGATCCGGCTTGGGATCTTGCTCGGCCGGCCGGTTTCTGGGCGGCCGGGCTCATCCCCGACGACGACTGGGCCACGTTCCTGAACGCATACCGTGACGCCGGCGGACCGGCTGTGCCTGCTGGTGACCCGTGGCCGGCGCTCGAGCCGTTCGCGCGCGCGGCCGTCGTCCACGCTGCGGCGTCCGGAGTCGCGCACGGCGATGACGACGAAACACAAGCGGCGCTACTGGCTGCCTGCGGCCGGATGCTCTAGCTGGAGAAGAACAGCCTGCCGAATCCCTGCTTGCGGTAGTGCTTGTTTCCGCGGTGTCCCCAGCCGGGGCCGTAGTCGCTGTAGCCCTGCTGGTACCGGCGGCGGAGGCGGAGGCGGCGGCCTGAACGAACCGGTTCTCCATCTGGGTGAGCGATTCCAGCTCGCCGAAATCCAGGAAGATGCCGCGGCAGGTGTCGCACTGTTCCAAGTGGATGCCATTGCGCTCGTAGGTCTTCATGACGCCGGCGCACTTCGGACACAGCAGCGTATTGGCTGCACCTGGCGACGGGGTGGACTTCGGAGGTTCGTATGGCGGGATGCTCATGTCTGCATAACGCCCGAGCCACCCTGTGAAGTGCCTGGGACCTAGAAAGGCGGTGGGTCGGCTTCGTAACGGGCGCGATTTTGGGCGCGTTCCCACTCGACGCGGTAGGCCCGGTCCTGGGCTCTGGTGCGTCTTCGCAGTGGCATCGCCAGTTGGCGATTCAGAGTCGGCGGTGGACTGTTCGGCAGTTCTAGCGGGCCGGTCGGCGTAGCGAGTTGCGGGAAGAACCGCGCCCCGGTGGGTGTGGTGCGGTAGGTGCGCCCGCTGGGTGAGGTCCACACGATCGTGCCGTCTGGCAGTTGGAGGTCGGTCCAGCCGCAGAAGGTTTTCACGAGGTGGTGAGTCCGGCATTTCAGCGAGTTGTTCGACGGATGGGTCGGCCCGTACGGGTAGGGCACGCTGTGGTCGATGTCGCAGTTGATTGCAGGTTGATCACACCCGGGGAAACTGCATGTCAGATCACGGCAGCGGACGAATCGCGCCAATGCTGCAGAGGGCCTGTAGTTCGGTTCTGCGACAAGGTCTTTGGGGATCGGGACTGGGCGCAACGAGGCCGTCTTGGCCATATCCTGCACTGTGGCGGCGGGAATGGCGCCGTAGCCGGGCAGATATCCCGGTTTGTCACTTGTGCCGTCGACGGTCGCGGCTTCGGCGAGCACGTTTATCACTACAGGGTTGGCCGACGCCTCATTTGTCGCCGCTGGGCAGTCTGGTGATCCGCACGTGCACGGCATGCTGCTCGCACCAGCCGACCACGGTGTCAGGGCGTCGGCGCGGCGCTGGGTCCTGGTCCGCGGATCGTCCGGGCACACCGTGGCCGCGAGTTCATTGAGCTTGGTGTCGAAGGCCGCCGCATCCGGTGCGCGCACACTGCCCCAGATCTCGGCCGTGCCGTTGTCGCCGGGTTGGACCTCGATGTGGCGGTCCAGGTCGCGCTGTTTGGCCACCCGCACCGCATCGGGGTCAAGGTCGATCACCATCCAGTCGACCAGCTCGGTGATCTTCTCGCGTGAGAGTTTGTTCCACGATGGCGCCTTGTGCGCCAACTGCGCGTCGATTTCTGCCAGCGCGCCCTTGTCGGTGACTAGGTCGGTGCGAAAGATCGCCGCGGCGATCACCCGGAAGTCCACCTGCCCGGCCACAAACACCTCACCGAGCTTCGGGAACCGCTCCAGCAGCGCGATCCCGTACCGCATCTGTGACGACGCCCGCCCGCGGCTGATCCCGAGTTCGGCGCCGATCTCGGCGGCGATGACCTCCCAGCCATCGACACACCAGAAGTTCTGCTCGTCGGTCTGTTGCTCGATGCGGCGCACGGCGAATTCCCCCACCGCCAACAGCTGGCGCGCGAACGCAGCCCGCTCTTCCTGCTGGGCTTCACCCATCAGGTCGAGCAGCTCCGCGTCACCGCATTCTTCGAACACATGTTTGATTATTGACGCCGCAAGTGACGCCCGCTACTGCCGATACCGCCAGCCTGTGGATGAATTCCGGACTGGGGATAACTTCGGCTCGATGTCGGTCCGGTGTGGTATCGCCGTCGTCTACACCCAGTACGGCACGCGGGCCCGATACTGGCGCATCGCGAAGAAGGCAAGGATCCAGCCGATCACGGTCAACACCAGCACCACCACCCAGTGATGCAGTTCCTGGTCAGCGCCAAGCAGCGGCGCCCGCACGATGTCCAGGTAGTGCAGCAGCGGGTTGAGCTCGACGATCTTCGCGTACGAGCCCGCGCCCTGCTGCTGCAGCGTCGACTCATTCCAGATGATCGGCGTCATGAAGAACAACAGCTGCACGATGCTGAAAAGCAGTGGGCTGATATCGCGGTAGCGCGTGGCCAGGATGCCGAAACACAGTGAAACCCAAATGCAATTCAGCACGATCAGGCCAAGGGCCGGGATGACAGCCAGGTCGGTCCACGTCCACGGTTTGGGATAGATGATCGCGATGACCACGAAGATGATGATGTTGTGGGCGAACAGGATCATCTGCCGCCACACCAGCCGATAGACGTGCACCGAGAGCGGTGTCGGAAGTTGTTTGATCAGGCCCTCGTTGGCGACGAATACGTCCGCTCCCTCGAGAATGGAGGCATTGATCAGGTTCCAGATGATCAGCCCGAGCGTGACATAGGGCAAGTGCTCGGCGAGCGGCAGCTTGAACAGCTTTGAGTACAACAGCCCCATGGCGACCGCGGTGGCGCCCGTCGCAATCGTGATCCAGAACGGGCCGAGCACCGAGCGGCGGTAGCGCTGCTTGATGTCCTGCCAGCCCAGGTGCAGCCACAGTTCGCGCTTGTTGAACCCGCTCGACCAGGTCGCCGCCACGGCGCGGCTCATCGTCCGCGACTGCGCGGCCGCGTCGGTGAAGGTCACTGTCCAGGCCTCCTGAAGTTCTCGCGACGACCCATGCGGCGCAACCGGATCCACTCCCACAGCCCAGCCGGGTCGCGTCTCGAGATGAGGAAGTACCAGCCGAATCGCGCCCATTCCTGCGGCACCAGCTTGCGCATGCCGGGTTGTGATTGGAGGTACCCGCGGTTGCGGTAGGTGAAGAAGCGCTTCGTCGCGTCGGCGGGATATTGGGTGTGCATCCGCCCGCCGAGGATCGGCTTGAACTCGTCGCTGCCCTCCGGGTGCAGATACACCGCGTTCAGGCAGGTGCCGAACGGCAGACCGGAGCGCACCAGGCGACGGTGCAGTTCGGTTTCGTCGCCGCGGACGAACAGTCGCAGATCGGGAACGCCGACCGCCTCCAGCGTCGACGCTCGGAACAACGCGCCGTTGAACAGCGAGGCGTAACCGGGCAGCAAATCCTCAGTGCCCACCCGCAATTCGCTGACCCGGCGCCGCCACAGCAGCCCGCGGCGCAGCGGGAAGGCCAGGCGCTCGTGGTCGGCCATGTCGCACACCATCGGCGACACTTCGGCCAGTCCGTGCGTCGAAGCACACGCCAACAATGTGCCGAGCACCTCGGAATCCATCGGCCTGCCGTCGTCGTCGGCCAGCCAGACCCAGTCCGCGCCCAGCGAGAGCGCGTACAACATGCCCAACGCGAAACCGCCTGCACCACCGAGGTTTCGGCGCGAACCGAGATAGGTGGTCGCGATCGGCTGGCCGTTCACAATGTCGCGCACACGCGCGTCATCGTCGTTGTCGACAACGATCAGGTGATCGGGAGTGCGGGCCTGTGTACTCACCGCATCCAGCGACTTGGCCAGTTCGTCGGGACGTCGATGCGTGACGACCACAGCGCATACCGACTCAGTCATCGGGCAATGCTGTCTGCTCTTCGCGCGAGGCGCTCATCGCTGTTGCCGGCCAGTCGGCGCGGTGCTCGTCGAGGACCTCTCGCACGTGACGGGCCGCGTCGTCACCCTCGTATGCGCGGACCACATCCTCGATGCCGCCCGTCATCTTGATGGTCCCGTGGTCGATCCACATGGCCGTCTTGCACAGCCGGGCCAAGAATTCGTTGGAATGGCTGGCGAATACCAGGATGCCGGAGCGCTCGACGAGTCTCTGCAACCGCGACTGCGCCTTCTTAAGGAAGTCCGCGTCGACGGCCCCGATGCCCTCGTCGAGCAGCAGGATCTCCGGGTCGATGCTGGTGACCACGCCCATCGCCAACCGCACCCGCATGCCCGTGGAGTACGTGCGCAACGGCATCGACAGATAATCGCCGAGTTCGGTGAACTCGGCGATCTCGTCGATTTTGGCCATCATCTGCTTTCGGGTCTGGCCGAGGAACAGCCCGCGGATGATGATGTTCTCGAACCCGGAGATCTCGGGGTCCATCCCGACGCCGAGATCGAACACCGGGGCCACCCGACCCGTCACCGAAGCCACCCCGCGGGTGGGTTCGTAGATCCCGGACAGCAGCCGCAGCAGGGTCGACTTTCCCGCGCCGTTGTGCCCAACAAGCCCCACCCGGTCGCCGAGTTCCAGCGACATGGTGATGTCCCGCAACGCCTCGATGACCACGACGTTGGACTCGTTGCGTCCGATGGCGCCACCGGCCTTGCCGAGGAACGCCTTCTTCAGCGAGCGCGTCTTCGCGTCGAAGATCGGAAACTCCACCCACGCGTTATGGGTTTCGATGTGCGGCGTAGAAGGGGAGACCACAAGACCTACAGGTACTGACCGGTCCCGGCGCCGCCGCCGCGCTGTCCAGGCACCGCAGCACCCGGCGGCAATTGCCGCATCTGCTCCAGCTGCTGGCGCGCCGCCATCTGCTGGGCGAACAACGCGGTCTGGATGCCGTGGAACAGGCCCTCGAGCCAGCCGACCAGCTGGGCCTGCGCGATGCGCAGTTCGGCATCCGAAGGGACCGCGTCCTCGGTGAACGGCAGCGTGAGCCGCTCGAGCTCCTCGCGCAGTTCCGGCGCCAGCCCATCCTCGAGTTCGCGAATGCTGGTGCGGTGGATGTCGCGCAGCCGGCCGCGGCTGGCGTCGTCCAGCGGCGCAGCGCGGACCTCCTCAAGCAGCTGCTTGATCATGGTGCCGATCCGCATCACCTTCGCCGGCTGTTCGACCAGATCGGTCAGCGACTTGCCGTCGGCATCCTCATCGCCGACCAGGCTGTCTCCGCCAATGATCTCGATGTTGTCGTCGTCGGTGTTGGCTGTCATGCTCCCTCTGATCCGTCGCTCTTCGCGCTAGCGCTCATCGCCGCGCCATTCGTAGATGCGGGCTTCGCCGTTGTCGTAGATCTTCTCCCACGACCGTGACGTATCTAGCGACAGTAGTCCGTCGGGCATCACGAACCCGCGGACCACCGGTGTGCTCGTGACCACGTACCGGATGTTGAGTGCCTTCACCGCCTCGGCCACTCGCCGGTCGGTGTCGGCGTCGTCGGCGTATGCCCAGAAGATGAATCGGTGGTAACCGGGACCTTGTTGGACTGGGAAGTCGTAGTGGGTCCACAGCGGGTGTAGGCCGGCGACTGCGTACATCCACGCCGTGCCGTCGGTGTTCGCATCCCCGATCAGGGTGTCGCGCGCCCCCGGCAGGGTGGCCAGATGGGCCCATGCCTCCAGATCCTTGGCGTCGACCAGCACCCTGTCGTACTTCTCGCCGAACAGGAACTGTGCCCGCGGCAGGTATGCGATGCCGATGCCGACGCTGACGGCCACCACGATGGCGGCCGTCGCTGCGTACCAGACCCGGGGGCTGCCCTTGTCGGTCAGCCGGCGCGCGCCCGTGACCGCGGCTGACGCCAGCGTGAACACCGCAATCCCGACCGCCGCGGTGAGCAGCATCGTGACGACCGCCGATAGTCGCCGCGGGTCGCTGTAGAACAGGTCGCTGAACTTGCCCGTGAGCGCGCCGATCGGGCCGCCGAATGGCGCCGACGAGTGCACGATCGACACCACCAGCAGCAGCCACACCGCCAGCGGCCACCAGATCCGGCGCACGAGAAGGATGACCGCCGCCGATGGCACCCAGGATGATCAGCACCCACTGGATCGGGAAGTCGTTGAGGTGCCGGGTGTGCTGCACCAGTGCGTCGATCAGGCCGCGCTTCTTGCCCTCGTGCGTGACGAACGCGTGCCCGACGATGATCTCGGCCTGTTGCAGCACCCCGAGGAATTGCGGCAGCAGCAGCACCACGGTCGGAATGGCGATGAGCAACAGGTTGACGAAGTCAGTGACGCGGCCGCGGACGGGCCGCCACAGCGCCTCGACGAGCCACCACGCCGCAACGAACAGCACGGCGACCACGCCGCCGGTGATGTGCACGGAGAACACACCCAGCAGCGCCAGCACGGCAAGCGGGATGCGGTCGCGGTGCCGCAGTGCGGACACGACCAGCGCCATAGTCGGCACGGCGATCCGTAGGCGGCGAGGTTGGGCATCGAGGCGGTGTCGAACTCGATGTAGGGGATCGCGGTGAACGATGCCGACAGCGCGGCTGCGGCGGCCGCCGCACCCGCCGTGCGCCACTCGTCGGTCCGGGTGCGCAACAGCTGCCACGTCAGCGTCGCGGCGCTGACCGGGAACAGCCAGATCGAGGCCGCCAGTGAATTCAGCGTGTACGCAGTGGTCGGCGCGGCGCCGGTGAGCTGACTGAACACCGATGCCAGGGCGTGAAATGTCGACGGGTAGTACAGCGCTTCGTGGGTCTCGACGTTGCGCAACTCGCCCATGTGCGTCGGGGACGCCTGGCCGGTGTCGAGGATGAAGCGAATCGTGTTGGCGTGCCATACCGAATCCCAGTTACTCGGAATGGATTGCCAGTTCGGCATTCCGCGAACCGCGGCCAGACCGATCAGCAAGGCGCCCAACAGGACGCCTGCGGCCACCACGAGCGCGGGTCCGCGGCCCACCGCTCGGGTCTCGGCGTCGACGTCGCGAACACGGGCGAGCACGATGCGCAAACACAGCGCAACACCGGCAACAGTCGCCAGAGCAAACAGAGCGGTCCATGTGTTCCACGGGACACCAAGTGCGCCAAAGGGAACGATGGCCAACGCCACCACGCCGTAGGTCAGGGCAGGTCCGACCGCGACCGCGGTAGGCCAAGTTAGCCGACCGACACGTGCGACGATTGCCCCGGGGATCACCAGCAACAACAGTGCAATTAGCACTCCGTACCCCAAGCTCACTGGACTAGTATGGCTGCCCAGGTGACCCGGTCCGGGCGCGGCATAGGCAGCGACAGGGCACGGCCGGGCATCCGCCAAAATCGTGTCGGTTTGTGAAATTCACAAACGCTCTAAGGTGGGCTGGCATGGCATACGACGTCGCCCGGGTGCGAGGGTTGCACCCGTCTTTGGGCGACGGTTGGGCTCACTTCGACGCTCAGAACGGCATGCTGCTACCCGATTCCGTGGGCAGAGCAGTGTCGACCGCATTCCGCGGGTCGATGCCGACCCCTGTGGGACCACATCCTTCGGCGCTGCGGAGCGCCGCGGTGCTGGAAGCGGCGCGCCAGGCGGTGGCCGATCTGGTCAACGCCGATCCGGCCGGCGTGGTGCTTGGCGCCGACCGCGCGGTCCTGCTGACGTCGCTGGCCGACGCGTCGTCGTCACGAGTCGGTCTGGGCTATGAGGTGGTGGTAACCCGGCTCGACGATGAGGCGAACATCGCCCCGTGGCTGCGCGCGGCGAATCGCTATGGCGCCAAGGTGAAGTGGGCCGAGGTCGACATCGAGACCGGTGAGCTGCCGACCTGGCAGTGGGAAAGTCTGATCACCCGCCCGACCCGCTTGGTCGCAATCGCCTCGGCCTCATCGACGTTGGGCACCGTGACCGATCTGCGGCCGGTCACCAAGCTGGTGCACGAGGTCGGCGGGCTGGTAGTCGTTGATCACTCCGCGGCCGCGCCGTACCGGCTGACCGACATCGACGAGATCGACGCCGACGTGGTCGCGGTGAATGCGATGGCATGGGGTGGCCCGCCGATCGGCGCGCTGGTTTTCCGCGACCCGTCGATCGTCGACTCGTTCAGCTCGGTTTCGCTGAACCCGTACGCGACCGGCCCCGCGCGACTCGAGGTAGGCGCGCACCAGTTCGGCTTGCTCGCCGGCGTCGTGGCCAGCATCGAGTACCTGGCGGGACTCGACGAGTCGGCGCAGGGGTCACGGCGCGAAAGACTATCGGTATCAATGCAATCGGCGACAACGTACATGAACCGGGTATTCGACTACCTACAGATCTCGCTGCGTTCCCTTTCCGCGGTGATGGTGATCGGCCGGCCAGAGGCGCACATCCCGGTGCTGAGCTTCGCTGTCAGCGACGTACCCGCTCAGACGGTGGTGCAGCGCCTTGCCGACAACGGCATCCTGGCGATCTCCAACGTCAGCTCGCGCGTGCTAGACGTTCTCGGCGTCAACGACATTGGCGGCGCGGTGACTGTCGGGCTGGCGCACTACACGACCACCGCAGAGGTCGATCAGTTGGTGCGCGCCCTGGCGTCGCTCGGCTAGCGGTTAATCCGTTACGCGCAGAACGACTTTCCCGGATACCTCGCCGGAAACCAGAAGCTCGTGGGCGGCCCTGGCCTGCTCGATGGGGAACTCGGCACCGATGATCGGACGCACTTGCCCGTCGGCGATCAGCGGCCACACGTTGGCGACCACCTCTGCGACGATCTCGCTCTTGCCGCCGGGGCCGCTGACCGGACGCGACCGCAGTGCCGTTGCGATCACGCCGGCTCGCTTGCCGAGCAGCTTGGCGATGTTGAGTTCGCCCTTGATGCCGCCCTGCATTCCGATGATGACCAACCGGCCATCGGCGGCGAGGGCGTCGACATTGCGGTCGAGATAGGCGGCGCCCATGATGTCGAGGATCACGTCGGCGCCGCCCTCGGCCTGCACCCGCTCGACGAAGTCCTCGTCGCGGTAGTTGATGGTGATCTCGGCGCCGAGCTCGGCGCACAGGTCGAGTTTGTTCTTCGCCCCTGCGGTGACAGCCACCCTGGCGCCGTGTGCGCGCGCCACCTGGATGGCGTGCGTCCCTATGCCGCTGGCGCCGCCGTGGAGCAGTAGGAGTTGACCGGCCGCGAGGTGCGCGGTCATGATCAGGTTCGACCACACCGTGCAAGCCACTTCGGGAAGTCCGGCGGCGTGATGAAGCGGCACACCGTCGGGAATCGGCATCACCTGGCCGGCGGGGACGGCGACGAACTCTGCGTAGCCCCCACCCGCCAGCAAACCGCAGACCCGTTGCCCGATCGCCCACTGTTCGACTCCGTCACCGACCTCGGCAATGGTCCCGGACACCTCGAGACCGAGGGTCTGGCTGGCCCCAGGAGGGGGTGGATAGTTGCCCGCGGCCTGTAGAAGGTCGGCGCGGTTAACCCCCGCCGCACTCACCTTGATGAGCACTTCACCGTAGGCAGGTGCGGCATCGGGGACTTCTTGCCAGGTGAGCTGATCGGCTGATTCGGCCACGATCGCGCGCATTGGAGTAACGGTACTAGCTGGGAAGGCACTGTGGATTTTCGGCCCGCAGCAATGCTTGCCTGCTTTACCATAGCGAAATGGAGGGGATGATTGCCGGGCGTACCGCGAGCGATATGCCTGGATTAGACATCGCTGAACAGAGGTCGTGGCAAAACTTCCTCGATTCAGCGTTGAGAATGTACGCGACCCTGAACCGGTCGCTGGTGGACGCGCATCATTTGACACTCAATGACGTGCGGCTGCTCGACATGTTGGACAAGTCCGCGACCGGCTCGGCGCGCATGGGGGACCTCGCCGACGGGCTGATGTCATTGCCGAGCCGGGTGACCCGGCAGATCCGGCGATTGGAACTGCAGGGCCTGGTGCGCCGCGGCGCCAGCCCCGACGACGGCCGGGGGGTACTGGCCTCCATCACCGAGGAGGGGCGCGCCGCAGTGACCGAGGCGATGCTGACCTATGGCGAGGGTGTGCGCACGCACTTCCTCGGCAGACTGTCGCGCCCGCAGATCGCCGCGATGGGCGAGAACTGTAGGCGGATCAGCGTCGCGCTGAAGGCAGGGGCGCCATCGGCGAAGTTAGGCCGCGTCTAGACCGTCCGCTCTTCGCGCCAGCGCTCCTCCGCCCCGTACTCTTGTCGGCGGTGGCGTGGCAGAGCGGCCTAATGCACTCGCCTTGAAAGCGAGAGACGGCTAAAACCGTCCGGGGGTTCAAATCCCTCCGCCACCGCGCATCGAACCCCAGCCGAATTGACGCTCTGGTAACCGCCAACGGGCAAACCCGGAGCGTCACCGCATCGCCCGGGCCAGTGCCTTCACGCCCGTGAGGATCTGCGACTCACTGAGATTGGCGTATCCGAGCACCAACCCCGGCGGAGCCGACTCGGGCTCGGCGTAGCACGGCGCGAGCGGCTCGACCCGCACCCGCATCTCGGCGGCCCGCCGGACGAGATCAGCGACGGGACTGCCGTCGGGAAATCGCACCGTCAGGTGGACGCCTGCCGCCGCGCCGAGCACGGTCGCCTCCGGCAGGTATCGAGCAAGAGCCCGCAGCAACGCATTTCGGCGTGTCAGATATCGGCGGCGCATCTGGCGCAGGTGCCGGTCGTATCCGCCCGTCGTCAGCAGCTTCGCGAAGGCGATCTGATCCATCACCGAACTTCCGGTGTCGGCCAGGCCCTTTGAAAGCGCGACCGGGCCGACAAGATGCGCGGGCAACACCATCCAGCCGATCCGCAGTCCCGGCGCGAGCGTCTTGCTCGTCGAGCCGACGTACACCACCCGGTCGGGTGCGATGCCCTGCAGCGCGCCGACGGGCGCACGGTCGTAACGGTATTCGGCGTCGTAGTCATCCTCGATGACGAGGTGACCCGCCCTGGCCCATTGCACCAACGCGGTGCGGCGCGCCGCCGACAGCACAACGCCGGTCGGCGATTGATGGGCCGGAGTGGCCAGCACCGTCGTCGCGCCACTATCCGCGAGGGCAGCGACGTCGATGCCGTCATCATCGACCGGGACCGGTATCGGGTCGATACCGTTGTGTCGCAGCACCATCCGGTGCAACCAGAACCCGGGGTCCTCCATCGCCACCGTCTGATTCGGTAGCACAGACGCGAGCAGCGCGATGGCCTGCGTCGCCCCCGAGCAGAGCACGATGTGCTGCGGATCGGCGACAAGGCCGCGGGTGCGCCGCAGATAGTCTGCGACTGCGGCGCGCGCGGTGAGCAGCCCCTGCGGCGCGACGTAGCCGAACGCATGCGATTCGATCTCGGCAAGACCTTGCCGCAATGCCCGCAGCCACGCGTGCCGCGGAAAGCTGCCGAGATCGGGTGAGCCGGGCGCGAAGTCGACGTCGAATTGCCTCGCAGGCTCGGCGTCGTCGTGCTCAGGTGCGCTTGCGGCATCGACTGCCGCCACACAGGTCCCGGAGCCGTGCCTGCTGAGCAGGAACCCCTCGGCGGTCAGCTGGCTGTATGCGTCAACGACGAGGCGGCGCGAGACGCCGAGGTCCGCCGCCAGCACCCGCGTCGAAGGCAGCCGCGTCGCAGGCGCCAAACGCCCAGCGCGAATGGCGTCGCGCAGGCCGTTCGCGAGTTGGCGGTGCAGCGGCTCCGGTGCGGCGCGGTCGAGTTCGACCAGCAGCTCCGGACCAGAAGTGGTACCCGAAATTGCCATCAAAGTGGAGCCTATCCTGATGCCATTAACGATCTAGCGTGAACATATGACGACAACACCCACGCGCACAAGCGCTCGTTACGTCGAGGTGACCCTGATCGTGTTCGGGGTGTACTCGGTGCTCCTCGGGCTGTTCATGTTCGTCGCGCCGGGCACCTTCTTCGACACGCTCGGAAACTTCGGGGCACGCAACGACCACTACATCTTCGACAACGCCACGTTCGAGTTCCCGCTTGGCCTGATGATGCTGGCCGCCGTCCGATGGTCGTCGTGGCGGGTTCCTGCGCTGGCGTTCGCCACGCTGCACTGGGGCCTGCACGCGCTGAGTCACATCATCGACCCGCACCACGCGGCGGGGGAGTCGATCGGCTGGCTCGAGGCGGGAGGGTTGGTGGTGACCACAGCGATCCTCGCAATTGCCTTGCGCGCCAGCATTGTTAGGGAGAAGGGCTGATGCGGGTACTGGTGGCCGGCGCGACGAGCGTGCCGGGGATTGTGCTGCTACGCGAGCTTAACGCCCGCGGCCACGACGTTGTCGGGCTGACCAGCCAACCGGCGAGGACGTCTGAGATCGAGCAGCAGGGCGCCAAACCAGTGGTCGCCAATGTGTTCGACGCCGCGCAGATCAAAACGGTGGTCGGCGACATCGAACCCGAGGTGGTGGTGTCGCTGCTCACCACCCTTCCGAAGTGGGGACCCAAGCGGGCCAAGGACTTCGAACCCGCGAAGAAGTTGTGGAGCCAGGGGCGCCGGGAATCTGGTGGCCGCGGCGCAACGGGCCGGCGTGCGCCGGGTGGTGGCGGAGTCGGTCGTCTTCGCATACGGCTACCCGACGGACCGGGCCGGCGATGTTCGACGAAAGCGATCCCTATCCAGGCCCGGCGTTCCCCGGCGGTGAGGCGGTGCTTGGCGGCGCTACGCGGCATGGAACAAAACGTCCTCACCTCCGGTGAGCACAGCGACACCGAGGGAATCGTGTTGCGGTACGGCATCTTCTACGGACCGCACGTACCGCACACCGAGTTGTTCACCCGGCTGGCGCAAGTGGTGGGCGTTCCCAGCGATGACCGGCAACGGAATGGTGTCCTGGGTGCACATCGACGACGTCGCGAAGGCGACGGCCGACGCAGTCACCAAAGGGCGTGGCGGTGAGATCTACAACATCGTCGACGACCGGCCGCAGTCGTTCGGCGACTATGCGCGCGAACTGTCCAAGACGCTGCGCCGGCCGCCGCCGATTCCGATTTCACACCGGCTGGTGGGGCTTGGTCGCGTCCTATCCGGCGACGGCGTTCGGAACGACGTGGCTGCCGTTGTCCAACGCCAAGGCCAAAGCGGAACTCGGCTGGACGCCCATCCCCCGGTGAACATCCGGTCATGCGTAGCCCAGTACAGAGTTCTCGGCCCGGATGCGCACGTTGAGCACGAGGGCGTTGGCGATGGTGAACACGATCGCCGTCAGCCATGCCGAATGCACGAGGGGGAGCGCTGCCACCTCCGCCGTCACCGCTGTGTAATTGGGGTGATGTAGGAAGCGATACGGCCCGCGACGCACCAACGGCGCACCAGGAATGATGATGAGCCGCGGGTTCCAATGCTTTCCGAGCACAGCAACACACCACCACCGCAGCACGGTGCTGAGCGCCACGACACCGACCATCGGCCAGCCCAGCCACGGCAGGAACGGGCGATGAAACACGGCGACCTCGACGATGCACGAGACCAACAACAGGGTGTGCATCGCGATCATCGCCGGGAAGTGACCGCGGCCGAACTCCTTGCCGCCGTTGGCAAACGACCAGTTCGCATTGCGCCGTGACACGACCATCTCGATCAATCGTTCGGCGCCGATGACGAGGATGAACAAGTAGTACATCGCTCACCAGCTCAGCAGGAGCAGTTCGAAACTGAATCCCGGCCCCATCGCGAGCATGACGCCGAGGGAGCCGTCCGGCGGCGGTGTCGCCAGCGTGCGGTGCAACACGTCGAGTACCGATGCCGACGAGAAGTTTCCGTTGTCCCGCATGGATTCTCGGCTGTGCACGTTGGCTTCCGGTGGTAGGCCGACCGCACGCTCGATCGCGTCGAGCACCTTGGGGCCACCGGGGTGGCAGATCCAGGTCGAGATGTCCTCGGTGGTGAGGCCGTAATCGGCGAGGAAGCGGTTGACTTCGTCGCCAAGGTAGGCGTCGGCCATGTGGGGCACGTCGCGCGACATCACCAGACCGAAGCCGTTCGAGCTGACGTCCCAGCCCATCACGTCGATGGTGTCGGGAAACAGCCGGCTTCGGGTGGCCACCACCGACGGACCGGGATAGGCCGTGGGAGCCACCGGGATCCAGTCGGCTCCGGTGGCGACGACGGCCGCCGCACCGTCCCCGAACAGACACGCCCCGATGAGTGCGGGGATCGACGTATCGTCGCGCTGCAGCGTGAGTGAACACAGTTCCACCGACAGCAGCACGGCGACGTGACCGGGGAAGCCACGGAGGTAGTCGTGCACACGTGCCGTGCCGGCTGCGCCTGCGACGCAGCCGAGTCCGAACAACGGGATGCGCTTGATATCGGGCCTGAAGCCGATCCGTGAGGCAATCCGCGCATCGATGGTCGGCACCGCGACACCGGTGCTGGACACCATCACGATGGCGTCCACCTCTTCCGGCGCAACGTGCGCCGCGTCAAGCGCCGACCGCACGGCTCGCTCGCCCAGTTCCACGGCCACCTCAACGTAGGCAGTGTTCGCCTCGGTGAACCCGGTCAACTCGGGATAGCGGGACAGGGGTAGCGCGAGGCTGCGGGTCGCGACGCCGCTCGTCGCCGCGAACCGGGCGAACTCCGGTCCGAGGCCGCTTGTCAGCACGCGCGCGACCTCTTCCTGCTCGTAGCGGTGCTCGGTAAGCGCCACCGCGGTACCTGCGATGTGCGGGGCGCGGGTGCGCTGGCCTGCGATGTGATCCATCGAGATGGCATGCAGTTGTATCTGTCATACCAACCAAGACGATGCATAGCCCGTCAAATATTCGCTATTTGGACCGCAGCGTGACGCTAAACACCCTGATTCAGGAAACGGGCGATTTCACTGCTATTTCCCAGCGTTCTTGCAGCTAGAGGCCGGATAATGGCACGAAGAATTCGGCGACTAGTCGCCGGTGAATTCGGGTTTCCGCTTCTCAAATGTCGCCTGTAATCCCTCGGCCAGATCTTTCGACGGGAGAAACGCGGCATTCCACGCAGCCACGTAACGCAGGCTTTCCGAGACGCGCGCGATGCGCTGCTGATCGAGCACGTCCTTGACGCCGTTGACCACCAGCGGCGGGTTGGCGGCGATCTCGGCGGCGGTCTCATGCGCGGCGGCCAGTGACGCTTCGGCGTCGGCGTAGACGTCGTTGACCAGACCGATCTTCTCGGCGCGTGCCGCGTCGATGTCCTTGCCCGTCAACGCCAGTTCGCGCAGATGCGCCGTCATTCAGGATCAGCGGAAGCCGGGCGAGGCTGCCGACATCCGCGACGATCGCCAACTTGACCTCGCGTACCGAGAACTTCGCGTCGGCACTGGCATAGCGGATGTCGACGGCCGAGATCAGATCCACGCCTCCGCCGATGCACCAGCCGTGCACCGACGCGATCGTCGGGGTGCGGCAGTCGGCGACCGCGTTGATCGCCCCCTGCATCCGCAGGATGGTGGCGTGGAAGTCCGCGCGCGGCCGGGCCGATCCGCCGCCGCCGAGCACTCCGGACAGCGAGCCGCCCATCGCGGGCAGGTCCAGCCCGTAGCTGAAGTTCTTGCCGGAGCCGGTCAGCACGATCGCGCGCACCTCGCGGTCGGCGTCGAGCTTCGGCGAACACCTCGGGCATCTCCGCCCAGAACGCCGGCCCCATCGCGTTGCCCTTGCCGGGACCGACCAGCGTCACCTGCGCGACGTGATCCTCGATGTCCACGGTGACGGATTCATATGCATCGCCCATGGACCAGAAGGCTAGCCACCTACCGTGGCGGGGTGCCCATCAGCACCTCGCTGACGGTGGCCGAGGGCAGGAACTGGCACGCGGCTTCGACAAGCATCTGCCCGACGGACTCGCCGTTGGGGCCGAGTGGATTGTTCTCCTGGGCCAGGACAGCGCGGATGACGGCCAGCCGGGTGGCCTCGTCGAGCTTGTTGAACTCGCTGCATTGTCATGGTCAGCGCGTTCGGCGGCGCGGGAACCACCGGAACGTCGGTGTTCCTGGGAAACCCGGGAATCTGAATGTCCGGTATGGGGATGCCAGGCAGCCCCGGCACCGTCGACGTCGGTGACTCGTGTGGTGGAGGTGATCGGCGGTCCCGGCTGGGTGGTCATTGCGACGGTGCCGGGCGTGGTGCGCTCGCAGCCTGCGGTAAAGCCGGCAAGGATCAGCGCGGCCCCGGCGATCCAAACGTGCGTCCTCATCCCGTGAACGATATGCGCATGCGCGTCGTAGCGTGGGGCACATGCCCGCGGACGAACTGGAGAGTGCCGAAGAGTCACTGGCCGTGCTGGAAAGCGTGCTGCACGGCATCGCGAAAGACGACGAATCAAAGCAGACGCCATGCCGGGAGTTTGACGTCGCGAAGCTGACCGACCACTTGATGAACTCGATTACGGCGATCGGTACACACGCAGGGGCCGAGTTCCCCGAGCGGGATCGCGAGGACTCGGTGGAACGGCAGGTGATCCTCGCGGCGCGGCCCGCGCTGGACGCCTGGCACAAGCGTGGCCTGGACGGCACGGTGCCGTTCGGGGGAGGCGAGGCTCCCGCCAGGATGATGGCCGGCGTTCTGTCGATCGAATTCCTCATCCACGCTTGGGATTACGCGATGGCAACCGGACGCAAGGTGGACGCGTCGGATGCGCTGTCCGACTACGTGATGGGCCTGGCCAAGCAGATCATCACGCCGGAGGGCCGCACCAGCGTCGGGTTCGACGATCCGATCGAGGTGCCAGCCGATGCGGGACGCGCTGGACAAGCTGATTGCCTACACCGGACGCAGGCCGGGCTAGCCGCGTTTCTTAGCCGCGTCGCTCCTTGGCCCATCGTTGGGCGAAGTCGAGGAAGGCATCGTTCTCGTGGGGAGCGGCGACGGTGACGCGCACGCCGTCGTCGCCGTAGGGGCGGACGATGATGCGGCTGTTGGCCGAGTCCTTGGCGAATTCCTGGGCGCGACCGGGCAGCGGCAGCCAGACGAAGTTGGCCTGTGACGGCGGCACGGTGTATCCGGCATCGCGCAATACGGCGGTGACGCGGGCACGTTCGGCGACGACGGCGTCGGTGCGAGCCAGCAGCTCGTCGGCGGCGTCCAGTGAGGCGATGGCCGCGGCCTGCGAAATGCTGGTCGCGGTGAACGGCACGTAGACCTTGCCGAGCGCGGTGATGATGTCCGGGTCGCCGACCGCGTAGCCGATCCGCAGCCCCGCCAGCCCGTAGGCCTTCGAAAACGTCCGCAACACAACGACATTGCTGTGATTGCGGACCAGCCCGAAGCTGTCGGGCAGCAACCCGTCGCGGATGTACTCGACGTAGGCCTCGTCGAGGGCGATGAGGATGTCGGACGGCACCGCCTCGACGAACCGGGCCAGCGCGTCGGGGTCGACGACGGTGCTGGTCGGGTTGTTCGGGTTGCAGACGAAGATCAGCCGGGTGCGGTCGGTGATCGCGGCGAGCATCGCGTCGAGGTCGTGGGTGTAGTCGGTCAGCGGCACCTGGACGGGCGTGGCTCCGGCGGTGCGAACCTGCAGCGGGTAGATCTCGAAGCTGCGCCAGCTGTACAGCACCTCGTCGCCGACGGTCGAGGTGATCTGGATCAGCTGCTGGCACAGGCTGACCGACCCGCATCCGACGGAGATGTGCTCGGGAGCGAAGGCGCCGTTGTCGATGTGCTTGGCCAGGTGGTCCTTGAGCTCGACATAACCGTTATCGGGATAGCGATTGATGTTGTCGGCGGCCTTCTCGATGGCGGCCCGAACGCTGGGCAGGGGTCCGTGCACCGTCTCGTTGGAGGCGATCTTGATCGCGCCCGGCACCGTCTTGCCCGGGGTGTATGCGGGCAGGTCGGCCAGTTCGGGGCGCAGACGGGCGGTCACCCGACCAGTCTATGAGTCGCTCACCTGCGCTTTGCCTTCGCCTATTGCCCCTGTGTACGCTGTCGGATCGGCGGTAAACGTCGGGAGGCGTGCCAGAGCGGCCGAATGGGACTCACTGCTAATGAGTTGTCCGCCTTAAAGCGGACCGGAGGTTCAAATCCTCTCGCCTCCGCCAACAACTGAACACTTGCGCCCGTAGCTCAACGGATAGAGCATCTGACTACGGATCAGAAGGTTGGGGGTTCGAATCCCTTCGGGCGCGCCACAACTCATAGGCTCTGACCCGCCTCGCTGCGGGTCGGAGCCTATTTCGTCTTGGCCTTCCTTCCGGTGGGTGTCAAGGTGCTTGTCACAAAGGTGCCGGTGTGCGCCGGCTGGGCGGTGGGAGCCTCACGCAAACCGCCGCCGGGGACAAATTCGAGTAGCCCGGTACTCATATTGCGGTGTCTGTGGAGTTTTAGGTTTCAAAAGTAGCTCACCACCAGCAACTAGAAAGGGGTCGAGACAATGACGGTAGAACGGGCCGCGACAGGGGCGGTAGAAAGGGCCGAGACACTGGCGGCACCACCAGGATCAGCGAAATTCACATCCGGCGATCGCAACACACCGGCGGTATCCGGTGTGAATACAGCTGGCGGCGTGGGGCTTTCTGGCACCAGCAATGTCGGGTCAGCCGTTAGGGGAGAGACAAAATCGGGCTACGGCGTTGCGGGTATTGCCCATACCGGCACCGGGGTCCGGGGCACGTCGCCGAACGTGGGCGTGTCGGGCGTCAGTGACAAAGGTTCAGCCGTTAAGGGGGAGACGAAGTCAGGACAGGCAGTCGTTGGCGTCGCGAAGAGCGGCACCGCGGTCGTCGGCACTTCGGACGCGTTCGGTGTGGTTGGGGTCAGTGAATCCGGCGTGGCCGTCGAGGGGCGATCCACCACTGGAAAGGCGATCGTCGGAACCGCCAGCGGTCCCGGTGGGCGGGCAGGCTATTTCGATGGCGATATCGAAGTGACTGGCGACATCCTGGTGTCGAGTGGGACGACGGGTTCGCTTCCCCAGAAGCTGGACCAGATGGACAAGAAGCTCGACGACATCGGCAAGAAGCTGGACGGCATCACCGAGAAACTTGTGGAGATGCGAAAGACCCAGCTCGGGATTGCCAAGCAGCAATTTGCCCCCAATGGGTACAGCGCGAGTGCTCTTGTTCAGCAGATATGGACCGAGGTCGTCAAGGACGCCTAGCCCGCTGTTGGCTTCGGCCCGCCACAGGGCGGGCCGAAGCGGCGTGCATTAGAGCCTGTGAAATATCCGATCAGCAAAAGGATTACACCTGAAGCCCGCTGAAGCAGATGATGTAGGTATGGGTACCGCCGTCGTTGTGACGCTGCTGGTGCTGTTGGCGGTCGGCTTGGTAGCGGATCAGCTGCTGCGCCTCAGACGGTGGCTGAAGAAGCCACCTAGCTCACGCACCTGACGCTGCCGAGCAGCTAGCCCCGCCGACATCTCGCATGCCGCAATGCCATTCGCGGTGCTTACCTGGCGGATAGGAAACCCGGCCTGTTTGGAAAGTGGAGTCTGGCTTCCCGGTGATTACGAAACCACCTGAGTGACCGCGACTATTGCTGACTACCAGCGGTCCGACCGCGGCGCCGCGATCACCATCAGGAGAAGAAATGACAAGTAACATCCCGCGTCCGACCCAGTTGCGACGCCTAGCACCCGCCATCCTCATTGCTGCGGCCGCGTTCGGGGCAGTAGCGGGCGTCTCGATGGAGGCAGCTGGTGTTGCCTCGGCGAGGCCCCCCCGATGTGCCGACATGGAGTGTCCTCCACCGCACCCGCCGAATGAATCTACTCATCCTGCGGGATCGTCGCCGTACCTCCCACCGCAGGGGCCAACTCCCCCAGCCCCCACTCAATCGTTCGTTTGTGATGAGTCCGGCGCCTGCTTCACGATCGACCCCTCCTGGCCCTAGGCCGGGGTCGGGCTCACCACAATTCCATGCGCTTACGCGGTCGGCCGTGCGGCGTCGAGAACGGCCTGAACCCACTCATCCGGCCGATCGCGGTGCAGCATGTGCGCTCCACCCTCGATCTCTACGACCTTGGTTTGTGGAAGCCGACGCCGAAGGCGCTTTACGGCCCGCGGGAATACCGGGTCGCTGAGCGACCCCTGCAGACAGGTCACGGGACAGCGGATGCTCGACACTGCCTTTGACGAGGGGAACGGACGCGTGATCTGGTCCATCTCCAGCAGCGTTGACCTGGAATGCGCCAGCATCCCCTCCTGCTCTTCGAGCGGGAGCCGGTCGAATGCGTTGCCGCCTGTGGTGTAGGAGTTGGCCCAGCGATACATGGTCGCGGCGGCGGCGCGTTCATCCCGCCGGATCCGCCAGCGGAACTGCATCTGCAAAGACATCCGCAGCGTGCCAACGCTCGGCGCGAGAATCAGGGAGACGGCGGGCTCGACCAGCACAAGGGAGCTGACCAGTTCCGGTCGGCTGGCAGCGAGGTCCAATGCGATCGCCCCTCCTCCGCTCCAGCCAACGACGACCGCGGGGACAGCCCCGAGGTGTTCCAGAAGCTCAGCGGCGTCCTGTGCGTGCTGGTGTGCATGTTGAGCCCGCACCCCCTGTGATGCCCCGAAGCCTCGGCGGTCGTACACGATCACGCGGTGGGAGCCGGCGAGTTGCCCAGAAACCTCGCCCCAAATCGCCCTGTACGCACCAGTTCCGTGAATAAGTAGCACCGGATCGCCGGTCCCGAGGTCGGTGTAGCTGAGATCGACACCGTCGAGGCCCAGCGCCGTCATGTGCTCGCCCGCGCCAGCCCGGCGATCAGCGGACGCACGATCGGCGGCGCCTTGCGCATGCGGTCGTGCTCGAGCTCCGCGATCGAGAAGCCGGCGCGCTCGATGTTCTCGAGCGTCCGACGGTTGCAGTGACAGCCGTGCCCCACCCGCACCTGCACGCCGTGGAGACGGTCCTGCCAGCGAGCGAGTCGGGGGTCGTCCGAGCGGACGTGTTCGAGGAACACGAGTCGGCCACCCGGTTTGAGCACCCGGTAAATCTCCGAGAGGGCACGCGCCGGATCGTCGACAGTGCACAGCACGAGCGTGGACACCACGAAGTCGAAGCTCGCATCCTCGAGGGGAAGCTCCTCAGCGGGCGCACGCACCACGTGCGCGGGCAATGAGTAGCCGGCCAGCTTGCGCTCGAGCCTGCGCGCCATCGGCTCTTCGGGCTCGGTGATGACGAGCTGCTCGACGCCGGCCCCATAGAAGGGGAGGTTGGCCCCCGTTCCGCCGCCGATCTCCAGCACGTCGCCGGTCAATCGACTGAGCAGCGCCTCACGGCGGCCGCGCAGAACGGCTTTCTCCGCCCCGGCCATCACCCGGTCATAACCGGCCGCGAACACCTCACCCCAGAGGCTCATACGCCCACTATCCCCTGCTTCCTGGCACGAGGGGCACGGGACCGATGGGGACGCCCGGTCCTTGCACGCCCTCTACCTGCGGCGGTGCACCTGGCGGCTTACCGGAAGGATCGGTCGGTTGTTGCTGAGCATATGGAGTATCGCAGTTAATCATCTGCCCGTCGTTGTCGTACCTGGGATGTCCACCAGCACGGACGCAACACGTTTGCAAGACGTCGTTTTCGTTATAGCCCGGGTTCGCGGTCAGATCCTTCACGCAGGTTATGTATGTGTCCATGTCCAAAGCGGGTTCGGCGCTGGCGACTGCGGTTGACCCGAAGGCGAAACCTGCCAAGAGCACGGCGGCTGCCAGGCATTGGTTGGCGCGGGTGAAAACTGTGGTGGGTTTCATCGAGGGCACGACGCCATCTCCTGAACTCGGGTTCGGCGGTCGTCGGTGTTGTGGCGGCCTGGTTGAGGTGGTGCGGAAACTCCGAGGATGTGGGCGCCGAACCGGGATGCCCAGAAAGTCGAATATCCTCACCGTACAGGCGATGTTCAGCAAATTTACGGGTTCCGTCAGAAGCTTGCGATATGTGGGCCGATCCAAACTCCGTTGACTTGTCAGTTAATTTGTCGCAGGGCGCGCTTTCTTTTCGGCTACACCTCCCGCGAAGCGGCCAACAGACTCTCGACGGGGTCGTCCTGCTGCCCCGACGGGCTGAACAATTGCCACTCACCGGGCAGACCCTTGAGCGCGTGCGTACCGCGGTCTCGGAAGGTGATGCCGGATCCGTTGACGAGGTCCTTAACCGTGTTGGAAACGAGGACTTCTCCGCCGCCCGCCAGGGCAGCGACTCGCGCTCCGATGTGTACCGCGATGCCCCCGATGTCGTCGCCGCGCAGTTCGCATTCACCGGTGTGCAGTCCGCTTCGGACATCAATTCCCAATTGCGGCATGCGCTCAGCGAGCGTGGTGGCGCATCGCACCGCCCGGGTCGGCCCGTCGAATGTCGCGAGGAAGCCGTCGCCGGTGTTCTTGACCACGCGCCCGCGGAAGCGAGCGACCTCGGCGCAGGTGATTTCGTCGTGCTGCTCGAGCAGCTCACGCCACCGTCGATCGCCGAGTTCGGCGGCACGCCGCGTGGAGTCGACGATGTCGGTGAACAGCACCGTGGCGAGTACGCGGTCCGCCGGCGGCTCGTGCCGCTGACCCGTGAGGAACTCCTCGACCTCGCCGGTGATCGAAGTGATGTCACCGACCCATGGCATGTGGTCGACTCCGTCGAGTTCCACGAGTCGCGCGCCCGGGATACCCGTGGCGAGTTCGCGGGCGAACTCAACCGGGATCGCCTCGTCTTTTCGGTGCAGCACGAGCGTCGGAACATGGACGCTGCTGAGAACGTCGCGGACATCGAGCAGGCGGAGATGGGTCTGCCACTGCAGGAGTGCCATTCGTCGGGCTCATCGATGCCCGCTCGAACCCGCCGAGGACCTCTCGATATCTGGCATTGGAACAGTGATACTTGGTGCTGCCCAATCGATCGTCGTGCCCTCGCCCCAGTGGTCGACCGTCGTCCGAACGCGCTTCATCAGCTGGATCCACGCCCTCCGAGCCGGAGAGCCATCGTCGTCGATCGACCCGTTCGTGTAACTCCCGTACAAGACCAGGGCCGCGACTCGCTCCGGGTAGCTCGCCGCGAACATCACGCTGATCGGTCCGCCCATGGAGATTCCGAACATCGCCGGTCGATCGCTGCCGGCGGCGTCCAACACGGCGCGTAGTTCGTCCGCGCGGCTCTCCAGCGTAGGTAGTTCAACGATGGGGTCGGACAGGCCCGTGCCGAGTTTGTCGTAGAAGATCACGCGTGCGAACGACGCCAGTTCTTCGTTGAAGCGCGCCCACCCCGGATGCGGCCCACATCAGGTCCACGTGGGAGATCCAGCCCGGGACGACCACCAGATCTATCGGGCCGTCGCCAACGACCTGATAGGCGATGTCTCCCCCCGGGCCCTTCGCGTAATGCGTCACCGGCAACGGGCCATCGCCGCTCAGTATCCCACCTGACAGCGTGATCAGGGGATTTCTTGCGATTTCAGCAACCGTGTAACCACGTGCGCTATCTCTCTCATGACGCTGAATCAGTTCACCGCCACCCGCGCTTCGGGCGCGGTCGTCCTCATCCGGCTCTACGTCGGCCTGATCTTCGCCGGCGAAGGCGTGCTGAAATTTGTCCGGCCCGACGCACTCGGGCCCGGCCGCTTCATTAAGGCCGGCATCCCAGGCGGAACGTTCCTCGCCTACCTGGACGGAGCCTTCGAGATCGGTTGTGGTCTGCTGATTCTCGTCGGGCTGCTGACTCGGCTGGCGACTCTGCCGATGATCGTCGACATGCTCGGCGCGCTCGGCATCACCAAGGTGCCGCTGCTGTGGGGGCATGCCCCGCTTTACCCGAAGGAAGGCGGCTTCTGGGACTTCTTCCACGAGGGCCGACTCGAGGTGGCGATGCTGTGCGGCAGCGTCTTCCTGCTCATCGTCGGCGCAGGCGCGTACTCGGTCGACGCCCGAATGAACCGCGACCGCGTCGCCGCCGTAGTGACGTAAGTGATCCGCAGCGAGAGTGACGCGCAGCAGGCGTCAACCAGTCGCGGGCCTGCAGCCGGTGACGGGTGCGGCGTATCCGGATTGGGACGCGGTGTATCGCGACAATGTCACCTGGGTCTACCGGCTGATGTACGGGAAGGTCGGTAATCAACCCGACGCCGAAGACCTGACCGCGGAAGTGTTCATGACGGCCCTTCGGCCGCTGAGGGTTTCGGCCACGGTGCCGGAGGTGCGCAAATATCTTCGGATGACCGCGCGTACCGTCCTCGCGTCCTACTGGGGCGACCGGATGGGCACGTCCGATCACAGCGATCGAGGAAGACGTGCCGGAGATCATCGAGCCGGAGGCGGTCGCCAGCGACGCACCCGACAAGGTGCGCCGGCTACTGCAGCGGCTGCCGGACAACTACCGACGGATCCTGGAATTGCGCTTCCTTCAGGCCTTTTCGGTGCGGGAGGCGGCCAGTCAGATGGGGGTTAGCGTCGCGAACGCAAAGGTATTGCAGTTCCGCGCACTGCGCATGGCGGCACAATCGGGTGAGGAGGTCACATCGTGAGCGACCGAACCGTACGCCGCTTTGTGGAGGGCCTGTTGCGGGGGCAATCCACCGAACGCGCGCGCCCCGACGACTTCGAGGCCGAGCAGATGAAGACCGCCATCGAGTTGCGGGCGGCGCGGTTGGGCAGCGATGCGCCGCGCGAGGACTTCGTAGCCGACCTGCATCGCAAACTGGCCGCCGAAATGTCCGACGAGCCCACACCCGTCGACCATCCCCGGTGGGCTCCGCGCCGCCGCCAGGTCGTCATCGGCGGCTCGGTCGCGGCGGCGTCTGCAGCCGCAGGTCTGGTGGTCGGCCGCAACCTGCTCGCTCCCACCGTGACGCAGGAGGCGCAGCCGACCCAAGGGGAGCTCGAACCCAACGCGGGAACATGGCGAGCCGTCGGCGCGAGTGCCGACCTAC
This sequence comes from uncultured Actinomycetota bacterium, assembly GCA_963731715.1. Lineage (GTDB taxonomy): Bacteria > Actinomycetota > Actinomycetes > Mycobacteriales > Mycobacteriaceae > Mycobacterium. The sequence continues at coordinate 129,926 of CAVSXC010000005.1, read as the reverse complement.
CTGAGGGCGGTGCGATGGCGTTCGACCTTGGTTCCGTCAACGGGTTCGTCCACCGCAGCAGACGCAAAGTTGGAAGCGGTTTCCGGCGTATGCACCCATCAGGGATGCAAGCTATGGCTTGATGCGCCCGAGAGCCGGTTGCGATGCCCGTGCCACTCGACGTCGTTTTCTCTGGAGGGAGCCACCGTCACGCATCAGCTGCCTATCGCGCCGCCTCCGCTTCCGAAGTTCCAGGTGCGCGAAATCCACGGTGTGATCGAGGTTTTCGCGCCGACAGAACCCGCCTAGGCATCTACGGTGTCGGTATGACCGACACCCCATGGGAGCCCCCGCTCGCGGGCACCGAGCTCGAGCACCTGATTGGTGCGCTTGATCGCCTGCGCACGACGTTCCGATGGAAGGTCGACGACCTCGACGCCGCCGGGCTTGCCGTGCGGATCGGCGCATCGGCACTCAGCCTCGGTGGGCTGCTCAAGCACATGGCGATCAACGAGGACTCCATGTTCACCGACAAGCTGACCGGGGAGCCAGTCGGCGAACCGTGGGAGTCGTTGTGGGACGGCACCGACGACTGGGAGTTCACGTCGGCCGCCAACGACACTCCCGAACAGCTCTATGGGTTCTGGGACGAGGCGGTCGAACGGTCCCGCGGGCGGCTCGCCGCAGCGCTGGATCGGGGCGGACTGGATCAACTAGTCGACGCCGCGTCGCCGGAAGGAGAGCATGCGAGCCTGCGCCGCCTGCTGTGCGACCTGATCGAGGAGTACGGCCGTCACACTGGGCACGCCGATCTGCTTCGTGAAGCCGTCGACGGACGCGTCGGTGAGGACCCACCGCCGGGATGGCGCCCGGTCCGACTTCAGCGCCGGTAGGACATCTTCAACACGGTGCGGGCGATGCGCGGGCGGCGGCTGATGCGATCTGCTTCCTCTTGTCACGACCATTAGATTGGGGCCGTGCGACTGCTGCTGATCGCCGATACCCACGTCCCTAAACGAGCCCGTGACCTCCCCAGCCGAGTGTGGGACGAGGTGGACGCCGCCGATGTGGTGCTGCACGCAGGTGACTGGGTAGAGCCGGAGTTGCTCGACCAACTGGAGGCGCGCGCGACGCGGCTCGTGGCGTGCTGGGGCAATAACGACGGCGCAGAGTTGCGGCAGCGCCTGCCCGAATGCGCCGACGCGACGATTGGCGGGCTGCGGTTCACGGTCGTGCACGAGACGGGCGCCGCCACCGGCAGGGAGGTCCGCGTGGCCAACGAGTATCCGGACACCGATGTGCTTGTGTTCGGCCACAGCCACATTCCGTGGGACACCACCACCAAGACCGGCCTGCGCCTGCTCAATCCTGGCTCGCCGACCGACCGACGGCGGCAACCGTTTTGCACATATATGACCGCAACCGTCGAGGGCGCCGCGCTGTCAGATGTTGTGCTGCACAACCTGGAACGCCATGCCTGACCGCGCCGCCCGGGTTGCCGACGTGCACGAGGTCGCCGCGTCAATGCCGCACGCAACGCGGATCGAGGGCCCCAAGGGAAACGCCATCTACCAGGTGGGCGGAAAGTCGTTCGTCTTCTTCCGCACACCGCAGCCCGACGCCGAAGATTCCAAGACGGGAGAGCGCTACGCCGACGTGATCATGATCTGGGTGGAGTCCGAGAGCGACAAGTTGGCGCTCATCCAGGACCCCGACTCGCCGTTCTTCACCACCGACCGGTTCGAGGGACATCTTTCGGTCCTGGTGCGCGCGAAGGACTTACGCGCGATTAGCAAAACGGAACTGACCGAGCTGATTCAGGATGCCTGGTTGTCGCGCGCATCGAAACGGCGGGCCGAGCGGTGGCTGGCCGAACAGGAACGCTAACTAGCCGGCTTCGGCCGCGCAGATCAAGACGATGTGTTTGGCCGCCCAATCACCCAGCGGACCAAGCGCTTCCAGCAATTCTTCGCCCGCCTCGGTCATCGAGTACTCCACGCGCGGCGGCACCTCGTGGTAGCTCTCGCGGTGCACGACGCCGTGGCGCTGCAACTCCTTGAGGTGCTGGGTCAGCATCTTCTGCGAGATGCCGGTAAGGCTGCGGTGCAGCGCGTTGAACCGTTTGGGCCCTTCCTTCAGCTCCCACAGGATCAGCGGTTTCCACTTCCCGTCCACCACCGCCATCGCCGCATCCAGCTCGCAGGTGTACTTACCCAACGCTGTCACCTAGACACTCCTCGCAGCTCAAGGCCAATAGTTTCGGATAGGTAAGTATCCCACTTATTAGTGGGTACTTGTCGAAAACTCCGCGTTACGCGAACGATAGTCGCATGACGACCACACAACACACGGTGAGTTTCCTCGGACTCGGCGAGATGGGTTCGGCCCTTGCCAGGGCGATCATCTCAGCCGGCCATTCCACGACCGTCTGGAACCGCAACGCCGGACAAAGCGGCTGCCCTCGTCGATGCCGGTGCCCGTGCGGCGAGCACCGCAGGCGACGCCGTCGAGGCCGGAGAGCTGATCGTGGTGTGCCTGTTCGATCACCAGTCCGTGCACGAGGTGCTCGACCCGCTGGCGGATCGACTCGCGGGCCGACGCCTGCTCAACCTGACCACGACATCGCCAGACGGCGCCCGCGAACTGGCGCGCTGGGCCGCGGGCATCGGTGTCGACTACCTCGACGGCGGAATCATGGCGACCCCGGAGATGATCGGCACTCCGCACTCGCGTGTCTTGTACAGCGGCTCGCAGCGGCTCTACGACTACTACCGTCCAGCTTCTCGAATTATGGGGAGACGCTGAGTATTTCGGGGACGACGCCGGGATGGCATCGCTTTACGATCTGGCACTGCTTTCGGGGATGTACGTGATGTTCGCCGGGTTCTTCCACGGCGCTGCGATGGTCGGCGCGGCGGGCGTGCCTGCCAAGGAGTTCGCCGTCCGTGCCGCCGCGTGGCTGCAGAACGTCGTCTATGCCATCACCGAATACGCCGAGATCATCGACGGCGGCGACTACTCGCTGCCCGGCCAGCAGAGCCTGGAGTTCTCCGACATCAGCGACATCGTCGAGGCCAGCCGGGCACTGGGCATCAGCACCGAAGTGGTCGACGTCGTGCAGCGCCTCATCCACCGGCAGATCGACGCCGGCCACGGCAAGGACGGACTCGCCCGCGCAATCGAGAGCATCAAGCACCCTGAGGCGGCGGCATGACGGGGGTGACGGTGTTGGGACTCGGTCCGATGGGACAAGCACTTTCGACCGCGCTGCTCGACGCGGGCCACCACGTCACTGTCTGGAACCGCACCGAGTCGAAGGCCGACGCGAATTGCGCGCACGCGGCGCCACCGTCGCGCCGACTCCGGCGCAAGCCGTTGCGGCCAGCGAGCTCGACGCTGATCAACGTGGTCGACCACGATGCCGTGGACGCCGTGCTGGAAGCCGCGGGAGAGGCGGTCGACAGGACGCGTGATCGTCGGCCTGAGTTCCGACACACCCGACCGGGCCCGTCAGACGGCCAAGCTGGTGGAGGATCGCGGCGGCCGGTATCTCGACGGCGCGATCATGACGCCGACAACAACGATCGGGACGCCAAGCGCCAGTATTCTTTTCGCCGGTCCGCATGGATCTGTTCGACGGTCAAGCCGCAGGTGTTCGGGGCGCTGGGAACCGCGGCCTGGCTGGGCGAGGACCATGGCCGCGCCGCCGCGTTCGATATGTCTCTGCTCGATCTGTTCTGGACATCGGTCAGCGGATTCCTGCATGCGGTGACGGTGGCCCGCGCTAACGGCATCGCGCCCGGTGAGCTGCTTGCCGCATGCGCGGGGCATCGTCGACATCCTCCCGCCGATCTTCGACGAGTTCGCCGAGCGCATCGAAGCCGACCGGCACGGCGACAGCAGCGCCGCCGTGTCCTCGGTGGCAGCGTCGGTGCGACACCTGATCGCGGCATCGCAGGACGCGGATGTCGACGCCGGCGTCCTCGAGGCGTTCCAACGCTATGTGGACTCGACGGTCAACGATGGCTACGGCCGCGAGGAGACCAGCCGGATCGCTTCGGCGATGACACGTCGCTAACTTGCGGACACCTTGGCGTGGGACGCGCCGCACATGAACACCGCTAGGCGTGCGGTCGTGTCGCCCGGATTTCGCCAACGATGCCGGGTGCCGTTCTGCACCACCGTGTCTCCTGGATACAGGGTTACCTCGGCCCCGTCGTCGAGCTCGAGCACGACCGTGCCTTCGAGGACAACCTCGAAGTCAATCGTGTCGGTGGTGTGCATGCCGGGATCGGATAGGTCCATGTAGCGGAGCAGTCCCGGCGCCTCGGTCTCGATGTCTGCAGGCGCCGATTGCGTCGGAGCCCGCTACGGTGTCCGGCGAAATCGAGAACATGCCGAACCGGAACCCGCCGATCGGCGGGAAATACGTGTGGTGCTCAGGCATGCTGCCGTCGTCGGGGAACTGTGACGTTTTGTCGCCGCCCCACAGTCGGTGAAACCCTGTCAGCGGCTGCGCCGCCACCGCCTCATCGCTGACGAACACGGACTTGCCGGACGCGTCGTGCCCGGTCACTACTCGACGGACATTCATGGGTGTCAGTCAAGCACCGCCGTCAGGAATTCGTGGCAATGTCTGCCCCATGGAGCAGAAGCCGCCCACCGCCACCATCGAATCAGCGCACCGGGATCAGCTGACCGACCTGCCATTCAACGACACCGAGGACTTCGACGACGCCGACCGTGGATTCATCGCCGCGCAACAGCCGTGCGTCATCAGGGCGGCCGACGGTCGCGTGGTGTGGGACAACGACTCCTACGCGTTCGTCAGCGGCGACGCGCCGACGTCGGTGCATCCCAGCCTGTGGCGCCAGAGCAAGCTGTGCGCCAAGCAGGGCCTCTACGAAGTGGTCGAGGGCATCTATCAGGTGCGCGGCTTCGACCTGTCGAACATCAGCTTCATCGAGGGCGACACCGGGGTCATCGTCATCGATCCGTTGATCTCCACCGAGACCGCGGCCGCCGCGCTGCAGCTGTATCGCACTCATCGCGGGGATCGGCCCGTGGTCGCTGTCATCTACACCCACAGTCACGTCGATCATTTCGGTGGCGTGCTCGGCGTGACGACGCAGGCGGACGTCGACGCGGGCCGCGTCGCCGTGATTGCGCCGGAGCACTTCACGCAACACGCGGTGCAGGAGAACGTCTACGCGGGCACCGCGATGGCGCGGCGGGCCGCCTACATGTACGGCGCGGCGCTGGACCGCGGCCCGCAGGGCCAGGTCGGCTGCGGGCTGGGCCAGGTCGGCTCCACGGGCGAGGTCGCCCTGATCGTGCCGACGGTCGACATCCGCGAAACCGGTGAGACACACACGATCGACGGTGTCGAGATCGAGTTCCAGATGGCGCCGGGCACCGAGGCCCCCGCCGAAATGCACTTCTACTTCCCGCGGCACCGTGCACTGTGCATGGCCGAGAACGCCACCCACAATCTGCACAATCTGCTGACGCTGCGCGGTGCGCTGGTCCGGGATCCGCACGGTTGGGCGGGCTACCTGACCGAGGCCATCGACCGCTTCGCCGACCGCACCGACGTCGTGTTCGCCTCGCACCACTGGCCGACCTGGGGCCGCGACCGGATCGTCGAATTCCTTTCCCTGCAACGCGATATGTACGCCTATCTGCACGACCAGACGCTGCGGCAGCTGAACCAGGGCTTCACCGGCATCGAGATCGCCGAGAACTTCCAGATGCCGCCCGCCCTGCACAAGGCGTGGCACACCCACGGCTACTACGGCTCGGTCAGCCACAACGTCAAGGCCGTCTATCAGCGCTACATGGGCTGGTTCGACGGCAATCCCGGACGGTTGTGGGCGCACCCGCCCGAAGCGCTCGGGCCTCGCTATGTCGAGGCGATCGGCGGCATCGACCGCGTCGTCGACCTCGCGCAGAAGGCTTTCGACGAGGGCGACTTTCGTTGGGCGGCAACGCTACTGGATCATGCGATCTTCGCCGATCACGAACCATGCCGCGGCGCGCGAGCTCTACGCCGACACCCTCGAACAGCTCGCCTACGGCGCAGAGAACGCCGTCTGGCGAAACTTCTTCCTGTCCGGCGCCACCGAGCTGCGTCGAGGGCAGCTTCGGCACGCCGACGCAGACCGCGTCGCCGTCGATCCTCGGCCAACTGACACCGGAGCAGATGTTCGACACCTTCGCGATCAACATCAACGGGCCGCGGGCGTGGGATCTCGATGTGGCGGTCGACATCACATTCCTCGACGTCGACACCAACTACCGGCTGACCCTGCGCAACGGTGTGTTGGTCTACCGCAAGGTGCCCGCCGACGAGTCGACGGCCAATGCCACGGTCAAGCTGGCAAACAAGCTGCGGCTGTTGATGTTTGCCGCGGGCGACACCGACTCGCCCAGGCGTCGAGATCACCGGGGACGCCAACGCGCTGCCGTCGATCATCGCGGTGGTCGACCGGCCGGACCCGAACTTCAACATCATCACGCCGTAGGGGAACACACGGGCCCTGCCGTGGGGTTGCACTGGTCATGATCTTGAACGTGCTCCGGCTCACCCTCAAGGACGACACCACACCCGAACAGCGTGACGATGTGTTGGCGGCGTTGCGGCGCACAGCATCGCTGCCGTGGGTGTCGTTTTCGTCCGTCGGACCGGCTTTCGGCGATCCGGCCAGCTTTGGCTACGTCGTCGCGATCAACGACCTCGACGCGTTGGAGAATTACATGCACGACCCAGTTCACCTATCGGGCGATGATGTGGTCCTGCCGCGGGTGGAGCGGTTCTCGGCGGTGCGGTTCTCAGACGATGACGATCCCGATATCGGGTCGAAAGTGTTCGCACTGCATCAGGCCAAGGTCGCGAAGTATCCGGAGTGGGGCCGGTTGGTGGAGTCGATTGCGGTGGATTAGCGCGTCAGAACGCTAACCATTGCGCCCACTCGTCGACCGTCGCTCAGGGAATGCCGCCGTCGCACGCGGATGATGGATCCGCTGGTGTAACTCGACGCATCCGACGCCAAAAACAGTGCAGCGCCGATGATCTCGGGCGGATTGCCCAGTCGCTTCAGCGCGAAGTGCTGCGCGCCCTTCGTCGTCGCCGGGATATCCCATGCCTTGCTGATATCGGTGAGGAATGGGCCTGGCATCAGCGTGTTGACGCGCACGGTCGGCCCGAAGGCCAGCGCGAGCCCTTCGGTCAACGCGTTGAGCCCGGCCTTGGCAGCCGAATACGGCAGCTGCTCCGGCCGAGGTCGCCGCGATCCGCTCGAGCTGACGTTGATGATCGACCCGCCGCCGTCGGCGACCATCCGCTCGCCGACCAGTGCCGACAACCGGAACGGGCCCTTGAGGTTGAGGTTGACGACGGCATCGAACAGCTTCTCGGTGACCGAGCTCAGCGACTCGTACAGCGGCGACATGCCTGCATTGTTGATGAGGACGTCGACCTTGCCGAACCGCTCGTAGGCGGCCTCGACCAAACCGTCGAGTTCGTCCCACCGGCCGACGTGCACCTGGTACGGGAATGCGGTGCGGCCGGTCGCGGCGGCGATCTCCTCGGCGGTCGCCACGCATGTCTCGTACTTGCGGCTGGCGATGATCACGTCGGCTCCGCACTTCGCGGCGGCGAAGGCCATCTCACGACCAAGGCCGCGGCTTCCGCCCGTGACCAGCACGACCCGGTCGGTGAGATCGAACAGTTCGTCGGCATAGCCCATATCAGTGACTCCTCGTGTCGGCCTGTTCGTGGGCGGTCTCGCGGACCACGCGGTGAATGAACCCCAGCTTGCTGATCACCGGTGGCGGAATCACGAACGGGTACAACGGATTCTTGCCCATCGCGGTGTTGACGCGATTGAAGAACAGCGCCAGCCACGTCCAGTCGTAAAGCAGGCGCTCGATGGGTGCATCGTCGTAGCTCTCCAGCGGGGTGATGTCCCGCGGGACCGAGAACCGAACCTGATCCGCGTGCAGGACCAGGCCCGCCTCACGGACGGTGTCGATGGTGTCGGTGATGTGGAGGTAGTGCGCGAAGCATTCCGCGAAGTCCTCCCACGGGTGCATGGTGGCGTACTCGGAGATAAAGGACTCGGACCAGCCGTCGGGTGGGCCGAACTTGTAGTGCCTGGCGATCTCGGCCTGATAGTCGGCGCGTTCGTCGCCGAAAAGCTCGCGGCAGTCGTCGAGGTAGCGCGCCGCGCCTGCGCCGGTTTCGACGAGGACATGTTGGTAGTAGTGGCCGACCTCGTGACGGAAGTGTCCGAGCATGGTGCGGTACGGCTCGCCGAGCCGGACGCGCAGCGACTCTCGATAGGCGTCGAGCGATTCGACGAGATCGATTGTGATCACGCCGTTGGCATGTCCGATCGTGACCGGCTTGCCCTCGCTGTAGCTCGACAGCAGATCGAAGGCCAGGCCGCCGTCGGTGCGCCAGAACGGTTCGACGGGCAGGCCGAGGTCGAGCAGTTGCAGGATCAGCCGATGCATCGCGGTGGTGGTGTCGGCCAACTTCTCCTGGGCGATGGTGTCGTCGGCGTGGGGTTCGGCCCGGATCAGCGAGTCGGCGAAGCACCGGCCCCTGTGCGCCTTGTCCTGTGCCTCCGGGACCAGCCAATTGCAGCCCAGGCTGGCCGATTTGGTGCAGTGGATCCACCGGGATCCGTCGATGACCGCGGCTCCATCGGATGTGGCGATCATCGACAGGGTGGGCACATGCAGGCCCAGCTCCGCTTGGCAGGTGGGGCAGCGCCGCGATTCGAACGGGGCAAAGCTGTTGCACACCGGGCAGGCGAACGCGCGCACGGCATCTATCGTGGCACGGTGCAATTGCTTCTGGTCCGGCATGCGCTTCCGCTTCGCAGCGAGCCCGGGCAGGGCTCCGATCCCGCACCTGTCCGAGGAGGGCATCGAGCAGGCCAAGCGGCTCCCCGACGCGCTGGCGCGCTTCCCGATCACGCGACTGGTCAGCAGCCCGCAGGTCCGGTCCGTCCAGACCGCGCAGCCGGTTGCCGACGCCCTGGGACTGACCGTCGAGATCGACGAACGGCTCGCCGAGTACGACCGCGACATGGAGCACTACATCCCGATCGAGCAGATCGCCGCCGAGTTCCCCGAGGAGCTGGAGCGGCTGGCCAGCGGTCACCTGCCCAGCAGCGTTGACGAGACCGCGTTTCTGGCTCGGATCAACGCGGCGATTCGCGACCTGGTGACCTCGGGCGACCACGAGGACACCGTCGCGGTGTTCAGCCATGGCGGGGTGATCAACGGACTGCTGCACACCATCCTGCGGCACCGAGAAGATCCTGTGCTTCAACGTCGACTACGCCGGCGTCACCCGGCTGCTGTCCTCACGCGAGGGCAACCTGTATGTGGCCGCCGTCAACGGCACCGAGCACGTATGGGACCTGCTTCCGCGAAACCAGCGATGGTAGACAAGTCCAGTGACTACCTCGCTCGAAGGGCTTGACCTCGACGCCCTGGATCGCCACCTGCAGTCTGTCGGCATCGCCCGCACCGGTGAGCTGCGGGCCGAGCTGATCTCCGGCGGCCGGTCCAACCTGACGTTCCTGGTCTTCGACGACGCGTCGAAGTGGGTGCTGCGCCGGCCGCCGCTGCACGGGCTGACGCCGTCGGCGCACGACATGGCGCGCGAGTACAAGGTGGTGGCCGCGCTGCAGGACACCCCTGTGCCGGTGGCCCGCGCGGTCACCATGCGCAACGACGACTCCGTGCTGGGTGCGCCGTTCCAGATGGTCGAGCACGTGCCGGGCCGTGTCGTGCGCCATGACGATGAGCTCGAGACGCTCGGGGACAAGGACACCATCAGCGACTGCGTCGACGCGTTGATCCGGGTGCTCGCCGACCTGCACGCCGTCGACCCCGAGGCGGTCGGGCTCGGCGATTTCGGCAAGCCCACCGGCTACCTCGAACGCCAGGTGCGTCGCTGGGGCGGGCAGTGGGATCTCGTGCGGCGCGAGAACGACCCGTTCGACGCCGACGTCAAGCGACTGCATTCGGCTCTGGCAGAAGCGATTCCGCCGCAGAGCCGCAGCTCGATCGTGCACGGCGACTACCGCATCGACAACACGATTCTGGATGCGCAGGACGCCACCAAGGTGGTCGCAGTGCTCGACTGGGAGATGTCCACGCTCGGCGATCCGCTCAGCGACGCCGCGCTGATGTGCGTGTACCGCCATCCGATGTTCAACCTGATCCACGCGAGCTCGGCGTGGGCGTCGCCGCTGATCCCGGAGGCCGACGACCTCGCGAATCGCTACTCGCTGGCGGCGGAGCAGTCGCTGGACAACTGGGACTTCTACATGGCGCTGGGGTACTTCAAGGTGGCGATCATCGCGGCGGGCATCGCATTCCGGGCCCGGATGGGCGGCGGCGTCGCCGAGGACACCGACGAGGTGGACAGGGCGGTCGGCCCGCTGATCGCCGAGGGCCTCAGACGTGCTGCTCGCGCGTTAGAGACCGCGCCTTGAAGTTCTTCTTCGCCGCGCGTCGAAGCTGAACGATCCTGGCGGTGCCGACCGCGACCGTCAGCAGGCCGCCGCACACCGCGGCCAACAGAATCGCCACGCCCACAGGCAGATTCCACTCCCAGCCGAAGAAGTTGATCGTCGTGGAGTCGGTGTTCTGCATGATGAACACCAGCAGCACGATCAGGATCACGAACCCGGTGATCAGCGCCGACCACAGCGCCGCGGCCCTGGTGAACTTGACCGCCGACTCCGGCTTCACGAGGTACTCGCCCGGTGTGGCGGTCGGCTCCGGCGGTGTCCCGATCGCGGACTCCGGCGGCGGGCGTGGCGGACGGCGGCCTGTCAGCCGGATCGCTGGTCATAGCTCCATCTTTGCCCTTTCCGGCTTCGAATGAAACCACCTTGGGTACTCACGGTGCGCTAAAGCGCGGCGTCGCCGCGCGCATCTCGATAGTGTCCGGGAAAGCCAGTGCGCCGAGAGGACGTTGCGTATGTCGAGCACACGTCGATGGAGTCTGGCGGTCCTGGTGGCCGTGTTCGCGCTGATCGCAGGGATGTTGTCGGCGTGCGGCAGCTCCAACCCGCTCGGCGGCGGCGAGATATCGGGAGATCTGAAATCGATCGCCGTCGGTTCGGCCGACTTCACGGAATCGAAGATCATCGCCGAGCTCTACGCCCAGGCGTTGGAGGCCAACGGCTTCACCGTCCGCCGCCAGTTCGGCATCGGCAGCCGCGAAACCTATATCCCTGCGGTGCAGGACCATTCCATCGACCTCATTCCGGAGTACACCGGCAACCTGCTGCAGTACTTCGATGAGAAGACCCCGGCGACCACGCCCGACGCGGTGCTGACTGGGACTGCTCAAAGCGCTTCCCGGCGACCTGTCGATCCTTTATCCGTCGCCTGCCGAGGACAAGGACACCCTTGCCGTCACCGAGGCGACCGCGCAGAAGTGGAATCTGAAGTCCATCGCGGACCTCGCGAAGCACTCACCCGAGGTGAAAGTCGGCGCGCCGTCGGAATTTCAGACCCGGGTGACCGGCTTGGTGGGTCTCAAGGACAAGTACGGTCTGGACATCGCGCCGGCCAACTTCGTCGCGATCAGCGACGGCGGCGGTCCGGCGACTGTGCAAGCGCTGACAGGTGGCACCGTCACCGCCGCCAACATCTTCAGCACGTCGCCGTCGATCGAGGCAGAACAACCTCGTGGTGCTCGAGGACCCGAAGAACACCTTCCTCGCCGCGAACGTCGTTCCGCTGGTGGCGTCGCAGAAGATGTCCAACGAGCTCAAGACGGTGCTGGACGCCGTCAGCGCCAAGCTGACCACCGAGGCGCTGATCCAGCTCAACACCGCCGTCGAGGGCAACAAGGGCATCGACCCCGACGAGGCGGCGGGTAAGTGGATCAAGGACAACGGCTTCGACAAACCCGTGCAGAAGTAGGCGGCACAGTGATCACATTCGAGAACGTCACCAAGAAATATCCCGACGGCACCGTCGCGGTCGACGATCTGACGCTGGAGGTTCCCGAGGGCACGCTCACGGTCTTCGTCGGGCCGTCCGGCTGCGGCAAGACCACGTCGATGCGGATGATCAACCGGATGATCGACCCGACGTCGGGCACGCTCACCGTCGACGGCAAGGACGTCACCAAGGTCGATCCGGTCAAGCTGCGGCTCGGCATCGGCTACGTCATCCAGAGCGCCGGGCTGATGCCGCATCTGCGCGTCGTCGACAACGTCGCGACCGTGCCGGTGCTTCGTGGCGAATCACGGCGCAGCGCACGCAAAGCCGCGCTGGCGTGATGGAACGCGTCGGGCTGGACCCGAAGCTGGCCGACCGGTACCCGGCGCAGCTGTCGGGTGGCCAGCAGCAGCGCGTCGGCGTGGCGCAGGGCGCTGGCCGCCGACCCGCCGATCCTGTTGATGGACGAGCCGTTCAGCGCCGTCGACCCGGTGGTCCGCGAGGATCTGCAGACCGAAATCCTGCGGCTGCAAAGCGAATTGCGCAAGACCATCGTGTTCGTCACCCACGACATCGACGAGGCGGTCAAGCTCGGCGACAAGGTCGCGGTGTTCGGCCGCGGCGGGGCGCTGCTGCAGTACGCGGAGCCCGCGTTCGTGTTGTCGAACCCTGCCAACGAGCTCGTCTCGGGCTTCGTCGGCGCCGACCGCGGCTATCGAGGCCTGCAGTTCTTCCACGCGACGGGTCTGCCGCTGCACGAGATTCGAACACGTCGCCGAGAGCGAGATCGACGGGCTGACGCTGGGCCCGGACGAGTGGGCGCTGGTCATCAAGGACGACGGCAAGCCGTTCGCGTGGATCAATGCCGAGGGCGTCGACGCTCCACCGCAAAGGAAGCGCGCTGTACGACAGCACCGTCGGCGGCGGCTCGTTCTTCCGGCCGGACGGCACGCTGCGGCTGGCTCTCGACGCCGCGCTGTCCTCACCGACCGGGCTGGGGGTGGCGGTCGACGACGACGGCCAGCTGATCGGCGGGGTGCGGGCCGACGACGTGCTCGGCGCTGCTCGCGGAGCAGCGGCGCGTCCCGGAAGCTGGGGTGAGCGGATGCGCTATCTGTTCACCCACCTCGACGACCTGTGGGCGCTGACGCTGATCCACCTGCGCCTGTCGCTGATCCCGATCGTGCTGGGGTTGTTGATCGCCGTGCCGCTCGGTGCGCTGGTGCAGCGCACGACCGCGCTGCGGCGGTTGACGACGGTCACCGCGAGCATCATCTTCACCATCCCGTCGCTGGCGCTGTTCGTCGTGCTGCCGCTGATCATTCCGACGCGCATCCTCGACGAGGCCAACGTCATCGTGGCGCTGACGCTCTACACCGTCGCGCTGCTGGTGCGTGCGGTGCCCGAGGCGCTGGACGCGGTGTCGCCCACGGTGCTCGACGCCGCCACCGCCGTCGGCTACAAGCCGCTGATCCGCATGCTGAAAGTCGAGCTGCCACTTGCTGTTCCGGTTCTCATCGCCAGTCTGCGCGTCGTCGCCGTCACCAACATCTCGATGGTGTCGGTCGGTTCGGTGATCGGCATCGGCGGTCTTGGGCACCTGGTTCACCGAGGGTTACCAGTCCAACAAGAGTGACCAGATCATCGCGGGCATCATCGCGATCTTCGTGCTCGCGATCGTCATCGACACGCTGATCATGTTCGCCGGGCAGTTGCTCACGCCCTGGACCCGCGCGAGTCGCACCGGCCGAACGAAAGCGAAGGCGGCGGCATGAACTTTCTGCAGCAGGCGCTGTCGTTCATCTTCACCGCGGCCAACTGGGGCGGACCGGCGGGCCTGGCCGCCCGGATCGCAGAACACCTGCAGTACACCGTCGTCGCGGTGCTGTTCTCGGTGTTGATCGCGGTTCCGATCGGGATGCTGATCGGGCACACCGGGCCGCGGCACGTTCCTCGTCGTCACCGGGGTCAACGCGCTGCGCGCGCTGCCGACGCTGGGTGTGCTGTTGCTGGGTGTGCTGCTGTGGGGCCTCGGCCTGGTGCCGCCGACGGTGGCGCTGATGTTGCTGGGCATCCCGCCGCTGCTGGCGGGAACCTACGCGGGCATCGCGAACGTGGACCGTGCGGTCGTCGACGCCGCCCGCTCGATGGGCATGACCGAGTCGCGGGTTCTGCTGCGGGTCGAGGTGCCCAACGCGCTGCCGCTGATCCTCGGCGGGCTGCGCACGGCGACGCTGCAGATCGTGGCCACCGCGACCGTCGCGGCGTACGCGAGCCTCGGCGGCCTCGGCCGCTACCTGATCGACGGCATCAAGGTGCGGCAGTTCTACCTCGCGTTGGTCGGTGCGTTGATGGTCACCGCGCTGGCGTTGATCCTTGACGCCGCGCTGGCTTTCGCGGTGTGGGCCTCGGTGCCGGGCACCGGCCGGCTGCGCCGGATGCCGCAACCGTTGCTCGGCGACGAGGTCGCGCTGGAGTCGGGATCGCGCGCCCAACTCGCAAGCACTTCGGTAGGACGCTACGAACGAGGCGATCCTTCGCTTACGGTAGAGGGGTGAGTGAAGCAGGCCGCTCTGATGTGACGGACAGCGCCTGGCCGGCGATCTTGACCTGGCGCGCGCACGACGTTCCGCGGATGGAGTCCGTGCGGGTTCAGCTGTCGGGCAACCGCATCAAGGCCTACGGCAGGATCGTCGCGGCCGCGACGCCGTCGCACCCGGCGTTTTCCGCGTCCTACGACCTGGTGACCGACGAGGCAGGCGCGACCAAGCGACTGTCACTGACCGTCACACTCGCCGAGCGCGAGCGCCAGCTGTCCATCGCCCGCGACGAAGAGAACATGTGGCTGGTTCAGCAGCACACCGGCGAGTCGAAACGCGCGGCCTATGACGGCGCGCTCGACGTCGACGTGATCTTCAGCCCGTTCTTCAACGCGCTGCCGATCCGGCGCACCGGGCTCTATCAGCGCAGCGATTCGGTGACGTGCCCGGTGGTGTACGTGCGGCTGCCCGAGTTGTCGGTCGACCCGGCGGTGATCAGCTACAGCAGCGCCCCCGACGGCATCAAGCTGCATTCGCCGGTCGCCGAGACCACGATCAGGGTCGACGACGAACGGCTTCATCCTCGACTACCCAGGGTTGGCAGAGCGGATCTGATCACCCCGCCCGCACGACCCGCCGCGGCGAGCTCCTCGCGCCACTTCTCCTCGCCGATGACGATGGTGACGATCTCGGGTCGGCTGAAGCTGTCGTAGCGGATGCGGGCGGCGTGACCCGGTCTCGACCAGCTCGGTCAGCGGGCTCTTCGCGGCCAGCGCGTCGCGCGCTTGGCCGAGCAGGCCGAGGGTGCGCTCCAGGACGGGCAGCAGCTGGTCGGCGTTCGCCTCACACATGGCGCGCACCAGATCCGGGGCGGTGGCCGCTACCCGGGTGCCGTCGCGGAATGAGCCGGCGGCCAGCGCGAACGCCAGCGGAACCTCACCCGCGGTGACCGCGAGCGCCTCGGCGAGCAGGTGCGGCAGGTGCGAGATGGTGGCGGCGGCGGCGTCGTGCTCGTCGGAGCGGGCGGGGACGACGACGGCGCCGCAGTCCAGCGCGAGGTCCATCACCATCGTCCAGACGTCGGCGTCGACATGGTCGTCGACGCTGATCACCCAGGGCGCACCGACGAACAGCCGGGGATTGCCGGCCGACCAGCCCGAGTGCGCCGTGCCGGCCATCGGGTGGCCTCCGACGAAGCGCTCGAGCAGGCCGAACGACTGAACCTCCTCCAGGACCGCGCTCTTCACGCTGGTCACGTCGGTCAGTGGGCATTGCGGGGCCGAGTCGCGAATATGGCCGAGCATCTGCGGCAGCGCAGGAACCGGCACGGACAGCACGATCAAAGCGTTGCTGTCGGCGGCGCGCGCCAACGCCTCGTCGAGGTTCTCGGTGGCGTCGAACCCGTCGAATTTCGCCGCCTGGACGGCGTCGATCGAGCGGTTATATCCGAAAACCTCGCGCCCGGCCGCCGCAGCGGCGCGCATTACGGAGCCCCCGATAAGACCAAGACCCACCACACAAACGGGTGTGTTTGTCACCCTCCAAGGTTGGCACATCGCCCGTATCGCCCGACGTCAGGCTTGGTGTCGATTGCTAGTCAAGGTCCGCCGTCGGCGACTACCGTGAGCGCATATGGGAGCACAGAGTGCACCGGCGCAGGGCAAGGCCGCCGATATGCCCGACGGCTTCGGCGTTGCCGTCGTGCGCGAGGACGGCAAATGGCGTTGCTCGTCGATGCGCAAGGCGTCTCTGAACAGCTTGACCGCCGCGGAAACCGAACTGCGTGAATTGCGTAGTGCGGGAGCTGTTTTCGGGCTACTCGACGTCGACGACGAGTTCTTCGTGATCGTGCGCCCTGCGCCTGCGGGCACGCGGCTGCTGCTGTCGGACGCCACCGCAGCGCTGGACTACGACATCGCTGCCGAGGTGCTGGAGCAGCTCGACAACGACATCAGCCCGGAGGAGCTCGAAGAAGCCGACCCGTTCGAGGAGGGCGACCTCGGCCTGCTTTCGGACGTCGGCCTGCCGGAGGCGGTGTTGGGGGTCATCCTCGACGAGTCGGACCTCTACGCCGACGAACAACTGGGCCGGATCGCGCGGGAGATGGGCTTCGCCGACGAGCTGTCGGCCGTGCTCGACCGCCTCGATCGGTGAGAACCGACGAAGACCTGATCAGGGCTGCTCTGGAGGCTGCCTGCTGCCGCTGGGCCGCGTGACGTGCCGATCGGCGCGGTGATCGTCGCGGCCGATGGCACCGAACTGGCGCGGGCCGCGAACAAGCGCGAAGAGCTGGGGGACCCGACCGCGCACGCCGAGATCCTGGCGATGCGGGCCGCGGCTTCGGCACTGGGTGATGGCTGGCGACTGGAAGGCGCGACTCTGGCGGTGACGGTTGAGCCGTGCACGATGTGTGCAGGCGCGTTGGTGATGGCGCGGGTGGCGCGGCTGGTGTTCGGCGCGTGGGAACCGAAGACGGGGGCCGTCGGCTCGCTGTGGGACGTGGTCCGCGACCGGCGGCTGACGCACCGGCCGGAAGTCCGCGGGGGAGTGCTCGCCGACGAGTGCGCGGCGCCGCTGGAGGCGTTCTTCGCTAACCAGCGATCGGTTTGACGCCGCCTTCTCCCAGCCGAGATCTGCCCTCGCGCAAGGCATTTTCGATCTCCGACCACGTCCGCTTGACGATCTGCGAAGCGGGCTGCAGTTCGGTGATCCGCGAGGACACCTGACCGGTGTTGGCGACGCTGGCGTCCATGTCACCGTCGAAATAGAGGTCGGTGATCCGGCCGAGCAGCTTCACGTTCGGGTCGGCCGCGGCCACCCGCGATGCGAGCCCCGTTCGCAGCACGCGCATCGTGGGGTTGCCGGGAATGTCGAGCATCACCGTGCCGTCGTCGTTGGCGGCCATGATCGCGTCCTTGAAGTTCGAGTGCACGGCGGCTTCATGGCTGGCGAGCATCCGGGTACCCATCTGCACGCCCTCGGCGCCGAGGACGACGGCGGCCGCGGCGGACCGGGCGTCGCATATCCCTCCTGCCGCGATGATCGGCAGGTCGACCCGATCGGCGACGAAGGGAAGCAGGACCATCGTCGAAGCGCCAAGGGCCGATTTGAAACCGCCGCCCTCGACCCCCTCGACCACCAACGCGTCCACGCCTGCGTCCGCTGCCTTCATCGCGCCCTTCAGCGATCCGACCACGTGGATGACGGTCATGCCGGCCTCGTGCAGGCGTGCGGTGAAAAGGGCGGGGTCACCCGCGGAGGTGAAGACGTGCCGTACGTCGGCGGCGACCAGCTCGTCGACGATGGACGGATCGCGCTTCCAGCCCTGGATCATCAGGTTCGCCGCCACCGGCCGGTCGGTGAGTTCCCGCACCCGTCGCAGGTCAGCGCGGCCCTCTGGGGTCAGCGTCTCGATCATGCCGAGGCCGCCGCCCTCGGAGACCGCTGCGGCCAGTTCGGCCCTGGCGATATACGTCATCGGTGCCTGGACGACGGGATACTCGATATCGAGGAGGGCCTGGATCCGGTTGGTCACCGCTTCATTGTCTGCTAGGCCCACATCGCGATTGGATCCGCTGCGTGGTCGGCCGGTAAGCTGCCACGCGGTGGCGTGTCCGAGCGGCCTAAGGAGCACGCCTCGAAAGCGTGTGACGGGTAACCCCCGTCCGAGGGTTCAAATCCCTCCGCCACCGCCATTACTGCCAACCTGAGCGTCTAGAGAGAAGCGGGCCGGCGCTGCAGCTACGAATTGTTATCAGAAAAAGTCGGCTCTGAGCGCTGTGCAAACTGGGCCAAAATGAATGTTGGCCGCAAAATCGCAGCCTGCTTGAATCGTTGGCAACGTTATTCCCTGCAATAAATCCAAGCCGACCATATGTGGCGAATAACGTGATCAGTACCACTCGGGTTGAGGCAGGCAGAATCGGCCGGACGCGTCTCGCGGAGAAACCAGATATCGAAAAGCGGCCTGCCCGCTCTGCTCTTTGAGCAGCAGACTTGTGATCAAAGAACCAGAGATAGCGAAGGAAACGTCGATCCCGGCGAAGCCGCCGGTGAATGGCTTGTGATAGGTGTGAAAAAAGTTTCGCCAAGCGAACCGCGATCGCGCGAATGCCGTTGATGTCTTGCCGAAACAGTTCGCGCGACGACTGTGTTCGGATTGGATTATCAGGGGCACCCTCTCCCCGCCGCAACGACGCATAGGTGCTAAGGAGTAGGCAGTATTCCTTGGAAGATGATGATGAGAACTGGCCAAAACCACAGATGCGTGGAGTACGACCGGGCGCCGCCCCACAGCGTTGGCCGCGGCCAATGATCGTTCGATTGGTAGGCGCAGCCGGCGGGAGATCAGTACTGGACTGCCGACACTGGCGACGTTGCGCGGATCCGGGCTAGCGAGTATCCGAGGCGAAAAGCGCTGCGGTGAGGGCGATTTCGGCCAACCAGGCGAAAGCCAAGCCTGTGTGCCCATGTTGGATTGACCGCGGTTTGGATCACGGACCAGATCAGCGAGGCGGCAATGATCAAAGACAAGGCTTCGGTGAGCGCTTTGCGATGCCGCGCACCGCGCGCGAGCAGAACAAGAACCAAGACACACCTGGCCAAACCAGGTAAAACCGTTCCTCGACGCCCAGCAACCACATATGCTTCAGCGGCGAAGAAGGCAATTGCGCTCCGAAGCAATTGGTACAAACAGTGGGATCATTGTCTTTGCCGGTACGAAACGGCGAGGTCGACGGGGGAGCTGCGTTGGTAAAGAAAGCACTGATCACCGGAGTCAGCGGCCAGGATGGTTCATATCTCGCCGAGTTTCTGCTCAACAAAGGTTATGAAGTGCACGGAGTGATCCGGCGGGCATCCACTTTGAACACACGCAGGATTGACCATCTGTACGTCGACCCGCGCGTCACCGGAGCTAAGTTCTTTATGCACTACGGCGAACTCGTCGACTCGTCACGAATGTCCGGGCTGCTATCACAGATACAACCGGACGAGGTGTACCACCTGGCTGCACAGTCGCATGTTCGAGTCAGCTTTGACGAGCCCGAATACACTTCCGACACAACAGGATTGGGTACGGTTCGGTTGTTGGAGGCGATCCGGCAGATTGGTCTGAATTGTCGGTTCTATCAGGCGTCGAGTAGCGAGATGTTCGGCTCGTCGCCACCGCCCCAAAACGAGGAGACACCGTTTCACCCGCGTTCGCCGTACGGCACGTCAAAGCTGTTCGCGTACTGGGCGGCACGGAACTACCGCGATGCGTACGGGCTCTTCGTCGTCAACGGCATCAACTTCAACCACGAATCACCGCGGCGGGGGGAGACGTTCGTTACCCGCAAGATCACCCGGGCGGTGGCGGGTATCCATGCAGGGCTCGATGAACATCTGTGGATGGGCAACCTCGACGCGGTCCGAGACTGGGGATACGCCCCTGAGTATGTCGATGGGATGTGGCGGATGCTGCAGACCGACAGTCCCGATGACTTCGTGCTCGCCACGGGTGAGGGTTATACGGTCCGCGAATTTCTCGCCCTTGCGTTCGACGAGGTCGGCCTGGATTGGGAGAAGTATGTGCGTTTCGACGAACGCTATCTGCGACCCGCCGAGGTGGATGCGGCCGTAGGCGACCCCTCCAAGGCGAAATCGGTACTGGGGTGGAAACCGCAGGTGATGCTGCCGGAACTTGTCAAAATCATGGTCGCAGCTGACATCAAGGCCCTCGAGCATGCCGGTTCCGCGTGGATCGACCGGCCCCAACTTCCGGGCTGGAACACCACCTGAGGTTCGACTTCGTTACGTCGGGGATACACGGAACGACCCGCTACCCGTACCAACTCACGCATGTTTGCAGCAACGCGATTGTTGGCAGCTAACCCGAACCCGCGGGGTATCTTCTCAAGATCCGAGTGTTTCAGCGAAGAACTCGCAATCATGACGGAGGCATCCATGTCGACGAGCGGGATTCGCGCACAACTGCTGCAAACCGGCGAGGAGTGGGAAGCCCGCAACGCTGTCCTTAGCCGGCATCTGGCCGACCTGATAGACGTGTACAGCGCGCCGGGCGCGACCGCTGGGATCGAAATCGGCTGCCAGCATGGCGCGTTGACTGAGCAGATGGGGCGGCTGACGCGCGTGCCGAACTGGACCGGCATCGACCCGGCACTGACCGACAAGATCGTTACCGACCGGGGCTGCACCTTGCACCCTGCGCGGGCAAGCCGACTCGAGTTTCCCGACGAAACGTTCGATGTTGCGCTGTTCGCCAACGTTTTTGAGCACATCCCGCCCGGTGAGCGCGACGCCAGCCTTCGCGAGATCTACCGGGTGCTTAAGCCGGGAGGTGTCGTCATCGGCCAGCTCCCGAACCCCTACTTTCCGATCGAGTCCCACAGCCGGCTCCCGTTCATGGGTTGGCTGCCGAACAAGTGGCAGCACCGGTACTGGAAGCTGGCGCCGGTCAGCTGGGAGCACGACTTCTACGTCGTCACGATCAAGCATCTCAAGCAAACAGCGCAGCGCGCAGGCTTCGAGGTGGCCCACGTAAGGAACTTCAACTACCCGCCCGAGGTGATTCCGAGCCGCGTGAGGTGGGCGGCCCGGCTGCTGGAACGACCGATGCGATACATGCCTTGGTCCTGGCAGTTCGTGCTTGTCCGGCCAGCCTGACCAGCCCAGTAGCCTCCGTGCGCAACCGTGGACTCCGGCGGATGGGCCGGAATGTCTCTGCCGTCCACCCCGAGTACCGGGTTTTCAGCGAATGGCGAACGAACGCCGAACTCCCGGCGCAGTGAACATCAAACCCCTTGCCCGCAACGTCCTCAAGACGGTCGACGCTGCTGAATCGAGCATCACGTTAATTCGACGGTTTCCTAGCGCTGACCCGTCAGCAAATGTTAACGTAACGTGCTGAAACGCTGCCGGGGCAGCGTTGGTTGCGTACTGCAGCTAATCGCGGGTGCTAGGGGACGCGATCCAAAAGCCAAGCTCCGGCACTAGTGAAGTGAATCAAGGGGGATTCCGGGCTATGGTCGAAATATCACCTGCGAACGGATACGGCGACAGGTCTTCAGCAAGGCCGCCGGCGAATCAGACGGTTCGTATCGCAGAACTCCCTCGTGGTTCGGGCCGCGCGGCCCCAGCAACGTCGAGCCCGACCGTCAGTCTGATCATCCCGGTCAGAAACGAGGCACGGAACATCGCTTGGGTGCTCGAGCAAGTCGCCGACGATGTCAACGAGATCATCCTCGTCGACGGGAACTCAACTGACGCGACGCTGATCACCGCCCGCAGTTGCCGCCCCGACATCAGGGTTGTGCCGCAACAAGGCGAGGGCAAAGGCAGCGCGCTGCGGACGGGGTTTTTGGCCGCGACCGGCGACATCATCGTGATGATGGACGCCGACGGCAGCATGGCGCCGCAAGAAATCCGGCACTACCTGCATTTCCTCACCAACGGATACGACTTCGTCAAGGGGTCACGGTTCGTCGCGGGTGGTGGGTCGTCGGACATCACTCGGTTCCGGCGGCTCGGCAACCGGTTCTTGCTGACCGTGTTCAACACTCTCTACGACGCCGACCTCACCGACCTGTGTTACGGCTTCTGCGCGTTTCACCGTCGTTATTTGGAGCTTCTGGCCCTTTCGGCGACCGGGTTCGAGATCGAGGCCGAGATGGTCGCGCGGGCGATGCAGGCGGGTCTGCGGATCGCAGAGGTTCCAAGTTTCGAGCTGCCGCGACGGGCGGGCAAATCGAACCTGCATTCAATTCGGGATGGCATCAGAGTGCTGCGCACGGTCCTGCGCGACCACCGCTCCGGACTCAGCGGGCTCCTGGTGCAGTCGGTCCGCAAAGGCGTTCACGCCGGTGACCGCATGGGGAGCACTGCGTGAGCGAGCGCCCACGCTGAGGGGGACGGACACACCTGCGGTCGGGCACGTCACGCTCATCGTCGGGCCCGGGGACCGGTTTCTTTCCGGCGTCAGCTACTACACGGCGATGCTCACATCGGCGCTGGCCGAACGTGGACCGGTCGCGATGCTGCTGTTGCGCAGGCTCTGTCCACGCGTCATCTACCCCGGCCGCGCGCGGGTTGGCAAGACCGACGGCACCTTGCCCCTACCGGCGGTCCCCGTTTTCAATGGGCTGGACTGGTTCTGGGGCCCCTCCGCGCTGGGCGCTTGGCGGTTCTGGCGTGGTATCCGGCCGAACGTGGTGATCCTTCAGTGGTGGACCGCGACGGTGCTTCACAGCTATCTGGCCATCGCCTGGCTGGCCAAGCGTTCCGGCGCGCGTTTGGTGGTCGAGCTCCGCGAGGTGCAGGACGTCGGCGAGGCCAGGTTGCCGCTGGTAAGCCGGTATACCCGGGCGGGGATGCGCCTTCTCTTGAGCCGTGCGGACGCTGTCGTCGTGCAGTCCGAGTTCGATCGCGTCGCCATGCAGTACAGCTATCCTCAGCTGGCTTCATTGCCGGTGGAGGTGATCCCGCTCGCATCCCTCGCGGCTTCCGATGCCTACCAGGGCGGCGGGTTTTCGCCCCAGCGCCCGCCGCGACCAGGTGAGCCGATTCGCTTGCTGATCTTCGGGGTGGTGCGCCCGTACAAGGGCCACGCCGAGCTGGCCGCGGCGGTCCGTCTGCTCACGACGTCCGGACTGGACGTTCACGTCAGTGTGGTCGGGGAGGTCTGGCAGGGCTACCGACAGCCGCTTGATGAGCTCGCGGCGATTCTGCCCGCGGACCGACTGACCGTCGTGGACCGCTATGTCGCCGATGCTGAGGTTGCCGCTTTCTTCGCCGCAGCTCATCTGGTCGTGCTTCCCTACCACCGCTCCTCGGCTTCCGGCCCGTTGAGCATCGCGATGAGCTCGGGGCTGCCTGTCGTGACTACGTCAGTCGGCGGGCTCGTCGAGGCCACCGCCGGCTATACGGGAGCTGTCCTCGTGCCGCCCGGTGACCCCGCCGCCCTCGCCGACGGGATCCGTACGGCGCTGCCATTGGTCGGCACAGCACACGCAGACCCTCACTCTTGGCGTTGCAGCGCCGAGAGGTATGCGGCCCTGCTGGACCGGATCGACGCGGGCTGGGGTCGCGACGGCCGGATTCCGCCAGAGTCCACTGTGAAAAACAGCGTGGCCGGGGAGGTCGAATGACGAGCTCCACTCTGCGAGTTGGTCTCGTCGTGCCGCGCTTCGCACCCTTCCGTGGCGGCATGGAGACGTATGTGGCACACGCGGCCGCCGCTCTGGCCAGAAAAGGCGCCGAGGTAACCGTCATCACGCAAGTTCCACGGGCATTAGAACTGCCTCGCCGCGCGGAACAAGACGGATACACCGTCGAGCGCCACCACCTGCCGCTCGGCGACATCTTCGACGTGCCCTCGCCGTCAGCGGCCCGCGCGGCATCGCGGTCGGGTCGCTTCGACGTGCTCTGGGTGCATAACTACCACACACCGCTGGCTTGGCTGGCGGCGGAGCAAGCAAGGGCCCCAGTCGTTTTCACCCCGCACTACCACGGGGTCGGCCACACACCGCTGCGCCAAGCCCTGCACAGGGTCTACCGTCCGGCCGGTCGGCGGCTCATGGCGGCGAGCCGCCGAATCGTGGTGGACACCGACGTCGAGGCGGGCCTGGTTCTGCGCGACTTCCCCCGCCAGGTTCAGCCGGAGAAGATCACCGTGGCTTCCGCCGACGGTGGTCGATCCGGTGCGTGGACGGCAGCCGTATCCAGGCGAGGCGCCCATCGTGCTGACCGTCGCACGCCAGGAACCGTACAAGCGCACCGACCTGCTCATCCGTGCGATTTTCGACCTGACGCAGGCCGGGGGGTGCCGGCCCGGCTCGTCATCGTCGGCCAGGGCTCCGGACTAGCGGCCTATCAGAACCTCGCCGCTCGGCTCGGGGCCGAGGATGTCGTGACCTTCACTGGCACAGTGGACGAGGAGACGCTCGGCCGCTGGTGGGCGTCGACGTCGCTGTACGCGACCGCGAGTCTGCAGGAGGCCTTCGGCATCGGGCTGGCAGAGGCGCTCGTAGCCGGGCTCCCCGTCGTCGCCAGCGGTATCCCCGCTCATCGCGAGGTTATCCGCCGCGCCGGGTCTGGCGCGCTGGCTCGGCTGTGCGAGGTCGATGTCCCCGACGTCGACGCGGCCTCACAGTACGCCGACGCGATGGCCGCAGCTACTCTCCTCGACGGAGTCCTGCAAGGAGCGCGCAGCACGCTGCACCCTGCCCAGCGCAGCGGAGATGGCCGAACAGCTCCTCAAGACGCTCAGCGCGGCGAGATTGTGAGCCGCCCGTGACTACCACTCCGTCGACTGTCCAGGGCGCCGCTGTCGTGGAGCCCTCGGACAACGTCGTCGGATCCAGTTCGCCTCGTCGGCGACTGATCGCGGCTGCCGTCGTCCTGCCCCCCGTCGGCGCAACCTTGGTTCTCCTCGCCTTACACCATGCAGCCACGCACGCCGAGCCCGATCAACTTGCAGTTCGCGCTGTTGTGGGCGGGCTTCCTGTGCGGGATGCTGCCGCTAGTCGCGCTGGCCTGCAGCACCGGCATCAATGGTGTGACGCGGACATGCGCGCTAGCGGGGATAGGCCTGTTCGGAATGGTGCCGAGTGCTGCGCAACCCCGCCGGCCCTATCGGGATCACGACGAGTTCGACCACCTGCGGCAGACCATCGAGACATATCTGCCCGGCGACGTCGGACACGGCTCGAGCTGCTCCGATCATTCAGCATTTCCCCGGCCTCCACCAGACGATCAGCGCATTCGCCCGGCTGACGGGAGCGCCGCTGTGGCCGATCGGCGCTTGCCGTCATCGTCCTGGCACATATCCTGTCCGTCCTGGCCATCTACCAGCTCGTACGGGCGGTTGGCGCTTCTGCTAGCGGGGCAGCGGTAGGTGCGGTCGTTTACACGCTCAATCCCTCTTGGCTGTACTTCGACAGCTCGTGTTCTCCTACGAGAGCCTTGCGCTGCCGTTGCTGCTGTGGTGCCTCGCGGCAGCTGTCGCCGCCAGCCGCGCCCCAAAGGAGCCGAGTCTGCGGTATATCGCGGTGGTGGTGCTGTGTGCGGCGGCATTGCCGATGATCCATCACCTCACCACGATCATGCTGTGTTTGATCCTGGCGCTGCTTATCGTCGCCGTTGCCGTGCACAGTGTCCGGCGGATAGGACCGAAGGGCCGCGACGCGCCGCGGGAGCACCTGTGGCCGCTGCTGCTCGCCGCATCCTGCCTACTGGTTTCAATCATCTTCTGGTGGTCCGGATGTTCGCAACGCGCTTGTCGCATATCTCAGTCCGTCGCTGACCCGCGGATTGGCGCAGATCAGCGAGCTTGCCGAGGCCTTTGGGAAGGTGTCCGGCACACGGCTCCCGTTCGCTGGCGCCCAGAACCCGATCTACGAGACCGTCTGCGGTCTGCTGTTCGCACCCGTGGTTCTGGTGCTGTTCCTGGTGTCTCTCGCCGTCCTCTGGCGTCCACCGGCGTCGGTTCGGCTCGGCGCCCTGGGGGTTCGCCGTGCTGGGGGCGATGTTCTTTCTGAGCATTCCAATGGTGCTCACCAGTGGAGGCGGCGAGGGAGCGCATCGGTCTTGGGCGTTCAGCTTCATCGGTATCGCCGTCGTTTGTGGTCTGGCCTGGTCCTTCGGGGTGTCTCCTGAGGTTGTCGCGCGTTTCGGTCCTCTCGGCCGCCGCGTCGCGCGTCTTGCGCGGCCCGGTGTCAGGATCGGTGTCGTGGGCGTCGTGCTCACCGTCATGTATGTCGGGAGCGCGGCGTTGGGGACGAACGTCTCGGCCCGCTTCCCCGGGAGCCCCCATGTCGGCGACGACGCGCGGTCGGTGTCCCGGGAGGCCGCGGCGGTCGCCGCTTGGATGGCGGCGCACGCCCCGGTCGACACTTCGGTGATGGCAGACCGGTACACGACCCAGCAGGTCGAGTGGTTGGCGAGGCCGGATGGCCCTGGTGGCGCCGAGCGCCGAGTTCCCGGTGTGGGACCTCTACATGAGCGCCGCACCGGTGCGCCGAGGTGTGCTGAAGCAGCTGCTCGACGCCGATGTCCGCTACTTCGTTGTCGATGCGCGGATGGCGACAACGCGTCCGCGGATGGGCTTCTGGTTCATCGGCGATGAGCCGGGAGCGGGCGGTACGCGCCTGTTTCCGCAGGTGGCGATCGACCGGTTCAATTGTCTGCCCTGGCTGCGCGCCACGTATGCGGCCGGTCCATTGACCGTCTACGAAGTGGATGCCGACGTCTTGCGTAGCACGATGGCCGGCAGCTGCGAGGGGCGGGACGGATGACGACTACTGAGGGCACTCAGTCCAATCCGGAGTCCAATGCTGAGTCGGATGCGGGCAAGGTCTCGGCGCTCGAGCACGCGGTGAACGGCGTGCCGGTCCTCGACACGCCCACAGAAGGGTTCGACTCAGCCGCTCCCGCTGCCGACCTACGCCCTCCTGGCGACCGCTACCGCCACCGCCGCCCACCTCGCTGGCAGACCATCAGTGATCGCGAGATCTCGCTTGACCGGAGGGCCCGGCTGCGGCTGCTCGCAGGTTCGCTGATCGGCGCAGGGTGCCTTGTGCTCGCCTTTAGCCTCCAACCCGGCGAAGGGTCACCGTTCGCCGCACCGTCGGGTGCGGTCGCCTGGATAGCGTTGATCGCCGGCATCGCCGGCATCTGGCTTGTGCCCGGATTGTGGTTGTCGGCCGTAATGATGCGCACCGGGATCGGCCCCAGCGCACGATTGGCAACCCGGATCGGGACAACACTGGCCTGGTACGCCCTGGTCGGTCCGGTCATCCATGAGTCCGCCGAAGGGGCGTTAGTCACGCCCGGCGGCATTGTCGGCGCGACGGTTGCGGCCACAGCCGCGGTGTGTCTGGGTGTTGCGCTTGGACTGGTGCGCCCGCCTGCAAATCCCTGGTTGCGTTTCCTTATGGCTGGCTTGGTCGGCGGGATCTGCGCTCAGACCGTGATCTGGCTGTCGATGGGGTTCTTTACCGATGGCGTGAACTACGAGCAGATCCGCCGCCTGGACTGGTTGATCCTGCTCGCCTGCGCGTTGTTGACCGCCATCGGGGCGCTCAGCCGTCCCGACCTGCCCGTGGTGCGAACGGCTAAGCACGTCCGGACGGTCATGATCTCTCTGGCGGTTGTCGCGGTCACCGCCGTGGCGCTTCTCGCCACCGGCAGCAGGTGGTCGCCGGTGCAGCGCATGCCGTCCGCCATCGGAGCCGAGCAGGTCCCCGCGCCGCCAGGAGCCGACGTGGCATTCGCCTTGACCGCTATTGGGCCGGAGGGTCCGGGGCTGATTCAGCGTGCGGTCTTCACCGCCTCCGACGACACCGGTCGCCCGGTCCCTGTCCTTACGCGCTTGGTCGGGGCCGGCACGGCTGATCCGGCGACGCTGCTGGTGGTGCTGGACGCCGCGAGCCGGCCACAGCTGTGCGGCCGCACCGCAGCGAAGCTCGGCAACATCGTCGAAGTCGTTGATGGTTCGGAACATGGCTGGCCGGTCAAGCTCACCGTGCGCGACCAGGCCTCTGGCGTGCTCGTCCAGGCTGTCATCCCGGCCGGGTGGTGCGCCCCATGAGCGTTGCCCGCCCGCTTAGAGCGGGCCGTGGGTTGGTGGCGAACAGCATCGCCCTTCTCGCCACAAGCCACCTCACCACCGTGCTCGGCTTTCTGTTCTGGACTGTGTGTGCACGCGGTGTCTCCGCCAGCACGATCGGCATGATGAACACGGTGATCTCGGCGATTACCCTCGTCGCTGTCCTTACTGTCACCGGGTTGCAGCCGTTCCTGATCAGGGTGCTACCGGGGGCGGACTCTGAGGAGCGCAGTGGACTGTGCGGTACCGCGCTTGTCACCAGCGTCGTCGTATCAGGCGTCGCCGGCGTGGCCGGGGCGCTGCTGCTGCCGGATCGAGTCCAAACAGCCGTCGGCACCGGTTGGCTAGTAGGCCTACTGGGCGCCGGGGCGGTCGGCTCGGCCTTCCTGATGGTGATCAACGCGGCACTGCTGGGAGTCCGCCGCGCCGATCTCTCCATGCTGGCCAGCGTCGTGGGGAGCCTGTCGCGGCTGGTCGTTGTCGCGGCGCTGCTGGGTTTGGGACTGGCGGCCACAAGTAGCGACGCCACGGCCGCTCACACGATTCTCGCGGTGTGGGTGGCCTCGCTCGTGGTCTCCGTCGGCCTGGCGGGACGATTGCTCGTCCGTGCGACGCCCGGTTTCCGCTTCCGGTGCGGCTGGATCTGGCTGTCCCGGCTGCGACGCGGAGTGGCCTGGGATCACGTCGCCATGGTCGCTGGCCGGCTGCCCATCTTCGTGCTGCCGATTCTCGCCTCCGCGCTATTCCCGCCCGCCCAGGTCGGCTACGCGACCATTGCGATGATGATCTGCGGGGCTTTCTCCGCAGTGTCTGCCTTAGTCTCCAACGCACTGCTGGCGCACTGCGCGGACCGTCCCGAACACCTGCGAGCTGAGGCCGGCCGCGCTGCGCGCCTGATCGGCGCGCTCCTGATCGCCCCGGTGGCGGTGACCTGCCTGCTGGCCTCGAAGGTGCTTGGCCTGTTCGGCGCCGACTACGCCAACTACAGCACGTTGCTCGTCCTGCTGCTGGTGGCCACCCTCCCGAACGCGCTGACCGACTTGGCGGTCGCAAGCCTGCGGGTGCAGCGTCGACTGGTCGCTGTAGCCGTGATCACGGTGACGGGGTCAGCCATCACCACTGGTGGGGCATGGCTGCTTTGGCTGCTGGTGCCGCAATGGGGAATCACCGGCGCAGGCGTGTCCGCGTTGGCCTCAGCCGTGATAATTGCCACCACGCTGGCCGTCATCTTGTTCTACCGATACCGTGTCGGCGCGCGCACCGCGGGCACCGACGGCGATTCACCCGCCTGTGTCGCCGATGAGCCGCCGCGTGCCGTTGCCCCGCTCGTGGACGTTTCGCTTCTTTCACCTGTCGTCGCCTTCGCCCCGCTGGCGGACGAGTCGCCTCCAGAAGACACGGATCGGAACGGACGGTGATGACATCGCCTGCCGACGCCAAGCCCATGCCATCACATCCTGATGACGCCGATGACAGGCTGCGCGGACTGCGCATCCTGCACGCAACGGACAGCTTCCTGCCGAACGTCGGCGGCTTGGAGCTGCGCGATCGCGGCGCTGGTACGCGGCCAGGTGAGCCGAGGCCGGGTGGTGGCGGTGGCGACTCCGCTGCATCCGGACGCCCCTGCACGGGAGGATCTCGACGGCGCCCAGGTCCACCGTCTGCCCATGGCGATGGCGCACGTGCCGGGGGCATACGCCGACCCGACGCATCTCTTCTTCCCTCCGGTTCCGGACCCGCGTTTCGCACGTGCGTTCGCCGATCTCATCAGACGCTTCCGCCCCGACGTCATCCATGCCCAGGGCTGGATCCTCTACAGCGTGCTCGGCGCCGCTCGCCGGGCTGGCATCCCGGTCGTCGCCACCGCGCACGACCATAGCCAGGTGTGCGCGACCAAGATCATGCTGTACCACGGGCGCCAAGTCTGCTCAGGACCCGGCTTGAGCAAGTGCATCGGCTGCGCCTACACCCATTACGGTCTGAAGGGGATTCCTCTGGCCGCCGGATTGCACGAGCTCGGCTCGCGGCGGCATCGCGACGTCGCCCAATGGATAGCCAGTCTCGTCGGCGCTTGCCGCCCGAGGTTCGGCGCCCCGCCCGGCCGACCGCAGCCCAGTGGAGGTGATCCCGACGCCTATCGATGATGATCTGCTCGCTCTTGCCAGCGACGAACGGACCGCCGCGCGCCCCGATTTCGTGCCCGCCACTGGGCCCTATCTGTTCTACGCGGGCGCGCTGGGCACCTACAAAGGCGTCGACGTGCTCCTCGACGCGCACGCCCGGCTCCGCGCAGGCGGGGTGGACATACCGCTGGTCCTCGCTGGTCTGCCCCGTGCCGATTTCCGGATCGGCGACCGGCCCGGGGTCGTCGTCGTCACCAACGTGCCGCATCCCGCGGTGGTCGCCGCATGGCGGCACGCCGTCGTCGGCGTCGTGCCCAGCCTGGTGCCGGAGGGATTCGGGCTCGTCGCGGTGGAATGTCTGGCGGCGGGGACCCCGTGTGTGGTCTCGGCGCTCGGTGGTCTGCTGGATGTGGTCGCCGATGGTGTGGAGGGCTTGCACGTACCGCCCGGCGATGCCGAGGCACTGGCCTGCGCGCTGCGGCGCCTACTCGAGGACGAGCGGCTGCGGTCGCGACTCGGCGCGGCCGGCCCGGCCAAGGCGGCGCGCTTCACGCTGTCACAGGTGCTGCCCCGGCTCGACGAGGTGTATCTGCGCGTTCTGGCCGACGCAGAGGCTGATCGGCGGTCCGAGCCGCCGAATAGGGGTGGTTTCCAATAGCGACCACCGATTCTGGAGAGGACACGGTGCATGACCGCTTCCTCAGCTGAGGGCTCGGCGAAGAGGGCAGGACTGGACACGATGCCGCTGGTGTTGATGTACCACTCTGTCTCGCCCTACGACGAGGATCCCCACGAGGTGACCATGACGCCGCAGCGGTTCGAGCGGCAGATGCGCTGGCTGCGCGGTCGTGGACTACGCGGAGTCTCGATGGCAGAGCTGCTCGGCGCAAGGGCCGACGGGCGGGGTCGCGGACTGGTGGGGCTGACGTTCGACGACGGCTACCAGGACTTCGTCACGTACGCTATGCCGGTTCTCCAGCGATACGGTTTCACCGCGACCGCGTTCGTCCTTGCGGGACGGCTGGGCGGTCAGGATGTGTGGAACCGGCCGGCCCCTGAAAAGGCCCTGCTGACTGCCGATGAAGTGCGTCAAGCGGCCAGGAGCGGGATGGAGATCGCGTCGCACGGGCTGGATCACGTGTCGCTGCCCGAGGCCGACGACACACGGCTGAGCGCAGAGACCGTGCGCAGCCGCGCGATCCTGCAGGAGCTGACTCGGCCAGCAGGTACGAGGATTCTGCTATCCGTACGGGGCACTTGGACGCTCGCGTCGTGACGGCGGTGCAAACGGCAGGCTACGACTACGCCTGCGCGGGCTGGCCGTCGGCCGCCATCGGCCGTCATGCCATCCCGCGGACATACGTGCACGATCGTGACAGTTCGTGGCGGCTGGATGCCAAGCGGATCCGTTCCGGTCTGACGGTCGGCAACCGCATCGCCGTACGGCGCCATCGCGGTAAAGCACGATCATCTCGAGTGGAACACCTGTGACGACGACCCCGCGTCCCCGCCCGCGGTGGGCCTCCTTGGTGATCGGTCGGGTGGTGGTCGTGTCGGTGCTTCTGGCGGTAATCACGGTGGCCGGCCAGTCTTTTGGTTCGGATGCCGCGAGATCTGACCCTGGTCCGACGCAACATGGGTTCGCGCTGATCTGGGATGCCGGCTACAACGGCCCACAGTTGGCGCAGTCCTTACGAGAAATGGTGGACGTGGGGGCGACTTGGGTTCAGTTCACCCCTGCGTGGGGCCAGGTATCGAGCAACGCGACTGAAATCGTCCGAGGGCCATGGACGATGAGCGATGAGAACCTGGCACAGGCGATCGGACTGGCTCACCAATACGGGTTAAAGGTGTTCCTCACGCCGCATGTCTATTTGCCTGCTGAAAGTCGGAGCGCCATCCGTCCCGACGATCGGGTGGCCTGGTTCGCCTCGTACACGGCGTTTATCACTTACTACGCGGCGATGGCGCAGCGGCTGGGGGTCGAGCAGTTCGCCGTGGGCAGCGAGCTAGCATCGATTTCCGACGATCGGCCCGGCTGGCTGCAAGTAATCCGGGATGTACGGGCTCGCTACAACGGCACCGTGCTGTACGCAGCAGAACCGGACGAAGCGACGCGCGTCCCGTTCTGGGATGCGGTAGATCTCATCGGCATCGACGCTTACATTCCGCTTAGCGCGGGCCCCACCACCGACGTGGCCGCGTTGCAGCAGGCATGGCAGCCCATTCTGGCCCAGATGGCCGAGGGTTCCGCGAGGTATGGCCGTAAGGTCCTGTTCACCGAGGCCGGCTACACGAGCCAGCAAGGGACCACCACGCAGCCCAACAATTGGCGGCTCGGCACTCCGCCCGACGAGGCCGAACAGGCCGCGGCCTACCAAGCGTTGCTGGCGACCTTCAGCGACCAGCCGTGGTGGGAGGGCGTGTACTGGTGGGTCTGGAACGCCCTGCCGGACGACGGAAGCGACCATGCCACCAACTACTCCCCTCGGGGCAAGGCCGCCGAACGGGTGATTCGGGACTGGTGGCACAGATGACGCAGATGCTAGGGGACGTCTAGAGGGAGGCAGGGGAGGCGAGATGATCCCGAAGGTTGTCCACTATTTCTGGTTCGGCCCCGCGCAAAAGCCGGAGCTCGCGCAGCGTTGCATCGCGAGTTGGCGTGCGGCGCTGCCGGACTACGAAATCAAGGAGTGGACTGAAGCCAACTACGACGTGAACAAGAGCGCCTTCATGTCCGAGGCGTACGCAAACGGCGAGTGGGGTTACATCGGTGACTTCGCGAGGCTCGACGTCCTGTACCAGTACGGCGGCATCTATCTCGACGTCGACGTCGAAGTGTTCAAAGACTTCACTCCGTTCCTATCGGACAAGACCTTTTTCGGGTTCATGTTCGACTGCAACTTGTGCACCGCGGTGATTGGTTCGGAGCCGGGTCAACCCGTGATCGGTGAACTCCTTGCGGCCTACGACCATTTGGTCGGCGACCGTTCGCTCAGTAACGATGTATACACGCGGTTCTTCCTCGAGCGCTTTCCGCAGTTGAAATTGAACAACGAGCGGCAGCAACTCGACGAAGTCACGATTTACCCGAAAGAGTACTTCGACTTTCCCGTGCTCTGGGGTGCAGGTGGTTACTCGATGCATCTCTTCATGGGTAGCTGGCGGCGCCGAGACGACATGCAGGAACGCCTCAAGACTCTGCTCAAGCGCTCGCTCGGCCGCCGGGGATATTGGGCATTCCGTCAGCTCACCCACAAGCGCGCGATACAGCAGTCGGAATTCCACGAGCGATACTTGATGGATCGGCGCTGAGGTCGTGGCTGTCGCCTACCTCCACCTACCTTGTCTCAGTGACCAATGAAGCACGTTGGGCGTACCACTATTGACAGCCGGGACATTTCCGTCGTAATGCCCTGCTATACAAAGCAGCGCTTACCCAGCATCACTGCGGCTTTGGCCTCGCTTCAGCACCAGCAGTTTCCGCCACAGGCGGTAATCGTAGCCGTAGACAATAACGAGACATTAGCGCGGCAATTACAGGATATGTTTGGCTGGGTTACTGTTGTGGTAAACAGGCGGGACCGAGGGGCATCGGCCACCCGCAATCGAGGCGTCGAGGCGGTAACGACGAAGTACACCGCCTTCCTTGATGATGACGAGGTGGCCGATCGAGATTGGCTCCAAGAGCTCACTCGGCCGTTAGTCGAAATTGATGTGGTCGGGACCGGCGGGAAGTACAACGTCACGTGGCCGTCGGGTAAGCCGTCCTGGTTCCCGCGCGAATTCGAATGGGTCGTTGGGGGCTCGTACGAGGGGTTACCAATGTTGACTGCGCCGGTGCGAAATGTATGGTCGGGCAACATGGCCGTGCGTACCGACATTTTCCGCAGCGTCGGAGGATTTCGCGCTGACTTCGGGAAACGCGGGGCTGCGCCCCAGCCAGAGGACACTGATCTTTGCATACGAATGGCGGCGGGTTCCGGAGGCCGCTGGATGTATGTTCCGACCGCAACGATCAATCACAGCATTCCTCGATCACGCGTATCAATGGGATTTTTCGTTCGCCGGTGCTTCGCGGAAGGCCGCGGCAAGGGATTAATGGCGAACAACCTCGGTTCTGCATCTGTTGTTGACATAGAACGTAATTACGCGTGGACAGTGCTTCGCGTGGCAGTGGTGCGGCTCTACTCGCTGGACGCGGTGGAAACTTCGCAAGGCTTCACGATTATCATCGGACTAGCAAGTGCCGTGTGTGGATACCTGCTAGAACGTGCCCGATCATTCTCGAAGCGTGTGAGCCACAATAAGCGGAATCAACGCCGTCTAGAGCTGCCAACAAACCGCGACGCGGCGGGGTGACGAAATCTCCTAGAGGCGGTGCGCCTCGAGATGCGCGCGAATATCGGACACGTGCCACAGCCCGAGTGATTTATCTTGGTAGATACCATTCCCCTCTGTGCAGCCTTCGTTGATCGTAAGAATAGGCGCGGGCAGAGACATCGGCTGAGCCTCGAGGTTGAGCGGACGGAATTGGCCCGTCGCAATATCGTGATTCCGTCGCCGCTCAGTAAAAGTCGTTGTCAGTAGGTACTTCGATCCGCTGTCGCAAATGTTTCGCAGTGCAGTCTCGACATGGCGATACGAAAAATGCACCAAGCAATCACGGCAGAGAACCAAATCGACTTTGGGCAAACGATCTTCAAGCAAGTTGATTCTGCGAAACGCCACATTCGGGCGCCCATAAAGGTCGTTGTTCCGCTGAATAAGCTCCGAAAGGATATCGGCGCCAATGTAGCGTATATCGTCCATCGGCACATGCTTCAGCCAATAGAAATCCCCGCAAGGCAGATCGAGAACGGTGCCGACATCGAAGTCGGACCACAACATCGGGAGGCGCTCTCGGATGGCCCGCGTTTGATAAAGATCTGATCCACCACCGGATACCGAATCGTGGAGGCCCCATTTGTTTTCCGTGATGGCGTAGCGAAATACGTCCTCTGTGGAGCGGGGCAGCCGCAGACCCGCCAATTTGAAGTAAAGTGTCTGCGTTCCCGGGACACGCTTTATGGCGTTCTTCAGTTTCCTGGAAACGTTCGTCATGCCGGCGACGTTACCTCTGGATGCCGGCGGCATGGCGGAGGTCATGGAGGACAGGTACGGCGGCTTGAACGCAGCGCCGCGCGGGGTCGTCCAGCGCCCGCGATAAACGTGTCCGGCGGGGAGAAAGTAAGGCACCAACGGCTGGGCGGCGGCGTGATCCGACCGACAACATCGCTGACGCGAACGGTGACTGTGTTTGCTCACTGCCCGACCGCAGCTACGGTACTGTGGCGCCATGTCGGACGTCCGCTCCGTCGAGGTCAAGCCGATCACCGACGCCGACATGCAAGCGGTGGCGGAGTTCTTGCACCGTGATATGGGCTCGGCGGTTTCCACGGCCGATTGGCATCGAGCGATGACCCCGACCTGGAATTTCGAGCAACCCAATCACGGCTACCTTCTGAGCGACAACGGGCGTGTCGTTGGCGCATGCCTTGCGTTGTACTCGGAACGAATGATTGACGGCCGCCCGCGGCGCATCTGCAACCTCGGTACCTGGTGCGTCACCGACGAACACCGCGCAACCGGATTACGACTGCTACGGTCGTTGCTCCGCCAGCGGGGATACACCTTCACCGATCTGACACCGAACCCGACCGTCGTGGCGCTAAACAGCCGTCTCGGGTTCGCTCCTCTCGATACCGCGAGGGCATTGGTCCCCAACATGCCGTGGCCCATCCGGTCGAGGGGCGTGCGGGTTGTCGACACCCCAAACGAGATCGACGGATTGCTCTCCGGGCGCGACCAGACGATATACCGTGACCACGCCGCGACCGCCGCCCACCACGTGGTGCTCGCCAAGGGCGATCGGAGCTGCTATGTGATGTTCCGGCGGGACCTCGGCCGGTTCAGGCGTCTCGCTTATTTTGCTTCGATCCTGCATGTCAGCGATCCCGACCTGTTTCGGGACTTCGCGCCGCATCTCTACCGATATCTGCTCTTACGGCGCCGAATACCTATGACGCTGGCCGAGATCAGGGTGGTTAGGCACCGTCCGGCAAGGTCGGTCATGCTGCAGGGTGCGACGAAAATGTATCTCAGCGAGGAGCTGCAGCCAGATCAGATCGACTACCTCTACAGCGAGCTGACCTGTTTCAGATGGATCGGGGTCTGGTTGAGAGCCCCGAAGTGATCGGACGCAATATCGGCAATGTGCGTCGGGAAGGGCTGACGCGGGGGGCATGAGCACGAACCTCCATCACCTCATCGAGGACCGCGCCCGATCGCACCCCGATTTGCCGGCGTTGACCTTCAAGCAAGAGACCCTCAATTACGACGAGTTGTGTACGCAGATTCGGGGTGTTGCCGCCGGGTTGGCCGAGCTCGGAGTGGCACGTGAAGAGCGGGTCGCGGTATATCTCGACAAGCGGATCGAGACGGTCGTAGCGATCTTCGGGGCGTCGGCCGCGGGTGCCGCTTTCGTACCGGTGAACCCGCTACTGCGTCCCCCACAGGTCGGCCACATCCTGCGGGACTGCGACGTGCGGGTGGTCGTGACTTCACCCGAGCGGCTGGCACTGCTGCGCGACGAACTCACATCCTGCCCGACAGTCGAAGACGTCGTGCTCGTCGGTGCCCGATTCGACGGGGGAGAACCAGCTGCGCACTACCGAGTCCATGGATGGGAGCAGCTGCCCGGATCACATCACCCAGCGCCTACCCCGAATGTCATCGACCTCGACATCGCGGCCATCCTGTACACCTCGGGAAGCACGGGCAGCCCCAAGGGCGTGGTGCTCAGCCACCGTAACCTGATCGCCGGCGCCGACAGCGTGGCCGCATACCTCGGCAATACCGCCGACGACGTGCTCCTAGCCGCGCTGCCGCTCAGCTTCGATGCGGGATTCAGCCAGCTGACAACGGCTTTCGCCGTCGGTGCGCATGTGATCTTGATGAACTACCTGCTCCCTGGTGACGTGCCGCGGCTGTGTGCCCGGCATAGGGTCACCGGCCTAACCTGTGTGCCTCCGCTCTGGATCCAGATCGCCGAGCAGAGCTGGCCGGAGGACGCTAGAGCGTCAATGCGGTACTTCGCGAACACCGGCGGGCGGATGCCCAAGCCAACCCTGGAGAAGCTGCGGGAGGTGTTCCCGTCGGCGAAACCCTTTCTCATGTACGGACTTACGGAGGCGTTCCGATCGACCTACCTCGATCCGGCAGAGGTCGACCGCAGGCCCGACTCCATCGGCAAGGCGATACCGAACGCCGAAATCTTGGTGGTGCGTCCCGACGGGTCGCCCTGCGATCCGGGTGAAGAGGGCGAGCTTGTTCATCGCGGGCCGCACGTAGCGCTCGGGTACTGGAACGATCCCGTCCGCACGGCGGAGCGATTCCGGCCTGTTCCCGGTCGCGACGCGCCTTGGCGCACACCAGAACTGGCGGTCTGGTCGGGCGATGCCGTGACCGCCGACGAAGAGGGCTTTCTGTATTTCGTCGGACGCAAGGACGAGATGATCAAGACGTCCGGCTATCGGGTCAGCCCCACCGAAATCGAAGAGGTCGCGTACTCGACCGGTCTGGTGCGCGATGCGGTCGCGCTCGGGGTCGAGGACGCCGCGCTGGGCCAACGCGTGCTGCTCGCGGTGGCACCAGCGGCGCAGGAGTTCGACGCCGACGCGCTGCTCGAAGAGATGAAGTCCCGGCTGCCGCTGTACATGGTGCCCAGCTCAGTTGTGGTTCGCGATGCGATTCCTCGCTCACCCAACGGTAAGTTCGACCGGGCACTGTTGCGCGAGGAGTTGGCCACGTGAGCCCGCGACCGATGATCGCGGCGTTCGGCAGCATCGATGGTCAGCTTGCCGTGGGTGGGATGCCGCTGGACCGCCTCACCGAACGCGTTGGGTCCACACCATATTTCGCTTACGACCGCCGACTCTTGAGCGAGCGCGTCGAAATGCTGCGAGCAACATTGCCGCCGAAGCTGCACCTCAGCTACGCGGTGAAGGCCAACCCGATGCCCGCGGTCGTACAACACCTGGCCGGCCTCGTCGATGCGATGGATGTCGCCTCTACGCTCGAGATGCGGACCGCACTCGATACCCCGATGCCCGCAGGCAGGATCAGTTTCGCCGGGCCGGGCAAGACCGCGGCAGAGATTGTGCAGGCCGTCGCGGCGGGCGTGACGATCGAGATGGAATCGGCGACGGAGGCCCAGCGGGTTATCCAAGCCGGCGAGACGCTCGGTGTGCGCCCCCGCGTTGCGGTGCGGGTGAATCCCGACTTCCAGGTTAAGGGATCGGGTATGCGGCTGGGCGGTGGCCCGCAGCAGTTCGGCGTGGATGCCGAACAGGTGCCTGAGTTCCTCGCCAGCCTCGCCGACGCGGATCTGGAGTTTCTCGGGTTCCATGTGTTCGCAGGCTCCCAGAACCTCAATGCGGAGATTTTGTGTGAGGCGCAAGGGAAGACGGTCGAGCTGATCCTCGCACTCGCCGAGAAGGCGCCCGCGGCGGTGCGGTACGTGAACCTCGGCGGCGGCTTCGGTATCCCGTACTTCGACAAGGACGCCCCGCTCGACCTCGCCGCGATCGGGGCGAACCTCACCGAGCTGGTCGACAGCAGGATCGTGCCGAACCTGCCGGAGGCGCGAGATCGTGATCGAACTCGGTCGCTACATCGTGGGCGAGTGTGGCGTGTACGTCACCCGGGTGGTCGACCGCAAAGTGTCCCGTGGCCGCACATACCTCGTAGTCGACGGCGGCATGCACCACCAGTTGGCGGCGTCGGGAAACTTCGGCCAGGCGATCCGCCGGAACTACCCAATCGCGGTCGGCAACCGCCTAGCTGAGCCGGCTGAGTCGGCGGCGACCGTCGTCGGCTGCCTGTGTACTCCGCTCGATCTGTTGGGCGACGACGTCAGGCTTGCGGATGCCCAGATCGGAGATTCCATTGTGCTGTTTCAGGCGGGCGCCTACGGCTTGACCGCCAGCCCCACGGCCTTTTTGGGCCATCCGCTACCCACTGAAGTGCTTGTATAGGTTTCGTCGCGCACAGGGAGGATGTTCGATGAACTTCAGCCAAGACACTCTCGACCGAGTGAAGGTCGTGATTGTGAAATCCCTTGGGATTCAAGATCGCGCTCACACGCTTGAGGCGTCCACTGAGCTGTTCGGAAGCCTGCCCGAACTCGACTCGATGGCCGTCGTCACCCTCGCAGTCAACTTGGAGCGGGAATTCGACTTCGAAATAGACGACGAGGACTTCACAGGGGACGTCTTCGAGACGATCGGGACTCTGGCTGAATTTGTCGAGCGGAACAAACGCTAATTGCGTGACCGCAGCCGCAGCGGACTCAAGACCTAAGTCATTTCGTCGCATCCGCAATAGGGAGGAACCGGATGCGCCGGCGAAATAGAAACCAGCTCTCTTCGCGCTTGAGGAAGGGAGCTAACCCGCCCAACTCGACCACTTTCAGCGTTGCAACGTTCCTTTCACCGATGAAGCCCATCACGTATCGCGCGCCGGAGGCAACCGCCACTTGCAGAAGCCGGCCTGCGACCTCTTTCATGATCCCCAACCCGCGAGCGCTCTCCCCTGCGAACGGGCCCTCGATCAGTACTTCATCCGGTTGGAGCTGCGGAAGCAGTCCTCCCCATCGCGCCTGGATGACCGCGTTGTCGCGCGCCGTGAGCAGAAATGTCATGAAGCACACCGCTCCGTCGGGGTCGACGGCGACCCAGGGCGCGGGAAGATCACCGCTCATTAGCCAGCGCTGGTCCGCACGCATCTGCGCCGACCGTGGGTCGAGTCCCGGAACGTCATCAATGAACGAAAGATCGTCCTCGGGCCGAAGCTGCCGGACGACCAGGGGAATCTTCGCCGGTGGCACCACCGCGAGGTCGCGCCCGATCTGACCTTCAACATGCACGCTCAAGTCCCTGCGTACCCCGATTGATACGACGCGCGAGTAGAGGCGCTTGCGCGCGGTCAGCCACAACCATTGGCGTCCCTGGTTGGAGCGGGCGAGCTCCAGGCCCACCCGAACTCGCTTCATGACCATTCAGGCACCAGGGACACCGCGACACGGGCTTGACGCCGCGGTCCGGCCGACGTGCGACCAACTCCGCGGACAGAAATGGATTGGCTAGCGTTGTCGGCCCCGGTCGAAACATCGTCGGGTGGCCAGTTCAGGTTTGCCGGCCAGACACGGATGAACGGCTTAGACCGCCCGACCCGATACCTACATGTCTCTGTGGCCGCATGTCTGGTGACCAAAGCTGAAATCCCCCGTTTTCAAACGACATGACCCGGATTAGTTGTGTGCATCGCGGACGGCGCTCCACCATTGTCG
Source organism: uncultured Actinomycetota bacterium (assembly GCA_963731715.1). Classification (GTDB taxonomy): domain Bacteria; phylum Actinomycetota; class Actinomycetes; order Mycobacteriales; family Mycobacteriaceae; genus Mycobacterium. The sequence goes on along the minus strand of CAVSXC010000005.1, from coordinate 89,306 downwards.
TTTATGCGCGGTACGCGCGCGACGATATCCTCACATTTGGCCGAGTCCGCCGCGGCACTTATTGCACGGTGCGGGTCACCGGCGGGTAGACGGCGCCTCTCCGTGTCAACGGTTGCTTTTGGCGTTGACGGTTTCGGTTTGCTGGTCGTTTCACCGAAAAGTTCGTGGAAACGACCGTCAACCGCTGTGGTGGTGGGCGGCGCACTGGTCGACGCGGGGGCCGTCGCCGGCGACCTGGCCGGCGCCGCCGCCTTCGAGGGCGGCGAACGGGCCGCACTCGTTGGGTGCGATCCACACGTGGATCATCGGGATGTCGCCGCCGGCATTGATCGAGCCGGCCGGGCAATTACCGGCCTCATCCGTGACGCCGACCGCGATTTCGGCGAGGTTCCAGCACAGGTCCTTGTGCACGTGCCACTGCATCAGCGGACCGCCCCAGTCGACGAGCTTGGGATCGGTGAGCGACATCCCGCTGTCCGCGAACATCGCCGCGACCAGCGTCCGCTTGTCACCGTCCACCTGGTAGACGAGCGACTCGGGCTTGTTCGGATCGAGGAACGCGTCGTCGCGGGCGTAGGCGGAGTTGATGTAGTGCTCGAACCCGCTGCCGGCGTCGCCGATCGACGTGAACCCCAGGGCGCCGATCTTGGTGACGTCGGCGAACTGCGGGAGGTCCTGCAGCGTGGAGGCGACGAGCGTCTCGGCGCGGGCCTGCTGCTCGGGGGTCACCCCGGGCACGCCGGCGAAGTCGATCGGCTGGGTCGGGTCGAATGGCCGCGGCCACGTCGACGTTTCGACGGCGTGTACGTGGCCGGTCTCGTCGTGGCTGTGGACGTGCGTGGCACTGGTGAGCATGGCGGCCACGCTGACGATGCCGACCAGCGTGCCGGGCACGACGAGGCCGACCCGTGGCGCCTGTCGTGCGCCGCGCAGCAGGACGACGATGGCCAGGACGAGGGCGATCGCGCCGAGCGTGGCGCACACCGTGTCGGCGAACTGCGGCCGCTCGGTGTGCTCGAGGCCCTGGACCCACGCGATGCCGACGGTGCGGGTGAGCGCCCAGCCACCGACGGCGACGATGTTCACGACGGCGACCACCGACGCCGCCGGCCGCCCGCCCCCGAGCGCCAGCACGAGCCCGGCGATCAGCTGGGCAGCGCCCATGATCACGAAGATGCGCGCGAGGGACGCGTCTTCGGCGTGGATGCCGGCGGCGGCGAGGTGGCACGCCCCCGCGCCGACCGACGCCAGGCCGGCGAACTGGGCCCGGTCGGCCCATGTCCGCACCCGCTCGGTCCGCCCGACCGTGTTCGCGGTGTTGATCGTCATCGCGCCCCTTGTCGACCCGCTCGCTCGCTGTAAGCCTAGGGCCCGATACATCATCGGAATAGCTGTTTGCTCCACCGCGCGGCGGGCTCTGTGCCCGGCGGCACGTCGAACGCCGCCTTACCGCCGCTTCACGCGCGTCAGATTGGTTGTCCGTTCCAGTCTTTTGGGCAGGGTCGGCGCTCTACAGTTAATTCTTGGACCCGTCTCTGGGGAGGCGGATAGGGGGCATCGATGGGTTGCGAGGACGGTTACGAGGGCTGCGGCGTACGGCGCCGCACGCGATGGGCGGGTGTGGGAGCCGTTCTTGTCGGATTGGCGGCGGTGGCAAGCGCCGCAGTCGTGGTGGGGGGAATGCAGGTGGGCTCTGTACCGTCCGCCGTTGCCTCGACGACGGACGCGACGCCGTGGATGCCCAGGCCGAACACCTTGCCAACAATGTTCCCGGATATGAAGTCGGAAGTTTCATCGGGGCAAGGCACGGTGAGGTCCGCGCAGGAATCGAGCCCGGTATTGGCTTGGGCGGCAAAGGCTTCGGATGCGGGCCAAGACATTCAGAGTGCTGTGCAAAGTGCGCAAGGCGCTATCGCGGCGGGCGATGTCGCCGGCGCCAAGGCGGCTTGTGAGCAAATGAACAATGCAAACCAACGACTGGACGCAGCGCTGCCGACTCCCGTTCGTGCACTGACTTCCGAAGTCCAGGCTGTCGTGGATGAGATCGGCGCCGCGTACAGCGTTTGCTCGAACGCCGGTCCCAATGCTGGGCAGGCCGAGGTTGACTCCTTTACCTCACACGTGAATGCAGCGCAGGCGCATTACGACAGGGCACAAGTGATCGGGGCAGATGCGGCAGGGCCGCGGCCGCGGCCAGGATTGCCGAATTGAGCGCAGCCCACGAGCCCAGCAGACAGCCCTGATCAGTCCTGAGCGCGAGACTGGATGCGGGTCCAGGGCCGGGCCTCTTCGAGTTCGAAGGCCAATTCCAGGAGCCGCGCTTCGCGTCCGACGTCGGCATGGAGCATCATGCCGACTGGCATACCGCTCGCGGATTCGGCCAGCGGCAGTGAGATAGCTGGCTCGCCGGTGATGTTCTGTAGCCACGCGAACGCATTCCAGTTGACCACTCGGTCCATGATCTGCTGGGCGTCGGCGGTCCGGTCGAAGGAATCGAGGCGCGGCGTCTCGTCGGCCATCGTCGGGGTCAGCACCGCGTCATAAGTGCCGAAAAACTGCGCGGTGCGCCGCCGGGTGGCGCGCAGACGCATGATCGCCAGTGGGAGGCGGTGCATGTTGCGGCGGGCATAGCGGTCCAGGCCCAGCGTCAGGTTGTTCAACCGGCTGGCATCGAACGTGTCGCCGTACGCGCGCTCGATGGCCGTCACCTGCCACTTGGCCATCAAGGCCCAATACAGCCGAAAGTCGTCGGCCACACTGGAAGACACCCGCAGGGTTTCGACATCGTCGACGCGGTGGCCGAGCTCTTCGAGCAGTTCGGCCGATTTCAGCGTGAGCTCACGCAGTTCGGGGCTGCACTCGCGCTTGGCCGTGCGGGTGATCACAGCGATTCGCAGCCGCTGCTTGCCGGGGTGCCGCACGTCGCCGATCGGCGGCAGCGTCGGATGACGCCAGATGCGTTCAGCCTCTCGGTAGAAGGCCGCGGTGTCACGCACCGACCGGGTCAGCACACCGTTGGCGAGGATACGAAGCGGCACCAACCGCGGCCTGTCATCCAGCGGTAACCGGTCCCGCGACGGCTTGAGGCCCACCAGCCCGTTGCAGGATGCCGGAATACGGATCGAGCCGCCGCCGTCGTTGCCATGCGCGATCGGCACCGCACCGGCCGCGACGAACGCGGCCGAGCCCGATGAGGAGCCGCCGGCGGTGTAGTCGGTGTTCCACGGGTTGCGCACCGATCCCAGTCGAGGATGTTCGGCGGATGCGCTTAAACCGAGTTCTGGCAACTGGGTCTTGCCCAGCGATATCAGCCCGGTGGCCAGGTACAGCCGGGCGCAGTTGCTGTCGGCGCCGGCCCGCAGCGGCGCCCACGCGTCCGTGCCCGACATCGTCGGCAGTCCCGCGACATCGACGCAGTCCTTGACGAAAGTCGGTACGCCGGCGAAGAATCCGCCGTCCGAACCTCGCTCCGATGCTTTGGCACGCGCCTGGTCGAATGCCTGACACGCCAAGCCGTTGAGCGCCGGATTGACCGCTTCGGTGCGCGCGATGGCCGCTTCCACCGCCTCGGCCCTGCTCAGCCGACCGGATTTGATGGCGTCGGCGATGGCGACCGCGTCGAGTTCGCCGAGGCCATCGTCCTCGAACGCATGCACGTGCCGCATACGAGCGACGCTAGCAACGATGCCGCCCGCTTATCGGTTTCCCGACGAGCGGATACGGGTGATCGGGCAGAGCACCGACACCTGCCTTTCGTTCGCTCCGTCGTCGTGCGGCTCCGCGGTACACCCGCGGTCGGCAGGGACACCCGGCTACCATCGCGGTGAAACCGCGGAACGGGGGCTGTCGTGGCCAGCATCGAATTCAACCGGGAGATCTGGGACCGGACCTACGACTGGAGCGGGTTGGGCGACGAGTGGTCCGCTCCATGGGGCGGCCCGGCACGGCAATGGCACTGGACGCTGCGCCCACGCCTCAGTCGGTATCTGCCGGCCGGGTCGATTCTCGAGATAGGACCGGGCTACGGCCGTTGGTCCCAGTTTCTGCTGGCGGAATGCCGCGAACTGGTGCTGGTCGACCTTTCTCGCCTCCTGTATCGAAGCGTGCAGGCAGCGCTTTGCCGACAGCCCGCGCGTCCGTTACCTGGTCAATGTCGGCACCTCGCTTGCCGCGCTCGCGGACGATTCGATCGACCTTGCGTTCAGCTTCGACTCGCTGGTCCATGCGGAGCACGACGCCCTCGCCGGTTACCTGGGTGGCCTCGCAACCAAACTGAAGCCGGGCGGTACAGCGGTGCTCCATCACTCGAACCTCGGCCAATTCGGTTACTTCAGGGGACTGCATGCGATCAAGCGCTGGCTTGGCGCCTCCATTCCGGCCGGCCAGGCGGCGTCGGGTTCGTCGACGGCGACCGCGGTTCCTGGCGACGGCTGGTTTCGGTGATGGAACGCGAGGCCATGCGGCTCCGTGTCGTCGATCGCACTCACCTGCGCGCAGTCAGCGTCTCGGCCGAGCGCGTACGCGAACTAGCGGTCTCGCACGGGCTGAGCTGCATTTCGCAGGAACTCGTCCCGTGGCGTGGAAGTCGCCGTCTGATCGACTGCATCTCGGTACTGACGCGCGACGGTGCGCCCGCACGGGAGGGCCGGCGGCTGGTGAATGGCGATTTCATGCGCGACGCCGACCGCGTGAAGCGGATCGGCGAGCTATACGACTGAGGGCGTCGCTCGCGAGGGGCCGTGCGGGTTAGTTCTGCCCGGCAGGGCAATTCGAGGGTGGAGGCGTTCCGGCGAATCGATCTGCGATCCAACGTTGTGTCGTCTGAGCGCTTTTCGTTGTGACATCGAAATGGTTGGTGTCGGGTAACTGCACATGCTCGATTTGTCCGCCGAGTGCGCAGCTGCCTGAAACCGCGAATCGAACCCAGTCCGGCAAGACCTGGGCGTCATCCTCGCCGTTGATAACGAGCATCGGCTTGTCCAGTGGCCGTTGCGGCAGGGCCACCCGGCGCAACGCGTCCCGCAACGTTGCGATGTCTTGAGGACTGTCTGGCTTCACATCGTTGGCGTCGCGGAGGCGATCAACGACTGTTCGCCACGGGACTGGTATCTCAAATTGACGGCCGGTCGACTCTTGACTGTCGCGGGGCTTGCAACGGCTCAGCAGCGCCCGGAAATAATCCGCTGACCCGTGCAGAAACGCGTCTGCGTCGAGATCCGGGTTGTACCGAGCGCCGCCGATCATGGCCATCGGAAAACTCCCCCGTTGCTCGTCGGTCAACGAACCCGACCAGACAAGGTCGGCCCCACCCGTCGAATTTACAGACGGTGCCAGCGCAACGCTTCCTTGCAGCTGCAGACCGTTTCCGTAGTAGGAGTTCAACTCGTCGGCGGCCCATACCGCCTGCCCGCCCTGTGAGTAGCCGACGGCCACCCAGCGCGCAGATACAGCTGGCGTGATCTCGCGCATGGCGCGGACCGCATCAATGGTGTTGAACGCCTCGGTCCGTGGTTCGAGGTAGGGGTGCGACCCGCTCTCACCGAGTCCCTCGTAGTCGGTGAGCGCAACGGCGTATTTTTCGGCCAGAAACGATTCGATCATCGGTGCGTATCCCATGAGATCGGGCTGTCGAGAAGGGCCGCAGTCGTGTCCAATGCCGGTGGTGCCATGGGCGAGCGAGATGACTGGCCAACCATTCTGCGGTGCGGGTCCGGCGGGTACGAAAAACGCTCCGGAGACTTGGCGCCTCCCGCCGTCCACGCCGGACACCGACGTGTACACGCCTCGCCATGCTTTGCCGAGTACCGAGGCGTCATCAAGCGGCGGGTCGTATGGCTCCTGGTGCACGACATGGCCTCGGCTTGCCCAGACATCGGCGGCGACATCCGGCAACGGCACCACAATGGGCGCTGCGGACGGAGCCGCCGGCAGCCGCGGCCCCCACGTCGTGGACGCGGACAGAGGCAGCAACAGCAAGAGCAGAACTGCGAGCGCCGGCCGCCAAGACAGCGTGGCGAACCGAACCGGTGCTGCCCATACGCCTAGACCTCCACCACGATCGGAAGAACGATGCATCTCACCGCCGTCCACGAATCGCTGGGACGCTGAAGATAGCCGACACAGTCTGAGTTGGACCGGCCGGTCTGCTGCATGCGCACCGCGACAGCGCCATCAGCGCGAACTCCACATTCTCCGCAGAACGGTTGGTTCTCCCGGTTGACGTGGCCATTCATGCAGATGAGGCGGCCGCTGAACTGGGCTGCGCAAGCTCCGCAGAAGTTGTTGCAGTCGGCGCTTGAGTACCCGCTCGAACACGTAGCTATCGCCAGTCCGCCCTTTCAGTGGTGCCCGGCTGGGGCGCGCGCATCTCGCACCCGATCTGGTGCATAGCCTAGCGAAGCATGGCCAGCGCCGACCACGCGTCAACGCGAGGACAAATCCCGCCACGTCGACGAGATGATCCGTCGGTCAGGACAAACGTAATTTGCCGACGGACGCCCACGTCTATCGAGGCAAATACCAGCAGTAGAAATGGTCAGCGCAAAGAATCAGAGACGGTTTTCTAGGGCGGAAAGCACAGGTCAGCGATATGGCTAAGCTCGCTCAGATCCGCCAGCACGCCGAAAAACGTTTCGTCAGCAGCCATGTGCCGGCAAACGCATCCGCAAAATTGCCACCAACGACGATGGCTAACTGGCAATTGGGCGAATTGAGGTAAACCCTGGGGAGAGTGTGGATGGGTCCCGCGGGCCTGAGCCGTGCTGGGTACGGGCCACACTAGCGGCGGTTCGGGTTCTCCGCACAATACTGCAGATGCCGAGTTGAAGTTGATGCGGGAAACCTGTAGTTCGACTCTTCACACGTTAAAAGTGAACGAGGCGCTGCTTTCTGGTGGCGGGACGCCGCTCAATTCTTGGTGAAGCAATACATCCGGTACTCGATTTGCCCGCTCTGGATGTCGCGGTAGATCCATGTGCCCGGCACACCGGCGAACCAGCGGCCGAAGCGGCGCAGAAACGCCGGCAGCTGGCGACCGATCAGGTCCAGTGACCGCTGCGAATTTTTCTCCAGCGCGCGCAGAACCTCCGCATTGATGACGCGTTCCGAAACCTGCCGCATCTGGGTGTCGACCAGTGCTGCCTCCCAGTCGGAAAAATCGGTGCCGGTCGCGGAAATCGGCGTAGAGGAAATGCCCTCCCGGGCGCAGGACGCGCACCACTTCGGCGAGGAAGCGGGGAAACCGAGGATAGGCGTGCGAGGCTTCGACATTGATCACCGCGTCGAACGATTGGTCGGCAAACGGCAGGCTTTCGGCGTCACCGTGCACGAAATCCAGCCCGGGCAGTTTATGCCTCTTTCGGCAAAAGGCGATGCCGTCTGCGTTGAAGTCCAGCCCCGTGTAGGAGGCCGGGTGCAAGGTGCGCACAAGGTACGAGGCTCCACCGCCGTGGCCGCAGCTGACCTCCAGTACCTGTTTGCCGTTGAGATCCGCCTGGGTCGCCACGCGGTGGTAGAGCTGGATACCGAACCGGTTGGGCTCATCGGACGCCGCCAGCGGCAAGGCCATCGGCGGATCCTCCTCGTAGCCGAAGTTGAGGCACGTGAGGTCTTCCGCATCGAGCCGGCGGGTCAGAAAGGGATACCAGTAGTTGTTCATGCAATGCTTTGATGAACCTGACCTGATGTCGGTGATGTAGTCCGTGCGCGTGATGGCCATGGCGGGGAGTATGCCAGAGGCGGGAGGGTCGCGGCAGCGGTCATGGTGGGCGATCGCGGTTAGCCGCGCGCCGAACCGTCCGATAGATCAGGTCGGAGCTTGCTGTTGATGATGCGCACATCGCCAGACGGAAACCTGCCACCGCCGTTTGACTCGAACGCATAGCACCTTCACAGCTGCTCGCGTCAGCGTGAGGGTCACTGGCCAGCTCAAGGATTTCGCAGACGTCAGCTGCCGTGGTCGGCCACCGACACAGAGACACGATCACCCGACGCCGCGGCCGTTCGCCGGTAAACCACCGCGCGCGCGCCCCGTGCCGGCGCGTTCGAAACACAGCGGTTGTGACGCCGTTCTCCGGGCGCATCGGTTGGCGCGAACCGGAATTCGCGCAGCAGCGTGCGCAGGGCGACGTCCATCTCCATGGCCGCGAACCCCGCACCAACACAGCGGTTTACGCCGCCACCCCACGGAATCCACCTGAACGGCTTCGGGCTGGTGCCGACGAATCGGTCTGGGTTGAACGAGGCCGCGTCGGGGAAGTTCTCTTCTGACTCATGTGCCAGTTGGAAATCAACCAGCACCGTGGTGCCCGGCGGAAGGACCCAGTCGCCCAAGCGAATTCGCTTCTTCACACAGCGGGTCGTGGCCTCGAAAATCGACCGGGTGCGCTGCACTTCGAAGATCGTTGCCTGTCGCAACTCAGATCCGCCGGCGTCCACTTCGTCGGCAAGCCGCGACATCAGCTCTGGATGCCGGCGCAACCGCTCCACCGTCCAGGCCAGTTGTGAGGCGGTTGTCTCGTGACCGGCGACGACCATGGTCAGCAGCTCGTCGGCGATATGCCGATCCGGGATCGGCTCACCGTTTTCGTAGCGGGCCTGCAACAAGACCGCGAGCACGTCGCTGCGCTCTTCAAAGGCCGGGTCGGCCCGCGCCTTGGCGATGAGCGTTTCGATGACAGTGTCAAACCGGCGCCGCAACCGCAATAACCGCCCCCCCGGACTCCACCGACCGAAGTCACGCCCCGCTACCGACGGCACCAGGTGTAGGAGGGAGCCAAGAGTGACCATCGCCGGCAATAGGCTGCGAAGTTCGTCCAGCACGTCTTCCTCTTCGCCGAACATCGGCGCGCAGAATCGAGTTGAGGGTCAGGCGGCTCATCGTCTCAAGCGTTTCGAACTCGCGGCCCTCGGGCCAGTTCGCGGTTTCCTTCATCACCTCTTCTTCGACGATATGCTCGTAGCTTCTCACCCCCTTCCCGTGAAACGCCGGGAGCACCAATTTGCGGCGCTCAGGTGTTCTTTACCGGTGAGGCTGAACGTCGATCCAGGGCCGAATACCGGGCCGAGGAGCTGAGTCGGGCGTTCGATCAGATCACTGCTCGTGCTGAAGACATCCTTAACCAGGATCGGGTCGCTGATCACCACCATCTTGCCGAAGATCGGCAAATTCATGGTGAACGTGCCGCCGTAACGTCGACCCAGAACGAGCACCCACCGGTGCCGTAGTGCGGTCAAGATCGCAACGCCGAGACGATCTTCGGTACCCGCGGCCCCGGCGGTAGCCGTACCGGCTCGGTTGTCGCCGTTGCCATGTCGTCCCCTCTCCGTAGCGCTATGCGAAGGGGACGGTGTAGTCGGCGGTCCATGCCCCGCCGATGCAGCTCAGCGGCACACCGTCGGGTGACTGCGCCACGCCCTTGTCCTCACCACAGAGCGAGCGCAGCGTGCGGATACCGACCAGCGGCGGCGACGCGATCCATTGGCCCTTGGACGCCGCAGGCCAGCGTGGCGCCCGACGCTGTCAAGGCCGAAGTTGTATCGGGTGTTCTGCACGCAGCGATCGCCAAGGACGGCGCCGCGCTCGATGTACGTGACACACGTCGCGCCGTCACACGTCCCCGGATACGCCGACGCGTCTTGCCGCTGACACCATCGGTGCCGCGATGAATCCACAACCGAGCGCCACTGCAGCCATGAGCCTCATGGGCCTCAGCGTAGATTCCCCGTTCGGCGTTTGCCTCGACAATCGGCACAGTCGGCCGCCGCAGGCGTATGGTCTGCCACCATGAAGTCGCTCGTTGCCGCGCTGCTCATGGGCTTGTTCTCGGCCGTTGCGCTTGCGCCGCCTGCCAACGCCGACGTGGTGGCCTACCTCGTCAACGTGCATGTGCGGCCGGGCTACAACTTCCCGAACGCCGACGCCGCGATCGGCTACGGCAACACCATCTGCGATCGGGTCGCGGCGAAGATGAGCTACGCGCAGCTGGTCGACCAGGTCAAGGCCGACTTCAACACGGCCGACTACTACCAGGGCGCCTACCTGATCAACCAGGCCGTCAACGAGCTGTGCCCCGCGCAGATCTGGCAGCTGCGGCAGTCGGCGGCCGGCTACACGCTGCCCGCCTGACGGCGACGTCCTTCACGACAACGGCGGCGCCCCTGCCGGGACGCCGCCGTCGCGTCGAACTACGAGTTACCTGGCTACGGGCAGGCGACCTCGATCTCGAATGGCTTGTTCACCGGCTGCATGGGGTTGGCCATGTCGATACCGGTTGCGGTGCCCGAGATCTTCCAGTTGCTGCCGTCCTTGGTGGCCTTGGCCTCACCCTGGCCGGTGCCGGCCTGGTAGCCCAGCGTCACGCCGTTGACGTTGCCGAGGCCGACCGACGTGACCTTCGAGCCGTCCTCGCTGACCACCGCGGCGATGCCGGTGGCGGCGTCGCCGATCGCGATGTTCATGTTTCCGCCCATCGCGGTGCAGACCACGGTGCCCTCGACGTTCTGATCCTGGCCATCGATGGTGACCTTGGTGCCGCCCCCGCTGGGTGCTGCCGTCGCACTGGCAGTCGCCCGCTCCGCTGGTTGCCTCCGCTGATGTGGCCGGAGCTTTCGGACTTCTTGTCGCCCGACGAACAGCCGGACAGACCGGCGATGACAATCGCCGCGCCGCCTACGGCGACGACGAACCCACGCTTCACCAGTGTTCTCCTTTGTGTTGTTGTGACCCGTCAAGATCGGCGGGTCATCTGGGCCAGTATGGTTCGCCGCCAACGCGCCGACACGCGAATGGGAGAAATATTTGCCTGCGCGCATACTGATTGTTGGCTGCGGTTGGTGCGAAGGGCGGCATGGCAATACGGCCGTTCGGTATGTGCGCGGGCATGCAGAGTTTGCGCACGGCCGGATGAGCACTTCGCCGATCTGACTCGAATTTCCCTATGCCGCAAAGTATTGCGACATCTACGAGGCCATTGTTCGATTTTGCGACGGCTGGGCTACGCCATTTGCCGTTCAGCAGGCCACTTTGATGCGAACGTGCCGGAGGTGCGGAAGCTGGGATTGGCGGTGTCGAAGCCGTCGGCCGTTCCGGTGATGTCGTAGGTCCGGCCGGTCATCGTGACCTTCGCGGTGCCGCCGAGCCCGGCGTTGTAGCTGCCGGTGAAGCCGCCGACGTTGTTGATGCCGACGGCTTCGGTGGTGAGCTGCGTCCTTGTTGGAGATCAGCGCCGTGACCCCCGATGTCTGATCACCGGTGGTGATGGTGGTCAGCGAGCCCGCCGGTGTGCACTGCACCGCCTCGGTGGTGCCGGTGTTCTCACCGTTGACGGTCACCTGCGCGGTGCCCGCGACGAGCGTGCCGGGCGCCGGCTTGTAGTCCGGCGGCCCCGAGGAACACCCGGCGACGCCCAGCATTACCGCGGCGGCGCACGGCCCATCGAGTTCTCACAGTGCAGAATCTACGGCGTGCGCGAGCCCTTTCTTCAGCGTTGACGCCGAACTGCCAGGACGGCTCGGTCGCGCCGGCGTCATCCGCACCCCGCACGGCGACATCCACACGCCCGGCGTTCATCGCCGTCGGCACCCAGGCCACCGTCAAGGCCGTCCTGCCGGAAACCATGAAAGAGCTTGGCGCACAAGCTGTTCTGGCCAACGCCTACCACCTGTATCTGCAGCCCGGCCCCGACATCGTCGAGGAGGCAGGCGGACTCGGCGCGTTCATGAACTGGCCGGGGCCGACCTTCACCGACAGCGGCGGGTTTCAGGTGCTGTCGCTGGGCGCCGGCTTCAAGAAGGTGCTGGCGATGGACACCGAGCGGGTGCAGGCCGACGACGTCATCGCCGAGGGCAAGGAGCGGCTGGCCCACGTCGACGACGACGGCGTCACGTTCCGCTCGCATCTGGACGGCTCCACCCACCGGTTCACCCCCGAGGTGTCGATCGGCATCCAGCACAAGCTCGGCGCGGACATCATCTTCGCGTTCGACGAGCTGACCACCCTGGTCAACACCCGCGGCTACCAGGAGGAGTCGGTGCAGCGCACCCACGACTGGGCGGTGCGGTGCCTGGTCGAACACCGCCGGCTGACTGTCTTGCCGGGCGGCCATCCGGCGAAGCCGGCGCAGGCGTTGTTCGGCGTGGTGCAGGGCGCCCAGTACGAGGATCTGCGCAGGCAGGCCACCCGCGGGCTGACGTCGATCGTCGACGACGACGGGCGCGGTTTCGACGGCTACGGCATCGGCGGGGCGCTGGAGAAGCAGAACCTGGCCACCATCGTCGGCTGGGTCAGCAGCGAGCTGCCCGCGGACAAGCCCCGCCACCTGCTGGGATCAGCGAGCCCGACGACCTGTTCGACGCCGTCGCCGCGGGCGCCGACACCTTCGACTGCGTGTCCCCGTCGCGCGTCGCGCGCAACGCCGCGGTCTACTCCGCGACCGGCCGCTTCAACGTCACCAATGCCCGGTATCGGCGCGACTTCAGCCCCGATCGACGCCGACTGCGACTGCTACACCTGCGCGCACTACACCCGCGCCTACCTGCACCACCTGTTCAAGGCGAAGGAGATCCTGTCCGCGACGCTGTGCACGATCCACAACGAGCGCTTCGTGATCAGGCTCGTCGACCAGATCCGGGCCGCGATCCGGACCGGCGAGTTCGACGAGCTCCGCGCGCACGTTCTGGGCCGGTACTACTCGACGCGTGCACAATAAGAGACGATGACCGACCGCGGATCCGCAGGCACTGCTGCTGCAGTTGCTCGACCCGTCGAACCGGGCGGATCCGTACCCGGCCTACGACCGGATCCGCGAGCACGGGCCGCTGCAGCTGCCGGAGATGACCCTGAACGTGTTCTCGTCGTATCAGGACTGCGACGAGGTGCTGCGCCATCCGTCGTCGGCCAGTGATCGGACTCAAGTCGACCACGGCGCAGCGCGAGATCGCCGAGGGCGTCGAGGCCACGCCGATCGGCCCCCCGGGATTCCTGTTCCTCGATCCGCCCGACCACACCCGGCTGCGCAAGCTGGTCAGCAAGGCGTTCGTGCCGAAGGTGGTCAAGGCGCTCGAACCCGACATCACCGCGCTGGTCGATTCACTGCTCGACAAGGTCGAGGAGCAGGGCTCCTTTGATGTGATCGCCGACCTGGCCTATCCGCTGCCCGTCGCGGTGATCTGCCGGCTGCTCGGCGTGCCGATCGAGGACGAGCCGCAGTTCAGTCGCGCGTCGGCGCTGCTGGCCGCGGCGCTGGACCCGGTCATCTCGTTCACCGGCCAAGCCCCCGACAGTTTCGACGAAATGCTGCAGGCCGGCCTGTGGCTGCGCGAGTACCTGCGGGAACTCATCGCGCGCAGGCGCAGCGATCCCGGCGACGATCTGATGTCGGGGCTGATCCATGTCGAGGAGTCGGGCGATCAGCTCACCGAGGAAGAGATCGTCGCGACGTGCAACCTGCTGTTGGTCGCCGGGCATGAGACGACGGTGAACCTGATCGCCAACGCGATTCTGGCGATGCTGCGCAATCCGCGACAGTGGACGGCGCTGGCCGCCGACCCGCAACGCGTTTCCGCGGTGGTGGAGGAGACGCTGCGCTACGACCCGCCCGTGCAGTTGATGGGCCGAATTGCCGCCGACGACATGACAATTGGCGAGGCCGCCGTGCCGAAGGGTGACATCATGATGTTGCTGCTTGCCGCCGCTCATCACGATCCCGCTGCGTTCGACCGGCCCGGTGAATTCGACCCGGACCGCGAAACCATTCGCCATCTGGCGTTCGGCAAGGGCCCGCACTTCTGCCTCGGCGCGCCGCTGGCCCGGCTGGAGGCCGCGGTCGCGCTATCGAAGGTGACCGCCCGCTTCCCGCAGGCCAAGATGGCCGGCGAGCCGCAGTACAAGCCGAACCTGACGCTGCGCGGCTTGGCCAGCCTCGACGTCAAGGTCTAGAGCGTCACCTCGGTCAGCACCCGTGCGGTCGGGTCTCCGACCAACGCGGGCGAGGCCTCGGGCGATTTCCACACCACGTCGTGCAGGAAGGTGCGGAAATTAGTTGCTGCGTCAACGTTTTCGAAGCGCAGATTGACCACGATGTAGTTGGGATCGTCATTCGGCTGAAACACTTGTGTCTGCTGGACACCCGCCTGCTCGCGTGCCGGCGCAAACCGGTTGAAAGCCTCAAGCCACGTAGCCAAATCACTGATCTCGTGCTCGATGTGCAGTATGGGCATGGTTCAGTTTGAACCCCCGCGAGCAATCACTGCACCAATTCGACGATGACCGCCTGCGCTGCCCGCTCTCCCGCGTCGACCGCGCCCTCCATGTAGGCGCTCCAATAGGTTGCGGTATCGGTTGACGCCCAATGGATCACGCCGATGGGCGCGGTGAGTGCCGGACCGTAGGTGGTCCACACGTGCGGCCCGTGGTTGGCGTTGTAGCAGCCGCGGGTCCACTGCCGTTCTGACCATTCCCCGTCGACGTAGAACTCCGGTTTCGCGGCCGCGCTGCCGAAGTGGCGCACCAGTTCTGCGGTCAGCCCTTCGCGGCGCTGCGCCTCGGGAAGGCGGCCGTAGGTGCGGGCCTGATCGCCTTCGAGGAACAGCAGGATCACGCCGTGGTCGTCGCCGGGGATGCAGGTGTCGTTGGACATCCGGGCCGGGCCGACGTCGGAGATGAGCTGGCCGTTGAATCCGTCGTTGCGCCAGAACGGCTCGTCGTAGACGAAGAACGCCTTCATCGCCGAGCCGTTCGGCAGCCGCTGGGTGAGCTGGTCGCGGACCCCGTCAAGCGGCGGGTCGTACATGATCCGCCCGGCAAGCGTCGGCGATATCGCGACGATGACTCGGCGCCCGCGCGCCACCAGCCCTCCACGGCAGTGCACCGTGACGCTGTCGGCGGTGTGCTCGATCAGCTGGACCGGGACGTTGAGCACGATGTGGTCGGCGACCAGCGCCGCCAGTCGATTTGGGATCTCGCTTGTGCCACCGATGAACCGGGTGGTTTGCGCGCCGCCCTCGGATTCGGCGAACAGCTCCGACGTCACGCCGCAGGTCTGGATGGTGAACAGCAGATGCAGGAAGGACACCTCGGCGGTGGGCACCGCGAGGATCCCGACCGTGCAGATCTCCAGCAGGTTGCGGGCCACCGCTGAAAGCCCTTGCGCGTCATACCAAGCACCTGCGGTGATGGCGTCCCACTCGAGGGCGCGCGGCGCCTGCCAGGGGGCCTCGACCGGAACCTCAGCGGCCAATACGTCGAGCCTGCGCAGCACCAGCTCGAGTTCCTTCAACTCTGCGGTGAACCGATCGTGAAACTCGTTCTCCCGCAGGACGCCAGACCCGGCCAGGTCATAGGACGTTTCACCCTCGTCGTACTGCGCGAAGGTCTCGACCCCGAGTTCTGCAGCCAGCAGGAACATTCGTTCGTGCGTGTCGCCGATCCACTGGGCCCCGAGTTCGACGGGAACCCCCGGCATCACTTCTTGGGTGAGGATTCTTCCGCCGACGCGCTCGTCGGCCTCCAAGATCAGCGGCGTGAGCCCCGCTTCGAGCAGCTTTCGTGCGGCGATCATCCCCGAAAGCCCCGCTCCAACGATGATGACGTCCGCTTCCAGGCTGGTCGGGTGCGCCATGTTGGACACCCTCTCACGACGCCTCTACAAGGGGTTGAGGATTCGATCCAGGAATTGGCGGGTGCGCTCTTCCTTGGGGTTGCCGATCACCTCGGCGGGCGGGCCCTTCTCCAGGATGACGCCGTGATCGGTGAACAACACCTGATCGGAAACCTGCTTGGCGAACTGGATTTCGTGGGTCACGATCACCAGCGTCCAGCCCTCGACGGCCAGGTCCCTGATCACCGACAACACCTCGCCGACGAGTTCGGGGTCCAGCGCCGAGGTCGGCTCGTCGAACAGCACGACCTTGGGTTTCAGAGCCAATGCCCGCGCGATGCCCACCCGCTGCTGCTGGCCACCGGACAGCTGGAATGGGTACTGGTCACGTTTTTCTGCAAGGCCGACCTGCCGCAGCAGTTCGACGGCTTCGGCCTCCGCTTCGTCCTTCGGTCGCTTCTGCGCGACGACCGGACCTTCGGTGACGTTCTCGAGAACCGTCTTGTGCGGAAACAGGTTGTGCGACTGGAACACAAAGCCACTCTGCGCGCGATACCGCCGCAGCTGGTCCTTGGGAACGGGCTTGGAGAAGTCCAGCTCCACTTCGCCCACCCTGATTACACCAGCGTCGGGTACGTCCAGCGCGTTGAGCGCTCGCAGCAGCGTCGTCTTGCCCGAGCCGGACGGACCGATGATGGTTGTCGCCGAACCCTGCTCAACGTCGAACGACACCCCGTTGAGAACCTTGTTGTCGCCGAACGCCTTCTCGACGCGCTCTGCGCTGACGCGATATTCGGTCTTGGAGTTTGTCACTGGGACACATACCTTTCCAGCCGGCGCTCGTATCTGTTCTGGGCGAATGAGAGCACCAGGCAGATGATCCAGTAGTACAACGCCGCTGTGCCGTAGAGCGCAAAGAACTCGAAGGTCGGAGCCGCGACGTTCTGCGCGGTCCGGAACAACTCGGTCACAAGGATCGTCGACGCCAGCGACGTGTCTTTCACCAGCGAGATCAGAGTGTTCGACAGCGGCGGCACCGCGACGCGGGTGGCCTGCGGCAGGATGATCCGCCTCAGTGCGCCAACGTAATCGAGGCCGATGGTCTCCGCGGCCTCCCACTGCCCCTTCGGAATACTCTGAATCGCCGATCGGATGATCTCCGCCGCATAGCCGCCGACATTGAGAGAGAACGCGATCACCGCGGCGGGGAATGCGTCGATCTTCACACCGATCTGGGGCAGCGCGTAGAACACGATGAACAGCTGCACCAGAAGCGGGGTGCCGCGAATGAGCGAGATGTAGAACCGCGCCACACCCGAGACGACGACGTTCGGTGACAGCCGTGCCAGCGCCACGACAAGCGCGATCGCCAAGCCGATCACGAAGCTGATGATCGTCAGCGGAATGGTCTTCTCGATCGCGGCGCGCGCCAGCGGCCAGAGGTTGTCGAGAATGAGCTGCCACGTACTGGTCGGCCCCGCCTTCGACAGATCGACGTCGAGGTAGCGCTCCGAGATCTTGGTCAATGTGCCATCGGCGCGCAGCTCGTCAAGCGCCTTGTTGAGCTCGGGCAGCAGTCCGCTGCCCTTGCGGGCTGCAAACGCCTGATCGCTGCGTTCGTCGAGCTTGACGGCGACCTTGATCGGAGCGTCGGGGTGCTCGGCCTGATAGGCGAGCACGGAGATGCTGTCGTTGACGACGGCGTCCACGCGGCCGTCGTTGAGCACGGTGATGGCCTGGGAGAACCCGTCGACGGATTCAACCTCGGAGCCGGCATTGCGTGCGATCTCGGCCCAGTTGCTGGTGGGGTTCTGCGCGGTCCGCTTGCCTTTGAGGTCCGCCAACGACCCGATCGAGTCGTCGTCCTTGCGGGTGACGATCACCCCCTGAGAGATCGAGTACGGCTCGGAGAGGTCGTACTTCTGCTTGCGCTCCTCGCTGATCGTGACCTCGTTGGCGACGATGTCGAAGCGGTCTGCTTCCAGCGCCGCGAACATCGCGTCCCACGGTGTTTCGACGAATTCGACGTCCACACCGAGCTTTTCGCCAACTGCTTTCGCGACATCGACGTCGTAGCCGGCGAGTTGTCCGCCCTGTTTCGCATCGTGGAACGAGTAGGGCGGGTAGACGCCTTCAGTGCCGACGCGCAGCACGCCGGCGGATTTGATCGGGTCGCTGCTATTGGTGTTCGACGAACCGCACGCTGTCAGCAGCAGCGCGGCGAGTAGCACCACAGCGAGGGTGGCTCTCCGTAGATAGTGCACCGGCGGACGCTAGCAAGGCGCAGTCGTCGGACAAAGGGTTCTGCTCAGGCGCACCGGTATATTCCGCGCCATGCCCGAGGAGCTCACCGCCGAGCAGACCGCTGCACGCCTGGAGACTGACGACACGCTGGGCATGCCGCTCGGCCCCGGCCAGCCGCCGGCGTTCTTGCGCGCGCTGGGTGAGCGCGAGGACTGGACAGAATCTGCGCGTCTACGGTGCGCTGCTCGCGATTCTTACCGAACTGTTCTCGCGGTCCGGCGTTCACTATCTGTCGGGCTTCTTCGGTCCGTTGGAGCGGGCGCTGCTGGCCGCCGGCGCCAACATCGAGTTCACACCCGCGGACTTCCGTCGCTTCGGGCCGCTGCTCGAGCGGCAGGCACCACGCGTGATGACGACCGTCGCGACGCCGCCCGATGCAGACGGCTGGTGCTCCCTGTCGCTGCACGCGGGCGGCACGATCGGCGAGTTACAACGCGCGGGCGCCGATCCCGATCGCCTGCTCGTCGTCGAGGTCTCAGACGCGTACCCGCGAACATTCGGGCTCGGCGAGCAGCATCGCCATGCGCTGCACGTCGACGAGATCGACATCCTCGTGCGCTCGACTGACGCACCGCTCGCGCTGCCGGGAGGCGACGCGGCGCCGACCGACGTCGACAAGGCGATCGCGCGCCACGCCGTCGCCTACATCCCGTCCGGTGCGACCCTGCAGACGGGGATCGGGTCGATCCCCAACCAGATCGCCACGCTGTTGGCCGAGGGGGACGGCGGCGACTACGGCCTGCACAGTGAGATGTTCACCGATGGCTGCATGAAGCTGCACCGCGCAGGCAAGATCACCAACGCAGGCAAAGGCCAGTACGACGGTGTGAGCGTGACGACGTTCGCATTCGGCTCGACGGAGCTCTATGCGTGGCTGGACGACAACCACGACGTCGCGTTCCTGCCGGTCGAGATCGTCAACTCACCGGAAGTGATCGCCGCCAACAGCGACATGGTTTCGATCAACGGCGCGCTCGCGATCGACATCCAGGGCCAGGTCGTCGCGGACACGATCTCGGGTGACCAGTTCAGCGGGATCGGCGGCGCCGAGGACTTCGTGGCAGGCGCCGGGCTCGAGCTGTCGGACCGCTCGCTGATCTGCCTGCCCTCGACGTTCACGAAGGACGACAAGCTGCAGTCGCGGATCGTGCCGTGGTTCGGCCCCGGCGCCGTGATCACGACGCCGCGGCACCAGGTCGACGTGATCGTCACCGAGTACGGCGTCGCCGAACTGGAGGGCAAGACCGTCCATGAGCGGGGCGAGGCGCTTGCGGCGATCGCGCACCCGCAGTTCCGCGACGATCTGCTGGCGGCCGCCGAGCGCGCGTCGAAAGGCCGCTCACCCGTCGAGTGACCTTTACTTCGCGCGAACGTGGGTTACCGTCACGCCCAAAGGCCCGAAAGCGTGCGGGTAACCCACGTTCGGCGACTCAGGGCGGGTAGATCCACGGGCGCCGCGGCAGCTTGGCCGCATCGAACTGCGCGAGCATCTCGTCGACGTTCGACGCCTGCCAGCCAAGGGATTCTGCGATCTGTGCGAGCGCCTGCTGCGCGCCGATTTCGGCGAGCGTGACAGCGCCGTCGCGTTTGGCCAGACGTGCCCCGTCCTCGTTGAGGACCAGCGCGACGTGCGCATACGTCGGCTCCGGGTAGCCCAGCAGTCCGGCGAGGTAGGCCTGCCGTGGCGATGACGACAGCAGGTCGTCGCCGCGCACCACCTGATCGATGCCCTGCGCCGCGTCGTCGACGACCACGGCGAGGTTGTAGGCCGGAACACCGTCGCCGCGACGGATCACGAAGTCGTCGACGATTCCCGTGTACTCGCCGTGCAGCAGATCGTGAACCACATGCACGATGGCTTCGGTGCGCAGCCGCAGCGCGGGCGGCCGACCGATCTCGGCTCGCCGGGTCACACGTTCGGCGTCGGTGAGATCGCGGCACGTCCCGGGATACGCGCCTTGCGGGGCGTGCGGAGCCCGTGGCGCCTGGGCGATATCCCTTCGGCTGCAATAGCATTCGTAAAGCAATCCGCGGTCTGAGAGTTGGGCGATCGCCGCGTCGTAACGGGCGGTGTGCTCAGTCTGCCATTCGGGCGCTTCATCCGCGGTGACTCCTATGGCGGCGAGGTCGTCGAGTTGACGCTGTGCGATGTCGGTGAAGGTGCGGTCGTCGAGATCGTCGACGCGAATCAAGAAACGGCGACCCGTCGACCGCGCGAACAACCACGCGAGCACTGCAGTGCGCAGATTGCCGATGTGCAGATCAGCCGATGGGCTGGGCGCGAACCGGCCTGCTCCGGGTGCCATGCCCTCAGAATTACATCTCGGCGAGCGCCTGACTCGACTCGGGCAGGACTTGACCGCCATCGACGACGAGCGTCTGCCCGGTGATGTAGGAGGCCTCGTCGGTGGCGAAGAACAGGGCCGCGTTCCCGATGTCGGCCACGCTGCCGAGCCGTCGCGCCGGTATCGAGGCGGCCATTTGGTCCATGTACTCCTGGCCCATTTCCACCAGGCCATCGGTGATGATGTTGCCCGGCAGCACGGCGTTGATGGTGATTTGCTTGGGCGCCAGCTCCATGGCCGCCGTGCGAATGAAACCGAGCTGGGCAGCCTTGCTGGCACCGTAGTGCGACCAGCCCGGGTAGCCGGTGATCGGCCCGGTGATCGACGACGTGATGATGACCCGGCCGTGTCCGCTCGCGGTCAGCGCTGACAGCGCGGCCTGGACGATGTAGAAGGTGCCCTTGAAGTTGACCGCGATGACCTGCTCGATGTCATCGGGGGTGAGCTCTTCGAGACGTCCGGACGGAAAGATGCCCGCATTGGCGCACAGGATGTCGAGGCCGCCGTGGCGTTTCACCGCCGTCTCGATCGCCCGACGACAATCCTCGGGGTCGGACACGTCGGCGCTCAGGCCGCTCACCTTCCCGGGTTGGCCGGCGAGCCCGGCCACGGTGGCCTCGAGGTCGGCCTCGTTTCGCGCGGTCACCAGAACGTTGACGCCTGCGGCCGCGAAGGTTTCCGCGATACCGCGGCCTATACCCTTGCTGCCGCCGGTGACGACGGCCGATCGGCCGTGAAGTGAGTTGAACATGTGCATGCCCTTCGGTCAGGCCACTCGGCGGCCGTTGGAATTGAGGTAGCGCTCGGCGAGCGTGCAGCTGCCTTCGGCGTACGTGATCGCCTTGGTGCGGGATTCCTTGGAATGGCTGTGGGTGCCCATCCATGCCAGCAACAACAGCCGGCGTAACAGTACGAACGACGCCAACATGTCTTCGTCGGCGGCCGCGATCGGACGCCGACTGCGGTATCCGCTCAGCCACGACTCCTGCCAGTCCGGCAGGGCCGGGTCATCTTCGATGAACGACACCGCGGTGCTGAAATCGTAGAAGAACCAACCGAATCCGGAGTCGTCGAAGTCGATGACCGTGATCGCGGAGCCGTCGACGAGCAGGTTGGCGAGCCGCAGGTCGGCATGGATCAACCCGAACCGGTCCGGCGCG
This sequence comes from uncultured Actinomycetota bacterium, assembly GCA_963731715.1. GTDB lineage: Bacteria > Actinomycetota > Actinomycetes > Mycobacteriales > Mycobacteriaceae > Mycobacterium. The sequence continues at coordinate 67,901 of CAVSXC010000005.1, read as the reverse complement.
GAGCCGTAGTCGGACAAGCGCTGCTGGAGCAGTTGCGCGGCCCTGTCCAGCAGTTCGTGCTCTTGCGCGCCCACGCCGTCGGCGTCCTGCCAGCGGCCCCACCGCGGCTCGTCGCCGAGGCTGTGCTGCCAGTCCCAGGAGAATCTGCCGAACCCGGCAGGCCGCGTCCAGTTGTGTGAATGTTCGTGCAGCGCAGCGGTTATCGCGCCAAGGGTATGGAAGTCCCCGACCGTCAGCGTGGCCTCGTCGGGCTCGTCGCCCGCGACCATCTCGAAATGCACTACGTGCCGATGGGTCCCGTCCACGTTCACGGTGACTACCCGGCGGCCGTCACTGGCCGGGAGCACCGAGGGCACCATGACGTCGCCGTCGCGCCGCAGCGCGTCGAGCCAGTCGAGTTCGGATTCGATTTCGTGCGCCCGGTGATAGTTCTGCCGATGTACCCGCAGGATCGAGCGGGTACCGGTAGCGGCGTCATCGACAGCGTAGGTGGCGTTCTCCGACAGATTGAGCAGGCTCAGCGTCGAATCCGGGGTGAGGTCGTACTCGGCCAGCGCCAGCTCGGCCACATGCACGTCGTCGGAGACGACGGTGTTCGCGGAGTCGCCTATGACCCCGTTGGAGTTCTCCGTCAATGGTCGCGCCCTTCGATGCCGGCCGGCTGCGCCGGTCATCTGTACGTCTACCACGGTCAGCGCGGGTCCCGCTCGTTCAGCGTCGTTGGCGCAGCAGATCCGGGAGAGCAGCCGGGGCTAGCGCTCCCAGGGCGGTGCGTCGTCCATCTTCTTGTAGTACTTCGCAAGATGGCTCTTGACCCGGTCGATATCGCTTTTCGGCAGGTCGACGCCGCCGCGTGCACCGTTCATGATCCCGCCGACCGCCATGACGCCCCTTGGCACCGCCTTGAGCTTGCCGTCGACGACATCGGCGATCAGCAGCTTGTAGGCGGTGAAATTGTCCTTGTTGTCGCTGTCGTACCAGACATGGGCGTCGCGGTACTTCTGATTGGGCTCGTCCTGTGCGCCGGCCCACTTGCGGACTCGTTTCTCCGCCGCATCGCCGTCCCATTCGCGGTCGCGATCAGCGAGCGGCAGATCCTGAAATGCTGTCACTGACATGTTCGTGGCGTGCCCGCATGGGCCGATCGTTAAACCGCCAGCACGGCCTCGAATTCGGTTATGAACCAGTCGACATCGGCCATGGAGAACACCAGCGGGGGGCGGATTTTCAGCACGTTGCCATCATGTCCACAGACAGAGATCAGGACGTGGCGCTCCCGCAGCGCGTTGACGATTCGTCGTGCGCCGGCTCGATCCGGCGTCTTGGTGTCGCGGTCGCTGACCACCTCGACGCCGATGTAGAGGCCCGCACCGCGGATGTCTCCTATCCGCGGATCGCCTCCGGTGATCCTTGTCAGTTCCGTGCGCAGCCTCGCGCCTACCTCAGCAGCGTTCGTCAGGAGCTGTTCATCCTCGATGACGTCGAGCACAGCCGCCGCGGCGGCCATCGACACTGGATTACCGCCATAGGTGTTGAAATACGGCACCCGCGCCGCGAACGGCGACAGCACGTGATCACAGGCGGCCATCGCCGCCACCGGCATCCCGTTGCCCATTGGCTTGGCCATTGTGACGATGTCGGGAATGACCCCGTGACGGCTGAAACCCCACATGGCCTCGCCTGTGCGGGCGAAACCGGGTTGCACCTCGTCGGCGATGAATACACCACCGTGCCGGTGCACAATGTCAACGGCGGGGCCGAGAACCGCGGGATCCGGATAGATGCCGTCGGACGAGAATATGCTGTCGGCGATCAGGCAACTCACTCCAATGCCGTTGTGGCACAGATCATCGACGGCGCGTGCCACATCGGCGGCGAACTGCGCGGCCGAATCGGATGAGCGATAGCTGTCGGGCGGCGGGACCGTCCGCACGTGCGGGTCGAGAGTCGTCCCGTCCCCGATGGACGGCGAAATCGCCATCACGGTTGCGGTGTTGCCGTGGTACGCGTCACGGGTGACGATGACACCCCTTGCGTCAGTGAACATTTCGGCGACCCGCAGGGCCAGGTCGTTGACCTCTGATCCGGTGCACGCATACATCACCTGGTTGATTTCGTCCGGCAGCGTGTTCAGCAGCCGTTCGGAAAAGTCGACGATTCCGCGATGCAAATAGCGCGTGTGGGTGTTGAGCGTCGCCATCTGCCGCGTCACCGCATCCACCACATGCGGGTGGCCGTGTCCCACGCTGGCCACGTTGTTGTACGCGTCCAGATAGCGCACGCCATCCGCGTCGAACAGATGGCTGCCCTGCCCGCGGACCAGGTGTACCGGCCGGTCGTAGAACAACCGATTCGCCGGGCCGAGTACCCGCTCACGGGCGACGATCAACGGGTCGTCGTCGCCACCGTCGGCCACGTAGGCGTTCGAGTCCATGATGTTCGAGAAGCTCATCGCGCTTCAGTCTGCGCCATCCTGCGTTGAGATGCTGCGCGACGCCAGCTACTCGTCGCGAGTATGACCGCGACCAATGCGTAGGGCAGCATCAAGATGGTGTACGTGCCTGGATGGCCGCCGATTTCGGCCAGCGCGGCGTAGCTTCCGTGCACGCCCAAAGTAACGACGACTGTCGACATCCCCGCCAGCGATGTGACCGCACCGCCAGCCGGCGATGCTTGCTGCAGCGCGTGTCGGCCACTATCGTCACCAACTGGAACGACACCGAACGCGACCGCCACCGCGACTATGCCCGACCCGCTGCCCGGTCAGCGCGCCCCGCGGCCAGCAGCAACCGCGGCGCCGACGACCAGCACCGCGAACCTACACGCGTGTTGCAGCCGCTCGACCACTTCCCGCTAGCAGGCCACCCGACCGTCGCACCTGCCCAGATCACCAGCAGCAACCAGCGGAACGTTCTCTGGCGTTCACCCGGTGCTCTCGGATCAGCAGCGGCGTGTACTCGTCCTAGCGCGCCCCACACCGATGTCACACCAGCGCCACGAGAATCACCGCCGCCGCGCACCGCGCGCGAGTCGTCGCGTCTCGCGCCACGCCCGCCGCAGTGTCGCCGTCCAGCCCGGGTCGTCGTCGGTGCTTTCGTGCGTCCCGCTGGGTTCTGATGCTCCGGGAAAGCATCCGCGACGACCGCGATGCCAGAAGGCACGTCGACGACGCTGGCCGCGCCGATCGCCAGGTATCCACCCGCCGTCGATGACCGGCGCCGCGACAACCATCGCGAGACCACGACACCGAGCATGCCGGCCGATCTGACCGCGGCCCATCACGGTCGCGTATCTGTCGGTCGCGCCGGCCGCTCCAGTTCCTCGTACACCAGCGCCTCGAGCGCGCCGGACGTCAGCGCGCCCTTCAGCCCCCACAGCAGGAAGCCCAGCGCGAACACCCAGTACGACGGCGCGATCACCCACAGCGCGAACGCCGACGGCGGTCAGCAGCGGGCCGATGCATCAGTAGCCATCGGCGTGATACGGCGTCGGCCCATGCGCCCGACGGCACCTCCAGCACGACGCTGGACACCGACCAGATGACGAACAGCGACGAGATCTGCCCCACGGACAGCCCGGTGTCGCTGAACAGCAGCGCGTACACCGGATACAGCAGACGAAGTCGTCGAGAACAGGTACGCGTACAGCGCGCCGGCCAGCCGGCGATGAGTTTCGCGGCCCTCGAGCGGTCTATATCAACATCGCCAGCTCATGCGTCGAGACAAGTTGAAGGAGAGGTAACGATGGCAACCGAACGAACTACCTACCCAACGCCCGAGATCGTTGACCAGGCAGCCTGGCAGGCCGAGCTCGACCGGTTGTTGGCGCGGGAGAAAGCGCATACCCGTGAGGGCGACGCGATTGCGGCCGCACGGCGGCGGCTGCCGATGGTCGAGGTGGACGCCCAGACGCCGCTCGTCGGCGCTAACGGCCAGGTGCCACTGGTCGACGTGTTCGAGGGACGCAGGCAGCTGCTCGTGTACTTCCACATGTGGCACGACGGCAAGCCCGCAGCGGAGCAATGCGAGGGATGCACATTCTTCACCGGCCACGCGCTGGAGCTGTCGTATCTACACAGCCGCGATGTCACGTACGCGACGTTCTGTGAGGGCCCGTACGAGGAGAGCGCCCGATACCGCGACTTCATGGGCTGGGAGATGCCGTGGTACTCGGCGCGCGACTCGGCGGACGCCTTACTCGCCGCGAGTTCGGCGGCTATATGTGCTATCTGCGCGACGGTGACAGGGTGTTCGAGACGTACTGGACCACCAGTCGCGGTGTGGAGGCCGGTGCCACCAGCTACCACCTACTCGATCTCACTGTGTATGGGCGACAGGAACTTTGGGAGGACTCGCCGGAAGGCTGGCCGCACTCGATCGACCCGAGCGCTGGCGACCAGTTCCGCACCGACGGGCGGCCGACCCCGCAATGGTCCCGGCTGGTCGCAGGCCGGTCCGATAACATCGCAGGCTAGGGAGAGCCGAGGCCGGGAACGATGTCGCCGAGGCTGAAGGTGATCGGCTGCTCGAGTTGGTCGTAGGTGCATGACTGCGGATCGCGGTCGGGGCGCCAGCGGTTGAACTGCGCTGTGTGGCGGAACCTTTCGCCTTCCATGTGGTCGTAGCGCACCTCGACCACGCGCTCGGGTCGCAGCGGCACGAACGACAGGTCCTTGCCCGCGTTCCAGCGCGAGCCTTCGTTGCGGCGCGGCGTGCGCTCGCCGGTCATGTGGGCGGCCCAGTTCCACGGATGGTCGTCGAAAGTGGTGACGAGGGACTGGAATTCGGTGAACAGCTCGCGCCGCTTGGCCATCGGGAACGCGCCGATGACGCCGACCGAGGCGAGTGTGCCGTCGTCCTTGTACAGCCCGAGCAGCAGCGAGCCGATCGCGTCCGTCACCGGACTTGTGCACGCGGTAGCCGGCGACCACGCAGTCGGCGGTCCGCTCGTGCTTGATCTTGAACATGACGCGCTTGTCCGGCTGGTAGGTGATCGTCAGCGGTTTGGCGATCATCCCGTCGAGGCCGGCGCCCTCGAACTCATCGAACCATCGCTGCGCGATGTCGAGATCGGTGGTCGCGGGGGTGACGTGGATCGAGGGCCCGAAGCCGGCCAGCGCGTCGACGAGTGCGGCGCGGCGCTCGGTGAACGGCCGCGCCGGTGTAGTCGTCGTCGCCGAGGGCGAGCAGGTCGAACGCGATGAACGACGCAGGCGTCTTCTCGGCGAGCATGCGCACCCGCGAATCGGCCGGGTGGATGCGCTGCTGCAGGGCCTCGAAGTCCAGGCCGTTGTCGGTGGCGATGACGATCTCGCCGTCGATCACGCAACGCTCCGGCAGTTCGGCCGTGACCGCCGCGACCAGTTCGGGGAAGTAGCGGGTCATCGGCCGCTCGTTGCGGCTGCCGAGCTCGACCTCGTCGCCGTCGCGGAAGCAGATCGACCGGAACCCGTCCCACTTGGGCTCGTAGGAGGCGCCGGGCGGGATCGACTGCACCGATTTGGCCAGCATCGGCGACACCGGCGGCATGACGGGCAGCTTCATCGGCCTCATTCTCGCCCGGCCCGATGACATTGCCCGGGTTCGGCGGTCTACGTGAGTATGGAAAGCGTGGACCTACCCGTGTTGCCACCGTTAGAGCCGATGCTGGCCAAGGCCCAGGCCAAGGTTCCGCCCGAAGCGGGGGTGTGGTCCTACGAGCCGAAGTGGGACGGCTTCCGCGCGCTGGTGTTCCGTGACGGCGACAAGGTCGTCATGCAGTCACGCAACGGCAAGGAGCTCGGCCGCTACTTCCCGGAGCTGGAGGAGGCGCTGCGTGACGAGCTGGCGCCGCGCTGCGTGCTCGACGGCGAGATCGTGGTCCCGCGGGAGATCGGCGGCCGCATCCGGCTGGACTGGGAGTCGCTGTCGCAGCGCATCCATCCCGCCGCGAGCCGGGTCAAGATGCTGGCCGAGCAGACGCCCGCGCATTTCATCGGCTTCGACGCGCTGGCCACCGGCGACACGTCGCTGCTGAAGGAGCCGTTCCGGGTCCGGCGCGAAGCGCTGTCCGATGCGGTGAACGAGAAGCAGTGGTGCCACGTCACCCGCACCACCGAGGACCCCGAGCAGGGCGCGCAGTGGCTGGACACGTTCGAGGGCGCCGGCCTGGACGGGGTGATCGCCAAGAGGCTCGACGGGCCGTACCTGCCGGGCAAGCGGGAGATGGTCAAGGTCAAGCACGCCCGCGACGCCGACTGCGTGGCCATCGGCTACCGGATCCACAAGAGCGGCGAGGGCGTCGGGTCGATCCTGCTCGGGCTCTACCGCGACGACGGCGAACTGCAGATGGTCGGCGGCGCCGCGTCATTCACCGCCAAGGACCGGCTCAAGCTGCTGGCCGACCTCGAGCCGCTGCGCGAGGGCGACGAGTGCCGTCGACGGCGCGCCCAGCCGGTGGAACTCGGCGGCCGACAAGCGCTGGATCCCGGTGCGCCCGGAGAAGGTGTGCGAGGTGGCCTACGACCAGATGGAGGGAAACACCGTGCACGGCAAACGATTCCGGCATGCGGTGAAGTTCATGCGCTGGCGGCCCGACCGCGATCCGGAGAGCTGCACCTTCGACCAGCTCGACGCGCCGCTGAACTACGACCTCTACGACGTGCTGGAGTCAACGTAATGGCCACGCCCGCAGAAGAACTCGACGTCGACGGCGTCAAGGTCCGGCTGACCAACCCGGACAAGGTGTACTTCCCGAAGCTGGGTCCGAACGGCACGAAGCGCAAGCTCGTCGAGTACTACCTGGCCGTCGCGTCCGGCCCGATGCTGACCGCGCTGCGGGACCGGCCGACGCATCTGCAGCGCTTTCCCGACGGCATCGACGGCGAGGAGATCTACCAGAAGCGGGTGCCGCAGAAGCATCCCGACTATCTGGAGACGTGCGTGGTGACGTTCCCGTCGGGCCGCACCGCCGACGCGCTGAAGGTCACGCACCCGTCGGCGATCGTGTGGGCCGCGCAGATGGGCACCATCACGCTGCATCCGTGGCAGGTGCGCTGCCCGGACACCGAGCACCCCGACGAGCTGCGCATCGACCTCGATCCGCAGCCGGGCACCGGCTTCACGGAGGCCAGCGACGATCGCGGTCGACGTGCTCAAGCCGCTGCTCGACGAACTCGGCCTGGTCGGCTATCCGAAGACCTCCGGCGGCCGCGGCGTGCACGTGTTCCTGCGGATCAAGACCGACTGGGACTTCATCGCGGTGCGCCGGGCCGGCATCGCGCTGGCCCGCGAGGTCGAGCGGCGGGCGCCCGATGCGGTGACGACGTCGTGGTGGAAGGAGGAGCGCGGCGAGCGACTGTTCATCGACTACAACCAGAACGCCCGCGACCGCACCTTCGCGTCGGCGTATTCGGCGCGCAAGACCCCGATCGCGACGGTGTCGACGCCGCTGACGTGGGACGAGCTGCGCGACGCCGACCCCGACGACTACACCATCGCCACGGTGCCGGATTTCGTTGCAGGACGGCGATGATCCGTGGGCCGACATCGATTCGAAGCCCAGTCGCTCGAGCCGCTGCTGGAGATGGTCAAGGCCGACGAGGAACGCGGGCTTGGCGACCTGCCGTATCCGCCCAGCTATCCGAAGATGCCGGGCGAACCGCCTCGCGTGCAGCCCAGCAAGAAGGTGGCTGCGAACTGGGACGACGACGGCAATCCGGTGAAGGACTGAGGCAGCGTCACTTCAACCGAACAAGCGCCCCATTTGTGAACACCGAATCATGCAATTCAATCGCCGTCGGCTGAGTCCCCGCTGGGACATCAAACGGCACCTTCATGGTGATCTTGGAGCCTGGCTTCATGTCGATCACCATCGAGTCGTTGTTGTTCATCCTGACGGCGGCGGGGGCGTCACCCAGGTAGATGCGTCCCGCTGAGTCGATGAGCTTCTGATTGTTGGGCATGAACGATTGCCGGTCATGATCGGTGTTGCGCACGGTCACGGTCGCAATGATCCATTGGCCATGGGGCTGCGGATCGCCGCGCCAATTCGCGGTGTGCTGACGTCAGAGACGACGAACTCGAAATCGCCGTCGACGACGGATGTGCCCGGCGCAGCGGTGGGTCCACTGTGGCTGCCGCTACTGGCGGTCCTTTGCGACTCTGAGCCGGCCGCCATCACCGCCGTGCAGCCCGCAAAGAACACGCCAACCACTGCGATGATGCTGAGCGTGACCCACAGCCCCGCCGTGCCCAGCGGCTGCGGCGGCGGCTCGAGGACGGTCCATCGCTGGCCGTCCCAGTAGCGCTTCCGCGACGCGCTCGTTGGGTCTGGATACCACCCAGGTAGCAGTCTGGTCGACACGTCAGATGTTCCTCCCAGAAAGGGACGATAGCGAACCAACAGCTTCCTTCGCTGAGTTTGCTGTCGTTGACGGAAGCGTTGAATTAACGCGCTGTTGCCATTGCTAACGGATCGGCTCCTATTTGCTGGCGGGTATCCAGCAAGGGCTAGGCTGGAGTGCCGGCGATGGCGCTATCGATTCAGGCGCGGCAGTGCGCCTAACATCTGCCATGCGGAGCATCGTCGGAGGTTTCGCACCGCAGCTTGCCGCCGTGACGACCTGGCCGACAGGGGAGTAGATGCAGAACCTTCGCAGATTGCTCGCGGCGCTGGCGATCTTCGCGATGCTCGCCGGTGGGGTCAGCATGGCGGCCGTCATGATCTTCAGCGACCATTCGAAACCTGCGGCGACACAATCTGCGGCTCCGCGAACTACGCGTCCCCCGCCGCCGCCCTCGGTGCCAACGCCGAAGGAGTTCACCATCAATGTGGTCGTCACCGAAAAGAACTGTCCGCCGGACGCAGCGTGTGTCTACAAGTACACGATCGAGCCGAAATACATTGGCTTTCATCCATTGCCGGCGACCCCGTTCACCGTCAAGTACGAGGTGCAAGGCGGCAACCAGCCGCAACCAGGCGAGTTCACCGTCGAGGGCAGTCAGGCGAAGATCTTCAAGGACGTCGTCCTCGAGGGCCCGCCTGCCGCGCGGCTGCAGGCGGTGGTCCTGCAGGTGATCGGCTGAATATTGCGATTCCGCATGAACGGCGGCGTGCTCGACGCATTGTTAGCGGTATGACAAAGGCGTCGCTGCTTCGCGCCGAAGAAGGCCTGCCCCGCGGTGTGCAGGGTGCCGCCGATTCGCGGTTTTCCAATGTCGTCCGCGTATTCGGGGGTCTGTTCCCTGGCCGACGGTTCGGTGGCGGCGCGCTTTCGGTGTACATCGACGGGCGACCGGTCGTCGACGTCTGGACGGGCTGGTCGGACCGCGCGGGTGAACAGCCCTGGACCGTCGACACCGGCGCGATGGTGTTCTCCGCGACGAAAGGAGTCGCGGCGACCGTCATTCACCGACTCGTCGATCGTGGCCTGCTGTCCTACGACGAGCCCGTCGCGACGTACTGGCCCGAGTTCGGCGCCAACGGCAAGGACACCATCACCGTTCGCGACGTGCTGCGGCACCGATCGGGGCTGTCACACCTGAAGGGCGTCAGCAAGGACGAGCTGCTGGATCACCAACTGATGGAGGAGAAGTTGGCCGCCGCCGCGGTCGACCATCTGCGCGGTTGGCCCGCCTACCACGCGCTGACCTACGGATGGATCCTGTCGGGGCTGGCGCGTGCGGTGACGGGTCAGGGCATGCGTGAGCTGATCCGCGAAGAGGTGGCCCGTCCCCTCGACACCGACGGCCTGCACCTGGGCCGCCCTCCTGCCGGCTCACCGACAAAGGTCGCACAGATCCTCGCGCCGCAGAGCTCGCGCGGCAACCCGGTGTTCAACTTCGTCGCGCCGAAGGTGGCGGGCCTGCCGCTCTCCGGCGCATTCGGGGCGATGTTCTTTCCCGGCATCAAATCGTTTGTGCAGGGCGATATTCCGTTCCTCGACGGCGAGGTTCCCGCCGCCAACGGTGTCGTCACCGCCCGCGGACTTGCCAAGATGTACGCCGCCATCGCCAACGGCGGAAAGATCGACGACACTCAATTTCTTGTCGGACGAGCTGGCGCAGGGCCTGATCGGAAACCCCAAGCCGTGGCCGGACCTGAACATCGGCGTGCCCATGCCGTTCCACCTCGGCTACCACGAATCACCGATCCCCGGTCTGCTCAAGGGTTTTGGCCATATCGGCCTCGGCGGCACCCTCGGGTGGGCCGACCCGGCATCCGGCAGCGCATTCGCATTCGTCCACAACCGATTGCTCACACCGATGGTGCTCGACATGGCCTCGTTCGCCGGTTTGGCCCGGCCGATGCGCAACGCCATCACCGCGGCGAGGCATGCAGGCGCCCTCGCGGTGCCGAGATACGGTGCGCGCTATCGCCAATCCGGTCAGCAAGCGCCCAAGAAGCGCGCTCGCCGGGCGCCGCTAACTCGCGGGCACGATGCCGCGGGGAAGCGTCAGCGGTAGGTCGTTGTAGGTCGCGATGCCGGGCGCGGCGGCGACGACGGCCGGGATCGCGTGGATCGGCGGCATCGCGGTGATGATGTGGCCGAGCCCCATGAAGTCTTCCATCGTCTTGGCGTTCTCGATGAAGTCCGGCGGCGGCAGGAAGCCGACTTGCATTGTCACCGTTGGCAGTCCGTCGATGGTGATCTTCCAGGGGTCGCCTTCGATCTTCCAATCCGGATCGAGCGTCTGTCCCTTGCGCCACCGCACGTTGAGGTCGACGACGGTCTTGCCGCCGACACGGCCCTGCCAGCTGGCGAAGACGCCCGCCACGCAGCCGGCCTTGATGGTCCACGAGGCCATCTCGACGTCCTCGGTGGTCTGCGCGTACTCGGCCTCGCAGACGATCTCGTCGAGTTCGACGCCCAACGCGTCGGCGACCAGACGCACCGCCTCGGCGAAGATCGCCGTCCCCTGCGACATCATCGGCGCAAGGTTGGGGTCGTCGATCGGCATGCCGAAGCCGCACGGTCTCTCGGTATCGGGTGAGTCGTAGAAGGTGGTGTCGGAGGCCTCGGTGATGGTGACCTTGTCCACCCGGGCGCAACCAGTGGCCGCGACGATGGCCAGCAGCTCGGCGAAGCCAGGGCTGACGCCGGAGCCGAACATCGTCGAGCCGCCCTGCTTGCACGCCTCTGCGATCCGGTCGCGGCCGGCCTCGAGATTGTGCCCGGTGATGAACGACGCCGACGACACGACGTTCACGCCCGCCGACAGGATGCGCACCAGCTCGTCGACGTCGATCCACATCGGGTTGTAGACGACGCACGTCGGGTTTCAGCGCGAGCAGCGCGTCGACGTCGTTGGTGGCCTCGACGCCCAGCGGCTCGATTCCGACGAGCTCGCCGACGTCGCGGCCGGCCTTGTCCTTCGACCAGGCGTAACAGCCGACGAGTTCGTAGTTCGGGTTCTTCGCGATCGCCTCTACGGAGCTTTTTCCAACGTTGCCCGTCGTCCACTGGACGACCCGATAAGGAGCGGTGTTGTGCACTCGCTCAGCATAGGGTGCGCTACGGGCCTGAAACCAACGTCGCCTTGCCGGTGCGCTGCTGGCCGCTGCGGTCGATCCACGTCAGGTCCACGACATCGCCGGGGTAATGCCGGTCCAGCACGTAGGTCAGCGTGGTGGCCGAGTCCAGCTGGCGTTCCGTCGAGCACCGTGATGACGTCGCCGATGGCCACGCCGGCCTGTGCGGCCGGTCCGCCGTGCATCACGTCGCGCACGATGATTCCCGGCGCCCTGCGCGGCTGGGTGCCGATACCGACGCCGAGCAGCACCGGCTGGCCGATGTGCACGGTGGCCGAAGGCGCGCCAGATCGGATCTGACCGGCGACGGCCATCGCATCATTGATCGGTATCGCGAAACCCTCTCCGCCAGGGCCCATTTGGTAGTTCACCGACGCCGCGGTGACCACGCCGATGACCTGGCCGGCGCTGTTCACCAACGGCCCGCCGGAGTCTCCCGGCCGCACGTCGGCCGCGACCTCGATCAGCCCGTTGACTTCCTCCGAGCTTCCCGTCAACGAGTCTTCGGCGTTGACGGTCCGGTTGAGCGCGGTCACCGGGCCGGTCTCGTGGGTGAGGGGAGCGCCGACGCCGCGGGCGTTGCCGAGACCGACGGTCGGCTCGCCGACCACGACCTGATGCGGAGTCGCCGATGGGTGCCGTCGGCAGCCCGCCCGCGCCGCGCAGCTGGAGCACCGCGATGTCGTGCTTGCGGTCGTAGCCGACGAGATCGGCCGGGTAGTCGACGCCGCCGACGGTGCCGGTGATGGTGTTGGCGCCCGCGACGACGTGGTAGTTCGTCAGCACCACGCCGCCAGGATCGATGACCGTTCCCGTTCCGGTTCCGATCGCCTGCTGGTAGTCGATCTTCGTGGTGATCTGGACGACGGCAGGCTCGACCGCCGCAGCGGCCGCCTCCGTATCGGCTGGCGCGGCCACCGCCGTCGCCGGTGCGACCAGGGCCAGGACCGCGGCGAACGCGATCAGCAACGCTGCCAGCCTGCGGCCGACGGGAGGTATGCGCATCTGCCTATAGTGCCCGAACTGTGAGCTGCTAAATCACGGATGCCGACGCACCGCCGGCAGGACGAGGTCGACGATGCGCTCGCCCAGCTGCTCATCGACCGCCTCGCCGGTGAGCAAGAGCCTGGCGTTCAACGGCGCTATCAGGGTCTCCAGGAGTAGCCCGGCATCGGTGTCGGGCCGCAACTCCCCGCGGGCGATGCCCCGTTCGACGACGGGACGCAACGCATTGATCCGGCCGGCCCAAAATGCCTGGCGGGCATCCTGCTGATCGTCGGCAGTCAGTGTCGCCACGTGCAGCGCCGCGAGGCCGACAGGCGATGTCACGTAGGCGATCACCGCGCGCACGACCCCCAGCAGGTCGTCGCGGATGGACCCGGTGTCCGGTGTCGGGATCTCCTCGGCGCTGCGGCTCAGCATCGCCTCGACGAACAGCTTCTCCTTCGTGACCCATCGCCGGTAGATCGTCGTCTCATGGACCCCCGATCGCCGCGCGACCCCGGCGACAGTCGCGGCGCCGGCACCGTTCTCGGCGAGCTCATCGAATGCCGCGGCCAGCACGGTGCGACGGACGTGTTCACCGCGGCGATGCGATGCGGGCGCGCTCATTGCCCGACCCTATCGCAAGTTCACTTGCAATACGTCGCGAGCTCGGTGCATGATCTAACGCAAGTGAACTTGCGATAGGAGAACGCCATGGATCCGTCAGCACCGCGCCTCGACTGCACCGGCACCACGCCTGCCATCGGGTACCACCACTTCCACGACGACCTGAGCCTGAACTTCCAGTGCAACCGCTGGGTGCAGTGGATCGGCCCGTCGGCGATCGCGGAGGTCACCGAACTGGCTGCTCGTTGCGAGACCTACCCCGAATGGATCGACGGTTTCCTCGGCTTGGCCGAAGCCGCCCGCAAGGCGGACCGCCGATTGGCGTCCGCGTACTACGACCGTGCCGCGGAGTTCTTCATGCGCCCGGACGATCCGCGCCGCCCCGCCGCCAGGAACCGGTTCGCGCAGACGATGCGCGACCTGTACGACGTCACCCCCGACGAGGTGCCATACGGCGGCTCGGCATTGCCCGCTATCGATCTGCACCCCGAATCGGAAACCGGAGCCACCATCGTCGTCTTCGGCGGATTCGACAGCTACGTCGAGGAGTTCCTGCCGATGCTCGCCGCGATGGTCGACGCGGGGCACCGGGTCATCGCATTCGAAGGACCCGGTCAGGGCGGCGCCCTGGAAGACCATGGCCTGCCGATGATTCCCGAATGGGAGCGGCCGGTGGCCGCTGTGCTCGACCATTACCGGCTGGACGACGTAACCGTCGTCGGCGAATCCCTCGGCGGCGGCCTCGTCATCCGGGCTGCCGCGTTCGAGCCCCGAATCTCCCGCGTGGTGAGCATGGACATTCTCGACGACGAGTACGAGGTGCTAGCCCGTCAGATCGGTCGCGGGGTGACACCGGTGCTGCGTGTGCTGCTGGCCTTGCGCGCCAAGGGGATCGTGAATGCCGTCGCGCGACTTGCGATCGCACGCAAACCAGTCGCCGCGTGGGGACTGCAGCAGGGCATGCACGTCACCGGAACCCGGACGGCCTACGACTTCATGCGCTCGACCACCAAGTTCAACACCCGGCGTGTGTCAGAACTGGTCACCGCCGATGTCCTGTTGCTGGCCGGCGCCGACGACCACTATGTCCCGCTGAAGCAGTTGCGGCGGCAGGCGGCCAACCTCGTCCGCGCGCGGTCGGTCACCACCCGCACGTTCACCGCGGCCGAACAGGCCAGTAACCACTGCCAGGTCGGCAACATCGGCGCGGCGGTCCGGGTGATTCAGGCCTGGCTGGAACTCTCAACCATCAGTCGCGTGGCCGAAAAGGCCGGCGCCCCGACACGTGCGATGCGAGTGTGAGGCAGCCCGGCCCTCAACGATCGGAAGCGGTCGCTCGCGCAGTCAAAGCCCTTCGCATCTCGTCGCAGGAGACGACCCGGTGGTGGCCAACGCCCGGCATAGTCGCTTGGACCTCCGCCGAGATGCTGGCCGCGATCCGGTACGAGTCGCGCACTGGCACCAAGGCGTCCGCCGGATCGTGCAGGATCTGAACTCGGACCGACGCCGGAAGGCCGAGTGTTCTGACATCCCAATGAGATACCTCCCTGCCGTCGCGGCGCCGTAGTTCACGACGAATCTGCTCGACCACCGCCTGTGGCAGATCCCGATGAGCTGCCCATCGTTCGAGGACGTCCGACAGCGAGCACGCCGGAGCGAGCAGGAGCAGAAATCGCACGCTGTTGCCGGCGGCCGCTGCGACGGCCGAGACTGCGGCGATCGCTGCGAATGAGTGGGCGACGATGGTGGTGATGCTCGGAAACCGCTGCAGAACAGCGAGAGTAGCGTCCGCATACTCCCTCATCGTCGCTTGCGTTCCCGGCGAGGCTCCGTGCCCAGGGGCGTCGAAGCACACCGCCGACTCGCCGCTGTCGGTTGCCGCAGCCACCACGCTTGACATGGTGGTGCTGTCGGCTCCCCATCCGTGCAGCGCAAGAACGGTCGGCTCGGCGCTGCCCCACACATACACCGCGGCGACCCTCGGCACGCCCGTCAGTTCCACGCGGCGGGCACCCAAGGGGCACAGGTCGTTCGGCACGGTGCCGAGTCCGCGGGTGTTGGTGAAGATGCTCGTCCAGACGTACCCAGCAGCCCGCGGTGCGATCCGATGTGCGCGTGTCAAGCCCTGGGCCAGAAGCAATCCGGCGCTCACGCTGGTTCCTTCTCCTGGGAGACGACCCGACGCATCGGGCGCGTCGAATACAGCCCTGAGACCGGATCGTAGAACCTGCAGTCGCGCAGGATCTTCCAGAGTTTGCGTGCACTCGCCTTCTCCACCCGCATCATCTCGGGGTAGGCATGCAACAGCGCAGCCTGCGCCTTGCCGAGGTGGTAGAACGGTACGGCGGGCGACACGTGATGTGCGGTATGCAGCGAGATGTTGTGGGTGAGGAACAGCAACCACCGCGGATACACGAAGTCCGTGGTCACGAGCAACTTGCTGGCGTTGCGCGTCCAGTGCTCGGAGGTCAGGTATGGGATGTCCTCGGCGCTGTGATGCATCAGTGTCGTGATACTGAACCACACGTGGGTGGCGAACCACGGCGCGACGAAGTACAGCAGTAGACCTTGCCAGCCGGTGAAGTACGTCAACGTGGCGAGGTAGGCGCCTCCGACGACGGCGACGAACACCAGCGACCGGCGCGCGTCCCGGCGCATCTCTCGCTTCGGGAAGTACGACGGTCGCAGACCCGCTTGCAGCCAGTGGTGGATGGTCCCGCCCCACACCGCCCACGTGCGCACACTGATGTAGATGATCCGGTCCCGCAACGCCATACGGTGGTATACCGCCTCGGGAATGGGCGCCCAGTCGGTGTCCAGCTCCAGGCTGTTGGTGTGGGCGTGATGCAGGTTGTGAACATGACGCCACGCGTGAAACGGATACAGCAGATGCACAAGGGTCAGGTGCCCGATCACGAAGTTCAACCGGCGATTTCGGGAGAATGATCCGTGCCCGCACTCGTGTGCGATGCAGTGCAGGCCCCACCCGCCCAGGCCCGCCAAGATAGCCAGGGGAACTACCAGGTACCACCGATCGAGGACGGCCATCGCGACGATGGCCCCGACATACACCGACAGGCTGGCCGCAAGGCCGAGAAATCCGCGTGCCAGTGAGGGTCGCACGTACTCCTTCGGGATGGCGGCAGCGAGCTTCGCGCCGTCGAGGGCGTTGCTCTTCTCGATGAACTCGATGAATCGTGGGTCAGGATCGGTGAGGGTGACGGACTTCGTCATGACGCATCTCCTCATGCCTCAGTCGCGCGCGAGCTGCAGTTCACCCACGAGGTGATCCGCGAGCTCGTCGATCGTCTCGTGGTCGAAGAGGATTCCCGGCGAGAGCCGACGCTCCACGACCTTCTCCAAAGCCCCCGAAACTTGAACGGCGGCACGCGAGTCCAGGCCGTAGGCCTGGAACGGCTTGGCGGTGTCGACCTGTGCCTGGTCGATCTTCACCATCCGCGCCAGCTCCGCGATCAACCACGACCGTAGCTTCTCGTGCGTGAGTGGCCCGTCTATCGTGGCGGTTCTATTGCGTCCGAACATTGTTCAACCTTCTTTCCTACGTTCGTCGGTGGACTTCACCGACGGGCGATTGCGTCGCAGGCGGCTCTCGATCTTCTGTCGGTCCGGCATCTTGAGGCTCCAGACGACGCCTGCCTTCGCGAGTACGGCGATCACCCACCCGCTGAGATCTGGTTCCCACCAACGCATTGCGTGACGGTAGGCGCCCGGGAAGGCGTGGTGATTGTTCTGCAGGCCCTCGCCGAACGTGAGGATGGCCACCGGCCAGTTGTTGGCGCTGTCATCTCTGGTCACGAACGGCCGCGAACCGATCATGTGGCTGACGGACCCCACGCACCAAGCCGCCTGATTGGCGACGAACACCCGCGCCAGCCCACCGAAGATGAAGCCCGAGAACGCCGCTGCGGCCGTGCCGCCGATCGCGAACCCCAACAGCGCGGGGAGCAGCAGGCTCGTCAACGCCCAGACCGGGTATGTCCGGTTGTAGAAGTAGAGGCGCCGATCCCGCACCACATCGGGAGCGAACACAGTCACTCGGGACTCCTGGTCGCTGAACATCCACGGAATGTGGGCGTACCAGAGACCTTTGAGCTTCCCGGCCAGCCCGCTGCCGCTGAGGTTGGGTGAGTGCGGATCGCCCAGTTCGTCGGAGTAGCGGTGATGGCGGCGGTGAGTGCTCACCCAGAACAGGACTGGACCTTCGAGGGCCATCGATCCGGTGACCATCAATACGCCCTCGAAGAACGGTGAGGTCTTGAACGAGTTGTGAGCGAGGTAGCGATGAAACCCGATGCTGACACCGAACATCTGAATCGTGTAGAACACCGCGAAGAGGAGGTAGTCCAACGCAGTGGCCGTGCCGGCAACGCCCAGGTACACGGCGATAGCGAAGCCGACCGCGGGTAACCCGACGGTGACCAGGGCGACGACACGCTTGGCGCGCGCGCTCTTCGGGTTCAACTGCACGATCGCCCGGGCCAGCGACTCTTCTCTGGCAGCCGAAGCAGTTGTTGGACTAGTTGTTTCGACCCATCATGGTTCTCTTCTTGCGTGTTGTGGTACCGGACGTTGCTGACGAGTCCGACACAGTCGAGCAGGCGGATGAAATCCCCGACGAGATCGAGCTGCCACCAGTGTCGGCGGGTCTGCGCGAGGCTGGGCCGGGCGTGATGGTTGTTGTGCCACGACCCGCCCATGGTGGGCGGCGCGAGAACTCCGATGTTGCGGCTCTGGTCGCGGATGTGGAACTCGCGGTTACCGATCGTGTGGCCGAGCGAGTTCACCACCCAGGTCGCATGGTCGAGTACGAAGATCCGGGCGAAGCCGCCCCAGAGGATTCCTCCGACGAAGCCGTGCACCGATTGAGTGGCAAGGCCACCGACCACTCCCGGAATGACGACGCCCGCCAGTACCACGGTGAAGTACTGGCCGTTGATCTTCATCACGCGGCGATCCTGTAGCCAGTCGCGAGTGTGGCGACTCCAGTCGATCTTGTTCACCGTGAACAGCCAGCCAATGTGGCCGTGCCACAGTCCCTTTACCCGGCCCCACGAGCCTGGTCCCTGCGGTTGGGGGGAATGCGGATCGCGATCGGTGTCGGCGAAGGCATGGTGTAGCCGGTGATTCGCCACCCAGAAGATCACAGGCCCCTGCGCGGCCATCGAGCCCGCGACTGCGAGGAACACCTTCACTGGTTCGGACGCCACGAATGCGCGGTGCGTGAAGTATCGGTGCAGGCCCCCCTCCACCCCCAGCCCCGTGATCAGATACATCGCAAGGAACAGCAGGACGTCGGACAGCCACAGCCCATCGCGGATCGCATAGCCGACGGCGGCAACCGTTCCCAGGGTGGGGATGCCGACCGTGAGGTACGCGAGGCGCGATGCCAGGACGTCGCGTTCGGGGAGCGGTGCTTGTTTTTTCGGCGCCGCGTGTCGTGTGGATGCCAGCTGACTCATGCCGTGCACTCCCGTGTAGCTGGTGAATCGATTGGGACGGAAGCCAACTCGTCGGCCAGGAACATCCGCCGGGCCTCCTGACGGCGTACCTTCCCGCTGGTGGTCGTCGGCACCGTGCGCTTCGGTCCGATGTGGACATGCGGAGAGATGCCGAACTCCGATGTCACACTGGCCCGTATCGCCTCGACCAGCCGAGCGTGCACTTCCGCGGTCACCTGCGGCTGGCCGACTTCGGCGATGACACACAGCTGTTCGGAGTTGTCACCGGGAATCGAGAAGGCCACCGCGATACGGACGGCGGGGTCCGCGCGCCCAACGTTGGCCTCGACGTCCTGCGGATAGACATTGCGCCCGTTGACGATGATCAGGTCCTTGATGCGCCCCGTGACGAACAGCTCACCGGACCGGACGAAGCCGAGATCACCCGTCCGCAGGTACTCACCCAGCTCGCCGGCGATCCGCGCGCCAAATACCCGGCGTGTCAGGTAGTGCCGATCGTGGTAGCCCGCCGCAACGCTTGGGCCTGCCACCCAGATTTCGCCTATGCGTCCGTCGTTCAGAGACTCGAGACTGGTGGGCTCGACGATCCGAACCGTGTGCTCGGGGTCGACCTTCCCGCAGCTGACGACGTCCCGGGGGGCCGCGCACAGTTCGGGTGAGGTCTCGGTGTGATAGTTGCGGCCGGGACTCTTCCCCGACACGTACAGCGTCGTCTCCGCCATCCCGTAGCACGGCACCAAGGCGTCGAGGTTGAAACCCAGCGGCGCCGCCGCTTGCTCGAACCGTGCGAGCGTATCGACGCTGATCGGCTCGGCCCCGCAGTACAGCCGCTCGAGTGTGGACAGATCCAGGTCGGTGTTGTCGCCGCCGGCCAACACATCGGAGCACATGTCGAGTGAGAAGTTCGGTCCCACGGTGATCGTCACCTTGTACTGGGTGATGGCCTCCAGCCATCGGCGGGGCGACTGCACGAAGTGCAGCGGCGACATCGTGACTAGCGGGACACCCTGGAACATCGAGACCAGGATCGTGCCCATCAGTCCCATGTCGTGATAAGGCGGCAGCCAGGAGAACCCGATCCGGTCCGGGTCGGGACCCATGTTGCGACCCAGAGCCTCGCAGTTGCTGACCAGGTTGGCGTGGGTGAGGCAGACACCCTTCGGGCTCCCGGTCGAGCCGGAGGTGTATTGGATCAGCGCGATACCGCGCGCAGCGGTCGGTACGGGCGGGGAGTCATCGCCTGCGCCGTCCACTTGCTCGACGTAGACGACCGCGGGCTCGAGGCCGAGGAAATCGAGACGACGTCGCAGTGCCTCGATCGGCTCGCGGTACATCTCGTCGATGACGATGGCCATCGGCGCGCAGTCGACCGTGATCGCTCCGAAGCGGTCCAGTTCCTTCGGCCGCAGAGGTGGGAAGCACGGGACGGGGACGGCGCCCAGCCACATGATCCCGTACAGGGCGGCGATGTAGTCGAGGCTCGGATTCACCGCCAGCACGACGCGGTCTCCGGCACTGATACCTCGGTCGCGGAGGTGCGCGGCATAGGTGCTGGCGCGCCTCGCCGTGTCCGCGAACGACCAGCGCAGCTCACTGGCTGGGGTGCCGTCCGCGAGAAATACGTACGCCAGCGATTCCGACGTTGCGCGGGCCGCAACGATATCGACGATGTTCATCGGGCAACCTCCGCTAGCCGATCGGCGACGTAGCGCACCACATCGTCGACATTCTCTATCGCACTTAACAATTCGCCGACAGGTGCCTCCTGCAGCTCCGGATACTCGGTGCGGACCGAATCGATGAGGCGGAGTTGCAGTAGGGAGTCGTAGCCCAGGTCTGCTCCGAGGAGTGCGTTGGGATCGATCTGCTCGACGCTGTAGCCGCCGATGTCGGCGATGAGCTGCCGGATACGCGAGGCGAGCGGCGCGGCGTCGGCTGTGTCCGACGCGGGGCCGGGGTCAGCAG
Organism: uncultured Actinomycetota bacterium; assembly: GCA_963731715.1. Taxonomy (GTDB): domain Bacteria; phylum Actinomycetota; class Actinomycetes; order Mycobacteriales; family Mycobacteriaceae; genus Mycobacterium. Next base: position 47,334 of record CAVSXC010000005.1, on the reverse strand, counting down.
CCGAGACCGCTGTCGCAGTGGATTCCGACCCGGTGACTACCGCTGTGTCCAGTGCGCGCCAGAACCGGGAGCCGTCGCCGAAGACATAGGGCGGCAGCCGTTTCAACGTCCGTGACTCCGGTCCGTAGAGGTGGTCGAACCGGGTGGTGAGCCCATCGCCGTACAGCCGGGCGACGACTCGCGCGAAGCCGGCGCCGTCGTCGTTCGGCCCGACGCAGGGAGCCAGAGTGGCCACCTCCATGTCGATGCCGCTGCGCCGCGCAAGTGTCAGCAGGGTCGTGCGCGGGCCGAGTTCGACGAGGTGGGTCGGGGACGCCTGCGTGGCGGCGGTCCGCATCGCATCGACGAATCGCACGGTCGAGGTGAGCTGGGCGGCCCAGTAGTCGGCGTCCATGTCGGTGCCGTCGATGACGGTGCCGTGCACGGTCGAGATGAGCGGGATCGTCGCCTTGCGCGGTGTCACCGTGTCGGCGATGGCGCGCAACGCCTCCTGTGCAGGCGCCATGAGCGGCGAGTGGAACGCATGTGAGACGGGCAGCGGCGTGATCATCGCGCCGTCGCGGGCCAGTGCCGTGGTGATGCGCTTGACGGCGTCGGCGGGTCCGGACACCACCGTCGAAGCCGGCCCATTGATCGCGGCGATTCCGCAGGTTGGCTCTTCTGCAACAAGATTCGCAACCTGTTCGGCGGGGACGTCGACCGCACTCATCGCACCGCCCATCGGCAGTTGCTGCATCACCGCGCCACGGGCAACCACGAGGCCGGCCGCTTCGTCGAGTGTCAAGACCTCGGCTAGCGCTGCAGCCGCGAGCTCGCCCACGCTGTGGCCGATCAGGAACGTCGGCTCGACACCGAGGTCGAGTAGCGCCGCGCCGATGGCATACGACACCGCGAACAGTGCCGGTTGAGCGTACTCGGTGGTGTCGATGACGTCGCCGCCGCGAAACATGCTGGTGAGCAATCCATTAGGTCCCGCGAAGGTGGTGTCGACGGCGGCGGCCGCCCGCGTCAGATGGTCGCGGTAAGGCGGGCAGGCGCGGTAGAGCGCCTGAGTCATCCCGGGGTACTGGGCACCCTGTCCGGTGCACAGCAGACCGATCCGCAGCCGGCCGCCACGGCGACGCGACTTCTCGGTGGGCGCGGACATGTCGTAACCCAGCAGGGCACCGATCAACTCGTTGCGGGTGCCCGCGGCCGCGAACCGGTGTTTGAGCGACGACTTGACCTTGTTGCTGGTGTAGCACAGGGCGGCGACGTCGACGTCGTTGCACCCGTCGTCGAGGGCATTGGCGAGCGCTGTCGCGTTGCGATGCAACGCATCCGGCGAGTGCGCGGACACGGTGATGACACCCACCTCGTCGTCACGGACTTCGCACACCGCCGCGGCGGCGGGAGGGGTGGTCAGGAGGACGTGCACGTTGCTGCCGCCGATGCCGAACGAACTGACACCTGCCAGCGCCGGGCCTTCGCCCAGGTTGGTTGCCGCGGTGGCTAGCGTGAGGCCCTGCTGGTCCAGCCGCAAGGCCGGATTGGCTCCGGCTGCCGCAACGGTCGGGGGAAGTATCTTCCGCGACAACGCGAGGCTGGCCTTGATGAGCGACGCGATGCCCGCCGCCCCTTCGGCGTGCCCGATGTTGCCCTTGATCGAGCCGAGGAGGCATCGCGCGTCGCGGCCGGACGCGATGCAGGTCGCCGAGCGCGTTCGCCTCGATCATGTCGCCCAACGTCGTACCGGTGCCATGGGCTTCGACGAACGTGACGTCACCGGCGCGGGCGCCGGCCCGGTCGAGCGCGCGCTGCATCACCTTGGACTGAGCCCAGCGGTTCGGGGCGGTGATGCCGCTGCTCTTGCCGTCCTGATTGGTGGCACTGCCGACGATGATCGAATGGATGGGCTGGCGGTCGGCGACCGCGTCGTCGAGCCGCCGCAGCACCACGGTGCCGACACCCTCGCCGCGGCCGATGCCGTCGGCGTTGGCGCTGAACGGTTTACAGCGTGCCGTCCGGCGCGGACAGCCCGGCCTGGGTGTAGAAGATGGACAGCGCGGGGGTCAGCAGGATGTTCACGCCCGACGCCACGACGAGGTCGGTGTCACCTGAGGCCAGGGCCTGGCATCCGAGGTGCACGGCCGTCAGAGACGACGAGCAAGCGGTGTCCACGGTGACGCTCGGCCCGATGAGGTTGAGGTGGTAGGACACCCGGTTCGCGACCATCGAGTGTCCGCCCCCGATCCCGCGCTGCGACGTAAGCGCCGCGAAGTCCAGCAGATTGAGCGCGCCCCACTCGCTCAGCATCATGCCGACGAACACACCCGCGTCGGTGCCGGCGAGTGCGCGCGGGTCGATGGCGGCGTCTTCCAAAGCACGCCAGACGGATTGGAGGACCAGGCGCTGCTGCGGGTCGAGCGCGGCCGCTTCAACCGGGGAGATCCCGAAGAACTCGTGATCGAACAGGTCGGCGTCGTCGATGAAGTGGGCGTACCGGGTGTTCATGGTGCCCGGCCGCAGTTGTGCGCTGTGGAAGCGGTCGATGTCCCACCGGGCGGCGGGCACCACGCTCTTGGCGACCGCTCCGTCCATCAGGAGCCGCCACAGCTCGTCGATGTCCGTGGCGCCGGGGAATCGGCAATCCATGCCGACGACAGCGATGGGAATCATCGGACCCTCCCGGTCCGTTCGGCGAGATGGCCGGCGATGTCGTTGATGGTGGGGTAGTCCCACGCGACGGTGGGTTCGACGAGGATTCCGAGTTCGGTTTCCAGGTCGGTGCACAGATTGAGCGCGAAGGCCGAGTCCAGGCCGTAGTCGCCGAACGCCTTGTCGGTCTCGATCGCCGCGGGACTGGTGGCCAGGTAGCCCGCGATCCGGTCGATCAGCCAGTCGACGAGCGTCTCGTAGGCGGAAAGTGTGCAATCCATCGTCGATTCCTTTCTGAAAGCTGTTGCGGTTAGCCGGTACCCGACAGGTGCGGCGCAGGAATGGTGTCGAGCCAGGAAGCCACGACGGCGGAGAACACGTCCGGCTGCTCGAGCATCGGCGAATGGCCCGCTCCTGCGATCTCGACGTAGTCGGCGTCGGGGAACATCGGGACGGCGGCCCGCCACTTCGCGGGCGAACTCACCTCGTCGCATGCGCCGCAGACGAGGAGGACGGGAGTATCGATGCGGCCCAACAGGGGTCGCGCGTCATAGCCGCGCGTCGCACGCAGCGCCCGCCCGGCGCGGAGCATGATGCGTGGCGTCAACGCCTCGGTGCAGCGCTCGACCAGTTCGGGAGTGATCAGTTCCTTGTCGTGGATCAGCTCGGTCGGCGATGAGGTCGCCGAGCTTGAGTGACGGGTGCGCAGCGCGGACCCGAAGCTGTTCGCGTCCTGCTCGTCACCCAGTCCGGGCGCTCCGCTGAGGATGACCCCGGCCCAGCGCGACGGCTCGGCGGCCGCCAACTCCATCGCCACCAAGGCGCCCAGGGAGTTCCCGCACAGGATCGGGGACGGATCGGGCAGCGTGTCGACCAGCAACGAGATGCTCTGCAGCAGTGCGGGAATGTCTTCTGAGGTCTCGTGCGCGGCCAGCGGTTCGGTGGTGACGACGGTCCCGTATCCCGCAGCGGTGAGTGTGGCGACGACGGGTTCCCACATCCATCCGCCGCCGAACAAGCCGTTGACGAACACCACGGTGTGCCTGCCCTGCTCAGCGGGCTGGACGGTGATCGTGACGCCGTCGTGGGTGAAGGTGTACATGATCATCAGGCCTCCTGTCGGCGCAGCGTGGCGGCGCCGCCGAGGACCGCGGCGACGATGAAGGCGACGACGACACCCATGTCGCGCCACATTTGGGGAGTCGCCTCGGCTGTTGGCGCTGATCTGCTGCAGTGCGTCGACGACATAGGTGAGCGGCAGCACATCGCTGACCGATTGCAACCAACCGGGCATCTCGTCGCGAGGGATGAACACTCCGGCCAGGAACAGCTGGGGCACCAGCACGATCGGCGCGAACTGCACGGCCTGGAACTCGGTTTCGGCGAATGCGCTGAAGAACAGCCCGAGCGCGACACCGAGCACGGCGGTCAGCACGCAGACCATCGCCACGAGCAGTGGGCTGCCCTGCGTGCTCAGCTCCGTCACCCGGTAGGCGACGAGCGTGACGATCACGGCCTGGGCCACGGCACCGAGGGAGAACGCGGTGCCGTAGCCGGCCAGCAGGTCCAACTTGGACATGCGGGGTGGTGAAGAGCCGGTCCAGCGTGCCGCTGGCGCGTTCGCGGCGCATCGTGATGGCGGCGATGGGGAACATCACCGCGCATGGGATGACGGCGATCTGGAAGATGCCGAGCCGGTCATATGGTGTCAGTCCGTCAGGTCCGGGACCCTGCAGCGACAGCGTCCAGTAGAACAGGACGGTGATCAGCGCCGGTACCACCATGATCATGAACATCGCGCGCCGATCGCGGCGCAGCTGAGTCAGGATTCGGAGGGTGGTCGCCCAATGGATGGTCGGGTTCATGACCGGGCCTCCTCGAGAGGCCGGGGCTCGGATCGGACGAGTGCCACGAAGGCCGACTCGAGATCTGAGCAATTGGTTTGCCGCAGAATCGCTTCCGGCTCGGCGTGCGCGAGGATGGCACCGTCGCGCATCAGGATCAGTTCGGCGCACTGCCGCGCCTCGTCCATGGCGTGGCTGGAGATGAGCAGCGTCTTTCCCCGGTCGGCCAATTCGGCGAACTGTTCCCACAATTCGACGCGCAGCAGCGGGTCGAGGCCGACGGTCGGCTCGTCGAGGATGAGTAGATCCGGGTCGCAGACGAGCGCGCATGCGAGCGACACCCGGCCCTGCTGTCCGCCGGAGAGGTTGCCGGCCAGGTCGGTCTTCTGCGCGTTCAGTCCGACCGCCTCGACGACCTCGTGCACCCGGTGCTTGCCGATGCCGTACAGGGCCGCGAAGTAGCGGACGTTCTCGACGGTGGTGAGGTCGTGGTAGATGCTCGGCGACTGGGTCACGTAGCCGATGCGCCTGCGCAGGCTCGTGGCGCCCGCGGGGTGGCCGAAGACCGTCGCCGAGCCCGCGGTGATCTTCTGGTTTCCGACGACGGTGCGCATCAGGGTGGTCTTGCCGCAGCCGGACGGGCCGAGCAACCCGGTGATGATGCCCGCCGAGACCGACACGGTGACGTCGTCCAGGACGGTGTTTCCGCCGCGGACGATTCGCAGCCGCTCGAGCTGGATGGCGGTGCGATGCGCTCATGCCGGCACCGCCTCGGGCCTCGTGGCGCGCGAACAGTTCGGCGGCCTTGCGGCGTTGCAGCTTGCCCGACCCCGTCTTGGGGACGCTGCCCGGCGGCAGCACCAGCACCGCGCGTGCGTTGTGTCCAACGGCCTGGTTGACCCGGAGGGCGATCTCGGCGCGGATGCGTTCGGCCTCAACGGGATCGGCCGCGAGCTTCGACTCGGCGAGCACGGCGAACCCCTCCCGGAACTGGCCTGCGTCGATGCGGACGGCCACCGCGTTGCCGGCCCGAACGCCGGGCACGGCGCAGGCCGCTCGTTCGATATCGGTCGGGTAGACGTTGTTGCCCGCGATGACGATCACGTCCTTGGTGCGGCCGCAGACGTACAAGCAGGCCGTGTTCGTCGAAGTAGCCGAGGTCGCCGGTGTGCAGCCAGCCGTCACGGATGATCGCCCCGTCGCGCCACCCGTGCTCGGTGAGGTATCCACGCGACACCGCCGCCCCGCGAACCTCGATCGACCCGACGTGACGCGGCGGACGCGGCAGGGAGTAGTCGTCGACGACGCGAATCTCCATGCCCGCCACCGGAAGGCCGACCGAGACCACCCGGCACGCGTCGGTTCCGGCGTCCGGCGTGGCCAGTGCGCGTTCCTGCAGATCGCTGCGACTGATCCGGTCCACGTTGACCTGAGGCGAGTTGTCGAACGTGATCGCCAGCGTGGCCTCGGCCATCCCGTACGCCGGGGTGATCGCTCCTGGACGCAGTCCGAATCGTGCCCCGGCCTCGGCCAGGCGACTGGTGTCGCGGTGCGTCGATGGGTTCGGCGCCGTTGATCGCCACGCGCAGGCTGGACAGGTCGAAGCGGCCGGGTTCGGCGCGTTCCAGGGTCAAGGCGAGCAGCGCATAGGCGAAGTTGGGCCCCGAGGTGATCGTCCCGCGGTAGCGGGTGATCAGGTCCGGCCACAGCGCCGGGCGACGCAGGAATTCCTCCGGCGTCGCGGCGACGAGCTCGACGCCCCACTGCATCGGAAGAGCGAGGAATGCGAGCATTCCCATGTCGTGGGACAGCGGCAGCCAGCTGACCATCACATCTGTGCTCGCGTCGCCGCCCGTCGCGGTGAACAAGGCGACCGAGTTCGCGAGCAGGTTCGCGTGGGTCAGCTGCACCGCCTTGGGGGTACCGGTGGACCCCGAGGTCAGCTGATACATCGCGACCGCCGAATCATCCACGATGCAACGGTTCGATGGCGGGTCCGGTCCGGAGCGTCGTCGAGGATGACCACGTCTTGTCCTGCGCGTTCAGCGAGGGGCTCGGCTGCGTCGGCCGAACGGTGCGCCCACGACGGTCAGGGCCGCCCCGATGGTGCTCGCGGCGCGATGCGTGTCGGCCAACCACGCTGCGAGGTCGGTGCGCGGCGTGGGCTGTGCAGCATCGTCAGCGATGCGCCGCGCATCCACACCGCCTGAGCGAGCGGGGCGACGTCGGCCGGATCGCCGGCCAGCACCGCGACCGAGGAACCGGGTCCGACACCCATGTCCGACAGTGCGCCCGCCATCCGTCGCGCTTCGTCGTGCACCTCGCCCCAGCTGCGCCGGATCGGGTCCTCCAAGGTGCCGGTGACCAGCCCGCGCGCGCTGGTTGCGGCGTTGGAATACATCTGATCGGTGAATGTGCTCATTCGTTGTGTCCTCGTCGACAACGACACGTTCAATCGCTTCCTCTACGACGACGCGCCGGCTCCTTCCCGACCCCTTCGCGGCCACCGTCTGTCCGGACACGCTGGACTACTCCGTGCAGCAGAACGAGAGCGCGGCGCCGTTCGTGCTCCGTCGCATGCCCCGGCCGGACGAGACCTGGGTCGCCTGCGTGGTCGCCCGCCGCGACACCGACGTGGGCTTCCGCGTGACCAGCGGCGGCGCCGACGTCGGCGTGCTCGTGGCCCCCGGCCGCTGTCGCACGCAACCGGTGAGCGAAGGACAGGAGGTCTGGTGGCGGCTGGAGCCGGGCACGCACGCGCTGTGCGTCGTGACCCAGCCCTACCGGCGCACGTGGCTCCCCTACAAGATGGAAGGAGCCTGGCGCGTGCGCGGGTGGGGCGTACGCCTCGCCGTCCGTCCGCTCATTCCGGAGCCCACACCTCCACCTCCGGAAGCGACCAGCCCTCGAAGCTCGTCCCCGCCTCGTCCACCAGCAGGCTGACCCCGCCAGAGCGTCCGGCCGCCGAGGTCGAAGCCGAGGGCGGCGCGCGCGCGGATCCGTCGAGCAGGCGGTCGAGGAGCTGCAGCACGTGCGCCGTCGTCGAAGCGCGCGAGCTCCACCCAGCGCGCCGCCCGGCACCGCGCCCGGCCACGCGGAAGCGCGTCGGGAACGCGCTGTCGCGCCGCAGCGGCAGCACGACGCCCGGCGACGCGGCAGCGGCGCGGTCGAACGTGATCTCGAAGAACTCGTCGCCGAGCAGGAGCGCGGGACCCGCCACGCGGTGGCGAGGTCGCCGTCGGCGGCGGGCGCCGGATCGCCGACCTTGGCGCGGTAGCGCCAGGCCGGATCGCGCACGGCGGCGGCCCCGCGGGAAACGGCGCGGCGGCCGCGTGCGGCGCCGCGGGCGCGAGCCGGTAGACCTCGTCCGCGCGTGCTCCGAACAGGCGCGCGGGCGCGCCCTCGAAGCGCGCCTCGCGCTCGATGCGCCCCGCCGCCACCGCGCCGGGCAGGCGGTCGTAGAGGTCCAGCTCGGCCAGCCGGAGCAGCGCGGCGGAACGTCTGCGGGCTCCGCTGGCCGGTGTCCCGCAGCCGCCGCGCGAGGTCGCCGCCCAGCGGCCGGCCGTGGTGCACGACGACCGTGTCGACGCCCACGCGCGCGCAGCGCCTGCAGCGACGGTCTCGGACGGAAACTGCGCGGCCGGCGCGCCGCAGGACGCGGCTCAGCAGCGGCGGATAGGCGGTGTAGCCGTGGATGATCGGCTTCCAGTGATAGGCGGAGAAGTACATCTCCACCGTCTCCTCGCGCACCAGCCCCTCGCCGTGGATCGGCACCTCCGCGATCGCGCGCGGCGGGGTTCGTCGGCCAGCCAGCGGTACGACCTCGGGCACGCGCCGTGCCGACCGGCACGCGCTCGCTGACGCGGCAGGGGCGACGAGGTGCTCGAGGGGAATCAGCGCCGCCAGGAGCACCGCGCGCCAGCCGCGCGCCCGCGCGTCTCCAGCGAGGCTGAGCCCGCGCGCCGGCGAGCAGGGCGACGAACAGCATGGCGAGGAGCCCCAGGCGCTCGGGGATGCGCACGAGCTGGAAGCCGGGCACGCAGCGGTGCAGGAGCCGATAGGGCCCCGGCCCGAGGCGTGGCCCCACGCCGTCGACGTCGCGGCCGAGGGAGAGCAGCACGAAGCAGGAGCGCCAGCGCGGCCGCCGCGGGCACCCAGACCGCGGCGGGACGGCGCCGGTCGCCGGCGTCCGCTCGGCGTGCGCCGCGCCCACGGCCGCCAGCGCGAACAGGCGCGAGGGCCAGGGACACGAACCCGACGAAGTGCGGGCCGCGCTGCTGCAGGCGCACCTCGGCGCCGATCGGCGCCGTAGAAGAGGTTGGTGGGCGACGTGGAGACGTAGTGCTCGAGGTCGATGCCCGGCGGCAGCTCGCGCACGTAGCCCTGCTCGCGCGCGGACGCGGAGGTACGGCACGGCGACGGGCGCGAAGAGGAGCGCGGCGACCAGCGCGCCAGCGCCAGCACGGGCAGGCGGCGCGCGACGGCCGCGCGGGCGCGCGGCCAGCGCGCCCAGCACCACGAGCGCGAGCACGAGCGCGCCGTAGAGGAGGTGGTAGTTCGAGCTCAGGCCCTGGAGCAGCATGAAGCCGGCGGTGCGCCAGGCGCGCCGCGCGCTCGCCCGTCCGCAGGTAGAGGACCAGCTCGGCCAGGGCGAAGGCGATGAAGCCGTGGGCGACGATGTTGAGGCGCGGCGCCTCGTTGACCTGGTAGGTGTGGAACGCGTAGAGCGCGCCCGCGGCCCAGGCCGCCACCGGCGGCAGGCCGAGGACGCATGCGCCAGCCGCCGCCCGCCGAGCGCGGCCAGCAGGCAGGCGAGCCGACGGCGACGTTCGTGGCCAGGACGGGGTTGCCCGTGGCCCAGACGACGGGCGCGACGGCCAGCGAGGGCAGCAGCCGGTGATCGGTGAAGGCCAGCGCGCGCGCGGTGCGGGATGGAGGACGTTGGCGTCGAAGAGGTGCGGCGGGCGCGCGGAAGAACTGGTGGACGTTCCAGGCCACGAGGTACACGCTCTCCAGCGAGTCGCCGACGTAGGCGACGGTGTCGCGCGGCCGCAGCGATTGGGGCAGGAAGCTGGCGAAGACGAGGACGAGATAGAGCGCGATCGCGATGGCGGTCTCGCGGCCGCGCCTCGGCGTCATGGCCGCGAAGACTATGGCCGCCACGGACAGGCGTCAACGCGCGGGATGGATGTGCGGGGGGCCGGGGCGTGTGGTGCGGCGAGGCGCCATCACGGACGCATGCGCCCGCCATCTCCCACGAGGCGTGCGGACGATCGGGCGCACGCCTCGACTGTACAGCTTCATACTTCAGTGCTGCATCTCACCTCAACTCGTTCCGGAACGAGTTGATCTCGTAATGATTGATAATTGCGCGTCTCTTCGGTCCCGTCTTGGCACATCATCGTGGTACCTCTCCATCATGTTGATCACACACGCTTCACGCCTCGACAACGCCGAGCTCACCGCCGAGCTGAGTCGCCTTGCCCGCTGCGAGCGCGAGGCCACGGCTGGCCCTCATCGTGCACCTCGCCGAGTTCGACGCGCGGCGGCTTTTCGAGGGCGCCGGATATCGTTCCCTGTTCCAGTACTGCATGGCCGAGCTCCACCTCTCCGAGGACGCGGTCTACAACCGGATCACGGCGGCGCGGGCGGCCCGACGGTATCCCGGCATCATCGAGAGGCTCGAGAGCGGCGCGCTCAGCCCGACGACCGTTGCGCCTCCTCGTCGCGCCATCTGACGTGCGAGAACCACCAGGAGCTCCTGGCAGGCCGCCTCCGGCAAGGGCAAGCAGGCCGTCGAGGAGTTGTTGGCCTGTCGATTCCCGCAGCCGGACGTGGCGGGGCGAGTGCGGAAGGTGCCCTCTCGTCCGCTGGCGCTGGCGGCGCCACTGGCACCGGTGTCGCCGGTGACGACTGCCGCACCCACGGTGTGCCGACGCCGACTGCTTGTCCTCCTGTCGTCGGAGGCGACCCGCTCGCGGGTGCCCATGTAGCGCCGAATGCCGAGACGCCGGTCCCCTTCCGGCCCTGCCGGCCGCGCCGTGCGTTGGTCCGTCCGCTCGCGGCCGAGCGCTACGAGATTCGCTTCACCGCCAGCGGGGAGATGCGCGAGAAGCTGCGCGTCGCGCAGGACCTGCTCGGCCACGCGATTCCCAGCGGTGACATCGCCCAGGTGTTCGACCGGGCGCTGACCCTCCTCGTCGCCGACCTGTCACGGAAGAAGTTTGCCGCCACGCGCGGCCGCGACGGTCCCGCGGCCAGTCGGACGATTCGCGAAACGTCCCGGCGGAAGAGAAACGCCGCGTCGCCGCGCGCGACCGCCGCCGATGCGCCTTCGTCGCCCCCAACGGCCGGCGATGCGACGCGCGTCGGTTCCTGGAGTTCCACCACGTCGTCCCGTATGCCGCGGGCGGGAAGCCGACGGTCGACAACATCGAATTGCGGTGTCGTGCGCACAACGGCTACGAGGTCGACGCGGTTCTTCGGGCCCGGCAAGCGCCGGACGAGGGGCGATGTCGTACGCGAGAGCGGCCCGGTCTATGGGACAGGGCTCTGACGCCGAACACTCGTTCTGGGACGACCTCGGATCCCTACGCAGGGTCGGGACACACCACTGACACGTCGTCGACTTCGGTCGAGCGCATCACTAGACTGAGGCGCGCGATGGCGGCCGAACCCGTGGCAAGCGAATGGTCCGTGCGCGCACCCGAAGGCCCGGTCCTCTTCGGCCGCTCGTGGCTACCGGCGACTCCCCCGCGCGCGGCGATCCTCATCGTGCACGGCCTGGCCGAGCACTCCGGCCGGTACGGCGCCACCGCCGGCGCCCTGGGCGACGGCGGGCTTCGCCGTGCACGCCGTCGACTACCGCGGGCATGGCCGGAGTGAGGGCCGCCGCGTCCACGTGGACGACGTCGGCGACTACGTGGCCGACGTCCGGGCCGCGCTCGCGGAGGTCCGCCGCCGACACCCCGCCGTGCCCGTGTTCCTGCTCGGCCATTCGCAGGGCGGGCTCATCGCGTTGAAGCTGGCTCTCGACGATCCCGCCGCGGTCGACGGGCTCGTGATCACGTCCCCGTTCCTCGCCGTCCATCCCGCCTCGCGCCCCTCTCCGTTCGTCCGCGCCATGGCCTGGGTGATGCTCCGGATCGCACCGGGAGTGCCGCTGCCCACGCACATCGACGTCGGCCTGCTCTCGCGTGAGCCCGGCGTAGGCGAGGCCTATGCGCGCGACCCACTGGTGAGCCATGCCGCGTCCGCGGGCTGGCTGCATGCGCGTCAGTGCCGCCCAGCGCGACGTGCGGGCCCGCGCGCCGCAGCTACGCGTGCCGACGCTGCTGATGGCCTCGGGAGGCGATCGCCTGGTGGACCCCGAAGCCACCCGTCAGTTCGCGCGCGAGGCCGCACCCGACATCGTCGAGTTCGTGTGGTGGGACGGCTTCTACCACGAGATGCTCAACGACCTGGGACGCGAGAAGTGTGGCGCGGATCGTCGCCTGGCTGGTCAACACTCGAGTGTCACGTAGAGCGCGGCGCGCGCAGCGGCGGCGTTCAGGGGGGTTTCGGGGGGGTCGCGAACGTCCGCGTGGTGCCCGTGAGCGCCCGCTGCCCGCTCCTAGAACACTTTCAAATTGATGTACTTCTTCGGATTCTTCTGGATGTCGTCCACGAGCCGGTTCAGGCTCAGCGTCGCCTCGTTCATGTTGTTCACCGTCTGGTTGAGGCTGCGGTAGAGCTCCTCGTCCGTCATCAGCTTGCCGAGGCTGCCCTCGCCCTTGCGCCGCCCGCGACGTCACCGTCTCCACCGACTGCGAGGACCGCTGCAGGGACGCCGTCACCGTGTCCATGCGCTCGCCGAGCGTGTCGAGGCGCTTGAGGGCGCGATCCAGCTCGGGACCGGTGGTCACGCGCTCGAGCCCGGTGGCCGACTTCTGCAGGCTCGCCTCCAGGACGGCGAGCTGCTTGCGCTGCTCGGCCACCGCCGTGGAGACGTCGGCGATGAGGCGGCGCATGTCCCGGGTGGCGACGTTCGCGTTGTCCGCGGTGCCGCCGATGTTCTTGACGAAGCTGTCCGTGAACAGCTTCTCCACCTGGGCCATGACCTTCTCGAGCTGGCCGGAGACCCGGTTGGCGGCGTCGAAGAGGCCGGGCACCATGCGCCCGTCGATGTGGTCGCCGTTGCCGAGGTACTCGGTCGCGTCCCCGGGGACGACGTCGGCGACCATGCCCCCCAGGAGCCCGCCCGACTTGAGCTCCACGTGGGAGTCCTTCGGGCACGTTGTACTCGCCCTCCAGCTCGAGGCGGATCTCCACGTCGTCCTGGGCGATCCGGAAGCGCTGCACGCGGCCGATGTTCACGCCCCGCATCTGCACGGGGTCGCCGCGGCGGATGCCGCCGGCGTCGGGCACGACCGTGGTCACGATGTAGCGGCCGCGGAAGAAGGCGGCGTCGGTCAGGATGAAGAGCGCGGCGAGGATCGCGATGATGCCGACGACCAGGAAGACGCCCACCCAGATCGCCTGGTCGCGTCCGCGCGACGGCGGCGCCGGCGGAAGATCCGGCTCTTGGTCGTCCCGCGTCGGCGAGCTCGTCGCGTTCGGTCATGGTGCGGTGCCTCCAGTTGCCTCTCGAGTGACATCCGCGCAGCGGCCGGCGTCTTGTCGTCGCTCAGCGCCCGCGGCGGGCGAGCCGGCCAGGCCGCTTCCACCGCGGCCTTGCGGTCGGCGAAGGCGCGCACCAGCGGGTCGCGTGCTGCGGCGGAACTCGTCGGGCGTGCCGAGGAAGCGCAGCTTGCCGCCCTCCAGCAGCGCGACGCGGTCGGAGATCGACAGCGCGCCCTCGATGTCGTGGGTCACGACGATCGACGTCACGTCGGTGCGCTCGGCGATGTCGCTGATCAGGCGGTCGACGGCGGCGGCGTTGACGGGGTCGAGGCCGGTGACCGGCTCGTCGTAGAGCAGGATCTGCGGCTCGCCCACGATGGCGCGGGCCAGGCCCACCCGCTTGCGCATGCCGCCCGACAGCTCCGAGGGCAGCTTGTCGAGGACGACGTCGCGGGTCGAGGTTCACGTCCTCCAGCGCCGCGACACCCGGCGCAGGACCTCGCGCCGGCCCAGCGTCTTGCAGCGCCGCTCCGGCAGCCCGAAGGCGACGTTCTCGTAGACGTTCATGGAGTCGAAGAGGGCGGCGTTCTGGAACACGTAGCCCGCCTTGCGGCGGATGGCCTGCAGCTCGTCGCGGCTCGGCGCGCGAAGACGGACTGCCCGTCGATGAGCACGTCGCCGCGGTCGGGCACGATGAGGCCGATGGTGGTCTTCAGGAGCACGCTCTTGCCGGTGCCCGAGGGGCCGACGACGGCCAGGGTCTCGCCCGTCTCCACCGTGAGGCTCACGCCCGGCCAGCACGGGCACGTCGAACGTCTTGTGGACGTCGCGGTACTCGATCATCGCGGCTCAGTTGAGGAACAGCGGCGGGAACATGGCGTCCGCGACCAGCACGGCGATGATCATGAAGACGACGGAGGCGGTGGTGGCGCGGCCGACGCCCTCCGCGCCGCCGCGGGTCAGGAGGCCCATGTGCACGGAGATGAGCGGGATGACGAAGCCGAACACCAGCGCCTTCATCAGCGAGTAGAACATGTCGTAGTTGTGCCAGAAGAGCCGCGCGCCGTAGAGGAAGGTCTCGTGGCCCAGGCCCACCGTGAGCCTGCGCGGCGATCATCCCGGCCAGCAGGCCGACGAGGTTCGCGATGCCCACCAGCAGCGACATGGCCAGCATGCCGGCCAGGATGCGCGGGGCGGCCAGCACCGTCACCGGGTCGCGGCCCAGCGAGTAGAGCGCGTCGATCTGCTCGGAGACCTGCATGGTCCCGAGCTCGGCGGTGATGCGCGCGCCCACCCGGCCGATGACCACGATCGCCGTCAGCACCGGGCCCAGCTCGAGGACCACGCTCGAGGTCACGACGCTGCCGAGGACGTAGAGCGGGACCGAGCCCGTGAACTGGTAGCCGCCCTGCTGCGAGGTCACGATGCCGGACAGGATCGCCGTGACCATCACCAGGGGCAGGCTCTGCACGCCCATCGCGTAGAGCTGGCCCACGAAGTCGCGCATCGAGACCTGGCCCCGGAAGAGGGCCACGAACGTCCGCCAGGCGAGGATCCCCATCCCGCCCGCGTGCCGCGCCACCGTCGCTCCCACGCGACCGATGGCCCGAACCAGGCCGGGCGGTGTCTTCATCATCATTTCAATACTATGCAAAAGTGCATGCCACCGCGCGGCGTACACTGAACGTGAGGCGGCGAGGAGGCGGACGATGGCGACACGCAGGACGAAACGGCCAGGGACAAGACGGGCCATGCGGACAGCCCGCGGCAGGACTCGCAGCGCCCCGAGCACTCCGATCACGCCGACGCGGGCGGACAGGAATCCACGGCGCGCCGCGAGGCACGGACGCAGCGCGCGACCGGGGACCGGCCGCCGGCCGCGCCCCCCGTGCCCGGACAGCGGCAGGCGGATCCGCCGCTCCCGCGCGGCGGACGCCAGCCGGAAAGGCCGGGCCAGGACGGGCGCGCCGAGGAGCGCATGGGCGCCCGCGAGACGCTCGTCTCCACCGACGACGAGGACGTGGGCGGCGCGCGAGAAGCCGCGCCGGCCGCGCGGCCGCTGACGGATTCCGTGCGTTTCCGGCCTCTCCCCCAACCTGTGGTAGGGTATGCCGCCGCCGGGGCGGCAGCCGCACATGGGAGGGTGAGTGGGCAGCGACCAGATCCGGCTCTTCGTGGATTCATGGGCGGTGGCGTGGAGCGCCGTTCTCCTCCTGGGGTACGTCGCCGAGCTCACCCCGTGGCCCGCGCTGAAGGCTCTGCGCACCGACTCCGTGGCGCGCGTGATGCTGGCCCTGTCCGCCGCGGCCGTCCTGGGCCTGACCCTCGCGGGCGCCCGCGAGCCGAGTGCGATCCTGGCCGCCTGGGCGATCATCACGTCGTCCGTCAAGTTCCTGTACGACTCGCTCGGCGAGCTCTGGTAGGAGCGCGCCCGTGAGGGGCGCCCCCAAAGCCCGCTCGGCCAAGCGCCCGCCCCGCCGCCTTCGACCCGCGCGCCGCCCCCATCCGGACGAACGGGCGATCGATCGGCGCATCGCCGCCGGCGAGAATCCCGAGATCTTCCTGTGCGTGGAGTGCTGGTGCTGGATGCTGGACCCGGCCTACTGCCTTTGCCGCGAGCGTGCCCTGTGGTGAGCCCGCTTCGCCTACTGAACCCAGCCTTGGCGCCGCCAGGCGTCGACGACGCGGCTGAGATGCGAGAGACCGGTCTCCGCCTTTCTCAGGCGGGCTTCGAGGACCTGGGTACGGACCTTCTCTTCTTGCAGATCCTGATGCACGGCTTTCAACGCGTGGACGAGGACGTCGATCGCCTCGGAGTTCTTTCGGGAGTGGCGCGCGAAATCCTCGATGGCATCACGGACCGAGGCATCGATCTCGGAGACCGGCCGGCCACCGGGCCGGGTCTGGGTGCTCATCGCTGACCTCCTCACCGGGGCGGACTCCGCATCGCCCCTGCGTACCGCAATCTTTTAGCAAGAGGAATGCCAACTCCCCACGGCTCGGGGAGTGGACCTGCGCGGGCGGGGAGGGATGTTACGGTGCCCAGCAGATGACCGGCGAGCCCGTCGAATCCGCAGCGGACGCTCCGCGGCCCTCACACCTGAGGCTGGCGTGGAGCAATCCGTCTCCGCCGTCGCCGCGCAAGCCTCTCGACCTGGCCTCGGCGATCGAGCGGCACCTGTCGGGTGCCGATGGCCTGACGGACGAGGAGTTCCTCCGCCTGTTCGCGCGGCGGGCCGTGCCCGTGCGTCCCGCCTGGGCCGAGGCCGCGGCGATCGTCTAGCGGCCGCCGTGAGGGAAGCCGGCCGGCGGGTCCTCCTCGCGGTCCCGGCAGCGGCGCTCGACCGTGCCCAGGGCGGCCAGCTCGGCCACGGCGTCGAACAGCGTCCGCGTCTCGACGGGCTTCCGGAAGTGCCGCTGGAAGCCGGCCCGGATCGGCTCTTCGCCGTCGTCGCTGAGGGTGAACGCGGTGACCGCGGCCGCGGGGATGCGGCCCAGCGCGGCCGGGAGCTTCCGCAGCTTGCGGATCATGGACAGGCCATCCTCGTCCGGCAGGCCGATGTCGCTCAGGATCACATGCGGGGCAAAGCAGTCGACGGCGCGCAGTGCCTCCTTGGCCGAGCCCACCGCCTGGACCTCGGCCCCCTGGAGCTCGAGGCCGAGGGTCAGGACCTCGCGGGTGTCCTCGTCGTCCTCGACCAGCAGCACGCGAACACCGTCCAGACGAAGCCCCTTCGCCACGGCCACTGGCTCGTGCAAGTCCCAGGCCAGCGCTAAAGCGCTGTGCCTGCGTGCCCAGGCCCCACCGCCGTGTAACGATTGGTGGAAGACGAGGGAGGTGCATGGCCCATCACGACAAAGCCCCCGCCCGTGCCTTCGAGCGCTTTGCCTCCGCGGCCACGCGCTTCACGGGAAGCGTGCCCGCCTTCGCGCTCGCGCTCGGGATCGATCCTGGCCTGGGCGATCACCGGGCCGATCTTCGACTTCTCGGACACCTGGCAGCTGGTGATCAACACCGGCACCACCATCGTCACGTTCCTGATGGTGTTCCTCATCCAGCAGACCCAGAACAAGGACGGCCTCGCCATCCAGCTCAAGCTCAACGAGCTGGTGGCCGCGCTGGAGGGCGCCAGCAACCGGCTCATCAGCGTGGAGGACCTGACCGAGCGAGGAGCTCCGCGTCCTGCAGCGCGCACTACCAGCTGCTGGCGAAGAGGGCCAAGGAGGCTGCGGACACCAGGGAGTCCCACTCCATCGAGGAGGCGGAGCGCCGCCACCAGCGCAAGGCGGGCCAGCGCAAGAGCTGACGGCACGTCGGTTGCAACGTCCCGCGCCGGAGGCACACGCCATGGCAGATCGAACGCACGAGGCCGAGGACGACCTGACGGGCCGGACCGCACCCACGCGCGCCGGCTCCGGCAAGGCGGAGACGCCGGCGTCCCCCACGTCTACCAGGAAGGGAGCGTCGAGAGCATCGGCCAGCGCCCGACCGACACCGACCGGGAGGACCGCACCGGCCAGAGCCCGACCGGCGGGACGACGCGCGGCAGCGAGAGTGGCCCCCGCGACGAGTTCATCTCGAGCGAGGTCGCCGACCGCACGTCGCAGCCCATGCGCGACTCGAAGACGAGAAGCTAGCTCGACCCGCCGCGGGTGGGACCGGTCAGGAGCCGGCGCCCACCCGCGCGTTGCAGAAGGATTCCAGCACCTCCCGCACGCGCGGCCGCGTCGCCGCCAGCGACTGCACCATGTCGCGCTCGAGCTCGAGCAGCTCGCAGCTCTCCGCCGCCGTCACCGTGGCCGTGCGCGGCCGGCCATGAGGAGGGCGATCTCGCCGAAGAAGTCTCCCTCCCCCATCTCGCGCGCCTCGTGGTACCGGCCCTCCGCTCCCTTCACGAACGCCTTCACGCGCCCGGAGCTGATCACGAAGAGGCTGTCGCCGGGCTCTTCGTCGCCCACGATGATGTCGCCGGGCTCGAAGGTCAGGAAGCGGAGGCTGCCGATCACCGCGAGCAGATCCTCGCGCGAGAACTCTCCGAACAGCGGGCTCGAGAACGCGCGGCCGAGCTCCGCGGGTGCGCCGGCGCCGCGGGAGGGGGAGCGGGCGGAAGATCGAGCCCGAGCTCGGAAGCGAGATCGGGCGGCCCCGCGCTGTCCGCGGCGGCCGGCTCCGGGTCGGGCTCCGGCTCGACCACCGGATCGGGCTCGGCCATCGGGGCGGGCTCGAACGCGGGCGCGGGCTCGAACGCCGGCGCCGGCTCGCGAGCGGCCGGCGCCTCGGGCGGAGCGCGGGCGCCGCGGCCGCCCCCTTCCCGTGATCGCCGATGAGCGTGGCCAGGCGGTTGCGCGACCTCGCCGCGGCCGGGTGAGATCTTGTCGATCTTCTTGAGGATGGCGATGGCCTTGGGCGCGTGACCCGAGCGCGCGAACTCGTCGACCAGGCCGATGTAGATCGGAACCGCCTCCCGGCTTCGTCCGGCCAGCGCGATCACGTCCGCGAGCTGCAGCCGCAGCGCGGCGTCCCGCCGGCCGCCCTCGAACTCCTTCCGGAGCAGACGCTCGGCCTTGTCGTACTTCTTCCGCTGGATGAGCTCGGGGACGGTCGCTTCTCCCCCGAACCAGTCGAGCACGCGGGCCTCCTGGAGGAAGGGCAGCGTAGGGTCTGGCCGCCGCACATGTCAAGGCGCCGCGCTACCATCGTGGGAGGAGGCCGCGATGGGACTGCGCGAGTACCACCGCAAGCGCGACTTCGCGATCACGCCCGAGCCCAAGGGCGAGGAGTCCAAGCGCGAGGGCCGGTCGTTCGTCATCCAGAAGCACGCGGCCTCGCGGCTCCACTACGACTTCCGGCTCGAGATGGAGGGCGTGCTCAAGAGCTGGGCGGTGCCCAAGGGCCCGAGCCTCGATCCCGCGGACAAGCGGCTGGCCATGATGACCGAGGACCACCCCATCGACTACGGCGACTTCGAGGGGATCATCCCCGAGGGCGAGTACGGCGGCGGCACCGTCGTGCTCTGGGACCAGGGCACCTGGGAGCCGCTCGAGGATCCCGCACCAGGGACTGCGCGAGGGCGCGCTGAAGTTCCGGCTCGACGGCGAGAAGCTGCAGGGCGGCTGGACGCTCGTCAAGATCAAGGGCCGCGACGCCCGCGACGACGACAAGACCTGGCTCCTCATCAAGGAGCAGCGACGAGAGCGTGCGGTCGTCCGAGGTCTACAGCATCACCGAGGACGCGGCCCGGAGAGCGTGACCACGGGCCGCACGCTGGAGGAGATCGCCGCGCGACCGCGACCGCGTGTGGCACTCGAACCGGGGCAGGCCGCGGAAGCCCGAGCGCGGTAGCCGCGGGCCGCGCGCGTCCGCCCGCGCGGGACGCAGGCGAAGACGGCGGCTCCGCGCGCGCGCGGCCGGCGGCGGCCAAGCGCCGCGATCTGGCGGGCGCCGCGGCCGCGCTTCCGCAGGCGCGGAAGGCGCCGCTGCCCGCGAAGATCGCCGCGCAGCTCGCGACCCTCGTCGACGCGCCGCCCCGAAGGGGAGGAGTGGCTGCACGAGATGAAGTTCGACGGCTACCGCATCCTCGCCCGCCTCCAGGACGGGCGCGCGCGCGCCTGTCAGCCGCAACGGCAAGGACTGGACCGCGCAGTTCCCGACCGTGGCCGCGGCCGTCGAGCGCTGCCCGGCGCGGACGCGCGCTCCTCGACGGCGAGGTCGCGGTCGTGCTGCCCGACGGCACCACCAGCTTCCAGGCCCTGCAGAACGCGCTGACCGGCCAGCGGCCAGGGCCAGCTCGCCTACTTCGTGTTCGACCTCCTGCACCTCGAGGGCTACGACCTCACGCGCGCGCCGCTCGAGGAGCGCAAGACGCTCCTGAGGACGCTGCTCGGACCGGCGGCCCCGGCCTCGCCGCTGCGCTACAGCGACCACGTGGCCGGGCGCCGGCGAGGCGTTCTTCGCCAGGCCTGCCGGCTCGGCGCTCGAAGGCATCGTGTCGAAGCGCCGCGACGCGCCCTACGAGCCCGGCCGCGGTCGCGCTCGTGGCTGAAGGTGAAGTGCCTCAAGCGCCAGGAATTCGTGATCGGCGGCTACACCGACCCCGCAGGAGCGCGCGTCGGCCTCGGCGCGCTGCTCCTCGGCGTCTACGACGGCGAGGGCAGCCTGGACTTCGCGGGAAAGGTGGGCACCGGCTTCACCTCGAAGGTCGCTCGACGACCTCCGCAAGAAGCTGGCCGCGCGCGAGCAGCCGCGGCTCGCCGTTCGCCAAGGCGAAGATCCCGGGCGTCACGCGCGCGCACTGGGTGCAGCCCGGAGCTCGTGGCGGAGGTCGCGTTCACCGAGTGGACGTCGACGGACGGCTGCGCCACCCGTCGTTCCAGGGCCTGCGCGAGGACAAGGACCCGAAGGACGTCGTGCGCGAACAGCCGAGTCGCGGTGGAGGAAGTCGCGAAGCGGCCGGCGCGGGGCCGATCGCCGGAAGGCGAGAAGCTCGCGCGCGAAGCGCGGCCCGAAGACGGGAGGCGAGGAGACGGTCGCGGGCGTGCGGCTGACCCACCCCGACCGCGTGCTCTATCCCGGCCGCAGGGCATCACCAAGCGCGACCTCGCGCTCGCTACTACGAGATCCATCGCCGACTGGATCCTGCCCCACCTGGAGGGCCGGCCCCTCACCCTCGTGCGCTGCCCGGAAGGGGCGGCGAAGGCGCTGCTTCTACATGAAGCACTCGCGGCGTGTGGGCGCCGGCGGCGCTGCGGCGCGTGAAGATCCAGGAGAAGACCAAGGTCGGCGAGTACCTGGTGGTCGACGACCTCGCGGGCCTCATCGCGCTCGTGCAGATGGGCATCCTGGAGATCCACACCTGGAACTCGCTCGCCGAGCACATCGAGCAGCCCGACCGCGTCGTCTTCGATCTCGATCCGGATCCCTCCGTGGCCTGGGAGCGCGTGGTGGAGGCGGCGCAGGCGCTGCGCGCAGCGGCTGCAAGGCCTCGGCCTCGAGAGCTTCGTGAAGACCACCGGCGGCAAGGGCCTGCACGTCGTCGTGCCGCTGCGCCCGGCCTCGCACCTGGGAGGAGTCGTTCGCGTTCTCGCGCGGCGATCTCGGAGGAGATGGAGCGCGGACAGCCGCGCGCCTACACGACGGCGATGCCCAAGGCCGCAGCGACAGGGGACGGATCCTCATCGACTACCTGCGCAACAACCGCGGCAACACGTCGGTCGCCGCCTATTCGACGCGCGCGCGGCCGGGGGCGCCGCGTGTCGGCGCCGATCACCTGGGAGGAGCTGACGCGCGGGGTCAAGCCCGACCAGTTCCACGTCGGCAACATCCGCGCGCGTCTCCAGTCGCTGACGCCGACCCCTGGAAGCGCTACGGGACGGTCCGCCAGCGCATCACCGCCGCCATCCGGCGGAGCCTCGACCTCGGATGAGGCGCGGCCTCGTCGTCGCCGCCGCCGCCTGTGCCGGCATCGTGGGGACCTGGTCCGCGCGATCCGCGATCACGGCCGCGGAGCCGGAGCCGCGGCCGCGGGCGCGCGAGATCGGCCTGGCCCCCGGCGTGTTTCCGCCGGGCGCCCTCAACGCCATCACCGACGTCGCCGGGGTCCGCGTCGGGCACCTCACGCTCGTCGAAGGCGACCGCATTCGCACGGGCGTCACCGCGATCCTCCCCACGGCGGCAACGTCTTTCGGGACAAGGTCGCGGGCGGCGTGTTCGTCGGGAACGCCTTCGGCAAGCTCGCGGGGGCGACCCAGGTCCACGAGCTCGGCACCCTCGAGTCCCCCATCGTCCTCACCAACACGCTCGGCGTGGGGGCCGCGGTCGAGGGCGTCGTGGCCGAGGTCCTCTCCTGGAAGGACAACGAGGAGGTGCGCAGCGTGAACGCGGTCGTCGGGTGAAACGAACGACGGCGGCCTCAACGACATCCGCGCGCTGCCGCGTGCGGCCCGCGGACGTGCGCGCCGCGATCCACGCCGCCGCCGGCGGACCGGTGGCCGAAGGCTCGGTCGGGGCGGGCACGGGGACGCGCGCCTTCGGATGGAAGGGCGGCATCGGCACCGCATCGCGCGTCCTGCCCGCGCGCTACGGCGGCTACACGTTGGGCGTCCTGGTGCAGAGCAACTTCGGCGGCGTCCTCACCATGGACGGCGTCCCCGTGGGCCGCGCCCTCGGACGCTACGCGTTCGGTCCCGACGTCGCCGATGCCTCGGACCCGGCGCCGAGCCAGGCGGGCGGGTCGTGCATGATCGTGGTCGCCACCGACGCCCCCCTCTCCGCCGCGCGACCTCGAGCGCCTGGCCGCCCGAGCCGTCTTCGGCCTGGCCCGCACGGGGTCCTCCTACGACCACGGCAGCGGCGATTACGCGATCGCCTTCTCGACCGCCGCCGAGCGCGCGCACGGGGAGACCGCGCCCGTCCTGCCCTTCCGACGCCAGCTCGCCGCTGTTCCAGGCCGCGCTCGAGACGACCGAGGAGGCCGTCTACAACTCGCTGCTGCGCGCGACCTCCGTGACCAGCGCCCTCGGCTCCGCCGAGGCCCTGCCCATCGGCCGTTTGATCGATGTGATGCGACGCTACGGCCGGCCCGCCTCTTTTTGACAGCCGTGACCCGGACCCGTAATCTCGCCTGGGCATTGCGCGGCGCGCGCCTGCGCGGGGAGGTCTGAGCAGAGATGGCGCTGGGGCGGTTCGGAGGCGCGGGAAAAGGCGAGGACGTCGGCACCCTCATCGCCAAGAAGAACTTCACCCGGGCCATCGAGGTCATCCGCGAGCAGCTCCTCACCCAGCGCAACGATCCGCGGCTGCGGCTGCAGCTCGCGGACGTCCTGGTCTCCGCGGGCAAGACCAAGGAGGCGGTCACCATCCTCCTTCCCCTCGCGGACGAGTTCGCCAAGGACGGCTTCGCGGCCAAGGCGATCTCCGTCCTCAAGAAGGTCCAGCGGCTCGATCCCGGCCGGCGCGACATCGATTCCCGGCTGGCGACCCTCATCCAGGACAAGCAGCGGATGGCCACCGTCATCGCCCCCGCTCCCTCCGGCGGCGCCCTCGAGCTGGGCATGGAGGAGATCGGCTTCGAGGCGCCGCCCAGCGCTCCGGAGCCGGCTCCGCGCGTCGTCGTCCCCGAGCCGGTGGTCGCGCCGGCGCCGCCGCCCGTGGCCGCTGCGCCCGTCCCCGCTCCGTCTCCACCTCCGCCTCCGCCTCGCGCCCGCGCCTGAGCCCGAGCTCGAGCTGGAAGCGGCACCCGAGCTGGACCTATCGGGTTCGGCCGCGCCCATCCCCGCGGCGCCGTTGCCGGCTGCGGTGGAGGAAGCACGCCGAGTTCGATCTGGGCCTCGAAGCCGCGCCGGTGGCGTCGGAAGCGCCCGCGGCTCTCGATCTGGAGCCCGAGGCCCTGCCGATGATCGAGCTCGAGCCCGCGCCCCCGCCGCCCGCCGCGCCCGCGGAGGCGGTCGCTCCCATACCGGAGCTCGCGGAGCCCGTGATCGATCAGGACCTCTTCACGGGAGAGTTCGAATCCGTCGAGACGACCGTCGAGGCCGGAGCCGGCGGTGGATGTGGAGCCGGCAGTGTCGGACCCGATGACCGACAGCAAGTTCGCGGACGAGCTGTTCTCGGTGCTCGAGAACGCGTTCCCCGGTCCGACCGCGGACACGCCGCCGGACGCCGCGGAGGTCGCGCCCAGCAGCGGCGCCCAGATCGTGGTGAGCCCCCTCTTCAAGGACTTCTCGGTGGAGGAGCTGGTGGCCGTGATCGGAGGCCTGAAGCTCCTCACGTTCGACCGCGGCAAGGTCATCCTCCGTGAGGGCGAGCCCGGCAACAGCCTCTACATGCTCACGTCGGGGAAGGTGAAGGCGTTCGTGAAGAAGGACGGCAAGCAGGTCCCGATCGCCGAGCTGGAGGAGGGCGCCTTCTTCGGCGAGATGTCGATCCTCACCGGCAAGCCGCGCACGGCGACCATCGTCGCCACCGAGTCCTCGGAGCTGCTCGAGCTGGACCGGCCGACGCTCGACTCGATCACCCAGACCCATCCCCACGTCTGGGACGTCCTCCAGGAGTTCGCGAACCAGCGGATGGCGAAGAAGGGCTAGCTAGGGCGCCAACGCCGCGATCGCCATGATCGAGTCGCACCGGCCGAGCTGGCCCGCCGACGCCGCCAACGTCGTCGTCGGCGCGCCCGTCGCGGGTGAGGCCATGGCGTCGGCCACCACCGGCACCGGCGCGGAACAGGTCACGCGGATGCGCATGCCGGGCTTGACGGTGGCGAGGCTCGCCGCCGCCGACGGCTCCACGCGCAGCGTGCGGTCCCCCGTCTTGAGGTCGCTCGCCTTCGGCGTGCCCGCGGGCACGTCGCCTTCGCGCAAGGTGATGCTCGGGGCCGCGGCATCGATCGTCACCACCTCTACGACCAGCGAAGCGCCGGTGGCCGCCGGCGCCGCCGCCACCGTGCTCGGCGGCGCGGCGGAGGCGGTCGGCGGCCGGCGGCTCCTTGGGGCCGCAGGCCAGGGGCACGAGAAGAAGGGGGATCAGGAGTCGTGAATTCATGGCGTAGTCCTCCCGGATGCGCGCGGCGTAAGCGCCGCGCCTATCCCTTCTTCGATGGTAGTGAGGTTTGCACAGGGCGTCCGGGGTTGGCGGTGGATTGCTGGCGGCCGCGGGAGCGGGCTCGGCGGAGCGGCGCCGCGGCCAGCCGCCGCTCACGCCGGGCCGTGAGGAGGAGAGAGGCGGCGGTATAGACGACCACCACGATCACGAGCCAGCGCACGGCACGGAGGGGCAGCTACGCGCACGACGTAGGCGGCGAGCAGGACGGCCGGGATGCCGCCCAGGGCCAGGCCCACCGCGGCGCGGCAGCGCGTAGCGTCCCTCGCGGATGAAGCGCATGGCTAGCCGACGGGCATGAGGAAGGCGCAGGAGCCCATCATGATCGGGAACGCCGCCGTCGGGTTCATCCCGAGCAGCGCGACCAGGACCATGCAGGGGGCGTAGAGGCCGATGCCCAGGGTCATGAGCGCGCCCAGCACGAAGTTGACCGCGACGCCGATGGCCAGCCGCCTGCCGGAGAGCGCCGAGCGCCGTCCCTCCGACCGGCACGACGCCGAGCTGCGACATCAGCATGAGCGCGGCCGCGACCAGCAGCGCGGCGCCCATGCCCCGACTGCACGCGCGCGCGGCCAGCGCGACACCACCCCCGCCCCCAGCCAGGCGCCGGCGACCGCGGCCGCGATCATCGGCGGCCAGCGTGGCATGGCCACGGTGACGATCACGATGTAGATGAAGGCCTGGGTCACCGAGGGCGCGGTGTGGCCGACGTTGAGGGTGCCGGGGATCAGCTCGTCGGGCACCAGGCCTCAGGAGCTTGAACAGCGACGTCGTGGTGGCGAAGGAGCCGATGCCGAGCGTGTCGAAGAAGTTCGTGACGAACCCGATGAGCAGGTTCCGTGCTCCCGGCCGCGGGCCTTCTCCCGCCGGACCCCTTCCTCCGGCGCGGCGCACGCTGCGGATCCAGACGACCAGATAGGCCGCGGTGAGAGCGCCCAGCGCCACCAGCAGGGCAGACTTCATGCCCGCGTTTACACCGCGCGCCCACTGGGGTCAAATCGCCGCATGCCCGAGGTCGCGGTCCTCGTCGGCCTTCCCGGCGCCGGAAAGACGAGCTTCTTCCGCGCCCGCCTGGCGGAGAGCCATGTCCACGTGAGCAAGGACGTCCTGGGCCATGGGCGGGACACGGGCCGGCGCCAGCTCGAGCTCGTCGCCCAGGCCCTTCGGGCCGGACGCTCGGTGGCCGTCGACAACACGAACCCGCGCGCGGCCGATCGCGCCCCCCTCCTCGCCCTTGCCCGCGAGATGGGGGCGCGCGTCGTCGCCTACGCGCTGGACACCACGCCCAGGGAATCGGCCGCCCGCAACCGGTCGCGCGTCGGGCGCGAGCGGGTGCCGGACGTGGCCGTCTTCGTGACGGCCAAGCGCCTGCAGCCGCCGACCCGCGCCGAGGGTTTCGACGCGATCTACCGCGTCCGCGCCGAGGGCGGTGACTTCGAGGTCGCGGCTGCGGAGTGAATCCGCCTCCCGGGGCGGCGCTGGACCTTCCACGGCGAAAGCGATAGAAACGACAGCGGCTGCCCTGCCGGGCGTAGGAGATTCGATGCACCGCCTGATGTCGTCCCTCGCGATCCTCGGAACCGTGAGCCTCGCCGTCCCCGCCGTGCGCGCCGAGGATCCGCCACGGCGCAAGGTCGTGGCGGGCCAGAAGTATCAGGCGGGCGGCCTTCACCGCGCCCTCTTCGGAGCCGATTACCGCGACCTCTGGACCATGCCCGTGGAGGTGCCGGTGCTCGACCTCGCAGCGTTACGCCGGCGGGCTCGCGTCCGGTCCGCCGCGTCGGCGGCCAGGAGACCAAGGGCCTGGCCCTCAAGGGCGCGGACGGCCGCGACTACACGTTCCGCGGCGTGGACAAGGACCCGACGGAGATCCTGCCGCCCGAGCTTCGCGGAGCATCGCCGGCGCATCGTGCGGGACCAGATCGCCTCCGCCATCCCGCCGGGTCCGTCATCGTGCCCCCGCTGCTCGAAGCGGCCGGGGTGCTGCACTCCACGCCCGAGATCTTCGTGATGCCCGACGATCCCGCCCTGGGCGAGTTCCGCGCCGTGTTCGCGAACCTGCTGGGCACGATCGAGGAGTACCCGCGTCCCGTGGGCGGCGGCAACCCCGGATTCGAGGGCGCGACCGAGATCATCGGCGGCGAGGAGATGTGGAAACGGCTGCAGGCGTCTCCCGCCGACCGCATCGACTCGCCGCGCCTTCCTCAAGGCGCGGCTGTTCGACATCTTCATCGGCGACTGGGACCGGCACCGCGAGCCAATGGCGATGGGCGAAGCTGCCCGGCTCAGCCGATGTGGCAGCCGATCCCCGAGGACCGCGATCAGGCCTTCGCGCGCTTCGAGGGGCTCTTCCTCGCGATGTTCCGCAAGCGGCAGCCGCGCTTCGTCGCGTTCGGGCCGGAGTACTCGCGCATCGAGGGCGCTGACCTTCAACGGCTGGGACAGTCGACCGGCGGCTCCTGTCGGAGCTGGACGCGCGCGCGTTCGACGAGGTCGCGCGCGACCTGCAGGGCCGCTTGACCGACTCCGTGTCTGCAGGCCGCCGTCGCGCGCATGCCGCCGGAGTATCAGCGCCCGCGACGCGGCGCGGCTGCTGGCCGGGCTCAAGGCGCGGCGCGACGCGCATGACGAACGAAGCGCGGCGCTACTACCGCCACCTCGCGGAGAAGGTGGACGTGTTCGCCACCGATCGCGCGAGACGAGTCGAGCTCACGGGCACCGTCCGAGCGGCGCCCTCGAAGTGACGTCTCGGCGGACGCCGACGCCCGGGCGCGCGCCGTACTTCGTCGCAGCGCTTCCGCGCCCGCGGAGACGGAAGAGGTCCGCATCCACCTCGCAGGCGGTGACGACCGGGTGACCGCGCGAGGGGCCGTCCAGGTCCCATCACCGCGCGCATCATCGGAGGCATGCCGGTTGCGAAGTGGTCGAGGTGACGCGCGGACCCGACATGCGCGTGTCCGACATGCGAATCCTGCACCAGGGTCGCCGGTCCCGTCGTCGACCTGGACCGCAAGGCCTACGTGCCGCCGCCCCCAACCCGCGCGCGCCCTGGATCCCGCCGCGCGACTGGGGAGCGTCACCACCAGCCTGCCCTGGCTCGCGTACGGTCCGGACCTCGGCGCCTTCCTCGGCGCCAGCGTGACGCGCGCGAGCTACGGCTTCCGCAAGGATCCCTACGCCAGCCACCAGCGCTTCCGCGCCGGTTACGCGACGGGCGCCACCGCGGTGCAGGTGGACTACGAGGGTGATTTCCGCCGCGAGAACTCGGCGCACCCGCGCCGCGATCGTGGCCCGCGCCTCCGGCATCGAGATCCTGCGCTTCTACGGGCTGCGGCAACGAGACGATCCAGCTCGGCGCGGAAGACCTGCACAAGGTGAAGCAGCAGCAATATCCTGTTCGCGCCCCGCCCTGATCTTCGACGCTCGGACCGCGCGCGGACTTCACCATCGGGCCCCTGGTGCAGTACTCGACCACGTCCTTCCCGGAGGGGAGGCTCATCAGCGCCGTGCGCCCCTACGGATCCGAGGACTTCGGCCAGATCGGAGGGCGCCTCGGCCTGCGTCGTGGACCGCCGCGACCGTTCCGGATACGCGACGCGCGGCGGCCTCTTCCGCGCGGAAGCGCGTGCCTTCGCCCCCACCTGGGGCGTGCGCGAGCACGTTCGGCGAGGTCCACGGCGAGGCCTCGACCTATCTCACTCCCGGCGGCGCCCCCCGCGCGCCCACGCTCGCGCTGCGCGTCGCGGGCAAGCGCGTCTTTGGCGATTACCCGTTCCAGGAGGCGGCCTACATCGGCGGCCACACCAGCGTGCGCGGGCTGCGCGCGGAGCGGTTCGGCGGCGACGGATCACTGTACGGCAGCGCCGAGCTTCGCCTTCCCTCGGCCGCTTCTCCGGGCTCCTCCCGGGCGAGTTCGGCATCTTCGGCCTCGGCGACGTCGGCCGCGTGTTCCTGGAAGGGGAATCCTCCAAGAAGTGGCACACCGCCGCCGGGGGCGGGGTCTGGTTCTCGTTCCTCACCCGCGGCAGCACGCTCAGCGTGGCCGTCGCCAAGAGCGAAGAGCGGACCGGGCTCTACATCGACGCCGGCTTCATGTTCTGATGGAGAGGTGAGATTCGACGAGGTCACCGGCGCCACCATCGACTCGCTCGAACGTCGTACGGACGAGGAGCTCGCGCCTCTCGACAGCCTGGAAGCGGCCGCCCAGCGCTTCTGCGACATGCTCTACACGACGTTCGAGGAGTCGACCGTCCTCGTGCGCGTGTTCGCGACCGTGCCCTTCGCCGCCCTTCCCACCCGGAACCGCACGTTCGTGGAGAAGCTCGTGGGGCCCCGGCCAAAGAGGTGCTTCATCCCAAGACGCCCGTCCTCTCGCTCCTCGGTACGCGCGGCGGCGTGCCCCGCTGGAACAGCCGCCATCTCTCGGAGGGGCACGTGGGCATCCCGCTCGCGTCCGCGGACTTCGTCGAGGCGATCCCGATGATCGCGAGCCTGGTGAAGCAGCTCGGGTTGACCATCGAGCGCGCGCAGGACGTGGAGACGGCGATCGTCACCCAGTCCCTGGGCCGGATCGCCGGCGTGTTCTACGTGGACGACGCCGCCACCGCCGTCGACTCCAAGGGCCGCCGCATCATCGCCTCCCGCGAGTTCGTCGAGGAGCACGGCGTCCGCACCGTGTTCGGCTTCGGCGGGTCCTACGGGCTGACCGGCACGTTCGTGGTGGCCGTGCTGTTCACGCGGGAAGATGTCGGCCGCGCCCAGGCCGAGCGGTTCATGCGCCTCGCGAACCAGCTCAAGGCCTCCACCATGAAGCCGGTCACCCGCCGTCAGATCTTCGCGAGCTGAGGCTTCGCCGGTCGCGGCG
Organism: uncultured Actinomycetota bacterium; assembly: GCA_963731715.1. Classification (GTDB taxonomy): domain Bacteria; phylum Actinomycetota; class Actinomycetes; order Mycobacteriales; family Mycobacteriaceae; genus Mycobacterium. The sequence goes on along the minus strand of CAVSXC010000005.1, from coordinate 17,795 downwards.
CCGATTCAGCCGTCCAGGTAGCGCGCCTCGATCTCCCGGTAGCGGCGGGCCGCGTCGGCCCGCCCGGGGTCGGCCGCGGCTCGAAGCCGGCGCGGCTCGATTCCCTCGGCGACGTGCCGCCGCGCCGTCGGCGAGCGATGCGAACCGGCCGGCGGCGATCGCCTGCACCAGCACGTTGCCGATCACGGTGGCCTCCACGGGACCGGCCACGCACCGGCCGCCCCGTGGCGTCCGCGGTGGCCTGGTTCAGGTAGTCGTTCCGGCTGCCGCCGCCGACGATCTGCACGCCGGCGATCGCCCGCCCGGTGAGCGCTTCGATCGTCCGCAGCACCGAGGCGTAGCGCAGGGCCAGCGAGTCGAGGATCACCTTGGCCAGGGCCGCCGGATCCGTCGGGCGCCGCCTGGCCCGTCTCGCCTCATCTGCTGCGGCGATCGCGGCCGTCATGCGCGGCGGGTTCAAGAAGCCGCGGGTCGTCGGGGAAGATCAGCCCGGGCGACCGTCGAGCGCGGCCACCGCCGCGAGCAGGCCGTCGTAGTCCGCTCGCGCCTCCGCGCTCCTCCCACTCCTTCCGGCAGCGCTCGAGGATCCAGAGGCCCATGACGTTCTTGAGGAAGCGGATGGTGCCGTAGGCGCCGCCTTCGTTCGTGAAGTTCGCGCGCGCCACCTCCGCGTTCAGCGAGCGGCGCCGCGCGCTCGACGCCGACGAGCGACCAGGTGCCGGAGGAGATGTAGGCCCAGCCGTCGGCCGAGCGGCGCGCCCGCGACCGCGCTGCCCGTGTCGTGGGTGGCGGGGGCGACCACGCGCGACGCCGTCGAGCCCCAGCTCTGCCGCCCGGCTCGGGCGCGAGCGGGCCGAGGTCGGTCCCGGCGGGCACGAGCTCGCGCCAGCAGTCGCGCGGGCAGGCCGAGGCGCTCGACGAGCGCGCGGTCCCAGTCGCGCGTCTCGCGCGTCGACGAGCTGGGTCGTGGTCGCGTTCGTGTACTCGGTGACGGCGCGGCCGGTGAGCCGATGGTTCACGAGGTCGGGGATCAGGAGCAGGCGCCGCGGCCGCGGCGGGCAGGCCCTCGCGGCGATGCGCGTCGAGCTGGAAGAGGGTGTTGAAGTCGAGGAACTGGATGCCGGTGCGGCGCGAAGATCTCGGCGCGCGGGACGCGCGCGAAGACCTGCGCGGGCACGCCGGCGGTCCGCGCGTCGCGGTAGCAGACGGGATCCTCGACGAGCCGCCCGTCGCCGTCGACGAGCCCGTAGTCCACGCCCCAGCTGTCGACGCCGACGCTCTGCACCGGCCGCCCGAGCGCGCGCGCCCGCTCGCCCGCCGCGCGCAAGCCGGCCTCGATCTCGCCGAAGATCCGGGCCGCGTCCCAGCGCAGGTGGCCGGCGACTTCGCGCGGCGGCGTACTGGAACCGCCTGCACCTCGTCGAGCAGCGAGCTCGCCCGGACCGACGCCGGCGAGGAACACGCGCCCGCTGCCCGCGCCGAGGTCGACGGCGACGTAGGCGCATCTGCGAGCGCGCCAGCGCGCGATCGCTCTAGACAATTCCGGCGGCGACGCCGGCCCGCGCCGGGCGCTCCTCGGCCTTGCGCGCGCGGTAGCCGCTGGCCCGGAAGGTGCCGACCGGGTCGATCGCGCCGCCCGCGCGCTCGCGGGCCATGGCCAGGATCGGGCGCCACGTCGGTGGTGAAGGCCTGCTTGAGCGCGCCGCAGCGCCATCAGCGCGTCGCAGCTCTCCTGCGCCTCGCCGCAGCGCGTCGCGGTCGACGAGGTGGGCCTGCACGTAGGCGCGCAGCAGCTCGACCGCGCTCGCCATCAGCGACTCGACCGGGTCGGTCACGTTGTGCGACTGGTCGAGCATGTAGGCGGGGTCGAAGCCCGCGATCGCCCTCCAGCTCGGCGTCCACCAGCTCGTTGAAGATCAGGAAGAGCTGGAAGGGCTTGATCGAGCCGGCGTCGAGGTCGTCGTCGCCGTACTTGCTGTCGTTGAAGTGGAAGCCGGCCAGCTTCCCGAACTGGATCAGCCGCGCCACGATCATCTCGATGTTGACGTTGGGCGCGTGGTGGCCGAGGTCGACCAGGCAGAAGCGCCTTCGGCCCCAGCTCGCGCGCGCAGTGGTAGCTCGCGCCCCAGTCGTTGATGCACGGTCGAGTAGAACGCGGGCTCGTAGAGCTTGTGCTCGATGAACACGCGCCAGTCGTCGGGCAGCGCGGCGTAGATCGCGCGCAGGCTCTCCAGGTAGCGCTCGAGCGCGCGGCGGAAGTGCATCTGGCCGGGGAAGTTCCCGCCGTCGCCGATCCAGACCGTGTGCGCCTTCGAGCCGAGCGTGCGGCCGATCTCGATGCACTCGAGGTTGTGCTCGACGGCCTGCTCGCGCACGGCCGCGGTCGGGATGGGTGAGGCTGCCGAACTTGTAGGAGTGCTTCTGGCCGGGCTGGTCCTGGAACGTGTTCGAGTTCATGGCGTCGAAGTGCAGGCCGCGCTGCTCCGCGAAGCGCCGCAGCTCGGCCGGCGCTCTCCGGCTTGTCCCAGGGGATGTGCAGCGAGACGGCCGGGCGTCGAGCGCACGAGCTTGAAGACCGTCCGCGCAGTCCTCGAGCTTCTCGAAGATGTCGCGCGGCTCGCCGGGGCCGGGGAAGCGCGCGAAGCGCGTGCCGCCGGTGCCCACGCCCCAGGAGGGCACGGCCACGCGGAAGGCCTGCGCCCGCTCGACGAGGTCCTCGATCTCGACGCCGCGCCGGCGCAGCTGACGCGGCCGAGGTGCTCGTAGTCCTCGTCGAGCCAGGCCTTGCGCCTTGCGCGTTCTCGCTCCGCGATGAACCCGTCGCCGATCTCGAAGTGCGCTCATGGCACGTCCTCCGCGCCTCAGCGCAGGAACCCGTCCTGCAGGCCGCCGTCGACGGTGATGACCTGCCCGGTGGTCTTGGCGCAGCCGCCGCGGAGCAGCAGGAAGATCGCCTCGGCCTGGTCGGCGGGCTTGATCGGCGCTTGCGTCAGCGTGCGCTCGGCGTAGAACTGCGCCAGCTTGTCGCGCAGCGCCTCGGTCGGCTCGTCCTCGCTGAAGGCGATCGTCGTACTTCGCCAGCGACGCGATCACCCGCTCGCGCGGGAACATCGCGCTGCCCTTGCACCACCGTGGCCGGCGCCACGCCGTTCACGCGCACCAGCGGCGCCAGCTCGACCGCCAGCTCGCGCACCAGGTGGTTGGCGGCCGCCTTGCTGGTGTCGTAGGCCAGGCTGCCCTTCTTGGCCACCACCGCGTTGGCGCTGGTGGTCAGCACCAGGTTGGCCGGCAGGCCCTGGCGCCTGCCAGATCGCTGCGCGCCTCGTCGGCCACCAGGTACAGCCCGGTCACGTTGATCGCGAAGGTGCAGCGCCCACTGGTCGTCGGCGATGCGCCCGGCCGTGTCGGGCGCGACGAAGATGCCGGCCGTGACGACCACCGCGTCGAGGCCGCCGTAGGCCAGCGCGACCTGCTCGAGCATCGCGCGCGACGCTCGCGCGGTCGGTGATGTCGCACGGCGAGGCCGATCGCCGGGCCGCAGTTGCGAGATGCCGCTGCCGGCCACGCCGATGCCCGGCGCCGTAGCTGGTCGGTGATCTCCTTCGCGGTCGCCTGCGCGCCGGCCTCGTCGCGGTCGACGCAGACGACGTGCGCGCCCTCCTTGGCCAGCCGCATGCGCCGGCTCGCCTTGCCGATGCCGCTGCCCGCGCCGACCACCGCGATGACCTGGCGCGCCAGCTCCTTCTCGGGCGGCATGCGCTGGAGCTTGGCCTCTTCGAGCAGCCAGTACTCGATGTCGAACGCCTCCTGCTCGGCAGCGCGCTCGTACTCGTCGATCGCCTCCGCGCCGCGCATGACCTCGATCGCGCAGTTGTAGAACTCGGCGGTCACGCGCGACTCGCTCTTGTTCTTGCCCCAGGCGATCATGCCCAGGCCGGGGATCAGGATCACGGTCGGGTTGGGGTCGCGCATGGCCGGCGAGTCCGGCGTGCTTGTGCTGCTCGTAGTAGGCCGCGTAGTCCTGCGCGGTACTGCTCCAGCCCGGCGCGCGAGCTTGTGCTTCAGCGCCTCCACGTCCTCGGCTCTGCGGGTCCCAGTCGACGATACAGCGGCTTGATCTTGGTGCGCAGGAAGTGGTCGGGGCAGGAGGTGCCGAGCTCGGCCAGGCGCGGCGCGTCGTGGCTGTTGACGAAGCGCAGGATCGCGTCGTCGTCCTGCACCGTGCCGACGAAGCGCTTGTACTGGCTGACCTGGCCGCGCAGCCACGGCAGGATCTCGGCGAGCACGCGCGTGGCGCTCGCGCCTCGGCCAGCGCCTGGTACTTCTGCCCGCCGAAGGTCTGCTCGCCCTTGTCGCGCGCCTCGATGTAGCGCGCGGCGCGCTCGATCGAGCTCCAGCGTCAGCTCGTAGCAGGCCTTGTCGTCGTCGGCCCAGTTGATCAGGCCGTGGCTGCCCAGGATGCACGCCCTTGCGCCTTCGGGTGCTCCTGCGATGAGCTGCTCGAGCATGAGCCCGAGGTCGAAGCCGGGCCGCTGCCAGGCACGTCCAGATCACCTCGTCGCCGTAGATCTCGCGCGTCAGCCGCTCCTGAGTTCTCGCGCGGCGGCGACCGCGATCACCGCGTTGGGGTGCAGTGTGGTCGACGTGCCGGTACGGCACGAAGCGTGTGCAGCGGCGTGTCGATCGAGGAGGCGCGCGGGTTGAGGTTGAAGGTGCAGTGGCGTGTACAGCGGCGTACGATCGCGTCCTCGATCGGCGGTCTTGGGCCCGCGCTGCGGGCGCGTGGTGGTAGTGCGGCTTGCAGGCCGCGCAGCTTGTCCAGGTACAGCGACGCGAAGTTCGTCGCGCTTGGCCGTGCGCAGGTCGCCGCCCGAGCCTTTGACCCACAGCACCTCGACCGTCGTCGCCGGTGAGCGGGTCGGGCTCGACGAGCTTCGACGAGGTGTTGCCGCCGCCGGTGTTGGTGATGCGCTCAGTCGGCGCCCAGCATGTTCGAGCGGTAGACCAGGCGGTCCACGCCCTTCAGCTGCGCGGCCTCCTCGTCCCGCCACAGGCTGCGGCTCGTCACCTCGTCACCTCTCGGCCACGAGCCGTGGCACCGAGAGTATCCCCGATGGCAGGGGCCGCAGTCCTTCGAGGTCCTGGAGACGGAACCTCTGCCCGTAGCGCTCCACCAGGGCGGCCGTGTCCGGCAGGTGGCCGCCCTCGGCCAGGCGGTTGATCGCGGTGTTGTAGACGTCGACGCGGATCTCGTTGGGCCCGTCGCGCAGCAGCTCGGTGAGGTCGACGCGATAGGGCGGCGCCCACACCGATCCCGCGCGCCGGCCGTTGACGAACACGGTCGCCGCCTCGCGGATCGGCGGCGCGACGAGGGCGGCGAAGGAGTTGCCGCGCAGCGTGCCGCCGGGCAGCGGCTCGCGGCTCGATGGCCGCGCGCGTCCCGAAGTCGAGGAGCACGCGCGCCGCCGGGCGTCCGGAAGCCGGGGGGCACGGTGACGCTGCGCTTGTAGGTGACCGTGCCCGAGAAGTGGCTGGTCCGCGGATCGTCGGCCCACGAGTGCGGCAGCTCCACGGCGGCGCCGCTCGCCGGCCGCGCCGAAGCTCACCGTCCATCCCGACCGCAGGCTCTCGATCGTGGCCGCGGAGGTCGTCGTGCGGGCGAGCGGAGCGTCGCTCCCATCCTTCCTGAAGACGAGACGCGCGTCCCGTACGGCTCGAGGGCGAGCGGCAATCCGCCGCTCGCCGACCGGCGAGCCGCTCCACCTTGCCGGTGAACGCGTTCCACAGCTCGGCGCTCGGCGTCTGGGAGCGGAAGCGCGCGCGTCACGCTGCGCGACGTGTTGCTCGTGTTGGCCACGAAGTAGACGTCCGCGTCGGCGAGGCGGCGATGCACGAACCCGATCTCGGGCGCGGCGGGGTCGAACGTGACGTCGGGCGGCACCGCCGCGGACAGGCGGCTCGAAGATCGGCCTCGGAGACGACCTCGACCGATGGCCCTTCGCCGTCGGGCTTGCGGCGCACCGCGATCACCGTGCCGCCCGCCCGCGCGTAGTCGGCGAGGAAACGCCGCGTCGCCTCCGGCACGAAGCGCACGCCGCGGCAGCACGATCGCCTTGTAGCGCCTGCGCCTCCGCCTCCTCGATCGAGCCGTCGTCGACGAGGTCGAAGCCGTGGCCCGGCGTCGAGGATGCCGGGCACGACGTTCGGGCCGACCAGCTCCACGATCTTGCGGAACAGGTTCATCGACGCGCCCGGGCCGGAAGCCGGCCCAGGCGTCTTCGGTCGGCGCGTAGAGCGCGACGTCCGCGACCGGCTCGCCCTGGCGCAGGAGCGAAGCTCGACGCGCTGCAGGTAGCGCCGCCAGGTCCGGCATCACCGGCCACCACGGGTTCTTGTCGGAAAGCACGGCCGCCGCGTAGAAGGGCCAGCCGGGCTTGCCCGCCTGCGGCGGCGAATACGGCCAGCCGTGGCCGATGAGCTGGTTGATGCCGGACAGGAAGTGCTGGTCGGCCTCCGCCTTGACGTCGAGGGGCGTGGCCCGGAACGCGGGCGAATGGAGCCAGGTCCACGTCTCCGACGTCGTCACCGGCCTGCCGAACAGGTGCGAGGCCGACGCGGCCCAGCGCGACGACGTGAGCGTCGCGGTACTTCCAGCCCTCGCCGTCGATGAGGTCCGCGTGGCGGGAGCTGGAGAGCGTGGCCGGCGGCTCGCCGTAGTTCTGGATGCGCAGGAGCACGTTGTTCTTCGCGCGCCCACTCGCGCAGCGGCACCAGGAAGCGCTCCTCGTACAGCTCGCTGAGCGTGCGCCCGAAGTCGCGCCGCACGTTCCAGCGAGCGGTCGCCGGCGTCGTGTTCCGAGCAGCGGCAGCAGCGGCCGCAGGTCGTAGCCGCGGCGCGCTCGGAACTGCTCGAGCAGGTCGCGCGGTCCAGTCGCGCGTCGTAGACCTCCAGGCTGTCGCAGAAGATCGCGTGCACGCCGCCCGGCTCCGGCCGCGCCCAGCAGCTTGTCGCCCGCTTCGCGCAGGTGCTTCTCGATGGCGGCGCGGCTGTAGTGGTCGAGGACGTAGCCCTCCGCGCCCAGCGGCGGCGCGCTTGACGATCTGGCCGCGTGTGGCTCGCGAAATAGAAGAGCGACCACGCGCGGCCCGTCGCCCGGCGGGCAGGGCGATGGGCCCGTCGCCCGAGATGTCCAGCTCGCGGAACGTTCTCGGGTCCGCCTCCTGGCATGCGAGCCGCGTGCCGATGAAGGCGGCGACCAGCCGGTCGTCCTCGTACGGCACCGGCCGCGCCACCGTCGTGCGGTCGGGCGTGATCTCGCGGCGGTCGGAGCGCAGCCGCGCGGCGGCGAGGTCGGGCGTGATGTAGGGCCCGCCGTAGGACCAGCCGCTGCCGATGGTCACGTCCATGCGCAGGCCCAGCTCGCGCGCCTTGCGCGCCGCGAAGCGCGACCTTGTCGAGGAACTCCGGCGAGAGGTAGCGCTCGTTGCGGAGGCCGCGAGGCGGGATCGTCCAGCGCCATCGGGTACACCACCGCCAGCTCGAAGCCGCCGATGCCGCCCTCCTTCATGCGGCGCATCTCGGCTTCGATCTCCTCGCGCGTCACGCGACGGGCCGAACCACCACCAGCGCATCATCGGACGGCTCTCGGGCGGCGGCGCCGCGAACGACCGGCGGATCGCGGCGAGGCCGGGAGGGGCCGCCGGCTGGGCCGACGCGATCGCCACCCCCGCGACCGCGAGGGCCAGCACGCACAAGGACGCGGCGGGTCGTCTGCTCACGCCCCCCATTCTCTCCCGCGCCTCCTCGTCATCAGAAATACCCACCTTTATCCCAAGCGACGCGCTGCTCGGACACGTGGCCTCGGCCAACTCCCCCTAGGACGGCGGCGCCCGTCTGGGGTACAACGTCGCTCATGAAATCGCGAAAACGTCTCCTCCTCACCGTCGCGGCATCGGTCGCGCTTCCTTCTCTCCTTCCAACGTCCCCCCTCCTGGCCCAGGCGCGGACGAAGGACGCGGCCGTCCAGGTGGCCGTCCTGCGCGTCGAATACAAGGAGAACCCGCTCGGCATCGACGACGCGCAAGCCGCGCCTGAGCTGGCAGCTCCAGTCCACCGCGCGCGGCGTCGTCCAGTCCGCCTACCAGGTCCGCGTCGCGCGCAGCGAGCGCAGCCTGCGCGCCGGCCAGGACCTCGTGTGGGACTCCGGGCCGCGTGGCCTCGAGCGAATCCATCCACCGCGCGTACGAGGGCCCGCCGCTCGCGTCCGGGACAGCGCTACTACTGGCAGGTGCGCGTCTGGGACGGCAGCGGGCCGGCGTCGGCGTGGAGCGCGCCCGCCTGCTGGGAGATGGGCCTCCTGCGAGCCGGCCGACTGGAAGGCGAGCTGGATCGAGCCCGACCTGGCCGAGGACGCGTCGAAGCCGGGCCCGGCCCCGATGCTGCGCCGCGAGTTCAAGCTCAGCGGTCCCGTCGAGCGGGCGCGCGCCTACGTGACGAGCCACGGCCTCTACGAGCTGCACCTCAACGGCCAGCGCGTCGGCGACGAGCTCTTCACGCCCGGCTGGACCAGCTACAACAAGCGGCTGCAGTACCAGACCTACGACGTGACGCCTCTGCTGAAGACGCGGCGACAACGCCGTCGGGCGCGATGCTCGGCGACGGCTGGTATCGCGGCGAGCTCGGCTGGCAGGACCGCCGCAACCTCTACGGCGACCGGCTGGGCCTGCTCGCGCCAGATCGACATCACCTACAAGGACGGCCGCCGCGAGATCGTCGGCACCGACGCAGCGCTGGAAGGCGTCGACGGCGCCGATCCTGATGTCCGAGATCTACCACGGCGAGACCTACGACGCGCGGCTCGAGAAGGCCGGGCTGGACCGCGCGCCGGCTTCGACGATCGGGCCTGGTCGGGAGTGAAGGTCGCCGATCACCCGCAAGGACATCCTGATCGCTCCGGCCGGACCGCCCGTGCGCCGGATCGAGGAGCTGAAGCCGGTCAAGATCTTCAAGACGCCGGCCGGCGACACCGTCGCCGACCTGGGCCAGAACATGGTCGGCTGGGTGCGGCTCGCCGTCGCAGGGGCCGGCGGGCACGACGGTGACCCTCCGGCACGCCGAGGTGCTCGACAAGGCAGGGCAACTTCTACACCGCGAACCTGCGCAAGGCGAAGGCGACGCGTCCACTACACGCTGAAGGGCGGCGGCGCGCGAGACCTTCGAGCCGCACTTCACGTTCTTCGGGTTCCGCTACGTCGCGGTCGACGGCTACCCGGGCGACGCTCACGCCGGACAGCCTGACCGGCATCGTCATCCATTCCGACATGCCGCCGGCGGGCGAGTTCGAGACGTCGAAGCCCGCTCGTCAACCAGCTCCAGCACAACATCGTCTGGGGGCAGAAGGGCAACTTCCTCGACGTCCCGACCGACTGCCCGCAGCGCGACGAGCGCCTGGGCTGGACGGGCGACGCGCAGGTCTTCGCCCGCACCGCCGCCTTCAACATGGACGTCGCCGGCGTTCTTCACGAAGTGGCTCGGGGACGTGGCCGCCGACCAGTACGCGAACGGCAGCGTGCCCCACGTCGTCCCGGACGTGCTGCCCGTCAAGCCCGGCGGCCGGCCGCCGGCGGGAGCCGCGGGCTGGGCGGACGCGGCCGTGATCATCCCCTGGACGATGTACCTGAGCTACGGCGACAAGCGGATCCTGGAGCAGCAGTACGACAGCATGGCGAAGTGGGTGGAGTACGAGAAGGAAGCGGGCGGGCGACGACCTCATCTGGGACGGCGACTTCCACTTCGGCGACTGGCTCGCCTATGCGGCGCCGCCGGGTGAGGCGCGCGCCTATCCCGGGCGCGACCACGGGCAAGGACCTCATCGCCACCGCCTTCTTCGCCCACTCGACCGACCTGCTCGCGCGCACGGCGCGCGTCCTCGGGCAAGACGGACGACGCCGCGCGCTACGCGCGAGCAGTTCTCGACGGATCAAGGACGCCTTCGTCCGCGAGTTCGTCACGACCACGGGGCGCGTCGGCGAGAACACGCAGACCGCCTACGCGCTCGCGCTGCAGTTCGACCTGCTGCCCGAGGAGCTGCGGGCCGCGGCGGCCAAGCGGCTGGCCGAGGACGTGCGCCAGCGGAAGCACCTCACCACGGGCTTCCTCGGCACGCCGTACCTCTGCCACGTGCTCAGCCGCTACGGCTATCTCGACGAGGCCTACCTGCTGCTCAACCGCGAGGACTATCCGTCCTGGCTCTACCCGGTGAAGCAGGGCGCCACCACGATCTGGGAGCGCTGGGACGGCCAGAAGCCGGACGGCACGTTCCAGGACGTCGGGATGAACTCGTTCAACCACTACGCCTACGGCGCGATCGGCGACTGGATGTACCGCGTGATGGCCGGCATCGAGATCGACGAAGCCGCGCCCGGCTACAAGCACATCCTCATCCAGCCGCGGCCGGGCGGCGGGTTCACGAGCGTCAAGGCCAGCCACCAGACGCCGTACGGCAAGGTGGCTCGGCCTGGACGCGCAAGGACGGCGCGTTCGAGCTGGCCGTCGAGGTCCCGGCCAACACGCGGGCCACCGTGCGCCTGCCCAAGGCCCAGCTCGCCGAGCGTCACGGAGGGCGGCCAGCCGCTGGCCGGCGGCAACGGCATCACGCGGCGCCGAGCAGGACGGCGACGCCGTGGTCGTGGAGGTCGGCTCCGGGGCGTACCGGTTCGCCTACCCGACCCGAGACTGATGGCGGGCGCCTGGGTCGGCGCGGCGCGTCGACCTCTTTTATCCGGAGTTTAGCGCGGAAAACGGCGGGTATCCGGAACCACGACGCGGAGGCTGCGCGCAACCTTCGTTCGGTTTCCATGGCGATTTACTTGAGGGACTTGATGGCGAGCGCGACAAGGAGCTCCCCAAGCTCCCTACGCTTCGGTTTTCAGCGACAAGCGCAACGTCCTGATGAGCGGGCCTACGCCGAGTGCGTTACGAGCGGGAATTGCCGAGGAGGGCCGTGCGCTGGCGCGCCTACGTTGATCATTACGCTTATGAGGGAACGTTTGCCTACGACTACATGGACCCGCTCAATCCGGGCCTGACCGTGAACCGCGATACGCCCTGGGCAAACTGGAGCGGCGTGGAATTGCCAAGCCAGCCGCACGTTCTGGGAAAAACACCGTGTGACCGCTGGGATCGAAGGCCGCTACGACTTTGGATTTGCACCAGCAGAATTTCGACGTGGCGCCGCCGCCACTTACATCGACCAGACCGGCACGGCCTACAGCCTGGGTGCTCTACGCGCAGGACGAGTTTCGTCTGCATCACGATCTGCTGCTCAACGCCGGCGTGCGCTACGATTATTACGAACGTTTGGCAGCACGGCGAACCCGCGCGTGGGTCTGATTTACCAGCCGTGGACGCGCGAGCATATTCAAGGTGCTCTACGGCCAGGCTTTCCGCGCGCCCCAACGCCTACGAGTTCGACTACGAGTCGGCCGACTACAAAGGAAACCATGGTCTTTCGCCGGAAACCATTCGTTCCTACGAACTGGTCTGGGAACAGGATCTGGGACGGCACTGGCGCTTCACCAGTTCACTTTTCTACAATCAGATCGAGGACTCTGATCACCCAAGGCGTGGATCCGCTCGATGGCCGCCTGGTCTTCCAGCAACACCGATTCCGTGACGTGAAAGGAGCGGAGGCCGAATTGGAGGCCCGCTGGGGCCATGGATTTCGGGGACGCATTGGGCTACACCTTCGCCGACGCCACGCGAAGAGGCCGCGGATCGGCGACTGAACAATTCCCCGCAGCATGTGGGCAAGCTCCAGATCACCGTGCCCATCTGCAGCGAGAAGCTTTCCGCTGGCTTCGAGTTGCTCGCGATCAGCGGCCGGCGAACCGTCCAGGGCAATCATCTGGACGGGCACGTGATTGGCAACCTGACTCTCCTTGAGCCGCCGAGATCGTGCGCAACCTCGAGTTCTCCGGCGAGTATCTACAACCTGTTCGACACCCAATATCAAGCGATCCGGCTTCCCCGGATTTCACGCAGGATGCCAATCCGCAGAACGGCCGAACTTTCCGGGTGAAGCTCATCTACAAGTTCTGATCAGCACGCCATGAACTCCTACCGAATTCTCGTCATCGACGACAACCCGGCCATCCACGCCGATTTCCGGAAGATCCTCTGCCCGGCGCCGACGACCCGCATACGTGGACAACTCTGGCCGCCTCGCTTTTTGGCGGCGACCGCGGCCGTCGAGGTCGCCGACCTTCGAGATCGCCTCGGCCTATCAGGGACAGGAAGGATTCGAGATGGTCAAACGAGCCGCCGGCCGACGGGCCGCCCGTTCGCGCTGGCGTTTGTCGATGGGCGCATGCCTCCGGGCTGGGACGGCGTCGAAACCATCGTTCATATCTGGAAGGCCCATCCTGAACTGCAAATCGTCATCTGCACCGCCTACTCGGACTATTCATGGGAGCAGATCATCGCGCGCGTCGGCCAGAGCGACAATCTGGTCATCCTGAAGAAGCCCTTCGACGCCGTGGAAGTCCAGCAGCTGGCCCATGCCATGACCCGGAAATGGACGCTCAACGAGCAGGCGCGCCTCAAGATGGAAACCCTCAACCAACTGGTCCTGGAAAAAACCAACGAGTTGAAACAGGTCCAGAAAGCCGCCGAAGCCTCCGTGGAATTGCTCACCGGCGCCCTCGAATCCGCCCAGCAGTCGGCGGCCCGCGCCGAGGCCGACAACAAGGCCAAGAGCGAATTCCTCGCCAGCATGAACCACGAAATCCGCACCCCGCTGAATGGCGTCCTGGGGATGACCTCCGCTGCTCCTGCAATCCTCGCTCGATCCGACCAGCGGGATTGCGCCGAGACCATCAAACTCAGCGGCGAAACCCTGCTCAGCATCCTCGGCAACATCCTCGACTTCTCCAAAATCGAGGCTGGCCGGTTGCCCTGGAGAAAACCGAGTTTAACCCGGCGGAACTCGTGCAGGAAGCGGTGAGGATGATCACCCCAAACGCCGCCGCCAAGGAGCTGCAACTCGCCCTCACTGTTGATCCCGCCGTTCCGGTCACGCTCCTCGGCGATCCGATGCGCCTCCGGCAGATTGTCCTCAACCTTGTCTCCAACGGCATCAAGTTCACCGAAGCCGGCGGCGTCCGCGTCCACCTGCAACGGACCGCCGACTCGCCCACGCACGCCACGCTGTCGTCGAAATCGCGGACACCGGCAGCGGTATCGCACCGGGACGAACAGCAGAATCTCTTCGCTCGCCTTCACTCTCGGCGCCGGCTCCATGACCCGTCGCTACGGAGGCACCGGCCTTGGCTTGGCCATCTGCCGCCGCCTCGTCGAGTTGATGGGCGGGCAAGATCGGCGTCGTCAGCCAGGCCGGCCATGGCTCCACCTTCCGCTTCACCCTGTTTCTGGAAAAACCCGGTGCCGCCATTACCGCCGAGCATCCTGCAAGCCGCATGAGCACCCCCCCGATCATCGCCTCCTGACCATCGACGACAATCCCGCGATTCATGAGGATTTCCGGAAGATCTTCGACGAGCCGAGCCGGACGGAAGGCGCGCGTCGAAGCTCTGGCATCCTCGCTCTTCGGCGACTGCCGAGCACCTCGCAATCCGCAACAGCTTCGATCTCGATTCCGCCTTCCAGGGACAGGAGGGCTTGAGATGGTGAAAGCGCGCCCTCGCAGCCGGCCGGCCTTATTCCACTGGCTTTTGTCGATGTGCGCATGCCGCCGGGATGGGACGGCATCGAAACCATCGAGCAACTCTGGAAGATCGATCCCGATCTGCAAATCGTCATCTGCACGGCCTACTCGGATTATTCGTGGGACGCCATGCGGCGAACGGCTCGGCGATTCCGACAGCCTGGTCGTGCTGAAGAAGCCTTTCGACACCGTCGAGGTGCTCCAGATCACCCACGCGCTGACGCGCAAATGGGAACTCGCCCGCGAAGCCCGCTTCCGCTGGAAGACCTCGACCGACTCGTGGCCGAGCGCACCCAGGAACTTCAAATGGCCAACGAACGGCTCCAGACCGAGATGGCCGAGCGCGCCAGGACGGAGGAGGTCCTCCGGCAGGCCCAGAAAATGGAGGCCATCGGCCAGCTTGGCGGCCGGCGTCGCGCACGACTTCAACAACCTCCTCACCGTCATCCAGGGCCAGGCCGGCCTTTTCTTAATCCGCAAGGACATCCTGGCGGCCGAGCGTGCGAACCGCTCAAGCAGATCATGTTCGCCGCCGAACGCGCCGCCGGCCTGACCCGGCAATTGCTCCTGTTCAGCCGCAAGCAGGTGCTGCAGCCCAAGCGTGCTCGATCTGAACGGCGCTGGTCGACCGACCTGGACAAGCATGCTGCGCCGCCTCATCGGCGAGCACATCGAGCTGCGACTGTCGCGCTCGCCCGGCCTGCCCGCGTCACGGCCGACCCGGGCCAGCTCGAGCAGGTCATCATGAACCTGGCCGTCAACGCCCGCGACGCCATGCCCGACGGCGGCACGCTCGACCATCGACACGCGCCGAACGTCGACTCGACGCGGCCCGTCGCGCATCCGCCGAGGCGCGGCCCGGCGCGTTCGTCTGCTCTGACCGTGACCGACACCGGCTGCGGCATGGACGCCGCGACGCTAGGCGCGCATCTTCGAGCCGTTCTTCACGACCAAGGAAGTCGGGCAAGGGCACCGGCCTGGGCCTGGCCACCGTCTATGGCATCGTCAAGCAGCACCAGGGCTGGATCGATGTCACCAGCCAGCCCGGCCAGGGAACTTCCTTCCGAATTTTCTTTCCGCCTGCTCGCAGCCCGCCGCCGCTGCGCCGGCCAGACGGAATTCTCTTCCGTTCCTCCACCGACCCCTGTGCCCCCGCGACCATTCTCGTGGTCGAGGACGAGGACAGCCGTCCGGCTTTACGCGCGCACTGTCCTGTCCAGCCATTCGTTCAGAATCCTCGAGGCGGCCGACGGGGTCGAGGCCCTCAAAGTCTGGGCCGAGCACGACGGCCGAATCGATCTGCTGTTCACCGACATGGTCATGCCCAATGGCATGAGTGGACGCGCGCTGGCCGAGCGGCTCCACCTCGAAAACCCCAACCTGAAAGTCGTCTGCACCAGCGGCTACAGCGCCGAGGCCCTGGGAGACTCCTGGCTCGAGACCCCGCAATTCCGATTCCTGCCCAAACCCTATAAGCCCCAACATTTGCTGGAAGCCGTCATTTCCCATCTCGGCCGCCCCCCCAAGAAATCCTCGAAGCCCTAGTCAGAGCTCGTCCCAAAACCGCGTTATCGCGCGTCCGTCCTTGTCCTTCGTCCTCGTCTGTCTCTATTCGGGGTGAATTTCGAGGACGAAGGACGAGGACGAAGACGAGGACGAGGGTATCATCCACTGTTGGAACAAGCTCTACCTAGAGCTTGTCCCAAAAATGCATTATCGGGCCTTTGTCGGAAACTTTGTCGGAAACTTTGTCGATCGAATCGGTCACTTTGCTGGCTTTTCGACAAAGTTTCCGACAAAGTTTCCGACAAAGTTCCAGATGCGCGCTCTTGGGACAGGCTCTACCTAGCTACGTGCCGTAAATGCTGTCCTATTTCTCGTCGCCGTGTTGAAATAGGAGAGGGTGCCAGCATCGCCGATTTGAATTGCAGCCAGATTTGACTGGACTTTTGCCGCGAGCATCCACAGGATAACACCCATTCCACAGGAGTCCTTCGGGTATCCTACTCCGTTCTCTCCAGGCATTGTCCACGACGATGCAGTAAACCGGACGGTGTGATTAGCCAGCGAGGACTTCGTATCAGAGTCAGAGCCGAATCAGCGAAACAGTCAGTGACCACCCTAGCAACCCATGACGACCAGCATTTTGTTCACGGCCGCATTGCGGCACAGAGCCGTCTCGACTTTCATCATCGTCGACGATTTCAGCTTCAGCCATCCGCCCGCCGCCACCAAGGTTGGCGGGAGCGGTCTGGATTGAACCGCTCCCAGTTTCTCCTCCTCGCTTTTGCATCCAACCCCTGATTTGCGTCACATGAACACACCCGCTCACGACCTCTGCCGTTCCGCCAATAAAAACGTCCATCACCCGAGGAATCACTTCATGATCGACAAATGAGCCTCCCTCCCCGCGTTCCTGCTTGGCCTGCTCCTGGTCGGGTCGGCCGCGAAGCTTTCGGCAGCGACGTTCGCCGAAGCGGCCACCGTGCTCAATCTTAATTTCAATTTTGCGAACAAGTCGGTCTCCATCGTCGCCGGCATCCTAACCTATACCCTGACACTGACAGGCGACACCTGGGTTGGCACGGACTCTGCCAACGTCACCGGCAATGGCACGGCCACGCTCACCGTGACGGCGGCGGGCACGATCGCTTTGAGCACCATTAATATCACCGACTCTGCCGCAGGCACTGCGGTCAACTTCATCGACAGCGGTGCCTCCTTGTACGCCGCCACGTTCAACATCAGCCTGGATGACGCCGCGGCGGGCACGATCGCTTTCACCGCAGGTACCAGATTCACCGGGACGGCCGCGTTGTCCGCCAGCACGAGCCGAAACATCGTGGTCAACCCAGGCGCCGGCCTGGAGACGAGCGTTGGCGGCATCACGCTGGAGGCGAATCAGCAGGTGGTGCCGACGACGGCACCGCCTTCGTCGGCGTCAACGTCTCGGGTTTAAACGCAGCCGTGGTCAGCGTCGGCCCAGGCGCCGTACGATCAAAGGCCGGGGCGGCAATGGCACAGGCTCGGGCAACACAGGCATTGTCGTGGGCGGTGGCGCCGTGGTGTTCTCAACGGGGACGGGCACGGTTACCCTGGAGGGCCGCGGCGGCACCGGCGGCGCTGGCGGCCAGCTCAATTGCGGTGTCGATATCGAGGGCGCTAGCGCATTGGTGAGATCGGTCAACGGTAACATCAACATGACCGGCCAGGGTGGTGGCGTTGCCAGTGGCCACCATAACATAGGCATTCGCCTGTTCAGTAGCGGTCAGGTGACCTCGACGGGACTGGCAACGATCACTCTGGACGGCACCGGCGGCCCTGGCGTGCAGGCTGCCTGGGGTGTCAGCCTCGAAGGCACCGGCACACAGGTGACCTCGGTCAACGCTGACATTCAGATCACCGGCCAGGGCGGCGGAGCGGGGGCCAGTAGGGATGACTACGGAGTTTTGGAGGATTCGGGTTGCACCATCGCCGCAGGCGGAGCCGGCAAGGTCACCGTGCAGGGGACCGGCGGTGCGGGTTCGGGGGTAGACGAAATCGGCGTTTTACGAGGGCCTGTCGATCACCTCCGCCGGTGGCGACGTGCGGGTCACCGGCCAGGGTGGTGGAACTGGCGCCTGGTTTGAAGACGTTGGGGTCTGGGTTCAAATTGGACACACGTTGACCGCCGGAGGCAACGGCACGGTTACGGTGCAGGGGACCGGCGGTGCGGGATCGGGGGATCTAAACATCGGCGTCCTCGTCTCTACCGCCGGCACGCAAATCACCTCCAGATGGGGGCAACGTGCAGGTCACGGGTATCGAAGGGAGCGGGCCAACCGGCATCGCGATCTGGATGCAGAACTCGGGCGCTATCACCACGGCCGCGAACGGTGGCACGGTCACGCTCATCGGCAACAGTATGCTCTTCTATCCGGACATAACAATCAGCGCCCAACCTGGCAGCAGCGTTACACTCCGGCCCTTCACTGCTGGCGTCGCCATCAACCTGGGGCTCGGTGCCCGACCCAATCGGCGGCCCGCTCAGCCTGACCGACGTTGAGCTGGATCGCATCACCGCCGGCACGC
>CAVSXC010000004.1:0-324978 GCA_963731715.1 uncultured Actinomycetota bacterium | reverse complement strand
CGGCCCCGAGCCGTTCGGGCTGACATTTGCCAGCCTTGGATGCGCCGGAAAAGTGGCCCCGGTCACTCACCGAGTGAATTGGCATCGTTTCGCGGTCTACAGATGGTCGATTGCTGCCAAGCACCGATCAATTACTGCCACCGGAATTAAACCCCTGACCTGTCTGTTTAAGCCATCAGAGCGGGAAGGGGAAACTTCCTCACCGACATCAAGAACGTCCGAACCGCGACTTTCGCGCCACGGCTCGAACAGACAAGAGAAGGGCAGAGCAATGAAGAAGTTTGGATTTGCCACCATCATCGCCAGCGGTCTAACCGCCGCGGTCCTCGGCCTGGCCGGCCCGGCCCAGGCTGACATCGGCCACCACGACTGGGTCCATGACATCCAGCCTCAGGTGACCGTCCCGCAGGTCGACAACACCGTGCAGCAGAGCCGCTGACACAAATCCATAAAAGAGGGGCACCTAGCTGAAGTGCTCCCCGGAAGTTGGACCGAGAATTCGGTTCCTTCTTCTGGGGAGTACTTTTTTGCATCCACGTAGTTCGTTGACGGAGGCGCAGCGCAGTGCGGCTGTAGCGTTGTTCGAGCGGGGTTTGGGTTTTACGGCTGCTGCCTCGCATCTAGGTGTGGGCCGGTTGCCGGTGCGCAAGCTGTACCGCCGATGGAGCGTGCGCGGCAGGGGGGCGCTGGTGGGCAAGCCAACGAAGTCGAGGTATTCGTTTGAGTTCAAACTCGATGTCGTTCGCAAAGTCGTCGATGAAGTCTCGAGTGCTCAGCAGCTGGCGGACGAGTTCGAGTTGTCCTCTGCTGAGTTGGTGCGCTCATGGGTGCGGGCGTATCGCCGGCATGGTGAGGACGGGTTGAAACCCAAACCGAAGGGTCGAGCGCCGGATCGGCCGACGCCTGATGAGATGACCGATCTGGAACGGTTGGAGCAGGAAAATCTGCGGCTGCGGGCCGAAAACGCCTACCTGAAAAAATTGCGGGCCTTGAGGGCGCAAGGACGACAGTAAAAGCCCAAGCTGTCGCCTCTCTCAAGGCCGAGTACCCGTTGAAGGTGCTGCTGGATGTGGCGGTCTGGCTCGCTCGACGTTCTTCTATCACCAAGCCAAACGCGACCGGCCCGATCCGCTGGCCAGCCTCAAGGCTGCGATCGCCGAGGCGTTTGCGGCCGCTCACGGCCGTTATGGCCATCGCCGCATTCACGCCGTGTTGACCCGACAGGGCTGGCAGGTGGCCAAGAAAACGGTGCTCAAGCTAATGCGGGTGTTGGGTCTGATCTGCAAGGTGCGGCGTCGTCGTCGCTATAACTCGTTCAAAGGCGAGGTTGGCACGATCGCCGCCAACGTACTCAACCGCGACTTCACCGCTACCGCCCCGAATCAGAAGTGGGTGACCGACGTGACCGAGTTCCGCGTCGCGGATCGCAAAGTGTATTTGTCCCCGGTGATCGACTTGTTCGATCGGTCCGTAGTTGCCTATTGCTGGTCGCTGTCACCGAATCTGCAGTTGACCAACACATCGCTAACCCTGGCAGTCGCGACGCTGCAGCCCGGCCAGCAGCCGTTAGTGCACTCTGACCAGGGATTCCAGTATCAGCACCGGTCCTGGCGTGGACTCCTCAAAGATGCTGACGCGTCGCAGTCGATGTCACGCAAAGCCAACTGCTACGACAACGCCGTCGCCGAGAACTTTTTCGGCCATCTGAAAGCAGAACTGTTCCACCACAACCGATTCGACACCGTGGAGGCCTTCACGACCGCACTCGACGAGTACATCCATTGGTACAACAACGAACGAATCTCGACAAAGCTCAAGGGCCTGAGTCCGGTGCAATACCGGGCCCAGGCCCTTGCGGCTTAAGCTCCCTACGTCAGGGTCCAACTTCCGGGGACCACTTCATAGGTGGGTGCCCCTCTTTTGTTGCGCTCTCCTTAGTGCTGAGGCCTGCGACGTCCCAGCAACAGGGCGAGAGCGATGGCACCGAAGCCCAATGCCACGGTCACCCCTGCCGCGACGTACAGGAAGATGTCGCGCCCGCTCATGCCGGACGATGTCTCGTCCGAGGCCAGCCGCAGCTGGTAGTCACCGGGCAGCGGAGCTTCCTGCGGATCGTCAAGACCCGGGTACTGCTGGGTCTTGTGGACCTCGAATTGCCGTTCGCCGCTTGCGGTTTGCGTCCACACGCCCCATGCGGGAGTCGCACCGTCGAGCAACACCTTGCGCTCGCCGAAGCGAGGGTCGTCGCCGACATCGACGATGCGCCGAACCCGGAACGGCTCATACCTGGCGTTCGAGTAGTTCACCAGAACGGGGACGTTGTCGTAACGCAACACCGGTGGCGGAGGCGGCGGAAGGGGCATTCCGAACGCCGGGATATACCCGCCGCCGAAGAAGCTGCCGACCGCCACGTTGACTGCCGTCGCGACCGCCGCGTTCACGATGTTGGCCGCAGTGTCGACGACGGCGGTGAAGCTGTACGCCGCGAACTGGGCCACGTCGAGAATTGCCCGCGCCAAAGGCGGGATCCATATGATCCGCGGCTGGTAGTCGTAGATGTAAACGATCCGCACCCGCTCGTGATACGGGTTGAGGATGATCGGCCGGTAGTACTCGTCGTACTGCACCCAGTCCGGGCTCCACTGTCGGATCGGGCGGTCGAAGACGCGATCGCTGGACAGTCGGGCGTCGGCCTTTACGCTGGCGTCTATCCCGAGCGGGCCCTTGACACCCAGGTCAAGCCCGATCGAGCTCGCGACGGCGTCGACGTCCGCCTTCGGAGCCGGATCCGCCTTCACCTCAATGGGTTTCGCGTTGCTGGCGAGCTCGACATCCTCTTTGGGCGCCTGCAGGGTCTGCGGTTCCGACATCTGGATGACCTTTGCGGCCTGCGAGACAGAGACGGTCGGTTCGTCCGTCTTCACCGCGGAGGAACCCTCAGCGGCACTGACTTTCGGCTCACTCGCCTTTGGCTCACTCGCCTTTGACTCGTTGCCAGGTGTCGCCTCCCCGCTCGACGGAGTCGCCGGGGCACCGCTCGGCGGCGACACGTCGTCCGCCGCGCTCGGCGGAACCAGCGCCGCCGACGGGGGCACCGACTCAGCCGAGGCTGTTGCGGGAGCGCTGCTGGCAGAGGCAGACGGCGACTGCTTCGCCGGGCTCTCTGGGGTTGCCGTTGAGGTCACCGATGACGGCTCAGACGACGGCGGGGCGACGGCGCGCGGTGCCGGCGACTCGACCTTCGTCACGGGCGGATTCACTGCCGTTGACGGCGACGCAGGTGCGACGGCCGTGACGATCGGTGAGGTAGTGGTCTGCGTGACCGGTGGGGCCGGCGGTGCGACCGCTGGGGCCGGTGGTTCGACCGCCTGCTGCGTCTGCGGTGGTGACTCGACGCTGGGAGCCACGAGCAGCGGGGCCGGCGCCTTCGTCGATGGCGCCTCGTGCGGCGGGGCTTCGACCTCTTCGGGAGCCTGCTCCACCTTTGGCTCCGGAGCAGGAGCCGTTGTCGTGACGACCTGATCCGTGTCCGGCTTGGCGAACGCCGGCGCGACTCCTCCGGTGAGTGCTGTAAGGGAGATCACAACTCCCGACGCCAGAACGGCGACAACGCTTCGCTTAGAGCAGATTTCAAACGGTGCACTCATCTGTGCATCGACTCCTCTTACCTCAAGGAGCATGGCGGTTTTATCCGCCGTTGCTGCCACCCGCGGACATCTCCCCCAACGCTGGGCCTGTTCCAGCAGCTGCCGCGACTCTGATGGTTCATCGCTGGTTCGGCAAATCCGTTACAGCGCCAAACCGGCAAGAGCATGATTGACGGAGAGGCCAATAAGGCCCCGCGGGTCAGGAGGTCCGCGATGTCACTGCGAATGCTCGGTGCAGGAGTTCTTGGCGCCGCCGTAACACTTGCCGTTGCGCCCGTTGCAACCGCCGAGCCGGTCTGGCCGGTGGCAGGCGCCGAGTCGGCCAGCGCGACCATCGACGACCTCGAAGCCCAGGGCTATGACGTTCAGATCAACTGGGTGAGCGGCGTCAGCTCGGTGCCGCTGTCGTGGTGCAAGGTCACCGCGATCCACAACCCGAACCACTCCCCGCCCAGTGAGAACTCCTTCGAGACGGTCTACGTCGACGTCTCGTGTCCAAACCAAGATGACGACTGGGGTTGGGGCGGTATCGGCGTCGGAATCGTGGGCTGAGCGCGGCTCAGATTCTGGTCAGCGTGAAAAAGACCGGTTGCGAGTAGCCGGGCGCGAGTCCCCATTGACACCCCGTTGCGGGATCAGTGGTGAACATGGTGCCGTTTTGCCGAAGCGCGTCGACCTTGAAGGTGACGGTTCCTGGTGCGACGCCGTCGTTGTTGCATTTGGTTCCGTCCGCGAGGTTCGCCTCGAATCTCCAGACGTCGCCGAACGGATGGGCGTCCGCGCTCCAGCCGCTACTGTCCGCGATGTGAGCGCAGTCGGGTCCGCACGGTGTCACCACCCAGGTGGAGCGCAAACCGGGTCCGTTCGGGATGAAGGTGCCACTGAAACCGTCGGCAGCCCGTGCGGGGTTTGCGAAGCCGACGGCGGCGCCGGCGAAGATGACGGCTGCTGCAATGCCTGTGGTGACGTTCATGCTGCCTCCCGATTGCTGGCGGCGATCCCCGTCGGAACGTAGCCCGAACGGTTGGCCTCCGCGCCCGAAATCCATTATTTGCCAGCAACACCGACCAGTCAGCGCCAACTTTGGCGAGCGTGTTGCGGCACCTACCCGCCGAGCGCTTCGTCGGCCCGCGCAATAGTATTGAGCCGAGCTAACAGTTGGGTCGTTGAGGTGGGTGACGGAAACGTGCGGATGGCTTGGACGGGTGTTGCGACAGTTTCGATGGTGTTGGGCCTGCTGGCCGACATGCCGTCCGCATCGGCTGATCCACCGTCCGCGGCGGGCGGCGGGTGCCCCGACGTTGAGGTGGTCTTCGCGCGCGGCACGACCGAGGCGCCTGGAGTCGGCGGCATCGGGCAGGCGTTCGTCGACTCACTGCAATCCCAGATCGGTCAGAAATCACTGTGGACGCACGCGGTTGATTACCCAGCGAGTACCGACTGGCCGACCGCTGCGCAAGGGGTGATCGACGCGGCCAATCGGGTCCGTGAAATGGCCGCGAAGTGCCCCAACACGAAGTTGGTGCTTGGCGGATACTCCCAAGGCGCGGCCGTGATCGGTTACGTCACCGCCGCCGCGATACCAGCGGGCTACACGGTGCCGCCCGGCATCACCGGGCCCATGCCATCCGACGTCGCCAGCCACGTCGCGGCGGTCGCGCTCTTCGGAGAGCCATCGAGCAGATTCTTGAACAGGATCGATGCGCCACCGATCGCCATCGGCCCGCTGTATGCCGCGAAGACGATCCAGCAGTGCGTCCCTGACGACCTCGTCTGCTCCAACGACGGGAACGACTTCGCCGCGCACGGGCAGTACGTCGCGAACGGCATGGTTGATCAAGCCGCGAGTTTCGCCGCGCGCAGTGTTCTGGCGCCACCCCCAGCACAGCCATCGGGACCGCCGCCGGGACCGCCGCAGTCGGCCGTTCCAGTACAGGCGGCTCTTCCGATCGGCTAAATCGGCAACGTGGCAACGACTTTGAGCCGCTAGTGCCTCGGGTGTAGAGCTCCCGCATTTCCCGAATAACAATTCTGGACCAGCAAACATGTGGTCCAATCAGCGGTCATGGCAGCCGTTGCACCCGCTCATCAAGAAATCGCCAAGGTCCGCGGCATTCACTTACTGCAACGACCGCGCTGGCGCATGCCCGCGGCAACGGAGTAAAGGGATCCATACATGAAAACGAAGACCCTAGTAGTCGTCGCATGGGCTGCGGTAATGCTGGCCGGCTGCACGTCGTCGACATCTTCTGCCGCTGTGCAGTCGGCGTGCGACACGATCGGCGGAACGGTTGGCCCCGATCAGATCTGCCATCTCGACAGCGACAACGGCCGCTACACACTCGAACTCAGCTTTCCGGTCGATTACCCCGACCAGCAGGCGCTGGCCGATCTCGTGACGCAGCGCCGCGACGGGTTTGTCGACTGGGTCGGCGATATGCCGGCTAGCCTTGTCACCCCCGCACTCCACATCATTGGGAAGGCATTCCATTCGGGCACACCGGCTTCGGGAACCCAAAGCTTGGTCCTGACTATCGGGACCGACGGCGGCGTCCACCCCGTGACCAGATACCAGGCACTCAACTACGACCTGAGCAAGCACGCCCCGATCACGTTCGACTCGCTGTTCAAACCCGGCACCCAGCCGCTGGAGGTACTGAACCCAATTGTTCAGCGCGAGTTGGACAAACGCGGTGCAACGGGTGCGCTGACGTTGGACGACCTTGGCGTTGAGGCGTACCAGAATTTCGCGATCACCGACGACGCGGTGATCTTTTTCTTCAACCAGGATGGCCTGCTGCCGCACGAAAGCGGGCCCCTGAAAGTCGAAGTGCCCCGCACAGAACTCGCAACCCTGCTCGCATAACCACCACGAAACTGCATTAGAAGAGGAAGGAGCTATGACGAAAGTATCACTGCGTCAACAACTTAAGAAGTTCGCCCTGCTAGCCACGGCGACCGTCGCAGCGACGATCTCGGTCGCCGCATGCTCGACGAGTTCAAACGATGCCGGGCCAGCCACGACGAGTTCGACTGCGACGACCGCTACGACCGCGAACCAGGCCAGCGGCTGCGAGATCAACCCGTCCTCTGCGCCCGTGCCGACCGCCGAACCCTACGGGATGGTGCCGGAGGCCGGCCGAATCTCGGTGGCGCTGAACGGCATTCCGTCGGGCAACGTCACGGCCGGCGGCGCGCCGACCGAGGTTGAAGTCACGCTGTGCAACAACTCCGCGGTCTCCTACTCAGAGGTCGGTGTCACGGTGGTGCTGGAGCACTGCGGCTGCGCACCCAATCCGATGTTGATACCCACGGGCACCGTCGAACGCTTCGACCCGACCACCGGAAGCTGGATCCAGATGGAGCACCCGGTCGAGGGCGGAGGCATGGACTATCTCGGTGGCTACGCGAACGTGCAGGAACTGTCTAAGGGCAAGTCCGTGACGCTTCGGTACCGGATCACGCTCGACGCCTCGATGAACGCAGGCGATGGCGGTGTGTCAGCGACGGCCGTCACGCCCGAACCCCTCGTTCAACTCGGCACGGCGGAGCTGCCGTTCACCGTCACGAAATAGAGACTGGCCCGCGAGCGGCGTCCCCGCGTTCGCCGCTCGCGGCCCAGTCTCATGCGGTTGTACAAGAAAGCATCTCCGCGATGCGCCATACGGGCACGAGTACTCGACTACTCGAATTTGGATCCCGCCCGAAGTCAGTACGGTGGGCGCATGAAGTATGTCGACGTCGACGGAGTCGGAAAAGTCAGTCGGATCGGTTTGGGCACGTGGCAGTTCGGCTCGACCGAGTGGGGCTACGGGGACAGCTACGCTTCGGGTGCCGCCCGTGACATCGTGCAGCGCGCCCTGGCTTTGGGGGTGACGCTGTTCGATACGGCCGAGATATACGCGCTGGGAAAGAGCGAGCGCATCCTGGGCGAGGCACTCGGCGACAAACGCTCTTCGGTCGCGTTGGCCAGCAAGATCTTTCCGATCGCGCCCTTCCCGCCGGTGATCAAGCAGCGCGAGCGCGCCAGTGCGCGGCGGTTGCAGGTGGACCGAATTCCGCTATACCAAATCCACCAGCCCAACCCCGTGGTGCCGGATTCGGTGATCATGCCGGGAATGCGCAGCCTGCTCGACAGCGGCGCCATCGGGGCGGCAGGCGTCTCCAACTATTCGCTCGCGCGATGGAAGAAGGCCGACGCTGCACTTGGACGGCCGGTGATCAGTAACCAGGTGCAGTTCTCCCTTGCCCGCCCCGCGGCGCTCGAGGACCTCGTGCCGTTTGCCGAGCGCGAGAACCGCATCGTGATCGCCTACAGTCCGCTTGCGCAGGGACTGCTGGGCGGCAAGTACGGAATCGACAACCGGCCAGGTGGCGTTCGGGCGGCGAACCAGCTGTTCGGCACCGAGAACCTGCGCCGTGTCGAGCCGCTGCTGCAGACGCTGCGCGACGTCGCGGCGGAGGTCGGCGCCAAACCCGCCCAGGTGGCGCTGGCCTGGCTGATCAGCCTGCCGAACGTGGTCGCAATTCCCGGCGCATCCAGCGTTGAACAGCTCGAGTTCAACGTCGCCGCCGCCGACATCGAGTTGAGCACTCAATCGCGCGACGCACTCACCGATGCCGCCCGCGCGTTTCGGCCGGTATCCACCCTTGACTTCTTCACCGAGCGGGTACGGGAGAAGCTGGGCCGTAGCTAGCTGGGAGACGTTCGCACGCGGTGCATGTATTCTCTCGTCCGCGGCACCCGTGCCGCAGTTTGCCCGGGAGGAAACCAGACATGCGCATTCTCACGGTGGCCGTGCCGGTCGCGGCCGTCATTCTCTTCGGTAGTTCCGGTGTCGCGTCGGCTGCGCCCAAGGACTACTGCGCCGACCTCAAGGGCGGGAGGACCGGCTCGGCGTGCGTTATCCAGCTGGCCGACCCCGCCTACAACGTCGATATCAGCTTTCCGACCGGCTACCCCGACCAGCAGTCTGTCGCCGACTACGTCCAGCAGACGCGCGACGGATTCCTCAACGTAGCCAAGTCGCCCGCCCCGCGCGACGTGCCCTACGCGCTGGACATCACCTCGACGAACTACGGGTCAGCGATACCGCCGCGTGGCACGGAGGCCGTGGTGCTCAAGACGTACGAAAACGTCGGCGGCGCGCATCCTCAGACGATGTTCAAGGCGTTCAACTGGGATCAGACCTATCGCAAGGCGATCGTCTGGGACCCAGCGGGGAACGACAAGCTGACGCCGTTGTGGCGGGTCGATGATCCGCTGAAGGTCGTCGGCCCCATTGTGCAGGCTGACCTGGAGAAGCAGATGGGACAGCCGGTGACGATCGCGCCGGCAAGCCTCTACAACCCCCAGAATTACCAGGAATTCGCTGTGACGAATGACGGGGTGATCTTCTTCTTCAGCCAGGGTGTGCTGCTGCCCGAAGCAGCGGGCGCCACCCAGGTATTGGTCCCGCGGTCGGCGATCGACCCGATGCTGGCCTAGCCCGACGCGCTTACGCCGGCCCGGAGAGGTTTCCCCGCCGGACATCCTCACGGCACTCGGCGCGTGTCTGGCCGGTCTGCTGGATACAGACGTCGACCTGCTGTTCAATGCCCGCCGGGTAGGCCGGATCGTTGGGGCCCTTGGTGACCGTCGGTGTCGGGACCTCGCCGGAGACCAAGGACCACATGATGTCGCCGGTGGACGGCAGACGTGCGCAGTACGCCTTCTGGCCGGTCTCGGAGACGCCGGCCGCCCCGAGCACTCCGCAGTCCGCACCAACGAGCACGACTGGCACTGGCGGCGCCGCCGGGCTTGGTTGAGGGGCGGCCTCTTTTTGGTGACGCCCTGTGAGGATGACCGCCGCGGCGGCCCCGGCGATCAGCAGCGCGGCCAGAATCGCGGAAGCTAACACCAGCAACCGCTTCCGGTTCTTCGGTCCCTTTCCGGGACGACGCGCAAGCGCAAGGGCGTCCAACGTCGCGTCATCGTCGTAGTGCCCGGCGAGAGCATTGGCGAAGTCCATGCACGTGTCGTAGCGATCGCGCGGTGACTTGGCGAGCGCTTTGGACAGCACCGGGCCAAGGCCGGAAAGCTCGGGCTTGCGGTCCGCGATCTCAGGCGGCGGCGCAGAAACATGCTGACTGATCACGACGGCGGGATTGCGATCCAGGTATAGGTGTGTGCCGGTCAACAGCTCGAAAGCCGTTGCAGCAAGCGAGTATTGGTCGGCGCGGCCGTCGAGTTCCAGGCCCATCAGCTGCTCGGGGGCGGCATAGGCGACCGTGCCGACCGCCATGTTGGTCTGCGTCAATGAGGTGGAGTCGTCGACCCGCCGCGCGATGCCGAAATCGGCTAGCAGCGCACGCCAGCCGCCGGAATCCAACTCGGCAAGCAGGATGTTGGCCGGCTTGACGTCGCGGTGAAGCAATTGGCGTTGATGGGCGTAATCGAGGGCGTCGGCGACCGCGGTGATGATCCGCACGACTTCGTCGGGCGGCATGCCCTTGCGATACCGCTCCGCCAACAAGCGGGAAGCATCGGTGCCCTCGACGTAGGCCATCGATATCCACAACTGGTCCTCGTACTCGCCGCGGTCGTAAACGGCGACGATGTGCGGGTGAGACAGCGTGGCGGCATTCTGGGCTTCGCGGTTGAAGCGTTCGCGATACGTGGGATCGGTCGAAACCTCCTGCGCCAGCACCTTCAACGCGTCGCGGCGCGGCAACCGCGGGTGCTCAACGAGGTAGACCTCTCCCATCGCACCCGCACCCAGCCGCTGCAGAATCGTGTATCCGGCGAACGTCTGGCCGGCTGCTAACGACATGCGGGGATCCTATCGACGTTGCGCTTGCGCCTTTTGCGAAAACAACCGTAGCCCCAGGGTGAACCGGATAATGGCGGAGTCCCGTTGGCATAGGAGGCGACCCGCGGATGCGCCGATTGATCACGACGCTGTGCATCATCGCGTTGGTCGCAGTGCCGGCGTGCACTCAAAAGGCCAAAGAGGTCTTGGGCGGCTACTACGTGGAAGGCGACAAGGTCTTCTGGTACGGAGGCATCGATTCGTCGACCCGGCGCCAAGAAGTCGTCGACGCCGATGCCGCCTCGTTCAAATCGATCGACAACTTCTACGCGCGGGACAAGTCCCATGTGTTCCAGGGCGGCGCCGTGCTCACCGGCGCCGACCCCGCGAGTTTCGAACTGCTGGACGGTTTTACGAAAGACCGGTCACATGTGTGGCAAGGGGACATCGTCATCAGCACCGATCCGGCCAACTTCGAGGTGTTCGACGGCGGCGGGGCGAAGGACAGTGCGGCCGTGTATTGCAACAACGGCTCGGTGCTATCGGACGATCCCGAACACTTTGCGATCCTGCAGTTCGAGGACAAGGGCTCGATTCTGTCGTTCAGCAAGGACAGTCGAGCCGTCTACTACGGCTGCGGGCCGATCGACGGAGCCGACCCGGCAACGTTTCGCCGGCTGGACAACTACGGGGGCTACGCAAGTGACGACCAGCGCGTCTACTGGCTGTCGGAACCAATCCCCGGTGCCGATCCGGCCACCTTCCACGTGCTGAACAGCAATGATCATTGCGCGGCCGATCAAGAACACGCATATAAGCGGAACTTGGTCATCCCCAACCTCGATCCGGCTCACTTCCCTCCTGGCCAGCCCGTGACGAGATGCTCGGAGACGGACGTTACTTTCGGCCCGTGAACCTACGAAGGGACCACGTTCATGATCATCGCCATCGGCCTTTACCAGGGATTCACCGCGCTAGACGCAATCGGCCCCTATGAGGTACTCACCTATCTGCCCGGCGCAGAGATGGTCATCTGCGCCGAGACACACGGGCGTGGTCGACGACCACAACGACCTAGTGCACCTGCGCGTTGACGCGACGTTCGCCGATGTGCCGCGTCCGGATGTGCTGCTTGTGCCCGGCGGTCCAATCGCGGGACAGTACGCCGCAGACGGGCACCCGATCGTCGACTGGATCCGCCAGGCCCACCCGCACACGGCGTGGACAACCTCGGTATGCACCGGCGCGCTACTGCTCGGCGCCGCAGGGCTGCTTGACGGATTGCCCGCCACCACCCACTGGAGCGCCTACGACGAGCTTGCCTCCTACGGCGCCCGACCAACCGAACAGCGTGTGGTCACCGCCGGGAAAATCGTGACCGGCGCCGGCGTCTCCGCAGGCATCGACCTTGCCCTCACCCTCGCCGGGAAGATCGCGGGACCCGAAGTGGCCCAGACCATTCAGCTCGCTATCGAATACGATCCCCACCCGCCATTCGACGCAGGCAGCCCGTCGAAGGCGCCAAAACCGATCTACGACATGGCGGTTGCGGCCCTCGGCGATTGAGAGTCGTTCAGCGACGTCGCTCGAAGTACTTCTGGTAAGCCTCGGCGGCGGCGGCCAACTCCGGACGGGCGTCGAGCACGGTTTGCATCTTCTTCTTCGCTTCCTCGCGCTTGTACGGCAGGAACTCGGTCGGGAAGTTGCCCTCGTGCGGCCGGTAGTCCCGCAGCACGCGGCGCGCGACGGTGGCGATGTGCACCTCGTCGACACCGTCGGCGATGCCCATGGTCGGGGCACCGGCGTACATCGCCTGGATCGGAGTCAGGTCGGTGGTGCCGAGCGAACCGAGCACGTGCAGGGCGTTGAACGACACCTCGCGCAGCACCTTGGCCATCGTGAACTTGACGGCGGCGATCTCGGTGCGGGCCTCCATGGTCGAGGTGTTGTCGATCTTCCAGGCCGTTTCGAGCACGAAGAGCCGCAGCATCCTGATCATCGCGTAGGACTCGGCGATCTTCTCCTGCACCATCTGGTGTTCGGAGATGATCTTGCCGTGCGATTCGCGGGACAGCGCCCGCTCGCACATCATGTCGAAGGCCAGGTTGCATTGCGCGATGGTGCGCATCGCGTGGTGGATGCGACCACCCCCAAGTCGGCGCTGCGCCAACACCTTTGCACCGTTCGGCGGGCCGAGAAGATGGTCGAGCGGTACCCGCACATCGCGTGTAGACGATGTGGTTGTGGTTGCGCGGCTCGGGCATGATCTCCACGCCCGGTGTCTTTCGCGGCACCACGAACATGCCGTTGGTGCACATCACGAACAGGATGTCGGCGACCCGGCCCGCCGAGGTGAACCACTTCTCGCCGTTGATCACCCACTCGTCGCCGTATTGGACGGCATGGGTCTTGAACAGGCTCGGGTCGCTGCCGCCCTGCGGCTCGGTCATCGAGTACGCCGAGAACATGTCCTGATTCAGCAGCGGCTTGAGCCAGCGCTCCTTCTGCTCCTCGGTGCCGTAGGCGGCGAGCATCTCCATGTTGCCGGTGTCGGGCGCAGAGGCACCGAACATGTGCGGAGCCCCGGCATAGCGGCCGATGATCTCGTTGAGCAGGCCGAGCTTGAGCTGTCCGAAGCCCGGGCCGCCGAGGTCCTTGTCGAGGAAGATCGCCCAGAGGCCCTGATCCTTGACCTCCTGCTGGAGTTCGCGGACATAAGCCTTCACCGCGGGATCGGGCGAGCGCACCGCGTAGGGGAACACGTGGTCGAGCGGCTCGACCTTCTCTTCACAGAACTGCTTGACCCAGTCGAGCTTCTCCTGGAACTCCGGTTCGGTGCTGAAATCCCACGCCATGCTCGCAGTTTGTCATCTTCAGTTGCGCGCCGAGCACAGATCCGTTTCTGGGGGCCTCGGGACGGGTCGAAGAAATCTCTGGAAAAACTTTCTCAAAAAGTGTGCGACAGCCCCTGGGCTCGTGGCCCAACCCATTAGAGCGGCCCACAAAGGGGCGGCGAGCACACCCCAGGAGCACGAAGTGACCACCACCTACACCCCCGATTCCAACTACCTACGCATGGTCGGCATCGGATCGTCAGTACGGACGGCCTTACGTCGCTCCACGCCGCCCGACCGGGTTGGTATGAGGGCTACGCCCGATGGATCGGCCCAACTACATGGCCACGCCTGGTGCCGTCGTCCCGTCGAGCGATTCGACATCGCTTCGCAAGGTCGCCATGGCCGCGGCGTTGTTGACCGCGGTCGTCGGCGGCGCCGTGCTGGGGACCTTCGTCTTCGGAGATTCCACATCGGCCCCGAGTCCATCGGTGTACATGGTCCCTGAGACCAACACCCCGGCCCTTGCGCCTGCGCCCGTGGCCGCTCCGCCTGCGCCCAGCCGGTCCCACCACCGTCGTCGTGCCCGGCCGTGCGCCCGCCCCAACTGTGATCGTTCCCCCGGCCAATCGCGGTCCGGTCCCCCCGCCGCCGCGCCGGCCCCTCGGCCCGCTGCGCCGATACCGCCGCGCCGAGGCCTGTGGCCCGCCGCCAGCGCCAGCACCGGCCGCGCCCCCAAATCCGCATCGAGGGAATCCCGATCCCGATCCCGATGCCCGGCCAGGCGCCGGCCAACCAGGGTGCAGAACAACCAGGATCAGCAGCAGGGTCAGGATCAGCAGGGCGAAGAGCCGCAGCGGGTCAGGACGAGTGCACCATGATCCCGGATCTGCCGTATTGCAAGAACGGCAAGGCGGCACTTCACGGTCAGGGCGGCACCACCCCCCGGCGGCAGCAGCAGCACTTCCACCGGTGGTGCAGGAGGCACGGCACCCAGCCCCGGCCAGTTCGATCCGAGCAAGCCGAAGGGTGAAACGGGACCAGGAGACGATCAGCTTTCAATACCCGGAGCAACGGACCCGGCGCCGTCGATCCCGACAAGATCCTATCCCCAACTCCCGTGCATATGTGGGCGTCTGCCGCTTAGCGATCGTCGGCACAGCGGTCCAGGCTGGCGAGACACCCAGCCTGGCCTGCGTGTTCCGGGCGATTGCGAAGTTTCAGCAATGCCAACGCGAATCACTTCAATGCGTTCACGCGTTCCGCTGCATCGGGATTACCGTGACAATTATCCGGTCTCGTGCCGGGGGGTTCAGTTTCATGACCGCAGCATTACCTAGCTGGGATATCGTCAGCCCGCGCAGCACCGACGCCGACCTCGTCCGCGCCGCTGGCCGCCGGTGACCGCCAGGCGTTCGCCGTCATGTATGACCGCTAGCCAATCGGCTGCACGACTTCTGCGCAGGGATGTTGGCCGATCGAGACGCCGCCGCGGACTGTGTACAGGACGCGTTCATCACCGCCGCCACAATGTCTCGCGGATCTGCGCGAACCGGAGAAGCTGCGGGCATGGCTCTACGGGATCGCCCGCCATCAAGCGACTGCGCCGAATTCGTGACCGGCGCAGGAACGGCCCTCCGATGAGTTGCCCGAGATTGCGTCGGGCGACGGCGGGCCCCGACACCATGGCCGGCACGCTCAGAACTTGCGAACCTCATCGCCGAGGCCGCCGGCGGACTATCTGACCGCGACCGCTCGGTGCTGGAATTGGCTTATCGCCATGGCCTAGACGGACCAGAGCTGGCCGAAGCCCTCGGAGTCAGTCAAACAAACGCCAACACGATGGTCTATCGGCTCCGCGAAACGATCGAAAAATGCCTTGGCGCACTGCTGGTCGCTCGCCGTGCCCGAACGACTCCCAATCGATGCCCGGAACTGACCGCAATGTTGAAGGGCTGGGACGGGCAGTTCACGATCCTGATGCGCAAACGCATCGCTCGTCACATCGAGTCCTGCCACACCTGTGAGCAGGAACGTCGCCGAATGGTCAACCCTGTCGCGTTGATGGGCGCCGCGCCCGTCTTCATTCCGGCTCCCAGCTTCTTGCGCGATCGCACGCTGCACGAGATTCAGCTGACCTGCTCAGGTACAGACATGACGAGCACCGCGCCACCCGTGCAGCGCACCATTGCGACACCAGTTGATCGCACGCCGCAGGCCACCGGCCATCACGCGGGATACGAGGACGCCGACGACGACGAGCGGCGGAAACGCAAGCTGGTACTGCTAATCGGGTTGTTCGCCGGTATCCCACTCGCCGTGCTCGTGTTGACAATTTCTTGGGTGTATCTGCCGGACAGGGAGGTGCGACCCGAGCGGAGTGACGCTGCTTGTGCCGCCATCCCCCAACCCCGCACCTGTCGGCCCAGTGACCGCGGTGGCTCCGCCGAGCGCTCCGCCACCCGGTGGACCCACGGTAAACCGCCGGCCCAGCGCGCCGCCACGGGTTCCAAGCGCCGGCACCGCTCCTCAACAACCGGTGCCGGCCCAGCAGCCCAATGTCTTGGCGCCCACAGACCGCCCCCGCGGAATCCGCGCCGCCACCCTTACCGAACGTGTTGGCGCCGCAAGCCCCAATGTTGCCCGACATCTTTGCGCCTCCTCCGGGCCCGGCAGCACCGCCCCTGCCCAACATGTTGGCGCCGCAACCGCCAATGCCTGACGCCTTAGCACCGTTACCCGCACAGCAGCCACCAGCCTTGGCGCCTACCGCGCCGCCCAGCCCGGCTCAGCTCCCGCCGGGCCTAGGGGACTCGGGCTTGATCGCACCCGAAACCGTTACACCGGAGCAGGATTCGGTGTTGATACCGCCACCTAGGTAATAGGAGGAACCATGTCAGATACCGTCTACGGTCCGTGGGAACAGGAAGAGGGCTCGGATTACGACGAGCCAAGTTCCGGCGGCGACTCACACGAAGATGAGTTCGATGACGAATACGGTGAGCAACGGCCGCATGGAGATCCAGATCGTCCCGACAATGCATTGGAGGACGCCTTTCAGGCCGACGTCGATTACTGGGAGGCAGTGGAACGGCTCAACGCCATCGCTCGACCTTTCGATCCCGGCGCCCCCTTCGCGTCGGATGCGGCGGCCCTCAACCCGTACGCCAAACCTTTCGACGTTAACGAGTCCTCCACTTCGGATGCGGCCACACTCCCGTTCGGCGACGAATTCGGAGACAGCAGTACGGTTTCGCAGTCTTCCCAGCTGACTTCGCCCGATCCGGACGACTTTGACCACGCAGAAAGCATCGACTACGTCGGCCCGCCTATACCTGAGCCCGCAGTCGAATTCGAGCCCGACGACACCTATCGGCCCGACAGTCTCGACGCAGTCCAATTCCAGCCGGAATATTCCGAGCGGACGGATTCGACAGAATTCATGGGGTGACTCCGTACGACAGACGTGACAGAGTCGGTACGACCCTGCGTTTGGATTCAGACGACCGACGGATGCGAGCACGGTGAACGGACAACGCTTAGGCACAACAACTCAGCGCCGATACGCGTTGGTGGTCCTGGCCACCAGCATGTGCGCACTCGCTCGGCTGCACTCACAGCGCGCCGTCGACACCGTCGTCCGCAACGACGGTCACTGCCCCCACGAGCGTCCGACCTCAGTTGCTGGACGAGCCGACCCCACCGGACCCGACGATCACGGCCACTGGAGCGCAGCCCAAGATCTCGTCAGACCCGGCGCAGGTGGCCGACGACCTCGTCGCCGACGAGCAGGCACTGCGTGACCCGTCGACGCCAGAGCCGGCGTTGACCGCCGCCGCACGCCGCCAGCAGGCGGCGTACCGAGCCATCGGGCGCAACACCGAGTGGGATGCGATCACCCGTCCCCGAATCCCGCCGTCGCTTCTGGAGACCTACGACCTCAATGTCGACGCGCGACGTCAGCTGTATCCGATGACGGAGGTGAAGGACACGGTCCCCGCGTGGCGGATCGTGCCGCCGGCTCCGGCCGACGAGTTGTTGGCCTACTACCGCGAAG
Source organism: uncultured Actinomycetota bacterium (assembly GCA_963731715.1). GTDB lineage: Bacteria > Actinomycetota > Actinomycetes > Mycobacteriales > Mycobacteriaceae > Mycobacterium. The sequence continues at coordinate 307,649 of CAVSXC010000004.1, read as the reverse complement.
CGGAGGCGGCGACTGGCGTCGGCTGGAATTACCTGGCCGCGATCAATCTGATCGAGACGCCGGTTCGGCAGCATCGAAGGCACCAGCACCGCCGGCGCGCAAGGCCCAATGCAGTTCCTGCCGTCCACATTCGACGCCTACGGCAACGGAGGCGACATCCACTCGCCCCGTGACAGCATCTTGGCGGCCGGCCGGATGCTTGCCGCCAATGGCTTTGCGAATGACCGTGATAACGCGATCTTCCGGTACAACAACGCGGACCGATACGTGCGCGCTGTCCATGACTATGCCGCCGTGCTGGCGGCTGATCCCGGCGCGTTCACCGGCTACTACCGATGGGACGTCTACTACCGCACGACCGCCGGCGACGTACTGCTGCCCATCGGTTACGTGTCAATGTCGCCGATACCGGTCGACGACTACCTGGCCGACCACCCGCAGTAAGACAGTTCAACGGGGCTTGCGCAGCATCGGCCAGATGGGCGGCGAACCGCCGGCTTGGATGACGCCGAGCTCCTCGAACCCGTGGGCGGCGTAGAGCCGCTTGTTGCGCGGGTTGGTTGCTTCGAGGTAGGCGGGCAGGCCGTCACGGTCGCAGCGCGCTGTAGCGTGCCGGAGCAGTGCCGAGCCGAGCCCGCCGCCCTGCTTCGTCACGTCGACGCCCATCACTGGGAGGTACCAATGCCGTTCGGCGGGATGGTAGTCGCCCATCTGACCCAAGACGCCGAAGACCTCTTCGTGGTCGGACTCGGGTACGGCCTCGGTCGCGATGGCGGCCATCGCTTCGTCGTCGGGCACGACGTCGGGGGGCAGCCACAGGGCGACGCCTCCGCAGTCGTCGATCGAGTCGGCTGTATCGGCGGCGAAGGCATTCCCGGCGAATGCCGCGACAAACGGGGGCCAGTACGTGAGGTAGCGATCTGCGTCAGGCAGGAACCAGCGGGCGACGGGATCGGTGCTGAAGGCGATGGTGAGGGTGGCGATCGCCCTGTCTTCGTCGGAAGTGGGGGTTACGCCGCCCCCGTCCTGCGTCGTCATGCATTGACGATAGGTCGGTCGGGGTCGCGAGGGGTTCTGATTACCGATGTCGCCCGGCCGACGCAGCGAGGGGGCGTGGTGCGGATCGACTTTCGGTAGCAACGCGATCAGAAGCCAGCATCACGGCGGTGATCGGGATGGCGAGCGCAAGCAAGCCGATCACGAAGACCGGGAACAGGAACGAGAAGACCTCGAGCCCGCCGGGTACCGGCGCGGCGTGATCGACGGTCACTCGGACAGCGGCCATACCCGTGTAGTGCATTCCGACGACAGCGACGCCCATTACGAGCCCTGCGACGAATCGCAGCACCGGGGACTCGAGGACGAGCGTGAACCACAGCGCGGCCGTGGCCGCGACCACGGCGATCAGGATCGACAGGGCGACAAGGCCTTTGTCGTAGGAGATCGTGCCCTGGGTCTGCACCGCCCACATGCCGGTGTAATGCATCAGGGCGACGGCAAGACCCGTGATCACGCCACCGGCGATGAGCCGGGGCAAATGAACGGTCCGACCGATGGTGATCAGCCCGACGAACACTGCCGAGATCGACAGCACCGCCGACGCGACCGTCCAGCCAAGGTTGTACCGGACCACGCTGTTCGGGATCGCGAAGCCGAGCATCGCGATGAAATGCATCAGCCAGATCGCCACCCCGCCGATGGCGATCGCCGCCATGGCGAGCCAGCGCAGCCGATCGCGTGCGTCGGACGCCGCGGCGCTCTGACGGGTGCACGCCAGCCCGACGACCGAGCCGGTCACCGAGACGATGTACGCCAGAAATAGCAGCCAGAGGCCCATGTCGAAGTGGTGCATTTGATGGTTCATGGTCGGTTCCTCGAGATTGTGGGGGCGGACATTGGGTCAGGGCACCGTCGTCGGCAGACGATCAAGTGCATACGAGGTGATCGCGATCAACGCGTTCTTCGCCGAATGGCGTTGCCGTGCATCGACACTGATGATCGGGACACTCTGCGGGACGGCCTAGGGCCTCGCGCAGATCCTCGACGGCATAGGTCGGGGCATCCTCGAACTCGTTGACGGCGATGAGAAACGGCAGGTTGCGTGCCTCGAAGAAGTCGACGGCGGCGAAGCTTTCCTCGAGCCTGCGGGTGTCGACCAGCACCACGGCACCGATCGCGCCGCGCACCAGGTCGTCCCACATGAACCAGAACCGGCGTTGTCCCGGTGTGCCGAAAAGGTAAAGCACGAGGTCGTCCGCGATCGTGATCCGGCCGAAGTCCATTGCGACCGTGGTGCTCTCCTTACCAGGGATCACCTCGATGTCATCGTGACCGTCCGAGACACTCGTGACGAGGGCCTCGGTGCGCAACGGCACGATCTCCGACACCGCGCCGACGAACGTGGTCTTGCCGACGCCGAAGCCGCCAGCAATCACGATCTTCGTCGACGACGTCGTGCCGCTCGGAGTCAGAGTGCACGTAACCCATCCAGGGTCCTTTCGATAAGTCGGCGCCGTTCCGAATCGGTCGAATGGTCGGTCAGCGTGGCGTGCACACGAAGATGGCCGCTCTCCACCAAATCCCCCACCAACACCCGGGTCACCCCGATCGGCAGAGCGGCGTAGGACGAGATCTCGGCGATCGACGGCCGATCGCCGCATAACCCGACGATCACAGTGCGGACATCGCTTGGCGCCCAATCGAGCTCGCCGCTCGACACCAGAGTCTCCACCGTTACCTCGATCGGCAGCTCGATCCGGGCGCTGGTTCGCCCGCCCGTGAGCGTGTACGGCCGGGCGCGATTGGGTGATCGTTTCGTCTCTGGCGTGTCCATGCTTAGCGTCATCGAACTCCCTGCGGCGCACGCGGAGTCGCCTGTACGGCCTTGCCGACCCGGTCGACGAGCACCGCCATCTCGTACCCGACCTGGCCGACATCACACGAGATCGATGCCAGCGCAGCGAGATACGATCCGTTCCCGACACCCATCAACAGCAGGTAGCCATCGTCCATCTCAACGAGTGACTGGCGGACGTTGCCGGCCTCGAACAACCGGGCGGCACCGCTCGCCAGGCTAGCCAGACCCGATGTCACGGCGGCCAGTTGGTCCGCGCGATCAGTCGGCAAATGAGTGCTCGATGCCATCAGCAGACCGTCGGCCGACACGAGAATCGCGTGTGACACGCCCGGCACGTCACGGACGAAGTTGGACACGAACCAGTCGAGGGTCCGGGTGGCCGCGGGAGCGGCGCTAGCGGACCGACCGTGCCGTTGGGTGCCGTTGTTCATTCGTCTCCTTCGATTCGGCGGTGTGCTGCACCGTTTTCGGCCCGTCCGCTGCGTACCCCGGCCAGCGCTCGGCTCAGCATGTCTCCGACCGCCGCGGGATCCCGCCTCTCGTCGGCGCCGGCGTCGGATTCAGTGCTGGCATGGCCCGGCACCAGCCGCGCGCCGCGTTCGCGGATCGGCAGCCCGGATTCGGTGTGCCGCTGCGGTTTCTGTTCGACTGCCTTCGCGGCGGCGGCCCAGCCGGCGTCGGCGGCGGTGGCCCAAGTCCGGTTGCGTGATTCGAGCGCGGTCGGATCCATCAGCCATTCGGACACCATCCGCTCGAAGATCGGCGCACTCTCCGAACTCGCCGCCTCGATATTCGGCCTTACAGGTTCGGCGGCTGGCGTGGACTGCGAAGGCGGCGCCTCGGGCGCTGGCCGATTGGTGAAGTAGGCAAACGGATTCGATGTCGACTCGCGTGTCGGCCCCTGCTCGGCGGGTGGCGCCGGCTCCGCGGCTGTCCGTCCGTTCTCGGCGCCGGCGCTTCCGTTGACACCGCTTGCACCAGGCGACCGCTTCGGGAGCGTGCTGCCGTTGCGCGTGGTCACCGATCGAGGCCGCCTCGTCGTCGTACGCGCTGGCAGGCACCCTCGACGAGTTCGGTCTCAAGCTCGTCGTCCGGCACATGCCCGTGCTCGGTGAACGGAAGCGGCGCGGCGTCGAACGAACCGGCAAGCGGATCATCTAGCGTGTCGACGATTCCGGCCGGCGGGGCAATCAGCGCGCCGGGTAGGTACACACTCGCCGTCACACCGGGCTGACCGTTCAACGGGTCGGTGATGCGGAGCCGGACAGTCGCCTCGTGGCGCCGAGCAAGTCGGCCGACGACGAAAAGGCCCATCCGCTTGGCGGTTTCGGAGGTCACCTCGCCGCCGAGCGCGAGCCGTTCGTTCGCCGCGCGCAGGTCCTCTGCGGACATGCCGAGTCCCCGATCGGCCACCTCGACCAGGATGCCGGCGTCGACTGCGCGCGCGACCGTCACCGATACCGACGATTCGGGCGGCGAGTACCGCAGTGCATTGTCGAGCAGCTCCGCGATCAGGTGGCCGACATCACCCGCCGCCGCGCCGACGATCGAGACGTCGCCGGTAGCGCCGAGGGTGACCCGCCGGTACTGCTCGACCTCGGACATCGCGGCGCGCAGCACTTCCGGCAGCGGCACGGGCGCCGACCGGCGGTGCCGTTCCACCGTGTCGGCAAGCACGAGCAGATTGTCGCCGTTGCGGCGCATGCGCGTCACGAGGTGATCGAGCCGAAACAGATGATCGAGCCGGACCGGATCGTCTTCGTCGAGCTCGAGTGTCTCGATCAGCACCAGCTGCTCTTCTACGAGGGATCTGCTTCGGCGGGAGAGGGTTTCAAACATCTCGCCGATCTGCAGGCGGACGCCGTGCTCGCCTGCCAGGCGGACCGCCTGGAAGTGGATGTCGTCGATCGCGCGCGCCAGCTGCCCCATCTCTTCGTTGGTGTGAACCGGCAACGCCGTGATCTCCGGGACGCCACCACCCTTGCTGAGTCGTTCGATCTCCTCGGGCAGCTGGACCTCCGCCACCTCCAGCGCGCCGCGGCGTAGGCCGCCGATCGATCGGATGAGCGACCGGCCGATCCCGAGCGCAACGACGAGTGCGGTCAACACCGCACCGAGGATGATCGCGGTATCGCGGAGGGCCGCGGACTGCAACGTGTTGGCCCGAGCATGCACCGTGCGCTCGAGGTCAGACGAAAGTTGTTGCACCATAGCGTGATATTGGTCGACGCTCGCCCGCATGGCGCTGGTGAACTGCGTAGTGGACACGGATTCGCCCAGCGGTCGGGTGTCGGCGTCGCGCCGAACGTCGAATGCCTTGCGGAGCGCCGTGCCTTCACCCGTCGGCGTCTGCTGGGCGAGCCGATCGATCGCCGCCGCTTCTGCACCTGCCGCTTCTGCCACCTTGGTCCGCAGCACGACCGAATCGGCGTAATCCGGTGAGGCGGCGAGCACCCGCTGCGTTGTCAGCGCCCGTTGCGCCGCGAGAACGTTCGCGAGCCGGTCCGCGAGCGCGTGCACGGCACCGTCACCGACGGTCGCCATTGTCGTCGCGATCGCCGAGGCGACACCTTTCGCCACGCTCTCCGCTTGGTCGGCGATCCGAAGAGGCGGCACGGGGCCGGATGCGATCTCATCGCGCAACGTCTTCGCCGTAGAGGATGCGGTAGCCAGCGCCGCAGCGACGGTTGGGTCGAACTCCGCGGACGTGGTCAGCGACGTCAGGGCCGTGGCGCTCGCGTCGAACTGTGTGAGCGGTTCCTCGATCGGCGCACCCGAGGCGGCGGCGTATGCGAGACCGTCGAGCCGATCGACGAGCTCGACCGCAGGCACCACGATCACGGCGTCGTCGGACGCGACACTGAGCTTCGACGCTGCCGAGAGTTCGTTCTGGATCCGCAGCGCGCCGAACGTCGCAGCTAGCAGGACAGGGAGCACCATGATCGCCGCGACTTTCCATCGCAACGGCCAGCCTACGAACGACGCCCGCGACACGGTCGGATGCGCATGTTCGACGACGGTCGGAGCATTGGCCTCCATGCCGTACCACCCTTCGCCGGGTCAATTGACGTTCGAGTAGAAACCCGGCCAAACGCGAATGGTAGAGGAGTTATAACGGTTGTGCATCGACGCGGTAAACCAGCAACCTCGCCGGAGTCGCAATACCCGCAGGTGTCTCGTCGTTGTCCCGAAAGATCCACGAGTCGTCCCCGTCGGCGGCAAACTTGGCGACTTCGTCCCCTCCGACTGACGGCCGCGTGCGTAGCCCTCACGGGCTTTGCGAGTGTCGCAGTTGGAGCGCCGTGGGTGCGGACGTCATTCGGGACCGGATCAGCCCTCGATGTCAGCACCAACCCGTGCCTGCGAACCCGCAATCTCTCGCATCTCGCCGAGGACGCGTACTGCCACCTGGGCCGCTAACCACACCGCCACCTGATCGTCTCCGGACACGCCGGCTAACAACGCGGCAACTCGCTGCTTTATGACATCCCCGCGCGCGTCCCAGAACTTCCGGCCTGCCTCTCCCAGCATGACCAACGACGCCCGGCCGTCATCGGGATCGCTCCATCTCTCCAGCAGTCCCTGCCGTTCCATCCGCTGTACCAGCTGAGTCATTCCTGACTGGCTGGCTCCCTCGGCTTGGGCGAGCACTGTCAACCGCATCGGACCCTCCCGGCTTATCCGGTTCAACACCAGCGCGGCGCTTGCACTGAGGTCGTCGCGGTCGACCAGGTACCGAAACATCAGGTCGGTCCCGAGAGTGATCATCTCGGCGACGGCGTCGGCACTGCCAGGGACTAAGCGTTCCATAACGCATTTATATCATCGAAGTAAAGTACAAGCGTCCACTGCCGCACCCAGGGCGAACGCCGAATCCTGTTAATTTCCTGTATGTCAACGTGTCGAGGGCTGCCCGGCCGGTTGAGTTATCCATCCCATCTGGGATATAAATAGGCTCCATGACCTTCGAGGTGCCGCGGGAGACGGTGGCTGACCCTGGTTGGCGCGTCGGACACAGAGCGAGAACGCAGGGTCCGGAACCGAGATCCGAAAGATGATCGCGTGAGCCAACGTTCTGTCGGCCGGACTTTCCTGGAGAGAGCTGGCTGCCCTTGGTTGCCGTCATCGCGGTCGGCGTGGGTGCAACGTGTATGTGGAAGGTGCACCAGGCGTCCGCTCCTGGGCCCGTGCTCGCTGTCAATGGTCCGCAGGCACCTGAGCAGTTCACCCCCAAGCAACTCACCTACGAGTTGTTCGGCGACATCGGCCAGACGGCGGGATGCTCGACTACGTGGATATCGACGGGCATCCACACCAGGTCGATCTCACGACTTTGCCGTGGTCGCACACGGAGACAACCACGCTCACTGTGGTGTCCGGCAGTATCTCGGCGCAGGTTCATGGGGGTCAGGTCGGCTGCCGGATGCTGGTGAATGGCGTTGTCCGCGACGAACAATCGGACACCCATCAGGACGCCGACGTCACCTGCAGGGTGAAATCCGCATGAGCGAGCATCGCGCGAACCGACCGCTCATCGCGAGAACAGTCCGCGTCCTCGCCATACCGATCATCGTCTTCTGGGGCCTTCTCGCCGTAACGACGAATACCTTTATCCCGAAGGTCGAGGACGTCGCAGCAGAACTCGCGGGGCCGATGGTCCCGACCTACGCGCCGTCGCAGGAAGCGATGCTGCATATCGGTGAAAAGTTCCAGGAATCCACGTCCACCAGCTTGACCATGGTCGTGTTGGAAGGCGACCGACCGTTGGACGACCGAGACCACCAGTACTACGACGATTTGATGCAGCGGCTGAAGCAAGACACACAGCACGTGCAATACGTCATGGATCTGTGGGGTAAGCCGATCACCGCTGCCGGAGCACAAAGCGTCGACGGCAAGTCAACCTACGTGCTGTTGCGCCTTGCAGGCGATATCGGCCAAATTCAAGCGAATCAGTCCGTCAACGCGGTTCGCGACATCGTCGCGAAGGACACCCCGCCGCCCGGGCTAAAGGTCTATGTCAGCGGTGCGGCGCCGCTCGCCTCGGACACGGTGTCCATTGCGAATTCAAGCCTGAACAACATCACGATCGTGACGATCATCCTGATCGTCGTCATGCTGCTGCTGGTCTACCGCTCCGTCAGCACCCTGCTGGTGCCCCTGGCCAGTGTTCTGATCGAGATGCTGGTCGCGAAGGGAGTCATCTCCACTCTCGGACATTTCGGGTTGATCGAGCTCTCGTCATTCGCCGTGAACATCGTCGTCGCGCTGACCCTGGGGGCGGGGACGGACTACGGCATCTTCCTGCTGGGTCGCTATCAGGAGGCCCGGCAGGCAGGCGAGAGCCGGGAGGAGGCGTACTACACCGCGTACCGGGGCGTCACCCCCATCATCATCGGCTCGGGGCTGACGATCGCGGGGGCGGGTTACTGCTTGAGTTTCGCGCGACTCAACTACTTCCACACCATGGGGCCGGCGGTCGCCATCAGCATGCTGTTCACCATCGCGGCCGCGCTGACGCTCGGCCCGGCCTTGTTGACGGTGGGCAGCCTGTTCGGGCTCTTTGACCCGAGACGGCTGGTCAAGGCGCACCTGTATCGGCGGATCGGGGCGAGCGTGGTGCGGTGGCCGGTGCCGATCCTCGCGGCCAGTTGCGCCGTCGTCATGATCGGAGCGATCTTCGTGCCCACCTACCGGGTGAACTACGACGACCGCGCCTACCAGCCGGCCAATGCGTCTGCCAATCAGGGTTTTGCGGCCTCGGATCGGCACTTCTCGCAGAGCAAGCTGTTCACCGAGATGCTGATGGTCGAGTCGGACCACGATATGCGTAACTCGGCCGACTTCATCTCGTTGGACCGAGTGGCCAAGAGTCTCATTCGGCTTCCCGGTGTCGCGATGGTGCAGAGCATCACCAGGCCCCTGGGCCGACCACTGGAACATGCCACGCTTCCCTACCTGTTCACCACACAAGGCAGCGGGAGCGGCCAACAGCTGCCCTTCAATCAGCAGGCAAACGCCGACACCGACAAGCAGGCCCAGATCCAGGCCGACACCGTCGCGACGTTGAGCAAGACCATCGACCTCACCCAGAAGTTGGCCGATGATCTGCACTCAACCGTGCTCACCTTGGAGAATCTGCAGCAGGTCACCGACGAGGTCAATTCCGACATCTCCAATCTCGACGACTTCATGCGGCCGCTCAAGAACTATTTCTATTGGGAGCCACACTGTTTCGACGTTCCCGTGTGCTGGGCGTTCCGGTCGCTGTTCGATGGGCTAGACGGCATCGACGCTCTGAGGGAGCAGATCGGATACGCCGTCACGGATTTTCAGGCCGTCGATGCGCTCATGCCCCAGTTGATCTCCCAGTTGAAGGTCATGCTCGACGATTCGCAGGCGCTGCAGGCCGTCATCGTCAACTCGTACGGCCCCGCGCATCTGCAGTCCACCCAGACCGACCAGACATTCGACGACATGATCAATGTGGGAAACGATTTCGACAAGTCCCGCAGCGATGACTTCTTCTACATCCCCAGAGAGGCCTTCGACAACGAAGACGTCAAAACCGGTATGACGCTGATGATGTCGCCGGACGGCAAGGCGGCCCGGTTCATCGTCACCCACGAGGGCAACGCCATGGGCCCCGAAGGTATCGAACATGTCGAAGCTTTCCCCGATGCCATCAAGACAGCGCTGAAAGAGACCTCGTTGGCCGGCTCGAGGATCTACATCGGCGGCGCGGCATCGAACAACAAGGACATCAAGGCCTACGCCGCTTCCGATCTACTCATCGTGGCGATCGCCGCGTTCGTGCTGATCTTCTTGATCATGTTGTTCATCACGCGAAGTCTGATGGCCGCCTTGGTCATTCCAGGCACGGTGGCCTTCTCCTTCGCCGGCGCATTCGGTCTTTCCATCCTCGTCTGGCAGCACCTCATCGGCCTGCATCTTCATTGGCTGGTCTTGCCGATCACGTTCATCATCCTGGTGGCGGTCGGTTCGGACTACAACCTGTTGCTGATCGCCCGAGTCAAAGAAGAGGTCCACGCCGGGATCAACACCGGTCTCATCCGCGCGCTCGGAAGCACGGGTGGCGTGGTGACGTCCGCGGGTCTGGTGTTCGCGTTCACCATGCTGGCGATGCTCACGAGCGATCTCAGGACCATCGGTCAGGTGGGCACGACCGTGTGTATCGGCCTGCTTCTCGACACGCTGATCGTGCGTTCGTTCGTCGTGCCGTCCATCCTCAGAATTCTCGGGCCCCTGGTTCTGGTGGCCGACTTTGGTGCGCGCTCGTCCGCTACGGCAGCGATGGGCATCGAGCACGTGTGACATGACGACCTCGAGCCTGTTCGGAATCCTGACGATCATCGCCTTGGTGGCTCGTCTTGGTGTTCGCGACAATCGCCTCCGTGTTCACGAATCGGCTGTTGAGTCGATCGACCTACTGCGATGAGCGAGGAAGTCGGGAGCATCTTCGGGGTTCGTGCGGAAGTTGCGGAAGCGTGAGCCGATGTCGGACGACGAGTTGGCTCTTGCCAAGCAGTCCATTGCCGATCGCCGGATCGTGGATGGCGTACTCCATCCCCGCCGCCTCTTCAGCCATCGGATGCTTCTACGTCTTCGGCAGCCTCGAACACTCTGCATGGCGCCACGCCCTCCGAGCGGACGTTTCTCGGGGTGATTCCCATGTTGACGTCTACGATCCTGGCCATTCGGCTGCTGAGGAGCGCAAGCTTGAAAGGGCGTCTTCAGCCCAAGGCACCACCACCGGTGGCTGTGCCGACGCCGAGCGCACCGGGCTGATCCCACGCTTGCCCATCCCCTTAACGAACCAACCCTCGAGTCCTGTTGTTGCCCTCAACCCCCAACAACCAGGCCCGCCTATCCGACATTTTCGGGCGACAGGGTGGCGTCTTCATCAACGTGCATGTGGCTCGGCGCGAGGGCCTCGGGCGGCGACGGTGGAGCGCCCCAAAAGTCGCGCTCGAACCGGCCGAGTTGCGTTGAACCGTCGGTCGTTTGACAGAACTGCAAAAGCATCAGCACTGGTCGACTATTTTCGCCATGTGGAACCACCCCACGGCTACGTGCACGAGTCATCCTCTTCGGTGGTGCACCACCAGGACTACTTCAACCGCGATAGCGACCAACCGCTCTGCGGGGCAGTGTTCGAGAAGCCGGCCCGGCTAGGCCCCACAATCCGTCCAGTCGCGGTTTGCCCTGACTGTGAGGCGAAGCTGGCGGAGTATCACCTCAAATGGTGGCGCGAGAAGGCTGAGGAGGCGGCGGCGGAGCTCGATGGATTGCGCGTCAAGTACCGCGAGCTAGCGGAGTACGTCGAGAACCAGCGTCGTCGAGTCGCCGGATTGCAGCATCCCGCGCCAGTCACGGGCGATCCGAGCGGAGAGCACCCCGAGAGTCGCAGTGAGGTTGACGGAGAGCCGCAGGCCGGCGCGACGACTGAGCACGGCGAAACAACGCCGACATCCCTCCTCGACCAGGCCCGAAAGGAACTCTTAGAGCTCTGTCGACCATTTGATGAAGCTGTTCCCTATTGGCGTGTGAAGAACAGCGTTGACGCGTTTAGTGACAAGCTGAAGTCCGACGAGAGGCTTCTCCTTGCACACGAGATCGGCGCCGACGGGCCTTTCACCACGTGGTGCATACGAGAAATTGAAGGTCTCGGATGGCAGGTCACGAACAGTCCTGTGAACGGCGACGCCGACGACATGATGGACGCTTGGGCTCAAGACCTCTACCAACCGCCGAAGAAGACCAAGTGGCGGCTGGGCCGATCTCGGTCGCACGACGGAAGTTGAGTCCCATTTAGCGCGCCACTCGGCCACGCTCAACTGCCTCATCCAGGGCGTGTCACGGATCAAAATATCGAGCCCCCCACCCGCAGGTGAGGGGCTCGATGTCGAAGGGCCAGTTAACCGGTGCTGCCACTGCTGCCGTTGTTGGTGGCGCCCGCGCCCCCAGGACCACCGGGCCCACCTGGTGATCCGCCGTCGCCGCCGTTGCCGCCGTTGCCGGGAGTGCCATGGCCGGTTCCGCCGGGTCCGCCCGCGCCACCCGGTGCGTTGAAGCCGCCGTCGCCTCCATCGCCGCCGCGGCCGCCGGTGCCCGTGCCAGTCACGCTGAAGCCCGTACCGCCGGTACCGCCCGGCAGACCAGGGAAGCCTGCGCCACTAGAGCCACCGTCGCCGCCGCGGCCGCCGGTGCCGGCGACCGGGCCAGCGCCCGTGCCGCCATTGCCGGCCTCGCCGCCGGAACCCTGCAACCCGGCGTCGCCGCCGTTGCCGCCGTCACCACCGGTGCCCGTGCTGCCCGTGCTGGTTGCGACGCCGCCGTCGCCGCCGTTGCCGCCGTGACCCTCGAGGATGAGACCCGAGTTGCCGCCGTCGCCGCCGTCGCCGGCGGTCGCAGGGCCATTGGCGAAGGCTTCGCCACCGGTGCCCCCGTCACCGCCGTGGCCCATGACGACGGCCCAACCGCCGTCACCGCCGTCACCCGCGTTGGCCGCACCGTCCGCACTCGCGAGGCCGCCGTCGCCGCCGTCGCCGGCGCTGCCGAAGCCGCCCACACCGCCGCCGGTGCCGCCGTCGCCACCATCCGCATTACCGGAGCTGCTGGTGGCCGTGCCGCCCTCGCCACCGGTGCCGCCGTCACCTATCACCAGGCCACCGTTGCCGGCAACGCCGCCGTCGCCACCAATGGCATTTCCGTCGCCGAGCGCATCGCCGCCAGCGCCGCCAGCGCCGCCGTCGCCGGCGGCCCCCGCGTAGCCGCCAAGACCGCCGTCACCTGCCGTGGCCGCGCCGCCGATGCTGAAGGCATCGCCGCCTTCGCCACCCGCTCCACCGTCGCCGAGGACACCAGCTCCGCCGCCGTTGCCGCCGGCGCCGCCGAACCCCGGACCGGTGACGCTAGCGCCGCCACCGCCGTCGCCGCCTGCGCCGCCGCCACCGTCGGTCGTGAGGTTGGGCCCGATCAATCCGCCGTTGCCGCCGGTGCCGCCGTCACCGCCGGTGCCGGCGCCTCCAACGCTGATACCGTCCGCGGCGTTGCCGCCGGCGCCACCGTTACCGAAGACAAGGCCGTAGCCGCCGTCGCCGCCCGAGCCGCCGGTCGCATTGCCCGTGCCTGCGGTGGTCTGACCAACCCCGCCGGTGCCGCCGTCGCCGGCATCCGCGATCGCGCCCGCACCGCCGCCGTTGCCGCCATCGCCGCCGGTCGCATTGCCGGTGCCGGTGACCGCGAATCCGCCTGCGCCGCCGTCACCCCCGCCTTCGGCGGTCGTGAGGTTGGCCCCGCCCAATCCGGAATTGCCGCCATCGCCGCCACCACCACCATTTGCATTGCCAGTGGTGCTGGTTGCGCCGCCGCCCAGGCCGCCAGCGCCGCCGGCGCCGAACCCGCCTCCGTATCCGCCATCGCCGCCTTCGCCGCCGTTGGCGGTGTTGCTATCGCTGATTGCGCTGCCTGCGTCGCCGCCAGCGGCACCGTCGCCGAAGACTCCTGCGCCACCGCCGGTGCCGCCGTCGCCACCGGTGGCAATGCCCGTCGCGCTGATTCCGCCGCCGCCCGCACCGCCTGCGCCGGCATCTCCGATGAGAAGGCCGCCATGTCCGCCTGCGCCGCCTTCGCCGCCGTTGGCTGCGCCATCGACGCTCTGTGCCAAGCCGCCCGTGCCGCCGCCGCCACCGTTGCCGAAGCCTAGGGAGCTGCCGCCGGCGCCTCCGTTTCCGGCCGTCGCCGGTGTGGCTCCCGTTGTGGTGACAAACGCGCCGTCACCGCCTTCACCGCCGTTGCCAAAGATGCCGCCGTTGCCGCCGTCGCCGCCATCGCCGCCATTGACGCCTACCGTGCCACTACCGCCGTCGCCGCCGCTGCCGATCAGCAGGCCGCCGTGACCGCCGTTGAGGCCGCTGCCCGCCGGGGCATCCCAGCCGTCGCCGATAAGCAACCCTGCGTTCGGGTTGTCTTCAGTGCCGTTTCTGACGAAGATCCCGATGACATCGCCGAGGAGGTTGCCGAGGTCAGCAGGACTGGCCAGAGTGGCCGCGGTCGGTGTGAAGGCAAGGCTGGAGGCCGCAGGGTCGCTAACACCGAACAGTGAGGGACCACCCGCGGTCGGTGCCGCCAAAGCCGTAAAGCTGCTGGTGGCGGGCCCGCCGCCGCCAATCGGGACCGTCGGCCCCGCAGCGAACGTCGAGGGCGCCGCGAACAGGGACACCGAACCGCTGGTGCCGCCGCCGCTGGGTCCGCCGCTCGGGGTGCCGCTTGAGACGGCTCCGCCGCCGAGGGTGAACAACCCACCGGAGAACACGCTGGCCACCGCGTCGAAGAGACTGTTCGGCGTCGCCATCAGCGCCACATTCTGGCCCGCGACCGCTACGGACGGTGCCGGCTTCGCGACGGGCGCCGTCTGCTGGTCGTTATTGACGACGAAGAACGACGCACCTCCCGCGACGAGCACGCCAGCGGCCACGGCCGCAGTGATCCTGGATTTCTTCTGATTGGCAATCGGCATTGCCTGACCCTCTCCGGCTCGGGACTTCATTGGCTAGCGAATCAATCGCTTCGGGTGAGCAACATCTTTACATCAATAGATGGAGAATCACAGCAACTTGGCAGAATAATTTGAACGCACGTCACAGTGTGCCGTAGCAATCACAGCTAGGCGGACTAACAAGCGTAGATGGAGTCGGTGTGATCAACTGTGGTCAGTATCGACTCATGCCGGACTTATCGCCGAGCGAATCCCATACATGGCCGGCAGGCTCGCAGAACTCCGACCCGGACCAAGCCGTGCGCAGGCGCGACGCCGAATCATCGAACACCACCATCACGGAGCTGTGCAAATGATGCACTTTCTGGCCAGCAACGTCCAAAGAGCCCTTCCTCTAACCGCGATGGCAATCGATCATGCAACTGATATTGACGTGTCAGCAAATTTATAAACAGGATGTCAGCGCATTTCCCGGTCAACCGCGGACAGATCGCCTCTTTGCTGTTCTCAGGGCCATACTCTTCGGCCTGCAGAACCGCTGGCGTCATATAGGAGAATCCCTGCCGACAGATAGAACGCTGAATCGCGCTATCGAACCGCAAAATGGTCGGCTAGCTGGACTTTTTGGTGGGGCGGGCGGGGCTCGAACCCGCGACCAACGGATTATGAGTCCGCGGCTCTAACCAACTGAGCTACCGCCCCTGCTCGCAGTTTCGCGGCACCAATGGTCGCATATCCTCCACATGCCGAGGCACGGGCAGGAGGAGCATCATGTACGACCTCGAACAGGCCATCAACGATCGCCGGTCGACCCGCATGTTCCTTCCGGAGAAGCAGGTACCCCGCGAGTTGGTCGACCAAGCTCTCGAACTCGCCATCCGTGCCCCGTCCAACTCCAACGTCCAGCCCTGGCACCTCCGGCTCGTCTCCGGCCCCGCCAGGGACCGCCTCGTCGCCGCCCTACTCACCGAGGCCACCAGCAGGCCGCCCATGGTCCCCGAGCTGCCCGAGCTGTTCGCACACCTGCGCCGCGAACTCGGCGCCAAGGTCTACGGATCGATGGGCATCACCCGCGACGACACCGAGGGCCGCCGGATCGCGGTGCTGCGCAACTGGGAGTTCTTCCGCGCACCACTGGCCGGCATCGTCTGCATGCACCGCGACCTCCACTACGTCGACAGCCTCGGAGTCGGCATGTTCCTGCAGACCTTCCTGCTGGCGCTGACCGCACGCGGCCTCGGCACCTGCGTGCAGGTGTCGATCGCCGGCTACCCCGAGATCGTCCGCGAACAGCTCAACATCTCCGATGAGTACGCCATTCTGTGCGGGCTGGCGATCGGCTATCCCGACCCGACCTTTCCCGCCAATAATCTACGAACAGAACGCAATCCGATCGAGCACAACGTGGTGTTCCACGACGCCTAACTGACAGAAACCGTCTGCCCGTCAGCCTCGACCAGAAACAGCTCCGTGCCTTCAGACACCTGAGCTGCGTCGGCGCCAAGAGACACCATGATCTTGTTGCACGCGTTGCGCATCACGTCGAACGTGAGCTCCAGTGCCGCCGCCTCCGAGAAGTGCGTGCGCACGCCCGCGACCACATCGGCGTCGATTCGGGACGGCGACCAGATCAGCGCATCCACATATCGAAGCGCCGCCTTGTGCCGGTCCGACAGCTGCCCAGCCGACTCATAGTTCTCGATCTCGGCGTACAACGACTCCGAACCCCCGGCGTCCAGCGCATTGCCCTCGCGTCGAGACTTGCACAACCGGCAGTTGTGCTGCGCGGCCCCGCGCAGGCGGACGACCTCCGTCGTCACCGCGTCGAGTGTCTGCAGCCGCGCCACCGCGGGCACAAACCCGTTGAGCAGGGCGTCAATCGGATCTGCGTCGTGGTCCCAGTCCGGCGTTCCGCCGTTTCCCGGCCTGCCCAGTCCGAGTGCTTCCAAACCGGCCCAGACTCTTGGGACGAAGTCGGCGACGAAGATCGCGACTACAGTGCGAAAGGCCTTGTCCCCCAATGCGGACAGCAACTGCTTACGTTGGAGAGCGCCGATCCCGGACACGTCGATCGCGAACTGTTCGGCGAACGCCGCCACCACGGACTCGGTCTCGGACTTCCCGTCGACCAGGTCAACCTCCGTCGGCAGCGGCGGCAGCGTCAGCGCCCTGCTACACGTCAACCGGACCAGCGTGTCGAGCCGCGTGTCGCCCGACGACATCGCCACCAATCCAGCCAGCCGCTCGGGTATTGCTTGCTCGTCAGCCACCCGAGGATTATTGCGCCTGGCTCACCGATGACATGTGAAAGTCCGGGATTCGCAGCGACGGCATCGCCGCGCGCGTCGCCCAGTCACCCCACTCCCTCGGCAGCGTCACCTCGCTCGTGCCCGCTTCCGTCGCGCGCCGTAGCAGGTCGAGCGGGCTTTCGTTGAACCGGAAGTTATTGACGGCCGCTGTCACCTCGCCGTCCTCGACCAGATACACGCCGTCGCGGGTCAGACCGGTCAGCAGCAGCAGGGTCGGGTCCACCTCGCGGATGTACCACAGTGTGGTCAGCAGCAGACCCCGCTCGGTGCGCGCGATCATGTCCGCCAGGCTCGCCGAGCCGCCCGTCATCAACAGGTTGTCGGCTGGGCACCGCCACCGGCGCCTCGAACTCCGCAGCCGCGGCCCGCGTGTATGCCAGCGCATTGATCGTGCCGTCGCGGATCCAGTCCACCCGCGCGATGTCCATGCCGTTGTCGAACACCGACACCCGCTCCGACGAGCTCGCCGCCGCGACGAACGGTGTGCACACCAAGCCCTGTGCCGCGGGATCGGAGTACAGCGTGAGCGGGAGATCGGTGAGCTTCTCCGCCACACGCGTGCCCCCGCCGGGTGCCGACAGCGCCGTGCGGCCCTCCTGCGCACCCCTTCCGTCCATCGTCCACGCCAGGTAGATCATCATGTCGGCCACCGTCGACGGCGGCATGATCGTCTCGTACCGTCCAGCGGGCAGATCGACGGTGCGCCGCGCCCAGCCCAGCCGCGTCGATAGCTGCTCGAGAAGCGAATCAGTGGGCACATCAACGAAATCGGGCGTGCTGATACCCGCCCACGCGCTGGCACCGTCGCGTTTGGCGTTGATCTCCACCGAGCCGGTCGGCTGCGTGTAGCGCCTCCGCAGCCCGTTCGAGGTGGCCACGAATGTCGTCTCCACCACATGCCGCGCGTAACCGTAGAGCTGATCCGGCGCCCCGAAACCCGCGCGCCGCCAGGCCGCCCGCCACTCCCGTGAAGACCTGTGCACCGGTACCCGGCACGGGCGCATCCCAGTCGGCAGGCACTGCACTGCCCGGCAGTGGCGGCGCACTGTCGCGCGCCTCGGGTGCGGACAGCGCGGTCTGCTGCGACGCTGCGACGAGGTCGGCAATGACGGACGGATCCACGTCACTGGATCTCACCGAGCCGACATGCGCCGTGTTTCCTTGGCGCACAATCGATATCACAGTGGTGTGCCGACTCACCGATTCACCGTTGGTGGTCATCGAATTGCCCGCCCAGCGCAGCGACGCGTCGGCACGATCGGTAACCAGCACGATCGTCTCGTCGGCCTTACCCAGCCGGGCGGCCTCAGCCAGCGCGGTGTCGACGACCTGCTGTGCGCCGATCATCGGTTACCGCCCCGCCTCGGTGCGGGTGTTGAGCACATTGATGCCGCGGAACAGCGCCGACGGGCAGCCGTGGCTGACCGCGGCCACCTGGCCCGGTTGCGCCTTGCCACAGTTGAACGCCCCGCCGAGCCGCCAGGTCGACGGCCCGCCAACGGCTTCCAGCGCACCCCAGAAGTCGGTGGTGGTCGCCTGATACGCGACGTCGCGCAGCTGGCCGTCCAAGCGGCCGTCCCTGATTCGGAAGAACCGCTGCCCGGTGAACTGAAAGTTGTAGCGCTGCATGTCGATTGACCACGACTTGTCGCCGACGATGTAGATGCCGTCCTCGACGCGGGCGATCAGGTCGTCGGTGCTCAGTTCGTCGGCGCTCGGGCACAGCGACACATTGGCCATCCGCTGGATCGGCACGTGGTGCGGCGAATCGGCATACGAGCAGCCGTTGGACCGGGCCACACCAAGTCGCGGCGCAAACACCCGGTCCAGCTGATAGCCGACGAAGATGCCGTCGCGCACCAGATCCCAGCTTTGCGCCCGCACACCTTCGTCGTCGAAACCCACAGTGGCCAAGCCATATTCGACGGTCCGGTCGGCGGTCACGTTCATCACCGGCGATCCATAGCGCATGGTGCCGAGCTTGTCCGGTGTGGCGAACGAGGTGCCCGCATAGGCTGCCTCGTAGCCGATCGCCCGGTCGTATTCGGTGGCGTGGCCGATCGATTCGTGAATCGTCAGCCAGAGGTTGGACGGGTCGATCACCAGATCGGTCGGTCCAGCCGCCACGCTCGGCGCCTTGGCCTTCTCGGCGAGCAGCGACGGCAGCTGCGCCAGCTCGTCGGTCCAGTTCCACGTCTCGTCGCCCGCGACGTACTCCCAGCCCCGCGCCGTCGGCGGCGCCAGCGTGCGCATGGTGTCGAAGGTGCCAGCGGCGGCGTCGACGGTGACGGCCTCCAACGTCGGCAACACCCGCACCCGCTGCTGCGTGATCGACGAGCCGAACGTGTCGGCGTAGAACGTCTGCTCCTTCGCCGCATGCAGACCAGCCGACACGTGATCGACGCCGTCGGCGGCCAGCAGCCGTCCGGAGTACTCCCCCAGCACCGCGATCTTGTCGGCGACGCCGACGGCGAACGGGTCGACGCGGTAGTCCGACACCCAGCTGAGATCGGAGTAGACCGGCTCGGCGGCCAACTCGATGCGCTCAGCGTTCAGCGGGGCAAGCGTCGTCGCCACCTTCACCGCCCGCCGTGCGGTCTCGGCCGCCACATCCGGGTCCAGCTCGGCGTGCGAGGCGAAGCCCCAGGTTCCGTCGACGATGACCCGCACCGCAAGGCCGATCTCGCGGTTGACGACCGCGGTCTCCAACTCGCCGTCGCGCAGCTGCACGATCTCCGTCGTGATCCCGTGAATGCGCAGGTCGGCGTAGCTGGCGCCGGCCGCCACGGCCGCAGACAATGCGGCGTCGGCCAGCTGATGTCGCGGCAACCCGAGGAAGTCGGCATCGACTCGGTGGGGCGCTGTCACGCCACCACCGTAGTGGCAGCTCAGCCCTGGAGCTTTAATGGCTCGGTGGCAGCCAACCGTGTCCGGTCGACGGCACTGGGCTATGCGCTGCTGGCTCCCAGCCTGTTCGGCGTGGTCACGTTCCTGCTGTTGCCGATGCTTGTGGTGTTCTGGCTGAGCCTGCACCGCTGGGATCTGCTTGGCCCGATTCGGTATGTCGGACTGGACAATTGGCACTCGGTGCTCACCGATCGGTCGTTTGCGACCTCGCTGGTCGTGACGCTGGTATTCATCGCCCTGGTGGTGCCGGTCCAAACCGTGCTCGGCCTGATCGCCGCCGCGATGCTGGCCCGCGGGCTGCCCGGCACCGGGTTCTTCCGCACGCTGTATGTGCTGCCGTGGATCTGCGCGCCGCTGGCGATCGCCGTGCTGTGGCGGTGGATCCTCGCGCCGACCGACGGCGCGGTGAGCACCCTGCTGGGTCACCGCGTCGAGTGGCTCACCGATCCGGGGCTCGCGCTACCCGTGGTGTCCGCCGTCGTCGTCTGGACCAACGTCGGTTACGTGACGCTGTTCTTCCTCGCCGGAATCCTGGCTATCCCGGTGGACATCCACAACGCGGCGCGCATTGACGGCGCGACGGCATGGCAGCGGTTCCGGCGCATCACATTGCCGATGCTGCGGCCGACGATGTTCTTCGTCACGGTCACGGGCATCATCAGCGCGGCCCAGGTTTTCGACACCGTCTACGCCTTGACGGGCGGCGGCCCGCAGGGCCGCACCGATCTGGTGGCCCACCGGATCTACGCAGAAGCGTTCGGCGCTGCGGCGGTGGGGCGGGCGGCGGTGATGGCGGTGGTGCTGTTCGTTCTGCTGGTCGGCGTGACGATCGTTCAGCACCTGTACTTCCGGCGGCGGATCACCTATGACATCACCTAACCGAGTCATTCCCGGCGCCGTCATCTATTCCGGGCTGGCGATTGGGGCGCTAATCACGTTGGCGCCGTTCACATTGGGTCTGATGACATCGTTCACGTCGGCGCGTCAGTTCAACACCGAGTCGCCACTATCGTTGCCGAGCCCGCCGACCCTGGAGAACTACACCGGACTGGCCGACGCCGGATTCGGTCGAGCGCTGCTGGTGACGGCGTTGATGACAGCAGTTGTTCTGCTCGGGCAGCTGACGTTCTCGGTGCTGGCGGCATATGCCTTTGCCCGACTGCGGTTTCCGGGCCGAGATGTGCTGTTCTGGGTTTACGTCGCCACTCTGATGGTGCCTGCGACGGTGACGGTCGTGCCGCTGTACCTGATGATGGCGGAGGCCGGTCTGCGGAACACGTTCTGGGCGTTGGTGTTGCCGTTCATGTTCGGCTCGCCATACGCGGTCTTCCTGCTGCGGGAGTACTTTCGCGCCATCCCTGCCGACCTGATCAACGCCGCCCGCGTCGACGGCGCCAACACACTGGACGTCATCGTGCACGTGGTGGTGCCGGCCAGCCGGCCGATCCTGGTGACTCTGGCGTTGATCACCGTGGTTTCACAGTGGAACAACTTCATGTGGCCACTGGTCATCACCAGCGGAAGCAAGTGGCAGGTGCTGACGGTAGCGACGGCGGGGTTGCAGTCGCGCTACAACGCACAGTGGACGCTCGTCATGGCGGCGACGACGGTGGCGATCGTGCCGCTGATCGTGTTGTTCGTGGCGCTGGGCCGCCACATCGTCCGCTCGATCGTGGTGACGGGGCTGAAATGAGGATTCGGCCCCGCTTTTCCACGCTCGTCTTCACTGGGTTGGCGCTGACGTTGGCCGTCCTTCTCGTGGCCGCGATGCTGCTGGGCCGATCCGACGAAGCCGGCGCCCGGACTGTCGTGACGGTGCGGCTGTGGGACGAGCAGGTGGCGGCGGCGTATCGAGACTCGTTCGCGGAGTTCACCCGTGAACACCCCGACATCGAGGTGCGGGTCAACGTCGTCGCGTACTCGAGCTATTTCGACAGCCTGCGCACCGACGTGGCAGGCGGTGGCGCCGACGACATCTTCTGGTTGTCCAACGCCTACTTCTCCGGTTACGCCGACAGCGGCAGGCTGATGAATATCGCTGAGACGCTGGGCGAGAACGCGTCTCAGGCGTGGGAGCGCTCGGTCGTTACCCAGTTCACCCGCAACGGCGTGCTGTGGGCGGTGCCGCAACTGACCGACGCAGGCATCGCGCTGTACTTCAACGCAGACCTTCTCGATGCCGCGGGTGTGGAACTGCGCGAACTGCTTTCCCTGCATTGGTCACTCGACGGCGACGACACGCTCCGGCCACTGCTTGCCCGGCTGACCCACGACGTCGACGGTAGGGCCGCGGGCACACCGGGATTCGACGCAACGCGGATCCGTCAGTGGGGCTACAACGCGGCCAACGACCTGCAGGGCATCTACCTCAACTACATCGGGTCTGCAGGCGGAGTGTTCTCCGACGGCGACCGATTCGCGTTCGACAACCCACAGGCGACTGAGGCGTTCGAATACCTGGTGCGACTCATCAACACCGATCACGTCGCGCCGCAGGCATCGGACACCAACGACAACGGCGACTTCTCTCGCAATCAATTCCTGCAGGGCCGGATGGCGTTGTTCCAGTCCGGCACCTACAACCTGGCCGCCGTCGCCGACCAGGCGCCGTTCCGGTGGGGTGTGGCCATGATGCCCGCCGGGCCGAAGGGCCGCGTCAGTGTCACGAACGGCATTGCCGCCGCTGGCAATTCAGCCACCAAACACCCCGACGCAGTGCGGCAGGTGCTCGCCTGGATGGGCAGCCGCCGCGGCAACGAGTACTTGGGCGAGCACGGCGCCGCCATTCCCGCAGTTCTCGCGGCTCAGCCGGTCTACGGCAAGTACTGGGCCTCTCGCGGGGTCGATGTGAGCCCGTTCTTCAAGGTGCTCAACGGTCCTCGCATCCCTGCACCCGGCGGTGCCGGGTTCGCCGCAGGCTTCGATGCCCTCAAGCCGTACTTCGACGAGATGTTCCTTGGCCGCAGCGACGTGCCGACCAGCCTCGCCGAGGCGCAACGCGCGGCAAACGCCGCCGCCGCGCGCTAGAGCGTGCCCAGCACCAACAGTTCAAGGGTCACCGCGACGGCACACAGCAGGATCGAGATCGAAAGCGCAACCCAGTCGGCCCGTTTCGGCCCCGACGGTGCAGCGGAGATCTGACCGGCGCCGCCGCGGGCGGTTATCGCATCGCCCATCTCGTCGGCCCGGCGCAGCGCCACCGTGATGCCCGCCGCGAGTATGTCGACGATCTCCACCGCCCACCGCCGCCGGCGCGCCCGTCGAGTGGTGGGCACCTCTTTGGGCCGCAGCCTGCGGGCCGCGTACAGCACGCGGAACTCGTCGATCAGCATCGGGAACGCCCGCAGTGCCAGCGCCAGCGTCACCGCCCAGTCATCGATCGGTACCCGCAACGCCCGCAGTGGCCGGCCCAATGTGGCTACGGCAGGAGC
Source organism: uncultured Actinomycetota bacterium (assembly GCA_963731715.1). GTDB lineage: Bacteria > Actinomycetota > Actinomycetes > Mycobacteriales > Mycobacteriaceae > Mycobacterium. Next base: position 284,624 of record CAVSXC010000004.1, on the reverse strand, counting down.
GATTTCGGCGACGTTGGTGGTCCACGACACCAGCGCGCCAAGTCCGAGCAACACGATCGATAAGGCGGTGATACCCAGGAAGGAGACCAGCCCGCCGAGGCCGACTTCGAACGAACCAAAATCGATGACCGGGCTGCCGCCTGCGAACGTCGCGGTAGCACCGCCAAAGAACAGCACGATCCACAGCCAGCGTGGAATCGACGGCAACGCCGAGCGCGGAATGTGTGCCAGCCAGGCAGTCGTCAGTATCAGGGCGGCCACCAAACCGATTGGCACCCAGCCCGGGTAGAACGTCAACATCACCCCGATGCCGGCCACCACGAGGAGTTTCGTTCCGGCCCACAGCCGGTGGATGACGCTGTCGCCCGGCACCGGCCGCAACAGCACCACCGGCTTGCGCTGCTTGGTGGCGGTCGGCGCGGTCACGACATGCCTCCAGCCACTGTCGGCGCGGTCAACGCGCCGTCGTGCAAGTGCAGCGTGCGCGGACACAGCTCCTCAAGGCCCGAAAAGTCATGGGAGATCACGACAACAGTCAGGTCAGCGCGCCGCCGCAGGTCTACCAGCAGCCGCAGCAGACCGCGCTGGCTCGCCGCGTCCAGTCCGGCCAACGGCTCATCGAGGATCAGCACGCGCGGTGAGCGAGCCAGCAGTCCCGCGAGCACCACACGGCGCATCTGGCCGCCGCTGAGCTGATCGATGCGTCGCTTCGCCAGCCCATGATCCAGTCCCACGGTGGCCAATGCCTCCACCACTCGAGCCGTGGTCCCGGTACGAAAACCCGGCCGCCGAGGCCACTTCCAGGTCGACGCGGCTGCGCATCAGCTGCAGCCTGGCCGCCTGAAACGAGATCGCCACCCCGCCAACCTGATCGGATACCGGCGTGCCGTCGAGCAGACAGCTGCCGACGGTCGGCACCGTCAGACCGGCCATGATCCAGGCCAGTGTCGACTTACCCGACCCGTTCAAGCCGTGGATCAGCACACCGTCGCCTTCGTGGACGGCGAAGTTGATATCGCGCAAAGCGGTTGTCGCCCAGGGCGTTCCGCTGGCGTATTCATGCCCGACGCCCTTGAGTTCGAGTACGGGCTCGTCGGAGTGATGTCCCATCGGCACCGTGGCGGCCGGGGCGGCGGCCGTCTCCACCATCTCGGTGTTGTCGGCGGCGCCGCCGTTTCCGGTCAGATTGATCGCGCGGTCCGCGGCGTCGGCTTCGTCGTTGTAGTGCGTGATGTGGACCAGCGACATGCGGTGGTGCTGGGTCAGCCCTGACAACACCGACATCAGCGAGTCACGCCCGTCCTGGTCGACCATGCTGGTGACCTCGTCGGCGATCATCAGCGACGGCTCACGCGCCAGCGCCGCCGCCACCGCGAGGCGCTGCAATTCGCCGCCGGACAGGCCGCCGGTGTCGCGCTCCGCGAGCCCGTCGAGGCCGACCTCGGTGAGCAGCTGGTGCACGTCGGTGGTCTTGCCGGGCGGCAGCCCCCACACGACGTCGTCGGCGACGCGGGTGCCCAGCACCTGGCTTTCCGGGTGCTGCATGATCACCGCGGTGCCACCGAGCTTGCCGAGGCCGACGGCGCCGGGACGGTCGATGGTCCCTGAGGTGGGTTCGCGGCCGGCGAGCATCAGCATCAGCGTGGTCTTGCCCGACCCGTTGGCGCCGGTCACGGCGAGGTGCTCACCGAGTTCCACGTTCAGCGACACCGGGCCGAGCGCGTCGTGGTCGGCCTTGGGGTAGCGGAATCGCACGTCGTGCAGCCGGGCCGGTACCGGCGCGATCTGACCGGTGTCGGTCGACGACTGCAGCTTGTGCACGTCGGGAACACCGAGCAGTCGGCGCATCACCCGCGACAGCGCCCACCAGCCGATGAAGGTGACCATGACGATGGACAGCACCGACGAGCCGAAGAACAGGTACGGCCAGTAATCCAGCATGGTCGCGAAATCGTGCTTGAGTCGCTCGGCGAACGGGCTCCATGTCGGGAATGCGGGCGATCACGGCGGCGAGGCCGTTGATGTTGGCGGTCACCGACTCGAAGATGAGGTGCCGCAGCCGGGACAGGATGGCCAGCGCCGCCACCGTGGCGACGCCGAACAGCGCGCCCGCGACCAGCGCCGCACCGAAGACCGTTGGGAGGCCGCGGCCCCTGCGCTTGATGATGCCGGTCAGCCCGCCGATGTAGGCGCAGTTGACCACGGTCATGAATCCGCCCATGCCCGCGATCAGAAACGCTATGACCGCACTGGCGACGGTCGCGGCGATCAGCACCCGAAGCCGATACCGGTACGCGAGCAGGCCCATCGGCACTGTGCCGAGCAGCGACACGCCTGCAGCGAATGGAACGACGACGGCGATGATCGCGGTGGCCGCGCACAACGCCGCCATTACCGAGGCTTGCGCGAGCTCGACCGGTTGAAGCGAGCCGGCCCGCTGAGGGGCGCTCGGCTCGGTCGCGGTCATTTTTCGATTCTGCCAGTCGCCTGCTGAGAGCCCTCACAACCACGCTGTGACCAGTGACACCGCGGCCGCATTTGAATGCATAGTAAACCTATGTAATCATTGGAGTCATGACCGCGACGCTCGGAGCCGATCTGCTTGCCGTGGTGGCCCGCATCAATCGACTGGCCACGCAACGGGCCCGCATGCCTCTGGGTTTCGCCCAAGCGCGGCTGCTGTCCACGATCGAGGACCAAGGCGAGGCCCGAATATCCGACCTGGCCGCGCTCGACCACAGCTCGCAGCCGACGATGACCACTCAGGTCCGCCGGCTCGAGGATGCGGGCCTGGTATCGCGCACCGTCGACCCCGATGATGCGCGGGCGGTGCTGATCCGCATCACGCCGAAAGGCGTCGACACGTTGAGGCAAGTGCGTGTCGACCGCGGCGCGGCCATCGACCCGTATCTGGAGCGGCTTGACGCCGCGGATCGGGAAACGCTCAGCGACGCCGTGCGTGTGTTGCGCCGACTTCTCGAGAGATGCGGCCGCCCCCACCCCCACCAAGTGACAACAGAACAGGAGTAGCCGCACCGTATGTGGCGCCAACCCAAGGCCGTTTGGGCCGTTGCTTTCGCATGTGTCGTCGCGTTCATGGGCATCGGTCTCGTCGACCCCATACTCAAGCCGATCGCCGACAACCTGAACGCATCCCCATCGCAGGTGTCGCTGTTGTTCACCAGCTATATGGCTGTGATGGGCGTGGCGATGCTCATCACCGGTGTGGTGGCTAGCCGGATCGGCCCCAAACGCACGCTGCTGCTTGGCCTTCTGATCATCATCGCCGGTGCGGGCCTGGCCGGTATGTCCGACACCATCGCCGAAATCGTTGGCTGGCGCGCACTCTGGGGCCTTGGCAACGCATTGTTCATCGCCACCGCGCTGGCCACCATCGTCGGCTCGGCGCGCGGATCGGTGGCGCAGGCGATCATCCTCTATGAGGCGGCGCTGGGCCTTGGCATCGCCGTCGGCCCGCTCGTCGGTGGCGTCCTCGGATCGATCTCATGGCGGGGACCCTTCTTCGGGGTGTCGGTGCTGATGGCCTTCGCGCTCATCGTCACCACGTTCCTGCTGCCGTCCACGCCGCGCGCCGAGCGCGCCACCACACTGGCCGACCCATTCCGCGCACTGCGCCACCGCGGTCTGCTTGGCGTCGCAATCACCGCGCTGCTGTACAACTTTGGCTTCTTCACCCTGTTGGCGTTCACACCGTTCCCACTCGACATGAGCGCCCACCAGATCGGGCTGATCTTCTTCGGCTGGGGGTTGGCGTTGGCCTTCACATCGGTGGTCGTCGCGCCGCGGCTGCAGCGTCGCTTCGGCACCGTGCCGACGCTGATCGTCAATCTCCTGGCTATGACCGCGACGTTGACGGTGATGGCCGTTGGCACCGATCACAAAGCGCTGCTTGCGACGTGCGTGGTTGTCGCGGGTCTGTTCATCGGCATCAACAACACGTTGATCACCGAGACCGTGATGAAGGCGGCGCCCGTCGAACGCGGCGTGGCCTCAGCGGCCTACAGCTTCGTGCGGTTCTCCGGCGCGGCGATGGCCCCGTGGCTGGCCGGTGTGCTCGGCGAACAGGTCAGCGTGCACATGCCGTTCTGGGTCGGCGCCGGCGCGGTGCTGCTGGGCGCGGGCGTACTTTTCACCACCCGGTCACATCTGGTCGGCTTGGACGTCGAGGAGTCCGAGCTCGACGAGATCACCGAGCAGGCGACGGCGATCACCGTCGGCAGCGACACCTAACGTCAGACAACCGCTCCGACGAGGTGGCCCACGAGATACGTGGCAGCGATCGCGACCGTCCCGAACAACAACTGACGCAACGACGCAAACCACAGCGGCTTCCTGGTGAACCGAGCCGCCACTCCCCCCGCGATCAACAGGCCGACGCCGCCGAACAACAGGCCCAGCCACAGTGACCGGAAGCCGAGCAGATACGGGATCAGTGGGACGATGGCGCCGATCGCGAACATGACGAAGCTGGAACCGGCCGCCACGTAGGGCGACGGCTTGTCCTGAGGGTCGACGCCCAGTTCCTGGGTCAGATGAAAGTTCACCGCACGGTTCTCGTCGCGGTGGATTTCGTCACTGGCCGTGGTGGCGGTTTCCGGCGTCAGCCCCATGGTGACGAGCATGTCGACCAGCTCCGCCTTCTCGGCCTGCGGATGCATGCGGAACGCCCGCTTCTCGACGAGCACCTCGGAGTCGAGCTGCTCGTTGGCCGTAGTCACGGACGTGAACTCGCCCAATGCCATCGAGAACGCGCCGGCGACAAGGCCGGCGAAGCCGCTGATCACCACCGTGTGTGCATCGGCCGTCGCGCCGACGCCCGCGATCAGCGCGGTGTTGCTGACGAGGCCGTCCATCGCGCCGAACGTCGCGGCGCGCAACCAGCCACCGCTGACATCGCCGTGTTGGTGATCGAAATCGTGCGGCCGCCATGGCTCCGGTGTCGATGGGCTCGACTGTGACTCGGTCATCCGACGATTCAACGTCACGGATTTCTGCTGGTCTAGCTAGGTTTGCCTACGTTTGGCACATCACAGTTTCCGCGGGCGCCGGAACGGCTACCGTCTCGGTATGACCACCACTGCGGAGCATCTACGCAACACGCTGGACGGCCGTTGGCGCGATGTGAAGAACAAATTGCGGAAGCAACTCGCCAGCGAGGTCTTCCGCCCGCACTACACCCCGAACACTGTCATCGCCCGCACCAAGGTGGCGGAACAGCTGAAGATCATGGCGGCCCACGGCGCCGCCGAGGATGGGTTCAAGAAGGAACACGGCGGCAACGGCGACGTCGGCGCGGCGATCGCCCAGATCGAGATGCTGGCGATGTCCGATCTGTCGCTGATGGTCAAAGCCGGCGTGCAGTGGGGCTTGTTCGGCGGGGCCATCGAAAACCTCGGCACCGAGCGGCACCACCAGGCGTATGTGCCGCGGATCATCAGCCTGGACCTGCTCGGCTGCTTCGCGATGACCGAGACCGGTCACGGCAGCGACGTGCAACAGCTCGAGACCACGGCCACCTACGACCCGTCGACCGAAGAGTTCGTCATCGACTCCCCGACCCGTACCGCACGCAAGGACTACATCGGCGGTGCTGCTCAAACGGCTACCGTCGCAGCGGTGTTCGCGCAATTGATCACGCCCGACGGCGAGGGCCACGGCGTGCACTGTTTCGTGGTGCCGATCCGCGACGAGGAGGGCAACGACCTGCCGGGCGTCACGACGTCGGATTGCCACTACAAGGGCGGGCTGCCCGGCGTCGACAACGGCCGCATCCAGTTCGACCATGTGCGCATTCCGCGGGAGAACCTGCTCAACAAGTACGCCGACGTGGCCGAGGACGGTACGTACAGCTCGCCGATCGAGAACATGAACCGCCGCTTCTTCACCATGCTCGGCACGCTGATTCGCGGCCGGGTCACCGTCGGCGGCAGTGCTGGTGCCGCCGCGCGAGTGGCGCTGGACATCGCAACCCGATATGCATTGGAGCGCAGGCAGTTCGAGGCACCGGACGATGACCACGAGGTGCTGCTGATGGACTACCTGGTGCATCAGCGCCGGTTGTTCCCACTCATCGCGCGGGCGTATGCGCTGCAGTTCGCACAGAACGAGTTGGTCGCCAAGACCCACGACCTGCAGACGGCCGACGACCCCGATCCCGAGGAGCAGCGGGAGCTGGAGTCGCGTGCCGCCGGCCTCAAAGCGGCCAATACCTGGCACGCCACTCGGGCAATCCAGGAGGCTCGCGAAGCATGTGGCGGCGCAGGCTATCTCGCTGAGAACAGGCTCATCGCTCTCAAGGCCGACTCCGACGTGTTCACCACCTTCGAGGGTGACAACCACGTGCTTACACAACTGGTCGCGAAGGAACTGCTGACCGCCTACGCCGACGACATCAAGGGCATGAGCCCGGTGGAATGGGTGCGGTTCGCCGCCAACTTCGCAGGCGAGCGCGTCCTGAAACGCACTGCGGCCGAGACGATCATGCAGCGAATCCTCGACACCCGGCAGGACAATGAGGAAGAGGGCAGCCTGTTCAACCGCGGCACCCAGGTCAAGATGTTCGAAGACCGTGAGGAGTACATGATCGCCACGGTCGCGCGCCGGCTACAGGGCAAGTCCAAGGAGATGAGCGCCTTCGACGCGTTCAACTCGGTGCAGGACCACGTGCTGCACGCCGCCCGCGCGCACATCGAACGCGTCATCCTCGAGGCGTTCGTGGCGGGCATCGACTCCTGCGAGGACGAGGAGGCTCGCGAGATCCTCGACATGGTCTGCGACCTGTACGCACTGTCGGTGATAGAGGAAGACAGGGCGTGGTTCGTCGAGCATCGCTTCCTGTCGACCGAACGATCCAAGGCCGTCACCCGCGGCATCAACGAGCGTTGCCGCTCCCTGCGGCCGTACGCCGAGATGCTGGTCGACGGTTTCGGGATCCCCGAGCAGCTGCGCTACGCCGAGATGCTGCATCCGGAGAACATCCCCGACGAATAGGCGCCGGAATTTGTCGGTGGCGGGTGCCAGACTCGCCGCATGGCTGACACCGAGTTCTCCGGCCGCTCTGCCCTGATCACTGGCGGTACGCGTGGCATCGGCAAGGGCATCGCCGATGCGCTGCGTGCCAGAGGCGCCAGGGTGCTGGTCGCGGCGCGGTCCGTGCCGGACGAAGCGTCCGACGACGTTATCGCCGCCGATGTCAGCACTGCCGACGGCGTCGCCGCACTCGGTGTTGAGGCGCTTGAGCGACTCGGAAGTGTCGACATCGTGGTGCACAACGTCGGCGGCTCCGGTCAGTACGACGGCGGTGCGGCCGCGATCACCGACGAGGACTGGCAGTCGGCTCTGGATGCGAACCTGCTGGCCGCAGTCCGGCTCGACCGGGCGATCATCCCGGGAATGGTGGCGCGCGGTTCGGGGGCAATCGTGCACATCACGTCGATCCAGCGGCGCTCACCGCTGCCCACGTCAATTCCCTACGCGGCGGCGAAGGCCGCGTTGACCAACTACAGCAAGGCGCTATCGAATGAGCTTGCGCCCAAAGGGATTCGCGTGAACGCCGTTTGTCCCGGCTACATCGAAACCGAGGCGGCGTATCGGATGGCCGAAGAGATCGGACAGATCAACGACATCACCCTCGACGAGGCACGCGCGCAGATCATGGACTCAATCGGCGGCATCCCGCTCGGTGCGCCCGGCCGCCCGGCAGACGTCGGTGAGCTTGTCGCGTTTCTGGTTTCCGACCGTGCGGCCTATATCACCGGCGCCGAGTACGTCATCGACGGCGGCAGCCTGCGGGCCGTGTGACCTACGGGTTGGGGATCGGGTCGAGCGCCTTGAGCTTGCCGTCCTCGATCTTGAACCGGACCGTGGCGATGCCCGTCGGGCAGCACGCCGGGTCTTGGCCCTGGCGCCATTGGTACTGCACCGCGGCGGTGTCGTCGCCCGAGGCCACGACGGTGATGTACGGCCGAGGGTCCGGCGTCGCAGTGCCGATCGGCGAATTGTGGTCGAAGAAGATCACCTGCGCGGGGCTGTCGGATGCGATGCCCGAATTGACGACGACCCAGTGCAGAGCGCAGTCGGCGCTGTGCCCGCGGACGACCTCTTGCCAGTCGGCGGCGGGCAGCTGCTTGATCTCGTAAGCGATCGAGTCTTCGGACGGCCCTTCGGCCTGGGTGCAACCAGCCGAGGTGGTCGGTGGTGCGCTGGCCGGGTCGTAGCCGCACCCCGAAGCGATCAGGCCGACGGACAGCACAACTGGGATCACCTGGGTCAGCCGCATGGCCCGAGCTTACGGGGGCGGCATAATCCAGCGGCGAAGCGCATCGACAGTGTTGTCCGGGGCTGTGTTGAAGCACAACCGGATCCCCGGCGACACCTCGAGTATGACGTTGACGATGCGCTCGAACAGCTCGGTGTGCTCGGGAACCATCCGGATGCCGCCGCCAATCATCGCCAACCCGAACGATGCGCCGTCAAGAGCGTCTCGAACTAGCTTTTCGGCCGCATCCTGCGACGTATCGACCTGGCAGAGCACGACTTCAAACCCTGCCTCCCGCAGCGCGGTGTTGCCCCGCTCGATGCGATTGGAAAGCGCTGCTTCGTCCACGCCATCGGGCAGAGTGCTGTAATCCAACGAGCGCGGATGAATGCCGATCGACAAAACGCGGGTGTAAGCCGGAAGTCTCGATGTCACGATTCGAGCCTACGGACGCGTTAGGACGCAAGGAGTCGGCCCGCCACCGGTATGGGGTGACGGGCCGACTCATTTAGGGCGGAGATCTGTTATCCAGCAGCGAGTTGCTTCTTGCCGTATACGCGCTCCATCAGCGCCGTGTCGCCGTGCATCTGCGTACGGACGGTCTTGCCGTTGCGGACGGTGAATACGTCGGCGTCCTCGCCGGTTTCGCCTCCAGCGGTCACCTCGGTGATGGCGACGACCGTATCGCCCTCGGCGACGAGTTGGTTGAGCTTCACCGTCAGCGACTTCTCGGCCAATCGCCCGAGTGCTCCATGACTTCGGTCTTGCCGTGGAAGGTGCCGCTGACCGAGCTGTCGCCCGGCTGCACCCATTCGATGTCGTCGTCGAACAGATTCATCACCGTTTCGATATCGCCGGCGGCGAAGGCTTCGTAACCCCTCTTGATGACTTCTTTGTTGTCCTGCTCCGACATTCTGACCCCCTTGGTTGTGCGTCGGATATTTCGGCCGCGAGACGCGTGGCCGATCTGGGGAGTCGCATGTCGCAGCTCCCGGATCAGTCAGACCGTTCGCCGCCGTGTCGATTATCGACCTCGGCTGGTCACCGATAAAGGCGATCAGCACAAATAAATTGCCGCCCTTGCGCAGGCGAGTAGGCGGAGGTTCGGGCGGTGAGGCCGCATGGGCGGAGGCTGGCGTCAACCTGGTGCTCCAAAAAGCGTAAGAGCCGACACCTCGTCGTCCTCCTACTGGTGAGCGCGACCTATCGGAGATCGCGCCGTTGAAAGGAGCATCATGAAGGTCATCGTCCCCGCTGCCGTCGGCGCAGTGATCGCCGGCGTCGCGGCGCCGGTAGTGATGCTTCTCGCCGCGGGAACCGCACATGCGGATACCGGCCCTGCCGCCGAGAAAATCAGGTCACCGTTTCGGAACCACCGCCGACCCCACAACAGAAAATGAAAAAGGAGTGGATCCGCTCAGACGGCACTTCCGTGTTCTTCTGATCGGCCAGTCGCCGGCGTCCTAATGCACTGGGGGCGCCGGCGCTCAGCGAGACGACAGGCTGCGTCCGTCAGCGGAAGCACAGCGCGATGGTGCTTGCTCCCCCGGCTGGACTCGAACCAGCAACCCTTCGGTTAACAGCCGAATGCTCTGCCAATTGAGCTACAGGGGACTGCCCTCCCGCGGCTTATTGTCGCCGCGGACCGAGGGATGACTCTAGCGTACGTGCGGTTCTGCTCGCCAATACGCCGCCACCGCTCGCGCTCCCAGGCATTGTGAGGCAGGATGGACTGCAACACACCGTCGTCCGGGAGGGGACCTGTGATCCGGTATCTCGTCGTTTTGGCAGTCGGCTACGTGCTGGGCACGAAGGCCGGCCGGCGCCGATATGAACAGATCGCCGGGACCTACAAAGCGGTGACCGAGAGTCCGGCCGCCAAGGCCGTGATCGACGCCGGACGCCGCAAGATCGCCGACAGGGTGTCACCCGATCCGGCGTTGGTCACGCTGACGCCCATCGACTCCCAAACCGACGTGCTGCAGCCGGAGACGATGGCCAAAAAGGACGGCTAGCCGATCGGTTGATTCCAGGTCTGCGACGGCAGCAGCGGGCCGGTGCTGACCCCAAAGCCACCCCCAGGCATGCTGCCCGCGTTGGGCCCGTAAATGCCCATGTCCGGGGTTCCGACGAAAACGGGCTGTCCGTTCGAGTAGGACAGGCACTTGCCGTCCTCTTTGTTTCCGAACCATGCCAGGCAGGCCGGTGAAGCCGTGACCTGAGTAGCTGTCGGTCGACACCGCCGCGGCGTAGACCGGAACGGCCACAGCTGCGGCCACGAAGGCGCCCGCGATCAGCCGAGTTGGGTTCGTCATCAGCTCCCTCTCCACACTGTCCCCGACAGCGCATACACCATAACGTGCTTAGCGTCATTCATGCAGTAAGGTCGTCGCCGCTGGCCTGTTCCAGCAGGCTGCGCCGATAAGCCTCCATCGCCACCAGGTCACCGAACAATGCGTGGTACTCGTCGCCCTGTTCCACCGGCGACATGCGCTGGAGCTTGGACTTGACCTCGGCAATCTGGCGGCCGACCCACACTTCCTGCAGCCGGGCCAGCACCCCGCGCGATGTAGCGCGACAATCTCTCGTCGTCGTCCACATTGATCGCCTCGACGCCCAGCTCGTTGACCAGGCTGGCGGCCGCTGGCGACGCCGTCTGCTCGCGCACCGCCTCGATCCACTGCGCGCCAGCAAGCCCCGCAGACGTCCCGCCCGCCGCGCCGATGGCCGCCCTGACCGCCGCATAGCCGGGATGGGTGAAGCTCTCCACCGCCAGCGAGTCGAACACCGGGCCCGCCAGCGCGGGGTACTGCAGCGCCGACTTGAGGGCCTCGCGCTGCGGCCACAGCGTGGGATCCGCCGGATCGGGCCGCGCAGCGGGCACGGCCTGGGTGCCTGGCTGTCGCGGCTGGGCCTGCTCAGCGGCGCCGGTGCGGCGCCTGCCGCGGTCCGGCATGCCGCGCTGCTGCGCCTCCTCGCGCACCCGCCCGATCACCTGGGCGACGTCTGCCCAGCCAACCCATCCGGCCAACCGGCGCGCGTACTCGTCGCGCAGCATGCTGTCTTTGATCCTGGCCACCATGGGCACGCACCGCCGCAGCGCCGACACCCGGCCCTCCGCACTGTCGAGGTCGACTTCGCCAAGCGCGGTGCGAATTACGAACTCGAACAACGGTGTGCGCCGCGCCACCAGATCCCGTAGCGCTCCTTCGCCGGACTTCAACCGCAGATCGCACGGGTCCATCCCGTCGTCGGCCACGGCGACGAACGACTGTCCGGCAAGGTTCTGTTCCCCTTCGAAGGCCTTGACCGCCGCTGCACGGCCCGCGGCGTCGCCGTCGAAGACATAGATCAGTTCGCCGCGAAAGAAGTTGTCGTCCATCATGAGTCGCCGCAGCATCGACAGGTGCTCATCGCCGAACGCGGTGCCGCAGGAGGCGACGGCGGTGGTCACCCCGGCAAGGTGCATGGCCATCACGTCGGTGTAGCCCTCGACCACCACCGCCTGATGGCCCTTGGCGATGTCGCGCTTGGCCAGATCGAGGCCGAACAAGACCGACGACTTCTTGTAGAGCACGGTCTCGGGGGTGTTGATGTACTTCGCTTCCATCGTGTCGTCGTCGAAGATGCGTCGCGCCCCGAAGCCGATGACCTCGCTGCCGCTGGCCCGGATCGGCCACAGCAGACGGCGGTGGAAGCGGTCCATCGGGCCGCGTCGGCCCTCCCGCGACAGCCCGGCGGCCTCGAGTTCTTTGAACTCAAATCCCTTGCGCAGCAGATGCTTTGTCAGCGAATCCCAGCCCGACGGCGCGAACCCGCAGCCGAAATGCGCGGCGGCCGCCAGGTCGAAGTTGCGGTCGAGCAGATACTGCCGCGCAGGCGCGGCCTCCTCGGACTGCAGGGCCGCGGCGTAGAACTCCTGCGCCGCCGCGTTGGCGGCCAGCAACCGGCTGCGGCTGCCCCGGTCGCGCTGCACGTTCGTCGCGGACGCACCCGTGTAGGTGACGGTGTAGCCGACCCGGTCGGCGAGCAGCTCGACGGCCTCGACGAAGCTGACGTGCTCGATCTTCTGGACGAACGCGTAGACGTCGCCGCCCTCGCCGCAGCCGAAGCAGTGGAAATGCCCGTGGTTGGGCCGGACGTGAAACGACGGCGACTTCTCGTCGTGGAACGGGCACAGCCCCTTCAGCGAATCCGCGCCGGCGCGCCGCAACTGCACGTAGTCGCCGACGACGTCCTCGATCCGGACGCGTTCGCGAATGGCCGCGATATCGCGATCAGGAATCCGGCCGGCCACCGGCTCAGTCTAGGCCGGGCTCCAGGCGCTCCAATCGCCCTTCTGTGAACGACGCGATCTGGTCGATGACGACCCGCAGCCGGGCGCCGTCGTCGTCGGCGTCGTTGAAGGCGGGGACAAAGATCGGGTCGAGCGTGGCAGGCGCACCCGCCAACACCCACTGCGCGACGCGGTGGATGCGTTTCGCGCTGACGTGCCTGCAGGTCCAGGTGCCGCGGGTCGGACATGATGAATTGCAGCGCCAGGATCTTCAGCACCGCGACCTCGGCGCGCACCAGCTCGGGCACCCGCAGCGTCGGCCTGGTAGCGAACCAGCGGGCCCGAGCCCGCCGCCTCCCTGGTGGCGGCGATGGCGGCCGACGCGAACCGTCCCACCAGCTCGCTGGTCAACCGCTTCAGCGCGACGGATGCGGCCAGCGTGGCGTCGTACTTGCCGACGGCGGCGACCACGGGCAGCGCGGACAGTCGCTCGGCGGCGGCCACCAGGTCGTCGGCGCGCAGGCCCGCGCCGATCCCGCTGGACTCGCCGAGGCGCCCGAGCACCGCGGCCGCGTCGTCGTCGGCCAGCACCCGCATGTCGATGCGGCCGGAGACGACGCCGTCCTCGACGTCGTGCACCGAGTACGCGACGTCGTCGGCCCAGTCCATCACCTGGGCCTCCAGGCACGGCTTGCCGTCCGGGGCGCCCGACCGCATCCAGTCGGCCGCGGCGGCGTCGTCGGCGTAGAAGCCGAACTTGCGCTTCGCGGGCCCGCGCCGCCACGGGTACTTGGTCACCGCGTCCAGCGCGGCCCGGGTCAGGTTCAGCCCAGCGCTGCGGCCTTGGGGGTCAAGGACTTTGGGCTCGAGCCGGGTCAGGATGCGGAAGTTCTGCGCGTTGCCCTCGAAGCCGCCGTGCTCGGCGGCCACCTCGTCGAGGGCCCGTTCGCCGTTGTGGCCGTACGGCGGATGCCCGATGTCGTGGGCCAGGCCGGCCATGTCGACGAGGTCGGGATCGCAGCCCAGCCCGATGGCCATGCCGCGGCCGATCTGCGCCACCTCGAGCGAGTGGGTCAGCCGGGTGCGCGGCGTCTCGCTCTGGCGTGGCCCGACGACCTGCGTCTTGTCCGCCAGCCTGCGCAGGGCGGCGCTGTGCAGGACTCGCGCCCGGTCGCGGGCGAAATCGGTGCGGTGTTCGGTATCGGTGCCCGGGAGCGAGGCACCCTTCGGCGGTTCGACCACAAGACGCTGCCGGTCGAACTCGTCGTAGGGATCTCCAATCACAGCCACCGACGCACAGTCTGCCAGTACTACATTGTGGGCCATGCGCATCGCCCGTTTGCTCGGCCTGGTGCTGGCGGTACTGACAGTCGGCGTTCTGCTGGCGCCGACGGCGGCCGGTCAGCCGCCGTTCCGGCTGCCCAGTTACGTCAACGACGGCGCGAATGCGCTCAGCGGGTCCGAGTTCAGCGACGTGCAGCAGGCCGTCGACAAGCTGTACAACGACCGGCACATCCGGCTGTGGGTCGTCTACGTCGACACCTTCTCGGGACAGGACGCGGTCGGCTGGACGCAACAAACCAGGCGGCTGTCAGCGATATCGGCGGGCAGGATGCGATTCTCGCGGTCGCGATACAGGACCGCGCCTACGCGTTCCTGCCTCCCACCTCCGCGCCAGGCGGCTTCGACGTCAGTGCGTTGCGCACCAACGAAATCGAACCCAAACTGCGCCAGAGTGACTGGGCCGGGGCCGCGATCGCCGCCGCCGAAGGGCTCGACCCGACGGCGTCGTCGACGGGGACGGGCGCGGAGATCTCGTGGTTCGGCGTCCTCGTGGCGCTCGCAGTGCTCGCTCTCGCTGATCCTGTTGCTGTGGCTGTGGACTCGGCGCCGTCGCCGCAAGCGGCGCGAGGCGGAGTTCGCCGCGGCGCGCCGCGTTGATCCTGCCGACCCGAACGCATTGGCCTCCGTACCAATCGACGCCCTCGACGACCTGTCCAAGTCGATCGTCGTCGACGTCGACAACGCCGTCCGCACCAGCGACAACGAATTGGGTTTGGCAGTCGAGGAATTCGGCCCTGACGAGACCGAGCCGTTCAGCCCGGCGGTCGCCAATGCCAAGACCACGCTGGCGCAGGCGTTCAACGTGCGGCAGATCCTCGACGACGCCGTGCCCGAGTCCGTCGCAGCAGCGGCGCGACCTGCTGACCCGCGTTGTGGTCGCCGCGGCGAAGGCCGACCGTGAGCTCGACGCGCAAAAGGAAGCGTTCGAACAGTTGCGGGACCTGGTGATCAACGCGCCGTCCCGGCTGGACGCGCTGACCCAGCAGATGGTCGATGTGACCGCGCGGATGGCGCCGTCGGAGCAGGCGCTCGCGGCGCTGCACAAGCAGTTCTCCGATTCCGCGCTGGCGTCGGTCGCGGGCAATGTCGAAACGGCCAAGCAGCGCTTGGCTTTCGCCGACCAGAACATCACCAACGGACGCACTCTGGTGGCCCGGCCGGTCGGGCGCCAGTCCGGTCTGGTCGACTCGATCCGCGCGGCGGAATCGGCGCTGGGCCAGGCCCGCTCGCTGTTGGACGCGATCGACAGCGCCGGCACCGACATCAACCGGGCGATCGCCACCCTCCCCGCGGCGATCGCGGACATCCAGAACGGCATCAACCAGGCGGGAACGCTACTGGCACAGGGCAATACGCCGCATGCCACCGAGCTTGGCACGGCTCGCGACGCCGCGGTCAAGGCGGTGGCCGATGCTCAAAGCTCCGGCACCACAGATCCTTTGGGCGCCTTCACCAAGCTGACCCAGGCCGACGCGGAATTGGACCGGCTGCTGGCCAACATCGCCGAGGAACGCGAGGCCACCGAACGGCTCAGCCGCACATACGACCAGGCCCTGTTCACCGCGCAATCACGGGTCAGGGGCGTTTCCGACTACATCGACACGCGGCGCGGCACCATCGGTCCGGAGGCTCGCACCCGGCTCGCCGAGGCGGTGCGCCAACTTCAGGCCGCCCAGGACAAGAAGGCCGTCAACCTGAATGAGGCCATCGCCCACGCCAACGGCGCCTCCATGCTGGCGGCGCAGGCGCAGGAGATGGCCAACGCCGACGTCCGGGCGGCGCAACGCTCCTACGCCGGGCACGTACGGCAGCACCAGCGGATCCAACATGGGTGCCGTCATCGGCGGCATCGTCATCGGCAACATCCTGTCCGGAGCGCTGCGCGGCGGGCTGGGCGGCAGCATGGGCGGCGGGTGGAGTTCGACGTCCTTCGGCGGATCGTCGGGCGGCTGGAGCGGTGGCGGCGGCGGACGTTTCTGACGAGGACGATAATATTTGCCTTTGCAACTTACCCCTGCCACTGAGGCGCATTGTCGCCGAACCGTTCGGGATCTTCGCTAAATCAGCAACAAATTGATCTACGAGGCGCAAGAAGCACGCCGGGGCTATGATTTCCGCTGAGTCTATTCTGATGTCGGCTGTGACATTCGTGTTTGCTGGAGGGGACCATCGAATGAGCACAACGCGGGCCGCACGCGGGGCGATGAGCCCCTTTGCTGGTACGGCCTGCCGAGTTAGCCACCGACCCGGCTGCCGCAGCCGTGATGTCCGGTCAGCCCGAGTCCGACGGCATTGCCGACTTCTTGGCGTCGGCAGCCGAGCGGGTTTCGGGTCTGGTGATCGAGGGTGAGCCGGGTATCGGCAAGACCACGTTGTGGTTGGACGCCGTCGAGCAGGCCGCCAGCCGCGGGTTCCGGGTGGTGTCGGCTCGGGCAGGGTCGGCCGAAGTGGTGCTGACCTTTGCGGTGCTGGCCGACCTGTTCGGCGATGTCGAACCGGCCGTTCTGGACGAGTTGCCTGACGTACAACGGGTGGCGGTAAACAGGCTGCTCGAGCAGGCCGGCGATAGTCCTGCCACCGACGAACGTGTGTTGGGCGCGGCGTTCTTGTCAGTGGCCGAGCGCCTCGCGGCCGATACGCCGGTACTCGTCGCGATTGACGATGTGCAGTGGCTGGATGCGTCCAGTCAGGCCGCGCTGCAGTTCGCCGTTCGGCGGCTGAAGGGGCGGGTCGGGGTGCTGGTGACCGCGCGCTCCGACGCCACGGGTTCTCCCGCAGCGTCATGGTTGCAGTTGAGCAAGACCCGATGGTGTCGACCGGATTCGAGTGAGTCCGTTGCCGCTCGGTGGCTTGCACGCGATGTTCGCTGCCCGGCTGGGACGCTCGCTACCGCGCCCGACGATGGTGCGGATCGCCGAAATCTCCTGCGGTAACCCGTTTTACGCTCTCGAGCTGGCGCGGTCGATGGACGATCAGTCAGCGAACGCTGAGCCGACTCTGCCCGAGAGTCTGACCGCGCTGGTGCGCAGTCGGCTCGCGGGCCTTGGCAGTGACGTCGGCGCCATACTGCTCGCCGCCGCCACCGCAACGACTCCGACGATTGAGCTGCTGTCAGCGGCCACCGACACGACCCCCGAGCGTGTGGTCGAGCTGCTTGACGAGGCCGAAGCCCAGGGCATCATCGGGTTCGACGGCAACCGGGTGCGCTTCACACATCCGCTGCTTGCCACCGGCGTGTACACCGACGCGACTCACGCCCGGCGCCGCGCGATCCATCGCCGGTTGGCCGAGATCGTGCAGCAGCCCGAATTGCGCGCCCGTCATCTGGCGTTGGCGGCGACCACCGGCGACCCGGCGACCCTGGCTGCGCTGGACGCAGCCGCGGAGGTGACGCGCGCTCGTGGAGCCCCCGCTGCGGCGGCCGAGTTGGTCGACCTGGCGATCGGGCTCGGCGGTGACAACCCGCAGCGCCGCATGCTGGCGGCCGGGCTGCACTTCCGGGCCGGTGACATCGGCCGCGCCCGTGGCGAGCTGGAGCCGACCATCGCAGCGATGCCGGCAGGCATCATGCGGGCCATCGCGTTGAATCTCCTTGCCGGAACCCGGATCTACGACGACAGCTTCAACGAGGCCGCCGAATTGCTCAAGCGCGCACTCCCCGATACCGAAGGGAATGCCGCGGTGCTGGCTCAGACGCACCTGACGTTGTCGATGGCTCAGGCGATGGCTGGCGAGTTCGAGGAATCGCTCCACAACGCCGAACAAGCGGTGGCGCGCGCCGAAGACTGCGGGCGCCCGATCTTGATCAGCCAGGCGCTCGCCTTCTGGGTGTCGCTGAAATGCATGTACGGCCACGGGGTCGACGAGGCCAGCCTGCAGCGCGCGCTGGACCTGGAAAACCCCGATAAAGACGTCCCCATCAGTTTCCGCGCCAGCGCCGCCAAGGCCCTCGTGCTGGCCTGGTCCGGGCGGCTGGACGAGGCCCGCACCCAGATGCTCGAAGTGCAGCGCAACTGCATCGAGCGCGGCGCGGAAAGCGACATGATGTGGATAGCCAGCTACACCACGCTGATCGACATCTGGCTGGGACGCTTCGCCGATGCCGCACTGGTCGGCGAGGACACCATGGAGCGAGCCCAACAACTCGACGGACCCAACATGCTCGTCATCGCCGGGCTCGTGCGGACCGCCGTCGCCGCCTACCGCGGTCGCGAGCGCGAGGCCCGCGCCGAAGCACGCCAGGCGATCGAGGACGCGCAGGGATGTGGGGCCGTCTACCTGACCGAGTGGCCGATCATGAGCCTCGGATTCCTGGAAGTGTCGCTGGAGAACTACGCCGAGGCGCTGACGACCCTGCAGCCGCTGCTCGACCGGTTCCACACCACACCCGGCACCGAGATCATGACGTCGGCATACCTCCCCGATGCCGTCGAGGCGATGGTCTGGTTGGGCCGACTCGACGACGCCGAGCCGTTGATCGATGCGCTGGAAAGCAACGGTAGGCGCCTGGATCGCCCATGGATGCTGGCGGTCGGAGCGCGGTGTCGCAGCATGTGGCTGGCGGCCCACGGCGACCTCGATGCCGCGGATCGGGCTGCGCGCCAGGCGATTACACATCATCAGCGGCTGCCGATGCCGTTCGAGCTTGCCCGAACCCAGCTACTGCTTGGCCAACTCGAGCGTCGGCAACGCCACCGCGAAGCCGCCGCGGCGACACTACGCACTGCGTTGGCAGCGTTCGAGGAGATGGGAACGCCGCTGTGGGCGGAGCGTGCCCGCGGCGCGCTCGCACGAACAGCACCGAGCCCGGGCTCCGTTCTCATCCCGTCCGAACAGCGCATCGCCGAACTGGCGGCCTCCGGCATGAGCAACCAAGACATCGCCGCGGCGCTGTTCATCAGCTCCAAGACGGTCGAGGCCAATCTGACGCGCGTCTACCGCAAGCTCGCCATCCGCTCCCGCGCTCAACTGAGTTCGCACCTGAACCACGGATAGGGCAGCGGCAAGGGAAACCCCTATTACGGCCGCCACCTGCGGCACCTACCGTCCGATTCGTGTCCAATACGGCGCTGGTTGACCCGTGCTACCTCGTCGAGTGGTATCGGCGGGAGATCACCGCACGACCACTCGATGAAACCGTCGCCAGGCTCGACGCCAGCGTCGAGGCGATGCGCGCCGAGGGTTCCTCGGTGCGCCTGCTCGTGGCGTTGACCGCACGAGCCGACCAAGTGCTCTACAGCGTGTTCGCCGCCCCATCACCCGAAACGGTCAGGGAGGCATGCGAACGGGCCGGCTTGCCGGTCGAGCGACTGACCGCCGGCATCGAAATTTCCCACCACATGAGGGCGGTGTCCCGATGACAGACGAAGAATCGCCGACTGAATCTCAGCCGCCAGAATTCGAGCAGACGCAAGCCGCACCGATCGCGGATCAGCCGGCCGAAGCCATGACGGAGGTGATCCCGCCGGGCAGGCCGTGGTGGCGTCGTCCCGGTGTGCTGGGACTGCTCGCCGGCGCAGTCGCTTTGATTACCGCCATCGCTTTGGTGGTGGTGCTGGTCGTACTGCCCGACGGTTCACAGCAGGCCGAAGAACAGGTGTTCCTCACGCCGCTGGACGATCCCGGGGCTGATCCATTCACCGATGCCTCGATGGCGACACCCCTTGACCCGACGATGACAAATCCCGGCCCCGATCCGGCTGGCGTGCCGCCGGCAGACCCGAACGCGACGCGCACCGTGTACGGCGATACCGACGGCCTTTTCGGCGGCACCCGCAACGAATCAACGTGCGACGGACAGGGTCTGATCAACTACCTACAGCAGCAACCCGCCAAGGCCGCAGCGTGGGCGAGTGTTCACAAGATCAGCGTCGACCAAATCCCCGGCTATATCCAGCAACTCACGCCCGTCAGGTTGCGCGCCGACACCCGAGTCCTCGACCACGGCTTCGTGAACGGACAGGCGTACAGCCGCCAGGCTGTGCTGCAGGCACTCACGGCAGTGATGGTGGACAAGTACGGAATGCCGCGCGTGCGCTGCATGAGCGGCAGCCCGCTGCTGGACATTCCTGAGGTGCAACAGATTCAGCAGCAGCAGCAGCAAGCGCAACCCGGTCAGCAGGCGCAGCCGGTGCGCGTCGAGCAGTCGCACGCAAGCCGGTGTTCATCGGGGCGCAATGGCCTGGGTTCAACCCGCGGGTCATTGTCGTCATCCTTCGGCCGCTGCGGAACCGGATCATCGACTTCATCATCCTGCTCGACCTGCGTCGCCTGCCGATCATCATCTTGTTCGGGCGGCGGATCGGAATCCGCCTCGGTATCGCGGGAGTCGACCTCCGCGTCTTTGACGTCGACCTGATAGTGGCTCGGCCGCGAGCCATCGTGGCGCCGGCACCGCAGGCGCCACCGCAGGCACCACCGCCGCTGGCGCCGCCACCTATCCAGGCCGCGCCGCCCGGACAGGTGCCGCCGAGGCAGGCGCCGCCGGCGCAGCCACCGGTGCAGGCACAGCCACCGGTGCAAGCGGTACCAGGTGGTGGCCAGCCACCGGTGCAGGCGCAGCCGCCAGCGGTGGCAGCGCAGCCGCCTGTGGTGCAGCCGCCTGCGATGCCCGCGATCGCCTCCGCCCATCGCGATTCCCGACTTCGGCCCGCCAATGGTCCCGCGGTAATTGCCGCCGATTATTCGAGGGCCTTCGAGTCCACCGGTGATCATGGGGCCGTCGCATCCACAACCGGGAGTCATGGGGCCGTCGCATCCCAGGCCAGTGATGCAGCAGCCCGTGAGTCCGCCGCGAAGCAGGCTCCGTCAGGCTCTACCGGTGGAACCGAAATGATTCCTGAGGAACCGCCCGTCTACGTGCCGAAGATCGACGGGTCGAACACCAATCGCCGGTTACCCGGACCTTCCGAAACCTCCGGGCTCCAGCTCCGGTTCCGGCAGTGGCAGCCTCGGGTTCGGGTACGACGTAACTGATATCCGGCGGAAACCCCGGCGGCACCCAGGCAGTCCCGGAAATTCCTTCCGGATCTGGCAGTGGCTCGGGTTCGGGCAGCGGCTCCGTCCCCGGCTTGATCCCCGGCTTGTCGCCGGGTACCGGCTCCGGTTCGATTAACAGTGGCACCTTCCCGGACCCGAGCAGCGGTTCGGGCAGTGGCTCGGGTTCGGGCTCGGGCAGTGGACTCCGGCTCCGGGGGTTACACGCCACCGGACTACGGCAGCCTGCCTGGCGCGGGCGACACCGGGGGCAGCCCCGGCGGAAACCTGCAGTGCGACCCGTCTGAATCCCTGCTAGGCGACGCGCGCTAGCAGCCCTTCAGCCGGGCCGCCAGATAGTCGGTCACGCCGTCGAGCGCGACGCGATCCTGAGTCATCGCGTCGCGCTCGCGGATGGTCACCGCCTGATCCTCGAGCGTGTCGAAGTCGACCGTCACGCAGAACGGCGTGCCGATCTCGTCCTGGCGGCGGTACCGCCTGCCGATCGCGCCGGCATCGTCGAATTCGACGTTCCAGCACTTGCGCAGCTCGGCGGCGAGGTCGCGCGCCTTCGGCGACAGGTCGGCGTGCCGGGACAGCGGCAGCACGGCGGCCTTGACCGGCGACAGCCGCGGGTCGAGCCGCAACACCGTGCGCTTGTCCACGCCTCCCTTGGCGTTCGGCGCCTCGTCCTCGGCGTACGCGTCGACGAGAAACGCCATCAGCGAACGGGTAAGGCCCGCCGCGGGTTCGATCACGTACGGCACGTAACGGGTGTCGGTGGCCTGGTCGTAGAACGACAGGTCGACGCCGGAATGCTTTGTGTGCGTCGACAAGTCGAAGTCCGTGCGGTTGGCCACGCCTTCGAGCTCACCCCACGGGTTGCCCTGGAAGCCGAACTTGTACTCGATGTCGACCGTGCGGTCGGAGTAGTGCGACAGCTTGTCCTTGGGATGCTCGAACAGCCGCAGGTTGTCGGCGTCGATGCCGAGGTCGACGTACCACTGCAGCCGGGTGTCGATCCAATACTGGTGCCACTCCGGCGCGGTCGCCGGCTCGACGAAGAACTCCATCTCCATCTGCTCGAACTCACGGGTGCGGAAGATGAAGTTGCCAGGGGTGATCTCGTTGCGGAAGCTCTTGCCGATCTGGCCGATGCCGAACGGCGGCTTGCGGCGCGCACGTCGTCACCACGTTGGCGAAGTTGACGAAGATGCCCTGCGCGGTCTCGGGCCGCAGATAGTGCAAGCCCTCCTCGGTCTCGATCGGGCCGAGGTGGGTCTTGAGCATCATGTTGAATTCGCGCGGCTCGGTCCACTGGCCCTTGGTGCCGCAGTCCGGACACACGATCTCGGCCATCGGCACCGACGTCCGGGTCGTCGATGCCCTTCTTCGCCGCGTACGCCTCCTGCAGATGGTCTTGCGCGATGCCGCTTGTGGCAGTTCAGGCACTCGACCAGCGGGTCGTGGAACACCTCGACGTGTCCGGAGGCCACCCACACTTCGCGCGGCAGGATGATCGACGAGTCGAGACCGACGACGTCGTCGCGGCTGGTGACCACCGCGCGCCACCACTGCCGCTTGATGTTCTCCTTGAGCTCCACGCCCAGAGGGCCGTAATCCCAAGCGGACTTTGTGCCGCCGTAGATTTCGCCGGCCTGAAAGACGAGACCACGCCGCTTGGCCAGGTTTGCGACGGTGTCGATGATGGACGCCACGGGTGAACAGCGTAGCGACCGACCCGGCATCGTTGACATGCGCGGTCGCGCATGTATTCTGGCGCCATAATGAAAACCGTTTCCACTTTGCCTGACGCTGAGGTGCACGACCACGGCGGCGCTCCGCCATCGGACCTGCCGTCGCGCGACGTCCTCGACACCGCGGGCGACCTGCTGCGTGCACTGGCCGCGCCGGTGCGAATCGCGATCGTGCTGCAGCTGCGTGAGTCGGCGCGCTGCGTGCACGAACTCGTCGACGCGCTCGCGGTGCCGCAACCCCTGGTCAGCCAGCATCTGCGGATCCTCAAGGCCGCAGGCGTGGTGGCCGGTGAGCGCTCGGGGCGCGAAGTGATGTATCGCCTGGTCGACCATCACCTGGCCGACATCGTGGTCGCGGCGGTGACCCACGCCGCCGAGGGCGGCGAGTGAGCACGACGGGGGTGCGGGCCACCCGGCAGCGCGCCGCGATCTCGGCGCTACTGGAGAACCTCGACGAGTTCCGGTCCGCGCAGGAGCTGCACGACGAACTGCGCAGCCGCGGCGAGGGCATCGGCCTGACGACGGTGTACCGCACACTGCAGCAGATGGCCGCCAACGGGCTCGTCGACACGCTGCGCACCGACACCGGCGAGTCGGTGTACCGGCGCTGCTCGGAACACCACCATCACCACCTGGTCTGCCGGGCCTGCGGCTCGACGGTGGAGATTCAGGGCGGTGACGTCGAGGACGTGGGCCGCCGAGGTCGCGCGCGAACACGGCTTCTCCGATGTCAGCCACACCATCGAGATCTTCGGCATCTGCGGCGACTGCGCCGCCAAATCATCGTAGCAGGTGGCGATCTACGAAGCCTTCAACAGCGACGGCGTCAGCGTGGTGGTCAGCGACGTCGACCTCGATCAGGCCGCGCGCGACGACGGACCGCTCAGCACGGAGCTCGCCGATGCGGCCGCGCAGGCGCGACGCGACCGACCTCGTCGAGCACTCTGCGCCGCAGCCTCGACGGCGACGACCGCGCGCGAAAACTGGCCGCCGCCAAGGCGCTTCTGGCCCTGGACGATCGCGGCGCGGGCGCGCTGCTCGAATCACTTGCCGCGTCGGAACCCGACGCCGTCGTCGCCAAGAGCTTCGTTGCGGTCGCGACGCGGTTGCGCGGACCGCAGGCCGCGCTCGAGTTCTTCGACAATCCCGATACCGATCCGCAGTTCGCCCGCCTGCTCGTGTCCAACTACAACAGCCACCTTCGAGCTCGAGGCCGGCGACATCCGATTTCTCATCACCGCGCTGCGGCACTACCTCGCACGCAACCTGCCCTGGCTGACGAAGCTCCGCACGGACATCTGGGACAACGGCGTCTATCTTGATCGTCAATGCGCTCTCGAACGACGCCGCCGTGCGACTGCTGCGCGATGACGGCCGGAGCGGTCGGAGCTGCTGCAACTGCTGGCGGCGCTGCCCGAGCACACCGATCGACGACGACATCGTGGCCGGAAGCCAGAAGACTCTGCGGTCGGTCCTCGACGGACGCGGAGCTAGGCGCCGGGAACCGCGGTGAGGTCGCGACGAACGTCGCGCGCCCGTCGCCAGCACCATCAGGATCAGCGTGCGCAGCGCGTCGTCGGTCAGGCCCGCGGCGGGAAAGTTGTAGCGCAGCAGACACATCGGCGACCTTCTTGGAATTGCCTTTGGCGCCGTTCGCTTTTCTCCACCAGCGACACCGTGCCAAGCAGCGTGTCATGCGCATGCTTCGCGACCTTCGCGCGAATCTTGGCGTCCAACGGCAGATCCCACGCCAGGACCTGCGTCAGCGACACCATGTCGAGGCCCTCGGCGATCGTCACGACCCGCAACGAGGCGAACGTCTCGTCGTGGTGCACGGTGACCGCGCCGTCGTCTTCGCGCTGGATCGGCAGGATGTCGTCGAGGACGGCGGCGACCCGCTCGGACAGCGTCATCAGGCCCTGCCGAAACGACGGTTGCGGTTCACGTACTCCTCGCACGCCTCCCACAGGTCGCGGCGGTCGTAGTCCGGCCACAGCTTGTCCTGGAAGACGTATTCGGCATACGCCGCCTGCCAGATGAGGAAGTTGCTTGCCCGCTGCTCCCCCGACGTCCGGATGAACAGGTCCACGTCGGGAATGTCGGAGCGGTGCAGGTGCTTGGCGAACGTCGCCTCGCTGATCCGGCCCGGACTGATCTTTCCGTCCACGGCCTCCTGCGCGAGTTCGCGTGCGGCTTCGATGATCTCGGTGCGGCCGCCGTAGTTCACGCAGTAGTTGACGGTGATGACGTCGTTGCCGACGGTCATCTGCTCGGCGATGTCGAACTCCTTGATGACGCTGCGCCACATCCTTGGCCGCGAACCCACCCAGCGCATGTTCACGCCCATCGTCGTCGAGGTTTTCCCGCCTGCGGCGCACCACTTCCCTGTTGAACCCCATCAGGAAGCGCACCTCCTCGGTACTGCGCTTCCAGTTCTCGGTGGAGAACGCGTACACGCTGAGATGTTTGATGCCCAATTCGATGGCGCCGCAGGTGACGTCGATCAGCACCGCCTCGCCCATCTTGTGGCCCTCGGTGCGATGCAGCCCCCGCTGGGTAGCCCAGCGGCCGTTGCCGTCCATCACGATCGCGACGTGGTTGGGTACCTGGTCGGCGGGAATCTGCGGCGCGGCGGCCTTCGAGGTGTGCTGCGGCGGGCGGGCGAACCTGCCGTTGGTATGCGCAGGCAACTGCGGGAAGACCACCGGCCACGTGGACTTGTCGGGGAACGTCGGATAGTCGTCAGGCGCCTGAGGCAATTGGGGGTATTGGGTCTTGCTCGCCCGTCTGATTGCCATGGGGCATATCCTGCCCGAACAGCGCCACCCGCTGGTCAGCGACCGTGCGATCGACCCGATACGCCCGTTCGACCAGCGGCAATGTTCGCAGCTGACGTTCCAGATGCCACTGCAGGTGCGCGGCGACCAGCCCGCTGGCCTGGCTGCGGTACGGCGGCGGCGACGCCTGCGCATGCTCCCAGTCGCCGTCGTTGAGCGCGGCCATCAGATCCAGCACGCCCTGCGGCGGGGTCACCGACCCGGACGGGCGGCAGTGCACGCACACGCTGCCTCCGGCCGCGACGTGGAACGCCCGGTGCGGACCCGGCGCGGCGCAGCGGGCGCATTCGGTCAGCGCAGGCGCCCAGCCCGCGATTCCCATGGCGCGCAACAAGTAAGCGTCGAGCACGAGTTCGCGGGGCCGGCCGCCGTCGGCCACCGCCCGCAGCGCGGCCACGGTGAGCCGGTGCAACGCGGGCACCGGGGCCCGCTCCTCCCCCGCAAGCCGCTCCGCGGTTTCCAGCACCGCGCACGCGCTGGTGTACCGGCCGTAGTCGTTGACGATGTCGGTGGCGAACGCGTCGATGGCCTGCACCTGGGTGACGATGTCGAGGTTTCGGCCAGGATGCAGCTGAACGTCGATGTGCGCGAACGGCTCCAGCCGCGCCCCGAACTTGCTGCGGGTGCGCCGAACCCCCTTGGCCACCGCGCGCACCAACCCGTGGTCGCGGGTGAGCAGGGTGACGATCCGGTCGGCCTCGCCGAGCTTGTGCTGGCGCAGCACCACCGCTCGGTCCCGATACAGCCGCATTAAGAAAGTCTCTCACCGTGATCTGACAGTTGCTGGGACGCAGCGCCGATATTCTCGTAACTGATGGTCGAGTCAAAATCAAGCGGAGCCCGATACCCCGCCAATTTTCCTACGATCACCAACCAGCTTTACCAGCTCGCCGCCGGCACCGTAACGTCGGAGCAACTGGTACGGCGATCTCTTGATGCCATCGAGGCGAGCCAGCCGACGCTCAACGCGTTCCGTGTGGTGCTGACGGAAACAGGCGCTTGCCGACGCGGCCAAGGCGGACCGCAAACGTGCGGCGGGCGAACAACTTCCGTTGCTCGGCATCCCGATCGCGGTCAAGGACGACGTCGACGTCGCCGGCGTGCCCACCCGGTTCGGCACCGACGGACGCATCCGGGAGGCCCACCAGGACGCCGAGGTGGTGCGCCGGCTGCGGGCCGCAGGCGCGGTCATCGTCGGCAAGACCAACACCTGTGAGTTGGGGCAATGGCCGTTCACCAGCGGGCCGGCGTTCGGCCACACCCGCAACCCGTGGTCGCGCGAACACACGCCGGGCGGGTCGTCGGGCGGCAGCGCGGCGGCCGTGGCGGCCGGGTTGGTGGCGGCGGCCATCGGCTCGGACGGCGCGGGCAGTGTGCGGATTCCCGCGGCGTGGACGCACCTGGTCGGCATCAAACCGCAGCGGGGACGGATCTCCACCTGGCCGCTGCCCGAGGCATTCAACGGAATCACGGTCAACGGCGTGCTGGCCCGAACGGTGACGGATGCGGCGCTGGTGCTCGACGCGGCGTCGGGCAATGCCCCCGGCGACCTGCATCAACCGCCGCCGGTGCGGGTGTCCGATTTCGTCGCACAGGCTCCCGGCGCCGCTGAAGATCGCGCTGTCGACGAAGTTCCCGTTCACGTTCTTCCGGGCCAAGCTGCACCCGGAGATCCGGGCCGCCATGGAGACCGTCGCGGGTCAGCTCGAGGAGCTCGGGCACACCATCGTGGCGGACGACCCGGACTACAACCTGCGGATGTCGTGGAACTTCCTGTCCCGGTCGACGTCGGGGCTGCTCGATTGGGTGGATCGCCTCGGCCCGAACGTAACGCTCGACAAACGCACGTTGGCCAATACCCGCACGGGCTGGATGCTGTCGCAGAACACGCTGCGCAAGGCCCGCGCCCGCGAAGCCGAATCGCAGCGAAGGATCGGATGGATTTTCAATCTCGTCGACGTCGTGCTGGCACCGACGACCGCGCTGCCCCCTCCCAGGGTGAACAGCTTCGACCACCGCGGCGGGCTGTCGACCGACCGCGCGATGATCCGCGCGTGCCCGGTCACCTGGCCGTGGAACCTGCTGGGCTGGCCGTCGATCAATGTGCCCGCCGGGTTCACCTACGGCGGGCTGCCGATCGGCGTTCAGCTGATGGGCCCGGCGAACAGCGAGCCGCTGCTGATCTCGTTGGCCGCCGAGCTGGAAGCGCTCAACGGCTGGGCGTTGCGGCAGCCCGACGTCTGGTGGAACGGTGCCGACCACGCGCCGACGCCTGAGCTGGTTTCCGAGGCAACAATGGACAATCTCGCCGCTGCAGGAGCCGGTTACCGACGAGGTCGCGTAATCTCCCGAACGTGACAGTCAGCGATATGGCACGCCGCGGTATCCGCGCGCTACCCGTTGTCGCGGTGGTCGGCGCGGCGGTCGCGGGCATGCCCGCCGCCAACGCCGACAACAAGCGGCTCAACGACGGGGTGGTCGCCAACGTCTACACCGTTCAGCATCAGGCCGGCTGTACCAACGACGTGAACATCAGCCCGCAGTTGCAGCTGGCGGCGGAGTGGCACGCCAACGACGTGCTCAACAACCGCGCGCTCGACGGCGACATCGGCTCGGACGGGTCGACGGCGCAGGACCGCGCCAACGCCGCCGGGTTCAAGGGCGTCGTCGCCGAGACGGTCGCGATCAACCCGGCACTGGCGATCAACGGCATCGAGATCATCAACCAGTGGTACTACCGCCCCGATTACATGGCGATCATGTCGAACTGCGCCAACTCAAAGATGGGCGTGTGGTCGGTGAACAGCCTGGACCGCAGCGTCGTCGTCGCGGTCTACGGCCAGCCGGGCTAGCGATTTCGGCGTGATTGGTCGCGCTCAGCGCTACTCAACACGCCGAATTCGCCATTAGAAGCCAAGTCGCCCAAGCTGTTTGGGGTCGCGCTGCCAGTTCTTCGCGATCTTGACGCGTAGGTCGAGGTACACCTTGGTGCCCGAGCAGCTTCTCGATCTGGGTGCGCGCGGCGGTGCCCACCTCGCGCAGCCTGGCTCCGCCCTTGCCGATCACGATGCCCTTCTGGCTGTCGCGTTCGACGTAGAGGATGGCGTGTACGTCGATCAGATCCTCGCGGCCCTCGCGCGGGCTGACCTCCTCGATGACGACGGCCAGCGAGTGCGGCAGCTCGTCGCGGACGCCTTCCAGCGCGGCCTCGCGGATCAGCTCGGCCATCAGCACTTCCTCGGGCTCGTCGGTGAGCTCGCCGTCGGGGTAGAACGCCGGGCCGGGCGGCATCTGCGCGGCCAGCACGCCGGTCAAGACGTCGAGATTCTCGCCGGTGGTCGCCGACACCGGCACGATCTCGGCGTCCGGCCCGACGAGCTCGCTGACGGCGAGCAGCTGAGCGGCGACCCGGTCCCTCGATACCTTGTCGGTCTTGGTCACGACGGCCACCAGCGTGGTTTTCGGCGCGATCGCGCGGATCTGCTCGACGATCCACCTGTCGCCAGGGCCGATCTTCTCGTCGGCAGGGATGCACAGCCCGATGACGTCGACCTCCGAATAGGTGCCCTTCACGAGGTCGTTGAGCCGCTGGCCCAGCAGCGTGCGCGGCCGGTGCAGGCCGGGAGTGTCGACGAGGATGATCTGGAAGTCGTCCCGGTGCACGATGCCGCGAATCGTGTGCCGGGTGGTCTGCGGGCGGTTCGAGGTGATCGCCACCTTCGTGCCGACCAGCGCGTTGGTCAGTGTCGACTTTCCGGTGTTCGGCCTGCCGACGAAGCAGACGAAGCCGGAACGGAACTCCGTCACTGCACGGTGCCCGCCCGGTCGGTGACGATGACCGTCGCGTCCGCCGACAGCTCGCGCACCGCGGCCACGCCCGCGTCGTCGGCCGAGCCGCCCACCAACACGGCGGCCTCCAAACCGGTTGCGCCGCTGGACACCGCCGCGGCGACGGCCGCCTGCAGCGCGGTCAGCTGCAGGGCATCCAACGCGACGGGCGCACCGGCGTAGGTGCGGCCGTCGATGTCGCGCACCGCCGCTCCGCTGGGCGCCTCGGCCCGGCCCATCGCGCCGCGGGCAAGCACCACCAGCTTGGCGTCCTCGGCGTCGAGCTCGGTCATTCGGACTCCTCTTCTACGGCTTCGGTCGGGCTGACCAGCACGGTGCCGATCCGGACCCGCCCGCGATGATCCGGCCCGCCTTCGGCGCGCAGTCGAAGCCCGTCCCACGTCACCTCGGCGCCAGGCAACGGGACGCGGCCCAGCTCCAGCGCCAACAGGCCGCCGACGGTGTCGATGTCGAGATCCTCGTCGAACTCGATGTCGTACAGCTCGCCGAGATCCTCGATGGGCAGCCGCGCCGACACCCGGAAATGCTTGTCGCCCAGGTCTTCCACCGGCGCGACCTCGTCGGTGTCGTATTCGTCGGCGATCTCACCGACGATCTCCTCCAACACGTCCTCGATGGTGACCAGGCCAGCGATCGCGCCGTACTCGTCGACGAGCAGCACCATGTGGACGCGGTCGCGCTGCATCTCGCGCAGCAGCGCGTCCAGCGGTTTGGAGTCGGGGACGAACACCGCCGGGCGCATCACCTCGGTCACCTTGGTGTCGCGACCGCCGTTGGTCGAGTAATACGTTTTCTGCACAAGGTCTTTCAGGTAGACCACGCCGACGACGTCGTCGACGTTCTCCCCGATAACCGGGATCCGGGAATGCCCGCTGCGCACCGCAAGGGACGTCGCTTGACCCGCGGTCTTATCGCTTTCGATCCACACCATCTCGGTGCGCGGCACCATCACCTCACGGGCCGGGGTGTCACCCAACTCGAACACCGACTGGATCATCCTGCGCTCGTCGTCGGCCACCACACCGCGCTGCTGGGCCAGGTCGACGACCTCGCGCAGCTCGATCTCGGATGCGAACGGGCCATTGCGGAACCCACGTCCCGGCGTCAGCGCATTACCGATCAACACCAACAGCCGGCTGATCGGGGTGAGCAACACCGAGATCGCCTGCAGCGGAAGCGCGGCCAGCAGTGAGATGGTGTACGCGTTCTGCCTGCCAACGGTCCTCGGGCCGACGCCAATGGCCACGAAGCTGACCACCACCATGATGGCGGCGGCGGCGGTCAGCCCCCAGCCAACGCCGAGACGGCCGTCGAGGTAGGCGACCAGAAGCACCGTCGCGGTGACCTCGCAGATGATGCGCAGCAGCACAACGAGATTGATGTAGCGGGGGCGCTCGCCCATCACCCTGGCCAGCCGCACCGCACCGGGGCGTTCATCGCGGACCAGTTCCTCGACGCGCGCCACCGACACCGTGCTGATGGCGGCGTCAATGGCTGCGAACAGACCGCCGAGGCCGATGAGCGCGATCGCGCCGAGGAGCGGAGCTATACCGGTCACGGCTCGTCGAAGAATCGGGATTTGTCCAGCAGCCGGCGGTCCTTCTCGGACTGGCGGTCCTGGTGATACGCCTCGACCTGGTCGGCCACCCACTCCTCGAGCAGTTGGCGCTGCAGGGCGAACATCTCTTTTTCCTCGTCCGGCTCGGCGTGGTCATAGCCAAGCAGATGCAGCACGCCGTGAACGGTCAGCAGCGCGAGTTCCTGGCCTAGCGTGTGGCCGGCGGCGGTGGCCTGTTTGGCCGCGAATTCCGGGCACAACACGATGTCGCCGAGCATCGACGGCCCCGGCTCCGGCGCGTCGGGTCGGCCGCCGGGCTCGAGCTCGTCCATCGGGAAGCTCATCACATCGGTCGGACCCGGAAGGTCCATCCATCGCATGTGCAGGTCGGCCATCGCCGCGGTGTCGAGCAGCACCATCGAAAGCTCCGCGGCGGGATTCACCTTCATCTTGCCGATGACGAACCGCGCGACGCTGACCAGTTCCTCTTCAGAAACGTCGATGCCCGACTCGTTGGACACCTCAATGCTCACGCGCTCACCTTCGCGGCCGGGTGCCCGAGGCGCGCCGCTGCGCCCGGTTCATCAGCGAGGGTTCCTCGGATTTGGCGTAGGCGTCGACGATCTCGGCGACCAGGCGGTGACGCACGACGTCGGCGCTTGTCAGTTCGGCGAAGTGAATGTCGTCGATGTCGTCGAGGATCCTCATCGCTGCGCGCAGGCCGGAGCTGTTACTCCCAGGCAAGTCCACCTGCGTGATATCGCCCGTCACAACAACTTTTGAGTTGAATCCGAGCCGGGTCAGAAACATCTTCATCTGCTCGCCGGTGGTGTTCTGCGCCTCGTCGAGAATGATGAAGGCATCATTAAGCGTTCTACCCCGCATGTACCCGAGCGGCGCCACCTCAATTACACCGGCGCTCATCAACTTTGGGATCAGCTCGGGATCCATCATGTCGTGCAGCGCGTCATACAACGGCCGCAGATACGGGTCGATCTTCTCGCTGAGCGTGCCTGGCAGGAAGCCGAGGCGCTCGCCGGCCTCGACGGCCGGACGGGTCAGGATGATCCTGTTGACCTGTTTGGTCTGTAATGCGTTGACCGCCTTGGCCATTGCCAGGTACGTCTTGCCGGTGCCCGCCGGCCCGATGCCGAACACGATGGTGTGGGCATCGATCGCGTCGACATACCGCTTCTGGTTCAGCGTCTTCGGCCGAATCGTCTTGCCGCGCCGCGACAGGATGTCGAGGGTCAGCACCTCGGCCGGTGACTCGTCGCCGGTGCCGGTGAGCATCGCGACGCTGTGTCGTACCGCCTCGGGTGTCAGCGGTTGACCACTGGCCACGATCGCGATCAGTTCGGAAACCACTCGCTCGGCAAGCGCGACGTCGGCGGGCTCGCCGGTCAGGGTGAGCGCATTGCCACGCACATGGACATCGGCGGCCAGAATGCGCTCGAGGGCGCGCAGATTTTCGTCGGCGGAACCGAGCAGGCCCACGACGAGGTCGGGCGGAACATCAATGCTGCTGCGAACCGATTCGTCCGAGTCAGCGTTCGTCTCGCTGGGCGTCACGTGGAGCTTTCTGCCTGCTTTCTGGGGTCCTGGCCTGGTGATTTGCTATGGGATACCCATTTTACCGCCGGTCAGCGACGCATCCCAATGCTTAACCCGCGCCGACCTCGGCAGACTCTCCCATCACAGGTGCGCGAGGAGTCGCTCGGCGAACGCGTCGGGGTGCTCCCTGTGCATGAAATGCCCGCCGCGGACCTCCTCGACGATGTACTCGTTGTCGAACATCCTGGCGGCGTCTCGATAATCCGAAGGCTCGACGATCGGATCATCCAAGCCCGCAAAGACGACGGTCGGCACCGTGATTCGCGCCTTCAGTGATTCGGTTGGGATGGGCGAGAGTTTTCGGTAATAGCCGAAAGCGGCGTTAAGGCTCGCAGGGTTTGAGAAGCTCGCGCGGACGTCGTCGAACTCGGTTGGATCGGGGCTCCATGCCGGAGACCATCGCCGATAGATAGCCGGGAGCGCCGCGAAATCATTGCGCGCGAAGCGGTTCGGCGCCCCTGGCAGCTTGTACGCCGCGAAGTGGCGGACGACCCACAGCTTCTTCAGCGACGGTTTGAGTGTCGCTGGGTGCGGAATGCCGATGACGAACAGCTTTTTCACTCGTTCAGACTCCAGCGCAGCCGCCCCGTATGCGGCCGACGCACCCCAATCGTGCCCGATGATGACGGCGTCGGGGGCGCCTAGCGCGTCGATCAACGCAAGCGGATCGCGCGACAGGGTCTCCTGATCCGTGTCACGATCCGGAACCGCGGTGGGGTGATATCCGCGCATGAACGGACAGACCACGCGGTATCCCTTGGCGGCGATTCGCGGGCGAAGATCATCCCAGGTGTGGGCCGTGTCCGGAAACCCGTGCAGCATCAGGACTAACGGCCCGCTGCCTTCCTCGAGGTATGCAAATTTGAGCCCGTTCGCGTCGACGTATTTGATCACTGCAGCCACCTCCCGGTCAGGACGCCAAGCGCGCCCAACGCGACGGCCGCGGCCGTCGACGTTCGCAAAACCGTCGGCCCAAGCAGTACCGGTGTCGCCCCGGCGTCGGACAGCTCCGCGATCTCGTCGTCTGCGATGCCGCCTTCCGGCCCGACGATCAGCAGCAGCGAATCCGCTTGCGCCACCGGTAGTTCCGTCAGCTTGACGGTGGCCGACTCGTGCAACACCAGCGCGGTTGCGTCGTCGTCACGCACCCGCTGCACCAACTCGGCCGTCGACACCACACCGGTGACGGGCGGAATGTACGGGCGTCGCGATTGGCGGGCGGCCGACCGGGCCACCGCACCCCAACGGCGCAGACCCTTTTCGACCTTCTCCCGCCCGTCCCACCGCGCCACGCAGCGCGAGGCCTGCCAGGCCACGAACGCGTCGGCACCCGCCTCGGTGGCCAGCTCGATGGCGAGCTCGGAACGGTCGGACTTGGGCAGGGCCTGCACGACAGTGACGACGGGTGCGGCTGCCGGGAGGCTCCTGCGGTCCAGCACCCGCGCCGTCAGCCGACCCTTGGCGACGTCCTCTACGGCGCAGTGCGCCACGGCCCCGTTGCCGTCGCCAAGGTCGAGCTGTTCGCCAATGCGGATGCGCCGGACGTTGGCCGCGTGGAAGCCCTCGTCGCCGTCCACGACCGCGAGCTCACCGACCTCGGGAAGCGCGTCGACATAAAACAGCGCATGGCTCACGGATGTCTAGCGGCCAGTGAAGGTTTCGCGCAACCGGCTGAAGAACCCGCTACCTGCCGACGCATTCTGCGTCGAGCGAACCTCTGCCACGTCACGAGCGCCGCGCTTTTCCTTCAGCTTGTGCAGCAGCTCGATGTCCTCGTGGTCGAGCCGCGACGGCACTACGACGTCGATGTGGGCGTGCAGGTCACCGCGCACCCCTGAACGCAGATGAGGCATGCCGTGCCCGCGAAGCGTGGTCACCGAACCGGGCTGGGTACCCGCGGGGATAGTCAGCTCGGTCGGGCCGTCGATGATCGCGTCGACGGTGACCGTGGTGCCGAGCGCGGCGTCGACCATCGGCACCGAGATGGTGCAGTGCAGGTCGTCGGCGTCACGGACGAACACGTCGTGCGGCTTTTCGTGCACCTCGACGTACAGGTCGCCTGCGGGCCCGCCACCCGGGCCGACCTCGCCCTGAGCGGCCAGCCGCACACGCATTCCGTCGCCGACGCCTGCCGGGATCTTCACGCTGATATCCCGGCGCGCGCGGATCCGGCCGTCGCCGCCGCACTGGTGACACGGATCGGGGATGACCTCACCGACCCCGCCGCACACCGGGCATGGTCGCGACGTCATCACCTGGCCCAGCAGCGAGCGCTGGACGGTCTGGATCTCGCCGAGCCCGCCGCAGGTGTCACACGCGACCGGTGTCGAGTTGCCGTTGGTGCCCTTGCCCTGGCAGAGGTCACACAGCACCGCGGTGTCGACGGTCACCTGCTTGGTCACGCCGGTGGCACACTCCGCCAGATCAAGGCGCATGCGCAGCAGCGAATCCGAGCCGGGCCGGACCCGGCCGATCGGGCCGCGGGAGGTCGTCCCACCGCCGAAGAATGCCTCGAACACGTCGCCGAGGCCGCCGAATCCGCCGAAGCCGTTGCCCGCTGCGGCGGCACTCTCGAGCGGGTCACCGCCGAGGTCGACGATGCGCCGCTTCTCCGGGTCGCTCAGCACCTCGTAGGCGACGCTGATCTCCTTGAACCGCGCCTGCGCCGCTTCGTCGGGGTTGACGTCGGGATGCAGTTCACGGGCGAGCTTCCGATAGGCGCGCTTGATCTCCGAATCACTTGCCCCCCGGCTCACGCCGAGCATCCCGTAGTAGTCGCGTGCCACGCCAGACCTTTCAGAAGCCGGTTACCGGCTACCTAAGACTTCACCTATATAGAGAGCAACCGCAGCGACATTAGCGATAGTTCCCGGATAGTCCATCCGGGTGGGTCCCAATACCCCCATGCCGCCGTATACCTTGCCCGAACTTCCGTACGCGGTGCTCACCACGGAAGTGCCCGCCATCTCCTCGGCCTCCGTCTCGTGGCCGATGCGCACCGTGACCTTGCCTGCCTGCTGCTGCACTGCCAGCAGTCGCAGCACCACCACCTGCTCCTCGAGGGCTTCCAGCACCGGCCGCAGCGAACCGCCGAAGTCAGCGGTGTTGCGGGTCAGGTTGGCGGTGCCGCCCAGCAGCAGGCGCTCCTCGCTGTGCTCGACCAGCGACTCGACCAATACCGTCGCCGACCGGCCGATCGCGTCGGCGAGACCGCCGTGACCGTTGAGGTTGGTCGCCAGATCGGAGACCGCCACGGATGCGGCGGCCAGTGCCTTACCCTCCAGCGCCTGGCCGAGGGTGTCACGCAGCTTGGACAGCTCATGCTCGTCGATGGCGTCGCCCAGTTCGACGATGCGCTGGTCGACGCGGCCCGAGTCGGTGATCACCACCAGCAGCAGCCTGGCCGGCGTCAGGGCCACCACCTCGAGGTGCCGGACGCTCGACGTGGAAAGCGTCGGGTACTG
Organism: uncultured Actinomycetota bacterium; assembly: GCA_963731715.1. Lineage (GTDB taxonomy): Bacteria > Actinomycetota > Actinomycetes > Mycobacteriales > Mycobacteriaceae > Mycobacterium. Next base: position 248,672 of record CAVSXC010000004.1, on the reverse strand, counting down.
GACAACCGCGACCTGGCGGGTCAGCTGGGCCAGCAGGCGCACCGCGCGGCGCAGCACGTCGTCGAGGTCGACTCCTGACTCGAGGAACGACAGGATCGCGCTGCGCTCTGCGGCCGAAAGCGGCTTGATGTCATCCAGCCGGTCGACGAACTCGCGATAGCCCTTCTCTGTGGGCACCCGGCCCGAGCTGGTGTGTGGCTGCGTGATGTAACCCTCGGCTTCCAGAACCGCCATATCGTTTCGCACGGTCGCGCTGGAGACGCCGAGATTGTGCCGCTCAACGAGGGTCTTGGAGCCGATCGGTTCCTTGGTGGACACGAAGTCGGCGACGATGGCGCGCAGCACCTCGAAGCGGCGGTCGTCGGCACTACCCACGTGTTCACCTCCCCTCGCACTCGCGTTGGCATTCATTTTACGGTTATCAACAGCGGCGATACCGCGCGAGAGGCTGTTCGCGTGGCGAACCGGCTGGTTGCGGCTAGCCTTTGGAATGTGACGCCGACGCCTGGGGGAAAGAACCGAGGGGTAGCTGGGCGATGATCTTCAAAGGAGTCCGCGACGGCAGACCGTACCCGGAGCATGGTCTGTCTCATCGGCAGTGGGCGCAGATCCCGCCCCGCCAGATCCGCCTTGACGAGTTGGTGACGACGACGACGGTGCTCGCGCTGGACCGGCTGCTTTCGGAGGATTCGACGTTCTACGGCGACCTCTTCCCGCACGCGGTGAAGTGGAAAGGCATCGTCTACCTCGAGGACGGGTTGCACCGCGCGGTGCGGGCGGCGCTGCGGAACCGGACGGTGCTGCACGCGCGAGTGTTCGATATGGACATGCCCATCGCGCAGCACGCCTAGAGCGTGTCGCCCCGGCCTGCAGGCCGGGTCAACAGGACGACCGCGCTGAAGATCTGCCACGCCAAGATCGTGTACACCGGTACCCGCTCGACGATCCCGATCGGCCCGTACTTGTATCCCCAAACGTTAAAGTTCGCGAGCGCCAGGAAAGCGACGAATCCTGCCGCGGCGAGCAACAGCGACATGCCGCGATACCACCACCTGGCGTCGACGGCGCGGGCAACAATCGACGACCCGGCCACGATTGCCGCGTTGCCTGCGATGAACGCCAGAAACGCCCCGGCCTGGTGCCAGTACACGCCCTCGCCCGCCGCCAGCGGCGAGCCACCGTGCACCGTCGCGACGAGGAAGAAGCCGACGGCATTCACCGCCGTGAAGATGAGGAAAAGCATGCCGCGCCGACCGACGCCGCGCACCACCAAGACGGCGCCGATGAACAGCAGCGCGCCTTGCAGGTAGAAGGCCCCGTTCATCAGATACGCGAATCGCCCCCATGCGGGGACACCGAGCACGCTGATGTAGTCGTGGACGTAGCTGTAGTGGCCGTTGACGTTGGCCGCGGCGAGTGCTTCGGCGACCAGATATCCGACGGCGGCGACGATCCACAGGACGGCGGCCACGCGCGCGAGCTGCACGCGATTGGTCGTCTGTATCGCCGTCACAGCTCCCAACGGTAGGGTCGCCAGTCGAGCGCCATTGCCTCACGAAGGCTGCGCGGCCGCATGTCGGTCCAGTGTTCTTCGACGTAGGCGAGGCAGTCGGCGCGGGTGCTCTCACCGAACACGACGCGCCAGCCCGCTGGGATGTCGACGAATGTCGGCCACAGGCTGTGTTGGTCCTCGTCATTGACCAACACGAAGAAGGTGCCGTTCTCGTCATCGAATGGGTTGGTGCTCATCACTTCTCCTGGTCGGTGGGTCGGCAGAGGCGGCGAAGTCGGCGCCGAGTACCCGGTCGGACAACAGCCCGAGGCAGGACAGGTTGGGGAAGCCGGGCCCCTGGGTCAGCCCGGACAGCCCCGGCAGGAACAGTTTTGGCGTGATATCGGTGATCGCGAGGTCGTGGCCGATGGCTTCCTGCAACGAGTCACCGGTCAACGGGCCGCCGAGGCCGAGTTCCAGCAGATCCAGTGCGTCCTGACCGAGCAACGGCACGAACCAGAGGCCGTCTGCGCCTGACCCGTCGATCACCATGTCGAATCCGTGCACGGTCTCCAGGGCTTCGGTGCCGCGATTCGTGCTCAGCGTCAAGCGGATTCGTCCGTCCCGAGTCACCGCGTGCGCGACCCTCCCCCGCAGATGCCGGATCCGGTCATCCGCCAACAACGCGTCCTGAACCCGCGCCGAGAACACGCCGCGGTCGGTGCGCGCCAACGCGTCTCGTCGCTCCACCAGCGAAAGACTCGTCCAGCCGGTCGGATCGGAGAACAACGTGTTCTCGAAGAAACCCTCACCGCGGGTGAACAAGGTGACTTGCGGCGAGATGACTGTGATGGTCGAAACCCGATGGCGGAAAAGCTCATTGAGCATCGATGCGGCGGTTTCGCCGCCGCCGATCACCGCGACACGCTCGGCGGTGAGGATCTCGTGTTGGGCGGCGCGCTGCCAGAACTGCGCGATGGAGAGCACTCGCGGATTGCCGGGCAGGATCGAGCGCTCGGCCTGCCCCGGCCCGGTGATCATCACCGCATCGGCGTGCACGGTCCGGTCGGCTGTGTGCAGCGCCCACCGTCGGCCGTCTGCCCTGTTTTCGACCGAAATGCGGCTGACTTCACCGTCGATGACCGTCATTGCGACGTTGTCGGCCACCCAGCGCAGGTACTGACTCCACCGGCGATGGGTCGGCGCGGGCCTTCCGCGGTCCACCCATTCGGCGAACTGCCCGGTACCGATCAGGTAGGACTGCCAGCTGTGCCGGGTCATCCGCTCGTCGAGTTCGGCGTTGCGGCGCGATACGAACGAGGAGCGGTACGGGAAGCCGACGTCCTTCTCGGGGCCGGTGCCCAACCGGTGCTGCCCGTCGGTCCAGCCGCCGTCGGCCTGCCAGTTGGCGGCGACCCCGCTGCGTTCGACGGCGACGACGTCGGGCACCTCGACGCCCATGTCGCGTAGTTCGGCGGCCTTGGCGGCGACCGCGATGGCCTTGGCGCCCGCACCGACGATCGCCAGTGTCGGAGCCGCTCCGGCGGCGACATCAGAGTGGGCGGTCATTTCACCATTTCCCGAAGGGCGTCCTGCCACATCGACTGCAGCGTCGCGACATCGTCGTCGGACAGGATGTCGGGCAGCGTCCGCCACTGCGTCGCAAGAACCGGCGTGTCAGCGTCGCCGAGTACCCCGGCGATGATCGTCAACTCGTAGCGCACCGCCACGCCGGGTTCTGGCAGCGCCGACACGTCGGCGAGCAGGTCCCGATCCAGGCGCAGCCCGTCGCCGCCAGCCCCGAAGTGCATGCGGCCCAAGTAGTTCAGCAGCACCTGCGGTTCGGGGTGAGCCAGCAGGCGTTCGGCGGTGTCGGGCCGCAGATAGCGCAGCAGGCCGTAGTCGATGCCGTCGCCAGGGATCGCGTCGATCGCCTTCTCGACGTCGCGCGGATCGGCCGACGGCACCCGGAGCGGATACACGGCGCTGAGCAGTCCGACGGTGTCGGAGGTGTCGGCGTCGGCCGTGACGGTGTCGGCCCTGCCGTGCGTCTCGATCGCGAGCAGCGGAGCGCATAGCTGCTGTCCGCGGCTGTCGTCGCCAGTTGCGTGACCATTCGCGCGGCGGCCGCCGCCAGCAGATGCGTGATCGGCTGCGCCGCGCCAAGCAGCCGGGCGGTCACGTCCGGGTCCGTCGCACACACGGTGACGGCGAGGTCGCCGGCGCGGTCGGTGGCCGGACGGATCCGGCGCGCACCCAGATCGGGGTCGTCGCCGTCGAGTTGGGCCACCCAGTAATCGCAGCTGTCCAGGCGTTCGGCACGCTCGGTGAGCAGCCGCGACCACCGTCGATGGCTGGTGTGCTCGCGCACAGGCGCCGGACGGCGGCCGGCCGCAAGCGCGTGCCAGGCGGCGTCGAGCTCACCGAGGACGATGCGCCACGATGCCGGGTCCATGGCCAGCACATGCGCCGTGAGCACCAGTACGCCTGCGTCGCGCAGCCAGACCGCGTCCAGCAGCACACCGTTCTGCGGGTCGAGGCGGTCCACGGCCAGGCGCGCCTGCTCGGCGACGGCTTCGGTCTCCTCGCCGGTCACCGCGACCTCGGTGAGGGCAACGGCGCCGTCGTGTTCGACCAACGTCATGGTGTCGCGGTCCAGCCGGCTTCGCAGCACCTCGTGGCCGTCGATGACGGTCTGCAGCAGCGTCTCCAACTGCTCGCGGGTGATGCCGTCGGGCAGCCGGATGGCTTCGGTCTGCGCCAGCCGCCGCGGGTCGCCGTACTCGTAGAGCCAGCGCGCGTTGGACAGCAGCGTGATCGGGCCGCCGCCGTCGTCGACCGGTGCCGAGACTTACCGATTCGCCGTCGATTGCGGCGGCGAGCTCGCGGATGGTGCCGCATTCGAGCATCAGCCGGGCCCGCAGCGCGATGCCGCGCTGACGCGCCGCCTGCACGACCGACAGCGCGACGATGCTGTCAAGGCCTTGGCGGACGAAGTCGGCGGTGACATCGATGTTGTCGGACTGCAGGATCTCCGCCAACAGTTCGGCGAGCGCGGCCTCGGTCGGCGTTTCCGGCTGTGCCGCAGGCAAATCCACCGCTTCGGGCAGCGCCGCGAGCGCGGCCTCGTCGACCTTGCCGTGCGACGTCAGCGGCATCTCGTCGAGGACGACGATGTGGTGAGGAACCATGTAGCGCGGCAACCGCTTTGTCACCATCGTCGCGCAGCTCGGCCACCGCCGGCGCCGGAGATGCGTCCACGTACGCGGTCAACCGCGGTCCACTGTTCCGCTCGACTCACCGCGACGTGGGCATGCCGCACCGCGGGATGGCTGTGCAGCACCGCCGCGATTTCGGCGGGCTCGACGCGGAAGCCGCGGATCTTGACCTGTGCGTCGGAGCGGCCGAGGAACTGCAGTGCCCGATCCGTGCTGGCGGCGCACCACATCACCGGTCCGGTACATCCGCTCCCCCGGCACGAACGGGATCGGCGATGAACCGGCCCGCGGTCTCGCCCGGCCGGCCGAGGTAGCCGCGGGTCAGCTGGCCGCCGGCCAGGTACAACTCGCCGGGCACCCCGTCGGGCACCGGCCGCAGCCACGAATCCAGCACGTACGCCCGGCTGGGCGCGGTGGGCCGCCCGATCGTTGGTTCGTCATGCTCGGCGATGGCGGCGACGACGGCTTCGACGGTGGTTTCGGTTGGGCCGTAACAGTTGTAGGCCGTCATGCCGGTGCGGGCGCATTCGTCGCGGATCAGGTTCCACGCCGGGATGCCGACGGCTTCGCCGCCGAGCGCCAGCACACCGAGGGGAACGGTGGTCAACAGGCCGACGGCGTGCAGTTGCGCGAACATCGACGGGGTGGTGTCGATCATGTCGATGCCATAGCGGCCGATGGTGTCCACCAGCGCCTCGGCGTCGCGCTGCGTGTCGTCGTCGACGATGTGCACCGAATGGCCGTCGAGCAGCGCGGCCAGCGGCTGCCAGGCGGCGTCGAAGGTGAACGACCAGGCGTGCGCGATCCGCAACGGGTGGCTCAGCCGAGCCGCGGCCGGGCGCAGGATGTTTCGCGCGTGGTCTTCGGCATAGGCGAGCAGCGCTTGGTGGGTGCCGACCACGCCCTTGGGCCTGCCGGTGGTGCCGGACGTGAAGACCATGTAGGCGGCCTGACCCGGCTGGGCGGTGGCGGGCCGGAAGTCGTCGGCTGGCTGCGCGGCGGTGAACGCCTCGTCGACGACGACCGTCGCCCCTGTCTGACTCGATGATGTCGGCGATGCGCTCGGCAGGCATGCCGGGGTCCAGCGGAACGATCACGCCGCCCGCCTTGAGCACACCGAGCATCGCGACCACGTAATCCGGTCCGCGGGAAAGCCTTATCGCCACCGGCGTTTCGGTGCGGACGCCGCGCGCGACGAGTGCTGCGGCCACCCGGTCGGCCGCCTCGTCCAGCTCGCGGTAGGTGTACTTTCCGTCCGGCCAGGTCAGCGCGACCGACCCGAGCCGGGAGGCCGCGATCTCGGTGAACCTGGTGTGCACTCCCCCTGCTGCAGGCGCGGGCGTGCGATCGGTTGTCCCGTCGGCCTCACCGTCGAGCAGGACGCTCGACATCGCGAAGCGGGCCGTCCCATCCGCACGATCAGCCGTTGTGCGGTGGTGAGCAGTCGCTGCCCGAGGGATTCCGGGGTCATCTGTCCCAGCGCGCCGTCGATCACCTCGACGAGAACCGTCAGTTCGCCGTCCGTCATGTGGGCGGCGATGGTGACCGGGAAGTGCGAAAGGCTCTCCAGCGCCGCGGGGCGGAACGTTGCGTCGTTGGCGGTGAATTCGCCGCCGCCGACAAGCCCTCCTGGCGGGAAGTTTTCGTACACCAACAGGCGTGTCGAACATCTCGCCGATACCGGCGAGCGATCGCAGTTCGGCGTGGGCCAGGTAGCTGTGCTCGCGCAGCAGCGCGGCCTCGCGTTGCACGGCCACGCATTGGGCACCCACCGGCGCCGCCGGATCCAGCCGCACCCGCAGCGGCACGGTGTTGATGAACAGCCCGACCATGGTCTCGACGCCGGTGAGTTCGCCCGGCCGACCGGACACCGTCACGCCGAAGACCACATCACTGCGGTCGGTGAACGCCGACAGGATTGTCGCCCATGCCATTTGAACGAATGGTGTTCACGGTGACACCGCAGTGACCGTGCGGCCTCGGCGAGCTGCGCGGTGGCGTCGGCATCCAGTTTCAGTTCGGTGCGTCGCGGCGAGCCCGACCGGCGGTTCACCCGCGGTCAGCGCAGGCGACATCAGCGTCGGACCGTCGATGCCCGCGAGGTGGTCGCGCCACAGCGAGCGGCTGGCCTCCTGATCGCGCCCGGCGAGCCAACCGATGTAGTCGCGGTACGGGCGCGGCGGCGGCGGCAACGCCGCGACGTCTCCACCGGAGCGGTACAGGGTGATCAGCTCGCCGACGAACAACGGCAAGCGACCAGCCGTCGATGATGATGTGGTGGGCGACGATGACCAAACGCCAACTCTGGTCGGGTACTTCGATGAGAAGGAACCGGATCGCGGGGCCGTGTTCCAGGTCGAACGGGCGGCGACGTTCGTCGGCGTCGAGCGCCTCGACCTCGTCGGCCGTCGCGGTGATGTGCCGCCACGGCACGTCGACCCTGGTGGGGATGACCTGCACCGGACGGCTCAGGTCGCCGCGCAGGAAGCTCGCCCGCAGGTTGGGATGGCGCGCCAACATCGTTGCGGCGCAATGGCGCAGCAGGTCCGTGTCGAGCGTAGCCGGTGATATCGGCGGCCATCGCGATCACGTAGGGGTCGTCGGCCCCGTCCTCGCCGCTCGTCAGCTTCGCCAGCGAGAACAGCCCCTGCTGCAGCGGGCTCAGCGCCATCACGTCCTCGATGGCCACCCGCGCTTCCGTCGCGGTCACGGCGTACCGTCTTGCGACGCTGTCCACAGCGAGGTGACAGCGGCCAGCTCGTCGGCCGACAACCCCGATGCGCTCATCGGCTCGTGGTGGGTGTCACCGTCGGATCGCGCGCTTCGTCCGCGTCGTCGACAGCGGCCGCGAGTTCGTGGATCGCGGGATGTTCGAACACCATGCGCGCCGTGAGCGCCAGACCCGTATCGCGGGCCCTTGCGGCCAACTGCACGGCCAGGATGCTGTCGCCACCGAGCTCGAAGAAGTCGTCGTAGCGGCCGATTTCGTCGACACCGAGGACATCGGCGAGCATCTCTGCCAGTGCATGCTCGGTTTCGGTGCTGCGGCGGTTCGGACGCGCGGGTCACGGCCGGCGTTTCAGGCGCGGGCTCGTGTGACGCGGCCGACGAACTCCAGCCGGCCGTCCTCGGTCCAGCGGGCCCGGTCGCCACTGCGATACAACGCCGAGCCGAACGCGGCACCCGCGTAGTGGACGTCGCCAACCACGCCCACCGGGACGGGTTGAAGCAGGGCGTCGAGGACGTGCACCTGCGTTACGCCGCGGCTCCAGTCCTCGATCCGTTGCCGTTCCTCGGCGTCGGCGATCTCGACGTCGCGCAGCGTCTGGTCCGGATTGCCTGCGAACGCATCGAGCACGCGTTGCAGCCAACCGGCGAGCCGCTCGATCGTGGCGCGCTTGTACAGCTCGGGGCGGTAGATCACGTGGCCGCGGTAGCCGTCCCCGGTGGCGAAGAAGTTCAGCGACAGATCGGCGTGCGCGACGTCGAATGTCGGCTCCAGCGCGGTGAACGTGGTGTCGCCGTCCGGTCCGGTGTCGATGGTCTGACCGGCGGGCAGCTCCTCGCGGACGTGCACGACGACCGAGAACAGCGGGTTGCGCGACAGCGAGCGCACCGGGCTGACCGCGTCCACCATCCGGTCGAACGGCAGATCCTGGTGAGCGTAGGCGGCCAGCGCCATCTCCCGAGCCCTGCGCAGCACATCGCGCAGGGTGGGGTTGCCACTCAGATCGTTGCGCAGCACCAGGATGTTGACGAAAAACCCGATGAGCTCGTCGAGTTCGGCTTCGCGCGCGGCCGGCGACAGGCGTGCCCAGCGGGATGTCGTCCCCTTCACCGGCCTTGTGCAGCAGCACCGCAACCGCCGACTGCAACAGCATGAACTCGGTGACGCCGAGCTCACGGGTGAGGCCGACCAGTTTGGCGCGGGTGTCCGCGCCGACGGTGAACTCGACGGAATCGCCCTCCCCGCTTGGGACGGGCGGACGCGGGAAGTCGGGCCGCAGGCCGACATCGTCGGGCACACCGTCGAGCTGCTGCTTCCAGTACTCACGCTGTGCCGCAATGATTCCGGCGTCGTCGGCGAGCAGGGCGGCCTGCCATGCGGCGTAGTCGGCGTACTGCACTGCAAGCGGGGCCAGCGCCGGACGGCTCACCGGCCCGCCGGGCCCGGTAGGCGGTCAGCACGTCGGTGAACAGCACGCCAGCCGACCAGTGGTCGGCGGCGATGTGGTGCACGACCAGCGACAGCACGTGGTCATCCGGGGTGGACAGCACCGCGGCCCGGATCGGCAGAGTCGTTCTCCAGGTCGAAGTTGTGCTTGCGCTCGCGGTCGAGTTCGGCCTGCACCCAGGCCTCGTCGGCGCCGCGGGCGCGCCGCACCGGCACCCCGGTGGCGGGGTTGACGACCTGGTATGGCACACCGTCGATTTCGCGGTAGGTGGTGCGCAGGCTCTCGTGCCGGTCGACCACGTCCGATACCGCGGCCACCAGCGCGTCGACGTCGCAGGGTCCGGTGAGCCTTGCCGCGAACGGAATGTTGTTGACCGGGCTGGGCCCGTCGATGCGGTACTGGAACCACAACCGCAGTTGGGATGCCGACATCTGGGCATGGGCCGTCGTGCGGGACCGCGACGAGTGCGGGACGGCCGTCGTCACCGGATGCCCCGAGGTCGATGCGCTCGGCAAGCCGCGCGACCGTGCCGAGCTCGAAGATCTCCCTGACGCCGAGATCGACCCCGCAACGTGACCGGATGGCCGCGACCAACTTGGTGGCGAGCAGCGAATGGCCGCCCAGTTCGAAGAACGAGTCGTCGGCGCCCATTCTGTTCGCGCCCGAGCAGTTCGGCGAAGAGCTCGGCGATCGTCTGCTCGGCGCCGGCGCTCGGCTGCCGAAACTCGGTGCCGGACAGAATCTCCGGTGTCGGGCAGCGCGTCGCGGTCGATCTTTCCGTGCGCGGTGATCGGGATCTCGTCGAGCACCACGTACCCGGCGGGCGTCATGTACTCGGGCAGCGCGGCGGCGACCCTGGAACGGACGCGGTCGACGTCGACCGATTCGGCGTCGGCCGCGGGCGTCAGATATCCGACCAGGCTCTTGCCGAGGTTGGGCAGGTCGCTGACCACCACGACCGCCTGCCCCACGCTGGGGTCGACGGAGATCGCCGCGGCCACCTCGCCCAGCTCGATGCGGAAGCCGCGGATCTTGACCTGCTCGTCGGCGCGGCCGACGAACTCGATGTCGCCGTCGGCGTTGCGGCGGGCCAGATCACCGGACCGGTACAGCCGCCCGCCCGGCGTGAACGGATCGGCGACGAACCGCTCAGCCGTCAGCCCGGCCCTGCGATGGTAGCCGCGCGCGACGTGTCCACCGCCGATGTAGATCTCGCCGATGACGCCGACGGGCACGGGCCGCAGCGCGTCGTCGAGCAGGTGAATCTGGGTGTTGATCTTCGGCTTTCCGATCGGCACGATGCGGCTGCCCTGCTTGCCGTCGACCTTGTACCGCGACGCGTTGATCACCGTTTCGGTCGGGCCGTAGAAGTTGTGCAGCAGTGCGTCGAACGTGGCGTGGAACTTGTCGGCGATCTCGCCGGGCAGCGCCTCGCCGCCGATCGGCACCCGCTTGAGCGTGCGCCACTGGTTCACGCCGGGCAGCGAAAGGAACAGGCCGAGCAGCGACGGCACGAAGTGCATCGAGGTGATGCCCTCGTCGTGCAGCAGCTCGGTGAGGTAGCCGATGTCGCGCAGACCGTCCGGACGCGGAATCACCAGCCGCGCACCGCAGGCCAGCATGCCGAAGATCTCCGCGATCGACACGTCGAAGCTCGGCGACGCCACCTGGAGCAGGCGTTCGGTCTCATCGATCTGGTACTCGCCGCGGAACCACACGAAGAACTCGGCGACTGGCAGGTGTGACACCGGAACGCCCTTTGGCAGGCCGGTGGAGCCCGAGGTGTAGATCAGGTAGGCGGTGTTCGTCGGGGCGCAGCGGGCGCACACGGTCATCGTCGACGGGGTTGTCGTCGCGGTAGCCGGCCAGATCCGCAACCGCTTCTCGCAGGACGAGTTTCGGATCGGAGTCGGCGAGGATGAACTGCAACCGGTCCTCGGGATAGGTCGGGTCGACCGGTAGGTAGACGGCGCCCGCCTTGAGGATCCCCAGCGCGGCGATGACGAGTTGCGGGGACTTGTCGAGGAGCACGGCGACCCGGTCCTCGGTGCCGATTCCCTGTCCGATCAGCCAGTGCGCGTGGCGATTCGCGGCCTCGTTGATCTCGCGGTAGCTGTACTGCGCGGCCCTCGTAGACGACGGCGACCGCGTCGGGTGTGCGGGCCACCTGCGCCTCTACAAGCGCGGGCAGCGTGCTCGCGGGTGTGTCGAACTGCTCGCCTGCCGATACGGCGCGCAGCCAGTCGGCGTCGTCGGCGCCCATCAGAGGCAGTGACCGCAGTGCCTGATCCGGATCGGCCAGTGCGGCCTCGAGCAGCACCACGAAGTGGTCGAGAAGTTGCCGGGCCAGCGGCGCGTCGAGGATCTCGGTCAGGTACTCCGCCTCCACCACCGCGCCCGCGGTCGTCGAACTCGACCATGAAACCCAGTGGCAGCTGGGTGAACTGGCCGCGCAGTTCGGCGCGCTCACACCACACTCCCGGCGGGCAGAAGCCGCCGCCGTCGGCTTCGCGCGCGCCGAAGGTCACCCGGGCCAACCGCTCGACGCCGTGGCGGCGATCGGGGTTGAGTTCGCGGACCACGCGGTCGAGGTTGATCCGCTGATGGGCGAAGGCACCGACAGCGGTGTCGCGCGTCTGGGTAACCAGGTCGCGGAAGGTCTGCCCCTGGCTGCGGCCGCAGGCGCAGCGCCACCGTGTTGCCGTAGTAGCCGATGCAGTCTTCGACGCCTGCGCCGCGGTTCAGCACCGGTGTGGCGACAAGGAAGTCGTCGGCGTGGGTGTAACGGTGCACCAGCGCGCCGAAGGCGGCCAGCAGCACCATGTACGGGGTGGCGCCGGATCTCACGCGCAAGCGCGGCCGTGCGCTCGACGGTCTCATCGGACAGCCGCAGCGTGGTGCGCTGCGATCGCCAGTTCGTCGGCACCGTCGACCCGTTCGGTCCCGGAAGTTCCAGCGGCTCCGGCGGATCCGCGAGCACGGATCGCCAGTACGCCAGATCCTCGGTCTCGGTGTCGGACCAGCGAGGCGTCCGACGGTGTGGCCGGGCTCAGTTCATCACCCGCATACGCGCGGGTCAGATCGGTGAAGAACACCCGCCACGACCCGTCGTCCCACGCGATGTGGTGCGCCACCAGAAGCATCACGTATTCGTGGGACCCGGTGCGGACCACCGTGATGCGCAGCGGCGCATCGGCGCTCAGGTCGAAGGGGGTGGCGAACTCGCGCTGCGCGAGCACTTCGAGACGCAGTCCGCGGGCGTGATCCGACAGCTCGGACAGGTCGTGCTCGGACCATCCGGGAGTCAGGTCGTCGTGGACGGTCAGCTGCGGCTCGCCATCCGCGTCGGCCTGATAGGTGGTGCGCAGCACGCTGTGCCGGCGTGCGACGGCGTTGACGGCGTCATGCAGACGCGCGACGTCGACGTCACCGGTGAGCCGGTAGGACACGCAGACATTGAGCAGCGCGCCGTCTGGTCCATCTGGGCCGACTGGACGAACCACATCCGGCGCTGCCCGTCGGACAGGCCCGTAGCGGCCGGCTCGTCCTGCGGCGTTTCGGTCCGCAGCCCGCGCTCGGCCAACCGTCGACGCAACAGCTCCAGTCGCTGCACCTCAAGCTCGTCGCGGATATCGGTCGTGTCAGTCACGCGAGGTGTCCACCTTCTCTGGTGCGTCTGGGGTTTCGAGGTTGGCGATCAGCTCGCCGCCGGTGATGCCGCCGAGCAGATCGGCCAGCGGAACCGACCTGCCTGTCGCGCGGCGCAACCGCTTGCGCAGATCCAGTGCGAGCAGCGAGTCCACGCCCAAGTCGAGCAGTGATGCCGACAGGTCGATGGTGGCGGCGTCTCCGAGGTTCAGCGCGGCAGCCAGCTCTGCGCGGACGCGCGCAGCCGTGTCGATTCCGGATGTCGTTGTCTCGGGCTCTGTTTCGACGGCATCCTGGCTGTCGAAGAAGGTCCGCAACCGGTCGCGGTCGGCCGCAAGGATCAGCGGGTCGCTCGGGTGGTCGCGCAGGCTGGCCTCGATGGCTGCGTCGGGCGCCATCGGCAGCAGCCCTGAGCGTTCGATCTGCGCCACTTCGTCGGCGTCGACGATGCCCGCGCCCCACAGCCCGTATCTGGCCGCCACGCAGTGCTGACCCTTGGCGCGTAGTTGACCGGCCATCGCGTCGAGCATCCGGTTGGCGGCCGAGTACGCGGCGTGACCCTCTCCGCCCCACACTCCAGATAGCGAGGAGCACACCAGGATCCGCGCGTCGGGCCGCAGCGGCCACAGCTCGGCGATCCGGGCCAGGCCCACCACCTTGGCGCCGATCGTGTCGGCGAACGCCTCAGGTGTGACCGCGTCGCGGGTGCCGAAGGTCGCCGACCCGGCCGCATGAATCACCAGCGACGCACCGTCTCCGCCGTGTTCGAGCGCAGCGGCGCGCACCTGGTCGGCCGATGTGACATCGCACTGCGGGGTGACCACCTCGACTCCGCGCACGCCCGCGGCAGTCCGCGTCGACGCCGCCGCGGCTGAGCAGCACGATGCGCCGGGCACCGCGGCTTGCGAAATAGCGGGCGAAGTGCAGGCCGACCGCGCCGCTGCCGCCGGTGATCACGACGTTGTCGAGCAGACCCGCGTCCAGCTGCCACGGTTCGCGCCGATGCTACGGAGTCGGGCAGCGTGCGGGTGTAAAGCGTTGGCCCCGAATCACTGTCGCGAAGAGCCGCATCCGTGCAGTCGCCGAGCAGAGCATCGACGATGACCGCGGCGTCGTCGACGTCCCATGACGGCAGGTCCAGATGGCGGAATGTCTGGTCGGGATGCTCGAAGCCGATGCTGCGGTGCATGGCCGCCAGCGCCGTCTGCGCGGGCAACGCGACGGGTTCGTCGGGCCGGACGTGTTCACCGCCTGCCGTGATGAGCCAGACATCGCGACAGGCCGGGCCGATGGCGTCCGCATAGTCGAGCAGTCCGGTACCGAGCAGCTTGGTGATCTCGGCGGCGGCCAGTTCGGCGTCGGGGTGGTCCAAGACGGGCGCGATCGCGACGAGCATGTCGGCGTCGTGCGGGTCGGCGTGCTGCGCGCTGCCGTGCGCTTCGATCGCGTTGCGCAGCTGGCCGGCGAGGGGTCCTGCGGGTCCGGCGAGGTCGAGCACGGCGAGCCGCCGCACGCTGAGCGGTATCGCGGATTCGGGTTTCGCATCCCACTTTTCGGCGCCGACGGTGAGCCCGGGTAGCGGCGGCAACGGTTCGGGTGTCGCCCACAGGTGCACGGCGTGCATCGGGGAGTTCGGGAATCCGGGCAGCGGTGGCTGCGACAGGTCGAGCGAGATCGGCCCAGCGGTAGCCGGGGTCGCCGACCGCGGCGGCGGCGATGTTGGCGGACAGCTCATCGACGAGCCGCTCGTCGCGGCGTCCCGATCCGACGGTCAGCGGCGGTTCCCCTTGGCCGTCGTCGACGAGATCGCCGAGTGCGAACAGCAGCGCCGGGTGTGCGGACAGCTCCACGAACGAGCCTGCGCCGTGAACGAGCGCGGTACCGACCGCACGGTCGAACCGGACGGTGTTGCGCAGGTTCCCGTACCAGTAGTCCCCGAAATCGGTGCCCGGCGCGACCACCGACGCGGTCGCCGAGCCGATGAATTGCACGGGAGCTTCGACGAATCGCGAACGCGGAAGCCGGGCAATCAGATCCGCCCGCAACGGTTCCAGTGCGCTGGTGTGGGCGGGAAAGTTCACCGCGATCTCGCGGGCGAACAGGCCTCGCTCGTCTGCCGCGGCCACGATGGCCTTTACCGCTTCACGGTCCCCCGACACCACCACCGACGAGCCCGAGTTGACCACCGACAGCTCCAGCCAGCCCGGTGTGGTGGCGATCAGCCGCTCGGCATCGTCGGCGGAGATGCCGAGCACCGCCATGCCGTAGCGGCCCGGCAGCCCATCGACCACCTGCGCGCGGGCGATGACGACCGCGACGGCATCGGCAAGCGTGATGGTCCCGGCGATATAGCCTGCGGCGACCTCTCCGAGGCTGTGGCCGACGGTGATGTCGGGAAGGATCCCGCAGGACTTCCACACCTCTGCAAGCCCCGCGGCGTGGGTGAACTGCGCGGCCTGGGTCTGTGTCTGCGGCCACTCTGCGAGACCCGTGTCGAAGAGCAGGTACGGCAGCGGTGACTCGATTCCCGGCGGCGACGAATGCCTCGGCGCACCTGTCGACCTCGGCGCGATAGACGGGGATCTCGCGATACGCATCGGCACCCATCGACGGCCATTGGCTGCCCTGGCCGGGAAACACGAACGTCGTTCGGGGCGAGCTGGTTTCCGCCGACCGCGCCACCAGCGGATGCTCGTCGCCTGCGGCAAGCGCTCGCAGACGCGTCGGCCAGCTCCGCGGTGTCCGATGCTCGCACCACCGCACGGTGGCGCCGCAGCCGTCGGGTGCGCAAGCAGCGTGGCGGCGACGGCCCGCACGTCGGGCTCGCGGTCCAGGTAGCCAAGGATGGCTTCCGCGTCGGCGGCGATCAGCTCCTCGGCGTGCGCGCTGAGCACCACGGGAACGCGCCCGTCTGGCAATGCAAACATCACGCGACCCGTTCCTCGGGCATCGACACGATCACGTGCGCATTGGTGCCACTCATGCCGAAGGCGGACACCGCGGCCAGGCGTCGCCCGTTGACAGCAGGCCATGGCGTGAGCGCGGCCGCAGGCCGTAGACCCTGGCTGTCCCAATCGATTTCATGGCTCTGCTCGTCCAGGTGCAGGCTGGCAGGAATCGCCGCGTGCTCGGCGGCGACCAACACCTTGGCCAGCCCGAGCGCACCCGCTGCGGCCTGGGAGTGGCCGACGTTGGACTTGACCGATCCGAGTAGTGCGCCGTGGCCGGGCTCGGTCGCGCCGTACGTCTGAGCCAGAGACTGCAATTCGGTGCGGTCACCGAGCTTGGTCCCGGTGCCGTGGCCCTCGATCATGCCGATCTCGTCGGGCCGCACGCCTGCCGCGTCGATCGCCCGTTGGAACAGCCGCGCCTGCGCAGGCCCGCTCGGCGCGGTCAGGCCGGTGGTGCGGCCGTCCTGATTGACGCAACTCGCGCGTACCTCGGCCAGCACGCGACGCCCGTCCCGCAACGCCGCCGACCGGCGCTGCAGAAGGAACATCGCCGCTCCTTCTGCCCACACCGTTCCGCTGGCGTGCGCGCTGTACGCGCGGCAGTGTCCGTCGTCGGAAAGGGCGTGCTGCTTGGAGAACTCGACGAAGAAGCCCGGCGAGCCCATCACGCACACGCCACCTGCCAGCGCAATATCGCAATCCCCCGCCCGCACGGATTGCACCGCGACGTGGAACGCGGCCAACGCCGATGCGCACGACGAATCGATGGTCATCGCCGGTCCCGCAAGCCCGAGCGTGTAGGCGATGCGCCCGGAGATCACGCCGAGCGCGGTGCCGGTGATCAAATGGCCCGAGTGGTTGGAGAATTCGGCCATATCCGGTCCGTAGCCGGTGATCGAGGCGCCGACGTAGCAGCCGACGTCGTGGCCTGCGAGGTCGTCGGGGTTGATGCCGCTGTTCTCCAGCGCACGCCACGCCACCCGCATCGCGACCCGTTGCTGCGGATCCATCGCCACCGCCTCGCGTGGTGAGATACCGAAGAACACGGGGTCGAACGTCGCAGCGTCGGACAGGAATCCGCCAAGGTCGTGGATGCGTTTGAAGCCGTCGCGCCGCGACCCGTCCAACAGTTCGCGCACGGACCAACCGCGATCGGTCGGGAACGGCCCCAAGCGCCTCACGCTGTGTCGACAGCAGCGACCAATATGCCTCTGCGGTGTCGACTCCGCCGGGCGCCTCGACCGCCATGCCGACGATGACGATGGGGTCGTTGTCGTCGCGCTCAGCCATTGACAAGCTCCGCGACGGCTCCGGTGTGCTCGTTGAGGTAGAAATGACCACCGTCGAACATCAACAGCGTGAAGGCGCTCTCGGTGTGGGTCTCCCAGCGTTGCAACATGTCTCGGTCCACCCGATGGTCGTGGCTGCCGCCGAGGACGTGAACGTCGGCGCGGATCCTGACGTCGGGAGCGCACGAGTAGCGGTTGAACGCCTCGTAGTCGGCGCGCACCGCGCGGACGAGCAGTTCGACGAAGTCCTCGTCGGCGAGTAGCCGCGGGTCTGTCCCCCCGAGATCCACCATGTCGGCGACCACTTCACGGTCGGTGGTTGGAAGCGGCGGTGACGCGGCGACCGTCGCAGGGGCCTGGCTGGCCGACACCCACAGTTCGCGAACGTCGACACCGCGGCGTTCGGCGATGCGGGCGAACTCGAATGCCACCACCGCACCCATGCAGTGGCCGAACAGCCGCAGCGGGCCGACCCGGTCCCAGTCCCCTGCCTCGAACAACTCCGCCGCAAGGGCCTCTACGGTTTCGGCGGCGGGATGGGTCAGCCGGTCGGCGCGCTGCGGGTACTGCACCACATATGCGTCAACGCCCCTGGCGGACATGGAGGTTGCGAGCGCACGGTAGGCCGCGGCGGCGCCACCTGCGTGCGGGAACACGACCGTCGCTCCCCCGGACTTGCCTGGAAACCGTTTGATCCACGGCTTGAAGTTCAGTTGTCGTCTTTCGTCGATCGACGTCATGATGCGGGTCTCGAGCGCGGACAGCACGTCGGCGTTATCCATGTCCGCGACCTCCAGATACAGCTCCGCTACCTGCTCGAGGCGCCCGCTGCCCGGCTCCCGCCCGGCAAGCCGGGCGGCGAGGGCGGCGACGGTGCGGGTGGCGAAGATGTCGGCGACCATCACCGTCGGCGTGTCGAGCCAGTTCCTGATGCGCGCCACGGCCGTGGTCGCCAGCACCGAATCACCACCCAGTTCGAAGAAGTCGTCGTCGACGCCCACCTCGTTGGCGCCGACCAACTCGGCGACGATGGTGGCCAGCGCGGATTCCAGGGGCGTCGAAGGACCGCGACGGCCACTGGCGAGGTCGCCGGTGTTGACCGCGTCGGCAAGGATCCGTGCGACCGCGCGCCGATCGGTCTTGCCTCCGACCGTGAACGGGATGCGGTCGACGATTTCGAAGTGACGCGGAATCATGTGCGCCGGAACGAGTTCTGTGATGCCGTCGCGCAGCCGCTCGACGCTCAGCGTGGGATCGTCGGCGCCGACCACTGCGGCAAGCATTTCGCCGCCCCGCTCACCAGACACCGACACGATCGCCGCGACCGCGGCGCGGACGCCCGGCAGTCGTTGCAGTGCGGCCTCGACGTCGCCGAGTTCGATGCGATAGCCGCTGATCTTCACCCGGTGATCGGCCCGTCCGACGAACTCCAGCGTGCCGTCCGGCCAGTACCGGGCCAAGTCACCGCTGCGGTACCAGGTGCGGCCCAGATAGGAGACGAACCGGTCGGCGGTCAGATCGGGACGCCCGCGGTAACCCCGCGCGATGCCGCGCCCGGCGAACCACAGTTCACCCGGCACCCAGTCGGGACAATCGGCACCGAACGAATTCACCACGCGGCACGCATTGTTCGTGAACGGAGTCCCGTACGGCACAGCGGTGCCAGAAGCCGGCGGATCGCTTGGCCTCGTAAAGAGTGGCGTGCACCGCGGTTTCGGTGGCACCGCCCAGCCCGGTGAGGCGCACCCGTGGCGCTTGGGATTGCAGGCGGCGCACCATCGCGGTGCGCACCCAGTCCCCGCCGGTCGGCACGGCCCGAACCGATTGCAGTCGGCCGTCGCCGACTTCCACCAGCATCTCCAGCCAGCCGGGCAGGAAGTTCAGCACGGTGACACCGTTAGCGTGCGATCTGCCGGGCCCAGTGGTCGGGATCACGACGCTGTGCCTCGTCGACGACGACGATGGTGCCGCCCGCGGTCAACATGCCGAACACGTCGCACACCGAGAGGTCGCATTCCAGGTGCGACAGCGCAAGGCTTCGGTCGGCGGGCCCAATACCGAAGTAGCCGTTGAGGAATTCGACGGTGTTCATCGCGGCGTCGTGGGTGACCTCGACGCCCTTGGGCTCGCCCGTCGAACCCGAGGTGAACAACACATAGGCGAGTTCGTTGGGATTCGTTGCGGCGGGCTCGAATCCGCTTTCGCGGCGGCCAACGCGCAGTGCTTCTGCGACTGTCAGCGCGGGCAACGATGTCGGCGGCGTCAAGTCGCCGCAGACCAGTGCCATGCGGACGCCGACCGGTTTCGATGATGCGTGCGGCCCGGTCGCCAGGATGGTCGATGCCGATCGGCAGGTACACGCCGCCTGCGGTGAGAATGCCGTACAGCGCGACGATCTGGTCGGCGCACTTCGGCCCCATCACCGCGACCGTGTCACCCGGTTTGATACCTGCGACGCGCAGCGCCGCGGCAACGGCGAGCACTTGCTCGCGCAACTCGGCATAGGTCAATTCACCTGATGAGCTGATCACGGCCAGCGCATCCGGGCGGGCCGCGGCCGAGGCGAAGAATCCGTCGTGCAGTGAGTTTCCGCTGGGCGCAGCGGTTTTGCTGTTCGCGGCATCGCGAACAGCACGCTGCGGCGCGGAGATGAGCGGCGCGCGCGGCGCTTCCCATGCAATGTCGTCGGAGGCAAGGCGCCGCAGTTCGTCGATGTGGCGGTCGAACATCGCGTCGACGACTCCTGGCCGGAACGCATCCTCGCGAACATCCCAGTTGACCAGGATGCCGCCGTCGAACTCCGTCACCTGGGCGTCGAGAAGCACCTGCGGGCCTTGCGAGTTGATCCACACCGGCTTGCCGAAGGCCTCGGTCACCGCAGCGGCGAACAGCTCGCCAAGGCCCAGTGCGCTGGTGAAGACGACCGGGGCCAGCACCTGTGCGCCGCGATGCCGACTGAGGTCGCGGAGCACCGCCAGTCCCGGATAGTCCGCGTGAGCGGCGGCGGCGCGGAAGGTGTCCTGCAGCGTCGCGCGACCGTGCGGTCGCGGTTGGGGCCGCACCAAGGTCGACGTCGAGCAGCACCGACGAGGTGAAGTCGCCGACCAGGCTGTCCACATCGGGATGACGCTGCTCACGGCCGAACATCGGCACGTTGAGCAGGAACCGCGGATCTGCCGACCAGCCTGCCAGCACGTCCGAGAACGAGGCGGCCAGCGCCATCGCAGGCGTCACGCCACGACGCCGGGCCGCGGCGAACAACGCGTCCCTGGTGTCCGGGTCGAGCCAGTGCCAGCGCCGAGTGGTGTGGTGCGGGTCTGCCTGTTCGGCGGACGGAACCAGCGGCAGGCGCGGAGGATCGGGCAGTTCCGGTATGCGTTCTGACCACCATTGCCGATGAGACTCGACGGTCCCGCCTGGCGCCGACGCCTGCCGGTAGTCGCGGTAGGTATAGCCGAGGGCGGGCAGCTGCCGGCCGCCGTAGAGCGCAGCCAGATCGGACATCAGGGTGCGGTAGCTCATCGCGTCGGCGGCCTGCATGTCGAGGTCGACGTGGAGGCGGGTCTTCCCGCCGGGCAGCAGCGACAGCGTGAGTTCGAGGACCCGACCGTCGAGCTGCTGGTGCGATTTGGCGAGGCGGATGGCGGCCAGCCGTTCGGAGGCCTCGCCGGCCGACAAATTTGTGAGGTCCACAATCGCGACCGGGTATGGGTCGGGCGCGGGGCCGATCTGCTGTGTGCCGTCGGGCAGGAACTCCACCCGCAGCATCGGGTGGCGCGCGGCCAGCGCGGTCGCCGCCCTGCTCGAGCCGCTGGGGATCGACGCCGTCACCGTCGAACTCGACATAGAGGTGGCCCGCGACCCCACCGAGTTGCTGATCGCCTTCTCGGCCCACCCACATCGCGTGCTGCATCGGGGCGAGCGGGAACGGCGCAGCCGAATCATTTTGTGTGACAAGAGGTTCCGCTGGCTGTTCCATGACGGTGGCCGCGGCGATCAGCGCATCCCAGGCCCGGACGGACGGATCGGCCGCCAGCGACGCGAAGTCGATGTCGACGCCCTGTTTGCGCCAGCTGCCGGCCAGCGACATCATCCGAATCGAGTCGAGGCCCTGGCTGATGAGGTCGGTGTCGGGATCGACGTCGTCGGGGCTGATACCGAGAAGTTCGGCGACTTCTTCACGGATGGTCTGCGAATTCGCAGCCAAAACACCCACAACTCCTCCATTGGTTAGCCTCGCCTAATTTTGTGGAGGCTACCCTATATTCGGAGCACTGAACACGCCTACGTCGAGGGAGCTCCGCGTGACCCTGACCACTTCGGAACAACCCAAATCCGCAGCACAACCCACATCGTTGGCCGGGTTCGTGCCGTTCCCATCCGAGCGCGTGGTGGGTTACCGAGCAGAGGGCTATTGGTCGGGGCGCCCGGTGGACACTGTGCTGCGGGACGCCGCGGCCGAGTGGCCCGACCGGGTCGCGGTCATCGACGCGGAAGGTCAGTACAGCTATGCCGAGCTCGACCGGTTGGCCGACCTCGCCGCCGGCGGGTTGTCCGCCATGGGGATCGCGCCGGGCGATCGCGTCCTCCTGCAACTGCCCAACTCCTGCCGGTTCGCCGTCGCGCTGTTCGGGTTGTTACGCGCCGGCGCGATCCCGGTGATGTGCCTGCCCGCGCACCGGTTGGCGGAGCTGAGTCACTTCGCGGAGGTCAGCAAGGCGGTAGCGCTGGTGATCGCCGACACCGCAGGCGGTTTCGACTACCGCGCGATGGCCGAAGAGTTGGTGCGCACGCATCCGATGCGGATCATCACCGAGTTGCCTGCCGCAGACGCCGCGGCACCTTCTGTCGTTGTGGACACCACGTCACCGGCGCTGCTGCTGGTTTCGGGAGGCACGACGGGCGCACCGAAGCTCATCCCCCGCACGCATGACGACTATGTCTACAACTTCACCGCCAGCGCGGAGCTGTGCGGGCTGACGGGTGACGATGTGTATCTCGTCGCGCTGCCCGCGGCGCACAACTTCCCGTTGGCGTGCCCAGGCCTGCTCGGTGCGATGTCGGTCGGCGCCACAACGGTTTTCACCACCGCCCCCAGCCCAGATGCTGCGTTCTCGACCATTGCGCGCCACGGCGTCACCGTCACCTCGTTGGTACCCGCGTTGGCCAAGCTGTGGGCGCAGGCCTGTGAATGGGAGCCGGAGCGGCCGACGACATTGCGCCTGTTGCAGGTCGGTGGCGCCAAGTTGGGGGCGGACGACGCACGAAACATCCGCGCCGCGTTGACGCCTGGACTGCAGCAGGTGTTCGGGATGGCGGAGGGACTTCTGAACTACACCCGCGTCGGCGACCCGCCGGACATCGTGGACAACACGCAGGGCCGACCCCTGTCGGAACATGACGAGCTGCGGGTGGTCGACGAGAACGGCTCCGAGGTGGCGTCCGGCGATGAGGGTGAGCTGCTGACGCGGGGACCGTACACGCTCAACGGATACTTCAACGCCGAGCGCGACAACGAGCGCTCGTTCAGCCCGGACGGCTTCTACCGCACGGGTGACAAGGTGCGCCGGTTCGCGGACGGATACCTCGAGGTGACGGGCCGGGTCAAGGACGTGATCCATCGCGGCGGCGAGACCGTCTCAGCGCTCGACCTTGAAGAGCACCTGCTGGAACACCCGTCGATCTGGGCGGCCGCGGCCGTACCGCTGCCGGATGAATACCTCGGCGAAAAGATCTGCGCAGCTATCGTTTTCAGCGGGCGTCCGGTCACGTTGCCCGAGCTGAACAGGTACCTCGACGAGCGTGGCGTCGCTGCCCATTCTCGCCCGGACGTGCTGGCGCCGATGTTGGCCTTGCCAACCACGGCGGTCGGCAAGGTCGACAAGAAGGCGATCGTCAAGCAGCTCGGGAGCTAGTGTGAGACATGATCGTGAGAACCTGGTCCGCTCGGGCATCCAAGGACGGCGCGGAGGCGTACAGCGCCTACTTCGAACAGACGTTGCTTCCCGAATTGCGCCGGCTTCCGGGCTTCTCGGGTGCGTACCTGTTGGCTCGCGATAACGACGGCCGCGTCGAACTGACGGCACATACGCTCTGGGCATCGCTGGACGCCATTCGCGCCTTCGCAGGCGACGATATCGCCACCGCCGTCGTCGAGCCCGAAGCCCTCGCAGTACTGGAAGACAGCGACCCAACGGTTGTTCATCGAGACGTTCTGCTCGATAGTGTCACGCGTTGACACGCGGCGGCGGTTGGGCTCCGGCGTCCTCAGGGTCGACCTCGACGGCATACGACGTGATCGCAGTGATCTCTTCGCCGGCGAACTCGTAGATGTCGCAACTGGCCACCGCGGTCATTCCATCGGGGCGGGTGTAGCGGGCGAACGTGTCGACGGCGACCGTGTCCGAACCGGCCGCGATCACACAGCGGTCATAGGTGGTCGTGGTGCCTTCGAGGCTTTCCAGGGTGTCGCGGCACGTCTGCCGGACTGCGTCGGCGCCTTCGAGCACTGTGTATCCGATAATCGTCCAGCGCACATCGTTGGCGAGGTGCCGGAGTGCCTCATCGAACCGATGCTCGGAGAACGCGCGGCCAACAGCGGCGGGATCGAATGCCATGAGCCGACGGTAGCCTGAGGCCGTCGGTGAGTGGAAAGGATGACCACATGGATCTGTCGGGCGTTGGCGTATGGAGTTCGCAGTTGCGGTACGGCAACCCCGACGAGTCAGCCGAGGCCGCCGCCGAGTTGGACGATCTCGGGTTCACCGCCCTGTGGATTCCCGATGTCGGCGGTCCGGTCCTGGACTCGGTCGACCACCTGCTGGCGTCGACCAAGCGCACAGTCATCGCCACCGGCATCCTGAACCTCTGGATGCATGAGCCGTCCGACGTGGCCGCGCGCTACGCATCCCTGACCGAAACGCACGGTGACCGGTTCCTGTTGGGCATCGGTTGCAGCCACGCACCGCTCATCGACTCCAAGGAGCCGGGCCGCTACCACAAGCCCCTGGCTGCTACCCGCGCATTCCTCGACGCACTCGACGCCGCCGAGCAGCCGGTACCCGCCGAGAACCGGGTGCTCGCCGCGCTCGGCCCGAAGATGCTGGAGCTGTCCGCAACTCGTGCCCGCGGAGCCCATCCGTACCTCGTCACACCCGAGCACACGCAGCAGGCTCGGGAGGTGCTCGGCCAGGGACCGCTTCTGCTGCCCGAACAAACTGTTCTGCTCACCGAGGACCGCGCCGAGGCCCGCTCCGTCGGAACCGATTGGCTGCGTGCCTATCTCGCGCTGCCGAACTACGCCAACAACCTGCTGCGGTCCGGCTTCACCGACGACGACCTGTCGTCGGTCAGTGACCGGCTGTTCGACGCGATCATCGCGTGGGGCGACGAAGACGCCGTCGTGCACCGGGTGAACGAGCATCGCGCGGCCGGAGCGGACCACGTCTGCGTACAAGTCCTCACGGCCGACCCACGGGAATTTCCGCGTGAGCAGTGGCGGCGACTGGCCGCCGCCTTGACCTAACCGAGGATGCCCAATTCGCGGCCCCGCCGAATGGCATCGCGTCGCCCCGGCACATCGAGCTTGGTGAGTATCGCCGAGACGTGGTGGTCAACTGTCTTGGCGGACAGGTAAAGCCGCTCGGCCAGTTCGGCGTTGGTCAGTCCTTCGCCGATGAGGCGCAGCACCTCGACTTGACGCGAGGTCAATCCAGCGGGGTTGGCCAGCGTGGTCGAGCGACGACGTGCCGGCACAACCGCTACGCCGCTCGAACGGAGATCACGCCGGAGCTTCGCGGCAACGGCGGCCGCGCCGAGTCGGTCAAGCACATCGAGACCGCGGCGGGCGAGGTCGTGATCACCGGAGTCGACGAGTGCCAGTGCAGCGTCGTAAGGCATTGAGAGTCGCTGGAATTCATCCGCCGCCGCTTCGAACTTGCCATCGAGCAGCAACTGGCACGGTGCCGCGAGGCCGTCGGCCTCAATGGAGGAATCGAGACGGTGCAGCCATACCGCCAGTTCACCGCGGGCCCATTCCAGCCCTGTGACAGGTGTGCTGTCTAGCAGAGTGCGGCACTCGTCGAGTCGTTCATCGGATGTGCCGGACAGCCAGGCCGATTCGGCGATCGCTGCTCCCGCGGGTAGCACCCGCAGCGGCTCGCCGTATCTGCATGCCAGCTGCCACGCCTCATCGATATCGTCGCTACGCGTCCCATCTCGACGGAGCGCGACGAGGGCGCGAATGAGCAGTGGCCAGGTTCGCGCAAGCGGCGCACTCGGAGCGTCCAACACGGTGTTGGCGTCGGCGACCGCCTCGTCCCAGTTACCTTCGAGCATCCCCAGCCTGCCGCGGGCACCCATCTGCCACGCGTAGCAGACGGGTAGGTCACGCTCGATGGTCATCGTGAGGCTCTCGTCGAGCAGATCCGCCGCCAAACCGAACCGTCGCTGCTCGACATCCAAATAGGTCAGATTGCTGTACCCGCCCGAATAGATTTCGTCGAAGTTCTCGGGATTGGACCGCACGATCGACAGAATTGATTCGCGGCCGTCGTCCTTGCCCCCAAGCACCGCAAGGTAACCGTCGATCAGCTTGACGCGGACCACCAGCGACGGATCGTCCGCCTTTTCGGCAATCTGTTCGGCGCGCTCTTTTAGCGCGGTCGCATGTTCGAGGTCCGTCGTTTGTACGGCGAGGTATGCCTGCATCGCGAAGGCGTGGCCCAATTGAGCTAGTTCCGTGGAACTTTCGTCTGTCACCCGACCATCAAGGACGGCGACGGCCTGGGCCACGTGCTGGTCGGCAGCGCTTCGGTTCGCGTTGTACCACTCGTACACAGACAGCGCGTGATGATCGGCGCTGACGAAGGCGGAGGCACCCATCTGCTGACGCAGACCCATCGCGCGCTGGCAGGCCTTGATCGCATCGTCGAGTCGATCGGTCAGGTAATACTCGGCGGCCATCAACTCAAGCAGCTCCGCCTCGCTCTCCGCTGGTAATTCACCGCCCTGGTCCAGCGCGATCCGGTAGAACTCCGCCGCCTGAGTGTGCGCGCCGGACCGCACCGCTGCTTTCCCCGCATCGGTCGCGGCGCGCTGGATGCGTTCGCAATCCCCCGCGCCGAGAGCGTGGTGCGTCAGAACTGCGGGGTCGGTTCGCGATGCAGCCTCATAGGCGTCGATCATTCGGCGGTGCAACTCAGCTTCGGCGCCGGGCGGGATGACGCTGGCGACGGCAAGCCGACACAGGTCGTGGCGGAAGGTGACGCCGCGGTCGGTGCGCCGGATCAATTTGACTTCGTCGAGTGTTCGCAGCGCGGGCACGGTGACCCCGAGGTGGGTGAGCAAGTAGTCCGGGATCGACTCGGGCGCACACGCCATCAGATACAGCAGATCCCATGCGGCGACGTCGAGACCGACGGTCCTGGCGAGGATCGCGTCGCGAACAGTCGTCGGCAGTTCATGGCCGCTGTGGTCGAGCATCTCCACGACGAAGAAGGCGTTACCGCCCGTGATGCGGTGCAACCGAACGGGATCGACCGGCCGGTCCTGTGCGAGTTGGGTGATCGCGTCAAGGCTCAACGGCGGCAAGGTAAGCGATGTCGCGGATGTGGAGCGAGCCACGTCGCCGAGCAACGAGCGCATGGGATGCGTCGGCGCGATCTCGTCGTCGCGCACCGTCAGCACCGCCAGTGAGTGTGTGCGCCGAATTCGTCTCAGCACGAACCGCAGCAGATCGACTGTCGCCTGATCCGCCCAATGCAGGTCGTCGATGAACAGAACCGACGGTTGCGTTGCGAGGTCTTCGAAGACGGCGCCGTGGATCTCGTACGGGTGATTGCTCGCACGCACGACGTTGCGTGTGTCCGGTCCGAACTGATCGGCGAGATCGTGGATCGGTCCCAGCGGCCGCGGAGTATCCAGCGGATCGCAGGCACCCCACAACACCCGCTCGTCCTGCGGCCACCGCTCGAGGAAGGCCTCAACGAACGACGTCTTGCCTGCACCTGACTCGCCGCAGACCACAACCACGCCGCCACGGCCAGCGCGTGCCTCGTCGGCCCGGGCGGCGAGTTCCTTCAGCTCGCCCTCGCGCTCAGTGAGTATCACGCAGCGAATGTTACCGGCGCACAGGTGCTCTAGCAGGGAAAACCTCGACCTCGGCGGTCTGTTGGCAGGCGTACGGAGGTCCGCGACGCTCAGCAATATAGGGAACGTCTCCCGATGTCATCCGCGGCCCGATGGCCGAGCGTGAATGTCGCGCGCCGAGCCCGGCGGGCCACATCACACCACAGGAGAAGACGAAATGAAGCGATTCATCATCGAGCGCGACATCCCAGGGGCGAGCGAGCTCTCGGAGACCGAGCTGGCAGAGATCTCGAAGAAGTCCAAGACAGCGATGGCCTCACTGGGCGTTCCGTACCGGTGGGTCAAGAGCTACGTCGCCGGCGACAAGATCTACTGCGTCCACGAGGCCGAGAGCGAAGACGTGATCCGCGAACATTCGCGCCGCGGCGGCTTCCCCGTCAACAACGTGGCCGTTGTCGCCAACGAATTCGGCCCCCAGACCGCCGAGCGCGTCGGCAGCTAACGCGAACTCAGTAGAAGGGGACCGCAATGAAGACCATGATTACCGCGGTGGTGGCGGGCGGTGTGCTCGCCGCAGGAGTCGGCACGATCGGACAGCACGAGCCCAATGCGGCGGTCACGCCGCGCGTCGAAAGCACACCGGCCATCGCAACCATGGTCACCCCGAACCGTTTGTACGCGGCGACGAGTGCACCAACTTCCGCGGTGGTGCGCGCGCATGGAAGCCTCGGGATCGGCGGCGGGCCTACCGTCGTCGGGCCGGGTCCTTCCCGGGACACCACCGCCGTTCAGAACAGGGTGGGTAGCGATCTCACTCAGGTCGAAACATTCTTCATCCCAACCGTTTACGCGCGACCTGATTCATCCCCGGCCCACACCGGATCGGTCCGTGGTGGCGAGGCGTCGGTGGCGTTGATGGCACCCAACGCAATTCCAACTACCCCAAATCCTGTCAACGCAGGCAACCTGATTGGCGCCGTCATCGGCATCTTCATCAGCAACGGCGACGAGCCGGGTGAAAATGGCGGGCTGCTGATCGGCAACGGCGCCGACGGCGGTCCAGGCCAAAACGGCGGCCGCGGAGGACTGCTTTTCGGCAACGGTGGACGTGGCGGTAACGCGACGCTAATGCTGGGCGCGGGCAATGGCGGCAATGCCGGCCTATTCGGCAACGGAGGCGACGGCGGAGATGGTGCCAACGCCACCAGTGGTACGGGCGGTGTCGGCACTGCAGGCGGCAACGGCGGTAACGGCGGGCTGCTGTCCGGCAAGGGTGGCGACGGCGGCCAAGGCGGCAACGCCGTCAACGTCGGGACCGCTCGAGGCGGCGCGGGTGGCACCGGCGGCTCCTCCGGAGTGTTCGGCGACGGCGGCGCCGGAGGAAAGGGCGGTAGCGCCGCCAGCGTTGACGGGTCTGCGTACGCCGGACGGGGCGGTGACGGCGGCAGCAGCGGCGTGGTCGGCACCGGAGGCGCCGGAGGACAGGGCGGTTCCGGCGGAGGCAAGCTGGACGGTATCGGCGGCAACGGCGGTGACGGCGGCCAGGGTGGTGATCTACAGGGTGGTGGCGGCGCTGGCGGTGACGGCGGTTCCGGCATCAGTACTGCCGGTCCTGCGTACGGCGGCAACGGCGGCCACGGCGGCGATGGCGGAGTCAGCTCACCTGGCGGTGCGGGCGGAGCCGGCGGCAAAGGAACGACCACCGCCACGGGCTACAACGGGAGCGGCGGCGACGGCGGCAACGGCGGCGATGGTGGTTCAGGCGGTCCGGGCGGCACGGGAGGCGCGGGTGGCCAGGGCAGCACCGGCAACGGCTCCAAAGGCGCCGACGGCACCAACGGTTAAGCCTGACGCCTAGCCTTCAGGACTTGAGGCGGCTGTCTGACGACAGTCGCCTCAAGTCTGTCGTGGCACCAGGTATGGCGCGAGCGTCGTCAGCTTCTCGCAGGTTTCCTCGAACTCACGATCAGGCGTCGACGCCGCAATGATGCCCGCGCCAGCGCGCAGCCACGTCTGCCCGTCCGACTCGTAGGCCGACCGCAACGCCAGCGCCGCGTCCATCCCACCGTCGGCCGAGAACATCACCACCGCACCGGAATACAGCCCGCGGGCGCCTTCGTCGAGGCGAAGGATGGCGTCGACACTTTCCGCCTTCGGTATGCCAGACGCGGTGACGGCGGGGAACAGCGCCTCGAGCGCATCCATCCGGTCCTTCGAGGGGTGTAGGCGGGCTCCGACGGTCGAACCGAGGTGCTGCACACTCCCCCGCTCGCGCACCGTCATGAAATCCTGGACGACCGCGCTTCCTGGCTCGGCGACTTCGGCGATCTCCTGTAACGAGGTCCGCACCGAGATCGCGTGCTCGACAATCTCTTTCGAATTCGATTCCAGGTCGTCGCGGGCGGCCCTGTCGTGATCGACGCCGCGGCCGAATGCGCGGGTTCCAGCCAGCGGCTCCGTCACCACCACCCCATCGTGGCGAACGGCGGCGACAAGCTCGGGGCTGTAACCCAGCGCCCGAAGACCGCCAAGCCGCAACAGGAATGACCGCGCGGGGGTGTTGTGCCGCCGGCCAACGCGGTAGGTCGACGGGAAATCCAGCGCGAAGGGCAAGTCGACGCGTCGCGACAGGATCACCTTCTGGTAGCGCCCGCTGACGATCTCGTCGATCGCGGTAGCCACCCGACGCCGATAGTCCGCGTTGTCCTGATGGATGTCGACGGCGGTAGCCGAGGCAACATCGGCGAGGCCCTCGGACACGAGCCGCCGAAGAACCTCGGTCTGATGGTCGTCGGGCCCCACCACGGTCACTTCTGTCGCCGTGACGACAAATTGCGTTCGCGGCCAGAAGATCCGGGCCAACGGCGTGCCAGGAGCGAGGCGCTCGTGCAGCCCGAACCGATAGGTGCCGAATTCGAATGACACCCAGCCGAACAGCCGGTCGGTCACCAACAGCAGCCGGTCGACGGCCTCGCTGAGCACCTGGCCCGGGCGTCCCGACCAGGCCTGACGCTGCTCCTCACCCTCGGCGTAGAGGCGCAATTCGTCCGTGTCGAGTTCGATCGCGGCGCGCACGCCGCAGGCCAGGATCCACTCGCCGTCGTGTTCGTAGACGAGATACTCCTCGCCGTCGCGCTCCGGCAGGGCGGCGGCCAGCTCGGCTACCAGATCGGCGGGTGCAACGCCGGCGGGCATCGCGAGAACCAACGTCGCGGCGGCCTCGGGGCTCGTCTCGACACTTACGTCAGTCAATTGGG
Organism: uncultured Actinomycetota bacterium; assembly: GCA_963731715.1. GTDB lineage: Bacteria > Actinomycetota > Actinomycetes > Mycobacteriales > Mycobacteriaceae > Mycobacterium. The sequence continues at coordinate 218,553 of CAVSXC010000004.1, read as the reverse complement.
TTCCTTACGTTGAGGTGGCGCTGCCGGCCATGGACCAGCCGGTCGCGGACGCGCGCTGTGACCAGAATTCGGCTGTATTGGCCGCCGCGCGTGATCAAGTCGCGCGTGCGTGCCGCTGTCCTGCACAGTGCCGTCGGCGGTCAGCACGACGATGTTGTCGGCGGCCGTCACCGTCGACAACTTGTGCGCGATGACGATCACGGTGCTGCCGTGGGCCAGCCGCCGGATCGACTCGGCGACATGGTCCTCGTTCTCCGGATCGAGCGCACTGGTGGCCTCGTCGAACAGCACGATCGGCGCATTCTTGACCAACGCCCTTGCGATCGAAACACGTTGACGTTCACCGCCGGACAACGCGGAGCCACCCTCCCCGACCCGGGTCTGCCAGCCGTCGGGCAGCCGCTCGACCACCGACATCAGCCCCGCGGTGCGGGCCGCGTCCTCGATGTCAGCATCGCTCGCACCTGGACGCCCGATGCGGATGTTCTCCCACAGCGTGTCATCGAACAGATAGACGTCCTGGAACACCAGAGACAGCTGGGCCATCAGGTCGGCGGTTGATTGGTCCCGCACGTCGACGCCGCCAACCCGCACCACCCCGCCGTCGACGTCGTAGAAGCGGGCGATCAACCGGGTGATGGTTGTCTTGCCCGAACCCGACGGGCCGACAAGCGCGGTCATCGTCCCTGGTTCGGCCATGAAGCTGACGTCCGACAACACCGCACGACCCGGATAGCTGAACGCCACGTGATCGAGCTCGACCCTGCGGGGCGTCACGACGGGTTGCGCCGAAGCCGGTTCCGGCAGTGCCGGCGTGTCGAGGACCGATGTGATGCGGCGCAGTTCGGTTGCCGCCATCCGCATTGCGGAACCGATCTCCGCGAGTGCGGCCAACGGCGAGGCAAACCGCGCGGCAAGCCCGAGGATGGCGACCAGCGTGATCGGATTGATGTCTCCGCCGACGGCGATCCACGCCCCCGCCGCAATCAGTGCCGAGAAAACCGCTTGTACGGCAACGCCGTTGAGCATCAAGCCGGCAACTGATTGCCATAGCGCGCTACGTCCGACGCGGTGCTGAGTCTCGAGGGCATCGGCCAGCGGCGCGTAGCTGGTGCCCGCCCGGCCGAACGCTCGCAATACCGGCTGGCACCTGGCGAATTCGAGCACGCGGGTGTTGACGTCGACGGTGGCGTCATGGGTTCGGGTCTCCGCGCTGGCGATCAGACTCGACGCAAACCTTCCGCACGCCGCGAGCAGTACGCCGCCGATGAGCGCAACCAGCCCGATGCGCCAGTCGTAGAGGAACAGTCCGACAACCACCGTCGCCGCGCTTGTGGTGTTGAGTACCACAGGAGTGATCAAATTCGCGCCGCTGGTGCCGACGAAAACCGTTCCCTTGACCGCGATCTGGGACACCCGCCCGACGGTCTCACGGTTGAACCAGCCCAGCGGCAACGTCACCATGTGGTCGCCGAGCCGATGGTGCAGCAGCCGCATCGTGGTCAGCGCCATCCGGATCGCGAGGGTCGCCTGGACGTACTGGGCCACCGCGGCGACGAGCACGACGACGGCAAGCACGCCAAGCCACCGGCCCGCGTCGGCGTACCTCTCGTCGAACAGCGCCACCGAGATCGGGACCAGTAGCACCATGGCAATGCCGTGCAGCACACCGTAGACCGTGACCCACGCCAGGTAGGCGTACATGCGGCCCCGCTGCGGGCCGAGGATCTGCAGAAAACCCCGAATCACTGTGCCACCTCCCACTCCTTGGCCGCCACGGCGGTGTAGCTCGCCCACATCCGGGCGTACTGACCGCCGCGCTGCAGCAGCTCGTCGTGCCTGCCCTGCGCGGCGATGCGCCCCTCGTTGAGCACCACGATGTTGTCGGCGCCGACGATCGAGCCGAGGCGATGGGCGATGACCAGCACCGTGCGGCCCACGATCAGGTGCGACAGCGCGGCCTGGATCTGCGCCTCCGAGTCAGGGTCGGCGAACGCCGTCGCCTCGTCGAGCACCAGGATCGGCGTGTCCGCCAGCAGCGCACGGGCGATGCTGACGCGCTGTGCCTCGCCGCCGGAGAAATGCGCGTCGTCGCCGACGACCGAGTCATACCCCTTGGGCAGAGCCGTGATTCGGTCGTGAATGTAGGCAGCCTTGGCCACGCCAACGATGTCCTCGTCGCTGGCGTCGGGTCGGCCCAGCCGGATGTTGTCAGAGACGCTGATGCCGAGCAACTGGACATCCTGCAGCACGAAACCGACATGCCGGTACAGCACCGCCGGGTCGATCTCGCGCACGTCGACACCACCGACCCGCACCGAGCCGTCAGTCGCGTCGTGGAATCGCGGCACCAGCGTGGCGAGTGTCGACTTGCCGCTGCCGGACGGCCCCACCAACGCGGTGATGGTTCCCGGCTCAAGGGTGAGCGAGACGTCGTGGAGCACCGTTCGCTGCCCGTCGTAGGAGAAGCTCACCCCGTCGAACTCGATCGAGTTACCTTCTGGGACTTGCGGATTCTTGACGATCGCCAACGTCGGCGTCTGCAGAAGGCGCTGAAGCCGCCCCGCAGCGGCCTGGGCCTGCTTGCGGATGTGGGTGGAGTACCCGACGGTCAGCACCGCAGCGGGGATGGTCACGGCGACGAGCGTCGAGCCGACGACGTCGATGGGAGCCACCCAGCCGCTGCGGACGAACCAGTAGCCACCTGCCAAGTTGGCCAACAGGAGCAGCGGCGTCTCGATGATGATCGACGTCACGGCCTTGACGCGGACCAGCGGCCCCATCCAGTTGGCGAAGCTGTCGTTGAATTCGTCTGCGGCATCGGCGAATCGCTTGTGCGCTTTGCCGGCTTCGCCGAACGTCTTGACCACGGATACGCCTGCGATGAACTCGACGATGGTGGTGCTGATCCGTTCGACGCCGCGGTCCAGCCGCTCCATCTGTGTTCTGGCGTCGCGGCCCAGCCATGCGTACACAGCGACGTACACGGGAATGGTCGAGAGCGCGAGCAGCCCCAACCGCCAGTCGAGGTAGAAGCAGTAGGCCAAGCCGAATACCGGTGTGGCCAGCGCGCCGGTGTTCTCGACCGCCGAATGCGCCACCAGGTAATGCAATTCGCCGACGTCGTTCTGGACGGCCTTGCGCACCTCCCCCGATGACGTGGTGTTGAACCAGCCGAGGGGCAGCCTGCCCAGCGTGTCGACGATGCGACGACGCAGTGACCGCTGAAGGTCGACGTCGGCGAAATGCGTGATCGTCAACGCCGTTCCGCCGGCCACGGTTCGCACCAACAGCGCGCCGATCACCACGGCGACGATCGTCCACACCCGGGTCGTGTTGACCGGCCCGTCCGCGAGCAGCACACGGCCGATTTCGACGATGCCCACGAACGGCACCACCGTGGCGGCCGACGCGATCCACTGGATCCGTTGCGCCTTGGCCATGGCACCCCGAGCGGGGGCGAGGAGCTGCTGAAGCGCGAGCGCGTCGAATTTGGCGCCGCGCCTTGCCTCACTTCCAGACGACTTCTCCGGTCGGTCGGGTTCGACCTCGAGCGTCGATTGCACAGCCGTCATCCACCCTCCAGCGGTGTAGGTAAGGATTACCTAACCGTAGTGGGCGAACGCCGGAAATTGGGCGCTACCGCAGCGTGGTGATCGCGAAGATCGCGTTGCGAGTTGCGCCGGAAGGCGGCGAAGACGCACATCCAAGCGTCGACGCTCTGCAATACTCCGTTCCATCCAAGGCTGCTCCAGAGGTCAAAAAGGGGAGCGATGATGCATGTCTTGACGGTGGACGAGCACCTCGTGGAGACCGGCAAAGCCCGTGCTATCGCACAGCGAGAGATGGCGGTAAGTGCAGAGCAGCTGTTTGCCACGCTCGAGGATGGCCCGTCGTGGAAGAAGTGGACGGGGGTGGTCCGCGAGGTCATTTGGACGAGTCCAAAGCCGTTTGCAATAGGAACGACGCGCACCTTGAAGCTCGCCGGGGGTATCACGCTAGATGAGGTGTTTTGGGCGTGGGAACCCAATCGTCGCATGGGTTTCTCGGTCACCGCGACGAGCATCGGCTGGTTGGGCGCGTTGACCGAGGTCTACGAAATCGCGCCCCTGTCGTCTGAGCGCTGCAAGCTGCGTTGGGTGGTCGCGGCATCGTTTCCTGGCTGGCTCGGCAAAATCGAGCCGGGTATAGCGCGCATCTTTCAGATCAATCAGAGGCGACTGCTCAAGAAGCTTGAGCGTGCCGCCCACGATCTCGCCCAAACCTGAGCTTGCGCTCGAAAATCCGAGCACAACTCGCACACAAGCTCAGTTTCGACGCCGCGTTCCCACCGCTACCGCAGCGTGGTGATCGCCAGCGGCTCGTTACTCCCGGTCACCCTGATATCGACCGTGCGAATCTGCGACGTCGGGATGCTCGTCGCCGCCGAAAGGCCCGTCGCCTCGTCGCCTGCGGGCTTCCATGACCCAACCGCACTCTGAATGCCGTCGTGCGTGGTCACCACGATGTCGTAGCTGTCGACGTTCCTCGACCAGTCCTTGGTGTACTGGCAGGCCCAGTTCAGCTCCGTGCCCCACTTCTTCTGGGTGACGGCCAACTCGGCGGTCAGGCCACCGCGCGGGGTCGGCTGCATCGCCTGCATCGCGACCGCTTGCACCGGAGCCGGCGACCGCGGGAAGACGTTGGCACCCACGACGCCGCCCGTGATCGCCAGCGCAGCCGCCGCGGCAACCGCCGTCGTGAGCCAGGTGCGTCGCGACCGCTGCTGCCGCTTGGCTGCCGCCTGGGCCAGCGACGCGATGTTATCGGGCCGATCCTGCGCTGGCGGCGCGCCGGCGAGGTCTGTCAGCGCCACAGCTTCGTCGCGGCTCAGTGCGTTGAGAATGCCGGGCATCCCCGCAAGGTCGGTCAGCTCGGCGGCGCGACCCGGGTTGGCCGCGAGATAGTTTTCGTAGGTCCTCCGGTCCTCGAGGCTCAGCGCCCCGAGAATGTAGGCGGCGTCCCACTCGGCAAGGTCGTCGTCGGGCTTGAAGTTCGTCACCGGACAACCCCCCTTTCTTGCAACGCAATTCGCAACGCGCGGAGCGCGTAGTGAAGCCTGGATTTGACGGTGCCCTCCGGGACGCCCTCCTGCTGCGCTATGTCGGCAACGGTTTGGCCGAGATAGTAGGCGCGGACGATCGCGGTGCGATGGTCCGGAGACAGCGATTGCAGGGCGTCGGACAGTATCCATTTGTCGAATGCCGGCCCGATCAAGTCCGGTGACGGCCGTTCGGGCATGTATTCGGTCTGCAGTTCGCGGGTGTAGCGGGCGCTGCGCCGGTCGTCGATCACCAGGTTGCGCGCCACGGTGAACAGCCACGCGCGGACATTGTCCGTCGGCTGTTGCAGCACCTCCGGCTTACGCCAGAGCCGCAACAGCGACTCCTGCACCACATCTTCGGCGAATGGCATGTCACCCCTGGTCAATCTCAACACGTAACGCAGCAGGCTCTGGCCGTGCTCGTCGTGCACGGCCCGCAGCAGCGCCGCCTGCTCCGAATCGTCAGTCATCACTCATGCACCGCGCATCCCTTGCCTCCGGTCGGCCTTTGTTGAGCACAACGATGCAACGTGGGCTAATCGTTCAAAAGCGATTTTCGCGGATCTTCGCCCCGAGTGTTGGCTTATGTCACGCGTCCCGGGAAGAGAGCGTGTATTAACCGCACGCTCGCAGATCTAAAGACGAGCCACAGTGCAGCGCCGAGTTAGGTCGTTCGAACACACGCATCCGGTTCGTAGTCGCAAACTTGCAGCATGATTCCGATGCCTCTGCCGGTAGCTGGAGAGCGGCAAGCGCTACTTGAATACCTCAAGTACCAACACACCGCGTTCCTTGCCGCCTCGCATGGGCTGACCGATGATCAGGCCCGCAGTACGCCGACGGTCAGCGCACTGAGCATCAGCGGGCTCATCAAGCATGTGACTCTCATGGAGTACTCCTGGACTCTGACGGTGGCGGCGCCGTCAGAACCGTTTCCCGCGGAAGACCCCAGATCGCTGGCGGGGATGATGACGGACTTCGAAAACAAAGAAGCTGTTCGCGACTACGAAAGCCTGACCGACCTGCTGACGGCATATAACGCCCAGAACGCCGACACCATCCGGGTTTTCACCGCCGCCGACCTCGACGCGACGACCGAAGTACCGCCCCACATCGGCGAGGTGTACCCGGACACCTGCGAGTGGACGGTGCGGTGGGTGTTGTTGCACATCGTCGAGGAGTTCGCACGCCACGCCGGTCAAGCCGACATCATTCGCGAATCCATTGACGGTGCCACGATGTACGAACTGCTTTTCGCCCTCGACGGTTCATAGCCGACATAGCGCAGGCGGATTTCCGCTAGGCCAACAGCATTCGAACGACCGCGTCGGCCAACAGGCGGCCCCGGTCGGTGAGCACCAGCCGGTCGGCGGCCAGCGCCACGAGGCCGTCATCGATCGCGGTCTGGGTGCGAGTACGTTCACCATCGCTCAACACGGCCACGGGCAGACCGTCGCGCAGGCGCAGCCGCAGCATCACGTCCTCGACGTGTTGAGTCGTGGAATCGAGCCGCTCGAAGTCGGCCGCAGGAAGCAGCCCGTCGGCCAACGATTGCGCATAAGCATTGGGGTGCTTGACATTCCACCAGCGGGTGGCGCCGACGAAACCATGTGCTCCCGGTCCGGCGCCCCACCATTCGCCGCCGTTCCAGTACCCGAGATTGTGTCGGCACTCGCCGCCTGGCCTGCTCCAGTTGGACACCTCGTACCAATCGAAGCCCGCCGCCGACAGATGCGCGTCGAGTAACTCGTAGCGCTGCGCGAGCACGTCGTCGTCGGGCGCCGCAATCTCGCCTCGCCGCACCCGGCGCGCCATCGCCGTCCCGTCCTCAACCACCAGCGCGTAGCCGGACACATGGTCGACACCGGCGTCGATCGCGGCGTCGACGGAACGGCGCAGATCGTCGTCGGACTCCCCCGGCGTGCCATAGATGAGGTCGAGGTTGACGTGGTCGAAGCCTGCGCTGCGGGCTTCGCGCGCCGCATCGAGTGCACGGCCGGGCGAATGCACCCGGTCCAGCACCGCAAGCACGTGCGGGGCCACCGACTGCATGCCGAGCGACAGCCTCGTGTAGCCCGCGGTCCGCAGCTGCTCGAAAAACTCGGGCGAGGTGGACTCCGGATTCGCCTCCGTGGTGACCTCGGCGCCTGCGGCCAGCGTGAAGTGCGCGCGGACCGCGTCGAGCACCGCCCCGAGCCCGGCGCCGCCGAGCAGCGAGGGCGTCCCGCCGCCGACGAACACCGTGTCGACGGCAGGCGGCGAGCCCAGCCGCGACGCGGCAAGGCCGAGCTCGGCCCGCATGGCCTCCAGCCATCCGTCGGGGTTCGCGCCGCCCAGCTCGGCGGGTGTGTAGGTGTTGAAGTCGCAGTATCCGCAGCGGGTGGCGCAGAACGGCACGTGGATATAGATGCCGAACGGTCCGCCCGGCCTGGCGACCAGGTCGGGGAGCTCCACGGGAGCCGTTCGGACCGTCATACAGCCAGTCTCCCAGAGCGGACTTTTGCTCACCCTGAGCGCAAATCTCGCCCGGTTAGGGCAGTGACGGGGGTCCGTGGCACAATTGGCAACGTGATTGCCGCCCGTTTCCCCCACCGCATCTCGCTGGTGGCTCGGCGGCACGTCGACTTCAAGCGCGTTTGTACCTGTTGTTGTCTGCCTTGATGTCGTAGACCCAGCCAGCCCACCCCGAACTTTCAGCTGGCCGCCGGATCTGCGCCGCCGGACAGCCCCCGGTGACACGCGCGATCCGGCTCCACAAAGGAGCCAAAAACCAATGACCACCGCGAAGCCCGTCAAACGCCCACGCGGCGAGGGCCAGTGGGCGCTCGGCTACCGCGAGCCGCTCAACCCGAACGAGCAGTTCAAGAAGGATGACGACGCGCTGAACGTCCGCGCCCGCGTCCTCGACGTCTACTCCAAGCAGGGCTTCGACAGCATCGACAAGCAGGATCTGCGTGGCCGGATGCGCTGGATGGGCCTGTACACGCAGCGCGAGCAGGGCTACGACGGCACCTGGACCGGCGACGAGAACGCCGACATCCTCGAGGCCAGGTACTTCATGATGCGGGTGCGCTGCGACGGCGGGTCGCTGACCAACGCGGCGCTGCGCACGCTCGGCGAGATCTCCACCGAGTTCGGTCGCGATACCGCCGACATCAGCGACCGCGAGAACGTGCAGTACCACTGGATCCAGATCGAGGACGTGCCCGAGATCTGGAACCGGTTGGCCGCGGTCGGGCTGCAGACCACCGAGGCGTGCGGCGACTGCCCCCGCGTCGTGCTTGGTTCGCCGCTGGCCGGTGAGTCGCTCGACGAGGTCCTCGACCCCACCTGGGCCATCGACGAGATCGTTCGCCGCTACATCGGCAGTCCGGAACTCTCCAATCTGCCGCGCAAGTTCAAGACCGCGATATCGGGGCTGCAAGACGTCGCCCACGAGGTCAACGACGTCGCGTTCATCGGCGTCAACCACCCGGAGCACGGCCCGGGCCTTGACCTGTGGGTGGGCGGCGGACTGTCGACGAACCCGATGCTGGCTCAGCGGGTCGGCGCCTGGATTCCGCTCGAGGAGGTGCCAGACGTTTGGGAGGGCGTCACCTCGGTGTTCCGCGACTACGGCTACCGCAGGCTGCGCTCCAAGGCGCGGCTGAAGTTCCTGATCAAGGACTGGGGCATCGAGAAGTTCCGCCAGGTGCTCGAGGACGAATACCTGGGCCGCAAGCTCATCGACGGCCCAGCGCCCGAGCCCGTCAAGCACCCGATCGACCACGTCGGCGTGCAGAAACTCAAGAACGGCCTCAACGCCGTCGGTGTCGCGCCGATCGCCGGGCGGGTGTCCGGCACCATCCTGACGAAGGTGGCCGACCTCGCCGCGGCCGCTGGTTCGGACCGGATCCGGTTCACCCCGTACCAGAAGCTGGTCATTCTCGACGTTCCCGACGACAAGCTCGACGAGCTGGTCGCCGGCCTCGACGCGTTGGGCCTGCCGTCGCGGCCGTCGGCCTGGCGGAAGAACCTGATGGCCTGCACCGGCATCGAGTACTGCAAGCTGTCGTTCGCCGAGACCCGCAACCGGGCTCAGGTGTTGGTGCCCGAGCTGGAAAAGCGGCTCGAGGACATCAACGCCCAGCTCGACGTGCCGATCACCGTCAACATCAACGGCTGCCCCAACTCGTGCGCCCGCATCCAGGTCGCCGACATCGGCTTCAAGGGGCAGATGATCGACGACGGCGACGGGCCGGTCGAGGGCTTCCAGGTGCACCTGGGCGGCAGCCTCGGCCTGGACAGCGGATTCGGTCGCAAGTTGCGCCAGCACAAGGTGCTGTCCACCGAGCTCGGCGACTACATCGACCGGGTGGTTCGGAATTTCGTGAAACAACGCGAGCACGGTGAGCGTTTCGCTACATGGGCAGTACGAGCAGACGAGGCGGATTTGCGATGAGCGCTTACGCGAAGAGCGGAGAGCACCGATGACAGAAGTGATGACAGAGACGGACCTGCAGAAGCTGGCCGAGCGCGGTGCAGCCGAACTCGACGGCGCCAACGCCGACGAGCTGCTGTGCTGGACCGACAAGCACTTCGGCGGCAATTACATCGTCGCGTCCAACATGCAGGACGCAGTGCTGGTCGACCTCGCGGCGAAGGTGCGCCCCGGCGTCGACGTGCTGTTCCTGGACACCGGCTACCACTTCGTCGAGACCATCGGCACCCGTGACGCTGTCGAGGCCGTCTACGACATCAACGTGGTCAACGTCACCCCCGAGAACTCGGTAGCCAAGCAGGACGAGCTGTTCGGCAAGGACCTGTTCGCCCGCGAACCCAACGAATGCTGCCGGATGCGCAAGGTCGAGCCGCTTGGCAAGGCGCTGCAGGGCTACTCGGCGTGGGTGACGGGCATCCGCCGCGTTGAGGCGCCGACGCGCGCCAACGCGCCGCTGATCAGCTGGGACAAGGCTTTTGGGTTGGTGAAGATCAACCCGCTGGCGGCGTGGACCGATGAGGAGATGCAGGCCTACATCGACGACAACGATGTGCTGGTCAATCCCCTTGTGTTCGAAGGCTATCCGTCGATCGGCTGCGCGCCGTGCACGGCGAAGCCCGTCGAGGGCGCCGACCCGCGTAGCGGCCGCTGGGCGGGACTGTCGAAGACGGAATGCGGTTTGCACGCCTCGTGACACTTGTTTTGACGGCGCACGGCAGCGCCGATCCGCGATCGGCGGCATCGGCACACGAGGTGGCGCACACCATCCGGCGGGTGCGACGCGACGTCGACGTGCGGGTGGCGTTCTGCGAGCAGAACAGCCCCAACCTCCGGGATGTGCTCGCAGCCTCGCCCCGCAACGCAGTCGTCGTGCCGCTGCTTCTCGCGGACGCGTATCACGCCCGCGTCGACATCCCCACGATGATCGACGAATCGGATTCCGCTGCGCGGCAAGCCGACGTGCTTGGCGAGGACGACCGGCTTGTTCACGTTCTGCGTCAGCGCCTCGCACACGCCGGAGTGTCACAACTCGACCCCGATGTGGGCGTTCTCGTCACGGCGGTGGGTTCCTCACGCCCGCAGGCCAATGCGCGAACGGCGTCAGTCGCCAACTACCTCGCGCAGAACACCCGCTGGACGGCGACCATCGCCTTTGCCACCGGACCGCATCCGTCGCTCGCGGAGGCCGCAGAAACCCTGCGGGACGGCGGCGCCACCCGACTGGTTATCGCGCCATGGTTCCTCGCGCATGGGCGGATAACCGATCGCGTCGCAAACTTCGCGCGTGCCAACGGGATTGCGATGGCCGAACCGCTCGGACCGCACCGGCTGGTTGCGGAAACCGTCCTCGATCGCTTCGACGAGGCGGTCGCGGCCCGTATCGCGGCTTAAAGCTTTAAATTCTCGCTGAGTCCAGATCTCCTCTAGCCGCGCGCAAGCCGGTATCAATTACGGAATGGCCATGACGCTGTCCGCGGACTCTTGCTGTCGCTGAACCAGTTCCGCTCTCGTTCTGCAACAGAAAGTCGCTCACAGTGTCGGTATTCGTAGATATCACCCCCGACGAGTCGCACGTCGACTCGCCTGCCGCCGCTGCGCCCAAAGGTAAGTGGCGCGGTCGGTTGACCCGCGCCGCGTTGCCGCTGCTGTCCCTGATCGTCTTCTTCGCCGTCTGGCAGCTCGCCGCAGCCAGTGGAATCTGGAACCAGACGTTCGTGCCCTTCCCGAGCACTGTCTGGCGCGCCTTCGTGGACATCTCCACCACGCACGACGGGGTCCGCGGGTATGCGGGCTACCTACTGTGGGAGCACCTGTACATGACGCTGCGGCGGGTGCTGGCGGGCGTAGTCATCGGCGTCGTCCTCGGCGTGCTGCTCGGTCTCGTGATGGGCTCGGTCGGCTGGGTGCGCAGTGTGCTCGAGCCATGGCTGACGTTCCTGCGCGCGCTGCCCCCGTTGGCCTACTTCTTCCTGCTGGTGATCTGGCTCGGCATCGACGAGGCGCCGAAGATCACCCTGCTGGCACTGGCCGCTCTGCCGCCCGCCGCCGTCGCGACCACCGCGGCCGTCGTCGCGGCGCCTGTCGGCCTGCAGGAAGCTGCCCGCGCTCTTGGCGCGTCGCGCGCGGAGGTCATCCGCGACGTCGTCGTCCCGTCCGCACTGCCGGAGACGTTCACCGGCATCCGGCTCGCGGTCGGCATGGCCTACTCGTCGGTCGTCGCCGCAGAACTTTTCAACGGCATCCCCGGCATCGGTGGATTGGTCAAGGACGCAAGCAATTACAACAACACACCCGTCGTGCTGGTCGGCATCTTCGCCATCGGGATCTCGGGTCTGGTCATCGACGGTCTACTTCGCGCCATTGAACGGCGCGCTGTCCCCTGGAGAGGAAATTTATGAAACTCAAGGCTGTTGTCGCTGCGTTCGCAGTCAGCGCATTGGCACTGGCCGGCTGCTCGGTCGACCGGTCCGGTCAGCAGGCCGACAAGCCGACGATCCGCGTCGGCTACCAGTCCTTCCCCAGCGGCGACCTGATCGTCAAGAACAACCGCTGGTTGGAAGACGCGCTGCCGAACTACAACATCAAGTGGACCAAGTTCGATTCGGGCGCCGACGTGAACACCGCGTTCATCGCCAAGGAGCTCGACTTCGGCGCGCTGGGATCCAGCCCGGTCGCGCGTGGGCTTTCGGCTCCGCTGAACATTCCGTACAAGGTCGCGTTCGTGCTGGACGTAGCGGGCGACAACGAGGCTCTGGTGGCCCGCAACGGCAGCGGCGTTGACACCATTGGGCAGCTGCGGGGCAAACGCATCGCAACGCCGTTTGCTTCGACGGCGCATTACAGCCTGTTGGCCGCGCTGTCCCAGAACGGATTGTCCGCCAACGATGTACAGCTTGTCGATCTGCAACCACAGGCGATCCTTGCCGCATGGGAAAGAGGCGACATCGATGCCGCCTACACCTGGCTGCCGACGCTGGATCAACTGCGCAAGACCGGCAAGGACCTGATCACCAGCCGCCAGCTGGCCAAGGACGGCAAGCCGACGCTGGACCTTGGCGCGGTCCGCGACGAGTTCGCCGATGCGCATCCGGACGTCGTCGACGTATGGCGCAAGCAGGAGGCCCGCGCGCTCTCGGTGATCCATGACGACCCCGCGGCCGCCGCCAAGGCCATCGCCGCCGAAATCGGGCTCTCCCCCGACGACGTCGCCGGCCAGCTCAAGCAAGGTGTCTATCTGACGCCCGAGCAGGTGGCATCGCCGGAATGGCTTGGCTCCGAGGGCAAGCCGGGCAATATCGCGGCCAACTTGCAGAACGCATCGCAGTTCCTGGCCGATCAGAAGCAGATTCCGTCGGCGGCGCCGCTGACGACGTTCCAGGACGCGATCTACACCAAGGGTCTACCAGGTGTCCTCAACCAGTGATCTCAAAGTCGTTGCGGATCAGCGCAATACCGGCGCCATCCGGATCAGCGAGGTGTCGCATCGGTACGGGCGCGGCCGCGACGAGGTCACCGCGCTCGGCCCTGTCGACCTGACCGTCGAGCCCGGCTCGTTCCTTGTGCTGGTCGGTGCGTCGGGCTGCGGCAAGAGCACCTTGCTGCGCCTGTTGGCCGGTTTCGAGTCGCCAAGCCAGGGGTCGGTACAGGTGTCGGGATCCGCGCCGACGCCTGGCGTCACCGCGGGCGTGGTGTTCCAGCAGCCGCGGCTGTTCCCGTGGCGGACAGTTGGCGGAAACGTGGACCTGGCACTCAAGTACGCCAAGGTGCCACGGGAGCGACGTGCCGAACGACGCACCCAACTGTTGGAGCGGGTGGGCCTTGAGGGCACTGCCGACCGCAGGATCTGGGAGATCAGCGGCGGCCAGCAGCAGCGCGTCGCGATCGCGCGGGCGTTGGCCGCCGAGACTCCGCTGTTCCTGCTGGATGAACCGTTCGCGGCGCTGGATGCGCTCACACGTGAACGGCTACAGGAGGACGTCCGTTCGGTCAGCGCCGAGACGGGCCGGACGACGGTCTTCGTCACGCACAGCGCCGACGAAGCCGCCTTCCTCGGTTCACGAATCGTGGTGCTGACCCGGCGACCCGGGCAGGTCGCGCTGGACCTGCCGGTCGACCTGCCTCGCGGTGACGTGGACGCCGACGAACTTCGTCGCTCCCCCGAGTACACGGCGCTGCGCGCCGAAGTGGGTCGTGCCGTCAAGTCGGCCGCAGCCTAGTAAGACTCACGATGACTTCAGATGTGGTTAAGCACCAGGACTTAGCTCTACCGTGCACCTAACCTACGACTTGCTCTGATCGAAGGATGGCTCACCTTGTCCGAAATCACCGTCACACCAAACGCTTTGAGAGACGAACCACCGGCTCCGGTGCGGCAACTGCGCGGCAACCTCGGGGTGGCCTCCATCGTCTTCATGGTGGTTGCCGCGGCCGCGCCGCTCGGCGTCATCGGTGGCGTTGTCCCCCTCGGGATCGCCTCGGGCAACGGAGCCGGTTTCCCGGCGACGTTCATCATCTCAACGGTGATCCTGCTGTTCTTCGCTGTGGGCTTCACGGCGATGACGCCGCATGTCGAAGAGGCGGGCGCCTTCTTCTCCTATGTCCGTAAGTCGCTGGGCTTTCCGGCAGGCATCGGCATCGCGTTCGTCGCGATCGTCAGCTACTTGGCGATCGAAGCGGGCGTCTACGGCCTGCTTGGCCCCGCGGGTGTCAGCATCGTCGAACTCTTCGGCGGCCCGACGCTGCCGTGGTGGCTGTTCGCCGCGGTGGCCTTCGCGGTGACGACCTTCCTCGGCTATCGCAACATCGAGCTGTCCAGCCGCGTCCTGGCGGTGCTGCTGACCGCCGAGATCGCGATCGTGGCGGCACTGGATCTGGTCATCGTCGTGCAGGGCGGCGAGCACGGGCTGTCGAACGGCATCGTCAATCCAAGCGCCATCCTGTCCGGATCACTGGGCATCGGACTGCTTTTCGCGATCATCAGCTACGTCGGTTTCGAGGCGACGGCGATCTTCCGCGACGAGGCCCGCACGCCTGAGCGCACCATCCCGCGCGCAACATACGTCGCGCTGATCCTGATCGGCGTGTTCTACGCGGTGACCAGCTGGGCGTTGATCTCGGGATGGGGCGACGACGAGGCGGTTACCAGGGCGACCGACTCCGGTGGAACACTCCTCGGCGACACGGCGCATCGCTACATCGGCGTTGTGGGCGCGGACATCATCACGGTGCTGTACTTCACCAGCCTGTTCGCGTGCATCCTTTCGTTCCACAATGTGGTGTCTCGCTACGTGTTCGCGCTGTCACAGCGCGACGTTCTCCCGGAATCGCTGAGCCGGCCACACGTCAAGCACGGTTCTCCGCATCAGGCATCGCTGTGGATCTCCGGTGCCGTCGCGGTGAGCATCATCGGAGCAGTCGTTTTCAAACTCGATCCTGCCGCGCAGTTCTACACCTGGTTCGCGGGCGCCACCACCGTCGGCATCGTGGTCCTTCTGCTCGCCACCAGCGTGGCGGTGCTGGTCTTCTTCGCGCGCGACCGGCGAGGCCTGTCGCAGTGGCGGGTTCGCATTGCTCCCGCACTGGGCGTCGTCGGCCTGTTGGGATCGCTGATTCTCATCCTGGCCAACCTGAAGGATCTGGTCGGTGGCTCGAGCATCCTGGCCTGGGTCATCGTCGGACTGGTCGTCGCCGCATTCGCCGTCGGTGCTGTGGTCGGAACCCGAGTACGCGACAACACGGTTGCACAGTCATGACGCAGACCGTCGATGCGACGTCAGTCCGTGCCTCGCAGTCGGCTCCCGAGCGGGAGTTGCGCAGTCGGCTCGACGACAGGTCGCTGGCCGAGATCGAGGTCGCCTGGAGTGACGCGTTCGGTCACGCGCAAGGGAAGCGAATCCCGGCGTCGCAGTTCCTGAATCGTGCACTCGGAACTGGATTCGCGTTCTGCGAGGCGTCTTTGGGCTGGAACACCGACGGCACGGTAATCGACTCCCTGGGACTGACCAACTGGGCAGGCGGTTATCCCGACGTGTTCGCCGTTCCGGATCTCGGCACCTATCGAGAGCTGCCGTGGCGACCAACAGTCGGCCATGTCATCTCCGACATCGTTGCGCACGACCGCAGCCCATCACTGCTTGACCCGCGTGCGGTGCTCAAGCGGGTGCTCGCCCGGCTGGCCGGGCTGGGCTACACCGCCAAGATCGGCGTGGAGTTCGAGTTCTATCTACTCAACCTCGACGGGACGCCGTTCCAGGACGACATCCACGCCTACTCGTTGGAGAACGCCAACGCGCTCGACCCACTGCTCACCAATCTCAACGAGACACTGGGCGCCTTCACGCGTTTGGAGGGCATCCAAACCGAGTACGGCCCAGGGCAGGTCGAGACGAATCTGGTCTACACCGACGCCCTGGAGGCCGCTGACGACGCCGCCAGGCTGAAGTACGCCGCCAAAGAGGTGGCCCGCAAGCACGGCAAACTCGCCAGCTTCATGCCCAAGCCGTTCACCGAGCACTCCGGCAGCTCCCAGCATCTGCACATCTCGCTATGGCGCGGTGAAGCGCCGGCCTTCGCGCCGCACGACGGCGCCGAGAACCAGCTGGCGCTCAACGCGATCGCGGGCCTGCTCGAGCATCTGCCGTCGATCACGCTGTTCGGTGCGCACTCGGTCAATGCGTATCGGCGATTCACCCCGGACTCGTTCGCCCCCGCGACCGTGACGTGGAGCCGCGACAATCGCAGCGCCGCGGTGCGCTCGCTGGTGGAGTCGGACCCGTCGGCGACTCGCATCGAATTGCGCAGCGGCGCCTCCGACGCCAACCCGTACTGGTTGATCGCGTCGGCGTTGGCGGCGGTTATCGCCGGGCTCGAAAGCGCGGCCACCCCACCGCAGGCCGAAGGCGGCAACCTGTACACGCAGGGTGTCCCGTTGCCCGAATCACTGGGTGTGGCATTGGAACTGGCCACTCGTGACGACACGATCCTCGAGATCCTCGGTGCCGACTCGGTACTCGACTTCGCCGCCCTGGCCCGCAGCGAATGGGCGGAATACTCCAATGAGGTCAGCGACTGGGAACGCAGGCGCTACCTGAGCCGTTCGTGATCGCCCCGCGATTCGGGGTGTGGGCGCCCGTCTACGGCAACCACGGAGCACGCCTGCATCCCAACGATGCGCCCGACGCGAGCTACCGGCGCACCCGCGACCTGCTGCTGCGTGCCGAACGGGCCGGCTTCGACTCGACCCTCCTGGCCGAACACGTCATCCACCCGAGCAATACCGAGGACGATGTGCTCGAAACGTGGTCGACGATAGCGGCGCTGGCGGAGGCCACCTCACGCATCGAGTTGATCGGGGCGGTTAAGCCTCTGCTGTTCAACCCGTTGGTGTTCGCGAAGATCGCCGCCAACATCGCCGACATCGCCGACGGACGGCTGGCCGTCAACCTCGTCACCGGATGGTTCCTGCCGGAACTGGAGGGGCTCGGCCTCGATCCGCTGGACCACGACGACCGGTATGCGTACTCGCGGGAGTGGCTTGGGATCGTCGCCGAACTCTGGGCGGGCAAGCATGTTCCGATCGGAAACCGGGGCGGCCAGCCCGCCCTGATTCGGCCGACACCGGTCAACCCGCCGGTGTTGTACGTCGGTGGCGAATCCGAGCCGGGCCGTGCGCTTGCCGCAGAACGCGCCGATGTCTTCTTCATCAACGGTCGACCATTCGCCGAGACCGTTGAGGTCATCGAGGATCTGCGTGCTCGACCGCGAGACGGCGCACCGCTGCGATTCGGCCTTTCCGCGTTCGTGATAGCCCGCGAGACCGAAGCGGAGGCAATCGCCGAACTGACCTACTTACAATCGCTTGCCGACGCCGAGAGCCGGCCAGAGATCTCCGGCGGCACCGACCCGAAAACCCAGATGTACAAGGTGCTGTCGGGCACCAAGCGCATCGGGTCCAACGGCGGAACGCTTGCCGGCCTTGTCGGCAGCTACGCACAGGTGATCGACCGCATTCAAGCATTCCACGATGCCGGAATCGAGCTGTTCATGCTGCAGTTCCAGCCCATCGATGCCGAGCTGGACCGGTTCGCGGACAAGATCATCCCCCACTTCCGATAACACCTGGAGCACGATATGACCGTCACACGCGAAGCCGTTTCTCCACGAAAGCCTTTCACCGGTGGGCCACTGGGCGGGTCGGTAGAGGAGCGGCTGGCCCGGCTACCTGAAATCGTGGGCGCGCTCCGAAGCGACGATCCAGCCGCCGAACGCGATCGGGTGCTGCAGTACGAGGCCGTCGAATCGCTGCGGCGGACAGGCGTCCTCGGCCTGCGCGTGCCAACCGAGTTCGGAGGTCCTGGCGGCAGGGTCCGCGACGTACTGTCCGCCGTCATCCAGATCGGCCGCGGCAGTTCCAATGTGGCGCAAGCTCTTCGGGCGCACTTCGGATTCTCCGAACGGCTGCTCAGCAACCGCGCGACATCGGAGGAACGCCGAGAGTGGTTTCCGCGTGTCAACGCAGGCCTCGTGTTCGGCAACGCGATCACGGACGGGGGTGGCAGGGCGCCGTCGAGCGCGGACACCAAGGTCCTTCCCGACACGGCAGGGGTGCTGCGCCTCAACGGCTACAAGTTCTATTCCACCGGCACCCTCTACGCCGACGTCATCGCCGTGTCGGCGCTTGATGCGCAGGGGCGTGACGTGCAGGCGATCATTCCTGCGGACCGGGCCGGGGTCGAATTGTTCGACGACTGGGACGGATTCGGTCAGCGCACAACCGCCAGCGGCGGCACCAGATTCACCGACGTCGAGGTCCAACCCGCCGAGGTCGTCACGGTATCCGACGGCACCCGACTCGGGCACGCGACAGCGTTCCTGCAGCTGTATCTGGCGTCGGTGGCCGTGGGAATCGCATATGCCGTGTTGGACGACGCCGTCGACTACGTCCGCACGAAGGCCCGACCAGCGTCACATTCGATCGCGGACACCGCGGACGCGGATCCGTTCGTGCTGCAGGCCGTTGGCGAGATCTCGGCCTCCGCGGCGTCGGGCGAAGCCGTCGTGTTGACTGCCGCCGACGCCATCGACCGCCTTGTCGACGAGAAGCTGCAAAGCGATCCGGATGCGGTCGCCGACGTCGCCGTCGCGGTTGCACGGGCGCAGTTGGTAGCCGAGCGGCTGACGATATCGGCCGCGGAGCGACTCTTCGACACAGGCGGCGCATCGGCCACCGCCCGCGCGCTCAACCTGGATCGGCATTGGCGCAATGCCCGCACGATCGCAGGCCACAGCCCATTGGCGTACAAGGCATATGCGGCGGGTAACTACGCCGTCAACGGGGTCTGGCCGCCCGCGAACGGCTACTTCTGACTCAGGCCTTCGTCAGCGCTTCGCCCTCGTCGGCCTTGTCGGCCCTCGGGATTTCGGTGCCTCCGGGCAACGGCGGCACCCGGGTGGCACGCACATACACCGTGTCGCCTTCCTTCAGCCCCAGTGCCTCGGCGTCGCCACGGGTGATCTGCGCGGTGAACGGCGTGTGATCGGCCGCACTGCTCAGTTCCACGCGAACCTCGAAACCCAGCACCACTATTCGCTCGATCGTCGCGCGGACCACACCGGTGGCCTGAATCGAGTCATCGGTGTTGGCGATCGCCATCTCAGGATTGCGACCCACTCGGATGTCGTGCGGTCGAACCAGCGTGCCGTTGAGCGACGACACCGCACCGAGGAACGACATCACGAATGCATTGGCCGGCGCGTCGTAGACGTCCGTCGGTGAGCCGACCTGTTCGATCCGGCCCTTGTTGAGCACGGCGATGCGATCCGCGACATCGAGGGCTTCCGCTTGGTCGTGGGTGACAAGCACGGTGGTGACGTGTACCTCGTCGTGCAGCCGGCGAAGCCACGCGCGCAGATCCTCACGGACCTTGGCGTCCAGCGCACCGAACGGCTCGTCGAGCAGCAGCACTTCGGGATCAACCGCCAACGCACGGGCCAAGGCCATGCGCTGACGCTGGCCGCCGGAGAGCTGGTTGGGATAGCGGGTCTGAAACCCGGCCAGCCCCACCACTTCCAGAAGGTTGTCGACCTTCTCCTTGATCTCGGCCTTCGGCTTCTTGCGGATCTTCAGCCCGAACGCGACGTTGTCGCGGACGGTCAGATGCTTGAACGCGGCGTAGTGCTGGAAGACGAATCCGATGCCGCGGCGCTGCGGCGGCACACCGGTTACGTCGCGGCCGTTGATCGTGATGGTGCCGGTGTCAGGCTGGTCCAGGCCGGCGATGGCGCGCAGCAGGGTGGACTTGCCCGACCCGCTGGGCCCGAGCAGCGCGGTCAGCGAGCCGGATGGCACTTCGAAGTCGACGTTGTCCAGCGCGGCGAAGTCGCCGTAGTGCTTGTTGGCACCCCGCACGATGATTGCGTCAGTCATTTTCTGCGTCTCTCCTTAGGCCTGCTTGCTCGCACGCGAGCGCCTGGCGTCGAGGACCACCTGAACGATCAGGACGATCACCGCGACCGTCATCAACAGCGTCGAGACGGCGTATGCGCCGTATTCCGCGCCGCGGCTGTACCGGTCCGCCACCAACAGTGTGAGGGTTTGCGAGGTACCCGGCAGGTTGGACGACACCATGATGACCGCGCCGAACTCGCCGAGCGTGCGCGCGATCGTCAAGACGATGCCGTAGGTCAGCCCCCACCTGATGGACGGCAGGGTGACCCGCCAAAACGTCTGCCACCACTGCGATCCGAGCGTGGCAGCTGCCTCCTCCTGGTCGGTGCCGATCTCATGGAGGACCGGCTCGACCTCGCGGATAACGAACGGCACGGTGACGAAGATGCTGGCCAACACGATGCCGGGGAAGCCGAAGATGATCTTGAAGCCGAGGTTGTTCTCGACGAACCCGAACAGCCCGGCCGAGCCCCACAACAGGATCAGTGCGACACCGACCACCACCGGGGACACCGCAAACGGGAGGTCGATCACGGCCTGCAGGGCACTCTTGCCGCGAAACCTGTTGCGCGCCAACACCAATGCGGTGGGAACCCCGAAAAGAACGTTTAGGGGCACCACTATCGCGACCACCAGCAACGACAGCTGCAGTGCCGAGACCGCCGCCGGGGTGGTAATGGAATCGAAGAACGCCCCGACGCCAGGCTGGAACGTCCGCCACAGGATCAACGCGACGGGCACGATGACAAGGATCGTGATGTAGGCGAGCGCGAGGTAGCGAAGCAGGTGCTTGACGACCGGTGACAATGTCATCGCGCCAGCTCCTCGCGCTTGGCCGCTCGCGAACCGACCGCTCGCAGGATGAACAGCACAACGAACGAGATCACAAGCAGCACAATGGAAATTGCGGCCGCGCCGGTGCGGTCGTCGTTCTCGATCAGGGTCCGGATCCACTGCGACGACACTTCGGTTTCACCAGGCACCGCGCCGCCGATGAGCACCACCGAACCGAACTCGCCGATGGCCCGCGAGAAGGCGAGTCCGGCGCCCGACAGAAGTGAGGGCAGCAACGCAGGCAGGATCACCTGGGTGAAGATCGTCCAGTTGTTGGCCCCGAGAGAAGCGGCCGCCTCCTCGGTCTCGCGGTCGAGTTCCAGCAGCACCGGCTGCACCGAGCGCACGACGAACGGCAACGTGACGAACAGCAGCGCGATGCCTACGCCCCACTTGGTGTGCTGCAGGTGAAGATCCACCGGGCTGTTCGGCCCGTACAGCGCGAGCATCACCAAGCTGGCGACGATGGTCGGCAGCGCGAACGGCAGATCGATAACCGAGTCGACGAGGCGCTTGCCTGGAAAGTCGTCACGGGTGAGCACCCAGGCCACCAACAACCCGAACACGAGGTTCACCAATGTGACGCCAAGTGAGATCGTCAGCGTCACGCGGAACGACCCGAGCGCCGCGTTTGAGGTGACTGCGGTCCAGAACGCGTCCCAGCCACCGCCTGCGGACTGCCAAAGAATTGCGGCCAGTGGCAGCAACACGATGATGCTGAGCCATATCGACGCCGCACCCACCCGCAGCGACGTCGTCCCGTACCGGCCGCCGAGCAGGCCGGGCGCCCGGCCGCCCTCACCTTCGGTGAGTTCGGGCCGGGTCGCCTCGGGGTTGGGCTCGAGCGCAGCCGTCATCCAGTTGCCTGCTTGTAGATCTTCGTAATGCTGCCGTTGTCTTTGTCGAACAACGCGGGATCGACCGTGCTCCATCCTCCCAGGTCGGCGATGGTCCACAACTTCTCCGGCGTCGGGAAGTCAGTGGCGAAGTCCGTCGCGACCGACGGGTCGACAGGCCGGAAGCCTGCCTGTGCCCAGATCTTCTGCCCCTCCTTGGTGTAGAGGAAGTTCTTCAACGCGGTGGCCTGATCCAGATGAGTGCTGGACGTCACGACGGCGACCGGGTTCTCGATCTTGAAAGTCTGCGGCGGAGTGATGTGCTCGACCGGCTTGCCCTGGCGCTCGACATTGATGGCCTCGTTCTCGTAGGCCAGCAGCACGTCCCCGCTGCCCTGGATGAACACGTCGGTGGCCTCGCGTCCGGAGCCTGGCCGCGACTTGACGTGCTCGGTGACCAGCTTGGTGACGAAGTCCAGCCCAGCCTGCTGATTCTGGCCGCCGTTGCTCTTGGCGGCGTACGGCGCCAACAGGTTCCACTTCGCCGAGCCGGAGCTCAGCGGGCTCGGGGTGATGACTTCGACTCCCGGCTTGAGCAGATCGTCCCAGTCGTGGATGTTCTTCGGGTTGCCCTTGCGGACCAAGAAGGTCACCACCGACCCGAACGGGATGCCCTTGGTGGCGTCGGCGTTCCAGTCCTTGGCCACCTTGTCGGCCTTGACCAGGCGCGTGACGTCGGGCTCGACCGAGAAGTTGACGATATCGGCGGGCTTGCCGTCGACGACGGAGCGCGACTGATCGCCAGACGCGCCGTACGACGTGGTCACGGCCACACCCTTGCCCTCAGGCGTGGCGGCGAACGCCGGGATGATCTTGCTCCAGCCCGGCTCGGGCACGGCGTACGCGACGAGCGTCAGCGTGGTCTCGGCGGCCGGCTGCTCGCTGCCGCCTGCCACGTCGCTGGATCCGCCGCCGCACGCCGCGAGCACGGTCGCGGTGGCGGTCAAGGCGGCCGCGGCGCGCCACGACTTACGAATGTTGAGCATTGGTGACCTTTCCTTGCAGGGGATGGAAAACGGACCCCGTTACGACGGCAAGGCGAAGGATCAGTACTTGGGCAACAACGCAGCCGCTACCGACACCAAACCGCGGACGGGTATGGAGTCAGCGACAACAGTGGACGTCTGCAACAGCGCACGTACCCACGGCAATGAGCGCCAAGATATGGCCCTCGGTACTGCCGGACGCTGCATGCATGGCGCGAAGAATAACAGAGTCTGGCAACGCGCTCAGACTGGCCTTAGCCCGGTTAACGAGTTAGCAGCCATGTGACGAGCACCAGCACCACCAGGATGAGGAGCACCAAGGTCACCCGCGACCGGGGCAGCCCGCTCATTCGGGATCCTCGCGCTCGTGGCGCGCGCGCCGCAACAGCCGGATCCCGTTGCCCAATGCCCCGTCGAGAGCGATCGCGATGCAGTACGCCAGAGCCAGTACGACAGGCATCACCACGGCGGTCTGGACGACGAACGGCAGGCCGGTCAGCCATAGTTCGACGCCGTCCCACCAATTAAGGAAGCCGCCCACCCGGCCAGACTATTCGATGCGAGGATGACCGAGTGCCTGCCGACGAAGACAGCACTGCGAAGACTACCTGCGTCATCGCCGGCGGCGGTCCCGCGGGAATCATGCTCGGCCTGCTGCTCGCCCGCGGCGGCGTCGACGTCACCGTGATGGAGAAACACGCCGACTTCCTGCGTGACTTCCGCGGTGACACCGTGCATGCCAGCACGCTTCGGCTCCTCGACGAACTCGGATTGGCAGCGGAATTCGCTCGGATGCCGCACCGCGAGATCGATACGTTGAGCATGAAGATCCAAGGAACCCCTGTCGAAATCGACCTGCGCCGAATTCCAGGTCCGCACAAGCACATTGCGCTGGTTCCCCAGTGGGATTTCCTTGAGCTGCTGGCGGCGGCCGCCGAGAAGGAGCCGACGTTTCGACTGCTGCGCAGCACCGAAGTGCTTGCGCCGATTCGTAGCGGCGACAAGGTGATTGGTGTCAGCTACCGCGACAGCGGGGGGCAGGTGCGCGAGCTGCACGCCGACTTGACGGTGGCCTGCGACGGGCGCTCGTCGACGCTGCGCACCACAATGGGGTTGCAGCCGAGGAGCTTCGGGGCGCCGATGGATGTGTGGTGGTTTCGGCTGCCGCGAAACGCCGACGATCCGCACGGCCTTGCGGGCGTGCTCGGCGCGGGCCACGCGTGCATCGCGATCGACCGCGGCGACTACTTCCAGATCGCCTACGTCATCCCCAAGGGCCGCGATGCGGAGCTGCGGGCGCAGGGTATCGAAACGCTGCACCGCGGGGTGGTGGCACTGGTGCCATGGCTGGCCGGTCGCGTCGAGGCGCTCACGTCGTTCGACGACGTCAAGCTGCTGGACGTTCAGCTCAATCGGCTGCGGCGCTGGTACACCGACGGAATGTTGCTCATCGGCGACGCGGCGCACGCCATGTCACCGGTTGGCGGGGTCGGGATCAACCTGGCCGTCGCCGACGCGGTGGCGGCCGGCAGAGCACTGGCGGGCCCGTTGCGCCGCGGCAATGTCTCCACCAGGCAGTTGGCCCGTATCCAGGCGCGGCGGTGGGTGCCAGCCGTGCTGGTGCAGTCGGTCCAGCGGGTCATCCACAGCCGGGTCATTGCTGTCGCCGTTTCGGCAGGTCAGCCCGTTAAACCGCCGCTCGTGGTGCGGATCGCCAACAAGGTGCCCGCGCTGCGCACCGCGGCGGGATATGCCGTCGCGATCGGTCCTCTGCCCGAACATGCGCCGGAGTTTGCCCGGCGCTGAGCGCAAACGCCGCAGGACACGCGCCGACACGAGTAGACGCCGGGCCTCTCGGCAGTCGATGATGTCCGAATGGTCCTGCAAGACACCGAGCCTTCCGACGGGGCGCCGAAGACCGCCGAGGCCGACAACGGGTCGAGGCCCGTCAGTCGAGCCGGAAGCCCCGTTCACCGTGACGGCACCGGTGCCGTATGCCTCTAGCGGGTCGTTGCGGAACCCCTTTCCGCCGATCGCGGACTACGCATTCCTTTCGGACTGCGAGAACACCTGCCTGATCTCGTCGGCAGGCTCGGTGGAATGGCTGTGTGTCCCCCGCCCCGACTCCCCCAGCGTGTTCGGCGCCATCCTGGACCGCGGTGCCGGCCACTTCCGGATGGGCCCGTACGGCGTCACCGTGCCCGCCGCCCGCCGCTACCTGCCTGGCAGCCTGATCCTGGAGACCACCTGGCAGACCCACACCGGCTGGGTGATCGTGCGCGACGCGCTGGTGATGGGTCCGTGGCACGACATCGAGACCCGGTCCCGCACGCATCGCCGCACGCCGATGGACTGGGACGCCGAGCACATCCTGCTGCGCACGGTGCGCTGTGTGAGCGGCACCGTCGAGCTGGTGATGAGCTGCGAGCCTGCGTTCGACTACCACCGCAACAACGCCACCTGGGAGTACTCGGCCCAGGCGTACGGCGAGGCGATCGCGCGGGCCAACAAGGATCCCGACTCGCACCCGACCATGCGAATCACCACCAACCTGCGCATCGGCCTCGAGGGCCGCGAGGCCCGGGCCAGGACCCGAATGAAGGAGGGCGACAACGCATTCGTCGCGCTGAGCTGGTCCAAGCATCCGGCACCGCAGACCTACGAAGAGGCCGCCGACAAGATGTGGGCGACCAGCGAAGCGTGGCGGCAGTGGATCAACATCGGCGACTTCCCCGATCACCCGTGGCGATCGTATCTACAGCGCAGCGCGCTGACTCTGAAAGGGCTTGACCTACTCCCCCACCGGCGCACTGCTGGCAGCCCCGACCACGTCGTTGCCGGAAACGCCTCAGGGCGAACGAAATTGGGACTACCGCTACGCCTGGGTGCGCGATTCGACGTTCGCGCTGTGGGGCCTCTACACACTGGGCCTCGACCGTGAGGCCGACGACTTCTTCGCGTTCATCGCCGACGTGTCCGGCGCCAACAACGGTGAAAGACATCCGCTTCAGGTGATGTATGCGGTCGGCGGTGAACGCAGCCTCGTCGAAGAGGAGCTGCATCACCTGTCCGGTTATGACAACGCCCGCCCGGTGCGCATCGGCAACGGCGCCTATAACCAGATGCAGCACGACATCTGGGGCACGATGCTGGATTCGGTGTACCTGCACGCCAAATCGCGCGAGCAGATCTCGGACACGCTGTGGCCGGTGCTCAAGCAACAGGTCGAGGAAGCGATCAAGCATTGGAAGGAGCCAGACCGCGGCATCTGGGAGGTGCGCGGCGAGCCGCAGCACTTCACGTCGAGCAAGATCATGTGCTGGGTGGCGCTCGACCGCGGTTCCAAGCTGGCCGAGCTGCAGGGCGAGAAGTCTTATGCCCAGCAGTGGCGCGCGATCGCGGAGGAGATCAAGGCCGACGTCCTCGCAAAGGGCGTCGACTCCCGAGGCGTGCTGACCCAGCGCTACGGGGACGATGCGCTGGACGCCTCGCTCCTGCTGGCGATTCTGACGCGCTTCCTGCCCGCCGACGACCCGCGAGTGCGTGCCACGGTGCTGGCCATCGCCGACGAGCTCACCGAGGACGGACTGGTGCTGCGGTACCGCGTCGAGGAGACCGACGACGGCCTGTCCGGCGAGGAAGGCACGTTCACCATCTGCTCGTTCTGGCTGGTGTCCGCGCTTGTCGAGATCGGTGAGATTCACAGGGCCAAACACCTCTGCGAGCGGCTGCTGTCGTTCGCCAGCCCGCTGCACCTCTACGCCGAGGAGATCGAGCCACGCACCGGCAGGCATCTCGGCAACTTCCCGCAAGCGTTCACCCACCTGGCGCTGATCAACGCCGTGGTGCACGTCATCCGTGCGGAAGAAGAGTCCGACAGCTCCGGGGTTTTCCAGCCGGCCAACGCACCGATGTAGGCAGTTCCGCTAAGCGCGCTGAGCCAGCCGCCGCTCGGCGTATGCACGACCCTTCTCTGGATCGCCTACGACGTAGCCGACGATGTCTGCCAGCGTGTTGATGCGACCGGCGCCGCCCCAGGTGCCGTCGGGAATTTCGTTGGTGAACACCCACACCCGGTTTGCGTCGGACGGATGCGCGCCATTCTCGGCGCGGAGCACGGCGTCGGTGACGTCGCGCACGATCGCTGCTCGACGCTCGTCGTCGAACTGGCCCTCGGGCACCGACGCAATGAATCGGTAGCGCGGTTCGGCGGCCCTCTCCCCTGCGACGAACACGTCGGCGGGTCGGTGCAGAAACACCCATGCGATCGCACGAGCGCGCGGATCGGCCGGGTCGGCCCCTTCGTGTCGGAGCAGGAGGTCGGTCAGCTGGGACATCAACGCGCTCTCGGCGACCGGCGGGAGCGCTCCAGCGGGGATGTAAGCGTCGAGCATGGGCATGGTCCAACCTCCATTGGTCGAGCTGGGTTTATTATCTGAACTTAGATTGCTAGGTTTAGATTGTCAACCCAGCTATGATCGAGGCATGCACAGCGACCGGTTCCGCTACAGCGCCGCCAACTGTTCGATCGCCCGCACCCTCGGCGTGGTCGGCGAAAAGTGGACACTGCTCGTCCTACGTGAGGCGTTCTACGGGGTGCGCAGATTCGACGACTTCCACACCGCGCTGGGGTGCGCGCGCAACCTGCTCGCCACCCGTCTGAAAACACTTGTGCGTCACGGACTCCTGGATCGCGTCGCCTACACGGACGACCGCGGCCGCGGCCGCCACGAATACCGCCTGACGGACAAGGGCCGCGACCTGTTTCCCGTCGTGGTCGCGCTGATGCAGTGGGGCGATCGGTGGAACGCCGACGAGTCCGGCCCGGCTGTGCAGCTCCTTCACCAAGACTGTGGTGAACCGGTGACCGTCGAACTCACCTGCGGCGCAGGCCATGTCGCATTGAATGCGCGCGACATCACCCCAGTGCCGGGCCCTGGCGCGATCGCCGTCGCGTGACTATTGGGCTACGTCAGTAGCAATCCACCGAGGACGACGATCGCCACGCCAAGCGCGGCCACTATCCATGGCCAGCCGCCGACTGGACGGATCGGCACCATCAGCCCACCGTCGGGGGCGGTCAGGTAAACATCGTCGGGCACAACGGAACTTTAGGTCGCCGTGGCGGCTGCGCACCTGGCCCAGCTGACGACAACGAGGCATACGCAGTGCCAGCCAGCGTCGCCGATTTTGAATCAGCATGGCCGAAAGTCAGAGGAATAGGCCGAATGTAGAGCCGATTGCGCGCAGGTGAAGGGCTGATAGCGGTTCAGGATCATCCTGGCTTGATGTCTTGTTTGGCCCGTCGCGATTGAGCACCATCGGATCCATGAGTTATCGCGTCGTGGACGACACATCGCGCCGAGTGATCGACGTGGCCATCGGGATCCTGGTTGGGCTGCGCGGCTGCTCGGACCAGGCGGCGTTTGACGAACTGGTCCGCGTGGTGCACCAGACGGGCATCGGCATCGGTCGATTGGCCGGCGGGTTGGTGGCGGTCGCCAGCGGATCGTCATCCGCGGAGCATGTTGAGGCGTTCACCGTTTGGGGTGACCTGATCGACCGCGCCCGCCTGGTTTCGATGGCCAACTAGGCAGAAATGCCAGCGTGCGCTACTTCTTGGCCGCGTTGGCGACCATATCGTTGGCGATGGTCGCCGCCTCGTCCTTGATGGTGTAGCCGCATGCCCATGCCTCGACGATCACGTTCGACACCACCGACATGGCGTGCTGGCATCCCCACCCCTCGGCGTCTTCCTGAGCGGTCATTTGAGTGATCAGCGCGTCCTCGGCGGTGAGGCTGTCGATCAGCCACAGGTAACTGGCGGCTTCATCGTCGACCGAAACCGAGTAGCCCGAACATTTTTCCCATGCCGACTTCGACTCGTCGAAGAACTTCTGCGCCTTGTCTGCCGACGGATAGAGCACCACCGTCTGCTCCACCCAGTGGTCGTTGTCCTCACCGGGTTCGCGCGCGATCTGGTCACGCAGCGCCGTCCATCCGCTGCCCGCGTACACCGGCTCCTCCGCGCCGTAGATCGCACCGAGACAATCTGGGTCCGATACCTCCCCTGAGTGATCGGTCATCTCATCCAGCTCGCTGGTGACCTTCATCTGCGAGGACCCCATGATGCCGTTGAGTTCGCCAATTGAGAGCAGCACATCGTCGAGCTTGGCGTCGGTCAGCGGCGGCACGTCGATCGGGGCGGCGTTATGCGCGCGCACCGCTGTGCCGGACACGGTGCTCTCGCAGCCGGTGAGCAGGACGGACGCCGCGATGACAGCCCCGACCGCGCATGCGCGGGTAGCCGTGCCGATGTTGATCACCGCGTTATTGTGACCGACCGACGCGCGAAGTGTCGGGTAGGCGTCAATTTTGCTGGTTCTCTTCTTAGGAAACACCGATTTTCTGCAGCGCCAGGTTGGCGACGTTGACGGCACCACGAGCCCCGCCACCGCGGTCGGCATTCGTAATCTCCACGTCCACAACGCAATCCGACGCCACGCCGAGGGCCCGTTGGATCGTCGAGCCGTCGTCGTGCAGCACCACGGCCGAGACCACCGTGTTGTCGACGACGACATCGGTTATCCGGCTCACCCCGTCGGCCCCGTGTTCGGGTTGGTGCAGCATGAGCGTCTGGCCGTTGCACCGGCTCCACTTGTCGGCCGACGCCGCGAAGAACGCCTGCGCGTCGTTGGCCGTCGCGAATTTGACCGCTCCGAAGAACGCCGACAGCGGCGGGCCGTTGAAGTCGCCTCCGGCCCACGATTGACTGGCCACCTCGCGCACCGGACTGGCCGCATAGACCATCTTCTGCAGCCGGTAGCCGGCGCTGACGCATTCGATGGGCGTCGCCTCGGATTCGCCGACACCAGCCAGCAGCATGTCGGCGCCGCCGACGACGAGCTGACCCGACAAACCGGGACCGACGCCCATGGTGGCGCTGAGCTCGTCGCCGGTGGGCAGGACCTGGTTCAGCGGAAGCGACACTGAAGGCTTGGCGGCCTCCGTGATGCGGACGACGGGGGCGGCGCTGTCAACGGGGGCCGGCGAGCATCCCGCAAGCACCGCACACGCGCTCAACACTGCGATCGTCGATCGGTTTGAGCGCATCGGATACCTACTTCTTGGCTTTGTCGGCGGCCGCGGCGTCGGACGAAAGGGCGGCGACAAATGCCTCCTGCGGCACCTCGACCCGCCCAATGGTCTTCATCCGCTTCTTGCCTTCCTTCTGCTTCTCCAGCAGCTTGCGCTTGCGCGTGATGTCACCGCCGTAACACTTCGATAGCACGTCTTTGCGCATCGCGCGGATGTTTTCGCGAGCAATGATCTTGGAACCGATGGCCGCCTGCACCGGAACTTCGAACTGCTGGCGGGGAATCAGCTCCTTGAGCTTGGTCGTCATCTTGTTGCCGTAGGCGTACGCCGAATCCTTGTGCACGATCGCGGAAAATGCGTCGACGGCCTCACCCTGAAGCAGAATGTCGACCTTGACCAGATCGGCCTCCGCCTCACCTGCCTCCTCATAATCGAGGCTGGCATAGCCGCGGGTGCGCGACTTCAGCGCGTCGAAAAAGTCAAAGATGATCTCCCCCAACGGCATTGTGTAGCGCAGCTCGACCCGCTCCGGCGACAGATAGTCCATGCCGCCGAGCTCGCCACGCCGCGACTGGCACAGCTCCATGATGGTGCCGATGAATTCGCTCGGCGCGATGATGGTGGTCTTGACGACGGGTTCGTACACCTCGCGCATCTTGCCTTCGGGCCAGTCCGACGGATTGGTGACGACCTTCTCGGTGCCGTCTTCCTGCACAACGCGATACACCACGTTCGGCGACGTCGAGATCAGGTCCAGGTCGAACTCGCGCTCCAGCCGTTCCCGGGTGATTTCCATGTGCAGCAGACCAAGGAATCCGCAGCGGAAGCCAAATCCGAGCGCCACCGACGTTTCCGGCTCCCACTGCAGCGCGGCGTCGTTGAGCTGCAGCCGCTCGAGCGCGTCGCGGAGATCCGGATAGTCCGATCCGTCGACGGGATAAAGCCCGGAGTACACCATCGGCCTTGGCTCGCGGTATCCCGTCAGCGCCTCCGTGGCGCCGTGGCGTGCGGAGGTGATGGTGTCGCCGACCTTCGATTGGCGGACGTCCTTCACACCGGTGATCAGATAGCCGACCTCGCCGACACCGAGACCCACTGTGGGCTTCGGCTCCGGTGAGACGATGCCGACTTCCAGCAGCTCGTGGGTGGTGCCGGTGGACATCATCTTGATCTTCTCGCGTGGCGTGATCTTCCCGTCGACCACGCGGACGTAGGTCACCACGCCGCGATAGATGTCGTAGACGGAGTCGAAGATCATCGCCCTCGCCGGGGCGTCCGCATCTCCGGTCGGTGGCGGTACTTCGCGCACCACGTGGTCAAGCAGGTCCGCGACGCCGTCGCCGGTCTTCCCCGACACCCGCAGCACGTCGCCGGGCTCGCAGCCGATGATGTGGGCGATCTCGCCTGCGTAGCGGTCCGGGTCGGCGGCGGGTAGGTCGATCTTGTTGAGCACAGGGATGATGTGCAGGTCGCGGTCCAGCGCCAGGTAGAGGTTGGCCAGTGTCTGCGCCTCGATGCCCTGGGCCGCGTCGACCAGCAGCACCGCACCCTCGCACGCCTCGAGCGCACGCGACACCTCGTAGGTGAAGTCGACGTGACCGGGCGTGTCGATTAGGTGCAGGACGAACTCCTCGTCCCCGACTTTCCATGGCAGACGGACGTTTTGGGCCTTGATGGTGATGCCGCGCTCACGTTCGATGTCCATCCGGTCCAGATATTGGGCGCGCATATCCCGATCGGCGACGACGCCGGTGAGTTGCAGCATCCGGTCGGCCAGCGTCGACTTCCCGTGGTCGATGTGGGCGATGATGCAGAAGTTCCGAATCTGCGCCGGCGCGGTGAAGGTCTGGTCGGCGAAACTGCTGATGGGAATCTCCTGGTCGGGCGGGGCTTGTGCACTACCAGGGTATCGAGGTAGGGCCCCGTCGACACAATCGTGGCAAGTCCCCTTCGCTTATCCTCGGAGACATGGCTCCGCCGTGGAAGACGTTTCAGCGCTTCGCGGAGAATCTGGTGTTCAACGAGGCGCCGAAATTCATCCGTCAGCAGCTGCAATCCGACACCGTGACACGCGGGATCCAGCAGGGAATCAAGCTCGGGTTGGACGCGATCACCGGCACTGTTCCGCGTTCCGATTCCCCTGCCATCACCTCTGGCCGTCCGGTCACCGACAACAGCGTGCCGACCGCCCAGCGGGCTCGCAGGCTGGTGTACGCGCCGGATCTCGACGGCCGCGCCGATCCCGGCGAAATCGTTTGGACCTGGGTCGTTTACGAGGACGACCCGACCCGCGGCAAGGACCGCCCCGTGCTCGTAGTGGGCCGTGACCGCTCCACGCTGCTCGGCTTGATGCTCTCCAGCCAGGACCACCACCGCAACGACCCCAACTGGGTGGGCATCGGCAGCGGAAGCTGGGATTACGAAAACAGGGAGAGCTGGGTGCGGCTGGACCGGGTGCTCGACGTGCCAGAGGAAGGCATCCGCCGCGAGGGCGCGATTCTGGAGCGGGAGACGTTCGAGGTGGTCGCCATGCGGCTGCGCGCCGAATTCTCCTGGAGCTAGCGCGGCTCCCGGCGAATGACCGTGTTTGGACGCAACACGCCGCAGAGTTGTGGCATTATGCGGTCGCTCGCACCGAAGAGCTAGCGCGGCTGCCGCCACATGGGCCACATCGACGGCCCGCCGTCGGGCAGTTTGATCTCTCCGGTGACTTCGAAGCCGAACCGCAGGTAATACGGCTCGTTCTTCGGATTGCTGTTCTCGAGATAGGCCGGCGCGCCTTCGGCATCGCAGCGGTCGAGGCGCGAACGCATCAATGCCTGGCCGAAACCCGCACCGCGGACGTTGGTGTCACTTCCGATGACCATCAGATACCAGTGCGGTTCCTCGGGATGGTGCTTCTCCATCAGCTCCATCACCCGCACACTGGCGGGGACCCTTGAGCGGAATGCCCACAGCATCAAGGGCATCATGAGGAGCTCCTCCCGTCGCGAGCCCTTGCGTTGGCCCGGCGGGTCCCACAGCGTCGCGGCGCCGACGACGCCGTCGCGCCGCCCGACCTCAGACGCCGCGCGCGGCAGGAAATGATGACGCGCCAGGCCTGCGAACGTCCGTGTCAGGGCCTTCAGCCGGGATCGGTCGTCGGGAAGCATCCACGTCATCACGGGATCGTCGTAAAAGGCCCGCGCCAGCACGCCAGACATCTGGCCGACGTCGCTTCGCTGCGCGGGGCGGACGTCGATATCGTCCGGCACTCAGCGGCCCTGGGTGATGTAGGCCTGCAGCTGCTCCTGCTGGGCCTCGAGCTCTTCCATCCTCGTCTTCACCACGTCGCCGATGCTGACGATGCCGGTTAGCCGGCCCTCCACAACCACGGGGACATGTCGAACCCGCTTCTCCGTCATCAACGCGCTGAGATGGTCGACCGAGTCGTCGGGTGTGCAGGTCGCCACGAATGTGGTCATGATTTCCGACACCGGCCGCCGCAGCAGCTCGGCGCCCAGTTCATGCAGTTTGCGCACGACGTCGCGCTCCGAAACGATGCCGACCAGCCCGTCGGGCGACACCACCACCATCGCGCCGATGTTGTGCACGGTCAGCTCGGTGAGCAGCCCGGCGACCGAGGTCTCCGGGGTGATGGTCGCCACCGACGCACCCTTGTTCCGCAATACATCCGCGATCCGCATCGATGTCCTCCACTCCGTGATCTATTTCACAGGTTAGGGCGGACTTGCTCCGTGCGAAAGGAAACGACGGTTGCAACAACGTCACGTCCACGGCTGCAATGCGACGGCGGTCGCCCGCTGCAGTCGTTCGCGCAGCCCGTCCGGGTCGGCATCGTCGTCGCGGAGCAGCACCTCCAGCGCTCCCCCGATCGCCCCAACGAACGCGCCGACCAACGCGGCCGCCTCGACCTCGCCGAGCTCATCGGGAAACGCGGCGTACAGCCGGTCGGCGATTTCTGCCTGTGCGTCGTGCTGAAGCTGTAGGCCCCGACCGCGCACGGACGGCACCGACCTCATGAACCGCAATCGCAATGCGGCCATCGGCCCGACGAGATCGCCGCCTGCCGCGCCGAGTTCGGTAAGGGCGCGCAATAGGATCTCCGTCGGCCGCTCGTCGGGTCTCCGCTCGTCGATGGCCGTCAGCGCCGCCAACACTCTGGCGTCGGCGTCCGGAAACAGCACGTCGTCCTTGCTGCCGAAGTAGGAGAAAAACGTTCGGGTGCTGATGTCGGCCGCGGCGGCGATGTCGGCGATCGTCGTGCCGTCGTACCCGCGGCGCTCGAACAACTCCGCGGCCGCCTCGATGATCGCCTCCCTGGTACGGGTGCGCTTGCGCTCACGCAGTGACGACATGCTCGGACCCTATCGCGAAACTGTGCATTTCCTGCATTCATTGCAATTTTGCATTGACTGCAATTAGTGTTCAGATTATGCGCAAAGCACTGATTTCCGGCGCGGGAATCGCCGGCTCGACGGCCGCCTATTGGCTGGCCAAGAATGGTTTTCAGGTCACCGTCGTTGAGCTGGCGCGCGGCATGCGATCCAGCGGCAGCCCCGTCGACGTCCGCGGATCCGCGAAGGACGTCGCCGAGCGGATGGGCGTCATGGCGCAGATCCGCGACGCGAGCACGCAGGTGCGCGACATGGTGTTCGTCAACGCCCGCGGCCGCGTCATGAGCCGCACCGCCATGCACGCATGGGCCAAGCCGGGCGATGTCGAGCTGCCACGCGGCGATCTCGCAGCGATTCTGCGCGCGGCGGTCCCCGACGAGGTGGAATTCGAGTTCGGCAATGCGGTGTCCAATCTCGAGCAGGACGCCGACGGCGTGACGGCAGAGTTCACCTCTGGTCCGCCTCGGCGGTTCGACGTGGTGATCGGGGCCGATGGCGCTCACTCCGGGATACGGGCATTGGCATTCGGCCCGGAGTCCGGCTACGTCACGCACCTCGGCGTGTACGTCGCCACCCTGCCGTTGGACGGCGAGACCGGAACCGATTTCGTCATGTACAACACCCCAGGACGAGCGGTGGCGATCCACCCCGCGCGTCGCAGGCCGATCGCGGCGTTCATGTTCCGCGCGCCCCAGATTCCGCAGTTCGACCACCGAAACCTCGAGCAGCACAAGCGGTTGCTGTGCGACGCGTACGCGGGCGCGGGCTGGCGCGTGCCCGAGCTCTTGGACCGCGTCCGCACCGCCGATGACATCTATTTCGACTCGGTCAGCCGAGTGCGGGTGCCGACCTGGTCGAACGGGCGGGTGGCGCTGGTCGGCGACGCCGCATCGTGTGTGTCCCTGTTCGGCGACGGCTCCAGCCTTGCGATGACGGGCGCCTTTACCCTGGCCGACGCCCTGTCCGGCGACATCCCGTCCGGGCTGCGCGACTACGAGGCTCGGCACCGGCCGCAGCGAGCGGCCAAGGAAAACGCGGTCACGCTGGCGGCCAACCTGTTCATCCCTGCGACGCGGGTAGGCATCGCGGTCCGCAACGCCGCAGTGCACCTGATGCCGTTGGTCCTCAAGACCCGCGAAACCATGTCGGAATACAGCTTCGCGAAGACTCGTTAGGACAGGCCATGACCAATGCGAACTCTGTGCCCGCGGTCGAGCTGGGCGATCAACTGTCCGTCAGTGCAATCGGCTTCGGCGCTATGGCGTTGACGCCGGTGTACGGCGAGGTCGACGACACCGAATCGCTTGCCACCCTGCACCGCACCGTCGACCTCGGCGTGACGTTCATCGATACCGCGAACATCTACGGCAACGGCAACAACGAGAAGCTGATCGCCAAGCTGCTGGCCGACCGGCGCGACGAGGTGACCCTGGCGACCAAGTTCGGCATTCAAGGCAATCCGGCGGACCGTGCCGCGGGTCGAATCGGTGTCCGCGGCGACGCCACGTATGTGCACCAGAGCATCGACGAAAGCCTGCAGCGTCTGCAGACCGATGTCGTCGACCTGTACTACATGCACCGCCGCGATGTGAATGTGCCGATCGAGGAAACTGTCGGCGCCATGGCCGAATTGGTGGCTGCGGGCAAGGTCCGCCACCTCGGGCTCTCCGAGGTGACAGCCGACGAACTGCGGGCTGCGGTCTCGGTACATCCGATCGCCGCGGTGCAGAGCGAGTGGTCGATCTGGAGCCGCGACGTCGAACGCAACGTGGTGCCGGCGGCCGCGGAGCTCGGGGTCGGCTTCGTGCCGTATTCACCACTGGGGCGCGGGTTCTTGACCGGAACGGTGCGTTCGGCGGCCGATCTGTCGTCGCCGAACGACTTCCGCAAGACGATGCCGCGGTTCAGCGAGGGGGCGTTGGACGCCAACCTCGCCGTCGTCGAGGTCGTGAGGGCTGTGGCCGAACAGCAGGGCGCGACGCCCGCGCAGGTGGCGCTGGCCTGGCTGCGCTACCGCGCCGACGCGCTGGGCGTGGCGTCTGTGCCGATCCCAGGCACCCGACGGGCGTCCCGCGTGGAGGAGAACCTCGGCTCACTGGCCGTCACGCTGACGCCCGAGCAGCTCGACGCGTTGGACGCCGCGGGCGCGGCGGTGTCGGGAAACCGGTTCGCAGATCTGAGCTGGGTTTCGGCCGGCCGCGAGTAGTCAGTCCGGCTGCGGCCGACTGATACGAAGGGCGATCGCCGCGTCGTCGAATTGCGCCGCCTGCGCGCTGATCCTGGTGATATCACTCGGGCGTTTGAGCAGTCCGCGCACGGCGATGACGGCGACTTGTTCGCCGACGCGGATCGCCTCCTCGGCACGGTCACCCTCGTCGGTGTGCAAGCGGGTGCGCTTCTGTGCGCCTTCGTCGAAGTTCAGCAGCAGGCCCGCGGTTTCCTCACGGTTGCAATCGATGAACTTGCCTTCGCTGATCGCGGCCCCGATCAGGTCGACGACCCAGTCCTTGAGCCGCTCGTAATCCGTCCAGAACTGGTGGAATTCGGCGCGCTGATCGTGGGCGATGCGCTGGATCTCGTTGAAGTCGATCGGGGATAGCGCAAGCTGCATGGTGTCGAACCGCAGCAGCCGGTACAGCTTGACCGCGGGTGAGCCGGAACCGGCGCCGACCTCGGCGATGAACTTCAGCGGCGCCCGGTTCACCAACAGCGTCTCGCCAAGCAGCTGTTCCTTACTGCGGAACCAGTAGTAGAGCGACGACTGCTGAAGACCCGACGCGCGTGCGATATCGCTCATCGTCGTTTGGGCATAACCCTTTTCGGAGAACAGCTTCGTCGCCGCGTTGACGATGTCGGCCCTCGGTGACGTCGTCGGCGTGGTGGCGGTGTTGTTGCGGGGTCGTCCGATGGAGTGGATCTTAGCCAAGCGGCGGCCTCTCGATGTGGGCTCGCTCAACCATTTCTCGTGCCGCCGTGACCACGTCGTGCCACAGCTCGAGACCCATCGACTTCGACGCTCGCGAGGGGTATCCGGTGACCCCGTTGGTGGACACATGCTGGACGGCGTAGCGGAAAACAGCACCGACAGTGCGGTCAGGGTCGTCGGCGTCGCGCATCTTGTCGGTGTCGACGAGTTCGGGGCGCAGCGCGAGCATGATCGAGGTCTCCGCGGCGTTGGCATGCCAGTCGGCGGCATCCTCGGTGGCCCGCCGCGCGATGTCGGGCGTCAGATCCCACCACTGCATGACCCCGATCCGCAGTTCAGGAAACTCCCGCCGGAACCGGTCGCATGCGATCCACAGTGCGGCCGCGTTGCCCACGTGACCGTTGACGAAAAGCAGCCGTCGGAATCCCGAGTCCACGCACGCTTCGGCGACCAGTCCGGCCGTCACGGCCGTCTCCTCACCCGAGAATGCGACGGTGCCCGCCAACCGCGTGCCGTGAAAGAAGCTGGCGCCGAAGGCGAGTGGCGGCAACACGACTGCCGCATCGCCCGCCGCGGCGTCGGCGAGCGCCGTCGCGATGATCGTATCGGTGCCCACCGGTAGGTGCGGGCCGTGTTGTTCGGTCGCGCCGACGGGTATCAGCGCCACGCACTCCGGGTCGACGGCGAGGCGGTCGGCCAGCTGCGCCGACGTCAGCTCCTCCCATTTTTTGCTCACAGTCACCAGAACCTCAGGTAGCGCTCGGTCTCCCACGCCGACACGTGCGCGTTGTAGCCGTCCCACTCTGCACGCTTCTCGGTGACGAACGACGCGAACATCTCGTCGCCGAATACCGACCGCACCAACGGGTCAGCCTCGAGGGCGTCGATCGCCTCGCCCAGTGACCTCGGCAGCCAACCGATTCCACGCTCGACAAGGTCCACCTCGGTGAGCCTGTACAGGTTGTCCCGATTCGGGTCGCCAGGATCGAGTTGCTCGCGGATGCCCTCCAGCCCGGCGGCCAGCATGAGCGCGCCACCGAGGTAGGGGTTGTTGGCGGCATCGGCCGCCCGGCATTCGACGCGCCCGCCGCCCCTCGGAATGCGCAGCATGTTCGTCCGGTTGTTGTCGCCGTAACAAGCGAACACCGGTGCCCACGTCAAGCCGGACATGCTGCCCTGCTTGACCAGCCGCTTGTAGCTGTTGACCGTCGGCGCGATCACCGCGCAGATCGCGTCCGCGTGCCGCAGCACCCCGGCGATGAACTGGTAGCCAAGCGTCGAGAGTCCGCAGCCACGCGGATCATCCTCGGCGGCAAAGAGGTTCGTTCCCGACCCGTCGGCCAGGGACATGTTGTAGTGGGCGCCGCTTCCGGTGCGATCGGCGAACGGTTTGGGCATCCACGACGCGAACAGGCCGTGCTTGCGGGCGATCTCGCCGACCATCATCCTGAAGAACACCAACCGGTCGGACATGGACACCACATCCGTGTATGTGAAGTCCGTCTCGAACTGCCCGTTGCCATCCTCGTGGTCGAAGGAGTAGACGTCCCAGCCGAGTTCGTTCATCGCGGACACGATCTCGTCGACGACCGGGTAGTTGTGCAGCATCGTCCGCAGGTCGTAGCACGGCTTGTCGAGGTTGTCGTCGGGGCTGGCGGGTGCCGGCTTGTCGGTGTCGGTGAGCAGGAAGAACTCGGTCTCGATGCCGAGATTGAAGGTGTATCCGAGCGCGGCCGCCTTGGCGGTGACCCGCTTGAGAATCTGGCGGCTGCAGGCGTTGAAAGGGGTATCGCCGATCCACAGATCCCCTGGGAACCAGGCGACTTCGCGGTTGAACGGCATGACGATCGGATGGCTCAGGTCGGGATGCGGCGCGACCTCGTCGTCGTTCACGTCCTGGGGTACGCCGTCGAGCGCAGCCCCGGTGAACATTTCCGAGCCAAGGGCAGCTTGGGTCAGATGGCCGAGCGGCACCATCTTGCTCTTGGGCTTGCCGTGCATATCGACGAAGCTGATCGCGGCGTACTTGACGCCCTTGGCCGCCAGCTCATCGGCGACATCGTGGGCGGCCGACGCAACGGTGGTGGTCTGCCCGTTCAGGGTTGTCGTCATCTGGTGTCATCCTGCCGATGCGAGAGTTGAAGTGGGGTTGACGATTCCGAGTTCACGCCCGAGGTATCGGTAGAACTCCCAGAGCGGCCGTTCGAGATGCGAAAGGCGCCCGGTGCCGCTCACACCGGAGCGGATCGCGCGTTGCACCGCTGCGCAGACGTCGAGATCCTCGCGATGGATGTCGCAGATCAACTTGACCAATTCGCTGCGGCGCTCCTCGAGGCCGGGTGCGGCCAGTGAGGCGGGCGACATGCAGATGTCGAGTTGAAGCTCGATTTTGCCTGCCCCGAGCGGAAGTACCTTGAGCCAGTACATATATGCGGGGCCCATCGCGATCTGCAGAAGTGGATACGCGATGAAGATCAGCGACCTGTCGCGGTGGTCGTCGGTAAGGGTGGCCGCGCCGGGCGACAGGAACGGCGGATCGGCGGGGTATTCGGGCCTCTGCTGCGACCACATCGTGGTGAAATAGTCGCCGACCTCGCCGGTGAAGCTCATCGACGCCGGGAACCGGTCCTCCAGAGAACCGCGGTGCGGGCCCATGTGGTGGTAGCACTCCATGAAGTTGTCCACCATGATTTTCCAGTCCCAGTCGCACACCCCCCAGTCGGTTTGCTCGACTGTCTGGTAGTTCTCCAGGTCGTAAGGGTCGACGATGAGATCGAGTGCGGCGTATTGGCTCGCCAGCGGTTCGGCCTCGCCGTCGAAGTTGACGAATACGAAGCCCTTCCATACGTCGTGCCGGAACTTCTTGAGCGGATAGTCATTCCGGTCGAATCCGGACGACTTCTTCATCTCCGGCGCACCGGCGAGGTGCCCGTCAAGGCCGAACGACCACAGGTGATACGGGCACTGCAGCACGTTGGCCTCCCCAGCACCGCTACACACCTCCATCCAGCGGTGCGAGCAGTTGCGCGACAGCACCCGAATCTCGGAGTGCCGGTCCCGAGTGACCACCAGTGGTGTGCCGAGGATGTCGATGCTGTAGTAACTGCCGGGGGTCGGCACCTGCTCGACGCGACACAACGGCACCCAGCCGTGCTTGAAGATCCGATCGACCTCGGCGGCGTACAGCTCGTCGCTGCCATAGGCCTCTGGCGGCAGCGTCATCGCCTTGTCGGGTGAATCGACGGCGCAGGTGGCGGTGAGGCGGGAATAGTCGAAAGACACTGTTGCTCCTCGTGTCTCGGGCGGTGGTTAACGCAGACGCTATGGGCGCTGTGTTGCGGACCCGTTTCCTGGCCGTAAATGACCTATTGAAACTTCAGCGGTAGTTGGTCGTTACTATTGCGCCAGTTACATGTGTCTTTCTGTCGCCGTCTCAATGAAGTATTGAAACGAACGTTTCACAATGCAATGTGCTTGAAACCGGTAGGAATGACCTCATGATCGAGGTCACGCTGCTCGGCACCGGTAGCCCCATCCCCGACGCCCGCCGGGCGGGGCCGTCGACCCTCGTGAGGGCCGGCGGGCAGATGTTTCTGATCGACTGCGGCCGCGGCGTGCAACAGCGCATGACCGCGGCGGGCACAGGCGCCAACGCGTTGTCCGCACTACTGCTGACGCACCTGCACAGCGACCACATCGCCGATCTGGGCGACGTCCTCATCACCCGGTGGGTGACGACATTCGACCCCAACCCTGTTCCCCTTCCGATCATCGGGCCGCCAGGAACGGCCGAGGTGGTCGACGCCACGTTCAAGGCCTTCGGTTTCGACATCGGGTACCGGATCGCGCATCACGCCGACCTGACCTCACCGCCGCCGGTGGAGGTGCATGAGTACACCGACGGCATGGTGTGGGACCGCGACGGGGTGACGATCCGGGTGGCGCCGACCGATCACCGGCCCGTCGCGCCGACGATCGGGTTCCGGATCGAACACGACGGGGCCTCGGTGGTGCTGGCCGGTGACACCGTCCCGTGTGAGAGCCTCGACGCGCTTGCTGCCGGCGCCGGCGGATTGGTGCACACCGTGATTCGCAAGGATTTGATCGACAAGATGCCGCTGCAGCGCATCCGAGACATCTGCGATTACCACTCGTCCGTCGAACAGGCCGCTGACACCGCGGCGCGCGCAGGTGTCGGCATCCTGATCCTGACCCACTACGTGCCAGGCATCGAACCGGGCCAGGAGGACGACTGGCGCGCGCTGGCCGCCACGGCATTCGACCGGCAGATCGAGCTGGGCGATGATTTGCACCGGGTGGAGGTCCACCCGGGTGTGTGCGCCAAACCCGCCGACTGATCGACCGCGCGATGGCGCTGAACGACTTGGCCGCCGCTGCCGAGGATGCGAACGCCGGCATTGCGGGTGCTGTCGGCCATGCGCCCGCGTACGTGGCTGCGACTGGATGCCGAGCTGCGGAACTTTCGCCATTGGTACCGCCCCGGCACGCCGCTTACAAGCTGCTGATCGCCAGGGACACGTGGATACGGATCGAGGCGGACCTCACGCTTGTCGCCGACCCCGACGATCTGCTCCGCTTATCCGCCCGGTCCGATCTGAACGGATGGCTCGACTGCGAGGCCTCGACGACATACCAGACGCCGCCGAGCCTGCCATCGACACCGCCAAGGCCCGACTACTCCGCTGGCCCCTCGGCTTTTCGCGCTAAGCCGGTGACCTGAGCCGCGGCGCCCGCCACGCTATCGAGATCCTGGGTGGTGAAGGGCCTGCCACGGGCGATCACCACAACATGCTGCACGCCGAAATGGGCAAGGGCATGGCACCTTTCGGTCAGCCCGTCTGCTGATTCACCCGACTCCAGTGCCGTGGTCACGGTGCGCTCGATCTCGTCGCGCGGTCGGCCGACGTCGACGCAGTGACGGTCCAGCACGTCGATCTGGCGACGGATCGCGGCACCACCGTCAGGCACGTCGAACAGATTGCATGCGTCGCCGTACTCGGCGACCAGCCGCAGCGTGCGCCGTTCACCCGTACCGCCGATCAGCACCGGGGGGTGGGGTGTTGTGGCGGGTCGAGGGCTTCCGACCGGGTGGTCAAGGTCCAGATACTCACCGCGGAAGGGAGTTTCGTCGCCGCTCCACATGTGGCGCGCCAGCCGAAGC
This sequence comes from uncultured Actinomycetota bacterium, assembly GCA_963731715.1. GTDB lineage: Bacteria > Actinomycetota > Actinomycetes > Mycobacteriales > Mycobacteriaceae > Mycobacterium. The sequence goes on along the minus strand of CAVSXC010000004.1, from coordinate 176,224 downwards.
AACTCTGTCATCCTGGCGAACCGTTCGGCGGTGTCGGGGAGGAAGAGCCCCATCGCGCGGGCCTCGTTGCTGTTGTAGCCGGCACCGATTCCCAGCCACGCCCGACCGGCCGACAACACGTCGAGCGTGGTGACGGCCTTGATCAACAAGGCGGGCGCACGAAACGTCGCGGCGGTGACCATGGTGCCCAACCGGATCCGTGACGTGGCGGCCGCGAGGTATCCCAAAGTGGTGTACGCCTCCAGCATGGGTTCGTCGAGGCTGCTGGCCGGATCGGCCTGCAGAAGGTGGTCGGGCACCCACAACGTGTCCACGGTCGAGTCGTCGAGGAAGCCTGCGAGCGATGCGAGCCGGTCGTGGAGCCGATCGCGCCAGGAGTAATTCGTCACGCTCACACTGAGTTTCATGACCGACTCGCCACCTCCTGCTTGTTCTGTCGGCGCAGCGGGAGCAGCGCGCCCGCCACTATCAACCAGACCAGTCCGGTGAACCTGGCAACAGGCAGCAGCGGTGACAATCCGGGCCAGATCAGTACAAGCGTTGTCAGTTCGGCGATTCCCGCGATAACGAGGCCAGCCCACGCAACGGATCTTGGCAGCAACCCGACGATAAGACCGGGCACCGCGATGCCCGCGATCAACAGGCCGAGCGTGACAACATGCCATGGACCTCCGGTCAGGTACGTCAGGTAGTACAGCGCGCGCACCAACGTGGCGTCGGACGTGACCTCCGGCCGCGACAGCGTCCAGATCATCAGGCTCGACAACCCGAGCCCGGCCGACGCCAGCAGGCCGCCTGCCAATGCGATCGTCGCCCCCGGCGCGGTGATACCGAGTTGACGCAGGCGCGCGCATGCGGCTGCGGCGAAGATCGCCAGCGGGATCGACGAGCCGAACGTGCCGACCGCCATGGCGACCGCCGCGGCGTGATTGGAGGCGACGTAATCCTGAATCTCCGCGGCGGAGCCGTATGGCAGCGGCATGATGCCGCCGGCTATGACGACTCCGACGACAAGTCCCGCAAGCAGCAGCGCCAGGGAGATCGCCGCAAGCAGCGCCAGCGGAGGGCCACCCTGCCGTGGTCGGTTGGCCGCCCGATTCGTATCGACTAATGAATCGTTCATATTTTGAACGATATCCCTGATCTTGAACACAGACAAGGTGTTTCACTAATTTGTCCGATAAATCGTTCACAACTGATACGATTTACCCATGTCAGCAGCGACAAGCGACGGGGACAGTGTGGCATTCCTTCTTTCGCAACTCGGCCACCGTTCGACCTCGGTGTTCGCCGACCTGATCGCGTCGATCGACCTCACCCCGCCGCACGCAGGCATCCTGCGCGCGATCGCGGCCGAATCCGGGCGCAGTCAGCAGGCGCTCAGCGGCCAGCTGGGACTGTTGCCGAGCCGGGTGGTGGCCTACGTCGACGAGCTCGAGGCCCGCGGCTACGTCGAGCGTCGCCGCAACCCCGACGACCGCCGACTGCATGCGCTTTATCTGACCGCGTCAGGGAAGAAGGTGATGACCAAGATCGGCGAGCTGGGACGTCAGCACAACCGACTGCTCACCGCGGGTCTGGATGCACAGCAGCGCGACACATTGCACCAACTACTGGCGACGATCGCCGAGCAGCAGGGCCTTACGCCACACGTTCACCCGGGCTATCGCGCGCTCGGACGCACCGCCAATTCGCGCTAAGCCAGCCTGGTGATCTCGACGACGACGTCCAGGTCGGTCGAGCCCTCCCCGGAGTAGATGCCTTTGAGCGGTGACACGTCCGAGTAGTCGCGGCCGACACCGACGCTGATGTACTGCTCGTTGATGTCGGTGTCGTTGGTGGGGTCGTAGTTCCACCAACCTCCGGTCCAGGCCTGCACCCACGCGTGGCTCTGCCCGTCGATGGTGTCACCGACCTTCGCCTTGCCCTTGGGATGCAGATAGCCCGAGACGTATCGCGCAGGAATACCCATGCTGCGCAACAGGATCAGCGTCAGGTGGGCGAAATCTTGGCAGACGCCCTTTCCTTCGCGGTGCGCATCGAGCCCCGATGAGTGCACACCCGTCGTACCCGGCACGTACTCCAGCTCGCTGTGCACCCAGTTGGCCGCGGCAGTGACCGCCTCCTGCGGATCGTGGTACTTCGCGATGCGCTCCCCCACCCTCCGAAACCTCTTGCTCACCGGCGTGTAGTGGGTCCCGCTGAGCACCTCATCGAACCGGTCGATCACCGCCTCCGAGCGCAGGTCGTCCCAGCTGACCGCTTCCGTGGGCATTTCGCCGCGGTCGGTCTCCACGACGGAGCTCGAGGTGACCTCCAACTCGGTGTGCGGGGCATGCAGGTCGAACGCTGTCACCGCGGTTCCCCAGTAATCGACATAGCGATAAGACCTTGTGGCGGGGATGGTTTCGACGCGGTTGAGGATGACGTTCTGTCGGGAATCAGATCGCGGCGTCAACCGGGCCTCATTGAAGGACGCGGTCACCGGCGACTTGTAGGCATAGCCCGTCGAGTGCACGACTCTAAGCCGCCACATCAGACCTCGCCTTCCTCGATCACCAACGAACCGTTGTGCCCGGCGTCATGCCATGCCACCCACGGCGCGGAGTGGAAGTACTGCAGCGCCAGCGCTTCTCCGACATCGCGACATGTCTCCTGCAGGCCGGCCAGCCGGTTCTCCAACGAGTCCAGTAGGACACCGTGACGCAGGAACTCCAGCTCGCTGCGCGCCCTGCCCAGTAGGCGCTGCGCCTCCGCGGTGGCGCCTAGCCGGTTGTGCGGCCGCTTCATCAACTCGTCGAGGCTGTGCTCGGCCAAGCGCAGCGAGTAGAAGATCGATCGTGGGAAAAGCCGGTCCAGCAACATGAATTCGACGACGCGACCTGCGTCCAGCGTGCCTCGGTAGGTGCGCAGGTAGGTGTCGTGGGCGCCAGCCGAGCGCAGCAGCGTCACCCAGGCCGGCGAGGATGCACTGTCGCCGACGCGGGACAACAGCAGCCGCACCACCATGTCGACCCGTTCGATCGCACGGCCAAGCACCATGAACCGGTACCCGTCGTCACGGCTGAGCGTCGAGTCCGCCAGACCTGCGAACATCGCGGCCCTGCCCTCGACAAACGACAGGAATTCGTGTGGGCCAAGCCGCTTGGCGGCACGTTCACGTTCGGCCAGCGCATTGTAGGTGGTGTTGAGGCACTCCCAGATCTCGGTTGAGGTGACTTCGCGTGCGCCACGCGCATTTTCGCGGGCAGCCGAGATTGCTTCCACAATCGAGCAGCCACCCTCGGTGTCGCGGCTGAACGCGACGAGATCGGTCAACGACCACACGTCCAACTGCTGCTTGGGCGCTTCGATGCCCAGCACCTTCAGCAGCGTCCGCGACGCCTGGTCGGGGTCGACGCTGGAGTCCTCGAGCAGCTGGTGCACCGTCACGTCGAGAATGCGGGCGGTGTCGTCGGCTCGCTCCACATAGCGACCGATCCAGTACAGCGATTCAGCGTTGCGCGCCAACATAAATCATCACCACCTATTGCTGCTGCTGACTCTGCTGCGACCCGTTCCCCGGCCGTAGCGGCTGCGATTGTTGTTGCTGCTGCTGTTGCGACGACCCGTCGGTACCGTTCTCGGCCTTGGAGCCCTTCGGCGCCTTTGGCAGCGCCCGCACCACCTCGGCGGCGGCGAGTTCGCGGTCGGCCACCGACGCGCGCGATGCCAGCACCCAGGTGTCCTTGGAGCCGCCACCCTGGCTCGAGTTGACCACCAGCGAGCCCTCGGGCAGCGCGACGCGGGTCAGGCCACCGGGCAGCACCCACACGTCGTCGCCGTCGTTGACCGCGAACGGCCGCAGGTCGACGTGGCGCGGCGCGAGATTGCTGTCGATCTGCGTCGGCACCGTCGACAGCTGCACGACGGGCTGCGCGATCCATCCGCGCGGGTCGCTTCGGATCTTCTTGCTGATCGTTGCCAGCTCTTTCTCGGAGGCCGCCGGGCCGAACACGATGCCGTAGCCGCCCGAACCTTCGACCGGTTTGATGACGAGTTCGTCGATCCGGTCGAGAACCTCCTCCCGCTCCTCGTCGAGCCAGCAGCGGAAAGTGTCGACGTTGGCGAGAAGCGGCTTCTCGCCAAGGTAATACTCGATGATGGTTGGTACGTAGGTGTAGACGAGTTTGTCGTCGCCGACCCCGTTGCCAACCGCGCTGGAGATGACGACGTTGCCGGCGCGCGCGGCATTCAGCAGGCCGGCCACGCCGAGCACCGAGTCGGGCCGGAACTGCATGGGGTCGAGGTAGGCGTCGTCGATGCGGCGGTAGATGACGTCGACTTGGCGCTCACCGTCGGTGGTGCGCATGTATACGGCGTTGTCGCGGCAGAACAGGTCGCGGCCTTCGACGAGTTCGACCCCCATCTGCCTGGCGAGCAGCGAATGCTCGAAGTAGGCGGAGTTGTACACACCGGGCGTCAGCACTACCACCGTCGGGTCGGCGACGTTGTTGGCGGCCGCGTTGCGCAGTGCCTTCAGCAGATGTGAGGCGTAGTCGCCGACCGCGCGCACCCGGTGCGTGGCGAACAGGTTTGGGAAGACGCGCGCCATCGAGCGACGGTTCTCCATCACATATGAGACGCCAGACGGCGAGCGCAGGTTGTCCTCGAGGACCCGGAAGTCACCCTTGGCGTCGCGGACCAGGTCGATGCCGGCGACATGGATGCGCACGCCGTTGGGCGGGACGATGCCTACTGCCTCGCGATGGAAGTGCTCACAGGACGTGATCAGCCGACGCGGGATGACCCCGTCGCGCAGGATCTCCTGCTCGCCGTAGATGTCGTCCAGGTAGTGCTCCAACGCCTTGACCCGTTGCGTGATGCCGCGCTCGAGCCGCGACCACTCGGCCGCCGAGATCACCCGTGGGACGAGGTCAAGGGGGAACGGGCGCTCCTGGCCGGACAGCGAGAAAGTGATGCCCTGGTCGATGAACGCGCGGCCCAGCGCGTCGGCGCGAGCTTCCAGCTCAGAGGCATCGGAAGGGGCAAGCTCGGCGAAGATGCCCTTGTACGGGCCGCGGACGTTGCCCTGGGCGTCGAACATCTCGTCGAAGGCCTGGGAGTAGCTACCGAGGCTGTTGTAACCGTCGAAGATGCCCTCGTACCGTTTGGACGTCCGCCCGTTGTTGCGTGACGTCCGCGCGGTCTCGGTAGGCAGGGTTCGAAGGGTCACCCATCACATGCTGCACCACTTGAGCCGTTTCGGCAGGCCAGTGGGCCTCGCTTTGGGAGATTAAGGGCCGCGCTGGTACCCTGAACAGTCGCTGCCCGTCCCCGGGCGCCTTAATACTTGCCCAACCCAGTCGAGATTTGCGAAGGAACACACGCGTGGCCAACATCAAGTCGCAGCAGAAGCGCATCCTCACCAACGAGCGCCGCAGGCTGCGCAACAAGTCGGTGAAGTCGTCGCTTCACACGGCGGTCCGTGGATTCCGTGAGGCCGTCGAGGCCGGCGACAAGGAGAAGGCCACCGAGTTGCTCGCAACGACCAGCCGCAACCTGGACAAGGCCGTCAGCAAGGGCGTCATCCACAAGAATCAGGCGGCCAACCGCAAGTCGGGCCTCGCGGCCGCCCTCAACAACCTCTGATCATTCTGCGGCCAGCTCGGCCACTTTCCTGACCGCTGCCTCCAGCGCATAGTCGGCGTCGGCCGCTGCGCCCTTGACGTCGGCGTTGAGCGTCGCCACGAGCCGCATCGCCTCGGCCACCGACGCGCGCGACCACCGTCGCGCCTGCTTCTGCGCCTTCTGTACCCGCCACGGCGGCATGCCCAGCTCGGCCGCGAGCCGATACGGATCGCCGGACAGCGGCGCGACCCTGGCGATGGTGTGCACGGCCTCGGCCAGTGCGTCGGCCAACACCACCTGCGGCTCGCCGCTCATCATCGCCCAGCGCAGCGCTTCGGCGGCTCCTGCGACGTCGCCGGTGACGGCCTTGTCGGCGATGTCGAAGCCCTTCACCTCCGCCTTGCCCGAGTGGTAGCGCCGTACCGCGATCGCGTCGACCTGTCCGTCGGTGTCGGCGACCAACTGCGAACAGGCAGAAGCCAGTTCGCGGATGTCGGAGCCGACGGCATCGAGCACGGCGGTGACCGTGTCGTCGCTGACCTTGACCTTCAACGCGCGGAATTCGCGGCGAACAAAGTCGGCCCGCTCACTGGGTTTGGAGATGCGCGCGCACGGATGTACTTGTGCACCAAGATTTTTCAGTTGATCTGCCAGCGCCTTGGCGCGTCCGCCGCCGGAGTGGACGACGATGAGCATCGTGCCAGGGGGTAGGTCAGCGGCGGCAGCGCCGATGAGGGTGACCGCATCCTTGCCCGCTTCGGCCGCAGCCTCCAGCACCACCACCCGCTCGTCGGCGAACAGCGACGGGCTCAACAGCTCGGCCAGCTCGGCGGTGCTGACATCTCCGGCACGCAACCGATTCTCCGGGACATCGTCGGTGCCCGCCTGCTTGCGCGCCTGCCGAAGGACCGCGGCGATCGCACGCTCGGCGAGCAGCTCTTCATCACCAAGCACCAGGTGTAGGCCCGCGACCTCTTCGCTCACCCCACGATCGTGTCATGGCCGCCCGACAGTCCCGACACCGTCCACGCGAGCAGGCACAACGCCGCCGCACCGGTTGAGATGCGAACCCACCGCCACCGCCACGACAGCACGGCGGCGATACCGGCGGCAGCGACACACGCGACGCCGAGCAGACCCGAAGGAACGCCGACGGAAGCACCGGGAACACCCGCGGCCCACCGGGCCACGCGTAGTAGCCACCACAACTCGGGGCCGGTGAACCGGATCAACAGTTGCGCGCCCGATGGCCACAGCGGGCACAACGCGGCCGCGGCCGTGCCGACGACGGTGATCGGTGGGATCACCGCGGCCACGGCGACGTTGGCCACGACCGACACCAGGCTGAAGGTGCCGGATATCCCGGCCACCAGCGGGGCAGTGACGAGCTGCGCCGCCACGGCCACGCTCACCGCGTCGGCCAGCGGCTTGGGCCAGCCGCGCCCGACCAGGCGCCGCGACCACACCGGCGCGATCACGACAAGCGCCGCAGTCGCCGAGACCGACAGCGCGAATCCGACGTCGACCGCCAGTTCGGGCGCGGCGATCATCAGCATGATCACGCTTGCCGATAACACCGGGATGGCCTGCCTACGCCGGTGCGAGACCACGGCGAGCAACGTGATGCCTCCCATCACGGCCGCTCGCAGCACGCTGGCCGAGGGTTGCACGACGATGACGAACGCGACCAGTGCGAGTGCGGCCAACGCGACGGCCAGCCTTGGTCCGAACAGTGCGGCGGTCATCAGCACCGCCCCACAGACGATGGTGACGTTGGCGCCCGACACCGCAGTCAAGTGGGTCAACCCTGACGTGCGGAATTCGTCGGTGGTCTGCTCGGTCAGCGTCGACGTGTCGCCCAGCACCAGCGCAGGCAGCATCGCCGCCTCGCCGGAGGGCAGCGCCACGCGCGCGGCATCGGCGAAGGCCGTGCGCACGTCGTGCGCGACCATGTCGATCGGCGCGGCCTCACCCAATTTCGGCTCACCGGTCGCCGACAACACCGCGACGGTCAGGTCCCTTCGGGTTGGTCGACCGATGCGGGCGCGAAAACTGGCCGGCCGACCCGCCGTCAGCTCGGTGAACTCCACGGCGCGCGTGAAAACGACTACCCGGCCGGATATTTCACTGTTGCCGATTCGTTGCAGCGACCCGCGAAACATCATCCGGCCGCCGCCAAGCGAGTGCGGGGTTTCGGTCGGCGTGACGTCGACGGCGGCGATCGTGCCGTAGTGCTGGACGACCGGATGATGCCGCAGTTCCCCGACGCGCAGCCCAACCGCAACAGCGAAACCCACGCCCACCACCGCGACAGCGACGGCCCCCGTAGCGACCGCGCGGACGTCGACACCCGACTCTCGGCGACCACTACCCCACCGCCCGATAACTGCAGTTGCGATGACCGCCACGGCAACAGCGGCGACCGAACCGCCAACCTGCCAGAAGATTCCGGCCGCCGTCGCCGCCCAACTGGTGAGCGCAGCCGGAACCAGCCGCAGATCGAGCCGGGCCGAGCCGAGATCCACCGGTCTCACACATGAACTTGGTCGCGCAGCTTCTCCAGCCGCGCAGGCCCGATGCCGTCGACGTCGCCGAGCTGATCGACGCTGCTGAACCTCCCGTTGGCGTCGCGCCACGCGACGATCGCGGCCGCGGTGACCGGACCGACGCCGGGCAACGTATCGAGCTCCTCCACCGTTGCGGCGTTCAGATCCACCAAACCGCCTGGCGCCGAGGTGTTTCCGTCGGCCTGAGGTGCATTCGCCGGCCCTGCGGTGGCTGGCCCGGAACTGACCGAACTGCCCATCGCCGCCGGCTGTCCCGGTGCGGCGACGATTCCTACGATGACCTGTTCACCGTCGGTGACTCGCCGGGCCATGTTCAGCCCGATCAGATCGGCGCCGTCCAACGCACCACCGGCGGCGGTGAGCGCATCGGCGATCCGTGCACCCTGTGCCAACGTGACGAGTCCCGGCTTGTTTACGAGGCCCACCACGCTGACGACCACCGGTCCGTCGGCCATGGGTGATGAGGGTCCAGGCGTCGGGCTGGCCGACGAAACCATCTCCACCGGTGGCAGTTTGGCCGAAGCTATTGGCGGCGTCTTGTCGCGCGCGAGGGTGAACACGGTAACCAGAACCGCGATGACGCCGACGACCGCCAACGCGATCACCCCGGCCCGGCCCGGGTCGGCCCGGATGGCCGCCACCCAACCGACCGTGCCGTCAGGTTTGGTGGTGTCGGGCAGCCATCGCGACAGCGAGGTGTCGGGCTCGCCGTCGCCGTCGGCATCGGACTCACTGTCGGCACCGAGGCGGCGCTGCAGTCGCTCGGCGGGCAATTCGGTTCGCATGCGGCCAAGCTAGGCGCGAGGACAGACCAATTCAGACCGGTGCGGCGACGCGCCGACGGGCCTGTGGATCAATTCGCGGCTGGGGATAGCGGTCTAGCATGATTTGCTATGGATCGTCGTATCCCGATGATCGCTGGAATCGCGTTTGCGGTGTTGTTCGCCGCTGCGCTGCTTGCGGTTCCGTTGCTTCCCGGCATCGACAAACCGGGATACGACATCGTCTCGCACGTCGACGAGCATTCCGGTGCGATGCGAATGCAGGCGCTATTGCTGACGTTCGGGCTGTTGGCGTTGGTTGTTGTCCTCGGGTATGCGCGTGATCGCCTGACCGGCCCGTCGGGTTACGTGTTCACCATCGGCTCGGCCGTCGTACTCGTCGAGCTCTTCATCTCGACGTGGTTCACCGCCGGGCTCGCTCTGCATCCCGACCAACTCGGATCCGCAACCGCGCGCACCATCACCGACATCGTCTCGATGTTCGGACCAATTCTTACCGTTGCGGACATCATGGTTGCCGTGCCAATCCTGTTGGCGGCCAACGCTGGTCGATTCCCGCGGTGGCTCGGCATACTCGCCGCGGTCTTCGCTGTCGAGCAGCTGATCGAGACGATCACGATTATCGGCCCACCCGCCAGCTTCATCTCCCCCGGCGGCGCGATGAACTTCTACCTCGGCGGGCCGCTCTTCGTTGTGTTCTTCTTGGCACTGGGCGTTGCGCTGTCGTTGGACGAGCCGTCAGTCGCTGAGTCCGCGGCGGTGGACGAAGCCGGGGAGGACTGAGGAGACCCAGCGCCGAGTGTGGGCTTGTGGCGCGGTTTTGGGCCGGACACGTGCTCCAATCCCACATTCGGCGACTCAGACGAATCGTTCGTCTTGCGCTTCTTCGGTTCGTCGGTCTTGACCGTCTTCGCCGTCGATGGGAACGGATCGGCAAGCGAATCGCGGATGTTCGTCACCGCGGTGTTCACCGCAGAGACCACGGGCGCGCTCGCAGAGCCGATGACCTGGCCGGCCCGTGTCGCCCCGGCCGCAAGCGCGGCGCCGGGGTCACCCGATTGCGCCAGTTCCTGAGCCGCGGCGTTCGGGATCTGCACGACGCCCGCCAGCAGCAGTTCTCCGGCCTGGAACGCCACTGCCGTCGTGACATCGACCGCCGATACCGCTAAGACCTGGGCGATGTTCGTGGCGCCCGTCGGGGTCGTCGGGGCGCCGACCGGCCGATTGAGGGCGTCGAGAATGTTGGCGCGCCCGTTCTGGACCGCCTGTAGCAGCCCACCTGGTGTCAATACCGTCCCGCCGACGTTGAATGCCTCGACGATGGCGACGTCGAGCGCATGAAAAGCCTTCGGCACCACCAGAAAGACGTCGTTGTTGATCAGCGGTGTCACAGCGGCGTCCGCCGGACCGGTCACCGAGACCGCAGCGGAGCCGATTGCCTTGAACACGTTGCCCGTCGACGCGAGCGAACCGAGGAACGTCGCCGGAGCCGCCACTGCGCCCGTGGGCACCGTGATCGCGCCCTGCACGGCGTGCGTACAGATCAGGCTGCAGTACTGGAACTGATTGCGGATGAAGGCCAGTGGGATCGCTCCAAGCGCAGGCGCGGCCATCAGCTCTACGTCGCGGACAACTGGCGGCGGTGCATGGGGCTCCGGCGGCGGCGCGATCGGCGCGATCGGCGCGATCGCGAGTGCACCAACCCCCGCGAAGGCAATACCGGCAATGACAGACGATCGGATAGGCGCGCGCACCCCATAGATACGGGCCCCACCGTCGGAAAGTTCGAATCCGCGCGAAGCAATCGCCGTAGGATTCGACGGGTGGACGGCGTGCACGACCTCGGCGGCCTCGACGGATTCGGCACCGTCGAGCACAAGGATGCCGAGCCCCTCTTCGCCGAAGCCTGGGAGCGGCGTGCCTTCCGGGTCATGATGGGTTGGATTGTGTCGCAGGATCCGACCGGCGGACAGTTCCGCCATTCGATCGAACGCATGGATCCCGCCCACTATCTTTCCTCGTCGTACTACGAGCACTGGCTCACCGGCGCCGCGACGATGGCCGTCGAATCGGGCTTCACGACCCAAGACGAGCTCGACCGCCGCGCACGGCGGACGCTTCCCGCTGTCCCACCCTGACCGGGGTGTCCTGCCCGACGACCTGACCCCGCGCACCGAGCCACGCTACGCCGTCGGCGACGAAGTCCGCGTTCGCGCATGGCACCCGCCGGGCCACACCCGCGCCCCGCGCTACGTGCAGGGCAAGCGCGGGACCGTCGTGCGATACGACGGCGCACACGACTTCGACGACATCGCCGCCCACGGCGGCGGATCCGTTGCCGACCCGCTCTATTCGGTGCGCTTCACGTCACGCGAGCTGTGGGGCGAGGCCGGCGCCGACGGTGAAGTCATGCACGTCGACCTGTTCGAGCGCTACCTCGAGGACCCAGAATGACGGCTGACCACCACCACCCGACCGAGCTGGCACCGGTCGAAGCCCGGGTCGCCGCGATCGAATCGGTGCTCGTCGAGAAGGGCGTCCTCGACACCGACGCCCTCGATGCGATCGTCCAGAATTTCGAGGACAACCTCGGTCCGATGAACGGCGCCAAGGTGGTGGCCAAGGCGTGGTCGGATCCCGCCTACAGGGAGCGCCTCCTCTCCGACGGCACCGCTGCGATCGCCGAACTCGGCTTCAAGGGCCCCCAGGGCGAGCTCATGGTCGTCGTCGAGAACACCCCGAAGGTCCACAACCTGGTGGTGTGCACGCTGTGTTCGTGCTACCCGTGGCCCACGCTCGGCTTGCCGCCGAAGTGGTACAAGGCGCCGGCCTACCGGTCACGCGCGGTGCGCGAGCCGCGGAAATTGCTCGCCGAGATGGGCACCGACATCCCGGCCGACGTCGAGATCCGGGTGTGGGATTCCAGCGCCGAGGCGCGCTATCTGGTGCTGCCGATGCGACCGGACGGGACGGCGCACATGTCCGAGGAGCAGCTCGCCGGGATCGTCACGCGCGATTCGATGATCGGCGTCCAGCGACTGTGACCGGTGCACCACTCGACGACGCGTCGCTGCCCCGCGACAACGGCGAGCTCGTCTTCGAAGCGCCTTGGCAGGCGCGCGCTTTGGCGATCGCAGTCGCCCTCACCGAGAAGCTCGGACTGCCATGGGACGCGTTTCGCAGCCGGCTGATGGACGAGATCGCCAAGGACCCGCAGCGGCCCTACTACGAAAGCTGGAGCGCGGCACTGGAATCCATGGTCGTCGCGCTGGATCTGACGACGCCCGCGGCGCTCGACGCTGCGGCGCCTGCCGCACGCACGCCGCTCTAGCTATTGCGCCTGAACGGCTATCAGGACGATCCGTAACCCGGCGACGTCGTCGGTAACCAGAAAAGTGACTGTGGGACAGTCGAATTCCTCGCCATCGGCATTGCGCCGGGACAATGCGCCTCGGTACAGCGCCGAGGCGGAGTTGAGCACGGACACTTCCGGATGCAGCACATCGGTGTGGTGATAGCCGTTGCCGCGCAGGCCGTCGATCAGGCCCTGCATCATCGCTGCAGCCTCATCGTCGGTCATCAGCGTGGTGACACCGGCGTCACTGGTGAAGATCAGAGGGACACCGTAATGGCGCAGCAGCTCAGACATGTCCCGTTCGCCACGAGCGCACGCCTAGAAGGTGGCGAAGTACTCGCCGAACCAGCGGTCGACCACATCGGTGTCTACGGGCATGACCCGATCATGCCCCAGATGTTTGCCGGTGCTAGGCGTTCTGGCCGGAACGCCGTCCCTTCAGCGGTTCGTCGAGCGAGATGCCGCGAACATCGTCGGGAACCTTGGGCGCAGTCAGTTCCGGCGTCTCGCCGTTGGTGGACGCGGTGGCCTTCTCGTCGCGTTCCGGCGTCGAGCGTTCCAGGAATCGCAGCAGCTCGACCGGGAAGGGCAGGATGAGCGTGGAGTTCTTCTCGGCGGCGACCTCGACCACGGTCTGCAGCAGGCGCAGCTGCAGCGCCGCCGGCTGTTCCGCCATCACCTCGGCGGCCTGGGCGAGCTTCTCGGACGCCTGCAGTTCGCCGTCGGCGGTGATGACGCGGGCCCGTCGCTCACGCTCGGCCTCGGCCTGCCGGGCGATCGAGCGCTTCATCGAGTCGGGCAGCACGACGTCCTTGATCTCGACACGGTCGATGTGGATGCCCCAGCCCAGCGCGGGGCTGTCGATCAGCAGCTCGAGGCCCTGGTTGAGCCGCTCCCGGTTGGACAGCAGATCATCGAGGTTGCTCTTGCCGATGATCGAGCGCAGCGACGTCTGCGCCACCTGCCCGATGGCCGACATGTAGTCCTGCACGTCGACGGCCGCGCGCACCGGATCCTCCACCTTGAAGTAGATGACCGCGTCGACGCGCACGGTCACGTTGTCGCAGGTGATGCCGTCCTGGGCGGGCACCGGCAACGTGATGATCTGCATGTTCACCTTCTGCAGGCGATCGGCGAACGGGACCAGCACCGTCAGCCCCGGCTGGCGAACACGGCTCTGCACCCGGCCGAACCGGTACACCACACCCCGTTCGAACTGCTTGATCACCCGGATGTTCTGCAGTGCCAGCCAGATCACGCCGAGTCCTGCGGCGCCGGCCAGTGTGAGTGTGTAGAGGATGCTCATGGTGTCCTCCTCGACGGACCAACCCGCGGCGGTCCTTTGGCCCCGCGGGCCTCATGACCCGATTGTCGTCCCCCAGCCGTCGCTTCGCCAGCACACCCAATCGATCTCGACGAGGGCACCGACCGCCAGACCGTTGACACCGACACATGTGCGCGACGGCAGCCGGTCGGTAAACCAGGCCGAGTAGGCGGCGTTGAAGGCGCCGTAGTCATTCCAGTCGAGAAGGTAGGCGCGCACCGAGACGACGTCGGCCAGTCCCCCGCCGCACAACTCGGTGACTCGCAGCAGGTTGCGCAGCACCTGATCGGTCTGGATCGCGACGTAGTCGCCGACAAGGGCGCCGGTGACGTCGGTCGGCATCTGGCCGGTCACATACAACGTTGGCCCGGCGGCCGTTGCGTGGGCGAACGGCGCGACGGCCGGTGGCACGCCGTCGGCGGGCGTGAACGTGAAGGAGCGAATCGCGTTGTCGCTCATGCCGGTATCCCGGTCCAGCGCGGGAAGCAGCGCTTGTCGATGCGGCCGTGCACGCCCTGACGCTGATCGACGACCTGGGTGACGGTGAAGTCGGCGGCGACGGACATGAACGAGTAGGCGTCGGCACGCGAAAGCCCAAGGTAGCTCTGCAGAATGCCGTGTGTGCGCAGTGCCGCGGCCTTCATCGCCTCGTCGAGGGTGTCTCCGAACCCGTGCACGAGCAGTTCGGTGGCGGTCTCAAGGACCGGCACGGTGAACGGCAGGTCGCGGCGAATGGTCAAGCGCAGCAGACCATTCAATGAAGCCTCGAGGGCGGTGCCGCTCACTTCGCCGTCGCCTTGTGAGACGTGGGGATCGCCGACGGACAGCAGTGCGCCGGGCACCTGGATCGGGTAGTACATCGTCCCGCCCGCCCCGATGCGCCAGTTGTCGACGTTGCCGCCGTGATCGCCGGGCGGCACCGACGACACCCGTTGCGGGGCGGCGGGCGCGACGCCCATGGTGCCGAAATGCGGCCGCAGGGGCACGACGACGCCGGGCAGCGCGGGCTGGCGGGCGTTCTTGTCGGGGCTGACGATCGTGCCGGGCTGTCGGCCAGCGGCGTCGCGGTCCAGTCGTAGGCGAACAGGGCCCGGCCGAGGCTGGCTTCGGTGTCGAATTCGTAGACGGTCACGCGTTCGACGGGAATCTCGCCGTAGAGAAAGCCCCAATGCGCGGCCAGGTTGGAGCCGTACGGCAGCCGCGGTGTGGCCTCGAGGATGTCGACCTGCAGCACGTCTCCCGGACGGGCGCCGTCGACGGCGATCGGGCCGGTCAGCAGATGGGGGCCCGGGCCGCGGTCGGTGACGCGGTCGAAGACATCGGCGATGCCCGCGTCCATCAGCAGGTCGGGCGCGTCGCCGGCGTGGTGGGTCAAGGTCTCGATCGCCACCAAGTCCCCTGACGCGACGGTGAGTACCGGCTCGAGGCGCGGGTCGAAGTAGCCCCAGTGCACGGTCGACGGGGTCGCCGGCAGTCGATGCACGGTCAGCGATTCGGGGGGCTGAGCACCATCGGACGATCATGCCAGCCGGTCGCTGATGGCGTCGCCCCGAGCGAGCACATGCGTCAACAGATTTATTACTGCCAACCGTCGATCAAATTCTGCCAAGGGAACTAAAAGCGGTGATCTTGACCGTTGAACCAATCAGCTGCAGCGGACCGAAACAAACTGAAGACAGCAACAGAACGAAGAAGAGAAGGCACCCAAATGAAGAAGTTCGGATTCGCCACTGTACTTGCCGGCGGACTGACCGCCGCAGTCCTCGGCCTGGCCGCACCGGCGGGCGCCGCCCCGACCGGTCCGGGCAACGCCCAGGACACCATCAACCAGCTGCAGGCCGACGGCTACAACGTGATCGTGAACCGCGTCGGCGACGACCCCTGGATCAGGCCACCGTTGTCGCGGTGCGGCCCGGCCAGACGCTACAGCCGCACCGATTCCGTACCCCTGGTGACAGCTCGCAACACGACGGTCACCGCGCAAGACGGTCTACGTAGACGTCAAGTAACACCGCCCAAAAGCAAGGGGCACCCCCACAAGGGGTGCCCCTTCGTCGTGACAGCCCATTGGTCGGGAACCGGCGCGTGGGAATGCCGTGTGCCACGATGCCAAGCTATGGCAGTGGAATTGACCTACGACGGCACGCTTCGTGAGATGCCCACCGAGCAGGCGTCCTGCGCTATCACGAGGCAGGCGAGGGGCCCCCCTGCTGCTCCTGCACGGCTCCGGTCCCGGTGTCACCGGCTGGCGGAACTTCCGCGGCATCCTCGGCACGTTCGCCGAGCATTTCCGTTGCCTGATTTTGGAATTCCCCGGTTTCGGCGTCAGCGACGACTTCGGCGGTCACCCGATGGTGACCGCACACGGGGCGTTGGTCACCTTCGTCGAAGCGTTGGGGCTCGACTCCGTTGACATCCTCGGCAATTCGATGGGCGGCGGTGTCGGCATCAACTTCGCGATCCGTCATCCGGCCAAGGTTCGACGCCTGGTCACGATCGGCGGAATCGGAACGAACATCTTCACGCCCGGGCCCGAGCGAAGGCATCAGGCTGCTGCAGGAGTTCACCGAGGATCCGACTCGCCAACGGCTCATCGACTGGCTCCACTCGATGGTCTACGACCCGTCATTGGTGACCGAAGAACTCATCGAGGAACGCTGGGCGTTGGCCACCGATCCGCCGACGCTGGAAAGCGCCCGGCGCATGTACAGCAAGGCGGCGTTCGGACAGATGATGGCCGCGATGCGGGCCTCGGATGCGCCGATGCCCTGGGCCATGATGCACAAGGTGCAGGCACCGACGTTGTTGACATGGGGCCGCGATGACCGGGTCAGCCCGCTGGACATGGCGTTGATCCCGATGCGGACGATTCCCAACGCCGAACTGCATGTGTTCCCCAATTGTGGCCATTGGGCGATGATCGAGGCCAAGGAGGCGTTCGAGAGCCACCGTGCTGGGATTCTTGACCCGGAGCTAGGTCGTTGCTTCTATCGTTGTGTGCTGCCCGCATCCACCGGCAGCGTGACCGCGGTGATGTAGCGCGCCTCGTCGGAGGCCAGAAACAGGCACGCGTTGGCGACGTCGACCGGTTCCACCCACGGGATGTCGAGCATGTTCATGCTCCTCGCCGCCTCGGCGAACTCCTCGCGCGTCGGCGCGGTCCAGGTCGGGCCGGAATGCGCTCGCCACCGCGGCATTCTGGATCAGCGGTGTGTCGACATTGGTCGGATGTACCGAGTTGACCCGGATGCCATGCGGTGCAAGCTCATTGGCAAGACTGCGCATCAGGCCGACTACGCCGTGCTTGGCAGCGGTGTAGTGCGCGACTCCGAGCAGGCCACGCAACCCCGCGATGGAGCTCACCAGGACGATCGATCCGGATCCGCGCGCGATGAGGTGCGGTGCCGCGACCTTGCAGGTGCGCCACACACCGGTCAGATTGACGTCCAGCATCGTCTGCCAGGCGCCTCGGATAGTTCCGTCGCGAACCCGCGAGACGTGATTCCCGCAGTCGCGCACACGATGTCGAGCCCGCCGAACGGCTCGACCCCACGATCGGTCGCGCCCGCAGCGCGTCGGCATCCCGCACGTCGACGATCGTCGGTGACGATCCGGCCGCCGGCTTCGCGGACCAGTCGCGCGGTCTCGTCCAGATCCTCGGGCGCGGGCGGCACCGCCACGGTCTCGACAGGACCACAGATGTCGAGCGCGATGACGTCGGCGCCCTCCTGGGCGAACCGCACCGCCTGCGCCCGCCCGATCCCCCGCGCCGCGCCGGTGATCAGCGCGACCTTTCCCGCCAGCCGACCGGTCATGTCGTCTTCTGCGTCAGGCCGGCATCGACGACGAGCTGCGTCCCCGTGATGTAACGGGCTTCGTCGGAGGCCAGGAATACCGCTGCATTGGCGACGTCGACTGGCTCCACCCAGGGCACTGGAAGCAGGTTGCGCGCCTTGAGGACTTCGGCGGCGTCCTCGGCCGTCGGATTCGACAGATCGGGCCGCAGCCGTTTGAACGTCGCCTCGTTGAGCACCATCGAGGTGCCCACCGCGCCGGGATGTACGGTGTTGACGCGGATCCGCGCGCGGGCCGAGCTCGTTGGCGAGCGTGCGCGCCAAGCCCACTACCGCATGCTTGCTCGCGGTGTAGTGCGCGGTGTTGGCGGTCCACGTAAACCGTTGGTGGAGCTGATGATAACCACTGAGCCGCCGACTCACCGATGTGCGGCACGCCCGCCTTGACCGTGTGCCACACCCCTGTGAGGTTGACGTCCAATGTGCGCCGCCACGCGTCCTCGGTGATCTCCCATGTCGGCGCGCCGGCGGGTGGATGCCTGCGTTGGCGACGATGACGTCCAGCCGGCCGAGTTCGGCAACGCCGGCGTCGACCGCCGCGGTCAGCGCTTCGAAGTCACAGACGTCGGCCAAGCCGGTCACACAACGCCGTCCGCGCTTCTCGACTTCGGCGGCGGTGACGCCCAGATCGGTTGCCGCGGAGGCAATGTCGATCGCGATGACGTCGGCGCCCTCCTCGGCGAACCGCTCGCAATGGCTCCGACCTGTCCCCGGCCTGCGCCGGTGACAACAACGACCTTGCCGAGCAATCCCGACATCACGGCGCCTTGATGAGGTCGAATCCCTTGTAGCCGGCGGTCGGCGACCTCGTTGCAAATGTCGAGGTAGGCCGCGAATCCACCGAGGAACAACATGAATACCCGTGGCTTTCCGGCACATTGGCGCCCATGTACCAGGAGTCGGCCTTGGGAAACAGCGTGGCGTCGGCGCGTTGATTACACTCGGCCATCCACCCGTCCACCGCGTCCGCGGTCGCCTCGATGGCGGCGTAGCCGTGCTCGTCGAGGTAGGCGATGCAGTCGGCGATCCAGTTCACGTGGGCCTCGGCGTGCAGCACCATGTTGGCCAGCACCGCAGGTGCGCCGGGACCCGAACCAGGAAGAGGTTGGGGAATCCGTCGACGCCGAGGCCCAGATAGGTACGCGGGCCCTCGGCCCAGTCCTCGCGCAGCTTCGCGCCGCCGCGGCCGACGATGTCCATCTTGGCCAGCGCGCCGGTCATCGCGTCGAATCCGGTGGCCAAGACGATGGCGTCGAGATCGTAATGCGCGTCGGTGGTGTTGATGCCCGTGGCGTCGATCGACTCGATCGGCGTCTTGCGGACGCTGACCAGCTCGACATGGGGCTTGTTGAAGGTCTCGAAGTAGTTGGTGTCAGTGCAGATCCGCTTGGTGCCTATCGGGTGGTCGTTGGGGATGAGTAGCTCGGCGACATCGGGATCGTCGATGACGGCGCGGACCTTCTCGTCGTAGAACTTGCGGGCCTCGTCTTGGCTGCCATGTCGGTCATCTGGTCGGTGAACGTCTTCGAGAACAGCACACCGCCTAGCTCCCAACGCTTTTCGAAGGCCTCGCGGCGCTCGTCGGCGGTGACCTCCATCGTCAGCTTTGGGTGCGCGATGTGCGGGGACCCACCGCCACTGCGCCACGACAGGCGGCGCCGCTCATCGTAGTTCGCCTTGTACTCGTCGACGTCTTCGTCGGTGAGTGGTCGATTGCCCGCCGGCACGCTGTAGTTCGGCGTGCGCTGGAAGACGTAGAGCTGGTCGGCCTGCTCGGCGATGATCGGGAACGACTGGATGCCCGAGGATCCGGTGCCGATGACCGCCACCCGCTTACCGGTGAAGTCGACGGGCTCGTGCGGCCAATGCGCGGTGTGATACACCTCCCCTGCGAAGGTGTCAGGCCGGGAAGTCCGGTGTCAACGCCGCCGACAGCGGCCCGGTCGCCATGATGCAGAACCGGGCGGTGACGACCTCGCCGGCTGTCGGTGGTCACGGTCCAGCGCAAGGTGGTCTCGTCGAGCACCGCCGAGATGACCCTCGTGTTGAACGTGATTCCGGCGCAGGTCGAGCCTGTCCGCGACCCAGTTCATGTAGCGCAGGATCTCGGGCTGGGTGGCGTACTTCTCCGTCCAGGTCCACTCCTGCTGCAGCTCGTCGGAGAACGAGTAGCAGTAGTCGACGCTCTCGACGTCGCAGCGTGCGCCCGGGTAACGGTTGTAGTACCAAGTGCCGCCGACCTCGGGCGCCGACTCGTACACCCGGACCGACAGCCCTTGCGACGCGGAATTTGTGCAACGCGTACAGGCCGGCGAATCCGGCACCGACCACGACCGCGTCCACGACGGGCTGCTGCGGATCTGCCGAGATGCTCACGACGCACCACGGTAAGCCATCGGCGCCGCCGAACCCGGCATCTTCCCGGTGACCGGACGCCGTGGCGATGGTCTCCCAGCCATCGGGCGCGCCCATCGGCATCAGCGATTCCGCCGATGAAACTCGCAATATGTCACACGTCGAATCATGCGACACCCGCGTTGACGCGATAGTCGTGGTCGATCTGGACGGGTCCCGCCACAGCCTTCGATGGCCGCGTGACAAAAGCCTGGTCGACACCATGCTCGACGCGGGAATCGACGTCCCCCACTCGTGCCGGGAAGGGCACTGCGGCTCGTGCGTCGCGACCGTGGTCTCCGGTGCAGGTCGACATGGACGAGCTGCGAGATCCTCGAGCAGGAAGATCTCGCCGATGGGCTGATTCTCGGGTGCCAGGCCCGTCCGTGAGCGACGATGTCCACATCGAGTTCTGACTCCGTAGTTCCGTCCGCTCACCGGGATCGCCCGCGGTCACGGGCACATCGCTGCGGTAGACCATTAAGCACAGCCCAGACAGTTAGGACACAACGATGAGCGAGCGGGTACTCGACCGGGTGATGCGAACTGGCCGACCAGTTCAAGGAACAGGCCGTCGAGGCCGAGAAGATCGGCCAGCTGCCCGACGACACCGCCAAGAGCATGAAGGCGGTCGGCTCGATCCGGCTGCTGCAGCCCAAGCAGTCACGGCGGCCTCGAGGCGCACCCGCGCGAGTTCGCCGAGACGGTGATGGCCACCGCGGCGCTGGACCCGGCGGCCGGCTGGGTCAACGGCATCGTCGGCGTGCACCCCTAGCAGCTGGCCTACGCCGACCCGCGGGTCGCCGACGAGGTCTGGGCCGACGACGACGACACCTGGATCGCCTCGCCGTACGCGCCGCAGGGCGTCGCCAAGCCCGGTCGACGGCGGCTACATCTTCAACGGCCGCTGGCAGTTCTGCTCGGGAACCGATCACTGCGACTGGATCTTCCTCGGCGCGATGCTCGGCGACGAGGACGGCAAGCCGATGATGCCGCCGCAGATGCTGCACATGATCCTGCCGCGCAAGGACTACGAGATCGTCGAGGACTCGTGGAACGTCGTCGGCCTGCGCGGCACCGGCTCGAAGGACGTCATCGTCAAGGACGCGTTCGTCCCCGACTACCGGACGATGGACGCGACGAGGTGATGGACGGCACCGCCCAGATGCGAGGCCGGGCATGACCGAGACGCTGTACAACATGCCGTGGTCGACGATGTTCCCGCTCGGCATCACCTCCGCCATGATCGGCATCGCCGAGGGCGCGCTGGCCGCTCACCTCGACTACCAGCGCGACCGCGTCGGCGCCAGCGGCACCGCGATCAAGGACGACCCCTACGTGCTGTTCGCCATCGGCGAGGCCGCCGCCGACATCAACGCCGCCCGCCAGGAACTGCTCGCCAACGTCGACAGGATCTACGACATCGTCGACGCGGGCAAGGAGGTCACGTTCGAGGACCGCGCGGCCGGGCGCCGCACCCAGGTGCGTGCCGCGTGGCGTGCGGTCTCCGCCGTCGACGAGATCTTCGCCCGCTCCGGCGGCAACGCGCTGCGCATGGACAAGCCGCTGCAGCGGTACTGGCGGGACGCGCACGCCGGGCTGGCGCACGCCATCCACGTGCCGGGCACCGTCTACCACGCCTCGGCGCTCAGCTCGCTCGGCGTCGACCCGCCGGGCCCGCTGCGGGCGATGATCTCGAACAGCAGAGACGACGATGACAGACCTCAAGGGCTTGGCTACGTCAAGGTCCAGGCCAACGACCTGGAGCGGTGGCGCACGTTCGCGTTCGACGTGCTCGGTTTCGCCGAGGGCATCGGGCCCGGACGAGGACGCCCTGTACCTGCGCATGGACGAGCGCGCGGCCCGCATCGTCGTCGTGCCGGGCGACACCGACGAGGTCGTCACCGTCGGCTGGGAGGTGCGCGACCACGCCGGCCTGGTACGCGTGAGGAGGCGGCTCGAGGGCGCGGGCATCGCCGTCAAACAGCTGTCGGTGGAAGAGGCCGACGCCCGCCGCGTCGAGGAGGTCATCACGTTCCAGGATCCGGCCGGTACGACGATCGAGGTCTTCCACGGCGCGGTCCTCGACCACAGCCCGGTGGTGACCCCGTTCGGCGCCAGGTTCGTCACGGGCGCGCAGGGTCTCGGCCACGTGGTGCTGCCGGCGACTGGATTTCAGCCGGGCGTTCGACTTCTACACCGAGGTGCTCGGCTTCCTGCCCCGCGGCGCCTTCCGGGTCCCGGCACCGCCGGAGTTCGGCCCGATGCGGGTGCGCTTCCTGGGCGTCAACGAGCGCCACCACAGCCTGGCGCTCTGCCCGGCACCGCACGGCGCGCCCGGCCTGGTGCACATCATGGTGGAGGTCGACACGCTCGACGCCGTCGGGCAGGCGCTCGACCGCGTCATCAAGGACGGCTTCTCAGTCTCCTCGACCCTCGGCCGGCACACCAACGACAAGATGGTGTCGTTCTACGTGCGTGCGCCCGGCGGCTGGGACATCGAGTTCGGCACCGAGGGCATGAAGGTCGACGAAACCTATTACACCGCAGAGGAAATCACCGCCGACAGCTACTGGGGCCACGACTGGGTGTCGCGACCTTCCGGCGGCTATGCGGCCATGACCCCCGACGCCGACGTCGAGCCCGGTCCCACGCGTCCGTCGATCAGTCGCTGGGACCACGAGGCCGACGTCGTGATCGCCGGCTACGGCATCGCCGGCGCCGCCGCGGCGGTGGAGGCCGCGCGCGGCGGGCGCCGACGTCCTCGTGCTCGAGCGCACCGGCGGTTGGGGCGGCGCGGCGGCGATGGCAGGCGGCTTCATCTACCTCGGCGGCGGCACCGCCGCTCCAGAAGGCCTGCGGCTTCGACGATTCCGTCGACAACATGGAGGCCTTCCTGAACGTCGGCGATGGGCCCCGGCGCCGACGAAGCGATCGCCGACTACTGCGAGGGCAGCGTCGACCACTTCGACTGGCTGGTCGAGTGCGGCGTGCCGTTCAAGGCCGAGTTCTGGGGCGAGCCCGGCTGGGAGCCGCCGGGCGACGAAGGTCTGATGTTCACCGGCGGGGAGAACGCCTATCCGTTCAACACGATCGCCGACCCGGCGCCGCGCGGCCACGTGCCGCAGATGGCGGCAAGAGGCCGGGCGAGACGAGCGGCGGCTTCATGCTGATGAAGCCGCTCGTCGATACCGCGACGGCGGCTGGGCGTGCGGGCGCTCTACGACATCCGCGTGCAGTGCGCTGGTCGTCGAATCCGACGGCCGCGTCGTCGGGCGATCGGCGCCCGACGGTACGGCAAGGAGGTCGCCATCCGCGCACGCCGCGGCGTCGTGCTGGCGACCGGCAGCTTCGCCTACAACGACGCGATGGTCGCGCAGTACGCGCCGCGAATCGCCGGCCGTCCGGCCGCCTCGATCGAGCAGCACGACGGCCAGGCGATCCGCATGGCGCAGGCGCTCGGCGCCGACCTCGCCCACATGGACGCCACCGAGGTCGCGTTCTTCATCGACCCCCAGCAACTCGTCCGCGGCATCCTCGTCAACGGGCGCGGGCAGCGCTACGTCCCCGAGGACACCTACTCCGGGCCGGGTCGGCCAGTTGACCCTCTATCACCAGAACAACACGGCGTACCTGATCATCGACGGGGACGCCCAGGAGGAGGCGATGGCCGTCGCCGTCGCGACGCCAGTTCCTGATGCGGCCCGCCGACGTGGGTGTGCGAGACGGTCGCCGAACTCGAAGCCGAGATCGGCCTTGCCCGCCGGCTCTTGCAGGCCACGGTCACCGCCTACAACGACGGCGCGCCGCGCGGCGAGGATCCGCTGCTGCACAAGAAGCCGGAATGGCTCAAGCCCGATCGGGTCGCCGGTCGGCGCGATCGACCTGCGGGAAAGCACGGCGGGTTCACCCTCGGCGGCCTGCAGACCACGCTCGACGCCGAGGTGCTCCACGTCAGCGGTGAGCCGATCCCCGGCCTCTTCGCCGCGGGCCGGTCGCACCGCCGGGCTGGCCGCGTGGGGTTATGCGAGCGGCATCTCGCTCGGCGACGGCAGCTTCTACGGCCGCCGCGCCGGCCGCTCCGCCGCCAAGGGCTGATCACCCTGCGGTCACTGCGGACGTCGCCATCGTGCGCCAGCATCGCGTCGGTCGCCATGCGCGTGTCGACCGGCATCGAATTCTGCGATCTGTGTGACACGGCCACAGCTCGTTGCTACAAATAGTCATATTACTAATAGGCATATGCCTCGCAGCATGTGACGCCAGTCGATGGAGGCACCTCATGACCATGACCGTCGGAAGCCACCACCCCCAGCGCCGTCATCGACCGGGTCTCGCTGGTGCTGGATGCCTTCGACGGGCCGGGCCGGCTGACGCTCGCTCAGATCGTGCGCCGCACCGGGCTACCCCGCTCCTCGGCGCACCGCATGCTCGAGCGGCTCGTCCAGCTGCGCTGGCTGCGCCGCAGCGGCCGCGACTACGAGCTCGGCATGCGGCTGGTCGAGCTCGGATCGCTGGCGGTGCACCAGGATCGGCTGCACCGCGCCGCGATCCCCTTCCTGCACGAACTGCACCGCGCCACCGGCCTCGTCGTGCACCTGGCGGTCCTCGACGGCTCCGACGTGGTGTACCTGGAGAAGATCGGCGATCGGATGGTCGCCGCCATCCCCACCCGCGTCGGCGGCCGCCAGCCCGCGCACTGCACCGCGGTCGGCAAGGCGATCCTGGCGTACGACGACGACGCCGACGCGGTCGACCTGTCGACCCGCAAGACCAGGTACTCGATCAGCCACGCCGGCGCAACTGGCGGCCGAACTGGCCAAGGTCCGTGCGCACGGCGTCGCCTTCGAGCGCGAGGAGTCGCTGCCCGGATTCGGTTGTGTCGCAGCGCCGATCGGCGACCGCCGGCGAAGCCGTCGCCGCGGTCTCGGTGTGCGGGCCGATGAGCCGGATGACGTTCGACCAGCGCCTGGCCGCGCCGGTGCGGATGACCGCGATGGGCATCTGGCGCAACGTCGAGGACGGCCCGCAGCGGGTCGCGCCGACCCTGCAGCAGGTGCGCCCGCTGCGCAGCGGACCCGCGCCCGTCCGCGGATCGGCGGCTGCAGTACGCATGAGCCTCGACCCGCAGATCGCCGAGATCTCGACAGCGCTCGACGCCGGCTTCCCGCCGGTCCACACGATGACCGGCGCGCAGGCCCGCGCCGCGATCCGGTCACGCTTCGTGCCGCACCGCCGACCCGAAGCCGGTCGCCGAGGTCGCGCGACGCGTCGTTCCCGGTCCGGCGGGCGCATCGCCGTGCGGATCTACCGGCCCGCGTCAGTCGGGCCCGTGCCCGACGCTGGTCTACGCGCATGGCGGCGGGTTTGTGTTCTGCGATCTGGACAGCCACGACGGACTGTGTCGTAGTTTGGCCAATCTGATTCCCGCCGTGGTGGTTTCGGTTGCCTACCGGCTGGCACCGGAGCACCGGTGGCCGGCCGCGGCCGAAGACGTCTACGCGGTGACCCAGTGGGCGGCCGACAATGCCGCGCGCTCGGCGGCGACGCCGGCCGCATCGTCGTCGGCGGCGACAGCGCGGGCGGCAACCTGGCCGCCGTGACCGCGCTGATGGCCCGCGATCGCGGCGGCCCCGCGCTCGCGGCGCAGCTGCTGCTCTACCCGGTGATCGCCGCCGACTTCGACACCGAGTCCTACCGACTGTTCGGCAAGGGCTTCTACAACCCGCGTCCCGCGATGCAGTGGTACTGGGACCAGTACGTGCCCGTCGCCAGCCGACCGCGATCACCCCTACGCCTCACCGCTGCACGCGACTTGCGCGGGCTGCCGCCCGCCGTCGTCGTGATCGCGGGCCACGATCCGTTGCGGGACGAGGGATTGCCTACGCCGATGCTCTTGAGGCGGCCGGTGTGCGCGACGGTGCGGTGCCGTTACGACGGCGGCATCCACGGGTTCATGACGATGCCGATGCTGGACCTCGCGCAGCGGGCCCGCGTCGAGGTGTGCCGCGAGCTGTCCCGACTCTCGACCGAGTTCGCGTCTAGCGGCGCTGGCCGTGATCGGCGAGGTCTTCGTCATCGACCGGGTGGTCACCCGGCCGGGCGTGCGCCGCGAGCTTCGTCGACACCTATCTCGCCGAGTACGCGCCCGGTGCGCGCGACCGCGGCATGACGCTGCGCGACGTCCTGGTCAGCCCACCCATCTGGTTCGACGATCAGTCCAACACCGTCACCATCACCTGGTCGCTGCCCAGCGCGCAGGCGTGGTGGGAGATGACGTGGAAAGGTCGCCCGGACCCCACGCTCGGACCGTGGTGGGACGGCATCGGCGAACTCGTGCGTCGAACGCACCCGCAGCGTGGCCGCCGCCGCCGACGACGTCGACGGGCTCTGCGATGTATAGCGTCACCCGGCTGCTCGACGTCGCCGAAGCCGACCGCGACCGCGTGCTCGACGCATTGCGCGCGCCGCAGCCGCGCGCACCGCAGCGCGACACCAGCTCGTCGAGCCGACGCTGCCCGGCGTCCGCAACGGCGGCGACATCCTGGTGCACCTGCGCTTCGACACCGAAGACCAATGGCGGTCCGTTGAAACAGATTTCGCGGCGGCACTGGCGCGACCCCGCGATCACCCGCGTCAACGGCGCCGGCTATTCAGGCGACGCTTCTCGTACGCGCGCGCCGACGGCCGGCACCGTGTATCGCGCGCTGCTGCTGCGGGTGCTGCCCGGCACCGACGCCGACACCGTCGCTCGATTCGAAGACGAACTGCGGCTGATGCCGCGCTACGTGAACACCATCACCGCCTGGCAGCTCAGCCGCGTCGACGAGCCGGTCGGGACGTCGGAGTGGACGCACGTCTTCGAGCAGGAGTTCACCGACCTCGACGGGCTGATGGGCCCCTACCTGATGCACCCGATCCACTGGGCGGTGGTCGATCGCTGGTTCGACCCCGAGTGCCCCGATGTCATCATTCAGCGACCGGGTGTGCCACAGCTTCTGCGCGCTGCGACTCCTCCGTGACCTGCGCTGACCGCCCGCTATCAGCTCCGGCGGGCAGGATGTTCGGGTTGGCGGTCGTCGGCGGTTCCAGCGGCGGCAGCACCGAGGCACCGTCGAGACTGTGCACCGGCAGCCCCTGCGACCACGGATAATGCAGGCTGAAAGCGACCAATCCGGTGCGTTCGGCGGCGGGGCGATGACACATCGCCAACACGGTCTCGGCGAGGTACTCCACGGGTTCGGTGGGAAAGGTGTCCGGAATCAATTGAGACGCACCGGGAGTGCGGATCGCCGTCGACGGACCCACACAGTTGACCGCGATATTGGCATCGAGCAACTCAGCGGCGACGCCCTGTGTGAACCGATGCAGCGCGGCCTTCATCGATGCATAGATGACGTCGCCGGACGTCTTGTTGTAGTCCCGATACGGCCGTACCGGCGCGATCCCGGTCACCGAGCCGATGTTGACGATCCAGCCGGCGGCCTGTTTACGCATGTGCGGCACTGCGGTCTTGGTGAGCACGAATGGGGTGCGCAGATAGTGCTCGACCGTGCGGTCGAACGTCTCGATCGACATGTCCTCGATCACCGAGTAGTCGGCAAAGCCCGCGTTGTTGACCAGGATGTCGACGCGTCCAGCCCGGTCGAGCACCTCGTCGACGAGGTTCTCCCGCTGCCCTGCGTCCTCCAGGTCGGCCGCGACTCCAAACGCCGTTCCGCCCGCCTTCTCGATCAGTTCGATCGTCTCTGCGATGGTGCCCGGCAGCGCCGAAGCCCTGCCACCGCGGACCGACTGCGAGGGTTCATGTTTCCGTGCGGTGACCACGACGGTGGCGCCCTCCGCGGCCAGCCGTTGGGCGATCGCGCGGCCGATGCCGCGGCTGCTGCCGGTGACCAAAGCCGTTTTGCCGGCTGAGCTTTCCGGTCATCGCAGGATGAAGTCGTTCTTCGACCGGGGCCCGATGTTGCTGCCAGATGTCGACCAACCGGTATGGGGTGGCCACCACCACGCGGCCGGAGCCGGATCGGTAATAGGTGTGCGCGTTGGGCGTGTGGCACCACACCGTGCGGCTCATCGCGTCGTCGATGCCGGCGACGTAGTCCTCGTAGGCCTGCTGCGTCACCTCCATCGTGTTGGCGCCGCGCAGTGCCATCAATTGCAGGCACTCCATGATGTAGTGCGCCATCACTTCCATCGAGAAGTTCGCTCCCGCACCGTGTCCGGGGCTGTAGTTGGGCGCGGAGTTGATGAACAGATTCGGAAATCCCGGGACCGTTCCCCCTCGGTAGGAACGCGGACTGTCTCCCCATTCGTCGGCCAGTCTCTTGCCGCCGCGGCCACGAATGTCCACCGTCGACAGGAAGTCCAGGTGATAGCCCGTGGCGTAGATGATCACGTCGAGGTCGATCTGCCTGCCGTCGGCCGTAACGATCCCTTTTGCGTTGACTTCGGCCGGCTCACTGGCTTCCACGTCGACGTGGTCACGCGTCAGCGCCGCGTAGTAGCCGCCGGGGTCGCGGATGATGCGCTTGCCGTACGGCGCGAAGTCAGGGGTCACCTTTTTCGCCAATTCCGTTCCGGCACCGAAGGTCCGGTCGATGTATTCCAGACACATCTGCAACAGCACGTCGTTGGCCGGCGAAATCGACAGGTGGTTCTTCGCCCACTCGGGGTCCTGCAGGATGACCGGGTAGTTATTGTCGGCCGTGCTCCAGTACGACTTCAGCCGGTTCCAGTTCGCGTAGTACGGCAGGTACCGGCCCAGGTAGCGGCGGTGTTCGGGCACGTCGTCGGTGAGGCGCTTGCGCGGGGCGACCCAGTGCGGCTGGCGCTGGAACACCGTCAGATGCTCCACCTCGTCGACGCACGCGTCGACGATCTGCACGGCGGTGCAGCCTGCCCCGATGATCGCCACCCGTTTACTTGTGAGGTCCAGCGACGGATCCCAGAGCGCCGAGTGAATGCTGCTGCCCGCGAACGTGTCCCGGCCCGGCACATCCGGCCAGCGGGGCCGGTTCAAGTAGCCGGCGGCGGTGACGACGACGCGCGCGTAGCTGACGTCACGGTTGCCGTCGCCGTCCACCGAGTGGATCTGCCATTGCTGGCGGTCCTCGTCCCACCACAGGGCCTCGACCTCGGTGCCGAACCGCGCGTGCTCGCGCAGGCGGTACTTGTCGGCCAGCTCCACTAGATACGCCTGGTACTCCGCGCCCTGCGGGTAGTAGCTCGACCAGTGCGGGTTCACCTCGCGGGACAGCGAGTAGTACGCCGACGGGGTGTCCACGCCGATGCCGGGGTAGGTGGTGGTCAGCCAGGTGCCGCCGACCTCGTCGTTGCGATCGAAGATCTCGTAGGCGATGCCCGCGTCGGCTGCGGCGAGTGCGGCGATGATGCCGGCGAGGCCCGCGCCGATGATGGCCACGTTCATGGTCTCCGAGACGGGCACCGTGCGCGGTAGCGTCGGCTGCGACAGCTGGAAGCCGCCCTGCTCGAGTAGCAGCGGAACGAACTCGTCGTCCACGTCCGCACCCAGCGCCAGCCGCAGCAGGCGGGTGAACAGCTTCGGGTCGTCGGCGGCGACCGCGCCGTCACGCCGCGGCGCGTCCAGTGCCGTGACAACGGCGGCCACAAGTGCCTCCGCGGTGTCCGGGTCGGTTACCCCGGCGCGCTCGGGTGGGTCCGGGACGTGAGAGATCATTGGCCCGAACCGGTCCACGACCGACGCATCGCCGGTGAGCTGACCGAGCACCGCGACCAGCACACCAGGGTCGGCTTGGCGCAGATGTGCCCGCATCTCGTCCGAATCCGCGGGTTCCGTATATGGCGTCGCCGTGGTTTGGGCATTGATCGTCACAACACCGAGTATCGAAGCGTCGACCGTCGACGTCGGTGGTCCTGTCTACTCAGCGGGAGACGTGTCCTTGCCGGCCCCGCACGCGTGCCTACGCTTCGGCCATGCAACGGGTGCACTACGACGCTTACCACCGCGCATTCGCCGAGCTGGCCGGCGATTTCGCGGCCAAAGAAGTCGTCCCTCACATCGCCGGCTGGGAAGCCGACGGCATCATGCCGCGTGAGGTGTTCGCGAAGGCCGGTGCGATCGGACTGCTCGGCTTCGCGGCTGACGAACGGTTCGGCGGAGTGGCGGCACGCGACTTCCGCTACAACCAGGTCCTGATCGAGGCGTTCATGGATGCCGACTGCGGCGCCGTGGGATTGAGCTTCGCGGTCCACAACGACATCTGTCTGCCGTATTTGGCCGAGCTGACTACTCCCGAGCAGCAGGAGCGCTGGCTTCCCGGCTTCGGGAAGGGCGAGTTGATCGCCGGCATCGGAATGACCGAGCCGGGCGCGGGATCCGACGTCGCGGGCATCCGCACGTCTGCCGTCGACGCCGGCGACCACTTCGTGGTCAACGGCGCCAAAACCTTCATCACCAACGGGCAGAACGCCGATCTGGTCATCACCGCGGTACGCACCTCCCCCGACCGGCACCGCGGCCTGACCCTACTGGTGCTCGAACGCGGCTTACCCGGATTCGAGCGTGGCCGCAACCTCGACAAGCTGGGACTGCACTGCCAGGACACCTCCGAGTTGGTGTTCACCGACGTGAAGGTGCCCAAGGATAATGTGCTGGGTGAGGTGGGCCACGGGTTCGACTACATGATGAGAAACCTTCCGCAGGAACGCATGCAGATCGCCGTTGGCAGCCTAGGTCGTGCCCGCGCGGGCCTACGCTGGACCGTCAACTACGTCCGCGAACGCAGCGCGTTCGGCAAGCCCATCGGGGCGCTGCAGAACACCCGGTTCGCGCTCGCCGACGTTGCCACCGAGGTGTCGGTGGCCGAGGCGTTTATCGACCGCTGTGTAGTCGAACTCAACGCAGGTCGGCTGTCACCCGCCGACGCCGCCAAAGCCAAACTGTGGGCGACCGAGATGGAATTCCGCTGTCTCGATTCCTGCCAACAGCTGTTCGGTGGCTACGGCTACATGCGGGAGTATCCCATCGCGCGATCGGCCATCGACGCCCGCGTCACACGTGTGTACGGCGGTACTTCGGAGATCATGCGCGAGATCATCGGCCGAGACTTGAATCTCGCGTCCACGCAGTGAAGGACCACGACGACATGCAGGTGCGTAGCCACACGCTGGGCGACATTCC
The DNA here is from genome assembly GCA_963731715.1 of uncultured Actinomycetota bacterium. Lineage (GTDB taxonomy): Bacteria > Actinomycetota > Actinomycetes > Mycobacteriales > Mycobacteriaceae > Mycobacterium. The sequence continues at coordinate 145,174 of CAVSXC010000004.1, read as the reverse complement.
GCGGCGCTCCGCTCGCAGGTATCCCGACAAGGTCGCGATCATCGACGGCAATTTCACGCTGACGTTCGCGGAGTTCGACGAACTCGTGGATCGTGCCGCGGCGGCGTTACGGGAGAACGGGTTCGGGCCTGGCGACCGGATCGCACTACTGGCACACAACTGCTGGCAGTACGCGGTGCTCGCCTTCGCCACCGCTCGAGCTGCGGTCGTGCTTGTGCCGATCAACTTCATGCTGACCGCCGAGGAGATCGCCTTCATTCTCGGCCACAGCGGGGTCCGCGGTTTCATCGTCGAACACGACCTCGTTCAAACCGCCGCGGAGGCGATGAACCACGGCGGCGCGGTGACGACCAAGGTGGCATTGACGGCCGACGGGCAACGCACGCCGGCAGGTTGGGACGGCTTCGCGCCGTGGCTCGACACCACGACACCCGCGCCGGACCTCGAGATCGCCGACGACCAGTTGTTGCGACTGATGTACACCAGCGGCACAGAATCGCGACCGAAGGGTGTGATGCATTCCAGCCGAAGCCTGGTGTCAAACTACGTCAGCACCATCGTCGCCGGCTCGATGTCAGCCGACGACGTCGAAATTCATTCATTGCCGCTCTATCACTGCGCCCAACTCGACAACTTCTTGGCAACAGACATCTACCTCGGTGCCACCAGCGTCATCCTCTCGCGTCCCGATCCGGAAGCCATCCTGCGAGCCATCGAACGGCACTGCGCCACGAACTTCTTTGCGCCACCGACGATCTGGATAGCCTTGTTGCGTTCACCGGTTTTCGACGAGGTCGACCTGAGCAGTTTGCGGAAGGGATACTACGGCGCATCGGCAATGCCGACGGAAGTCCTTCACGAGATCCGCGAGCGCCTGCCCAACCTGCAGCTGTGGAACTTCTACGGACAGACGGAGATGGCACCGCTCGCCAGCGCTCTCGGGCCTAAGGATCAGCGCGACCACGCAGGCGCCGCAGGCCGGCCTGCCGTCAACGTCGAGACCACGATCCTGGACGACACCGATACACCGGTTCCGTCAGGGACCGTCGGCGAGATCGCGCACCGCGGCCCCCACCTGATGCTGGGTTACCTCGACGATCCAATGCGCACCGCTGAGGCGTTCCGGTCGGGATGGTTCCACTCTGGGGACCTCGGCTACTACGACGACTTCGGCCTACTGCATGTCGTCGACCGCAAGAAGGACATGATCAAGACCGGCGGCGAAAACGTCGCAAGCCGCGAGGTCGAGGAAGTCTTGTATCGGCACCCCGTCGTGCAGGAAGTCGCCGTATTCGGCGTCCAGCATCCAGTGTGGGTCGAGGCAGTGGTGGCGGCCGTGGTCGTGCGCGACGGCGCTGCTGTGACCGCCGACGAACTGGTCACCCACTGCCGAGGCCACCTGGCCGGCTACAAGACGCCCAAGCACGTGTTTTTCGTCGACGCGTTGCCCAAGAACCCGAGCGGCAAGTTACTGAAACGCGAGCTGCGCACCCGCTTCGGCGCCGAACAGAACATGTTCCACTGACCGGACGCAACGGGGCCGTGGCGCACGCGGTGGCGGTTGACTCGGTCCATGAGCAACGACATCACGCTGTCCGAGGTTCAGGAATTCATCGCCGGCTTCTGGTACCACTACGACCAGGGCCATTTTGACGAGCTGGCGCGCAGCATCGGTGACGAGATGGAGTACCTGAGCCGCTCCGAATCGGGTCAGTGTCCGTTCGAGGAGTTGCTCGCCGCCGAACTGCACGGCGGCGCAGAAACGCTGGCGTGGCTCACCCAACACCGCAACGAGAACCCCTACCCGCTGCGTCACCACGCGACCAACATCTTCCGCACCGGCATCGACGGTCCGGTGTCCAACGTTCGCTTCTATCTGTTCGTCAACCAGGTCACCAACGCCGTCCCGTTCGCGGTGTCCAGCGGCGTGGTCGACGTCGGCGTGCGCCGGGGCGCCGACGGGCTGGTGTTCACCTCGATGAACGTCATCCTGGATGCCGACGATTCGGTGCCCTTCGCGGAGTACAGCAGCGCGTCCGCCGCTGCAGGTTCCTAGGTGTCATGACCGCTCGCGACACGTTCGGCGGCGGCGTGGCCGTCATAACCGGCGCCGGTGCCGGCATCGGCGCGGGCCTGGCCCGCCACGCCAGCCCGGCTCGGCATGACGGTGGTGCTCGCCGACATCGACGCCAAAGCCGTTGCGGCGCTTCGAGATGAGCTCACCGCGGCGGGTGGCGTCGCCGTCGATGCCGTCTGCGATGTCCGTGATCCCGAGGCCGTGCACGCATTGGCCGAGCGGACCTACCGCGACATCGGGCCGGTGCGGCTGCTGGTCAACAACGCGGGTGTGGAGCAGTTCGGATATCTGTGGGACACGCCGGTCGAGAACTGGAACCGCTTGGTGGACATCAACATCAGCGGTGTCTTCCACGGCGTTCGCGCGTTCCTGCCCAGGATGATCGATGCGGGCACCCCGGCGTGGGTGTGGAACCTGTCGTCGATCGGCGGTGTCGCCGTGGTGCCTCTGCAGGCGCCTTACATCATGAGCAAGCACGCCGTCCTCGCGCTCACCGAATGCCTGCAGTTAGAGGTCCAGCACGCCGGGCACGATCACATCCATGTGCAGGCGGTGCTACCCGGCGCGGTGGTGTCCAACATCTTCGAGTCGGCGGGCGGAGTCAGCGAGGGCGACCTGGAGGCCGCCGAGTCCCAGCGCGATGCCATGCTCGACATCAAGGCCGAGGCCATGGATCCGGTCGCCGCCGCGCGAGGCTGTCTTCGAGCAGGCCGCTGAAGGGCGGTTCTATCTGCTGACCCAGCCGGAGTACGTCGGGTCAGCGATGGCCGAGCGCGCCGAAGTCCTTGTCTCCCAGCGGCCACCGGCGTTGCGTACCGGCCGTCGGTTCGACCCCGCACACCAATGAAGCTCGACCCCGACGCCGCGGCGCGGGTCGCCTCGTTCGGTGAGATGAAGCCGATGCGCGTGCGCGGCTTGGCTGCCGTGCGCGAGGCGATCGAGTCCGCGCCGCACCCCGTCAACATGCCGTCGATGGCGCATATCGAGGACTGCGTGGCTCCGCGAGCGGCCGGTGGGATTCCCATCCGGATCTACCGACCGTCAACGGAGTCCGGGTCGGCCCGTACTCGTCTACTTGCACGGCGGCGGAATGGTCGTGGGCTCCAATCACTCTTTCGAGCCGCTAGCGAGGGCGATTGCTGCCGAGTCCAACGCCACAGTGGTGGCCGTTGACTATCGACTGGCGCCCGAGTATCCGGCGCCCGCGCAGTTCGACGACGCCTACTGGGCCACCGCGTGGGTCGCCGACAACGCCGATCGACTTGGCGTGGACCGCGCTCGACTGGCCGTCATCGGCGACAGCGCGGGCGGTTCGCTCGCCGCGGCTGTCGCGCTGGCGGCTCGCGACCACGACGGACCGGCGATCTGCTGCCAGGTGCTGCTCTACCCGGGCCTCGATCGCGATATGGGGGCGCCCTCGATCACCGAGCTGTCCGACGCGCCGATGCTCTCGGTCGACGACATCACCTACATGCACGACCTCGCCGACAGCGGTGCGGGCGCACCACACGACCATTACCGCGTGCCGGCGTACGCGACGGACCTGTCCGGGCTGCCGCCGGCGATCGTCGTGACCGGCGGATGCGATCCGATTCGCGACTGGGGTGAGCGCTACGCCGCGCGCCTCCGCGACGAAGGGGTGCAGACGACCGTCACCCGCTACCCCGGCATGTACCACGGCTTCCTGATGCGCTCCGACGCCACCGCGCGGGGCAGGTTGGCAATCGCCGAGATCGGCGGTCTTTTGCGGGCGAAATTCGCCAACCCGCTGCCGTTTTGACGTCCCGATCACCGGACACGTGCGCACTGCACCGGCCCTTTCGACCACAGAATCGACGTAAGCCGAGAAAGAGGAGACCATGATGCTCACCGACGAGCGGCGGATGGAGCTTTCCGATGTCCTGCGGCCGGCTTCGCCGCCTCGGGAAGTCGACAACGTCTACACCGAGGATCAACGGCACCGACTGCTCGATGTGGCCCATGACAACGGCCCGTGGAAGCTGATCATCGCCCAGCACTTCGCGTCCGCGGATGAGTTGATGGCGACGATGAGTGGCGCGTTCCCCGAAGGTTTCACACCCTCGCTGGATCTGTTCCTGACGCCGACCTTCCGCGGCTACCTGGCGAACTACTCCGCCGTGTTGTATCCCGAGTTGCACGATTGCTTTTACAACGCCAAGTTCCTCGAACTGGCCAAGAGTTATTGGAAAGCCGAATACGCCAAGCCGCAGATCATGCTGTTCAATATCAACGGCCCGTGCGCGAATCGCGATCCCGGACATCTCGATTCACCGAGTTTCCGCGGCGTTCGCTATGAGAACTCCCCGACCTGGTTGCTCAGCGTGATGGGAAAGTCGGGTCTGTTCCAGGACTACTTGATCAAGATGGCCCAAGTCATCACGTGGTTCTCCCTGGACGGGGGCAGCGGCTTCACCTACTGGCCTGATGGCCCACTCAAGGCGCCACAGCGCCTCCTACCGCCGGTCTACAACCGCGGCGTGCTCGTACAGAACGAGATGATGGTGCATCGTGGCGAAGCCAACGGCCCACTCGAGCAGCAGACTCCGCCAGGCCTGGCGTTCGACACGGTGTTCACCGGCGACCCCGACGACCGCGACGGATGGCTGCTCAAGAACGGCGATGATGTGATCGCCCGCCACCAGACCGATGAGCTGCGCTTTCTCGTGCACTGGTCGGCCGAGGTGTTCTCCGACTACGACGAACTGAAAAAGAACATGGACGGCTCCGACGATCTGACGATCGATCGCGCCATCGACATGCTCGTCGACGATGTCCACAAGATGGGCATCAAGCTCGATGTACCTGCCGAACCGCTTCATGATCCAGCCTTCATCGGCGCCCTCAACGCTGCATACGATCTCGGCGGGCCCACGGCTTATCCGGACGAGGCGCCACTGAGCGCGTTCCAGATGGCCTGAGGAGTTGCGACGGATGGCATGCGAGTGCACAGAGCGTCAAGCGATCATCGATGTTCTCGACGCGTATGCGATGTGTCTTGACACGCGAGACTGGTTGGGTCTGAACAACGTATTCCATCCGGAAGCCTTCGGCATCTACCGTGTCACGCTCAACGGACGGGCGGCGATCGTCGACTCCATCCGCAGCTTCCTCGACGGGTGTGGGCCGTCGCAACACCTACTCGGCAACTATCAAATTTCCATTGACGGCGATCACGCGGAGTCCTCGACCAAGGCGCGCGTGCTGCACGTCGGGGCAGGCGAGCGTGCTGATCTAGCCCCCTACGAGGCGATCGGCGTCTACCGCGATCGACACCTGCGGACAGCTGACGGATGGCGAATCATCCACCGTCACTTCGACGTCCAGATCTCCATCGGAGACATCAACATTCTTCAACCCGCCTGATATTCAGCGGACGATCACTGAACTCGGTTCCCGGGGCGCACCCAGCATGTCCCGGTGCGACGGCGGTTGCCGCCCGTCCTCGTCGGTGATGCCGTAGCGGTGTGCAATCTCCGCGCCGATCACGGTGTGTCCGGACAGCTCGGCGAGGTCGGGATCGTGGTACAGCGCGTTGATCAGATGCCCAGTGAATTCGGGAGTCTCGGCATGCTTTGCGGTCTCGACGAGTGCCTCCGGATTCCCGGCGAACGCGCCGCGGAACTGTTCAGTGAGCAGAATGCCCATCCAGATCGAGATCGTCGCGATCCCGGTATCACGGAAGTCGACGGCCATGTCGGCGGTCATCTTGTCGACGCCAGCCTTCTGCGCGCCGTAGGCGGGGCCGTGCATGTAGCAGACCGATCCGGGCGATGACGTGAACGCGATCAGACCTCGGCCCTGTCTCACCATCAGAGGAGCGGCGTACCACGACGACGAATAAGCCGATCGCAACCCAACATCGAGGACATCGGCCATTTCGAGTGGCTTCTCCCAGAACGGCTTTGGATTCGTCAAGTCGTCGTGAATGGCCGCGGCGTTGTTGACCAACAGATCCAGCCGGCCACTTTCTTGTTCGACGCGCTCGAAGAGGGCGGCAACGGCGTCATCGTCACCGTGGTCGACTTTCACCGCAATACCGCCGTCGCCTGGGTCGGTCACCGCTCTGCCGGTCAGATAAACCCGCCAACCGTGGCCAACAAGTGCCTTGGCGATGCCGCGTCCTGCGCCCCGACTCGCCCCCGTCACGACCGCCACCGGCGGCACATTGTGCGTCACGCGTACGACGCTACGTCGTCACCGGCACCGTTTCGTCGACCACCGGAAGATCGCCGTGGCGCACCGCATCGATGATCGAGTCGCTCAGCGCCGAACAGGCCAGGAATAGCCCTCGCGCCGAGTACGGGGCCAGGTTCTCGGCGTCGCGGCGTTCGAGGCAATGGGCGGACGCGTCGGCGTCCCATTGCACGCTCGTCTGGTTCCAGCTGCTCTTACGCGCCAGGACACGCGCATCGCAGCGCCGGCAGGCCACCGGCACCATCGGTGAGTCGGCGTAACGGTTGTCGGGCCGGACGGTCATCAGGTCGTTCCCGCGGCGGTCCGCGAGGCGAGATTGGCGTTGACCACCTTCATCCATTCCTCGTGCGGACTGGTGGTGTCGAGCTCGTATTCGAAACGGTCCACCATGTCGGGCGCCACGTCGGCGACGTCGACGTAGAACTGCTCGTACCACCGGCGAAGCTGGTAGACGGGACCGTCCTCCTCGCACAACAGTGGATTGTCGATGCGCGCCTTGTTCTTCCAGATCTCGACGTCCTGCTCGAAGCCCATCTTGACGAAATCCCCGAGACCGATCGCGGTCTCCAACGCCAGATCACCTGGCAGCGATTCCGACTTCTTCACGATGATGCCGTACTGCAGCACAAAGGAATTCGCGTCAATCGGGTAGTGGCAGTTGATTAGCACCGTTTTGTGATCCACGTCCGGGTAGTGATAGGTCAGGTCGTCAATCATGAACGATGGCCCGAAATACGATGCCACCGACGTAGTTCCGAGCATCTGCGTCTCCCCCGGGTCGCCGATATCCGGGCGCCCTGCGCCGTTCATGTACTGCGTTGCGACGTGGCCTTCGAAGATGTTCTTGAAGTGTGTGGGCAGCGATCCGTGGATGTAGAAGAAGTGGGCCATATCGACGACGTTGTCGATGATTTCGCGGCAGTTGATGTTTACGACGGTGGTGTACCAGTGCCAGTCCGTCCACTCGTCACTGGTCGCACCCTCGATGCGCGGAATCGTCACCTCAGGCGGAGGCGGCTTGCGCTCGGGGTCGTTCCACACGAACAACATGCCGTCCTGCTCGAGGGTCGTCCACGTCGCGGTGCGGGCCAGCTTCGGCGCCCGCTTGCTGTAGGGCACCTTCTTGCACCGGCCGTCCCCGCCCCACCGCCAGTCGTGGAATGGGCACGCGATTTCGTCGCCCTTAACCTCGCCCTGGGTGAGGTCGCCGCCCATGTGACGGCAGAAGCCGTCGAGGACGTTGATCCGGCCGTCCCCACTACGAAATACCACTAGCTTCTGGCCGAACGCGTTCACCGCATGGGGCTTGCCGTCGCCGAAATCCCTGGTCAGCCCGAGACAATGCCAGCCACGGGCGAATCTGGTCGGTGCCGCTTCGGCCTCGATCTGCCGAATCTCATCGGTATCTGACTGCAACGTCATGATCTTGTTTTACAACCGTGGCACCGGTTATGGAGCCGATCGTCCCGCTGGCAGGGAAAAACCAGCCGCACGCCCGATTCTGCGACCTAGTGTCGTGAAACGTGACTACTGCTCAACCAGGCACCATCCCTGCCGGGATGCCTGTCCACGACACCACGGTGGATTTGCTCGTCGTCGGCTCGGGCACCGGCATGGCCGCGGCGCTGGCGGCCGCCGAGCGGGGTCTGAAGGTGCTGATCGTTGAGAAGTCGTCGTACGTCGGCGGGTCGACTGCCCGGTCCGGCGGCGCGCTGTGGCTGCCCGCGAGCCCGATCCTCGAGGAGAACTACGCCGGCGACACCATGCCGCGGGCCCAGACCTACCTGGCGTCGGTCGTCGATCGCACGGCGCCACAGCAGCGGTCTGCCGCCTTCCTGACGCACCTCAGGGCGACCGTCGAGATGCTGCGGCGCATGACACCGATGCGGTTCATGTGGGCACGGGACTACTCCGACTACCACCCCGAGCAGCCCGGCGGAATGGCCGCAGGGCGCACCTGCGAATGCAAGCCGTTCAACACGTCGGTGCTCGGTCAATACCGGTCCCGGCTTCGTCCCAGCATCATGACGGCCTCGATACCCATGCCGACCACCGGTGCGGACTACCGCTGGATGAACTTGATGGCGCGGGTGCCCCGCAAGGGTTTGCCCTTGATCGCGAAGCGTCTGAGCCAGGGGCTAGGCGGCCTGCTGTTGGGCCGACATTACGCCGCAGGCGGGCAGGCACTGGCCGCTGGCTTGTTCGCCGGCGTGCTGCGCGCGGGCATCCCCGTCTGGACGGACACGGCGCTGGCGCGCCTGACCTCTGACGGCACCAAGGTCACCGGCGCTGTTGTCGAACACGACGGCCGAGAAGTCACTGTCACAGCGCGCCGCGGAGTCGTGCTGGCCGCTGGCGGATTCGACCACAGCATGGACATGCGCTGGAAGTTTCAGTCTGAGTCGCTCGGCGAGCACATGAGCCTTGGCGCTGAAACGAACACCGGCGACGCGATCCGCACCGCCCAAGAGGTCGGTGCCGCAATCGATCTCATGGACCAGGCATGGTGGTTCCCGGCCGTCGCACCCCTGCCCGGCGGTGCGCCGGTGGTGATGCTGGCCGAACGGTCACTGCCCGGTTCGCTGATCGTCGACCAGAGCGGCAACCGGTTCGTCAATGAGGCGACTGACTACATGTCATTCGGGCAGCGTCTGCTGGAGCGCGAACGCTCCGGGAATCCCGTGGACACCATGTGGATCATATTCGACCAGAAGTATCGCAACAGCTATGTCTTTGGTGCCGAACTGTTTCCGCGGATGCGGATTCCACAGGCGTGGTACGACGCCGGTATCGCCCACCTGTCGGACGACCTCGCTGAACTTGGGGGCCTGATCGGTGTGCCCCGGGAGCAGTTCATGGCGACCGTGTCACGATTCAATGAGATGTCGCGCGCCGGAGACGATTCCGATTTTCATCGCGGACGCAGCGCATACGACCGCTACTACGGCGACCCCACCATCACCCCAAACCCGAACCTGCGGGCTCTCGACAAGGGGCCGTTCTATGCGGTGAAGATGGTGCTCAGCGATCTCGGCACCTGCGGCGGCCTGCAAGCCGATGACCGTGCCAGAGTACTGCGCGAAGACGGCAGTGCCATCGATGGCCTGTACGCGATCGGCAACACCGCCGCCAACGCGTTCGGCGCAACCTATCCAGGGGCGGGCGCGACGATCGCGCAGGGCTTGGTGTACGGCTACATCGCCGCACACGATGCCGCTGAAAAGTAATCAGTCGGGCTCGTCGGCGTCGGCCTTCTTTTCGATCTCGTACCAGAATTCCGGTGGCGGAAAAGGAGTCTTCGTGCCGCCGTCCTCCGCCCGGGGGAAGGCGGCCTCCGCCTCGTCGAGCTCTTTGATCATCGTCAAGGCGAGCTCACGCTCGTTGGCGTAATACCGCTCGGCCCATTGCAACCCGACGCGCGCATATGCCCACGATGGATCCGCGCCGGCCCACTTGGCGTCCTTCGCTGCCTTGCGCTGCATCTCGTCGGCATAGGCCACATGTTCCTGGAGGATCTCTTTCAGCCTGGCCGGGTTGGTCAGATGCCCGAGCGTCACCCGCAGGAGTGGGCCATGCTTCAAACGTCGGCGAGTCGACCGGCGCCTCGTTCGCCCATCGGGTGACCGCGTCCAGGCCCGCTTGAGTGATCTTGTACAGCCGCCGATTGCGGGTGCCGCTGCTGTTCTCCACTCGCGAGGTCACCAAGCCGAGTCGCTCGAGCTTCTTCAGCTCGGAATAGATCTGGCTATAAGCCGGACTTCCGTAGTAGAACTGCATGCTCCAGTCGCTCCACTTCCGGACGTCATAACCCGAAAGTTCATGCTCGTACGACAGCATGCCCAGCAGCGCCCAGCTGGTGGCCGCCAGATTCGGCTTGCCCTGCTGATCGCCATCTCCCACTTGGTCAGAGTAACAACACAGGTCACGGGCATGAACGTCACTCACCACTGGCCGGGACACAGTGTTGCGACGGCCGGAGCGCGACGCGCACGCTGCAAGGATGACCACCCTGAGACTCGACGCACCAAGTCCGGTGACGATGCGGACCGTGCTCGGGCATTTCTGTACGGGCGTCGCGGTGATCACCGGTCATGACGGCGACCGCCCGGTGGGTTTCGCCTGCCAGTCGGTGACGTCGGTATCTCTGGATCCGCCGTACGTCGTCCTTCTGCCCCGCGCACACATCGGGGAGCTGGCCGGTGATTCGCGCGACCGGCCGGATGTGCATCAATATCTTGTCCGACGACCAGCATCGGGTCTGCGCGCAGTTCGCCGTCAGCGGCGGCGACAAGTTCGCAGGAGTCGACTGGAGCCCGGGCAGGAACGGCGCACCTATGTTGCACGGTGCCCTCGCCACGATCGAAGCGGACCTCGAGTTCGAGCACAGCGCAGGCGATCACACGATCGTCGTCGCCCATGTGACCGGCCTGCGCGCTTCCGAAGGTCGCAGGCCGCTGCTGTTCTACCGAGGCGGCTACGGCGGATTCGCGTGAACGAACAACTCGCGCAGTCGGTGCGTCGGCTCATCGATGCGACCATCCGTACCGAGGTCGATGTTGCCACCTTGACCGCAGTGAAGAGCAAGATCGACTGGGCGACAGAGCAATTGAACGCATCACTGATGCCAGTATCGTTCGGCGTGCGGCGGACCTCCGACGGCCAGAGCACGGCATTGGGAAACGTGGTCATCGGCGCCCGCAATCCTGTCGCGCCTCCCCTGGTCATTCACAACGATGCCGACGGCGCGGTACACGCGGACTTCGTTCTCGGCGCCGCCTACGAGGGCCCGCCAGCTCACGTTCACGGCGGTGTGTGCGCATTGATCCTCGACCATGTTCTCGGCGCGACCGCGCACTTGCCGGGCAAGCCGGCCTACACCGGCACCCTGACCATCCGGTACCTGCGCGGCACACCCCTCGGACAGCCGCTGCGCGCGCAGGCGCAGGTCGACCGGATTGACGGATCGAAGACATTCGCAGTCGGGCATATCGCTGACGCCGACGGCGTCACCGTAGAGGCTGAGGGCGTGTTCATCCATCCGAGGACAGCTCAGCGTTGACGACCTGGGACGACGAAACCGACGTCATCGTGGCCGGATCGGGCGGTGGCCTGGTCGGCGCGTACACCGCCGCCCGCGAGGGTCTGTCAGTCAAGGTCGTCGAGGCCAGCGACCAGTTCGGCGGCACCACCGCCTACTCCGGCGGAGGAGGCATGTGGTTCCCCTGCAACCCCGTGCTGCGGCGCGCCGGAAGCGACGACACCCTCGACGCCGCATTCGCCTACTTCCATGCTGTCGTCGGCGATCGCACCCCCGTGGAGCTGCAGCGCGCCTACGTGTACGGGGGCAGCGACCTGATCGCGTACCTGGAAGAAGACGATCACTTCGAATTCGATGTGCTGCCGTGGCCGGACTATTTCGGCGCGCTCCCGCACGCTCGCCTCGACGGTCTGCGCCACACCGTGATGAAACCGCTTCCCGCGCAACGCCTCGGCGAGCTGGCGGACCGCGTGCGCGGGCCGTTGGACAGGGAACGGCTCGGCGCCGAAATGCCCAAGTACCTCATCGGCGGGCGGGCCCTGATCGGCAGGCTGCTGTCGGCGATCACCGCGTATCCCCACACCTCGCTACACACCAACAGCCCGCTGGTCGAGTTGGTCGCCTCCGGCGAGGGCGTCGTCGGTGCCGTCGTCGAGGAGGACGGCCGTCGCCGCGCAATCCGTGCCCGCACCGGTGTGTTGCTCGCCGCGGGCGGTTTCGAGAACAATCCCGCCCTGCGCCAGCGCTTCGGCGTGCCAGGTGATGCGAGGGACACCATGGGTGCGCCGGGCAACACAGGGCTGGCGCTTGAGGCAGGAATGGCCGTCGGTGCCGCGATCGACCTGATGGATCAGGCGTGGTGGTCGCCGGGGTTCACCCATCCCGATGGGCGCTCAGCTTTCTCGCTGTGGTTCACCGGCGGGATTTTCGTCGATCAAGACGGTCAGCGGTTCGTCAACGAGTCCGCACCGTATGACCGCATCGGCAAATCGATCATCGAGCAGATTGCTTGCGGTGCAATGACGTTGCCGTACTGGATGATCTATGACGACAGGGACGGCCCGGTGCCGCCTGTGAAGGCCACCAACGTGTCGATGGTCGAGTCCGAACGGTACGTCGAGGCCGGCCTGTGGCACACCGCGGACACCCTGCCCGGACTGGCGGCGAAGATCGGTGTCAACGCCGACAACCTGGTGTCGACGGTGGAACGGTTCAACAAGTTCGTCGCCGCGGGTGTCGACGAGGACTTCGGCAGGGGTGATGAGGCCTACGATCGTGCGTTCTCGGGCGGCCAGTCACCGATGGTGCCGATCGAGACGGCCCCGTTTCATGCCGCCGCGTTCGGCCTTTCCGATCTGGGCACCAAGGGCGGACTCGTCACCGATACCCACGCGCGGGTGCTCGACACCGACGGCAAACCGATCGACGGGCTATACGCGGCGGGCAACACGATGGCCGCGGTCACCGGAACCGCATACCCCGGCGGCGGCAGCCCGATCGGGGCGTCGATGCTGTTCAGCCATCTCGCCGCCCTGGACATGGCCGCAAAAGACAAAGGAGTATCTGCCCTATGACATCTCTTCAGCGATACAGCGACCGTCGCGTCCTGATCACCGGCGGTGGTTCTGGCATCGGGCAGGCGACCGTGCTGCGCATCTTGGACGAAGGCGGCCTGGTCGTCGCGGCCGATATCAGCGAGTCCGGCCTGAAGGACACCGTCGCGAAGGCCGAACCGCATGGTGACCGGCTCACCACTGTCGTCATGGATGTCGGCGACGAGGAGTCGGTACGCAACGGCGTGGCGGATGCGGTGAAGGCCCTCGGCGGCCTGGACACCCTCGTCAACGTGGCCGGGATCCTGCGGTCGGCCCATTTCGTCGACACCACGCTCGCCGATTTCGAGCAGGTGCTGAGGATCAACCTTGTCGGGACGTTCCTGGTCACCAGGGAGGCCATCCCCGCGCTGCGCAACGGCAACGATCCCTCCGTCGTGAATTTCAGCTCCACCTCGGCCGCCTTCGCGCACCCGTACATGACCGCATATGCCGCGTCCAAGGGCGGGATCCAAGCGATGACCCATGCGCTCGCGCTGGAGTTCGCCAAGGAGAAGATCCGGTTCAATTCGGTTCAGCCCGGATCCATTTCGTCTGGAATGACCGACGGCACAGGCGAATCCAAGCAGAGCATCGGGCCGGGACTGCCTGCCGATGCGGACTACTCGCTGTTCGGCAAGATCACCCCGGTGCTGCCGCTCGACGGCGGCGGGATCTTCGCCAAGCCGGACGCGGTCGCCGCTGTCGTCGCGATGCTCGGCTCGTCGGACGCCTATTTCGTCACCGGAACAGAGGTGCGTATCGACGGCGGAACCCACATGTAAATTGCTGCGAATGAGCACCGTTGACCGACCCCTACGGGTGATTCAGTGGACGACCGGCAACATCGGGCGGCGATCGCTGCACGCGATCATCGGCCGTGACGACATGGAATTGGTCGGTGTTTATGCGCACGGGGCCGACAAGGTCGGCGTCGACGCGGCCGAGCTGTCCGGCTGGCCCGAGCCCACCGGGGTGACGGCCACCAACGACATCGACGCGCTCCTGGCGCTGAAGCCCGACGCCTGTTGCTACAACCCGCTCTGGCCGAACATCGACGAACTGGCCCGGCTGCTCGAGTCCGGCGTCAACGTGTGCTCGAGCGCGGCGTGGATCACCGGCGGCAAGCAATCACCGGAGGATCTGGAACGCATCCGGAAGGCTTGCGAGAAGGGCAATTCCACCATCTTCGGCAGCGGCGCCCACCCCGGCATGACGAACATGGTCGGCATGGTGCTCAGCGGCTCCTGCGAGCGGGTCGACGAGATTCGCATCACCGAGTCGGTGGACTGCTCGACCTATGAGTCGGCGGGCACCCAAACCGCGATGGGCTTCTCGCAGGATCCCGACACGCCCGGCCTTGCCGAGAGCGTTCGCCGGGAGAGCGAGGTCTTCGCCGAGTCCGCGGCGATGATGGCCGACGCGATCGGCGCCAAGCTCGACCGGATGACCTTCGACGTGCAGTTCACCGCCGCCACCGATGACACCGATCTCGGCTTCATGCAGATCCCGAAGGGCACCGTCGGCAGCGTCTACGGCTACCACCGCGGCTGGGTCGGCGACCGCAACGTCGTCAGCGTCGGCTTCAACTGGACCATGGGTGACCATGTCACCCCGCCCAAGCCGCTGGAGCACGGCCACGTCATCCAGGTGTTCGGGCTGCCCAACATGCGCACCGTGCTGCACTGCCTGCCGCCCAAGGACTGGACCGAGCCCGGGTTCATGGGCCTCGGCATGATCTACACGGCGCTTCCGGTGACCAACGCGGTGCCCGCGGTCGTCGCCGCCCCGCCCGGCATCGTCACGCTGAAGGATCTGCCGCCGGTCACCGGCCGCGCCGCCGTGTAGCAGTTCCCAGTGTGTTGCACGCCGCCTTCAGCAGGGTGCAACAGTCCAACGATGGTGTGTCCAACGGCATCTGCGCCACAGGTCGAACCAGTCGACGTCCTGAGACCACCGCCAGATAAAGGACTCCTCACGACGGTCGTCGCCGCAGCGCAGGCTCTGCTGTTGACCGTCGAATCCCCACTGGAAGATCGTGCCGCCGTCGGCGGTTCCAGAACTCCATCTTTTGCGTGATGCCCCGCGGGGCGCTGTATCCCAGCGTGGTCACCTCGTACCGGAACGTAAAGAGTAGGTAAGGCACTCCCGTTGCCGGGGTTGTCATCCGAGTCACCGTCAGCACCGGCTTTGTCAGCCGGCACACCGCGACGCCGGAATGCCTCACCAGGTTGCGGTCACGCAAGTGAATGGTGCGCGATTCGGCGGCAACCGGACCATGCGTGTCTCGCGAGCGGTTCTCCCAGATTCGCATGGTGTCCGCAGAAACCTCGACCGTGCTCTCGATCATGTCGTCGTCGGAGTCGGCGTCCTCGAGCTCGATCTCCCAGGTTCGGTCAGTTTCGCGGCCGTATCGATGTCGCTCATAAATCGAGTCCCCCCATCAGGAATGTCATTATTGACGAGAAAGACAATATCTCTTTGCTGCGTCGCCATCAACTCGCGGCCTATTCGCACCGATCTACAAGCAACCTCGCCCGAGCCAGTTTGGCTTTACCAGGGCCGTCTAGATCGTCCAACGCGGCGCGGCGTCCTGCCATCGCCATCAATAGCGCCTCGCCGCTGCCCCGAACCTCGGGCCCTTTCCCGTAGGCCCAATCCATGTCGGTGGCGACAAGGCGAACACCGCGCGCCCGCCAGGCGCCGCGGATGGTCGGTGCGAAGCGAGCGAAATCCAGGGCGGTTCGCAGCCGCTCGGGGTCGATGGTGCGCGGCAGTCCGATCGACCGCCGGATGTCCTGCTGGTGAATCATGCCGTCGGTAAGAGCGATCCTGCCGCCGAAACCTCCGGTCAGCCCATGCGGTTCGGTATTGGCTCGGATCATCGCGGTGATCTGCTCCGGCGCCCTTTCGGCGTAGTCGGCGACGCCAATCGCATTGATGCGGTCCGTGTTGAGTCGACCCTTCAGGAAGCGGCCGACCAAGCCGCCCGTCGTGAGCTCGTCGTAGCTCACCGTGTGGATAGCGACCTCGCGGACGCTCCACACTTCGCAGAGCGTTGGACTCTCCCACTGCTGTGGCGTCAAACCCTCCAGACAGCGCGGCGAACTCTTCGCGCTCGTCACGCGCCATCTGCTTCGTGGACGTCAGTCACGGCTCGGCGAGCTGAGGGCGACGCCGACCGCTCACCGGCGATCTGCACGGCGACACCGACCGCCCCGCCGCCGACGTGAATGGACAGCACCGGCCCCATGTCGGCGACGGTGAGTGATTCGATCTGGGGTAGCCGTGTCGTCAATGCCGCGCCGATCTCGTCGGCGGCGTCGTGGTTGTCGACATGGTGTACCGCGATGGCCGCCTGACGCTCGCCGACGACCTCGACGACCCGCTCGACCAACGCGGCATGCGCCTTGGTGACCGTGCGGATCCGTTGATCGAGCACCAGACGGCCGTCGACGTCGAGGCAGAGCAGGGGCTTGAGCGACAGCGCGGTGCCCAGCCACGACGCCCCCTTGCGGATACGGCCGCTGCGCCGCAGGTTGTCCAGCCGCTGCACGACGACGAACACATGCCCGCGCGACTGCGCCGAACGAGCCACGGCCTCAACGGCATCGAGATCGTCACCCGAATTCGCAGAACGCGCCGCGGCCAGCGCGACGAAGCCGACGCCCATCGCCGCCGAGCGCGAGTTCACCACTCGCACCGCTGAGCCGAACTCGCGTGCAGTCTGCACGGCCGAACTGAAAGTGCTGGACAGCGCCGCAGAAAGATGCACCGCGACAACGCCGTCACCGCCGCTGTCGCTCAGCGCCTGCTGGTAGACCTCGGCGAGTTCCGCGGGCGTGGCACCCGCGGTGGTCACCCGCGCACGATCGTGGATGTCGTAGGGCACGTCGTCAACCCCGTCACGCAGATCCGTTCCGTCGATGAGCACATGCAGTGGCACCTGCCGGATATCGAGCTGCTTGAGCTCATCTGGCTGCAGGCTGGACGACGAATCGGTCACCACGATCACGGCCATGGCTACCGCGAATCCTCTTGCTGCACACCCGCTTCTGCGAGCGCCTTGAGCATCAGCTCGGCGACCGCCTGGTGTGCCTCGAAGTTCCAGTGGATGCCGTCGGGATTGCCTCGACCACTCATGACGTGCTCACCGACCGCCGCCTTGAGGTCGACGAGCGGTACGTCGTGCTGCTCTGCCCAGTCGCTGATCGCCTTGACGGTGCCCGGCGCGGCCGTGGTGCGCCTTGCCGTACGTCTCGGCGATGTGGACCGACGGCAGCGACGCGACCATCGGTATCCCCGGCCGGTTGAAGTCGATTGCCCCACGGGTCATTTCGAGGTACTCCGCCGAAAGGTGCGGCGGCAAAGCGGCGCGCGATACCGGCGAAAGCCGCGGCTGCACCCAGCCGTAGCCGTCGCGCACCCAGCGCCGAAGCCACGCAGGCCGGACGTACCGGATCAATTCGCGCAGCGCGGTGGGCAGCGGCGATGGCAGCGAATCCATGCCGCCCGTCGCGAAGATCACCGCGCCGGCCCGTGGCAATGCCGCCCACGCCCGCGGGTCCTGGGTGGCGGCCCACCAGATGTCTCGGCAGGTCCAGCCGATCCGCCCGATCAGCTCGACATCCCAACCCAGTTGATTGGCAACGATATTCGGCCAGATTCGAGGGTCGTCGGCGGGCAGTCCGCCGGTCGGTCCGTAGTAGGACAGCGAGTCGCAGAAAACCAGAAGCGTTGGCCTGTCGCCGAATCAGAGGACATCGTTGGCGACCTGTGCCGAGGCGTTCCACACATCGAGTCGCCAGCGGATACCGTCCAGCGAGGCCCGCGTGTCCTCGCGAATGCCCGGACAGCTGCACCCAGCTGGCGTTGCCCATACCGCCGAGCACAGGCCAGTTGTCGACCGGCAGCGCGAGCAGCGCCGCGGTCAGCGCAGCGATCAGCCCGCCATGTGCGACAAGGACCACCGGCCGGTCGGGTTCATCAACACCCCACTCGGTCTGGTCGGCGACGAGCTCAGCCAGCAGCGGCATGCTGCGCGCTGCGACGTCGACCCGGCTTTCGCCACCGTGCGGCGCCCACCTGGCGTTGTCGCGCCACGCCAGCCGTGCGCCAGGGGCCGCGGCGTCCACCTCGAGGTGCGTCATCCCCTGCCAGTCACCGAGGTGCGTTTCGCGCAGCCGGGTGTCGACGAGCACCGGCTGCCCCGACCGCTCACCAAGCGCGACAGCGGTATCCAGCGCACGCCGCAGGTCCGACGACACGATGATGAGAGGCTGCCGCTTCGCCAACACCTCGGCGGCAGCGGCGGCCTGCTCGCGACCCAGGTCGGTCAGCTCGGTGTCGAGCTGGCCCTGCATCCGGCTGCCCGCGTTGTACTCGGTCTGCCCGTGACGCAGCATGACCAGTCGGCGGATCCTCATGGCGCGCCGTCCAGATCCACCGGTATGACGGGGCAGTCGCGCCACAACCGGTCGAGGGCGTAGAAGTCGCGCTCGTCCTGGTGCTGGATGTGCACCACGATGTCGACGTAGTCCAGCAGCGTCCATCGACCCTCGCGGGCGCCCTCGCGGCGAGCGGGTTTGTAGTCGGCGAGGCGCATCTTCTCCTCGACCTCGTCGACGATCGCGTTGACCTGGCGCTCGTTGGACGCCGACGCGATGACGAAGCAGTCGGTGATCACCAGCTGCCCGGACACGTCGATCACGACGACGTCTTCGGCGAGCTTGGCCGCGGCCGCGCGAGCCGCTGTGGTGGCCATCTTGACGGCTTCGTCGGAGGCGGTCATCGGTTGCCGTCTTTCGTCGCGATCGGCTGGGCGGCGTAGAGCCTGCGCTTGGCCACGTACTGCACGACGCCGTCGGGCACCAGGTACCAGATCGGCCGGTCCGCTTCGGCACGCTTACGGCAGTCGGTCGACGAGATCGCCAGCGCGGGCACCTCGACGAGAGTGAGCGCGTCGGGCGGCAGCTCCTCGAGCGCCGCCTTGATGTGCTTGCCGTCGAGCTCGTAGCCAGGGCGGCTGACGCCGACGAACTTGGCGATCGAGAACATCTCCTCCCAGTTCTGCCACGACAGGATCGACGCCAGTGCATCTGCGCCGGTGATGAAGTAGAGCTCCGAGTCGGGATTCTGGGCGCGCAGATCGCGCAGCGTGTCCTTGGTATAGGTCGGCCCGCGCCGGTCGATGTCCACCCGGCTCACCGAGAACCGGGGGTTGGACGCGGTCGCGATGACGGTCATCAGGTAGCGGTCCTCGGCGGCGGTGACGTAGCGGTGGTGCTTCTGCCACGGCTGGCCGGTCGGGACGAACACCACTTCGTCGAGTTCGAACAGATCGGCAACCTCGCTGGCCGCGACCAGGTGCCCGTTGTGGATGGGATCGAATGTCCCACCCATCACCCCCAGCCGCCGAGAAGTCACAAACAGCCAGCTTACGGGAGTGCTTGCGGCGGCTCTCGCGCGCCGAACGTGGGTTACCGTCACGCTTCAGCCGAAAAGCGTGCGGGTAACCCACGTTCGCGGGAGTTAGACCGGCAACAGCTGGTCGATCACCGCGGCCAGCTGCTTGGCCGACCGGCATTCATGCATGGTGATGACGTCTTGGTAGCGCGGCACCGCCGAGTCGCCGCTGCCCCACAGGTGCTTGGGCTCGGGATTGAGCCAGTGCGCGTGCCTGCTGGCGTTGACCATGTGGGCCAGCAGGTCGGTTTCCGGGTTGCGGTAGTTGTTGCGCCCGTCGCCGAGGACCAGCAACGAACTGCGCGGCGAAAGGACGTTCGGCCAGTTCTCCATGAATGAGACGAACGCGTTGCCGTAGTCGGAGTGGCCGTCGCGGGTGTAGACGCCCGCTTCGCGGGTGATCCGCTGCACGGCCACGGCCAGGTCGGAGTCGGGCCCGAACAGTTCGGTGACCTCGTCGGTGGTGTCGATGAAGGCGAACACGCGCACCCGGGAGAACTGCTGGCGCAGCGCGTGCACCAGCAGCAGCGTGAAGTGGCTGAACCCCGCGACCGAGCCGGACACGTCGCAGAGCACCACCAGCTCCGGCCGGGCGGGATGCGGCTTCTTCAGCACGACGTCGATCGGCACGCCCCCGGTGGACATCGACTTGCGCAGCGTCTTGCGCAGATCGATCTCGCCGGCCCGCGACCGTCGCCGCCGCGCCGCCAACCGGGTCGCCAGTGTGCGGGCCAGCGGCACCACCACGCGCCGCATCTGACGCAGCTGTTCGCCGGACGCGCGCAGGAACTCGACGTTCTCCGCAAGCTGCGGGACGCCGTACATCTGCACGTGCTCGCGACCCAGCTGCTCGGCGGTGCGGCGCTTTGTCTCCGCCTCCACCATCTTGCGCAACTGTGCGATGCGTTGGGCCGCAAGCGCTTTGGCGATCTCTTCCTGCGTCGGCGTTGGCTCGTCGCCGTAGGGCGCGAGCAGGCCGGCCAGCAGCCTGCCCTCGAGGTCGTCGAGGCTCATCGCCTTGAGCGCCTGATACGACGAGTACGACGGGCCGCGGCTGGAGTTGTAGCGGCCGTAGGCCTCGACGATCTGGGCGATCATCGCCGCCAGCCGCTCGTCGAGGTTGGCCAGATCGGCGTTGTCGCTGAGCATGTCGACCAGCTGGGCGCGCAGCGCCTCGATGTCCTCTGGCGGCAGGCCTTCTGGCGCATCGTCGTCATCATCGTCGGCCAACAGGGTCCTTGCGCCGAGCGCCGCCGGGAAGAACAGGTCGAACATCGCGTCGTAGGTGTCGCGATGGTCGGGCCGGCGCAGCACCGCGCACGCAATGCCCTCGCGCAGTGACTCACGGTCGCCGAGCCCGAGGACCGACATCACCCGGCCCGCGTCGACGGTCTCCGACGGACCGACCGAAATCCCCTGCCCGCGAAGCGCTTCCACGAACTCCACCAGGTGGCCGGGGATTCCGTGCGGCGCCAGCGGCTGCGGCGGACGGGTGCGGCGGATGGCCATCAGTTCAGCCCCATCAATTCAGCCGAGTTCGCCCGACGCCTTGATTTGGTCCGACTGATGCTTGAGCACCACACCCAGCGTCGCGGCGATCAGCTCGTCGTCGATGGTGTCCAGTCCGAGCGCCAGCACGGTGCGCCCCCAGTCGATGGTCTCGGCCACCGACGGCAGCTTCTTGAGCTGCATGCCGCGCAGCACGCCGATGATCTTGACGAGTTCCTCGGCCAGATGCTCAGGCAGCTCGGGCACCCGGGACAGCAGGATCCGGCGCTCCAGATCGGGATCGGGAAAGTCGATGTGCAGGAACAGGCATCGGCGCTTGAGCGCCTCGGACAGTTCGCGCGTGGCGTTGGAGGTCAGCAGCACGAACGGGGTGCGCTCGGCGGTGATGGTGCCGAGCTCAGGCACGGTCACCGCGAAGTCGGAAAGCACCTCAAGCAGCAGGCCTTCGATTTCGATGTCGGCCTTGTCGGTCTCGTCGATCAGCAAGACGGTGGGCTCGGTGCGGCGGATCGCGGTCAGCAGCGGACGTGACAGCAGGAATTCCTCGCTGAACACGTCGGTCTTCGTCTGATCCCAGTCGCCGTGAGCCGGCCTGGATGCGAAGGATCTGCTTGGCGTGGTTCCACTCGTAGAGCGCGCGGGCCTCGTCGACGCCCTCGTAGCACTGCAGGCGCACCAAACCGGAGCCGGTGGCCTGCGCGACGGCACGGGCCAGCTCGGTCTTGCCGACGCCTGCGGGACCTTCCACCAACAACGGCTTGCCCAGCCGGTCGGCAAGGAATACCGCTGTGGCCGTTGCGGTGTCGGGCAGGTAGCCGGTTTCCGCCAGACGTCGCGCGACATCGTCGATGTCGGCGAACAGCGGTGCCGAACGGGCGGGGACGCTCACTCGATTTTCTCCTGTTAAGCCGGGCGGGTGTGGCCGTCTCCCCACACAATCCACTTGGTTGACGTCAATTCGGGCAGGCCCATCGGTCCTCGGGCGTGCAACTTCTGGGTGGAGATGCCGATCTCGGCGCCGAATCCGAACTGCTCGCCGTCGGTGAACGCCGTCGACGCGTTGACCATCACCGCGGCGGCGTCGACGCGCTCGCTGAACCGTTGAGCGGCAGCAAGATTCGTCGCGACGATGGCTTCGGTGTGCCCGGTGCCGTACTCGTTGATGTGAGCGATCGCGGCGTCGAGGCCGTCGACCACGGCGAGGGCGATGTCCATCGACAGGAACTCGGCGCGCAGTTCCTCCTCGGACGGGTCGGCGTGCACGGTGACACCTGCGTCCTGCAGCGCCTTGGTCAGCCTCGGCACCGCGCTGTCGGCGATCGACCTGTCGATCAACAGCGACTCGGCCGCGTTGCACACGCTGGTCCTGCGCGTCTTGGCGTTGAGCAGAATCCGTTCGGCCACCTCGAGGTCCGCCGATTCATGAACGTAGACATGACAATTGCCGACGCCGGTTTCGATGGTGGGGACCATCGCGTCGCGCACCACCGCGTCGATCAGGCCCGCTCCCCCGCGCGGGATCACCACATCCACCAGGCCACGGGCCTGGATCAGATGCGTGACGCTGGCGCGGTCCTCGCTGGGCAGCAGCTGCACCGCATCGACATTGCGATTCTCCAGATCCAGCGCGTCGCGAAGCGCCTTCACCAGAGCGGCATTGGAGCGCGCCGCCGATGAACTCCCTCGCAACAGCACCGCGTTGCCGGATTTGAGCGTCAGCCCGAATGCGTCGACGGTCACGTTCGGCCTGCCCTCGTAGACGATGCCGACGACGCCGAGCGGAACGCGCTGCTGACGCAGCTGAAGTCCGTTGGGCAGGGTGCTCCCGCGCAGCACCTCACCAATCGGGTCGGGCAGGCCGGCGACCTGACGCAGCCCAGCGGCGATGCCGTCGATGCGGTTCGGGTTCAGTGCGAGCCTGTCGAGCATCGCCTCTGGCGTGCCCGCCGCCTTGGCAGCCTCCAGGTCCTCGGCGTTGGCGTGCAGGATGGCCCCCGCGTCACGCAGCACATTGTCCGCCGCGGCGTGCAGTGCAGAGTTCTTCGTCTCGGTGCTCAGGGTGGCCAACTCGCGAGCGGCGACGCGGGCACGCCGCGCAGCGTCGTGCACCTGCTCCCGCAACCCGGAGACCGATGGTGCCTGCACACTCATCGACCCAGCGTATCGGACCTGCCTACCGCGTTCGACAGGTGTCAGGTCGGTCACATTGGACTAGCGTGACCGATATGGTGGCGCGGGTCTGCGTAGTGGGCAGTGTCAACGCCGATCTCACTTTCACGGTGGATGCCCTGCCACGGCCGGGCCAAACGGTTCTCGCGTCATCGCTCTCCTCATCGCCGGGCGGCAAGGGTGGCAACCAGGCGGTGGCCGCCGCCCGCGCGGGTGCAACGGTGCAACTCGTCGCGGCGCTGGGCAGCGACTCGGCGGCCGATCAGCTGCGCGCACATCTGCGGGACAACGAGGTCGGGCTGGACGGTGTGGTCAACCTGCCGGGATCCAGCGGCTCGGCGGTGATCATCGTCGACTCCGCGGCCGAGAACACCATCGTCGTCGCGCCAGGCGCCAACGCGCACCTGAGCGTGGCCTCCGCCGACATCCGCGCGGTGATCGCCGACAGCGACGTGGTGCTGCTTCAACTCGAGATCCCGATCGCAACGGCCGTGGCCGCCGCGGGGGTGGCGCGGGCCGCGGACGCGGTGGTGATGCTCAACGCGTCGCCGACCGGGGCCGAACCCCACCACCTGCTTGCCCTGTCCGAGCTTGCCGACGTGGTCGTGGTGAACGAGGCCGAGGCGCGCGAATGGCATTGGCCCGTGCCGCATCTGGTGATCACCCGTGGTGCGCGCGGCGCGAGCTACCTCGGCGAGGACGAACGGTTCGACGTGCCGGCCCCGCCGGTCGAGGCAGTCGACACCACCGGCGCCGGTGATGTGTTCGCCGGCGTGCTGGCCGCCGGATGGCTGGGCGGGCACGAGGACGCGTTGCGCCGCGCCTGCGCTGCCGGTGCGTTGTCGACGCTGGTGCCAGGAGCGGGTGACTGCGCGCCGTATGCAGAGGCCATCGACGATGCTGTGACAAAACCCAGGGCCGGAGAAAGGCAGATATGACGACAACCACGCCACGTCCACCCGAAGGCGACTGGCTGGGCACGCCATATCTGCGTTTCACCCGCGAGGGACCGTTCGGCGTGTGCACGCTGGACCGGCCGGAGGCGCGCAACGCGATGACGCCTGCGATGTACTTCGGCATCCGGTACGCCGTGCGGCACGTCGACGCCGATCCCGACCTCGCCGGCCTGCTCATCACCGGCACCGGTGACGTGTTCGCACCCGGCGGCGACATGGGCGGCGGCGACGGCTCGGACAACTGGCTGACGTTCGGGTCGGCGCTTGGCATGGACGTCACGCCGTTCGAGACGCTGCGCCAGTCGGTGAAGCCGGTGGTGTCGGCGGTCAACGGGTTGTGTCAGGGCGGTGGGCTACAGATCGCGCTGTGCAGCGATATGACGGTGGTCAGTGACCGCGCGACGTTCCGCGTGCCGGAACTGTTCCGCGGCATCGCCGACACGTACTACAGCCAGATGCTGGCCCGGATGATCGGACCGGTGCGCACGCGGGACCTGATGTTCACCGGGCGGACGTTGACCGCCGCCGAGGCTGAGCAGTGGGGCATGGTCGCGCGGGTGGTGCCGCACGATGAGCTGCTCGACGCGGCCCGCGAGGTCCTCGGCCAGTGCTGCAGGACGGCGCCGGCGGCGCGCAGCACCGTGAAATCCAGCCTCGACAACTACATGGGCCTGTTCGACCGCATCGGCATGCAGGCCAGCTACTCCTCGCCAGAGGCGCTCGAAGGCTTCCGGTCGTTCAAGGAACGCCGGTCCCCCGACTGGGTGCATCCGGACCTGAGGATCGACGGCCGCATCTGACAGTTGCGGCCAGAGCGACAGTTCAGTCTTTTCTGGATACAGAATCTGCTGTACTGTCTGCCGTATGCCGACGGCGACCCATAGCGATGCCCTTGCGCGGTTCGGATACGCGCTGTCGGACGCCACTCGAACCGAGATCCTGCTGATGCTGCGCGATGGGCCCGGCTATCCGTCCGACCTCGCGGAGAAGATCGGGGTGTCGAGGCAGATCCTGTCCAACCACCTGGCGTGCCTGCGCGGCTGCGGCCTCGTCGTCGCGCAACCCGAGGGTCGGCGCAGTCGCTATGAGCTGGCCGACAAACGCATCGCCCACGCGCTCGACGACCTCATCGGCCTGGTGCTTGCGGTCGACCCGACCTGCTGCCCCGCCGCCGAGACCGAAGCCTGCTGCTGATGTCGGCCCCGCTCGGGACACGGCGCGCGACGCTCGAAGGCCGAATCCGGCTGCTGGTCGGCGCAACGATCACCTACAACGTGATCGAGGCGGTGGTCGCGCTGGCCGAGGGCACACGCGTGTCGTCGTCGGCGTTGATCGGCTTCGGACTCGATTCGGTTGTCGAGATCTCATCGGCTGCCGCGGTTGCGTGGCAGTTCTCCGCCAAGGATCCCGAGACGCGCGAGAAGGCGACCCTGCGGTTCATCGCGATCTCATTCTTCGCGCTTGCGGCATACGTCGCCGTCGACGCAGTGCTGTCGCTGCTCGGCCTGGGCGAGGCGCGGCCGTCGCTGATTGGGATCGTGCTCGCGGCGGCGAGCCTGGTCGTCATGCCGATGCTGTCATTGGCGCAACGCCGTGCCGGCCGCGAGCTGGGGTCGTTGTCGGCGGTGGCCGATTCCAAGCAGACGCTTCTGTGCACGTACCTTTCCGCGGTGCTGTTGGCGGGTCTTGTGCTCAACAGCCTGTGGGGCTGGTCGTGGGCCGACCCCGTCGCCGCCATCGGCATCGCGGCGATCGCGGTGCGAGAGGGCGTGAACGCGTGGCGCGGGGACCCGTGCTGCTAATGAACCTTCAGGAGGGAGCCATCGTGCCGGTTATCGCGCTTGTGCTGTTTGCCATCTTTGGAGCGCTCGGATTTGGTTGGCGCAGTTGGGAACAGCGGCGCCGCACCGGATCGACGGGATTCCGCGGCGTCAGCGGGCGGCTGGGTTCGGCGGAATGGTTCGCCGGCGTCGGCTTCGTCGCCGCGCTTGCGGCTGCCGTCATCGCACCGGTGCTGCAGTTGCTCGGGGTGGTGACCCCGGTCGACATTCTGCACAACCCGTGGATCCAGACTGCCGGAATCGTGATCGCGGTGTTCGGAATCGCAGCGACCGTCTACGCGCAGCTCGACATGGGTGACTCGTGGCGTATCGGCGTCGATCCCAGCGAGACGACGACGCTGGTGCGCACCGGTGTGTTCGGCCGGGTGCGCAACCCGATCTTCACCGCGATGATCACGTTCGGCTGCGGAATCGCGTTGGTGACACCGAATCTGGTGGCGTTGGCGGGATTCGTTTTGCTGGTCGTCACGATCGAACTTCAGGTCCGCGTCGTGGAGGAGCCCTATCTGTTGACGAAGCATGCCGACGCATACCGCGACTACCTGGCGTCTGTGGGCCGGTTCGTTCCCGGCGTGGGGCGCGCCACGCGGGGCATGCCGTTGCTAGGAAAGCTTCTCCGCCGGTTCCGGGCGGGCGAAACAAGAGTCCGCTGGCCGCCCCTGAATACGCCGGTGCCGCCACGATCGACGTGACGAGCACGCGCGTTCACCGACGGCGGCGCGATCCCGCAGAAGCACGCTGGAGAAGGCGTCGGCGACAACGTGTCTCCGGCGCTGCAATGGACCGGCGTCCCGGCCGATGCCAAGCAGGTGGTGCTGATCATGGACGATCTCGACGTGCCGATGCCGAAGCCACTGATGCACACCATCGCCGTATCGAGCCGAACGTCGGTGGACTCGCAGAAGGTCGAACTGAAGCCCGGCACCACCGGAGTGCGGCTGGTCAAGGCTTCGGTGACACCTACGTCGGCCCGCGCCCTATCCGGTCACGGCCCGCATCACTATCGATTCCTGGTGTTCGCGCTCGACCAGATCCCCGACGCGGTCGCCGACCACAAGGCCTTCTCGCAGCGATGGCCGGCACGTCGTGGCGCGCGGCGTGCTGACAGGTACCTACGCGCTACGCGTGCGCTGCGTGAGATGGCACGCAAGCAGATGAACAGCAAGCAGGAAGCTGGCTGGCTCTGGCTGCCGTTGATCATCGGTCTGATGATCGGCGTCACCGTGGCCGCGACGACCGATCAATGGTGGTGGTCGACCGTCGGAGTGCTTGGCGGGGCGGCGTTCGGCTGGGTGGGATACGCCAGCCAGCGCTAGTCCTCGGGGATTTCGCGTTCGATCTCGTCGAGCCAGGTTCGGGCCGACATGTCCGACGGCGCCCGCCAGTCACCGCGCGGCGAGAGCGATCCGCCGTGGGACACCTTCGGACCGTTCGGCATCGCCGAGCGCTTGAACTGGCTGAACGAGTAGAACCGCTGCGCGAACACCTGCAGCCACTGCCGAATCTCCTTCAGCGAGTAGGCCGGCCGCTTGTTCTCCGGGAATCCGGTGGGCCAGTCTCCGCGCTGCGGGTCGCTCCACGCATGCCACGCGAGGAACGCGACCTTGGACGGCCGGAACCCGTAGCGCAGCACCTGGAACAGCGAAAAGTCCTGCAGCACATACGGCCCCACCTTGGCCTCGCTGCTCTGGATCTCCTCGTCCTCGCCCGTCGGGACCAGCTCGGGAGTGATCTCGGTGTCGAGGACCGACAGCAGCACCTCGTTGACCGCGTCATCGAATTGATGCGACGAGACCACCCAACGGATCAGGTGTTGGATCAGGGTCTTGGGCACGCCGCCGTTGACGTTGTAGTGCGACATCTGGTCGCCCACACCGTATGTCGACCAGCCGAGCGCCAATTCGGACAGGTCGCCGGTGCCGAGCACGATGCCACCGCGCTGGTTGGCGAGTCGGAACAGGTAGTCGGTGCGCAACCCGGCCTGCACGTTTTCGAACGTGACGTCGTACACCTTCTCACCGCGGGCAAACGGATGATCCATTTCCTTGAGCATCAGCTCGGCGGTGGCCTTGATGTCGATGGTCTCAAACGTCACACCCAGCGCTTCGGCGAGCCGGATCGCATTGCCCTTGGTGCGCTCACCCGTCGCGAAACCCGGCAGTGTGAACGCGAGAATGTCACTGCGCGGCCGGTTTTCCCGGTCCATCGCGCGGGCTGCGACGATCAACGCGTGCGTGGAGTCAAGACCGCCGGACACCCCGATGACCACCTTCGGGTAGTTCAGCGCGCGCAGCCTCTGCTCAAGGCCGGACACCTGGATGTTGTAGGCCTCATAGCAATCCTGTTCCAGCCGTAAGGGATCCGACGGCACAAACGGGAACCGCTCGACCTCGCGGAGCAGACCGATGTCGCCCGACGGCGGGTCGACCAGGAACTCCACCCGCCGGAACGATTCTCCGGTGATCCGATGGTGGATGCGGTTGTCGTCGAACGTGCCCATACGCAGCCGCTCCGAACGCAACAGTTCGAGGTCCACGTCGGCGATCGATCGACGCTCACCCTTCGGGAATCGCTCGGACTGGGCGAGCAGTACTCCGTTCTCCCACACCATCGTCTGGCCGTCCCACGCCAGATCGGTGGTGGATTCGCCCTCCCCCGCCGCGGCGTAGACATAGGCGGCCAGGCACCGCGACGACGCGGAACGGGCAAGTAGGCAGCGATCCTCGGCGCGCCCGATCGTGATCGGGCTGCCGGACAGGTTCGCCAACACCGTCGCACCCGCCAGCGCCGCCTGCGCGCTCGGCGGGATCGGGACGAACATGTCCTCGCAGATCTCGACGTGCAGTGTGAAGCCGGGCAGATCGGTCGCGGTGAACAACAGATCGGGACCGAACGGCACGTCGGCCTCACCAACGCGGATGGTGCCGCGCACCTCGTCGCCGGCGGCCATCTGGCGTCGTTCGTAGAACTCCCGGTAGGTCGGCAGGTACGACTTCGGCACGACACCGAGCACCTTGCCCCGGTGGATCACCACGGCGGTGTTGTAGATCCGGTGCTGATCGCGCAGCGGCGCGCCGACCACCAGCACCGGCATCAACTCGGCGGACGCGACCACGATGTCGAGCAGCGCAACCTCGACGGCGTCCAGCAGGGCGTCCTGCAGCAGGATGTCCTCGATCGAGTAGCCAGACAGCGTCAGTTCAGGGAAAACAGCCAGCGCGACGCTGTCGTCGTGGCAGTCCCTTGCCATCCGCAGCACCGATTCGGCGTTGGCGGCGGGGTCGGCGAGGGTCGTGTGATGGGTGCAGGCAGCCACCCGCACGAACCCCTGCCGGTATGCGCTGTAGAAGTCCATCTCCTCCATTGTCGCCCGTCGAGTGTCAAGATCCGGTTACGGGGTACCAACAGGTCATGAGCGATACCGCGTTACTGGTCGTCGACATGCTGAACGCGTATCGGCATGAGGACGCCGAATTGCTGGTGCCGAATGTCGCCGAGATCATCGATCCGATGGTCGGGCTCATCTCGGTGGCCCGGGAGCGCGACGACGTCGACCTGATCTACGTCAATGACAACTACGGAGATTTCACTGCCGACCAAGGCGACATCGTCCGGTCGGCACTCGACGGCAAGCGTCCGGATCTGGTCGAGCCGATCGTGCCCGACGAGGGTGAGCTGTTCCTCGAGAAGGTCCGGCACAGCGCCTTCTACTCCACGCCGCTGACCTATTTGCTCGGCCAGCTGGAAACCGAGCGGCTGATCCTGACCGGGCAGGTCACCGAGCAATGCATCCTCTATACGGCGCTGGACGCCTATATCCGCCATTTCACGGTGATGGTGCCGTCCGATGCCGTCGCTCATATCGTTCCCGAGCTGGGGCACGCGGCATTGCAGATGATGGAGCGCAATATGCGCGCCGAAATCGTGTCCGCGGAGAAGTGCCTGGACTGACGCCCGTTGCGGTCTCGTGTTGGTCTGCAGTTTGCCCGCAGGCACCACACCTGATTCGGCGATTTTGATTGCGTCGCGCATCGTGAACCGAGGACCCAACCCAGGAGGAATTCGTGAATCAGCTTGCTGTTCAACGTCAATCGCGCCCCTTGCTCCCAGAGCTCTCCGAACTGTTCAGTGGCTTTTCTGGCTTTCCTACCATCGCCGGCCTTGCGGGTCTGCGGTCGTTCTTCGACGGCAACCTGCTGCGGTTGGAGGACGAGATGAAGGACGGGCTCTACGAAGTTCGCGCCGAGCTTCCCGGAGTCGACCCGACCGACGACATCGAGGTCACCGTCCATGACGGTCAGCTGACGATCAAGGCCGAGCGCGCCCAGACGAGCGAGTCCAACGGGCACTCGGAGTTCTCGTACGGCTCGTTCATGCGGACGGTGCCGCTGCCCGCGGGCGCCGACGAGGACGACATCAACGCCACGTACGACAGGGGCATCCTCACCGTCACGGTGCCGCTCTCCGAGGACCAGCCCGACGGAGAAGCGCGTCGAGGTCATCGAGACCATCCTGGTCGACGAGGACGACGACTACGACGATGACGATGACGACGACCAGGACGACGAAGACGACGATCAGCCTGAGGACGCCGACGTGCAGGAAGAGCACGTGGCGGACGAGGAAGAGCATCAGCCGGCCGGCTGAACTGGATCGCCTAGCCTGGAAGGCGTGGAAGCACCGGAACTCGTCGCCCTGCTGCACGGGAGGCGCGTTGCGGTGCTCACCGGCGCGGGGATGTCGACGGACTCGGGCATCCCCGATTACCGCGGGCCGGACTCGCCGCCGAGCAACCCGATGACCATCCGCCAGTTCACCTCCGACCCGGAGTTTCGGCAGCGCTATTGGGCGCGCAATCACGTCGGCTGGCGGCACATGGATGACACGCTGCCCAACGCCGGCCACCGCGCGCTCGCCGAACTCGAGCACGCAGGCGTGGTGTCCGGCGTCATCACCCAGAACGTCGACCTGCTGCACACCAAGGCAGGCAGCCGCACGGTGATCAACCTGCATGGCACCTACGCCCAGGTGATCTGCCTGGACTGCGGCCACACGCATGTCACGCGCCGCTCTTGCCGATCTGCTCGAAGCGGCCAACCCCGGGTTTGTCGAGCGCGCGGAGGCGGTCGGCGGCATCGCAGTGGCTCCCGACGCCGACGCGGTCGTCGGCGACACCACGTCGTTTCGGATCATCGACTGTTCGAACTGCGGCGGCATGCTCAAGCCCGACATCGTCTACTTCGGCGAGAATGTGCCGAAAGACCGTGTGGACGAAGCGTATTCGCTCGTCGACGGAGCCGACGCACTTCTGGTGGCAGGATCGTCGCTGACCGTGTACTCCGGATACCGGTTCGTCCGCCACGCCGCGGCGCTTGGCATGCCGATCGCGATCATCAACCGGGGCCGCACGCGCGGCGACGATCTGGCGACGGTGAAGATCGACAACGGGTGCTCGCCGATGCTGGCGCTGCTCGCCGATGAGCTACCGGCCGTGGCGAACTCGGCTTAAATGACCGACGACGACGTCTCCTGGTTGCAGTCGCTGCTGGAAAGCAGGCGGCCCGACCCTGGTCCCGTTGTCGGGCGGTGGGCGCTTGGCATCGGCGACATGGTGGCCGACCATTCGCTGACGCCGGACAAGCTGCACTGGCTCGCCCGCAAGCTGAACTACTTCGGCGGGGTGGCAATCAGCGAGGAAGGCGTCGAATTCGACGGCGACGACGTCAAGTGGTCGGACATCACCGAGATTCACACGCGCAGCCTCATCGAGTATCTGTTCACCGGCGGTGTAGACAAGCAGGCCGACAAGCTGCCGCTGCCCTGGTTCCCCTTCCGCAGGACGGTGATCAATGCGATCTCGCGGGCGGCGCTGACGCTGTTGCTCGCCGCCGCCAAACAACAGCTCGAAGGCGGCGCGTTCGAAATCCGGATACCCGCCGAGGTGCGCTACCACGGCATGTTGCGCACCCGCGAGCTGTCGCCGGGAATGCTCGCCGCCGTGATCTTGGCCGACCCTGGGGTTCGTCAGTGTTTCGAGGCGACCGCCCAAGCGCACGGCATCACCATCAGCCCCGCCGAAGACGACGTGATGGAGGACGCCGACGAGAAGGCCGAGCAGATCAAGTCGATGCTCGCGTCCGTCGAGGCGAAGATCGACCGGCTGCGTTCGTGATTTGTGTGCACTTTGTCACGCTCAGCGTGACGAACCGCGCCGAAATCGCGCTAGACGGCGACCAGATCGTCCGCATGCACCGCCGGGCGCCGCATTTCAGCGGGCAGATCCGATGTCGAGCGGCCCAGCATGGTCGCCAATTCGGCATGGTCGTAGGCCACGACACCGCGGGCCACCATGGTTGCGTCCTGTGCACGCAGTTCGACGACGTCGCCGCCGTAGAACCGCCCCGACAGCGAAGTGATGCCCGCGGGCAGCAGCGAACGTCGTTGCCGCACAACGGCGCGCACCGCCCCGTCGTCGAGCGTCAGCGCGCCCGCCGACTCGGCGGCGTAACGGACCCAGAACTTGCGCGCCGACATGCGTTCGGGCCTCGGGGCGAACACTGTGCCGACCGACGCGTCGGCCAGCGCGGTGGCCGCATCTGACGCGGCGGCCACCAGCACAGGTACGCCGGCGTCGGAGGCCAGCAGCGCCGACGACAGCTTCGACGCCATCCCGCCGGTGCCGAGATGGCTACCCCTTCCCGCGATGACGCCATCGAGATCTGCCGGGCCGTCGACTTCGGAGATGAACCGCGCGTTGCCTTTTCGCGGATCGGAGTTGTAGAGGCCATCGATATCCGACAACAGCACCAGCGCGTCGGCGCCCACCAGATGCGCGACCAACGCGGAAAGCCGGTCGTTGTCACCGAACCGGATCTCGTTGGTGGCGACGGTGTCGTTCTCGTTGACGATCGCGACCGCGTGCAGCGCCCGCAGCCGGTCCAGCGTGCGCTGGGCATTGGTGTGCTGTACCCGCATCGAGATGTCGTGCGCGGTCAGCAGCACCTGGCCGACAGCGCGACTGTAGCGGGCGAACGCCGCGCTCCACGAGTTCACCAGCGCCACCTGGCCGACGCTGGCCGCCGCCTGCTTGGTGGCCAGATCGGAGGGACGCTTGGTCAGCCGCAGTGGTTCGATGCCCGCGGCGATCGCACCCGACGACACGATCACTACGTCGGAGCCGGCCTTCATCCTGGCTTCGATGGCGTCGGCAAGAACGGCCAGCCTGCTCGCGTCGAAAACCCCTGACGGCGTGGTCAACGCGGTGGTGCCGACCTTGACGACGATGCTGCGCGCGGTGCGGACCGCTTCTCGATGCGGGCTCGTCATGACTCGTCACCGGGACGGCGGCGTTCGCGGCGGGCCGCCTTACGTTCGTCTGCGCCGACGCGATCCGTCTGCTCAAGCCGTATGTCGGTGCCGCGACCGGACAGCGGCATATCGATCCCGGCGGGGGTCTGCGGCTCCCAGTCGAAGGTCATGTCGCCGATGGTGACGGCGCAGCCGGGCCGCGCGCCGAGCCGCAGCAGTTCGTCTTCGACGCCGAGGCGGGCCAGCCGGTCGCCGAGGTAGCCGACGGCTTCGTCGTTTTCGAAATTCGTCTGGCTGATCCAGCGTTCGGGTCGGGTCCCGCGCACCACGAAACCGCCGCGGCCATCGGGCACGACGGTGAAGCCGCTCTCGTTTACCGCGATCGGCCTGATGACGGGGCGACGGGGCACGATGGCCGGTTGCGAGTCGCGATACGCCGAGACCATGTCCCACAGCGCGAACGTCAACGGCCGCAACCCTTCCCGACTGACCGTGGACACCTCGTATACCGGCCAGCCGAACCGGCGGGTGATCTCCTCACGGACGAACTCGGCCAGCTCACGCGCCTCCGGCACGTCGATCTTGTTGAGCACCACGGCCCGTGGGCGCTCGGCCAGGTCGCCGAGGGTCGAATCACCCTGCAGCGTAGGGGTATACGCGGCCAGCTCGGCTTCCAGCGCCTCGATGTCGGAGATCGGGTCGCGGGCGGGTTCCAGCGTCGCGCAGTCAACGACATGCACCAAGCACCGCGCATCGCTCGATGTGCCGCAGGAAATCGAGACCAAGGCCGCGACCTTCGGATGCGCCAGGGATCAGGCCAGGCACATCGGCGACGGTGAATGTGTGGTCCCCCGCCGACACGACGCCAAGGTTGGGCGCAAGTGTGGTGAACGGATAGTCGGCGATTTTAGGTTTGGCCGCTGAGATGACCGACACCAACGACGACTTGCCCGCCGACGGAAACCCGACAAGGCCGACGTCGGCGACGGTCTTGAGTTCCAGCGTGAGGTCGCGGACCTGGCCCTTCTCGCCGAGCAGCGCGAAACCGGGCGCCTTGCGGGCCCGTGACGCCAGTGCGGCGTTGCCGAGTCCGCCGCGTCCGCCCGCGGCGGCTTCGAAACGGGTACCAGCACCGACTAGGTCGGCGAGCAACCGGCCGTTCTCGTCGAGCACGACAGTGCCGTCGGGAACCTTGACCTCGAGGTCCGAGCCGGCGGCGCCGTCGCGGTTATTGCCCGCGCCCTGCTTGCCAGAGGGAGCGTCGACATGCGGGTGGAAGTGGAAGTCGAGCAGCGTGTGCACCTGCGGATCGACGACCAGAACGATGCTGCCGCCACTGCCGCCGTTACCGCCGTCAGGTCCGCCGAGGGGTTTGAACTTCTCGCGATGGACCGAGGCGCAGCCGTTACCGCCGTTGCCTGCCCGCGCGTGAATCACGACGCGGTCGACGAACCGGGGCATGCAGAACTCCTTTCGAAAGTAACGCCGGGGCGGAAAAGCGTTCGCGAAGCCGCCGTAGCGTTACTGTCGCGGAAGCTTAGGCCTCCGGTCGGGTGGCGCGGACGATGCTGATCGTCTTGCGGCCACGCTTGGCACCGAACTCGACGGCGCCGGGGGCCTTGGCGAACAGCGTGTCGTCGCCGCCACGTCCGACATTGACGCCTGGGTGGAAGTGGGTGCCGCGCTGGCGGACGAGGATCTCGCCGGCCTTGACGACCTGGCCGCCGAACCGCTTGACGCCAAGCCGCTGGGCGGCGGAGTCGCGACCGTTACGTGAGCTGGAAGCGCCCTTCTTGTGTGCCATGTGTTCGCTCCCTTACCTACTTGATGCCGGTGACCTTGAGGACCGTCAGCTGCTGACGGTGACCCTGCCGCTTGTGATAGCCGGTCTTGTTCTTGAACTTGTGGATGCGGATCTTGGGGCCCTTGGTGTGCTCGAGCACCTCACCGGTGACGGCGACCTTCTCCAGGTCCTTCGCCGCGCTGGTGACCTTCGCTCCGTCGACGACGAGGGCGACGGGCAGCGAGACCTTGGAGCCGGGCTCCGAGTCGAGCTTCTCGACCTTGACTACGTCTCCGACGGCGACTTTGTACTGCTTGCCGCCGGTCTTGACGATTGCGTAGCTCGCCATCGTTCCTCTTCGTCTCGTCTTTGCGCGCGCGCTACTCGCGGCTGCGCATGTCTGGATGTCTGACTGCCGCCGGCAGGGCCTGGCGACAACCGCTCAAGAGTACTTGAGGGCCGCCGCGAGGGTCAAATCACCGCAGGTCACGGCTTGTGCACGGTGCGGTTGGCGGCATACCACCGCTCACCGGCGGGCTCACCTGCCAGATTCCAGCTCCACGACACCGTCGGGGTGATGCGGCTGTACAGGCCAGGCCCCACCATGCCGACCCGCTCGATCGCAGGCTCGGCGTCCCCGTACACCCTCAGCGCCCGCGCGATGAATGGCTCGAAGGAGACCAGGTCGTCGATCACCAACGAGACCTTGCTCCGACCTGCGCCGATGTTGCGTAGCTTGCGGGTGCGCGCGACGTCAGGGCCCACGCCGCCGACCCAGATATACGGACCGTCGAGCTCGAACGCGACGGGTACGACGTCGGGCTGGCCGTCAGCGTTGACCGTCGCCAATCGCGCGATTGGCTGCGACTGCAGGTAGGCGATCTCCTCGTCGCTGAACGCCACCGCTCAGCCTTCGTGGATCGGCGGCCCGGCTGGACGCGCCGCCGCGCGGCGGCGATGCCTGCCGCCAGGGGCCGTCACCTCGACACGTTGCTCATCGGAGTCGAGGTCGCCCGAGTCGTCGTCGCCGGAGTCGGAGTCGGAGTCGTCGTCGGACTCATCCTCGTCATCGTCACCGTCGTCGTCAGAGTCGTCGTCCTCGTCGTACTCGTCCTCGTCGGAGTCCTCGGAGTCGCCGTTGATGACCTCGATGTCGTCATCGATTTCGTCGTCGTCCTCGTCGTCGGCGTCGAGGTCGATCTCGTCCTCGTCGGACTCGTC
This sequence comes from uncultured Actinomycetota bacterium, assembly GCA_963731715.1. Taxonomy (GTDB): domain Bacteria; phylum Actinomycetota; class Actinomycetes; order Mycobacteriales; family Mycobacteriaceae; genus Mycobacterium. The sequence continues at coordinate 109,000 of CAVSXC010000004.1, read as the reverse complement.
GTCATCTTCTGCGGACTCGTCCTCGTCGTCGAAGTCCTCATCTTCGAGTTCTTCGTCCTCGGCCTCGACAAACGCCTCGCGGATGACACCCGGTTCGAGTTCGGCGACTTCTTCGGCGGCCTTGTCCTCGCCTTCGTCGTCGTCCTCGTGCTTGCCGTTGGCCGCGGCCATCGCCTTGAACATCGGGTGCTCACCGGCAGGATGGGCGGGCACCGTCGCGACGGCGACGTCGTCGGCCTTGCCGCCCTTCTTACCGCGCTTGCCGCGGCGGCCACCTGTTTCGGACTTGCGGCCTGACGTCGCCGTGGAGTCGACCGGATCGCCGTGCAACAGGATCCCGCGGCCACTGCAGTGCGGGCATTGCGTGGAGAACGCCTCGATCAGGCCTGTGCCCAACTTCTTTCGCGTCAGCTGCACCAACCCCAGCGACGTGACCTCAGAGACCTGATGGCGGGTGCGGTCGCGGGCCAGCGACTCGGTGAGCCTGCGCAGCACCAGATCCCGGTTCGATTCCAGCACCATGTCGATGAAGTCGACGACGATGATGCCGCCGATATCGCGCAGCCGCAGCTGGCGCACGATCTCCTCGGCGGCCTCGAGGTTGTTACGGGTGACGGTCTGTTCCAGGTTGCCGCCCGAGCCGGTGAACTTGCCGGTGTTCACATCGACCACGGTCATCGCCTCGGTGCGGTCGATGACCAGCGTGCCACCCGAAGGCAGCCACACCTTGCGGTCCAGGGCCTTCGTCAGCTGCTCGTCGATGCGGTGCACGGCGAACACATCAGGGCCGTCCGCCGCAGGCTCATACTTCGTCAATCGCGGAACAAGCTCCGGCGCAACAGAGTTCACGTACTCGTTGATGGTGCCCCACGCCTCGTCGCCCGAAACGATGAGCCCGGTGAAGTCTTCGTTGAATAGGTCGCGGATGACCTTGACCAGCACATCGGGCTCTTCGTACAGCGCGATCGCGGCGCCGGCCTTCTTTTCGGTGGTTTCGGCAGCCGTGGCCTCGATCTCCGTCCACCGCTGCTGCAGGCGCTCGACGTCGGTACGGATGTCTTCTTCCTTGACACCCTCCGAGGCGGTGCGGATGATCACGCCGGCCTCGGGCGGAACCACCTCGCGCAGAATCTCTTTGAGCCGCTGACGTTCGGTGTCGGGCAGCTTGCGGCTGATACCGGTGGACGACGCACCCGGCACGTAGACCAGGTAGCGGCCGGCCAAGGACACCTGGGTGGTCAGCCGTGCGCCCTTGTGTCCGACAGGGTCCTTGCTGACCTGGACGACGACGTAGTCGCCGGGCTTGAGGGCCTGCTCGATCTTGCGCTGGGCGCCGCCGAGACCGGCGGCCTCCCAGTTGACCTCGCCCGCGTACAGCACGCCGTTGCGCCCGCGGCCGATGTCGACGAACGCGGCCTCCATCGACGGCAGCACGTTCTGAACGATGCCGAGGTAGATGTTGCCGACGAGGGATGCCGATGCCGCCGACGTGACGAAGTGCTCGACGACGACGCCGTCTTCGAGGACGGCGATCTGCGTGTAGCGAGCGCCCTCGTGTGGCGGCTCGGTGCGAACCTTGTCGCGGACGACCATCATCCGCTCGACGGCTTCGCGCCTTGCCAGGAATTCGGCCTCGCTCAGGATGGGCGGGCGGCGCCTGCCTGCGTCACGGCCGTCGCGACGGCGCTGCCGCTTGGCTTCCAGTCGGGTCGATCCGCTGATGCCCTGGATCTCGCCGCTGGCTTGGTCTCTATCGGCCTTTTCTTTTTGGGCCCGCGGCGCCCGCTCGTGCACGACGGTGTTGGGCGGATCGTCCGGGGAGGCGCCGTTGCCGTTGTCGTCACCGGAGCCGGACTTGCGGCGGCGACGGCGGCGACGGCGGCGGGTCGCGGCCTCGGCTCCGCCGTCCTCGTCACCGCTGTCGTCGTCGGAGTCGTCCCTGGAATCGTCATCGCCGCCCTTGGCGTCGGTCTGTCCATCGTCGGAGTCGCCGTCGTCGGAGTCGTCGCCACCCTGCTCGCCGCGCCCACGGCCGCGTCCGCGGCGTCCGCGGCGCCGCCGCCGGGCCGCGGGCCGGTCCCCCTGATCGTCGTCGGAATCCGGTCCGTCGTCGTCTTCGTCGTCCTCGTCATCCGAGTCGCCGGCGTCGTATTCGACCTGGACCGGCTGCGGTGCCACGAACAGCGGCAGGTAGTCGGCGCGCTCGGGTTCGGGAGCGGTCTCGAGGATCAGCCGCGACTCCGGCTCGTCGCCGTTGACATCGTCGGCCGCGGGTTCGTCAGCGGCAGCCGGTTCGTCCGCGGCCTCTTCTTCCGAGGGGCTGTTGGCCAGCGCTTCCCGCACGCGCTCGGCTTCGTCCTCCTCGACGGTGGACTGCGGGCTGCGCGGCCGGCCGTCGAGTTCGGTCAGAGCGTCAAGCACACGCTTGCTGGTGGTGCCAAGAACCCGCGCCAGCGAGTGGACCCTCAGCTTCTCTTGCTGGTCCTCGCTGGGCTGAGTCTCTTCTGATTGGTCTTGGGTAGGGGCATCGTCGGCCACGTATTCTCCTCAAGCCCCCGGGCGCGTCATGGTTTGACGCGGCCACGCGAGGGCTTTCGCTATGGACCCGGGCTGCTTCTCCCGGGCTTGTTATGGTCTCGCCCCGAGGGGTCCCAGTTCGGAACCGTCTCGGTGCCGGTCTGAATGATGGCTGGACGGTCGGCGCCGCACCGCGGTTGCGATGGTCGCGCTCGTCGAAGTCTTCATTCGGGCATCCGCCCCGCGTAACAGGCCGGCTACCCGAGGCCAGTATCCCACATCACGTGCCCGTGACCGACCAGGCTGGACAACCCGGCTATCCGCCAGGAAACCAAAGCTCGATTTCGCGGGCTGCCGACTCGGGCGAATCAGACCCGTGCACGAGGTTGTCCTGAGTGATAAGTGCCAGGTCACCGCGGATTGTGCCGGGCGCGGCCTTCTCAACGGGATCGGTGGCGCCGGCGATCTGGCGAAACGCGGCAACGGCCCGCGGACCCTCCACGATGGCCGCCACGACGGGCCCCGACGTGATGAACTCCAGCAGCGATCCGAAGAACGGCTTGCCCTCGTGTTCGGCGTAATGCCTGCGGGCAAGGTCGTCGCTGACCTCCTTGAGTTCGAGGGCCGAAATCGTCAGGCCCTTGCCTTCGATACGGCCGAGGATCTCCCCGATCAGTTGTCGCTTGACGCCGTCGGGCTTGATCAAAACGAGGGTCCGCTCAGTCACGGCCGACAGCCTAGCGGGGCGGCGACTGTCAGCGCCTGCACAGGTTGCTTCTGTTCAGTGAAATCATGCGACGACAGAAATGGCACCGGCGGTGGCTGGCGGCTGCCGCGTTGTTGGCAGTGATCGCGCCTTCAGTTGCGGTGGGCTACGGCGCCGGGACGGCCAACGCCTTTTCGCGGCCAGGACTTCCAGTCGAGTACCTCATGGTGCCGTCACCGTCGATGGGGCGCGACATCAAGGTGCAGTTCCAGGGCGGACGGCAAGCATGCGGTGTACCTGCTCGACGGCTTGCGGGCGCAAGACGACTACAACGGCTGGGACATCAACACGCCTGCCTTCGAATGGTTCGACAATTCCGGGCTTTCGGTGGTGATGCCCGTCGGTGGTGAGTCCAGCTTCTATTCCGATTGGTACCAACCCGCAGCAGGCAATGGCGGCGTCCAGACCTACAAGTGGGAGACCTTTCTCACGCAGGAACTGCCGGCATGGCTCGCGGCGAACAAGGGCGTGCAGGCGACGGGCAACGCCGTGGTCGGTGCATCGATGGCGGGATCGGCTTCGCTTGTGCTGGCCGCCTATCACCCCGACGACTTCGTTTACGCCGGTTCACTTTCCGGCTTTCTGAACTTGTCGAACGGCATCTGGCCGACCCTGGTCGGCTTCGCGATGCACGATGCAGGCGGCTTTGACGCCGCCGCCATGTGGGGCCCGGCGGGAGATCCGGCATGGGCGCGCAACGATCCCACCGTCCAGGTGGGCAAGCTGGTGGCCAACAAGACGCGCATCTGGGTGTACGCAGGGAACGGGACTCCGTCAGACCTTGGGGGTGCCGACGTGCCTGCCGAGTTCCTCGAGAACCTTCTGCACCAGAGCAACACCGACTTCATGAATGACTACCAGGCCGCCGGAGGCACGAACGGAACCTTCAACTTCCCAGACAACGGAACCCACGATTGGGCGTACTGGGGCGCTCAGTTACAAGCGATGAAGCCTGACCTGCAACGGGTTTTGGGCGCTAGCTCGTCCAGCTAGCGACGAGATTGACCGGTCATTCGGGCGGCGGCTGCTGTCCGGGCAGCAGCCCGCGTTTCTGCCGGCGCAGCACCTCGCCGCGCAGATAGGCGATGAAGATCCACACCGCGGTGAAGATGACACCGATGAAACCCACCGCGCCGTGCACCAGCCAACCCGCGATCAGCACCACCTGGATCCCGAGGTTCACCCAGATCGCCCAGGGCCGGCCCTGCACGCCGCACAGCAGCACCAGCACCACCGCGAATCCGATCAGGTAGCCGGCCGTCAGTGGAGTCAATCCGTGGTCGGCGGATGCGACGACCGGCAGCGCCAGCAGCACGACGATGGCCTCGAGGATCAGCGTGCCAGCGGTGATGCCGCGGAAGCTCTTCCACGGGTCCGGAGCCTGCTGCTCCGTCATTCCGGGTCCCTTCCGAACAGGGTCCGCGCCGCCCCCGCCGTGACGACCGAGCCGGTGATCACCACGCCTGCGCCGCCGAACCTTTCGAGTTCGTCGCCGGACTCCTCGACAATGGCCGTCGCCGTCTCGATCGCATCCGGCATGGTGGCGGCGGTGATCACCCGCTCCGGCCCGAACCGCTCCTCGGCGCGCAGTGCCAATGCCTCGACGTCCAGCGCGCGCGGAGATCCGTTGTGGGTCACCACGATTTGGTCGAACACCGGCTCGAGCGCGGCAAGGATGCCGTCGACATCCTTATCGGCCATCACCGAAACCACACCGACAAGGAACCGGAAGTCGAACTCCACCTGCAGCGCCTCCGCGAGTGCGGTCGCGCCCGCCGGGTTGTGGGCCGCGTCGATGAACACCGTCGGCGCAGTGCGCATCCGTTCCAGCCTGCCCGGGCTGCTGACGGCTGCGAAGCCCGCCCTGACCGCGTCGATGTCGAGCTGTCGCTCCGCACCTGCGCCGAAGAACGCTTCGACCGCGGCCAGCGCGACCACCGCATTGTGCGCCTGATGCTCACCGTGCAGCGGCAGGAAAATCTCGGAGTACACGCCGCCGAGGCCCTGCAGTTCGAGCAGCTGGCCACCGACAGCGACCTGCCGTCCAAGCACCGCGAACTCGGAATCTTCGCGCGCCACGGCAGCATCGGCGCGAACCGCCTGCGCCAGAAGCACTTCCATCGCATCCGGCACCTGCCTGCCGATAATCGCGACGGTGTCCGTCGGCACGAGGTCATCCTCCTGCTTGGTGATGATTCCTGCCTTCTCCCCCGCGATCTCGGCGATGGTGTCGCCGAGGTAGTCGGCGTGGTCCACACCGATCGGTGTGATGACGGCGACGGGCGCATTGACGACGTTGGTGGCGTCCCACCGCCCGCCAAGGCCGACTTCGACGACCGCCACATCGACAGGGGCGTCGGCGAACGCGGCGAACGCCATGCCCGTGACCACCTCGAACTTGCTCATGGCCGGGCCGCCAGCCGCTTCGGACTGCTGATCGACGAGCTGCACGAATGGTTCGATCTCGCGATAGGTGTCCACGTAGCGCGCCGGGCTGATCGGCCTGCCGTCGATGGAAATGCGCTCTACAGCGGACTGCAGGTGGGGGCTGGTGGTACGGCCGGTGCGGCGGTTCAAGGCGGTCAACAGCGCATCGACCATCCTTGCGACCGACGTCTTGCCGTTGGTGCCCGCGATGTGGATCGACGGGTAGCCGAGCTGAGGCGAGCCGAGCATTTCCATCAGCGCCGAGATGCGGGCCGTGCTCGGCTCCAGTTTCGTTTCAGGCCAACGCTGGTCGAGCAGGTGCTCGACCTGAAGCAGCGAGGCGATCTCGTCCGGTGTCGGGACCTCGTCCGGAAGTGGCTCGTCGAGCGGGTCCGAGTCCGTCATTTGAGGCTAGCCAGCCTCGCGGTGATCCGGTCGACCTCTTCGCGGGCCAGTTGCTGGCGGTCGCGGATCTTCTCGACGACATCCGCGGGTGCCTTGGCCAGGAAGGCATCGTTGCCGAGCTTGCCTGTGGTGCCTGCCAATTCCTTCTCCGCTGCGGCCAGATCCTTCTCGAGTCGCCTGCGCTCGGCGGCGACGTCGACGGTCCCCGACGTGTCGAGTTCGACGACGACCGTGCCCCGCGACAGCCGCACCTCGACCGCGGCCGACGGGCTGAACGACTCGTCGCTCTCGGTGAGCCAGGCCAGCGACCGCACGGCAGGTATCTGCCCGTCGATGTCGGCCTTCGCTATGTCTGACAGTCGTGCCGGCACCCTCTGCCGGTCGTTGAGGCCCTGGTCGCTGCGGAACCGGCGAACCTCGGTGATCAGTTTCTGCATATCCGCGACGCGTTGCCCCGCAACGGGATCCACGGTGATACCGGACGGCTGCGGCCAGTCGGCGATGACAACAGACTCTCCGCCTGTCAAGGTCTTCCACAACACCTCGGTGACGAACGGCATAACCGGGTGCAGCAATTTGAGCAGGGTGTCGAGCACGGCGGCCAGCACCGCGGTTGTGTGCTGCACACCTTGTCCCAACTGAACCTTGGCGAGCTCCACATACCAGTCGCAGAACTCGTCCCACGCGAAGTGGTACAACGACTCACAGGCCCGGCTGAACTCGTAGCTGTCGAACGCCGAATCCACCTCGCCGCGAACCTCTTCCAACCGGCCCAGAATCCACCGGTCGGCGTCGGTCAGATCGCCGACCGCTGGCAGGGGGGCCGGGCTGGCCCCGTTGATGAGCGCGAACCGGGTGGCATTGAACAGCTTGGTGGCGAAGTTGCGCGACGCGCGAGCGTTGTCCTCACCGATGGTCAAGTCCCCACCCGGGCTCGCGCCACGCGCCAGGGTGAAGCGCAGCGCATCGGCGCCGAACTGCTCCACCCAGTCCAGCGGGTCGATGCCGTTCCCGCGCGACTTGCTCATCTTGCGCCCGAACTCGTCGCGAATGAGGCCGTGCAGGAACACATTCTCGAATGGCACCTGCGGACCACGCTTGCCCTCGAGCGTGATGGCGGGGTCGTCGCCGACGAACGTGCCGAACATCATCATCCGCGCGACCCAGAAGAACAGGATGTCGTATCCGGTGACCAACACGGTGGTCGGATAGAACTTCGCAAGGTCGTCGGTGTGGTCGGGCCAGCCCAGGGTGGAGAACGGCCACAGCGCCGACGAGAACCACGTGTCGAGGACGTCGGAGTCCTGCTCCCAGCCCTCCGGTGGCGTCTCGTCCGGTCCGACGCAGACCGTTTCTCCGTTCGGACCGTGCCAGATCGGGATGCGGTGGCCCCACCACAGCTGACGCGAGATGCACCAGTCGTGCATGTTGTCGACCCACGCGAACCAGCGGGGCTCCAGGCTGGGCGGGTGAATCATGGTGTTGCCGTTGCGAACCGCGTCCCCCGCGGCCTTGGCCAGCGACTCGACCTTGACCCACCACTGCAGCGACAGCCGAGGTTCGATCGGCTCACCGCTGCGCTCGGAATGCCCCACGCTGTGCAGGTACGGTCGCTTCTCCGCGACGATGCGGCCCTGCTCGGCCAGCGCCTCGCGCACCTTGACACGGGCGTCGAAGCGGTCAAGCCCGTCGAATTCGGTTCCGGTATCGATGATCCGGCCCTTGGTGTCCATGATCGACGGCATCGGCAGCTGATGGCGCAGCCCGATCTCGAAGTCGTTCGGGTCGTGGGCCGGAGTGACCTTGACTGCACCCGTTCCGAATTCCGGATCGACATGATCGTCGGCGACGACCACGAGCAGCTCGGTCAGCGATGAACGGGTGCGGCAATGACTGGCCGACCAGGTGGCGGTAGCGTTCGTCATCGGGATGCACCGCGATCGCGGTGTCGCCGAGCATCGTCTCAACCCGGGTGGTGGCCACCACGATGTGCGGTTCGCTGTCGTCGGTTGAGCCGTACCGGAACGACACCAGCTCACCCTCGACGTCCTCGTATTTCACCTCGAGGTCCGAGATCGCCGTCTCCAGCACCGGCGACCAGTTCACCAGCCGCTCGGCCTGATAGATCAGGCCTGCGTCGAAAAGCCGCTTGAAGATCGTGCGCACCGCGCGGGACAGCCCGTCGTCCATGGTGAACCGGTCGCGGCTCCAGTCGACGCCGTCCCCGATCGCGCGCATCTGCCAGCCGATGGTGCCGCCCGACTCGCGCTTCCAGTCCCAGACCTTGTCGATGAACAGCTCGCGGCCGAAGTCCTCTTTGGTCTTGCCGTCGACGGCGAGCTGCTTTTCCACCACGCTCTGGGTAGCGATGCCTGCGTGGTCCATGCCGGGCAGCCACAGCACCTCGTAGCCCTGCATGCGTTTGCGCCGGGTAAGCGCGTCCATCAGCGTGTGGTCGAGCGCATGGCCCATGTGCAGGCTGCCGGTCACGTTCGGCGGCGGCAGCACGATCGAATACGCGGGCTTGCCGCTGGCCGCGTCGGCCTTGAAGTACCCGGCGTTGACCCAGCCCTCGTACAGCTGCGGCTCCGCCGCGCCCGGATCCCAGGACTTGGGCAGGGCGTCAGCGGCGGGCTGGGAGCTGGCGGTCACCGCGCCATTCTATGGAGCGCGGTGCGCCGGCTCGTAAGGGCTGGTCCTGCCGGCTCGCCGGGTGCTTACTTTTTACCGCCGAGCAGGCCGCCGAGGATATCGCCGAGCCCGCCGCCCTGGTTGCCGCCAAGGACACTGCCGAGGATGCTGCCGAGCGGGTTGTTCCCGCCGCCGCCACCGCCGCCGGCGCCGCCGAGGATGCTGCCAAGAATGTCGCCGAGGCCACCGCCGCCACCGGCGGACTGCGCCGCAGGCTCGGCAGGAGCGTTGCCCTTCGTCAGCTGCTTGCCGATGTAGGCCAGCACGATCGGAGCAAGGATCGGCAGCAGCTTCTTGAGCAGATCGCTGTTTCCGCCGCCGCCACCCGACAGCGCCGACGCGACCGCGTTGCTGTCGTTGCCACCAAAGATGCGTGCGACGAACTGATCACCCTGCTGCGCGTCGACCTGGTCGACGTTGACTCCGCCGTCGAGAAGATTGCTGGCACCCTGCTGGGCGACGTCGGACTCGAGCTTGCTCGAATCGATCGAATCAGCCTGGACATTTTCCGCCAGTCCACCGACCAATGCAGGCACCAGCGTGCGAATCGCGCTGTTCACTTCACCTTCATCGGCGCCGATCTTGCTCGCAATGTCCTGTACGGGGATCTGTGCAAAGAGATCATCAAGACCAGCCATTTACCTGTCCACCTTCGTTGCTGGGATGTTGAACAACCACATGTGACAGTAGTCGAGTTGATCTTGGCTGACAGGTGTTCCGCGCGGGCCGATCAATTCAATCGGGACGTCTCCAATGACACTCCGGCACCGTGGAATCGAGCGATCAACGCGTCTCCCATCGCCGCCGCAGGCGTGAGGACACCGCGCAGTTCCGACAGCCGGTCACGGTCCAGCGCGAGCGCCAACCCGCTCTCGCCGAGCAGCACCGAAGTTGCCTTGTAGCCAGGGTCACCCTTCTGCGACATCGTGGCCTTGTAGCGCGCGCCTGTGGTTGTCGTTGTGTAGGTTTCGACGGTGTAGTGACCCTGTTCGCGGGCGCTTTCGCTCGGGCCGGTGCCCGGCTTCGGGGCAATGCGCTCGACGAGTTTGCTTGGCAGTCGGTTGAAGTAGCGGCTGCCGAGGGCCATCGTCGCGGCGTTACCGCCCGTCGCCATGGCCGCAGCCACGGGCGCCGCGAACGAGCGGCCCATGCTCATCTGTTCGGCGTACTCGAACCGCCTGCCATAGGCATAGTCCAGTAAGGCGTTGGAGCGCCTGACAATTCGAGTGTTTGCGGCCGCCATCACGAACGCACCGACCCAGTAGCCCTTGAGTTCGGGCGCGATCTCGCCGCCGCGGCGCCATCGAATGTCAGGCTGCGCACCCAATTCGGGCTCGGCGTCACGGTCGGGCGTCAGCGTGTACGGGTCGTTCATCAGCCGCCTCGCCTCCGGGTCGGATGATGCCGTACGCATCAGCTCCAACATCGAGGCGACGGTCCCCCCGGACACCCCGCCCGCGAACGAGCGCACGACGAGGTTGGTATCGCCGAGCTGACCGGTCTTGTCCTGCTCGGCGAGCCGGTGTAGCGCGTAGACGGTGAGATCCGAAGGGATGGAATCGAATCCGCACGAATGCACGATACGAGCGCCGGTGTCGATGGCCTGTTTGTGGTACACGTCGATGCTCTCGCGAATGAAGATCGACTCGCCCGTCAGGTCGGCGTAATCGGTACCTGCCGCGGCGCAGGCAGCCACCAACGGCAACCCGTACTTCAGATAGGGGCCGACGGTCGTCACCACCACGCGGGTCTGCTCGGCCATCGCGTTCAAGGTCGACGGCTGCGACGCGTCGGCGGAGATCAGCGGCCACGACTGTGCGTTCTCCCCCAGCGTGTCGCGGACAGCGCGGAGCTTGTCCTGCGACCGGCCCGCGAGGGCGATGCGGGCGTCACCTCCGGCCCTTGCCAGGTATTCGGCCGTCAGTTTCCCGGCGAAGCCCGTCGCGCCGTACAGGACTATGTCGAACTCACGCTCCGCTGCGCTCATAGCAGCGACGCTACCCGAGTGCCTCCGGCAGCTCGACGTCCTCACCCAGCACGTGACGAGCCAGAAAAGCGGTCACCACCTGGTACCAGATCTTGGCGTGTTGCGGGGCGAGCACCCAATGGTTCTCCGATGGGAAGTAAAGGAATCGGTGCGGGCTGGTGCCGTCCTCCGCTGCGGGCAGGCCGGACTCGGTCAGCAACTCGAACCACAGCCTCAGCGCCTCACCGATAGGGACGCGATAATCCTTGTCGCCGTGGATGACAAGCATCGGTGTGCGGATCTGGCCGACGAACCGGTGCGGGGAGTTCCGTTCGGTCATCTCTGGCGTCATCTCGCGCGCCCACCAGTACCCGCCGTCGGTGGTCGGCGCGAACTGATCGAGCGCCCACAGGCTGGCGTGCGTGACGATCGCGTCGAACCGGTCGGTATGCCCGGCGATCCAGTTGGCCATGTAGCCGCCGAACGAGCCACCCATCACCGCGGTGCGTGTCTCGTCGACGCGGGGATGGGCGCATGCCGCATCGGTCGCCGCGATGAGGTCGGTGTAGGGCGCGAAACCCCATGCGCCCCAGCCACGCTGGATGAAGTCCTGGCCGTAGCCGGTGGACAGCGCCGGATCCGGCAGCAGGACGGCATATCCCTGCGCGACGAGCACCCACGGATTCCACCGCCAATGCCAGGCATTCCAGCTTGCCAACGGTCCGCCGTGCACCCACAGCACCAGGGGCGCCGGCTCGTCGCCTGCAGGCAACGCCAGCCATGATCGGATGGGTTGACCGTCGTCTGCGGTCCCGGTTACCGAGGTCAGGGTGCCTGGCAGTTCGGGCCGGTCAACGCAGGGCAATTCCGTCACGACGCCGTCTGTGTCGATCCGGACCGGGTGCTGAGGCGCCGCATAGGAACTGCGTAACGCGTAAACCACGCCGCCGGGCGCGATGCGCACATCGGAGTAGGTGTAGTCGTCGTCGGTGAGCCGGGTGACCGCACCGGTTGACGGGTGGACCGTGAACAGTGGACCGCGTCCGTTCTCGTCAGCGGTCACGATCAGCTCCGAGCCGTCGGCGCGCCAGGTCACCGATGTCGGCCAAAGGTCCCAGTCGCCGGTCAACTCGACCGGCGACTCGCCGAAGCGCATGTGCCACAACGTGATTCGCGGTGCCTTTTCGGGGGTCGAGAACGACTCCCTGGTGAATACCACCGATGTGCCGTCTGGCGAGATTGCCGGGTGTTCCAGGTCCGCGTCGGGATCATCGGCGATCGTGGCGCGCTGCGTGGTGGCGGTATCGATACGCACGAGTGTGCCGCGGACGGATGCGCCGGGAGCCGGGCCATGCCAGGACGTCACAATGAAACTGCCGTCGGAGCTAACGTCGAAATCCGCCTCACGCAACGCGTCCGCGGGTTGCGGGGTCAGGTCCCGGGGTCCGTCGACGTCGAGCAGATGCGGGTGGTCTGGCCCGAGGTCGTGGTCCCAGTACCGCACTGGATATCCGCTGTGCAGCACCGCGGACACCTTGTTGTCCTTGCGAAGCGTCCGCAGCCGCTTGTCGTCGTCGACGCCGGATGCCGACCACAGCAGTTTCGCGGTGACAACCGAGACCGCCGCCGCACGCGCGGCGCGGACCCCGTCGACTCCGCCCGGCAAGGCCAACTCCTCGACGGCCTCGCCGCCGGCAGCGGGCAACCGCCACAGCGAGGCCGGCGCCTTGTCATCCTCTTCGGTCGGCCGGGCCGCGACGAACAACAGATCACCGGCTGCGGTGAACACCGGGGCCGACTCCCCCTTCGCGCCACGTGTGAGACGGCGGGCCGGGCGTACGCCGGACGGGTCGAGTTCCCAAACGGCGCTGACGTATTCGGTGCGCTTGTCGTTCAACTCGGCAACTGTCGTCACGACGCGCGATCCGTCCGGCGAGACCGCCAGGCCGGAGACCCGTGGCAGCGCGAGGTAATCGTCGAGGTCGAAGAAGGGCGTCGAGGCCATGCCCACTTGGTAGCACAACTCCGATGTCGCCGATTTCTGCACCAGGGCTGTGGTTCGGCGCGCGATCGACGACCCTGATGCAGAAATCGACATCGAGTGAGTTTGACTTTCAAACTCACTAGTGCCATCCTCGCTGCATGAGCACAGTGGTGCTGGCCGAGCTAGCGGGGCGACCCTGCCCGATCGCTGCGGCCCTTGAGCTTGTCGGCGAGCGCTGGGCGCTGCTGGTTGTCAGGGAGATTGCGCTGGGCGCGACCCACTTCGGCGACATCGTGGCTGGCACGGGCGCACCGCGTGACCGGATCGCAGCCAGGTTGAAGGCCCTTGAGAGCGCGGGCGTCGTCGTCCGCTCGCCCTACCAGAGCGCTCCAACGCGCTACGAGTATCGGCTCACCGCGTCGGGCGAAGCGCTCATTCCAGTCCTCGATGCCCTCCTGATGTGGGGCAAGGTTCACGCCGTTTCACCCGACGATCCCGATCGACAGCACAAGTACCGACCTTTCGGCGCACTAAAGGAATCACGATGACCCTGGAACTGACGAAGCCGGAGAACGATGCGGATTGGGGGCCGCAGCGCTCGAAGACGGTGACCTGGCACTCGCCGGGACCGAGCACCGCCAAGGGCCTCACCATGTCCGGCGTCGACTACCTGCAAGCGATGGTCGATGGCGACCTCCCGCAGGCGCCGATCGGCGGGCTGATGGAATTTGCGATCACCGAGGTCGAGCCGGGACGCGTCGTATTCACTTGTGCGCCTGACGAATCCGCGTTCAATCCGATCGGTGCGATCCACGGCGGCCTGATCTGCACGCTGCTCGATTCGGTAACGGCATGCGCGGTCCACAGCACACTGCCGCAGGGCAAGGGCTACACCTCGATCGAGATCAAGGTGAACTATCTCAAGGCGGTCAGGCTGTCCAGCGGGCTGCTCACCGCGACCGGCACGGTGGTCAAGGCCGGCTCGCGGGTCGGCTTTGCCGAGGGCGTCGTCAGCGATGCCAGCGGGGCCGTCGTCGCGACCGCCACCAGCACGCTGCTCATCTTCGACCTATAAATCCCGCGGGATCGCGCGCTACGTTCGACCGATGGCGCAGCAGATCCTTGTCATCGGGGCAGGCATCTCCGGGTTGGCGACCGCCGTGGCGTTGCAGCGCCGCGGCAAGGACGTCACCGTCATCGAGGAGCGCGCCGACACCTCGTCGGGTGCAGGCATCAGCATCTGGCCCAACGCGCTGGCCGCACTTGATGAGATCGGGCTGGGCGATGCGGTCCGCGACGCAGGCGGCAGGGTCACAGCCGGCGCCATGCGCTGGCACGACGGCAGCTGGCTGCGGCACCCGTCGCCGCAGCGGTTGGTCAAGGCGCTTGGCGAGCCGCTGGTGGTCATCCGCCGCTCCGCCCTGACCAAGGTGCTGGCCGACGCGCTCGCCGACGGCACCGCTGCACACCGGTCTTTCCGCGCGGGAGACTTGTGACGACGGCCGATGGCGTGCGGGTCACGCTGTCGGACACGTCAACCCGGGATGCCTCGGCGGTCATCGGCGCCGACGGCACCCGTTCGGTGGTGGCTCGCCACCTCAACGGCCCACTTGCCGACCACTACGTCGGTTACACGGCGTGGCGAGGGGTGGCGGACTGCCCCATCGACCCGGACGTTGCAGGCGAGGTGTTGGGTCCCGGCATCGAGTTCGGCCACGTACCACTCGGATCGGATCGCACGTATTGGTTCGCCACCGAGCGCGCGCCGGAAGGCCACGCGTCGGCGCAGGGCGAGCTTGCGTACTTGCAGACCCGGTTCGCATCGTGGGCCGACCCCATCCCTGCGGTGCTGGCCGCGACCGATCCCGATGATGTGCTGCGCAACGATCTCTACGACCGCGACCAGGCGCGGCAGTGGTCGCGCGGACCGGTCGTCGTTCTTGGCGACGCCGCGCACCCGATGCGGCCGCATCTCGGCCAGGGCGGATGTCAGGGCCTCGAGGATGCGGCCGTGTTGGCGCGGTTCGTCGACGGCGACGACAACCTTGCCGCGGCATTCGCGCGTTTCGCCGCGTTCCGCCGCCCGCGAGTGCGTCCCCTTGTGCGCGAATCGAAGCTGATCGGACAGATCGTCAACATGCGGCCCGGTGTGCTCAGCGGCATTGCCATCCGGGCGTCGGTGCTGGCGCCAGAAGCGCTGATGACGCGCCACCTGGCTGCGGTGGCGGCGCGTTCGGCGTTCGTGCTGCCGAGCGACCGCGATACGGCGTCGGTGTGACCGTCAGCCTGGGGCCCCTGCTGGTCGACGCTGTCGACCCACCGGCCGTACAGAGATTCTGGGCCGCCGCTCTCGGCGAACCCGCTCAGCGGGCACTTCTGTCGTTTCGCCCGCAGAGCCGCGCAAAAACCGTGAAGAACCGGGTGCATCTAGACGTCTACGTCCGCGGCGTCGAACCGCTGCTGGATCTGGGCGCGCGAGTGCTCGCCGAATACCTCCCGCAGCGCCTCACGTTCGCCGACGTCGAGGGCAACGAGTTCTGTGCGTTCCTCGACCCGGCCATCGACGAGGGACCACCGGCGCGGGCCTTTGCCGTCTGCACCGACAGTGATCGGCCTGAGGAGCTCGCCGCCTGGTGGGCCGCCCGGGTCGGCGCCGACGTCCGAAACGGGCCTGACGGAACGCCTCGCTGGCTCTACGGCTCAGCGGGCTGGGAGGGCCTCATCTGGAAGTTCGTCCGTGTGGACGACGAACGGGTGGTCCCGAACAGGTGGCAATGGACGGTTAATGCCGACTCCGACGGCGCTGACGACGGCGAGCGCGTTGATCCGCAGGCCAACGAGTTCAGCGTCAGGCGCCGAGGGCACCCAGCGGGTTGAGCAGGGCCGTGCACATCTGGCGCGGGTTGATGAGACCGAGCAGGCCGCTCGAGGGCATCGCGGCGCAGCCGCTCGTCACGGTCGGCGCCGTCGGCATGCTCGGCATGGTCCACACGGCCGGGCTGGCGGCCTGGGCGCCGCACTTCGGCCAGGCCTTGATCCCCTGGGTACGCAGGACGTTCTCCGCGACGCGGATCTGCTCGAAGCGGGGCGCGGTCGCCGGGTTGCCAACGCCGCCGTTGGAGGCCCAGGTCGCCTGCTTGAACTGCAGGCCGCCGTAATGGCCGTTGCCGGTGTTGGTGGACCAGTTGCCGCCGGACTCGCACTGTGCGATTGCGTCCCAGTTGACGCTGTCGGCGTTGGCCGTACCCGTCGAAAGGGCCATCGGAACGACGGCGAGTGCTCCCGAGATAGCCGCGGCCATCAGGCCCTTCGTGACAGCTTTACGAATGTTCATCTCTGCGGTCCTTCCCCGACCGTTTGAAACAAGGGCCGCAGGTGAAGAACTTGTGCGCTCTCCCGATGCGGTTATCAGGTGTTTCGGGTGAGGAACATCACGTGTTACGCGAGTGTCAAAAGATTTAATCGTTACTTATCTGGTGTAAGGGGCCTCTGAGAAAGAAGAGGCGGTGCCGGGCGTAAGCCCAGCACCGCCTCTTTGGTGCAATTACTACTAGCCGCGCCGGCCGCAGACCGGCCACGCGCCGATGCCCTGCGTGCGCAGGACGTTCTCGGCCACGCGGATCTGCTCGGCCTTGCTGGCCTGGTGCGGTGAGCCGCTGCCACCGTTGGCACGCCAGGTGCCCATGGTGAACTGCAGACCGCCGTAATAGCCGTTACCCGTGGCAATCGACCAGTTGCCGCCCGACTCGCACGCCGCGACGGCGTCCCAGTTGACGCCACTTTCCGCATTGGCGGTGCCGGTCCCCAGGGCCAGCGGAGCAACTGCGAGCGCGCCGGCAAAGGTGGCCAGACCAATCGTCTTGCGGATGTTCTTCACTTCGTTCCTTTCGCCAAGCGCGCGCCATCAACACCCGCGCGGACGCGCGGGCGCAGCTGCCTGTTACACAGGCGAGGGAGTTGGGCCGCACCGTCTCGGTCAGGTGCGGCAGCGGGAGGCATGAAGCGCCTCGCCGGGTACAGGCCCGGCGGCCGTCGAAAGCGAACCCGCCTTCTAGCCCCGACTCACACGCAGGTTCTTGGTGTTGAAATTATTTGCTCCACTTGAAGCTGATCGGACCGTACAAACCAATCGGCGCAAAGTCATATCGTGTGAAGGGTGTGTCGCGGACAGATCACGAGGAGATCACGGCCGAACCTGAGAATCGTCTAAGCAGGTCAGCGGTGAGTTTGACGCCACCGCGGAATCCGAAGCCCCGGCGTGTCGCCGTGATTCAAATCACGGTCATTTTGTGAGCTGGCACACCGGATACGTGGGCATCGTCAACGTCGAAATCGCCCATGTGACTGGCAAAGTCACCGGTCAGAGCACTGAACTGGCAATCTGTGACAAGCGGTTGCTGATCACGGACCCTACTGGTCGACGTGCGTCTCAAGTCGAAACCCCCTGCCCGCATGGGTTTTTCACAAACCACCCACATCTCGGGTTCGCACTGCTCCAGCAAGGTGGACGACATCAATTCGATGCGATGCCACCGAAACTGACTGAGCTACAGTGTTTTTCAAAGACCATCGCGCGTCGCCTCGTCCGGCGAGCACCAGCGACAGTGAGCGCCGCCGTTGCGGCCCACCTCCCCAGCGCCCGCCCTGTTCCAGTGTCGCTAGAACGACGGAACAAGTGGACAATTGGGTATTCGTAACGTGACGAAATTGGCGTTCACAGATCCCGTGCTCACGTCAGATATGTTGGCGTACACGGTCTTTCGCGACCCACAAGCGTCGTTGGGCCGATCGCGGAGCGCAAATGCCGCCACCGACAAATCACCATTTATCACAACAATTTCTCGACCAATTGTCGGCGCAGAAATATGCGCGCTAGACAGTCGAATTAAATGGTTCTAATTAACGAATTTGCTAAGCAATTTGTGGCGGGAGTGCGGTGAGGAGATCGGCGGTCGTGTTGACGTTGGTCAACGACTGCTGCTCGTCCATCACGATCCGCTGGGTATCGACCGTATTCACCAGCGAACGCATGCTGCGCTCCCCCGCCGCGACCAGCTCGTCCACATGGTCAGCCAGTGACGTTCGGTAGATCCCGGCCAGGTAGTGGTCGCGGCCGTCCCAGGCCAGCACCACGTCGGCGCCGAGACGCACCGCCGGACCCGCGAGCGAGTCGATCAGATCGGTATCGAGCAGCGGCATGTCCACCGCGCACACGAACGCCAGCTCCAGTCCGGCGTCGGCCGCCGCCCGCAGCCCCCGACCCGTCGCCAGCAGTGGACCGACACCGCGAACCTCGTCGCGCAGCACCTCGGCGTCGAGCGTGGGCAGCGGTTGTCCCGGCGCGGCGATCACGAACACCGGCGAACACCGCGGGCGCACGATCGACACCGTGTGCTCGATGAGTGTTGAGCCTTCGTACGGAAGATTCGCCTTGTCTCTGCCCATTCGGCGGGATGCCCCGCCGGCCAGAATGACTGCAGCAAGTGGCACAGGGGACGTCACGTCAGAGAGGTTAGTCGACGTTCCAAGTGTCCTTGCCGCGAAGCAGCGACTGCAGTGCGGCCGTGTCGTGCGGCTTTGCGTCACGCGCCGCTGCGACCTGATTGCGCGCCGCATCGTCGTAGGTCGGCTTGCTGACCTGACGGAAGATGCCCATCACCATGTGCTCGAGGTTCTGCTCGGACAGCCGGGACAGCGCGAATGCGTACGCCGGGTCGTCGATCTGCGCGTTGTGCACGACGATCTCGTCCGCGGACACGTCGGCGGTCTTGGCGACCTCGAGTCCGTAGCCGGACTTCACGACGCAGTATTCGCCGTCGGCGCCGAAGGTGATCGGCTCGCCATGCACGACATTGATCAGTCGTTCCTCGGCGCCTTCCTTGCGCAGCGCATCGAAGGAGCCGTCGTTGAAGATCGGGCAGTCCTGCATGATCTCGACGAGCGCGGCGCCACGGTGCTGGGCAGCACCTCGGAGAACCTCCGAGAGGCCCTTGCGGTCGGAGTCCAGCGCGCGACCGACGAAGGTCGCCTCGGCGCCAAGCGCCAGCGACACAGGGTTGAACGGGTAGTCCAGTGACCCCATCGGCGTCGACTTGGTGACCTTGCCGACCTCGGACGTCGGCGAGTACTGGCCCTTGGTGAGCCCGTAGATCCGGTTGTTGAACAGCAGGATCGTGATGTTGATGTTGCGGCGCAGCGCGTGAATCAGGTGGTTGCCGCCGATCGAAAGCGCGTCACCGTCTCCGGTGACCACCCACACCGACAGGTCCTCGCGCGCAAGGGCCAGCCCGGTGGCGATGGTGGGCGCGCGGCCGTGGATCGAATGGAATCCGTAGGTCTCCAGGTAGTACGGGAAGCGGCTCGAGCATCCGATGCCGCTGACGAACGCGATGTTCTCGCGGCGCAGCCCGAGCTCAGGCAGGAAGTTGCGGATCGTGTTGAGGATGACGTAGTCACCGCAGCCCGGGCACCAGCGGACCTCCTGGTCGCTGGTGAAGTCCTTGGACTTCTGCGGCTCGTCGGTCGTGGGCACCCCACTGGTCCCGGCGGTCAGCCCGAGATCCACTCCGATCACGTCAGTCATGCATCAGCTCCCACACCAGTCTCCACGGTGGCGGCCGCCAACCGTGCGAACTTGGCCTTGTCAATTTCCTTGTCGCCCAACGTCCCCTCGAGTGCGGAGTCGATGATGCCCTCGACCTCTTCGGCAAGGAACGCCATGCCTTCCACCTTCGTCACCGACTGAACATCGACCAGGAACTTGCCGCGCAGCAGCAGGGCGAGCTGGCCGAGGTTCATCTCCGGCAGCACGACCTTCGGGTAGCGGCGCAGCACTTCGCCCAGGTTGGCCGGGAAGGGGTTGAGATTGCGCAGCTGCGCGTGGGCGACCTTGATGCCCTTGCGTCGCGCGCGCCTGCAGGCCTCGCCGATCGGACCGTAGCTGCTGCCCCAGCCGATCATCAGCAGCTCGGCGTCGCCGGTCGGGTCGTCGACCTCGAGATCAGGTACGGCGATGCCGTCGATCTTGGCTTGCCGCAGCCGCACCATCAGGTCGTGGTTCTTGGGCTCATAGGAGATGTTGCCCGAGCCGTTGGCCGCCTCAAGACCGCCGATGCGGTGCTCAAGACCGGGCGTGCCAGGGACGGCGAACTGCCGAGCCAGGGTCTCCGGATCGCGAGCGTACGGCTGGAACGGCTCACCGGTTTTCGCGAACGTGTGGTTGATCGCCGCGTACGTGCTCACGTCGGGGATGCGCCACGGCTCAGAGCCGTTCGCGATCGCGCCGTCGGACAGGATGATCACCGGGGTGTGGTAGGTCACCGCGATGCGCGCCGCCTCGACGGCGACGTCGAAGCAGTCGGACGGGGTCCGCGGCGCAATCACCGCGACCGGCGACTCGCCGTTGCGTCCGTACAGCGCCTGCAGCAGGTCAGCCTGCTCGGTCTTGGTGGGCAGCCCGGTTGACGGTCCGCCGCGCTGCACGTCGATGACGATCAGCGGAAGCTCGGTCATCACGGCCAGACCGATCGCCTCGGATTTCAGCGAGATGCCGGGGCCGGAGGTGGTGGTGATACCCAGCGCACCGCCGTAGGAGGCGCCGATGGCCGTACCGATGCCTGCGATCTCGTCTTCAGCCTGGAACGTCAGCACGTTGAAGTTCTTGTGCTTGGACAGCTCGTGGAGGATGTCCGACGCCGGGGTGATCGGGTAGCTGCCGAGCACGACCTGAATGTCGGCGAGTTGACCCGCCGTGATGAGGCCATAGGCCAGCGCGGTGTTACCCGAGATCTGCCGGTACTCACCGGACTTCAGCTTGGCGGGCGACACCTCGTAGGTGCTGGCGAACGCCTCGGTGGTCTCGCCGTAGTTCCAGCCGGCCTTCAGCGCCAGTACGTTGGCCTCGGCGACATCGGGCTTGCGGGCGAATTTCTCGCGGATGAACGCCTCGCTGTGCTCCAGCTCGCGGCCGTACATCCACGACAGCAGCCCGAGCGCGAACATGTTCTTGGCGCGCTGGCCGTCCTTCTTGGAGGCGCCGATCGACTCGACCGCGCCGAGTGTCAGCGTGGTCATCGGGACGGACTGCACGACGTAGTCGGAAAGCTCCTCGCTCTCCAGCGGATTGGCCTCGTAGCCGACCTTCGCGAGGTTGCGCTTGGTGAACTCGTCGGCGTTGGCGATGATCAGGCCGCCGCGGGGCAGATCGGAAACGTTGGCCTTGAGCGCGGCTGGGTTCATCACGACGAGCACGTCGGGACGGTCGCCCGCGGTCAGGATGTCGTAGTCGGCAATCTGGATCTGGAACGAGGAGACGCCGGGCAGCGTGCCCTGTGGCGCACGGATCTCGGCGGGGTAATTCGGTTGCGTCGCAAGGTCGTTGCCGAACAGAGCGGCCTCGGAGGTGAACCGGTCACCGGTGAGCTGCATACCGTCGCCGGAGTCACCGGCAAAACGAATGACGACCTTCTCGAGCTTCTGCCGCGTCCCTGGTTTGGCGCCGTTGCCGTTCGCCCCCACTCGCCTGCCTTCCGCTACGTACCGGCGAATGCCCTCCGCGTCGCGGTCGAACCGACGCGCCGTCGATGGACGTCCGCATGAGTTTTGATGTCACTGCCAGTACCGATTATTGCACTTCTCTTAGGCAGCCCTTTACCCGACGCGCAGGCGACGCGTTGGTGACCTCGGATCGAACCCACTGCTCAGCGCACGTGCCGAAGGGCGGCGTGAGACAAAATTGTGTTTTCCGTCACGTTGGCACTCGGTGCCATTAATAAGGAAATGGTTACCGATCAGTAGCCACCGGCTAGCACTAGCTCGGCAGGTTGTACGGCGTGATGACCTGGATCGGGACGGACCGCGGCGGCTCGACCGGCAAAGCCCCACGCTCCTGCAGGATCAGCCGCATCGCGAGCCGCGCGTCGGCGCGCAGATCGTTGTGCAGCACCACCGAGATGCGGCCTTCGCGCAACAGCCGCCGGTTGTCGGCGTCGAGATCGTGGGCAATAAAGACCCGGCAGACCCGTCCCAGTCGTTCGAACGCCGAGACCGTGGCGGTATTGCCGCCGCCGACGGAGTAGACGGCTTCCACGTCGGGATGTTGCTCCAGTGCCTTGAGCACCAGCCGCTCGTTGGTCGCGTCGATGCCGTCGCTGTCGCTGACCTCGACGATGGCACGCCCCGAACCGCGCAACGCCGAACGGAAGCCGACCTCGCGCTCTCCCTCACCGCGGAACACCGTGCGGGACAGCGTGATGAGCACATCCGACGAAGCCTGTCCCAGCCATTGGTTCATCAGATACGCGGCAGTCACCCCTGCCCCGTGGTTGTCGATGCCGACATAGCCGCAGCGCGAACTGGCCTGCACGTCGGTTGCGTAGGTCACGACGGGCACTCCGCCGTCGACGAGCCGGTCGATGGCGTCGGCCACCTCGGGTTCGTCCTGCGCCTTGAGCACCACGCCGTGGCTGCCGCGCAGACCGCCGAGTGCGTCGACCATCTGCGCCGTCGAGCCTGACTCCCACAGATGAAATCGTGCCCGCACCATGGCAGGTGCGAACGCGGGCAGCTCGGCCTCGACCGCGGCCCTGAAGGCGTCGGAGAACCGCTGCGGTGTCTGCATGACGACGTCGATGAGGTAGCGGCGGCCGACCAGGCGCAGCTGGGCGCGCTGCTTGTCCAGGTCGGTGATGGCCTGCATGACCTCAGCCCTGGTGTTCTCCCGTACCCCCGGCCGCTCATTGAGAACGCGGTCAACGGTGGCCTCGCTCAGGCCTGACTGCTGAGCGATCTCGCGGACCTTGTAGCGGTGCGGCATCGGGTCGTCCTTGAGGTGTTTTTGATGGGTTTTTGGCGTTGAATGCGGTCGCTATCACAGCAAGACTAGCTGCCATGGCCGCACCTGTGAGCACGACATACTCAGCGTGGATCGACGAGTCCGACCTCAGCCTCGATGACTTCCGCGCGCAGGTGCTGCGCAACACCGATCCCGCCGATTACCCGCTGGCGACCGACGTGCGAAGCAACGTGCTGGTGTACACCGCAGCCACCATCGGTACCGCCGACCGTCGGGCGCTGCAGTCCGAACTGATCAGGGCGCTTGCCGACGGGCCAGGCGTGGTGATCTTCGAGGGGGCCTTCTCCGCTGACGTGGCGGACCGCGCAAGCGAAGCGTTCTTCGCGATCATCGACGCGCAACGTGCGGCTGGCGATGCGCACGGCGACCACTTCGGTAAGCCCGGCGCCAACGACCGCATCTGGAATGCCGCGCAGAAACTCGCACTGCATGCCCCGCACGTGTTCGCCGACTACTACGCGAACGACGCACTTGCCGTCATCTGTCAGGCGTGGCTGGGCCCGCGCTACCAGGTCACGTCACAGGTGAATGTCGTCAATCCCGGTGGCACACAGCAGGTTCCACATCGTGACTATCACCTTGGCTTTGTATCCGCCGAACAGCTGGCCGACTATCCAGCGCATCTGCACCGCACGTCACCGGTGCTGACGCTGCAGGGTGCGGTAGCGCACTGCGACATGCCGGTCGACAGCGGCCCGACCATGCTGCTGCCGTTCTCACAGCTGTTCGCGGGCGGCTACATCGCATTCAACCGCCAGGAGTTCGTCGATTTCTTCGCCGAACATCATGTCCAGGTGCCGCTGGCCAAGGGTGACGCGGTGTTCTTCAACCCTGCGCTGTATCACGGTGCGGGGTCGAATGTTTCGGCCGATATCCGCAGGATCGCCAATCTGTTGCAGATCTCTTCGCCCTTCGGTCGCGCGATGGAGGTGCTGGACCGCACCGCGATGGTGCGGGCGGTCTATCCGGCGCTGCGCGCGATGAAGGCGGCGGGCCGCCCACAACGCGAACTGCTCAACGCAGTGGTGGCGACCGCCGAGGGTTACGCGTTTCCCACCAATCTCGACAGCGACCAGCCGATCGGCAGCCTGGCGCCGCCCAGCCAGGTCGACACCGTGCTTGCCGCGTTGGCCGACGACATGACCGCAGAACAACTCGACGTCGCACTGCGCGACCAAGAAGATCGGAGAAAGCCATGACCACCCTTGGCGTAATCGGGCTGGGCCGCATCGGCGCCTTCCACACCGAAACGCTGTCCGGTATCGACGGTGTCGACGGGCTTGTCGTCGCCGACGAGCGCCCCGACATGGTCGCGGCCGTCGCCGCCAAACATGGTGCGAAACCTGCGGACTCGGTGGAGGAGCTGCTGGCTTCGGGCGTCGACGGTGTCGTGGTCTCGGCCGCAACGCCCGCACACGCCGAGCTGACGCTTGGCGGCCGTCCATCGCGGTCTGCCGACCTTCTGCGAGAAGCCGATCGCCGCGACCGCCGCTGAGAGCGCCAGGGTCGCCGAGGTGATCGCCCGCTCCGGCGTGCCGGTACAGGTCGGCTATCAGCGGCGGTTCGACGCCGCATTCGCCGCCGCCAAGCGCGCGGTCGACGACGGCTCGCTTGGCCTGCTGCACACCGTCCGCAGCACCACCATGGATCCCGCTCCCCCGCCGATGGAGTACATCGCGGGCTCCGGCGGCATCTTCCGCGACTGCGCCGTCCACGATTTCGACGTGCTGCGCTGGATCACCGGGCAGCAGGCGGTCGAGGTCTACGCGACCGGGCAGCGTGCAGGGCGACCCGCGGTTCACCGAGTACGGCGACGTCGACACCGCCGCGGTGGTGGTGACGTTCGATCAGGGCACCCTCGGGTTGGTGTCGGCGGCCCGCTACAACGGCCGCGGGTACGACTGCCGGCTGGAGGTGCACGGCTTCCACGACACCGTGGTCGCCGGCTGGGACGAGGGCGCACCGATGCGGAATGTCGACCCGGACAACGAGTTTCCGGCCGGCCCAGCGCACCACTTCTTCATGGACCGCTTCACCGACGCGTTTCGCGCCGAGTTGACCGCGTTCGTCGACGTGGTCAACGGCACCGCCGCCCCTGCATGCACGGTCGCCGACGCGGTGGAGGTCGCGCTGGCTGGCGGAAGCGGCGACAGAGTCATTGCAGCGGGGAGTCCCGGTACGGATCGAGGAAGTGAGGTCATTCGATGAAGATCGCTGGCGCGCCAATCTCCTGGGGTGTGTGCGAGGTGCCGGGGTGGGGATACCAGCTCGCCCCGCAACGCGTACTCGCCGAGATGCGTGACGTCGGGCTGGCCGCAACCGAACTGGGACCCGAGGGCTTTCTGCCGTCCGATCCCGGCGAGCTGAGTGCCCTGCTCGATTCGTATGGGCTGAGCTGTGTGGGGACCTTCGCGCCGGTCGTGCTGCACGACGCCGGGCACGATCCCGTGCCCGACATCGCAGGCCCGCTCGACGCGCTGGTGGCATGCGGGGCCAACGTTCTCGTGCTGGCCGCGGCGACCGGTACCGACGGATACGACTCCCGTCCGACGCTCGACGACGGCCAATGGGCAACCCTGCTGGGCAATCTCGATCGACTCGGCGCCGCAGCGGCAGAAAAAGGTGTGCTCGCGGTGCTGCATCCGCATGTCGGCACGATGGTCGAGACCCGCAGCGAGGTCGATCGCGTGCTGGCAGGTTCGCAGATCAAGCTGTGCCTGGACACCGGCCACCTGCTGATCGGGGGAACCGATCCCCTGCAGTTGGCACGCGAGGTGCCCGGCCGCATCGCCCACGCCCACCTCAAGGATGTCGACGCTGCGCTCGCAGCCCGCGTGCAGGCCGGTGAGCTGACCTACACCGACGCCGTGCGGGAGGGCATGTACACACCTCTCGGCGGCGGCGACATCGACATCGCCGGAATCGTCACGGCGTTGCGCAGCAACGGCTTTGACGGCTGGTTTGTCATGGAGCAGGACACCATCCTCGATGGCGAGCCGACCGATCGAGGGACCGGTGCGCGACGTGCGGACCAGCGTCGAGTACATGCGCAGGACATGTTCCGGCCTGCCGGCTCCATCCCGGTATGAGCCTGCGAATCGGGGTGCTCGGCGCATCGCGGATCGCCGAACTCGCCATCGTCGGGCCCGCGCAAGAGCTGGGCCATCGGCTGGTTGCCGTCGCCGCGCGTGACCCGCACCGGGCGCAGTTGTTCGCCGAAAAGTACGGTGTGGAACGTGTTTTGGCGTCCTACGACGACGTGATCAATGATCCCGAGGTCGACGTCGTGTACAACCCGCTGGCGAATTCGCTGCACGGCGCCATGGAATCTGGCCGCCGTCGCGGCGGGTAAGCCGGTGCTGACGGAGAAGCCGTTCGCTCGCGACCGCGCGGAAGCGCAGCGGGTGGCCGCAGCGGCGGACGCCGCGGGCATCACCGTGATGGAGGGATTTCACTACCTTTTTCATCCGGTCACCCGCCGCGCACTGGAACTGGCGGGCGACGGCACGCTCGGTGAGCTGGTTCATGTCGAGGTCGGATGGCGATGCCGGCGCCCGAGGACGACGACCCGCGGTGGTCACTGGAATTGGCAGGCGGCGCACTGATGGATCTGGGCTGTTACGGCCTGCACGTCATGCGCCGGCTGGGGCATCCGTCGATCGTCCGCGCCCACGCCGAGCAGCGCAGTCCTGGCGTCGACGCGTGGTGCGATGTCGACCTCGCGTTTCCCGGCGGGGCGACTGGGCTGAGCGCGAACTCGATGGTCGCCGACGACTACTCGTTCACGCTTCGCATCGTCGGCACGCACGGAGACATGTTGGTGCACAACTTCATCAAGCCCCACGATGACGACCGGCTGACCATCAACACTGCAGAAGGCACGACGGTTGAGCGGCTGGGAACCCGGCCGTCGTACACCTACCAACTCGAGGCGTTCGCCGCACCATGTGCAGCACGGGGCCCCGCTACCGCTCGACACCGCCGACGCGGTGGAGAACATGGCCTACGTCGACGCCGCGTACCGCGCGGCGGGCATGACCCCGCGCTAAACCGTCGTCGCGCCGCTGAGGCGGCTGGGCAGCTCGCTCGAGCAGCTTCTCGCAACTGCGTTCGGCTATCGCAGCGATGGTCTTGGACGGATTGCGCCCGATGGCCCTTGGGAATCACGGACCCGTCCATCACGAACAGATTGTTGTAGCCGAACACCTCGCCGATATGGTTGGTCACGCCGGCGCCCGCAGCGGCCGCCATGTTGCAGCCGCCGAGCGGATGAGGTGTGACCAACGTGCGCAGGCGATTCCAGGTGAACAACGGGATCGGCTCACCCCCCGTCGCAAGCGTCATCGCGACGTGAACGTCGTTGAACGTGTCCAGCGCGCTCGACCGACCGTTGCGGATTCCAGTTCAGCCGCGTCCTGGCACGCCAGAACTTGATGCGGTTCTGAAGCGAGAACTCGCCGTCCGCGGCGTCGATCGACTGGCCGAACCAGGGGATCATGTCGCTGAAATCGGTGAGGTCGCTGGCTTTTCGGTATGCCCATCCCTTCGGCCCGCCGCTTGTCCTTCCAGCGTCTTCAGTACATGCGCACCGATGTTCGGCAGACCGCCGTCTTCGACGTAAGATCCGGCCGTCGACATCCGATCATGTTGTCGTCGGGCAGATCGACGCCGTCGAGGAAGTCGATCACGCCGCCGATGGTGGGGCCTTTGGTGGGCTGCGAGCAGGCGGCGCTTGTCGCGCTTGCGATATTTCGGGCCAAGGTCAGGAAATCACCGTTGGGGCTCCAGCCCCTGCCGAGCGCGCGGGGAAGGTTCTTCAGCGTGCGGAACTCATCGCGCGAGCGCAGCAGGATCTCGGTGGATCCGATCGATCCCGGCCGCGAGAATCACGATCTTTCCGACGATCTGGCGCTTGCGGCGCCCCACGCCCGCATCGACGTCGACGTAGTGCACGCGCCACGCTCCGTCCGGTTCCTGCTCGATGTGGGTGACCATCGACAGCGGCCGGATCTCGGCGTCGTTGCCTTCGCCGTCGCTCGGCGAGGTAGTTCTTGTCGAGCGTCTTCTTGGCGCCGTGTACGCAGCCGATCACACAGTCGCCGCAGTGCACGCATGTACCGGGCGTATACATGGTATCGCGCCACGGCTCGGTTGGCCCTCCGGCGCGGTCTTCGTCGAACGTCACGGCCAGCGGGAGGGCGCGATATCGTCCGCTCACACCCAATCCGGTCGCCGCCGGCTTCAGCATGGCCATCCGCGGGTTGATCTGGCCCTCCGGAATCGTTTGCGGTTTCAGCACTTTGGCTCACTTTGCCGTACTACCCCTCATCTCGTCCGCGGTGATCTGCGACGGCCAGCCGCTGTCAGAAGACTCGTTTCGGCGCATCCACGCACACGTTGGCGTAGATCAGCGAGCCGCCACCGACACCCGCCCCGGTCGCCACCACCATCTGATCGAGGACACGCAGATTCCAGCCAGCCGTTGAGCAGGTGCGGCATCCTGCTGGAGTAGAAGTAGTCGCGGAGACCTTGCGGCGTCCCCCGTTTTCGCTCCGACCAGTCGCGCCCGCGTTCGAGCACCACCACTCTTCGCTCCGGGCGGGACAAGCCGGCAGGCCGCGACGGCGCCGCCGAACCCGCTGCCGATGATGACGATGTCGGCGGGCTCCTCGGCGCTCACCAGCGCCTGCCCTTGATGTAGGTGTTGACCAGTGACGACACGAAGAACCGGTAGAACGACAGCTTGTGAAGGCACCTGTCGAAGAACCCGAAGTCGCCGGTGACCCGCATCGAGAGGAGTTGACGGATGAACGCCCACAGCGTCAACCGAAGGACCCCCGCACGCAACCGGCTCGCCCGTTCCGCCGCTCGCCCGGGAACAATTGAACGTAAAGCGTTGTGGTCGCGGGCCACACCCGCCACGGCGGCGACGGTTCGACGTATTTGCGGCCGCGCATCCTGTATCGCTGACCGCCCACCGAGAATTCGGTGTCGTAGACCATCTCGCGAACGCCCTTTCCGTCCCGGATCGCGCGACGGAAGAGCCCGAAATCGCCATCGCCGATGCCGATTAAGTCGCCGCCCAACACCGGTATCGAACCCGACGCGCGCCACTGTCCCTTTGTGGTTGGGATCCTTGAGGAACGCGGGCAGATTCGGCAGTGTGACGGTGGCGTGCAACCGCATGGCTATTGCGGCATCATCGTGATATCCCTTTACGGGATCTTCGATGCCCATCGTGATCATCCCGGTCATCACTTCGCTGAACCGCAGACCCGGACGGGCTACCCGCAGCTTCGTGCAGAACTTCGCGGTCGCTAGCGATCCGTTCGCGCTCTCACGGGATTCGCTTCCATCACCATGGCTTGCTCAATTCGTCGAGGATGAACGGGAAGACGTCTCGGTGCGAGTGCTGCCCGAAGAACACGTCGAGGTGCCCGTAGCCGGCGAACTTCTGGAGGGTGTGTCTGCCGGGCTGGTGCCGCTCGAAGTACTCGAAGGTGCGGCCCATGCCTATCGGCAGGAAGGTCTGGTTCCTGTCGCCGGTCATAAAGACGAAGCGGGCGTTGGTATCCGGTGGCTCGGCAGTGAACAGCGGCGGCAGTTCGGGGTATACGCCCGTCGACACCATCTCCCCCGCCGCCGACGAGTCGGCGATATGGCCGTAGTACGACATCGGCACCTGACCGAACTCACCCTTGATCCATTCGTGGGTGGCGTCGTTGAGATTCTCGTGGCGCCACAAGGTCGGGTGGCCATACCCGTACATGAAGCTGGTGTGGTTGCACACCGCGTTGTCACATTCGTCGTGGGTGGCCTTGACATACCAGTCGAGGATCTTGGGCAACAGCCGCGGCGCGTGCAGACCCCACTGCGGGTTGATGCCGCTGACCTTCTCGGCGTTCAAAAAGGCAACGGCGAGTGGAAGTTTCAGCCGCGCCTGCCATGGCATGACGGGGTGCAGCGCCGACGAGTTCGAGATCACCAGCGACACGTCGGGCAGGAGTCCGGCGGTGATCGCCATCATGAACGCGCACGACCCCTGGCAGTGGATAAGGGCCTTGATCTTGTCGGCACCGGTCTGCTTGCGCACCTCTTGGACTGCGCTCGGCATGTCGAGCACAGCCGCATCGTCGAGCGTGTACCTGACTGCGGGGAGGTCGATGCTGGAGCGCCAGTTGAGCATCCACAGGTCGAAGCCCTTCTCCGTCAACTGCTTCAGCAGGTTCACGGTCGGCGCGTTCCAGAGGTTGGCGCGTGTGCCCGTGCCCGCGACCATCAGCAGTGGCTCGCCGTCGCCGCGCAGGCGTTTGAAGTTCAAGGTGAAACCGTCCCTTGCCGGGAACTCGATGGTTTCGAAGCGGTCCTGCGGAAACGGCTCGATCGGGTCCGGCACGCTGATCGCCTTGGCCTGCCCATTGGTCGACGGGGGCGCTGCAATAGCCATCTGACCTCCTGCGCGTCGCGGGGGTTACCGAGCTAAAGCGTGCTCGGCGATCGCGGGGACGTCTTGCGTAGTCCGCTACTCGTTTTTGCCGCGGCCACGACTTCGGCCAGCAGGGTGCGATCGGCGACGTCGAGTTTCATGCACGCCCGGTAGATGTGCCCCTCGACCGTGCGCACCGAGACGCACAGTCGCTCGGCGATGGCCTTGTTGGTCATCCCCTCGGACACCATGATCGCGATCTCGAGCTCCCTGCCGGTCAACGGCAACGGGTTCAGTACCTGGTCGAGGGCTGGCGTCGACGCGCCGCCCGCGAGTTCGGCGGCTCGGGCCATGGCTTCGACCTCGCCCTTGCGCTCGTGGCGGGCGGCGAACACCTTGGCCGCCTGCGCGGCAGCATCCGCCGCGGCGCACTTCATGCCGAGGTCGGCGAGTTCGGCTGCAACGGAATTCAGTCCCTTGGCATCGGCGGCAGCCAGCGCGCGGCCGTGGGCCAACGCGGCTCTGCCGGCCACACAGTCCAGGGCGCCGGCGACGCGGGCGATCGCATCGACGGCCGTCTCGTCGCCAAGCCGGACCGCGTCGTGCAACGCCTGCAACGCAATGGCCAGCTGTCCCGACCGTTCGGCGATCCTCGCGGCATCGCGCGCGGCGCTGATCGCGCCGTTCATGTTGCGGGCTGCGGCCAGCGTCCACGCGCGTGCCAGGGCCAACTCCGGCGCATACAGTTCGGACCTCAGGCTGTGCCGGGATTCGGCGCGCGTCAGTATCTCTGCCGAACCCGCCGCATCGCCCTGCTGACCGAGTGCCTGCGCGAGGTACATCAGCGCGAGCGGTCCCCACGAGTAGCCGGTCTCGGACAGCGCGGCCGAGGACTGACGCAGCAGGGACGTCGCGAGGTCGAACTCCCCTGTCGCGATCAAGGTGCGCGCCAATAGAATTTCGCCGATCGCCCGGCCTGGCTGCTGCAGCTCAGAGAACTCCATGAAATGGCGCGCCAGACGCTGCGCGTGCAGCACGCTCTTGGTCATCAACTGCGTGGTGATTTCACCGAGCCCGATGGTGAACCGCAGCAGCCCGGGATGCGCCGCCGCCAAGCCGCGTTCGGCCAGCGGGCCGACGTCGTCGAACCTGCCGAGCCGCGCGCTCGACAGAGTGGCGGTCGCGGCCGCCCAGGCGACGGCGAGGTCCTGGCTGGCAGGTGAGCCGAGCACCTCGGCGGCGATCTCCACCGCCCGCCGAGGGTCTCCGGCGTTCATCGCGAAGGTGGCCACCAACGCGTCGATGGTGGCGACGGCCGCAGGCTCCGAAATGCGGTCGCGCATCGCGTAGAGGAAATCGACGGCGGCTTCGGGCTGATCGAGCATCCAGAACTGGTTGGCCGCCTTCGGCAGCGTCCACGCTGTGAGGTCCCACTCCGTAAGCGTGTCCGGGTCGACGGGGTTCAGCACCTGGTCGGCATCGGGGCCGCGACCGAGCCACGACAGCGCGTGCGCCAACGGCAATCTGGCAGTCAAGCCGCCTGAGCGGTCAAGGGCGCTCTGTGCCAGGCGCTCTCCCAGCAACAAGTCGCCAAGCCGCATCGCTTCCCAGGACGACGTGACGACATCGTCCACCGGCGGCGGGGTGTCGCTCTCGATGGCCAGCGCTGCGAGCCGCAACCTGGCGCTGACGTGCTCAATCGGCTTCGACTGCAGCTGTGCGACCAGCTGTGTGCGCAACCGCCGCGTCGCGATCTGGCCGAGCGACTCCCGCACCTGCTCGGCGTAGAGCGGATGAGCGGAGTGCACGACGAGATCGTCGCCGCGCTTGACGACCTCGATGACGCGCTGATCCTCGGCTTCCTCGAGGGCCTCTCGGCCAGCCAGCTCAGTCAGATCCCGCAGGCTGAGCGGCTCCTCCACCGCGAGGTATTCCAGGACCGACGTCACGGTCGGGGGCAGAGCCTCGAGGTGTCGGCCAATCAGCGCGGAAAGCTCCGCCGACAGCCCCATATGTCCACGCAATTGCCAGACACCGTCGACTTCGCGCAATGCCCCCGAACCGATCGCGCTTTCTGCCAAATGCCGCAAATACAGCGGATTACCCTGACTGGCGGTAAATACCCGGTCGGCACTCGAGGTCTCCATCGGGCCGCCGAGCACCGCCTCCAGCAAACTTTTCGTCTGATCGGCGTCGAAAGGCTCGATGTCGAGCCTGTCGAGCAGCCGGTCTTTCCACAGCGACGTGATCGCGTCGGGGGCCTGCTCGCCAGCCCTGACCGTGATCACGAACCGCGCCGATCCCGTCAACGCCAGTTGGTGCACGAGTGTTGCGGAGAGATTGTCCAGGTGATGGGCATCATCGATGGCGAGCAGCAGCCCCTGCCCGCTAGGCTGCAGCAGCGAGGCGCGGGCCGACCGCAACAGCGTCGGGGAGTCGCCGACCCCAGCGACATCGACAAGGTGGCTGAACGCGCCGAATGGGATCTGGCTGGCCGATGCGGTGCCTGCCAGCCATTGAACGGATACGCCGCCGTGTCGTTGAGCAAACCGCTCAACGGCGTGCCGAGCAAGCACTGTTTTGCCGACTCCGGCCGAACCGGCCAGCACCGCTCCCAGCCGGTTCTTGCTTTTCAGCGTCGACTCCAAAAGGCCCAGCGACTGCCCGCGCGGGACTGTGCGCCATTCAATGGCCATTCGCGGATCTTAAAGCGCCCGCATAGTTTTCTCACAGCAACGAGCAAACTGTGGCCGACGGCGCTCCCGCCCCTGACCTGCAGCGCCTTAAAACAGGTAGTGGACTACGCGTGTTTCCCGGCGCCCTGCGTCCCTACTCTGCGGGGGCGGAGCAAACTCCGTGAGCCTCGGGAACCGACAGGAGATGAACGCGTTGGGCGCAGCAACATACATCGAACGGGCGGGTGCGTTGGCGCTCGCGTTGGGAGTAGCGGTCGCGATGTCGCCCGTCGCCCCGGTCGCGACCGAGAAGCCCGCGCCGGACCAGATGTCGGCGGGCTGGGTCGGTGTTGTCTCGGCCATCCTCATGGCGTTTCGGTCGGTGTTCCGGCGGTGCGGCGACGGGTCGGCGGCGACTGCTCGGCGAGCGGACACGCGTGCGTCCGAAGAGCGGGACGCAGACATCGCGCCGGTCCACACGGTCGCCGGGGTTGGCCCGGTGCGCGATATCGCACTATCGCCTGACGGCCGGTACGCCTATGTCGCGACCTCCGACGGATCCGACACGTGGGCGGTCAAGGTGGTCGACACCGAAGCCGACGCGGTAGTCAAGACCATCACCGATCTGACGGATGTCGTCCCGACGAGCCTTGCGGCCAGTCCCGATTCGTCGCGGCTCTACGTCGCAGATCGCAATGCCGCCACCATTCGCGTCGTCGACATCAGCGAGGACAGCCCCACCCGAAACCGGGTCGTGGATTCGCTTCGGCTGGAGGGCTCATCCCCCGTCGGCCACGGCGCACCCACCGCGATTGCCCTCAGCCCCAACGGATCACGG
Organism: uncultured Actinomycetota bacterium; assembly: GCA_963731715.1. Taxonomy (GTDB): domain Bacteria; phylum Actinomycetota; class Actinomycetes; order Mycobacteriales; family Mycobacteriaceae; genus Mycobacterium. The sequence goes on along the minus strand of CAVSXC010000004.1, from coordinate 75,452 downwards.
CTGTATGCGCTGATGACGGGCGCCGCCAATCCTGCGGTGCTCATCCTCGATCCCAACGCACGCGTATTGGCAGGAACCGTTGCCGGAGGAGATTCGATAGCGATGTTCTCGGCCGGCGAGCGCATCTACGTCTGCGCCGATGATCGCCTGGGGCACACCAACGTCACCGCAGGTGTGGTGATCCTCGAGGCGGACACCGGCCAAGAACTCGGTTCCTTTGGCTTGAACGACGCGCCCGCATTCATTCGTCAGCCGATCCTGGCAAGCAGAAGCGGTCAGTTGTACCTCGACATCGACGACCTCGATGGCCGCCTGGAAGTGGTGGACATGTCGACGCTGAACGTGGTGGCGCAGATCAGGATTGACGCGTCGCCGGATCGACAGCTACGCAGTATTCCGACTGCCGCAGTGCTGAGCCCCGACGGCAGATATCTGTACGTGGCCATTCAGGGTGTACGGCTGTCGTCGGATGAGGCAACCGAGGTCGGCTGGGTTTCGGTGGTCGACACGCAAGTCAACGAGGTCATCCACGACATCGCGCTTCCACAGGCGGGCATCGACGAATGTACGGCGCGCCAATCCACAATTCATCGCGATCAGCCCTGCAGGCGACCGCTTGGTTGTGGTTAACGAGTACGGGATCGCGTCGATCATCGACACCGCATCCAAGTCCGTCGTCAACACCGCGGGGCTTGGGCATCCGACGGACCAGCCCCGGGTAGTCGTCGTCAATCCCGCGCGCAACGCCGTCTACGTCGGGACCACCGGCGATGCAGGGCTAGCGGTGATTCCGCTGTAGCGGTCGCCGACGCGCCGGGCGCGCATCGCTCTGCGGGCGTCGCTGGTCGTCGGGGGCCGCACGGCGTTCGTGCCACCGGAGCCGCAGCAGCAACAGGTGACGGTGCGCCCGGAACCCCACCGACAGCGGGTCACGCCACACTGGCGTGTGACCCTTCGCTTCAGGTTCTGTGTGCACGTCCCCCATTGTGCCGTCTAGTTGGAATGTGGGCTGGGCTGGCATGCTGCCGCCCAGGTGAACGATCGCATAACGTTTGTGACGAGCAAGGCCTCGACAGTGGCCTCAGTTATGCGCCTTTACCACGCAATTCGTGCGACAGCGCCTCCAGCTCGTCGCCGCCTGCCATCTCCTGCGTCAGGTGCTCCAACGTGATGTCGTCGTATGTGCAGTCCAGCTTCTGCGAGCCGCGGTTGAGCAGCACGAAATGGTCTCCGACCATGTGCGCGTGGTGCGGGTTGTGCGTGATGAACACCACACCGAAACCGGCTTCCTTCGCCGCGGTGATGTACTTCAGCACCACGCCCGACTGCTTGACGCCCAGAGCGGCGGTCGGCTCGTCGAGAATCAGCACCCGCGCACCGAAGAACACCGCACGCGCGATCGCGACGCATTGCCGCTGACCGCCCGATAGGGAGCCGATCGGGACGTCGACGTCGGGCAGGTCGATGCCCATCTTCGACAGCTCCGTCAGCGTGGTGGCCCGCATCGCGTTGGAGTCCAACGGGAACGGGAACGTCTTCTTGCGGATCTCCTGGCCGAGGAAGAAGTTGCGCCACACCGGCATCAGCGGCACGACGGCGAGGTTCTGATACACCGTCGCAATACCCTTGGCCAGCGCGTCCTTCGGCGAGTTGAACTTGATCGCCTCACCGTCGACGAGAAGCTCGCCCTCGGTCTGCGGGTGGTAGCCGGCGATGATCTTGATCAGCGTCGACTTCCCTGCACCGTTGTCACCGAGGATGCCGGTCACCTCACCGGCATGCACGCGCAGCGAAATATCTTTCAGCGCAGTGATATTGCCGTAGGACTTGCCGATGTTCTTCAGCTCGACCAGCGGCACCTTGCCCCCGGACGGAGCCTCTTCCACTGGACGGTCAACAGTTGCGGTCATCGAGTCACCTCTTCGCGGCGTAGTTGCGGAATGCGTTGTTGGCGATCACCGCGAACAGCAGCATCACGCCCATGAAGAACTTGAACCAGTCGGGATTCCAGCCGGCGTAGACGATGCCCTGTTGCACCATGCCGAAGATGAACGCGCCGATCGCGGCGCCGATCGCGGTGCCGTATCCGCCGGTGAGCAGGCAGCCGCCGATGACTGCGGCGATGATGTAGATGAACTCGTTGCCGACACCCTGACCGGACTGCACGGTGTTGAACGCGAACAGCAGATGCATGCCGGCGAACCAGGCCGCGAACCCGACGAACATGAACAGGCCGATCTTCACCGCGGTCACCGGAACACCGACCGCGCGGGCACTTTCCTGGTCGCCGCCGACGGCGAAGATCCAGTTGCCGATCTTGGTCTTGAACAACACGTAGGTCGCGACGGCGGTGAACAGCAGCCACCACAACACGGTGATTCGCACCGCGACACCGAAGATCGTCAACGACGACGAGAACACCTTCTGCGCCGAATCCCAACCCTGCATGTCGTTGACGCTCGGCGTCGCGACCTGACCCGAAATCAGTTTCGTCACAGCGAGATTGATACCGGTCAACATCAACAGCGTGCCCAGCGTGATCAGGAAGCTCGGGATCTTGGTCTTCATCACCAGGTACCCGTTGAAGAACCCGACGGCCAGTGCCACGATCAGGGCCAACCCCGCGCCGGCCCACAGATTCAGATGCAGGTTGTAGGCCAGCATCGACGCGGCGAGCGAACTCGTGGTCACTGCCACGCCCGACGACAGGTCGAACTCCCCGCCGATCATCAGCAGCGCCACCGCGCACGCCATGATTCCGATCGTCGAGCTGGCATACAGCACGGTCGCCAGCGCCTCGGGTGACCGGAACGGCGGCGCGACGACCAGGAAGAAGATGAAGATCGCGACCGCGCCGATCACCGCACCCATCTCCGGGCGAATCAGCAAGCGCTGTATGCGGTTTCGTTCCTTGACCCGTTCGTCGCGAACAACCTTGTGACTGGCAACGTCCAGATCAGTCTGTGTAGTCATGTTTCACTCCCTCCTACGCGGGGCTCAGCGGGTCCCGGACTTGGCCAACTCGGCGACCGAGTCGATGTTCGTCTCTCGATGAACGACGGGCCCGGTCAGAGTGGCCTGTCCGCCGCCGATCAGGTTCTTGTTGTTGATGTACAGCCACAGCGAGTCGATCGCCAGGTATCCCTGCAGGAACGGCTGCTGGTCGACCGCCCACTGCACGTCGCCGCTCTTGATCGCGTCGACGAGCGCGGCATTGGTGTCGAAGGTGGCCGACCTTGCGCGGAGCTGCCTGCGTTCTTGACCGACTGCACAGCGGCCAACGCGATCGGCGCGCCCAGCGCCATCGACGTGAGTCGACGGACTTGGATCCTGTTGCAGCTTGGCGGTGATCGTCGACTCCACCGACGGCATGTCCTTGCTGTTGACGTTCAGGTTCTCGGCTGGCCCTTGAAGCTCTCTTCGACACCGGCGCAGCGGGATTCGAGCTCAACCTGGCCCTGCTCCTGGATCACGCAGATCGATCTTCTTGGCGCCGTCCTTGTTCAGGCGTTCGCCTGCCGCGACTGCCTGCGAGCTTCTCGTCCTGGCCGAAGTACTCCTGGACGCCCATGGCCTTCCAGTTGTCGAAGCCCGAGTTGAAGGCCACGACCGGGAATGTTCTTGGCCGTCGGCGGCCTTGACCGCGGGCTGCCATCGCGTCCGGCTTGGCCAGCGTCAGGGCGATGCCTTTGACGCCGCTGTCGATGGCGGTCTGGACCAGGTTGGCCTGGTTCGGCGCCTCGGGGTCGTTGGAGTAGCGCAGCTCGATGTTGTCCTTCTCCGCAGCGGCTTCGGCGCCCTTGCGGATCAGATCCCAGAAGGAGTCGCCCGGCACTTCGTGGGTGATCATCGCGACGGTCACGCGCGGGGTGTTCGCCTGGTCCCGCCGCCCATACCCCCGCCGTTTTCCTGGGGCTTGCCCCCGGTGCTAGAACATGACGCGATTCCAACCACGAGCACGCTCGCTCCGGCGATCGCCGCGAGCCGGCTGAACCTCATTGTTTCTCCTTGCTCCTCGAGTGCGGCGTGACACGCCCCTCAAGTTCGATGTAATACGGCTCACACCTGAAAGTCAATAGTTTGTCCTGACATTAGGACTGCATATCAAATGTTAGGGTCGTCCATGCTGGTCAGAGTCAGGGAGGTGACAATGCCATGAGCGACTTCGAGCTTGCGGTCTGTTCCGAGATGGTCTTCACGGACCTGCCGATCATCGATCGGGTGCGGCGCATCGACGACATGGGCTTTGCCGTCGAGATCTGGAGCTGGCACGACAAGGACCTGCAGGCGCTGGCCGACACCGGCGCCCGGTTCTCGTCGATGACCGGCTACCTGCACGGCGATCTGATCGACCCGCAGACCGCCGACGAAGTCGTGCGGACGGCCGAGCTGTCGATCAAAGCCGCTGAGACACTTGGTGTTCCGCGGCTGAACCTGCACACCGCCGAGCTGGTGGACGGCAAAGCGGCGCGGCCCCGCTACCGGGCCACCGGCGAGATGTGGACGACTGCGCTGCGCACGCTGGAGCGCATCGGCGAGCTGGGTGCGGCCGCCGGCGTGACATTTTGCGTGGAGAACCTCAACACCATCGTCGACCACCCCGGCATCCCGCTGGCCCGCGCCAAGGACACGCTCGCTTTGGTCGAAGCCGTCGGCCATCCCAACGTGAAGATGATGCTCGACCTCTATCACGCCCAGATCGGCGAGGGGAACCTCATCGAACTCATCCGGCGCTGCGGCGACGCGATCGGCGAGATCCAGGTCGCCGACGTGCCAGGCCGGTGCGAACCGGGGACCGGTGAGATCAACTACCCCGCGATCGCAAAGGCATTGCGCGACATCGGCTTTGCCGGAACCGTCGGCATGGAGGCCTGGGCATCGGGCGACAGCGAGGCAGCCCTGGAAGCGTTCCGAGCGCGTTCAGTCTAGCGCGAGCAGACGCAAACTGCCCTCGCGTAGCGTTTTGCGTCTGCTCGCACGAAAGTTAGCGGTCGACCAAGGTCGTGTCGAAGTAGTAGCGCGACGCGCGGTAGCAATGGGTGCCGAACTCGACCGCGGTGCCCGAGTCGTCGAACGCCGTGCGCGCCATCGTCAGCAACGGCGCGTTGGGTTTCTCGCCGAGCAGCCGGGCCTCCGGACGGGTGGCCCCGCGTGCGCCGATGCGCTGGCGCGCCAGTCGAATGTGCACGCCGCGCGCCCGCAGCGACTGGTACAGCCCGTTGCTCTCCAATTCGTCCGCTTCCGGCGCGAGTCTCGGCGGGCAGATGGTTGATCATCACCGCGAGCGGCTCGCCGTTGGCGCACCGCAGCCGGTGGATCGACACCACCTCGCGGTCCTCGGCCAGGTTGAGTTCGCGGGCGACCTCTTCGTCGGGCGGCCCGACGCGGTAGTCGAGCAGCTGCGTCGTCGGCTCCTGGCCGGCGCGGGCGAGATCGTCGAACAGGCTGGTCAACTCGACTCGACGGTGCACGGGATTCTGCACCACCTGCGTGCCCACCCCACGCTTGCGCACCAGCAGGCCCTTGTCGACGAGTTCCTGGATGGCGCGCCTTGTCGTCGGCCGCGACAACGTCAGCCGTTTTGCCAGCGCCAGTTCGTTTTCGAAGCGATCGCCCGGCGCCAGCTCGCCGTCACGGATCGCGGCCTCGATGGCCTGAGCGAGCTGATAGTAGAGAGGGACAGGGCTGGACCTGTCGAGCTCCACCGTCAGGGGCACGTCGTCTCCGATCTCGTGTTGGACCAGATGAACAGTAGCTGCATCCTAACATCGCATGATCGAAAGATAGAATGTCAGGACAAAGTATTGACAGCGCCGCGTGATGCGGGGCACTCTCGATACCGAGTCCATCACCCACACCCCGGAAGGCTGACATTGAGCACCAGGCAGCCATTTGACGTCCTCGCCATCGGGCGCTGCGGCGTCGACATCTATCCCCTGCAGGTCGGTGTCGGGCTGGAGGACGTCACGACGTTCGGCAAGTTTCTTGGCGGCAGCGCCGCCAACGTCACGGTGGCCGCGGCCCGGTTGGGTAACCGCGCCGCGCTGATCTCCGGCGTCGGCGACGACCCGTTCGGCACGCTTCGTCCGTCGCGAGCTGGCCGACCTGGGAGTCGACAACCGCTACGTGGCGACCCACGACGAGTACCCGACCCCCGTCACGTTCTGCGAGATCTTTCCGCCTGACAACTTTCCGCTGTACTTCTATCGCCGTCCCAGCGCGCCGGATCTGCAGATCCGCGCCGACGAGATAGACGCCGACGCCGTTCGGGATGCCCGGCTGTACTGGTCGACGGTGACCGGGCTGTCCGAGGAGCCAAGTCGCAGTGCGCATTTCGCTGCATGGGAAGCGCGCGAGCGTCAGCCGTTCACGGTGCTCGACCTCGACTATCGGCCGATGTTCTGGGAGTCGCCTGCCGCGGCCACCGAACAGGTCCAGCGCGCCCTGCAGCACGTGACGGTGGCGGTCGGCAACCGCGAGGAGTGCGAGATCGCCGTCGGTGAGCACAACCCGCATAAGGCCGCCGATGCGCTGCTCGACCTCGGTGTCGAACTCGCGATCGTCAAGCAGGGCCCGCGCGGCGTGCTCGCCAAGACGCGGCATTCGCACGTGATGGTCGCACCCAACGAGGTCGATGTGGTCAACGGCCTCGGCGCCGGCGATGCGTTCGGCGGCAGCCTCTGCCACGGGCTGCTGCACGGCTGGCCGCTGGAGAAGACGCTGCGCTACGCCAACGCCGCGGGCGCCATCGTCGCGTCGCGGCTCGAGTGCTCGACCGCGATGCCGACGGCCGCAGAGGTGGCCGAACTCGCCGAGCAGGCCGCGGTGGAGGCCGTCAATGTCTGACCCCATTTGCAAGGACTACACCGAGATCACCGAACTGCGCGCGACCGATCCCGGCGCGATCGAGCGCGCGTGGCAGAACCGCACCACTCGGCCGACTGTGCGCGGTAATGGCAGGCTGATGATCGTCGCCGCCGACCATCCCGCCCGCGGCGCGCTCGCGGTGGGCTCGCGGCCAACGGCGATGAACAGCCGCACCGACCTGCTCGACCGGCTGCGCGCCGCACTCGCAGACCCCGGCGTGGACGGCGTGCTTGCCACCGCCGACATCCTCGACGACCTGGTGCTGCTTGGCGCGCTCGACGACAAGGTGGTGTTCTCGTCGATGAACCGCGGCGGCCTGGCAGGCGCGCAGTTCGAGCTCGACGACAGGATGACCGCAACCACCGCCGCTGCCACCGCCGCCGCCAGAATGAACGGTGGAAAGATGTTGTGCCGCATCGATCTCGACGATCTTGGCACCGTCGCCACTCTCGAGGCGTGCGCGCGTGCCATCGACGAGCTTGCGTCACACGGGCTGATCGCCATGGTCGAGCCGTTCATGTCGACGCGGGTCGACGGCAAGGTCCGCAACGACCTGTCCCCTGACGCGGTGATCAAGTCGATCCACATCGGCCAGGGCCTCGGCTCGACCTCGGCGTACACCTGGATGAAGCTGCCCGTGGTCGACGAGATGGACCGGGTGATGGAGTCGACGACGCTGCCGACCCTGCTGCTCGGCGGCGATCCCGCCGATCCCGACGAGGCATTCGCCAGCTGGGAGAAGGCGCTCGGGCTGCCGTCGGTGCGCGGCCTCATCGTCGGCCGCACACTGCTTTACCCGGCCGACGACGATGTCAGCTCCGCGGTGGCGACCGCCGTTTCGATGGTGAGGGCCGGTGCGAGCGAAGCGACGGGGAGCTTGAACATGCACAGCAAGTACTACATCCCCGCGCGCAGCGCCACTCCCCCGTACACCGTCGACGTCACCCCCGAGTCGGCAGGCTGGACCGAAGTCCAGCCTCAAGGTGGTGGAACTGGAGTCGGCGCATGAGCTCACGCTTCGGCACCGGCGACACCGAGGTGATGATCCTGCCGCTGGCCGGCCACGGAACTGTCGAGGCGGACAACGAGACGTTCGAACTGTCCCCGCGGGCATCGGTTTTCGACGGCCCGGCCGACATGGTCTACATCGGCACACGGTCAACACTACACGCTGTCCGGTGAGGGCCGCTTCGCGATCTGCGGCGCCAGGGCCAAGCGTCAGCTGCCGAACCGGCGAGTCGCCGCCGCCGACGTGCCCGTCGAGCTTCGCGGCACCGGCAACTGCAGCCGACAGGTGCACAACTTCGGCACCGCAGGGGTTTTCGATGCCGACTCGCTGATCGCGTGCGAGGTGATCACCCCCGGCGGCAACTGGTCGAGCTACCCGGCGCACAAGCACGACGAGAACATCTCCCGTCGAGTCGGCGCTGGAGGAGATCTACTACTTCGAGATCGACTCGGGCCCAGGTGATTCCCGCGGCTTCGGCTATCACCGCGTCTACGGCACACCGGAGCGCCCGATCGAGGTGCTCGAAGAGGTCCGCAGCGGCGACGTCGTCCTCGTCCCGCACGGCTTCCACGGCCCGTCCGTCGCGGCGCCCGGCTACCACATGTACTACCTGAATGTGATGGCAGGCCCTGGCGAGGAAAGGGCCTGGAAGATCGTCGACGATCCCGAACACGCCTGGCTGCGCGGCACCTGGGAACACCAGGACGTCGACCCCCGGCTGCCCCTGCGTTCACGAGGAGTGTGACGTGGTCTCCAAAGCGTCCGTATTCAAGACTCCGGACGCCGAACCGACTGTGCGACTCACCGTCGCCCAGGCCACAATTCGGTTCCTCGCCAACCAGTACGTCGAGCGCGACGGCGAGCGCGGCAAGTTCTTCGCCGGCTGCTTCGGCATCTTCGGCCACGGAAACGTGGCAGGCATCGGCCAGGCGCTGCTGCAGGCCGAGGTCGACGAGAGCGAGCCCAAGCTGCGATATGTGTTGGGCCGCAACGAGCAAGCGATGGTGCACAGCGCGGCGGCCTATGCGCGGCAGAAGGACCGGCTGCAGGCGTGGGCAGTCACGGCCAGCATCGGCCCCGGGTCGACGAACATGCTGACCGGCGCGGCGCTGGCCACCATCAACCGGCTACCCGTGCTGCTGCTGCCATCGGACACCTTCGCCACCCGTGTCAGTGCGCCGGTGTTGCAGGACCTCGAACAGCCTCACGACAACGAGCTAACCGTCAACGACGCGTTCAAGCCGCTGTCGCGGTTCTTCGACCGGGTGTGGCGCCCCGAACAGTTGCCGTCCGCCCTGCTGGGTGCGATGCGTGTGCTCACCGACCCCGTCGAGACCGGCGCCGCGACGATCGCGCTGCCCCAGGATGTCCAGGCCGAGGCGTACGACTGGCCGGAATCGCTGTTCGCCGAACGGACTTGGCACATCGCCCGGCCGGTGCCGGAACGATCGGTGATCGCCAGGGCCGCCGACGTGATCCGCTCCGCGCAGCGCCCGTTGATCGTGGCGGGCGGCGGCGTGATCTACTCCGGCGCCAACGACGCGTTGGCGGCGTTCGTCGAGAAGACCGGCATCCCGGTTTCGGAGACGCAGGCCGGCAAGGGGTCGCTGCCGCTACGACCACCCGCAGTCGGTCGGCGCGATCGGTTCGACCGGAACGACCGCCGCCAACGCGCTGGCCGCCGAGGCCGATGTGGTGATCGGGATCGGCACCCGCTACAGCGACTTCACCAGCGCGTCGCGGACCGCGTTCAACGACCCCGCGGTCCGGTTCGTGAACATCAACGTCGCGTCCTTCGACGCCGTCAAACAGGGCGGGCTGTCGGTCGTCGCGGATGCCCGCGAAGCGCTGGAAGCCCTGTCGGGTGCACTGGCCGACTACTCGGTGGGCGACGAATACCGTGCGCGCACAGCCGAACTCGCCAATGACTGGGACGCGACGGTCTCTGCGGCGTACCGGGTGGACGACGACGGCGGCGCACTGAACCAGAGCCAGGTGATCGGGCTGGCGAACACGCTGTCCGATCCGCGCGACGTGGTGGTGTGCGCGGCCGGCTCGATGCCCGGCGACCTGCACAAGCTGTGGCGCACCCGCGACCGCAAGGGCTATCACGTCGAATACGGCTACTCCTGCATGGGATACGAGGTGGCCGGCGGCATCGGCATCAGAATGGCCAGCCCTGACCGTGACGTGTTCATCATGGTCGGCGACGGCTCGTACTTGATGATGGCCACCGAACTGGTCACCGCGGTTCAAGAGGGCGTGAAGGTCATCGTGGTGCTGGTGCAGAACCACGGGTTCGCATCGATCGGCTCGCTGTCGGAGTCGTTGGGCTCGCAGCGATTCGGCACGTCCTACCGCTATCGCAGCGAGGACGGCCGGCTGGACGGCGCCAAGCTGCCCATCGACCTGGCGGCCAACGCCGCCAGCCTCGGCGCCGAGGTGATCCGGGTGACGACGGGGGCCGAGTTCACCGATGCCGTCAAGGTGGCCAAGGCCAACGAGCACACCACCGTCATCCACGTCGAGACCGACCCACTGGTCTACGCACCGGACAGCGAATCCTGGTGGGACGTCCCGGTAAGCCAGACCTCCGCGCTGGAATCCACGAAGGCCGCGTATGAGACGTACGCGGAGTGGAAGAAGGTTCAGCGCCCGTTACGTAAGGCCCTCCGAATGAGCACGATCCTTGTCGGCTCAGCACCCGATTCGTGGGGCGTGTGGTTCCCCGACGATCCAAACCAGACCCCGTATACCCGGTTTCTCGACGAGGTGGCCGACTCTGGCTACAAGTGGATCGAGTTGGGGCCGTACGGCTATCTGCCCACCGATCCGCAGAAGCTTTCCGACGAACTCGCGTCGCGCAACCTGAAGCTGTCCGCCGGGACGGTGTTCGAGCACCTGCACCAAGACAATTCGTGGGACGCGGTGTGGAATCAGATCGAGGACGTGGCGAAGCTGACCGCCGCGGTCGGCGGCAAGCACGTCGTCGTCATCCCCGAGATGTGGCGCGATCCCGCCACCGGTGAGGTGCTCGAGGACCGCAACCTCACGGCCGAGCAGTGGCGCAAGAAGACCGGCGGCATGAACGATCTCGGCAAGGCGATGTTCGAAAAGTACGGTGTGCGTGCGCAATACCACCCGCACGCCGACAGCCACGTCGACACCGAAGAGAACGTCTACCGCTTCCTCGACGGCACGGACTCCGAATTCGTGAACCTGTGCCTGGACACCGGTCACATCAGCTACTGCGGTGGCGACAACCTCGCGATCATCAACCGTGCCCCCGAGCGCATCGGGTACCTGCACCTCAAGCAGGTCGATCCCGAGGTGCGCGCCAAGGTCGAGGCCGAGGACCTGCCGTTCGGTGAGGCGGTCAAGCTCGGCGCGATGACCGAACCGCCACGCGGTATCCCGGAGATGCCGCCGCTGCTCGAGGCTGTCGAAAAGCTCGGCATCGATGTGTTCGCGATCGTCGAGCAGGACATGTACCCGTGTGAACCCGATCAGCCCCTGCCGATCGCGCAGCGCACCCGCACCTATCTCGGGTCGTGCGGTGTTCGCTCGGTGAAGTTCTAGGAGCCGAAAGACCATGTCAGATTTGCGCATTGCCGTGCTGGGCGTTGGCGTGATGGGCGCCGACCACGTCGCCCGCATCACCAGCCGAATCAGCGGCGCAGCAGTCACCGTCGTCAACGACTACCTGCCGGAAAAGGCCGCAGAGATCGCGGCCGCAGTGCCGGGAGCGCGGGTAGCCAACGACCCGTTCGACGCGATCACCGCCGACGACGTCGACGCAGTACTGCTCGCCACGCCGGGTCCGACACACGAGAAGCAACTGCTTGCCTGCCTTGAACAGGCGCAAGCCGGTGCTATGCGAGAAGCCGTTGACCACGGATTCGGCGTCGTCCCTCGAGGTGGTGAGGCGGGAGGCGGAGCTCGAAAAGCCGCTGATCCAAGTGGGCTTCATGCGCCGCTTCGACCCTGAGTACCAACAGCTGAAGGCACTCATCGACGGTGGAGAGCTGGGCCAGCCACTGGTCATGCACTGCGCACACCGCAACCCCGCTGTCCCGCCGAGCTTCGACTCCGCGATGGTCGTCAAGGACTCGCTGGTGCACGAGGTCGACGTGACGCGGTTCCTGCTTCGGCGAGGAGATCGCATCGGTTCAGATCATTCGAGCCGACGCCGAATCCCGGAGCACCGCGAAGGACTTCAGGACCCGCAGATCGCGATCTTCCGGACGGCGAGCGGCAGGCACGTCGACGTCGAACTCTTCGTCACCACGGGCGTCGCGTATGAGGTGCGGACCGAGGTTGTCGGCGAACTGGGCAGCGCCACAATTGGTCTCGATATCGGGCTAGTTCGCAAGTCGGCACCGGGGACATGGGGCGGCCGGATCACGCCGGGCTTCCGGGAACGGTTCGGCACCGCGTACGACATCGAGGTGCAGCGGTGGGTTGACGCGGTCAGGTCCGGCGTCAATGTCGACGGGCCGACCGCGTGGGACGGCTACGCCGCCGCCGCGGTGTGCGAAGCGGGTGTCCGGTCACTAGAAACCGGCGAACGCGTCACAGTCGAACTGGCGGAAAGGGTCGGCGTCTGATGAAGATCGCCCTGGACCCCACGCCGTTCCACCACGACTACGAGTTGCTCGAATTCCCCCGTGTAGTTGCGGATTTGGGTTTCGAGTACCTGCAGCTGACTCCGCATCGCGACTTCATCCCGTTCTTCAATCACCCCCGCGCCGACGACGAGCTGGTCGCCCAGTTCCGCAAGGCCTGTGCCGACGCGGGTGTCGGGATCGCGTCGGTGCTGCCGGTGCTGCGCTGGTCGGGTCCCGACGAGGATGCCCGCGAGGCCGCCGTGCGCAACTGGAAACGGGTCATCCAGATCACGGTCGACCTGGGCGTCAACGTCATCAACACCGAATTCTCCGGCCGTCCAGAACGTGCCGAAGAATCCGAACGCGCGTTCTTCCGGTCGATGGAGGAACTTGTGCCGATCTTCGAACGCGAGGGCATCGATGTGCGGATCGACCCGCATCCCGATGATTTCGTCGAGGACGGTCTGGAGGCGCTGCGGATCATCCGCGGCGTCAACTCCCCCAATATCGGCATGGTGTACGTCGCCTGCCACACATTCCACATGGGCGGCACCATGGGCTTGAACATGACCGAGATCATCCGTGCCGCCGGCGACAAGCTGCGATTGGTCCACGTCGCCGACACCATGGATCACCACCGCAGCCACGGGCTGCGCTACATCACCAACCCGCCGGGAAACCCGGCCCGGGTGCACCAGCACCTCAAGATCGGCGACGGCGACATCAACTGGGACGAGTTCTTCGGCGGGCTGGCCGATATCGGCTTCTACGACCGTCCCGACACCGTGATGGTGTCGTCGGTGTTCGCCGAGGACGAGAACGCCCACGACGTGTCGCGCTACCAACTGAAGACCATGACCGACTTCGTCAACAAGTACACGAACTGAGAAAGACTATGACTGCCAACACAATCACTCATTGGATCAACAACAAGGCCTACGCAGGCATCGGCGACAACACGTCACCCGTGACCAACCCGGCGACCGGTGAGGTCACCGGCGAGGTGGCGTTGGCCAGTGTGGAGGACGCCCGCGCGGTGATCGACGCAGCGGCCGCGGCATTCCCGGCGTGGCGGGACACCTCGCTGGCCAAGCGCACCCAGATTCTGTTCAACTTCCGTGAGCTGCTCAACGCCCGCAAGGGCGAGTTGGCCGAGATCATCACCAGCGAGCACGGCAAGGTGGTCTCCGACGCGCTCGGCGAGGTCAGCCGCGGCCAGGAAGTCGTCGAATTCGCCTGCGGTATCCCGCATCTGCTCAAGGGTGGGTTCACCGAGAACGCCTCGACCAAGGTCGACGTCTACTCGATCCGCCAGCCGCTCGGACCGGTCGGCATCATCAGCCCGTTCAACTTCCCGGCGATGGTGCCGATGTGGTTCTTCCCCATCGCGATCGCGGCGGGCAACACCGTCGTGCTCAAGCCGTCGGAGAAGGACCCGTCGGCCGCGCTGTGGATGGCCGAGCTGTGGGCCGAGGCCGGTCTGCCGCCCGGCGTGTTCAACGTGCTGCAGGGCGACAAGACCGCCGTCGACGAACTGCTCACCAACAAGGCGATCAAGTCGGTCGTCTTCGTCGGCTCCACCCCCATCGCGCAGTACGTCTACCAAACCGGCACCGCGCACGGTAAGCGGGTCCAGGCCCTCGGCGGCGCCAAGAACCACGCGGTGATCCTGCCCGACGCCGACCTCGACCTGGCCGCCGACGCGATGGTCAACGCCGGGTTCGGCTCGGCGGGCGAACGCTGCATGGCCATCTCGGCGTGCGTCGCGGTCGGTCCGATCGCCGATGACCTGGTCGCCAAGATCGCCGAACGCGCCGCCACCATCAAGACCGGCGACGGCACCGGCGACGCCGACATGGGCCCACTGGTCACCCGCGCCCACCGCGACAAGGTCGCCTCCTACATCGACGCCGGCGAGGCCGACGGCGCCAAGATCGTCGTCGACGGCCGCACCGTCACCGCCGACGGCGGCCAGGACGGCTTCTGGCTCGGCCCCACGCTGATCGACCACGTCACCCCCGAGATGAGCGTCTACACCGACGAGATCTTCGGCCCCGTGCTATCGGTGGTGCGCGTGGAGTCCTACGACGAGGCACTGCAGCTGATCAACTGCCAACCCGTACGGCAACGGCACCGCGATCTTCACCAACGACGGCGGCGCCGCGCGGCGCTTCCAGAACGAGGTCGCAGGTCGGCATGGTCGGCATCAACGTGCCGATCCCTGTTCCGATGGCCTACTACAGCTTCGGCGGCTGGAAGGCCTCGCTGTTCGGCGACAGCCACGCCCACGGCATGGACGGCGTGCAGTTCTTCACCCGCGGAAGGCCATCACCAGCGCTGGCTCGACCCCAGCCACGGCGGCATCGAACTCGGCTTCCCCCAAAACAAGTAGCCCCAACCCCCGCGAGCGACCGTGTCTGTGCGCGACACGCCGGCATTTAACGTACAAATGCGGTCGCTCGCGGAACACTCGGTGACATGAGTGATCGACTGGTCGCTGGGATGGTCGGCGGCGGGCCCGGCGCGATGATCGGCGCCGCGCACCGCCATGCGATGTGGCTGGACAATCAATACGTCCTTGCGGCAGGCATTTTCGGCAGGAACCCACAAGCGTCGGCCGACTTCGCGCGAGAGCTCGGCGTCGAGCGTGTCTACGACGACCACCGGGACATGGCGAAACAGGAAGCCGGCCGCGACGATGGCGTCGACGTCGTCGCGGTGGTCACCCCCAACGACACCCATTTCGAGATCGCAAAGGCCTTCCTCGAAGCGGGCATCGCGGTGGTGTGCGAAAAGCCGCTGACGAACGACTCGCGCTCGGCCGCCGAACTCGTCGCGATCGCCAGCGTCGACGCAACGCGATCCTCGCTGTGCCCCACATCTATTCGGCCTACGCGATGGTTCGGCACGCCGCCCGCATGGTCCGCAACGGCGAGCTCGGCCGAGATCCGCTTCGTCGCCGCAGAACACGCATCGGGCTGGGCGTCGGCTGAGATCGATCAGTGGCGGATGGATCCCGACATCGGTGGGGCGGCCAGCGCCGTCGGCGACGTCGGCACCCACGCCTTTCACCTGCTGCGCTACATCACCGGACTCGAGGCCACCCGCGTTTCGGCCGAGTTGAGCACGCTCGTCCCTGGACGACGGGTGTTCGACAACGCGACTATGCGGCTCACGCTGTCCAACGGTGCGCCGGCAACCGTGTGGGCGACCATGGCGGCCACCGGCCACGAGCACGGCCTGCGCATTCGGGTGTTCGGCGACGACGCGAGCCTGGAGTGGCGCCACGAAGATCCGCAACACCTGATCGTCCGCGACCCGGCAGGCGGCACGACGATTCTCGCGCAGGGCATGGACTCGTTGTCCGACGATGCCGCCCGCGTCACGCGTGTCGGGTTCGGGCATCCCGAGGGTTTCATTGAGGCGTTCGCCAACTTCTACAGCGACCTTGCGGACATGTTGCGCGGCAACGCAGGTCGCGAACTGTCCATCCCTACCGGCACCGACGGTCTCATTGGTGTCCAGTTCGTCGAGGCGGCCATCGCCTCCCACGCCGCCGACGCAGCGTGGGTCGCACTTCCATAGTTGCGAGTTAGATCGTCGAGTGTGGGGGCTGCGGTTTACCAGTGCCCGAGTGGCTCGGGCATGACCCCCACACTCGACGACGTCTAATCAGAGGATGTAGAGCATCTCCTGATAGGTGGGCAGCGGCCAGAGGTCGTCGGCCACAATGCCTTCCAGCGTGTCGGCGGCGGCACGAACCGCCTCCATCTTCGGCAACAGGCTCTGTGCGTGGGCGGCTTCCTCGGCGGCGGAGTCTCCACCGTGTTCCGCCAGGCCCGCCTTCAGCGCCGCCAGCGCAGCGGTCAGCTCCGAGATCGGAGTGCTGACGGCCTCCAGCATCGTCATATCCGGCGCCACACCCGCCTTCTTGAGCGCCGCCACGTTCTGCGCCAACTCGGTCTGGTACCGGACCGCCGCGGGCAGGATCACCGTCGACCCCAGTTCCAGCGCCAGTTTGGCCTCGACACCGATGGTCAGCGCGTACATCTCCAGACGGACCTCGTAGCGGCTATGCAGTTCGCGCTCGTTGAACACGCAGTACTTCTCGAACAGCTCGATGGACTCGGGCTTGATCAGCTCGGGCAGCGCATCCAGCGTGGTCTTCAGGTTCGGCAGGCCGCGTTCGGCGGCCTCGATCTGCCAGTTCTCCGAGTAGCCGTCACCGTTGAAGACCACGGCGCCGTGCTCGGTGATGATGTCGGTCAGCAGCTTCTGGACGGCCTCGTCGAAGTCCTCGCCGTCTTCGACCGCCTTCTCCAGGATGGTGGCCATGTAGTCAAGCGCCTCGGCCATGATCGTGTTGAGCATGATCATCGGCACCGCCACCGTCTGGCCCGAGCCGGGGGCACGGAACTCGAACCGG
Source organism: uncultured Actinomycetota bacterium (assembly GCA_963731715.1). GTDB lineage: Bacteria > Actinomycetota > Actinomycetes > Mycobacteriales > Mycobacteriaceae > Mycobacterium. The sequence goes on along the minus strand of CAVSXC010000004.1, from coordinate 58,543 downwards.
TTGCCGGTGAACGCAAACGGGCTGGTGCGGTTGCGGTCGCCAGGGTCGGTCGGCAGGACCGGCAGCGTGTCGACGCCGATGATCATGCTGCCCTTGCCCTTTGACGACGTCGCCGCACCCTTGGCGATCTGCTCGAAGACGTCGGCCAGCTGGTCGCCGAGGAAGATCGAGATGATCGCCGGCGGCGCCTCGTTGGCGCCGAGGCGATGGTCGTTGGTGGCCGAAGCCACCGACACCCGCAGCAGCCCGGCGTACTTGTGCACCGCGCGGATCACCGCGGCACAGAACACCAGGAACTGAGCGTTCTCATGCGGCGTGTCACCGGGCACCAGCAGGGAGCCGAGCTCGGCGTTGCCCATCGAGAAGTTGACGTGCTTGCCCGACCCGTTGACGCCGGCGAACGGCTTCTCGTGGAACAGGCACTCCATGCCGTGCTTCTTGGCGATCGTCTTGAAGACCGTCATCAGCAGCTGCTGGTGGTCTGAGGCGATGTTGCCGCGCTCGAACATCGGGGCGATCTCGAACTGACCCGGTGCGACCTCGTTGTGCCGGGTCTTGGCGGGGATGCCGAGCTTGAACAGCTCACGCTCGGTGTCCATCATGAAGCCGAGCACCCGCTCGGGGATGGCACCGAAGTAGTGGTCGTCGAACTCCTGGCCCTTGGGCGGCTTCGCGCCGAACAGCGTGCGACCCGCGTTGACGAGGTCGGGACGGGCCAGGAAGAAGTGGCGGTCGACCAGGAAGTACTCCTGCTCGGGCCCGCAGAACGCGACGATCTTCGCGATCTCGTCGTGGCCGAACAGCTTCAGGATCCGTTCGGCATGGGTGCCCATCGCCTGCTGGCTGCGCAACAGCGGCGTCTTGTAGTCCAGCGCCTCACCGGTCATCGACACGAACACCGTTGGGATACACAGCGTGTTGCCGTTGGGGTTTTCCAGGATGTACGCCGGGCTGGTGACGTCCCAGCCGGTGTAGCCGCGGGCCTCGAAGGTGCTGCGCAGACCGCCGGAAGGGAAGCTGGAGGCGTCGGGCTCGCCCTGGATCAGCGTCTTGCCCGCGAACTCGGCCAGCGTCTGGCCGTCGGAGACCGGCTCAAGGAAGCTGTCGTGCTTCTCGGCAGTCAGCCCCGTCATCGGATAGAAGACGTGCGCGTAGTGCGTGGCCCCCTTCGACAGCGCCCAGTCCTTCATGGCCGAGGCGACCGAGTCGGCGACCGCCGGATCCAGCTTGGCGCCCTTCTCGATGGTGGCGACCACGGACTTGTACACCGCCTTGGGCAACCGCAGCCGCATCTCGGCCATGGTGAAGACGTTGGAGCCGAAGATCGCACCCGGCTCCTCGCCGGGTTCGAAGCTGATGGCTGGAGGCACGTACGCCTCGACGTTGTTGATCGCCTGCAGACGCACTGCATTTCCGCTCAATGGACTTCCTATCGCTGCGACCGTCCGCACCCTTTGCGAACGTTGACCGGCCAACCCTAGGAAGCTTCGATAGCAAACTTGTTACGTGCGTGTCACCGACAGAATTTGAGCCCGGCGCGGTGCGCTCACGAAACGTCCTAGGCTGGGCATATGTCCACCCGCCGCCATCCCGACCGAGACATCGACGCCGCCTTCGACGAGCACGCGGTCACCGTCGCCGACCCTGAGCACGAGGCGGCAGGCGTCAAGGCGGTGTTGGTGTCGCTGCAGCGTGGCCTTGAGTCGATGGGCGCGGTGCCGCACCGCCGCCGCGCTGGCCCGGCTCAACCAGCGGCACGGCTTCGACTGCCCCGGATGCGCGTGGCCGGAAGAGCACGGCGGCCGCAAGCTGGCCGAGTTCTGCGAGAACGGGGCCAAGGCCGTCGCCGAGGAGGCCACCAAACGCGTCGTCACGCCCGAGTTCTTCGCAAGGCACTCGATCGCCGACCTGGAGGGCAGGCCCGAGTACTGGCTGTCCCAGCAGGGCCGGCTCACCCATCCGGTGGTGCTGCGCCCCGGCGACGACCACTACCGGCCGATCAGCTGGGACGACGCCTACCGGTTGATCGCCGACGAACTGCGCGCGCTTGGACAGCCCGAACGAGGCGGTGTTCTACACGTCGGGGCGCACCAGCAATGAGGCGGCGTTTCTCTATCAGCTGCTGGTCCGCAGCTTCGGAACCAACAACCTGCCGGACTGTTCCAACATGTGCCACGAGTCGTCGGGCACGGCGTTGATCGAGGCGATCGGCATCGGCAAGGGCTCGGTCACGGTCGAAGACGTCACGCAGGCGGACCTGATCGTCATCGCCGGCCAGAACCCGGGCACCAACCATCCCCGGATGTTGTCGGTGTTGGAGAAGGCCAAGGCCAACGGCGCGAAGATCATCGCGGTCAATCCGCTGCCGGAGGCGGGACTGATCCGGTTCAAGGACCCGCAGAAGGTGCACGGCGTGGTCGGGCACGGCGTCCCGATCGCCGACGAGTTCGTGCAGATCCGGCTCGGCGGGGATATGGCGTTGTTCGCGGGTGTGGGCAGGCTGCTGCTGGAGGCCGACGACGCCGCGCCCGGCACGGTGGTCGACCGCGAGTTCATCGCCGCGCACTGCGCCAACTTCGACGAATACGAATCGCGCACCCGTGCGGTCGATATCGACACCGTGCTGGAAGCCACCGGCATCGATCGGGCCCAACTGGACTTGGTGGCGAAGATGATGGCCGCCTCCGAGCGCACGATCGTCGTGCTGGGCGATGGGCCTGACGCAGCACCGGCACGCGGTCCCGATGATCTCGGAGATCAGCAATGTGCTGCTGATGCGCGGCATGATCGGCAAGCCAGGCGCAGGCCTGTGCCCGGTGCGCGGTCACTCCAATGTGCAGGGCGACAGGACGATGGGCATCTGGGAGAAGATGCCCGAGGAGTTTTTGGCCGCACTGGATTCCCGGTTCGGCATCGTCAGCCCGCGTGAGCACGGCGTCGACACCGTCGACGCCATCAGGGCGATGCGCGACGGACGCGCCAAGGTTTTCATGGGCATGGGCGGCAACTTCGCGATGGCCACACCGGACACCGCGGTCACCGAGGCCGCGCTGCGCAGCTGCTCACTGACGGTTCAGGTGTCGACGAAGCTGAACCGCAGTCACGTGGTCCACGGCGCGACGGCGTTGATCCTGCCGTCGCTGGGACGCACCGACCGCGATATCCAAAACGGCGCCAAACAGCAGGTGTCGGTGGAGGATTCGATGTCGATGGTGCATCTGTCGCGAGGCAGCCTGCACCCGCCGAGCGACCAGGTGCGCAGCGAGGTCGCGATGGTGTGTCAATTGGCCCGCACCCTGCTCGGGCCCGATCACCCGGTGCCGTGGGAGCAGTTCAACAACGACTACGACACCATCCGCGATGCGATCGCTGCCGTGGTGCCCGGCTGCGACGACTACAACCGCAAGGTCCGCGCGCCCGACGGCTTCCAACTCCCCCACCCGCCGCGGGATTCACGTGAGTTCCCCACCAGCACAGGCAAAGCCAACTTCGCAGTCAACCCGCTGGAATGGGTTCCGGTGCCAGAAGGCCGGCTGGTGTTGCAGACCATGCGCAGCCACGACCAGTACAACACCACCATCTACGGCCTCGACGACCGCTACCGCGGCGTCAAGGGCGGCCGTCGCGTCGTGTTCGTCAACCCCGCCGACATCGAACGCTTCGGCCTCACCGACGGTGATCGCGTCGACCTGGTTTCCGAATTCACCAACGGCGACGGCCAACTGCAGGAGCGCCGCGCCAAGGACTTCAAGGTGGTCGGATACTCGACGCCGCAAGGCAACGCCGCAGCCTACTATCCAGAGACCAATCCCCTTGTGCCGCTGGATCACACCGCAGCCAGGTCCAATACGCCGGTGTCAAAGGCGATCGTCATCAGGCTGGAGCGCACCTAGTGGGAAGGGTGACGGCCCGGCGCCGGGTGCACCACGTGACCGCCGACGATGCGGTCGCGCGGCCGGAGACGCTTGTTGTCGAGGAGCCGCTGGAGATCCGGGTCAACGGCAAGCCGATCACCGTCACCATGCGCACACCTGGATCGGATATCGAACTGGCGCAAGGTTTCCTGCTCACCGAGGGCGTCATCACCTGCCGCGACGACGTGCTCACCGTGCGCTACTGCAAGGGCGCCGGGCCTGACAACGTCAACACCTACAACGTGCTCGACGTGACGCTGGCGCCCGGTGTCGCCATGCCCGACGTTGACGTCACCCGCAACTTCTACACCACCTCGTCGTGCGGGGTCTGCGGCAAGGCGTCGCTTGACGCCGTGCGGCTGATCAGCAAGCACGGCCCCGGCGACGACCCGTCCACGGTCGCCGCGGAGACGCTGTCGGCGATGCCGGATCGGCTGCGCGAGGCGCAGAAGGTGTTCGCCAGCACCGGCGGGCTGCACGGCGCCGCGCTGTTCGGCGTCGACGGCACCACGCTTGGCGGTCCGCGAGGACATCGGGCGGCACAACGCCGTCGACAAGGTCATCGGCTGGGCGCTGGAAGCACGACCGCATACCGCTGACGAGCACAGTGCTGCTGGTCAGCGGGCGGGCGTCGTTCGAACTCACCCAGAAGGCGGTGATGGCGGGCATCCCCGTGCTGGCCGCGGTGTCGGCGCCGTCGTCGCTGGCCGTCGATCTGGCCAGCCAGTCCGGGCTCACCCTGGTGGCCTTCCTGCGGGGCGACTCGATGAACGTCTACACCCGGCCGGACCGCATCAAGCGCTAGCTTCGCTCATGGCGGCTGGTCAACGACTGACGCTGGTGGCGTTCCTGTGTCAAGTGCGTTCGTACCGCAGAGTCCGGCAGCCGATCCGGACGGCAGCTCCCGCGTGCCATAACGCAGGTTGCCAAGGGGTCAGCCGGGTCCAGCCACGCGCTGCCGGTTCGCGAAGGAGGACGCCGTTTCTCGAGCCAACGTCGACGACGAACACCTGGCCGTTGACGTGTCGAATTTCTATGTGAACCCGCGACATTCCGCCGCTAAATCCTTTGAAACCTACGCGGCGAAGGCGGCCTCGCACGGCGGTTGAGTCCTGTGGATCCCGGCCGACCACACAGTCTCGGTCGATCTCAATTCGGGAATCGTCTTCGAGGACGATGTACCCAAGCGGTCGGCGGATCCGGACTGTGGGTGCATTCGAACCGATCATGCTGCCCTGGCTTCGAGCCGATCGGTGCCGATGCCCGTGGCGATCGGTGCCGCTGATGGCGTCCGTGACTGCGTGGGAGGCCTCGTGAGGAAGCATGTGCCCGGCGGTGGGGATGTGCACGTGTGTGGCGCCGGGGATGGCGGCGGCCATATCGCGGGAGTGGGACGGCGGGGTCAGGAGGTCGAGCTCCGCCGCTGATGATGGTCGTCCTGGCGCGAATGGAGGCGAGCGTGGCGGACTGGTCGTAGGACCGCAGGCTGGGCAGGAACCCGACGGCGGTGGCGAGGGATGCCGCGGCCATGGCCGTATCGAACAGCGCCGCCAGTGTGGCGCGCGCGTGGTCGCCGACCTGGAGGGCCATGGCGGCGCGCACGGGCTTGGTGAGCAGGCGAACAGCCCGTTGAGGTGCGCGAGTCGCGAACCTGCACAGCACGTCGGTGGCGGGACTGGCCAGGAGTCGGGCGATGCCGTGCTCAGCGAGCCGACCCGCCGCAGTGGCGACGAGGACGACTCCGTGCGGCTCCACGGGTCGATCAGCCGGAGGCCGGCCAAGGTAGGCGAGGGCGACCATCCCGCCCATCGAGTGGCCCACGAGGGTGAGCGGGCCGGTCACGTCGAGCGCTGCCAGGACGTCGGCGAGGTCGGCGGCGAGTTGCTCGATGACGTAGGTGCTTGTCGGGGCCGTATCCGACCTGCCGTGGCCGCGGTGGTCATAGCTGATGATCCGGATTCGGTCGCCCCACTGCCGGGTCAGGTCACGGATCTGGCCGGCCCACGATCCCCTGCTCGAGGCAGAGACCGTGCAGGAGCACGACGGTGGCCTCGGCGTCGATGGGCCCTTGGTCCCGCACCGCCAAGTCGCACGCCGTCGCGGACAGTCACTGTCCGTTCGGTGTGGGCCGTGCTTCCTGTGGTCATGACGGAAATAGTCGTTGATCAGGCAGTGGCTCCGTAATCGTCGGGAAGCCAGATTCCGCTCCGTCAAGGGAACGGTTTCCTATCCGTCAGGTAAGCCTCGGCGCGAGCGCGCTGCCTGCAATCTCCACCTGATCTCCACAAAACCTCCAAGCTTGGGCGCCGGCCATTCGCCGAGCATCGAGCCCATGCCAGAAATCCTCATTGCCTCGCTGTCACCGGTCGGCCACATCGGTCCCCTGCTGAACGTCGCGCAGGGGCTGGTCGACCGCGGCGACCGCGTCACCGTCCTGAGCTCCGCCGACCACGCCGGCAAGATCCGCGCCGTCGGCGCCACCCCGCAGGCGATCCCCGCCGAGGCCGACTTCGACATGACCCGCCTCGACATCGACCTGCCCGGGCGCGCCGACACCTCGGGCATCAAGCGAGTCAACTTCGACATCGTCCGGCTCTTCGTGCAGCCGATGCCGCACCAGGCGCGGGTGCTGTCGGAGTTGATGGCGCGGACGCAGTTCGACGCGATCATCGTCGACGCGGGCTTCTTCGGGATCCTGCCGTTCCTGCTGGGAGATCGTCGGGCACGGCCGCCGGTGCTGGCCTACACCACGACGCCGTTGATGGTCAGCAGCCGCGACACCGCGCCGAGCGGCATGGGCCTGCCGCCGTCGTCGACCATGCTTGGGCCGGTTGCGCAACCGCGCGCTGAACGTGTTGTCGCAGAAGGTGCTGTTGCGCCAGTCGCAGAACGCCGCGAACTACCTGCTGGACAGGCTGAACAGCCGTCCGCTGCCGATGTTCATTCTGGATTCCGGGCTGCTGGCCGACCGCTACATCTCGCCGACCGTTCCGGAATTCGACTATCCGCGCAGCGATCTGCCTGCCAATGTGCGCTATGTCGGCGCGGTGCATCAGGCGCCGTCGGAGGGCTTCCGGCTGCCGCCGTGGTGGTCCGAACTCGACGGTGACCGACCGGTCGTCCACGTCACCCAGGGCACCATCGACAACGCCGATCTGGGTCGGCTGCTGGAGCCGACGATCGACGCGCTCGGCGGCGAGGACGTCATCGTGGTGGCCACCACCGGCGGCCGCGACGCGTCCACGCTGAAGACGCCGATGCCACTGAATACCTATGTCGCTGACTACATCCCGCACGACTTGCTGCTGCCGAAGGTCGATGTGATGGTCACCAACGGCGGCTACGGCGCGGTGCAACGCGCGCTGTCGATGGGCGTTCCGCTCGTCGTCGCAGGCAACACCGAAGACAAGCCCGAGGTCGCGGCGCGAGTGGCGTGGACCGGCGCGGGCATCAATCTGCGCACCGGCGCGCCGACAGCCGGCGCGGTGCGGGCCGCGGTCCGCGAGGTGCTCGGCGACGGCCGCTACCTGGCCGCCGCCCGAAGGCTCGAGACGGCGTTCGCCCGGCGCGACGGTGTGGCCGAGATCGCGGCACTGGTCGACGAGGTCATCGGTGAACACAGCAGGGCGGCGCACCGATGAGCGGGTGTGCCGACCCGTTCGGCCGCCCACCACGTGAAACGTCTGCCTCAGCGGCCGCCAGATTCGAGTAGTCGGCTACGCGTGTGCACCGCCAGCATCCGGAGAAACCTTGAGTCATGGTTACCGAACTGCAGTTCGTCGCGGTAGCGGCCTTCCTGTATGGGGTCTCGTCGCCTCGCTGTGCGGCGTGCTGACTGCCGCTCCAGACACGGTGGAGCTGGTTAGGCGCGACCGCGGCACCAAACCAGAAACCCCGACGCCGACGCCGGATACCGTCCACGCAGACGAGCCCGTCGATCGACACGTAGACTCGATCACAGGAACCGACCTTCCTGCCTGGACCAGCGAGTCCGGGTGCTCCACCGGTCGCAAGCGGGTGGACTTACAGGTGCCGAATACGTGGATGCCCGGCACAGCGTGCGTGTCCACGGATGGGACGGAAAATCACACGCGCAAGTCGATGACGCGCGCTCCATCCCATCAATCCAAGGACTTTTGAGTGGCTATCAGCCAGGTCGCTGCCTATGCGCACCTGTCCGAAGTGGACCTCGACGCGCTCGGGCGCGAACTCGACGCGATCCGCGTCAACATCGAGGACAGCCTCGGCTCGAAGGACGCTGCCTACATCCGTCGCACGATCAGGTTCCAGCGGATGCTCGACGTCGCGGCGCGACTGGTGATCGGCTGCAGCCGAACCCGCAAAGGCTGGCTGCTGGGAACGACCGCCCTCGCCCTCGCGAAGAGCATCGAGAACATGGAGATCGGCCACAATGTCGGCCACGGGCAATGGGATTGGATGAACGATCCGGAAATCCACTCCAGCACATGGGAATGGGACATGGCGGGCCTCTCGTCCCAATGGCGCTATTCGCACAACTACACGCATCACGTGTACACCAACGTGCTCGGCATGGATGACGACATGGGCTTCGGAATCATGCGGATCACCCGCGACGAGCAGTGGAAGCCCGCCCACCTGGTTCAGCCGCTGCGAAACATCTTGCTGGCAGCGATATTCGAATGGGGCATCGCCCTGCACGGCCTGCACTCGGCGCACGAGCGCGCTACGGACGACTCCGAAAGAGCCGCTGGCGTCGAAGGCGATGAAGGCCAAGATCGCACGTCAGGTGGCGAAGGACTACCTGCTGTTTCCCGCACTGAGCGGACGGCGATGGCGGCGGACACTGACGGCGAACGCAAGCGCCAATCTGATCAGAAACCTGTGGGCCTATGTGGTGATCTTCTGCGGCCATTTCCCCGACGGCGCAGAGAAATTCGAACCAGACGTGGTCAACAACGAAAGCAAGCCCGAATGGTATCTACGGCAGATGCTGGGCACCGCGAACTTCGACGCCGGACGCGTGCTGGCGTTTCTCAGCGGCAACCTGTGCTATCAGATCGAACACCACCTCTTCCCCGACCTGCCAAGCAATCGCCTGGCCCAAATCGCGCATGAGGTGCGGGCGCTCTGCGACAAGTACGACCTGCCGTATACGACCGGCCCGCTGCCCCGCCAGTATCTGTTGACGCTGCGCACAATTCACAAGCTCGCGCTGCCCGATCGATTCCTCACCGCCACATCCGACGACGCGCCCGAGACCGCGTCCGAACGCAAGTTCAGCGCCTCGGTCGCGACAGCACCGGCCGAAGTGGCCCCGCTGCGACTTGGGTTACGAACCGCCTTGGAGAGGCATCGACCACGCCGGACGCTAGAGCGGTTGCGCGCGCTGTGGTTTGGGGCGCGTAGCCCATGACTTATCAGGCGGTTAAGACAGGAGCATCGACATGACGCAACAAGAGGCACACACGGGCGTTGGCCGCCACCCCACACCTCCGGACTACACCCCGCGCCTGCGATTGAAGCCCAAGGCGCCGCGGTCGTCCGGTTACGTCGACGGGGCCTGGTGGCCGTGGAGTGACGATCTCACGAGCGAGCTTCCAGATCTGCTCGCGGTGCTGTCGGTGCGACTCGGCCGTATTGACCGCGTGATGTACAACCTCGGCGAGTGGGCGACAGCACCCTCCAAGGCCATGCTCGGGGAACGTGTCGTCCGGCTCGATGGATACCGCCGCCAACCGATCAACACCCTTGAGGTCCGTGGCATCAATCGCGAGAGGATCGTCTTGTTGGTGGTTCCGCCCGACACGAAATCCGATCAGGCACACGCCACGATGATGGCCGCTGCCGCCCCGAACAACGACTCGAGCACCGAGGGCCTACTGACCGCAGGCGTTTGAGAGTGCAGCGCTGCTGAGAATTAAGCGCTCTTGTCGCGCCGCTCGGTGCGCGACGGCTTGCGCGGCACGATCGTCGGCAGCACGTTGTCCTCGACGGTTTCCTTGGTGACGACGACCTTGGCGACATCGTCGCGGCTGGGGATGTCGTACATCACCGGCAGCAGGACTTCTTCCATGATCGCGCGCAGGCCGCGGGCGCCGGTGCCGCGGTGGATGGCCTGGTCGGCGATCGAGTCCAGTGCCTCTTCGGTGAACTCCAGCTCGACGCCGTCCATCTCGAACAGGCGGGTGTACTGCTTCACCAACGCGTTCTTGGGCTCCGACAGGATCTTGACGAGCGATTCCTTGTCCAGGTTCGTCACCGAGGCGACGACAGGAAGCCGGCCGATGAACTCCGGAATGAGCCCGAACTTGATCAGGTCCTCGGGCATCACCTCGGCGAAGTGATCCTGCGTATCGATCTCGGCCTTGGAATGCACCTCGGCGCCGAAGCCGAGGCCCCGCTTGCCGATGCGGTCGGAGACGATCTTCTCCAGGCCGGCGAACGCGCCCGCGACGATGAACAACACGTTGGTGGTGTCGATCTGGATGAATTCCTGGTGCGGATGCTTGCGGCCGCCCTGCGGGGGCACCGACGCCTGGGTGCCCTCGAGGATCTTCAGCAGTGCTTGCTGGACGCCCTCGCCGGAGACGTCGCGGGTGATCGACGGGTTCTCGCTCTTGCGGGCGATCTTGTCGACCTCGTCGATGTAGATGATGCCGGTCTCGGCGCGCTTGACGTCATAGTCGGCGGCCTGGATCAGCTTGAGCAGAATGTTCTCGACGTCCTCGCCGACATAGCCGGCCTCGGTCAGCGCGGTGGCGTCGGCGATCGCGAACGGGACGTTGAGCATCTTGGCCAGGGTCTGCGCGAGGTAGGTCTTGCCGCAGCCGGTGGGGCCGAGCATCAGGATGTTGGACTTGGATAGCTCGACGGGCTCGGCGCGGGAATCGCGCATCTTCTCCTGGGCCTGGATGCGCTTGTAATGGTTGTAGACGGCGACGGCCAGCGTGCGCTTGGCGGTGTCCTGACCGATGACGTAGCCCTCGAGGAAATCGCGGATTTCGACGGGCTTGGGCAGCTCGTCAAGCTTGACGTCGTCAGCGTCGGCCAGTTCCTCTTCGATGATCTCGTTGCACAGATCTATGCATTCATCGCAGATATAGACGCCTGGGCCCGCAATGAGCTTTTTGACCTGCTTTTGGCTCTTGCCACAGAACGAGCACTTCAGCAGGTCACCGCCGTCTCCAATGCGCGCCATGGTGGTGGGGTCCTACTTTCCTCGCAGTCGGTAATACAGCTTGGTCTACGGGTCACCTCAGGGTGTTGGTCCCGACGCTACCCGCATGTTCCGGCGCGGTGCGACCGATAAAGCCGAATCGCGTCGGTGGTATTTATCTGTGTTCGCAGAACATATCGCCTGACAAGCCCTGTAACCCCCCGGAACCCGCCACTGTGTCCCTGGCGTGTCGCCGCCGTTATCGGACCGAGAGGCCTGCCCCCGTACCTGGCCTAGAGTTTGCGATGTGGTGTTCGCTCCGCCCCACGATACCGTGCTGATCACAGACGGCGGCCTGGCGACCGAGTTGGAGGCCCGCGGCCACGATCTGTCCGACGACCTCTGGTCGGCCCGGCTGCTCGTCGACGCGCCCCAGGAAATCACGGCTGTACATGCGGCGTTCTTCCGCGCCGGGGCGGTATTCGCCACGACGGCGAGCTATCAGGCGTCCTTCGACGGGTTCGCTGAGCGCGGAATCGGACGGGACGACGCCGCCCGGCTGATGCGGCGCAGCGTCGAGCTGGCGAAGGCCGCCCGCGACGAGGTCGGCGGGCAACGCTGGGTGGCCGCGTCCATCGGGCCCTACGGCGCGGCGCTGGCCAACGGTGAGGAATACGTCGGCCGCTACGGTCTGTCGGTCGCGCAGCTGGCCGACTGGCACCGACCGCGGATGGAGATCCTTGCCGACGCCGGCGCCGACGTGCTGGCGCTGGAGACGGTGCCCGACGTCGACGAGGCCGAGGCGCTTGTCGGCCTCGTCCACGACCTCGGTGTTCCGGCTTGGCTGTCCTACACGATCGCCGGGACGACGACGCGTGCAGGGCAACCGCTCGCCGACGCGTTCGCGGTGGCCGCCGATGTGCCGGAAATCGTTGCGGTGGGCGTGAATTGCTGCGCACCCGACGACGTCGAGCATGCGGTCCTGGTCGCGACGGAGACGACGGGAAAGCCCGTCATCGTCTACCCCAACAGCGGCGAAGCCTGGGACGGCGATCGCCGAACATGGGTCGGGACGTCGGGCTGGTCGGCCGACCTGGCGCCGCGATGGGTGGCCGCAGGCGCGCGCATCGTCGGCGGGTGTTGCCGAGTCCGGCCCGACGACATCGCCGACATTGCGGCGAATTGTCAGGCGGTCTGAGCCGAGAGCTTGCGGTACTCCAGCACCGTGTCGATGATCCCGTAGTCCTTGGCCTCCGCGGCGGTGAGGATCTTGTCGCGGTCGGTGTCCTTGCGGATGACCGCGGCATCCTTGCCGGTGTGGTGGGCCAGCGTGGTCTCCATCAGGGTGCGCATCCGCTCGATCTCCGCAGCCTGGATCTCCAGGTCGGAGAACTGGCCCTGGATGACGCCCGACAGCGCGGGCTGGTGGATCAGCACCCGGGCGTTGGGCAGCGCGAGGCGCTTTCCCGGACTACCTGCGGCCAGCAGCACCGCGGCGGCCGAAGCGGCCTGGCCGAGGCACACCGTCTGGATGTCGGCGCGCACGTACTGCATGGTGTCGTAGATCGCCATCAGCGAGGTGAACGAGCCGCCCGGCGAGTTGATGTACATGGTGATGTCGCGGTCGGGATCCAGCGACTCCAGCACCAGCAGCTGCGCCATGATGTCGTTGGCCGACGCGTCGTCGACCTGTACGCCGAGGAAGATGATGCGTTCCTCGAACAGCTTGTTGTACGGGTTGGACTCCTTGACGCCGAAGCTCGAGTGCTCGATGAACGACGGCAGGATGTAGCGCGCCTGCGGCTGCAGCCGCGGATCGGTGTGGTCGGTCATGGCTTCGCTCCGTTGACGTGGCGCTCGGTGATGATGTGGTCGACGAACCCGTACTCGAGTGCCTCCGGGGCGGTGAACCAGCGGTCCCGGTCCGAGTCGGCCTCGATGCGCTCGATCGGCTGGCCGGTGAATTCCGCGTTGAGCCGGAACATCTCCTTCTTGATGACCGCGAATTGCTCGGCCTGGATAGCGATGTCGGCGGCGCTACCGGTGACCCCGCCCAGCGGTTGGTGCATCAGGACGCGTGCATGCGGGAGTGCATAGCGCTTGCCCTTGGTGCCCGCGGCGAGCAGGAACTCGCCCATCGACGCCGCCATGCCCATGGCATAGGTAGCGACGTCGCAGGGCGCCAGCACCATCGTGTCGTAGATCGCCATGCCGGCGCTGATCGAGCCACCAGGCGAGTTGATGTAGAGGTTGATGTCCTTGGTCGGGTCCTCGGCGGCAAGCAGCAGAATCTGCGCGCACAGCCGATTGGCGATGTCGTCGTCGACCTGGGAACCCAGGAAGATGATCCGCTCGGACAGCAGCCGCTCATACACCGAGTCGACAAGGTTGAGGCCCTGCGAGGCGCCACGCATGTCAGTCACGACTGGATACCTGCTTTCTTCTTAAGTCTTAGGACGCGATGTCCGTCTCCAAATGACACTAACCAACCTGCGCCGTCGCGCACTCCCTAGACAGCGCCCGTTCGCTCACAGCGTCACTTGGCGTCGGCGGGCACCGCGTCGGATTCGCTGGCTGCCTCGTCGGAGCCCTCGGCAGCAGCCTGCTCGGCCTGCTCCCCCGACGGCCCGAAGAACTCCGTGGTGTCGATCACATTGCCGTCGGTGTCGGTGACGGAGGCGTCGTGCACGACCGCCGCGACGGTCAGGCCGCGACGCACGTCGGCGAACATCGCAGGCAGCTGGTTTTGCTCCTGCAGATACTGCAGCAGCTGCTGCGGTTCCAGCCCGTACTGCCGAGACATCAGCACCAGCCGCTCGGTGAGGTCGTTCTGCCCGACCTGCACGTCGAGCTTGTCGGCGATAGCGTCCATCAGCAGCTGGGTCTTGACGGCCTTCTCGGCGTTGGTCTTGTTGTCGGCGTCGAACTCCTCGCGGCTGCTGCCCTGCTCCTTGAGCGCCTCCTCGAACTTCTTCTCGTCGTGATCGAGGCCGTGGATGGCGTTGTGCAGGGTGTCGTCGACCTGGGCCTGCACGATCTTCTCCGGCAGCGGAACCTCGACCTGCTCGAGCAGCACCTCCAGCGCCTTGTCGCGGATCTGCTCGGCCTGCTGGACGCGCTTCACCCGCTGCACCTGCTCGGTCAGGCTGCTCTTGAGCTCGTCGATCGTGTCGAATTCGCTTGCCAGTTGGGCGAATTCGTCGTCGGGCTCGGGCAGCTCGCGTTCCTTCACCGACTTGACGGTGACGGTCACCTGCGCCTCTTCGCCCGCGTGATCGCCTGCGGCCAGCGTGGTGGTGAAGACGCGACTCTCGCCGTCCTTGAGGCCGACGATCGCCTCATCGAGACCGCCGATCAGCTGACCGGAGCCGACCTCGTGCGACAGACCTTCCGTCGCGGCTTCGGGGACCTCCTCGCCCTCGACGGTGGCGGACAGGTCGATCGAGACGAAGTCGCCGTTCTCCGCGGCGCGTTCGACGCCCGTGAGCGTGCCGAACCGGGCGCGCAGATTCTGAAGCTCGGTGTCGACCTCTTCGTCGCTCACCTCGATGGGGTCGACGGTGATCTTCAGCCCAGCCAGATCAGGGAGCTCGATCTCGGGCCGGACGTCGACCTCGGCGGTGAATTCGAGGTCCTCGCCGTAGACCTTCTTGGTGATCTCGATCTCGGGCTGCCCGAGCGGCTTCACGTCCGCAGTCGTCACGGCCTCGGAGTACTTGCTCGGCACCGCGTCGCCGACGACCTGGTCGAGCATGGCCTCCTTGTCGATGCGCGCCTCGAGCAGCTTGACGGGCACCTTGCCTGGTCGGAAGCCGGGCATCCGGATCGACTTGGCCATCTCCTTGAGGGCGCGGTCGAATTCGCCCTCCCATTCGGTGAAGGGCACCTCCACGTTGATCCGAACCCGCGTCGGGCTCAACTTCTCGACGGTGCTCTTCACGCTCGTGCTCCTTGTGTCTGTAGTGATATGCGTCCGGAGTCGGGGTGACAGGATTTGAACCTGCGGCCTTCCGCTCCCAAAGCGGATGCGCTACCAAGCTGCGCTACACCCCGGTCTGGCAGCTCAGCGCTGCACCGTGACCACGGCGATACTACGGCCTGACCATGCGATGCCTTTAATTGGATTTGATTCAGGCGACGCCGGTAAGGTCTGCTGGTGCTGCAATTGCGGGCGTAGCTCAATGGTAGAGCCCTAGTCTTCCAAACTAGCTACGCGGGTTCGATTCCCGTCGCCCGCTCCACCGCTGGCCCTGACAGGGCCAGAAACCGGCCGTGAGCACCGGCATCAGCCTTCGCGAATGGGTATCGTAACGGCCCGCGGCCCTCAGATGCGGCACGCAGACCTGCGTGGGGGGACATGGCGGAGACGACGGGCCCGACACCCGAAGCTACAGCCGTGGTGCTGGTGCACGGCATGGGCGAGAAGCGTCCGATTGAGACCCTCGACGACTTCGCGAAGACTGCCCTTCGCCCGACATGGGACTACTACCCGCTACCCGCGGAGATCACGGACACCTACGAAGCGCGCCGCTTCACGTCGGCCCAAGCCGACATCTACGAGTACCACTGGCCGTACCTGATGACCGCCGACAAGTACGCCGGCGCGATGCCGATGGCTCTGCGGCTGTTCCTTCGGCGGCCCAGTAACGTCCCGGACGGCCTACTCGGGATCTGGCGCCGCGTGTGGACGGTCGTCGTCGCAATTCTCCTGCTAATCCCCGCATTGTTCGTCGCCGGATACGCGCTCAACACGGACGTTCCTGTGTGGATCATCGGGTTGATCACCAGTGCCGTCATCTTGGTTTTCTGGTTCGGTCTATACCGCATGGCTGCGAAAGCATTGGTGACCAAAACCACGAAGTCCTTGGTCGACGTCGCCCGCTATCTGGACTCGTCGCCGTCCTCGTATGCGGCGCGGCGAGCCATTCGAGGCGGTTTGGTCGACATGCTGCGTGCACTTCATGACGGTCGCTACTCGCGCATCGTCGTTGTGGGCCATGGCGTCGGCACCTACATCTCGTACGATGCGCTGACCGTGTTCTGGGCCGAGGCTCAGCGACAGGGAAGTCCTTGGCGCATAACCGATTTCGTTACCGTCGGCGCGCCAATGGCCCTTGCCGACCTTTTGGTTACCCGGCCCGGGCTCTTCAGCGGATTCAAGAAGTCTGACAGCACGCTGAGGCGCGAACTATTCGACGGGCTGGTGCGTCGCGGCGCTTTGGTCCTCGGTTCCAACCCCCCCTTCACCGTCACGCGCTGGACGAACCTGTGGTTTCCGGTAACTCGTGGCAGCCTGCACGGAGATTGGTTCGGCGGTGCGGTCGGCCCATTGTTCGGCCCCGGCATCCGCGACATCGCGGTGAAGGGCAACCAGCCCGAACGGTTCAAGCGCGGGTCGGCCCACACCGAGTACTTCGGACATCCCGAAAAGGGCGACGACGCCGATCTCGCCTGGCACCTCCGCGAGACGCTGGCCCTGTAGACCGGGCGTAGGTGACGAATTACTTCGACGCGACGAAATGTAACGCCGGTCCGGCCGAACCAAATCTGTGGTCCAGATGGCAGACGTCTAAGAATGGGGTTAAGTTACGACGGTGACGGTCGGGGTGCAGTGGATCGGCGCGGCGCGGGAGCCCGATGCCTCACAGGCGGCTTACTTCCGCGGACTCCTCGCTGACCAGCGCGAGGACACGTCGAGCCATCTCTCGCGCAGTCACGATCGGCTACGTGACTCCATGGCGGGCGAACAGGTCGTTGGGCTGCGCGCGATGGCGCGCATGCGGTCGAACGTCCGCGAATTGGAAGCCAAGAAGCGAGAGTTGGATCGGCTGATCGCCGCACTCGACCGGCGCTTCGCAGCCCTGTGGTCGCAGCGAGGCTAGACGCGCAGGCGCGTCAACTGTTCCTTGGCGGCGCGCTCAACGAACAACGGCACGAAATCGCGGACTGGGTGCCCGTCGAACTTCGCATGAGTGTGGTGGACCACCGTGGCGACTGTATCCGCCGGTACGAGTGGATAGGTGTTCCTCAACCGGTCCACCAGCTGTTCAATCGCCGACCATTCGCTTGCGCCGACCTGACTCATACCCGCCATATCGCGAATTTTGCATTTCGTTTACTGGATAGTCAACAGTTAGCCATCTCCGCGTACCCCGGGGCTTGCCAGCGCGTCCCACGCGCCAATGCCGGATCCGCTCGAAATCGGTTGGACGCCAAGCTATCCCATATCGCAGCGGTCCGTCTTCGGTGCTGCCGCCACGGGTGTGGTCGAATGGTAACGCAGGCCAATCGTGGAGCCGCGTCTATCAGGAGCAGGAATTGATTCAACCGGCTGACCAGGCCCGCGCCACCTACGACATCGACGATGCGGTTGACCGGCTCCGCGCCGACTACGACGAGACGCCATACAACTCGGTCTCGTATCCGCAGTCGGCACCCGGACAGCTTGCCGCGGTGGCCCATCTATTCGGTCTGGAGACAGCCGACGTACCACGCGCCCGCGTGCTCGAAATCGGCTGTGCCGCCGGGGGCAATCTGATCCCCTTCGCCGCCGCGCATCCTGACGCCCGCGTCGTCGGCATCGATCTGTCGCCTGCGCAGATCGACCACGGTCGCCTGATGGTTGCGGGCCTTGGGCCTCGCCAACGTCGAGCTGCTTGCGGGCGATATCGCACGAATGGACCTGGCGGCACTTGGGCAGTTCGACTTCATCATCGCCCACGGGGTGTACAGCTGGGTGCCGGCAGAGGTACAGGACGCGCTCTTGTCCGCATTCCGCACGCTGCTGGCGCCTCGAGGGCGTGGCCTACATGAGCTACAACGTCTACCCGGGATGGAAGTCGAAGGAAATCGCGCGCGATGCCATGCTGCTGGCCAGCGGCGCCAGCGCGACACCGGAGGGCAAAGCCCGCGACGCACGCACGCATGGTCGACTTCCTGGAGGAGGTTACTGAGGCCGACGGCGTACTTGCCAGAGTCCTGGCCGAATTCCGGGCTCACTCTGAAGGTTTCGGTGATTCCTCCCTATTGCACGACGAGCTCGCGACATTCAACGCACCCTGCTACTTCTACGAGGTGGTAGGCCGTGCCGGCCGACACGGTCTGGCCTACCTGGCCGAAGCCCGCCCCGAGGTGATGTTCCCCGCCAACTTCGGCCCCAAGGTTGCCGAGCACTTGCCGAGAAGTGTGGCGGCGTGCAGGTGTTGGTGGAGCAGTACCTCGATTTTGTCGTCAACCGCATGTTCCGCCAATCGCTGCTGGTCCATGGCGAACGCGCATCGCAGATCCGCTACGAGCCCGACCGCAGCCGGATTCGTCGTCTGCATATCGCCGCCTGGGTGCCTCCTGTCGAGGAGCAGACGCGCATCGATAACTCGCGCCAGGAGTATCGGGAGGCTGACGGTGCGACGCTGTTCACGAACGATCCGGGGATCAAGGCAGCTCTTGATGCACTCAGCGACCGCTGGCCGTGGACGCTGTCACGACAGGAGCTGGTCGATGCGGTGCACGCGCGGTTGGTTTCCGCGGGTCTCAATCCGAGCGCGAGCCTTCCCGACCACGTCGACGACCTGATGGGCGTTTTGATCCTGCAGGGGCAGGCGCGCTGGCGCCTTGATCCGGTGCTGCCAGATGCGGCGCCCACACCGCTGCGCTTCGACGAAACGGCCAGACGGATGGCCGAGCTCACGCGCAACAGATCCGATGCGTGGACTTTCGACCTCTGGCACGAAACGCACTTGCTGTCGACGCTTGACCGCCACGTATTGCCACTACTGGACGGCACCCGCGATCACGACGCTTTGGTGGCGGCTCTCCTGGCCGTCGCCCGCGAAGAGCCGAATGCGTTCGAGCACGACGGCCTCGCCGAGTATCTCGACGCACTGCCGCAGCACCTGGCGGAGATGAAGCTGTTGCGCCTCAGCTGAGCGCTGCGAGCGCCGCGTCGTAATTGGGCTCTTGAGCGATCTCGGGCACCAGTTCCGCGTATGCGACGTTTCCGTCCGCACCGATCACCACGACCGCACGTGCAAGGAGCCCGGCCATCGGACCGTCGGTGATGGTGACGCCGTAGTCCTCCCCGAAGCTGTCGCGGAACGCCGAGGCCGTCGTGACGTTCTCGATGCCCTCCGCGCCGCAGAATCGTTTCTGCGCGAACGGCAGATCCTTCGATACACAGAGCACCGAGACCCCACTCCCGGCGGCACGCTCGTTGAAGGTCCGCACGCTCGTCGCACACACAGGTGTATCGACCGACGGAAAGATGTTGAGCAGCACGGGCTTATCGCCGAACTGCTCGCTGCTGACCGTCGCCGAGATCGGTACCGATAAGCGCGAAGCCGGGGGCCCGCGATCCGACGGCGGGCAGTTCGCCAACCGTATTGATGGAATTACCACGCAGCGTTATCTGTGCCATGCGCATAGTCTGTCAAAGCAATCGGACCTTCCGTTAGCCGGGGTGGCGACTCGACGCCGGAGCGCCAATGCGCACGTGACTCCGCTCTAGGGCGTAATTCGCGGCTGATTCGCCGCCCCGGATCGGCTTTTTCCTGTCGGTACGCTGGACGCTATGAACGGCGTCTTGCTCGTCCTCATCATCGTTGTCATCGCCGCCATCGGGTTGGCCGTGTACAGCTCCTCAAAGGCCTCGGGCAGGCGCACCGCGGCCTCGCTTGCCGACGCGAAGGCCGATGCCCGTCGGCTCATCGAACGTCTCGGCGGGCAGGTGCTCAACATCACGGGCACCGACGACGCGTCCAAGCAGGCCATGGCCGACGCCTCCGAGCGGTACACCGCCGCCTCGTCGCAGATCGACCAGGCCACCACGCCGCGACAGGCCGTTCTGGCCAAGGAAAGCGCCATCGAGGGGCTGTATTACGTGCGCGCCGCGCGCACCGCGATGGGCATGGACCCTGGGCCGGAGCTTGGAGTCGCTGACCGGCCAGCGGTCGGCGGGCACCGTCACCGAAGACCGTCGGATCAACTTCGAGGGCCGCGAAATCGAGGCGTCGCCGACACCGTCGCAGCGCACCCCGAACTACTACCCCGGCGGCCGCGTCGCCGGTCGTCCCGTGCCGGCCGGCTGGTATTCGGAGCCGTGGTGGAAACCGGCCCTGGTGGCCGGCGCGTGGGGCCTTGGATCTGTCCTGCTGTTCGACGCGATGTTCTCGCGGCATGCACGGAGTTGATTACGGCGCACAGGGTTTCGAGAGCGGCTACGGCGACGGCTACCAAGACGGCTTCGCGGCCGGACAGGACGGCGGTGGCGACGGCGGCGGCTGGGACGGCGGCGGCGCCGACGCTAGCGGTGTCGACGGGTACAGCGGTGACGGTGGCGGTGGCTGGGACGGCGGCGGCTGGGATCGGCGGCGGCGACTTCGGCGGTGGAGACTTCGGCGGCTTCGGCGACTTCTAGCCGCGTCGATGGCCGCATACGTCATCTCCGAAGTCGAGGTGCTCGACGAGGACAGCTTCGAGCAGTACCGCAGCCGCGCCAAGACCTCCATCGAGCAGCACGGCGGGCGCTATCTCGTGCGGGCGGCGCTGCCCGAGGCGGCGGAAGGTGAGTTGGTCCCCGCAGCGACGGCTGGTGATCGTCGAATTCCCCGACATGGACACGCTGCAGCAGTGGTATTCGTCCGAGGCCTACGCGCAGGCGCTCGCCTTCCGGGATCGGGCGCTGAGCCGGCGGCTGCTGTTCGTCGAAGGGACTCTAGAACCGGCTTTCCAGGCGCGACGAGACCCCTGCCTCCTGCAGGTCGAGCCTCTCGAGCATGGCCCGCGCCGCTTCGTCCTCGATGCCGCCCGCGTCGCGTTCGGCGATCAGCGCGGTCCGTTGCGCCGACAGCACGTCGCGGTACAGCGCTGCGAACACCTCGGCGCGCAGCGTGTGCGACTCAGGGTCGGGCATCTCGTCGGCGTCTTGAGAATGCCGGGCGATCGTCAGCCTGATGTTGGCCAGCGTCGCGGTGTCGAGCCCGGCCGGCGGGTCGGCGGCGAACCGGGCCAGCACGTCGTCGGCGGCGGTGTGCACGATCTGCTCGGCCTTGCGGGTCTCGGCGTCGTCGGAGACGCGGTCGGCCTCGAATGACGGCCCAAGCCAACGGATCAGCAGCGGCAGCGTCCAGCCCTGCAGCAGCAGTGTGCCCACGCTGACCGCGAACGCGATGGCCTGAATCGTCGCCCGCTCCGGGAACGGCTGCCCGTGCGACGGTCATCAGCGGAATGCCCGACGCCGCAGCCAGCGTCACCACCCCGCGCATGCCCGTCCACGACACGACGACGTTTTCCTGCCAGGTCAGCAGGCGGCGGTCGATCAGGGCAGACCGCTTGCCTCCGTTGGGTTTTCGGGTGCCGAGCGCGCCGCGCGCACCGACGACCGGAACCGGCACGCTCAGCCGGGTCTCGACGTGCCGCGACAGCAGGCCGCGGCCGAACATCAAGAACACCCACGCAGGCCGGATCAGCAGCACCACCACCAGCACGACACCGGACGCCAGCGCGACCTCGGTCAGCGACTCGTGCGCCTCGCGCAGATCTTCGAGGACGAACCGCAGCTGCAGCCCGATGTAGGCGAACACGAACGCCTCGAGCATCACGTCGACGGAGTTCCACACGTAGCGCTCCTGCAGCCGCGTCTGATAGCCCGCGTCGAGCGCTCCGTGGCCCACCACGAACCCGGCGACCACTACGGCCAGCACGCCCGAGGCGTGCAGGTTTTCGGCGGAGATGAACGCCGCGAACGGCACCACCAGACCCTGGATCGTCTCCAGCCCGGGATGCGCGAGCCGGCGGCGGATCCACAACGTGATGTAGCCCAGCGCCGCCCCGACGGCCGTGCCCAGGACGGCGCTGTAGCTGAACAGCAGCAGCGGGTTGGAGATGAATGCCGTGCTTCCCGCGACCTGGGCCACCGCGATGGAGAACAGCGACAGCGCGGCCGCGTCGTTGACCAGGCTCTCCCCCGTCAGGATCGCCATCACCTTCTTCGGCAGGCCGAGTTTGCGGCCCGACCGCGACGGCGGTGACGGCGTCGGGCGGTGCCACCACCGCGCCGAGAATCAGGGCCGTGGCGAACGTCAGCGACGGCACCAGCCAGGAGGCGATACCCGCGACGGCGAACGCGGTGACGACGACGAGCCCGACACCCAGGCCGAGGATCGGCCGGATGTTGCGCAGGAACGTCGGGAACGAGAAGTCCAGCGCCGCCGAGTAGAGCAGCGGCGGCAGCACCACCGACAGCAGCACCTCGGATTCCAGTTCGATGCCTTCGAATTCGGGCGCGAACGACACCGCGAATCCGACGACCACGAGGATGAGTGCCGGTTCGAGGCCACGCCGATGCGCGATGGCAGTAACCACGATGGCGCCGACGACGACGAGGATCAGTTCCACCCGCCGATTGTCGCGTCCTGAACTACTTCTGGCAGGTCGGACACCAGAACAGGTTGCGGCCCTCCAGCTCCGCGGTGCGGATCGCTGGTGCCGCACACCCGGCACGGCTCGCCCGCCCTGCGATAGACGTAGGTGCGTGGCCGGCCGGGCCCATACGACGGCAGGCCATGGTCGTCCTCGGGCCGGACGACGATGATCTTCCCGCGGCGGAAGCCGACCTTCATCAGCTCGACGAGGTCGGTCCACATCGCGTCGAACTCGGCCTCGTCGATGTGAGTGCCAGCGCGATACGGGTCGATGCGGTGCCGGTACAGCAGCTCGTTGCGGTACACGTTGCCGACCCCGGCGATCACCGTCTGATCCATCAGCAGCGCCCCAATAGGCCTGCGGGACTTGCTGATTCGCGCCCATGCCAGCGCGCCGTCGGCGTCGCGCCGCAACGGGTCGGGCCCGAGTTTGGCAACCACGTCGGCGACCTCGGGTTCCTCGATCACCTCGCACACCGTCGGGCCGCGCAAGTCCGTGCCGTACTCGGTGCCGATCATCCGCATCCGGACCTGACCGACCGGAAGCGGCATCGGTATCGGCACCTCGGTGAAGGTGCCGTAGAGGCCCAGGTGCACGTGCACCACGCGGCCGCCGTCGTAGTGGTGAAACAGGTGCTTGCCCCAGGCGGTCGCCTTCTTGAGGACGCGTCCGTTGACGGCCGACGGCACCGTCGACGAACCTGCCTTGCGGACTGGACACCATCACCGGGGCGCGGCCGAACCGGCGCTGATGCAGCCGGGCCAGCCGGTGCAGAGTGTGCCCTTCCGGCATCCGATCAGGCGGGCGCGCCGGGCACCGGCGGCGCGATGTGGGTCTTCTCGTACTCGGCGAGGATGTCGATACGGCGTTGGTGCCGTTCGGCTTTCGACCACTCGGCGCTGAGGAATGCGTCGATGATCTCCAGTGCTTGCTCGACGGTGTGCATGCGGCCGCCGATGCCCATCACTTGAGCATTGTTGTGTTGGCGGGCCAGCGTGGCGGTCTCGACGCTCCAGGCCAGCGCACAGCGCACACCGGGAACCTTGTTCGCGGCGATCTGCTCGCCGTTGCCCGAGCCACCGATCACGATGCCGAGGCTGTCCGGATCGGCGACGGTCTTCTCCGCGGCCGCGATGCAGAACGCCGGGTAGTCGTCCTCCGCGTCGTAGACGTACGCGCCGCAGTCGATCGGCTCGTGGCCGGCCTTCTGCAGATGCTCGATGATGGCCTGCTTGAGTTCGAAGCCCGCATGGTCAGAGCCCAGGTAGACGCGCATGGCGGACATTCTGGCAGAGCGACCTTACGGGAATACGACGTAGCTCCAATCGGCTGCAGAGCGACATGAAGATGTTGGTTATCAGCGCCAGTCCACGCGAAGACGGCAACTCCCACGCTCTCGCGCGGTCCGCCACTGACGGAGCCCGATGGGCAGGCCACGACGTCGAGCACGTGTTCCTCGACGACTACGTCGACCGCATGCTGGGTAATTGCCGGCAATGCCGACGCGTCGAGGACGGCAGCTGCTCACTCGATGACCGCTATGAAGAGCTGCTGATCGACCACATACTGCCCGCCGATGGGCTGATCTTCGCGATGCCGCTGTACTTCTACGGGATGCCTGCCCGACTGAAGACGGTGTTCGACCGGCTGTTCTGTTACACCGCGAACAGCGCGCCCATGCAGGACAAAGTGGTCAGCGAGATCATGGACAAGAGGGTTGGCGTGCTGATCTCATGCGAGGAGAGCTACGTCGGAGCGACGCAAGGCGTCATCGCCCAGTTCCAAGAACTCACTCGATATCTCCGACAGGACTTGGTCGGCGTGGTCGTCGGCAATGCGAACAGCCGCGGCGAGATCGTGCGTGATCCCAGCGATCCGGTCTCGTGCGCACGGGACCTGGGCGCGCGGCTGTTCGACATCCGTGTCACCGACTACCGACTGGACACGGCGCGGTCCAATCGGGTGTGGGAGCAACCGGCGTGACGTACGCCGATTTGCCTCAGTCGAACGTCGGCGGCTCGGTGCGGCTGCGCTTGAGCTCCCAGAAGTGGGGATAGGACGCGAACGTCACCGAGGCGTCCCACAGCTTGCCGGCTTCCTCGCCGCGCGGGATCTTCGAAAGCACCGGGCCGAAGAATGCGACGCCGTTGACGTGGATGGTCGGGGTGCCGACGTCGTCGCCGACCGGGTCCATGCCCTCGTGGTGGCTCTTGCGCAGCGCCTCGTCGTACTTGTCGGTGTCGGCCGCCTCGGCCAGCTCGGCCGGCAGCCCGACCTCCTCGAGCGACTCCTTGATGACGAATCGGGTCGAAGTCCTTGTTAGCCCTGGTTGTGGATCCGGGTGCCCATCGCGGTGTACAGCGGCGCCAGAATCTCGGGGCCCTTGGCCTGCTCGGCGGCGATGGCCACCCGCACCGGCTTCCACGCCTGCTTGAGACCTTCGCGGTACTGCTCGGGCAGGTCTTCCTTGTTCTCGTTGAGCACCGCCAGGCTCATGACGTGGAAGTTGACCTCGATATCGCGCACCTTCTCGACCTCGAGGATCCACCGCGAGGTGATCCAGCACCACGGGCACAGCGGGTCGAACCAGAAATCCGCAACAGACTTTTCGGGCATTCCTGCTTGGTCCTCTCGTATGAAGGTCGGCGATCCGTTCAGCACAACTATGCCCGGAGCGCAGCGTGTTCCCCACTGCCACGACTTCGCACGTGGTCGCCACATAGGACACGCATAGTGTGCAAACGGTTATACAACCGTGTTGTCGATGTGACCGTTGTCAATCAGTGTTACTCCTGTGATTAAAGCGAAACGCATTGTCACCGTGACTTTGGTCGGGGTCGCGACGGCGGTAACGCTCGCGGCACCGGCATACGCCGACCCCGTTACCGACAACAACTTCCTCGGTGCGCTGACCAACGCCGGCATCGGCTACAACGATCCGGCAAGCACCGAGCAGCTCGGACAGTCGATCTGCCCGATGCTGGTCGAACCGGGCAAGAACATGGCGTCGATCTACTCGACCGTCTCCAACAACGGCATCAACCCCGACGATGGCGGCGTTCTTCACCGGCATCGCGATATCGATGTACTGCCCGTCGATGATGTCCTCGATCGGCAACGGCACGTTCTTGAACCAACTGAGCGGGCTGAACGGGTTCGGGATACCGGGGCTGTAGCGGGCCGCTTGGGAGCGCGGCCGATAGGTTGGACGCGTGGCACTTCCCAATCTGACCCGCGAGCAGGCCGCCGAACGCGCCGCCCTCGTCACCGTCGACAACTACCGCATCGCCCTCGACCTCACCGACGGCGAGGGTAAGCCCGGCGAAGACACCTTCCGTTCGGTTACCACGGTCGAGTTCGAGGCGCTGGCCGGCGCCGACACCTACATCGACATCGCCGCCGACTCGATCCGCAGCGCCACGCTCAACGGCCGCGACATCGACGTGTCCGGGTACGACGAGTCGACTGGCATCCCGCTGCGCGGTCTGTCCGAGCGCAACGTCCTCGTCGTCGACGCCGACTGCCGATACTCCAACACCGGCGAGGGCCTGCACCGGTTCGTCGATCCCGGTCGACGACGAGGTGTACCTGTACTCGCAATTCGAAACCGCCGACGCCAAGCGGATGTTCGCCTGCTTCGACCAGCCCGACCTGAAGGCCACGTTCGACATCATGGTGGCCGCGCCGCTGAACTGGCGAGTCATCTCCAACGGCGCCAGCGGGCACGTGCATGGCGAGGGCGATGCCCACGTGCACACCTTCGTCACCACCCCGCGGATGAGCACCTACCTCGTCGCGCTGATCGCCGGGCCGTATGCGCACTGGAGTGACACGTATTCCGACGAACACGGCGAGATCCCGCTGGGCCTGTACTGCCGCGAGTCGCTGGCCGAGTTCATGGACCACGAACGGCTCTTCACCGAGACCAAGCAGGGATTCGGCTTCTACCACAACAACTTTGGCGTGCCCTACGCGTTCGGCAAGTACGACCAGCTGTTCGTTCCCGAATTCAACGCCGGCGCGATGGAGAACGCGGGCGCGGTGACGTTCCTGGAGGACTACGTCTTCCGCAGCAAGGTCACCCGGGCGTCCTACGAGCGGCGCGCCGAAACCGTGCTGCACGAGATGGCGCACATGTGGTTCGGCGACCTCGTCACCATGCAGTGGTGGGACGACCTGTGGCTCAACGAGTCGTTCGCGACGTTCGCCTCGGTGCTGTGCCAGGCCGAGGCCACCGAGTACACCGAGGCGTGGACGACGTTCGCCAACGTGGAGAAGTCGTGGGCCTACCGGCAGGACCAGCTGCCGTCGACGCATCCGGTCGCCGCCGACATCCCCGACCTGCACGCCGTCGAGGTGAACTTCGACGGCATCACCTACGCCAAGGGCGCCAGCGTGCTCAAGCAGCTCGTCGCCTACGTCGGGCTCGAGGAGTTCCTGTCCGGCCTGCGGGACTACTTCCGCGACCACGCATTCGGCAACGCCACGTTCGGCGACCTGCTCGGCGCGCTGGAGAAGGCGTCCGGCCGCGACCTTTCCGGCTGGGGCCAGCAGTGGCTCAAGACCACTGGGCTCAACACGCTGCGTCCCGACTTCGATCTCGACGCCGACGGGCGGTTCACCCGCTTCGCGATCGCCCAGAGCGGCGCGCAGCCGGGCGCCGGTGAGACCCGGGTGCACCGCCTTGCGGTCGGAATCTACGACGACGACGGCAGCGGCAAGCTGGTCCGCACCCACCGCGAGGAGCTTGACGTCGAAGGCTCGAGCACGGATGTTCCTGCGCTGCAAGGAGTTTCGCGAGGCAAGCTGATCCTGGTCAACGACGACGACCTGACGTATTGCTCGCTGCGCCTTGACCCCGAGTCGTTGCAGACGGCGCTCACCCGCATCGCCGACATCGCCGACCCGCTGCCCCGCACGCTGGCGTGGTCGGCGGCATGGGAGATGACCCGCGAAGCCGAACTGAAGGCCCGCGACTTCGTCGCGCTGGTCATCAGCGGTGTGCACGCCGAAACCGAAGTCGGCGTGGCGCAGCGGCTGCTGCTGCAGGCCCAGACGGCGCTGACGTCCTACGCCGACCCCGAGCTGGGCGACCGAAAACGGTTGGCCGGCGTTCGCAGACGCGCTGCTGGACCTGGCGCGCGAGTCGGCGCCGGGCTCAGACCATCAGCTGGCGTTCGTCAATGCGCTGTGCGCATCGGTGCTTTCACCGAACCACGTCGCCGTGCTGTCGACGCTGCTGGACAACGAGCCCGCAGCGGTGAACATGCCCGGTCTGGTGATCGATACCGACCTGCGCTGGCGCATCGTCACGGCCCTGGCCGCGGCGGGTGCGATCGATGCCGACGGCCGCGGAGACACCGTTCATCGACGCGGAGGCGCAGCGGGACCCGACCGCAGCGGGCCAGCGGCACGCCTTGGAGGCGTCCACGGCGCGACCCCAACCGGCGGTCAAGGAGTCAGCGTGGCAAGAGGTGATCGAGGACGACACGCTGCCCAACGTCACCGCGCGGTCGATGGTCGGCGCGTTCGCGCGGCCCGGCCAGGGTGAGGTGCTGGCAGCCGTTCCGGGCGAAGTACTTCGACGCCATCTCCGGTGTGTGGGAACGACGTTCGAGCGAGGTCGCGCAGACCGTCGTCATCGGGCTGTACCCGTCGTGGGATGTCAGCCAGGCCGGTCTGGACGCCGCAGATGGATTCCTTGCCGACCCGGATGTGCCGCCGTCGCTGCGCAGGCTGGTGCTCGAGGGCCGCGCGGGCGTCGAGCGTGCACTGCGGGCGCGCGCCTTCGACGTCACCTAACTTCCGCGACACGCCGCACGCCGGCGAGCATTTTGCGCACGCTCACGCCCTTACCCTTTGGACGTGGCGGTCAGTCGAACTCGCAGGGCACGGGCCGCGCGCAAGCGGAAGCGCCGGATGGACCTCGTCGACAACGACCTCACCGGCGAGCAATGGGCAGCCCTCAAGGAGGCCTGGCAAGGCTGCGCCTACTGCGGCGCGACCGGCGGCCCGCTGCAGCGCGACTGTGTCCTGGCGATCTCGCGAGGCGGGCGATACACCGTGGACAACGTCGTGCCCGCGTGCGCTGTCCTGCAATACGAGCAAGTGCAATGACGAGGTCACCGGATGGCTGCGCCGAAAGCGGCTCGACGAGCGCAGGTTCCTGACGCGCTACGTCGAGATCCGTGCGGGCGCTCGCGTAAGCGTCAGCGCGGTGAGACGCCAGAGCTGAGCACCCGAACGGCGCTGATCAGACCGTCCATCAGGTTGCCCTCTTTGAACGACGCGGCGGCCGCCGAGACTCCCAGCGGTGCGGACTCCTCGATGCCGCGGCCCTTGACATCGCTGCCGTAGACCACCTCGATCGCGCGCTGGTTCGGCGAAACCGCAAGCAGCACCGCGTTATCCGGCGTCGGCACCTTGGCAAGGATGTCGCGGGCCGTGGCGGCGGTGTCCTCGCCGAGATCGCCGAGGTACACCGCGAAACGGGCCTTGGCCGCTCGCGAGCCGTACTTCAGCGCGTCGTCGAGGAAGACCAGATCCTTGACCGGGAACGGGTAGGTGACCGACACGTCGCCGGGCTCGGTGACCCCCGAGACCCGTCCGCTGGACGTGACGACGAATCCCCGCGGCAGCTCGGCTAGTTCGGTCGACGCGATCGGTCGCAACTTCACCACTTGCCACTGGCGCCGCCTCCTACCGTGAAGTGTGACCGTGGCCACCGTGGCCATGGTCAGCGGGTTCGTCGGACGCCCACAGGATCGGAGCGTGTGTCCAGGACTCGGACAGCTTGTAGGTCGCCGGGTGCGGGCCCTTGCGGTTCTTGCCGACGCCCCAGATCAATGCGATCAACGCCAGCGTGATGGCCAGCGGAACCCCTCCGAGAAGGGAATGAGTAAGTGCGGTGCTCACGACGGAAACCGTAACCTAAGCCGCGCTCAGGCCGCGCCCTCACCCAGGTATCGCACCCAGGCCGGGTCGAGTTCTTTGACCGACGACAGCAACCGCCAGTGCTGCCCCTTCGGCGGCACCGGCACCGAGCGCAGCGTCCAGCCCAGCTCGGCGAGCAACCGGTCGGCCTTGCGGTGATTGCACGTCGAGCAGGCC
This sequence comes from uncultured Actinomycetota bacterium, assembly GCA_963731715.1. Taxonomy (GTDB): domain Bacteria; phylum Actinomycetota; class Actinomycetes; order Mycobacteriales; family Mycobacteriaceae; genus Mycobacterium. The sequence continues at coordinate 28,963 of CAVSXC010000004.1, read as the reverse complement.
GCCACGCAGTTCTCCCACGTGTGGTCACCGCCGCGGCTGCGCGGCACCACGTGGTCGACGGTGTCGGCCTTGGCTCCGCAGTAGGCGCAGCGAAACCGGTCGCGATGCATCAGAGCGGCCCTGGTCATCGGGATCCGCGCCCGATACGGCACTCGCACGTACGAATGCAGCCGGATCACCGACGGCACCGTGATCGACCTGCTGGCCGAGTGGATCACGGGGCCGTTCGGATCGTCGTGCACGACGGTCGCCTTGCCGCACATAAGCATGATGACCGCCCGCCTCATCGGCAGAGCGGTCAACGGTTCGTACGTGGAATTTAGAAGCAGCACACGACGGCGCCCCCAGATGGAGCCGTCGTGGGTGGTACTCGGTGGATGAGTGTCGACGCTGTGCAGCACCCGCGTCTGGGCATGGGTCATGGCGACCCCAGATAAGCCCGCCGCGGCCCCGTGATGCCGGTGGCCGTGGCTCTTCTTGCGATGCGCCATACGTCCTCCGACCGACAGTCCACCATGGATTGGGGTCGATCGCATAACAAATTCGTTCGTGTCCGCAGGTCAGTCCTGTGAACATACGGTGACGCGACCGCTGACCGGCGCCTTCGTCGCCCACAGGCACAATGGTGCCGTGACACAGCCGGAGCAGTCGTTCTATGACGCGGTGGGCGGCCACGACACGTTCCACGCCATCGTGTCGCGGTTCTATCAGCTGGTCCGCGAGGACGAGATCCTGCGGCCGATCTACCCCGAGGACGATCTCGACGGCGCGGAGGAACGGCTGCGGATGTTCCTCGAGCAGTACTGGGGCGGCCCACGGACCTATTCCGATCAGCGCGGCCACCCCAGATTGCGGATGCGCCACGCCCCGTTCCGAATCGGCTACATCGAGCGCGACGCATGGCTGCGCTGCATGCACACCGCGGTCGCGGAGATAGACTCGCAGACGCTCGACGACGAGCACCGCACGGAATTGTTGGCCTACCTGGAGATGGCCGCACACTCGATGGTGAACTCGCCGTTCTGATGACAACAACCTGGTGGTCGCGCGCGCTTTTCTATCAGGTGTACCCCCGGTCGTTCCGTGACAGCGACGGCGACGGCGTCGGCGATCTCGACGGGGTCACCGCCAAGCTGGATTACCTCAAGGCGCTGGGCGTCGACGCGATCTGGCTCAATCCGGTGATGGTCTCGCCGATGGCCGACAACGGCTACGACGTGGCCGACCCCCGCGACGTCGACCCGCTGTTCGGCGGGATCGAGGCGCTGGACCGGCTCACCGACGCCGCTCACCGGTTGGGCATGAAGGTCACGATGGACCTGGTGCCGAACCACACCAGTTCACAGCATCCGTGGTTCCAGGCCGCGCTGGCCTCGAGCCCCGGCAGCGACCAGCGCGAGCGGTACATCTTCCGCGACGGCAGCGGCCCCGGCGGCATTCATCCCCCGAACAACTGGGTGTCGATCTTCGGCGGCCCGGCATGGACCCGCGTCGTCGAGGCCGACGGCAACCCCGGCCAGTGGTATCTCCACCTGTTCGATGCCGAGCAGCCGGACCTGAACTGGGATAACCCCGAGGTCTTTGAGGACCTCGAGAAGACGTTGCGATTCTGGCTGGAGCGGGGGATCGACGGGTTCCGGATCGACGTCGCGCACGGCATGGCCAAGCCGCCGGGACTGCCCGACATGGAGGTCATCAGGGCCGAGGTGCTGTTGGCCGACATGGATGACGACCCACGTTTCAACAACGACGGCGTGCACGAGATCCACCGGCAGATCCGCAGGGTGTTCAACGACTACCCGGACGCCGTCGCGATCGGCGAGGTGTGGGTGTACGACAACGAACAGTTCTCCCGGTACGTGCGGCCCGACGAGCTGCACCTCGGCTTCAACTTCCGGCTGCTGCGGGCTCACTTCGATGCGGCCGACATCCGCGGGGCCATCGAGAACTCCTTGGCCGCCGCGGCGATCGCGGACGCGACACCCACCTGGACGCTTGCCAATCACGACGTCGACCGCGAGCCAGCCCGCTACGGCGGCGGGCAGATCGGGCTGGCCCGCGCTCGTGCGATGGCGCTGGTAATGCTCGCGCTGCCAGGGGCGGTCTTCATCTACAACGGCGAGGAACTCGGACTTCCCAACGTCGACTTGCCCGACGAGGCGCTGCGGGACCCGGTATGGGAACGATCGGGACACACCAGGCGAGGACGCGACGCGAGCCGGGTGCCAGTGCCGTGGGATGGCGACGCACCCCCGTTCGGCTTCTCGGACAACCCCGATACCTGGCTGCCACTGCCTGCCGAATGGGCGGCGTTGACGGTCGAGAAGCAGCTGGCTGACTCCGAGTCGACGCTGTCGTTCTTCCGCCGCGCAATCGAATTGCGGCGCAGCCGCGAAGAATTCGGCGGTTCGGCCGTCGAATGGCTCGACTCTCCGGCAGACGGGCTGGTGTTCCGGCTCAGCAGCGGATTGGTGTGCGCGCTGAACGCCGGCCGTCGCGGGATGGCGCTGCCCGACGGCACGCTGCTGTTGGTGAGTGGCCCGCTGGCTGACGGCAAGCTGCCGCCGAATACCGCCGCCTGGCTGGTTTAGCGCGCTCTCGCGAAATGCGGTTGTGCGGCCGCCCGCGCTGACGGGATACTGCGTCGCGCCATGATTTACAAGACCGAAGCCGGCGGCCGGGAAGTCCTGCGCCGCTACGATGACACCCTCGCGCAGTGGCCGGTGCGCGCCGATCAGCTGCACCTGCCCACACGAGAGGGTGAGACGTTCGTGCTCACCTGCGGTGCCGAGGAGGCGCCGCCACTGCTGTTGTTCCACGGTTCTGGCACGAATACGGCGATGTGGATGGGCGATGTCGCTATGTGGGCGAAGCATTTTCGCGTGCATGCCGTCGACATGATCGGCGAGCCTGGCCATTCGGCGCCGTCGCGTCCGCCTCTGGACTCCGAGGCGTACGCGTTGTGGCTGGATGACGTTCTCGAGGGTCTCGGGGTCGAATACACCGCGATCGTCGGAGCGTCGCTCGGCGGGTGGCTGGCGGTCGATTACGCGACACGCAGGCCGCACCGCGTCAAGCGGCTCGCGCTGCTGTGCCCCGGCGGCATCGGCAGGCAGAAGTTCGGCTTTCTGGTTAAGGCCCTGCTGTACAAGCCATTCGGGCAATGGGGTATGCACCGAACGCTGAAAGCCGTTGCGGGCATCGACGTCCGGGAGACGCCAGAGTTCGCCGAGTACATGGCGTTGACGTTCACTGAGTTCCTGCCCCGTCGCGACCGGCTGCCGGTGTTCTCCGATGAGGCGTTGCAGGGGCTGACCATGCCCGTGCTCGCGATCGTCGGTGCACACGACGCGATGCTCGACTCCGCCGACACCGCTCGACGTCTTGCCGCTGCGGTGCCGCACGCAACGGTGACGGTGCTTCCCGACGTTGCGCACTCGATCGTCGGCCAGACGCAGCCGATTCTGGAGTTCTTACAGAGCTAGGTTCTCCCGCGAGCAGCTGAAAACGTTAGCGAAGCACCAGCGCGGGATCGCCGCGGCGGCGGTACACCGAACCGAAGCGTGCGTCGATGCGAAGCCAGGTTGGTAACGCGCGCACCCGGACGATCTCGTCGGCGGCGACTGTCGTGGGGTCCAGACCCGCGGCCTCCGACTGCGGCAGGAAACCCATTGCCGTCAGGGCGAATACGCAGCGCATCGGGATGCCGATACTGGTGTCCCCGGCGCTCACCGCGACGACCTCCTGATCCAGCAACGACGCCGGCGGCCCGTGCGAGCTCGAATGTTCCTTGGCAAGGGCCACCCCTCGCTGGGCCAGGTCGAGCACGACACGGGCAGGGATGTCGTCGAGGTGGACGAAACCCTTCTCAGCTGGCAGGGCGCCGCGCCACGACGAGTCCATCGGGAATCCCGGATCCACGTAACCGCTGCGGTCCATCGCCGTCAGCCCCGCCGTGAGCGCGTCCGCACCCGCGCAAAGGTCGGCGGGCCGAATCCGCCCGCCGACCACCCGGCTGGCCAGCACGTCGAAACCCGTTGCCACCCATGCGACCACAAGACCACCGCCACGCTCGCGTAGCCGTACGACGGCGGCGTCGTCGAGCCGCAACGCCCGTTCGGTGAACGTCGCCAAGTCCTCGCGGTGTGTGGCGTCGTCAAGCCAGATACCGCGTTCGGGTTGGGTCATCGCATCCAGTGCTGGAGATACTCACGCTGCGCGGGCGAAAGCCGTTCCAGCCGTTGCTCCTCGATGTGGACGGCGGCCAGCTGCGTCTCGGCGATCACCGACGGTTTGGTGTCCGGCGTTGCATGTGCCTGGCGCACCTCGTAGCCGATCGTGAAGTCGACGGCGCGCACCCGCTTGGACCACATCGTCACCTGCAGCGGCGAGTCCACCAGCCGCAGCTGGCCCTTGTAGGCGATGTGGACATCGGCGATCAGCAGACCGATCGTCGTGATGTTCGCGCCGAAAGGCTCCCGTAGAAAAGGGATTCTGGCCTCTTCAAGGATGGTGACCATCGTGGCGTGGTTGATGTGCTGATACATGTCGATATCCGACCAGCGCACATGCACCGGCGCGACAAACCCCGTCGTCACCCAGTTTGTCCTGTCCCACTAGTTCGCGTCATGCTGCGGATCTGTCGCGCTGCCACCGACAGCGTCGCCAGGTCGAGTTCGCCGCTTTCGTAGATCTCCGTCAACGTGCGCTGGGCACGCGTCACGCGGGAGCTGTTCGTCGTCTCCCATTCGGCGATCTTCTCCTCGCCACTCTCATCAGGCTCACCCACGGCAAGCACGTCGAAACACAGCGCCCGCAGTGAACCGTAAATGTCGTCGCGAATCGCCAAGCGGGCCAACGAATGCCAACGGTCGTCGCGAACGAGCCGGGACACCGCGGTGAGCAGGCCGTCCGTGCCGAGGCGATCCATCAGCGCGAAGTAGGTGTCGGCGACTTCGGCCGGATCGCGGTCGACGATATCGGCGATGTCGATCACGTCGAGCAGGCTGTACTGGTACAGCCCGGTCGTGACCATGTAGGCGAGGTCGGACGAGACACCGTGCGAACTGTACTCACGGGCCTCCTTCTCGACGATGGCCTTGTCATCGCCGCGCAGCCACTCCGACATCCGCGGGGTCAGCACGCGGACTTTCTCAGCGAACCGGTTGATCTCGGCGCCAACCGCAAGCGGCTGGGGACGGTAGTTCAGCAGCCAGCGTCCCGCGCGGTCAATGAGCCGACGCAGGTCGAGGGTCATGCGATCAGAGACCGCGACCGACAGGTCCGCGGCGCGAATCTCACGCCACACTTCGCCGATTCGGAAGATCGCGTTGGTCGCTACATAGCTGCGCACCGCGTCGATCGGTCCGACACCGACGTCTTCGGAAATCCGGTATGCGTAGCTGATCCCGCTGGTGTCGACGAGGTCGTTGACCAGCATCGTGGTGACGATCTCTCGGCGCAGCTGATGTTGACGGATGTCGTTGGCGAACTGATCACGCAGATTGGACGGGAAGTACGACGGCAGCCGCGAGGCGAACGCCTCCTGGTCGGGCAGCTCGCTGGCGAGCAGTTCCTGCTTGAGCGCTAGCTTGACGTGAGCCATCAGCGTCGCGAGTTCTGGTGATGTCAGCCCGATTCCGGCTTCGGTGCGGCGCCGGATTTCCTTCTCCGACGGCAGCGCCTCGAGCTCGCGGTTGAGCCCGTGGTCCTTGACGAAATCCTTGATCATCCGGGCATGCACGGGCAGCAGGCTGGCGGCGTTGGCGCGGCTGGTACCCATCAGATCGTTTTGATCCTCGTTGTCGACCAGCACCAGCCGGCCGACCTCGTCGGTCATCGACACCAGCAGCGCGGTCCGGTCCTCGGCCCTGACCTTGCCCGCGGTGACCAGCGAGTCGATGAGGATCTTGATGTTGACCTCATGGTCGGAGCAGTCGACACCCGCCGAGTTGTCCAGTGCGTCGGTGTTGCAACGGCCGCCTGCCAAGTTGAACTCGATGCGACCCAGCGAGGTGACGCCCAGGTTGCCGCCTTCACCGATCACCTTGGCGCGCACCTGGTTTCCGTTCACGCGGACCGGATCGTTGGCGCGGTCGCCGACGTCGGCGTCCGACTCCGTCTCCGCCTTGATGTAAGTGCCGATTCCGCCGTTGAACAGCAGGTCGGCCGGAGCCTTCAGGATCGCCTTCATCAGGGTCGGAGGGGTCATCTCGTCGACGTTCTCCGCGATGCCGAGCGCGGCGCGGATCTGCGGGCTGATCGGGATGGACTTCTGCTCGCGGCTGTACACCCCGCCGCCCTCGCTTATCAGCGACTTGTTGTAATCCTCCCAGCTGGACCGCGGCAGGTCGAAGAGTCGCTTGCGCTCAATCCACGATGTCGCGGAGTCGGGGTTGGGATCGATGAAGATGTGTCGATGGTCGAATGCGGCCAGCAGTCGGATGTGTTTGGACAGCAGCATGCCGTTGCCGAACACGTCGCCGCTCATGTCGCCGACGCCGACGACGGTGAAGTCCTCGGTTTGGGTGTCGACGCCCATCTCACGGAAGTGGCGCTTGACGGCCTCCCACGCACCCTTGGCGGTGATGCCCATCGCCTTGTGGTCGTAACCGACCGAACCGCCGGACGCGAACGCGTCGCCGAGCCAGAAGCCGTATGACGCGGCGACCTCGTTGGCGATGTCGGAGAACGTCGCGGTGCCCTTGTCGGCGGCCACAACGAGGTAGGCGTCGTCCCCGTCGCGGCGCACCACATTGGGTGGAGTAACGACGCCGCCGGTGGCCTTGTCGACGTTGTCGGTGAGGTCGAGCAGCCCGGCGATGAACAGCTTGTAGCAGGCCACCCCCTCGTTGCGGTGCGCGTCGCGATCCGCGGCGACATCCCCGGTGGCGACCGGTGGTGCCTTGACGACGAACCCGCCCTTGGCTCCCACCGGGACGATGACCGCGTTCTTCACGGCCTGCGCCTTGACGAGTCCGAGGATCTCGGTGCGGAAGTCCTCCTTGCGGTCCGACCACCGCAGGCCGCCGCGCGCCACAAACCCGAACCGCAGGTGCACGCCCTCCACCCGCGGCGAATACACGAAGATCTCGAACCGTGGCCGCGGCAGCGGCAGTTCGTCGATAAGGCCGGGGTTGAGCTTGACCGACAGCACGTTCTGCTGACGGGCCGAATCCGGGCTGCTGACAAAGTAATTGGTCCGCAGCGTGGCCTGGATCATCGACGCAAATGCGCGTAGCACGCGATCGGTGTCGAGGCTGACCAGTGCATCGATGTCTGCGGCCACGGCGGCGGCGGCCGCCTGCGCGGCGCTGCGCCGCTCCTCGTCGGAGGGCTTCGGGTCGAACAACGCCTGGAACAACTCGACGAGGGAGCGTGCCGTGCCTGCGTTGTCGTTGACCACCCCTTCGATGTGGGACTGGCTGTACGGAAAACCAGCCTGCCGCAGATATTTCGCGTACGTGCGCAGCACGACCACCTGCTGCCAGGTCAAGCCCGCCCGCAACACCAGCTCGTTGAACCGGTCGATTTCCACCCGACCGTGCCAGATCGCGGTGACCGTGTCGGCGAACCGCTGGGCCATCGCCGACGCGGTCGGGGCCCGCAGGCGGCGTCGGGATGTTGGGGTGCGGCGAAATCTTGAACTGGTAGATCCAGACCGGCAATCCGTCGGCGCGGGTCACCGTGAACGGGCGCTCCTCGAGCACAACCACACCCATGGACTGCAGCATCGGCAGCAGTTGACTCAGTGACGCCGACCGCCCACCCAGGTACCAGGTGAGCTGCGCGATCCCGTCGGCGCCACGGTCGCCGAGAACCAGTTTGACCGTATTGTCCTGCAGCTCTTCGATGATCGCGATGTCCTTGATCGCGTCCATCGGCGCGAAGGCCTGCTTGTAGACCTCCGGGAATGCCGCCGAGTACTGCTCGGCCATGGCCTGGGTGATCGAGCCGGTCTTCACCGCGCCCATCAGCCGGTCGCCCCACGTCCTGGCGGCCTCGGTGAGCAGGTCCTGGATTCGCGACTCGTTCTCGAGCGAGACGTCGATGTCCTGTTGACGGGAGTCCTCGGGCAGCCGCACCGTGAAATGCACTACTGCCCATGGTGATTCGCTGACTCGTGCGGCGTAGTCGATGCTCACCCCGCCCAGTTCGCGGACCAGGATGTCCTGCATCTCCAGCCGCACCGCGGTGGTGTACCGGTCGCGCGGTAGGTACACCAGGCACGACACGAAGTGAGCGAGTTGGTCGGCGCGCATGAACAACAACGTCCGGCGCCGCGAACCGAGATCGACCACCGCCATCGCCATGTCCAGCAGCTCCCTGGCGGATAGCGCGAAGAGCTCCGAACGCGGAATGGTCTGGATGATGTCCAGCAGCAGCTGGCCGGGATGGCTGGGATCGCGGTGCGCCATCGCGAGCGCGTCGTTGACTCGGCGTGAAATCAGCGGGATCTCAAGCACATTGGCGTTCATCGCGGCGACCGTGAACAACCCGACGAAGCGGTGCTCGATCGCCGCCCCACCGACGCGTTCGCGGACCACCACGATGTACGGGGTACGCGCCGTAGCGCAGGAAGCTGGGCATGGTGGCCTGCGCCAGCACCAGCAGATCGTCGCTTTCGGTGAGTTGCGGCAGCACGTCGGTGCGCAGCCGCAGCACGCCGAGACGACTGGACGGATCGACCGAGGACTGACCGTCGCCGACCTGGCAGCGCTGGTAGCCAAGCAGCACGAAGTGTCCGTCGGCCAGCCAGCGCAACAGCGCCGCGACGTCCTTGCGGTCGGAGCCGGGGAACCGGCCCTGGGGTCGGAGTCGAGTTCGGCCGCCAGGCTGCGCAGCATGGCCGCCATCGACGTGGAGTCCAAGGCCACCTGACGGGCGTCGGCCAGGACGCTGGGCAGCAGGCGCTTGACCTCTTCCACCGCCTTGGGGTCGACCGATTCGGCCAGCTGCACATGGATCCACGTCTCGTCGATGCCGTCACCGAACGGGGCATCGGACGCCGGCTCGATCGCCAGCAGTTCCCCGCTGGGCCCGCGCCGCACCCGGAACACCGGGTTCATGATGGCCTTGTAGGCCACCCCGAGCCGGTGCAGCAGCACGGTGACGGAGTCCATCAGCATCGACGCGTTGTCGGTGACGATCTGCAGGGCGGGACCGAATCCTCCCGGGTCGTCGTCGCCGTACACGGCAACCCGGGTATCGCCGAAGGACCGGTGCTGACCGAGTCGGCAGTGGGCCTCCACCAGCGCCGGCGACGTCAACCTGCCCAGCGCCGTCCGGTCCACCGGCGCGGTCACCGCCGAGTCGGCACCGGGCGCGTCGCCGTGAGGCCCGCGGTAGGTCGCCATGTAGGCCCGCGCGAGCCGGACGATCGTGTCCTGGCTCAGCGGCGGCGAGTCGGTAGATCCGTCGACGCCTGTGCCCGTCCCCGGGTTGACCTCCATCGCACCGCTCCTACTCACGCCCGCGTGCCGGCGCTGGCACGCACGAGCGACATTAGTCGCGCGTGAGCCGGCGGTGGGTCACCCTGTGCGGACGGGCCGCATCGATACCAAGTCGTTCCACTTTGTTTTCCTCGTAGCCGGCGAAGTTGCCCTCGAACCAGAACCATTTGGCCTCGTTGTCGTCGTCGCCCTCCCACGCGAGGATGTGCGTGCAGGTGCGGTCGAGGAACCAGCGGTCGTGGGAGATCACCACCGCGCAGCCAGGGAAGTTCTCCAGCGCGTTCTCCAGCGAGCTCAGCGTTTCCACGTCGAGGTCGTTGGTCGGCTCGTCGAGCAGGATCAGGTTGCCGCCCTCCTTGAGGGTCAGCGCCAGGTTGAGCCGGTTGCGTTCACCGCCGGACAGCACGCCCGCCGGTTTCTGCTGATCCGGACCCTTGAAGCCGAACGCGGAGACGTACGCCCGCGACGGGATCTCGTTCTGGCCGACCTCGATGTAGTCCAGCTTGTCCGACACGACTTCCCACACCGTCTTCTTGGGGTCGATGCCGGCCCGGCTCTGGTCGACGTAGCTGAGCTTGACCGTCTCGCCCACCTTCACGGTGCCGCTGTCGGGCTGTTCGAGACCGACGATCGTCTTGAACAGCGTGGTCTTTCCGACGCCGTTGGGGCCGATGACGCCGACGATGCCGTTGCGCGGCAGCGTGAACGACAGGTCCTTGATGAGGGTGCGCCCCTCGAAGCCCTTGTCGAGGTGGTCGACCTCGACGACGACGCTGCCGAGGCGCGGCCCCGTCGGGATCTGGATCTCCTCGAAGTCGAGCTTGCGCGTCTTCTCGGCTTCGGCGGCCATCTCCTCGTAGCGGCCCAGGCGCGCCTTGCTCTTGGCCTGCCGGGCCTTGGCGCCCGACCGGACCCAGGCGAGTTCGTCCTGCAGCCGCTTTTGCAGCTTGGCGTCCTTGCGGCCCTGCACGGCGACGCGCTCGGCCTTCTTCTCCAGGTAGGTCGAATAGTTGCCCTCGTACGGGTAGGCGCGGCCGCGGTCGAGTTCGAGAATCCACTCGGCGACGTTGTCCAGGAAGTACCGGTCGTGGGTGACGGCGAGGATGGCGCCCTTGTACTCCGCGAGGTGCTGTTCGAGCCACAGCACGCTCTCGGCGTCGAGGTGGTTGGTGGGCTCGTCGAGCAGCAGCAGGTCGGGCTTGGACAGCAGCAGCTTGCAGAGCGCCACGCGGCGGCGTTCACCGCCGGACAGGTGCGTGACGGGCTCGTCGGGCGGCGGGCAGCGCAGTGCGTCCATCGCCTGCTCGAGCTGGGAGTCGATGTCCCACGCGTCTGCGGCGTCCAGTTCCTCCTGCAGATGGCCCATCTCCTCCATCAGCTCGTCGGAGTAATCGGTGGCCATCAACTCGGCGACCTCGTTGTAACGATTGAGTTTGGCCTTGATGGCCACGCCGTCCTCGACGTTCTCGCGCACCGTCTTGGTCTCGTCGAGCTGGGGCTCCTGCTGCAGGATGCCGACCGAAGCGCCGGGCTGTAGCAGCGCGTCGCCGTTGTTGGGGTGGTCCAGTCCGGCCATGATCCGCAAGACGCTCGACTTACCGGCCCCGTTGGGGCCGACGACGCCGATTTTCGCGCCTGGAAGGAAGTTCAGGCTGACGTCGTCAAGGATCACCTTGTCGCCGTGCGCCTTGCGGACCTTCCGCATCGAATAGATGAATTCGGCCATTGCCGTGGTGTTGCCTTTCGCGAGTCTTTGGTGATTCCCGCCGACCATCGTAGGCGTGGCCACGTCGGCAGAGCCGACCAGAGCTGCCTCAGCTGGCTACGCGGACAGAGGTAGCGCCTTGTCGCCGACGGCCTCGTCGTCCTCGGTTGTGCCGTCGGATTCGGTCTCGACCTCGGGTTCGTCCGCAGCTGTGGCGGCGTCCCTGGCGGCGCCCGTCTTCTCGATGATGCGCACGATCGACCGCGACAGGTCCGGCCCGACGGACGTGGCGCGCATCTCCAGCGACGAGCGGCGGTTGCCGTCGCGATCTTCGTATTCGCTGGTGTAGACGTGGCCAACGACAATCACCGGGTCGCCCTTGCGCAACGCCGCACCGACGCCGGTGACCAGCCTGCCCCAGCAGTTGACGGTGACGAACAGTGAATTTCCGGGCTCCCATGTTCCGTCGGCTGTGCGCCGGCGCGAGTTGCTGGCCACCCGGAACTTGATGACCTCCTGGTCTCCCACTCTGCGGCCCTGTGGGTCGTTGACGATGTTGCCGACGACGGTGATGGACGTCTCAAACATTCCTGATTCCTCTCATTCATCTGACTGCGACGCACGTCGCACAGCCATTGACCGCTGCGGTTCCGACAGCGCCGCCCGACGAATCCCTGCTCGCCGCCAACCCTGTGGATGAAGTGGGCACTGTGGATCGTCGGCCCTTAGGTTGTTCGGCATGACGGTGTGGATCACTCGAAGGCCCGACCCAGAGGTGGCGACAGAGCTGGAGACGAATCGCGGCCCGCTGGCCGGTGTCCGGCTCGCGGTGAAGGACAACGTCGACGTGGTCGGACTGCCCACCACCGCCGCCTGCCCCGAGTTCGCCTACGCGCCCGACGGTGATGCCGCGGCAGTGGCGGCATTGCGCGCGGCCGGCGCCGTCGTCGTCGGGAAGACCAACCTCGACCAGTTCGCGACCGGCCTCGTCGGCACCCGCTCGCCGTACGGCGCGGTGCCCGACAGCCGCAGACCCGAATTCATCAGCGGCGGATCCAGCTCCGGATCGGCAGTCGCGGTGGCCACCGGCGAAGCCGACATCGCTATCGGCACCGACACCGCCGGCTCCGGCCGCGTCCCCGCAGGCCTGCAGGGCATCGTCGGGATCAAACCCACACTTGGGGTGATCAGCACCGACGGCGTCGTGCCAGCATGCGAATCCTATGACTGTGTAACGATTTTCGCGCAGAAGCTCGACCTTGCGAACCGCGCCATGGGAGTGATGGCTGCGTTCGCAAGTGATCGCCAATGGCCTTGCGACGCTCGGCTCGCGGCACCGCCCAATCCCGTCGTTGCGATTCCCGACGAGCTGCCGGTGCTGGATCGCGAGTGGCGCGCTGCGTTCGACGCCGCTGTAGAGCGGTTGGCCGACGCGGGCGCCCACATCGTGAGCATCGACTTCACACCGTTCCTGGCCGCCGCCAAGCTGCTCTACGACGGCGCGTTGGTGAGCGAACGATACGCCGCCGTAGGCGAATTCATCGATGCGCATCCCGACGCAGCGATCGATCCGACCGTGCGGAGCATCATCACCGCCGCGCGCGATATCCCCGCGCATCGGCTGGTGCGCGACCGCCATGAGGTCGACCGCCTGCGCGCCGTCGCGATGACGGCTCTCGATGGCGTCGATGCGATGGTGGTGCCCACCGCTCCGATGCATCCGCGCATCGACGAGGTCGCCGCCGACCCCGTCGGCGTCAATTCCCGCATGGGCACCTATACGAACTTCTGCAATCTGTTCGATATGTGCGCGGTAGCCGTGCCAGCGGGGACAGCGGGGCAGGCGCAGTTCGGGATTACCGTGCTAGCGCGTGCCTTCGAGGATGCGGTCGCCATGGACATCGCCGCGCTGGCATCGGGAGACGAAGCGCCAGTAGATGTTTGGCCGCTGGCCGCCGCGGAATCCGTCGAGCTGGTGGTGTTCGGCGCACACCTGCGCGGCGGACCACTGGTTCATCAGCTGACCGATCAGGGCGCACGCTGGGCTGGCGAGATGACGACAGCGCCGCGCTACCGGATGTCGGTGTTGCCGACCGTACCTGCCAAGCCGGCCATCACCCGGGTGCCCGACGGGGAGCCGGGCACCGCACTGAGCGGACACCGGTGGCTGTTGTCCCCCGCGGCGCTTGGCCGGTTCCTGGCCGCGCTGCCGGCGCCGATGCAGCTCGGCAAGGTCGAATTCGACGACGGCACATGGCGAACCGCGTTCGGCTGCGACGCGTCGGCCGCCACCGGGCCCGACATCAGCGAGTACGGCAGCTGGCCGGCAGCCATCGCGGCCGGCGCGGTGGGCTAGCCGCTTTCGCTGCGGTTACACAACGCTCGCGTCGTTGCGCGCTTCGATGGCCTTGACGCTGTGGACGAACGCCTTTCGCAAGACGCCCTTGCCGACCGTCCCGAGCACGCCCGAGAGGACGTGTCCCTTGACGTTCTTGCCCTCGCGAACGATGACGACGTCTACGTCGGTTGTTCCGTTGGGCTGCTGAGTCAAGGTGTACGTGTAGCCGGAAGCGCCGCCAAACACATTCGAGTCGGTCGTCTTGATCCTGACGATGTTGGGCTCGGACCAGTTGTAGTACAGCCGCTCCCAGGTTCCACCGCCGCCCTCGGTGACGTCGGCGTCATAAGTGCCCTTGCGATGCACCTCTAGGGACGCTTCAGCGCTGTTGGTGAAGACCTTCGAGCGGCCGGGTCCGAAATCGGTGAGCCCGGCGATGAACTGCTCTGGGGTCGACGTGGTCGGCCGGTGGAAGCGGATGGTTGACACTGTGTTCTCCTTGCCTGGTGGTGGGACAGTTGCAACCTCATGAGCGCGGCGACGACGTTCTCAATTCCTGCGCACGGGGCGGTAGCCGGACCTCATTGATGGTGGTACTGGGAAGGACAGCTTCCGGGAAAGGTTCGGCGTGCTGAGGCGCACGCATCGCACCTCAGCACGCCGAACAATGAGTCAGCCGGCGGCGCTGGCCACTAGCGGCTCGATGTCTCGCTCGACCTTCTTGGCTGTCGAACGCGCACTCAAGGCCCACACAATCTCGACGGCCCCTATGACGACGAGCCACGCTCCCGCGAAGATTGCGAGTACTGCGATGGAGCTGATCGGCCACACGAGCACCACCGCGCCTGCGACCACAGTCAGGACTCCCAGAAAGATGTACCAGCCGCGATCGGGCATCTTTGGAAGGCTGATCGCCAATACGGATGAAGAAACACCTTGGAAGATGAATCCGATTCCGATCCATGTGGCAAGCAGCCACACGGCGGCGCCGCTATTGAAGTCGCGGAAGGCGAACACTCCTAGGACGACCGACAGCGCGCCGCTGATGAACAACAGGACGCGGCTGGCGGGCGGCGCATAGACGGTAAACGCCGCGACGACCTGTGCGATGCCGGACGCCAGCAGGTAGACGCCGAACAGCACTGCAGCAACGACGATGGATTGGCCGGGCCACACCAGCACTGCTGCGCCCACGCTGAGGGTCAGCGCCCCTAGCGCGAGTGTCGATTTCCACAGGCGGCTGACTACGGATGAGATTCTGTCAGTGGTCATGTGCGTGATTTCCTTCTCTTGTTGTGCCATCGGAAATTGGTTTCCGACAACTGTTTTCATTTGGTATCGCCGCGCGCTGGTTAGCTGGGCTCGGTACCCGTGCGACGACTACGCCCAGGAAGGACGCGCGGCTCGAGTGGCGGATTCCTGCAAACGGAACGCCAGCCAGACCCAATTGATCGTGGTATTGCCAGGGACAGCCTTAAAATCGGGTGGTGACGCCGAGGGCGAATGCGCTAGGTGACTACCTGCGGGCGCGACGCGAGCAGCTCTGTCCCGAAGACTGCGGGCTCGTTGCTGGCGCGCGCCGCCGCGTGGCGGGTTTGCGTCGCGAGGAGGTCGCGACGCTTTCAGGCATCAGCTCCGCCTACTACTTGCGCCTCGAGCAGGGCCGCGACATCCATCCATCCGGACAAGTCGTCGAGGCGCTTGCGCGGGCCCTTCAACTCGATTTCAACGCCACGGACCATACTACATCGGCTAGCGGGAACGACACGTAGCCGCCAGCCGGAGTCCGCTTTTGAGACAGTCGCCAACGATTTGGATCGAGTGATCGATCAGTTTCCGATGCCGGCGATCGTGGCCAATCGATACCAGGATGTGTTGGCAGCCAACCCAATTGCTCGCGCATTGTCACCGGGGTTTGCGCCGGGAGAGAACTTCCTACGGTGGCGCCTCTTAGCGCCGGCCGCGCGCGACCTTTACGTTGATTGGGACGAGGCGACGGAGGTCGCAGTCAATGGGCTACGCGAAGTGGCCGGAAGCGATCTCGACGATTCCCGGATGCGCGCCTTGGTCGAGGACCTGTCAAGCAGCAGCGAACGCTTCCGCGAACTGTGGGCGCGCGCAGGCGTCGGATACCGCGGGGGCATCATCCACATGCGACACCCCAAGGTCGGAGACATTCATCTTCATCGCACCAAGCTCGACGTTCCGCAGTCCGACGAGCAGCACCTGCTGATCTATTACCCCGAGCCCGGCAGCGAGTCAGCCAAGGCGCTGGAGCGACTTAGAACGTTGGGCCTCTAGTACAGCGGCGACCAGGCCGAGGTCCGCAGCAGCCGGCTCTCCCATTGGTCGCGGTACTTCAGCGCTTCGAACATGTAGGTGCCCGGCCCGCGGTGCTCAGGCGCGATGTCGGAGGTGAGCAGGCGAACGAGCGTCGCATAGTCGTTGGCCGGTGAGATCTTCTGCCACAGCATGGCTTCTCGCCGCTTGTAACTCCCATGTGCCACCTGGAAGCACGCCTGGATATCGAGTATCTGGGACGTCTTCGACAGCGGCCGATAATAGATCTCGTCCCACATGCGGATGTAGTCGTCCAGTGGGGCGGAGGGCCAGCCGGTGTCCTCCATGAAGAGGCTTGACGGATGCGTCGTCCCGTCCGTCGGCACGCCAGCGAGGTCGACCTCCTGGAGCGGTGACCACTCGACCGGCAGCAGGATCTTGCCCGTCACGTCGTGTCGCAGGTTGTCCAGCTCGCGCATCCACGGCTGGAGATCCCCGGTCAGGGCCCTGCGGGCCAGGCGCTCCCATGCCGCACCGTCGGCGATTCCGGTGATCGTGACGACGTTGTAGGCCAGCCCGGAACCGTGAGCGTGGTTGGTGTACCAGAGAAGTCGCGCATCGTCTCCTTGGGCGAGCATCGGCATCCAGCCCTCGCGGTAAGCCGCCTCGAATTCGTCCTCGCGCGCACCGACCACCTGGTGGGTCTCGTGAAGGAATAGCACGGCGACTCCTTTTCGCTGGCTCAGGCGCCGTCGGATATCAGCGCGGCAAGCTCACGGCGGTTGACCTTGCCGGTGGCGCTGTACGGGATGTGGTCGACGAACTTCAGTCTCTCCGGCAGCTTGAAGTAGGCGATCACCTCGCGGCAGTGTGATCGGAGCTCCTCGAGTGTCAGCGCAGACCGAGTCACCACGGCTGCGCCCACCCGCTGGCCCATCTCCTCGTCCGCGATTCCGGCGACCGCCACGTCGCTCACGGCCGGATGCGTCCGAATGGCGTCCTCGACCTCGATCGGGCCGAACTTCTCTCCCCCGCGGTTGATGGTGTCCTTCAGCCTGCCAATGGGATAGATGTAGCCGTCGGAGTCCTGGCGAGCGAGATCCCCTGTGTGCAGCCAGCCTTCGATCACGTTCTGGCGGGAGTTCACCCACAACTCGCCGGCCGTTCCGGCCTCGACGTCGATCCCGGTGTCGGGGTCCACAACGCGGACCTGTACACCGGGAAGCGGTCGACCGACAGAGCCCACCCGGTTGGGATCGCGATGATCGTCTGGCGACAGCGTCGTGTAGGCGCCAAGGGTCTCGGTCTGTCCAAACACGTTGGCGAAGCCCACATGTGGCATCGCGGCCATCGCCCTGCGCACCAACGCGACCGGCGCGGCCGCTGCCCCGTAGGCGATGGCAGCCAGCGATGTCAGGTCGGTCTTGTCGAAGTCGGGATGGTCGAGAATGCGCTGCAGCATCGTCGGCACCATGAAGGTCGACGTCACCCGGTGCTCTTGCACCAAGCGCAGCCACTCTCCGGCGTCGAACCGGGGCTGCACCACGTACGTGTTGCCCGCGTATAGATTGCCGAGCACGCCGATGACGCCGCCGACGTGGAAGAACGGGACGCTCATCATGCTCACGGTGGGTGGCACGTCCGGACGGAAAGGCGTTGTGACGCCGCTCATTCGCGCGCTCAGCTGTGCCTGGGTGATGCCGATCGCCTTCGGAAGCCCAGTCGTTCCGCTGGTGAACAGGACTACCGCGTCCCTGTCGTCGGCGTCCTCGGCGGGTGGTGGCCCCTGCGGCTCGCCGTCGTCGATCAGATCGGTGGCTAGCCACACCGCCGGAATGCCTGCGTCGGCGAGGCGGTCGATGTATTCGTCTCCCGCGACCCCGACCGAAGCCCACTCGCCGTTTGCCAGCAGTCCCTCCAACTCGCGAGGTGTCAGGGCGGGATTCATCAGTGCCGCGGCAGCGCCGATTCGCGCGGCACCGAGCATCGTCGCGATCGACGCCAGGCTGCCGATGTCGACGACTGCCACGCGCGAGCCGGCCACTCCGCTGTCGGCAAGGCGAGCGGCGCAGCGTTCGACCGCCGTGGCCAGCTCGCCGTAGCTGATTTCGCGCCCGTCGATGATGAGCGCGGTGCGGCCGGGGTCGTCGGCCGCGGCGGCGTCGAGGATTGTTCCGATGTTCATGCGCGGCTCAGAATAGGGGTGACCACGACGAGGTCCGCAGCAGCCGGCTGGTCCATTGATCGCGCAGCTCGAGCGCGTCGTGCATCCACGTACCCTGGCGGCGAAACTCGGACGGAATTTCGGTCTGGAGCAGTTTGAGCAGTGCCTTCGGGTCGTGGATGCGCTGCATCAACGCGACCTCGCGACGCAGGTGGCTGCCAAGCGCCGGCTGAAAGGCGGCCTCGATGGTCAGCAGCGGGTTGGGCCGGTCCAGGCTCTTGGCGTATACCTCGCCGGATCGGTCGATGTACTCGACGAGCTTGTCCTCGTACGGCCACATGGTGTCTTCCATGTAGAGGGTCAGCTCGTGTTCGCGGCCATCCGTCGGAACGTCGCCGAAGTCGACGTCCTTGAGCGGCGACCATGGAAGCGGCACAAGCAATTTGGCGTCGACGTCGTGGCGGAGCTCATCGAGATCACGCATCCATGTCCGGAGGTCGCCCTTCTGTATTCGAAGGGCCAGTCGCTCCCACGCGGTTCCGTCGCGAACGGCGGTCACCGTGACGACCGTATAGGCGGGGCCGCTGCCGTGCGCGTGGTTGGTGTACCACAGCAACCGGGCGTCGTCGCCGGTGCCGAGCATGGGCATCCAGCCGTCTCGGAACGTGGCCTCGAACTCGTCTTCGGCGCGTCCGCGCACCGTGTGCACCTCGTGCATGAACAGCATGCGGCGACCTCCCACGCGGTACTGGTTCTGGACAGCGACACCGAGAATCTGGTTTCCTCACAATGGTAACGGTCCTCGCCTGCAGGGAGTTCGATTCATGGCAAGGCTCGACGTACCTGACGGCCCCGGCGGCGAAGCCGCGATGATCTGGACATTGCGGCCTGAACTCGGCGGCATGGTCGAACGAATGATCCGCGGCGCCTATCAGGACAGCATCCTGCCTGCCGACGAGCGCGAACTGGCCAGGATGCGGATCGCCCAGATCAACGACTGCGTCGCGTGCTCGGACTTCCGGGCGCCGTCGGTGCTCGACGCTGGCATCGCGCCAGAGCTCTACGAGAACGTCGCGGCATACGCCACCTACCCCGGGCTATACGCCGCGTCAGCGCCTTGCGATCGAGTACGCCGAGCGCTTCGCCAACGAGCACCCTTCGATCGATGACGCGTTTTTCGGACGGCTGCGCGAACTGTTCAGCGACGAGGAGATCCTCGACCTCACCCTGTGCATCGCCGTCTTCCTCGGCCTGGGACGGTCGTTGACCGTACTCGGCGTCGATCAGTCCTGTGCGATCGACGTCTGAGCGACCCTTGGACATCTCCTCGGTCGACGAGCTTCTCACCACCACACGGTCGGTGCGCAAGCGCCTCGACCTGACGCGGCCGGTCGATCGTGACGTGATCCTCGAATGCGTGCGGCTCGCGATGCAGGCGCCAACCGCGAGCAACGCGCAGGACTGGCGCTGGCTGGTGATCACCGACGCCGACAAGCGCGCAGCGATCGCCGAGATCTACCGCAGCGTCGGTGCCGAATACCTGGCCCAGGCCGCGTCGACAGCGTCCGATCCCCAGACCCAGCGCGTGTATGAGAGCGCCCTCGGACTCACCGAGACACTGGCCAAGGTCCCTGTTCACGTAATCCCTTGTCTCGAAGACCGTTTCGACGGAACCAACCAACTGGTCGCCGCGTCGGCCTGGGCGTCGATCATCCCTGCTGGCTGGAGTTTCCTGCTGGCGCTTCGATCACGCGGTCTGGGATCGGTCTGGACGACGATGCATCTGGCCAAGGAACGCGAGGTCGGCGAGCTACTGGGAATCCCCGACACCGTCACGCAGGCGGCGCTGTTCCCGGTTGCTTACACGATCGGCACCGACTTCCGGCCGGCCTCGCGGCCGCCCGCGGAGAGCATCACCTTCTGGAACAGCTGGGGAGGAGAGGACTGATGCAGTCCTACACCGTGCGATTTCATATCGACGCACCGCCGAGAAGGGTGTGGCGCGTGCTGCATCCGCCGGTGCCCGCCGAACTCGCCCAAACCGCGGGTCCTCAAATGGCCCACGGGCAGCATGGAGATCCTCCACGAAGGCGACGAGGCCGGCGAGGGTCTGGTGCGCACCTGCATCTTCGAGGTGCCCAAGTATCTGCTGTCGGGCGGCAAGGGGCGGTCGTTTGAAACCGTGACCGAGGCGAAGCTCAACAAGATCTCGCGGTATGTCGCGGTCGGCGCGCCGCTCTGGTCGCGCGCCGAGGGCTACCACGAACTCGAGGAACAGCCCGACGGCACAACGGTTCTCACGTTCCACGAGACGTATCACGCCTACAACCCGGTGCTGCGTTTCCTTCTCGAACGTCCAGTGCACGCGAGCGATCTCTCGCGACAACCTCGAGACCTATGAGCACGCGCTGGGCTTCGCAGGCACAGTCACGCGACTGACCTAGCGGTCGTCCCCCTTGGCCAGCTCGGCCAGCATGGCGTTGTAGGCGGCCAGCTCCGCGTCGTCGTCGCGGTCGGCCGCCCGGTCGAGCCGCTTCGCGGTGCGCTGATCGCTGCGTCGCCACTGGATCAGCAACGCGATCATCACCAGCACAAGTGGGACTTCGCCTGCCGCCCATGCGATTCCACCGCCCAGCCGCTGATCGCCGAGTAAGATCGGTATGCCAGCTCAGTTGCAGCGACCGATAGAAGCTCTCGCCGAGAACGGTCTCCATCCCCATCAACACGACGCCGAAGAACGCATGCAGCGGCAGCGACGCGAACACCATCGCGACCTTCCCGAGCTGCGGGATCTGCCGGGGTGTCGGGTCGATGCCGATCACCACCCAGTAGAAGAGGTATCCGCTGAGCAGGAAGTGGACGTTCATCAGAACGTGCGCGGCGTGATTGCTCACCGCGGCGTCGAAAACGCCACCGAGGTACAGGCCGTAGAAGCCCGCGACGAACACCATGGTCGCGACGATCGGGTTGGTCAGGAATCGCGACACCCGCGAATGCAGCGCCGCCAGAAGCCATTCCCGAGGCCCCGGCGGCTCACCCCGTCCCGCGGCCGGCAGCGCCCGAAGGGCAAGTGTCACGGGTGCGCCCAACACGAGCAGGATCGGCACCAGCATGGACAGCAGCATGTGCGCCACCATGTGCATCGAGAACATCGCAGGCATGTAGCGGCCCAGTCCCGACGACGTTGTGAACAGCAGCACCGCGCATCCGCACAGCCACGCAACAGTCCGGCCCATCGGCCACGCGTCACCGCGACGGCGCAACCGGCGCACTCCGAGCAGATACAGCACCGCCATCACAATCGCGGCAGTGCCGAAGATGAGGTCGAACCGCCAGTCGAAGAACACTCGCGCGACAGTCGGCGGCCCGTCGAAGCCGTAGCCGATCGCGACCTCGACGGGGCTCGGTTCGGTGTGCAGCGGCGGAGGCGGTGTGCGGCCCAGCCCGACCGCGATACCGAATGTCGCGCCGAAGACGGCCGCTTCGACAAGCGCCAGCCGGATCAGCGGCCCGCGGGCGTCCGGATCGGCCTTCAGCGCCGAGAGCCCGCTGCGACGCTGACGCCATCCGATGACGCCGAGCACACACAGCGCGACGAACTTGGCGATCACCAACCACCCGTATTCGGAGCGGACGAGCTCGGGCAGCTGGATCCGCACCAGCGCGTTGACCACCCCGCTGACGGCCATCGCCACGAAGCACCACAGCGCCAGCGCCGAGAACCGCCGGGCCGCGAGGTCCGCATGCTCCCCCGACCGCATCGCGTGGGCCAGCAGCGCCAGCAGGCCGCCCGCCCACAGCGCGCCCGCGATGAGGTGGATGAGCAGGCTGTTGGTGGCCAGATCGTGCGCGCCTCCTGCCGACGAATGACCGGTGAGGGCCAGCGGCACGAGCGTGATCAGTCCACCGGCGAGCAGCACCGGCGTCCACGACCAGCGCAGCACCGGAAGGCTGGCCAGCGTGACGGCGGCGGCGATGAACGCGGTCCAGCGCCAGGCGCTGGCGGTGTCGATGAGGCGAGGCCGCCGACCAGATGCTGACCGGGTCGAGGTGGTCGCGCAGCGGCTGCCCCGAGACGTCCGACACCGTCAATGGCACCAGCAGCGCCGCGCACACCGTCCACACCGCCGACGCGGCCGTACCGAGTCGCAGCGCGCGATAGCCGCCGGCGTCGAGCACACCGTTGGTCTGCGGCGGCACCAGAAAAGCCGCGAACAGGAAGGATCCCGCCGCCGAGCACGGCGGCGATCTCCCCGGCGGCCCGCACGAACGGCAGACCGTAGGTGGTCACCGGGCCGGGATTGGGCAACCCGGTGGCGGTCAGCGCGTCGGCCAGCGACAGGGCGCCGATACCGGCGGCGATGGCTCCGGCCAGCACTCCGACGCCGACGAGCACAGGCCACACCGGGCTGCTGCGCAGCGGGGCGCCACCGTCGTCATGCGCCCAGCGTATGAGGTCGCCGGACGGTACTCCGAACGCCGGCCTGGCTAGGCGGGCTCGCTGCGCATGCTCCGGCGAGCCATCTCACGGACATAGAACTGTTCACGCGCGATCTGCTCGACCCTGTCCATGTCACCGAGGATGCCGCGAAGTTCGTCCCGGAACGCGGTGCGCCGCTCGTCAAGGTCAGCAGCGGGTTCCAGCAGATGCTGATCGGCGGCAACCTGTCGCGCGGTCGCGAACAGCAGCGCCGACACCGCCTCGTTGCTGCGCACCCGGTTCTGTGCGGCGTACTGCCTGCCAACCCCCAGTGCCTTGTTCGTCAGGTCCTTCTCGCCGATCTCCGCCGGGGAGTCACGCAGCACGTCGGCGACGATCTCGTAGGCCTCGAAATACGGCCGCAGCATGGCACTCGCGATCAGCGGCTTCTTGGCACGAAGCAGCATGTCGACCTCGCCAGCGGCTACGTGGGTCTCCCAATCCTCGTGCCACGACATCTCTTCCGCCACATGCTCACGGAATGCCGCCGAGTCGGCGAAGTAGAAGTCGAACTTCAGCAGATCCCGCAGCCGCATCACCTGCGACCAAAAGGCTTCCAGCCGTTCGGTTTCGGTACGGGCGGCGAACGCGAGCGCCAGCTCGACGATCGACGTCTCGAGGAACGCGTCGATGAGCGTGTTGCGGTAGAACGCGGCCTCGTGTTCGTCCTCGGGAGCGATCCTCCAGACTGGCTCCCTGCCGCCGTCGATACACGTAACGGGATGGCGGTTCGACAGCGCATCGAGTGCCGCCCGGACACCGTCGGCAGTGCGCAGCCGCAGAGCACTGTTGGTCATCGGGGTCTGCTTGCGCTCAAGGTAATCCAGCGAGTCCTGCAGCGTGTGGTGCAGCTGGTCAAGGGTGAGCGCGACCCCGCGGGTGGTCAGCAGCAGAGCGGACACCAGCGCCGACGCGTTGACCGGGGTGACCCGCAGAATCCGCCAGGCCACTTCGAATGCCATCTTCTGCATCGCAAGGCGTTTGGCGGCGTCATCGGTTGTCAGTGGACCGTGCGGCTCGCCGAGGTGCTCGCGCATCGAGACCGCTTCCGGGAAGCGGACGTAGATCTTGCCGTAGTTGCGCTCGCCCTGCGCCTTGATGAAGTTGTACAGCCAGGACAGGCCTTCCGGCGTCTTCTCGCCGCCACGCGCGTATGCGGCGTACTCGGCGGTCTCATGCAACTGATCGAAGCTGATCGACACCGGCTGCAGCAGAATGTCGTCGCTGCGGCCGTCGAGGTAGGCATCGGCGACATAGGCGAGCAGGCCGAGCTTGGGCGGCAACATCTTTCCGGTGCGAGAGCGCGTGCCTTCGATCGACCAACTGAGGTTGAACCGCTTCTCGACGATGTAGCCGACGAACTGCCTGAGCACATATTTGTACAGCGGGTCGTCGAGCTTGCGGCGCAGGAAGATGACGCCGGAGTGACGCATCAACGGACCCATGAACCCGAACGAAAGGTTGATACCGGCGAATGTGTGCACCGGCGGAAGGCGGTTCTCCTGCATCGCCACCGGCACGATCACGCCGTCGAGGTAGGACCGGTGGGAGAACAGCAGCACGGCGGGGTGGTTTTCCAGCGCGCGCCGCATCGACTCGACCTCAGTCCGGTCGTAGTCGACGTTGGGGTCGAACCCCCGGCTGAAGATCGCCCGGCCCAATGACGGGATGAGGTCGACCGAGAAGCGGCTCCATCCTGTCGAGAGTTCGTCGAGCATCTCGCCGGCCTTGTCGACGGTCGCGCCGGGAATCTGCTCGAGCCCCTCACGGAACCGGGCCGACGCCAGCATCTCGGGCTTGATCAGTCGCGGCGACTTGTACTCGGGCCCGAGCAGACGCAGCTCGACGCGCTCGATCGCCAGGATCGCCCTCCGGATCACGAAACGTGCGAATTCCCTGGGGTTTTCGGCGACGGTGGTGTCGCTCCACTGCTGGCGCAGCTCCGATACCTTCGCGGGCTCGCCCGCGACTACCCGGGCGCGTGAGGGATCCTTCGTCAGGATGCGGTGCTGCAGCATCTTGGGAGGGCGGTAGGTGTCCCGGCCGGACAGCAGCGCCACCACCTTGGAGCGCGTGGGCAATCCGCCTGGCACCCAGAACACCCGCACCGGCACGACCGATCGGTCTTCGTCGGCCTCCAGCAGTTCGACGAGCCGCGCCAGTACCCCCCACGACTGCGGAACTTCATGTGTGGGAAGGGGAGGATCCGGTCAGTTCATACCGAGCGCTCACGCTGCTGGACCCCGAGAAGGTGCCGGGGCCACCTTGGGGGCCACGGCTTGCTGCCGTCCTTAGAGAGGACCTTCGCGGGCTGATTCCCGAAGTGCTCGAGATCCGACGGGCGACGGAGACCCGATTTCCTGGGCGATGCAAGAAACGCGTCCCTATATCCCCGGTGCACGCGTTGGGACGTGGACGCGGCTCGTGGAGACCAAGAACAGCCTCGGCGAGTCCCACGAGCGCGAGGCGGTGACCTTTGCGGATCGTATCACAGAGCCCCCGCGCGAGCGCCTGCAGATGATGCGGGGCGTCAGCTCGAGGACGCCACCGGATCACGACTCGCCGAGCGGCTCTTCATCCTGAATGCGTGGCGGAACCCCTGGTCCGCAGAGGGCCACAGCGACCCGTGGCGGATGGCAATGGTTGAGTTGCTTCGGGACGAGCTGGCCGGGATTCACCGTACGCCTGAGGAGCGCGTGGAGTCGTGGCGGCAACAGGACCACAGTTTCAGGCTGATTAGGCCTGCCGGTGCCGCGCCCATTCTGCGTTATTCAGGTAAGGCGAGCGATGAAGACATGCTCACGTGGAGGCTGCTGCTGCCTCTCGGGACGATCGTCAAAGGACGGACGCTGCACCTTGATGTTCCCGAATGTTCCCGACTTGACGCGGGGTTTGTGCTTGCGTAGCCCATACGGCAACGCGACGGCCTGAGCTCAATTTACAAAGGGGCGACATCTTGTTGGATTGATGCCGAGACCTGCGGGTGAAGCCTGTGAGAAAACGGTACCTCGGACGGAGGGGCAACGTAGGCGGGGCGAGATGAGGAGGGTCGCCGTGGTGATGTTGGCTCCGAACATCGGCTGCGGATCGTCGGCCTCTCCACGCATTATTTACCCTCCGGGCTCGTTTCGGAAGAGACAGTAGTCGACGACCTGGCCATAACAGGCCTTTTTCATCACCCTGCTAGAGCCAAGGGGACCAGAACGTCCAGGCCCTCCCGACCGTCCCCGGCAAGGCGTCTCGCATTGTCCGGGCTAACCTCAGAAATTCAGGATCCATTACCGCCTTCGAGTAGGGCCATCGCGCAGGAAGTCAAACAAGGAAACACGGGACGGTCGTTTTCAGGACCACTACGGCAGGTATGCGGGTGGCGCGAGTGCAACTCCTCGGATGAGTCGTCCGCAGAAGCGCGATCGACCGGCGAGGGGGCTGCTGACCACCCGACACGGCACAGTTACCGCTCAGTTTCCGGATTCGGACGTTTCCGGTTTCGGACGCACTTCGCGATCTCTCGAGTGAAGGGTTAGGGGTTAGCTCGGCCAGCGCCGAGGTGGAACGGGCGCCTTCCTCGCCACCTCGCGTTGGTCGGCGGAACAGGAAAGTATGCAGCAAATCGAGGTGTGCGGAAACAGCTCGTGTGGCGGCGGAAGTCCCTCTCGAGAATTGCGATCTTGCCCACATAGTGAGCCTTTCCGGCTCTCCAGCGTCGAGCCGATGCAGGGATTGCTGAAGCACTTGCGCGATTCGCTCCAGTCCTTTCTCGAACAACGGGAGAGGGTGTGCTCGTGGCAGCCGCGGCTGACTTGCAGATCGGCTATATCATCAAGACGCTAAAGGACATCGAGGACGCGGGATCGCCCGATGTGTTCCTGGTTTTCCCGCACCAGTTCGAGAGTCCCGACAAGTTTGCCGCCGTCGTCACCGAACGCGTCGAACTCAGCTACAAGGCGGCGCAGGAGGAGTTGAAGACTCGTGAGGACCTGCCGGGGGCACAGCGAGCTCTGACAATCTTCCGCGACCTAAGAGTTGCCGCGGACCTGAGAATCAAGGAGGCTATTCGGTTCGCCCGGTCGCTTCTGCCCGGCGGTGGAGGGCAGCGGATCGTCTTTGGACTGATGCCTCTGGAGATCAGGGACCGAACGGCTACGGAAAGCTGGCGCGCGACCTCGCAATCACCGACGGTGGCCCACCCTGGTTCAGAGGCATTCGGCTGCTTCTGAGGGAAGATACGAAAGCGCCCCTGCCTATCTCCTAGGCTCCGTGAGGATCGCTTCACCGCCTGGCAGCAGTACGACCTCTCTCCCGAAAAGATGTCGAAAAGCCTCGAGGAGGATCTACGTAGTCCTGACAGCTCCGAGGAAAAGCAAGGCCCAAGCACTGATTCAGCTCGCATTCATCGACTACGCTCACGGCCGCTATTCAGACGCGCTGGCACGGTACGATCAGCTTCTCGGCTTCTACCAGAAGACCCACAACAAGCTGATGCAAGCTCTCGTCATGAACGGCATCGGCGATGTCTACAACCGTCAACAGAAACTACCCATAGCGCTGAGCTGGTATCGGCGAGCCCTCGTCCCTGCAGCAGGAGCGGCATCTCCCGTCCTCATGCTCACACTCGGCCGCAACCTCGCCCACTTCCACTATGAGCGCAAGGAATACGCGGAAGCAGAAGTTTACTTCGATGGATGTCAGAAGGTTGGTCCGATGACATCCGATCCTTCCGCGAAGATCCTGGCGCTTGAATGGCGAGGATTCGTCAGGCGAAGCAGGGTGCCTACAAAAAAGCTGCGGTGAGCTTTGAAGAAGCAGTCGGAGCGACGCGCCAGTTCGAGCGCAAAGAGCACCTGCATCGGAACCTCAAACACCTCAGGGAGGCGCTGGACCGCTCAGGACAGCAAGCGAGAGCACGGGAAGTCGAGCGCGAGCTCGCCTTCCGGCCCGAGAGGAGCCGGCGATGACACCGGATTTCAGACGTTTCGGCGACGCTCCCACTAACGTGCCAGCAGAGCCGGCGAACGCAGCTCAGGCGTTCAACAAGGAATAGGATCGGCGATGAGCGCGGTCTTTGCCCCGGTCGAAGGTGTGACTGCCGCCATTGCCGAATCCACAGATGCTCTTGCGCGGGCCCTACCTTCGTATCCGGCCGCAACCATCGGCACGTTGGCGGTCGGCATGCCGCACGCCCATCCCCATCCGCCAAGTCTGATCCCACCCGCACCGCCCCTGCCATTACCGGTCATGGGACCCATAACGCTCGGTTGCTGTGTGAGTGTACTGATCAACGGCATGCCCGCGGCACGGGTCGGAGATATTGGATTGAACCCTACCTGTTGTGGTTTCTTTCCGATGTACGAAATCTTCACTGGATCATCCAAGGTGTTCATTGGAGGAATGCGTGCCGCGCGTGTCATGGACGTGACCATGCACTGCTGGCCACCCGCAAGCTGGATGGCCCGCGGAGCCGTTGCTGCCCTGGCGGCCGCAGCGAAGGCCGCGATGATGGCGGGGATGGTTGCGAGCATGGCGGGCCAAGCGGCTGCCATCGTCGGCACAGCCATGGAAGCCGCCGACCCTTCCGAGGCCAACGCCGCGACGAGTTCCGCCCTGGCAATGTCAGCCGCGATGCAAGCGGCCCAGATGGCCGTCGATATGGCCGCAATGGTAGGCGGCGCTCTGATAGGAAAGGATCCGGCCATCGGCTCTCCGGTGGGAGCGCTTTCTGGGGGCCACCCAAACGTGCTCATTGGCGGATTCCCCATGCCAAGCGGAATGGCACTAGCGGGAAGGTATATCGGCGGAGCACGCGGCCGCCGATCTCGAAGTCGCTCTGGCCGCAGCGGAGTGGGGTGATAGGAAGCGTCGGGCCCGTGCGGCCCGAGATGGGGTTTGCCGAATGCCCTCGTGACAGCTGGTTAGCGACACTTGAAGTTGTTCACCGGAACCCTGGAAGCAAGTAATGCGGGTCTTCCCCCGAGTTCAAGCACACGACGGCTCTCGTTCGAGCTAGGTTCAGGCTGGCTCTAACGTCTTTTGGAGCGGAAGGAGAAACGGCGAATGCGGCAACGGATGAGGTTCAAGAGCTGCGCACCGGTGGGGTGGGCGCTGGAGGGGAGAAGGTCCGTCGGTCATCCTGTGGATGTCGCCTCCGGTGTTCTATTCCACGACTTTGAAGACCACCGCCTTGCCGGCAGGGTTCCGCTCGTGTTTGGTCGTCACTATCGCGGTGACCTCATCGGACGGAAAGGCGCGCTCGGTCCAAGTTCGACCTGGACCTCGATGTGAAGCTAGAACGCGACCTTGACGGATACAGGCTGTCGGGAGGCTCGGGGACTGGACGGGATCACTTTCGACGATCCGAGTGGAGTCGCGCAAGTGATCCGCAATTTCGGTTCATTTCGCGAGTTACGTCGCGAAAGCGGCGATTTCATCGTCATCCGCTGGTCATCTGAGGAGCAGGCGCCGAGGTCCTATCGTTTCCGGCAAGGGCGCAATCCGAACGAGTGGCTCCTTGTCTCTATCGAAGACCCGGATCGGCAGCGAATGA
>CAVSXC010000003.1:0-455850 GCA_963731715.1 uncultured Actinomycetota bacterium | reverse complement strand
GCGGCTGGCGGTGGTCGGTTTCGTGCGTCGCGGCCGTCGCTGCTGCGCGTCGCGGACCTGTGAGACACCCCGTCCTCCGCACGCCGCGCCTGCTGCTGCGGGAGTGGCACCGAGGATCGCGAGCCGTTCGCGGCGCTGAACGCCGACCCCGGGTGATGGAGCACCTCGCCGGCGCTGCTGCCGCGCGGCAGAGCGATGCGCTGGCCCGGCGCTGCGGCGCCACTTCGCGCGCCCGGCTTGGGCCCGTGGGCCGTCGAGGTCCGGGCGTCGCGCCCCTTCATCGGTTCGTGGCCTCGTCGTGCCGGCGTTCGACGCGCACTTCACGCCCTGCGTCGAGATCGGCTGGCGCCTCGCCGCCGCGCACTGGGGCCAGGGCTACGCGACCGAGGCGGCGCTCGCGAGCGTCCGCCACGCCTTCGACGTCGAGGCCGGCGAGCTCGTCTCGTTCACGACGCCGCCCAACGTACGCCGGCGGTCATGCGGCGCATCGGGATGACCCACGACCAGGCCGACGATTTCGACCACCCGCGCTTTCCGCGGGGCCCCGGTTGCGGCGCCACGTCCTTTACCGCCTCGATTGCGAATCGGGGTACCCTGAGCGCGTGACACTGCCAGCGCGTGCCCTGTTCGTCGCGCTCGGTGCGCTGCTGGCGTCTGCCGCTGTGCCCGCGCTCGCGTCCGCATCCGCCGCGTGCCGAGTTGGTGGTCGAGCTGCGCACCGCCGGTCGCCCACGCCGCGCCGCCCGCCTCGCTGCGTGACGCGCAGGGGCACGTCAGCGCGGCCGCCTCGGCTCGCGGCTGGCGCTGGCGGACGTCGACGCCTCGCAGCGGGTGGCCGCCCGCCGCTCTGCGCGCCGCGGTCCCGGGCCTGCGCGTGCGGGCGCACCTGCGCTACGCCTCAACGCGCTCGAGGTGACCGCGCCGGCGGGCGTCGAGCGCCGGCTCGCCGCGTGCCCGGCGTGAGCGACGTGTGGCCGTCGCTGCGCTACCGCGCCAGCACCGACCGGGTGCCGTCGGTGGTCAACGCGCCCCCGTTGTGGGGGGCCGGGGCGCCGGGGTCGAGCCTCGGCGACGGCATGCGCATCGCCATCGTCGACGACGGCATCGACATCCGCCGCCCGTCGTTCTCGGGCCGCGGCTATCGTACCCGCCGGGCTTCCCAAGGGCCGCGCTCGGCCACCAACGGGAAGGTCATCGTGGCGCGCGCGTTCGCGCCGCCCCGCGGCGCCGCCCGCGCACGCCGCCTTCGACCCCGACGGCTCCGAGCACGGCACGCACGTGGCCGGCATCGCGGCCGGCCACTCCGGCATCACCGGGTCCACCGAGGCGTCTCGGTCCCGGCCTCTCGGGCGTCGCGCCGCGCGCCTACCTGGGCTCCTACCGGGTGCTGACCACCGACGCCGCAGTTCGGCCTCGACGGCAACGGCCCCGAGATCGCGCGTGCGGTCGACGCGCCGTGGCCGACGGCATGGACGTCATCAACCTCTCGCTGGGCGAGCCGGAGGTCGCCTCCGGCCGCGACCTGGTCGCCCGCGCCATCCACGGCGCCGCGCGCGCAGGGGTCGTGACGGTCGTCGCGGCCGGCAACGGCGGCGACGACCTCGGCGGCGGCCCGTCTCGTCGCCCGGCTCGGCGCCGGACGCGATCACGGTCGCGGCGACGAGCGTCGGCCGCTTCGTCGGCGTCACGTTCGGCGTGCTCGGTCCGGGCGCCGTGCCGCCGACCTCGCCTCCTTCGGCGCCGCCCCGGACACCCCCGCGAGGTTCCCCCGCCTGGAAGGCCGGCGTGCCGCTGGTGCGTCTCGCCGAGCTGCGGCGGAGGGCGCGCGGGTGCGCTCGTGCTCGTGCAGCTCGGGCCGCAGTGCACGTCCTCGCGCGCCGACGACGCGATCGCCCCCGGCGCCGCTCGGCATCGTCTACGCGCAGCGCGCGGCCGGCGACCCGAGCGCCGTCGGCCGACAGCCGGCAGCGCTCGCTGACCGTGTCCGACCTCGTCGGCGCCCGGCTCGCCCAGCAGGCGCCCGCCGCGGGCGGCGAGCTCACGCTCTCGATCGACAACGCAGGCGCGCGAGCAGTCTCGGCCAACTCCGGCCTGATCGCGTCGTTCTCGTCGCGCGGCCCCGCGCCCTACTCGCTGGCGCTCAAGCCCGACGTCGCGGCGCCCGGCGTCGACATCGTCTCGCCGATCCCGGGCGGCTACGGCACCTGGTCGGGCACGAGCATGGCCGCGCCGGCGGTAGCCGGCGCGGCCGCGCTGCTGCGCCAGCGCCATCCCGACTGGACGCCGGCGCAGATCAAGTCGGCGCTCGTGCTGACGGCTCGGCCCGGTCTTCAACGACACCGCGCACAAGCACCCGACGAGCGTGCTGGCGGCGCGGCGGCGGCATGATCGACGTGCAGGCGGCCGACGCGCCCGGCCTCTTCGCCTCGCC
Organism: uncultured Actinomycetota bacterium; assembly: GCA_963731715.1. GTDB lineage: Bacteria > Actinomycetota > Actinomycetes > Mycobacteriales > Mycobacteriaceae > Mycobacterium. The sequence goes on along the minus strand of CAVSXC010000003.1, from coordinate 453,419 downwards.
CTGCGGGCGTCTCCTTCGGCCTCCTGCGCCCCGGGCACGGCGAGACGCGCTCGATCGAGCTCAGCGACGCGGGCGGCGGGGCGCGGCACGTGGACGGTGAGCGCGCCCGGCCTCGACGCCCCCGCGACGCTCGAGGTGCCGGCCGGCGGCTCGCAGACGCTCGAGCTCTCGCTGCGCCCGCCGTCCGGCAGCTCGATCGGCAACCGCTCGGGCAACGTGGTGCTGACCTCCGGTGTGCGCACGCGTGCACATCCGCTGGTGGGGCTACGTGGAGCGCCCGCGCCTGGCCAAGCGCACTCCCGTCCGCTCACGGCCGGCCGCTGGATCAAGGGCGACACGCGCGAGGGCGCCAAGCTCGTGCAGCACTACCGCTGGCCGTCGGGCCCGGCGGGCAGCGGCCTGCCGCGCATCTACCCCGGCCGCGAGCAGCTGTGGTCGTTCACGCGTTCCGGCGGGCGTCGCGCAACGCCGGCGTCGTCGCCGACGGCGCCGTCGTCCCGCAGATCCTGCTGGCCCGCGACGAGAACCGCCTCGCCGGCGAGCCCGCGCTGCCCGTCGAACGGCAACCCGTACCTCGAGACCTACGGCCGCTTCGAGCGCGTGAGCGGCCTGCTGGTGCCGCGCCCGGGCCGCTACTTCGTCGTCGTCGAGACGCGCCCGGGTCACAAGCCGGGCCCCTACCGGCTGCGCCTCTGGATCGACGACCGCACGCCGCCCGCGATCAGCGTGCTCACGCAGCACGTGCCTCGCGGGAGCGGCCGAGCTGCGCTTCCAGCGTGACCGACCGCGGCAGCGGCGTCAGCATCCCGGACGTGGTCGTGCGCGTCGACGGCACGCAGGAGGACGTCCGGTCTACCGCAGCGGGCGACGGGCGCGTGCGCGTGAGCGGGCTCGGCCCGGGCCGGCACCGGCTCGAGATCACCGCCTCCGACCTGCAGGAGACGAAGAACTCCGAGAACGCATCGGCGCTCGCGCTGCCGAACACGCGCACCGCTGCGCACGGCGTTCACTCGTGGACGCGACCGGCTAGCCTCCAGCGCGATGGATCTCTACGAGTACCAGGGGAAGCAGCTCTTCGCGCGCTTCGGCATCCCCGTCTCCGAGGGGCGCGTCGCGCTCACGCCCGAGGAGGCGCGGGCGGCGGCCGCCGAGCTCGGCGGCGCCGGTCGTCGTCAAGGCGCAGGTGCTGACCGGCGGCCGCGGCAAGGCCGGCGGCATCAAGCTCGCGGCGACCCCGGACGAGGCCGCGGAGCGCGCCGCGCGAGATCCTCGGCCTCGACATCCGCGGCCACGTCGTGCGCACGCTGTGGATCGAGCGCGCGTCCGACATCGAGCGCGAGTACTACTTCTCGATCACGTTCGACCGCGGCGCCAAGCGCCCGCTGCTTCATGCTCACGACGAGCGGCGGCGTCGATATCGAGGAGGTGGCCGAGAACGACCCCGACGCGCTCGCCCGCCTGCACATCGACCCGCTGGCCGGCTGGCATCCCTGGATCGCGCGCGAGCTCTGCTTCCGCGCGGGCATCCCCGCGGACGAGCGCAAGCAGGTCATGGCGATCATCGAGGCGGCCTACCGCGCGTTCCGCGAGGCCGACGCGATGCTCGTCGAGATCAACCCGCTGATCGTCACGCCGGACGGCGAGGTGCGCGCGCTCGACTCCAAGTTCACGGTCGACGACAACGCGCTGCTGCCGCCATCCCGACATCGCCGAGATGCGCGACGTCGCCGCGGCCGATCCGCAGGAGCAGATGGCGCGCGAGAAGGGCCTCACCTACGTCAAGCTCGACGGCGAGGTCGGCATCCTCGGCAACGGCGCCGGGCTCGTGATGTCCACGCTCGACGTCGTGGCGCAGGCCGGCGGCCGCGCGGCCAACTTCCTCGACGTGGGCGGCGGCGCGCAGGCCGCAGGAGATCGTCGACGCGCTCGAGGTCATCACCTCCGACCCCAAGGTGCGCGCGATCCTCTTCAACATCTTCGGCGGCATCACGCGCTGCGACGAAGTCGCGCAGGGCATCCTCGACGCGCTCGACGGCCGCGACATCGGCGTACCGATCGTCGTGCGGCTCGACGGCACGTCCGACGAGGAGGGCCGCAAGCTGCTGGCCGACGCCAACCCGCCCGGCGTGTACGTCGAGCGCACGATGCTCGACGCCGCGCGGCGCGCCGTCGAGCTGCCGGGTGCGACTGCCTGATGGCGATCCTCGTGACCGCCGAGACGCGCCTCGTCGTGCAGGGCATCACGGGCCGCGAGGGCTCGTTCCACGCCACGCGCAACCGCGACTACGGCACCGCGGTCGTCGCCGGCGTGACGCCCGGCAAGGGCGGGCAGGACGTCAACGGCATCCCGGTCTTCGACACCGTCGCCCAGGCGGTCGAGCAGCGAGGGCGCCAACACGTCGATGGTGTTCGTGCCGCCGCCGTTCGCGGCCGACGCGATCTACGAGGCCGTCGACGCGGGCGTGCGAGACCGTGATCTGCATCACCGAGGGCATCCCCGCCCACGACATGCTCGACGTCTACGCCTACGTGCGGGCGCGCGGCGTGACGCTGCTCGGGCCCAACTGCCCCGGCGCGCTCTCGCCCGAGGTCGCGTCCGTCGGCATCATCCCGACGAAGGTCTTCAAGAAGGGCCCGGTCGGCCTCGTCTCGCGCTCCGGCACGCTGACGTACCAGATCGGCAACGAGCTGGCCCAGGCCGGCGTCGGCAACTCGACGATCGTCGGCATCGGCGGCGACCCGATCGTGGGCTCGTCGTTCATCGACATCCTGGAGCGCTTCGAGGCCGATCCGCAGACCGAGCTCGTCGTCATGGTCGGCGAGATCGGCGGCGGCGGAGGAGGAGCGCGCGGCCGAGTTCATCGCCGACCACATGAGCAAGCCGGTGGTCGCCTACATCGCCGGATTCACCGCGCCGCCCGGCAAGACCATGGGCCACGCGGGCGCGATCATCTCCGGCTCGTCGGGCACGGCGCAGGCCAAGAAGGAAGCGCTCGAAGCGCGCGGCATCCGCGTCGGCACCAACCCGACCGAGGCCGCCCAGATCGCCGCAGAGCGCGTCCGCTCGACGTGACCGCGCGCGCCCGGCGCGCGTGCACGGCCGGCGCTGCGCCTCGTGCTCTGCTCTGCGCCGTCCCGGCGCTGCCGCCGCCCCGGCGCGGCGCGCCGCGCCCGCGCCGACGCTGCGCGTGATCGTGCGCCTGACGCCGCCTCCGCTGCGCTCGTGGCGCCGGCGCCGGCAGACAGCTGATGGGCGTCGGCAGCGCGCGCGGCTGGACGCGGCGTCGTTCGGCTCCCGGCTCTACCTGGCGCAGCTGCGCCGCGTGCAGGACGCGCTTCGCGGCGCGGCTGCGCGGGCGGTGCCCGGGGCCTCGTCGAGCGCCGCTACGGCGTCGTGCTCGACGCGCTCGCGCGTGCGCCTGCCCGTGCGCTCGCTCGCGCGGGTCGAGCGGCTGCCCGGCGTGGCCGCGCGTCTACCCGGTCGCGAACTACCGCGCGCCGGCGGACACGGTGCCGGCGCTCGTCGGCGCCGTGCCGCTCTGGGGCAGCGACCGCTCGACGGCCGGGCAGGGCGTCAAGGTCGGCGTCATCGACGACGGCATCGACGCGGGCGCGCCCTTCCTCTCGCCCGCCGGCCTGCACGCACCCGCGGGCTTCCCGCGCGGGCAGCGGCGCTTCACGAGCGGCCGCGTGATCGTCGCGCGGAGCTTCGCGGGACGACGCGCCCCGGCCCGATCACCTCGCGTTCGACCCCAACGTCTCCGAGCACGGCACGCACGTCTCGGGCATCATCGCCGGCGCCTACGGCACGGTCGCCCGGCCGGGACTCGGGCTGCCGGTCGTGCGCGGCCTCTCCGGCGTCGCGCCCGGCGCCTGGCTCGGCAACTACCGCGGCCTCGCGCGCGGCGACCACGAGAGCGGCGCGATCGGCTCGACGGTCGAGCTCGCGGCGGCGGTCGACCGCGCCGTCGCCGACGGCATGGACGTGCTCAACCTCTCGCTCGGCGGCCCGCAGATCGATCCCTCCGCCGATGCGCTCTCGATGGCGCTCGCCAACGCGGCCAAGGCCGGCGTCCCGTCGATCGTGGCGGCCGGCAACGACTTCGACTCGCGCGGCTACGGCTCGATCTCCTCGCCCGGCACGAGCGCGACGGCGATCACCGTCGCGGCGACGTCGTCGACGCGCGTCTTCGGCGTCAGCGGCCGCGTGAGCGGCGCGGGGTGGCCGGAGCTCGCGCCGTTCACCGCGGTTCCGTCGCTCGGCCCGCGCGTGACGGCGGCGCTCGGCGAGCCCACGCGCCTCGTTGCGGCGGCCGCCTACGGGCTCGACGCGCGTGGCTGCCGGCAGCCGCGCGCAGGCACGCGCTGCGCGCCGTCGTGATCGTGCAGCGCGGCGGCTGCAGCTTCGGCGCGAAGGCGATCAACGCGCGCGAGGGAGGAGCGAGTGCGTTGATCGTCGAGAGCGACCGGCCGGGCCCGCCGTTCGTCGTCGAGGAGGAGGCCGACCTGCCGCTGCTCATCGTCACCGACGCCGTCGGCAAGCAGTTGCACGCGTACATCGCGCGTACGGGCCGCGCGGCGCGGGTGCGCTTCACGCGCGCGCTGGCCGAGCTGCCGACGCCCCCGCGCGTCCTCACCGACTTCTCCTCGGCGGGCCCGACGCCGTTCGACCTGGTGCTCAAGCCCGACATCGCGGCGCCGGCGAGGCGATCCTCTCCTCGATCCCGCTCGCCTCGACCGACTACCCGGGCGCGTTCGCCTCGTGGGAGGGCACGTCGATGGCGGCGCCCGCCGTCACCGGCGTCGTCGCGCTCATGCGCGAGCGCCATCCCGAGTGGACCCCCGCACAGATCCGCTCGGCGCTGATCGGCTCCGCCGTGCCCGCCTACGCCGACTCGAACGCCACGCACGAGGCCTCGCCGCTGCGCACCGGCGGCGGCTTCGTCGACGCGCCCGGCGCGGTCGCGCCCGGCATCATCTCCGAGCCGCCGGTCGCTGGGCTACGGGCTCCAGCGGCCCGGAGCCGCGGTGACCTTCCGCGTGAGCGTGAGCGACGCCGGTGGCGGCGCCGGCGTCTGGCAGGTGCGCAGTCGACCGCCACGCCGGGCCGGCGGCGCGCGACGGCGCCTGCCGAGGTGACCGTGCCGCCCGGCGGGGCGGTCGCCGCTGCCGGTCGCGCTCGACCGTCGCCGGCCGGACGCCGCCGAAGGCGATGCGACCGGCTACGTCGTGCTCACGCAGGGGGTGCGAGCGAGACGGATCCCCTACTGGGCGCATGTCGAGCGGCCGCGCTTCGCGACGGCCACGTCGCGCCTCCTGCATCCGGGGATCGTTCGCGGCACCACCCGCGGTCAGCCGGATCGCGTGCAGCGCTACCGCTACCCGGCCTACACGGGTGCGCTCGGGTTGCCGGTGCGCTGGCGCGGCGGCGAGGCGCTCTACCGCTTCCACCTCGAGCGCCGCGCGATCAACGTCGGCGTCACGGTGGAGGTCTTGTTCGATCTCCGATCGCACCTCGGGTACCAGGCTGGTCGCGGTGAAGTACGCCAGATCCCTGCCAGGCAGGCCGACGCCCATCGTCTGCCAATCGACCACCGTGATGCGTGTGCGGTCGGGATCGAACAGCATGTTGTCCAGCCGATAGTCACCGTGCATCAGTGCGTACCGCTTCGGCTCGGCCATCAGCCACGGCGTCACCAATCCCATTGCCGCGGTCAGAGTTTCCCGATCCTCGGCGCTCATACGGTGCGCCGAGCTTGTCGATCGTGATGTCGGCGGCCATCCCCGAGACGTCACCGAGGCCCTTCGCCGCGGCCTCGTCGCCCGGTTTGGGCATCGAGATGGCCGACAGCCCAAGCCAAACCGGATCGCACCAGCTCGGGCCGTGCAGCCCGGCCAGCGCCTCCACCGCGAGCCGGGCTTCCTGCGCTGTGCAGCCCGCGATCTGATCACCCTGCACCGCGGGCGCCATATCGGCGAGCACCAGGACGAAATCCGCCCCGTCGTCGGTGATGTCGCTGTAGAAGCATCCGGGCACCGGGATCCGCACCTTGTCGGCGACGTCGGTGTAGAACTCGACCTCGGAGAGGTAGCCGAGCGCGACGCGCTCCCGGACGGCGTCGTCCTGAGCGGGCAGCTTGATCGCGAACGTGCCCGGCAGATCGGCCGTCCGTCGCGTACGTCGCCGACACCCGGTACGTCGCACCGGTCTGACCTGTGCCGATCGGGGAGACGTCGACCTCGCGGACGTCTGCACCCAGCACCGAACCGAGCCATGCCGACGTTACATCTGAGGGCCCGCGTGGAATGGTCTGCATGAAGGTCAGATCCTAGGTCGGGTATCGGCGCGGCGTGAAGACCCGGTCGTCATACCACTGCGTCTGCGACGACCCGATGATCAGCAGGCAGCGCATGTCGACATCGGCGGGGTCGAGGTCGGCGAGCCTGACCACCTTCACCTCTTCGCGAGGCCCCGACACGTCGCGGCCGATCACCACCGGCGTGCCGGGGTCGCGATGGTCCAGCAGCAGATCCCGCATCGCGCCGACCTGCCAGGTGCGGCTCTTCGACGCGGGGTTGTAGATCGCCAGCACCAGGTCGGCCTGCGCGGCGGCGGTGAGCCGCTGTTCGATGACGTCCCACGGCTTGAGCCGATCGGACAGCGAGATGACCGCGTAGTCGTGGCCCAGCGGGGCGCCGACCCGGCTGGCGACGGCCTGCGCGGCCGTCATCGCCGGGATCACCCGCACCTGCACGCCCGGCCACTGCTTGGCCTCCTCCAACACGGCCGTCGCCATCGCGAACACGCCCGGATCGCCGGAGGACACCACCGCGACCGCGCGGCCCTTGTTCGGCCAGCGTGCACGCCAGCCGGGCGCGCGCAGGCTCGTCGGTGTTGTCACTGGGGTGGCGGCGCTGACCGTCGCGGGTTCCGACGCGGTCGAGGTAGGGGCCGTAGCCGATGAGGTCGGTGGCCGCGGCGAGCTCGCGGCGGCTCTGTGGGGTCATCCAATCGGTGTCGCCGGGGCCAAGGCCCACCACCGCGACGCTGCCGGTGGTCGCCGCCTGCCGTGCTGTGCCAGGGAGCATCGCCAGTGAGAAGTACGGCACGGTCTCGTCGTCGACTTCGCCCGCGGGCATCACGCGCTGCACGCGGGGTGCTGGCCCGCTCCACATAGAACGTTTCGTCCAGTCGGCCGGCCGACGAAAGTGCTTCTCGCACAGCGGGATACGAGCGGCCCAGCTTGAGCACCACCGCGGCGTCGGTGTCGGCGAGCCGGCGCTTCAGCTCGTCGACGGGCAGCGTGCCGGGCAGGATCGTCAGCACCTCGTCACCCTGGACCAGTGGGGTGCCGGTCGCCGCCGAGGCCGCGCTCACCGACGTCACGCCCGGGACGATGACGGCGTCGAACCGCTGCGTCAGCCGTGTGTGCATGTGCATGTAGGAGCTGTAGAACAGCGGATCGCCCTCCGCGAGCAGGGCGACGTTGCGGCCCGCGTCGAGGTGCGCGGCGATGCGGTCGGCGGACTCGCGGTAGAAGTCCTCCATCGCGCCGGCGTAGCCGCCGGGATGGTCGGTGGTCTCGGTGGTGACCGGGTAGACCAGGTGCTCCTCGATCTGGCCGGGCCGAAGGTAGGGTTCGGCGATCCCGCGCGCGATGCTGCGGCCGTGACGGGCGCTGTGGTAGGCGACGACGTCGGCCTCGCCGATCACCCTGGCCGCCTTGACCGTAACCAGTTCGGGATCGCCGGGCCCGAGCCCGACACCCCACAGCGTGCCTCTGCTCATTCCCGTTCACTCGCGATCGCATTGACGGCGGCGGCGGCCATCGCGCTGCCGCCGCGGCGGCCCTGGACCACCAGATACGCCATGCCGCGGGGCCGGTCGATCAGCTCCTGTTTCGACTGCGCCGAGCCGACGAACCCGACGGGGCCGCCCAGCACCGCGGCCGGCGTCGGGGCGCCGTCGTCGACGAGCTCCAGCAGCCGGAACAACGCGGTCGGCGCGTTGCCGATGGCCAGCACCGCGCCGCCGAGCCGGTCCGCCCACAGGTCGACCGCGGCCGCCGATCGCGTCGTGCCGGTGCGGCCGGCCAGCTCGGCGGCTCTGGTGTCGGCGACCAGCGACACCACCTCGTTGTCGGCGGGCAGCCGGGACTTGGTGATGCCCGCGGCCACCATCGACGAATCGCACAGCACCGGCGCGCCTGCGACCAGCGCGGCGTGGGTCTTGGCGACGACGTCGTCGCTGAAGGCGACGTGCTCGGCGACGTCGACCTGCCCGCAGGTGTGGATCAGCCGCACCACCACGCGCGCGACGTCGTCGGGGAACCGCGACAGGTCCGCCTCGGCGCGGATCGTCGCGAACGACTGCCGATAGATCTCGGCGGCGTCGCGGATGTAGTCGAGCACCCGCTCACCCTACGGGTGCGGCGCGCGCCGCCGGTATCCGTCTCCGGTTGCCACCAGCACCTCACCTGCGGGCGGGCTGCCGCACGCCCGTTCGCAGCCGACGAAGTGCCGGTGCCCGTCGGCGGGCTCGTCGAGCGCCGCTGTGGCGTCCGCGCGAACGTCGGCGGCCGAATGTTCGCAGCCGGGGCTGCCCGTGCACGCGCTGACCGACAGCCACGGCGAGTTCTCGTCGAACACCAACCCCATCGGCGCCAGCACGCGCAACGCCACGTCGGCGACGCCCTCGTCGAGGTCGCAGACCAGCACCGAGCGCCACGGCGTGATCACCAGCGGTGCGCCGATCGCCGCGAGGTACTCCGCGACTCTGGCCTGCAGCACGCCCAGCGGCACCGCGGCGCCAAGCGCGACGCGTCCGTCGTCCTGCGGCAGCCAGCCGACGGGCGGCCGGACGACCGGCGGCCACGTCGCTCCCGGGCGCAGCACTGGGAGTGAAGTGCTCCAGCAGCGGCGCGGAGTCAGCCAGTTCGGCTACCCGCCAAGCCTTTCCGCGGGTGGCGGCGAACCGTGTGGCGATCGGCGATGAGCGCGGGCACGACGTCGGGCCTCGTCAGCCGCACGCCGGTATCGCGGCCCGCCAGCAGCAGGGCGGCCGTCGACTCGTCGAGAAAGTGCGCGCCGACATCGGCGGCCAGCCCCGAGATGTCGGCGCGGCCGTCGTCGACGCCGAACATGAACCTGCCCGGCAGTTCGGCCAACGCGGGTTCGGACTGAATCGCCTCGTCCAATTCGGTGACCAGTCCGCGGATGTCGGTCGTTCCGCCGATGCGGCCGGACAGCGGCGACGCGACGATGTTGCGGACCCGCTCATGAGTTTGCGACGGCAACAACCCTGCCGCGGCGACCATTTCGGCGACCGCCGCGGTGTCGGTGATCGCCCGCATTTGGATGTTGCCGCGCGACGTGAGTTCCATGGCGGGCGATCCGAACTCGCGTCGCGGCGTGCGCAAGTGCCTCCAGCTGTCCGGGCGAAATCATCGCCGCCCGGCAACCGCACCCGCGCCAGCGCGCCGTCTGCCGCCTGGTGCAGCTGCAGCGCACCCGGGCAGGCGTCGCGATCGCGGGTTCTGGCCACCAGATCACCGTACGGCGCGCTGACAAGCCGGGCGAGTACGCACGTACGCTAGTTGTAGCTGAGCGCGCTCAGTTACCAGGTAGAGAGGCTAATAGCGGCTTTGCCAAAGCCGCATGCCCAGCGTAGTGGTCCGGATAACACAGGTAGTTCGCCTACTCGTGAGGATCGCTAACGACCGGCCGTAAATTTCTCTCATCCAACAGCCGGGTCCACCGGCCCGGAATGCAACTGACAAGGGGAGAACTGAAATGTCTGAATTGCTAGCGCCATTCGGCGCTTCGCCGGAGGTGACCGAACAGCCTGCCGACATCGCCGAGGCGTCGCCTCGCACGCCGGTTTTGATCACCGAACAGCAGGTGCTGTTCGCCACCGCCGCGGCACTGCCGTTGCAGCCGGCGAAGACCAGCCGACGCTGGGTCGAGGCGCTGCGCGCCATCGGAGCAGGCGTGAAGGCGGCAGTGACGTCCAGCAACGAAGCTCGACCGAAGCGACAGCACTACCCGGCGCGCAATGATTTCCTCGAGGATTCCCGCATGGCACGGGAGATGTTGAGGCTCTGAGCGGTGTCGCAGTCCGTCGGCCAAACGTTGCTGGGATGTGCGTCGCCCCGCTGCTGTGGCAAGCCACTCAGGGCGGAGCTTCGCACAATTCCCACGTCAACGCGGACGCCGATCCGCGGCATGAGTACTCGGTCGCTACCTGCGTATGGCTGCGGGAGTTAACCAGATAAACAGGTACTCGTCTACGCGTGAGCTACCCGCCCACAGCAGCGTTAATTTTTCACCCATGGGGGTTCCGGGTCACCCGGACACCAGAGAACACACGGTGGGAGCAACTCAAATGACCGAACATGGCAACGACATATAGCCCCGAACTCGACGAGAGCCGCGAGGTGCTGGTCACCTCGCGCCGGCCTCGACCGAGACGCAGACGCTGATCACCGAACAGCAGGTGCTCTTCAGCACCGCGGCGGCGGTGGCGCTACCTCCGGCGAAGACCCGCCGGTGGAGCGACACCGTCCACGCCGTCGGCGCAGCGCTGCGAGCGATGTTCGCGGCGTCTGAAAAGCCGCCTGCGCGACGGCATTACCCGAAGCGGCATGCCTGGCTGGAGAACGCGCTGATGTCGCGCGAAATGGACCGGCTGTAATCAGCTCGCCAGCGGCGATGGGACTGACCACGTCCGAATACTCGCGAGGCGTCGCCGACGACGGCGCGGCTGTGCTGGCCGTGAATGTCGACCGGGATGTCGCCGGCCAGCGTGACGCGGTTGAGCCGCCGGTACTGGTCGTCGTAGTCGGCGACGGCGTAGTGCTGGGTGGCGCGGTTGTCCCAGATCGCCAGATCGCCCGGCTGCCAGTTCCAGCGAATAGTGTTCTCCAGCTTGGTGACTCGGGCCTGCAGCAGACCGAACAGCGTCGCCGACTCGGCCGGGCCCAATCCGACGAACTGCTTGATGAAATGGCCGAGCAGCAGCACGCGCTTACCGGTTTCGGGGTGCACCCGCACCACCGGATGCTCGGTCTCGTAGTACTCGGAGACGAACTCCTCGCGGTATTCGCGCACCGTGTCGGCCAGCTCCTCGTGCCGGCCGTCGTAGTCGGCTGCGTAGTCGTAGGTGTTGGTGTGCACGGCCCACAGATTCTCGGTGAGCGCGCGCAGCGGCGCGGGCAGCTGCTCGTAGGCCGCCTCGGTCGATGCCCATGTGGTGGTGCCGCCGTAGCTGGGCAGCGAAACCGCGCGCAGCAGCGACGCTTTCGGGATGCGGTCGACGAACGTGACGTCGGTGTGCCAGCTGTTGGCCTTGTCGTAGCGCGAGTCGATCGGCAGCACCGATGCGCCCCGCGACAGCGTCGGATGCGCGGTCGTCGGCGTGCCCAGCCTGCGTGCGAACGCAAGCTGGCCGTCGTCGTCCAGGTCGTGCTGGTCGCGGAAGAAGATCACCTTGTGCTCCAGCAGAGCGCCGTTGATCGACGCGACGGTCCCGGCGATCGAGATCGCCGGCCAGCCGCACGCCGTCGATGCGGGCGCCGATGTTGGCGCCCGAGCTTCACCACGTCAATGGATTCAGTCACGGGTTCATTTCCGCAGGTGTCGAGGCGCGAGGTAAACCGTTTGACTGACCGCGATCCGAACTCTCGGCGCGACTGCAAACTAGTCAAAACTGTCAATAATTGCGCTGGTCAGCGACGTAGGCATTCGACGCCGCGGCAAGGGGGTCACGGTGGCACAGAAACGCATCTTGAAGGTCGCGATCATCGGTGCCGGGATGTCCGGGCTGTGCATGGCGGCCAAGTTGCAGGACGCCGGCATCGACACGTTCACCATCTTCGAGAAGGCCGACGAGGTCGGCGGCACCTGGCGCGACAACACCTATCCCGGGCTGTCGTGCGATGTCCCGTCGCGCTTCTACTCGTATTCGTTCCGGCCCAACCCCGCCTGGTCGCGCTTCATGTCGCCGGGGCCGGAGATCCAGTCCTACTTCCGGCAGGTCGCGACCGAACGCGGCATCCGCCCGCACATCCGGTTCGGCACCGAGGTCACGTCCGCCCGGTACGGGACGGGCAGTGGTGGGTCGGCACCAGCGACGGCGAGGAAGCGTTCGACGTCCTGATCACCGCGACGGGTGTGCTTGCGGGTCCCGCGGTACCCGGACATCCCCGGGCTCGACACCTTCGCCGGGCCGATCTTTCACTCGGCGCGCTGGGATCACTCGGTCTCGTTGCCCGACAAGCGGATCGGATTGATCGGCACGGGCTCGACCGGCGTGCAGATCACCGCGGAACTTGGTGGAAATGTCGAGTGAGCTCACGATCTTCCAGCGCACGCCGCAGTGGGTGCTTCCGACGCCGAACCTGCGCTACTCGCGGCTCACCAAGGCGGCGCTGCGGCGTTGGCCGGCCCTGAACAAGCTCGGCTACCGCTTCTGGCAGATCTACATCGAGAACGCAGCTGGGGCGCGCGGCGGTCGAACCATGCTGGCAGCGCCGCCTGTTGGCGGCGCTGTGCCGCTGGAACCTGCGGTTGTCGGTGCGAGATCCCGAACTGCGCCGCAGGCTCACCCCCGACTACCAGGCGATGTGCAAGCGCCTGTGCTGGCCGGGCACTACTACCAGGCGATGCAGAAGCCAGGCGTCGACCTCGTCAGCGAGGCGATCGACCACGTCGAACCCCGGGCGTCGTCACCGCCGACGGGACGCTGCACGAACTGGATCTGCTCGTGCTGGCCACCGGATTCGATGCCCGCGCCTACGTCCGCCCGATGGAGATCGTCGGCGAGAACGGCGTCACGCTCGACGAAGCCTGGGCCGACGGGCCAGCCGCGTATCGCTCGGTCGCGGTTCCGGGCTTTCCGAACTTGTTCATGTTGATGGGCCCGCATTCGCCGATCGGCAACCAGTCCCTGGTGATCATCGCCGAGGACCAAGCGGACTACGCGATGTGGTGGATCAACCAGATCCGCGAGGGCCGCGTCGTTTCCGCGGCACCGACCGAAGCGGCGACCAAGGACTACAACGAAGAGATGAAAGCCGCCATGCCGCAAACGGTTTGGGTGACGGGCTGCAAGAGCTGGTACCTGGGCAAGGACGGTCTGCCCGAGCTGTTTCCCGTGGACACCGATACGGCATCGCGAGCTGCTGAGCACGCCGCGCACCGACGACTTCGACGTCCGCTCCGCGTGATGTGACGGCCGCCACAGCGCGGCCATCAGTGATCCGTGCCACACAAGATGCTCATTTCGAGCCCGTCACGTCGTACGTTCTGACTACTGCACGCGTGTGCAGTAAGCGGAAATCAGGGAAGGAACAACGATGTTCGAACTCATCGTTTTCGCCGGTCTATTGGTCGTGCCCTTCGTCGCGCTCGGTCTGCCGAACCCGCAAACGGGGTACGGGCGCTGGACCCGCTACTGATGTAGATGGACCCGCGCCTCACCCGAGGCTCGGACGGTACGTCCCGAAGCTCCAGACGTTGCCGTGCGGATCGCGGGCGGCGAACTCCCTGGAGCCGTAGTCCTGGTCGGTGAGGCCCATGACGATCTCGGCGCCCGCCGCGGCGGCGCGGTCGTGCAGTGCGTCGGGGTCGTCGACGACGACATACAGCAACACAGGGCCAGGCAAGGCGAACGGGCTGTCGTCGCCGCGGTCCGCGTCGTTGATCATCACCAGCCCGTTGCCGACCTTCACCTCGGCGTGCTTGAGCGGTTGGTCAGGGTCCGGGGGATGCACGGCGGTCGCGACGGCGCCGAAGGTCCTTTCGAGCCAACCGATGGCCTCGCGAGGATTCGAATAGGGGACGATCGGCACCGCTCCGTTGATTGTCAGTGTTTCGCTCATGCGCACAACGCTAGGCCGACCGTGCACCGACGTCTTGGACGGAATTTACGGTCTGCGCGCGCAGCTCGGTCGGCGTGATGTCGGCCAGTTCGCGCACCTCGCGAGCCAGATGGGCCTGGTCGAAGTACCCGCACGCAGTGGCGGTGTCGGCCCAGTCGGTCGCCGGGTCCGATGCCAACAGCGCGGTCAGCCGCTCGAAGCGCACGATCCGCGCGACCAGTTTCGGTGGCAGCCCGACGACGTCTCGATAGCGCGCGATCAGCCGCCGGTGGCTCCAGCCCAGTTCATCTGCGAGATCGCCAATCACCGCCGCGCCGCCGCTGACCGTGATGCGGCGCAGTGACCATGCCACACCGGCGTCGACTGGTGCCGGCGTCAGCGAGGCGGGCCCGGATAGCGTCGTCGATCAACGTCGAATCGCGCCGGCCAATCGGGCACCTCGCCCACCCGCTGCACGAGGTCACGCCCGAACCGACCGAGCACGTCGTCGATCGGCACCGTCTGATTGGCCAGCTCGCTCATCGGCATCCCGATCAGCTGCCGAGCACCGAGCGGTGTCAGGTCGACCTGCAGGCAGCGCGCCGATCCGCTGTGTCCGACCAGTACCGGCCCATCGGTGACGCCGGCGACGAAGGAGCCGAGCCGCAATGGCGCGGTGTGCTGGCGGTGGGCGACCGTCCATCCCGCATCGAGGTCGATGATGATCGGCACGAACGTGCAGGGCAGCTCGCGAAACGTGACGGGTCCGGCCGTCCGTTCCTCGTATCCCTCGTAGCGAAGCACCACGCCGCGCAGCGATGGATGGGGTGTGCCAGCCGCGAAGGTCGCGCTCACCCGTCCAGGCTAGCCCGCAGACTTCGTGGCGCGTGGGGTAGTAATGGTGGGTGCCAGAGCCGATCGTTGTGCCGACCGTCCTGCTGCTGTCGACGTCCGACACCGACCTGATCACCGCCCGCGCCAGCGGGGCGGGCTACCGGTGGGCGAATCCGTCGCGGCTCGTTGACGGCGAGCTCGAGGAGCTGCTGGCCGGCGCCGACGTTGCCGTGGTGCGCATCCTTGGCGGATATCGCGCCTGGCAGGACGGCATCGACACCGTGGTGGCCAGCGGTGTGCCGACCGTCGTCGTCAGCGGTGAGCAGTCGCCGGACGCCGAGTTGATGGGCCAGTCCACGACGCCCGCCGGCGTTGCGTTGCAGGCGCACATCTATCTGGCGCAGGGCGGCGTGGAGAACCTCCGGCAGCTGTACGCGTTCCTCTGCGACACGCTGTTGATGACCGGCTTCGGATTCGAGCCGCCGGTGACCACGCCGAACTGGGGCGTCCTGGACCGCCCTTCACGCGAAGGCTGACGGCCCGACGGTCGCGGTGCTGTACTACCGCGCCCAGCACCTGGCCGGCAACACCGGCTACATCGAGGCGCTGTGCGGGGCCATCGAGGACGCGGGCGGCCGGCCGCTGCCGGTGTTCTGTGCCTCGCTGCGCACCGCCGATTCCGGGCTGCTCGACCTGCTCGCGCACCGCCGACGCGATGGTCACCACCGTGCTTGCCGCAGGCGGGGCCACACCCGCAACTGTCACGGCCGGTGGCACCGACGACAGCTGGAATGTGGCCCATTTGGCCGCGCTGGACATTCCGATCCTGCAGGGCCTGTGCCTGACCAGTTCTCGCGCGCAGTGGCATGGCAACGACGACGGGATGTCACCGCTCGACGTCGCGACGCAGGTCGCGGTGCCGGAGTTCGACGGCCGCATCATCACGGTTCCGTTCTCGTTCAAGGAGATTGACGACGAGGGACTGATCTCCTACGTCGCCGATCCGGAGCGCTGCGCCCGCGTCGCAGGGCTGGCCGTCAAACACGCCCGGCTGCGGGCGATTCCGGCCACCGAGAAACGCGTGGCGGTCGTGTTCTCGGCATACCCCACCAAGCACGCCCGCATCGGCAACGCGGTCGGGCTGGACACCCCGGCCAGCGCGGTCGCGCTGCTGCGGGCCATGCGCGACGCCGGGTACGGCGTCGGCGAGATCCCCGGCGTGGACGCCGAAGACGGCGATGCGCTGATCCACGCGCTTGATCGAGCGCGGTGGCCAAGATCCCGACTGGCTCACCGACGGGCAGCTCGCGGGTAACCCAATCCGGGTGTCCGCCAAGGATTATCGCGACTGGTTCGCCACGCTGCCGCACGAGCTCACCGACGCCGTCGTCAAGCATTGGGGCCCGCCGCCGGGCGAGCTGTTCGTCGACCGCAGCCACGACCCCGACGGTGAGATCGTGATCGCCGCGCTGCAGGCCGACAACGTGGTGCTGATGGTCCAGCCGCCACGGGGTTTCGGCGAGAACCCGGTGGCCATCTACCACGATCCCGACCTGCCGCCCAGCCACCACTATCTTGCCGCCTACCACTGGATCGCTGCCGGGTTCGGCGCGGACGCCGTCGTGCACCTCGGCAAGCACGGCAACCTGGAGTGGCTGCCGGGCAAGACGCTCGGCATGTCGGCGGCGTGCGGCGCCGACGCCGCGCTGGGCAACCTGCCGCTGATCTACCCGTTCCTGGTCAACGACCCGGGGGAGGGCACCCAGGCCAAACGCCGTGCGCACGCCACGCTGGTCGACCACCTCATCCCGCCGATGGCGCGCGCCGAAAGCTACGGCGACATCGCGCGACTGGAGCAGCTGCTCGACGAGCACGCCAACATCGCCGCGCTCGACCCCGGCAAGCTGCCCGCGATCCGCCAGCAGATCTGGACGCTGATGCGGGCGGCGAAGATGGACCACGATCTCGGCCTTGACGACCGGCCCGACGAGGACTCGTTCGACGACATGCTGCTGCACGTCGACGGCTGGCTGTGCGAGATCAAGGACGTCCAGATCCGCGACGGGCTGCACATTCTCGGCCAGAAGCCCACGGGCAGTGTCGAACTCGACCTGGTGCTGGCCATTCTGCGGGCGCGGCAGTTGTTCGGCGGCGATCAGACGGTGCCGGGACTGCGGCAGGCGCTCGGCCTGGCCGAGGACGGCAACGACGACCGCGCCGCCGTCGACGCCGCCGAGGCCACCGCCCGCGAACTGGTCGCGGCGCTGCAGGACACCGGCTGGGACGCCGATGCCGTCGACACGCTGACGGACAACCCCGACGTCGCCCGCATCCTGCGGTTCGCGGCCGCAGAGGTGGTTCCGCGGCTGGCAGGCACGTCCGGCGAGATCGCGCAGATCCTGCGGGCGCTCGACGGGCGGTTCATCGCGTGCCGGCCCGTCGGGTTCACCGCTGCGCGGCCTGGTCAACGTGCTGCCGACCGGGCGCAACTTCTACTCCGTCGACCCCAAGGCGGTGCCATCGCGGCTGGCGTGGGAAACCGGTGTGGCGATGGCGGATTCGCTGCTGGCCCGCTACCGCGACGACTACGGCGACTGGCCGCAATCGGTCGGGCTGTCGGTGTGGGGCACCTCGGCAATGCGCACCGCAGGCGACGACATCGCCGAAGTGCTTGCGCTGCTGGGTGTTCGGCCGGTATGGGACGACGCGTCGCGACGGGTGGTGAACCTGGAGCCGATCCCGCTGGCCGAACTCGGCAGGCCCCGCATCGACGTGACCGTGCGCATCTCCGGCTTCTTCCGCGACGCGTTCCCGCACGTCGTCACGATGCTCGACGACGCGGTGCAACTCGTCGCAAACCTCGACGAGCCTGCCGACGACAACTACGTCCGCGCCCACGCGCAGGCCGACCTTGCCGAGCACGGCGACCAACGTCGCTCCACCACAAGGATTTTCGGATCCAAACCGGGCACCTACGGTGCGGGCCTGCTGCAGCTGATCGACAGTCGCAACTGGCGCGACGACGCCGACCTCGCGGAGGTCTACACCGCATGGGGCGGCTTCGCGTACGGCCGCGGACTGGACGGCGCGCCTGCCGCCGACGACATGAACCGGCAGTACCGCCGAATCGCGGTGGCCGCCAAGAACACCGACACCCGCGAGCACGACATCGCCGACTCCGACGACTACTTCCAGTACCACGGCGGCATGGTCGCGACCGTGCGGGCGCTGACCGGCAAGTCGCCGGCCGCCTACATCGGCGACAACACCCGGCCCGATGCCGTGCGCACCCGCACGCTGTCGGAGGAGACCACCCGCGTGTTCCGGGCCCGCGTCGTCAATCCCCGCTGGATCAACGCGATGCGGCGGCACGGCTACAAGGGCGCGTTCGAAATGGCCGCGACCGTCGACTACCTGTTCGGCTACGACGCCACCGCCGGGGTGATGGCCGACTGGATGTACGAGCGGCTCTCGGCCGAGTACGTGCTCGACGACGAGAACCGCAAGTTCATGGCCGAGTCGAACCCGTGGGCGCTGCACGGCATGGCCGAGCGGCTGCTCGAGGCCGCCGGGCGGGGGATGTGGGCGCAGCCGGAACAGGCCACGCTCGACGGCCTGCGCCAGGTGCTGCTCGAGACGGAAGGCGAGCTCGAAGGCTAGGTTGGTTTGGTGCCAGTCACTTTTGCCGATGTTGCCAAGTCCGAGTACATCCTGCTGACCACCTTCACCAAGGACGGCAGGCCCAAGCCCACGGCCATCTGGGCCGCGCCGGCAGGCGACCGCTTGGTGGTCATCACGCAGGAGAAGTCCTGGAAGGTCAAGCGGATCCGCAACACCCCGCGCGTGACCGTCGCCCCGTGCGACCGAAGCGGCAACCCCAAGGGCGAGGCGGTCGAGGCCACCGCCGCGATCCTGGACAAGTCGGCCAACGGCGCGACCTACGACGCGATCGGCAAGCGCTACGGGCTGATCGGCAAGACGTTCAACGTTTTCTCGAAGCTGCGCGGGGGAATGAAGAACAACGTGACCATCGAACTGAAGGCGGCCTGATGGCGGCTCCGACCTTCGCACGACGTCGCGACAGCCAAGTACATCCTGCTGACCACATTCACCAAGGACGGCAAGCCGAAGCCGACCGCGATCTGGGCCGCGCCCGACGGCGATCGCCTGCTGGTCATGAGCGAAGAAGACGCGTGGAAGGTAAAGCGGATCCGCAATACGCCACACGTCACGCTGGCGATCTGCGATCCCCGCGGCAAGCCCAAGAGCGAACCGATCGAGGCGGTCGCCAGGGTTCTCGACAAGTCGGAAGCCCCCGCGGTAGTACGCGCTGTCAACAAGAGATACGGGATCCTCGGCTGGGGCTTCGGCGCTTATATGAAACTGCGCGGCATCGACAAGAAAAGTGTCGGCGTCGAGTTGAAGGCGGCATAGACATGGCAGAGACATTCGACGACGTGGCCAGGTCCAAGTACCTGCTGCTGACGACGTTCACCAAGGACGGCAGGCCAAAGCCGACGACGGTGTGGGGAGTGCTCGAGGGCGACAAGCTGTTGATCACTACCGATGACGGCTCATGGAAGACCAAGAGAATCAACAACACCCCGCGGGTCACCATCCAGAAGTCAAGTGCGCTCGGCAAGCCCAAGGGTGAACCCGTAGAGGCGGTGGCGCGCAATCTGCCGAAGTCCGAAAACCGCCGCGTCTTCGAAATGGTGACCAAGCGCTACTGGTGGCACGCGTGGTGGTGGGTGCCGCAGGCGATACTTCGCGGTGGCATCGACAAGGTGCACAGCGCGATCGAGGTGAAGCCGGCCACGTAGCGGCAAAGTACTTCGGCGTATCCACAGAACGTACGGTGCAGCGTCGTCCACGCGCGCCCGCTAGCGCGCCAAAGTGCGTGTGGGTACTTCACCCAACGTCTGTGGACGATCGAAGTAGCGTGTCAAAATTGCTCATGAGCTCGCACGTTGCGATCCTCCCGGCGTTGGCCTTGATCGCCGCTATCACGGGATGTAGCAGCGACAAGACCTCGACGCCCACGGCCACCCAGAACACAACCACTGCCCCGCCGTTGGATGCGCCGGTGCAGTGCCCGCCGCAGGATGGGCGCCAGATCCAGGTCACCATCGGCGACATCAGCTGCTCGGACGGCTACGCGATTGCCGCGAAGTTCGACCTGCAGGACGGCAAGGTTCAGCAGATCGACTCGTTCACCTGCGAGCTCGGAAATGCGATGACCCGTCCGGTGATATTCACCTGCGTCTCGGCACAGGCCGAGTTCGCCGTGTCGGAGGTGTAGTGGGCACCGGATGAACTCTCTTTGAGAATCCTTTAAGCGCCGGGTCGGATGCTGTGTCTCGACCAACAAACAATTCGGTGGTTACACATTGTGCGCCGGGTTTGCGGGGAGGACGATTTTGTCATTCGCAAAACCAGGTTCACGGAGAGGAGCACGGCATGGACAGTATGGAGAATGTGGACCTCGACAACGACGGTGTTGCGGAGTCCGCGGTCATGGACAACAACGGGGACGGGCTGGTCGACGCGGTGGAAATTGATGCCGACGGCGACGGACTCGGCGATCTACTCGTCGAGGACGCCGACTTCGATGGATATGCGGACTCCATCATCAGCGCCTACGACCAGGGGGTAGGTGCCGTGGACACCTCCGCTTCGCTGGCCGACGCGACCGATACCGGTGACGGGGAGGCCACGTTCTCCGACAGTGGCGACTCCATCACCACCCTCCCAGATGGCTCGGTTTCGTTCTCGGGCACCACCGCAGGCGGCGACAGCATCGACTTCAACTCCGATATTGGTGCGGTCGACTACTCGTCCGGCTTCGACGCCGACTTCTGAAGCCGCGGCTGTGAAGGGCATACATCACCTCCGAGCTGCAGCGGCCGAGGCCCGAGCCCGTGGACGACAAGGGGCTGACGCCGTGAGGCGGGTCGCCGCGGAGGCCAGCCCAGAGGCCTACACCAGTTCCGAGACGGTGGTCAAGGGATCCATTGCGGCGTCAGAAGCCGTGAAGCGCGCACTGAAGGGCAAGATTGAGAAGGTTAATCGGGCAGCGGGTGAGACCGCCGCAGGCGCGGCGGCGGGAAACGTTGTTCGCCGCGTCGGCTCGGTCGCCGGGCAGCTCCCGGTGTTTTCATTGTCCGCCGACGCCCTGCGGGAAAGGCATGGTGTGTCGGTGTTGACCGAACGCGCCAAGGCCGACCCAACAGATCCGATGGCGCATCTGTTCCTTGCCGAGGCCATGGCCGCGATGGCCATGGAGCGAGCGGTTGTCGACGCGGCACGAACCGTGGCCAATCCGTCGTCGGCTGTTGCCCGGGCGGTTGCCCAAGTCGGCATCGACAAGCGCGACCCGGTGGCCGAAATGTTCAGCCGGACACACAGACTGGCGGTAGGTCGGCTGCGGAAGAACAAGCGCGACTCCGAAGCGCTGCACGTCATCGCCCGCGTTCATCTCGCCCAGCGGCACCCGGACCAGGCGGTCGTTCCGAGCAAGCTCGCGGCCACCGCCGGATCTGGTGTCTCTCGGGGAGCAGCACTCGCGACGTTGTCACGCGCCTTCCTGGCGCTGCGGCAAGACGACATGGCCCGAAAGGCGGCCACGGCGGCGATCAATTCGGGGTGCGGAATCGGATGGGAAACCATCGCCGCATTGCTATATCGTCCCGCCGAGAACGGGGGACAACTGGAGGACGGCAGGTACCGCCAATCCATCGATGCGCTGTCCCGGGTAACCGACGAGGACCGGCATGTGTATTACGGGTTATATCGCGGAGCCGGCGAGATCGCTCGCGCGGTGCTCGACAGTCAAGCCGAAAAGGCCAGAAGCGGTGTAGACCAAATTCGTTCGGGGATCAGCCGCCGCCTGGGCCGCCAGAGTACGGGTTAAGACGCACCAAGCCATCCCCCGTTGTGAGCGCAGGTACGGAACCCGGCGGGCTTGCGAAGCGTTGGCAGACTATGGCGATGCGGCTGTTTCTGATCTACACGGTCGTCGAGCTGGCGGTCATCGTGGCGCTGGCCTCGACGATCGGCTTCGGCTGGACCGTCTTGCTCCTGCTCGGGACCTTCGTTCTCGGCCTCGCGCTGGCCGGATCGCAGGTCAAGCGCCACATTCGCCGGCTGCAGTCCGGGCTCACCGCCGCCACGGTGCAGGGAGCGGCGGCCGACAGCGTGCTCGTCGCGCTGGGCACGGTGCTCGTCGTCATCCCTGGCCTGGCCAGCTCCGTCGTCGGGGCGCTGCTGCTGCTGCCGCCGACCCGCGCCGCCGCCCGTCCGCTGGTCACCGCGATGGCCGCCCGGCGGGTGCCGCTGGTCACGCGCCGCCGCTGCAAGCGCCCCGGCTGGGGATACACCGCAGCGGGGAGCGGCGACTACATCGACGGCGAAGTCATCGACGTCGTCGACGTCGAACCGCCGTCAGTGGAGCGCAAACCCGAATAAGTGACGACCCTCCTCCTCAACGGGCGGGTGCACAGCCCCGCCATGCCCGACGCCACCGCGATGGCGGTGCGCGACGGCGTCGTCGCGTGGCTCGGCAGCGACGACGTTGGGCGCCAACAGTTTCCGGACGCGCAGATCGTCGATCTCGACGGCGGCTTCGTCGCGCCCGCATTCGTCGACAGTCATGTCCACCTCACCGCCACCGGCCTGACGCTGGCCGGACTCGACCTGCGACAGGCCACCTCGCTGCGGCACTGCCTCGAGCTCATCGGCGATTACGCGCGAAAGCACCCCGACGGCCCGATCTGGGCACACGGCTGGGACGAATCGGGCTGGCCGGAACGCACCGCGCCAAGCACCGACGACCTGGACGGCGTCGTCGGTGACCGGCCCGCCTACCTGGCCCGCGTCGACGTCCACTCGGCGGCGGCCTCGACCGCACTGCGCCGCCTCGCGCCGCGCCTTGCCGAGGCCGCTGGGTTCGACCCGCAGCGACCAGTTGACCAGCGACGCCCACCACCTCGTGCGCGGGCCGCCGCCCGCGACCAGCTGACGCCGCAGCAGCGCCATCACGCTCGGCTGGCCGCCCTCGACGCCGCGGCCGCATTCGGCATCGTCGCCGTCCACGAATGCGCCGGACCCGACATCGGCGGCCTGGACGACTGGCACGAGGTTCGCGACACCGACCACGGTGTCGAGATCGTCGGCTACTGGGGCGAACACGTCACCACCGCCGAACAGGCCGCGCGACCTGATCGACGCGCACCGGCGCCCGCGGCTTGGCCGGCGACCTGTTCGTCGACGGCGCGCTCGGCTCGCGCACCGCGTGGCTGCACCAGCCCTACGCCGACGCGCCCGAGCTGCTGCGGCAACACCTACCTCGACGCCGACGCGATCACCGCCGCACCTCTGCGCCTGCACCGAAGCGGGCATCACCGCGGGTTTCCACGTCATCGGTGACGCCGCGGTCACCGCCGTCGTGACGCGCTCGAGCGGGTCGTCGAGCACTTCGGAGCACCGGCGGTGGCCCGCTGCGGGCATCGGCTCGAACACCTCGAGATGGTCACCGAGGACCAGGCCGGCCAGCTCGGGTCGTGGGGCGTGTTCGCCAGCATGCAGCCCAACTTCGACGCGCTGTGGGGCGGCGACGACGGGATGTATGCGCAGCGTCTCGGCCTTGACCGAGGCACGAGGCTGAACCCGTTTGGCGCTGTTAGCATCCCAAGGCGTGCCAATCGCCTTCGGCTCCGACAGCCCGGTGACCGGCATGAATCCGTGGGCGACGGTGCGTGCGGCGACCCGGCACCGCACCCCTGGCAGCGCGGTGTCGGCGCGGGCGGCGTTCGCGGCGGCAACCCGCGGCGCGTGGCGCGCCGGCGGGGTGCGCGACGGCATCACCGGCACCCTGGTCCCCGGCGCACCCGCGTCGTACGCCATTTGGGAGGCCGACGAGTTCGAGGTCAGCGCGCCGACCGATGCGGTGCAGCGCTGGTCGACCGACCAGCGCTCGCGGGTGCCGGCCCTGCCGCGACTCGACGGCCGCTTGCCGCGATGCCGGCAGACGGTGCATCGGGGTGCCGTCATCCATGGCTAAGTCAGGCCGCAGGCGCGAATGGGCCCGCGCCCGACGACACGGACATCTTTCCCGCCGTCGTCGACGACGACGGCCGAACCCGCGTCCAACGGAGGACGACGACCGAACCAGTCGAGTCCGGAGTCGGCGCGACGATCTGCTGTTGCGGCTCAAGCGATTCGGTCAGGCGGTCGTGGACCGGCTGGCCCAGCTGAGTGTCGCGATCGTCGCCGGGCTTGCGCTGTGCCTGAGCTTCCCGCCGTTCGGCTGGTGGTACCTGGCCATCGTGGCGTTCGGCTTGCTGGCCTGGGTGCTGACCCGCGAAACCACAACGCGCGCAGGCGGATTCGGGTACGGATTCCTGTTCGGGCTGGCGTTCTATCTGCCGCTGCTGCCGTGGATCAGCGGGCTCGTCGGTGCGATTCCCGTGGATCGCGCTGTGCCATCCTGCAGGCGCTGTTTCCCGCGCTGTTCGGGTGGGCGGCCGTCTTCGGTCCGGCGATCTGCCCGGCTGGCCGTTCTGGTTCGCCGCGCTGTGGGCCGCCCAGGAATGGCTCAAGTCGACCGTGCCCGTTCGGCGGATTCCCCTGGGGTGTAGTCGGTTTCAGTCAGACCAACGGCCCGTTGCTGGCGATCGCGCAACTCGGCGGTGCGCCGCTGCTGTCGTTCGCGGTGGTGCTGATCGGATTCAGTTTGGCCGCAATCACTTTCGAAGTCGTGAAGTGGTGGCGGCACGACGACGAAGTCACAACGCGGCACCGCCCGCCGTGGTGCTGCCCGGTGTGTGCATCAGCGCCGTGCTGCTGACCACGGCGTTGGCGTGGCCGCATGTCCGGCAGTCGGGTCTTGGCGCCGGCGACGACCCGGCGATCACCGTCGCCGCCGTTCAGGGCAACGTGCCGCGGCTCGGGCTGGAATTCAACGCGCAGCGCCGCGCCGTGCTCGACAACCACGTCCGCGAAACGCACCGAGCTGGCCGACGACGTGCGCGCCGGCCGGGCGCCGCAGCCGATGGTCGTCATCTGGCCGGAGAACTCCTCCGACATCGATCCGCTGGCCAACCCGGACGCCCGCGACGAGATCTCCATCGCCGCGACGGCGATCAACGCGCCGATCCTGGTCGGTGGCGTCGTCGCCGCCCCCGGCTACAGCCCCGACAACCCGGTGTCGACGAACTCGGTGATCGTCTGGAATCCCGGAACCGGCCCGGCCGACCGCCACGACAAGAAGATCGTGCAGCCGTTCGGCGAGTACCTGCCGTGGCGCAGCTTCTTCCGCCATCTGTCGTCCTACGCCGACCGGGCGGGCTACTTCGTGCCAGGCACCGGCAACGGGGTGGTGAACGCCGCCGGTGTGCCCATCGGCGTGACGACGTGCTGGGAGGTGATCTTCGATCGCGCCGCGCGCGAGTCGGTGCAAAACGGCGCCCAACTGCTGGCTGTGCCGTCCAACAACGCCACCTTCACCCAGGCGATGAGCGAGCAGCAGCTCGCGTTCGGCAGGCTGCGCGCCGTCGAGCACGACCGATACGTCGTGGTCGCAGGCACCACGGGGATCAGCGCGATCATCGCGCCCGACGGTCGCGAGCTGGCTCGCACCAACTTCTTCGAACCCGCCTACCTCGACACCCAGGTGCGGCTAAAGACGCAGCTCACGCCCGCAACGCGGTGGGGCCCGATCGTCCAGGGCCTGCTCGTCGCTCCTCGGTGTTGCCGCTGTGATCGCCGCAATACTGCACAATGGGAGTTTCGTGCGTCGGCTCGGCCGGCGCAGCAATGACAAAGGAGCCACATGAGTACCGGCCAGGGCGATCAGCGCCCGAGTGAGCGCACTCTGGTCATCATCCCCACCTTCAACGAGCGGGAGAACCTGCCGCTGATCGTCGGACGCGTGCACAAGGCGCGGCCCGACGTCCACATCCTGATCGTCGACGACGGCAGCCCCGACGGCACCGGCGAACTGGCCGACGAGCTGGCCCTGGCCGATACCGGACCGCGTGCATGTCATGCACCGGACGGCCAAGGGTGGCCTCGGCGCGGCCTACCTGGCGGGGTTCGCCTGGGGCCTGAATCGCGAGTACTCGGTGCTCGTCGAGATGGACGCCGACGGCAGCCACCCGCCCGAACAACTGCATCGGCTGCTGGACGCCGTCGATGGCGGCGCCGACCTGGCGATCGGCTCGCGCTACGTGCCCGGCGGAGAGGTGCGCAACTGGCCGCGGCGCCGGATGGTGCTGTCCCGCACCGCCAACGGCTACTCGCGGATCCTGCTCGGGGTCGACATCCACGACATCACCGCCGGCTACCGCGCCTACCGGCGCGAGGTGCTGGAGAAGATCGACCTGGCCGCGGTCGATTCGAAGGGCTACTGCTTCCAGATCGACCTGACCTGGCGCACCATCAACAACGGGTTCATCGTCGTCGAGGTGCCGATCACGTTCACCGAGCGCGAGTTCGGCCAATCCAAGATGAGCGGATCCAACATCCGCGAAGCCCTGTTCAAGGTCGCGGAATGGGGCATCCGCGGGCGCATGGACCGGGCCCGCGGAGTCGGCGTTACCCGCTAGTCCCCTCGCAAGCTGGGGGCCGCCATCGGCCGGAAACCGAGCCGCTCGATTCAGCCGCGGCGGCGGGTCTTGATGATGTCGAGGCGCTCCTTGAGCAGCTCCTCGAGCTCCTCGACCGAGCGACGCTCGAGCAGCATGTCCCAGTGAGTGCGCGGCGGCTTCACCTTCTTGGGCTCCGGCACGTCACCCTCGATCAGGGTGCCCTCCATGCCGTTGCGGCACAGCCAGGTGCCGGGGATCTCGGCGTCGTCGGCGAACGGAACCTCGAACTCCTCGCCGTTCTCGGTGCGGTAGCGGGCGACCTGACGCGGCGCCAGGTCGTGGTTGCGGTCCGTCTCGTAGCTCACGGCTCCGAGGCGACTGCCTCTCAAGACACGATCAGCCATCGTCAACACTCCTCAAGTAACTATTTGTCCGGATCAATCAACGCAGCAACGCGGCGCGCAGTTCCCGACTCGACCGTTGATGATACCGGGATCTGCGCACCCGGCGGTTTACAGTCTGGTCCGTGGTACGTCGTCTCCAGCGCTCAACCCTGTCGCTGGTGTGGTCGTGAAGTCGCTGACGTCGGGCTGGGTCGGCGCAGGCAGTACTGCAGGCAGTCCTGCCGCCAGCGCGCCTACGAGCAGCGCGCGATGGTCAAGGGCACCTCGCTGGCGCCGGACTCCGTCGTCCTGACCGCCGACGAGGCCTCCGAGCTGTCCGACCGCGTCTACCAGGTCAGATGCGCCGCCGAGGACGTCGCGATCGCCATCGAAGAGGGAGCCGAGAGCGCGGAACTGCGGGAACTTGTGCGACGCGCTGATGCAGGCAGCCAAGGCGGCCGACGGCTGGCGTTAGCCGCGAACTTCTTTTCGCGGTGAACACCGCGGGGCGGACACCCGTTTTACGATTGCCAACGACAAAACCCGAGATGGGAACGCGGTGTCCATATCACCAGCAGAAACCGGCGTGTGGCGCTTCGACGCGTTTGTCCTCGACACGCAGCGCTACGAGCTTGCGCTCCGCGGGTGAGGTGATCCGCGTCGAGCCGCAGGTGTTCGACGTGCTCACGCAGCTGATCCGCAATTCCCACCGGTTCGTCACGAAAGAGGAGCTGTTCGACTCCGTGTGGGGCGGGCGCTTCGTCGGCGAGGCGGCGTTGACGAGCCGCATCAAGGCCGCGCGGCGTGCACTCGGCGACGACGGCGAGTCGCAGCGCTACATCAGGACAGTCCGCGGCCGCGGTTACCAATTCGTCGGCACGATCGTCGACGGACGCTGCGGCAGAGGCCCCTGCCGAGCCGCCGCCAGGAGCCGCCAGCGCCCCGTCAACACATCGCGTTCTGCCGCGCGGCCGACGGGGTTCGGCTCGCGTACGCGGTGGCGGGGGAGGGGCCGCCGCTTGTCAGGGCGGCCAACTGGATGACCCATCTCGGCTACGACATCGAAAGCCCGGTGTGGAAGCACTGGGTTCGCGACCTGTCGCTGAAGTACCGATTCATCCGCTACGACGAACGAGGCTGCGGCCTATCCGATTGGGAAGCAACGGATTTCACGTTCGACGACTGGGTGGCCGATCTCGAGTCGGTGGTCGAAGCGCTTGGGCTGGAACGCTTTCCGCTGCTCGGGCGTGTCGCAGGGTGGCGCCGTTGCGGTGGCGTACGCCGCCCGACACCCCGAGCGGGTCAGCCACCTGGTGCTGTGCGGCGCGTACGCGCGCGGCCGCGCGGTGCGGGCCGTCGGCGACGAGGAAAAGCGCGCTGCCGCACTGGATCTTGACCTGGCCAGGGTCGGCTGGGGTCGTGACGATCCCGGCGTTCCGGCAGGTGTTCGCCGCGCAGTTCCAGCCCGACGGCACCCGCGCCGACTGGGCGGCATTCGATCAGTTGCAACGACGCACCACCTCACCGGAGAACGCGGTGCGGTTCCTCGAGGAGTTCGGCCGCATCGACGTGCGCGACGAAGCCGAGCAGGTGGCCTGCCCGACGCTGATCATGCATTCCCGCGACGACCACCGCGTGCCCATGCGCTTCGGCGAGGAACTGGCCGCCCTGATTCCCGATTCGCGTCTGGTCGCGCTGTCGAGCAACAACCACCTGCTGACGGCGGCCGAGCCCGCGTGGCAGGTGTTCCGCGACGAGCTCGGCGCGTTCCTGGCGGTCTGAGCTCGGTTCTCAGCGATTGCCCAGCATTTGCCCACAGTTCTCCATGCAATCTCCATACATTCTTCATGTGCCGCCGCCCGCGGCGATTCATGCTGGTCACATGAAAAAGCACCTCCGCACCCTGTTAGTGGGTGTCAGCGCGCTTATCGCTCTGGGCACCCTGTCTGCTTGCTCCGGCGGAAAAACCACCGAAGCGACGCCAACGTCCGAGGCGGTAACCACCCCGTCCGCGACCGCAACCCCGTTCCCGCAGTCGGCGAGATACGTCGCCGATATGAAGGCGGCCGACGGCAAGACCATGACGATCGGCATCTCCGTCGACGGCGCATCGATCGCGGCGTATGCCTGCAATGGCACCGACGACGAGGCGTGGTTCTTCGGCAACCAGACCGACGGCAAGATCGACATCAAGTCCCGATTCAAGGACACCCTCAAGGCCGAATTCAACGGCACCGACGTCGGCGGGCGATCTCACGATGAACGGTGTCGCCTACAAGTTCACTGCCGCACCGGTATCCGGCGCAGCAGGCATGTACACCGCCGATTTCGAGGGTGTGCGCGCATCCTGGGTGGTGCGTGAGGACGGGACGGCGATCGGCGTCCAGTTCAACACCGGCAGCATCAGCGGCCGCGACTTCGAGCAGGCCGAACTGCAGCAACTCAACGAGCAGCAGTTCCGCAACGGCGTGCGCAACAAGCGGCAGCTTCAGCAGGCGGCACAGATCCAAATCCTGCAGAACAAGAACGCAAAGTCCACCATCAACGGCCACGACGTGACGCCGACTCTCGTCAACGGCACCTTCCGCCTCGGCTGACAACTCAATAGCTCTGTCGCCCAACGGCCCTGCCGGCGTGCCGCTCTCAACGCGCACACCGGCGGGGTCGTTCGCCTTTCCCTCACGCAGAACCAAACCCTTCAGCAGCTGTCCGGTGGCGCGTAGCGTCGTGCCACCGTGACTAGTCCCGCCCAGCTGGCCGCGCCGCTTGCGGCGCCGACGCCTGCCGCGAATAGCCGTTGGGGCCAGCGTAAGTGGGGCTTGATCCGGCTGGCGTCGCCGCTGGTGCTGCTCGGCTTGTGGCAGCTGGGCAGCGCTCTTGGACTGATCCCGCAGGATGTCCTGCCCGCACCGTCGCTGATCGTCGAGGCCGGCATTGAGCTCATCGAGAACGGGCAACTGGCCGACGCGCTACGGGTCTCCGGCATTCGCGTGATCGAGGGTCTGCTGCTCGGCGGATTCCTCGGTGTCGCGTTGGGAACCGCAGTCGGCTTGTCCCGCTGGTTCGAAGCGACCGTCGACCCGCCGATGCAGATGATCCGCGCGCTACCGCACCTCGGCCTGATCCCGTTGTTCATCCTGTGGTTCGGCATCGGCGAGCTGCCCAAGGTGCTGCTGGTCGCGCTCGGCGTGAGCTTCCCGCTGTACTCTGAACACGTTCTCCGCGATCCGCCAGGTCGACCCGAAGCTCTTCGAAACCGCTCAGGTGCTCGGCTTCTCGTTCTGGCAGCGGTTCAGCACCATCATCGTGCCCAGCGCCGCGCCGCAGGTGCTGGTCGGTTTGCGGCAGTCGCTGGCGATCGCGTGGCTGACGCTGATCGTCGCCGAACAGATCAACGCCGACAGGGGATTGGCTTCCTGATCAACAACGCCCGCGACTTCTTCGCATCGACATCATCATCTTCGGTCTGATCGTCTATGCGCTGCTCGGCATCGGAACCGACGCCATCGTCCGCGCGCTGGAACGACGAGCACTGAGGTACCGCTCATGACCATCGCCTCTGAACGCCGCATCCGGGTCGCCGGTGAACTGCGGCACGTGGACAAGTGGTACGGCGACCACCACGTCCTCACCGACGTCTCGGTCCGGATCGAACGCGGCGAGATCGTCGCGCTCATCGGCCGCAGCGGCTCGGGCAAATCGACGGTGCTGCGAGTGCTGGCCGGGTTGTCGACAGACCACACCGGTGATCGCGCCGTTTCGGGAGCGCCGGCGCTGGCCTTCCAGGAACCGCGGCTGTTTCCGTGGCGTGATGTCCGCACCAATGTGGTCTATGGGCTCACCCGCAGCCGGCTGCCGCGATCGAAACCCGGTCCCGGGCCGACCGGGCACTGGCCGACGTGGGACTGGCCGATCGCGCCGAGGTGTGGCCACTGACGCTGTCCGGTGGCCAGGCGCAACGGGTTTCGCTGGCTCGAGCGCTGGTGGCCGAGCCCGAGTTGCTGCTGCTCGACGAGCCGTTCGGAGCGTTGGATGCACTGACCCGCCTGAGCATGCGCGGGCTGCTGCTCGAGTTATGGCGTGAGCATGGGTTCGGCGTACTGCTAGTGACCCATGACGTCGACGAAGCCGTCGCACTGGCCGACCGGGTCCTTGTCCTCGAGGCAGGCCGGGTGGTGCACACGATGGACATCGACGACCCGCGAGCGTCGCCCAATGCGGACCGCTATCGCGCCGAGCTGCTCGACAAGCTCGGCGTTCAGATCTGAATACAACGAATAGGACATTCATGCACAAGCTCGCTGTGATGATCGCGCTCTTCGGCCTTCTGCTGACCGGCTGCGTGTCGCGCGAAGACAGCTCGGGCGCCAACGACGCACCCGCCACCGTGCCGTTGTCCGAATTGAGCGGCCTGACATTGCAAGTCGGCGACCAGAAGGGCAACACCGAGGCGCTACTTCGGGCGGCGAATGCGCTGGACAACCTGCCGTACCAGATCGCGTTCTCGACCTTCACCTCCGGCCCGCCACAAATCGAGGCGGCGACGGCAGGCAAGATCGATTTCGCGATCACCGGCAACACTCCACCGATTTTCGGTGCGGCTTCGGCCGCGAAGGTGAAGGTGGTGGCGGCCTACGACGGCGGCGGGAACGGCGACCAGATCTTGGTACGCGCCGATTCGCCCATCAAAACGGTGGCCGACCTACGCGGCAAGACGATCGCGGTCGGCAAGGGTAGCTCCGCACACGGCCACATTCTCGGCCAGCTCAATAAGGCCGGGCTGTCCCCGTCCGACGTGAAACTGGTGTTCCTGCAGCCCGCCGACGCACTGTCGGCCTTCACCCAGCGGCAGGCCGACGCGTGGGCCATCTGGGATCCGTACACCGCGCAGGCCGAAGCGCAGCTACCGGTGCGCAGCATCGCCCAGGCCAAGGGCGTGACCAACGGCTACTGGTTCGGCGTTGCTTCCGATCAGGCGCTGGCAGACCCCAAGCGAAACACCGCATTGTCGGATCTGTTGGTGCGCTTCGAAAAAGCGGTTCGCTGGGCGCAGGACCACCCGCAGCAGTGGGCGGACAGCTACGCCGCCGCGGTCGGGCTGGATCCGAAGGTCGCTGCGGTCGCACAGGGTCGTAGTCTTCGGCTGCCGACCGAACTCAACGACAAGATTGTGGCCTCTGAGCAGACGTTGGCCGACCTTTTCGCCGCGTCAGGCCAAATATCGTCTCCCGCACCGAAATTCGACAACTGGGTCGACCGCCGATACAACGACGCGCTCCGACCCCTGTTCGTCAGCGCAATTAGGACGAAAATGCCCACACAGGCTGAATTGCCCGCTCCGCGGGCGAAATTCTTCTGGTTTCTGCCCACCAACGGCGACAGCCGCTCGATCGTCGGCGCGTCGCATGCGTCGTCGCACCACACGGTGCCCTCGAACTACCGTGCGCC
Source organism: uncultured Actinomycetota bacterium (assembly GCA_963731715.1). Taxonomy (GTDB): domain Bacteria; phylum Actinomycetota; class Actinomycetes; order Mycobacteriales; family Mycobacteriaceae; genus Mycobacterium. Next base: position 421,307 of record CAVSXC010000003.1, on the reverse strand, counting down.
CAGCCGTCGGTATCTTGCCGAGGTGGCCCGCGCCGCCGACCGGCTCGGCTACGAAGGCGTGCTCACGCCGACCGGAACCTGGTGTGAGGACGCCTGGTTGACCGCGTCGGCGCTGCTCGCCGAAACCGAGCGGCTGAAGTTCCTTGTCGCGTTTCGGCCCGGGCTGGTGCCGCCGACGCTGGCCGCGCAGCAGACCGCGACGCTGCAGCGGTTCTCCGAAGGCCGCGTGCTGCTCAACATCGTCAGCGGAGGCGACGACCTCGAGCAGCGCCGGTTCGGCGACTGGCTCAGCCACGACGAGCGTTACGCCCGCACGGGGGAGTTCCTGCACATCGTGAACTCGGTGTGGCGTCAGGACTCGCTCGACTTCGAAGGCAAGTACTACACCGTCGCCGACGCCCGGGTGTCGGCGCCGCCGGATCCGTTGCCGCAGATCTACTTCGGCGGGTCGTCGGCCGCCGCGCTGCCGATCGCCGCGGAGTACGTCGACGTCTACCTGACCTGGGGTGAGCCGCCGCAAGCGGCGGCCGCCAAGATCGAGCAGGTGCGCAAGCTCGCCGAAGAGCGTGGCCGCAATGTGCGCTTCGGTATCCGGCTGCACACCATCAGCCGCGACACCTCGGCGGCGGCGTGGGCGGTCGCCGACGAACTGCTGGCCGAACTCACCCCCGATCAGATCGCCAAAGCCACTGAGCTGCACGCCAAGTCGGAGTCGGAAGGGCAGCGGCGAATGACCGCGTTGCACGGCGGCCGGGTGGACCAGCTCGAGATCTATCCGAACCTGTGGGCGGGCGTCGGGCTGGTCCGCGGCGGCGCGGGCACGGCGCTCGTCGGCAGCCACGAGGAAGTCGCGAACCTCATCTACGAGTACCACTCGCTCGGCTTCGACGAGTTCATCCTGTCGGGCTACCCGCATCTGGAGGAGGCCTACTGGTTCGCCGAGGGCGTGCTGCCGCTGTTGAAGCAGAAAGGCGTCGCCTGAGCCCGATTGTGGGTCAAGCTGAGGTGTGGACGAATGGTTCGAGCGCAGCCCGTTCATCGGGTTCGTGCCGTGGATCATCTACTGGGTCGTCGCCGACGGCCCCAGCACATGGATGTTCGGTGCGATCTGCGCGGTGATCGCGGCGTTGATCCTCGGGGTTTCGGCGGGCCGCGGCGGACCCAGGCTGCTCGAGGTGGTGACGATCGTGTTCTTCATCGCGGTGACCATCGTCGGCATGGTCGTCGGCGCCCAGGACCGCGACTGGATGGACAGCTACGCGACCACGCTGTCCAGCGGCGTGCTGGCGGTGATGGCGCTGGGGTCGTTGGCGTTCGTCCCCTTCACCGCGCAGTACGCGCCTGAGTCTGCGCCGCAACAGGATTGGGAGAAGGCGGCATTCCGCCGCACCAACCAGGTGCTGACGTTGATGTGGGCGCTGGTGTTCGCGCTCATCGCGGTCCTGGGATACGTCGCCGTCAAGTCTCCGGCCACCATCGACTGGACCAAGGCGGTGATCCCGGTCGTGGTGATCGTCGGGGCGATGGGCATGACGCAGATCTATCCCACGCGGGCACGGGAGAGCGCCAGGCCGGCCTGAGGAGCGCTATTATCTGCGTATGAATGCAGATAAGCAGGTCTGCGGGCGCCGGTTGGCCGATGAACAGGCTGACCTCGTCGTTGAGGTGTTCCGGATGCTGTCCGACTCGACCCGCGTTCAGCTGCTGTGGGCGCTGGCCGACCGCGAGCTGGCCGTCAACGATCTCGCCGGGCGGGTCGGCAAGCCGGCACCGTCGGTGTCCCAACATCTGGCCAAGCTGCGGATGGCGCGGCTGGTGCGCACCCGGCGCGAGGGCACCCAGATGTTCTACCGCCTCGAGAATGACCACGTCCGTCAGCTCGTCACCGACGCGGTGCACAATGCCGAGCACGCCGCAGGCGGCGTACCCGCGCACCACCTCGACGACGGTGAGCTGCGGCTGCTCCACGAAGAGGGGACGGGCTGATGGGCATTGGGCATAGCCACGACCACACCGACAGCGTCGACGATGCACTGCGTGACAGCGCCGCAGGTATCCGCGCCGTCAAGATCAGCCTGGTGGTGCTGGGCATCACGGCAGCGGCGCAGCTTGCCATCGTCGCGGTGTCGGGGTCGGTCGCATTGTTCGCCGACACCGTGCACAACTTCTCGGACGCGTTGACCGCGGTGCCGCTGTGGATCGCCTTCTCGGTGAGCCGGCGGGCCGCCACCCGCCGGTACACGTACGGCTTTGGGCGAGTTGAGGATCTGGCCGGTTTGTTCGTGGTGGCGATGATCGCGATCTCTGCGGTGGTCGCCGCCGTCGAGGCGGTGCGCCGGCTCGTCGATCCCGTCCCGCTGTCGCATCTGGGCTTGGTCGCGGCCGCAGGCGTCGTCGGGTTCATCGGCAACGAAGTGGTGGCGCTTTACCGCATTCGGGTCGGTAACCGGATCGGGTCGGCCGCATTGCGGGCGGACGGAATGCATGCGCGCGCAGACGGTTTGACGTCGCTGGCGGTGGTCGCGGGGGCCATTGGCGTCGCGCTGGGATTTCCGTTGGCTGATCCGATCGTCGGTCTTGTGATCGCGGGCGTCATCGGTGTCGTGCTGATCGTCGCCGCACGCGACGTGTTCGGCAGGCTGTTGGATCGCGTCGACCCCGAACTGGTCGACAGCGCTGTCACGGTCCTGGCCGCCCGCCCGGGAGTCCGCGCGGTTCGACGGGTCAGGATGCGCTGGGTCGGTCATCAACTCGAGGCCGACGCCGAACTCGATGTCGATCCGTCACTGAGCCTTGCCGACGCGCATACCGTCGCCCACGGCGCCGAACATGAACTGGCCCATGCGATTCCGAAGCTCGGCTCGGTGATCGTGCACGCCTATCCGGCCCACGACGCCGTGCTCAGCAGCTGAACACCTCACCGACCTGCGGCATCGGCGCAGACGGTTTCAGGCAGCCGAACGGTTGCACCCCCGCGTCGCTGAACCGCGCCGCCGATTGGTAGGCGTAGTTGACGCAGACCAGGCCGGCCTGGTCGCTGCGGCAGCGGTAGTCGCCGAACGCCAGCGACTGACCGTACGGCAGCTCCGGCCCACTGCCCGCGGCGAACCGTTCCGGGTCGCCCTTGACCCGGCCGACCATGATGAGCTTGCCGTCGTAGTCGATCCAGCCGCCCTTCCACTCTCCGTATGCGTCGGCGGGTCGCGGCGGCGGGTTCTTCAGATCGACCAGGCATGCCAGCGCGCCGTCGCTGTACTTCGAGTCGGTCATGCAGTTGGTCTTGCCCGACGGCGTGACGAATGCGACGTCCTCGCCGAGTTCGTGTGGTTTCGCCGTCGCGCGTCGCGGAGTGATACGAGCCGGCATCGGCGGGCTTACCCGCTTCGACCCAGGCGATGACGTCGCCGATCGGCGCCCCCTGGCCCGGCGGTTGCGCGGGCGTCGTCGAGGTGGGTGACGTGGTCGATGGTGCGGCGCGCGTCGTGCTCGGCGGAACCGTCAGCGAGGGCGTCGACCGCTCGGCATCCCCGCCCACCGACTGTGAACACCCCGCCACCAGCACAGACGCCGCGATCAGCCCAGCAATCCGCATAACGGCCAAGGCTAGCGGGCCGACACGCGATCGCTGGCCAGGCGCGGCGGCGAGGCTCCGATTCGATACCGTCGAGTCATGCACGAACACATCGTCCGCGCAACCATCGAGTCCGGCACCGTCGAAGGCTTCACCCGCGACGGCGTGAACCGGTGGCGATCGATTCCGTATGCGCGGCCGCCGGTGGGCCCGCTGCGGCTGCGCGCTCCTCAGCCGGTGGAGCCGTGGCCGGGCGTGCGGTACTGCCACGGATTCGGCTATTGCGCACCGCAGCAGCGCATGTACACCATCCTCGCCCCTGGCAAGTACCAGCCGATGAGCGAGGACTGCCTGACGCTCAACGTCGTCGACCCCCAAGCGTCCTGCCGATCAGCCGCTGCCGGTCATGGTGTTCATCCACGGCGGCGGCTATTTCATGGGCAGCTCGGCGACGCCGATCTACGACGGCGCGGCCCTGGCACGGCAGGGATGTGTGTACGTCTCGGTGAACTACCGGCTTGGCGCGCTGGGATGCCTGGACCTCTCGTCGCTGTCCAACAAGGACGTCACCTTCGACGACAACCTGTACCTGCGCGACCTGGTGATGGCGCTGCGCTGGGTGCGCGACAACATCGCGGTGTTCGGCGGCGATCCGGACAACGTGACGATTTTCGGCGAGAGCGCGGGCGCGCATGCCGTCGCCACGCTGCTGGCCGTTCCCGCCGCCAAAGGTCTGTTCGCCCAGGCGATTTCGGAGAGCCCCGCCGCCGGAATGGTCCGCTCTCCGGATGTGGCGGCCGAGTACGCCACGAAGTTCGCTGCGCTGCTCGGCGCCGGCAAGGAGGACGGCGCGAACGCCGTGATGGCGGCGCGTCCGGCAGAGCTGGTCGAACGCGTTCGAACGGCTGATCGTTGCAGGGCCAGCGCGAGATGCTCGGCGCGTTTGCGGCCGGCCCGACTAGCGGCACCGACTACCTGCCGCTGGACCCGGTCGAGGCGATGCGTGACGGCAAGGCGCACCGGGTGCCGCTCATCGTTGGCACCAACGCCGAGGAGGCCAGGCTGTTCGGCCGTTTCCTCAAGCTCCTGCCGATGACCGAGCCGATGATCGAGCGGCTGCTGGCCGAGACGGAACCCGCTGAGCGCGAACGCATTACCGCCGCCTACCCGGGCTATCCGGACCCGGCGGCCTGCATCCAGTTCGGCGGCGACTTCGCGTTCGGCTCGGCCGCGTGGCAGATCGCCGAGGCGCACAGCCGGCACGCCCCGACCTACCTCTACCGCTACGACTACGCGCCGCGCACGCTGCGCTGGTCGGGCCTTGGCGCCACACATGCCACCGAGTTGTTGGCGGTGTTCGACGTCTACCGCACGAAGTTCGGCAGGCTGCTCACCGCCGCCGCAGACCGGCGATCGGCGCTGCGGGTCAGCGACGACGTGCAGTCGCGCTGGCGGGCTTTCGCCCGCACCGGCGTGCCCGGCGACGACTGGCCGGCGTACACCAGCGCCGACCGGGCGGTGAGGGTGTTCGACCGACGGCCCCGCGTCGAATACGACCCGCACGCCGACCGCCGGCAGGCGTGGGAGGGCTTCTCGCTGGCCGGCCGCTGAATCCGTCGCCGTGCCGGAAATCGCTGCGCGGCGTGGCGCGGATGTGATTGCGTGATCGGTGTGGCTTACCCTCTGGATCCGCTCAGCGGCGACGAGTTCACGGCGGTCGCGTCGATCCTGCAACGCGAGCACGGCGTGGCGCTGGAGCGGAGGCCGGCGACATCGGCCTGGGTTGGCGGTTCGCATCCATCGAACTGATCGAACCGAGCAAGGCCGAGCTGCGCGCGTTCGACGACGGGGGACCGCCGCCGCCGCGGCGCGCCGAGGTGATCTGCCTGCAGCGGGCGAACAACGCCACCTACAAGAGCGCGGTGTCGCTGACCGACGACCGCGTCGAGTCGTTCGAACACATTCCCGGCGTGCAGGCCAACTTCACCGTCGACGAGTTCGTCGAGTGCGACCAGCTGCTGCGTACACATCCCGACGTCATTGCCGCCCTGGCCAAACGCGGCATCACCGATATGGATCTGGTGTTCATGGACACCTGGACCTACGGCGACGCGGTGGCGCCGCCGGAGTACCGCGACCGCCGGATCGGCTGGTCGGACACCTGGCTCAAGGGCGGCCCCGGCATGAACCCGTACGCACAGCCGGTCAGCGGTCTGCACTGCGTCGTCGACCTGAACTCGATGGAGTTGCTGCGGGTCGAGGACAGTGGCCCATTTTCCGGGGCTGGCGTCGAGCCCCCCGACGGTCATGGGGGAGTACGTGCCCAAGCACATCCCGGAGAGCATCCGCGCCTCGTCACGGCGTGAGCCACTCAAGCCGCTGCACATCGACCAGCCGGAGGGGCCGTCGTTCACCCTGGACGGCAACCTGCTGCGATGGCAGAACTGGTCGCTGCGCATCGGCTTCAACCACCGCGAGGGGATGACCCTGCACACCATCCGCTACCGCGACGGCGACCGGGAACGCTCTGTGGCACACCGGATATCGCTTGCCGAGATGATCGTTCCCTACCGCGACTCCTCGGTGGACCACTACCGGCGCACCGCCTTCGACATCGGCGAGTGGGGCCTTGGCTTCATGACCACGTCGCTGGAGCTCGGCTGCGACTGTCTGGGCGAGATCCGCTATCTCGATGCGGTGCTGCACAACAGCAAGGGTGAGCCGTACACCATCACCAACGCGGTCTGTATCCACGAGGAAGACAACGCGGTGCTGTGGAAGCACGTCGACCACGACATCGGTGCCGAGGTGCGCCGGATGCGGCGGCTCACCGTGTCCTTCCACGTGACCGTCGCCAACTACGAGTACCTCATGTACTGGCGGCTGTACCAGGACGGCAACATCGAGTGCGAGATCCGGGCCACCGGCATCATGGTGACCACGCCGGTGGCTCCGGGACAGCCGCACCCGAACGGCACCCTGGTCGACGAACGCACCTACGCGCCGTTCCATCAACACTTCCTGGTGGCGCGGCTCGACATGGACATCGACGGCACCGACAACACCGTGTTCATGACGGAGTCGCACGCCGAGCCGATGGGGCCCGACAACCCGTACGGGCTGTCGCTGGTGACACGCAACGTCCCGCTGCACACCGAGAGCCAGGCCAAGCAGGACGTCAACTTCGCGACACAGCGCGCCTGGAAGGTGGTCAACACCAACGTCGTCAACGGGATCGGCACCCACCCGTCGTACAAACTGGTTCCGAGCGGGGCGATTCCGCCGATGTTCGATCCCGACTCACCGGTGATCGAGCGCGCCAACGTCATCGGGCACACCCTGTGGGTGACACCGAACCATCCCGATGAGCGTTGGCCCGCAGGCGAATTCGTCAACCAGTCGGCACGTGACACCGGGCTTGCCAAGTGGACGCTGGCCAACAGGTCCATCGAGAACACCGACGTGGTGATGTGGTACGTGTTCGGTATCCACCACATCACCCGGCCGGAGGACTGGCCGGTGATGCCCGTCGACGTGGTGTCCTTCTGGCTCAAGCCGTTCGGGTTCTTCGACCGCAACCCGTCGCTGGACGTGGTCGGGACGCCGCCGGACATGTGCCACACGGCGAGCACCAGCGCGCACCACTGTTGACATGTCAAGTAGGAACCTAGGTTTGGTGCGTGCAGCCGACGCGGAACGCCGTCATCGAACGCCCGGCCGACCTCACGGTCGAATGGCTCACCGCGGCGCTGGGCGTCCCCGTTGGCGACTTCGCCTTCGAACGCATCGGCACCGGCCAGATGAGCGAGTGCTACCGCGTCGGGCTGACCTACGCGGACGGTGACAGCGGACCGAGTTCGGTGGTGCTGAAGGTCGCCGCCACCGACCCGGTGAGCAGGCAGACCGGGCTGGCGCTCGGCCTGTACGAACGCGAGGTGCGGTTCTACACCGACATCGCGCCGGGCATCGACGGCCCGGTCGCGCCGTGCCACCACGCCGGCCTTCGACGCCGAGACGGGCGCCTTTCACCTGCTGCTTGGCGATGCGGGCCCGGCCGTCGTCGGCGACGAAATCCGCGGCGCGACAGTCGAACAGGCCACGCTGGCGCTGACGGAACTGGGCCGGGTGCATGCGCCGCTGCTCGGCGACGCCGCGATGGCGAGCGCCGACTGGCTCAACCGCGAGTCGCCGATGAACCAGGCGCTGATCGGCCAGCTGTACGCCGGGTTCTTCCGAGCGCTACCGCGACCAGATCGCGCCGGAGCATCGCGAGGTGTGCGAGCGGCTGGTCGCAAGCTTCGACGCCTACGTCGCAAGCGAAATCGCGCCGCAGCGCGCGCACGGTCTCGTGCACGGCGACTACCGGCTCGACAACATGCTGTTCGGCCAGCCGGGCGCCGACCGGCCGCTGACGGTGGTGGACTGGCAGACCGTCACGTGGGGTCCGCCGATGACCGATGTCGCGTACTTCCTCGGCTGCGCGCTGCCCGACGAGCTGCGCCGCGATCACTACGAGGCGCTGCTGCGGGCCTACCACGGCGCCCTCGGACCGAACGCGCCGATCAGCCTCGACGACGTCCGCGACGGCGTGCGTCGGCAGAGCTTCTTCGGGGTGATGATGGCGATCGTCTCGTCGATGCTCGTCGCGCAAACCGAACGCGGCGACGAGATGTTCATGGTGATGCTGCGGCGGCACTGCCAGCATGTGCTCGACACCGATGCGCTGGCCGTCCTGCCCGACCCCTCGGAAAATCCTGCCGCCGAGCCACTTACGCCCGCTGCCGACGACGAGGGCCCGCATACGGCGACCGACGAGCCGCTGTGGAACGAGAGCTGGTACTTCGACTTCGCCGACGCGCAGCAGGGTGTCGGCGGCTGGATCCGGCTGGGGCTCTATCCGAACCAGCACACCGCATGGATCAACGCGCTGCTGTGCGGTCCCGACATGCCGACCGTCGCGCTCAACGACTTCGAGGCCGTGCTGCCCGACGACCCCGGCGCCGTTCGCACCGACGCCATCGACCTCGCGCTCGAGGCGACCGAACCGCTGCGGACATACCGGGTGACGGTGCGCGGACGGGGCCAGGCCTACGACGATCCGGCCGCGCTGTTGCGCGGCGAAGCCGGCAGACCCGTCGAGCTGACGATGGATCTGGTGTGGACGACGGCGGGCACGCCGTACCAGTACCGGATCACGCCGCGCTATGAGATCCCGTGCACGGTGTCGGGCACGGTCACCGTCGACGGCCGGGAGTTCGTCGCGCATGAGGTCGCCGGTCAGCGCGACCACTCGTGGGGTGTGCGCGACTGGTGGGCCATGGACTGGGTGTGGAGCGCGCTGCATCTCGACGACGGCACACATATCCACGGCGTGGACATCCGCATCCCCGGCGCACCGCCGATCGGCATCGGCTACCTGCAGCAACCGGGTCGGCCGCTTGTCGAGCTGCAGACCGTCACCGCGCGGGAAACGTTCGGCGACAACGGCTTACCGCAGGCGACAACGCTCAACGTTGGCGACCTGACCGCCACCATCGACATCCGCGGGCATGCACCGGTGCTGCTGACGTCGCCCGACGGGCGGGTCAGCCACTTCCCGCGGGCCTGGGCGACCGTCACCACCGACGACGGCCGCACCGGTGTCGGCTGGGTCGAGTGGAACCGCAACCAGCCCTAGAACTTCTCCGCGACCGACCGTGTTTGTACGTCGACACGCCGCGAAGACCGTCGGCCGTGCAAACGCGGTCAGCTCGGCGGACAAGTCCCACAGTCGACGGGCTGCGCCGGATCGCGGGCCGTCCGGCGGCAATCCGCGTCGACTCGCGGCTTGCCGCACTGGTCGACCGCGGCGCCAGATACGGCCGCTGGCAGATCGGTCGTCACCGCCGAAGCTGGCCCGAGCACCATGCGGCCGGTGTGTGCAACATCCGCCAGGCCGGCGAGGCGGTCGGCAATGGGCGATCGCCGTCGGCGGCGGCTCGCGTGATGCGGGCATCGGTCATCGCCGAGTCGGAGGCGTCGGCCCGGACGCCACGGCTGGCGAGCTGGTGAACGAACAGCAGGTGCGTCAGCTTGCGACTCGAGTAGGCCGCCGTCATCGACTACCTGCGACTCTGGCAATTTGAGGTCGTCGAAACGATGCGGCCGAGTGATACATCGCGCTTGCCACTGATCGCCCGACGTTGATCTGCTCGGCGACAAGATCAAGACCGAGGTCTCGGTGGCCAGCGCGATGATCACGTCGCCCACATCCACTTCGACGACCTCGAACTGCGCGATCAACGGCAGATACTCGAAGACGGCGCTATTCGGAATCCAAGCTCGCCAACTGCTTTCGTCCGAACTCGCGAGCCGCGGCGTCCGGGCGTACGCGTCGGATCCGGCATGACCGACACCGGCATCACCAGAGCATCCGCGGCCGGTATGCCTATGGCTGAACGCAATCCGGTGTGGCACGTCTTGCACACCCCGGCCCAGGGCGCGCGCGCGCAGCCTTCAGGCGGTGACGACCGATCTGCCCAGCGGAACGTATCTCGCGCCGCGGTTCAACCAGTGGGGCAAGCCGCGAGTGACCGGATTGCGCAAGAAGGCCCGCGATCCAGCGGCGGCCCGTCGGCTGTGGGAGTTGTCAGCCGAGCTGACGGGTTGCGACTGGCGCTTAGGACAGGTGGGCGCTGTCGTCGTGAAGGTCGTCGCGGCCCAGGCCCATCGGCGTCGCGGCGGGCACATCACCGGCGGCGACCACCTTCCGGGTGATCGGCGTGAGCGCCCGGAACAGCCTCTCCACCTCGTCGTCGTCCAGCGCGTCGAGCGCCGACAGCGCCAGCCGGTCGGTGGTGTCCTCGATGCGCTGCTTGAGGTCGCGGCCGGCGTCGGTGAGTGCGCCGTCGCCGTCGAGCAGCCCGCGGCGGGCCAGCCGCTCGCGGTAGTGGTCCCACTGCTCGTCGTCGTAGTCACGGCTGCGCATGATCATCTCTTGCGGCACCCGGCCCGCGGCGGCGTGCAGCACGTTGCACTCGCGGCCCGACACGCCGAGCGTGGCCAGCACGGCCACATGCCCGTCGCCGCGCTGTTCGCGCAGCAGCGTGACCGCGTGCCACAGCTTGGCCACGCGGTTCGTCCGGCCAGTCCAGCGCCACGTTCGCCGCGAACAGCGGCCGACCGTCCAGCGGCGCGCTGCGCGCGGCCTTTGCGGCCAGTTCGGCCGCGGCGCCCGCCTCGTCGTCGGTCACGCCGTAGCGGCGCAGCGCCGCCACCGCCGACTCCTGGCGGACGCGCAGCGCGTCCGCCGGCGAGGCGATCTCCCATGCCGCGGGCAGCGCCTTGGCGACGCGTTCGGGGGCGAAGTTGTAGAACGCGGCGGTCACGACCTCCGTCGGCACCATCCCGAACGGGGCGGAGCGAGCGGCGAAGTAGCCCATCCAGAATCCGCGAAACCCCAGCCCGTCGAGGGCGGTTCGGGCCTCGGGCGCGAAGTAGGTGACGGCGTGCACCGGTTCGAAGCGATCAAAGAAGCGGCGCGCAAGCGAAGGTTCTCTGCCCACTTTTGCAGTTAACCATCACGTCCGCAGCCGACTTGCTATGGTCCGTGCAAACGCCCGGCTGGCGTGTGCCAGCAACGGTCCAGGAGGCGGCCCATGCGATACGGTGACTGCAGCCCTGGGCGCCTCGCGACCGTCGGTGTGCTGGTGTCGCGGATGCGACGCCAGCGTCGGAACCGACGGCAAGCCGACGGTCGCCAAGGACGCCCTGCAAACCGACATCGCCGACCGGCTCACCAAGGCCGGCGAACAGCCGCAGTCGGTGACGTGCAAAGAGGATCTGGTCGGCGAGGTCGGCAAGACCGCCCGCTGCGAGGTGGTGATGAGCCCGACGAACAGCTTCGAGCCCGTCGTCACGGTCACCGGCGTCGACGGCACCACGATCAACTACGAGATGACGCCCGGCGGTGTCGAAGGAACAACTCGAGAAAGCGGTGCTCGCGGCTCGTGGCCGACGCGCCGGTGTGCCGGTCGACTCGGTGTCGTGCGAATCGGGCCTGGACGGCAAGGTCGGCGCGGTCGCGCACTGCGACGTCGACGCCGGGGGCGTCAAGCTGCGGCGCACCGTCGAGGTGAACAGCGTCGAGGGCCTGATGATGAACTTCGACGTGGTGCCGGTGCTGACCAAGGCGGAGGTCGAGAGTTCGCTGCTCGACGAACTCGAAACCCAGCGCGGGCGAGCGGCCGGACTCGGCGCGAGTGCTCGGGCAACCTCGAGGGCAAGCCGGGCAACACCGTCGACTGCACCGTCGTCGCCGGCGCCGGACACCGCGGCGTTCACGCTGACGGTCACCACGGTCGAGGGCAGCAAGATCAACTACCGCTATGCGCCGCAGCCCTAGGACGGCTCCGAAAACTCTTCGGCCACAGCCGATGCCGCCTCGTCGATGATCGCGCGCATGGCGCGCTCGGCGGCGTCCTCGTCGCGCATCCGGATCGCGCGCGCGACCTCGTCGTGCAGTTCGATGGCCGCCGGGTTCGGCATCGTCGGGCATCATGCCGTGGTGGGTGCGGCCGGTGAGCACCTCGGCGACCACGCCGTTGAGCGCCCGGAACATCTCGTTGCCGCTGGCCTCCAGCAGCGTCTGGTGGAAGATCTTGTCCGCCAACAGGTACGCCTCGAGGTCGCCGGAGCGGCCGTGCACCACCATGTCCGACACCGCGGCCGCCATGATCCGGCACTGGTGCGGGTCGGCCCGCCGCGCGGCCAGCGCCGCGGCGGCCGGTTCGAATCCCCGCCGCAGCTCCGAGAGCGACACCAGCTGGGCGGCGCGGTCGCCGGCCTCGAGCCGCCAGCGAATCAGCCTGGGGTCGAAGACATTCCACTTCTCGGCCGGCTGGATGGTGATGCCCACCCGGCGGCGCGATTCGACCATGCCCATCGACTCCAGCACGCGGATCGCCTCGCGGGCGACGCTGCGCGACACCCCGTGCTGGGCGCTGACCCCGTCGAGCGTGAGCACCTGCCCGGCGGGTACTCCCCGGACACGATCGCGGTGCCCAGCGCGGTGAGCAAATTGCCGTGCAGAGCGCCGACGATTGGTTGCGACGCCACGCATACATCTTGTCATAGCTTTGCTGACGTTATTAAAAACATATGATTCCGCTACAGGCTTGCAATCGTATGACCATTGAGGCATGCTGTGTGACGTCAAGCACAACTGGGTAGGTGGAGGGGATGGCGTCACCAATCGTCGTCATGGGAGTCTCTGGCTCCGGCAAGTCGACCGTCGGCGCGGCGCTGGCGCAGCGCCTGCGGGTGCCGTTCGCCGACGCCGACGACTTCCATCCGCCGGCCAACATCGCCAAGATGACGGCCGGCAAGCCACTCGACGACGACGACCGGTATCCGTGGCTGGAAGCGATCGGGGAGTGGCTGGCCGAGCATTGCGGCGACGGCGGGGTGATGAGCTGCTCGGCGCTCAAGCGCAAGTACCGCGACCAGCTTGCGCCGCCACTGCCCCGACGTCGAGTTCCTGCATCTCGGCGGCACGCCCGAGGTCATCGGCAAGCGGCAGGCCAGCCGGCCGGGACATTTCATGCCCGCCTCGCTGCTGGCATCCCAGTTCGAGACGCTCGAGCCGCTCGAACCCGATGAGCGCGGCATCGCCATCGATGTCGACCAGAACATCGATTCCATCGTCGAAACTACGTCGCGCTCAACCGCATACGCGCACAACCGAACAGGAGAACCGATGACACTCCGGCGACTCACCATCTCTGGCGGCCGACACCGAGCTGGCCGAACCCGTCGCCGCGCGGCTGGCAGCTGATCCTGGCCGCGCTGGCCGGCATCGCGCTGATCGTCGTGCTGATCACGATCGCCAAGCTGCATCCGTTCCTGGCGCTGATCTTCGGCGCCCTGACCGTCGGCCTTGTCGCGCAGGGGTGAGAACCTCGGCGACGTGCTCGATTCGTTCGCCGACGGGTTCGGCACCACCGCGGCGGGCGTCGGGCATCCTGATCGCGCTCGGCGCGATGTTCGCCAAGCTGCTCGCCGATTCCGGCGGCGCCGACGAGATCGTCGACACCATCGTCGGGCACGCGTCGCCGCGGGCGCTGCCGTGGGCGATGGCGTTGGTGGGCGTCGATCATCGGCCTGCCGATGTTCTTCGAGATCGGCCTGGTGCTGCTGATGCCGGTCATCTACCTGGTCGCCAAGCGGTCGCAGCTCTCGCTGATCACCGTCGGAATCCCCGCGCTGGCAGGGCTTTCCGCCATGCACGGCCTGGTGCCACCGCACCCCGGGCCGTTGACCGCGATCGACCTGCTCGGCGCCGATCTGGGCATCACGCTGGCGCTCGGTGTCGCCGTGGCGATTCCGACCGTCATCGTCGCCGGTCCGCTGTTCGGCAGGCTCGCCGGCACGCTGGGTGGTCCTCGACGTGCCGGACCGCTTCGAGGCCGACGACTTCGCCCGCAACGGCGGTGGCAGCGCGACGACCGCCGCGGCCGGTGCTGACGGCGGACGCGCACGACGACACAGACCGCGACGCGCACGAGCGCCACGGCCCAGCTTCGGCATCACGATGTTCTCCGTTCTGCTGCCCGTCGGCTTGATGATGGGCAAGGCGCTGGTCGACATCTTCATCGACGACGAGAACAACCTGCTGCGCCAGACCTTCGACATCCTGGGCCGTCCGCTGTGGCGCTGCTGATCGCGGTCGTCGTCGGCATCTTCACGCTGGGCCGCGGCGCGGCGATGACGCGCGATCAGATCGTCAAATGCCTCGAGACGTCGCTGCCCCCGGTCGCGGGCATCATCCTGATCGTCGCCGCAGGCGGCGGATTCAAGCAGGTGCTGGTCGACACCGGCATCGGCACCATGCTCGCGGACTGGGCCAAGGGCACCGGCATCTCGGTGATCCTGCTGGCCTGGGTGCTGGCCGTATTGATCCGGCTCGCAACGGGTTCCGCGACGGTGGCCACCATCACCGCATCGTCGCTGATGCTGGGCCTGGTCGAAGGCATGAGCACCGGCGAGGTGTCGCTGATCGTGCTCGCCGTCGGCGCCGGCTCGCTGTTCTTCTCCCACGTCAACGACGCCGGCTTCTGGCTCGTCAAGGAGTACTTCGGCATGAGCGTCGGTCAGACCATCAAGTCCTGGTCGATCATGGAGACGGTGCTGTCGGTCACCGGCCTGGTGCTGGTGCTGCTGCTCGGGATCGTCATCTGACGATCCCGGCTCGGACTCAGCCCTTGACGACCTGGGTGCCGCCGGCGAGTTCGTCGTGCTTGCCCTGCTTGGTCGGGCTGCTGTTGATGGTCACCGCGATCACGATGATGGCGACGAGCGACCGAGCAGGCCGCCGATGAACGGGATGATCGGCAGCAGCGTCCACGACGTTGCGGATCGCGGACTGCTGGACCGTCGGCTTGGGTGCACCGCCGGGGCCGTGCACGCTCAGGCCCAGCAGCTTCTTGCCGGGCGTCCAGCCCTGGGTGATCTCGAACGCCACGAAGTAGATGAAGGTCAGCAGGCCGGTGAACAGGCCGGTGACCCAGTAGTTGGATCAGCGAGCCGATCGGCGAACGACGATGCACGACACGCTGACGACGCCGACGATGATGCCGTCGATCAACCGGGCGGCGAACGCAGCCCAAGCCGCCGGGTTCCTGGCCGCCGCGGCGGCGGATAGCCGCCCGGTTCGCCGTACTGGCCGGGCTGGGGTTGAAGTCGCCGGCTTGTCATCGCGGCAAATGTACCGCCTCACAATGCGACAGTCAGCGAGCGGTTTGACGCGCGGCGGATCCCAACGAACCGGTATGGCGCGCAACGTGATTCGGGCCTGCGGGTCAGCGCCAGCGCGCTGCGGCGCTCCTTGACCTGGGTGCGGCGCGGTGTCGGCGAACTCGCCGGCGCGTTCGCGGGCGGACTCGGCCAGTTCGGGCGCGCGCGTTCGCGGGCGACTTCGGCCCATTCCGCGCCGCGTTCGCGGGCGACCTCGGCCAACTCGGCGCCGCGCTCGCGCGCCGACCTCGGCCCACTCCGGCGCCGCGTTCGCGGGCGACCTCGGCCAGTTCGGCGCCGCGTTCGCGCGCGACGTGGGCCAGCTCGCGGCCGCGTTCGGCGCCGACCTGCAGTCCGTGACCCACCTTCTCGGCCAGCGCGCTGTCGGCGAGCGCCCCGCCCGTCGCCGCGCCGACGGGCAGGGCCGCGGTGACGGCCTCGGACACCTTGTGGGCCGCGCGCCGGCCGCGCCAGCCGAGCGACGGTTTGCCCTCGGTGTCGACGGCGGCGATGATCAGCCCGCCGATCAGGCTGATGTCGGTGAGGAACGCGCGGCGTTCGTCGGCCTTGCGCTGCGGATCGGTCTCGCTCCAGAACGTATGTCCGCCAAGGCTTCCCGGCACCACGCTGAGCGCCAGCGCCGCCGACGCCAACGCGCGGCAGCTTGCCGGTGGCGAGCAGCAGCCCGCCACCGATCTGCACGGCGGCATTGACGCGGGCGACCGTCTCGGCGTTGGACGGAACGTTCGTGCCGACGGGATCCGGCAGCTTGCTCAGACCCTCGAGCGTGGGGCGGGCCGCGTCGGCCGCGGGTTTGGGGCTGCGCAGGGCATCGACGCCCCGGCTGATGAAGACCGCTGACAACATCGGGCGCGCGATTCGTCGGATCAACATGGGCCATGTGTTCCCCGGCCAGCGGGGTCGCAAACTCTAGTAGGAGGTTGTCCTTCGTCGCTGCGTCCCGCAGCGGCATCGCGTACCAGAACGCGGCCAGCGCCGACCAGCGTGCAACCGCCGGCGATCCAGGCGCCGGTCCTGCCCACGCACGGTGTCGAAGATGACGACGGCCACCCCGGCGAGGGCGACGCCGAGCAGCATCGTCCCGACGATCGCGTAGCTGTGCGAGGCGGCCACCAAGGTCTTCAGGCGGTGCCGGCGAAACAGCAGGCGATGCATGCTCACCGGCGCGACCAGCAACACGGTCGCGCCGATCGAGCATGCCGACCGTGACGAGGTAAACCGTGCGCATGACGGCGTCCAGCTGGGTGAACCGCTGCTGAAACGGCAGGATCAGCAGGAAGCCGGTGAGCAACTGGACGCCGGTTTGCGCGACCCGCAACTCCTGCAGCAGGCTGGACCAATTGCGGTCCAGCCGTTGCGCTTCCGTTTCGTCGCGGTCCTCGTCCCACTTTTCGGCTCCGGGTGCTCGATGTCCACGCGGCGATTCGCAGCACCGCCGCGGTGGCGCGATTCTGCGGCATTCACACGCGGCGTAGCGCAGCAGCGTGATGCCCGACCGGAACGACTTCGGCGGCTCCACCAGTGTCAACTTCGGGATCGCGGTCCCGTCGGGGAACAGCCGACGGCCGCGGCCCTGCACCGTCGGATAGACGAACAACCGGTACTCGTCGACCAGCCCCGCCGCGATCAGCGCGTGCGCCAGGCTGATGCTGCCGGTCAGCACGATGTCCTTGCCGGGCTGCGACTTCAGCTCGGTGGTCTGCTCGACGGGGTCGCCGGCGAGCACGGTCGAGTTCTCCCACTCCGGATCGGTCATCGTCGAGGACACCACGTACTTGGCGACCCGGTTGAGGTAGTCGGTCACGCCGGTGGGGTCGTCGGTCTGTTTGGGCCAGTAGCCGCGGAAATCCTCGAACGTCTGACGCCCGACCAGCAGCGCGTCGGCCTGTGAGTCCTGGCGATGCGACTCCTCGAGCAGATCCTCGTCCTGCAGCTGCGGGTCGAACCAGTCGTCGAGCATCTCGATGGACCCGTCCAGCGTGATGTTCTGGGTGATCACGAGTTTTCGCATATAGGTACTGACATCACGCGCGCCGGTGAACTCATCGCCGGAGTAGCTTCGCAGGCGTGGCACTCGTTGCGGGAATCGACTCGTCCACCCAGTCCTGCAAGGTGGTCGTCTGCGACGCGGATACCGGCGAGATCGTGCGGTCCGCGTCGTCGCCGCATCCCGACGGCACCGAGGTCGATCCGCAGCTGTGGTGGTCCGCGCTGCAGGCCAGCATCGATGCCGCGGGGGCCTCGACGACGTGGCGGCGGTGTCGGTCGGTGCCCAGCAGCACGGCATGGTGTGCCTTGACGGCGCCGGTGCGGTGGTTCGAGATGCGTTGCTGTGGAACGACACTCGGTCCAGCGCCGCAGCCGACGAACTCGTCGACGAACTCGGCGGGCCAGGCGAGTGGGCGAAACGGATCGGCGTGGTGCCGGTCGCGGCCATCACGGCGACCAAGCTGCGCTGGCTGGCCGACCACGAACCTGCGCACGCGGATGCGACGGCGGCGGTCTGCCTGCCGCACGACTGGCTGACCTGGCGGCTGAGCGGCTCGACCGACATCGCCGACGCTGCGCACCGACCGCAGCGATGCCAGCGGCACCGGCTACTTCTCGTCGGAGTCCGACAGCTACCAGCCCGACCTGCTCGAGCTGGCGATGCGGGGGCGGCGGCCCGCGCTGCCCGACCGTGCTGGGTCCGAGGGATCCGGCGGGGCAGACGTCGGCGGGCGCGGTGCTCGGTCCCGGCGCGGGCGACAACGCCGCTGCGGCGCTGGGCCTTGGCGCAGGCCCCGGCGACTGCATTGTTTCGCTCGGCACATCCGGTGTGGTGAGCGCGGTGGGAGAGGCCGCACCGCATGACCCGGAGGGCATCGTCGCCGGTTTCGCCGACGCCACCGGACGGCAGCTGCCGCTGGTGTGCACGCTCAACGGCGCTCCCGTGCTGGCGGCGGTCGCCGACGATGCTGGGCGTCGACTTCGACGAGCTGGATCGGCTGGCGTTGTCGGCGCCGCCGGGCGCGGAGGGGCTCACGCTGGTGCCGTACTTCGAGGGCGAACGCTCGCCGAACCTTCCCGGAGCCGCAGGCGCGCTGCACGGCGTGACGACACGAAATCTCATGCCCGCCAACGTCGCTCGCGCCGCGGTCGAGGGTCTGCTCGCTTCGATGGCCTACTGCATCGAGAAGATCTCAGCGCAGGGCGTCGACGTGCAGCGCATCATCCTGGTTGGCGGGGGAGCGCGCTCGGAAGCGGTCCGGCGCATCGCACCCGCGATCCGGGGCGCACCCGTGCACGTGCCGACGCCCGCCGAGTATGTGGCACTTGGGGCGGCCAGGCAGGCGGCATGGACGCTGTCACAACAGGATTCGCCGCCGTCGTGGTCGTTCGGGGTGACGGCGTCTTACACAGCAGACGCCGACGCCGCAAGTGCTCGACCAGTACCGCGCGGCGCAGCCGCTGACGCTGGGCCAGTGACCTTGGCGTGAACTGTGACGAATTTCAAATCGCGCAAATGTGACGTAGGTCATTGCCGGTCAGGCGTTAGTTAGGTCACCCTCACTATTCGTTCGCTTCACCAACGGCTGGGAGCGCGATGGCCGACCTCGACTTCGCCTACGACCTGACCCTGGACGAGGCGCGACGGCGCAGCGCCGTGCTGGAGGCGATCGGTGACGACTGGGACCCGATTGCGGTGCTCGCCGAGGAGGAGCAGGCCTACGACATGCTGTACTCCGATCTCGACGAGGAACAGCAGCGGATCTACGACGAACTGGTCAGCGCCGGCGTGCTGCCGGATCGGACGGTCGATCGTGTTGCCGATTGATCCGACCGCCGACCGCGGCCGACGCGCCTGGCTGCCGTGCCCGTGCTGCGATCACGCCGCGACGTGCGGTGACTGCCGGAGCGCCAAGAATTGCGCCACGCACTGGCAGTACCTGCTGAGCAACAAGGGCACGCTGGTCCATCTGCAGTGCCCGATTGCGGCCATCTGTGGTCGACCGACACGCACGCGGCGCACGCGTCGACATCGTCGCGCAGCCTGACCATCCTACGAGCGGACTCGGGCCGCGGCCACTGCGGGCGCGGCAATTCGGCGCCCGGCGGCGGCCGCATCCGGTCCAGCGCCACCCGCAGCGGCGGCCAGGTCGCCCGGCCGCGGCGCGTCACCGCATATGCGGTCAGGATGGGGTTCGCGTTCGGCCAGCGGAAGCACCTTGACGCCAGCTGCCCGTCGGCCTGCCGATCGGCAGCAGGCCGACGCCGTAGCCGGCGATGATCAGATCCTCGACCAGATCGAGGCTGTCGATCTCGTGCGCGATGCGCGGTGACGAAACCGGCCAGCGACGCCAGCGTCCGCACGGCGTCTTCGTCAGCTGTGTTGCGGGAGTTGACGATCCACGTTCGGTCCGCATAGTCGCGATGTCGGCGGGCCCGTCGGGGTAATCGGCCGGCACGCCGAGTCCCCAGGTGACCGACCACAGCGGCTCGGTCTCCAGCACCGGGCCGGGGGAGGCGGGCGCCAGGTTGTAGTCGTAGGTCAGCGCCAGGTCGAGGTCGTCGTCGATCAGCAGCGCGAAGGCCTCGATCGGCTCGTACTCGCTGATCACGAACTCGACATTCGGGTACCGTCTCGGCGAGGTCGGCGACGATCGGCAACAGCGACACGCGGATGCCGGTGGCGAAGCCGCCGACTCGCACGGTGCCGGCCGGCTCCGCGTCCGGATCGAGGTCGAGCCGCGCGCTGTCGACGGCGGCCAGGATCGTGACCGCATGGTCGGCCAGGCGTTGGCCCGCGGGCGTGAGCCGCACGCGCCGCCCTTCGGGCTCGATCAGCTGAGCGCCGGTTTCCTTTGCCAGCGCGGCGATCTGCTGCGACACCGTCGACGTCGTGAGGTGGTGCGCATCGGCGACCGCGCGCATCGAGCCCAGCCGCGACAGCGCCAGCAGCAGCTGCAGGCGGCGGGTGTCCACCAGCGACGATTGTTCATGATTCATGAACGGTATGTCCAGGAAAATCACGTGGACGTGAACGGTTGCTCTGCCGTTCAATGCAGAGGTGACCACGAACCAGGCCCGCACCGGCGCCCTCATGGCGATGGGCTCGATGCTGTGCGTGCAGGTCGGCCTCGCGATCGCCGTGACGCTGATCGACCGCATCGGCGTCGAGGGTGCGGCGTGGCTGCGGCTGGCGTGGGCCGGCGTGCTGATGCTCGTGATCGTCCGGCCGCGCTTCGCGGCGTTCACCTGGGCCACCTTCCGCGTGTGCGTGGTGCTCGGTGTCGTCACCGCGGCCGTCACGCTGCTGTTCATGGCGGCCGTCGATCGCATTCCGCTGGGCACGGCCAGCGCAATCGAATTCCTCGGTCCGCTCGGCGTCGCCGTCGCGCACGGCAAGGGCAGGCACCGCCTCGTGTGGCCGGGCCTGGCCGCGGTCGGTGTCGTTCTGCTGACCCAGCCGTGGGCCGGCGCCGTCGACCCGGTCGGGGTCTTGTTCGCGCTCGGCGCGGCCGTGTGCTGGGCCTGCTACATCCTGCTCACCCAGCGCGTCGGCGACGAGGTCGCCGGGATCAACGGGCTGGCGGTGTCGATGCCCGTCGCCGGTCTGGTCGCGACCATCGCCGTCGGTCCCGTCGGTGCTGCCGCGGATGACGCCCGAGATCCTGCTCATCGGCATCGGCCTGGCGATCCTGCTGCCGGTCGTGCCGTTCGCCCTGGAACTGCTGGCGCTGCGCCGGCTGACCACCGCCGCGTTCGGCACGCTGATGGCCCTCGAGCCCGGCGTTCGCGATGATCGTCGGCCTGATCGTGCTGCACCAGGTCCCCGGCCCGGCGGGCATGGTCGGCATCTGCTTCGTGGTGGCCGCAGGCATCGGTGCGGCCCGCACCGGTGCTCGCTCGTCGCCGGTGCCCGCCGAGGTCGGCTGATACCCTGCGCCACATGGCATCCGGAATCTTCGACTCGCCCATCGTCGGAATCGTCAACAAGCTGTTCGTCGGCCTCATCGACGCGCCCATCGTGGGACCGTTCGTGCGGCGCGGCATGATCAACATCCGCTATGTCGGCCGACGTTCGGGCAAGACGATCGAGACCCCCGTCGGTTACCGGCGGTCCGGCGACACCGTCATCATCAACGTCATGTCGCCCGACACCAAGACGTGGTGGCGCAACTTCCTCGGCGAGGGCGGCCCGATCACGCTGCTGAAGCTCGACGGCGCCGACCGCACCGGGCACGCGGTCGCCGACCGCGACGAGAAGGGCCGCGTCAAGGTCACCGTCGACGCTGGACTAGCCCTCGATTCGCTTGCGCCGGTACAGCGTTCCCACGGCGAGCAGGATCAGGCTGATCACCAGGATCGCCGTCGCCAGCACGTTGATCTGCGGGGGCACCGCGGCCTTCACCGCCGCGTTCACGTACAGCGGATAGGTCACCGTCGACCCGCTGACGAAGTACGTGATGATGAAGTCGTCGAGCGACAGCGCGAACGACAACATGCCCGCGGCCACGATGCCCGGAATGATCAGCGGCAGCGTCACTTTGAAGAACGTGCGGGCGGGGCTGGCGCCGAGGTCCATCGACGCGTCCTCCAGCGTCCAGTCGAACCCGCGCATCCGGGCGCGCACCGTCATCGCGATGAAGCTGATCTCGAAGGCGATGTGCGCAATCAGGATCGTGGTGTAGCCGGCCGCCCAGCCGAAGTCGAGGAAGAGGGTCAGCAGCGCGGCGCCCATCACCACCTCGGGCGCGGTCAGCGGCAGGATCAGGAACGTGTCCACCGCGGTGCTGCCCCCGGAATCGTTGGCGCACAAGGGCTATGGCCACCAGCGAGCCCAACACCAGCGCGATCGCGGTGGATACCGCGGCGACGTTGAGGCTCAGCTTCAATGCGTCGGTCAGTGCCGGGTACTTGAACGGGATGCGCCCAGTTGTTCAGGGTGAAGCCCTGCCACGAGTAGTTGAACTTGCCCTTCGGGTTGTTGAACGAGAACAAGATGATCACGAAGATCGGCAGGAACAGATAGAGCAGTACCAGTCCCGCGACGATGCGCAGCAGCAGGTCGCCCCATTTCGGGCTGCCCTTGACCGTTCTTGGGCTCCGTGGTGCCGAGCTCGGTGATGGCCTGAGTCGTCATACCAGGTCCTCCGTGCCGAGCGCGCGGGTGTAGAGCAGCACGCCGACGAGGATGATCGCCATCAGGACCATGCTCAGCGCCGCCGCGGCGGGATAGTCCTTGACCACGAGGAACTGTTTCTGAATGACGTTGCCGATCATGGTCGTTTGGGTGCTACCCAGATAGTCGGCGTTGATGAAGTCGCCCGATGCGGGGATGAACACCAACAGGCTGCCCGCCAGCACACCGGGCATCGACAACGGCAGAATCACCTTGGTGAAGCTGCGCCTGTTCGACGAGTAGAGGTCTTTCGACGCCTCGATCAGCCGCGGGTCGATCTTCTCCAGGCTGACGTACAGCGGCAGGATCATGAAGATGATCCAGTTGTAGGTCAGGCCGCCGATGACCGCCCAGCTCGTCGACAGCAGCCGGCCTTCGTCGGGCAGCAAGCCGATCGCGCCCAGCGCTCTGACCACCCAACCGTCGTCGGCCAGAATCGTTTTCCACGCGATGGTGCGGATCAGGAACGTCACGAAGAACGGCAGGATCACCAATCCGAGGATCAGGTTCTTGTACCGGCCCGCCTTGAACGCGATGACGTATGCCAGCGGAAATGCCAGCAGCAGGCACAGCACGGTGGCCACCAACGCGTAGATGAACGTCCGGATGATCTGATCCTGGTAGTGGCTGAACGCGTCGAGATAGTTCCCGAAGTCCCAGTCGAATGTCAGCGTCGGCAGGTACACCGAACCGCCCGATGACGACAGCGACGTGCGGGCCAGCGAGAAGAACGGCACCACGAAGAAGATTCCGAGGTACGCCAGCGCGGGCAGGATCATCAAGTACGGGGCGATCTTGCTCCGCTGCCGATTGCTGGCTGGCTACACCGGCCATTCGATCAGCCGCCGGTGACCGCGGCGTACGCGGTGTTGAATTCCTGCGTCTGCTCGTCGGTGAGCGGCGCCCAACCACTTCAGACTTGGCCATGACCTCGGCTGCGGCGGGTTGATCAGCGGATTCTGGCGCCAGCTTCGGATCGACCTTGTTCAGCTCGTCGGTCATGTCCGACAGCACCGGGACGTACTGCACGAACGCGACCAGCTTGGCGTAGTTGGCCCGGTCGTAGACGTAGTCGATCCACGCCTCGGCGGCCTTCTGGTTCTGCGTGGTGTACGGGATCACCATGGTGTCGATGAACCAGTCGTCGCGCCGGACTCGGGGACGACGAACTGCAGGTCCGGGTTGTCGGCCTGCAGCTGCACGACGTCACCCGAATATGCTTGCGCGACAGCGATATTGCCCGCCGCCAAGATCGTCGGCGTAGTCGTTGCCGGTGAAGCGGCGGATCTGGCCCTTGTCCTTCTGTTCCCGGACCAGGTCGACGGCCTTCTGCACGGTCTCGGTGGTCGGGTC
Source organism: uncultured Actinomycetota bacterium (assembly GCA_963731715.1). Classification (GTDB taxonomy): domain Bacteria; phylum Actinomycetota; class Actinomycetes; order Mycobacteriales; family Mycobacteriaceae; genus Mycobacterium. The sequence continues at coordinate 397,425 of CAVSXC010000003.1, read as the reverse complement.
TCTCGACCGAGTTGCCCTGCGACAGCATGATCATGCCGAGGCCGTCCTGCGCATCGGAGAACAGGCTGACCCTGCCCTTGAACGCCGGATCCCACAGGTCGTCGATCTCTTGATGTCGCGGCCGGTGGCGGCCCTGTTGTACGCCAGCCCGACCATGCCGGACATGTACGGCGCGCTGAACTTGCGGCCGGGGTCCACGCTGGCCTCGAGCAGGTCCGGGCGGAGGTTCTTCTTGTTCGGCACGCCGGCATCGCTGATCTCGTTGAGCCAGCCGAGGCTGTGCAGTCGGGCCGCCATGAACTGTGGTCGGCACCGCCAGGTCCGCGCCGATGTCCTGCTTGCGTGACAGCGGTTCCTTGACCTTGGCGAACCACTGCTCGTTGTCGTTGAAGTCTTCCTTGTAGTCCACGGTGAGGCCCGACGCCTTCTGGAAGGCGGCGACGAAGCCGTCGGCCATGTACAGCGGCCAGTTCGAGATCCGCAGCGTGCCGCTGGCCGGTCCGCGTCCTGCGTCGACGTCGTGCCGGTGGCGGACTGCCGCTGTCCGAACCGCACGCGGCCAGGAAGGACCCGCCCAGAGCCACCGCCGCGGCGGCCGCGGCGCCGCCGCCGATGAACCGCCGGCGCGAGGTCCGGTTGGTCGCAAGGCGGGCGAGGAGCCGGGGATCGATTTCGTTGGAGGGCATGGCGACTGTGCCTTTCGTGGATTTCCGAAGGGAGGAAACGGATTACGGCCAACGGTTACGAGTCGTCGAGCATCTCCTCGAGATCCTCGGTGGTCGGGATGTCGGCGGCGGGCAGCACCAGCGACGCGTCGGGTGCCCAGCAGACGTGGACCTCGTCGCCGGGGCGCAGCATCGGCAGGTCCTGCTCGGGGCCGATGTGGGCGAGGATCGTCGAGTCGTCGGGAGCGGCCAGCGACAGCCGCACCACCGGGCCCTGGAACGTCAGGTCGCGCACGGTCGCCCGCACGGTCGCGACGTCGCCGGTCGGCGCGTCCATCGAGACCCGCACGCGTTCCGGACGCACCATCAGCGTGGCCTGGCCGCCCGGTTCGATCGTGGTGTCGCCGGCGCGGGCCTTCAACGTCGTTCCGAGCACCTCGACTTCGACGAAGTCACGGTTGGCTCGGCCGGTCTGCCTGCCGGCCCACAGGTTGGCCTGGCCGATGAAGCTGGCGACGAACACCGTCGAGGGCCGGTCATAGATCTCGGTGGGCGTGCCGATCTGATCGACGTTGCCGGCGTTCATGACCGCGATCCGGTCGCTCATCGTCAGCGCTTCCTCCTGGTCGTGGGTCACGTAGATGAACGTGATCCCGACCTCGCGCTGGATGCGCTTGAGCTCGAACTGCATGACCTGGCGCAGCTTGAGGTCCAGCGCGCCGAGCGGTTCGTCGAGCAGCAGTGCGCTCGGGTAGTTCACCAGCGCCCGGGCCAGCGCGACGCGCTGCTGCTGGCCGCCGGAGAGCTGGGCGGGCTTGCGCTCGGCGAAGTCGGTCAGCCGCACGATCTCCAGCAGCTCGTCGACGCGCTTGCGGACCTCGGCCTTGTCCTTCTTCTTGCTGCGGGGTCCGTACGCGACGTTGTCCCACACCGTCATGTGGGGGAACAGCGCGTAGTGCTGGAACACCGTGTTGACGTTGCGCTTGTGCGGCGGCACGCGCGACACGTCGGCGCCTTCGAGCCGGATCGCGCCCTCGGTGGGGGTCTCGAACCCGGCGATCATCCGCAGCGTCGTCGTCTTCCCGCAGCCGGACGGGCCGAGCATCGAGAAGAACTCGCCCGATGCGATGGAGAAGTCGGCTTCGGCTACGGCGACGTAGTCGTCGAAGCGCTTGGTGACATGGTCGATCTCGATGACCGGGCCGCCCTTGGCGCGGGTGGCCCCGTCGGATCCCGTCGCTTGATCGACGGCGGTGGTGTGTGTGCCGGTCAGGGCGGATCCTCCTCAGGGGACAGCCTCGAAGCGGCTGTGGATAAACCATCGCGGATCAGACGGTCCTTCGCAAGCGATTCCGCAACGAATTTACATTTCTACAATGGAATCCTTCGTCTGTCGCGACGAAGACCGAGAGAATCCGCTGAATCGGGCGTGATCAGCTACCGCCTGGCCGTCGCAGTCGGCCGGGTGTGACAGGGAGCGCGCGCTCAGCGTCAGTCTCGTCAGCCGGGTCGGCTGCGGTCGGTGGAAACCGGCGACGTCGTTTACCTGGCCCGTGTCGCGGGGTAGTGCTCGTGGATGGCAACGGTTGACGTGGCGGTGTCGTCGGATCTGAGTCCGGAACGGGCCTGGGCGCTCGCGTCGGATCTGCGTCGCTTCGACGAATGGCTGACGATCTTCGGCGGCTGGCGCAGCGAGGTTCCCGCGCAGGTCGAGGTCGGTACCTGCGTGTCGTCGCTGATCAAGGTCAAGGGGTTCCGCAACATCATCCACTGGCGGGTCACCCGGTACGACGAGCCGAAGATGATCGAGTTGGTCGGCAGGGGCCGGCCGGGAATCTGTATCGCGCTGCGCCTGTGCGTGAAGGAAGTACGCCCAGGACCCTCGTCCGAGTCGCCTCCGGCTCCGTGTTCCAGGTGATCGCCGACCTGACCGGCGGACTGCTCAACACCCGGATCGGCAACCTCGTCGCCAAGGTTCTCGAGTCCGACGTGCGCAAGTCGGTCGACAACCTGGCCGCGCTTGCGCTAACCCCATTCGTGGTTCATGGCACGAGATTCGTAGCGCGCCTCGACGGATTCGATAGCGCCGCGTCCGCGGGCGCGTGAACGCGATCAGCACCATCGCCAGGGCCGCGGTGACGGCGCCGCCGATGAAGATCGCGACGAAGCTGCTCTCCATCGGCACACCGGCGGTGGTGCGGGCCAGCAGGACCGCGACCAGTGCCGCGGCCGTCGAGCTTCCGATCGGTCCGGGCGATCGCGTTCATGCTCGTCGCCACGCCCGTCTCACCGGCGTCGACCTCCGCGACGACCAGCGCGGGCAGCGCGCCGTAGCCAAGGCGATGTAGGCGTTGGCCAGAATGCTGGCCGCGATGATCTGCCACGGCGCATGGTGAGCCAGCGCGATGAACAGGAAGCCCACGATGCCCGCGACCGCCGCGACCATGAGGACCGGCCGGGCGCCGAACCGGTCGATGAAGCGGCCGCTGACCAAGGCCACCAGGAAGCCGGTGAGCGCTCCCGGCAGCAGGTAGACGACGCTGGCTTCCAGCACGGTCGCCCCGAAGCCGTATCCCGCTGCGGCGTGGGGGATTTGGACGAACTGCGTCAGCCCCAGGAACGCGAAGTACAGTCCCATGCCGACGAACACCGTGGCGAGGTTGGTGAGCATGATCGGCCGCCGGGTCAGCATCTCGGTGGACACCAGCGGCTGCTTCGCGCGTCGCTCCCAGAACCACCAGGCGCCGAGCACCACGACGCCGCACGCCGCGCAGCCCAGCGTCGCCGGGGACGTCCAGCCCCACGAGTTGCCCTGCGTGATCGCCAGCAGCACCGCCGACAGGCCCGCGGCCAGACCCGGCGGCCCCGAGCCAGTCGATGGTCCCCGTCGAGCTGCGCGGCCGCGCGGGCACGATGAGCACCACGATCGCGATGACGACGAGCGTGAAGCCCGTCGTCAGCCAGAAGACGCGGTGATAGCCGGCGTCGCCGCTCATCAGCAGGCCGACCACCACGAGTCCGGTGCCGCCGCCGAAGCCCAAGCGTCCCCGACAGCACCGACATCGCCGAGCCCATCCGGTCCTCGGGCAACTCCTCGCGCAGGATCGCGATGCCGATCGGGTAGAGCCCGAACGATGCGGCCTGCAGCACCCGGGCGATGATCAGCAGCGCCAGCGACGAGGTGGTGGCGGCGAGCACCGAGCCGAGCAGCACGACGGCGAGCACGATCAGCAGCACGCGCTTCTTGCTGTGCAGGTCGGCCAGCCGGCCGATCAGCGGGGTGGCGGCGGCCGCGGCGAGAAGATTCGCGGTGACCGCCCAGCTGGCCGCGACCGTCGAGGCGTTCAGCTGGTGGGCGATGATGCCGAGCACCGGAACGACGGCGGTCTGCAGCACGGCGACGGTCAGCACCACCACGGACAGGCCGGCGATGAGCAGCCCGGGTCGCGCTGTCACCGCCGAGGCCGGACCGCGTCGCTTCGGTCTCGACCACGGCCCGCTCCGATCGTTAGCTCATCTTCGGTTCTTCCGATTATGTCCCTCGGCCCAATAGCGCCGACAACCGCTCATGCGGAAGCGGCGGCGAGCGGTGTCCGTCGCGGCCGACCATGTCGTCGTCATGCGAGCACGTCCTCGCGGTGAACACCGCGTGTAATCTCGACGCCGGAGACGATCCAGACTCGTCGACCTTCGAGGTCGACGCATGCGACCAGCACAGCCGCGACAGGTGTCGCCGGAAGCTCGCCGTGCCGGTCGGGCCGGCCGAGGAACGTGCCGCGCACGACGCCGGCGCAGGGCGTCGGTGGCCAGATCGCGATGACGGAGTCCGGCGCCGGGAGTGACCAGCCGAGTCGACTCGAACCAGCCGCCCGCCAGCGGTTGACGCAGCAGGGCCGAATTCACGGACCGGCAGCGGCCGGGTCGGGGAGACGAGTGCAACCGTTGAAGGATACGCGCAGGTCAAATTCGTTGTCGTCGAACGGCATCCGCTCGATGTCGGCCTCGACGAACTCGATGTCGTCGCGGCCGAGCCTGCGCGGCCCGGGTGCGAGCGCGCATCGAGCATGTCGGTGGAAAGGTCGGCGGCGACGTAGCGCAGGTCTCTGGCCGGGTCGCAGCCCGCGCAGCGCCACCCCGCCGCCGCACGGAACGTCGAGGACCGCTGACACCGTCCGGTAGCTCGCCGATCGTGCGGAAGCTGTCGTAGAACATGCCGGGTATCCAGTGCCCCACAGCTGCGAATCCGGCCGGCCTGGCAAGCCATTCGTGTTCGACGGCGAAGTCGTAGGCGCCGCCGACCCGGCCTGCCGCCACCGCCACCCCATATCGATCGCTGCTCTGGCATGCAGGTCGACAGTAGTCCGCGCGTCAGCAACCACTCCGCGTCGATTGGCCTACGTCGTCGTGATCGAATGGACGCAATGTCTTCGAGCGCGCTGACCGAACCGACCTTCGCCGGTCACCGTCCGACCCGCGCCGGCGATCTCTCGGTCGAGACGCACGGCATCGCGCCGATCGCCGAGGATCAGCGGTACGGGTCGCCCGCCCGGCTGTTCACGGTGTGGTTCGCCCCGCAGGTCAACATGACCGGCGTTTTCACCGGCGCGCTCGCGATCGTGCTCGGCCTCGGCTTCTGGCTCGGACTGCTCGCGATGGTGATCGGCACGGTGCTCGGCTCGCTGGTGGTCGGCTACCTGTCGACGTGGGGCCCGCGGACGGGCACCGGTCAGGTGCCGAACTCGCGGATGGCGTTCGGCGGCGGCGTCGTGCTGCCCGCCGCGCTGCAGTGGCTGGGGTCGATCGCGTGGGACGCGCTGGTCGGACTGTTCGGCGGGGAAGCGCTGGCGGTGTTGCTCGGGATCCCGTTCTGGATCGCGGTGCTGATCGTGCTGGGCGTGCAGGGCGCGGCGGGATTCTTCGGCTACGAGGTGATCCACCGGATGCAGGCGGTGCTGACCGTGGTGCTGTTCACGACGTTCGTGGTGTTCGCGGTGAAACTCGTTGGGGGACATGAGATCGTCACCGCGCCGGCGGTGCACGGCGCCGACCTTGCCGGTGCGTTCGTCCTCGAGGTGACGATCGCGTTCAGCCTCGCGGTGTCGTGGGCCAGCTACGCCGCCGACTTCAGCCGCTACCTGCCTGCGGACTCGTCGCGGGCCAGGGTGTTCGGCTACACGTTCGCCGGAATGGTGTTGGCGTACATCTTCGTTCAGGGCATCGGCATCGCGGCGGCCGACGTGGTCGTCGAGCACACCGCAGAGGGTGTGCGGGACGGTGATGGGCGGAGGGTTCCTCGGCGGGCTGGCCCTGCTGGTCATCGCGCTGGCGTCGATCGGCTCCGGTGTGATGAACGACTACAGCGGGTCGTTGGCGTTGCAGACCATCGGGGTGCGGGTGCGGCGGCCGGTGTCGGCGGTGATCGTTGCGGTGCCGGCGTTCGCGCTGATCCTGTGGCTGCACGCCGCCGACACCGCGACCCGCTTCCAGGATGTGCTGCTGCTGGTGAGCTACTGGATCCCGGCGTTCGTCGCGATCGTGGTCATCGATTGGCTGCTGCGCATCCGCGGCCGGGCGAGCATCAACCCGGCCGAGGAACCGACCGACCGCCGCGACGCGGTGGCCGCGGTGATCGTGTTCGTGCTCGCATACGCCGCGGCGATCCCGTTCATGTACACGTCGCTGATCGAGGGTCCGATCGCGCAAGGCGTGGCACGGCGCCGACATCGCGTACTTCGTGAATCTGCTTGTGGCGGCGGTGCTTTACGGGGGCTACCGGCTGCTGCGGTCCCGTTCGACCGCATCGGTGGGCTGACCCGTGCTGTTGATGAAGTCGTCGATCAGGTCCACCACTTCGCTGGGCCGTTCGACGTGAGGGAAGTGGCCGACGCCTTCGAGCACCTCGAGCCGGCTTCCTGGCCGCGCTTCGTGCACGGCATAGCCATGGTCGACCGGGATGATCCGGTCCTGGTCGCCCCAGATGACCATGGTGGGCAGTTCGGCCGCCATATGCAGCCGATTCAGTGCGCTGACCGCCTGCCCGCGGTGGTCGACCACCGAGCGCAGCGTCCGTAGGAACGCCTGGCGCGTCTCCGCATCGGACAGCGATGAATAGGCGCTCCACATCTCCGCACCGCGGGGTGACTGAATCCCGGCCGCTGCGAACCACGAGCGCAGCTTGTTGCCTGCGGTCAGAACCGGTCGTGGCGCGATGACCGGCAGGATCAGCTCGGCGCCAGGGGCCGACAGCAGTCGCAGCGTCCAGCCGACATCGGGACCGAGACCGCCGCTGCTGATGAGGATCAGCCGCTGGCAGTAGTCCGGATGTTGGTAGACGAACTGCATGGCCACGCCGCCGCCGAGCGATTGACCGACGATCGTCGCGCGCGAGATTCCCAGCTCGTCGAGCAGGTCGCGCAGCCACACCGCGAATGCACCAAGCGAGTAGTCGCCGCGGGGCTTGGCGGATTGACCGTGCCCGAGCAGGTCGGGTGCGACGACGCGGTACTTTCGCGACAGCTGGGGGATCACCGCGCGCCACGTCTCGGAACTCCCGGCCATTCCGTGGATCAGCAGCAACGCTTCGTCGCCGCTGCCGACATCCTGGTAGGCGACGCGATCGCCGTGCAGCTCCAGAATACTTCATTTCACTCATGTGAGTGCCCCCTCCTGATGTCCAGTCACTATCTACCCTGCAAACCGCGACAAGTAAAGCCAGGTCGGTTGGTAGCCGCGACGTTCGTAGAGGCGGATGGCGTCGGTGTTGCCGGGCAGCGCACCCAGGATCAGGTCCGTCGACACCGATTGCGTCCAGGTGCTGCTCGAGTCGATTCAGCAGCTCGGAGCCCAATCCGCTGCCACGGTATTCCGGTAGCACACTGAGCGATTCGATCTCGCCGATCCGCGAGCCCGTCACCCAGGTGTCTGGGATCCAGCGTCTCATCCACGGGCATGAACGTGTGCAAGCCCATAGCCGACGGCCGACTCGCCGACGAAAGCGAGCAACAGCAGAGTGTCGGGCTTGGCGAGCAACTCCTCGTACAGCACCCGCCGCACCCGCCACGTCTCATCGTCGCTGACGTAAGGCGCCAGTTGCGGCATGGTCTCGGCGTGCTGGTGATGCACCGCCACCCAAAGCGGCCCGACGAGATCCAAGTCCGCCGCGCTGCCGGTGCGCACCTGCCATTCGTGGTCATCACGCCACGCTAGATGTGCTTGACCCCGTCGGCCACCGCGTGCAGCTTGTCCGGGTTGGCGACGTTGTGGACGGTGACGATGCGGCCGTCGGCGTCGAGGTCGACGGTGATGGTGGCGATGACGCGGCCGGCGCCGCTCATCACGATGCCCGGGCCGCCGTTGATGTCGACGAGTTCGGCTGTCATATCGGCGATTTCGACACCCTCGTAGGGACGCTGGATCGTGCCCGCGATCCACCTGGCGACGTTCGTCGACGCCGATGATCGGACGCATCGCCTGGCGGACCTTGCCGCCGCCGTCGGTCCACAGCGTGACCTCCGGGGCGAGCAGTTCCATCAGTTCATTGATGTCGCCACCGGTGACTGGCGGCGAAGAACCGCTCGGTGGCTTCGCGCTTCTTGACGCGGTCGGTCTCGAAGCGGGGCCGCCGGGCCTGGACGTGTTCGCGGGCGCGGTGGGCGGCCTGGCGCACCGCCGACTCGGATCGCTCGACGGCCTCACCGATCTCGGCGTAGCTGAAGTCGAACACCTCCTTGAGCACGAACACCGCCCGCTCCAAGCGGGCTGAGCGTCTCCAGCACGACGAGCATCGCCATCGACACCGATTCGGCGTCGGCGACGTCGTCGGCGGCGTCGGCCTGGGTGAGGATCGGCTCCGGAAGCCATGGCCCCACATAGGTTTCGCGTTGACGCCGCGTCGAGCGAAGCCGTTCCATCGACAGGTTCGACACGATGCGGGCCAGGTATGCCTTCGGGTCGGAGACCTGCGAGCGGTCGTCCGCCGACCACTTGAACCATGCGTCCTGGACGACGTCTTCGGCGTCCGCGGCCGAGCCGAGGATCCGGTAGGCGATCGAGAACAGACAGGTTCCGGTGGTCGGCGAACGTCTGCTGGTCGGCGTTCATCACGTCGACCGGCCGCCGCGCCGCCAGGTCGCCGCCCCCAGCGCGGGCAGCGCCTTGAGCAGTCGGTATGTCGGCCACGGGCTGGAGCTCACTGTCTCTTTGTACGCGACGGCCAACCGGCCGGCCAAGTAGAACCGTCCAGGGGTGTCGTCGGCGTGGGTGAATTGGATGACGGCGTCGTTGCGTCCCAGGCTGACCGGCTGGTGGACGTAGCCGAAGCGGAACGCCTTGGGCTGCTTGCCTTTCAGCTCGCGCACGATCGACGCCGCAGCGTGCAGCGCGGTCGGGATGCCGCTCTGGCAGGTGCCGTGCATGACGCCGTAGCCCTGCCGGATCGCGGCCGCGTCGCCGACGGCGTAGACGTTCGGGATGCGACACCGATCGCAGCGACTCGTCGGTGACGATCCGGCCGCGGTCGTCGACGTCGAGTCCGGCGGCCGCCGCGATCGGCGACACCCGCACGCCCGTCGTCCACAGCACTGCCTGCGCATCGACGACCTCGCCGTCGTCGAGGGCGACGCCGTCGGACATCACCTTGACGATCTCGACGCCGGCATGCACCTGCACACCGAGCCGTTCCAGGCCCGCGTGCAGCCGTGCCCGCGCCTTGTCGCCCATCATCGATCCGGGCACCTGACGGCTCAGCAGGACGACGTCGAGTTCGGGATGCTGTTCGGCGATCTCGGCCGCCGACTCGACGCCGGTGAGCCCGCCGCCGGCGACGACGACGGTGCCGTCGGCGAGTCGGTCCAGGTGTTCGGCCAGCAGCGTCGCGTCCTGCGCGCTGTTCAGGGTGTAGGCGAATTCGTCGACGCCTGGGACCACGTCGGTGTCGGCGACGCTGCCCAGCGCGTAGACCAGGGTGTCGTAGCGCAGCGTGTAGGCATCGTCGATGCGGACGGTCTGCGCGTCGGCGTCGATGCCGGTCACCCAGCCCTGGACGAAGTCCACACCGGTGCCGTCGAGCTGATCGGGGATCTGCAGGTCGGCCAGGGTCTGGCCCGACGCGGTCTGATGCAGCCGCAGCCGCTCGGTGAACCGGGTCTGCGGGTTGACCAGGGTGATGTGGACGTCGTCGCGGCGCTTCAGCCGGCCGGCCAGCCCCACGGTGGCGGCCATGCCGGTGTATCCGGCGCCGAGAATCAGGATCTCGTTCATCGTTCTGCCTTTCGTTTCGGCGTTGATACCCACCAGACGCATGCAGCGGCGCGATTCGTGACATCGGCATTCGGGTAAAGAACTACGTGCGGGTAAAGACACTGGTCACCACCGTCGGCGCGAGTTCTCGCCACCGCAACACTGGGTGGTCTGGCGAGCCGGCCCGCGGAATCGGCCTGGTATGAGCGGCTGAAGAAGCCGTCGTTCCAGCCGCCGCGTCAGGCGTTTCCGATCGTGTGGCCGATCCTGTACGCGGACATCGCCGCCGTATCGGCGTCCACTCTCGACCGCCTCAGCGAACAAGACCGTGACGCAGGCTCGCGCCTACACCGCACTGCTCGCCGCCAACCTCGCTCTGAACGCAGGCTGGACGTGGCTGTTCTTCACACGTCGTCAGCTCGGCAGCGTCAGCGGTGGCGGCCGCGGTTTTGACGGCCAGCAGCGCGGATCTCACAAGACGGGCCATCGCCACCGGAGGTCCCGTCGGTGCCGCCCTCGGCCTCTATCCGGCGTGGTGTGCGTTCGCGACGCTGCTGTCGACGCGCATTTGGCAGCTCAATCGCAGCGACTGAGGAGGCTGCGATGGCAACGGAACGAAAAAAGCAGACGAGGACGAGAGAAGACCGTCAGCGCTTCGCCGACCGCGCTCTGGGAATGCTTGAGGACGCCGTCTATTGGGCGATCGCGCTGTTGCTCGTCGTCGGTTCGGTCGCTCTGGTGATCGCGCAGTTCAACACGATGCTGCGGCTGCGAAACACCCCTGCGTCCACCGTGATGATCGAGATACTCGACGGGCTGTTGCTGATCTTCATCTTCGTCGAGTTGCTCTATGCCGTGCGGTCATCCCTGCGCTCGCATGAGATCGTCGCGGAGCCGTTCCTCATCGTCGGAATCCTGGCGGGCATCAAGGAGATCGTGGTGCTGTCGGTCGAGGCGGCGTCGCTGTTGGACAGAGGGCCCGATTTTTCGCGCGCTGTCGTGGAGATCGGCGTGCTTGGCGGGGTGGTGCTGGTTCTGGCGCTGGCCGCATTCGTGTTGCGCGAACGGCGTCGAGACACCGACGACGCGGGCGAGGCGGCGGCTCAAGAACAGGGCCCACGTTCGGGGTAAACCCGACATCTCGGGCCGATTACCTGCGATTATGTAAGGGTGACCCCCGCTGCGCGGTGTGGTCGCGGTGGCCCGCGCGGGAGGGGCGGATCGATGGCCCGAATGTCCTTTGCGTACATCCTCTCGGTGCTGATGATTGCGGTCGCGGCATGTTCAGGCGAGCGCGGTGCGACGCCGACTACGTCGAGTGCACCCGACCGAGCCCCGCAGCGCGCGACGGTCGCGCTTATCACCCACCAGGCGCCCGGCGACACGTTCTGGGATCTGGTCCGCCGCGGTGCCGAAGCCGCAGCCGCGAAGGACGACCTCGATCTGCAGTACTTCCATGACCCTGACCCGACGGCTCAAGCCGAGCTTGTGCGCTCTGCAGTCCGCGGAAAGGTCGCCGGGATCGCTGTCACCCTCGCTGATCCGGCTGCGTTGGCGCCTGCCGTGCAGAGCACAGTCGCCGCCGGAATTCCCGTTGTCGCAGTGAATTCCGGGATAGTCGACTGGAAAGCACTGGGCGTAATGGAGTATTTCGGACAAGACGAGACGATTGCGGGTCAGGCCGCGGGGGAGCGCTTCACCCACGAAGGCGCGAAGAACACGCTGTGCGTGATTCACGAGCCGGGCCACGTCGGACTCGAGGCGCGATGTGACGGACTGACAAAGGGGTTCAAAGGCCGGACGCAGGTGCTCGAGGTGGACGGCGTGGACCGAGCGACGATCAAGAGCGCTCTGCTCGCGAAGCTGCAACAGGACTTCAGCATCGACCGCATCCTGACACTCGGTGCGCCAATGGCATTGGCGGCGTTGGAGGCGGTCGGCGAAGCGAACAGTTACGCCAGGGTGGCGACATTCGACACCAACGCGGGCGTCGTGGATGCGATCAAGAACGGAATGATCGAATGGGCCATCGATCAACAACCGTTCCTGCAGGGCTATCTGGCCGTCGACTCGCTGTGGCTGTACTTCACCAACAAAAATGTGGTCGGTGGTGGTCAGCCGACACTTACCGGACCGTCGTTCGTCGACGAGACGAACATCAACTCGGTGGCCGACCTCGCTGAGGCCGGCACCCGCTGACGCGCCGTGACGGTCATCTTTCTCACCGGTGATGTGATGACGGGCCGTGCGATAGATCAACTGCTGCCGCATCCGGGCGATCCGACGTTGCGGGAAGCCGTCGTATCCGATGCCCGCACCTATATACGGCTTGCCGAGCAGACGAACGGGCCCATTCCGGCACCGATCGACTACACGTGGCCATGGGGTGAATCGCTGGCCATCGTGGACGAACTCGCGCCCGATATCCGGTTGATCAATCTCGAGACCAGTATCACCGCCCGCGGTGAGTTCGCACCGGGCAAAGCAGTGCACTACCGGATGCATCCGGACAACATCGGATGCCTCACCGTGATCCGGCCGGACGTCTGCGCGCTGGCCAATAACCACGTTCTGGATTTCGGGTATCAGGGGCTCGCCGATACCCTCCGCACGCTCGAGGGTGCCGGAATACGCGGTGTCGGTGCGGGATTGGACGCGGAGCTAGCCGAGCGTCCGGCCGTCCTAGAGCAACCCGACGGGACGCGCGTCGTGGTCGCGTCCTGCGGTATGGGATCGAGCGGCGTTCCGCACGGGTGGGCGGCGACCGGGAGTCGCCCGGGCGTCGCGTACGTGGCCGACATGTCCGACCGCACCGCTGCCACGATCGCCGACCGGGTGCTGGCGCTGAAACGCCCCGGCGACATTGCGGTCGTGTCTGTGCACTGGGGCTCGAACTGGGGCTACGAGGTTGACTCCGCGCAGATCCGCTTCGCGCACACGCTGATTGACGAGGGCGTTGATGTGGTGCACGGTCACTCGTCGCACCATCCGCGGCCGATCGAGGTTTACCGCGGGAAGCTGATCATGTACGGGTGCGGGGACACCATCGACGACTACGAAGGCATCTCGACGTATGAGGCTTTCAGGCACGAACTGCGGCTGCTGTACTTCGCGTCTGTCGAACCCACCGGCACTGTCTTGCAGATGGTGCCCATGCGGATGCGGAGAATGCGGCTTCAGCGCGCTCCCGATGAGGACGCCGAGTGGCTGCGTGCGAGTGTGTCGGAGATGAGTCGGCGATTCGCAACGCGCGTCGACATCTCAACCGAAGGCGTGCTGTCGGTCACTGCGGGCTAGAGCACTCATCGGGTGACTGCGCATCGTAAAGCGATTCGCTTTACGATCGACTAGTAAAGTACTATACGATCGTAAAGGTGAAACCGGGCGAACTGAGGAGCTGTTCATGGCGACAGTGGTCAGCAGGGAGGTGATGGGAACCACCGATACCAGGACGCGACTGATCGAGGTCGCCATCGACCTGTTCACGCGGCACAGCTTCGCGGGCACGTCGCTGCAGATGATCGCCGATGAGCTGGGATTCACGAAAGCGGCTATCTACCACCATTTCCGGACCAGGGAGCAACTGCTCGCCGCCGTCATCGAGCCCATACTCGAAGAGTTACGAACTGTCATCGAATCGGCGGAGACACGACGCACACCGCACGCCCGGGCGGAACACATGCTCAGCGGCTACGCCGCGTTGGCGGTGCGGAATCGGGGACTCGTGGCGGTGCTTGCCGCCGACCCCAGTGTCGCCACGGTGCTCACCGAGCGCGACGAATGGGGTGACCTGATCAGTCGGCAGCTAGCGCTGCTCGCAGACGTCGACCCCGGACCGGCCGGCGAGGTCAAGGCGGCCATGGTCTTCGCCGGGATGGCAGGCGCGGCCGGTCCGACTTGGGGCAACCTCGATGACGAATCGCTTCGGGAGCATCTCGTGGAAGCCGGCCGTCGCACGCTGGGGCTGCGCGCCCCTCGCCGCGCGCCGTAGGTAACCAATCACCAACGTATTCAACGGATCTCAGATGGGAAGGAACTGATATGAAGACGGCTGTTGTCACCGGGGGTGGCTCCGGCATCGGCCGGGCAATCGCGGATCGGCTGCGGGCGGACGGCTATCACGTGGCCACGATCGACCTGAACCCATCCGATGACGAGTTTGCGCAGACGGCGGATGTGACCGATCGAGCGCAGGTGGAGGCTGCACTGTCGGCGATCCGGGCGCAGTTGGGGCCGGTGGCGATCCTGGTCAATGCCGCCGGGCTGGACGGCTTCAAGCGGTTCACCGACATCACCTTCGACGAATGGCAGAAAGTCGTCGACGTGAATCTGAACGGCGTATTCCACTGCATTCAGGCGGTGTTGCCCGACATGATCGACGGCGGCTGGGGACGCATCGTGAACATCTCTTCGTCGAGCACCCATTCCGGCACGCCGTACATGTCGCACTATGTGGCCGCGAAGTCGGCGGTCAATGGATTGACCAAGTCGCTGGCGCTGGAGTACGGACCGGCAGGCATCACGGTCAACGCGGTGCCGCCGGGCTTCATCGATACGCCGATGCTGCGCAATGCCGAGGCGCGCGGCAGGCTCGGCGACGTTCAGGCGACCATCGATGCGACGCCGGTCCGCCGCATAGGTAAGCCGGAAGACATCGCTGCCGCATGCGCTTTCCTCATCTCCGAAGAGGCGGGCTACATCACAGGGCAGATTCTGGGCGTCAATGGCGGGCGCAACACCTAGCCGATTGGTGCTGTGTAACGATGGTCGAATGTCGACGGAGCCGGCGCACTTCACACTGATCGAGGGCGGCGCGATACATGCCGACGCCGTTCGCGCAGAGTCATTGGGGCGACGACCAACTCAATGGGCCTGCGGTCGTGGGGCTGGCCGCGCGAGCACTCGAAAACTCATTGTGGGTCTGAAGACTTCATGCCGACTCGGTTCACTGCAGACTTGTTCAGGGCGGCACGCAACGCCGCGACGGCGACCGACGTACGAGTGGTGCGTGACGGACGACGGGTGCGCAGCGCGGAATGTGATGTGGTGCAGGACGGCCGCACCGTGGCGCGTGCGACGCTGGTGCAGTACCGGCGCTCGTCGGCGCCGCCCGGCCGCGAGTGGACTGCGCCCACCTCGTTTGTGCAGCCGCCGCCACCGGACGACCAGATCTTGCCCCATGTGGGAAGCGATGAAGCGGGTTGGACGCGATCGCCTGCGGCACATCAGAACGACTCGCGAAAGTATTTCTACAACGATGGCATCAAAGTGCTTGCAGGAGAGAAGAATTCGCCGTTCGTCCGGGCCGTCATCATCGCCGAGGCGACAAGTCTCGTGACCAACCTGGGCACGCACGGCATCGGCTACATCAACGGCGACCTGACAGCGGCATTTTCCCGGTTGCCCGTTGACGAATGGATCGGCGTCCAGGCGGATTCGCATTGGGCAACTGACGGTATCTCTGTTGGCACCGCGACCCTGTTCGACCATCTGGGCGCATTCGGAACGGGATTGGTCACCGCCGTGGCCAACCCTGCGGCGCAGATCGACTTTTCGAGCGGTGTAACTCCGCTGAAGGGTCTCAACTACGAGTAGGAGAAGTCACCGCAGGCCCGTTGTCAGCACCAACCTCCACAACGCCAGCCCTTGCGGCCGTCGCCGGGATTGGCCGAGTTGCTGTCGGAAGGCAGCCGCGGCACTGGCGCCACACTGATCGGCGCTCGTGTTACAGGCGTGCGCGTGACCCCGACGTCCGGCTTCTGCGTTGGTGGCGGTGTCCAAGGGTCGGGCTGGGTATACGCCGGCGCTGAGCCAGTGTCCTCAGCCGGAGGTGGCGGAGGAGGAGGGGGCGGTGGCGGTGGCGGGGGAGCGTTGATCGGAGTGGGCTGCACGCTGGTGGGTGTGGGCTGTGCAGTCGTCGACGCTTGCGGTGCCACGGATGTCGACTTCGAGGGTGCGGGGCGGGACTACTGGGCAACACCAGCAAGACAACCGGCACGACCACGGCGGCCGATGCGGCGGCGACCAGCGCGATCGTTGCCTGCTTGGTGCGATACCACGGTCGTGGTGGGGCCTTGAACGTCAACCCGCTGTTATTCGAGGCGATGAGTTGGCCGTTTACGGTCCACGTCTTGACTGTCGGCGTTGAAACGCCGGCGGGGCGGCGGCAAGGGCGGACGGGCAACTTCACGCGGGGTGGAGTAGGGCGCGTCCGGCACGTTGGTGGCCGGCGGACCAGGTGGATGCTCGGGGACCTGGTAAACCGTCGTCGGCTCGGTGACCTGCTCACGACCGAACCACCCGTCCTCGTCATACGGGTCGTCCTGCCGGTAATCGAAGCCCCAATTTGGCGGGGCTTCGCGCTCAGTCACATATCGATGTTAACGCCGTCGTGCTCGGCAGTGGCGATCGCGGGCACCATCGCTGCAGATCAGCGCATCGAAGTGCCGATCCGGCAAACGGTTTCGCAGCAGCATTGCTTCGGGGTTACGTTTGTGACCAAGGCTGCCGTGCGAAATCTGTGAACGGATGTTTGCGCAGCCCTCATAGTGCTATCCAGAGTTACTGGCCTCTGAAACCGTGGAGCGGCGCCGATGTCACCGTCATGCACTGAGGGGCAAGGACCGGAAAGGTAGCTAGACGACCTAGGCGGGTCCACTTCGGCAGGGCGTCGTCGACCGAACTGGGGTAGCGATCCGTCACCGCGACGAATGTGTAGTCGGATTAGTCTCACCAAGCGCTGTCCAGGCGTCGTGAAATGCTGTGAGCGATGAATTCGCTTATCCCATAGAGGGTTTCGTGTTGCTGACCAACTATCCGGCGCGGTGCCACTACGATCTGGTACGTGACCAGCACACCCGCGGAGGAGCAGCGCCTGCGCGATCTCAAGCTGCTGCGTCGCGTCCGCGACAGGATGGACCGGGAGTACGCGCAGCCGCTGGACGTCGAGGCGCTGGCGCGCGGTGTGAACATGTCCGCCGGGCACCTGTCCCGCCAGTTCAAGCTCGCCTACGGCGAGTCGCCGTACTCCTATCTGATGACGCGGCGCATCGAGCGCGCGATGGCGCTGCTGCGTCGTGGCGACCTGTCCGTCACCGAGGTCTGTTTCGCGGTCGGCTGCCAGTCGCTGGGCACCTTCAGCACGCGTTTCACGGAGCTGGTCGGGATGCCGCCCAGCACCTATCAGGAAAAGACAGCTGGCGTGACGCCGGGGATACCGTCGTGCGTGGAGAAGCAGGTGACGAGACCGATCAGGAATCGAGAAGCGCCAGCCGTCAAGCTCCACCTAGCGTGAGCGCCATGAACATCACCATTAATTCGAGCATGCTCCCGCACGACGACCCCGAAGAATCCCTGGCCTTCTACCGCGACACCCTCGGCTTCGAGGTCCGCCTCGACGTCGGAGGGGGCAAGATGCGCTGGATCACGGTCGGCCCTCCCGACCAGCCCGACACGAACATCGTCCTGTACCCGCCGTCCGCCACCCCCGGCCTCACCGATGACGAGCGCCGCCTCATCGCCGAGATGATGGCCAAGGGCACCTACGCCCAAATCAACCTGGCCACCAAGGATCTCGACGAAACCTTCGAGCAGGTGCAGGCGGGCGACGTCGAGGTCGTCCAGGAGCCCACCGAGCAGCCGTACGGGGTTCGCGACTGCGCCCTGCGCGATCCCGCAGGCAACATGGTCCGCATCCAGGAGCTGCGCTGACCCGATGACCAAGGCCAAGACGGAAACCAAGTCGCCGGCGCTGCACGCTGCCGACAGCCACGACCTGATCCGCGTGCACGGCGCACGCGAGAACAACCTCAAGGACGTCAGCGTCGAGCTCCCGAAGCGCAGGCTGACGGTGTTCACCGGCGTCTCCGGCTCCGGCAAGAGCTCGCTGGTCTTCGACACGATCGCCGCGGAATCGCAGCGGCTGATCAACGAGACCTACAGCGCGTTCGTGCAGGGATTCATGCCGACGCTGGCGCGGCCGGAGGTCGACGTGCTCGATGGCCTGACGACCGCGATCATCGTCGACCAGCAACGGATGGGTGCCGACCCGCGCTCCACCGTCGGCACCGCCACCGACGCCAACGCGATGCTGCGCATTCTGTTCAGTCGGCTCGGAAAGCCGCACATCGGCTCGCCCCAGGCGTTTTCGTTCAATGTCGCCTCGATCAGCGGAGCGGGTGCGGTCACGCTCGAGAAGGGCGGGAAGACCGTCAAGGAGCGGCGCAGCTTCAGCATCACCGGCGGCATGTGCCCGAAATGCGAGGGCCGGGGGTCGGTTTCCGATTTCGACCTGACTGCGCTGTACGACGACAGCAAGTCGCTCAACGAAGGCGCGATCACGATCCCCGGCTACAGCATGGAGGGCTGGTACGGCCGAATCTACAGGGGCTGCGGCTATTTCGATCCCGGACAAGCCGATCCGCAAGTTCACCAAGAAGGAACTCAACGACCTTCTCCACAAGGAGCCGACCAAGATCAAGGTCGACGGGGTCAACCTGACGTACGCGGGGCTGATCCCGCAGATCCAGAAGTCGTTCCTGTCCAAGGACGTTGAGGCGATGCAGCCGCACATCCGCGCCTTCGTGGAGCGGGCGGTGACGTTCGGCACGTGTTCCGAGTGTGACGGCACCCGGCTGTCCGAGCTGGCGCGGTCGTCGAAGATCAAGGGCCGCAACATCGCCGACGTCTGTGCGATGCAGATCAGCGATCTCGCCGAGTGGGTGAAGGGCCTGGACGAACGGTCGGTCGGGCCGCTGCTGGCGGCGCTGCAGCACACCCTCGATTCGTTCGTCGAGATCGGGCTCGGGCTACCTATCCCTTGATCGTTCGTCGGGCACGCTGTCGGGCGGCGAAGCGCAGCGAACCAAGATGATTCGCCACCTCGGCTCTTCGCTCACCGACGTCACCTATGTCTTCGACGAGCCCACCACGGGCCTGCACCCTCATGACATCCAGCGGATGAACGACCTGCTGCTGCGGCTGCGGGACAAGGGCAACACGGTGCTTGTCGTGGAGCATGAGCCGGAGACGATCGCCATCGCCGACCACGTCGTCGACCTCGGCCCTGGCGCAGGTACCGGAGGCGGCGAGGTGGTCTTCGAGGGCACCATCGAGGGGCTGCGGGCCAGCGGCACCATCACTGGCCGCCATTTCGACGACCGGACCGCGCTGAAGGAGGCGCTGCGGAAGCCCACCGGCACGCTCGAGATCCGCGGCGCGACCGACGCACAACCTGCGCGACGTCGATGTCGACATCCCGCTCGGCGTGCTGGTCGTCGTCACCGGCGTAGCGGGCTCCGGCAAGAGCTCGCTGATCCACGGATCGGTCGCTGGGCGGGACGGCGTGGTGGCCATCGACCAGACTCCGATCCGCGGCTCCCGGCGGAGCAACCCGGCGACGTACACCGGACTGCTCGAGCCGATCCGCAAGGCGTTCGCGAAGGCCAACGGGGTGAAGCCTGCACTGTTCAGCGCGAACTCCGAGGGCGCATGCCCCAACTGCAACGGCGCCGGCGTGATCTACACCGAACTGGGCATCATGGCCACCGTCGAATCCGTCTGCGAGGTATGCGAGGGCAAGCGGTTCGAGGCGTCGGTGCTCGAGTACGAGTTCGGCGGGCGGAACATCGCCGAGGTGCTCGCGATGTCGGTGACCGAGGCCGAGGAGTTCTTCGGCGACGGCGACGCGAAAGTCCCTGCAGCGCATGCGATTCTCGACCGGCTCGCCGATGTGGGGCTCGGCTACCTCAGCCTCGGCCAGCCGCTCACCACACTGTCGGGTGGCGAGCGGCAGCGGCTCAAGCTGGCCAGCAATATGGGCGGCGGCGGCGACGTCTACGTGCTCGACGAACCGACCTCGGGTCTGCACCTCGCCGACGTCGAACAGTTGCTCGGCATGCTCGACCGGCTCGTCGACTCCGGCAAGTCGGTGATCGTGATCGAGCACCATCAGGCGGTGATGGCGCACGCCGACTGGATCATCGACCTCGGTCCCGGCGCCGGCCACGAGGGCGGGCGGGTGGTCTTCGAGGGCACACCAGCAGACCTCGTCGCCGACCGCTCCACCCTTACCGGCGAGCACCTCGCCGACTACGTCGGCAGCTGACCTGCCGCCGCGGCGAGGTCGGCCGCGAGGTTGACGAGCTCCGGCTGTATCCCGGGGACGGCCGCCATCGCGCCGCTCGACGCGAGGCTGAGCGGGGCGCCGGCGTAGTCGGTGCATATCGCTCCCGCCGCGCGAGCGATCGCATGCCCGGCGACGACGTCATACGGGTTGTTATGGGCCAGCAGCATGCCCTGGATCTGGCCGCTGACGAGCCAGGTCCAGAGCACTGACGCCGCGCCGACGCAGCGAAAGCGCAGCGCGCGTCGGTGCACGCTCATACTCAGTTCGAGGTATGCGTCCAGTCGGGCACCGCCACGGTGGAAGGCGTCGCCCATCCCGACGATCGCCTCCTCGAGCGAGCCAACGTCGGCCACCGCACCCGAGTCGACCCGTACGCCGAGGAACGGCAGGTCGATCACGCCCAGTGTCGGCACGCCGTCTTCGAGCAGGCCGAGCATCACTCCGCACAGCGGTGACCCCGTCGCGTAGTTGATCAGTCCCGTCGAGCGGATCCGCGACCCAGACCCTGCCCGAGTCGAGAGCCGCCCCGCCGCCCTCTTCGCCGTAGAAGCCGATCTCCGGAGTGGATGCCGCGAGCGAGCGCTTCATCGCCGACTCGCTGGCCAGGTCGACGTCGGTGACGAAGTCCTTGGCCGCCTTTTCGATCCGCTCATGCGGGCGCGCACGCCCGTCCCGCAGGATCGCGACCGCTTCATCCACCGCGGCGTGCGCCGCCGCCAGCTCTGCCCTCACGCGGGGCATCGTAGTTCCGAACTCGTCGCGGCTCGTGTTGACGTCTCGGCCTGGCCGTTCTGGCTCGCTTCAGATCACTCTTGACATCAGATGTGTGCCAGGGTCACACTCAGGACGTCAGACATCAGACGTCAGATGAGAGGTGGTGCTGGTGGCGCTTCCCGAGGAACTCGCGGACATGCTTCTCGAGTCGATCGTTGACGGCCAGTTCCCGGTCGAATCGGTCCTGCCCTCGGAGGGGGAGTTGGCCCTGAAGTACGGGATGAGCCGATTGACGGTCCGCGAAGCCGTACGAATCCTGCGGTCGCAGAACATCGTGACCATCCGTCGCGGTCGCGGCACCTTCGTCAACCCGCCCCAGGCCTGGACCTCGCTGGACGCTGTCGTGCGCATCGAGGAACGCCAATCGCCGACCGGGCGGGTATCGGAACGCTTGATCGAGGCCCGGCGGATCGTCGAGGTCGGCGCAGCACAGTTGGCGGCCACCAACCGGTCGAAGGAGGATCTCGACTCACTTGCCGCCAGCATCGAGGAGATGCGGCTGGCCAACAGGTTGAACCGGGTCGATCTCCTTGTCGAGGCGGATATCGCCTTTCACGACGTGATCATGCACGCGACCGCAAACATGTTCATCCCGTTCATGTTTGAGCCGTTCGGAAACCTATTGGTCAAGGCGCGCACTGAGACGTCAGCCTTCCCAGAGATCCAGCTCAACGCCATCGCCGCACACGAAGAGATTCTCGAGGCACTCACCGCCGGTGATCCCGCGCGGAGCCGAGATGCCATGGAGGCCCACATGAACCAAACAGAAGCCGATCTGCGCCGCTACGTCCTCCACACCGACCCCCGCTGACCCACAGCTTCATCCAACTAGTCCCTTTCATGATTGGAGGCCGCCGTGGCCGCATCCCGAACATCCGTCGAATCACTGGGTGAATTGGGTGATCGCACGATCCGCAAGGTCAAGCGGCGGGTGTTGCCGCTGATCGTGTTCCTGTACTTCATCGCGTTCCTCGATCGGAACAATGTCGGCTTCGCGAAGCTGACGATGAGCGAGGACATCGGCCTCAGCGCGACCGCTTACGGGTTGGGTGCTGGGATCTTCTTCATCGGGTATGCCATCTTCGAGATCCCGAGCAACGCCGGCATGCTGCGGTTCGGTGCCCGCAAGTGGATCGCCCGGATCCTGATGACGTGGGGCTTCTTCGCCACGATCATGGCGGCAGTGCAGGGCGAGATGACCTTCTACATCATCCGGTTCCTGCTCGGCGCCGCGGAGGCCGGGTTCTTCCCGGCGATCATCCTGTACTTGACGTTCTGGTTCCCCGCCCGCCAACGGGTCGCGGTGTTGGGGATCTTCATCCTTGCCCAGCCGATCGCCAACGCGATCGGCGCGCCGATCTCGGGCCTGCTGCTCAAGATGGACGGCATCCTCGGCCTGGCCGGGTGGCAGTGGATGTACATCATCGAGGGTGTTCCCGCGATGCTGATGGCCCTTGTGGCGCTGAAGGCAATGACGGATTACCCCAAGGGACGCGATGTGGCTGACCGTCGAGGAACGCACCTGGCTGCAGAACAAGATGGACGCCGAGGACGCGGCCAAGGGGACCGGGCACAAGCACAGCTTCATGGCCGGCCTGAAGGATCCCCGCGCCCTGATCTTCGCGGGCCTTTACTTCGGTCTGGTGATGGGCATCTACGGGCTGAGCCTGTGGCTGCCGTCCATCGTCAAGGCGATGGGTGACCTGTCGAACACGCAGGTCGGGTTCATCGTCCCGATTCCGTATGTGTGCGCCGCGGTGTTCGTCTATTTCTGGAGTCGACACTCGGACCGCACCGGTGAACGCGTCGGTCATACCTCGGGGGCCATGTTGTTGGGCTCCGATCGGTCTGGTCGCCTCCGGGTTCCTGATCCAGACCAGCCCAGTCCTGGCGCTGGCCGCGATCTGCGTCGCCGCGATGGGCATCTTCGCGTCGATCTCACCGTTCTGGGAGCTGCCGTCCGCCGCCTTGGCCGGGGCCGCCGCGGCGTCCGGCATTGCGTTGATCAACTCGCTGGGCAACCTGGGTGGGTTCGCCTCGCCGTACGCGGTCGGTGCATTGGTCGACATGACCGGTGATTCAAAGTATGGGTTGCTGATGCTGGCCGCGGTGTTGTTCATCACCGCCGTCGCCACCTTCCTGTACGGCCGGAAGATCCATGCCGGGCAGGTGCCGGCCCGCCTCGCACCAGGACGCGCTCGCCACCGAGGAGGCCGCCCTCTCATGAGCTACTCCATTCCCGACCGAGCGCACCGCCGTCATCACCGGCGGCGCGTCACCCCGCGGCATCGGCCGCGCCACCGCCGACCGGCTGGCCGACGACGGATGGTCTGTGGCGATCCTGGACATCGACGGGGTCGCCGCCAAACTGGCAGCCGACGAGGTGGCCGACACAGTACTCGGTGTCCACCCTCGGCGTCGGCGCCGACATCACCGACGAGAACTCGGTGCATGCCGCCATCGCCCAGGTCGAGTCGACCCTGCCGCCGATCATCGGGCTGGCCAACGTCGCCGGCGTCAGCTCGCCGACCGAGTTCCTCGACGTCACGCCGGCCGAATGGGACCGGGTGTTCAACGTCAACATGCGCGGCACATTCCTGGTCACCCAACGGGTATTGCCCGCCATGATCGCCGCCGGGGTCGGCCGGATCGTCAGTGTCTCCTCAATCTCCGCGCAGCGTGGCGGCGGGACGTATTCGAAGGTGCCCTACAGCGCGTCCAAGGCGGCCGTGATCGGGTTCTCGCGAGCGTTGGCCCGGGAGATGGGTCCGCACAACATCACGGTGAACTCGGTGGCCCCCGGGCCGATCGACACCGACATCATGGGGGCACGCTGACCGACGAGCGCAAGGCGCAGATGAGCGCCGACATCCCCCTGGGCCGGGTCGGCACCGTCGCGGACGTCGCCGCCCTGATGACCTTCCTGATGAGCGAGGACGCCGGCTACATCACCGCCGCGACCTACGACATCAACGGCGGCCTGCAGATCTCGTGACCGTCTTCTCGCCGAGATCCTCGCACCGCCCGTGCGCCACGAACCCGGGGCGCGGGATCGGATCAGGGCCGCCCACGCTGTTGCCGGACGCCGGATCGCCGTTCTCGACGACGACCCGACCGGATCACAGACGGTGCACGACGTTTCGGTGGTCACCGTGTTCGAGGACGCCGAGTACGCGGCCGGTCTTGCCGAACCCGGTTCCACCTGCTTCGTCCTGACCAACACCCGCAGCCTGCCCGAGGACACCGCGGTCGAACTCACCACCAGCGTCGCCTCCAGCCTGTTCGCCCTGGGCAGACGCTGGGCGCACCCGGTCGAGGTCGTCAGCCGCAGCGATTCCACCCTCCGCGGCCACGTCTTCACCGAGATGCGGGCCATCGACGCCGCGCGGCGCGCGGTCACCGGCACCGGGTTCGACGGCGTGCTGCTGGTCCCGGCCTACTTCGAGGCCGGGCGGTTCACCGCCGGTGACATCCACTGGGCCGTCGTGTCGGGTCAGCCCGTCCCGGTCGGGGCGAGTGAGTTCGCCAAGGACGCCACGTTCGGCTACACGCTCATCCAACCTGCGCGAGTTCGTCGCCGAGAAGAGCAGCGGCACGATCGATGCCGACGAGGTCCATTCGATCAGCCTGACCGACATCCGCGAGGGTGGCCCAGACCGGGTCGCCGATCTCCTCGCCGCGGTCACCGGCGGCGCATGGGTCGTCGTGAATGCCACCGACTACGCCGACCTGGAGATCGTCGTGCTCGGCGCTGCTCGAGGCGGAGGCGCGCGGTCGGTCGTTCGGGTACCGGTGCGGCCCGTCGTTCGTTCGCGCGCTGGCCGGGCTCGAACCCGCAACGACCGCTCACCGCGGCGCAGATCTGGCCGAGCGGTCGCCCCGGCGGGCACGGGCTCGTCGTCGTCGGCTCGCACGTCGGCCTGACGAGCCGGCAGGTCGCGGTGGCACAGCAGCGAGGCGGCCTGACCGAAAACGAACTGCACGTGCCCACCCTGCTCGACCCCGACCGGCGCAACGCCCACGTCGCCGAGATCGGCGAGCAGGTCGCCGAGGCACTGGCCACCTCCGATGTGCTGCTGTTCACCAGCCGCACCCTGCTGCGCGGCGGCGATGCCGACGACAGTCTGGCCATTTCCCGCACGGTGTCCACCGCCGTCGTCGATGTGGTCCATGCCGCCCTTGCGGCTCGCCCCGCCTGGGTGGTCGCCAAAGGCGGCATCACCTCCCACGACGTCGCTGTCCGGGGGCTGGGCATCCGGCGCGCCGAGGTCGTCGGCCAGCTCCTACCCGGCATGGTGTCGGTGTTTCGCCCCATCGAAGCAGCCCACGAAGCGGTAGGGACGCCCTACGTCGTCTTCGCCGGCAACGTCGGTGACGACAACACCCTGGCCGATGTCATCGACCTCTTCGCGGGCACCAATCTCCAAAGGAATGACAACAGATATGACCAACGTCGGATGGATCGGCCTGGGAGCGATGGGCGCACCGATGGCGTCGTGCGTCGCGCAGGCCGGGCACACCGTGACCGCTTTCGATATCGACCCCGAGAAGGTCGCCGCACTCGGTGCCGAGGGCGTAAGGCCAGCCGACACCATCGCCGACGCCGCGGCGAACGCGGATGTGCTGGTGCTGATGGTCGCCACCGCCGAACAAGCCGAATCCGTGCTCTACGGCAACGGCAAGGCGGCCGCGGCACTCAAACCGGGCAGTGTCGTGTTGCTCATGGCCACTGTCGGACCAGCTGCAGTCGAGGACTGGGCACGGCGCCTTGCCGCTAGCGGCGCGCAAATCGTCGACGCCCCCGTCTCCGGTGGTGCCGCCAGGGCCGGGCAGGGCGATCTGCTGATCATGGTCAGCGGATCGGACACCGCGTTGGCCACTGTGCAGCCACTGCTGGACGTGATGGCCAGCAACGCCCCGGTTGTCGGCACCCATCCCGGCGACGGGCAGAAGGTAAAACTGGTCAACCAGCTGTTGTGCGGTGTGCACATCGCCGTTGCCGCGGAAGCCCTTGCCTACGCGGAGGCGCTCGGCCTGGACGCCGGTCAGACCTGGGAAGTGCTTCGGCACGGCGCCGCCGCATCCTTCATGCTCGACGACCGCGGCGCCCGGATGATCGACAACCCGAACAACGAGATCCGCTCCACCATCGATATTTTCGTCAAGGACATGGGCCTCGTCACTCAAGCGGCCCGTGCGAAGGCCTACCCAACCCCGCTGGCCGCCACTGCCGAACAGCTCTACCTCGCCAGCCGCCGCGCCGGCCTCGGACGCGCCGATGACTCCTCCGTCATCCAGATCCTGCGGGGCACTGCCAGCGCATCGACCTGATGACGGCTACGTCGGCGCCTGATCGCGGGCCGGACTGTGCTCAGCCAGCGGTGGTGCGCTCGTCGACTACATAGGCTCGCGTTTGGGCCCGGTCGATGAAATTCTCCTCGTCTCGAGCAATTTCATCGCCGCCAAGGCTGGCCATCCAGGCGGCCATGTCGTCTCGGTCACCGAAGACGAGTTCGGTCATGCAGTCAAAGCCGATCTCATCGCCTTCGATGTTGAAGTCATCCCCACGCTGGATGTAGTTGCGCTTGTACACCATTGGCATGAATGCCTTGCTCAGCACGAGTGGTACGTGGTTGTGCTCGTAGTAATCGGCGAACTCCTGCGGCGATAGGCCGGGCTTGCGCTTCAGGTATCCGAACACCTTGATCATCGAGCACCATCCCACACGGCTAGGTCGAAGCTCACGCGGTGATTTTCACACGTACGGGCATGCGCATCCTTGCCAGATTCTCTGAACTGGTTCAAGATGCCGGGGAGGACCTTAGCTGGAGCCGGGGTGGAGGACGCCGCGTGGCATTCGACGTAGATGCTCTGCGGCAGAAGTATGCCCTTGAACGGGACCGGCGATTGCGCCCAGACGGCATCGCACAATACGTCGAGATCGCGGGTGCGTTTGCTAGTTTTGCCGACGATCCGTGGTGCGATCCTCATTTCACGCGTGACCCGTTGTCCGACGATGTTGATGTCGCGATCATCGGCGCCGGCTTCGGAGGGCTGCTCATCGGGGCCCGGCTGCGGGAACTGGGCGTCCAGAACCTCCGGCTGATCGATAAGGCCGCCGACGTGGGTGGCACCTGGTACTGGAACCGCTATCCGGGCATCGCGTGCGACGTCGAGTCGTATGTCTACATGCCCCTGCTCGAGGAATTGGGCTACATCCCAACCGAGAAATACGCCAAGGGCGATGAGATCTTCGCGCACTGCCGACGCATCGCCGAACACTACGACCTGTATCGCGACATCTGCCTTCAGACCGAGGTCAACGAGATCCGCTGGGATTCAGCACTTTCACGCTGGATCATCTCGACCAACCACGGTGACGCGATGCGGGCGCGCTTTGTCGCGATGGCGAACGGATACCTGCAGAAGCCGAAACTGCCTGGTATCGACGGAATTACGGCGTTCCGCGGCCATGCGTTTCATACGAGTCGGTGGGACTACGACTACACGGGCTCCGATCTGGCCAAGCTGTCAGATAAGCGGGTTGGCATCATCGGCACCGGTGCGACCGCTATCCAGTGTGTGCCGCACCTGGCGAGATCCGTCGAGCACTTGCTCGTCTTCCAGCGCACTCCTTCGACCGTCGATGTGCGCGGCAATCGCGCGACCGATCTGACGTGGTCGGCAGACTTGGAAGATGGCTGGCAACGCCGCCGCATCGAGAATTTCCAACTACTGACCGCCGGCGGTGAAGCCGACGAGGACTTGGTCAACGACGCCTGGACCAGCATTGTGAAGAAGCTCTTCGTGATGCGGCAGAGAAGCATCGCGGGTATGTCCGACGAAGACCGTTTGCGCGCAGTCGATATGGCCGACTTCGCCAAGATGGAGGACATCCGCGCCCGCATTGATTCGATCGTGACTGACCCGGCCACAGCGGAGGCACTGAAGCCCTGGTACGGCTACTTCTGCAAGCGACCATGTTTTCACGACGAGTATCTGCAAACGTTCAACCGCGAGAACGTGACTCTCGTCGACACCCGCGGTCTGGGCGTCGAGCGGATCACGGCAGACGGCTCGTGGTCGACGGCACGCAGCACGATGTCGATTGCCTGATCTTCGCCACGGGCTTCGAGGTCGGGACAGACTATTCACGACGTACCGGGTTCGAGCTCGTCGGCCGTGGCGGTGAGACCCTCACCGACAAATGGCGCGACGGTGTTCGCACCCTCCACGGGCTGAGTGTCCACGGTTTTCCAAACTGCTTCGTGCTCAGCATCGCCCAGTCAGGGTTCACCGTGAACTTCCCGTATCTGCTGGACGTTCAGGCGCGTCACACCGCCTGGTTGATTGCCTGGGCGTTGAACAACGACGCAATTGAGCTCGAGGCCACCGCCGAGGCCGAAACAGCATGGGTCGACACGGTCATCGAGCGGTCAGCGGCGAGCGCCGAGCGGGCGAAGGCGTGCACACCGGGTTACTACAACCGGGAAGGTCAGGCGAACGCGAAGACGCGCCAGGGCAGCTTCTTCTTCGGCAGTCCGACCGAATACGCCGACATCCTCGAGGCGTGGCGAGTGCGGGGGTCGCTCGACGGACTTGAGGTTCACACAGGCGTACCCCGGTGACCTCGGGGCGCCGATACCTCGCCGGTCGGATGCGGGCGCTGACGCGCCGAAGGTCGCCGCGAGTGGTGATCATCGGCGCTGGCTTCGGTGGGCTCGCCGCGGCGGTGGCGTTGCGGCGCAAAGGTATCGATGATCTGTTGATCGTCGAGCGTGCCGACGGTGTCGGTGGAACGTGGCGGCAGAACATCTATCCGGGCGCGGCGTGCGATATCCAGAGCCACCTGTATTCATTCTCCTTCGCACCCAACCGTGCGTGGAGTCGCACGTACGCGAATCAACCAGAGATCCTTGCCTACTTGGAAACGGTCGCCGACGACTTCGACCTTCGCCGCCACCTGATGCTCAGGTACTTCGGTGCGCAGGCTGGTGTGGAGCGAAGAGGCGCTGCACTGGGAGGTGACGTTGGACAGCGACGGCGCCGATCGGACGATTGTCGCGGATGTCGTTGTCAGCGCCGTCGGACTGTTCCACTCCGTGAGGTACCCCGACATCAATGGCCTCACCGACTTCTCCGGCGATGTGATGCACACCGCCCACTGGGATCCCACTGTCGAACTGGCCGGCAAGCGGGTGGCGGTCGTCGGCACGGGAGCAAGTGGCGTGCAGGTCGTGCCCGAACTTGCCAGTACGGCAGCGCAACTGACGGTGTTCCAGCGCACCCCACCCTGGATGGTGCCCAAGCCGGACCGCCCCTTCAGCGCAGAAGAGCTCGCACGCTTCCGTCGATACCCGTGGGTCTCGCTTCGGGAGCGCTGGCGCCTGTGGAAACTGCAGCACGACAACACCGCGCTCACCCCAGGCCATCCGCAGCTGGCGACCACCCAGGAGATATCGGAGAACTTCCTACGGCGGCATGTCGAGGACGAGGGGCTGCGCGACGCGTTGACGCCGCGCTATCCGTTCCGATGCAAGCGAGTCCTGCTGGGCGAGAAGTACTACTTGGCGCTGCAAAGTGCCCACGTCAACCTCGTGACTGACCCGATCGAACGCATCACCGGCACGTCTGTTGTCACGGCGGGCAGGAATGTCGTCGACGTCGATACCATCGTGCTGGCGACGGGGTTCGAAACCAGCAGTTACCTCTCCGGTCTCGACGTCATCGGCATCGGCGGCGAAAGTCTGCACGACCGTTGGGGTTTGGATCCGCGCGCCTATCTCGGCGTTGCCGTGAGCGGCTTCCCGAACTTCTTCATGCTGTACGGCCCGAATACCAACCAGGGCGCTAACTCGATCATCTACATCCTGGAGGCGGGCGCGCGCATGGTGGCCAGCGCGGTGGCCCGCCTCGCGCGACGGGGTGGCTACCTCGACGTGCGTCCGGACGTCGAGCATCGGTTCAACGAGCAGATTTCCGCCGATCTGGAGCAGACCATATGGACACGCTGCGACAGCTACTACCGGTCGCCGACCGGGCGCATCGTCACCCAATGGCCGCACTCGGAACTCGACTACGCCAGGGCGACGTGGCGGCTACGGCCGCGCGACTGGCACCACAAGTCGGTCCGGCCAGTCACATCACAGTGACGTATTATGTTGGGGCACAGGGTGATTGCGGGGGAGCGCCTCAGGTTTTCTTCGGCGCGGATCGTCGTTTGGACGGCGGCTTTCTTGGAACTGCCTCTGGACCGCGATTGGCGAGTCGACTGAGCGTGGAGACGCCTGGGACCGACGCTACGGCGTTGTATACGTCGTTGCCGGTCGCGACAAGGGCTTCGAGTTGCGGCAGGATGGCATCCATCGTTCTGATCATCGGATCGGCTAGCGCGAGGTAACGTTCGGCGCGGTCGATGGCCTCGTTGAGGCGCTCCGTCGCGGTCGCCAGGTTCTCCAGGAGATCTGGCAGTTGACTCGCGAGTTGTATCGAAGCGGGTGGGATGCGCATCGCTCCGCTGGCGACCGATTGGGCTGTCTCCGCGGCTGCCTGTGCGGCAGCCGTGATGTCTTTCGGGCTCGGAACCTTGGGGCTCATATGCCAACGATGCCGCACGCAGCGCTGACCTGTCTGCGCTTTGCCGCTGCGCGGACGCCATTGCCAATAAGTAGGCTCCATGCATGGCGAATGTGTTGACGGTCAACGTAGCCCACCCACATCCGAACTCGGACAAGGGACAGCTCCTGACCGGCATTGATAAGCGGCCAACGCACGACCCGATCGGTGTGCGGGCTCCCGGCCCGATGCACGGCGGTGCAGGTAGTGGCCTCGTTGGCGACTACATCGGCGACCCGCAGGTGCACGGAGGCGACGATCAGGCGGTGTACGCGTACGCACGCGAGGATCTCGACGTCTGGCAGCGCGACCTCGAGCGTGACCTCAGTAACGGCATGTTCGGTGAGAACCTCACCACCGAAGGGCTCGACGTCACAGGCGCCCGCATCGGCGAGCGTTGGCAGGTCGGCTCCGACGGTCTGGTGCTCGAGGTGTCACGGCCCCGTATTCCGTGCCGAACGTTCGCGGTTTGGCTGGCGATCCAAGGCTGGGTCAAGACGTTCACCAAGGCCGCTACGCCCGGCGCGTACTTGCGGGTGACTAGCTCCGGGAACGGTGCGCGGTGGCGACTCGATCGTCGTCGTCGACAGGCCGAAGCACGATGTGACGGTCGGCCTCGTTTTTCGAGCACTGACGCTGGAGCCGGAGCTGTTGCCTCGCCTCCTCGCGGCGGATGCGCTGCCGGACGATATGAAAGAGCTGGCTCGTCGCCGCGTCTCCTAGATGAACCATCAAACACGTTGTCGGCCAAGTAGTTTCACCCGGGCGAAGCGTCACTGTGACGAATTGTAGGGCTTGGCGGTGTGAATGCCGCACGTGCAATCGTCGATCGACGGGCAGGTGCAGCGCATGCCCCACTCGATGATCTCTCTGGCGCGTTGCAGTTCGGCGATCCGAGCGTCGATCTCGGCCAGTTTGGTCTCGGCGAGGGTGCGGCTAGCGGGGCGCCCGGGGGCGTCGTCCGCGAACAGCAGTTGAATCTCATCGAGCGCGAAGCCGGCAGCCTTGCACAGCCTGATCACATCGAGGCGGGCGACGATCGAATCGTCGTAGCGGCGTTGCCCGCCGACTCGGGCAGGGGAATGGAGGAGTCCGATCCGCTCGTAGTAGCGCAGCGTCGTCGCAGCGACGTCTGCCTGAAGCGCAAGTTCGCCGATCGTAAGAGTGGTGGCCACGCGGTCTCCCTTGAACCTGGGGGGCTTGACTTAGAGCCAACTCTAAGTTGTTGACTTGAGCCATGCAGAACCACCCTCAGCGAGTAGACCTCCTTGGCGAGTTGAGCACCACCCGCTACGCGATGCTCCGGACCTTTCGGAAAGACGGCACGGCGGTCGACACGCCGATTTGGTTCGACGTCCAGGGAAACGTCGTGGTGTTCCGGACCAAAGTCGGACCGAAGACCAAGCGCCTGGCGGCGCGTCCGGATGTCGAACTGACCGCATGCGACTACCGAGGTCAACCCGGCAACGATGCTAGGACCTTCACCGGCCGAGCGACGATTCTGTCGGGCATCGAGGCGCAGGAGGCCAATCGGGCGTTGCATCGGCGCTATGGCTGGCAGTGGAATATCGTCCCGCTACTCAAGATTCCTGGCGTCACCAATGTGCATCGGGGTCTGCCGTTGCGCGAGAAGCTGCGGCGAGCCCGCGATCGCAACGTGTGGCCTGACAGTGCAATCGTGCGAATCGATTTCGCGTAACGCCGAGGGGAGTGGCGAACCGTCACGTGACGAATGATTCTATTTGGAGCTAGCAAGATTTGGGGCGGCTGAGCGATCAGTCCTCCGCCGGGGGAGCGGCGCGCTTCGGCCCCGCTTCGACCCGCAATTGTTCGGCGATTTTCTCGAGGGTCTGCGGGCTGCGGTCATCTAAGAGCTCAAGGTCAGCGCGCAAGTAGCGCCGAGCATCGAAGAAGGCATTGACCAGCTTGTCACCGTGAATCTTGTCGCCATCGCTAGCGAGAAAGGACAGGCACTCCCGGCGAGCTGTGTGCAGGTAGTTTCGTGTTCTCATCGTCATGAGAAGTCCCGCCCTGCCGTAAAGGTGGTTGTACAACGCCTCCGCAGTGCGCTCCAGATTCGACCGGTTCTGGTGGAGCACCCGATATGGGTCCGGTCCATCAGGAATCGACACATCTGATACTGCTCCGAGGGTATTGAGGACATCTCCATATGCTGCAACGCGGTATCGGTACTGCTCCAGGTGAAAGTCCTTTTGGAGAAGCACCAGTTGGCCTCCGCGCGCGGCCCCCAACTCTGTCTTCCAGCGACTTACATCGTTGTTGAGCGTCTCCCGCTGAAGGTCGAGTGCCTGCTGCTCACGCTTGGACGCTCGATAGCGGTCGGTCACTCCATAAAAAGTTGAGACCACACTGACAACAGCGGCCACGGACGCGACGACTTCTGGCGCACTCACCCGAAAAGTGTACGGAGCATAGGCACCAATCATCCGGGTTTACCGCGTCTGAACCAGACTCAGACGACGGGTCGACCTAGCGGCACGGCGTGAGCTTCGGGTGGCGCTCTAGGCGGAGGCTCGCCGACGGTGCGGATCCGAGCGCGGCCGCTCTTGCGACAACTCACCGATGGCATAGATCAGCACGGAATCGCATCGAATCTCCAAAACAACTGTCTCACAGTGTTTTTCGGGATGTGCTACACGGCTACAAACCGTCACTGTGACATATTGAGGTCACCCGCGGTCGACGGTGAGCCGCGAGTGCCGGCGGGTGGATGTTCAAGTGGTGCGAGTTGCCGGGGAGCGGTCAGGGGAACGGGCGCCGACACGGCCCTGCGGGGCCAGAACGTTTACCGCAGGATTACCAGACTGCGCGGTTTCGAGTGTCAGCAGCAGAGGCGGCTCGACTCCAAGCCGGCCGGACGGACTAGTTCGATACCGAAGCGTCGTGAGAGAGTCCAAAGTGTCTGTCTCACAGCGACTTCCATGATACAGCCACCGGTCCTCAATACGTCACTGTGACGTATTGAGGGCTTCCGGAGGGGAGCTCGGGACGGGGGTCGCCCGCGGTCGACGGCGCGACGCGAGTGCCTGCCGGGTGGAATCGATTCGGTGTGTCGCCCGCGAATGAAACCTCGGCTCAACAGTTCCCGTCGCGACGCTTGTGCGAAGGAGCGCGGGCATCGATGCCGCGTTAGGCGAAGGCGACAACAGTTACGCCGTGGCGTACTGATTGGGCCGAGTTGCGAACCTCCCAGGTCACCTAAATGCCGATAAGCCACACTATGTCAAGTAAGCCTCGCAGTTTTCATCAGATGAATCATCCTCATTGCAACGCGGCACGCTCCCCGACCGTGGTTCCACGCGCCCTGAAGATCCTGCGGCCGTAACGTGGAGCCGTGGACTGGGAGTTTGAGGCGGAAGTGTTCCAGTGGCGTGGCCCTGCACCGTATTTCTTCGTCGCCACACCTGCGCACATCGATGACTTCCTGCATGCTCACCTCGGCGAGCTGACCTACGGCTGGGGTGGCATCCCTGCGCAGGTGCGCATCGGCGACACCGAGGTGACGACATCACTCATGCCGAAGGACGGCGTGTATCTGGTACCGCTGAAGGTGGCGCTACGCCGTTCCGAACGTATCGACGACGGCGTTGCCGTGCGGGTGCGGCTGCAAGTCGGCCGGCCGAATGTCCAAGGTCCATCCGAAGATACTGGGATGACCACATTCGTCATCGATGCACAGGTAGCCATCAACCTGGCCACTGACGGAGCGACCGTTCCACCGGAGCACAGCCTGACGGCCCCCACGCTGCTGCGCTCGCAAGCGCTCGCCCTCGTGTACGAATCGGTGCACCGCGGCGAGATCGACGAACGGTCTGGCCGGAAAATTCTCGACGATATCCGTGGGCTGCGGATCCGGTTCCTCGGCGACCGATCGCTGGAGGACCACGCATGGCGACTAGCCGCCAAGCTGAACTGGCCGGACATCCACCAGGCCGAATACATCGCACTGACCCAACTGCAGGCCGACGCGCTGGTTACCGCGGACGACAAACTCGCCGCCGCGGCACGTGCATTCGTCAAGACCGCCTCCCCGACCGACATCGTGCGGCTCCGCTAACAGCGCTGACCGTTTCGATGCCAACAATCGCCGCAATACGGCGGGAGTGAATATGGCGGGCTACCGCTGAGCTACTCCGTTTTCTTGATGAATCAGGCCCGTGCTCTTCTGACGTCCCCCACCCAGTTGGCAGGTGGAGCGATTGGCACGCCAGGGCTGTTTCCGGGCATCCGACGAGGACGGCACATCGATCGGCAAGCCATCATGCAGCGGCTACGGGCGCTCGGCGTCAACCTGCTCGGCTCACGCAACATCGCCTTACAACACCTCGTCCCTGAGATCCCCGCTCCGACAGTGGAATACGGCAGGAGCGAATACCCCTGATTACCAGCGATGCCTGTGCGTAGTTGGTATCACGTTGCACTCCAATATATTTCGGTACTTGCGTTCGTTTCCAACACGTCCTGCGGGTGCGGCATCCGCAACTGCGCGAGCATGGTCAACGCCTCCCCTCACTGACTCCGGTCCGTGCGGGCGCGGACCGGGTCAATCGTCCGAGGCCAGCCAGGCCGCATGGTGGTCCACTGGCTTGCCGGTGCGCCTGTCTTCCACCGTCCAGCGGCCCATCTCGATCATGTTCTCTTTGCCTTCTTCTCTCTCGTGCATCTCCGGCGATCTGGGCGCCGCGGAATCGCTCAGTCCCCTGGCCACCGCTGCGGGGCAATCATGGTGTGCGCCGAGTGTTGAGGCGGCAGAATCACCGGTGGAGGTGTTGCGCTGATGGCACCGGACGACGTTCGTCAGGCTCTAACAGAGGGTGACGGCCACGTGCGACAGGCCCAGGACGCCCCACAAGGGTGGGAACCGCAGGACGAGCCGATCTCGGCGGGCGGAGATCGCTGGCGTGCGCGCTTTGACGCCGCGCGCATGCGGGACGCCGACTTCACGACGATCTCGGGCGTGGAGGTCGAGCCCGTGTACGGGCCGGACGACGGTGCGGTCGTCCCCGGCTTCGAGCGCATCGGGTGGCCTGGGGAGTATCCGTTCACGCGCGGGCTGTACCCGACCGGATACCGCGGCAAGCCCTGGACGATCCGCCAGTTCGCCGGGTTCGGCAACGCGCAGGCAGACCAACGAGCGCTATAAGCTGATCCTCGCCGGCGGCGGCACCGGGCTGTCGGTCGCGTTCGACATGCCGACGCTGATGGGCCGCGACTCCGACGACCCGCGCTCGCTCGGCGAGGTGGGTCACTGCGGGGTCGCAGTCGACTCGGCCGCCGACATGGACGTGCTGTTCGACGGCATCCCGCTCGGCGACGTCACGACCTCGATGACGATCAGCGGACCAGCGCTGCCGATCTTCTGCATGTGGGTGGTCGCCGCCGAGCGCCAGGGCGTCGACCCATGGCGATCTCGACGGCACCCTCCAGACCGACATCTTCAAGGAGTACATCGCGCAGAAGGAGTGGCTGTTCCCGCCCGAGCCGCACCTGCGCCTCATCGCCGACCTGATCGAGTGGTGTGCCGCGGAGATCCCGCGCTACAAGCCGCTGTCGGTGTCCGGTTACCACATCAGGGAGGCCGGCTCGACCGCGGCGCAGGAGCTCGCGTTCACCCTCGCAGACGGCTTCGCCTACGTCGAGCTGGGCCGCTCTCGCGGGCTCGACGTTGACGTCTTCGCGCCCGGGCTGAGCTTCTTCTTCGACGCGCACGTCGACTTCTTCGAGGAGATCGCCAAGTTCCGCGCCGCGCGCCGGATCTGGGCGCGCTGGATGCGCAATGTCTACGGCGCCAGGACCGAACGCGCCCAGTGGCTGCGCTTCCACACGCAGACCGCAGGCGTCTCCCTCACTGCCCAGCAGCCGGACAACAACGTGGTCCGCACCGCGATCGAGGCGCTCGCCGCCGTCCTCGGCGGGACCAACTCGCTACACACCAACGCCCTCGACGAGGTCCTCGCGTTGCCGAGCGAGCGGGCCGCGCGTATCGCGATCCGCACCCAGCAGGTCATCGCCGACGAGACCGGAGCGGGCAACGTGATGGACCCGCTCGGCGGGTCGTGGTACGTCGAGGCGCTCACCGACGAGATGGAACGACAGGCCGAGGCGATCTTCGAGCGGATCCGGGAGATGGGCGGCGACGGCACGATGCTCGGCGGCGTGCTGCGCGGGATCGAGAACGGCTGGTTCACTGGGGAGATCGCGGAGGCCGCCTTCGCCTACCAGCAGGCGCTGGAGAAGGGCACGAAGAAGATCGTCGGCGTCAACACCGCCGTCGAGCGGGACGACGACGAGCTGGAGATCCTCCGCATCGGCGCGGAGGTCGAGCGCGAGCAGTGCAAGGTCCTGGCCGACCGGCGCGCCGGGCGCGGCGAAGGCCGCGTGCGCGCGGCCCTCGCGGCGCTGGCCGAGGCGGCGAAGGGCGACGACAACCTGATCCCCCCGATGCTGGAGGCGGTGCGCGCCGAGGCGACCCTCGGCGAGATCTGCGGCACGCTCCGCGACCTGTGGGGCGAGTGGACGGAGGCCCCACGGTTCTGATGACCGACGACACCATCGAGCGGAGCACGATCCGGGTGGTCGTTGCCAAGGCCGGCCTCGACGGCCACGACCGCGGCGTCAAGATCGTCGCGCGGGCGCTGCGCGACGCGGGCGTCGAGGTCATCTACATGGGCCTGCACCAGACGCCGGAGCAGATCGTGCAGGCAGCCATCCAGGAGGACGCCGACGCCGTCGGCTTGTCGATCCTCTCCGGCGCCCACATGACCCTGTTCCCGCGTGTCGTCGAGCTGCTGCGCGAGCGCGGCGCCGAGGACGTACTGGTCTTCGGGGGCGGCATCATCCCGCGCGAGGACGTCCCCAAGCTCAAGGCCCTCGGCGTCGCGGAGCTGTTCACGCCGGGCGCCTCGACCGGGGCGATCGTCGAATGGCTGCGCTCCGCGATGCGCGCCTCCGCGTCGTGAGGCGCCTAGGCGATCGCCGGGAGTGGCGGCGGTGAGCGCGCGGGTCCGGCTACGGCGCGCCGAGCCGGCCGCGCTCGCCACGGCGGCGTGCGACGGCGACTTGCGCGCGGTCGCACGCCTGCTCTCCCTGGTTGAGGACGGCGACCCGAAGCAGCTCCGCGCCGCCTCGGAGGCGCTCGCGCCGGCGGCGGGCCACGCCACGCTGATCGGGCTCACGGGCGCACCCGGCGTCGGCAAGTCCACCCTCGGCGACGCGCTCATCGCCGAGCTTCGGCGAGCAGGCCGGACCGTGGGGGTGCTCGCCGTCGACCCGTCGTCGCCGTTCACGGGCGGCGCCCTGCTCGGCGACCGGATCCGCATGCAGCGGCACGCCACCGACGGCGGGGTCTTCATCCGGTCGATGGCGAGCCGTGGCCACCTCGGCGGGCTCGCGTGGGCGACACCGCAGGCGGTCAGGGTCCTCGACGCGGCGGGGTTCGAAGTGGTGATCGTCGAGACCGTCGGCGTCGGGCAGGCGGAGGTCGAGGTCGCCGGTCTGGCCGATACCACCGTCGTCGCGCTCGCGCCCGGACTTGGCGACGCGATCCAGGTGGCCAAGGCCGGCATCCTCGAGATCGCCGACGTCTTCGTGGTCAACAAGGCCGACCGCGACGGCGCCAGGCAGCTCGCCCGGGACCTGCGCCAGATGCTGCACCTTGGGGAGGCGACCGCGTGGCAGGTGCCGGTCGTCCTCACCGCCGCGGCGAAGGGCGAGGGGGTCGGCGACCTCGTCGCCGCGATCGAGCGGCACGGGAGGCACCTGGCCGAAAGCGGGGAGGGCGCCCGGCGGCGGCGCCTGCGCGCCGCGCGCGAGATCGAGGCCCTCGCGCTGGCCACCTTCCGGCAGGACCTCGTCGCCGCAGCCGGCGGCCTCCTGGACGACCTCGCCGAGCGCGTCGCCGACGGCGGGATCGGCCCGCACGCCGCCGCCGACAAGCTCGCCGGGGAGCTTCGGCACCGGGCCTGATCGGCGCGGGCGGTTTCAACGTCATCTCGCGCGAGATCGAGGGGCGAGATCGGTGTGCGACGATGCGTTGGTGTCGATCGCTGATCATCAGACGTTGCGTGTGCTGGAAGGTCGATACGTGCTGGAGCGCGCGGTATCGGACGGCGAGGTCGCCCGTGATGGCGAGGTGCTCGCTGTCGTGCGCGGCCCTGATGGCGGAGCTTGCATGCGACGCCAGGATGCGGCCGACGACGCTTGGGTGGCGCTGTGGAATGGCGACGAGGCGCACCCGCCGGACGCGACCGGCATGTTGGCTGCGATCGTGGCGCCGCTCGCCGCAGGCAATGTGCCTGTCTGGGTCGCGGCCAGCTTCGACGGCGACATCGTGCTGATCCCCACTGATCAGGTGGACGAGGCGTCTGAGTTGCTGCGCCGGGCCGGCCATCGGGTCATTGGCTGAAGACTCCGAATGCCGGGGCAATTCGTGGCCTCGGCGTCTTCACGAAACTTGGCGCCCGCCGAGGTGGCGGGCGAAGAACCGAGCCGAGCTGTCGCGCTCGTAGTCGGGCACCGGGTAGTGCCTGCCCGAGTGGGCGTGCAATGTCTTCTCCTTCGAGGCGAAGGCGTCGAACAACGCGACCCCGGATGTGCGGTCGAATTCCTCGTCGTCCCAAGGAATCTGGTACTCGACCGGGACGGTGATCTTTCCTGCCGCCTCGATCAGAGTGTCGTCCACGAAAACCCCACCGAAGCTCACGGCAGCGATCCGGGATTCGACCGCCGTCAACATCAGCCCGGTCACGACACCCAACGTCACGCCGCCGTAGCCGATCGGCGCTTCGACGCCGATCTCGGGCAGCGCCTGCAGGGCGTCCAGGGTCGCCTGCCATTCCGGCACCGCACGCTCCGCCAGCGACATGTTGTAGTCGATGACGATCGGGGCGATCGGCTCGCCCGCCGCCCGGGCCTGATGGATCGCCTCGGCCCACTGTTGATCCTGAAGGTTTCGCGGCCGGTCACCGTGTCCTGGCGCGTCGATGGCGGCGACGGTGAACCCATAGGTGGTCACGCAGTGGAGTGCACTGGCTACCAGCCCCGGCGCCTTCTTGTGCATGCCGCCGGCGTGCCCCGACAGCAGCAGTGGTGAGCCGACGGTTCCGGATGTGGGCGACCAGAGCACGCCGGTGATCTCATCCAGAATGAAATTGCGTTCGATGACACCGTTCGACGATGTCTCAGAGGTGAATTGCATGGTGTTGCCTTTCGGGATTGCCTTGTTTCAGGCGCTCCCGGCGACACCTACGTCTATCGCCCGACCGTGAACGACGAGTGGGAGCACCCACATGGTTACTGCGTTCATGGGTCTCACCTCCTCGCGTGATGTCACGGTCTCGCGCACGCTATCAACCTGAACCGAATCCCGTCCAACCCATTTCCTGTCCACCGCTTCGACCGGCTGTCGATACGCTCGCAGTGCCTGTCCCCTGCGCACTACGGCTTGTCGATCTGTTCACGGAGAATGTCGCCGTGACCGGCGTGCCTGGCGAACTCTTGGATCATGGCGAGCAGTGTCCATCGCATGCTGACGTTTCCCTCGCGGGGATTGTCCTTGGTGTCGTCGAGGTCGAAGCGGGACACGATCACACGTGATCGTTGGCTAGCACGCTCGAACTCGGCGATGACGTCTGCCAGCGACTCGTCGTCGGCGACGGCGAAGGTGCCCTCGTCACGGCGCGAGTACCCGTCGCATTCGGATTCGTCGAGTCCCGCCCAGAACCGTTGGAACCAGATCCGTTCCGCGGCAGCGGCATGCTTGATCAATGAGATCGGCGTCGTCAGCGACGCGACGAGTCGCCGGCGGGCGTCGGCATCAGATAGCCCGCGTACGGTCTCGATGAGCGCTTCGCGGTTACTGTCGAGCATGTTCTCGATGATCGCCCGCTCGTTACCACTGGTAATTCGGTTGGTACTCATGGGGTTTCACTCCATTCTGTTGTCTGGCTGAGGCCCGTGCGGTAGCTATCGGTCGTGCTGAATGACACAGGGCGGCGGTGCGGCGATCTTCTCGGGAGAGGGACGAAGCGGACCCTCGGTCAATTCGTCTGCCACGCCCTGGCGGCGACGAGTTCGGGCACCAGGATCTCGGTAAGCAACCGCGACGTCGTCCTCGGTGTCGCCCGGATAGCGCAGCTCATAGCGCGCGCCCGGTACGGGCGCACCAACCCCGATCACGGTGCTGTCCGCGCGCGGTCGTCCATTCGGCGAGCTGCGCGCTCCCACGCCGAACCCGCGAATACCAGTAGCCGGTAGTCGGTGGTCTTGGTGAGGTAGACGTCGACGTGACTCCAGTCGCCGGTCTCGCATCCGACGGCAGGCAATCGTGGGCCCTCGCGCAGCATCAGCGCGCCCTGCTGGGCCGAACAAAACCGGTGCGCGGGCGCGGCAAGATGGGAACCGGACGGTCCCAGCAGGAGTTCGGAAACCTCGGGGAGCCAATCGGATTCGGTGCCGATCAGGTGTTCGGTCGCGTCGGCAGCGGTGGCCACCGTCGCCGACAGCGACGCGGTGTCCGTAGCCGGTCAGATGCGCTTCGAGGGCGATCAGCAACGCCAGCGTGTGCTGGTAGCTGCGGCACGCCACCCCGCCTACCTCGGGCTGCGCGTCGAGTGTGACGACTGCGTCGCAGCGTTCCGTGATGGCCGAATCCGCCGTGTTGGTGAGCGCCACCGTGCGCACGCCGGCGGGTAGCCGCGTCAGGGCGTCGAGGGTTTCCACCGATCCGCCACTGGCAGACGTCGCGACGACGAGCGTGCCAGTACCCCATGACGGCAGGCAGTCGTGACGACGCCAGTTCCGACACTGCGACGACGCCCCGCGCCCGCATGCGGGCTGCGGCCACTCCCGCGGCGTACGCCGACGACCCCATGCCAAGCAACACGACGCGTTCGACGTCGGGCTGTACCACCGCCGCCCACGGGTTGCCGTCGCGCAGTGTCGCCGACAGACCGCCGCAGCACCTCGGGCTTGCGAAGCAGATCGGCGGCGAACCCGTCGGGCTTCACGGTCGCTTTCCTTCGTCGAGCAGCGCAGGCAGCGCCGCGTCGGGTACGTACATCCACCGGGGCAGATGTCTTGCGGCATAGATGATCTCGCGTAGTACCTGCTGAAGTCGAAACGCCTGCAATGGGCCTGGGTCGTACAGTTCGGCGCAGCCCGAGTTCGTCCAGCCGCCCAGCGTAGGCGCCCAGGAACGCGGCGCGGGCACGGGCATCCGCTTCGGCCAGTGCGGCGGGCTCGAGATCGGTGTACTTCCTGGCGACGATCGCGGCGTGCGCCAGCGACTGTGTCATGCCTGCGACGTCGAGCACCGCCGGGATCGGCAGAGCACGCTGGGCGGCGGGCAGCACGGGGTTGCCGTCGAAGTCGGTCACCACGAAGCGCTCGGTGCCGCGCAGCACCTGTCCGACGTGCAAGTCGCCGTGGCCCGTCGATGACGGCGAGCGCCGGCGAAGCGCGACCAGGGATCTCCAGTACGGCCTCGATCTCTGGTCGACGGCCGCTCGCCAGCTCGACGCTCACGGAATCGCCAAGGGTACAGGCGGTTTCGAGCACCCCGAACGCGTCGTCACGCCATCGCGCGGCGTCCTCGCTCGGAGGCGAGCGTGGCGGTGCCTGACAGTCCGGCGTGCATCTCGGCGACCAACTAGCCGACGTCGGTGGCGGCCGCGACCAGGCCGTCGTAGGACCGCGACAGTGCCGCCGCGGTGATCAGATCGACCGCCCAGGTCCAGCCGTCGACCGCGCCGGCGACGATACTCGTCGACGCCGGCGACCAAGGTCTCCGCGCCGCCCGGCGGGCGCCACGTGACCAGGCCCCACGGCGTCGGCATCCCCGGAAACCGGCGTCGCGCAGGACGCCGATCCGTTGCGGCGCCGGATGGGGTCCCTCCTGCAGGTGCGTCGCCCATTTGACCACCGCCGCGTCGCCGACGATCACCGACTCGTTGGTCTGGTCGACGCCGACGGCTCGCTCGCCGGAGGCCGGTAGCGACGTCCACGACCGCATGGTGAAGTCGCCCAACGTCGTCGAGTCGTCGACACTGGCCAACAAGTCGAGCAAGGCCTCGGCGGCGCCGTCACCCGGGCGCGCGCGGCGCCACCGGTCGCCGTCGAGGACCATCGGCACCGCCGCCGGACCGTCGGCCTCCGACACGATCGCCAGGCGCTTGCCCTCGGCGAGTTCCAGCGCGTCTGAGTGGCGTCAGTCAAGCGATGCCCGGTATCGTCGCACCGACTTGCTCGATGACGTCGGCGCCGACCCGCAGGCCGTCGCGGGCCCGGACCGCCGCACCGATGCTCTGCCAGCCGCTTCGCGCAGCGCCGTGTCGGCCAGCAGCCGCTCGACGGCGTCGGTCAGCTCGGCGTCGGTGAACCCGTAGGTGTCCAGGCGCACCCCGAAGCCGAGTTCGTCGATGCGCTGCGCGTTCTCGTACTGATCCCAGAACAACGGCAGCACGATCAGTGGCTTGCCGAAGTGCAGGGTCTCGGTGACGGTGTTGTTGCCGCCATGCGAGATCACCAGGTCGACCTGCGGGATGACCTTGGTCTGCGGCAGCATCTGTGCGCCGACCATGTTGTCCGCCAGGGTGATCCGGTCAGCCTGCGGCCCCTTGCTGACGATGAACCGATGCCGCGTGGTGCCGAGCACGTCGACCAGGCGTTGCATGAGTTCGACATCGGCGCCGCCGAGCGAGCCCAGTGACAGATAGATCAGCGCGCTGCCGTCGGGCCGGTCGGCGACGGCGGCGGGCACCGACGTACTCCTCGTCGGTCTCGCGCACGCTGGAATCCATCCTGGTCCAGCTGTCGTCGAGCGGCCGGGCGTCGAGGTAGTCGGCCTCGGCCGGATAGACGTAGAGATTGGCGGCGGGATTCGATGACCGCCGCGGGGCATGAACTCCAGGTCGGGCAGCGCGGCCGCCCCCTGCGCCTGCACCCACGCGTCGAAGTCGGCCCACATGTCGCGGTGCGTGCGCTCGAACTCGGCGCGGTAGTCCTCCCACTGGATGCGGTCGGCGCTGGGCAGCCCCGAGAACGGCGGTGGCAAACCGGGCCCGCTGACCTCGAGCGGGCTGCACGACACGATGCGCACGAACGGCGCGCCCGACGTGGCCAACGCGGGGAAGAGCACCACGTTGTCCTCGACGATGACGTCGGGGCGGTGCGTGGCGATGATCTCGCGCAGCCGCGGCTCGCAGTACTTCGCTCCGTCGATGAGTGCCTGATACGTCGGCTGGATGAACGACTCGAGCTGCTCGACCGTCGGCTTGCGGAACTCCGGCGCAGTCTCGGCGATGAAGTCGGTCCAGAACTTGCCCGGCGTCCTCGCCGTCGGCGCCCTCGG
This sequence comes from uncultured Actinomycetota bacterium, assembly GCA_963731715.1. GTDB lineage: Bacteria > Actinomycetota > Actinomycetes > Mycobacteriales > Mycobacteriaceae > Mycobacterium. The sequence goes on along the minus strand of CAVSXC010000003.1, from coordinate 353,639 downwards.
TCGGGTTCGGCGAGATCGACGAGTTCCTCGACGAAGCCGAACGGCGCCAGCTTGCCCGCCCAGGAACTCTCGGCGGCGAACACGATGGTGTGTCCACGGTCGCGCAGGATGGCGGCCAAACCGATGCACTGATTCGTCGGCCCGTACGCCGACTCCGGCCAAAACATGATTGTCAGCTGCGTCGGCGCAGTGGTCATCGATGCGTGCTCCTCCTGGGCCTGGCGTCGGCTCCGATTCGGACCCTACTAGCGTGACGACCGTGAATACCTCTCGTGTGTCTTCTTCTATCGCGCTCGTGGCCTGTGCTGCGTCGTTCGTCTTGACGCTCGCCGCGTGCGGCTCCGATACCGGCACCTCATCGGCAAGCACCAGCACGCCGTCGGCCTCCGATGTGTTCACACCGCCCTCGGTCCCCGAAACCGGCCCGCAGGCGGCGTGCCCGACCGCCGCACCGGCGGACGGAGGCACACCCGAGTGGACCCTGCCCGGGACCACTGGCAGCGTCGGGGTCACTGGATCCACGGATACGGCTGCGCCGCACGTCAAGGTGACCGCACCGTTCAGCGTGACTGAGACCCAGGTGCACACGCTGAAGGCCGGCGACGGACCGGTCGTCGCAGGCACCGCGACGGTTTCGGTCTGCTACATGGGCGTCAACGGGCGTGACGGGACTGTGTTCGACAGCAGCTACGAACGGGGTGCCCCGGTTGAATTCCCGCTCAACGGAGTCGTGCCGGGCTTCCAGAAGGCCATCACGGGACAGAAGGTCGGGTCCACGGTCGCTGTCGCAGTGACCTCCGCCGACGGCTACCCCGACGGCCAGCCCGCCGCTGGAATCCAGCAGGGCGACACGCTCATCTTCGCGATCAAGATCCTCAACGCCACGAGTTGAGCTGCAGACCGACTGGTTACTGATCGCTTCGCTTGGCTAAGCTTTGAGTATCCGAGTTCAGTCTCAACCGGCGAGGTGGGCATTCATGATGTTGACCAGGACTGCCTTAGTGGCCGTTGCGGCCGCGGGTGCGATCTTCGGTGCCGCAATCGGCGTGAATGCGGCCACGGCCAGTGCCGACCCGGCTCCCCCGCCCCCGAGTCTCGAGGCGCCGCCTTGGGCGCCGAAGAAACCGGCCGAATCCTGGCACGGCCAGCCGATGGTGTGGTGGGACTGGGGTTCAGGTGGACACTGGGGCGTCTGGATAAACGACGGCTTCCTTCCTTTTACGTAAACCCTGGGCCGCCGCCCGCACAGCTAGCTACTTGGCGTGCTCGGTGAACCAGGCGGCGACCGCATCGAGGCCGTGACGCTGCGTATCGCCGCCGCCGAGCTTCCCGAACACTCCGGTGCCACGCATCATGGTGAGTTCCAGCTTCTCGCCGTCCGTCGTGCGGATCTTCAGCGTCACGGCGGCGCTGTCCAGAATCATCAGCCCGACGTTCACCCATCCACCTCCGGCGCCATGGGCGGACGCGTCGGCGATCCGTTCAGGCGGCAACGAGATTGCGTCGCCGACAGGTTCGAATTTGCGATTCATGCCCTGCACGAGCAGTCGGCCGTCGGTCACGCCGAGCAGGACCTGTCGGCCCTTGAACATGCCGACCTGCGTCGCGACGCAGACGCCGCGTAGGTTTTCGCCCTGCGTGAGAAGTGCTTCGGCGACACGACGCAGCTTCGAGTCGAGGTCCACGACGGTCAACGTACTACCGGCGTTACCCTGACCGCATGAGCAGCCAACGAGTGCCCGGCGGCGTGGTGCACGAGCTCCCCGCAGACCTGCGCAAGGCGTTGATCGCGAACGGCACGGCGCTCGCCGCCTGGAAAGACATCACGCCCTTGGCGCGCAACGAGTTCATTTGTTGGGTCGAGGATGCCAAGCAGCAGATGACGCGGGAACGCCGCATCCGCCGGACTCAGGAGGAATTGGAGGAAGGCATGCGCCGGCCGTGCTGCTGGCCGGGCTGCAAGCACCGCGAGACCGCTGGTAGGAAAGTGTCCTCTGCGTGACGATCGTCTTAGTGGCTTGAGTGTTTACCGCGCAGCCCTGACTATGGGGTGATGACCGACGCCGAGGCCACGGACGCGTCCGATGCCACGGCACAGCGGCCACCATGGAGCATGGCGACGCTAATCGCCTTCCGGTTCGGCACCTGCTATTTCGGTTCATTCGGACTCGCGCTTCTGATCGGCCTGATCCCGGTGCTCTTGGCGGGCGTCGGGATCGATGGGCCATGGTCGGTGATGCGCGGACTCATTCACGATGTGCGCCCGCCAATTGAGTGGATCGGCAGACACCTGCTGGGGCTGCATGTGGAAGGTACCCAGGTCGGCAGCGACAGCGCATTTCAGTGGACGGCGCTCTTCTGCATCGCGGTCCTGTCGGTATGGGCAACGCTGATCTGGACATTGCTCGACCTACGGCGGCGACGCTATGACCGGCTGCAGACATGGGTGTGGACGGTCCTGCGGCTCATGCTCGCCGCGGCGATGTTCTATTTCGGGATGGCGAAGGTGATCCCGACGCAGATGCCGTTCGTGCTCAATCGACTGGTCGAGCCGTACGGCAACTTCAGCCCCACGGGCGCGCTGTGGGCGCAGGTCGGCATCTCCCCGATCTATCAAATGATGCTTGGTGCCGCGGAAGTGCTTGGTGGCCTACTACTCCTGCACCCGCGGACGGCCGCAGCAGGAGCACTCGTGTGCGCGTTCGATCTGGCGCAGGTGTTCATCCTCAACATGACCTATGACATCCGCCTCAAGTCGGTGTCGTCGCAGTTGCTTCTGTTGAGCCTGTTCCTGCTCGCGCCCTACGCACGCCGACTGTTCGCGGTGTTGTTCACCGACCGCGCTATCCCGGCCATCGAATTCGTGCCGCTGTTCTCCGACCATCGCGCCAACCGCGTGACGCTGATCGCGCAGGTGTGCGTCGGCGTAGTCCTACTGGCCGCGTTCGGCGGACAGGGATGGCAACAGTTCACCCGACCCACACCCAACCTTTACGGCATCTGGCAGGTGGACGGGTTCTCCGCTGAAGGTTATCGGCGCGACCCGCTGCTCACCGACGAACTCCGTTGGCGCCGAGTGATATTCGACCGCCCGTTCCTGATGTCCGATCCCGTGATGGTCACCGTGCAGCATATGGATGACTCGTTCGAGGTGTTCGGCGGCACGATCGATCCGGCCAAGCACTTCATCGACCTCAGCAACCGGGTAGAGCTGGGCAGTTTCGAGGAGAAGCCGACGATGATCAGGTTGACTTACTGGTGGCCTGACGCCGGCACCGACCGGATCGTGATCGACGGTGAGGACTTCGCCGGACACCGAATCCACGCATGGTTCACCCGAATGGACCCGAGCTCGTTCCCGCTCGTCGAACGCGGCTTCAACTGGGTGCAGGAGCAGCCGTACAACCGTTGAGGCCACCACTCCCCCCGGTGAAAGGATGGAGGAGTGACGACCTGGCCGCTCCACGACCCCCACTCGCGTGCGTTCGCGAGCGATAACTATGCCGGCGTGCACCCCGAGGTGCTCGCTGCCATCGCCGCGGCCAACGGCGGCCACCAAGTCGCGTACGGCGAGGACCGGTACACCGCCCGCCTGCAGGAGGTGATCCGCGAGCACTTCGGTGAGCACGCGGAGGCCTTCCCCGTCTTCAATGGCACGGGCGCGAACGTCGTCTCGCTCACCAGCGTGCTGCCGCGCTGGGGCGCCGTCGTCGCGGCGTCGACCGCGCATATCAACACCGACGAGGCCGGTGCGCCGGAGCGGATGACCGGGATCAAATTGCTCACGGTGCCCGCTCCGGGCGGCAAGGTCACGCCGGAGCTGATTGCCCGCGAGGCGTGGGGCTGGGGCGACGAGCACCGAGCGCAACCGCTCGCGGTGAGCATCACGCAGGCAACAGAGATGGGCACGATCTACACGCCCGAGGAGGTGCGGGCGATCTCCGACTTCGCCCATCAGCGCGACATGACGGTGCACATGGACGGCTCTCGGCTCTGGAACGCAGCGGCGGCACTCGGCGTCCCGTTCCGCGAGTTCACCGTTGACGCCGGGGTCGACGTTCTCAGTCTCGGCGGCACCAAGAACGGACTCCTCGGCGCCGAGGCGGTGGTCGTGCTAGCTCCGGACCGCGCCGTCGGCCTAATCTACTTGCGCAAGTTGACAATGCAGCTGGCGAGCAAGATGCGCTTCGCCTCCGCGCAGTTGCTCGCCCTATTCAACGACGGCCTGGGTCTGCGCAATGCGACACACGCGAATGCGATGGCCGCGCGCCTGCGGTCCGCGCTGGAGGCCGGCATCGTCGAAGGGTCGCTGCCGCGACTGGCGTTCACACAGGACAGTCCGGCGAACGCGATCTTCGCGACACTCCCAACCGATGTGGCGGACCGCATCCGTGAGCGGGTGCGCTTCTACGACTGGGATCGGGCGCGCGGCGAGGTGCGCTGGATGACAGCGTGGGATACGACGGAGGCCGACGTCGACGGCTTCGTCGCCGTAATCCGCGAGGAGTTCGCGCGCGGTTAGGGGAACAGTGGTGGACGGCAAGTGTTGGAGGTCGGATCCCACCACCAGCCGTTGTCGCATGCGAGCGGTTGCGGCCCGACGCCCAGCGGACGGCAGACATTCGCCGTCGGGTCCCACCACTGGCCACCCTCACATCCGAGTGGTTGCGGCCCGACGCCCAGCGGACGGCAGACGTTGGCCGTGGGGTCCCACCACTGCCCGGCGTCGCACGGCAGGGCCATTGGTGCGTCTGGCGCCCGGCAGACGTTCGCCTTCGGATCCCACCATTCGCCGTTCGCGCAATCCGCTGAGCTCACGGCCGGCGTCACAATAGTCATGGCCGCCATCGGCGCAAACGCCATCACGACGACGGGCACGAGTCGGCTAACGATCGTCCTCATTGAGGGCCTCCCCTACTGACATGCAGCACTACAGTGCTGTTGCCCACCATCTTGCGGTCTAAACGTGCCTAAGGGGTTAGGGCGTCGATGGAACCGGCACGATAGTTGGTGGAGGCTCGTCGTACCCGGGCGGAGGTGGCCCGTTCAACGGGTAGTACCCAGGCGGAAGAGGCGGTCCACCCGACTTGGGTGCCGGCGGAGGGCCGTTGGACTCCGGTGCGTTCAGTGATACGTATCCGGGCGGCAGCTGCGGCGCAGGGCCAGCTCCTGGAGGCGGCGCGGACCCTTCGGGCATCGCGCCTCCGTCGATGAATTGAGAGGGGTCCTGGGCCTGATGCCATAGATCCCTGAGGGTGCCGAGCGGACCCGACCCATACTTGCCTGAGCCGTATACGGGGTTTGCGATCTCTGGGACCGTTGGCGGGCCGGCAGGTGGGGGCGCGGGAGCAGCCATCGGTGCGTCCGGAACCAGCACGGGTTGGCCCGGAGGCGGGGGCGCACCCGGATCCAATGGCACCGGCGTCGGGTAGGGCACCTCTGGATCCGCTCCGGCCTGGCCGGCCATGGCCAGTGCACCACCTGCGATGATCACGCCCGCGACCGCGATCCTCACGGCGATGGCACGTGTGGCGCGCCGTTGTTCCGTCATGAACTGGTTGTCCTCTCTGGTGGCACCCGCGTTACAGGAGCACCGGACCCGACTTCCGAGCAAGGCTAGCGCCTCACGGCGTGCGACGTCACCTCGTTCACGCGTGGCGAGCGACGCCTACTGAGCGCCGAGCGCGACCAGGATTGCGGCGAAACTAATGACCCCAACCGTGACGGCGAGCTGGAGATAGCCGATGACCAGCGCGGCAGTAGCCAGTCCCCGTCCGCCTCCGCGGGTGCGCTTGATCTGCCCGCGCGCCACGTGACGAGGATGATGCCAAGCGGATAGAACAGAAACACCAGGATCAGAGCCGCGATTGCCATTCCATTGGTGGGTGCTGAAACGTATATCGGTGGTGGTCGCCCCGGTGGCTGCCAGCTGGTTTGGTTCGGATATGCCAAAGTGGGCTCTCGTCGAGCTCGCCGGTGTTTGAAGTTTCAAATCAGATACGACAAGCAGCCCGGCGCCGTTCACCCCGTCGGGATTGGCCATCAACCCGGCTACGGTGGCGAAGTGGCGTCGCACGACGGTCTCGAACACGATGCGATATCTCTGAGCGACGCCGACCGGCGCGACATCGCAGTCTGGGCTGCCGATTGCGCCGAACGGGTGTTGGCGTTGTTCGAGGCGAACGCACCCTCTGACACCCGTCCACGCGACGCCATTGAAGGCGCTCGTGCGTTCGCAGGCGATGGCAAGCGGACCGCACATCTCCGGCATCTCGCCCTGGCGGCTCATGCGGCCGCGCGCGAGACAGCCGATCCGGTTGCCATGGCCGCCGCTCGCGCCGCGGGTGTCGCAGCCGCGACGCCATATACCCACGCATTGGCGTCGCCTCACCAATCGAAACACGTTCTCGGGCCTGCGGTCTATCAGGCACAGGCCCGCGAGTTGGCGGCGGGCAATGACCCCGGTATCGGTGACGAGGAGATCCGCTGGTCGATCGAGCGCGCCTCATCGACGGTTCGCGACGTTGTGCGGCGGTTCCCGGCTCGCAGCCCTGGTCGTAGTCGGCTGGCTACGCTCTATTACCAGCTCGACGTCGGCCTGCGCTGCTGACTAGCTCGTAAAGCTCTGCGCCCCAGGCCGATTCGATTCTGTCGCCCGCTACCCAAACTGGCCGGGCTGGTAGTCGCCCGCGGGTTGCTGAAGGATGACGTTCAGCCTGTTGAACGCGTTGATGAGCGCGATTTGGGAGACGAGGGCGATGAGCTGGTCATCGTCGTAGTGCTTGGTTGCGTTCAGCCAGGCCTCGTCTGTCACGCCGCCTCCGTCGGCGATGCGCGTTCCCTGCTCCGCGAGTTCCAGCGCCGCGCGCTCCGCCTCGGTGAAAACCTTCGCCTCCCGCCATGCGGCCACCAAGTTGAGCCGGACCGCGCTCTCCCCCGCTTCCGCAGCGTCCTTCGTGTGCATGTCGAGGCACATACCGCAGCCGTTGATCTGGCTGGCCCGGATTTTCACCAGCTCCTGGGTTGCTGCGGGCAGGTTCGAGTTAGCGACGACCGCATTCGCCGAAACGAAATGCTTGACGAGCTTCATCGCCATGTCGTTGTTGAACATGTCCAGCCGCGCTTCCATGGTGCTCTCCTTGATTGTTGGTGGGCTCTTACCAGTACGACGACACAGCGCCGCGAAATGTCAGGCGACGTGCCAACCTCACAGTTCGGGGAGGTGTCTCGTCGTACAGATGAGGGAACCCCGATCAACGGAAGGTTGGCGGCACCATGAGCACCGATTCCGGGCCCGGAGACGACCCACTCGACCCTGACCTGAGCGCGGTCGTGAGCGAGCGGCGGCAGCTGATCAATCTCACCTACCGGTTACTCGGCTCGCTGTCCGACGCGGAGGATGCCGTGCAGGAGACCTACGCCCGCTGGTACGCCATGTCCCGACATCAACAACAAGCCATCGAATCCCCAGGCGCCTGGCTGATGACCGTCGCCAGCCGTATCTGCCTTGACCTGCTCGGTTCGGCGCGGGCACGACGCGAGCGCTATGTCGGCGAATGGATCCCGGAGCCGGTGCCCGCACCTACTGAGTGGATCAGCGGGCAGGTCACCGACCCGGCTGACCGGATCACCCTCGACGAGTCGATCAATATGGCGTTTCTCGTCGTCCTCGAATCGATGACGCCGGCCGAGCGCGTCGCATTCATCCTGCACGACGTCTTCCGCTACCCCTTTGCAGAAGTGGCCGAGATCGTCGGCCGGACTCCGGCGGCATGTCGTCAGTTGGCCACCTCGGCTCGCCGTCGCATTCGTGCGTCGCAGGCGTCCCCGGCTCCGGCAACCGAACGAGGCCGACATCGTCAAAGCCTTCAAGCAGGCGTGGGAAGCCAAGGACATCAACGCTCTGATCGGCCTTCTCGACCCCGATGCCACGTCGATCGCCGACGGCGGCGGCCTTGCCGCGGCCCGCCTCCGCCCGATCGAAGGCAGCGAGCAGATCGCGCGCGCCTACGTCGCTATCGCCGGCGGGGCCCCCAATTTGACGATCCTGGAGCGCACGGTCAACGGTCAGCCCGGCCTCGTGGCTCAGCTCGACGGTGTCACCGTGACGGTGTTCGCATTCGACGTCGCGGGCGACCGGATCAAACACATTTGGGCCATGCGCAACCCCGAGAAGCTCCGGACCTGGACGACGGGCTGACGTCCGCCAGTACGGTGGAGCCATGTTGGCCGGCGTTGTTAGCACAATCCAACGATGGCAGTACCGCGGAGGCCGTCCGCGGTGGTCGGCTCGCATCGCAAATCGGTTGGGCGCCATCATCTTTGGTTCCGGGATCGGACCCAGCCAAGCTGCGACAGTTGAAGTGCGCGGCCACAAGTCTGGGCGGACGATTTCGTTCCCGGTAGTTGTCTCCGATTACCAGGGCGAGCGTTATCTGGTGGCCATGCTCGGCCAGAAGACGAACTGGGTGCGAAACCTCCGCGCCGGCGACGGCCGTGCGGTGTTGCAACGCAGGCAGCGCGAAGAGGTGTCGCTGGTGGAGGACCTCTCTGATAGGCGGCCTGCGATCTTGCGTCGGTACCTCGAGCTGGCGCCGGGGGCACGTCCGTTCTTCCCGATCGACCGCCGCGCATCGCTCAGCGACTTCGAGCGCATCGTCGACCAGTATCCGGTTTTTCGCGTCGACCGATGACCCAATTCTCACGCTCGTGGACGGCGTTGCGCACAGCGGTCGCTGAACTCCGGGACGAGGACTTCGCACAGCCGTCCGGCTGCACCGGCTGGCTTGTACGGGATCTGGTGTGCCACTTGATCATCGATGCACAGGATGTCCTCATCACGCTCGTGACGCCCGCCGACGAGGAACCGACCCGCAACGCGGCGACCTATTGGGAGGTCGCCGAAACGCCGCCGACCGGAGACGACCCGCTCGACGCGCTGATCGTCCGGCTCGCCGCCGCATACGAGCAGCCGCGGCTGCTCAAGTTCCACTTCGACGACGTTGGCTCAGCTGCGGGCCGTGCCGCTGAACTCGCGGATCTGAGCCGGCGGGTCAGCACCCGCGGCGAGATACTTACCGCAGGTGACTACCTTTCCGCGTACGTCCTGGAGTGGACGCTGCACCACCTCGACCTCATCGCGCACCTACCGGACGCGGCGAAACCACCCGCCGAGGGCGTCGCGCGGTCGCGCCAGCTGTTGGAGACCATCGCCGGCGAAGCGTTTCCCGCATCGGTTTCCGACGAGGACGCCCTGCTGGTTGGGACCGGGCGGCGTACCCCGACCGACACGGAGAAGGCCGAATTGGGGAGGCTGACAACGAAACTCCCACTCGTCCTCGGCTGAGCCGGAAGTAGCGTCAATCCTCGTCGTAGTAAGCCTGGTTCGTCCGCACCGGCGGTAGCGGCCGCAGCGGCTCGCGCACGCCGCTGCCGTCCTCGGGTGGCGGCTGGATCCAAACGGTCACCGGATCCCAACGGTGCAACAGGGTTTTTGGCGCAGGCTGCTGATTGACGACAATTCCATGCATCACCGGTTCGGGGCTGTCCGGATCGGGCCCCTGAAGAAGCAGCCCGTGATCATGCCCGACGAGCCAGGCGTTCAGCGCCTGCATTCCTCGAAAGTCGGGAACCTCGATGGTTGGTTCGGTCAGTTCAGGTCACCGCGGGCAATGGTACGGCGAAACTCGATGGATCGGTGCGTGAAAGGCTGCTAGAAGAGACTGGCTAGAGCTATGAGAGGGCAACTACATGGCGGTGCTGACTCCTCAGCACGAGGACTTCCCGCGGTGGTACCAGGATGTGCTGACCAAGGCGAAGCTTGCCGAGAACGGTCCGGCCCGCGGAACCATGGTCATCCGGCCGACCGGGTATGCGATCTGGGAGCGGATGCAGGCGGAGGTCGACGGTCGGATCAAGACTGCAGGTGCACAGAACGCCTACTTCCCGTTGTTGATCCCGATGAACTTCTTCGAGCGTGAGGCCGAGCATGTCGAGGGATTCAGTCCTGAGCTCGCCGTCGTGACTCACGGCGGCGGCAAGGAGCTGACCGAACCGCTTGCGATCCGTCCGACAAGCGAAGCCGTCATCGGTGAGTACATGGCCAAATGGGTCGACAGCTACCGCGACCTCCCGCTGCTTCTCAACCAATGGGCCAATGTCGTCAGGTGGGAGCTACGGCCGCGAATCTTCTTGCGCACCACCGAGTTCCTGTGGCAGGAAGGCCACACCGCACACGCAACCGAAGCGGACGCGCGGCAATATGCCCGCCGCATACTCCATGACGTCTACCTCGAATTCATGCGCAACGTCCTCGCCATGCCCGTGATCGTTGGCCGAAAGACCGCCAACGAACGCTTCGCAGGCGCGGAGAACACGATGACCTGCGAGGGCATCATGCGCGACGGCAAGGCACTGCAGATGGCCACATCCCACGAGCTCGGCCAGAGGTTCAGCCGGGCCTTCAACATCAGCTACTCCAGCGCAGAGGGCGCGACAGAGCTCTGCTGGACCACGTCGTGGGGCGCGTCGACGCGGATGCTTGGCGGACTGATCATGTGTCACGGCGATGACTTCGGCCTCGTCCTGCCGCCGGCGCTGGCACCGGTCCAGGTCGTCGTCGTGGTGGTCAAGGACACCGATGGCGGGGTCACCCGTGTCGCCTCTGCCCTCGTTGAGCAGCTGAGGGCGCGTGGTGTGCGGGTCACCCTGGACGACAACGTCGCCCAAGCCTTCGGTTGGCGGGCCACCGAGTGGGACTTGCAGGGCGTGCCGATCCGGGTGGAACTCGGTCCACGAGACCTCGCGGAGAATGTCGCCCTGCTCTACCGGCGGGACACCCGCGATAAGAACAAGGTTGGCATCGACAACGTCGTCGACGAGGCACAGCGGCTGACCGACCGGATCCAGAAGGACATGTTCGAAGCGGCGACGGCACGCCGCGACGACACTGTCTCCGACTGCTCCACCCTCGACCAGGCGCGCGACGTGGCGCAGACGGGTGTCGCCCGGTTGCCATGGGGACTGGTCGGTCCCCCGGGCGAACAAGACCTCGCCACCAGTGGCCTCACGGTGCGGTGCCTGCAGCTCAGCGATGGATCACTGCCCGATACCGGTGATGACGCGGATGCGTTGGCCTATGTTGCCCGCGCCTATTGAGTTGCGAGGTACGTTCCCCTGTATGGACCTTGGGGGTAGGACGGCACTTCTCACTGGCGCGACGGGAGGCCTTGGGCAGGCGATCGCCAACGCGCTCGCCGCGCATGGAGCGAGGCTCATCCTGAGCTCTCGCAAGACCGAGGAGTTGGTGAAGCTCGCCAGATCGCTCCCAGGCAAGGGGCACACCACGCTTACATCTGACCTCGCCGACGAAGGCGCGGCGCTCGCACTTCTCGAACAGGCCGGCGACATCGATGTGCTCGTCGCCAACGCGGCGCTACCCGCGTCGGGCCAGCTGGACGGCTTCAGTCAAGATCAGATCGGCCGTGCGCTTCGCGTCAACCTCGAGTCGCCCGTGCGAATGACCCGCGAACTGCTGCCCCGTTGGCAGAAGAGGGGCAGTGGGCACTTCGTCTTCATCTCCTCAATTTCGGGTTTCGCCTCCACTCCCCGGGCATCCCTGTACGCGGCGACGAAGTTCGGCTTGCGCGGCTTCGCACTCAACCTGCGAGAGGACCTGCGCGGCACCGGCGTTGGCGTTTCGGTCATCACGCCGGGCGCGATTCGCGACGCCGGGATGTTCGCCGATAGCGGCGCCGCGCCGCCACCCGGGCTCGGCACGGGCACTCCCCAGCAGGTCGGCAATGCAGTGGTGCGCGCGATAGAGCGCGACAAGTCGGAAATCAGTGTGGCGCCACTTCGTCAGCGAGCGCTCGCCCGCTTCGCGATGATGGCGCCCGAGATCTCAGGTCGATTGGCGGGCGCAACCGCTGCGAAGGCGGCAGATGCGATCGCCTCCGGCCAGACCGACAAACGATAGGGCCGTGGCGAATACGAGTCCGGCTGGAGACGAGGTCCAGCTAGCCGCTGACCACGTCGGGGCAACCGTGGAGCAGCTCGAACGCCGCATCCACGCGCGCTTCGGTGAGCGGGGACTGACAAAAGCAGCGCGCGATCTGGGTTCATTGGTCTTGCTGGTTCAGAGCGAGGCGGCCCAATCTCGTGTGCGTCTTCGCCGCACGACGCTGACCGCCCGCGCCCTGAGCATCACGATCGTCGCGGGAGTGGTGGTGGCGCTTGCCTTCAGCCTGCGCTCGGCAATCGTCGACGGGCTCGCACGTACGGCCGACTGGGTGCCCCTGACCGAGAGCCTCGTCAACGACCTCGTGTTCGCTGCTATCGCGGTCGTCTTCCTCTGGGCTTTCCCCGAGCGTCTGGAGCGGCGCGACCTGCTAAGGCTGTTGCACCGGCTGCGCTCACTCGCCCATGTGATCGACATGCATCAGCTCTCCAAGGACCCCGAGCAGACGAGCCCGAACTACACGCCGACCGCCCAAAGCGTCCAGCACGGCCTGGATGCCGACCAATTGCACCACTACCTCGACTACTGCTCGGAGATGCTGAGCCTGACGGCCAAGACCGCCGCGCTGTGCGCGGAGCACAGCACCGATTCCGTCGTACTCGAAACCATCTCCGACATCGAGACCTTGACCACCGACCTCTCGAACAAGATCTGGCAGAAGATCTCGCTACTCCCCCGCACTTAGGCTGGCGCTGAGGGATATTCGGGCGTCCAGCGCACCTGCGCGATCCGGTCGCTCAGTTCACTATCGCTGCGTTTCGGGGCGACGCCGTCCGCGACGGCTTGGACACCGACGGCGTGGGCGATGCGGATGGCGACATCGGGGACGTCCGACCACGCGGGCAGCAGCGGCTGGTCGGGGTCGGTGAGCGCGGGCGAGGCGTCGCCGAGGGTGGCTGCCGCCACCCGCATCATCTCGTCGGTGACTCGAGTCGCCTGCGCCGCGGTGACGGCAAGTCCCATCGCGGGGAAGATATAGACGTTGTTGCACTGGGCGATTGGCCGTTCCACACCGTTGCGATGCAGCGGTGCGAACGGTGAGCCCGTGGCGATCAGCGCACGGCCGTCGGTCCATTCGTCCAATTCGGCCGGATGCGCCTCGGCTCGGCTGGTCGGGTTGGACAGCGGGAAGATGATAGGCCGTTCGGTCTTGCCCGCGAGCTCACGCACGATCTCCTCCGTGAACGCACCAGCCGCAGTGGACAACCCAAGCAGGACGCCGACGTCGACGTGGTGCACGACGTCGGCGAGCTGGGCGGGCCCGGTCAGCCCCCAGTCCCCGACACGGTTCGACGGCTGGACGAACTTCCGCTGCTCCTCCGACAGATCCGTGCGGTCGTCAGTCAGCAGACCCTGGATGTCGACGACCCAGATCCGCGCCGACGCCTCCTGTTCGGACAGGCCCTGCGCCACCATCTCGCGCTTGACCATGTCCAGGACGCCGATTCCGGCCGAACCTGCGCCGAGCATCACGACCTGCTGTTGTGAAAGCGGGCGTCCCGCGACCTTCGCCGCGCCGTGCAGCGCGCCGAGGGCGACGGCGGCGGTGCCTTGAATGTCGTCGTTGAAGGTGAGCAGCTTGTCGCGGTAGCGCTCGAGGATGGGCAATGCGTGGACGGTGGCGAAGTCCTCCCATTGCAGCAGCACGTCGGGCAGTTCTTCGTGCACGGTGGCGACGAACTCGTCGATGAACGCGTAGTACTCGTCGTCGCTGATCCGCCGGTGACGCCAGCCCAGGTATTGCGGGTCTTCGAGAAGTTCGACGTTATCGGTGCCCACGTCGAGCACGATCGGAAGCGTGCGGGCAGGGTCGATGCCGCCGATGAGGGTGTACAGCGAGAGCTTCCCGATCGGGATGCCCATCCCGCCTATGCCCTGGTCGCCAAGTCCGAGGATGCGCTGACCGTCCGTCACCACGATCACGTCGACGTCGGGATGGGGGCGGTTCCGCAATACTTCACGGAGGTAGTCCCGCTCCGGGTAGGACACAAAGAGTCCCCTCGGCCGCCGGTAGATTTCACTGAAGCGCTGGCAGGCTTCACCGACGGTCGGGGTGTACACGATCGGCATGGTCTCGGGGATGTGGTCGCGCAGCACCCGGTAGAACAGCGTTTCGTTGCGCTCCTGCAACGCGCGCAGGTAGATGTGTTGGTCGAGACCCTCACGGCGGGTGGAGAATTCGTTCCAGCAGTGCTCGGCCTGCTGCTCGAGGGTTTTCACCGCGGTCGGGAGCAGACCCAGCAGACCGTACTCGTGGCGTTCGGCGTCCGTGAACGCAGTGCCCTTGGTGGTCAGTGCGTCGAACAGCTTGTCCTGACCCGTCTTCTCCTCGGACATCGAGAGAATCCCTTCCGCCGTTCCCGTTCGCGACAGCGACACGCTATCCCGTTCGGAACGGTACGGCCGAGGTTCAGTACTCGATGATCCGTGACAGGTAGGGTGCCATTCCGTTCGTGCGCACCGGCGAGACCGTGACGGCGGGGTCGGTGGCCTCGATCATCTGGCCGTTGCCAACAAACATTGCGACGCTTTGGCTGCCTTCGGGACCGTAGAAGATCAAGTCGCCTGGGAGCGCCTGCGACGGCAGGATCTTGCGGCCGACCTTGTACTGCTCGCCCGAGGAGCGCGGCATCTTGATTCCGACGCCGCCGAATGCGTAGACCACCAGGCCAGAGGCGTCGAATCCGACCCTGCTGACACGGGGTGGTTCGGCGACTGGCGCGGCGACAGGGCTGACGTTGAGGCCGACGTTGTTCGACAAAGGATCAGTGCCGAGGCTGGCGTCTGCGGCGGGCGCGGGAGTCTCCACCGCTACGGTGCCGAGGCTGGGGCCTGCAGTGTTGCCGCCGCCATACGCGAATGGCACGCCGCGCTGTGAAAGCGCCCGTGCGATCACGGCGTTGATCGCTTGTTGGCGGGTCGAGTCAGCCGTCGCAATACCAGGCGTCGCGACCAACAACGCCAGAGCGATCATCACGGCGCAGATGCGTCTCATCGGAACTTCCTTTGCTTGGGCGGTCATTGCCGCCACTAATTAACACCTGCCACTATATTCACTTCTGCAACAGCAAAGGCCAGTCAGGCCAACTTTCCCTGGTCGGCGACGGATTCTTTGTCGTACCGTGACCGCGACGCTGACTGTTCGTAATCGAGAGTCGAATTTCATACCGCGAGTTGTGGTTTCGCTCACAAGCCAATTCCCCCTAGCGTGATGCCATGAGGCGGTTCCATGACCAGGACCTCACCGGAGCCCAGTTTGATCGCGTCAGTCTTCGGGACGCCCAGATGAAGGCGGTCGACCTCACCGGCAGCCGGATGCGCGGCGTCGAGCTCGTCGATGTCGAGATCAGCGGTGAACTGCAGAACGTCGTGGTCAATGGCGTCGACATCGCATCCGTTCTCGCCTGCGGGCGTGAGGGAAGGGTGCTCGGTTGCGGTGTGCCGCGCTGGCGGACAACGCAGTTCGCGTCGTTTCAGTTGGTTGGTGAGGGTCGGTGGGGTGGAGTGAGGGTTGCGGTCAGGCCGGGGAGCAGCAGGTCGAGGAAGCGGTCGAGTTCGGCGGCGCCGTCATAGGAGGCCAGGGCTGGTGCCAGCGCCCGCAGTTGGGGGAATTCGGTGATCGCGAGCCGGTGCAGACCGAGCCGGAGTACGTGGTCGGTTTCCTCGGGCCGCTCGATGAGCTCCTGCAACTCGTTGAGGACGTGGCCGTACAAGAAGCCGAACAGCATCCGGTAGATGTGTAGGGCATCGTCGCCGGCGAACCCGGCGCAGGTGAGCAGTGCGAGCACGTCTTCGAGGGGCCGCAGCATTCCCGGTGGGCGCTGCCCGAGCGGGGTGGCCAACGGTCGTGTGACCAGCAGCGGCACCACGTTGGGGTGGGCTAGAGCCAAGTGGCGGAAGCGATGGGCGACGGTGCGCAACTGGGCAACCCAGTCCGGGTCTGTGTTGTCCACCGATAGCTGCGCGAGGACGATCTCGGCGACGCCGTCGAGCACCGCGGCCTTGTTGGCGACATGCCGGTAGAGCATCACCGGGTCGCTGCCCAGTGCGACGCTGAGGCGGCGCATGGACAATCGGTCCACCCCGTCGCGGTCAACGATGCTCAGCGCAGTCTGCAGGATCATCGACCGGCTGAGTTGACCGTTGTTACGGCCGGCGGCCGCGACGGACGCGTCGCCGTCGTCGGCGGCCGCGGCGGGCCCGGTCGGCGGTCTCGTCATCGCCGCACTTCCCCTCTTTTTCGCTATCGAAGCGTCCAGCAGATGGCTGGCCGACAGCGTGTATCAACGGTGTAAGTCAACACTGTATTAACAGTGTTGACAATAGCGCACATTGGGGCGTGTACTGGACTTCTAGCACCAGGATCAGAGGCGTCGCCATGATTGTCATCGTTGGATTAGTTGTTCTTCTCGTCGCCGTGATCGTGGGATTCACCGGGGTGCTGACCAATGCGGGCGCCGCTCATTCGTTGACCGAAAACTTCTCCCTATTCGGCTATCACGTCACCGGGTCGACGGGCACCTTGTTCCTGTCCGGAATCGTGGTCGGCGCGGTGGCGATGCTGGGTCTGAGTGTTCTGCTGGCCGGGGCGCGGCGCACCGCGGGCCGCGGGCGTGACAGTCGGCACGAACTGCAAAGGTCGCAACGCGAAACGGCGTTTCTGAATCAGGAACGCGACCAACGGCTCGAACACCAGCAGGCCGGCGCGGCCAGTGGCGCTGTGGTGAACCCGCAGCCGGAGCCGACCCCCCGCAGCAGGATTCCGCTGCTCGGTCGCTTCTCGCGCGCTCGACCATCGACGGACACCGCCCATGCCGCCGGACGCCGGTAGGCCCCGGCCCCCGGTCAATGCCCTCAGCCCGCGGTCGCGGTCTGATCACCGAAAACGAAGGAATCCGCAATGAGCATCGGTAAGAAGATCGCCCACAAGGCCGAAGCCGCCAAAGGCACCGCGAAGAAAATCTTTGGCCGGGCCACCGGCAACACTCGCCTGCGCACGGAGGGACGCGTCGATCAGTTCAAGGGCAACACCAAACAGGCAGGGGACAACGTCAAAGACGCCTTCAAGCACTGACGCCGCGGCCTTTTCGATTCCCGTACGTCAATATCGAAACTAGGTAAACGCCATGATCATCCTCGGAATCATCCTTCTCGTCGCCGGATTCCTGCTCAACATCTCCCTGCTGTGGGTCGTCGGGCTCATCCTGCTGATCGTCGGCGTGGTGCTGATGGTCATGGGAAGGATGGGGCGCGCTGTCGGCGGCCGCCGCCACTACTACTAACCAGCACCCGTACTAACCAGCACATGCAATTAGCCGGAAATACGACCAGATGATTCGCGGCTCCCGCGATGACCCCTCGGCCGCCCGTGGCCGCCGAATATCCAAGGAGACACATCATGCGTTTCGTAGGACTACTGGTGATCGTATGGCTGATCGTGGGCGCATTCGCGGCCTACCAGCGCGGGTATTTCACCAACGCTGCACAAAGCTGTGCCAGCGCGGGGACGATCGCGGTGACCGTTATCGCGGGACCACTCAATTACGTGGGTGTCAATCCCAAAGTGACGAACTGCAATGTGCCCCAGCCCAGTTCGTAACGCCCATACCGCAATTCGAGCCGGTGTGAACCTGCTCAACCAACCCAAGGAGTCGACATGACTACCAGCAGTATCGTTTGGATCGTCCTCATCGCGGTCGTTGCCCTTCTGCTCATCGCCGCAGTCGCGTGGGTGGCGCGCAACAAACGCACCCAACACCGTCGCGTCGAAGCCGGCGACATCCGCGACAAAGCCACCGATGAGTCCCACAAGGTCGGCCAACGCGAAGCGTTCGCCGACGAGACCGACGCCAAGGCCCGCGTCGCCCAAGCCGAGGCCGACGCCAAGACGGCGCACGCGAGAGGCCTACAACACCAGGCGCAAATACGTCGCAGCGACGCGGCCACCGCGCGCGACGACGTGAACCAAGAGTTCGAGCGCGCCGACAAGATGGATCCGGACTCGCAAACCCCCGAAACAGGAACCGCCGACCGCAAGGAACACCAGGACCATTGACGGCCTCGCGCTGAAGCCCGCAACTCCGGCTACCTCGATTGCGGCTCACCGCCCGCAGCAGCGGGCCGCTCACTGCTCATCGGCGGGTAACGCCGGATCGTGTGCGCGGTAGCCGGATAAAGCCGTCGCCGCCATGTGGGTGAGGGGTAGGCAACTGCCGCGATCCCCGTTGCCCAGCTTGGTGATTGGACGGGCGGCCCTTCAGCGCAGCATCGGGCCGGTGATTCATCCGGCCGGTTAGGAGAGGCCCGCAATGTCTAATCACGCGTCGCCGTCCACCGCAACGCAGATCGCCCAAAACAGCGTTTTCGAACGATTCGCCCGCGCCGGGTACGTCGTGAGCGGCCTGCTGCACCTGACCATCGGCTACCTCGCCATCCGGATCGCCCTCGGCGTCGGCGGCGGCACCGCTGACCAGTCCGGGGCACTAGCGGCATTGGCAGCCAAACCGTACGGCATTGTCGCGCTCTGGGCCGCCGTGGTCGCGCTTGTGGTGATGGGGCTATGGCGACTCGTCGAAACAGCCCTCGGTCGATCGACCGACCCGAAATCCCAAGGCGCATCATCGGAAGTCTTAGATCGGGCGAAGGCCTTCGCGCTGGCGGTGGTCTATTTCGCATTCGCATACTCCGCGTTCGGATTCGCCCGAGGTGCCGGAAAGTCCACTGGCGCGCAGAATTCGGATATCAGCGCACGTCTGATGCAGACCGGCGCCGGCACGATCGCACTCATCGCCGCCGGCGTGATCATCGTCGCGGTCGGTGGATATCACATCTATAAGGGAGCCAGCCGCAACTTTCTTGACGACCTCAAAGGCCGCTCCAGCGACCTGGTGCGACGACTGGGCATGGTGGGCTACATCGCCAAAGGCCTGGTCATCGCCGGTGCCGGCGTGCTGGTCATCGTCGCGGTGCGTCGTTCGGAGCCCAACACGGCCACCGGCCTCGACGGGGCCCTCAAAACACTGGGGGCCCAACCCTACGGAGCAGCGCTGCTGATCGCGGCCGGCGCAGGAATCATCACGTACGGCCTCTACAGCTTCGCCATGGCCCGATACACCAAAATGTAAGTGGCTCTCGCGGACTCGGCCTGCTAGCCGACCCGATGAGACGACCCCTCGCCACGCCCCATGGTTATGCCGAACGTGATCTGGACGCCCTAGAGCCAGCTACCTGACGCCGTCGACCTCGGCCCAGGCAGCCGAAGAACTAGCCGCGCCCCGCCTAAGGGACTGGCTTCCAGGGCGGCTGTACCGCCGTGAATCTCGGCTTGTTGGGCCACCAGGGCCAGCCCGAGGCCCGAGCCGGACCGGGCCGCCGTCGAGCCACGGGAGAACCTTTCGAACACCGCTGCCCGTTCCTCTTCGGGTACGCCGTCGCCGTTGTCGTCAACGGCGATCTCGACACCGTCGCTGGAACTCTCTGCGCTGAGCCTGATTTCGTGTGGCGCTGCCGTGCTTGACCGCGTTCGTGATCGCGTTGTCGATCACCAGCCGCAGGCCGGCGGGCATGCCCACCATGAGCACCGTGGTCGAAGAGGCCAGCGACACATCCAGATTGGGGTAGTTGCGCATCGCGTCGTGCGCGGCACGGTCGAGCAGCTCGGTGATGTCGACAGGAACGAAGTCGTCGACGGTGGTCAACTCGCCCTGGGCCAGGCGTTCGAGTGCGGTGAGCATCGCTTCGATGCGGCTCTGTGTCCGAATGATGTCGCCGACTACTTCCTTTCGCTGCTCGTCGCGGAGGTCAAGAGTGGACAGCACCTCGAGGTTGGTTCGCATCGCAGTCAACGGCGTCCGCAGTTCGTGGGAGGCAACAGCCGCGAAGTCGCGGGCCGATTCGAGGGCGGCCCTGGTGCGCTGCTGCTCGTCGCCGATGCGGGCGAGCATCCCCTCGACGGCCTCGGCGATTTCGACGGCCTCCTGGACGCCGCGTACTTGAACCTCGTCGGGTTTGGACTGGGCGTTGATGGCGCGGGCCTGCTGGGCCAGCAGCCGGAACGGGTTGATCATGATCAGCCACATCACCCAGCCCACCAGAACGGTGCCGACGATCACGCCACCGCAGATCAGCAACACCCGACGGTGTAGTTCATCGATGCGATTCTGAGTTTCGGCCAACGGCGCACCGACGGCGATCGACGCCACTCCCGCCGAGAAGGTGCGGACGCGATACTCGACGCCGTTGATCGTGGTGTTGGCGTAGCCATTGTCGAACTGCGGCAACACGATGTCTTTGGGCACCGACGCGATGGCGTTCCTGACGCGCGCGGTGCGTACCAGCCCGGCCCCGTTGAGGGCGGGTTGGTCGATGGCGGCGTCCTGTTGGGCATTGCGCAGCAGCGTGCTGATGTCACCCAGACTGCTCACTGAGTCAAGCCGCCGGTCCAGCTGGCTGTACTGGTCGTTGGTGACCCCGAACCACACCCACGCACCGAGAGTGATGACCAGGGCAACCACCGACAGCGCCGCGACGATGACGATGATGCGCAGCGAGAGTATGCGTGTCAGCAGCACATTTAGCCGCTGGCCGCGGAGCACTAGGACGCTCGCAGCGCGGGACGGTACATGCCTGTCATCTTGCCCGACGCCCGAGCACGACAGCTTGCTGATTACGCCATCGTCGGCGAAACCCGCGCCGTAAGGTCGGTGACGTAGCGGTCCAGCTCAACGGGAGTCTCGCTGAACAAGGGGGTAAACCCATGGCCATCGTCGAAGCGGATGCACAGCCCCAGACACCATTCGACAAGGACGTCGCCGCGACGCAGCGATACATGGACAGTCCGCGCTTCGAGGGGATCATCCGTCTCTATTCGGCCCGGCAGGTAGCAGAGCAGCGCGGGACGATCCCCGCCGACTACACCGTGGCGCGCGAGGCCGCGCAGGCCTTCTATCCGCGCCTGCGCGAGCTGTTCGCCCAGAAGAAGAGCATCACCACATTCGGCCCCTACTCGCCGGGCCAGGCCGTGGTGATGAAGCGGATGGGTATCGAGGGCATCTATCTCGGCGGTTGGGCGACATCGGCCAAGGGGTCCATCAGCGAGGACCCGGGGCCCGATCTGGCCAGCTATCCCTTGAGCCAGGTGCCTGACGAGGCCGCAGGACTGGTGCGCGCGCTGCTCACTGCCGACCGCAATCAGCAATACCTGCGCCTGAAGATGACTGACGAGCAACGCGCAGCGACCCCGGCCTACGACTATCGCCCGTTCATCATCGCCGACGCCGACACCGGGCACGGCGGTGATCCCCACGTGCGCAACCTGATTCGGCGTTTCGTTGAGTCCGGCGTGCCGGGATACCACATCGAGGACCAACGGCCCGGCACGAAGAAGTGCGGCCATCAGGGCGGCAAGGTTCTTGTGCCGTCCGACGAACAGATCAAGCGCCTCAACACCGCCCGCTTCCAGCTCGACATCATGCGGGTGCCTGGCATCATCGTGGCGCGCACGGATGCCGAGGCCGCCAACCTGCTCGAGAGCCGCGCCGACGAGCGCGACCAGCCGTTCCTCCTCGGCGCCACCAACCTCAAGATCCCGTCGTACAAGGCCTGCTTCCTGGCGATGATGCGACGGTTCTACGACTCGGGAGTCACGGACCTAAGGGGGCACCTTCTCTACGCGCTTCCCGACGGCGAGTACGCCGCTGCCGACGCATGGCTGCAGCGCCACGGCATCCAGAACGCGATCGTCGAGGCCGCCAAGGCATGGCAGGACGGCGCCGAGGAATCAGTCGACGCCTTGTTCGACAAGGTCGAGTCGCAGTTCGTCGACGTCTGGCAGGTCGACGCAGGCCTGCAGACCTATGGCGAGGCCGTCGGGGACCTGCTCGACTTCCGCGAGCGGGAGGGCGAGCCGGCCGAGATGAACGCCGCGGATTGGCGGAAGTTCGCCGCGCGGGCATCGCTGTACTCCGCGCGGGAGAAGGCGAAGGAGTTGGGCGCCGACGTCGCATGGGACTGCGAGCGGGCGAAGACCCCAGAGGGCTACTACCAGATCCGCGGCGGCATCCCGTATGCGATCGCCAAGTCGCTGGCCGCCGCTCCGTTCGCCGACATCCTCTGGATGGAGACCAAGACCGCGGATCTGGCCGATGCGAAGCAGTTCGCCGACGCGATCCACGCCGAGTTCCCCGACCAGATGATGGCCTACAACCTGTCCCCCTCGTTCAACTGGGACACCACCGGCATGACCGACGACGAGATGCGGGCGTTCCCTGAGGAACTCGGCAAGATGGGCTTCGTCTTCAACTTCATCACCTACGGCGGGCACCAGGTCGACGGCGTCGCCTGCGAGGAGTTCGCCACCTCGCTGCGACAAGAGGGCATGCTCGCGCTGGCCCGTCTGCAGCGCAAGATGCGACTCGTCGAATCTCCCTACCGCACACCGCAAACCCTGGTGGGCGGGCCGCGCAGCGACGCCGCGCTGGCCGCCTCGTCCGGGCGCACGGCGACCACCAAGGCGATGGGCGAGGGCTCAACGCAGCATCAGCACCTGGTGCAGACCGAGGTGCCGAAGAAGCTGCTGGAGGAATGGCTGGCGCTGTGGAGCGACCACTATCAGATCGGCGAGAAGCTGCGGGTGCAGCTTCGGCCGCGGCGAGCCGGGTCCGACGTGCTGGACCTCGGGATCTACGGCGACGGTGACGAACCGTTGGCCAATGTCGTCGTCGATCCGATCAAGGACCGGCACGGCCGCAGCATTCTCACGGTGCGCGACCAGAACACGTTCTCCGAGAAGATGCGCCAGAAGCGCCTGATGGACCTGATCCACGTCTGGCTGATTCACCGCTTCAAGGCAGAGATCGTGTACTACGTGACGCCGACCGAGGACAACATCTATCAGACCGAGAAGATGAAGTCCCACGGAATCTTCCGCGACGTGTACCAGGAGGTCGGCGAGATCATCGTCGGCGATGTGAACCAGCCCCGCATCGACGAATTGCTCGCGCCCGACCGCGAAGCGCTGCAGCGGCTGATCCGCAAGGAAGACTAGAGACTTCCCGCGGCCGCAATCCCGCGGATCAGTACGCGGGGACCGACATCAAGGAGACCAGCCGTCGGACAAAGGTTTTCGGTGGCGAGAGAAGGCCCGCGACAGCGCATCATCCTGAGAACCCTCAGTACGGAGAAGCGTGCAGGGCAAGGCTGAAAACGAGATACGCCATCGTCAAGAGCGAGTTCAGCACGAGCAGAATCAGACCCGCGACGATCAGCCAGCGCACGACTCGACGCCGGCTGCGCTTGAGCTTCGCGAGGCGCTCCTCGCGCTGTAGTTCCGTCGCGGTGAGCGCGAACACTGACGTCCGTCCATTCGTCGTCCCCGGCGCTCGCGCCCGCCGCGATCTGCTGAAGGCGCATCGGGGGGATTGCGACACCGACGTCACCGAAGCGGCGACTCATTCGTCGCGCCTGCCTCCGGGTCAGCACCCGATCCCGCATCAACGGGGGATGCGACGGGCTTGTCACGAGCGACAATTTTAGTTCGGTGCACACCATCCGACTAGGTGTTGGCTAGATTGACGGACGATGTCAAGCGACGCCGGGCACGCCCCGTTCCTACTGCTGTCGATCCGCGCCGAGGACGCGGCGGCCGACGACGAGTATGCGGCGATGATGCGCTTTGCCGGGCTGGACACCAACGGGCTGCACCGTATCCGGCTGACTCACAGGTCGTTGGGACAGATCGACCTCGACGACTGGTCCGGCATCATTCTGGGCGGCGGACCGTACAACGTCAGCGACCCCATTGACTCGAAGTCGGAGACGCAGCGACGCGTCGAATCCGAGCTGTTGCCGCTGATCGGTCGCATCGTCGATCGCGACTTCCCCTTCCTCGGCTGCTGTTACGGCGTCGGCACGCTCGGGTCAGTTGTCGGAGCCACCGTCGACCGCACTTCGACCGAGCCTGTCGGCGCGCTGACCGTCACCCTCACCGAACACGGGCGCCGCGATCCGCTGTTCGCCGATCTGCCCGACGTCTTCGATGCATATGGCGGCCACAAGGAAGGCGCCAGCGCGCTGCCCTCGGATCTGGTCTGTCTCGCGTTCTCGGCCGACTGCCCGGTCCAGGCTTTTCGCGTTGGCGACAACGTCTATGCGACGCAGTTTCACCCCGAACTCGACGAGGACGGGATCTGCACGCGGATCGACGTCTACAAGGACTACGGCTACTTCGCCCCGGAGACGGCTGACTCGCTGAAATCAGCTGCACGGCAACGCAGCATCGACCATCCCCCAACGATCTTGCGGCGGTTCTCCGAGCGGTACGCCCGACCGGTGTGAAGACTGCCCGCGCTTGCGCGCCAGTCCCACGAAACGCCGGATTGGCTCACGAGCGTGACAAATCTCCTAGGGTTTGCTGATATACCCGGCTGGCATCTTTGGGCACTTGCACCGGCGCCCGCCGAGAGGCCGAAATTCATGGCAAATTCATAGCTTTCCAGAAATTGTAATCGGCGTCAATTAGCAGCGTTACAAACATTACGTGAATTTGACAACTCGCGGTGTCATGTCCTAATACGTATCGCGAAGGTTACCCGGCAATATCTCGTCAACCCCATTTAGCGGCACTAGCGTGGTCGAAGGGCTGAAAAACCCTAGTACAGCAAGGATTTGACGGCCAGAGACACATCAGCGGCGTAGCTGTTGCGGGCTTGACCGGTCCGTGTTATTGGCCAAGGAGTTTCGCCGAGTATTGCCCCGAACACGGCCAGTCAGCAATGGCGTAATTCCAGCAAACGTCACCGTATTAGCCCTTCATCTTTGGCCTCTAATCGCGAAATCTGTAGTTGCACAAATGTGTTTGATTCCTGCTATTTTCTCGCGCATGCCAATTGCGGGACCTCCCCTAGCCGGAGGGCACCGCGTGGCATCGCCGAGCGGGCCAGTCGCGCAGCGGCCGGCGAACCGTTCCCCCGCCTCGCGGACGACGACTGTCCCTGGCACTCAAAGCCATTCGGCGCGTCCTCATCGATGACGTTGACGTCATCGGGAGTGGCGCCACGAGCTGACGAACACGAAAGGGAAAGCGCATGTTCTTAGGCACGCTTGAAGACTGGACAGCAGAGGGCACCGTCGTGTCCTGGTATCCCACCGAGGCCAGCTATGCGAGCGCCGCCGACGCGGCACCCCACCCGGCACCCGTGAGCTATCAGCAGTCACAACACCTTCAGTACTACCGTCGGCAGACGAGTCTGGGCCGCGATATCCCGCGGTTGTGCATTGGCGTCTGGGAGATCATGGGCGTCTGCGACATCGACGCCATGACCCAGGCCGTCAACGCCCATGTGCGCCGCCACGATACGTACCATGACCGGTTCGGCTTCGGTGAGAACGACGAGATCCACCGCTACGCCATCGCCGACCCGGAGGCCATCACGCTTGCGCCGACCGACCACGGCCGAATGACTCCGCCGCAGATCCGCAAGCTGATCCTCGACACACCGGACCCGCTGCAGTGGGACTGCTTCACCTTCGGGATCATCCAGGCCGAGGACCGTTTCACGGTCTATATCGCGATCGACCACCTGCGGGCCGACGGGATGTCGGCGGGCGTCATCTTCCTCGACATCCAGACCACGTACTTCGCTACGCTGGAAAACGCCCCGGCCGCGCTGATTCCCGCGGCGAGCTATCGGGACTACTGCGACAACCAGCGCGCGTACACCGCGGGCCTGGACGAAGAGTCGCCTCAGATCCAGTCGTGGCGAGCCTTTGTCGCCGCGAACGGAGGTGAGTTGCCCGCGTTTCCGCTGGAGTTGGGTGAGGCGGCAGCCGACACCCCCGGGGCCATCGATGTCTTCGACCTGATCGACGAGGAACAAGGGCAGCGGTTCGAATCGGCCTGCCGCGCGGCCGGAGCACGGTTCAGTGGCGGGGTGTTCGCCTGCGCCGCGATGGCCGAGCACCGATTGACGGGTGCCGCCACGTACTTCGGCCTCACGCCGTTCGACAACCGGCGAGACCCCGCATATGCGACTGCCGTCGGATGGTTGGCGAGCTTCGTCCCGTTGGCGATTCCGACCGGTGGAGCGTCGTTCGATGAGGTGGTGAGCTCCGCGCAGACATCGTTCGACGCGAACACCGCGCTCGGCGCGGTCCCCTACTACCACCTGCTCGAGATGCCCGCGGTGTCGTCGCGACCTCTCGTGGCGCCGGACCGGCCCGTTCCGATGCTGTCCTACATCGACATCCGCAAGCTGCCGTTCAGCGACTACTGGGATGGACTGCGGATCGGCATCTGGGGTGATAACCGGCTGTCGGAGGCGGTGTGCATGTGGGTCAACCGCATGCGCGACAGAACGCAGTTGGTCGTCGCCTATCCGGGCACCGACGTCGCTCGCGAGTCGGTGCTGCGCTACGTCGAGGCGATGCGGGCCGAGTTCACCCGGGTGGCCGACGGCGTCGAGCAGTACACGCATGCCTGACGCTGCGATCGAATGCCGCGATCTCGCGAAGTCGTTCGGTAAGTCTTCGTCGGCGTTGCAGGGCGTGAGCTTCACCGTTGCGCGAGCCTCGGTATGTGCGCTACTCGGCCACAACGGCGCCGGGAAGACCACGACGATCAACATCCTGTCCACCCTGTTGCGCCCGACCGCGGGGTCGGCAACTGTCGCGGGATTCGACGTCGAGCGACAGTCGGCCGAGGTCCGCTCGAGCATCGGTGTGACGGGGCAGGACGCCGCGCTCGACGAATTCCTCACCGGCCGTGAGAATCTGATGCTCTTCGGTCAGCTGCGCGGGCTGCGGCACAGGCATGCGCGACGGCGGGCCGATGAACTGATCGAGCGGTTCGACATGGCGCATGCCGCCGACCGGCGAGTGTCCACCTATTCCGGCGGAATGCGCAGACGTATCGACATCGCGGTCGCGCTGGTCGTCCCACCGCGGGTGCTTTTCCTCGACGAACCGACGACCGGCCTTGATCCGCGCAGCCGACGCGATGTCTGGGATCTGGTGTCTGCGCTCCGTCATCAGGACGTCACCGTGCTGCTGACCACGCAGTACCTCGAAGAGGCCGACGTGTTGAGCGATTCGATAGTCGTGCTGAATTCCGGGCGGGTCGTCGGCCAGTGGGACCGCCGACGCCCTGAAATGCCGCGTCGGTGTCAGCTACTGTCAGGTCACGCCCGCCGACCCGATGAATCTGCCCGAGATCGCAACGGCATTGGCGGATTTCGCAGGATTCGGTGCCGATTGCGACACGCTGATCGATCAGCAGGCGGCCGCGGTGTCGGTGCCGGCACCCGATGGCGTGGTGACCTTCGGCGAGGTGTTCCGCCGGCTTGACGGACTCGGCATCGAACTCGCCGACATCTCGTTGCGGAAGCCGTCGCTGGACGAGGCATTCCTGAGCCTGACGTCACCGCCGGTCACCGTATGAGTGCCCTGGCGGCACTCACCCTGCGCACGTTTTCGGGCACGCTGCGCGATGCCGACCTGCTCTTCGCGGTGCTCGCCCCGGTCGGCTGCTTCCTCGGTTTCACCTTGGCGTTGGGCAACCTCATCGACACCGGCACAGATGACCTATCCGCAGTACGTTCTGCCGCTCGTCATCGTGCAGGCGATGCTTTTCGGCGCGATGACGACCGCCGACCGCGCCGCGCGGGACCGGTTGTCGGGATTCGGAGTTCGGCTTCGCACTCTTCCCATTCCGGCGGTGGTGCCGCTGGCGGCGCGGATGCTCTACTGCCTGATCCGTGCGGTGATCGCGCTGGTCGCCGGCATCGCCGTCGCATCGGTGTTCGGCTTCCGGATGACAGGGGGCGTCGGCTACGGGCTGCTGTTCGTGGTCATCGTGTTGTCGTTCGCGATGGCGGTTTGCCTCGGCGCGGACGCGCTCGGCTCCCGGATGGGCTCCGTCGAATCGTCCAGCCAGCTGCTGCTGCTCCCCCAGCTGGTGCTGGTCCTGCTGTCCACCGGGATGGCGCCCGCCGAATCGTTTCCAGGATGGCTCGGTCCGTTTGTCCGCTACCAGCCGGTGTCGCAGGTCACCGAGACATTGCGCGAGCTCGCCAGCGGTCACGTCGCCGTCGCCGGTCTGGCCGCCACGGCGGCCTGGTGCGTCGGGTTGTTGGTGTTGTTCGGCGGCTTCGCGTTGCAAATGCAAAGGCGCACAACAATGAATACCGCGGTCAGAGAGAGCGCGTTGGAGGCGGGACGGCTGCTGCGCCGCTGGCGACGCGACCCGATCGTCACCGTCCAGGCGTTGTTGTTTCCGACCTTTCTCCTCGTCATCTACAAGCTGCTCATCGGCAAGGCGGTGCTGGCCGTCACCGGAAGCGACAGCCTCTACGGGCTGGTTCCGATGTGCGCGGTCGTCGGCGCAATCTTCGGCACCCTCGGCGCAGGCCTTGCCCTGCCCGCAGAACGCGAGTCGGGGCTGCTGACCAGGTTGTGGGTGCTACCGGTCCATCGGGCGAGCGCACTGAGCGGTCGGCTGCTCGCCGAAGCCGTCCGAACGGCAGGCTCGGCCGTGGTGCTCACCGCATTCGGTGTCGCGCTGGGGTTGCGGTTCGCGGAGGGCTGGGCCGCAGCCGTGGCGTTTGTGCTTGTGCCGGTGATGATCTCGGTGGGGGTCGCGACGGCGGTCATCGCGATCGCTGTCCGCGCGGACGGCCGGGCCATGGTGACCTGGCTGGGCGCGGGATGCGTCGTGCTGCTCTTCTTCAACACCGGCGTCGCCCCTGCCGAGGTGTTTCCGTCCTGGCTGCAACCGGCGGTGCGGCTTCAGCCGATGTCGCCGACGATCGAGGCGATGCGCGGCCTTGCAGAGGGTGGGCCCGTCCTGTGGCCGCTGCTGCAGGCGGCCGTATGGGCGTGCGGACTTGTCGCGGTGTTCGCGCCGATGGCGGTGCGCGGCTATCGCGCCGCCGCCGAAGCGGGGTGCCGATGACGAGGCTGGCGCTGCTCGACCAGGCCGCGTTCCTGCGCCTGCGGGCCACCGGTCAGGGCAGCGTTGTTCAGTGCACATGGGTGTACGACCGCGATGTGGACATCGACGAATTGCGCATCTTCAACGGAAATCTCGCTACGGGTCTGCTCGGGCGCCGGATAGAACGCTCGTCGTTGCCGTTCGGGCGTCATCGCTGGGTGGCTGGCGGCGACTCACCCGACGTCGACGTCGCGACTGCCTGCCGCCCGCGAGAGGACATCGGCGACTGGATCGAGCAGCGCGCGCGGATCACGGTGGATCCGGAGTGGGGGCCGACCTACCACCTCGGCGTGCTGCCGCTCGACGACGGCGGCACGGCCATCAGCTTGGTGGCGTCGCACTGCGTCGCGGACGGGCTCGGGCTGGCGACGGCGATCGCGGAAGCGGTCAAAGGTGAAAGCCGCGAATTCGGTTATCCGCGTGCATATTCACGTGGCAGGTGGCGCGCCGTATCGGAGGACCTGACCGACTGCCGTCCGCCTACTGCCCGCCGTGATCCGTGCACTGATCGCGACTCTGCTGATCTTGCTGCGGCTCTCACCCGATGCGAAAGCTCCGTCAGCGCCGCATCGCCCATTGGACGGCCGAGATGACGAGCACGCCGAGCTTCCCTCGGTGACGGTGCAGACCGATGAAGGAGCGTGGGACACCCGTGCACGCGAGCTGAGCGGAAGCAGCAACGCGCTTTGCATCGCATTCGCAGCCCGCGTGGCGCACCGGATGGGCAGAGTCCAGCCTGACGGCAACACGGTGATGGTCGTGCTCCCGGTCAGCGAGCGCACCGCCGAGGACGACCGCGCCAATGCGCTGAGCTCCATCACAGTCGCCGTCGACAGTGAAGCGGTGCTCGACGATCTGAGTAGGCGTGCGCGCGGACGTCAAGGATCGGCTGGCATCGCTGGCGGAGCAACCCAATGAACTGCTCGCCGGACTTCCGCTCATCCCATTCACGCCGCGGTGGTTGGTCCGGCACACCGAAGGCATCGCCATGGCCACCGACCAACTACCGGTCGGATGTTCCAACCTCGGGAGCTTCGACTCAGTCATCGGCCGCATCGACGGTGGGGATGCGAGCGAGGTGTCGATGCGGCTGGCGGAACAAGGCATCACACGCGGGCGCATCGAGCGGGACCACGGCCAGTTGTTCTGCGGCACAGGAACCGTCAATGGCAGTCGTTTCCTCACTGTCGTCGCCTACCAGTGCGGCGCCGAGAACACCGTGGCGTCGACGCGCGAGCTGGCGCGTGGCGCACTGGCCGACCTGCAGCTGTCCGCTACCACTGTCCGTTAGGGCCTAACTCATGGTGAACTTGAGCCTGAAAGCGAACCAGCGTTCGCGCCCGATGCTGTACGTCGGTATCGCCGTCGCAATTGCGATCTGGTCGGCGGCCGTGCTGTGCTTCGCGATCAACGTCGTCCCGCTCGACGTCTATTGGATGTCGTACTACGCCGTCGACTACACGTTCGGCTTCGTCCGTCGCGGACTGGCCGGCGAATTGGTCGGCCTGGCCCCTGGCCATTACTTCGCGGTCACGCTCGGGCTGCGCTGGCTGTCGACTGCCGTGTACATGGGCGGCCTCGCGCTCGTCATGGGTGTGGTGTTGTTCGCGCGGCGCCGATCCGAGCGCAGGCTGATGGTCGCGATGCTGATTCCGTTGCTGCCCTTCGGAATTCCATTCGCGGCGTATTCGGCCCGGCCGGACCTGTTCGGAGCGGCGGCGCTAGCGGTATTCGCCGTGGCGCTGGCTTTCGCGCGCTCCCGCGCGGTCGCGCTGGCGTGGTGTGTGGCCTACGGCGTTATCATCGCGGCCCTGACGCTGGTGCACGAGGCGATAGGGCTGCAGTTCGCCCTCGGCGCAGTGCTGGCCATCGTGGTCCTCGGCAGGGCACTAACAACGGCCAGGCGCAGCGGTGTGCTGGTAGCCGTCATGCCCGGCGTCTTCACCGCGGTGGCGGTCGCGTTGCTCGGCCGTCACGACATCGCGTCCCAACTGTGTTCGGCGGTACCGCACCAAACGATGCCCAACCCGTTGGCGACGATCACGTCCTTTCCGACGCTCGCGCAGTATGTGTTTGGCGGGCAACCGAGTCAAACCGACTATCACGACTGGGTGTGCCGCAATGTGATGCCGATCTACGACTACGGAATCCTTGATGCCATTCGCATCGTCGGCCACATCGGGCTGGTCGGGCTTGGCATGTCGCTCGTGTTCGGTGCGGTCGCGCTTTTCGGGACCATGTACGGCCTCAGCACCCTGTCAGGAGTTCCGTTGCGCGCCTTCACTGACGAGCTCCGCGGCAGACTCGCATGGGTGCTCGCAGGGCTGCTCTTGATCGTCCCAGTATTCCTGACCGGCTTCGACTGGACCCGTTGGCTGGTCATCGTATCGTTCGACGTCGCGATCGTTTTCCTCGTCTTTGCGGCGCGCAGACCGGAGATCGAGGAGCCGGCGCCGCCACGAGCGTTGCGGCTGTTCGTCTGTCTTGTCGTGGTCCTGGCGCTCATCCCCATTGGCACCGTTCCTGGCTTTGGCGGTCCGAGAATGATCTAGCTCCCCGTGTAGGGGTTTGAGGTTCTTCGACGGCCACCAGTTCGCCTTGCCTACCAGAACGGCCATCGCAGGAACCGTCACTGTGCGAACCAAGAACGTGTCGAGCAATAGGCCGACACCGATGATGAACCCGACCTGCACCATTCCCGCGATGCTGCCGAAAGTCAGGCCGAACATGGATGCGGCGAAGATGATTCCGGCGGAGGTGATCACGCCACCGGTCGCGCCCACCGTCCGGATTACTGCGGTCCGGATACCTCGGGACGCCTCATCGCGGATGCGCGATATCAACAGCAGGTTGTAGTCCGCCCCCACCGCGACCAGAACGATGAACGCCGTACCCGGCACGTTCCAGGCGAGGTGTTGGCCGAGGATGAACTGGAACACCACGACGCCGATGCCCAGCGCGGACAAGAACGAAATCGCCACCGAAGCAATGAGATAGAGCGGCGCGACGACGGCACGCAGCAACACGATGAGAATCAACAGCACGACGAGGATCGTCATGGTGAGGATGAACCTCATGTCGTGGTTGTAGTAGTCGCGCACGTCCGCGTTCACTGCGGGCAAACCGGCGATCGAAATTGTTGCGTCGGCCAGTTCGGTGTTGGGCTGCGCGCTACGCGCGGCATCCATGATCTGCGCTACCTGGTCCATCGCCTGCGTGCCGAACGGATCCAGGTCGGTCTGGACGAGGTAACGCACCGAGTGGCCGTCGGCTGAGACGAACATTGTTGCGGCGGTCTTGAATTCGCTGTTGGTCAGGATCTGGGGCGGAATATAGAAACCGGCCATCGACGGCTCTCGGGCGTTGTTGCGCATGGCCATCAGGAACGACGAAGCATCACCGAGGCCGGGGCCCATCTGGCGGACCTGGTCCACCAGCAGCTGCACACCGTCTGCGAGCTGGCGACTCGCGTCGGCGAGCGTGCTGGCGCCGTTCTGGAGTTCGGCCAGTTTGCGCTTGATGCCGTCGGGCTTGTCCAGCCCGAGTCTCTGCGCCGCTTCGCTGGCATCCTCGAGCTTCTGTTGGAGCTCGCCGACGGTGCTGTTCACCGGCTGGGTGCCGTCGGCGGACTGCAGTTGCCGTGCCAGATCGGACAGCGACTGAAGCGAGCCGTCGTCGTGCGCCGTGATGAGGCGCTGCAATATCGCCCGCGAGTTCTGGCACGCCGGGTCGATCGAACATATCGGGTTGAAGTTCAGCGCGGCCATCATCGGTACCGCCCACCGGTACACGTCGTCGACCTGAGTGAGGTTGACCCCCAACGCATCACCCATCGCGCGCATGCTCTTGACCAGTCGCGCCGACTGGTCAATGTCGGCGAGCGTCGCGTTGGGTCCGTACTTGGCCTGCATATCCACCAACGCGTTCGTCAAGCCGCTGACGGACGTCATCGCATCCAGCACGCCGTTGCGGACGTCGCCGAGGGCGTCCGCGAGCTGGTGGGCACCGCCCGTTAGCCGATCGAGATCGGCGTCGCGGCTGGAGATCTGGGTTGACGCCTCGTTGAGTTTGTCGCCGACTGCGCCGGCCTGGAAGGTGGCCTTGGCCTGTTCGAGGGTGTCCCCGGTTGGCCGCGTGATACCGCGCACCGCGGCGATCCCGGGGACCTGGCTGACGCGACGGGCCATCTGCTCGAGGTCAGCGAGCGCTTTGGGGCTTCGCAGGTCGCGCGATGACTGCACGAGGATGAACTGCTGGATACTC
The DNA here is from genome assembly GCA_963731715.1 of uncultured Actinomycetota bacterium. Taxonomy (GTDB): domain Bacteria; phylum Actinomycetota; class Actinomycetes; order Mycobacteriales; family Mycobacteriaceae; genus Mycobacterium. The sequence continues at coordinate 320,373 of CAVSXC010000003.1, read as the reverse complement.
GAGTTGACTGGGAAATGCTGTGCCATCACCGCATATCCCACGTTGCTGTCGACGTCGGCGCGGCAGGTTCTTGCGGTCGTCGTAGTTGAATTTGATCGCCCCTACGCAGCCGGCCAGGATCGCCAGGACAATGAGGCTGGCCACCAGATGCCGGACCGGATGCAGCACGATTCGCACGCCTGATCGCCGCCAAAGGCGTTTGGTGAGTTCGCGTCTGGGCTTGCACAGCCCGCGTCGCCCTGCGAGGGCGAGCATCGCGGGCAACAGCGTGATCGATGCGAGAAACCCGATGAGGATGGTGACGGCCAGCGCAGGCCCGATGGTGGAGAACACCCCGAGCTTCGCGAACGTCATGCCCATGAACGTGATCGCGACGGTGCCAGCAGACGCCGCGATCACCTTGCCGATCGACCCCAGCGCCCGACACCAGTGCGGCGTCCGATTCCTCGCCCATCCGCAGATATTCGTGGTAGCGCGAGATGAGGAAGACCGCGTAATCGGTTCCCGCGCCAAGCATCATCCCGCTGACCAGCACCATGGCCTGCGGCGAGATGCTCATGCCCAATTCGAGGAGGGCGGCGATCAGCTGCTGCGCCACGGCGAGCGAGATTCCGATCATCACCAGCGGCAGCACCATGGTGAGCGGGTTTCGGTAGACGAGAAGCAGGATCGTCAACACCATGAGCGCGGTCGCGATTTCGATCACGTGGACGTCGCTCTCGCCGACCGCCGTCATGTCTCCGACCGTCGCCGCGGGGCCGGTGAGATGTGCGGTCAGCGAGGTGCCCGTCGTCGACGCCTTGACGATCTCGACGGCCTTCTTGTAGGACTCAGCCGCAGGGGGCGTGGCCAGTTCGCCCGCGAGCCCGACAGGGAGATACCACGCCTTGTGGTCCTTGCTGGTGACCACGTCGCGCAATGCGGGGGTGCTGATGAAGTCCTGCAGCATGACGACCGACTGGTGGTCGGCACGAAGGTTGTCGACGAGCTTGCGGTAGACCGCCTCCTGGTCAGGACCCAACCCGTTGTCGCTGGTCAGCACCACCAACAGGCTGTTCTGCGAGTCCGATTCGTCGAAGGCTTTGATCATCGCGTTGTTGGCGACCAAGACAGGCGCGTCGGATGGCAGGAACTCGGGCTGCTTCTCCCCCGCGATCTTGGCCAGCGGAGGGAGCAGCACGAACAAAGCGACGGCAAGAGCGATCCACAACATGATGACGAGCAGCGGCCATCGCACAACGACGCGGCCGAGCCGGCCGAAGCCGCCCAGCGAACTCGGCAGGTTGTCGGCCTCGGCGCGTTTCAGCACGTAGGTCCCTGCATCCCCGAGAACAATACTGTGCATCGGCGCTCTACGAGAGGTCAGCGAGGCTGCGAACTATCTGTGTTGCCAACGGAATTCGACTTGGGAGCGCTGGCAAACCAGCGCGGGCCTGAAAGCCCATCGTTGGGCTGGCGCGACTGACCGATGAGTGGATGTGAGCGACGCATTGTGTGCTCGCTAGGCCGGTTCGGTTCCGACGCGGCACGCACGTCGCCGCGCCACATCCAGCAGTCTCTATCTCGGCCCTTCCGTGCCAGGCGTCCATAGTCGATGGATCCGACGGCGGTGTTTCATTGCGCGCCCGGATGATTCGCGTATTGCCGATGTCGCCGACACATTGCCGCGACCTGCCAGGCTGCCGGAGCCATCAAATCGACGCGATTCTTTCTCCTGCAAGAATTCACCTCAGAAAGACTTGACTCATTCCAGAAAAGGGGCATTATGGGTGCGGTGACCCCCGCACAGGATTACGCGGATCAGCTGCGTGCAGCTGACCTTCGCGTGACGCGCCCTCGGCTGGCGGTGCTGGAAGCTGTGCATGCACATCCGCACGCGGACACCGAGACGATCTTCGGATCCGTGCGTTCCGGCCTGCCCGAGGTGTCGCGGCAGGCGGTCTATGACGTGCTCGCCGCCCTGACCACCGTCGGTCTGGTTCGGCGAATTCAGCCGTCCGGCTCCGTCGCTCGCTACGAGTCACGGGTCGGAGACAACCACCACCACGTGGTTTGCCGATCCTGCGGGGTCATCGCCGACGTCGACTGTGCGGTCGGCGAGGCGCCCTGCCTGACGCCGTCGGATGACGATGGCGGTCTTGATGGCTTCGTGCTCGATGAGGCAGAGGTCATCTATTGGGGACTGTGCCCCGACTGCTCGTCATCACAAGTTTCCCGATCACACCCGTGATCACAGCCCGCATCACCCACTCCCGGAAGGAATGTTGTGTCCGATAGCGAGACGATCCGGCAAATCGATTCGCCCAAGCCCAAGGCGAATGCTCCGCTGACGAACCAGGACTGGTGGCCCGAGCAGATCGATGTGTCGGTGCTACACGCGCACTCGCCGAAGGGCAACCCCCTCGGCGAAGACTTCGACTATGCCAAGGAATTCGCGAAGCTCGACGTCGAGGCCCTCAAGGCCGACGTGATCTCGGTGATCACCACCTCGCAGGACTGGTGGCCCGCCGACTACGGCAGCTACGCCGGCCTGATGATCCGGCTGTCGTGGCACGCCGCAGGCACCTACCGGATCTTCGACGGACGCGGTGGCGCCGGCCAGGGCATGCAGCGCTTCGCCCCGCTCAACAGCTGGCCCGACAACGCGAACCTCGACAAGGCCCGTCGCCTCCTGTGGCCGGTCAAGAAGAAGTACGGCAACAAGATCTCGTGGGCCGACCTGCTGGTGTTCGCAGGCAACGCCGCGCTGGAGTCGGCGGGCTTCGAGACCTTCGGATTCGCGCTTCGGCCGTCCCGACTTCTGGGAGCCCGAAGAGGTTCTCTTCGGGGAGGAAGACGAGTGGCTCGGCACCGACAAGCGTTATGCCGGCGCCGACGCTTCGGCGCGCCAACTCGAGGAGCGCTATGGCGCCACCACGATGGGCCTGATCTACGTGAATCCCGAAGGCCCCGAGGGTAAGCCGGATCCGCTGGCTGCGGCCATCGACATCAAAGAGACGTTCGGCCGGATGGCGATGAACGACGAGGAGACCGCCGCGCTGATCGTCGGTGGCCACACCCTCGGCAAGACCCACGGCGCGGGACCTGACGATGGCATGGGCGCCGAGCCTGAGGGTGCCCCGATCGAGCAGCAGGGCCTGGGCTGGAAGTGCCCGTTCGGTTCCGGCAAGGCCGGCGACTCCATCACCAGCGGCCTCGAGGTGGTGTGGACGCCAACGCCGACACAGTGGAGCAACAGCTACCTGGAGATCCTGTACGGCAACGAGTGGGAGCTGGTGAAGAGTCCCGCCGGTGCCTGGCAGTTCGAGGCCAAGGATGCCGAGGCGACTATTCCCGATCCGTTCGGCGGGCCGCCTCGCAAGCCCACGATGCTGGTCACCGACGTCTCGATGCGGGTCGTCTCCCATCTACGCCGACATCACCCGCCGTTGGCTGGACCACCCCGAGGAGCTCAACGAGGCGTTCGCCAAGGCCTGGTACAAGCTGCTGCATCGCGACATGGGGCCGATCAGCCGCTTCCTCGGGCCGTGGGTCGCCGAGCCGCAGCTGTGGCAGGACCCGGTGCCCGATGTCGAGGGCGCACTGATCGACGAGGCGGACATCAAGGCGCTGAAGGCCAAGGTGCTCGACTCCGGCCTGTCGGTTCCGCAGCTCGTCAAGACCGCGTGGTCGTCGGCGGCGAGCTTCCGCAGCACCGACAAGCGTGGCGGTGCCAACGGCGCGCGGCTGCGCCTCGAGCCGGCAGAAGAGCTGGGAGGTCAACGAGCCCTCCGAGCTGGCCAAGGTGCTGCCGGTGCTCGAGAAGATCCAGCAGGACTTCAACGGCGCCGGTGGCAAGAAGGTGTCGCTGGCCGACCTGATCGTGCTGGCCGGTTCGGCGGCGGTCGAGAAGGCCGCCAAGGACGGCGGCGTTGCGGATCACGGTTCCATTCGCGCCGGGTCGCACCGACGCCACGCAGGAGAACACCGATGTGGAGGCATTCGCCGTCCTCGAACCGCGGTTCGATGGATTCCGCAACTACGTCCGGCCCGGTGAGAAGCAGCCGCTCGAGAAGTTGCTGCTGGAGAAGGCGTACCTTCTGGACGTCACGGCGCCGGAGTTGACCGTGCTCATCGGCGGTCTGCGTGCGCTCGGCGCCAACCACGGCGGCAGCAAGCACGGCGTGTTCACCGACAAGCCGGGCGTGCTGACGAACGACTTCTTCGTCAACCTGCTCGACATGGGCACGGAGTGGAAGGTGTCGGAGTCCGCGGAGAACGTCTACGAGGGCACCGACCGCGCTAGTGGCCAGAAGAAGTGGACGGCCACCGCCAACGACCTGGTGTTCGGCTCGCAACTCGGTGCTGCGCGTCACTGGCCGAGGTGTACGCGCAGGACGACGCCAAGGAGAAGTTCGTTGCAGGACTTCGTCAAGGCGTGGGTCAAGGTGATGAACAACGACAGGTTCGACCTGGCCTGATCAAACTAGAACGGCGCCCCGCAAGCTGACATGGCTTGCGGGGCGCCGTCTTTCACGGATGTGTCACGACAGCTGGGCGCGGATCAACGGCGCGATCATGTCGGCCATGTACGCATGCCCCGCGTCGGTCGGATGTACTCCGTCCTTGCCGATCAAGTCCGGCCTGCCGACGAACCACCCGGCGGCGATCGGATCGATGAACGTTGCGCCTGCGACCCCCGCCTGATATTTCAGGGCGTCGCGGATCCGCAGGACCGCGTCGGGCGGATCGGAAGTTGGCCACGGCGGCCCGATTACGAGGAACTGTGCCTTCGGCGCGGTGCGCCGTGCGAGCTGAAACGTGCCCCACGCCAGAATCGACAGCTGCGTTGGGTCGACAGGCTTGGTCGTTGCGGGACCCGAAGAACACCACCAACACGTCGTCCGGCTTGACCGCGTCGGCGGTCAGGTCTTCGAACACGCTGCCATGGTTTCCGCGCGTGCCGTAGCCGGCGCCGCCTTCGGCCGCCACGTCGGCCGAGATGGCTACTCCTTGCTGAGCGAGCCACTGCCAGGACCGAGCTGTCCAGCCCTTGGGGCCGAGACCGCCCAGATCGCCTCCGGTCGTGTAGGAGTCGCCGATCACTGCGATGTGGTTCACCGAGACGGCCAGGTTCAGTGTTTCGTTATGTCTCACCGGTGTTGGGTGCTCGATGAGCGTGGCGAGAAGTACGGCGATCGTGACGATGGCCGTGATCAGACGACTCACCGGAACAGCGTACGGCCCAAATCCGAAAAACGCCGGTGTCAACCTGATTGTGCACATTGCGTTACCGGAATTGCCGCTTTGCCATCGGGCGCAGCAGGATTCGACGATCTGCCAACGATCAGCCCGCGCGTGCAGCGACGGCATTCGCCGGCACTTGACGGGGGCCGTGGAGCGGTTGGAGCTTGCCGTGCGCCGGGTCGGCGGCCTCGGTCGGGGCTTCGGCTTGCACGTCCGCGGCGCCGGGTTGGGTGTCTGGAGACTTGACCATTCTGCGCATCCAGATCCGGGCGGGCTCCTCGACGAAGTGATACAGCAACGCTGCGCCGACGAAGGCAATCGCCAGCATGCCGACCACTATCAACTTCGCCGACCAGCTGGGCGTGAGGACGATCTCGAACTGCGCCGCTGCCCAGTTCCATGCGGTGTGCACCAATTCGTGCACCATGTAGAGGCTGAACGAGATGTGGCCGCAGTACACCATGACCCGGGTGGATAGCAGTCGCGGCAAGCTGCCGATGCCGACAGCCATCGTCACAACCAGCGGCACGAACAACACGTCGACGAGTCCGCTCGAGTCGACCATCCCGGTCACGGGATGTGCATCCAAGAGGTACAGAATTCCGACGATGGCGACGCCGAGTCACCAGTGACAGGTAGCCGGTGCGGCGGCGCGCTCGGTCGGACATCTGCAGCTTGCGAACTGCGGCGCAGGCCAGCGCGCCCGCGGTGAACTGCATGACGATCCGCGGAAGCCAGCTCCATGGCGTGTAGAAGTGACCGCTCGCGAGCAGGAGCAGCACCGGTGGCAGCGAGGCGGCGAATGCCAGCCACACCAAGCCCCTGGCTCTCGTCGCGCGGGCTATCCGGAAGATCACCAGCACCAAAACGCCGAACAGCAGATACGCCAGCCACTCAGCGCTGATCGACCATGCGGGTCCGTCCCAGCTCGACCCGTCGAAGTACGGCTGGAACCACAGCTGCACCAGGAAGAGTTGGCGCACGTAGCTGACGGCGTTGAGCTGGTCGGTGACTTTCGACGGCTCGTGGCCCACGTGGAGCGTGAAGATGATCCACAGCGCCGCAAGATGCAGCGTGACCAGGTACACCGGCCACACCCTTGCCAGTCGTAGCCACAAAAAGTGCAGCGTCTCCCGCGTCGACCACGACTCACCCATGCGATCGAGGTAGTTCCAGGTCAGCACGAACCCACTGAGGATGAAGAACAGGTCGACGCCCTGGGCGCCGCAGTTGAGTATCGGCGCGAGGGCGGACCGGAAACCGGGCGCAGCTTGCTCCAACAATGGGCGGAAGTGAAACAGCACTACCCACACTGCGGCGACGATGCGCAGGCCGGACAGGGCCTTGATCTCTCCGCTGCGCACAAATCTCTTTTCGTGAGGGACTCTGCTGTTTCGTTCGGGCCAAACCGCGTTCGCAGAATATCAGCGTGATGGTCCGGTTGCCGCGCGCGGAATGCTGTGCGATTCCTGGGAACCCGTGACGCAATTCGTCAGCTAAAGAAGTCCGCCGAGCAACCCGCCGCGCTGATCGTTGTTCCGAGGCGGACCCTGATCAGGAAAAGGTGGACGTGATTCGGGTGAAACGCTGATCGGCGCACGCGTGGTGGGCGGAGGCGGCATCGGTGCTAGCGCCGGCTCACTGGCAACGGTGGTCGGCTCCTGTACCGGTGGGCGTTGCGGCTCGACGGTCGGTCTTGGCGCCGACGTCTGGACGGGCGATGTACTGACGGTGGCCGGTAAGACAGGAACAGGCTGGGCGGTCGTGGTCGGCATTGCGGTGGACATCACCGGGGATATCGCTGTCGACACCGGTGTGGACGGGCGTTGCGTCGCTGGGAGTGACGATCAGCTGCGTCCGCTGGGCGGGTTGCAGCAGCACGATCACTGTCGCGGCGGCGCCCGCCACCGTTGCTAGCAAGACACCGGTGAGGACTATTCGCCTCGACCACCCGCTGTCGTCGGCGTCCTCTTCAGGCGCCGGGGAGCCACGAGGTCGCCGTCACCGGCCGACTCATCGACGTCCAGCGGCTCGAAGAGGTAGTCGAACCGGCCGGAGAGGTCCTCCCCCAGCATGTCGCGATCGTACAAGCGGGGTCCCCTAATCCCCCATGCCGGCCGCGGAAAAACCCCCAAACCCGCTGGCCACGCAGGGGTGCGCGACCCGTTTTGGAGGCCTCCGCCTGTCCATACCGTGTTTAACCAGGACGAAGCCACAAAAAGCGAAAGGAGTTGAAATCATGGCGCACTGTCGATACTGCAACCGATTCCGGTTGACAAGGCTGGCCGGTCGCGGTGCCTGGCTCCTTGAGTGCGGGCACACCTATCTGCCGCTACCGAGCGAGGCGCAAACGTGGGCTGCCTATGCGCGGGATCCCCGCCCGGCGGCCTAACGATTGGGGCTTGACCTCAAGTTCGGTTGAGGACGCACGGTGAAGCGATGACCACCACCACCATGACCCAGATCCGAAGCGATCTGTTTCAGACCCGCACAGATTCACCGTTGCCCGGGCTGACCACCCACGCGTATGTGTGGCGAGGGCCGAGCGCGAACGTGTTGTTTTACAGCCCGGCCTCCGACGCCGACTTCGACGCCATCGACGCGCTCGGCGGCGTGAGCGCCCAGTATCTGTCGCACCTCGACGAAGCGGGCCCAACGTTGGCCAGGGTCGCCGATCGATTCGGGTGCCGGCTGCATGCACCCGCGGCGGAGTTGGATGCGATCGGCCAGCACGCGCACGTCGATGTACCCCTGGGCAGCCGACGGCACCTCGACGCGAACGGCGTCAACGTGGTTCCCACGCCCGGCCATTCGGACGGCAGCACCTGCTATCTCGTGGGCGGAGCAGGAGGCGAGAAGTATCTGTTCACCGGCGACACGATGTTCCCAACAGGCGACGGCACCTGGTCGACGTTCCTCGTGCCAGGTCGAGGTGGCGCCACAGAGTTGAGGTCCAGCCTCGAGTTGCTCGGCACGGTACAGCCGGACATCGTCATCTCCAGTGCCTTCGGCGGAGAGACGGCGTTCGAAGAGGTCGATACGCGGCGCTGGTCGCAATGCATCGAGCAGGCGCTGGCGAGCGTGCCGTCCTAGTGTCGTGAGTCGTTAGTTCGGCTGCAGCGCACGGTGGCCGTTGTGTCGGATCTCGGCCATCCACTGTGTCGATTGCCAACCTCTGAGCGACACTGTCGCGGAAGTACTACCAGCGCAAACAGTTTCAGCGACTCTGTCGCTCGGAGGTTGGCACAATGAGTGGTCCACCTGGGCCCAATCGCGCGGCAGAGCGCGAACTAACGACTCACCACACTAGGCCTTCTTGCGCGGCGGCCGTTGGTCGTTGGGGTCGTTGGGGTCGGGCTCGCCGAACCATCGCGACGGCGTGTGTTGGGCGTAGTTGTCGTGCCACGCCCACCACTCATACGGTGGGTTCTGCGGGTAGCCCTCCGGCGAATCCTCCCACTCCTCTTGTCGCCCAAGCGCGGTCATGTCGAGCAGGTTCCAGGTAGCCACAAACGCCTCGTCGCCCCGGTTGTTGATGAAGTACGTGCTGAACACCCGGTCGTCGCCGTCGCGGATGAACGCGTTCGTGCCATGCCACTCGTCGACGCCGAAGTCTTTGTCGAAGTCGTCGGTGATGGTGTACCACGGGATGCGCTCCCAGCCCATCCGCGACTTCAACCGCTCGATGTCGGCCTGCGGCGCGGGCGAGGCGTAGACGAACGTGGTGTCGCGGGCGTTGAGGTGGGCCAGGTTGGGAACGTGGTCGGCCATCAAGGAGCAACCGACGCAGGCGTGTTCGGGCCAGCCGTGAACGTCGGGTTGGAAGAACGCGCGGTAGACGAGCAGCTGGCGCCGGCCACCGAAGAGGTCGAGCAGGCTCACCTTGCCGTCGGGCCCGTCGAAGACGTACTCCTTCTCCACCGCGCGTCCATGGCATCCGTCGACGCTGCGCGGCCAGCGCGTCCCCGGCGCGCATGTGTTCCTTCTCCTTCACCAGCATCTTCTCGTAGGCGGTCTCCCACTCCTGCGCCGATACGATCGGTGGCGTCTTCATCTTTGTTGTCTCCCTTCGATTTTCGATACTCAACTCAACGCGTCGGAGCGCCCGGCTTCGATCCGCGACCACTGGGCGATGGGACGCCCGTTTGTGCGCACTCGTTCGCTGTTGTTGGCGATGGGGCGTACCGGCCATCCGGTCGGCGAGTCCTCCCACGCCTCCTGGCGTCCGTACACGGTCAGGTCCATGAGGGCGAAGCTGTAGTCCATCGCCTCTACGCCGCGGTAGTTCGTCCAATAGGTTTCGAAGACGCGGTCGCCGTCCCGCAGATAGCACACCAGGTGCATCAGCCCGATCTGGCGCCCTTCGCAGCAGTGTGTCGAGGGAACCGTGCGCCGAATACCACGGCATATCCCAGCCCATGAAGTCGCGGTAGCGGCTGCTTTCGTCGTACGGGCCCTGACAGAAGACCGCGTAGGTGATGTCACGGGAATGCAGATAGGACAGCTCCGCGACGTGGGTGGTGCACCACGTGCACCCTTCGCACTGCTCGGCTGCCGGATGGCCGGTGTGCCACATGAAGTAGTAAGCGATCAGCTGGCTGCGGCCCTCGAACGCATCGAGCAACGTGACGGGACCGTCGGCGCCAATGAGCGGTGTTGTCGCGTCCACCTCGACCATCGGCAACCGACGCCGCGCCGCGGCGATCGCATCTCCTTCGCGGGTGTGTGCCTTCTCGCGGACCCGCAGCGCATCGAGTTCGGTCTGATAGGCGGCGCGGTCCGACCAGCCTGGGCGTCGCGCTCATGACTGTTCGAGCGCGGTCTTGAGGTTCGAGAGCTTCCACGGCCAGCCGCCAGAGATCAGCCCAAGCACGGTGCTGTCTGGCCCGAAGTCACCGTGGATGACGGTCAGCTTGACCTGATCGCCTTCCGGTTCGATGTCGAACGACACCTTTGACCGCTTTTCGGCAGCGCAGGTGGCGACCGTCTCCTCGTCGAGTTGTTCGACGGCCGTTGCCAGTTCGGGAATGAAGGTGTGGAAGGTGAACGCGAGTCTGCGGTACGGGTCGGACTCGAGGATGACTTGCTCGGGGTGCTCGATCTTCAGCCCGTGGTCTTCCCAGGCGTACGTCGACCCCTTCTTCCAGTCGGACACCATCGCGTGGCCCATATACCGGTGGGAGAACGCGGGGTCGGTTATTGCTTGCCACAGCTTCTCCGGCGTGGTTCGGATGTAGGTGGTGTAGACGAATTCCCCACTGCTGCTCATTGATTCGGTCTCCAATGCTGTTTTCAAGTCGGCGAGTGTCTGTACCCGCGCACGGTCGTATTGAGTGATCCAGCGGTCGGCGATGGCGTTGATCGGCTCGGCGTTGAGGTAGTGCAGCTTTTCTCGCCCCCGCCGCACTGTCGTGACCAGGTTGGCCGCTTCGAGCACGGCCAGATGCTTGCTGACCGACTGCCGCGCCATCGACAGTCCCGCGCACAACTCCTGCAGGTTCTGTCCGGAGCGCGTGTTGAGGCTGTCGAGCAGCAGACGTCGGCTCGGGTCAGCCAGCGCCCTGAACACCTCGTCCATCTCTGCCATCTCCATAACATGCAGCTGATTGGCTGCATGTCTGACTATATGCAGCCGCTGGGCTGCATGTCAATGGTGACTCCGGGGCGCCCGGACTTGTCGTACCCGGCTGTGATGATGTGGTCATGTCTTCGACCGCATCATCCGGCGCCGTTCTGGCGTCCCCTGGTGAGCGAGTTGAGGTGTTGTTCGACGAGTTGGCGGAGTTGACCGGTCAGCGCAACGCCATTGATGGGCGCATCGTGGAGATCGCCGCCGAGTTGGATCGCGACGAGCTGTGGGGCGCTACGGGTGCGCGGTCGGTGACGGCGTTGATGGCCTGGAAGACCGGCTCGTCATCGACGAACGCCAAAACGATCGCCACCGTGGCGCGCCGGCTCGAGGAGTTTCCTCGCTGCGCCCAAGGCATGCGGGAGGGCCGACTGTCGCTGGATCAGGTCGGCGTCATCGCGCAGCGGGCGGGCGAGGGATCCGATGAGCACTATGCGGAGCTGGCCCAATCCGCGTCGGTTAACCAACTGCGCACCGCGATCAAGCTCGAACCACGACCCGAACCCGCTGAACCCGAGTCTCGACCGGAACCGGAGCGGTCGGTCACCAAGACCACCGACGAGCAGGGCTCCTGCTACCGGATCAAACTTCCCCACCACGACTCCGCGAAGTTCGACGCGGCACTGCAGTCTCATCTTGATGCGCTGATCACCGAGTGGAAACACGATCGCGAGGACGGCGACCGCGGATCAGATCAGGCACCCCCGTTGCCGGGCACCGCCGAGGCATTCATGCGGCTGGTCGAGGCCGGGTGGGACGTGGAGGTGGCCCGCCGGCCACACGGGCATCACACCACCGTGGTGATGCATCTGGACGTCAAGGAGCGGATCGCCGCGCTGCATCTGGGTCCGCTGCTCACCGAGTCTGATCGCCGATACCTGACCTGTGATGCCACCTGTGAAGTTTGGTTCGAACGGGACGGCCAGGTCATCGGCGCCGGCAGAGCGACCCGCCTGATCAACCGCCGGCTACGCCGTGCCCTTGAACACCGCCATCCCGCGTGCGCGGTTCCCGGTTGTGGAGCCACCCGCGGTTTGCATGCACACCACATCCGGCACTGGGAAGACGGCGGCCCCACCGAGCTGGACAACCTCGTGCTCGTATGCCCCTACCACCACCGGCTGCACCATCGAGGCGTCATCACCATCACCGGACCCGCACACAACCTGACCGTCACCGACAGCACCGGCCGGCCACTAAGCCCAGGATCGCTAGCCCGCCCACCGAACAAACCCCCGCCCAAGGTAGCGCCCTGCCCCGGACCCACCGGCGAACGCGCCGACTGGTGGTGGTACCAACCGTTCCAGCCCAAACCACCACCGACTAACAACTAGATCGGCCACCAGGGCCGGTCATTACGGCCCTACATCGCTGGCTCAAACAGGTTGGGGCATCGAGAAATTTGTTAGCGCTAGCCCATAATTGCTACCGCATCGTGGAATCAATTCAGACAACCACACCCGCGCCGCCGCGACCCGCTGCCCGATGACGTCCGCAACACCCTCACCAAGACCTGCGCCCTACCCGTTAAGCTCCTGGAATCGGGCCAGAGCCAAGTCGCGCTGGTCGATGTCAAAGGTCTCCATATGCGTGACGTGCTCGCCGTCGTGAACGTCGATCACGAAAAGCGGAAGTTCCATCACTACGCCGTCGGTCGACGTGCCCTTCACGATCAACTGCGTCAACACAACCGACGTCGAATGCCCCAAGACTTCGGCAAGTTCCATCCGCATGTCGGGGACTAGCGATGCCATCGTCTGGATCGACGACATGTGAGCGGCAATTGTGTGGACCCCGTCAGCGGACAGCTGCCGATGATTGACATACGTTGCACCAGCGCTAATTTCGGCGAACGCATCCCAATCGTGACGATTCGCGGCCTCGACAAGCCTGCGCTCCCTCTCGATGACTTCGGGATGGGCGACCTCTCCGGATGCGATCCAACGAGCGGTGAGCTCGGCCATCGCGCCGCTGAAGTCGTCAGGGTCGAATAGGACGATGGTGTGCGCTAGGCCGTCTTGGCTGACTTCAAGGACCGTCAAGAGTTCGATGGTGATCGGTCGGTCGGCGTCATCGGAGTCGCGGATAATCTGGCGGATCAAACAGAGCCGCGATCCCGTTATGGCGACATGCTCTATGTCTAGCCGCCAGCTCGATGGCAAGTCGAACAGCGTCTGCGCGACCCTCCGGCGCATTGACCCGTCGTGAGAGTCGCGCAAGCCCTTCCGCCGATCCTCAAAGTGGCCGTCCGGCCTGGTGAGAGCGACAAAATCATCCAAGTCGCGCCGGTTAAACGCATCAGCTAGGCGCGCCCACGTGCGGGTCGCGGCGTTCTCGAGTGATGATGAAGGACTCAGTTCGTCGAACCTGGCGAGTGCGGCGTCGATATCTGCCTCGTCGAACAACTCGCAGCGACTGACCAGGTCGCCTTCGACGGTCAGGAGTTCGATCGCGTGCCACTCGGCGGCGAAGCCCTCTGGCGAGGTCCCATGCGCTGCGATGGTCACGACCACTCCGAGGCTACTCAGCCGATGCACGGTCTCGATGTTGATGCGGAGATCTGGTGCGATTTCCCAGATAGAGGTCGCACGCATGGTTGCAGTGGTGAAATTCCCGGACGCGAACGGTGTACCCCGCCGGTGATCGATGTTCACCCAGTTTGGCGTCGTCGGGGGGATTTCGTGCCGGTTGAGCGTGGCATACGTCCGCGCGATGACCGACCACGCTTGCGCGTCGGCGGCGGCCTCGCCGCCGAGGTACCGAGCATCGAGCTCCTCGAACGCGGCGTCGATGTCGTCGGGATCGAAGTCGACTGAGTCGTGCACCAAATCGCCGTCGCTAACTTCCATGACGGTCAAAAGCTCGACGGCGATCGGCCGGTTGGCATCATCGGTGTCCCGGTACGTAACGCGGGTGAGCGAGAGGCGAGACCCCCTGATGGCGATGGGCTCCAGCTCCATCCGCCAGCTGCTGGGCGACGCTTCGAACAGTGCGCGCACCGCCTTTCGCCGCGCCGGTCCATCATGTAAGGCGCGCAGGCCTTTTCGCCGGTCCTCCAATCGACCTTCCGCAGTAGTAAGCGAAAGACAACCGTCCAGGTCGCGGCGGTTGAACGCATCGGCTATGCGTGCCCAGATCCGGGTCGCGGCGTTTTCTAGGTCAGGCGCCGGACGACTGAGCTCGTCGAACCTCGCGAGCGCAGCGTCGAGGTCGGTCTCATCGAATAGCTCGCAGCGGTTGATCAGATCGCGGTCGACCGTGTAGAGGCTGATAGTCCGCCACTCGGCGTCGAAGCCCGCTTGCGAGGTCCCATGCCCCGTGTGGGTGACGACCGCTCCGAGGTCGCTCAGCCGATGGACAGCCTCGATATAGATCTTGAGGGTCGGCGCTACATCCCAGGAGGCGCGGATGTTTGCGATGAAGTCACCGGGCGCCACTGTGGTCACCTGCTGGTGGTCGATATTCACCCAATCTGGTGTAGTCGCAGGGAGTTCGCGTCGGTTGAGTGCGGCATACACCTCCGCGACGACCGACCACGTGTGCGCGTGCGATGCCGCTTCGCCCGCGAGGTATCGAGCGTCGAGTTCCTCGAAGGCGGCGTCGACGTCGTCGAGGTCGAATCCGACGATGGCCACGATTCGGTCGTCGGCGTCGATCTCGGCGATGTTGAGTACTTCGGTTTGGAACTCCGAGGCGCCGACTCGACTGAGCGCGAGGCGCTCCCCTCTCGTCGCAATGACGGTCGACGTCACATCCGTGACCCCGAGGTCGGCGAGGACTCGCTTGTCGATGATTTCGGCATCTCGGCCATGACGGGCCCCGCCGTTCACGACCCGACGGCGATCGTCGCTGAAAATATCGGTGGCCAAGAGCTCCGCGAAAGCGGCCCAGTCGCGCGCTGCAAAGTACGTCCAAAAGCGTTCGTACGCTTGGCTGGCCGCGTTTTGCAGCCGCGGCGCCGGTCGGCTGAGTTCGTCGAACCTCGCGAGCGCGGCGTCGAGGTCTGCTTCATCGAACAGCTCGAAGCGGTCGACCCGGTCACCGTCGACTGTCAGAAGTTGGATCATTCGCCACTCGGCGTCAAAGCCCTCTTTCGAGGTCCCATACGACGTGTGTGTGACGACCGCTCCGAAATCGCTGAGCCGATGCACCGCCTCGACGTGCATCCTGAAGTCGGGCGTGAGGTCCCAGAACGCGCGGATGGCTGCGGTCGTATCGCCGGCCGACACGAACGGTGTACCTCGCCGGTGGTCGAGGTTCACCCAATCCGGCGTTGTTGGAAACATTTCGCGTCGGTTGAAGGCGGCGTAGGACCCGGCGATGACTGACCACGCGTTCGCACTGGCGGCCGCTTCTCCGGCGAGATACCGGGCATCGAGTTCCTCGAAGGCGGCGTCGATGTCGTCGAGGTCGAACACGACGCTTGCAACCATCCGGTTGCCGGCGTTGATTTCGACGACGTCGAGCATGTCCGACTGGAATGCCCCTGGCCCTTGATCGCTGCCCGAGTAGCGGGCACGCGTGAGGATGAGGTGCTGCCCGCGGGTGGCAACAACGGTCGATGCCACGTTTGTCATCCCGAGGTCTGCGATCGCTCGCGTGTTTGCGATCACGGTCTTCCGACCACCGCGTTGGACCCCCGAGCCCACGACCCGACGGCGATCGTCCGGGGCTATGTCGTCGGCCAAATTCTCGGCCATGGCATCCCAGTCGCGGGCCGCGAAGTACATGTTGCAGCGCTCGTATACCTGGCTTGCCGCGTTTTCCAGTCGCGGCGCTGGCGGTTTGAGTTCGTCGAACCTCGCGAGCGCTGTGTCGAGGTCTGCCTCATCGAAGAGCTCGACGCGGTGGAGGCGATCGCCTTCGAGCGTCAGAAGTTCGATGATGCGCCACTCGGCATCGAAGCCCTGTTGCGAGGTCCCTTGCGCCGCGAGGGTGATGACGGCACCGAGGTTGCTCAGTCGGTGCACAGCCTCGATGTGGAGCGTGGCTTGCGGTGTGAGATCCCATGTGGCACGGAAGTATGCGGCCAATTCGCCTGGCGCGAATGATGCGCCCCGGCGGTGGTCGATGTTCTCAAAGTTCGGCGTCGTGGCGGGGAATTCGTGTCGATTAAATGCCGCGGTGATCCGAACGAATGACCGACCACGTGCGCGCGTGGGCGGCGGCCTCGCCTGCGAGGTATCGCGCATCGAGTTCCGCGAAGGCAGCGTCGATGTCGCTCGCGTCGAACGATTCGAGAGCCGTGATCCGGTTGTCGGCGTCGATCTCGACGACGCCGAGCAACTCGATGTTGAAATCGTCGGGCGGCGTTCCGCGGTTCGAGGCACGGACACGGTTGAGGACGAGGCGTTCCCCGCGGGTCGCGATGACGGTCAACGTCATGTTCTGGGTCCCGACCTCAACCGCCGCTCCATGTCTGCGATCTGCGCATCTCGACCGAGTTGGACCCCGGCGTTAACTACCCGCCGGCGGTCGTCGGTGACGATGTCGTCGGCCAGTAGGTCCGCCATGGCGGCCCAGTCGTGGGCCAAGAAGCACGCCTGGAATCGCTCGGTGACTTGGCTTGCCGCGTTTTCCAGCTGCGGTCCATGCGGGCTCAACTCGTCGAACCGCGCGATCGCGGCGTCGAGGTCTGCCTCGTCGAACATCTCGCAGCGGCTGAACAGGTCGCCGTCGACCGTCACCATCGCGATCTCGCGCCACTCGGCGTCGAAGCCGTCTTGTGAGGTCCCATGTCGCCGTATGGGTGATGACCGCTCCGAGGTTGCTCAAGCGATGCACGGCCTCGATCGTACCAGGTGGCGTTCGGCACGAGGTCCCATGTGGCACGGAGGTACGCGGTCAGGTCACCGGGTGCGAACGTTGTCACTCGCCGGTGGTCGACATTGACCCAGTCCGGTGTCGTCGCAGGGAGTTCGCGCCGGTTGAGTGCGGCGTATGTCCCGCTTGACAAGCGACCATGTGTGCGCGTGCGCGGCCGCTTCGCCGGCGAGGTACCGGGCGTCGAGTTCCTCGAAGGCGGCGTCGATGTCGTCGGGGTCGAATGCGACGCGGGCCACGATTCGTTCGTCGGTGTCGATCTCGATGACGTCGAGCAGCTCGTTATAGAACGCGTCGGCCGCTGGTCGTCGCCCACGGATCGGACGCGACTGAGGGCGAGGCGCTCACCGCGGGTCGCGATGGCGGTCGACGTAATCTTCGTGGCCCCGACGTCGGCGGTCGCCTGCGCCAGTGGCGACTATGGCATCTCGACCTTGTCGGATCCCGGCGTTCACAACCCGACGGCGATCGTCGTTGAGATGCGTCGTCGGCCAGCACCTCGGTCATGGCGTCCCAGTCGCGGGCCGCGAAGCACGTCCACAGGCAGGCGCTCGTACTCGGCTTGCGGCGTTTTCCAGACCGCGTCCGGCGGACTGAGCTCGTCGAACCTCGCGAGTGCGGCGTCGAGGTCTGCCTCGTCGAATAGCTCGGTCGACTGATCATGTCGCCGTCGACCGTCAGTAACAGCGATCTCCCGCCACTCGGCTCGAAGCCTTCTTGCGAAGTCCCGTGCGAAGCGCTGGTGAGCGACGGCGCCGAGGTCGCTCAGCCGATGCACAGCTTCGACGTAGATGCGTGGCGTCAGGCGTGTCCGTCCCAGGAGGCGCGGATGTATGCGTTCAGGTCGCCGGGCGCGAACGTTGTCGCCGCGTCGGTGGTCGACGTTGACCCAGTCCGGCGTCGTTGGGGGAGTTCGCGCCGATTGAGCGCGGTAGGCCTGTGCGATAACCGACCACGTGTGCGCATGGGCGCCGCTTCGCCGGCGAGGTACCGGGCGTCGAGCTCCTCGAAGGCGGCGTCGATGTCGTCGAGGTCGAACAGACGCCGGCGACGATCCGGTTGTCGGCGTCTGATCTCGACGATGCCGAGCACCTCGGTGTGGAATGCCTCGGCCCCTGATCGCGGCCCGAGTAGCGGTCACGCGTGAGGACGAGGCGCTCGCCGCGGGTCGCAATGACGGTCGAGGTGATGTTCGTGATCCCGACGTCGGCGATCGCCCGCATGTTCGCGATCTCGGCGTCTCGACCGTGTCGGACTCCCGCGTCCACCACGCGACGACGATCGTCGCCGCGATAATCGTCGGCCAGGATCTCCGCCATCGCGTCCCAGTCGCGGGCCGCGAAGTGCGCCTAGAAGCGCTCGTCCACTTGGCTTGCCGCGTTTTCCAGCCGCGGCGCCGGACGACTGAGCTCGTCGAACCTCGCGAGCGCGGCGTCGAGGTCTTCCTCGTCGAATAGCTCGCAGCGGCTTGATCAGGTCGCCTTCGACCGTCAGAAGGTTGATCATCCGCCACTCGGCGTCGAAGCCCTTTGCGAAGTCCCGTGCGCCACCTGGGTGACGACCGCTCCGAGGTTGCTCAGCCGATGCACAGCCTCGATGTACGATCCTGACGTCAGGCGCATCGTCCCACGTGGCGCGGATATATGCGGTCATGTCGCCGGGCGCGAAGGCTATCGCTCGCCGGTGGTCGATGTTCACCCAGTCCGGCGTCGCTCGGGGAGTTCGTGCCGGTTGAATGCGGCGTAGTGCCCCCGCGATGACCGACCATGTGTGCGCGTGGGCGGCCGCTTCGCCGGCGAGGTACCGGGCGTCGAGCTCTTCGAAGGCGGCGTCGATGTCGTCGAGGTCGAACACGACGACCGCCGCGATCTGTCGTCGGCGTCGATCTCGACCGACGTGGAGGACCTCGTTGTGGAACGCCTCGGGTCTCTGGTCTCGACTCGAGTAGCGGGCACGAGTGAGGACGAGGTGCGCGCCGCGAGTCGCAATGACAGCCGACGTCACGTTGGCGAACCCGACGTCGGCGGCCGCTCGCATATCTTCGATTTGGGCATCCCGACCCTGTCGGACCCCGGCGTTCACGACCCGCCGGCGATCGTCGACGGAAACGTCGTCGGCCAGTGTGTCCGCCATGGCGTCCAGTCGCGGGCCGCGAAACACGTCCAGATAGCGCTCGGCCACTTGGCTTGCCGCATTTTCCAGCCGCGGCGCCGGTGAGCTGAGTTCGTCGAACCTTGCGAGCGCGGCGTCGATGTCTGCCTCGTCGAAGATCTCGCTGCGGTTGATCAGGTCGCCGTCGACCGTCGATGACGTTGATCATCCGCCACTCGGCGTCGAAGCCCTCCTGCGAGGTCCCATGCGCCGACATGGGTGACGACCGCGCCGAGGTCGCTCAGCCGATGCACAGCCTCGATGTAGATGCTGATGTTCGGCGAGCTGGTCCCACGTGGCACGGAGGTATGCGGCTAGGTCGCCGGGCGCGAACGCTGTCGAGTCGCCGGTGGTCGATGTTCACCCAGTCCGGCGTCGTCGCGGGAAGTTCGCTGCCGGTTGAGCGCGGCGTAGGCCTGCGCGATGACCGACCAGGTGTGCGCGTGGGCGGCGGCTTCGCCGGCGAGGTAGCGGGCGTCGAGTTCTTCGAAGGCGGCGTCGATGTCGTCGAGGTCGAACAGCGACGTGTGCCGCGATCCGCTCGTCGGCGTCGATCTCGACGATGTCGAGGACATCGACGTGGAACGCCTCGGGTCGCTCGGTCGCTGCCCGAAAGCGGTACGATGAGGACGAGGCGCTCGCCGCGGGTCGCGATGACGGTCGACGTCGATGTTCTTGACCCCGATGTCGGCGATCGCCCGCAACGTCGGCGATCACGGCGTCCCGACCGCGTCGGATCCGGCGTTCACCACGCGTCGACGATCGTCGCTGTAATGGTCGTCGGCCAGCATCTCCGCCATCGCGTCCCAGTCGCGGGCCGCGAAGCGACGTCCAGAAGCGCTCGACAACTTGGCTTGCCGCGTTTTCCAGCTGCGGCGCTCGGCCGATTGAGTTCGTCGAACCTCGCGAGCGCGGCGTCGAGGTCTGCCTCGTCGAACAGCTCGGAGCGGCTGATCAGTCGCCTTCGACCGTCAGAATGTGGATCGTCCCGCCACTCGGCGTCGAAGCCCTCTTGCGAGGTTCCATGCGCCGACATGGGTGACGACCGCTCCGAGGTTGCTCAGCCGATGCACAGCCTCGATGTAGATCTCGGATGTCAGGCGAGTCGTCCCACGCGGCGCGGATGTATGCGATCATGTCGCCGGGCGCGAAAGCTGTCACCGCGACGGTGGTCGATGTTCACCCAGTCCGGCGTCGTCGCGGGAAGCTCGCGCCGGTTGAACGCGGCGTAAGCCTCCGCGATGACCGACCACGTGTGCGCGTGGGCGGCCGCTTCGCCGGCGAGGTAGCGGGCGTCGAGTTCCTCGAAGGCGGCGTCGATGTCGTCGGGGTCGAACACGACGCGCGCCGCGATCCGGTCGTCGGCGTCGATCTCGACGATGTCGAGCATCTCGGTGTGGAACGCCTCGGGCCGCTGGTCGCTGCCCGAGAAGCGGACACGCACGAGGACGAGGCGCTCGCCCGCGGGTCGCGATGACGGTCGACGTCACGTTCTTGGACCCGAGGTCGGCGGCCGCCCGCATGTCCGCGATCTCGGCATCTCGACCGTGTCGGATCCCGGCGTTCACCACCCGCCGACGATCGTCGGCGGAAATGTCGTCGGCCAGTATCTCGGCCATGGCGTCCCAGTCGCGGGCCGCGAAGTACGCCTGGAAGCGCTCGTCCACCTTGGCTTGCCGCGTTTTCCAGCCGCGGCGCCGGCCGACTGAGTTCGTCGAACCGCGCGAGCGCGGCGTCGAGGTCTGCCTCGTCGAACAGCTCGCAGCGGTTGATCAGGTCGCCGTCGACCGTCATGACGTCGATGTCCGCCACTCGGCGTCGAAGCCCTCTTGCGAGGTCCCGTGCGCCGCATGGGTGACGACCGCTCCGAGGTCGCTCAGCCGATGCACAGCCTCGATGTAGATGTTGGCGTCTCGGCGTGAGGTCCCACGAGGCGCGGATGTACGCGATCAGCTCGCCGGGCGCGAACGCTGTGCCTCGGCGGTGGTCGACGTTCACCCAGTCCGGCGTCGTCGCGGGCAGTTCGTGCCGGTTGAGCGCGGCGTAGGCCTCGCGCGATGACCGACCACGTGTGCGCGTGGGCGGCCGCTTCGCCGGCGAGGTACCGGGCGTCGAGTTCCTCGAAGGCGGCGTCGATGTCGTCGGGGTCGAACACGATGACGCGCCGCGATCCGGTTGTCGGCGTCGATCTCGACGACGTCGAGCACCTCGGTGTGGAACGCGTCGGGCCGCTGGTCGGGGCCCGAGAAGCGAGCACGTGCGAGGACGAGGCGCTCCCCGCGGGTCGCAATGACGGTCGACGTCATGTTCGTCGACGCCCGACGTCGGCGATCGCCTGCACGTTCGCGATCTCGGCATCCCGACCGTGTCGGACCCCGGCGTTCACCACCCGACGACGATCGTCGGCGGAGAATGTCGTCGGCCAGCATCTCCGCCATGGCGTCCCAGTCGCGGGCCGCGAAGTACGCGTTGAAGCGCTCGTCCACTCGGCTTGCCGCGTTTTCCAGCCGCGGCGCCGGCCGGCTGAGTTCGTCGAACCTCGCGAGCGCGGCGTCGAGGTCTGCCTCGTCGAACAGCTCGCATGCGGTTGATCAGGTCGCCTTCGACCGTCATGAAGCTGGATCACCCGCCACTCGGCGTCGAAGCCCTCTTGCGAGGTCCCATGCGACCGACGTGGGTGACGACCGCTCCGAGGTCGCTCAGCCGATGCACAGCCTCGATGTAGATGCGGAGCGTCCGGCGTGAGTCCTATGCGGCACGGATGTATGCGGTCAGGTCGCCGGGCGCGAACGTGCTACCTCGGCGGTGGTCGATGTTCACCCAGTCCGGCGTCGTCGGGGGCAGCTCGTGCCGGTTGAGCGCGGCGTAGGCGCCGCGCGATGACCGACCAGGTGTGCGCGTGGGCGGCCGCTTCGCCGGCGAGGTAGCGGGCGTCGAGTTCGGCGAAGGCGGCGTCGATGTCGTCGGGGTCGAACACGACGTACGCCGCGATCCGCCCGTCGGCGTCGATCTCGGCGATGCGAAGTAGTCTCGGTGTGGAACGCGTCGGGCCGCTGGTCTCGGCCCGAGTAGCGAGTACGGACGAGGGCGAGGCGCTCGCCGCGGATCGCAACGACGTCGACGTCATGTCTTCGACGCCGAGGTCGGCGATCGCCTGTATATCCGCGATCGCGCTGCCCGACCGTTGCTCGGCGTGCCGACGGCATCGCTCTCACGGCGGAGTCCTCGACGCCGGTCGTCGACTCGGATAGTCGTCGGCGAACAGCGCGCCGATCTCGTCCCAGTCGCCTGTCGGCGAAGTAGCGCGTTGAGCCGATGCATCGGCTCGACTCGCGGCGTTCTCGAGCGGCGCTCGCGGACGTCGCTCCTCGAGCCGGGCGTGCGCGGCGTCGAGTTCGGCGATCGCGGCGTCCATGTCTTCGATGTCGAACCACACCTGCAGCGCGATTCGGCCCTCCTCGTCGAGGCCGTATAGCTGAAGCATCTCGTCCTGCGGCGCCCCGGGGCTCTCGTCTGCAGTGCCGATCTCCAGTCGAGTGAGAGCCAGGCGCTCGCCTCGCACGGCGACAACCACCTGACGGTGCCGCACGCGCGCCCATCTCGCGATAAGCCGTCTTGCCTCGCGTGGCCAATCGCCCGACGGAAGATCGTCCGGGGTGAAGCCGACGATCTTCCGGCGGCTCTCGACGAAGACGTCGGGCGCGTACAGCTGCTCGACCTCGTCCCAGGCCTCGCGATCGAAGGCAGCCTCTAGCTGGCCGACCGCTCGCACGCACGCGTTGTCCAGCTCGACGCTCGGCGCTTCGGGTGGAGCCGGGGCAGCCGGGAGTTCGCGCCGCCGAGAATGCCGCGCGCCTTTTCGGCAAGTGCCGCAGCGCCTTTCAGCTCGTACAGGCCGACCGCCTTGCTCGGCGGCGGCCCGCGCCCCCGCGGTGTCGCCGGCGGCGTCCAACACCGTCGCCAGCGCCAGGCAGGCATCGCCGTGATCGACCAAGACGTCCGTGCGCTCGGCCACGGCGACGGCCTCCTCGGCCACCCGCCGGGCCTCGTCGTGAGCACCGCTGCGCGCCAGCAGCTGCGCCCGAACCGTGCGCCAGGCGATCGACGCCTTCAGTGCGTGGCCGGCGAGACGCTCACTCTCCGTGCATAATTCGTCGGCCTCGGCGTCCCTGTCGAGTGCGAGACAAGCTCGAGCCAGCAACGCGGCGGTCTCGGCCGTGTCGGCGTCCAGGCCCATGCGACGGAAGCCGTTGTAGGCCCGTCGCAGGTGCGGCTCGGCGGCCGCAGGATCGTCGGCGACCAACTCGACGATGCCTGCGAACTGGTCGACCTCGAGTAATGCGTGCCGCATGCCGAGCTCGGTGAGCGTGCGTCTGGCGGAGTCGAGCAGGCTACGGCCTGCGGCGGCGCGGCCGCGAAACGCATCCAGCACGGCCTGGCACCTCGTCGACGTTGCCTCCACGACCGGCGATCCCGTTGTGATGCGCAGCAGCCGAACGACATCGAGACACCGCCCGCCCGCGCGCGGCACCGGGTTGGGACCCCACAGCGCCGCGAGTGGCGCATTCGCCAGCACGGCGTTCACTCGGCGGTGTTCCCGCGCGCGTCGCGCCGCCGTGAGAGCGTGGTCCAAGGCGGTTTCGCAGTCGCCGATTCGCCCGAGGCGGGCCAGGCAGCCGGCCCGGACGGTGTGGGCCTTCGCCTCCCCCGCGGCGTCGTCGAGTCCGGCCAGCTTCTCGGCGGCCGCGCCAAGCGCGGATTCGATCTCGTCCAAGCGTTCGGGATCGGTGAGCATCGAGAGCTGGCCGTCGAAGCACGTCCCCCAGGCCGCGAGACGGGCGGAATCGTGCGTCGCTGCTTGCAGTTGCGAGACCGCACCCGCCGCCGAAACCACGTCCCCCGCGGCCAGCAGCGCCTCGCAGCGAGCGACCAGCAGTTCGGCCTGCTGGTCGTCGCGGTCGGGCAGCTCCTCGTCAATCTCCTCGAGCGCGTGTACGGCATGGTCGTAGAGGTCGGCCGCGCCTTCGTAGGCCAGGCGTGCCATCGCCTGATCCGCGGCACGCCGGCAGTAGTCGACGGCCTTGGCCGCGTTTCCCGCCCACGCACATTCGAAGTAGTGATGTGCCAGTTCGGCCAGCAGCTCGTCGTCGGCGCCGGGCTCGGTCTCCAGCGTCGCGGCGATGCTCTGGTGCAGCCGCATGCGCCGCACGGACGCAAGCTCGGCGAGCAGCGACTGCCGGACGATTGCGTGGTTGAACCGGTAGCGACCACCGGGCTCTTCGATGACGATGCCCGCCTTGCACGCCTCGTCGAACGCGTCGACGAGATCATCGCCGACCACTCGCTCGACGAGCTCGAGCGCAAACCGGCTGCCGACCACCGCGGCGGCCGCAAGGGCCTTGTTCGTCTCCGCCGGAAGCCGAGAAAGTCTGCGGCTCACGGCTTCACGAACTCCCTGCGGCAGCGTGCTCGGGTCCCAACGGCCGCCGCTTTCGTCCACGTGGCGCAAGGCCTCGATGAGGAAGAACGGATTGCCACCCGTGACCGATGCCAGTGCCCGGGCCAGTTCTTCGTCGTCGTAGCCGGCCTCGGCGACGTAGGCACTCACGTCGACCTCGTCGAGGCCGCTCAGCTGCAGGCGAGTGGCGGAGCCGTCGCGGTGAAGGTCGGCGAGCATCGCCGCCAAAGGATGGGAGCGGTCGAGGTCGGTGCTGCGGTACGTGCCGACGATTTGCACGCGGGCGTGCTCGCCGAAGCGCAGGAGATGGCGCAACAGAAGCAGTGTGGGCTTGGCCGCCCAGTGAAGGTCGTCGAGAATCAGCACGACCGGTGCGCTCGCGGAGGCGACGCCGAGCACTGCAACGACGGCATCGAAAAGTGCATAGCGTTCGGTGTCCGCGTCGGCGCGAGTCGGCGCGGCCAGATCGGGCAGGACGTCGGTCAGCCCGGGAACCAACGGGAGGAGCGCTTCGACGCCGCGCAGCCCCCGCAGCCGACTCGGCACCGAGGCAGGGAATGAGCGAACGCAGGGCTTCCGCGAACGGCTGGTAAGGCGCGCCGAGGTCCTCGTCGCAACGGCCGTAAAGGACGATGGCGCCTTGGCCGTAAGCGTGTCGGGACCATTCGCCGGCCAGGCGTGTCTTGCCTACGCCCGGTTCCCCCGCGATCAGCACTGCTTGCGTACCCCCGGCGAGCGCGGTCTGCCATGCGGCCAACAGCCGCTCGAGTTCGCTGCCGCGCCCGACGAAAGGCCCTGGACCGGCCAGCACCGTGGGCAGTGCGGGCCGCTCCATCGGCGTCATCGCTCGTGACAGCCTGAGCCACATCGTCCGCAGTCTCCAAGCGGAGCTCGAAGACATGCTCCGGGCGCGCGAGATTGCGCAGCTGGCGCATCCCGAGATCGGCAAGGATCACGTCATCGGACAATGAGTCGATGACGAGTTCGGCCGTCGCGCCCGAACACAGGATCTGGCCGCCGGCCGCCAGGGACCGCAAGCGGGCGGCGCGGTTGACCGCCCGACCGAAGTAGTCGCCGTCGCGAAGCTCGACCTCACCGGTGTGCAGCGCCACGCGGATGCGCATCGGCTCCGACAGTGCCCATGGCTCGTGGCGGATCGCCTCCTGCAGCTCGATGGCGGCGGCGGCCGCCGCCGACGGCCGATCGAAGACCGAGAACGTCGCGTCGCCCTCGCCGCGCGTCTTGATGAGCCGTCCTCCGCGTGACGTGACGACCTGTTCGACGAGCTCGTCGTGGCGGGCGAGCGCCACCGCCATCGCATCGGCGTCGGCTTCCCACGCGGCAGTCGATCCCTCGATGTCGGTGAGCAGGAAGGTCACCGCGCGTGTCACCGCCGAAAGCTGCTCTGACACAGGCATTTCCAGCGCAGCATCCTGCGCGACGATCGCCGCCTCGAGTCGGCGAAGGTCCGGTCCCGGGTCGACGCCCAGCTCGTCGGCGAGCAGCGACCGCGCACGTTGATAAGCGCCAAGGGCTTCACCCTGCCTGCCTGCGCGGTAGAGCGCGAGCATCAGCTGGCCCCAACGCCTTTCGCGCAGCGGCGCGTCGGCGACCGCGGCCTCGAGGTCGCCGATGATCTCTGCGGCGCGACCCGTCGCAAGCAGCGCATCGGCCCGGTCCTCGACAAGGGCGGCATGGCCCTCGATCCAGCGCGTCTTCTCGGATACTCCGCGCGGGCCATCGGGCAGTTCGGGGGTGCCGCGCCAGAGTGTCAGCGCCTCGTCGAAGCGGGCCACCGCCTGGCTGGTGTCCCCGGCGGCGACGGCGTCGCGGCCCAATCTGGCGGACAACTTGTAACGGGTGGCATCGATCTCGGTCGTGCTCAGGGTCCAGCCGGTGCCCTCCGTCAACACGAAGCCGTCGCCCAGGGTGCGACGCAGTGAGGAGATGTGGGTCTGCAGGGCCTTGGCGGCGGTGCGGGGCGGATCATCGCCCCAGAGGAGCTCCACGAGCGTGTCGGCGGACACGACCGAGCCGCCGTGCAGGCCGAGCATCGTGAGGATGGCGCGCGGTTTTGCGCCCGGGATCGTGACCGGTCGGCCGTCCTGCCGGACCTGGAGAGGCCCCAAAACCCCCAGCTCCACCGTTGGAAGCGTACTCACGTTGTCATCGTCAGTCGGGCGATTCAACGCGGGGTCAAGATCGAGTAAAGCTGCGACACAGGATCTTTGCGCAGTCAAATACCGCGGCTCTCCCAACCGAACTTGTCGGTGGTGGTCTGCACGATGTAGCAATGGCCACGATTCGAAAAGATATAGAGATCCATGCCTCGCCCCAACGGGTTTGGGAGGCGCTGAGCGATGTTGGTGCGTTGCACACCCGCCTCGCCGCGGGATTCGTCGTCGACACCCGAATGGAAGGCAACACGCGCGTGGTGACTTTCGCCGATGGCACGGTCGTGCGTGAGGAGATCGTCGCAGTCGATGATGCAGCGCGGCGGGTCGCCTGGGCGATCGTCGGACAGCAGTTCCACCACTACAACGGCGCGGCGCAGATCTTCGACCACGCCGATGGCACTCGATTCGTGTGGACCACCGACCTGCTGCCCGACGAATTGGCCCCGCATGTGGACACGATGATGACGGCAGGAATTGCCGCGATTAAGAAGACAATCGAAGGGGCGTGACCTCATCGCTGTGTGACAGGCTCGAATTGTGCAACTGCCGCAGCCAGATCCGAATCTCCCACACCTGGCCGACGTGGTGCCGTCGGTGCTTTCCGCAATGGGCGTCGCAGGGTTCGACGGCCCCATCCCCCTGCCCGGCGACCTCGCCGGCGCGTGTGTCCTCCTTATTGACGGGCTGGGCGCCGACCTGCTCGACACCTACGCCGAAGACGCTCCCGTGCTGGCCGCGCTGCGGGGCAGCAGGCTGCAGGTCGGATTCCCCTCCACCACGGTGGCCGGACTCGCGGCGATCGGCACCGGCTGCCGGTCCGGCGAGCACGGCATGGTCGGCCTCTCGTTCCGGCTGCCCGGCGCCGATGTGATCAACGCGCTCGGTTGGCGACCGCATCCGTGGGGCCGCGACCTGCGTGACAAGGTGCCGCCGGAGCAGGTCCAGCCCATGCCGACGACGTTCGAGCGGGCCTCGAGCGCCGGGATCGCGGTCAGCGTCATCTCCGGCGCGCAGTTCACCGGGTCCGGGCTGACCCGCGCAGTGCTGCGCGGCGGCCGCTATGTGGGCGTGCAGGCCCTCGGGGACCTGGCCGCGTGTGTCCGGTCGGCGGTGGCCGACGGCGGGTTCTGCTACGGCTATCACTCAGAACTCGACCTGCTCGGTCACGTCTACGGCCCTGGGTCCACGGCGTGGCGGATGCAGCTGCGACAGGTCGACCGCCTTGTGGAGTCCATCGTGGAGGGCCTGCCGCCAGGTGGGCTGCTCGCCGTGGTGGCCGACCACGGGATGATCGCGGTTGACCCGTCGGAGGTCGTGGATGTCGACGCCAGCAAGCCCCTGCTGGACGGCGTTGAGGCCATCGGTGGTGAACCGCGAGCCCGACACGTCTACGTCGCCGACGGCGCCGCAAATTCGGTGCTCGCGGCGTGGCGGGAGACGCTGGCGCAGCGCGCGTGGGTGGTGTCGCGTGACGAGGCGATTTCTGCGGGCTGGTTCGGCGACCGGATCGGCGATGACGTGCGGTTTCGCATCGGCGACGTCGTTGCCGCGGCACGCGGCTCAGCTGGGATTATGCGGCGCACCGTGGAACCGCTGTTGTCATCGCTGATCGGGCAGCACGGATCGCTAACGCAGGCCGAGCAGGAAGTCCCGTTGCTGCTAGCCGCTCGCTGAGTGAAACATGGCCGATACCAATAGGATTCGACAGCAAGTGCAGATTTGGCATGTGGCGCTTGGCAATAACTGTCAGCATCCTTCGCATTTGATGTGAAATCGCCGGTCGGCGAAGGCTTTAAGGGTCTGCGATTAGCGAGATTCGCAGCGCGAGAAATGGCTTAAAACTGTGATGCCCGTCTCAATTTTCGGCGTCGCGATGGCCATAGGAGCGCACTTTCAGTGCCTCCGAAGCATTTTCGTGACTTTGCAACTATCGTAAAGCCCCTGCTTAGGGGTGCTGAATAACTCCGCGGCACAATAGAATTCCGTGAAGCAGGCAATAACAACTGCGGATTGTGGTGGCCATCACAGATTTTGAGCCCCTTCGCAACTTCTGTTAACGTCCGGCCGCATGTTTGCTACCGTAACTCTGTTGACGCTCGTGAGCTCGGTTTCGGGCACGCCGTACATCTCCGGTGGGGATTCCCCACGGGGCACGGACTGCTCGGGCCTGGTGTCATGGGTGACCAATGCGGCAACTGGCCGGCCGATCTATGGCGATCGGTTCAACACCGGCAATATCGAAAGGGCTCTGCTCGCCCGCGGCTTCAAGTACGGGACGCAGCCCGGCGCCCTCAACGTCGGCTGGAACGGTGGCCACACCGCGGCGACGCTGCCCGATGGAACCCCTGTCTCGTCTGGTGAAGGCGGAGGCGTGAAGATCGGCGGCGGTGGCGCCTTCCAGAAGCAATTCGGCCACCACATGTTCCTGCCGATGCCGGTGGACGAGGCCGCCGCGCCCGACGCCCCTGAGGCACCGGTGGTCATGATGGCAGGCGAGGTGCCTTTGGGTCCCCCGCCGGCTCCGGAGCCGTTGATGGCGCCGCCCCCCGCTCCCGAACCGCCGATGGCTCCTCCGCCCGCGCCGGAGCCGCTCATGGCTCCTCCGCCGCCCCCGCCCGCGGATCCGTTCGCGCCGCCACCGCCGCCGCCCGCAGATCCGTTCGCGCCGCCGGCACCGGTGGAACTCCCCGCGCCTGCCTGACCCGACAGGGAACGGATATAGCCGCTCACGCCCTCGGCTAGCGTCTCGACCGTGATCGTGCTGCTGCCGCCGTCGGAGACCAAGCACGTGGGCGGCGACGGGCCGCCTCTGCGCGTCGACGCGCTGAGCTCCCCCGAGCTGCTGCCATTGCGTGATGCGCTGGTCGACGAACTCGTCGAGCTGGCGGGTGACCACGCGGCCTGTCGGAGCGCGCTGGGCATCTCCGCGTCACAGCACGCCGAGATCGAGCGCAACGCCGCCCTGCGCTGCGCGGCGACCATGCCCGCGATCAGCCGCTACACCGGTGTGCTCTACGACGCGCTCGATATCGGATCGCTGCGCGGTGCAACCTCCGCTCGTGCCCGAGCCCGGCTTGCGGTCGGCTCTGCCCTGTTCGGGCTCTTGCGCGCGGACGATGCGGTGCCCGCCTACCGGCTTTCCGCGACGTCGAAGCTGCCAGGACAACCCACGTTGGCTGCGCGATGGCGGCCGATGCTCGAACCGGTGCTGGCGCAGATCGCGTCCAGTGAACTTGTCGTCGATCTGCGATCCGGTTCCTACGCGGCGCTCGGAAGGCTGCCCGGCGCGGTGAAGGTCGACGTTCTTGCCGAACACTCCGACGGCCGCCGCACAGTCGTGAGTCATTTCAACAAGGCGCACAAGGGTCGTCTGGCTCGCGCCCTTGCCACCACAAGGTCCGAGCCCGGCGACGCCGCACAGGTGGCAACGGTCGCACGGCGCGCAGGCATGCGGGTGGAACGTCGCGGCAACGAACTGACGGTTGTCGTTCCCGCATAACGCAATTCGCTACTGCGTGCTCTTCGCCAATCCTTGCACGAGCAACACCACGGTGTCCGCACCTGCACGGCGATCCTCTGAAATACTCTGGTAATCAGGAGATTCCGCCCACTCGCGGAATGCGGCCTCATCGGGAAATGCCATCAACACGACTTTCTCTCGGTCCCATTTTCCCTCGACGACCCGCGGCGCTTCATCGGCCGCCAGAAGAGTCCCCGAGTATCGCTGGAAGACCTCTATGAACGCCGCCTGGTACCGGTTGTAGGCGTGGCGATCGGTGAACTTCAGCTGGGCGATGGCATAGACGGTCACTGCCCTACCGTATCGATACTTTCGTGAGCGTCAATGCGTAGCTAGCAAATTGTCCAGTGAATCAACAAGATTCGGGCCACATCGGGGCATCTCAGCCACGCGTTGTCTTAGGAATCGTGTCGTGCAGAATGTGTCACACAATAGCTGTTCAAAAGTGCACGATGTTGCATGACGGGAGCGACCTTGGTCACCAGCTCGGGGTATCTGACACAGCCTTCCCGAACCCGCGGCCGACATCGAAAGCAGCCTCCCCCACGCCGATTTCTGTCGGGCCGAAGCCTGGCCGTCGGCGGATCGGCCGTACTCCTTGCCGCGTTGGTCGTCTCGGTCGGCACGGTCGTGAAGTGGGCGACTCACGAACCGGTTTCGGTGCCGAATGCCCGCCCGTCGACTCCGGTCGCTGCGGGCCCGCCGGCGAGCCCGTCGCTTCCGCCTGCACAACCGCTCAGCCCGCCGGCCGCTGCGCCCGATCCTTTCCCTGTCGACGACAGGGGCTTCGTCAACTCCGGCGCGCGCTGCGAAGGAACCCAGACGGCCATCGCCATCGGTAGGACACCGGGATCACTCGTGGTGATCTGCGGAGACCGCAACGGTCGGTACGGCTATCGGGGCCTTCGGCTCAGCGATGACGCGGTGCTCACGACGTCGGCTCGCAGCCACACCGACTCACGGATTCATTGCGCAGAACGCGAGCGTCACCTACTCGATCTCCGCCGCCGAACTCCGCGTCACCGCCGGCGGCGCGGTCATCAAACAGGAGCCGATGATCGACTACCGCGGACCTATGTCCTAGCCAGCCTTAGATCGGCACCACGAAATCGGACGTATAGAACTCGTCCGGTGTCTGCGACAAATAGCCCGGTCGACTGACGTACATCCACGCGCCTGTGGCGCCAGACGCAATCGGTCCGCGAAGAGTCACGCTGCCGTTGCCCAAGTCATCGGCCGTGAGTACACCGGAGATCACGCCGGGATCGCCGGGGTTGCAACCCACGGCCGATGAGTGAGGCATCTGAACCAACCCCACGACATAAACCGTGCCCGGGATGGCTCTGACGACCTGCACGTCGGCGACCACCTCGGCACCTGTGCTGCGCACCAAGGCGCTTGGCCCCGCATTGCCGGTCGGCCCGATGTGTGTGTTGGTACTGAAGTCGCACCGCCTGAACATCTGGGCGAATGGGACGAATGTTGCCCCGCCGCTACCCGGCGGGCCTGCCGCCGCCGTTTGGGCGCCGACGGTCGATGCCGCCGACATCGCCACAACAATTGCTGCCGCAGTCTTGAGAATCCCCTGACGCATAGTTGCTACCTCGCCGTTCATAGGTGCCCGCGTACCTCGAGAGTAATAATTAACGCCTCGTCAGACGGCAAAACCGCCGATCCAATGCGCGTAGGGTCGAAAGTATGACGGTGTTGCCCGATCTCGGCGCTGTGCGCCAGAACCTCGGTCGCAGCCTGTTCGGCATGGTCGCCGGCCCGGATGGGCCCGCGAACCGGGCCCGCATCCACGAGACACCGGGGCCGCGATGGTTCGGCGAGGACCGTCCTATCCGGCGGGTACACGCAGATGCCTCCATGTTCGTCGGCGGACTGCGGGCATTGCTGCTGCAGTCGCTTCACCCGCTGGCGATGGCAGGCGTAGCGCAGCACTCCGATTACCGCGGCGATCCGTGGGGCCGGCTGCAGCGGACAAGTACGTTCCTGGCGGTGACGACCTTCGGCCCCGCCGCCGACGCGCAGCGCGCGGTCGACCGGGTGCGCGGAATCCACCAACGTGTCCGCGGGGTCGCCCCCGACGGCAGGCCGTATGCGGCCTCGGACCCACACCTTCTGGAATGGGTCCACATCGCCGAAGTCGACAGTTTCCTTCTGGCCCACCAGCTCTACGGCGCAGCCCCCCTCGACCAGAGCGGCCGGGACGGGTACGTGGCCGATACCGCCCGTGTCGCAACGGCACTCGGCGTGCCCGACCCGCCGTTGACCGAGAAGGACTTGCGCGAGCGGATCGAGGCATTCCGGCCGGAGCTGTCAAGCACTGCTGCGGCGCGTGATGCCGCCCGCTACCTGCTGCTGACTCCCCCACTGCCGATTGCCGCGCGGGCACCGTACGGCCTGCTGGCCGCGACGTCGGTGTCGATGCTGCCCGGATGGGCGCGAATGCCGTTGCTGCTGCCCTATTTCCCTCCGGTGGAAGCCACCGTCATTCGCATGGCAGGCCGCGTAGTCGTCGGCGGTATCCGATGGGCGATGACCGCAGGCCCTCAAGTTCGGCGGTGACACGTTACGCTGACCGCTGATGTCTACGTTCAAGCGGTACATCGTCATTCAGGCGATGATGTTCGTCTTCGGCATCGTCGGGCCGATCTTTCTGATCGGCTACTTTGCGGCACAGCCCGATCCGACGCTGAAGTGGATGTACTGGTGGGGCTTGTTCATCACCGCGGCCGATGTGTTGATCGCCCTCGGCCTGACGAGTTCCCTCACGAAGGCGGAGGGTAAGCCGAAGCGTCAGTCGCGGCAGTCGACGACGTCGTAGGCGCCGTCGGCGTATCGGGACCGGATGACCTTCTTGTCGAACTTGCCGACACTCGTCTTCGGCACTTCGTCGATGAACGTCCACCGCTCCGGCAGCCAGAATCGGGCAACCTTGTCGCACAGGTGCTTTCGTAGTTCGGGCGCGGTGACGGCGGCATCGTTCTTGACGACGACAGCAGCCAATGGGCGCTCCTGCCAGCGGTCGTCGGGCACCGCCACCACGGCGGCCTCCAGCACGGCGGGATGGTCCATGATGAGGAGTTCCAACTCGACCGACGAAATCCATTCGCCGCCGGACTTGATGACGTCCTTCGCGCGGTCCGTCAGCGTGATGAAGCCCTGCGGATCGATGCGGCCGACATCCCCGGTCCGAAGCCACCCGTCGTCGAACTTCGACGGATCGGCGTTCTGATAGTAGGAGCCGGTGATCCATGGGCCGCGAATCTCTATCTCGCCCACCGCCTTACCGTCGTTGGGCAGCACGCAGCCTGCATCGTCGACAAGACGAACCTCGACGCCACATAGCACGCGGCCCGCGGTGCTGCGCAGCGTCCAGTGATCCTCCCCGGTGACCTCGGGCGGCGGGGTGGCCAGCGCGGCGAGCGGCGACGTTTCGGTCATGCCCCAGCCCTGGCGGATCACGACGCCGTAGGTCTGCTCGTATTTCTTCATCATGCCCAGCGGAACGGCCGACCCTCCGCAAGCGACCAGCCGCAGCGACGAGATGTCGCGACCGGGATTGGCGTGCAGGTACTGCAATACGTCGTTCCAGATCGTCGGAACGGCAGCGGCGATGGTGGGCCGGCGCTGTTCGATCATGTCGACCAGCGGAGCGGCCTGCAGGAACCGGTCGGGCATCAGCAGGTCGGCGCCGGCCATCATCGGCCGCGTACGGCGTTCCCCACGCGTTCGCGTGGAACATCGGCACGATCGGCAACACGCGGTCGCCGTCGGCCAAACCCAATGCATTGGCCGCGCATATCGACATCGAATGCAGGTAGCTCGAGCGGTGGCTGTACACCACACCCTTCGGGTTGCCTGTCGTGCCGCTGGTGTAACACATTGCGGCGGCGCTTCTTTCGTCCAGATCCGGCCAGTCGAACGCGATCGGCTGGCCGTCGAGCAGATCGTCGTAGCGGATCACGGTCTTGCCCGAGGCGGCCAGTGGCGCCACGTCGCCCTCGCCGACGGCCACCACCGTCTGCACCGACGTCATCTCCGGCAGCATCGCGGCCAGCAGTGGCGCCAGCGACATGTCCACCAGCACAACGCGATCCTCGGCCTGGTTGGCGATGAACGCGATCTGCTCGCCGGCCAGCCGGATGTTCAGCGTGTGCAGCACCGCCCCCATGCACGGTGCGGCGAAGTAGGCCTCGAGGTGCTCCTGGTTGTTCCACATGAACGTCGCGACGCGATCCCC
The DNA here is from genome assembly GCA_963731715.1 of uncultured Actinomycetota bacterium. GTDB lineage: Bacteria > Actinomycetota > Actinomycetes > Mycobacteriales > Mycobacteriaceae > Mycobacterium. The sequence goes on along the minus strand of CAVSXC010000003.1, from coordinate 286,140 downwards.
GTCCGAGACACCCAGTTGGCGCAGGCCATGAGCGAGCTGCGCCACCCGCGTCCCCAGCTCGCCGTAGCTGATGTCGCGGTACCCGTCGGGAGTCGCGGTCGTGACCCTTCGATTCGAATTCCACCCCGTGCCGTGCCGCAGAATGCCCGTCACGGTCAACGGAAAGTCCTGCATCGTGCTGAGCATGTCCACCCCCAGAGTTGATGGCGCCCATGATGGTCGATCCGGCGGCGGAATCGGCAAGAAACTCGTTAAACGCGGCCGATAGCATCGCGTGGCATGGCGTATCCCAGCTATCCGCCGCCGCCACCCGAAGCCGCCGATCTCCGACGGCGGATCTTTGGGTTTCCATCGGAGCCCTCGTCGTCACGGTCGTGTTCGGCGGGGCCGCGGCGGTGATGGGGCTGTTCTCGCTCGCTTTCCTGGATTACTGCCCGCCGGAGAGCTGCAGCGCCGAAGGCGCTGCCACCGCCGTTGGGATAGCGCTGATGGCCGCCTTTGCGATCGGGGTCGTCGGATTGGTGGTGACGGTGGTCCAGCTCGTCCGGCGCAAGCCCGGATGGCCGTTTGCCGTTGCAACTTTCGTGTTGTGCGCAGTCGCGGTCGTGCTGGGCGGCGTCGGCTACGCCATGGCCGTCAGCTGACCCGCGTCGGGCGAAATCCGCCCCCCGGGCAGGGTCTCTTCGCTTACGGTTTCCAGGGTGGAACCAGACCATCTGAAGGCCCCCGAGCTTGTGCCCGTCGAGGCGCTTCGCTCGGGGGAACATGTCACCGACGTCAACGGTGGCGGCCAGCATTACATCGTTCTGGAGTCCAAGGATCTCGGCGGCGGTTGCGTCGTCCTTGAACTGGAATCCAAAGCCAATGACCAGCTCCGGGTCATCGAGATGTCGTTTCCCGCCGGCTACGAGATGGGTAGGTCACCCCGCCGCATTTTGTGAAACGACCATCCACGGCACGCCGAACTTGTCGGCGACCAGGCCTAGGCGCGACGCGAACGGCGTCGGCGCGATGGGCACCTGCACATTGCCCCCATCGGACAGGGCCGCGAACAGCCGCTCGGCCTCGGCATCATCAGAAACGGTCAGCGACAGCGAAAAGCCGCTGAAGTCGGGTTTGCCCGCGCCCTGGCCGTCCGAGGCGAGCACCGTGGTGTCGCCGATGCGCAGCACCGCGTGCGCGACCTTGTCCTCGAAGCGGGCGAACACCGTGGCATCGGCGCCGATGGCGCCGCGATAGAACTCGAGGGCCTCTTCGCAGCGGCCTTGGAAGTACACGTATGGCTCGACCCGCATGTCGGCAGATTAGCCCGGCGCAGGTCAGCCTGTTTTGTACAGAAACGACAGCTGCTGCATCCCGCCGGATGACGCTCGCCGGCGTCTCGCCGATGAGGACTTTGAGCGACCGGGTGAGATGGGCCTGGTCGAAGTAGCCGGCCTCGTGCACGGTGTCCAGGATGGATGCGCCATCGCGCAGCAGGTTGGTCGCGTGGCGGGCCCGTTCGATCTGGCGGAACAGCCCGTGCGTCAAACCGGTGGTGCGACGGAAGTGACGCTGGACCGACCGACCGGTGAGCCGTTGTCCGCCACCGCGTATCGCGGCCTCCACCACCTCGTCGCGCGCGATCACGCCGCGCCTGGCGAGCGCATCCACATAACGCTCCGCATTCTCCAGGTCCGGCAGCGGCCAGCGAGATCCCTGGAGCTCGAACGATCCGTCGGCCGCCACCGGCAGATTCACGTCGCGGTGATCGACAAGCAGGCGGGTGGGCAGCGCGGGCATGTGCACGCCGAGCCGGAACCGGATCGCGGCCCACTCGCCGTCGGGCGGGCAGTCGATGGTCGTCGCCCGGGTTTCGGGTCCGCGCACCGTCACCATGGTGAAGTCGGCGAGCCGCGTCACCACCAGCTCGAGGTGGCCTGCGGCGACGGATACGAAGGGCCCGCCGCCATCGCTGCGTCCCCGCCACACCCTTTCGATGTACGGCGAGTCCGACGGCCGGTCGCAGAAGCGAAGAAACATTCAGCGGACGCGTTCCTCGAGATGCACGGTCACCTCGTCGCCTGCCTCTTTCCCGATGCGCTGACGCAGGTCGGTCTTCACTGGCAGTTTGTGGGTGCCGTCGCCGAGTGCCATGAACGAGCTCGCGAACGGTTGGCCGTCGACGGTGCCGCGGACCTTGACCAGCCCGCGGGTGCCGAAGAAGGCCGCCGAATCGGGCATGACCACATAGGTCCATCCGCCCTTGTTCTCACTCTTCTGCAGTTTCGCGGTGAACTGGCGGTTCAGGGGTTCGGTCATGGTCTTGTCCTTTCGACGTGTCTGCACACCTATAACGACTCGGCGGCGCCCGAAAAGACATCGCGGGCGGGCGGGCGCCCCGAGTTGCCGAGCACATGACGGCGCTGAATGATCCGTCCCAATGGACACAACCGATGCCTTCTCACTCGCCGATCTCGACGCCATCGCGCAGGCGGGGTTGGTCGCCTCGGGCGAGCTGTCGGCGACCGAACTCCTCGAGGCCGCGATCGTCCGCCTCGAGGCCGCCCGCGAGCTGAACGCCGTCATCGCCGACCTCTTCGACCGTGGCCGTCAGCAGGCCGCGGCGCTCGACGCCTCCGGCGAGCTACGCAACGGAGGTTCGGGTCCGCTCGCGGGAATTCCGTTCTTGCTCAAGGACCTTGGGGCGTCGCTGGCCGGACGCGCCGGAGGCGATGGGTTCGCGCGCGCTGCGCACCCACGTCGCGACCGAGTCGGCCTGGATCGTCGACCGATACCTCGCCGCGGGGCTCGTGGTGTTCGGCAAGACCAACACCCCCGAATGGGGCAACCACTGCACCACCGAGCCGTCGCTGTTCGGACCCACGGTGAACCCGTGGTCGCCGTCGATCACGCCCGGCGGGTCCAGCGGCGGGTCGGCAGCGGCGGTCGCGGCGGGCGTCGTTCCCGCCGCGTCGGGCGGTGACGGCACCGGATCGATCCGGGTTCCCGCTTCGTGTTGCGGGCTCGTCGGTCTCAAGCCACGCCGCGGCCGTACCTCCTTCGCGCCTGGCGGGGGCCACGGGCTTGAGGGCCTGGTCAACGAGCACGCCCTTACCCGCACCGTCCGCGACAGCGCCGCGCTGCTCGACGTCGTCGCCGGCTCGGCTCCCGGCGACCCGTATACCGCGCCTGCGCCGAAAGTGCCTTTCCTGCAAGCGATCACGCAGCAGCCCGAAGCGCAGCGCATCCTGATCGCGACGGCATCGCCGTTTCCAGGGCCGACCACCCACCCCGAGGTCGTCGCCGCCGTCGAGCGGACGGGCACGGCGCTCGATGGCCTTGGCCACATCGTCGAGCCCGGCGCCCCGGCCATCGACGCCGACGCCGTCGCCGACGCCATCGCCGTCCTGCACAACGTCAGCAATGCCCAGTTGCACGCCATGGCGACCGCACACCTCGGGCGCGAGCCCCATGAGGACGAGTTCGAGCCGAGCACCTGGGTGATGGTCCGCGAGGGCTTCACCACCAGCGGGGTCGCCTACGCGGACGCCATCGGCGCGGTGCACGCGCAGACGCGCCGCTTCGTCGCAGGCATGGCAGGCCACGATGTGCTGCTGGTGCCCACTCTGCTCACTCCCCCGCCGCCCTACGCGCTGCTGGACCAGCCGCGCGGCACGACGCGGGCGTTCTTCGACGTCGAGTTCGCCACAACGGGTTGGACCTCTCTGGCGAATGTGACCGGCTGGGCGGCGATCTCGCTGCCGCTCGGTGTCACGTCGGATGGCCTGCCGATCGGCGTACAGCTGATGGCGCCCGACGAGACGATCCTGCTTCAACTGGCCGCACAGCTCGAAATGGCGATGCCATGGTTACATCGGCGGCCCAGTATGTAATGTCGCCACATGGTGCGCGACATTCGTGAGCTGACCGATTCCCCCGAGGCCTACGCCGACGAGCTGCGCAGGCGCTGGGGTGGGCTGCTGAGCTACCGCTACATCGGCCGCAGCTACGCGTCGATGGACCTCGGCCCGGAGGACAACACCGTCACCATCCGTCGGGACATGCGCAACCCGACGGGCGGGCTGCTGTTCGCCGTGTTGGGAATCGCGGCACCGGAGAGCGGCCACATGTCCGACCTGGAGGCGGTGCCCAACCCGGTCATCCACTCGTGCCAGATCCTCGACCCGGGCCGCGACGTGCGCCGCATCGAGATCGTGTCCGAAGAACTCAAGGTCGGGCGCCAGATGGGCTACAGCCGCGCGAAGATCGTCGACGCCGAACAGCCCGACCGGGTGCTGGCCCTGATCGAGGGCCAGGGCATCAGCATCGGCACGCCGCCTGGGGGCCTGCGAGCGGATGGAGGCCAACCCGCTCGAGGTGGTCGACTCCCCCGACCTGCCCCCGCTGTGGCAGGTGTTCGGCGGCCACCGCCGGCCGGACGGCCACTGGGGCCTGCCGGAACTCGCGGTCGAGGTCGCCTCGCCGGATGCGGCGCTGCACATCGGACCGCAGTTCGTCATCCTCGAGACCGCGGCCGTCGACAGCGGCGGCCGAGGCCGCCGGCACCGATCGGCTACAGGGCGTGTCGTCGCACGTGATGTTCCTGGCGCGCGGCAAGGTCGGACCGTTCCGCGTCGAAACCGAACCGATGCCCGGGGCCGACGGCATGCTCGCCGTCCGCACCGTCATGCACGACGAAGGAGTCGACGACCGCATCACGACGGTGGGGTCGTACCTGTTCCGTTCGGCCGAATGAGACACTCTGGGCATGGCTGTCGCAATCGCCCGTCCGAAGCTGGAAGGCAACATCGCCGTCGGTGATGACCGCCAGATCGGGTTCGCCGAGTTCGGCGATCCGCAGGGCCGCGCCATGTTCTGGCTGCACGGCACGCCCGGCGCCCGCAGGCAGATCCCGATGGAAGCCCGCGTCTACGCCGAGAAACGGCAGATCCGGCTGATCGGTATCGACCGGCCCGGCATCGGTTCGTCCACGCCGCACCAGTACGACACCGTGTTCGCATTCGCCGACGACCTGCGCACCATCGCCGACACGCTCGGGATCGACAAGATGGAGGTCATCGGCCTGTCGGGTGGCGGCCCCTACACGCTGGCCTGCGCTGCGGCGATGCCCGATCGCGTGGTGGCCGCCGGTGTCATCGGTGGTGTCGCCCCGACGCACCGGCTCCGACGCCATCGCCGGAGGCTTGATGGGATCCGTCGGACTGCGGGTGGCGCCGCTGCTGCAAGTGGCAGGCGGTCCCATCGGAATGGTGGCCAGTGCGCTCTTCCGGCTGATCCGACCGGTCGGGTCCCCCGCAGTCGACATGTATGGGCGGGTGTCACCGGAGGCAGACCGCCAAGTGCTGGCGCGGCCGGAGATCAAGGCGATGTTCCTCGACGACCTGCTCAACGGCAGCCGCAAGCAGATGGCCGCGCCGTTCGCCGACGTCGTGGTGTTCGCACGCGACTGGGGTTTCCGGCTCGACGAGGTCAAGGTGCCCGTCCGGTGGTGGCATGGCGACCACGACCACATCGTGCCGTTCGAGCACGGACAGCATGTCGTGGCCAAACTGCCCGACGTCGAGCTGTATCACCTGCCCGGCGAAAGTCACCTGGCCGGCTTAGGTAGGGCCGAGGAAATCCTGGACACCATGATCGGGCTTTGGGACCGCGCCGACCAGAAGTGAACGAGGTCGCACCGCGGGGTTCATCCTCCGGTGGCCTCGATGATCAGGTCGGCGACTTCGCGCGCTTTCGAGACGATTGACAGGTGACTGGCGTCGAGTTCGATGGTTTTCGCGTTCATCCGCTGGGCCATGAACCGCTCGAGGTCGGGATTGATAGTGCGGTCGTTCTTCGATACCGCGTAGAACGTCGGCTTGTCGCGCCATGCCGCCTGCGTCGTGCGTGCGGTGAACAACTCGTCCGAGATCCTGCCCTGCACCGCGTACAGCGTCTTCGCCCGCGCCGGGGCGACGTCCTGCGCAAAGTCGTTGAGGAATGCCGACTCCGACAGTTGCGCGTATCCGTCGCCGCCCTTCACCAGGCCGGCGCTGGCAGGAGGCGTCGGGTACTGCGAGGCCAGCGCGGTGTAATCCTCGCCTGCGTCGGGTGCGCGGGCGGCGATGTACACCAAGGCCGTCACCTTGGGATCGACGCCGACCTCGGTGGCGATCATGCCGGAATACGAGTGGGCGACAAGCACCGTCGGGCCGTCCATCAAAGCCAGTGTGCGACGGGCGAACTCACAGTCCTCGTCCAGCGTGCGCAGCGGATTCTGCACCGAGGCCACGTTCAGACCGCGCGCCTGCAGGTACGGGATGACATCGGACCAGCACGAGCCGTCGGCGTATGCGCCGTGCACCAGCACCACGTTGCGAGCGCGCGGAATTGGGTCGGACGGAGGCGACGCCGTGGCCGCTTTGGCACCGAACAGGGCGGCGGCGCTGCCAAGAGTTACCGCCGCGGCAAACGATCGACGATCCATGCGCATGCGCGCTCCTTCCGGGGGCCCGGCTAAGGGTCCCTTACGCGCCTTAACGCACGCAATCTCTGAAGTGATCTATTAGAAACCGAAGCCGAGTTCGGCGGGCACATCGCTGACGAATGCGGCGTCAATCGGGCGCGTCAGGCCCGAGTCCTTGCTGTGCAAGCGGTTTGCGGTGGCAAACGACGATGCTCGATGTGCGCCCAGGTACAGGCTGCCGAGCACGTCGAGATCCATCTGCACATCGGCTGGTGCGTCGGTCGGCGTGCAGCGCGCCCGCCCATCGCGAATCTCCAGAGCGAATCGGCCTCCGTCACTGCGGAATCCGTCAGAAATCTCGATCACTGCGGACAGCTCCGCCTGGTAGGTGCGCGCCTCGAGCGCGGCCGGGATGTCCATGATGCGCAGCCAGAGGTCATCCTCGATGTGCGTGATGCGGGCAAGCCGATGATCCGTCAACAGGTACGGCAGCGGGTCGGCGGGATGCGTGCCGAAGACGACCTTCTCCATCAGGTCGAGCCCGAGCAGCGCGCGGCACAATGCGACGTGCGCATCGGTGGTGACCGCCGTCAACGCAGCCGACCCGCACGAACATCGGGTCGTCGCCGAACACCCGGTACATGGCGTAGCCGTCGGGATGCAGGAACGTGAACCACTCGGTTCCGCCGCGACGATCCGACTCTCGATCGGCCAGCAGCTCGTCCCACAGCGCCTTGGGGCGGCCGAGGCCGCCCGGGGTGCGCAGCCGCCAGCGCTCGTAGATCTCGGCAAGCTCGTCGCGGTGATCGGCAGGCTTGACGATCCGGACGCCACCGGGATCGGGCGCGTCGTCGCGGAACCGCGCGAAGCGGCGGTCGATGCTGAACTCCTGCTCGATCGTCGCTGGACCGTATCCGAAGCGCCCGTAGATCCCGCCTTCGCTGGCCGTCAGGCCCGCGATCGGATATCGCGCGTCGGCGATGCGGTTGTGCAGTTCGGTGTACATCGCGCGCAAGATGCCGCGGCGGCGGTGCGTCGGCGCGACCCCGACGAGCGTGACGCCCGCCATCGGCAGAACCGCGCCGCCTGGCACGGTCAGCCGCAGATCGAGGTAGTGGGCCATGCCGACGACGTCGCTGCCGTCGCATGCGAGGACCGTGCTGTCGGTCGGCATCAGCGACCGCCACGCCGTCAACGATTCCGGATGGCCGAACCGCCCGAAACTGGTGGCGTCCAACAGCGATATCGCCGGCCAGTCCGCGTCCGTGGCGGAGCGGATTTCCAGAGCGGTCGATGTGTCCGAGGCGAGCACGGAACTCGACGGTGCCACAAAGCGATGTCCGAGCGCATCCGAATTTCGTGCTCAGCCGATACCGTTGAGTGGCACGGAAGGAGCGCGCGTCATGGCGACCGATCTGACGCTCTACCTCGATGACCAACCCGGCGAGCTGGCCCGGGTCGGCGACGTGCTCGGCAAGGCGGGCGCCAACATCGCCGGCCTGTGTGCGCTCACCAGCGGCGGCGGGCAGGCCGAGGTGCACATCCTGGTGGAGGATCGCGACGCCGGCGTTCGAAGCGCTGCAGGGCGCCGGAATCAAGATCGCCGCCGAGCAGGAGGTGATCGTGCTCGACATCGAGGACCGGCCGGGCGCGCTCGGCGAGGTCGCGCGCAAACTTGGCGACGCGAAGGTCAACCTGACCACCGTCTACCTGGCGACCAACACCCGGCTGGTGCTGGCGGCCGACAACCTGGCCGAGGCGAAGGCGGCGCTCAGCTGATCAGCGTTTCAGCCAGCCCGTGAACGGTGCTCAGTTCCCGCGTGTAGGCCGTCAGGTTGTCGTCGTGGTACAGCGAGCCGCCGCTGATCGCGGCCGTGCCCTGCCAGATCACGCTGCACCCGGGCACCGCCCTTGGTGTAGTAGTCGGTGCGGTCGACGTTCCTGCGGTGCCACCCGCCCTGTTCGGCGAACTCGGCAATCGTCTGCCGCTCGTCGGTTGCAGTCATGGACCGGACGAGCGAGCTACAGCGGGTCGACCGTCAACCGCCGAGCGCGCGGCGCAGCAGGTGCATGGCGACGGTCGTCGACCGCTCGCGAATATCGGACCGATCGCCGGGCAACCGGATGGTGCGGGTGACCGTCTCGCCGTCGGCGAGTTTCACGGTGAAGCACACCGTGCCGACGGGCTTGTCCTCCGTGCCGCCTCCGGGCCCGGCGATTCCGGTGATCGCGATCGCGGTGTCCGCGCCGAAGCGGCTCAGCGCGCCGTCGGCCATCGCCTCGGCGACAGGTTCGGACACCGCCCCGTGCGCGGCGATCAGGTCGGGTTCGACACCGAGCAGCTCGGCCTTGGCCTCGTTCGCGTAGGCGACGACTCCGCCTGCGACGTACGCCGACGAGCCCGGCACGGTCGGTCAGCCGGGCGGCCAGCAAGCCCGCCGGTGCAGGATTCGGCCGTCGCGATCCGGCGGCCGGCCAGCAGCTGCGCGACCTGGTCGTCGACGAGCGAGCCGTCTTCGGAGAAGATCTCCCGGCCGTGGCGCTCGCGCAGCAGCTCCATCAGCTCCGCGTAGATGCCCGCGGCGTCGGGCTCGTAGCGGGTGACCATCTCGACCTCGCCGCGGCGCAGGCAGGTGGTGATCTCGAGCCGGTCGAAGCCGTCGACGTCGCTGCTCGGCGTCGCGCAGGGTGTCGGCAAGACCCGACTCGGGCAGCCCGAACATCCGCACCATGCTCCTGGCGGTACGTGGTTCGGCCCGCGATCGCCTGCTGCACCGCCTCGGTTTCGCACCGCCACCGGCCACATCGGCTGCAGTTCGCGCGGCGGACCGGGCAACACGACGACCGTCGGCTTGCCCGGCACGACCACGCCGGGCGCGGTGCCGACCGGATCGATCACGTGCGCGCCGACCGGAATCAGCGCCTGCTTGCGGTTGGCGGCGCGCGACCGCCTCGAGGTCCACGTTGTCGAAGCGCGCCATCAATCGCTTGATGATGTCGGCGATCCGGTCCTCGAGCGCGTTGTCCAGCACCAGTTCGAGGCCGCAGAATCGGGCCACGGTCGCCACGGTCATGTCGTCGGCGGTCGGGCCGAGGCCGCCGCTGGTGACGATGAGGTCCACGCCCTCGTCGGCGAGGAACCGCAGCTGCGCCTCGATGTCGTCGGGTCGGTCGCCGCAGATCGTGATGTGGGCCAGTTCGACGCCGAGCTCGAGCAGCCGGTCGGCGATCCACGGGCCGTTGCGGTCCTGGACCCGCCCCGTCAGCACCTCGGTTCCCGTGACAACGATGCCGGCGCGTGCGCTCACGTCCAGACGACATCTACGGCAGGCCGGTAATGTCGTTCTCCATGACGGCGCCGAAGTCCCTCCGAGAGCTGTTCGATCAGCTCGGCCTGCAGGAGGTCCCGTCGACGGACGGCACCGTGACCATGGAGATGCCCGTCGACGAGCGAACGGTCAACACCGCCGGGGGCTCAGGGCGGCCTGATCGCGACCATGGCCGACGTGACGGCAGGCCAACTCGCCTCGCGCAGCACCCCATTCGGCATGGGCATCGCCACCACCGACCTGTTCATCCGCTATCTGCGGCCCATCAAGGTCGGGCCGGCGCGTGCGGTCGCGCGCATCCTGCGCACGGGCAAGCGGTCCGTGGTGGTGCAGGTGGACATCTACCGCGGCAACGACGACGAAGTCGGCGCCACGGCGACGGTCAACTTCGCCGCGGTGGACTGACGCGCGACACGCACGGCTGACACGGCGGGCGTGTTGTAGCCCGTCACTCTCACCCAGTTGGCGGCCACACCGGTCCACGGCTGTCCCTGAAGTTCGACCGTCTCGCCGGGAAACACGGTCACGTAGTTGTCGCTGTACTCGATCGGCAGGATCTCGTCACCGTCGGGCGTCGAGGTGAGCTCGGCGCGCTCGAAGAACGCGACCCGCTGTGACGGGTTGTGCAGCCGGATCGTCACGCGATTGTCGCTCGGGTTAGGCGATTTGGACGCGGTCACGTCCAGCGGCACCTGCGGCATGTAGTTGAGCGCCGTCATGTCGGCCCAGCTCGCCTGCTTGAGCTCGAACGCCGAATCGTTGCGCGGATCGCCGACGTCGTCGAGTTGCTGCGACTGCCAATAGACGTTCTCGGAGACGACTTTTCCTGACCAGTCGAACAACTCGGCGCGCACGAAGAAAACACTCGAATCCCTGGCGAGTCGGGGCAATGTCATCGCCTGCACCGCTCCGCCGGGTGTCACGTTGATATTGCCTGCGCTGCGATCGTCGCGCACCCTGCCCTGCAGGTCGTACACCCGCACCCGCACCGTCAAACCCGTTTGGTCCCTGGGGGTTTGGTTGACCACGGTGATGTTGGCGTTGTTGTGGTTGCCCGTTGCATACGAGTCGAAGACGACCGACAGCGGCCGCAGCCCCTTCTTCGCGCCGAAGTAGGCTCCGCCTGGCCGCAGGTAGTAGTCGAAGAGGTGCCCGAAGAACGACGGCCAGTGGTTGTTGAGCATCCAGTAGATCGTCATCTTGTGGTTGTCCCAGCCGCCTGCGGCGAACGCCTCGAACTGGGCACGGGTCGACTCGTAGTGCGCGAGTTGCGCCTTGCGCGTGAACTCCTCCGCACTCGTTGGACGCCCCGTAGCGGCGGTCGACGGCACGCCGAATGCTGGTCAGCGCAGCGTTTTTCGGATTCGAGCCGGCGTGGAAGAACCAGGCGTCGTTGATGGGCCAGAGCTTGTCGGGCGGAATGAACTTCTTCAGGCTCGCGAACGGCGGGATCTGTTCGTTGTCGCCCTGTTCGGCGGTCGACCCGCGGGTGGCGGCGTAACGCCCGGTGAACCAGTAGCTCGGCGGTCGCCAGCTGTACGGGCCCGCCATCTGGATGCCGTCCCAGTCGCGCTCCCCCGTCTCGTCGGTTGCCAACGAGGACACGGTGTCGACGGTGGCGTTCTGCCAGTGCAGATCCGACAGGATGCCGTGGTACTTGGCGAGCACGGCGGGCGGGGGCTTCCCGTCGCTGCCGTTGGCCCACACGAACACCGACGGATGGCTACGAAGCCCCTCGATCTGCGAGCGCAGGCTGTCTTGCGCGACGCGGTTGTCCTCGTCGTCCCACTGGGTCCATTTCTCCCACTGGTTGCAGCACATCCAGCCGTACATCAGCGGGATGCCCATCTCGTCGGCCATCTCCGCGATGTGATCGCCGGGGAACTTGCCCTCGAGTCGAATCATGTTGAGCCCGAGGTCTTTCACGTAACCCAGGATCGCGGCGTCGCGGTTGGAGTCGTTCGCGTACAGCAGGTCGGGCGTGTACGCGGCGCCGCGGACCAGGAAGTCCTTGCCGTTGACCTTCAGATAGAAGTTTCCGCCCTTGCCGAGTTCGGGGAACTGCTGGTCCTGATCGCGGTATTGCTCGACGGAGCGGATGCCGAACCGCAGATGGCTGGTGTCGATCGGCCGGTTGTACTGCCGGAACTCCAGCTGCAGGTCGTAGAGGTTGGGCTGGCCGAGGGTGTAGGGCCACCACAGGTCGGGATTCTGCACGGTCAGCTGCGCGAACTTGTCGGGAGTGAAGCTGACCTCGCGCTGCTCCCCCGCGGCGAGCGTGACCGGCTGCTCGATCTGGACGTCGGGCTTGCCCGGCCGGGTGATCGTCGCCCGCAGAACGCCGCGCACCTGTGCGGCAGACGAATTGCGCAGGCTGCTGTAGATCGTCAGCCGCGCGGAATCCGTTCGCGGCAGCGGAAGTTCGGAGTTGACCGTTGACGGGCCGATGAGCACAGGCGCCGGAAACCTTCAGGTAGACCGGCTTCCAGATGCCCGCATTGCGGTCGGAGACAAACGAATTCCCGTTGGCCGGATTCTTTCCTGGCCCTTGGTATCCCAGATAGTTCCAGTTGATCCAGTCGTACCAACTGTCCGCCAGTTCGACGCCGTCGATGTCCTGCAGCGCGCGCTCCGGCGTGACCTTGACGGCCAGCGTGTTGGACCCTCCCTGGTTCACCCATCGGGAGACGTCGAGTTCGTGGGCGGTGTGCATGCCGACGATCTGGGTGTTGCCCGCGATCAGATGGCCGTTCAACCAGATTTCGGCGCGGTAGTTGATGCCGGGAAACTCCAACATGTACGTCGTGTGGCCGGCAGGCGCGGTGAACGTGGTGCGGTACCACCAGTCCTGCTTGTAGAGATCCTGCGGGACCTCGTCGACCAGATTCGTGCCGAAGTAGAGGTTCGGGTAGGTGCCGTCCTCCTGCAGGGTCTGCAGAACGGTCGCGGGCATTCGAGGGATCGCATGCCAGCCGGTCGCCTTGTAGTCCGGCTTGGAGAGGGCCGCCCCGTCCGCCCGAACGTCGCGAGCAGAAACCAGGCTCCAGCCCTGCGCCAGCTCGATCTGTCCCGGCGGCGGCGCCGGCTTGGCGAAGTCCGGGAAGTCCGCCGCGCAGAGAAGCAGCAGCAACGCCACCGAGAGCAGGATTCGTCAAGACGATGTGCCGACGCCGTTCAACCGACATCTGCGCCCCGTCCACCGGATCACCGTACCTGCAGCGTGAGGCCTGGGCTCAGCTAGCAGCGCAACGGAATTCGCGCTGGTCACTCCGTGCGCGCCAACACCTCCCGCACCAGCTCCAGGCTGGTGTCGGGGTGCAGGAACGCGAATCGGCCCACTGTTTCGCCCTCCCATTTCGTCGGCGGGATGAACGCGACCTGGTCCTGGTGCAGCCGCTGGGCCCAGGCGTCGTAGTCCTCGGGTTTCCAGCCGAGCCGACGGAACAGCACCACGCCGAGGTCGGGCTCGCGGATCAGCTCCAGCTGCGGGGCGGCCTTGATCAGCTCGGCGGTCTGGACGGCAAGCGACGCGGCGACCTCGATTGCCTGGCGATACGCCTCCAGCCCGTAGACCGCCAGCGAGAACCACAGCGGCAACCCGCGGGCGCGCCGGGTCAGGTGATAGGCGTAATCGGACGGGTTCCACTCGCCGTCGGACGTGTGGATGACGTCGAGATACGACGCGTCCTGGGTGTGGGTGGCGCGGGCCAGCTCGGGCTCCCGGTACAGCAACGCGCAGCAGTCGAACGGGGTGAACAACCACTTGTGCGGGTCGAGGATGAACGAGTCGGCCTGCTCCAGGCCCTTGTACTTCGGCCGCAGCGAGCGGGCGAAGATGCCCGAGCCGCCGTAGGCGCCGTCGACGTGGAACCACCAGCCGCGTTCCTTCGCGAGCGCGCCGACACCGGCCAGGTCGTCGATGATGCCCGCGTTCGTCGTGCCCGACGTGCAGACCACCGCGGCGATGTTGGCCGCATCGGGCGGCACCGCGTCGCGGACGGTGTCGGCGGTGAGCCGATGGTCGGGTGTGTCGACCACCAGAGCGTCCATCTCCAGCAGCCGCAGCGTGTTGACGATCGACGAATGCGCGTCCGAGCCGACGACCACGCGCAGCCGGCCGGTGGCGCCGCGCTTCTTGGCCGTCTCGCGGGCCACGGCCAGAGCCGACAGGTTGCCCGCCGAGCCGCCAGAGACGAAGCATCCACCGGTGGTCGTCGGCAGGCCCGCCTCGTGCGCGATCACCCGCAGCACGCTGTTCTCCGCGGCGATCGCACCCGAGGCCTCCAGCCACGAGATGCCCTGGATCGAGGCGCAGGACACCAGCATGTCGAACAGCAGGCTGGCCTTGGTCGGGGCGGCCGGGATGAAGCCGAGGAACCGCGGGCTGTCCGCCGAGATCACGCTCGGCGCGATCACCGAGGTGTAGACGCCGAGCACCTCGTCGGGCGGACGCGGCGTGTCGCGGATCACCCCGTCGAGCCGTTCGTATAGCTCGTCGGCGGCCAGCGTCCCCTTGTCGAGCGGCACAGGATTCATCCGCAGCCGGTTCTCGGCGTACGCGAGCACGCTGCGCACCATCTGCTCGGTGGTTTGGTCGACCTCGTGCATGGCTGAAGTCTTGCACCGGCTCGACCCGGATCAGTGCGTTACCCGCAGGTCACTTGTGGGGAACGTCGTTGACCAGTCCGCCGTCCATCACGAACTCGGCACCAGTGGCGTAACGCGATTCGTCGCTGGCGAGGAAGACGATGAACGTCGCCACCTCCTCGGGCTGGCCCGGTCGGCCCAAGGGAATCCGCAGCATGTTGTCGGGGAAGTGCTTGGTCATCGGGGTGCGGATGAAGCCCGGGTGGACCGAGTTCACCCGGATGTTGTGAGGGCCGAGTTCCAGCGCCGCCGACTTGCTCAGCCCGCGCACCGCCCACTTGGACGCCACGTACGGGTGCACCATGACCGCGCCACGCAGTCCCTCGATCGAGGAAATGTTGATGATCGAGCCGCCGCCAGCCGCCTTCATCGCCTCGACCGAGGCCTGCATGCCGAGGAACGTGCCCGTCAGGTTGACGTCGATGACCTTCTGCCACTTGGCCATGTCGAACTTGCCGATCTGGCCAAGCGCGACCGTTCCGGCGTTGTTGACCAGCACGTTGAGCTTGCCGAACTCGCTGACCGCGGTGGCGACGGCGGCCTCCCACTCCTCGGCCTGTGTGACGTCGAGGTGGACGTAGCGTGCGGCTTCGCCGATCTCGTCGGCCAGCGCCTTGCCCTTGTCGTCGAGGATGTCGCCGATGACCACCTTGGCGCCCTCGGCGACCAGTGCCCGAGCGTCCTCTGCGCCCATGCCCTGTGCCCCGCCGCTGATGAGTGCAACTTTTCCGTCCACGCGTCCCATGACGGGTCAGGCTACCGTGCGCGCGTGCTACAAGTAGAACCTGTTCCAGTTTCTGGAAGGGAAACAGGATGGCGATCCGCGTCGCGCTCATCGGCACCGGCAACTGTGGCAGCCTCGCGCTGAAGCAATTGGTGAACGACGCGCGCTTCGACCTGACCGGCGTGTGGGTGTCGTCGGACGCCAAGGTGGGCCAGCGACGCCGGCGAGCTGGCCGGGCTGGACGTGACGACCGGTGTTGCCGCGACCAATGACCTCGACGCGATCATCGCGGCCAAACCCGACTGCGTCGTGTACTGCGCGATGGGCGACACCCGGCTGCGCGAGGCCTTGGCCGACGTGCGCACGATCCTCGCCGCGGGCATCGACGTCGTCGGCTCGGGCGTCGGCGTGCTGCAGTACCCGTGGAGGTGATTCCCGACAAGTACATCCAGCGCATCGAAGATGCTGCGCGAGAAGGTGATTCGACGGTCTTCTTCACCGGCGTCGACCCGGGATTCGCGACCGATCTGCTGCCCTTCGCGCTGGCCGGAACCTGCCAGAGCATCGAGCAGGTGCGCACCATGGAGATCGCCGACTACGCCACCTACGACGGCGCGACGGTGATGTTCGACGTGATGGGCTTCGGCAACGCAGATCGGCGACCTGCCGATGCTGTATCAGCCGGGCGTGCTGAGCATCGCCTGGGGCACCGCGATCCGGCAGCTGGCCGCGGGCCTCGGCATCGAGGTCGACGAGATCCAGCGACTCCGTCGAACAGGAGCCCGCCCCAGAGGACTTCGAACGTCGCGGTCGGCACCATCAAGAAGGGCACCGTCGCGGCGGTGCGCTTCCAGATCGAGGGCATGGTCAAGGGCAAGCCGGTGATCGTCGTCGAGCACGTCACCCGGTTGCGGGCCGACCTGCGCCCGGATTGGGCGCAGCCCGCGCAGCCCGGCGGCTCGTACCGCGTCGAGATCATCGGCGAACCGTCCTACACCATGGACATCTGCCCGACGAGCCGCAACGGCGACCACAACTACGCGGCCATCCTCGCGGCGGCTGGCCGGATCGTGAACGCCATCCCGGACGTCGTCGCCGCACCGCCCGGTATCCGGACCACGCTGGACATGCCGCTGGTTACCGGAAAAGGCTTATACGCCAGCTAGTTAGGCTGGTCGCATGAGTTCGCTGCCGCCGCCGCTGAATACGGTCGCGGAGATCGGCGCGAGCCCGCCCGGCCCGCAGGTCGGGGCGTTCTTCGATCTGGACGGCACGCTGGTCGACGGGTTCACCGCGACCGCCCACGCCGGCGACCGGATCCGGCGCAGGCAAGCGCGGATCGGCGAGGTGCTGGGGGTCATCGAGGCGTCGATGCGATACCGATTCGGCCGGATGCAGTTCGAGCGGCTGATGACCAGGGCGGCGGGTTATCTGCGGGGTGAGTCCCTGGCCGAACTCGACGAAGTCGGCGAGCGGCTGTTCGTCGAGCGCGTCTCCTCTCGCGTCTTTCCCTACATGCATGAGGTCGTGCGGGCGCATCAGCAGCGGGGCCACACCGTGGTGCTGAGCTCGTCGGCGCTGACCATCCACGCCGAACCCGTTGCCCGCTACCTGGAGATCACCGACGTGCTGTGCAACCATTTCGAGCTCGACGATCGGGGTCTGCTCACCGGGCGGATCGCCAAGCCGGTCATCTGGGGCAAGAAACAAGGCCAAAGCGGTCCAACAGTTCTGCGACGACAACGACGTTGACCTGCAGCGCAGCTACTTCTACGCCGACGGCAACGAAGATGTGGCGTTGATGCAGCTGGTCGGCCACCCCCGGCCGGTGAACCCCCGTCCAGGTCTCGCCGCGATGGCCGCCGACGGAGGGCTGGCCGGTGCTGCGGGTTGTCGGGGCCGGTGGACCGAAGAGCCGGTCACGACGGTTGATGGGTTACGGGTCGGCGGTGCTTCGGACGATTGTGCCCAGCGGGCACCGCGGCGCGATTAGATGCGGTTGACGGTCGCGAGCCAGGCTGGTGCGCCGTCGTCGTGGTAGATCGTGTGTATCCGGTCCGGTTCGATCGTGGTGACATCCTACCCGGCGCCTGTGTGAAACGCCGCTCGCAGCTCGTCCTGAGTGACGGGATGCGGGCCGATGTCGGGGCCAATGTCACTGAAGCACAACACATACAGGGTGCCGTCGCGCTCGGTTACCGACGCCACGCTCGCCACGTAGCCGCGCGCGCTCGTCGCCGTCGAGGGTGTGGAACAGTCCGCAGTCCAGCACCGTCTGAAACCTGCGTCCCAGCCGGTCCAGCTCGAACGCGTCGGTCGCCGCGAACTCGATCGCGATCCCACGGTCGCGCGGCTTTCTCCCGGGCCATCGCCAGTGCCGTCTCCGCTACGTCGACACCCAGAACCGACAAGCCGAGCGACGCGATATGAAGCGCCGTTCTCGCCGGTGCCGCATCCCGCATCGAGCACCGCTCCGGAGAATCCGCCTTCGGACGCCAACCGCACGACCGCCGGCTGCGGTCCGCCGATGTCCCATGGCGCGGGGCCGTCGTGATACGACGCATCCCAAGGCACGGCCAGTCATCCGCTCGTGACTGGTCGGACGCCGACCATTGAACGCGATCCAGGCAACTTCGGCGCCTTCCTCGCGACCGGTCTCGAATCCTCATCGTGGCATACCCCGCAACCTGCGAAGCTGCAGCACGCAAGGCCCTTCCCGGATGGCGCCGGGGCGCCTAAGCTAAACTAGAACACGTTTCAGTTCGGCGACCGCCCCACCCGAGGAGCAGGCATGCACACCCCCATCTGCGACGAACTCAACATCGAGTTCCCGATCTTCGCCTTCACCCACTGCCGCGACGTCGTCGTCGCCGTGAGCAAGGCCGGCGGCTTCGGCGTGCTCGGCGCGGTCGGCTTCACGCCGGAACAGCTCGAGATCGAGCTGAACTGGATCGACGAGAACATCGGCGACCATCCCTACGGCGTCGACATCGTCATCCCGAACAAGTACGAGGGCATGGACGCCACCGACCTGTCCCCGGAGGTGCTCAAGAAGACGCTCAACGACTTGGTGCCCGCAGGAGCACCTCGACTTCGCCAGCAAGATCCTCGCCGACCACGGCGTGCCGGTCGACCACAGCGACGACGATGCGTTGCAGCTGCTCGGCTGGACCGAGGCGACCGCGACGCCGCAGGTCGAGGTGGCGCTGCAGCACCCGAAGTGCACGCTGATCGCCAACGCGCTCGGCACCCCGCCCGCCGACATGATCAAGCACATCCACGACGAAGGCCGCAAGGTCGCCGCGCTGTGCGGTTCGCCGTCGCAGGCGCGCAAGCACGCCGACGCCGGCGTCGACATCATCATCGCCCAGGGCGGCGAGGCCGGCGGGCACTGCGGCGAGGTGGGCTCGATCGTGCTGTGGCCGCAGGTCGTCAAGGAGGTCGCGCCGGTTCCGGTGCTGGCCGCCGGCGGGATCGGCAGCGGCCAGCAGATCGCCGCCGCACTGGCCCTCGGCGCGCAGGGCGCGTGGACCGGTTCGCAGTGGGTCATGGTCGAGGAGTCCGAGCACACCGCGGTCCAGCACGCCGCCTACGCCAAGGCCACCAGCCGCGACACCGTCCGCAGCCGGTCGTTCACCGGCAAGCCGGCGCGGATGCTGCGCAACGACTGGACCGAGGCGTGGGAGAACCCGGACAACCCGAAGCCGCTCGGCATGCCGCTGCAGTACATGGTGTCCGGCATGGCCGTCGCCGCCACCCACAAGTACCCCAACGAGAGCGTCGACGTCGCGTTCAACCCGATCGGCCAGGTCGTCGGTCAGTTCACCAAGGTGGAGAAGTCCTCGGCGGTCATCGAGCGCTGGGTGCAGGAGTACCTCGAGGCGACCAACACCCTCAACGAGCTCAACGAGGCGGCCAGCGTCTGATCGCGGCCGCCTGCGCCGGCTTTCTGCTCGCCGTGCTGTGGATGGACCTGATCTTCGACGCTCAGGTCCTTCGCCATCGCGGCGCGGACGAGCTGCCCGAGCCCGTGCTCGCATCGATCGCGGGTTACTACCACCGCGCGACGACGACGTCACGCCCGATGAGTCTACCTCATCGCGCTCGTGATGGTGATCTTGTTGGGCGGCGTTGGGTTTTCGATGCATTCCGCGGCGACGATCCCGGTTGGCTGCGTGGTGCGTCGCGGCGGTGCTCGCCGGCGTCCCGATCCTGCTGGCGATGCTCCGCACCGTCCCGAACGCGGTGCGGCTCGGCAACCGCGTCGGGACATCGCGGCCGAACAGTCGCGGCCTGGCGCGGTCGATCTGCCGTGATCACCTGTCTGTGCCTGGCTCAGCATGTCGGCGTTCCTCGCCGTGTGGATCGGCGCTGACCTAGTCGCGGCGTCACGAATCAGCGCTGCCGACTCGCCGGGTCTGGTCTGCTGCGCACGCCGATTATGTAAGGTGACATACATAGCCGGGTCGGACGAAGGGATCCAGACTCATGGCCAGCCCCCGCGAGCGGATGGTGATCTCTGCCGCGCTGCTGATCCGGGAACGCGGCGCGCACCCGACCGCGATCGCCGACGTGCTCGAGCACAGCGGCGCCCCGCGCGGCTCGGCGTATCACTACTTCCCCGGTGGCCGCACTCAATTGCTCTGTGAAGCAATCGATTACGCCGGCGAATACATCGCGGCGCAAGATCGCCAAGGCCGAACAGCGGCCTCGACGCCCTCGACGGCCTCATCGCGCACTACCGCAAGCAACTGGTCCGCACGCGACTACCGCGCGGGATGTCCCGTCGTCGCGGTGGCGGTCGAAGCCGGCGACCCCGCCAAGCAGGACCAGGCGACGCCGGTGATCGACCGCGCGGCCGCGGCCTTCGCCCGCTGGACCGACCTCATCGCCGCAGCGGCTGGTCGCAGACGGCGTGTCCGCGGCGCGTGCCGACGAGCTTGCGATGCTGACCACCACCGCGATCGAAGGGGCGATCGTCGTCGCCCGCGCCTCCCGCGACCTCAAGCCCCTCGACCTTGTCCATGGCCAGCTGCGCGACCTGCTGCAGGCCGAGATGTCGGAAAGGAAATCCCCGCCAATGAGCCGGTGAATGGCAATCCACCGCGTGCATCCTGTGCGAGTGCAACTGCGGCATCGTCGTGCAACTCGACGGCCGCAACCTCGCCAAGATCCGCGGCGACAAGGACCACCCCGCCTCGCAGGGCTACACCTGCAACAAGGCGCTGCGGCTGGATCACTACCAGAACAACGGCAACCGGCTGACCTCCCCCATGCGCAGGCGGCCCGACGGCAGCTACGAGGAAATCGATTGGGACACCGCGATTTCCGAGATCGCCGCGGGCTTCAAGCGCATCGCCGACACCCACGGCGGGGACAAGATCTTCTACTACGGCGGCGGCGGGCAGGGTAACCATCTCGGCGGCGCCTACAGCGGCGCCTTCCTCAAGGTGCTCGGCTCGCACTACCGCTCGAACGCGCTCGCACAGGAGAAGACCGGCGAGGCGTGGGTCGACGCCCATCTCTACGGCGGTCACACCCGCGGCGAGTTCGAACACGCCGAGGTCTCGGTGTTCATCGGCAAGAACCCGTGGATGTCGCAGAGCTTCCCGCGCGCCCGCACCGTGCTCAACGAGATCGCCAAGGATCCCGGCCGCTCGATGATCGTCATCGACCCGGTGATCACCGACACCGCGAAGATGGCCGACATCCACCTTCGGGTGCGGCCGGGAACCGACGCCTGGTGCCTGGCGGCGCTGGCCGCCGTGCTGGTGCAGGAAGACCTGTGCAACGAGGCGTTTCTCGCCGAGCACGTCAACGGCGTCGAGCCGGTGCGCGACGCATTGCGCGACGTCCCCGTCGGCGACTACGCGCAGCGCTGCGGCGTCGACGAGGAACTGATCCGCACCGCGGCGCGGCGCATCGCCGCCGCCGACAGCGTCGCGGTGTTCGAGGACCTCGGCATCCAGCAGGCGCCCAACAGCACGCTGTGCTCGTATCTGAACAAGCTGCTGTGGATCCTGACCGGCAACTTCGCCAAACGCGGTGGGCAGCACCTGCATTCGTCGTTCGGGCCGCTGTTCCGCCACACGACCGCGGTCGGGCGCACGCCGGTCACCGGCGCACCCGATCGTCGGCGGGCTGGTACCGAGCAACGCTGTGCCCCAGGAGATCCTGACCGACCATCCCGACCGCTTCCGCGCGATGATCGTCGAGAGCAGCAATCCCGCCCATTCCCTTGCCGATTCCGCGGCGTGCCGGGCGGCCTTCGAGTCACTCGAGCTGATGGTGGTCATCGACGTCGCGATGACCGAGACGGCCCGGCTGGCCACTATGTGCTGCCCGCGGCGAGTCAGTACGAGAAGCCGGAGGCGACGTTCTTCAATCTCGAGTTCCCGCACAACACATTTCACCTGCGCCATCCGCTGCTCGAGCCGCTCGAGGGCACGCTGCCCGAGCCCGAGATCTGGGCGCGGCTGATGCGCGCGCTCGGCGTGATCGACGACGCCGAGCTGGAGCCGCTGCGTGATGCCGCCGAGCAGGGGCTGGCGGCGTACGCGCAGGCGTTCCTCACGGCGGTCGGCGCCAATCCGATGTTCACCAAGGTGCTGCCGTTCGTGTTGTACGAAACGCTGGGACCGACTCTGCCCGAAGGGCTCGCCGGTGCGGCCGCGCTGTGGGGCCTGGCGCAGAAGGCCGCGATGACGTATCCCGAGGCGGTGCGCCGGGCGGGCTACGCCGACGGCAACGCGCTGTTCGAGGCGATCCTCGCCAGCCGTTCGGGCGTGACGTTCACCGTCCACGAGTACGAGGACGACTGGCAGCTGATCACCCATGCCGACCACAAGATCGCCCTGCACATGCAGGAGATGCTCGACGAGATCCGCGGGTTGTCCGATGCGCCAGCCGGGCTGACCACGCCCGAGTTCCCGATCGTGCTGTCGGCCGGTGAGCGGCGCGCATACACCGCGAACGACATCTTCCGCGATCCGTCGTGGCGCAAACGCGACGCCGACGGCGCGCTGCGCGTCAGCATCGAGGACGCCGAGGCGCTTGGCCTGACCGACGGCGGCCGCGCGCGGATCACCACCGCGGCGGGCAGCGCCGAGGCCAGCGTCGAGATCAGCGAGGCGATGCTGCCGGGGCACGCGTCGTTGCCGAACGGTTTCGGCCTCGACTACGTCGACGCGACGGCCGCGCGACAGTCCCTGGCGTGGCGCCCAATTCGCTCACCTCCACCGAGTGGCGCGACGCCTACGCGGGCACGCCGTGGCACAAGCATGTTCCTGCCCGGATCGAGGCGGTGCCGCGTCGCGCTGAGCGCGTCCTAACTCACGGAATCGGCTCACCGATGCCGAGCATGTTGCCTTCGCTGTCGCGGAACCAGGCCGCCCTCTCGGCGGATCCCTTGCTCGGATAGTTGCCAGCGACCTCGGCGATCCCGTCGACCGTTTTCAGTCCGGGCAGGTCGACCTCCTCGAAAACGACTCCGCGACTGCGTAACTCGGCGACCGTCGCGTCGATATCGTCGACGTCCACCCCATCTGGGTGAAGGTGCCCGGCGATGCGCCTGCAGATTGGAACAACGCGAACTCGCCGCCCGCGCACCGGTACAGCAGGCCGCCGGGCCGCTCCTCGCTTGGCTCGAGCCCGAGCTTGTCGGCGTAGAACGCCCGTGCCCGCTTCAGATCCTGGGCGGGCAGCCGGGTGGCGACACGACCGTCTTTGAGCATCGTCACTCCCTTCGAGTCCGACGCATCACTGGTGTCCGTCGATGACCGTTCGATCGACGACGTAGGCGTCTCGAGCCTGAGCCGAGCTAGGCGATCGGCGTCGCGCGCTCGCAGCACTCTGCTCCTGCGGCTGCGCCCGTCGTGATCGGCGGCGATGAAATGGCTGCCGATGGCCAGCGAGAAGGCCAGCATGCGCGCGGGCCTCGACGTCGTCGGCGTCGTCGCTGAACGTGCCGATCAACGCGCGCAGGTACTCCATGCGGCGGTTGTCGACGCGGCGCAGGCGCTTGGCCACCGACCGTCGCGCCGGGCCCAGTCGCGGACGGCGAGGTCGATCGGAAGCAGTTCCTTGGAGAACGTGAGCATGCCCGCCCGGCGGACCTTGTCCCTGGCGTCGCCGCCTTCCTGCTCGACGCGCTCGAGCACCTCTTCGGTGCTTCGGTGCTCCCACGTGTCGAGCATCTCGTCGAGAAATGACCTGCCGGCTGGGAAAGTGCCAGTAGAAGCCGCCCCGGGTGACACCGAGTGCCTTCGCGAGCAGCTCCACCCGCACCGCGTCGGGCCCGCCAGCGGCGAGCGCCTGCAACCCGGCATCGATCCATGTGCTCCGCGGTGTGCGGGTCTGGGCGACCATCACGTCTCCCTCGTTCGGTGGCGGGTCTTGACGCCGGTTCGTCGCCAAGCATACAGTACTGTATGTTTGGTTCTGGCATTGCTCGACAAGACCGAACACACCTCCCGGCCGTGGCGAATCCACGAGATCGCCAAGGATTTTCAGCGTGCTCGACGTGTGGGCGCTGCCGACGCCGGGCGGCCCGGACGACTTCCCGCAGCTGGTCCGGTTGATGGCCACGTTCGACCCCGGCTGAGACCTCTCCCGTCGTGCGCGGCCTGTTCGCGATCCGGTGGACGACTCGGACGCATGTTCGGCCTCGACCGCCAGGAAACCGGCCTTGGCACGCGGGTTCGGAGCCTTCGTGATCGGCTGCCCGCCGATTTGGCCGACACCCCAACCGATTTCGACACGCGATCCGTTCACGCCGCTGTACGTCACCGACGACGAGTTCGCGCTGGAGATCGCCAACCAGACCGTGCACGGCGTGATGCACGTCGGCTGGGTGCCCGACGGAACGGGCGGCTATCGCGGCCAGATGGCCGTCCTGGTCAAGCCGAACGGAGTGCTCGGGGCGGCCTACATGGCGGCGATCGCGCCGTTCCGCCACCTCGTGGTGTACCCGCTGATGATGCGCGACATCGGACGCGCCTGGCGGGAATCGGCTGCGGGAGCACGCCGATGACCGCCGAGGTGCGCCAGGTGGACCCTCCGTCCTACGTCGCGAGCGCTGAGCACGCTGACCCGCATCGACTACTGCGACGCGTTTCTCTTCGACGTCGGTTCGGCCCACGACGAGAGCGCCGAGGACCTGATTCGCGAAATCCTGGAAGGCGCTCCGCTGGCCGTCCGAACCCAGCTCCTGTCCGGCTGGTCGGCGATCGGGCTGAAGGTGGGCAACACGTCGAACGGAGTGCTCGGCTGGCAGGTCCGCCGAAGCGTGCCGGATCATGTGCTGCTCGGCGCCGACTCGCGCATCGGCATGCCCGGCGAGTTGTTGCTCAAGAAGCACGACGGCGCACTGCTTTTCGCGACGTTCGTTGCGCAGCGGAATCTGCTCGCGCGGGCGGTGTGGGCCGTCACCGAACCGGTGCACGTGCGGGTGGTGCGCGACATCTTGAGCTCAGGCCAGCCAGCGGCTCCGAACCTGAGAGGAACG
Organism: uncultured Actinomycetota bacterium; assembly: GCA_963731715.1. GTDB lineage: Bacteria > Actinomycetota > Actinomycetes > Mycobacteriales > Mycobacteriaceae > Mycobacterium. The sequence goes on along the minus strand of CAVSXC010000003.1, from coordinate 261,487 downwards.
GGCGCCGGCTCGGGCGGCTAGCGGCGCGCTCAGGTGGCAGCGGTGGCGTCGGGTTGGCAGGCATTCCCGGCGGTGGCACCGCGTCGGCGTCCATCGGGCGCTGCGTCAGCAGCAGCAGCGCGTCCTTGCCGCTCACTTCCTGGGTCTGCACCGCGTGCCATAGATCTTGCAGATACCGAGGCCGCGGGCCTGGTCCGGGTCGGGTGGAGTGTCGGTGGTGCCCGGCGGCAGGTTCTCGGAGGCTCGACAAGTGCGGCACTTCGGCGGGCGGCGCTGCCGGATCGGCGGCGGCGGCCTGGACGGTGCCGTCCGCGTGCCGGCGCGGGCGCAGGTGCGGCGGGGTGCCGCAGCGGGTGCCGCAACTGCAGGCCGGTGCGCCACGGGCGGGCGCCGGTGCAGGCGCGGTGCCGGCGGCGCGGGATCACCGGGCCGGGGCACGCGGATCGGCGACGCAGGGTCGGCCAGCGCGGTCGGCGCCAGTGTCAACGCCGCCGATCACCCCAGCTGCAGCCGTGACCATGGACAGTGCCGTCGCTTCGATGTCGATCCTCACCGATGCCCCCTTCCCGTTACCGCCTGAACGCGGCGCTACTGGGTGCTTCAGTCTGGCTGGCAAAATTGTTACATCTGTGGTTGCTGTGACGAAGCAGTTAATAAGTTTTCGACGCAGTCGGAACACGTTTCACTTGGAGTTTGGCCTAACCCGCCTCACCACCCCCCATCTGTGGTGTAGCAATGCGATAGGGGCACTAGACAACGTCATTTGAGGAGCGCATCTATGCCGTCACCGGACCTCCCACCCGGCTTCGATTTCACCGACCCCGATATCTACGCCGAACGGCTGCCGATCGAGGAATTGGCGCACATGCGCAAGGTGGCGCCGATCTGGTGGAACGAGCAGCCGAACGGCATCGGCGGATTCGACGACGGCGGCTACTGGGTGGTGACCAAGCACAAGGACGTCAAGGAGGTGTCGGTGCGCAGCGACGTCTTCTCCAGCCTGGAGAAGACCGCGTTGCCGCGATACAAGCGACGGCACCGTCGGCGAGCAGATCGAACGGGGCAAGTTCGTCCTGCTCAACCAGGACGCGCCGCACCACACCCACCTGCGCAAGATCATCTCGCGGGCGTTCACGCCGCGGGCCGTCGAGCGGCTGCGGGACGAACTCGACCAGCGGGCACAGAACATCGCCAAGCTCGCCGCTGCTGAGGGCTCGGGCGACTTCGTCGAGCAGGTGTCGTGCGAGCTTCCGCTGCAGGCCATCGCGGGCCTGATGGGCGTGCCGCAGGACGACCGCAAGAAGCTCTTCGACTGGTCGAACCAGATGGTTGGCGACATGGATCCGGAGTTCGCCAGCAACGACGCGATCAGCCGCGTCGGTCGAACTGATCATGTACGGCATGCAGATGGCCGCGGACCGGGCCGCCAACCCCGGTGACGACCTCGTCACCAAGCTGGTTCAGGCCGACGTCGAGGGCCACAAGCTCTCCGACGACGAGTTCGGCTTCTTCGTCATCCTGCTGGCGGTGGCGGGCAACGAGACGACCCGCAACTCGATCACCCAGGGCATGATGGCGTTCACTGACTTCCCGGACCAGTGGGAGCTGTTCAAGAAGGAGCGGCCCGGCGACCGCCGCCGACGAGATCGTCCGCTGGGCCACCCCGGTCACGTCATTCCAGCGCACGGCGCTCGAGGACACCGAGCTGTCGGGCGTGCAGATCAAGAAGGGGCAGCGAGTGGTGATGTTCTACCGCTCCGCCAACTTCGACGAGGACGTCTTCGACGACCCGTATTCGTTCAACATCCTCCGGGATCCCAACCCGCACGTGGGTTTTGGCGGCACCGGCGCGCATTTCTGCATCGGCGCCAACCTGGCGAGGATGACGATCGATCTGATGTTCAACGCGATCGCCGACCACATGCCGGACCTCACGCCGATGGCCAAGCCCGAGCGGCTACGGTCGGGCTGGCTCAACGGCATCAAGCACTGGCAGGTCGACTATCAAGGCGCGTCGAAGCAGCCCGGTCGCGAACTAGTCGGATAGTCGATGATCGAGCGCCAGTAGTCCTCCGGTATCTCGGCGCCCGTCCGCAGCACCATCGCCAGGCCGGTGGCCATCGCGATGCCGAGCAGCCCGAGCCACAGCCCGGCCAGGCCGATGATCACCCAGCAGACCGCGGTGACGCGTCGGCCACGGCGAGAGCACGGCGAGCACGGGTGCGAAGAAGAAGCCGGTCCCGATGTACCACGCCGAACCGGCGCGGTCGCATATCAGCACGAAACGCAGCCACCGAGGAATCTCTGGAATCTTCTGCTCGCTCATGCCACCAGCGTGCCGCCGCCCAGGTAAGTGGCGCAATTACCTGAGAGGTAGTGGCTGCGGTCCCTCGCGTAGGCAACACTGGGCGCGTGACCACCGCCCAAGTCCAGAGTCCCCCGTTCGGATCGCTGATGCGGGAGTGGCGGCAGCGCCGCCGGCTGTCCCAACTCGACCTCGCGATCGAGGCCGACGTATCCGCCCGCCACGTCAGTTTCATCGAGACGGGCCGATCGGCCCCGAGCCGCGCGATGGTGCTGCGCCTCGCCGGGGTGCTCGACGTGCCGCTTCGCGAACAGAACCAGCTGCTGATGGCCGCCGGTCTCGCGCCGGTCTACCGGGAACGCCCCCTAGGCGACCCCGATATGGCCGCCGTCCGGGAGGGTGTTGAACGAGTTCTGAACGCCTACAACCCATTTCCGTGCGTCGTGGTCGACCGCGGCTGGCAGATCGTGCATGCCAACGCCGGTGCCGGGGTGCTTCTCGATGGCGTCGCGGCCCACCTGCTCGAGGCGCCGAACGCGCTGCGCATCGCCGTGCACCCCGAAGGGCTGGCACCTCGCATCCGCAATCTCGGGCAATGGCGCCATCACCTCATCGAGCGGCTTCGGCGTGAGGCCGCGGTCAGCGGCTCGGCCGAGCTGGCCGCGCTGCTCGCCGAGATCGAGTCGTACCCCGGCGGTTTCGACGAGACTCGCGATCTCGGCGGCGTCGCGGTGCCGCTCGAGCTGTACACCTCCGACGGAAAGCTGCTGACATTCCTGAGCACCGTCACCACGTTCGGCACCGCCTTGGACCTGACCGCCGCCGAGCTGAGTATCGAGGCGTTCCTTCCCGCCGACGAAACAACCGCCGCGGCGTTGCGCGGGTAAAACGCCCATGGGCGCACGGAAACATCAATAGAGTCTGGCGGCATGGAGATCCGACACATTGCGGTGGCCGCGGCCGTGCTCGTCGCCGGACTGGCAGGTTGCTCATCGCCGCCCGCGGCGCTCGGCGGTACCACGGCGAAGGTGACCATCGACGGCAAGGACACCGGCAATCCGCACAACGTGAGGTGCTCTCAAACGGGGTGGGCGTGGACCATCGAAACTCCCGACAAGACGAAGGGTTTCACCGCGGTCATCGACACCGGCGATGCGCTGAGCGCCAAGTCGGTCGACTTCCGCGACTTCGGCGGGTTCACGGGCACCTATTGGGGCGAGATCGGCAAGGCCGAGGTGACCGGCGCAGGCGGCAAGTACACGATCACCGGGTCCGCCGACGGAAACTTCACCGACAATCCGAGCAACGCGGTCACCGCGACGTTCAGGATCGAAGCCTCCTGCTGAGCACCTCGAGCACCTCCGTGCACCACCGAATGTTCGTCTGCTCGTACATCCGCCCGCCCATCAACGTCAGGTAGGGCCCGATCCGCTCGGAGTCGCGTTCGAAGGCCGCTTCTGCACGACCTTCGAGCATCTCGGCCAGCAGCCGGTCGTAGGAGGCCAGCTTCGCGTGCGCCCGGTCCAGTCGCGCCATCAATTCCTTGCTGACCGCGTGCGGATCGCCGGCGTCGACGGCTTGCAGCTTGACCAACAGCTCGTCGCGCATCGCCACCGGCTTGGCCGGCGCGCCGGTGAACCGCTCCAGATCCGCACGACCCGCGTCGGTCAGCGTGAACACCCGCTTGTCGGGCCGCCGCGTCTGGCGCACCAGCCGCGCGCGGACCAGCCCTTCGGCCTCGATCCGGTCGAGTTCGCGGTACAGCTGCTGCGGTGTGGCCGACCAGAAGTTGGCGACCGACACATCGAAGCGCTTTGCGAGCTGATATCCCGAGGCCTCGCCTTCCAACAGGGCGGCGAGCACTGCGTGACGCAATGCCATCTAGACGGCCTCCCGATCGCGACTTAGTATCATTAACACCTATTCAACTAATTGACTATGGAGGTCGTCAAGTGATGCATCCTTTCGGTCGCGCGATCGAAGCAATGGACATCGATGCCGCCGTCGCCCTGATGCGCGAGGACGTGGTTTTTCGCAGCCCCGCCGTCTTCAAGCCGTATCACGGCCGCGAGGCGGTGCGCCGGCTGCTGGAAGCCGTCGCGGCGGTGTTCGAAGACTTCCGTTACACACGCGAGATCGGCGGCGATCAGCGACCGCGACCACGCGCTGGTGTTCGAGGCCAGGGTCGGCGACAAACAGGTCGAGGGGTGCGACTTCATCCAGCTCGACGAGGACGGCGCGATCAGTGAGTTGATGGTCATGGTGCGTCCGATGTCGGGCATGCTCGCGCTCGCCGAGGCCATGAAGGTGCAGCTCGCTTCTGCTTAAGGGACCACTGGTAAGACCACTTGACCTCTGACCGGTAAGCTGGCATGCTTGGCCGCATGGCCCTGCAACCGGTGAACCGCCGATCCGTGCCCGAGGACGTGTTCGAGCAGATCGTCGCTGAGGTTCTCAGTGGCGAGATGCAGCCAGGAGAGTCCCTGCCGAGCGAGCGCAGGCTCGCCGAGGTGCTCGGAGTCTCCCGGCCTGCAGTGCGCGAAGCGCTCAAGCGTCTCTCGGAAGCGGGTCTGGTTGAGGTGCGTCAGGGCGACTCCACCACCGTGCGAGACTTCCGCCGCCACGCAGGACTCGACCTTCTCCCCCGCCTGCTGATGCAGGCCGGCGAACTAGACCTCTCCGTCGTCCGCAGCATCCTCGAAACCAGGCTTCACAACGGGCCCAAGGTCGCCGAGCTGGCGGCCCGGCGGCGGCACCACGACCTCGCTGCACTGCTCGATGGCGCCATTGCAGAAGCTGGCCGACGAGAACGACCCCGTCGAGCGGCAGCGACACGCGCTGACGTTCTGGGACCACGTCGTCGACGGCGCCGACTCGATCGCGCTGCGGCTGATGTACAACACGCTGCGCGCCACCTATGAGCCCGCGCTTGAAGCGCTGGCCACGGTGATGGCCGACGAGGTCGGCAGGCCCTCGGCCTATCGCGAACTCGCCGACGCGATCAACGCAGGCGATCCAGAACGGGCCAGCAAGGCCGCGCAAGACCTACTCGAGCCCGCGACCACGGGGCTGCTGACCGTGATCGACAACCTGGAGGATCAACGATGACCACCTCGACGGAGCGCCCCACCCGAAAGGGGTTCACCCTGTCGGATGCGGGCCGTGAATTCTGGAAACACCCGTCCCCGTGGATGATTGGCGTGATGCTCGTCGCCGCGCTGACGGCGCGCATCGTCGTCGGCGACTGGCAGATCACCGATGCGGTGGTGCCGCTGGTGATGCTCGCCCTTTTTCCGTTCTTCGAGTGGATCATCCACGTGTTCATCCTGCATTGGCGCCCAAAGCATCTGGGTCGGTTGACCATCGACCCGCTGCTCGCCCGCGAACACCGGGCCCACCACGTGGAGCCGCGCAGCATTCCGCTGATCTTCATACCGACCAAATCGCTGCTGTGGGTGGTCCCGCTGACCGTTGCCATCGCGGTGTTCGCATTCCCGCGTCTTTCGATGGGCCTGACCTATCTGGTGTTCATCTCGATGCTCGGTCTGGCCTACGAATGGACCCACTACCTCATCCACAGCTGACTACAAGCCGAAAACCCGTGTATACCGGGCCATTTGGCGAAACCACCGGAACCATCACTTCAAGAACGAGCACTACTGGTTCACGGTGACCAGCTCGGGCACCGCCGACCGTGTGCTCGGCACCTACCCCGATCAGGCGACCGTCGCCACCTCACCGACGGCGAAGAACCTGCACGCGGCTACTGCCTGAACGATGATCGGGTCGCCGATCCTCACGGTGTCGTAGTACCACGCCGCGTTGTCGGGGCCAAGGTTGATGCAACCGTGGCTGACGTTCGAATATCCCTGTGAGCCCACCGACCACGGGGCGGAGTGGACGTAGATGCCGCCCCACGTGACGCGCACAGCATCGTTGACCGTGAGCTTGTAACCCTCGGGGTCGGACAGCGGAATGCCGATGGTCCGGGAATCCATGATCACGACGGACTGCTTCTCCAGTGCGGCAAAGGTTCCGGTCGGTGTCGGAAACCTGGACTTGCCCATCGATGCGGGCATCTCGCGCATGACCTGCCCGTCGATGCTGACGGTGAATGTATGTGCGTCGATATCGGCAACACCCACCACCGCCGCACCCGTCTCGAACGTGGTCTTCGCGCCGCCCGCTGTCACCATGATGTTCGAGTGTGCGGGCCAGAATCCCTTCGGATTCCATTGCACGACACGGTCATTGAGCCATGTAAACGAACCCGCCGGGGTGGCGGGCGAGGTGATCGCGATGGTTCCTTCTGCGGCGGCGCGGTTGGTGATCGACTGCGCGAACGTCACCGTCACCGGGGTACGCCACCCCCACCTTCTGGCCGGTAGCGGGTTGGATGCTCGCTACGTCGGTCGGTGCGGTGACACCGGCCGAGCTGGTGGTGACGGTTCCGGCGGTCGCGATCGCCGCAATGCCCACCACGACAAGCACATTACGAATGGCTCTACGCACTGTTTGAATTCCTCTGCAGATGGGCGGTCAGCACACTTTCATCGTAATTGGTCGCCATCGAATACCCGGGTAACCGCAAGTCAGCGCGCCGTCGTGCGCGTGTCGAGCTACCTCACGGTCGCCAAGGCGCGGTTGAAACCAGCAACGCGTAGCCCAGCGCGAGCGCGCCGCCCGCGAGCACACAGACGTTCGCGACGACAGCGGCCGTCCCGACGGTGTCGGGATCGAGGAAGTAGTACGGCGCACGCCGCCCGACGTTGTTGAGCACAGCCAGTGCCAGCGCGAGGTAGGCCGCGGGATACGCCAGCCAGACCAATGGCTGCCACCAGCGGACCTGTGCCTGATCCCGCCCGACGAGCAGCCAATCGGTCAGGGCCAGCACCGGCACGACGAGGTGCAGCAGCACGTTGGCGGGCGTGTACCCCATGCTGCGTCCGGTCAGGAACAGATTCCAGATGACGCCGGCGATCAGCACATACAGCACGACCGCGCCCCGAACAGCGATCCTGGCATCCGCACGCGGCCAGGCGAGGGTCCACAGGTAGTACGCCGCGGCCAGCACGTTCGCCTGATAGGTGAAGGTGCTCAGCCGCCACAGCAGGCCCGACCGAGTCGATGTCGCCACCGCGACCAGCGCGAGCACCACGGCCAGCACGATCGCGACCCGAAGCGTCACCCGAAGCACCCGCACCTCAGCGAGCGTATGCGTGCCGGCCGGAGCCGCAACGGCGGCGACATCAGACCCTGGCGCGTCAGGCGGGCGGCAGCAGCGGCGGGGCGTCAGGTGGCGGCGGCGCGGGCTCAGGAGCCGGTTGCACTTCGTCGTCCCTGCCGCCGCGCAGCCGGTCTCTGATCCGGCTCATGATTCCCGGACGCTCGGCCGGCTCAGTCGCGACGGGTGGGGCCAGCTGCTCAGGGGGCAACGGCGGAGCCTCAGGCGGCGGAGGTGCCACGGGCGCCTCGGGCGGGACGCCTTCGGCGGGCGGCGCGTCGGTGACGGCCGCCTGCGGCTCGGGGATGCCGACCGGTGTCTCGCTGTAAACCGGCGGCGGCGCAACCTCGACCGGCGGGGCTTCGGGCGGAGGCGGCGGCAGCGCCTCGACGACCGGTGCCGACGGGATCGCGACCGGCGGCAGGACGTGAGTGGCCGCGGCGGGCGTCTCCGCGGAGGTCTTGGTGACGGGCTTCGGTTCGGGCGTCGCCGCGTCCCTTCTTGGGCGCCAACTGCAGGCTGATCGCGACGGACGCCGACACCGTGAACGTCAGCACCCCCGCGACCAGCAGGGCAAGCGGGCCGGCCTGTCCGAGTTGCCTGCGGCGGCTCGAGGCGCTCGGGGTTCGTCAGAGTCCTCGGCATCGTCGGCGAACGCGAAGTCGACGTTCTGCGCGGAAGCCAGCGCCGCACCACGCGCAAGGGCGAGCTGGGCTTCCGCGGGCGCGAACACCGGCACGGACAGGGCTTCTTCGAGGATCGGCATGAGCTCGTCGTCTCCGCCCGAGCCGACCATGACCAGCGCCTCGGGTTGCCAATCGGCGCGGGTGAACACGGTGCTCAGCCACCGAATCAGGTGTTCCTCGGTGACGATCCTGTGGTTGACCGAGGTCTGCACCGCGCCGTCGCGGAGATGCACGATCAGCGCGATCACCGTCTCGGGCTCGAGTACGCACACCGCGGTGGTGCCGTATCCGATGACCTCGGCGATCCCCCGCGCCAACGCCTCGGTGGCCTCAGGCATCCGAACCGGCACGACGTTGTCGAATCCGGAATCGGACAAGGGACTTCAACAGCAGCGAGGCCTCGGCGTTGGCGTCGTCGCTCCACGTCACGCCGATGGAATGCAGGCGGTGGCCGTGCGTCGCGGCGATCGCTTCACTGCGCAGCACCGCGGCGGCCGCCTGTTCGGAAGTCTGCAGCGGCGCTCGACCGGCCCCGGAAGCGGACCTCGAATGCGTCGCGGTCCATGGTGGCGCCGTCGGCGTCCTGCCCCTCGACAAGTACGAGACCGACGGCGGACGGCGTTACCGATAAGCCGAGTACGGCGTCCACTCACATCCCTTCGGACGTCCACCTATCCGGGTGACACTACCTGCACGCTGCGATGCCGCAGCGCACCGGGCGGTCGAGCGCCTGCGCGACAGTCCACGAAGCGAAATGTGCTGTGCCGCATGAAACTCCTGCAGACACGGCCGCGGCATCTTTGCCCGACCGCTTCGTCGCCGCGATCGGCCACGGACGCAACTGGCCGGTGGCAGGGTGACCCCATGGCAGCAGTAGGACAGACGGAGGGCCGGCCCGCCGAACGCACCCTGTTCGGCCATCCGGTCGGCCTGGCCAACCTTTTCGGAGTCGAGCTGTGGGAGCGATTCTCCTTCTACGGGATGCTCACGATCCTCGGCTATTACCTCTATTACTCGGTCACCGAAGGCGGCCTCGAGCTGCCGAAGGCCACCGCGACCGGGATCGTCGGCGCCTACGGCGGGCTGGTCTACCTCTCGACCGTGCTCGGCGGCTGGATCGCCGACCGGCTGCTCGGCATGGAACGCACCGTGTTCTACGGCGGCGTGGTGGTGATGTGCGGGCACATCGCGCTGGCGATCGTGCCGGGTTTGGCGGGTGTCGCCGTCGGGCTGGTGCTTGTCGCGCTCGGCTCCGGCGCGTTGAAGGCCAACGCGTCGTCATTGCTCGGCACCCTGTACGACAAGGGCGACGCGCGCTGCGACGGTGGCTTCACCCTCTTCTATCTCGGCATCAACCTCGGCGCCTTCATCGGCCCGCTGATCACCGGCCTGCTGCAGACCCGCGCCGGATTCCACTACGGCTTCGGTGCCGCCGCGGTCGGCATGGCGCTGGGCCTGGCGCAGTACGTGGTGTTCCGGCGCAACCTGGGCACGCACGGCCGCACATGTGCCGAACCCATTGCCGCGCAGCGCGATTGGCTGGGTCGTCGGCGATCGTCGCGTTGCCGTCGTCGCGGTGATCGCGGTGGCGTTCATGACCGGATTGGTCAAGCTGGCGAACCTGTCGCAGGTGACCACGGGCGTCATCATCGCGGCGTCGGTGACCTACTTCGCGGTGATGCTGACCAGCTCGAAAGTCGAGGCGATCGAGCGGACCCGCGTGCGTGCGTTCATTCCGCTGTTCATCGCGAACGCGGTGTTCTGGTCGCTGTTCCAGCAGATCTTCACGGTGCTGGCGGTCTACTCCGACGAGCGGATGAACTGGTCGATCTTCGGCTGGACCGCACCGTCGAGCTGGATCGGCTCGATCGAACCGGTCTGGATCATCGCGCTCTCACCGCTTTTCGCGATCATGTGGACGCGGCTGGGCAATCGCGCACCGACCACGCCGCGCAAGTTCGCCTACGGCGTGATCGGGATGGGCCTGGCGTTTCTGCTGTTTCTGCCGATGTCGGGCACGACGGGCAAGGCGGTGCCCGCACTGCTGGTCGTCGGCATCATGGCGGTGTTCGCCGTCTCGGAGCTGCTGCTGTCGCCGATCGGGCTGTCGGTCACGACAAAGCTTGCGCCCGAGGCGTTTCGGGCTCAGATGATGGCGTTGTACTTCTTCTCTGTCGGCCTCGGCACCTCGATGTCGGGCGTGCTGGCCCGCTACTACGATCCGGCGCACGAATTCGCCTACTTCGGGATCATCGGTGCGGTCGCGATTGTCGCCGGCGTGATCGTGTTCGCGATCGTCGCCGTGGATCAGCCGGCTGATGGAAGGCGTGCACTAAGCCGTCGCTTTGTCGGCGTGGCCAAGTCGTGACCTGGCCGAAACCGAATTGCGTACAAGCAAGGTCAGCATGGGAACCGGATCGCACGCATGCGCGTCTGACAGGACAACGAGGTCGGGTCGACGTAGGAGGCTGACGATGTCGGTAGCGGCACCAATCGACGTAATGGATGCCGGCGATCTGTCCGGGCCTGATGCCCTCGAGCATGGCCGTTGTTGCCGTGCACAACTACGGGTTCGGGCATTCGGCCGCCGCGTGCTCATGCGGGTGGACGGGCCGGCGCCGCTACCTCAAGGCCGCGGCGGAGCAGGACGCCTGGATGCACTCGATGCACGAGAAGTGCGCCATCTCAGTCCCCTTGGTGATTCCGGTCGTCGCGGCCTGAGTCAGCCGGCCAGAATCTCTTGCAGCATCGGCGGTTCGATGTTGCCGCCCGACAGGATCATCACCGTGCGACCCGGCGGTGTTGCCCCCTTTCGGTAAGCGGCCAACGCCACCGCACCGCTCGGTTCGGCCACCAGATGAGCCTGATACGCGAGTTCCCGCACGGCTGCGCGAATCTCGTTCTCCGACACCGTGATCACACCGTCCAGCACCTGTCTGCAGGTGTGCGAACGTCAATTCGGACGGTTGTGACCGCAGGCCGTCGGCGATCGTGCGGTTCCTGTCCTCGATCGTCCAGTCCACCCGATGCCCGAGCCGAAGGCCCTCCGCGGTGTCGGCCGCCAGCTCCGGTTCGACGCCGAAGACGCGGGCGTCGGGGCACAGCGCCTTGATCGCGGTGCCGATCCCGGATGCCAGGCCGCCGCCGCTGACCGGAATCAGCACGTTCTCGACGGCGGGCAGATCCTCGGCGATCTCGAGGCCGATGGTGCCCTGCCCCGCGATGATGTCGGGGTGGTCGAACGGCGGCACCAGCACGCCGCCGGTCTGCTCCACCACTTCGGCGGCGACCTTCTCGCGTTGGCCCGCACCGCACAGCACGACCTCGGCGCCGTGGCCGCGGGTCGCGTCCACCTTGATGGTCGGCGTCTCCTCCGGCATGACGATGTGAGCCGGTATCGCCGTATACCGCCGCCGCATAGGCCACCGCCTGGGCGTGGTTTCCGCTCGAATAGGCGACGACCCCGCGGGTCCGGACGGATTCGTCGAGGTTGGCCGATGGCGTTGAACGCGCCGCGAACCTTGAATGCGCCGATCGACTGCAGGCTCTCGGGCTTGATCCACAGCGGACGCTCGTCGTCGGCCCATCCCGCTGGGACGAGCGGCGTGCGCACGACGTAGGGCCGGATCAGTTCCGCGGCGGCGCGGATGTCGTCGATCGTGACCAGCTGCACGGGCTCCAGTCTGCCCGAGCCGGCCGTCGACTACTTCCGGCGTGCGGTGAAGCTGTTGCTGCTCGACGACGCCGACTCGACCTCGAACCCGCGGCCTGCCAGAAGCCGCCTGAAGAACTCGGCGCTGACCTTGGCGGGCAGCCGCGCGCCGTACTCGCGGGAAAACACCCGGTCCTGCGGCAAGACGATCGCCGGCGGACCGTCGGGCGGCGGCGTGAACTTGATGGTCGTGCCGTCGGCGGCCACGTCGGAGTACTGGTACTCCAGCAGCGGTTCCCAGCTGTCGCCTCTGCGGACGGAGACCGATCCGTCGGGGTGGACCTGGAATTCGCTGCCGCGGTTGAAGAATGGGATGAGGTTGAACCACAGCAGCAGCAGCCCGGGGATCACGAGCACGAACAGCGCGTAGGCGTGCGTCTTTTCGAGTTCGGCGTCGTAGGTCGGGACGATGAGGTTGACGATCCAGCCCTCGATGAAGATTCCGATGTCCGTGAAGACGTCGCCGACCGTCGCGCGACCGGTGGAGACGTCGTAGATGATGGCCATCGACGCCGCCACCCCGCCGAGCGTCAGAATCGCGCCGAAAAGCACCAGCCCCCAACTAGTTCGGGAGTTGAACGCGCCGAGCAGATGGGTCGGCTCCTTCAGCTCGTACTTCGGTCCGCCCAGCGGTTTGGCCATACACCAGATGCTGATGCCGATCGCCGCGATGAGCGCGAGCCACTCTGTTCCCGAGAAGTAGACGCTCTGCGAGTTGTACACCGCCAGACCCAGGAAGGTCAGCCACGCAATCCATCGCAGCGCCCGCTGCCACCAGGTGATGCGCCGCTCGACGGTGTCTTCGGGCTTCTGTCGGGCCTCGCGCCCGTCGCCGGTCTGGCTCGGCGCCTGCCATTGCTCGCTGCCTGTCACGCGAAGATCGTAGCGTCGCTCACCGCTGCGGACGTGGCCGACAGCAAACTAGTGAGCCGGACATTACTGTGAGGGGGTGAGCGGGTTTTCGTTGCCGGTGGTGCCGCGCTACGCGGAGGTCGATCAGCAGGGCGTGGTGTTCAACGCCCACTACCTCACCTGGTTCGACGAGGCGTGCACCGGATTCCTCGACCACCTCGGCGTGACGTACCCGGGTCTGATCGCCACCGGACACGACATCCAAGTCGTGCACAGTGAGATCGACTATCTCGCAGGGGTTCGCTGGCGCGATTCGGTGCGGGTCGCGGTGCAGTGCGAGCGGATCGGGTCGACCAGCTTCACGCTCGGGTTCACCGTGCTCCGACACAACGCAGACACTGAAGAGCAGACCGCCGTTCGCGGTCAGAACGTCTATGTGGTGGTGTCCACCGACGACTGGGCCAAACGACCGATTCCCGACCGGTTGCGAGAAGCGCTTAGGCAATCCGTTGCGGCGCTAAGCGGTACGGTCATCGCATGGGCCACGACCATGATCACCAGCGAGACCTTCCGCCCGGCATGGCCGAGCAACTCGACTTGGCCTACGCCGGAATGGTGTCGTTCGGGCACCGCCCATTCCTGACCGAAGTCGAACAACTCGAGTCGTGGAGACCCGACGTCGCGATCGTCGGCGCCCCGTTCGACATCGCCACGACAAACCGGCCGGGCGCCCGGTTCGGTCCACGCGCGATCCGCGCCACCGCCTACGAGCCGGGCACCTATCACCTCGATCTCGGGTTGGAGATCTTCGACTGGCTCGAGGTCGTCGACTTCGGCGATGCGTACTGCCCGCACGGCCAGACCGAGGTGTCGCACGCCAACATTCGCGAGCGTGTGCATGCGGTGGCGTCGCGCGGCATCGTCCCCGTCATCCTCGGCGGTGACCATTCGATCACCTGGCCGGCCGCGACGGCGGTGGCCGACGTGCACGGGTACGGCAACGTCGGCATCGTTCATTTCGACGCGCACGCCGACACCGCCGACGAAATCGAGGGCAACCTGGCCAGCCACGGCACCCCGATGCGCAGGCTCATCGAGTCCGGCGCGGTGCCGGGCACCCATTTCGTCCAGGTCGGCCTTCGCGGCTACTGGCCGCCGCAGGACACCTTCGAGTGGATGCTCGAACAGGGCATGACGTGGCACACCATGCAGGAGATCTGGGACCGCGGGTTCAAGGACGTGATGCGCGACGCGGTCAGTGAGGCGCTGGCCAAGGCCGACAAGCTCTACGTCTCGGTCGACATCGACGTGCTGGACCCCGCACATGCGCCAGGCACCGGCACGCCGGAACCGGGTGGCATCACCAGCGCCGACCTGCTGCGGCTGGTGCGCCAACTCTGCTACGAGCACGATGTCGTAGGCGTCGACGTGGTCGAGGTGGCACCGGCGTACGACCACGCCGAATTGACCGTCAATGCCGCGCACCGGGTGGTGTTCGAGGCGCTCGCCGGAATGGCTGCGCGCCGTCGAGACGCCGCACAGGCAAAACCCGGGCCGCCAGCGCGCTAACGCCCGTTTGCTGGCATCGGAATCGACCGAGATGGCCAGTCCCCCAGGCTGATTCGCCGATGAAGCCTGGCGATGCCGGTGACGTTAGGCGAACTTACCGTTGCAACAGGAACCACTGCACCGTAGCGGATGCCAATTGTCGAACATCCGCAGAACCTGGTCGCATACTGCTCGTTGGCGGCCGCAGAATCGCGCCGCCATAGGGGGTAAGGAGATGAAGTATCTCGTTCAGTGGACGCTAGAGCCCAGAAGGCGACTCGAGCCGCGGCCGAACGCTTCCTGCAGACCGGCGGCAAACCGCCAGAGGGCGTGACGCAACTCGGTCGGTGGTTCGGCCTGAACGGCACTGGCTGTTCTGTCGTCGAGGCCGCCGATCCCAAGGGCGTCTTCTCCCTGGTGTCGGAGTGGCAGGAGTTCATGCAAATCTCGGCGACACCGGTGCTCGAAGACGACGAGGCCGGCGAAATTCTCGCGAAGCTGTACGGGTAGACCGAAGACGGGTCCTGTTAGCGTGCGCTGATGGACCTGCTGGATCGGCTCCGCCTTGATGTTCCGGTCGCCCAGGCCGGAATGGGCGGTGGTCTGGCAGGCCCCGAGTTGGCTGCTGCCGTCGCGGCCGCGGGTGGCCTCGGCACGCTCGGGTTGCTTCCTCCAGCCGATTTGCGCGAGGCGATCCGCCAAGTGCGTGACGCCGCCCCCGACCGCTCTGTGGCGGTCAACCTGCTGATGCCGTTTGTCCGCCGCAGCCATGCCCAAGCATGCGTCGATTCGGGAATCGATGTGGCCGTCATCGCTTTTGGGATGGATCGGGACCTGCTGAACTGGCTTTCCGCGCATGGCGTGTTCATCTTCGTCATGGTGGGCACCGAAGAGCAGGCACGCCGCGCGTTGTCCTTGTGGCGCCGACGGCCTGATTGCCCAGGGCTGCGAGGCGGGCGGACACGTAGCCGGTGACACTCCCGCGCTGACGTTCCTTCCGCGGGCGCTCAAGATGGCCCGAGGCAGACCGGTGCTACTCGCCGGCGGAATCGCGACCGCCGACGACACCACGTGCGGCGCTGGCGGCAGGGGCCGTCAGGCGTCGTGGCGGGGACGCGGTTTCTTCTGACCGATGAAGCGCGTGCGCATCCCGAATACCAGCGCCGGATCCTCGCGGCCGACAAAACGTTTCGGACGACGCTGTTCGGGCTCGGGTGGCCCGCTGCCGCATCGCGTGGTGGGCAACGCCGCGACCCGGCGCTGGTGCCACGACGACGGACGCGCCAAGCTGGTGCCGCGAATGATCAACGCCTGCAGCGGTATGCTGGCAAAGCTGCCCGACGGGGCGAACATGCCCGTCGTTGAGAATGCAGACGCCGAGGCTGCCGATGTTCTCCCCCATTGCCCCGACGATCGGGATGCCGGAGTCAGTGGTGGACCGCACGGCGCTGTATGCGGGCGAAACAGTGCTTCGCATGACTTCCGTCATATCCGCGCGCCAGGCAGTGACTGATCTGGCGCCGAGGTGAACAATGAAGGTATGACCGGAGTTCTGTTCTTCGACGGGGCCTGCGGGATGTGCACCCGCTCGCGCGATTTCCTGGTCAGGCACGACCGGACGGGCAACCTGGAGACCGAGCCGTTGCAGGGCGCCGGAGTGGCCGAACGCCTCGGCGTCCCCGATGACCGGTTGCTGGAAGCCATGCGGTGGCTGGACTCGTCGGGCGCCGTCTACACCGGCGCCGAGGCGTGGGCTGCCGCGTGGTCGGTCGCCCTAGGCACCCGACTGCCGCTGCTGTTCTACCGCATTCCCGGCATCCGGTTCGTACAGAACGTCGATCTACCGCTGGGTTGCCGACCATCGCTACCGCTTCCCCGGCAAGACGCCCTACTGCGAATCGCATCCCGTCGCCTGCTGATCCAAGGAATCTCGTTGTGCGCCAGACCGATATCGTGATCCGGCGGACCAGTCCGGACGACCTGGAAGCCATCGCCAAGATCTATGCCCACCACGTGCAGACCGGCGTCGCGACGTTCGAGCTCACGCCGCCCGATCGCGCGGAGTGGCGCGCCGGTTGCAGAGCGTCACCGACGCAGGCTTGCCGTTCCTGACCGCTGACGCTCGACGGCGAGATCGCCGGATACGCATACTGCACACCGTGGAAAACCCGACCCGCTTATCGCCACACGGTCGAGGACTCGATCTACGTCGCACCCGATGCGGTCGGCTGCGGGGTCGGCGGCCGACTGCTCGACGCGCTGCTCACCGACTGCGCAGGGGCTGGTGTTCGCGAAGTCATCGCCGTCATCGTCGACGCCGACGGCGCGGCTTCCCTGGCACTGCATCGCAACCGCGGATTCGTCGACGCCGGCCGGCTCACCGCAGTCGGCTTCAAGCACGGCAGGTGGCTGGACACCCTGCTGTTGCAGCGGAGTCTGCCCCGATGAGCCGCTTCACCCGAGCTGGTCGGTGACTTCCGTCCAGACCGGATTGTCGTTGCGGTGGTCGGCGGTGTTGCGGCACTCACCGTAGAGCCGCATGGTGGCGAAGTTCGTGTCGTTGACGCTGCGATAGAAGATCGCCGTGACGCCGTCCTTGGTCAGCTTCTGGCCGAAGTGCTCAGCCGTCGACGCCGCAGGTGCCCAACCGTGCGCCACCATGCGAAGCCGCGACGTCGCGCAGATACTTGACCGAATTACCCTGCGGCAGACTGAAAACTCATGTAGATCGCGGCCTGATATGGTGGCTCGTTCTCGTTCTTGCATGACACGAAGGCGTAGCCGCCGGTCGCGTCCTGTAGCTGCGGCCGTGCTGACGATCTGCCTGGCGGAGGCCAACACCTGCCCCGCCGCCTGGGCGTCGGTCATGGGCGCGCCCTGCAAGATCACGGCGTCGGCGCGCAGATCGCGGAGCCACATCGGATCCCGCCCCGACCGCAAGCACCGCCGCGAGTGCTGCCAGGAGCAGCACCACAGATCGCGGCGAACGGAGCCAACCGTCTCTGCTGTTCATCGACGCCTCGCCAGCCAATCTACGCTCGATATGACACTTGAGACTATTGACATCTAGTGTCTAGTATCAGGGTCATGGACAGTGCAATCGTCCAGGCGGCAATGGCCGAGGCGGAGGCGACGGGTACCCCGGTCGCCGAGTTGTCGTTGGATCGCATCGCCCGCCGGGCGGGGGTATCCCGCTCGACCGTCTACCGGCGGGTGCGCACCCGCCGCGCGCTCGACGACGCCGTGCGCCAGGCCGGTGGCGATCCTGGCAGCCGGGTCGGGGTCCGCGAACGGGCGATCGCCGCGGCGACCGATCTCATCGTCGCCGACGGAGTCGCCGCGATGACGGTGGAGGCGGTCACCCGCCGCGTCGGATGCGCGGCGACGTCGGTCTACGCCGCCTTCGGTGATCGCGAAGGCCTCCTTGCGGCGGTGTTCGACCGCCACGCTCCCCTGCCCGTGGTCGAGGACCTGCTTACCTCTGCGCCACGACCGTTCGCCGACTTCGAGTCCGGCGTGCGCGCGATCTACACGGCGGTGTTCGACAGCGTCGCCGACGACACTGCGGTGCTGCAGGCGCTGTTCGCCGAGATCCTCGCCAAGCCCAATGGCATTGGCACGCAGTTCTTCCGCGAGCGGATACTGCCGCGGATCACGTCGACCGTCGGCGGTTGGCTGAATGAGCAGATACACGCGGGCCGCTGCGCCGACCTGCCGCTCACACTGTTGATCCCACTGCTGATCGCCCCGATCAGCGTTCATCTGCTGGCCCGCAATCGGCTGATCGCGGCGGGTCAGGTCGTGCCGGACCGACACACGGTCATCGAGGCCATGACCGCCGCGTTCTGCGGTGCGGCTGCCACCACATCCCATCGACCAGCGAGCACATCATGAAATCTGTCGTCATCACCGGATCATCAACTGGCATCGGCCGGGCATGTGCATTGATGTTGGACCGCAACGGATTCCGGGTATTCGCCGGCGTCCGCAGGGAGGCCGACGGCGAGGCGCTGCGGTCGGCGGCGTCGGAGTCGCTGACCCCTGTGCACATCGATGTGACCGACGCCGCGTCGATCCAGGCGATGGCCGAGGAAGTGCGGAGCGCGGTCGGCGACGCTGGGCTGCACGGGCTGGTCAACAACGCAGGCACTACCCTGCCGTGCCCGATCGAGTACCTCCCGCTGGACGGGTTCCGTCGGCAGCTCGAGGTGAACCTCGTCGGTCCGCTGGCGGTCACCCAGGCCCTGTTGCCGGTACTGCGTCAGGGTCACGGTCGCGTCGTCAACGTGACATCGGCGGCCGGTCGGGCGGGCGTGCCGCTGATGGCCCCATACGTATCTGCCAAACATGCACTGGAAGGCCTCAGCGACGTGATGCGACTCGAGTTCCGGCAGTTGGGGATTCAGGTCGCGGTCATCGAGCCCGGTTTCGTCGGTACCGCGATGGGCGGCAAGCTGCAGCGCGACACCGAGGGCGCGGTCGGCTCACTGCCCGACGAGGGCAGGCGTCGGTACGGTCCGGCCCTTAGCAAGTTGGCCGAGGGGATCGGCCACCATGCGGCCACCGGCTCGCCGCCCGAGGTAATCGCAAAGGCCGTCCTGCACGCCTTGACCAGCAAGCGGCCGCGCACTCGCTATCCCTCGGGCGCGGGGGCGAAACCCATGCTGTTCATGCGCCGCATCTTGCCCGACCGGCGTTTCGATCGGATCGTCCTGCGTGCGGGCGGACTTGACGGCTTCTGAGCTATCCCCCAGCGATCCCGCTGATCAACCTGTCGCACACCGCGTCCATCTCTTTGCGTGCCTGATCGCGATTCGTCGCACGGGAGACGTACAGCGCCGCCTCGTCGAGCGCCCCGAGCAGCACGTGCGCGGTCGGCCGCAGCGGCTGCTCGGGGCACGGCGCCCTCAGCGATCGCGTGCGCGAGCATTCCCTCGATCACCCCGAGGCCGTACTTCACCCCGACCGCGCGCCACTGATCCCAGCCCAGCACCGCAGGCGCGTCGATCAGAACGATCCGCTGGACGTCGGGCGCGGAACAGCGATCGAGGAACAGGCGCGCCCCCATGCGCATCGCTTCCAGCGGGTCCGGCGGTTGATCGGCCATGATCTGCCGCGCGATGTCGGCGACCAGATCACGCTCGACCTCCTCGTATACCGCCGCGAACAGCGCCGCCTTGTCGTCGAACTGGTGATACAGCGCTCCCCGCGTCACGCCGGCCGCGGCGACGATCGCCTGGGTAGAAACGTCGGCAAACCCCTTGTCGGCGAACAACTTTCGCGCAGCACTCGATCAGCAGCGCACGCGTCGCGGCGGTGCGCTCGGCCTGGGTGCGCCGCGTCGAGGACTCGGCGACCACCCCGTCATTGACTTTCATACAGGCTGCACGTAACTTTCATACTAAGTGTTTGTAAGTCTGATCGGAAGGATAGCGAACATGCCGCAGGTGGCGTTGGACCAGGCAACGATCGACTACCGCGTGTTGGGTCCCGAGGACTCCCCGCATCCGCCAGTGCTGTTCGTGCACGGCATCCTCGTCGACAGCCGGCTGTGGGACCGCGTTGCCGAGGGCTTGGCGCGACAGGGTTTCCGCTGTTACCTGCCGAACTGGCCGCTCGGCTCGCACACCATTCCCGTCGAACGATCCGGCGCCCTCTCGCCGGCTGGCGTGGCCACGATGATCCGCGACTTCATCGTCGCGCTCGGGCTTTCGGACGTGACGCTCGTCGGCAACGACACCGGCGGCGGGCTGTGCCAACTGGTCATCGACGCCTACCCGGACCACATCGGCCGTCTGGTCCTGACCAACTGCGATGCGTTCGACAAGTTTCCGCCGTTTCCGTTCACCCTCGTCTTCGCGCTGCTGCGCGGGCCGATCTCCATCAAGCTGCTGTTCGAGCAGATGCGGATCAAGGCCCTGCGGCACTCTCCGCTCGGCTTCGGCCTGCTCGTCCATCCGGACCCGCAGCTCACCGCGTCCTGGCTGGAGCCGGCCCGCACAGACGTCCGCATCCGCAGAGATCTCGCCACGCTGCTTCGCAACATCGCCAAGACCGATCTGACCGAGGTGTCGACGCGGCTGGGCCGGTTCACCAAGCCCGTGACGATCGTCTGGGGTCAGCGCGACCGCGCCTTCACCCCCGCGCTGGGCAGGCGCCTGGCGGCGCTGTTCCCCAACGGCTCGCTGATCGAGGTGCCCGGCGCGCAGAACGTTTGTGTCGCTTGACAACCCGGATGCGGTGATCGATGCGATCACGACAGTCGGGTGCGACCGCCTAGTTCTTCGTCAGCGTGAACTGGCAGACGTCGGTGTAGCCCTCGCGGAACAGGTCGGCGCAGCCGGTGAGGTACTTCATGTAGCGCTCGTAGACCTCTTCGGACTGGATCGCGATCGCCTCGTCCTTGCGGGCCTCGAGCGCCGTGGCCCAGATGTCCAACGTCTTCGCGTAGTGCAGCCGAAGCGGCTGAACTCGGGTGACCTCGAAGCCGGCCTTCGCGGCGTGCTCCTCGACCAGTCGAAACGTTCGGCAGCTCACCGCCGGGGAAGATCTCGTCCATGATGAACTTGAGAAGCTGCAGCAGCCGTCATCGTCAGCGGCAGCCCGCGCTCGGCGAACTCCTCGTCACTCGGCTTGCTAATCGTGTGCAGCAGCATCTTGCCGTCGGCGGGAAGCGCCTGATAGGTCTTCTTGAAGAAGTCGTCGTAGCGGTCGGCGCCGAAGTGCTCGAACGCGCCGATCGACACGATCCGGTCGACCGGCTCGTGGAACTGCTCCCAGCCCTCCAGCAGTACCCGCTTGGTGCGCGGGCTGTCAGACTCGGCGAACCGCTGCTCGACGTAGTCGTGCTGGTTCTTGCTCAGCGTCAGCCCGATGACGTTGACGTCGTATTTCTCGATCGCCCGCTTCATGGTCGCGCCCCAGCCGCAGCCGACGTCGAGCAGCGTCATGCCGGGCTTCAGGTCCAGCTTGCCCAGCGACAGATCGATCTTGGCGATCTGCGCCTCTTCCAGCGTGATGTCGTCGCGCTCGAAGTACGCGCAGCTGTACGTCTGGGTCGGATCGAGGAACAGCCGGTAGAAGTCGTCGGACAGGTCGTAGTGCGACTGCACTTTCTCGAAGTGCGGCTTCAAGTGCTGGGTGTCGTGTTTGGCTTCTGGCAAGGTTGCGGCCTCTGACGTTTGAGTTTGGTCTGGTCCTGAAGGCTCCGCGCGTTTCGAGAGCCTTCCCCCGTCGTCAGGGCAGTTTACGCACACTCGGTGTGAACAGCTCTCAGCGACCTGTGCTACCCAGATAGTTGACAGCGTCAGCCAAATAATTGACGATGTCAACTATGCCCAACGTGGTCGACGACGTCCGCGGATTCAACCGCTTCTACACCCGCGTGCTGGGTCTGCTGCGGCCCGATCTCGCCGGGTCGGCGTTCGGTCTCACCGAGGCCAGGGTGCTGTTCGAGCTGGCGCATCGCGACGACGTTGCGGTGTCCGACCTTCGACGGGACCTCGACCTCGACGCCGGCTATCTCAGCCGCATCCTGTCCGGTTTCACCGCGTCGGGGCTGGTGGCAAGGGAGAAGTCGGCGGCAGACGGCCGTCGACAGGTCGTCCGGCTGACCGACGAGGGCAGGCGGGCGTTCGACGAGCTCGACCGGTTGCAGGCAGACGCGATCGACACCCTGCTGGCGCCGCTGGACGACGTTCAGCGAACTCAGCTCGTCGGCGCGATGGGCCAGATCCGCCGGATGCTGAGCAGCGAGGCGCGGCTGGGGCAGGCCTCGTTCTTCGTCCGCCCCAGCCCGGCGATCTCGGGTGGGTCGTCGAGCGGCATGGCGCCCGATATGCGGCCGAATACGGCTGGGATGCGACGTTCGAGGCGCTCGTCGCGCGCATCGTCGCCGACTTCGCCGAGCGCCGTGACACCCGACGCGAGGCGGCGTGGATCGCCGAGCTGGACGGCGAACGGGTCGGCTGCGTGTTCTGCACGGCCGCCGACGACCCGGATGCGCAGCACACCGCACAGCTGCGCCTGCTGCTCGTCGAGCCGTCGGCGCGCGGAGCGGGTGTCGGCACCCGGCTGGTTGACGAGTGCCTGCGATTCGCCAGGCGATCCGGCTATCGACGAATCACCTTGTGGACCAACGACGTACTGGTCGCCGCCCGCCGAATCTACGAGCGGGCCGGGTTTCGGCTGCGACCGCCGCGAGCCGCACCACAGCTTCGGGCACGATCTCGTCGGCGAGTACTGGTCACGCGACCTTTAGCCTCATGCAGGCGGGCGCAGCGCCGAGCACCCGCTGGATGTCGGGCTTCATCGCCTGCAGCTGGCCACCCCAGTAGCCCCAGCTGTGCGTGCCGTTGGGCGGGAAGTTGAACACCCCGTTGCTGCCCCCGGCCCGCGTGTAGGCCGCCTGGAACTCCTTGTTGGTGCGGATCGTCAGGCCCTCCAGGAATTGCGCGGGAATCTGCGCGTTGCCAAGCCCGCCATCCAGATCCGTCGGGTTGCCGTTGCCGCTGTACACCCAGATGCGGGTGCCGTTGGACACCAGGCGGCCGATCTGCAGCATGGGGTCGTTGCGCTGCCAGGCTGGGCCCGCCGTAGGGGCCCCACATGTCGAGTGCGTTGAAGCCACCCGCGTCGCCCATCGCGATGCCGACGAGCACGGGCCACAGCCCTGCCGACAGATTCAGGAAGCCCGAAAGCGCTCCGGCGTAGACGAACTGCCCCGGGTGATAGGCAGCGAGGATCAGGGCGGAACTGCCCGACATCGACAGACCGACCACGGCATTGCCGGTCGGGCTGACGCCCTTGTTCGCGGCCAGCCACGCCGGCAGCTCCGACGTCAGGAAGGTCTCCCACTTGTAGGTCTGGGTTTGGCCGTTGCCGACGGCGGGCCGGTACCAGTCGGTGTAGAAGCTGGACATGCCGCCGACCGGCGCCACGACCGAAAGGCCGGAGCCGTCGAACCAGCTGAACGCGCCGGTCTCGATGTCCCAGCCGTTGCGGTCGTCGCGGGCGCGCAGACCGTCGAGAAGGTAGACCGCCTTGGGGCCGCCGCCCTGGAATTGCACGGTGATGTCACGACCCATCGACGGCGATGGAACGCTGAGGACTTCGACCGCTGCGGCCGCCGTCGGAGTGCCGCCGATCAATGCCGATCAGCGCTGGCAGCGATGCCGCCACGAAGAATGCCGCCGATCAATCGGCGGATCCACTTGCCTGGTGCCTGGTGAGAAATATTCATGGTCCTACTTCGGTCGTCCCGACAACGGGTTAATCGCGGGCGACGAACGGTCGGTTACACCTCGACGTCGGGCGCGATGAGAGGACAATTGCGGTGACGACCTCTTGCACGGCCAACACAGGAAGGAGCGGACGATGAAGGCCAAAGTGGGCGACTTCCTGGTGATCAAGGGAACCACCGTCGAGCAGTCATGATCAGCGTGGAGTGATCACCGAGGTCCGCTCGGCCGACGGCTCACCGCCGTACGTGGTGCGGTGGCTGAGCACCGACCACGTCGCGACGGTGTATCCGGGGTCTGATGCCGTTGTCGTCGCGGCTGCCGAAGGCCGCTGATGACCAACCCTGAGGGCGCTGCGTTCGACGACGATGCCCCCGAAGCCGATGTGGTCGAGCAACACATCCCGGTCGATGTCAGCGAGGACGACACGTGGCGGGAAGCGGCGCGTGTCGCGAGCGCACGGGACGGGGAGGCCAGTGAGGCCGATCTGATCGATCAGGCCATCGCTGTTCCGGACGACGAGTCGGAGTTCGACCGCTGAGGGGCATGCGCGGTGCGGCCACGTTGTTCGCTGTCCTGATTGCTCTCGCGTCGATGCAAGCCCCCGCTCGTGCCGACGACGCGAACCCACTGTTCGAATTGGTCGACGCGGCGACACAACGGCTGCAGACCGCAGAGCCGGTGGCGGCGAGCAAGTGGAAGAACGGCGGGTCGATCGAGGATCCGCAGCGCGTCGAGCAGGTGTTGGCAGCGGTGGGTGCCGACGCGACGGGCAAGGGTGTTGACGCCGACTACGTCAGGCGGATCTTCACCGATCAGATCGACGCCACCGAGGCGATCGAATACACCCGTTCGCGCAATGGAAACTCGATCCGGGATCCGCGCCCGGCGTTGCACCCGACCTGGCGGCATCACGCGCGATCATCGACCGTTGAACACCGAGATGGTCGAGCAGGTCGCGCTGCACTGGTCGGTTCTGCACTCCCCCGACTTGCGTCGGCACGCTCGACGACGCCAAGACCGCGGTCGCCAATGCCCGGGGCTGGATCCGCTGTATCAGCAGGCGCTTTCGTTCTCCACGCATTCGTATTGCCGCTGACCGGCGCTCAGATCAGGCTTCTCTCGTCGGCGACGTCGTACTCGGCGACCGAGGCGGCACGGATCGCGGCGCCCTGCTCGTCGCTGGGACCGCTGCCGCGGAATGCCTCGACCGCGGCCTGCGATTCCCACCGCTCGAAGATGTTGATGCGGCCCGGCTCGATCAGGTCCGCCGACAGCGAGAAGTCGAGGCAGCCCGGCGCTCGGCGGGCCTGGCGCACCACCTCGACGCATCCCGACAGGTACTCGTCGCGGTCTTGCGGGTCGACCACGATGTGTCCGGCGACAATCACCACTGGGGTCTCCTTCGTCTGTTCGAAACGAACTATCACCTGATATGACTGCATTTCGGGGCAGAAATCACCGCAGATCGCCAGGCGGTGTAAGCAGGAAGCATGAATCTTCGCGAGGCTCGAGAAGTCGTCGACGCGCTGCCGGCCGATCCCGACGCGTCACGCGTGTTCGGCGAGCCGTACGAAACCGCCGACGGCTCCACGGTCATCCCGCGTCGCCAAGTCCGGGCGCCAAACCGATCGGGATCTTCGTGGTCAAGGACGGCAAGGCGACGTTTGTCCCTGCGGTCGACGCCGGCCGCATCGCGATGATGGGAATTCTGGTCGGGCTGGTGTCGGCGACGCTCGCAGGCGTGGCTATGGTTCGTCGCCCGCCGTGGCCCGACCTGCACGGCGATATCTCGCGGTCGCACTAGCGCGCCACGCCGCACCGAGCGCAGCGATGGTCAACACCGCCAGCGCCACCAGCCACGGCCACGCCCCGTGCTGATGGACCCAGCCCGCGATCGCACCCTGCACGCGGCCAGCGGCCGCGATCACCGGGTCGTCGGGATTGCCGTTGCCCGTGAACAGCCGGATCTCGTAGAGGCCGTAGTAGCCGACGTAGAGGCCGACGACCACGAGCAGTGCGCCGCTGATCCGGTTGACATACGGCACAATTCGGCGCATCCGGTCGACGGCCGCCGAACTGGCAAGCGCGGCGGCCACCGCGAGCACCCCGACGACGAGCGTGAAACCGGCGGCATAGGCGACGTAGACGGCCAGGCTGCTGAAGGCCGAGCCGCCGCGAAGTGCCGCGGCGGTGACCGCCAGGAACGGTCCGACCGTGCACGACAACGACGCGACCGCGTAGCTGATCCCGTAGGTGAACATCGAGCCCAGCCGCGCCGTCGGCGCCCACCGCGCGCCGCGCGCCAGCCCGCGCAGCATCGTGATCTCGCGTCCCGCTAGCAGCCAAATGCCAAGGGCGACAAGGACGATGCCGATCACGACGGTGACGTACGGCAGGTAGCGCTGCACCGTTGACGGCCGCGGACACGGTGAGGACGCCGAATCCCGCCGAACACCGCGAGGAATCCGAGCCGCCATCGCGGCGGTGGCCGTCACCGCGCGGCCCACAGCGGCGCGTCGGCTCACGTTCTCGCCCCGCACCACCAAGGCCAGATATGCGGGCAGCATGGCGAAGCCGCATGGGTTCAGCGCCGCCACCAATCCAGCGGCGAACGCCAAGCCCACCAGGTCTTGGTCCACGGTGCGCGGCGACCTACGACAGCGCCGCTACCCGGTCGGACAGCTCCTGCATGGGCATCGCCGACGTCGGGTTGTTCACGAACGTCGACGATCCGTCGGCACGGTAGAACACGTAGGCCGGCTGCCACGGCACGTTGTAGCGGGCCCAGATCGACCCGTCGGCATCGTTGAGGTTGGTGAAGTTGAGGTTGTACTTCGACACGAAGCCCTGCATGGCCGCGACGTCGGAGCGCGCCGCGACGCCGACGAAGGTCACCTTCGGGTTGGCCGCGGCGACCTGGCTGACGCTGGGCGCCTCCGCGTTGCAGAACGGGCACCACGGCGTCCAGAACCACAAGCACCGCGGGCTTGCCGACAAGGCTCGAACCGCTGAACGGTGCGCCGGACAGTGTCGTGCCCGGTGAACTGCAGCCGGTCGTCGGCGACCGCCGAAGGCGGACTCACCAGGGCAAACGCGAGGGCGGCGGCCATCGCGCCAAGTGCAAACGACCTGATCGCGCGCCAGAATCGAGTACCCATCTGCCATCTCCTTCGCTCAAGCCGCACCGGGTGAGTGGCCGTGCCCACACACTTCTAAACACGGCGGTACGGACCGCTACGGTTCACGTCCCGAAAGGGGTGGTTGATGTCGCTCGAAACCAGGTTGGCGCACGCTGTTCGGTCTGCACGGCGAGGACGCCTGGCGGCGGCACGCCAACCCCTGGAGCGTCTACACCCGCATCCCGATCCCCCTGCTGCTCGTCGCGGCGATCTGGAGCCGGGTGTGGATCGGCTGGTGGTCGCTGGTGCCGGTCCTGGTGGTCCTGGTGTGGACGGCGGTGAACCCCCGAGTGTTTCCCGCTCCCCGGTCGCTTGACAGCTGGGCGTCGCGTTCGGTGCTCGGTGAAACGGTGTGGGCCCGGCGAAAGGAGACGCCCCTTGCCTGCGCGGCATCGCACGGCGCCATTGGTGCTCAGCGCGCTGAGCGCGGCCGGACTGCCGTTCCTGGTGTGGGGCCTCGTCGTGTTGGACCCGTGGATCACGCTTTTCGGCCTTGCCGTTCAGATGACAGGCAAGCTCTGGTTTCTCGACCGGATGGCGCTGCTGTACGACGACGTCAGTTCTGCCGCGGTACCAGCTCCGCCACGAACCGATCGATGAAGTCGGCGATGTTCGCATGCTGGGCGGGCCGGATCACGAATTTGGTCAGACCCGGCCGCCAGATAGGCGTCGAGCTGACGGTGCAGGTGCGGCCAGTCGCCCGCGATGAGGTCGGCGGGATTGACGTCGGGCCTGCGCCGCTTGACCGCGGCAACCAATCCGTCCGGCATTTCGCCGTCGCTGACGGCGAGGTTGATCCCGAAGTGATCGGGTTCGATTTCGCGGCCCGCTTCGGCTGCCGCCCGCTGGATCTGCTCGCGACCACCGCGGGCTTCCTCGGCGGTGAGGAAGCTACCGAGCCACCCGTCGCCGAGCTGGCCGATGCGGCGAAACGCCGCAGGGGCGGATCCGCCGAGCCAGATGTCGAGCGGCTTGACCGGTCGCGGTTCGACACCGGCGGAACTGACCGCGAAATAGTCGCCCGCGAACGCGACATCTTGTTGCTCCAGAACCGATCTCAGCAACTGCAGCGATTCATCGAAGACGGCGGCGCGCTCCCCGTCGGGCACCACGAAGATCTCGCGTTCCGCGGGAATCGCCGACCGCAGGCCGAACACCGGAAGCACCCGCTTGGGCGCAAGACCGGCCAGCGACGCCAGCTGTTTTGCCACCAGCACGGGATGGCGGCCGGGAAGCACCGCGACCGACGTGCCGACCTTCAGATTCGTGGTCCGGGCCAGTGCGTAGGCCATCCCGACGAATGGATCGACCGCCTTCGAGTACACCAACTCGGAGAACCACAGCGAATCGACGCCGGTCGCCTCCAGATGGTCGACGATGCTCGCCAGTTGTTCAGGGCCGGTGTCCGCACCCAGTCCGATGCCGAACCGAATCTTCACGTGCCACCTCCAGACCCCTCCGCCGATGCTACGGAAACGGCGCCCAAAGGCCTTGTGCGCAGTTGCGCAACGGGCCAGAGTGAAAAAATGACCGAACCGTGGATCCGGGGATGCGTGGTCCAGCGGATCATGTTCCGCGACGGTCTGGTGCTGAACCTGGACGACAACGAACTCGTCATCTCGGTGCCGTTTTACCTCACCCTGCCGCAGACCCCGCGAGACGACGAAGAGGTCGTGCTCATCGACCCGAAGTCCGCTATGGCCGAGCATCGTGCGCTGTTCGACTTCGCGGGATCGACATGCACCCACGCCAGTTGGGACGAGGACGGCAGCCTGCATCTGCGGTTCTCCGACGGCCACGAGATCCACGCGCACAGCGACGAACGCCGCACGGCGTGGGAGCTCTACGGCAAGCTCCATGGCTATGCGGCCTGCCTGGCCCATGGTCAGGTCCGCGTCGTGAGGCACGACCTGCCGGAGGACGAATCCGCCGAGCGCTAACCTCGTCGGAGCGTCACGCCCGACCGCAGAAAGAGGGGTAGCCATGCAGGGTTCAGCGACAGTCACGATGTCGGCGCCGGCCGACAAGATCTGGAATCTCATCGCCGACGTCCGCAACACCGGCCGGTTCTCGCCGGAGGTGTTCGAGTCCGAATGGCTCGACGGTGCCACCGGCCCCGCGCTCGGCGCGCGTTTCCGCGGCCATGTGAAGCGCAACGAGATCGGCCCGGTGTACTGGACCACTTGCCGCGTCACCGCCTGCGAGCCTGGCAGCGAATTCGGCTTCGACGTGCTGGTTGGCAACACGGCCGCCAACACCTGGCACTACAAGCTGACCCCTGTCGACGGCGGCACCGAGGTGACCGAGTCGTTCCGGATGCCCGACAGCCTGTTCAGCAAGCTGTTCTCGGTGTTGGGCGGCCAGCTGCGCCAGCGCCGCAACATCCGTGACATGCGCACCACCCTCGAGCGCATCAAGGCCGTGGTCGAGGCGCCCGAGGGTGCGTGAACGGGTCGGTTACTGGACGCCGATGCCGAAGACCGGAATCCACAGGCCGAACAGCCAGATCCCCCACTGGCGGAAACCGTCATCCCACACAGGATTGACGTCGTACCCCCAGTAGTTGAACGGGCGCGGCGGGCCGCCATCCCACTGATATGCAGGCGGCGGGCCCCAGCCCCAAGGCGGCGGGCCATTGTTGTCGTTCCACCATTCGTGGCGGTTGCCGGCCCACCACGGACCCTTGTCACCGTCCCAGTGCTTCCAGTCCGGCCCATTCCCGTGGCCGTTCCCATTGCCGTTGCCGTTGCCACACCAAGGCGGGCAAAAATCGTCGTGCGGCTTCAGCGGGGCGGGCACAACCGGGTCGGCAGACGCAACGGCTCCGCCGGGCCCGATGGCCCCGAAACCGAGCGCACCGACGATCATGGCTGCGGACACAAACTTCGACAGCCTCATCGTTAATTAACTCCTACCTTGCGGCCCCGACCGTCCAATTCCGACGCTGGGCCGTCACTATAAATTCCCTTGACCGGAGAAACGCAAACGTCCGCTCCTACCCGGATATCGGCCCTGAAGTCGGTGACGTTACCAAACGGATATCGTTGGCGCGTCGGCGTTTTGCGGTGTTTAGAGGGTGCGCAGGCGGCGGACACGATCGCCGATTGCTCGCTGTGAAACGTCCGCCTTACGGGCCAGTGCCTCGAACGCATGCGGGCATCCCGGATGCAGGTGCAGTTCGGTCGGCACCCCCGCGTCGGACAGGCGTCGCGCGTAGGTGATGTCCTCGTCGCGGAAGATGTCGAGGTCGCCGACGTCGATATAGGTGTCGGGTAGGCCGGTCAGATCGGTGGCGCGGGCGGGCGCGGCATAGGGCGACACCACGTCGGTGCCGCTCTCGCCCAGCAGCGCCGCCCACCCGGTGACGTTGTCGTCGTAGGTCCACGTCAAGAACGGCAGCAGCTGCGGATCGGGGGTCTGGGCGCGGTCGTCGAGCATCGGGTAGATCAACAGCTGCTGGGCGATGGGCGGGCCGCCGCGATCGCGGGCCAGCAGGCACACCCCCGCCGCCAAACCGCCCCCTGCGCTGTCGCCCATCACACCGATGCGGGCGGGATCGACGCCGAGCGTCGCGGCGTTGTCGGCGAGCCATCGAAGTGCCGCATAACAGTCCTCCACCGGTGTGGGATGCGGGTGCTCCGGGGCGATCCGGTAGTCCACCACCAGCATCGGCACCCCGGACGTGGCGACGTAGTCGCGGACCGCGAGGTCATAGACGCGGCCGAGGTGCTCGAGGCCGAAGATCATGCCGCCGCCGTGCAGATACAGCACCGCGCTGCCCGACGGCGCCGCCGGCGTGTGATACCAGGTGAGGTCCAGCGCGGCGCCGTCCGCGGTCGTCAGCGTGTGCCTGTCGACCTCCACGCCGGGAACCGGTTCCCATGTGCTTGCGACATAGTCGAACATCCGGTGGCCGTTGACCCGCCGGCTCTCGACATCGCCGATCGGCTGGCGGCTCGGTTTCGCCGACGGCCTCCAGCAACGGAGCCGAGCTCCGCCAGCACCTGCGCGTCGATACCGAGTGCCATGGCCCCGACAGTAACGTGGACGCACGTGACCGCAACGGAAACCGACACCATTCCCGGTCAGCGCATCGCGCCGTTCGCGCAGGCGTCGTGCTCCCGATCGCGGCGTCACCGCCGTATTGCATTGCGTTGCAAGCGTATTCGGTGCGGCTACTGGTTCGACGAGGTTTACATGCTGGCCATCGGCCGCCATCACCTCGACTGGGGATCGGCCGATCAGCCGCCGCTTGGCGCCTGCGCTGGCCGCGTTGATCGGATGCGGTCGCACCCGGGTTCGCTGATCGCGCTGCGCGTGCCCGCTGTGCTGGCGACCGCCTGCGCGCGTCGTGGTTGCCGGCCTCATCGCCCGCGAACTCGGATGTGACCGGCGCGCACAGGGATTCACCGCCGCGGCGCAGGCAACGGGCGTGTGGACGACGCTCGTCGGGCACTGGCTGACGCCCTACACGCTCGAACCCGTCCAGTGGCTGCTGATGATCTGGCTGCTGGTCCGCTGGGTGCGGCTGCGCGACGACCGGCTGCTGCTCGCGTTGGGTGTCGTCACCGGCGTCGCAGCCATGACGAAGTTCCAGGTCTTGCTGCTGTGCGTTGTGCTGGTCGGCGGCGGTCGCGGTGGTCGGCCCGCGTGAACTGTTGCGAAGGCCGCTGCTGTGGGTCGGGGCGGGTATTGCCGCGCTGCTCGCCGCTCCGACGCTGGTGTGGCAGTACATGCACGGTTGGCCGCAGCTACGGATGGCGCCGGTGGTTGCGGGCGAGGCCGAGGCGCTGTACGGCGGGCGTCCCGGCATCGCGGTGCAGATGATCGTGTTCGCGGGCGTCGCGGGAGCCGCGCTGGTGCTGTACGGCCTGTGGCGACTGCTTCGCGACGACGAAATGCGGGACTACCGATTCATCGGCGTCGCCTTCGTGGTGCTCTACGTGGTGTTCGTGGCCACCGCTGGCCGTCCCTACTACCTCGCCGGGCTGTACGCGCCGCTGGCCGCGGCCGGCGCGCTTGGGCTGCAGCGGCGCCGCGAAACGCGGCCAGAACCGGCGGCGGTGGCTGGTTTGGCCGGCGTACGCGCTGAGTGTGGCGCTGGCCGTCGGGATGCTGATCCTTTCGGTGTCGATCGTGCGCTCCGACGTCGGCGAGCGGATCGCGCAGCGCACCGCGGATGCCTACCGCGCGCTGCCGCAGGCGCAGCGCGACCGCACCGTGGTGTTCGGCGAGTCCTACATCGTCGCGGCGTATCTCGACGGCTACTCGAAGCGCTACCAGTTGCCCGAGGCATACAGCACCAACCGCAGCTACGGGTACTTCCCGCCGCCGCCCGCCGACCATGACACGGTGCTCTACGTCGGACGCGATCCGGGCGCCCTGCGCGCGTACTTCGCCGATGTGCGCACCGTCGGCGACGTCGGCGACGACATGCATGCGTATTTGCTGACGGGACAACGGCAGTCGTGGGACGAGATCTGGCCGCGAGTTGCGCACCCTGACGGTGTCCTGAAATCGGCTTCGCGCGCGCCGCTGGGTCTGGTAGAACAGGTTCTAGTTTTCACCAGCGAACGAAGGAGTCGCCAATGGGCCAGTTCTCACGCGAGGAGATCGAGGAGACGTTCCAGCGTCATCAGGACCTGGTGGTCGAGATCGGAAAGTCGTGGGACTGGGCCCGCTATGGCGAGCTGTTCACGGAGGACGCGACCTACACCGAACACCTCTACGGCAAGATGGCGGGCCGCAAGCAGATCAGCGAGTGGATCGCCTCGACGATGAACACCTTCCCCGGCAGCGAGATGCCGTTCTACCCCGTGACGTGGTACTCGATCGACGTCGAGAAGGGCTGGGTGTTCAGCGAGATCATGAACCGGATGAAGGATCCCGGCGACGGCAGCATCCACGAGGCGCCGTGTATCACGATCCTGCGGTACGGCGGCGGCGGTCAGTGGAGCAACGAAGAGGACGCCTACAACCCGATGAACTTCATGCCGATGGTCCAGGAGTACATCCAGCGCTGCCACAAGCTTGGCACCATCTCCGACGACGCCAAGACGTTCGCCAAGAACATGAATTGGGAACTGGCTTAACGGAATACGAAGTCGAGCAGAAGGAGCACTTCCGATGGGGTCTTCCACGAATAGATGGTCACGCGAGGAACTCGAAGAGGCGTGGGCTCGCTATCAGGAGAAGGTGGTCGAGGTCGGCAAGACGTGGGACTGGGCCGGCTACGCCAACGTGTTCACCGAGGATGCGACCTACCACGAGCACGCGTTGGGCGACATGACCGGCCGCGACGCGATCCGCGACTGGATCGTTTCGCAGATGAACATCTTTCCCGGCAGCGAGATGCCCGTCTATCCGGTGCCGTGGTACTCGATCGACGTCGAGAAGGGCTGGGTCATCTTCAAGAACGTGAACACCATGAAGGATCCCGGCGACGGCAGCGTCCACGGGGCGGAGGTCATCACGGTTCTGCACTACGCCGGTGACGGCAAGTGGAGCTACGAAGAGGACGCGTACAACCCGATGAATTTTCTGATGATGATTCAGGCGTACATTCAGCGCTGCCATGAACTGGGCACCATCTCCGACGACGCCAAGACGTTCGCCAAGAACATGAATTGGGAACTGGCTTAACGGATTACGAAGTCGTCGGGTTCGGGCTCGCGGGTCCAGGTCCAGTAGTCGACCAGCCGCCACGGGCTCAGGCCGTACACCTCGCCGAACTTGTTCTTGTAGAACGAGTGCTTGATCGAGGGTTGTGACCACACCATCTTGCGCATCTCGGCCTGGGTGCGGTCGTGCCAGTCCGCGGTCTTCTCCTCGGTCGGTTCCATCGACTTGTGTCCGCCGGCGATGAGCAGTTCCAAACACTGTGTGATGTAGCGCATTTGGCATTCCGAATGGAAGATCAGGCTGCCGCCGCTTGCGAGGTTGGTGCCGGGGCCGTACATGCAGAAGAAGTTGGGGTAGCCGGGAATGGTGATGCCGAGGTAGGCCGTCGGGCGCTCGCCCCAGCGCTCGCTGAGCACTTCCCCGTCTCGGCCGCGAATCGTCATCGGCCACAACAACTTGGTCGCCTGAAATCCGGTGGCGTACACGATGACGTCGGCCGGATAGCGTTCGCCGTCCTCGGTGACGACGGCGTCGGATTCGATGCGGTCGATGCCCGTCCTGACCAGCTCGACGTTGTCGCGGGTCAGCGTTTTCAGCCAGCTGCCGTTGTCCTGCAGGGTGCGCTTGCCGGTCGCCGGGTAGTCGGGCACCACCTTGGCCAGCAGCTCCGGGTCGTCGCCGACCTGGCTGCTGATCCACTCGGTGAACATGATCCGGGTGATCTCGTTGATCTCGCTGACCGCCTTCTGCTGGTCCGGGTAGTCGGCGTCCACGCGGGCCGCAGCGAGGCCCTTGTCGCAGCCGGGCCAGAACAGCAGGAACCGGTACCACCGGCCGTAGAACGGCAGATGCCGCAGTGCCCACTGCACGCCTGGGCCCGACTTCGGCGTGGTAGTTCGGGTTCGGGAACATCCACTGCGCGGTCCGCTGGAACACGGTGAGGCGGTCGACGTCCGCGCGCGATGGTCGGGCGCGATCTGGAATCCGCTGGCGCCCGCGCCGATCATGGCGACCCGCTTGCCGTGCAGGTCGACGGCGTGATCCCACTCCGACGGAGTGGAACGCCGGTCCTGCGAAATCCTGCTGGCCGTCGATGTCCGGAAGGTGCGGCCGGTCGAGCTGCCCGACGGCGCTGATCACCGCGCGCGCCGACAGTGTCGTCGTCGCCCCGTTGCGGTCGCGCGTCCGCACGCGCCAGGTTGCGGTGGCGTCGTCCCAGGACGCCTCGGTGACCTCGGTCTCCCACCGCACGTGCCTGCCGATGTCGTGGCGGTCCATCACGCTCTGGAAGTACGCCTGCAGCTCGGGCTGCTCGGCGAAGAAGTGCGTCCACTGATCGGTCGGCTCGAAGCTGTAGCAGTAGAAGTGATTGCCGACGTCGACCCGCGCGCCCGGGTAGGTGTTCTGGTACCACGTTCCGCCGACGCCTGCGTTCTTCTCGACGATCGTGAACGGAATGCCCGCCTCCTTCAGCCGGATTCCCGCCAGCAGGCCGGATTCCCCGCAGCCGATGACGACCACAGGGAAGTCGTCGGCAGCGATCGGCCGCGGACCGGCCCGGCTGTCTCTGCCGTCGAGCTCCATCTCCTCGAGCAGCATCGGCACGTACTCGGGCGGAACCGGCTCGCACACCAGCCACTGCATCATCTCCTGCAACAGCTCCGGCGCCGATCGGCTCGGGTTCCGGGCAGCCGCGGTCGCGGTAGTCGGCGATCACCTCCAGCGCGATCTTGCGCACCGCGGCCTTGTCCTCCTCGGACATGTAGCCCTGCACCTCGTTGAGGAACAGCCCGGCGGGCTTGAGCTCGCCGCGGATCAGGTCGGGGTCGCCCGACATGTGGACCAGCGACAACATCAACGTCGGGATGCTGACATCCAGCAACGCCTTCGCGATCTCGCTCGTCGGACGTCGTAAACGGTTGCCCTGCATGTGGGTTGCGCACCGTTTGGTGCTATCACGCCAGGCCGCCGATTGGAACATGTTTCAGAAATCCGTGACGACGGCTGGACCGGAACCTACGCTCGGGGATGTGGGTATCGCGACGCGGGTGAACGGAACGGCTCCCCCAGATGTGCCGCTGGCCGACATCGACCTCGGCTCGTGGAAATTCTGGGTCCAGGACGACGACCTGCGCGACGGCGCGTTCGCCACGCTGCGCCGTGAGGCGCCGGTCTCGTTTCACCAACCGCTCGACACGCCAGGTACTCAGGGAGGTGCCGGTCACTGGGCGGTGACGAAATTCGAGGACGTCTGGTATGCGAGCCGTCATCCGCACATCTTCAGTTCGAGCCCAAGCATTGTCATCAACGACGGGAACCCGGACGTCTCGGAGTACTTCGGGTCGATGATCGTCATGGACGACCCGCGGCACCTGCGCCTGCGCAACATCGTCAGCAGGGCGTTCACCCCGAGAGTCGTGGCCCACACCGAGGTCTCCGTCCGGGACCGCGCGCGCCGCCTCGTCGAGAAGATGATCGCCGACGCATCCCGACGGCGCGGGCGAGGCGGTAGCGGAGCTGGCAGGTCCGCTGCCCCTGCAGGTGATCTGCGACATGATGGGCATCCCCGAGGACGACCACCAGCAGATGTTCCACTGGACCAACGTGATTCTCGGGTTCGGGGACAAGGACATCGCCACCGACTACGAGGAGTTCGTCAAGGTCTCGATGGACATCGGCGCGTACGCGACCGCGCTCGCCGAGGACCGCCGCGTCAACCCGCGCGACGACCTGACGACCGTCGCTGGTGCAGGCCGAAGTCGACGGCGAGCAGCTTGACGTCGGCCGAGGTCGCGTCGTTCTTCATCCTGCTGGTCGTGGCGGGCAACGAGACCACCCGCAATGCGATCAGCCACGGCGTGCTCGCGCTGACCCGCTATCCCGACGAACGCGCGAAATGGTGGGCCGACTACGAGGCCATGGCACCGACGGCGGTCGAGGAGATCGTGCGGTGGGCATCGCCGGTGATCTACATGCGCCGCACACTGACCGAGGATTGCGAGCTGAGCGGCGTGAAGATGGCTGCCGGCGACAAGGCCACATTGTGGTACTGCTCGGCCAATCGTGACGAGGACAAATTCCCCGACCCGTGGAGCTTCGACCTCGCCCGCACGCCCAATCCGCATGCCGGCTTCGGCGGTGGCGGCGCCCACTTCTGCCTCGGCGCCAACCTGGCCCGCCGTG
Organism: uncultured Actinomycetota bacterium; assembly: GCA_963731715.1. Lineage (GTDB taxonomy): Bacteria > Actinomycetota > Actinomycetes > Mycobacteriales > Mycobacteriaceae > Mycobacterium. Next base: position 224,935 of record CAVSXC010000003.1, on the reverse strand, counting down.
AGATCAGCGTGCTGTTCGAGGAACTCCACCGCCAGATGCCCGACATCCAGGCGACTGAAGAGCCGGCCCGGCTGCTGTCGCCGTTCATTCACGGCATCAAGCGGCTGCCGGTGTCCTGGACACCACCGAGCTGAGCTCGCTCGCGCGTCGGACCGTCCGGAACCGGCGGCCGCCAACCGCTGCGTAGATCTCCATGGCGCGGGCCTGGGCCGGTGCCAGGCTCGCGGGCAGTGCGTCCATGACGGCGTAGGGGCCCACGAAGTCCTTCAGCTGTGGGTCGGCTTCGGCCGCCGCAACGATCAGGTCGGACGGCAGCCGGCGGCTGACGTCGACGTCCCCGCCGGACCAGCGGCGCATCCGATCGGTGTCGATGTAGCGGTGATCGTCGAACCACGGACGAATGTGGTGCAGGGTCCAGCGATCGAATTGCTTTGTCGCCGTTGTGATATCACGATCGTGCAGGTCAAGAATGCGGACCAGTTCCCGTGCCTGCATCAGCGCCAACGACACCCCACGCCCGGCCAGTGGTGTTGTCGTGCATACCGCGTCACCGACCGAGATCAGACCGGGCAGCACCGGCCGGCCCGCGGCGTCGAGCTGCCCGCGGTAGCGTGTTGTACAGCCGGCCGCCGGGCAACGCCGGCGAAGTGGGTTGTGCGCGTGACGAATCGATCCATTCTGCCAGCAGCGGGATGGCGCGCACGGCGTCGTCGAATACCGCGTCATGGCGCAGCAGGCGCAGTCGCTTGTCGGTCCCGTCGTGGGTGAAGGTGATCGAAAACGCGCCGTTGTCGTGAAGGAACGCGATGGCCCAGTAGCCCGACAATCCGAGCGACAGGCCGATCGGTGAGTTCATCGGTCCGGCGTCGGCGCCGTCGTGCAGCCGATACTGCCGGGTGACGTAGACCGCCCCGCAATCCCCGCCCTCGGCGGGTGGCCGGATCCGATCGGTGAACCGACTCGACCGGCCAGACGCGTCGATCACCAAGTCTGCGTGCAGCGGTGCGGCCGTCGACCGTGACCCCGTCAATCCCGGCCGCGCTCGTGCTCGATCCGGTCAACATGACCACACAGGAGCGTGAGGCCCTGCTGTGCCGCCGCGCGGATCCACAGCGTGCGCTCGAACGTCGACCGCCTGCACAGCAGCGCCGTCGGTCGGTTCTCGGCGGTGGTCGCGACTGTGGCACCGGCAGTGGCGAAGTCATCGAGCACGTCGGGCATCTCTGCCCGCAGTGCTTCGACGACCTGACCGCGGAATGTGTGGGCATGGTGGAACTGCATGACGCCCTTGCGCCGCCATACCGCGTCAGGGTCGCCGGCGGCGGTCCGGGATCGCGGTCGACCACGACCACTTCACGCCCACGGCGCGCGAGTGCGATCGCGGTGAACAGGCCGGTCGGACCCGCCCCGACGACGACGGTTCGCACGAATCCCTCCAATTAAGGTAACATCGAGTGTAATGAATACACTTAGAGTTACCTAGATGTCTGACGCTGTCAAGCGCGACTACCGCTCGGAGCTACGGGCCGCCCAGGCGCAGGAGACGCGGCGGTCCATCGTGGCCGCAGCCGCGGAGCTGTTCGTCGAGAACGGCTACGGAGCGACGACGATCGACGCAGTCGCCGAAGCGGCTGGCGTCAGCCGCAAGACGGTTTTCACCGCGGTCGGCGGCAAGCTCGATCTGCTCAAGCTGGCGCTGGATTGGGCGGTTGCCGGCGACGATCAGGCGGTCGCGCTGTCCGACCGCGCCGCCATCCGGCGGCTGTTGGACAGACGATGACCCACGCGCGTGTACTCAACGGATTCGCGGGCATGTTCGTTGAGATCGGTACGCGGGTCGGGCCGCTGTACAGCGCCCTGGAAGTTGCTGCGGGCGTGGACCCCGCCGCACGTGACCTCGCCGAGGCGTCGCAGCGACGTCGACTTGACGATGCGCGCAAGGTGGTCCGGCGCTTCGTGATCTGGATGCCCTCGCCACCCACATCACGTACCAGGAGGCTGTTGATCTGGTCTGGCTTGCAATGGATCCCGCGCTCTTCGACCGGCTGGTCCGTGTAAGGCGCTGGACGACAAGGCGCTTCGAGGAGTGGCTGGCCGCTACCCTGTGCCGGCAACTGCTGCGTCTGATCAGGCGCTCTGGACCGCCATTGCCAGCGCCCCGATCGCCGTGCTGTCGAGGTGTTCGCACAAATCGCGGGGATTGTCGAAAACTGCTTGCGCACCGGCTGTTTCGAGTTCATCGCGCGACACCCCGCCGCTGAGCAACGCGATCGTCGGCACGCCGGCCCGCTTGCAGGCCTCGATGTCCCACACCGTGTCACCGACGAAGACCGCATGGGTCGGCGTCCACACCGGCGCGCTCGAGCGCGACCTGCACGATGTCGGGTTCGGGCTTGGCGGTGTCGACGTCATTCGATGACGTCACCGCCGATACCAGGTCGTCGCTCGCCAGCACCTCGCGCAGAATGGACAGTTCGTCGTCGGGCGCCGATGTCGCAAGGACGACTTGCAGTCCAAGCTTGTCGACGCGCCTCCAGCAGTTCGCGTGCGCCGGGCAACGGGCGCAATAGCGACACCGTCTCCTGGTAGTACCGCGAATGCAGATCCTTCAGCCGCGACCGGGTGTCGTCGTCGGCGTCCTCGGCCAGCGACGCGAGCAGCGTGGAGCCGTCCATCCCGATCGACCGGTGAATCCGCCACGCCTCCACGCTCGACCTTGGCTTCGGTGAAGGCCCGGTACCAGGCGTGAACGTGGAGATAGTTCGAGTCGACCAGGGTGCCGTCGACGTCGAACAGCACCGCCGGCCGGGCGCCGCCAGCTGTCACAACCGCTGCTGCCGGGTGGTCGGCGTTTCGGCCTGCGTCTGGCGGGCCTCGGTGCCTGTCGGCGTCACCGACATCGCCCTTGGGGCCGTCGTCGTCGCGGCGCTTGGGGTCGATGGCGTCGGCGTGCTCGCGCCGGGCATCGAGTTCCTCGCGGGAGGTGGTCGCCGCCTCGCGATGGGATGCGGCTGTTTCCTCCAGCCTGGCCGCTTCCGCCGCCTTCACCTCGGCCTCGGCTTTCGCGGCCCGCGCCTTGGCCTGCGTCTCGTCGGCGAACGCCTCGCGCTTCTCGACGCGCTGCGATTCTTGTCCGACCTCCTCGCGAATGCGCTCGGCCTGGGCATGCCGCCGCCTGTTGCGCGCAGTACGGCCAGCACGCCGACGACGCGCGATCACGACGATGCCGCCATCGGCGACGATGATCCAGATCATGGTGTTGGTAGCCACGTCCGCTCCTTCGCTCGGTCGGGTCCGGTCAGATGATTTGACGAACCCGGTAATTCGGCGGATGCCCTGCATGCGGCGGCATCTAAACCGAATGGCGGCGTGGGAGCGGTTCTCCCCTGCGATTACTTGACGATCAGCGTCCCGTGCATCGAGGGGTGGTATGTGCAGTGGAACGGGTATTCGCCCGGTTCGGTCGGCGCGGTGAGCGTGCCCTGTTCCTTGCCTTCGACCTCGACGTCGAACTTGCCCGCGGTGTCCGACGTCACCGAATGCTCGGCTGAGTCGTCGTTCTTGATCGTGATCTGGGCTCCCGGCGACACGGTGATGGGGTCCCCGAAACTCATGTTCGCGATCGTGATGGTCGCCGCGCCCGCTGTCGCGGTTCCGCTCGTCTGTGCCGCCGTTGTGGTCGGGCTTGCGGTCGCGGTCGCCGTCCCGGTTTCCTTTTCCTGTGTGGAGGTGTCGGATCCGCCGCATGCCGTCGCAATAGCTGCGACGAGACACATGGCAACGCAGAGCAAACCGAATCTTCTTCATCGTGACCCCTCTCGATTGGACCCTCGCGAGAGACACGATTATCGATCCGAATTGGTTCACATACGGCCGATTTCGGCATATGCGAAGGCGCCTACAGCGTGGCGGTGAAGGGGCCCGTCGTCTGACAGAACGGCTGCGGCGGGTTCCCCTTCGACGAGCATCCCCTGCCGGTCGAGGTGTACGTCGCTCCTGGCCGGTACGGCTGGTAGTACACCTGTGCCGGCAGAATCCCTTCGCCCTGGTCGCATTGTCCGGGGCCGTCGCTGCCCTGCAGCTGGACGCAGGCCACAAGCAGGAACGAGTCCGACTCGTCGCAGGCGGCGGGCGTCAGCGTCGCTGTGACCACGTTCGTTCCGGAAAGCTGCACGACGTGTGGCGGCGACAGCGTGTAGTCGCACGGCGGTGGGTTTGGCGATGCGCCTGCCACCGCTGCGGTTCCGGCGAGCGCCAGCGCCGCAGCGGCGGGAAGGGCCATCAGCGACCGGATCATTCCTGGATGGTAATTCACCGCAGGTGGCGTTCATCGATGATGAACAGGCAAAGGGTGAAAGTGAGGAATCCGGCGGGCAGCCAGATGGCGTGCACTCCCCACGCTCTACTGGCGATGGCGCCGATCAGGGCACCGGCCGCGAACACGACAATCAGTGCGCCATAGACCCCGAAGGCCCGTCGGGACTCCGCATTCTTCTCGACTAATCCGTCGTATCCGGCTTCGACGCATCGCATGAGGTTGCCGGTGGTGGCGACTGGCAGGTAGACGAGCTCGCCGATGTTGCGAAACAGGCCGATCTGCACCGCGGCCAGAAAGCTGATCGGCACGGTCACATAGCTGTGCGGCACCGACGCCGGGACGAAGCCGATGATAGCCAGCGCGAGGGCCTGGACGGCCATCGTCCAGATCAGCGGGCGCGGCACGAAGCGCTCGACGCGGCCGGACTTGATGTGCGATGCGAGCGCAACCCCGGCGATGAACGCGAGTATCGGCCACACGTGCGCCAGCGCCAGCGCGAACTTCCGCTTCGGATGTGTCGATGGCGCCGAAGATCACGTTCGCGGTCTGGACGTTGGCGAACACCCCGCCGCGCGCTAAGTAGGTGTGGGCGTCCAGGAATCCGTTGGCCAGGGTGAGTAGGAGGGCGAACCACAGGCTTCTCGCTCGCTCGGTGTCCTCGGCCACTCCGGTCACCACCCGGACTAGCGTGCGCTGCCTAGCCGGCACCCAGTGCATTGAGCATTCCGGCGGCCGACCGGGGCCAGGTGAACTGTTCGGCGCGGCGGCGTGCGCTGTTGCGGCGCAGGCGTTCCGGTCGGCTGATGATCGAAGTGACCGCGCGCGCGATGGCGTCCGGGTCGTTGTCGGCGGTGGCGCCGCTTTCGGTGGTGAGGATTTCGGCCAGCGCAGAGGTTCGCGACACCACGGCAGGTGTGCCGCAGGCCAGTGCCTCCAGTGCCGCCAGCCCGAACGTCTCGTGCGGGCCGGGTGCGAGCGCGACGTCCGCTGTCGCCAGGATGGTTGCGACGGTGTCGCGGCAGCCGATGAAGCCGGTGAAGTCGACGGGCAGTCCTGCGGCCTGCCGTTCGAGCCGCGCGCGCATCGGACCCTCCCCCACGACCACCAGCTTCGCGTCGACGCCCGAATCACGCAGTGCGGCAACGCTATCGATGCTGCGGTGGGCGTGCTTCTCCACCGATAGCCGGCCGCAGTGCACCAGCAGCGTCTGCCCCGGACTGGACCCACTGCTGCCGTACCTCCGCAGACCGGCGGCTTGGATGAAACTGGTCGAGGTCGACGCCGAGTGGCACCGTGAGCGACGTTGGACGCGTGGATGCGGTCGAACTCTTCGCGCGCGAACGCTGTCGTGCACACCACCGCGTCATAGCTGGCGGCGGTGCGGCGATTGGCGGCGTCGGCGATCGAACGCGCCAGTGCGGGCCGGAAGTATCTGCCCGACAAGGCGATCGAGTCGTTCGTGGGAGATCATGACGGTCGCCACGTCGTGTCGTCGACCCCAACCGCCAAGCGATCGAAGGGTCAGCCGGTCCGACACCTCCAGCGCGTCGGGCGAAAGCTGGGCGAGCAGAGACGTGACCGGTCGCGGCAGCACCGCGCGATAGCCGCCGGTGAATGGGATCAGCCTGGCCGGCAAGGAAATACGGATGACGCCGGAGGTAAGCTCATGCACTTCGGAGTCCCGCCCCGGCACCACCAGGAACACCTCGTGTCCAGCGGCGCAGTACTCCGCGCCGAGGCGATCCACTGCCGTACGGAGGCCCCCCGATCGCGGGCCGTAAAAGTTCGCAACCTGCACAACCCGCATGGGATGAATCAGAACCGGCACGCGTGTTCGGTCAACAACGCGACACCAACCAGTAGGAGAACAGCCTCGCGAACAGACGCTCGCGCGCGAATCTAGCCCACGTACTTGGTGAGCCAGTCCTGCACGCGGCGCCAGGCGTCGTCCGCAGCGGTGGCGTTGTAGCGGTCGCCGGTGTCGTTGAAGAACGCATGGTTGGCGTCGGGTTCGGTAACGAGCTCGTGCACCAGCCCTGCCTTTTCCAGCGCGGCCTTGGCGACCGGCTCGGTGGCATTGACGCGTTGGTCCTGAGCGCCGTAGAACCCAAGCACCGCAACATCTTTGGAGCCGGCAAAGTCCGGGTTGTCCGGTGTCGGTCCATAGAACGGGACGGCGGCCGCCAGCTCGGGAGTGCCCGCCGCCAGCAGTCGCCAGACGAAGCCGCCACCCATGCAGAACCCCACTGCCGCGGCCTTCTTCTCGGGGACACGGCGCTGCAACTCAGCGATGCCCGATTTGAGATTGGCAATGGCCTCCTCAGGCGGAATCTTGCCAAGCGCCGCGGTGGCCTCCGCCGGGTCGGCGAACTTCGCCGTCCCGCCCTGCCCGGACAGCAGATCGATCGCCAGGCCCGAGTAGCCGATGCCCGCGAACCGGCCGGCCACCGACCGGACCCAGTCGTTGAGTCCCTTGTTCTCGTGGATGACCAGCACGCCACCGCGCGCATTGGGCGCCTCGGCCCACGCACCCTGCAGCTCACCCTGCGGCCCTGCCCAGGTGATCGGCGCGGTGGGCAGCGCCTTCTCCGTTCCCGGTGGCGCCGCGCTCGAGGTCGCGGGCCCGCTGGACGTCACAGGTGCGTTCGAGGTCGGCTTCTTGTCCTCGCTGCATGCGGCGATGAGTGCGGTGGCCGCAGCGGTGCTCACCCCGAGTAGTGCCAGCCGGCGCAGGGCTTCGCGTCTGGACAACAAGCCGTCGACGTGATCTGTGGCAATTTCTTCTGCGATATAGCGCTGTAACGGTGTCACATTCGCGAGTATGCACCTATGGACTGGACACCGGATGGGGATGCGCTGCGTGACCGGGTCGCGCTCGTCGCAGGCGCAACCCGCGGGGCCGGTCGCGGCATCGCCGCGGCGCTCGGCGAGGCTGGCGCCACGGTCATCTGTACCGGCCGAAGCAGCGTCGTCCGGCAATGCCGACTCCGACTACGACCGCCCGGAAACCATCGAGGAGACAGCGGAACTGGTCACGTCACTCGGTGGCGTTGGCATCCCGATCCAGGTCGACCACCTCGACATCGAACAGGTGCAGGCGCTCGCCGATCGCATCCGCGACGACCACGGCGCCATCGACATCCTTGTCAACGACATCTGGGGCGCCGAGGTACTCAAGGGTCATCCGCCGACATGGAACAGGCCGATCTGGGAACACGACCTCGACGATGGTCTGCGAATACTGAAGCTGGGCATCGACACCCACCTGATCACCGCCCACAGCCTGCTGCCGCTGCTGGTCACGCGTCCCGGCGGACTGCATGTCGAGGTGACGGACGGGACAAAGGAATACAACGACGCGACCTACCGGATCTCGGTCTTCTACGACTTGTCAAAGGTCGCGGTGAACAGGCTCGGCTACAGCATCGGCCACGAACTCGAGCCGTTCGGCGCTACCGCCGTCGTCGTCACACCGGGCTGGCTGCGCTCGGAGATGATGCTCGACAACTGGGGTGTCACGGAGGACAACTGGCACGCCGCGCTGGACCCTGGCCGCTCCGACGGACATCCCACCGCTCCCCCGGGATTCGCCGAATCGGAGACGCCGCGATACGTCGGAAGGGGCGTCGCGGCCATCGCCGCGGACGAGAACCGGTCGCGCTGGAACCAGCGGTCGGTGACCTCCGCGGAACTGGCCCACGAATACGGCTTCACCGACACCGATGGCCGCCAACCCGATGGCTGGACGTAGGCATAACACCTGCTCAACGCATAAAGTAGACATTTCCCGAAATCTGTTCACCGATTTCGTTGACACCCGCCTAGCTCGGGCTGTTCTATGACTTGGTGACCTACGACACCATCATTCGCAACGGCCGCTGGTTCGACGGCACCGGCGCGCCGTCGGCGGTGCGCAACATCGGCATCCGTGACGGCCATGTCGTGGCGATCACGCCAGGAGGATCTCGACGACGCAGGGTGCCCGACAGGTCATCGATGCGACCGGCAAGTGGGTGCTGCCCGGCATGCTCGACATCCACACCCACTACGACGTCGAAGTCCTCAACGGGCCGTCGCTGTCGGAGTCGTTGCGCCACGGCGTGACGACCGTGATGCTCGGCTCATGTTCACTGTCGACGATCCACGTCGGCGGTGTCGACGCAGGCGACATCTTCGGCAGGGTCGAGGCGATCCCCCGCGAACACGTCATCAGCGCGGTCGACGACCACAAGACCTGGACGAATGCCGAGGAGTACATCCAGGCGCTGGAGGCGCGGCCGCTCGGCCCGAACCTGGCAGCGTTCATCGGCCACTCCGACATGCGGGCCGCCACCATGGGCCTTGACCGGGCCACGCAGAACAGCGAACGCCCTACCAAGAGTGAACAAGCGCAGATGGAGCGGTGGCTGAAGGAGGCGCTCAAGCGCGGGTTTCGTCGGAATGTCTTCTCAGCAACTGCTTTTCGACAAGCTTGACGGTGACGTCTGCCGCTCACGCACGCTGCCGTCGACGTATGCCAAGCCGCGTGAACTGCGCCGGTTGAAGTCGCTGCTGAGGCGCGCCGGACGGGTCCTGCAGTCGGGTCCCGACATTCAGAATCCATTCAATCTGGGTTCACAGCTCGCCCAGTCGCTGGGCATCGTCCGCAATCCACTGAAGACCAGCCTGCTTTCGGCCGCCGACGTGAAGGCCAACCCGTACGCCGTCTGGGCCATGGGACCGGTCGCGCGGCTGATCAACCGCCTCGGCGGCAACTTCCGCTGGCAGCATCTGCCTGTGCCGTTCGAGGTGTACGCCGACGGCATCGATCTGGTGGTCTTCGAGGAGTTCGGCGCAGGCGCTGCGGCACTGCACCTGCGCGACGAAGTGGAACGCAACGAACTGCTGCGCGACGAGTCGTATCGCCGGGAGTTCCGCAAGCAGTACGAGAGCAAGTTCGGGGTCCGGGTATGGCACCGCGACTTCTTCGACGCCGAAATCGTCGACTGCCCAGACTCGTCGGTGATCGGCAAGTCGTTCGGCGAGGTCGGCAAGGACCGCGGCGGTCTGCACCCCGTCGACGCGTTCCTTGATCTGGTCCTCGAGCACGGCAGGGCATTGCGTTGGCACACGACGATCTCCAACCATCGGCCCGACGTGCTCAAGAAGCTCGCCCGTGATTCAGGCATTCAGATGGGCTTCTCGGACGCGGGTGCTCATCTGCGCAACATGGCGTTCTACAACATGGGCCTGCGGCTTGTTGCGGCACGTGCAGGACGCAGAGAAGGCTGGCAAGCCGTTCATGACCATCGAGCAGGCCGTGCACCGGCTGACCGGTGAACTGGCCGACTGGTATCGCATCGACGCAGGCCACCTGCGCATCGGCGACCGCGCCGACGTCGTGATCATCGACCCCGCGCGGCTCGACGCGTCACTCGATGAGTACGCCGAGGATCGTGTCGAGCAGTACGGCGGTCTGTCCCGCATGGTCAACCGCAACGACGACACCGTCAACGCGGTGTTTATCGGAGGCCGCGCGGTGTTCCTCGACGGCAAGCCCACCGACGTCGTCGGCAAGCAGCGCACCGGGCGGTTCCTGCGCGCCGCGCACAAAGCCCCCGCAATCACCGCAAAAGAAGCGGAGTTGGCAAGTGTCAGTTGAGGATACGGTTCTCGGCATGTGGAAGGCGCTGTCGGCGCGGGACTGGGACTCGTTGAAGACGTTCCTGTCCGACGACTGCATCTACCTCGACGTGCCGGTTGGACCCACGGCTGCGGCCGCCGCGGACCCGAGGACATCGTCAAGCGGCTGAAGATCGGCATTCGAGCCGCTCGAGTCCTATGAGAACTTCGACGGCCTGATGCTCGACAACGGCACCGACGTCATGTACGAGCACCACGAGGAATGGCACTGGACCACAGGCGAATCCGCGGTCACTCAAATTCGTCAGCGTGCACCGCGTCGAGAACGGCAAGATCACGCTGTGGAAGGACTACTGGGACATGGCCGGCGCTCGCCAACTTCGCCCCGCCGTCCTGGCTGGAGGACTTCGCCAATGCCGACATGTCGTGGATTTTCGACGCGACCGGCCTGGTCTGAGGAGGGATCATGTTCGATCTGAAAATCACCGGCGGGACCGTCGTCGACGGAACGGGTGCCGACCGGTTCCCCGCCGACGTCGGCATCAAGGACGGCCGGATCGTCGAGGTGCGCAGGCGAAGCGGTGACGACGCAGGGCCTGGAAGGTGAGGCGGCCGAGACCTCGACGCCACCGGCCGCATCGTGGCGCCGGGGTTCGTCGACATCCACACCCACTACGACGGGCAGGTCACGTGGGACGAGCTGCTCGAGCCGTCCAGCCTGCACGGTGTCACGACGGTCGTCAGCGGCAACTGCGGCGTGGGGTTCGCGCCGGTCCGACCGGGCCGTGAGCAGTGGCTCATCGAATTGATGGAAGGCGTGGAGGACATCCCGGGCACTGCCTTGACCGAGGGAATGACCTGGCAGTGGGAGAGCTTCCCCGAGTATCTCGACGCCATCGAGAAGCGCGAACTCGCGGTGGATTACGGCACCCAGATCGCGCATGGCGCGGTGCGCGGCTACGCGATGGGTGAGCGTGGTGCCCGCAACGAGGACGCCACCGAGGACGACATCGCCGTGATGGCCCGAATCGTTCAGGAGGCGATCGAAGCTGGGCGCGCTTGGGTTCTCGACTTCGCGGACAGAGGGCCACCGCGCGATCGATGGCGAGCCGGTACCCGGCACCTATGCCGCCGAGGCGGAACTGTTCGGTCTCGGACGAGCGATGGCCGCGGGTGGCCGGGCCGTCTTCGAGGTGGCGCCGGCGGGGATCGCCGGCGAGAGTCCCGCCGATGTCTGCATGCGCGAACTCGACTGGATAGCCAGGCTGGGGGCCGAGATCGAGCGGCCGGTGTCGTTCGGGATGATTCAGTCGAGCGGGCTCCCTGACCTGTGGCGTGACATGTTGGACAGGGCCGGCAAGGCGCTTGAGAACGGCGTGGAGATGTACGCACAGATCGCCGCCAGGCCGTTCGGCATGCTGTTCGGATTTCCTGGCCATCATGCTTTCACCCACCGTCCGACGTTCCGCAGGCTCAAGGCCGAGGTGGGCCGCGACGAGCTCGCGGCTCGGCTTGGCGGACCCCGCGGTCCGCGCGGCCATCCTGAGCGAACCGGATCTGCCTGCCGGATCCGACTCTGCTTTTCGACGCGATGTACGCACTGGTTCAGCACAGCGCAGACCGCATCTACCCGCTGGGCTACCCGCTCGACTATGAGCCGACGCCGGACCAGACGGTGGCTGCGATTGCGCGACGCCGCGGTGAGGACCCGCTGGCCGTGATGTACGACCTGATGTTGGAACACGACGCGGGCGCGATGCTGATGTTGCCGTTCTACAACTATGCCGAGGGCAACCATGACGCCATCTACGAGATGCTGTCGCATCCGGCGGCGGTGTCCGGCCTTTCCGACGGTGGTGCGCACTGCGGCATGATCTGCGATGCGTCCTACCCGACCTACCTGCTCTCGCATTGGGCGCGCGACCGTCATCGCGGACCGAAGTACTCGCTCGAATACGTGGTGCGCAAGCAGACCCTGGACACCGCAACGCTTTTCGGTCTGTCCGACCGTGGTGTCGTCTCGGTGGGTAAGAGGGCCGACCTCAACGTGATCGATATGGATGCGCTCACCCTCGGGTTGCCGCGGATGGTCTACGACCTGCCCGCGGATGGCCGCAGGCTGATCCAGGGCGCAACGGGCTACGACGCGACCGTGGTCAGCGGAGCGGTGACCCGACGCCACGGCGTCGACACCGGCGCGCAGGCCGGGCCGGCTGATCCGGGGCGTGCGCTAGTCAGCCCAGTCCGTATACCCGGCGCGCGTTTTCGTGTGCGATCAGGTCGACCACCCGGATCGCATCGCGCTCGCTCCACTCGTCGGCGTCGACGAATCCCTGCAGTGTGTCGCGGATTCCGTTGCGCCACAGCCGCGCCCCGAGATAATGCAGCTCGGCAGGGCCGAACCCGTCCGACGAGTACAGGATCTTGCGGAACGGCGCCATTTCCAGCAGGCGACCGATGAACGACGCCGATCGCGCGCCGAGATAGTTGATGGCCAGCCCGCCGTCGAGGTAGACGTTGTTGAATGCCTGCGCCAGATATCCGGCCTCGCGTTCATAGGGATAGCAGTGCAACAGCATGATCGGGGTGTCGCCGCTGTTGCGCAGAAAGTCCAACAGATACAACGGATTCGTTCTGTGCAGATCGCAGTCGCGGTCGCCGAACCCGACATGAAACTGCAGCGGCTTACCCAACCGCAGCGCCTGATAGAGGCCGAATCGCAGCAGCACCCGGTCGGTCAGGCGGGTGCCGGGACTGTCCCGCCACCGCTGCGCCGCCTCGGCCACCTCGGCTGGATGCCGGCTCGGTCAGCTCGCCGTCGAAGCCGCCGCGGTAGGCCAGTATCGACTTGGTGGCAATCGCGGTCCTGGCCTGCTCGTGCAAGTAGCTGGCTGAACGCCGTCGCATAGTCGCCGGATGCCTTGATGGCCTCTTCGGCGACCGACTCCAGCCGGACGATCTCGTGCACACTTCCGACCGACAGATCAGCCAGCGCGGCGAGATCGGCTACCCCGCTGGCGAATCCGGTGTCCACCAGCCAGTCGGACACGTTGGCGTCGGTGAGGAACAGCCGTGCGAGGTCGGACTCGGTGTGCTCGCAGCGACGATCCCAATACGCATCGGCGTCGGCGTGGCTCGGCAATCCCAGCAGCGGTGAGCAATGCGCGCGAACGGCGAATCCAAGCTGGGTGTCGAACGCCGAGTCGAAACCCGCCAGCGGTTCGATATTGGCCTCGTTGAGGCCGTTCTCGAACCGGCTACGGTCGCGGAGCCTCCAACCAGCAGCCGTGCACGTGATGATCCACCAGCGGCACGTTCTCGACATGCTCGGCCAGTGCGGACAACCTCATACACTCCAGGCCAGACGGAACTTCTCGGCGAGGTTGTCGGGGCTAAGGCCGCCGAAGGTCTGCTGCTCGTAGCGTCGCACCGCGATCACAGCGTCGACCGGCTCGTCGCCCAGAATTCCCCGCAGCAAGGCGGATTGGTCAAGCGCATCGAGCGCGTCGCCCTGCCTCGAGGCGAGCAGCTTGATGCCGGCCTGATCGCGTTGGTCATCGGTGAGGGTGGCCGGGTCGACGGTCGTCTCGGGTGGCAGCGGCAACTTGCGTTCGATGCCGTCGAGCGCAAGCCCGAGTATCGCCGCGGTCGCGTAGTACGGATTGGCTGACGGGTCGATGACCTTGACCTCGACGTTCGCACCGAGTGGATTGCTCGGCCCGCCGATCAGGAATCGCACCGCGGCTTCCCGGTTCTCTGTTCCCCAGCAGACATACGCACCCGACCAATGACCGGGCTGCATCCGCAGCCCCGAAAGGACAGAGCCGCACAATATGCCCTGCGCGTCGGCCAGGCCCGCGAGCAGACCCGCGACCGCGGACTCCCCCTCCGGAGTCATGCCTGCCGACCCCTGTTCCCGCCGAGAACAGTGGAGTGTCACCGCGCTTCATCGAAAAGTGTTGGTGAGAGCCGGATCCGACGCTGCCCGCGAACGGAACTGGAGACAGGCTCACCCGCAGCCCGTACCGCCGGGCCACCCTTCCGATGATGATTCGCATCAGCACCAGTTGGTCGGCAGCCGCAACGGGTGACTGCGGGGACAGCGAGATCTCGAACTGGTTGACGCCGTACTCCGGGTGGAACTGTTCGATCGCGACGGCGGAACCGGCAGCGGCGTCGATGACGTCCCGCACGAACCCCTCGAACTCGAGCACCCCGGCCAGGCCGTACTGCGCCCACATGTGTGACGGCAGTGCGCTGCCGTCGGGGCCGACGAGCACGAACTCCATCTCATGGCCGACCACCGTGTCGATGCCGGCTTTGGACAGCCGCTCCTCTACCCGGCTGCAGCACGCCGCGGCTGCAGTATGGGTCAGCCGAACCGTCTTGATTGAAGAAAGCGCCGGGGGCCCAAGCCAATCCGTCGCCGAGGATCCGCAGCGCGCTTAGGTCGATGCGGATCCGCTGGTCCCCCACCACGCCGATGGCATCGCCGAAGACGATGCCCGCCTTGTCGATCGCAAAGACGTGCCAGACCGGACTCGCACCGAGCCCGGGATCGGCGAATGTGCTCATCCTGCGGAGCGGAACCGTCTTGGCATGCGTGAGCCCCGCGGGATTGACGACGGTGCCGATCAATGTGGCGACCCCGTCGGCCTCGAGCTGGGCGATTGCCGCTGCTGCGAGGGGTTTGGCTGCCCGTGATGTCACAGCAGCCATTGTCCGCTTGGTAGCAGTGAATTACAGGGTGATCTTGCAGCTTTGGCCGATGTCGAGCGTGCGCAGCATCCGGCCCATGCCCAACCACATCGCGCAGGACAGCGCGAGATCTGTCAGCAGTTCGTCGCTGAACTGCTCGTTGCAGCGGTCCCAGAACTCTTCGTCGTCCCGAAGGCCGGTGTGGTCACTGGCGAACCGTTCCGCGAACTCAGCGGCGATGCGCTCCTGCGGGCTGTAGCCCTGCCACGTCCGCCACTCGGCCGCGTGGTCGTAGAGATCCTCGTCGACGCCCGCCGCGATGCCCTCCGAGTCGCGAGTGTTCTGGCACACCACGCATTCGTTGTCGAGCGCGATGACCATCCTGGCCAACTCGCGGACCCGCATCGGCAGTCGGTTCTTGTTGTAGACCGCGTCGACGAAACCGGCCATGCCGACCCCGATGTCCGGGGACTTCACCACCCAGGCAGCGGCGTCGTCGTCGGCGAAAGATCCAATTCGGCTCATGGGCGAATCGTACGCCGGAGCGGCCAGAATTGGAACACGTTCTAGTTTTCTCGACTCAGCGTGAGTTGACCAGCTCCGCGCGGTCGTCGGTCCAGTCCCGCTGCAGGATCATTCGGTGCGCGATCCGTTCCAGTGCGGCGTCCACCTGCAGGCGGTCAGGGCGGCCCTCGAAGGACGGCGACTCGGCCAGCTTGTCGACGATGCGGCCGACGATCGCGGCCGATATGTCGTCGACCTGCTTCATCCCGGCCTGTGTGAGCCACAATTGGCCGCCGGTACGCAGCGCGAGGCCGCATCGTACGAGGCCGTCGAAGGTGGGCTCGATGACCTCGTGGGGCACGCGCAGTCGTTCGGCGATCGTCGGTGAGCGTCGCCGAACCGAGCACCTGGTTTTGCCGGTAGATCTGCAGCAGCGCCCACATCTGGCTGACGTCGAGCTGGCATCCGGGCTGTTGTGCGAGACTGCGTAGTCGGATCTCCGGCGAGTCCCGGAACAGCCGCCCGACCGCCACTTCGAGGATCTTCTCAGGCGACTCGGTACTGGGCATTCCGAAGGCTTCGCCCATGTCGGTGGCCGAGACCGTTTCCACCTCGCGCAGTCTCACCTCCTTCAAGAAGAGCGAGACGATGAATCCGACGACGGCGACGGGTACCGCACACAGGAACACTCTGCCGAGCGAGTCGGCATAGGCGTCGATGATTGGCGCGGCCATCTGCGGTGACAAGGCGTGTAGCGCCTGGGGTGACTCCGCCGCGCGCGGCGGAGCTCCGCTTGCCACCAGTGCCGGTCCTATGCGGCCGGCCAGAAAGTTGGCGAACAACGAGCCGAAGATCGCTGCGCCGAAAGAACTTCCGATCGTCCGGAAGAACGTCACACCCGACGTCGCCACGCCGAGGTCGGCGAAGCTGGAGGTGTTCTGAACGACAAGTATCAGGACCTGCATGCACAGGCCGATCCCGGTGCCGAGGATGAACAGGTACACCGACTGCTGCCACGCGGGCGTTGCGGAGTTCATCGTGGACAGCAACACGAACGCGACCGCCATGATCGCGGTACCCGCGACGGGGAACACCTTGTATCGGCCGGTGCGGCCGACGAGGTTTCCGCTGCCGATCGAGGTAATGAGCATGCCCGCGACCATGGGCAGCGTCCGCAGACCGGAAGTCGTCGCCGAGACGCCGTCGACGAATTGCATGAACGTGGGCAGGAACGTCAGCGCACCAAGCATCGCGAAGCCGACGATGAAGCCAAGGACGCAGCACACAGTGAATACCGGGCTCGCGAACAGCCGAATCGGCAGAATCGGTTCCGCTGCACGGATTTCCACCCACACGAAGATCGCCAGCGCCGCGGCGGATGCTGCGAACAGTCCGATGATCACCGGAGAGGACCACGCGTACTCTCCGCCGCCCCAGCTAGTCGCGAGCGTGAGGCCGGAGGCGCCCAGGCCGACGAACAGGATGCCCGCGTAGTCGATGACGACCCGCTTGGCGGCCTTCGCCAGGGGCGGGATGGCCACCGCTCCGACGGCCAGCACGACGAACGCGACGGGAATGTTGATCCAAAAGGCCCAGCGCCAGGTCAGGTGATCGGTGAAAAAGCCGCCCAGCAGTGGGCCTATCACGGTCGTGACGCCGAACACCGCGCCGAGCGCGCCCTGATAGCGGCCTCGTTCGCGCAGCGGAATGACCTCGCCGATGACGGCCATCGCCGTCACCATGATCGCGCCGCCACCGATGCCCTGGAGCGTGCGCGAGGCCACGAGCATCGTCATCGATCCGGCCAGTCCGCACAACACCGAACCGGCGAGGAAGAACAGCACCGCTGCCTGAAAGACCAACTTGCGGCCGAACAGGTCCCCGAGCTTGCCCACGACCGCGGTGACGATCGTCGAGGCCAGCAGATAGCTCGTCACCACCCACGATTGGTGCCCGGCACCGCCGAGGTCGGCGACCACCGTTGGCAGGGCGGTGGCGACGATCGTCTGGTCGAGCGCGGCCAGCAGCATGCCGAGCAGCACCGCAACGAAAATGAAGTTGCGGCGCTGCGGACTGATCAGCGCACTGCTGGATTCGGGGTCCGCGGCCGTGGCTGTTGCTTTCGTACTCTGCACACCGGCCATATCGTTAGATAGGCTAGAAAAGTTACGGTGCGGGTGAGTCCTACAGGCGACGTCGGGGGCCGCGAGACGCACTGCGCGAGGTAGAGCTGCTCGCCGAGCTTGTCCATCAGCTGCAGCTGTGTCTCGAGGTAGTCGATGTGATCCTCTTCGTCGGCAAGGATCTTCTCGAACAGGTTCGCGGTGGTGGCGTCTTCCTTCTCACGGCACATGACGATCCCCGGCTTCAGCCGCGCCATGACTTCGTATTCGATGGCCAAGTCGGCTTCGAACTGTTCGCGAAGTGTCTGTCCGACCCGCAGTGAGAAAAGGCGTTGGTAATTCGGCAGCCCGTCAAGAATGAGGATGCGATCGGTGACTGCCTCCGCGTGCTGCATTTCCTCGAACGATTCTTTGCGGGTGTGCTCCGCGATCTCGGTGAACCCCCAATTCGCCTGCATTTTGGAATGCAGGAAATACTGGTTGATCGCTGTGAGCTCGCTTGTCAACTGCTCGTTGAGCAGTTTGAGAACGTCCGCGTCGCCTTGCATGGTTGCTCCTAAGCACCTTGAGGGCTGATCAAGTCCGGCTTATTTCGTGCGCGTCTCAATCTAGTGCAGGTGTCCGACGGTGGCCCAGCTTATGAGGTTGCGCCACGCCTGTTTTCAGTGATTTGGGCAACGATCGACCGGCGTAGGCCCGCAGATCAGGCACCCAGTCTGGACTGGCTACGCTAAGTAAGGTTAGACTGCGCTAACAGATTGCGACCCCGTCCGGCAGGTAGGAAAAGCCATGAGTGAGTACGACTTACACTCACTCATCCTTGCCTGTGATTTTCGGGTCGACGATGTCGACCGGATGTGGAAGTGGCTCAAGAAGCGCCGCGACCCCCTGGACTCGATCGCCGCCCACCATGTCGTCTTATACACATCGATTTGGGAGCCCGGGCGGGTATTGGTGACTATCGGCATTCGCCAGGCCGGATCAATTCGTGACTTAATGCGGTCGCCCGCGCTATTCGAATTGTTCGACATTTCGGGCGCCGACGATATTCCGCCAATATTCTGCGGCGAGGTCGTCGAGAAGATCGACCTGTACGGGCCGTCGCCCGAAGACGAGATCGGCCGGGTGGTGGTCGGTGTGATGTCCTCGGTCGAAGACGTGTCCGTGCTGATGGACAAGGTGCACGACGGGATCGAGCGATTCAAGCGCGGTGGCGTTCGGAAGATCTGGGTGTATCAGGCACTCGACGACGGCCGCGAAGTGATGATCTTGCAGGAGATTGCGGACGAACTCAGCGCCAGGGATTGGATCGATCACCCGGACGCCGCCGCCGAGTGGATGTCCAACGCGGGCTTTGGCGCATACCCCACTCAGTTCGTCGGCAGGTTCGCCCATCTCATGAGCGTCGGCGAGCAGGTCTGACCATGTTCGTCTGCCTGTGCACGGGAGTCACCAGCCACGTCGTCAACGACGTGGTGGCCAACGGCGCCAAGACGTCGAAGCAGATCACCGAGGCGTGTGGCGCGGGTGGCGACTGCGGGAGATGCCGTCGCACCCTTCGGGCGATCATCGAGGCGCACTTCAACGTCAACGGCTGCGCGTCGGAAACGCTGAGCCGCTAGTCGAGCAGCTGGCGGATTCGTTCGGCGCAAAACCCGGTCAGGTCGAAATCGTCGGTGAGTAGTCCCTCGTTGCGCAATCTGGACTCCAGTCGCGAGACGGGCAGGCCGATCTCGACCGCGGCGAGCACTTCGTTGTAGCGCAGGTTCGTAACCGCGCGGCCCGACAATTGCTCGTAGCGGTTGATGGTTTCGTCCCGGCTCGGCGTTCCATCCAGCCGGGGCACGCCCTCGTATTCAGAGCAGGCCCAGTCGACGAACAGCAGCCACGCCAAATCGGCCTCGTGATCGCCGATATAGGCGATCTCCCAGTCCAGCACCGCAGTGACTTCGAAATCCTGCCCGTACAGGATGTTGGACAGCCGGCTGTCACCCCAGCAGAGCACGAGATGTTCGGGCTCATAGATGTTGTCGCGCAACCACTCCACGGCGTCGATGAGTTCTTGTCGCCGGCTGTCTGGCGACAGCCACATCAGCAGCTCGTCGCAGTAGGCGACCACCTGTTCCAGCGGGCGCACACCGCGGTCAGGCATCAGCAGCTTGTCCAGCCGCAAGCTGCGCCAGTCAAGGGCGTGGACGTCGGCGATCGCCTGCACGCAGCCCCACCACATGGTGGCCCGCTGGTCGGGGGTGGCGTCGAAGTACACGCCTTGTGAGTGATACGAAGGGAAGTCGCTCGCGGTGCCGATCGTCGGCAGCTGTTCCATCACGTAATACGGTGTGCCAAGGTCTTTATCGTCGCGATCCAGCCAGCACACGGTCGGCACCTTGATCGCCGTGTCCCTCAGCCTGTTCATCACCAGAACCTGGCGCAGCAGGTCGTAGTCCGAGTACAAGCTGACGGCGGGCGGACGGCGAAACACCAACCGTTGCAGCGTTGTTGGTCCTTCCGGACCGTCGATGAGAAGGTCGAA
The DNA here is from genome assembly GCA_963731715.1 of uncultured Actinomycetota bacterium. GTDB lineage: Bacteria > Actinomycetota > Actinomycetes > Mycobacteriales > Mycobacteriaceae > Mycobacterium. The sequence continues at coordinate 205,137 of CAVSXC010000003.1, read as the reverse complement.
CAGGAACGTCTCGGTCGAAAGGCCGCGTTCGGCGGAACTCCAGTTGGCGATTCGGGCGTCGGCGGCACCGGGAATTCTGCGCCTCACGATAGGCTCGAGAAGTGCGGCGATCTCGCTGGGATCTGGACGTGACGCCATCGTCATCGGCTCGTCAGGTGGGGTCGCGCTTCTCCGCGAATGCGGCAAGCGCATCGGCGTTGGCCGCCGCCCCGAGCAGCTCCGCGAAATGCGCGATTTCTCTGGCTGTCGCCGCGGCGATCTCCCCGCGGGTCGGTTCGACGATCGTCTGTTTCACCGCCATCAGGCTCGAAATCGGCCGGGAGGCAAGGATTTCGGCGTGTCGACGGGCTTCGGGCAGAAGATCGATCCGGCTCACACACCTTCCATGCCAGTCCCATCCTCTGGGCCTCGGCTGCGTCGACCCATTCCGACGACATCAACAGCCACGCCGCATTCTGCCTGCCCATCAATCGTGGCAGCAGGTACGACGACGCGGCCTCGGGCGCGACGCCCAGGCTGGTGAATGGCGTCTTCAGCCGCGCGGTCGACGACATGAAGACAAGGTCCGCGTAGCCGAGAATCGTTGCGCCGATACCCACTCCGACCCCGTTGACGGCGCAGATCAGCGGCTTGGGCAGATCGGTCAGTGCATCGATCATCGTCGAGAAGTGGCTGCCCCGATCGTTGAACGTGGGGTCGGTGATGCGCTGCTGCATCTCGTTGAGGTCGTTGCCCGCCGAAAACGCACGCCCCGCACCGGTCAGCAGCACGACGGCCACGTCCGGGTCCGTGGCCGCATCCCGAAGCGCAAGCGCGGTCGCGTGGTACAGCTCTTCGTTGAAAGCGTTGAGGACATCGGGCCGGTTCAGAGTGAGAGTGCGCACCCGATTGTCGTCGCTGATCTGCAGGGTCACGGCAGCAGCGTATGCGTTAGCCGTTGCTGTACACCCGGGTGGGTGCCACGAGCACCACGGTGCGGCGTTGTTCGGCCATCACCCGGTCGTATTCGTCCCAGTCGTCGTGGGTGCCGCCTGCGGCGGTGAACACCTCGCGCAGCAGCAGCCTTAGCTGCTCGGCATCGGCGAGCCATGGCTGCGGATCGTCGGGGCCTGCAAGCTCGGCACTGCCCTCGACCGTCGCCCACAGCCAGCCCTTGCGGAAGGCCACGGCGAGCTGGGGGCGTACCCGCAGATTCGCGAGTTTCACTCTGCCGTAAGTGACGAATCCGAGGACCTCGTCGCCGGTGGCCGGATGCGGCAGCTTCCCGGCGTTGACGAGCGAGGCCTGGATGGTGCCGTCGGCGCGCAGCGTCGAAACCAATGCGAGCCCGCTTTCGTCGGCTGCCAGCGCAACCGCATCGTCAAGTGTGGTCATGAAGTGCCTTCCTGGAACGGTGTGCGGAATACATAGCGACTCGTCGGCACCGTGTCGACATTCCGATTTGCGCCGAAGGCGTCGGTACTGGCCACCATGCGCTCCATCCGGTCGCGCAGATCGTCGTCGTCGGCGGCGCCGAAGAACGCGTGCAGATCGGATATCGCCTCGATGGGAAAGAGTTCCTCGACGATCGCGGCGAAGAGCGGCGCTCCCTCGGTGAGCGGACGCACCACTTGATTCTGCGTGTACCCGAACGTCGACTGCGTCTCGATGGCCACCGGTGTGTGGTCGATGTGCCAGCGCCGACGCCACGTCGCCTCGTCGAGATCGTCCGGCCTGCGAAGCAGCGCGACATTCGCCAAGCCAGGGGTGCGCTCCCCCGACACGGTATTCGGAGGCGGCAGCGGCACCGATTCGGTCACCAGGTAGGCGGCGACGTCGTCGCACTCCTTCTCCAGGCGAGCCAGTGTGTCGCGCACCTGATCGCCGTAGGACTGCTGCGTCCACAACGTCACGAATCCGACCACAGGTGGCTCCAGCGTCGTCAACGTCATCAGTGATTGCCGCACCGCGTCGTCACGCACGTTGATCGCGACCCCGGGCGCGCCGATTTCGAGCAGGTCGGCGGCGACTTGGCCGCGGAGGCGGGTGCACCACCCCTCATCCGAATCGGCTGCCCTGAGGGTGATGATGACCTTTTCCACGATCTGAATCTAGGCTTCTAGCCTTTCGCGGATGCGGGCAAGCCGTTGTTTCAGCTCCGCCTCGTCGATGATGCCGCGAGCCACAAGGGAATGCGCCAGCGAAACCAGCTGGTTCTCCGGGTAGGGCAGGCTCGAGTAGACGGTCGCCGAGAGCGTGTCTTCCTCATCACGCCGGTCCTTGAAATTGGGGACGTCCGCATCGCAGCTGGCGTGGTCCAGCGCGTCGCACATGCCGTCGAGGCTGGTCTTCCACGGCGGCATCGGATTCTCGACGCCCCACTTTGCGGCCATCCGCGGCCAGACCTGATTGCGCTCCACGATTTCCTGCAGCGTCTCGATGGGCTCGCTCATCCGGCGGTTCCCGGGATGGATCGCGGGCCGGGTATCAGTGATCATGTTGGTGGTGACGCCGGCCTTCGGCAGTGCGACACCGATGAGGACGTCACGCGTGATGATCTCCACGAGCTGCTCTTCGGTCCAGTCTTCGGTGCCCTCGGGCTGCATCGCCATCACCATGAAGCGATGCTTTTGGTTGGAATCCTGTACGTGGACGGTGATTTCGTCGGGTAGATACAGACCGAACTCCGCCAACACCTGGCGGGGCCAGCGCACCAGTCGCCGACGGTAGTTGGGCGTGCGGTACCACTCGGGTGAGTTGCCGAGGATCGGTCGGGGGTAGCAGGAGCACAACGCGCAGACGATCACGTTGTGCACCGTGGGCGTGTCCGCGAGGATCTGGAACGCGGTGAAGTCGCTCGGTGTGCCCCATCCGGTTGGGTGCATCCAGTCGACGCCGACCTCCTTGCTCGCCGTCATCGGTTCGGCGAGGGCCAGCTTCTTGAATTCCGGATCGAGCCACGCCTTGGCCACCAGATGCGCCGCGGGCGTCGGGCCGATCTGCTCGGCGAATTCGGTCATGAGGCGGTGTTCCTCGGCGGTGAAGATGCCCTTCTCGATGCATAGTTCGCGCAAGGCAATCTCGAGCACCTCGAAGTCGGTGATCTCGTCGACCATCGGCGCGACGGTGCGCTCGTGATCGTGGTCGTGCTCAGTCATGCAAAATCCTTTCCGCGCAACTTATTTGGCGGCCTGCAGCCAGTGTTCGGGAATCTCGGTGGAGATGATGTCATCGCCAGTTCCGGTGTAGCTGTCCCACAGGTCGGCCATGTTGAACTTCACGACGTAGAACCACTCCGGTTTGGCGGGGCGGTCCCAGGTTTCGTCCTCGGCGGCCGGGCTCTCATATGCGACGGCCTCGATCTCCCCCTTCGCGCCGCGCACGTATTCGGGGGTGCGGGTGTAGAAGATCACCGGAAGTTCGCGCACCACCACCGGGTCGCCGACCTTGAACTTGGCTTTTTCGGCCTGGCCGGCGTAACACTGCGGATCGCCCTTTCCGTCCGCTTCCTCGGCATGCTGGTTGCGTTTGACATCCGATCCGTCGCCTTCGGACTTGGGTTTGGCCTCCAGCTTCTTGCCGTCGAGTCCGCCCGCGTAACGCTCCTGGACCTCGGCCATCCGCTCGCTCAACTCGGTAAGGCCGATGTGGTGCTTCTCCACCAGAATGCGCGCGACGGCGAGCAGCCAGCGACCGTAATAGGGCAGCCCCAGATACTCCGCCCGACCCGACGTCGACGTTGCCCATCCGGCGCCGCTCCTCCGACAGCCAGATGCCACGCCACCCGAGGACCTCGCAGATCACGTAGGTCATGTGCTCCCAGAGCTCGTACTGCTTGTTCACATACTTCATCGGCGCGTCCGGCTCGCCGCCCACGTCGTGGACGGGCTTCAGGTATGCGGTGATGCGATCGTGGTCCAACATGTCGGGATAAGGCGCATCCGGAAGCTCGGGATATGCGGACTTGAGCCGGGCCACAAGATCAAGTTGCGCAGCACGCTCGGCGGCCGTACTCATGAAAGCTCCCTTCGCTATTCGGACACGACCTGGCAAAACCCAATGGGGACGTTGGGGCGCGAATTGGATGAGATCTGGGACATTCGACGTCTTCCAGCAACGCCGTCGATGGCGACAGTGTTGTCGGCCATCGGCACCTCCACAGTTGCCGTTCTGAGTCCCGTTAGCTGACGGTACCGCCGCACGCACGTTTACGTGGCGAAATCGGCCGCCGATTTCTTCGGAGATTTCGCCGGCTTCAAGGCTGTACCGCAGGGTATCCGCTGTGCCGCAAAGCATTTGATGACAGCCGATGTCCAAACTTGATGACTCTATCGGGGTCAACCCGTCGGGTACCACACTCGCGATGTCTGGCGGTATCCGCTCAGCGTTTGCTGCTCCCGGCATTACGGTGTTCGGTCAGGGATTCGGCGCGTGTGCTCCACCGTTTCGTGACCTTGATGGGGTCAAATTGGGCGGGTGACCACGGGCGGCCGAGTGATCAATGCCCTGCAGCTGACGACACCCGACGTCGGCTCCGTGTCGCGCAGCATGCTCGGGGTGCTGGCGGTCGTGGCGGTTGCAGTGGCATCGGGGTTCTCCGTCGGCCGCGATTTGGGCCGCAGGCGCGGCGGCGATCGCAGGCGCGATTCGCCTGCAGGACAGCCCCGCCGGACGGGTGCCGCTCGTCATCGTGGTGTCGCTGCAAATGGGTGCCGTCGTGCTCCTTGGTGCACTGACCGCGTCCTACAACGCGGTATTCATCGCCGTCGTCGCGGTGTGCTGCTTCGCGGCAGGCATGCAGTGGGCGCTGGGAAGCAATGCGGGCTTGGTCGCTGCTGCGACCGCTGCACTGCTCGTGATCTCGCCGCCGGTTGCGCCCTCTGTGACCGCGGTGGTGTTGTCTACGGTGCTGACGGTGGTCGCCGGCTGCGTGCAGGCGGCACTGATCGCCGTGTGGCCGCCCCAGCGCTGGCGGGGGCAGCGCGACGCGCTGACACGCGCCCACCGAGAACTGGCCGCCGATGCCCGCCGCGTCGCCGCCGACCGCGAGGCCTCCGTGGGCGCCGCCCCATTCACGTGGCTGCGGGAAGCGTTCGTCGACAGCGACGCGACGCAACGCCCGCTGGCGTATCACGGCGGCTACCTGTTGCCCGAGCGAATCACCGCGACGCTAGATGCCTTGCGCGGTAGCGACGACGGGGTTTCGCAGTTGCTCTCCCCCGCCGCCGATTTCCTCGATGCGATCGCGAACCACAACTACACAGCGCGGCGCGACGCGGAATACGCGCTTGCGCGGGTTGATGCTGCGGTTGCGGCGGTCACCGGACCGCAAGCGCCTACCGCACAACGGTTTTCACAGCAACTACACGAAGCCTTCGCGTCTCGGTTCGGTGAGTTCCGCCAGCCCGATCTGATCGGCTCGCTGGTTGCGGCCATCGGTCTGATGCGTGGCCACCTTACGTGGACGTCACCGGTGCTGCGGCACGCCGTCCGGCTGTCGGCGGCCACCGCGTTGGCTGTCGCCGCCCACCGATTCGGTGCAGTCGGCGCAAGGCCACTGGATCGCATTGACGGTGCTGATGGTGCTGCGCCCAGAGACGGCACACACCTACACGCGTTGCGTCGGACGGATCGCGGGCATCGCAGGAGGGCTCGTGGTCGCATCGGTGCTGACCCTGGTGTGGCAGCCAACGGGTTCGTCGGCGGCCGTGGTGGCGGTGGTGTTTCTCGCGGCGGCATACGGGGTCAACCGGTTCGGATACCTCGCAGTGAGTGCGGCAGTGGCGGCAACCATCGCGTTCCTGCTCGACATTGACGCCGCGGCGGCCGGTCCCCCCATCGAAGACCTGTTGTTCGCGGTAGTCATCGGCGGCAGTCTGGCGGTGGTAGCCCATGTCGTGCTGCCGGACCACGGGTTGATCAGGCTGCACCAGCGCGCTGGTGAATTGCTGAAGTCCGAAATCGATTACGCCGCAGCGGTCATCAAGGCGTTCGTGCACGAGCTCGATCACCCCGCAGAAGCGTTATCGGCGGCGTGGCAGCGAGCGTTCCGAGCCCGCGCAGCGTTTGAAGCGGCATCCGGAGCGACACGGGCGGATTCGCGTGAGCTGCGTCGTTGGCTGCGGTCGTATCGAACGGCACTGAATGCTGTCACGAGCGCGTGCACCTCGCTGGAGCGCAGCCTGACCAGTGCGCCAACGGCGGCGCTGACACCGGAATTCGTTGCCGCCGTCGATGATTACGTCGACGCGCTGCGGGGTGGGCCCCCTAGTGCGGCGACACCATGGACCGTCGATATCGACGAATTGACCGCGGCCAATCGACAGGTGCGCGAGCAAGGGGCGCGGCTTTCCGGGGACAACGCAGCGGCGCGGGTGCTGGTCGCTGAGGTCGCGACGATCACCAGGAGCCTGGCAGGCATCGCCGCTACTCGCGAGCCCAGCGCGGCTGGATGAACACCCCTTCGGCTTCGACGGTGATGCCCTCATCGTCGGCGAGATGTCCTGCCGTAAAGGTCTTTATGCCGTCGGTCCGGGTAATCGCGGCTTCCGCGTGCAGCTGGCCGAGCCGGGTGAGACGCAGGTAGCGCAGCGTGATGGTGCCGGTGAGTCGCGGCTTCTCCTGGCTGCTTGCTGCGGCGCCAAGGATGTGGTCGAGCACTAGGGCGGCGACTCCGCCATGCACGTGTCCTGGCGGACCTTCGTAGGCCGCGCCCAGATGGAATTCGGTGAATACGCCGCTGTCGCTCTGCTGGACCACCAGCGGCGGCGCGACGGGATTGCGTACCCCGATCACGACGTTGCCCCACGGCATTTGGTCGCCCTCAGTGGTGAACCGGATGCCGAACGGGCCGTCGACCTGCTCGCTGCGCAGTCGAGCCGTGGCCGCATCGATCTCGGCCTTGGCCGCGGCAACCGTCTCGGCGCCGACCTCGGTGCGGATGGTCGCGTCGATCAGCGCCCGCACCGACTCGGTGAGCGGCTCGTACATCGCGCGCAGCCGGGCGACGTCCTCAGCGCTGAGGTTCTCGAGGGTCCAGTCCAGCACCTCTGCACTAGAACACGTTCTAGCGCGGGTTGTCGAATCACACCGGAGCTGGCTCGCTCGATCGGTAGCTCATTCCACCAGAGCGTTGAGCGCCGAGCGGGCCGCAGGATCACGGCTGCCTCTTTCGAGTTCCATCAACGCGCATTCCGCCGTGGCCGCGATCCACAGCCGCGCGGCCTCGCGCGGATATTGCGAACCGAGCGCCTCGAAGTCGGCGGCCACCACGTCGACGCTCATCCGGTTGCGGCGAGTGACTTCCTCGGCGATCGGCAGATGACCGCGCGCCTCCAGCAGCAGCGCCTTGACCCCGCGATCGCGCAGGCAGCCATCCAGATACGTGGTGGCGGCCGCGGCTAGCCGGTCCCTGCCGGGTTGCACGTCGGCGATGGCCGACATCATCTCGTCGAACAGCACATCGTGGAACCTGCGGTGCAGCGCCACGAGGTAGGACACCCGATCGGGGAAATGGTGAAAGAACGTGCCTTTGGACACGCCCGCACCCGCGACGACGGCGTTCACCGAGAGTCCCTCGAGCCCGAGCTCCTCGGCAAGCACCAACCCGGTCTCGATCAGGTTCGCGCGGGTCTGCTGCGCAGCCGCCACTCGCTTGTTCGCCACTTGCACGGCTGCTAGTGTAACTGACCGACCGCCCGGTCAATGAAAGGCACGCTGATGGCGACGATGCAAACCTCACTCGGCACGGTTTCCTACACCGACGAGGGCTCCGGCCCGCCGATCGTGCTGCTGCACGCAGCGCTGCACGACAGGTCCGATTTCGCGCCGGTCACCGAGGCGCTCGCGAAGGGCCGCCGGGTGCTGGCTCTCGACTGGCCAGGGCACGGCGAGTCTCCCCTGCCCGCCACCCCGCTGGGCGCCGTCGAGTTCGGCGATCTACTCGTCGAGTTCGCCGACCTACTGGACCTGAGCAACGCCGTCATCGTCGGCAACTCCGTTGGCGGTTACGCCGCATGCCGGTTGGCGCTCGAGCGACCCGAACGCGTCGCAGGCGTCGTGCTCGTCAACAACGGCGGCTTCACGCCGCACAGCGCTTTCACTCGGCTCTTCTGCGCGGTCATGGGAAAGCCCGCAGTGGTCAAGGCGGTGTTCCCGCTGTCGGTTCGCGCGTACATGCGGGCGAAGAGCCCGACCGACGACGCCGTCATCGCCAGGGTGACGGCGCGGGCCAAGACCGCAGACGGTGCGCGAACCGCGGCCGCGCTGTGGAAGAGCTTCACCGAACCAGGCCACGATCTGCGGACGCGGGCCGCGCAGATCTCCGCGCCGGTCCTCATCACCTGGGGCAGCAAGGATCTCACCGCACCGCTGCGCTGGGGCGAAGCGGTCCAGGCCGCGATTCCCGGCTCGAGACTCGAAGCCCTGCCGACCGGTCACGTCGTGTTCTCGTCGGAGCCGGAGGCGTGGCTGGCGACGGTCCTGCCATTCGTCGACGCCGCACTGATCAGTCGACGGTGAATCGGCCACTGGCCGAGGCGAATCCGAGCCAGGTGTGCCGGTTTCCCGCCCAGCACCAGCCCACCTTCGGCGCGTTGCGGTTGGCCGAGCCCTCGCGGCCGGTGCCGTTGCTGATCCACACCGCGGGCGTCCTGGCATCCAGCGAGCCGCCAGGTTTGGGTCGGCGCGACCCGATCGTCATGAAGCAGCGCCCGCGGGCAAGCACGTCCGGTCGCTGCAGCAGCCAGTGCAGACCCTCGGTCAGGGTCAGCGGCGTCCGGCCGGCATCGGCGATGGCCGGTAACGCCTCGTCGGGACTCCAGTTGGCCATCGCGTCCCCGCGGTCGAGGTCGCTAACCACATAGAGCGGCGCATCCGGGAGGTTGACCGACGAGATCGGCGTGAACTCGTCGACGTCGGTCATGTCCGAAACCACGAAGCCCGGCTTGCCGTTCACGCGCAGCAGCGGCGCCAGCGCCGAGGCGGGAGCGAGCTCGGGGTGCACGACCAGCAGCGAACCCTCGCTGTCGGGCAGGTTTCGCAGCCGGTCGGCGGGTAGCCCGGCGATGCGGTGGACGTCGAGTTCGATCAGTCGCTCCGCCTGTTCGGCGAGGCTCGGCAGCGCGGTGGTGAGGCTCGGCATGGGGGCTCAACGAAGCGCGGCCGGTTGATAGTTCCAGCGACCTGCACAGCTAACACAAACGACACACGCCCGACCCGCGAACGCCATCATCATGCCGACAATCGACAGGCATGACTCATGACGCGCGTGGACCGTCGCATCGGGCCGTCCGTGGCCGAGATCCTGGCGTCACACGCCGGCGGCACCGGTTCGCCCACCAAGACGGCGGCCCGCGTCGCGGACGCCATCGCGGCCCGCGGCGACGACGGCACCTGGTTGTCGACGGTGCCGCGCGATCAGCTGCTGGCCGCCGCCGAAGAGATCGAAAATCGGCCCGGCGCAAGGACTTTGCCGCTCTACGGGGTTCCGTTCGGGGTGAAGGACAGCATCGACGTCGAAGGTGTGCCGACCACGCTGTCCTGTCCCGACTACGCCTATGTCGCGTCGATGACCGCCCCTGTGGTGCGCCGCCTGCTCGAGGCGGGCGCGTTGTACGTCGGCAAGACGAATCTGGACCAGTTCGCCACCGGACTCAACGGCACCCGCACGCCGTACACCATCCCGCGCAGTGTGTACGGCGGCGAGATGATCTCCGGCGGCTCGAGTTCGGGTTCTGCACTGGCGGTCGCGCTCGGCCAGGTGCCGTTCGCGGTGGCCACCGATACCGCAGGGTCGGGACGGGTGCCCGCCGCGCTGAACGGGGTCGTCGGCTTCAAACCCTCGCGCGGGCTGATCAGCACCGTCGGGCTGGTCCCTGCATGCAAGTCGCTGGACTGCATCAGCGTGATGGCGGGCTCGATCGACGATGTCGACCGCGTCTTCGACGTGGTGGCCGCCCGCGACGACAACGACGCCTGGTCGCGTGATCGCGGACCGCGCTACGACGGCTCACCGATCCGGGTCGGACTGCCGCCCGCAGACGAGCTGGAATTCTTCGGCGACGAGCGCGATGCGGCAGCGCTCACTTGGGTTTCCGCGAGCACCTGGCGCGCATCGCCACCGTCGTCGATGTCTCGCTGGAGCCGTTCCTGGCCGCCGGGTCGCTGCTCTACCAGGGGCCGTGGGTCGCTGAGCGGCTGGTGGAGTTCGGCGATTTCCTTGCCGCCCAGCCGGACTCGATCCATCCCGTGGTCAGGGAGATCCTGCTCGGCGGCCAGAAATACACCGCCGTGGACGCGTTCACGGCGTTGCAGTGCCTCGCCGAACTCAAGGCACTGGTCGCGCCGCTGTGGCGGCAGATGGATGCTCTGGTGGTGCCGACGATCGGCACCACGTTCACCGTCGACGAGGTGCTGGCGGCGCCGATCGACTGCAACACGATGCTCGGCCACTACACGCATTTCGGCAATCTGCTCGACCTGTCGGGAGTGGCCGTCCCTCTCGGTGTCACGGCAGACGGCCGGCCGTACAGCGCAATGCTGCTTGGCGCGGCGCTGACCGATGACACCGTGCTGCACCTCGCCTCGCAGATTCTCGACGAACCACGCGAGGTGTCGTCCGCTGTATCGACCGTGACCGAGGAGCGTGTGTGAGCACGCCAATCGAAGTGCCTGCGGAGCCGTCGCCGTTTCGACTCGTGGCGGGCAAGACCGCGCTGATCGTCATCGACATGCAGCGAGATTTCCTGCTGCCAGGTGGGTTTGGCGAAAGCCTTGGCAACGATGTCGATCAGCTGCTCAAGGTGGTGCCGCCGCTGGCCGGCTTGATCGCCGCGGCCAGGGCGGCGGGGATCATGGTGATCCACACCCGCGAAGGCCATCAGCCCGACCTGTCCGACTGCCCGCCTGCCAAACTCAGCCGCGGTGCCCCTTCGAAACGCATTGGCGATGAAGGCAAATACGGCCGCATCCTGATCCGCGGCGAGTACGGCCACGACATCGTCGACGAGCTCGCGCCGATCAACGGCGAGGTCGTCATCGACAAGCCCGGCAAGGGCGCGTTCTACGCCACCGAACTGCAGGACATCCTCACCGCGGGCGGGATCACCCAACTGCTGATCACCGGCGTCACGACCGAGGTGTGTGTGCACACCACTACGCGTGAGGCCAACGATCGCGGCTACGAGTGCCTCGTCGTATCCGATTGCGTTGGCTCGTATTTCCCGGAATTCCAGCGCATCGGGCTGGAAATGATCAAGGCACAGGGCGGCATCTTCGGGTGGGTCGCAGACACCGCCGCCGTCATCCCCGCGTTGCACGCACTCACCACGACCGCCGCCTGAGAGGACCTCGCCATGACCACCGACATCACGAAGCCCGCCGATCCCCCGATAGATCCGGCCCCCGCGCCCACGCCGTTACCGTTGTGGACCCGCGGCGACACCAACGCGTTCTTCGGCCTCGGATTCAACATCCTGGTCAACGTCCTCACCTTGACGGGCCTGATGATCGGCGTCGTCGCGGTGCCCGCAGGCGATGTGCTTGGCACCGTGCTGCCCGCACTCGGGGTGGCGTTGATTCTTGGCAACCTGTACTACACATTCCTCGCTCGGCGACTCGCCCGGCGCGAGAACCGGGCCGATGTGACGGCGCTGCCGTACGGCCCCAGCGTGCCGCACATGTTCATCGTGGTGTTCGTCGTGATGCTGCCGGTGTACCTCAACACCAAGGACCCGATCCAGGCCTGGTCGGCCGGGCTTGCATGGGCCTTCATGATCGGCGTGATCGTGATGATCGGCGCGTTCGTCGGGCCGTACATCCGCAAGCTGACGCCGCGCGCGGCCATGCTCGGCACGCTGGCCGGAATTTCGATCACGTTCATCTCCATGCGTCCCGCCGCGCAGATGTGGGAGGCGGCCTGGATCGGCCTGCCTGTGATGGCCATCATCCTGATCGGCTTCTTCACCAACGTGAAGCTGCCGTTCGGTATCCCGGTCGGACTCGCTGCGCTGCTCGTCGGCACCGCGATCGGCTGGATCGGCGGCTTCATGTCCGCACCCGATGTGGGACAAGCCATCTCCGACATCGCCATCGGCATTCCTGACCTCCGCATCGATCTGCTCCTCCACGGGTTGTCGGACCTCGCGCCACTGCTGGGCACCGCAATCCCGTTGGGCGTCTACAACTTCACCGAGGCGATGAGCAACGTGGAGAGCGCCGCGGCCGCAGGCGACAACTACAACCTGCGCAGCGTGCTGCTCGCCGACGGCGCTGGCGCGGTCATCGGCTCGGCGTTCGGATCGCCGTTCCCGCCCGCGGTCTACATCGGCCATCCCGGATGGAAGGACGCGGGCGGCCGCGCCAGCTACTCGCTCGCCAGCGGTGTGATGATCGGAATCCTGTGTTTCCTCGGGCTTTTCGGCGTGCTTGACGCGCTGCTGCCGGTGCCCGCGATCGTGCCGATCCTGCTCTACATCGGTCTGCTGATCGGTGCGCAGGCGTTCCAGGCGGTGCCGCGGCTGCACGCCGTCGCGGTGGTCGCCGCGCTGCTGCCCAACCTCGCGCAGTGGGCCAGTGGGCTGATCGACAACGCCTTGAACGCGGCGGGCACTTCCGCCGACAAGGTCGGCCTCGAGGCGCTCAACGGCGCCGGCGTCGTCTACGACGGGCTGCAGACTCTCGGCGAGGGCGCGGTGCTCGTCGGCCTGATCCTCGGCACCATGGTCACGTTCATCCTCGAGAAGAAGTTCCTCTACGCCGCGATCGCGTCCGCGGTCGGCGCGGTCCTGTCGTTCATCGGGCTGATCCATGCGCCCGAGGTGGCGTGGGCGGCCAACCCGCAGGTCGCACTCGGATACCTCTTCTTCGGAATCGTCTGTGTCGCTTACTCATTCCTGCCGGGCGCCAAGGACCCGGTCGAGATCGACGAGGCCGATATCGTCGCGGGCCACTGATTACTCGTCGGGCGTTATCAATTCCCGCGGGCCCGTCGGCAGCCGCCAATGGAACGCCAGCGCCGCCAGCCGAAGCAGCGTCGCCAGTGCGCTGCCGACCGCAACGCCTACCCACTGCGGCCCGAAGTAGTCGATCGCGACGTAGGTCGCGGCGCCAAGCAACGCCGGAATCGCGTACAGATCGTCCGGGCCCATGACATACGGCACCTCGCGGGCGATCACGTCACGCAGCATCCCGCCGGCGATGGCCGTGAGCATGCCGATGATGCCCGCCGCGAACCAGCTGGCGCCCGCGTCGACCGCGATCGCCGCGCCGGAGGTGGCGAAGAAGCCCATCCCGATCGCGTCGAGGACCAACACCGCCGTGTTCATCCGCAGCACCAGATGGGCGAATGGGGTGGCGATCGCGACGGCGAGCAGTGCGACCGTGATGTTGGGCCAGTGCTGGATTGAATACGGCGGCCTGTCGAGCAGCAGATCGCGCAGCACGCCCCCGCCCACACCGGTGAGCACTCCCAGCGTCGCGATTCCGAACAGGTCGAAGCCTTTGCGCACCCCCACTGTCGCGCCCGACGCGGCGAACACCGCAATGCCCACGTAGTTGAGAATTATCTGCAGCACGCCTGCACGTTAAGCACTAGTTCCGCCGAACTGACGCATCGGATCATTCGCGACTCTCAGGTTGCTTCGCGGGCTGTCTACTCTGCTGGAGTGATGGACACCGCCACCCTAGTCGTGACAATCCTGCTCGCAGCGCTCTTCACGTTCGCCGCCAGCATCAAACTGCTCGGCGTCGCGCAAGTCGCTGGAGATCCGTGACCACCTCGGAGTCAAGCCGCTGCAGTGGCGGCTCATCGGCGTATGCGAACTCGCCGGGGTCGCCGGCGTGTTGGTCGGCCTGGTGTGGGCGCCGATCGGCATCGCCGCCGCGATCGGTCTCGCGCTGCTGACGATCGGTGCCATCGCCTACCACGTACGCACGTCCGACACGGTCGCCGAACTCGCGCCGGCCGTGATCGGCGTCGCTACTGGCCCTCACCACCGCCGTGCTGCACACCCTCTGATGTAGCGGCCGTCACACCTGCGCAAACAGGTGTCTTAGATTACCTAATCTTTCGTGGTCAACTGTCTACGAAGTGGCTTACGCTGCATCTATGGCAGCACGAACCCACAGCGTCGATCCCCGCGCCGAACGGGTCCGCACCCTGCTGCGCGAGGCGGCGTTCGACCTCGCGCACGAACGTCAGGTCGACCGGCTGACGGTCGGCGACATCGTCGCCCGCGCGTGGTGAGCCGGCAGGTCTTCTACCAACACTTCACCGACCGCGACGACGCGGTCGCGACCGCATTCACCGTCGCGTTCGCCGCCGCAACGGCCGACATCGGCGGCGATGCGCGGGCGCGCATCCTGCGGCTGTTCGACTTCGCCGCCGAGCACCGGTCCATGTACCGCAACATCGTGCCGAGCGCGGTGACGCAACGCGTCGTGACGGCGTTCCGCGCCGAACTCCAGCCGGCGTGCGAAGAGATCGCGACGCAGGCCATGCCGGTGGTCTCCCCGATCGCCAGTCTGACGCCGGAGTCGGTCAGCCGGTTCCTCGTCGGCGGGTTCATGGAGGTGCTGCGGTCCTGGATGGAAGACCCGGACTCGACCGACCTGAGCGGCCGCGTGCGCGCGGCGCTCGACACCGTCAACGCACTACTCGGACTCACCACACATTCGAAAGGTCCCCAACATGGCTAAGCACCAAGCCCCCGATCGGCTCCCCGTGCACGATCGCGCCGCCATCCGCACCGCAGCGCTGGCGATGATCGGACTGACACTCTTCGTCATCGCCATGATCGCCAGCTACTCCGGCGCGTTCGCCAAGCCGACGTTGCATCACATGTCCGTCGCCGTTGCAGGCCCCCAACAGCTCGTCGACGGCATCCGTGGCCAGGATGCGTTGGCGGTCACCGAAGTTGGCGACGACGCCGCCGCCCGCGCGCAGGTCTACGAGCGCAAGACCGACGCCGCATTCGTCGTCGCCCCGACCGGCGAGATGAAGATCTACGTCGCGGGCGGTGGCGGGCACAGCGTCGCCAGCGCAGCCGAGACTGTCGGCCGCACCATCGCGGCCAAGGCCGGACTGCACTGCGACCGTCGAGGATGTCGCACCCGCGTCGGCAGGCGATCCGTCCGGCACCGTCGAGTTCTACGCGATCATCTTCATCTCCATCGGTGCGTCCGTCGGCGCAACGGTGTTGGGACGTGTGATGGGCACCGTTCGCAGGCCGCTGACGCTGGCGTTGCGCAGCGCGACACTGGTCGGCTATTCGGCGCTTTTGGCTGCGGGCGTGACCCTTTACGTCGACGTGATTCTTGGCGCACTGACGGGTCACACCTGGCAGCTGTTCGGCGCGCTGTGGCTCTACGCGATGGCCGTCGGCGGCGCCGTCACCGGTGTGGCAGCGGCGTTCGGCTCGGTCGCGTCGATGGCGCTGACGGCGTTCCTCGTCGTGATCGGCAACGCCGCGGCCGCTGGTCCGGTGGGCAGGCCGCTGCTTTCGGGCTTCTATTCGACGTTCACCGCGATCGTGCCGCAGGGCTCGGGCGTCTCGTTGCTGCGCAGCGTCTCCTACTTCGGCGGTCACGGCATGCAGACGCCGCTTGTGACGCTGGCGATCTGGGGCGCGGCGGGGTGTTTGCTCGCAATCGCCGCCACCGCTTCGCGGGTGAATTATCGTGCGGTCTATGAGCGTTGCCTCAAATTTGCCGGGCGAGACCGAGCCGTACTACGACCTCGGGTCCTATCACCGGCCGATTGAGACGCCGTCGCCGCAGGCGCAGGTGTGGTTCGACCGCGGCATGGTCTGGGCCTACGCGTTCAACCATGAAGAGGCGATCCGCTGTTTCGACCGCGCGCTTGAGCTCGACCCTGATCTGGCGATCGCACGCTGGGGTGTCGCCTACTCGATAGGTCCGAACTACAACAAGGCGTGGGAGGCGTTCGATCCCGTCGATATGGCGGCGTCGCTGGCGCGGGCGCGGATGGAACTGGGCCTGGCCGCCAAGGGTCGCGCATCGGCCGTCGAACACGGGCTCGATCGAGGCGCTGCTGGCCCGCTTCCCCACCGACGACCCGGACGACACCGACGCTCTTGCACGCCGGGCACGCCAACTACGCCGACGCCATGGTCGCTCTCGCCGAGGCGTATCCCGACGACATCGACGTGCAGGCGCTGGCCGCCGACGCGCTGGTCAACATCACGGCGTGGGCGCTGTGGGACATCAGCACGGGCGAGCCCGCGCCCGGGTCGCGGGTGGTAGAGGCCAAGCGGATCCTCGACGACGCGTTGGCCACGCCCGCCGGACGCGAACACCCGATGATCCTGCATCTGTACCTGCACACCATGGAGATGTCGGCCACGCCGCAGGATGCGCTGCCTGCCGCCGATCTCCTGCGCAACCTGGTGCCCGACGCAGGCCATCTGGTGCACATGCCAAGCCACATCGACGTGTTGTGCGGCAACTACCGCGATGCGGTGGTGTCGAATCTGTCTGCAGTGCAAGTTGATCGGCGCTTCGTCGACCGCGAGGGGCCGCTGAATTTCTACTCGCTGTACCGCGCGCACAACCTGCACTTCGTGGTGTACTCCGCGATGTTCGAGGGTTCATCGGCGATCGCTCTGCAGGCCGCCGACGAGCTGTCCGGGCAACTCTCCCCCGAGCTGCTCGCCATCGAGTCCCCGCCGATGGCGGACTGGCTGGAAGCGTTCGTACCGTTGAGAATTCACGTGCTGGTGCGATTCGGCCGGTGGGACGAATTGATCGCGCAGCCGCTGCCCGAGGATGTCGACCTGTACTGCAGCACGGCGACGACCATCCACTACGGCCGCGGTGTCGCGCATGCCGCCAAGGGACAACTGCCGCAGGCGCGAGCCGAACGCGACGCGTTCGCCGAGGCCTACGCCCGCATCCCCGATACGCGCTACCTGTTCAACAACACCGCGCGCGACATCCTTGCTATCGCAGGCGAAATGCTCGACGGCGAAATCGACTACCGCGAAGGGCGATTCGACGACGCGTTCGCTCACCTGCGGCGCGCCATCGAACTCGACGATTCGCTCCCCTACGACGAGCCGTGGGGCTGGATGCAGCCCACCCGTCACGCCTACGGCGCGCTGCTGCTCGAGCAGGGCGTGTCGAGGAGGCCGCCGAGGTGTACGCCGCCGACCTCGGGCTGGACCCAACGCTTGCGCGGCCGTGTCAGCACCCTGGCAATGTCTGGAGCCTGCACGGCTACCACGAATGCCTGCAACGGCTGGGCCGCACCGAAGAGGCGGCGATCATCGGTCAACAGCTCGAATTGCTCAGGGCACGCGCGGACGTGCCGATCCTGGCGTCCTGCGCATGCAGGCTCGAGGTCGCCGAGTCCTAACCGAAAGCGACTCGCTCCAGCCAGAAGTCGACGAGCGCCGCGTCACCCGTCACATCCAGACCGGCGATGGGGCGACGGCGGTAGATCGCCAACACCAGGTCGGTGACCGGTGCCCGGACCTCCGCGGCCGCCTTCTCGTCGGTGCGGCGCCACGCGATGACGTCACCGGTCAGGTCGAGCAGCCAGTGCGCGTCCGTGTCGGTGGCGTGCAGCCCGATCGTGCGGCCCGGCGCGAGCAGTTCACGCATCCACGGGTGCACCTCGAAATGAAAAGGCAGACAACCGAGTTCCATCCACTCGTCGACGGCGTCCGCGGCGACCTCGGGGGCGAGCACGAACTTCACCCCGAGAGCCAGTGCCGCGTCGGCACGGTGCATCGCGGTCTCGTAGGCGAACCTGCGGGCGTAAAACGCGGAGCCGCCACCGTCGACCGGACACCACATCTGCGCATCCGGTCCCGCCTCGGTCAGTGTCGCCGCCAGCGCTGCGGCCGCCTCGGTGAGTGCGGCACGCAGGATGTCCGGATCGTCGTCGGCGGCACCCGACAGGTCCCGCAGCGCCACGTCGCTCGGCGGCTCTGACGCCCGCGTCGCGACGATCTGGCGTGCCCAGCGCTGACCGCCATCGACGTGGCGCGCCAACTGCGACACATTCCAGCCGGGGCATGACGGCACCGGCACGGTCACGTCCGCGCCGTCGAGGTGTCCGGCCAACAACGACGTCTGCGTGATGATCTCGGCGCAATGCTGGTCGAATCCAAGCGTCATGCGCGCACCTTAGCCTCTATCGTCATCAGGCGTGACGAGCGTTTGGCGCTACGTGAAGAGCGCACCGCTGACGTACTCATGGCTCGTCGTGCTGCTCATCACCACGATCATTCAGCACTCCATCCCTGCCAAGCACCTGCACGCGCTGCTGCAGAAGGAGTCGACCAACCTGCACCACCTCGCCTCCGATCCCATCCGGGTGCTGATTCAGAGCCTGCTGTGGATCGATGGCAAGTATTGGTGGCCCTACCTCATCGTCTTCACGCTGTTCCTGGCGCCCGCCGAGCGCTGGCTTGGGCAGTTGCGTTGGCTGCTTGTGGGGCTCCTCTGCCATGTCGGAGCCACCTATCTGAGCGAGGGATACCTGTACTGGCGAATCCAGGAGGCGGTGGCCTCTCCGCGGTTGATCGACGCGCGCGACATCGGCGTGAGCTACTTCGTCGTCGGCATCGTGGGTGTGCTCACCTACCACGTTCCCGGGCGGTGGCGATGGCTCTACCTGATCGGCGCATTGATCGTCTTCGGCGTCTCGTTGGCCGTCAAACGCGACTTCACCCAGCTCGGCCACTTCAGCGCGCTGCTGATCGGGCTGGCGTGCTACCCGATAGCCCGGTCGCGTCGGCCAGCGCCGTCTGCTGCGTAAACTCCGGCCTGTGGCGATCAGCGACGACGACCTCGAACGGCTCCGCCGCTGCGTGGAACTCGCGCGCGAGGCGCTCGACGACGGCGACGAACCGTTCGGCTCGATCCTGGTCGACGCAGACGGCGCCACGCTCTACGAGGACCGCAACCGCGTCAAGGACGGCGACGACACCCGCCACCCCGAGTTCGCGATCGCCCGCTGGACCGTCGACAACCTGACTCCCGACGACCGGGCGCGCGCGACCGTGTACACCTCCGGTGAGCACTGCCCGATGTGCTCGGCAGGCCACGCGTGGGTGGGCCTGGGCCGCATCGTCTATGCCACCTCGTCGTGCGCAGCTGAGCCAGTGGCGCGCCGAGTGGGGCTCACCGCCGTCGCCGGTGGCGGCGCTGCCGATCACCACCGTTGCGCCCGGCCTCGTCGTCGACGGTCCCGCGCCCGAGCTCGCCGACACCATGAAAGCCCTGTACGAAGCGAAGTTCCGGCCATGAGTGAACCTGCATGGGTCGCAGCACGCCATCTGGTGGCAGGTCTACCCGCTGGGCTTCGTCGGCGCATTTCCCGCCGACCCGCCGCCCACGGCCGACGAACACCGGCTGCGCCGGATCGTCGACTGGTTCGACCACGCCATCGAACTCGGCGCGTCGGGAGTCGCGCTTGGGCCGGTGTTCGCGTCGCGCACACACGGCTACGACACCACCGACCACTACCGGATCGACCCGCGCCTCGGCGACGACGCCGACTTCGACCAGCTGGTCGCCGCCGCGAAGGACCGCGGTTTGCGGGTGCTGCTCGACGGTGTGTTCAACCACGTCGGCACAGACTTTGCCCAGACGTCGTGGTTTCGTCAGCGCGGCAACAGCTTTGACACTTTCGAGGGACATGGCGAGCTGATCGCCCTTGACCACGACAATCCCGAAGTCATCGCCTACACCGTCGACGTGATGACGCACTGGCTGAACCGCGGCGCCGATGGCTGGCGCCTTGACGCCGCCTACGCCGTCCCCGACCGGTTCTGGGCCCAAGTCCTGCCCCGCGTCAGGCAGGCGCATCACGACGCCTGGTTCGTCGGAGAAGTCATCCACGGCGACTACTCGGCGCGTGTCCGCGCGTCGGGCTTCGATTCGATCACCCAGTATGAGTTGTGGAAGGCGATCTGGAGCAGCCTCAACGACGGCAACTTCCACGAGCTGGACTGGGCGCTGGTGCGGCACAACGAGTTTCTCGACGACTTCGTGCCGATGACCTTCGTCGGCAACCACGACGTCACCCGGATCGCGAGCCAGCTGGCCAACACCCGGCATCTCGAACACGCGCTGGTGCTCCTGTTGACGACGGGCGGCACGCCGAGTGTGTACGCGGGTGACGAGTCCGCCTATCGTGGGGTCAAGGAGGAGCGGTTCGGCGGCGACGATGCCGTGCGCCCCGAATTCACCGCTCCCCTAATGGGTGTCGACGAACACGGTCATGACGTGTTCCGGCTCCACCAGTACCTGATCGGCTTGCGAAGGCGCCATCCGTGGCTGCACACCGCAAGGACATCGCCCGCTGCGGCTGACCAACACCCAGTACGTCTATGCGACCCGCAACGGCGAGGACACGCTGCTGGTGGCGCTCAACATCGACGATGCGCCGCTGTCGTTGTCACTTTCCGAACTCGGCTTCGGAGCCGGCCAGATCGTGGCGGGGTCGGGCGCGCCGCCGGAGTCGATCGTCGGCGAGGCCGAGATCGAGCCGCACGGCTGGCTGATCATCGCGCCGCGCTGACAGGAAGGCGGTATCGAAACCTCAATTGGTGGCACTTGCAAGCAGCAGACGAGCGAGTTCGTCGCGGTCAGCGATGCCGAGTTTGTTGAAGATGCGGTAGAGGTGCCCCTCCACGGTGCGAGCTGAGACGTTGAGCCGATCGCCGATTTCGCGGCTGGATAGACCCGCCGCGACGAGTGTGGCGACTTCGCGTTCTCGGTCGGTGATCGGCAGCGGCCGTTCAATGGCGGTGGTCGCTGGTGTGATCAGGTCGCACTGGCTGGCGCGCCAGTGTGCATGGGACGATGACTCCAATTCCTTGATCCGCGTGCCGGCGCCAGCGTGTTCCCGCGCTGCTTGGGCGGCGGCATCGGCGGCCATCGCCATTGCTCCTAGCTTCTCGAATCGGTCAGCGGCATCATCGAGGCCGTCGCCGTCGTGGTCGGCGAGGCCGCGGCTATGCGCCGCGACAGTCGCGGCCAGCGGACTGCCCAAGATCTTGGCGAGTTCGCGAAGTCGCGGAGAGACGGAACGGTCACCGAATCGCACAGCCGTATGGAGTGCATGCATTTCGACGGGCGACATGTCTGCGTGTCGTGCGAGCTGAGCGGCTCGCTCCGCATGCATTCGGGCAGCGGTTGTTTCACCGACCGCAGCACGTTCCCACGCTCGCGCCAATTCGAGTTCAGGCCAGAACACCTCCACCTGCGGGCCGGTGGAGGTTTCGGCCTGGGTCAACGCAGCCGCCGCCGCGGCAGTGTTTCCGCGGGCAGCTTCGGCCTGAGTAAGCCAGGCGGCAACCAGCATGACCCAACCCCGCGGAAGCACCTCAGTCATCACCGACAGTGCGCTGTGCAGCTCGTCGCACGCATTGGCCAGCGCGCCGCGACCAAGATCGACGCGCCCGGCCATGGCGTCGACAATCGAATTGGCTTGTGCTTCACCGGCTGTCATGTCACGGTAGCGGGCACACACCTGGTCGGCGGCTGCGAAGTCCCCATCGGCTGTGAGAGCCAACACCTCCGCCAGGCCGATCGCGAATCGCTGAAGTCCGGACTCACACCGCTGTGCGGCGGCCAGACCTCGCTGGGCGATTGCGGGCACTCCGCGAAGCGGCCGTTGAGTGCCAAGGCGCCGGCGGTGGCGGAGGCAATCCACACCATCGCCAATGGGACCAGATCCGGCGCTGAGCACGCGGCCAAGCCTATCGAGATGGTCTCGGAAAGCCGACCTGCAAAGAAGTCGAACGACACCTCCATGGCTGTCACCAAACCGAGCATGGCCGCCGACGCCACGCGGTCACGAACCGTGGCCAGCACTGCACGGGCCGCGTCGATCTCTCCGCATGCCCAGTAGAGGTTGGCGGCTCGGGTGCAGCCCCAGCGCACCGTTGCAAGAGCGTCACTGCCGTCGGGGTCAAACGTGGCGAGCAGCGATTCTGCCTCGTCGCCGCGCCCTTGCCAGCTCATCGCCTCCGCGAGGACGATCGCTGCGATCACGCCTCCGCCGTGGTCGTAGGCAAATTGCGCAAGCTGCTCTCCCAGAACGACGTTCGACATCGTCACCGCGCTTGCCGCCGCATGGGTAATCAGATGCAGATCCGGGTCCATATCGCTGCGGGTCATCAATTGCGCCAGCTGAATCTCTACACGCACATCGGGCCGGGCGCTGTCGGGGCACGAAGATCTGGTCCGCTGGAGAAACTCCGACAGGTGCTGTGCCAGCACCGTATTGAGTTGTCGTGATCGCGCGACACCGCCGCGTTTCCTCACGACTTCCCGCAGAACCGGGTGTCCGAGCCTGGCTATCGTGTGCGATCCGTCGGCGACGAATTGAATCGCTCCTCGGCGCTCCGCGCGGGCAACGGCGTCCGTATCGCACAACCTCCGCAGAATGTCCCAGTCCAGGACCTCGGCTGTGGCAACTATTTCTACAACCTCGAACTCGTCAGCGGCCATCGTCTGAAGACCGGACTCCAACAGGTCGTTGAGGTCCGCTCCCACCTGCAGCGGACCCTTCAGGCGCCATTTGCCGCCGTCTTCAAACAAATTGCCGCTCTCCACAGCGGCCGTCAGCAGACCTCGCAGCACAAGCGCAATCCCCGCCGAGAGGTCGTGCAGATGGTTGATCACTGCGTCTGAAACCACCTCATCGACTACCGCGCAGACCAGCTCGCTGGTTTGTGCTTGTGTAAACGGCTCGATGTCGATGCGCATCAGGTGATGCTCTTTCCACAGAGCTGTCACCGCGTCGGGAATCGCTTCACCGGAGCGAATGGTCACGATCATCTCTTGTTGTGCCGCTCGCCGCGGCTTGATGAACCAACAAAGCCGACAACCGATCAAGTAAATGGGCGTCGTCGACGACCATGAGCAAGATCTTTCTCGTCCGCCAACGCGCGCTGCGCGGCAGCCAACAACACCGCCGGCTCATGTGGTTCCTGCACGGGTAGCCAGCGCTGGAAAGCTGCCAACGGGATGGCGCGCGCCGTTTTCGTGCCGAGTATGAACCGTTCCCTAAGTCCATTTGACGCAAGCACATCTGTCAGGGAACGGGCCAGTGCTGTCTTACCTACTCCGGCTTCACCAATAAGGACAACACCCTGGTATGTAGACCGCTTTTCGAACACGTCCACTGCGCGCTGAAGTTCTTCGGCACGGCCAACGAATGGCCATCGCAACAAGAGTGGTCCCCCTCTCATTGCCCGGGAACCGACCGCGATCTACTGCGAGGCGTGACTTTACCCCTCTGAGGTGCCATGGATGCTCAAACGAGCAGGTCGCTAAGGGCGATCGTCGCAACGCGCAGAATGCGTGTGCCCCAATGTGCGACGAGCCATCTGCGCGGCCGACCGAAATTAGAGTAGCCGATTACTCTAGGCCGCCCTCGTCTTAGGTCTCTACTGTCAGAGGTCGGCGGGTCCGAACCCTCTCTCCACCTACCGAATTAGATCGTTCCTCGCGGATTGATGGGGTGAGGCGGAAAGGATTTCCGATGTCGCACGAATCTTTCGTGAACAGATCCCAATTGCTCGCTGCCGCAACGGCTCTAAGCGCACTGGGGTTCCTCACGCTTTCACCGCCCGCGCAGGCGCGCCCGGCGTTCCCCCTTGCCCCCGCCTGCAGCCAGTATGGCTTTACCGGGGGTTATTCAATCCGAGACTCGGCAGGCTGGCAGACTTTCATGAGTTCGACGGGACCAGCGACGGTCGGGGGCAGGATCTGCCACCGTCTTCAGCGACAACGTTACGAAGTACACAGGGAACGTCAGCGGCGGCATCCACGGCAGCGAAATCGACATCACCTGGCGCGGAGACAACAATGCGGGGGTTACCCAGTTTACCGGGCACGGTGAGTGCCGACGGCACCGTCCACAACGGTGCCTTCACTGCCTCGACTAATTCGGGGTCCTGGGACTCCATAAACGGTCCGCTCGGGTGCACCGACGCGCCACCACCCGCGGCTCCCCCACCCGCTGCTCCCGCACAACAACCGGCTCCCCCCGATGCGCAAACTGCTGTAGCCCGATTAGGTGTCTCTGCGAATGGCCCGGCAACGTTGGCCACCGGCATGAGCGGAACCTACACCGTTAACCTCAGCAATCCGGGGGATGTCAGCGCGCCGGTCGAGCTGTACGTCAGCTTCGGTGGCAACCTGCAGCAGACCGGCCAGGTCACCCCGTCCGGCGGTTTCAACTGCGACGTCATCAACAATGCCGGCGGTACAACAGCGGTTCACTGCACTGCTCAGCAATTTCCGTCGAAGGCGACGGCGAGCATCGTGGTGCAGGGGCGGGGATCGGCGCCTGGCGCAGGTCACTTGACCGCGACCATCAGCTCTTCTGACCCCGCGGCCCAGTTTGTACAGAAGTCCCAACGGTTGAACGTCTCGATAACGTAGAGGTTGTCGAAGCTCTCGATGCGGGATGATGCGCTCAACTCCGCTGGGCTCAAACGGGTTTGGACGTGGTCGCAAATGACGTGTAGGCACGTGGCCGAGCATCGCGCCTCACTGAGCAGTTCGACTGGTGGCCGGGTCGTCCTCGCCGTCGTAGAGCTTGTCGAGCACCGCACGAAACTCGGCGTTTTCGTCCGTCGCCCGCGCGAACAGCGTCATCGACGAGCGCACCTTGAGGTTGTCGGGCCAACCGAAGATGTCGTCGGCCGACCGGCCGTCGATCCCCGCGACCAACCTGCGCGCATTCCCGCAGCCGCGGCCCGAGCACGGGGTGCGCCAGGTAGGCCCGCGCCTCGTCGAGCGACGAAATGCCGTACCGCTGCGGCGGTGGCGCTGTGGCCGAGGCCCCGCAGCTGGGGGAACACGAACCAGATCCAATGGCTGCGCTTCGCGCCTGCGCGGAGTTCGGCGAGGACCGTGTCGTAGACGCGGTCCTGTGCGTCGGCAAACCGCCGCAGGTCGAACGGATCTGCGCCATTGGATGACAACGATTTGTCCACAGCCATGCCGTGAACAAGTGTTGCGAGCTAATGTTCGAAATTCAATGACGACAACGACCGAGCCGGAAACGTCGAGCGAGCCGGAGCCGGCGCCCAAACCCCGAAGTCTGCGGCGCCGTGTGCTGTCGCGGATCAGCATCCAGTCCAAGCTGCTGGTGATGCTGCTGATGACCAGCATCCTTTCGGCCGCCGTCGTCGGCCTTATCGGCTATCAATCCGGGCAGAGTTCACTGCGGACATCGGCGTTCGACCGGTTGACCGAGATTCGCCAGTCTCAGACCCGCCAACTGCAGTCGCAGATTTCTGACTTGCAGGATTCGCTCGTCATCTATTCGCGCGGATCGACGGCCACCGAGGCCATCCAGGCGTACACAGCCGGCTTCGACCAACTGAACAACGCCACCATCACCCCCGCCCAGCAGCAGGCGATCGAGAAGTACTACGACGACGTCTTCGCCAAGCAAGACTCCCAGACCGGCGACGACGTTGACGTCGACGCCTTGTTGCCGACCTCGAACGCCCAGAAGTATCTGCAGGCCTACTACACGACGCCGTTCACGGATTGGGACCTCGCGGTCAAATTCGACGATGCCCACGACGGCAGCGCCTGGTCGGCGGCCAACGCCCGGTTCAACGACTTCTTCCGTCAGATCGTGACCCGCTTCGAGTTCGAGGACGCGCTGCTGCTCGACACCAGGGGCAACGTCGTCTACAGCGCGTACAAGGGCGTCGACCTCGGCACCAACATCCTCACCGGGCCGTACCACGGCGGCGACCTGACCGAGGCCTACAACAAGGCCCTCGCGTCCAACGCTGTCGACTATGTCGCCACCACCGACTTCAGCGATTACCAGCCCGCCGACGAGCCGACCGCCTGGATGGTGTCGCCGGTCGGCTCGCAGGGCCGCGTCGAGGGTGTGCTCGCACTGCAGTTCCCGATCTCGAAGATCAACCGGCTGATGACGATGGACAAGCGGTGGGAAGAGTCGGGGATGGGCAAGACCGGTGAGACGTTCATCGTCGGTCCCGACGATCTGATGCGCTCGGATTCCCGCCTCTTCCTCGAGAACCCGGAAGCATTCAAGCGCGACGTCGTCGAGGCCGGTACTCCGCCCGATGTGGCCCAGGAATCGATCCGGCAGGGCGGGACCACCCTTGTGCAACCGGTCGCGACGGAAGCCACGCAGCTGGCGCAACGAGGGCAGCGCGGCACCCTGGTCGCCGACGACTACCTGGGTCACGAGACGCTGCAGGCCTACGCGCCGGTCGACGTGAAGGGCCTGCACTGGGCCGTCATCGCCAAGATCGACACCTCCGAGGCCTTCGCACCGGTGTCGACATTCACGCGCACGCTGGTGCTCTCGACGACGGTGATCATCTTCGTGGTCTGCATCGCGGCGATGCTGCTGGCACGTCTGTTCGTGCGGCCTATCCGGCGGCTCGAGTCGGGTGCCCAGCGCATCAGCTCGGGCGAGTACGGCGTGTCGCTGCCCGTGCAGTCTCGCGACGAATTCGGCGATCTCACAGTCGCTTTCAACGAGATGAGCCGAAACCTGGCAATCAAGGACGAGCTGCTCACCGAACAGCGGAGGGAGAACGACCGCTTGCTGCTGTCGTTGATGCCCGAACCCGTTGTGCAGCGCTACCGAGAGGGCGAAGAGACGATCGCCCAGGACCACCAGAACGTGACGGTCATCTTCGCCGACATCGTCGGCATGGACGAGCTGGCCTCGATGCTGACGTCGGACGAGCAGTTGGCCATCGTCAACAAGTTGGTCCGTCAGTTCGACGCCGCTGCGGAAAGCCTTGGCGTTGAGCGGATCCGTACGTTGCACAACGGCTATCTCGCCAGCTGCGGACTGAGCGTGCCGCGAATCGACAACGTGCGCCGCACAGTCGATTTCGCCATCGAAATGCAGCGCATCATCGACCGCTACAACAGCGAGTCCGACAACGACCTGGAGTTGCGAGCGGGAATCGACACGGGCACCGTGACGAGCGGCCTTGTCGGCCGGTCCAGCCTCGCCTATGACATGTGGGGATCGGCGGTCGACATCGCCAACCAGGTGCAGAGCGGATCACCGCAACCGGGCATCTATGTCACGTCGCGGGTCTACGACGTGATGCGGGATTCTCGCCAGTTCGCACCCGCAGGCGAAGTCGGCGCAGGCGACGACACGGAGCCGATCTTCCGGTTGGACCAGCAGCCATGACCAGCGTGCTCGACACGTCGTGGTTCTTGTGGGCGGTCGGCATCGCCGTTGGCTTCCCGCTCGCGCTCGTCCTCCTCACCGAACTGCACAACGCGTTGCTGCGCAGGCGCAGTGCGCTGGCCCGGCCCGTGCACCTACTGCGCAACTACATCCTGCCGCTCGGCGTGCTGCTTCTGCTGCTGGTGAAGGCGACCCAGGTCTCGGCCGAGGCCACACCGGTACGCATCGTCTCGACCGTATTCGGCTTCGTGGTGTTGGTCCTGCTGCTGTCCGGTCTCAACGCGACGCTGTTCCAGGGCGCACCGGAAGGCAGCTGGCGCAAGCGGATTCCGTCGATCTTCCTGGACGTGGCCCGATTCGCGATCATCGCCATCGGCGTCGGGCTGATGTTCTCCTTCATCTGGGGGGCCGATGTCGGCCGGCTGTTCACCGCGCTCGGCGTCACCTCGATCGTGCTTGGCCTTGCGCTGCAGAACTCCGTCGGCCAGATCATCTCCGGCCTGCTCGTGCTTTTCGAGCAGCCATTCCAGCTCGGTGACTGGATCGAAACCCCGACCGCGCGCGGACGTGTCGTCGAAGTCAACTGGCGCGCAACGCATATCGACACCGGCAGCGGGCTGTTGATCATGCCGAACTCGGTGCTGGCCGCCGCGTCGTTCACCAACTTCAGCAGGCCGCCTGGTACGCACGCGCTGTCTGTCGGCACGGTGTTCTCGGTCGACGACCCGCCCGACGATGTCATTGCGATGCTGAACCGGGTCGCTGCGATGCTGCCCCAGCTACGCGCCGACGCGGCGCCGTCCAGCGTCCGCACTGGCGCGCTGCAGTACAGCACGGGGATACCCGTGCGCACACCGGCCGATGACTTCGCCGCCAAATCGCTGTTCCTGCGGTGGGTCTGGTACGCCTCGCGCCGGGCCGGGCTGCATCTCGACGAGGCAGAGGACGAGTTCGCCACCCCTGAGCGGCTGGAGGCGTCGCTGCGGATCATCGCGCCGACGCTGCGGTTGACCGCTGCCGAACAACAGGAGCTGCTCCCCCGCGCGAAGCTCACCCGGTACGGCACCGACGAGTACCTCCAGTTCGCGGGTCAGGTGCCAAAGCGGATGACGTTCCTGGTCAATGGGCGGGTCCGGCTGGTCGCGAGCGGAGATGACGGCGCGATCATCCCCGTGCGTACCCTCGAAGAGGGTGACTTTCTCGGGCAGACCGCGCTCACCCGCGAAGCCGTCACCGCGTCCGCGTACGCACTCGAAGAGGTGACCGTATTGCAGATCGACCGCGAACACATCGAGGAACTGGTCGAGCGAAAGCCGCTGCTGCTGCAGGACATCGGCCGCGCCATCGAAGAGCGACGGCAGAGTCTCAGGCGGGCGTTGGCCGCAGCGGACGACTAGTCGGTGAGCACATGAAGCGACGCGTGCCCCGGCCCAGCGAACTGGCGCCGCTGCTGCAGTTCCGCAGGCCGCAACTGAGCCCGACGAAACGCCGGCTCGAGTCGGCGCTGACCATCGATGACCTACGCCGAATCGCCAAGCGCCGCACGCCCGAAAGCCGCGTTCGACTACACCGACGGCGCCGCCGAGGAGGAGCTGTCGCTGGCCCGCGCCCGACAGGCGTTCCGCGACATCGAGTTTCACCCGACGATCCTGCGGGACGTCGCCGAAGATCGACACCGGCCGAACTGTGCTCGGCGACCGCGTGGCGCTGCCGTTCGGGATAGCGCCGACGGGCTTCACCCGGCTGATGCAGACCGAGGGCGAGATCGCCGGCGCCCACGCCGCGGCACGCGCGGGCATCCCGTTCTCGCTCTCGACGCTGGGCACGACGATCGATCGAGGACGTCAAGGCGGCTAACCCGCATGGACGCAACTGGTTTCAGCTGTACATGTGGAAGGACCGTGATCGGTCGATGGCGCTGGTGCGAGCGCGCCGTCGCGGCGGGTTTCGACACGCTGCTGGTCACCGTCGACGTTCCCGTCGCCGGTGCGCGGCTGCGTGACACCCGCAACGGCATGTCCATACCGCCGGCGCTGACCCTGCGCACGGTGCTCGACGCGGTGCCCCATCCGCGCTGGTGGTTCGACCTGCTGACGACCGAGCCGCTGTCGTTCGCAGTCGCTGGACCGCTGGCCAGGAACCGTTGCCGAGTACCTGGACACCATGTTCGACCCGAGCTGTGACGTTCGAGGATCTGGCATGGATCAAGACGCAGTGGCCGAACAAGTTGGTGGTCAAGGGAATTCAGACGCTCGACGATGCCAGGGCGGTCGTCGACCTCGGCGTCGACGGCATTGTGCTGTCCAACCACGGCGGCCGGCAGCTCGATCGCGCGCCGGTGCCGTTCCACCTGCTGCCCGCCGTCGCGCGCGAGCTCGGCGGCGACACCGAGATTTTGCTGGACACCGGGATCATGTCCGGCGCCGACATCGTGGCGGCCATCGCGCTCGGCGCGCGGTTCACCCTGGTCGGCCGGGCCTACCTCTACGGGCTGATGGCGGGCGGCGAGGCCGGCGTCGACCGGGCCATCGAGATCCTGTCCGCGCAGGTCACCCGCACGATGCGGCTGCTGGGCGTGACCTCGCTCGAGGAGTTGACGCCGCAACACGTGACGCAGTTGCACCGCTTCGAGCGCGGCGCGCCGTGGCCCAACGCTTAGTCACATCTGTAACTGCTTTCCCACAGGTCACGGCACGGATTTCGCCGGTTCCCGAGTCCGCGCCGAGTCGGAATCGTTAGCCAACCGCGACTTCGCAACGCGCGTGTTGAGCGGCACGTGACTGGCGCCCGCTTGCGTGTTTCATTACGCATCGAAAGCGACGGCAATTGCTTTTGGTGGACAAGTGATGAAAGGTGGGTTGGTTGCCGTTATGAAGTTCATGTGAGAGGTTTCGAGGTAGGGAAGATGGTTGCGCCGGCTGGCGGTGGGCGCCGTTGCGGCGGCGACACTGCCCGGGCTGATCGGCTTCGTCGGGGGTTCGGCGACTGCTGGTGCGTTCTCCCGGCCGGGTCTGCCGGTTGAGTATCTGGATGTGTTCTCGGCTGTCGATGAACCGCAACATCCGGATTCAGTTCCAGGGCGGCGGACCGCACGCGGTCTATCTGCTCGACGGGCTGCGCGCGCAGGACGATTACAGCGGCTGGGACATCAACACCCCGGCGTTCGAGTGGTACAACGGTTCCGGGCCTGTCGCTCGTGATGCCGGTCGGCGGTCAGTCCAGCTTCTACACCGACTGGTATCAGCCGTCGCGGGGCAACGGCCAGGACTACACCTATAAGTGGGAGACGTTCCTGACCCAGGAACTTCCGGCGTGGCTGGAAGCCAACAAGGGTGTGTCGCAGAACGGCAACGCGGTGGTCGGCATCTCGATGGCCGGCAGCACGGCGATGAACTACGCGATCTACTACCCGCAGAAGTTCATCTACGCCGCGTCCCTTTCTGGCTTCCTGAACCCGTCCGAGGGCTGGTGGCCGATGCTGATCGGGCTGGCGATGAACGACGCCGGTGGCTACAACGCCGAGAGCATGTGGGGTCCGTCGTCGGACCCGGCGTGGAAGCGCAACGACCCGATGGTCAACATGGCTCAGCTGGTCGCCAACAACACCCGGATCTGGATCTACTGCGGCACCGGCACCCCGTCGGATCTCGACTCGGGTACCGTCGGGCGAGCAACCTGATGGCCGCGCAGTTCCTCGAAGGGTTCACGTTGCGGACCAACGTCACGTTCCGCGACAACTACGTCGCGGCCGGCGGCACCAACGGGGTGTTCAACTTCCCGGCGCAGGGCACGCACAGCTGGGGCTACTGGGGCCAGCAGCTGCAGCAGATGTTGCCGGATGTCCAACGGGTGCTGGGGGCTCAGGCCTCCGCCTAGCGACCACCCACAACCAGGGAGCCTGCCGTCACCCCCGAACGGCAGGCTCCCTGCCTTTTGCGGCGTGGGCCGCGGACAGCGCCGGGCCATTGAGCTCTGCGTCCATGGCGCGTGCTACTCGCATTTGTCCTCGCCGTACGCGCAGAGTGAACGCAGTCGCGGCCGGGAACAAACCCGTCTTCCCCAGGGTTGAGTCGATCTGACTGAACTTTGGAGGATTGATGGCTGAAGCCAAATCAGTGCCAGTGTTGTTCATCAGCGACCGATCGTGCTGCCTGGCATGGTGGTGCCCGATCGAGCTGGACGACGCCGCACGGGCCGCTGTCGACGCCGCGCGGGCCAGCGAGTCCGGCGAGCTGCTGATCGCGCCCGCGTCTGGACGACCGCTACCCGTCCTACGGCGTGCTGGCCTCGATCGTGCAGGTCGGCCGCGTCGCCGGCGGCAGCGGCACCGCCGCGGTGGTGCGCGGTGAACGGCCGCGCGCATATCGGCGCCGGCGCCAACGGACCCGGCGCCGCGCTGTGGGTCGAGGTGACCGAGGTCGACCGAAGCCGGCGTCGACCGACGAGACCCGCGCGCTGGCCGCCGAGTACAAGAAGCTGCTGCTGGCGATGCTGCAGCGGCGCGAGGCCTGGCAGATCGTCGACTTCGTCAACCAGCTGACCGACCCGTCGGCGCTGGCCGACACGGCCGGGTACGCGTCGTATCTGACCGCAGGTGCAGAAGCGGCAGCTGCTGGAGACCCCCGATGTCGGCCGAGCGGCTGCGCGTCCTGATCGACTGGACCGGCGACCACCTCGCCGAGGTCGAGGTCAACGACAAGATCGCCGACGACGTCCGCGAGGGCATGGAGAAGACGCAGAAGGAGTTCCTGCTGCGCCAGCAGCTGGCCGCGATCCGCAAGGAACTGGGCGAGGGCGAGCCGGACGGGTCTGATGACTACCGGGCCCGCATCGAGGCCGCCGACCTGCCCGAGAAGGTGCGCGAGGCCGCGCTGCGCGAGGTCGGCAAGCTCGAGCGGTCCAGCGAGCAGAGCCCCGAGGGCGGCTGGATCCGCACCTGGCTGGACACCGTGCTGGACCTGCCGTGGAACATCACGCACCGAGGACTCGACCGACCTGAAGTCGGCGCGCGAGATTCTCGACGCCGACCACCACGGGCTGGACGACGTCAAGGACCGCATCGTCGAGTACCTGGCCGTGCGGGCGCGTCGCGCCCAGCGCGGGATGGCGGTCGTCGGCGGACGCGGCTCCGGCGCCGTGATGGTGCTGGCCGGTCCGCCCGGCGTCGGCAAGACGTCGCTGGGCGAGAGTGTGGCTCGGGCGTTGGGCCGCAAGTTCGTTCGCGTCGCGCTTGGCGGCGTGCGCGACGAGGCCGAGATCCGTGGCCACCGGCGTACCTACGTCGGCGCACTGCCGGGCCGCATCGTGCGGGCCATCGGTGAGGCGGGCTCGATGAACCCCGTTGTGCTGCTTGACGAGATCGACAAGGTCGGCTCGGACTACCGCGGCGACCCGTCGGCCGCCCTGCTGGAGGTCCTGGACCCGGCGCAGAACCACACGTTCCGCGACCACTACCTGGATCTGGACCTGGACCTGTCCGACGTCGTGTTCCTGGCGACGGCCAACGTCATCGAGAACATCCCGTCGGCGCTGCTGGACCGGATGGAGCTGGTGCAGATCGACGGCTACACCGAGGACGACAAGGTCGCGATCGCGCGCGACTTCCTGCTGCCGCGGCAGCGGGAGCGGGCGGCGCTGACGGCCGACGAGGTCACGGTGACCGAGGACGCGCTGCGCAAGATCGCCGCCGACTACACCCGCGAACCGGGTGTGCGGCAGTTCGAGCGGCTGCTGGCCAAGGCGCTGCGCAAGGCGACCACGAAGCTGGCATCAGAAGGATTGACCAGCCTCGACCATCGATGAGCCGGATCTCGTTGACTACCTTGGCCGTCCGCGGTTCATGCCCGAGTCGGCC
The DNA here is from genome assembly GCA_963731715.1 of uncultured Actinomycetota bacterium. GTDB lineage: Bacteria > Actinomycetota > Actinomycetes > Mycobacteriales > Mycobacteriaceae > Mycobacterium. The sequence goes on along the minus strand of CAVSXC010000003.1, from coordinate 172,105 downwards.
GAGCGCACGGCGGTGCCCGGTGTTGCGACCGGTCTGGCGGTGACGGGCCTCGGCGGCGACGTGCTCTACATCGAGGCCGGGTCGACCGACGGCGAGCCGGGTCTGCAGCTGACCGGTCAGCTGGGCGACGTGATGAAGGAGTCGGCGCAGATCGCGCTGTCCTACGTGCGCTCGCACGCCGAGCAGCTGGGCGTCGACCCGAAGGCGCTGGACCGCCGGATCCACGTGCACGTGCCTGCGGGTGCGGTGCCCAAGGACGGTCCGTCGGCAGGTGTGACGATGGTGACCGCGCTGGTGTCGATGGCCACCGGGCGTCAGGTGCGCTCCGACGTCGGCATGACCGGCGAGGTGACGCTGAACGGCCGCGTGTTGCCGATCGGCGGGGTCAAGCAGAAGCTGCTGGCCGCGCAACGGGCCGGGCTGCAACGGTTTTCATTCCGCAGCGCAACGAGCCCGACCTGGACGACGTGCCGGCCGAGGTGCTCGAGGCGCTCGAGGTCAAGCCGATGACCGACGTGGCCGACATCGTCGCGCAGGCGCTGGAGCCTGCCGCCGACGCCGCCACCGTCGCAGCCTGATCCGTGCCAGAACGCGGAAAGCCGTTGCGCAAGCTCGGGTTCCTGACCATCGGCCGATTCGATGAGGCCGATCCCGGGACCCGGGCACGAGCAGACGCTGTCGATGATCGAGCGCGCCGAAGCGCTCGGCTTCGACAGCGTCTGGCTGCGGTGTCGGCACCTGCAGCCGGGCATCTCCTCCCCCGTCGCGATCATGGCTGCCGCCAGCCAGCGCACCAGCCGTATCGAACTGGGCACGGCGGTGATCCCGCTCGGCCTGGAGAATCCGCTGCGGCTGGCAGAGGACCTCGCGACGGTCGACATCTTGTCCGGCGGCCGGATCAATCCCGGCGTGTCGGTCGGCACGCCGATGCTGTACGACCACTACAAGACCAAGCTCTACCCGGAAACCCATGAGCTGGAGAACTTTTCCAAGGACAGGGTGCTGCGGCTGCTGGAGTGCCTGCGCGGCGATCCGGTCAGCGATTTCGAGGGCAAGGTCGGCATCGAGGACTTCACCCGGCGGGTGCAGCCACATTCGCCGGGCTGGCCGTCGCGGGTCTGGTACGGCGGTGGCTTGTCGTCGGCGATCTGGGCCGGCCAGCAGGGCATCAACTACCTGACCAGCTCGGTGGTCAGCATCGAGGGCACCGAGTCGCGCGACTTCGCCACCATTCAGGCCGAGCACATCGACGCGTTCCGCGCCCATCATCCCGCATCCCGAACGCGCCAGGGTGTGCCATGGCCTGGTCGTCATTCCGACCGACTCGGCTTCGGCGTGCGCAGATCGAGAAGTACCGCGCATACGCGGCGGCGCGTTTCGAGCGGACCAAGACACCGCAGGGCCCGACGCGGCATGCTGTTCTCCCCCGACTACGTCGGCACCTCCGACGAACTCGCCGAGGCGCTCTACGCCCATGCCGGCTTCCAGCGCGCCGACGAGGTCGCGTTCGCGCTGCCGTTCACCTTCGACGAAGACGACTACCTCCAGATCGTCACCGACATGGCCGAAAAGCTCGGGCCGAAGTTGGGCTGGACGCCGAATGTCGGGAGCGAGCGTTAACGTCCGTCGCATGGCCTACGACGAAGACTTGGCCGACCGGATCCGCGAGCTCATCGCCGCCGAACGCGGCGTCGAGGAGAAGCGGATGTTCGGTGGGCTGGCATTCCTGATCAACGGCAACATGTCGGTGGCCGCCAGCGGGCGCGGCGGACTGATGGTGCGGGTGCCTCCGGACGAGACCGAGAAGCTGCTGGCGCGCGACCACGTCGAACCGATGGTGATGGCCGGCCGCGAAACCCGCGGCTGGCTGCGGGTTTCCCTCGACGGCGTCAAGACCAAACGCCAGCTGCAGGCCTGGGTCAGCCGCGGCGTCGACTACGCCAAGAGCCTGCCCTCCGAAGGATGATCCGCGATCGGCACCTCGGGGTGGTCCTACGACCACTGGGCCGACGTGCTGTATCCGCCCGGCCTGCCGGTCGCCAAGAGACTGGCCCGCTACGTCGAGGAGTTCGACACCGTCGAGCTCAACGCCAGCTTCTACCGCTGGCCCAAGGACGCCACGTTCGCCGGATGGCGAGAGCGGCTGCCCGAGGGCTTCACCATGTCGGTCAAGGCGCATCGCGGGCTGACGCACTATCGGCGGCTGGGCTCACCCGAACCGTGGGTCGAGCGGTTCGAGCGGTGCTGGACCGCGCTCGGCGATCGCCGCGAAGCGCTGCTCGTCCAGCTGCATCCGGCGATGGAACGTGACGACGCGCGGCTCGAGCACTTCTTGAGCGTGATGCCCGACTGGATTCCGGTGGCGATGGAGCTGCGCCATCCGTCGTGGGACGACCCCGCCGTCTACGAGATGCTTGAACGACACCGCGCCGCATACGTGGTGATGAGCGGCGCAGGCCTGCGATGCATCCCGAGGGCAACCAGCGATCTCGTGTACGTCCGGATTGCACGGACCGCCCCAGGACTCGATGTACGCCGGCTCATACCCGGACGACGAGTTGCGCCAGTGGGCCGACCGCATCTCCGAATGGCATGCAGAAGGCCGGCGGGTGCTCGTCTACTTCAACAACGACCTCGGTGGACACGCCATCCGCAACGCCAGAACGCTCAAGGAGCTGTTGTCGGCGCGGGTCGGCTGAAAGCGGCGTCATCATTTGATGACGCTCTCGAGAGCGAGCATGTCTTGGCCCTGTGACAACTGAGGCGAGTAGGCTCAGACGGCATGACAACGTCGTCCACCTTCGCCATCGTCGGCGGCGGCCTCGCCGGCGCCAAGGCCGCAGAAGCATTGCGCGACAAGGATTTCGACGGTCACGTCGTACTGTTTGCCGCCGAGGAGCATCTGCCCTACGAGCGTCCTCCGCTGTCCAAGGAATACCTGGCAGGCAAGAAGGAACTCGGCGACTTCACCGCCTCCTCATCGGCCTGGTACCGCGATCACCACGTCGAGCTGCAGCTTGGCACCGAGGTGTCGGCGATCGACCCGAACGCCCACACCGTCTCCCTTCCCGACGGCAGCACCGTGCACTACGACAAGCTGCTGCTGGCCACCGGCTCGCAGCCGCGCAGGCCGCCGATCCCGGGCGCAGACGCCGACGGCGTGCACTACCTGCGCACCGTCGACGACGCCGACGCGCTGAATTCGGTACTGACCGAAGGTTCTTCGCTGGCCGTCGTCGGCGGCGGATGGATCGGCCTCGAAGTCGCCGCAGGCGCACGCGACCGCGGCGTCAACGTCACCGTCGTCGAAATGGCGGAGCTGCCGCTGATGGCCGCGCTCGGCCGCGAGGTCGGCGAGGTGTTCGCCACGCTGCACCGCGACCACGGTGTCGACCTTCGGCTCGGCGCAACCGTGCAGGAAATCACCACCTCCGGCGGCAAAGCGACCGGGCTGAAGCTCGGCGACGGGTCCACCGTCGACGCCGACGCCGTCCTGGTCGCCGTCGGCGCGGCCCCCAACCTCGCGCTCGCCGAACAGGCGGGTCTGGCCCTCGGCGACGGCGGCGTGCTTGTCGATTCGTCGCTGCGCACCAGCGACCCCGACATCTTCGCCGTCGGCGACATCGCCGCGGCCGAACACCCGCTGTTCGGCACGCGCATCCGCACCGAGCATTGGGCCAACGCGCTCAAGCAGCCCGCTGTCGCCGCGGCCGGGATGCTCGGCAAGCCCGCCGAATACGACGAACTCCCCTACTTCTTCACCGACCAGTACGACCTCGGCATGGAGTATGTCGGCCACGCGCCGCACTACGAGAAAGTGGTATTCCGCGGTGACGTCGCCAAGCGCGAGTTCACCGCGTTCTGGCTCGACGGCGACGACCGGGTGCTGGCCGGGATGAACGTGAACATCTGGGAGGGGCTCGACGACATCAAGTCGCTGATCCGGTCCCGCGCGCCGTTGGGTGCCGCTTGATCCGCCGAACTTCTGGGCTGCGCTCGCAAGTCGCTGCTGCGATCGCGGGCTGCTCGGATCAGCACCATCATCAACACCCCGGAGCCGCCGGCCGAGACGGCGACCGCAACGCCGACTGCCCGCCGTCGACACCGCCGAGCAACGCACACCTCGTCAACGCGTTCGACTACGTCGGACACGCCGGCGAGATCACCGGCTACTACTTCACCACCCCCAGCGGCAAGTGGCGGTGCGCGATTCTGGCGCACACCAAGGCGGGCTGTCAGGCGTCGAGCAGCTGGCAGTCGGGGCTGGGCGTGCAGGACGAACCGGACTCGACGAACGCGATCGTCGTCGACCGCGACGGTGACCCGCAGTTCGTCGCGCTGGAGCAGCCGGAGTTCTGGCTGGACCCCGGCCCGGCCAACGCGCTGCAGTTCAACAGGATCCTGGCGGCGGCCGGATTTCGCTGCAACGTGCAGGAGTCCGGCGTCTCCTGTCAGAGCGAGACGAGCGGCAAGGGCTTCACGTTCTCCGCGGACGGATACACCCCGCAATACACGGACGTGCCCGCCAACGCGCCCTGAGCGGCAAGGAGACCTATGAGGATCGAGACAGGACAGGTCGCCGTGGTGACCGGCGGCACCAGCGGCATCGGCTTCGCGATCGCCGACACGCTCGTGCGGCGCGGCGTGAACGTGATGATCGCCGACATCCGCGAGGACGCGATCCCCGTCGCCGTCGACGCGCTGGCCGGCCAGCCTGGGCACGCGGCCGGGGTGCGGGCCGACGTCAGCGTCGACGCCGACCTGGACGCGCTCGCCGACGCGACCGTCGAGCGGTTCGGTCGCGTCGATCTCGTCTGCAACAACGCCGGCGTGGTGTGCGAACAGGCGCCGACGTGGGAGCAGCGACCGGAGACGTGGCGGTGGTTGATCGACGTCAAGCTGATGGGCGTGGTCAACGGTGTGCGCACCTTCGCCCCGCTGTTCATCGCGCAGGGCTCCGGCCATTTCCTCAACACCGCGTCCGCTGGCGGGTTGATGGCGCTGCCAACGCTGGCGCCCTACAACGCAACCATGCATGCCGTCGTCGGGCTGACCGAGACGCTGAACGCCGAACTACGCTCGGTATCACGACTTTTGGGTGCGACGGTGCTGTGCCCAGGGTTGGTGGACACGCCGCTCGGAGCCAATTCCGCGAGACTCGTGCCGCCGGGTGCGGCCGCAACGCCCGACGATGCGGGTGGCATGCCCGCGGGCGCGATCAGCCCCGCGGTAGTGGCGCAGGCCGCGATCGACGCCGTCGAGGCCGACCGGGTGCACGCCATCGTCGGCCCCGGTGCGGACGTGGTGGTGCGCCAGCGGGTGGATGGGCTGCTGGCCGACCTCGTCTAGAGCAGTGTCGCGGTGCCGTCAGCGTTGACCTGCACCTTGGCGCCCGCGATGTCGTCGCGAATGGTGGCTTCGGCCTCCGCCGGGTCGGGGATCACCGCGAGCACCCGTGCATCCTCGGGAGTGCGCACGGCGAGGAAGGCCTTTTCCGCCGAACCGGTCCGGTTGAACGGCGTGGTCCACGCACTCAACCGTGCCGACACCCGACCACTCGACGACAGCGGCCCGAGTCGGTTCCCGGTCGACGTCGGATTGCACGTCTTCCCAACGGAACTCGTGGCTAGGCGGCTCGGTGCCGTACACGCCGAAACTGTGCTTGGTCAGATACCCGCCGTTGGCGGTGATGAGTCCGCGCTGGCCGGGGTTGGCGACCAGGCGCTCGGCCATCGTGGCGATCGAGTGGGTGACGTAGTTGTTCCACGGCCCGCCTGCGAAGGTCAGGCCGCCGGTGACCGTCAGCGGCCGGCTCGGGTCGCCCAGCGGCAGCCCCAGTTCGTTGGCGGCCACCTGCACCGCCGACGGGAAACACGAGTAGACGTCGATCAAGTCGAGGTCGTCGACGCCCACGCCGGCCAGTTGCAGCGCCCGCTGCCCCGCGATCCTGATCGCAGGCGAACGGTGGAACTCCGCGCGCTCGCCGATGGCGTAGGTGTCGTGCGCATCGGTGCCGGCGTACGGGAAAACCCAACGCTCCGAGGGAATTTGAAGGTAGGTCGCCTTCTCGACCGAGGTGAGCACCAGCGCCGCGCCCTGATCGACCATGTTGTTGGAGTTCATCAGCTTGGTGTAGGGCCAGCTGATCATCCGGTTGCGCGGACTCGGTTGCCAGATCTGGTGGGGCGCCAACGGCTCACGGCTCCACGCGTGCGGATTCTTCGCCGCCACCCCGCTGAACTGCGACCACAGCTCGCCGATGCGGCGCAGGTGGTCGTCCGCGTGACTCCCCTGCCGCGATCCGCAGGGCCTGCTCGAACATCGGATAGACGTAGGCGGGCCGGTCCAGTTTGATCCGGATCTCCGCGGGCCCGGCCATCTGCATGCCCTCGTCGGCGCCGCTCGGCCATCGGAACGGACTCGTCCTGGCTCGTCCAGTCGGGCTTGGCGCCGCTCGCACGCAATCGCGTTCGGGTACGCCAGGTTTCGGCGCCGGCGATCAGCACCGTGTCGGCGCGGCCGGCCTGGATGTCCAGGCACGCCTGGTTGACCAGCGTCTGCGGGACGTTGCCGCCGACGCCGGTGTAGCGGGTCGCGGCGTCCTTGGCGCGCAGGCGCTGGGCCAGCAGCAGCCCCGGATCGCGGTAGCGCCAGGACAGCACGTTGACGACGCGGACCGAGTCGACGGCCTCGAGCACCCGTGGATCCGCGGCGGCGCGGGCGGCCGCCACCATCAGGTCGACGGGCTCCACCCCTGGGTGGTCGTCGTGCTGGTTGACCTGGCCGTAGCCGATGAGCACCGGCGTCCTGGGGTCGATGGATTGCCCCGCCATCATGAACTCCCTTGGTGAGTGAACAAGACGCCTTCGGCGATCAGCCGATCGGTCTCGTCGGCGTCCATGCGCGAGCAGCTTCTGGCAGATCTCGCGGGTGTGCTCGCCGGGCATCGGCGCGGGCCGAAGCTCGGCGGGTGGGATGTGGCGATAGGGCGCCGGGCCGGTCTCGGTGGGCATCGGCGCGTCAAAGAGCGGATGGGTCATGTCGCTGAACACCTTTCGGAAGGTGATCTGCGGATCGGCCAGCACGTCGACGGCCCGGTTCATCGGCGCGGCGGGCACTCCCGCGCGCTGCAGTTGCTCGGCGACGTCGGTCTTGTCCCGGCTACGACGTCCACTCCGAGACCGCGGCAATGAGCTCGGCGCGGTCACCCGGAAGGGCGTCACGGCCCATCGCAGCGGCCAGCGCATCTCGGTCGGCGTCTGACCGCAGCGAAATCACGCACCACTCGTCGTCGCCGTCGCACGGATAGACCGCATGCACCGCGGGGTCGTCGGCCACCGGAAGGCGCGCGGCGCGGGCGGCCTCGGCGACATAGGCGGTCGCGAGCTGGTTCACCGCCGCTTCGGCCTGCGAAATATGCACGTGCGCACCGGTTCCGGTGCGATCACGGCCGATGACCGCCGCCAGCGCGGCGATCGCGGTGATCCTGGCCGACAACGTGATCGGGAAAGATCGTGGTGGCGTCGTAGAAGCTGCCTCGCGGGGCGTCCTCGGAGGTCCACAGCCAGGTGACGCCTGTGGTGGCGCGGACCAGCGGGCCGTAGCCCATCCGTGCGCTCCACGGGCCGGTGGCCCCGAACGCGCTGCTCTCGGCGAGCACGATGCGCGGGTTGAGCTCCCGCAACCGTTCGTAGGAAAACCCCAGCGACGCAAGCGTTCCCGGTTTGAAGTTGGCGAACACGGCGTCGGCGCCCGCGACCAGTCGCTCGAACAGCTCGGCGCCCGACGGATGCCGCAGGTCCAGTCCGAGGCTGTACTCGTTGCGGTGGGTCAACGCCCACGATCTGCTCATCACCTGGCCCGGCGCCGTCTGGCGCAGTCCGTCGGGATACGCGGCGCTCTCGATCTTGATGACCTCCGCACCGAGGTCGGCGAACAGCCGGCCCAGCTCCCCGCCTGCCACGATCACGCCGAGGTCGAGGATCCGCATGCCCGTCAAACGGCCTGCCCGCCGGGCCGCCTGCCGACGAGGCGACGGAAGGCTCTTGTCGCCCAGGCGGTTTCGTCCGCGCCGACCGATCGCGCGGGCCGGTCGTAGCCGGCATGCTCACCGTCGACCACGAACGGCCCGACGGGAATGGACATGCCGGCGCCAGGGGCGAGTTCGACGTCGGCGAGCGCGCCGACGGCGCGAAAATGCTCCGACGACAACGCCTCCGCGGGTGTGAGCACCGCCGCGATCGGTACCCCGCGACGCTTGACCCTCGGTCACCAGGTCGTCCATCGTCTGCGGCGGCGACGAGATCCGCGATGGCGGCGTTGAGTTCGCGGGACGCGGCGTATCGCGCCGCGATGGTGTCGAATTTCGGATCGGCGAACTGCTCGGGCTCGCCCAGCCACCCGTGCATGCCCCGCCACTGCCGCGGCGACAGCAGGCAGATCCGTACGTATCCGTCCTTGCACGGAAATATCGGGTAGATCTGCTGGTTGCGCGGCCTGCCCCGCCACAGCTCGCTGGACCGCTTCAGGCCGACGGCCGCCTGGCCCTCCGATCCGAACGGCGGATCGAGAGCCTGCACAACCCCCTCGAACCGCGAAAAGTCGATGTATTCTCCTGTGCCGCACTGCAACCGGTGATAGTAGGCGGCCAGCGCAGCCCACGCGGCCTGCACAGCCGCGGTTGCCGACGCGACCCCCGACGGCGGCAGCACCGGCGTTCCCGACGTCGGCCCGGTACGCGACAGCGCGGTCGACATGGCGTACAGCACCGGATCGGTCGCCCGCCACGACGCGTACGGGCCCGTCGCGCCGAAATCGGTGACCGACAACGCAACCAGATGCTCGAACTGCTCGGCCAGTGCCGCGCACGACGTCCCGAACGCGGCCGCCCCCGCGGGATTGCCGCCGTCCACCACGATGTCGGCGGCGCCGGCCAGCTCGATCAACCTGTCACGGTCGGCCGCGTCGTCCGGGTCGAGCACCGCGCTGCGCTTGTTCGCGTTGTGCAGCGCGAACGGAATGCTCGTGCCCGCCACGCTCGGCAGCGCGTGGCGCGCCGGGCTGCCCGCCGGGCGGTTCGATCTTCAGCACGTCGGCGCCGAGGTCGGCGAACAGCCGGCTGACGGCGTCGGATTCCGCGCCGCCGAGATCGAGCACCCGAAGCGACTCGAGCAGTCCGGCTCACTGTGTCAGCAGCCGTTCCACCCACTCCAGGTGGGCGTCGGTGCCGGTAGCCACGTACATCAGGTCGACGAATGCGTCGGGGTATCCGTTGTCGGCCAGCACCCGCACGGCGTCGGCGACCTTTTCGACCGCAGTGCCCTCGGCGACGTTGATCCGCACATAGGTGTGGATTGCCGACGGGTCACGTCCCGCCGCGCGATGCCGCCTCGTCGATCGCCCCGCGTTGCCAGTTCAGCATGTCCAGGTTCACGCCGCCGGGCACCTGCACGCCGGCCATCCAGCCGTCGGCGCGCGCTCCGACCCGCTTCAACCCCGGCGGCGTGAACGCGCCCAGATAGACCGGCGGCCGCGGCCGCTGCACCGGTTTGAGGTCCACCCACGATTCGGGCATCGACCAGCGCGTGCCTTCGTGCTGAACCGGGTTTGTCGTCCACAGCGCGTCGAGCACATCCAGCAGTTCGTCCAGTTGCGCGCCACGGCGCGCGAACGGCGCACCCGCGGCCTGGTACTCCTCCGGCGACCAACCGATACCGAATCCGGGCAGCAGCCGACCGCCGCTGATCACGTCGATACTCGTCAACTGCCGGGCCAGCTGAACGGGCGGATACCAGGGTGCGACGAACACGCTGCTGCCCAGCCGCGCGGTGGTGGTCGCGGTCGCGGCCACCGTCAACGCGATGAACGGATCGAGGTTGGTGCGGAACTGCTCGGGGATGGTGTCCTTGCCTGCGTAGCCAACCGTCGGATTGACGGCGGCCAGCAGGCGGTCCCCTACCCAGAGGCTGGCGGCACCGAGTTGTTCGGCCGTCGACGCGAAGCGGGCAAGCTCTCCGACATCCAGGTGGGCGGACGCTCCGAACTGCGGCACCGCGAATCCCAGCACGACCGTCAGGCTAATGCGCGCCGTGAGCCCCTCGAAAAGCAGGACACGCTCGTCGAACGACAAGGCCGGTAGACTCGGCTGTTGTGTCCGACCAAGCCGTGGCAGCCCCGCCGCCCCATCCGCTGGTCGCGCAGCTATCCGCACTGCACCATTTCCGCGCCTATGTCGATATCGGCGTGGTTGTGGTGGTGCTGGCACTGACCAACCTGATCGCGCATTTCACGACGCCGTGGGCCAGCATCGCGACCGTGCCCGCCGCCGCGGTTGGGCTGCTTGTCCTCGTTCGTTCGCGCGGCCTTGGCTGGGCCGAGCTCGGGCTGGGCCGCGAGCACTGGAAAGCCGGTGCGGGCTATGCCGTGGCCGCGGTCGTGGTGGTGTTGTCGGTGATCGCGATCGGCGCGCTGCTGCCGTGGACCCGGCCGATGTTCATGAACAACAACTACGCAACGGTGTCCGGCGCGCTGATCGCTTCGATGATCATCATCCCGCTGCAGACCGTGATCCCCGAGGAGTTGGCGTTCCGCGGTGTGCTGCACGGCGCGCTGAACCGTGCGTGGGGTTTCCGCGGTGTGGCGGCTGCGGGCTCGCTGCTGTTCGGGCTGTGGCACATCGCCACGTCGCTGGGCCTGACCAGCAGCAATGTCGGCTTCACCCGGCTGTTCGGCGGCGGCTTGCTCGGCACCGTCGCCGGCGTGGTGCTGGCGGTGGCGGCGACGGCGGTCGCGGGCTTCGTGTTCACCTGGCTGCGCAGGCGCAGCGGCAGCCTGATCGCCCCGATCGCGCTGCACTGGTCACTGAACGGGCATGGGCGCGCTGGCCGCCGCCGTGGTCTGGCACCTGTCGACCTGACCGCCTGAGTCAGCGCGGCGCCGCCTTGCTCCTGGCGCGGAACGCGCGGTTCTTCAGCTTGTTGCCGCACGCCGCCATCTCGCACCACGTGCCGCCGTGGTTGCGCGACCGGTCGTAGAACGCCCACTGGCATTCGTCGTTCGCGCACGCCTTGAGTCGTGCCCAGGTGCCGTCGCGCTGGGCGTCGCGAATGATCAGCAGCAGCTCGACCAGTCGATCGCGCACCGAGTCGCCGTGCGCGGCAAGCCGCACCTCGCCGTCGTCGCCGAGCATCGGCGCGGGCGGTGCCGCCCTCCGCAACCGTGCGCAGCGCGGCCAGTGCGGTTTTATTCGGTGGCGGACCGCCTGCGTTGTGTACCAACATCGCACGTAGCGCCTCGCGCACAGCGCGGACCAGATCGAGGTCCGCTTCGGTCAGCTCAGCGTCGCGGCGCCAGCAGATGGTTGTCGACGAGCCACGGACGTGCGTCGGCCGGGTCGGCCAGCCGGTCCGAACCGTCGGGCAGCTCGACGGTGTTGACCAGCGTTTGAACAAGCATCAGCGGCCCGGGCGCCGGTTTGGATTCATCGTCGCCGGGCCACTGCACAGGCCGCGAAGTCATGCGACCAGGCTAACCGCTGCGTGACCGGTATATCAACTTGACTGGTCATGCATGACCGTTGTAATGTGTTTGATGGTCACTAGAAGTGAGTACAGCGATCAAGACGCAAGAGGTAGATACCAATGCCCAACAACAGAGATTTCGCCGGATCTTTTCTCCGTGCGCGAGCTGACGTCCGCCGGCGGAGTGCCGTGCCGCGGCCGTCGCTGGCGGCGCGGGTGACGGCGCGACTGAGGGCGTACCAATTCGACCGGCAGCTCGCCGTCGGCGTGCCTGCACCGGACGGCAGCGCGCTCGCGGTTCATCAGGCGCGGCTGACGTCGGTGGCCGAGCGGGAAGCCATTGCGCGGGCGCTGCGGCAGGCCGTGCACGATGCCCACGCGCGGCCGCTCTCACGCTGTCGTCACGGGTTCCGGTGCACCCCACCAACATTGCGGCGGCCGAGGATCTGATCGACGCGATCACGCTGCGGCTGCACTCACCGCGGCCGGTGAGCGCGCGCGGAATGGCGCGGCTGCGCGTCGTGCTGTCCGACGGCTGCGGACCGCATGTACGAGTACGGTCGGGGTGACCTCAGCGGCCGGCTCGGCGCTGCACTCGCGGAGCTCTAGACCGACAACACCGCCGCCCCGGCGATGCGGCCCTCGCTCAGATCCGACAGCGCGGCATCGGCGCGACCGAGCGGATACTGCGGAGCTGGTCACCTCGATGTGGTGCTGTCCGGCGAACGCGAGGAACTCGCGCGCATCGTTGCGGGTGTTGGAGGTCACCGATCGCACCTGGCGCTCCTGGAAGAGGTGGCGTTCGTAGTTCAGCGCAGGAATGTCGCTGAGATAGATGCCGGCAATGGCCAGCGTGCCGCCGCGGTCGAGCGCCTCGAGCGCGGGCAGTGCCAGATCGCCAACGGGCGCGAACAGAATCGCGGCGTCCAGCGCCACCGGCGGACGATCGGTGGCGCCCTGCGCCGACGCCGCGCCCAGCGACAGCGCCAGCTCGCGGGCTCGCTCACCGCGGGTCATGACGTGCACCTCCGCGCCCTGCGCGATAGCCACCTGGGCGGTGAGGTGTGCGCTGCCGCCGAACCCGTAGATGCCGAGCCGGCCGCCCGGCAGGCAGGTCGGCCCGCAACAGTGAGCGGTAGCCGATGATGCCTGCGCACAGCAGCGGGGCCAGTTCGGTGTCGGAGTAGCCGGCCGGCAGGTGATGTGCGAATGCCGCTGGGACAGTGGCGAATTCGGCGTAGCCGCCGTCGGCGTCCCAGCCGGTGTAGCGGGATTCGGGACAGAGGTTCTCCTGCCCGCTGACGCAGAATTTGCAGTGTCCACAGGTGTGCCGCAGCCATGCGATGCCGACGCGATCACCGACCGCGAACGTCGTCGCCCGCGTCCTGGCCCATCGCGGCGACCTCCCCGACCACCTCGTGGCCGGGGATCACTCCGGGCCGGTGCACGGGCAGGTCGCCCTCGGCGACGTGCAGATCGGTACGGCACACACCGCAGGCGTGCACGGCGACGAGGAGTTCACCCGGTCCCGGCTGCGGCACCTCGACGGTGACGCGGTCCAGCGGATGGGTGGTCATCGGGCCCGGTCGTCGAACCCGCCACGCGCTCATGGTTGGGGCGGCCATCCTCCTATGGTGCTCGCCCGCCGAGAGTTATGCGCCCGCTACGTCTTTCGCTGACACCATCCCGACGATCCACAGCAGGATCACCGACCCGAGGAGCGCGGTGAAGAAGGTGAACCACCACCCGCCCTCTGCGGTGTCGAACGCGAAGCTGAGCAGGAACCCACCGATCAGCGCGCCGACGATGCCGATGACGATGTTCATCAGAATGCCCGAGCCACCGCCCTTGACGATCTTGCCGGCGAGCCATCCGGCGATCGCTCCGATGATGATGTAGCCGATCCAGCCAACGCTCGTAAGCGTGGTGGAGCGGGCGAGAAATTCAGTTGCCGCAGTCACGTCCATCGCAGATCTCCTGCCTGTCGCCGACCGAGCCCAGCGGCCGCTGGACCATGCTCGTAGGTATACCGGACGCGGGTAACGATTCGGGTTCTGAAATGGGCACGATCGTCAATTGTTTCCGCAGGTCACCGGGGCCTACAGCGGCCGATCGCGCTGGCTAGGCAGTGGATCTGAGCGCGGAATTCGTAGGGAAAATCCGGATTCCCAATCGGTCACGACGGCATAACCTGGACATAACAGAGCGGCCGCGACGCGACCACACCATCATCGACTTAGTACCGGGTACGGGCACGGTACGGCGAAGAAGGGGTGAAGGATGAAAACACTTGTCGCACTGGCGATCGGCGGGCTTGTCGCCGAGCGGTATCGCCTTGGCGGCTCCGGCGAACGCCGGTTGCCAGGGCTGGGTGGACGCCATGGGGCGGCGGCACCGCTTGCGACGGACCGATCGCCGCCGACGGAACTTCCAGCGCTGCCGTGACCGCGGCGTCCATCGGGTTCGGCGGCACCAACTGCTTCCTGGCCAACGTCAACAACCTCGAGGGCCAACCGCCGTACGTCGGCCCCTGAAAGGCCAACCGACCGCTGCCCCTTAGGCCGGCGGCAGCATTCCTGGCGCGCTGTTCGGGTCAACCGGAACCGGCACGCCGACGTTGGGGCTCTGACCGGGCACATTCGTGCCGGCCGGCGGTGGCGGAGGCGCGTTGGGATCCGGCTCCGGCGGAGGCGGCGGCGTCCACGGCCGGATCGACTGCGCCAGCGTGACTGCCTCGCCCTTCGGCACCGGGTTATTCGCGGTGCCAAGCCAGACCACGAACCACCGCTCGGGCGTCCGCTGGCCGCGCGGCGTGCCGGCGGGGGTGGGCGCTCCGACGACGCCCGCCCAGATCTGGCCGACGGGCTTGGCCGGGTCGGTGAACTTCACCTCGTAGTACGACGCGACACCGTCCATGCCTCCCGCATTGAGCGGGACGGTCTCCTGGTTGACGCGCGTGCCGGGGAACGGCATGAAGAACTCACCCATGTCCGAGGCGAGCCGCTGGGCCGCCTTGGTGTTGTCGGTCTCGGCGCCGGCGAACAGCTTCAGGTCGAGGCGTCCGAGCAGCACGCTGGTGTCGTTGGGCGGCTGCGCGGGCTCCGGCGCGCCTGGTGCGGCGGCGGAATCTTGTTCAACAACGCCTGCCCGTAGGAAAGCTGGGTCGCGTCGGCCACTTTCCAGCCCGCAGGCACCACATAGCTGAAGCCGCCCGCGGCGTTGTCGACGCGGCCGGGCTCCGGCGCAGGCGGCGCCGGCGGAGGTGGCGGCGCGTTGGGATCGGCGGGCGGAGGTGGCGGCGCGTTCGGATCGGCCGGCGGAGGCGGTGGGGCGTTGGGATCGGCAGGCGGGGGCGGCGCCGGGGCTGCGGGCGGCGGCGGTCCCTGCAGGAACGTGTTGCCCGACGGCGGCGGAGGCGGAGGAGGCGTGGGTTCGGGGTCCGCATGGGCGACCGTCGGCAGCGTCAGCACCACCACGGTGGCACCGGTCAGCGCCGCGATCGCCAGCGTCTTCGAGAGGCCCCTGCGGTGTTCAGATATCGCGTCCGGCTGATCCATGGGGAAGAAACTACCGTGTTACGGCCGTGACGCAAGTGCGAGTTGCTCAAAAAGTGCTTAGCTGAGAGATTGCTGTAACCGAAAGCATCGCTGAGAGCAGCTCATGAGAGCGGTTGCTGGCATGACAAGGCCCCCGCGCGTGGCGCGGGGTGATCGAACCCACTTGCCCCCCGTGGCTATTGGTCGATTCAAGCCGTTGATCGCACCGGCGAACCGCAGCGTTACGGGCTCGGATGGACGGTGACCTCTTGGGCCTTCACCGAGAAGTAAACGCGATCGCCGGGTGCCAGTCGCAAGTCGGCCACGGCTTCGGCGGTGATGTCGGCGGCGAGCCCTGGCGCACCGTCGGGCTGCTCGTCGGCACGCACCCTGATCACGGGTCCGCGGCTGTCGAGTTCGGCGACCGTCACCTCGACGGTGTTGCGGGGGCTGCCGTGCGGCTTGTCGCGGTATACGGCGACCGCCGCCGGGTTGAACAGCGCGACTGCCGACTCGCCGGCCACCAGGTCGGGCCCAGGGGTGCCGTGCCACGTCGTCCCCCACTGTGTCGTCAGCACGCCTTCGGCGTCCGAGGTGCCGCCGACCAGATTCACCCCGGCGAACCGTGCGCCGAACCGGCTGCGCGGTGTCGCCAAAACCGTTGCAGTCGAGCCGGATTCGGCGATCCGTCCCGCCTCGAGCACCAGCACCCGGTCGGCAAGGGTGAGCACATCGAGGAGGTCGTGGGTGATCAGCACCGCGGAGCGGCCGTCACGGGCCAGCACGCGGCGCAGCACCTTGCGCATCGCGGTGGCCGCGGCGACGTCCAGTCCGGCCAGCGGCTCGTCGAGCAGCAGCACGTCGGGTTCGGCAGCCAGCGCTCGGGCCAACGCCACCCGCTGCGCCTGCCCGCCCGACAACTGCCGCGGCATCCGGTCGCCGAGTTCGGCAGCATCGACCTCGGCGAGCCAATGTGCCGCCGCCGCACGGGAACTGCGCGGGGCGAATGCCACGTTGCGGGTGACGTTCAGGTGCGGAAACAACAGCGGGTCCTGAAGCAGCAGGCCGACGCGGCGATCGTGGGTAGCGACGTGAACTCCGGCCGCGGTGTCGGTCAGCACGCGTTGCCCGACGCGCACGACACCGCTGTCCGGGCGCACCAGCCCCGCGATCACGTGCAGTGCCGTCGACTTGCCTGCGCCGTTGGCGCCGAGCACGGCCAGCACTTGGCCGGCGGCGACGTCGAATTCGATGTCGACGCCGCGATTTTCGACGACCGCCCGCAGCGCAACCTCGGTCATGACCGGCTACCAGGCATTGGTGCCCCGGATCTGGCGGCTGCCCAGTGCGACGACGACAACGGCGGCCACCGCGACGAGCAGCAGGGACAGCGCGACGGCCGCGTCGGGGTCGCTTTCGCGCTGCAGGTAGATCTCCAACGGCAGCGTTCGCGTGACGCCCTCACGGGAGCCGGCGAAGGTCAGCGTCGCGCCGAACTCGCCAAGTGACCGCGCGAACGCCAGCACCGCGCCGGAGATCAGACCCGGCGCCAACAGCGGCAACGACACCCGCCACCACACCGTCGTCGGGCGGGCCCCGAGCGTCGCGGCCACCACCTCGTAGTCGGCTCCTGCCGTGCGCGCGGCGCCTTCCAGCGCGATGACCAGGAACGGCAACGATACGAAGGTCTGCGCCAGCACCACTGCCGTTGTCGTGAAAGCGATCTGGATGCCCGCGGCGCTGAGGTACTCCCCGATCAGCCCGAGCCGACCGAACGCGTACAGCAGCGCGATTCCGCCGACCACGGGCGGCAACACCAGCGGCAGCAGGATGAGCGGCCTGGCCAGCCGCACCAGCCGGGCGTCGCTGCGGGCCAGCACCAGCGCCATCGGTACGCCAAGCAGCACGCACAGTGTGGTGCTTGCCGCCGCGGTCTCGAGGCTCAGCACGAGCGCTGTCGTCGACGACTGGCTGGTGATGAGCGACCAGAAATGCGGCCAGTCCACCTTGGCGGCGACCGCGATCAGCGGCACCACCACGAAAAGCGCCCCGATCGCGGCAGGGATGTAGATCCAGCGGGGCAGCCCGGACGAGGTGCTTCGCTGCACAGATCAAGACCCTATGGCACGTTGACCGAACTGTTGCCGTGTCGAACGCGTGCCGAGTTTCATCCCTAGCTACTGTCCAGTAACATGACGCTCACTCGCTGGGGTTCAGCGTTGAACACGAGCAGGAGGTCATGGTGATGGAGGTGCTCGTCACCGGCGGCGATACCGATCTGGGACGCACGGTTGCGGAGAGCTTCCGCGATGCGGGCCACCGAGTCGTGATCGCCGGCGCACGCCGCGACGACCTCGAGGTCGCCGCCAAGGAGCTTGACGTCGACGCGATCGTGCTCGACAACACCGACCCGGCCAGCCTCGAAGAGGCGCGTGGGCAGTTCCCGCACCACCTGGACACCATCATCAACGTCCCCGCCCCGCGCTGGGACGCCGGCGACCCGCGCACCTACTCGCTGGCCGACCTCGCCGCGGCATGGCGCAACACCCTGGACGCGAACGCCGTTTCGGCGGTGCTGACCGTGCAGATCCTTGGCGATCACCTGCGCTCTGGCGGCTCGATCGTCACCGTCATCCCCGAGCACCCCCGCGAGGGCAGCGCCGAAGCCGCCGTCAAGGCCGCGGTTTCGGACTGGACCGCCGGGCAGGCCACACACTTCGGCACTCGGGGCATCACCGTCAACGCGGTGGCGTCCGGGCGAAGTGCCGAGCCGGGTTACGACGGCCTCTCCCGCACACCGGCGCCTGTGGCCGCGGAGATCGCCCGGCTGGCGTTGTTCCTCACCACACCTGCCGCACGGCACATCACCGGGCAGACGATGCACGTCAGCCACGGCGCACTCGCCAACTTCGGCTGATATTCCCCGGTTCGCCCAAAGCTAAACGGGGTGACCGCCCCGCTTAATTGTGGTTACGTGAACGCCGTGACCATCAAACTTGGACTTCAGATCCCCAACTTCTCGTACGGCACCGGCGTCGCCGAACTGTTCCCCACCGTGATCGCGCAGGCGCAGGAGGCAGAGGCGGCAGGCTATGACTCCGTCTTCGTGATGGACCACTTCTATCAGCTGCCCGGCCTTGGTACCCCGGACCAGCCGATGCTGGAGGCCTATACGGCGCTCGGCGGGCTTGCCACGGCGACCGAACGCGTGCAGCTGGGGACGCTCGTCACCGGCAACACCTACCGCAACCCCACGCTGCTGGCCAAGGCCATCACCACGCTGGACGTGATCAGCCAGGGCCGCTCCATCCTCGGTATCGGCACCGGATGGTTCGAGCTCGAGCACCAGCAACTGGGCTACGAATTCGGCACCTTCACCGACCGTTTCAACAAGCTCGACGAGGCACTGCAGATCATCCTGCCGATGATCAAGGGCGAACGGCCGACGTTCTCAGGGAAGTACTACCGAACAGAGGAAGCGATGGCCAACCCCCGCTTCCGCGACCACATCCCGCTGATGATCGGCGGCAGCGGCGAGAAGAAGACAATTCCGTTGGCCGCCAAGTACTTTGATCATCTGAACATCATCGCCGGATTCGACGAACTGCCGCGCAAGGTGCAGGTCGTCAAGGACCGCTGCGAGGAGATCGGCCGCGACCCCGCGACTTTGGAGACCAGCATGCTGGTGATCGCGGTGATCGACGAGAACGTGACCCCGGACTTGATCCCCGACGATTTCAAGCAGCAGGCCGTCGTCGGTGGCCCCGAATCGGTGGCCGACCAGATCAAGACCAAGGTGCTCGATGCGGGCGTGGACGGCGTCATCCTCAGCCCTGTGACGAGCCTCACCGGATATCAACCCGGCGGCATCACCGCGGTGGCCGAGAAGCTGAAGCCGCTGCTCTTCGGTTAAACCAACGGCAGACGTGGCAAATCTCACCACTCTGTGGGGATGCGCGGCGACTACCCTAGTGTCTGTATAAGTGCACGTGTAGTCCGTCGAGGAGCCCAAAATGAGCCATCCCGGAGCTACTGCAACTGATCGACACAAAGTCGTCATCATCGGTTCAGGATTCGGGGGTCTGAACGCCGCCAAGGCGCTCAAGCGCGCCGATGTCGAGATCAAGATGATCGCCAAGACAACGCACCACCTGTTCCAGCCGTTGCTCTACCAGGTGGCCACCGGCATCATCTCGTCGGGCGAAATCGCCCCGCCCACGCGGATCATTCTGCGCAATCAGAGCAACGCTCAGGTGCTGTTGGGCGACGTGACGCATATCGACCTGGCGCACAAGACGGTCAAGTCCGAGCTGCTCGGCCACACCTACGTCACCCCGTACGACAGCCTGATCATCGCGGCCGGGGCCGGCCAGTCCTACTTCGGCAATGACCATTTCGCCGAGTTCGCGCCCGGTATGAAGTCGGTCGACGACGCGCTGGAGTTGCGCGCCCGCATCCTCGGCGCGTTCGAGCAGGCCGAGCGGTCCAGCGATCCGGCGCGGCGCGAAAAGCTGTTGACCTTCACCGTCGTCGGCGCAGGCCCGACGGGTGTCGAGATGGCAGGGCAGATCGCCGAACTCGCCGACCACACGCTCAAAGGCGCGTTCCGGCATATTGATTCGACGCAGGCGCGGGTGATTCTGCTCGACGCCCTGCCGGCGGTGCTGGCGCCGATGGGCGAGAAGCTCGGCAAGAAGGCGCAGGCCCGGTTGGAGAAGATGGGCGTCGAGATCCAGCTCGGCGCCATGGTCACCGATGTGGACCGCAACGGCATCACGGTCAAGGACTCCGACGGCACGATTCGCCGCATCGAATGTGCCACCAAGGTCTGGTCGGCAGGCGTGTCGGCCAGTCCCCTCGGCCGCGACCTTGCCGCGCAGTCCGACGTGGAGATCGACAGAGCGGGACGGGTCAAGGTGCTGCCGGACCTGTCCGTGCCCGGCCACCCGAACGTGTTCGTCGTCGGCGACATGGCCGCGGTCGAAGGTGTACCGGGCATGGCGCAGGGCGCGATTCAGGGCGCCAAGTACGCGGCGAAGGCCATCAAGGCCGAACTCAAGGGCGCCAACCCGCAAGAGCGCGAGCCGTTCCAGTACTTCGACAAGGGCTCGATGGCGACGGTGTCGCGGTTCTCCGCGGTCGCCAAGATCGGTCCGCTGGAATTCGGCGGCTTCATCGCCTGGCTCGCCTGGCTGGTGCTGCACCTGGTGTATCTGGTCGGGTTCCGGCGCAAGATCGCCACGTTGCTGTCCTGGACGGTGACCTTCCTGTCCACTGCGCGAGGGAATCTCACCATCACCGAGCAGCAGGCGTATGCGCGCACCAGGATCGAAGAACTCGAGGAGATCGCCGCCTCCGTTCAGGAAACCGAGAAGGCGGCCGTTTAGAGCCGCTGTCCCTGCCACGTCGAAAGGCAGCCCCCGCCTGCCAAGGCCAATGTGACGCCGGCCGTCTCGACATCACCGTCGGGATAGTGCAATTCGCTGATGCACGCCAGCGGTGTGCCCAGCTCGTCGTCGGCCACCGATCCGTTGCCGAGCTCGATGCGGTGCCGCAACAGTGGCGACCCGTCCACATCGGCATGTAGCGAGCCCGACCAGAATCCCTGCCGCTCATCGGATCTGCCGATCTGGATGCGCTCGCGCAGCCGAACACGGCCTGCTGCTGTCAGCTCCAGCCGGGTCGACGTGAAATGGCGCGATGTGGCGGCGACGACGGTCGGCTGCGGGTCGATGTCGAGATCGCCTGCCACCTCGAGTGTCCAGAACGCGTGCGACTCGGGAGTGCTCGAACCCGGCAGCGTCACCGTCGCCGCGGCGGTGCGGACCCGCAATCGCGCGCCCTCTTCAACCACCACACGGATGTTGATCGCATCACCGCCGAGCGGGGTGGCCGCCGCCGACACCAGGTGCACGGTGTCGGGTTCGGTGCGCCGCGCCGCGACTGCTCCCCCGCATTCGATGCGTGGCTGACGGTCGCGGCATGCGACGAGAAGGACGTCGGACCTCATTGCACCGGCACACGTAGCTGTTCGCGCACCCATGCCAGCACGGCTGTCGCGGCGGGGTCCTCGGTCAACGAGATCAGCACGGTCGGCCTGTCCGCGCGAACTTTGGCGGCATCGCGGCGCATCACCTCGAGATCAGCGCCCACCATCGGCGCGAGGTCGGTCTTGTTGACCACCAACAGATCCGAGTAGGTGACGCCGGGCCCGCCCTTGCGCGGCACCTTATCGCCGCCTGCCACGTCCACAACGAAGATCTGCACGTCGACCAGTCCCGAGGAGAAGGTCGCCGTCAGATTGTCACCCCCCGATTCGACCAGAATCAGGTCGAGACGGTCATTGCGGGCGACCAGATCGTCGATGGCGTCCAGGTTGGCGGTGATGTCGTCGCGGATCGCGGTGTGCGGGCACCCGCCCGTCTGCACCGCGGCGATCCGCTCGTCTGGCAGCACGGCGTGGCGGCGCAGGAAGTCGGCATCTTCTGTGGTGTAGATGTCGTTGGTCAGTACGGCCAGCGACAGTTCGTCACGCAGTTGCCTGCACAGCGCCGCCACCAGCGCGGTCTTGCCGGAGCCCACCGGACCGCCGACGCCGATGCGCAGTGGCTCACCCGGTTCCCGGCGCCGCTTGGGACGTTCGACGTGATGGTGGGGTTCGCCGTCGAGGAAATGCGGTGGCATAGAAGAGTTCCGGCCTTTCAGGAGACGAACAGTGGTCGTTCGCGTTGGCTGTGGCGTTGGGCCAGCACGTCGAGCAGCGGGTCGGAAAGGTCGGCCAGATCCTTGGCTGCCTCGGCTGCCGTCTGCTCGCACAGTGCCGACAGTTCGAAGGTCAGGGCAGCGACGTCGCCGGGGTCGAGGGCAAGCAGTCGCTGCGCGGCCGTCGCGGAACCGGTCATCGTGGTGTAGACGACCGAAAGCGCCGTTTGGTCGGGGTTCAGCCCGCTGGCAGCACCGACCGCACCTGCCGCGACCGCAAGATGCGGGGTCGTCCCGAGCGTCTCCCACTGTCCGCCTGGCCAGACGCGGCGCGCGAGCCGCGCGAGGCCGCGGCCCTGGGCCCGTGACGCCTGCCTAGCGGCGGGAGCCGGTGTGCGGGCATCGGTTTCGCGATCGGCGTCCTGGATCGACAGTGCGCCAGCGTGCACCGCGGCGGCCAGCGACGCCGTCACCAGGCCGTGTGTGCGGATCCGCCGTCGCAGGAAGGCTCGCAGCGTTGCGAGGTCGACGACCTGGCCGCCGGTAACCGCTTCCTCGACGCCGCCGGAGTGCACATGCCCGCCTGTTGGCAGCCGCGAGTCTGCCAACGCGAGTAGGGTCGCCAAGCTTGTCATCGGAACAGGAAACCCCCTAGAAAAGGAAATAGCGTTGCGCCATGGGCAATTCGGCAGCGGGCTGCTCCTGCCACACTTCGCCGTCGATGCGCACCGTGAACGTATCGGGATCGACCTCGATGTGCGGCAACGCGTCGTTGAGCGGCATATCGGACTTTCCGACCTTGCGGACGTCCTTGACCGCAACCAGCCTGCGGTTGACGGCGAGCCGATCGGCCAGTCCGTCCTCGACCGCCTGCGGCGACACGAAGTGCACCGAGGTGGCCGCTGCCGCTGCGGGAGCGGCGCCGAACATCGGCCGCGGCAGCACGGGTTGCGGCGTCGGGATCGACGCATTGGCGTCTCCCATAGCGGCCCATGCGATCATGCCGCCCTTGATCACCGCGTGCGGTCGCACGCCGAAGAAGGCCGGCTCCCACAACACCAGATCGGCGAGCTTGCCAACTTCGACCGAGCCGATCTCGTGCTCAAGCCCGTGCGCGATGGCGGGGCAGATCGTGTACTTCGCGACATAGCGGCGGGCACGGTTGTTGTCGGCCTTGCCGTCGCCGGGCAGTGCGCCTCGACGGCGCTTCATCACATGCGCGGTCTGCCACGTGCGGATCACCACCTCGCCGATGCGGCCCATCGCCTGCGCGTCGCTGCCGATCATCGAGACGGCGCCGATGTCGTGCAGCAGATCCTCGGCGGCGATGGTCGACGGCCGGATACGGCTCTCGGCGAACGCGAGATCCTCTGGGACGCTGGGGTTCAGGTGATGACACACCATGAGCATGTCGAGATGCTCGTCGAGGGTGTTGACGGTGTGCGGCCGCGTCGGGTTGGTGGAACTCGGCAGCACGTTCGCGTGCGAGACCACCGTGATGATGTCGGGCGCGTGCCCGCCTCCTGCCCCCTCGGTGTGATACGCGTGGATCGCGCGGCCCTTGATCGCGGCGAGGGTGTCCTCGACGAAGCCGGCCTCGTTGAGAGTGTCCGAGTGCAGATTCACCTGCACACCCGCGGCGTCCGAGACGGTAAGGCACGCGTCGATGGCCGCGGGTGTGGTTCCCCAGTCCTCGTGCAGCTTGAATCCCGCTGCGCCTGCCCGCAGTTGCTCCCACATTGCGTCGGCGCTGACCGTGTTTCCCTTGCCGAGCAGCGCGACGTTGAGCGGCCACGAGTCCAGCGATTCCAGCATTCGGGCCAGGTGCCAGGACCCGGGCGTCACGGTGGTGGCCTTGCTGCCCTCTGCCGGGCCGGTGCCGCCCGCGATGATCGTGGTGATGCCGCCGCCGATGGCCTCCTCCATGATCTGCGGGCAGATCAAGTGGACGTGGCAGTCGATGCCGCCCGCCGTGACGATGCGGCCATTGCCGGCGATGATCTCCGTCGACGGCCCGACAACCAGGTCGGGGTGCACGCCGGTCATGATGTCGGGGTTGCCCGCCTTGCCGATCGCAGCGATGCGGCCACCGCGAATGCCGATGTCGGCCTTGATGATTCCCCAGTAGTCGATGATCACCACACCGGTGATCACGGTGTCGGGCGCACCGTCGGCACGGGTGGCCCGCCCCTGTCCCATCGATTCGCGCAGCACCTTGCCACCGCCGAAGACGGCCTCGTCGCCCGCCAGGCCCGGTCCGCCGCTGCGGTCCTCGGTGATCTCGACGAACAGGTCGGTGTCGGCCAGCCTGATCCTGTCACCGGTCGTCGGCCCGAACAGCGCGGCGTATCGGGCACGGGACAGCTCGGTCACGAGGCGTCCAGCCGTCCTGGCGGGGTGAGCGACAGTCCATGCACCTCGCGGGTGCCACTGCAGCGGCACCAGCGAGACATGCTGGGCGACACCGGGTTCGAAGCGAACCGCGGTGCCTGCCGGGATGTCGAGCCGGTGACCGTGAGCGGCGTCGCGGTCGAATTCCAGCGCGGCGTTGGCCTGCGGCAGGTGCACGTGGCTGCCCACCTGTATCGGGCGGTCCCCGGTGTTGACGACATCGAGCGTCGTTCGAGGCGCGCCGGGGTTGATCTCGATATCCCCGTCGCCGTAAGCGATCTCGCCAGGGATCATTGCGATCGGGTGGTGGACGGTTACGAGCTTGGTGCCGTCAGGGAACGTCGCCTCCACCTGGACGTCGTAGAGCATCTCGGGCACCCCATCCATCACATCGTCGCGGGACAGCACCTCGCGGCCGCTGATCATCAACTCGGCAACGGTGCGTCCGTCGCGGGCGCCTTCGAGGAGATGGTCGGTGATCAGCGCGACGGCCTCGGGGTGGTTGAGGCGCAGACCGCGGGCCTGCCTGCGGCGCGCTAGCTCGGCGGCATACGAAAGCAGCAGCCGGTCCTGTTCATGCGGGGTCAGGAGCATAGTGCGCGATATTGCCACGGTGCGCCGCAGTCGGCAGCGCAGGCGATATCGGCGCCTATTCGGCGGGGATGTTCTGCAGCCGCACCTGGCCGCGTGCGACGACGCGATCGTTGTCGTCGGTGATGGTGATCAGCCACAGCTGCTGGCGGCGGCCCCGGTGAATCGGTGTCGACACCGCCGTCACCGTTCCCGACGAGATGGCCCGAAGGAAGTCGGTGTTGTTGTTGACGCCGACGACGTGCCCGCCACCGTTTTCGCTCAGCCACACCTGGCCGGAGACGCTGGCAAGTCCTTCGACGATGGAGCAGTACACGCCGCCGTGCACGATGCCCCAGGGTTGCAGCAGTTTGTCCTTGATCTCCAGCCGTGCCCGTCCGCCGTCGGGGGTGAGCTCGATGTACTCGAGGCCGAGCTCGGAGTCGAATCCCTTGCCGAGTTGGGCGTCACGTCCGTCGTCACGCGATTGTGTCTACACGACAAGCAGGCCAGGAATGCGGACGGGCCCCGCGCCGATTGCGCGGGGCCCGTCCTTCGAGTGGACCGGGAGTCTCTGCAGCCCTCAGGACTCCGGTGCGGTCCGGTAGTTCGGTCGTGGTAGGCAAAGCATAGGCAAGGCTGCCCTAATTAAGCAAGGCCCTCCTCGCGGTCGACCCGGGTGGCGCCGCGGACCGGCAGGCCGAATCCGACCAGCGCGTCGAGGACCGCCTGTGCGCGCCGCATGCTGGTCACTTCGCTCGAACCGGCCAGCATCGGCACCTGCGTCGCGGCGCTCACCACGGCCCCTCCGACGATGTGCCACATCGACGCGACGGACATGGCGCCGCCGCAGACGTCATACAGCCGGGTGAACAGCGGCTCCAGCGCGCGATGGCTGCGGTGGGCGACCCAGGTGGTCAACGCCGCTTCGTTGGGCAGGGCGACGATGGCAGCCGCATTCACTCCGTAATGCAGCGCCGGGTCGTCGGGCAGCGCCCGCAGCTTCGGGTCAACGACGCCGACCCAGTCGATTGCGCCCTCGGAGTCCACATGCACCCAGAGGTTCTCGAGGCCGGTGTCCCATGCGCGTCCTTCGAGCACGAGCAGCGGCACCACGCGCCCGACGACGACGTGGGCCAGCGTGGCCGCCAGCTGCTGCGCCACCGCGGCACGGTTGTCGGTCTCCTGCGGCGGCGATGTCGAACATCGCCCGCAGTCGATCGGTCGTCACCGCCTCGGCCAGTGGCCACCACCGCCTGCGCGACAGGTCGCCCATCACGGCGACGCCGTACACGCGCGGGCAGTCGGGATAGAGCTCGCGCAGCCGCCGACTGGACTCGTGCAGCGGCAGGGTCTGCCTGATCGCCATGCCCGCGATGAGCGGATCTTCAATCACAACCGTCATGGCACCTCCCGATGTTGAGTTAGGTTAGCCTTACTATAGTCATGAGGATCTGACGGAGCTACCCCGTGTGACTGGACTCACAAGGCCGTGAGAAGCGGCGATGACCATTGCCGGAACATTCCGGCCCGACACGGAAGTTGTTCCGCTGCGACGGATACGACGCAACGTAGTAACGCCGTAGTACCCTGGATTTACTGCCCGTAGGAGATGAACGGAACATGGCCAAGTTGACGCGTCTGGGGGAACTCGAACGCGCTGTGATGGACCACCTCTGGTCCTCCGCCGAGCCCCAAACCGTGCGCCAAGTCCACGAGGCACTGTCGGCCCAGCGCGATCTGGCCTACACCACGATCATGACCGTGCTGCAGCGGCTGGCGAAAAAGAACCTCGTGGTGCAACACCGCGACGATCGGGCGCACCGATACGCACCTACCCACGGCCGCGATGAGCTGGTCGCCGGGCTGATGGTCGACGCGCTCGACCAGGTCTCGGACTCCGGCAGCCGGGAGGCCGCCCTGGTGCACTTCGTCGAACGAGTCGGTGCCGACGAAGCCGCGGCGCTGCGCCGCGCACTGGCCGAGTTGGAGAGCAAGCACAGCGAATCACCGCCCACTGGTAATCCGGGCACCGGCTGAGGGAGACTTACAGCGTGTCCGCGCTGGCCTTCACCATCGTCGCGCTGGTCCTGTCGGGACCAGTCCCGGCAATGCTGGCGCGGGCAACCTGGCCAACGCGTGCACCGCGGGCCGCGATCGTGCTGTGGCAGTCCATCGCCCTTGCCGCCGTGTTGTCGGCGTTTTCGGCAGGCATCGCGATCGCCAGCAGGCTCTTCGTGCCGGGACCTGACGGCCGCCCCACCGCCACCATCACCAGCGAAATCGCGGCGCTGGGCTGGCCGCTGTGGGCGACCTACGTCATTGTCTTCGCCGTCACCCTGGTCATCGGTGCGCGGCTGACGTTCGCGGTCGTGCAGGTCGCCATCGCCACCCGGCGCCGCAGGGCGCACCACCGAATGGTCGTCGACCTGGTCGGTAAGTCGCAGGGCAACCACCTGCGGATCCTCGATGTGGAACAACCGCTGGCCTACTGCCTGCCGGGTGTGCGCAGCCGCGTGGTGGTCAGCGAGGGTGCGCTGAATGCGTTGGCCGACAACGAGATGGCGGCGATCCTCACCCATGAGCGCGCGCACCTGCGGGCCCGCCACGACCTGGTTCTCGAGATGTTCACCGCGGTGCACGCCGCCTTCCCCCGATTCGTCCGTAGCGCCCACGCGCTAGACGCCGTCCGGCTGCTCATCGAACTGCTCGCCGACGACGCCGCCGTGCGCGCTGCGGGCCCAACTCCCCTGGCCCGCGCCCTTGTCGCCTGCGCGTCCGGACACACCCCTTCGGGCGCTCTTGCCGCAGGCGGCCCGACCACGGTGCTGCGGGTGCGCCGCCTCGGCGGGCGGCCGAACAGCCGCGTCCTTGCGGCCACCGCCTACCTCGCCGCGGCCGCCGTGCTCGTGGTGCCCACCGTCGCGCTGGCGGTGCCCTGGCTGACGGAACTTCATCGACTGTTCATCGCATAATCATTTCTGCCGTAAAAGCTGCTGTGCCACAACAAAAAACGAAAGGCTGCCCGAATGAGCTCGTCTGCAAACTCTGACACGACCGGGACCGCTCAGATCGGGGTCACCGGCCTGGCCGTGATGGGTTCCAACATCGCCCGCAACTTCGCCCATCACGGATACACCGTCGCGCTGCACAACCGATCGATCGCCAAGACCGACGCGCTGCTGAAGGAACACGGCTCTGAGGGCAAGTTCGTGCGCAGCGAGACCATTCCGGAATTCCTTGCCGCCCTTGAGAAGCCGCGCCGGGTGATCATCATGGTCAAGGCAGGCGATCCGACCGACGCCGTGATCAACGAGCTCGCCGACGCGATGGAAGAAGGCGACATCATCATCGACGGCGGCAACGCGCTCTACACCGACACCATCCGTCGGGAGAAGGCGATGCGCGAGCGCGGCCTGCACTTCGTCGGCGCGGGCATCTCCGGCGGCGAGGAGGGCGCGCTCAACGGCCCGTCGATCATGCCCGGCGGTCCCGCCGAGTCCTACAAGTCGCTCGGCCCGCTGCTGGAGGAGATCTCCGCACACGTCGACGGTGTCCCGTGCTGCACGCATATCGGCCCCGACGGATCGGGCCACTTCGTCAAGATGGTGCACAACGGCATCGAATACTCCGACATGCAGCTGATCGGCGAGGCCTACCAGCTGCTGCGCGACGGCCTCGGCAAGTCCGCAGGCGAGATCGCCGACGTCTTCGCCGAGTGGAACAAGGGCGACCTGGACAGCTACCTCATCGAGATCACCGCCGAGGTGCTGCGTCAGACCGACGCCAAGACCGGCAAGCCGCTGGTCGACGTCATCCTCGACGAGGCCGAGCAGAAGGGCACCGGCCGCTGGACCGTGAAGTCGGCGCTCGACCTCGGCGTCCCCGTCACCGGCATCGCCGAGGCGGTGTTCGCCCGCGCGCTGTCGGGTTCCGTCACTCAGCGCAAGGCAACCACGGGCCTGGCATCGGGCGACCTCGGCGAAAAGCCAAGTGACGCCGAGAAGTTCACCGAGGATGTCCGCCAGGCGCTCTACGCCTCGAAGATCGTCGCCTACGCGCAGGGCTTCAACCACATCCAGGCCGGCAGCGCCGAATACGACTGGGGCATCACCCCCGGCGACCTCGCCACCATCTGGCGCGGCGGCTGCATCATCCGCGCGAAGTTCCTGAACCGGATCAAGGAAGCATTCGACGAGGATCCCGACCTGCCTTCGCTGATCGTCGCGCCGTACTTCCGCAGCGCGGTGGAGAACGCGATCGACAGCTGGCGCCGCGTCGTCGTCACCGCCACAGAACTTGGCATCCCGATTCCCGGTTTCAGCTCGGCCCTGTCCTATTACGACGCGCTGCGCACCGAGCGGCTGCCCGCGGCGCTGACCCAGGGCCTGCGGGACTTCTTCGGCGCGCACACCTACGGGCGCATCGACGCCGACCCGAGCAAGAAGTTCCACACGCTGTGGAGTGGGGACCGCAGCGAGATTCCGGCCTAACCTGGAGTCGATGAAGTTCCTTGAAGGGCATCCACCGCCCTACGACCTGACCTACAACGACGTCTTCATCGTCCCGGGACGTTCGGATGTGCAGTCGCGGTTCGACGTCGACCTCTCGACGCACGACGGGTCGGGCACCACCATCCCGGTGGTGGTGGCGAACATGACGGCGGTGGCAGGCCGCCGGATGGCCGAAACGGTGGCCCGCCGCGGCGGCATTGTGGTTCTGCCGCAGGACCTTCCCAACTCCGCGGTGAAGGAGATGGTCGACTTCGTCAAGAGCCGCGACCTGGTCGTCGACACCCCGGTCGTGCTGTCCCCCGACGATTCGGTGTCGGATGCGACGGCGCTGATCCACAAGCGCGCACACGGCGCGGCGGTCGTGGTGTTCGAGGGCCGCCCGATCGGGCTGGTCACCGAGGCCAACTGCGTCGGCGTCGACCGGTTCACCCGGGTCCGCGACATCGCGGTGTCCGATTTCGTCACCGCACCCGCGGGCACCGACCCGCGCAAGGTGTTCGATCTGCTCGAACACGCGCCGGTGGACGTCGCGGTGATGACCGATCCGGACGGCACGCTTGGCCGGTGTGCTGACCCGCACCGGGGCGATCCGGGCCGGTATCTACACACCCGCCGTCGACGACAAGGGCCGGCTGCGCATCGCTGCCGCGGTCGGCATCAACGGCGACGTCGGCGCGAAGGCCCGCTCGCTCGCCGAGGCAGGCGTCGACCTGCTGGTGATCGACACCGCGCACGGCCATCAGCTCAAGATGCTCGACGCGATCAAGTCGGTGTCGTCGCTCGACCTCGGGCTGCCGCTGGCCGCGGGCAACGTGGTGTCCGCCGAGGCCACCCGCGACCTGATCACCGCTGGCGCGTCGATCGTCAAGGTCGGGGTCGGACCCGGCGCGATGTGCACCACCACGGATGATGACCGGCGTCGGCAGGCCGCAGTTCTCCGCGGTCGTCGAATGTGCCGCGGCGGCAAGGCAACTCGGCGGCCACGTGTGGGCCGACGGCGGTGTCCGTCATCCCCGCGACGTCGCTCTGGCGCTGGCGGCCGGGGCGGCCAACGTGATGATCGGCTCATGGTTCGCAGGCACCTACGAGTCGCCGGGCGATCTGATGCGCGACCGCGAGGACCAGCCGTACAAGGAGAGCTACGGCATGGCGTCCAAACGCGCCGTGGCCGCCCGCACCGCGGCCGACAACCAGTTCGACCGGGCCCGCAAGGCGTTGTTCGAGGAGGGCATCTCGACGTCGCGGATGGGGCTGGATCCCTCCCGCGGCGGGGTCGAGGACCTGCTCGACCACATCACCTCCGGCGTGCGCAGCACGTGCACCTACGTCGGCGCCGCGACCATCGCCGAACTCCACGAGAAGGTGGTCCTCGGGGTGCAATCCGCTGCCGGGTTCGCCGAAGGCCACCCGCTGCCCACCGGATGGTGAGGCCGTCGGACCGGCCGAGACGGCTAACATAGGGCATTCGTTGCCGACCAAGCGAAAGGGAACACGTGCCGCAGGCACCCGTGGAGGCTCACGGTTCTGAGCCGGGCTTCGCGGCCCAGCGGCCTTCCCACGAGGCGACCGCCGCGAGCGGCGCAGACCCCTCCGACGCGGAACCCTCCCCTAGTCGGCCGGGCAAACGGCCCGGCGCAGTTTCGGTGCGGACGCGATGAGCGGCATGTTCACCGCGCTCGCGCTCCTGGCGTTCGTGGTGCTCACCGCGGGCACCGCCGTGTTCGTCGCCGCCGAGTTCTCGCTGACCGCGCTGGAGCGCAGCACGGTCGACGCGAATGCCCGAAGCCGGCGGTCGCCGCGACAAGCTCGTGCAGCGGGCGCATCGCACCTTGTCGTTCCAGCTCTCCGGCGCCCAGGTTGGTATTTCGATCACCACGTTGATCACCGGCTACCTCGCCGAGCCGCTGGTGGCGCGTCTGCTCGAGCCGGTGTTCATGGCGACGTCGTTGACGCCGTGGTGTTTCGGCCGGCCTGGCGTTGGCGCTGGCGCTGTTGATCGCCACGTCGGTATCGATGGTGTTCGGCGAACTCGTCGCCCAATATCTCGCGGTGGCCAAGCCGCTGCCGGTCGCTCGCGTGGTGGCAGGTCCGCAGGTGATGTTCTCGATGCTGTTCACGCCGCTGATCCACTTGACCAACGGCACCGCCAACTGGATCCTGCGCAGGCTCGGCATCGAGCCCGCCGAGGAGTTGCGCTCGGCCCGTTCACCGCAGGAGCTCGGTTCGCTGGTCCGCAACTCGGCTCGACGGGGGTCGCTGGACCCGGTCACCGCGACACTGGTGGACCGGTCGCTGCAGTTCGGCTCGCGGACGGCCGAGGAACTGATGACGCCCCGAACAGAGATCGTGACTCTCGAGGTCGACGACACCGTCGCCGATCTGGTGGAAGCGGCGATCCAGACCGGATACTCGCGATTCCCGATCGTGGAGGGCGACCTCGACGAAACCATCGGCATCGTCCACGTCAAACAGGTCTTCGAAGTGCCGCCGAAGCAACACAAGAAGACCCGGCTGGCCAGCCTGGCGCAGCCCGTCGCCAAGGTGCCGTCGACCTTGGACGGCGACGACGTGATGGCACAGCTGCGGGCCGACGGCTTGCAGACCGCGCTGGTGGTCGACGAGTACGGCGGCACCGCGGGCATGGTGACGGTCGAGGACGTCATCGAGGAGATCGTCGGCGACATCCGCGACGAACACGACGAACCGACCGCCGACGTCGTGCAGGCGGGTCAGGGCTGGCACGTTTCGGGCCTGCTGCGCATCGACGAGGTCGCGAGGCGCAACCGGATTCCGGGCCCCCGAGGGCGAATACGAGACCATCGGTGGGCTGGTGCTGCAGAAGCTTGGCCACATCCCCGAAGAGGGCGAGTCGGTGGAGCTGACGGCGTTCGATCCGGACGCACCGCTGGAGGACCCGGTGCGCTGGCTGGCGACGGTGTTGCAGATGGACGGTCGCAGGATCGATCAGCTTGAACTGACGAAGCTGGGCAGGCGCGGCGACGACAGAGTGGCGAAGCACGATGGGTGACATTTTCGGCGTGGTCCTGACCATGCTGCTGCTGGCCGCCAACGCGTTCTTCGTCGGCGCGGAGTTCGCACTGATCTCGGCGCGCCGCGACCGGCTCGAGGCCCTCGCCGAGCAGGGCAAGCACAGTGCGGTGACGGTCATCCGGGCCGGCGAGAATCTGCCGCTGATGCTGGCAGGGGCCCAGCTGGGGATCACGATTTGTTCGATCCTGCTGGGTCGGGTGGGCGAACCCGCGGTGGCGCACCTGCTGGAGAAGCCGTTCCACTTGCTCGGCATCCCCGACACCGTTCTGCACACGGTGTCGTTCGTCATCGCGATCACGATCGTCGTGGTGCTGCATGTGCTGCTCGGCGAGATGGTGCCGAAGAACATCGCGATCGCAGGCCCGGAGTCGGCGGCCATGCTGCTGGTGCCGCCGTATCTGTTGTGGGTGCGCGCCGCGCGGCCGGTCATCGCGGTCTACGACTGGTGTGCGCACGTGATCCTGCGCGCGTTCGGCGTCGAGGCGAAAACCGAACTGGAGAACGCGGTTTCGAGCGTCGAGCTGTCGGAGATGATCGCCGAGTCGCTGTCGGAGGGCCTGCTCGATCCCGAGGAGCACAACCGGCTGTCGCGGGCCCTGCGGATCCGCAACCGCGTGGTTGGCGACGTCGCGGTGCCGCTCGGCGAGGTGCACGCGGTGCCGGTGGCCGCCGAAGGTTCCGGCCCGACGGTGGCGGCGATCCAGCGCGCACTGGCCGAGACCGGCTACTCCCGTTTCCCCGTCGTCGACCTGTTCGGCGATTTCATCGGATACCTGCACATCAAGGACGTGCTGCCGCTGGTCGACGACCCCGATGCGGTGCGTGGACTCGTCGATGGTGCGGCCGCTGCCGCAGGTGCCCGCGTCGTTGCCGCTGCCCGACGCGCTGACGCGGCTGCGGCGCGACAACAGCCACCTGGCGCTGGTCACCGATGCCCGACGGCGTGGTCTCGGCGATGGTGGCGCTGGAAGACCTGGTCGAAGACCTCGTCGGCGCCGTTCGCGACGGGACACACCGTGGCTGAGTCGGTGCTCGACGAGCCCGACTGGCTCGACCGCGAACGGATGCACCGGAAGCGGGTGGACGACTTCTGTGAGCCGCATCGCAGGCGGGCCGGGGTCGGCGAGGCCCACCCGGTGTGGGACTTCCTGTTCACCTACTACAGCCTGCGGCCGCGGCAGCTGCGGATCTGGCACCCCGGCTTCGGCGTGGCGCTCGGCGGCGCGGCGGCGCAGCGCTACCTCGGCCGCAGCGGCTACGGCCGCGGACGCGACGGTGTCGACCGTGACGCGGGAGCACCTGCTGGCGCGTGCCGACACGGTGCGATTCATCGCCCGGCTGCTGCGCGCGACGGCCTCCCGGCCGGCCCGGCTGAACTGCTTCGGCCTGCACGAATGGGCGATGGTGTACCGGGCCCCGACGGTGCGACACGCCCAGGTGCCGCTGCGGCTCGGGCCGGCGGGCACCGATGCCGTCGTCGAGTCAATGCCGTTGCGCTGCAGCCACTTTGATGCATACCGCTTCTTCACCGAGCCGGCCACGCGCCGCAACGCCGAGCACGCTCACCCGGGACAGCCAGGTCGCAACCGAACAACCGGGCTGCGTCCACGCCGCGATGGATTGCTACAAGTGGGCCTTCAAGCTCGGCCCGCTGGTGGAGTCGGAGCTGGTGATGGACTGCCTGGAGCTGGCGGCCGATGCCCGTGCACTGGACATGCGCGCAAGCCCCTATGATCTCCGCGACTACGGATTCGAGCCGATCGCCGTCGAGACGCCGGCGGGTCGCGCCGAATACGTCCGGGCCCAGCAGAGCATTGCTGAGCGGGCCGCGCCGCTGCGGGCCACCCTGGCAGACCGGTGTGACCTGCTGCTGACCGCGGCTGCTGGCGAATAGCCCCAGTTACCGGTGGGTAAGCTGGATCGACGGCTTTAGGGAGGAAAACATGACGCGACTCGCGTGACGGTGGGGAACTTGCGCGTCGCCCAGGTGCTGTACGACTTCATCAACAACGAGGCGCTGCCGGGCACCGATATCGACCCCGACAGCTTCTGGGCGGGCGTCGACAAGGTCGTCACCGATCTCGGCCCCCAGAACCAGGACCTGCTCGCCCGCCGCGACGACCTGCAGGCGCAGATCGACAAGTACCACCGCCAGCACGTCATCGAGCCGATCGACCCCGACGGCTACAAGCAGTTCCTCACCGACATCGGCTACCTGCTGCCCGAGCCCGACGACTTCACCATCACCACCGCCGGTGTCGACGACGAGATCACCACGACCGCGGGCCCGCAGCTGGTGGTGCCCATCCTCAACGCGCGGTTCGCGCTGAACGCCGCCAACGCCCGATGGGGTTCGCTGTACGACGCGCTGTACGGCACCGACGTGATCTCCGAGGACGACGGCGCCGAGAAGGGCACGCAGCTACAACAAGGTCCGCGGCGACAAGGTCATCGCCTACGCGCGTCGCTTCCTCGATGACGCCGCACCGCTGGCATCCGGCGTCGTGGAGCGAGGCCACCGGCGTCAAGATCGACGAAGGTCAGCTCCTGATCGAGCTGGGCGACGGCTTGTCGACCGGGCTGGCAGCGCCCGAGCAGTTCGTCGGCTACACCGGCGAGCTCGGCTCGCCCCAATGGTCCGTGTTGCTGCGCAACAACGGCCTGCACATCGAGATCCTCATCGACCCCGACTCCCCGTCGGCTCACCGACGCCGCAGGCATCAAGGATGTCGTGCTGGAGTCCGCGATCACCACGATCCATGGACTTCGAGGACTCGGTGGCCGCCGTCGACGCCGACGACAAGGTGCTCGGCTACCGCAACTGGCTGGGCCTGAACCGCGGCGACCTCACCGAAGAGGTCACCAAGGGCGGCAAGACCTTCACCCGCGTCCTCAACGAGGACCGCACCTACACCACACCGGACGGCGGTGAGCTGACGCTGCCCGGCCGCAGCCTGCTGTTCGTGCGCAACGTCGGCCACCTGATGACCAACGACGCGATCGTCGACGCCGAGGGCAACGAGGTGCCCGAGGGCATCCAGGACGCGCTTGTTCACCAGCCTGATCGCGATGCACGGCCTGAAGGCCGGCGACGGCAACGGCCCGCTGGTGAACAGCCGCGACCGGCTCGGTCTACATCGTGAAGCCGAAGATGCACGGCCCCGACGAGGTGGCGTTCACCTGCGAGCTGTTCAGCCGGGTCGAGGACGTGCTCGGGCTGCCGCAGAACACGCTCAAGGTCGGCATCATGGACGAGGAGCGGCGCACCACCCTCAACCTCAAGGCGTGCATCAAGGCGGCCGCCGACCGGGTGGTGTTCATCAACACCGGGTTCCTGGACCGCACCGGCGACGAGATCCACACCTCGATGGAAGCCGGGCCGATGATCCGCAAGGGTGCGATGAAGGGCACCCAGTGGATTGCGGCCTACGAAGACCAGAACGTCGACATCGGGCTGGCCACCGGGTTCTCCGGCCGCGCGCAGATCGGCAAGGGCATGTGGGCGATGACCGACCTGATGGCCGACATGGTCGAGCAGAAGATCGGTCAGCCGAAGGCAGGCGCCACCACCGCGTGGGTGCCGTCGCCGACGGCGGCGACCCTGCACGCCATGCACTACCACGAGGTCGACGTGTACGCGGTGCACAAGGAGCTGGAAGGCAAGCGGCGCACCGACATTGGTCAGCTGCTGACCATCCCGCTGGCCAAGGAGCTGGCGTGGGCGCCAGAGGAGATCCGCGAAGAGGTCGACAACAACTGCCAGTCGATCCTCGGCTACGTGGTGCGCTGGATCGACGCAGGCGTCGGCTGCTCGAAGGTGCCCGACATCCACGACGTCGCGCTGATGGAAGACCGTGCGACGCTGCGGATTTCCAGTCAGCTGCTGGCGAACTGGCTGCGCCACGGGGTGATCACCGCCGACGACGTGAAGGCAAGCCTGCGGCGGATGGCCGCGGTGGTCGACGAGCAGAACGAGACGGATCCGGAATTCCGGCCGATGGCACCGGATCCCGACGGCAGCATCGCGTTCCAGGCCGCGCAGGAGCTGATCCTGTCCGGCGGCGCACAGCCCAACGGCTACACCGAGCCGATCCTGCATCGCAAGCGCCGCGAGTTCAAAGAAAAGGCAGCCGGCAACGGTGCCTGACTCGTCGATGACCGGCCGTCGAACCGAGCGCAAGGGCTTACGTGGGCAGGCATAGCATTCCCGATCCCGAGGACTCGGCAGGGAAGGACTTGCCCGAGGAACCGCCGACCCAGCGCTTCGGTCGGCCCGAACCCGAACGAACCCGACTACGGCCCCGGCTATAGCGAGCAGGACTATCCCGGCCGCGGGTATCGCGAGCCCGAGTACGACCGGCCTGGCTACCGTGAACCCGGCTACCCCGCCGACCGGCTATCCCGAGGGCGACTACGACGAGCCCGGCTACGACGAAACCGACTACAGCGACGCCGATTACGGCGAAACCGACTACGACGAGCCGGATTACCTCCGATGCCGACTACTCCGGGTCCGACGCGTGACCAATTCGCAGTCGGAACCTCGGCTCGGTGGCTGGCGCCGTCCCGCCGCCGCGGTCGTCGGGACCGCAGCACACCGGCGAATGGGAAGGCGGCGAGTGGACGGGCAGCCACCGTGCGGTGGCTGCCGGCAGGCGCGGTGTCAGCCTCGGCGTGATCGCGGCGCTGGTCGCCGTCGTCGTGGTGGTCGGTGCGGTCATCCTGTGGCGATTCTTCGGCGACGCGCTGTCCAGTCGCACCGACGCGGGCGCCGCCCGTTGCGTTGACGGCGAACTCGCCGTCGCCGTCGTTGCCGATCCTTCGATCGCCGATCAGGTCCAGAAGCTGGCCGACACCTACAACGAGAGCGCGGCACCCGTCGCTGACCGGTGCGTGAAGGTGGGTGTCAAACCCGCCGATTCCGACCAGGTCGTCAACGGCTTCATCGGCAAGTGGCCTGCCGAACTCGGTGAGCGTCCCGCGCTGTGGATCCCTGCCAGCTCGGTGTCCGAGGCCCGGCTCGAGGCGACGGCAGGCGCGCAGACCGTCAGCGACAGTCGATCGTTGGTCACCTCACCCGTCTTGCTTGCCATCCGGCCGCAGCTCAAAGATGCGTTGGCCCAACAGAACTGGGGAACGCTGCCGGGCCTGCAGACCAATCCGACGGCGCTTGGACGGCCTGAACCTGCCCGGCTGGGGGCCGCTGCGGCTGTCGTTGCCGCTCAGCGGTGACAGCGATGCGTCCTATCTGGCGGCCGAGGCGGTAGCGGCGGCGTCGGCACCTGCGGGCGCACCGGCCAGCGCCGGCGCGGGCGCCGTCAACACTCTGGTGGGCAATCAGCCCAAGCTGGCCGACAACAAGGCGTCCACCGCGATTGGATGCGCTGCTGGGCGCCACCGACCCGGCCGCCGCTCCGGTGCACGCCGTGGTCACCACCGAGCAGCAGCTGTTCCAACGCGCCGCATCGCTGCCCGACGCCAAGAACAAGGTCGCTTCGTGGCTGCCGCCGGGCCCGACGGCGATCGCGGACTATCCGACGGTGCTGCTCAGCGGCAACTGGTTGTCGCAGGAACAGGTCAGCGCGGCCAGCGAGTTCGCCCGGTTCATGCGCAAACCCGAACAGCTCGCGGAGCTGGCCAAGGCCGGCTTCCGCACCGAGGGTGGCACGCCGCCGAAGAGCGATGTGACGAGCTTTGCGCCCGTGTCGGCGCCGCTGTCGGTTGGCGACAACGCGATGCGCGCGACGCTGGCCAACACCCTGACCGCGCCGGTCGGAAGTCCCGCCGTGACGATCATGCTCGACCAGTCGATGCCAACCGATGAGGGCGGCAAGTCGCGGCTGGCCAACGTGGTAGCGGCGCTCAACGCGCGGCTGCAGGCGCTGCCGCCGAACTCTGCTGTCGGGCTGTGGACGTTCGACGGCGTCGAAGGCAGATCCGAGGTGACGACCGGCCCGCTGTCCGACCCCGTCAACGGGCAGCCGCGCTCGGCGGCGTTGACCAGCGCGCTGAACTCGCAAACCGCGTCTGGCGGCGGTGCGGTGTCATTCACCACGCTGCGGATGATCTATGACCAGATAAAGGCCAATTATCGCCAGGGCCAGAGCAATTCGATCCTGCTCATCACGACGGGCCCGCACACCGACCAGTCGCTCGACGGCAGCGGGTTGCAACAGTACATTCGCGGCGCCTTCGACCCTGCCCGCCCGATCGCTGTCAACGTCATCGACTTCGGCTCCGATTCCGACCGCGCCACCTGGGAGGCCGTCGCGCAGGCCAGCGGCGGCAGCTACCAGAACCTGGCCAGCTCGGCCTCGCCCGATCTCACCAACGCGATCGCCACGATGCTCGGCTAGTGCGAGGCTGTTGACAGCAAGCTCAGTGCTGCGCGGGTGAACACGTCCGGCACCTCCACCTGCGGGTAATGGCCGACGCCAGGCAACTCGACAACGTCTGCGGCAGGCCGCAATTCACGCAACCCATCCAGCACGTTGGTGGTCGCCACCGGGTCGTCGAGCGCCCACAGGAAGCTCAGCGGTTTTGGCCAGTCCCGCACCGCGCCATGCCACCGGTCGGCATACCGCTCACGCTCGTCGAGATACGAGATCAGCAGGTGGGCGATGCGATGCCCGCCGTTGTGCGCCATCAGCGCCCACTGTGCATCGGCCTCGTCTACCGAAAGCGGATGATTCGCACTGAACAAGCGCCCGAACTCCCTGCCGAACATCGCCTTGCTGGACAGCCGTGCGGCCAGCGGGCCGAGAGGACTGCGCAGCACCTTCTGGATGGGCCGCAGGCTGGCGCGCCGCAGGATCACGCTGCCGTTTGTCAGCACGACCCGCTGAAGCTCGAATGGCAAGTCGCCATGAAGGTCTCGGGCGAGCAGCTCCGTCGTGACCGATGTCCCCATGTCGTGTGCGATGAGCACCACCGGACCCGGTGCCGAGTCGGCGACGACGGCCTGCACGATGTCGGCCTGCTCTAGCAGGCTGTAGCGGTGCGGCCGAGGTTTGTCCGAAAGGCCGAATCCGAGGAAGTCCAGTGTCAGCCACGCCCGCCCCACAAGGAGCGGGACCACTTGCTGGTAGTCATACGAGCTGGACGGGTAACCGTGCAGTAAAAGGATTGTGGGGCCCTCACCCTGGGCCGAGCGGACGAACACCGAACCAGGACCCGTCGACACCCATCGACCGGCGTCCCGCCAGTCCGACACGCTCGATCCCATCACCTCACCGACGCTATCAATGTGCTTGCGAAGTCGAGTAGTGCACTACGCGTGACCCAACGCCGCCCGGTTCTCGACACTTGCTGTGTGTCCCGACCGGGACCACTCGCAATATCAAGGCACCGAGGGGGTACCTATGAGCGCGAAATATCAGGTCCAGAGCGGCGACACCCTGTGGGAGTTG
Organism: uncultured Actinomycetota bacterium; assembly: GCA_963731715.1. Classification (GTDB taxonomy): domain Bacteria; phylum Actinomycetota; class Actinomycetes; order Mycobacteriales; family Mycobacteriaceae; genus Mycobacterium. The sequence goes on along the minus strand of CAVSXC010000003.1, from coordinate 132,413 downwards.
GCCGAGCGGTTCTACGGCGACGGACGTCTGCATCCGGTGATCGCTGTGATCAATCATCTGGCCAACCCGGACCTCGTCGTGGTCGGGCAGGAGCTGGAGATTCCATACGTCACCTTTCGTTACCAGGTGAACGCCGACGACACGAAGAAGAAACTGGCGCTGAAGTTCTACAACGACATCACGATGAGCGAGGTCTACGAGATACCGAACGGCGCCGCGCAACGTGACCTGATCGTCGGCGAATGGCTGTTGATACCCGACCTCGCCAACGTCGGGCATCACACCGTGGTTGCCGGCGAGACACTCGAGGTCTTAGCGGAGCGCTGGTATGGCGAATCCGGCGTCTGGCCCATCATCTCGATCGCCAACCACCTGCCAGACGGAGATCCAGCGCCGGGCACGGTGCTCATCCAGCCGCGGCTGAACCGCAAGTACACCGTGGTCGCCGGCGACACGCTGTGGAAACTCACCGAGGACAACTACGGCGACGGCGGAGCCGATCGAACGCTGACATTGGTGAAGATGGTCGCCGCGGCCAACTTCATCGACGACCCCGACCACATCACCGTCGGCCAGGTGATCTATTTCCCATCGTTCGAGCTGGGCGGCTAAGCGAACGCCTCAACGGGCGGGCACGAGCACACCAAATTGCGGTCGCCGTAGGCACCGTCGATGCGGCGCACCGGCGGCCACACCTTGGGCCGGAACCCCTTGCCAAGCGGGATAGGCCGCCTGCTCGCGGGTGTACGGGTGATCCCAGTCGGCCACCAGCAGGCACTCCGCGGTGTGCGGCGCACCGCGCAGCGGGTTGTCGTCAACCGCCCAGGCACCGGAGCCGACCTGGTCGATCTCGCCACGGATCGCGATCATCGCCTCGCAGAACGCGTCGACCTCGGTCAGGCTCTCGCTTTCGGTCGGCTCGACCATCAGCGTGCCTGCAACCGGGAAGCTCATGGTTGGCGCGTGGAAACCATAGTCCGCCAAGCGTTTTGCCACATCGTCGACGGTGACGCCGGTGTCCTTGGTGATGCCACGCAGATCCAGGATGCACTCGTGGGCCACCATGCCGTTCTCACCCGTGTACAGCACCGGGTAGTACTCGTCGAGGCGCCTGGCGATGTAGTTGGCCGACGCGATCGCAGTCAGCGACGCCGCGCGCAGCCCGCCGGCGCCCATCATCCGGATGTAGGCCCAGGTGATCGGAAGGATCGACGCAGAACCGTACGGCGCCGACGACACCGTGTACGTCTCCGGCAGCTCGTCGGCCAGCGGATGACCCGGCAGGTACTTGGCCAGATGCTCGCGCACCGCGACAGGACCAACGCCGGGACCGCCGCCGCCGTGCGGAATGCAGAACGTCTTGTGCAGATTGAGGTGGCTGACGTCGCCGCCGAACCGACCGGGACGGGCCAGCCCGACCAAGGCATTGAGGTTGGCGCCGTCGACGTAGACCTGGCCGCCGACGTCGTGCACCGCCGCGCAGATGTCGGCGATGTCGTGCTCGTAGACGCCGTGCGTCGACGGGTAGGTGATCATCAACGCCGACAACCGATCCGCGTGTTCGGCCACTTTCGCGCGCAGGTCGTCGAGGTCGACGTCACCGTTGGCGCGGCACGCCACCACCACGACGCGCATGCCGACAAGCGCCGCCGACGCGGCGTTGGTGCCGTGTGCGCTTGACGGGATCAGGCAGACGTCGCGGTCGGGCTGGCCGCGCTCGGCGTGATACGCCTGGATCGCCAGCAGGCCGGCGTACTCCCCCTGTGAACCCGCGTTGGGCTGCAGCGACACCGCGTCATACCCGGTGATCGCGATCAGCCAGGTCTCCAGGTCGGCGATCAGCTTGCGCAGCCCCGGCGTGTCCGATGCGGGCCCGAACGGATGCTGGCGGGCGAACTCCGGCCAGGTGATGGGCTCCATCTCGGCGGCGGCGTTGAGCTTCATCGTGCAGGAGCCGAGCGGAATCATGCTGCGGTCCAACGCAATATCCTTGTCGGCCAACGACCGCAGGTAGCGCATCATCTCGGTTTCGGTGCGATATTGCGTGAACGCCGGATGAGTGAGGAATTCGGAGGTGCGCGTGGCGATGTCGGAGCGCGCCGGATCGGCAGGCGCGGCGCTTCCGTTCGATGTCGCCGCCGGGGCGGCTCCGAAGGCCTCGATCACGTTCGCCACATGCTCGTCGGTGGTGGCCTCGTCGCACGAGATCGACACGTGGTCGTCGTCGACGCGCCACAAGTTGATGCCCTTCGCCTTGGCCGCCGAGATCACGGCGTCGGCGCGGCCGGGAACTCTGGCGAGCACGGTGTCGAAGAACTTGTCATGGACAAGGGCGTCGCCCAGCTGCACCGGCGATCGCCTCCGCGCGGGCGTGCACCCGGCGCGCGATCCCGGCCAGCCCATCCGCGCCGTGATAGCTGGCGTACATGGCGGCGATCACCGCCAGCAGCACCTGCGCGGTGCAGATGTTGCTGGTGGCCTTGTCGCGCCGGATGTGCTGCTCGCGAGTCTGCAGCGCCAGCCTGAAGGCCGGCGACCCATCCGCATCGACGGATACACCGACCAATCGGCCGGGCAGCTGTCGGGCGTGCTTGGCGTGCACCGCGAGGTAGCCGGCATGCGGTCCACCGAATCCCATTGGCACACCGAAACGTTGGGTGCTGCCGAACGCGACGTCGGCGCCGATTTCGCCGGGCGGGGTGATCAGCGTCAGCGCCAGTAGATCGGCGCCGACCGCGACCAGCGCGCCGCGCTCGTGCGCCTGATCGACCAGTCGACTCCAGTCATTGACGCATCCGCTGGCGCCGGGAAGCTGCGTGATGACCCCGAAGAAGTCGCCGTCGGGCAGGCCTGCGCGAAGATCGGCGGTGACGATCTCGATGCCAAGCGGCTCGGCACGGGTGGCCAGCACCGCGGCGGTCTGGCGGTACACGTCGGCGTCGACGGCCAATCGGTTCGACGGCCCGCGCACGGCGCGGTGCATCAGCGTCATCGCTTCTGCGGCGGCGGTGCCCTCGTCGAGCATCGATGAGTTGGCGACCTCGAGCCCGGTCAGGTCGGCGACCATCGTCTGGAAGTTCAGCAGCGCCTCGAGGCGGCCCTGGCTGATCTCCGGCTGGTACGGGGTGTAGGCGGTGTACCAGGCGGGGTTCTCAAGTATGTTGCGGCGCAACACCGGTGGCGTCAGCGTGTCGAAGTAGCCCTGCCCGATCATCGACACTGCGACGGTGTTGGAGTCGGCCATGGCGCGCAGTTCTGCGAGTGCTTCTTGTTCGCTGGCGGCGGGCGCCAGCTGATCGAGACCGGGCGCGACGCCGTCGTCGGACAGCGCGTCGAGGATGCCTGCGGGCAGCGCCTTATCGGCCAGCTCGTCGAGGGAGCCCACGCCGATGGTCTTGAGCATGGTCGCGACGGCATCGGCGTCCGGTCCGATGTGGCGATCGGCGAAATTGGGCTGGTTGTGATCGAACACTTACGTGTACTCCCGAGGCGTCAGGGCGGAACCGCTGGGTTCCTCTCCCCTCTAGTCGTCAACCCGGGCCAGGGCGTCTCCAGAGGCATCGGGGCCTTGCGCGGTCCTGGGTGCCTGAGAGGTTGACGGAGAGGTGTTGCTCCTTCGGCGTCCGTGGCTGGCGGTCACGGAACTCTCCCGCACAAGGGCGATGCGCTAACGAGTTTACCTCGGCCGAGAAAGACTCAGCCGATCTTGCGGTCGCGGTGCTTGCGGCGCGAGGCCAGCTCGTCCTCTGGCGTGGCGATCGACTCGCCGCCGTCGGCGCGCTCACCGGGGAACTCGGCGATGGCGCCGGTCAGCTCCCGCATGGCGCCGGACACCGCGATGCCGAACACGCCCTGGCCGCCCTGCAACAGGTCGACGACTTCCTCGGCGGACGTGCACTCGTAAACCGTGGTGCCGTCGGAGAACAGCGTGATGTTGGCCAGATCCCGCACGCCGCGCTGACGCAGATGGTCGACCGCGACGCGGATGTTGTGCAGCGAGATGCCGGTGTCCAGCAGCCGTTTGACGATCTTGAGAACCAGGATGTCCTTGAACGAGTAGAGCCGCTGGCTACCCGAACCGGCCGCGCTGCGGATCGAGGGCACCACGAGAGAGGTCCGTGCCCAGTAGTCCAGCTGGCGGTAGGTGATACCGGCGATCTGGCAGGCGCTTGGCCCGCGGTAGCCGACGAGTTCGTCGGGCACCGAGTCGTCGGGGAACAAACCGCCCTGCACGGGTTCGCTGGGCGCGCTGGCGGGCGGTTCAGCGGACCCACTGCCGGTGGACAGGTCCAGCTGCTCTTGACGTGGCGTGTCTCCCACTCTCGAATCCTCTCGCCGATCGAACTCGCGTCTGTGACCTGCATGTGCGCACGTTTGCCGAAGCTCGAATGTGTCGAGCATACGCTTTCCGCCGAGCCATTACTGCTCGTCGCCATCAAAGTATGGCTGCCCATTTCACCGTTGGGAGAAACCCGCGCCGCGTGTCGAGCGCGACGAGACGTATCCGTGACAAAAGCCGCTGGGCTGGCCGCTTATGTCGCCTTGAAGTCGTCGGGCGACACGCTGTCGAGGAACTCCTTGAACTTCTCGACCTCGTCCTCGCGGACCGCGCCGGTGGCTTCCTCGTCGTTCTCGTCCGGAATCAGCAGGCCTGCCTCGGCGAGCACCGCCTCCTCGACGTAGATCGGCACGCCGACACGCAGCGCGATGGCCACCGAGTCCGACGGCCGCGCCGACACCTTGATGTCGCGGTCGAAGATCAGGTCCGCGTAGAAGGTGCCCTCCTGGAGGTCGACGATGCGCACCTCCTTGAGCGAATGACCAAGCGCGGCAATGAGATCTCGGATCAGGTCGTGCGTCAGCGGCCGGGCGGGCTCGTGGCCCTGCTGTTCGAGCGCGATCGCGGCGGCCTCCGGCTGGCCGATCCAGATCGGCAAGTAGCGGTCACCGTTGGCTTCTCGAAGCAACAGCACCGGCTGGTTCTGGGGCTGCTCCACGCGAATGCCGACCACACGCACCTCACCCATCTGTGTCTGCCCTCCGCACCAAGAAGCCGTCAAAATCGAGTCTAATCCTCAGCGATCGAGAACGTCGCGCACCGCCGACTTGATCAGCGACGTGTGCAACGTGATCGCCAGCGCGGCCACCTCGCGGGCCAGATCGTCGGCGCGGTCGCGGGCCCCGGCCTTTCCCGCCTTGACCACCGGACCCGCGATCTGGGCGATCAGGTCGGACTGGCGGTCGGCCGCCGAGCGGAACGCCCGCAGGTGGCGCGGTTCCACGCCGTACTCCGCCAGCGCCCTGGCGCATTGCGCGATCACCACCGAATGCTCGTCGAAGAAGCCCGCCGTTCCCGGCTTGATCACACCTGCCTTGATCAGCTCGTTCAGCAGGGCTTCGTCGATGCCCGGACCGGGCCAGCAGATCCTCGCGCCGCAGTCGCACCTGGGTCGGCGCGACGCCGGACAGCCCGTCCGCGCCGTCGTCGAACGCCGCGTCCACCGGAACCAAACGCGGTACGCCGTAAGCGGATCCGGTCTGGGGTAGCTCGCCGTCGGCCTGGGCGTCCAGCTGCGCCTTGATGACCTTCAACGGCAGATACTGGTCGCGCTGCGCGGTCAGGACGAACCGCAGGCGCGCGCAGTCGTAGGCGGTGAACCGCCGATATCCCGACGCGGTGCGCTCAGGCGTGACCAGGCCTTCGGCCTCCAGAAACCGGATCTTGGAGATGGTCACATCCGGGAAGTCGCCTCGCAGCAGATCGAGGACCGCTCCGATCGACATCCCGGCCAAGACGCGGGCGTGTCGGGGGCGGTCACGTTAGCTGCCCGGGCCGCTGTCGTCGTCGCCCTTGGGCCCGGTCAGAAACACCAGGCGGAACTTGCCGATCTGCACCTCGTCACCGTTGGCCAGCACCGCGGAATCCACCGGCTCCCGGTTCACGTACGTGCCGTTGAGGCTGCCGACGTCGACGACCTGGAACTCCCCGCTCTCCAGCCGGAACTCGGCGTGACGGCGGCTGACCGTGACGTCGTCGAGGAAGATGTCGCTGTCGGGATGCCGACCGGCCGAGGTGGTGGGCTGATCGAGCAGGAATCGTGAGCCTGCGTTGGGACCGCGCTTGACGACCAGCAGCGCCGACCCGACGGGCAGCCCCTCAACGCCCGAGACCGCACCCTCGGTGCCGGCCGCGGCCGGAGCGTCCAGCTCGTTGAGGAAGTCCGCGCGGAAAACCGATGTCGTCTCCACGGTGAGTTCGTCAGACGTCTGGTCAGCCCCAGAGTTATGGTCCTTTTCCGTCACCCGCTGCTCCTCACTGGCTGCTGTGGCGATATCTGGCCGGGCCCCCCAGCCGTCATGCGCTTGGTGTTGACCGTACCGCGCAGTGGACATGATTGTGTCCACCACCGCCGGATCCGCCTGTGTTCGACTTCGGTCTGCTGAACCCTAACAACCCGTCACTCGGTCACCGTGCCGCGGTAGCCATCGGCGTCAAGCAGTCCGGCGAGTGCGCCCTCGAGCGAAGCGCCGTCGAGCTGGAGGTCGACCAGCCACCCTTCGCCGTAGGGGTCGGAGTTGACCAACTGCGGATTTGCTTCCAGATCACCGTTGACCGCAACGACTTTCGCGCTGACGGGCGCGTAAAGGTCGGACACCGACTTGGTCGATTCCACCTCGCCGAACGACTCGCCGGCCGTCACGTCGGCACCGACGTCGGGCAACTGGACGAAGACCACGTCGCCGAGCGCCGACTGGGCGTAGTCGGTGATCCCGACCCGTACGGTGTCGTCACCGGTGCGCTGCACCCACTCGTGTTCCTCGGTGTAGTACAGGTCGGCTGGGATTTCGCTCACGGCGCTCTCATTCTTTCTGGCTGACTGCAAGTGCTCATTTGACTGGCTGAGCGTATTGGCGGGGTTTCGGTTGCCGCAAGGCGGTTATGTCCACGCGGTCGGATTGTTGTACCACCATCGACCCGCCGACGCGCTCGACGCTGTCCATCGCGCCGCCGGGAATGTTCATCGCCGCGGCCAGCGTCGGCGGATCACCAATCGCCAGAACCGAATACGGCGGGTTCAGCGTCGCGCTGTCGACGACGAGCGCACCGGGGGTTCCGACCACCCAGGTGTCGACGCCGACCCGGACCGCCGCCGCCCCGCCGCGGATCTCCATCGCCTCGGCGCCGGCGTTTCGCAGCTCGTTGATCACGTCGAGCATGGTCTCGGCGGGCACGCCCGGCGCCTTGTCCTCGATCGTCAGCGTCACTCCGGGGCCTGTCGCGGCGACGGTGCCGATCAGTATCGACAGCGCGGCCAGCCGGGCCTGGGCGTTCTCGATTGCGGCCGCATCGCTGCTGCCGGACGCCTGCAGCTGCGCAAGCGTGCGCTGCAGGTCGGCTACTTCGGTATTGAGCGCGGCCTCCCGTTGCTGCAGCGAATCGAGCAGCACCAGCAGATCGGCGGGCCGCGCCGTCTCCAGTGAGTCACCGGATTCGTTCTGCCGCACCTGCGTGACGATCGCGACGCCGAGCAGTACGCACAGCAGCACCGCCAGCGCGCCGAACATGAGCTGCGACCGGCCTCTGCGCGCCACCCCCTTCACCCCGCCGGCATGCAGGTCGCCGATCTCCGGGGCGGGCTCGTCGGGCGGCAACTCGTGCTTGCCGTGATGTTCTGGCTCGGTCGCGTGCTGAGGCGGATGCTCACTCATTGTCATGCCTCGATTTGTCATGCGCCGAACAATCTGCGCCGCAGAGCGGCTGCGTTGCCGAAGATCCGGATGCCGAGCACCACGATGATCGCGGTGGACAGCTGGGTGCCGACCCCCAGTTGGTCGCCGACGAAGACGATCACCGCGGCAACAAGCACGTTGAACACGAACGACACCACGAACACCTTCGAGTCGAAGATGCGCTCCAGGTAGGCCCGCAAGCCGCCGAACACCGCGTCGAGAGCGGCCACCACCGCGATCGGCAGGTACGGCTGGATGACCTCGGGAACGCTGGGGTGAAACACCAGGCCCAGCACGATCCCGATGACAAGCGCGGCGATTCCGATCATTTGCGTCCGATCATTAAGGCCCAATCTTCTTGGCGAAGTTGATATCTCGAACCGAACCGGCTGGCAGTGTCACGCCCTCGCCTGCGCTGACACTGAGCCCGACGCCGTAGCTGGTCTCCAGCAACCGAAGTCGCTGCAAGCCTGCGCTGCGGTCGAATACCTCCTGCATCGCGTGCGGCGGTCCGACCGCGAGAATGACGTATGGGCTGCTGATCGGTTGATTGTCGACCAGGATGCCGCCGCCCGCCTGCCGGATCGTCACGTTCGGGCCGATTCGCACCCCGCCCACCGAGATGGCCTCGGCGCCGCTGACCCACAGCGAGTTGACGACGAGCTGCAGATCGCGGTCCAGAATCACCTGCTGGCTACCGGCGACGCGCTCCTTGGAGACGTCGGACAGATCCTTCGACATCCCCGGATCGGTGATGGTGACCGTCAGGCCGGGGCCGATCACCGGCGTCGCGGCCGCCGCGAAGTTCGCCGTATCAAGGCCGCCGAGCAGCTGCTGCCCGCGTTCGTCACCTTCGAGCCTGCTGCGCCGCTCGGCGTCCACCTGCGCAGTAAGCGCGTTGCGGCGGGCGGTGATGTCGTTGGTGGTGGCTTCCGCGGACCTGACGCTGCCCGAAAGCACCTGTTGTGTTTCGCGCACACCGGGTGCCGTCGAGCGTGCCTGCGCGACCGCCGCGGCGAACACCGCCGCGATCACCAGTGCGCCCGCAATCTGCCACATCCACGCCTGCCACCACGTCCGGCGCTTCGCGCCGTCCGCTTTCGCTTCCGCCGCTGCGGCATAGCCCGGATCGAGGTGATCGGAAAGCAGGGAGCGCAGCAGCGACGGCACGGGAATCAGCGTCGGCCTGTCGGCCTCGTGCGTGTTGCGGCCGGCTTCCGGGTCGTAGCCGCCAAGCATGCTCATGTCGACACCTTGGGCAACTGGCGCACCACCATCGACACCTGAATCAGGTACAGCACGCCCGACCACAGATACATGGCCAGGCCCCAGATCAAGAACGCCCATCCGCACGCAAGAACGACGCGGCTCCACAGTGCATCCCACTGGCCGAGCAGGATCAGCGGGAGGCCCGACATCAGGGCGAAAGTAGCGGCCTTACCGACATAGGTGACGGGCAGCGCGGTCAATCCTCTGCCGCGCAGCACCGGCAGCGTCGCGGCCAGCACGACGTCGCGGCCGAGCAGCGTGATCACGATCCACCACGGCACCGCGCCGTAAATCGCCAGTGCCACAGGCACAGTCACCATGTAGATGCGGTCGACGGCAGGGTCTAGCAACTCCCCCAGTCGTGACGACTGGTTGGCGACCAACCGCGCGATCTTGCCGTCGGCCCAGTCGGAGAACCCGCTGAACATCAACACGCCCACCGCCCAGCCCGTGGCGTGGATCCCGAGCAACAGGTAGAGGAATACCGGAACCAGCACAAGGCGCAGCACCGACAGCACATTGGGCACCGTCAGCACCCGGTCGCGTACGTCCCCCGTGGCGCCGGCCATGGGCTAAACCTATCGGAAGACCCCTGGCAGGCTGAGCGCCGACATGGACTCGTCTGCCAGCGGATTGTCGTGCACCATGTACGTCCACGTCGACGTCGGCCTAGCGAGTTTGGACAGGTCGACGCCGGGCTCGTCCTCGATGGAGGCAGCGGTCTCGAATGTCTGCTGGGCCGCCTCGATCGCGTCGGCGGCCAGCGAGGCGAATGCGTCGACAGCCATCCGGTGAAACTCGTCGATCGGGGTCTGGTTGCCCAGTGCCCGCAGATGAATGCTCTCCCGGATGTCGGCCAGGTACGCCAGGTGGTCGGCCCAGCCGCGGTCCAGGTGGTACAGCATGATCAGCCGGCAGATCTTCTCCAGCTTCTCCTCGCCGAGGTCGTCGACGATTTCCTCGTAGCGGTCCGATGCGCGCTCGGCCAGCTCCTCCCGCGCGGTCGGCGTGCGTAGCAAGGTATCTCGCCGCTCGACGATGATTGCCCGCTGTTGGGCGATCAGCTGGTTGTAGCGCCAGTTGTTGGCATGGATGTCGAGCATCCGGCCTTCGGCGATGCGCTGCGCGTGGTCCAGCAGCGTGGCGGCTTTGGCACCGACGATGCGGCCGTCGTCGTCGGTCTGAGACGGCAGCTTGTTCTGCTTCTCCTGCTCGAGGTGGGCAACCACCACGTCGTCTTCCCAGCTCGAGAAGAACACCGACGAGCCAGGATCGCCCTGGCGGCCTGCGCGCCCGCGCAGCTGGTTGTCCAGCCTTTCGGTGTGGTGCCTGCCGGTGCCGATGACATGCAGCCCGCCGAGTTCCGCGACATCATCGTGGTCGGCCTCGTCAGATCCGCCGAGCCGGATGTCGGTGCCGCGGCCGGCCATCTGGGTGGACACGGTGACCGATCCCAGCTTGCCGGCCTCGGCAATGACGGCGGCCTCCTCGGCGTCGTTCTTCGCATTGAGCACAACCGCGGGAACGCCCGCCTTGACGAGCCGTTCGTGCAGCTCCTCGGATTCGGCGACGTCGCGTGTGCCGACTAGCACGGGCTGTCCGGTCGCGTGCACCTCGTTGATGTGCTCGACGATCGCGTCGTTCTTGGCCGCCGCGGTGATGTACACGCGGTCGGCCTCGTCTTCGCGAATGTTGGGAGTATTCGGCGGAATTGGCGAGACCCCAAGCTTGTAGAACTGGCGCAGCTGTTCGCCCGCGGCCAGCGCGGTGCCCGTCATGCCGCAGACCGTCGGGTACCGGTTGATCAAAGCCTGCACCGTGATGGTGTCGAGCACCTCGCCGGTCTCGGTGGTCTCGATGCCTTCCTTGGCTTCGACGGCGGCCTGAAGGCCGTCGGGCCAGCGCTGCAGCTGCGCGATTCGACCGCGGGATGCGTTGATCAGGTGAACCGCGTCGTCGCGGACGATGTAGTGCACGTCTCGCTGCAGCAGCACGTGTGCGTGCAATGCCACGTTGACCTCGGTCAGGGTGGTGCCGACATGTTCTTCGGAGTAGATGTCGATGCCGCCGAGCTTGGCCTCGAGTTTCTGCGCGCCGGACTCCGTGAGATGGACGTTGCGGCTGTCGGCGTCGGTGTCGTAGTCCTTGCCGGCGACGAGTTCACCGACGAGCCGGATGATCTCGACCTTCGGCATCTCGCGGTGGCTGGTGCCCGCGAGCACGAGAGGCACCAGTGCCTCGTCGACGAGTACCGAGTCGGCCTCGTCGATCAGCGCCACATCGGGATTGGGCGAAACCAAGTCGTCGACGTCGGTGACCAGCTGGTCGCGCAGCACGTCGAAGCCGATCTCGTTGACCGAGGCGTAGGTGATGTCGCACTTGTACGCCTCGCGCCGCTGCTCGGCGGTCGAGTCGGCGGTGATCCAGCCGACCGTCAGCCCCATCGCCTCGAGCAGCGGGCCCATCCACTCGGCGTCGCGGCGGGCCAGATAGTCGTTGATCGTGATGACGTGCACGTTGCGCCCGCCAAGCGCGTAGCCGGCCGCGGCGATCGCACCCGCCAGGGTCTTGCCCTCACCGGTGGCCATCTCGACCACGTCGCCCGCCAGCATCCGCAGCGCGCCCTGCAGCTGGACGTCGAACGGCTTGAGCGTGGTCTTCCGCTCCGAGGCCTCGCGGGCGATCGCGAGGAACTGCGGGATGTCCGCCGAATCGGCCAGGTCGTCGAGGTCCAGCAGCTTGGCGGCCTTGCGCAGCTGCTCGTCGTCGAGGTCGGCCGCCTTCTCGTCGAAGTCCGCCGAGGCGCGCACCTGCGCCATCGACTTGGTCTGGTCCTTATCGGTGCTGGCGCCGAGCAGCTTCCAGAACCGGTTGCCGACACGACCTGAGGTGCGGGTATTCGTCTTCGCCACACATTTACGGTACGCGGCCCGCCAACTACCGCGAGCGACCGTGTCTGTACGTAGACACACCGCGGATGCGCGGCATTTCGCGGACGCTCGCGTCAGCCCGCGTTGACGAAGTCGATCCGGACGCTGTCGATGACGGCTTCGAAGCCGATCCGCTGATAGATCGCGTTGGATGTTGGATTGGCGAGATCGGCGAATAGCACGACGTCCGGCGTGCCACTGCGGTGCGCCAGATCCGCGGCCGCGGCGGTGACGGCCGAGCCGTAGCCGTGACCACGCTGGTCCCTCGGTGTGAACACCGGGCCGATCCGCGACACCCCGAATGCCGGCACGCGCAGCATCGCCATGCTCACCGGTATGCCGTCGATGTCCCACAGCACGAACCGGTGACCGACGCGGTTCGCGGTGTCGACGAACTCTCTCGCCTCCGTCGTTGTGGACTGGCTGAAGGCTTCGTCGAAGAACAGGCCCACCCATTCGACCAGCTAGGCCGCGATCGTCGTCGGTCGCCAGTCGCGACGATACCGCGCACGCCATTCGGCGCCTGCAACGTCCCCAGCCGGTAAAGCCGTTCCTCGGTACTGATCGTGCCGGCTCGTCCTGTGACCGCGCGCCACGCATCCGCGAATGCAATCGCGCTCGGCCGCGTCCCGCGGACGCCCGTCAGCCCGGGGCGCCACTCGACAAGCTGCGCAGCGACGGCGTCCATCGCGTCGACGGGAATTGCGTTGCAGGCCAACGGGTATGGCGGCGTCTGCAAGACGGCGCCGACGGCCACGCCGTTGCTCCACATGGTGGCAGCAGCGAGTCGTCGAGAAAGTTGCCTGCCTCCAACAGGGTGAGCTCGATCGTGTGCACGACGGGATCGCGGCGATACAGCGGCTCCGCGATCGCGCGGAACTCGTCGACCGAGTCATGCAGTCTGACCTCCATGCCTCCAGGATGGCCACCAATGCCAAAGGCGTCCAGTGATTTTCGTACCGCTCGCGGCCGCGCGAGCGACCCCTTTGTACAGCTTTACCCGGCGTGTCGTGTGCAAACACGGACGCTCGCGGCAAGGTGTCTAGGCGAGATTGGAGCGACGAGGGTATGCCACGGTCGGGTCGGTCAGCGCGTTCACCACGGCGGGCAGCCCCGATGAGAAGGCCCGCTCCAGCGCGGGCCGCAGCTCCGCGGGTGTCGACACCAACTCGCCGTGCCCGCCGAGCGAAGTCACCACCTCGTCGTAGCGGGTGCCAGGGCGCAGTTCGGCCACCACGGAGTAGCCGTACAACATCTCCATCGGATGCTTTTCCAGCGCCCAGATACCGTTGTTGCCGATCACCGATACGACGTGAACGCCATGGCGCACCAACGTGTCCCACTCCATGCCGGAGAACCCGAACGCGCCGTCGCCCTGCAACAGCACCACTTGGCGGTCGGGCCGGGCCAGCTTGGCCGCAAGGGCATACCCGGGGCCGGAGCCCAGGCAGCCGAACGGCCCGCTGTCCAACCACGCGCCAGGCACGTAGCTGTCGATGACGCGGCCGGCGTAAGAGCCGAAGTCGCCCGCATCGATGACGACTATCGCGTCGCGGTCCAGCAGCGGTTTGAGTTCGGCGTACAGCCGCATCGGGTGCAGTGGGGTGCGGTCGTCGTCGAGCTCGGCCTGTTCGGCTGCCCGCGCTGCGCTCTCGACCGCACGCAGCTCGCCGATCCAGCCTTCGTGATCGGTCGCCCCGGCAGACGCCAGCGACGACAAAATGGTGGTCAGATCGCCGTATAGCCCGGCCGCAACGTCGCGGGGATGCGGCCGGTCGGGCTCGACGCGGTCGGCGACGATCAGTTTGGTCTGCGCGCCGAACACCCCGCCGAAGCCGAGCCTGAAGTCCATCGGCACGCCGATCACCAGTGCAACATCGGCCTCCCCCAAGGCTTTTGACCGTGCTCGTGAGAACGCGAGTTCGTGGTCGGCCGGTACCGTTCCGCGAGCCATGCCGTTCATCAGCACCGGCACACGCAGCGCCTCGGCCAGGTCCAGCAGCGCCGTTTCAGCGTGCCCCCACCACACATTGGTGCCCGCCATGATCACCGGTCGCTGTGCCCCGGCCAGCAGACGCACCGCTGCGTCCAACGCATTCCCGTCCGGCTGCACCGGTGCGGGCGCGTCGGCAAGCGCGCCTGGGCCGCCCCGGTCATGCGCCTCGCCGAAGACGTGATCCATCGGGAAATCCACGAATGCGACGCCGGAGGGCGCACCGACGGCGGCCCTCAGTGCATCGTCGATGAGCGGTCCGACCGCATCGGCCGACTGCGCGGTAGCGGCGAATCGCGTCAGCGGCGCCACGAACGGCACGTGGTCGATTTCCTGCAGTGACCCCTGTCCCCAGCGCCCAGCGGGCGCCCGCCCGCCGAGCACCACCAGCGGCGACTGGTTCTGTTGTGCGGCCGCCATCGCGCTCATCCCGTTGGTGATCGCCGGGACCGGCGGTCAGGGCGGCGACGCCTGGCAGCCTGGTCACCTTCGACCAGCCCTCGGCGGCGAACGCGGCGGTCTGCTCGTGCCGGGTGTCGATCAAGCGGATGTTCTCGGCGCGACAGCCGTCGTAGATGGAGAACAGGTGGCCACCGGACAAAGTGAAGATGGTGTCGATGCCGCTGGCGCGCAGCCGTCGTGCGATCAGATGTCCGGCGTTGACCGTAACTGGAGCCTCGATGCTCATGGCCGCAGCATAATCGCGACCATGAGCGACACCTCAGATACGCAGGTGCTTATCGCGGGCGGCGGCCCGATCGGCTTGACGGCCGCCATCGAACTCGCTAGACGCGGCATCGCATGCCACATCGTGGATCCCCTTGTCGAACCACTGCAGTATGCGAAAGCCGTTGGGGTGCAACCCCGCACGCTCGAGGTGTTCGAGGGCATGGGCGTGCTGCGCCGCATCCTCGACGCGGCCTCGCTGATGCGAGGCCAGATCGTCTATGTCAACGGCGAGCGGGTATCGCAGCTCGACATGACATTGCCGGACGACGTGCCGTTCGGCTTCATCGCTATTCCGCAGTACGCCACCGAGGCAATCCTGCGCGACGAGCTCGCGATGCACGGCGTACAGGTGCAGCGTGGCGTGCGGGTGACCCGCTTTACCCAGGACGCCGACGGCGTGACCGCCACACTGGCCGGCGACACCGGCGAGCATATGGTCCGGGTGGCCTACCTCGTCGGCGCCGACGGCGCACACAGCACTGTGCGCAAGGGGCTCGGGTTGACGTTCGAGGGCGCGGCGTTCGAGGAGCGGTACATGCTCGGCGATGTCGCGGTCACCTGGTCGGCGCCCCGCGGCTACGGCATCCGATCGATGCACCAGACCGACGGCAAGACCGACGACTTGCTGGTGTGCATCCCGCTGCCCGGCCGAGGGCGCTACAGGATGTCGATGCTGGTTCCCGACGAGCTTGGCGACGACGACACGCCGCAGCTGCACCACATCCAGGCCGTGCTCGACCGGCTCTCCCCCGAGCCGACGACCGCGCGCAATATGCGATGGTCGTCGGTCTTCCGAATCAGCCACCGCATCGTCGACGCCTATGGCAAAGGTCGGGTGTTCGTCGCAGGCGACGCCGCGCACATCCACCCGCCCACCGGCGCGCAGGGGATGAACACCGGCATCCAGGACGCCCACAACCTGGCCTGGAAGCTGGCGCTGGCGCTGGCCGGGCAGGCCGCGCCTGGACTGCTGGACAGCTATGACGCCGAGCGGCGACCGGTCGGCGAAGAGGTCGTCGGCCGCACCGTGCGCAGCGCGAGGGAAGGCATCGGCGCGGACTCCACCGATGTCGGCTACGTCATGCGACGCGAAGCCCAGCTGCTCATCGACTACGCGGGCAGCCCGATCGTGGCCAAGAACGCCGGTGCCCGTGCTCCGGACGCGACGGGCCTGACCCGCGATGGGGTGACGGGGCCGCTGCGGCTCTTCGAGCTGCTAGGCAGGCGCGAACACACCACGCTTCTCTACGCGCCGGACGGCCCCGTCGACATCGCGACGTTCGAACGAGCCGCCCAAGCCGCCGTCAGCGCAGCCAACGGCCGGATGGACGTCTATTTGATCGCCGCGCCAGAGGCGGACGTCGGCGCCACCGAGCAGCCTCTGATCCGCGATTCAGCCGGCGACTTCGCAAGGGCCTACGCCCCTGCCGGTCCGTCGACCTACGTCGTGCGCCCCGACGGCTACCTGGGGCTAGCCGCCGCCGGCGTCGATCCAGCACAACTGGTGGCCCACCTTGGCGCGACTTTCGCCCGGCCGAAGAGAGATGTCACCGGATGAACACCGAGACATTCAGGCCGTCCATCGACTGGAGCACCGAACTCCTCACCTCAACCCTGTGGGTGATGGAGATGTTCGTCATCACCGCCGTATGCCTGCTGGTCGTTCTCGTCTTGCTCGGGCGGACAACTGAATGGGGCCGCCAGTTCTGGCGCATCACCGGCGACTACTTCAAGGGCAGGCAGAGCGTTCCGGTATGGGCCATGGTGGGCCTGCTGCTGTTGTCGGCGATCCTGTTCGTTCGCATCAACGTCCTTCTCAGCTATTACTCCAACGACTTGCTCTCCTCGCTTCAACTCACCTTCCAGGGCGGCGATGCGGCGAAAGCGACTGGTATACACGGGTTCTGGACGACGATGCTTGTGTTCGCCGTCCTGGCCGTCTGCTACGTGGTGCGGACTCTACTCGACCTTTACATCACGCAGCGGTTCATCATGGGTTGGCGAATCTGGTTGAGCCGGCGTTTCATCGACGATTGGCTCGGCGACTTCGCATACTTCCGCAGTCAGTTCTCGCGCCAGCCGATCGACAACCCTGACCAACGCATCCAACAGGACATCGACATCTTCACCGCGGGCGTCGGCAGCGAGCCGAACAACCCCGCGAACACCTCGGAGCACTTGTTGCTTTTCGGCGCGGTGGAGGCTGTGCTGTCGGTGTTCACCTTCGGCGCGATCCTTTGGCGACTGTCCGGACCCCTGACGCTCGGTGGCATCACGCTTGACAGGGCCTTGTTTTGGATCGTCATCGCCTACGTGCTCGTGGCTACCGTCTTCGCGTTCGTCATCGGCAGGCCCCTGATCCGGTTGAGCTATATGAACGAACTCCTCAACGCGGGCTTCCGGTATTCACTGGTGCGGTTGAGGGATGCCAGCGCCGCCATCGGCCTGTACCGCGGGCGAGAACGCCGAACGCGGAGTGCTCAACCGCCGCCTTTCTGCCGTCATGGAGAACTACGGCTACTGGCGGAACAGGATGGTCCTCTTCACGGGCTGGAACCTCTCGATGAGTCAGGCGATCGACCCGCTCCCGTTCATCGTCCAAGCGCCAAGGCTTTTCGCGGGGCAGATTTCGCTCGGCGATATATTTCAGTCGTCGACCGCATTCCACAACATTCACAATTCGCTGTCGTTCTTCCGGAACGTGTACGACTCCTTCGCGAGCTATCGCGCGGCGATCATCCGCCTCGACGGGCTGATCGACGAGAATTCACGCGCCCGTGCCTTCACCCAAGTCCAGACCGCGGTATCGGAGGAGGGCAGGCTGGAGGTCAACGACGTCGAAGTACGCACTCCCGACGGCGAGCAGCTCGTGCATTCCCTCGACTTCAGCCTCGATCCGGGTGACACGCTGTTGATCAGCGGTCGATCCGGTGTCGGCAAAACAGTTCTGCTGCAGAGCCTCGCAGGACTGTGGCCCTTCGTATCCGGCGGTGTCACCCTGCCGTCCAATCGTCAAGACGTGATGTTCGTCCCGCAGGTGCCGTACATACCCCTCGGCGACCTCCGCGCCGCCGCGTCATACCCCCTCGAGCAGGGTGCTGTCAGCGATCGAGAGATCCAGCAGGCCTTGGTCAGCGTGGCCCTTTCGCACATGGTCATCCGGCTCAACGACGTGAAGGAGTGGACGAAAATGCTCTCGGTGGGCGAGCAGCAGCGGCTGGCCTTCGCCCGCATCCTTTTGAGCAAGCCGCGTGCGGTGTTCCTCGACGAGTCGACCTCGGCGATGGACGAGGGCCTCGAGCTGATGCTCTACGAACTGATCCGCGCCGAGCTCCCAGACACCATTTTGGTCAGCGTGAGTCACCGCAGCACGGTGGAGCAGTTCCACGACCGTCACCTCGAACTGGTCGGTGGCGGCGAGTGGCGGCTTGATCCGCTCCCGACCCGGACGTGACACCTCCGGGGCGCTAGCCGCAGGGTGTCGAGGTACCTTGCCGGAATGAATCCGGATATGTTCACCCCGACGCTGGACTGGGGCAACGAGCTGTGGACATCGCTCTGGTGGATCGCCAAGGCCTGGGCAATCGCCGCGGTGGCCACCCTGGTCATACTTGCGCTGATCGGCCGGTTCACCACCTGGGGTAAACAGTTCTGGCGCATCACCGGCGCGTACTTCACCGGCCCGTCCAGCCTCAAGGTCTGGCTCTGGCTTGCGGTGATTCTGCTGTTGGTGATCGCGGGCGTGCGCCTCGACGTGCTCTTCAGCTACCAGAGCAACGACATGTTGACCAGCTTCCAGGTGGTTGAAGCGGGCAGGGATGCAGCTGCCGCGGGTGACGACGCCGTGAAGGTCTCCGGCAAGAACGGATTCTTCTTCTCACTTCTCGTCTTCTCCATCATGGCCGTCATCCACATCGCGCGAATCATGCTGGATCTGTTCTTGATGCAGCGGTTCATGCTGGCGTGGCGCGCCTGGCTGACTGACCGGCTCACCGGAGATTGGCTCGACGGCAAGGCCTACTACCGGGCGCGGTTCATCGACGACACTATCGACAACCCCGATCAGCGCATCCAAACCGACGTCGACATTTTCACCGCCGGTGTCGGACCCCTTCCCAACACGCCGAACAACACCGCGGCCGCCACTCTGCTGTTCGGCGCGATCTCCTCGATCGCATCGATGATCTCGTTCACCGCGATCCTGTGGAATCTTTCGGGCACGCTGACGATCTTCGGGGTCGGCATTCCGAGGGCGATGTTCTGGATCGGGCTTGGCTACGTCGTGGTCGCGTCGATCATCGCGTTCTGGATCGGCAGGCCGATCATCTGGCTCTCGTTCAACAACGAGAAGTTCAACGCCGCGTTCCGCTACGCGCTCGTGCGACTGCGCGACGCATCCGAGGCGGTCGCCTTCTATCGAGGAGAACTCGCCGAGCGCACCGGGCTGCGCCGGCTCTTCGCGCCCGTCGTGTCCAACTACAAGCGGTATGTGAACAGGATGATGCGCTTCTACGGCTGGAACCTGTCGATCAGCCAGATCATCGTGCCGTTGCCATACCTGTTGCAGTTTCCGCGGTTCTATCAGCGGCGAGATCAAGCTCGGCGCGATGAGTCAGTCCGCGTCGGCGTTCGGCAGCATTCAGGACGGACTGTCCTTCTTCCGCAACGCCTACGACCAGTTCGCCGGGTACCGGGCCGCGATCATCCGCCTCCACGGCCTGGTGATCGCCAACGAAGAGGGCAGGGCGCTGCCGGAAGTGACGACCCTGGCGTGTGTCGACGGCGCGGTGCAGCTCGATGACATCGAGGTCCGCACACCCGACGGGAAGCAGTTGATCAATCCACTTGACCTGCGCCTCGAAATCGGCGACACGATGGTGATCACCGGCGCTTCGGGCAGCGGTAAGACCACGCTGTTGCGCAGCCTGGCCGAACTGTGGCCGTTCACGTCGGGCACGCTGACCCGGCCGTGCGGGCCCAACGAGACGATGTTCCTTTCGCAGTTGCCCTATGTGCCGCTCGGCGACCTGCGCGCGGTGGTGACGTACCCAGGCAAGGAAGGCACGATCGACGACGACACCTTGAAGCGCACGCTGCTGAAGGTGGCGCTACCGCACCTGGTCGACCGGCTCGACGAGGTGCTGGACTGGGCCAAGGTGCTTTCCCCCGGTGAGCAACAGCGGATCGCGTTCGCCCGCATCCTGTTGACCAAGCCCAAGGTGGTGTTTCTCGACGAGTCCACGTCCGCGCTCGACGAGGGTCTGGAGTTCATGCTCTACCAGCTGGTGCGCACGGAGCTACCGGAAACCATTGTGGTCAGCGTCAGCCACCGCTCCACGGTCGAGCAGCATCACACCCACGAACTCGAGCTGCTTGGCGACGGCGAATGGCGACTCGGCCGAGTCGAGGGCGACGAGCCCGTCCCCGTTTAAGCGCGGCGCCGGGTAACTTCCCGGCATGGAAACCTTCACGCCGTCCCTCGACTGGGCCGACGAGTTCGTCACGTCCGTGCTGTGGGTGGCCAAGGCCTGGGTGATCGCCGCGGTGTGCACGGTCGTCGTTTTGGCGCTGCTCGGCAGGTTCACAACCTGGGGCCGGCAGTTCTGGCGCATCACCGGCGGCTATTTCAAGGGCCGCGAAAGCATTCCGGTGTGGGCGTGGCTGGGCGTGCTGCTGGCATCGGTGATGATCGACGTCCGCCTGGCCGTGTTGTTCAGCTATCAGTCCAACGACCAGTTCTCGGCGCTGCAGGCCGCGGTCAGCGATGAAGGGGCGGCGAAAGACTCTAGCCATCAGCAGCTTTTGGGGCGCGATGCTGATACTCATCGCCCTGGCGGTCATCGACATCGTCCGCACTGCGCTCGACCTCTACCTGATGCAGCGGTTCATCATCCGGTGGAGGGTGTGGCTCACACACCGGCTCACCGCCGACTGGCTGGACGGTGATGCCTACTACCGCGGACGGTTCATCGAGCGCCCGATCGACAACCCGGACCAGCGCATCCAGCAGGACATCGACATCTTCACCACCGGCACCGGCCCGGAAACCAATACGCCTACCGTCGGAACAGCCCAGACGCTGGTGTTCGGCTCGGTCACATCGATTGTCTCTGTGGTGTCGTTCACCCCGATTCTGTGGAACCTGGCCGGCCCGCTCACGATGTTCGGCGTCACCGTGCCGAAGGCACTGTTCTGGATGGCGCTGGTGTATGTCTTCCTCACGACAGTCGTCGCCTTCTGGATCGGTCGCCCGCTGATCCGGCTGTCGTTCCGCAACGAGCTCACCAACGCTGCTTTCCGCTATGGGTTGGTGCGGCTTCGCGATGCGGGCGAAGCCGTCGGTTTGTATCGCGGTGAACGTGCCGAACGCGGCCAGTTGATGACGAGATTCGCGGCCATCATCGCCAACTACCGTGCTTTCGTGCGGCGGGGCGTGGTGTTTCAGACCTGGAACAGGGCGGTGCACCAGATCGTCGATCCGCTGCCGACAATCGTTCAGGTTCCCCGGTTGTTCGCTGGCGAGATTCAGCTCGGCGACGTCACCCAGTCGTCGAGCGCTTTTCTGTCGGTGCACGACTCGCTGTCGTTCTTTCGAGCCGTCTACGATTCTTTCGCCAGCTACCGAGCGGCCATCATTCGTCTGGACGGCCTGATCACCGCGAACGAAACGGCAAGGGAGCTACCGCTTTTGACCGCCCTGCCGAGCGCCGACGGTTCGGTCGAACTGGAAGATGTCGAGGTTCGTAACCCCGAAGGGGTGCGGTTGATCGACCCAATCGACGTTCGGCTGGACTCCGGAGGGTCGATGGTGATCACGGGAGGTTCCGGCACCGGTAAGACCACGCTGCTGCGCAGCCTGGCGCAGCTGTGGCCGTTCGCCTCTGGCACGGTACATCGGCCCGAAGACGACACCATGTTTCTGTCCCAGATGCCCTATGTGCCGCTGGGTGATCTGCGGTCGGTTGTCTCCTATCCCTCCGCCGCAGGCGATTTCGACGACATGGCGATCCGGGAGGCGCTCGATACGGTCGCGCTGGGACATCTGGGCGGCCGGCTCGACGAGGTACAGGACTGGGCCAAGGTGCTTTCGCCGGGCGAGCAGCAGCGGATCGCGTTCGCGCGGGTGCTGCTGGCCAAACCCAAGGCGGTCTTCCTCGACGAGGCGACGTCCGCCCTCGACGAGGGACAGGAGTTCGCGCTGTACCGGTCGCTGCGCACCGCGCTGCCGGACTGCATCGTGGTCAGCGTCAGCCACCGACCCACCGTCGAGCAGCACCACGACACGCGCCTGGAACTGCTCGGCGGCGGCGAATGGCGCCTCGAACCCGTCTAGCCGTGTGCGGCGTGTGTCCCTGCGCGGCGGCCGAAGAACGAGCCTTCACCTAGTTGCGTGCCACTGGCGTAGCCCTTGCCGTCCTGGGCGATGTTCGATGCACACGCGCCTGCGGCGTAGAGTCCGGGTATCGTCGAGCCGTCGTCGCGCAGCACCTCGCCGTCGATCGTCACCGCCAGTCCGCCCATGGTGAAGCCGGAGTACATGGCGACGCCGAGCGAGAGGTCGAACGCCGCCCACGGGCCGTTGTCTTGTACGGCAATGTAATCCGGCTGCTTGTGGAAATCGGGATCCTCACCACGTGCCGCGTGCTCGTTGTAGTGATCGAGGGTAGCGGCCAGGTTGCCCGCTGGAATCCCCAGTGCCGCTTCCATTTCGGCGACGGTCTCCCAGCCGTCGATGAACTTGATCAACGGCATCTCGGGCATCTGCATATGCGCCTCGTCGACGATCAGGTATGCCGTTTGATCGGGCTGTTCCAGGACGAAGGCCGAGGTGCGTGAGTGGTAGGAGTCTTCCGTGACAAACCGCTTGCCGTCCTTGTTCACGACGACGCCGGTGAGCAGGATCTCCGGCGGGTAGGCGGCGGCGGTTATGAACAGCTGGTCCAGGTTCTGCGCGACTCCCCCGGCCGAGACGCCCATCCGGATGCCAAGCCCGTCATCGTTGGGGTTGCCGAGGATGTAGGGCTCGACCTCTCCGTGGTGTTTGGTGCGGCGCTTCTGACCCAGCGCTGGGGTGTGTTCGGCGACCATCTCGGGGTTCATCGCGAAACCGCCCGCGGCGATGACGACCGACGTTGGCCCTGATGGCGCCGGTTTCGTTGAAGTGCTTCCAGCTGACCCCGACCACGGCACCGTCGTCGACGATCAGATTGGTCGACCCCGGTCTCGTAGCGGATCTGCACACCGAGTTCGTCGGCCCGTTTGAGCAGGAGGTCGATGACCATCGCCGCGCCACCCAGTTCACCGGGCACCGGTACGGAGTGCCCACGAGGTGCGGGCTTGGCCTGCTCACAGAACGGCCAGACCTTCTCGTTGCCGGTGTACGACAGGCCCTCGGTGCCTGGCGGCACCACCACCTTGCCTGGGTAAAAACTCCGCTCGAACTGAAAACCCAAGTCCTCCAACCAGTTGAAGTGTTCGACGCTGCCATCGCAGTAGGCGCGGATCTTGTCGTGCTCCGGCTCGCGCGACACCGCGACGAGGTACTTGTACATCTCCTCGGCGCTGTCGTCGTGGCCGGTGGCCTGTTGCACCGCTGTGCCACCACCGAGATAGAAATGGCCACCCGCCATCGCGCTGGTGCCGCCCGCGGCCGCTGCGCGCTCAAGCACCAGCACCTTCGCCCCCTGCCGCTGCGGCACTGACCGCCGCGCAGCCGCCTGCGATGCCGAAGCCGATCACCAGTACGTCGACCTCGTCGCTGAATTCCGCGATGTCGGCGGCGTCGATGGTCTGCGGGATCTCGGTACGTCACTGTTGCTCCTGTTTGATGTAGTCGAAGAACGCCCGGATCTCGGGCGAGATGTGCGCGATCTCGATGTAGGGCACGCCCGACTGTTCCGCCGAGACGTAGGCGAACCGCATTCCGCCGGGCATCACTCCCTGCTGGACGACGGGTGCGCCATGGCCTTCGGCGTCGACCAGGGCGGCGTCGAACGCGTCGGTGTCGGTCGCCTCGACGCAGATGTGGTGCAGGCCCGGTCCGGCGCTGTCGAGAAACTCGGTGTAGATGCTTTCACCCGAGACCGGCGCGATCAGTTCCAGCTGGGTGTCGCCGGCGTAGCTCAGCGAGATGTCGGCGACGAAGTCGGCGGGCTGCCCACGGAAGGTGCACGTGTCGGGAGCGAAGTGGACGCCCGGCATGCGGATCCACTTCTTGGCGCCCAACAGCGTGGTCAGCGCCGTTTCGGTGGCGTCGAGGTCACGCGTTACCCACGCAATCTGGACAGGTGTCTGGTCAAGCATCTCCACGAGAATATCGTCGGCATGCCCGCCTGGCTAGAACGTGTTCTAGTTTATTCCTCGCCGAGGTACGCCTTGAGGCATCTATCCGCCGACGCACGCGCCACCGCGGGATCCTCGCCACTCGGCCACGTTCGCGGCATACCACTCTTCGCTCGACAGCGTCAGGAAGCGACGCCCCTCCTCGGTGCCCGTCCACTGCTGCCCGAACGACGGGTCGATGGTTTCGCCGGTACTCAGGTGGATGGCCAGCCCGAGCACCATGGAATCCCAGCCGATCCCGACGGCGCCAGGTCCGAACTGACGCGAGGTCTCGTCGTCCACGTGAGCGATGTGCTCGATTACCAATCGCGCCCGGTCGGGTCCGTCGCCGCTGATGGTGACGTCGATCCAGCTGACGTTGCCGCCGTACTCCCAGGTGGCGGTGAAGTTCTTCGGCGGGTCACACGTCAGGACCGTTCCGCCGGCCTGTCCTTCCAACTGGTAGGAGCCGCCGAGTTTCAATTCGCCCGAAATCGGCAGGAACCACCGCGGAATGCGCTCGATATTGGTGACCGCATCCCAGAGGTCTGCCGGGTCGGTGTCGTAGGACTGACTGATCGTGACGACGTGTGCCTCCCCTGTGTCGATCGTGCGGGTCCCGACGTTGCGCTTAACCGCCTTGATCTGATGGTCGACATCGATCTCAATCATGTTGCCTTCCTTCGTCGTTGTCGTTTCCCCCGTGCGATTTCGGTGCCAAGCGCGGCGAGGTGCGGTGTCCAGAATCGGCGGAACGTGTCGAGCCACTCGTCGACATCGCGCAGCGCCGAGCCGTTCACCGCGTACAGCCGCCGCTGACCGTCCGGCCGGACCGAGGCGAACCCGTTGTCCCGCAGCACCTTCAAGTGCTGGGACACCGCGGGCTGGGTGATCGCGAACTCGCCCTGGATGGTGGCGCCGATGGCTCCCGCAGACATCTCGCCGCCTGCGAGCAGTTCGAGAATGCGCCGGCGCACCGGATCGCCAAGGACGTCGAACGCGTGCACTATCCCAAATTAAAGCTAGGACTTATATAAGTCAAGGCGTAATTATTGATCCCACTTCGGCGGCGCGGCTCCTCTGCCGAAGCCCCAGGTGGCCTGCCCCAACCGCGGCTTGGGCTGGGCGCTCGCGGCGCGCTGGCGAAACTGGGCCGCCAGGATCGGCTCCGGATCGGCGCCCGCGAACAGCGCAAGGCACGGCGCGGCGAACTCGCACACCGAACAGTGCGCCGCGGGGCTCGGATAGATCGCGGGGTCGGAGACCATGTCGAGCGCTTCGGCAGCCAGTTGCGCGCCAACCCCGTCGATCTCCTGCCGGGTGCGACGGATGCGGGTGCGACGAATCGGCCCCGCGGTGTGTAGGTCGACGCGGCTCGTGACGTCGACCCGCGACGCCCGCGCCGACACCCGTTGATGTTGCGGGATCGACCGGCCTCCGCCGCTGCCCTCATGCTGGGCAACAGGCCGGCGGGTGCGCCCGCCGGCGGCCGCGGGCGCGGGAAGATCGAGCGGGCCACCGATGCGCACCTCGTTGTGGATCGTTCCGGCGATCTCCATGCCCACGTAGTCCTGCTCCCAGGCCCAGCACGCCGCGATCGCCTCCTCGTCGCGAACCAGCGCGCCCAGGTCCTGCCAGTCATCGACGATCTGGTGGCGCACGACCCAGTACTCGTCGGCGGCGTCGACCGCGAGCAGGTCGACCCTGCACGCGTAGACCACCCCGGATCCGTTGGGGGTCAACAGCCCCCGTTCGGCGTCGTCCGGATCGGTGAGCAGGCCCGCCACGTCGTGATCGATCTTGACGGGGGCGAAGTCGTCGATCGTGCTCGCCCACGCGTCGTAGCAGTCCAGCAGCGCCGTGGCGGCCTCGATGACATCGCCCGCGCCCGACTCGTTGAGTGACCGCTCGCACCGCCTTGTGCACCAACGACTGCTTGAGGTCGTGCTGCCAGTCCCAGGTGCCCGGGTAGTAGTAGACGGCGAGGGCGTCCTTGATCGCGGCGGGCAGCGCGGGTCCGCAGGCGTCGACGGGTTCGAGTCGACGGCGTGACGCGAAATCCCACTGGCGACGACAGCGTTTGAACCTCGCGCGTTGCTCAGGGTCGATGCGGAAGTACACGATGCAGGCCGTCAGTGCGAATGCGGCCAGGGTTCGTCGAGCGGCCATCGACACCGATCGGCGCGGCTGGCCATCGATTCGAGTTCGGCCATCAGATCGTCGAAGAACGCCTGCAGCCGTGCCGGATCCACTGGCCAGGTGGCGGAGAAGCACATCCATACGTCCGGGTCGTCCGACGGCGTCTCGGTGACGACGGCATCGAGGGGCACGAACCGCCAGCTGTACGAATCCCCCCGGCGCTCGAGGTACACCGTGTCTTCACGACCGGGGCGTGCAGCCACGATCGAGGCGAACAGTTCTTGGCGGTTCATCGGTGCCTCGCCAATCCAGGATAGTTCTTTCGCCGAGACAGGGTCACGCGCAGAGCATGTCGATCAGCAGCCGGACCTGGGTGTCGAATACCGCCCCGGGTTCGGTCAGCGTGTCCGCGCCGTACTGACCGAACACCTCGAGGCTGATCGCACCGACCAGTCCCGCCCACAGCAGAAAGCATTTCGCGACGGCGGAGTCGTCGCCGGTGAACTCGAACTCCGCACGCAGTCGGTCGAAGTCCGACGACAGCGGTTGCGCCGCAGCAATATTGGATCGAGGTATGTCGCCAGCTGCGATGCCGGCCCCGATCGCTTCGAACAGCGCACCGACTACCCGGGTGCCCGGCCCGACCGTGCGCTCCCGCGGCGCGTGGTAGCCGGGCACCGGGCTGCCGTACAGCAGTGCCCAGCGGGCCGGCTGGTCGAGCGCCCACGCGCGGGTCGCGTGCGCCATTGCGAGCAGTTGATCTCGCCAGGACACGGCCGGTGCCGCGGCGCTGTCGACCGCGTCGGCAAGCTCCGAATACGCGTCGACGAGGAGAAGCGTCAGCAGATCGTCGCGGCTGGCCACATAGCGGTACACCGCCGACGACACCATGCCCAGGTCGCGCGCGATGGCCCGCAGCGACAGCCCGGCCGCACCCTCGGTGACCAGATGGCGCCTGCCGAGCTCGATGATCTGCGCCTCGATCTTCTCGCGGGTTTCCTGCCGCTTGCCCATCCGGCCAGTGTGACACAAAACGAGATCACTGCTCTTGAATCTTTCCCGACCGGCGTGGCAGCCTGATGTGAGAGCACCGCTCTCGAATTCGGTGCCCGATGGAAGGAACGCCAATGACCGTGCGCTACGACGCCCCCAATGCCGCCGCCCGCGCAGGCAACGAACTGATCCGCTGGCTGGCCGAGGCCGGAATCAGCATCGCAGGAACGCGTGCCCTTCGGGTCCGCGGCCGCAAGAGCGGCAAGCGCCGGGGCGTGGTGATCAATGTGCTCAGCGTCGACGGCCGCGACTACGTCGTGTCGCCGCGCGGTAACACGCAGTGGGCGCGAAACGCACGCAGCGCGGGCATCGTCGAGATGGGGCCCGCGGTGGCGGAGCCGGGACGTGCGCATCGCCGAGGTTGCCGACGACGCCAAGCCGCAGCTGCTCAAGCGTTATCTCGACCGGTGGTACTGGGAGGTCAAGGGTCACGTCGGCGGCTTGACTCCGCAGTCGACTGACGCCGAAATGCGTTCTGCCGCACCGTCGATCCCGGTTTTCGAGCTTCTCCGCTAGGGCGCAGGGAGTGACCAGGGCTCGGGAGTCGGCGCGCCAACACTGCCAGATGCGGCAGAGATGACGTCCTCGCGAGCCTGCTGGCTGGCGGCCTGCCACGACACCGCCGCCGGGAACGTGCCCCAGGTGCTGTTGAACATTCCGACGATCGCCGCCCTGCCGTCGGGGGTGAGGTTGTAAACCGGGCCGCCGGAGTCGCCCTTCTGGCTCACCACTCCGTTGGCCATCGTGAACCAGCCGTTGTTCACCGCCTGGATGGTCCCGCAGCTCTCTCCCGTGATCACACCGAAGTGACACACCGGCAGGCCGACCACGGGCACGATCGCGGGATCGGCGACCAGTTGCCGTCCGCCAGGAAGAATGTTGTTGATCGCGACATCGGGCGAAAGGCTGATCGCCTCCCAGTCGGCAATCTGATGATTGGTGTCGACGGTGGCGCCGTTCGGCGTGTTGTCCCGGAACAACGCTTGACTGCCGATCAGGTTGCCGTCTCTGTCGCTCACCTGTCCGTTGCCCCTGCAGTGGCCCGCGGTGAATGCGATCCGCATCTGCGGGTCGACGTACCCGAGCGTGCAGACGTTGGTGCCTTGGCGAACCTCCATACCGGGGAACACCAGCACCCCGGGAGTGGCCTGTGCCGGTGCAGACGGCAGCGCGAACGCGACGATCGGGGCGGCCGCCGCCGTGAGCATGCGCAACCATCGTCGGCGCACTATCGCCTCCGATCTTCATGTGTCAAGGCTGTCAAGCGTACCGCTGAGCAGCACGCAATTGCTCATCGGACAGCGAAGCCGTGACGTTACACAAAGGAAGGTGGCCCGGACCTTTCGGGCCGGGCAACCTTCGCTTGTGAGCTACGGGATCGTCAACTCCTGACCCGGATGGATCAGGTCGGGGTTGGAGACGCCGCTAGCGTCGGCGATCACCTGATACTTGCTGCCGTCGCCGTAGAAGCGTTCCGAGATTGCCCACAGGGTGTCGCCGGAGACCACGGTGTATGTCCGCGGAGCAGGCGGCGGTGGCGGCGGTGGCGGCGGGCTCGGCCTCCGGCGCAGGAGCAGGCGCTTCTTCTGCCGCGGGAGCGACTTCGGGCACCTCAGCCTCGGGCGCCGGCGGAGGCGGATCGGAGGTTTCCGTCTTCGACGACCAGGCGGCCTCATCCTTGGCGTACAGCACCACGTTGCGGTCGTCCTGCAGAACGAGCTTGATGTCCTTGGCGCCCTTGGTGTCGGTGTGCCAGACCGGCTTGTCCGCTGTGTAGAGCACGACGTTGCCGTCAGATTGCACCTCAAGGCGTTCGACGTTCTCGCCATTGGTGCCTGTCGCCCACACAGCCTGGCCGCGCGCGGCCAGCACCAGATTGCCGTCGTCCTGCAACGTCAACGTGTATGCGCCGTTGCTGGACGTCAACGATCCACCCTTTTCGAGCTTCTGACCTTCGGTAAGTGTGTCTCCCATGACGCCGACCCTACTGATCCGGCGCGCGCTCGTATGCGGTTCCGCTCGCCGCAATTCAAACGTTTGGCGAACGCTGGGTGACCCAAATGCGTTCAGGCCCAAGCGACTACGTCGCTGAGTTACGGGATGGTCAGCTCCTGGCCGGGATGGATCAGGTCAGGGTTGGAGATGCCGCTGGCGTCGGCGATCACCTGGTATTTGCTGCCGTCACCGTAGAAGCGTTCCGCGATCGCCCAGAGCGTGTCGCCGGAGACCACCGTGTATGTCCGAGGAGCAGGCGGAGGTGGTGGCGGCGGAGGAGGAGGTGCCGGTTCGGGCTCCGGTGCGGGAAGCGGGTTCCTCGGCCGCGGCGGGGACCACTTCCGGTGCTGTCCTCGGCCGGAGGTGCCGGCGGCGCCTCGTCAGTCTGCGTGTCGGACGACCAGGCCGGTCCGTCGAAGCCGTACAGCACCAGGTTGCGGTCGTCCTGCAGCAGCAGCCGAACGTCCTTGGCGCCCTTGGTATCGGTGTGCCAGATCGGCTTGTCCGACTGTGTAGAGCACGACAGTTGCCGTCGTATTGCACCTCAAGGCGTTGCGCGTCCTGCCCGTTGGTGCCCGTCGCCCACACCGCCTGGCCGCCACCGGTCAGCACCAGGTTGCCGTCGTCCTGCAGCGTCAACGTGTACGCCCCATTTCTTGACGTCAGCGATTGCCCGCGTTGGAGTTTGTCGCCGTTCATCAGTCTGTCGCCCATGCCCTGACCCCTTTCCACATGATCCCGGCTGAGCTTACTGATCGTGGCTGCGGCCGTGGGCATTACGAGTCAGGAATCGAACCCGAGCCCCAACGCATCCAGCGTGCGAAGCAGGATGTTGCGCCGCCCGGCCGAGTGGTCGGCCCGATCCAGCGACCACCGCGTCGCCTGGATACCGATGCTGGCCAGCGGCTCCGGCGGAAACGGCAACGGCCGCCTACGCACCATCTCCAATTCGGTGCGTGCGGTGGGCTCGCCATCGAGGAGGTCGAGGCACACGTCGGCGGCGAAGCGCGCCGCCCCGACGCCGAGCCCGGTGAACCCGTTGGCATAGGCGACCCGGCCTTCGCGTGCCAGTCCCCAATGCGCGCAGAACCGAGTGTTGGTGTCGATGGCACCCGCCCAGCGGTGGCTGAACCGGACATCGTCGAGCGCAGGAAAGGTGATGAAGAAGTGTGCGGCCAGCCGCCGATAGGTGGCGGCCCGGTCTTCGTAGCGGTCCTCGACCTTGCGGCCGAAGTGGTAGACGGCGTCGTAGCCGCCCCACACGATCCGGTTGTCCATCGTCAGGCGGTAGTAGTGAAATTGGTTGGCGCAGTCGCCGATTCCCTGCCTGTGCCGCCATCCGATTCGGTCGAGCTGCGCGTCGGTGAGAGGCTCGGTGGCCAGCACATAGTCGTAGACCGGCACGGTGTGCAGCCGGTTTCGCCGCAGCAGGCTAGGGAAGACATTCGTTGCCAGCACCACTTTGCGGCAGGTGACGATCGCAGCACCGCACTGGAGGCGAAGCGCGGCGACGACGGAGTCAAGGCGCTGCGCGTTGGTGTGCTCGTAGATCTGCACGCCGGCGTCGTGACAGGCGCGGGCCAGTTCGAGCGCCAGCTTGGCCGGGTGCACGATCGCAGTCGAGTCGGGGTTGTACAGCCCCGCGAGGTAGGTCGGGGAATGAACCTCGTCGCGGACGTCACTCAGGCCGAGCCACTGCCCGTCGCACTTGGCGGCTGCGTCGGCCAGCCAGTCGACTTGATGCGGTTCGGTGGCCACCGACAGCATGCCGGTGCGCTGCCATTCGGCGTCGAGCCCGAGCGACTCGATGTCGGCCTGCATGCCGTCGAGGTTCTCCCTGCCCATCGCCTCGAGGGTGTCAATCTCGTTGGGCCAACGCGCCTTTCCGTTCTCCAGGCCGTGCGTCAGGCTGGCGTCGACGAAGCCACCGTTGCGCCCCGACGCGGCCCAGCCGATGCGATTGGCCTCGATGAGCACGATGCGGCGATCGGGATCTCGCTGAGCGGCATGCAGTGCGGCCCACAGCCCGGTGTATCCCCCGCCGACCACCAGCAGGTCGCAGGTGATCGATCCGGTTGCGTGCGGGTACTCGGGCCGGGGGATTTCGAGCCACATCGAGCCGAAGGTGCTTGCGGCAAGGGAACGTTCGACCAGGCCGGGGTCGACGTTGGCATCAAATACCGTCTCCACATCGCGGACACTACGGGGTCGCCTCGCACTGCGGTAAAAATACGCGCTCAGCGGGCGGGCGCCGGTGTTCCCCGGTCCACACTGAGCCGACTTTCGGCCGGCACCCATCCCGGCGGGCCGAAGACGTAGCCGAGCCTGTCGCGCCAGCGCGCAGCGTGACGCACATCGCGGGCGATCGCCACGTACTCGTGGGTCTGCAGCTTCCAGATGTTGTACGTATCCACCTGCTTGGTGAGGCCGTAGTGCGGTCGCGTGGTTTCTGCCTGGAAGCTGCCGAACAGCCGGTCCCACACGATCAGAATGCCGCCGTAGTTCTTGTCGAGGTACTGCTGGTCCATGCCGTGGTGAACCCGGTGGTGCGACGCAGTGTTGAAGATGAATTCGATTGGCCGCCAGAGCTTTCCGATGCGCTCGGTGTGGATCCAAAACTGGTAGATGAGGTTGATCGAGAAGCTGGCGAACACCATCCAAGGCGGTACGCCAAACAGCGGAAGCAGCGCGCGCAGGAAGACGTCGCCGCTGATGTTCCATTTCTGCCGCAGTGCGGTGGCGAAATTGAAGTACTGGCTGGAGTGATGCGCCTGGTGTGTGGCCCAGAAGATCCGCACCCGATGAGCCATCCGGTGATACCAGTAATAGAGCAGGTCTACGCCGAGGATGGCGATCACCCACGTGTACCACTGGTTGGCCGGAAGATGCCAGGGAGCGACGTAGACATACAGCGCGGCGTAGCCCAGCAGGGCAATGCCGTTCAGCAGCGCGCTGGTTCCCACCGACACGAGGCCCATCCAGATGCTGGCCCACGCGTCGGGCCGCAGGTAGGCCCCGGCAGGCGCCTGCTCTGCCTCGGTGTGCGCCAGCTTGCGGGCCGCCGCCCATTCGATGATCAGCAGCAGCAGAAAGAACGGGACGGCGAAGGTCACCGGATCGTGCATCAGCGGCGGCAGCACGTCCTCGAATGCGTGAGCCCAGTCCACGATGACACCTCCCCCGCGAGTTTATCTGGCGCGCCGCTACCGGAAGCTGAGCACCTGACTGCCCCAGGCCGACCGGATGTGCAGGTCGACGTCGTTGACGACGGAGTCCTGGCGGTCGAGCAACAGACAGGCCCGATCGGCCTCCTGGTACGGCAACCATTCGGGTTCACCGTCCAACCCGAGCGGCTTGCCCTGGGTTGCGAAGTTTCGCCAGCGAGCCTGGATTCGCGCCGAAACGACCTTGCCGGTCTTCATGCCGCCGAGCCTGAATGTCGGGTCCTTGGGACCGGCGACGAGGTTGCCCCACACGAAGGGCAGTTCGGTGGCGTGCGCACCGCCAAGCCGCAGCAGCCGCAACATCGGGGTGGCCCAATCGAATCGGTACAGATATACCGGCGCGACGGCGCTGTGGCCTTCGGCCAGCCAAACCGACGGCATCCTGAAGCCGACATCGCGCGCGACCCCCATGCCGCGGGCCTTTCCCCGCAGCCCCGGATACGCCGTGCCGAGCAGGTCGTCAGTCGGTAGCACTACGTCCGGCTGTTCCGCGGAGATCTGGGCGAACATCGCGCTGATCGCCTCGGGTGTGATGGGCATCAGCGGCGACTTCATCCACTTGAACAGCGCCGCCTCGTGCTTGTTCGTGCCGATGATCAGCGGTACGGGATGCGACCGGCCCGCGCGGGCAAGCTTGACCGGGTTGTCGGGTACGAGATCGCCGTCGACGATCGGGGCGAAGGCCAGCATGCCCGGGCTCTGCAGCGGCACGTCGTTGAACAACGCTCGAGACGCGGCGACGAGCGCGTCGACCGGCGCATCCGTCAACCGGTCGATGTCGTTGTGCGCCAGGCCGAGCGCGGCGAGGAACTGCTCGGCCACCCGGCGGGCCCGAGTCGCGTCGTACACCGACGTGGCCGGTGAGCTCTGCGCAATCGCGCCCGCGAATAGTCCTTCGGCGGCCGGGCTGGTCAGCAAGGTGGTGATGATGCCGGCGCCCGCCGACTCGCCGAACACCGTGACGCGGTCGGGGTCGCCCCCGAAGGCAGCGATGTTGTCGCGGATCCAATGCAGGGCGTGCAGCACGTCGCGCATCCCGACGTTGGTGTCGAACCGGCGCCCTGGCGCGCTGAACGAGGACAGGTCCAGGAATCCGAATGCGCCGAGCCGGTAGTTCACGGTGACGACAACCACGTCGCCGCCGCCGGCCAACACCCGCCCGTCGTACAGCGGCTGGTTCGCCG
Source organism: uncultured Actinomycetota bacterium (assembly GCA_963731715.1). GTDB lineage: Bacteria > Actinomycetota > Actinomycetes > Mycobacteriales > Mycobacteriaceae > Mycobacterium. Next base: position 98,845 of record CAVSXC010000003.1, on the reverse strand, counting down.
AACCAAGGATGTAGGCGCCGCCGTGGATCCACACCATCACCGGCCTGCGGTCACCGCCCGCGATCTCCGACGACGCCCAGATGTTCAGCGTCAGGCAGTCGTCGCCCTGCGGCGCGCCAAGGTCGATCGGGATCCGGGGCTCCACCGGCTGCGGACAGACCGGCCCGAAGGCGCTGGCATCGGCGACCTCGCTCCATGGCTCGGGCGGCTCCGGCGCCCGCCACCGTAGGTCGCCGGTCGGCGGGGCGGCGTAGCGCACCCCTTTCCACGCCGTAACCCGACCGTCGTCGACGCCACGGACCGGGCCGTATGACGGTCTCGACAACGGTGCTCATTCCCAGAGGTTAGCGATGGATCGCAACTGACAGCCGGGAGATTCGCGTCACGTGTGTCGTGGTATAACTGATACGTAGTTTGTAACACTCCTCCCAAGGGAGATCCGATGGACACACTGCGCCGCCGCGATCGTCGCCGAGTTCGAGAAGGGTGCAGGCCGTCACGACGACCCGCAGGTCTATGGCGGTCCGCCCGGCGATCCGGGGCTGATCGGGCCGGGCAGCGTGTCCTGGGAGGTCAACGCCGATCTGGCATCGGTCTCGCAGGCCGGCCTTCCCGCGATCGTGCTGGAGATCCTGCATCCCTCGGTCATCGCAGGCGTGCAGGACCTGTCGAACTACCGAGAGGACCCGTTCCAGCGGGCTCGCGCGACGCTGGGCTACGTACTGACCACGACCTTCGGCAATACGGAGGCGGCTACCGGCATCATCGAACGCGTCAAACGGGTGCATTCGTTCGTTAACGGCACACGTCCCGACGGAGTGCCGTACCGCGCGCTGGATCCCGAGCTACTCGCATGGGTGCACACCTGCATTCCGTGGATGATCATGCGGGTCTTCGAGCAAACGAAAAGGCCTCTGTCACAACACGAACGGGACCGCTACCTGGCCGAGCAGGCGGTGATCGGCCGGATGGGCGGCGCGGACTGGGTGCCCACCACCGTCGCCGAGCTCGACGATTACGTCGAGAGCATGCGGTCGAAACTGGGCGTGAATGCGCAGACACGCGACTTCGTCGACTTCCTGATGACGTCGCCGTTCTTCCCGAATCTCCCGGGGCCCGTCGACCGCCAGCTGCACCGGTTCGCCATCTACGCCGGCATGAGCCGCGCGCCGAAGTGGGCACAGGAGCTGATCGGCTACGCCCATCCGTCCGCGCTGACACGCATCCTCATGGAACCGGCCATGCAGTTCGACGCGCGCAGGCTGCGGTGGGCGTTCGGGCTCCCGCGCTACGCCCAACTCGCCAGCGCGCGAGCCGACGGCGCCGCGGTGCCGAAAGCCGCAGCGCTGTGATCGGCGCCCAGCTGATCGAGGTGGTCGGCGGCGCGACCGCAGGCGGCAACGTTGACGAACACGCCGACCGCACCAGCAAGCGCATTCTGGACGCGGCCCTTCAGGAAGCGGCGGCCATTGGGCTACGACGGATTACGGTCGAGGAGGTCGTCCGCCGCGCAGGCGTATCCAGGATGACCGCCTACCGCCGCTACCCGCGCCGCGACGACCTGGTCGAGGCGCTGGTGCGACGCGAAACTCAGCGCTTCCTCGCCGCGGTAGCCGACGCCATCGACGCCGCCGAGGATCCGCATGAGGGCGTGGCGGAGGCGTTCATCGCCGCGGTCAGGTTCGCACGGGAACATCCGCTGCTGCGCCGCGCAGGAGCGCTCGAGCCTGCGCCGATCGCCGACTCCGTCGAACTGCTGACGATGGGATCGGCCTTCATCGCCAACTACATTCACGGCGAGGCGCCCGGTACACCGTCGCAGCAGGTGCGTTGGGTGGCCGACGTGTTCGCTCGGTTGTTCTCCACCTACATCTCGATACCGCCGGCCGATCCGAACTTCTCCGACGACGCCGAGCTGCGGCGGTTCGCGCACGAGGTGCTGACGCCGATGGTGGAGCGCGTCGTCAGCTAGGTTGGTCGCGTGCGGACCTGGGCGTTGCTCTTCGCGGCCATCGCGGTCGAAGTAGTTGCGACGCTGTCATTGCGTGCTTCCCAAGACCATTCGGCGTGGCTTCTGCTCGTGGTGGCAGGCTATGTCGGCTCGTTCGTGCTGCTGACGATGGTCCTGAGGGCGGGCATGCCGGTCGGCGTCGCGTACGGCATCTGGGGTGCGTCGGGCACGGCGGCCACCGCTGTCTTGGCCGCTGCGATATTCGGCGATGCGTTCACCTGGCCCATCGCTGCGGGAATTGTGCTGATCATCGCCGGCGTGCTCCTTGTCGAGTTCGGATCGCGGCCGACAGCTGCGGATGGCCCATGATGTGGTGGGCGCTTGCCTGCGCGATTCTGATCGAGGTGGTCGCCACGTTGTCGCTGCGCGCCTCTGACGGTTTCCGCAAGAAGGCGTGGATCGCGCCGGTGATCGCTGGCTACCTGGTGTCGTTCTATCTGCTGTGGTTATCGCTGTCGTTGGGCATGCCGGTCGGCATCGCCTACGGCATCTGGACCGCCTGCGGTGTCGCGCTGGTCGCCGTCGTCGCCCGGTTCCTCTTCGCAGAACCGCTCACCTGGGTGATGGCGCTCGGCATCGCGCTGATCGTGGCAGGCGTGCTCACGATCGAGATGGCCGGCGCCGTGCACTGAGCGCACCGGCCAGCGCTACAGCCGTCAATCCGGCAACCGGTACGGACAACAGGCCGATCCGGAGGCTCGTCGCATCCGCGACGACCCCGACGATCAGCGGAGCGCCGAAGAAGCCGACACGCATTAGCCAGGTGACGGCCGTCAGCCCGGTGCCCGGTCGCATGCCCGGCAGCTGGTCGGCCCCGTGCATCGCCGCGGGTATCAGGGTGGCGACGCCAAGACCCGCGGCCGCAAACCCGGCGATCGTGCCGGGGATACTCGGAAACGCCAGCGCACAACCCATTCCGGCAGCAGCGATGAGCCCCCCGGTCCGCACCACCGCTCGTTCGCCGAACCGGTCGACGAGCCGGTCGCCGACAAGCCGGCCAACGAACATGAAACCGACAAGGGCGACGTAGCCGAACGCCGCGACCGGTCCAGGTGCCCCGAGGGAGTCACGCAAATACAGGGTGGCCCAGGAGCTTCCGGCGTCCTCGACCGTCGCCCCTGCGATCGCGATGACCACCAGCGCCAGCAGGGTCGCATACACGGCAATGCCAGCGCCTCCCCCGTCCCCGGTGCGCGCCGACGGATGGTCGTCATGGTCGGGGCCGCGCAACAGATACGGGTAGGCGACCACGACGACCGCGCTGAAGATCACTGCGGCGATGGTCAAATGCATTGTGCGGGAGATGTGCAATGCGATCGCCGCCGCGCCCATCAAGCCGCCGATGATCGCGCCGACCGCCCACACCGCGTGTAGCGAATTGATGATCGACCGGCCGTAGTTGCGCTGCACCCGAAGGCCGTGCGCGTTCTGCGCGACGTCGGTGATCGCGTCCGAGGCGCCCGCGACGAACAGCGCGGCGGCCAACACAAGCGGCGTAGTCGCGAGGCTTGCGACGACGACGAACACCGCGATGCCGATAGTTCCGACCACCGCGACGCGCGACGAGCGGTATCGGCGGATCAGCGTCGCGGCGGCAAGCCCGGCGACGAGCGCGCCACCGGAGAACGCGGCGATCGCCGCGCCGTAGACCGCGTTGGACAGGTGCAGATCGGCCTTGATCTCGGGGTAGCGCGGCAACAGGTTGGCAAAGATCGCCCCGTTGGTCAGGAACAGCGCCGCGGTCGCGATCCGCGCCCGCCGGTCCTGCGCCACGTATCGGACATTACCGACGGTGGCCAACTAGCAGTTCTAGTGTGTGGGCACATGGAGCCGAGCGAGGACACGCGAGAGCCGGATTATCGCTTCACGCTTGCCAACGAGCGGACGTTCTTGGCCTGGATCCGCACCGCGCTGGCGCTGCTTGCCGGCGGCGTCGCAGTGGTCCAGTTGGTCCCCGCCCTTTCCATTCCAGGCATCCGACACGGGCTCGGGACCGCGCTGACGGCGGCAGGTGGGGTGCTGGCGGTGCTGGCGGTTCGGCGATGGCAGAGCGTGCAGACCGCGATGCGCCGGGGTGTCGATCTGCCCCGATCGTGGATGCCGGTCCTGCTCGGCTGTGTCGTCGTCGCAGTGACCATCGCATTGATCGTCGTGATCTCCGTCCAGCCGTAGACGGAAACGGCCATGCATCCTCAACCCCCGGAGAAACCAGGCCTGCAAGCAGAGCGCACCCAATTATCCTGGGAGCGCAGTGCGTTCGGCTTCCTTGCCGTCGGCGCCATCCCGCTGCTGGGCCACGGTGCGTTGACGGAGGAGCGGTCGGTACTGGTCGTTGTGGGGGCGCTCCTGGCGTTACTCTCCGTTTGGCTCGGTCACCGACGGGCGAGCCGCATCACGGTCACACCAAGGACCGAAGTCCTTCTACTCGGGTGGGCCACCGCGGGCTTCGCGACGTTGCTTGTGGTGTTCAACGCCCTTTAGAGCACTGCGCGAGAAGCCGTTCGCTGGTGTCCCAGAGGTCGAGCGCCTTGCCAAGGTCGTAGGAGTCCTCTGACGACCGGATCGGGCGGAGCCCGTCGAAGTACTCACCGGTGACACCGTCGAACCGGGCGTCGTGCGTCAGCGCGGCCAGATAGCGGCCGGAGGTGCGGGTGCTGCGCACGCCAGGCAACACCCGCAGTGCGGGCAGCAGGTAGCGCCACGCGAGTCGCTGCAGCTGCGGGTAATCGCGGGCCAGCCCGGAGCCCGGCATCAGGCCGGGGTCGAACGCGTTGACCGTCACGCCCTGTGCGCCGTGGCCGAGCCTGCGGTCGAGTTCGTAGGTGAAGAGCAGGTTGCACAGCTTGGAGGTGGTGTAGCGGCGGCGGCCGTCCAGAGACTGATCGGCGCACGGATGCGCGAGGTCGGCGGCCGCTGTGTAACTCGGATCGGGCATGCCCGTGTGCTTGGTCGGGTCGTGGGTGCCGCTGCTGACGACGACGATTCGCGCCGGGTGTGCCAGCTCGTCGAGAAGGCCATGCACCAGCGTGAAATGGCCGAGATGGTTGACGCCGAAGGTCATCTCGACGCCGTCCTCCGTCCATTCGGTGCCCGACACCACCTGCACGCCTGCGTTGCAGACGATCGCGTGTAGCGGCGGGAGGCTGGCGTCGCGAACGTCCTCCACGAAGGCGCCCACCGAGGCCAACGACGCGAGGTCCATCTCCATAACGGTGCAGCGCTGCGGTTGTCCCAATTGCGTGACGGCTTCGTCGCCGCGGCTGGTGTCGCGAACGGCGAGGACGATGTGCCAGGACGGGTCGCTGCGCAACAGCGCTCGCGCGCATTCGAGCCCCAGCCCTGAGCTGGCGCCGGTGACGATCGCTGTTCGCGTGTTCAATTTTCCTCCAAGAGAATCGGAATGAGTGCGGTGATGGCTTGGAACAGCCGGCGATACATCCGGTCGACGTCGGTGCCGTCGGGTTCGAGGTGCTCGGCGAAGAACAACCCGTCCGACAGTGCGACGGCCACTGCGGTTAGTTCGCCGACGACGCGCTCGGCCTTCGACGGCGGCGCACCGGCTGGCATCAGCGGGGTGATCGCGTCGCGGAACCTGCGGATCGCTGTGTCGCGCACCTGGCGGATAACCGCGGCGACGGCCGGATCGTTGCCGCGCTCGAGCGACAGCATGTAGAACAGCCGCAAAAAATCAGGGTGCTGCGACTGCAGGGTCGACAGCACGGCCAGCTGCGTTGCGGCGCCTTCAGATGTCGGGATCGCCGCGAAGAACCGGTCGGCGCCGCGTTGCATCACCGCCGCGAGCACGCCTTCCTTGGATCCGAAATGCCAGTAGATGGAGCTGGGCGGCAAACCGCACGCCTTGCGGATGTCGCTGATCGACGTGGCGGCGTATCCGCGGGTGGCCATCAGCCGTTCGGTGGCGTCGAGGATCACCTCACGCGACTGCTCACCCTGCTGCTGCTTCTTCGAAAGAGAAACGGTCATTGGTCGCTCGCCACCCAGGTGCCGTGGAAACCGAATGGAACGCGTGTGGGCAGTTCGATCGTGGCCTGTATGGCCAGCCGTGACGCGTCGATGATCACCAGGTCGCTCGCGTCGCGCCGCGGGTCGTAGACGAACGACATCAACCAGCCGTCGTCCTCGCTCGTCGCGCGTACTGCCGATACGAAGATCGCTTCCGACGGCACTCCGCCGCCGTCGAACGTCAGCTCGCGGCTGCGGCCGGTCCGATTGTCGTGTTTGACAATCGATTCGAAGCTAGTGGTCTCCTCCGTTACTTCTCCCCCGATTGCGTAGCTGATTGCGTGGTGCCGTCCCGTGTACCGCTCATTGATTCGTGGGAATTCGACTGCGCGCTCGTCGAGCACGTCTTCACTTACGCCTCCGCTGGTGAGGTCGAATGTCCACCGGTGCAGCTCCGAGCGCACGCCCTGGGCGAGGATGTCGGGCTTGCCCGCCTCCATGAATGTCGGATAGCGCGGTGCTTCCAACACGATCGAGCCGTCACGCTCGTACGCGTTGGTCGAGTGGACGAAATAGCACGGGTCGATCTCGAACCAACGGACGTCCGCACTCACGCCGGTCTTCGGCATGATTCCCACCCGCGCGCCGTGCCCGGCATTCCATCGATAGGGAAATCCGCTTTCGACGAGATACTCGGCGTCGAACAGGACAGGCAAATCGAAGAACAGCACGTGGTTCTCCGTTATCGCCCAGTCGTGCATCAGCGACGGGCCCTTCACGTCGATGACTTCGGATCGCCGCAGCCGGCCGTCGGATCCGATCACGTGATATCGCAGATAGGGCGGAAACGGCCCGAACGAGATGAGGAACATCTCGCCCGAGACCGGGTCGATCTTGGGATGCGCGGTTACGGGTGCCCTGAGTTGCCCGTGAAAGTCGTAGCGGCCGACCGTATTCAGCTCGGTGTCGATCTCGTACGGCAGCCCGTACTCCGCAAGCGAAAGCACCCGGCCCGCGTGGGCGACCACCGAGGTGTTTGAGGTGTTCGGGACGATCGCGACGTCGTCGGTACCGCCCGCAAGAGGCGTTCCGAGCTTGGCGGCCAGGGCGTCGGTGCGCACCCACCGGTTTCGGTACCAGACCGCCCGACCGGCCTGCAGCTTGACGCCGTGAAGCATCCCGTCGGGTACGAACCAGTGGTACATGCCCTCGAGAGCGACCGGTGGTGGGTTCGGGCCGTTGCGAAGAAAAACGCCGTCAAGGTCATCGGGAATCGACCCTGTTACCGGAAGGTGCCACGACGTGACCTCGTCGTATACCGGCGCGTACACCCCATTCGCATACGTGTGTGGAACGCCGAATCGTTCGGCAGGCGAAGCGCTGATAGTCATGCCCATCCGCTCTGTAGGGATCGTTACAGACATAACGTAGCACTTGGTCAATGGAAAGCAACTGCGGATTTCGCGGACTTTCTTCGCAGTGAGTTCACGCTCGACGTCCCAGTGGCACGCTGAGCGTGTGACGATCCACTCCGATGTGACCACCGACGAGTTGGTCGGCCTCTTCCCGCCGGGAACCGAGCTTGCCGACGACGGCACCCTGATGATCGGCGGCTGCCGGCTCGACGACGTGGCCGAGAAGTTCGGCACCCCCGCCATCGTCGTGTCGGAAGAGGCCCTGCGTCAGCGGGCCAGCGACTACCTCGCCGCGTTTCGTGGCCGATGGCCGCGCTGCGACGTGGCGTTCGCGTCAAAGTCGTTCCCGTGCACCGGAACTCAGCGCATCATGGTCGAAGAAGGCCTGCACCTCGATGTCGCGGGCGGCGGTGAGATCCTCACCGCACTCAAGGCGGGCGCCGATCCGGGCAAGCTCGTCCTGCACGGCAACGCCAAAAGCGACGAGGAACTCGAGCTGGCCGTCAAGCACGGCGTCGGCCTCGTCGTCGTCGACAACTTCGACGACATCGACCGGCTCGAGCGCATCGTGCCTGCGGGGTATCGGCAACCCTGCCTGGTGCGGGTCATCCCTGGCGTCGAGGCCGCCACCCACGCCTCGCAGGCGACGGGCCATGCCGGCTCGAAATTCGGTCTGCTGCCCGACGACGCCCGTGACGCGATCAAGCGGATCGAGCGCAGTTCCAAGATGCGGCTCGACGGCGTGCACACGCACGTCGGATCTCAACTGCTCAACGTCGAACAGCTCGCACAGGCCGTCGAACCCATCGCAAAGCTCGGCACCTTCGACGTCTACGACCTTGGCGGTGGCCTCGGCGTGCGCTACACGTACGACGAGCATCCGCCGAGCCTCGACGACTACGCCGACGCGATGGTGAGCCAGGCCCGCGCGCTGCTGCCCGAAGGTGCGCGAATCATCGTCGAGCCGGGCCGCAGCATGGTCGCCAACAGCGCATGCACGGTGTACCGGATCACGACGATCAAGCGCGGGGTCCTCACCCACGTGGCGGTGGACGGCGGGATGGCCGACAACCTAGAGGTGTCGCTGACCGGGCAGCGGTTTGAGGCGACGATCGCCAACCGGGTCGGCGGCGGCGAGATGGTCAGCGTCGTCGGCAGGCATTGCGAGTCAGGCGACCAGCTGGTCGACGGCGTCCCGCTGGCCGAGCCCGCGATCGGCGATCTGCTTGCCGTGCCGGTCACCGGCGCCTACTGCTACACCATGTCCAATCAGTACAACGGCGCGCGCCGGGTCCCGGTTGTGTTCGCCCGCAACGGGAATGCGCGGCTGGTGGTCCGACGGGACACGTGGGACGACTTGTTGATCCGCGATGTCGACTGATTGCGGGCAAGATGGGCGGCATGACTGATCTGCCGGGCTCGCTGGTCGAGTTGGCGCGCCTGCTACGGCGTCGCAACCGAATACGTGGACTGGACCGGCAGGCAGGCAGGCGTCACCGACTCGACGCTGATCGCCGTGCTCGACGCCCTCGGCGTGCCCGCCGCCACGGAGGACGAGCGCATCGCTGCACTCGCCGCATACGACCGCGACTACTGGGCGCGCTCGCTGCCGCCGACGATCGTCGGCCGGTCCGGCGCAGCGTCGGCGTTCTGGGTCCATGTCACGCACGGCGATCCCGCGGGTCTGTGGATCCGGCTGGAAGATGGCAGCGTGCGCACCGGTCTGCGCCAGCTCGAAAACAACAGGCCCCCTTTCGATTTCGACGGCAGGCTGATCGGCGAGGCCACCTTCGAACTGCCAGGCGACCTTCCGCTTGGCTATCACGAACTGCACCTTCAGGTCGGCTCGTCCGACACCAGCACGCTGGTCATCGTCTCCCCCGCGTCACTGGAGTTGCCCGCCAGGCTGGGCCCCAGCCGCGCATGGGGTCTGGCCACCCAGCTCTACAGCGTGCGCTCACAGCGATCTTGGGGCATAGGCGATTTGACGGATCTTACCGATCTCGCTGTGTGGTCGGCCGCCAAGCACGGTGCGGGTTTTGTTCTGGTCAACCCACTGCACGCGGCAGCGCCGACGGCACCCATGGAGCCGTCGCCTTATCTGCCAACGTCGCGCCGGTTCGTCAACCCGCTGTACCTGCGACCCGAGGCGATACCCGAATTCGCCTATGCCAGACCGCGAGGCACCCTCCGCAAGGCCCAGCAAGGAGATACAGGCCCGCGCCGACCGCGCCAAGCGGATCGACAGGGACGCCGCATGGAAGGCCAAACGCTCTGCGCTGGAAAGCGTCTACCTCGCGAGCGATCGGCAGGGCGGGACCTTGCGTACGCCGCCTACCGCGCGCGCGAGGGCCACAGCCTCGACGACTTCGCGATCTGGTGCGCGCTCGCCGAGGAGTACGGCGGCGACTGGCACCAGTGGCCCGAGGATCTACAGCATCCGTCCAACCCGGCGGTCGCCGACTTCGCCGCCGAGCACGCCGACGCCGTCGACTTCCACCGCTGGATGCAGTGGCAGCTCGACGATCAGCTCACCGCCGCGCAGGCCACTGCCGTCCAGGCGGGCATGGGGCTGGGCATCATGCACGATCTCGCGGTCGGCGTGGATCCCAACGGCGCAGACGCGTGGGCGCTACAGGACGCGCTGGCGCTCGGCGTCGCCGCGGGCGCGCCGCCCGATGAGTTCAATCAGCTCGGCCAGGACTGGTCGCAGCCGCCGTGGCGGCCCGATCGATTGGTGGACCAGGCATACGAGCCGTTTCGCTCCCTCGTCAACTCCGTGCTGCGGCATGCGGGCGGCGTCCGCATCGACCACATCATCGGCTTGTTCCGGCTGTGGTGGATCCCGAAGGGCTCGCCGCCGACCGAAGGCACCTACGTGCGATACGACCATGAGGCGATGATCGGCATCGTCGCGCTGGAGGCGCACCGCGCCGGCGCCGTCGTCGTCGGCGAGGATCTCGGCACCGTCGAGCCCTGGGTACGCGACTACCTGCGCGAACGTGGCCTGTTCGGCACTTCGATCCTGTGGTTCGAGGCCGACCGCGACGGTGACGGCGGACCGCTGCCCGGTGAGAAGTGGCGGGAGTACTGCCTGTCTTCGGTGACCACTCACGACCTGCCGCCGACGGCGGGCTACCTGGCGGGTGAGCATGTGCGGCTGCGCGAAAAGCTCGGCCTGCTGACCCGTCCCGCCGATCAGGAACTGGCCGGTGACCAGGCCCAACAGGCAGCCTGGCTGGCCGAGCTGCGCCGGGTTGGGCTGCTCGGCGACGACGCAGGCGTCGACGAGGTCGTGCTGGCGCTCCATAGATATCTCGGTCGCACACCGTCCAAGCTGCTGGCGCTGTCGCTCGCCGACGCGGTCGGCGATCTTCGCACCCAGAACCAGCCGGGCACCACCGACGAATACCCGAACTGGCGGGTGCCGCTGAGCGGGCCAGATGGCGAAAAACTGCAGCTAGAAGAGGTGTTCACCGATCCACGGGCGGACGCGCTTGCCGAGGCGATGAATCGGATCGTGCACCCGCCGGTGTAACGCTGGGCCACCTCCCAGCGGTTTCACATTTGTCACCGCTGCGATATGTTCGCACCGCACCGACCTAGGGAGATCACGTGAAGAAGATCGTTGTGCTCAGCGGTGGCCTTCGTCACCGCAGGCGCGGCCGCTCTGATCGGCGCTGGTGTGGCCCTTTCGCAGCCGGACCGGACACGAGCTCGTCAACGTGGTCGGCGAGCCGTACAACAAGGCGTTGCAGGTGCTGAAGAGCCAGGGCGTGAAGGCATACTTCGGCGGTTCGTTCGGCAGCGTGCTGCCGCAGGCGCAGTGCCTGGTCGATCAGCAGAAGGTCACCGCGGGTGGCCGGATGCTGCTGATGCTGGACTGCAGCCAGAAGGCCGCCGACATGCTCGCAGGCAATGGGCCCCTCCGGCGGACCGACCGTCGGCTCCAACGGCGTCACCACGGTGACCCCCACCCCGGTGGTGCCGATTGCCGGTGCACCCGGCGCGGGCACACCGCCGCCTGGCTAGGCCTCGACCATCCGCTTCAGGTTCTTCAGCGTCTCGGTCATGTTGCGGCCGACCTGGCGTGACGCCACCCTGTCGGCGATCACGCCAAGCAGGTTTCCCGCCGATTCGTAGGCCAGCCGGAAGACGACCTTGGTGTGGCCGTCGCCGGTTTCGCGGATCCGGAACCGCCCGCGCAGCGAGACGCCCGATATGCCGATCCACGCCAGGTCACGTGCCGGGTCCAACTCGGAGACCTCGACCACGCCGCCGATCGGCACCGAGCCGATCTTCCAGTGCACGGTGTAGCGGGCGCCCTTGCCTACCGGGCCTTCCGCCGCCGGCTCCCAGCGTTCGAGGCTGGCCATGAACTCCGGATAGCAGTCCGGATCGCTGACGACCTTCCACACGGTGTCGCGGTCGGCGTCGATGACGCAGTGCCGTTGGACGCGCATCAGCCGATCACCGGGAATCGACGTTCGGCGGCCAGCCTGTCCACGCCGGCCTGCAGGCTCTCAACCACCTGCTTGTGCACGACGTCGTCATCGGCGTCGACTTCGATCGGGTCTTGCACCTCGATCGCGATCTTCGTCGGCAGGGGCAGTCGCGGCACCATGTCGCTGACGGCGAGGCCCCACGGCGGCGCCAACAGGATCGGCACGCTCTTCAGCCGCGCCAACTTGTCCACCCTCAGCAGCTTGGCCAGCCACTGCCCGCGGTCCAGGAACAGGGCCGCCTCCTGGCCGCCGACGCTGGCGATCGGCACGATCGGCACGCCGGCCTCGCGGGCGAGCTTCACGTAACCCTTGCGGCCGCCGAAGTCGACCTTGTGCCGCTCCCACGACGGCCGGAACACTTCATAGTCGCCGCCGGGATACACGAGCAGTGCGGCCCCGGATTCCAGTGCAAGTCGCGCGTTGTCGTGGTTGGCGGCGACGGTGCCGAACTTGCGCAGCGATCCCAGCCCGGGCATTGACACGACGAGGTTATGCGCGAGCTGATAAAACGGCCGCTCGACGCCGAAGTACGAGCAGAACGCGAGCGTGAACACAAAGGTGTCGGGCGGTAGATTGCCGCCGCTGTGGTTGCCGACCAACAGCACCGGCCCGTCTTTCGGGATCCGCTCAAGGCCACGCACGTCGGCGCGGAAGTACAGCGAGGCCAGCAGCCACAGCCCCGGCAACTGCTCGCGGATGTAGTCAGGGTCACGCTGGTCAAGGTCGGCCTTCGGGACCCGCGATGCCGACCTGATGCTTTGCCCATTCGATTACGTCAGCAATCCCCGCCATGACGCAGACGTATACCCAACCGCCCCCACGAGCAAGCCGATACCCGCGTTCCCACATACTTCGCTAGAATCCCCCCATGCTGCGACCCCATCGTTTCGACGAGGAAATCGATCCGGGCCCCGTACAGATCCAGGCCCGCAAGGTTCATTTCGACCTGTCTGACATCCCAGTGGAGTGGATACCGAGCCACCCCGTGGCCTCGACGATGATCAATCTCTTCAACATCGTGCTGCCCGCGGCCGAGCACTGGTTCGTCAAGACGTTCAACGAGGCTCTGCCGCTGGTGAAAGATCCCAAGCTCGCCGACGAGATGCGCGGTTTCATCGGCCAGGAAGCGATGCACGCGACGGCCCACGACGAGGTAATCCGCGAATTCCTGGTCGGCAACGGGGTCGACCCGGCGCCGATGCTCGAAATGGTCGAGTACATGTTCGAAAAGGTTTTGGCGCCAACAACTTCCACCGATCCCAAGCGGCAGCTGAACAACCTTTGTGAGCGCCTGTGGCTGATCGCAGCGATCGAGCACTACACGGCGGTGCTTGGTGACTTCGCGCTGAATTCGACATGGGACGAGCACGGCGCCGACCCGACGATGGTGGACCTGTTCCGCTGGCACGGCAGCGAGGAGGTCGAGCACCGAAACGTTGCCCACGACGTCGCTGTCTACTTCCACAACAGCTACCCCGACCGAATCAGGGCCGTGATGTTGGCGGCGACGGCGATCTTCGTCTTCTTCCAACGCGGCACCAGGTACCTGCTCAAGGCGGACCCCGCCAACGACATCGGCTGGTGGCGGATGCAGCGGCTGCGGATGCGCGACTCCAAAATCGGGCTCCTGCCTGAGTTCCGCAAGCTGTTCGGCGCCAACACTCTGACCTACTTCCGGCCCAGCTACTCGCCAGAAGACATGGGCTCGACCGCGCAGGCCGTTGCCTATCTGGCTGCGTCCCCGGCCGCCCGCGCCGCGCACCTTTGATGGGGCTGCGAGAGCGGTACCGGCAGCTGCCGCCGAATCCATTCAGACGACACCGCCGCGACATGCTCCTCGGTTTCGCGGACGCGTTCATCTCGGGGATGGACGCGGTGGCGGGCGCAACCAGGCGGGTGACTCTCCCCGGCGAACTCGACCGCACTATCGAGCTGACCGTCGCCGACCGTCGGGTCGTCGCCCACGACCAGGACGTCGTCGCGCTGACTCTGGTTGGCAAGGACCTACCGGGCTGGCATCCCGGCGCACATATCGACATTCACCTGCCGAGCGGATTGGTGCGGCAGTACTCGCTGTGCGGGGACCCTGGCACGTCGGACGCCTACCGCATCGCCGTGCGGCGGATCCCTGACGGCGGCGGCGGCTCCATCGAGATGCACGACTTGACCGTCGGTACCAGCGTCACGACGCACGGACCCCGCAACGCGTTCCCGCTCACCGTGCCCGGATACGGGTCGCCTGCACGGAGATTCCGCTTCATCGCGGCCGGCATCGGAATCACGCCGATCCTGCCGATGCTTGCTCTGGCGCAGAGCCGCGGCGTCGATTGGTCGATGGTCTACGCCGGTCGAAGCCGCGACAGCCTGCCGTTCGTCGACGAAGTCAGCCGGTTCGGAGATCGGATCCAGATCCGCACCGACGATGTCAACGGACTCCCCACGCCAGAAGAACTGCTCGGCGACTGCCCCGACGGCACCGCCGTCTACGCATGCGGTCCCGCGCCGATGCTGACGGCCATTCGGTCCGGGCTCGCGGGCCGAGACAACGTCGAGTTGCATTTCGAGCGGTTCGCCGCGCCGCCTGTCGTCGACGGCAAGGAGTTCACCGTCTCCGTTGCCTCGACCGGCGAGACGGTGCGGGTCGGCGCTGACGAGACGCTGCTATCGGCACTGAACCGGTCGGGGGTGCACGCGTCGTACTCCTGTCAGCAGGGCTTCTGCGGCACGTGTCGCACCAGGGTGCTCGACGGCGTTGTCGACCACCGCGACACCTTGCTCACCGATCCGGAACGCGACAACGCCATGATGCTGATCTGCATCTCGCGGGCGGCCGACGGCTCGCAACTGACGCTCGATCTGTAGCTGCGTCTGTACTATTCGCCCATGCCGTTGGCCGTGAAGTTCGCCGTCATCGCGCCCGTCGCGGCCGGGGTTACTGCCGATCCCGGGTGGATGTCGGAGTTCGCCCGCCACGTGGAGGCTTGTGGATTCGAGTCGATCGTCGCCGTCGAACACACGGTTCTGATGACCGAGTACAGCAGCATCTACCCCTACGACGCATCCGGACGGGTGGAGCTGCCCGCCGACTGCCCGGTCCCCGATCCCCTTGACCTGCTGGCGTTTATCGCAGCGCAGACCGATCGGCTCGGGCTGGCAACCGGCGTGCTGGTGCTGCCCAACCATCATCCGGTGGGCTTGGCCAAGCGGGTGGCCACCGTGGACGCGTTGTCGGGCGGCAGGGTTCGGCTCTGCGTGGGAATGGGTTGGCTCAAGGAGGAGATCGAGGCGTGCGGCGCCGAGTTCGCCAGCCGCGGCCGCCGCGCAGACGAACAGCTCGAGGTGATGCGGCTGTTGTGGGAGGACCGGCCCGACGGCGCGAGCTACTCCGGCGAGTTCTTCGAATTCGACCACGCCGCTTGCTATCCGAAGCCCGCCGGGCGGGTGCCCATCCACATCGGTGGGCACAGCCGCGCGGCGGCCCGCCGGGCAGGCCGGGTTGGTGACGGCTTTCAGCCGCTCGGCGTCGGCGGTTCGGAGTTGACCGAGCTGATCGGAATCATGCGTGACGAGGCGGATAAGACCGGTCGTGACCCGGATGCGCTCGAGCTGTCGCTTGGGCCATCTCGTGACCAAGATCGACGGCGAACGTGCCGACAAGCTCGCGGCGCTCGGCGCCGACAGGGTGGTGCTGGCGATGCCGCCGACCGCCGATATCGGCGAGGCGTGTGACCTGCTTTCGGCGTGCGCTCAGCGGTTGGCGCTGACGCCGTGAGCGCTCAACGCCTTCGATCGGCTCGCGCTGACTGATCTCGTTCACCTGTACGCGTCGGCCGTCGATGACCGGCGATTCGACGATGTGGTCGAGTTGTTCACCGACACCGCGGAATTGCGGCTGCCCGACCCGCCCCGATCGCTGGAGCCGGTGCGGCGCCAGCACGGGCACGACGGCGTGCGGGCAGCAATGGCAGCGGTGGCCGCCGTGACCCGAACGGAGCACGCGATCGTCGGTGAGGTGTATGCCGCGAGGGATACCGACCCCAACTATGCGCTTGGCCGCATCACGTGTATCGCCCACCACTGGACCGTCACCGACGGGACGATCACCGATTTGGTCTGGCATCTGCGCTACGACGACGAGTACATGCGCACGCGGGCGGGTTGGCGCATCCACGGCCGCGCACTGACGATCAACGCTATCGAGACCCGCCCGGTTCGCCGCCTTCGAGGGCAGCCGTGAGGCGGTCAAGCAGCGGCCGCTGACCCTTCACCAGCTTCTCGTTGGCCTCGGCCACGGAAAACCAACCGACGCGGTCGATTTCGGGATATTCGCGGATGTTGCCCGAACCCTTCGGCCACTCCAGCTCGAACGTGTTGCTGAAGGTGCCGTCGAGGTCCAGATCGCCGCGAACCGCGAAGGCCGTGATGATCTTCCCGCTCGGCTGCTTCAATGGCGCGAAGTCGATGCGGGGACCTTCCGGCGGCGGCTTGCCGAGCTCCTCGAGAAATTCGCGTTGCGCGGCGGCCCACGGGTCTTCGTCCTCGAGATACTCACCCTTCGGAATCGACCATGCCCCTTCGTCTTTGCGTGCCCAGAACGGCCCGCCGGGATGACCGATCAGCACTTCGACGACGCCGTCGACGACGCGGTACAGCAGAAGGCCTGCGCTCAGCTTCGGCATCAGAGGAGGGTCGGTTCTGACACCTTGACCAGCGTCTTGCCGATGTTGGCGCCGGTGAACAACCCGTTGAGGGCGTCGACGCACGATTCGATGCCGTCGAAGATGGTCTGCCGGTGCACAAGTCGACCGTCGGCCTCCCACTGGCGAAGCGAGGCGAAGGCCTCGTCGAAGCGGCCCCACTCGTCGAGTGCGTTGAATCCCTGCATGAGCGCGGTCCTGGCCAGCAGGTTGACGTAGTTGGACGGGCCCGGGTGCTCGCCGGTGAGGTAGCTGGAGATGACGCCGCAGAGCACGACCCGTGCCCTGGGAGCCAGCCGGCCGAGCACCGCGTCCAGGATCGGCCCACCGACGTTGTCGAAGTAGACGTTCACCCCCTTCGGGCAGTGTTCCTTGAGCGCGGCCCGGAGGTCGTCCTCCTTGTAGTCGATGCACGCGTCGAACCCGAAGTCCTCGACCACCGCCTTGCACTTGTGCGGGCCGCCCGCGATACCCACCACCCGCGCGCCTGCGATCTTCGCGATCTGCCCGGCCACCGACCCGGTGGCGCCCGCCGCGGCCGACACCACCACGGTCTCCCCCGGCTTGGGCCTGCCGATGTCGGTCATCCCGAAGTAGGCGGTGGCGCCGGTCGGGCCATAGACGGACATGATCGCCAGCTGGTCGGTCTCGCCGGGAATGGGCGTGGTGAACACGTCGTCGCGGATGATGACGTATTCCTGGAAGCCCGTCAGCGTGGTGACGACGTCACCGACGGCGTACGCGTCGCAGCGCGACGCCACCACCTCGCCGATTCCCGCCGCCCGGATGACGTCGCCCAGCTGAAGCGCGGGCAGGTAGCCGGGCTGGCCGTCGAGCCAGGTACGGACGGCGGCGTCCAGCCCGACATAGGTGGTGCGCACCAGCGCCTCACCGTCGGCGGGCTCGGGGGCAGGGTTGGTGACCAGCTCGGTGTCACCGGGCTGAACCAGCCCGGTCGGGCGGCGGCGCAGCAGGATCTGGCGGTTCGTCAGTTCGGGCACATGGCGAAACTACCGAAAACTAGGCCCGCTTCTGCAGCGCTTGCTGTCCGAACTGCCCGATTCCCAGCGAGCCGTCCGGCAGCACCAGGTCACCGGAGTCCACCCGGTTGCGCAGATAGGCGAAGGTCTGCGCGGTCTGAGCGAACAGGTGCTCGCCGGCCCGCAACGTCGGCCGAACCGTTGCCGCCGCGAGATACGAACTGCGGCAACGGCTTCACCTCGGTGTGGTAGTCCACGTTGAAGAACAACGGGAACGAGTATCGCTCCTCGGCGACCTTGCGCACCCGATGGCTGGTGGCGACGAATTCCCCGTTGGTCCACAGTTCCAGCATGTCGCCGATGTTGACGACGAAAGTACCGGGCACCGGCGGCACGTCGATCCACTCGCCAGCGCCGTTCATCACCTCCAGGCCCGGCGCCGTCGGCTTGAGCAGCGTGAAGCACTCGTAGTCGGTGTGCGCGCCGATGCCCTCGCCGTCTACGACGTCGGGGTTGTACGGGTAGTGGATGAGCCGCAACTGGCTCGGCGTCTTGGTGGCGTGCTGGGAGAACGTGTCGGGATCCTCGCCGAGCGCCACCGCGAACGCCCACAGCAGCCGGTGGCCGACATCGAGCACGGCGTCGTAGTAGGCGGTCACCGCGTCGGCGAACCCCGGCAGGTCCGGCCATACGTTCGGGCCCAGCATCGGGTTGCCCGCCAGATAGTCGGGGTCGTCGGCGGGCAGGTCCAGCGCGGTGTCGAACGCCTCCTTCATCTCCGGCATTCCGGTCGCGAGGCCCTCCTCGCCGGAGGGCACGTAGCCCCGATGACACTTGGACAGCCCGATGTAGGAGCGCATCTTCTCCTCGACCGGCAGCGCGAAGAACTCCTTCGTCGCCGCCAGCATGCGCTCGAACAGCTCGTCGTCGATGCCCGCGCCGCTGATGTAGAAGAACCCGACTTCGCGGGCGGCCTTGCCGATCTCGGCGGCCACTTGTTCGCGTTGTGCGCGGTCCGGCGAGCGCAGCCCGCCGATGTCGACGATCGGCACCGATGTGAATGACGTTGCGCCACTCATAGATCCACCTCTCCTTCGCTATCCTCGATGCTCCATCGGACGCCGTTGGCCACCAGGTCATTGCCGTTCATGTGCGGATTGAGCGCGGTCCACTGCGGATCGCCGACCGTGCCAAGCACAACACCGCGCACGTCCGCCCAACCGAATTGCGCACCGGCGCGCAGCAGGATCGCGCCCTCGAGGAACAGTCCCCAGCACGGTGCGGCCGGGCCGTCATCACGCACCCAATGTTCGACGTAGTCCTCGTGCACGCCGACTTCGACAAGCACGTCCGCCTCCCACCGCATCCGCCCTGCGTCGGGGAACGGGCCGGGCGGCTGGATGTCGATGAGCCGCTGCCACTCGAAGACGTCGTCGTGCTGGCTGAGTCGACCCGCGAAGCCGCGCGTGTCCGCGTACGCGGTGATCCCCTGCAGCCAGGCCACGCCGGTGCTGGTGTCGTGTGACCCGTCGCTGTCGATGAGCACGGTGCGCCGCCACAGTCCGCTGCATTCGGTCATCAGCACGGTCACGTCGACGCCTCCCACTTGGACTGCAAGAGGGCGACGCCGTGTTCGGTGGGCCTGCCGAACGCCCGCACGCGGGCGATGCCGCCGTCGGGATATGCCTGCACCCGGAGCGCGGTGATGTCCGTGGCGTCCACGACGAAGACCTGCCGGGCGTCGGGTGCGATGCGGCGTGCGGGGCAGCACCTCCACGTCGAACGGCACCAGCGCCCAGCCGTGTTCGCCACACGGCCGCGCCCGGCTGCCCAGCACCGCCACCTCGGGTGAGGCGTTGAACACGAAGCGGCTGGTGTCGATCTCGACTCGCTGCAGATCGGCGGGCACGGCGAACGAGATCATCACCGCGTCGTGGGTGTCGGGGCCGATATCGCGGCGCCGCCTGGTCTCCCACCCGTCGCCCATGTCGCGTGGCCGGTCCGGTGCGATGAGCATGCACGCGTCGGAATAGAAGCTGTCGCTGGACCATTCGACGCGGCCGCCCTGCTCGACGCCCGACACCTCGACCGTGACGCCGTCCCACAGCGCGGGGTCGGGGATGACGTCGCCATAGGCCCGCAGTCGCGCGACTCCCCCGTCGGATTCCAGCTGCAACCGCACATGCGTGTAGCGGCGTGGATCATCGACAGCAAAGACGTTGTGGGAGTCGGGTTTCAGCGCGACGGTGTCGACGATCGTCGTCCACCGCACCGATCCGGCGGTCGGGTCGGCGACGGTGTCGAGGACGCATGCGTCGACGCGGCAGCCGGTCGGCTGATTGCCGGAGAAGAAGCGGGTGTCGACGTCGATCGCGCGCAGCCGGCCGCCCGACCCGAGCCGCACGATCGCCCAGTCGCCGTCGACGGCGTGCCTGACGCGTCTCCCAGCCGTCGACGACCTCACCGCGATCGTCGTACGTGCCTGGCACGAATGCGGGTTCGCGCGGCTCGATCAGCCGTTCCTTGACGCCGAACGATTCGTCGCTGGCGGCCACGACGCTTCCGCCGAGGGCTCGCGACGCGAGATCCACATTCATCGTGTCCAGCCCCAACGCCGTCGACAGCGGCCAGTGGCTGCGCGGGTTGTCGGGCCCCTTCGCGAGCACACCGGCCTTGCTGGTGCTCAGGCCGAGCCCAACCAACGCCTGAGCCAGCGCCACGGCGGCGGCCACGCCGTCGACTGCGGGCACACCGAGCTTGGCCGTGATCGCCGCTGTGACACCGGCCATCCCGGCGCAGCCGAGGCAGATCACGTCGGCCCCGTCCTCCGCGACCGCCCTTGCGGCCTCGTCGACGATCGCCTGCACGGCGCCTGCGGGGTCGGCGTCGACTTCCGCGGTGCCGAGTCCGCAGGCCCGCACCGACGCGCAGTGCGCATCCAGGCCGGCGAGCATCAACCTGTCTTCGATCGGCGCTATGGAGCGCGCCAATGTGGTGACCACCGAGAAACGCCGCCCGATCAGATGCGCAACATGGGCGGCAGCCTCGGCGATGTCGAGCACCGGCACGGTCAGCATCTCCTGCAGCGCATCCTTGCCGTGCTCGCCGAAGCCGGCCAGAATCACTGCGTCATAGTCGAATTCACCCGCGGCGAGCATGCGTGGCCACCAGGTCCATCACCCCAACCGCGGACAGGTAGCTTTCGGCAGCCGAGTCGATCGCCGTCGCGCCGAATCGTGGATTGCGCTGCGACGATCTCGGTGCCGTCGGCGGCGACGGCGCGTGCAGCCGCTGCGATCTCGGCGGTCATCGACTCTGACGTGTTCGGGTTCAGGATCAGGAGTCTCATGCCGGCTGGCCCACCCGCTCGTATATCAGATGGCCCGCCAACCAGGTCTGAATCACCGAGCCGCGCAACACGACACCGTCATAGGGCGTGACCGCGTGCCGGTGTCGCAGCGCCCCGGCGTGCACGGTCTGTTCACCATCGGGATCGAACACACACAGGTCGGCCCGCTGCCCGACCGCTATCCGTCCCCTGTCGCCAAGGCCGGCGAGGGCAGCAGGCCGTTCGGACATCCACCGGCACAGCTCAACGAGTCCGAACCCCCGCTTGGCGGCGTGTGTCCACACGGCCCGGGGCCCGACTTCGAGCGAACTGATGCCGCCGAAGACGCGCCCGAAGTCGCCGTCGGCCTTCATCGACGGCGCACACGGCGAGTGGTCGGACACGATCATGTCCAGCGTGCCGTCGGCAAGCCCCTGCCACAGCAAGCCGCGATTGTCCCCGCCGCGAATCGGCGGGCACGCCGCGAACTGTGTTGCGCCGTCGGGGATGTCCTCGGCCGCGAAGATCAGATAGTGCGGGCACGTCTCCGCGGTGATGCGCACCCCTGCCCGCTTGGCCTCGGCCAGCATGCGGCAGCACCGGGCGCTGGACACGTGGACGACGTGTACCCGCGCACCCGTTTCCCTTGCGGCGTCGATGGCCAGCGCCACGGCGTCTTCCTCGGAGGCGTCAGGCCGCGACGAAAGAAACGACGCATAGCCGCGGCCACACGGCCGTGGACTGTCCTCGATGACGTGGTGGCTTTCCGCGTGCACCAGCAGCACCGCGTCGAGGGTCGGCGATGATCGCGACCGCGCTGCGGAAGTCGTCTGCGGTCAGCCGCGGGAAATTCGGATTACCCGAGTCGGAGAGGAAGCACTTGAAGCCCTGAACGCCTGCGGCGGCCAGATCAGGCGAGATCGTCGAGATTGTCGGGAACGACGCCGCCCCAGAACGCGACGTCGACCTCGCAGTTGCCCGTGGGCCGCCTGCTGTTTCTGACTCAGCGCGTCGACAGTGGTGGTCACCGGATCGCTGTCCAGCGGCATATCGACGAGCGTGGTGATGCCGCCCGCCGCGGCGGCCGCCGTCGCGGTGGCGAAGCCCTCCCAGTCGGTGCCCGGCTCGTTGATGTGCACATGTGTGTCGACGAAACCCGGCAACAGCACGGCCGTCTCGGGCAGCCGGATCTGTTCGGCGGCCGGATAATCCGCATCGATCGGGCCGACCGCACGGATCACGCCGTCGGCAACTGCCACAGCGGCCGGCCGGACCTCGCCGTCGATCACCGCCCTGGACGGCCCGGATAACCAGATCCACTATGCGAATCTGTCGTGGAAGTGACGGGTCAGCTCCGGCCACACGTGCGGATCGTGGCCAGGGATCAGTTGATAGCCCTTCTCCTTGGCCAGCCTCTTGAGCTTGCGGATCGGTTCGACGGTCTCCTCGGGTGTCACCCCGATGTAGCCGCCGATCGCCAGCTCGTGCTCGATGTTCTCGGTGAGATCCGCGGCGTCGAACGCGAACACGAACCCGTCACCACCCACCGACTCGTCGAGTTCGACGACGAAACTCTGGTGCCCGGGCGTGTGGCCGTACGTCGGGACCGCCGTGATGCCAGGCGCGATCTCGGCTTCGCCGTCGGCCAGCTGCCACTCGATGCGCGGGTCGTCGAAGTCGACGCGCACGATCGCATTGTGCTCGGGTTCGGGGTGATTGGACAGCCCGTATTCGAGTTCGCGTCGCTGCGCGTGCACCGGCACCTTGCCCGCGAACAGTTTCAGGCCGCCGGCATGGTCGTGGTGCAGGTGGCTCACCGCGACGGTGTGGATGTCGTCGATGTCGACGCCGATGTCGAGCAGCGACTGTTCGATCGGCTCACCGGGTCCCGGCAGCACCGGGATGTACTCCACCGTCGGGAAGAACCGGCGGTACAGCGCGGGATCCCGGATCAGCGCGGTGTTGAACCCGGTGTCCAGCAGCACCCAGCCGCCGTCGGTCTGCAGCAGCACGCCGGGCACCGGTTCGCGCATCCTCTCTTCGGGCGGAGCGCCGTAGACCGAAACGGACTTCGGCAGCTCCTCCCAGCCGAGTGTCAACAGCACGATCCGACGTACTTTGCCCATCGGCCATCAACCCACGGACAGCGCGGCGATCCGCAGCGAGTTCGGATTCGACACCGCGTGCGCCTGCTCGACTCCCTTCAGCCACGGCTGGGCGACCACGAAGTCGTCGATGTCGGCGACGTTCAGCCAGCATCCCGTCTCTTCGGCCGCCGCGCCCGCGTCCGAATAGGGTTGCAGCGCACCGGTCGGCAGACCCTGCGCCAGTGCGGCGCTCACCCGCGGCGACGAGCAGCCCAGATAGTTGATGCCGCCGTCCTTGTCCCACGAGATGTGGCCCCAGGTGTACGGCGACGGAGCATCCGGCCACACCGTATTGGCGAGGATCTCCGGCGCCGCCTGCATGTCAGTGCCGATCCAGCCGTAGATCTCCGAGGTCGGATAGCCCTGCACCTTCGCGGTGATTCCCGCCGCCGCGAGCTGAGTCTGGACGAGGTTGCTGACCAGCTGCATGTCGGGGTTGCTCGTGTCGTACCCGATGGTCACCGTCTTCTGATCGGCGGGAAGCCCCGCGGCGATCTTCGTCAGCGCTGACGGGTCATGCTGTCACAGTCTGTTTCCCGTATTCGGCGGCCAGCACGTACGGCGGGTACATCTGAGCGCCGACCTTGCCGCGGCCGAAGAACGTCTGCTTGACGAGCTGGTCGACGTCGATGGCATCGATCACCGCGGTGCGGGTGGCCTGGTCCTTCATGATGCCCTTGTTCGGATTGAGGTAGAGGAAGTTCGCCATCATCGTCGGCAACGAGTAGTGCGAGTACTTCGGGTTGTTCAGGTACTGCTCGACCGCCGACGACGGCAGGTCATGCAGGATCGCGGCGAGCTGGCCGTTGTTGAACTGCAACTGCTGCGCGGACGTGTCGGTGATGACCGGCATCTCGACCTTCTCGAAATACGGTTTCGCGCCCCAGTAGTCAGCGAACGACGCCATCGCGTAGTGCGAACCGACCTGCGCGTCGGTCAGCGTGTACGGGCCGGTGCCCAGGTCGTGGGTGGTCAGATAGTTCTGCGCGAAGTCCGAGCCGCCGTTCTTCTGCAGCCCGGTCGGGCTCATCATCCGCGGGCCGTATGGCGATGCGAGGTAGTCGAGGAACTCCGAGTTGGGTGACTTCAGCGTGATCGTGACGCCGTAATCGCCTTGTGTGCGTGATCGATTCGATGTCCTTGACCATGTACGCCGGCCCGCCGTTGACGGACAGCCTGCGGTCGAACGACGCCTTGACGGCGTCCGATTTGAACGGCGTGCCGTCGTGGAACTTCACGCCCTCACGAAGCTTGAGCGTGAAGACCTTGTTGTCGGGCGACGCGGTGTACTCGGTGGCCAGCAGGGCTCCAACTCCGCCTTGGCCTGGCCACCCTTGAACTGCAGCAGACCCTCGTAGAGGTTGGTTGTCAGCAGCAGGCCCTGCCCCGCGTAGTACATGTCGGGGTCCGGCGGCTGGCCGGGATCCTGCAGGAACGACAGGTGCAGCACCTTGTCGGTCGGTGCGGCGTTCGGTGTGCTCGACACCGGAATCCGAACCGCCACAGGCCGACAGGGTCAGCATCGCGGCGGCGCCGGCCGCGGCGATCGCCAGTAGTCGTTTCTTCATCGTGCTGCTCCTTCGAGGACGGGTTGTTCGAGCTGTTTGAATGCGGCGAGGATCTCGTCGGTGGTGCGCAACGCGCCGGTCTGGAGGTACTCCATGGCGGCCAGCGCCGCGTCGTGGAGGTATTGCGATGACCCGCCGACACAGTCGGTGACGACGCGGACGTAGAAGTCACGCTGGTGTGCGTCGGCGAACGTGTAATGCACGCAGACGTCGGTCAGACCGCCGATCAGGATCAGCGTCGACGCCCGCAGCCCCCGCAGCACGATCTCGAAATCCGTTCCGATGAAACCCGAGTAGCGCCGCTTGACGATGTGGAACTCGTCGGTGTCAGAAGCGGCCGCAGTGACGGCTCGAGGTCGGTGCCCGGCTGGCCTTCGACACAGTGCACGCCTTCGGTGCCGTCCAGTTCACGCCCGAAGTCGACGCCGCTGGGCCGGTGTACCTCTTGAAAGAACACGACGGGTACACCGGCCGAGCGGGCGGCGGCGACAAGCTTTTCGGCCCGCTCGCACGCGTTCGGCGTGGCCGGACATGTGGGGAATTCCGACGTCCTCGACCGGCATTGAGCCGCCCTGCTGAATGTCGACGACGACCAGCACGGGGTTGCCCACGATCAGTGGCTGTGTTGGCACCTAACCTCCTCCTACCGCTATTCGTGGATCGGCCGCCGCCTGCAATAGGTCGACCGCTGTGTTGATGGCGACGTAGAGCACGCCAAGCATCAGCGTGACGCCCGCGATCGCGGGAAAGTCGGCCACCGGAATGCTTTGGGCGATGTACTGGCCGATGCCGGGCCAGCCGAATACCTGCTCGACGACCAGCACGCCGGAGAACATCAGACCCACCTGAAGCCCCGTCATCGACAATGCGCCGCCAACGGAGTTGCGCAGCACGTGGCCGACCATGATCCGGCCCTCCGAAAGTCCCTTGGCCCGTGCTGTTCTCGCGTAGTCACTGTCGGCGTCGGTCAGCAGGCTCGATCGCAGCACACGCCCGATCGCGACCGCAGGGCCGAGGGCGATCACCACGGCAGGAAGGATGAGGTGGTGCAGCGCGTCGGCGACAACATCGAGCCGCCCGGCGAGCAGCCCGTCGACCGTCAGCAGCCCGGTGGGCCCTGTCGGCGGATTCGGCACGCCGATCCGGCCGTTCGCGGGCACCCAGCCGAGCTTCTGGTAGAACACGATCAGCCCGAGGATTCCGAGCAGGAACATCGGTGCGGACGCACCGGTGAACAGCACGGCCCGCAGCACACTCGCGCCAGGCCATTTCAGCGTCGTGCCAAACGCCAAGAGTCCGGCCAGGATCAGCGCAAGACCCATGCCGTACAACGCCAGTTCGAGCGTCGCAGGGACGAAGTCGCCGAGATCGCTGCTGACCGCGTGCCGCGTGCGATAGGAGGTGCCCAGGTCGCCGTGGACGGCCGCCGGTCAGGTAGTTCCAGAACTGGTTGATCATCGGCTGGTCCAGCCCGAGCGTATGCCGACGGGCCGCGACGGCTTCGGCCGATGCGTTTGCGCCCAGTTGAGCCTTTACCGGATCCATCGGCGAAATATGCTGCAGCACAAACAACACCGCGGTCAGGGCGATGAGGATGAGCACCATGGCGCCCAGTCGGGTCAGGATGAAATTCCGCATGCCGGGCCCTAGCTCGTCTTCATCAGATTGCGCAGGCCGTCGCCTGCGAGGTTGGCGGCAAGGGCCAGGACGAGGACCGCGAGACCCGGCATGACCGGGACCCACCACTGCTGAAGGAAATACGTCAGGTTGCGGGCGGTGTCCGCACCGAGTTCGGGTGCCGGGGCGGCTTGGCCGAGGCCGAGGAACGACAGCGCCGCCAGTGTGAGGATCAGCGTGCCGATGTCGAGGCTGGCGGCCACAAGGGAGTTGGGCACCGCGCCGGGCAGCAGGTGGCGGGTGGCCAGTCGAATCGGGCCGACGCCGGCGAGCCTTGCGGCCTCGATGTGCGGACGGGCCGCGAGTCGGGCCACCTCCCCGCGCACGAGTCTGGCGTAGAACGGCCACCACACGATCGACACCGCGATCAGTGTGTGGACGAAGCCGGGGCCGAGCGCGGCGACAACCGCGATCGCCAGCACAGGCGCGGGCAGCGAGAGGAACCCGTCGGTGATCCGCATCAGCAGGCTGTCGATCCACCCGCCCGCGGCGCCGGCGATCAGCCCGACGAGCCCGCCGAGCAACAATCCGACCGCGACGACCACCAGCGCCGCGAACCAGCTCGCCCTGATGCCGTAGAGCACCCGGCTCAGGATGTCCCTGCCGATCGCGTCCGTGCCGAGGAGGAAGCCGCCCTTGCCGGGCGCCTGCAACGGCATGCCTGCAGGCACCAATGGATCATCAGGTGAGATGAGCGGCACGGCCAGGGCCACGACCGTGACCACGAGCACCAGCGAGACGGCAGCCCAATTCATCAGCATCGGAGGGGATTTCGGCAGCGACAGCAGTCGTACCCGCCCCCGCGCCCACGTGCCTGCCGGTAGTGCGATCGCCATATCAGCTCGCCTTCCGCTCGATACAGGCGATTTGGTGCAGATTGCCTGGCGCTCCCTCGAGCCGGACGTCGAGCTGGCTCTCGGAGCACGTGTCGATCGCGATCGGGCAGCGTGGGTGGAACGCGCAGCCGGTCGGCGGGGACAGCGGGCTGGCGGGCTCGCCTGGCAGCACGCGTGATTCGCGTCCGAGGTCTGGGATCGAGTCGACCAGCGCCCTGGTGTAGGGGTGCACCGGATCGTTGATGACGTCGTCGGCGGGCCCGATCTCGACGATGCGTCCCAGATACATGACGGCGATGCGGTCGGCGACCACGCGCGCCACCGAGAGGTCGTGGGTCACGAACACCACCGACATGTCGAGGGTGCGGCGCAGATCGCCGATGAGGTTGAGCACCGAGGCGGCCAACGAGACGTCGAGCGCGCTCGTGGGCTCGTCGCACAGCAGCACCGAGGGCGGCACCACGGTCGCGCGGGCCAGTGAGACCCGCTGGCGCTGACCGCCGGAGAGTTGGCCGGCACGGGATTTGGCGATGTCGATCGGCAGGCCAACGCGCTGCAGCACCTCCGCCACCGCATCCTGTCTTTCGCTGCGGGACATGCCGTTTCCCCGCAGCCGCTCGGAGATCAGTTCACCGACCGACAGCCACGGCGTCAGCGATGCGCCCGCGTCCTGGAACACCATCTGTGGCCGCTGGCCGCCTGCCAGTTCGACGCTCCCGAACTCGGCTTCTCCAGGCCGGCGATGACCCGCAATAGCGTGGATTTACCTGATCCGCTCTCACCGACCAACGCAACCGATTCGCCGTGCGCGACGGTCAACGAAATGCCGCGCAGTGCTTGAAGTTTGCCGAATGTCTTGACCGCCTCGTGCAGAACCACCGCGGGCGGTTCGGACGTTTCGCCTGCCTCCGTCTCCGGCTCGATGTCCTCGCCTGCGGTGGTCAAGCGCGAGCCGAGTTCGGCGGACACCGCTTCGAAGGGCAAGATGCAGGCGCTGACGCGGCCGGGGCGATCGTTGTCGGGTCGGGAGGTGTCGCCTCACACGCCGTCGTGGCCAGCACGCAGCGCGGCGCGAACGCACAGCCCGGCAGGGGGTTCACCGGGCTGGGGACCGCCCCGGCAAGTGCGGCGAGCTTGCGGTGCCTGACGGTGTCCAAGGTCAGCCGGGAGCGCAGCAGTCCATGGGTGTAGGGATGGGCGGGGCTGGCCGAGAACCTCTGCGGTCGGACCGATCTCGGCGATGCGGCCGGCGTAGAGCACCGCGATGCGATCCGAGATCTGCGCGGCAACCCCGAGGTCGTGGGTGATCAGCATGATGCTGCAGCCGATCTCGGTGCGCAGCCGCTGAAGCAGCCGCAGGACCTGGGCCTGCACGGTGACGTCGAGAGCCGTGGTCGGTTCGTCGGCGATGATCAGCTCCGGGTTGCCTGCGATCGCGATGGCGATCATCACCCGTTGCCGCAGCCCACCGGACAGCTCGTGCGGGTATGCCCGGAACCGGCGCTTGGGTTCAGGGATGCCGACGGCGGTGAGCAGCTTGAGTGCCTCTTCTTCGCTGCCTGCGGCCTCGGCCACCTGCTTGCCGATCCGCATGGTCGGGTTCAGGGACGTCATCGGGTCCTGGAAGATGGCGCCGAGGTCGAGGCGGCGCACCTTGCGCAGCGTTTTCGCGTCGCCGGTCACCATGTCGGTGCCCGCCACCTTCACCGAGCCCTGCACCCGGGCCTGGGACAGCAGACCGAGCATGGTGAACCCGAGGACGCTCTTGCCGGACCCCGATTCGCCGACAAGGCCGAGGATCTCGCCTGGCGCGATGTCGAGCGATACGCCGCGCAGCGCCTGCACGTCGCGACCGTTGCGGCGGAACGCGACGTGCAGGTCGGTGATCGCAGCCACCGGCGCAGCGTCGCGCGCCGGGTTCGACGACTGCGCGTCGACCTCGGAAACTGCGCTACTCATCCACTGCTCCCTAGTACCCCCGGCCTGTCAATTGACAGTTTTCATGGCGCGGCAGGAGCGGTGGGTGTCGCTGGCGTAACCAAACACAGGCGCTAAGTAACCGATTCGTGTCCCGCGTTTCTGTCGTGTGACAGAAAAGCATTTGCAGTGCTCAGTGGGCCACGATGGGACGATGTCGATGACTCGTGCTGGCCGCCCACGGTTGCGGACCCAGCGGCGGCCCGGGACGACCGCACGTGACGAGATCCTCGACGCGGCAGGTGAACTCTTCACCACCCTCGGCTACACCGGCACGTCGACCCGCACCATCGCCGAGGCCGTCGGCATCCGTCAGGCCTCGCTGTATCACTACTTCAAGACAAAAGACGACATCCTGTGCGCCCTGCTCAGCCAGACGGTGACGCCGACGCTGATGGTCGTCGACAGCCTTGCGGGCACCGAGCCGCCGATGAGCGCGGCCGAGCACCTGCATGCCCTTGCGCTCTTCGACGGCCGCCAGCTGCTGGACGGCCGCTGGAACCTTGGCGCGCTCTACATGCAGCCCGAACTGCGCGGAGCGCACCTCGAGCCGTTCTGGTCGGACCGGGAACGGCTGCGGCTGCACTATCTGACGCTGAGCAGGGCCATCGTGGCGGACACCGGCGTCGACGAGGCGGCCGCCGATCTGCCGTTCCGATTGGTGGAGTCACTGGTCAACATGTGGACACAAGCGGCCGGGCCCAGACCGAAGGAAGCTGCCGGAACACGTTGCGGACGCGTGTATCCGGGTGCTCGGCATGCCCGAGGGCGCGACGCCGGGCCTGCGCGCCCGCAGTCATCTCGAATTGAGCAGGTACGCCGCCGCCAACTAATCCGCTTTCGGCATCGGGATGCCCTCGCTGGCGGAGAACTGGGCATCCTCCTGCGACGAGAGGCCCATCGAAACCACCGAACGATCGAAGAACACATCGGTCAGATAGGCCAGCGACACCGCCCACCGGTTGACGAACCGCGGAATGGCTTACAGGTGGTAGGCGCGGGTGACGAACTTGGCCGCGAACCCGGACAACTGGATGTTGAGCGGGTTCGCGACGGCGTAGCGGGGACCGAGGTCGACCACCAGCCCCATGTTGCGGTGCTTGTAGCGCTTCGTTCTTGCCGTAGCCGAGGCTGGCGGCGACGTTGTGCCCCAACACCTTTCCCTGCCGCGTCGCGTGCTGCGCGGTCGGCGGGGTGATCTTGCCTGGCTGGGTGACGTCGGGCACCGCGGCGGCATCCCCTGCGGCGAATACGTCCGGATGGCCGGGCACCTGCAGGTCGGTCTGCACCTTGAGCCGGCCCTTCTCGGTCGGCAGGCCAAGCTTCTCGATCAGCGGAGCGCCGGTCACCCCCGTCACCCATGCGACGGTGTGGGTGCGGATCAGCGAATCATCGCTGAGCACAACGTGTTCAGCGTGGACTTCCTTCAGTGTGATGCCCAGCCGGACATCGACGCCACGCGACTTCAGCACTCGCTGCGCTGCGGCGCCGAGCTTCTCCCCCACTTCGGGCATCACCTGTTCGGCCAGGTCCAGCAGCACGAACTTCACGTCGGCCGGGTCGAAGCTCATCTGCTTGGCGGCTGAATCGGCGAGCGCCCGCAGCTGGACCACCAATTCGGTCCCCGAATACGACGCGCCGACGACCACGATCGTCCGGCGCGCCGCCGCACGGCCGGCATCGTCGTCGACATCGGCCAGTTCGAGTTGCTCGAGCACGTGGTCGCGCAGGTACAGCGCCTCGGCGGTCGACTTCAGCCCGCGCGCATGCTCTGCGAGACCGGGAATGTCGAACAGCCGGGTCACCGATCCCGGCGTCAGCACCAGGCGATCCCACGGCAGGCTGCGCACGCGCTCTTCGGGGTCGGTGAACGTGACGGTGTGGCCGTCGAAGTCGACGCTGTCGACCCTGCCCCTGATCAGCTGTACGCCCCGCAGCGTGTTGGCGAGCGGAATCGCGACGAAACGGGCGTCGACCAAACCGCCTGCAACGTCGGGCAACAGCGGTGTGTAGAGCATGTAGTCGACCGGCGAAATGATCGCGATGTCGACCGACGCGGTCGTGCTTCACGGAGCTTTCGGGCCAGATGACGGGCGCACTCGAAACCGGTGAACCCGCTGCCGACGATTACCACAGAGGTCATCGACCCCCACTTTAACGTCCTACGGGCTGGACAGCAGCGTGCCGAACTTCATCGCCAGCCACGGCTTGCGGCCACCTGGCCGCAGCTGCCCGCGAAGCACCGGCGACAGCTGCGAGATCCGTCCGTAGCCCAGTAGCAGGAAGGCGACCGGATCCGCGGTGATGACGCAGTCGGCCTTCTCGCCGGCCGCGGTGACGACCGCAGTGCCGTCGTCGACGGCCATCCGGTAGCTCGGGCCGCCGCGCATCCGCAGCTCGAAGCTGATGTGCACGCCTGCCGCGCGCCGCGGCCGCAGGTACTGCGGCGCAATGGACAGCACGCCGGGGATCACCAGGAACGCGTCGGCGGCGGAGACCGTCCACGGGATGTTGGCCGTGCGCGAGATGTCGAGGCCGTGGATCAGCTGCTCGCCGAGCAGCAGCGCGGCCATCGTCGACGGGTCGATCACCAGCCCGTTGGGGGTGGCGATCTCGACGCTCGGATCGGCGGCCGCGGCCACGTTCAGGTACGCGTCGGCAGCGCGTCTCGAGCATGTCGGCCAGGCGGTGCAGGTTGCGCTCGGGCACCTCTTCGAGGTGGCGGGCGTTGACCTTCGCGCTGAGCCGCGAGGGTGATTCGGTCGGCCGATTGGCATGGGTCATATAGCCATTCGCGTGACGTGTCAGTGCCTGGGTGTAGTCACGGAGGTCACCGACGACGTGTGCGGCGGTCTCCGCGGCGGTCCAGGCCAGGCCCGGCGCGGGAGCGTCGGGCTTGTCGATGCTGCGCCACAGGTCGGCGCTTCGTGCCACGGCGTCGCGCAGCGCGTTGAGGGTAGGGCCGTAGGCGCTGACGGGTGTCCTCGGCCGGGCCGGTGAGGTGCACGGGTGCTGATGTCATAGGGCAACTATTTCACATAATGTCACTATGTCAATAGGGTATGCTGGGTCTGACCGAAGAGGAGCGATACATGTCGGATCCGGCGGCCGAGCCCGCCTCGCTGCGCGCCGAACAGGTCGCGCAGACGCGGGCGGCGCTGGTTGCGGCCGGCCGCCGGCTGTTCGGCGAGAACGGCTTCCGCGCGACCTCGGTTGAGGACCTGGCGCGCGAAGCCCGCGTCACCACCGGGCGCCCTCTATCACCACTTCCCCACCAAGACAGCGGTTTTCGAGGCCGTGTTCCTGCAGGCGCACACCGACCTGATGACGGAGTCGGCGAAGGCGGCGCACGGCGCGTCAGACGGCATCGAGGAGCTGGCCCTCGGCTTCGAGGCGTTTCTCGACGGCGTGCTGCAGCCGGATATGCAGCGCATCCTGATCGTCGACGGGCCCGCGGTGCTTGGCCTGGCCCGCTACACCGAACTCGACGAGCAGTACGCGCACGCGGTGATCGTGCACGCGCTGACGGCCGCCGCGGAGGCGGGAACGATCACGCGTCGAGGACCCCGAGACCGCCACCCGGCTGCTGCTCGGGGCGCTGACCCGCGGCGCGATGCTGATCGCGAACTCGCCCGATCCGGTCGAGACGCGGCATGCCGTCGCCAAGTCGATGCGGGCGCTGCTATCCAGCTTCACTCCGTCGCGCTGATGGCGGATGCTGGAGGCATGACGCGTCCGCGACCGCTGCGCCGATTCGACCCGTTCCGGCCGATCGACATGCTGACGTCGCTGTGGTCGTCGGCGGCGGTAGCGCCCGGTCAGCAGCGGAGCGGCGGCGGCCTACCGGACGCTGTTCATGACGGTGCGCCGGCTGGTGGTGGGCCGTCGGCTGGCGGTCCGTCTGGAGGACGGCGATCTGACGCTGACGGTCACCGAGTTCGATTCGCGGCTCGACGTGCGCGGGCTGTCGGTCGGCCAGCTCAATGACGTCCGGCTCGCTGCGCGTGACATCTGTTGGCACGGCAGTCGATTCGACCGGGCGACCGCGGTGATGCACAACGTGCACATGAAGCCGACGGCGCCGCCGATGCTGGTTGCCGCTCCGGTCGAGCTGACGCTGGAGGTCCCCGCGCCGGTGCTCGACGATTTGTTCCTGTGGGCGGCGCCGCGGCTGTCCGGTGAAGTGGGCGCCGACGGGATCGCGCGCCTGCGACTGGCCAAAAGGCCGCTGCTGGGCCACGTCGAGGTCGAAGCCCGCCTCGACGGCTCGACGCTGTGGCTGCAGCCCCGCGGCCTGGTCATCCGCCAGTCGCGCTGGAGGCTGCCTGCCCGCACGCCCGCCTACCCGGTGCACCTGCCCGAGCTTCCGCACGGGCTCACGTTGACCGGTATCAGCTTTGCGCCCGACGTGGTGTGCCTGTCGGGCACGCTGCCGGAATGGCGGATGGATGTTCCGCGAAAACGCTTGGAGGACATCCTCAATCAGCTCAGCGTGGTCGGCGTGCCGCTGAATCTCACCAGGCTCGGGCGTCTCTTCTAATCACGGAGCCGCACTCGCAGCAAGTCCGTGGCCGTGTGACACCGAGTTACCAGGAAGCTTCACTACCGTTCGAGCGCGTGTCGGGGCCGAGATTGCTGAATCCTTTGAGAGGCGCGCCATGATCAACCTGATCGACTACATCCTCGACCTATTCCGCGACGAGAACCACGCGCAGGCGTTCGTCGCCAATCCCGACCAGGCCCTTGCTGACGCCGGGTTGTCGACCGTCAGTTCTGCGCAGCTGCAGTCTGTGGCCGCGACGGCGGTCCCGAGCCTGGCGATGGGCGGCAGCGGTGACCCGGTCACCGATCTGCAGCAGGCCGTGTCGAGCTACTACGGGTTCGAACCCGCCGTCGCGCCGCAGACCGACTTCTCCCCCAGCACCGACCTGGCGAGCAACAACAGCTTCATGAGCCCGACCACAAACATCACCGACGACCACAGCGTGAGCTTCGGCATGGGCGATATCACCCTCGGCGACAAGACAACTGCGCAGGGCAACGGCGCCGTCGCCGTCGGAGGAAGCACCCACGGCGACATTGTCAGTGGGGACGGCGCGGTCCTTGGCAACGGCAACACGGTCAACAACGGCGACATCCACACCGGACCCGGCTCGACCGTGGCCGTCGGACAGGGCAACGCGATCAGCGAAGGCAACACGTCCGCCGGCGGCGACGTGCTGAGCTCGCACGACGGCAATGTCATCCAGACGTCGGGCCACGGCACCACCTCGGTGTCGGATGGCAACACCACGAGCGTGCACGGAAATCAGACCATCACCGACATCCACGGCACCGGCAACACGACCGCCGTCGACAACTCGCAGCACGATTCCTCGGTGCACTCGTCTTCGATCATCGACACTTCCGTGCACGACAACACAGTGCACGACAGCTCTGTCCATGACAGCTCCGTGCACGACACATCGCTACACGACAATTCGATCCACGAGACAACACACACCGACACTGGCCTGGACGCGCACCTCGGCTTCTGACGCTCGAGCCCTTCGCGCTTCTTCGTCCGCGAGACTGCACTTATTGCGTGCAGTCTCGCGATAGTCCTTCAAAGCTCACCGTCGCGATTTGAGAAACCGCACGACGAAGTAAATGGCGACCGCCGTCAAAGGGAGTGCCACGAACAGCGGGCCCACCCAGTCCGGCGCGGGCTGGTCCAGTGCGGGGAAGACGCCAGAGAGTCTGGGAAGCGACAGCACCAAACACCGTGAGCACCACGACGGCGACGTACATCCACTTTTCCCGAAGCCACCGGCTGATTCCGCGCCGTAGTTCTTCTGGATCCTCGAAGGGGTTCTGCTCGTTGATGGCAAGTTCGGTCGGCTGGCGATCGAAGTCAGCCTGCTGGCTCTCCAGGTCAGCGATGCGCCTCTCGAGGTCGTCCTCCATCGGCGAATAATCCCACCTTGGAGGCCTTCTGAGTAGGTTGCCCGGGTAACCGAGCCCCCGATGCAGCCGAACCTGAGTCTGACGACGCAGATCTGGCGGTTCGTGGTGACGGGCGGCTTCTCGGCCATCGCCGACTTCGGGCTCTACGTCCACCGACAAATCTCACAACCCGGCCGAAGACACCGTCTCCAAGGTGACCGATGTAACCCCGTCGCCTAGCTACCTGTGACAGCTATCACCGCCGGAATTACCGGCTGACCAGCTGCGTTTAAAAGTCTAGACATAAAAAGAAGGAGAACGAAAAGATGAAGAAGTTCGGATTCGCCGCCGCTATCGTCGGCGGGCTGGCCGCTGCCGTTATCGGACAAGCCGCTCCTGCCGCCGCCGCGCCGACGGGTCCCGGCGACGCACAGCAGACCATCGACGTATTGCGGGCCCAGGGCTACACCGTGATCGTCAACCGACTCGGTACCGCGCCGCTTGAGCACTCTGACGTAGTGGCCGTCCGGCCAGGGCAGACGTACTCGCGCACGGATAGCAGTCTGCCGGGTGCAGGCCACGACATCTCCACGATTGTCACCAACAAGACGGTCTACCTAGACGTCAAGTAACTCCACACCACAAGGAGGGCACCCCATTGGGTGCCCTCCTTTGTATTTGAGTGATGCTGTAGCCGTGACCGAACTGGCGCGCTACCAGGAGGGCCCTGCGAGCGTCGTCGTGTCGCGCGACGGTGACGATCTCGTGTTCTGGTCGTCCTACGACGACTGCGGCAGAACGATCACCGAAGAATCCCGCATTGCGGTCGCCGATTTCGTCGCCAAGGGCGAGGGACCATGGCCGTGGTACGACCTTGGCGACAAGCGCGAAGGCACCCTGATGGTGCTCGACGCGCTGGGCGTAGACCCGCCGGCGTGGACGACGCCGTTGCCCGAAAACATGCTCGATTTCTTCGACCAGGCCCGCATCGGAAGCACAGAAGTGATCGAGCTGCTGGCCTGGGGCGCCGAGCCTGATCCCATCGATCCCTGTGGCGCGTCACCACTTTGGTACGGAGTGCGCTCGCTGTCCTCGGGCATCGTCGTCGCCCTGATCGACGCAGACGCCGACGCAGGCCGCCGCATCGAGCTGTCGGCCCGAGGTGAGCGGTTCACGACGATCCTGCACGAGATCGTCCGCCTCGGACGCACGGTGGCGCTGGCCCACGCCCTTGCCAAGGGAGTCGACCCTGACCTGAGAGACTCCGACGGCGCGACGCCACTGCACGTCGTCGACGGCAACGGCGACAACGTCAACCCGGAGATGGTTCGCACGCTCGTGCGCGCAGGCGCCGCTGTCGACGCCGCGATGCCGAGCGGCACCCAGCCCATCGAACAGGCGGCCCGCCGGATTCTGCCGGCGACGGTGGCGGCGATGGTCGAACTCGGCGCCGACCCCGGCCGCGGCCTCGACGCGCTGATGTCGTGGTGGGCGGTCGGCGTTCGGTCCGCGGGCTACCGCGCAGGTGACGTCGCCGACGTCGTCGACATCCTGCGCGCAGGAGGCGCCGCCGTGACCGAACGCCACCGCGAGTTGGCGGTGAGCGCCGGAGCGTCGCAGGTAGAAGCCGCGCTTCGCCGCTAGAGTCGCGTTGTGCCCGGGTACTCCCGATATGTCGCGATGGGTGACAGCCAGACCGAGGGACTCTGGGACGGCGATGACACCGTCGGCCTCATGGGTTTCGCGCACCGGTTGGCCGTGATGGTCAACGGGCACTATCCCGGGTTGACGTACGCCAACCTCGCCGTGCGCGGCAGGCGGATCCGCGATGTCGTCGACGATCAGCTCCCCAAGGCACTGGCGATGCGGCCGGACCTGATCACGGTGTGCGTCGGCATGAACGACGTGACCCGCCCGGCGCCCGGCTTCGATCGCACGCTCGCCGAACTCGACGACTTGCATGTGCGGCTCTCGAAATGCGGCGCGACCGTGGTGACGACGACCTTTCCCGACATCGCGCGGATCCTGCCCGTCGGCCGGCTCCTCGCGTCACGAGTGATCGAGGTCAACGACGCGATCAGGACCGCCGCCGACCGTCATGGGTTCCGCCTCGTCGACCTCTACGACGTGCCGTCGATGGCCGAGACGGAGACCTGGAGCGGCGACCGGGTACACGGTTCGCCCAAGGGCCACATGCTGTTCGCGGCGGCGGCCGCAGAGGCGCTGGGTTTGCCTGGAAGCAACCATGATTGGGCGGAATCCAGCTCGGGCTCGGGCCGGTCGTCACTGGGTTCGCAGCTGTACTCACAGGTGCTCTGGACCCAGAACATGCTCATGCCATGGGTGTGGCGGCATGCCAGGGGCCGGTCCGAAGGCGATGGGCGGGAACCGCGGCGGCCGCGGTTGGAAGGTCTGTCGGCCTAGAAGCCGAGGATCCCAAGCGGGATCGGCGACTGCCCATTGCTGATCGACGACATCGCCGCCGGGCAGAACAAGGAGATCGCGACGCCGGTGAACATGGTCGCCGGGCCGAGCGACATGCCTCCCGCGTCTGCCACCGTTGCAGCGACGTCCGCCGCGGTCTGACCGGGTTCGGCCAGCATCGGGCAGACCTGCTGTCCCAGCGCGGCGGCGTTGGCGGGATCGGCTGTCCCCACCCCTGCGTCCGTCAGCGCCGAAAGAAAGGCGTCGTCGATCGGATCGGCCTGCGCGGGCGCGGCACACACCAGGCCGGACACCAACACGCCTGCGGAAAGGGCGCTGGCCATGGTTCGTTTGCTCTGCACCCCGGCAGCCTAGCTTCAGATGCCGGTCCAGGCCGCATCGATGCTGTTGGCCACGTCGATGATCTTGGCCTTCTGCGACCCCGGGCTGTCGATCTCGCCGGATACGTGAGCGGCGATGAAGCGCCTGATCTCGCCGTCGATGCCGCCGATGATGCGCACCACCTCTGCCCGCAGCGACTTGGACGTGACGTGGATGGAGATGTCGGATGCCCGCGGCTTCGCAACGTCGAGGATCAGCAGCAGCGGCTCGGCGGCCCTGGCTGTCGCACTCAACGCGATCTCCCCGAACACCATGAATTTCGGCCTGTCGATCCGCAGGTCGACGACCATGTCGATCTCGAGAGGGATTCGGATGGCGAAGGTGATCGTCTCGCCGACCTTCCGTGT
The DNA here is from genome assembly GCA_963731715.1 of uncultured Actinomycetota bacterium. Classification (GTDB taxonomy): domain Bacteria; phylum Actinomycetota; class Actinomycetes; order Mycobacteriales; family Mycobacteriaceae; genus Mycobacterium. The sequence continues at coordinate 60,643 of CAVSXC010000003.1, read as the reverse complement.
CACCCGCGGGTCGAGGATCCTGACCTTGGCGGTGACCTTGGCGATGTTGCCCGGCCCTTGACTCATCGGGCCCATCTCGAACTCGTTCCCGGCGATGGCGCCAATTGCGCCACCGACGCGGTCTTCGGTCACGGCGACCTCGAAGAACTTCCGGCCGAACTCTTCGTAGGTCATGTAGTTATCGGTGTCCATTGTCCTGTTACCGTCTCACGTCCTTCGGCTAGCCGTCGCCCGCCTCGCTGAACACGCGGATGCTCTTCAGCGCTGCGGGTTCAGTACCCACCTCCGCGAAGATCACGCTTCGCTGCCCGGAACGCTCGGTAGCCGCGACGACGGCATGTCCGGATCCGATGAGCTTGCGCCACCGCGCTCCCGAGAGGTGTCTGAGCAGGTCGGCGGCGCTCAGTTGAAGGTCGTCGCCGCTTGAGATGTCTACCTGGCCTGCGAGTCGTCTCCGCATGCCGACTTCATCGCCGCCACATGCGTCGTCAAGAAAACGCGTGAAGAGCCCCTTGCCGCCGCTGCCCATACCGTTGAACCCGCGGAGAAAGCCGAGTGTGCCGGCCAGACCCTGGTTGGTCAGCATGAGCTGTGACAGTTGAAGGCCTGCGGGCACGGCTCGGATGCCGCCGCGCAGAAACTGCCCCACCATTGCCGGTAGCTCCCAAAAGGCCGACAGCGCAGCGATTTTCATCTCGCCCGCTTCGTCTTGCAGGTCGTAGCGGATGTATACGGGCACGGTCAGGGTGAGTTCTGAGGCCATCGTCACCTCGAGTTCCCCGTCCCGGATCACCGTCGTGCCGATGACGATGTCGACGTCGCTGCGGAACGTGATGTCGCGGGGGCCGATGAAGGTGTCGTAGAAGCGGGCGATCGCTGCGGTCCCCTCGTGCGGCCGGGAGCCGACCGGGTCCTCGATCCGGCCGTTCGCCGTGAACAGGCCGACCCAGCCACCGCGGTCATGTGCGCCTGCCGCCGCCGGCGACCGCTCGACCGCGGCCAGCATGTCCGCGCGTGAGAACGCCATAAGGTTCCCTACCACCCTTGCTTCGTCATAGTCGACTACTTGGCCACTCGCAGGCACACTGGGTTTACCGCAGTGAAGCGGTGCAGGGTCGTGAGGAGGCACCACACATGAGCAGCAACGGGCCTTTCGGGTTCGATCCCGAAGAGTTCGATCGCGTCGCCCGCGAGGCGGGCGAGGGCCTTCGCGACGCGCTCGATGGCAGTCAGCAGGTTCTTCACCACGTCGGGTGAACGGGCCGCCTTGGGCGACGATCTTCGACGAGTTCTCGCGGTACACCAAGCCAAAGAGCGAGCCGGAAACCACGGGCGAGACCGGCGATGGCGTGTGGGCGATCTACTCCGTCGATGACGAGGGTGGCGCCCACATCGAAGAGGTGTATCCGACCGAACTGGATGCGCTTCGAGCGAACAAGAGCAATACCGACCCGACGCGCAAGGTGCGGTTCCTGCCGTACGGCATCGCGGTCAGCGTGCTCGACGCCACCGACACCACCGAGTAGTTACTCGAAGATTTGGCGGATGCCCGCCAGCATGGCGGTGTGCGCGTTGACCGCCTCGCGGACGGTCAACGCCGCCAACGGGCGCGGTGCCTCGATCCGCATGTGCTCGGTGACGCGTGTACCTGAACCGGTCGGCTCGAAAGCCACCGTCGTGCGTAGCCGAACCCGCGGGAACTGACGCGACTCGGCCGTCACATCCCCGGTGTTCGGCACGTGCAGGCGCGCCACATAGCTGATCCGTAACCGCAACGGCCCCATCGGAATCCGGTCCTGGACGCGGTACGTCTGCTCATACCCGTCTGCGGTCTCGCGCCGGTCCGTCGTGCGCACCGCAACCACCAGCGGGTGCACTCGTTTGATGTTGTCCAGGTTGACGTAGAAGTCGCGGACCTCGTTGGGTGGGGCGGGGATCTCTTCTGTGACTGTGCGCTCCGCGCGCGCCACCCACCAACTCACGCCTGGGTGGCGGGGGTTGCGCCGAGCACCCGCTGGAGATCGGGTTTCATCTGCTGCAGCTGCTGACCCGAATACCCCCACGCGTGGATGCCGTCGGGAAAATTGAACACGGCGTTGTTCCCGCCCGCGGCGATGTACGCATCGGCGAAAGCATGGTTGGAGTCGATCGCCATTCCCTCAAGAAACCCGAGTCCGCCGATGGGCGCGTCCGGGCTGGCCAAAGCCGGATCGCCCGGTGTGCCGCTGCCGCAGTAGACCCACAGGCGGGTGCCGTTGGCTGCCAGCCTGCCTGCCTGGACGGTGGGATCGTTGCGGGCCCAGGCCGGGTCACCCGGCGGACCCCACATCGCATCGCGACTGAAGCCGCCGTTCCACGTCATCGCGATGCCAACCTGGCCAGGGTCTGCCGAAAGGTTCAGGAAGCCCGACATGGATCCGGCGTAGATGAACTGCTGCGGATGGAAGGCGGCCAGTACCAGCGCCGAGGAACCGCCCATCGAGAACCCGACGACGGCGTTGCCGGTCTGCGGGGTGCCCTTGTTGGCCGCCAACCAGGCGGGCAGTTCCCGGGTCAGGAATGTTTCCCACTTATAGGTGTACGTTCCGCCGTTGCCTGCCGCGGGCGCATACCAGTCGCTGTAGAAACTCGACTTGCCGCCGACGGGCATCACCAACGACAGGCCCGAACCGTTGTACCAGTCGAACGCCTGGGTGTTGATGTCCCAGCCGTTGAAGTCGTCGCCGGCTTCCATGCTGTCCAGGAGGTACACCGCACGCGCGTTGGGACCACCGCTCATGAATTCGACTTTGATGTTGCGGTCCATTCCTTGCGACGGCACATCGAGGTACTCGATGGGCAGCCCAGCGCTGGAAAACGCTGTGGCCGTGGCGGATCCGCCCGCAAAACCAATCAGTCCCGGCAACACGACCGCCGCTGCAGCCGCGGCGGCTAGTCGCCGAAACCATACTCGTAACACGCTTCCAACGATCGCCATCGCTGCCCTCCCACCTAGGCCCCGACCCGGCTTTAGCGGACGATACAAGAAGAACCTCCATCACCAGCGGTTTTTGGGCAATCGGAGGTTGCCGACCTTGCGGCTGGCCAACCGGCGTCTATCATTATAAAAACAACCAAATGGCATCAACGCTTCGACGACCGGGGATCAGGCATGGATCGCGACCAGCTCATCGACCTCACTCGCCGCGCGGTGAAACTGGCGCGCGACAAGACAACCGACCTCACCCCGGCTGAGTGCACGGTCGCGGCGCGACACCTACACATCGGCCGAACGCCTCGCACAGGACAAGGCGATGCTGTTGGCCAGCCCGCAGCTCGTCGGCTATGTCTCCGAACTTCCCCGCCCGGCACCTACTGCACCAAGACCGTGATGGGTCGGTCGATCCTGCTGACCCGCGGTGCCGACGACACCGTGCGCGCGTTCGACAACATCTGCCTGCATCGCCAGTCACAGATCGCCGACGGCTGCGGGGCCGCCCGCAGGCTCGCGTGCCCGTACCACTCGTGGACCTACGACCTGGACGGCAACCTCGTCGGCGTGCCAGGCAAGGAAGGCTTTCCCGAAACTCGTTCTGGCCCTGCGAAGACTGACCGAGCTACCCGCTGCGGAGTGTGCAGGCTTCCTGTGGATTTCGCTGGACCGCGAGGCGACGCTCGACATCCCTGCGTTCCTCGGGCCGCTCGCCGACGAATTGGACTCCTGGGGCATCGGACGATGGGCGCCGTTGGGCGAGAAGGTGCTCGACTGCCCGATCAACTGGAAGCTCGCCATCGACACGTTCGCCGAGAACTACCACTTCGCGACGGTGCACAAGAACACGTTCGCGACCATCGCGCGCAGCAACTGCACGGTGTTCGATTCGTTCGGCCCGCACCACCGACTTGTCTTTCCCCTCAACGGAATTCTCGATCTGGAGAACGTTCCCGAGGAGCAGTGGGAGCCGCTGCAGAACATGGTGGTCATCTACGCGCTGTTCCCGAACATCGTGTTGTCGTGCACGATCGCCAACGGAGAGCTGTTCCGCGTCTATCCTGCCGATGTGCCGGGCCGCTCGATCACCGTGCACCAGAACTCAACACCGTTGGATCTGTCCGACGAGTCGGTGGCCGCCGGCGCGGCGGCGGTGTTCGACTACGCACACGCCACGGTCCGCGACGAGGACTACGCGCTCGTGGCAGGCCTGCAGGCCAACCTGGAGTCCGGTGCACGGGAGAATCTGGTGTTCGGCCGCAACGAGCCAGGTCTGCAGCACCGCCACCAAAGGTGGGCGGAGTCGATCTAGGCCGTCGAACCTGAAGCTATGCGCGAGATCTAGCAATGTCTTCGAGCACAACCTCACGTTCGTCCGGCCCGGCCGCCGCCAGTACGTCGTCCAGCTCCCAGTCCCGGTACAGCGCAAGCGACCGTTCGTAGAACGCGAAGCCGCTCACCTGTTTTCCGCGCAGCGTCCCGCTGATATCGGTAGGGACCCTCCATGTACTCGATCGGCAGCGCATGCGCCGGGGCAGCCACCAGCGGCTCCCCCACCAGGTCCAGATCGAGGTTGCGTGAGGTGAGCCGGTGCCGGTCCGGCATGTATCGGGCCGCGGTAGGCGGCCGAACCAACGGGCTCACCGACTCCGGCCAGCGCACATAGCTCGTCGACCATTACCTCGATATCGTCCGCAAACTCGGGGTCCGACGTCACCGGAACTCGTCGTCGCACCCGAGAATGGCTGCAGCGCATTGTGATTCGTCCTGTCGAACTGGCGCCATATGCTCAGGTCGACGCCGTTGTCGAGGTTGATCGTGCGCCACTCGTGGCTTCGTGCGCGGACGTTGCCATCGGGGCCGCCGCTATTGGCGATCAGCGGGAACCATTGCCGGTCCACGTGACCGGCGCTGCCGGTGACCGATTCCTCGATCGATCCCCAGCGCAGGGTGCCGGTCATCGTCATGCCGGTCTGGAAGTAGGAGTAGGTGTCGGCCTGCCCGAAGCACTCGATCTTCCCGTTGTACGCGGCGCCGCCCAGCGGGACGGGCGCCGCGACGGTGTCACATGCAGGTCCAGTCGCATCGCGTCGCCTGCCGGGTCAGTACCGACGAGCCCGACGTCATAGGTGTAGGGCACCAACTGCTGTTGCTCGTCGCGACAGGTCCGCCAGACGACGTGGCCCGCGCCGCTGTCGTAGGTCATGTCCAGGTGGCCGGCATCGGTGAACAGCTTGGGCCGTGCACCCGGCTGCATGTTGGCAGGCGGCATGTCGTAGTCGGTGTATGTCCCGTACGTGCCGTTGTCCAGGTCGAACAGCGCGAACGTATAGAAGTCGGCGACGATCGCGCCAAGTCCCGGCCGGTTCTTGTTGAAGATCGTCAGGAACGCGAACCTGCGGCCGCTGTCAGCGGTGAGCTCGCCCGCGATGAACCAGGTATCGGACTCGCAATCGGGGTGGTTGCCCTCGGCGGCAGGAAAGCTGAGCTGCGGGTCGCCGGCACCAGATCGAACGGATACACACGCCAGTCAGCTGATTGCGGCTCGTCCACGGCACCTGCCTTTTTTGCTATGTTTACAGTAATAGCAACTTTAGCGTTCCAGACGGGCGGTGACGCCGTGATGAGTGACGTCGAGAAGCGATTCCCGTTCGACGCCTACCCCAAGGGCTGGTTCCAGGTCGCCTACAGCCGCGAGGTGGATTCGGGCCAGGTGATCGGTCTGCACTACTTCGGCAGGCGGCTGATCTGCTATCGCGGCGCCTCCGGGACGCCGTACGTGCTCGACGCCTACTGTCCGCACCTCGGCGCCGACATCGCCGTCGGCGGGACCGTCGCCGAGGACTGCATCGTCTGCCCGTTTCACGGCTGGCGGTTCGACGGGACGGGCCACAACGTGGAGATTCCGTACGCCAAGACGGTGAACCGCACGGCGCGGCTGCGTGGTTGGCCGACGGTCGAACGCGCGGGTGTCATCTTCGTTTGGTACTCGGCGGAGTCGACCGAACCAGAGTGGGAACTACCGAAGATCCCGGAGAGCGAGGACGCGGCGTTCACGTTCTATGTACCCGAGTCTGCGCGATGGAAGTTCCGGTCGCATCCGCAGGAGGTTTGCGAAAACACCGTCGACATCGCGCATTTCGCGACTGTGCACGGGGTATCGGGGTTCGGCGACCTCGATCTGGAAACCGAAGGGCACCGGCTGCGGGCGATAGCGGAGGTGACGTTCCAGACGCCGCGCGGGCCGGTGTCGGGGCGGTCGACTCCGAGCTGTTCGGCATGGGGCTCGACGTCGTCCGCCATCGCGGGCTCGGCCGTTCGTGCACGCTGCTGACCGTCACCCCGATCGACGGCGAGTTCGTCGACGCGCGCTACACGTTCTTCGTCCAGACCGACCCGGAGAGCGGCGAGATGACGCGGATGGGCCTTGGCTTCGCCCGCGACTTCTGCAAGCAGATCGAACAGGACATCCCGATCTGGGAGAACAAGATCTATCGCGACCGTCCGCAGCTGGCCCGCGGCGAAGGCGCGATCAACGAGTTCCGCGCATGGGCGCGGCAGTCCTACGAGGAGGCAACTGCGTGAGATCCCTGAACTACGACGAGCTGTTCATCGGCGGCCGCTGGCAGGCTCCGTCGACCGAAGCAACGGCTCTCGGTCATCTCCCCCCACACCGAGGAGTCGATCGGCGAGACGCCTGAGGCGTCCCCCGAGGACGTCGACAAGGCGGTCAGGCCGCGAGGGCAGCATTCGACGAGGGCCCGTGGCCCCGGCTGAGCGTCGGCGAGCGGATGGAGAAGATCGAGAAGCTCGCAGCGATCTACACCGCGGAGACCGACGCGATGGCCGACCTGATCACCGCCGAGATGGGCTCGCCCCGAAGCTTCAGCAGGCTCGGGCAGGGCACCGGGGCCGTCGCGCAGATGCACCTGAACATGGCGACGGCGCGCGAGTTCCCGTGGGTCGAGCGGCGTCCCGGCTTGTTCGGCGAGGTCCACGTGCGGCGCGCGCCCGTCGGCGTCGTCGGCGCGATCGTGCCGTGGAACGTCCCGCAGTTCCTGATCATGCCGAAGATGATTCCCGCGCTGATCGCCGGCTGCACCGTCGTGGTCAAGCCCGCGCCCGAAACACCTTTGGACGCCATGTGGTTGGCCGAGATGCTGGAGGAGATCGACCTGCCGGAGGGTGTGGTGTCGATCATCCCCGGCGGCAGGGAGACCGGAGATGCCCTGGTGCGCCATCCTGGCGTGGACAAGATCTCGTTCACCGGTTCCTCGGCGACCGGCAGGCACATCGCGGCGCTTTGCGGTGAACAACTCAAGCGGGTGAGCCTGGAACTCGGTGGCAAGTCCGCGGCGATCATCCTCGATGACGCCGACATCGACCACACCGTCAAGCATTTGAAGATGGCGAGCCTGATGAACAACGGGCAGGCGTGCGTGGCACAAACCCGGATTCTGGTGAGCGAGCGCCGCCACGACGAGGTCGTCGACGCGCTCGCGGCAGATGATGTCCGGTCTGCAGGTCGGCGACCCCGCCGACGAAGCCACCGACGTCGGACCCCTTGTCGCGCAACGGCAACAGCATCGCGTGCGGGGCTACATCGAGGCCGGCGTCGACGAAGGCGCGCGAATCGTGCTGGGCGGCACGGACAAACCGCACGACCGCGGCTGGTACGTCCAGCCCACGCTGTTCACCGATGCGACCAACGAGATGCGGATCGCCCGCGAGGAGATCTTCGGGCCTGTGCTGACCGTCCTCAAGTACTCCGACGAGCGCGACGCCGTCCGGATCGCCAACGACAGCGACTACGGGCTGGGCGGATCGGTGTGGACGGCAGATGTCGCCCATGGGTTGAACATCGCCGAGCAGGTTCGCACCGGCACCTTCGGCATCAACATGTACACGCTCGACACCACCGCCCCGTTCGGCGGATTCAAGCAATCCGGCATCGGCCGCGAGTTCGGCTCCGAGGGACTGTCCGAATACGTCGAGCTGCAGTCGACGATCAGCGCCGGCAAGCTGCCGGACCTCTGAGCCCGGAGCCATGAGCGACGTCGTCGCCGAACGGCACGGTGCGGTGCTCGTCTGCCGGCTCAATCGGCCGCACAGCGCTAACGGACTTGACGGGCGCACTGCTCGGCGAGTACCTGGCGGCTGTTGGCGGACGCCCGCGCAGATGACGCGGTGCGGGTGGTCGTCACGACAGGTGAAGGCGATGCATTCAGCGCAGGCGCCGACGTCGAGCGACCTCGGAAGCGAGACAGCCAGGCAGGGTTTGAACGCGCTCCTTCACGAACGGCTCGGGCTGACAGACACGCTCAGCGCCGCCGACCGGGCATTCGACCGACTCGGAATCGGCAGGGAAACGCTGGCGATCAAGAACTACGACAAGCCGCTCATCGCGGCGGTGAACGGTGCCGCGGCCGGTGGCGGTTTCGCGCTGGCGATGCTGCACGACATCCGGCTGGCGTCCGAGCGCGCCACGTTCACGAGCGCGTTCGTGCGCATCGGACTCGTCGCCGAGATGGGCCTGAGCTATACGTTGCCGCGGGCAATCGGACTCGAGGCCGCGATGGACGTGATGTACACGGGCCGTTCGGTGAAAGCCGACGAAGCACTAGCGATGGGTCTGGTTCGGCGCATCGTCCCCCATGACCGGCTCATGGACGAGGTCATGGCCTACGCCGAGCAGATCGCCGCACAGCCCCCGATCGCGGTGCAGTTCGCGAAGAGAGCCCTAACGCGTTCGTTGGACAGCGCCTTACTCGCTCAGCTCGAACTCGAATGGTCGTACCAGGTCGCCGCCTTCGACACCGACGACGCACGCGAGGGCATCGCCGCATTCCGCGAGCGAAGACCACCACACTTCGGCGGCAGTTAAGCAGGCGTCGACAATTCCAGCGTGACTTCGGCGGGACAGCACAATTCGTCGCGCTGGTTGTAGATCGCGATCTCGAGGTCGACGAGGTATCAACGCGAGCCGGTCGTCGGCGCTTGCCAACGACGCGGCCGCGGCCCACCATCGAGTCGCCTGCGTAGATCGAGCCCGGCAGCGTGACCTTGCGCCGCACCACGCGGCTGTACGGACCGGCCCAGTCGGTGGCGATCCGGTCGACGAACCCCGCCAGATGCATGGTGTTGACGAAAATCGTTGGATGCCCGTCGCTTTCGGCGTAAAGCGGATCGTAGTGCCCGGGGAAGTAATCCCATGTCGCGCCGGGGTTCATCACCACACGTTGGTAGTCGATCTCGTCGACGACCTCGGGCAGATCAGTCGGAACGCTGATGTCGTCCCACGCCAACCGCCGATGCGACGTCATGTGTTCGTCGCCGGGGTGAAACGGAACAACGTGTTCCGGTTGGTGGCAACCAGGGTGCTATCGGCGCGGTGGAACTCGTCGCATGTCTCGATGAAGTGCCCGACGCCAAGCCGGGTCTTCTTCTCGGGCGACACCGAAACGACTTCCTCGATCACGTGGAGCCGATCGCCCTCCAAGATCGGCGTGAAGAACTCGACGTCGTTGGACGCGTTGACGAACGTCGTGCCGGGAAGCGGGACACGGATCGCGATCGACGGCACCGGCGGCCGGTTCGTCGGAAGCCAAGGCGGTGGGATCAACCAGCCCATCAGCAGCGCAGGCGGGGCGACGAACCCGCCCCAGACCCGGTTGGCGAACTCCTCGTCCCAGTAGGCCGGGTTGGGATCGCGCACCATCGACGCGAAATGCTGGATACGGGCAGCGCTGACGGCGGTGCCCGCGAATCGGGGTTCGCTGCGCACGCCGACCATTCGCAGCGCGTCTTCATATGAGCCGAACGCGAACTCGTACCGGATGCCACTGCTCACACGAGCACTACCCTCTCGCGTGGGACGACGATCCCACTCGAGTTCGCGCGAGGTGAAGTACCAGCCGCCGCGCTCGTAGATGAGGCTGTCCCGATAGGTGCCGGTGGCCTGCAATTCGCCTTCGCGGAACAGCAGCACGACACATCGTTGGGTCGCTTCGACACCGTCGACGCTTATCTCGTGGTCGACGGTGACCAATCGCTGACCGTTGCCGCCGTCGAACGCGGCGGGCAGATCGGTGAATGTCTCCCCCGCACGCGTCAACGACGCTCCCGCGTGACGGAACGTGGCGATCCAGCCGGCGAGGTCACCGGCGGAGTACAGCCGGTTGTACCGCGCGTCGAGATCGAGAATCGCTGCGCGACCGGCCAATCCGTCCAGTACGAACTGCTGTTGGTAGGTCAGGGACATGTGCGTTCCTCTCTAGCGGCTCAGCACGTAGCCGTGGGCTTCGCGGTCCCAGGCGCCGGCGCCGAGACCCCTGCTGCGCAGCACGTCCTTGCGGACGCGCCCGATGACGTTCTTCGGGATCTCGTCGAGCACTTCCAGATACCGCGGCACGCAGAAGTACGGCATGTGCGCCGAGCAGAAGTCCAGCAGCTCGGGGAAATCCACGCCTGCATCCGGCCGCAGCGTGACCACCACGAGGATGTCGTCCTCGCCGAGTTCACTGGGGATGCCAACGGCCGCGGCTTCCAGAACGGCGGGATGGCGCATCACGGTCGTCTCGACCTCGACGGACGACACGTTCTCGCCGCGCCTGCGCAGTGAATCCTTCACCCGATCGACATAGGTCAGGTTCTGGTCGGCGTCCAATTTGCCCAGGTCGCCGGTGTGGAACCACTCGGGGTGCGGCTCGACCTGCAGGCCCCCCCTGCCGGACGCCGACGACACATACCCCTCGCTCATCGCATGTGTTGCCCGCGCCCGGCAGACGATTTCCCCAACCATACCCTCTGGTACGGACTTTGCGTAAGAATCGACGATTCGCACGTCGAATGCCGGATTGACCCGTCCTGAGGTTCCCGGCACGCCCTCTTCGGACACCGCCTTGTAGGCGATCGGGAAGGCCTCGGTCATCCCGTACATCGTCACGATGCGGCAGCCGTAGCGCCGCTCGATGTCGCGGTAGAGGTCCGCCGAGATCGGCGCCGCCGACAGGAACCGCAGCGGCAGATCGGCATCGCGCGGATCCGGCGGCAGATTCCACAGCATCGACACCATGGCGCCCGCGCCGGCGAAGCCCGCGGCGCCGCATGCCCGTATCTCGTCCCACACGCTGGCCGGGTGAAATCCGTCGGCCAGCACGCTGGTCCCACCGACCAGCATCGGCGCCAGCACAGTGGGTGCCGCGCTGAGATGGAACAGCGGCATCGCGGTCCACAGCACGTCACCCGCGCCGAATTCCCACGCCGACGCGAGCGGCATCCGCCGCGCGGAACAGGTAGGGCCACGTGGTCGCGACCGCCTTCGAGGGCCCGGTGGTGCCCGACGTGAAGAACAACGCGCCGATGTCGTCGGGTCCGGCGGGTGCGACATCCGGTGCCGCAGTCGACGCACGCTCCAGCGCGGCGGTCAGCGAATCACCCTGCACCAGAACCGATCTCAGCGTTTCGACGCCGTCGGACACCTCGCGCAGCCGGGGATGACGCTCGGCGTCGGTGATGACGACGGCGGCCTGCGACAGCCGCAGCGCGTGCGACAGGAAGTCGCCCTTGCTGGCGCCGTTGACCGCTGCGCGTCACCGCGCCGATCCGCGCGGCGCCGAGCCAGAAGTACACCCACTCGGGGCATGTGCCGGTGAACAGTGCGACCGTCTCGCCGCGCTTGACCCCGAGGTCGACGAGCACATTGGCGGCCGCGCACGAGCGGTCTCGCATCTGCGCGAATGTCACAGGGGTGCCTGCGATCGACATCATCACGCGGTCGCCGAACTGTTCGGCACGTTGATCGAGCACGGCCGGAACGGTCAGACCGCCGGCGGGCATCACACCCTCGCTGCCGCGGGGTCGGGCGCACCGTCGGCGGTGTACCCGAAATCGTCGGCGACGGCTCGGTGCCCGGATAGAACCGGTGCGCCCACCGGCGCAGCGCGGCGTAGTCGCGCGCCTCCTCGGGAGCCAGGTTGGGCTTCTCCAGGTACTTCATGTTCTCCCAGGTGAAGAAGTCCTGCTTGATGACTTCCTGCTGCAGCTGCAGGAACTTCGCGGCGCGGCCGGTCGGCTTGTCGCCGGTGTCACCGGGTTCGCGGATCGACGCCTGGGTGTAGAAGTAGTCGGTGTAGTCCTCGTCCACCGGCGTCTGGCCGGTCACCTGGACGGTCGCCACCAGGTCGGACGGGAATCGCACGACGCCGAGCCCCAGCGAGTAGTTGTCGTAGATGATCTTCGCCTCGACCGGACCGTTCGGCGTCAGCCACGTCTTCGCCCGTCCGCCACCGAAATTCGCGTTCACCGTGGCGTGCAGGTGGTAACCGCTGACCTCGAACGACGCGGTGTTCGCGGGATTGGCGGCCTTGTGCACGTACTGCACGTGGTACGGGTCGGCGGCGTTCTCGATGATCATCTGCGCGTGCACCTTGACCCGGTTGACCATCCGGGTGTGCGGGTGCAGCGGGTAGTACTCGTCGGTCTCCAGTTCGGGCAGCACCGGCGGCTGCCAGTACGGCGCGCGGCCGTGGCGCTCGTGCCACACCAGGATGAAGCCGTACCACTCCGCGCCGGGTAGGTCTTGATGCGGACGTTCTGCTTGCAGCCGATCTTGCTGTACGGGATCAGCGCATTGGTGCCGTCGCCGTTCCACTGCCAGCCGTGCCACGGGCAGACGATCTGCTCGCCCTCGACGGTGCCGCCGACGCCCATGTTCGCGCCCAGGTGCTGGCAGTAGGCGTCGAGCACGTTGATCTGTCCCGACGCGGTGCGGAAGATCACCAGCTCCTCGCCGAAGTAGTGGGCGCGCTTGACCTGGCCGGGGGCCAATTCGGAGGCGAACCCGACGATGAACCACCCGGTCGGGAAGCGGTAGGTCGAGAGGCTGATGCCGCTGGGCCCGAATTCGCGCTCCGACGGATCGATGCGTCGAGTCGGAAACCGTCTCCGTCATTGCTTCTCCGTCCGCGCACGCAATCGGGCCAGGTCAGACCCTGTCCATTGTCTATTGTTACTATTTTAAGCATTCTAGGTCAAGGACGGCCGAACCAGGAGCCCGCATGCCCACGACGACGCCAGTCGATCTGTCGGATTCCGCCTTGTGGCAGAACGGTTTTCCCGATGATCTGTTCACCGAGTTGCGCCGCGAGCGGCCGATCTTCCACCACGAGCTCACCGACGGCGTCGCCAAGACCGTCAAACGTGACTTCTGGATGACCACCAAGCACCGGCATGCCCAGCGCATCCACCGGGACACCGATTCGTTCACCGCCGTCGACGGCCCGCTCATCCAGGGCGATCGGCGTGATGACGGCTCTTCCCGACCATCATCAACATGGATCCGCCCGTCCTGACCAAGCGGCGCAGGGTGATGTCCCACGCCTTCACCCCGAGGGCGATCGGCAAGCTCGAGGAGGGCATTCGGGCGCGCGCCGCGTCGATGATCGACCGAGCTGCTCGCGGCGGGCGGCGGCGACTGGATCGGCGATGTCGCCGACGTGCTGCCGATGTCGGTCATCGGCGACATCATCGGCATCCCCGACGAGGATCGGCCGGAGATCTTCGACACGCTCGACCGCATCCTGTCGCGCGAACTCGCCGGACTCGCAGTTGACCGAGCAGGACCAGCTCGAACTGTTCGGCAAGATCTTCACCTACGCCTACGAACTCACCGCGGAGAAGCGGCGCAACCCGGTCGACGACATCTGGAGCACGCTGACGTCCGCGGTGGTCACCGACGAGAACGGCGAGCAGTTGTCGATACCCGCCAACGAGCTCGAGATCTTCTTCTTCGTGCTCGCCTTCGCGGGCAGCGACACGACGAAGAACGCGCTGGCCGCCGGATTGCAGGCGTTCGTCGCCGAATCCCGGGGAGATCGAGCGGTACCGCGCCGACGAGGCGATCCGGCCGAGCGCGGTCGAAGAGGTGCTGCGCTGGTCGACGCCGGTGGCGTTCTGGACGCGCAGCACGAAGGTCGACGTCGAGATGGACGGTGTCACCATCCCGAAGGGCGATCGGGTGGTGTCGATGTTGCGTTCGGCCAACCGCGACGAAGAGGTCTTCGACGACCCGTTCACATTCGACATCGGCCGCACCGATAACCCGCACGTCACGTTCGGCGGCGGTGGGCCGCACCATTGCCTTGGCGCGATGCTGGCCCGCGCCGAGATCCGCGCCGTGCTCGACGAGTTGCTCTGCCGCGCCGACGACATCACCCTTGGCCTGCCCAAGGTCGCCTATCCCGAACCTGACGAACAACATGTCGATCTTCGACGAGATGGCGATCTCGCTGACGCCGCGCTAGTCACAGTCCCTTCGGGCGGGTGCCGATCACGCCCTGCGCGGCCAACCGCTCGAGATCGTCGTCGGTCAGCCCGCAGAGCTCGGTGAGCACCTCGGCGTTGTGCTGCCCCAGCGTCGGCGGAGGGCGATGCAGCCACCTGTCCGCGCCGTCGAGCGGGGCGAACGGCGGAGTCGGGTACAGGCCCTGCTCCGGTGCTGCGGATGTTCGAGGCGTTCGAAGAAGCCGCGATGGCGCAGTTGCGGGTTCTCGGTCACCAGCGACGGGGAGACGACGGCGGCCGCCGGAATCCCCGCGCCTGCAAGCGCTTCGACCACAGCCTGCAGGTCCTGGGTGGCGAACCACTCGCCGAGCTCGGTTGCCGCCCGTCAGCTCCGACAACGCGTTCCGCTGCGCGTCGGTGTGCGCGCTGACCGCGATCCAGTTGTCGTCACCTGCGCACCGGTAGAGGTCCTGCGTCGCGCGCCGGTGTGGCCGCGGTTGCCCCGCCTCGACAGGACCTTCCCGAAGACCTCGAATTCGATTGTCTGCGTGGCGGTCACGTTGAGCACGGTCTCGATCATCGGCACCTCGACGAGCTGGCCGCGGCCGGTGCGCTCGGCGAACTCCAGTGCCGCCAGCAATGCGAACGCCGCATGCGCCCCCGCAAGCGGGTCGCAGGCGCCACGGGGTGGGACCGGCGGCCCTCGGGCAGGCCGGTCACCCACGCCAGTCCGGCGATCTGCTCCATCGTCGGCGCGAAGCCGACGCGATCACGCCACGGCCCGGTCAGCCCGAAGGCGGGCATCCGCACCACCACCAGGTCGGGCTTGAGCTCGAGCAGTGCGTCGGCGCCGAGCCCGAATCGGTCCATCACCCGCGGCGAGAAGTTCTCGATCACCACGTCCGCCTGGCTGACCAACTTCTTGAGCAGCCCGATGCCGTCCTCGGACTCCAGATCCAATGTCACCGACCGCTTGTTGGTGTTCATGGCGTGGAAGACCCAGCCGTACTCCCACCAGTCGTCGACGTCGGTGCGCATGCCGCCCGAATAGCGGATGCCGTCGGGCCGCTGGATCGACTCGATCTTGATGACGTCCGCCCCGAACGCGGCCAACGAATGCGTCGCGGCCGGCCCGGCCCAGAACGCGGTCAGGTCGACGATCCGCACCCCGGCAAGCGGCAGCTCGCCCGATGGCGATGGACGCCGCGGGTTCCCTTGGCTGCCAAAGGGAGTCGCCATCGGCGTCGCCGACCGCAGGAGCCTTCCGGATCGGTGCCGGCTGCGGCGGCCGACATCAGCCAGGGTGCGCGTGGCTGACGAAAGCCCGCAGGGTTGTCGACATAGACGCCGCGCTCGCGCAGGTGATCCATCTCGGGGATCGTCGAACCGTTGCCGAGCGGGGCGATAGGCAGCCGGAACAACTGGCCGAGTTCGACGATCTCGGCGACGGTGCGCTCGCGCATCCATGGCCCGATGCGTTCGCGGATCCAGTCGCGGTAATCCCATCGCCCGATCTGGAACCGAAGGTCCGGGATCTCGGTCAATTCCGCGCAATCCACCATGGCGGCGAAGTCGAGCCACTGCTGTCCGGTGACCATGCTGATGCCGACGTAGCCGTCCTAGGCCTCCTCGATCGACGGCACCTCCACCGACCGCCGGATCGGCGGCACGTTCAGCAGCTGCGAGTGCAGCCACTCGCCGCTCTGCATCAACGTGATCGCTTCGAGCATCGACATGTCCAGGTGTCCGCCCGGCCCGCCGCGGCGCACCCGCCGCCGCAGCGCCAGCGCGCCGTAGGCGGCGCACGCGCCGCCCATGTACTCCCCCAGCTCGCCGCCGATCGAGATCGGCGGACCGGCCGGATCACCGCGGAAGCCCGTCAAACCCGACCAAGCCTGCAGCGTGAACTCGGTCGCCGGACGCTCCGCCCACGGACCGGTCCAGCCGAAGTCGGAGATCGTCACCACGATGGACCGCGGCGACGCGTCGAGCAGCCGCTGCGGGTCGATACCCCGCTCGGTCGCCGCGGACCTTGTCGGCGGTGACGATCACGATGTCGCGCCGGCAAGCAGCTCATCGGAAGCGGCTGTCACGCTGCGCTTCCCGGCATTGAGGTAGCTGAACAGCGGCGCATCGGCACCCGCTGGCGGCACGGCGCCGGTTGCGGTGAAGCGGCGCAACGGATCCCGCCGTGCCGGCTCCACCTTCACCACGTCGGCGCCCGCGTCGACGAAGAGCTTGCCGCAATAGGCGCCTGCGATCCGGTCGCTGATCTCGACGACGCGCAGATCATCCAGCGGGGTAGGCGCAACGCCGCTCAACGCGCACATCCTCCCGTGGTTTCTTTGCCATCTTAGTAACTTTTGTCGGATAGCGGACCCGTAGACCCCAGGTAGCGGGCCTATCACTGTTAATATTGCTAACGACATGACAACACTGGGAATCGGCCCCGAGGCCCGCCGCCGGCTGTCGGCCCGCCGCACTGCCGAGATCGTGGCCGACGAACTTCGGCGGCAGATCATCGACGGCGAACTGTCCGACGGCGACCTGCTGCCGCGCCAAGAGGTGCTCGTCGAGCAGTTCAACGTCAGCCTGGTGTCGTTGCGGGAAGCGTTGCGAATCCTCGAGACCGAGGGGCTGGTGTCCGTGCGCCGCGGCAACCGCGGTGGCGCCGTCGTGCATGCGCCCGCGAAGGCCAGCGCGGCCTACATGCTCGGGCTGTTGCTGCAGAGCGACTACGTGCCGCTGGCCGATCTCGGCGCCGCCTTGCAGGAACTCGACCCGATGTGCGCGGCGCTGGCGGCGAAGCGCCCAGACCGCGGCGAGACGCTGGTTCCCAAGCTCAAGGAACTCAACGAGTCCATGGCCGAACACATCGAGGACGGCGCCCGCTTCACCGAGATCGGCGGCCAGTTCCACGACGAGATCGTCCGCGGCTGCGGCAACCACACGATGATCGCGGTGGTCGGCAGCCTCGAGACGCTGTGGAGCAGCCACCTGCAGTGGTGGGCCAACGAGACCGCCGCCCGCGGCGAGTACCCGGCGATGAGCAGCCGCCGCATCGCGCTGACCATCCACAACAAGATCACCGACGCGATCGAAGCAGGCGACGCCGACCGCGCCCGCAAGCTGTCCGCGCGTCACCTCGCCGACACCCAAACCTTCTTCCTCGCCGCCGATCCCGAGCAGAGGATCGTGGCGCTCTCGCCGCAAGCGTTGGCCCGACGCCAGCGCTGAAAGGTGCGGCGTGCGAACGGCATTGGTCACCGGCGGTAGCGGCGGTATCGGAAAGGCCTGCGGGCGCAAGCTTGTCGAACTCGGCTACGACGTCATCCTCACCGCGCGGCGCGAGGAACCGCTGCGCGCCGCGGCCGAGGAGATGGGCGCGCGCTATGTCGTCGCCGACGCGACCGACCCCGAGAAGTTCGAGCCCGCGGTGCAGGCGGCCGGCGAGATCGACCTGGTGGTGCACGCGGCGGGGATCCTCGGCGGAACCTATGCGCGCAAGCAGACTTTCGAGCAGTGGCGCGCGACGATGTCGGCGAACCTGGATTCGTGTTTCGTCGTCACATCGGCCGCTCTGCCGAGGATGAAGCCGGGCTCGCGGTTCGTGTTCATCTCGTCGTCGGCCGCACACGAGCCGATGCGCGCGCGAACCGCGTACTCGGCGTCGAAGGCGGGCATGAACGCGTTCGCGCTGTGCGCTGGCGCAGGAGGTCGACCGCGACGGCATCAACGTCCACATCGTCACGCCGGGCCCGGTCGAGACCGACATGCTGCAGGACGTGCCGTTCGAGATGTATGCGATCCGCGCCGCCGACGTCGCCGAGGCGGTCGCGTGGCTGGACACCGTCGACCCGTCCGTCGACCTGCCCGAGATCAGGCTGCACGCCATCACGCGCGGGCCGTCCGCAGCGCGAACCCGTGGTGCCGCTCGAGGTCGGAGCGCCGCGCCGCTACATACGCCCTTCGCGTCACTGAGATACACCTGCGACTCCATCTGGTGGAAGATCCGGTATCGCTCGCCGCGGCGCACCAGCAGCCACGTGATCCAGCTGGTGCCGGTGCGTTCGACGTCGGCCTCTCTGCCGGTCAGTCGCCACCGGCTGAGCAGTAGCGCACGCACGACGGTGTCGTCGACAACGTCGAACTCGTGCAGCGTCGACGACACCGACGCCGCCTTCAGCCTGCTCGCGACCCGGGCCCAGTGCCGGTCGAGTTCGTCGTTGCCGATCAGCGGCGCCGCGTACTCGTCGCCGACATAGATCGGCTGTGGATCGTCGCGCTCCCAAAGATCGGCCAGCCCAACGAAATCCAGGCTCGACCAACGCTTGTCGTAGTCGCGACCAGGATCAGGCCGTTCGACACCGTCGTCAGACGCGCGTCGCCGGCTGTTCACCGGGCAGCGCCTTGACCGTCGACGGCAGGCCGTACAGCGCGGTGGCGTTGCCGCGCATGATCCGCTCACGCTGATCGGCGGGGAACCGCCTGATCGCCCAGTCCGGCGAGTCGTAGCTCCAGTGCGGATAGTCGGTGGAGAACATGATGCTGTCGCCGAGGTCCATCATCTCCAGGTACTCGCGGTACATCGCCGACGTTGACGTCCTCGAGCGGCTGCGTGGTGAACCGCACGTGTTCGCGGACGTAGTCCGACGGCCTGCGGCGCACGTGCGGCAGATCGGCCTTGCGCTGCTCCCAGATCCGGTCCATCCGCCACATCACCGGCATCGCCCACGTGAAGCCGCCCTCGACGAACACCACCCGCAGATCGGGATGGCGGTCGAATGCGCCGTCGAACACCAGGCTCATCAGATGCGACACGTACAGCAGCGGCCACGACGCGAAGAAGTCGTGCCAGTGCGCGGGGTTGCCGACCGGGTAGATCGGGATCAGCTCGAACGGCGTCTGGCCCATCAGGTGGGTGGCGACCGGAAGGCCGTGGCGCGCAGCGGCCTTGTACAGCGGATCGAAATGCGGGCTGCCGAACGGGATTCCGCGGGTCTGCGGCGTCATCAGCACCTCGGCCATGTACGGATGGCCGGCCCAGCGCTCGATCTCCCGCGCGGCGGGCTCGGGATCCTGCGCGGTGACACTGATCGCGCCGCGCCAGCGGCCGTGCCAGTTGTTCTCGCCGAGCCACACGTCGGCCAGCCAGTCGTTGTGGGTGGCCTTGAGGACGTGTTCGGCCTGCGGCAGCTGCGCGTCGCACATCGGCTCCAGCACCGCGATGCTCACGCCGGCGTCGACCAGCAGTTGCTTGGCGGCGAAATCGGGATCGCTGCCCGCGACACCGCCTCCCGGCGGGCTGGCGTCGACGCGCAGCGAGATCGTCTTGTACGAGTCCGGTGTGTCGTAGAAGTGCGGCACCGGCGAGACGGCGTTGCCCGTCGGCCAGAGCTTGTCCTTCCACTCCGCGGGCGCGTAGGACTTGAGCACCTCGGCCGACACCGGCAGCGGATGCACGTCGGTGTCGACGATCGTCACCGCGATGTCCTGCGCGACGGCGTCCGTCGTGTGCGCTCTCGACGGTCGTCATGTCAGACTTCCTTCTACTTCGGCCGCGACCCCGTACAGGTCACTTGCGTTGCGCCACAACACTTTTTCCCGCTGCACGTCGTTGAGCCCCGCGACCACGGCGTCCGGGCTCGACGTCGACCAGTGCGGATAGCTCGACCCGTACATCAGCAGATCCGCCTTGTCGGTGAAATCCAGCCAGCGCTCGGCCTGGCTCTCGTCGGTCGGCCCGTCGAACGCCGATGAGCAGAACCGCACGTGGTCGGGCAGGTATTCGCTGGGATAGCGGTCGACCCAAGGGGTTTGGTCCCGCATCGACATCCAGAACGTGTCGAGCCGCCACATCAGCGGGGTGAGGATGTCGTAGCCGCCGTCGGCGAACACGAACCGCAGATCCGGATGCCTGCCGAACATTCCCTCGATGATCAGCGTCGCCAGGTGGACGAACGAGTTCAGCGGCATGAACGCCGCGTAGCCCGGGATAGGTGAAGGCATGGCCGGCGAACGTGGGCGCGTGGTCGACGCCGTTGCCGCCGTTGATGTGTACGGCCACCGGCAGGCCGTGCGCGGCGGCGGCCTCCCAGATCGGCTCGAACATCGGCTTGCCGTAGGGCTCCCGCGACTGCAGCGGCACCCCGACCTGCACCATCTTCGGATGGTCGGCCAGCCGTTCGATCTCGGCGACCGCACCCTTGACGTCCTCGGGGTTGACCCGGATCGTGCCGCGGAACCGGCCGGTGGCGTCGGGCTCGAGCCAGCGATCGAGCAGCCAGTCGTTGACCGCCGCGCAGATCCGGCTGTTGAGCAGGTAGTCGGCGATGTTGCCGCGCGTCAGCGGGTTGAGGATCGCGTAGTCGACACCGCCCTCGTCGAACAGGTGCCGGGCCACGGTGTCCGGGTCGGAGCCCGGATAGCCGTCGCCGTACAGATCCTGGCGGTAGTCGCCGCCGGGCGCCTGGTACCACTGCTGCTCGACGTCGGGGATCGCGCGCAGCTTGTGCGCGGGCGACAGGTAGCGCCGGATCTCCGCGTTGTAGCGGAAATGCGGCTGGACGTTCGCGTCGATGATCGGGCGCTCATGCGGTCAGGATACACCTGCCCGTCGGTGACGTCGACCTCGTAGGTGCGGACGCGCTTCTGCGGGGTCGGCGAGGTTCACCCCGGTGGTGATGTCGAACTCCCACTTGATGCCACGGGCATCGCGCGATCTGGCCTTCGCGCACGTGACGCAGCTGGCCGGGCATGTCCGGGGCGAACTCGTTGGTGCCTCCGACATATCCCGCGCACAGCGGCGCGCCCTCGTGCGAGCAGTAGTTCGCGATCGCGTACAGCGAGCCGTCGATGTTGTACACGCCGACGCCGAACTTGCCGGCCTGCACCAGCTTCATGCGTCCCCGGAGGCAGGTCCTCGATCGCACACACCGGTCGGCGCTGCATCATGTCCCTTCGGTTTCCTTGACCTAGAATACCTAAAATAGTAAAGATAGGGCGACAGAGCTCGCTAGACGCTGCTGCCCGGGAGGCACAGGTGACGATCAGCACCGATTCGCACGACCAGTCGAACGCCCCGGACCTGGCGACCGATCCCTACGCCTACTTCGACGCACATGCGCAAGACCGCGCCGGTGTGGCGCGGCACGCTCATGGAGAGCGACCTGATGCCGCCGGAGCTCAAGAACCCGGAAAACTGGACGTTGTTCGACTTCGAGAGCGTCTTCGCGGCCTTCCGCGAGGACGACGGTGTTCGGCTCGGAGATGTACAACAACACGATCGGCCTCGTCTTCGGGCCGACGATCCTCGGCATGCACGGCAAGCAGCATCACGACCATCGCAGCCTGGTGGCAAGGCATTCCAGCAGAGCGCGCTCGCGCAGTGGGAACCCGAGGTGATCGACCCGATCTGCGACCAACTGGTCGACGAGTTCAAGGATGACGGCGAGGCCGACCTGGTCAAGGCGGTGACGTTCGAGTTCCCCACCCGGGTCACCGCCGCGCTGCTCGGCCTGCCGCAGGAGGACCTGGAGATGTTCCGGCGGCTGTCGCTGCAACCTGATCTCGATCACCGAGGACATCGAGGCCGGTCTGACGGCGTCGGTCGAACTGGGCACCTACTTCCAGGAGCAGGTGGACCAGCGCCGCAGCAAGATGACCGACGACATCATCGGCGATCTCGTCGCAGCCGAGATCGACGGCGAGAAGCTCACCGACGAAGCGATCATCTCGTTCCTGCGGTTGCTTCTGCCCGCCGGGCTGGAGACCACCTATCGGTCGTCGAGCAACCTGCTGCAGCTGCTGCTCACCCATCCCGACCAACTCGAGGCGGTCCAGCGGGATCGCGACCTCATTCCGGCCGCGATCGAGGAAGGGATTCGATACGAGACCCCGTTGGTTCTGGTGGCGCGCAACACCACCCGCGATGTCGAGATGCACGGCATGACGATCCCGGAGGGCGCGCAGGTCAACCTGTGCATGGGTTCGGCCAATCGCGACGAAACGCGGTGGGACCGACCCCGACGTGTTCGACATCCATCGGCCGCGGCGCGCGCACATCTCGTTCGCGGGCGGCATCCACAGCTGCCTCGGCATGCACCTGGCCAGGGTCGAAACGCGGGCGATGCTGAACAGCCTCTTCGATCGCGTGACCGACCTGCAGCTGGTGCCCGACGACGACACCAAGATCACCGGCATGCCGTTCCGCTCGCCCAAGCACCTTCCCGTGACGTTCCGCTCCGGTCGCATGAAGAAGCCGCGCCGCGATCCTGCACGACATGGGTCAGCAGTGGTCGGTCGAAGACTTCGAGCTCGATCCGCCGCGCGCCGGCGAGGTGCTGGTCGAGATGGCCGCCGCCGGGCTGTGCCACTCCGACGAACACATCCGCAACGGCGACATGTCGGCGCCCAACGAGGTGATGGAGGCGTTCGGCCTGCCCTCGATGTTCCCGATGATCGGCGGCCACGAAGGCTCGGGGGTGGTGCTCGAAGTCGGCGAGGGCGTGACAGAGTTCGCGCCGGGCGACCACGTCGTGACGTCGTTCGTCGCCGTCTGCGGTCAGTGCCGGTGGTGCAACTCCGGGATGGAGTACATCTGCGACATGGGCGCGCAGGTGATGATTCCCGGGATGCCGACGGACGGGACGTTCCGCCACCACACCGCCGACGGCCGCAATCTCGGCCACCTGTCCAAGGTCGGCGCGTTCTCGAAACACACTGTGGTTTCGACGGATTCGATCGTCAAGATCGATCCGCACCTGCCGCTGCTGCCGATGGCCCTGCTGTCGTGCGGAATTCCCACCGGGTACGGCTCCGCGGAGAACCGCGCCAAGGTCCAGACCGGTGACACCGTCGTCGTCATCGGCGTCGGGGGCATCGGCACCGGGGCCATCCAGGGCGCGCGCATCAACGGCGCCGCGCAGATCATCGCGGTCGATCCGGTCGAGTTCAAGCAGAAGTCCGCACTGGGATTCGGTGCCACGCACAGCGTCTCGACCACCGAGGAAGCCGCCGACCTCGTCCGCGACCTGACCAGCGGCGTGATGGCCGACAGCGTCGTGGTCTCGCCTTCGCTCATCGCCGGCGAAGACGTGCAGGCCGCCTTGAGCCTGACGCGCAAGGGCGGAACCTGCGTGCTGACCGGCATGACCGCCAGCACGACGAGTTCCATCGCCATCAACCTGCAGGAGTTCATCCTGTGGAACAAGAACCTGGTCGGCACGGTGTTCGGGTCGTGCAACCCGAGAGTCGACGTCGCCCGCTTCGCCCGGCTCTACGAGGCGGGCCTGCTGCAGCTCGACGAGATGATCACCAGGCGCTATCGTCTCGACGACATCAACGAGGGCTACCGCGACCAGCTGAACGGCGAAATCATCCGCGGTGTCATCGATTTCGCGCTTTAGTCTCACTTCCGAGTTAAGCGAGCCATCCCGCGAAGCATCCACGGCGCCCGCCTGCGCAACCACCTCCACGGCGCGGTCCGACTGTCGCATCGCGGTCCGACGACTGGGTGTGGGCGCTGACGCCAGTTCCGCCTCGGCCGATCCCGCCTGCGCGCCGTGGCGATCCAGAGCCAGGAGTTGCCATGTGCCGGGCACGCCACGCAGCTCGACGGTGCCGCGGTCCTCGAAGCCGGTGCCGGAGCCGACGACCAGGTCACGGACGGTGCTAGAGACGAGGATTTCGCCGGCGCCGGCCTTGGCGAGGATCCGCGCTGCGATGTGCACTGCGATGCCGCCGATGTCGGCATCAAGCAGTTCGCATTCGCCGGTGTGGATGCCTTGGCGGAGTTCGATGCTCAGCCTTTCGGCATCATCGCGTAATGCCTCGGCGCAACGGATGGCCTGCGTTGGACCGTCGAACGTAATGAGGTGGCCATCGCCGGTGCTCTTCACCACCGTGCCACCGAATTGTTCTGCGAGACCGGCGGTGATCTCACCGAAGCGCTGGAGTACAGCCCGCCACCGCTCGTCGCCAGTGGCCGCGGCTTTTTGCGTCGACGCAACTATGTCGGTGAACAACACGGTGCGCAGGGCGCGATGTGACTGCGATGGCGCCGCGTGGCCGCCGGTGAGGAACTCCTCGATCCTGTTCAGGATCGCATCGGGGTCGGTGAACCAGGGCGCGTGGTCGGTGCCGTCCACCTCGAGCATCTGGGCGCCGGGAATGTGGTCGGCGAGGTACCGACCGCCCGCCTGCACTGGAATGCCGACGTCGTCACGGGCATGGATCACGAGGGTGGGCACGCTGATCGTCGGCAGGATCGACCGGACGTCGATCCGAAACATCGCTTCGAGTGTCGCGCGCGCCATCCCAGGGCTCGCGCTCATGCGCTCCAACGTGCCCAACTGGCGGGTTGACCGGATCGAAGGAATCAGTGACTTGAGTGCGGCGCCGCTGCCCCACTCCGAGCGGACGGCGCGGCCGAACGCCTGGATGCGGGCGATCTGCTCCACTGTGGGCGTGTACTGCTCACCCAGCTCGGGCAGGATTCGCGCCCGAAGCTCGGCCGAGTCGCCGGTCACTTCGTCCCAGCCGAACGGTCCCACATAGGCGAACGTGCTGGCCAGGATCAATGCGCGCGTCCGCTGCGGTCGGCTAGCCGCGAAGACGATCGCAGCCGGGCCGCCCTCGCTCAACGCCAGGATCGCGGCACTGGAAAACCCAACGGCATCCATGACCGCCTCGATCTCAGCAGCACGATCATCGAGGTTGCGAACTCGCGGGACCGGGTCAGACAGCCCGACTCCGGCCTTGTCGAACAGCACGATCCGACAGAAGGTGGAGAGCTGATCGAAGAACGCCTTGAACTCGGGCTGGGTCCAGAACAGCTCGACGTGGCTGGCGAACGGCCCGGCGACGACTAGCTCGACGGGACCGTCGCCGAATTCCTGGTACGCCAGGCTGAGATCGCCACACGGCGCATACGCCGTTTCCCCCACGGACTGAGCGTACGGCGCTCAGTTCGAGCGCGTAGAAGCGCTTGGCGTTTTCTCCGCCGATCTTGGCGCGCGTTTCCTCGCTGATGTCCGGGCGGGTCCGCAGATGCTTTGTGCTCTCCGGCCATTCGCCGTCCCAGTGCGGGTAGTCGCTGGCGAACATGATGAAGTCGTCGCCGAGCACGTCGACGACACCGGGCAGGATCGGCTCCTCCGGCTCACACGTCGTCCAGATGTTTCCCGCTGCAAGGTATTCCTGCGGATCGCGTCGCCAGCCGTTCTCGATCCAGTCGCCGCGCTTCTCGAAGTGCTCGTGCAACCGATCGATGAAGAACGGCACCCAGCCGACGCCCGCCTCAAGGAACGCGACGCGCAAGCCGGGATGCCGGTCGAAGACACCGCCGGAGATCATCGCCGTCATCGCGGTCATCTGGTCGAACGGAAAGCTGATGCAGTGCACCTGAATGTAATTCGTGAACCGGTCGACGCCGACCTTCGGAAGGTGCATGCCGGGTGCGCCGTGAATGCCAAGCGGCATATCGAGTTCGACGGCGGCGGCATAGAACGGGTCGAGATCGGGGTGGTCGAGATTGCGGGTCTTCAGCGCAGGCGGGATGTGCGTCGCGACCAATCCGAGGTCTTTGGCCTCGCGCATCACGTCGATCGCGACGTCGACCTGTTCGATGGGGATCACCGCGATGCCGCGGAGCCGGCCGTTTGTCGGGCGGCAGTAGTCGGCTATCCACTGGTTGTACAGCCGGGCGAACCCCGCGGCGAACTCGGGGTCTTCGAGGCTGGGCGCACAGAGCCCGAGGCTCGGATACAGCACCATCGTGTCGATGTGATCGCGGTCGGCGTCACCAAGCACGCCCTCGGCTGACGAGTAGTTGATGCCTGGCGCCGTGCTGAGCCCATGCTCGCGCGGGCAGCCGGCGCCGGGGCCGTCGGCCTCCGGATAGTTTCGGCCCTCGATGACCAGGGCACGCCCGTCTTCGCGCGGCGTGATGTGTTCGCGGCCAGCGCTGCATCGCCTCGACAGCCAGCGAAGGTCCCTCCGCGACGTGTCCGTCGGCATCAATGATCCGCATGCATCACCTCACTGACTCTTTGCTAAAACTAACGGGTGCCGAGCGAGACCATCCAGCAATTGCTTCGAGAACTTGCGACGTCCGACGCGGTTGCGGTGAAGCACGGCGACCGGCAATGGACGTGGCGTGAGCACATGCGCGACGGGTCCGTCCGCGCCGCCGCGCTGCTGACGCTCGTCGACCCCGACCGGCCCGCCCATGTCGGCGTGCTGCTGGGCAATACACCCGAGTTCCTGAATCAGATGGCGGCCGCAGGCCTCGGCGGGTACGTGCTCTGCGGGCTCAACACGACGCGGCGCGGTGCCGCGCTGGCCGCCGACATCCTGAAGGCCGACTGCCAGGTCGTGGTGACCGATGCGGAGCATCTGCCGCTGCTCGACGGCGTCGACCTGCCGGGCGTCCGGGTGCTCGACAGCTCCAGCGAGGACTGGGCGCGCCTTCTGGAATCCGCCGGCGAGTTGTCGCCCTACCGCGAGGCCGAGCCGTTGGACCCGTACATGCTGATCTTCACCTCAGGCACCAGCGGTGACCCGAAGGCGGTCAAGGTGTCGCACTTCATGGTGTTGATGTCGGGTGCGAACCTGGTGCAGAAGTTCGACGTCACCGCCGACGACACGTGCTACCTGTCGATGCCGCTGTTCCATTCCAATGCGTTGGTGGCGGGTTGGGGCGTGGCGGTCGCGACCGGTGCGGCGATGGCGCCAGCCAAGTTCTCGGCATCGAAGTTCCTTGACGACATCCGGCGCTACGGCGCCACCTACATGAACTACGTCGGCAAGCCACTGGCCTACATCCTGGCCACCCCCGAACGACCCGACGACGCCGACAATCCGCTGCGCGTTGCGTTCGGAAACGAGGCGAGCGACCGTGACATCGACGAGTTCAGCCGCCGGTTCGACACGTTGGTGTGGGATGGCTTCGGCTCGAGCGAGAACGCCGTCATCATCACCAGGGAGCCCGGCACCCCGAAAGGCTCTCTCGGCAAAGGCTTTCCGGGCGTTGCGATCTATGACCCCGACACCGTCACCGAGTGTCCGGTCGCCCGCTTCGATGCCGACGGCGCATTGACCAACGCCGACGAAGCGGTCGGCGAGCTGGTCAACACCACGGGGACCGGCTTCTTCACCGGCTATTACAACAGCGAGGACGCGACCGCCGAGCGCATGCGGAACGGCATGTACTGGTCGGGAGATCTGGCGTATCGCGACGCCGATGGCTGGATCTACCTGGCAGGCCGGACCGCCGACTGGATGCGTGTCGACGGCGAGAATATGGCGGCGGCCCCGATCGAACGGATCCTCGTCCGCCTGCCCGACATCAATCGGGTCGCCGTGTACGCGGTGCCCGACGAGAACGTCGGCGATCAGATCATGGCCGCGGTGGTGTTGAACGACGGCGCCACGCTCACGCCTGCGGGTCTCGAGTCGTTCCTGGCCGAGCAGCCCGATCTGTCGCCGAAGGCGTGGCCGCGGTATGTCCGCATCACCGCCGACCTGCCGACCACCGCGACCCACAAGGTGCTCAAGCGCGAACTCGCCGCGCAGGGGCCGACTCCCGGCGACGGCGAGCTGTGGGTGCGCGAACCGCGCGGCACCCGCTACGAACGCCGGGCCAGCTAGCGTCGAACGTTCCTTACCGCTCGAAATTCCGCCGAAAAGTCGAGCGGTAAGGAACGTTCGCGGGCACGTCACAGGATTCGTGACGTCCGGCCCTGCCAGTAGCGCTCGCGAATGCGCCTCTTGTAGAGCTTGCCGTTCGGGTCCCGGGGCAGTTCGGCATCGAATTCGACTGTGCGCGGGCATTTGTAGGTGGCGAGGTGCGCCCGGCAGTACGCGATGAGTTCGGCCTCGAGTTCGGGTCCCGCCGCGACTCCGTCGGCCGGCTGCACGACGGCCTTGACCTCCTCGCCGAACTCCTCGTTCGGAACCCCGAACACCGCCGCATCGACGAGCTTCGGGATGCATCACCAACAGGTTCTCCGCCTCCTGCGGGTAGATGTTCACCCCACCCGAGACGATCATGAACGTCGACCTGTCCGTGAGGTAGATGTAGCCGTCCTCGTCGACGTAGCCCATGTCCCCCAACGACCGCCAGCCCCGATCGTTGGACACCGACGCGGTCTTGTCTGAATCCTTGAAGTACTCGAAGGCCGGTCCGCCCTCGAAGTACAGCTCCCCCGACTCGCCGACGGGCAGCTCCGCCCCGTCCTCGCCGATCACGTGCACTGGGGTCCACGGCTTGCCGACCGATCCCGGGTGGGCCAGCCACTCCTCGGGTCCGATCGTCGTCCCCCCGAATCCCTCTGTCCCGCCGTAATACTCGTGGATGATCGGGCCGAACCACTTCATCATGCGGTGCTTGACGTCCACCGGGCACGGCGCGGCGGCGTGGATCACACACTCGAGACTCGAGACGTCGTAGGCCTCGCGCACCGCATCCGGCAGCTTGAGCATCCGCACGAACATCGTCGGCACGAACTGCGCATGCGTGACGCGGTGTGTTCTCGATCAGACGCAGCACGGCCTCGGCGTCGAACTTGGGCATCACGATGGACGGCCGCGCCGACGCGCTGAACCGCCATCGTGTAGTTGACCCCCGCCGCGTGATAGAGCGGCGCAGGCGACAGGTACACGCTCGACTCGGTCATGCCGTAGCGCTGAGTGAGCGAATACTCCAGCACCTTCTGCGCCCATGAGCCCTTGCCGTCATCCGGAAGCGGCCTGCGGACGGCTTTGGGCCAACCGGTGGTGCCGGACGAGTAGAGCATTTCCGAACCGTCCGATAGCGGCGGGGCTTCACCCGCGCCGGCAAGCGCGTCCTCGTACGGGTGCGAAACGCCGGCGACATTGATGCGGACCTCACCGCCTGCATCGACGAACACCGCCTTGGCCTCGGAGTCGTCGATGACATAGGCCACCTCGTCGGCAGTGAAGTGGGTGTTGATCGCGCTGTAGTACAGCCCGGAAAGCTGGCAGCCCCAGGTGATCTCGAGGAACTCCTTGCGATTCGGCAGCACCAGCGCGACCCCGTCGCCGCGCCGCAGCCCCGCGTCGTGCAGAAGCGCGGCGACCCGCTGGCTCCTGGCGTACAGCTCGCCGTAGGAGACGGTGTCGCCGTCCGCGACGATCAGGGCCGGCGAATCTGCGGCCCCTGTCGCGTGGTCGGCGATGTTCACGGCAGACCTACGTGGCCGCTGCGCCGTCCTTGGATGCGGCGGCCTGCCGTTCCGCCATCTCCGACGGCAGGATCTTGTCCGCGAACACCCGCTGAATCAGGGCCTGCACATCCGAGCTGAGCGAGGCGAGCGCGACGAGGTCATTGGAGCTCTGCCAGTGCACCCGCATGCCCATCAGCTCCCAGGCCCGCTTGAGATTCGCCTTGGTCGCCAACAGTGTCGTCAGCGGGGCCTGGGCGATGTGGCGGGCGATCGCGTCGACACGATCGTTGAGTTCGGCAAGCGGGACCACCTCGTTGACCAGCCCGACCTCCAATGCCTTCTTGGCGTCGATCACCTGGGCGGTGAACAGGTAGTAGGCGGCGCGGCGCCAGTTCATGAAGATCCACGGCTCGATCGAGCACTCCCCCGAGGGCATCCCGAACCCCTGAAGCGGCGGGTAGGAGAAGTAGGCATCGTCGGCCGCGATAACGATGTCGGTGATCAGCCCGTAGTGGGTGCCGCCGCCGACGCAGTAGCCGTTGATCGCGGCGATCGTCGGCTTCGAGAACTCCCACAGGTTCAGAATCGGCTTCACGAACAGGTCGGTCTGCGGCTTCCACGGCGTGCCAGTGGCTTTGAAGCCCTCGACGAACTCCGGATAGTCCACCGAGTTGTTGCCGATGGCATGCCCCGAGCAGAAGCCCTTTCCGTTGGCCTTCAGGACAAGGACCTTGATGTCGTAGTCGCGGTCCGCGTCCCGCAGCGCGTCGTCGATCTCCTCGACCTGCTTCTGGTCCTGCGCGTTGGCCTTCTCGGGCCAGTTCAGCGTGATTGTCGCGATGGGGCCGTTCTTTTCGAAGATGATCCGTTCGCGGGTCTCGTTGAGATCCATATGTCTTACCTTTCGTTATGACGTGATAACGCCGATTTCGGCGCCGATGTCGTAGGTGGTCCCGATTTCGCCCGTCCACTGGACGGTGCCCGAGGCCCCCGCTTCGATCTCCTGCTCCACCTTCTCGGTGGCGACGGTGAAGAGCGGGGTGCCTTCCTCGACGTGCTGGCCGTCCGCCACCAGCAACTCGATCAGTTCGGCTTCGGATACGGCGACCGACGTGCGTGGGATGCGAATGATGAATTGACGTCCTCCCGGCGCTGCAGGTGCCGGGATTCCACCCGTCTGTACGGCTGTCTCGTCGCTCATTTGGGCGACGCCGTAGGCCGGTTGGTGGTGGAACTTCGTGCCGACCGGCTCTGTCGTTTCGCGGCTTTGGCTTTGCGCCGGGCCTTGATGCGCGCCGCTGACCTCCGCGTGGGCGGGTGTCTGCGGCCTCGCCGGTTGGGTGACGATGTGGCGGGATCTCGGCACCCGTCGATGTCGTGACGGCGGAGCCAGCCATGGTTGGCTGCCTCCAGATCCAGCCTGTCGAGACCTTCAGCATCCGTTCGGACATGCAGTCCGAGATATGCCGAGAACAGGTCCCGGTGCTCAGTGACGCCGCATCCGCATCGGTGGACCCGTTGTGAAAGCGGTTTTTTCCTGCGATCCCCGCACAAGCAGATTTGGGACAGGGCGGTTGTATTCGTGGCGTACTCGAACAGCCGATCCCCGCCGGCGCTTACAGCCTTGCGGCGTATCGTCTGCACCAGCGCGCCCGGTGCCCGGTCCCGCACTGCGCGCGGGAAGTTCTTCTGCCACGAGACATAGTTCAACTTCTCGCACGCTATAGCACGACCGTGGGCGAACAATCGGTTTGCCAGATTGCCGTGCAACGTCTTTCGGTGCCCGGCCAGTCGACGGTGCATCTCAGCGACACGCGTTGTAGTCCGCGTGGCTGCAGCCGAGCGCTTCCATTCGCAGCCGGGTTTGTGGGTGCCGTCGGGGTTGAAACATTCGGGCGAACCAGCCCGGTGTTGGCGGTCGCGGCGGCGCTGGGCGCGACGTGACCGAGCGGTGTCCACACTGATCTCTTTGGCCAGCGGCTCAACCCATCCGGTCCAAGTTCCGTCGGTAC
This sequence comes from uncultured Actinomycetota bacterium, assembly GCA_963731715.1. GTDB lineage: Bacteria > Actinomycetota > Actinomycetes > Mycobacteriales > Mycobacteriaceae > Mycobacterium. The sequence continues at coordinate 29,189 of CAVSXC010000003.1, read as the reverse complement.
GTTCGACAGCCACGGTGATGGCGGACGGGCCCAGGTCAAATGAAACCCGCCCATTCCCAACCGGATGACGCTGCGACGGATGTCCGTCCATCACCATCTGCATTCGGTAGGTGTCGCGTCCGTCGATCACCTTCCGCACAATCCGTGTGTGCAGAACACTTCCGGCCGCGATCAACGCCTCAATCTCGGCAAGTTCGGCCTGTTGCTCCTTGCCACGTCGACCCGTTTGGGCCGGCTCGGAGATCGGGATCACGAACCCAGCGCCCCACTGCAAACCGACAAGACGTCCGTCTCCGTCGACCTTTGGGCGCAGCGCACCGTTGCCATCCTTGGACGCCAGCGAGTGCAGCCCACGCGCGACCGACTTCAAGCGTGGCTTACCTTTCCGCCCGAGGTGCCACAGCTTCACCGCGACGAAGTATCAGCCATCGACTCCCGCTTTGTCGAGCGTTCGTTGTGCGGCCGCGACGATGCGCGCCGACGACGGGTAGATCGTCGCTTCGAGCGTGGCGGCCGCAGGCGTCGGGACGAACCGGGCTCCGACGCGCTCGATGGGCGCGACGAGTTCGCTGAAACACTCCGACTGCAGCGTCGCCACGATCTCGGCTCCAGGACCCGCGAATTGGACCGCGTCGTGCACGACCACGGCCCGGCGGGTGCGCCGCACCGATTCGACGATCGTGTCGATGTCCAGCGGGACGAGGGTGCGCAGATCGACGACCTCGGCGCTCACCCCCTGCTCCTGCAGGGCGGTCGCGGCGGCGAGCGATTCGTGCACGCTGCGCCCGTAGCTGATCAGGGTGACGTCGGTGCCCGGCCGTTTGATGTCGGCCTGACCGAGCGGAATCGAAAAGCCGGGATCGGTTGGCACCGGGCCCTTTTGGCCCTGCAGCCGGATCGTCTCGACGAACAGGCAGGGATCCGGGTCGAAGATCGCCGACGTCAGCAGGCCCTTCCCGTCGCGCGGGGTCGACGGCACGATCACCTTCATCCCGGGGATGTGCATGAACCAGGCTTCGAGCGTCTGCGAATGCGTTGCACCGGTTGCCAGCCCGCCGTACACCTGGGTGCGGACGGTGATCGGCGCAGTCGTCCGGCCCGCCGTCATGAAGCGCAGCTTGGCCGCGTTGTTGATCAACTGGTCGGCCGCGATGCCGATGAAGTCCATGATCATGATCTCGGCCACCGGCAGCAGTCCGTCGATCGCCGCACCGATCGCGGCGCCGACGATCGCGGCCTCCGAGATCGGGGTGTCGAGCACGCGGTCATGGCCGTACTTCGTCGAAAGGCCCGCGGTCGGGCCGGACGCGCCGGGGTCGGCGATGTCCTCACCGAGCAGGAACACCCGGTCGTCGGCGGCCATCGCCTGATCGAGCGCGAGGTTGAGTGCCTCGCGCATCGACATCTCTTTCTCGTCCATGGTCTTCCTCAGACGGGGTAGCGGATCGGGGTCGCGTACACGTCTCGGTCGAGTTCGTCGATCGACGGGGCCTCGGCGCTCAGGACCGTCTTCAGCGCCTCCTCGACCTTGATCAGCGCGCCTTCGTCGATTCCGCTCAGCTCTTCGTCGGTGCAGACGCCGTCGTCGATGAGCTGGCGTCCGGAACCGCGGCACCGGGTCGGCTTCGATCGCGGCCTGCAGTTGCTCCTTGGGGATGTACGGTGTCCGGTCGCCGAAGTAGTGGCCGCGGAAGCGGAATGTCACGCACTCGATGAACGTGGGGCCGTCGCCGTTGCGCGCCTTGCCGATCGCCTCGGCGAGCGCGTCTGCGACGGCCAACGGGTCGTTGCCGTCGACGCGAACACCGGGCATGCCGTAGCCGGCGGCCCGCTCGGCGACGTGCTCGATCTTCATCGTGTCTCTGGTCGGCGTCATCTCCGCGTACATGTTGTTCTGGCATACCAAGACCATCGGCAGGTCCCACAGTGCCGCCATGTTGGCCGCCTCGTGAAACGAGCCGGTGTTCGTCGCGCCGTCACCGAAGCTGACCACGGTGACGCGGTCGAGACCCTTGCGCTTCGCCGCCATCGCCAGCCCGACTCCCACCGGCGGGCCCGCGCCGACGATCCCGGTCGAGAGCATCACGCCCACCTCGGGTTTGGCGATGTGCATGGTGCCGCCCTTGCCGCGGCTCGCACCGACGGTGCGGCCCATCATCTCGCCGTAGATCTCTTCCAGCGGAACGCCTTTGCCGATCAGATCGTGCAGGCCGCGGTAGGTCGTCACCAGCTGGTCGTCGTCGCGCAACGTGACACCCATCGCCGCGGCGATGGCCTCCTGGCCGCGCGACGGCCAGTACACACACATGAACTCGCCGGTGCCGATGCCCTTGGACAGCCGGTCGTCGGCGGCCTTCATCAGGACCATCAGCGCGTAGATGCGCCGCTGAACGTCTGCAGGAAGCGTCACGATCCGAGCGACCCGATCTCGCGGTATACGTGGGGAATGGGCTTGGGGTCCATCGCGAGGTTGTCCATGCCGGTCAACTTGCCGCTCGCGCCGAGTTCGCCCATCCGCGTCACGGCCGCATCGAGGTCGTCGCAGTCGAGTTCATAGATGGCGATGAATGGGCCATTGCCGTTCGTCGGTGCGAACCGGCGCGCCGAGACGATCCCCTCCACCGCCAGGATCTGCTCCAGATGCGTGTCGTTGTACCACTTGTGGTACTCGGCTTCCCTGTCCGGCGAGGCCGGCATCGTCTCCACGTAGATGATCCCTTTGGGCATTGTCAGCTCCCCTTACGCTATACGCCCGACCACGGCTTGATCTTCAGGAAGCCACCCGCGTCGACACGCAGCTGTTGGCCGGTGACGTAGCGGGCGGCGTCGCTGGCCAGGAACAGCACGGCCTCGCTGATGTCCTCGGGCTCGACGTATGGGATCGGCATCCCCTGAATCACCGGGAACACGACTTCGGCATCCTCACGAGTCGGGTTCTGCAGATCCGGCCGAAACGCCTTGTACATGGGCGGACTGTGCAGCATGTCGGTGTTCACGTTCGTCGGATGGACGGCATTCACGCGGATCTGCTCAGGCGCCAGGGTCCTGGCGAGGTCGTTGACATAGTGTGCGACAACCTGTTTGGCGAATGCGTAGCCCGCACCGCCAGGTCCGCCGTCCATCCCGCTGGTGTTCGCCGCTGTCGCCATGAACGCGGCCACCGATCCCGTCGCGATGATCGACGCACCGGCCGTCAGGTGCTTCATGCTCGCGTGAATCAGGTTCATCACGCCGACCAAGTCGACATCGACCGCGTCGACGAACGCCTGCGGCGGAAGGCCTGCGGTCATCGGGCAGATGCCGGCGTTCGCGACCACGATGTCGAGCTGACCGAATTCGGCAACGCCGCGATCGATGGCCGCCGACAGCGCCGCACGGTCACGGACGTCGGCGATCTCGGTGTACGCGCGCTGGCCCTCCTTCTCGACCAGCCTCGCTGTCTCGTCGAGATCCTCGGGCCGCGCCAGCGGATACTTGTTGGTCTCGATGTCGGCGCAGATGTCGACCGCAATGATGTCGGCGCCCTCGGCGGCGAGCGTCCGTGCGTGTGACCGCCCCTGACCGCGCGCCGCCCCGCTGACCAGCGCCACCTTGCCCGTCACCCTGCCCATTGCCGGTCCCTTCGTCACGGTGCTTTCAGACAGTCGATTCGGCGCCAACTGTAACTGCCTTACTCGCTATACTCCCTAAAATTATAAAGAAACGATTTGGACCCCTTTCGACAGGACATCGTGGACTTCTCATACCCGCCGGAGGTCGAGCAGTTCCGTAAGGAGCTGCGTGCCTGGTTGGCCGCGAACCTGACCGATGAGGTGCTGGCCGCCGGGCGACGCCGCGGCCGTGACCCCGACACGTTCGAAACGCTGCGGGGTGGGACGCAAAGCTGGCCGACGCGGGGTGGGGCGCGGTGTCATGGCCGCAGGAATACGGCGGCCGCGGGGCCACCGTGCTGGAGCAGCTCGCCTATGCGGAGGAAACCATTCAGGCGCGAGCACCGGTGCCGCTCAACGTGATCGGGATGAACAACATCGCGCCCGGCGATCATGCAGTACGGCACCGATTCGCAGAAGCGCGAGTTGCTGCCCCGCATGGTGCGCGCCGACGACATCTGGTGCCAGGGCATGTCGGAGCCGGAAGCCGGGTCTGACCTTGCGTCACTGCGTACCAGGGCGGTGTTGGACGGCGACGAGTACGTGGTCAACGGCCAGAAGATCTGGACGTCGCTGGGGCATCGCGCCGACTGGTGTCAGCTGTATGTGCGCACCGACCCTGACGCCCCCAAGCACAAGGGCATCTCGTGCCTGATCGTCGACATGACGCTGCCCGGCATCGAGGCGCGTCCGCTCGTCACGCTCAACGGCGACGCCGATTTCGCGGAGGTGTTCTTCAACGACGTGCGGGTTCCCGCCGACGCGCTGCTGGGCCCGCTGAACGGAGGGTGGCAGGTCGCGACCACCACGCTGAGCCACGAACGCGCCGGAGCGGCCCGCCTGTATGCGCAGCTAGAGGTGCAATTGCAGGATCTCGTCGCCGACCTGGCCGACTGCGAGGTCGACGGAAAACCGGTGCTCGAGGACACCGCGACGTTGCGCCGCCTCGGCGAGGTCGCGGTGCGCATCAAGTACCTGGAGGTGCTCTGCCAACGGTCGATCTCGGCGACGCTGCACGGCGGCGACGCGCTCGGGTCGGCCAGCCTCGCGAAGAGTGTGTGGGCCGAGGTCGGCCAGGAACTCGCCGCGTTGGCATTCGACGTGCTCGGCCCCCTCGGCGGGCACAAGCGATGGTCGGACCGTCGACTGACGTCGCGCTCCCTGACCATCGCGGGCGGCACCACACAGATCAACAAGAGCGTCACCGCGACGCGGGTCCTCGGATTGCCCCGCCCATGAACCTCGAGCTCACCGAAGAGCAGGTGGCGCTGCGCGATACCGTGCGCCGCTTTCTGGCTGAAAAGGCAAGCGTGGCAACCCATGTGCGGCCGATGCTCGATCATCCGATCGGCACCACCCGCGAGGTGTGGGGCGGGTTGGCCGCGCTGGGCGCCACCGGCGTGCTGGTCCCGCAGGAGTATGGCGGCTCCGGGATGACGATGGTCGAGGCCGGCATCGTGGCGGAGGAACTCGGCGCCGCACTGCATCCGGGTCCGTGGCTGTCCACCGCCGTCGCCGCGACGCGCGCGCTGACGCGGTTGGTGCCCGAGGTCGGACGCCGCATCACTGCTGACCGGCATCGCCGCCGGCTCCACGGTCGCCACGGTCGGCCCGCTAGCGGGCCCGCGTCCGGTGTCGTCGAGAACGGGGTCCTCGACGGCGACATCGCAGGCACTGCCCGACGCGATCGGTGCCGACGTCGTGCTGGTACTGGCCGACGAGGGCGGCCGCACCGGGCTGTTCGCCGTCGACGCAACGGCCGACGGGGTGTGTGCGGCGGAGCGGACGCACGTGGATCCGACGCGCAAGCTGTTCGATGTCACGTTCGACCTTGTTCCCGCGCAGCGGCTCGCCTTCCCGTCGGCGGACGACATCGCGGCCCTCGTCGACGACGTGCTGATCGCCTACGCGGCCGACGCGCTGGGTGCGGCGACCGCAGTGATGAACCTTGCCGTCGAATACGCCAAGGTGCGACGGCAGTTCGACCAGCCCATCGGGAGCTTCCAGGCGGTGCAGCATCTGTGCGTCGACATGTACGAGACGGTCGAACTCGCGCGCAGCGGCGTCCTGCACGCGCTGTGGGCGGCGGACGCGGCGCCACCCGCGGAGCGCCACCTGGCCGCGGTGCGCGCCAAGGCATTCGCGGGGCAACTGGCCACCGTCGCCGACACCGCGATCCAGGTGTTCGGCGGCATCGGCTACACGTGGGAGCACGACGCGCACCTGTATCTCAAACGCCTGCTCGGCTGGAGCGCCTTCCTCGGCGGCTCCGACAGATACCTGCAAGAGGTCGGCAGCACTGGCGAGTCGGAAAGGTGACTGCAATGACCGAAGTGCTGCGCGGAGTGCGCGTCGTCGAGCTGGCATCGTGGACGTACGTGCCGTCCGCCGGTGCGGCGCTGGCGGATTGGGGCGCCGACGTCATCAAGGTGGAGGACGTCAAGGGCGGCGACCCGGGCCGGGCGCTGGTGATCGGCGGATTCACCAAGGAGAACGCCAGGGCCCACATCGACTTCATCCTCGAGATCGGAAACCGCGGCAAGCGCAGCATCGCGATCGACATCAAGTCCGACACCGGCCGCGAGTACCTCGGCCGCCTGCTCGCCACCGCCGACGTGTTCCTGACCAACTGGCTGCCCGCCCCGCTGGAACGTGCGCGGCTGACGGTCGACGACATCCGCTCGTTCAACCCGAACATCATCATCGCGCGCGGCACCGGCACCGGAGTCCGCGGACCCGACGCCAACAAGGGCGGATTCGACGCGGCCACCTACCTTTCTCGCGGCGGGGTGTCCTACACCATGACACCGTTCGGCACCGAGACGCCCGCGGTGCAGGGTCCGGGTTTCGGCGACCTGCAAGGCGGGATCACCCTGGCGGGCGGGGTATGCGCCGCGCTGTTCCACCGCGAGCGCACCGGCGAACCGTCCATCGTCGATTCGTCGCTGTTGGCCCAGGCGATGTGGTCCATCGCGCCGTCGATCTCGGTCGCCGACCTCTTCGACATCGACGGCATTCCCGGCGCGCCGCCGGGCTTGTCGATCAACCCGCTGGTCAATCGGTACAAGACGCGGGACAACAGGTGGATCCAGTTGGTCTTCCTGCAGCCCGACCGCTACTGGGCCGGCTTCTGCGAGCGGATCGGCCTGCCGGAGCTCGCCACCGACGAACGATTCGTCCCTTCGAGCAATCTGATCGCCAACGCCGCCGACGCGTGCGCGCTCGTCGGGGAGGCGATCGCGGGCAAGGACCTCGCGCACTGGCACAAGGTGCTCGCCGACGAACCGGGCGTGTGGGCCGCGCTGGCCACACCGAAGGAAACCCTGAACGATCGCGCAGGTCGAGCCGAACGGATACACGATCAGCAACGTCGACGATCAAGGCAACGAGTACCAGATCGTCGCCGCACCAGTGCAATTCAACGAAACGCCGCCGGCGCCCGCGCGCGCGCCCGAACATGGACAGCACACCGAGGAGATCCTGCTGGAGCTCGACCTCGACTGGGACGACATCTCGGCGGCCAAGGACAGCGGCGCGATTCTCTAGGAGGGGCCATGACACCCGAACGGCGCACCTCGAATCGGTCATCTATGAGCGCGAACCACCGATCGCGCGGATCATCCTCAACCGGCCGGACAAGGCCAACACCAAGGACGCGCAGCTCGTCCAGGAAGTCGACGCCTGCCTGCACGAGGCCGACCGCGACAAGGAGATCAAGGTCGTGATCCTCAAGGCCAACGGCAAGGGATTCTGCGGCGGGCACGTGGCGCGGTGGGGTCCCGACGAGAACCCCTACCCGGACTTCGGGGACACCTTCGAGGACCTGTACAAGGGAACCGCCGACCTGTTTCTGTGGCCGACGCTGTATCTGTGGGAGTTCCCCAAGCCCACCATCTCCCAGATCCATGGCTACTGCATGGGCGGCGGCATCTACCTGGGCCTGCTGACCGATTTCTGCGTCGCGTCGGAGGATGCGTACTTCCAGATGCCGTTGGCGCAGAGCCTCGGAGAGCCCGGCGGCCACACCATGATCGAGCCGTGGCTGATGATGAACTGGCATCGCACCATGGACTGGTTGCTTTTGGCGCCAACGCTTTCCGCGCAGGAGGCGCTGGAGTGGGGACTGCTCAACAAGGTGGTGCCGCGCGACCAACTCGAGGAGACCGTCGAGGAGATGGCCCGCAAGATCGGCCAGATCCCGCTGACCACGTCGATGGCGGTGAAGAACAACGTGAAACGCGCGTACGAGCTGATGGGCATGCGCGTGCACCTGCAGGTCAGCCACATCCTGACGAACATGGTCGGCGCGGCGACCGATGTTCAGGAGCGGCGAAGAAAGCTCATCGAGTCAGGCTTGAAGCCAAGGGATTTCATCGAGCGACGACGAGAGACGTAACTCGCTCAGCCGGCGTCGCTGCGGCGTCGCGCGCGTGGCGGGCCGCGACGTAGCCGAACACCATCGTGTTGGCGATGCTGCCGCCCGCGCCCAGATAGTTTCGGCCCATCACCGTGGCGGTGATGTTGCCCGTCGCGTACAGACCGTCGATCACCCGGTCGTTCTCGTCGAGCACCTGCGCGTGCTCGTTGGTGATCACTCCCCCGCACGTTCCGACGTCGGCGGGGAACACCTGGGTGGCGTAGAACGGCGCGCGGTCGATCGGCCCGAGCGCGGCGTTGGGCTTGTACCCGGGATCGCCCAGGCAGATCGTTGTACGCCGACTGGCCGCGGCCGAAGTCGGGATCGAGGCCCTTGGCGGCGAACTCGTTGAAGCGCTGGACCGTCTGCTCCAACGCTTCGGCGGGAACATCGATCTGGCGTGCCAGGTCGCCGATCGTGTCGGCGCGCTTGACGCGCGCCCTGTCTCGATCAGTTCTTCGGGCAGGCGGCGCTTCTTGAACGGGTTGGCGCCCGAGACGTATCTGCCGACGTAGCCCTCGTCGAAGACCTGCCAGCACGGCACGGCCTTGTTGGCGTACATCGCCTTGCCGACCTCGACGTAGGAGTTCGACTCGTTGCAGAACCGCTTGCCGGTCCCGTCGACGTAGATCGCCCCCGGGCGCTGCCGCCCGGAGCCGAGCGGCTGCGCGGCGTCACGCGGTCGGCGATGAAAACCGATGGGAGCCACCAGGCCTCGTCGAGCAGATCGGTCTTCGCGCCGAGCCGCATCGCCGTCTGCAGCACCTCACCGGTGTCGCCGGGGTTCGCGATCGACCACTTCGCCTCGTTGGGCTGGTCGCCGCTGTACCGACGGCGCATGTCGGCGTTGCGACTGAAGCCTCCCGCGGCGAGCAGGACGCCCTTGCGCGCCTGGACGTTGAGCGACGCGCCGTCGCGGGTGACCCGCGCGCCGACGACGCGACCGTCCTCGACGATGAGATCGTCCATCGCGGTGTTCGTCCAGATGGCGGCTCGCCGCGCAGGTCGATCAGCCCCTTCAGCATCTGACCGATGATCGACGCACCGTTGGTGAGCATGTCGCGGCCCCGGAGCCGGGCCACCCTGGTGCGCAGGAACACCCGCATCGCCACGGCGAACGCTCGCTGGCGAGCGGTTGAAGTACTGCACCGAGCGCAGCTCGTTGGTCTTCACCACGAATCCGCGGTTCCAATTCTTGCCCATCGCGCTGGAGCTTGTCGCTCCAGTCCCCCAAGGCTCGCCGCGTCGTACGGGATGCCCTCGACCGAACGTCCGGCCGCGTTGCCGCCCTTGTGATTCGGGTAGTAGTCGCTGTACCCGGGGCATCGCACGAGCCGAACGCCTTTGCGCACGAGGAAGTCGATCATCTCGTAGCCGGCGGTGAGGAACATCTCGCGGCGTGCAGGCGAGGAGGCCGCACCGATGTCGCCGACGACGTCGTCGAAGTACGCCAGACCGTCCTCATGCGAATCGGCGATGCCGTCGGCAGCGCATCAACGGGTTGTTCGGCAGCCACACCATGCCGCCCGACATCCCGGTCGACCCGCCGATGAGGGCCTGCTTCTCGACGACCAGCGGTTCGATCCCCGAGTCGAGCGCCGCCAGCGCAGCGACCATTCCGCCGCCGCCGCTGCCCGCGATGAGCAGGTCGACGGACTTGTCCCAATTCATCGGACCTGCCGACCGACCGCTCCGACAGCCCGAGGTCGGCGACGGGCACGTCGATGGTGGTGTTCGTCTTCTGGATTGCCGGCACGAGCCGCTCGTACGGCAGGCCGGCCAGGAAGCCGTCGATGACGCGCTCGAAGTTCGAGATCAGCCCTTCGATCTGATTCGACAGCCGCATGAACTCGAATCCCTTGGCGTGCAGGCCTTTCTGCTGGCGCGGCAGGTTGGAGAAGTCCTGGGCCGGGATCGTCGGCCAGCTCGGGTCATCGGGAGCCAGCGGCTCGGGCGGGGTGGGCCTCCCCTGTGAGTGGTCGCCCGGGTAGCGGGTGAGCGACCAGATCTCGAAGAGCGTCTCCTCGGGCCCCAGCGGCCGGATCCGGTACGACGACGCGCTGCTGTACTGCGGCAGGATGAAGTAGTGCGGGAAGCAGAACCCGATCGGGTCGATGACGCCGCGCCGATCCAGGTCGTTCAGGTCGGGGAAGTCGCAGCCGCGGGCCCGGTGCCACTTCGTGACCGCGTCGTTGACCGCACCGCGCCAGGCCGCCATCGCCTCGGCCGGATCGTCCGGCAGCGACATGTTCTGCAGCCCTTCGGCGATCCGGACGTCGTTCTCGTGGGTCATCCCTCCCATGCCGGACCCGAGGGTCCGCATGAAGTGCAGGCTCGTCTCGATGAGGGGGTGCACCGACGGGTCCGGGGTGTGCGACGACGGCAGCAGTTGCGGGTGGGTCTGCGGGACGTGGTAGCCCTCCATGAAGGCCTCGGTCGCCAGTTTCCAGTTCACCGGGAGCAGACACGACTTCCACCACTCGGTGCGCAGCGCGCCGACGTTCCATTCGTCGTGCCTGGACGCGAACGGCTCGATGCAGTCGCGCAGCGGCGGTGCGCCGTCGTCGAGGTTGATCCAGGCGCACCCGCCCCACAGCTCGCACCTGACCGGGGCGAGGCGCAGATCGTCGGCGTCGAGATTGCCTTCGTCGAACACCTCGGGCCGCAACACGAAGGTGTTGGCACCGTCGAGACCCCAGCACCACCCGTGGAACGGGCAGACGAAGCTGCGGCGCGACCCGCAGCCCTCGACGATCTTCATGCCGCGATGGCGACATGAGTTGTAGAAGGCGCGGACGTTGTCGTCGTCGAGCCGGACGACGATGACCGACTGGTCGAGGATCTCGTACTCGACGAAGTCCCCGCGCGACGGAATCTCCTCGAGCCGGCACGCCATCTGCCACACCCGGGGCCAGAACAACTCGGCCTCGAGCGCGTAGAACTCCTCGTCGTAGTAGCGCTGTTTGGGGATCCGGTCCACGGCCTGGACCGCCCACGGAACGGGAAGCGGTGTCCAGTTCACTTCGGTCAATTAGCTCACCTTCTGCCTCGGCGTTCGGAATCACGATCGGCGAGTGATTTCGTATCTTAGCAAAAATAGCAAGTTCGACTTCAGCGTTTGGCGAGCGAATACTGGTGCTGCGATCACCAGGAGGAACGATGGACAGCTGGATTGACGAGCTTGCGCGCACCCTTGGCGAGGAACCGCTGACAGCCGCGGAAACGACTCAACTGCTGGATGCGGCCGGCGATGTCGCGCATCGGGTCGAGCGCAAGATGGCCCCGCTCTCCGCGTTCGTGATCGGCTGCGCCGTCGGGCGCAAGCTCGCGGCGGGGCGGATCGCAGCGAGACGCTCAGCGCGACGCTGCGGCAGCTCGAGGCCGCGCTCCCACCGGTAACGTTAACAGACGGAGATCGCTTTACCAGTTGTTGGGCGATCGCCCAACGGTTAGGCTGCCTCCATGTCGAGCAGCCCCGCTGACGAGCGGCCACGGGTTGGCCGGGAGGCGACGCGGGAGGCGCTGATCGAGGCGACCGCCCAAATCATGCTCGACGAGGGGTATGCAGCGGCGACGTCGCGGCGGGTCGCGGCCAAGGCCGGCGTCAAGCCCGCACTGGTGCACTACTACTTCCCGAGCATGGACGACCTGTTCGTCGCCGTGCTGCGCGACAAGGCCGAGACCAACCTGCAGCGCCAGCGCCAGGCGATCGCCGAGGCGGAACCGCTGCACGCGCTGTGGCAGCTCAGCGGCGCGCAACGACGCGCAGTTGTTCACGGAGTTCCTGGCGATGGCCAACCATCGCAAGGCCATCCGCAGCGAAATCTCTTCCTACGCAATGCGTTTCCGCGACCTCGAAGAGGGTGCGATGACGTTGGCGCTGAAGGCCCGCGGCATCGACCTCGAGGTGTTCCCTCCGGTGGTCATGTCGATGATCATGGGCAGCCTGGCCCGCATGGTGCTGCACGAGCAGGGACTCGGCATCACCCGCGGCCACGACCAAGCCAGGGCGTTCATCGAGCAGTGCCTCGACCGCTTCGAAATGCCGGCGTGGGACCAGCAGCAGCCGGAAACGGTGCAGCTCAGTGACCCAGCCCGCTCCGGCAGCTCGGAGGTGACCAGCAACACAATTACTTGAGCTAATCGTTTCGCGATGAGAAGTTATACCGGCTAAGTTATGTCGAACTGCCTGCGACAGGCACTAGAAGAGGGCATATATGGGTAGCGAAGGTCGGGGGCGAGCCGTCTGATGTTGCGTCTTGCCAAGCGCATCTGGGTACTGCTGGTGATCCTGCTGGTGGTGGTCATCGCGGCGTTCTGTGGTGGACCGCTTCCGCGGTTTCTTCGGCCAGACCGTGCTGACCAAGCCGGGCGCCGGCCTGGTCAATGACCCCGAGCCGTTCAACCCCAAAGTCGTGAAGTACGAGATCTTCGGCACGGGGACCGTGGCGACCATCAACTACCTGGACCTCGACGCGCAGCCGCAGAAGGCGGAGAACGCCCGCTGCCGTGGTCGCTGACCCTGACCACGACCGCACCCGCCGCCAGCCCGAACATCGTCGCGCAGAGCGACGGCAGCAGCATCACCTGCCGCATCACCGTCGACGGCGTGGTCAAGGACGAGAGGACCACCGACGGCGTGAACGCCCAGACCTTCTGCTTGGTGAAGTCGGCATGAGCAACACACACGTCGGCGCGCACCCGATGATCCCCCGCTTCATCCGGCTGTTCTCGGTGCCGATCCTGCTGGGCTGGATGGCGCTGACGGTCATCGTCAACGTCGTCGCCCCTCAGCTGGAAAAGGTCGGCGAGGCGCACGCGGTGTCGCTGGCCCCCAACGACGCACCGTCGCTGCAGGCGATGCAACGCATCGGTAAGACTTTCCAGGAGTTCGACTCCAACAGCTCGGCGATGATCGTGCTGGAGGGCGACCAACCGCTCGGCGACGCCGCGCACAAGTATTACGACGGCCTGATCGACAAACTCGAGGCCGACAAGAAGCACGTCGAACACATCCAGGACTTCTGGGGCGATCCGCTGACCGCCTCCGGAGCCCAGAGCGCCGACGGCAAGGCCGCCTACGTTCAGGTCTACCTGGCGGGCAACCAGGGTGAAAGCCTGGCCAACGAGTCCGTGCAAGCGGTCCGTGACATCGTGGCCAACACTCCGCCGCCACCGGGGATCAAGGCCTACGTCACCGGCCCCGCGCCGCTCACCAACGACCAGCACCACGCCGGCGACAAGAGCATCAAGCTGATCACGATGATCACCATCGGCGTGATCTTCGTGATGCTGCTGTTCGTCTACCGATCGATCGTCACGGTGCTGCTCGTCTTGGTGATGATGTTCATCGAGCTGGCGGCGGCCCGGGGAATCGTTGCGGCCCTTGGCTATTACGACCTGATCGGGCTGTCGACGTTCGCCGTCAACCTGCTCACGACACTGGCGATAGCGGCGGGAACGGACTACGCGATCTTCCTCGTCGGCCGCTATCACGAGGCGCGAGAACGCGGCGAGGATCGCGAAACCGCCTTCTACACGATGTATCACGGCACCGCCCACGTCATTCTGGGGTCGGGTCTGACCATCGCGGGTGCGACGTTCTGCCTGCACTTCACGAGGCTGCCCTACTTCCAAACGCTGGGCATTCCGTTGGCGATCGGCATGCTCGTCGCTGTCGCGGCGGCGCTGACCATGGCGCCCGCCCTGCTGACCATTTGCAGTCGGTTCGGCCTGTTCGACCCGAAGCGGGCGATGAAGACTCGCGGCTGGCGCCGCATCGGCACCGCCGTCGTGCGTTGGCCGGGACCGATCCTCGCCGCGTCGGTGGCTCTCGCGCTGGTCGGTCTGCTGGCGCTGCCGTCGTACAAGCCGAGCTACAACGACCGCAACTACCTGCCCGCGGACATCCCGGCCAACCTGGGCTACGCCGCGGCCGACCGGCACTTCCCGCAGGCCCGGATGAACCCGGAGATGCTGCTGGTCGAGACCGACCATGATGTGCGCAACTCAGCGGACATGTTGGTCATCGACCGAATCGCCAAGGGCATCTTCCACATTCCCGGCATCGGCAGGGTGCAGTCCATCACCCGGCCGGAGGGCACGCCGATCGAGCACACGTCGATCCCGTTCCTGATCAGCATGCAGGGCACCACCCAGCAGATGAACCAGGACTACATGGACAAAGTCATGGCGCAACATGCTGAAGCAGGCCAACGACATGCAGACCTCCATCGACACGATGGAGAGAATGCAAAGCATCACGGTGCAGATGGCGGCCACCACGCACAGCATGGTCGAGAAGATGAAGAGCATGACCGTCGACATCGAGGAATTGCGAGACCACATCGCGGATTTCGACGACTTCTTCCGGCCGCTGCGCAACTACTTCTACTGGGAACCGCACTGCTTCGACATCCCGGTCTGCTGGTCGATCAGGTCGATCTTCGACACCCTCGACGGCATCGACACGATGACCGACGACATCAAGAACCTGATGCCCGACATGGAGCGCCTCGACACGCTCATGCCGCAGATGGTCGCGCTCATGCCGTCGATGATCGAGACGATGAAGAGCATGCAGAACATCACGCTGACGATGTATCAGAGCCAGAAGAGTCAGCAGGACCAGATGAAGGCCATGCAGGAGAACCAGGGCGCGATGGGCGAGGCGTTCGATGCGTCGAAGAACGACGACTCGTTCTATCTGCCACCGGAAGTGTTCGACAACGCGGACTTCAAGCGGGGCATGAAGATGTTCGTGTCGCCGGACGGAAAGGCCGTGCGGTTCATCATCTCCCACGAAGGCGATCCCGCGACCGCTGAAGGCATCTCGCTCATCCCGCAGATCAAGAATGCGGCGTTCGAGGCCATCAAGGGCACGCCGCTGGAGGGCTCGAAGATCTATATGGCGGGCACCGCGTCCACCTACAAGGACATGCAGGAGGGTTCGAACTGGGACCTGCTGATCGCCGGAATAGCCTCGCTCTGCTTGATTTTCATCATCATGCTGTTGCTCACCCGAGCGGTGATCGCCTCGGCGGTCATCGTCGGGACGGTGCTGTTGTCGCTGGGCACATCGTTCGGGCTATCCGTGCTGATCTGGCAGCACATCCTCGGCATGCAGCTGCACTGGATGATCCTGGCGATGTCGGTGATCATCCTGCTGGCGGTGGGTTCCGACTACAACCTGTTGTTGGTATCCAGGTTCAAAGAGGAGATCCACGCCGGCATCAAGACCGGTATCATCCGGTCGATGGCCGGCACCGGCGCGGTGGTGACGTCGGCCGGCTTGGTGTTCGCGTTCACGATGATGTCGATGGTGGTCAGCGACCTCGTCGTGGTCGGTCAGGTGGGCACCACGATCGGTCTCGGCCTGTTGTTCGACACGCTGGTGATCCGGTCGTTCATGACGCCGTCGATCGCGGCGATGATGGGCCGGTGGTTCTGGTGGCCGCAGAGAGTGCGAACCCGGCCGAAGCCGGTGCCATGGCCGAAACCGCCGCGGCACTCGGCCGAGACTCCGGTCAGCGTCGGCGCTGGCTGATGAAAACCCAACGGGTCCAATCAGATAGGGATGTCATGAAGGGTTTACGCCTCGCTTCGATCGTGTCGGCCATCGCTGCACCAGCGCTGGTGTTTGCGGCGCCGGCGCACGCCGACCCCGACACCGACTTCGCCAACGAGCTGCACACGTACGGCATCTACGGCCAGAAGGACTACAACGCGTGGATCGGCAAGATCACCTGCAAGCGGCTGTACAACGGCGTCGACCAGGACGCCGACAAGTCGGCGAAGTTCGTCTTCCTGCAACTGCAGAAGGGCAGCACCACGGAGCAGGCGTGGCAGTTCCTCGGCGCAGCGCTTCGCACGTACTGCCCCGACAAGCTGCCGATCCTCGAAGCCGCCGCGCAACAGTAAGGAGTCAGAAATGTGGATCAAAGCGAGTGTCGCGGCCGCTGTTGTCAGCGTGGCGGCGATGGCCCTTCCCGCGGTTGCCTCCGCCGACGCCACCGACGACTATCCGATCCCGAATCGGATACTCAAGACCACCTGCACGGCCGAGCAGATCATGGCCGCCGCGCGCGACGTCGAGCCGGTCTACTACGAGCGCTACATGATCGACTACAACAACAAGTCCCCCGAGGTGCACCAGTGGGTGCAGGACCGCATCCACTGGTTCTTCTCGATGGACTACGCCGGCCGCCGGCAGTATTCGGAGGACACCGCCGACCAACGCCTTCTACGAGCAGCTGGCCTGGAACTGGCCGAACTGGGCGAAGCTGTTCTTCAACAACAAGGGCGTCGCCGCGCACGCCACCGACATCTGCATGCAGTACCCGCCCGACGACATGTCGGTCTGGAATTGGTGACGTCAGCGCCTCGCCGAACCCTGAACGACGCGATCACGCAGTTCTGGAGTGTCGCTGCGCCGCTATACGACCTGCCGTTTCTTCAGCAGTGGGTGTATCAGCCCGGCGCAGGACGAGGTGATCGAGCAGCTGCAGAACATCGGCGCGCGCAAGGTGGCCGATATCGCCTGTGGCACAGGGATTCTCGCTGACCGGATCGCGCGAGAGCTGCATCCCGACGAGGTCTACGGCGTCGACATGTCCGACGGCATGCTCGCCCAGGCCAAGGCGCGCTCGTCGGAGGTGCAGTGGCGCAAGGGCCCGGCCGAGCATCTGCCGTTCGAAGATGGGGTGCTGGACGCGGTCGTGACGACCTCGGCGTTTCACTTCTTCGACCAGCCTGCCGCGCTGCGTGAGTTCCATCGGGTGCTGGCTCCCGGCGGTCTGGTGGCGGTTGCGACGTTGAGTCCGCGCCAGCCGCTCCCCCTGCATCGGCTGTCCGCCAATCGGCTCAATCCGGCGCACAACCCGTCGCCGGATGAGATGCGGGCATTGTTCGAAGGCGCGGGCTTCCGCGTCAGCGATCAACATCGCGTCCGCAGACCCGCGTGGACGCGGGTGTTGTCGGACCTGATCACCGTCGGCATCAAGCCTTAGGGCAGGGCGCCGAACAGCGGGCTCAAGGCGTCCTGGACTGGGTCCGGCGGAGGCCGGCTCGGCAGGCGCGGGCGCCGGCGGCGGAGCAATGGGCGGCACCGAGCGGAGCGGCCGGCGGAACGGCAACTGGTGCTGCGGGCGGCGGAGCAACGGGCGCCGCGAGTGGAGCGGCCGGCGGAGCGACGATGGGCGCAGGTGGCGGAGCCACCGGTGCGCCTGGAGCCACGAGCGGTGCAACAGGTGGTGCAGCGGAAACCGTCGGTTGGGGAACCGGGACGGCAACGCGTCCAGGTGCCGCGCCCAACGGGCTCGGCCGGAGGTAGAGGGGTTTCCGGCGGAGCAGGCGGGGCGGGCGGCGGCTCGACGGCCAGAGGCTGGACCGGTGGTGCGGGCGGCGCCGAGATCCGAGAGGGAACGGCGTGGACACTGGCCGAGGTCACCGAAGCGCCGGCCGCCGAAGGGCTCGCCTCCTGCGCGGACGCATTCTCGACATTTAGCGCCGACCCCGCCGCGAGCGACAGCGCCGCCCCGACAACCGCTACAGCGGCGGCCGAAATGGTCAACTTCTTCGCATGCGACACCACCCAGGGCCGGTCACGGCGCGAAGGTGACTCGATTCCGGGTGTCTGGGCGGCCTGCGAGAGACCGACGGCGACGGGAGTGACCGTCGTCAGCGCCGCCCCGCGCGCAAGAGCCAGTTGGGTGTCGACCGAGTCGGAAACCGGTATCGGCAGAGCGTCGCCGATCGGTCCGCTGACCGCATCGAGGTCATCGCGTGCGCCGACGAGGTGCAGGCTTTCCGGTAACCAGCCGTCCCGCTGAAAATCGTGGTCAGCCAGTCGATGAGGTCTGCTGCGTGCTCGCGAGTATTGGTGACGGCGGTGCGCACCGATCCGGCGCCGGTGGCGACGACCATGA
This sequence comes from uncultured Actinomycetota bacterium, assembly GCA_963731715.1. Classification (GTDB taxonomy): domain Bacteria; phylum Actinomycetota; class Actinomycetes; order Mycobacteriales; family Mycobacteriaceae; genus Mycobacterium. Next base: position 11,196 of record CAVSXC010000003.1, on the reverse strand, counting down.
CTGTCGCTGTGCCGGGCTCGAGAATGCACAGCGCGGTCTTGCTGTGCTCGTTGGCACGTCCGACCTCGATCCCCCAAGTCTGGGCGGCCTGACTCAGCGGGATGCTCTCAATGTTGTCGAACCCCAAGTCTGCCAAAGACTTCAGCAGAGCCGTGGCATCCGCCTCGGCGTCCTCGCTCCACGTCACCCGGACCGCGCCCACCTCGTGACCGCTTGCCGTCGCGATCGCGTGCGCGCCCCTGGCGGCCGCGGCGTGCTTGGACGTGTCATTCGTTTGCGCCGTTGGGGCTGGACTGGATATCGAACGCATCGTGGTCGAGGGTGAAGGCGTCGGGGCCTTGCCGGTCGAGAAGCAGCCAGCCGACGCTGGTGGACGTCATCGACAGTCCCAGCACTGTTTGCACCTTTGGCCCCACTCTCGTCTCGACCACCGGGTCAAGCGCACACCCGAAGCGAGCATAGTTTGCTCCTCGTTGCAAGTCATCTCGTACGGAGAAGAAGCGCAACATCGGTTGTGTGGCGTTTATCGGCGGGCCGACCTGGGGTGTTACTGAATGCCACGGCCAGCAATATTGACGGTCACGACGGAAATCCCGCCAATAGCTCCACTCGCAAGCGTTGCTCGTTTCACACGTCGGTGTTAACCGTCCCGACATGCGGGTCATGACGTCCGTTAACCGTTCTCACACCCGGCGTCCACTATCGTTTGGTCGGGCGCGACTCGCCACAATTTCACCGCGTCGCTGGCGAAAATCGCTGCCGCCCTTATGAATAGGAGCCCTGTCCGTGGACATGAGACTTGAGATCGTGGTGCTGCCGGTTTCCGACGTGGACCGGGCCAAGGAGTTCTACGTGGGGTTGGGCTGGCGGCTGGACGCCGATTTCGTCGTCGATGACGACTTTCGGGTGCTCCAGCTGACCCCGCCCGGCTCGCCCTGCTCGATCATCTTCGGCAAGGGAGTCACCAATGCCGAGCCCGGTTCGGCTGGCGGCTTGTACCTCGTCGTAGACGACATCGAGGCGGCCCGCGCCGAGCTCGTCGGCAATGGTGCGCAGGTCAGCGAGGTTTTCCACGACGCGGGAGGCGCGTTTCACCACGCAGGGACCACGGCGCGCGTGCCAGGGCCGGACCCTGAGCGCCGCAGCTACGCATCATTCGCGTCGTTCAGCGATCCCGATGGCAACGCGTGGATGCTTCAGGAAGTCACGACCCGACTTCCTGGCCGCTAACCCGCCGGTCAACGGGATCCAGCGATCGCGGCGTGCCCGCCGGGACCCATTCGAACGGTACGGCCTGCGACCGATAGATCATCCGGGTGAGCGTCGGGCGATCGACACCGTCGACGGTGGGAACCTTGACCTCGGGTTCGCCTGCGACCGCGTAATCCTCGTACGGCGTGAGGTATTCCCACACCACCTCTCCGGACGGGGTGACCTGGAAGATCCGGCCGTGCATGCCCTCGGTGATGAGCGTGTTCCCGTTTGGCAAGCGCTGCGCGTTGCTGACGAACGAGCTGAAGAACGTCCACGGCGGCCGGCCCGAGTCCTCTGCGGTGTACTGCCACACGATGTGTTTGGTGACCGGGTCGATCTCCAGCACCCGTGAACCCGCGTAAATCCCAAGGGGTGCAGGCGGATACCCCGCACCTCCCTGGTTGTCGAACACCAGCAGATTCCCGGCGCCTGGAAGCCCGTCGGCGATGAAATGCGGGTTGTGCTGGCCCGAGATCTGGTCGAGCGGGCGCGGCAGTGAATGGCTGTTGATCCGTTGGTGCTCGGCGCCGGGCTCGTCATCGAAGTAGGGCCCGAGGCGCCAGACGATCCTTCCGGACGCTCTCTCGATCAAGGCGACGATATTGGCCTTGCGCGAGCTGATCAGGATGTTGTCGGGCTGGAAGACGGTGGTCGGGTCGTCGCGGTGCCAGTGGTTGGGCCCGAGCGTCTTGGCACTGTTGATCTCCAGGTAGCCCCAGATGTTGTCGGGTTGGCGCGCGACGCTTCGGCGAAGGTACTCGAATCCCTCAGGCGTGAAACCGAACTCGTCGAGATGGTCACCCGCCTTCCATTCCCAGACGATTCGCCCGTCCGGTGTCACTTCGTAGATGCCCTGGTCGCCGACAACGTGTGGGCCGAGGTCCGGGACTTCGCGCGGGATCGCCACGAGGATGAGCCGATTGCCGTTTTCGAGCAGTTCCCAGTCGTGGTTCTGGCGCGCCGCGCCACCCGGCGCCTCGGTGCCCCACTCCCAGAGCTTCTCCCCCGTCCACGACAGCTGACCGACGGTGCGGTTGCCGTAGATACCGCCGGGCGAGTCGTCCAGTTGAGTCAGCTGAACACCGATATCGCCGACGCGTCCCGCGTTCAGCGCGGGGTCGATGATCCTGGCGGGCACACCCGGATGCGGCCACTCGTTGCGCACCACGCCGTTGAGGTCGATCAGCCGGGTGACGCCGTCGGCGCCGGTGTAGAGGACGTAGCTGCCGTGCGCGCGGCTGGGGTCGTGGTAGGTCACACCGCTGAACTGAACAAAGGCCATGGCGAGTAGTCGTACCAGCGTTAACAGCCCGGTTCGAGGGTTCAAATCGTGATGACGCTGGAGTCTGTGACATCTGCGGGTCGCCGGCGACATAAGTACATGGACACAACGCGCGCATACCGGGCCACGCGCATCCTCGGTGCTGTCACGGCGACGGCGTGGGCCCTACCGATCGCCCTTATCCCTCTCCCGACTGCCGCCGCGGCTCCGTGCCCGGACGTCGAAGTCGTGTTCGCGCGCGGGACCACCGAGCCGCCTGGCGTCGGCGGCGTCGGACAGGCGTTCGTCGACTCACTTCGCTCGCAGTTGGGCGGGCGCTCCGTGGGGGTGTACGCGGTCGACTACCCGGCCAGCAGGGACTTCGACAGCAGCACGCCCGCGGGTGCCAATGACGCGAGCAGCCATATCCAATCGATGGCGGCGAACTGCCCGAACACCCGCATGGTGCTCGGCGGCTACTCCCAGGGCGCAGCGGTGATCGATATATCCACGACGGCAATGCCGCCCGATGTGGCCGACCATGTCGCTGCCGCCGCCCTCTTCGGCGGACCTAGGAGTGCCTTTGCCGACCGGCTGTCCCCAGGACCGCTGCCCACGATCGGCCCTCTGTACGCAGGCAAGACCATCGACCTGTGCGTGCCCAACGATCCCATCTGTTCCAACGGCGTGGACATGGGTGCGCACGTTGCGTACGTCCAAACAGGGATGACCAACCAGGCCGCGGCATTTGCCGCGAGTCGGCTTTAGCGCAGCCACTAATATCCGGCCATGACGCGGGAGATCTCACGTCAGGCATTCGTTCGCGGCGCGCTCGGCGCGGCCGCCGGCGCGGTGTTGGCATCGTGCCGCATCACGAGGCCCCAGGCCCGCAGAGCCCGGCGCCGGTTCGGGCACGGCGACAACGACGGTGCTTCTGGCCCGCGGGACTGGGCGGGCCTCGATGACGCGATCGAGGGCCGAGTCATCCTGCCGTCCAGCGCCGACTACGCCGCGGCGAAGACGCTTTTCAACTCGCGATTCGACGACTCGACACCGGCGGCGGTCGTCACGGCGAAATCGACCGACGACGTGCAGAAGGCCGTCGAGTTCGCCGCGAAAAACGGCATCAAGATTGCCGCCCGCAGTGGCGGGCACTCCTACATCGGTGCTTCGGCGGCCAACGGCGCGATGGTCATCGACCTGCGGCAGCTACCCGGCGACATCACCTACGACGACGGACCGCGAGCTCGCGACGATTTCGGCTGCGGCAGAACTGGATTCGGTGCAGACCGCGCTCGCCGCGCATGGACGATCGATTCCCTCAGCGGCAGCTGCCCGACCGTCGGCGTCGCCGGTTTGACGTTGGGTGGCGGGCTCGGCTCCGATGCCCGGCGGTCGGGGTCTGACGTGCGACGCGCTGGTGTCGGCTTCCGTCGTGCTGCCCAGCGGCGAAGCGATCACCGCATCAGCGGACGACCACGCCGATCTGTTCTGGGCGTTGCGGGGCGGCGGGGGCGGCAATTTCGGCGTCGTCACGTCATTCACGTTCCGAACGTTTCCGGTCACCGACAGGGACGTCGTCACCCTGGTGTTCCCCGAGGGCACGACCGCGCAGGCGATCCTCGGCTGGCACGAGTGGCTGCACGGCGCCGACCGAGCGATCTGGGGCATGGTCAACATCACGGCGGGTTCGGGCTCCGGGGGCTGCACCATCGTGTTGGCGACTCCGGCCGGCGACGGGCCGAGTCAGAGCCAGCGATCTCAGCGCCGCGATCGGGGTGCAGCCCGTCAGCAATACGAGCCGGACGCTCAACCGCATGGACTTCGTCCACTACTTCGAAGGCGGCGACGACGCAACGCAGCCGCGGGCGTTCGTGGCGGGATCCGACATCGTCGGCGAGATGACGAGCTGCCGCCGCGGAATCGATCGTCGCCGCGACGTCGGCATGGCCACAGGCGGCGGGTTCGGCGACCACGGTGATCGAGTCGCTGTCAGGAGCGGTGAGCGACGTCGATTCCGGACGCCACCGCGTTTCCGTGGCGACGTCAGGCGGCCTGCGTTCAGTGGTACACCGAGACACCGTCGCCGGCGACCGTCGACGCCGCGAACGCAGTGGCTGGCGACTGCACACGAGGCGGTGCAAGCGCATTCGGTGGGCGGCTATGTCAACTACGTCGAGCCGGACACGCCTGCGTCACGCTATTTCGGCGACAATCTGGCGCGGCTCGACGCCATCCGGCAGAAGTACGACCCCGACGGGTTGATGTACTCAGGATATTAGAGCGACTCGATGAACCGGGTCGCGGTTGGCAGGTCGACGTTGGCCTCGTCCCGATAGGCCTTGATGGCGCCGATCTTGTTACCGGACGCGAGCAGCTGCTGCACCTGGGCCGACACCTGGGTTCGGGCGAGCGTCTGAATGTCTGGCAGCTGCACCCCCGTCTTGTCGTAGAGATGCCGGACGAGCTGCTCGAGCACGCCAAGGCGTTCGTAAATGTCGTTGGTGGTCATCGCGTCAGTGTGTCACTCGGTTGCTGACCGCGTCGGCGAGTGGCGCCCCAAAGCCCTACGCCGATTCCGACGACGGCGCCGCCGAGGCCGATGATCTGTTGCGAGCGCTTCATTTCCTGGTGGACGCTCATTCCGCCGAGCAGGTCGGCCGCATCGGCCCCACCGGACGCGAGGAACCAACCGCGAGTGTCCTTGCCACGCAGAGCCGCCGTCACCAGCAGCCCACCTATCAGAGCGTCTCGGTAGCCCATCGAGTGCAGCAGCAGGCGCGTCGTCGCCACCGGCTCTTCCGGATCGCCCCACAACCGGTTCGCCCGCAGTGGGGCGACGAGGAACGAGATACCTGAAGCGAGGCGGATGCTGCCCGCGGCAAGAGCGGCACGGTCAATCGACATGGCCCGCAGCCTAGAACCTCGGTGTCCGTCGGGGGCGGAGTTACGTCGTTATATTCCAACGACGGTCGCGCCGCGGGCGCTGAACCGCGCGGCCGCCGCCGCAGCCAGGAAGCATCCGAGCGCCGTCCACCCGGCGAACCACTCAGCCCGTTCTTGGCCAGCAGAACGAGCGCGACGCCCGCGACGCACACCAGCGCGCCTGCAGCGGTCGACCTGGCGCCCGTGGCGCGGACCGGCGCGTCCCACCATGGCAGCCGGCGATGCTCGAGCGGTGAGAGCAGTCGGAACGCCACGGCCATGACGACGGCGAACACGACCGCCCGCAGCGCGAGAAGCGCCCAAAATCCCGGCGCGTCAACGTCGTACGCGTCGAGGCCGACGGCGTGCAGAGAGAAGGTGGCAACGGCGATCGCCGGGATGTGCCAGAGGTAGAGCGTCATCGCTCCCCCGTTGCCCACCGCGACGACGTGCCAGACTCGCGGCCGCGCAGCCCACCGCCGGATCGCGCCAGCGGCCGCCACGAACACGCACGACATCCACGTGCAGTGCAGCGCAAGCAACAGCGTCGGCGGCGACACATTGGACATCTGCTCGGTGCCGGTCACGACCAAGGAGACTTCGTACGGCCCGACCATGGCGAGCACGATCTGCGCGGCGAACGCGGATGCGGCAACGGCGAGTGCCGCGCGCGGACCGATCAGTCGGCGCGCGTAGGCCACGCCGATCGCGACAGGGATCAGCCAGACGATCAGGAAGTTGGCGACGCCCGCCATCGGCGTGCCGACGGCGATACGAATCCCGTCGACCGCCGCCGCGGCCGCGAGCAGTGACACGACCACGACGGCGAACGCGCGCCCCGTCGCTAGCCGGGTCAGCGCCGGGACGAAGGCGAGCACGACGAGGTACACGCCGAGGAACCACAGGAGTGCGACGCATTCGCGTCCGAGTCCCGCCGCGGACTCCGCGCCGAGGATCATGCGTGCGACGAGGAGACCGACCGTCCACGCCGCGAGGTACCAGAACACGGGCCGGCACAGTCGCTGCGCGCGGGTGAACAGCCATGTGCCCCACGATGTGCCGGAGTGCCAGCCGTAGGCGCCCGCGGCGCCGCCCGCGAGGAAGAACAGCGGCATGACCTGGACGACCCAGGTGATCGGGGCGATCGCGGGCAGCTCGCCGAGCAGGTTGCCGATCCGCAGACCGCTGGAGTCGATCGTGGCGAGCAGCAGGGCGCAGTGCCCGAACATGACGACCACCAGGGCGGCGAGCCGGGCGACGTCGACGGCGCGGTCGCGGTCAGGCGGGGTGTTGTCGGCGACCGGCTGCGGTCGGACATGGGCTTGGTCAGCGTCATGGGTTCAGCATGCCGGGCCGCGGGCCGTAGCGGATGAGTAGTACTACGCCGCGAATGTTTGTCGGACACGTTCGGCCGGGTCAAACGCCATTGCCAGCCGCGGCCACGCCAGTAAAGTGCCGTTCGTGGGCAGAAACGTGTTTGCCAATGGCCGGGGCCGTTGGCTGGCAGTCGCGGCCTCGGTGGTGGTCTCCGCCGCCATGATTTACGCCCAAAACACAGAGACTCCGTGCCCGCAGAGACCCCGGCAGCCTCCCCGACAGCGCTGGCACCTGCGCCGACCGCCGCGCCGTTCACCGCCAGTCCCGCGGAGGCGGACTTGTTGGCGGCCAGCGCGCCTGTCGCTGCGACAGGAACTTCGAGTTCGCGTTGCCCACCGGCGTCGCGCCGGAGGATGGGCTGCAGGTCCACACCATCCGGGCGGCCCGCGCCATCAGCGTGATGTTTCCCGAGATCACCACCATCGGCGGGTACCGGCAGGACCCCTTGAAGTGGCATCCCAACGGATTGGCGATCGACGTGATGATCCCGAACTATCACTCCGACGAGGGGATCGAGCTCGGCAACCAAATCGCCGGATTGGCACTGGCGAATGCGAAACGATGGGGAGTGATCCATGTGATCTGGAGGCAGGGCTTCTACCCGGGCATCGGCGCGCCGAGTTGGACGGCCGACTACGGCAACGAAACCGCCAATCACTTCGACCACGTTCATATCGCCACCGACGGCGGCGGATACCCGACCGGGAACGAGACCTACTACATCTGACGGCCCGGATTCACGCGCCGTTCACTGGCCGTTGGCTTTTCGATTGGCCGCCGTCGCCGGGTATGTCAGCATTGCGCGGTGAGGCGCCGCCATATCGCTGTCTTGGTCGGCGTCGGTCAGCGGTAGGCCTGGCGCCGCTGACCGCACCCGCTCCGTCCGCGTCCGCGCAGCCGTGCCCCGACGTCGAGGTGGTATTCGCGCGGGGCACCACCGAGACCCGGCGTTGGTCCGACCGGGCAGGCATTCGTCGACGCGCTGCGAGCGCGGATCGGCACGAGGTCGATGGGCGTCTATCCGGTCGACTACCCGGCCACCACCGATTCCCCAGGGCCTTGGACGGCGTTCGGGACGCGAGCGCACATGTCGAGGCGACGGCGAGAACTGTCCCAACACCAAGTGGTGCTCGGCGGATTCTCCCAAGGCGCCGCCGTGATGGGCTTCGTCACCGCGAATGTCATACCGGATGGCGCGCCCGACGGTGTGCCGAACCCGATGCCGTCCGACGTGGCCAACCATGTCGCCGCGGTCGCGCTGTTCGGAACGCCTAACGACCGCTTCATGCGTGCGATCGGTCAGCCCGAGTCACGTCGGTCCGATGTATGCGGCCAAGACCATCGACTTGTGCGTCCCAGATGACTTCGTCTGCTCGAACGGACGGGACTTCAACGCGCACATGCAGTACGTGGACACCGGAATGGTCGACCAGGCGGCGGCATATGCCGCCACTCTCGTCGCGGCACGACCCGCTCCTGCTGCGACGCCGGCGGCGCCTCCTCCTGCCGCGCCGCGGCAATCGCCTGTCCGGCCGCGCCACCGCCAGCGCCTGCACCCGCGGCACCGCCGCCAGCTCCCGCAGCACCGCCGGATGGGGCCCACCCCGCCGCCCTACGACGCTCTGCACCCGCTTCCCCCGGGAACACTGTTGCTATGTAAGACCTCGTGTCAGGTGCTCGGACACAATTGACGGCAGGCTGACGGGCGCCCGTCTCTTTCACCCAGGCGGCGGGAACGGGAAGAAGGTCGGAATTGGTGGAAGCGTCGGCAATGGCGGCAACCAGGGAAGGCCGTTCGGCGGTGGCGGCTCCGGAGCGGGAGCAGGGGCTCCGGCCGGGGGTGCGTTGAGGTCGGTCTCAAAGTACGGAAGCAGCAGTGTGTCTCCCGGGGTTTCGGTGACCGACTCGATCGTCGCCGGGAACGGAGCGGGGAGGGCAACCGCGTCTGGAACGGTGGCGGAGTCGAGCACCGTCACACTGGCCGCCGCTCCGCAAGAGTGGCTACGCCTATGGCTGCGGACAATCGCTTGCCACGACGCTTCCAGGATCGCTGATCTGGTGGTCGAGCAAGAAGTTCGTGGTCGATCGCGCGTCCCCCATCTTTGAATTAGCTTGTTGACGGTAGCCATCCTGGAGGTGTTAATACCGGTAATGAACTTCTGGCTTTGATTTGCTTGGTCGAATCGACCGAGGCCAGTTCGTACCATGTCAGAGCGGTCGGCCGCCCAGTGGGCTGTGCACCGCTTTGACCTTGAAGGGCGTAATTCCGAAGTGGCCAGTCAACCCCCGGCCCAAGGGTGGCAGCCGCCCGCAGACGGACACGGGTACGGGCCGCCGGTGCATCCGAATCGGAGCAACGCGTTCGCGATTGTGGCGCTGGTATTCGGCATCGCGGCATGCTGCTTCGGGTTGATCCCGATCCTCCAATTCTTCGCTTTTCCCCTGGCGGTCGTCGGCTTGGTGCTCGGCGTTGTCGGTATCGCCCGCGCACGTAAAGGATTTCGCACTGGGAAGACGATGGCGATCGTTGCGACGGTGCTCTGTGTGCTGGGCCTCGTGCTGGCGGTCATCGGCGTATCGATCATGAGCAAGGCGCTCAACGACCGTGATCCCTCGCCTGGCGCGGCAATCGGTAACGAGGAGATTCATGCCAAGGACCTCGACGTCCAGTTCGGCAAGTTCGTCAACGATAAAAATCCGTCCCTCGAATCCGGGAAACTGGTTGTGACGCTGACGAATAGGGGCAACTCCAGCGCGTCATTCAAAGTTCGACTCGAAGCCGTGGATGCCGCAGGCAAGCACATCGACGACGACACCGCGTACGCACCGCATTTAGCGCCGGGACAATCAACGACCACGTATATGTTCGTCCTCCTCATGAGCAACAAGCTGGACGATATGCAGCAGGCGACATTCAGGGTCGTCGAGGTGTCGAAGTATTGACGTCGACGTGACGGGACGAGTCTGGCTACTTGATTCAGGCGTGACGCGACGCCACGCTGAGGATGTGCAGGGCGAGAACCGCCGGGCGAGCGCCGTAGTTCGCGCCGCTACGGCCACCGGCTGGAGCGGCAGCAGGGTCGAAGACGCGTGGGACGACGAGAGCGTCGTCCGCTGGCGGGTCGACGTCGACGTGCAGCCGGCCGACGAACTGCCGTTCGCGGCGAGGTGCGAGCTCGGTCTGCTCGGCGCGTACGCGGTGACTGCAGGTGAGCAGGTGACCGTGGTCTATGCCGTCGGCCCCGAGGGTCGGGTTTACATCGTCGAGGTCGAGGACCAGCGCCGCGAGGCGGTGAACCAGTGGCTCGCCGCGCACGGCAGGCGCGCCGCAGGTGCAGTGCGCGAAGTCGTCAAGACCGATGAGCGCGGCCCCAGAGGAATTCGCTTTCAACTCGTCTACGACTTCCCAGGGATTGTGACGCTCACACGCTCGAAGTGGCGCGCTCGACGGACTTGGCCAGGCCACGCGACGATCGGCCGCGTGGGCGACCCCGCGCTTCTCATCTACGAACCGACCGACCCGGATCGCCATTCGGTCGTGCTCTCGGACTGGACAGGACGATGCGACCTCGCCGCCCTTGAGCGACGCTGGCTCAATCGGCGCCAGCTGCTTGCTACGCGCCCCGCCATTTACACCCCTTGCCCCGGGGTGAGGTGTCGACGGACTCGGCGTCTCCCAGCCTCGTGTCCCCCGCCAAAAGAAAACCCGCTCGGCTACCGCCAGCGGTCTTTCACATGGTCGGGCTGACAGGCACCGCCGGCGCGACCGCCGTTTCGGCGGGCGCTTCGGCTCCCAGCATCATGTCCCCGCCCAAAAGAAAACCTGCTCGGCTGCCGCCGGCGGGTTTCTTGTTGGTCGGGCTGACAGGATTTGAACCTGCGACCACTTGACCCCCAGTCAAGTGCGCTACCAAACTGCGCCACAGCCCGCGGTGCTGCCGGGATCGCCGGCAGCAGGTCGAAAGCCTACCGTAGGCCGCCGCCGACCCCCTAAACGGTTACCAGCCGATAGAGCCCGATCAGGCCGACCACGACAATCACTACGCGCAACGCATTCGGGGACAGCCGCCGCCCGTAATGCGCGCCGAGATCTCGATCAGCAGCCCGCCGCGATCAATCCCGCTGCCAGCCAACTCATCCGGTCGAAGCGACGACGGTGTAGGCCCCCGCCGCCACGATGTTCAGATCAGCGACAGCAGGTTCTTCGCGGCGTTCATCCGCTGCATGTCCTCGGGCAGCATCGCGCCCATCGCGGCGATCAGCATGATCCCTGCGCCGCGGTGAAGTAGCCGCCGTACACCACGATCGCGAACGTCGCGAACACCAGCGCCGCCATCCGCCGCGGGGGGACACGTGCTCGGCCGACTGGCCCGTCGCCT
>CAVSXC010000002.1:0-251286 GCA_963731715.1 uncultured Actinomycetota bacterium | reverse complement strand
CGGCATGTTCGCGTCGGTGAGCGACCCGCAGACCTTTCTCGTGCACGACATCCGCTTCCACGGCGCCGTCGCGGCCGCCTCCGACAACCCGATTCTCGCCTCCATCGTCGAGATGGTGTCGGCCCTGTTCTATGAACAGCGTAAACAGACCGCCGATTTGTCGCGCGATCCACGATCCGTCGCAGAGATGCATCGGCAGATCTACCAGGCAATCCGGGATCACAATCGGACTCGGGCGCAGGAGCTCATGTTCGAGCACCTCTCGCGTGCGGAACGCGAGCAGGAATCGGAACTCGCCGAGGAACAGCCGGCGGTAGCCAACCCAGCCAAAGGCTGACGTTCCGCGCGCCATCTCTCGAGGCATGAACAGATGAGTGCTCCGATGCGACCAACTTCAGCCGTGAAAGCTCTCGCGTGTGTGGTGATCGGTGCGGCCCTCATGCTCCCGGCGCGTGCTCAGAAAAAAGAGAGCGGCGACTGGCCGTCGTACGGGCGCGATCCTGGCGCTCAGCGGTTTTCGCCGCTCACCCAGATCACCCCCGAGAACGTCCAACAGCTGCAACGCGCCTGGTCGTTCGACACCGGTGCGACGGCGATGCAGGTGACGCCGCTCGTCATCGACGGCGTGCTCTATGTGCCGGCGGGCGGCAACATCTTCGCGCTGGAGCCGGAAACGGCGAAGGTGTTGTGGAAGTTTTCGTACGAAGGCATGTCGCGCCGCGGCCTGGCCTACTGGCCTGGCGACGGAAAAGTCGGAGCCCGGTTCTACACCGGCGCATCGGACGGCCGCATGATCGCGGTGGACGTGAAGACCGGGCAGCTCGCGAAGGAGTTTGGCGTCGACGGCGGCGTGGACTTGAAAGCGAGCGTCAGCGTCGACGGCGGCGTGGGCTCGTTCGGGCTACCTTCACCGCCGGCCGTCTACCGCCACGTCATCATCACCGGCGGCACCAACGGCGAAGGCGAACCAGCGACAGGCCGACTGTACGGCGACATCCGAGGATGGGACGCGCGCACCGGCAAGATGCTGTGGACGTTCCACACCGTCCCCCGTCCGGGCGAACCGGGATCCGAAACCTGGCCGGCTGGCGCCTATAAGAACCGCTCGGGCACCAACGCCTGGGGGTTCATGACCGTCGACGTCGAACGAGGCATCGTGTACGCGCCGATTGGCAGTCCCACCGCGGACTTCTACGGAGCGGACCGCCACGGCAACAACTTGTACGGCAACTCGCTGGTCGCGCTCGACGCGCTCACCGGGAAACTGAAGTGGTACCAGCAGCTCGTGCACCACGATCTCTGGGATTACGATCCGGCAGCTCCGCCGGCATTGATCAACGCTCGCCGCGGCGGGCGCGTGATCCCGGCCGTCGCGCAGATCACGAAGATGGGGCTCCTGTTCATCTTCGATCGCGTCAGTGGCGAGCCGGTGTTCGGCATGGAAGAAATGCCGGTACCGCAGACCGACGTACCTGGAGAGTGGACGGCGAAGACGCAGCCGTTTCCGGTCAAGCCGGCGCCGCTGTCGCGCATGACCTTCGACCCGACGAAGGATTTCTACACGCTCACACCGGAACACGCGGCGTGGTGCAAGAACCTGTGGGAACAGAACAAGCTGTTCGCCGCCGGCCCCTACGCGCCGATGCCGCTCGGCCGCGACGTCGTGACCTTTCCAAGCACGCTCGGCGGCGGCGGGTTCGGCGGCGTGTCCTACAACCCGCAACTCGGGCTCGTTTTCGTCAACGTGTCGAACCTGGGCATGGTCGGACGAATGGAACCGCGCACTGACCCGAAAACCGGCAAGGTCACTTACCTGAAGAACTCGGTGACCGGTGGTCCCTTCGGGCGCTTCTGGAATCCCGATAACCGCCTGCCGTGTTCGGCGCCGCCCTTCGGCGAGCTGGTCGCGGTCAATGTCAACACCGGCGATATAGCCTGGCGCGTGCCGCTCGGTATCGTCGAGGAGTTGGAAGCGAAAGGCATCAAGAACACCGGCGCCCTCACCCTTGGCGGGAGCATGGCGACGGCGAGCGGTCTCGTGTTCATCGGCGCCACGGCCGACAAGCGCTTCCGGGCGTTCGACGCGAAGACCGGCAAGGAGCTCTGGGTCACCGGGATCGATGCGGATGCCAAGGCAGCTCCCATGACATATCTCGGGCGCGACGGACGGCAGTACGTCGTCATCATGGCTGGCGGCGGACACCAGTTGAGTCGAACGACACCGGTGTCGGGATCGAACCTGATCGCCTTCGCCCTGCCACGATCGGCGGACAGCTCGTCGGGTCGCGCCAAGTGATGGCTCGGGACGGATCTCGATCGAGAAGGATGTGACGTATGCGGCTTTTGCGAGGTATCGCGGTCTTCGTGTCGGTGATTGCATGCGGTACCGCGCTGGCGGACGTCCGACCGGACGCTCAGGCACCCGAGGTGGCCTGGGCCAAGAAGAACCTTCGCGTCGGCATCATCGGCACTGACACCTCACACGTGCCCGCGTTCGCCAAGACGCTGAAATCGCGACCGGAATGGAAGATCTCGCTCGTGGCGGCGTTCAAGGGCGGAAGTCCCGACCTGCCGACGAGCGCCAATCGCGTCGAGGGGTTTGCGAAGACGATTCACGAAGAGTACGGCGTCGAGATCGTCGACTCGATCGAGGCCCTGCTCCCGAAGGTGGACGTCGTGCTGCTGGAGAGCGTCGACGGCCGACCGCATCTGGCGCAGGTCACTCCCGTGTTGAAGGCGAAAAAGCCGGTGTTCATCGACAAGCCGCTTGCCGCCAGCCTGGAAGATGCGCGCCGCATCGTCGCTCTCGCCAAAGAGACCGCCACGCCTTTCTTCAGCTCCTCGTCCTCACGCTTCAATTCCGACCTCCCTCGCCTGCGCGACAACCCCGGCGTGGGCAAGGTCACCAAGGTCCAGGCCAACTACACGCTCAACACGATCGCGTTCCACCCTGATCTGTTCTTCTACGGCATCCACGGCGTGGAAGCGCTTTACGCCGTGATGGGGACTGGCTGTACGAAGCTGACGCGCCGGATGGAAGGAGATGCCGACGTCACGACGTGCACGTGGAAAGACGGACGTGTCGGTGTCTACCACGGCATGCTCAAAGGAGCCGCGAAGCTACCGCTGATTCAGATCTGGGGCGAGAAGGGTACCGCCGAAGCAGCCGGCACGGGTGGCTACGAAGGTCTTTTGCTTGCGGCCGCCGAATTCTTCCATACCGGTCGCCCGCCGTTCGACGTGGCCGAAACGATCGAGATCTTCGAGTTCATGACGGCGGCGCAGCTGAGCAAGGAGCGTAACGGCGCAGAAGTGTCTCTCGCGGAGCTCCGGAAATGAGGTTCGCGCCGACGATCCCGCGGCTCCTGGCGACAGCGATCGCGATCGCGCTGGCGTGGATGACTGCCCTCGACGCGGGTCGCCAGACACCTCAAGGCGCACCGCCGGCCGGGCCTCCCTCCATCGCGCTCCCAGATGGCGACGGTAAGCGGCTCGTCGAGCGGTTGTGCAGCGAGTGTCACGATCCGAGCCTGGTGATCTTCACGCGTGAAGACGCAGACGGTTGGGCGGTCATCGTCAACGACATGGGGGCGCGCGGCGCGAAGGCCAAACCGGAAGAACTCCAGGTCATCACGTCGTACCTGGCGGCACACTTCAATCGCCAGAACGAGTTCGCGCCCTTCAAGACCGTGGGGGCCGCCGCGGCGACCGCGCGCAACGAGCAGGAGCTCTTCGCAGCGGGAAAGGAAATTTACGGAACGCTCTGCGCCGTCTGTCACCAGCCGGACGGACGCGGGCGGGACAAGGTCGCACCGCCGCTCGTGGGATCGGAGCTCACGCTTGCTCCTCCGGCGATCCCCGTCCGGATCATGCTGCACGGAAAGGCCGGTCCGGTGAACGTGATGCCGGCGCTGGGATCGTTCCTGAGCGACGACCAGATTGCTGCAGTGCTGACCTACGTTCGCCGCGAATGGGGCCAGAGTGCGTCGCCGATCGACGCGGCCGCGGTCAAGGGCATCAGGACGACGACGGCCGGGCGCGCCCGGCCGTGGACGACGGAGGAGCTCAAGCAGGTATCTGGGCAATCCGGGAAGGGAGCGCCATATGAGTAAGTGGACTCGTCGGACCGCGGCTCGCTGCCGCGCACTGATTGCCGGTCTATCTATCGTGAGCGGCGGTTTCGCCGAAAACACCGAGGCAGCCGCGCAGGAGCTATACGGTAGCGTCGTCGGCGTCGTCAGGGATGCGCAGAGCGGCGTACTTCCAGGCGCGGCCGTCGTCATCGTCAACCGGAACACCGGGCTGAAGCGGGAAGCGACGACGAACCACGAAGGCGGATTCTCGTTCGCGAATCTGCCTGGTGGATCCTATGACGTACACGTGACGCTCACCGGCTTCCGGGAAGCGGTCCGATCGAACGTTCCGCTGGCCGTCGGACAGATCAGCCGCGTCGACATATCGCTCGAGGTCGGCGGCGTGGCGGAGGTCGTCGAGGTCTCTTCCGCCGTGCAGCTCCTCCAGACCGACAAGGCCGACACGCGCACCGAGCTCAAGCCGACCGAAATCACGAATCTGCCGCTGAATCAGTATCGGAATTATCAGATGCTGCTCAATCTGGTGCCCGGGTCGCAGCCAGGGTACAACGCGTTCAGCGAAACGCTCCTGCCGCAGGGCACGTTGAACATGATCATGGGTGGCCAGGACGGCACGCAGCAGACGACGCGAAACGACGGAACGAATCTGGTGAACGCGTTTCTGCCGGCCGCCCAGGTGTACATCCCACCGGCGGAGACGATCGAGTCCGTCAACGTCGTGACCGGAAGCATGGACGCGGAATCCGGGGGGGCTTCCGGCGCGGCGATCTCCGTGATCACCAAATCGGGCACGAACCAGCTGCGCGGCTCTGCCTTTGTCTTCTACAACAACGACAAGCTGAACGCGACACCCTACTACTTCGGAGTAGGTACACCGCCGCGCAAGCTGCCGCTCAACCGGCAAACGATGGGTGGGACCCTCGGCGGTCCCCTCCGGCGAAATCAGCTCTTCTACTTCGGCTCCTACGAGGGCTATTTCAGCGAATTGGAACGGTTCGCGTTCTACAGCGTGCCGGATGCCGCGCTACGGCGCGGCGACTTCAGCAGTGCGCTCAACGCGAACGGCACGTTGCAGCAAATCTACGATCCGGCGTCCGCCAATCTCTCGGCTGCAACTGCAGGGCGGACGCAGTTCCCGGGCAATGTGATTCCGTCCGGCCGTATTCACCCCATCGCGCAGCGAATCCTCGATACCTACTACCCGCAGCCGAACATCCAGGGCAGCGGCGCGGGAAGCTTGACGAACAACTATCGAGAAGTGCAGCGGGACACCACCGATCGTCACAACGTGGACGCCAAGATCAATTGGAACCGTGCCGGCACTCACCAGATCTGGGGCAAGGTGAGCCACATGGACGCGCGCATCAACGATCGTCATGTGTTTCCGTTTCCGACGACGTCCGAAGCCGGCGCGCGCACCGACGTCTGGAATTACGCCGCGGGGCAAACTTGGACGCTCGGTTCGACGATGACGATGGACGGCTCCATTGGCCTGGCGACGATGTACACCAGCGCGGCGTCGCCGGATACCTTCATGGGCATGCTCGGTCTGGAGCTCGGCATTCCCGGCACCAACGATCAGGGTCTCGGCGATGAGAGGCACGCGGGCTTGCCGCGGTTCAACACCGGACTCAGCGCGGTCGGCGATGCCGTCGGCTTCATCCCGACGACTCGCGACGATGGGACCTGGTCGGGCTCGTTCAACGTGACCAAGGTCGCCGGTCAGCACGAGTTCAAGGCTGGGTACAGCGCTATCCGAATGACGCTCGAGCACTGGAATCCGGAGGGCGCCAATCCGCGCGGGCAGTTCGACTTCGCGACGAACGCGACGCGGACGTTCGGCACCGGCTCACAGACCGGTAATCCTTACAACCAGTTCGCGGCGTTCTTGCTGGGGCTGGTCGGCACCGCGAACCGGAGCATTCAGTACGAGCTCTTCACCGTGCGCGAGTGGCAGCATGGCTTGTACGTCCGCGATCGCTGGAACGTGAACCGGAAGTTGACTCTCGACCTCGGCCTGCGTTGGGAGTACTACCCGATCATGAATCGCGCGAACCGCGGGATGGAGCGCCTCGATCTCAACACGCTCGAGGTCCTGTTGGGCGGTGTGGGCGGAAATCCGACTGCCGTCGGATTGGAGGCAGCGAAGGATCACTTCGCGCCACGGGTCGGCGGAGTCTACCGCCTGGACGACGATACGGTCATCCGCAGTGGCTATGGCCTGGCCTTCGAGTCGCGTCCGTGGGCGCAGAACTTCCGCGGACACGCGTCGTATCCGCTCGCCATCAATGCGAACTTCCAACCGCCGGCGGCAGCCTCTCAGTTCGGCTGGTTTGGCACGCTGGATCAAGGACTACCGCCGGTCACCGGTCCCGATATCAGCAGCGGGCGCATTCCGGTGCCGAACACAGTGGCCATCACGTCACCGAGCTTGGATGCCGGTCGCCGGCCGCGGACACATTCATGGAACGTGGCGTTCGAGCGCCGGCTGCCGCTGGTCTCCGTCGACATCGCATATGTTGGCAACAAGTCCACCGACGTGCGGCAGAACATCAATGCCAACCCGGTCCGCACCCTTGGCGGCGGCAACGCCGATCGGCCGTACTTCGTCTCGCACGGGAGGCAGCTCGCCATCAACGTCTCGACGCCGTATGCGGAGCGGAACTTCCACTCGCTGCAGATTGGCGTGAACCGCCCGATGACGAAAGGGCTGTTGCTGAAGGGCCACTACACTTATAGTCGCGGCCGCCTGTTTGGAACGAACTACGAGCTGAACACTCCGGAATTCCAGGCGCGCAACTGGCAGCGGCAGGGCGCCGGCGCACAGGGGGCGGCCGGGATTCGCGAACACAACTTTCAGATGGCGGCGGTCTACCAGCTCCCGTGGACCAGTGATGGAACGGGCGGTCTCGGAAGACTACTCATCAACGATTGGCAGGTCAGCGGCGTTCTCGGTCTGCTGAGCGGCGAGCCATTCACGGTGACGGCCGACGCAACCGCGCTGAATACGCCGGGGAACGTGATGACGGCAGACCTCGTCGGGTCGCTCAACAGGATCGGAGCCATTGGCGCCGAGGGCTTCTATTACGATCCGACCGCGTTCGCGCAACCCGCGTGCACGCTGTGCCTTGGCAACACCGTCCTCAACCAGTTCACGGGGCCCGGCATCGTGAACCTGGACGTGGCGGTGCTGCGCAGCTTCCCGTTCGGCGGCACGCGGCGACTCGAAGCAAGAGTGGACGCGAGCAACGTGACAGACACGCCGAAGTTCGGCAATCCGACCAGCATCATCACCAGCACCGATTTCATGAGGGTCCTGGCTCTGAATCCGCGATTCACGGAACGGCAGGTGCGCTTGTCGCTGCGATTCAGTTTCTAGCGTGCCGGCTTTCCTGGAGCTACGCACATGAAACTATTCACGATGTTCGTCCTCATCGGTCTGCCGGTACTGCCAGGCGACCAGCAGGCCGGGGGCACCGCAACCCAGCAGGTGCATCGAGATCAGGCGTACGCGGAACCCCGGAACGAGCGGCAGATGCTCGACGTGTTTGCGCCGGCCGGCGCGAAGAACCGGCCGATCGTGTTCTGGATTCACGGCGGGGGCTGGCAAAAAGGCGACAAGAAGGAGATGCACGCCAAGCCACAGGCGTTCACCGACAAAGGTTTCGTCTTCGCGACGACCAACTACCGGTTCATTCCCAACGTCACGCTGCAGCAGATGACCGGGGATGTCGCGAAGTCGATCCGCTGGATGTACGACCATGCTGCGGAGTATGGCGGCGATCGGGAAACGATCTTCGTCATGGGCTGGTCAGCCGGCGCGCAGCTCGCGGCGCTGATTTGCACGGACGATCGCTACCTGAAAGCCGAAGGTCTGGCGCTGACCAACATCAAAGGGTGCGTCCCCCTCGACGCCGACACCTTCTACCCGGCACTGCAGATCGATACGCTGGCCGCGCGCCCAGGGGCGCGCAATCCTTCGCCCTACCGGAGCAAGTTTCCCGAAGGCAGCGATCGCGAGCTGTCATCTGTCTTGTACGTCACCAAGGACAAGGGCATTCCGCCGTTCCTGATTCTTCACATTGCCGGGCGTCCGGAAAGCGGCACGGCGATCCAGGCGCTGGTTCTGGCCAACGCGCTGCAGGTTGCCGGCGTGCCCGTGCAAGTGGTCGCCGCCGAGGGGAAGACGCACAGCACGCTCGATTCCGACCTCGGCCTGCCGAACGAGGCGTCGACGAAGGCGGTCTTCGATTTTCTCGACCGGGTGATGAAAAAGGCGGGGTCGAGCTGATCTCTGTTCAGCGGTTGGAGCCGTCCCCGACGCGTCGCTGCGACCTCTATTACGCATACATGCGCGACTGACGGGGCTGTGAGTTCGCCGCCGGCACGTGCACGGAGCGGCTGACGAACCAGTTCTTCACCGCCGCTTCATCGAAGCCCGTCCCGGCAAGGGCGACGTGCCCGTCCGGGCGCAACAGGTAAAAAGCTGGGCCGTTTATCGATACGCGTGCCAGCTCCTTCACGTTCTCCGGATCCGACGGAACCGCGTGGACCTCGAGCTGCTGATCGCCAAACCCCAGACGCTCTCTCGTCGGCGCTGCCTGCCCGATGACGAGCAGGTTGAAACGCGTGTCGTCGAGTCGCTGGAACAGATCTTCGCGCGGACCATCGGTCCGGAACCGCAAATGCAGCCACGGAAAGCGATCGCCGCCACGCGGCGCATCCGCGGCCACCCCGTCGAGGGTTTGTGACAGCGGGCTCTGCCGATACGCGATGCCGGTCTGAGATAGCGCCCGGAACGCACGCTTCCGTACCCAAGCCCGCGTCATCGCCAGCGCCGCGATGTTCGCGATGATTCGCGTGCGGAAAATTCCGGCCAGCCAGTTGTCGGACACCACGAGGCGGAACGCCCGATCCGTGGTGGCCAGCAGCGCGTGAGCCACCGGACGGCGTTCGGCTTCGTAGGAGTCCAGCAGCGCCGGATCTGCCTGCTTCGAAACGACGAGGGAAAGCTTCCAGGCCAGGTTGTAGGCATCCTGCAGGCCGGTGTTCATGCCCTGTCCACCCATTGGGCTATGAATATGCGCGGCATCCCCCAACAGGAAGCAGCGTCCGTCGCGGAAACGCTCGGTGCAACGGTGAGAGATGCGGTAGGAGGAAAACCAGTCGCACGACCTGAACGACAGCCCCGTTCCTCCCTCGTGCTGAAGCGAGGGAATGACGTCCGCGAAGGTGACATTCTGTTTTTCTCGGAGTTCTTCGGGCAAGATCCCGATCACTCGCCACCGGTCCGATCCGCGCATCGGAAAGAACAAGGTGAATCCGTCCCGCCATAAGTAGACGTTCAGCTCGTCGGGCACCATCGAGCCGACGGCCTCGGTATCGGCGACGAAAAAGACGTGCTCGTAAGGAGCGCCAGGGAACTTGATACCACGCATCTCGCGGACCGAGCTCCGCGCGCCGTCACAGCCGGCAACGTAGGCTGCCGTGATCTTCGTCGTACGACCATCCGACTCTTTGACGGTGGCGGTCACCTGGCTCGCGTCCTGCTCGAGGCCAACGAGCTCCGTGTTCCAATGCACGTCGATGTTCCATCGGTGCAGATGGTCGCCCATGATGCGCTCGTTGTCGTCCTGACCCAGCATCAACACGTAGGGAAAGGCGCTTACACCCTCCCCCATCCCCCGGAGCGGGATGTGCGCCTTCAAAACCCCCTGGCTCCACATGTTGGCGCCGTTGCCCACGCGCCCCAACTCGACAGCGCGGTCGGCGATGCCGAGCTTCGAATAGATCTCCAGGGTACGGGCGTGAACAGCCATCGCCCTCGTTTGCTGGGCGGGGCCGCTGTGACGATCGATGATGACGGTCTTAATGCCGCGTCGGCCGAGTTGGTTGGCGAGCATCAGTCCGGTTGGACCGGCTCCCACGATGAGGACGTCGACGTCGGTAACCATGTTCAACTCCTGCACGCGGCCGCATGAGGCAATTCCAAGGCCGCGTGGCAATCGGCCGTATGATGACGATAAGCCGCTGACTCGCGGGACTTTGAGCGGTGCTGCCGGTCGTGCCCGGCGCCGCCGGTTGATTTGTCAGCAGTACATCCTGGCCCGATGTGTACAGGCTGTTCTGCGATGGTCAAACTGGGCCATTCCGGCGCTCGGCGTTCGGGCGTTCGGCGCTCAGCGCTCGGCTGGAAAGCCGACCACCGCCGCCGGTGAGACCTGAAACAGGCCACCGAAACCGCACCTATGCCAACCGATGCTCAACGCGGGCGGTCGAGCTCTGCAACCCAGTTCTGGATCAGCACGTAACGTTGCATCGTCGGCTGATCCGTCCTCACGGGCGCTCGGCGGGCCAGATACAGCGTGCGGCCGTCCGGTGAGACGTCGTAGCCGCCAGGGACGTCGGCAAGCGGGACGTTGAAGAGCAGCGCCGGGTTGCCGACCGTTACCGAGGGGCCATCGTTCACGGCTACCGACAAGAGCTGCGCGTGAGTCGGATCGGCGTCAGTTTTCAGAAACAGCAGTTCGTTCGTCTTGCGCGACCATCGCAATCCTGAGATGGCGTCCTGTCCATCCGCTGTCGCGACATGCCACCGCCCTTCGCCACCGGGAAATTTCGTGAGTAGAAGGGTCGCCGTCCCCGAATCGTTCACATCGACGTAGGCCAGCAGCCGTCCACTCGGCGCGAGCGCGAATCGGTCGAAGCAGCATACCTTGGGTTCCGGATCGCTGGCGAAGATCCTCCGCTGTGTTTCCGCCAGGCCATTTCCGCCGAGTGCGGCGTGGCGCAGGCGCAGCGTGCCGCGGTCTTCGAGCGCGAGCAGCAGACGACTTCCGTCTGGCGTGATCTGGGCGCAACACCCGTCTGCCAGTTGCGACTGGGTCCCTGAACCATCGGGCGCGAGCGCGATCAACCGGTACCGCCCGACTGGCGATAGTGCCTCGGTGATGAGCACGCGATCTCCGGATGAGAACCAGGCCGGCATGCCGTAATCACCTTCCTGGGGAGTGAGCCGGATGTTGGCGGGAGGCTCTACCTGATGCACCCACACCGACCGTTTGCTCAGGCCGGTCGGCATGTTCGTGCGATCGTGCGCGCCCTGCACGAACACGAGACGACGGCCGTCCGGCGAGACGGTGGGCCAGGAGATGATGGGCGTGGACGGCTTCAGCACTCGCACATCTCGTCCGGCGCGGTTCACTGCTACGAGTTCGAAGGCATTCCCTGCGGAATGAGTCACCGCAAAGACCACCGTCGCGCCAGCAGATGCGCTGACCCAGTCGGCTTCCGTGGCGAGTTGAAGTGCACTGTCTGCATCGAGAGCATCGCGGCTTAATGGCATCGCCCACAGGCCTGCGTTGTGGCCGCCTTTGACGACGAGCAGATGCCCGGTTGATGAATACGCTAACGAGGCCACCAGTGTCGGCGGGTGGAGTAGTACCCGATTGGTGCCGTCGAAGGACTCGATCACATACTCGTTGTTCTGTCGATGAGTCGCGAACACCACGCGCCCATCGGGCAGGGACACCAGGGCGTGGCGTCGACCTCTGTTGCGGCGTTGAGGTTCAGCCAGGGCGTCATCGTTCCGCCGCGCGCGTCAACCCGGTAGAGGCCACTGCGCCAGACTGCCGCGATGATGTCGCCGCCCTGCCAGACGAGCCCGATCGCGCGACGCGTATCGGGAAGATCCGAGACAACGAGCGGCTGTCCCCGCGTTGCAGCGATCTTTCGAATCTTGCCGTCGGTCGAGGCGAACGCCATCGTCGTTGCATCGGGAGACCAGGCGAGCACGTCCGTGCCGGGCGGTACCGATCCGAGGTCCTGCGGAGCAAGATCATCAAGACGTCGGACGAACAGGTGATCGGCGGCGACATAGGCGACGCGGCTGCCGTCGGGAGAAAGCTGGACGGTGCCGAGCACCACGCCGGTTGCTGGCAACGCCAGTTCCAGTTTTCGCAGCGGTGGCCTCGCGTCGGGTTTCAGCAACCAGACGGCGCCAGCCGCCAGCACGGCCACAACCGTCGCAGAGATCGCGGCCGCTCCTGATATCGATCGTGTCCGGCGGGTTGCAGGGACGGCCGGTTCGATTCCTGCCGCATCCAGTTCGATCCGGGCATCACCGATATCGCGTAATCGCTTGGCCGGGTCGCGCTGCAGACATCGATCGAGCAGGCGCCGCACCGCTGATGGCGTCGTGGGCGGGAGCGTCTCCAGCGGCGGCGCATCGCGAAGAACCGCAGCCAGGATTTCGCTGACGGAATTTCCCCCGAACGCGCGGCAGCCCGTCAACATTTCAAGAAGCACGCAACCAAATGCCCAGATGTCCGCGCGCTTGTCTACCGGCTTACCCGTGGCCTGCTCGGGAGCCATGTAGGCGGCCGTGCCGAGAATCACGCCGGCCTGGGTGCCCAGGCCGGTGAACGTCGGCGAATTCGCAAGGTCCGGTGCGTCTCCGCGTTGCAGCGCTTTCGCCAATCCGAAGTCGAGGACCTTGACCATCCCGTCGGGCCGAATCTTGACGTTGGCCGGCTTCAGATCGCGGTGGACAATTCCGCGGTCGTGAGCGGCCTCGACCGCGTCCGCGATCTGGCGGGCGATGGACAGGGTTTCCTCCAGAGGAATACCCCGCCGGTCTGGACCAGCAATCCGATCCGCAAGCGTTTCCCCTTCGACCAGCTCCATCACGAGCATCTGCCCCGTGGCGGTCTCCTCGAGGCCGTAGATCTGCGCGATGTTGGCGTGATTCAGGAGCGCGAGCGTCTGCGCTTCGCGAGTGAAGCGCGCGAGACGATCCGGGTCTGCGGAGAAGGTCGAGGGCAGGAGCTTGAGCGCCACCTCGCGATTCAGGCGAGTGTCACGGGCGCGGTACACCTCGCCCATTCCCCCGACTCCAAGCGGACCGACGAGCTCGTAGGCACCGATGGAGCTTCCAGCCTGGAGCGACATGTAGTGCGCTGGATTGTGCCACGACCGTCGCGGCTTGTCAGTGAACACCAGGACTGCCCGTGCGGACAGCCTTCGCTTGCTGGACTGCCCGGCTGACGCTGACCGGCTAAACCAGCAAGGCGAAGGTTGGTGGACACCGCTAGAAGGGGAAGCGCTGATCGATCTGCGACTTGATCCAGTTGCGCACGTCCTTGCTGTCCACGCGGGCGCGCACGTCAGCGGACGCGCAGTCTGCGGCGCCATCCGATGCAATCGCGACCACTCGACCCTTGAAGAATGTCGGAGCACCCGAATCGCCGAAGCAGACGGTGACGGGATCGCGGTTGAACGTCACCCAGTTCTGATCGACGACCTGATCGACCGTAGACGTTCCCCACCGGCGGAGACCCTCATAGTTCGACGTGTCGGCCGGACCGCCCGGCGGCGGCGTCGTTGTCCCGTAGCCCACGATGGTCATTCTCGTGCCCGGGACACGCTTATGGTCGAGGCTGTGGTTGGCGAGCTTCGCCGGTCGGATGCCGAGCACGGGCTCGTCGAGAACGCAGAGACCGACGTCGCTGACTCCCGGCTCATACTGGCCGTCGATGTCGTCGAATGGACAGCTCTGCGGGGTGCAGGGCCTCGGAAATGAGGGGTGAGCGAAGCACGTGCCGAGTGCGCGATTGAGCTCGATCCAGGTGGACTGGTCGAACGCATTTGGCGCGAAGCTGGCCACGACACGGTGCCACGGCGGCAGCTGTCCGGAAGCCGATACACCCTCGATTCTTGCCGCGAAGTGTCCCGCAGTGAGAATGGTTTGCGGGTGGATCAGAACGCCGGTCGCATAGGCCGCGAGACCGCCGGGAAGACCGAGCGGATTGTTTGCGTCACGCCAGACCATGATGACGCCGACGTTCGAGTAAGCGTTCGCCTCGTCGACAGACTTCGCCGACGTGAGCGCCAGGCCTCGGCGGGTGACCCCCGGCAACGTCAGCACGGCGATCAGGGTTAGCGACAGTAGCGCATAGAGCTTCCGCATGGGACCCCTCCTTCAGAGCCGCTGCCTTATGAGCGAATCGGAGCAGAACAGCTCATGGCCGCAGCCTAGGAGTGAGGTGCCGCCACGCACAAGAGACAAAGACTGCCACCGCGGACGTGGCACACTTTGTCCGTGGATACAGGCTCCGCCGCATCGCCCATCGGAATCGGATCGCATCGCGGAACACGAGGGAACGGCTCGATTCCTGGAAGGAGATTGCCACCTACCTGAAGCGCAGCGTCCGAACCGTTCATCGCTGGGAAAAGGAAGAGGGGCTGCCGGTTCACCGTCAGCTACACAAAGACCTCGGTTCGGTATTCGCCTACAAAGGCGAGCTCGACGCCTGGTCAAACGCCCGCAGTGTGCGCGCGGGACCGCGTCAAGAGACGGACCAGGGATCATCGGTGAAACCCTACCGAATGATTGTCGCCGCTACCCTGCTGGTTTCAGTCGTGCTCATCGGCACGATGTACCATTCTGCTCTCGCGCCGTTCCAGCGCGACGAGATCGGGCCAGGACGCGCGAGTGGCCGGCCTCGAGCTGATCTCGACGTTCGCCGGATCGCATCGCTGGCCGAGCCTCTCGCCGGATGGCCGTATGGTTGCGTTCGTCAGCGATGCCGGCGGCAATCCGCAGGTCTGGATAAAGAACGTCACGAGTGGCAGACCCCGTCCAGATCACGTTCGGTGACGTGCCGGTTGTGCGGCCGCGGTGGTCGGCCGACGGAGAGCGGATTGTCTACTCGGGCAGCGGGCGGTGGCATCTGGTCGGTGCCGTCATCGGGAGGGGAACCTCGCTCAGATCGTGAAGGACGGTAGGAATGCCGATGGGTCACCCGATGGCCGACAGCTTGTTTTCGAAAGAGCCGGACAGCTTTTCATTGCCGACGCTGATGGCGTCGGACGCGAGCCAGTTGCCGCGACTCCCTCGACGACTGATCGAGCACTACGGCGACAGCTGGCCGACTTTCTCACCGGACGGCAAGTCCGTCGCGGTCTTCCTCGGCGAACAGGGCCGGTACGGCGATTACTGGATCGTTCCTACGGACGGAAGTGAGCCTCGCCGAATCACGTCAGACCTTCAGGAGGGCGGTGCGCCAGCCTGGACTCCCGACGGGAAGTCGCTCGTCGTTTCCTCGACGCGATCCGGCAGTGTGAATCTGTGGCGCGTACCCATCGCCGGCGGCCCGCCTGAAGCCCTGACAACCGGACCTGGAGAAGACCTCGATCCGGCCGTCTCGCCTGACGGGCGAACGCTCCTCTTCGCCAACGTGAAACGCACATGGGCGCTGGTCGTTCAGGACGCGCGCAGCGGCACGCGAAGGACGCTGCTCGAGAAACGTACGCCGCTGGCGTTTCCCCGCTACTCACCTGCTGGAGATCGCATTGCGCTGATGGACAGGAATTCACGCGGTGAAATGCATCTGTTCGTCATGGACGCCGATGGCTCGAACCTCACCGCCGTCACCGATAGCGCCGGCGAGCTCAACATCATGCCGCAGTGGAGCGGCGACGGTGAGTCGCTGTACTTCTATCAAGTGCGTCCCAGCCTGACGTTTCGGAAGCTGTCTCTCCGGGCGGGCGCGTCGCGCGAAATTGCGCAGTGGTCCTTCGGACGTCAGTTTCAGGCAGCTGTCGAACCTGGCGAGCGCGCGGTCGTCTATTCAGCGGTCGAAAACGGGGCCCTGCGACAATCGCGAGTGCTCGACCTCCAGACCGGATCCGAAAGCACGTTTCCATTTGCCATGTACGAGC
This sequence comes from uncultured Actinomycetota bacterium, assembly GCA_963731715.1. GTDB lineage: Bacteria > Actinomycetota > Actinomycetes > Mycobacteriales > Mycobacteriaceae > Mycobacterium. The sequence continues at coordinate 235,471 of CAVSXC010000002.1, read as the reverse complement.
AGCGATTCTCGCGCGACGGCCGACTGATCGCCGGAGAGTCCCCCGATCACGAAGTCGTCGTCTGCCAAAGCGAGAGCGGACGGTGCCGAACGCTGACGCCGAAGAACCAGCGCGCCCTCACTGCCCTCGCGTGGTCGGGCGACGGCGCGCGGCTTTTCTTCCTGCGCCACACGAGCGAACGGGTCTGGGGCGAGTTGACCTCGGTCGGCGTTGATGGAGGGGAGGTGAAGGCGCACGGCCGCGTCGGTCCGTTCGAGCGCGATTTTCAGATGTGGATGGACGCGTCGCCGCGCGACGAAATTGTCTTCACGATCTGCCGTGAGAGTCCGCACGAGTTGTGGATCGCAAGGCTGCGCTGACCGCATGCGAACCTTGTCTGAACCGCGCCACCCACGGACCTGTTATTCTCGGTTCGATGTTGTCGGAATCCGCTTATCGTAGGATGCACCCACGTATGCAGAAGTGGGCTCGAGTCGGAGTAGGAATGACAGTTACCCATCACCCCCTCCACGGATCCGGACGTGCGGCATTACCGCATCCGGCTCTTGCCTTGGGTGACCAACGCCAAGCGCTGATTGGGGTACGGATGACAGATGCGCGGGACCGGAAGCCAGCGCGCGGCGTAGCGCCCCATGCGCTGCCACGAGAGGAACGCGGTCTGGCTGCGACGCATCAAGACGGCGCGCCACAGTCGGGTCACCGCGTTCCGGAACGCACTCAGGCTGGGACCGTTGCGGGGCACCCCGTAGTAACGGTTGTGCCCGAGGACGACCGAGCGCAGATACGTTCCCTGGTCCGGGATGGGGTCGTGCAGGCGCCGCCGCAGTTCGGTGTTGACCTCCTGCAGCTTCATCTGCCACCTCCGGCGCATCGTTTGGCGCAGCACCGTGAACCGTCCCTTTCGGGTCTTCCCGCAGCTATGCGTGAAGCCGAGGAAGTTAAAGGTTTCCGGCTTCCCGTCGCCACCGTCTCGCCGATTCTGGTCCGCATAGCGGCCGAATTCGATGAGGCGCGTCTTGTCGGGATGCAGCGTCAGACCGAACCGCGCGAAGCGGTCACGCAGCTCGGTAAGGAAGCGTTCCGCCTCCTCTCGATGCTCGAAGCCCACGACAAAATCGTCGGCAAATCGCACCACGACCACGTCGCCGTGCGCCTGCCGCTTCCTCCATCGCTGGACCCAGAGGTCGAAGACGTAGTGGAGATAGATGTTGGCCAGCAGCGGGCTGATACTCCCACCCTGCACCGTACCGACCTCACTCCGTCGTCGCTGTCCATCCTCCAGCACGCCGGCTCTCAGCCACTTCTGGATGAGACGCACGACGCGCCGGTCCGCGACACGATGCTCGAGAAAGCGGACGAGCCATTCGTGGTCGAGCGTATCGAAGAAGCCATAAATGTCCGCGTCGAGCACCCAGTTCACCTTCTTCGTCTCGATGCCAACCGTGAGCGCATCCAACGCCTGGTGCGGGCTACGCTTCGGCCGGAACCCGTACCAGAAGCCGAGAAAGTCCTGTTCGTAAATGGCGCTGAGCACCTCGACGACGGCCCGCTGGACGATTTTGTCCTCCAGCGTGGGAACGCCGAGCGGTCGCTGCCGCCCGTCCGCCTTCGGGATGTACGCCCGTCGAACCGGGCTCGCTCGGAACGCGCCCCGCTTGACGCGGGCGGCCAGGTCGCGGAGGTTGTCCTCCAACGTCTCGCCGTAGTGCCGCCACGTTTCGCCGTCGATGCCGGCGGTAGCGTCCCGCTTCAGCGCGGAATACGCCGCTCGCAGACGGTCGATGTCGTACACGTGGTGCAGCAGCGCGGTGAACCGCTGTCTCTTGTCCCGTCTTGCTGCCTGACGTACCCGCTCGATGCCATCCGACGATTGCATCCGGCGCTGAGTCCGGTCGTCGTGACCGTCGGGCGAGTTCCCCTTGGCCAGCTCGCTTCCCTCCATCGCCTCCGCCGCCGGTCGCCCGGTCTTGTTCGGCGACTTCGCCGGTACTACCGAGCTGTCCGACTTCCTGCGGTCGTGCATCATCGGCGTGAGTCCTTGGACTTCCCGATGCGTCCTGCGACGCTCGTCGCCACAGGCAACCGCAGGATCTCCCGGTTCCCGAACGCGGTGCTTCCGTGCATGCGCAGGGTCTCTGACCGCGCGGGGTCCCGGCGCGCCTTGCGTTGGCGGCGCGTCGGGTGTGGCCTTCCGCCTACCTCCACGGCGTCGGCACCCCGGAGTGGATCATGTTTTTCGCGGCTCAATACCCGGCCTGCACGTTCCCCTGTCAACGCTTCGCCGGCGCGGTTGCCCGCGCCGACGCATGACTCGGGGCCGTTGTGGCTCGCTATGCCTTCAACGTTTCGAACTTGCATCTATTGCACCGCGCCGGTTTGACCGGCGCACGGAGGACTCATGATTGCTCGGGTTGCAATCGGCGCCGCCGTCGCTGGCTTGATGCTCGCGGCTGCCGAGTACTCGGGAACTCTCGCACAGTCGCGCGCCGCATCCGACGCGCTGCTCGGCCGATGGGATCTCGTCGTACAGCGCGGCACACAGACGTCGCCATCGTGGCTCGAGGTGGAACGGTCCGGCACGGCCACCCTGGTCGGACAATTCGTGGGATCCGGCGGCAGCACACGGCCGATCGCCAAGATCGAGTTCACCGACGGCACGTTCCGCTTCGCCATCCCGCCACAGTGGGAAAGCAATCCACGCGACATCACGTTCGAGGGACGGCTCGAGGGCGATCGCATCACGGGTTCGATGACCATGGGTGACGGCCAGAAGGTGACATGGTCCGGCACGCGGGCACCGTCGCTGCGGCGGGCCGGTCGCCGGCCTGGGGCGAACCCATCACGCTCTTCAACGGCAAATCACTCGACGGGTGGCAGCCGATCGGACGCCGCGACAACCAGTGGCGCGCCGTCGGCGGCGTCCTGCAGAACGCGAACACCGGCGCCAACCTCGTGACGGTTCAGAAATTCGACGACTTCAAGCTGCACCTGGAGTTCCGCGTGCCCAAAGAGGCGAACAGCGGCGTGTACCTGCGGGGCCGCTACGAGCTTCAGATCGACGACGCCGCCGGCCTCGAGCCATCGTCACATCATCTCGGCGGACTCTACGGCTTCATTGCGCCGAGCGAGAACGTGGCCAGGGCTGCCGGCGAGTGGCAATCGATGGATGTCACGCTCGTGGGCCGCATGCTCACGTACGAGCTGAATGGCACGACCATCATCTGCAACCGGGAGATTCCGGGAATTACCGGCGGCGCGCTCGACAGCGCCGAAGCTGACCCCGGGCCGCTGCTGCTCCAGGGCGATCACGGTCCCGTGGACTACCGCAACATCGTCGTCACGCCGGCGAAGAGCGCGCGATAGCTGGACCGGGCCCAACACCTATTCCAACCGCCGCAACCAGTGGACGAGATCGTTGACCCAGCGCCACTCGAAGATGGCGTGCGAAGCAATGCCAAGTCCGATCACGATGAGGATCAGGCCGTGCCGTATCGCCACACCCCCCACCATTCGCTCGTTGTCTTCCTCAACGTCCTGCGTCACCAGAGAGTAAACGCCTCGAGCGAAGGTACCGAGTCCGAACACCAGCAAGACGATGTTGGTGGCGCTCACAGTGTGGTGTGATAGCACTCGAGAAAGCGGCTGGCGCCAATTGAACGAGGTCATGATGGGCAAAATACTACCCTGACCCGTCCACGCTAGAATCCGACAGGCAGGTGGCCGTGCCATGAAGACGGCGGTGGGCTCTCGGATCGGCACTGTATGAGATCGTCGAGCTGCTCCCCTTCTCACGTTCTCCTGTGGTTGTTTGGACAAGGAATGCGGCGTGACGTCGGCCGTCGCCCGGCGAACTCGGGAGTTAAGACCAGTTCCCCAGTTCAATGCGTCATGGCGTACATGATGACGTTGATTCCCACCGCGTATCCGTTGGGTGAGAACAGGTAGAAGTAGCGAGGATCCTCTCCTTCACGCTCCCAGGCATCCGAAATGTCGGTGTTGTGGGTCATCAGCACCATCAGGCGGCCGCGCGCATCGCTGATGCCACGAAGGTGCGTCTCGGCGCTTTCGTAACCACGCTCCGACGTTTCACCGCCGCTTCGGCTCCAGGCATTGATCGAAGGAATCTGCGGCAGCTCCTTGATTTGAAACATCGCGCGCCAGAACGGATGGTCCTGCGGCAGATCGCGGATCGGAAACTCGACCGGAGAGAGCACCCGGCTGATCTCGTCCACCCATTGTTCCCAGGCCGCGTCGCCCCAGAAATCGTCGACCCAGAGAAAGCCGCCTTTGAGCAGATACAGGCGCAGACGGAGGATCTCCTCGTCGCTCAACGACATCGTGCCCACATCCTCCATGTGCAGATAAGGACACTGGAAGAGCGCGTCGTCGGTCAGACGCACGACGAGGTGATTCGGCTCGTCGCCGCGGGCCTTGCTGACGCGGGTCTTGGTGAGCTCGGACAGGCGGATGGAAAAATTGATGTCCGCATCGGGATAGTCGGTCCACCAACCCTGCCCACCAGGCTCGGGGCGATTGCTGGTGAACATCCCGCGGCAGAAATTGAACGAACCGTCGAAGCTCTCAGCGTTGGGGAAACGGGGCGGCGCGCGATATAGCCGCCCCCATCTCTGCTGAGCGCCAGCGGCCACGGCTGCCAGGCAGAGGGCAAGCGTTGCGGCGATGACGCGACTCTTCATGCACTAGAACCTAGGCACGTAAATCCGCACGTAGCACGTCGCACGTGATTATTTCTTCTCCGGCCCTTTCGACAGCGACTTGTAGTACTCGTCGACCAGCTTGCGGAACCGCTCCGGGACTTCGTCGGAGCCGGACAAGACGGGCTGACCGGCGGCGCTCTCGGAGCGGCGGCGAAGGGCGAACTCGAATCGCTTCATGCCCTCGCTGACGGCGGTCTGCAGACGGGCGAGCTCCTCGGCATCCTGGTAGACCCGATCGTCCTGGAGCGCGCGCAGTCCTTTCAGGATCTCGTCGAGCTGCCGCGTGTCGAGGCGCTGCGATTCACCCTGCAGCAGGCGGCGCAGCTGCTCGGCCTGATTCGTCCATTGCCGGGCCTCGCCGCGGAACTGACGAACGTCCTCGGGCGATAGACGACCGGGCCGGCGGTCCCCATACCCGCCACCATTTCGCCAACCGCCCATCGTGTCGCCGTCGCCGCCACGTCCATCAGTGGTTCGCTGTCCTTCGTTGCTGCCGCCCTGCCCGCCCTGCTGACCCTCTTGCGCCTGACCCTGTCCCTGGCCCTGTTGTCCGCGCGAACCTTGCTGCCCCTGTGAGCCTTGCTGTCCTTCGAGCCCTGCTGTCCCTGCGACTCCGATCCTTGTGACCCCTGCTGCGACCCCTTCGACGCCTGCGTGCCTTTGGAGGGATCATTCCCCTGCTGGCCCTGCTGGCCCTGCCGGCCCTGCTGCGCGCGCTCGCGCATGCGCTGATCCATCGACTCCACGCCGCGCGCGAGATCGCGCGCCTTGTTCAGCGCTTCCGTCATCGCGTCGGGCCGCGACCGGCCCAGCGCAGACGCCGCCTCCCGCAGCTTGTCGCGCACCGCGCCCAGCGACGATCCGATCTGGCTTTCGAGCGCCTGCATGTCAGCCGGCGAGGTGTTCGGCCGACGCAGTAACGATCGTGACCAGCCGATCTTGTCGCGCACCGCGTCATCGCGCATCGTGCCGGCGGCTTCCGCCATCTTTCGTGAGGCGTCGCGCTCCTGCCTGGCAATGTCGGCCGCCGTCTTGTTCAATTGCTCTTCGAGCTGCCCGACCTGCGCATGCAGCTGCTCCTTGCGCTGCCCGAGCTGCTCGACCTTCTCCTGACGGCCTTCGCCGCTCGCCCCGAGGGCGTTGATGGAGTCGGCGATCTGCTGCTGCTCCCGAGCCAGCTCCTCCGCCTTCTCCAGGGCGTTGCGGACGTTGCGCTCGGCGCGGCCGCTCTGCGTCTGCTGCAGGCGCTTCTCCGCTTCGCGCAGCCGTTCGAGTGCGGCCGACGCCTGCGCGGCTGCGGACGGATCGCCGGTTGCCGACGCCCGGCGCATCGCGTCCGCGGCGTCGCGCAGCTGGCGGGCCGTCTGCGACAGCTCCGGCCGGTTTTCTTCGCGAGACAACTGTTCGAGCCGACGCGCGGCTTCCTCGACCTGTTCCGCCAGCGCGCGTTGCTGATTCCCGCCGCCGCCCCCGCCCTGCATGCCGGCAGCCATGCGCCGCCGCTGCGCCTCCGCTTCCTGTTCCTGGCGCCGCGCCAGCTCTTTCAGCTTCTCCATGAGCTCGTCGAGCTTCTGATCGGTGTTCTGATCGCTCGCGCGTTGAGTCGTTTCGTACTGGTTCGCCATGCGATCGAGCTCGAGCTCGAACAGATCGGCCAGATCCTGAGCCATCGTGCTCTGACCGCCACCGCCGCCGCCCCCACCGCGCTGCATGCTCACCTGGAGCTCGTACTCCTCCTCCGCCTTCTGGAGGGCCTGCAGCGCTTTCTGTTCGGGCTCCAATGCGCCCTGTGGATCGGGGGCGCGGAGCTTGCCCTCGGCGGCGGTCATCTGCGTCGACCGCCTGAGGCAGCAGCTCGGCGATCTTTTTGAACGCGGGATCCTGCTCGACCAGCCGGCTGTTCATCCGCGTCAAGAGTCCCTCGACCTGTTCCCGCAGGCGGGCCTGGGCCAAGGCGACCACGACCGAGTTCTCCTTCAGCTTGTCGGCGCTCATCGTCTTGCGATCGCGCTGGACGTTGAAGGTTGCCGAGATGATTTGCCGCTGCTGCTGAGAGAGCGCACCCACTTCGCCTGCGCCGCCGCCCCCACCGCCGCCGCCGGCCTGTGATTCGGCGCGCCTGAATTCCTTCTTCAGCGGACGCACCTGCACGAAGTAGCAGGTCGCTCGACGCGCGCTTGGGACCGGCGACGCCGTCGTTGTCGGCCGCGCGCGCGAAGTACGACACGAAGTCACCCGGCTGCACGCCGAGCTCCTCGAAATAGAAGGTGTGCCCGGCCGACACTTCCGGCAGCCGGCTCTTGCCGTCGAACAGCCGAACGGTCTTCTCGGCGCCGCCGTTCACCGAGTACACCAGCTCCAGGTCGCGCACGCCGAAATCGTCTTCCGCCGACGCCTCGACGAAGACCTCTTCGATCGGCGACGCGGTCGTGTCGCGTCCCGGCTTCGAAATACTGACGACCGGCGACTGATCGGTCAGCACATCGATCGTGTACTGCGGCGAGGCCGTGACCCGCTCACCGGTCGGGGCATCGAGCTCGACGCGGTAGAAACCGTCGCGATCCGCTTTGAAGCTCGTCGTGAACGAGCCGTCGGCGGCGGCGGCCAGAGCGGCTGAGGCCTTGTCGTGCAACACCACCTGCCCGCCCTTCGCCGTCATCGTCGGCACGATGCGGACGCGCACTTCCGTTCCTGACAGGACGGCAATGTCACCGCCGTCTTCGATCTTGCGCGGCGCGAGTCCGGTGTATGCCGGGAAGTGATATTCGAGCTCGAGCTTCTGAACGTACGGCAGGTCGACGACCTTCAAGGTGTAGGTGGATGACCGCACTCCCCCCGCCTCGACGAAGTAATCGAGTGGCGTGGCCAGATCGAACAGCATCGCTTCGTAGCGATTCCCGGCACGAACGAGCGGCATTTTTTCGAACGGCGCATCGGCAGTCTTCCTGACCATCAGCGCTGCCTGATCGGAATCGAACCCCATGAGCGAAGCGGTAATCGTCTGGTCCGCCCCGCGCGGCAGGGTAACGTTCCCCGGTGTGACTTCGATGCGATACGGCACCGCCGCTTCGACGCTCCGCGACACGACGAGCAGGGCCGAGAGGGCGTGGCGCATGAAGGCCGGGCCCAGCGTGAAAATCGCGACGGCGGCAGCGGCGATGAGCGCAAACGCGCCGGCGTAGCGGCGCAGCTGTCCTCGCTCGAGACGGCGGCCGTGCTCGAGCGCACGAACCTTTTCGACGGCCGATTCGACAAGGCGTCGCACCAGCGGCGACGCGGGCGCGCCGGATTGCCGGCTCTGCGCTTCCGCTTCTACGGCACTGATGATTTCCGCCTGGAGCGACGGCTCGTGCTCTTCGAGATAGAGAGCCACTTGCTCATCACTGACTCGGCGGAGCAGCGGCCGCACCAAGAGCAGCCCGACGGTCGCGGCGAAGGCGACGGACAGGAGTACGCGGAAGGTCAGGATGGAACCGGGGGAAAAGCGCCAGGATTCGAGCCCGAAAGCCGCGCCAACCAGGGCCACCACGACGAACGCGGCCACCAGCACAACGCCTCGGAGCGCCAGCTTCAACCGCCATCGGCGCCGGATCTGCCGGATCACCTCGACGAGGTCGGAGATCTCAGGATTGGTGGACCGCCGAAGGAAGTCATACATCGGAATGCTCCGCGTCAACCGCCAAGTTGGGAGTTAACACCTGACATGTTTCAAGGTTACAGCTTCACCCGGTTCGATAACAGCGTCTCCGCCGACAGCAGGACCAGCCCGGCAAACAGCAGATACCACCACACACGCTGGGCCGCTTCCTGGGCGGCGTCGCTCGGAACCAGCTCCGCCTGAGCCGACGGCCCCCCCCGGCGCGCCCGGTGGCGGCGGCAACCACGTCGGCCGTTGGAATCGCGCTCAGGTCCGATTCACGCAGGTCGACGTTCGAGGCGACGATCGCCGACGGCACGGCCCCGGCTGCCAATCCGCGAATCTCGTAAAAGCCCTGTTCGGCCAGCTCCACGACGTCAGGCCCTTCGCTGTCGAGCGCCAGGCGTTGACCGGACGGCGACACGATCGCGCGGTCGGGCGAGGGCTTAGCCGTATTTTCGGCCGTCGAGGGATCCAGCACATCGCCGACGGTCAGCCACGGTGCCGCCTCACGATACGCGCCGAGGTGACGCGCCATCTGGTGCACGAAGGGGAGGAACACGGGCTTGACGGCGAGGTCGTTCCACACCAGATCCAGCGAGGACAGCCACACCAGCACACGGCCGACGCCCATCTTCTTCTCCACCAGCGCCGGGGCCCCATCGTCGAATCGCGCGAGCACGACACCGTCCGGGGCTTTGGTTCCGGCGCGATAGCCGTAGAACCGTGCGGTCGAGAAGTCTCCGCTCCGGGGGGCGCGGAAGGGGTCGAAGATCGCATGGCCGTACTCGAGTGCCACGAGCCGCGCCGGCTGCCCTCGCGACCGATCGACGGCTTCGCTGACAACCGCGGGCAGGAGGGCCGCCTGTTCCTGCGGCCACGCCCCGCGCTGACCGGCGACGAAGAGCAGTCCCCCGCCCCGCTGCACGAACCGCCCGAGCCGCTCCGCCGTGGCCGCCGTGACCGCCACGTCGTTGAGGATGACGATTCCAGCGTTCTGCAGATCGTCTGACGACAGGGCGTCGGGATCGCGCGGCACGAGATCGAACCGGGGCGCGTCGCCGACCGCCAGCGCTCGACTGAGGTACAGGTTGACGTCGCGCGCACCCGGACGTTGTGCCAGCAACACACGGATCGGACGGGCCGGTGACAGGACGAAGTGAAACGCGTTGTCACGTTCGAGTGCGTCTCGAACTATCCGGATCGACGCGCGCATGTTCGGCGTGGCGACCGTCAGCGGATCGAACGTGGTCGAGGCCGAGCCGTTGCCCTCTACTCGTACCCGCTTCGTCTGGATGGCGCGACCGTCGACTTCCAGGGCCACGTCGACACCATCCAGCGGTTTGGCGCCGTGGTTGAGCACGCCGGCCGTGATGCTCACCCGCTCCTGGTTCGAGAACATCGATCGCTCGAGCGCGACCGGGGTCACCGACGCATTCACCGTATCGCCGCTGCCAAGGTCGACAGGGGTCAGCGTCGCGCCGTCAGGCAGCCGAAGTCCTTCGGCACCCTGCCAGCCTGCACGCTGGAAGTCGGTGACCAGCACGGTCTCTTTTCGAGGCAGGGCCGACTCGCTGAGGATGCTGCCGGCGAGCTTGAGCGCCGGGTCCGTAGTGCGTGGCTCCGGCCGAAGGCTCCACTCCCGCCAGCGCGGCCAGCAGCCGCCCCTTGTCCGCGGTCGAGCGCACAGCCACGTCGGCGCCGGCGCTGAAGAACACAATCGAGGCGCGATCGGAAGCACCGAGACCGCTGACCGCGTCGCGCGCGGCGTTCACCGCACGCTGCCATCGATCTCCATACCCCATGCTGTACGACCGATCGACGAGGATGACCACCTCGCGCGCGCCGGTGGCGCCTGCCGTCGCCGCATCGGTTCGACGGATGAACGGCCGCGCAAACGCCAACACGACGAGTGCCAGCGCCGCCAGCCGCATCAGCAGCAGCAGCCAGTGGCGGATTCGACGACGCTGCACCGATTGGTACGGGATCCGCCGCAGGAACATCAGCGACGGAAACTGCACGACGTTCTTCCTCTCCTTCTGAATCAGATGGATCAACACCGGAATCGCGAGTCCGGCGAGGCCGACGAGGAAGAGAGGGGTCAGGAAAGACATCGTCAGCGTGTGCGCATGAGCCGTTCACGCGTGCTCAGATAGGTGAACAGCGCGTGATCGAGCGGCGAAGATGTGTTGACGAGCGTGTAGTCGATGCGGTTGGCCGAGAACCGCTCCGTGAGCGCCGAGACGTGCGCCTGAACGAGCTGCGGTATTGATCGGCCAGCGCGGTGGGAATGATCGGAATCTGCTCTCCGCTCTCCAGATCCTCGAACGCCGACGGGTCGGCGAACCCAAAGTTCAATTCCGCCTCGTCGAGGAGGTGGAAGACGATCATGTCGTTGCCGCGGAATCGCAGTGGCCCGATGGCTTCGAGCACGGCGTCCGGTTCCTCGTACAAATCGGAAATCAAGCACGAGCAGCCCACGCCGGCCGAAATGCTCCGCCATCTTGTGCAAGGGTTCCCGCAGCGACCCCGGCCGCGACGGCGACAACCGATTCGAGCACGTGCAGCACAACTTCCATGTGCTTCGCGGAGGCTGGCACCTGCTCCACGATCTCGCTGTCGAACGCAACCAGACCAACGCGATCCCTCTGCCGGTGCACGAGGTAGGTGAGGCATCCCGCGAGCATGCGGGCGTAATCGAGCTTGGTCATCCCGGCGCTGCCGAATCCCATCGACTTCGAGACGTCGATCAGAACCGAGAAGTTGGAGTTCGAGTCCGCCTCGTACTCCTTGATGTAGTACCGATCCGTGCGCGCGTACAAGCGCCAGTCCACTCGACGGATGTCGTCTCCCGGCACGTAGCCCCGATGCTCGGCGAAGTCGACGGAGGCGCCGAAATACGGTGACCGATGCAGACCGTTGATGAATCCGTCGACCACCGAACGAGCGACGAGCTCGAGGTTGCCGATGCGGGCCAGCACCTTCGGGTCGACGAATCGGGCGCCGGGGACGGCAGTGACTCATCTGGTTAGCAACTCACAGTCATCATTCATCAGCGCTCGCGGGGCCTGCCTGAATCCGCGCTCGGCGAGACCTCGGAGCTGCCGTCGGGGGACCACTCGCCCTCGGCGACTTCGCGCCTCGTCCATCGACAAGCTCAGGACGACCCTGAGCTACGCCGAAGGGTCGCTCGGGCCGCAGGCGCTCACATGCCAGATCGCGGCATCGGCACGGCTTCGAGCAACCGATCGATCAGCGTGTCGCTGGTGATCCCTTCCGACTGCGCGTGGAAGTTCGTGAGAACCCGGTGGCGCAGGACCGGATGCGCCAGCGCGCGAATGTCCTCGAAGCTCACGTGATAGCGCCCGCTCGTCAGCGCCCGCGCCTTCGCGCCGAGCACCAGGTACTGCGCGGCGCGGACGCTGGCGCCGAACGCCACCCACTTCTTCAGCTGCTCGGGCGCGGTCGGCGACTTCGGCCGGCTCGCGCGCGCCAGGCTGAGCGCGTACCGCATCACCGGCTCGGCCACCGGCACGCGTCGCACCAGCCGCTGAAACGCGACGAGATCCGGCCCGCTGACCGGCCGCTCGAACTTCGGATCCTGCATCGCGGTCGTCGTCCGGACGACCTCGAACTCCTCGTCTTCCGGCGGATGGTCGATCACGATGTGGAACATGAAGCGATCGAGCTGCGCTTCGGGAGCGGGTACGTGCCTTCCAGCTCGATCGGGTTCTGCGTGGCGAACACGTAGAACGGCTCTTCGAGCTGGTAGGTGCGCCCCTGGATCGTGACGCGATGCTCCTGCATCGCCTCGAGCAGCGCCGACTGCGTCTTCGGCGGCGTCCGGTTGATCTCGTCGGCGAGGACGATGTTGGCGAAGATCGGGCCCGGCGCGAAGACCATCTGCCGCCGGCCGGTGGTCGTGTCCTCCTGGATGATGTCGGTGCCGGTGATGTCCGACGGCATCAGGTCGGGCGTGAACTGGATCCGCGCGAACTTCAGCTCCAGCACCCGCGCCAGCGTGTGAATCAGCAGCGTCTTGGCCAGGCCCGGGACGCCGACGATCAGGCTGTTGCCGCCGACGAAGAGCGACAGCAGCACCTCGTTGACCGTCGCCTCCTGACCGATGATCAGCTTTGCGCAGCTCCGTGACAATCCGGTCGCGGCCGGACTTCATCTGGTCGGCGAGCGCGATGTCGTCTGTCTCGAGGTCGATGACGTCTTGTTGTGTCTTGTCTGTCATGAGTCTCTCGTTAGTCGTCGTCATAGCGTCGTCGAGACGTTGACCGGCTCAGGATCTCGATGCTCCGACGCTAACGACTTGACTAACGTGTCGTCATTTCAGCGTAGATGAAGTAATTGACACCAAACTTGTACGCTTGGTTCGACAGATCGACCGGCGCGTAGCCAGTGTCCGAAAACTCCCAGGTACTCCCCGATGTCCTTGTCACGATTGGCGAGGGCGATGAGCCGCTTCGCCGGATCGTTCTTCTCGAAAATGCCGTAGTAGCTGGGCGGCGTATCGCCATACGACGGGAGATAGTGCAGGTCGTTGATCTCGAAGAACGAATGAAAGATCGGATGCGTCTCGTCGAGCTGGACCCAGCGGCCATCGGGCATCACGCGCGCATCTGCTCCTCCAGGTTGTCCCAGTCGTAGCCGCGGAAGTCGTCGAAGATGATGAATCCCCCCTTGAGCAGATAGTTGCGCAGGCCGTGACCTCGTTCTCCTCGGGATCCAGAAGCCGGGCTCGGACATGTACGCGATCGGATAGTTGTGCAACTCGGGGTCGTCGAGCGAGAAATGTTCGATCCATCCGTCCGCGGCCGCACGACGTGAGCTCGTTGATGATCTTCATCATGTGAATGTCGGCGGTCGGATAGTCGTGCGCCCACCCCGGCTCGCGCCCGCGGCGGCCGAAGCCGCTCATGCCCGTCGAATAGCGCAAACGGACGAAGACGAGCCGTCCATCGTATGGCTGGTTGCCGGTCGTCTCCGTGTACAGAATCCGGAGGCTACGGCGGAAAAAATCCTGAGCGAAGGCTGCCGCGGCCACCGCCAGAATTCCGGCAAACGTTGCCGCGAGCAGAACGACTGGTGGCGGCTACTGCCGGCTTCGCCGGAATCTGCGCCGCGGGCGGTGGCGATTATCCGCCAGATCGCCTCGGCGCTCGACGCTGCGCATGCCGCCGGCGTGATGCATCGTGATGTGAAACCGGAAAACATCCTGATCACCCACGACGACTTTGCGTATCTGGTCGACTTCGGTATCGCCAGTGCCACAACCGACGAGAAGCTGACCCAGATGGGCAGTGCCATCGGAACCTTCAGGTATATGGCTCCGGAGCGGTTCACCAACTCGCAAGTGACCTATCGCGCCGACGTTTATGCCCTTGCGTGTGTGCTCTTCGAGAGCTTGACCGGATCTCCGCCGTATCGCGGCAATGACGTCACGTTGATGACCGCGCACCTGACCCAGTCCATCCCACGCGCCAGCGAGCTCCGGCCGGGGCTCCCAGTGGCCTTCGACCACGTGATTGCGCGCGGCATGGCCAAGGATCCGGAGGACCGCCATGCCACCGCGGGGGATCTGGCGCTGGCAGCCCATCAAGCACTCGCCACACCCGAACAGGATCGGGCCGCAGATATTCTGCACCGCAGCCAGCTGGCGACCCTTCCGCCGTCTGCGTTGACCGGCCAGCCGCCCACCCTTTTCGCTCAAACGCCACCCCCTCGAGCCACTCCGCGCCCCGCACCGACCCCGCAGCCGGTCCCGTCTGTCCCGACCCTCTATGCGACCCCCCCGCCTGCCGCCGGACCCGCCCAACCACCGGGCGTTTGGACGCCAGGTCTGCCGCCGCACCCACTGGCAGGTCCGCAGCAGCCGCCGTCGCAACCGCTGCCGATTGTCACCCCACCCCGCCGGCGCCGCACCGGGCTTATCGTCGCGCTCGTCGCCGTGCTGGTGTTCGCGGCCTGCGGTGTGGGGGCGTGGTTGCTCCTTCGCGACGGCGGTAACGACGGGCCGCGACCCGCTGGCACGATCCAGGGGGCTCCTATCCCGGTCGGTAGGGAGCCCCTCGATATCGTTGCCGGCGACGACGGTTTCCTTTGGACGGCGAACCATGGCGATGCCACGATCTCCAAGATCGACCCCGCGACCGGCACTGCCACGACTATCAACGTCGGCGGCGCCCCCACACAACTCGCCGTCACATCGGATGCGGTCTGGGTGTTGAACTATTCGGACAGCGTCACCCGCGTTGATATCACGTCCGAATCGGTCGGCGACCCGATCATTGTCGGGCCCGGGGTGATCTCCGGGATCGCGGCCGGAAAAGGCTACGTCTGGCTGTCCAACAGTGAGCAGAACACCGTGATCCGCATTGACCCCGAAACTCAGCAGCTCGCCGGCGAACCGATCAAGGTCGGGTTGCTACCCGTGTCGCTGGTTGTCGGCGCGGATTTCGTCTACGTCGTCAACCAAGGTGATCGGACCATCTCCACCGTCGACACCACAGGTCCGGTCGGCGATCCTTTGCAGCTGGACGTCGACAAGCCGGCTGGCATCGAGTTTCTCGACGGCACCCTGTACGTCTTGGGACACGACACTATGACGCCGATCGATGAGGCAACGTTCGCGATGGGCGAGCCGGTACCGCTCATGGGTGCGTGCTGCGCCACGGCGGGTCACGACGGTATCTGGGCAGCATTTCCCGTGACCGATGAGCTGCGGTGGTTCGACCTGAAAGGCATGGAATCCAAGGGGAGCGCGATCCAGGGGATTGGCAAGGGCGTCGGTGAGGTATTCGTATTCGATGGCACGGTATGGCTCACTGACGCCGAGGACAACGAGGTGCTGCGGGTAACACCACGCTGACACCGGCCGCCGATTCGAAAGTAATTGTGCGACCGCCGATTTACACCTCGGATCGCTGTGAGCCGCGGCGACCGCCGAGGCGCGAGATGCACGTGCAGACCGTGACGGCCGGCCCAGCGTGATAGCAAGGCCGGCCGCCACAGTTTGAAACCCACCGGATGAGGTGTGACAGTGCGTCGTACTTATTGCACCCGGGTGTGACTTGTAATCAGCAAAGAACCGTCCTTGATGATGGTGCATGTTTTCCATCCGTTCTTCACGCGGCAGATGTCGGCGTTAGCCGGCGATGCCAGCCCCAGTCCGGTCACTGCCACAGCCGCACTGATAGCCGACCCGGCCAGTACGCGCGCTATCCGCTTCTTGGCGCCGAAGCGGTTGTGGGTTGTGTTCATGTGATTTCCTTTCCGTGTGTTTGTGACCCCGTGGGCCGCTGCTTGAGGCCCATGTTGGTCTTGCGTTCTGTTGGTTGATGGCACTGCGCCGTCCTCCAACAGAAACGAGAATGAACCGACGGCCTCAAAAGATCCTCAAAGCCGCTGCGGCATGCGAACGTGCCAACGTGGACGGCTGCAGGGATGCGCAGCAGAGGCAGGGAATTCGCGATTGGTTGCCTCGGCGATCGGCGACCGTCAGCGACCATCCTGGCCACGCTCGATTCGCCGTTACAGATGGGCGTGTGCCGACTCGAAAGTAATTGTGCGACCGCCGATTTGCACCTCAGCCCCCGCGGCGAGCAGATGTGGCCGCCGAGGCGTGAGCCGAAGCCATTGTTCGTTTCCGGGCGGCTTGATGAACGTGCCGTTCGTCGAAGCCAGGTCGACGACTGCGACGTCCCATTCGATGAGCCGAATCTCGGCATGCGCCCGCGACAGTCGACCTGCTGTATCGGATAAATAAACTGGCGTGGCGCCGGTGCGGACCGACGCGGAGTTTCGCGGGTCCCGCCCGATGACCAGATCGGCAGCCAGGACGAGCGTCGTGCCGTCGTCGAGAACCAAGAATCCCAGTGGGGGCCGTTCCCCTTCGGAGATTTCTTTCGTCTGGTTCATGCGCAGTCCGCAGAGGCGGCAGAATGCGACCCGCGGATCATTGAAATGTCCACGCGCGCATTTGATTCCGCGAACTTGACGGCCGCCGACCCCGATACCTGGGCGGCCTGGGCCGGCCGCCACGGAATGTGATTTGCCTTTGACGGGCAGGGGAGCGCGACGTGGCGGTGGCTTGTCGTCGGGCTTGAGCGTTTCGAAGACCTTTGGCGGCTTGAGTTCGACACGATGGGCCGCTTTCGCGACGGGCTGATCGTCACGGATGGCAGACCTCTCCGACTTCAGGGTCTGGGGTGCGGGTTTCATGCCCGTTAGCCACAAGACGGCACCGGCCCCCTCGACGACACCCTCGATGAGCGAGCCGACTCCACGTTCGACCGGCAGGTCGATCGTTGGCAGGGTGTCGCCCGTGACATACAGCGCGGCTCGGTACGCATCCGAACGGACTTCGTGTTCGGTCGGGCAGTGGCGACTGCCGCGATACTGGTCTCGCCCACCCTCGTGCTCGACAATCGCCGCGACGCCGCCGTGCAGGATCAGCGCATACCCATCCTGGACGGGTGACAACGCACCGAACTCCGCGTCACTGTCTCGATCGGCCGCCCACCTGGCGGCATTTCTGGCGAACGAGCGCCCGCGCCGGTCGCCTTCTCCTGCCGTCGCTTTCACGATCAGCGCGTAGAGCGCCGACCACGTCTGTGCGGCCTTCGACTCGCTAGTCAGCGCGGACGGTTCGCGGTGCGGCACGACGACCACCGCACCGTTCGCGACCGCAACAAGGTGATTACCGGGGATCACCCCGACTTGCGGACTGTTCATATGAACCGCCCTCCCGCAAAACGCCAACGGTGAAATACCACCCGCATCGGTCCGTTGACGACGAGCCAGAACGCTAACCAGGTAATGATGAATTGGATCAAGTAGGCCGTCAATGACGGTCGCAAGTCTTCGGGAACCACGATCGTGGTGTAGCGGACAAGCAACCAAACCACGATGCCCTCGCTGACCGCGGTGAGAAGCCCGAACAGGGTTGGCCAGTCCTTCTCCCACCGAAACTGCTGCAAACCGTGGTACAAGAGCTCCCACGGCACACCTACCAAGACGACCGCGAGCAGGACGCTTAGTGTCACCCGATAGCTTTGCGTCAGTGAGAGGTCGCCGGTTGGCAACACCGGGGTAATCACCAACGCGACAAAGAATCCGATGATGCCCAGCCCAAGCACACGGGTTTGTAGCCGTCCGTTCAGCGTCGGAAGCATGTGACCTCAGATCCCCTGGTTTCTGGCCCACAGCCACCATTGGTGAACCGACCTCATCGGTCCCATCCGGCGGCAGAAACCGTGCGCGGCAAGATCGTCGGCGATCTCCCTGGCGGCGATCTGCAGGCCGAGGAAGGTATCGACCCCCGGGAAGTAGCCCCCGAGCGTGGCGGTTCCCGACGCGTAGATCCGCCCGGTGCCGCTGCGGGTACCGATCAGCTCAAACGTGCGGTCGACGTCGAGTCGGCCGAGCGGATTACGGCCGGCGCCGGTGTGGTCGAGCAGGTCGGCGAGCAGTCGATGCTCCCGGATGTCGGCCTCCAGGCCGGTGCAGTCGATGACATAGTTCACTGTGACGTCGAACGGGTGCGCCGGAGGCGGGTACGGCAGGGGCTGGCTGGGATCGGGAACGACCGTGGTCGTCAGACCATCGCGGGTCGGGCGCAGGTCCCGCGCCGTCCCGGCCATCACCTGATACCAGCCCTCGGTGCGGCCGCGCCGTAGCTGTTCCTGCCAGCTTTTGCGGACCGGCGTATTGGTTCCGCCCATTTCCTTGTAAGCCCGCTTGCGGTCCTCGCCCTCGAGCTTGCGGATCTTCGCCTTGAGCTGGCCGCCCCACACCGACTTCGGATAATTGAATCCCTGGTATGCCCAGCCGTCCTTGCCTTTTCGGCGTTTGAAGATGCTGGACCCATGGGGCTCGGCGACGTAGGTGCGGAACAGGTGCAGGATCGTGGTCTGTAGTCGGTACTTGTCACGGTCGTCGATCAGGCGTTGTAAGACCCGCGAAGCGACGATGCCGCTGCCGCGGATCATCACCGTCCCCGGGCGGCGCCGCAAGGACTGGTAGATGTGCTCGTGGGACTCGTAGGCATTGACGACCTTCGACGGATCGCGGTACCTCTCGCGGAACTCCTGCAACTCGGGCAGCATATTCAAGCCGGGGTAGCCCACCGCAACGTGTGCGTACATGCTGCGGAACGCGACCCGCTTCGTCGGTGATGCCCCAGGCGGTGGCGTGAGGATGGTGAAGTAGCCGCCGCCACTTCGTCTCCGGAGCATGCGCACGTCGCCGATGCGCACTGACTTCGCGTAACCCACACGCTGGTGTTCGCGTTCCAGCGATTCGAATACCTGCCCGGCACGCGGCGTGTAATAGTTCGCGAAGATCGGTTCGACCGCTACGTTCCAGAGGGGTTTGAGGAAGCCAGACAATGATCGGGCGGCGAACGCCTCCCGAACGGCGTACGACGGGAATCCCCAGATGTTGTCGGGCGTCGAGGACGAATCGGAGCGGATCCGTTCGCCACGCGGAATCTGAGAAACGCGGACGAGGTGTTCGTAGCTCGACCACGGGACGGCCTGGGGGCCCAGCGCCGCCATTGCTGGCGCCGGTACCCCGTATATGCGCAGCGTGTCGAACGTTACGAATGAGCCGATGCCGCCGCCGATGGTTACAAGGGGCACGTCTACGATCGGGATCCCGGCAGCCGCCACCATGTCGTCGGTCCAGACATCTGTGTCGATCAACGCCGGTGTCAGGTCTCCATTCATGCGTGCTCCCTAGGCGTACTGACGGCCATCAGCCTGACACTGCGCCGTGGACGAACCGCTGCCGCCGCATTCGCTCGCGAAACTCTGGATCCTGGGAAATAGCCTGCGGCAACAGCTTTAGCGCGACATTCCGCTCCTTCGCGGTGCCCTCGGCTTCATAGACCTCGCCCATGTCGCCGCGGCCGAGCAGCCGCCTGAGTTGACATGGTCCGGACTGACTGTCCGCCCGCGAATCCGGCTCGGGGTCGCTCATCGCCACCTCCTCACCCTCGCTGCGTCGACCGCGAACGTGTTGTGTCCCTACGCTAGTGCCCCAGCAACGTCGGCACACGGAATCGCTCCAGTTATCGCCAGTTCGGGGGCACCGACCACGCGGCTAGGCCCCCGTCCGTAGCCGGGGGCGCGCACCGCCTGAGGTGTCTGGTCAGCAGAGGAAGATCTCCGCCGACTCCACGATGTACTGGGCATCCGACTCGCTGATCGATTCATCCGTGTTGGCCCAGACCGCGTCGAACAGGTCGCCCTGGGCGTACCCGTCGGCAACGAGGTCGCAGACCGCGTAGCCGATCGCGAGGGCTTCGTCGTTGTCGCCGTAGAACCCAGCGCTGGACAGATCGTCGAGGTAGCTGCCTGGGTCAGCTTGCGCTGTGGCAGCCCCGGCGGTTGCTAAACCGACACCGAGAGCCAGCCCGAGCACAGATCCCGCGATCGCCTTCTTGAACTTCATTTTGGTTCCTATCTGTTGGTGGATGGCACTGCGCCGTCCTTTGGTAGAAGTGAGAATGAGTCGGCGGGCTCAAAAGATTCTCAAAGGCTGCAGCAGCTCTCGAACGCGCTCATGTGGACGGGCGCGAGGATGCGCGAGCTGGATAGCCGACGGCCCGCTTCGCGTGACGGATGGGGATCTCTCGATCGAGATCCGATTGCTAGTGAGAGTGATTAGCCCGCAAGCGGCAAGCGCTGCATCACGATGTGGCTGACGATGTGGCCTCAGAGACGAGTTCAAACGTGAAGTTGCTCAAGCCAATTCGGATCCGGTCGCCATCTTCGAGTGTGGCGCAGGTCCGGATGCGCTGTTGTTGAACCTCGAGCCCGTTGGCGGACTGCAGGTCAGTGATGAGGTAGCTGGTGCCGGTGTCGATGATGACTGCATGGTGGCGGCTGACTTCAGGGTCCGCGAGAACAATGTCGTTGTCGGCGCGGCGACCGATTCGGGTGGCCGCCGCCCGCAGTTCATAGCATTGTCCCGAGGTGTCGCACAGCCGGGCGACAGCCGACCTAGCGTGGTTCGATGTGTGTCGGCCGGTAGCGATGATTGTCTTGGCGGCGGTCGTCTGCGCTGCCCGCTTCACGTCTAGGGACTCTTGGCGCAGGATGCGCTGGTGCAAGGTTCGTAGTGGGGCGGCGGGGTCAATGCCGAGATCGTCGGCAAGGGTGGATTTCAATCGGCGATAGGTGTCGAGTGCGTCGGATTGACGTCCGGCGAGATAGTAGGCAGTGATCAACTGCGCCCACAACGGTTCGCGGTAGGGGTGTTCGCCGGCGAGGACTTCGAGCTCGGCGATGACCCCGCCCCATCGACCGCAGGCCATTTCAGCTTCAGCGCGCGCGGTTTGGACGACAAGCTTCTCCTCGGCGAGTCCGATGGCGAACGCTGCGAAGAACTGAAGGTCGTGCAGATCTTGCAGGACGGGTCCGCGCCATTCGCTTAGCGCGGCCGACAGATGGCGGGTTGCCTCCTCGAACCGCCCCACCGAGGCGGCGTGTACTCCCGCAGTTTTCGCGGTGAGGAATCGCCCCAGATCGACGCTGTCGTCGCGGACGTCGAGCCGATACCCTGGCGCTGAATTGACCAACACTGTTCTCGGGTCGACCCCTGCGATGCTCAGCAATCTCCGCAGGCTCGAGACGTAGGTATGGATATTGGCATCCGCCTTTGCAGGAGGCGCATCCTGCCACGCGGCGTTTGCCAGCGAATCGATTCCGACTGGCCTATTGCGCTCGATGAGCAGCGCCGCCAGGACCGCGCGTTGCTTGGGAGATCCCAACGCCAACGGGCTGCCGTCGACAATGATCTGTAGCGGTCCCAGGAGGCCAAACCTGAGACTCCTCTCCGCCATTCTGTCGGTACCCCCTGAGGTTGAACCGTTCGCCTACTGCCCCCCAGCGCGCGGGTTGTTGTACCTCTTGTCGACCGATTATCGGCCAGATGGGTCGGTGTTGACACCGGATCCATCACACTTCGAGTCGTCGGGCGAACCCAATGCAATCTCGCAACTATTCCGATGTCTTGAGACATAACTCTGGTCGCTGACTGCGGCGTCCACGATCGGAGGGCCCGTCGCGCCATGGGCGTCAGGCTAGCGAAATAGCATCGGCAGCTGTGGAGAGTCGCTGGGTGCTGCACTTCGACATGGACGCGTTCTTCGCGTCCGTCGAGCAGCTGACCCGGCCCACCCTGCGGGGACGACCGGTCCTGGTCGGAGGGCTTGGCGGACGCGGCGTGGTCGCCGGCGCCAGCTACGAGTCCCGCGTGTACGGCGCGCGATCGGCGATGCCGATGCATCAGGCCCGCCGGATGGTCGGCGCCACGGCGGTGGTGCTGCCGCCGCGCGGTGTGGTCTACGGCGTGGCCAGCCGCCGGGTGTTCGACACCGTCCGCACCTTGGTGCCCGTCCTCGAACAGCTGTCGTTCGACGAGGCGTTCGGCGAACCGGCCGAACTGGCGGGCGCGTCGGCCGAGGACGTCGAGGCCTTCTGCCAGGAGCTGAAGCGCGAAGGTCCGCGACGAGACGGGGCTGGTCGCCTCCGTCGGCGCCGGATCGGGCAAGCAGGTCGCCAAGATCGCCTCCGACCTGGCCAAACCCGACGGCATCCGGGTCGTGCGCCGGGACGAGGAGCGCGTGCTGCTCGACGGGCTGCCGGTGCGGCGGCTGTGGGGCATCGGGCCCGTCGCCGAGGAGAAGCTGCACCGGCTCGGCATCGAGACCATCGGCGCCTTCGCCGCGCTGTCGCGACGCCGAAGCCGCCAACATCCTCGGCGCGACCGTCGGCCCTGCGCTGCATCGGCTGGCCAAGGGCATCGACGACCGGCCCGTCGCCGAGAACGCCCCCGCCAAGCAGATCAGCGCCGAATCCACCTTTCCCGAGGACCTGATCACCCTCGACCAGCTGCGCGAAGCAGCGGGCCCGATCGGCGAGCACGCGCATGCGCGCCTGGAGAAGGACGGCCGCGGTGCGCGCACCGTCACCGTCAAGCTGAAGAAGTCCGATATGAGCATCGCTGACGCGCTCGGCGACGCTGCCGTACGCCACCACCGATGCCGCCACGCTGATCGCCATGGCGCGCCGGCTGCTGCTCGACCCGGTCGATATCGGCCCGATTCGCCTTGTCGGCGTTGGCTTTTCGGGACTGTCCGACGTCCACCAGGAGTCGCTGTTCCCGGATCTGGAGCTGGCCGCCGAGGAAGTGTCGGACACCCGGCTGCCGCCGACGCTCACCGACGCCACCGCGACCGCGCCGGCCTGGCGCGTCGGCGACGACGTCGTCCACACCGACCACGGGCACGGCTGGATCCAGGGCGCTGGCCACGGCGTGATGACGGTGCGGTTCGAGACCCGCAGCACCGGGCCAGGGCCGGTGCGCACGTTTCCCGACGACACACCCGACATCGACCGCGCCAACCCCGTCGACAGCCTGGACTGGCCGGACTACGTCAGTGAGCTGGCCGCGCGCTCAGCCCCAGCGGGCGACGACGTCCTCGACGGGTGAGCCGCCGCCAGCGCGGCCATCAGCAACACCCGGGCCTGCGCCGGCCGCAGCCGCGGCACCACCACCGCGCCGGCGTCCACCAGTTCGCGGCCCGGCCCGTAGCCGGCGCTGACCTGCCCGCCGGGCACCCGCGTCGACACCGCGACCGCCACGCCGTCGCGGCAGTGCCGCCGCACCCCGTCGATCACCGCGCGCCGGGGCGTTGCCCGAGCCCAGCGCCTCCAGCACGATTCCCCGCGCCCCTGCCGCCACGCAGGCGTCCATCGCCACCGCGTCGCCGCCGGGATACACCGCGACGGTGTCCACCCGCGGCGCGTCCGCCGCCGACAGCGCGGCCGAGAAACGGCCGATCCTTCGATCGCTGCGCGACGAACCGCCCGTCGGCGACCGTGCCGACCGCCGTCACCCGCGAAGCCGCGCAGGTCACCCGTCGCGACCTTCTGCAGGCCCAGCGGCTGCCACACCGTGCCCGCGAAGGTCACCAGCACGCCGAGGCCCGCGGGCATCCGCGCTGCGCGCCAGCGCCAGCGCGTCGCGCAGATTCCCAGGCCCGTCGGCGTCCGGTGCATCTGCACTGTGCTGTGCGCCGGTGATCACCACGGGCACCTGCGCCGTCGTAGGTCAGCTCCAGCCACAGCGCCGTTTCCTCCATGGTGTCGGTGCCGTGGGTGATGACCACGCCATCGGCTCCGTCGTCCTTGCAGGCCGACAGCACCGATGCGCGGATCCGGTCCCAGTCGGCGGGTGTCAGCTGCGAGCTGTCCACCGCCATCAGGTCGACGACCTCGACGTCCAGCCCGGCGGTCAGGTCCGCGCCGCTGCGGGTGGGGCGCTTCACTCCGTCGTCGTCGCTGCTGGTGGCGATGGTGCCGCCGGTGGTGACGACGACGAGGCGACCCATGGGGGAAATCATTCCCCATTCGCGACTTTGGATGATGGGGGAGTGACTGATGAATCCCCGGGATCGGCCGAGCCGGTGACCGACGAGGTACCGCAGCCTGCAGCCGCAGACGCCGGCTGCGCCTGCTGCTCACCGTCGCGGCGGTGGTGCTGGTGCTCGACATCGTCACCAAGGTGCTCGCGGTCAGGCTGCTGACGCCGGGCCAGCCGGTGTCGATCATCGGCGACACCGTGACCTGGACGCTGGTGCGCAACTCGGGTGCCGCGTTCTCGATGGCCACCGGCTACACCTGGGTCCTCACGCTGATCGCGACCGGTGTGGTGATCGGCATCATCTGGATGGGCCGCCGGCTGGTTTCGCCGTGGTGGGCGATCGGCCTCGGCATGATCCTCGGCGGCGCGATGGGCAACCTGGTCGACCGGTTCTTCCGCTCGCCCGGGCCGCTGCAGGGCCACGTCGTGGACTTCCTGTCCATCGGCTGGTGGCCGGTGTTCAACGTGGCCGATCCGTCGGTGGTGGGCGGGGCGATCCTGCTGGTTGCGCTTGTCGCTGTTCGGTTTTGACTTCGATACGGTCGGCCGCCGCAAGGCCGACGCCGTCATAGTGACGACCCGCTCGATGCCGGTCCCCGAGGGGCTGGCGGGGATGCGCGTCGACGCCGGGCTGGCGCGGCTGCTCGGGCTGTCGCGGACGGCCGCCGCGGCGCTGGCCGAGGACGGCGGCGTCGACCTCGACGGCACCCGGGCGGGCAAGTCCGACAAGCTGACGGCGGGCGCGTGGCTGGAGGTGCGGCTGCCGGAAGCGCCTGCGCCGGTGGAGAATACGCCCGTCGAGATCGAGGGCATGGCGATCCTGTACTCCGACGACGACATCGTCGCGGTCGACAAGCCGCCTGGCGTCGCGGCGCATGCGACCGTCGGCTGGCACGGGCCGTCGGTGCTTGGCGGCCTGGCCGCAGCGGGTTTCCGGATCAGCACGTCGGGAATCCATGAGCGGCAAGGCATCGTGCACCGTCTCGACGTCGGCACCTCGGGCGTGATGGTGGTGGCGCTCTCCGAACGCGCCTACACCGTGCTCAAGCGGGCGTTCAAGCAGCGCACCGTCGAAAAGCGCTATCACGCACTGGTGCAGGGCCATCCCGATCCGTCCAGCGGGACCATCGATGCGCCGATCGGGCGGCACCGCGGGCACGACTGGAAGTTCGCGGTCACCGAAGGCGGCAGGCACAGCGTCACGCACTACGACACGCTGGAGGCGCACCAGGCGGCGAGCCTGCTCGACATCGAGCTGGAAACCGGCCGCACCCACCAGATCCGGGTGCACTTCGCCGCCCTGCACCATCCCGTGCGCCGGCGACCTGACCTACGGCGCCGACCCGACACTGGCGAAAAAGCTTGGGCTGGAGCGGCAATGGCTGCACGCGCGGTCGCTGGCGTTCGCGCATCCCGCCGACGGGCGGCGCGTCGAGATCACCAGTCCGTATCCAGCCGACCTGCAGCACGCGCTCGACGTGTTGCGCAAGCACGAACTGTGAGCGACGACCAGCGCCGGTCCGGGTTGCTGTTCGGCGTCGGCGCCTACGCGTCGTGGGGCCTGTTCCCCGCGTTCTTCCCGCTGCTGAAGCCCGCGAGCGCATTCGAGATCCTGGCGCACCGGATCGTGTGGTGCTTCGTGCTGATGGTCGTGGTCATCGCGGCGGTGCGCCGGCTCGGCGATATTCGCGCGATCACGCCGCGCACGTGGCTGTTGCTGACGTTCGCGTCGGCGCTGATCTCGGTCAACTGGGTCATCTACATCTACGCGGTCAACAACGGCCACGTGGTGGATGCCGCGCTCGGCTACTTCATCAACCCGCTGGTGACCGTGGCGCTGGGGCTGCTGATCTTCCGCGAGCGGCTCAACCGCGCGCAGTTCGCCGCCCTGGCCATCGCGGTGATCGCGGTGGTGGTGCTGACCGTGGAGGTCGGCGCGCCACCGGTCATCGGGCTCGGGCTGGCGCTGTCGTTCGGCCTGTACGGGGCGGTCAAGAAGGTGGTGCCGACCGATCCGCGGGTCAGCGTCGGGCATCGAAGCTGGGCTGGCCGCGCCCTTTGCATTGGCCTACATCGTCGTGCTGCAGGTCACCGGCCACGGCCACGTTCACCGACCACGGCCCGGGCCACGTCGTGCTGATGATTCTGTCCGGCGTGCTGACGGCGTTGCCGCTGCTGTTCTTCGCCGCGGCCGCGCAGCGGCTGCCGATGGTGACGATGGGCCTGCTGTTCTACCTGACCCCGGCGATGCAGCTGACCTGGGGCGTGGTTGTCGGGCACGAGCCGATGCCGCCGGCGCGGTGGCTGGGCTTCGCGCTGATCTGGCTGGCGCTCGCGGTGTTCAGCGTCGACGCGTTGAGGCGGGCGCCGTGTCGATCGGGCCTCGCTCTCGAATCGTCATACCGGTGACACCATCGACTCAGAAAGGACTGAAGTCATGCGGTACTGCCTGTTGATGCACTACCAGGAGGGCTCCGAGGTCGGATTGACCGAGGAGGACATGGCGCCTGCCATGGCGGCCTTCCAGCAATACGCCGACGACCTGTCGGCCGCCGGTGTGCTGATCGACACCGAGGTGCTCGAATCCGTCGTCGCCACCACCACCGTCACCGCCCGCACCGGCACGCCCGAGGTCCAGGACGGGCCGTTCGCCGACACCAAGGAGAAGCTGGGCGGCATCTTCGTCATCGAGGTCGACAACCTCGACGAGGCGCTGAAGTGGGCGCAACGCAACCCCGCCAACGGCTGGGGTTCGATCGAAATCCGCCCGGTGGCGCGGACATACGCCGCCGACCGCGGGTGGTATAACCCGTAGAGCGGCCGGATGAGCCGCTTGCGCGAAGTCCAACAAGCACGGGACCGGGTGGCCCAGGTCGCCCGCGACTCGTACGGCCGGCTGCTCGCCGTCCTCGCGGCGCCGACACGCGACATCGCCGCCGCCGAGGACGCGCTGGCCGACGCCCTCGAACGCGCGCTGGCGCGCTGGCCCGACGACGGCATACCCGCCAATCCCGAAGGCTGGCTCCTCACCGTGGCGCGCAACCGATTACGTGACGTGTGGAAGTCGTCCGGCTACCGGATGACCGAGCCGCTCGACGAAATCGATTATGCCCCAACATCTTTGGAAGACGACATGCCCGCCATTCCCGACCGGCGGCTGGAGCTGATGCTGGTCTGCGCCCATCCCGCCATCGCGCCGAACATCCGCACCCCGTTGATGCTGCAGTCGGTGCTGGGCGTCGAGGCCGCCGCGATCGCCACGGCCTTCGCGGTCGAACCGGCGACCATGGCGCAGCGGCTGGTGCGGGCCAAGAAACGCATCCGCGACGCAGGCATCCCGTTCGTGCTGCCCGAACGCGACGACCTCGCCGAGCGGCTGCCTGCGGTGCTGGAGGCCGTCTACGGCGCCTATGCGATCGACTGGCAGCTCGCGCCGCAGGGCGCGCCGATCGAATCGCTGTCCGCCGAGGCGCTGCACCTGGCGCTGGTGCTGGCCGAGCTGCTGCCCGACGAGCCGGAGGTGCTCGGCCTTGCCGCGCTGGTGTGCCTTTCGGAGGCGCGCGGGCCGGCAAGGCGCACCGCCGACGGCGGCTTCATCCCGCTCGACGAACAGGACACCGACGCTGTGGGACGAGGTGCTGATCGCGCGCGGGGAGGCGCTGCTGCGCCGCGCCCACGGCCAGGCCGGCCGGGCCGCTTCCAGTACGAGGCGGCGATCCAGTCGGCCCATTGCGCCAGGGCTACGCAGGGCAAGGTCGACCTGAGCGCGCTGCAGAAAGCTGCACCGCGCACTGCTGCGGGTGGCGCCGTCGCTCGGGGCGGCGGTGGCGTCGGCAGCTGTCGACGGCGAGATCGACGGGCCCGAGGCCGGGCTGCGCGCGCTGGACGCAATCGACGACCCGGCCGTCGAGCGATTTCAGCCGGCCTGGGCGACGCGGGCACATCTGCTGGCCGAGGCGGGGCGGGCCGCCGAAGCCGCGGAGGCCTACCGCCGGGCCATCGAACTGACCGCTGATCCCGGGGTGGCCGAGTACCTTTTCTGGCGTTTGCGTTGAAAAGCTGACTCAGCAATGCCATAACGTTTGCTCGTGGGGAGTAACGCCGACCCCTCGCCTGTGGGCCGGGGACGGGGCCGTCCGGTGGGAGCCGACTCGGCCGAGACACGTGCGCGCATTCTTCGCGCTGCGCGCGAAGTGATCAACGAACGCGGCTACGAGGCGGCGAATTTTCAGGCCATCGCCTCGCGCGCCGGCCTGAGCCGCCCCACGATGCACTATTACTTCCACACTCGTGAAGACATCTACGAATGCCTCGTTGCGGAGGCGTATTCGATTGTCGCCGACTGCATTGCGCAAGCAAAACGCGAGGATACCCTCCTGAAACAGTTGTCGACGTTCGTGACAGCCACACACCGATCGGGCTTCGCGGACCGGTCGATGTTGCGATTCGTCATTACCGCACGGCTGGAATTCCACCGGAGTCCGAGCCTGCGTGGGAGCCCAGCGCCGGTGGTCTCCGCGATACAGGATTTCTACCTGTCGATGGTCGAGGATGCGATCGAGCGCGGAGAGATTCCTGAGGACACGGATCCCGCGGCAGTGGTGAACATGTTGCTGGCGATGTTCCTGGGAATGGGCTTCTACGCCGGATTCATTGTCGATTCAAACAACATGCCGGTGATTGCCAAGCAACTCCATCGGATGATGACTCACGGATTGCTGGATCGACGGCAGACCGGTCCACCGCTCACCATCACTGCGCCCGTGGCTGCAGCCGCCGTCGACGATTTCGTTCCCGCGTGGCCGAAATTGACGGGGTGATGACATTCGCGCTGGTCAGTTGTTTATAGAAATCGCCTGACCTTTCTCGAGGAAAAGAACTCCTTTTCGAGGGAAACACCCGATTCCTCCCTGGGTGATCGGTAATAGCGTGCTGACCATGGTTGGCATCTGGTTCGCAGTCCTCGTCGCCGCGTTCGTCACGGCCGGGGTCATGACCCAACTGGGTTGGGAACTGCATCCGATGCCGACGGTCAGAAGGGTATTGCGGCGCATACGGTCGCGAGAAGACCAAGCGACTATGAGTCGGTTGTAGCGGCCCATTCGTCGGCCCAGTCCTGCAGCGGTTCCAGCGCGGTCATCAGCGACGCGCCCATGTTCGGTCAGCCGGTACCCACCGGCGTCGTGGTCGACGATGCCGAGGTCTCGGAGCTCCCTCAGCCGGGTGTTGAGCGAGCCAGGGTTGGTGTCGCATGCGTCCTGAAGGGCGCGAAACGTCAGCGGGTCGCCGCGGAGTTCCCACAGCACGCGTAGCGCCCCGCGCCGACCGAGCATGTCGAGGGCCACCATGATCGGCCTGCCCGACGCCGAGCCGCGTACTGGTGATCCGATCTTCGGCGAAGTCATGCTTTACATTTTGTAGCACAGGTGCGTAGAGTGCGAAAGCATGGCGAGCTATAAAAACGATAGCGCCCGGATCGCGCCCGCGTCCCCGCCGCTGCAACCCGACATGCAGGAGCGCGATCGACGCCATCATGCGCGGCGCGCCGCCGCTGGTGCTCTTCATGACGCTGGCCCGCGATCGGCGATTGTTCTTCAAGTTCTTCAACTCGGGCCTGCTCGATCGCGGCAACCTGACGATCCGTCAACGCGAGATCGTCATCGACCGCGTGACGGCTTCGTGCGGAGCCGAATACGAATGGGGCGTCCATGTGTCCGTCTACGCGGAGAAGGCCGGCCTGACCGAGGCGCAGATCGCCTCGCTGGTCAACGGTGGACCCGACGACGACTGCTGGGCCGACGAGGATCGCGTCCTGATCCGGCTGTGCGACGGCCTGCAGCAGCACTGCACGGTCGACGACGAGCTCTGGACTGCAACTGGCCGCACACCACAGCGACGAGGCGATCCTGGAGTTGCTCATGCTGGCGGGCACCTACCGGACCGTGAGCTACCTCGTCAACGGGTTGCGGCTGCCGCTGGAGCCCGGCGCACGCCGGTTCCCGGCCTAGGTGACAGCTGGCAAAGACACGCAGCGCGACACGCCGAGATCTGTCGGACGGCGGTCATAGACTGGCGTCCCTATGAACTCCTCCTTCGTGCACCTGCACAACCACACCGAATACTCGATGCTGGACGGTGCCGCGAAGATCACGCCGATGCTTGCCGAGGCGCAACGGTTGGAGATGCCCGCGATCGGCATGACCGATCACGGAAACATGTTCGGCGCCAGCGAGTTCTACAACAGCGCCACCGAGGTCGGCATCAAGCCGATCATCGGCGTGGAGGCCTACATCGCGCCCGCATCGCGGTTCGACACCAAGCGCATTCTGTGGGGCGACCCGAGCCAGAAGGGCGACGACGTCTCCGGCAGCGGGTCCTACACCCACCTGACCATGGTCGCCGAGAACGCGACGGGTCTGCGCAACCTGTTCAAGCTGTCGTCGCTGGCGTCGTTCGAGGGCCAGCTGGGCAAGTGGTCGCGGATGGACGCCGAACTCATCGCCGAGAACGCGGCGGGCATCATCGCGACCACCGGCTGCCCGTCCGGCGAGGTGCAGACCCGGCTGCGGCTCGGCCACGACCGCGAGGCGCTGGAATCGGCCGCCAAGTGGCGCGAGATCTTCGGTCCCGACAACTACTTCCTCGAGCTGATGGACCACGGGCTCGACATCGAGCGGCGGGTGCGCGAGGGTCTGCTCGAGATCGGCCGCAAGCTCGACATCCCGCCGTTGGCCACCAACGACTGCCACTACGTCACCCGCGACGCCGCGCACAACCACGAGGCGCTGCTGTGCGTGCAGACCGGCAAGACGTTGTCGGACCCCAACCGCTTCAAGTTCGACGGCGACGGCTACTACCTCAAGTCCGCCGCCGAGATGCGCCAGATCTGGGACGACGAGCTCCCAGGGGCGTGCGACTCGACCCTGCTGATCGCCGAGCGGGTGCAGTCCTACTCCGATGTGTGGGAACAGCGCGACCGCATGCCGGTTTTCCCGGTGCCCGAGGGACACGACCAGGCATCGTGGCTGCGCCACGAGGTCGACGCCGGACTCGGGCGGCGCTTCCCGGCCGGGGTCCCTTCCGCATACGTCGAGCGGGCGGCCTTTGAGATCGACGTCATCTGCGGCAAGGGATACCCCTCCTACTTCCTGATCGTCGCCGACCTGGTGACCTACGCCCGGTCGGTCGACATCCGAGTCGGACCGGGCCGTGGCTCGGCCGCCGGCTCGCTGGTCGCCTATGCGCTGCGCATCACCGACATCGACCCGATCGAACACGGGCTGCTGTTCGAGCGCTTCCTGAACCCCGAGCGCGCGTCGATGCCCGATATCGACATCGACTTCGACGACCGCAGACGCGGCGAGATGGTGCGCTACGCCGCCGACAAGTGGGGCAGTGACCGGGTCGCCCAGGTCATCACCTTCGGCACCATCAAAACCAAAGCGGCGCTGAAGGATTCGGCCCGAATCCACTACGGCCAGCCGGGTTTCGCGATCGCCGACCGGATCACCAAGGCGCTGCCGCCGCCGATCATGGCCAAGGACATTCCGCTGTCGGGCATCACCGACCCGAACCACGAGCGGTACAAGGAGGCCGCCGAGGTTCGCGGGCTGATCGACACCGACCCCGACGTGCGCACCATCTACGAGACCGCCCGCGGACTCGAGGGGCTGATCCGCAACGCCGGCGTGCACGCCTGCGCGGTGATCATGAGCAGCGAGCCGCTGACCGAGGCGATCCCGCTGTGGAAGCGGCCGCAGGACGGCGCGATCATCACCGGCTGGGACTACCCGTCGTGTGAGGCCATCGGCCTGTTGAAGATGGACTTCCTTGGCCTGCGCAACCTGACGATCATCGGCGACGCGCTGGAGAACATCCAGGCCAACAGGGGAATCGAGCTCGACCTCGAGTCGGTCCCGCTCGACGATCCCGCCGCCTACGAACTGCTCGGCCGCGGTGACACGCTCGGCGTGTTCCAGCTCGACGGCGGGCCGATGCGTGACCTGCTGCGCCGCATGCAGCCGACTGGATTCCAGGACGTCGTCGCGGTCATCGCGCTGTACCGGCCGGGTCCGATGGGCATGAACGCCCACAACGACTACGCCGACCGCAAGAACGGCAAGCAGGCGATCAAGCCGATCCATCCCGAGCTGGCCGAGCCGCTGCAGGAGATCCTCGCCGAGACCTACGGCCTGATCGTCTACCAAGAGCAGATCATGCGCATCGCGCAGAAGGTGGCCGGCTACTCGCTGGCCCGAGCAGACATTCTGCGAAAAGCCATGGGCAAGAAGAAGCGTGAGGTGCTCGACAAGGAGTACGAGGGCTTCTCCGACGGCATGAAGGCCAACGGTTTCTCGGCACCCGCCATCAAGGCGTTGTGGGACACGGTGCTGCCGTTCGCCGACTACGCGTTCAACAAGTCCCACGCCGCAGGCTATGGCCTGGTGTCGTACTGGACGGCGTACCTCAAGGCCAACTATCCGGCGGAGTACATGGCCGGCCTGCTGACGTCGGTGGGCGACGACAAGGACAAGGCCGCGGTGTATCTGGCCGATTGCCGCAAGCTGGGCATCACCGTGCTGCCGCCCGACGTCAACGAATCGGGCCTGAACTTCGCCTCGGTCGGTGAGGACATCCGCTACGGGCTTGGCGCGGTGCGCAATGTCGGATCGAATGTCGTTGCGTCGCTGATCGGTTCGCGCACCGACAAGGGCAAGTTCATCGACTTCTCCGACTACCTCAACAAGATCGAGATCGGCGCCTGCAACAAGAAGGTCACCGAGTCGCTGATCAAGTCGGGCGCGTTCGACTCGCTAGGGCATCCACGCAAGGGCCTGTTCCTGGTGCACACCGACGCGGTCGACTCGGTGCTCGGCACCAAGAAGGCCGAGGCGATGGGCCAGTTCGACCTCTTCGGCGGCGCCGACACCGCGACCGACGCGGTGTTCACCATCAAGGTGCCCGAGGAGGAGTGGGAGGACAAGCACAAGCTGGCGCTGGAGCGCGAGATGCTGGGCCTGTACGTGTCGGGGCATCCGCTGAACGGTGTCGCGCACCTGCTTGCAGCCCAGGTCGATACACAGATCCCCGCGATCCTCAACGGCGACATCGCCAACGACACCCAGGTGCGTATCGGCGGCATTCTCGCCTCGGTGAACCGGCGGGTGAACAAGAACGGGTTGCCTTGGGCGTCAGCGCAATTGGAAGACCTCACCGGTGGCATCGAGGTGCTGTTCTTCCCGCAGACCTACTCCACATTCGGCCACGAGATCGCCGATGACGCCGTCGTGTTGGTCGGAGCCAAGGTGGCGATCCGCGATGACCGGATCTCGCTGATCGCCAACGAGCTTGTGGTGCCCGACTTTTCGCATGCCCAGGTGGACCGCCCGCTGGCGGTGAGCCTGCCGACTCGGCAATGCACCGTCGACAAGGTCACCGCGCTGAAGCAGGTGCTGGCACGGCACCCCGGCACCTCGCAGGTGCACCTGCGGTTGATCAGCGGCGAGCGGATCACCACGCTGGAGCTGGATCAGTCGCTGCGGGTGACGCCGTCGTCGGCGCTGATGGGCGACCTCAAGGCGCTGTTGGGCCCCGGCTGCCTGGGCTAGAACGCGTAGCGCAGGATTCGAGCCTTGCGCGCGCCGGCCTTGCTTCTGCCCGACAGCTTCGTCGCCACGCGGATCCACCCGGGAAAGAGTTCGACCTCGGGCGCATCGCGGCGCCGAACATACCGAGGACGAGCGTCAGATGGACAACGGCGACACGACCGCGGCTCCGATTCGCGGTCTGCTCAACCTGCCAGAACGACCACCGGCGCAAGGCCGGCAGATCCACGACGAAATCGATGGCGAGGGCGATAAGCAAGTAGAAGCCCCCGAGTTTCACGCTGCCCCAGTCGACACCTGCCAAATCGCCTTGCCCGGTGCGGTCGAGCATGAACAGGATGCCCCCGAGGAAGAGACCGTGCGCCGCGCAGAAGACGAGACTCGTGACGAGAAGCCCCTGAAGGAATGAGGCCTGGGAGCGCTCCTTGTTTGATTTCGGCGCCAGGTAGGAGACATGTTGTCGAGATGCAACGAAGATTGACAGGACTCGCCGGGCTACTTTGACAAACTTCGGCGTGTCGATTGAGTTCGTCAAACTTGGCTGCACCGCAACGCTTCTCGGTGACTCTTGCCCGCGGCGCGCTTTCGTCGGTATAGGCCCGTCCAAGGCTCTAACTGCTAAACAGAACTACCTTCCACGTTTGTGGCGCAGGGAGGTTCTCAGGGCCTGTCTCTACGGTTCCGGGTCACCTCTTCTGGCTTCCCTCTGCCAGCATCGTCAGGGCCTTTTCGACGCTAAGCGAGCCGGAGGCCTGGCTGGGTGGGTAGTCCTTAAACGTCGCGAGGAATTCGCCCACGATGTTTACGGCGGGCACCATGGTCCACAGCTTCTCACCCCACCAGTGGCCATACATCAGGCCTTCACTCTGGTACCGCTCCCACGGATCCTGTCGCAGGTTAGTCACCACAGGAACGTTGGTCGAATCCTCTTTGCCGGTAAAGAGATTGCCGACGATGGTCTTGAAGTTAAGCTTCCACGCGTTATACCGCACAGCCATGAGATCAGCGTTGTCGCTGAAGTAGAAGAACTCGCGGCGCGGCCCCTCGCCAACTTCGCCCTTGAAGTAGGGCATGAAGTTGTAGCCGTCGAGATGGACCTTGAAGGTCTTGTCGCCCGTCTCGAGACCCGTCAACAGCTTCTCTTTTACGTCTGGCTCACCGGCTGCGGCGAGCAGCGTTGGCAGCCAGTCCTCGTGTGCCATGATCTCGTTGACGATGGTGCCGGGCTCGATGACGCCAGGCCACTTGGCCACCATCGGCACGCGGAATCCACCTTCGTAGGTGCTGCCCTTCTCGCCCCGGAACGGGTGGTTGCCGCCATCGGGCCAACTGAAGATCTCGGCGCCGTTGTCGCTGGTGAACAGCACGATGGTGTTGTCGGCGATGCCGAGGTCATCGAGCTTGTTGAGAATCTGCCCGACCTCCCAATCCAGCTCCATCATCGCATCGGCGAACAGGCCGAACCCGCTCTTGCCCTGCCACTGTGGAGCGAGGTGGGTCCAGACGTGGCATCGGGTGGAGTTGTGCCAAAGGAAGAACGGCGTGTCCGCCTGCACGGCGCGGTCGATGAAGTCGAGTGAACGACGAACGAGCGCCGGGTCAACGTCCTCCATGTTGACGTTGGCCGCCGGGTCCATGTTCGGGTGCGGAGGCAATGGACCGCCATCAGCGATCGTCTGCTTGCCGACCCTGCCCCAGCGCGGATGCTCGGTCGGGTCATCGACGTCGGTCGCCCTGGTATCCACGATATTGCGCGGGCCGAAGCGCGCATGGAACTCGGGATCCTTGGGATACTCCCCGTCGTACGGCTCCTCCATGGCGTTGAGGTGGTACAGGATGCCGTAGAACTCGTCGAAGCCATGGACGGTAGGCAGGTATTCGTTGCGGTCGCCCAGGTGGTTCTTGCCGATCTGCGCCGAAGCGTAGCCAAGCTGTTTGAGCAGTTCGGCGATCGTCGGGTCGGAATCCTGTAGGCCTTGTTTGGCGGCCGGCATACCAACCTTCAACAGGCCTGTGCGGAAAGGAGTCTGACCAAGAATGAACGCGGCCCGCCCCGCGGTACATGATTGCTGACCGTAGTAATCGGTGAAAAGGGCACCATCACTGGCGATCCTGTCGATGTTGGGCGTGGACCCACCCATCATGCCGCGATGTCGTAGTCATCTTGCCTGACCACTTCGTCGGCCAGCATGTCGCCCAGAATCGGTCGCGACCAACGGCTGTCCTGCGCCCTAGCGTATTCGGCGTCTAATGCGGTCTGTTCGACCAGTGTGAGTTCGGTCGATGCAAGTCCCATCAACGCGAACGTTATCCGTTTGGCGTGGACTCATCCGTCGATGTGCAGCGATGCGAGCCGCAACGAAGATGCATGCCGCGACGGTCTCGAACCAGTAGACGACCAGCGTCGTGCCAGCCGACCATCCTCCGACGAACCAACCAGCCACCGGAACAGCGTTGACGACCAACAGCGTCAGAAGGTGAATGATCCAGCGCACGCGTCTATCGTCGCACGGTCAGCCCAAAACGTTCACCGCCCTTGCGATTACGAGCGCGATGGTGGTGACCGCCACGAGGCTCTGCACCGCCATCATTCCCTTCGCCCAGCGGGCCAGCGGCATCGTGTCGGTGGGAGAGAAGGCCATCGCGTTCGTGAGGCTGACATAGAGGTAGTCGACGAACGTCGGCCGCCATCCCGGTTTGACGAGCTTGGCGGTGTCGGGATCCATCTGGGGGAACATGAAGTCTGGGTACGGCTGTTCGCCTGCGCGCCGGGCGAACGGTCCGCCGCGGTCCAGTTCCCAGTACCAGATGCCGAAGACGATGATGTTGGTGACGAAGATCGCCCCGCCACTGCCCAACAACACGGCGCGCCTTGTTGCTCACCTCGCCGGTGAGGATGCGGACGTCCAGCAGCACCGCCGACAGCGTGTTGTCGAGGGTGATGGCGGCGAGCAGCACCCAGGTGGCGTAGCGGCCGAGTCGCGTGGCGTTGGTGAGCTTCAGCGGGTTGAGCCATGTCAGCACCGCGAGCAGCAACAACTCAAGCCCGATCAGTGGCCAGCGGGGCACCAAGGTGTAGCTCTTCGGAATTGCCAGCTGCAGGCCGATCACGGCAACGAGTGCGAACAGCACGGGCAGCCGGCTTTCCGGGTCACCGGGCCGCAGCCACGACGGGATGTGGTGTTCGGCGCCGGAAGCCAGACGCTCGGCGCGTTTGACGAACTCCTCGACCGGTGAGGGTTCGGGTGTGGTGTCCATCAGCCCAGTGTGTGCGCCACGATGGAGCCATGGAGTCGCGACACGTCAGCATTTGGATCGAGGCCGCACCCGAGGTGGTCTACGCGTTCGCAGCGGATCCCGCAGACATGGCGACAATGGGCCGCGGGTCTTGCCGAGGGGGGTCTGCGGCAGACCGCGGAAGGTTGGGTGGCCGATTCGCCGATGGGCAAGGTCACCGTCGAGTTCTCACCGCCGAACGAGTTCGGCGTGCTCG
This sequence comes from uncultured Actinomycetota bacterium, assembly GCA_963731715.1. GTDB lineage: Bacteria > Actinomycetota > Actinomycetes > Mycobacteriales > Mycobacteriaceae > Mycobacterium. The sequence goes on along the minus strand of CAVSXC010000002.1, from coordinate 198,574 downwards.
ATCACGTGGTGCGGCTGCCGTCGGGCGAAGCGGTGTACAACCCGTTGCGGGTGATCCCCGGCGGCGTCGGGGAGGCCCGCTGCGAGGTGCTGTTCACGGTGCGGCGACGGGCAGGCATGACGGACGCGGAGTTCGATGCCGATGCGGCGGCGGTGGCCGCCGACCTCGATGCGCTGCGGCGGCTGCTGGAGGACTAGCGATCGGACGGGTGGAACGGGCTCAAGGCCAGCCACACCACGGTGCCCGCGGCCGCGGCGGCCAGCACCGACGGTGCCGCGCTGCTGGTCGCGACGGCGACGATCACCAGGACGATAAGGCCGATTCGCGAGCGCGAGCAGCTTGTACACCGGCCAGGGCACACCGGCGATGCTGACTTCGTCGCGCACGGTCATAGATTGACGATAGCTCGCAAGCGAGTTTTCGGGCAACCGAAACACCAGATCAGGGGGTCACGTTCCTAGTCGGCCTAAGCTGGTCGCATGCCACTTTCCGGAGAATACGAACCAAGCACGTGGGACTGGGTCCGCGAGAACGCCGACAAGATCATGGAGTCCGGCAGCACCGACGGCACCGAGATGAAGGGCAAGCCCGTCATCCTGCTGACCACCATCGGCGCCAAGTCCGGCAAGATCCGCAAGACGCCGCTGATGCGGGTCGAGCACGGCGGCGAATACGCGGTCGTGGCGTCGCTGGGCGGCGCGCCGAAGAACCCGGTCTGGTACTACAACATCAAGGCGCATCCGCAGGTCGAGCTGCAGGACGGCGACGTCAACAAGGACTACGAGGCCCGCGAGGTCTTCGGCGACGAGAAGGCCGCGTGGTGGGAGCGTGCTGTCGAGGCCTGGCCGGACTACGCGGAGTACCAGACGAAGACCGACCGGCAGATTCCGGTGTTCGTGCTGACCCCGGTTACCTGAAAACCGCAGGTTGGTGGCACCATTGACCGGTGTCCGCTGAACTGAGCCAGAGCCCTCGTACGTCGCCGCTGTCCGCGGCCGACATCGATGAGGCTGCTCAGCGAATTTCCGGCGTGGTCGCGCGCAGCCCGCTGCAGTTCAGCGAGCGGCTGTCGGAGGCCACCGGCGCGACGGTCTATCTGAAGCGCGAGGACCTGCAGGCGGTCCGGTCGTACAAGCTGCGCGGCGCGCACAACCTGCTGATGCAGCTGTCCGACGACGAGATCGCCGCCGGCGTGGTGTGCTCGTCGGCGGGCAACCACGCGCAGGGCTTCGCGATGGCGTGCCGGTCGATGGGCATCCACGGCCGGGTGTACGTGCCCGCGAAGACGCCGAAGCAGAAGCGCGACCGCATCCGCTACCACGGACGCGACTTCATCGAGCTGATCGCCGTCGGCAAGACCTACGACGAGGCCGCGGCGGCTGCGCTCGACGACGTCGCGCGCACCGGTGCGACGCTGGTGCCGCCCTACGACGATCCGCGCACGATGGCCGGCCAGGGCACCATCGCCGCCGAGATTCTCGACCAGCTCGACGGCGAGCCCGACCTGGTGATCGTGCCCGGTCGGTGGCGGCGGCTGCATCGCAGGCATCACGACGTATCTGGCCGAGCGGACGACGAATACTTCGGTGCTCGGCGTCGAGCCGGCCGGGGCCGCCGCGATGATCGCCGCGCTGGCCGCGGGGGAGCCGGTCACGCTTGAACACGTCGATCAGTTCGTCGACGGTGCCGCGGTGAACCGCGCGGGCACGCTGACCTACGCGGCGCTGGCCGCGGCGGGCGACATGGTGTCGATCACCACCGTCGACGAGGGCGCGGTGTGCACCGCGATGCTCGACCTGTACCAGAACGAGGGCATCATCGCCGAACCGGCGGGAGCGCTGTCGGTGGCCGCGCTGATGGAGGCCGACATCGAGCCGGGATCGACTGTGGTGTGCCTGATTTCGGGTGGCAACAACGATGTCTCGCGCTACAACGAGGTGCTCGAGCGCTCGCTGGTGCACCTGGGCCTCAAGCACTACTTCCTGGTGGACTTCCCGCAGGAGCCCGGAGCGTTGCGCCGGTTCCTGGACACGGTGCTCGGGCCGGGCGACGACATCACGCTGTTCGAGTACGTCAAGCGCAACAACCGCGACACCGGGGAGGCGCTCGTCGGCATCGAACTGAGTTCGGCCGCCGATCTCGAGGGTTTGCTGGAGCGGATGAAGGCGTCCGACATTCACGTCGAGACGCTGGAGCCGGGTTCGCCCGCGTATCGCTACCTGCTCTGAGCCATCTCGGCGCCGCGACTGCACGGCCGGCTGTTGACGCGGCGTCGGCCAGCCGCCTGCCGTAGGTGACGCTTCGCCATGGTCACGGCAGAAGTTGAGGCAAACGCCTCATGTGCCCGTGCGCCAAGTGAACGAGCATCACTGCATGAACCGTTTCTCACAACCAGATTGCGGTGCCGCGAGTAAACGATCCGCGCATTCGGGGACCGCGCCGCAAACACACAATTTCAGGCCGGACACCACCGGCCGCGACCCACGCCACCACGACAACCAGGGACCAGAAATGGCATCAACACACCGCGCCACCATCACCTCTAGCGTCAGTCAGTGCCTGGGGGCAACCGCGCTCATGGCGGCGATCGCGATCGGCGCCGCCGCAATCGCCGGCGCAACCAAAATGGACTGGGACAGTTACAACAGATGCATAATAAACGGCGGCTACGTTGACGTGTGCTGCATCAACGCCGGCGGAGACCCTGAATATGACGACGAGGGCTATCCCGTCGCTTGCGTAGAGGCGACGTCGGTGAATGTGCCTTTAGAGCCGGGACAGACGACAACCCCACCGGTTCTGCAGAACCCGCCGGCACAGCCCTCCAACCCGCTGATCCCGGTGCCCCGCGGGCCGAACAGCGGCACCCTGGCACCGTGATCAGGTAGCAAGCCGCAGGACCGACGAACGAATGCCCGTCCAGCCGAGTGGATTTCGGCGTCGACCGTCGGCTCGCCCCACGCCAGCACGACCTCACCGGTGACCGGAACGTCGACGGCGTCGGCGCCGAGGTTGCACGCGATCGCCAGTGAGCCGCGGTGCATGACGATCCACCGCTGCTCCTCGTCGTAGTCGACGCGCAGGTGATCCAGCCACGGGTCGGCCAGATCGGGCTCGTTGTGCCGCAACGCGATCAGCTGCTGGTAGACCCGCCGCAGCCGGCCGTGTTCGCCGTCGTCGACCTCGTCCCAGTTGAGCTTGGACCGTCTCGAACGTCGCGGGGTCCTGCGGATCGGGAATCTCGTCGGCGTCCCAGCCGTGTTCGGCGAACTCACGCTTGCGGCCCTCGGCGGTCGCCCTGGCCAACTCCGGTTCCGGGTGGGAGCTGAAGAACTGGAACGGCGACGACGATCCCCACTCCTCGCCCATGAAAAGCATTGCGGTATAGGGCGATCCGAGCGCCAGCGCCGCCTTCACCGCCAGCTGGCCGAAGCTGAGGGTCTGCGACGGCCGGTCGCCGATCGCGCGATTGCCGACCTGATCGTGCGTCAACGTATACGCCAGCAGGCGAGTCGCCGGAATACTCGCCGTGTCCAGCGGACGGCCGTGGCGCCGATGCCGGAACGACGAGTATGTGCCCGCGTGGAAGTAGCCGTGCTTCAGCGTCTGTGCCAGCGTCTCCAGCGACCCGAAATCGGCGTAGTAGCCCTGCCGTTCGCCCGACACCGCGGAGTGGATCGCGTGGTGGATGTCGTCGTCCCACTGTGCGGTCATCCCGTAGCCGCCGCGATCGCGGGGCGTGATCAGCCGCGGATCGTTGAGGTCGCTCTCGGCGATCAACGACAGCGGCCGGCCCAGTTCCGCTGCCAGCGCATCGGTTTCGGCCGACAGCTCCTCGAGGATGTGGATGGCGGTGGTGTCGACGAGCGCGTGCACGGCGTCGAGCCGCAGACCGTCGGCGTGGAAGTCGCGCATCCAGCGCAACGCGCAGTCGAGGATGTAGCGCCGCACCTCGTCGGCGTCCGCGTCGGAGATGTTGATCGATTCGCCCCACGGATTGCTGCCCGACGACAGGTACGGCCCGAACCGCGGCAGGTAGTTGCCCGACGGGCCGAGATGGTTGAACACCGCATCGATCAGCACGCCGAGGCCGCGACGATGGCAGGCGTTGATGAACCGGACCAGGCCGTCGGGCCCGCCGTACGGCTCGTGCACCGCATACCAGAGCACGCCGTCATAACCCCAGCCATGTGTCCCGCCGAACGCGTTGACCGGCATCAGCTCGACGAAGTCGACGCCCAAATCGACCAGATAGTCCAGCTTCTCGATCGCCGAGTCGAACGTGCCGCCCGGCGTGAACGTGCCGACGTGCAACTCGTAGATGACCCGGCCCTCGATCGACCGGCCCTGCCAGTCGCCGTCGGTCCAGGCGTCCGGCGCCGGCTGCCACAGCTGCGAGCGCTCGTGCACACCGTCGGGCTGGCGCGGGGAGCGGGGATCCGGCAGCACCGTCGGGTCGTCGTCGAGGACGAAGCCGTAGCGGGCATCGGCTCGCGCGTCGACGTCGGCGCGCCACCAGCCGTCGTCGGACCGGGTCATCGGGTACAGCGTGCCGTCGACGTCGAGGCGGACGCGTTCGGGCCGGGGCGCCCACACCGCGAACTCAGCCATCGACGCGCTCCAGCAGCGCCACCGGCATAGTCGGCGAACAAGTCGGCCGCCTGCACCGAGCCGCTGAACCGGCCGCCGGTGATGCAGTCGGCCACACTCCGTCGGGCAGAGTCAATAGCGGTGTCGCCCCAGCCGTGTTCGGCCAACCGCACTGTCCACCGGGTGACCGCGACGAGCACGTCGGCGCCGCGACCGAAACGCGACGATGTGCTCGGCGGCGGGCCCTGCGGCCAGCACCGGCGTGTAGTCTCCGCCGGTGAAGCTGGCCGGACGGTCGCGCCGCAGCCGCAGCGCGGCCGTCACCACCCGCATCTTCGGATGGTCCATCGCCGCCAGCGCCTTCCGCCGGGCCAGGTAGTCGACCGGCCGCCGGTTGTCCGGGTCGACCAGGCTGTCCTCCCACAGCTCGGTGCCCTGATACACGTCGGGCACGCCGGGCGCCGTCAGCGCCAGCAGCTTCTGGCCGAGAGCGTCGTTTCGCGCGTGCTCGTCCAGCCGGGCCACCAAGGACGTGAGCTGCAGTGGCGACCGGCCCGTCGATCACCGCGTCCAGCCACGCGTGCACCGCGGTCTCGAACTCGGTGTCGGGATCGTTCCACGACGTGTGGACCGCGGCCTCCCGGATGGCCTTCTCGGCGTAGGCGTGCAGTCGCCCGCGCAATTCGTCGGTCACCACGCCGTCTGACGGGCCACACGCCGAAGATGTTCTGCAGCAGGAACAGTCCCGTCGCCGGAGTCCGGCGGTGGGGCGTCCAGCGCCCAATTGCCGACGAGTTCCGCCCACAGCGACGGCACCTGCGACAGCACGCCGATGCGGGCGCGCACGTCCTCACCGCGCTTGGTGTCGTGGGTGGTCAACGCCACCATCGCGTGCGGCCACAGCCGGGCGCGCGCTCGCGGCGCGCTGGTGGAACTCCGCGACGCTGACCCCGAACCGCTCCGGCTCGCCGCCCACCTCGTTGAGCGACACCAGCCGGGCGTCGCGGTAGAACAGGCAGTCCTCCATCGACTTGGCGGTCGCGGCGCCGCACAGCTGGTTGAATCGCACAGCCGCTTCGGCGACCGGCGGTCAGCGCGACGGCGACGAGCGCCAAGCGGGTCGGCCAGTTCCGGTCTCTCCGAGGCGGTTTCGGCGATCGCGATCGGCAGCACCGCCGACAGCGACGGGTAGTCGAACCGGTACACCCGGATATGGCTGATCAGCGCGGCGACCGCGTCAGGCACGTCGGGGCGTCGTCGCTGCCGATGACGTCGGCAGAGCCGGGCCAGCTCGCTGCCCAGCGTGTCGGTGACGGCCTCGGCCTTGAGCCGGCGCGCCGATCTTCGGCATCTCGTCGTAGTCGATACCGCTGGACTCGAACAGCGCGGTCAGCGGGCCGGCGCCGGCGGGATCGATGAACAGCCCGCCGATCTCGCGCAGCGCGTCATAGCCGGTGGTGCCCGCGACGGGCAGGTTGGGTCAAGCGGCTCGTCGACGGCCAGGATCTTCTCGATGACGATCCACGCGTCCGGCCCGACGAGTTCGCGCAGCCACCCGAGATAGCCTGCGGGATCGGACAATCCGTCCGGATGGTCGATGCGGATCCCGTCGACCAGACCTTCGGCGAACCAGCGCTTGACCTCGACGTGGGTGGCGTCGAACACCGCGCGGTCCTCCTGGCGCAGCCCGGCCAGCGAGGTGATCGAGAAGAACCGCCGGTAGCCGCAGATACCGTTGCGCCAGCCGATCAGCCGGTAGTGCCGGTCGTCGGCGGGATAGCCCGGCGGCGGCGGCGTCGTCGTCGGAACCCAAGACCGGCAACACGATTCGGCCGTCGGGGTCGAGGTCCCAGTCGATGTCGAAGTACGACGCGTACGGCGACGCGCGGCCGTGCTCGAGCACGTCCCACCACCACGGGTTCTGCTCGGGCTCGTCGACGCCGACGTGGTTGGGCACGATGTCGACGATCAGGCCCATGCCGCGGGCCCGCGCCGCGGCCGACAGCCGCGCCAGCCCTTCCGGGCCGCCGAGCGCGGCCGACACGGTGGTCGGATCGGTGACGTCGTAGCCGTGGGTGGAACCCTCGGCTGCGGTCAGGATCGGCGACAGGTACAGATGCGACACCCCGAGATCGTCGAGGTAGTCCAGCAGCTTCCAGCGCGTCGGCGAAGGTGAAGCAGTCGCCGCGCATCTGCAGCCGATACGTCGACAGCACCTCAGATGCCATGTGTCAGGCGGTCTTACGCAGCACCAGCAGCGATCGCGCCTGCAGCGAGATCTTCTCGCCCGCCTTGACGACCAGCTCGGTGGCTCCGGTCGGGTCGGCGGTGTCGAGCGTCGGCCGTCCACTCCTTGGCGTATTGCCGCTGTCGGGCGCGACGAAATCCTGCGCCTCGTCTGTGGGCGTTGAAGCACAGCAGGAACGAGTCGTCGACCACCCGCTCGCCGCGCTCGTTGGGGGCGGGGATGGCGTCGCCGTTGAGGAACACCGCCACACACTTGCCGAGGCCGGTGCCCCAATCCTCGGGCGTCATCTCCTTGCCTGCCGGGGTCAGCCAGGCGATGTCGCGGACCTGGTCGCCGGTGCGGATCGGCTTGCCCTCGAAGAACCGCCGCCGCCGGAACACCGGATGGTCCTTGCGCAACTGCACGACCTTGCGGGTGAACGTCAGCAGATCGGCGTTCTTCTCGGCACAGCGACCAGTCCATCCACGAGATCTCGGAGTCCTGGCAGTACACGTTGTTGTTGCCGCGCTGGGTCCGGCCGATCTCGTCGCCGTGCGAGATCATCGGCGTGCCCTGCGACACCATCAGCGTGCCCATGATGTTGCGCATCTGCTTGCCGCGCAGCGCGAGGATGTCGGGGTCGTCGGTGGGGCCCTCCACCCCGCAGTTCCACGACCGGTTGTGGCTTTCGCCGTCGCGGTTGTCCTCGCCGTTGGCCTCGTTGTGCTTCTCGTTGTAGGACACCAGGTCGGCGAGCGGGAACCCGTCGTGGCAGGTGACGAAGTTGATGCTCGCGCTTGGCCGCCGGCCGGTGGCCTCGTAGAGGTCCGAGGATCCGGTCAGCCGGGAGGCGAACTCGCCGAGGGTCGCGGGCTCGCCCCGCCAGTAATCGCGCACAGTGTCGCGATACTTCCCGTTCCACTCGGTCCACAAACCTGGGAAGTTGCCGACCTGGTAGCCGCCCTCGCCGATGTCCCACGGCTCGGCGATCAGCTTGACCTGGCTGACCACCGGATCCTGTTGCACCAGATCGAAGAACGCCGACAGCCGGTCGACGTCGTAGAACTCGCGGGCCAGCGTCGGCGGCCAGGTCGAAGCGGAATCCGTCGACGTGCATCTCCAGCACCCAGTAGCGCAGCGAGTCCATGATCAGCTGCAGGGTGTGCGGGTGCCGGGCGTTGAGGCTGTTGCCGGTGCCGGTGAAGTCCTTGTAGAACCGCAGGTCGCCGTCGAGCAGCCGGTAGTAGGCGGCGTTGTCGATGCCGCGGAAGTTGATGGTGGGGCCGAGGTGGTTGCCTTCGGCGGTGTGGTTGTAGACCACGTCGAGGATGACCTCGATGCCGGCCTCGTGGAACGACCGGACCATGGTCTTGAACTCGGCGACCGCGCCGCCGGCGTGCTTGTTCGCCGCGTACTGGTAGTGCGGCGCGAAGAAGCCGAAAGTGTTGTAGCCCCAGTAGTTTCGCAGCCCGAGGTCGAGCAGCCGGTGGTCGTGCAGGAACTGGTGCACCGGCATCAGTTCGATCGCGGTCACGTTCAGCGACTTGAGGTGGTCGATGATCGCCGGATGGCCGAGCCCGGCGTAGGTGCCGCGCAGTTCCTCGGGGATGCCCGGATGGGTCTGCGTCATGCCCTTGACGTGGGCCTCGTAGATGACCGTCTCGTGGTACGGCGTGCGCGGCGCGCGGTCGGATGCCCACTGGAAGAACGGGTTGATCACCACGCTGGTCATGGTGTGGCCCAGCGAGTCGATCATCGGCGGGGTGCCGCCCGAGGCGAGGTCGTCGGCTTCCAGGTCGTAGGAGAACAGCGCCTGGGTGAACTCGAAGTCGCCGTGGAACGACTTGCCGTACGGGTCGAGCAGCAGCTTGCTCGGATCGCAGCGGTGACCCGCCGCGGGATCCCATGGCCCGTGCACCCGGAAGCCGTAGCGCTGGCCGGGCGTGACGGTCGGCAGGTAGCAGTGCCAGACGTAGCCGTCGACCTCGTCGAGGTTGATGCGCTCCTCGCTGCCGTCCTTGGCGATCAGGCACAGCTCCACCCGCTCGGCGACCTCGGAGAACAGCGAGAAGTTGGTGCCCGCGCCGTCGTAGGTGGCGCCGAGGGGGTAGGCGGTGCCCGGCCAGACGGTGGGTACGGACGCCGGCTCGGCGGAGGACATCAGCCAACCCACCAGCCGGTGGCGGCGCCGATCTGGCGTCCGAGCTCGCCGGTCATGGTGCGCATGTACGTGGTCGAGATGTGGTGGGCGTCGCGATACAGCAACACGTTTCCCTCCACGGCGCGGCAGATGTCCTTGCGGCACACCGCATCGCTCATGTCGAGCGGCTTCAGCAGCGGGAACTGCGCGACGAAATCCAATGTCGGGTTGTGATCCGACAGTACGTCGGATCGCTTGATCCCGCAGGAGATCGCGTCGCCGCCGTCTGGCCAGGCAGTCGGCCGGGAAGTACGGCTCGCCGTTGCGCACCAGCCACGGCGTGTCGCGCATGGCGAGGATCGGAATGTTGTTGTCCGACAACGTCTGCCAGATACCGATGTAGGTGCGCGGGCATCACATCGCCGGGCTTGATGTTCCACGGCCGGGTGGAGGTGGTGAACACGAAGTCCGGGTGGTCGGCGATGAGCTTGGGCATCACCCGCTCGTTCCAGTCGCGGCACCCCGGGTACGGGCGGTTGTCGCCCATCACCAGCGGCATCTCCTCGGTGGTCAGCGGGCAGCCCATCTTCATGTAGGTCACGACCTTGAAGTGGTGCAGCTGGCCCAGCAGGTCGAGGGCGGTGATCCAGTGCTCGGCGTGCGAGCCGCCCGCCAGCGCGATGGTGCGGGTCGCCGCTTTGTCGCCGAAGGTGCAGTTGATGACGTCGATGTTGTCGAAGTCGCTGATGCAGCCGTCGGTGGTGGTCTCCGGCAGGTCGTCCTTGGCCTCCAGCACCGTCGGGCGCATCGGCAGCTTGGGCACCTTGGCGTGGTTGAGCAGCGCGCGGGCGCCGGGGTAGTCGCGCGATCGAAAGGCTCGGACAGCTCTTTGCCGTTCGCGCGCTGCACGGTGACGTGCTCGCGCCAGGTGAACGACGTCGCCGTCAGCGCCACGCCGAGCAGCGCGACGGTCGAGCCCAGCACGATCGTCGGCCTGCGCAGCCGGACCCGCAGCGGGACCGACCGGGGTCGCGCGTCGCCGACGCAGAGCCGCGTACCGCAGCGGATTCTCGACGTAGCGCGTCGTCAGCCAGGCCAGCACGCCGGAGACCAGCAGCACGACCGCGCCCTCGACGAAGTTGACGCGCGGCCGCCCGGTGTAGGACAGCCAGAAGATCAGCAGCGGCCAGTGCCACAGGTACAGCGAGTAGGCCATCGCCCCCAGCGACACGAACGGCGCGGTGGCCAGCAGCCGGTTGGGGGCGGGCAGTCGGCCGGCGGTGTGCGGATCGGCCTGCCGGTTGGCCGCCGACAGGATGAACAGCATGGTGGCGCCGACCGGCACCAGCGCCCACGGCCCGGGAAACTCCTTGACGCCGTCGATCAGCGCGCCGCACGACAGGATCGCGGCCAGCGCGACCACCGCGACCGTCGTGCGCAGCCACATCGGCCAGCGCACGTAGGGCACCAGGGCGCCGAGCAGCGCGCCCAGCAGCAGCTCCCACGCCCGGGCGAAGCTGTTGTAGTAGGCGGTCGCCTGATCGGCGTTGTGAGCGAAGATCGCGTAGACGAACGACGCGATGGTCAGCGCGCTCAGCAGCACCACGAACGAAATCCGCATGTACTTGCCGAGACACCGGCGGAACAGATAGGCGAACGAGAAGATCAGCGCCAGGAAGGCGATGTAGAACTGCCCCTGCACCGACATCGACCAGATGTGCTGCAGCGGACTGACCGCCTCACCGGCGCGAAGGTAGTCCGACGCGGTGTTCGCCAGCTCCCAGTTCTGGAAGTAGCCGAGGCTCGCCAGGCTCTGGTCGGCAAACGTCTCCCAGCGCGTCTCGGGCTGGATCAGGATCGTCAGCACCGCCGAGGCGGCGAGCACCACGACGAGCGCGGGCAGCAGCCGGCGAACCAGCCGGGTGACCTCGGGCACCGGCCACAGCGACGCGCCCGGCGTCAGCGCCGTGCGCAGCAGGCGGCCGCCGAAGAAGAAGCCCGACAGCGCCAGGAAGACGTCGACGCCACCGGAAACCCGGCCGAACCACACGTGAAACACCGCGACGAGCGCGATCGCGATGCCGCGCAGGCCGTCGAGGTCGTGTCGGTAGAAACCCGACGTGCGCGTCCCCATGCAGTTCGGCGGTGCGGGGCGGGACCCGGATCGGTGACGGGCGCCGGCCGGGGAGGGGCGAGGGTCATCATGGTCGACGGTTAATCTACCGAAGATCGCCGGTGGCTCATGCCGCGGGCGACGCATCGCAGCCGGTGAGCAAAGGATCAGGCCTGCGCGTTGACGCCCGCGGAGATCAGCGCGATCGACGCCGCCCACGTCTGGCATCCCTACAGCACCATCGGGGCCGAAGCGCTGCCCCCGGTCGTGGCGGTCGGCGCGCAGCGGCGCCTGGCTGACGCTGATCGCACGACGGGCGCCGGATCGAGGTGCTCGACGCGATGGCGTCGTGGTGGACCGCCATCCACGGCCACGGCCACCCGGTGCTGGACGCGGCGATCACCGACCAGCTCGCGACGATGAACCACGTCATGTTCGGCGGGCTGACGCACGAACCCGCCGCCCGGCTGGCCCAGCTGCTGGTCGAGATCACGCCCGACGGCCTGGACACGGTGTTCTTCAGCGACTCCGGCTCGGTGTCGGTCGAGGTCGCCGTCAAGATGGCGCTGCAGTACTGGCGCAGCATCGGCCGCGGCGACAAGCACCGGCTGATGACCTGGCGCGGCGGCTACCACGGCGACACCTTCACCCCGATGAGCGTGTGCGACCCCGACGGCGGCATGCACTGAGCTGTGGACCGACGTGCTGGCCCACCAGGAGTTCGCGCCGCAGGTGCCGACCGACTACGACCCCGCCTACAGCGAGGCGTTCGAAAAGCAGCTGGCCGAGCACGCCGACGAGCTGGCCGCCGTGATCGTCGAACCGGTGGTGCAGGGCGCGGGCGGCATGCGGTTTCACGACCCGCGCTATCTCGTCGACCTGCGCGAGGCCTGCGACCGCCACGGCGTGCTGCTGATCTTCGACGAGATCGCCACCGGGTTCGGCCGCACCGGCGAGCTGTTCGCCGCCGACCACGCCGGCGTCAGCCCCGACATCATGTGCGTCGGCAAGGCGCTCACCGGCGGCTACATCACGCTGGCCGCGACGCTGTGCAGCCGCGAGATCGCGCACACGATCAGCACGCACGAGCCCGGCGCGCTGATGCACGGCCCGACGTTCATGGCCAACGCGCTGGCGTGCGCGGTCGGGGTGGCGTCGGTCGAGCTGCTGCTCGGAACAGGATTGGCGGTCACGGGTGCGCGCGATCGAGGCGGGCCTGCGCGACGGGCCTGGCGCCCGCCGCCGTCGCTGCCGGGCGTCGCCGATGTGCGGGTGCTCGGCGCGATCGGCGTGATCGAGATGGACAAGCCCGTCGACCTGCGGGTGGCGACGCCGGCCGCGCTGGAGCACGGCGTCTGGCTGCGGCCGTTCCGCAACCTCATCTACGTCATGCCGCCGTACATCTGCACGCCCGAGGAGATCGACGCAGATCACCTCGGCGATGGTCGGCGTCGCGCGTGCGTTAACCTGAACGCTGTTCAAGTTGGCACTGCAGTCGCAGGAGGATGCATCGGGTGACTCGCGTCGGTCTTTCGCCGCTGGCCTGGCTCGACGAGGTCGAGCAGCAGCGGCGCGCGGCCGGGCTGCGGCGCTCGCTGCGCACCCGCCCGCCCGTCGGCGCCGAACTCGACCTGGCCTCCAACGACTACCTCGGCCTGTCGCAGCACCCCGCGGTGATCGACGGCGGCGTCGAGGCGCTGCGCACCTGGGGCGCAGGTTCGACCGGATCGCGGCTGGTCACCGGCAACACCGAACTGCACGAAGGCTTCGAGGCCGCGCTGGCGGATTTCGTCGGCGCCGAGTCGGCGCTGGTGTTCTCGTCGGGCTACACCGCCAACCTCGGCGCGGTGGTCGTCGCTGTCCGGGGCCGGGTCGCTGCTGGTGTCCGACGCGCTGACCCACGCGTCGCTGGTCGACGCCTGCCGGCTGTCGCGGGCCCGCGTCGTCGTCACGCCGCACCGCGACGTCGCCGCCGTCGAGGCCGCGCTGGCCGGCGCGCGACGAGGAGCGCGCCGTCGTGGTGACCGACTCGGTGTTCTCCGCCGACGGGGTGCTGGCCCCGCTGCGGGCGCTGCATGACGTGTGCCGCCGGCACGGCGCGCTGCTGATCGTCGACGAGGCGCACGGCCTCGGGGTGCGCGGCAACGGCGGACGCGGCCTGCTGCACGAGGTCGGCCTGGCCGGTGCGCCCGACGTGGTGATGACGACGACGCTGTCCAAGGCGCTGGGCAGCCAGGGCGGCGTGGTGCTCGGACCGGCCGCGGTGCGCGACCACCTCATCGACGCCGCGCGGCCGTTCATCTTCGACACCGGGCTGGCGCCCGCCGCGGTCGGCGCCGCGTGGGCCGCGCTGCGGGTGCTGATCGACGAGCCGTGGCGCGCGCAGGCGGTGCTGGATCATGCGGCGGCGCTGGCCGAGATGTGCGGCGTCGTCCGAGCGCCCGGATTCGGCGGTGGTGTCGGTCATCCTCGGCGAGCCCGAGGTGGCGTTCGGCGGCCGCGGTGGCGTGCCTGGATCGCGGCGTGCGGGTCGGCTGCTTCCGCCCGCCGACGGTTCCCGGCGGGCACGTCGCGGCTGCGGCTGACCGCGCGGGCGTCGCTGTCCGACGACGAAATGGCTTTGGCCCGCGAGGTGCTCACCGAAGTGCTCGTCGCCGACTCGCCCGTGAGCGTTCTCGTCGTCACGGGCACCGACACCGGCGTCGGCAAGACGGTGGCCACCGCGGCGCTGGCCTGTCCTGCGCGGCTGGCAGGCATCGACGTCGCGGTGTGCAAACCGGTGCAGACCGGCAGCCCGCGCGACGACGACCTCGCCGATGTGGCGCGGCTGTCCGGGGTGAGCGCGCTGTACGGCACATGGCGCTATCCCGAACCGCTGGCACCCGCCGCGGCCGCCGAGCGTGCAGGCATGGCGCTGCCGACGCGCGACGAGCTGGTGGCGTCGGTCGCGTCGGTCGACGCGAAGCTGACCCTGGTCGAGGGCGCGGGTGGGCTGCTGGTCGAGCTCGGTGCGGGCGGGGTGACGCTGCGCGACCTCGCGCGCGACCTGGCCGCGCCGGTGCTGGTCGTCGTCTCGCCGGGCCTGGGCACGCTGAACCACACCGCGCTGACGCTGGAAGCGCTTGCTGCCCAAGGGATTCCATGTGCGGGACTGGTGATCGGCGCGTGGCCGCGCGAACCGGGTGCGGCAGAGGCGGGCAATCGCGACGCGCTGAGCCGGTTGGCTCCGGTGCGGGCGGTGCTGCCCGCGGGTGCGGGGTCGATGAGCGCCGCCGAGTTCGAGTCGATGAGCGCGTCGGCGTTCGACGCGCAGTGGGTCGCGAGCCTGGCCGGCTGATGGTCCACTCCGTCGAGCTGGTCTTCGACCCGGACACCGAGGCGGCGGTCCGGCACATCTGGGATGGGCTGCGCGAGGCCGGGATCCCGAGTCAGGCGCCAGCGAGCCGGCCGCACGCGACGCTGACCGTCGCCGAGCGGATCGACCCCGAGGTGGACGCGTTGTTGGCGTCGCTGGTGGCTCGGTTCCCGTTGCCGTGCCGGATCGGGGCGCCGCTGTTCTTCGGCAGGGCCAAGGCGGTGCTCGCGCGGCTGGTGGTGCCGACGGCGGAGCTGCTCGACGTGCACGCCGAGGTGCATCGGCTGTGCCTGCCGCATCTGCCGCCCGGTCCGATGCCGAATGCGTTGCCCGGTCAGTGGACCGGCGCACGTCACGCTGGCCCGCCGCGTCGTGCCGGCCCAGATGGGCCGCGCTGTGCGGATCGCGGGCAAGCCGCCGGAGATCGTCGGGCAGCGTCGTCGGATTGCGGCGCTGGGACGGAAACGCCAAGCGCGAGTATCCGATCAGCTGACCTGACTGCCGCAACCCTTTTCGGCACGCACATCCGCCAGCCGTCGATGACCAGCTCGCGCAGTTCGTCGAGGTCGATCGCGTCGAGCCGGACGTGAATCCAGTTGTATCGCATGTCCGATTTGCGCGGCAGCATGAACTTGTCGGGCTCGGCGGCCACCATCGCCGCCCGTTCCTCCTTGGGGAAGCCGACGCCCATCACCGTCTCGTCGCGCGAGAACGCGACGAAGACGATCTGGCCCACCCGGAACTTGATCTGGTCGCGCACCACCACCTCGTAGGACCGGGGCAGCGACGCGGTGATGCGCCGGACGTCGTCGACGGTGATCATGTCGGCGACGCTAGCCGATGTGTCCGACTCGTTGCGCTGACAAACACAGCAAAACCTGCGATCCTGCTGTACGTGTCGGGGATTGTTAGCCGACCTGACGAAGAGCAGACGGTTGTCGATTTCCTAGGTTCGGCTGGTCAAGGGCCATCGGCGTTGCTGGTGGAGGGGGCGGCGGGGATAGGCAAGACGACGCTGTGCCTGCATGCCGTCGATCAGGCGCGCCGGCGTCGGATGCGAGTGCTGACGACCCGGCCCGCAGAGGCTGAATCGGTTGTTGCCTACAGTGCGCTGGCCGACCTGCTCGGCGGGGTCGAGGCACGGTTGCTCGAGCATCTGCCACAACCGCAATTGCACGCCGTCGATCAGGTGCTGTTGCGTGCCGACGAGACCGACACCGCCACCGAACCGCGTGCGGTTGCGGCGGCGTTTCTAGCGGTCGTCGAAGCGCTCGCTGCGGAGAACCCCGTCCTCCTCGTCATCGACGATGTGCAGTGGCTTGATCCCTCGTCGGTGTTCGCCCTGAGTTTCGCCGCTCGACGGTTCGCCGGGCAGATAGGCGTGCTCGCCACTCGTCGCAATGGGCCTGGTACGCAGGGAGCGGCGTCATGGCTGCAAGTCGGTGCCCCGGAGGCAATGCGGCGAATCACCCTGGCGCCCTTCTCGATCGGTGAGTTGTCGGATCTGCTGTCAGGGCGGCTGGAAAGGCAGTTCACCCGGTCGGACGTCAGGCGGATACACGAGATATCGGGGGGAAATCCCTTCTACGCGCTCGAGTTGGGTCGTGGTTTTCAAAGCGCGACGTCCGAACGCGAGGTATCGCTGCCGGACACGCTTTCGGAACTGGTCGACGCACGAATAAGCGGCCTGGAGCGCGAAACACGGCGCACTCTGCTGGCGTCGGCCTGTTTGGCGACAGCTTCGACGGACGTCATCGCGCGAGCCGTCGGCACCTCGACGCGCCGCGTCGCCGAACTCCTCGAACCGGCGGAGGCGGACGGAATCGTCCGCATCGATGGCAGCAGCGTCCAGTTTTCCCATCCGCTGCTTGCCCACGGTGTCTATGCGAACGCTGCGGCGGCCGACCGCCGAGCGATGCACCGCGCCATCGCGGACGTCGTGGACCAGCCCGAACTGCGCGCCCGTCACCTCGCCCGCGGCGCCACCAATGCCGATGCGACGACACTGTCCGCTCTCGACGAGGCCGCGCATATGGCGCGTAGCCGAGGAGCGCCCGCCGCGGCCGCAGAGCTGCTTGACCTTGCGATCACTCTGGGTGGAGATGACCCGGAACGCCAAATTCGCTCAGCCACACACCATTTCGAAAGCGGGGCGGCGGCGAGGGCACGGTCCTTGCTTGATGGGGCGATCAAGCGGCTCAAGCCCGGGCGGGTGCGAGCGGCGGCGGCGAGTCTGCTCGCGACGATCGTGATGTACGCCGATGGATTCGGCTCGGCCGCAGCCCTTCTGCAGCGATCCCTGCCGGAGGCCAGCGGCGACGCGGGGTTGTCGATCCAGATGCTGATGGCGCTCGCCTACGCGCTGATCAACACCGGACGCAAACGCGAATCGACCCAATGGATCGACGAGGCGGTCCAGCACGCCGAAGAATTCGGCCACCCCACGCTGCTGAGCCGCGCTCTCGGGCTGCAGGTGGTAATGCGGTTCATGTGCGGCGCCGGCGTCGACGAGGCGAGACTGCAACGCGCCATGGAGTTGGAGGACGACCTGTCGCCGGCCCAGGTGGCGTTTCAGCCCCGAATGCAGCACGCCATCCTCAAGGCATGGATCGGCGAGCTTGACGTCGCGCGCAGGGAGCTTCGGTCGATCAATCAGCGCCGAATCGAGAACGGTGAGGAAAGCGAATCGGTCTTCATCTGCTATCACCGCGCGATGGTCGAGATCTGGAGCGGCGACTTCGCCGAGGCCCGCCGGATCGCCGAGGAGGCGATGGATCGGGCCGCACACCTCGACGGCGATGTGCACCTTTTCAGCGTGGTGGCGATCCGGTCTTCGCTTGCCGCGTACGCGGGCAAGACGAAGGAGGCCCGCCGCGACGCACGGATCGCGCTCGACGCGTCGGACCGCAGCGAGGGCAGGGAACTGGCTGGCTGGATGATCGCCAACCTCGGCTTCCTCGAGACATCGCTTGGCAACTACTCCGAAGCCATGGCGATCATGCAGCCGGTTATCGACGGGCTGTTCGCCGACCCGGACTACTCCGAGATCATCGTCGCCTCGTGCGTCAGCGACGCCGTGGAATCGATGATTGCCCTTGACCGACTTGACGAGGCGGAGCGACTGACCGATCTCATCGAGCGCAACGGCAAGCGGCTGGACCGCGCGTGGATGCTTTCGGTAGCAGGCAGGTGCCGGGGCATGCTGCTGGCCGCAACCGGTGATTTCGCCGCCGGCGTACGCGCCGCCGAGGAGGCGATGGTGCACCACGAACGCGTGCCGATGCCGTTCGAACGAGCCCGAACCCAGTTGCTGCTCGGGCAGTTACAGCGCAGGCAGCGGAAAAAGCAAACGGCCGCAGCATCGCTGCGCGAGGCGCTTGACACCTTCGAGAGGCTGAACACCCCGCTGTGGGCCGACCGTGCCCGCGCCGATTTGGCCAGGGTGACGGTAAATGCCGGCGCAGCGGTTCTCACGCCATCGGAACGAGGAGTCGCGGAGCTTGCCGCGTCCGGCATGACGAACCGTGCCATCGCCGCGGCGTTGTTCATCAGCCCGAAGACCGTCGACACCAATCTCGGCAGGATCTACCGCAAGCTCGGCATTCACTCCCGCGCAGAACTGGCAGGCTGGGTGTCAGGCAATCTGCGTTGACACCGCCCCGGTGTCGATGGTGTAGATCGCGTGTTGGGCCCCGAAGAGAGCGGTTGAGGCCCCGATTACCGCACGGCGGCCGTCGTGGCTTACCACAACCGGCTCCCACACACTTCCGTCGACCTCTATCGTCCCGATAACGCTGACACCCTGTTGGCCGATGGCCACGACACGGATGACGTTATGGAAGTCGGGGAATACGTCGTCCGGTTCTGCGCGGTTCACCGTAGAGCTCACATAGGCCCTGGTGCCATCGTCGCTGAACGTGACCTTGGTCGTCCCAACACCGTCCGTCGGCTTGTAGACGACTGCACTGTGGCCGGCGGCGTCGACGATCGTGACCGCTTCGTCGCTGGTGTGGATCGCAGCGACCGTGCCCGTCTTGTCGAAATCGATGGCGCTCACTTCTCCGTCGACCGGAACGGTCACGCCGACCGTACTGGTGACGAGATCGAGTGCCGTAGCAGTCGACGTCCCGTCTTCGAGATGAGTGATGACGAAGCCGTGGGTTTCATCCTCATTCAGGAGCACCCCGTCACCGGTTCCGGGTGGCCGGAAAGCACCGTCGATCTCGGAGCGCGCAACGGCCCCGGTCCGCAGATCGACTAGAGCCACCACGGTGCTGGGCGAGCCCACAGGCGGTTCGTTGCTGATCACGACGACCGCCCTGTCGCCCGACGGACTGAAAAGTGTCGTGCGTGTGCTGTCGCCAACGCTGATCAGTTGCGGCGAGCCGACCATTGTTCCCGTGCGCAGATCGATGACAGTTGCGTAGTAGGACGAGTCATCCCCGGTCACCAAGAGCGCGGCGGTGTCGTCGGGGTTCGCCTGGATCGCATAGTCGTGTCCCGCGGCGAACCCCGGAGCGTCGATCGTGCGCAGCGCTGTCTTGCTCGAAGTGTCGATCACCATGACGTGGGTAGTTCCCGTAAAGTCCGGTGCGCCGGTGTCGGTTTCGGTGGTAACGAAGGCAAGGCTCTGGTCGTCGTTGAACAGGAACAGAGCCCCCGGTTTCCCGGTGTTGGCAGATCCCACGAGTGGGATCCGGGTGACTCCACCGTCGGCGCCGATGATCGTTAACTGGGAACGGCCATCCGCCAGCGCTCCCGTGTATGCGAAGTACCCCGCGCCGTCATCGGCATATTCGAGGGTACGCAGCGAGCCGGGAAGTTCGACGTTGTCGGCGAGCACTGTTCCGTCACTGGTGTCGAATACAGTCACCGAGTCGTCATTCACGCCGGGCGCGCCGAAGTCGCGTACGAACAACCGCGATCCATTCCCGCCGAAGTGGACCGATTCACTATCCGGCAGACGAAATGTTTCGACAGTCGTCGCACCCGTGCGGGTGTCGATCACCCTGATTGTGTTGGTCTCGGGCGCGATTGGGCCACTGATCTCGAGGAGGGCGTGATTCCCGTCTTCGCTCAGCTCGAACGTTTTCAGGTCCGTACCACCGAGCCGTCCGAAGGATTCGGATTCTCCCAGCGCGTCTCCGGTGCGCGAGTCGAAGATGTGCACGACGAACCTGTTGCCTTGGGAGCCGGCGACGTCGGACACCGCCAGGACCCGGTTGCCGTCGGCCGTCTCGACGACGGGAGTCTCGGGGAAGCCGGCGAAGTCCTCCGTCGGCGAGACGGAACGCGAGTCGAAATCGACGATCGTCAGATGACCTTCGTTACCGCTGCTGCTGGCATTGTTGGTCACAAGGTAGGCGCGACGTCTGTCACCACTGACCGTCAACCGGTCGGCAGAGATCTGCCTGCCCGTAATCACCGTGGCGTCGGCGAAGTCTGCTTCGTCGATGTCGGTGGTGAGATCGATCAAGCGCAACTCGGTGTGTGAAAACCGCGAGTCGCTGCCGGTCTGCACCTGAGTGATCAGCAGCGCGGTCGCGCCGTCGGCGCTGACGAGGAGTGGTTGGTTCTCGACGACGAAACCATCAATGAGGATGTCGTGGGTGCGCTGACCGGTCGCCGTATCAACGACGACGAGGCCGAGCTTCTTTTCCCGCGGGTCTCCCGCAGCGTTGTCGAAAAGCTGATAGGCACGCGTGCCGTCGGGGCTCAATATCGTGTCGCCCACTGGGTTTCCGCTAAAGCGGTCGGTGTCGGCGGTGTCGGGGAGTGCAAAGGGCTTGGTCGCCACGTTCACATTCACGACCGCCGAGGTCGTATAGCCGCCGTCGGACCTGAAGAACCCGCTAAGGCCATGGATGTGGAAACCTGTTGCGTCACTGGCCTCGACGACGAATGCGTCCTCGCCGCGATAGCCATCGGCGGGCTTGTAGGTCCACGTTCCTGTCGCCTGGTCGACGGTGACCGTGCCATGCTCGGGTGCGCCTGTCACCGTGTAGACGAGGCGATCGCCCTCGGCGTCGTCGGCGCCCAGAGTGCCGACGATCGTCCCGTCGGGGCCGACGATCACGGTGTGCTGCACGGGATCCAGCGTTGGAGTGCCGTTGAAGAAGGTGCGCTGGATCTGTCCGAACAGATTCGGCGGCGGCGTTGCCGGGTTAGCCGGCGCTGGTGGTGTAGCCAAAGGCCTTGCGCCGGTGTCGTAGACGCGCACGCCGTCGTAGTTCTCGACGAGCAGACGTGTACCGTCGGGGGTGAGAATCGGTCTCCGAGATTCGTTGTACGTGCCGTAGATGTCGAGCCTGTCGGTCACCTGGTAGCGCCCGCTCATAGTTTCGACGGTCGTGATGTATGCGTGGTCATCGTCTTCGTCGAACCACTTGCTGCCGATGTAGGCCCGGCCATGATCGTCGTACAACACGCGGTTGTCGAAGATGTCGTCCTCACCGCCCGTTTCAACCGGAACGATGTGGCCAGCAGTGTCGACAAACGTGATGGTGTGTTTCGACGTGTGCAGCGCCAGGATTGTGTTGTCTCCGTTGGGTTCCACATAGGCCGGAATCACGTCGATGTGGACCGTCTCGCCGATTTGCTTACTGTTGGCAACGTCGATGACGCTGACAAACGCTCCGTCGGAGTTGCCGGTGCGGTCCGCGTAGGTGATCTGGATTGCGCGCGTGCCGTCGGTGGATTCGACAAAGCCCTCATTCGTGCCGTCGATGCGACTGCTGTCGCCGTCGAGGATGACTGGCGCGCCGACGATCTTGCCCGTCGTCATATCCAGGATGGTCACCGCTGTCTTCGGGGCTTCATCCGTGGTCCCGAAGACACGGCCGATAACGTACGCGCGGGTGCCGTCGGCACTGAATGCATAGGTGTGGCGCTTGCCCTCCAACTCCTGAGTGCCAAGGGCCGTGCCGGTGGCAAGGTCGACGATCGTGACCCGCACGTCTTCGTCGTCGTCGTTGGAGGTGAACAACAACGCGCGCGTCCTGCTCTCGTTGACCTGCACGGTGTCGTATTGGTCGTACGGCGCTCCGGCCGCGACGATGGGGTCGCGAAGGGTTAGTCCGTTTGTGGTGTCGATGACGTTCATCTGCGTCTGGGGTGATCCGTTGGCAGCGGTGGTGACGGTGGTGATGTAGATCAGCTTGCCGTCGGCGCTGGTGGTGGCGTCGCCCCCCAGACCGGTGATGGTTCCGGGAAGGGTGGTCGTACGGAAAGAGGTGGTCTTGAGCGTGGCCAGCTTTACCTGGCCGCCCTCGGTGTAGGTGAAGAACACGCTGCCGTCGGGATTGGCGAAGACGTCTTCGAGGTGACCCGGGAACGCCGTGCCGATGACGCTGTTTGCGCGTAGGCCGTCGAGATCGGCCACCAAGATAGCGAACGAGGTGGAGGCCTGCCGCTTGTAACCGACGGCCCTCGACCCGAGGTAATCGAAGAAATAGCCGGTGACGGGGAGGGGATCGTGGACGAACTCTCCGGTTGCGGGGTCGAGGAGACTGAGGAAGTCCACGTCATCGGCGTGGTTTCCGCCCGGGTCGTCGACGTGGCTGATCACCATCACGCTGCTGTTATCCGGCGCGATGCTCATCCGTGCGCGGTCCGCGGTGAGCCCTGCGACCGTCACCTCACGAGTTTGTAGGTCGATCCCCACGAGTCGGTAATTGCGCTTGTAGTTGCCCAGCACGTACGCATGCTTGCTGTCGGTGGTGAACCGCACATCGTCAATACCCCCGCGAAACCCTGAGTCGTCATCAAGGGCGATGTCGGCCGCTGTCAGATCGGGGTCCGTCAGGTCGATGAGGTAGATGTGCCCCAGACTGGCGCCTTCGCTAGTTGCCAACACAGCGTGAGTACCGTCCGGGCTCACGACCATCCCGGGGCTGTTGTCGGGTAGCGCGCCCTCGATAGTCAAGCGGCGGCTCACCGAACCATCGGCGGTGTTGATGACGGCGAGTTCGCGCGTGGTGCGGCCTTGCTGGTCTTCGTCGCGGCTCAGCTGATACGCCCGCTTGCCGTCGGGACTCAGGACGAGCCGTCCCTCCGCATCGCCATTGATCTCGGCGGTGTCGATCCTGAACGGACCCTTGCTCACGTTCACCGCAACGGTGGCGGTGTCTGTGGCGCCGAAATCGGGCGCAAGGAAGCTGAAGAGCCCGTGGATTTGGCCGTCGCTGACCTTGACGTTGAATGAGTCGGGGCCGATGTAGCCCGCGTCGGCTGTGTACGTCCACGTGCGATTGACCTGATCGATCGACACCGTGCCATGTTCGGGGTCCGACGTCGTCCAGTACGTCAGCTGATCGCCGTCGGGGTCGGCCGGGCCGAGCGTGCCGTGGATCTCGCCGTTCTCATCGACGACGAGGCTCGTCTGCACCGGGTCAAGCGTCGGCGATTCGTTGAACAACGAGCGGCGGACCCATGCCAGCAGGCCCCAGAGCAGCGGGGTGTCGGTGGGTGCGCCCGGGTTTGGTGTCATGAACGGCGCGAGCGCCGCGGAGAGCAGATTGGTCGTGATCTTGATCAGCGCGCCGGGGATGGCCGCGAGGCCTGTCGTCGGAGTCGGTGCGACCGGAGCGTCGAGCTGCGGTGCGACCAGGCTGGCTGCCTGGAATGTCGTTGCCCCCGAAGGGTATTCGTTGGTGGCGAGGATCCGAGCGGCCATCAGCTGTGGGGCAATCGTGCCGACAGAACTTGGGTCGACGGTATCGAGATCGACAGGAGGAGATGGAACTGTCGCCGTCGTGGGTGCTGCCGAACTAGCCTGTGGCGGAACGGTACTCGGGCTGGGCTGAGTATTGGGCGAAGACGCGGGGCTCGCCGCCGTCGCCGCCGTCGTCGCCGCCGTCGTCGCCGTCGGGGTTGGCGAAGGCTCTGGTGACGATTCGGCCGTCGGCGTCGACGTCTGAGTCGCTCCGCCGGAGCTGCTGATCGTCACCGGTGGCGAAGTTGTCCCCCCGATCACGGTCGTGGTCCCGGTCGTCGTTGTCGTTGTCGTCGTCTCGGTGGACGTCGAAGGTGTCGTGTTCAGGGTGGGATCGTTCGACGGCGGCGGATTGGTCGGGGGAGTGGGATCAGGACCGGGCTGAACGTTCGAACCCGTCGACGGGTCCTCGTTCTGCGTACCCGATTCGTCGGCCAGCGCGATGCCGGGGCTGTTCGCCACCGCAAACCCGACGCCAAGCGCGACCGCCAACGCACCGACCCGGCCTACGTACCTTGAACACCCCATGACGTCCCCTTCGGCCCCGACGCACAGCAAACGTGGGCGTGAGCTGTGCCGTCGGTGGGAACGCTATGGGGTATTGACGCGGGGGGAAATCAGGTGTTCACCCTACAAATTTTGGGTTTGCCGAGCCGAAATTCCGGCAACGAGCAGCTCTATCCCGAAAGCGAAACGATTCGTGGCGTCCTCGGACCAGATCGATTGCTGCTCTGGTAGTTCCGCACCCGCGGCGTCCCACTGGAGCCGAGATTGTTCGTCCGCAGTGAAGCCGAGGACGTAGTACACGATTGTGCGGGCGGCGAGCTCGGCGTGTGCATCCCCGACACCCGCGTCGGTCGCGGCCTCGGTCAGCTGCCCAAGAATCTGCGCCATCGCCTCGGACTGTCCTGCCGCGAAGCTCGCCGAGACCAGCTCGGCGCCGTCGGTGTGCGACAGCAGCGCATCGCGCAGCCGCCTGCAGACCCCCGCGATGCGGTCGCGCCAGCCTGCGGGGACATCGCCGACGGAGTCCAGGATCCGGTCGGCGACGGCGCCGAGTAGCTGCTGTTTGTTGGCGAAATGCCAGTACAGCGCGCCGGGGGAGACGTCGAGCTCGCGGGCCAGCCGGCGCATCGTCAGGTCGGCGATTCCGTAGCTGTCCAGCAGTGTCGTCGCCGCATCGACCACGTCGCGTTTGTGGAGCTGCACGCCGGTAGCCTAACCTGAACGCTGTTCAAGTTGGGCAGCAGGAGGGCAACGGGTGAGCGACATTCTGGCGGAGGCTCGCGAGCAGGTACTGGAACGCGGCGAGGGCCTGAACCAGGACCAGACGCTGCGGGTGCTGCAGCTGCCCGACGACCGGCTCGACGAACTGCTGGCGCTGGCGCACGAGGTGCGGATGGCGTGGTGCGGCCCCGACGTCGAGGTCGAGGGCATCATCAGCCTGAAGACCGGCGGCTGCCCTGAGGACTGCCACTTCTGTTCGCAGTCGGGGCTTTTCGCGTCGCCGGTGCGCAGCGCGTGGCTGGACATCCCGAGCCTGGTCGAGGCCGCCAAGCAGACCGCCAAGACCGGCGCGACCGAATTCTGCATCGTCGCCGCCGTGCGCGGACCCGACGAGCGGCTGCTGGCCCAGGTCGCCGCGGGTATCGAGGCGATCCGCAACGAGGTCGACATCCAGATCGCGTGCTCGCTGGGCATGCTCACCGAGGAGCAGGTCGAGCGGCTCTCGGCGATGGGTGTGCACCGCTACAACCACAACCTGGAGACCGCGCGGTCGTTCTTCACCAACGTCGTCACCACCCACACCTGGGAAGAGCGCTGGGACACCCTGCGGATGGTCCGCGAGGCCGGCATGGAGGTCTGCTGCGGCGGCATCCTCGGCATGGGCGAAACCCTCGAGCAGCGCGCCGAATTCGCCGCGAACCTCGCCGAGCTGGACCCGCACGAGGTGCCGCTGAACTTCCTCAACCCGCGACCCGGCACGCCGTTCGGCGACCTCGACGTGCTGCCCGCGTCGGAGGCGCTCAAGGCCGTCGCCGCGTTCCGCCTCGCGCTGCCGCGCACCATGCTGCGTTTCGCAGGTGGTCGCGAGATCACGCTCGGCGACCTCGGCGCCAAGAAGGGCATCCTCGGCGGCATCAACGCCGTCATCGTCGGCAACTACCTGACGACGCTGGGAAGGCCGGCTGAGGCCGATCTCGAGCTGCTCGACGATCTGCAGATGCCGATCAAGGCGCTCAACGCCAGCCTCTAATGGCTGCCAAGTTCAACGTCTACACTGGCGAACCCGCCGGCGGCGCCGTCCCGACCGCTGCGCAACTCGGCCTGGAACCACCCCGGTTCTGCGCGGAGTGCGGCCGCCGCATGGTGGTGCAGGTGCGCCCCGACGGGTGGTCGGCCAAGTGCTCCCGCCACGGTGAGCAAGACTCCAAGGACCTTGATGACAGACGTTGAACCGCCGCGTATTTCGCGTCGCAGGGCCGTGGTGACGGCGGTTGCCGGCTTGACGGTGGCCGGCGCCCTGCTCGGGGCGCTGTGGGCCTGGCTGGCACCACCGATCCACGGCGTTGTCGCGCTGACCAAGAAGGGCGAGCGGATCAAGGCCTATCTCGGCAACGAGGCCGACCACTTCTTCATCGCGGCGTTCCTGCTCGTCGGCATGCTCGGTGCGCTCGCCGTGGTCGCGGCCGTGCTGCTGTGGCAGTGGCGTGCCCACCGCGGTCCGGTGATGGTGGCCGCGCTCGGCGATCGGTGCGGCGGCCGCAGCCGGTGCCGCCGCAGGCGTCGGCGCCGTCGTGGCGCACTGGCGCTACGGCGCGATCGACATCGCGGGTGCGCCGGTGTCGCCGGAGCACCGCGTGCACTACGTCGTCGAGGCGCCAGCGGTGTTCTTCGGGCATTCGCCGCTGCAGATCGCCACCACCATCCTGCTTCCCGCCGCGGTCGCGGCGCTGGTCTACGCGCTGATGGCGGTGTCGACGCAGCGCGACGATCTGGGCGCCTGGCCGCCGGTCGAAGAGCCGGTGATCGGCCCGCCCGTCACAGCGGAGAGCGCTCTACCGTCCGCCCAGTGACGACCTTGGCGGCGATCTTGGCCAGCCGCGCCATGCCGACATAGGTCATCGGGTTCAGCAGCGTCGGCCACTTGGTCCGCACCAGGTGCTCGGACAGCGGCTTGCCGTTGAACCGGTCGGTCAGCCAGCGCAGCGTCATCGGCGCCGACATCGGGTGCAGCAGCAGGTGCTCGCTGAACATGTCGCGGTGGTAGGTGACCGAAGCCCCGCCCGATTGGTAGGTGTCGGCCAGCTCGTCGATGTCCTCGACGGAGATCAGCTGGTCGTGGACCGCCTGCACGATCAGCACCGGTGGGGTCGGCACCGCCGCGCCGAGCTTGATGTCGGCGAAGACGTGCTGAACCTCGGGCGTTTCCAGGATCTGCTCAAGCGGCACGTCGACCATGTCGTCCATGTCCTTCTTGACCATCCGGATCACCGCCTCGGCGGTGGTCATGTTGTGCAGCCGTTGCAGCAGCACCTTGCCCTCTTCGGTGGCGTGCTCCTGGATGATCTCGGTCGAGCTCGGGATAGATGTCGGCCAGCGCGGCGACGACGAGCGCGGGCAGGCCGGACATGTACGTGCCGTTGAGCCGGCGGAAGGTGTGGCCGAGGTCGCCGACCGGCGAGCCGAGCACCGCGCCGACGACGTTGAGCTCGGGGGCGTAGGAGCCGCTCATCTCGGCGGCCCACGCGCTGGCAAGCCCGCCGCCGGAGTAGCCCCACAGGCCGATCGGCGCCGACTGGCGACAGACCCAGCTGCTCGGTGTTCAGCGCGGCGCGCACCCCGTCGAGAACGCGGTACCCGGGCTCGAGGGGCGCGCCCCACATTCCCTTGCGTCCCTCGTGGTCGGGCACCGACACCGCCCAGCCCTCGGCGACGGCGGCGGCGACCAGAAGGAACTCGAACTGCGCCACCGCGCCGGGAGCCACCGCGCGTCGGCGCAGCGCGTACGAGGGGAAGCACCGCGACGTCACGGCATCGATCGCGCACTGGTAGGACACCACCGGTGTGACGGCCTTCGGCGTGCGCTCGGCAGGCACGATCACTGTGGTGGCCGCGGCCTCCGGATTGCCGTGCATGTCGGTGGTCCGGTACAGCAGCTGGGTGGCGGTGATGCGCTGCGGGATCAGCCCGAGAAACGCCAGCTCGACGTCGCGGCTGCGCAGCACCGTGCCCGGGTTGGCGTGCTGGAAACCTGCAGGTGGGTCGTAGAACGGGTCGTCGGCGGGCAGCTGTGGGCGGGCGCCACGCTGCAGTTCTTCGTGCTGCGGCTGCCCGATCCACTCGGCGCCAGTTACAGGAGCCACGCTGCCCAAGTCCATCCGGGCAGTCTTACTTAAGAGGGCATTAAGAATCCAGTCGACTCACCCAGGCGGGCGCAGCGCCGCGAATTCGTCGGTCACCCGGTAGCGCGAGTCGGTGAAGCGGTACAGCGCGGCAGGACGGCCACCGCTGCGTCCCGACCGCGCGGTGGTGCCGGTGCGGGTGATGACGTTGCGACGCTCCAGCACGCGCTGCAGGTTGGTGGCGTCGACCTGATAGCCCAGCGCCGCGCTGTAGATGTCGCGCAGCGTGGAGAGCGCGAATTCCTTTGGCGCCAAGGCGAACCCGATGTTCGTGTAGGACATCTTGGCCGCGAGGCGGATGCGGGCGTGCTCCACCATCGGGCCGTGATCGAAGGCCATCGGCGGCAGATCGCTCACCGGATGCCAGCGGGTGTCCGGCGGCAGTTCGGGCGTCGCGGGGGAGGGCACCAGGCCGAGGAACGTCGACGCGATGGTGCGCACGCCGGGAACCCGGTGCGGATCGGAAAACACAGCCAGCTGCTCGAGGTGAGCAAGTTCACGCAGGTCGACCTTCTCGGCGAGCTGGCGGCGAACCGAGCTGGTCAGGTCCTCGTCGTCACCGAGCCGGCCGCCGGGCAGTGACCACTTTCCGCGCTCCGGTTCGAGTGCACGCTGCCATAACAGCACGTGAAGTGCGGGTTTCCGGGAGTCGACGCCGCGAACCTGGAACACGACGGCGAGCACCTCGTGGGCGGTGCTAATATGTGACATGTTTTCGATTATAAGTCGAAAACCTCGACGGGATTGAGGAGGCGGCGATGACGGTTCTGGACCGTATGCCCGCGGACGATCTGGCGAACCGGATCACCGATGGTCCGACCGGCTATTCCGGCGTCGACGGCGACGAGGAATGGGCCGCCGAGGTCCGCCGACTGGCCGACCTGCGCGGCGCCACGCTGCTGGCGCACAACTATCAGCTGCCTGCCATCCAGGACGTCGCCGACCACGTCGGCGACTCGCTGGCGCTGTCGCGGATCGCCGCCGAGGCGCCCGAGGACACCATCGTGTTCTGCGGCGTGCACTTCATGGCCGAGACGGCGAAGATCCTCGTCCCCGGACAAGACGGTGCTGATTCCCGACCAGCGGGCCGGCTGCTCGCTGGCCGACTCGATCACCGCCGACGAGCTGCGCGCGTGGAAGGCCGAGCATCCCGGCGCGGTCGTCGTCTCCTACGTCAACACCACCGCCGCGGTGAAGGCGGAGACCGACATCTGCTGCACGTCGTCGAACGCCGTCGAGGTGGTGGCGTCGATCCCCGAGGACCGCGAGGTGCTGTTCTGCCCCGACCAGTTCCTCGGCGCCCACGTCCGGCGGATCACCGGCCGCAAGAACCTGCACGTGTGGGCCGGCGAATGCCACGTGCACGCCGGCATCAACGGCGACGAGCTGGCCGACCAGGCCCGCACGCATCCCGACGCCGAGCTGTATGTGCATCCCGAATGCGGTTGCGCCACTTCGGCTTTGTACCTGGCCGGCGAGGGCGCGTTCCCCGAGGACCGGGTGAAGATCCTGTCCACCGGCGGCATGCTGGACGCGGCGCGCGAGACCCACGCGCGGCAGGTGCTGGTCGCCACCGAGGTCGGCATGCTGCACCAATTGCGCCGCGCCGCACCGGAAGTCGACTTCCGCGCCGTCAACGACCGGGCGTCGTGCAAGTACATGAAGATGATCACGCCTGCCGCGCTGCTGCGCTGCCTGGTGGAAGGCGCCGACGAGGTCGACGTCGATCCCGAAACGGCCGGCCTGGCGCGCGCCAGCGTGCAGCGCATGATCGAGATCGGCCAGCCCGGCGGCGGCGAATGACTCGGGATGCCGGGGTGCGGCGGGCGCGGCTTCTGGCAGCAGCGCGCCGACGTCGTCGTCATCGGCACCGGGGTCGCCGGCCTGGTCGCCGCGCTGGCGGCGCACCGGCGCGGCCGCAAAGTGGTGGTGCTGAGCAAGGCCGGCGAGACCGCGACGTTCTACGCGCAGGGCGGCATCGCGGTCGTGCTGCCGGACACCGACGACTCGGTCGACGCGCACGTCGCCGACACGCTTGCCGCGGGTGCCGGGCTGTGCGATCCGGACGCGGTGCGCTCGATCGTGGCCGACGGCTACCGCGCGGTCGCCGAATTGGTCGACGACGGAGCGCGATTCGACGAGGCGGCGCCGGGACAGTGGGCGCTGACCCGCGAGGGCGGGCACTCGCGGCGCCGCATCATCCACGCCGGCGGCGACGCGACCGGCGCCGAGGTGCAGCGGGCGCTCGATCACGCGGCGGCCCGGCTCGACATCCGGCGCAATCATGTCGCGCTCGAGCTGCTTCAGCGACGGCGCGGCGTGACCGGTGTGCTCGTGCTCAACGAGGACGGCCTCGGCATCGTGCACGCGCCGTCGGTGATCCTGGCCACCGGGCGGGCTGGGCCACCTGTACGCGGCCACCACGAACCCGGAGGGCTCGACCGGCGACGGCGTCGCGCTGGCGATGTGGGCGGGGCTGCCGGTCAGCGACCTCGAGTTCATCCAGTTCCATCCGACCATGCTGTTCGACGGGGATGCCGGCGGCCGTCGCCCGCTGATCACCGAGGCGGTTCGCGGCGAGGGCGCGATTCTCGTTGACGCGCAAGGCAATTCGGTGACCGCCGGGCGTGCATCCGATGGGTGACCTCGCGCCGCGCGACGTGGTGGCGGCGGCCATCGACGCGCGACTGGCCGCGACCGGCGATCCGTGTGTGTACCTCGACGCGCGCGGCATCGACGGCTTCGAGCGGCGGTTCCCGACCGTGACCGCGGCGTGCCGGGCCGCGGGCATCGACCCGACGCGCCAACCGATTCCGGTGGTGCCGGGCGCGCACTACAGCTGCGGCGGCGTGGTCACCGACGTGTACGGGCGCACCGAACTCGCGGGCCTGTTCGCGGCGGGCGAGGTGGCGCGCACCGGCATGCACGGCGCAAACCGGTTGGCGTCCAACAGCCTGCTCGAGGGCCTGGTCGTCGGCGGCCGGGCGGGCAAGGCCGCCGCCGAGCACGCCGTGGATGCCGGGCCGAGCCGCGCGGTGCTGCCCGAGCCGTCGACGCGCCGCGCGCTGCCGCGAGCCGATCTGCAGCGGGCGATGACGCGCTACGCGTCGGTGGTCCGCGACGGCGACGGCCTGCAGCGGCTCGCGAAGGAACTCGACACCGCGACGCCACGTGTCCTCAAGTCCCGCAGCGACTTCGAGGACGTCGCGCTGACCACCACCGCGGGCGCCGTCGCGGCCGCGGCCCTGGCGCGCACCGAGTCCCGCGGCTGCCACCACCGGTCCGACTTCCCCGACACCGACCCGGCGTTGGCGCGCAGCCTGGTTGCCGCGGTGGCGTGCTGCTGATGGAACTCACCGCCGACGAGCTGACCGAGGCTCGCAGGGTGATCGCGCGCGCCCTGGAAGAAGACCTGCGCTACGGGCCCGACGTCACCACGTTGGCGACGGTGCCCGCCGACGCGACGACGACCGCTCGATGGTCACCCGTGAGCCGGGGGTGATCGCGGGCGTCGACATCGCGCTGCTGGTGCTCGACGAGGTGCTCGGGCCCGACGGCTACCAGGTCAAGCACCGCGTGGACGACGGCGCACGGCTGGAGGCCGGCGGCGCGGCGCTGTCGTCGAGGCGCCGACGCAGGGTCTGCTGACCGCCGAGCGCACGATGCTGAACCTGGTGTGCCACCTGTCGGGCATCGCGACGACGACGGCGGCGTGGGTCGACGCGGTCGAGGGCACCAACGCCAAGATCCGCGACACCCGCAAGACGCTGCCGGGTCTGCGCGCGCTGCAGAAGTACGCGGTGCGCGTCGGCGGCGGAGTCAACCACCGGATGGGCCTCGGCGACGCCGCGCTGATCAAGGACAACCATGTCGCCGCGGCGGGTTCGGTGGTGGCCGCGCTGCGGGCCGTCCGCGCCGCCGCACCGGATTTGCCAGTGCGAGGTCGAGGTCGACTCGCTCGAGCAGCTCGACGAGGTGCTCGCCGAGGACGTGGAACTCGTGCTGCTGGACAACTTTCCGGTGTGGCAGACGCAGATCGCGGTGCAGCGCCGCGACGCCCGCGCCCCGGCAACGAAACTCGAGTCGTCGGGCGGGCTGTCGCTGGACACCGCGGCCGAGTACGCGGGTACGGGCGTCGACTATCTCGCCGTCGGCGCGCTCACCCACTCGGTGCGCGTGCTCGACATCGGGCTGGACGTCTAGCGATGCACACCCGCAGCTAACCTGCTCGTTCTTGCCGAAGGGCATCCCGGTGTCGCTTTTGTGGGGCCCATCCCCTACGCTGGCTAACATTTGCTGGCTGTGGCCTTTGTCACAAATCGGGAGGGGTTCCATCGGTGGGAAAGCACAGCAAGCCGCGCAGATCGTGGGCGCCCTACGTCACCGCCGGGATCGCGTTGGAAGCAGTGGCGGTCTTCGGGTTCGCGTACGCCACCGACAGCCACGTGTCACCGCCGAATCTGCTCGCGGCGACGATCTTCGTCGACGGCACCAAGTCGGTCACCGGCTCGGAGGAGGGCGTGCCGTTCTTCCGGATGGCAGACAGCTTCCAGGGCGCCTATCGACCTACCGGGATTCGACAAGGTTTTCATCGAGTACCCGCGCAGCCTGGGACCGATAACCGGATGCGGGCGACCCGACGTATGACGAGTCCGAGGCGGACGCCACCACGAAGATCGTCGCGGCCGTTAAGGCAGGCCCGACAAGACGACGCGACGGGAAAGATCTACGTCGTCGGCTACTCGCAGGGCTCCGGCGCGGCGGTGAAGGCGATCGATCAATTGGAGAGCGAAGGCTTCGACACCGAGAACGTCGAATTCGTGTTGGCGGCCAATCCGCGCCGCAACGACGGCGGCATCTTGACGCGGTTGCCCAAGGGCGTCTATCTGCCGGTGTTCGGCGTGACGTTCGGCGACGGCACCACGCCCGAAAGCACGAAAGTGCTTCAGGTGAGCAGACAATACGACGGTGTGGAAGACTCGCCCGCTTACGTCTTCAACATCGCGTCCGACGCTCAATGCGGTGATGGGCTTCTACTACCTGCACCCCGGCTACTACAAAGACGTCGATCCCAATGACCCGACCGCGATCGTCACCACCAGTGCCGACGGCAACGTCACCGACAAGCTGATCCCCGCGCCGCTCGGAGAGCTGCCGTTGACCATGCCGTTGTTGCAGCTCGGTGTGCCGCCGGCGTTGGTCACGGCCTTGGACCCATTCCTGCGTAGTGTCATCGAAACCGGCTACAACCGACCGGATCCCAACGTGGCCGGCTCGTATCCTTCCGAACCGGTGCCGTTCCAGCTGGTGCCGCCGCCGCAGCGCTGGCTTCCCGACGTTCTTTCGGTCGCGGCGGGCGCGGCGGCAGTCGGTTCAGCTGCTGGCAGGTGCCCTTCAGCCGAATTCGCTTGTCAACAACAAGGTTTCGACGCTGGCCGTCGCACAGCCCGACCCGCCGTCCATCGCCAGGTCGACGCTGGCCGGTGACAATAAGCCCGTGGTCGAGGAGAAGAAGAGCGAGCCTGCGCCGGACAAGCCGACCGAAGGCACGGGGCCCAACAAATTCGAGCCAACGACGAAGGCCAAGACCGGCTGGCGGCCGGGGGACCTGTTGCGGCAATTCTTCCCGCCGAAGCAGAAGCCCGCGAGCGACACGAAGAGCTCGACACCCAGCGCCGATCCGCCGCCTCCGGCGGATACCCACGAGTCGGCCGAATCTGGCTCTGCCGCTTAGCTGTTCCCCTCGCCTTCAGCCGCTACCCGGCCCGGCGACGCCGGCGCGCCTGTGCCGCTGCCATCGGCCGATGCAGCGGTCGGCCGCAGCGCCGGCGTTGCCCACCGCTGCGAACAATGGTTCGGCGTTGCGAGACTTGCAAGGCTCGGGCCCGTCGGAATGGAAACGTGCTTTATGGGTGCCGACGCGATTGGCATTTGCCCAGTTGGGGTGGCGGTGCCGCCGGCCGCAAGAACGCCTACTGCAACCGCTGCGGTAATGATCGTCTTTTGCTGGCAATCGTTATTGCCTATTCCTTTCCCCATGGGGATTTGCGTCGATTGGATGACTGGCTAATCGCAATACCAGTCTGAGCAACATATTTAGCACTTTCTGGGGAATGCGAATAGCCTTTGACCGCTACAATTCGAATTTGTCTGCAAACCACGCAGCGAAACCTTTGTGGCGCGACTCGCGGGCGCGGCACGGCGTCCGCATGCTCAGTTCGTCGCGCTACTATCTGCCCTATGCCTGAGCGATCGTCGAATGAGTCCGCTGTCGAGTACGAGGATGGCGGCGGGTCGCGCGGGGAGGGATATTGCTTCCCATCACCCTCGTGGTGGCCCTCGTCGCGGCCGCGCTGTCCGGGTGGCTGTTGATTCGCCTTGACGCAGGAAGGCACGCCGAACTCGCCGAACTACTCGGGCGCACAACGTACTGACGCCAAACAGAAGATCTGCGCCGCAACGGACATGGTGCGCAAGGGCGTGTCGCTGAACACCAACCTGCAAC
This sequence comes from uncultured Actinomycetota bacterium, assembly GCA_963731715.1. Taxonomy (GTDB): domain Bacteria; phylum Actinomycetota; class Actinomycetes; order Mycobacteriales; family Mycobacteriaceae; genus Mycobacterium. The sequence goes on along the minus strand of CAVSXC010000002.1, from coordinate 164,525 downwards.
CGCCGGGCGGACCCGAGGACGTCACCGGTTCTCTCGCGGTGGCGGCCAATGCCCGGATCGCGCTCTATGACGGCGGCCAGTATCTGCTCGCCCGGCTGGATCCTGCGACTCCGCCGGATCTCGCCGACGCCGTGAAGAAGTTCGGCAACCTGTTGATGGACATCGGCGCGGGCGCCACCGCGGGTGCAGCAGAATACCGAGCCCGAACAGGCGGCACGGCTTAAAGAAGCGGACGCGACCAACGGCACCATCACGGAATTGTGCAAATAACGCGTCAATTCATTTGGCAATAATTCTTTAGCGTCGCTTGACGGCGACCATTACTCGCATATTCGGACAATGTTGCGGATCTGGCTAACTAGCCATTGCTACGGCGGACGCTGTATCGTCGCTATGCGCAACGTGTACGGCAAGCTGGGAATCAGCTCGCGCCGTGAGCTCCGCTCGCGGAGCTGAGCAGCGTGCGCGCCGCCGCCTTGGCGGCGTTCAGTGCGTCGGCATTGTCGCCCGCGATGCGGGACAGGATCAGCGCGCCCTCGATGAGCGCGATCACCGCCAGCGCGGTCTGCTCCGCATCCGCGTCCGGCCAGCCGTCGGCGCGCAGCCGGTCGGCGACGGCCAGGCACCAGCCGCCGAACGCCCGCGCCGATGCGTCGCGCACCTGCGGGCTGGCGTTCACGGACTCGGTGGCGATCGGCTCGATGGGGCAGCCGTCGCGCTGATCGGAGGCCAGCCCGGACGCCATCAGATCGATCCAGCCGTCGACGATGTCGGCGACCGGCAGTCGCTGTCGAGGAATCCGCGCAGTCGCCGCTCGATGCCGCCGCCGACGATGTCCACCACCGCGGCGGCCAGTTCCTGCTTGCCGTCGGGGAAGTGGTGATACAGCGAACCGGCCTTGACGTCGGCAGACTCCAGGATCTGGTTCACGCCGGTCGCGGCATAGCCCTGCCTGCGGAACAGCAGGGCCGCGCTGTCCAGCAGCGCGGCGCGGCTTCGATCCGGGCGAGGCATGCCTTGACTTTACTTGAAAGGTCACTCAACAATACTTGAAAGGTCACTAAAGAAAGGTCCGGCATGCAGCAGCTGATGTTCGAGGCGGCGGGCGATTACGCCTGGCGAGACGCGCCTGACCCGCAGATCACGGCACCCGAGCAGGCCATCGTCCGACCGGTGGCAGTGGCGTGTTGCGACCTCGACGTCGCGGTCGCCGAGGGGCGGTTGCCGATGCCGCCGGGACATGCGGTCGGGCACGAGGGCGTCGCCGAAGTCGTGGCGGTCGGCGACGCCGTCCGCGACGTGAAGGTCGGCGATCGGGTGATCGTTCCGTTCCAGATCAGCTGCGGAACTGCGCATGCCTGCCGCCGGGGTGTCACGGGTTCGTGCGCGTCGTTGCCGTTGATGGCGATGTACGGCATGGCGCCGCTGGCCGGGCTCGACGGCGGCGGCTTCATGGCGGACCTGGTGCTGGTGCCGTATGCCGACGCGATGCTGGTGCCGGTTGCCCGACACCGTCGATCCGGTCGCGATCGCCTCGTTGTCGGACAACATTCCCGACGGCTGGCGCGCCGTCGGTCCCTACCGCGCGGAACTGGCCGCACTCGATCGCCGCGGATCGCCGTGTTCTGGTGGCGGGCCGCCTCTCGATCGGGTTGTACGCCGCCGCGTTTGCGTCGGCCTACGGCGCGCAGGTCGACTACGTGGACACCGACCCGCAGCGGCTGGCCATGGCCGAAAAGCTCGGCGCCACAGTGCATGACCGGCCAAGCCCGACAAGTCGTGGGATCCGTACCCGATCACCGTGCACACCACGGCCGACCCCGCGGTGCTGGCGGCGACGATGCGCGCCACCTGGCCGGACGGCGTGTGCACCGACACCGGCATCTACTACCAGGCGCGGTCGAGATGCCGCTGCTTTCGATGTACACCCGCGGGTTGCGGTTCGTCACCGGCCGGGTGAACGCGCGGGCCGTGATCCCAGAGATCCTCGAATTGATCACCGCGCATTGCGATCTCGCGCCCGCCGTGGACCGGGTCGTGGCCTGGGATGACGCGCCGCAGGCATGGCCGGCGATGACGGGCAAGACCGTCTTCACTCGCCCGTAGCGGCGAAGGGATCGGTGATCTCCCGCAGGTCTTCGAGTAGCTCGCGGAGCTGGGTGAACCGCCTGGTGCCGAGATGGGATCGCCACTCGGCCTGAATCTCGTTGTGCGCGACCTGCGCTGCCTTTGCGGCCTGCCTGCCACGCTTGTCGATCTGAATGAGCCGGGCGCGGCGATCGCCTGGGTCGGGCACGCGACGCACGTAGCGCATCCGCTCCAACTCGTCGACAAGGCCTGCGACGCTCTGTTTGGTCATCTGGATTGCTCGGCCAGGTCCGTGAGTCGTGAGCCGCCGGGCGCGATGCGCTGAAACACCCTGGCTTGGGCGAGCGTCACGTCGTCGTACCCAGCGTCCTTGATCGCCTGCAGGATCCGGGTCTCCATGTGGCGGTAGGGGATGAAAAGCAGCACGCCGAAATTGATCTCAGCCTCTTGCATATAGTCAGGATACCTGACTAATATTCGAACGGTGGACGCCGAAACCAGTTGGCGGGTAATCGAGCAGGAGCGCCTGAGCCTTGCAGCTCTGCTGGAAGGACTCACTGTCGAGCAGTGGAGACTCGCCGTCGCTGTGCGACGGCTGGCGGGTCAAAGACGTCGCCGCCCACGTGGCGCTGGCCCCGCAGGCTCCGGCTTGTCGAGCATGCTCGTCGAGGCGTGCGCGCCGGCGGCAGGTTCCACAAGATCAACCATGATGTGTCGGTCCGTCATGCCGAGCGGCCTAGTGCTGACCTGGTCGCCGAACTGCGCGAGCATGCGGCGTCGCGCCGGCTGCCGAAGGTGACGAACTACCGCAACATCCTGTTCGACATCCTCGTGCACGGTCAGGACATCGCGATCCCGCTCGGCATCGAGCGGGAGATGCCGAAAGATGCTGCGCGGGCGGGCATTGAGCGGGTCTGGACGATGGGTTGGCCATTCGGTGTGAAGCGTCCGCTCAAGCGGTTCCGGTTCACCGCGACTGACATCGACTGGCGGCCGGTGACGGGCCCGAGGTGAGCGGACCTGTCGAGGCGCTGCTGTTGCTCCTGACCGGACGGCCTGCGGCCCTGCCACGGTTGTCGGGCCCCGGCGTCGAGGAGCTGTCCGAACTGGTCAGACGGTAGCGGGGCCGCGCCGCACCAGCGAAAGCACGACGGCCGCCGTGGCGAACAGCCCGGAGAACACCCGGTTGAGCATCGTCTGCTTGCGCGGGGTGTGCAGCCACGTCAGCAGGCGCACCGACAGGCCCGTGTAGAGCCCCATCACGACGAGGTCGACGGCGACCATCGTCACGCCGACGGCCAGGTATTGCGGCAGCAGCGGCTCGGTCGGCACCACGAACTGCGGCAGCACCGCGAGGAAGAACACCAGGCCCTTGGGGTTGGTCGCGTTGACCAGGAAGCCGCGCACCAGCAGCGCCACGCGGCCGCCGTCGACCGCCTTGCCGATCTGCTCGCGCAGGTCGACGGTCGCGGTACGCCATTGCCGCACAGCCAGATACACCAGATACGCCACGCCGATCCACTTGATGATGTTGAACGCCAGGATCGAGTTCGCGACCGCCGCGCCCAGCCCGATCGCGACCAGTGCGAGCTGCAGCATCAGGCCCACCTCGAGGCCGAGGATGCTCCAGTAGCCGCGCCGCACGCCGTGCGTAAGGCCGGTCGCCATCGACTGGATGGCGCCCGCTCCCGGTGACACGCTGATCGCGATCGCCGCACCGAAGAACGTCAGCCAGACTTCCCACGCCATGGGGTCAGTGTGTCAGCGCGGTCAAGCGATATCGGCGACGAAGATCGCCATCTTGCCTGCCTGCACCCGGGCCATGAACGGCAGCCCCTCGGCGCCGCTGCCGGCAGGCAGGATCCGCGGGTTGATCGAGGTGCACGTCTCGCCGGATGAAGTGCACGTCGGCCTCGCCTGCGGCGAGCACGTTCTTCACCCAGTCGGTCTTGCCGTGGCCCAGCGCGATCGCCAGCACGTTGCCCTTGCGGTACGCGGTGACGATGGTTTCGTACGGCTTGCCCGACTTGCGACCGCGATGCTTGATGGTCGCCATTCCCGGCAGGAAGCGAGCGAACGGCTTGATCATCGGGTTGAAGTACTTGACCTGGAAGTTCTCCACCGCGACCGGGAACACCATCGGTACACCGGGCGCGTTGTTGGGGTGCTCTTTGCGAGATCCAGCGGACATGGTCATGAATCTAGCCGTTCGAGTGTCAGGCGATGTCGGCGACGAAGACCCCCATGGTCTTGGCTCCTCGTCGCATGAATCGCGGCAGCGCCGGGTCGTCTGTTCCCGCAGGCAGCACCCTCGGGTTGGTGATGTGCACGTCGCGCCGGAACAGATGAACATCCGCCTCGCCGGCGGCGAGCACGTTCTTCACCCAGTTCGTCTTGCCGTGGGCCAACCCGATCGCCAGCACCTTGCCCTTGCGGTAGGCGTTGACGATCGTCTCGTAGTCCTTGCCCGACGTGCGACCGCGGTGTTTGATCGACCGCGAACGCCGGCAGGAATCGCGCGAGCGGCCGCATCAGCGGGTTGATGTACTTGATCTGGAGGCGCTCGAACCACGGCGGGAACATCATCGGCACGCCCGGCGCGTTGTTGGGGTGATCGCTTCGAGTGCAGCGGCCGATCGGCCATGACGCCTCCGATAATCGATTTGTGCTGCTCTGGGACAATGGTCAGCGTGAATGTATCGCCAGGGCTCCGATCGCGATGCCCGCATCGACCTGCGCGGCCGCACGCTGTCGCGCGGCGCAGCTGCGCACCGCGCTGCCGCGCGGCGGCGTCGACGTGGACGCGGTGGTGCCCAAGGTGCGCCCGATCGTCGACGCGGTCGCCGAGCGGGGCGCCGAGGCCGCGCTCGAGTACGGCGAGTCGTTCGACGGCGTGCGGCCCGCGACGGTCCGGGTGCCCGCCGAGCGAGCTGGACGCCGCGCTGGCCGAGCTCGACGCCGACGTGCGCGCCGCGCTGCGAGGTGGCCATCGAGCGGGCCCGCGCCGTGCACGCCGACCAGCGGCGCACCGACACCACGACCACGCTGGCGCCCGGCGCGACCGTCACCGAACGCTGGGTGCCCGTCGAGCGGGTCGGCCTCTACGTGCCCGGCGGCAACGCCGTCTACCCGTCCAGCGTGGTGATGAACGTGGTGCCCGCGCAGACCGCGGGCGTGGACTCGCTGGTGATCGCCAGCCCGCCGCAGGCCGAGTTCGGCGGCCTGCCGCACCCGACCATCCTGGCCGCCGCCGCGCTGCTCGGCGTCGACGAGGTGTGGGCGGTCGGCGGTGCGCAGGCCGTCGCGCTGCTGGCCTACGGCGGCACCGACACCGACGGCGCCGAGCTGGCGCCCGTCGACATGATCACCGGGCCCGGCAACATCTACGTCACCGCGGCCAAGCGGATCTGCCGTTCGCAGGTCGGCATCGACGCCGAGGCCGGGCCCGACCGAGATCGCGATCCTGGCCGACCACACCGCCGACCCGGTGCACGTCGCCGCCGATCTGATCAGCCAGGCCGAGCACGACGAGATGGCGGCCAGCGTGCTCGTCACCGACAGCGCGCGAGCTGGCCGACGCCACCGACCGCGAACTCGCGAACCAGCTGGAGACCACCGTGCACCGCGAGCGGGTGACCGCGGCGCTGACGGGCAAGCAGTCGGCGATCGTGCTCGTCGACGACATCGACGCCGGCGTGCGCACCGTCAACGCCTACGCCGCCGAGCACCTGGAGATCCAGACCGTCGACGCGCGCGATGTGGCGCGGCCGAATCCGTTCGGCCGGAGCGATTTTCGTCGGCGCCGTACTCGCCGGTCAGCCTCGGCGACTACTGCGCAGGGTCCAACCACGTGCTGCCCACCGCGGGCTGCGCGCGGCACTCCAGCGGACTGTCGGTGCAGACGTTCCTCAAGCGGCATCCACGTCGTCGACTACGACGAGGCGGCGCTGAAGGACGTGTCCGGCTACGTGATCACGCTGTCGCAGGCCGAGAACCTGCCCGCGCACGGCGAGGCGGTGCGGCGGAGGTTCGAGAGGTGACGCTCGGCAAGAAGGTGACGCTCGACGATCTGCCGCTGCGCGAGGACCTGCGCGGCAAATCGCCCTACGGCGCACCGCAATTGGACGTTCCGGTGCGGCTCAACACCAACGAGAACCCGCATCCGCCCACGCAGGCGCTGTCGACGACGTGACGGCCTCGGTCCGGGCGGTCGCCGGCGACCTGCACCGCTATCCCGACCGCGACGCGGTGGCGCTGCGCACCGACCTGGCCGCCTACCTGACCGCGCAGACCGGCACCGCGCGTCAGCGTCGAGAACCTGTGGGCCGCCAACGGTTCCAACGAGATCCTGCAGCAGCTGCTGCAGGCGTTCGGCGGGCCGGGCCGCAGCGCGATCGGCTTCGTGCCGTCGTATTCGATGCACCCGATCATCTCCGACGGCACCCAGACCGCATGGCTGGTGGCCAACCGCGCCGACGACTTCAGCCTCGACACCGACGTCGCGGTGCAGGCGATCAAGGAGCACAGCCCCGACATCGTGTTCGTCGCCAGCCCCAACAACCCGTCGGGCCAAAGCGTTCCGCTCGACGAGCTGCGGCGGCTGCTCGAGGCGATGAACGCCGGCATCCTGATCCTCGACGAGGCCTACGGCGAGTTCTCGTCGCAGCCCAGCGCGGTCAAGCTGATCGACGAGTACCCGACCAAGCTCGTCGTCACCCGCACGATGAGCAAGGCGTTCGCGTTCGCCGGCGGCCGGCTCGGCTACCTGATCGCCGCGCCCGCGGTGATCGACGCGATGCTGCTGGTGCGGCTGCCGTACCACCTGTCGTCGGTCACCCAGGCCGCCGCCCGCGCCGCGCTGCGCCACGCCGACGACACGCTCGGCAGCGTCGCGAAGCTGATCGCCGAGCGTGACCGCGTCACAGAAGCGTTGACCGGCATGGGTTTCCGGGTGATCCCCAGCGACGCCAACTTCGTGCTGTTCGGCGAGTTCGCCGACGCGCCCGCCACCTGGCAGCGCTACCTGGACGACGGCATCCTGATCCGCGACGTCGGCATCCCCGGATACCTGCGCGCCACCATCGGCCTGGCCGAGGAGAACGACGCGCTGCTCGGCCGCCAGCGCCCGAATAGGAGCACAGTGACCGAACCCCGTCGCGCGAAGATCGAACGCAAGACCAAGGAATCCGACATCGTCGTCGAGCTCGACCTCGACGGCACCGGCGTCGTCGAGCATCGACACCGGCGTGCCGTTCTTCGACCACATGCTGACCTCGCTGGGCAGCCACGCCAGCTTCGACCTGACCGTGCACGCCAAGGGCGACATCGAGATCGAGGGCCACCACACCATCGAGGACACCGCGATCGTGCTCGGCCAGGCGCTGGGGCAGGCGCTCGGCGACAAGAAGGGCATCCGCCGCTTCGGCGACGCGTGGATCCCGATGGACGAGACGCTCGCCCACGCCGCCGTCGACGTGTCGGGCCGGCCGTACTGCGTGCACACCGGCGAGCCGGACCACATGCTGCACTTCACGATCGCCGGCTCCGAGGCGCCGTACCACACGGTGGTCAACCGGCACGTGTTCGAGTCGCTCGCGATGCAACGCGCGCATCGCGCTGCACGTGCGCACGCTCTACGGCCGCGACCCGCACCACATCACCGAGGCGCAGTACAAGGCCGTCGCCCGCGCGCTGCGGCAGGCCGTCGAGTACGACCCGCGGGTCACCGGCGTGCCGTCCACCAAAGGCACGCTGTGACAGCAAGAAGTCGTCGTCCTCGACTACGGCTCTGGCAACCTGCGGTCGGCCCAGCGGGCGCTGCGAGCGGGTCGGCGCCGACGTCGAGGTGACCGCCGACGCCGACGCGGCCATGAACGCCGACGGACTCGTGGTGCCCGGTGTCGGCGCGTTCGAGGCGTGCATGACCGGCCTGCGAAAGATCGGCGGGGACAAGATCATCGCCGACCGGGTCGCGGCGGGCCGGCCCGTGCTCGGGGTGTGCGTCGGCATGCAGATCCTGTTCGCCCGCGGCGTGGAGTTCGGCATGGAGACCACCGGCTGCGGGCAGTGGCCGGGCGCCGTCGTCCGGCTGGACGCCCCGGTGATCCCGCACATGGGCTGGAACGTCGTCGACGCGCCCGCGGGCACCACGCTGTTCAAGGGCATCGACGCCGACCACCCGGTTCTACTTCGTGCACTCCTACGCCGCGCAGCAGTGGGAGGGCAATCCCGACGCGCTGCTGACCTGGGCCACCCATCACGTGCCGTTCCTCGCCGCCGTCGAGGACGGACCGCTGTCCGCCACCCAGTTCCACCCGGAGAAGAGCGGCGACGCCGGTGCCGCATTGCTGGCCAACTGGGTCGGGGCGCTAGGTTGACCGCCGTGAAATTGATACTTCTTCCCGCCGTCGACGTGGTCGAGGGCCGCGCCGTGCGCCTGGTGCAGGGGCAGGCAGGCAGCGAAACCGAGTACGGCTCCGCGCTGGACGCCGCGATGACCTGGCAGCGCGACGGCGCCGAGTGGATCCACCTCGTCGACCTGGACGCGGCGTTCGGCCGCGGCAGTCAACCGCGAACTGCTCGCCGAGGTGGTCGGCAAGCTCGACGTCGCGGTCGAGCTGTCGGGCGGCATCCGCGACGACGAGTCGCTGACCGCGGCGCTGGCCACCGGCTGCGCCCGGGTCAACCTCGGCACCGCGGCGCTGGAGAACCCGCAGTGGTGCGCCAAGGTCGTCGCCGAGCACGGCGAGAGGGTGGCCGTCGGCCTGGACGTGAAGATCGTTGACGGCGAGCACCGGCTGCGCGGCCGCGGCTGGGAGACCGACGGCGGTGACCTGTGGGAGGTGCTGGAACGCCTTGACCGCGAAGGGTGTTCGCGCTTCGTCGTCACCGACGTCACCAAGGACGGCACGCTGAACGGCCCCAACCTCGAGCTGCTGACGCAAGGTCACCGAGCGCACCGACGCCCCGGTGATCGCCTCCGGCGGCGTCTCCAGTCTGGACGACCTGCGGGCCATCGCCACGCTGACCGACCGCGGCGTCGAAGGCGCGATCGTCGGGAAGGCCCTGTACGCCGGACGATTCACGCTGCCGCAGGCGCTGGCCGCGGTGGCGCAGTAGGACCGTCGATGGCGCTGGACGAGACCGACCTCGACGCCCTGGTCGCCGCAGGCCGCCGCGATTCTGGACGCCGCAGCCAAGCCGTTCGTCGAGGGCCACCGCGCCGACTCTGCGGTGCAGAAGAAGGGCAACGACTTCGCCACCGAGGTCGACCTGGCGATCGAACGCCAGGTGGTCGAGGCGCTCAACGCCGAGACCGGGATCGAGGTGCACGGCGAGGAGTTCGGCGGCGCCGACGTCGATTCACCGCTGGTGTGGGTGCTCGACCCGATCGACGGCACGTTCAACTACGCCGCGGGCTCACCGATGGCGGCGATCCTGCTTGGGCCTGGTGCGCGACGGTGAGCCGGTGGCCGGCCTGACCTGGGTGCCGTTCACCGGAGAGCGGTTCACCGGCGTCGTCGGTAAACCCTTGCGCAGCAACGGCGTCGAGCAACCGCAGCTGGAGCCGGCGGACGTTGGCCGATTCCATCGTCGGGGTCAGCACGTTCAACGTCGACTCCCGCGGCAGGGTGCCGGGCCGCTACCGGCTGGCCGTGATCGAGAACCTGAGCCGGAAGTGCTCGCGGATGCGGATGCACGGCGCCACGGGCATCGACCTCGCGTACACCGCGGCCGGAATCCTCGGCGGGGCAATCAGTTTCGGCGCGCATGTGTGGGATCACGCGGCTGGCGTCGCGCTGGTGCGCGCGGCGGGCGGCATCGTCACCGACCTGGACGGCAGCGACTGGACGACGAAGTCGCGCTCGGCGCTGGTCGCGGCGCCCGGCGTGCACGGCGAGCTGCTCGAGCTCATGAACGCCGTCGGCGATCCGGGGGACTACTGATGGACCCCAAAGACCTCGCGGTGCGCATCATTCCGTGCCTGGACGTCGACGACGGCCGGGTGGTCAAGGGCGTCAACTTCGAGAACCTGCGCGACGCAGGCGATCCCGTCGAGCTGGCCGCCGCCTATGACGCGGAGGGTGCCGACGAGCTGACGTTCCTCGACGTCACCGCGTCGTCGTCGGGCCGGGCCACGATGCTCGAGGTCGTCAAGCGCACCGCCGAGCAGGTGTTCATCCCGCTGACCGTCGGCGGCGGAGTGCGGTCGGTGGCCGACGTCGACGTGCTGCTGCGTGCGGGCGCCGACAAGGTGGCCGTCAACACCGCCGCGATCGCCCGCCCGGAACTGCTCGCGGAGTTGTCCCGCCAGTTCGGGTCGCAATGCATCGTGCTGTCGGTCGACGCGCGCACCGTGCCGGAGGGCGAGCAGCCGACGCCGTCGGGCTGGGAGGTCACCACGCACGGCGGCCGGCGCGGCACCGGGATCGACGCGATCGAATGGGCCACCCGCGGAGCCGAACTCGGCGTCGGGGAGATCCTGCTGAACTCGATGGACTACGACGGCACCAAGGCCGGTTTCGACCTGAAGATGCTGCGGGCGGTGCGCGGCGCGGTGTCCGTTCCGGTGATCGCCAGTGGCGGTGCGGGCGCGGTGGAACATTTCGCGCCCGCCGTTGTTGCAGGTGCCGACGCCGTACTGGCCGCCAGTGTGTTCCACTTCCGCGAGCTGACCATCGGCGAGGTCAAGGCGGCGATGGCGGCAGAAGGGATCGTGGTGCGATGACGTCTCGACGCAGGCATCGCTTCGCGGCTGAAGCGCGACGCCAACGGCCTGTTCACCGCGGTGGCGCAGGAGCGCGGCACGGGCCAGGTGCTGATGGTGGCGTGGATGGACGACATCGCGCTGGCCCGCACGCTGGAAACCCGCAAGGCGACGTACTACTCGCGCTCACGGCAGCAGCACTGGGTCAAGGGCGAGACGTCGGGCCACACCCAGTACGTGCACTCGGTGCGGCTGGACTGCGACGGCGACACGGTGCTGCTCGAGGTCGACCAGGTCGGCGCGGCGTGCCACACCGGCGACCACACCTGCTTCGACGCCGATGTGCTCCTTGATCCTGAGGATTAAGCTGCCCGCGTGAAGAAGCTTGCCGCGGTGGCCATTTTGGGGACAGCCGCATTGGCGGCGCGCCAGTATCTGGCGGCGCGAGATGCGATGGCGGCCGTTGCGGCGGACCTGCGCAGCCCGGTCCTGCCGTTCACCGCCGTGCCGTTCTCCGACCGGACACTGCCCGTCATTCGGTTGCTCTTCAGTCTGCGCACGAGGTCCGGGCCCGGCGTCACAGCGACCGAGCGGTACGTCGGTGAGCCGCCGGTGCGGGTGCTCGTCACCACACCGCTCCAGCGCGCATCGACTGCACCGGCATTGCTGTGGATTCATGGCGGCGGGATGATCGTCGGCACTCCACAGTTCGAGGCGTTCGGTTCCGGGCGTGCCGCGCGCGAACTCGGAGCCGTCGTCGTTTCACCTGATTACCGGCTGGCGCCGGAACACCCGTTCCCCGCCGGGCTTGACGACTGCGTGACGACCCTTCGATGGATGCGCGACAACGCCGACGAGCTTGGGATTGATCCCGATCGGATCGCGGTCGTCGGAGCGAGCGCGGGCGGAGGCCTATCCGCTGCAGTCGCGCAGCGCAGTTACGACGAGGGAATCAGCCTGCGCGCGCAGGTCATGGTCTACCCGATGCTCGACGACCGAACCGCGCTCCGCGAGGACCACGCCGGTCGCGGCCGGTTCGGGTGGACACCTGCGTCAAACCGGTTCGGGTGGAGCGCTTATCTGGGTCGTGAGCCGCGGATGTCGGACGCTCCGGAGTACGCGGCGCCCGCGCGACGCGCGGATCTGACTGGACTGCCGCCGGCGTGGGTCGGGGTCGGGGAACTCGACCTGTTCTATGACGAGGATGTCGATTACGCCGAGAGGCTGCGGGCCAGCGGGGTCCCGTGCGACCTCGTCACCGTGCCGGGCATGTACCACGCTGCGGACGGTATTGCGCCGAAAGCCCAGTCAATGCAGGACTTTCGGAGCGGCTTTACCGATCACCTAAGGACGTATCTACTTAGTTCGGAATGACCGCCATGTCCACGGTTCGGACGCCTAAGTGTTATCGGGCCTACGAGGACTTGCTACAGGCCGGCGCGGTCCGCGGACTGGTGGCCATTCCTCAATTTCGCCAGAGATAGCAAAGTTGGGCGTGTTGCGTCCGTGACTGCTCCGCCGCTGGCGGTGGGATAGATGTCGTGGTTGTTGCCCGCCTGCACGGATTCAACGTCTCAATTTTCACGAGCCGTGGAGTTCTCAACATAGACCGACGCCGTGCAGGTCGCTGGGACCGCGAACAGCTCATCGGAGGCAAGTCCATCGAGGCTCATAAGTAGAGCGCTGCGCACCCGCACGGGTCACGGCCCGGAACCCTATCCGTCACAACGTATTGGAGGTATCGAAGGTGACATTGTTCTGCGGTATCGATTGGGCCGAAACCCACCACGACGTCGCCATCATCGACAACGACGGCCAGCTGATCGCCAAGAAACGCATCCCCGACGACCCAGACGGTTTCGCCCAACTGATCGAGATGCTCGCCGCCGCCGGCGACAACACGAACTCGCCAGTCCCGGTGGCCATCGAAACCCCGCGCGGCCTGCTCGTCGCCGCACTGCGGGCCACAGGGCGTCCGGTGTACGCGATCAACCCGCTGGCGGTCGCGCGCTATCGCGAACGACAGTCCGTCGCAAGGTCGAAATCCGACCACGCCGACGCGATGACCCTGGCCAACATCCTGCGCGTCGATGCCCACCTGCATCGGCCACTGCCCGCCGACAGCGAATTGTGTCAAGCGATCACGGTGCTCGCCCGCGCCCACCAGGACGCGATCTGGGCCCGCACCAAAGCTATCCAACAGCTGCGTGCCGTGCTACGCGAGTTCTGTCCCACCATCCTGGCCGTATTCGCTCGGTTCGGCCTCGGCATCGCCAGCCCCGAGGCCCGGGCGGTGCTGGCGATCGCCCCTACGCCGGCCGCCGCGGCCGGCTTGTCGCTCAGCCGGATCACCGCAGCGCTCAGGCGCGCCGGACGCAGCCGCGGCATCGCCGAAGCAGCCGCAGAGATCAAAGCCGGATTACGCAAATCCCAACAGCGCCAACCACATCAGGTCGAAGCGGCGATGGGAAAACACGCCCTGGCGCTACTGGCCGCACTCGACACCGCCAGCACCAACGTCGACGAACTCGGCCAAGCCTCGGCCGAACTCTTCCAAACCCACCCCGACTACGAGATCATCACCAGTTTTCCTGGGCTGGCCGAATCCACCGGGGCGCGGGTGCTCGCCGAAATCGGCGACGACCGAAACCGATTCGCCGACGCCCGGGCACTCAAAGCGTACGCCGGGTCAGCACCGGTCACACGCGCCTCCGGTCGGTCGATCTGCATCACCCACCGTCAGATCAAGAACAACCGGCTCGCGAACGTCGGCTGGATGTGGGCGTTCTCGGCGGCCTCCACGTACGAGCCCGCCCGGCGCCACTACCGCCAGCGCCGCGACCGTGGCGATCGCCACTCCGCCGCCAACCGACACCTTTTCAACAAACTGCTCGGACAGCTCTACCACTGCCTGCAACACGGAGAGACCTTCGATGAGGCCAAGGCATTCTCAGTGCCGCCCGTCGCCGACGTCGCAGCCTAGGCGGGGACACGTGAGCCAGTGGGACGAATGAGACGAGTTACAAGAGTCTCGAAAGTCAGTCGCGATTGCCGCGTTGACATGCGGTTTGTGTGACATCCTGTGCGGGTGTCCGCTGGGATGCCGCCGTCGGGGGTGGTGACGTTTCTGTTCACCGATATTGAGGGTTCGACCCGTCGGTGGGAAGCCGACGCAGATGCGATGCGGGAGGCACTGTCCAAGCACGACGAGGTGCTTCAGGACGCGATCGGCAAGCACGACGGCTTCTTATTCAGCCACACCGGTGATGGCGTCGTGGCCGCATTCACATCACCGAAGTCTGCTGTTGATGCCGCGGTGGCCGCGCAGCGGGCACTGGAATTACCGGTGCGGATGGGGCTGGCGACCGGAGAGGCAGAACTGCGCCGTGGGGACTATTTCGGAACGGTGCTCAACCGCGCTGCACGGGTGATGGCTGCCGGACACGGCGGACAGATCCTCGTGGCCGACTCAACCGCAGGACTGCTCAGCGGAGTAGACCTGGTCGATCTGGGGCCGAGACGGTTGCGCGATGTGCCGATGCCGGTCGGGATGTTCCAAGTACGAGCAGCTGGACTACGCGCCGAGTTTCCGCCGCTACGGGCGCTCGACACTAGTCCAGGAAATCTACGGCCCGCGACGACGAGCTTGATCGGACGCGAGTTCGAAGTCGGTGAGATCGAAGCGAAGGTGAGGTCTCATCGGTTGGTCACGTTGACTGGCGTGGGTGGAGTTGGCAAGACCCGGCTTGCACTCGAAGTCGCGACGCGTTTAGCGGACGAATTTGCGGACGGGGTATGGGTTTTCGAGCTGGCGGCTGTTGCCGATCCCGCCGCGGTTCCCGACGCGGTCGCCGCGGTGTTGGGCATCACCCAACAACCGGGCAAGAGCGTGAGCGAGTCGGTTGCTGCAGCTCTGGAGGGCAGGCTCCGCCTGTTGGTGTTCGACAACTGTGAGCACGTCATTGACAGCGTCGCGGATTTGATCGCAGCGATCCTCGCGGCCTCGGCCACCGTGAGGGTTCTGGCGACCAGTCGTGAGGGAATCGGTGTCGCTGACGAACAGTTGTGGCGGGTGCCTTCTCTGGACGTTGATGCGGCCGTGCAGTTGTTTGTCGAACGCGCTCAGAGCATGGTTTCGGGCGCACCGGTTGACGAGCCGACCGCGGTGGAGGACGTGTGTCGCCGCCTCGACGGGATCCCACTGGCAATCGAGCTGGCGGCCTCGCGAATGGCGTCGATGACGGCGGCAGAGGTCCGTGATCGTCTCGATGACCGATTCAAGCTACTCGTGAGATCACGACGCGGACTGGAGCGCCACCAGACGCTGCGCCAGGCAGTCGCCTGGTCCTATGACCTTCTCGACGACGCGGAAAAGACCGTTCTGGAACGCTGTTCGGTGTTCGCGGGCGGGTTTGACCTCCAAAGTGCTTGCGCTGTTGTCGGACCCGAAAACGTCGATCACTACGTCGTCCTGGATCTTGTCGACGCGCTGGTGCGTAAGTCGCTGGTCGTCGCCGACCGGTCTTCAGGGCGAACCCGGTTTTCGATGCTCGAGACGATCCGTCAATTCGCCGAAGAGCAACTCGTTGCCCGCGCAGCGGCCGCCGAGACGAGTGACGCGCACGCGCGTTACTTCGCCGGGCGTGAAACCGACATCATGGCCCTGTGGGACAGTCCGCGGCAGCGTGAGACCTACGACTGGTTGACCGCCGAGCTAGGCAATCTGCGTACCGCATTTCGGTGGGCCGCCGACCACGGCGACATCGACGATGCCGCCACCATCGCTACGTACGCGGCCTTCCTCGGCTTTGTGAGCGAAAACTACGAACCTATTGCCTGGGCCCAAGAGCTCATCGAGCCCGCTCGCGCCGTCGACCACCCCCGGCTCGGCACCCTGTATGTGATGGCAGCGCTTTGCTGGATGCTCGGTCGGGTCGACGAGTCGGTCCGCTACTGCGACGTCGGCCAACTGGTGATCGGCGGCCGTCCCTCCGATGTGCCGTTCGGCGTTGACGGTTGGCTGGGCAGCGTCTACATGGTTACAGGCCAGCCTGAACGGTGGGCCGAGTGGTGCCGCTCTCAGCTGGCACACGACCGCGATACCCATACCATCACCAGGGCAAGCCTGATCTTCGCTTTAACGACCGCACGTTTCGCCGACGAGGCGATGGCCGCCGCTAACGGCCTGGTTGAGGCCGCTGAAAAGCTGCATAATCCGTACGCGTTGTCGTTCGCGCTCAGCGCCTATGGCTACGCTTTCAGTGACGCCGATCCCGTCGGCGCGCTTGGCGCGATGCGCCGGGGCCTGGTGATTGCTCGCGACAACGGGAACCGATTCAACGAGTCGTTTCTGGCTCAGAATGCTGCGCGCGTGGAGGTAGAGCATGGCGACCCCTTGGGTGCACTCGACTTCATGGCATTGGCGATCCGCCGGCATCACGACTCGGGCAACACTGGCCTCATGTCCGTCCCGCTGGCTGTCCTCGCTGCCCTTCTCGAACGGCTCGGGCAGTACGAACCCGCCGCAACCATCGCAGGGTTCGCCGCTAGCCCACTTACTGCCGTGGTCTATCCGGAGATAAACAGTGCGATCGCGCAGCTCCCCCAACTCCTCGGCGACCAGACCTATCAATCGCTCGCCCGCAAGGGCGAAACGATGACCACAGCAGAGATGGTCACCTACGCCTACGACCAAATCGACCAGGTGCGAGCACAACTGCAGACTGACTCGGAATGACCGCATAACAGACCACGTGAGCTGCAGGCTCGATTGTCGCCAACCATGTGCCGCGGCGGTGAAAACGTCACTCGCAGAGATCGTCGCCGACGGCGTCGATGAACGGCCTAGAACCAGACCGCTCAATAGCAAACTCGTTTGTGGCTACAACGCTGATGCGCAAAATTTCCGCTTTACCTACGCGGGATATGGCCTCCAAACCGTTCGCGAGCCAGCCAAACACGTCCTCACACTTGACAGTTAGAACCATCGGAGGTCTGTAGCGGCTACTGCCCGGGCTGCTGATCTGTTTGGGCCAGCTGTTCGTCCAGTTGCGTCTGTTGCTCGGCCGCCTCGTTCTGCTGTTCGGCTTCTTGTTCGGATTGCTCCATCTGTTGCAGTGAGTCTTGGAGTTGCTGCTGTGCCTGTTCCTCGTCCTGCTCCTGCTGCTCTTGCCACTCCTCGTCTTCCTGCTGTTGCGCAAGGGCGTCGGAGTCGTCATCGGAGTCGTCATCGCCAGGAACGATGTCCGTCGCCATTGGCGCGGCCTGCGCGCGCGCCTCGATGGACGAGGGCGGGATGGCGGAGACGAACACACCCAGCGTCAGGACGACCGCCGCAGCGAGGCATCTAGCCCACTTCATCTCCGCACGCTATCGCCGTTTGCTGGACCGACACCGCGCCCGCGGTGCCAGCCTGCTGTGAAACTGTTACACGTCGATGCGGGTGGCCTTGGTGCGCGCGATCCACCTGCCGTCGTCGTAGCGGACTTCAACGGGGTGCGCGAAGGCAGCCGTGACGTTGTGGGTCGTCACGGTTTGGCGCGCAGGCCCTGCGGCGACTGTGCGGCCCTCAGCGATGAGCAGCGCATGCGTCGTGGTCGTCGGCAGCTCCTCGAGGTGATGAGTGACAAGGATCGAGGCCACCTCGGGGTGGGTTTCGTCGAGTGTGTCGATGGTTTCCAGCAGCTGTTCACGCGCGGCCACGTCGAGGCCGGTGGTGGGTTCGTCGAGCAGCAACAGCCGAGGTTCCGAAATCAGTGCGCGCGCAATGAGAGTGCGGCCACGCTCACCCTGCGACAGCGTGGGCCAGACGTCGTCCGCCCTGCGGGACAGGCCGACCGTTTCGATCATGTCGTCCGCGTGGCGAAATTCGTCGGCCGTTGGCGTCCAGCGCATCGGGAGGTCGATTGTGGCGGTGACGCCGGTGAGCACCACCTCACGCACGGTCAGCGGGTATTGCAGACGGTGCCGCGGATTCACATGCCCGATCGAATGACGCAACCGTGCCAGATCCACCCGGCCCATCTGCTCGCCGAGGATGCGAACCGTTCCCGAGGTGGGAAACGTGACGGCGGCGCAGAAGCCGAGCAGCGTGCTCTTACCCGCGCCGTTGGGCCCGAGCAGTGCCCAGTGTTCGCCGGATTGCACGGTCAGCGAGATGCCGTCGATGATCTGCTTGCCGTCGCGACGGAACGTCACATCGGCGAGTTCGAGAACCGGCGTCACGCGGACTGCCGCTCGCGCAGCACCTCCAGTGCCTTGTCGGCGTGGGTGTCCATGCTGACCTCGGACGCGATCACGTCGAGCACCGTGCGGTTGGTGTCGATCACGAACGTCGTCCTCTTGACGGGCATGAACTTTCCGAGCAGGCCGCGTTTGACGCCGAACTGCGTCGCGACGGTGCCATCGGCATCCGACAGCAGCGGGTAGTCGAAGCTCTCCTTGTCGGCGAACTTCGCCTGCTTCTCAACGGGATCGGTGCTGATGCCGACCCGGCTGGCGCCGACGGAGGCGAACTCCGAAGCCAGGTCGCGGAAGTGGCAGGCCTCCTTGGTGCAGCCCGGCTGTCATCGCCGCGGGATAGAAGAACAGCACGATCGGGCCGTCGGCGAGAAGCTCTGTCAGGCTTCGCGACAGTGCCGGTTTGGTCCGGCAGTTCGAACTCGGCTACCTGGTCACCACGTTTCATGGGGTCGCAACGCTACGCCTGGTCGAAAATCGTTCGCGTCAGACGTCGTCTCGGTGAGAGCCTCGGCCCCGATGCTGAATCTCGACGCCTTCATGTCCGACGGCTACGTCAAGATCGAGCAGGCCGCGCCCCGCAGCGTCGCCGATGCGGCGCGGGCCGTGTTGTGGCGGCAGCTCGGTCTGTCGCCCGACGAGCCCGACGCGTGGTCGGCGCCCGTGCGTGGGCGTCCGACCTGACCGGCCAGGGCCCATTCGGCGAACTGGCCCGAAGCTCCGCGCTGGCCGCGGCGCTGGACATCATCTGCGGGACCGGCGGATGGCAGCCGCGGGGCTCGCTGGGCAACATCCCGGTCCGGTTTCCCGTTTCGCCGCCCGCCGACGATCGGGGGTGGCACATCGACGCCAACACGCCGCAACCCGACGGCTCGTGGGCGGTCACTGGTCGTCCGCACACCGTGCTCGCTGCTCACCCTGCTGTCCGAAGTCGGCCCTGCCGACGCGCCGACCCGCATTCGGGCGGGGTCGCACCGCGACGTCGCCCGTGTGCTCGGAGACGACCCGATCGACTTCGCCGAGATGGGCCGGCTTGTCGACGACGCCAGTGCCGGGCGAGTCGTGGTGCACGCCACCGGAGAGCCCGGCGACATGTACGTCGTCCACCCGTTCACTGCGCACGCCGCGGACGAGCACCGTGGCAGCACACCGCGGTTCATGGCGCAGGCGCCAGTGGTGCTGACCAGTCCGATGACGCCTGCGTCGTCGAGCCCCCTGGCGTGCGTCTGGGAGGATTGACGCGTGCAAACGACCGCCAACCTCGCAATAACCACGTCGCGCGAGGACTTCCGGGCGCTGGCCGCCGGGCACCGCGTGGTGCCGGTGACCCGCAAGGTGCTCGCCGACAGTGAGACCCCGCTGTCGGCGTACCGCAAGCTGGCCGCCAACCGGCCAGGGACGTTCTTGCTGGAGTCGGCCGAGAACGGCCGGTCGTGGTCGCGGTGGTCGTTCATCGGCGCGGGTGCGCCCTCCGCGTTGACGGTGCGTGACGGCGAGGCGGTGTGGCTGGGTGTCACGCCGCAGGACGCACCCGCGCGGCGGCGAACCGCTGCAGGCGCTGCGCGCGACGCTCGAGCTGCTCGAAGACCGAGCACGTGGCCGGCCTGCCGCCGCTGTCCAGCGGCCTGGTCGGGTTCTTCGCCTACGACATGGTCCGCCGGCTCGAGCGGCTGCCCTCGCTGACGGTGGACGATCTCGGGCTGCCCGACATGCTGCTGCTGTTGGCCACCGACATCGCCGCCGTCGACCACCACGAGGGCACCATCACGTTGATCGCCAACGCGGTGAACTGGAACGGCACCGACGAGCGGGTGGACTGGGCGTACGACGACGCTGTCGCCCGGCTGGACGTGATGACCGCGGCGCTTTCCGAACACCTGCCGTCGACGGTGGCGACGTTCAGCCGGCCCGAGCCGTTGCACCGCGCGCAGCGCACGCTCGAGGAGTACGGGGCGATCGTCGAGAAGCTCGTCGGCGACATCGAGGCAGGCGAGGCGTTCCAGGTGGTGCCGTCGCAGCGGTTCGAGATGGACACCGACGCCGACCCGCTCGACGTGTACCGGATGCTGCGGGTGACCAACCCCAGCCCGTACATGTATCTGCTGAATGTGCCCAATGATGCTGGAGGACTGGACTTTTCGATCGTCGGCTCCAGTCCCGAGGCGCTGGTCACGGTCAAGGACGGCCGGGCGACCACGCATCCGATCGCGGGCACGCGGTGGCGCGGGGAGACCGAGGAAGAGGACCTGCTGCTCGAGAAGGAGCTGGCCGAGGACGAGAAGGAGCGCGCCGAGCACCTGATGCTGGTCGACCTCGGGCGCAACGACCTGGGCCGGGTCTGCCAGCCGGGCACCGTGCGCGTCGAGGACTACAGCCACATCGAGCGCTACAGCCACGTCATGCACCTGGTGTCGACGGTGACCGGGCTGCTCGCCGACGGCAAGACGGCGCTGGACGCCGTCACCGCATGCTTCCCGGCAGGCACGCTGTCCGGCGCGCCGAAGGTGCGGGCGATGGAGCTGATCGAGGAGGTCGAGAAGACCCGCCGCGGCCTCTACGGCGGCGTGCTGGGCTATCTCGACTTCGCGGGCAATGCCGACTTCGCCATCGCCATCCGCACCGCGCTGATGCGCAACGGCACGGCGTATGTGCAGGCCGGCGGGGGAGTCGTGGCCGACTCCAACGGCCCGTACGAGTACACCGAGGCGGCGAACAAGGCCAGGGCAGTCTTGAACGCGATCGCCGCGGCGGAAACGCTGACCGAGCCGTGATCCGGCTGGCGCAGCTCCTGCTGCTGCTGTCCGCGGCGGCGCTGTGGGGGGCGTCGCGCATGGCGTGGGTCGACGTGCAGTCGTTCGACGGGCTCGGCCAGCCCAAGACCACGGCATTGACCGGGGGCGTCGTGGTCGACGGCGCTGGTACCGCTGGCGGCGATCCTGCTGGTCGCGGCCGTCGCTCCGATAGCGGTGCGCGGCTGGCGGTTGGGACTGCTGGCAGTGATCGTCGCCGGCGGTAAGCGCGGTCATGGCTTACCTGGCGATCAGCCTGTGGGTGATCCGCGACGTCGCCGTGCGGGCCGCCCATCTGGCGGAGGTGCCCGCTGCCGACCTGGTGGGCACACAGCGGCACTACGGCGGCGCGATCGTCACGTTGGTGGCCGCGGTCGGCGCGCTCGTCGGTGCGGTGCTGCTGATGCGCTCGGTCGCCAAGCCGAGGCCCGAGGTCGACTCGCTACGAGCGCCGCAGATCGGCGCAGTCGCCGCAGGACGACGCCGATACGTCCGAGCGGGTCGATCTGGGACGCCCTTGACGAGGGTCGAGACCCGACCGATCCGGACAACAAGGGTCGGTGATCGATGGTGCTGTGCTGGCGGCTACCCTTCGATGAAGATCAACCGCGCTTACAGGAAGGACACGCGACGGGTATGAGTTCGGTGACCGTGCTCGACTCCATCATTGAAGGAGTCCGCGCCGACGTCGCCGCTCGTGAGGCCGTCGTCCCCCTCGCCGAGATCAAGGAGAAGGCCAAGGACGCGCCGCCGCCGCTGGACGTGATGGCCGCGCTGCGCGAACCGGGCATCGGCGTGATCGCGGAAGTGAAGCGGGCGAGCCCATCGCGTGGCGAGCTGGCGTCGATCTCCGATCCGGCCAAGCTGGCCCGCGCGTACGAGGATGGCGGGGCGCGCATCATCAGCGTGCTCACCGAGCAGCGCCGGTTCAATGGCTCGCTCGATGATCTGGACGCGGTTCGTGCGGCGGTGTCAATTCCGGTGTTGCGCAAGGACTTTATCGTCAGGCCGTATCAGATTCACGAAGCCCGCGCGCACGGCGCCGACATGCTGCTGCTGATCGTCGCCGCGCTCGAACAGCCGGTGCTGGAGTCGATGCTGGAACGCACCGAGTCGCTGGGGATGACGGCGCTCGTCGAGGTGCACACCGAAGAGGAAGCCGACCGCGCGCTGCAGGCGGGCGCGAAGGTCATCGGCGTCAACGCGCGCGACCTCAAGACGCTTGACGTCGATCGGGATTGCTTCGCGCGCATCGCACCGGGATTGCCGAGCAAGGTCATTCGCGTCGCGGAGTCGGGGATACGCGGCACCGCCGATCTGCTCGCCTATGCCGGAGCGGGCGCCGACGCGGTGCTCGTCGGCGAGGGGCTGGTCACCAGTGGCGATCCCCGCAGCGCCGTAGCCGATTTGGTCACCGCAGGCACGCATCCGTCGTGCCCCAAACCCGCGCGCTGACAAGTGGCCGATCTCGCCGGCCCGGAGCTGCCGCGTTCGAGCGCGGCCGTGGCCGAACCCACTGTCCATGATCCCGATGCGGGTGGCCATTTCGGTGCATACGGCGGGCGATTCGTCCCAGAGGCGTTGATGGCCGTCATCGAGGAAGTCACCGCCGCGTATGAAAAGGCCCGTGGCGACCAGGCTTTCCTCGACGAACTCGACCGGCTGCAGCGGCACTACAGTGGCCGGCCGTCGCCCCTGTACGAAGCGGCGCGGCTCAGTGACCATGCCGGTGGCGCGCGGATCTTCCTGAAGCGAGAAGACCTCAACCACACCGGATCTCACAAGATCAACAATGTGCTGGGTCAGGCGCTGTTGGCGCGCCAGATGGGCAAGATGCGGGTCATCGCCGAAACCGGTGCGGGACAGCACGGGGTGGCGACCGCGACGGCGTGCGCACTGCTTGGACTTGAATGCGTCGTCTACATGGGCGCCGTCGACACCGCACGGCAGGCGCTGAACGTGGCGCGGATGCGGCTGCTTGGTGCGCGGGTGGTGTCGGTCGAGGCCGGCTCCAAGACACTGAAGGACGCGATCAACGAGGCGTTCCGTGACTGGGTCACCAACGCGGACAACACCTACTACTGCTTCGGCACCGCCGCGGGCCCGCATCCGTTCCCGACGATGGTGCGCGACTTCCAGCGGGTGATCGGGCTGGAGGCGCGGGTACAGATTGTCGATCAGGCCGGCAGGTTGCCCGATGCGGTGACGGCGTGCGTTGGCGGCGGGTCGAATGCGATCGGCATCTTCCACGCGTTCATCGATGATCCCGGCAGTCCGACTCGTCGGCTACGAGGCCGCCGGTGACGGTGTCGAGACCGGGCGCCACGCAGCGACCTTCACCGGTGGCTCGCCAGGTGCGTTTCAGGGATCGTTCTCGTATCTGCTGCAGGACGAAGACGGGCAGACCATTGAGTCGCATTCGATCTCAGCGGGTTTGGACTACCCGGGAGTTGGACCCGAGCACGCCTTCCTGAAGGACACCGGCCGTGCGGAGTACCGGCCGATCACCGACACCGAGGCGATGGACGCATTCTCGCTGCTCTGCCGGACGGAGGGCATCATCCCCGCCATCGAGTCCGCGCACGCGGTCGCAGGAGCACTCAAGCTTGGCGTCGAGTTGGGCCGCGGCTCGATCATCGTGGTGAACATGTCGGGCCGCGGCGACAAGGATGTCGAGACGGCAGCGAAGTGGTTCGGTCTGTTGGACGGTGCGTCATGAGCCGGCTCGCATCGTTGTTTGCGGAGTGCCGTGCGGAGGGCCGTTCGGCGCTGATCGGCTACCTGCCGACGGGATTCCCCGATGTGCCGACGTCGATTTCGGCGATGACGGCCATGGTCGAATCCGGTTGCGACGTGATCGAGGTCGGCATCGCCTACTCGGATCCTGGAATGGACGGACCAGTGATTGCGGCGGCGGCCGACGCGGCACTGCGAGGCGGCGTGCGGGTGCGTGACGCGCTGGCTGCGGTCGAGGCGATCAGCAAGGCAGGCGGCAGGGCCGTAGTGATGACTTATTGGAACCCGGTGTTGCGCTGGGGTGTCGACGCATTCGCGCGTGATCTGGCCTCGGCGGGTGGGCTCGGGATGATCACGCCTGACTTGATTCCGGACGAAGCATCGGAATGGCTAGAGGTATCGGACGCGCACGACCTGGATCGGATTTTTCTGGTGGCACCGTCGTCGACGCCGGAGCGGCTGGCGGCGACGGTCCAGGCGTCGCGCGGATTCGTCTATGCCGCTTCGACAATGGGGGTGACAGGTGCTCGTGATGCGGTGTCGGTGGCCGCGCCCGAACTGGTGGGTCGGGTGAAGGCGGTTTCGGACATTCCGGTCGGTGTCGGGCTGGGCGTGCGGTCGCGTGATCAGGCGGCGCAGATCGGCGCCTATGCGGACGGGGTGATTGTGGGGTCGGCGCTGGTGTCGGCGTTGAAGGACGGTATTCCAGCGGTGCGGTCGCTGACCGTGGAACTCGCAGACGGTGTGCGGCAGAGGATTACTGCGTGACGACGACAGTTTTGGCTTACATCCCCAGTCCCTCGCAAGGTGTGTGGCACCTGGGCGTGATACCGCTCCGTGCCTACGCGCTCTTCATCATTCTGGGTATCGTCGCCGCGCTGCTCATCGGCGATCGTCGCTGGGTGGCCAGGGGCGGCGAACCGGGTGTCATCTATGACATCGCCATACCGGCGGTGATTTTCGGTCTCATCGGCGGTCGGCTGTATCACGTCATGACGGACTGGCGGACTTACTTCGGTGACGACGGAGCGGGACTGGCTGGGGGCAATGCGAATCTGGGACGGCGGCCTTGGCATCTGGGGCGCGGTGGCACTTGGTGGTGTCGGTGCGTGGATAGGGTGCCGAGGGAAAGGCATCCCGTTGCCTGCGTTCGGTGACGCGATCGCGCCGGGAATCATTCTGGCGCAGGCCATCGGCCGGTTGGGCAACTACTTCAATCAGGAGCTGTACGGACGGCCGACGACGCTGCCGTGGGGCCTTGAGATCTATGAGCGCCGCGACGTCAACGGTGCACTCGACTCGTTGAACGGTGTCTCGACGGGCCAGTTGGTCGGGGTAGTCCATCCGACGTTCTTGTACGAATTGCTGTGGAATGTCTTGGTTTTCGCGGCGCTGATCTGGATTGACAGGCGATTCAAGATAGGCCACGGCCGCCTGTTCGCGATGTATGTGGCTGGCTACTGCGTTGGCCGGTTCTGGATCGAGCTGATGCGCAGTGATCACGCGTCCATGCCCGTTGACGGGATCCGGGTCAATTCGTTCACGTCGACGTTCGTGTTCATCGGCGCGGTGGTGTACATCATGGTCGCGCCGAAGGGCCGAGAGGATCCTGCCTCGCTTGCAGGCAATGCCGAGAAGGTCGACGAGGAAGAAGACGCCGTCGAGGCATTCGCCAAGGAGTTGACGGCCGTAGCCGCTACGACCGGTGTCGTCGCCGCTGCCAAGGTCGCAGGTGACGCGGAAGACGAAGACGCCAAGGCTGCCGTTGAGGACGAAGAGGACGTCACCGACGAGCCGGAGGACGAGGACGTCGACGTCACCGACGAGCCGGAGGACGAGGAGCCGGACGCCGAAGCGGAGGCGGAGGACGAAGTCGCGGCTGAGATTGCGAT
This sequence comes from uncultured Actinomycetota bacterium, assembly GCA_963731715.1. GTDB lineage: Bacteria > Actinomycetota > Actinomycetes > Mycobacteriales > Mycobacteriaceae > Mycobacterium. The sequence goes on along the minus strand of CAVSXC010000002.1, from coordinate 139,074 downwards.
CGCGGCCGAAGATCTCGCCCCCGACGTCGCTGGTGTTCCGGCCGAGGACGAGCCCGAGTCCGACGCGGAGGAGCCAGAAGCCGAGGACGAAGCCGAAGAGTCCGAGGCCGAAGAGCCAGAAGCGCCGGAAGCCGAGGCCGAGGACGCAGAGCCGGAAGCGGAAGGCGAAGAGGCAGAGGATCAAGCCGAAGAGCCCGAGGACGAAGCCGAGGCGGAGCCTGCGGACGAAGGCGAGGAGGCCGTAGCGGAGCCGGAAGCCGAGGACGAAGGGTCGGAGGCCGAAGCGGAGGCCGCGGACGAAGCCGAAGCCGACGACGAAGATGACGCACTCGAACGGGATGAGTCGGAAACCGAGGATGCGGAAGCCGCGGTAGAGGCCGACGAGGCCGAGCCTTCTGAAGAAGAAGCTGCCGAGGAAGCTGAAGCGGTCGTTGAGGAAGCCGATTCTGCCGCCGACGAGGAACCCACGACGGGCGTTCTCGAGACCGCGGCGGAACCCGAGTCGAAGTCCGAACCCGCCGCTCCGGCGCAAGAGGCTGGCGGTCGCCTGAGCCGATGGTTACGCCGCAGTCGCTGACCGCACTTATCCACAGTTGCGATTTCATCCACAGGTTGGGCTGTCGGTGACGTTTGGTCGGGGGTGTGGGCGCTGTGGCTGCTTATTGTCGAAAGTATGTTCGATTCGCTCGTGGCGGCTACCGGTGGCACTTCTGGTGCTGACGCGGCAGGCGCGTGGGCGCGGGTGGAGAACGCGGCGTGCGCGCGGCGGCTGGCCGCGACGGCCGACACCATGGAAGTCCGGCGGTCGGCCGTCGGGTCGGCCGAACGCGACCAGTGGTGCTTCGACAACTGGGATGCGGTCGCCGCCGAGGTGGCCGCCGAGCAGAACGTGTCGCATGGTGTCGCTTCTCATCAGTTGATGGTGGCGATGGCACTGCGGGAGCGGTTGCCGCGGGTGGCCGAGGTGTTCGCCACCGGCGGGATTTCGTATCGGCTGGTATCGGCGATCGTTTCGCGCACCCGCCTGGTGACAGACCGCGAGGCCCGCGCCCAACTGGATGCCGCCATCGCCTCCGAGGTCGCCGGCTGGGGTGCGTTATCGGTGGCCAAGGCCGAGACGGCCATCGACTGGTGGGTGGATCGGTTTGACCCTGGCGCGTTGCGGCGCACCGAACACGCTTCGCGAGGGCGCCACGTTGACGTGATCCCCGAGGACGACGGCTCCGGGTTGGCCCATCTGGAGGGCAAGCTCTTCGCCCATGACGCCGAGGCCTTCAACCAACGCCTCGCGGAGATGGCGCGCGGGGTGTGTGAGGACGATCCACGCACTGTTGATCAGCGGCGCGGCGATGCGATGGGCGCGCTGGGGCGCAAGGAAGAGCTGTCGTGTGCCTGCGGTAACCCAGAGTGCGAGGCAATCGGGAATGCTGCGCCGGGCGCGACGGTGGTGCATGTCATCGCCGAGGAGCGCAGTTTGGCCGACGACACGCCGGTGCAGCTCGACGGTGAAACGCCGCCCCGACCGGCGCTGGATAAGCCGTTGCGGGAGATGGCGATCGCTGAGGCAGCTGAGCACTTCGCGGCCGAGCCTGACAACGGCCCCGCCCGATCCAACCCGGCCGTAGTGATTGGTGGCGGGATCATGCCGGCACCGCTGCTGGCCGCCAAAGTCGCCGCCACGGCCACGATTCGGCCGTTGGTGCATCCTGGGGATGCGCCGCCGGAGCCGCGGTATACGCCGTCACGGAAGTTGGCCGACTTCGTTCGGTGTCGGGATCTGACGTGTCGCTTCCCGGGCTGTGACGAGCCGGCCTTCCGCTGCGACCTCGACCATACGATCCCGTATCCGGTAGGACCGACGTGTGCATCGAATCTGGCGTGCCTGTGCCGAAAACACCACTTGCTCAAGACTTTCTGTGGGTGGCTGGATCGACAGCTACCCGATGGCACGGTCATCTGGACCGCGCCGGGCGGACAGACCTACACCACCTATCCGGGTAGCCGGCTGCTGTTCCCGACACTGTGCAAACCCACCGCACCTGTTTCATCACCGGCCGCCACGCCCCAATCGGCGTCAGGGCTAACGATGCCGCGGCGCAAGCACACCCGCGAAGAAAACCGCCAACGAAGCATCGAGGCCGAACGCCGACTCAACGACGACCACGTCGCCGAACGCAACAGACCACCGCCGTTCTAGGTGCCGACGACGACAGCCCGCGTGACGTGGTAATCGCGATCGTCGGGCTGGGAGAGCATGTCGGTCATGGTCCTGCGGTCGTAGGGCCACAGATCGACGTTGCCCTCATCGGTGAGATACCACGAATTGCAGCCGGTATTCCAGACGGTGGGGCCGAGCGCCGAAGCGACCTCGTCGTTGAATTTCGTCGTTGCTTCGTCGGTGACTTCGACGGTCTCGATCTCGCCATCACGGAATCGCCGCAGCCACTGGGCGATGTAGCGGGCGGTCAGCTCCGCGGAGTACTGCAGCGAGATAGAGCCCGTCGGTGAGTTCGGGCCGAGCACTGTGAAGAAGTTGGGGAATCCGGGAATGGCCGTCATCCGGTATGCGCGTGGGCCTTTCGCCCAGGCGTCGTCGATCGACAGCCCGTCGCGGCCTCGCAGATTCATCGGCCGCATGTAGTTGTGTGCCTGAAATCCAGTGGCGAACACCAATAGATCGACGTCGATTTCCCGACCGTCGGCCGTCCTGATGCCGCCCGGCGTCATCCGCTCGATCGGAGCCGTCACCAGCTCCGCGTTGCGTGCTCGAAGTGCCCGGTAGTACGACGCTGACAAGACTTGGCGTTTGCACAACGGCTGGTAGTCGGGGGTCAGCCGGCTCCGCAACTCGCGATCGCGGACCTGGGCGCGCAGAGACCAGCGCGCACACTCCTGCACCAGCCGGCGACGCCAGCTCGGTCGGGTGGCGACGTCGGCCAAGATGCCCGACCCCGACAGCAGCATTTCGTACAGGAACCGGTGCAGACCCGGCAGCCTGCGCAGCGCCGCGCCGAGCACAGCGGGCTGGGCCAGTCCCATCGGCGCCCACATCACCCACTGCGGTGTCCGCACGAAGTGGCTGATGTGCGCGGCCTTGCGTTGAAGTGCCGACACGACCTGCACGCCCGTCGAACCGGTGCCGATGACGGCGATCCGCCGCCCCTCGGTCACGATGTCGTCATCCCAGCGCGCGGTGTGGACGACGTCGCCGCCGAACGTGTCGAGCCCCGGAATGTCCGGCGTAAAGGGATGGTGCAGAACGCCAGTCGCGGCGATCACGAAGTCCGCTTCCAGCTCGCTGCCGTCAGCGGTCCTTATCTGCCATGCGGATCCGGTGAACACGGCCGACACGACCTCGGCGTTCAGCCGCAGGTGGTCATTCAGCGCGAACTGCTCGACAACGTCGCGCAGGTACTGCTGGATCTCCTCGCCGGGCGCGAACAACGACGTCCAGTCCGGTTTCGGTGCGAACGAGAACTGGTAGAGCTGCGAAGGGACATCGCAGGTCAGGCCGGGGTAGCGGTTCCAATGCCAGACGCCGCCGACATCCGTCCCTTTCTCCAGGATCGTGAAGTCGTGAAAACCCTCACGCTGTAACGTCACTGCTGTCGCGATGCCGGCAATGCCAGCACCGATGATGACGATCCTCGGTTGCCGTGTCATTACTTCGCCTCCCGCGCCTGTGCCCGGATCGATTCCTCATACGCCGCGCGTACGTCGTGTTCGACCGATGTCAACGCCCGGCGGTCACCGATCAGCTTGCGGCCCAACCGCATCAACGGTTCCGGTACAGCGGCGTTCAGCAGATCCCATCCCGCCAGATATCGCGGCACGGTGATCTCTGCCCGTCGGTTGCCCACACTGCCGACGATCGCCCGCGCGACGTCCTCGGCATCGACGGTCGGCATGCCATGGCCGAGCGGCACACCGGACGCCAGCCGGGTGCGCACGGCGCTCGGCAGCACCGCGGTCACGCTCACGCCGGTGTCCCGGTACTCCTCCCGCACCGACGCGGAAAGCCCCACGGCCGCGAACTTACTGGCGTTGTAAACCGCCATGCCCGGAACGACCAACTTGCCTGCCATGGAGGCGACGTTGACGACGTGACCGCTGCCGCGCTCGATCATGTGCGGCAACACGAGTCGCATGCCGTGGATCAACCCCCAGACGTTCACGTCGAGTGTCGTTGCGCTGATGGCGTCGTCCTCCGAAAGGAAGTCACCCAGCGGCATGACGCCCGCATTGTTCACCAGGATGTCGATCCGACCGAAGCGGTCCAGGACCGCGCTCGTGAACTCCGCGAACGAGTCGCGCGAGGTCACGTCGAGCGTGTAGGCGGCGCCGTCGAGATCGCCGATACACACCGTCGCGCCCTTGGCGGCGAAGAGTTCGGACGTGGCCTTACCGATCCCTCGGGCACCGCCGGTGACCACCACCACCGCGCCGTCGAGCTCGATCTTGGGGTAGGGCATCACGGTCTCCTATCGATTTCGAATACTGACGGTATCTAGAGTCCATGGGTATGTCAACGGGTTAGAATCCTCGGCATGGCCAGGAAGACGCGGGCAGAAACCCAGGCGGAAACCAGGACACAGCTGGTCAAGACCGCCACGGCAGTTGTTCTTCGACGACGGCTACCACCCGACGTCACTCGAGAAGGTCGCCGACGCCGCCGGCTACTCCAAGGGCGCGGTGTACTCGAACTTCCGCAACAAGGACGAACTGTGCACCGCGGTGCTCGACGAGGTCCGCGCCGAACGGCTCGGCGAGGTTCTCGAGATCGTCGCCAAGCCGGACACGCCCGCGCGGATCGATGCGATACGTGAATGGGCGCAACGCGTCATCGGCGATCCAGGGTGGACAACTTTGGAAGTCGAGTTCGCCGCGCATGCGCGTCCCAACGAGCAACTGCGCACCGAGCTGGCCGGCCGCCTGGACGGCATCCTCCAAATGATCACCGCCGCATTGGAATCCGCCGACACTTCCGACCTTGACGATGCCGGGCCGCGAAACGGCCACAGTCTTGCTCGCGCTCGGCGTAGGGCTCGGACTGCTCCGCTCGATCGACCCCGGCATACCGGTCAGCGGGCTCATCGACACCCTCCGACTCCTGAGCGGCCAGCCCTTGTAGCCGCCCGCAATACTTGGCGGGTTTTCCTTACTTACGACGGGCGTCGAACTCTGGCATGCTGGGTGCGCATGACCGAGCCGCAGTTCAGTGGCAGCGAGAGTGGAAACCCCTATCCACCGCCCCCGCAGCAGCCGGGTTACCCGCCGCCTGGCCAGTACCCGCCGCCCCTGGCCAATATGCGCCGCCACCAGGGCAGTATCCGCCGCCCGCGGGGCAGTACCCGCCGGCATACATGGATCCCGGCCGCGCCGTTCGGCCGTCATCCGCTGACCGGCGAGCCGCTGTCCGAGAAATCCAAGGTCGTCGCGGGACTGCTGCAGTTGCTCGGGCTGTTCGGGCTCGTCGGCATCGGCCGCATCTACCTCGGCTACACCGGGCTGGGCATCGCGCAACTCGTCGTCGGGCTGATCACGTGCGGCATCGGCGCGATCATCTGGGGCATCATCGACGCCGTTCTGATCCTCACCGACAAGGTCCGCGACCCGGAGGGGCGTCCTCTGCGCGATGGCACCTAGCGCCACCAGCCGACGAACGGCTTTACGGCGCGATCGGCACCGGCGCCGTTCTCGTGGGCGGCCTCGCCTATGTCGGGCTCGGCGATCCGCACAGCCCGCACTTCATGTTTCCCGTCTGCCCGTTCAAGGCGCTGACGGGCTGGAACTGCCCGGGCTGCGGCGGCCTGCGGATGACCCACGACGTGCTGCACGGCGACCTCGCCGCCGCCGTCGTCGACAACGTCTTCCTCCTCGTCGGCCTGCCCATGCTGGCCGCCTGGCTCCTGGTGCGCTGGCGCCGCGGGCAACCGTTGATGCCCAAGCCCGCCATCGTCGTCATCGCCGTCGCCGCGATCACCTGGACGGTGGTACGGAATCTGCCCGGGTTCCCGCTGGTCCCGACGCTTCTCGGCGGGTAGCTCCGCAGCTGCGCTGATACAATCGACAACCGGGCCGGTGCAGTCCCGGACCAGAGATTTTCCGGACTGCGGAGGTACCCTCCAATGCTGTTTTCGGCATTGCCCGAACGCCAGGGCTTGTACGACCCGGACAACGAGTCGGACTCCTGTGGCGTCGCCATGATCACCGACATCCAGGGCCGCCGCTCGCACGCCATCGTCGCCGACGGGCTCGTCGCTCTGGAACACCTCGAACACCGCGGCGCCGCGGGTGCCGAGCCCAACAGCGGTGACGGCGCAGGCATCCTCATCCAGCTGCCCGTCGAACTCCTCAAAGAGGTCGTCGACTTCGAACTTCCGCCGAGCCGCGCCCGACGGCACCAACACCTTCGCCGCAGGCATCTGCTTCCTGCCGCAGGACCCCGATCGCCCGCGCGGCAGCTCGCGAACACGTCGAGGCCATCGCCGCAGAAGAAGGGCTGCACGTCCTCGGCTGGCGCGCGGTGCCCGTCGACCCCGACGGCGCCGAAGTCGGCGTGACGGCGCTGGGCTGCATGCCCTACATGGCGCAGCTGTTCGTCGCCGCGCCGCAGCGACATCGGCGGCATCGACCTCGACCGGCGCGTCTACCCGCTGCGAAAGCGCGCCGAGCGCAACGGCGTCTACTTCCCGTCGCTGTCCAGCCGCACCATGGTCTACAAGGGCATGCTCACGACAATGCAGCTGCCCCAATACTTTCCGGACCTGCGGGACGAACGCTGCATGCAGCGCGATCGCGATCGTGCACAGCCGGTTCTCCACCAACACGTTCCCGTCCTGGCCGCTGGCCCATCCGTTCCGCTTCGTCGCGCACAACGGTGAGATCAACACCGTGCGCGGCAACCGCAACCGCATGCACGCCCGCGAGGCCATGCTCGCCAGCTCGAAGATCCCCGGCGACCTGTCCCGGCTCTCGCCGATCTGCACGCCGGAGGCCTCCGACTCGGCGTCCTTCGACGAAGTGCTCGAACTGCTGCACCTCGGCGGCCGCAGCCTGCCCCACGCCGTGCTGATGATGATTCCCGAGGCGTGGGAGAACAACACCACCATGGACGCCGCCGAACGCGCGTTCTGGCAGTTCCACGCCTCGCTGATGGAACCGTGGGACGGCCCGGCCTGCGTGACGTTCACCGACGGCACGCTCGTCGGAGCGGTGTTGGACCGCAACGGGTTACGGCCGGGCCGCTGGTGGCGCACCATCGACGACCGCGTCATCCTCGCCAGCGAAAGCGGCGTGCTCGACGTGCCGTCCGCCGAGATCGTCGCCAAGGGCCGGCTACAGCCCGGCAAGATGTTCCTGATCGACACCGCGCAGGGCCGCATCGTCTCCGACGACGAGATCAAGGAAGACCTGAGCAAGCAAGAGCCCTACGGCGAATGGCTGCACGCCGGCCTGCTCGACCTCAAGACGCTGCCCGACCGCGTCCGCGTCCAGCCCAACCACGAGTCCGTCGTGCGCCGCCAGATCTCCTTCGGCTACACCGAAGAAGACCTCCGCATCCTGCTCACCCCGATGGCCGCATCGGGTGCCGAACCGCTGGGCTCGATGGGCACCGACACCCCGACCGCCGTGCTGTCCCAACGGTCCCGGCTGCTCTACGACTACTTCGTCGAACTCTTCGCCCAGGTGACCAACCCACCGCTGGACGCCATCCGCGAAGAGGTCGTCACCTCGATGGCCCGCGTCATGGGACCCGAGCAGAACCTCCTCGAGCCGACCGCCGCGTCCTGCCGGCAGATCGTGCTGCGCTGGCCCGTTCTCGACAACGACGAGCTCAACAAGATCGTCCACATCAACGACGACCGCGAGCACCCCGGCCTCAAGACCGCTGTGCTGAAGGCCCTCTACGACGTCGAACGCGGCGGCGAAGGCCTCGCCGACGCGCTCGAGGATCTGCGGCAGCGGGCCTGCGATGCGATCGCCAAAGGCGCACGCACACTGGTCATCTCGGACCGCGACTCCGACCACACCAGGGCGCCGATCCCGTCGCTGCTGGCCGTCTCGGCCGTGCACCACCACCTGGTCCGCACCAAGGAGCGCACCACCGTCGCGCTCGTCGTCGAAAGCGGTGACGCCCGCGAGGTGCACCACATCGCGATGCTCATCGGCTTCGGCGCCGCGGCGGTCAACCCGTACCTGGCCTTCGAGTCCATCGAGGACCTCATCCGCGAAGGCGAACTCACCGGCATCGAACCCGCCGCCGCCGTGCGCAACTACCTCAAGGCGCTCGGCAAGGGCGTGATGAAGGTGATGAGCAAGATGGGCATCTCCACCGTCGCCTCCTACACCGCCGCGCAGGCGTTCGAGGCCGTCGGCATCAACAACGACGTCATCGACGAGTACTTCACCGGCACGCCAACCCAACTCGGCGGCGCCGGGCTGGACGTGATCGCCGAGGAGGTCAAGCAGCGCCACCGCCGCGCCTACCCGGAGAACCCGACCGAGCGTGTGCACCGCCGCCTCGAGGTCGGCGGCGAATACGCCTTCCGCCGCGAAGGCGAACTGCACCTGTTCACCCCGGAAGTGGTGTTCCTGCTGCAGCATTCGACCCGCACCGGTCGGCACGAGGTCTTCGCGCAGTACTCCGACGAGGTGAACCGCCTGTCCAAAGAGGGCGGCACGCTGAGGGGACTGTTCGAGTTCAAGAAGGGCTGCGGCCCGCCGTGCCGCTGGAGGAAGTCGAGCCTGTCGAGTCCATCGTCACCCGATTCAACACCGGCGCGATGAGCTACGGCTCCATCTCCGCCGAAGCCCACGAAACCATGGCCATCGCCATGAACAACATCGGCGGACGGTCCAACTCCGGCGAGGGCGGCGAGGACGTCGACCGTCTCTACGACCCGAAACGGCGCAGCGCCGTCAAACAGGTCGCCTCCGGCCGCTTCGGCGTCACCAGCGACTACCTGGTGAACGCCACCGACATCCAGATCAAGATGGCTCAGGGCGCCAAACCCGGTGAGGGCGGCCAGCTTCCGGGCTTCAAGGTGTATCCGAACATCGCCAAGACCCGGCACTCGACACCCGGCGTCGGGCTCATCAGCCCGCCGCCGCACCACGACATCTATTCGATCGAGGACCTCGCCCAGCTCATCCACGACCTGAAGAACGCCAACTCCGACGCCCGCATCCACGTCAAGCTGGTCAGCTCCGTCGGTGTCGGCACCGTCGCGGCAGGCGTTTCCAAGGCGCACGCCGACGTCGTTCTGATCTCGGGCCACGACGGCGGCACCGGCGCCGCGCCACTGACCAGCCTCAAACATGCCGGCGTGCCGTGGGAGATCGGCCTGGCCGACACCCAGCAGACGCTGGTGCTCAACGGTCTGCGGGACCGCATCACCGTGCAATGCGACGGCGGCATGCGCACCGCGCGCGACGTGATCGTCGCCGCGCTGCTCGGCGCCGAGGAGTACGGCTTCGCCACCGCCCCGCTGGTGGTGTCCGGCTGCATCATGATGCGGGTCTGCCACCTCGACACCTGCCCCGTCGGCGTCGCCACCCAGAACCCGGAACTGCGCGCCAGATTCAACGGCAAGCCGGAGTTCGTCGAGAACTTCTTCCGGTTCATCGCCGAAGACATCCGGCACTATCTGGCCGAGCTCGGGTTCCGCAGCATCGACGAGGCCGTCGGCCACGCCGAGGTGCTCGACACCGACGAGGGCGTCGCCCACTGGAAGAGCCAGGGCCTCGACCTGACCCCGGTGTTCGCCGTGCCCGCGAACCACGACCCAGCGCCGGCGGGTCCGCGATCAGGACCACGGCCTCGATCAGGCGCTGGACCGCACGCTGATCCAGCTCGCCGAGGGCGCCCTCGAGGACGCGCATCCGGTGAGACTCGAACTGCCCGTGCGCAACGTCAACCGCACCGTCGGCACCCTGCTCGGCTCCGAGGTCACCCGCCGCTACGGCGCGCAGGGCCTGCCCGACGACACCATCCACGTCACGCTGACCGGTTCGGCGGGCCAGTCCATCGGCGCGTTCCTGCCGCCCGGTATCACCCTCGAGCTGATCGGCGACGCCAACGACTATGTCGGCAAGGGCCTTTCGGGTGGCCGCATCATCGTCAGGCCGCCCGACGACGTGCTGTTCCTGCCCGAGGACAACGTGATCGCAGGCAACACCCTGCTGTTCGGCGCCACCTCCGGCGAGGTCTACCTGCGCGGCCGGGTCGGGGAGCGGTTCGCCGCGCGCAACTCCGGCGCGCTGACCGTCGTCGAGGGCGTCGGCGACCACGCCTGCGAATACATGACCGGCGGCCGGGTCGTCGTGCTCGGCAAGACCGGCCGCAACATGGCGGCGGGCATGTCGGGCGGCATCGCGTTCGTGCTCGGGCTCGACCCCGCCAAGGTCAACACCGAGATGGTCGAGCTGCAGCGCCTCGAGCCCGAGGACCTGACCTGGCTGCGCGACGTCATCGCCAAGCACGCCGCCTACACCGGCAGCACCGTGGCCACCTCGATGCTGTCCGACTGGCCAAGGCGCAGCGCACAATTCACCAAGATCATGCCCCGCGACTACCAGCGCGTCCTGGAGGCCACCCTGGTGGCCAAGCGCGAGGGCAGGGACGTCGACACCGCGATCATGGAGGCCAGCCGTGGCTGACCCAACCGGTTTTCTGAAGATACCCAAGGTCGAGGCCGCCAAGCGACCGGTCGACGAGCGGGTCGGCGACTGGCGCGAGGTCTACGAGCGCCAGGATCCCCACGAACGCGCAGGCGAGGTGTCGCAGCAGGCCGGCCGCTGCATGGACTGCGGAATCCCGTTCTGCCACTCGGGAACCGCCGGCTGCCCGCTCGGCAACCTCATCCCCGAGTGGAACGACCTCGTTCGCCGCGGTCGCTGGGACGCGGCCAGCGATCGCCTGCACGCCACCAACAACTTCCCGGAGTTCACCGGCCGGCTGTGCCCCGCGCCGTGCGAGACCGCCTGCGTGCTGTCCATCGCCGAGGAGCAGACCGGCGGCAGCGTCACGATCAAGCGCATCGAGCAGACCATCGCCGACCAGGCCTGGATGGACGGCATCGTCGAACCGCAGCCCGCCGCCATCTCGACCGGTAAGCACGTCGCCGTCGTCGGCTCCGGGCCCGCGGGACTGGCTGCCGCACAACAACTCACGAGGGCCGGCCACGACGTCACCGTCTACGAGCGCGACGACCGCATCGGCGGGCTGATGCGCTACGGCATCCCCGAGTACAAGCTGGAGAAGGCCACCCTGAACCAGCGGCTGGCCCAAATGCGCGCGGAGGGAACCCGTTTCGTCACCGAACTGCGAGGTCGGCGTCGACCTCACCGTCGAGCAGCTTCAGGGCGCAGTACGACGCCGTCGTACTCGCGGTCGGCGCGCTGCGGGCCCGCGACAACGAGGTCGAGGGCCGCCACCTCGACGGGCGTGCACCTGGCGATGGAGCACCTGGTGCCCGCGAACAAGGAATGCGAGGGCGACGGGCCAAGCCCGATCTCCGCCAAGGACAAGCACGTCGTGATCATCGGCGGCGGCGACACCGGCGCCGACTGCCTTGGCACCGCGCACCGCCAGGGCGCGACGTCGGTGACCCAGCTGGACTACAACCCCGAGCCGCCGGAGTACCGCGACGAATCGCGGTCGCCATGGCCGATGTGGCCGATCGTGCTGCGCACCCGGTTGTCGCCCGCGCACGCCGAGGGTGGCGCCCGCCGCTACGAGGTCGCCGTGCAGCGCTTCCTCGGCGACGAGAACGGCCACCTGCGGGCCATGGAGATCGCCGAGGTGAAGGTCGAACGTGACGCCGAGGGCCGCAGGCACATCACCCCGGTTGGGGAGTCGCTGGAGATTCCCTGTGATTTGGCTCTGTTGGCGATCGGGTTCGACGGCGTCGAGCACATGCCGCTGCTGGACGGCCTCGGGCTGGCACTCAACCGGCGCGGCGCTTTGCCGTGCGGATCGGACTGGCAGACAGACGCCCCAGGCGTGTTTGTCTGCGGCGACGCCCACCGTGGCGCGTCGCTGATCGTGTGGGCCATCGCGGAGGGCCGCAGCGCCGCGCACGCGGTCGACGCGTACCTGATGGGCGAGTCGGATCTGCCCGCGCCGGTCCAGCCGGGGGCGCTGCCCCTGGCCGTCGTCTGAACCGATTCACGACTATGCTCACCAGACGTGAATAGACGCGGAAAGATCGTCTGTACCCTGGGCCCGGCCACCGCCACTGACGAGGCCGTCAGGGCCCTGGTCGAGGCCGGAATGGATGTCGCGCGGCTCAACTTCAGCCACGGCGACTACGCCGATCACGAGGCCAACTACAAGCGGGTCCGCTCCGCCTCCGACGTCACAGGGCATGCCGTCGGCATCCTCGCCGACCTGCAGGGACCCAAGATCCGCCTCGGCCGCTTCGCGGCGGGCCCGACCTTCTGGGCCGAGGGCGAGACCGTGCGCATCACCGTCGACGACTGCGAAGGCACCCACGACCGCGTCTCGACCACCTACAAGCGGTTGGCCGAGGACGCCACGCCGGGAGACCGGGTGCTGGTCGACGACGGCAATGTGGGTCTGATCGTCGAGAGCATCGACGGCAACGACGTCATCTGCAAGGTCACCGAGGGCGGTGCGGTCAGCAACAACAAGGGCATGTCGCTGCCGGGCATGAACGTCTCCGCGCCGGCGCTGTCGGAGAAGGACATCGAGGACCTCGAGTTCGCGATGCGCCTCGGCGTCGACCTGGTCGCGCTGTCGTTCGTCCGCTCGCCCGCCGATATCGAACTCGTGCACGAGATGATGGACCGTGTCGGCCGCCGGGTGCCCGTCATCGCCAAGCTCGAAAAGCCGGAAGCCATCGACAACCTCGAGGCGATCGTGCTTGCGTTCGACGCGATCATGGTTGCGCGTGGCGACCTCGGTGTGGAGCTGCCGCTGGAGGAAGTGCCGCTGGTGCAGAAGCGCGCGATCCAAATGGCAAGGGAGAACGCCAAACCCGTCATCGTCGCCACCCAGATGCTGGAGTCGATGATCGAGAACTCCCGGCCGACCAGGGCGGAGGCGTCCGACGTCGCCAACGCGGTGCTCGACGGCGCCGACGCGGTGATGCTCTCCGGCGAGACGTCGGTGGGCAAGTACCCGCTCGAGGCCGTCAAGACCATGGCCCGCATCATCAGTGCGGTCGAGGAGAACTCGGTGGCGGCGCCGCCGCTCACCCATGTGCCGCGGACCAAGCGCGGCGTCATCTCCTATGCCGCCCGCGACATCGGCGAGCGGCTTGACGCCAAGGCGCTGGTGGCGTTCACCCAGTCCGGTGACACCGTCAAGCGCCTCGCCCGCCTGCACACCCCGCTGCCGGTGCTGGCGTTCACCGCGCTGCCCGAGGTCCGCAGCCAGTTGGCGCTGACGTGGGGCACCGAGACGTTCATCGTGCCGCACATGAAGAGCACCGACGAGATGATCCGCCAGGTGGACAAGTCGCTGCTGACGCTCGGCCGCTACAAGCGCGGCGAGCTGGTGGTCATCGTCGCAGGTGCGCCGCCCGGCACAGTAGGCTCCACCAATCTGATCCACGTGCACCGGATCGGAGAGGAAGACGTCTAGGACGGGTTAGGGGATTGAGTGTCAACGGCAGACTTCGAGGAACTGCTCGCGATACTGGACCTCAACCGCATCGACGACAACACGTTCGTCGGCTCGCACCCGAGCCGGAATCCGGTGCGGACGTTCGGCGGCCAGATGATGGCGCAGGCCTTCGTGGCCGGCAGCCGCACGGTTTCGGAGAAGCTGCGCCCCAGCGCGCTTTCGGTGCACTTCATCGCGGGCGGTGACCCCGAGAAGGACCTCGAATTCCACGTGGTGCGGCTGCGCGACGAGCGCCGCTTCGCCAACCGTCGCGTGGACGTCATGCAGAACGGCGAACTGCTGACCACCGCGATCATTTCCTACATGAACGGCGGCAGCGGCATCGAGCACGGCATCGCAACCGCCCGGAGTTGCCCGACCCGGAGTCGGTGCCGTCCGTCGACGATCTGTTGCGCGGATTCGAAGACGTCGTACCGCATTTCGTCAGCGCGCTGCGGCCGATCGACTGGCGCTACACCAACGACCCGAGCTGGGTGATGCGCGACAAGGGGGAGCGCCTCGACCTACAACCGGGTCTGGATGAAGGCAGTAGGCGCCATGCCCGACGACCCGGTGATCAACGCCGCGGCGCTGGTCTACTCGTCGGACACCACCGTGCTCGACTCGATCATCACCACGCACGGGTTGTCGTGGGGCTTCGACCGCATCTTCGCCGTGACCATGAACCACTCGGTGTGGTTCCACCGGCCGGTGCGGTTCGACGAATGGGTGCTGTACTCGACGTCCTCGCCGGTGGCCGCGGACTCGCGCGGCCTGGGCACCGGGCATTTCTTCGACCGATCGGGGCAGCTGCTGGCGACCGTGGTGCAGGAAGGAATCGTCAAGTATTTCCCTGGGACCAAGAAGGACCGGGCGTAACCTTTTTGCTGTGAACGAATCGCCCGTCAATTTTGCGTCGCGGCTGCGGGCCCGCGAGCGGGTGGTCGTTCACGTCGATTCGCCTGCCGCGCGCTGGATCGGCGCGCTGGCGGTGCTCAGCCTGTTCTGCTGGCTGATCCTGCTGCTGGCCCGCGACCATGATCGCGACTGGCAGGCCGCAGGCCGGCTGGCATGGTCGCTGACGATCCTCACCGCGGTCGCGCTGATCGCCCGCGGCATCTTCCTTGGCAGGCCGGTGACGGCCGCCCACGCCTGGCTGGCGCTGGCGGCGGTGCTTGCCGGCCTCGGCGCGCACGTGCTGGTATTCGACCTGCTCGGCAATCTGCTCATCGCGTCGGCAGGCGCCGTGTTGATGTGGCCGACCACCGCCCGACCGAATCCGGCTGACCTGCACCGAATTTGGGCTCTGGTGAAGGAAACGGAGGGTGACCCGCTCGCGCCGTTCGCCATGCAGGACTTGAAGTGCTATCACTTCACCGCAGACGGCACGGCGGCCATCGCCTACCGCACCCGGATGGGCTACGCGGTGGTCGGCGGCGACCCGATCGGCGACGAAACCCGCTTCGCCGAACTTGTCGCCGACTTCGCCGCCATGTGCCACACCCGCGGCTGGCGCCTGGTCGTGCTGGGCTGCAGCCAGCGGCGGCTGGATCTGTGGGCCGACGCGACGGTGCTCGGCCAGTCGCTGCGGGCCGTGCCGATCGGGCGCGACGTGGTCATCGACGTGACGACGTTCGACATGGTCGGGCGCAAGTACCGCAACCTGCGGCAGGCCGTGCAGCGCACGCAGAACGTCGGCATCACCACCGAGGTGGTTTCCGAGCAGGGGCTCGACGGCCGCGTGCTCGCGGAGTTGACGGAGGTCTTGCTGGCGTCGCCGAGCGGAGCGCGCACCGAACGCGGGTTCTCGATGTGCCTCGACGGTGCTCTGGAGGGGCGCTATCCCGGGGTGCAGTTGATCGTTGCCCGCGACAAGACTCGGGCGGGTGCAGGGCTTTCACCGGTACGTCACCGCCGGGCACGGCAGCGAGGTGTCACTCGACGTGCCGTGGCGGCGCCGCGGCGCCCCCAACGGGATCGACGAGCGGCTGTCGGTGGACATGATCGCGTGGGCCCGTGACCACGGAGCGCAGCGGCTGTCGTTGGCGTTCGCGGCGTTCCCTGAGATCTTCAACGACAAGAACCGGGGCAGGATCTCGAGCCTGATCTACACCGCGATCCACCTCGGCGACGCGTTGATCGCGCTCGAATCGCTATACCGCTACCTGCGCAAATTCCATGCGCTCGGCGACCGCCGCTACGTGATGGCGACGCTGACGCAGATACTGCCGCTGCTGGTCGTCCTGTTGTCGCTGGAGTTCATGCCGCGGCGGCGCCGCCTGGGCTAGGGCGTCGGCGTGATCGTGATCGAGAACTGGTTCTCGACGCGTTCGCGGAACTGGTCGGCGCACTGCTGGATGGCCTGCTGATCGGACCCGGCCTTGGACAGGCAGTCGACGTAGTCCGTTCCGCCGACCTCGTCGAAGACCCCGATCCAGATCGGGATGAAGATGAGCGAGACGATGATCGCCAAGAACCCCAGCACGATTCCGGCGATCGCGATGCCGCCGTTGGTGGCCTCACCGCGTTTGACCCGGCCCCGCCCGACGAACCCGATGATGATGGCGCACAGACCGAGGATGATGCCGCCGGCCACCGTCCAGCAGAACACCAGCCCGATGATCGCGAGCATCAGCGCGGTGATGCCGAGCCCGTTGCGGGGTCCGGTCGGCGGAGGAGTGAACCCCGAGTAGGGCTGCGGTGGCGGCGGTGGATAGTTGCCGGGATACGCGCCGTATTGGGGAGGTGGCGGCGGTTCGCTCATGCCGGTGAGGCTACTCGCTGACGCTGAGGTTGAGAACGGGACAGACAAGCTCGTCGGGCAGGTGGTGGGTGGCGACGACGACGGTGCGGTCGGCGGGGAAAAGGGCGCCGGGGGTGAGGAGTTCGGTCAGCAGCTGGTTGCTGTCCGCGGCGTCGAGGTGCTCGGTCGGTTCGTCGAGCAGCACGGTCGGCACCGTTGAGATCGAGCGCCCTGCGCCAGCAGCAGTCGCCTGCGCTGTCCGGCGGAAACGGCTGCCGCGCCGCCGACGAGTATCGTCGACAGGCCGTCGGGCAGCGCGTCGAGCCAACCGCCAAGGCCGACCCGCCGCAGCACATTTCGCAACTCTTCGTCGGTGGCGTCGCCGCGGGCAACCAGCAGATTGTCGCGCACCGTGGTGGCGAACAAATGGGCATCCTCGGCGAAAAAGGCCGCTTCCGCTGGGTTTTCGGCCATCGCCATCAGCAGCGTGGTCTTGCCCGCGCCGCTGGGTCCAGTGACCGCGAGCCGGGCGCCATGTTCGAGCTCGACCGGCGTCACCGGCGGCCGCATCCGCACGTCGCTGTCGGGCTCGGTGAGGCCGCGCAGTCGCCTCGCCGCGATCCGTGAGCGGGTGAGCTGCACCGCGGCGGCGGGCAGGGCGGACGTCGCCTCGAACGCCGACAGCGGCAACAGCATCAGTATCGCCGCGGTCATCGGTGCGACCGCGTTGGCGATCCCGATCGCGGCAACGATGGCGCCGAGCACGCTGATGCCGACGGCCGCGGTCGGTGCGGCGGCGGCCACAGCGGCGGGAGCAGCGGCCCGGTCGGTGGCGCGGCCCCACTCGCGGTGCCGGTGCTCGGATTCGGCGATGATCGCATCGAGGCGGCCACTGACCCGCAACTCGGGCGCATGCTCGAGGGCAAGCATCGCCGCGACGTCGCGCGCCGGAATGATGCTGCACCGCAACGATTTCCGCAGCAGCGGCGGCGCGGGCCGCCAGCCATGGCGCAGCCACACCCGCGATCAGCAGGCAGACGCGCGAGCACGACGGCTGCGGCGGGGGAGATCACGGCGATGGTCGCGACGGCGGCAACTGAAAGCACGGCGGCGACCGCGATCGGCAATACCGCGCGCACCAACACATCGGAAAGCTCGTCGACCGAGTCGCCGATGCGGGCCACCAATTCACCAGCTGTGCAGCCGCATCGCGGCCTCGGCAGGCGCGTCGGCCAGCCGGCGGTAAAGCCGCTCGCGCGTGTCGGCGGCGGCCCGCAGCGCGGTGTCGTGCGACGCCAGCCGCTGGCAATACCCGAGCACGCCCCGCGAGATGCCGAGTGCGCGCACCGCCACCACCGCCACCGTCAGGTCCAACACCGGTGGCATCTGCCACGCCCGCGTGATCAGCCACGCCGAGACCCCGGCCAGCGCCAGCGCGCTGCCAAGCGACAGCACCCCCAGCACCACGGCCAGCAGCAGTCGCGGCAGTCGGGGGCGCAGCAGCTCAAGCATCGACGAGACTCCCCATGTGAATCACCCGGTCGCCGATCGCCAGCACGGGTTCTCGGTGCCCGACGACGAGAACTGTCGCCCCGGCCCTTGCCCGAGCCACGATGGCTTGCAGGACACGGGATTCCATGCGCGCGTCCAGGTGCGACGTTGGCTCGTCGAGCAGCAGCACCGGCGCCGGCGAGCCGAGCACCCTGGCCAGGCCGAGCCGCTGCCGCTGGCCCAGCGACAGGCCGACCCCGCCGCGACCGATCACGGTGTCCAGTCCGTCCGGCAGCACGGCAAGCACCTCGTCGAAACCCGCGGCGCGGCAGGCGCTGTCGAGGTCGGCAAGCGGTCCGAACAGTTCGAGGTTGTCGCGGATGCTGCCCGGCACCAGGACGGGGCGCTGCGCAAGCCATGCCACCTGACGCCACCACGACCATCGGCGGCTCCGGCGAATCGAGCTCCGAGAATCGCCTGCAACAGCGTGGTCTTGCCAACGCCGTTGGGTCCGGTCAACACGGTCACCAGACCCGGTTCGACGTCAGCGTCGAGCGTCGGTGCGGCGTTGCCGCGCTGGTGGGAGCGACCGCAGCGTGTCGAGCAGCCGGAATGCCTTGTCGGCGGCCGTCTTTCCGTCCTGGGCGGCGTGGAACTCCATTCCGACGCGGCGCAGCGGCCAGAACACCTCCGGCGCCAGCAGCAGGGCGGTCAGACCGGCCGACAGCGTTATCTCGCCGAACACCAGGCGCAGCCCGACGCCGACCGCGACCAGTGCGACCCCGAGGGTGGCCAACAGCTCCAGCACCAAGGCCGACAGGAACGCGATCCGCAGCGTCGCCATCGCCGAACGTCGATGGGCGGCACCGAGTTCAGCGATCCGCCGTGCCGGAATCGCCGACCCGGCCCAGCGCCCGAAGCGTGGGAATGCCAGCCACCAGGTCCAGCAGCCGCGACTGCAGGGTGGTCATCGCAGCCAGCGACGCCGCGGACCGATCGCGGGTGAGCATCCCGATGAGCACCATGAAGATCGGGATGAGCGGCAACGCGATCAGGACGATCACCGCCGAGTACACGTCGTAGACCGCGATGACCACGACCGCGGCGGGGGTCAGGATGCCCGCAAGGAACAGCGAAGGCAGATACGCGGTGAAGTAGGGTCGCAGCCCGTCCAGGCCCCGGGTGATCAGCGCGGCGGCGGAATCGCGGTGCGCGGCGAGCTGCCGCGGTGGCAGCGCGGTGACCGTGCGCAGCACCTGGCCGGCCAGGTCGGCGATCACCGCGGTCGCGCCACGTTGGGACAGCCTGCCCTGCAGCCAGTGCGCGAGTGTGCGAATCACCCACAGCGCCACCAGGATCCACAGCGGGCCTGCCCAGTGTTCCACCTGCGTGTTGCCGGGTTGGTGATGACGCCCGCGACGATCTGCGCCAGCACCACGGCCGATGCGATCGTGGTGCCGCTGATGACCACACCGCAGGCCACCGATGCGGCGAGGAAGCGCCGCATCGCCGTCGGAAGCCTGCAAGAGGTTCACGTTCGACTCGCCTCGACAGCCCGATCGATGCGGGTATCGCGATCGGCCGAGATCCGTTGCCGGAACACCCAGTACGTCCAGCCCTGGTACAGCATCACCAGCGGGGCGAAGATCAGCGCCGCCCAGGTCATGATCTTCAGCGTGTACGGCGTCGACGACGCGTTGTAGATCGTCAGGCTCCATTCCGGATTCAGCGTGGACGGCACCAGGTTCGGGTACATCGAGCCGAACAGCAGCACGACCACCGCGGCGACGACCACCATCGTGCACACGAACGCCCAGCCGTCGCCGCCGCGGCTCCACACCAGCGTGACGGCCGTCAGCAGCGCGATCACCGCGACCGCGAGCACCATCCACGTCCAGTCGTTGCCGTGCGCCAGCTGCGTCCACAACCCGAACCCGGCCGCCAGCACGATCACGGGAAGCGCCGACCACCGCGCGAACCGGAACGCGTCGTCGCGCACCGCGCCTTCGGTCTTCAGCGCGACGAACACGGCGCCGTAGAACAGGAACAACCACGCCGTCGCCAGCCCACCGAGCAGCGTGTAGGCGTTGAGCACGTCGCCGATCGACAGGTGCACCTGCTTGTCGGCGTCGATCGGCAACCCGCGCACCAGGCATGCGAACGCCACGCCCCACAGGAACGCGGGCAGCCACGAGCCGATCGCGATGCCGACGTCGGCCCAGCGCCGCCACGCGGGGTCGTCGATCTTGCCGCGCCATTCGATGCGCGCACGACGCGCAGGATCATGCCGAACAGGATCGCCAGCAGCGGCAGGTACAGCGCGGAGAACACCGTCGCGTACCATTCCGGGAAACGCCGCGAACATCGCGCCGCCCGCGGTGATCAGCCAGACCTCGTTGCCGTCCCAGACCGGACCGATGGTGTTCAGCACGCGCGCCGGCGGTGCTGCTCGGGGTCGCCCTTGCCGGCGCGCGCCGAAGAACTCCATCAGCATGCCGACCCCGAAGTCGAACCCCTCGAGCACGAAGAAGCCGAGGAACAGCACGGCGATCAGGACGAACCAGAGTTCTTGAAGTCCCATCGCAACGCCTCCTCTCAGTACGCGAACGACAGCGGGGCGACGTCGTCGTCGCCCGGCGGGCGTGGCGGCGCGGGTTCGGAGTCGTGCTCCAGCGGCCCTTCGACCACGTAGCGGCGCATCAGCCAGAACCAGACCACCGCCAGCACGCGCATACAGCAGCGTGAACATGACCAGCGACAACACCACCATCCCCGCCGAGTGGTCGGACACGCCGTCGGCACGGTCAGCCGCACCATCTGGTCGCCGGTCGGGTTCGGCACGACCACCCACGGCTGGCGGCCCATCTCGGTGAACACCCAGCCGGCGCTGTTGGCCAGGAACGGCGTCGGCAGCGTGAGCAGTGCGAACCAGCCGAACCAGCGCTGATTCGGGATTCGGCCGCGGCGCGTCAGCCACAGCGCGAGCGAGCGCGAACAGCGACGGGAACCGCCAGCAATCCGATCATCGCCCGGAACGCCCAGTACGTGACGAACAGGTTGGGCCGGTAGTCGCCGGGGCCGAACTTCTCCTCGTACTGCTGCCTGCAGATCCTTGACGCCCTGCAGCGTCGACGCCGCTGAACTTGCCCTCGGCCAGGAACGGCAGCACGTACGGCACCTCGATCACGTGTGTGACGCTGTCGCAGTTGTTGTGCGTGCCGACGGTCAGGATCGAGAAGTCGGGATCGGTTTCGGTGTGGCACAACGATTCCGCCGACGCCATCTTCATCGGCTGCTGCTGGAACATCAGCTTGCCCTGGATGTCGCCGGTGAAGAACAGTCCCGCCGCGGCCACCAGCGCGACCAGGCAGCCCGAGGATGGTCGCCGGCCGGTACATCGTGCGGGCCTCGGCGGTCTCGGTCGCGTGCGCCCGCACCATCACCACGCGCACACGCCGGCGACGAATGTGCCTGCGGTGAGCAACGCTCCGGCGACCGCGTGCAGGAACGCCGCAGATCGCGGTGTTGTTGGTGAACAGCGCGCCGATGCTGGTCAGTTCGGCGCGGCCGGTTTCGGGGTTGAACCGCGCGCCGACGGGATGCTGCATGAACGAGTTGGCGGCGATGATGAAGTACGCCGACGCGTTGACCGCGATCGCGACGATCCAGATGCAGGCGAGGTGGACCAGCCGCGGCAGCCGGCTCCAGCCGAAGATCCACAGCCCGAGGAACGTCGACTCGAAGAAGAACGCGACCAGGCCCTCGAACGCCAGCGGGGCGCCGAAGACGTCGCCGACGAAGCGGGAGTACTCGCTCCAGTTCATGCCGAACTGGAATTCCTGCACGATGCCGGTGGCCACGCCGAGCGCGAAGTTGATCAGGAACAGCTTGCCGAAGAACCTGGTCAGCCGGTACCAGGCCGTGTTGCCGGTGACGACCCACACGGTCTGCATGACCGCGATCAGCGGCGCCAGGCCGATCGTCAGCGGGACGAAGATGAAGTGGTAGACGGTGGTGATGCCGAACTGCCACCGCGACACATCCAGTGCATCCATGCGACCTCTTCCGTGGCTGTGTACTCAGCCTACGACAGAGTGTAGTAGATCGGCGAGTGATGGGTTAGCGTCACCTCGGCGCTGGCGGGTGCCGCTCGTCAGCGTCCGGCCAGCGTCCTTGCCGGCTTTGCGGATGCCGAATGCGGAGACGACCTCGAAGACGCCGATGACGATCAGCCAGATGCCGACGACGATGGTCAGCGTCGCGATGGATTCGAACGGCGAGGCCAGCATCACCACGCCCGCCACCAGGCTGATCACGCCGATGAAGATCTCCCAGCCACGGCCGGGCAGCGTCGGGTCGCTGATCGCCGATACGGCGGTCGCCACGCCGCGGAAGATGAATCCGACACCGATCCAGATGGCCAGCAACAGGATCGACTCCTGCAGGCTGCGGAAGCACAGCACCGCCAGAATCAGCGCGGCGGCGCCGCTGATGAACAGCAGAACCCGTCCGCCGGCCGACACGTGCAGGCTGAACGCGAAGATCACCTGCGAGATGCCGGTGACCAACAGGTAGGCGCCGAAGAAGATCGCCGCAACGATGATCGTCTTGCCGGGCCAGGCCAACACCAGAATGCCGAGAATCACGGCGAGAATCCCGGATAGCAGCGCGGACTTCCACAGATGTTGCAACATGCTGGGGGGAGCGGGGCTTTCCATGCGCGAAGTGTGGCACAACGGTTCGATAATGCGATTCGCGACATTCACAATTATTTCGATCTTGCGAGGCCAGCGCAAAGGGGCTCGACCTTCAGCGCAAATGGCCGTTGCCAGCGCAGCTGGCGACTCCGAATTGTTGGTGTAACAGTTGATTTGTTCGCTACGATGAGTAGTCGAACGGTCCCGTTCGAGCACAGCTCGGTGAGCCACGTGGGCAAACAAGGAGTGACGATGACGAACACGGCTGATTCGCCGGACCGCCACCGCGGTGTTGGCAGCTCTTCTCATGGCGGTCGGCGCAGCCGTGTCCGTCGCTCCGGCACATGCGGACCCTGATTACGACCAGACAGTTCATCGACCACCTCGACAAGAAGGGTGTGCCGTACAAAAACCGACGGAGATCATCCGGATCGCCAAGCAGTTCTGTCTCGACACGCGCGCCAGGGCGAATCCGGCCTGGCTGGCCGGATACAAGCTTACGAAAGACCAGGGCTGGACCGAGACGCAGACGACACTTCATCAACGGCGCGGTGCCGACCTACTGCCCGCAGCTCTGGGAGTGAGTCGTCGCAGCTTTCGTTCTCCTGCCAGCGCGGTAGGTCTCTACTACTGTTCCGTTACCGGTGCTGCGCGCCGGGTCCACGAAGCAGAAAGTAGAGGCAACCGTGTCAGCTGGATGTCAAGACCGTCCGGACGAAGTTCTGGCGCATCGCGGCGGTGTTTGCTGCGACCGGCGCTCTTGCCCTGTCGGGCTGCTCGAGTAAGCACCGAGCGAGAGCGGACCGACGACGGCGACACACGGCGGCGAGCGGCCGAGAAGGTCGATGCGATCGCGAACACCGTGCCCGAGGCCATCAAGTCGTCCGGGAAGCTGATCGTCGGCGTCAACATTCCGTACGCGCCCAACGAGTTCAAGGACCCCAGCGGCAAGATCGTCGGCTTCGACGTCGATCTGATGAACGCGATCGCCGGCGACGCTCGGTCTGACGGCGGAGTACCGCGAGGCGGACTTCGCCAAGATCATCCCGTCGATCCAGGGCGGCACCTTCAACGTCGGCATGTCGTCGTTCACCGACACCAAGGAGCGCGAGCAGACCGTCGACTTCGTCACCTACTTCTCGGCGGGCATCCTGTGGGCGCAGCGGCCCGGTACGCCGGTCGACCCGAACAACGCCTGCGGGAAGAAGGTGGCCGTGCAGGCCACCACGACCGAGGAGACCGACGAGCTGCCGGCCAAGAGCAAGGCGTGCACCGACGCGGGCAAGCCGGCGATCGAGATCATCAAGTTCGACGGCCAGGACGCGGCCACCAACGCCGTGGTGCTCGGCCAGGCCGACGCGATGTCGGCGGATTCGCCGGTGACCGCTGTACGCCATCAAGCAGAGCAACGGCAAGCTCGAGGCCGCGGGTGAGATCGCCGACGCGGCGCCGTACGGCTGGCCGGTGAAGAAGGGTTCGCCGCTGGCGCAGTCGCTGCAGCAGGCCCTCGAGCACCTGATCGAGAACGGCACCTACAAGGCAGATCGCGACCAACTGGGGTGTCGAGCAGGGAATGATCGACAAGCCGGTTATCAACGGCGCGATCAACTAGCTCGAGGATCCGCACATGACTGATGTCGACACGTCGCCATCCACCAGCCAGCCGCGATCGATGCCGTTCCGCTGCGTCATCCGTGGCGGTGGGTGGCGGCGGTCGTCATCGTCATCCTGGTGGCGCTGTTCCTCTACGGGGCGGCCACCAACGCGGCCTACAGATGGAACATCTTCGCGGAGTACCTCTTCAACGAGCGGATCTATGTTCGGTGTCTGGAACACCTTGCAGCTGACCATCTACTCGATGGTGCTGGCGATCGTGCTTGGTGTGATCCTCGCGGTGATGCGGCTGTCGCCCAACCCGGTCTTCAGGTCGGTGTCGTGGGTGTACCTCTGGATCTTCCGCGGCACGCCGATTTACGTGCAGTTGGTGTTCTGGGGGCTGATCCCGACGATCTATGCGAACATCCAGCTGGGCGTGCCGTTCGGGCCGTCGTTCTTTCATCTCAACCTGCAGGCGCTGTCCATCCCGTTTCTTGCTGGCGATCCTCGGGCTGGCGCTCAACGAGGCCGCCTACATGGCCGAAATCATCCGCGCCGGAATCAGTTCCGTGCCGGAGGGCCAGCTCGGAGGCGTCGACGGCGCTGGGCATGTCGTGGGGGATGGCGATGCGCCGCACGGTGCTCCCGCAGGCGATGCGGGTGATCATCCCGCCGACCGGCAACGAGGTCATCAGCATGCTGAAGACCACATCGCTGGTCACCGCCGTGCCGTACGCCTTTGACCTGTACAGCATCGCCACCCGCGAGATCGCCGCGCGCGAGTTCGAGCCCGTCCCGCTGCTGCTGGTGGCGGCGACCTGGTACCTGGCTGTCACCAGCATCCTGATGGTCGGCCAGTACTACCTGGAGCGGTACTACTCCCGCGGAGCGTCGCGGAAGTTGACAACCAAGCAACTCGAGGCGCTGGCCAAGGCGCAGCAGATGGGTGAGGCGGGAGCACGCTATGACACCGATGGTGAAGGCCGAGCAGGTCTGCAAGAGTTTCGGCGCCCTGCACGTGCTCAAGGGCATCACGCTGGAGGTCGGCAAGGGCGAGGTGCTGTGCATGGTCGGCCCGTCCGGCTCGGGCAAGTCGACGTTCCTGCGCTGCATCAACCATCTGGAGCAGGTCAACGCGGGCCGGCTGTATGTCGACGGCGACTTGATCGGCTACCGCGAGGCGCGGCGCCAAGCTGCACGAGATTTCGCCCCGCGACGCCGCCAAGCAGCGCCGCGACATCGGCATGGTGTTCCAGCACTTCAACCTGTTCCCGCACCGCACCGCGCTGGAGAACATCATCGAGGCGCCGATCCACGTCAAGGGCGTCAAGAAGGACGAAGCGGTGGCGCGGGGCAAGGATCTGCTGGAGCAGGTGGGGCTGGCGGAAAAGGCCGACGCCTATCCGGCGCAGCTGTCCGGCGGCCAGCAGCAGCGCGTCGCGATCGCCAGGGCGCTGGCGATGAACCCCAAGCTGATGCTGTTCGACGAGCCCACCTCGGCGCTGGACCCGGAGCTGGTCGGCGAGGTGCTCGAGGTGATGAAAAAGCTTGCCGCCGAAGGCATGACGATGGTGGTGGTCACCCACGAGATGGGGTTCGCCCGCGAGGTCGCCAACCAGCTGGTGTTCATGGACGGCGGCGTCGTCGTGGAGAGCGGGCCGCCCCGCGAGGTGCTGGCCAACCCGAAACACGAACGGACGAAGGCGTTTCTGTCCAAGGTGCTGTAGAACCATGCCGGCGAGTCACCGGACCCGGCCACCCCGCTGTGGCGGGCCGCGCAGGTATTCCGGCTGCTGAGTTGCATTTACGCGCTGGGCTTTCAGATCGCCGATCAACCAGGACCTCGACCACCCGGCGATCGGATGGCTGCTGTTCGCCGTGCTGATCGGCGTGGAGCGCGGCCTGCGCGATCGCCTATCTGCAGGGGTTCGGCCGCAGGCCCGCGTGGGTGCTTGCCGAAATCGTTGTGGTGATGGCGCTGATGCTGTCCACCGAGTTCGTCGCGTCCGACCAGTGGGCGCTGGACAACCAGTCATGGCCGACGACGTTGTGGGCGACCAACGCGACGATCTCGGCGGCGATCCTGCTGGGTCCGATCCCCGGCATGCTCACCGGTGTGGTGGTGATGATCGCCAGCACGGTGGTCAAGGGCTTCATCAACTACGACCTCGGCCGCAACGCCACGATCGTCATCGAGCTTGCGGTCGGCCTTGCGGTCGGGATGGCCGCGCAAACCGCCCGGCGCGCGCACGCCGAACTGGAACGGGCGACGCGGCTCGCGGCGTCGCTGGAGGAACGCGATCGGTTGTCGCGTCAGGTGCACGACGGCGCGATCCAGGTTCTTGCGCTGGTGTCCCGGCGTGGGCGCGAAATCGGCGGAGAGACAGCGGAATTGGCCGAACTGGCCGGCGAGCAGGAGCGGGCGTTGCGGCGGCTGGTCAGCTCCGCCGATGCCGAGCCGCGGACGGGAACGATGGCCGACGTCGGGGCGCTGCTGCGGCGGCGAGCGTCGGACCGGGTATCGGTCAGCGTGCCCGCCGACCCCGTGCTGCTGGACGCCGGCGTCGCCGACGAGTTGTATGCGGCGGCGGCCAACGCGCTCGACAACGTCGCGTCACACGCGGGGCCGGACGCCCGTGCCTATGTGCTGCTGGAGGACCTCGGCGACTCGGTCACCGTGAGCATCCGCGACGACGGCGTCGGCATCGCCGAGGGCAGACTCGAGGAAGCGGTCGCCGAAGGCCGCGTCGGAGTGGCGAAATCGATTGTGGGACGGATGAATTGGCTGGGTGGCAGCGCAAAGCTGAACACCGGGCCGGGATGTGGGACGGAATGGGAGCTGACGGTACCCCGACGGTGATGGTCGTTGACGACCATCCGATCTGGCGCGACGCGGTGGCCCGCGACCTCGCCGAGGACGGCTTCTCCGTTGTCGCGACGGCCGAAGGGGTGGCGGCGGCCAGGCGTCGCGCCGCCGTCGTGCACCCCGACGTGGTGGTGATGGACATGCGGCTGTCCGACGGCGACGGCGCCCAGGCCACCGCCGAGGTGCTCGCGGTTTCGCCGTCGTCGCGCATTCTGGTGCTCTCGGCGTCCGATGAGCGCGACGATGTTCTTGAGGCGGTAAAGGCAGGCGCCACAGGCTATCTCGTCAAGAGCGCGTCGAAGCAGGAACTCGGTGACGCGGTGCGCGCGACGGCAGAGGGGCGTGCGGTGTTCACACCTGGGCTGGCCGGGACTGGTGCTGGGGGAGTACCGGCGCATCGCGCAATCCGGTACGACGGGCCCGGCCGGGACTCCGGTGCCGAGCCTGACCGAACGTGAAACCGAGATATTGCGTCACGTCGCCAAGGGATTGACGGCCAAGCAGATCGCCAGCAGGTTGTCGTTGAGCCACCGCACCGTCGAGAACCACGTGCAGGCCACGTTCCGCAAGCTTCAGGTCGCCAACCGCGTTGAGCTGGCGCGTTATGCGATCGAACACGGCCTGGACGAGTAGTCCTACTCATCCGAGTCTGGCGGGTTGGCTGAGACCATGTCGCCATGACCGAACCGCATCGCGCCGTGATCGCCCGGCTTTCCTCGGACTTCGCCGCGATTTCGCAATACATGGCGAGGGTCTCGGCGGACCTGACCGCGCTGGACCGGCTGCTGTCGGAGCAGCCGCAGGTAGCGGCGCCGCAGCCGGTCCCCGCATATGCGGCGTACCCGCAGCCGTATGCCCCGCCGGCGGTGCCGTATTGGCCGCAATATCAACAGCAGTACTCAGCGCCTGCTCCGCCGCCGGCGCCGCCGCGACCGCCCGTGACGTCGCCGGCGCCGCCCAAGCCGCAGCAGGAACGCTCCGAGGGCTGGATCGGCAAGGTGCTCGCCGTCGCAGGCGTCGCGGTCACCCTGATCGGTGTCGTGCTGCTGCTGGTGCTGGCCGCCCAGGCAGGCATCCTGCGTCCGGAAATCCGCGTCGGGCGCGGGTGCCGTGCTGGCCGCCGCACTGGTGGCCGCGGCGGGATGGCTCTACGCGCGGCCGGGCGGGCGGGTCGGTGCGATCGCGCTGGCCGCCACCGGCATTGCCGCCGCCTACATGGACGTCATCGCGGTCACCACCATCTACGAATGGGCGCCTGCGCCGATCGGTCTTGCGATCGCCGCGGTGATCGGCGGCGGCGGTCTGACCCTCGCCCGGCGGTGGGATTCCCAGCATCTTGGCCTGCTGGTGCTGGTGCCGCTGATCGTGCTGGCGCCAGTCGTCACCGATGGCATCACCCTTCTGCTCGTCGGCTTCATGCTGGCGCTGTCGGCGGCCTCCCTGATGGTGCAGCTCGGCAAGGACTGGATCTGGCTGCATGCCGCACGCATCGCGGCCCCCACGTTCCCGCTCCTCGTGGCGTTGGTCGCGGTGTCCTTCGGTGACGGCGACGACCCATGGCTCGCAGGGGCATGCGGCATCGCGGCCGTGCTCGCCATCGCCGCGGCGTTGATCCTGTTGCCGCGCACCGGGAATCGGGTTGCGATGGCCTTACTTACGGCGGCGGGCGTGGTGCCCGTGCTGTGCGTGTCGCCGGCCGTCGACCGGGTGGTCGCAGCGTTGATGGCCGCCGCTCTTGCCGCGGCAATGCTGGCCATTGTGCTTGTCGGTCTGCCTGGCGTGACGGGCGTTGTGCGGCAGGTCTGGTCGGCGCTGTCGGCGATCTCGGCGGTCATCGCTGTCACGGTCGCATTCGACGGCCATGTCGCGGGACCGGTGCTGCTGGCGATGGCGGTCGTCGTCGCCGTCGCGGGCCGTCGCGATGCCGTCGCGAGATGGTCGGCGCTCGGGTTCGCGATCGCGGGCGGTGCGATCTACCTGAGCTATGCGCCGCCGAGCTCGTTGGTCGAGGCGACCCGTATCGACGCGGCCGCTGGGATATCTACGCTGGTTTCCAGCCTTCTGCTGGTGGCATGCGCGGTGGTGATCGCCTGGTCGTGGAGGGCCGTGGCGAATGTGTGGGCAGGTTCGGCCGTGGTGATCGTCTACGCCGTCACCACCTTCACGGTTACCGCAGGCGTTTTGGTCGGCGGGGAGGGCGGCGGCTT
Source organism: uncultured Actinomycetota bacterium (assembly GCA_963731715.1). Lineage (GTDB taxonomy): Bacteria > Actinomycetota > Actinomycetes > Mycobacteriales > Mycobacteriaceae > Mycobacterium. The sequence goes on along the minus strand of CAVSXC010000002.1, from coordinate 109,841 downwards.
CTTCGCAGGCCACATGGCCGCGACGATCTGCTGGATCGCCATGGCGGCCGCGCTGTTCATCTACGCCGCCCGGCTGGCCAAGACGGAGCGATCGCTGCCGATCGGTGCCGGGTTGGCGCTGGTCGCCGCGGCGATGGCCAAGCTGTTCCTTTTCGACCTCGGCACCCTCGACGGCATCTTCCGCGTCGTGGTGTTCATCGTCGTCGGGCTGGTGCTGCTGGGCATGGCGGCCGGCTACGCGCGGATCTTGGAGAGGCAGGATCTCGCTAATTTGGAATGATTCCAGAGTGGTGGGGCGTTGACCCAGACATGGCATCTACAACACGTCGCACGGAAGCAGAAGTACACGGATTTCAGGCATCGCCAGAGCTGAGCGCGAACCTTCAGCGGGTGCTGGTCGATCTGATCGAACTTCACCTGCAGGGTAAGCAGGCGCACTGGAATGTCGTCGGAACCAACTTCCGCGATCTTCACCTGCAACTCGACGAGCTCGTCGACTTCGCTCGCGAGGCCAGCGACACCATCGCCGAGCGGATGCGGGCGCTCGACGCAGTGCCGGACGGCCGTTCCGACACCGTCGCTGCCAGTACCACGCTGCCGCAGTTCCCGGCCTACGAGCACAACACCGCCGAGGTCGTCGACCTGATCACCGGCCGTTCCTACGCGGCGGTGGACACCATTCGCACCGTTCATGACGCTGTTGATGCCGAGGACCCCAGCACCGCCGACGTCCTGCATCAGCTGATCGACGGCCTGGAGAAGCTGGCCTGGCTGATCAAGTCGGAGAACCGCAAGGTCTAATCGCGCCGACGGCAGATTATGCCGATCGTGGCGTCGATCAGAGCGTCGAGGACCGCAGTGTCGGCGCCGGTGCGGGCGCGCACCGCGAGCGTGTTCAACGCCGCCGTGGCGATGTGTGCGAGGGCGTCGGGCGCGTGCGGGGACAGCTCCCCGTCGCGTTCGGCGCGCTCGAAGCGCTCGGCGAACGTCGCTGTGAACGCCGACATCGTGGTTTCGACGACGGCCCGCACTTCCGGGTCGCGGTTGGCCTCGGTGACGGCGGTGCCGAGCAGGAAGCAGCCGCGCGGCGCGTCGCCGGCCAGGTAGAAGTCCCGTGCGTAGCGGTAAACGGCACGCAGTCCGTCGGGCAGTGACCGCGGTCTGGCCAGCGCCGCCGCAAGCCAGGCACGGCTGGTCTCGCTGTACTCGGTGACGGCCTGCAAATAGAGCGCACGTTTGTCGCCGAAAGCCGCGTAGATGCTTGGCCGGTTCATGCTCATGCCGGCCGACAGGTCCTCAAGTGAGGTGGCCGCGAACCCGCCGCGCCAGAACGTGTCCCGCGCCAGTCGCATCGCGACAACCGGGTCGTAGGCCCGCGGTCGGCCACGGCTTCTGGTCACGAAGCGAATTTTATACTAGTTTGCACAAAATGAATGTGGTGCACGTCGAGGCGGGTCAGGGCGAGCCGGTGCTGCTGCTGCACGGCTATCCGCAGAGCGCATCGTGCTGGCGACATCAGATCCCCGCGCTGGCCCAGAATCACCGAGTGATCGCCGCCGACTGGCCCGGCTTCGGGCGCGCGGAACCGCCGGGCACGCCGCCCACCTATGACGCCGAGGTCGAACGCATCGGCATGCTGGCCGATTCATTCGGATTGGACCGGTTCAACCTCGTCGGACACGACTACGGCGGCTTCCTCGGCCTTGGCTATGTGCAGCGCCATCCGGAGCGCGTGATGCGGCTGGCGCTGCTGAATACCCGCGCGCACAACATCTTTCGGCCCTGGTTCTACCGCTTCTCGCAGGGCCAACGGTGGGTCGCCAGCTACGCCCCCGCAATCCTCCGACGCCTACCGCTGCGACGGCTGCATCACGCTGCGCTGCGCCCGTACCGGAAGCTGGGCTGTTTCGACGAGCGTCTGGAGGACGAGTACCTCGGCTGGATGGATACGCCGCGCGGCCGGCAGACCTTCGTCGACTTCTTCGCCAACTACCACGTGCCTGCGGTGCCGGACCTCGCCGCGGGCCTTGGCCGGATCGGCTGCCCGACCGCGATCATCTGGGGCGATCGCGACCGCTACATCCCGTTCTCGACCGCGCGCGAACTGGCCAAGCTCATCCCGAGAGCGACCCTGACCCAGCTGACCGGCGGCGACCACTACATCATGGAAGAGCGGCCCGATGAGGTGACTGCCGCGCTGCTGGAACTGCTGGCACGGCCCAATTCGACGGCCGTTCGAACGGCGTAGTCGTCACGGCGCCCCACCAAGTACCAGGTGTGCATGACGCCCTTGCCCTTGACGTCGACCTCGCCTCGCTCTTCAAGAAGGAACGCGTGGTTGAGGCGTTCGTACACGTCGTCAGGCACCTGAATTCGGCCCTCGACATCGGTGGTTTCCATCCGCGCCGCGACGTTCACCGCGTCGCCCCACACGTCGTAGAAGAACTTGCGCGCGCCGACGACTCCTGCGACCACAGGCCCTGCGGCGAGGCCGATCCGCAGCGGCACCGCGCGTCCCTGCGGATCCTTGAGATCTGCAACGGCGTCCGCCATGTCCAGCGCGAGACTGGCCAGCGCCTCCATGTGATCGTCGCGGGGCTGCGGCACGCCGCTGACCACCATGTATGAGTCACCGCTTGTCTTGACCTTTTCCAGGCCGTGGCGATCGACCAGCGCGTCGAGGTCGGTGTAGAGGCGGTCGAGAAAGCGCACCAGTTCGCTTGGGGTGGTGTCGCTTGCGCGCTTGGTGTAGCCGGCGATGTCGGCGAACAGAATGGAGGCGTCGTCGTACTTGTCGGCAATGATGTTGCGCGACGGGTCTTTCAGCCGTTCGGCGATCGTCGCCGGCAGGATATTGGTGAGCAGCGTTTCGGACCGGTTGTACTCGGCCTCCATCGCCTTTCTGGCGCGACGGATCTCGCGCAGCGCATACCAGACCACCGCGACGACCATCCCCCATGCGGAGACCACCGTCAGGACGAAACCCAACCTGAACGCCCAATCCGGTTGCACCCCAGTGTTATAAGGAACAAACACCTCGAGTGCGATGACCGTCGCGGCGAGGACGGCAGCGAGTACCGACGCGAGCACCAGGTGGTCCACACCGAGGATCAGCACCATGATCGTCGCCGCGACGAGGTAGTAGAACAGTAGGCCGGAACCGGTGCCAAGGTGCCAACACACGACGGTGATCGAAGTCGTTGAAACGACGAAGAACACCAGAGCAGGGACAACTTCGCCGAACCGGTACAACAACGGGATCAGCAGGAAAAGCGCACCGCTGGCGATGTTGAGCAAGGCGATCCACACAATGTCCTGACCCACGATCAAGCCCTGGAGGCCGAAGAAGACGCTGATGACAGCGCCGATGCGGGTTGTGACGGTCAGAACCCTGAGGTGGCGGGCAACGGTCTCGGCATCGTGTTGCGTCCGGGCCGAGACACGGCTCTCGAGCGCCATGTCCGGTACGCACACGCGTCGCACCTTGACCACCATCGATCAAGCGTAACGCCGCAGCAGGTGCCGACCTGGGGTTTCTCGGTAGCACACCGCCGGCCGTACCTCTTGGTTTTGCCTAGACGTTCCGGTAGGAGAACCACTTCGACAAGCGGCATTTGCCCGTCGTTAATGCGTGCTCCATTCCCCGGTGATCGGTAAAGCCACCACCCCAAGCCCCTAGAAGGACGCGATATCGGGCGCATGGGTTCGTCGTGCAAAGCCGTTCTGCGCCTACCACGCGGGTTCGCTCGGTGGCTAGACGGGTTCGCTCGGCGGACAGATGAAGCGCGGCGGTAGGCGTGACATCACGTCGAATTGAAGCGGTGGATCCTTGCCGAAACGAGGCCCAAAGTTGCTTGCTGGGGTTGCCGCAAAGGAGTCCGGAGGGATTCGCGGCGGACGGCCAACTAACGGCACCCTGGTGTAACGCCGGTAACCAGGATATTCCCAGATCTGGGACCGGCGAGCGGACATGCGGGATGGTTGCGGCTCGCGGACTATCGTGTTTGCTAGATCTGCACAATTGTGCACAGAATTTGTGCGCTGCTGCCACGCGGACTGTTGGCGCAGGGGAAAAAGTCTTGGGCTGTCACACTTTTCAGACCAAAAGTTCTTTTCAATTGATTGTGCGGTTTACTGCCGAATGGGTTAATTTGAGTCGACCCAACTTGCGGAGTCTCCGGACTGACAACTGAACCAGGAGTGGCTATGAGTCGCGCCATGAGCCGCCATTGGCGGCGCTATGCGATAACAACTGTGATTGCCATAGCACCGATCGCCGTCATGTGCGCCTATGTGACGAATTTGCTCGTGCCCACGTCGCCGCTGCCAAGGCCGGCGAGCTATGACGTCATCCCAGCCACCGCCATCGTGGAAGCGCCGTCGACAATTGGGATTGCCGACGGACAGATGTACTTCGACTCGCCCGCGGATGTCAACAAGGCACTCGATGAAATGCAGGCGCTGGGGGTGCAAAACGTTCGAATCGCCATGCATTGGGCCGGGATCGAGCCGCGGCAGGGTCAGTACGACTGGTCGCAGGTCGACCTCATGGTCAACGCGGCGGCCGCGCGTGGCATGGGGGTGCTTGGCGTTCTAAATTCCACGCCAGGTTGGGCCGGGAACTACCTCGTTGGTCATCCTGACCCCAACGTCTACGCCAATTTCGCGAAGACTGTCGCTGACCGGTACGGCGACAAGGTGTCGGCGTATGAAATCTGGAACGAACCGAACTGGGCCTTTGGGTACAACCCGGTATCGCCCGAGGACTACACGAAGTTGCTCAAGGCCGCCTATGCCGCGATCAAACCGACCCATCCAGATGTGACCGTCATCGGTGGTGTGCTCGGCGCGGGCGTTACGATCGGCGATTTCACGATGGACCCCGTGACATTCCTTCAGCGGATGTACGCAGCGGGAGCGAAGGGCTCTTTCGACGCACTGTCCTTCCACCCCTACCAGTACACGACGAAATTCTCCGAGGGTGACATCTACCCCACCTCGCCGCTGAATCAGCTCGAAGCCATGCGGGCTCTGATGGAACAGTACGGCGACGCGTACATCAACGGTGATCCCAATGACCCGAAGAGGATATGGATCAGCGAGTACGGTGTGCCCACCGGGGGAACGGGCACCGAATTCTCCCAGCAGTATCAGTCGGATTTCATCAAGGACATGCTGGAGACCTGGCAAACGATCACCTACGGCGGTCCGATCTTCGTATGGACGACGCGCGACCGGCAGACCGGCAGCACCGACACCCAAGCCAATTTCGGCCTCTTCACCACCGATTGGCAGAAGAAGATCGCCGCCGACATGCTCAAAAACTTTATTGCGTCGCTGCATCCCACCACACCCCCACCGACGACGGATCCATTCACGTTGTTTGCCCAGCAGCTTGCGGCGGCCTTCGCGCAGTGGGCGGCGCAACTCCAGGCTTGGTTTAATTCGGTCACCACAGCGTTGGCGGCTCCGGCGGCCACTGTGACGACGACGGCGGCTGCGCCGGAAGTGACTGCCGCCGCGCAGTTTACGTCGTCCGAACCGCTGGACGCGGTTGCCGAGGGGACTACCGCGGCAAAGTCGGCGGCGGAGGGCGCAACGGAGCCGACCGCGGTTGATGCCGGCGTCGCAGCGGCCGCCGAGGTCGTGACGGAGGAGCCTGCCGCGACGGAGGTGGCAGCGGCCGAGGTCAAGCCCACCGAGGTGACGGCCACGACTCCCGCCGCGGCCACGCCAACCACCGCGACAGCGCCGACGGAGCCGGTCACGGCGGCTTCGACCGAGCCGGTGACGTCGGCAACGACCGCGACTGCCCCGTCCGAGCCGAAGACATCCGCCGAGCCGGCGGAGGCTGCTCCGCCCAATCGGAAGGACTCGGACGACTCGTCGAAGAAGCCCGGCGACCACAAGTCGGATGACGCGAAGGGAGCCGATGGCGCAAAGGGCGCCGATGGCGCGAAGGGCGCCGATGGCACGCCCGGCGGCAAGCACGCACGAGGCTCCGGCAAGGACGGCACGTCGGTGCGCGAGATCAAGGACAGACTCGGCGTTGAGTCGGTCAAGACCGATGCCGACGCTGCTGCGGCGTCCTCGACATCCTCGGCGTCTGAGTCCGCCGCGTCCTAGCCAGACGACATCCGGGCGGCGTCCCGGGCCCGCAGTGCCAGCCACAACTCGTGGCGGTCCTGCGCGGAATCCATGCGCCGCCCGGTAAGTCGTTCGACGGCATCGATGCGGTTTCGCATGGTGTGCCTGTGCACACGTAGCGCGCTGGCGGCGGATCCCCAATGCCCGTTGTGCTCGAGGAACGCGGTTAAGCCGCGCATCAGTTCACCGGAACGATCCATCGCATCGAGAGGTCCGAGCACCGCGTCGGCATAGGCCTGAAGGGATTGCGCCCCAACGGTGTTGAGCAGCAACAGGCTGCTAGCGATCTCCTCGGCGTGCATGTGTCTGCCCTGCACCCGGCTGGCCGGCAATGCGGAGCGCGCCTGCCGTAGCGAGACGACCAGCGCGCCTGGCCGCACCGCGATGCCGATCCCTGCCGCCCGGCCGCCTGCCAGTGTGCCGAGCACGGCTGGCAGATCGGTGTCGAGCGGGACGGCCAGTTCCACCACTTCACCCATGACGCGTACCAAGGCGTCGGGCAGGGTGATGTGTAGGTCGGCTGCCAGTTCGTCGGCGTCGTCCGGTGCGGCGACGGCGGCGGCGCGAAGGTCTCCGTCGGTCAGCCCAACCGAGGTCAGCCAACGGGCCGCGACCACATCATCCACGGTGGCCCTGGCCAGCCGGTCCAGCACTTGGGCGCGACCGCGGCGCTGCGCGGTGTTGAGCCCGTGCCGTCGCTCAAGCTCAAGTGAAAGCAGTGACACCAGATCACCCGAAACCTGGTGGGCTGCCGGCTGTTCGGCAGGTCCATCGATCAACAGCCAGGCGCGCAGCCTGCGCGCGCCGAGTGCGTGGAGTTCGCGTCTGCGGCCGTCGCTGATGTCGCCGGCCGCGGCATTGAGGCCGTCATCGCGAACCGAGGCGAGCAGCCAGGCCATCCGCCTTACCAACTTCTCACCGCCGGGGTCGGAAGCGGCAAGCACCCGCCCGAGTAGGTCGATCACGACACCCGAGCGGCCCGTCGCGTCTCGATGCGCGGCAAGGATGCCAAGTAGGCCACCCGGTGTGACAGCGGCGGCGGTCAACGCGCGCTGCGTCTGCAGGACCCACTCGAGTTCGTGTCGCTCCTCGCGGGCGCGGTACGCGAACACCGCCTTCGTCACTGCGATGAACGGGACGGGGTCGGGCACAGTGAGCAGCGGCATGCCGATTTCGTCGGCCGCAGTGATCAGCCGCTTCGGGGCCCGTTGGTGGGGAAGCTCGGCGCCAAGTCCCAGGCCGACGGCTTGCACACCGGCGGCGTCCAGCCCGGCCAGGTAGGACCGGCAGCCGTCGGTGGTCTGCGGAAGCAGCAGGCCGATGGTCAACAGCAGCTCGCCGCCCTGCAGCCACGGACCCGGATCGGCCAGCTCGGAAACCGCCGCGGCCTCGATCTCGCGCTCCGCGCCGCCACGTCCTGCCACCAGCTCCAAGCCGAGTTCGGGGTCGGCGATCAGCTCCGCGACCGTCAGCATCGACATATCGTCGAATATGACGCCGTCAATCTCTACAAAATGGCCATATCGGCCGGCCGGTGTTTCGGGAAGCCTTCTGGGCATGACGTCTTCGCACCCGATCGGACCCGTGGATGCCACCCGTGTACCGCGCTACGCAGGTCCGCCCACCTTCGCCCGGCTTCCCCGAACCGACGAGGTCGCCCACACCGATGTCGCGGTCGTCGGTATCCCGTTCGACTCCGGCGTCTCGTACCGGCCAGGGGCGCGGTTCGGGCCTGGCCACATCCGCGCAGCCTCCAAGCTGCTGCGTACCTACCACCCGCGGCTGGACGTCGAGCCGTTCGCCGTCCAGCAGGTTGCCGACGCCGGTGATATCGCAGTCAACCCGTTCGACATCGGCGAGGCGATCGCCACCATCGAGCATGCGTCCGACGAGTTGCGCGACGGCGGGACGAAGCTCGTCACGCTTGGCGGCGACCACACCATCGCCCTGCCTCTGCTGCGGTCGCTGCACCGCGATCACGGCCCGATTGCCGTGCTGCACTTCGACGCCCACCTCGACACCTGGGACACCTACTTCGGCGCTCCATTCACGCACGGCACCCCGTTCCGGCGCGCCAGCGAGGAAGGTCTGCTCGACCCTGAGCACTGTCTGCACGTCGGCATCCGCGGGCCGCTGTACGCGCCCACCGACCTGTCAGACGACCGTGTGCTCGGATTTCAGGTGATAGGCACCGACGATTTCCAGGTGGACGGGCTTCCCGCGGTGATCGAGCGGATGCTCGCCCGCCTCGGCGACGCGCCGGTGTATGTGTCCGTCGACATCGATGTGCTCGACCCGGCGCACGCACCAGGCACCGGCACCCCCGAAGCGGGCGGAATGACCAGTCGTGAGCTGCTGCACTGTCTTCGAAACCTGGTGGGCGTCAACGTTATCGGCGCCGATATCGTGGAAGTAGCCCCGGCGTATGACCACGCGGAGATCACCGGTATTGCCGCCGCACACGTCGCCTATGAGCTGATCTCGGTGCTGGCGAAGTCATGACCGAGCATCGCAACGGCGGTGCGGCCGTCGTGGAAACCCTTGCCGCACATGGCGTCGACACCGTCTTCGGCATCCCTGGCACGCACAATCTGGAGATCTATCGTCACCTGCCGACGACCGGCATCCGGGCGGTCACGCCGCGCCATGAGCAGGGTGCGGGCTATGCGGCCGAGGCCTTTGCGCGGGTTACCGGCCGACCCGGTGTTGTGGTGACCACCAGCGGACCGGGGCTGACCAACGTGATGACCGCCGCGTCGACGGCCTACGCGGAATCACAGCCGATGCTGGTGCTGTCCTCGGGCCTACCCGCCGGAGCCTACGGCCGTGACCTCGGCCAGCTGCACGAGGCCAAGAACCCGTTGGGTGCAATGGATCAGCTGGTGCGCTGGAGTCGACGGGTGGACAGTGCCGATGAGGCGGCCGCCGCGGTGACCGAGGCATTCAGCAGCTTCACCGGCGGCCGCCCACGGCCCGTTCATATCGAGGTTCCCTTCGACGTGCTTGAGCAACAATGGTCGGGCCAACCACGGATCGCCGCGAAAGCCGCTCCGCCCCAGGCTGATCCGGAGGCTGTGCGACGGGCGGCCGAGGTGCTGACGGCCGCGGGCAAGCCGATGATCATTGCCGGCGGGGGAGCCGTCGATGCCCGGACCGAGCTGACGCCACTGGCGGAGGCGCTCGGCGCCCCGGTCGCCACCACCGTCAACGGCAAGGGCGTCGTCGACGAATCGCATCCGTTGTCGGTCGGCGCCTCGATCCGGCTGCGCGCCCTGCAGAAGGCCGCCGCGGACAGCGATGCGCTGCTCGTGGTTGGCACCGAGCTCGGCGACTCCGACCTCTGGGGCGGGCAGATTCGCGGCAGGACCGTGATCCGCTGCGATATCGATCCGGCCCAGCTGGACAAGAACTGCCCCGCCGACCACGCGCTGCATGGCGACGCCGCGACCACCCTCGCCGCACTTCGCGCTGCCCTGCCGACCGGCCTCGATGCGGGCGAGTCCGGACGTGCGGTCGCGCTGCGGACGATGTGCCTGCAGGAGGCGATGGCCGACGCGGGACCGTACGCCGAGATCAACGCCGCTGTCCGTGCGGCGCTGCCCGCCGATGGCGTACTCACCGGGGACAGCTCGCAGGTCACCTACTTCGGCTCGGTGCACTTCTTCGACATGCCAGCCCCGCGCCGTTTCTGCTATTCACCCGGCTACGCAACGCTGGGTTACGGGTTGCCTGCCGGGCTGGGCGCAGCAGTCGGCCTGCCTGGGAGCCCGGTGGCGGTACTGCTCGGCGACGGAGCGCTGATGTTCTCCGTTCAGGAGCTGATAACGCTTGTGGAGCAACGACTTCCGATTCCGGTGATCGTCGTCGACAACGGTGGCTACCAGGAGATCAAAGACCAGGAAGCCGCACGTGGCATCCCACCGATCGGGGTCGAACTACGCACCCCGGACCTGGCCGCCCTTGCGGTCGCCATGGGCGCGGGCGGGGTGCGTACCACCTCGACAGCCGAACTAACCGAATTGGTCGGTGCCGCACTTGGCGCCGACGGACCCACTCTCATCCATTTCGACATCCGCTGAAAGGACTTGACCATGGATATCGCCATCGTCGTCGTCTATCTGGTCGGCATGATCGCGTTCGGCTTTTGGGGAAAGCGTAAGGCCACAACGCAATCCGACTTTCTGGTGGCCGGGCGGCGCCTCGGCCCGGCGCTGTATTCCGGCACAATGGCCGCGATCGTGCTCGGCGGCGCCTCCACGATCGGCGGCGTCGGGCTGGGTTACCAATACGGCATCTCGGGCATGTGGCTGGTGTTCGCCATCGGCGTGGGCATCCTGCTGCTGAGTCTGCTTTTCGCCGGCCGGATCCAGCGGCTGCGTGTATACACCGTCAGCCAGATGCTCGAATTGCGTTATGGCCCTGGATCTTCGGTGCTGTCCGGCGTCGTCATGTGGGCCTACACGCTGATGCTGTCCGTGACCTCGACCATCGCCTACGCGACGATCTTCGGGGCGTTGTTCGATATCGGCAAGGTGCCCGCGATTCTGTTGGGTGGCGGGGTCGTGATCATCTACTCCGTGCTCGGCGGCATGTGGTCGATCACGCTGACCGACTTCGTGCAGTTCCTCATCAAGACCATCGGCATCTTCTTCATCCTGCTGCCGGTCGCGCTGTACAAGACCGGTGGCTTCTCCGGCCTGGCCGAGAAGTTGCCAGCCGACGCCACGTCGTTCACCGCGATCGGCGGCCAGACCATCCTGACGTACTTCGTCATCTACACGTTCGGCCTGCTGATCGGCCAGGACATCTGGCAGCGGGTGTTCACCGCCCGCAGTCCCGGTGTGGCGCGCTGGGCCGGTGCGGCATCCGGGCTGTACTGCCTGGCCTACGCGGTGGCCGGCGCGGTGATTGGGATGGCGGCCAAGGTGCTGTTGCCCGCATTGGAGGCCCGCGACGACGCGTTCGCGCAGTTCGTCGAGCAGCAGCTGCCCCCGGTGCTTGCCGGCTTGGTGCTGGCCGCCGCGCTGGCCGCGGTGATGTCCACCTCCAGCGGTGCGCTGATCGCGACGGCGACCGTGTTCAGCCAGGACATTGTCGCCAAGTTGCGTCACCGCGATATCGAAGCGGGCAGCGAGCACGACCACATCCGAAACAACCGGATGTACGTCGCTGGGTGGGGCATCGTCATGGTGGCCATCGCGTGTGTACTGCAGGACGTCGTCGCCGCGCTCACCATCGCCTACGACATCCTGGTCGGCGGCCTGCTGGTGCCGATCCTCGGCGGGCTGGTCTGGCGCCGCGGCACCAATGTCGGCGCCCTGGCAGCCATGGCGGTCGGTACGGCGGCGACCCTGATCACGATGTTCGCCACGGATATCTTCGCGAACGAGCCGATCTATGTCGGGTTGGCGTCGGGTCTGGTGATGTACCTGGTCGGCAGCCTGGCGAGCAAGCCCACCGACCCCGAGGTGCTCGCCGAGTGGGACCGCCGCAGCAGCGGAAAAGACGTCGAAAGGGTGCCGACGCCGGCCTCGTAGATTTTGCCAGCGTGCGACGATTTTGCGAGACGGCGCGAAGCGCGGAGTTGACGGGCGAGTTCTTCGGGACTCGCCCGTTACTCGTCGCAGAGTGCCCTCGGTGAGACTCGAACTCACACTGTCTGGGTTTTGAATCCAGTTCCTCTGCCAATTGGGATACGAGGGCTTGGCTTGTTAGTCGCTCGTGCGGCTTCCCACCATAGAGGATGCCCCGAGGTCGCTGATCGACCGTGGGACCGCCACAATGTGACCCATGACAGGGTCAACGTCCGACGCCGAAAAGCCGCGCCGCGTTCTCATCGCCGAAGACGAGGCGCTCATCCGGCTGGACTTGGCCGAGATGCTGCGCGAAGAGGGCTACGAGGTCGTCGGCGAGGCCGGCGACGGGCAGGAGGCGGTCGATCTGGCCGATAGCCTCAAGCCTGATCTGGTGATCATGGACGTCAAGATGCCGCGCCGCGATGGCATCGACGCCGCATCGGAGATCGCCGGCAAGCGGATCGCACCGATCGTCATCCTCACCGCATTCAGCCAGCGCGACCTGGTGGAGCGGGCCCGCGACGCGGGCGCGATGGCGTATCTGGTCAAACCGTTCAACATCACCGATCTCATCCCGGCGATCGAGGTGGCGGTGAGTCGGTTCAGCGAGATCGCCGCGCTGGAGAATGAAGTCGCGTCCCTGTCGGACCGGTTGGAGACCCGCAAGCTGGTCGAACGCGCAAAGGGTTTGCTGCAGTCCAAGCAGGGGATGACCGAGCCGGAGGCGTTCAAGTGGATCCAGCGCGCCGCGATGGACCGTCGGACCACGATGAAACGCGTCGCCGAGGTGGTGCTGGAAACCCTCGATACGCCGGAGAAAGCGTAAATAGTGCGTTTCCGACGCGCCGTTGACAGCGATTTAGCAGCCGGTCGGCGGTGCGCGTTTTCCAACATCACGCGACATGGCCATGCGTTGGCTATGGTCGTCCCGAAGCATCGCCGCCCCGCCCGACCTGGGCTGGTGCGTCGGTGCCGATGAAAACATTGACCCGGAGGTGGAGCGTGCGCGGTCGCGTGGCACGGAATGTATTTGCTCTCGGTAGTGCGGGTTTGGTTGCGCTCGGCATTGCCGGCTGCAACCAGTCCAAGCCTGAAGAGGAGCACGTCGCAGACCCAGCTGAAGATCGTCGAGCAGGTGCAGATCGACGAGAACGGCAAGGAGGTCAAGGCCGCCGAGGGTGCCGCACCGGCCGATCCCGCCGGGGATGGCAAGGCCACCTGCCCACCGGTGTCGATCGCGATGGCAGGCGCGCTCAACGGCCCCGACGCCGCGCTGGGCATCAACATCAAGAACGGCGTGCAGCTGGCCATCGACAAGCACAACGCCGCCAACCCGGGCTGCCAGGTGCAGCTGAAGCCGTTCGACACCGAGGGTGATCCGCAGAAGGCCACTGCGATCGCCCCGCAGATCGTCGACGACCAGTACACGATCGGTCTCGTCGGCCCGGCGTTCTCCGGTGAGACCAAGGCCACCGGAACGGTGTTCGACCAGGCCGGCCTGGTCGCCACCACCGCGTCGGCGACCAACCCGACGCTCAGCGAGAACGGCTGGAAGACGTTCTTCCGCGGCCTGGCCAACGATGCCGTGCAGGGCCCGTCGGTCGCCAACTACCTGAAGAACACGCTCGGCTACAAGAAGATCTGCGTGATCGACGACAGCACCGACTACGGCCTCGGCCTGGCCTCGGCGGTGCGCGAGACGCTGGGCCCGGTCGCCGATTCGTCGTGCAACATCTCGGTGAAGAAGGGCGACAAGGACTTCTCCGCCGCGGTGACCCAGGTCAAGGGCGCCAGCCCAGACGCCGTGTTCTTCGGCGGCTACTACTCCGAGGCGGCGCCGCTGGTGCAGCAGCTCAAGGACGGCGGCTTCGACGGCGACGTTCGTGTCCGCCGACGGCACAAAGGATCCCGAGTTCGTCAAGCAGGCCGGTGAAGCGTCCAAGGACGCGATCCTGTCCTGCCCGTGCGGCCCGGCCACCGGTGCGTTCGCCGACGAGTACAAGAAGAAGTTCAACGCCGAAGCCGGCACCTACAGCACCGAGGGCTACGACCTCGGCACCATCCTGGTGAAGGGCATCGACTCGGGCGCCATCACCCGGCCCGCGCTGCTGGACTTCGTCAAGAACTACAACGGCCAGGGTGTGGCCCGTAAGTACCAGTGGACCCCCACCGGTGAGCTCACCACCAACCTGATCTGGATCTTCAAGGTTCAGTAGTCGCTCGAGCGAGGCGCGTCCGAGACCGAAAGGCTCGGACGCGTTTTCGCTAGAGACACCTTCTTCTCTAAAGACACCGTCGCGAGGAGCCGCCACCGGATGATTCACGAGTGCGTCGACCAGTACGCCTGCCTGGCCGCCAACATCAACTTCAACCTAGAAGGCCTGCGAATCGGCTTCTGGCAGTTGACGATCGACGGACTTTCGTGGGGCGCGATCTATGCGCTGGTGGCCGTCGGCTACACGCTGGTGTTCGGCGTGCTGCGGCTGATCAACTTCGCCCACTCCGAGATCTTCATGCTGGGCATGTTCGGCGCGTACTTCGCGCTCGACATCATCATGGGCTTCACGCCCAGCGGCAACGCCTACAACAAGGGCATCGCGCTGACGATCCTGTATCTGGCCATCGCGATGCTGTTCGCGATGTTGGTGTCGGGTTCGGCGGCGGTGGGGCTGGAGTTCGTCGCGTACCGGCCGCTGCGAAGACGCAACGCCCGCTCGCTGACGTTCCTGATCACCGCGATCGGCGCCTCGTTCGTGATGCAGGAGTTCGTCCACTTCATCCTGCCGCACATCATCAAGGGCTATGGCGGCAGCAACGCGCAACAGCCGATCATCCTGGTGCAGCCGAAGACGCAGTTCACCATCTTCGGTGCGACGGTCTCCAACGTCACCATCGTGATCATCGTCGCGGCGTTGATCTTCGCGGTGCTCACCGATTTCGCGATCAACCGGACGAAGTTCGGCCGCGGCATCCGCGCCGTCGCCCAGGATCCGACGACCGCGACGCTGATGGGGGTGTCACGCGAACGCATCATCATGACGACGTTCCTGATCGGTGGCCTGCTCGCCGGCGCCGCGGCGCTGCTGTACACCCTCAAGGTGCCGCAGGGCATCATCTACTCCGGCGGATTCCTGTTGGGCATCAAGGCATTCTCCGCGGCGGTGCTCGGCGGCATCGGCAACCTGCGCGGCGCGCTGCTCGGCGGTCTGCTGCTGGGCATCATGGAGAACTACGGGCAGGCCGTCTTCGGCACCCAGTGGCGCGACGTGGTGGCGTTCGTGCTGCTCGTTCTGGTGCTGCTGTTCCGGCCGACCGGGATACTCGGTGAAAGCCTCGGGAAGGCACGGGCATGAGCGTCACCGAGAAGGTTCTCGCGCCGGGCGACCGTCTGAGGGAGTGGTGGGACGGCCTGTCGCGGGTGCAGAAGTGGGTCTTCGGCATCCTGCTGTTCGGGGCGCTCGCGCTGCTGCCGCTGTACACGCCGCCGTTCCTGGACACCCCGGGCATCAGCTTCGGCGGCACCATGGCCCAGTTCGCGATGGTCGCGATCATCGCGATCGGGCTGAACGTGGTGGTCGGCCAGGCCGGCCTGCTGGACCTGGGTTATGTCGGCTTCTACGCCGTCGGCGCATACACCGTCGCGCTGCTCACCAGCCCCAACAGTCCGTGGAACCAGCTAGGCCCCACCGGGATGTTCAGTGCGCCATGGGCGTGGTTGTCGTGTGTGCCGCTGGCGATGGCCATGACCGCACTGGCGGGCCTGATCCTCGGCATCCCGACGCTGCGTCTGCGCGGTGACTATCTGGCGATCGTCACGCTGGGATTCGGCGAGATCATCCGGCTGATGGCCGACAACCTCTCCGACATCACGAACGGTCCGCGGGGGCTGAGCCAGGTGGCGTTCCCGCGGCTGGGGGAGAGCGAGAAACTTCCAGAAGGTGTGTTCTCCAACGGGAATTCGTCGGGGCACGCCAATTACGGCACCTGGTGGTTCTGGCTCGGCCTCGTGCTGATCGTCGCCATCCTGCTGCTGGTCGGCAACCTCGAACGCAGTCGGGTGGGCCGCGCGTGGGTCGCCATCCGCGAGGACGAGGACGCCGCGGAAGTGATGGGCGTCAACACCTTCCGGTTCAAGCTGTGGGCGTTCGTGATGGGGGCGGCCATCGGCGGGCTGTCCGGCGCGCTGTACGCGGGCCAGGTGCAGTACGTCGCGCCACCGAGCTTCAACATCATCAACTCGATGCTGTTCCTGTGCGCGGTGGTGCTCGGCGGGCAGGGCAACAAGCTGGGCGTGATCTTCGGCGCGTTCGTCATCGTCTACCTGCCCAACCGGCTGCTCGGTGTGCACTTCCTTGGCATCAACATGGGCGACCTGAAGTACCTGTTCTTCGGCCTCGCCCTGGTGGTCATGATGATCTTCCGGCCCGAGGGTCTGTTCCCGGCCCGCCAGCAGCTGCTCGCCTACGGCAAGGCCGCGCGCGACCTGCTGCGAACGCCGCCTGGGGAGAAGGAGCCGGCCAAATGACGATCGAGGAACTGGCAGGCGTCCACCGGGAGATTCACGCCGCCGAGGGTGAAGTCCTTTTGGAGACAAAGGATTTGACGATGAAGTTCGGCGGGCTGGTGGCGCTGGACTCGGTCACCTTCAACATCCGCCGCGGGGAGATCCTCGGCCTGATCGGGCCCAACGGCGCAGGCAAGACCACCTGCTTCAACGCGATCACGGGGGTGTACCGGCCGAGCTCGGGGACGGTGATCTTCGACGGCGCGCCGCTGGGCCGGATCAAACGCCACCAGATCACCCGCAAGGGCATCGCCCGCACATTCCAGAACATCCGGCTGTGGGGTGAGATGACGGCGCTGGAGAACGTCGTCGTCGCCACCGACGCGCGGCACAAGACCTCGGTGCCCGGCGCGCTGGTCCGCACGCCGCGCCATCGCCGCGAGGAGAAGACGGCGGTCGAAAGGGCAGCAGCGCTACTGCATTTCGTCGGAATCGCGCATCGCGGCGAGGAGAAGGCGAAGAACCTGCCCTACGGCGACCAGCGGCGGCTCGAGATCGCCCGCGCACTGGCCACTGAGCCGAAGCTGCTGTGCCTGGACGAACCGGCCGCCGGGTTCAACCCGAGCGAGAAGGCCGCATTGATGGAGTTGATCCGCAAGATCCGCGACGACGGATACACCGTGCTGCTCATCGAGCACGACATGCGAGTGGTCATGGGTGTCACCGACCGCATCGTCGTTCTGGAGTTCGGTCGCAAGATCGCCGACGGCCTGCCCGCGGAGATCCGCGAAGACCCGAAGGTCATTGCTGCCTACCTGGGGGTGCCCGATGACGAACTCTAACGACACCGACGAACGCCCGATTCTGCTCGAGGCCCGCGACGTCGTCGTGCACTACGGACGAATCGAGGCGCTGCACGGTGTGTCGGTGGTGGTGCGCGAGGGTGAGCTGGTGACCCTGCTCGGCGCCAACGGCGCTGGCAAGACCACGATGATGCGAGCGATTTCGGGGCTGCGCCCGCTGACCTCGGGATCGGTGTGGTTCGACGGTCAGGACATCACCCGCGTCAAGGCTCACAAGCGCGTGACCGACGGCCTGATCCAGGCGCCGGAGGGCCGTGGCGTGTTCCCAGGCATGACGGTCACCGAGAACATCGAAATGGGTTGTTACGGGCGAAAGTTCGCATCCAAGGCCGAGCATAAGGAGAAGCTGGACTGGGTGCTCGAGACGTTCCCGCGGCTGGCCGAACGCAAGAACCAGGTGGGCGGCACGCTGTCCGGGGGCGAGCAGCAGATGCTGGCGATCGGGCGGGCGCTGATGGCCCGGCCGAAGGTGCTGCTGCTCGACGAACCGTCGATGGGCCTTGCGCCGATGGTGATCTCGCAGATCTTCAAGATCATCGCGGAGATCAACTCGCAGGGCACCACGGTGCTGCTCGTCGAGCAGAACGCGCAGCAGGCGCTCAGCCGCTCCGATCGCGCCTACATTCTGGAGACCGGTGAGGTCACGCGCGAGGGAAACGCGCGAGAATTGTTGTCCGACGACAGCATCCGCGCCGCGTATCTCGGCGTCGCCTGAGATACCTCGCCGGATGCGCGCCTCGATCGCGTCGAGCACCTCGACCTGCTGCCGGCGGAACGGCCGATATGCATCACGACATCGTCGCCGATCGCTTCGAACTCGAATGTGAAGAACGAACAGCATTCGCTCTCGCGTCGGGCCAGATCGCGCGCGGACGCCTCGACGATGCGCCGCAGCACGACGTCAAGTCGTTGCGGCTCAGGGCGCGCCGATCGCACGACGAAGGCGAACAAGTCGTCGAACTCCGCGACCCGCAGCGGACGCTCCGACGTCGGCAGCGTGCACGCGTCGGGCGCCCAATCGTCCGGGATCGCCATCAGACCAGGCCTAGCGCGACCTGGCCATCCGCTCCCACGGCCAGGTCATCAGCGCCCACACGCACAGGATGAGGGCGGCCGCGGTGAATACGTACCACGGCCACGGGCCCAACACGTCCAGCAGAGACGCGGTGGACGGTTTGTGGTTGAGGAAGCCGTAGTTGGTTCCGGCGAACTTGTTGAACGTGAACGTCACTATCGCCCACACCAGCGTGGCGACGACGGCGAACCGAAAGTCGCGCCAATCGGGCCGCATGCCGCGACCCCAGGTGAGATAGATGGCCGCCCAGACGACCAGCAGATGAATGGCCCAGAACGCCAGGAACCGATAGTCCGGAAAATCGGGGCTCTGCAGGGCAGGCGATATCAACGCCTGCGTGCTGAGCACCAGGCCCCAGTAATAGGTGAGCGCGATACGCCCACTGCTTCTGCGACCACAAGGCGTATGCGGCAACGACAGTCGCGAGGTCGGTCAGTTGCAGCGGCACCGAATCGAGCGTCGGCGGGGTAAGAACGTAGATCAAAATCGCGGCGTAGATGACGGCGGTCAGCCGCCCCGAGGATGCGGCCAAGGCGTCGCGCCTGCGGTTCGGTCTGCCTGCGCCCGACCCACACCAACAGCCCGGCGCCGATGACGAACACGGCGATGATGGCCCAGTGCGACGGGCCATAGGCAGTGAACTGCCTAGCGAGCAACAATGACCGACGAGCCGTGGCCGAAGAGACCCTGGTTGGCTGTCACGCCGACGGTGGCGCCCTCGACCTGGCGTCCGGTGGCCTGGCCCTTGAGCTGCCAGGTCAGCTCGCAGACCTGCGCGATGGCCTGCGCCGGGATGGCTTCGCCGAAGCAGGCCAGCCCGCCGGACGGGTTGACCGGGATCCTGCCACCGATCGTCGTCGCGCCGCTGCGCAGCAGCTGCTCGGCCTCACCCTTCGGGCACAGGCCAAGGTGCTCATACCAGTCCAGCTCCAGCGCGGTGGACAGGTCGTAGACCTCGGCCAGGCTCAGATCCTCGGGCCCGATGCCTGCCTCGGCGTAGGCGGCGTCGAGGATCTGATCCTTGAACACCCGATCCGGCGCGGCCACCACCGCAGTGGAATCCGTTGCGATATCAGGTAATTCGGGCAGGTGCTGCGGATAGCGCGGCGTCACCGTGCGACACCGCCCGCACCGAAGGAACTCCCTCGAGCGAGCCGAGATGCTTCTCCGCGAAGGCCTTGCTCGCCACGATCAACGCCGCCGCGCCGTCGGACGTGGCGCAGATGTCCAACAGCCGCAACGGATCCGAGACGACCGGGCTTGCCAGGACGTCCTCGACCGAAGTCTCCTTGCGGAACCGCGCGTTGGGATTCTCCAGGCCGTGCTTGGCGTTCTTGACCTTCACCTGCGCGAAATCCTCGAGTGTTGCGCCGTAGAGGTCCATGCGTCGGCGGGCCAGCAGCGCGAAGTACACCGGGTTGGTCGCGCCGATCAGATGGAAGCGCTGCCAGTCCGGGTCGTTGCGGCGTTCGCCGCCGACCGGGGCGAAGAACCCCTTCGGCGTGGTGTCGGCGCCGATGACCAGCGCGACGTCGCAGAACCCGGCAAGGATCTGCGCGCGGGCGCTTTGCAATGCCTGAGACCCGCTGGCGCAGGCCGCATATGACGACGACACCGGAACCCCGTTCCAGCCCAGCTTCTGGGCGAACGTCGCGCCCGCGACGAATCCGGGATAGCCGTTGCGGATGGTGTCGGCGCCGGCGACCAGCTGGATCTGGCGCCAGTCCAACCCGGCCTCCGAAAGCGCGGCCCGCGCGGCGGCGACCCCGTATTCGGTGAAGTCGTTGCCCCACTTGCCCCACGGGTGCATGCCCGCGCCGAGGATGTAGAGCGGTTCGGGACTCATGAGGCGATCCTCCACGCGTGCACGATGCGCTCGACGCCGTCGTCGTCGACGAACAGCGGCATCGTGGTCAGCTCCATCTCCATGCCGACCTTCAGGTCGACGGCCAGCGTGCCCTCGACCACCTTGCCCAACACGATGATGCCCTCGTCGGCCAGCTGTACCGCGGCGACTGCGAAGGGCTCGAACGGATCGGGCGACGGATACGGGGGCGGCGGCGCATAACGGTTTTCGGTGTAGCTCCACAGCGTGCCGCGTCGCGACAGCGGCACCTGCGCCAACTCGTCGCCATCGCAGGCAGGATTCGGGCAGTTGTTGGCGCGCGGCGGGAAGACGTAGGTACCGCACTGATGGCACTTGCCGCCGATCAGATACGGCGCCCCGGATCCGTCAGTCGCGAACCAGCCGTCGACAGCGGGCTGAGTGGATGCAGACACGCCGGTCAGCGTACCGACTGGGGCGGCAGAAACTGAAACGTGTTCCAGTTTCGACCGGTGAGTGGGATATTCGACCTGTCGACAAGTGGGGTAGTCGATTACCCCATTCGAGCGCGCCTGCGTCACCGAAAATTCTCCTGGAGTTGGGATCGGTAGCCACGGCCACGGTCTGTACTAACCGCAAGTGCGCGGCCAACGGGGCCGCGCCCGGAAGATTCGGAGACATCGATGGGACTTTTCGATAAGGCAAAGAAGGCAGCCCAGCAGGCACGGCTTGGCCCCGCAGCAGCAGGGCCCAGGGATGGTGCACGTCCAGGGCGCCGGACCGATCGACACCGCGATGTTGGGCGGGCCGTCGACGCGCTCGGTGGCAGCCGACGACCCGATCTGGCAGCCCATCAACGGCATCTCGCTGCAGGACTACGCCGACCTCGCCCGTGACGCCCAGGCCCGCGGCATCAACGACGAGGCCGGCATGATCACCCTCGTCCCAGGAGCGCGGCTGGAACCCGGCAGACACCAAGGCGGCGCTCGACGGCTGGGTGCAGCGGATGGGCCAGTCGATGGCCGTCGGACAGCAGTTCCGCAAGTTCATGGGCTACTGACCGGGAATCCTCACATGCCCAACCCGTTCAAGGACTGGGCGCGGATGTACGGCGCCAACAAGCAGTACCTGGAGTCGCAGGGCCGCCCGTCGTCATTCCTCGGCCAGATCGGCGATATCCCTAACCGGATCCACGAGGCGGCCGACGCCTCCGAGATCGGCATGAAGATGATGCGGCATGCGCAGCTGACGAACGGCGCGGGCCTGCCGGCCACCGTCACCGTCGAGGGCATCTGGCAGGTCGGGTCGTACATGAACATGTCGCCCGTGCTGCGGATCCAGGGGCGGGTCGCGCGCCAAGACGGCACCGCGCCCTACAGCGCGGTCTTCGACGAGGTCGTGGCGCAGATGCACGTCGCGCGCGTGCAGCCGGGCGCGAAGATCGCGGTGTTCGTCGACCCGCAGAACCCGGTGGATATGGCGATCGACTGGATCCGCACCGGTCAGCTCGGCCCATCGCCGCCAGGAGCCACAGCAGGTCCGGGTGAACCGGGCGCGCGCCCCGTCTAGCTGACGGTACGTCAGCCGTCGGTGCCCGGGCTGCCTGTGGCGCCTTGCCCGCCGGTGCTGCCTGTGGCGCCGGTAGCACCGGCGGTACCGGGTTGGCCGGCGAGCCGCCGTTACTGCCGTTGCCAGCAACGGCGGGGCGCTAGGCGGCGGCGAGCAGAATCCGCAGTAGATCGTCCGGGCAGTCCCGCATCAAGTTGTGCGCGCCGTCGAGCACATGCGTCGTCCACGCCGGGTCGTTGTGCACACGGTCGAACGTCGGCCGCGAACGGCGACTCGCCGTCCCATTTCGTCGCGTACACGATAGTCGCGACGACGGAACCGGGACAGATCGTCTGACAACCGGATTCGTTGCATCAGCGACGCCAGCGGATGTGCGGTCGCGCGCGAATCGAAGAACGGCATCGGCGGTACACCGTAGCCAGTGTCGTCGACGCCGGTGTACCACTGGCGCTGCTCGTCGGTGGTGAGCGTCCAGCAGGATTCGCCGTCGCGTGGCACGAACGCGTCCAGATACACCAGCGAATCCACTTGCTGCGGAACATGATCCGCGACGGCCGTGATCACCATGCCGCCGTAGCTGTGTCCGACCAGCACCGCGTCGCGGACGTTGTGCACGGCCAATTCGGCCAGCACGTCGGCGATATGCGTTTCGAGGTTGACTCCGCCGTGCAGCAGGTGGGCGCGTTCCGCGACGCCGGTCAGCGTGATTGCCAACACCTCGTGTCCGCGTGACCGCAGCGCAACGGCCAGATCGTCGAAGCACCAGCTGCCATGGCAGGCACCGGGAATCAGGACATATGTGGTCATCGGCGCACCTTGTCCGCTTCAGTGTCCTCGCGGTACTTGCCGGTCACCCGTGCCAAGTCCTCCGGTCGTTGTGTCGCACCGGTGACATGCATCTCGCGATTGGCTTGCACCACGTCCGCGGTCTCGGGGCGGCGGATGTCCTCATAGGACTGCAGCCCGCCGTCGAAGTCACGCGCCAGCTCGTCGGCAAGCACCCGCGCATCGACGATCGCCTGCGAACCGCCGTTGGCGCCAACGGGATACATCGGATGCGCCGCATCGCCGAGCAGCGTCACTCGTCCCCGGCCCCAACGCGGCAGTACGTCCCGGTCGACCATCGGGTACTCCAGCACGGCCTCGGTCCGCCGCACCAGATCGGCGGCGTCCAGGAAGCCCAGCTTCCAGCGCTCCAGGTGTCGCACGATGGCCGTGCGGTCGCCCGGCTGATTCCACTTCGCGTCACCAGGTAACGGCCCAGGGTCTGCCTCCGGCATCATGACCACCCAGTTGATCAGGCCGTCGCCGATCGGGTACGTGACGAGGTCGATCCTTTGGCGCCGTCCGGCTCCTTGACGATCACCATCGTGCGGCCGTCGAGGAAGTCGCCGGGAGCGGCGCCCCGGAACATCCGCACGCCCGACCACAGCAGCGGATCGGGTTCGGAATGCAGCTGCGCGCGCACCGCCGAATGGATCCCGTCGGCGCCGACCAGCGCGTCCGCCGTGAACTCGCCTGCCGACGTGTGCACCCGAACCCGGGCGTCGGATTCAGTGAAGCTGTGCAGCTCCGCGCCCGTGTGAACAGCGTTGGGGCCCAGCCGTTCTCGCAGCGCCGACAACAGCAGCATCTGCAGCTCGCCACGGTGCACCGAATACTGCGGATAGCCGTAGCCACCGTCGATGCCACGCGGCTCACGGAAGAGCAGCCCGCCTTCGGTGTCGTAATACGAGATCGAGGTGGGCGCAACGGCTCTCTGCTCCAGCTTGTCGCCAAGGCCGAGCTCGTACAGCTCGCTGACGGCGTGCGGCAGCAGGTTGATGCCGACGCCGAGCGGCCGCAAGCTGCGAAGCGCGTTCGAGGACCGTGGGTTCGATGCCGCGAGCGTGCAGGGTCAACGCGGCGGTCAGTCCGCCGATGCCGCCACCGGCAATCAGGACGTCAGTCATGTCGTCTCCTTCCCTCGATATCCAGGGTCGGCGCCGACGTTCTATAAGTCCAATATCGATCTGAGCCAGAAACTATAATCAAAGCTTATGGAACTTGCGGCAGCTCGAGTACTTCGTCGCCGTTGCCGAGGAAGCCAACTTCACCCGCGCCGCCGAGCGCATTCACGTCGCCCAGCCTGCCGTGAGTGCCCAGATCCAGCGGCTGGAACGCGAGCTCGGCCAGCCGCTGCTCGACCGGTCCCGTCGCACGGTGCGGTTGACCGCCGCGGGAGAGGCCGCGCTGCCGTACGCCAAGGCGGCACTGGCCGCTGTCGCCGACATTCGCGTCGCGGTCGACGAGCTGACCCACTTGGTGCGCGGCACCGTCACGATCGGCACGGTGACCTCTCACAGTGTCGACATCCCGTCTTTGCTTGCCGACTTCCACGCCGAGCACCCGCAGGTCGAAATCACGCTCAGCACAGACAGTTCCGACGCGCTGATCGAGAAGGTGCGCACCGGACGGCTGGACGCCGCGATCGTTTCCGTCGGGCCCGATGAGCATCCGGAGGGCCTCGATGTGGAGGTCGTCACCGACGAGGCGATTCAGGCCGTGGTCTCACTCACCGACCCGTTGGCGTCACGCAAGACGGTCCGGCTGAGCGACCTGTCCGACCGTCAGCTCATCGCGCTACCTGTCGGGGCGGGCATCCGACATCAGTTTGACGCCGCGTGCGCCAGAGCCGGGGTGACGCCGCGCATCGCGTTCGAGGCCAGCACGCCGGTGGCGCTCGCCGACCTGGCGGAGCGGGGGCTGGGGGTCGCGATCGTGCCCGCATCCGTACCGCGAGACCGCGATGGAGTGCACGCGCTCGCGATCGTCCCGGAGCTGCGCGGACGGCTTGTGCTTGCGTGGAGGTCTGGCGGCCCGATGAGTCCCGCGGCTTGCGTGCTCGTCAATATGGCTCGGCGTCTGCTGCCCGCGTGAGATCGTTCAACCATGCCCGCTCGCGTCGTGAGCCGACATGCGGAGGCCGACCGCATTGACGACCTCCTGACTTCGGTGGCGGCCGGACCCTCCGCGTTGGTGATCGAGGGCGAAGCCGGGATTGGCAAGACCACGCTCTGGCTGGCCGCGCTGCAGCAGGCCCAAGAAAGTGGCTTCGACGTCTTGGCGGCGCGTCCGGTTGCCGCTGAGTCAGTGTTGGCGTACGCGTCGTTGGCCGATCTGTTGGGCGGACTCGACTGCGGCATCTGGGCGAAACTGTCTGACCCCCAACGCCTCGCGATGGACCGGGTCTTGTTCCGCGACGATGCCGAAGGATCCGAAGGCGCAGCGATCGATCAGCGCGCGGTGTCGGCGGCTTTCCTTTCGGTTGTCGAACTCCTCGCCGACGAGTCGCCGGTCCTGATGGCTATCGACGACGTTCAGTGGCTGGACCCGTCCAGTGCGCGCGTCGTTGCGTTCGCGGCACGCCGGCTATCAGGACAAGTCGGCGTGCTGTGCACACTGCGGATCGAACCCGACAGCCCCGACGCCGCATGGCTGCAATTGCCAAGCCCCGACGCAATGCGGCGGATCACGTTGCCTCCGATGAGTGTCGGTGGATTGCACGCGGTGATCTGCGAACGACTCGGCCGGTCGTTTCCGCGGCCGACGATGGTGCGGATCCACGAGATATCGGGTGGAAACCCGTTCTACGCCTTGGAATTGGCGCGGTCTATGGATGATGCGCCGAGCACGAGTGTCGAAGCGGAGCTGCCGCGCACGCTTGCCGGCTTGGTGCGGGCCAGGATTGGCGATCTCGACCCCGAACTGAAAGAACTGCTCCTCGCGGCGGCGTGTGTCTCCGCTCCCACCGTAGAGCTACTCAGCCGCGCTACCGGTACCGACGCGGGACGTGCGGTGCGCAGTCTGGAAGATGCCGAGCGCAAAGGGATCATCGCGATCGACGGGCACCGATTGCGATTCGCCCACCCCCTCTTGGCCCGTGGCGTCTACACCGACGCCGGGCCAGCGGCGCGGCGTCAGATGCATGGCCGGCTCGCCGACATTGTCGCCGAACCCGAACTGCATGCCAGACACTTGGCCCTGGCCGCCACGGGCACCGACCCGCGCACGCTGCAATCCCTTGATGCCGCAGCCGAATCGGCCCGTCGGCGTGGCGCGCCCGGGGCAGCGGCTGAGCTGTTGGATCTTGCCGCGGCCCTGGGCGGTGACACCCCAGAGCGCCGGATACGGTCGGCGGGCCACCACTTCAAGGCCGGAGAGACCGAGGCGGCGCGATCCCTCCTCGAAGAGACGATCAAGGCGATGACGCCCGGCCCGCTGCGCGCCGAAGCGATGAACCTTCTTGCCGTGATTCGGCTCTCCGACGACAGTTTCGCCGAAGCAGCGGGCTTGCTGCAGGACACACTCAGCGAGTCCGGAGACGACCTCGCCCTGCGTGTACAGATGCTGATAGCGCTGTCGTTCGCACTCTTGAATTTGGCCCAACTGGCCGATGCGCTTCGTGTCATCGAGGGCGCCGTCGTCGACGCCGGGCGACAGGCGAATCCGCAGCTGCTCAGCCAGGCGCTGAGCGTCCGGGTCATCCTGCGTTTCATGCTTGGCGACGGCCTCGACGAACCGAACCTCCGACGGGCTCTGGCATTGGAGGACCGCACCGCCGACACCGCGCTGACCGTCCGTTCGCACGTGCACAATGCGATGCTGCAGGCCTGGACCGGTCAGCTCGAGCAGGCTCACCGCGAGATGCTGGCGATCCGCCGACGATGTATCGAATACGGCGACGAAAGCGAGCTGATGTTCGTCGCCTTTCACAGTGTTCTGATCGAGATGTGGCGGGGGAACTTCACCGACGCGGGCTTGGTCGCCGAGGACACGATGGAACGGGCGCTGCAGCTCAATACCGAGGTTCCGCACTGCCAGGCGCTGGCGATGCGAGCGGCGCTCGCCGCATACGCAGGCCGCGTTGACGACGCGCGGCGCGATGCCTCCGAGGCGCTTTCATTGGGCATGCGGTGCGGCTCGCCGATTTTGATGGCCTGGCCGATCACAACGCTGGGTTTTGTTGCGGTGTCCGAGGGCGATTACGAAGCGGCACTGGCAACTCTGGAGCCGCTGCTGGTCACGCTCGACGCGCTGCCCAATGCGACGGAGATCGTCCTTGCATGGTGCCTGCCAGACGCATTGGAAGCCATGATCGCAGTGGGGCGCGGCGATGACGCCGATGCTCTGATCACCAGAGTCGAAGACAACGGACGCAGGCTGGGTCGCGCGTGGATGCTGGGAGTTGCCGTTCGCGCGCGCGGAATGCTGCTGGCCGCACGCGGTGACGTCGCGGCTGCCCGGCATGCAGCGGAGCAGGCGATGAGTCTGCACGAGCGGCTGCCGATGCCATTCGAACACGCACGAACACAACTTCTGCTGGGACAGCTCCAGCGCAGGCAAGGCCACCCCGCCGCTGCGGCCGAGACCTTGCAAGAGGCGCTGCGCCGTTTCGAGGATTTGGGAATTCCGTTATGGGCCGCGCGTGCGCGCGCGGAGCTCGGCCGGACCAATGTCGGACCCCGCAGCGCCGCGGCACTCACGCCGTCCGAACAACGCGTCGCCGAACTTGCCGCATCGGGCATGACGAACCGCGGCGTCGCAGCCGCACTGTTCATCAGCCCGAAGACCGTTGAGGCCAACCTCGCCCGCGTCTACCGAAAGCTGGACATTCACTCCCGCGCCGAACTCGGCAGGCGGATGGGCGCACCCGACAAGTAGGGAAACACCCGAAGAATTCCGTTACTCACGGCGCTAGCGTCCGATCGATGGCCAGCGTCGTATCGCCGTTGCGGTGCTACCTCGTCGAGTGGTACCGCTCCGCGGTTGTCGGGGAAACCGTGGCCAACGTCACGGCCGTCCTCGACGACTGCGCCGCGTCGATTTCCGCCGGTGGCGATCATGTGCGGCTGCTGACGGTCTTGGCCGTACCCGCCGACGAGGTGCTCTTCGGAGTCTTCGTCGCCACCTCTGCGGATCTCGTTGCCAGGACTTGTCTCAATGCCGGCGTCCCAGTTCAGCGGCTGAGCGATGCCATCGACGCCCGCATTGCACATCTGTAGGGAAACACCCGATGAATCTCCAATTCCCAAGCTCTTAGCGTCAGTTCGCACGAGATCGACGGCCGCCTCGGCGGGCGATAAGGAAGGAACAACCATGTCCACAAGGACGGTAATAACCGCTGTGACAACGGCTTTGAGCGCATTTCTGCTCATAGTCCCCGCGCCCGCGCAGGCGGCGCCCTGCACCCAGTGGGCGTTCAACGGATACACCGTGTTGAACCAAAGCAACGGGTGGCAAATGATCTTCAACTCAACCGAAACGAGGGTGAATGGCACGGCAAAGGCCCGGGCCGGCAACAACGTCGACAACACCATGACCGGCAACGTCACCGGCGGTATCGACCGGTACGCCATCAACCTCGAAGTGAGGTGGAACAGCGGCCCATTCGGAAAGTACGAGGGCAGTGTGGACGCTAATGGTTTTGCCTCCGGCACCACCTACGACGTGGTGAACCGCGGCTCGTCGGCGGGCTGGAGTGCAGGCCAGCCGCTTCGGTGCGTAACCCGGTGACCGACGTGAAAGCGATGTTGGCCCTCACCGCCGGCGTTGCGCTGCTATCTGCCGGGATCACCGCCCCACCGGCCTATGCGGACGCGCAGTTCATGGTCAGCACCAGCGGTCCACCATCGCTGCAGGCCGGCCTCAGCGGCACGTATGTCGTCACCGCGCTGAACGACGGAGACGCGGCACCCGTCCAGTTGTTCATCGTGTTCGCGGGCAAGCTGCAGCAGTTCGGTCAGATCAGTGCGGACGGTGGATTCGACTGCACGGCGAACGAGAACACGGTGCGCTGTACGACGCCGAGGTTGCCGTCGCATGTTCCGACCGAGATCGTCGTGCAGGGCCGCGGTTCGGAGCCGGGCGCGGGTCAGTTGGTTGTCAACATCAATCCCGACCGCTCCACCCCCGAGAACACTCCGCTCGGAGGCGGGACGGACAACTTCGCTCAGAGGAACGTCACGATCACCTAGGCGGGGGCGTGCAATGAAAAATGTCGCGATTTCGGCTACTGGGCTGGCATTGCTGCTGGCGGGGCTCACCGCGCCGCCCGCACAGGCGGCGCCCTGCAGTCAATGGGGTTTCGTCGGAAAGACCACGCTCGACCAGTCCAACGGCTGGGCTACCCAATTCGAGTCGAAAGGGCAAGCGGCCCAAGGGCCCGCACAGGCCTATCGAACCGGCTCGTCGATCAACATCTACGAGATGTACGGGACTGTCACCGGAGGGATTGATGGTCAAGCCGTAAACGTCCGAGTGCAATGGGATGGCGGTCAGCTCGGAATATACGAGGGCCGTGTGGATGCCAACGGTATTGCGTCGGGCACCACCTACGACGGGCAGAACCCGTCGTCTCGGGCCAGCTGGAATATCTACAAACCGTTCCTGTGCCTACGCAGGGACGTCAGACCGGATCAGATAGGTCAGCCCTGACGCCGAACCCGTCGCTGTCGGCGGCCGTGCATAGAGTAGGGCCGTGAGCCCAGCCAGTACCGCTACCGACAAGAAGGCGGCATCCGAGGGTGCTGACCAGAAGCCGACACTGATGCTGCTGGACGGCAATTCACTGGCGTTCCGGGCGTTCTATGCACTGCCCGCCGAGAACTTCAAGACGCAGGGCGGGCTGACCACCAACGCCGTCTACGGGTTCACCGCGATGCTGATCAACCTGTTGCGGGACGAACAGCCCAGCCATATCGCGGCCGCGTTCGACGTCTCACGCAAAACGTTCCGGCTGGAGAAGTACCCCGAGTACAAGGCGGGCCGATCGGCGACGCCCGACGAGTTCCGCGGCCAGATCGACATCACCAAGGAAGTTCTCGGGGCCCTCGGCATCACCGTGCTTGCCGAAGAGGGGTTCGAGGCCGACGACGTGATCGCCACGCTGGCCACGCAGGCCGAGGAGTGCCGGCTACCGGGTGCTTGTCGTCACCGGCGACCGCGACTCCCTGCAGCTGGTCAGCGACGACGTCACCGTGCTGTACCCGATCAAGGGAGTCAGCGAGCTCACCCGGTTCACTCCCGAGGCCGTCGTCGCGAAGTACGGGCTGACACCGCAGCAGTACCCGGACTTCGCCGCGCTGCGCGGCGACCCCAGCGACAACCTCCCCGGTATCCCGGGCGTGGGGGAGAAGACGGCGACGAAATGGATCGCCGAGTACGGGTCGCTTCAGGCGCTTGTCGACGGCGTCGACACGGTGAAGGGCAAGGTCGGCGACGCGCTGCGGGCCAACCTGTCGCACGTGGTGCTTGAACCGCGAGCTCACCGACCTCGTCAAGGACGTGCCGCTGGCCCAAACGCCCGACACGCTACGGATGCAGCCGTGGGACCGCGACCACATTCATCGGCTCTTCGACGACCTGGAGTTCCGGGTGTTGCGGGACCGGCTGTTCGACACGCTGGCGTCGGCCGATCCCGAGGTCGACCAGGGCTTCGACGTGCGGGGCGGCGCGCTCGAGTCGGGCGAGCTGGCCGCCTGGCTGGCCGAGCACAGCCAGGGCAGCAGGTTCGGGCTCGCGGTGGTCGGCACCCACTTGGCCTTTGACGCCGATGCCACTGCGCTGGCCATCGTCGCGGCCGACGGTGACGGCCGCTACGTCGACACCGCAACGCTGCATCCCGACGACGAGGCCGCGCTGGCGTCGTGGCTGGCGGACGTCGGCGCACCCAAGGCACTGCATGAGGCCAAGCTCGCGATGCACGACCTGGAAGGCCGCGGCTGGAAACTGGCTGGGGTCACGTCGGACACGGCGCTGGCCGCTTATCTGGTTCGGCCCGGGCAGCGCAGCTTTGCGCTCGACGATCTGTCTCTGCGGTATCTGAAGCGTGAACTACGCGCGGATAACCCTGAGCAGCAACAACTTTCGTTGCTCGACGACGGCGACGGCGTCGATGACCAGGCGGTCCAGACGGTGCTGCTGCGCGCCAGCGCGGTGATGGACCTCGCCGATGCGCTCGATGAGGAGCTCGCCCGCATTGATTCGTCGTCGCTGCTTGGCAACATGGAGCTGCCTGTGCAGCGGGCCCTGGCCCAGATGGAGACCGCGGGCATCGCCGTGGACCTCGGGCTGCTGTCGGAGCTGCAGAGCGAGTTCGCCAACCAGATTCGGGACGCCGCCGAGGCCGCGTACGCGGTGATCGGCAAGCAGATCAACCTCGGCTCGCCTAAGCAGCTGCAGGTCGTGCTGTTCGACGAGCTGGATATGCCGAAGACCAAGCGCACCAAGACCGGCTACACCACCGACGCCGACGCGCTGCAGGGGTTGTTCGACAAGACCGGACACCCGTTCCTTCAGCATCTGCTGGCGCACCGCGACGCCACGCGGCTGAAGGTGACCGTCGACGGGCTGCTCAACTCGGTGGGCTCCGACGGCCGGATCCACACGACGTTCAACCAGACCATCGCCGCCACCGGCCGGCTGTCGTCGACCGAGCCGAATCTTCAGAACATCCCGATCCGGACCGATGCGGGCCGGCGGATCCGCGACGCGTTCGTCGTCGGCAAGGGCAGCCAGGGCGACTTTGACGAGCTGATGACGGCCGACTACAGCCAGATCGAGATGCGGATCATGGCTCACCTGTCGAAGGACGATGGGCTGATCGAGGCCTTCCGCACCGGCGAGGACCTGCACTCATTCGTCGCATCGCGGGCCTTCTGCGTGCCGATCGACGAGGTCACCGCCGGAGCTGCGCCGTCGGGTGAAGGCGATGTCCTACGGGTTGGCGTACGGGCTGTCCGCCTACGGCCTGGCCGCGCAGCTGAAAATCTCCACCGAGGAAGCCAAGGTGCAGATGGAGCAGTACTTCGACCGGTTCGGCGGGGTGCGCGACTACCTGCGCGATGTCGTCGATCAGGCCCGCAAGGACGGCTACACGTCGACGGTATTCGGCAGGCGGCGCTACCTGCCCGAGCTGGACAGCAGCAATCGCAACGTCCGCGAGGCCGCCGAGCGGGCCGCGCTCAACGCGCCGATCCAGGGCAGCGCCGCCGACATCATCAAGGTCGCGATGATCAACGTCGATCAGGCGCTCAAGGATGCGGGCCTGACGTCACGGATGCTGCTGCAGGTGCACGACGAGCTGCTGTTCGAGGTCGCGCCGGGCGAGCGGGACGCCCTCGAGACGCTGGTCCGTGAGCAGATGGGCAACGCCTACCCGCTCGACGTGCCGCTCGAGGTCAGCGTCGGCTACGGCCGGAGCTGGGATTCGGCGGCGCACTAGGGGCCAGGAGCCCGGTACCCGGCCAGCTGCCTGCAGCGCGGGTGCGGCTGCCCGAGCCGCGGCGACCTCGTTCACTTCCTCCTGCTGCAGCGCGAGCACCCGTTGGTCGCCGAAGCCCCTGTCGATTCGGTCCCGCACGAATGCCAGCTCGACGACCTGCGCGGCGAATTTCTTGACCGACTTCGCGGCGGGCTTGCCGCCGAACTGTTTCGCCGTCGCCGACCGCCGACTTCCGACTGCGGAGCGAGCCCAGCCAGGTCGCCTCGTTGGGGGCGACCAGGCCCGCCGCCACCATGCCCGGCAGCTTCTCGGCGACGATTCGCTGCTCCCGCCGCCGGCTGGAGACGCCGAGCACGATCGCCAGCCACGAAGACCGGCACCATCCAGAACAGGTAGGTCAGGAAGTACGCCTCGACGCTCAGCAGCGACGAGCCGTTCCACAGCCCATGCATGATCACCGCGCCGACGTAGCCGATCAGGACGCAGCAGCGCCTTGGCGACGGCGTTGCGCTGCTGCAGCGCGAAATACACACCGATGCCGAACATCGTGGTGAACAGCGAGTGGGCGAACGGCCCCATGATCAGCCGTAGCGCGGCGGTCGCCAGGGAATCGGAAACCGACTCACCACCGCCGATGTAGAGGATGTCCTCCAGCCAGGCGAAGCCCGCGCCGACAAGCCCGGCGTAGACCAGGCAGTCGGTCAGCGAGTTCAGCTCGTTGCGGCGCCGGCCCGTCATCATGACCAGCAGGAACAGCCCCTTGGCGGCCTCCTCGGTGAGCGGTGCGCCGACCGACGATGGACACACGGGCTGACCGTCTCGGTCTCGCCGGGGTTGATCGCCGCTTCCAGCGTGAGCTGCAGGATCGTCGAGATGACGACCGCAACGGATGCGCCCCAGAGGAACGCGAGGACGAGCAGTCGCGGCGGCTCGGGCTCCCACCGGTCCAGCCACAGATAGGCCAGCACGACGATCGTCATCGCCAGGCTGGACAGCACGAACCCGATGCCGGTGCCGACGGGGTTGGCCGCGGTCAGCCCGATCACGATCAGCCCGG
Organism: uncultured Actinomycetota bacterium; assembly: GCA_963731715.1. GTDB lineage: Bacteria > Actinomycetota > Actinomycetes > Mycobacteriales > Mycobacteriaceae > Mycobacterium. The sequence continues at coordinate 76,961 of CAVSXC010000002.1, read as the reverse complement.
CTACGGTGCCGAGGAGGATGATCACGCCGATCGGCGCCCCAACCTTGCGGATTCGTCGGGGCAGCCCGGGATAGGTCACCAAAGCAGGGTAATCGCCGGCGCGGCTGATCATGATCGACCAGCTCGGGAGACCGGGTTTGTCCAGCATGTACCCAGTCGAGTAACCTCTATGAGTACCTGTCTGTGGTTCTTCGATTCCTCTGCGGCGGGTAACACCAATAACAACTGTCCCTACGACCCAACCTGTCCGGAGCAACCCACCACATGCCAAGTCCCTCCGTCACCTCGCCGCAAGTAGCCCTTAACGACATCGGCTCGGCCGAGGATTTTCTCGCCGCCATCGACAAAACCATCAAATACTTCAACGATGGCGACATCGTCGAAGGGACCATCGTCAAGGTTGACCGTGACGAAGTCCTGCTCGACATCGGTTACAAGACCGAAGGTGTCATCCCTTCCCGTGAGCTCTCCATCAAGCACGACGTCGACCCCAACGAGGTCGTTTCCGTCGGCGATGAGGTCGAAGCTCTGGTCCTCACCAAGGAGGACAAGGAAGGCCGCCTGATCCTGTCCAAGAAGCGGGCTCAGTACGAGCGCGCCTGGGGCACCATCGAAGAGCTCAAGGAGAAGGACGAGGCCGTCAAGGGCACCGTCATCGAGGTCGTCAAGGGCGGCCTGATCCTCGACATCGGCCTGCGCGGCTTCCTGCCCGCGTCGCTGGTCGAGATGCGTCGCGTCCGCGATCTGCAGCCGTACATCGGCAAGGAGATCGAGGCCAAGATCATCGAGCTCGACAAGAACCGCAACAACGTGGTGCTGAGCCGCCGCGCCTGGCTGGAGCAGACCCAGTCCGAGGTGCGCAGCGAGTTCCTCAACCAGCTGACCAAGGGCGCCATCCGCAAGGGTGTCGTCTCCTCGATCGTCAACTTCGGCGCGTTCGTCGATCTCGGCGGCGTCGACGGCCTGGTGCACGTCTCCGAGCTGTCCTGGAAGCACATCGACCATCCGTCCGAGGTCGTCAACGTCGGCGACGAGGTCACCGTCGAGGTGCTCGACGTCGACATGGATCGCGAGCGGGTTTCGTTGTCGCTCAAGGCGACTCAGGAAGATCCGTGGCGCCACTTCGCCCGCACCCACGCCATCGGCCAGATCGTGCCTGGCAAGGTCACCAAGCTGGTGCCGTTCGGTGCGTTCGTCCGCGTCGAGGAGGGCATCGAGGGCCTGGTGCACATCTCCGAGCTGTCCGAGCGCCACGTCGAGGTCCCGGACCAGGTGGTCCAGGTCGGCGACGACGCGATGGTCAAGGTCATCGACATCGACCTGGAGCGTCGCCGCATCTCGCTGAGCCTCAAGCAGGCCAACGAGGACTACACCGAGGAGTTCGACCCCATCGAAGTACGGCATGGCCGACAGCTACGACGAGCAGGGCAACTACATCTTCCCCGAGGGCTTCGACTCCGAGACCAACGAATGGCTCGAGGGCTTCGAGAAGCAGCGTGAAGAGTGGGAGTCCCGCTACGCGGAGGCCGAGCGTCGTCACAAGATGCACACCACGCAGATGGAGAAGTTCGCCGCTGCCGAGGCCGAGGAGGCCGCGCGGCCGTCGTCTCGTCCAACGGTGCTTCGCGCTCCGAGGAGCCCTCGGCCGGTGGGTCGCTGGCCAGCGACGCCCAGCTCGCGGCGCTGCGGGAGAAGCTCGCCGGCAGCGCCTGACGTTCCACGACGAACGCCCCGGCTCATGAGTCGGGGCGTTCGTTGTTTTGGCGTCCTGACAGACTGGTGCGGTGCTGCGCATTGGTCTGTCCGGCGGTATCGGCGCCGGAAAGTCGACCGTCTCCTCCACATTCAGTGATCTCGGGGGGATCGTCGTCGACGGCGACGTGATCGCACGCGAGGTCGTCGAACCCGGGACCGAGGGGCTGGGCAAGCTCGTCGACGCGTTCGGCAACGACATCCTGCCGACGACGGCTCCCTGAACCGGCCCGCACTGGCGGCGATCGCCTTCAGCGACGACGAGAAGCGCAAGACCCTTAATGGGATCGTGCATCCGCTGGTCGCCCACCGCCGATCGGAGTTGATCGCCGCTGCGGCCGACGATGCCGTGATCGTCGAGGACATTCCGCTGCTTGTGGAATCCGGTATGGCGCCGATGTTTCCGTTGGTGGTGATCGTTCACGCCGACGAGGATGCTCGCGTGAAGCGGCTGATCGAGTACCGCGGCTTCACCGAGCAGGACGCGCGGGCCCGGATCGCGGCGCAGGCCACCGAGGAACAGCGTCGCGCCGTGGCCGATGTGTGGCTGGACAATCGGGCAGCTCCGGCGAGCTCGTCGGGAAAGCCCGTGAGCTGTGGCATCAGCGGATACTGCCGTTCGCGCACAACCTGGACAACGGACAACCCGCGCGCTTCGCAACCGGTTCTGGTGCCGTATGACCCGGTCTGGCCCGACCAAGCGCGTCGTATCGCTGCTCGGCTCAACACCGCGTGCGGGCATCGCGCCGTCCGCATCGACCACATCGGATCGACGGCCGTTCCTGGGGTGGACGCCAAGGACGTGATCGACATGCAGGTGACGGTTGCCTCGCTCGAGGTCGCCGACGAACTGGCCGAGGCGCTGGCCTCCGTTGGATACGTGCACAGGCCGATCACCGCCGACGTTCCCAAGCCCGATGCCCGCAGTACGGTCGCGACGTTCGATCACACCAACGATGAGTCGTTGTGGCACAAGCGACTTCACTGCTCAGCCGATCCGGGACGGCCGACCAATGTCCATGTCAGGGTCGACGGTTGGCCGGGTCAGCAGTTCGCGCTGTTGTTCGTCGACTGGCTGCGGGCCAACCCGTCGGTGCAGGCCGACTACCTCGCGCTCAAGCGGCGAGTGGTGGCAGAGGCGCACGCCGACACCGGTGCATACGCCGATGCGAAGGAGCCCTGGTTTCTCGACGCCTACCGGCGCGCCTGGGAGTGGGCGGACACCACGGGCTGGCGGCCTTGACCCGCTGAAACTCTCCTAGAAAAAAAGTGTCCACTCCCGCGACTTTGCGGCTCCTACAGGTGACGACGACCAACCGCGGTCGCGACACAGAGGAGAAACGACATGCATACGACCAACCGCATTCTTGCGACATCGATACTTGCCGTGGTTCTGCCATGGGCGGCGACGGGTGTGGCGGAGGCCAGGCCACCCAAGCTCGACCTCAGCCAATTCGAGACGTGCATGAGTAAGCCAGTGCAGATGGTGCCGGGCAAGGGGGGCGACTCGTATCCTGAGACGACGTACGCGAAGCGGAAGCGTTGCTGCGAAGCCGCGGGTGGGACGCTCGTCAACAGCACGCAGGGCCCGCCCAATTGTGTGCAGGCCGGAGCAGCCGAAGGACCGCGTGACGTCATCGCCACACTGCCGGACGCGGTGTTGTCCCCGGCTTGATCGGGTCAGCCACATTCGCGGGTCACCCGGACTAACATCGCCCCTTATCCCAGATCAATGCGAGCTAATGCATGACTGCTGCACCGCGTGAAGATCCCACCGACGCCGAACTCGCCATTGCGGCGGCGGCAGGGGATCGTGCGGCGTTGGCGGAAATCTACGACCGCTACGCCGATCGGCTACACGACTTCTGCATCGGGATGCTCCGGAACCGCGACGTCGCGGCGGACTGCGTGCAGGACACGTTCTGCACCGCGGCGGCGAGCCTGCGGCAACTGCGCGAACCCGAAAAACTCCGACCGTGGCTGTACTCCGTCGCGCGCAACGCGGCGTTGCGCAGGATCCGGGAGCGCAGCCGCGAACAGCTCTCCGATGAGGTACCTGACTTGCCGTCTGCAGATTCCGCGCCCGATGTGTTGGCCGCGCGTACCGCGCTTGCCGACTTGGTTGCCGAGGCCGCAGGCGGACTGTCGGACCGCGACCGCTCCGTGCTGGACCTGACTTACTACCAGGGGCTGGACGGCCCCGAACTGGCTGAAGCGCTGGAAGTCAGTCAGCCTGCCGCCATGAAGATGGTTCAGCGCCTTCGCGACACCGTCGAACGCTCCCTCGGCGCATTGCTTGTCGCACGCCGCGCGACGAAGGTCGCGGACGCCTGCGCGGACCTGGCCGCAGTACTCGACGGGTGGGACGGCCACTTCACCGTTCTGATGCGCAAGCGCGTCGCCCGCCACATTGAGTCGTGCACGCTGTGTGACGACGAGCGCCGCCGTCAGGTGAATCCCGTCGCGCTGCTCGGCGCCGCCCCGGTATTCGTCCCTGCGCCGCAATGGCTGCGAGATCGCACCCTGACCAGTGTCGAGTTGACTTCTGCTGCAACGTCTGTGGCGCAACCACGAGATCTTCGGCGTCGACTCTTCGTCGCCGCAGGAGCCGCTGCACTGGCGCTCGGGGTCATCGTGTTCATGGCGATCGGTCGCGTGCCCGATCGGGTGCCGATCGAGCCGGCCGACGCTGAAGCGACCACGACGGGCACAGGCGCGTCTCGGCCTCCTGCCGGGTTCCTGGCACCGCCACCTCCACCACCAACCACCACAGCAGTCGACGCGCCGAGCGCATCGCAGGCGCCGGCGACGATCCCCTCGGCGAGCGGTCCGGCCACGACGACGCCGCGTGCTTCGTCGGACGCACCTACGGAGACTGACTCGGTGACCGTGAGAGAAAGTCCACCAGCGCGCCCGCGGCCGCCGGAGTCCGCCTCTTCGGTGGTCGACGAACCCGCCCAGGCCCTAGGAACCTTCGACGGACACGCCACAACCGTCGACGCCTCAGCCGACGGCGCCTGCCAGAACCGTGCCGCGGGAGCCGATCAAGACGTTCACACCCGACACACCCGTCGTCACGACCAACGTGCCGATCGGCTGACATCTCCGAACGTCGCGAAAAGTGTCCACTTCGCAGCCGTCCGCGCTCCTACCTGTTAGCGGCGGCCCAACCGGGTCTCCGACTTACCAGAGGAGTACGTCATGCCACACATCATCGCCCGCGCAGCCAAGCGCTTCTTGACGACCGCAATCATCGGCGTTGCCGGGGTCGGTATCGCGCTCGGATCCGCTTCTGCCGCATACGCCGAGCCGAAATCGTTCAAACAATCGGAGGACGGCCTCAAGATGATGTGTGACCGCTATGGCGGCGCGTTCATTCCGTCGGCCGGCGGTTCCGGGGCGATGTGTTCGTGGAAGGACGGGTCGGACACGGTCTGCGACAAGAAAGAGAACTGCGTGCTCGTCGAAAAGACCGTGGTGCGATTCGATCCGAGTCTGCCGGCTGCTTCAGCCCGTGGGCCCACTATGCAGGCGGTCGGCTAGGCGGCCGCTGGCGGGGGAGCCTCGGCCGGTGCGGTGCGGCCGGCTCGACCGCGTCGGGGTCTCGCCGCCTAGATGTGTCCAGCGCGGCGCCGCATTGGATCACACCGTAGAGCGGGTCGTCCTTGGCGCGCAGCAACCGCGGCGCGATGAACTGATCGGCCTGCGCGACGATCTGGTCGTCGACCAGGATCTCGCAGTGCAGGTTCGATCCGTACGGCCACTGGATCGACAGTTCCATGCCGGCCTGCTTGGGGTCGGCCAGAACCGTGTTCACCTCGAACGTCTTCCCGGGCAGCAGCGTCGGCTGCTCGCTGTTGACGTTCGTGTCGTCGATCTTGTACGCGACCACCGCTCCCCGGGATGTCCCGTCCGCCCGTGCGCGGTAAGTGACGTTGTGCAACAGCCCTTCCGCGGGAGGGGGCGGTACCTCGGTCTGGGGGCCGGGTTCAGGATCGGCGAATGCGGTCGCCGGGCTTAACTGCGCACCGGCTAGCGACCACCGCAATTGCCGCGATCGCGAGCCATCCGCGCTTGGTCGAGCTCATGACAGCCGACATTACAACTCTCCCCCTGCGGAAGCACATCGTTGCGGGGCGGCCGCCCGTGATCGGCGTGGCCGCGCCGGCCAGGACCTGCAGTTATTGCCATTACAAGATCATCGACGCGGCGCGGACAACTGTTACCCACCAGAGTGCCGGTCATGCCGGTTCGGCCCCGCGCCAGGTGAGCGCCATACCGTTGTCGGCCAGCCAGCGGTCGAGGTCGTAGTCGTGCCTGGACAGGCCGTCGATCGCATGACCGCCGTCTGCACTGCGTATTCGCCCGTTTCGGGGGTGAGCAGGCCGTGGCGGACGGCGGTCAGCAGCTCGTCGACATCCGAAGCTCCACCCCGATGCCGGTGCGGACGATCAGATCCAGGTAGTGGTCCTCGGCGTGCCACGCGGTCGCGCCGGGCATGTACCGGCCGACGTCGAGGTAGTAGTCCTGGTCGAGTTCGTGGCCGGGATTGAAATGGAACACCGTCGCGCGTAAGCCCAACGACGGCAGCAGCCAGCTACTCCATGTAGTGGAACTGGGCCCGGCCGGGGGTTGGTCGCGCCATGTACAGGCCCCACGGCTCGACGGTGTAGACGTCGACCGCCCGCACGATGCCCTTCGGATCGGTGTTGGTGCGGGCGACCAGGTCGAACGTTTCGTGCTTGGGAGCGTGGATATCGTCAGCATAGGCGGCTGGGCCAGATCACTCCACTGGTCGACCGTGCCATGAAATCGCGGTGCGCAAGGTTGCCTCGAGTGCGCGATGGACGTCGCGCAGAGGCCGGATGTCTCGGCGGGCACGGCAGAGCAGGATCGCGCCTTCGATGCCGGCGACCACGAGTGTGGCCAATCGCCGCGCATCGGTGCGGCTGACACCCGCGTCGAGCAAAGCGCGCGCGATCAGCTCCTGCCAGCGGGTGAACGCGGCAGCCGCTGCTGCGGTTGCGGTCGACCCCGCGTCGGCCTCGGCCGCGACAGCAACGATCGGGCAACCGGCTCGAAAGTTGCTGTCCTCGAGCACCTCTCGCCATGCGTCCACGAAGATGCCGAGGGCGGCGACCGGGTGGCCGCTCCGCGCCGCCCGCTCGATCCGTCGCTCGATCACCGCCGCGGCCCACTCCACCGTCTCCGCCGCGAGTTGTTCCTTGCCGCCTGGGAAGTGGTGGTAGATCGAACCGCGCGGCGCTCCGCTGTGCTCGATCACGTCGCGAAAGCCCGTGCCGCTGTAGCCGTGCTCTCTGAACAGCAAAGCGGCGCTTTGAATCATCCGGTTTCGGCTATCGCTGGTTATGACGATCATCATAGTTTACTCTCGGCACTATGCCAAGTGTCATAGTCGAACAACGGAGCAACGTCCTTCACATTGGGCTCAACCGGCCCGCAAAGCGAAACGCCTTCAACGTCGAAATGTTGGAGGATCTCGGCCGCGCGTACGAACGCCTGGAACGTGACGACGACCTGCGCGCAGGCGTCCTGTACGCGCACGGCGACAACTTCACCGCCGGACTCGATCTCGCCGAAGTCGGGCCCGCGCCTTGTCGAAGGGTCGCTGGACTGGCCCGCCGATGCCCGCAATCCGTGGCGCAACGACGGGCAGCCGTGGAGCAAGCCCGTCATCGCCGCCGTCCATGGCTGGTGTATGACAGCCGGCATCGAGCTCCTGCTGGCGGCCGACATCCGGATCGCGAGCGCGGACGCACGCTTCGCCCAGCTCGAGGTCCAGCGGGGCATCTATCCCGTTCGGCGGGGCCACCACCCGGCTGCCGCGCGAGGCGGGCTGGGGCAACGCCATGCGCTGGCTGCTGACGGGCGACGAATTCGACGCGCGCCGAGGCGCTGCGAATCGGCCTCGTGCAGGAGGTCGTCGAGCCGGGTGACCAGCTCGACCGCGCCGCTGAGCTGGCAGAACGGATCGCCACGCGGTCGGCGCCGCTGGCGGTAGGCACCACGCTTGCCGCCGCTCAACGGGCCAATCGTGAAGGTGAACGCGCCGCCGAGGACCGCTTCGTCGACGATGTCGTCTCGTTGTTCAACACGAAGGACGGGGCGGAAGGGATCCAGTCGTTCCTGGAGCGGCGCCCCGCGCGATTCGTCGGCGCGTAGCGACCGGGGAATCACGAACTGTCGGTGCCGGGTTCTACCCTGGTGAACATGGCTTTCGCTACCGAACACCCCGTGCTTGCGCACTCGGAGTACCGCGCCGTCGACGAGATCGTCCGGGTTGGCGGTCGCTTCGAGGTGGTCAGCGAGCACGAGCCCGCCGGTGATCAGCCTGCCGCCATCGAGGACCTGGAGCGACGGATCACGGCGGGGGAGCGCGACATCGTGCTGCTGGGTGCCACCGGCACCGGCAAGTCGGCGACCACCGCGTGGCTGATCGAGCGGCTGCAGCGGCCCACCCTGGTGATGGCCCCCAACAAGACGCTGGCCGCCCAGCTCGCCAACGAGCTGCGAGAGATGTTGCCGCACAACGCTGTTGAGTACTTCGTCTCGTACTACGACTACTACCAGCCCGAGGCGTACATCGCGCAGACCGACACCTACATCGAGAAGGACAGCTCGATCAACGACGACGTGGAGCGGCTGCGTCACTCGGCGACGTCGAGCCTGCTGTCACGACGCGACGTGGTCGTGGTCGCGTCGGTGTCCTGCATCTACGGCCTCGGCACGCCGCAGTCCTACCTGGACCGATCCGTCGAGTTGAACGTCGGCGACGAGGTGCCGCGCGACGGGCTGCTGCGACTGCTGGTCGACGTGCAGTACACCCGCAACGACATGGCGTTCACCCGCGGGTCGTTCCGGGTCCGCGGCGACACCGTCGAGATCATCCCGTCGTACGAGGAACTCGCGGTGCGCATCGAGTACTTCGGCGACGAGATCGAGGCGCTCTACTACATGCACCCGTTGACCGGCGACGTCGTGCGCAAGGTCGACTCGCTGCGGGTCTTCCCGGCCACCCACTACGTGGCGGGCCCGGAGCGGATGGCCCACGCGATCTCCACCATCGAGGCCGAACTCGAGGAGCGGCTGGCCGAGCTGGAAGGCCAGGGCAAGCTGCTGGAGGCGCAGCGGCTGCGGATGCGGACCAACTACGACGTCGAGATGATGCGCCAGGTCGGGTTCTGCTCGGGTATCGAGAACTACTCGCGCCACATCGACGCCCGCCCTGCCGGTTCCGCGCCGGCCACGCTGCTGGACTACTTCCCGGAGGACTTCCTCCTGGTCATCGACGAGTCGCACGTGACGGTGCCGCAGATCGGCGGCATGTACGAGGGCGACATCTCCCGCAAGCGCAACCTGGTCGACTTCGGGTTCCGGCTGCCGTCGGCCATCGACAACCGCCCGCTGACGTGGGAGGAGTTCGCCGACCGGATCGGGCAGACGGTGTATCTGTCGGCGACGCCAGGACCGTACGAGCTCAGCCAGACCGGGGGTGAGTTCGTCGAGCAGGTGATCCGCCCGACCGGCCTGGTCGATCCGCAGGTCGTCGTGAAGCCGACGAAGGGCCAGATCGACGACCTGATCGGCGAGATCCGCAAGCGCACCGAACGCGACGAGCGGGTCCTGGTCACCACGCTGACCAAGAAGATGGCCGAGGACCTCACCGACTATCTGCTGGAGATGGGCATCCGGGTGCGCTACCTGCACTCCGAGGTCGACACGCTGCGCCGCGTGGAGCTGCTGCGGCAGCTGCGGCTCGGTGAATACGACGTGCTGGTCGGTATCAACCTGCTGCGCGAGGGTCTCGACCTCCCCGAGGTGTCGCTGGTGTCGATCCTCGACGCCGACAAGGAAGGGTTCCTGCGGTCGACCCGCAGCCTGATCCAGACCATCGGCCGTGCCGCCCGAAACGTGTCGGGTGAGGTGCACATGTACGCCGACAAGATCACCGACTCGATGCGGGAAGCCATCGACGAGACCGACCGTCGCAGGGCCAAACAGGTCGCCTACAACGAGGCCAACGGCATCGATCCAAAACCGTTGCGCAAGAAGATCGCCGACATTCTCGACCAGGTCTACCGGGAGGCCGACGACACCGAAGCCGTCGAGATCGGCGGGTCGGGCCGCAACGCGTCCCGCGGCCGCCGGGCCCAGGGTGAGCCCGGCCGGGCCGTCAGCGCCGGCATCATCGAGGGCCGCGACACCACGAACATGCCGCGCGCCGAGCTCGCCGACCTGATCAAGGATCTGACCGAACAGATGATGGCCGCCGCGCGGGATCTGCAGTTCGAGTTGGCGGCACGGATCCGCGACGAGATCCACGACCTGAAGAAGGAACTGCGCGGCATGGACGCCGCGGGTCTGAAGTGACCGCGCCGGGCTTGACCTCAACAGTGGTTGAGCTCATACGTGAGCGGCGTGACCGACACCGCGACGATTACCACGGGCAGCTGGCGTGAGCTGCTGGGCCCCAAGACCCTTGGCGCCTCGACCGTGCTCGCGGGCGGTGTGGCGCTGTATGCCACCAACGAGTTCCTCACCATCAGCCTGATGCCAAGCGCGGTCGCCGAGATCGGCGGCCAACGGTTCTACGCATGGGTGACGACGGTGTACCTGGTCGCGTCGGTGGTGGCGGCGACCACCGTGCACGCGACATTGACTCGGCTGGGGCCGCGGTGGTCATATCTGTTGGCCCTGAGCGTGTTCGGGGTGGGCAGCATGGCGTGTGCCGTCGCGCCGACCATGGAGATCATGTTGGTGGGCCGCACGGTCCAGGGCGCGGCAGGCGGCCTGCTCGCCGGCCTGGGATACGCCGTGATCAACACGGCACTGCCGAGTTCGTTGTGGACCAAGGCATCCGCGTTGGTGTCGGCGATGTGGGGAGTCGGCACGCTGGTCGGCCCTGCTGCGGGCGGCCTGTTCGCCCAATTCGGTTCGTGGCGTTGGGCATTCGGTGTACTGGTGATCCTGACCGCCGCGATGGCCGTGCTGGTCCCGATCGCGCTTGCCTGGCCGGGGAGACGCCGAACGCGACGAGTCTGTCCGCATATCGGTCCCGGTGTGGTCTCTGCTGTTGCTTGGCGCGGCCGCGCTGTCCGTGAGTGTGGCGGGCATTCCGCACGATGTCCGTGGGACCGCCGCGTTGTTGGCACTGGGCGCCGCACTCGTCGCGGTGTTCGTTTACGTCGACCGACGGCTGCCCGCCGCGGTGCTGCCGCCCAGCACGTTCGGATCCGGCCCGTTGAAGTGGATCTACCTCACGCTCGGCGTGCTGATGGCCGCCACGATGGTCGACATGTACGTGCCGTTGTTCGGCCAGCGGCTGGCCCACCTGACGCCCGTCGCAGCCGGGTTTCTTGGCGCGGGGCTGGCGATCGGCTGGACCGTCGGCGAGATAAGCAGCGCCTCACTGCGTAGCAGCCGGGTGATCAGTTGGACCGTCGCCGTCGCCCCGCTGGTGATGGCCACCGGGCTGACGATGGCGGCGCTCACCCAGTTCGAGCACGCATCCGTCTGGTCTGGTCGCGATGTGGGCGGTGGCGCTGCTGATCACCGGAACTGGTGTGGGTATCGCGTGGCCGCATCTGTCGGCATGGGCGATGAGTTGCGTCGACGATCCCGCCGAGGGGCCTGCGGCGGCTGCGGCCATCAATACCGTCCAGCTGATCTGCGGCGCGTTCGGCGCGGGACTGGCGGGCGTCGTGGTCAACATGACCGATTCGGGCGACGCGACACCGGCGCGCTGGGCGTTCGCGATTCTTCGCCCTGCTGGCCGCGGCGGGTGCCATCGCGTCGTTCAGAGCACGGGCAGCAAGCGACGCAGGATCGTAGCCGCGGTCTCGGCGGCCTGATCGACGAACGTGGTGAAGTCGAAGAGTGCGTTGCCGCCTGCGAGATCGGACAGCGCGCGGATGACTAGCCACGGGATGCCGAACGCCTCGCACACTTGCGCGACGGCGCCGCCCTCCATCTCGATCGCCTGCCCGCCCAGCTCGCGCCGCAGTCGATCGCGCGTGATCTCGCAGTTCAGGTACTGATCGCCGGATAACACTGTGCCGTAGACGATTTGGCCGGGAACGGAGATCCCTGCCAGCCGCTCCTTGACTCTGGCGAGCAGTACGGGGTCGGCCTGGTAGCCGAGCCGATCAGTGGGGTTGATGAACGGGACAAAGCCGGGCTGATACGCCCGCAGCCGCTGGTCCTCCAGCATGCCCGCATCGTGCTGAATGACGAGGTCGGCGACAACGACGTCGCCGATCGACAACGTCGGGTCCAGCCCGCCGGCCACTCCGGAGAAAACGACTGCGCGGCAGCCGAATCGGTCGGCGAGCAGCGTGGTGACGAGCGCGGCATTGACCTTGCCCATCCCAGAACCGACCAGCACCACGTCATGGCCGTCGATCATGCCGGTGTCGAAGACGGTGTGCGCTGCCACCTCGCTGTGAGCGTCGGTGAGGGCGGCGCGGAGATGGGCGAGTTCCTGAGGGATCGCGCAGATCAGTCCGATGGTCACTAGTCGGGCTCGTCGTCGAGCTGGCGAATCGCCGTGACGCCATCGATGCCTGCCAACACCGTCGGCGCCGCGAGGATTCCCTGGCCCGACAGCGTCAGCATCACGCCGGAGTTCCCAGCGCCGACATGTTCTCCAGCGGCGTCGGCGGCTAGGTCGGTGAGCTGCCACTGGCGCCGGTCGCACGCCTGCAGCAGGTTGCTCATTACGCCACGGCCCTCTGTGTAGGTGACGTGCATGGTCACCGACCCGCTCAGCCGGGCGGAAAGTCGTTTCGCCAGCGGCATGAAGCCGACGATGATGAGGAAGTGCATCGCGGTCACCGTGACGGCAAGCAGGAGCAGGCCGGCGCCGGCCGCCATGCCGATGGCAGCGGATTCCCATACGGCGGCCGCGGTGGTCAGCCCATGCACCGAGCCGCGGCGGAAGATGATGATGCCCGCTCCGAGAAAGCCGATGCCCGTGACGATTTGGGCCGCCACACGAGACGGGTCGACGATGATGAGGCCGTCCTGCAGCACGTCGGTAAAGCCGTACTTGCTGACGAGCAGGATCAGTGCGGCCGCAGTGCCGACGATCGTTTGCGTGCGCACCCCGGCGCTCTTGCCCTGGATCTCGCGCTCGAGACCGATCAACGAAGTCAGGCCGAAGGCGACGAAGAGCTCGATGATCTGACGCGTGCCCTGTCCAGGGCCGCCGAAGAACGGCGGATCGGCCAGCCAGAGTTGCATGCCAACAAATTAACCCCGCGAGGTTTCACCGATGACTTTCGCCGCGCCGCAAAGTCCATATATCCGAGGCCCATTCGTTAGGAGAAATCCATGCCCACACCTCCCACTGCATATCCAGATGTCGCCACTCGTGACGACTGGCTGGCCGCCCGCAAGAAACTGCTGGCGCGAGAACGCGAGGTCACGCACCTGCGCGACGCCGTGAACGCAGAGCGGCGCCGGCTGCCGATGGTGAAGGTGGAGAAGGACTACGTGTTCGAGGGCCCTAGGGGCGAGGTCCGGCTGCACGACATGTTCGAGGGCCGTGCGCAGCTCTACATCCACCACTTCATGTGGATCGACGCGATCGACGAGGGCTGTCCGAGCTGCACGGCCGCCGCGGACATGACGTTTACGCAGAAGGACCGCGCGCTTCTGAACGCAAAGGGCGTGACATTCGCCTGCGTGTCGCGCGCGCCGTATCGCCAGCATCGCGCGGTACCGCGACCAGCACGGGTGGACATTCCCGTGGTACTCGTCGCGCGACAACGACTTCAACTACGACTACCACGCCACGCTGGACCCAGACCGGGCGCCGCTCGAGTACAACTACAAGTCGCTCGACGAGCTGCGCGCCGACGGCTGGAGCGACGGCGACCTGCGCGGCGACGTTCCTGGTGCGAGCGTGTTCCTGCGCCGCGGCGACGAGGTGTTCCACACCTATTCCGCCTATGCACGCGGCCTTGACCATTCGGCGGTGGGGTATCCGTTCCTCGACCTGACGCCATACGGCCGTCAGGAGCCGTGGGAGGACTCGCCCGCCGGTTGGCCGCAAGGAGGCATCGCGGCCGGAATGCCGCTGGAAGGGTAGCGATCACGGCGAGCCAAACGCTGGGCCGGCGCCCGCCGCGCTGGCAGGGTCATACCCCGATGCGGGTGTGGCTGAATGGCTAGGCACCGGCCTGCAAAGCCGTCTACGCGGGTTCGAATCCCGTCACTCGCTCGCATCGCTCTTGGTGTGTTGAGATCGAATCGACCCCAAGACACGTCGCAATAGCTGTGCAAGGCTGCGACCGCTCACCTACCTTTGGCAGCGATGGACAACGCACCTCTTCGCTCGTCCGATGCGGTACAGCGTGACGCACTTGCCCGGCGGTTGTACCGCCGATCGGTGGTCAAGGGAGAGATCTCGCTTCCCGCGGTGCCGGGCATGATCGATGAGTACGCGTCGATGTGCGAGACGCTGTTTGCAGGCGTTGGCAGAGCGTTCACGCCAGAACAGCTCGCTCAGGTCAGGAATGTGCTGGAGGGCCAGCTGGCGGAGGCCTATGCGAACTCGCCGCGGTCGAACATCGTGATTACGTTCGACGCGCCCGTTGGCACGGTCCTCAACTATCACGTCAGGGCCGAATGGTGGTCGGTCGAGGGCGCCTACGAGAACTGGATCGGCACACGCAAGCCGCCGCTGTTTGGAACCGAGCCGGATGCCCGCGTGTGGAACTTGGCGACCGAGGCGACCGATGCCACGACTTCGCCGGTGCTCGACATCGGCGGGGGGACGGGACGCAACACCTTGGCCCTGGCGCGACGTGGCCACCCGGTCGATGTCGTGGAGATGACCCCGAAGTTCGCCGACATCATCCGCGTCGACGTCGAAAAGGAGTCACTCGACGTGCGCGTGATCGAGCGTGACGTCTTCTCCACCAACGATGATCTCCGGCGGGACTATCAGCTCATCCTGCTCTCTGAGGTTGTCTCCGATTTCCGGTCGACTCAACAGCTGCGCGCCGTATTCGAGCTCGCGACACAGTGCCTGACCGCTGGCGGCCGTCTGGTGTTCAACATTTTCCTCCCGAAGGCTGGGTACACACCCGACGCCGCTGCCGTCGAACTCGGACAGCAGTGTTACACAACCATTTTCACGCATCAGGAGTTATCGTCCGCGGCGTCGGGTTTGCCACTGCAGCCCGTCTCCGACGACTCCGTCTTCGAGTACGAGAAGACGCATCTGCCCGAAGGAGTGTGGCCGCAGACGACCTGGTACGCCGACTGGGTAAGCGGCCGCGACGTGTTCGATCTGCCACGTGAGGAAAGTCCTATCGAGATGCGTTGGCTCGTTTTCCAGAAACCGACTTGGTAGGTCGACACGTGGCCAAACTCGAGCTATCACGCGAACTGTCGCTGACTCCCGAGGATGCTTGGGCGCACGCATCGAACCTGTCGGAACTAGGCGATTGGCTGGTGATGCATCAGGGGTGGCGCGGCGACCTACCCGAACAACTGGTCCCTGGCGCGACCATTGTCGGCGTGGCCGGTGCCAAGGGGTTACGCAACCGGGTCACCTGGACCGTGCGGGAGGTCGAGCCGCCACGGCTGCTCGAGATGACGGGCGACGGCGTCGGCGGTACCAAGTACGCGCTGAGCATGACGGTTTCTCCGACCGCCTCCGGGTGCAAGTTCACGGTCAAGATCGATCTGGGCGGCAGACCGCTGTTCGGCCCGATAGGAGCGGCCGCCGCGCGAGCCGTCAGGGGCGACATCGAACGATCCATCGAACGCTTCGAGGCCCTGTACAGCTAGGGCTTGCAAAGGGAAATCTGCTAGCAGGGCACACCGCCAGCCGACGACACGAGTAGTCCAGCCTTTGCGCACATCGCCCAGCCGATGTGATCGCAGCGTTGCCGCGCAAACGGTTTAGCCCCAATTTGTCTGTAAGACAGCAACGTTCGCTCTATAGCTAAGAGGGCTTGCGTCGATTTTGCTATCGGACCGTCGGAGTCACAGCGCTTACCAAGCAGATCGCAAGGGGATAGGATGAATTGCAGGTCGACACGCGAATTTTGCTGTAGTAGTGAGGGTTTCATCGTGAAAATGAAGAAAATCGGAGCCCAAGCGGCCCTTCTTTCAGCATTGGCCTTCTCCGCCGTCGGGATGGGGACGGGTGTCGCCAGCGCCGATAAACCTTTGCCAAGCACCCCTGGAATGACGTGGAAGCTCGATCGAGGCCACGGCCACGGCCACGGTGGCGATTGGGATTGGGACAACGACTGGAACGACGGCTGGAGTGGTGGGCCGGCATGGCAGCCTCCGCCCGCACCGTGTGGCGCGGGATACTGGGTGCCGCCGGCGGTGTGGCAGTGGGTGCCACCCGCGGCGTGGGGGTGCTGAGTCGCGCTAGCTGATCGGGTCGGCGAGCTGCGGATGAGACTCGATCAGCTCCAACTCGTGCGAGACGTCCAGCGAGCGGGTCAACAGCACGTAGACCACGCCTGACACCAACAGGCCCACAGCGAACGCGATGTCGACATCGCCCATTGCCGCGGCGACCGGTCCGATGAAGAACGGGAGCACCACGAACGGAATCTCGGCGGCGATGCCGACCAGAAACGCCGTGAGACCCCGCCACGACCACGCGCCGTATATTCCGTCGGGCG
Organism: uncultured Actinomycetota bacterium; assembly: GCA_963731715.1. Classification (GTDB taxonomy): domain Bacteria; phylum Actinomycetota; class Actinomycetes; order Mycobacteriales; family Mycobacteriaceae; genus Mycobacterium. Next base: position 60,534 of record CAVSXC010000002.1, on the reverse strand, counting down.
TGAACAGGTCCGAGATCGCGTAGTGGCCGCGGCGGACAAAGAAGTAGTCGGTCAAGTTCACCGCCGTCCACGGCACCAACAAATACAGCATGATCAACAGCGTCGTGTTGAGCGCTGTCGTGGCGTTGGTAAGCAGCAGGCTCATGACGAACCACGCCGCCGCGAGCGCGATGATCGTAACCACCCTCAGTCGCCGCGTCGGATTGACCGGCCGGAGGGAGTCCAAAGCCGTTACCACAGTGAGCATTCCGCTGTAGGCGTTCAAACCCATCGTCGCAACCAGCACCAGGGTCGAGACGATCGCCAGCACACCGCCCAGATACGAAATCGCTGCGTTGCCGGTCTCGTTGATACCCGCGAGCGCGTCGCTGGCACCGAGATAGGTGGCCATCCAAGCGCCGAGCGGGATCAACCAGGCGGGGGAGCCGGCCGCGCCGACGAACACCGACGCGATGATCGATGACGGCTTCGTGTCGCGGGGCAGGTAGCGGCTGTAGTCCGAGACATATGGCGCGTACGTGATGTTGTAGGAAGCCGCGACGCCGAATTGGGCGAGGAATGCCACCCAGGAGAAGCCCCCCAGTGCGGCGGGTTCGCCGGTGACCCCGCCGAACAGCACGCTGACGGTGAGAATTACCCAGAGCGGCAACGAGATCCAGAACAGGATCCGAAACGACTTGTGCAGCAGGTCATGCCCGAAGATGGCCACTAGCGCCGCGATCACCGTGATCGTTGCGGCCACCGCGACCGGATTCCAGCCGAAGATCGACTGCAGCCCGGACTTGATGATCACGACGTCGACGACGTTGAACCCGACGAACGTGAACAGCGTGCCGAACAGCGGCAGCAGCACACCGCGGAACCCGAACTGGGCGCGGGACTGGATCATCTGCGGCAGCCCGAGCACCGGCCCCTGGGTCGCGTGGAACGCCATGAACAAGGTGCCGAACGCGATGCCGGTGATGCCGGCGACGATGCTCCACCACAGCGACAGCCCGAGGCTGGGGCCGACGAATCCGAGCGCCAGCGTGAACGGCTGGAAATTTCCGACGAACCAGAACGGCCCCTGATGGCTGACCTTGCCATGACGTTCGGTGTCGGGGACGTAGTCGATGGAGCGCGTTTCGATCCGGGTGACCGCGGGGGTGTCCACGCGTCACACCATGCGCCGCCGCCCATCGCGGCACCATGGCACGAATGTCCAACGACACAAACTTGCTTGGACAAACTGTCCAAAACGCGCACGCCCGGTTCCCGTACGCTTCCACCATGGTCAGGATCGCGTGCTGCCAGATCGACCCCACGCTCTTGGATCTGGCCGCCAACGCCGTGATGATCGAGGCACAGATCCGGGACGCCGTGGACACCAGAGCCGACGTCATCGTGCTGCCCGAGCTCGCCACCTCTGGCTACATGTTCGCCGACGCCGACGAAGCGCGGGCGGTCGCGCTCGCGCCAACAGACCCCGCGTTCCAGAAATGGTCTGCCGCCGCGGGCAACTCGATCGTCATCGGTGGCTTCTGCGAACTGGACGAGGACGCAAGGCTCTACAACAGCGCTGTGATGGTCGATGCCGACGGCGTAATCGCCTGCTATCGCAAGACGCACCTGTGGGACCGCGAGAAGCTGATCTTCACCCCGGGCGATGTGGTGCCGCCGGTCGTCAAGACCAAGCACGGGGTCATCGCCGTGATGGTCTGCTACGACCTGGAATTCGGTGAATTAACCCGACGGGTCGCGCTGGACCGCGCCGAACTCATCGCGGCGCCGGTGAACTGGCCGCTGTTCCCGAGGCCGGAGGGCGAACACCCCGGGGAAGTCATCACCGCGATGTCGACCGCCCGCACCAACAGAGTCGCCGTCGCGTGCTGTGACCGCGCCGGTATCGAGCGCGGCCAGGCGTGGACTGAAGGCAGCGCGATAATCGATCCCGATGGGTGGGTGGTCGCCTCGGTCGGTCCCGGCACGGGCATGGTCGTCGCCGACGTCGACCTGACGGCCACGCACGACAAGACGCTCACCGAGCACGTCGACCTATTCGCCGACCGCCGCGTCGATCTGTACTAGCCCGCCAGCGCATCGAAGATCTCTCGGTAGTGCAGGTGCGCCATGAAGTGGCCGCCATCGCGAATATTCAAGGTGGCGTTGGGGATTCGTGAAGCGAGGCGGCGCGGCCAGGTAGGGTTGACGAGTTCGTCGCGCGTCCCCGCCCATATGTCGACCGGGACGGTGAGCTCCTCGGGAACAAAACCCCACGGGCGCATCCAGGCTCGATACTCCTCGACAGCACCCGACGGCTGCCTCGTCGCTTCCTGTGACATCCGGGCGAAGGCTCCGAACCCTTCGTCGCGGATGACCGCACCGTCGGCCGGTCCCAGCTCACGCGCGCCGAGTCGCCCGTACAGCGTTGGCGCGACGCCCGCCGCGAACCGCATCACCCGGAGCCACTGTGCCGTGAGCCGTGGCGCGCGCAGACACATCCGGGTCAGGAACCGGTCCATGGCGGGCAGTTCGTCGAACACTCCTTGCTCGGTCAGCGGCAGCGCGCCCGCGACGATGGCGACCCGCGTGACCCTGTGGTGCAGCGCGTGACCCACCGCGGCCGCATATTGCCCGCCCATCGACCAGCCCATCACGGCGAAGCGCTCTACGTTGATCTGGTCGAGCAATTCTTCGACGTCGCGCGCCCAGTCAAGGATGGTGCGGCCCGGCTGCGGATCCGACAGCCCGATGCCGGGCCGGTCAGGGGAGATCAGTCTGACACCGGCTTCGGCCGCCACGCCGTCCGCGGCGGCGACGTCGAGGCGGCAGGCGAGACCACCATGCGCGTTGACGATCGGAAAGCCGTCGCGGGTGCCGTACTGCGCGTAACCCATCGACCGTCCGTCCCGCAGCCGGACGACCCGATCAACGGTGACCTGCATCCCGCCGATCATGTCCTACGCGTGAGCCGTCCGGCGGCGAACCGCAGATCCGATACCAGTGCGTTGAACGCCGCCTCGCGATCCTCCGGCGGCCCGCGTAGCACCGACGATGGGTGTGCGGACACCACCACGTCCGGGTCGAAGTCGATATTCTCGGTCTCAGGTAGACGCAACGCCTCGCCGCGGTGCGCCGTTAACCGGAAGTCATTGCCCATCAATGACTTTGCTGCTGTTGCCCCCAATAGGACAATCACGTCCGGCCGTACCGCCATCATCTCGGCGAACAGCCACGGCCGGCAGGCCACCACCTCGGTGCGGCTGGGTGTCTTGTGGATTCGGCGCTCACCGCGCTCGGGAAGGGTGAATTTGAAATGCTTCACCGCGTTGGTGACGTAGAGCCGGTCGCGGTCGACGTCGGCAGCAGCGAGTGCCTTGTCGAGCAGCTTGCCCGCCGGTCCCACGAAGGGCGCCCCGGCCCTGTCCTCCTGATCGCCGGGCTGTTCGCCGACGATCATGATGTCAGCTGTCGGCGGACCTTCTCCGAACACGGTTTGAGTGGCGTTCAGGTACAGGTCGCAACCCTTGCAGCTCTGGGCTGCGGTCGATAGTTCCTGCAGGTCGTGCGTGTTGGGGACGAAGTCCGCGGCGCCTTGCGCAGCCATGAAGTGTGGTTACCCGTTACCGCGTCGACCTCACCACCTGCGCGAAGCTGAATTGCCAGCGCTCGACGATGTGGAATCCGAGCCGCTGCGGTACCTGGTACGCCGGCGCGCCCTTCAGCCGCGGTCCCGGATCCAGGGCCAGTCCGCTCTGACGCTCTGGCACCTCGGGGTCGCGCTCCGACACTGTCCACAACACCGTGCAATGCCGGACTCGGTCGGCGACTCCCCAGATTCCGAGGTGTGCGTCCCACAGTCGGTTGCGTTGCGGGGCCGGCATGCCGCGGCCCGGGTCGACGAGCCTCTCGTATGCCGCGGGCCTTGCGGCGGTCAAGGGCCTGATCGGACCGGGCTTCCACGTCGTCGTGTTGTCCAGGATCAGGCAGTCGCCTGGCGAGGCGTGCGCGGTGATGACGTCGGCGACCTGGCTGAAATCCATGCCTTCCTTGGCATACGGGCCGCGCTGGGCGATCAGGTAGTTCGGGGTGGACGCGAGTGCGAACGCGGCCAGCACCGCCGTGACGCGTTCGCGGGTTCGGAACAGCGTCACTATGCAGACCGCCAGCAGCAGGGCCATTGCGGGCGAGGTGTAGCAGAGGTACCGCGGATAGTAGATCGGTTGCAGCGCCACCGAGTACAGCAGCAACACGGCCGTCGGAAGCCCGATCCATGCCAGCGCGATGACCGCGAGTAGCCGGTTTCGGGTTGCCCACGGCCGCCGCAACACCAACGGGGCGACCAGGACCAGGCCGGCAAGAAGCGCGAACGGGACACTCTGGTCGAAGTACTGCTCCTGCGCGATGTCGACGACCGTGCCCAGATGAACCGGCGAAATCCATCTGACCTGCGCGATTTGTGTCCGGCAGAAGCCGAGGAACGGCGCGACGACCGCCACGGCCACTGTCGACGTGACCGCCCACCAGACCACGGTCGACCGCTTTTTCGCCACCACGGGCACGACGACCGCATGCACCAACACCATCAGCACCACGAAGACGTTGAGCAGCGTCGACACCACCAGGGCCAACCCGTACAGCGGCCACAGCATCGCCGCGTTGCGCCGGGCCGCCGCGATCACCAGCGCGGTCAACCAGACGGCCGCCGCTGCGGTGAGGGCGTAGGACCTGGCCTCGATTCCGGCCCATGTGATGCGCGGCAGGATCGCGAAGACGATGCCCGCACAGACTGCGACGGTGCGCGTCGAAAACTGTTTGCCCACAACGACAACGCCCGCCGCGGCGACTCCGACGGCCAGGCAGCTGGACAGCCGCGACCAGAATTCGGTCGCGGGGAAGATCGCGAACCAGCCGTGCATGACGAGGTAGTACAGGCCGTGCACCGCATCGATGTTGTGGAGCAGCCGCCAGAGTTCGGGCACAGAACGTGTCGACGCCGAGATCGTCGCCGCCTCGTCGAACCACAGCGAAGGCCGTGCGGCACCCGCCGCGGACACCACGACGGCGAACACCGCAACGATCGCGGGGTCGAACCGTCCGACCCGAACCCGCTCTCGCTGTTGGACGCGCGCAAGGCGCGGCGGTCTGGTCGAAAGATCCACCTGGCCGACCCCCACCCCTTTTGACGACGGCAAAACCGTAACCCGCGCATGAGCTGCGCGCTCGCGAAAGCCCGCTACGACCGCCTATTTGACGGTGCCGTCGAGATTGGCGGCGACTTCCCTTGCGGCCGTGGCACGTTCGATGAGTTGATCTGGATCACGTCGGCAATGCCCTTGCGACACGGGCGTTCGAAGGGCCGCAGGCGTCGTGTCGATCACTTTGAGTGCGCTTTCGGGGTATCTGGCCTCTACGATCGGGTGTCGTGATTCGCGCCCCTGGTCAACGGGCAACGGGTTACTGTCTCGGGTGGCGTTGCAACTGATACTGGGAGGGCATGGATGAGCGGCTACACGACCATCGTGGTCGGCACGGACGGATCGGATTCGTCGCTGCGCGCGGTGGACAAGGCCGGCCAGATTGCCGCCGGGTCCGACGCGAAGGTAGTTGTCGCGACGGCGTACTTCCCCCAGAGCGAGGATCAGCGAGCCGCCGACGTGCTCAAGGACGAGGGCTACAAGATGGCGGGCAACGCGCCGATCTACGCGATACTGCGCGAGGCGCGCGACCGCGCACACGCGGCGGGGGCCAAGAACGTCGAGGAGAAGCCGATCGTCGGCGCTCCGGTTGACGCGCTCGTCGATCTCGCCGAGGAAGTCAACGCCGATCTGCTCGTGGTGGGCAACGTCGGACTGAGCACCATCGCCGGGCGGCTCCTCGGTTCGGTGCCCGCCAACGTCGCACGCCGGTCCAAGACCGACGTGCTGATCGTGCACACCACGCCCTGAGGCGCGTCAGCTACTTGAGGCCTTGGCGATCTCGGCGATCGCCGCATCCAAAGTCGCGTTGAACTCCTGATCGCTCTGCTGCGCTGTCAGCCCCTCGGTCAGCGCACGCGAGAAGCTGGCGATGACACCCGTGTTGCGCGCGAGCTTCTCGCACGCATCGTCGCGGCTGTAGCCGCCCGACAGCGCCACCACGCGAACCACCTTGGGGTGGCTCGACCAACTCGCTGTACAGGTTGTCGGTGTCAGGCAGCGTCAGCTTCAGCATGACGGCCTGGTAGTCGGCGAGGCCGTTGACGCCGTCCAAAAGCGCCGCTCTGAGCTGCTCTTCGGCTTCCGCCTTCTGCGGACTGTGGATGTCTACCTCGGGCTCGATGATCGGCACAAGCCCGGCACCGAGTATCTGACGGCCGATCTCGAACTGCTGCTCGACGACGGCGTCGAGGCCGCCGCCCGGAAGCTTGATGACCGAGCGCATCTTCGTGCCGAACACGCCGTTGTCGCGGGCCCGCGCGAGTAGCTCGTCGAGTCCGGGGATCGGCTTCATCACCTGCGCGCCGTCCTGCTCGTCGGCCAGGCCCTTGTCGACCTTGAGGAATGGCACGACGTGCTTGACGTTCCACAGGTAGTCGGCGGTTGGGCGGCCCTCGATCTCGCGGTCCATCGTCATCTCGAACAGGATGGCGCCCATGATGCGGTCGCCGTCGAAGGCCGGGCTGGTGATGATGCGGGTGCGCATCTCGTGCACCAGGTCGAACATCTCCTCGTCACCCGAGTAGGCGTTCTCCTCGATGCCGTACAGCTTCAGCGCCTTCGGGGTGCTGCCGCCGCTCTGGTCGAGAGCCGCGATGAAGCCGGCGCCGCTCTTGGCCTGCTTGTACTGATCCTCGTTCATGGCTATCTCCTTACCAGCCGCGCTGTTTCCACTCGTCAAGGTGTGGCCGTTCGGTGCCAAGCGTGGTGTCGTCGCCATGCCCGGGATAGACGACGGTCGTGTCGCCGTACACGTCGAACACCCGGCTGGTCACATGCTCGAGCAGCTTCTCGAAGTCGCCTTCTTGCCACGTCTTGCCCACGCCGCCGGGGAAAAGGCAGTCACCGGTGAACAGATGGGTCGCGTCGTCCGCTCCGTCCAGCGCCAGCGCGACCGACCCTGGGGTGTGCCCCTGCAGATGGATGACGTCGAAGGACAGCTCACCGATCTTGATGGTGTCGCCGTTGGCCAGCACGCGGTCCGGCTTAACAGGAAGGGGCTCTGCGTCGAGCTGGTGTGCGGCGGTCGGTACGCCGGTGGCCTTGGCCACGGCCTCGAGCGCCAACCAATGGTCCGGATGCTGGTGGCTGGTCACGATCAGCGACAGCTTGGGTGCGTACCGCTCGATCAACTCCAGCAGGATGTCGGCGTCGTTGGCGGCGTCGATGAGTAGCGTCTCGCCTGTCTGGGAACACGTCACCAGATAGGCGTTGTTGTCCATCGGGCCCACCGATACCTTGACGATCGAGGCACCCGAGAGGTTGCGGCGCGCCCCGGTCTGAGGCTCCACATGGCCGGTGTAGTTGTCGTCGACGACGGTCATATCGCTCACGGTATCGGGCTTGTCGGTGGGGGCACATAGCATGGTCATGAACTATGTCTTCGGGAGGACTTCTTCATTGAAAGAGGACGGGCGTGACTGACCGCCTGATCATCAAGGGTGCGCGCGAGCACAACCTGCGCAGTATCGACCTCGAGTTGCCGCGCGATGCGCTGATCGTTTTCACCGGGTTGTCCGGGTCGGGCAAGTCGTCGCTGGCGTTCGACACAATCTTCGCCGAAGGGCAGCGCCGCTACGTCGAGTCGCTGTCGGCGTACGCGCGCCAGTTCCTCGGCCAGATGGACAAACCCGACGTCGACTTCATCGAAGGCCTGTCACCGGCGGTTTCCATCGACCAGAAGTCCACCAACCGCAACCCGCGGTCGACCGTCGGAACCATCACCGAGGTGTACGACTACCTGCGCCTGCTGTATGCCCGGGCCGGCACCCCGCACTGCCCGGTGTGTGGTGAGCGGATCGCCCGTCAGACTCCGCAGGCGATCGTCGACCAGGTGCTGGCCATGGACGAGGGCCTGCGCTTCCAGGTGCTGGCACCGGTGGTGCGTACCCGCAAGGGCGAATTCGTCGACCTTTTCGACAAGCTCAACTCGCAGGGCTACAGCCGCGTGCGCGTCGACGGCGTGGTGCACCCGCTGACCGACCCGCCGAAGCTCAAGAAGCAGGAAAAACACGACATCGAGGTGGTCGTCGACCGCCTCACGGTCAAGGAGACGGCCAAGCAGCGGCTGACCGATTCGGTCGAAACGGCGCTGAAACTGGCCGACGGCATAGTGGTGCTCGAGTTCGTCGACCGCGACGACAACCACCCGCACCGCGAGCAGCGCTACTCCGAGAAGCTGGCCTGCCCGAACGGCCACCCGCTGGCCGTCGACGACCTGGAGCCACGGTCGTTCTCGTTCAACTCGCCCTACGGCGCCTGCCCGGAGTGCTTGGGCCTGGGCATCAAGAAAGAGGTCGACCCCGAGCTGGTCGTCCCCGACCCGGACCTGACGCTGGCCGAGGGCGCGATCGCGCCGTGGTCGATGGGGCAGACGGCCGAGTACTTCACCCGGATGCTGTCGGGGCTGGGGGATCAGCTGGGCTTCGACGTCGACACCCCGTGGAAGAAGCTGCCTGCCAAGGCGCGCAAGGCGATTCTCGAGGGTTGCGACGAGCAGGTGCACGTGCGCTACCGCAACCGCTACGGCCGAACCCGTTCGTACTACGCCGATTTCGAAGGCGTGATGGCGTTCCTTCAGCGCAAGATGGAGCAGACAGACTCCGAGCAGATGAAGGAGCGCTACGAAGGCTTCATGCGCGACGTGCCGTGCCCGGAATGCGAAGGGACGCGGCTGAAGCCGGAGATTCTCGCCGTCACGCTGTCGGCAGCCAAACACGGCGCGAAGTCGATCGCCGAGGTCGCCGAGCTGTCGATCGCCGACTGTGCGGAGTTCCTCAATGCGCTGACCCTCGGGACGCGTGAGCAGGCCATCGCGGGGCAGGTGCTCAAGGAGATCCAGTCGCGGCTCGGGTTCCTGCTCGACGTCGGGCTCGAGTACCTGTCGCTGTCGCGGGCGGCGGCCACGCTGTCCGGCGGTGAGGCGCAACGCATCCGGCTTGCGACCCAGATCGGCTCCGGACTCGTCGGGGTGCTGTATGTGCTCGACGAGCCGTCCATCGGCCTGCATCAGCGCGACAACCGCCGGCTGATCGAAACCCTGATCCGGCTAAGGGATTTGGGCAACACACTGATCGTCGTCGAACACGACCTGGACACCATCGCCCACGCGGACTGGGTGGTCGACATCGGCCCGTACGCCGGTGAACACGGTGGCCGGATCGTGCACAGCGGGCCCTACGACGAGCTGCTTACCAACCCGGATTCGCTTACCGGGGCCTATCTTTCGGGCAAGGAAAGCATCGAGGTCCCCGCGATCCGGCGACCGGCCGACCGTCGGAGGCAGTTGACCGTCGTCGGCGCCCGCGAGCACAACCTGCGTGAGATCGACGTGTCGTTCCCGCTGGGCGTCCTGACGTCGGTGACGGGTGTCTCGGGCTCCGGCAAGTCGACACTGGTCAACGACATCCTGGCCTCGGTGCTGGCCAACAAGCTCAACGGCGCCCGCCAGGTGCCGGGCCGGCACACCCGCGTCACCGGCCTGGACAAGGTCGACAAGCTGGTCCGTGTCGACCAGTCACCGATCGGCCGCACGCCGCGGTCGAACCCCGCGACCTATACGGGTGTGTTCGACAAGATCCGCACGTTGTTCGCCGCCACCACCGAGGCGAAGGTTCGCGGGTATCAGCCGGGCCGATTCTCGTTCAACGTCAAGGGCGGCCGCTGCGAGGCGTGCTCCGGCGACGGCACCATCAAGATCGAGATGAACTTCCTGCCCGATGTGTATGTGCCGTGCGAGGTCTGCCACGGCGCCCGGTACAACCGGGAAACCCTCGAGGTGCACTACAAGGGCAAGACCATCGCCGAGGTGCTCGACATGTCGATCGAGGACGCGGCCGAGTTCTTCAAGCCGATCACCTCGATCCACCGGTATTTGCAGACGCTGGTCGAGGTCGGCCTGGGCTATGTGCGGCTGGGGCAGCCGGCGCCGACGCTGTCGGGCGGTGAGGCGCAGCGCGTGAAGCTGTCGTCCGAACTGCAGAAGCGGTCGACCGGTCGCACGGTGTACATCCTCGACGAGCCGACCACAGGGCTGCATTTCGAGGACATCCGCAAGCTGCTCGGTGTCATCAACGGCCTTGTCGACAAGGGCAATACGGTGATCGTCATCGAACACAACATGGACGTGATCAAGACGTCGGACTGGATCGTCGACATGGGTCCCGAGGGCGGGGCCGGCGGCGGCACCGTGGTCGCGACGGGTACGCCCGAGGATGTGGCCGCCAATCCCGACAGCTACACCGGACACTTCCTGGCCGGGATGCTTGACGTACCGCGGCCGAAGCCGAAGGTCCGCAAGGGTCGCAAGGTCAGCGCTTAGCCTTCGTCGCCGAGACTGACTCATCAGATCGCTTTCTGCACGATTCCTGCATATCTTCAGACTCGACAGTTTCGACAGCGGCGAGGGGAAGCGCGGGCTGACCCGAACGCCTGCCGCCCACTCGCGTCAGTTCGTCGGCGCGCTGCGTCAACGCCCGCTTCGCCGTCGCGGCCGACGTCCTCGAGCAGCCGCAACTCGACCACGCCGTCGGCGTCCTGCCCCCATCCGCCGACGATCCGGCCGTTCCACCAGGCCGTCGGGCCGCCGTTGCCGTTGGTGTCGAACACCTGGCTGCGGTGCTCGCCGACATACCAATCCCGGTCGTACCAGCCCATCGTCGTGACATCCAGGCCCGGCAGCAGCGCGCACCACGGGTCGACATCCGGTTCGATGTCGAGATCGTCGGGCAGCGCGAAACCCGGTGTGCCGTCCAGGTCGACCTCGACCGCGTCGATGTCTCGCAGCGCGTGTCGCGCCCACGTCAGCGTATTGCCGAACCACCACTTGATGTCGGTGACGGTCGCAGGCCCGAACGCGCGCAGCCACCGGCGCACCAGTTCGGTGCGTGCCACCTCCGCTGTCGCCGCGCCCGGCTTGGCCGCCAGCCAGTCGGTCATCGGCGTCCAACGCGGACGCGATATCGTCCATGCGCCGTCGTTCGGGCCCGCGGACGATGTCCCCGCGCACCGACAGCACGGTCAAAACCCTTGGCGCCAAGGGTGTTTCACCACCCCAACGCTTACCAGGCGCATAGTCGTACCTGCCCTCCAGCTCGGGCAGCGCCTCGCGCAGCTCCTTGGCGCTGGCCACGCCATGTTCGGCGAGGTGCCGCAACACCGCCGCGCACGCGGTGTCCAGCCACGTGTCACCGTCATCGGTGATTCCCGCCTTCTGTGCGTCGGCCACCAGGCGTCGGCGTTCGTTGTCGGCGACCCGGTCGCTGGCGCCCGACTGGATCAATGGCAGGTCGTCGGCCCGCACCACCCACAGCGTTCGGCGCATCGCGAGGTGTTTGACCAGCGTGCGGCGCTCGTAGAGTTCGGCGTCCAGATCGGCGACAGCGAAGCCGGGCAGCCGCGCCCACAGCGATAGATACGGGGTGGCCGGGTCTGTGGCGTGCAGCCCGACGAGATCCGCCACCAAATCGTCGATCGAACCCGCTCGCCCCGCCAGAAAGTGCCGCCGCGCCAGCCGCGCCCGCCGTTCGGCAACAGTGAATGACCGCATCGCCTGCGAACCGTACCTGCGGGTCCCGACAAAGGTTGGGATCGGTAGCAGTCCGGCCGATCTTGACTTAGCCCACGACGGACGCCATCGGGGCGACGTACGACGAAGGGAAGATCTATGAATCGAGTTGTCGTGGGTGTGGTCGGACTGGCCGCCGCCGCAGCTGTGCTGGTGGGTTGTTCTGATGACAAGGGCGCTCGACCGGCCACGGCGCAGTGGCTCACAGGTCAGCACGGGCGGTTCCACCGAGGTCAAGGTCGACGGCAAGGACCTCTCGGGTCTGGACCTGAAGTCGGTGACCTGCGTCAAGCAGGGCGGCAAGATCAACGTCGCCAGCGGCGCGATCAATGGCCAGGCGGGCCTGGCCGTCGTGATGACCGACGCGAGCCCGCCGACCGTCGACTCGCTGGGCATGTCGGTTGACGGCAAGTGCGCTCGCGGTCACCAACACCATGGGCGCGAAGGTCGGCTCGGCCGAGGTCAAGGTCGACGGCAGCACCTACACCATCACCGGTGAAGCCACGGGCGCCGACATGAAGAACCCGATGGCAGGGATGATCACCAAGCCGTTCACCGTCAAGGTGACCTGCAGCTGATCGATCCCATTCGTGAAGCGGCGGGCGTGCCTGGCATGCCCGCCGCTTCCTATGATTTAGGCAGTGACGATCGTCAGCGACCTCGAGCGCGCGCGTCGGCTGATATTCGCCGCCGACGAAATCGCGGCGAAGGAGTTGCTGCTGTCGCTGGGGGAGCAGATCGAGGAGCTCGATCGCGACGATCTGCTGATGGAGGTCTACGCGCAGCTCGGCGAGATCTACCTGGTCCGCACGGCATACGACGGTGTCGAGGATGTGCCTCGCAGGATCGCCGACTGCCTGGCCATCTACCAGTCGATCCGGGCGGCACCAATCCCGAGCGCCGCACAGGTGACGATGTCCGACGCCGACGTCGACCACATGCTCTGCCGGTACTCGCGCCGGGCGCAGTTCCTCCGGACGGGGCTGGCCGCCGCGGCGCACGGTGACCACGACGCCGCGGAGGCCGGGCTGCTGGTCCTGACCGACGACACCTCGACTGCCTTCCCCGACCTCGCGGCCGAACACGGGTTTCTCGTCACGTATGCGCGGATCCTGTGCGCGACCGCGCTGTGCGACGACGACCTGTACGTGCGGTCGGTCCCGCTGTGGGAGCAGCGTGATCGACGCGATCGACGGTCCGTCCGGCGGCAGCGAGTTCGACGACTTCCTGCTCGTCCAAGGCGCCACCGGGTATGGCCGGTTCTGCGTCGAGACCGGGCGGCTGGCCGAAGCGGAGCCGTGGCTTCAGCGCGCCGGGGCCCGCGCTGAGCGACGGGGATGGAAATTAGCAACGGCGAGAACGCAATTGGAGCGGGCCACGGCGAGGTGGGCCGTCGGTGACCGCGCAGAGTGCCAGCGGCTGGTCCATGAAGCGTATCCGGCGATAGCCGAGGGCTATCGCGCACATGACGTGTCGCGAAGCTGGCTCTATCTCGGCCTGCTCAGCCTTGTCGATCGAGAAGCTGGACGACGCCGACGAACGTTTCGGGCATGCCGAACGGCATTGGCGGGAGGTCGACAAGCCGCTGCACATCCACCGTATTCTGTTGCAGCGCAGCTGGGTCGACATCTTCCGCGGCGATTTCGCTGCCGCACGTCGAGCGGGTGAACGAGGCGCGCGAACTGCTCGACGCGTGGCCACGGCATAGCTGGCTGCAATACGCCCGGCTCGACGACCACCTTGGCAGCATCTGGCGGGCCGACGCCCTGGCCGACCCCGCCAACGCAGCAGCCAAATTCGAGCGGGCGGCCGAGCTCAAGGTCCCCGCCGCCCTTGCCGTCGACTCGGTGCGGCACGCGATGACCGACGCCGACGCGCGCATGCGGTGGGCCACCCACGTGTCCGCCCGAATCCTGGCCGGCGCGTTCGCCGTCGCCTGGGACTGGGGCAACACCGAACTCGTCAGCGAACTGGTCGAATACCACAGTGCGCGGGGAAGTTTCAGCACCGAGCCGGCAAGCCAGATTTCGGACTGGACCGAGACGGCGACGGCAGCGGTTCCCGTCGACACGGTCGACGAGTTCGCCCTCGTCGCCGCGGGGTCGCCGTCGTCCGGAGGCGGTGCGCTGACCCGGCTCGGGCCGCTGCCGCCGCTGCAGATGGACCCGACCACCACGCCGATCATGAGCCGCTATCGCGCACTGGCGTTCGAGCGGTACGGGTGCGACGTCACCGCCGACGAGGCCGCCTGGTCGACGTGGCCGTAACCCTCGTCCTGCGCTTCGCCGACGTCGGCATCGCCACCTACGCCAGCCTCCGTGTGGTCGGACAGCCGACAAGAACGGTCACCTGGGCGATACAGGAATCGGATCTTGTTGCGGCGCTTGACCAACTGTCCACAGCGCTGCCGGACCCACGCGCATCGGAGACGCGGCGTGACGCCGTCGAGCGCGCCATCGCCACCGGCCCGTTCGCGGCGCCCGCCACTGAACTGGCCATCGCCCGCACGCTGGGGGCGCAGCTGCTTGCGCCCGCGGCGTGGCAGCTGCTGACCGACTGTGTGGCATCGCCGCGCGCCGCGCTGTTCGTCTCGCCAAGTGCCCGGCTGGCCCGGGTGCCGTGGGGCCTGCTCGCGATGCCCGGCGACGACGGCTATCGCCTGATGGAACTCGCCGACGTGCTGATGGCGGCGCCGTCGAACATCGTCCACGCGGCGCGGACACCCGCAGACTGGGACGATCGCCGCGACGGCCCGCCGCTGCTGATTCTCGATCCGCGGGTGCCGGGCCAGCGCCCCGACTCCGCGCTGGGCTCGGTGCTCGGCAGGCCTGTCGGCGGAAACCCCACTGGCGCAGCACTTTACGCGAGTTGATGGGACGCAGGGCGAGTGCTGCCCGAGACCTCGAGCGCCGTCGAGCTGTTCCGGCGCACCGACGCCGACCGCCCGTGGCTGGCCCGCCAGCTCGACCGGCGGCCGAGCCGGTTGCTGTACGTCGGCCACGCGACCGCAGCCGACGGCGACATCGGTCACGCCGACCGGGCCGCGTTGCATCTCGCCGACGAGCACCCGCTGACCGCGGCGGACCTGATGTCGGCGAAACTGCCGATGCCGCCCCGAATCGCCATGATCGCCTGCGCATCCGGCGGCGACTACCAGTTCGACGAGGCGACCGGTCTGGTGGCCGCGATGATCCTCGGCGGCGCCCAGCTGGTGACCGCGACGCTGTGGTCATTGCCGACCACGGCGGGATATCGGCAGTTCGCGCCCGCCGCCGACGGATCACGACCCGATGGCCGAGGCGATCATCGCCGTCGACCGCGCACACGAAGATCCAGACGCGGGGCGCGCGGTCAACCGCTGGCAGCGCGAGCAGATGCGTCGATGGCGGGACGGCGACACCGGCGCCAGCCCGCTGTATTGGGCCGCGCTGGCCACATTCGCCGTCGACGGTGCGCGTTGAGTCCCTCAGCTGGGCGGCACGCAGACCGCCACCGCCGACTCGTCGCCCGACCGGTAGTAGGTGTCGATGATGCTGCCGGGCGAGACCTTCGCCAGCGACGACGCGGGTATCAGCGCCTTCTCGTGGGCGGGGAACTGGCCGCCTCCCGGCTTCGTGCACCATCACGTCGAGTTCGACCTCCCGGTGGTCTTCGCGGGCCGCGCCGGTGGTCCGCATGCCGGTGACGACCGCGCGCGACTTGGTGCCGTGCCGGATCAGGTCGAGCTGGTCGCCGGTGACCAGGCCCTTGCGGACGAGCATCTGGTCGAACGCCGCGCGAACGGCGAGCATGTCGGCGGCCGTGGCCAGGCGTTCGTCCGCCTCGTCCGGGTCAGGTCCGTGCTCGGCGATCATGCGGCTGGGAATGAACAGTGCGGCGGCGGTGCCTGCGACCACGAAGCAGAAGAACGAGAGCAACAGCGGCGTGAACATGCCATTAGCGTCTACTGGCGCGCTGGCTACCGAACCCAACTTTATGCTGGACAGATGAGCGCGGGCTTCGAGGTGGCGACGGCGATTGCCGTCAGTCAACCGCGCCGCGCGGTGATCGACCGGGCGTGGCGCGCCATCGGACCGGGGGTCGAGGTGCTCAGCGGCGACGACGGCGGCCCGTTGCGCCGCACCGTCAAGCGGATCATCGACCCGCTGGTGCTGCGGCTGCGGGCGAACACGCAGTACTCGGCGCCGTTCGTCGACGCCGACACGGCCGTGGCGATGCACGACGTGATCGTCGGGCACGGTGCTCAATTGCGCGCCGCCGCAGCATGGTTCGAACTGCTCAAACGGGAGCGACGCCGGTTGCGCATCACCACGGGCAACGCCCAGGAGCTGTACTTCCCCGTGTGCTTCGAGCTGGCGGTGACGAAAGGCGCACCCGCCCAAGCAGGATGACGGTTCCGCCGAGGCGGTACTGCTCGAGATCCACGCCGACCGGGACCGCACCGGCGATCGAGGTGCTCAACCAGTACGTGGCCGATCCGCAGGTGGTGGCCGGGCTGACCGATCAACTCGGCAAGAGCTGGAGCGACGTGCGGGCGGGCCCGGAGATCACGGGTCCGTTCCTGGCCGGCCTCACCACCGTGCTCGGGCCCGCCGAAGGCCACAGTGCCGCGGCTGGCCCGGCAGCGGGTCTGGTCGGCGCTGATCGCCGATGCCACGCCGTACAACCTCGGCGCCAAGGCGCACAGCGTGGCGGCCGGAGCTGCCGTGGTCGATCACCGAGCTCGGGCTGAGTTCCGTTGAGCCGCAACGGCCGCCCGCGATCGTGGGCGGGCCGACAGCGATCGTCCGCTGAACCGCAGCGTCGTCGACCGGGTGCGGGCCACGTTGCGGCGGGCGATGGACCGCGACGAATTGCCCGACATCCCGCTGCTGTGCGCGGAAGAGGTCGACCGGTCGTGCGCGCCGTGGGGCCTGCTGGCAGAGGACAAGCAGGCCACGCTGATCGCCGGGATCGAGATCGCGCGTCGACCTTGCGCCGCTGACCGAGTCCGCGGTGACGCGCTATGAGCTGGCCGGCCAGATCCAGGCCCGGCTGCGCAAGGAAGCCTATGTGCTGCACGCGCGCCGGTATCTCGCCGACGGCGGACCCATGCATCCGCGGCAGCAGCAGGTGATCGACGACCTCGCCGCGTTCGCACGCCCGTACCTGAGCCGATTGTGGGCCCGGCTGCACGGGCGCGACGTCTGGCAGGAGCCCTGCGATGACGTCGACGACGTCCGCGCGCTGCTCGAGGGGGTGGCGCGGTCGGTGAGCCTCGATCACCGGCAGCGGATCAAGGCGATGCTCGAACTGCAGGTGGCCGGATGAGACTGGTCGCCGATTCCGGTTTGTGGAGCACGGGCCAACGCCGGCGCGCATCCTCCGCTGACGGCCGTGCTGGAAGTCAGTGGTGCGGTGCTGTCGTGGACCGTCGACGACCCGTCGGCCGCCGCCCAGATCACGTTCACCGATCCGGCCCGCGCGGACTGGCTGTGGCGCGTCCTCGGCGAGCCCGGGCACAGCGCGCTGGCCGCGGCGCTGGACGGCCGCACGCCTCGAGCGGACCGTCGAACTCACCGGCGTCGACGTGCTGCCCGGATCGCTCGAACCGCTGCGGCGGCTCGCGCTCGGGCACTGGCTGCGTCGCTGGTGGCCCGCCAGCCAGCGCGACGGCATCGCGGCCCTCGACGGCGCGCTCCTCGACGCCGAGATCGCCGTGCTCACCGCGGGCGCCGCAGGACTTCTTCACCGACGACACCTTCGACTCCGATGTGGCCGGCCTGCTGCGCCCGCACGCCGCGGCGCTGAGCGCGCACCTGCACGGCGGCGACCCGCGAGTGATCGAACTGGTGCGGACCTGCGCCGAGCTTGCCGACGATGTCGGTGTTGCGTTCGGCGAGGCAGACCGCGTGCCGCTGCGCCGCGACGACTATGCGCTCGCCGCGGGCGCGGATCCGGGCCGGCACGGCTCGGGCGCGATCGCCACGGGAGCCGATTCGGTCAACTGGGGCGCGGTTCCGCCCGGCATCTTCGACGCGGCCGAGAACACCGTCGAGTGGCGCATCGAGGCGGCCGACGGCATCGCGAAAGCCGTTGTGCGCGTTGAGTTGTCGGGCCAGGGGCTGGCCGTCGGGGATCGCCGTGCGGCTGCGGTCGGGCGACCTCGGTGGTGCGGGTGTGCTCGACGCCGACGGCGTCGCGGCGTTCCCGCTCGTGGACGGGCAGCAGCAGCCCGTCACCGAATCGGCTGCGTGGGATCATGATTGGCGGTCCACCGCGGTGACCGTCGGCGCCGACGTCGCATGGAGTCACCGCAGACGCGCGAGCGGATCCGGGACTTCGCGCGGGCGCGATTGCGCGGGCCGGCCCCCGACGCTTTCCTGGCCGAGGTTCTGGCCGCCGAATCGGACTACTGAGCGTCGTCCTGCTTCGTCGGTGTGCATCGACTTGCGGATCTCGGCGAGTCGTTCGGCGGCGGCGCGCTGACGCGCGTCGTACTGCTCCTCGACGGTGCGGCCCTCCGGTGACTCGGCGGCGAGTTCGGCCGCGCCGATCGCGGTGCCGTAGCGGGTTTCGATCTTCTCGCGGACCGAGTCGAACGTCGGCACGCCGCTCGGCGTGTAGCCGGTGTCGACGGGCTGCGACCGGCGCGACCGGCGGCGACGTATCCGGCTGCAGCGCGACGTCGTCCACTGCCTCGCCTTCGACGGCGGGCTCCGGTTCGGGAGTGGGTTCGTCCGGCATGCGCCCACGGTACCTCCGACGGCCTACTTCGCCGCCGCCTGCAGATGCGGCGCGGACTGCGGCGGAGCGGCCGGCGGCAACGGTTGTACTTGCGGCGGCGGTGCAGGCAGCGGGAGCGCGGCCAGGCCGGGTGTGCCGAGCTGGCCCGCCAGCCACGGCAGCGCCGCGGCGAACGCGCGCGCAGCGAACGGCCAGTCGTGCTTGCCCGGCTGGGCCACCACCGCGCATTTGATGCCGTCGGCGCTGCCCGTCGCGCACAGCGAGTTCGCCGCCGCGGTCTGATCGTTGGGGTTGGCGGCCGCATTCACCACCGCTGGACGCGGCGGCGACGACTGTGCCGAGCCGTTGATGTCGAACCAGCCCGCCACCCCTGCGTAGGGGCCGTGGCGGGTGATGACCGTCGTCGGGTCGAACGCCGCATAGGCGGCGGCGTTGCCGCCGAACAGGCGCGCGATGGTCTGGGCCTTGTTCCCCGAGTTGGGCGTCAGGTCGCCCGCGATGTCCTCGAATGCGCTGAACATGTCGGGATGCATCACCGTCAGGTCGACCGCGCAGGTGCCGCCCATCGACCATCCGACGACGCCCCAGTTGGCCCGGTTCGGTGACACGCCGTAGTTCGAAACCATGAACGGCACAACATCTTTGGTGAGATGGTCGGCGGCGTTGCCGCGCGTGCCGTTGACGCATTCGGTGTCGTTGTTGAACGCGCCGCCGGAGTCGACGAACACGAACACCGGCGCGTTGCCGCCGTGCGCCGCCGCGAAGTCGTCGATCGTCTTCACCGCGTTGCCTGCCCGCATCCAGTCGGCGGGAGTGTTGAACTCGCCGCCGATCATCATCACCGTCGGCAGCGGCGGCGGGGGATCGGTGGCGTACCAGGCCGGCGGAAGGTAGACCAGCTCACCGCGGTGCTTGAAACCCGACGCCGCGTCGGGAATGTTGACCGGCACCACGGTGCCCTTCGCCGGAATCGCATGCCGCTTCTGCATCGCGGTCACCGTGACGGCGTCCGTCTGGTCGGGCAGCGGTCCTGCGGTCAGCTGATTCCACGCGGTCTGCACAGTGGGGAAGTAGCCGACCCACAGGTTCAGGGCCAGCGCGGAACACAGCAGGCACAGCGGCAGCGCGAGCGCCGACACGCCGCGCCGCCACCAGCGCGCGCCGCGCCAGCCCGCGATCAGCACCCCGGCGGCGACGCCGGACAGCCCGATCCAGATCCACAGCGAGTACGGGGCGGGGTTGGTGTCGTCACTCATCCCCTGCAGAGGCGATGTACCAGTACGCCGCCACCGCCAGCGCGACCCCGACCAGCGCGGCCCACGGCAGCCACACCAGGCGCCAGCGCCGGTTGCGCCAGCCGATCGCGGCGATCAGCAGCGAGGCCCGCGACGACCTGCGCCGTTATCGGAATCCAACCGTGCATCAGCGAAAGGTGGTGGCGCAACGGCTCGGGTAACGTCACGGCAACAATCGTGGACGCGTTTCCTTGGGGACGCCTGTGAGCGACCTGCTAACGCGGTTTGGCTAATGGGAACGGCAGGGTTTCGCGGATGCTGCGTCCGGTGATCAGCATGACGACGCGGTCGACGCCCATGCCGAGCCCGCCCGTCGGCGGCATCGCGTACTCCATCGCCTGCAGGAAGTCCTCGTCGAGTTCCATCGCCTCGGGATCGCCGCCCGAGGCCAACAGCGACTGCTCCTGCAGCCGCCTGCGCTGCTCGACCGGATCCGTCAGCTCGCTGTAGGCGGTGCCCAACTCGACGCCCCACGCCACCAGGTCCCAGCGCTCGGCCACCCCGGGAATGCTGCGGTGCGGCCGGGTCAGCGGCGAAACCGACGTCGGGAAGTCCTTGTAGAAGGTGGGCGCCTCGGTGCGGTCCTCGACCAGCCGCTCGTAGAGTTCGAGCACCACCGCGCCGGCATCCCAGTGGGTCAGGTAGGGGATATCCGCCGCGTCGCACAGCTTGCGCAGCGTAGCCAGATCGGTGTCGGGGCCGACCTGCTCGCCCAGCGCCTCCGACACCGCGCCGTGCACGGTCTTCACCGTCCACTCACCGGAGATGTCGACGGGCTCCAGGGTGCCGTCGTCGCGGGGACGCAGGAACACGTGCGCGCCGTTGGCGGCCTGCGCGGCGTTCTGGATCAGCTCGCGGCAGCCGTCGATCCACACGTTGTAGTCGGCGTGCGCCTGGTAGGCCTCCAGCAGCGTGAACTCGGGGTTGTGGCTGAAGTCCACGCCCTCGTTGCGAAATGCGCGGCCCAGCTCGAAGACCCGCTCGACACCGCCGACGCACAGCCGCTTGAGGTACAGCTCCGGAGCGATGCGCAGGTACAGGTCGAGGTCGTAGGCGTTGATGTGGGTCAGGAACGGCCTGGCATTGGCGCCGCCGTGGATCTGCTGCAGGATCGGCGTCTCGACCTCCAAAAACCCCTTGCCGACCAGGGTTTCGCGGATCGCGTGCAGCACGCCGCTGCGGGCCCGGATCAGGTCGCGGGCCTCGGTGTTGATCGCCAGGTCGACGTAGCGGGCCCGCACCCGCGCCTCCTGGTCGGTCAGTCCCTTCCACTTGTCGGGCAGCGGGCGCAGGCACTTGCCGATCAACCGCCAGTTCGCGCACCATCAGCGACCGGGTGCCCTTCTTGCTGTAGCCCATCGTGCCCGACACCTCGATCAGGTCGCCGAGGTCGATGGCGCCGGTGAAGTCGGCGGTCGTCCCCTTGTCGAGCAGCGAATTGTCAAGCAGCAGTTGGACTTCGCCGGACCAGTCGCGCAGCTGGGCGAACAGCACGCCGCCGTAGTCGCGGATGCGCAACACCCGCCCGGACACGGTCACGTCTTCGTCGTCGCCCGCGTCGACGCGCCTGCGCGATGGTATGGCTCGGCGCCTCGCCGACCGGATAAGCGTCGACGCCGCTGTCCTGCAACGCCTTCAGCTTGGCCATCCGCACGCGCACCTGTTCCGGCAGGCGCGTCTGCTCGTCGGCCTCGGGCAGGTCGGCCTGCAGCTCGCCGAGATCGGGTGCGCTGCCGTCGTGGTGCAGCAAGCCCGGTCGCGACCAGGTTCTCGGGAGCCGAGATGTGATGGCCGGTGTGCGGCTGTTCGTTCCGCCGCGAAAACGGCAGCACCAGAAAGCCTTCGGCGATCACCGAGGCGACACCGACCCGCGGGACGAGCCGGGCGTCCTCGTAGCACGCGTAGCGCGGCACCCATTCGGGCTGGTACTTCATGTTCGAGCGGTACAGCGTCTCGAGCTGCCACCAGCGGGAGAAGAACACCAGCAGGCCGCGCCACAGCCGGGCGACCGGGCCCGGCGCCGAGCTGTGCGCCCTGCTCGAACGCCGTCCGGAACATCGCGAAGTTCAGCGAAATCCGGGTCACCCCAATGCCTTCGGACTGCATGCACAGTTCGCTGACCATCAGTTCGATTGTGCCGTTGGGGGATTGCGGGGAGCGGCGCATCAGGTCGAGCGAAGCGCCGTTGGTGCCCCACGGCACCAGTGACAGCATCGCCACGACTTGTCTTTCCTGCGTTCTGGACCGCCTCGACCAGCAGGCAGTCGCCGTCGGCGGGATCGCCGAGCCGGCCGAGCGCCATCGAGAAGCCGCGCTCGCTTTCGGTGTCCCGCCAGGCTTCGGCCCGCGCGATCACCTGGGCCATCTCCTCGCTGCCGAGGTCACGGTGTCGCCGGATCCGGACGGTGGCGCCTGCCCGCCGCGCCCGCGTCACCGCCTGCCGCACCGCGCGCATGTCGGGTCCGGAGAGCCGGAAGTTGTCCGGATACAGGATCGCCTCGTCGCCCAGTTGCAAGGCGTTGAGGCCGGCCTGGCGGAACGCCTCGGCCCCCGTCGAGCTGGCACCCATCACCCCTGGCGCCCAGCCGTAGGTCTGGCACAGCGCCAGCCACGCCTGGATCGCCTGCTGCCACGCCTTCGGGTCGCCGACCGGGTCGCCGCTGGCCAGACACACGCCGACCTCGACGCGATAAGTGATCGCCGCCCGGCCGTTGGGCGCGAACACCACCGCCTTGTCGCGGCGGGTGGCGAAATAGCCCAGCGAGTCGTTCTTGCCGAACAGCTCGAGCAGGCCGCGGATCGCGGACTCGTCCTCGCCGGTGAGTGCGTTGTCGGCGCGCTGCGACTGGAACAGCACGATCGCGGTCACCATCAGCGCGAGGGCGCCGAAGAGGCCGAGCAGCGCGTTGACGAACACGTGGGGGTGGCCGGAGAACGAATCGGAGTCGGCGCCTGCGAATGCGCTCACCCGGTTGAGCGCGTACCAGAACCGGTCCTCGCTGGCGAGGCGTGCCGGGGAAGACCTCGAGCAGCGCCCACCCGATCAGCGTGCCGACCGCCATGGCCGCGACCAGCGTGGCGGCCGCCTTGACCAGCGCGCCGCGGCGCACCTTCGCCCAGAACTCCTTGCGGGCCAGCACCAGGAACAGGATCGACGCGACGTGGAAGACGAGCCCGACCACTTCGCCGATGTCGTCCATCACCACCTTTGGGCTGGTGATGAGGCCGCCGACGTTCCAGCCGATCGCAGCGACCATGTAGGCGATCAGGATCCACCAGGCGATGCGCTTGCGGGCCGCCAGCGCCGCCGCCAGCAGGGCCAACACGAAGGCCCACGCGAAGCTGGTGTCGGGGAAGTTGAAGATGTAGTCGTTGACGAACTCGCGAGGCTCCTTGATGAGCCATCGGATGCCCGGCGAGACACTCGCGATCAGAGACAGCGTGGCGATGATGCCGACCGTCCAGCCTGCCGCCGCGGGCACCCACCAGTATCGAGACGTCCGACGGGTCTTGGAGGTCGCGACGGTCATAGGCCGCGAGGATATTCGCTTGAACCTGGAAATGGGTGTGACTGGCTACCAGACCGGACCGGTGTACTTCTCGCCTGGGCCTTGCCCGGGTTCGTCTGGTGCCGCGCTGGATTCGCGGAACGCCAACTGCAGTGTCTTCAGCCCGTCGCGAACCGGACCCGGCATGCGGTCCCAGATACTCGGCCGAGGCGGTGACCAACCCGGCCAGCGCGGTGATCAGCCGGCGCGCCTCGTCGAGGTCGCGGTGCGGGCTGTCTTCGGGGTCCTCGGCCGACAGCCCGAGCTTCTCGGCGGCGGCGCTCATCAGCATCACGGCCGACCGGGTGATCACCTCCACGGCAGGAATCTCGGCCAGCTCACGGATGGCAGACCGTCGATCGCTGTGTAGGAAGCTCGGTCATGGCTGCTAGACTGGCATGCGCGACCGTCCCGGCGTACGCCAGGGACAGCAAGTGGAGTCCCACTCCCACCGCTAACCATAACGGTGCAGCGGTCCGGTCACAGGCATCCGTGCCTGTCCTGGTCGGCTATGGGCCCTGCTTTGAGCAGGGCTTTTCTGTTCAATTGAGCAGAGCGCTGATGGTGTGGGCTCCGTGAGGACAACATAGGAGGCCCCATCAGCACTGAGACCCGCGTCAACGAGCGCATCCGCGTACCCGAAGTCCGCCTGATCGGACCAGGTGGTGAGCAAGTAGGCATTGTGCGCATCGAAGACGCTCTCCGCGTCGCCGCGGATGCCGATCTCGACCTTGTGGAAGTAGCTCCAGACGCCAAACCGCCGGTTTGCAAGATCATGGACTACGGCAAGTACAAGTACGAGACGGCTCAGAAGGCACGCGAGTCTCGCAAGAACCAGCAGCAGACCGTCGTCAAGGAACAGAAGCTGCGACCCAAGATCGACCCCCACGACTACGAGACCAAGAAGGGTCACGTCGTCCGCTTCCTCGAGGCGGGGTCGAAGGTCAAGGTGACCATCATGTTCCGCGGACGCGAGCAGTCGCGGCCCGAGTTGGGCTACCGGCTATTGCAGCGGCTGGGCGCCGACGTCGCCGACTACGGCTTCATCGAGACGTCCGCCAAGCAGGACGGCCGCAACATGACGATGGTGCTGGCACCGCACCGCGGCGCGAAGACTCGCGCCAAGGCGGCGCACGACGCTGACGCACCGCCGGCGCGACGGGCAGAACCCGCCCCGGCCCCCGCGGCAGCGGCTGCACCAGAAGACACAGACGTATCGCAGGCCGATACACCACAGAACTGAGGACATAATGCCCAAGGCCAAGACCCATAGCGGCGCTTCGAAGCGGTTCCGGCGCACCGGAACCGGCAAGATCGTGCGCCAGAAGGCCAACCGTCGGCACTTGCTCGAGCACAAACCGACCAAACGCACCCGGCGGCTCGATGGTCGCACCGAGGTGTCGGCCAACGACAAGTCCCGCATCAACAAGCTGCTGAACGGCTAATTAGCCCGAAGCCCGTACGACCTGAACGAATAGGAACACTCTCATGGCACGCGTAAAGCGCGCAGTCAACGCTCAGAAGAAGCGGCGCACAGTACTCAAGGCATCCAAGGGCTACCGCGGTCAGCGGTCGCGGCTGTATCGCAAAGCTAAAGAGCAGCAGCTGCATTCGTTGACCTATGCCTACCGTGACCGGCGTGCCCGCAAGGGCGAGTTCCGCAAGCTGTGGATCTCCCGGATCAACGCGGCCGCCCGCGCCAACGACATCACCTACAACCGGCTCATCCAGGGCCTGAAGGCCGCAGGTGTCGAGGTCGACCGCAAGAACCTCGCCGAGATCGCGGTCAGCGACCCTGCCGCCTTCACCGCGCTGGTCGAGGTCGCCAAGGGCGCGCTGCCCAGCGATGTCAATGCGCCGTCGGGCGAGGCTGCCTGACGCTCACCGAGCGCTCCGACTCGGGTGGCGGCAGCGATCAAGCTGCACCGCCACGTCGGACGACGCCGCGCCGCACGCTTTCTCGCCGAGGGACCCAATCTCGTCGAGGCCGCGTTGCGGCGCGGACTCGTTTCGGAGGTCTTCGTCACCGAGTCCGCCTCGAACCGGTTCGGCTCCTTGCTGGCCGATGTTCCGGTGCATGTGGTGACCGAACGCGCAGCAAAGGCGTTGTCGGACACGGTTACTCCGATCGGACTGGTCGCGGTGTGTTCGATGCCCGAGGTCGACCCTTGCCGACGTCGTTGCTACCGGCCCGCGGCTGGTGGCCGTCGCGGTGGAGATCTCCGAACCTGGCAATGCGGGCACGCTGATCCGTATCGCCGACGCGATGGGCGCCGACGCCGTGGTGCTGGCCGGGCACAGCGTCGATCCCTACAACGGAAAATGCCTGCGGGCCTCGGCGGGCAGCATCTTTTCGATACCGGTGGTGACCGAACCCGATGCGGCGCAGGCCGTGACGGCGTTGACGGATGCCGGCCTGCAGGTGCTGGCCACCACCGTCGACGGCGAGGTCAGTCTCGACGACGCCGCGCTCGATCGCGCCGACGGCATGGCTGTTCGGGCCGGAATCACATGGTTTGCCAAGCGAATTGGCGAAAATGGCAACGCATCGGGTTCGCATCCCGATGCCAGGCAGCGCCGAGAGCCTCAACGTGGCGTCGGCCGCCTCGATCTGCCTGTACCAGAGCGCGCGGGCGCACCGCCTCGCTTAAGACGGCGAAAACGGTTCACCCTCACCCGCCGCGCAGCAGAATCGCTGTATGCCGCCACCCATCCGCCCTGAAGTGCCGAATGTACCGCCACTGGTCGACGTCTATGTCGGGGGAAGTCACCAAAGCCCGCTTCTGCGAATCGAGGCAGGCACCGGGGACGTGAGAAACCTTCCCGGCGACCCCGACGCGCAGGGCGTGGCGGCGGATCCCGCCGAAAACGTGTTCCTCGCGATCTTTGGCGGCGACAACCCAGGGGTGGTCAAACTCCCTGCGGGTGGTGGAGCGCCCAAACAACTGGTGCCGGGGTTCGCGACCTTTGGTGTGGCAGCCGATTGGGAGGGGAATGTCTACGCCGCCGGCTGGTACCCGGCTCCACACCCGGACTCCACGGGGATGCGTGCGCTGAAGCTGCCTGCCGACGGCGGGGCACCGGCGGTCATCTGGACCGGCACCGAAACCCCGTGGGCGATCGCGGTGGACGGGCACAAGAACGTCTACATCCTTCATCACCAGCCGGCGCAGGTGGTGAAGGTGCCCTCGGGTGGGGGCCCGTATCGCATTTATGACTTTCCTGGGGTTTTCCCGAACGACTTCACGCCGGCTTTCGCGGTCGACCCGCAGGGACAGCACCTTTACTTCGCGCTCAGCGACTTCCCGCAGGACGTGATCCTCAAGGTCCCGATGAACGGCGGTCCCCACACTCGTCTCGGCGCGGGCTTGTCCGGCGTACAGGGAGTCGCCGTCGATGCGGGCGGAAACGTCTACGTCGCCGACACCTTCAACGGACGAGTCGTCATGATCCGTGCCGATTCCGGAGGACAGGCCACGATCTGTCAAACCGCCCTGCCCGTTCCCATCGCGGTCGAACCGACGCGTGCCTACCGGTGGGATGAACCGGATCTGGTCGGGGAACTTTTCGGCGGCGTCGCGGTCGACGGCGGCGGCTGGCTCGTTGTCGGCGGCCACTTCATCCCGATCCCGCCCCGCTCCCCGATAATGCCGATGCTGTTGCGGGTGGCCGGGCGCTACCTCGGCCATGCCATCGAGAACCGCGAGCTCGGCGAGCAGTTGCGCGAGCTCAGGCAACCCAAGAGCGGGCGTTAGCCGTCGTTGAGCAGGCCCCTGGCGACGTGGGTGATCTGCACCTCGTTGCTTCCCGCGTAGATCATCAGCGACTTCGCATCGCGCGCCAGCTGCTCGACCCGGTATTCGGTCATATAGCCGTTGCCGCCGAACAACTGCACGGCGTCCATCGCGACGTCGGTGGCGGCCTGCGAGCAGTACCACTTGATCGCCGACGCCTCGGATAGCGGAATGGACTTGCCCGTCTGCGTCGCCTCGATGATTCGAAACAGCATGTTGCGCACATTCATTCGGGCGACTTCCATGTTGGCCAGCTTGAGCTGGATCAGCTGGAACTGCCCGATCTCCTGTCCCCACAGTTTGCGGCTCTTGGCATAGTCGACACAGAGCCGGAGGCACTCTTCGATGACGCCGAGCGCCATCGCCGCCACCCCGATGCGCTCGGTGGAGAAGCTCGACCGTGCACTGGCCCGTGCCGTCGCCCGCGGCGTTGTCCTCCGTTTCACCGAGCAGCCGGTCGCGGCCAAGCCGCACGTTGCTGAAGAACAGTTCGCCGGTTCGTGAGCTGTGAATGCCCATCTTGCGGAACGGCTTTGACTGCACGAAGCCTTCCATGCCACGGTCCAGCACGAAGGTCAGCACCTTGCGGTCGCGCTTTTCGATCGTCGGATCCCCCTCGTCCAGCTTCGCGTACACCACCACCACATCGGCGTCAGGCCCGTTGGTGATGAAGGTCTTCTGCCCGTTGAGGATGTAGTCGTCGCCGTCGCGCACCACATAGGACTTCATGCCGCCGAACGCGTCCGACCCGGCGTCCGGCTCGGTGATCGCCCACGCGCCGACCTTGTCGTAGGTGACGAGATCCGGCAGCCACCGCTCCTGCTGCGCGAGTGTGCCGCGACCCTGGATGGTCGGCACCGTCAGGCCAAGGCTGACGCCCATCCCGGTGACGACGCCCATCGACACCCGGCACAACTCGCTGACCACCACGAAACCCATGCCGGCCGAGGCGCTGTCTCCGCCGAACATGCCGCCGCCGGACGACTTTCCCGACGACTCGCCACCCTCGCGCAGTCGGGCGAGCCGCTTGTTGAGCGAATCGCGGGCCATATCCGCGATACCGAACGTCGCGAACAGCTTGCGGATGATGGGGTAGGGCTCCATGTCGCCGCTTTCCAGCTCGTCGACATGCGGGCGGATTTCTTTGTCGACGAACTCGCGCACGGCATCGCGCACAGCGAGATCGACATCAGACCACTCGAGCATGCACTCAGGCTGCCTTACCGCGTCCGCGCGCCGGACGCAGGCCCGCCAAAGAGAACGTGGTGTGCACAAGGGAGCCGGCCCGATCGAGCAGCGTCTTGCGCGGCGGGACGTAATGCATCGGCAGTTCGCGCCGGTCGCGCGGCGGCGACATGAACGCGGGTGCCTCGACCAGCGGTGCGTCTTCTGGCAGCGCGGCCGTTGGCGCGGCGGTAGGCGGCGAGCGCGCGCGGGTGGAGCCGGATCTCGTCCGGCACCACGACGAACGCCATCTCGACGAGCTTGCCGAATATCCGCAGCAGCACCTCGTCGCCGGGTGTCCACCGCATGCCCGCCTTCTCGCGCACCGCCTCGTCGAACAGCCCGGCAGCGATCCAGCGCTGCGCGCCGACCATCGGCCTGAAGAGCTGATCCCAGATCGGGGTTGGCATCAACACGAACCACGGTTTGGGGATGCGGATCGTGAAGATGTCCAAGGTGGCCTTGTTGATCTCGAGTTCTTCGCTGCACTTGCGATCCCAGTACGCCTGGAATTCCTCCCACGTGTTGGGCACCGGTCGCATGCTCATGCCGTACATCCGGTACCACTGCACGTGCTCGTCGAACAGCTGGCGCTTCTCGGCCTCGGTCAGGCCACCGCAGAAGTACTCGGCGGTCTTGATGATCAGCATGAAGAAGGTGGCGTGGGCCCAGTAGAAGGTCTCGGGGTTCAGTGCGTGATAGCGACGCCCCTCGGCGTCGGTGCCCTTGATCGTCTTGTGAAAGCCCTTGATCTGCGCACCGGTCCTGGCGGCACGATCGCCGTCGTAGACCACGCCCATGATCGGGTACACCGAGCGCGCGACCCGCTGCAACGGCTCGCGCAGCAGGATGGAGTGGTCCTCGACGCCCGCGCCGAGTTCGGGGTACATGTTCTGGATCGCGCCGATCCACACGCCGAGCATTCCGGTGCGAAGGTCGCCGAAGTATTTCCACGTCAATGAGTCGGGGCCCAGTGGGCCGCCGGTGTCAGCGGTCGTCGTTGAACGCACAGCTCAACGATAATGTTGACAACGCACGTTGTCTATCATTTGCAGGCGCGTGGCGGCGCACTGTTATGTACCGGCTATCGACGTGCCACACGCTTGTGACCAGCCCGTTCGTCATTCGATTGCCGGTCGCGAGGAGCGCCACATACGCTGGCGCTGTGAATGTCGAGTCGTTCGACGAACGATCCGGCGATATCGGAGAAATCGACGAGGTGCCGGATCGTCCGGTCGAGTTGAGACGCTCATCCGGACCGAGGGCGTGGCTGAAGAACACCAATCACAGCCCGGCCGTCATCGCGTTCCTGCGCCGTGCGCGCCGGGCGCTGCCTGGTGACCCCGATTTCGGAGATCCGCTGTCGGCGGACGGTGTCGGTGGTCCACGCGCCGCTGCTAGGGCAGCCGATCGGCTGCTGGAGCGTGAGGCCGCCTCACGCGAAGTGAGCCTCGGAGCGCTGCAGGTGTGGCAGGCGCTGACGGAGCGGGTGTCGGGTAAGCCCGCGAATCGTGAGGTGACGCTGGTCTTTACCGACCTGGTCGGCTTCTCGTCGTGGTCGTTGAGCGCCGGTGACGAGGCGACGTTGAAGTTGTTGCGCCGCGTTTCTCAGGTGGTCGAGCCACCGCTGCTGGAAGCGGGCGGCCACATCGTCAAGCGGATGGGCGACGGCATCATGGCGGTGTTCGCCGAACCCGTCACCGCGGTGCGCGCCGCGATCGCTGCGCGTGATGCGGTGAAAGCCGTTGAGGTCGACGGCTATACGCCGCGGATGCGGGTCGGCATCCATACCGGCCGCCCGCAGCGGATCGGCTCTGATTGGCTCGGGGTGGACGTCAACATCGCGGCTCGGGTGATGGAGCGCGCCACCAAGGGCGAACTCGTGGTGTCAGCGGCCGACACTGGAACAGATCTCCGAGGACGACTTCGAGACTCTGGGCGTGACGGCCAAACAGCTTCGCAGACAAGTCTTTACGGCGAAGCAGGACGGCGTGCCTGCCGATCTCACCATGTATCGCTTGAAAACTCGCAGGCAGTTGCCAGGCGGCGATGAAGATGAGGACGGCGACAGCGGGCGCATAGTGGGCGGAGATGTTGCTCCGACTGCTCGCTCGGCTGGCCCGGGTCCGCGTCACCGTGGCATATGCGGTGATCGTGACCTGCGTCACCGTAGCCCTGTACGCCCTCGGCCCGCTGGTGCAGGACCGAGTGATCCGCCATGTCAGCACCAATCTGCACAACCTCAGCCACGGGCACTTCGGGACGCTGCTGGACAGTGCGTTCGTCATCGACGCCGGGCCGATCTATGTGTGGCTGCCGGGACTGGTCTGCCTGCTCGCGCTGGCGGAGTTGATGTGGGGCAGCGTCCGGTTGGTGGTGGCCTTCGCGGTCGGGCACGTCGGTGCCACGCTGCTGGTCGCCGCCGGCCTGACCGCGGCGGTGGAACTGGGCTGGCTGCCGGTGTCGGTCAGCCGCGCGACGGACGTCGGCATGAGCTACGGGGCCGCGGCGGTGCTGGGCTCGCTGACCACGGCGATACCGCGGCGCTGGCGGCCCGCGTGGATCGGATGGTTGCTGGCCGTCGGGGTGGCGGTGGTGGCCGTCGGCCGTGACTTCACCGACGTCGGACATGCGGTGGCGCTGGCGCTGGGCATGTTGGTGTCGACGCGGTTCGGTCGGCCGCACCACTGGACGCCGGCGCGGTTCGCGATGCTGGGTGCGGCAGCAGCGTTCGGCTACCTGGTGCTGGCAAGCACCGACCTGCTCGTCGCGACGGCTGCCGGGATGGCCGGTGCTGTGATCGCCGAGTGTGCACTCAGGCACGCTTGAGGCGCAGAACCATGCTTAGCGACGACACTCGAGCCGTGGCGCCGGAAAGTAATGCCCGCGAAGCGCGATCAGGCCATCGCCTATGATCGCCGGGTGGCTGAGCAGCCCATAGACCTGTCAGAAGAAGCGCTGACCAAAGCCGTCAGCGCGGCTCGGCATGCCTTCGATCTGGCTGCCGATCTGGACGAACTGGCCCGCGCCAAGACCGAGCAACTCGGCGACCGGTCGCCGATCGCGCTGGCCCGCCAGGCGCTGGGTTCGCTGGCCAAGGCCGACCGCGCGGATGCAGGCAAGCGGGTCAACGTCGCGCGCACCGAGGCGCAGCGCGCATACGACGAGCGCTTGGCCGCCCTGCGGGCCGAGCGCGATGCCGCGGTGCTTGTCGCCGAAAGCATCGACGTCACCCTGCCGTCGACCCGGCAGCCGATCGGCGCCCGCCACCCGATCACGATCCTGGCCGAGCACGTCGCCGATACGTTCGTCGCGATGGGCTGGGAGCTGGCCGAAGGACCCGAGGTCGAAACCGAGCAGTTCAACTTCGACGCGCTGAACTTCCCGCCCGATCACCCGGCGCGCAGCGAGCAGGACACCTTCTACGTCGCGCCCGATGGCTCACGGCAGGTGCTGCGCACCCACACCTCGCCGGTGCAGATCCGCGCGCTGCTGGAGCGCGACCTGCCGGTCTACATCATCTCCATCGGCCGGACGTTCCGCACCGACGAACTCGACGCGACCCACACCCCGGTCTTCCATCAGGTGGAGGGACTGGCGGTGGACAAGGGCCTGACGATGGCCCACCTGCGCGGCACGCTCGACGCCTTCGCCCGCTCGGAGTTCGGCCCGCAGGGCCGTACCCGGTTCCGCCCGCACTTCTTCCCGTTCACCGAGCCGTCGGCCGAGGTGGATGTCTGGTTCGAGAACAAGAAGGGCGGCCCCGGCTTCGTGGAATGGGGCGGCTGCGGCATGGTCAACCCGAATGTGTTGCGCGCCTGCGGCATCGATCCCGAGGTCTACTCCGGCTTTGCGTTCGGCATGGGACTGGAGCGCACACTGCAGTTCCGCAACGGCATTCCCGACATGCGTGACATGGTCGAGGGCGATGTCCGGTTCTCGCTGCCGTTCGGGGTAGGGGCCTGATGCGGCTTCCGTACAGCTGGCTGCGCGACGTCGTTCAGGCCGGCGCTCCGGGGTGGGACGTGTCGCCCGATGAGCTCGAGCAGACGCTGATCCGCATCGGCCACGAGGTCGAAGAGATCATTCCGGTCGGGCCCGTCACCGGGCCGCTGACCGTCGGACGCGTCACCGAGATCGAGGAACTCACCGAGTTCAAGAAGCCGATCCGCGCGGTCAAGGTCGACGTCGGTGAAGCCGAACCCCGCGATATCGTCTGCGGAGCAACGAACTTCGCCGTCGGCGACCTCGTGGTGGTCGCGCTTCCCGGCACCGTCCTACCGGGGGACTTCAAGATCGCGACCCGCAAGACCTACGGCCGCACATCCGACGGGATGATCTGTTCGACGGCCGAACTCAATTTGGGCACAGATCATTCCGGCATCCTGGTGCTTCCGCCCGGCACCGCGGAACCGGGCGCCCCTGCCGCCGACCTGCTGGGCCTCGACGACGTGGTCTTCCATCTGGCGATCACGCCGGACCGCGGCTATTGCCTATCGGTACGCGGCATGGCGCGTGAAATCGCCTGCGCCTACGACCTCGACTACGTCGACCCCGCGGATGTCTCGCCGCTGCCCGCCGAGGGCGACGCCCTGCCGGTGACCATCGACCCCGGCACGGGTGTGCTGAGGTTCGGACTTCGGCCGGTCACGGGTATCGACCCGACGGCGGTGTCGCCCTGGTGGATACAGAGACGGCTGCTGCTGAGCGGCATCCGCGCGATCTCGCCTGCCGTGGACGTCACGAACTACGTGATGCTCGAGCTCGGCCATCCGATGCACGCGCACGACAGCAGCCTGATCTCCGGCGGCTTCAAGGTTCGCTTCGCCGAGCCGGGGGAGACCGTCGTCACGCTCGACGACGTCGATCGCAGAGCTCGACCATGCCGATGTGCTGATCGTCGACGACGTCGCGACGGCCGCGATCGGCGGTGTGATGGGTGCGGGCACCACCGAGGTTCGCGACACCACCACCGACGTAATGCTGGAAGCAGCGGTCTGGGATCCTGCCGCGGTATCGCGCACGCAACGGCGGCTGCACCTCTACAGCGAGGCGGGCCGGCGCTACGAACGTTTCGTCGATCCTGCGATCTCGGTTGCCGCGCTGGACCGTTGCGCCGCACTGTTGGCCGATATCGCCGGCGGCACAGTCGAACCCAAGCTCACCGACTGGCGCGGTGACCCGCCGCGCGAAGGACTGGACCCAGCCGCCGGTCAGCATGGCCGTCGACCTTCCGGATCGCACCGCAGGCGTCGACTACGCCGACGGCACCACGCAACGCAGGCTCTCTCAGATCGGCGCCGACGTGGTGGTGGATGGCGATCGGGTGACCGCGACTCCACCGAGCTGGCGGCCCGACCTACGCGAACCCGCCGACCTCGTCGAAGAGGTGCTGCGGCTGGAGGGGCTCGAGATCATTCCGTCGGTGCTGCCGCAGGCTCCGGCCGGGCGCGGGCTCAGCCCGATACAGAAGCGCCGCCGAGCCATCGGAAAGTCACTGGCGCTCAACGGCTATATCGAGATCTTACCGACGCCGTTCCTTCCGTCCGGGGTGTTCGACCAGTGGGGCCTGCCCCCCGAAGACCCGCGCCGCGCGTCCACCACGGTGCTCAACCCGTTGGAAGCCGACCGCCCGCAGCTGGCGACGACACTGCTGCCGGGCCTGCTGGAAGCCTTGGGGCGCAACGTGTCCCGCGGTGCGGTCGACGTCGCGCTGTACGCGATTCAGCAAGTCGTCGAACAGACCTCGGAAACCCGTGCCGTCGAACGCATTCCGAACGATCGGCGGCCCACCGACGAGGAGATCGCCACGCTCGACGCATCGCTGCCACGCCAGCCGCAGCACGTCGGCGCGGTGCTGACCGGCCTGCGCGAACCGGCTGGCCCGTGGGGGCCCGGCCGTCCGGTCGAGGCCAGGGATGCGTTCGAGGCGGTGCGCGTAATCGGTCGCGCCGCCGGTGTCGAGCTGACGCTGCGGGCCGCGCAATTCTTGCCGTGGCATCCCGGCCGGTGCGCCGAAGTCCTCGTCGGTGAGACCGTCGTCGGGCATGCGGGTCAGTTGCATCCTGCGGTCGTAGAGCGGTCGGGCTTGCCGAAGGGCACGTGTGCGGTGGAGATCGACCTCGACGCTGTGCCGTTGACGGAGACGATTGCCAGCGCCGGCCGTGTCGCCGTTTCCGGCGGTGTTCCAGGACGTCAGCCTGATCGTCGGCGACGAAGTCGCCGCTCAGACAGTGGTCGACGCGGTGCGTGACGGCGCGGGCGACCTGCTCGAGGATGTCAGGCTGTTCGACGTCTACACCGGTCCGCAGATCGGTGAGGGACGGAAATCGCTGACGTTGGCGCTGCGATTCCGTGCTACCGATCGCACGCTGACCGAGGACGAGGCGAGCGCGGCCCGCGATGCCGCGGTCAAGACTGCCGCCGAACGCGTCGGTGCCGTTCAGCGCGCGTGATTCGTCGCCGCGGTAAGGAATTCGTGCCAGCGCTGCGCGGTGTGAAGGTGCCCGATGCCGGGCAAGACCGTTAACTCGGCGGTGGGAATCGCGTCTGCGAATACTCGGCGTGATGCATCGGGACCACCGCGTCCGCGTCGCCGTGCCAGAGCTGGACAGGAATTGAAACCGCCCCGTAATCCAGACCGGACGGGTTGGCCCACACTCGATAGTCCTCGACTGCTCCCTGCGGTCCGTTCTTGGTTGACTCGAGGAACAGGTTGCGGGCGGCTTCGCGTAGTCCGGCATCGCGATGCAGCTCCAGATCTGCCTGTGACAACTCCTTGTCGAACTGACGCGAGAACTTCTCCGGTGAGCCACTGGCTTGTTTACTCGCACGGGCGATTGCCAAGCGAGCCAATGCGGGAGCCCATCGGGACAGTCGAGTCAGGATGGCATTCGTCGCGCCCATTCCGCGGTGAAATCTGGCCGTCTCGGACGGACCCACACCACTGACGATGCCGACGAACGTCAACCGCTCCGGAAAGGCGAGGGCGCATGCGGTCGCGTAGGGCCCACCTGCTGAATAGGCGATGATGCCGAACCGGTCAATCCCGAGGTCGTCGGCGACTGACGCAACATCGGCAGGCCAGTCTTCGTAACGGCGACGCGTTTGATAATCGGAGTCACCGAAGCCGGGTCGATCAATGCCGATGACGCGTACGCCCACGCCGTCGAGCGCGGCTTGGTTGAACGGCTGATGGAAATCCAGCCGCGAGCCCGGGAAGCCGTGACAGTAAACGATTGGTGCGCCATCCGGCTGACCTGCCTGTGCATAGGCTACGGCGCGGCCCGTGACCGTGCGGACGGCGGTGTAGATTTCGGCCATCGCGATATTCAGGCCACGCCGGAACGGACGAGCAGTCGGGCCGGACTGCGGCCAAGCACCTGGCGCCACGGTATTTCGGCCGGATCCTCCGTCAGATGCAACGGAGGGTCGGCCGCGAGCACAGCGCGTACTGCCTCTTCAACCGCGATTTTCGCCAGTGCTGTGCCAAGGCAGTAGTGCGTGCCTGCACCGAAATTCAGTAGCTTCGCGCAGTCGGGTTGGGTGAAGCGGTCGGGATCGAACTGGTCGGGTTTCTGCCACGCCTCTTCATCGCGGCATGCCGCGGCGATGCACAGAAACACCATGGACCCGGCCGGAAGCGTGGTGCCGTGCAGGTCGATCGGCGCCACCGTGGTGCGCGGGATTGCCGGGATGCTCGGCTCCAGGCGCATGGTCTCGCTGACGGCGCTGGTGAAGCGCGCGGCGTCGTCCAGTACCCCGGCAAGGTCGTCGCGGTGCTGCAGCGCCATCAGAATGCTGCACGGAATCTGACTGCCCGCCGTATCATGGCCTGCGACAAGAAGATTGGCGATCATCGTCACGGTCTCGGCGTGGGTTAGTCGCTCGCCGTCCGCCTCTGCGGCGAGCAGTGACGTGATGAGATCGTCTCCGGGATCCTTGGCGCGCCGGGTCGCCAAGTCGTCGACGTAGTTCTGCATTTCCACGATCGCCGTCGTGGCGTCCGCGATCTGTTCGGGCGTCATGATGAAGAACACGGGGCTCAGTGCCTCGGCCCATTTCGTGAACACCGCGTCGTCGCCCTCCGGCACGCCGAGCAGCCTGCAGATCATCCGGGTACCCAGTGACGAGGCCGCAAGAAGATCTCCGCTCTCCCTTGCAGCGTCGACTGCGGCGGCGGCCATGTCCGCAGCGGTCTCACGAAGTGCCCCGACGGATCTCGGCGTGAATGCGCGCGACACCAGCGATCGGATGCGACGGTGGTAGTCGCCCTCGGTGGTGAACATGAGGCGGGAGTACCAGTCGCGAAGAGGCCCTTCGGCGATGTCCATCATGTCGAACAACATCAGCCCGATGCCCTCTAGCCGCGGATCATGGGCCAACGTGTCCACGTCGTGTTGGCGCAGGACAACGGTGGCGCCGGTCGCGATGTCTGTGGCCAGCGGCCCGCGTGCGGCGGCCTCGGCAAGCACGCCGTGCAGATCGAGAGCCCACGACCCGGATAAGTCGACCGGCGCCAAGACTTTGGTATCCATGATTCCCCCCGGAATTGCGGTTGATCGAATTATGGGCCAGCATTCGGGCTGGGTCGGCTGAACGTCAGTGCTGATCGGAGGACGTTTACGAGCGCAAGCACCCGATCTTGAAGAATTGATTTGCAACCGTCTGCATAACCATGCAGAATCGCTGCATGACGTCTGTCGCGGTGGCCGGTGCCAGCGGATATGCCGGTGGCGAGATCCTGCGGCTGCTGCTCGGCCATCCCGCATACGCCGACGGGCGGCTGACCATCGGCGCGCTGACCGCCGCGGCCAGCGCCGGGACCACCGTCACCGAACACCATCCGCACCTGCTTCCGCTGTCCGGCCGGGTGCTCGACGCCACCGACGTCGACGTGCTGACCGGCCACGACGTGGTCTTCCTCGCGCTGCCGCACGGACACTCCGCCGCCCTGGCCGAGCAGCTCGGCCCGGACACCGTGGTCATCGACTGCGGCGCCGACTTCCGGCTCACCGATTCGGCTGCGTGGGAGAAGTTCTACGGCTCGGCCCACGCCGGCAGCTGGCCCTACGGGCTGCCCGAACTGCCCGGCGCGCGTGATCGGCTGCGCGACGCCAAGCGGATCGCCGTCCCAGGCTGCTATCCGACCGCGGCGCTGCTGGCGCTGTGGCCCGCCGATCGCCGAGGACCTCGTCGAGCCTGCGGTCACGGTCGTCGCCGTCAGTGGCACCTCCGGCGCAGGCACGGACCGCGCAAGACCGACCTGCTCGGCTCGGAGGTCATCGGGTCGGCGCGCGCGTACAACATCGGCGGCAAGCACCGGCACACCCCGGAGATCGCTCAGGGACTCAAGGCCGTCACCGACAAGGACGTCACGGTGTCGTTCACCCCGGTGCTGATCCCGACGTCCCGCGGCATCCTGGCCACCTGCACCGCGCGCACCACCGCGCCGCTGTCACAGCTGCGCGCCGCCTACGAAAAGGCTTACGACGCAGAGCCGTTCGTTCACCTGCTGCCCGAAGGCCAGCAGCCGAAGACCGGCGCGGTGATCGGCAGCAATGCCGCGCAGCTGGCGGTCGCCGTCGACGAGGATGCCGAGACGTTCATCGCGATCGCCGCCATCGACAACCTCGTCAAGGGCACCGGCGGCGCGGCCGTGCAGTCGATGAACCTCGCGCTGGGTTGGCCAGAGACGGAAGGACTGTCGATCGTGGGAGTGGCGCCGTGACGCGAACCTTCCGACCGACACCCGGCTCGTCCGCACCCAGGGCGTGACCGCGCCCGCGGGTTTCCGCGCCACCGGAATCGCGGCGGGCATCAAGGCATCCGGCGCACTCGACCTGGCTCTGGTGTTCAACGAGGGACCCGACCATGCCGCCGCGGGCGTGTTCACCCGCAACAAGGTCAAGGCCGCGCCGGTGTTGTGGTCGCAGCAGGTGCTGACCACCGGACGGCTGCGCGCGGTGATCCTCAACTCCGGTGGCGCCAACGCCTGCACCGGCCCGCAGGGCTTCCAGGACACCCACGCCACCGCCGAGGCTGTCGCCGCTGCGCTGTCCGACTGGGGCACCGACACCGGCGCCATCGAGGTCGCGGTCTGCTCGACCGGGCTGATCGGCGACCGGCTGCCGATGGACAAGGTGCTGGCCGGCGTCACCGAGATCGTGCACGAGATGGCAGGCGGGCTGACCGGCGGCGAGGAGGCCGCCCGCGCCATCATGACCACCGACACCGTGCCGAAACAGGTTGCGCTGCACCACAGCGACAACTGGACGGTCGGCGGCATGGCCAAGGGTGCGGGCATGCTGGCGCCGTCGCTGGCCACCATGCTCACCGTCATCACCACCGACGCCGTCGCCGACGCCGCCGCTCTGGACCACGCACTGCGTAAAGCGACCGCGCTCACCTTCGACCGCCTCGACGTCGACGGCAGCTGCTCCACCAACGACACCGTGCTGCTGCTGGCCTCCGGCGCCAGTGAGATCACGCCCAGCCAAACCGAATTCGACGACGCGGTGCTGCGGGTGTGCGACGACCTGTGCGCGCAGCTGCAGGCCGATGCCGAAGGGCGTGACCAAACGCATCGTCGTCACCGTCACCGGCGCCGCGTCCGAAGACGACGCGCTGACCGCCGCCCGCGTGGTGGCCCGCGACAGCCTGGTCAAGACCGCGCTGTTCGGCTCCGACGCGAACTGGGGCCGGGTGCTGGCCGCGGTCGGCATGGCGCCGGTGACGCTGGACGCCGAACGGATCAGCGTGTCGTTCAACGGTTCTCCGGTGTGCGTCGACGGCACCGGCGCACCAGGCGCCCGCGACGTCGACCTGTCCGGCGCCGACATCGACGTCACCATCGACCTCGGCGTCGGGGCGGAGCGGGCGAGCATCCGCACCACCGACCTGTCCCACGGATACGTCGAAGAGAACTCGGCCTACAGCTCATGACCACCGCGACCGAGACCAAGGCGCAGGTGCTCGCCGCGGCGCTGCCGTGGCTCAAGCAGCTGCACGACAAGATCGTCGTCGTCAAGTACGGCGGCAACGCCATGACGGACGACACGTTGAAGACGGCGTTCGCCGCCGACATGGTGTTCCTGCGCAACTGCGGCATCCACCCGGTCGTCGTGCACGGCGGCGGCCCGCAGATCAGCTCGATGCTCAAACGGCTTGGTATCGAAGGAGATTTCAAGGGCGGCTTCCGGGTGACGACGCCCGAGGTGCTCGATGTCGCCCGGATGGTGCTGTTCGGCCAGGTCGGCCGTGAACTGGTCGGCCTGATCAACGCGCACGGTCCCTACGCCGTCGGTGTCACCGGCGAGGACGCGCATCTGTTCACCGCGGTGCGGCGCAGCGTCACGGTCGACGGCGTGGCCACCGACATCGGTCTTGTCGGCGACGTCGAGCGCGTCGACGCCGGTTCGCTGCTGGATCTGATTGCCGCAGGCCGCATCCCGGTGATCTCGACGATCGCTCCCGACGCCGACGGCGTCGTGCACAACATCAACGCCGACACCGCCGCCGCCGCGCTGGCCGAGGCGCTTGGCGCCGAGAAGCTGGTCGTGCTGACCGACGTCGAAGGCCTCTACACCAGCTGGCCCGACCGGGACTCGTTGGTCAGCGAGATCGACACGGCCGCACTGACGCAACTGCTGCCGAGGCTGGAGGCCGGCATGGTGCCCAAGATCGAGGCATGCCTGCGCGCCGTATCGGGAGGCGTGCCCAGCGCACATGTCATCGACGGCCGCGTCGAACATTGCGTTCTGGTCGAGTTGTTCACCGACGAAGGGACGGGCACCAAGGTGGTGAGCGCATGAGCACGCTCCTGTGCAGCGCTGGTCGGGCGTGATGATGAACAACTACGGCACGCCGCCGCTCGCGCTGGCCAGCGGTGACGGCGCGGTGGTGACCGACGTCGACGGCAAGTCCTACGTCGATCTGCTCGGTGGCATCGCGGTCAACATCCTCGGCCACCGCCACCCGGCCGTCATCGAGGCGGTCACCCGCCAGCTCAACACGCTCGGGCACACGTCGAACCTCTACGCCACCGAACCCGGCATCGCGCTTGCCGAGGCGCTCGTCGGGCTGCTGGGCGCGGAGGCGCGGGTGTTCTTCTGCAACTCGGGCACCGAGGCCAACGAGGTGGCCTTCAAGATCACCCGGCTCACCGGACGCACGAAACTCGTTGCGGCCCAAGGAGCTTTCCACGGCCGCACGATGGGTTCGCTCGCGCTGACGGGCCAGCCTTCGAAGCAGGAGCCGTTCGCGCCGCTGCCCGGCGACGTCGTGCACCTTCCGTACGGCGACACCGAGGCGCTGGCCGCTGCCGTCGACGACACGACCGCGGCGGTGTTCCTCGAGCCGATCATGGGGGAGGGCGGCGTGGTCGTCCCGCCCGCCGGCTACCTGGTGGCCGCGCGCGAGATCACGGCCAAGCATGGCGCGCTGCTGGTGCTCGACGAAGTGCAGACCGGGATGGGCCGCACCGGAGCGTTTTTCGCACACCAGCACGACGGGATCACGCCGGACATCGTCACCCTGGCCAAGGGGCTGGGCGGCGGGCTGCCGATCGGTGCGTGCCTCGCGGTCGGCAAGACCGCAGATCTGCTGACCCCCGGCCTGCACGGCAGCACGTTCGGCGGCAACCCGGTCTGCACAGCCGCGGCGCTGGCGGTGCTCAAGGTGCTGGCCGACGACGATCTGATCGGCCGCGCCGATGTCCTCGGCAAGACGCTGTCGGCAGGCATCGAATCGCTGGGTCATCCACTCGTCGACTACGTCCGCGGCAGGGGGCTGCTGCAGGGCGTTGTGCTCACCTCCGAGGCAGCGAAACCTGTTGAGACCGCGGCCCGCGACGCCGGATTCCTGATCAACGCCGCGGCGCCCGATGTGATCCGGCTGGCACCGCCGCTGGTCATCACCGAGGGCCAGATCGACGAATTCCTGACCGCGCTGCCGGACGTGCTCGACAAGGCAGCCGCGTCATGACACGACATTTCCTGCGTGACG
Organism: uncultured Actinomycetota bacterium; assembly: GCA_963731715.1. GTDB lineage: Bacteria > Actinomycetota > Actinomycetes > Mycobacteriales > Mycobacteriaceae > Mycobacterium. The sequence continues at coordinate 19,200 of CAVSXC010000002.1, read as the reverse complement.
ACGACCTGACACCGGATGAGCAGGCCGAGGTGCTGGCGCTGGCCCGCGAACTGAAGACCAATCCGTTCAGCGCCCGGCCGCTTGAAGGGCCGCGCGGCGTCGCCGTCATCTTCGACAAGAACTCCACCCGCACCCGATTCTCGTTCGAGGTCGGAATCGGCCAGCTCGGCGGCCACGCAGTCGTGGTGGACGGCCGCAACACCCAGCTCGGGCGCGAGGAGACACTTGAGGACACCGGAAAGGTGTTGTCCCGCTATGTCGACGCGATCGTGTGGCGCACGTTCGGGCAGGAACGTCTCACCGCCATGGCATCCGGGGCGACGGTGCCCGTCGTCAACGCACTGTCCGACGAGTTTCACCCGTGCCAGGTGCTCGCCGACCTGCAGACGCTCGACGAACGCCTCGGCACGTTGAACGGGTTGCGGCTCTCGTACTTCGGCGACGGCGCGAACAACATGGCGCACTCGTTGATGCTCGGCGGGGTTACCGCAGGCATACATGTCACCGTCGCCGCCCCCGCGGGTTTCGAGCCCGACCCGCAGTTCGTCGCGGCGGCCGAGAAACGTGCCACCGACACCGGCGCCTCGGTGACCTTGACGGCGGATCCACAGGCGGCCGCTGATGGCGCGGACGTCCTTGTCACCGACACGTGGACGTCGATGGGGCAGGAAAACGACGGACTGGATCGGGTTGGGCCGTTCCGGCCGTTCCAGGTCAACGCGGCGCTGCTTGCTCGGGCGCAGCGCAATGCGATTGTGCTGCATTGCCTTCCGGCGCACCGCGGATACGAAATCACCGACGAGGTGATTGACGGGCCGCAGAGCGCGGTGTGGGACGAGGCGGAGAACCGGCTGCACGCCCAGAAGGCGCTGCTGGTGTGGCTGCTGGAGAAGTCATGACTTCAGCTGCGACGAGGGTAGGACGGCAAGCCCGCATCGTTTCGATCCTGTCCTCGACATCCGTGCACAGCCAAAGTGAGTTGGCCACAATGCTCGCCGATGAGGGAATCGACGTCACCCAGGCCACGCTGTCGCGCGATCTCGATGAGCTCGGAGCCGTCAAGCTGCGCGGCGCCGACGGAGGCGTCCCCGTATATGTCGTCCCCGAGGACGGCAGCCCGGTGCGCGGGGTCTCCGGTGGCACCGAACGAATGTCGCGGCTACTCGCCGAACTGTTGGTGTCCACCGACGCCAGCGGCAATCTCGCGGTCCTCCGTACGCCGCCGGGCGCAGCCCACTATCTGGCGAGTGCAATCGACCGTTCGGCACTGGCGTTCGTGGTCGGCACCGTCGCAGGGGACGACACGATCCTTGTCGTGGCGCGCGAACCGATGACCGGCGCGGAACTGGCGTCCAAATTCGAAAGCATTCAACAAAAGGAGATTGGTTAATGTCCGAACGCGTCATCCTGGCGTACTCCGGCGGGCTGGACACCTCGGTGGCGATCAGCTGGATCGGCAAGGAGACTGGGCGTGAGGTCGTCGCGGTCGCCATTGATCTCGGCCAGGGCGGCGAGGACATGGAGGTGGTACGGAAGAGGGCACTGGATTGCGGTGCGGTCGAGGCCGTCGTCGTCGACGCCAAGGACGAATTCGCCGACGAGTACTGCCTTCCCGCGATCCAGTCCAACGCGCTCTACATGGACCGCTACCCGCTGGTGTCTGCGCTGAGCCGACCGCTGATCGTCAAGCACCTGGTGGCCGCGGCGCGCGAGCACGACGGCGGCATCGTCGCACACGGCTGCACAGGCAAGGGCAACGACCAGGTCCGCTTCGAGGTCGGATTCGCCTCGCTGGCACCGGATCTCGAGGTGTTGGCCCCGGTCCGCGACTATGCGTGGACGCGGGAGAAGGCCATTGCGTTCGCCGAGGAGAACGCGATCCCGATCAACGTAAGCAAGCGCTCACCGTTCTCGATCGACCAGAACGTGTGGGGCCGGGCGGTGGAAACCGGCTTCCTCGAGCACCTGTGGAACGCGCCGACCAAGGACGTCTACGACTACACCGAAGACCCGACCGTCAACTGGAATACCCCCGACGAGGTCATCGTCGGATTCGAAAAGGGCGTGCCGGTATCTATAGATGGCAAGCCGGTGAGCGTGCTGCAAGCCATCGAGGAACTCAATGAGCGCGCGGGTTCGCAGGGAGTCGGCCGGCTGGACGTGGTCGAGGACCGGCTGGTGGGCATCAAGAGCCGCGAAATCTACGAGGCGCCCGGCGCGATGGTGCTCATCACCGCACACACCGAACTCGAACACGTCACGCTCGAACGCGAACTCGGCCGGTTCAAGCGCAACACCGACCAGAAGTGGGGCGAGCTCGTGTACGACGGGTTGTGGTACTCACCGCTGAAGACGGCGCTTGAGTCGTTCGTCGCCAAGACGCAGGAGCATGTGTCCGGCGAGATCCGACTGGTCTTGCACGGCGGGCACATTGCGGTCAACGGGAGGCGCAGCGCCGAGTCGCTGTACGACTTCAACCTCGCCACCTACGACGAGGGCGACACGTTCGACCAGTCCTCGGCGAAGGGCTTCGTGCACGTGCACGGCCTGTCGTCGAAGATCTCGGCTCGAAGGGATCTCGCCGGCCAGTGAGCACCAACGAGGGATCGCTGTGGGGCGGCCGGTTCGCCGACGGCCCGTCAGACGCGTTGGCTGCGCTCAGCAAGTCGACGCATTTCGACTGGGTGTTGGCCCCGTACGACGTCACCGCCTCAAAGGCCCATGCGCGGGTGCTGTTTCGGGCCGGCCTGCTGACCGAGGAGCAGCGCGACGGCCTGCTCGTCGGGTTGGACAGCCTGGCCGAGGATGTCGCCGACGGCAGCTTCGGACCGCTGGTCACCGACGAAGACGTGCACGGCGCGTTGGAGCGCGGCCTGATCGACCGTGTCGGCGACGAGCTGGGTGGACGGCTGCGGGCGGGCCGGTCACGAAACGATCAGGTGGCCACGCTGTTTCGGATGTGGCTGCGCGACGCTGTGCGCCGGGTCGCCGACGGGGTGCTCGACGTCGTTGGCGCGTTGGCCACGCAGGCGGCCGCGCATCCGACCGCGATTATGCCCGGCAAGACGCACATGCAGTCTGCGCAGCCGGTCCTGCTCGCGCATCATCTGCTGGCACATGCGCACCCGCTACTGCGCGATGTTGACCGGTTAGCCGACTTCGACAAGCGAGCAGCGGTGTCACCGTACGGATCCGGGGCGTTGGCCGGTTCGTCGCTGGGTCTCGATCCCGACGCGATCGCCGACGAACTCGGCTTCGATGCGGCGGCCGACAATTCGATCGATGCCACCGCAGCCCGCGACTTCGCCGCAGAGGCAGCGTTCGTGCTGTCCATGATCGGGGTCAATCTGTCCCGGCTTGCCGAGGACATCATCCTGTGGAGCACAACCGAATTCGGCTATGTGACGCTGCACGACTCGTGGTCGACCGGCAGTTCGATCATGCCGCAGAAGAAGAACCCCGACATCGCCGAGCTGGCCCGTGGCAAGTCCGGCAGGCTGATCGGCAATCTGACCGGGCTGCTGGCCACGCTCAAGGCGCAGCCGCTGGCGTACAACCGCGACCTGCAAGAGGACAAGGAGCCGGTCTTCGATTCGGTCGCCCAGCTCGAGATGCTGCTGCCCGCAATGGCGGGCCTCGTTGGCACGCTGCGCTTCGACGTGGACCGGATGGCCGAGCTTGCGCCGTTGGGCTACACGCTGGCCACCGATGTCGCGGAATGGCTTGTGCGCAGGGGAGTTCCGTTCCGGGTGGCCCACGAAGCCGCAGGCGCGGCGGTGCGCGCCGCTGAAGCCCGCGGCGTGGGTCTCGAAGAGCTGGAGGACGCGGAGCTGGCAGAGATCCATCCGGAGCTAACGGGACAGGTGCGCGAGGTGCTTACCGTCGACGGATCGGTCAACTCCCGCGACGCCCGAGGAGGCACCGCCCCGATTCAGGTCGCCAAGCAGCTGGGCGTCGTCCGCGACACCAGCGACGGGCTGCGGCTGCGGCTCCGCCGCTGACCTCTTCCCGCGTTCCCACAGCGGGCCGAACACGAACCATAGGCCGACGACGACCCATGCCCGGCCGATCCACCACCACAGGCCGGCCTGATCCTCCGGTGCGGCGAAGAACAGCGTGAGCACCACGAGCACGACCGACGCGATAGCAACCGTGCCGACGACGCGGTACCACTCGCGCATCAGGTGCGCGACGCGCTCGGGGCCGTGCTTGGGAGTGGGGCGCGGGGCTGGCCCGCCTGCGAACCGGTGGGCGAACCGAACGTCGGCCCAGCGCACGATCGCGGGCCCGAAGGCGAGGCTCGAGCCCAGATAGAACCCCGCAAGCACGTGCACAAAGCCGACGTCAGCGCCGCCGTGTAGATCGATCGCGGTGGCGATCACCAGCACGACGTCAAGCAGGGGAATGCCCGCGAGGACGGCGGTGCTGGTCCGCCGAAGCCGAACCAGGTAGCGCAGAACCATGCCGAGGCCGAGCAGCACCCACAGCCCGATCTCGCAGCCCACGATCACCGCCGCGATCGGATTCTCGGCGAAGAACGTCAACATTGTCTCGTCCACTTCCAGTTGTTTGGTAGCACGTGTGTATTACTAACGTAGCACAGTCGTGCTAGCATGCCGATGTGCCGAAATTGATCGACCACGACAGCCGTCGTCACGAGATTGCGCACGCGGTATGGCGCATCGTGCTGCGCGACGGCGTGTCGGCGGTGTCGATCCGCGACGTCGCCGCGGAAGTGGGCCTCGCCGTCGGTTCGGTCCGGCATGTCTTCGGCACCAAGGCCGAACTGCTCGAGTACTCCATGGCATTGGTGCACGAACGGACCAGCGAGCGGGTGGCCAAGCACCTCTCGATCAAGGATCCGCGCAAGTGCGCCGAGGCGGTGCTCGCCGAGCTGTTGCCGCTGGACGATCAGCGACGAATGGATATGGCCGTCAACATGGCCGTCGTTGCGGAAAGCCCGTCACATCCCGCTCTGCGCCGAGTGGCACTCGACGCACAGCAGGCCGTCGCCGACGCATGCGTGGCGGTGCTGGCGAGGCTGCACAGCGAAAAGATCATCCGCCCCGACGCCGATCTCGCCTACGAGACGGAGCGGCTGCATGCGCTCGTCGACGGGCTGGCGCTGCACGCGCTCACAGCTGATCGGAAAGACCTGCGGCCCAAGGCGATTCTCGCTGTGCTCCGCAAGCACCTAGCCGAGCTGGATCCCAACTAGCCGCCGACTTCGTGCGTCATTCCTCGGCGGCCGCCAGCCAGGCTTCTTCCAGAGATTCCTTGCGGGCCAGCAGCTCGCCCAGTTCGACATTGAGCTCACCGACCCGGACGTGATCAGACGCCGCCTCCGCCATCGACTCGTGCAACGCGGCGATCTGCACGTCGAGCTTGGACAGCTGACCCTCGATGCGCGCCATCTCCTTGCCGGCCCGACGCTCACGCGCCGATGCCGATTCCGAGCCCCGCGACGGCTCAGGCGTTGCCACCGCAACAGATGAGTCGAGCCCGGTTCGCGAGGTACTGCTCGATGCCGCCCGGCAGCATGTCGCAGCGCCCGCCGCCGGTGAGCGCGTAGGTGACGTCGGTGACCCGCTCCAGGAAGTACCGGTCGTGCGTGACCACGATGAGCGTTCCCGGCCAGCCGTCCAGGTAGTCCTCGATCACCGTCAGCGTGTCGATGTCCAGGTCGTTGGTCGGCTCGTCGAGCAACAGCACGTTCGGCTCGTCGAGCAGCAGCCGCAGGAACTGCAGCCGTCGCCGCTCACCGCCGGAGAGGTCGGCCAGCCGCGCGGTCAGCTTGTCGCCGATGAAGCCGAAGTCCTTCAGCAGGGTGTCCGCGGTGATCTCTCCGCCGCCGGCCAGTTGTGTTACCCGCCGCCGGTTTTCGACGGCATCCAGCACGCGGTCGGTGCCGTCGAGTTCGACCAGCGCCTGACTGAGGTAGCCGATCTTCAGTGTGGTGCCGCGCTTGATCGTGCCTGCGGCAGGCTGCAATTCGCCGGTCAGCAGCCGCAGCACCGAGGTCTTGCCGGTGCCATTGACGCCGACCAGCCCGATGCGCGCGCCAGGTCCGATGGACCAGTCGACGCGATCCAAGATCACCCGATCGGCCACCTCGAGCAGCACCCGGTGTAGGTCGAACACGTCCTTACCCAGCCGGGTGGTCGCAAAGCGTTGCAGCACAAGCGAATCGCGCGGCGGCGGCTCGTTGGCGATCAGCTCGTTGGCGGCCTGTATGCGGAACTTGGGTTTCGACGTGCGGGCCGGCGGGCCGCGCCGAAGCCACGCCAGCTCCTTGCGCATGAGGTTGCGCCGACGCGCCTCCGTTCCTGCCGCCAGCCGCATCCGCTCGGCGCGGGCCAGGACGTAGGCGGCGTACCCGCCGTCATACGCGTCGACCTCGCCGCCGTGCACCTCCCACGTCCGCGTGCACACCGCGTCCAGAAACCAGCGATCGTGGCTGACCACCACCAGCGCCCTGGCCCGCCGGGCGTTGAGGTGCTCGGCCAGCCACCCGATCGCCTCGACGTCGAGATGGTTGGTCGGCTCGTCGAGCACCAGCACGTCGTGTCCTGCCAACAGCACCTCGGCCAGCGCCACCCGGCGACGCTCACCGCCCGAGAGCCGCGCAACGTCGGCGTCCAGATCGACACCGGACAACAGATGCGAGACGACGGCGCGGGTGGCCGGTTCGGCCGCCCAGATGTGGTCCGGCCTGCCGCCGACGATCACCTCCCGCACGGTGGCCCCTGCGGCGAAGTCGTCGGCCTGCCGCAGATAGCCCACCGACAGGCCGGAGGTGTGGGTGACCCGGCCGGAATCGGGCTGCCGGGTCTCGGTCAGCACCTGCGAGCAGCGTGGTCTTGCCGTCACCGTTGCGCCCGACGACGCCGATCGCGTCGCCGTCGTCGACGCCAAGGCTGATCGCGTCCAGCAGCGTGCGGGTTCCGTAGCCGACGGTCGCCCGCTCGACGTTGATGAGGTTCGCCATCAGCGCGCCGATGATATGTGCACCCTGTGCCATGATGACGACGGCAATCGGGGGATTGGGCCGCAGAGACGACACTAAAAGGGGAGCATGCGGTGGTGGACCTGTCGGCAATAACCGGGCCAGTGGGGCGGCTGGTGGCCACCGCGCAGAACGGGCTGGAAGTTCTGCGATACGGCGGCCTGGAAACCGGCGCAGTGCCGTCGCCGTTCCAGATCATCCAAAGCGTTCCGATGTACCGGTTGCGCCGCTACTTCCCGCCCGACGCCCGGCCTGGAGCCAAGCGGCCAGGGCCGCCGGTTCTGATGGTCCACCCGATGATGATGTCGGCAGACATGTGGGACGTCACCCGCGAGGACGGCGCCGTCGGCATCCTGCACGAGGCAGGCGTCGACCCGTGGGTCATCGACTTCGGCTCACCCGACAAGGTCGAGGGCGGCATGGACCGCAACCTCGCCGACCACGTCGTCGCGCTGAGCGAGGCGATCGACACCGTCAAGGAGGTCACCGGCCGCGACGTCCACCTCGCCGGCTATTCGCAGGGCGGCATGTTCGCCTACCAGACCGCGGCCTACCGCCGGTCGAAGGACCTCGCCAGCATCGTCGCGTTCGGCTCGCCGGTCGACACGCTGGCCGCCCTGCCGATGAACATGCCTGCCAGCCTGGCGCCGGCGGCCGCGGACTTCATGGCCGACCACGTCTTCAGCCGCATCGACATCCCCGGCTGGCTGGCGCGCACCGGATTCCAGATGCTCGACCCGATCAAGACCGCGCAGTCGCGGCTGGACTTCCTGCGTCAGCTGCACGACCGTGAGGCGCTGCTGCCACGGGAGCAGCAGCGGCGATTCCTTGCCTCCGAAGGTTGGATCGCGTGGTCCGGGCCCGCTATCGCCGAACTGCTCAAGCAGTTCATCGCGCACAACCGGATGATGAGCGGCGGCTTCGCGATCCACGGCGACCTGGTCACCCTTTCGGACATCAGCTGCCCGGTGCTGGCCGTCATCGGCGAAGTCGACGACATTGGCCAGCCGGCCTCGGTGCGCGGAATCAAGCGGGCCGCACCGCAGGCCGACGTCTACGAATTCCTCATCCGCGCAGGGCATTTCGGTCTTGTCGTCGGTTCAAAGGCGGCCAGCCAGACCTGGCCGACCGTCGCGCAGTGGGTCACGTGGATCGACGGCACCGGCGACATGCCCGACGGCGTAGAGCCCGATGCCGCTGCAACCCGCCGACCACAGCGAAAGCGGTGTCTCGTTCATCGTCCCGCGTCGCGCACGGCACCGCGGCCGCCACCGAGATGGTGTTCACCATCGCCCGGTCGGCCGCCGACGCACTGGTGGCGGCCAACAAGTCGGCCCGCGCGCTGGCCGTCGAGACCTACCGCACGCTGCCAAGGCTTGCGCGCCTCGGCCAGATCAACGACCACACCCGGATCTCGCTCGGCCGCATCATGTCCGAGCAGGCCCGCGACCTCCCCGGCGGCGAGTGCCTGTTGTTCGACGGTCGTGTGCACACCTACGAAGCCGTGGATCGGCGCATCAACAACGTCGTACGCGGCCTCATCGAGGTCGGCGTGCGCCAGGGCGCCCACGTCGGGGTGCTGATGGAGACCAGGCCCAGCGCGCTCGTCGCGATCGCCGCGCTGTCACGGCTGGGCGCCGTCGCGGTCTTGATGCCGCCCGACGTCGACCTGGCCGCCGCGGCACGGCTCGGTGGGGTGTCGGAGATCATCGCCGACCCGAGCAACCTCGAGGCGGCCCGCCGACTCGACGTGCGGGTGCTGGTGCTCGGCGGCGGCGAATCGCGCGACTTGAACCTGTCGGACACTGCCGACGTCACCGACATGGAGAAGATCGACCCCGACGTCGTCGACCTGCCCGGCTGGTACCGGCCGAATCCGGGCCTGGCCCGTGACCTGGCGTTCGTCGGGTTCAGCTCCATCGGCGGCGACCTCGTCGCGCGCCAGATCACCAACTACCGCTGGGCGCTGTCCGCGTTCGGCACCGCGTCGGCCGCCAACCTCGGCCGTGCCGACACCGTCTACTGCCTCACCCCGCTGCATCACCAGTCCGGGCTTCTGGTGAGCCTCGGCGGTGCGGTCGTCGGCGGGTCGCGCATCGCGCTGTCGCGGGAGTTGCGGCCGGACCGCTTCCTCCAGGAGATCCGCCAGTACGGCGTGACGGTGGTGTCGTACACCTGGGCGATGCTGCGTGAGGTCATCGACGATCCGGCGTTCTCGCTGACCGGCAGCCACCCCGTGCGGCTGTTCATCGGTTCCGGCATGCCGACCGGCCTGTGGAAGCGCGTCATCGACGTGTTCAAGCCCGCACACGTGGTGGAGTTCTTCGCCACCACCGACGGGCAGGCCGTGCTGGCCAACGTCTCTGGAGCCAAGCTGGGCAGCAAGGGCAGGCCGTTGCCCGGCGGCGGCGACGTCGAACTGGCCGCCTACGACGCCGAGGACGACCTGATCCTCGAGGACGACCGCGGATTCGTCCGGAGAGCCGACACCAACGAGGTCGGCGTGCTGCTGGCCCACCCACGGGGTCCGGTGGATCCGACGGCGTCGGTCAAACGCGGCGTGTTCGCCCCTGCCGACACCTGGGTGTCGACCGAGTACCTGTTCCGCCGCGACGAGGACGGCGACTACTGGCTCGTCGACAACCGTGGCGTGGTGATCCACACGGCGCGTGGCCCGGTCTTCGCCTCACCCGTCAACGACGCCGTCGGCCGGCTCGGAGCGGTCGATCTGGCGGTGACGTACGGGGTGGAGGTGAGTGGACACCAGCTGGCCATCACCGCGCTGGAGTTGAGCCCCGGCGGCAGCATTCCGTCGGCAGATCTATCCGAGGCGCTGGCCGATCTGCCGGTCGGCAACCCGCCCGACATCGTGCATGTGGTGCCGGAGATGAAGCTCAGCGCGTCCTACCGGCCGCTGCTCAGCCCGCTGCGGGCCGAGGGCATCCCCAAGCCGTCGCGTAACGCCTGGTATCTGGATCCCGATACGAATCGGTACAAGCGCTTGACTGTCGCGGTACGCACCGAGATCGCCGGCGCCCAGCAGTGAGCCCGTGCCTCGCGGGCGGCTCGCTGTTAGGCTCCCGCTGGCGGCAGGAGGATTGATGACATTGCAGACCCGTAATCTGCGACGAGCGGTCAAAGGCGCGGTGGCCAGCGGCGTCATGGCCGTCGGGCTCCTCGATGAGCCTCGGATCGACCACCGCGAGCGCCGACGTCCTCGACGACATCGGCGGTCAAGTACATGCAGGGCGCAGGCGGTGGCCAGCTCTCCAATTTCGTCAAAGAGGCGCTGACGCTGCGCGCGCATGGCTTCAAACCGTCGAAGGGCAATCTCGAGGAGCTGCAGGCAGGCGGTGGACTATCTGCCCAACCAGACCCGGCTCATCGACGCGCTGAAGAACACCGTCGCCTATCCAGCGCAAGCTGCAGGCCCGGATGCAGAACCAGATCGACCCGAACCAGCAGCCTGGGTACAACCTGGGCCTCGGCCAGGCGCCGCCGGGCATGGGCCCCGCGCCGGGCGTGCCCCCCGGCGGTCCGAATGGCGTCTACGTCGGCGTTCCTGGCGCGACTGTCAATCAGCCGGTCGGCTAGCCTGCCGTCGTGCTCGACGAAAAACTGCTGAGCATCCTGGTGTGCCCGCAAGACCGCGGGCCGCTGTTACTGGTCGACGACGAGTTCCTCTACAACCCGCGGCTTCGCCGTGCTTACCGCATCGAGGACGGCATCCCAGTCCTGCTCGTCGACGAGGCGGTCGCGGTGACCGACGACGCCGAGCATCAGAAGATGCTGGACCGAGCGTCAGGTGAGCCCGGGTAGTTCGCCGGTGAGGTAGCGCTGCAGGTTGGGCGCGATGGTTTCGGCGATCTGCTCGATCGGCAGCGACTTGAACGGATCCAATTCCAGGATGTAGCGGGCCATCACGACGCCCACCAACTGCGACGCGACGAACTGCACGCGGATGCGTCCGCTGCCAGGCGGATTGTCAACGCGGTTCCCGACCTCGACGGCGATCACTTCCTGAAGGAACGACCGAATGAGCGAGACCTCGCCGCCCGCCAGGATCGATCGCAGGGTCGCGATGAATCCCTTGCCCATTTCGGAGTCCCACAGCGGTCAACAGGATCGACGGCAGCACGTAGCCGATCCGCTCGACCGGCACTTCCCGAAGCGGACCGATGACCGCCATGGGGTCTATCGGAATGTGGATCGCCGCGGCGAACAGCTGGGTCTTGGTGCCGAAGTAGTGGTGCACCAACGCGGGATCGACGCCCGCGTCCTTGGCGATGGCACGGATCGACGTCTTGTCAATCCCATTGCGGGCGAACAAGTTACGCGCACTTTCCAGGATGCGTTCGCGAGTGTCCGACGTCCCTGGCGGGCGCCCGGGACGTTTGCGTTCGATGTTGGTGGTCAATGCGGTTACGGTGTCCTTCGTCGAAGCGTCGCCGCGGCCAGGCACAAGCGCGAGTATCGCGAAGCCGATCACGACGGCGATGTCGCGCATGGCGATGGCCGTCGGCTCCGAGTACGCACCGACCTGTTGCAGCGCCTCTAGAGCGTAGCTGGCAGGCAACACATTGCTGACCCATTGCAGCCAGTCCGGCAGCACGTCACGCGGCACGATGATGCCGCACAGCAGCAGCTGCGGGGCGATCACCACGGGCATGAACTGCACGGCCTGAAATTCGGTGCGGGCGAACGCACTACACAGCAGACCAAGCCCGACGCCAAGGACGGCGTTGATGATCGCGATGGTGAACACCAGAATCGGGCTGCCCTTGGTGTCGAGGCCCGAGGAACCAGTACGACACGATGCACGCCAGCGTGGCCTGCGCCGCTGCGGCGATCGAGAATGCGGTGCCGTACGCCGCCAGTAGGTCGAGCCTGCGCAGGGGAGTGGTCAAGATGCGCTCCAACGTTCCCGAAACCCGTTCTCGCTGCATCGTTATCGACGTGATCAAGAACATCACAATGAGCGGGAACACGCCAAGCATGATCAGGCACGCGTTGTTGAACGGCGACGGGGTGCCGGGCCGATGGGGTGCGTTCTGAAACATGAAGTACATCAGCGTGATGATCAGGCTGGGCACCACGAGGATCATCGCGACGCTGCGATGATCGGCGGCGAGCTGGCGCAGGATCCGCGCGGTGGTGGCGAGGTATGCCTGCGGACTCAGCCTGCCGCGGTTGCGGTGCTGTGCCGGATGACGGACAGAAACGCTTCCTCCAGTGACTGACATCCTGTGTCCTCTCGTAGCTTCGTAGGCGTGGTGTGGGCGAGCAGATGGCCTTCGCGCATGAGCAGCAGATCGCCGCAGTGGTCGGCCTCGTCCATCACGTGGCTCGAAACGACCAGAGTCGTTCCGCGCCGGGCGAGTTGGTGGAACTGCTCCCACAGGTCGACCCGCAGCACGGGGTCAAGGCCGACGGTAGGCTCATCGAGCACCAACAGATCGGGATGGGCCACCAGCGCGCAGGCTAACGACACCCGGGTGCGCTGACCGCCGGATAGGTTGCCGCACAACGCTGTTCGGTGATCTTCCAGGCCGACGTCCGATACCGCCTGATCCGCAGCTTTCGAGTCCGTGCCGTACAACGCGGCGAAGTACCGCACGTTGTCGATGATCCGTAGGTCGTTGTAGATGGTGGGGTCCTGCGTGACGTAGCCGACGCGGTGGCGCAGCTCGGCCGAACCTGCCGGGCGGCCCAGCACGGTCACGGTGCCCTCGGCGACGATCTGCGTACCGACGATGCAGCGCATCAGCGTCGTCTTGCCGCAGCCCGATGGGCCGAGCAGGCCGGTGATGGTGCCCCGCGCGATCTGAACCGAGACGTTCTCCAACGCGACCCGTTTCCCGCGGACAACCGTCAGGTTCTGCACGTCGATCGCCGGCTCCACCCCGTTGCGGAGTAATTCATCGCTCGATGAACTCATCATGTGATGAATAGTGCTCCCCGCTGGTAGATGTGTCAAGCACCCGGGCAGAATCGCTCGGGTGAGTGCCGAGCTGCTGTCCGTGGATCCGGTGATCGCGGCCCGGCGACTACTCGGCGCGGTGCTGCACGGTCGCGGGGTTAGCGCCACGATCGTCGAGGTGGAGGCGTACGGCGGCCCACTCGACGGGCCGTGGCCAGACGCGCGCGTCGCACTCGTTTCGCGGGCTCGGCGGGCGCAACTGGGTGATGTTCGGCCCGGCAGGGAGGCTCTACACGTACCGCAGCCACGGCATCCACGTGTGCGCGAACGTCGTGTGCGCCACGGACGAAGTGGCGGGAGCGGTGTTGTTGCGGGCGGCCGCGGTGGAGACGGGCTACGACGTCGCCCAGGCCCGTCGCGGAGAGTCGACGCGCCAGGCAGCCTTGGCGCGTGGACCAGGCAATCTGTGCTCAGCTCTCGGAATCACCATGGACGACAACGGAATTGACCTGTTCGACCCAGGCAGTCCGGTTCGGCTGACTCTCGGCGACGAGCACATCGGTGTCGATGGCCCGCGGGTCGGTGTCAGTAAGGCTGCGGACCGGCCCTGGCGGTTCTGGCTCGCTGGCCGTCCGGAGGTGTCGCTGTATCGCCGCAGTCCGCGGGCGCCTGCTCCCGGTGAGAGTGACTAGGTAAGGCCGCAAGGCCGGTGCCCGCAACCGCGCGCAGCGGGGTCCGCCGCAGTCATCGGTCAGGTCGACGGTCGCGACGATCGTCTGGTCGCTATTGCCGGTGATCAGCGGTGCGAGGTCGGCGAGCATGAGTTTGGCCCGGCGGAACATCGTGAATGAGCCGTCCGCGTCAACGTCACCCCAGGTCAGATAGACAAATCGAGCGCCAGGTCGGCCCTGCACCGCCGGGCCGCGGAAATCCACACCGCCGTCGCGGGAACAACGTCGATCGGGATCGTCCACGACGACGTGTCGGCGTCACCGCGCACCAGCTCGCACGGCTCTTTGCCGACCTGAATGCCGACGTGCACGTTGTCGTAGTGCTCGTCGGGCGATCGCCATGTCCGACCCGGCAGGTGATGACCTCGGATCTGCAACAACATCGGCATCGACGGTAAGGGAAGATCGACTCCTATGGGTACGCCGAAGATCCTCGACGAGTTGGAATGGCGAGGCCTGGTTGCGCAGTCCACGGACCGTGATGCCCTGGCGGCCGAACTGGACTCCGGACCTATCACCGTCTATTCGGGCTTCGACCCCACCGCGCCGAGCCTGCACGCCGGTCACCTCATTCCGCTGCTGACGCTGCGGCGCTTCCAGCAGGCCGGGCATCGGCCGATCGTGTTGGCCGGCGGTGCCACCGGCATGATCGGTGACCCGCGTGACACCGGCGAGCGGACGCTCAACACCGCGGACACGGTCGCCGAGTGGGCGGATCGGATTCGTGGCCAGCTCGAGCGGTTCGTCGATTTCGACGACTCGCCGACGGGCGCAGTCGTGCAGAACAACCTGTCGTGGACGAGCGAGCTGTCGGCGATCGAGTTCCTCCGCGATATCGGTAAGCACTTCTCGGTCAACGTCATGCTCGACCGTGACACGGTGCGGCGCCGGTTGGAGGGTGACGGCATCTCCTACACGGAGTTCAGCTACATGCTGTTGCAGGCCAACGACTACGTGGAGCTGCATCGGCGGTACGGATGCGCGCTGCAGGTCGGCGGCTCGGATCAGTGGGGCAACATCATCGCCGGCGTCCGGCTCGTGCGGCAGACGGTGGGTGCGACGGTCCATGCGCTGACCACGCCACTGGTCACGGATTCGGAAGGCAAGAAGTTCGGGAAGTCGACCGGCGGCGGCAGCCTCTGGCTCGACCCGGACATGACGAGCCCGTATGCCTGGTACCAGTACTTCGTCAACACCGCCGACGCCGACGTCGTCCGATACCTGCGGTGGTTCACCTTCCTGTCGCGCGAGGAGCTGGCCGAACTGGAGCAGGCGACAGCGGAGCGGCCGCATGAGCGAGCGGCGCAGCGCCGGCTGGCCCGCGAGCTGACGACGCTGGTACACGGCGAGGCGGCGACCGACAGCAGTGGAACATGCGAGCCAGGCGCTGTTCGGCCGCGGGGAGTTGGCCCAGCTCGATGAGCCGACGCTGGCCGCGGCGCTTCGGGAGGCATCGGTGGCCGAGCTGAAGCCGGGTGGGCCCGACACCATCACTGACCTGCTGGTGGCCAGCGGATTGTCGGGAAGCAAGGGCGCGGCGCGGCGGACGATCGGTGAGGGCGGCGCCTACGTCAACAACGTGCGGATCGACAGCGAGGAGTGGGTGCCACAGCCGACGGACTTCCTTCACGGCCGGTGGCTAGTACTGCGGCGGGGCAAGCGGAATATTGCCGGAGTCGAGCGCGTTGGATGAGCTGTCGGACTCGACGCACGCTTGCGTGCGCGCGATGGGAGCGGAACCGAAAGACACGCCCCATCAGGCCATTTGACTCCGAGTTTTCCCTCACGTAACTTGTTGACTCGTCGTCGCGACGCGGGTAAACCGCTGAGCGCGACGGCGTCCCAGAGGGAAATCCCGCTTCGGCGGGTTCCTGACCGTCCGCACTGCTAACCAGCGGCCAAAAGCCGCGGGTTAGTTCGCGCGGCCGGGCGGGTGTGTTGTTTGAGAACTCAATAGTGTGTTTGGTGGTTTTTGTTTGTTGTTGTTTTTGCCGCATTCCTTTTTTCCCGTTTAGGGGTGTGGTTTTTTGATGCCAGTTTTTGGTGTCTTTTTGTTAGGTCAGGCTTGTTCTGATTCGAATTCCACCTGACCTGTTTTGTGGGTTGGGTTGTTTTTGTTTGGAGAGTTTGATTCTGGCTCAGGACGAACGCTGGCGGCGTGCTTAACACATGCAAGTCGAACGGAAAGGCCCTTTCGGGGGTACTCGAGTGGCGAACGGGTGAGTAACACGTGGGTGATCTGCCCTGCACTTTGGGATAAGCCTGGGAAACTGGGTCTAATACCGAATACACCCTGCTGGCTGCATGGCCTGGTGGGGGAAAGCTTTTGCGGTGTGGGATGGGCCCGCGGCCTATCAGCTTGTTGGTGGGGTGATGGCCTACCAAGGCGACGACGGGTAGCCGGCCTGAGAGGGTGTCCGGCCACACTGGGACTGAGATACGGCCCAGACTCCTACGGGAGGCAGCAGTGGGGAATATTGCACAATGGGCGCAAGCCTGATGCAGCGACGCCGCGTGAGGGATGACGGCCTTCGGGTTGTAAACCTCTTTCAGTATCGACGAAGCGCAAGTGACGGTAGGTACAGAAGAAGCACCGGCCAACTACGTGCCAGCAGCCGCGGTAATACGTAGGGTGCGAGCGTTGTCCGGAATTACTGGGCGTAAAGAGCTCGTAGGTGGTTTGTCGCGTTGTTCGTGAAAACTCACAACTCAATTGTGGGCGTGCGGGCGATACGGGCAGACTGGAGTACTGCAGGGGAGACTGGAATTCCTGGTGTAGCGGTGGAATGCGCAGATATCAGGAGGAACACCGGTGGCGAAGGCGGGTCTCTGGGCAGTAACTGACGCTGAGGAGCGAAAGCGTGGGGAGCGAACAGGATTAGATACCCTGGTAGTCCACGCCGTAAACGGTGGGTACTAGGTGTGGGTTTCCTTCCTTGGGATCCGTGCCGTAGCTAACGCATTAAGTACCCCGCCTGGGGAGTACGGCCGCAAGGCTAAAACTCAAAGAAATTGACGGGGGCCCGCACAAGCGGCGGAGCATGTGGATTAATTCGATGCAACGCGAAGAACCTTACCTGGGTTTGACATGCACAGGACGCCGGCAGAGATGTCGGTTCCCTTGTGGCCTGTGTGCAGGTGGTGCATGGCTGTCGTCAGCTCGTGTCGTGAGATGTTGGGTTAAGTCCCGCAACGAGCGCAACCCTTGTCTCATGTTGCCAGCACGTAATGGTGGGGACTCGTGAGAGACTGCCGGGGTCAACTCGGAGGAAGGTGGGGATGACGTCAAGTCATCATGCCCCTTATGTCCAGGGCTTCACACATGCTACAATGGCCGGTACAAAGGGCTGCGATGCCGTGAGGTGGAGCGAATCCTTTCAAAGCCGGTCTCAGTTCGGATCGGGGTCTGCAACTCGACCCCGTGAAGTCGGAGTCGCTAGTAATCGCAGATCAGCAACGCTGCGGTGAATACGTTCCCGGGCCTTGTACACACCGCCCGTCACGTCATGAAAGTCGGTAACACCCGAAGCCGGTGGCCTAACCCCTTGTGGGAGGGAGCCGTCGAAGGTGGGATCGGCGATTGGGACGAAGTCGTAACAAGGTAGCCGTACCGGAAGGTGCGGCTGGATCACCTCCTTTCTAAGGAGCACCACGAGACCTGGTCCCGCCCACACTGTGTGGGGGTTCGGTGTACCAGGCGAATCGTGAAGATGGCCCCGGCCTGTAGTGGGTGGGGGTCTGGTGCACAACAAACGCGTGGCTGGTGGGGAAACACCGGCCGAAATTAATCATCGGACACACTATTGGGCTTTGAGACAACAAGCCCGCTATCTCTTCGTCCCGAACTATGGGAAACCGGAGATGGTTGTGACCTGCAGTATTGGGTCGGCTCTCTTGCGAGGGAGTGTGGTTGTTGTTGCCCCGCTTTGGTGGTGGGGTGTGGTGTTTGATTTGTGGATAGTGGTTGCGAGCATCTAGCGCGCAAGGGTTCCGTGCCCTCTTTGGGGGTGCGGGTTTTTGTGTGTCTGATGTGCAATTTCAAAGTTTTTATAAAACTTTTGGTTTTGTGTTTGTAAGTGTTTAAGGGCGCATGGTGGATGCCTTGGCACTGGGAGCCGATGAAGGACGTGGGAGGCTGCGTTATGCCTCGGGGAGCTGTCAACCGAGCGTGGATCCGAGGATGTCCGAATGGGGAAACCCGGCACGAGTGATGTCGTGTCACCCACCGGTGAATATATAGCCGGTGGGGGGGAACGCGGGGAAGTGAAACATCTCAGTACCCGTAGGAAGAGAAAACAAGTGTGATTCCGTGAGTAGTGGCGAGCGAAAGCGGAGGATGGCTAAACCGCATGCATGTGATACCCGGCGGGGGTTGTGTGTGCGGTGTTGTGGGGCGTTTCTTGTCAGGTCCGCCGGCCTGGCCAGCAGTGATAAAGCAGTGTGTTAGTCGAAGTGGCCTGGGATGGTCTGTCCGTAGAGGGTGAGAGCCCCGTAGACGAAAACATACTGCCTGCTGTGGAGCTGTCCCCGAGTAGCAGCGGGCCCGTGGAATCTGCTGTGAATCTGCCGGGACCACCCGGTAAGCCTGAATACTGCCCAGTGACCGATAGCGGATTAGTACCGTGAGGGAATGGTGAAAAGTACCCCGGGAGGGGAGTGAAAGAGTACCTGAAACCGTGCGCTTACAATCCGTCAGAGCCTTCGTGTTAAAGCGTGGGGTGATGGCGTGCCTTTTGAAGAATGAGCCTGCGAGTCAGGGACATGTCGCGAGGTTAACCCGGGTGGGGTAGCCGCAGCGAAAGCGAGTCTGAATAGGGCGTATCCACACAAGAGTGTGTGGTGTAGTGGTGTGTTCTGGACCCGAAGCGGAGTGATCTACCCATGGCCAGGGTGAAGCAGCAGTAAGATGTTGTGGAGGCCCGAACCCACTTAGGTTGAAGACTGAGGGGATGAGTTGTGGGTAGGGGTGAAAGGCCAATCAAACTCCGTGATAGCTGGTTCTCCCCGAAATGCATTTAGGTGCAGCGTTGCGTGTTTCTTGTTGGAGGTAGAGCTACTGGATGGCCGATGGGCCCTACTAGGTTACTGACGTCAGCCAAACTCCGAATGCCGACAAGTTTAAGCGTGGCAGTGAGACGGCGGGGGATAAGCTCCGTGCGTCGAGAGGGAAACAGCCCAGATCGCCGGCTAAGGCCCCTAAGCGTGTGCTAAGTGGAAAAGGATGTGCAGTCGCGAAGACAACCAGGAGGTTGGCTTAGAAGCAGCCACCCTTGAAAGAGTGCGTAATAGCTCACTGGTCAAGTGATTGTGCGCCGATAATGTAGCGGGGCTCAAGCACACCGCCGAAGCCGCGGCAATATGGATTTATCCGTATTGGGTAGGGGAGCGTCCTGCATCCGGTGAAGCCACCGAGTGATCGAGTGGTGGAGGGTGTGGGAGTGAGAATGCAGGCATGAGTAGCGATAAGGCAAGTGAGAACCTTGCCCGCCGAAAGACCAAGGGTTCCTGGGCCAGGCCAGTCCGCCCAGGGTGAGTCGGGACCT
>CAVSXC010000001.1:0-405076 GCA_963731715.1 uncultured Actinomycetota bacterium | reverse complement strand
TACTCGGGCCCGAGCAGGCGCAGCTCGACGCGCTCGATCGCCAGGATCGCTCTGCGGATCACGAAACGTGCGAATTCCCTGGGGTTTTCGGCGACGGTGGTGTCGCTCCACTGCTGGCGCAGCTCCGATACTTTCGCGGGCTCGCCCGCGACTACCCGGGCACGCGACGGATCCTTCGTCAGGATCCGGTGCTGCAGCATCTTGGGAGGGCGGTAGGTGTCCCGGCCGGACAGCAGCGCCACCACCTTGGAGCGCGTGGGCAATCCGCCCGGCACCCAGAACACCCGCACCGGCACGACCGATCGGTCTTCGTCGGCCTCCAGCAGTTCGACGAGCCGCGCCAGTACTCCCGGCAGGCGGATCGTCGTCTCCTGGCAGCTGAAGCACCTCGACATTCGTGTCGGGGTGCTCGCGCCGCTGGCGTGCCAGCCAGTCGTCGAGCATTTCCTGTTCGGCCGGCGACGACACCGACGCCAGGACGAGAGCGTCGTCGGTCGCGGTGAACGGCGCGAAATGGTCGGCGGGGACTTTCACGGCCGGCCTTTCGCGGCAGCCTTTTTCGTCGTCTTCTTGGCGGGCACTGTCTTCTTGGCCGCCGCGGCTTCTTCGCCAGCTGTCTTCTTGGCGGCCGCTTTCTTCGCCGGCTTCTTCGCGGCAGCCTTCTTGGCGCGCCTTCTTGGCCGGCGCCTTCTTGGCCGGCGCTTCTTGGCCGCCTTCTTCGCCGGGGCCTTCTTCCGCGTTGTACAGCCCGGGGTGGGCAGCTCGTCGTGCGGCCAGTCCTCGAGCGTGTCCAGGTAGAGCTGACGCACCTCGGCGATGCGGTCGGACAGGTTGTCGTGAGTCCAGTCGTCGACGGGATCGGCGGATAGACCACGACATCGACAGTGCCCGGGTTGAACGTGCTCGAGTCGCGGGCGGCGATCACTTCCGCATTACGAATCACGATCGGCACGATCGGGATTCCGGCCGACATCGCGATGCGGAACGGTCCCTTCTTGAAGGGACCGACTTCCGTGGTGTCCAGCCGGGTGCCCTCGGGCGCGATCAGAATCGAGAGCCCCTTGCGCGCAAGCTCTTCGACCTTCTTCAGCCCCTCGACGGCCTTCTTGGGTCGTCGCGGTCGATGAAGGCCGCGTCCATGATCTTGCCCATGGTGCCGACGATCGGGATCGTTCTCGAGCTCCTTCTTGCCGACCGAGGTGAAGTTGTCGCTGACCAGCCGGCCGGCGATCAGCGGATCGGCCTGGTTGCGGTGGTTGAAGATAAACACCGCAGGCCGCTGCGCGGTCAGGTTCTCCTCGCCGAGCACGTTGAGGTTGATCCCGATGGTCGTCAGCAGCGTCCGGCCGAACGTCGACGTGAAGAAGTTGACGCCGGTGCGCCTGTTGCGGGTCAGCAATCCGAGGCCGATGGCGCCGGCGGCGATCGGCACCATCGACGCGATACCCGCGGCGGTGCGCAGCTGCGACACCGGGTTGCTTCCGCTGCGGCTGGTGAATCGCAGCACCGGCCAGCCGCGTTTGGCGGCGACCGCGGCGAGCTTGCCCGCGGGGTTGGTCGGCCGCGGATTGCCGACGAGGTACATCAGCGCGACGTCTTCGTCACCGTCGGCGTAGAAGTAGCTCTTCGACAGGTCGACGCCGTTCTTGGCGGCGAAGGCCTGCACCGCCCTGGCCTTGCCGGGACCCCAGATGATCGGGGTGAGCACCTCGCCGGTGAGCCGGCCGTCGTCGTCGGTCTCGAACTTGTTGCTCAACACGTTCTGGATGCCCAGGAACCGCGCGACGGGCTCCACCTGGACCGTCAGCGCCGACGAGCTGAGCACGACGGTGTGGCCGCGGGCCATGTGGGCGCGCACGAGCTCGCGCATCTCGGGATAGATGCGGCCGACGATCTTCTGCTCGAACAGCCGCTCGGCCAGTTCGTCGATGTCGTCGAGGGAGTTGCCGCGCAGCATGCGGGCGCCCTTGCCGATGAGATCCTCGAACTCCGAGCGGCCCAGCTGATGGTTGAGGCCGGCCTGCACCATGCCGATGAACTCGCCGACGGACATCTGGCGGCGCCGCAGCCGGTCCTGGGTCATGATGACGCCGGTGAACCCGGCGACGAGGGTGCCGTCGAGATCGAAGAAGGCACCGACCTCGGGGCCGGGCGGGCTGCCCTCGATCTCGGCGACCGAGCCAGGCAGCCGCATGGTCCGTGGATTGGGCTGACCGTTGGCCGAAGTCATTGCGCCGCACTTCCGTTGGGTGAGACTGGGGTGGGTTCTGGGGCGTCGACGGTGAACGTCGCAGGCGAGGCGCGACCGTCGCCGCCGAGCGCGAGCACCTCGTCGAAGCCGGCCAGCAGGCAGCGGGCCCACAGGTCGGAGTCGTCGACCGACGCGCGGTCGTAGCGGGTGCTGATCGTGCAGTAGCCGGCACGGGAGATCAGCACGACCATCATCGCCACGCCGGGCAGCGGGCCAATGCCGTACTGCCGCAATATCTTTGCGCCGGCGATGAAGGTGTCACCGGCGTAGACCGGCACATTGCTGGCCTGGACATCGGAGTTGACGATCGAGCCGGCCATCGACTCGAGCACGGAGTCGGGCAGCAGGGTCAGCACCGGGGCGATCGCGCCGACCATGTCGATCGCACGCTCCTCGCGCTTGCGCGTCATCTGCGATCGGATGTTCTTGATGCGCACTTCCGGGTCGTGCAGGCCGATCGGCGCGGCGAGGTTGACACCGGCGAATCGGTTGCCGCCTGCCGGATCCGCATCCGACCGCAGGTTGACCGGCACCGCCATCGGCAGCGCCTCGATCGGTACGCCCTTGGCCTGGTGGTAGAGGCGCAAGGCGCCGCACAGCCCGGCCAGATAGGCGTCGTTGATCGACCCGCCCGCCGCCTTGGCGGCCTTGTGCAGAGCGCCGAACTCGATGTCGATGGCCTCGCTGCGCGACGACAGGCTGCGGCGCCGCAGCACCGGCGACGGTGGGGCGACGGGCCCGACGACGCGGGCGCCGGACATCGCGTACTCGACGACGCTCGCCCATCCGCGATATCGGGTCGCGGACCACCTTGCCGACGACGTGCGCGGCGCCGAACAGCACGCCGCGCACCCGGCCGGCGATGGTGCCGGGAAGCCGGTTAAACCCTTGGCGCATCAAGTCGTTGGGCGACAAGTCCTGCGGGACCGGCAGCGGCGGAGGGGCCTGCGGTGGCGGATCACGCTCGAGGTCGTAGAGGTTGGCGAACATCTCGACCCCGCCGACGCCGTCGGTCACGGCGTGGCTGAGGTGCACCAACAGCGCGGCGCGGCCACCTTCGAGGCCCTCGACGAGGGTCGCGGTCCACAGCGGCCGGGAGATGTCGAGCGGTGACTGCGCGGCGACCTCGGCCAGGTCGAACACCTGGCGCAGCGTGCCCGGCTCGGGGACCCGCATCCGTCGCACGTGAAAGTCGAGATTGAAGTCGGGGTCGACGACCCACCGCGGCGCCACGGTGGGCAGCGTCGGCATGACGACCTTCTGCCGCAGCCGAAGGACTTTGCGCGAGGCGTTTTCGAACCTCGCCCGGAAGCGCTCCCAGTCCGGGGTGGTGTCGAGCAGCTCGACGGTCATGATGCCGGAACGGGTGCGCGGGTGGGCTTCGCCGCGATGCAGTATC
Source organism: uncultured Actinomycetota bacterium (assembly GCA_963731715.1). GTDB lineage: Bacteria > Actinomycetota > Actinomycetes > Mycobacteriales > Mycobacteriaceae > Mycobacterium. The sequence goes on along the minus strand of CAVSXC010000001.1, from coordinate 401,426 downwards.
TGGTCGAACGCGCTGAGTTCCTCCGGAAGTCCGGCCGCATCGAGTTCCGGCACGTCGCTCATGCTCGTCGCTCCCTCCCTACGCCGAAGTTACGGTCACCACGCTAGTCCGCCGACCGGTGACGCGGTGTGCCTTTAAGGGCCGTTGCGGCCGAGGGAACACACTCCGCGGAGCACCGCCTTTCATGCCGAAGTTCGGCGGGCGCGACTGGGTCCCGGACGCAGTGCATGATTCACGACTCAACTTCCGCAACTGCGCACGGCAGCTCGCGGAATGCGGCAGCGTGCAGCACTCCTGCCTGCTGGCCGTTTTTGCTGGGCGCAATCCGGAGCGTGACCGACGCGCCGTGTGCGTCGGGCCGGACGTAGTAGCACTCGTCAGTCTCCGGGCAGTAGATGCACACCGTATCGATTGCGCCCTTATCCATCCGTGTCATGTGCGTCCCGTTGTGGTCCGCCCACATAGACCGAAACATGACGGTGACGGCACCCGGCGTGCCGACCGGTACTTCACCTGAAGGCGGTGGAACTCTCCAGCCGCATAGGCGACGAGATCGAACGGCGCGTGCTCCGTTGCCGGAAACAGGACCGTGAACCCTTTGCTTACCAGGTCGGCGTGGGCTTTGGCGATGCCCAGATCGCCTTTGTCCTTCGTATGGTGTTTCACCATCGATTCCAGAGTAATGGATGACCCGTCCATCGGTTCGCGGGAATTCGGTAGGGTGGGTGCGCTGCCCTCGTAGCTCAGCGGACAGCGCGGCCGATATCCAGACTCGCTTTGGTCGGGCGGCTCAATTTGTGGAAGGAGACGGCGACTAGCTGTTGGTCACGTTGCGATACGTGGATAGTTTCTGGGTCGCGTGTCGTGATCACTTGCCCCCGTGGCGCAACGGATAGCGCAGCGGATTTCTACTCCGTAGGTTGCAGGTTCGAATCCTGTCGGGGGCACGATGTGATGTCTCGGGGACGCCATGTCGGGGGCGCACACTGTCGGGGGCGCCACTGTCGGGGGCGCCACACATATTTGCAGTTCAGCGTGTTCCTGGTGGCCCTATCTCGCCAGATGCGTATCGAAGAAGTTCGCGATCTCCTCAAACGCCTCCTTCGTTTCCGGCGCGTTGACGTCGCGCATGTAATGCGCGTGCGACTGCCCCTCGTAGACGTGCAGGTCCGCGACGACTCCCGCCTGACGCAGCTTGCGGTGGACGCGAACCGTGTTGCTCAGCAGCAGATCGCGCGTCCCCGTCGTGAGGAGTGTGGGCGGGAAGCCGGTCATGTCGCCGTATACGGGCGAGAGCATCGGATCCTTCAGATCGTGCCCACCCGCGTAGAGGCGCGCCATCGCGTCGCAGAAGCCATCCGCCGCGACGAGCACGTTGTCGACCATGTGGTTGGAATGGAACGAATCGCCGGTTCGCGTGAGATCCGACATCGGCGTCCCCGGCGCTATCGCAGCGGGGAGTGCGAGCTTTTCCAGCTTGGCGCGCAACACCGTCGAGAGCGTCAGCGCGCCGCCTGCGGAGGTGCCGAAAACGGCCATGCTTTTGGGATCGGCCATCTCGAGCGCGCCCTTCCACGCCGCCACCGCATCATCGAGCGCGGCCGGATACCTGAACTCCGGCGGCCGGCGGTAGTCGACGGACAGCACCTTGAAGCGGCCGAACCCGGCCATGTAGATGGCCTCCATCGTTCCGGACTCGCCGCCGCTCAGGACGTAGCACCCACCATGAATGTGCACGAGAAGCCGGTTGCGATTCTCGGCGGGCAGATCCTGCGGCGTGACGAGATAGGCCTGCACGCCGTTCACGGTCATCGGCTCCGACTCGACCTTGAAGCGCTCGCGAAGCGCTGGCAGCCCGCGCCCCGCCGACGGCGCGGACAACTTCTTCCATCCCTCGTCCGTCTCAGGCCAGGTATTCCAGTGGCCGCTCAACGGCGCGCCAATCATCCGCTGCATTTCGGGGCTGACCGTCTCGGGCACCGGCAGCGTGCGGGCGGGAACATCGCGCGGCTGCGGCGCTTGCGCTTGGGTGTTGGTGTCGGTCACAGCGAAGACATTAACGGCGCCAGCTTGGGAAGCCCGTCAGCTGACCCCGACCGCGGATCTGTGGATTCGGGCTGCTGCTGAACGCTCGCTGCGACAATCGGTACCAACACCGCAACCTCGGGAATTCGCCGGACTCGGACTCCACACGGTAGGTTGCTACAGAGATCTTGGAGAGGGCGCCGGGAATGAGCAAGGCCGCGACGAAACGTGTGAGCAGAGTGGCGATGAGCATCGCGGCGGTTGGCGTTGCGACGACCGTCGCGGGCGTTGCTGCCACCCAGCCAGCCTCGATCTCCGCACCCCTCGTCGACCTGGCCGCCCTGATCGTCGTTGGCAGTTCGACGCACCCCGACGGCAGCGGGAACGAGAACTTCTTCCAGGGACTGTTCAATCAGCCGCCATACAACACCGGCGACAACCTCGAGCACGTCAACTTCTTCACCGGCCCCTTCGGCATCAACCAGGCCCTGCAGGCCCACGCCGGCGAGGACAACGCCGTGCTCTCCTCAGGCTGGGGCGCCGCCAACGCCAGTTTGCTGCTCATGCAGCTACAGGCCACGAAGGATCCCGTCCTCGCGCGAACCGTCTTCATCCTGGACAACAACGTCGCCCGGCCCTCCGGTGGCTTCGGCACCACGTATCCGTGGTTTGCGCTGATCGGGGTCAACCCCTTCCCGTCGCCGACCGACACCGATGCGCTGGGGGTCGTGGACGTCGGCTACATGTACGACTACAACTCGAACGCGCCCGACCGATGTGCTCAACCCGGTGGCCGCCGTGAATTCGTTGGTCGCGTACCTGTATCGGCACCTCAATCAGAACGAGCTGGACCTGCCCGTCAAGCCCGACGGATCCCCCGATGTCACATGCGGCACCGCCAACACGTGCGGCATCACCGACACGGGTGACGTACTGGCATGCCCCGACGCGCAGTGCGGCACCCTGCAGGAAGGCGACCGCGTCGCCGCATACGTCACCAAGCGCGGGAACACCACCTACGTCACCTATACGAGCAACGGTCTGCCGCTGACTAACCTGATGCGTGACTTCGTGCCCGTGTTCGGCAACGTCATCGCCGATCTCACCGAGCCGGTGCTGACCCAGATCGTCAACTCGGCCTACCCGGACGGCAATCCAATCCCGAAAGACCCAAGCAAGTATCAACCGGCGTCACCGTTCTCATCTCTGACGCAACTCAGCACGGCGGCCACCGGCTCTGCACCGAAAACGGCGTCGACAACCACGATCACCGCCGCCGACGCCACGACTTCCGACAAGAAGACCCCGGTCACGCCCGAGGACAAGCCGAAGCCGTTGACCAACGTCGTACGCGAGAGCGAAAAGGCCGAACCGCAGCCCGAGAAGTCCGAGACTGATGACGGCACGTCTCCGTCCACATCGGATCCCGTTGCCACCGTTGACAAGCCGAAGAAAGACGAGAAGCAAGACTCGGCGGACGACGAAGCCGGAGCACGACGGCAAGGACTCGGAAGCCGACAAGTCCTGAAAGCTGGCACAGTCGTATGTATGGCTGCGCCAAGCGACCTCAGTTACTGGAACCACAACACCGCCTACCACACGTGGCTGGTCGGTATCGCCGCCGAACATCACGGCGATGTCCTCGATGTCGGTTGCGGCGACGGCCTGCTCGCCCAGCGGCTCGCGCCGGTGTCCCGGTCGGTGACCGGAATCGACCCCGACCCCGCAGCGATCGGACGTGCGGCCGACCGAGTGGCGTCACATCGGCACATCACGGTCTCTCGGCAGGATTTCCAGGACTACCACGCAGGCGCGCACAGGTTCGACCTCATTACGTTCGTAGCCAGCCTTCATCACATGGATATTCGGGCTTCCCTGGTCAAGGCACGCGACCTGCTGACGCCGACCGGCGAAATAGCCGTGGTCGGCTGTTCAGCCAATAAGACTGTGCGCGACTGGGTTTGGTCGGCGATGTGCGTCCCCGCAGCGCGGTACGGGTCCTGGCTGCACTCGGAAACGCGCAACGTCGGAGTCGTCGTTCAGGATCCGAAGGAGGGTCTCGACGACATCCGCCGCACTGTCGACGAAATACTGCCAGGCGCTTCGGTGCGACGGGCGCTCTACTACCGCTACCTTCTGCGGTGGGCGGCGAGATAGCCCGTTATCTCGGCAGTTTCGCTTCGATCTTGTCGGCGACGTCGACTGCCTGCGTCACGGCGGACTGCTGCTGCGGCTTGCATGCCTGAATGTCGAGAATCAAGTTGGCCGCGAGCGCGAGTGCACGCTGACACGACCTGGTCTGGTCACCGCTAGTCCGGGTGTACGGCATCGCAATCTGGTTGTCGGTCTTGGTGAGGTCGCCACTTTTCCATCCGGGCAACGTCTGGCCGTTGAGCTGAATGTTGACGTTGTGGTTGGTGCATTTCGACCATCGATCCGTTGACTCTGCGAAGAATTCCTTGGCCCCATCGGCGGTGCGGTAGGAGACGACGGATTGCACGACCAGGAAATTCCATTGGTCGGTGTCCGGTATCCGAACCAGTTGTTGGCGTACCGATTTCCAGTGACTGGACTCGTAGATGGGCGCTTCGTTGACTTGCCAAACCCCCAAGCAGTTGAGGTTGGGGAGGAGGTTGCGGTGATCACCCATCTGCGAAACGGGGGTGTGCGGCGTCATCCCGCTGGTCCCCATGATCGCGTTCAGTTCGTCGGGGCTCAGCAGTGATGCCGTGAGCGCTGAGTCCGGTACCAACCTCGGCGCGTCGGTTGCGCCAGAGGCGGCGCCACCGGCGCAGCCGGCGAGCGCAAAACTGAGCGCTAATGCGCCAAAAAGACTGCTTTTCACCGAATTACGCGTGCGTCCCGGCAGCAGCGCAGGCCTCTTGCACCTTCTCAGCTTGGTTGTTCATCTCGGTAGCGGTGCCGTTCAGGCTATCGCCCGGAATGCGCAGCCCCATCATGACGAGCAGCTTGGTCGCGCCGAGCGACCAAACTCGCATAGGGTCGGCAATCGACGGATCCAACCCCGGAGTGCCAGCGGCAGTCATCGCCAGTGCGGCGGACTCGCGCAGCGCGGTCCGGCCTACTGAGTTGCTGCTGCTGACGGCGGGGTCGTCGTAGCTTGAGCCTTCGAATGAATCGGCGAAGTCCCCGTAGTAGGTCGCGGAGCCGTCCAGCACCTGAGCGAATTGCGCACACGCCTGCAGCGCGGCGGGATCGGCGTTATCAGATGTCGGGCCTGCGGCAACCTGCACCGGGCCGGGCGCCGAGCCGTCGACGGTGACGTCGTCGGCCGAGGCCGTCGGAACCACCGTCAGGCCGACGCCAAGCGCCAAGATCGACACTGCCAACGCTCGCTCACGTACGTGAGATGGACTCAACGTTTCCTCCAAGTTAGTTCGGTCTCGCAGGGTTAGCTTGGTTTCAGTTCACCGGTGTCAGGCGGTCGCACCGGCCAGCCAAACCCACGTCGACGAGCCCCGTCCAGTCTCGAGGGCAACAACCCGAACTACGGTCGACCGGTCAGGTAGCCAAATAGTGAACAGCACCCTAACGGTCGATTTCCAATAGCGGTCCATTGGCGATCTCGAACCTGTGAACGCGTTTGGGGCGCAGTGTGTTACACACCACATACCCTAGTCGCCCACTGGATGGGAATGCGGCGTGAACTGTTTGGCGTCCGTTCACCGTTTGGCAACCCGACCATTAGATGCTCCGTCGCGACAGATCCGTTGGATCCCCTGGATTTCGACCCACGAGAGGCGCTTAATCAACCATGTTGAACCGCTTTGCCATGCTGGGAGCCGTCTGCATCGCCATCCCGCTCGGGATCGCGCCCCTCGCGGTCGCCGACCCGCCTCCGCCCCCGGATCCCGCCGTGCCTGTGAATGCCACCAACCCGCTCCCACCCGAGGGAGCCGTTCCGTCGGCTCCGCCCGGAGTCCTCGACACCCCGGACGGCTGGCACCTCGAGGTGGTCGGCACCAATGAGACGCAGCTCCCGGTCGCCCCGCTGACCACCGCGATCTCATCGCGCGAGTATCTGGTGGCCGGGACGTTCACGGGGAAGATCTCCGGCGGCGGCAAGACCAAGCTGACCGGCGGATCGATGGAGGCGGGCGAGCAGATCGGCTGCGGCATCATCTCCGATGAGACCGAGATCAACCCCGGCGCGAGCTTCACGCCCGGTATCGGCATTCCGTTCACCGGCAACGTGACAGGCGCGTTCGGCATCAGCCTTCAGGGCAAGGTGTACCTGAAGCCCGGCACGGTAACGACCGTTGCGATCGACAAGAAGAAGTTCAAGGGCACGACGACCCGCATCACGATCACGGGCGTCCGGATCAAGACCGACCAGTGCGCAGGCCAGTCGTTCATCCGCTCGTACGCAACGCTGACGAGCTCGACCGACAACACCGACGACGTCATCACCTACCTCGGCGTCACCAAGGCCGTTTAATCCCAGTCGACCTCGAACGAAAGAAAACAATGTTGAATCGTTTTGCCGCACTGGCTGCTTGCTCGATCATCCCGCTCGGGACCGCACCCCTCGCGTCTGCCGACCCCGTCGACGACGGACCGCCACCGGACAACGGAGTGGTCGCGTCGGCCGAACCCGGCGTGGTGACGTCCCCGGACGGTTGGACCCTGACCGTGGTCGCCAAGGACGAGACCCAGTTGCCGGTGGCACCGCTGACGACTGCCGTCTCGTCGCGTGAGTACCTGGTGGGCGGCACGTTCACCGGGACGGTCACTGGTGGTGGGAAGACCAGCCTGGCCGGAGGCGTGCTCGAGGCCGGCTACCAGATCGGCTGCGGTATCGAACTCGGCCAGGTCAGGCTCATCGGATCGGTCGGCATCGGTACCTCGGGTTCCTCGCTCACTGGCGGCCTCGTTCCGACCGGCGTCACCTTCCCGATCTCCGGCACGATCGAGATCCACGCCAAGCCGGGCACCGTCTCCACCGTCACCGTCGACAAGAAGGAGTTCAAGGCCGCGCCCGTTCGCGTCACCCTGAAGGACACCCACATCAAGGTCGACGGTTGCGTCGGTCAGTCCTTCCTTCGGTCGTACGCGACGCTGACGAGCTCGACCACCGATACCGATGACGTGGTCGCCTACTACGGCGTTACCAAAGCCGTCTGACGTCGGGCATGGATTCGAATCGAAAGAGGAAGGCAGTCGCGAACATCGCGGCAGCCGGTTTGCTTACGGTCGGAGCGGCGGTCGCCCTTGCGGCGACCGCCGCTGCCGACCCTCCGCCGCCAGAACCGCTACCGGCGCCAGGGGCACCCGAACCACCGCCTCCCCCTGGTCCCATAGTGCCCGTGATCGGGCAGCCCTTGGGGCCGGCCGGGCTTGGCGTGCTGGCACAGAACGGACAGGAACAGGTACCCGGCGCGCTCGGGTGCGCCTCCCATTACGGGCCTGGACCAGGCCACGGTCCTCGGCCAGAACTCGGTTCCCTCGGTACCGGGAGCGGATCCGGGCGTGGTCCCGAATCTCAATCCGTTCAACAATGGCTATGGGCCGCAGCAGTGCTTGGTGCCCTCGGCACCTGGCAAGTGCGAGCAGTTCGACGTCGCTCCTGGCGATGAGCACGCGGACGTCAGCCGTCGCGAGTGGATGGGCCGCTACATCGACATGTACCGCGCCGGGATGCTCAAGGGCGGACTGCTGGGCCAGATGCCGCAGGAACAGCTCGGCGAACCACTGCCCGGTACCGCGCCGCCGCCAGGGACGAACGTCCCGCCGGGGCTCGTTCAGTTCCAGCCCGACCCGCCGCCACCGCCGGGCGCACCGGTGCCACCTCCGGCACCGGGTGCACCGCCACTGCTGCCGCCACCACCCGGCTGAAGGCCGTAGCGCCAAAGAATCTGTGCGCGACGGGGTTACATCCGAACGGATGTAACCCCGTTTCGCTCTTCACCGTCGTGTCCGTTTTCCGCCAGCACTGCGGACGTATGCGTTCCTACTGTCGTCCGTATGCAAACAGACGTCATCTCGGACGCTCGCGTCGAAGTACTGCGGACACCTGTCGCATGGTTCATGGCGCTTGCGGCCGCGCTGGGCACCGCCAGCATCTATCCGCTTCAGCCAGCGATCGCAGACGTCGCAGGCTCTCTACACGCGTCGCTCGCGACGATTGGCGTCGCGCTGGCGTGCGGACCACTCGGGTACCTCTTGGGACTCGCCCTGCTCGTGCCGCTCGTTGACCGGTTCGCGCCAAGGCATGTGCTCGCAACCCAGTTCGGCGCGCTGGCCACCGCGTTGGCCGTCAACGCTGCCGTCGGCACCCCGTGGCTTCTCGGCCTCGTCGTCGGTGTGGTCGGCGCCGGATCCTCGGTCGGCGCGCAATTGAGTTCAGTCGCAGGGCGTTTCGCGAACCCCCAACGCCGCGCCACAGTCCTCGGAATCGTGACTGCGGGGATCTCGGCGGGCATCATCGCGGGACGAATCGTCGGCGGGTGGCTGAATGACGAGATCGGCTGGCGTGGAATGTTTCTCGTGTTCGCGACTGCATGCGCCATCGTCGCCGTCTCATCGTTCTTCGTGTTGCCCAACGCAGCCGCGAGCGTCACGTCGGGTTACCTCGCATCGCTTCGCCGCCTACCGGTTCTGTATCTCCGGTACGCGCCGCTTCGGCTCGCCGCCTGCCGTGGGACCCTGTGGTTCTTCGCATTCTGCGTCGTGTGGGCAGGCATTGCGGTTGCGCTGTCACAGCCGCCGTTCTCCTATTCGTCTGAGCGCATCGGCATGTACGCATTCGCCGGCCTGTTGGGCATCGGCGCCACCAGGATCGCCGGCGCCTGGACGGACAGGGTCGGCGCGCGCAAGGTGGTACTGGTTGGACTCGTCCTCGCGCTGACCTCGGCAGTGATACTCGCCGCGTGTCTATCGAACGTTGCCCTGACATTGGCCTGCCTTGGCCTCTTCGATGCCGGACTGTTCGCCGCTCAAGTCGCCAACCAGAGCACCGTCCTGGCGATCGACCCAGCGGCGCCCGCCCAATTCAACAGCGCCTACATGCTGATCTACTTCGTCGGCGGCAGCCTCGGCACCGCGTTCGGTGCGGCCGCCGTGGGGTGGTTCGGATGGCCCACAACCACCGCCATCGCCGCCTGCGCCATCGCGCTCGCCATGATCATCACCGTCACCGCTCGCGTGAATACCCGGTCACTAGGCTGAACCCGTGTCCGATCCAGTACTGACCCAGGTCGACGATCACGTCGCCCTCATCACGGTCAACGATCCCGAGCGCCGCAACGCCGTCACCGCGGAAATCTCGGCCGCCCTGCGCGCGGCGGTCGACGCCGCGGAAGCCAACCCCGATGTGCACGCACTCATCGTGACCGGCGCGGGCAAGGCGTTCTGCGCAGGCGCCGATCTGACCGCGCTCGGCGACGCGACCGAGGCCGGCTTGCGCGGCATCTATGACGGCTTCCTCGCGGTCGCCAACTGCGCGTTGCCCACGATCGCCGCGGTAAACGGCGCCGCCGTCGGCGCCGGGTTGAATCTCGCGCTGGCCGCCGATGTCCGAATCGCAGGCCCAGCAGCGCTTTTCGACCCGCGATTCCAGAAGCTGGGCATCCATCCCGGCGGCGGTGCGACATGGATGCTGCAGCGAGCCGTCGGTCCGCAGGCGGCCCGCGCGTCTCTGCTCTTCGGCATGCGCTTCGACGCCGAGGCCGCGGTGCGCTACGGGTTGGCGCTCGAGGTCGCCGACGATCCCGTCGCGGCGGCACGAGCACTCGCCGCTGGACCTGCCGCCGCACCTCGCGACGTCGTGATCGCCACCAAGGCATCCATGCGCGCGACCGCCAACCCTGGCGTCGTCGACGTCGACCAGCACCGGATCGCGGTGGACACCGAACTGGGACCCCAGGCCGCCTCGATCACCTCACCAGAGTTCGCCAAGAGACTGGCTGCCGCCCAGCGAAAATGACCCGGGCGTCAGGAATGCGGCTTAGGCTGAGGCGGGCCGGGTCCGCAAAAGGAGCATGAGATGAAGAAGCTGGCAGCAGTGCTAATGACTGCCGCGGCGGTGGCGGTGGTGCCGGTGGCCATCGCACCGGCGGCGCAGGCAGACATATGTGCCGGCGCGCGCGGACGCCATGTCGGGGTGGGTGGCTGCACCAACATCGCAGGTGACGTCGCGACCGGCGTGGCCATAGCGGCGGCCACCGATCCGTACATTCCCGGCGAGATACCGTGCTACACGGTAGAGGGTGTGCCGTACTACACGCCGCCTGGCGACCCCTGCTGATTAAAGATCGAGCAGCGCGAGTTCCGGCGCCTCGATGAGGTCGCGCAACTCGCGCAAGGAACGCCGCCACCTGAGCGCCGTCGACGATGCGATGGTCGAAGGCACACGTCAGTGACATCGTCGGTCGCGAAACCACCTCGTCATCGACGACGACCGCGCGCGGCTTCAGTGAGCCCATCCCGAGGATGGCCGCCTCCGGGTAGTTGATCACCGGCACGCCTTCGTCCAACCCCAGTGCGCCGAAGTTGGACACCGTGAACGTGGAGCCCTGCAGTTCCGACGGTTTCAGCGTGCCTGCGCGCGCGTCGCGGATGAGCCGCGCGACCGCGGCCGCCAATTCCCGCGTGGTCTTGTCGTGCGCATCGTTGACGACGGGCACCAGCAGCCCTCGCGGCGCCGCAACGCCGAAGCCCAGATGCACGGCCTTGTGCAAATGGATCTGCGGGCCGTCTGTGGTGTCCAGCCACGTCGAGTTCAGGTTCGGGTGATGCCGCAGCGCGATCGTCAACAGCCGCAGCGTCAGCACGAACGGCGTGATCGGCGACTCGTCATCGGCGACTTCGCGCATGCGGTCACGCAACCGCAGCAGGCCCGAGCAGTCGACCTGCACACCGGCGTGCGCGTCCGGTATCTGCCTGCGCGACAACGTCATCCGGTGAGCCATCTCCGCCTGCACGCCGCGCACCGCCACCATCTCAGGAGTTGGCGCCGACCTGCCCGCAGCGGCGAGGACATCCTCGCGCGTGATCACCCCGTCGGGACCCGAGCCCGTCACTCGGGAGAGGTCGACGTTCAATTCGGCGGCCAGCTTTCGCACCGGCGGCTTAGCCCGCGGACGGTCACCGACCGCTCCTCGCCTGCTGGCGTCCATTTCGTCGTCGGCCCCGTAGCCGACCAAAACCGGTTTGCGCACTGAACCATTGGCGCCCTGCGGCGGGACGACAGGTTCGGCCTCGGCCACCTCCGTCGCGATTCGAATGAGGACCGAGCCAACGGTCAGCGTCTCGCCTTCGGCCCCTCCCAACTCCACGATCCGGCCCGCGTACGGACTGGGAATCTCGACCTCGGCCTTGTTGGTCTCCACCGTGCACAACGTCTGGTTGAGTTCGACGTCGTCGCCCACCGCAACCTGCCAGCCGGTGATCGTCGCATCCTCGAGGCCTTCGCCCAGGTCGGGGACGAGGAACTCCTTCACGGTGCTCACGGCTGCTCCATCGCCCGCTCGACGCAGTCCAACAACCGGTCCGGGCCAGGCAGCCACAGCTTCTCCAGTCGGGCGGGAGGATACGGCGTGTCAAACCCGGTGGCGCGCAACACCGGCGCCTCCAGGTCGTAGAACAGCTCCTCCTGTATCCGGGCCGCCAGCTCGGCGCCGAAGCCCAATGTGCGCGGTCCTTCATGCATCACCACCGCGCGGCCGGTCTTGCGCACGGAGTCCGCGACGGTGTCGAAGTCGAGCGGGTTCAGCGACCGCAGGTCGATGACCTCAAGGCCCCAGCCGCGCTGCTCGGCAAGTTCCGCCGCGCTCAGCGCGGTGGCCACGAGCGAGCCGTAGGTCACCACTGTGACGTCAGTGCCGACGCGACGGACCGCGGCCCGCCCGATCGGCAGTGCGGGCGCGTTGGTGTCCACGGCTTCACGGGTCCAGTACCGCCGCTTGGGTTCCAGGTAGATCACGGGATCGCGGCTCACAATCGCCTGCCGCAGTAGCCAATACGCATCCGACGGCGTGGAAGGCACCACAACTTTCAGGCCCGCGGTGTGTAGCCAGTAGCTTTCGGTGGACTCGGAATGATGTTCCACCGCACCGATTCCACCGAACGATGGAATGCGGATGGTAACCGGCATGTCGACGTCACCTCGGGTACGCATCCGATACTTAGCCAAGTGGCTGACCATCTGATCGAACGCGGGCGCGGCGAACCCGTCGAACTGGATCTCGGGGACAGGAACGAAACCGCGGATCGCCATTCCGATCGCGATGCCGACGATGGCCGACTCCGCCAATGGGGTGTCGAAACACCGTTGTTCACCGAAGGTTTCGGCCAGCCCCTCGGTCACCCGGAACACACCACCGAGCTTGGCGACGTCCTCCCCGAATACCAGCACCCGGTCGTCGGCAGCCATCGCGTCGTGCAACGCGCGGTTGATCGCCTGCGCCATGGTTAGCGTCGGCACCACCGGCACCGCAGTCAGCATCGGGCCGTACGGCTCCTCCGCGTCGTCGCCGTGCAGGGGTCGTTCGATGATCTGCGTCATCTCACGCCTCCTTCCCCAACTCGGTCAGCAGTTCCTCGCGCTGTCGCACCAACTCGGGGGTGATGTCGTGGTACACCGTGTCGAACATCTCGGCGACGTCGAAATCGTCCGCACCGACCACGGATTCGCGCAGTTCGGTTCGCAATCGCTTGGACTTGGCCGCGACCCGCTCCTCAAGCCGCTCGGTCCAGACGCCTACCGACTGAAGGTAGGTGCGGTACCGCGTAATCGGGTCTCGGGCGGCCCAGTAAGTCGACATCCTCGTCAGACCGGTACCGCGTCGGGTCGTCGGACGTGGTGTGCGGCCCCATCCGATAGGTGATGGCTTCGATCAGCGTCGGCCCGCCACCTTCACGGGCCCGCTTGGCGGCCTCCGCGGTCACCGCGTGGCAGGCCAGCACGTCGTTGCCGTCGACCCGGATGCCCGGCATCCCGTAGCCGATCGCCCTGTGCGCGATCGACGGCGCCGCCATCTGGCGGCTGACCGGCGTCGAGATGGCCCACTGGTTGTTCTGCACGAAGAACACGCACGGCGCCTTGAACACCGCAGCGAAGTTCAGTGCCTCATGGGCATCACCCTCGCTGGTGGCGCCGTCGCCGAGGAATGCGAGTGTCACCGAATCCTCGCCCAGTCGTTGGGCCCCCATCGCCGCGCCCACCGCATGCAACCCGTGCGTGCCGATCTGGATCGATATCGGGGCGCAACACTTCTCGGTGAACCCCAGCCCACCGTGCCACTTGCCTCGCCACACGGCACCCATCTGGGTCGGCGTGATGCCGCGCAACAGGAAAGCGCCGATCTCGCGGTATTGAGGGAACAGCCAGTCCGTCTTGCGCAGGCTCGCCGTCGCGCCGATCTGCGCGGCCTCCTGGCCGCGGCACGATGCGAACAGCGCCAGCTCGCCCTGGCGCTGCAGGTTGACGAATTCGCCGTCGAGGTCGCGCGTGACGACCATCAGCTCGTAGAGCCAGCTCAGCGTTTCGGGTGGCAGATCGCGGGTGTAGCGATCCTCAGCCGTCGGGGACCCATCGGGGGCTACAAGTTGGACCGGCTCTATGCCAACGGACAGTGGCACGTCAGTCGCCGCAGATACCTCAGCCATACCGCCTCCTTTTCGGTGACGGCATGTTCCGCCGTCAGACCGCGAGGTGCTCAGCGCGGAGGCGGTCAGAGCAAAACCCCTGGTGGGAGGCCTGTCCGCTAGCTACCTGGGTGTGGAGCTAGCTGGACGATGCGCTCTGCTCGCCGCAGCACTGGGGCAATAACCATTATGCCCGTGCAATGGACTGCGGCATCTGATCGCGGGCCGCCGCGACGACGTGTCGCGCGTCAGTACTGGCGATATCTCCGTTGAACGTGTTCCTGACGGATCCGGATCTGCTCACTGCGTTCATCGGGTGAGACAACGCGGGTGGCGGCGGGGAGGTGTTGGCGCACCTCGCCGAGGGGTAGCTTGCTGACGTTTACCTTCGGGAGTTCGTCAGGCGACTCGGGATAGGTCCACCGCGCGGTGAGGAACCCTTGCGCCTGGCCAGTGGTGTCAAGCCAGTTCGGCACACCGGGGTCGCTGTGGGCGATCACGAAACGGGTCATGCCGTCGGTGTCTGGTTCGGCTTGAAATCCGTTGAGACTGGTCACGTGGTTGGCATAGTCCAACGACTCGCCCCACAGATTGCCGAGATGAAAGCCGGTGTAGGACGGCTTTACCGGGACGTCGACCTCGATCAGCAGCGCCTCATCGGTGCCGAGGTCGAACATTCCACCGGAATAGACATTCGTGCATTGACCGCCGCCCGTCGCGAGGTTCGCCCGCGCTGGCTCGTTGAGTCCGTTGCGAGGCATGAACGTTCGGCCATCGCCGTTCCGATCACCGTGCGCCTCCAAGACGATGTCGTAGAACTCATTCCAGAACTTCATCTGATTCTCGACGATCTCGCCGACTCGACGCATCTTCATGGCGGCGGCAACAGGGTCGATCGGCGGCGGATGCGCTCCTTCCTGGCCGACCTGGACGATCTGCAAATCGGGCGATACCTCGTTCTCCCAGTCGTGAAAGAGCATGCGCACGATCAGGAACCGCGCGCCCTTCGTGTCGTCGCCCGCGACCTGACGCGAGGCGATGAAGTTGCCGCTGTGGTCGGCGGGCCGCCGCGGGGCAATGAGGATCTCGAACTGACCGTCGTCGGCCACGATCAGGTCGGTGCTGTCGAGCGATCCGGTGATGGCACGTTCGGTCGGGCTGAGTTCAGCCAGGGTGCCCGAGTCTCCTGCGTAAGCGGTGTGCGCCTCGAAAATCATGTACTGCGGGGCCTTCGGCCCCACCATCCGGCCTCGCACCCGGTAAGTGTTGTCGCCGTCGATCGACGCCGACAGGTACAGCGCGTCGGCGTTGTCGATGGTCGCCTTGTCCACCGGTTGAATGGCGCGGCGGAAGTACGGGAAGGCGGGGTCCTCACAGAAGGCACGCTCGATGGCGCCGAAGGTGAAGCCGAGGAGATAGCGGTAGCCCTCTGCCAGCCCCCGCTCGGACTCGGGTGGCGCATGCAGATCGGGAGAGTCGATTGCGTCCCTGGCCCTGGTCAGTCCGGCGATCAAGTCATTCCAGGCGGCGCGGAGTGTGGTGGCGCTTGGCTCAGTTGACAACTGCGTCTTCTCCTTCTGAGTCTGATTCGGCCCAGTTGAACTGCTCGAACAGCGAAGCCAGCCGGGTCTGGATCTCGTGTGGGTCAAGGCCGAACTCTTCGAGGCAGTAGCGGTGTGCCGATTCATGGCCGTGGCCCTGGCCGGAGTCGATCGCCTCGGCGACCGCCGATCCGAGCTCAAGCCCTAACTCGTCGTAGACGCGGCGCATGGTGACTGCGGGCCGGCCCACCAGTTCTCGGTAGTCGACCACGCACGATCGCGTGTCAGGATGTCGCGCCAGCACCTCGAGCGGATGCTCATAGGCATCGAAGGATTGGTCGGCCAGCACGCGCAGGGAGTTCTTGATCAACTGATCGTCGCGTCCGCGCAGAGTCCACTCCTTCTGCAGCATCTTGAGCAGGCTCGGGATTGTCTCGTAGGGGTTGCGCACTGGCACAACGAATCTCGCGTCGGGAAACGTCTCGATGAGGGCCTCGACGCGGCCGCAAAAGGTCGGGTTCTTGCTCAGATGTATTCCTCCGCCATTCAAGGCGACCTGACGCCGGACACATTCCTTATAGAAGGTCATCATGCGCCGGCGTTTGCCTTCGCTCCAGCGGTCGACGTGGTAGAAGTCCAGGTCGCCCATGTACGGGAACACCACTATCCAGAAACCGGAACCCAGTGACCACGTCAGCAGGAAGTCATCCTCTTCCGGAGCAAAAAACCCTGTCTTGTGCATGTCATTGGTCTCGGCGAAGGCGCGCTGTTCGATCGCATCGAGCCTGCGTCGCAGCCGCTTCCCGAACACGTCGTCGATACGGAACAGCAGTCGCAGGAGACGTTTCTCCAGAAGCGAAGGAAAGAACATCTCGTACATCAGCACATAGCTGAACTGAGGGTCCTTGGCCATCAACCGATGCAGATAGGTGGTCCCGCTACGGGCGTGTCCGACACAGAACGTCGGCTCGCGCACCTCTGTCCGACGCAGCGACGGGGACAGAATCGGATCCAGCGCGAAGCACATGGCATGGATCGCGGCGATCATCGGCACACCGACCAAGAACGCGCCGTACATCTTTCGGCGCTTCGCCGGATTCGGTTCCTCGCGCAGCAGCCTGAGCATCGTCCGGTAGTTGGCCCAGTCGAAGTAGAAACGCGTCCCGACCATGCAGGCAGGCTAATCCCAGAAATTTGACAATGTCAAGCAAATGATATCGTCATTGCATGAAGGCGTTTGCGGCAATGGACCCCGAGATGCCCCTGGCCGCGGTGCCCGCCTATGCGCGACGCGTCGAGCATCTGGGGTTCGACGGCCTCCATGTCGCCGAGACGATCCACGACTCCCTGGCGGTGGCCCTGCTCGCACTGGAACACACCACGCGGATCACCGTTCGCACAGCGGTGACGCTGGCGTTTGTACGCAGCCCGACCCTGGTGGCCTACGCGGCGTGGGACCTGTCGATCCTGTCCGGCGGACGGTTCGAATTGGGGTTGGGCACCCAGATCAAGCAGAACATCGAGGATCGCTTCGGCATGCCGTGGACCGAACCGCGCTCGCGCCTAAGGGATTACGTTGCCGCCCTGGACGCGCTCTTTGGCGCCTTCCGCACCGGCGGCTCGCTTCGCCACGAGGGCGATCACTACCGGTTGACCCGCATGCAGCCATATTTCAACCCAGGGCCGAGCGATGCCCTTCCTCCGCCCATCTGGTTGGGCGCGGTCAACGCCGCCATGTGCGAGCTCGCAGGAGAGGTGGCCCACGGCGTCGTCACCCACTCGACGAACTCCGACTCCGCCTACCTGCGCGACGTCGTGCGACCCGCGCTACTCCGGGGTGCCGCCAGCGCGGGACGCACCACCGAGCCTCTGCTGATGGCCTCGGCGGCAATCGCCACGGGTGACAGCGACGCGACGGTGGCGCGCGAACGGGAACGGCAACGCCGCATGCTTGCCTTCCTGTACTCGACGCCGGCCTACTCGACGTCTCTCAAGCGACGGGGCTGGATCGACCTGCCGGATCAGCTTCGAGCGTTGGTGCGGGCGCAGCAGTGGGACGACTTGCCCGCGGTGCTCAGCGATGCGGTACTCGACGAGCTGGTCATCTGCGGACGGTACGACGAGCTGCCGGAAATGCTCGTCGCGAGATTCGGCCAGGTGGCCGACGGGGTCGTGCTGCCTGCCCTCGGCGACGAGAGCGACGACCGGATGCTGGAAGCGTGCGTTGCCGAACTCAGGCGCTAGCGATCACCGTTGTCGATCGAGGTCGCGGTCGTATCGGCGAGAAACCGCGTCAGAAGCCGATCGAAATCCTGCAGCTCCGTAGCCGACCAGCCGGAAAGGGCCCGCTCCAGGTGACGCCGTCTCACGTCTTGCAGCGATCCCGCGACCCGCTTGCCGTTCGTCGTTGCCGCCACGAGTGAGACGCGCCCGTCCGCTGGATCCGGCTGCCGGGCGACCAGTCCCGCCTCGACGAGTGCATTGATCTGTCGCGCAGCCATGCCCAAGTCCATGTGGGAGATGCGTGCCAGACCGCCCATCGGCAGTGGTCCCTCGTCGATGAGCGTCCGGAGCAGGACGTACGACGGCTGCGCCAGGTCAACGTCGGCCGCCGCGGCCTGCCGGGCGAACATGGAGCGGCTTCCGCTCAGCCGCATCACTCGGGCAAGGGTGTGGTTGATGGAGTCCAGCGACCCTTGCCTACCTGACGACGTCATGGGCAAATCATGCACGCTACGGCGCGGACGCGACGATCCGTTCAGCGCGCCGGAGCACCGGGGCGTCGACCATCAAACCCTCGTACTGGAATACGCCGCGCTCATCGCGGGCCGCCGCTAGAACTGCCCGTGCCCAGCTCAGCTGCTCGGCGGTCGGGGCGTACCCGGCACGGATGACCGCCACCTGAGACGGGTGGATCGCCACCTTGGCGTCGAACCCGACGGCAACCGCGTCGTCGACCTCCCTGCCAAGGCCGTCAAGGTCCTTGATGTCGAGGTACACCGAATCCAGCGCCATCCGTCCGTATGCCTTTGCGGCCAGCAGTGTCTGTGACCGTACGTGCCGGGCGACTTCGCGATAGCTGCCGTCCGGGTAACGGTTCGCCGTGCCGCCGAGCACCGCGAACAGATCCTCGGCGCCCCACATCAACGCAAAGGTGTTGTCCATCCGCGCCAGATCGGTGACTGCCAGTGCGCCCAACGGCGTTTCGATCAGCACCACCACTTCCAGCGGTGCGAGATCACGAACCTGCTGCGGGTCTTCGGTTTTCGCCAACATCACGGTCGTGTAGGAGGTCCGTGACAGTGCTGCGAGGTCGAGTTGATGGTCAGCCGTCGCGCTCGGGTTGATGCGCACAACGGTGCGGTCCGGATCCAGCGGCGTCTCGATCAGTGCGGTGCGGGCGGCTTCCCGATCCTTTGCCGCAACGCCGTCTTCCAGGTCGAGAATCACCACATCGGCTGCGGTGGCAGCCTTTTCGAACCGCTCGGGGCGATCGGCCGGACAGAACAACCAAGCCGGGCCGGTCTGCGTCAGCGCCACTACTGCTCTCCCTCAGGCCGCTTGCGCACCATGGTCTTTCGCGATGCGGTCGCCACGATGTCACCGTGCTGATTGCGGGCGGTGTGAGCGAACGTCACGATTCCCTCGCCGGGACGGCTCTTCGACTCCCGCTTGTCGGTCACCTCCGTCTCGGCGTACAGCGTGTCACCGTGGAACAGTGGCTTGGGGAAAGCGACCTCACCGAAACCGAGATTGCCGACGATCGTCCCCTGCGTCAGCTGCGCCACCGACAACCCGACCAGCGTCGATAACGTGAACATCGAATTCACCAGCCGCTGGTTGAACGGCGGCAATGCATCGGAGAACGCGGCGTCGAGGTGCAGCGCCTGGGTGTTCATGGTCAGCGTCGTGAACAGCACGTTGTCGGCCTCGGTGATAGTGCGGCCAGGTCGGTGCTGGTACAGGACCCCGGTCTCGAACTCCTCGAACCACAGCCCGCGCTGGACGACGATCCGCTTCTCGGTCACAGACCGGCCTCCCGCGCGATCAGCATCAGCTGCACTTCCGTTGTCCCTTCACCGATCTCGAGGATCTTGCTGTCGCGGTAGTGGCGCGCGACTGGGTACTCGTTCATGAAGCCGTAGCCGCCGAACACCTGGGTGGCGTCGCGGGCGTTGTCCATGGCCGCCTCGCTGGCCACCAGCTTGGCGATCGAAGCGGCCTTCTTGAACGGCTTGCCAGCCAACATCAGTGCGGCGGCGTCATAGTAGGTGGTGCGTGCCGCGTGGGCGCGGGCCTCCATCCTGGCGATCTTGAACGCGATGGCCTGGTAGGTGCCGATCGCCGCGCCGAACGCCTGCCGCTCTTTGGCGTACTTCACGCATTCGTCCACGCACCCCTGTGCCGAGCCGACCGACAACGCCGCGATGGCGATCCGGCCCTCATCGAGGATGCGCAGGAAGTTTGCGTACCCGCGGCCGCGCTCGCCGAGCAGGTTCTCGGCGGGCACCCGGACATCGTCGAAGCTCAGGGGGTGGGTGTCGGACGCATTCCAGCCGACCTTGCTGTACGCGGGCTCGGCGGTGAACCCCTCGATGGGCACCGGCACCAGGATCGACGAGATCTCCTTCTTGCCGTCGGTGTCGCCAGTGACAGCGGTGACGGTCACCAGCTTCGTGATGTCGGTGCCCGAGTTCGTGATGAACTGCTTGCTGCCATTGATGACCCACGTTGATCCATCCAACTTGGCAGTGGTCCTGGTCGCGCCCGCGTCGGTCCCGCCACCGGCCTCGGTAAGGCCGAACGCGCCGAGCGCCTTACCACTTGCCAAGAGCGGCAACCACTCTTGTTTCTGGTCTTCGTTGCCGAAGCGGTACACGGGCATCGCGCCCAGCCCGACACCGGCTTCCAGCGTGATCGCCACGCTCTGGTCGACCTTGCCGAGTTCCTCGAGCGCCAGGCAGAACGCGAAGTAGTCGCCGCCCATTCCGCCGTACTCCTCGGGGAACGGCAGGCCGAACAATCCCATATCGGCCATCCCCGACACGACTTCGTAGGGGAACGAATGCTCCTCGTCGTGTTTAGCAGCGACCGGCGCGACCACACTTTGGGCGAAGTCGCGCACCGTCTTCGCGAGCTGCTCGTAGTGATCGGGCAGCATGCCGGTAGCAAGAAATTCGGTCATGATTCGTCTTCCTTCGTGCTTGCGGTGATCCTTGCCAGTGGCTGGCCCACCTTGACCTGGTCGCCCGCGGCGACGAGTAGTTCGACGACGCCGTCGACCGGCGCGGACAGTGCGTGTTCCATCTTCATGGCTTCGACGGTGACGACGACGGCGCCGGCCTTCACCTGCTGGCCGTCCTGAACACCAACGGCCACAACAGATCCGGGCATCGGACTGGTCAGCTCGGCGTCGCCGAGGTGTTCGTCGTCGGGCCGGACGGGCGCCTCCCGCAATGTCTCGACCATTGCGGTGCGCCCGCGGCCCGACAGCCAGATCTGGCCGTCCGTCGCGGCAACAAGGTACTCAGTGCGCAATCCGTCCAGTGTGACCGTCAGCCGATCACCGTCGAGAGACGCTGTGACTGAATGTGATTCGCCGTCTTCGACGAGTGCGGTTGCCGCACTAGGGGTGCCGGTGAGGTACACGTGGTCGGTGCGCTCACTCGCATGCAGCCGGAACGTCGTCGGCGCCAGCTCCCCCATCCGCCAGCCTGAAGGCACCGCCCACAAGTCACCGACCGGCGTAGGCCAGGCGCGCAGCCACTTGTAAGCCGCCGCGGCGATCAGCTCGTCGTCGCCGTGCTGCGCCGGAACGTAGTCGGGTGTCCGGCGATCCAGCAGACCGGTGTCCAGACGGCCCGCGGCGACATCGGGATCGGCCAGCAGGAAGCGCAGGAACTCGATGTTGGTGGTGATGCCCAGCACCGCGGTGTCGGCCAGCGCGCGGTCGAGCGCATGCAGGGCGGCGGGCCGGTCGCCGGCGTGGGCGATGACTTTGGCCAGCATCGGGTCGTATTCGCTGCCGATGACCATGCCGGGCGCGAGGCCGGAATCCACCCGGACGCCTGGTCCCTCAGGCTCGGCGAGGTCCAGCACCTCGCCGCCGGTTGGCAGGAAACCGCGCGCGGGATCCTCCGCGTACACGCGTGCCTCGACGGCGTGCCCGCTCATGGTGATGTCGTCCTGCGCGATCGGCAGCTTCTCCCCTGCCGCGATGCGGACCTGCTGCTCGACCAGGTCGATCCCGGTGACCATCTCGGTGACCGGGTGTTCGACCTGCAGGCGGGTGTTCATCTCCATGAAGAAGAACTCGTCGGGCCGATCTGCGGAGACGATGAATTCGACGGTGCCTGCTCCGGTGTACTCCACGCTGCGAGCGGTGTCGCAGGCGGCGGCGCCGATGCGCGCCCTGGTCTCCGGGTCGAGCAGCGGCGAAGGCGCTTCTTCGATGACCTTCTGGTGGCGCCGTTGCAGACTGCATTCGCGCTCGCCGAGGTGGATTACGTTGCCGTACCCGTCGGCGAGCACCTGCACCTCGATGTGCCTGGGGTTCAACACAAACCGTTCGATGAACAGCGTGTCGTCGCCGAACGCCGACGCCGCTTCCCTGCGCGCGCTGGCCAGCGCGGCAGCTAACTCCGGGGGCTCGTGCACCACCCGCATGCCCTTGCCTCCGCCGCCTGCCGACGGCTTGACCAACACCGGATATCCAACCTCGTCGGCACCGGCGATCAGATCGGCGTCAGTGAGACCGGGGCGCGACACGCCAGGCACGACTGGCACGCCGAATGCCGACACCGCGGCCTTGGCGGCGATCTTGTCGCCCATGGTCTGGATCGCCGCGGCCGGCGGACCGATGAACGCGATGCCGGCCTCCTGCAGCGCCGCGGCGAATTGCGCGTTCTCCGAGAGGAATCCGTAGCCGGGGTGCACCGCCTGTGCGCCGGTGCGACGGGCGGCCTCGACGACCGCTTCGATGTTGAGGTAGCTCTGCCGCGCGGGCGCAGGGCCGATGCCCACCGCGACGTCGGCCTCGACGACATGGCGGGCACCGGCGTCTGCGTCGCTGAACACCGCGACCGAGCGGATACCCATCGCCCGCAGCGTACGGATGACACGCACGGCGATCTCGCCGCGGTTGGCCACTAGAACGGTATCGAACAGTCATTGCGTCACATCCGGAATACGCCGTAGGAGACCGACTCGAGCGGCGCCTGTCCGACGATCGACAGCGCCAGCCCCAGCACGGTTCTGGTGTCTGCGGGATCGATAACCCCGTCATCCCAAAGCCGGGCCGTGGAGTAATAGGGATTGCCCTGGCTTTCGTACTGTTCGCGGATCGGCGCCTTGAACTCTTCTTCCTCCTGCGCGGTCATCTCGCCCCGCACGGTGGCCAGCACCGAGGCCGCCTGCTCGCCGCCCATCACCGAGATCCGCGAATTGGGCCACATCCACAGGAAGCGCGGCGAATACGCCCGCCCGCACATCGAGTAGTTACCTGCCCCGTAGGAGCCACCGATGACGACGGTCAGCTTGGGCACCCTGGCGCACGCGACCGCGGTCACCATCTTGGCGCCGTGTTTCGCGATGCCACCCGCCTCGTAGTCGCGGCCCACCATGAAGCCCGAGATGTTCTGCAGGAACAGCAGCGGGGTCATGCGCTTATCGCACAGCTCGATGAAATGTGCACCCTTGAGGGCGGATTCACTGAACAGCACGCCGTTGTTGGCGACGATACCGACGGGGTGGCCGTGGATGCGGGCGAAGCCGGTGACCAATGTGCTGCCGTATTCGGCCTTGAATTCGGCGAATTCGCCACCGTCGACGATCCGGGTGATGACCTCGTGCACGTCGTAGGGCACCCTGGGGTCGACGGGCACGACGTCGTACAGCTCGGTCTGGTCGGCCACGGCGTCGACCGTTGGCGCCACCTCCCACGGCAGCGCTGTCCGCGGTCCCAGCGTGGCGACGATGCGGCGCACGATCCGCAGCGCGTCGCGGTCGTCGTGCGCCAAATGGTCTGTGACACCGGAAATCTTGGAGTGCAGGTCGCCGCCGCCGAGGTCTTCGGCCGTCACCACCTCGCCGGTCGCGGCCTTCACCAGCGGTGGGCCACCGAGGAAGATGGTGCCCTGGTTGCGCACGATCACCGCCTCGTCGCTCATCGCGGGCACGTACGCACCGCCTGCGGTGCACGACCCGAGGACCGCGGCGATCTGCGGGATACCGTCGGCGGACAGGTTGGCCTGGTTGTAGAAGATGCGGCCGAAGTGCTCGCGGTCGGGGAACACCTCGTCCTGGCGCGGCAGGAACGCTCCCCCGGAGTCGACCAGGTAGATGCACGGCAGCCGGTTCTGTCCGGCGATCTCCTGTGCGCGCAGGTGCTTCTTGACGGTGACCGGGTAGTAGGTGCCGCCCTTCACCGTTGCGTCGTTGGCCACGATCATGCACTCGCGGCCGGAGACTCGGCCGACGCCTGCGATCATTCCCGCGCCGGGACACTCGTCGTCGTACATGCCGTCGGCGGCCAGCGGCGCCAATTCCAGAAAGGGGCTGCCGGGGTCGAGTAGCCCGTCGACGCGGTCTCGAGGCAGCAGCTTGCCGCGGCTCACGTGGCGCTCACGGGCGCGCTCGTTGCCGCCGAGCGCCGCAGTGGCCAGCTTGGTACGCAGCTGGTCGACCAGCGCCAGGTGCTCGTCGCGGTGAGAACCCTGCGGTGTCATCGCTGAAACCCGTTCGTTTGAGTTAATGACGACTAACTCATGGTATGTTAGTCACGATTAACCGAAATGTCCACCAGCAGGTCGGAGGCGCCAATGGCCCCTGCATCGGCGTCGGTACCTACCGCCACCCGGCGCAGCCGGGCCAAATCCGATCGTCGTAGCCAGCTGATCGCCGCGGCGGAACGCCTTGTCGCCGAGCGCGGCTTTCTCGCGGTGCGACTGGAGGACATCGGGGCAGCGGTGGGCGTCAGCGGTCCCGCGATCTACCGGCATTTCCCCAACAAGGAAGCACTTCTGGTCGAGCTGTTGGTCGGGATCAGTACCCGGCTGCTGGCCGGCGCAACGGACGTGGTCGCGCGGGCCGACGACCCGGAGTCGGCGCTGGATGGGCTCGTCGACTTCCATTTGGACTTCGCGCTCGGCGAGTCAGACTTGATCCGCATTCAGGATCGCGACCTCGGCCATCTGCCGCCGCCGGCCAAGCGGCAGGTGCGAAAGGCGCAACGGCAATACGTCGAGATCTGGGTCGACGTGCTGCGCCAGTTGGACGCCAGCCTCAGCGAGGCCGACGCTCGGCTGATGGCGCACGCGACATTTGGATTGTTGAACTCGACACCACACAGCGTGAAACCCGGTGCCGCGAAAGCGGCCGAGGCCAGCTCGCGTGCCGTCTTGCGGGCAATGACGGTCGCAGCGCTGACCTCGGCCGGACGGGCCGGGCGTTAGTTAGTACCAGGCTCTCCTACCGCCGACGGGCCGTCCGACGGACCCGAGGATCCAGAACACCGCGCCGACGACGATCAACACGACGCCGATGTAGGTGAGGATCGAGAGGCCGAATATCAAGCCAAGAATGAGCAGGATGGCTCCCAGGACAATCATGGTTACTCCACTTTCTTCTTCAATTACTAACTGCCAGTTGATTACTGGCTGGGCTCGGGGATGTTGCAGTTGGCCACCTTCGGATTGACCCCCGCATAGTTGAGGGGTCCGGCGACCACGGTCAAAGCGATGCTGCCCGCTGTGGCGCAATTGGTTTCGCCGCCCCTGAAGTAGTCACGCTGATAGGCGGCTACTACGCCGATCACTAGCCAGACGAGCACGATGACGCCGAGGATTCCGCCACCTCTCACGCTGCGCCTCCATTCGTGTTAGCGCCCCAACGGCGCACGCAGCGTGTTTACCCTGCAGATAATTTCGGTAAACCTGCCGGCGGCGACGATTCGATTACGAAATGGACGCGCTCGCGAACGCCGTAGTGAGCCACTCGCCCATGGCTCTGACCAGCACGGCCCGGTTCTCCCGCTTGTCGATCTCGTGGCCGTCGTCGTCAAACACCAGCATCTCGACGGTGCGGCCGAGCGCACGCAATGCCTCGTACATCTGCTGCGATTCGGTCGGCGGGACGTTGGTGTCGTTGAGACCGTGGACCAACAGCAGGGGCGCGGTCATCGCGTGCGCGCGCAGCAGCGGCGACAACCGGTCGAGGAGTCTCTGTCGCTGACCGGGTGGCCGTACTTGGGGTGGGCCGCCGCGGCGATCCACGGTTCGGTGTTGCGGTACCACGTGTTCAAGTCGCTCATCCCGCAGATGCTGATTCCTGCGGCGAATAGTTGCGGATGAAAAGTCAGCGCCGCCTGCGTCAGATAGCCGCCGTACGACCACCCGCAGCATGCGATGCGGCCCTTCGGCGCGAGGCCGCGGTCGACCAGATATCGCACCGCGTCGGCGACGTCGTCGATCGCGGCGAATCGCCGCTCCTGTCATCGGCGTGCATGAACGTCCGGCCGAACCCTCCCGAGCCACGGACGTTCGGAAGGAACACGGTGATGCCCGCCTCGAGCAGGGGCGGAAAGAACTCGTTGTAGCCGGGTCGGCCCTGCCCCTCCGGCCCGCCGTGCAGGAAGATCATGGCGCCGATGGATTCCACGCCCGTCGGGCGGGCGGAACAACCAGCCGGTGAACTCCAGCCCGTCACGGGCGGTGATGGTCTCCAGGGTGGGGTCGGCGGCGACGGGCCCGCTGCTGGGCTCCCTGTCGACGGGCTCCCATTCCCGGGTCCGGGGATCGACCAGCTCGACCATCGGCGGCGTCGAGGGGCCCTCCACCGTCATCGCCAGCATCGACCCGCCCGCGCTGATGCTCAGCTCGCTTGCCACCATGCCGGGCAGCGGAATTGGTTCGTGCAGCGTGTAGTCGGCGTACTCGAGAATCTGTAACTCGCTGGCGCCGTTGATGTTCCACAACATCGCGACCGTCGACAGGTCGTCGCTGACAGTGAACTCGTCGAGTTCGTAGCCCGGCCGCTCGGCAACCACCTGATACGACACCCCGTCGGGGGTCGTGGTGACCTCCAACAGCCGGGCGTGGTCGGCGCCGTTCTCGCTGCGGATCAGGGCGCGGACGTAGCCCTCGGCGCTGTTGACCCCGTAGGTCTTCGCCGGGTGATACAGCTCGGAGAGTTCTCCTTCGAGCCCTGCCCGCAGGCGGCGCGGACTCGTGGTCGTCGAGGATGATGCCCGGCATCGGTGGTGGAGCCGGGATCGTATGGCAGCAGCGCGATTTCGGTCAGGCCTCGCAGCATGATCAGGTCGCGGTAGCCGCGCGGTCCGACCCGCACCAGCGACGCACCGGCCCACGCGTCGACGAGCCTGCCGCCCGAGCGGCGGTCGAGCACCACCGTGGTGCCGTCGGACGGATCGATCAGACACGAGCTGCCGACCCCGTCCTCACCGGTAAGGATCGCCGCGACGTGGGTGCCGTCCCAGGCGATCAGCTCTGCGGTGCCTTCCTGCGCGCCTGCGGGCCAATGATCGATGCGACGGGCGTCGCGATCGTCGGGATCGGTTGTCACGACCCAGATCTGGCTGCGGGTGGCGCCGTCGGGTGCGACCTCACACGCCAGCCAGTGGCCGTCGGCCGAATGCAGGACGCGAGTGACGGCTCCCTCGACGGGCAGTTCGACGTCGCGCGACGACGTTGCACGCCAGCCGCGCAGGAAACGCTGCACGGCGCGCGGGAAGCCGCCGTCGTCGACAAGATGCGCGAACGCGGTCGCGTCCGGCGACATCGACGCGCCGTAGACCCTGCGGACCTGCGTACCCACCATGTTGATTCTGCATGGTCGGTTGCCTCCCGATGGGACCACACCCGCGTAGACCCAGGTCGAGCCAGTTCACGGTCGCCTGAGCGGATGCACAGGTACCCTGCAGCCATGAGGTGGGCATGACCGATTCACCACGCCGCGACGGGCCCGAACCGGCCCAACCGCCCGGCGATAGCTATCCCGGGTACACGCGATCCGGCGTACGCGAGCCAGGCGTCCTACGGTCCCCCCTACCAGGCACCGTATGCGCCGCCGCCCACCGAACGACTGCCCGCCTACTCGCCCTACGGCAATGACCCGTATGCGACCGGCCAATACGGCGCCCAGTATCCGCCGGGGGAACCGCCACAGCCGCCGCCGGACGGCCCGAAGTCGCCGCGCTGGCTGTGGATTGTCGCGGGCGTCGCGGTCCTGATGGTGATCGGTCTGGTCATCGCGCTGGTGATCGCCAACAGTTCGCGCCAGCAGACCGTCGTCGCGCCGCTGCCGTCGATGACGGAGCCGAGTTTCACCACGCCCACGCCGACGACGACGCCGCGTCCCACCATCCCCGTCTTCCCGTTGCCGACGCTGCCAAGCACGCCGTCCACCACCAGCCCGACTGGACCGTCGACGCCGGGTGCGACCGAAACCGTGGTGTACGACGTCTCGGGCGACGGTCGGGCCATCAACATCACCTATGTCGACACCGGCGGTGTGTTGCAGACCGAGTTCAACGTGATGCTGCCGTGGAGCAAGGAGGTCGAGCTGGCCCAGCCGGCCGAGGACTCCGCCAGCGTCAGCATCATCAACGTCGGCCGTGAGGTGAACTGCTCGATCACCGTCAACGGCGTGCAGGTGCAGCAGCGCACCGGTGCGGGCCTGACCATCTGCACCGCGGCTGGCTAGACCGCCGCTGCCCGGCGTGGCACCCGCACCGCAAGCATCGCGATGAATCCCGCCGCCAACACCAGCAGCAGACCCCCGATGCCCGCGCGATCCGCCCCGAAGACGGCGACGAACGTGGCGAACATGAACGGGGCGAGGGGCGCAACGGCCCGGCCCGTCATCGTGTAGAGGCCGAACGCCACCCCTTCCTTGCCGTGGGCGGTCATCCGCAGCAGCAGTGTGCGCGCCGACGACTGCGTCGGCCCGATGAACAGGCACAGCAGCAGCCCACACACCCAGAACGCCGCGGCACCGGACAGCGCCATCAGGGTCAGGCCCACGGCGATCATCGCCGCCAGCGAGCTCAGGATGACGGCTTTCGAGCCGACGCGGTCATCGAGTAGTCCGCCGATCACTGCGCCCGCCGCGGCCACGATGTTGGCGCTGACACCGAACAGCAGCACGTCCGCCACAGAGATGCCGTAGACGTTCACGCCCAGCACCGCGCCGAAGGTGAACACGCCGGCCAACCCGTCCCGGAACACCGCGCTGGCCAGCAGGTAGTAGACGACATTTCGGTCTCGCCTCCACTCGGCGCTCAGGTCCGACCACAGCTTGCGGTAGGCGCCGAGCACACCGAGCGACGACCTGGCCGGTGATTCGGTGTCGGCAGGCGGCGGTGCCACGATGAGCACCGGCAACGCGAACGCGGCCATCCACGCTGCGGTGACCAGCATGGCCGCGCGAATGTTCTGCCCGTCGGCGGTCGGGAGGTCCAACAGCCCGGCCGTTGGGCCGTCGCCGGCGATGAATCCCCCGTAGACGATAATCAGCAACACCATGCTGCCGACATAGCCTGCGGCCCAACCGAATCCGGATATCCGGCCGGACGTCTCCGGTGTCGTCAGCTGTCGCAGCATAGCGTTGTACGGGACGCTGGCCAGGTCGTTGCACGCCGCGGTGAACCCGAGCAACAGGAGGCCCGCGGCCAGGTAGCTGGCGTCGTCGCGGATCAGGCTCATCGCCGATGTGAGCAGCACCACCATCGCGGTGAGCACGGCCAGCGTGCGTCGCCGTCGGTGCGCCGAGTCGACCCAGACTCCGGTGACGGGGGCGAGCAGTGCGACCGTGACACCGGAGAAGAAAAGCGCCCAGCCGAGCAGGCTCGCCGGGCTGGTACCTGCTGGGCAGATCGTCACCGACGGTGCGGGTCAGGTAGACGGAGAACACGAAGGTCACGACGATCGCGCCGACCCCGGTCGAGCCGCAGTCCCACAGCGCCCACGCCAGCACCCGCGACCGCGCCGCGATATGCGCGGGCGGCCGCGGTTCGCTCATGAGTGGCCCACGATATAGTCCGCGCCATGCCAGTACCCGCTCCCAGCGCGGACGCCCGTGCCGTCGTCACCGGTGCGTCGCAGAACATCGGCGAAGCGCTGGCCATCGAGCTGGCCGCCCGCGGGCACCATCTGATCATCACGGCCCGTCGCGAGGATGTGCTGAGCACGCTGGCGGCGCGGATCACCCAGCAGTACGGAGTGACGGTCGAGGTGCGTCCCGTCGATCTCGCCGACCCGGCCGATCGCGCCAAGCTGTGCGACGAGCTTGCCGCACGCAACATCTCGATTCTGTGCGCCAACGCAGGCACCGCGACGTTCGGCCCGGTCGCCTCGCTGGACCCGGCGGCTGAAAAGGCTCAGGTGCAGCTGAATGTCCTTGGCGTACATGACCTTGCGCTCGCCGTGCTGCCCGGCATGGTCGAGCGCGCGGCGGGCGGCATCCTGATTTCCGGTTCGGCGGCAGGCAATTCGCCGATCCCCAACAACGCGACTTATGCGGCCACCAAGGCGTTCGTCAACACGTTCAGCGAGTCGCTTCGCGGCGAACTCAAGCGTGCGGGCGTGCACGTGACACTGCTGGCGCCGGGCCCGGTGCGCGAGACGTTGCCCGATCGAGCATGAGCAGTCGCTCGTCGAGAAGCTCATCCCCGACTTCCTGTGGATCTCCACCGAGTACACCGCCAAGCTGTCGCTGGATGGCCTGGAGCGCAACAAGATGCGCGTCGTGCCCGGTGTCACCTCGAAGGCGATGTCGGTGGCTGCGGGCTACACGCCGCGAGCCATCGTGACGCCGATCGTCGGCGCGGTCTACAAGAAACTCGGCGGCGCCTAGCGGCGTGCGCCGAAATAGAATTCCCGGTCGTTGAATCGACGGATTTACAACCCGGAATTCTATTTCGGCGAAAGCTAGCGGCGCCTGCGGCCGGTGCCGAAGATGCTGCGCGTGATCTCGCGGCCGATGACGGTGCCCGCCGAGCGCATCGCGCTCTTGAACGCCGGGCTGCTCATCATCTTGTCGAACATCCCGGGTTCGGCGGCGCCCCGCGACTTCACCTCGCCCTCGGTGCTCGCCGCCCCGGGGTCGACGGGCAACGGAGGCGGCAGTGCACCGTCGGGCGGAGCAGCAGCGGGTGTGGGCTGCAACTTGGCGTTGAGCCGCTCGTAAGCCGACTCGCGGTCGATCGTCTGCCCATACTCGGCCTGCAACGGCGACGGCCTTGGCCGCGGCGGCGATCGCGTCGGGACCGATGGTGTCCATCAGGGATCGCGGGGCCCGCATCCTTGTCCACGCCACCGGCGTCGGCGCACCGTTCTCGGAGAGCACGGTGACGATCGCCTCGCCGATGCCCAGCGACGTCAACGCCGACTCGAGGTCGTAGACATCGGTTTTCGGATATGTGCGGACGGTCTTGGCGAGCGCCTTCTGGTCGTCGGGGGTGAAGGCACGCAGCGCGTGCTGAATGCGCGCACCAAGCTGCGACAGCACATCGTTGGGCACGTCGGTCGGCAGCTGCGTGCAGAAGAACACACCGACGCCCTTGGAGCGGATCAGCTTCACCGTCTGCTCGACCTGCTCGAGGAACGCCTTCGACGCGTCGGTGAACAGCAGGTGGGCCTCGTCGAAGAAGAACACCAGCTTCGGCTTGTCGACGTCGCCGACCTCGGGCAGCGTGGTGAACAAGTCGGCAAGCACCCACATCAAGAACGTCGAGAACATCACCGGACGCGCGGCCTGATTGCCCAGCTCCAGCAGCGTGATGACGCCGCGGCCCTGCGCATCGGTCCGCAGCAGGTCCTTCGGCTCGAGCTCCGGCTCACCGAAGAACGTGTCCGCGCCCTCGGCCTCGAGGTTGACCAGCGCCCGCAGGATGACGCCTGCCGTGGTCGGCGACACCGCGCCAAGATTCTTGAGCTCCGGCTTGCCCTCGTCGCTGGTCAGGTACTGGATGACCGCCCGCAGGTCCTTGAGGTCGAGCAGCGACAGACCCTTCTGATCGGCCCAGTGGAAGATCAGCCCGAGCGTGGACTCCTGAGTTGGATTGAGCCCCAACACCTTCGACAGCAGGATCGGCCCGAAGCTGGTGATCGTCGCGCGCACCGGTACGCCGATTCCCGTGGTGCCAAGCGACATGAACTCGACAGGGAAGGCCGTCGGAGTCCAGTTGTCGCCGGTGTCCTTGGCCCGCTGCTCGGTCTTGTCGTTGGCGACACCGGGCTGCGACAAGCCCGACAGGTCGCCCTTGACGTCGGCCATCATCACCGGCACGCCGGCCGCGGACAGCTGTTCGGCGATCACCTGCAGTGATTTGGTCTTGCCGGTGCCAGTGGCGCCTGCGACCAGGCCGTGCCGGTTGACGGTGGCCAGCGGGATACGCACCTGCGCGGTCGGATCACAGGTCCCGTCGACGACGACGGTGCCGAGTTCCAACGCGGGGCCTTGAGTGGCGTAACCTGCGGCGATCTGCTGGGCGGGGGTGGCTGTCGACTCAGTCGTCATGGCTCGAAACATTACTTGGGGACTATCCCCAGCGGGTGGGTGTGGGCGGCCTCTTGTCGGGGGTGGGCTTAATGTGAGGACCTGTGCGTGACGAATTGGTGTGGATCGACTGTGAGATGACCGGCCTGGATCTCAAGACCGACCGGCTCATCGAGATCGCGGTGCTCGTCACCGACGCCGACCTCAACATCCTTGGCGACGGCATCGACGTGGTGATCCACGCCGACGACGACGTGTTGTCGTCGATGATCCCCGTCGTCACCGAGATGCACACTCGCTCGGGACTGATCGAGGAGGTGCGTGCGTCGACCGTCGACCTGGCCGCAGCCGAGGAACTCGTGCTCGACTACATCCGCACACACGTCAAGCAGGCCAAGACCGCGCCGCTGGCGGGCAATTCGATCGCCACAGACCGCGGATTCATCGCCCGAGACATGCCCAAGCTCGACGAGTACCTGCACTACCGGATGATCGACGTCAGCTCCATCAAGGAGCTGTGCCGGCGCTGGTATCCGCGCATCTACTTCGGCCAGCCCGAGAAGGGCCTCGCGCACCGCGCGCTGGCCGACATCCACGAGTCGATTCGCGAACTGCGCTACTACCGCCGCACCGCGTTCGTCCCGCCGCCAGGGCCGTCGACCAGCGATATCGCGGAGATCGCCGCCGAACTCGGGCCGCCCAGCGGCGACTCGGAGCAAATCGATTCGGCTGCGGAGCGCCCTAGCGGCTAGGATCGACGACGCTGTACGCGCCGAATCGGCTCGACGGCAATGGTGGCTGTAGTTCAGTTGGTAGAGCACCAGGTTGTGATCCTGGGGGTCGCGGGTTCAAGTCCCGTCAGCCACCCCGCAAGGATAAGACCAGAGGGCGTTTCGCCCTCTGGTCTTTATCTCTTCGGGAGCTGTTGCAGCCGTCAGTCACTTGCCGAAAAGGCCCCTCAGGCCGCTCAGTGCGGCGCTCAGGGTCGAGGAGGTTGCTGTACCCGCCTTCTGGATTGTCTGTGAGCCTGCCACAACGGCCTTTTGCACCGTGGTCGCGGCTGCGGCGCCAGCACCGGTGGGGCAACGAGTTCAGCCCATTCAGCAACCCGACAGGACGCAATACCGCTACGCTCAAGCAGTGCTCGAGCAATTGGGGGATGCAGACAGCAAATCCGGCCCGGTGGTCCTGATCGGTCTCGACGCTTGCGATCCGGCAACCGTTCAACGGATGGCTGCCGCGGGCGACCTGCCCAATCTCGCGCAATTACTCGCGGACGGGTCGCGCGCGGAGGTGCGGAATCCTTTCGGCCTGTTCGTCGGCGCCCTGTGGGTCGATTTCATGACCGGGGTCGGGCCGGCCCGGCACGGCTTCCATTGCTGGGAACATATCGATTCGCAGGATTACGGCTATCGCCTGACTCCACCGGACATCAACCATCCGCCGTTCTGGACTCAACTTGGGGCGGCCGGCCGACGCGTTGCTCTGGTCGACATACCTCATTCACGCTTTCCCGATCCGGTGAGCGGCGTCGCCGTGAGCGAGTGGGGCTGCCACGACCGGCATTTCGGCTTCCACACCCAGCCGCCCGCGCGCTGCGCTGAGATCGACTCGCGCTTCGGCCTGCATCCGATATTGGGCATAGACCCCTATGCGGTCCGAGCCTTTGCGCCTGACGATTATGCGTGTCGAGCGGGCCAGCTGCGGACCGACGCCGAGAACAAGGCCCTCATCGAGGGCCTGCTAACCGGGCTGGAAGCCAAGACCCGGATGCTGGAGGCCCTGCTGGCGGAGGAGAAATGCGACCTCTTTGTCGGCATCTATGGCGAGAGCCATGCGGCGGGCCATCAATTCTGGGGCTTCCACGATGCCGGCCATCCCGATTTCGATTCCGCGCGGCAAACGACGATCGGCGGCGATCCCATCGCCCGCGTCTATCGTGCGCTTGACGACGGCGTGGGCCGGCTCGCAGAACAGCTGGACCCGGCGGCGACCCTGTTCGTGCTGCTGAGTCATGGCATGGACCGTCACCACGACGGGACTCACCTGCTGAGCGAGCTGTTGAAGCGGCTGGACGACGCCTACCGGTGCGGCGTCGCCGATCAGTCGCTCTCCACCCGGCTCCGCCGGACACTGCAGGCCGCCCGGCCCGCAGCCAAGCGCACTGCCGAGGCGTTGCGAGTGCCCAAGCACGTCGCCAAGGCGGTGGCGCGTCGGCTCGGTGATCCGGGCTACGGCTCGGCCGCGGAACGGGCTCGCCAGGCGTTCTACATCGGCCCCAACAACAGCGTTTACGGCGGCATCCGATTCAACCTCGAAGGCCGCGAAGCGCAAGGCTGGGTGACGCCGGAGCAAGCGGACGGCCTCGCCGCGCGATTGGAGGCGGACCTGAAGGCGATGGTTAACGAGGCGACGGGCAAGCCGATTGTGCACGGTCTGCGCCGCGCATCCGATATCTACGACCGTCAACCCGGCGATGCGATGCCGGACCTTTTCATCGACTGGGCCCGCGACGCACCGATCGAGAACGTTTCCTCGCCTCTCATCGGCCAGGTGCGCGTCCCCTATAACGGCTGGCGCACAGGCGATCATCGGCCCGCCGGATTGCTAATCGTCAAGGGACCGGGGCTGCCCAGCGGCCACACCTTCCCGCACGTCCGCATGCAGGACATCCCAGTAAGTTTGGCGGCCCGGCTCGGCGTGGAGCTCGCGGATGTGGAGGGTGAAGCGGCGCCATGGCTAGCCGCGCCGGAGGCTCAATGCGCCGAGGTCACGGCGGGCTCTGAGCGCCATTCGTAAAGTTCGCCGTCTTGATACTGACCCTCTGTCCGGCGAAGGCGGTGAGCGGCCCGCATGCTCAACAAGCGGCGCAGGCTCTTGGGGCTGACGCTGCCCCAGAGTAGATACAACCAATCCTTGGCCTGCTGCCGGTTTCGCGGGAAGACGGCGCGCCGGAGCGCCCGTCCAGCCATTCGGGCTCGACGGCCCGACCACATCCGACCCTCTGCGATCAACCACAAGACCGCCGGATCGACGCGCCTGGGCGTTTCCGCCGGCGCCCGCTCCAGCAAGGACGAATAGTCCTGACCCTTGTGGTGAAGGCACCGAAACATCAGGGCAACCGCTTGCTCCACCTGCTCCTGATCGGAGGTGAGACGCGACGACGTTTCGGCGTAGCGGTAGTAGTAGATGGGGTCGGGCATTGACGAGTACCGCGCCCTCGCGCGCGATGCGTCGGTACAAGTCGTTGTCCTCCCAGTAATCGCAACCGGCGCGATACCCCCCAGCTTTGTCAAAGGCCGCGCGGCGGAACATCACCGAGCCGTGTGCGCAGGGGAAGTACAACTCGGAATTGCCGATCGCGTACCGCATCTGGTTCCGCACGATTCGGCCCTCGCGGTCGATGCTGATGGCAGGTGAGCCGATCAATACCGCATCGGACCGCGCGGCGAAGGCCGCGAGCTGAAGCTTCAGCCGATCCGGATGCGAGATGTCGTCGGCGTCCATTCGGGCTATGAGGTCGCCCCCGGCTTGGGCGACCACCCAGTTGGAGCTGCACACCGGTCCGAGCCGGTCCGCAGTGCTCGAAAAGACGGATGCGTGGATCCCGCTCGGCCCAGCGCCGCAGGTGCACGACTGAGCCGTCGTCGGAACCGTTGTCGCCGATGACGAATTCGAAAGCGGAGTAGCTCTGATCGAGGATGCTCTCGACCGCCTGGTCAAGATATGGCAATGCGTTGTGCACGGGCATCACCACGCTGAGCCGCATCCCGTTCACTCGGCGGCGTCTCACCAAGGGGCTTCCTGCGCCGGCACCCTACAATCACATCCTCCGTCTTGGTTCTCTTCGCCCCACTGGACACCCCGGCCGAGTCATGCTGCGCCTTCACTCATCCTGTCGCTAACCGCGAATGATTTCACTCCGCGAAACAAATCGCTCCTCACAAGCTGATATCAACAGGTTGACCCATCAGCCAGAGGTTAGCTCCAGCAAAGGGTACCGTCTGGAAAACGATGGCAATCAGCAAACGGTAGACGCGCAGCTGCGGCGGCGGTGATCGGTTCGGCCGTGACTCCAAACAGGACCCATCGGCCTGCCGACAACCCGCTGCGCGGACAGGTAGGGACGTTGAACCTACGGCGACGAGGCGAGCGGCATCGTCCGAGACCGGGGAGCGAACCGGGCGACGGTGACACGCTGCGGAGTGGTCAACAGCCCGAATACGACCTATCCAACCTCAAGAACACGGCGACAAAGGGCGTTGCCTGGTCCTGGCTGAAGGCTGTTTCGTCTCCCGTCATCGGTACCGCCGTCATCGTGGTGATGGCCTGGCGACTGAGCCCGGCCGACTTCGGCACAGTTGCGCTGGCGATGGTCTTCATCGCGTTGATCTCAATGGTGGTCGAGTCGGGCCTCGGTATGGCGATCATTCAGCGCAAGGTGGTGACTCAAACCGATCTAAACAGCGCGTTCTGGTTGAACATTGCAATCAGCGTTACGTTAGCCCTCGCTGTCATCATCTCGGCTGACCTTCTAGGCAAGACGCTGGGACAGCCGCACCTGGCACCAGTGCTCCGCATGCTGTCACTCGTATTCGTATTCGCGGCGCTCGGCAGTGTTCCGCAAGCCATTCTCCGCCGCCGACTGGCCTTCGCCAGAGTTGCGTTATGTCACCTTGGCGCGACCCTAACGGGAGCCACCGTGGGCGTCACCTTAGCCATCACCGGCGCGGGACTCTGGAGCCTTGTCGGGCAGGCGGTCGTCTGGGCAGGTATGGACTCAGCGCTTCTGTGGGCAGCGTGCCCGTGGCGGCCGGGCGGACCCGTTTCGGCCGCCAGCATCAAGGACCTTCTCCATTTCAGCAGCCACATCGTCGGTGGGCAGCTCGCGAGCTTCGCAAGCAGATACTCCGACGACTTTCTTATCGGGGTCGTGCTGGGACCCGTTGCACTGGGCATCTATACCATCGCGTACCGGATCGTTCTGGCCCTGCGGGAAACGATCGTATGGACGCTCGAGGACGTCACATTTCCGCTCCTGTCACGGTTAGGCGACGACCCGCAGCGAAGGGAGCGAGCCCTCTTCGGCATGACGAGTTTGTCCATTACCGTGGCCGTGCCGATCTTCCTTGCAGTTGCGGTCTTGGCGCCAGAGATGATTCGTCTCGCATTCGGGCCACGTTGGGCAGACGCCATTCCCGTCATGCAAACGCTCGCCCTCGTCGGCATTGCAAATTGCGCCGTTTCGTGCAACAAGGCGGCCCTCAACGCGGCCGGACGTCCCGACATCACTCTGTACATCGGAATCTTCAACGCCGTGTTGAACGTCGTCGGGTTCGCTGTCACGGTTCAGTGGGGCATTCTGGCCGTCGCTATGAGCTACGCAATATGCAGCTACCTCATTGCACCCGTTTATATTTGGCTTGTAATACGTGAGTTGTCGTTGAATGCGGTTGCCTACCTGCGACTTTTTGTAGCCCCGATCGTGAGTGGACTTGTTATGGTCGCGTGCGTGCTCGGTGCAAGAGCTGCGCTAGCCGATGAAACAAGCGACGTCGCGAAACTGCTTCTCTCGCTTTTCATTGCGTTCACCACATACACCGCGACGCTGTACTTGACTGGACGGCGACAGGCGCTGGACCTCGTATCGGCAGTCGTGCGGCTGCGCGCCAAGACCGTGTAACCGCAACGCAACACGAACCGACTTCCTGCACCGTTTCAAATCACGTGAATCGAGCGGCACGTCAGACGTTGGCGTTGCCCGCTTTCCATTGCGGCCACGGGACGTTCCAGTCGCCAGCCCGTCGGTGACTTTCAGCGCTTCAAGGCGGCAAATGGCGCGGCAACGTCGGATTGTCGAAAAGTACCCATCGAATCGATCGAGCCGGGGCGCCGGGTAACGGCGCTAACCGTAAAAGTGATCGTCACGAGCCTGCCTCCAGGGTTTCGCAAACCGCTGTGGTCAGCTTTCCTAGACTCGCGGGGGTGGAGGTCATCGTCCCCGCCCGCAACATGGCGACCCTGTTAACGGACTGCCTGACGCCGATCATTGAACAACTTGACGGCCGAGTGACGGTGGTCGACGACGCATCTACCGACCACACCGCCGACGTCGCAGAGGAACTCGGGGCGCACGTCATCCGGCTGGACCGCCGCCGCGGCCCCTATCATGCTCGGCACATCGCCGCCGTGCAGTCGAAATCCTGCATGCTGTTGTTCATTGATGGCCGCAGCCGGGCGCTCCCCGGTCTGGTCGACGCCCACAAAACGCTACTGAGCCAAGCTGCGTTTTCGTGCACCGAAACCCTCACCCGAACCGGCAGGTCGTTGGCAGAACGATTCGCGGCGAAACACCAACCCTTCGCACTCAACCACTACATCGGTGTGCCCGGGCGCATGGACTACTACCCGACATGCAACCTTGGGGTCCGCGCGAGCGTCTACCGGGCAGTCGGGGGCTTCCGACAGATGCGTTCAGGAGGCGACGCCGACCTTTGCTGGCGCATCCAACAAGCCGGCCTCGGACGGATCGGCGTCGACCGCCGCGTCCTGATGGAGTGGCAGCCCCGCTCATCCCTGTGGGATCTGATCGAGCAGTATGACCGGTACGGCAAATCCGCCGCCTACCTGGAAGCAGTGTGGCCAGACCAAATCCCACTAACTATCGGTGGGCGAATCGACTGGCGATCGATATTGTTCAAGCGCCACGGAACCGATGCAGTTGCCGCCGCGGTAGCCATTGTCGCCCAAAGGGCGGGGTTGTGGCGCGGTCGGCGCAAACCGTTCAACTCGCCATGCTACTTCGCGTAACCACCAGTCCCCGTTGACAATTCGCGGCCCTCGTCCATACCAGCGACTCCTGCGGTGACGAGGCACGCGGCCGGTGGGCTATCGGGCGAGCACGCGCGAGTGGCGCACGACGTCGCCGTTGTTGCCGGCGACCGGCGCGTCGCGAAAGTCGGCGAGCGCCTTGGTGAGTTGCTCGTAGAAGCGATCGCCGAGCTCCGGTGCGCAGTGGCGTTCGAGCGCCCTCTCGCGGTTCGCACGCCGCTCGCGGTCGACCTCGTCGCCGCCTGCCAGCACGGTCCGCGCATGCGCGACCAGCTCGTCGGCGGTCTTGTAGTAGCGGGCGCCGGGGCCGGCGAAGGAGCGCGTCTCGGGGCGATCCGGCAATGCCACCGAGCAGCCCGCCGCCATCGCCTCGGCCACCGACATCGGCATACCGAACGGGACCCCAGTCCGTAGCACGTAGACGAACAGGGCTGTCCGGGCGAGCAACTCGAACACGTCCTCGCGCGGCAGGTTGACCTGGACCAGCGGCGGGTCCGCGAATGCCTGGCAGCGGTACAGCAGGTCGCTCGGGAGGGCCTCGTGCCCCTGCGTGCCGGCGACGACGACCCGCCGCTCGACGCCCGTCAGCCGCCCGAACGCGTCGAACAGCAGGTCGAAGTCCTTTTTCGGCAGCCCGGCCGACACCGACAACAGCAGGTCGCGTGACTCGGCCGCCGGCGGCAGCCGGTCGACCGCGGTGAACAACAGCGGCAGCGGGATCGTGCCCGGGAACCCTGGGCGGCCGTCGGATAGGCCCAGACGCCGATGCAAAGCGGATGCGCGCGCAACTTCTCGACCGCCTTGGGATCGACGTCGAACCCGTGCGTGCGGACCGCGAAAGGTAGCCCGTGCCGCTCGAGCTCGCGCAGCTGGCCCATCGCGAACCCCACCCAGTGCATCACGATCACGTCGGGATCCCACTCGGCGACTGCCGCGTCGAGGCTCGGCCACTGCGGCCAGCTCAGCCGCATCGGCGCAACCGCGCGGTTGCTTCGGACGAAGCCGAGCTCGGCGCCGTTGCGGGCGAGTGCCTCGAGCTCGTCGAGGATGTAGGTCTCAGAGATCAGCGGGAACTGCTGGTTGAGCCCCAGCACTCGCAGCGGCCGGCGGGCGCGTGTGCGGCGGCGGATCGCCTGCAGGGACGCCTCGACGGCGGCGCGGTCGTTGCTCATCCTGTTGGAGGCGCCATTCAGGTAGCCGGCTGCTGCCACCGGCAGCGGCACGCCCGGCGCGTGATCGGTCAGCCGCAGCGCGAGGTCCCAGTCCCCCGCGGCTTCAAGGCCGTCGTCGAAGTATGCCTCGGGATGGTCGCGGGGGTGGGCGATGACGTTCTGGTCGATGAAGTTCGCCCGCTCGAGCTTGCGCCGATTCCAGTCGGGCAGCCACAGCAAACGAGGGCCCTCCTCGCGGCACAGGGCGCCGTACACGAGCGGCGCCTCGGGGTTGCGCGCAAACGCGTCGGCGACGGCGGCCAACCATTCCGGGAACCAGAAGCCGTCGTGGTCGAGGTAGGCGATCAGGTCGCCGCGTGCCGCCTTGAGGCCGGCGTTGCGCGCGATCCACTGATTACCGGGGCCGGTGCGGAGGACCCGGATCCGGTCGTCGTCGAACGCACCGACTACACAGGCGACGGCACCGTCGTCCCCGGTCGAGTCGTCGATCACCAGCAGCTCCCACGCGCGATGGGTCTGAGCGAGCACCGAACGCACCGCGTGCCCGAGCCGATCGGGCCGGTCGCTGGTCGGCGTGATGACCGAGATCAGCCGGTCGCCGGCCGGTGCCTGCGCCAGCCAGCGGCTGTGATTGGCGACCGCCCGGTAGAGCGCGAGCTCGTTCTCGGCCGCCTCGAGACGGACGTTCAGTGCGTCCGTCACCCCGGAGTCCACCTGCTCGATAGCAATCGGTGTGCGCGGCCACCTGGCAACGGCCGTGCGCACGCCGTCGCGGGCGCTCGCTCGCGCCATCAGCAAAGCGCCACGCGCAATCCGTCGTAGCCTTTCCGAGCCTGGGGCCACGCCATGTAACTTACCGCATCCCGCGCCGCGCGGCGGCTCTGCAAACGCGCCGCTACGCGGCCAGGCCGCCCAGGTGCGAACGCAAGCGAACGGCAACGTCAATCGCCACCATCGCCGAGGAACTCCCGACCCCGAACAGCACGTCGGCGGATCTCGATTCGGACGCCGAGCGCCCCGAGCGGCTAGCATCGACGGCGCTGCTCGCGCCTTGGCGCAGCGGCAATGTTGGCTGTCGTTCAGCTGGTAGGGCACGAGGTTGTGATCCTGGAAGTCGCGGGTTCGAGCCCCGTCAGCCACCCCGATAGGCCGGGAGGCGTCGTCGCCTCCCGGCTTTTTGTGGCAACGGCACTGCCGCGGGGCGGCGAAACCTAGTTTGGTCATCAAAACCAAGTTGATACGTTGCGGGCATGAGCACCGTTGGCAACGTGCGGGTTTGGCATCGCGAAGAAGGCTGGGGAGTAATTGATTCCCCGGACACTCCCGGCGGCTGCTGGGCCCACTTCAGCCACCTCTGGAACGACAACATCCCTGAAGCTCGCCCAGGCGAAGTTATCGAAGTCCAGGGCGGATTCCGCGAGGCATTTGAAGGCGAAACCGTCGATTTCGAATGGGAGCATGCGAACCAGGACGGCTACGCCTTCCGCGCTAGCACAGTGCGGCCTCATGGCCGGTCTGCACCACACCGCACCATCCGCCGTTACCGACCTGACGAGTGAGCTCGCCGCAGGCAGTCACGTCCTCGCCTCACCTGGGCGTGCAAAGCGTCAATTGACGAGTAGCAAATCGTCTAACCTTTGCTAGAAACATTGCAAAGGTTGACGGCTATCAGACGCTCGCAGCACGCTTATAGGCATATGTACTGCGCGAATGATCTCCGCAGCGAGGCTGGTCGACGCAGTCTCCTGCCAACTGGCTGTGTGCTAGCCAAAAGCCAGCACACCGCTGAGGCTTGGGTGTCTGGCGCCCCGGAGTCGCCGAAGCGTCGACTTGTTCGCGAGTTTCTGCTGAGGGGCTACTGGTCCATCAAGCGAAGGGGCGC
Organism: uncultured Actinomycetota bacterium; assembly: GCA_963731715.1. GTDB lineage: Bacteria > Actinomycetota > Actinomycetes > Mycobacteriales > Mycobacteriaceae > Mycobacterium. The sequence goes on along the minus strand of CAVSXC010000001.1, from coordinate 359,853 downwards.
GACCATCCAGCGCTCGGTGATGGCGACGCCGCTCTTGGCGGCGTGGGGCGACAGCCGCTATGAAGCCCGCCGTTCGGATCATGCCGACCATCTCCCCCGGTTATCTCGAGACCGCACGAGCGTTCTTGCCGACCTGCGTAACACCGGAGTGTCCGTTCGGACTCTGGAGCTGCCTGCCGCAGTCCTCGACTCGGCATATGGCTTCATACAGACATTGCGCTCCAAGCGGACGAACGAGCCGTGCGCGAAAACCACGTCTCGCGAACTGGCGTCGGACCCAACGCTATTCATGTGGGGACTGTCCGAGGATCTCCTCGATCTCGCCGAATGCCATATCGGGCTACCCCCGCGGTACCTCGGCGTCGAAGTGAAGCGTGAGATTGTGAATCCTGCCGCCGGCCACAGCCACGCAGCCGTCCGTCGGTGGCATCTCGATCACGAAGACCGCAGGATCCTGAAGATCATCGTGTACCTCAGTGACGTCGACAATGCCTCGGCACCTTTCGAATACGTCGACCTGCCGACCTCCCAGGCCGTTCTGAGCACGCGGGGTCGCCCTTACCGCGCAGCACGTTTGGATGAGGCCGTGCGCGCGGAGATTCCCGGACCCAAGCGGAGGCAAGTCACCGGTTCCCGGATGACGGCCATCTACGTCGACACCGGACAGGTGCTGCACCGCGTCTGCCCGCCGCAGGAGTCCGAGCGCTACTCGGTCACGTTCGCGTACTGCAGCAGAAGCCCGCTTCTCACCTACCCACAGCTGACGCTGCCCGGCGCGGCGCTGCGCAGATTGCGCGACTACCTCTCACCACGGCAATGGCAGGCGTTGTGCTGTAAAGGCATTGGTCGTACCGATCCGCGACGGGCACCTCAAGCGGCTGCCTAGTCAGATGTTGGCGTTGCCCGCTTTCCATTGCTCCCACGGGATGTTCCAGTCGCCAAGTCCATCGTCTCCTGGCAGCGTCGACCCCACCGTGTTGACGATCTCCACGACGTCACCGCGCTTCGTGTTGTCGTAGAACCACTCGCCGTTGCTCGTGCTCACATTGAGGCAGCCGTGGCTCACATTGCTGTACCCCTGGCTGCCGACCGACCACGGCGCGGCGTGCACATAGATACCGCTGTAGGAGATCTGGGTGGCCCAGTCCACCTCGGTGCGATAGCCGTTGGGCGAGTTCGACGGCACGCCGTAGGTCGACGAATCCATGATCAAATGGCTGAACCGGTCACCGACGATATAGACGCCGTTATTGGTCGGGGTGCTGTTCTTGCCCATCGACGTCGGCATCGTCTTGATGACTTCGCCGTTGCGTCGAACGGTGACGATCTTGGTGTTGTCATCGACCTGCGAGATGATCTCGTCACCGATGGTGAAGTGCGTGGTGACATTCTCCTGGCCGAACAGGCCGTCGCCGAGGTCGACGCCATAGGTGTTGACCGCGACGTCGACGGTCGTGCCCGGCTTCCAGTATTGAGCTGGGCGCCAACGCACTTCGCGATTGTTCAGCCAGTAGAAAGCGCCCTCGACGGGCGGGTTGGTCTTGATTTTGATGGCCTTCTGCGCTGCCAACCGGTTCGTGATGTTCTCGTCGAACCGGACCGCGACGGGCTGGCCAACGCCGACGACCTCGCCGTCGTTGGGCAGCAGGTACGGCATTGTCAGGTTTTCCGGCGAATGCGTCTCGAACGTCATCTGCTGGCTCGCGACACCCCCGAGGCCGAGTGACTGCGCACTGAGCGTGTAACGCTTGTTGTATCCCAGCGGCTCGGTCGTGGACCACGTCAGACCGTCGGGGCTGAGCTGGCCGGCGACGGGGGTCCCGTCGTCGTTGACCATGGTCACGGCGCCAAGCACACCGTCCTCGGCGCTGACCGTCACCGGCGAATCGACGGTCACGCCGACGGCCCCGTCCTTGACGGACGCAGTGAGCTTTGGCACCAACAGGTCCCCGTAGGGCGTGCCCTTATCGGTGATGACCTGGGGCGGCGCCGGGGCGGGGGTGCTGTTGCACGCGGATAGCCCGAGCACGATTGCGGGAACCAACGCGATCGCCGTCAACCAGGCACGCATACGACGCGGACGGGCCACCTTCTTGACCTGCCACATTCTTTGCTCCACCTCGCAGCCAGGACTCAACGCATGGACGATTGTTGGCAATAGTCTAAGGGCAAATTTAGCTGGGGGCACAACCACACCGTCGGTCCCAGCAACGGCCAGAGTAACGATTTCACCCTCTGCCGCAGGTCCTGTTATTGTCGCACACGCAGCGCCGTTAGCTCAGTTGGTAGAGCAGCTGACTCTTAATCAGCGGGTCCGGGGTTCGAAACCCTGACGGCGCACTCAGCGTGAACATTCAGTACGCGGCCCGGCCACTCGCCGGGTTCGCGCATCCGGGAAGCGTCGGTGCAGTCCGTCGATGAGTCGGTGCGCTTCGTAGAGCTCATGGCGCAGCCTGGCCACCCGGCGCCGGGCAACCACAGCGGCGTGGCCCTGCACTCGCCGCGTACGGCCTTCGGCTGATTCCACCTTCTTGGAGATTTCGTCGACGTGGGCGTGCAGCGACTGCAACAACTGCCTCGCCTGCGCCGTGTCGGCGTCATCGATCACGCCCGCATCATCGCATCAACCCCGCCAAAGCGCGCGCCGGGACATCCGCACCGGGGGACCAACTAGCCCTTGCCTTAGCAACAATTGCGCCGTAGCCTATTAACGCTAACGAAAAATTTGCGAAGATCGGCTGTCCCCATGGCCCAGAATGTGCTACGACTCACACAGGCGCCGCTGCGGTACGGACTTCTCACCGCCTTTGACGGTAACGGAAATATCACTTCGCAGCGAATTATGCGGTGTAGAACGGTAGAAAGGTGCTACTCTCCGATTAGCTAGAGCGAATCACACGGCTGGCGACGGCCGTGTCAGGTACGAAACGAGGTCTTAGCTGTGTCGACCATAGACGCATCACTCACCGCGGGTGCGTCCCGCGCGAGCTCAGCTGACGACGTAACTGCGCAACGGCCCATCATGGTGTACACCTGCAATCGCCTCGGCCGAGTCGCCAATCCGCCCAGCTTCTCGTTCGCCGACTGGTTCCGCTCCGCGCGACGCCGCTGATCCGATCCGGTCAGCGCCGCCGGATGCGGCGGACGAAAAGCGCAAGAACGAGGGCGCCGACACCGGCCAACGAGATGGCCACTGCAGGCTTCTTTACGAACCGCACCACGCCCGTCTTGAAGTCGTTGGCGATTCTCTGCGGATTGGCGCGCTCGGCGAGGGAGTCCACGGTCGACGCCAGCTGGTTACGAGCCTGGTCGATGTCCTGCTTGATGGTGTCGGGATCGCGGTCCGCCACTTCTTCCCTCCAAGCCAATTCATGAGCGCTGCCCTGCCGAACTACCCTAGTTGAGCGCGCGCTCATCGGAGTGCACCGGTCGAAGAAGGGACCATTCCGCATGCCGCAGACCCCGCGACTCGAGGTGGGCGACAAAGCCCCGGCGTTCAGCCTGACCGATGCCGACGGCAACACGGTCAAGCTGTCGGACTACAAGGGCCGCAGGGTGATCGTGTACTTCTACCCCGCCGCCTCGACGCCGGGATGCACCAAGCAGGCATGCGACTTCAGGGACAGCCTTAGCGAACTCAACGGCGCCGGGCTGGATGTCATCGGCATCTCCCCCGACAAGCCGGCCAAGCTCGCCAAGTTCCGCGACGACCAGAAGCTGACGTTTCCGCTGCTTTCCGATCCGGACCGCGAGGTGCTCGACGGCGTGGGGCGCCTACGGCGAGAAGACGATGTACGGCAAGACCGTTCAGGGCGTCATCCGTTCGACGTTCGTCGTCGACGAGAAGGGCAAGATCGCCGAGGCGCAGTACAACGTGCGCGCCACTGGCCACGTCGCCAAACTACGGCGCGACCTGTCCGTTTGAGCCGAGGTTCGCCAACAGCAGTGCCTCGGCCGTAGCGGCGCGTTCCAGCACCCCGAGGTGCAGGCTTTCGTTGATGCTGTGCGCCTGCGTCTGCGGGTCTTCCACGCCGGTGACCAAGATCTTCGCCGACGGAAACGCCGCCGCGAACTCGGCGATGAACGGGATCGAACCACCAACCCCGGTGTCGACGGGCTCGTTGCCCCACGCCATGCGGAAACGCGGCGCGGGCGGCGTCGTAGACCGGGCCGTCGGCGTCAATCGCGTACGGCTGCCCCATGTCGCCGGGTGTGACGGTCACCTGGGCACCCCACGGCGCGTGCTGCTCGAGGTGACGCGTCAGCGCCGCGAGATGCTCGCTCGGGTCGCCGCCGGGTGCCACGCGCATGCTGACCTTAGCCCGCGCCCGCGGGATCAACGTGTTCGACGACTTGTCGATCGATGTGACGTCGATTCCGATGACCGTGATCGCCGGTTTTGCCCAAAGTCGTTGCGGCACAGAGCCCGATCCGATTTCCGATACACCGTCGAGCAGGCCGGCCTCCTCACGCACCCGCTCCGGCGAGTAGTCGACATCGGCGGCCGTCCCCTCGTGCAGCCCCGCGACCGCGACATTGCCGTCGTCGTCGTGCAGGCTGGCAAGCAATCGCACCAGCACGCTCACCGCGTCGGGCGCCACGCCGCCCCAGATTCCGGAGTGCAGGCCGTGATCGAGCGTCGCGACCTCCACGATGCAGTCCGCGAGCCCGCGCAGCGACACCGTCAGCGACGGCACCTCGGTGCTCCAGTTGTCGGAGTCGGCGATGACGATCACGTCGGACGCCAGCACATCGCGGTGGGCGGCCAGCAGCCGCGCCAGCGACGGTGAGCCCGACTCCTCCTCGCCCTCGACGAACACCGTCACGCCGACGGGCGGTGCACCGCCATGAGCGCGGAACGCCGCCAAATGCGTTGCGATCCCTGCCTTGTCGTCGGCACTGCCGCGGCCGTACAGGCGGCCGTCGCGCTCGGTCGGTTCGAACGGCGGCGACTGCCACTGGCCGCGGTCGCCTTCCGGTTGCACGTCGTGATGGGCGTACAGCAGCACCGTCGGCGCTCCCGGCGGAGCGGGGTGTCTGGCGATGACGGCAGGCGCGCCGCCTTCGCTGACGATCTGCACATCGCCGAACCCCGCCTCGGACAATAGTTTTGCCACCGCTTCGGCGCTGCGCTGCACCTCAGGGCGGCGGGCAGGGTCGGCCCACACCGACTCGATGCGCACCAGGTCTTCAAGATCACGCCGCACCGACGGCAGCACCTCACGCACCCGCTCCACCAAATCGCTCATGGAGCCGAGGTTAGCGGCATCAGAGCGTCCAGGGTCGGCCGAAAAACCACCCGACCGCGCCGGCCGATTCCGGTTTGCCAAACAATTTCGACGCTTCCGTCAGCAGTTAACGCCGAAACGGTCCCCAGAGGTCCGGGCATCACTACTGTGGGGCCTGCGCGTCGGCAGCACCGTGACGCCAACCCGCCCACCAAGGGGGCACTGAAATCGATATCAACACAATAAAAGACGTCGTCCGTCGGCCGCCGGAGCGGCCAGGGACTCTGTGGCAGGACGGCGATGCGTGGCTAGCCGGAGGAACCTGGCTGTTCTCCGAGCAGCAACCTCTCACCCGCCGATTGGTCGACATCGTGTCACTTGGCTGGGACGAGATCGCGGCCACCGACGCCGGACTGGCTATCGGGGCGACCTGCACCATCAGGGAGCTTTACGCATTCGACCCCCCTGGCGACTGGCTCGCGGGGTCCCTGCTCAAGACGAGTTGTGAGGCCTTCCTGGCGTCGTTCAAGGTGTGGAACTCCGCCACCGTGGGCGGCAACATCTGCATGTCGTTGCCCGCCGGGCCGATGATCACCATGGCGGTCGCGCTGGAAGCTGACTACACGCTGTGGGCGCCCGACGGCTCCGAGCGCACGGCTGAAAGCGGCCGACTTCGTGACCGGCAACCACCAGAACATCCTTGCGCCGGGCGAGGTGCTGCGGAAGATCGATGTCCCGATCAGCGCCCTGCGCAAGCGCCACGCCCACCGCCGCTTCACGCTGACCAAACTCGGTCGGTCGACGATCTTCATGATCGGCACCCAGGCCGCCGGCGAGGCCGACTTGCTGCTGACGATCACCGCGGCGACGACCCACCCCGTCCTTCTGGCGTTCGACTCCGTACCCGACGCCGATGCACTGCAGGACCGCATCGATCAGCTGCCCGAAGAGGTGTGGTTCGACGATGCGAACGGTGCGCCCGACCATCGCCGTCACCTCGCCAAGCACTACGCGGAAGAAATCCGCATCGAACTGGCAGCGGGAGGCTGGTGATGACCTACACCGTCAACGGCAACACATTCGACGAGGAACCGCATCCGGGGCAGTGTCTGCGGACCTTTGTGCGTTCCCTCGGATGTCACGGCGTCAAGAAGGGCTGCGACGCAGGCGATTGCGGCGCCTGCACGGTGTGGCTCGACGGCGAGCCCGTACACAGTTGCATCACGCCCGCATTCCGCGCGGAGGGCCGCGAGGTCACCACCATCGAGGGCCTCGGCACCCCTGAGAACCTTCACCCATTGCAGCGGCAGTTCCGCGACGCCCCTGGTTTCCAGTGCGGCTTCTGCACCGCAGGCATGATCATGACCGCCGCGACCTTCACCGACGAGCAGAAGCAGGACCTGCCGCGGGCGCTGAAGGGAAACCTCTGCCGTTGCACGGGATATCGCGCCATCGAGGACGCAATCAACGGCGTCGGCGCCATTGAGGAAGCACTTCCCGGCGAGGCTGTCGGCACCAGTGTGGGTGCACCTGCCGCCACCGACGTGGTGACGGGCCGCGCCGAATTCACCATGGACACCGAGATGGAAGGCATGCTGCACCTGAAGGTGCTGCACTCGCCGCATGCGCACGCCCGCATCGTTTCCATCGACAAATCCGCGGCGCTGGCCGTGCCCGGCGTTCACCGGGTGTACACCTGGGAGGACGTTCCACGGAGGCGCTTCACCACCGCGATCCACACCGACCATCTCGTCGATCCCGATGACACCTACATCCTCGACAACGTCGATGCGCTTCGTCGGCCAACGGGTCGTCGCGGTGCTCGCGGACTCCGTCGGCGCCGCAGAGGAGGGCTGCCGCCAGGTCGTCGTCGAATACGAGGTGCTGCCCGCCGTGTTCGACCCGGAGGAGGCGATGACTGAAGGAGCCCCGCAGCTACACGGCTCGTCGGATCCGTTCATCCAGGATCCCGAGCACAACATCCTGGTCGAGCTTCACAGCGAGATCGGCAGCGTCGAAGCCGGTTTCGCCGAGGCGGACGTGATCCACGAGGGCACGTACTTCTCGCCACGCGTGCAGCACGCCCACCTCGAGACGCACGGGTCGATCTCGTGGATGGAGGACGGCCGGCTGCACGTGCGCACCAGCTCGCAGTCACCCTCGATCTGCAAGGTCAAGCTGGCGCACCTGTTCGACCTGCGCCCCGACCAGCTGCGGGTGTTCTGCAAGCGAGTCGGCGGCGGCTTCGGGGGCAAGCAGGAGGTGATCTCCGAAGACCTCGTCGCGTTGGCGACACTGGACACCGGACGCCCGGTCTGCTGGGAGTACACCCGCGAAGAAGAGTTCACCACCGCGTCACCCCGCCACCCGATGACGATCACGGTGAAACTCGGCGCGAAGGCCGACGGGACTTTGACCGCGTTCCATTACCGCAATGTCTCGAACACCGGCGCTTATGGCAACCACGGCGGTGAGACGTTGTTCGCGGGCAGCGCCGCCGTCATGCAATACCGCTGTCCGAACAAGAAGTTCGATGGATACTCGGTCTACACGAACACCGTTCCCAGCGGAGCCTTGCGTGGCTACGGCATGACTCAGCCCACCTTCGCCGTCGAGTCGGCCATGACCGAACTGGCCGTCGCACTCGACATGGACCCGCTTGAGTTGCGTCGGCGCAACATCGTGCGACCTGGCGACTCACTCGAGGCGCTGGGCGAACATCCCAATGACGTGTCGTTCAGCGAGGACGGGCTGTCGGAGTGCATCGACCTGGTGGACGCGGCGTTGCAACGGACGTCCGACGTTGCCGACCTGGGGCCGGACTGGAGCATCGGCACCGGCACCGCCAGCTCGATACACGAGACGGCGCCGCCGACCGACCACATTTCCGAGGCGTGGGCCACGCTGCGCGAGGACGGCATATACGAGATCGCTGTCGGCACAGTGGAATTCGGCGAAGGAACTTCGACGGCGCACGTCCAGATCGCCGCTAGCCGGCTCGGGACCACTCCGTCGCGGATACACCTGGTGCAGTCCGATACCGACCGCACCGGCTTCGACACCGGAGCCTTCGCCAGCGCGGGCCTCTTCGTAGCAGGCAACGCAGTGAACTACGCGGCGACAGCCCTGCGTGACCGCATCCTGGCCTTCGCGGCCACGCATCTCGGGGTCGCCCCTTCCTCGTGCGAGCTCGACGACCACGGAGTGGTGTGCGGATCCGCCCGAATCTCGCTGACCGAGCTGCTCGGTGCGGCTCGCAAGCGCAGGATCCGGTTCACCGAGGCGCGCAAGGCATATGGGTCGCCGCGCAGCGTTTCGTCCAACGCACAGGGGTTCCGCATAGCGGTGCATCGGGTCACCGGCGAGATTCGCATCCTCTATAGCGTCCAGTCCACCGACGCCGGGGTCGTCATCAACCCGGCTCAGGTGCGCGGCCAGATCGAAGGTGGGGTGGCTCAGGGTATCGGCTTCACCCTTAGCGAGAACTTCCACGTCAACGAGCACGGCGTGATGACCAATCCAAACCTGCGAAATTACCGCATTCCCACCTACGCCGACATTCCCCGCACGGACGTGCTGGTCGTCGAATCCCACGATTCGGTCGGGCCGATGGCCTCGAAGGGCATCGGCGAATCCTGCATCAATCCGGTCGCCCCCGCGCTGGCCAACGCAGTCGCCGACGCAACCGGCGTGCGCTATCGCTCGTTGCCCCTTTCCCCGGAACGGATCTACGAGCGACTCGGCTCCCGCCGCGCGGTTCCGGTGATGTGATGGAAGGGAGGAACGGCATGCCGACCCAGAACGTCACCGACAACGCCGTCACCGTCATCATCGGCCAGCCTGTGCGCCGCGGCGCCGAGCAGGAGTTCTTGGCATGGCAACACGAGCTGAACGAAGCCGCCTCTCGTTATCCGGGATTCGTCGGCGCCGAGGTCGCCGCGCCCACCGAGGCTCAACCGGACTGGGTGGTGATCTACCGCTTCGACTCCATCGCCAACCTGCGTGCCTGGCTGAACAGCTCGACTCGGCAGGAGCGGCTGGCGATCGGCACGCAGTACTTCGACGGCCCGCCCACCCAGCAGATCGTCGGTGGCGCAGCCAAACCGCGCGGATCAACTGGTGACGGTTGTCGTCACCCACCGCGTCGACGCCGACGACGCTGATGAGTTTCTCGCATGGCAGGAACGACTTCGGTTGGCCGAGAGCAAGTTCGACGGCTATCGGGGCGCAGAGCTGTTCCGACCGGTGGAGGGCGTGCAGGACGAATGGACGGCGATGTACCGCTATGACAACGTCGCTGACCTCGAAGCATGGCTGACCTCCGACGAGCGCAAGCAATTGCTCGAGGAAGGCAAGAAGTTCCACGATTTCAAGCTGCGGACCGTGGACAACTCGTTCGGCAGCTGGTTCGCGTTCGACGACAAGGGCAACCAGGCGCCACCGCCATCGGATATCAAGACGTCCTTCGCGGTCTGGGTCGGCATCTATCCAACCGCGATGATGATCATGACTTTCGCCCTGTCGCCGTTGGAGCTGCCCCTCTGGCTCGGCACTTGGTGGGAAACCTGTTCTCCAGCTTCATCCTTACCTTCGTGACGATGCCGTACTACGCCAACCGGCTGCTGAAACGCTTCCTGTGGCCGCAGGCCGACGAGCCGGGTTCACGCACGAATCTTCGGGCCACCGCCATCGTCATCGCCTCCTTGCTGTTCTGGGCGGTGATCTTCTACCTCGTCACCAGAAGTTTTGGGGCCTGCCATGGGCGCCATAGCAGACAACAGCCGAGATTGAAACTGAAAGGGAAAGTGATCAGTATGGCCGAATCCAACGGCGCATTACCGGACTTCATGCGCCCGGTCGTCGACGACAAGCCGACCAGCGCGCGCGTCGTCGCAGAGCATGCGGTCCTCGCGCTGAACACGTCCATGATGGGGCTGTACGACACATCCCTTGAGACGTTCAAGCAGAACATGCGCGACCAGGTGCCCATCATCGTCGCACTGTTCAGCGGCCAGGGCGGGCAGATGATCCTGTATCGGCCAGGCAAGGCCCCCGAAGTTGCGCCGCCGGTGCCGATCGTTTACCAGCTCGCAAAGTCGGTGGGCCACAGCACGATGGCGATCTATGAGGTCGTCTCACCGTACCTGTCCGATCCGCGCGCGAATCAGATGTGGCGCGCCCCGCTAGAGATGTACCGGACGCAGAACCAGTCTGCGCTCGACGTGCTGGACGCCCTGGACATCGCCGACGAGGACCGCGACATCATGCGCAGCATTCTGCAACGCAACGTCGCGTTCATGGAACAGTGCCTCGCCAAGGGTACCTACACTTACGACGACGTCGAGGACTTCATCCGCGGCACAACGCCTTTGTCGGTCAAGACAATTGGCATCGCCTCGGGCGCACAGGTGGGCCACTGGATGTCAGTCGTCGAGGGTTGGCGCAACGAGCTCGGCGATGACTGGGAACGCCTCTACGCGGTCAACAATTCGATGTACGTCACCCGGCAGAACAACATCCTCTATAGCGTCCTGGTTCAGTTCATGGGCACGGAGACGATGGGTGACCGGTTGTTGCTCGTCGAGACGGCGGAGTTCGAGACGACACCCGAGAAGTTGCTCGACGTGCTGGGCCGCATCGTTGCCGACCGCTCCCTGGGGATGGTCTTCTTCCGCGACTTCTTCGCAATGGACGTCGAGCTCCTCGGCGGTGGCGGCCGGGCGGCGATAGAGCGCGAGATGGCGAAACGTGGCAAGGAAGCGCTGCTGCCGAGCCTGGCTCCGTTCCGTTCCAATGACTGGCCATGGAAGACCGACCCGACCAAGGGAACCGGTCCTGCGCAGCTGGAGGATGCGATCGCGGGCTGCCCAGTCCGCTAATGGTTCCTGCGCGAGCAGACGCAGAAGGTCACGAATTCAGGCGAAAATGGAACCTTTTGCGTCTGCTCGCCGAGAGAAAGTTAGCGCTCCTCGAGAATGGCGACCGCCGCTGCGGTGTCGGCCTCGTGCGTCAACGACAGGTGAATCGTCACGTTCTTGAGGTGCTCGGCGATGGCGCCGGTAAGCCGAACCTTCGGCCGCCCCCACATGTCGGTGATGACTTCGATGTCGCGGTGGATGCCCTCAGGAAGCATCGGCCGTTTGGAGAACCGCGAGCCCGACCACGCCTTGATGACCGCCTCCTTGGCGGCCCACCGCGCGGCCAGGTGCCGCGCCGCGGACGAGCTCTTGTCGGCCGCGTCGCGGCGCTCGCCGGGGGTGAACGTCTCGGAGAAGACGGTGCCCGGCTGGTCCACCTGCGCGGCGAAATCGGGAATGGAGACCAGATCGATCCCCACCCCGACTATCGCCATGGCCGAAACGTTATCTCACGCCTGCGGGCGCAAATACACGTCGTCATCGCCGAGCCGCGACGCCGGGTCGAGAAGCATCTCGGCCTCCTGCCGCTTCTCCGGCGACTCGCTGCTGAACCGACGGTCTGCGGGCTTCTCGTACATTGGTCGCCCACCGGCGATCGCCGATGCCAGCCTGAGCTGACCGGCAAGCACACGGGCGTCGGCGCGCTCCTTGTAGTCCTGCCGCACCTCGGGATCGAGCGCCGCGAGGAAGGCCTGCGGGTGCACCAGCGCGACGAGCCCGGACACGTGACCGAACCCGAGGCTGGTGACAAGACCGGCCTTCAGCGGGAACTTGTCGCCAAGCCGCAGGGTGTCGCGCAGCCAGACGAGGTGCGCGGCGCCGGCGAGTTCGTCGTCGACGCAGTCCAGGCTGCGGTTCGGCGGAATAACGCCGTCGCGCAGCATCTGGCACATCCCCATCATCTGGAACGCCGCGGCACCACCCTTGGCGTGACCGGTCAGGCTCTTCTGGGACACCACGAACAACGGTGCGCCTTCGGAGCGGCCCAGCGAGTCGGCGAGCCGTTCATGCAGCTCGGTTTCGTTCGGGTCGTTGGCCAGCGTGGAGGTGTCGTGCTTGGACACCACCGCGATGTCGTCGGGTCCGACGCCCAGCCTGGCGAGCGAGCGCGCCAGCTGCGAATCTTTACCGCCGCGACCGGCGCCCAGCGCACCGAGCCCCGGAGCCGGGATCGACGTGTGCACGCCGTCACCGAACGACGAAACGTAGGCCACCACCGCCAACACGGGCAGACCCATCTTGATCGCCAGGTCGCCACGGGCCAGCAGGATGGTGCCGCCGCCCTGTGATTCGACGAAGCCGAGTCGGCGCCGGTCGTTGGCACGGGAGAACTTCGAATCGCTGATGCCCTTGGCGCGCATCATCTCGGTGTCGGCGGTGGCCGCCATGTCACCGAATCCGATGATCGCCTCCAGTGTCAGGTCGTCGTAGCCACCCGCCACCACAAACTCAGCCTTGCCGAGCCGGATCTTGTCGACGCCCTCCTCGACCGACACCGCGGCCGTCGCGCACGCAGCGACCGGGTGGATCATCGAGCCGTAGCTGCCGATGTAGGACTGCACCACATGTCCGGCGAAGACGTTGGGCAGAACTTCCTGAAGGATGTCGTTCGGCTTGTTCCGGCCCAGCAGGTTGCCGTGATACATGGTCTGCATCGACGTGAGGCCGCCCATGCCGGTGCCCTGCGTGCTCGCCACCAGGCTCGGGTGCACCCAGCGCATCAGCTCGGTGGGCGTGAACCCGGCGGACAGGAACGCGTCGACGGTCGCGACGATGTTCCACAGGGCCACTCGGTCGATCGAGGTGGCCATATCCTGGCTGATGCCATACACGGTCGGGTCGAACCCAGTGGGGATCTGCGCGCCAACGGTCCGCGACAGCTTCACCTTGCGCGGCACCCGGATCTCGGTGCCGGCCTTGCGGGTGACCTGCCAGTCGGTGCTGTCCGGAACCGGCACCGCGATGGTGTGCTCCGGATCGAACTCCACGAACGCGCGGGCATCGGCCTCGGACGACACCACGAACGTGAAGTCTTTGTCCAGGAACACCGAAACCAGCAGCGGCGAGGCGTGATCAGGATCGATCGCGCCGTCGTCGACGAACTCGCGGATGCCGACGCGTTCGACGACCGCGTCGTGGTAGCGCTCAACCAGTTCGCCCTCGTCGATCAAGTCACCGGTGTCGGTGTCGTACCAGCCCGGCGTCGGGTCGTCCTCCCACTTGACCAGGCCGGTGGTCCAGGCCAGCTCGAGCACACCGGCCGCCGACAGCTCGTTGTCGACTTCCATCTCGAAGCGGGTCCGCGACGAACCGTACGGTCCGATTTCGGCACCACCGACGATCACCACCAGGTCGGCCGGGTCGACGTCGAGGTCGTTCCAGGCCGGCGGCGGCGCAGGCTGGTATCCGCGCGGCGGCGACGGCAGCGCGCGGATCGTTCCGTCCTCGTCGCTATCCGCGTCATCGGCGGCCTCGCCCAGCATCTCCTCGCGGGCCTTCGCGGCCAGCTCTGACATGTCGAGGTCGACGTCGGCCAATCCCCCGGTCAGGTCGACGTGCAGCGGTTCACGTGCCGCGGCGACCTTGGACTCGATGTCGCACAGGTTGAGCAGCATGGTCGCCATCTCGTCTGTGGTGTACGTCGTGACGCCGGCTTCTTCGACCGCACCGACGATCGCGTCGTTGTGGCCCATCAGCCCAGTGCCCTTGGTCCAGCCAATAAGCGCGTGCGCCAGCGAGACTCGCTGTGCCCACGACGATTCGGCCTTCCAGCGGGTCACCAGGGCGTCGAGTGCAGACTTCGACTCGCCGTAAGCGCCGTCGCCGCCGAACATGCCGCGGTTCGGCGAGCCGGGCAGCACGACATGCAGCCGTGCGGCGATGTCACGGTCCGCGCCGATGTGCGACAGTCCGCCGATGAGCCGCTGCACGGCCCACAGCAGCACCTTCATCTCCATCTCGGCGCGCGACCCGGCGTCGGACAGATCACCGGCCACCCGCGGTGCCGCGAACGGGAACAGCAGTGTCGGCGTCTGAGCGTCCTTGAGGTGAATCGACTGCGGCCCAAGGCTTTCCGTCTGTTCGGCACCGACCCACGAAACCAGCGCGTCGATGTCGGTATAGGACGCCATGTTGGCGGGAACCACCCACAGCTTCGCGTCGAAGCGCGCGTTGTCGCGATACAAGGTGCGGTAGAACGCCAACCTGTCGTCGTCCAGCTTGGACGTGGTCGCGATGACCGTTGCACCGCCGTCGAGCAACTGGGCCGCCACCGATGCGGCAATGGATCCCTTTGAGGCACCGGTGACAACCGCGACCTCGCCGGTGTAGCGGCCCTTGCCCGGGTTCTCCGCGCCTGCTGCGGCACGCCCATACAGCGAGGCGTGGATGTTGCGACCCGCGGCCAGGGCCTTGCCCTGCCACCAGGAGGCCTGCGTGCCGACGACGTGTCCGGCGCCCTCGAAGCGCTCAGACAGTCGCGGCCAGTCGGCATCGATCTCGCTCTCGTCGAGCAGCCACAGCTTGGCCAGGTCCTCGCGGGCGCTGGCCCAGCGGTCGTCGAACACCACCGCCTTGCGGCCGTCGAACACGGGAGCCACCAAACGCGGCCAGTCCGAACCGAGTTCGGCGGTGACCAGGTCGATGAGCTCGGCGTCGGTCGCCTCGGGCGCACTGACCGGGGTGTCCAGGCCGAGCTGGCCCAGGATCAGGCGGGCCGCCGAGGCGAGCACGCCATTGCGGCCGGTGACCTGCTCGGCGAATTCACCCAGCGCGGCGGAGTCCACCACGCCGCCCTCGCCGCCTGCGGCCGACGGCAGCGACACCGGAACGCCTTGGCGTGCACCGACAGCGAGCACCGCGGCGTCGATGACCTTGTCGACGCTCGCTGCGTCGGCGAGCGCACCGTCGTGCAGACCGCCGAGTTCGCCACCGCGAACGCTCGAACCCTCGCGGGTGCCAAGCGCCACCTCGACCGTAACGTGCTTGACCCATCCGTCGCCGAGTTCCCAGGCCTTCTTGACCCGTTCGGCGATGTAGGCAGGACGCTTGCCGGACGGGCCGAACACGGTCCGCAGCTGATCGTTGATCGAGTCGGAAAGCACTGGGCCGTAAGGCTTGTAGGTCCGGGCCAACTTGGTGACCTGTCCCTTAAGCCCGGCCAGGTCGGCCTCGGCCGCGCCGTCGATGGCACCGAGGTTCAGCTCGGAGCCGAGGTCGACCAGCAGCTGGTTGCGTCGCGACGACGCACCGTCGGTGATCGACTCGATCGAATCCAGCGCCTCGATCTGGTCGATGCGCATCTTCGCCGACAAAGCGATCAACGCCATGGTGGCGTCCGCGGCGTCGTAGCCGAGGTCGTCGGGACGCGGGCCGCCCGAAGGCGCGGCAGGCGCAGGGGCCGGGGCGGCCGGTGCAGCTGCCTCGACGGGTGCGGCCTCGGCGACGGGTGCCGGCGACTCGTCCTCTTCGTGATCTGGCTCAGGGTCGGTGTCGGTGGCGAACAACACCGCCGCGTCGCGCTCGGAATTCAGCACTTCGGTTGTGTTGTGCGAATATTCGGGCAGTTTCAGCGTGTTGGTGGCCAGGCCCGCGACCGTTGGCGCGGACTTGACGCCGATCTCGACGAACCGCTCGATGCCGAGACCACCGGCGGCCTCCTCGATGAAAAGCAGGTCCTGCGTCTCGATCCAGCGCACCGGGCTAGCGAACTGCCACGCGAGTAGTTCGATGACGACCTTGCGGCAGAGCTCGCTCGGCTTCTCGTTCCGCCACGTGTCGTAGTCGGCGAGGATCTCGTCGAGCGGCTCGGCAGGCACCAGATCCCTGATCTCCTGGATGAAGTCGCGGTCCAACGTGAACGGTCGCGGCACCAGGTTCGGGATGTACTTGCCGACGATCAGGTCGGGATCCTTGTCCCGCGGCATGACGCGCTCAAGCGAGCGACGGAAGTCGGCGACGCCGACGCGCAGCACCGACGAGTGGAACGGCACGTCGATACCGGGAACCAGGATGAACGACCGCTTGCCGCCGCTGATTTCGCGGCGCTTCTCGACCTCTTCCTCGAGCACCTCCAGGCCGCGCACGGTACCTGCGATGGCGTACTGCGAGCCGCGAAGGTTGAAGTTCACGATCTGTAGAAACTCACCCGTGCGCTCGGAGATGTCGTCGATGAACGCAGGCACGTCGTCGTCGTCGAGATCGATCTGCGACGGCCGGATCGCGGCCAGCCGGTAGTTGGACCGGCCCATGTGGTCGCGGGGCACGATGTCGTGCATCTTGCTGCCGCGGTGGAACACCACCTCCAGCAGCGCTTCCAATTCGTAGACGCCGCTGACACAGGCCAGCGCGGTGTACTCGCCGACGGAGTGCCCGCAGGCGATGGCACCTTCGACGAACGCACCCTGCTCGCGCATCTCGGCCACCTGGGCGGCGGCCACGGTCGCCATCGCGACCTGGGTGAACTGCGTCAGGTACAGCACGCCCTCGGGATGCTGGTAGTGCACACCGCTGGCGATCAGGCTTGTCGGGTTGTCGCGCACCACGTGCAGCACCGAGAAGCCCAGTGTGTCCCGGGTGAACTTGTCGGCGGTATCCCACACCTTGCGGGCGGCCTTGGACCGGCTACGCACCTCCATACCCATGCCCTTGTGCTGGATGCCTTGTCCTGGGAACGCGTAGACCGTCTTGGGCGCCTCCAACTGCGCGGTCGCCGACATCACCAGATCGGAGCCGACGCGCGCGGCCACCTCGACAATCTCTGCGCCACGGTCGATTCCGACCCGATCGACGCGGAAGTCGACCTCGTCACCGGGCAGCACCATGCCGAGGAATCGCGAGGTCCAGCCGACCACCCTGGCGGGCGGAGCGGGCTTGCCGTCGGTCGCGGCGACGACATGCTGCGCAGCTGCCGACAGCCACATGCCGTGCACGATCGGCGATTTGAGCCCGGCGAGCAGCGCGGCGGCCCGGTCGGTGTGGATCGGGTTGTGATCCCCGGAGACCACCGCAAATGCGCTCATGTCCGTCGGCGCCGTGACCGTGACGTCGCGGCGACGCCTCCGCGGGGTGTCCGTTGCGTTGTCGGTGATCGCCCCGCCAGCGCGCGGCGGGTCGACGAGGTCGGCCGCACCGGTGCGGCCGCGGATCGCGAAGCGCTCCTCCAGCTTGGCCAGCTCGGTGCCGTCGGCATCGGCTGATCGTGACCTCGACCGGGATCACCCGTCCGTACTCAGTGTCGGTTGCCGCGGAAGCCGTTGCGGTGACCGTCAATTCGGCATGCGCCTTCGGCATCGGATTGAGCAGATGCGCGGCGTGATCCAGGTGCACCAGGCTCAGCAGGCCCTCGACCACCGGGAAACCGTCGTCGGTGACAGCCGAACCGATGACCGAGAACACCGCGGGCCAGCAGTGGCCGACCAGGGCGTCGGGCACCAGGGCGAGACCCGGAGCCAACGGGGCACCGAACGTCGCGGTCACACCGGTGTGGTCGGCGACCTCCTCGGGGTCCCAGCTGACGGTGACCGTTGCGGTGTTGTCGCGCACCGCGGGCAGCGAGTCGGGGCCGTCAACGCCTGCCGCGATGGCAAGCACCGAACGCATCGCGGTCGACGCGTCCTCGACGGTGACGACTGGCATGCCGCCGTCGACCGTGCACGACGGCAACGTGAAGCGGATGTCGATCCAGATATCCGACAACGGGACGCTCAGCGTTATCCCGTTGGCGCCCAGCTCGAGCCGCGAACCGGTGGATGGGTGTGTGGCGCTGCGATTTTCGTTGACCTGCCACTCGTCCGGCGCACCGATGCGGTGCACCGGGTTGATCGCGGTTCGTCCGGCCCACAGCACATCGGGCGAGTCGAGAACGACCGCGAGCGGACCGGTGACGTCGACACGGGCCTGGCGGCGGGAGACCACCGGCGCAGGCCGTGCACCCGATGCAGCCACCTCGTCGATCGAGGCCTGCTCGAAGCGGTCCAGCAGCTCTCCAACCGGCTCGTCGACACGGGTGATGCCCGCGACCGACTGGGTGCCCGGGATGATGCACACCTGGTCGGCGGTGTAGCGCGCGTCGTGCGCCTGCCACAGCGAGTCGCTGCGCCACCACCGTCGGACGTCCTTGTCGATGACCGGGACGAAGTTGACCGGCTTGCCCAGCGTCTTGCACAGCGTGATGAAGAACGGCACGTCGGCCGGGTGCAGCTTGAGGTTCTCGGCATCGTGGTAGCGCGCCAGCAGAGCGGCGATCGCTGCCTCCGGATTGTCCAGCAGCGCTTCGTCATTGAACAGCGTGTCGATCGGGCCGGAATCCTGCGGGTGCAGCCGGGCCTCGGCGCGCTTGAGCATGTCGGCGAACCGGTCACGCCAGGTGTCGGCCAACCACGGGCTGCCTTGCGAGGCGGTGTCGGCGGTGCTGTCGCCGTCACCGATCGTCAGCTCGACGTAGCGCTGCAGCCACTGCAGGTAGGTCATGTCACCGACGTCGCCGAAGTACGGCTTGGCGGTGGCGGCCATCGCGGCGATGAGCTCGTCGCGACGGGCCTCAACGGCCTCGGCGTCACCGGCCACCTCGTCGAGCAGCTGGCCGCAACGCGACGCCGCGTTGTCGATCTCGTGGATGTCGGCACCGAGCTGGCTGCGGCTGGAAGCCATGCCCCCCTTGGCTTTTCCAGCACTGATCCAATGGTCGGTGCCATTGGTCTCGACCAGCATCTGCTTGACCGCGGGCGATGTGGTCGACTCCCTGGTCGCCATTGCCGCGGTGCCGACCAGGATGCCGTCCACCGGCATCGCCGGGAAGCCGTACTCCTCGGCCCAGCGACCGGACAGGTACTCGGCCGCCCGCTCCGGGGTGCCGACGCCGCCGCCGACGCAGACCGTGATGTTCGGCAGCTTGCGTAGCTCGGCATAGGTCGCCAGCAGCAGATCGTCGAGGTCCTCCCACGAGTGGTGACCGCCGGCGCGGCCGCCCTCGATGTGCACGATCACGTCCTTGCCGGGAACCTCGGCGGCGATCTTGATGACCGACTTGATCTGGTCGATGGTGCCGGGCTTGAACACCACGTGGCTGATGCCGACACTGTTGAGTTCGCTCGATCAGCTCGACGGCTTCCTCGAGATCGGGGATGCCGGCGGACACCACGACACCGTCGATCGGCGCGCCGGACTGACGGGCCCTCTGCACCAACCGCTTTCCGCCCACCTGCAGCTTCCACAGGTACGGGTCGAGGAACAGCGTGTTGAACTGGACGGCGCGACCCGGCTCCAGCAGCTGGGTGAGTTCGGCGATGCGGCCTTCGAAGATCTCCTCGGTGACCTGACCACCGCCGGCCAGCTCGGCCCAGTGGCCCGCGTTGGCGGCCGCGGCGACGATCTTGGCGTCGACGGTCGTCGGGGTCATGCCCGCGAGCAGGATCGGCGAGCGTCCGGTCAGCCGGGTGAACTTGGTCGACAGCTTGACCGAGCCGTCGGGCAGCTGTGACCGTCGTCGGCGCGTAGCTCGACCAGGCCGGAGCGACCTCGGGCTCGGCGCCGACGGTGAACAGGTTGCGCTGGCCGGCGCGGGTGGCCGCAGGAACGATGCCGACGCCAA
The DNA here is from genome assembly GCA_963731715.1 of uncultured Actinomycetota bacterium. Lineage (GTDB taxonomy): Bacteria > Actinomycetota > Actinomycetes > Mycobacteriales > Mycobacteriaceae > Mycobacterium. Next base: position 340,117 of record CAVSXC010000001.1, on the reverse strand, counting down.
GGCCGCGGATCACCGGGGCGGTCAGGCGGGTCACGGTGTCGCTTGGCCCGAGGTCGACGATCCACTTCGCTCCAGCGTCGTGCAGCCGCTCGATCTCGGCCACCCAGTCGATCGGGCGAACGAAGATGGACTCGGTCATCTCGTGCGCCATTTCGGCGTCGATGCCGCACTTTTCGGCCCAGCGGTCGACGATCTCGACGCCGTCGGCCAGCCGCGGGGTGTGGAAGCCGACCTCGACCTGCACAGCCGTGGAATACCGGGCTGAACACCGCACCGCCGCGGATCTTGTTCTTGCGCTCGGCCTCTTCCTTCTCGGTGATCTTGCGTGCAGTACAGCTCGAATCGGCCCAGCTGTTCGGGAGTGCCGGTGATGACGACGGAACGCCTGCCGTTGCGGATCGACAGCACCGGCGGCAGCACGGTGCGCACGTCGGTGGAGAAATCCTCGAGGAGTTCGGCGATGCGGTCCGGGTCGACGTTGGTCACCGAAACCATCGGCGACTTGTCGCCACGGCCGACCATGCCGCGCCGGCGCGACACCAGCGAGCCGGCCGCGCCGATCAGCTGCAACAGCGCCAGCAGCTCGGCGTCCTTGGTGCCCTTGGCCCGCAGCGATTCGCAGGCCATGATGCCCTGCGAGTGGCCGGCCATCGCAACCGGCGGGGTGTCGTACAGGTCGAGGCCCTGCCTCGTCAGCGCACGGATGGCGGCCATCTGGGCCAGCAGGATGCCGGGGCCGGAGATCGCGGCGGTGATCAGCTGCTTGGTGGCGGGCAGCGGCTCCTCGGCGGCCAGCGCCCGGACCCACTGCATGGGCTCGAAGCCGATCGGTCGCACCACGACCAGCTCGCGGGCCACCGGCTCGAGCAGCAGCTCGGCCTCACCGACGACCTCGCTCAGCTCCGACTCGATGCCGGCAGAGCTGACGAGTTCTTCCAGGTTCTCCAGCCAGGCGCCGCCCTGGCCGCCGAACGCGACGGCATACGGCTCCCCGGCGTTCAAACGATCGACCAGGGCGTGCGTACCGGCCAACGCTTCGGTGCCCTTGCTGGGCTGGTTCTTGCGGTCGGTGGTCACCCTGCTCTGTTCGTTGATCGTCACGTCGTGTTATCTCCCTCGGTATGCGTTTCGCGCGTCTCGTTCGTCGTCTGTGGCTGTTCGTCTCTGAAGCTGTGATGGCCTGCGCTCCCCTGCGGAGGCCATCCGATTCGGCGTCGAATCCCGACTGGTTCAGGCGCGTCCGGCGCACGGGCCATCCGACAGTCCTTGTCGACGGCCCAGCGGACACTCCAGCCTCTCCAGCCGTACTAAGAGTGTCATAAGAGACAGCACCATTTTCCCGCCCCAAATGGTTACTGGCGAGTTCTACGCACGGGTAACCGCATGTTCGATAACACCCGCCTGCCAGCGGCCTGAACGCATCCGGGACAAACGTCCTGCATGCAGGTGGTTACGGTCGAGTAGGCATAACAGTGCAGATCAAGGCAGTATTGTTATGTAATCGTTATGTAAAAATTTCGGTCTCGTCTCGCCGGGCATGACCGGGCGCTCAGAGTCGACAACTTGACCCGAATTGTCTTCTCGACGACGGCTAGCGACGAGCAATAGTTTGCTGGGGCTTATTACTGATCAGTAAGGTTTAGTCCCACTGCCCGAACCGGGGCTTGAGAATGTTGTTGATGTCGACCCCGACGCCGCCGACACTGCGCTTGTCGATCTCGACCTGATGCAGGTGTGCGGCCGGATGGGTGAACCCCTGCGGCGAGCCCCAGTTGTGCTGCCAGAAGTACGCACCCAGCCCGTCCTGCAGCGCCCAGTCGATGGTCCTGGCGTTGGCGTACACACCCACCCGCTGGTGGCCGAGCACCGCTTCCCAGCCACGCAGATAGGGCGCCACCTGGCTCTTGTACTGCTCGTAGCTGGGGTTGTCGTCGATCGACGCGTAGATCGGCGCGCCATACGATCCGCCGGCCGCGACGTGTAGCTGCCAGCCCCGCTTGGCGTGCGCGACGCCCGCGTTCTGCCCGCCGAGCCAGTCCGCGCTGTCCTGCTTGCCGTACTGGTAGCAGGACACGATCTTCAGGCCGTTCTGGTACAGGTCGCGCGCCTCGGGCAGCTGGATCGGCTTGCCCAGCATCCAGGCGCCACCTGGCCGCCGATCAGAGACGTACCGGATCGCGCCCAGCGCGCCCGATGCCCGCAGATCGCCGGCCTTGATGACCCCTGCCGCATAGTCGAGCAGGATCCCCAGTGGCGCCGCGGCCGCCCGCGGTGCGGCCAGCGCCGACGACACCGCCTGCAGGCCGGCACCGAGACCGAGCACGGCGGGCGCGGCGGCGGCGTATTTGAGCACGTCGCGCCGGGAAACTGCCACGTGCCACAGGGTACGACAAACGCATCAATTTTCACGCTAACGCCACTGGTCACATCTGCATCAAGATTTCGTCACGTGCCGAGACAGCTCGTCGGCGCCCTGCCCGCGCCGAACGTCCCTTACCGCTCCATTTTCGACAGATTCTCGAGCGGTAAGGAACGTTCGGCGGGACAACAGCCATGTGCGAAACCAGTGGTCGAATCGCGCCCATGATCACGATATCCGCGATGAAGCTGCGCCATCACTGCGGAATTCCTACGATGAGCCATGCCCTCGGGGACGGTCAGCCCGCAGTCGGACGCGAATATCGCTGCAGCCGTTGACGATCCACAGATCGAGCTGATCGGCGTCCGCAAGGTGTTCGGCGACGTCGATCGTGGCCGTCGAGGGCGCCGACCTGACTGTCGGCGACGGCGAACTGTTCGCGATCCTCGGCCCGTCGGGTTCGGGTAAGACGACGGTGTTGCGGATGATCGCGGGGTTCGAGCAGCCCACCGCGGGCGTGATCAAACTCGGCGGCGTCGACGTGACCGCGCTGCCTGCACGCCACCGCGACGTCAACACCGTCTTCCAGGAGTACGCGCTGTTCCCGCACATGACGGTGGCGCAGAACGTCGAGTACGGACTGAAGGTCAAGGGCGTGCCCAAGGCCGAACGCCGGCGCCGCACCGCCGACGCGCTCGACATGGTGCGGCTGACCGACCAGGCGCCGCGGCGCCCGGCGCAACTATCGGGCGGGCAGCGTCAACGCGTCGCGCTGGCGCGGGCATTGGTCGGACGGCCGCGGGTGCTGCTGCTCGACGAGCCGCTCGGCGCGCTGGATCTCAAGCTGCGCGAGCAGATGCAGATCGAACTGAAGGCGATCCAGCGCGAGGTCGGCATCACGTTCGTCATCGTCACCCACGACCAGGACGAGGCGTTGACCCTGTGCGACCGGCTCGCCGTGTTCAACGACGGACGCATCGAGCAAATCGGCGACGCCCGCGACGTCTACGAGAACCCGGCCAACCGCTTCGTCGCCGATTTCGTCGGCACCTCCAATGTGCTCGACGGCGCCGCGGCCGAAGCGTTGATGGGCCGGCCGGGGATGTTCGTCATCCGGCCCGAACGCATCGGCGTGTTCCGGCCGGGCACCGATCCGGTGCCCGGGGTGCGCACGGTCGAGGCCACGATCTCCGAGATCATCTACGCCGGCCCCACCACGCGCATCGCCGCGATCGCGCCGCCCGGCGTCACGCTGACCGCCACCGTGCTCACCGCCAGCACATGGCTGCCGCCAGACCTGCACCACGGAACGCCGATCACGTTGGCCTGGCCCGAAAAGGCCGTCCACCAATTGAAATTCGAGGAGAAGCGCATGACATCCACCGCCGTGCGAATCGGTCTTGCGCTCACCGCCTGCGCCGCCCTGGTCGTCGCCTGTTCGAGTTCGGAACAGCCCGGCGGCAACGGGGAGACACCGCCGAAGCTCGAGCCGCTGTCAGCGGTCGGCAACGGCGAGGGCCAGCTGAACCTCATCGCGTGGGCGGGCTACGCCGAGGACGGCTCCAACGACAAGACCATCGACTGGGTGACGCCGTTCGAGCAGAAGACCGGATGCCAGATCAACGTGAAGATCGGCAACACCTCCGACGAGATGGTGCAGTTGATGCGCACCGGCCAGTACGACGGCGTCTCCGCGTCCGGCGATGCCACGCTGCGGATGATCTACGCGGGTGACGTGGCGCCGGTGAACACCGTCCTGGTGCCCAACTACGCGACGATTTCGTCGTTCCTCAAGGACAAGTCGTGGAATTCGGTGGACGGCCAGATGTACGGGATCCCGCACGGCTGGGGCGCCAACCTGCTGATGTACAACATCGACGTGGTGCGTGACGCGCCGAACTCGTGGGGTGCGGTGTTCGACGACGCAGGCAAGTACAAGGGCAAGGTCACCGCGTACGACTCCCCCATCTACATCGCCGACGCCGCGCTGTACCTGTCCAAGACCAAGCCGGACCTCGGCATCAAGGACCCGTACTCGCTGACACCCGAACAACTCGACGCCGCAGTCGAATTGCTCAAGAAGCAGCGCGAGAACATCGGCGAGTACTGGTCGGACTACACCAAAGAGGTGCAGGCGTTCGAATCCGGGACCTCGGTCATCGGCACCACCTGGCAGGTGATCGCCAACACCATCGGCACGGACAACAAGGTTCAGGTCAACACCGTGCTGCCCAAGGAAGGCTCCACCGGATGGTCGGACACCTGGATGGTCTCGGCGAAGGCCGCGCATCCGAACTGCATGTACAAGTGGATGGACTGGATCACCTCGCCGGAGGTCAATGCCCAAGTCGCCGAATACTTCGGTGAGGCGCCCGCGCAGACCAAGGCGTGCGAACACACCAGCCAGAAGGACTTCTGCGACATCTACCACGCGACCGACGAGAAGTTCGCCGCCGAGATCCACTACTGGACCACGCCGCAGAAACAGTGCGTCGACGGCAGCGGCGACAACTGCACGGCCTACAACGAGTGGGTCGACAAGTGGCAGCAGATCAAGGGCTGACGCAGACGCGGCGCGACGCTGCCGATAGCCTCAGCGTCGCTGGGGCGTCGCATCAGCCCTGGCGTTCCTGCTCGTCCCGCCGATGGCCTGGCTGGTGGTGGCCTATCTGGGTTCGCTTGCGGTGCTGCTGGTTTCGGCATTCTGGACCACCAATGCGTTCACCGGCGCGGTGGTGCACACCTTCACCAGCGACAACATCGTCCGGGTGCTCACCGAGGAGGTGTTCCGGACGGCGACCGTGCGCACCGTCTCGGTCGCGTTGGTCGTCACCGTTCTGTGCGTGGTGCTGGCGGTGCCGTTGGCGTTCTACATGGCCAAGGTCGCCTCGCCGCGGGTGCGACTGGCATTGGTGGTGGCGGTGACGACGCCGCTGTGGGCCAGCTATCTGGTCAAGGCCTACGCGTGGCGGATGCTGCTCTCGCCGGAGGGGCCGATGTCGTGGGCGACGGGGTACAGCCCGGGCTACGGGCTGACCGCCACGGTCGTCACGCTGACGTATCTGTGGTTGCCCTACATGGTCATTCCGGTGTTCGCGGCGTTCGAGCGCGTCCCCGATTCGCTCATCGACGCGAGCTCGGATCTGGGCGCCTCCGATTTGGCGACGCTGCGCATGGTGGTCGCGCCGCTGGTGTTCCCCGGCATCGCGGCCGGTTCGATCTTCACCTTCTCGCTGTCGCTGGGCGACTACATCGCGGTGACGATCGTCGGCGGCAAGACCCAGATGCTCGGCAACATCATCTACGGCCAACTCGTCACCGCCAACAACCAGCCGCTGGCAGCGGCGCTGTCGATCATCCCGCTGGTCGCGATCATCGCCTACCTGCTCGCGATGCGGCGCACCGGCGCACTGGAGAACGTCTGATGCTCTCGACCGGCAGCGCGGCGAGCGGTGCGGGCATGGACGGTGCTGGTCCTGGTATTCCTCTACGCCCCACTGCTTTTGGTGGTGATCAACGCCTTCAACGCCTCGCGCACGTTCGCGTTCCCGCCCACCGGTTTCACCCTGCGAGTGGTGGGTCGACGCCGGCCAACAGCGAGGGCATGTGGCAGTCGCTGGCCAACTCGGCGGTGGTCGGCCTCGGCGCGACGGCGATCGCGCTTGTGCTGGGCACGATGGCGGCGTTCGCCGTGCAGCGGTACGACTTCTTCGGCAAGCAACGTCGTGAGTTTCCTTGTGGTGCTGCCGATTACGCTGCCCGGGCATCGTCACCGGCATCGCGCTGAACGCGACGTTCACCTCTGCGCTGGGCATCACGCTCGGGCCTGGCGACCGTGATCGTCGGACACGCGACGTTCTGCATCGTCATCGTCTTCAACAACACCCAGGCCCGGCTGCGCCGACTGGGCACCAGCCTCGAGGACGCGTCGGCCGACCTCGGCGCGTCGCCGTGGCAGACCTTCCGGTACGTGACGTTCCCGATGATGCGCGGCGCGCTGGTGGCCGGCGCCATCCTGGCGTTCGCGCTGTCCTTCGACGAGATCGTGGTCACGACATTCACCGCGGGCCCGACGGTGCAGACGCTGCCGATCTGGATCTTCGGAAACCTGTTCCGCCCCAACCAGGCTCCGGTGATCAACGTGGTCGCCGCCGCGCTGACGATCGTCGCGATCATCCCGGTGTGGCTGGCGCAGCGATTCGGTGGCGATCCGGCCACCACACGGGTGTAGTCGTTACGTCCGCGTTCGGGCTCCCAGTCCGCCACTCAGCAGAATTCCGGCGGTGAACTCCGACACCGCCGTCACCATCTGCTCCCGCACGGCCTTGTCAAGGCGATTGGCAATCACCCTGTTACCCAGATCGCGGTAATCCAGCACGATCCGGCTCAGTTCGGCCATCTCCTCGGGCTTGGGCACATAGCTCGCCCCGAACCGCGCCGTGTACAGCTCCTCCAGCGCGTGGACGAGATCGGCGGCCACGTTGTCGATCGACTCCCGGGTCGCTTCGAACATCCGCAGAATCGCGCGCACGTAGAGCACCGGATCCGCAGCGCGCGCGACGATGGCACCCATCGCCCTGTCGATCAGCACCACCTCGCCGTCGACGAGCTCGGCCAGGCCGTAGTCGATCAGCTTGCGCGCCTCGTCACAATCCGGGTCGATGCCGACGGCGGGCCTGGCTCTGGACACCGGCGGCGCCTCGTCGCCCTCGTCGGAGCGCGGGCCAAGGATGGCTTGCTGAATGCCCAGGATGTCGGCCAGATCGGCGCCCTGGCGCATGCTCGCGAAGAACTCCGCGATGTGGGCGGAGTTGAACCCCCTGCGGAGCAGTTGATTGATGGTCTTCAGCTGCGACAGGTGGTAGTCGTCGTAGTACGCCGACCGGCCGACCCGCCGCGGCGGGTCGAGCAGGCCGCGCTCCCGGTAGGCGCGGATATTGCGGGCACTCACACCCGAGATTCGCGCCAAATCATCCAACCGGTACTCAGCCAACGCGACGCACCCCGACCCGGTTCGGGGTGCGCGTCGGCATTGCACCGCGACAATTCATGCGACCACTTTAGCGGCCAGAATGTCGTTTGCGAGCGAAGTCACGGCCGCTGCAGCGATGTTTGCTAGCTATTCGAGCTACACGCGGCTCATCTGGGAATATGATGAGCAGCTGCGTGCAACCTACCGACACGAGCGCGTGCAGATTCAGCCAACTCGTTTCCGCATCGTCGCGGCACGCCGCTGGTGAGTGATTTCACCGTCGTCGGAATTGGCAGTCGGCGCGACCCGATGCGCGATGATGGAGTCGCATCGCGTTGCAAGACGTCAGGACAAAGTTCTGTCCGTAGTGAAAGGTTCGGTGTGCGTCCCTGGATCGTCTGGGCCACCGGACTCCTCGCATACATCGTCGCCGTTCTCGACCGCACCACCCTCGGTGTTTCGGGTCTGGATGCCGCCGACCGCTTCGGCGCCAGCCCGAGTGTGCTGTCCACGTTCGTGGTCCTTCAGGTCATCGTCTATGCCGGCGCGCAGGTGCCTGCCGGTCTGCTGCTCGACCGATTCGGCTCCAAGGCGCTGATCCTCGTCGGGCGCCGCGCTGATGGCGTCGGGCCAGCTTGTGCTCGCGTTCACCGAATCGCTGCCCGCGGCGATCGCGGCGCGCGCGGTGCGTCGGCCTCGGGGACGCGGTGACGTTCATCTCCGTGCTGCGGCTGGTGCCGCACTGGTTCTCGCCCCGGCAGGTTCCCCTGGTGACGCAGCTGACCGGCATCTGCGGGCAACTCGGCCAGGTGCTCTCGGCAGTCCCGTTTTTCGCCCTGCTCACCGGCGCGGGCTGGACCACCGCCTACGTGTCGGTCGCGGCGATCGGGCGTGCTGTCGATGGTGCTGACCCTGGCGCTGGTCAAGAACACTCCGAACGGTCGCGCGGTGCCGACGCAGACCACGTCGATCCGGGAGACGCTGGCCAGCGTCAAGACGGTGTGGCTGCGCCCGGGGACGCGGCTGGGCTTCTTCACCCACATGGGCACCCAGTTCTCCGTCACGGTGTTCGCGTTGATGTGGGGCGTGCCGTATCTGACGGTGGCCCAGGGTCTTTCGCCGGGCGCGGCGGGCTGGCTTGCTGACGATCTCGGTCGTCGCCGCCATCTCGTCGGGCATCGTCGTCGGCATCTTCACCGGCCGGTCATCCGCACCGGCGGTCACGGCTGGTGCTTGGCCATCATCGGCGGCAACGCCGTGGCCTGGACGGTGGTGCTGGCGCTGCCGCGATCAGGCGCCGCTGTGGCTGCTGGTCGTGCTGATCGTGGTGATCTCGGTCGGCGGCCCGGGCTCGATGGTCGGCTTCGACTTCGCGCGCACGTTCAATCCGAGCGCCACGCTCGGCACCGCCCAGGGCATGGTCAACATGGGCGGCTTCGTCGCCTCGCTGTTGGTCATGCAGGCGATGGGCCTGATCCTCGATGCCGCAGGCGATTTCTCGTTCGAGTCGTTCCGGCTGGCCTGGACGGTCCAGTACGCGGTCTGGGTCCTCGCCGTGGTCGGCATCCTGATCACCCGCCGCAAGGCGCGCAGGCTGATGCGGCTGGAACAGGAACGGATGCTGTTGGAGGGTTTCGACGCGCACGCCGGCGACGCGCTAACCGCTAGCGATTGCGCGCCGTCGCGCGCCGATTGGCCTTCTTGATGGCCGACACCAGTTCGCCCTTGCTCATCGTCGAGCGGCCCGAAATATCCAGCCGCCGAGCGACTTCCACGAGGTGCTTCTTCGAGGCGTTGGCGTCGACACCCTCAGCGGACTTGCCCTTCGGGTTGGGTCCGCCGCTGCGCGCACGGGAATCCGACGGCCCCTTTTGGGACTTGGGCTCCCAGTGGTCGCCGACCTTTTCGAAGCTGTGCTTGAGCGCGTCGTAGGCGACCCGGTGCGCGCGTTCACCTTCGCCGTACTGCTTGGCCGCCGCATCGTGCACCTTGGCGAACGTGCGCTGCGCCTTGGCGTGCGACTTCTGCAGCGTGCTCGGCAGCTCACTCTTCTTGGCGTCGCCGCCCCTCGTGGTCTTCGGCATCGTGGTGCTCCTCCATCCAGGAAGTCCTCGGTAACCGCCGAAGCGGGCATCGCCGTACACACGTGCCGCTTTTTTGACCCGCTGCGCACGTGGTGCCCAGCCCCGAACGGCTACACGAGAGGCGTACCCGGACACAGCGCAGCTAAACGCGCTAAGTAAGCGTGCCTTCGCCACGCTCTGCCAGGTTCTTCGCGATCGCCTCCGCCGCATGCCGATGCCCGAGCGATTCGTAGCCGACGACCGTCACCATCGGCGCCAGCGTGACGACCAACAGGCAGTTGGCCATCGAGATCCCGGCGTCGGCCAGCCAGACCGCGGCGACCAGCACCCCCGCGGTCACCACCAGGAGCAACAGGTGGAAGGCGTCCACCGTCCGCACCAGCAGCGCGTACAGGACGTAGATGGACGCGATGTACGTCGCGACGGGCACGGCGACCGACAACACCGTCTCGACCGAGCCGAGCTTGGAATGGTGCTCGATGTAGTACGCGGCGGCGTGCAGACCCGCGCCGGTCGCCACGATCGCGCCCGAACGTCACGATGGGCAGATAGCCGAACAAGAACGAGCGTTCGCGGTGGGCGTGGAGCAGTTCCGCCTGCGGCACGATGAAATACGTCCACCACATTCCGAACGTGAGCCCGACGCCTGCCACCACCACGAAGACGGCGTCGAACGACCAGCCCTGCGCGCTGACCACCGCCGACAACGATGCGACCGTGCCGACCACGCCCTTCGCCGAGCGCGATGATCGTCAGCAGGCCGTAGCGTTCGGTGATGTGATGGGCGTGCCATGGCGTGCCGCCCTTGCGGGTTTCCGCGATGACTGGACCAAGCAACTCGACGCCGATCAACAGCGCGACCACCACGAAGGTCACAGGGATCGACGTGTGCAGGAAGATGGTGGCGATCCAGCCGACCTGCGCGATGGTGACTGCGGTGGCGTAGGTGAGGCACGCCGAGCGGTGCTCAGGATCCTGCCTGGCAGCGCGTAACCACTGCCCCACCAACGCAATTCGCATCACCACGTAGCCGGCCACCATGACCCTGTTGTCGACGTTGTGCGCCGTGCTCGATCGACGCGAACATCGGCGGGAAGCCGAGCGCCATGATGATGACGCCGACCATCTGCAGCATGGTCATCAGGCGGTAGATCCAGTCGTCGGTGTCGTAGGCCGATGCGAACCAGCTGAAGTTGATCCAGGCCCAGCAGACGGCGAACGTCGCGAACGAAAACCCGAGCAGCCCGGCGCCGACGTGGTTCTCGGCAAGCAAGTGCGCGAACTCGTTGGCGGCGATGCCGAACGCGATGACGAACGTCAGGTCGAAGAGCAGCTCCAACGGCGTCGCCACCCGGTGTTCTTCGTACGGATCGCGGCCCGACATCGTCCGGATCCGATGGACGGGCGCCACCTTGCGCTCTTGCGGATTGACCTCGGTCACTCGATCGTCCTTTCAGGTCGTCGGCCCGTTACATTTCACCCCATGGCAGGCGCGAAGAAGTTGGTGATGGGTGCGAGCGGGTTCCTCGGCTCCCATGTCGCCCGGCAGCTGGTGGAACGCGGCGACGACGTGCGAGTCATCCTGCGCCGGACCAGCTCGACGAAAGCCATCGACGACCTCGACATCGAGTATCACTACGGCGACATCTTCGACGACGCGGCGGTGCGCACCGCGATGGCGGGCTGCGACGAGGTCTACTACTGCGTCGTCGATACCCGTGCGTGGCTGCGCGACCCCGCGCCGCTGTTCCGCACCAATGTCGAGGGCCTGCGTCACGTGCTGGACGCGGCGGTGGACGCCGACCTGAGGCGCTTCGTCTTCACCAGCACCATCGGAACCATCGGCATGCCCACCGAGCGGCGACCCGCCACCGAGGACGACGAGTTCAATTGGCCGGACAAGGGTGGAGGCTACGTACGGTCGCGCGTCGAGGCGGAGAACCTGGTGTTGCGCTACGCCAAGGAGCGCGGCCTGCCTGCGGTGGCGATGTGCGTCTCGAACACCTACGGACCGCGCGACTGGCAGCCGACGCCGCACGGGCAGCAGCTCGCGCTGGCCGCGGCCGGACGATCGCCGTTCTACGTCAAGGGTTGGACCGGCGAGGTGGTGGGCATCGAGGACGCCGCCACGGCCCTGCTGCTCGCGGCGGAGAAGGGCCGAAACGGCGAGCGCTACATCGTCTCCGAGCGGTTCATCAGCGTTGGCGAGCTGTACGAGACGGCGGCTGCCGCGACGGGCGTGAAGCCGCCGCGGTTCGGCGTGCCGCTGTGGGCTATGTATGCGCTGGGCTACGCGGGCGACGTCGTGCGCTACGTGTTTCGCCGTGACTTTCAGCTGACGAGCAGGAGCGTTCGGCTCATGCACATCTGGCCGACGCTGGACCACAGCAAGGCCGAACGCGAACTGGGCTGGCAGCCTGAGCCGATCCACGACGCAGTCCGGCGAGCAGCGCTTTTCTATCGGGAGAACCGGATACGCGTACCGTAGGACCAACTTGCGGCGGAAAACAGGTAGTGGACTACGCATGACCCCGGCGCGCCCCGGCTTGACGATCAAAGTGTGACGGAACAGTTCTCACTTAGCCTGCTCGGTCAATTCGCAGTTCACCGAGGTGATCAGCCGATCGAGCTGCCTCCGGCATGCCAGCGACTGATTGCACTGGTCGCGCTGAAACGCCGACCGGTGCACCGGCTGTGGGTCTGCGCGATGTTGTTCCCCCACGCCCAGACGCGGCGTGCCGTCGCAAGCCTGCGCTCCACGATGTGGCGGCTGCGGCCAGTAGGCGCCGACCCGCTGCTGAACGTTGATCCCCAGTACATCGAGCTTGCACCGGACGTGTCGGTGGACTGGCACGACGCGGCAGACCAAATCGGGCATCTGCTTGGCGACGGCGAGTCCACACGCGTCGTCGACCCTCAATTCGTCGCCGATTTGCTTCCGTTGCTTCGCGCAGGAGAATTGCTCGACGGCTGGGCCGAGCCGTGGGCGGCCACCGAGCGCCAGCGGTATCGCGCAATGCGCAAGGCAGCACGTGACGAGTTGAGCGGCCGCGAAAAGCAGGTAGCCAATTACGCGTGTGGCTCCATGCGCTCGATACATACGCTTCATTCCGTCAGAAAGACCAAGGACGACTCGAGAGAGCCATGAACGCACTACTGATGATCTGCATGTCCCTCGGCACACCGCTTGCCGCAATGGGCCTGTACGACCTTCAGGTGCGTCTGGAGCGGTGGGACTACAACCGCCACGCTGAGGACTGAACCGAGTCGTCGACGCCAACCCTCGCCGGGCCCTACCGTGATGGTGTGGAACAACTTTCCGAAGACGTTGTCGCATTCTTATCCGAAGGCACTCGCACGGGGCTGCTCGGCTATCTGGCTTCCGACGGCCGGCCCCTTGTCGCACCCGTTTGGTTTGTCGTCGACGGCGGCGAGCTGGCGTTCAACACGGGCAAGAACACCGCGAAAGGCCGCGCGCTGGCCCGTGATCCGCGCGTGGTGATGTGTGTCGACGACCCGCGGCCGCCCTATTCGTTCGTCCAGGTCCAGGGCATCGCCTCGATCAGCGAAGAGCCGAATGATCTTCTCGACATCGCGACGAGGACCGGTGGCCGCTACATGGGTGCCGACCGGGCCGAGGAGTACGGGCGACGCAACGGCGTTCCGGGCGAGCTCGTCGTCCGGATCAAGCCGACCAAGGTGCGCAAGGCGTTCAATCTGGCAGAGTGACTGCGCGCGAGGCGCGTTCGATGCACAGTGCCAAAATGACTGCCATGAGCACACCACCGGGGCCCTACGCCGTCGGTGTGGTGCTCGCAGCGGGCCTTGGCACGCGTGTCGGCGCCGACGGCAACAAGGCGTATCTGCCGCTGGCGGGCCGCAGCATGGTGGCCTGGTCATTGGACACCGTCACGCGGGTCCAGGAGATGGCGCGCACAGTGCTGGTGTATCGCCGCGGCGAACGCGACCTCGCGCATGAAACCGTGACGACCGAACTACCGGACGCGACGGTGGAACTGGTCGAGGGCGGGGACAGCAGGCACGCCTCCGAGTTCAACGTGCTGCGCTACCTCGCCGACGACATCGAATCGGGTGCGGTCGACGTGGTGTTGATCCACGATGCCGCCCGTCCGCTGGCAGGCGGCGACATGTTCGTCACCGCGCTCGCAGTCGCCCGCGAGTTCGGCGGTGCGATACCGGCATTGACCATCCCGGACGTCGTGCAGCAGGGACCGGGAGGCGTCGAGTCGACCAGCGGCAGAGGCAGATTGGTGCGCGTGCAAACCCCGCAGGCGTTTCGGGCGGAGCCACTGCTGCGCGCATATCGGGCCGCAGCGGCAGAAGGTTTCGAAGGGACAGACACGTCGTCGTGCATCGAGAAATACACCGATGAACAGGTCCGCACCTTTTCCGGCGACGAAGCCAACCTCAAGGTCACCTACGCACACGATGTGGCCGTCGCGGCACGCCTGCTCAGCCTGCGGTAGGCCTGCACGCGATGATCGCCTCGACAAAGGCGGCGTCCCTCGGCAATTCGACGACGAACGCATCGGAGTCACCGTCGACGAGCGTGATCGGCGTGCCCGTGCGAAGCGCCTCGTCGAGCTCGTCGAATTCATCTGAGACGGGCCCGCCAGCAGCCGGGCCAGTCCATCGGCGGTGAATCCCCGCGGGTACTGCACCGCCTGCAGCTCGAGCGATCGAGGGTGCCGGTCACCGAACCGCTTGCATCGACGGCTTTCACACTGTCGGTCACCGCCAGCACGGGCATCACGACGGAGCTCCCGGCCCGCAGCCCGGCAATCACCCTGTCCCGAATGCCTTCCGGCGCCAACGGTCGACGGATATCGTGAATCAGGACATGGCGCGGCTGGCCTTTCAGGTAATGCAGCCCGGCGGCCAGGCATTGCGCGCGCGAACCCGGACCCTTCTGCAACGGCGACACCGACAGCCGACAGCCCATGGGCCGCAAGGCTTTCACGGACGGCACCGACCAACGGCTCGGCGGCGGCGACCACAGCTTCGCCGCGCATCGTCCGCACGACGCGCGCCAATGGCGCCTCCCCCGCCAACGGGCCGAAGGCCGCAGCCGCGTTGTCCACGTACGTCGCGGGCAGCGGCACAATCGCCGCAAGGTCCTCCGCCATCAGCGGAAACGCTCGAGGTACGCGTCCCAGTCCCAGCTGGACAGGAACTTCTCTGCGGCGGCATAGCCTTTCGCGTACAGGGCTTCGATCTCGTTGTCCGAGATGTCGAAGTCGAGGAAGCCGACGTCGGTCGAGTCCACCCGGATCGTGCGGGCGCCTACCCACGGCTGACTCAGATAGGCCTGATCGCGGCCGACGAGCACCGTGGTGATGACGCTCTCCAATAGATGCGGCGGGCCGAGCAGGCGGATGGGCGCCAAAGCGGGAATCACCTTGTCGTTGCCCTCGGGCAGATTCGGCAACACCGTGACACCGAAACTGGGCCAGCGAGGTCGTCGGCGGTCGGTGCGGTCGAGCGAGTCGATCGGGAAATTCGAAAGGATCCCGCCGTCGACCAAGGTGGACGTCAGTCCGGCGGAGCTGGTCAGTGTGACGGGACGAAAGAAGAACGGGATCGACATCGACGCGCGGACCGCATCGGCCACAGACTGTTCATCGGGGTCGAGGCCATAGACCCTGCCGTAGTCCCATGGCAGACGCACCAACTGCCCCGTCGTCACATCGGCGACGGTGACGACAAGCTTGTATCGCTGCTCGGCAGGCAGGCTGTCGTCGTCGATGGCCAGATCGCCGAATGTGCGCACGCCGAGATTCTTCAGCTGGCTGCGGACCCAGTCGTGTGCGTAATCGCCCTTGTAGATGCCCGTGCCCCGCAGCACTGCCAACGACGGGCCGAGAACCGGAAGACGTTCGACCGTGCCGGGATCGGTGAACTTGTGGTAATCGAGTTGCAGCGCAAGCTCTTTGACTTCCTCGGGGCCGAGCTGATTGCCCATCGACGCGGCCGCGACGACGGCGCCGACGATGGATCCGGCCGACGTGCCTGACACTCGCTGAGCGCCGTATCCGGCGTTCATCAACGCGACGACGGCACCGACCAGACCGATACCCTTGACGCCACCGCCCGACAGCACCAGGTCCGCAGGCTTCGGCTCCGCCACGGCGCCGACGCTACACGGGGTCGAACGACGCGATCAGCCAGGCGCCGTTGATCTTCTTCAGGCCCACCTTCACGGCGCTCGCGGCGAACGAGCCGTCGGGATTCTCCTTGCTGACGGTGGTCTGGTTGATGAACACCAGCACCTCCGCGGAGCTCCGGTTGCAGTTCGGACACCGCGGCCCGCACGACGGAGGCGGAGGTCTTCACCGATTTCTGCTTGGCCGCCGGTGTGACGATCTGCTCGGTGAATTGCGTGTAGTACGAAAGGAAGTCGCCAGTCAGATGCGACTTCGCCGCCGCGAAGTCCTTGTCCAGGCTCTCGGGTGAGTACGACAGCAGCGCGATCGTGCCGGTTTTCGCCGCGTCGAGCGCGACGGTGGCCGCGGCGGGGTCGGTTTCCTGGTCGGGGCGGTACTGCTTGAAGTACAGCCACGCCGCGACGCCTGCCGAGGCGACGCAGGGCAGCGGCCAACAGGATGGCGCCCGAGTCGCGCCGGCACTTCGCGTGCCGGCCGCCGCACGGCACCGTCGCCCGGCTCGGACTCCGGTTCAGTGGCCTCGTCGTCGTTATCGATGGCCTCGTCGTCGTTATCCGTGGCCTCGTCGGCGGATTCGTCGGTGACGGTTTTCGGTCTCGTCGGCGTCGGTCGACGTCGGCGGTGTCATTGGTGGTCACGGGACGAACTCCACTTTCGACATCTTGATCTGGTCACCGTCGCGCTGGAGGTTGACGGACAGCCGCCACGACCGCGGCTCCTGCTTGGCCCCCGCGGAGTTGGTGACACGCGAGGTGGCCGACACCAGCGCGACGGCTGTGTCGTTGGTCATCGATTCGACAGCCGTTGAGTTGACGGTGACCTCGGTGATCACCTTCGAATCCTGCGCGACCTTGATGAAGTCCTCGGCTTGGAGCTTGAAGTCGTCGCTGAACTGGCCCGTTGAGTTGTCGATGATGCGCTGGACGTCTTCCTTCGCCTTATTGAAGTCCAGCGACATCAGCGTCACGACGCTCTGCCGGGCGGCCGCGGTGTACTCCGCGCGACGCTGCTGTTCGGCGGCCTGGTGGCGGTGGTTGATCACCATGAGCACGCTCAGCGTGATCAATGCGCATGTGCACGCGACGGCGATGCCCGCCGCAAGGAACTTTCAGTATCGGGCCAAGCCGCAAGCGGCGTCGGTCGCGGACCGGCTTGCTGTCTTCGGCTCATCCGAGCTCGCTGTCGTCGGCGCTCGGCGTCGGTCGGCGGTGTCGGCCTCGCTCGTCGCTGGCCTCGGTGGCTTCGGTTTCGACGTCTGCGGCCTGCGCTTCGACGTTCGGCGGCTGGCCTGCCTGCGCAGCCGGATCGCGCGGGCCCTGGCACGCGCGGCGGCAGCAACCGCTTCCGCCTCGGCTGCCTCTGCCTCCGCTTCCTCGGCGAGGGCAAGTGCGTCTGCCGCGTCGGCCGACCGATCAGGATCCTGCGTCGGTTCGTCGACGCGATCAGCGTCGATCACCGACGCGCGGCGCCTGAAAGACGGCACAGCGACCTCCTTGTCTGACAGCTGTCTTCTACTCACAATGAGAATGCCATTATTCATTTTTGAGTATTGCCGCGACGATACCCCATCCCCAGATGGGCCACCAACGGCGCGTTTCCTGCGGAAATGCTATTTACGCGCTGTGCGAACGCTCAGCGCAATCTGTCCTTCATCACCTTGCCTGTGGCGTTCAACGGTAGCCCGTCGAGGAACTCGACGAACCGAGGAACCTTAAATCCGGCCATCCGCTCGCGGCTCCACGCGATCAGCTCGTCGCCGCTGACAGCGGTCTTGTCATCCTTCACGACGATGAACGCCTTGCCCACCTGTCCCAACCGGTCATCGGGAACACCGATCACGGCGGCCTGCGCCACGGCGGGGTGCTCCAGCAAAAAGCCTTCGATCTCGGCGGGGTACGCGTTGAACCCGCCGACGATGAACATGTCCTTCTTGCGGCCGACAATGCGCAGCCGACCCGCCTCGGTGAAGTTGCCGAGGTCTCCGGTGTGCAACCACCCGTCTTCATCGATCGCCTCGGCGGTCGCGGCGGGATCGTCGAGATAGCCCTGCATGACGTTGTAGCCGCGCACCAGCACCTCGCCGTCGTCGGCGATACGCACCTCGACGTCGTCGCACGGCAGTCCCGCGGTGGTGGCGACGTCTTCGAATGAATCACCCGGCCGCGACAGCGTGACGTTGCCCGCCTCGGTCAGCCCGTAGCCCGTCATCAGCGACTGGAACGGCAGTTCGTCATGGATCCGCCGAACCAGTTCAACCGGGATGTCCGCCGCGCCCGTCACCGCGGCCCGCAACGTGGCCAGCTTGCGCTTGTCTCCGACGGTGAGCAGCGAGTGGTACAGCGTCGGCGGGCCCGGCAGCATCGTGATGCGCTCGGCCTCAATGAGTTCCACGACCCGGTCGATGTCGAAGGCCGCCACCGGCAGCATCGTCGCGCCCCGCAGGAAGGACGCGATCAGGCCCGCCTTCAGGCCGAAGGTGTGGAAGTACGGGTTGATCATCAAATAGCGGTCGCCCTCACGAAGATCCGCGAGAGTCGCCCACTCCTCGTACGCCGCAGTGTCTGGAGGTGATTCATCCTGGCGCCCTTGGGCCTCCCGGTGGTGCCCGAGGTGAAGATGATGTCGGAGATGTCGTCACCGCTGACGTCGCGGGAGAACGGCTTACCGCTGGAGAGGAAGTCGGACTTGAGGTCGATCACCGGGACGCCGGCGGGCGCGGCGTAATCCTGGCCAAGGAACCCCTTCTGGACAAGGACGGCCTTGGCCCCGCTGCGGTCGATGATGTCGGCCGCTTCCTCCGCCTTGAACCGGGTGTTGACGGGCACCAGCACGCCGCCTGCGGTCATCAGCCCGAACGCGGCGATGATCCATTCGGCGGAATTGGGCGCCCAGATGGCGACCCGTTCACCCTTTTCGATACCGAGGTCGGCGAATGCCCCTGCAGCGCAACGAATGCGCTCGACGACCTCGGTGAAGGAAAGGCGCAGCGGACCGTCGACGACCGCTTCCGCGTCGCCGAAACGGTCCGCCGCGCTCAAGACCATCTCGGGGATGGTCTGCCAGGGTTGAGTGATCGTCACACCGTGACGAGGCGACCCAGGTTGCCGCCCATGATCTTCGCCTGATCCTCAAGCGAGAGGTGCTCGAGCGCGGTCACGTAGTGAGTCGGCTCCCCCAGGCCCTCGGGGTGCGGCCAATCGGAGCCGTAGAGCACCTGGTCCACGCCGATCAGGTTGATCAGGTCGTCGATGCCCTCCTCGTAGAACGGGCTGACGTAGATGCGGTTCTTGATCTCCTCGATCGGGTTGCCGGGGAACGCCTCTGGCGCCTTCTTCCACACCTCGGCCATGGATTCCAGAAGCGGGAACATCCACTTCGACCCCGCCTCGACGATCCCGACCTTCAGCTTCGGGAACCGGAACAGCGCGCCGTGAATCACCCAGGAGGCCACCGCATCCTGGATCGGGCGCCACTCGTTGAGGATCGACATGGCGTTGGTCTGGAACGGCAGCATCTCCTGCGCGGCGCCGTCCCACTCGGAGGTGTAGCGGGAGTAGCCGCTGTCGCTGGAGTGCATTCCGACGAACACGTCGTACTCGACGCACTTCTGCCAGAACGGGTCGAACTCGGGCAGCGCGAACGACCGCGGGCCGCGGAACCCTGGCACCGGCGCCGGGCGGATCAGGATCGCGCGGGCGCCGCGCTTGACCGCCCAGTCCAGCTCCTCGATGGCCTTCTCGACGATGGGCAGCGTGATCACCGGGGTGGTGAAGATTCGGTTCTGGTAGTTGAAGCCCCACACCTCGTCGAGCCACTCGTTGAGCGCGTGGATGAGGACGTGGATGGCGACCGGATCGTCGCTGAGTCGCTCCTCGATCAGGCTGGCCAGCGTCGGGAACATCAGCGTGCGGTCGAGACCGAGCTCGTCCATCTTCTCGAGACGCGGCCCGGGCTCGAAGAACGCCGGGATGGCCCTCATCGGCTCGCCGAAGAGTTCGCGCTTGCTCTTGCCGTCGGGATTGCCGAACTTGAAGTACTCCTCCCAGGCGCCTGGCTTGGCGACCACCGAGAAGGTGGGGTTCGGGATGTAGTTGCTGATCTGACCCTTCAGCGCGATCTTGGTGCGGCCGTTGACCTCGACGTACTGGACGACGTCCTTGTACTCCTTCGGCAGGTACTTCGTCATCGCCTCGGGCGGCTCGTACAGATGGTTGTCCGCATCGAACAGCGGAAACGGGATGTCGACCCGGTGCGAAAGTTGTCCCATGGAACACTCCTTATCCTCTTGCGAGAATCCTATTCTCACTAGCTGCTCAACGCAATATTCTGCCTGACCAGGAACTTCTGCACCTTGCCGCTCGCGGTACGCGGAAAGTCGTCCACTTGGTGCAGTTGTTCGGGCCACTTCTGCGTGGCCATGCCTGCCCGCTTGAAGTGGGCCCTGACCTCCTCGATGGTCGGCAGCTCGTGACCGGCCTTGACGCGCAGGACGGCGGCGGCGCGCTCCCCCAGCCGGGCGTCGGGAGCGGCCACCACCACCGCCTCGGCGACGGCAGGCATGGCAAGCAGCACCTCCTCCACCTCCAGCGCGCTGATGTTCTCGCCGCCTCGGATGATGACGTCGGCCTTGCGGTCGGTGATCGTGAGATACCCGTCCTCGTCGAGCACGCCGACATCGCCGGTGCGATACCAACCGTCTTCGTCGAAGGCCTTGGCCGTCAGCTCCGGGTCGGTGTAGCCGAGACATAGGTCGGGGCCGCGGCTGTAGATCTCGCCGTCGGGGCCCAGCCGGATCTCCACGCCGGGCCGTGGGTTGCCGTCGGTGTAAAGCCGCTTGTCCTCCGGCGCACTTGGCGAAGAACCGGTGATCGACGGGTGCTCGCTGCTGCCGTAGGAGCGGAAGACGAACATGCCGAGGTCGGCGAGCCGCCGAGTGACCGCCGCGGGGACCGTCGAGCCGCCAAGGCCGACGGTCGTGAAGTGCCGCATGTGTTCAGCGGTGCAGTCGGGATGATCCAACACACTGGTCACGAAGATACGGCGGTCCTCCGCCGATCGAAAGCCCTTCGCGCTCGATGAGCTTCAGCACCTGGCCCGGGTCCCAGACGTCGCATAGATCGATGGATGCGCCTTCCAGTACCGGAATGAGGAAGGCGCCAAGCATGCCGATGAAGTGGCCGACCGGTGTGCCGGTGAGCTGGCGGCCGCGGTCGGCAGGGTAGTTCTCCAGCAGTTGGCGTGTCTCGAAACCCAGGGTCTGATGGCTGTGCACGACGCCCTTGGGGTTGCTTGTGGTGCCTGAGGTGAAGGCGATCAACGCAGGGCCGGCTGGGTCGGTGGCCAGCGTGCCGTCCAGCGGTTCGGCGGCGAGCAGATCGTCGTAGTTATCTCCGACGAGCCCCACGATCGGGATGTCCGCACAGAGGTCAGGCTGAAACTGCATGCGCCCGAACTCTTCTGCCGTGATGAAGACGCGCGGTTTGGCCGTGCCGAGGATGTGAGTTAGTTCCTTGCGCCCGTAGAAGTGAACGATCGGCACGGTGACCGCGCCGAGAAACGTCGACGCCCAGAAGGTCGCCGCGGCTTCCTTCCAGTTCGGCAGCTGGAGCGCGACCACGTCGCCGGGGCCGACTCCGCGGGCGTGCAGCCCGGCGGCCAGCCTGCGCGCCTCGAGCTCGACGTCACGGAAGGTGCCGGCGAACGGTCGCACCGCCGAGTGCACGACGAAGCCGGTGTCGGGGTTCGCACGCAGTCCGCTCGCGACGAGATCGCCCAGCGTGTCCTGCGTCCACCACCCCTCGTCGACGTAGCGCTTCACCAGCTCCACAGGGATGGTTCGCATGGGCCTCGCCGCACCTCCGATTCGAACTGCGATGCTATTCTCCGATAGAGAGAATGCCAATACCGCAGATGGAGAACGCTTGATGGTCGACCTCGAGTTGGACGACGGCCTTGCCATCGTCACCATCGACCGGCCGCACGCCCGCAACGCCATCTCACTGGAGACGATGGACCAGCTGGAGAAGGCGCTCGACGGGGCCGAGGGTGCCGCCGCGCTCGTCCTCACCGGTGCAGGCGACCGCGCGTTTGTCTCGGGCGGTGACCTCAAGGAACTCAGCGCATTGCGCACCGAACTCGAAGCGTCGTCGATGGCATTCCGGATGCGGTCGATCTGCGATCGGATCGCCGGTTTCCCCACTCCCACCATCGCCGCGCTGAACGGCCATGCGCTGGGCGGCGGCGCCGAGTTCGCGGTGGCTGCCGACATCCGGCTCGCCGCCGATGACATCAAGATCGGCTTCAATCAGGTGACGCTGGAAATCATGCCCGCATGGGGCGGCGCCGAGCGGCTGGTCACGCTGGTGGGTTACAGCAAGGCGCTGTTGTTGGCGGGCACGGGCACTGTGCTTGACGCCGCCGAAGCGCAGCGAATCGGCTTGGTGGACAAGGTGTTACCGCGGGCATCCTTTGACGACGACTGGCGCGCCATCGCCAAATCGCTGGCGACCCGCCCAGCGGGTGAGATCAAGCGCGTGATGAAGGGGGTCTCCACGACGGAGGCCGTCGCCGCGTTTGCGCGATTGTGGGTGGCCGACGAACACTGGGCCGCCGCCGACAAGGTGATGAAGCGCGACAAATAATTTCCGTGCGTTGCCGAGTAGCCAGTTATGAACCCAAGCGAGCAATCCGTGACATAACTGGCCATTCGACACAGTGCGGCTAGCCGCCCATTTCGCGAATCGGGTCGCTGCCGTCCCAATTCGCCGCGGCGTCGCGGATGAACTTCGCGCCGGCCGCTTGCGCATCGGTGAGCTCGGAGATCTCTATGATCGTCGCTGGGCTGTTCGGCGGCTCGACGTACGCGAATCGAACGCCGAAACCCTCGCCACCGGACCATACGACGGGCCAGCCCGCATCCAGGACGGCATTCATGGTGGCGTCGAAATCCTCTGTCCAGTAGGCCAACTGGTGATAGCCCGGACCATTGGACGCGAGGAACTCGGTGAAGATGCTCGGCGTGTCGTCCAGTTGTTGGATCAGCTCGACCTGCATCTCGCCGCTGTTGGATATCGCAAGGGACAGCGTGGTTTCACAGGGTTGACCGCGGTAAAGCGCGTGCATCGGCAACCCGCGGATGACGAGCCAAGGGCCAACGCCAAGCTCGACCCAGCTCGCGAGGGCCTGGTCGAGATCTGTGACGACGTAACCGATCTGACGAATCGGCCCAGGAAGAACGCTCATGATGCCGCGGGGTGGACGCCGTCGCGGAAGACGACTGCCCGCATCAGTTCGCCCGCCGGCTTGCGAAATCCATGGATGCCGCGCTCATCATCTCGACGAGGGACCGCCGGTCGATGGTCCAGACCTGCGATGCCACCGCCCTGTTGTTTTCACCCACGACGTGGACGGGACCGTTGCCGATGTTCTCGATGATCTCGCGTGCCACATCCTCGGACAGCATGTGCATTTGGGGGTCGTACTCAAACCCCATGCGCTGAAACGCCGGTGTGTAGGTCATGCCGAGCGGCGTGCAACACACGTCGACGCCGTGGGGGCGCAACTCGGCCCACAAGCCCTCGGCGAAATTGTGTTGGAACGCTTTCACCGCCGAATACACGGCGAGGGTCGCCGAGCCTGCCACACAGGCCAGCGACGCGACGAGCACGATGCCGCCTCGGCCCCGCTCACGCATCGCCGTTCCGAAGTGGTGGGCCAACGCGATGGGGCCGATGCAGTCGAGCTTGATCTGCTTGAGCGAGTAGTCGAGTTCGTTGTCGAGGAACGCCGACGTACGGTCGGATGCACCGGCGTTGTAAATCAACCAGGCCAACGTCGAGCCCCGCAGTCGCCTCGGCCACCTTGGCGCCCACATCTGGATCCGTGAGGTCTTGGACGACGATGCGCGTTTGCACTCCGTGCTCGTCGCGTGCACGCGTGGCTACCTCGTCGAGCAGCTCTGCGTTGCGCGCGATCAGAACGAGATCCAGTCCGCGCGCGGCCGATTGGTCGGCGAGGCTGGCGCCGATCCCTTCTGACGCGCCCGCGATCACGGCCCAGCGGCCGTACTTTTCGACGAAGTCGGTCACGATTGAGCACCCGCTGCCGCACCTGCGTGCACCCGCGCGATACCCGTCGTGCGGCGGGAAATCCGCCAGCCATCAGGCGTCCGTACGAGCTCGTCGTCGTAATGCCCAAGTGCCTCAACCCAGCTGGCCGCGTCATCGGGAATCGCCTGGAGCACGGCATGAACATACGAACGAGCCTTCGCGCGGTCACCGTCGACGGCAATGACGAAGTTCGTCAGTCGGTGATACGTCGGGCCCATCGCATTGTGGAGCTGCTCCATCAAACCGGTGATCGCATCCGCGCCCGAGTAACGCCCCACTTCCCCATAGTCGACGTCGACGTCCTCGGTCCAGCAAGTGCGAAGCAGCGCCCAGTCCTTGGAATCGATTCCGGTGGCGTAGCGGATCAGCACCTCGGCGATCTGCGCTTTGTCAGCATCCACACGGCGAGGCTATTCGATAAGTTAGACTCTGGTCAACTATTCAGGCCATCGGAAAGCGTTGGTAATGCCGGAGATAACGAGGACAGCAGTCGCTGACCAGGGTCAGCGCAGGGCCTCGTTCCAGCAGGCTCGCTCGCATGAGACCAAACGATCGCTGGTTACTGCGGCGATGGCACTGTGGCGCGCGAATGGCTACGCACGCACGACAGTCGCCGACATCTGCAGGGCAGCTGGCGTATCCAAGGCGTTGTTCTACTTCTATTTCCCGCGCAAAGAGGACGTGCTGTTCGAAGTCGGCGTGCTGTCCACCGACGCCGCGCACAGCGTGGCGGCCGTGATGCTGGCCAAGCCCTACGACATTCCCGCGGTCATCACGGGCGGTCCTCGCCAGCCTCGAGGAGACGATGCGTGGCAGCCCGCCGGAACTCATCATCGAGGCGATCCTCGAGGGCTACCGTCAGGCCCTGGCCGGCCACGACCATCTGGAGCGGACGTCGGTGATCTTCGGCGAGGTCTTCGAACGAGCGCAGCAGGACGGCAAGTTGCCCGCGCACGTCGATGTGGACCACATCGCGAATGTCGCGCAATCCCTTGTCAGCGAGGGAGCACGACACTGGGCAGCAGGCGCGTACGGAGACCGGTCTTTTGCCGATGTCGTTGGACACGACATCGCCGCGCTGGTCGCGGGCTACTCCGGTGCAGCTGAGAACTAACACAGCAACGTCGATCCAACCCGTTGAAATCGCAACCACTGCAGATGAAAGCTCCGTGCTGAATAGGGATTTCGTTCTCTCGGCGGCGTAATATCGCGCTCAGCGGAGTTGGTTGCCAGCAACAGCGCTGCTCTTGCTGGGGAGGACACCACGATGGCCATGTCAGCGCAGAAGGCTCGCATTGTGTCAGCGGTAGCGGCCGCGATTCCGCTGCTCTACTTCGGCGTCGGGGTCGTACCGGCACACGCAGATCCACAGAGTTGCGCAAAAATCGGCCAACCCGCTCTCGACCCGGCGCTGTGTCTCGTCCTGCCTCCTCCAGGTCCCTACCTCGGGCCGGAACCCGTCCCAGGCGAACTCACACTCGGTCCAGAGATTGACGACCATCTCGTCGGCGCGGCCGAGGACGCCAAGGGAGACCTGCCACTGCCGGGATGGGCGTATCTCGACCCCGAACAGATCCCCTTGGTGCTCATGCCGCCCGAGGTTGAGCACGATCCGGAAATCTGCGACCCGGACTACGGCTGCGGGCACGAACCGCCGCATTGACGCACGACCGGGCCATCTGTTCTCTCTAGACGAGAACGTCATTTCCGATTATCGTCAACGCCGTGTCGTCACAGCAGATAGCGCTTGCGCCGGAGATCTCTACCTGGCCAGACGAGAACCCCCAGCTCATCGGAAGCACCTGCGGTAAGTGCGGAGCCACCACCTTCCCCGTCCAGCAGTGCTGCCCGAAGTGCAGCGCCGGGGAGATGTCTGACGTCTTGCTGCCGCGGCGCGGCACTCTCGTCGCATGGACGACCCAGGGCTTTCCGCCCGGCGCCGCCGTACAAGGGCCCGACGGGCAAGGACTTCGTCCCGTTCGGTGTGGGCCTCGTACAACTCGACGACGTGATCCGCGTCGAGGGCAGGCTCACCGAGAACGACCCCGCCAAGCTCGAGTTCGGCATGGACGTCGAGCTGACCATGGTCCCCTTCACCACCGATGAGGAGGGCAACGAGATCGTCACGTTCGCCTTCCAGCCCGTCTGAGCCGAGAGGACACTTCAAGAATGAACGACGTTGCGATCATCGGCGTGGGGCTTCATCCGTTCGGCCGGTTCGACAAGACCGCGATGGAGATGGGCGCGGAAGCGATCCAGTTCGCGCTCACCGACGCGGGCGTGGAATGGAAGGACATCCAGTTCGGCTTCGGCGGCAGCCACGAGGTGTCCAACCCGGACGCCGTGACGCGTCTGGTCGGCCTGACCGGGATCACCTTCACCAATGTCTTCAACGCATGCGCCACCGCGGCCTCTGCGATCCAGCAGACCGCCGACACCATCCGGCTCGGCAAGTACGACATCGGCATCGCCATCGGCTTGGACAAGCATCCGCGCGGCGCCTTCACCGACGACCCCGCCAAGCTCGCGCTGCCGCAGTGGTATGCCGAGAACGGGCAGTTCGTCACCACGAAGTTCTTCGGGATGAAGGCCAACCACTACATCCACAAGCACGGCATCTCGCAGGCGACGCTGGCCAAGGTGGCGGCGAAGAACTTCCGCAACGGCGAGAAGAACCCGAATGCGTTCCGGCGCAAGCCGATTTCCGAGGAAGAGATCCTCAACTCGACCGTGCTGAACTACCCGCTCACGCAGTACATGTTCTGCGCACCCGACGAGGGCGCCGCGGCGGTGATCATGTGCCGCGGCGACATCGCGCACCAGTTCACCGACAAGCCGGTCTATGTGCGGGCCACCGAGATCCGGACGCGCACGTTCGGCGCCTACGAGGTGCACGCCACGTCGGCACCGCTTGACGAGGATCCGTCGCCGACGGTGTACGCGGCCAAGGCCGCCTATGAGGCCGCAGGAATCGGGCCCGAGGACGTCGACGTGGCCCAGCTGCAGGACACCGATGCCGGCGCCGAGGTCATCCACATGGCCGAGACCGGACTGTGCGCCGACGGTGAGCAGGAGAAGCTGCTCGCCGACGGCGCCACCGAGATCCACGGATCGATGCCGATCAACACCGACGGCGGGCTTATCGCCAACGGCGAACCGATCGGCGCTTCGGGTCTGCGCCAGGTGCACGAGCTGGTGCGCCAGCTGCGCGGCGAGGCAGGCGATCGCCAGGTGCCCGGCGGCCCGCAGGTCGGGCTCGCTCAGGTCTACGGCGCTCCCGGCACCGCGTCGGCGAC
This sequence comes from uncultured Actinomycetota bacterium, assembly GCA_963731715.1. GTDB lineage: Bacteria > Actinomycetota > Actinomycetes > Mycobacteriales > Mycobacteriaceae > Mycobacterium. The sequence continues at coordinate 313,113 of CAVSXC010000001.1, read as the reverse complement.
GATCCTGAGCCTGTAAGCATCAGATCGCCGATTCGGAACCCGGGTGCGAAAACAACGTTCTAAGATCTCGGAAATGATGTTTCCGCCGCGCCCAGTACCGGCCAGGCCGTTGCTCGGCGTGCTGTCAGCAACGGTGCTGGCGGCTGCCGGCCTGACGTTCGGCACCGCCACCGCGGCCGCCGACGAGGACCTGCCACCTCCTCCGCTGCACAACGTCCATTACACGGTGTGGGCCCAGGAACCGTTCCAGGTGGTGATCTACTACCGCGACGTCGACCCGCCGAACTGGGCCGACTACAGCCACAACCCGTATCAGTTCAGCCCCAAGATCGAAGCCGACGTCGGCCCGAACCAGCAGTGGAACCTGGACGTGGGCTTGGTCAACCCCGACGAGTGGGCGATGGTGGTCGCCAGCACCGGAGGAGAGTCGACGAAGGCGCCGAACATCCACTGCGCCCTCGCGGTGGACGGCGTCGTCGTCGCGACGCATCAGGGTCCGAAGGGCGCGCTCTGCTCGCTTCGCAACTGGTGATCGTCCTCTCAGGAAGCGGTTCGCCCTCTAGTCGGCGAAGCCACTCCTCGCAGTACTTGAATGTCTCGGCGTGACCGGAGGACATGCCGAGCGCCCGTTCCATCACCAAGGCCTGCGAGACGCTCGTCGCGAACACCGTCCAGACGACCGGCGGGACATCCGAGGTGCCAATGCCGTAGCGCTCCAGCGCAGTCGCGATGGCCTTGTTCTGCTCCTCGCGGAAACGTTCGGCGAAGTAAAGGATTTCGGCCCGCAGCGCCTTGCGATGATTGGCAAGACCCATGAACTCCATGGTCAATCGGGTGGCCTCGGGCTTGGTGCTGAACCTCCACAGCGCCCACAGCGGCTGCGGCGACGCAAGCGCTGTCGTCAGGACCCCGAGCCCCTCCTCGGCCCTGCGACGGAACACCGCCAAGAAGAGATCCTCCATGGTGCGGAAGTAGTAGTGCACCAGCTGAGGCTTGAGTCCGGCCCTTTCGGCGACCCTGCGCGACGTGACGGCGGCGTAGCCCTCCTCGAGGAGCAGTTGCTCGGCGGCATCGAGCAGCACGACGCGATTCTTCGCGTCCGGCGCTCCGATTCTTCGCGCCGATGCCATGCCACCTCCCCAAACCGTGCGCCCACACGGTCGACACGCAGATGTTAGACGCCACGCCGCGGCGTCACCTTGACCGTGACTCTACCAACATGCTAAGCAGGTGCTCAGCATATTTCGTGGGTTCCGGGAGGAAGCGCTTCAATGAGCACCGATTTCGACTCCGTCGACTACTTCACCGATCCGTCGCTGGTTCCCGACCCACACCCCTACTACGACCACGTCCGCGAAAAGGACCCCGTGTGCTGTCCGATCAACAACGGCGTGCTGGCGGTCACCGGCTGGGAGGCGGCCAACGCCGTCTACAAGGACACCGAGAACTACTCGTCCTGCGTGGCGGTGATGGGTCCGTTCACGCCGATACCGTTCGTGCCCGAGGGCGATGACATCTGTGCTGATCTCGAGGCGCACCGCACCGAGATCCCCATGTTCGAGCACATGGTGACGATGGACCCGCCGCAGCACACCGACGCGCGGTCCATCCTTTCGCGGCTGCTGACGCCGAAGCGCCTCAAGGAGAACGAGGACTTCATGTGGCGGTTGGCCGACCGCCACATCGACGAGTTCATCGCCGACGGCAAGTGCGAGTTCCTCGCCGCGTATGCGAAACCGTTCTCGCTCTTGGTCGTTGCCGACCTCCTCGGCGTGCCCGAATCCGACCACGAGGATTTCCGCGAGGCGTTCGGGGCGTTGGGCGAGGGAACGAACATCGGCGGCCTCGACCACGAGGTGATCGCGGTCAACCCACTGGCGTGGGCCGACGAGAAGTTCTCGCCGCTACATCGAGGAACGCCGCGAGTCGCCCCGCGACGATGTGCTGACCTCGATCGCCACCGCGAAGTACCCCGACGGCTCGACACCGGAAGTGGTCGACGTCGTCCGCACCGCGACGTTCCTGTTCGCCGCCGGGCAGGAGACCACCGCGAAGCTGCTCGGCGCGGCGATGCGGGTGCTCAGCGACCGCCCCGACATCCAGCAGCAGTTGCGCGACGACCGCAGCCTGATCCCGATCTTCATCGAGGAGTGCCTGCGGATGGACAGCCCGGTGAAGAGTGTGTTCCGGATGGCCCGCAAGACAACGACACTCGGCGAGACGCCGGTGCCCGCGGGCACCACGGTGATGGTCAGCCCTGGCGCGGCCAACCGCGACCCCAGCCGGTTCGACAATCCGCACGAGTTCTCCCTCGACCGCAAGAACGTCCGCGAGCACATCGCGTTCAGCCGCGGGATCCATTCCTGCCCCGGCGCACCGCTCGCGCGGGTCGAAGGACGGGTCTCGATCGAGCGGATTCTCGACCGGATGGCTGACATCACGGTCAGCGAGGAAAAGCACGGACCGCTCGATGCCCGACGGTATGTCTACGAGCCGACGTTCATCCTGCGTGGGCTCACCGAGATCAACATCGAGTTCACACCGGTCGGATAGCTCGAACGCGGCGGTTAGAGGTCGCCGCGCTCCCAGAACGCCCGGCCGTCTTTGGCCACGCAGGTGAGGAACAGGCCGTCCGGCGCCTGCGCAACCTCGCCTTCCAGCGCGGGGCACAAGTCGTTCTCGTTCTTGACGCCGTGCATCTCGGGCGAGCGGAACCACCGAGGTTCGTACCGCCTCGGCGAACCGCAGAACACCAGCCGCCCCCACGACGTCACGCCGAACGAGTAGTAGGTGGCGTTGTCGCAGTACGACCCCAGCACGACGTTGGGCATGATGCCTGGCGTGCACGAGGGGTAGTTGCAGTCGGTCGGGTCGGCGACCGCGGGCGGAGCGGCGGTGACCGCGGCGGAAGTCATCAAGGCAGCAAGCACTGCAACGGCGGATCGCACGCCCATAATTTTCACACAAGCGGGAACGAAATTCTCCCTTTTGGAGAGGATTACTACCGGCCACGATAGGCTTACAAGCTATGCGTGGAGTTCGGGTAGTCGGCGCCGTGTCGGCGGCGGTGGCAGTGTTGGGAAGTCTAGGCCCGGCAACGCCGGCTTACGCCGACAATTACGGAGTCGAACTCAACGGCACCTATCGGATGATCATGAACGGCGACTGGGCGAAGACCAACGAGGTCTTCATGAACGAACAGACGCAGGTTCAGACCTGGACCTTCAGCTCGAGTTGCGAGAGTCCGATTCGGTGCAGTGGCACGGTGACCAGCGACCAGGGCTGGACCGCCCCCATTACCAACACTGGCGACTACTGGCTCGCTGTGCGCGATGTCCCAAACTGGGAGCCGTGTCCCGCGTCGTACTCCTACCCGGGCGCGGAGATCTTCACCGGCGCCGGGGGCACCACAGCCCCGGCTGTCCAGAGGTTCTGGTTCTGGGGGTGGGACCCGATCGCCAGTCAGCGCAGCACGAAGATCCGCGACCTTCTCGCAGGCCGCACCAGGACACAGGCCGAGAGCGGCGCATGCGGCATCAACAAGCCGCTTGTCATCGAGGTGCCGATACGGCTGGAGCAGCTCTCCTAACCGTCGCCCCACCGGGTCAGATCGGCAGCAGGTCCTTCCACGACTTGGGTGACGCTCCGGCAACCGCATTCGTCAGCCGCTGCTTCTGACCGTCGGGTGAGATGTATTCCCCCGTCTGCGGGTCATACGGCGCGAACGCGATGGACGGGCCGCCAGAACCGTTGCCGCCAAACGCACTTGGAGCCGCGGGAACTGCGCCGTCACCGGGTGGCACCTCGACGGGCCCTGGAGGCGGGCCCTGCGGCGCGGGCGGAACATCCGCCGCTGCCGGCGCGAGCGGAGCCTCGACGGGCGGAATCGGCGTCCCGTTGATGGAATTCCCCGGTGGTGGCGGCGGCATCGGCGGCGCCGCCGGTGCTGGCGTTATCGGAGCCATCAGTGGATCCGGCGGTGTTCCTCCAGGCACCGCACCAGGCGGCAACGGTGTGCCCTCGGTGGGCGCGTGGATGCGGTCGTTGAAGTCGACGCGATCGTCGGGCGGGATCCCCTGCGCGATCAGATTCGGATCAATCGGATACGGCCCGAGATAGTGCTGGCGGATCGCTAGTGGCTGATACCCCTTGGGGTCGTTGCACAGTTCAACTGTGGGTGCGCGCTTGCCGGGATGTCCCATGCATGGCATGTTGCGGGCGCCGCGTACGCCGATCGGTGCATCCTGGGGCAGCTTGCAGTACAACCCATCTGGCGTGTCGATGGTGGTTTCGTCGGCCGGTGATCGCCATTGCGACGGCGGCAGGAATCCGACGGTGCACGGTGGCGGATCGCTGATGGTGAACGAGAAGTCGCTCAAGGGAAGACCATACGGGTTGTTCTTCATGATCCCGAAAGACTGCTGTAGCGCGACGGTCCCCGGCAGGAGGACAAGCAGTTGTTCGATCGATGGGTTGTAGGTGACGAAGATCTGACCAAGGGTGGTGAGGTTCGACAGCAACACCGGCAGAGTCGGCTTGAGTTGATTCAGAAGTGCTGAAAGCTCGTCCGCGAAGCCGGGCCCCCGCTGCAGGATCGTGCGGATGTCCGCGTCGTGGTTCGCGACTTCATTGGAAATCCCGGCCACGCTTCGCGCCCACGTTCGGATCGAATCGGTGGTCTTCGCCTGCGAATCCAGAAGTGGCCCACTGTCATCGATCAGGGCCTTCGATTGGTCGGATACCTCGTTCAGGTATTGGCTGATGCTGGCCGACGAGTCGAGCAGTGATTGGAAATCGTCACCTGCGCCGTTGAAAGCCTTGAACGATTCGTCGAGCAGATCGGACAGCCTCTCCTTCGGAACGCTCTTCAACAGTGAGCTGACCTGATCCAGCATGGGCCCGACTTGCTGCGGAATCGTGGTGTTCTCGACACTGATCACCGAGCCGTCCTGCAGATAGGGGCCGGAGTCGGTGCGTGGGCGAAGATCCACATACTGTTCACCGACGGCCGAAACGCTGCGTACTTCGGCCGCCAGATCCGCTGGAATTTTCGGCGACGTGTCGAGGCTCATCGTTGCCTCGGCGCCGTTCTCGGTCAGCGCCACCTCAGTCACCCTGCCAATTTGCACGCCTCGGTAGGTGACGTTGCTGAAGCGGTACAGACCACCGGTAGCAGGCAACTCGAGCTTCACGGTCAGGCGGCCCACGCCGATCATCGTTGGCATCTGCATGTAGGCGAACAGCATGACCGCCACACCAATCACCGACGCGATGGTGAAGAGGATCAATTGGTTGCGCACGAAGCGGGTAAGCATCAGCCACCACCTCCTGGTGCGGGTGCGGCAGGAGCCGGCGGCGCCTCAGCACCATACGGTCCCGCGAAGATCTGCGATGACGTGCTCACTGACGCAGCACCGGGCAATGCGGGCGGCGGTGCCACAGGGAGCAGCGGCACCGTCACCGGCGGCATCGGCTCGCCAGGCGCTGCCTGTGGCGGAGGCAGCGCCTCGGCAGGCGGCGGCGAGACACCGAGCGATAGCGGGTTGTACGAGTAGTTGAGATACCAGGGGTCACCCGGCGCCGGGATGAGCTTGGCGTCTTCGTCGCCCCACCGGGTGCCGAGCAATGTCGTCCGCTTCAGTCGCGGATAGGTGATGTCGAAGATGGCGTACAGGTTGATGTAGTCGCCCTTGGTGATTCGGTCGGCGAAGGCCGGGCCGTAGGGGAACGCAAGGGCGAAGTTGAGCGCCAGGTTGATTTCGGGTCCGATGGCGGCGAGCGCCTCGAGGGCCGGTTTCAGATCGCTCAGGTTCCTCACCAGATCCTGGCCAGCGTCATTGACCAGCCCCGCGGTGGTATCGCTGAACTGACCGAGCTTCTCGAGCGCGGTCGTAAATTGGGGCCGCTGCTTGTTCAGTACATCCAATGCGGGAGGGATGTCCTTGAGCGCGCGGTCGATCACGTCACGTTGGCCTGCGAACTTGCTGGCGACTCGATTGAGTTGCTGGATGGACGCGATGATGTTGTCCCGCTGCGCATCAAGCACGCCGACGGTTTTGTCGAGCCGGGTCAGCAGCTCACGAAGCTCGGGTCCACGCCCGTCCAACGCGACGCTGAAGTTGTGGATGACGTCGCCGAGTTGACCGAGCCCGCCCGCGTTGACGACCGCCGAGAGCGACGACAGCGTCTGTTCGGTGGTCGGGTAGGTCGACGACTGGTTCAAGCTGAGCGTTGCCCCGGGTTGCAGGCGGCCGCTTGGCTTTTCGCCGATCGGTGGATCGAGCGCCAAATGCATCGATCCCAGCAGGCTGGTCTGCCCAACCGTGGCAACGGCGTTGGCAGGCACGGCCACGTCGGGCTTGACCGAGATCTCCACGTCGGCATGCCAGTCCTGCACCGTCATCTTCCCGATGCTTCCGACGACGACGTCGTCGATCATCACCGGCGAATTGGACTCCAGCGTTGCAACATTCGGGACCTCGACGTGGTAGGTGACCGCGTCGGGGCCCCGCCCCACCGCCCCGGGGAGCGGCAGTGAATTCAACCCCTGGAAGGAGCAGCCCGTCAGCGTCAGCGCAACGCACGACGCGAGGACGGTCAACCGCTTCGCACGACTTCCGCGAATCATGAGGGCGCCCCCGCTTCCGCAGGCAGTGGTGGACCGGGTGGTGGCGGTGGGGCGTCCAGCGGCGGGGTCGGCGGAAGCAGCATGCTGTCGACGGTGGGCGCGGTTCCCGTGTTCACGGGGGGCGGCCCCGGAATCGGCGCGCCGGGGAACAGCGCCGGTGACTGGATCGCGGTCACTTCGTCGTGTCCGTACATCCCCTGCCCCGGAGGCTGCGGGGCTCCCCAACCGAGCGGTCCCGGAACATCGCCCATGCCGGTGTAGGCCGACACCGTCGGCGGGGGCTCGGGCGCGTCGCCGGGCCCTGCTCCCCCTGGCGCAAGCTTCGGGTCGGTGTAGAGGAGCTTGCCCGGGCTCGGTACCGGACGCAGGTACGGGTTGATCGGCAGCGGCAGGCCGTTGAAGTTCACCAACCGCAATGCGGGACCCAGGTATTGCTCGCAGAGTTTCGCCGTCTCCGGTGCGGTGGTGTTCTCGATACCGCCGATCAGACCGCAGACGAACCAAACCGGGTTGGCGAAGTTGGCCAGTGAGAACGCTCCGGTCACACCGCCGGACGCGGGATAGTAGATGTTTTCGTAGTTGGCGATCGCGGTCGGCGCGACGTGAAGAATGTTCTCAAGAGACATGTGATGGTCGACCAGGTTCTGCGTAACGGCGCCAAGGCTTCTGATCTGCTCGGCCGTCTGATTCCGGCTGCCCGCGACGAACCGCTGCACGTCCGCGATCGCGCTGGGCAGATCGCTCAGTGCCGCGTCCAGATCGGACCTGCTGTCGTTCACGACGCTGCTCAGGCTGGCCAACCGATCCTGGAACAGCACTATCTGTTCGTTGCTGTCACGCAGCGCCGTGACGAACGTCTGCAGGTTCTTGATGATGTCGACGAGGTTGCCGCTGCCCTCGGCGAAAATTCGCGCAGCACCGGACAATTGCGCGATCGTCTCCCGAAGCTTTGCGCCGTTGCCGTCCAAGGCGTTCGCGGCGCTGTCGATGAACCGGGAGACGGATGTGCCCGACACGTCACTCTTGGGGCCCAGTTCCGTTGCCAGGCGCATCAATTGGGACTTGACCTCGTCCCATTCGATCGGGACCGCGGTGCGGTCGCTGGGAATGACTGCACCGTCACGCATGGTCGGTCCGGCACCATTCCGGTAGGCCGGCGTGAGCTGGACGTAGCGCGCCGCAACGAGGTTCTGGGCAACGATCACGGCCTTGGCGTCGGCCGGAATCGGCACATCCCTATCGACCTTGAGGACCATCTTCGTCTGCGTGCCCTCGGGCGTGATCGAATCGATCGTGCCGACCTTCACGCCCGAGACGCGCACCTCGTCGCCCGGATAGGTGGACGTGGCGGTCGGGAAGTACGCGGTGATCGTGTTGGGGCCGAAGAACACCTGGCGCACCAAGAACGCTGCGCCCGCGACGAGGGCGACGGCCAGGGCGATGGCCGCGACGGTGACGAGTCTTCTTCTGTTCATCGCGGCGGAAGGTCTCCTGGTTGCGGAATGCCGTTGACCGGGAACGGCAACTCGGCCCGTGGTCCGGCGTTGTCCGGTGGCTGGCCGGCGTTGACCCCTCGCCTGAACCCGAACGCGTAGTCGAGGAACGGCTGGAGAAGCTGCGCGGGTTGGATGTTGGGCACGAGTGCGTTGTAGTAGGCACCGTTCGCCACGATCTCGCTTTGGGTCAGTTCGTATTTGGCCAGACCTGGCAGTGCCCTGGCGATGTTGTCGCGGTTCCTTTCCAGCATTTCGGTGATGCGGTTCAGTCTCTCGAGCGCGGGCGCCAGTTGTTTCTCGTTGTCCTGCACCAGACCCTTGAGTTCACGCGACACCGCGAAGGTGTTGGCGAGCAGGCTCACGATCGCCTGCCGGCGCTCGTTGAGCACCGCGAGCAGATCGCTGGAGTTGAGGATCAGGCTGTTGATCTGCTGGCTGCGTTCGGACAAGATCCCGGTGACGTCGCCCGCGGTCTTGAGCAGCTCTGCCAGGCTTTCGTTGCGGTTGTTCAGCGACTGCGACAGCCGGGACAGGCCATCGAACGTCGGGCCCAGCTGCGGAGCGATCTGGTCGAGCGTCGCCGAAAGCGTGTCGAGAGACTGGTTCAGGCTCTCGGTGTCGGTGGCGGCGGTATTGGCGGTGAGCTCGCTGACCGCATCGGTCAGCGAATACGGCGACGATGTTCGCGTCGTCGGAATCACGTGCTGCGGATCGAGGGTGCCGCTGCCCGCCGAATCCAGCGCCAGCACGCGCTCGCCGAGCAATGTTCCCGTGCGAATGTGGGCCGTCGTGTCCGACCCGAGGGCGTACTTGCCTTCGATGGTGAAGCCGACCAGCGCGTCGCCGTTGTCGAGTTCGACGCTTGAGACCGATCCGACCTTGATGCCCGACACCGTCACGTCATTTCCCGACGATGAGGCCGCCGGCCTCGGAGAACAACGCCTGATATCTGATCGCCGTCGCCCACTGCAGCAGCCGCTCAGGCTGCAACCCGATCGCGATGACAAGGATGATCAGGACAACGCCGATGAAGCCTGCCCTGACGAGTTGGGTTCCGCGGTATCTCAGCATCAGCTCTCCTCCGCGCACCTTCCCGTTTCTTGCTTGATCCAGGGAAATTGAACGGTCCGGCCCTGAAGGTCGCTGGCGCGGAAGGCGATTCCGCAGATGTAGTACGGGAAGAAGCTGCCGTAAGAGCCCACCCGCGCAAGCTTGCGATAGATCTCGGGCAAGCGCCCGATGCTGTCGTCGAGGCGATCCTTGTCGTCGTCGATGTTGGTGGCGAGCGCGTTCAGCCTGTCGACGGTGCCTGTCAAGCGGTGTCCGCGCCTGACCGAGGAGATCGGCGACCGAGGCGGTCCCGGCGTCCAACTGCTCGATCGCGGTACCGATCGGATCCCGTTCACTGGACAGGCCCTTGATGAGTTGCTCGAGTCGGTCGATCGCGCCCGAGAAGTCGTCGCCATCCTTCGACAGGGTGTCCAGCACGGTCCGCAGGTCGTCGATCAACTGCTCGATCACCTGGTTGTTGTCGGCGAGCGAGTTCGAGAACGACGACGTATTCGACAACAGCGATTCCAGCGTCCCGCCCTGGCCCTGGAACACCTGAACGAGCGACGCCGTCAACGCGTTCACATCCTGCGGATTCAGGCCCTGGATAACAGGTTTCAGGCCGCCGAGCAGCAGGTCGAGGTCCAGAGCGGGAGTCGTGCGGTCCTCGGGTAGCTGCGAGCCGGCGGGAAGTATCTTCGTCGATCCTGGGCTGTCGACGAGTTCGATATAGCGGTCGCCGACCAGGTTGAGATAGCGGATCGCGGCCTTGGTGCCGGTCGTCAACTGGATGTCGCGGTCGGCGTCGAATTTCACAAGCACCTTGCGGTCGGCTTGCAATGACACATCCTGCACAGTGCCCACCCGGAGACCGGCGACCCGCACGGTGTCTCCCGGCTCCAGCCGTGATGCGTCGGAGAATATTGCCGAATACCCGCTCGACGGGCCGGTTCTGACCTGCCCGAAGATGACGAACAGGAAGACGGTCAGCATCGCCATCACGACCGCGAATGATCGTGAACTTGATCAGCGTCCCTGTTGCGCGCGTTTTCATCCCGGTTGCCCGATCTGGCCGGTGTTGCGGGGCGGTCCGTCGATCGGCCCGAACAGCCACTGCTTGAGGGCATCGGAGTTGAGCAAGATGCCCTGGTTCCCGTACTTCACCGGGTTGGTGCCGCTGTCAGTGATGAGTAGCGGCGGGCGGAACTCCGGCGGCAATTCGGGCAGGCCCAGTTCCTTGCAGTACGGGCCGCCCTTCGCGGCGACCTTCGGCAGATCCTGCGGATAGCGATAGCGTTCGACGCCCAGGGTGATGGCTGCCGACACCAACACACTCGAGAACTGGGGCATAGACCTCGCGAAAGGAACGAGTCCCCCGAGGCCGCACCCCAATGCCTCGTGATACCTGCTCAACAGATCGGTGGTCGGCACAGCCAGGTGCAGCGTGTCAGAAAGCGCTTGGCGGTTGCCGCCGATCACGTCGTTGCCGATATCGGCCAGACCGATCGAGCTGACCAGGAAGGCATCGAGGTTCTGCTGCTCGTCGACGATGCTGCGACTGATCGTGGTCGAGCTCTCCACGGTCGTGATCAGGTCGGGCGCCGCATCGGCGTAGGCGGTGAACACCGGGACAGCGGTCTCGATGTCGTGGCTCAGATTCGGCAGGCTCGGTTCGATCTTGGCGAGGAACGCGTTGAAGTCCGTAATAGTCTTGCCGAGCTTTTCGCCGCGGCCGTTGAACGCCTTGGATATCGCACCGAGGGTCTGGTTCAGCTTGACGGGGTCGATCTTGTCCAGCACCTGTGTCAGCTGCTGGAAGACGGTGTTGATCTCGACCACCACATGCTGACTCTGAATCACCTGTCCCTCATGCAATCTCTGCGGGGACGGGTCCGGCGGCGCCTCGAGCTGCACGGCCTTCGCGCCGAACACGGTCGAGGACGCGATGTCGACTGCGACGTTGGACGGGATCAGGTGCAATTGGTTCGGGTCCATCGCCAGGTGGATCGCAGCGGTGCCGTCCGGCCGGGCCTCGATCGAACTCACCTTGCCCACCTCGACGCCGCGCATCTTCACCTTGGCGTCGTTATTCATCACCAAGCCGGCCCGGTCCGAAATCACCGTCACCGACGTGGTTGGGGTAAAGCTGCCCCGGAACAGCGAGACGGCAAGGGCGAATATCGCGACGATCGCGACAACGGTTCCCAGACCGGCGAGCGGCCGCACTAGCCGCTGGTGCCGAAATGCCTCCGGGCGCCCACCTACAGGCGTTGCGGCGCTAGTGGTTTCCGACGGTGCGCCGGACCTGGCCCAAATTTCGCGTCAACTTCTCCCCCTACCCTGACAGGTTGAAGTTGCCGTTGGCGCCGTAGATGGCCAGCGACACCAGAAGCGTCACCGACACCACCACGACCAGGGACGTGCGCACCGCGTTGCCGACCGCGACGCCGACACCCGATGGCCCGCCGGAGGCGAAGTAGCCGAAGTAGGTGTGGATCAACAGGATCGTGATCGCCATCAGCATCGCCTGCAGGAACGACCACAACAGGTCGATCGGGTTCAGGAACGTGTTGAAGTAGTGGTCATACAGCCCACCGGACTGGCCGAACAACACCACGGTGGTGAACTGGCTGGCCACGAAGCTCAAGATCACCGCGATGGAGTACAGCGGGGTGATCGCGATCATGCCCGCCACGATCCGGGTGGACACCAGGTATTCGACCGGACGGATCGCCATCGACTCCAGCGCGTCGATCTCCTCGTTGATCCGCATCGCGCCCAGCTGCGCGGTCACCCCGGCGCCGAAGGTGGCCGCCAGCCCGATGCCCGCGACCACCGGCGCCGAGATGCGCACGTTGATGAACGCCGCCAAGAACCCGGTCAGCGCCTCGATGCCGATATTGCCCAGCGACGAATAGCCCTGCACCGCCAGCGTGCCGCCGGCGGCCAGCGTCAAAAAGCCGACGATCACCACGGTGCCGCCGATCATCGCCAAGGTGCCTGCGCCCATGGAGATCTCGGCGATCAGCCGGATGATCTCCTTGCGGAAGTGCACCGTCGCGTGCGGCACACCGGCCAGCGCCTTGACGTAGAACAGCATGTGATCGCCGATGCGACCCAACAGGTCCACCGGGCGGCGCGCACCCTCGCGTGAGACGCGGATAGGTCGACTTGCAGGATCGTTGTGGCGCTCATCGCGCTATCCCGTCGTCATCCGGATGCCGATGGCCGTGACGACCACGTTGATCACGAACAGCGCCATGAACGCGTACACCACCGTCTCGTTGACCGCGTTGCCCACCGCCTTGGCGCCACCCCCGGTGATCGACAAGCCCGCGATAGCAGGCCACCAGCCCGGCGATCAACCCGAACAGCGCGGCCTTCACACACGAGATGATCACCTCGGGCACACCGGTCAGCAGGGTGATGCCCGCGGCGAACGCGCCGGGGTTCACATCCTGGATGAACACCGAAAACATGTAGCCGCCAAGGATTCCGATGATCACCACCAGGCTGTTGAGCAGCAGCGCCACCAGACCCGACGCCAGCATCCGGGGAGTCACCAGGCGTTGCACCGGATCGATGCCCAGCACTTCCATCGCGTCGATCTCTTCGCGGATGGTGCGCGACCCCAGGTCCGCGCACATCGCCGTCGAACCCGCGCCCGCAACGATCAACACCGTCACCATCGGACCGATCTGGGTCACCGCACCGAACGCCGCGCCCGCACCGGACAGATCGGCCGCACCCAAGCTCGCGCAGCAGGATGTTGAGGGTGAAGCTCACCAACACCGTGAACGGAATCGCCACCAACAGTGTCGGCGCCAGCGCGACCCGAGCGATGAACCAGCACTGCTCCAGGAACTCTCGCCACTGAAACGGCCGCCGGAACACGAACTTCACCGCATCCGCCGACATCGAGAACAACCCACCGACCGCCTGCATCGGCCCCGACAGGTTGCGAATCTGCGGAAGACCGCCGACCAACGCTCCGGACCGCTACCCCGTGCCATTGGCCGATCCTTCCAGGATGGTGACGGCCGACACCGCTGTCGGTCCGCCGATGTTGTGCGCCAACGCAACCCGTGCGCCATCCACCTGGTTGGCCGCCTCTCCTCGGAGTTGCGCGAAAAGCTCCACGCACTGTGCCACACCCGTTGCCCCTGAGGACGACCTTTGGCCTTTACTCCCCCGCTGGCGTTTACCCGCAGGACACCACTGGCGACCAGCGCGGCGTGGCCTGCCTCGACGGCAAGAGTGATCGCGTCCTCGTCATCACCGGCCACCCGGTGTTGGGGCGCGCCCCAACACGGCAGGTAAGTGCCGATCGACGCGACGTAGGGCATTGAGGTCTCTCCAGACCTAGGTGACGGCGCCGGCCGTCTTGAGCTCGATGATGCGGTCCCAATCCAAACCAAGTTCCAGCAATATTTCGTCAGTTTGCTCCGCAAACGCCGGAGCAGGGCCGGTTTGCGGTGCACTGATATCGAACTGCACTGGATTGGCGACCAACTCGAGCTCGCCTGCCTGCGACGATGTACTCGTTCGCGCGGATCTGGGCGTCCTCGCCGCCTGCAGGGTGTCCTGCACCGGTGCCCACGGACCGGCCAACGTCGAGAACCGCTCGCTCCACTCGGCAAGCGGTCCGCTTGGCCATCGCCTCCCTGAGGATCTCCGCGGCCGCCGCGGTGTTTTCGGCGATCGACTCGACGGTCGCGAACCGCGGATCGTCGACGTAGCTCGCTCGAGGTCCATGTGCCTGCACACGTCCGCCCAGAACTTCGTCGGCTGCATCATCACGAAGGAGATGTAGCGGTCGTCGGCCGTCGGATACAGGCCGACCAGCGGGTTGATCGGCGACCCGTGCACGCCGGGCGGGAGCGCCTCCATCAGCTGGCCGAGGTGCTTGGTCAGCGCGACGGTGTGCCCCATCGACCACAGCCCACTGCCGAGCAGGGAGACGTCGACGACCGACGGCTCGCCGGTGCGCTCGCGCTTGAGCAGCGCGGCGGCGATCCCGCCTGCAAGGTTGGTGCCGGAGATCGTGTCGCCGTAGGCCGGTCCCGGCGGGCCGATCATTCCTTCGCATGCCCGGCGGGGTGATGGTCGCCGCGGTGCCTGCGCGGCACCAGAAGGCGGTCATGTCGTAGCCGCCCTTGACCGACTCCTCGCCGCGCGGCCCCAGCGCGCTGCCCCTGGCGTAGATGATCGTCGGGTTGACGGCGCGGATGTCGTCGACGTCGATGCCGAACTTCTGCCGGTGCCCCGGCAGGAAGCTGGTGAGGAACACGTCGGCACTGCTTGCGCCAGCTCCAGCAGCACCTCGCTTGCCCTCGGGCACCGACATGTCCAGCCCGATGCTGCGCTTGACCGCGGTTGGCGTGCTCGATGTTCGGGTTCGGGTCGCCCTCGACCCGCAGCAGACCGGTCTGCCGCAGGCCGCGCTGCGGGTCGCCGGTGACGGCGTGCTCGACCTTGATGACGTCGGCACCCCATTCGCCGAGTACCGCACCGGCCGACGGAACGAAGCCGTACATGGCGACTTCGAGGACGCGGATCCCTCCGAGCGGCCTGCTCATCGAGACCACCTCGCGAACGTCTTGGACTCGAGGAACTCCTCGAGTCCCGCGGTGCCCATCTCCCTGCCGATGCCGGACTGCTTGAAGCCGCCGAACGGGCTGTCGGGGCTGAAGTAGTTGCCGCCATTGATGGAGAAGGTTCCGGTCCGGATGCGGCGGGCCACCGCCAGCGCCCGGTCCTGACCGCCGAACACGGCGCCGGAGAGCCCGTAGATGGAGTTGTTGGCGATGCGGACCGCGTCGTCGTCGTCTTCGTAGGCGATGACGACCAGGACTGGCCCGAACACCTCCTCCTGGGCGATCTCGCTGTCGGGGTCGACGTTGGTCAGCAGCGTCGGTGTATAGAAGTAGCCAGGGTCGACCTTCTCGCCGCCGGTCACCAGCGTGGCGCCCGCGTCGACGGCGCGCTTCACCATCCCGTCGACCTTGTCGCGTTGCTTCTCACTGATCAGCGGACCCATGTAGGTGCCCTCGGCGGTCGGATCGCCGTAGCGAACAAAGCCGAAGTTAGTCTTGACCAGCTCGACGATCTCGTCGTGGTGGCTGCGCGGCACCAGCAGCCGTGACGTCAGCGCACAACCCTGGCCGGCGTGGGTCACCATTGAGAACGCCGAGAACAAGGCGGCGGTGTTGAAGTCGGCGTCGTCGAGCACGATCGCCGCAGACTTGCCGCCCAGCTCGAGGAAGACCCGCTTGAGGGTGTCGCTGGCGGCGGCCATGATCCGTCGGCCCGTCGGCGTGGAGCCGGTGAAGGTGACCATGTCCACGTCCGGGCTGGCGGTCAGGACCGCGCCGACCTCAGGGTCTGCGCCGCTGAGCACGTTCACCACGCCCGCGGGGATATCGGTGTGGTTGGCGATCAGCTCGCCGAGCGCGAGCGTGATCAGCGGAGTGTCCGGTGCCGACTTGAGCACGACCGTGCATCCGGCCGCGAGCGCAGGCGCCAGCTTGGCCAACGCCAACTGGTTCGGATAGTTGTAGGCGATGATGGCCGCCACCACCCCGCCCGCCTCTTTTTCCACCCAGCGGTGGTGTTGCATTCCGCGGCTCTCGATGTTGCCGAGGTCCTCGGTCATCGAATAGTTCTTGAGAAGCTCGGCGTAGTAGCGGACGATCTCGATCGGCTGGTCGAGCTGTGCGCCTGCGATGAGCGCGGGCGTGGCACCGACTTCGGCGATGGTCAGCTCGGCGAGTTCGTCGTGGTGGTCGATCAGCGCCTGGTGGAACTGCTCGAGGCAGCGGACGCGCAGCTCGGTGTTGGTCGACCAATCGGTGGTGTCGAATGCGCGCCGCGCGGCGGCGACGGCCGCCTCGGCGTCACCGACCGTCGCGTCGGGAGCGTGGCCGAGCACTTCACCGGTCGCGGGGTTGATAGAAGGAAACGTCCGTTCGGTCTCGAGCAGCCGTCCGTCGATCAAGAGACGCCGATCGGCATGTCGACGGCGGCGGCCGCGTTACTCGAGATGGTGGCCGTTTCCTGCATCATCCTCCTCAGCATTCGTCCCCATGTGATGGAAACTTCATTCTCATCTTCGGCGAATCATACATTCGCGAAGGGAGAACTCAAGCAGATGCACGAAACTCCGACTGCCTGCAATTAGCGTGCGACAAACCAGCGCAAAAACGTCTCACCAGTGGGAATCCGTTTCCCTTGTTGTCTTGCGAGATCGCAGTGGCCGAGAGTACGGTTCTCATAATCGGAAGGACGATTCTTGATGGCTGAGGCCTGCGCATGAAGACCGCGGTCGTGACCGGAGGTGGCTCCGGCATTGGACAAGCGGTCGCCCAGCGGCTGCGCGCCGACGGTCTTGACGTTGCCATCATCGACGTCAACCCGTCGGACTCCGAGTTCGCCTACACCGCCGACGTCACGGACCGGGCTGCGGTCGACGACGCATTGACGGCCATCCGCGCTCAGCTCGGGCCTGTGACGGTTCTGGTCAATGCCGCCGGACTCGAGAAGTTCAAGCGCTTCACCGACATCACGTTCGACGACTGGCAGCGCGTGATCGACGTCAACCTCAATGGCGTCTTCCACTGCGTCCAGGCGGTGCTGCCCGACATGATCGAGGCCGGCTGGGGACGCATCGTCAACATCTCCTCGTCGAGCACGCATTCGGGGCAGCCGTTCATGTCGCCGTACGTAGCGGCCAAGTCGGCGGTCAACGGGCTCACCAAATCGCTGGCACTCGAATACGGCCCAAGCGGCATCACCGTCAACGCCGTGCCGCCCGGTTTCATCGACACCCCGATGCTGCGCAAGTCCGAAGAGCGCGGCTACCTCGTGGTCGAGAAGAACATCGAGGCAACACCTGTTCGCCGCATCGGCAGGCCCGAGGACATCGCCGCCGCATGCGCATTTCTGATCTCCGAAGAAGCCGGCTACATCACCGGACAGATCTTGGGCGTCAACGGCGGCCGGAACACCTAACCGAAAGGACATCGACAAGTGGGACGTGTACAGGGGAAAGTCGCATTCGTCACCGGTGCAGGACGCGGCCAGGGCCGCAGTCACGCGATCCGGCTCGCCGAGGAGGGCGCCGACATCATCGCGGTCGATCGATGTGAGGACTTCTCGACGATCGGCTACCCGATGGCCACGCCGGAGGACCTCGAGGAGACCGCGCAGTTCGTCGAGAAGACTGGGCAACGGATCGTCACAGCCAAGGTCGACGTGAGTGACGCCGGCGCCTTGAAGACGGCGCTCGATGAAGGAGTCGCCGAGCTGGGCAGGCTCGACATCGTCGTGACATCGGCCGGGATCGCGGGCATGAAGGGCTCCGGCGACATGAACGCCTGGGTCGACGTCATCAACACCAACCTGATCGGCACGCTCAACGCGATCCACGTCGCGCTCCCGCACCTCGGTGAGGGCGCCTCGATCGTCGCCACCGGCTCCACCGCGGCGCTGATGGATGTCTCGAAGAACGACAACCCCGGTGCGGATCCGGGCGGAGCCGCCTATCTGCATTCGAAGCGGCTGCTGTCGCAGTACGTGCACAACCTGGCCACCGAGCTCGCACCCCGCGGCATTCGGGCCAACGTCATCCACCCGACGAACTGCAACACCCCGATGCTGCAGAGCGAGCCGATGTACAAGTCCTTCCGGCCCGACCTCGAGCATCCGACAAAGGCAGATGCCGAGCCGGTGTTCTACGTCCAGCAGGCCATGAAGGTGCCCTGGATCGAGCCCGAGGACATCAGCAACATGGTGCTGTTCCTGGCGTCGGACGAGGCCAGGTACATCACGGGAACGCAGCAGCGCGTCGATGCCGGCGGCTACCTCAAGTGGTACGACTACCACATCTGATCGGGAGGCACACCGTGAAGGTTTTCGTCGACTCCGGGCGCTGCCAGGGGCACACGCTGTGCTCGATGATCGCCCCGGATTCCTTTGAGCTCAGCGACATTGACGGCACGTCGTCGCCGGTCAACGAAGTGGTTCCGGCCGATCAGGAGGATGCGGTCCGCGAAGCCGTGCACTCGTGCCCCGAACAGGCCATCTCGATCGAAGAGTGAGAACACGGGAGACAAGCCTTGAGCGTCGACGACGTAAGCGCCGACAGCGACCGCAAGAAGAATCGCTATCACTTCGACCGGCACACGCCGGAGTACCGGCTGCAGTTCGACAAGATCACCGAGGAGATGCAGCCAAGTGCCCGATGGCGTGGACCGACGTACCTACAACGGGCACTGGGTAGCCGCGGACAGCAAGCACGTCTTCGAGTTGGCGCGCTGTCCTGCCGTGTCCAACGATCACGACATCAACGGCGAACGCAGCGGATACCAGGGCATCACGATCCCCAAGGCGCAGCGGGCCACGGTCGTGCGCGGCGGCATTCTCGAGATGGACGAACCCGAGCACAGCACCTACCGCGGTGCACTGAACCCCTACCTGTCCCCCGCCGCGATCAAGCGGTGGCAGCCCTTCGTCGACGAGATCGTGCGGGCGGCCCTCGACGAGAAGATCGAGTCGGGCCGCATCGACTTCGTCGACGACCTCGCCAACATCGTGCCCGCGGTGCTCACCCTGGCGATGATGGGCATCGAGCTCGACAAGTGGCCGATCTACAGCGAGCCTGCGCACCTGTCGGTGTCCACCCCAGAGCACTCGCCCGACGCCGCCGCGCGTCGCCGAGATGAACCGGCAGATGGGCATCGACATGATCAACACCATGATGGAGCTTCGGGAGAACCCGCGGCCCGGCCTGATCAACGCGCTGCTGCAACTGCGCATCGACGGCGAGCCCGCCCCCGACCTCGAGATCCTCGGCAACCTCGGGTTGATCATCGGCGGCGGGTTCGACACCACCACCGCGCTGACGGCACACTCGCTGGAGTGGCTGTCCGAGCATCCGGACCAGCGCGAGCTGCTCAGCCGCGAGCGGGACACCCTGCTGAACCCCGCCACCGAGGAGTTCCTGCGCTTCTACACCCCTGCGCCGGGTGACGGCCGCACGTTCTCCGAGGACGTCGAGGTGGAGGGGCACGAAGTTCAAAGAGGGTGAGCGGCTCTGGATCTCCTGGGCGATGGCCAATCGCGACCCGGTCGGTGTTCGAGCAGCCCAACGAGCTCGTTCTTGACCGAAAGGGCAACCGGCACTTCAGCTTCGGCATTGGCGTGCACCGCTGCGTCGGTTCCAACGTGGCGAGGACCGTGTTCAAGTCGATGCTGACCGCCGTGCTCGACCGGATGCCCGACTATGTCTGCGACCCCGAGGGCACCGAGCACTACGAGACCATCGGCGTCATTCAGGGGATGAAGCACCTGCCCGCGACGTTCACGCCGAGCAAGCCGCTGGGCCCTGGCCTCGACGAAACATTGAAGAATCTGCAACGCATCTGCGACGAGCAGTTGCCTGCCAGGCCCATCACCGAACACAAGGACGCTGTCGTCATCGACTGATTTCGACCGAGATCGGCGGTGAGGTGGTTTGATTACGAGCCATCGAAGTGACTGGACGAAGGGACGAGCATGAAGTCCGTAATGGCTGCGACGGCGGCTGCCGCGCTTACGGCTGCTGCGGCGATGTTCGCACCGCCTGCCAACGCCATGATGCAGCCGGGGAACTACGACGTCCTCACGAACAGATACGAACGAGCTTCGTGGGCATGGTTCATCTCGGCGTGCCCGGCGCCCATCGACGTGAATTGCCTGCGCGTCAGCGCAGTACCCCGGCTGAAGTTCTATGCCTACTACGACGGCTACGCGCACCTTGACAACGGCACATACACGTTGACAGTTGACGTTCCCGACGGGTTACAGTGCCTCCCCGGCTACGCATGCCGACTCGTGACACATACACCTGGAACGAGGTCTCACTCGCCGGAGAGATCAACTCCACCTACGACGTCGGTTGTTTCAATGGCCCGCCAGGATCGCAATTCTGGACGTTCGCGCTGCAACGTCTGTGATTTCGGCGCGCTAAGCGACGCTCAGAGTCCATAACCGCGCCGAAATCACTCGCGCAGGAACGCCTGCGTGTGGGCAATGCGACCGGTCAACACCGCGGGATCGCCGGTGCACAGCACGAAGGCGGTCTGGGTGATCAGCTCGATGTCCTCGGTGTCGGTCTTGGCCAGATCCAACGTTCCTGCGCCCGGCGTGGCGACGGGGTTGGTTGGCGCGGCGGCATTGACCGCGATCCCGTCGTCATACAGCTCGGCCGCAAGGCTTTTCGTCATCCGGTTGAGTGCCGCCTTGACCGTGCCGTAGATACCGAATCCTGCGGTGCGGTCGAACTCGGAGAACGGCGGACCGTCGGGCAGCTCACCGCCGACAGACGTCACGTTCAGTACCCAGCCGCGACCGCGCTCGCGCATGGCGGGGATCGCCAGCTGGGTGAGGTGCAGCGGCGCCAGCACGTGCATCTCCATCATCAGCCGCACCCGCTTCTCGGGGAACTCGTCGAGCGGTCGCAGGAATGTGACGGCGGCGTTGTTCACCAGAATGTCGGGTGCGCCAATGCGTTCGACCACCTCGCCGAACAGACGCTCGCGGTCTTCGGCCTTGGACAGATCGGCTTGGATCGCGATCGCCGTGCCGCCGGCGGCTTCGATCTCTTCGAGCGTCTGCCGAAGTGAGCCTTGATATTTGGGGTCGGGCTCCATGGTGCGCGCGGTGAGCGCGACCGCTGCGCCTTCGCGGGCCAATCGCTGCGCGATCGCCTTGCCGAGACCCCGGCTGGTGCCGGTTACCAACGCCACCTTGCCCTCACACGACACGAGGAATCCCCGCAAGCTTGTCGGCGAACTTCGCCTCCGCCGCCTCCCGCAGCCGAAGCAGGTGCTCCGAAGGGAACATGTCGGGCGCCGGCTTCTGATCCTTGAGCAGCAAGCGGGCCAGAGTGACCTTGTGTACCTCGGTCGGCCCGTCGGCCAGCCCGAGGACGAAGGACTCCACCAGGTAGGAAACGAACGGCATCTCGTGCGTCGTGCCCAGCGACCCGTGCAGCTGCAATGCACGTGCCGACACGTCGTGAAGCACCTTCTGCATCATCGCCTTGACCGCCGAGATGTCAGCGCGAACGGCTTTGTAGTCGTTGTGCTGGTCGATCTTCCAGGCCGTCTGCAAAGTGAGCAGCCGGAATGCCTCGATCTCCATCCACGAGTCGGCAACCATCTCCTGGACCAACTGCTTGTCGGACAACATCCCGCCCTGGGTGTACCTCGATACCGCTCGTTCGCAGATCATGTCGTAGATGCGCCGGACGAGTCCGACGGTCCGCATCGCGTGATGGATTCGCCCGCCGCCCAACCGCGTCTGAGCGACGACGAACGCACCGCCCCGCGGTCCAAGCATGTGATCCGCGGGAACGCGAACATTTTCGTACCGCACATAACCCTCGCGACCCCCGCCGCCAAGAGGCTGGTGCCCAAGGCCGACGTCACGCAGCACGTTGATACCCGGCGTCTCCCCCGGAACGACGAACATCGAATACCGTTCGTAGGGCGGCGCATCCGGATCGGTCATCGCCATCACGATGATGAACGACGCCATCGATGCGAACGACGAGAACCACTTCTCGCCGTTGATGATCCAGTCATCGCCGTCAGCGACCGCGGTCGTCGTGAACACCTTCGGATCCGCCCCGCCCTGCGGTTCGGTCATCGAGAAGCACGACACAATGCGATTGTCGAGGAGCGGCTCAAGGTAGCGCTTCTTCAGCTCGGGAGTGCCGTAGTGGGCGAGGATCTCGCTGTTGCCCGAGTCAGGGGCCTGCGAGCCGAAAACGATGGGCGCACATTCGGATCGGCCGAGAATCTCGTTCAACAGCGCGAGTTTCACCTGCCCGTATCCCGGGCCGCCAAGGTGCGGGCCCAGGTGAGTGGCCCACAGACCGCGCTCCTTGACGATCTTCTGCAAAGGCGGAATCACGGCTTGCCGCACTGGATCGTTGAGGTCGTGTGATTCCTTGACGATCAGGTCTATCGGCTCGCACTCCAAGCGCACGAATTCCTCGACCCACGCGAGTTGCTCCGCCCACCCCGGATCGGTCGAGAAGTCCCACGCCATTCGTTGTCCCTCCGTCGGTGCCCGTTACCGCTTCCGCCGTTCGGCCGCTTCATCGGTGGCATGCGCGAGCACCTGGTTGCGGTTCTCGAGCTCCATGGCCGCCTCGAGCCCAGCCGCGTCGGTGTTCACTTGCAGCGCCCGCTTCGTCAACTGCACTCCGAAGGGCGGCAATTGAGCGATGCCCGCGGCCAGTTCGAGGGCACGCCCGCCCAATCGGTCCGGTTCGACGACTTCGCTCACCAAGCCCCGGCGATCGGCTTCGTCGGCAGTCACCGTTCTACCGGTCAGCATCCAGTCGGCGGCCACACTCGTGCCCACGATTCGGGGCAGGTGATAGCTCATCCCCATCTCGGCGCCGGACAGCCCAAGAAGTATTGCGCCGTTGCCAAACGTCGCGGCCGTAGAGCAGATCCGGATGTCGGCGGCCAGACACAGGGCGAACCCGGCGCCGACACAGGGTCCGTTCACCGCGGCGATAACCGGCTGCGGCAGATTCCAGATCGCTCGCGGCAGTGCGGCCATTGCCTCTTGGAACCGAAGCCGGCCGATCACGGGAGCGGAGGCTTCGAGCATGCCGGGGCCGAAGTCGCGCACGTCGATGCCCGAGCAGAATCCGCGGCCGGCCCCGGTGAGGACGACGACGTTGACCGAGGCGTCCGTCGCGATGTCGGCGAACGTCTGGGTCAGCTCGTCACGCATGACCTCGTTGATCGCGTTCAGCTGCTTGGGCCGGTTCAGCTGCAGCACAACGATTCCGGCCTGCGGCCGGTCGACGGTCAGCGTCTCGGTCACTGGTCAGCGCCGGGGCAGACCGAGCACCTGGGTGGCGATGATGTTGCGCTGGATCTCAGAGGTTCCGCCCGCGATGGTGCCGCCGAAGCTGCGGGCGTAGCGCTCGAACCAGCTGACGAAGTAGTGGTCGAGGTTCATGTGTTCGTAGGGGCCGGTGGTCGAGGGGTGAGTCAGCCCGTCCGCCCCTGCTGCGGTCAACGCGTTCTCGAAAGCCTGACGCTCCGCCTCGGAACCGAACAGTTTCAGCACCGACACCGACGCGGTGTCCATCTCGCCGCGCGCCGCACGGGCCAGTGCCGCCGAGCCCATCGCCCGCAGCGCCTGATAGTCCATGATCGTTGTGGCGTACTGGTCGCGTTCCAGCGCGGTGCGCGGCCGGAAGTCGGCGATCATGTTGTCGATCCGGTCGGCGAAACCAAGCCACATCATCGTGCGCTCGTGCCCGAGAGAACCGTTGGCCACCGCCCCAACCGCCGTTGAGCGGCCCGACGAGGTTCTCGGCAGGCACCCGCGCGTCGGTGAAGAAGACCTCGTTGAAGTCCTTGTTCTCCTGACCGGTCATGTCGGCGAACGGCCTGCACACCACGCCTGGCGTGTCAGTCGGGATGATCAGCACGCTGATGCCCTTGTGCTTCGGCGCGTCCGGGTCGGTGCGCACGAACGTCAGGAGCCAGTCCGCGTCGTGGGCGCCCGACGTCCACACCTTCTGGCCGTTGACCACGAAATGGTCGCCGTCAAGATCGGCTCGAGTCCGCAGCGACGCCAGATCGGAGCCGGCGCTGGGCTCGCTCATCCCGAGCGACGCGGTCATCTCGCCCTTGAGCACCGGCACCGCCCAGCGGTGTTTCTGCTCATCAGAGCCGAACGAAATCAGTGACGCCGCAATGATGTTCACACCCTGCGGGTTGAAGCTGTGGTAGATGCGGCGACGGCATAGTTCGTCGAGGTGAACGAACTGCTGCAGTACCGTCGCATTGCGTCCGCCGAACTCCGGCGGCTGGGCGGGCAGCAACCAGCCGTTGTCGAACAGCAGCCGCTGCCAGTCGCGGGCCCACTGGGGCATGTGCGAAACCGACCGCGGCCGCTCCTGGGTCTCGGTCTCCGACGGCAGATGCTCGTCGAGGAACGCCGCGAACTCGGCGCGGAACTCCTCGACGTCGGAATCAAAAGTCAGCTGCATCAGAAGGCCCTGTATTCCTCCGCGATAACCGCGCGATGTTCCGCGGCTCCGCCGAGCAGCAGCTCGCCTGCCTTGGCCCGCTTGAGCGCGAACTGCAGATCGTTCTCCCATGTGAATCCCATGGCGCCGAACAGCTGCAGGCCGTGCCGGAACACCACCGCCTGGCACTCCCCCGCGGCCGCCTTGGCCATCGCGGCAGCCAGCCGCCTGCGTGGATCGTCGGCCGAAATGGTCAGTGCGGCAAAGTAAGACAACGCACGGGCCCGCTCGGTGGCGACGTGCATGTCGACGGCCTTGTGCTGGACGGCCTGGAAGGAGCCGATCGCCACGCCGAACTGCTGGCGCTGCTTCACGTGCTCGAGCACCAGGTCGAGGATGCGCTGGCAGGCGCCGACGGTGGTGATCGCCATGCCGGTGAGCGCGACGTGGCGGGCCCGTTCCGCATCGACTCGGACGCGGTCGGTGTCCGGCACGTGCACACCGTCGAATGACACCTCTGCGATGTGGAGCACCGGATCGAACACAGGGCTACGCCTGGCGACCGCCTTACCCGCGTCGACGACGAACACGCCTGCGTCGGTGACCACCGCGAGCCTTTCGGCGCGATCACCGTCGAGCACGTGATGCGCCGTCCCGTACAACACCCAGCCGTCGGCATCCCGGTGGGCGGTGACTCCGCCGTAGACGGCCGTGCCCGCCTGTTGCGGGTCGAACCGGTCCCCTGCCAACGGGGCGAACTGCGTCAACGTCGCAAGAAACGGAGTCGGATCGGTCGCGCGCCCCAGCTCCTCGAGCACGATCGCCAGTTCGACCGCGTTCTCCGGATCGGTCAGTTCCGTCCAGCCCGCATCGACGTAGGTCTTCCACAACGGGCTCGGATCAACGCCGTCCTCGGCGATGCTGCGCACCAGCGTCGGCGGACACTGCTTGGCCACGGCGTCGCGGACGGTCTCCTGCCACAGCCGCTGATCGGCGTCGAACTCCAGTAACACCAAGGCCTCCCGGGGGCGTTGTCGCGTAGACACGAGAATAACATTCTCCTTAGATGCTGTAACCGTTCTCGGGATTCGACTACCACGTTTCGCTTCGGGTGTGCCATGCGACTGACCAGCGCACACCCTGACCTGCGAAGAAGTAAGCGATCTGCTGGAGAACCCAATTCTTGCCATTGAAGAATAAGGCTTTACTATGGCTGTATGTCCTGCGTGCGGAGGCCTTAGCGTGATCGAACATCCTGACGGGGTCAACAACGCCCGTCATCGATGCCAGCGTGCACATCTTCTCCAGGTCGAACAAGGACCTGCGGAGCTTCCTTCGCGAGCCGTTCAAGAGCCGCGGGTTCCCGGACTACGAGATGGACTGGTACGGCGCCCCCGGCGGCGAATACGCATCGAAGACCGAGGGGCCCGATCGGCAATACCCGGGTTCGGACCCCGAGTTCGTCGGCGGGCAGCTGTTCGACGAGCGCGGTACCGACGTCGCGATCCTGCACCCGATGACGCGCGGCATCATGCCCGATCGCCATCTCGGTACCGCGATCGCGGCCGCGCACAACGAGTTGATGGTGTCGCGCTGGCTCGACGACAACGCCTATGCCGACCGGTACCGCGGCACCATCCGGGTCAATCCCGATGACATCACCGGCGCACTGCGCGAGATCGAAAAGTACGCCGACCACCCGCGGGTCGTACAGGTCGGGGTTCCGCTGCAGTCGCGGGAGGTGTACGGCAAGCCGCAGTACTGGCCGCTGTGGGAAGCGGCCGTCGAAGCGAACCTGCCTGTCTCCGTACACATCGAGGTCGGCGCCGGGCTCTCGTTCGCGCCGACGCCGTCTGGTGTTCCCCGCACCTATGAGCAGTACGTCAGCTTCATGGCGCTCAATTACCTCTACCACCTGATGAACATGATCGCCGAAGGGGTATTCGAAAGGATGCCCACGCTGAAGTTCGTGTGGGCGGACGGGGCCGCCGACCTGCTGACGCCGTTCATCTGGCGGATGGACTGTTTCGGCCGTCCCCACCTCGAACAGACGCCGTGGGCGCCGAAGATGCCAAGCGACTACCTGCCCGGCCACACCTACTTCATCCAGGGCGCGATGGACGGCCCTGGTGACACCGAATTCGCCGGTGAGTGGTTCGGCTTCACCGGCAAGGACGACATGGTGATGTACGGGTCGAGCTATCCGCACTGGCAGCTCAACGAGTTGAAGGTGCCCGCCTCGTATTCCGACGAACAGCGCGACAAGCTCTGCTGGCGAAACGCCGCGGAGCTCTACGGCATAGACGTCGGGGCCGGCATCAAGATCGGACAGCCGCACAGTACCTGAGACTTATCGCGATCGAGGAGACCACGATGACGGTCACAACGACAGAGCGGAAGCCCGCAGCGGAGAAAATCGCCGTACGCTGCGTCGACTCCGATGTGCATCCGGTGCCCAAGAGCGGGGTGTTGGCGCAGTACATCCCGGAGCCGTGGCGCAGCAAGTACTTCCTGACGCGCAAGATCGGCGACCAGATCTACTACGACGCGCCTGACTACGCGCACGCCTACGCGATGCGGGCGGACACCTTCCCGGCCGACGGCGAGTTCGCGGGCAGCGACCCCGACCTGGCGTTCAAGCAGTTGATCATGGAGGCCGGCGCCGACATCGCCATCCTCGAGCCCGCCGCTTACCCGGCGCGCTTCCCCGAGGTGAACCACGCGATGAGCTGCGCGCTGAACGACTGGCAGGACAACCACTGGCTGGACAGCCACAACAACTGGCATGAGCGCTGGCGCGGTTCGATCTGCGTCGCGATCGAGGCGCCGCAGGACTCCGCTCGCGAGATCGAGCGCTGGGCCGGGCATCCCTACATGGGGCAGATCCTGATCAAGGCCGAGCCACGCCCGTCATGGGGCGATCCGAAGTATGACCCGATCTGGGAAGCCGCCACCAAGCACGACATCACCGTGAGCTGCCACCTGTCGCGCGGCCACCACGAGGAACTGCCGATCCCGCCGGTCGGCTTCCCCAGCTACAACCACGACTTCATGGTCACCTACTCGCTGCTGGCCGCGAACCAGGTGATGAGCCTGATCTTCGACGGGGTCTTCGACCGCTTCCCGACGCTGCGAATCGTGTTGGTGGAGCACGCTTTCACGTGGATCCTGCCGCTGATGTGGCGGATGGACGCCATCTACGAGGCCCGCAAGTCGTGGGTCGACATCAAGCGCAAGCCGTCGGAGTACGTGAAGGACCACATCAAGTTCACCACCCAACCGCTGGACTACCCCGAGGACAAGACCGAGCTGTCCCGCGCGTTCGAGTGGATGGAGTGCGACAAGATCCTGCTGTTCTGCTCGGATTACCCGCACTGGACGTTCGACGACCCGCGCTGGCTGGTCAAGCACCTGCCCGAGCACGCAAGGGAGAACGTGATGTTCCGCAACGGCATCGCGACTTATCACCTGCCTGAGACTGTTCCGGCCCTCGAGGGCCAAGTGCGGGTGTTCTGACGGTGGCAGAAGAAACCAAACCGCCCCGGCTGGCGCAGGGGCGTGAGCACGTCGTCGCCACGGTCGACGAGATCCCGCCGGGCACACACAAACTGGTGCCGATCGGGCGACACGGTGTCGGCGTCTACAACGTCAACGGCACGTTCTACGCCATCGCGAACTACTGCCCGCACGAGGGTGGTCCGCTGTGCTCGGGCCGCGCCCGCGGCCGCACGATCGTGGACGAAAGCGTGCCTGGCGACGCGGTGATGGTGCGCGATCTGGAATTCATCTACTGCCCGTGGCACCAATGGGGTTTCGAACTCGCAACGGGCACCACTGCCGTCAAACCCGAGTGGAGCATCCGCACCTATCCAGTCCGTGTGGTCGGCAAAGACGTGCTGGTGCAAGCATGACCAACGAGAAGATCTTCGAGTACAACGGCGGCAACGTCGTCTACGAAATCCTGGGCGAAGAGGGCGATTTCATCGCGCTGACGCCGGGCGGCCGATTCAGCAAGGACATCGAAGGCCTGCGGCCGTTGGCGCAGGAACTGGTAAACGGTGGCTATCGAGTCCTGCTGTGGGACCGGCCGAACTGCGGGAAATCCGACGTCCAGTTCTACGGGCAGAGCGAATCCCACATGCGAGCCGAGACGCTGCACGCGCTGATCACCGGGCTCGACATCGGGCCGTGCATACATCGCGGGCGGTTCGGGCGGCGCCCGTGACTCGATGCTGACCACCATGCTCTACCCGGAGATCGTGCGAAAGCTGGTGGTGTGGAACATCGTCGGCGGAGTGTACGGATCGTTCGTGCTGGGGTCCTACTACATCGTGCCGAGCATCCTCGCGGTGCGCGGCGGCGGCATGAAGGACGTTGCCCGCGTCGGCGAGTGGAAGGAGCGCATCGCCGAGAACCCGGATAACGAGCAGCGCATCCTCGGCCAAGACCCCGACGAATTCCTCAAGCTGATGCTGCGCTGGCTCAACGCATTCGTGCCGAAACCCGGTCAGACGATCCCCGGTGTCGAGGACGAGATGTTCGACAACATCAAGGTGCCGACGCTGATCATCCGCGGCGGCGAGAACGACCTGGACCACCCGAAGCGAACCTCGCTGGAGGTGAGCTGCCTGATCAAGGGTTCGGAGCTGATCGACCCGCCGTGGCCCGAGGACGCCTGGGAGCGCGCCGGCGAGGAACGCGCCTCGGGAAAGGTGAAGCGCTTCAACATGTTCGACACGTGGGTGCAGGCCGCGCCCGCGATCCTGAAGTTCCTGGACGGCTAGATGAAGCTACATCGTGCGGATGTGCACTTCGCAGTTGAGCGACGCCTCCAGCGCCGTATGGATACGGCTTTCCGGGATGCGTTCCAGGTCGGTCTTGCGCAGGGTCACGTGAATCACGTCGAGGCCGTCGTCGCCGGGCACGCGTTCGATGTCGCCGGTGAGGCCGAATCCGGCAAGCACGCCGTGGGCGTCGTCGTCCGTTCCCCTGCTGATGTACGTCAGCACCCCCGGCTCGGGTTCGGTGCCGAACGCCTTGGCGCACAAGGCAACCGCCGTGGCTTTCAGGTCCTCGGGTTCGCCGCCGACCATCAGCATTTCGACTTCACGCCGGCCAGCGGGCATCGCGGCGAGGTTGTTCTCGAGCACATCGATGCCGGCAGGGGTTGCGAGATCGCGGAGGTTGACCATGCCGTCGGCTAATTGGGCGCCGGTGAGCTGCCCAGCCGGGTCCACCCGGATGCGCACCACCGCGGTTCTCACGGCCGCAAGCTTATCCGCGGGGGGTGGACGGCCATGACGACCACCACCGCGCTGACCATTGCGGCGTGGCCCGGCATCGAGCCGCGGCTGCTGCGGCAGGGCGACGAGGACCACACCGACTATCGCAATCAGGGCGGCTATCAACCGCTCGACGATGCCGATCACCTGCTGGGCGAGGTCGATCTGTCCGGGCTGCTCGGGCGTGGCGGCGCGGCGTTCCCGCTGGCCGTCAAGGTGCGCACCGTGCGCGACAACGGCCGTCGCTGTGGCGGCGCGATTGTGATCGCCAACGGCGAGGAGGGCGAGCCGGCGTCGATCAAGGACCGGTGGCTGCTGCGGCACCGACCACACCTGGTGCTCGACGGGCTCCGGCTGGCAGCGCGGATGGTCGAGGCGGCGCGCGCCTACGTCTACGTCTCCGATCGGCGGGCGGCCGAGGCAGTCGAGGCGGCGCTGGCCGAACTCGACCCCGCCGTGCTCAACGGGCTGGCGATCAGCGTGGTGACGGTCGAGCCGACCTACGTGGCCGGCGAGGAGACCGCGGCGGTGCGTGTCCTCAACGGCGGCCCTGCCAAGCCGACGGACAAGCCCCCGCGCCCATTCGAAGAGGGTGTCGCCGGTCTTCCCACACTGGTGAGCAATGTCGAGACGCTGGCCAATCTGCCGTTCCTGCACCGGCACGGCGCGGAGGCCTTCCGCCAGTACGGCACGTCGACGTCGCCCGGCACGTTCCTCGCGACGATCACCGGGGCCGGGCGGCCGCCTGCGCTCTACGAGATTCCGCACGGGGTGGCGTTCACCGATCTGCTGGGGTGCACGGTGTGCCCGCCGATCAGGTGCGCGGCGTGCTGATGGGCGGCTACTTCGCCGGCCTGGTCAATCGCGACATGCTCGACGCCACGCTCGACCACGACAGCCTGCGCGGGCTCAACAGCGGGCTCGGCTGCGGCGCGATCGCCATCCTGACTGACGACTGCCCGGTCGCCGTCGCCGCATCGGTGATGGCCTACTACGACCGCGAAAACGCGGGCCAGTGCGGCTCCTGCTTCAACGGCACGGCAGCGATGTCGGCGGTCACCGAGGCGCTGCGCGACGGGCTCGCGACGGACGAGGACCTGGCCCGCCTGGAGCGGTGGTCGGTGGTGCTCCGCGGCCGCGGTGCGTGCGCGACCCTGGACGGCGCCACCAATGTCGCCGCCAGCCTGCTGGCTCAATTCCCTCGGCTGGTCGCCAGCCACATGGAAAATGGTTGCACAACATGCCATTCCGGCGCCTTCAGTGCGGTGCGCCCGTATGAAGTGGAGGCGGTGATGCCGGCGTGAGGATCAAGCTCGATCGCACGATGTGTGACGGTTTCGGCGTGTGCGCTAAGCACGCACCCGAGTACTTCTCGCTCGACGACTGGGGGTACGCGGCGCTGGTAGGAAACGGCGAGATCCCCGCGGAGGACCAAGAGGCGGTCACGCGGGCACTTCTCGACTGCCCGGTGCACGCGATCATCGAAATGGGCGAACACCGGCCATCCGGCGACGGAGCAGCGCATCCCGACGCGCAGGAATCACCCGAACCTGAGCCGAAAACCGAGGACAGCGAAGCGATTTCGGGATTCGTCCGGTGACCCGACCGCTACCGGAAGTCACCGTCCAGAACGAGTTCTTCTGGACCGCGGGCGGCGACGGCGTTCTGCGCATCCAGGAGTGCCGCGACTGTGCGGCGTTGATTCATCCCCCGCAGCCGGTCTGCCGGTACTGCCGCAGCCGCAACATGGGCGTGCGCGACGTCTCCGGCAGGGCCACGCTGTCCGCCTTCACCGTCAACCACCGATTCGGCTTCCCCGATCTGCCTCCGCCCTACGTCGTGGCCCAGGTCGCCGTTGTCGAGGATCCGCGAGTCCGGTTGACCACCAACATCGTTGAATGCGATCCCGAAGAGCTCGAACTGGGCCAGACCGTTGAGGTCGCTATTCGAGAAGATCGAGGATGTCTGGCTGCCGGTGTTTCGGCCCACCGGTCAGAAGGAGGCAGGCCCGCAGCCCGTCGACGAGATCGCGCCGCAGGACTTCGGCCGATTCGTCCGGCCGCCGCTCACCACTGAGAAGTTCGAGGACAAGTCCGCGATCACCGGCATCGGCGCCTCGCGCCTAGGGCGCCGGCTGATGGTGCCGCCGCTGTCGCTCACCATCGATGCGTGCGAGGCCGCGATCGCCGACGCGGGGTTGACGCTCGACGACATCGACGGGCTGTCCACCTACCCCGGGCTCGACATCGCAGGCATGGGCGAGGGCGGCGTCACCGCGCTGGAGGGCGCGCTGGGTATCCGCCCGACGTGGATCAACGGCGGCATGGACACCTTCGGGCCCGGCGGCTCGATCATCGCGGCGATGATGGCGATCGCCACGGGCATGGCCCGCCACGTGCTGTGCTTCCGAACGCTGTGGGAGGCAACGTTCCAGCAGCTGATGAAGGAGGGCAAGACGTCGCCGCCGGGCGGCAAGCGCACCTCCAGCTGGCAGATGCCGTTCGGCGCGACGTCGGCTGCCCATGTGCTGGCGCTCAACGCGCAGCGCCACTTTCGAGCGGTACGGCACGACGAGGGAGACGCTCGGCTGGATCGCGTTGAACCAGCGCGCCAACGCCGCGCTGAACCCGACGGCCATCTATCGCGATCCGATGACGATGGACGACTACCTGGACGCCCGGATGATCACCACGCCGTTCGGGTTGTACGACTGCGACGTCCCGTGCGACGGCGCCATCGCGGTGATCGTCTCCGCCGTCGACGTGGCCAAGGACATGCCCAAGCACGCCGGTGCTCTTCGAGGCCGTCGGCACCCAGATCATCGAACGCACCGACTGGGACCAGACCACCATGACCCACGAGCCGCAGGTGCTGGGCCAGTCGGCGCACCTGTGGACCCGAACGTCGCTGCGCCCCAAGGACGTCGACGTCGCCGAACTGTACGACGGCTTTTCGTTCAACTGCCTGTCGTGGTTGGAGGCGCTCGGCTTCTGCGGCATCGGCGAGGCGAAGGACTTCCTCGACGGCGGCAAGGCCATCGCCCGTGACGGCGTGATCCCGCTGAACACGCACGGCGGCCAGCTTTCCCACGGCCGCACCCATGGCATGGGCCTGATCCACGAGGCCGTGACCCAGCTGCGCGGTGAGGCCGGTGAGCGCCAGGTCGACGGACGCCCGCGTCGCCGTCGTCAGCAGCGGCGGCCTGACCCCCAGCGGCGCGATCCTGCTACGGACAGACGGGTGAGCGCGCCTGCGCCCCCGCGTCGTCCTCGTCGACGGCGTGCCGATGTCGGGCCTCGTCGCCGAGGCCGCCGAACCGCGCGCGGTCGTCGTCGCGTTCCACGGAGGGGCAAGTACCGCAGCGTATTTCGACTGTCCCGGACATCCGCCGCTGTCGCTGCTGCGCGCTCGGGGCGGACAACGGCTACACCATGGTGGCACTGGATCGACCCGGGCTACGGGAGTTCGGCGCCCTACCCGGATGCGATGGAGCGGCCGGAACAACGCGTCGCGCTGGCCTACGGCGCAATCGACAAGATCCTCGGTACGAACTCCGCGCGGCGCCGGGCTGTTTCTCGTCGGCCATTCCGCCGGATGCGAGCTGGCGGTGCGAATGGCCGCCGATGACCAAGCCGAACAAGCCGGCGTCATCGGTCTCGAGTTGGCAGGCACCGGTGTGCAATACGGCGCGGCAATGGCGGACATCATGAAGACCGCGACGGCGACGCAACGTCCGGCCGGGTTGCGCGAGATGCTCTGGCAGCCCGCGGACTTGTATCCGCCCGACGTGTTGTCCGGCATGACGAACTCCTCGACCGGCGCACTGTACGAAGTCGGGCA
This sequence comes from uncultured Actinomycetota bacterium, assembly GCA_963731715.1. Lineage (GTDB taxonomy): Bacteria > Actinomycetota > Actinomycetes > Mycobacteriales > Mycobacteriaceae > Mycobacterium. The sequence goes on along the minus strand of CAVSXC010000001.1, from coordinate 279,771 downwards.
TGACGAAGAGCTGGCCGCGGCAGGACTTTCCCGCACTCGCGCGCACGCGTGCGGGTGCCGGTGCAGTTCAGCGTCGCCGAGCATGAACGGGTGTGGCGGTCGGATCCGGAGACGCTTGCGCAGATCGGCGCCATGTTCACCGCGTCGCCGCGATTCGTGATCAATGAGCAAGTCGAGCACCGGACACAATCTGTCCTTGTCGGTCAACGCAGCGGCGTACCACGCGAAGGTGCTGTCGTTCGTCGAGGAATGCGTTGTCGCGCAGAAGGACACATCGAAAGCAATGGAGGCGGGTTGATGCGCGTCGGATTCATCGGACTGGGCAGCCAGGGCGGCCCCATGGCGCGGCGGATCGTCGAGGGCGGCTACGAGACCACGCTTGTGGGCCCGCAGAGCGGCCAGCCTCGAGCCGTACGCGGACACCGCCGCGAAGACCGCGGGTTCACCTGCCGAACTGGCGGCGGCCAGCGACCTCGTCTGCCTGTGCGTTGTCGGCGACGACGACGTCAGGGAAGTGCTGTACGGCGAGACCGGCGTGCTGGCCGGGTTGGCGTCCGGCGGGATCGTCGCCATCCACAGCACCGTGCACCCCGACACCTGCCGCGAGATCGCCGAGAAGGCCGCGGCACAGGGGGTTTCGGTGATCGACGCACCGGTGAGCGGCGGCGCGCCTGCCGTCGAAGAAGGAAAGCTGCTGGTCATGGTCGGCGGCGACGAGGACGTCGTCGAGCGCTGCCGTCCGGTGTTCGCCACCTACGCCGACCCCATCGTCCACCTCGGCCCGCTTGGCAGCGGCCAGGTCACCAAGATCCTGAACAACCTGCTGTTCACCGCCAACCTTGGCAGCGCGATCAGCACCCTCGAGTTGGGCGAATCGCTCGGCATCCCGCGCGACCGCCTCGCCGAGGTCCTCAACGGCGGATCCGCCGTCAGCAAGGCGCTCGGCAGCATCGCGGTCTTCGGCGGGAACCCTTGAGCACCTCGCGCCGATCGCCGGTGCCCTGCTGCAGAAGGACGTCCGGCACGCCGCGAGCCTCGCGGCCAGCGCATCGGCACCCGAGGGCGCCGTGTTCGACGCGGCCGACGCGGCCCTGAAGTCGATGGAGTCACCCGCGGTGAGTCAGGTCGGGTTCGTCGGGGCGGGCCGCATGGGCGCGCCCATGGTGCGCCGCCTCGTCGAGGCCGGCCACGAGGTGCGCGCGCTCGGCCGCTCTGTCGAGAAGCGCCGGGCGGTCAGTGAACTCGGCGCGCAGCCGGTGACCGACCTGGCCGACGTCGGCGCGGACGCCGACGTTGTCGTCGTCTGCGTGTTCACCGACGAGCAGGTTCAGCAGGTCTGCCTGGAAAGCGTTCTGCTGTCCACGATGCGGCCGGGCGCGGTGCTCGTCATCCACACCACGGGAAGCCCGCGCACGGCCGAGAGCGTCGCCGCCGAAGCCGGGTCACATGGCGTCGATGTGATCGACGCGCCGGTCAGCGGAGGTCCGCACGACATCGCCGCAGGGCAGGTGACGCTGTTCGTCGGCGGATCCGATGACGCCGTCGAGCGGGCCCGTCCGGTGCTGGCCAGCTACGGCGATCCCATCCTTCATGTGGGCCCGATCGGTGCGGGCCAGGGCGTCAAGCTGGTCAACAACACCCTGTTCGCCGCGCAGATCGGGCTGCTGCACGAGGCCGTGCGGCTCGGCGACCGGCTCGGCGTCGACGAGCAACAGCTGCTCGACGCGATCGGCCACGGCAGCGCGGCGAGCCGGGTGGCGAGCATCGTCGGTGCCAGGGGTTCGGTCGACGCGTTCATCGACATGGTCGGCGAGTTCGTCGGCAAGGATGTCGCCGTGGTGCGCAAGACCGCCGCCGAACTCGGCAGCGATCTCGGGCTTCTCGACGACGTCATCAACGCCGGATTTCAGCGGTAATCCATGAAACGCCGCATATTACTTAGCCCATTTGATCGAATCCGGATGGCGAAACTGTTAGCGTTACAGTTAGAGCGTCTCTCGTAACGCTTCCGGCAATCAGCCCGCCGCGAAGGAGGAGTCCATGACCAAGCCCAAGGTGATGTTCAACCCGGTCGCGCAGGAGTACTTCGACAACCCGTACGAGATCTACGCGCGGATGCGCGACGACGCACCGCTGTACTACGACGAGCAAGAGGACTTCTACGCGCTGACCCGGCACGAGGACGTGGCCGCGGCGTTCAAGGACCACGATTCGTTCTCGTCGGCTCGCGGCTGCGACCTGAGCATGGTGCGCACCGGCGAGGTGCCCGCAGAAGTCGATCATCTTCATGGACCCGCCCGACCATCGCCATATGCGCAGCCTGCTCAACAAGGCGTTCACACCGCGCGCAATCCAGTCGCAGAAGGAAACCGTCACCGAGCTGATCGAGCACTACCTCGCCAAGGCCGATCCGGACAACTTCGACGTCGTGCAGGACTTCTCCGGCCCGTTCCCGGTGGAGGTCATCACCCGGATGGCGGGCGTGCCCGAGGACTTCCGCCAGCAGGTTCGGCACTGGATCGACAAGAGCTTGCATCGCAAGCCGGGACAGATCGATCTGGACGACGACAACATGCAGGCCAACATCGACTCGGGCGTGTACTACTACGGCCTCGTCCAGGAGCGCAGGCTCGAATCCGCAGGACGACATGATCAGCCGGCTGATCGCCGCGGAGATCCCCGGCGACAACGGCGAAATGCGCAAGCTCGACGACATCGAGATCACCGGCTTCACCACGCTTCTCGGCGGCGCGGGCGCGGAGACGGTCACCAAGCTCGTCGGCAGCGCGGTGGTGGAGTTCGCCCGGCATCCCGACCAGTGGCAGAAGCTGCTCGACGACCGCAGCAAGATCCCGGACGCGGTCGAGGAGCTGCTGCGCTACGTCGGCCCGGTGCAGTACAACGTGCGCTACAGCGTCAAAGAGGTGACGGTGCCCAGCGGCACGATCCCCGCGAACAAGCCGGTCTTCCTGATGGGCGCCGCCGCCAACCGCGATCCGCGAGCCTTCGACGACGCCGAGACGTTCGACATCGACCGCGACCGCACGCAGGCGCAGAACCTCGGACTCGGCTACGGCATCCACAGCTGCCTCGGCGCCGCGCTGGCCAGGATGGAAAGCGCGATCGCACTGGACCACCTGCTGGACTTCATGCCGCGCTACGAGGTCGACTTCGACGGTCTGCAGCGAGTCAACATGCAGAACGTCGCGGGCTACCAGCACGTGCCGGTGAAAGTGCTGCGATGAGCAAGGTTGAAGTCGACTTCGGCCTGTGCGAGAGCAACGGGGTGTGCATGGGCATCATCCCGGAGGTCTTCGACCTCGACGACGAGGACTACCTGCACGTCCTGCAGGACGAAGTCACGCCAGAGAACGAGCAGCAGATCCGCGAAGCGGTTCGCCAGTGCCCTCGGCAGGCGATCTTCATTCGCGAAGAGTGACGAACTAGTCGGGCACCAACGCGCCGGTGGGCTTGGTCGTCGTGGCGTGCACGAGTAGCTCGGCCAGTTCCTTCGGCCGGCTCAGGAACGGCGAATGCGACGTGTCGATCGTCAATTGCTCGACGCCGAGCCGGCGGGTGACCGTGTCGGCCAGCCACGGCGGCATCGACTGATCCTGAAGGCAGCGGATGAAGCTGCGGGGTAGATCGGCCGCCCAGAATGCAGGCACCGACACCGGTGTCACCGTGGTGTCGCCGAACCGTTCCGGGCCCAGACGCTCGAACGCCCAGCGGGCGGTCGCCTCGTCGCAGTCGTGGTAGAAGTACTTCCACGCGCCGTCGAAGTCGGCGAACCACATCGCTCCGTCGTCGTCGAACTTCAAGTAGCCCAACATCTCTCCGACGTCGGCGTCGAACTCACCTTCCTCCGAGTCGCGCATCGCCATGGCTTCGGGATAGGTGCGCCCTTCCCTTGGCAAGGCTGCGGCCACGTAGATGATGTGGCTGACGAGATCGGCCGCCGCATCGGCGGCCAGCGTGGCGTCGAACCCGCCGCCCGAGTGACCGACGAGAACATTCTTCGTCTGGCTGCCGGACTGCAGCGCCGCGACGATCGCATCGCGGCGGTTGGCCAGCGTCGACTCCTCGTCGATGCGTGCGCCATGACCGGGAAGATCAACAGCGACGCCCTCGTGGCCCAACTGCTCTAGCTCTTCGATCGTCCGTTCCCAGCACCAGGCGGCGTGAAAACCGCCGTGCACGAAGACAAAGCGCATCAGAGGCCGGAGACGATGACACCGTTGCAGTCGGCGGCCGCCTGGCGAAGCTTTGCCGCCTCCTGATAGGCATCCGAGTTGTACCACTCGCGCGCTGCCTCGACCGACTCGAACTCCAGAACGACAGTCTGGGGGCCGTGCCACTCGCCCTCGAGCACCTCGGGCTTGGCGTCGAACGACAGCAGCGTCGCGCCCGCCATCGCCTTTCCGGCCAGCTTGCCGTATTCGGCAAATCCGGCCGGATCCTTCACGTCCTCCGTGATGATGATGTAGCCCTTGGGCATTGGATCTCCTTGGTCGTCAGTCGATTTCGCTGATGGCTTGTTCAGGGCAGTTGGCGATGGCGTCTTGGGCCCCGGCCTCGAGACCGGCAGGCACCTCGGACGGATCGGCGACGGCGTAGCCGTCGTCGTGCATGTGGAACACCTCGGGGCACAGCGTCAGGCACATGCCGTGGCCGCGGCACCGGTCCTCGTCGACAGTGACTTTCATTGCTGGATCGAACTCCAAATGCAATTCGGTGAGCCCACGCAGGATGTAGGTCGGAATGTATTGGTAGCGGCGATCATCCGCAGGCCCGTGATGCGCCTCGCTGATCCTGATGTCGCTGGTGCGGTCGAGCAGTCGCTCGAGGCCGACCCGGGTCTCGGCGCGGGCCAGCGGTGCGCCGGGACAGCTGTGGATGCCGCGCCCGAACGCCAGGTGCTGGCGGGCGTTCTTGCGCTCGGGGTCGAAGGTGTCAGGATCCTCGAAGCGACGCGGGTCGCGGTTGGCGGCCCCGTTGATCACCATCAAGGTGCAGCCTGCTCCGATGGCCTCTTCGCCGACAGTCGTTGGCACACGCGACAACCGGAAGTCACCCTTGACCGGGCTCTCGATGCGCAGGCACTCCTCGATGAAGTTCGGCAAGCAGGCTGCGGTCCTCGCGCAGCTTACGCTGGATGTCGGGACGGTCCCCCATCACCTTCAGCGCTGTACTGAGTAGCCGCACAGTCGTTTCCTGCCCGGCCGAGAAGACATTGGTGGCCACGCGTACGACATCTCCGACTTCGGGCATCGTCCCGTCCGGGAACGCCGCCGTCGCCAGCCCGGTCAGCACGTCGTCGCGTGGCTCGGCCCGACGCTCCTCGACATACGTCGCGAACCCGTCGTACAGGTACTCCAACGGTGTCTTGTTCAGCGCCTTCTCGGCGTTGCCCAAGCCGCCGCCGTGGGTGCCGCGCGCGAGCATCTCGATGAGCTCGTCGCGGTCCTCTTCCGGCACGCCCAGCAGGTCGGCGATGACGCGCAGCGTGAACGGACCCGCGAACCCCTTGATGAACTCGCCTTCACCCGGTGCGAGGAAGTCATCGAGGATGTCGTCGGCGAGCTGCCACATCGCGTCCTCGTTCTCCTTGAGGCGCTTGGGCGTGATCAGCCGCATCAGCAGCGCGCGGTGATTGGTGTGCGTCGGCGGGTCGAGGGTCGGCAGCTGGTCGCTGAACGGAATCTCGTCGCGGTGCTTCACGATCAGCTCGGTGACGTCGTCGCCTTCGAGCGGGACCGGGAACCCCGGGAACGGGCCCGGTCACCGAGATGCAGGACGAGAACGTCTCCGCGTCGTTGTAGACGTCGACGGCCTCCTGCCAGCCGGTCACCATCGTGACGCCGTAGTGGTCCTCGCGGCTGACCGGGCACTTGTTGCGAAGTGCCTCGTAGAACCGGTACGGATCGTCGGTCAGACGACTGTCCCGGAAGAAATCGACCGAGGTGAGGTCCTCCGCCATGCGCTACTCCGTTTCCACCGATCTCGGCATGACGAGAACGTGACTCTCATCTCTGAGTATTAGATTTCCACAGTGGCCCGTCGGCGTCAACGAGGAGGTCGTGCACCCGCTCAGCACGCGTCGATCACTGGATCGGCTCGTCGCCGAGCACCGTCGTGCGCAGCATCTCCCGTGGTGAGTCCGGGTCGTACGGCGCCGCCCGATGCAGGACGCCCCGGTTGTCCCAGATGACGGTGTCGCCGACGGACCAGTGGTGGCTGTACACCGTTGTCGGCGCCGGTTGCCCGCTCGAGCAGCTCCGCCAGAAGGGCCCTGCCCTCGTCGAGATCCATGCCGACGACATAGTCGGCGGACGCGCCGAGAACCAGCGACCTGCGGCCGCTGCGATGTGTCCACACCAGCGGGTGCTCGTGGGTGGGCCGTGCCGCGCCACCGCGCCAGCTCCTCGGGCGACGGATCGGGGTTGACCCGGCGCTGGGACGCCTCGAGTGAATGCACGACACGCAGCGAACGCGTACCGCTTCTTCTCCTCGTCGCTCAACGCGTCGTACGCCGCATATGAATTCGCGAACTCGGTCTCGCCGCCACGCTCCGCGACCTGGACCGCGGACAGCACCGTGGCCATCTGCGGGAACTGTCACTCGATCGGGGTGCAGCCGTCGATGTGCCAGTCGAAGGTGGCGCGCAGGTAGGCGGCCGACGCGTTCTTGGACTTGTCGAGCGTGATCGGGTAGATGCCGGCGACAGGATGGTGGCCATCCGACGAGTGGTCGACCTCGCCGAGCCGCCTGCAGAACTCAACCTGCGCTTCGGGTTTCAGACCAAGTCCGGGAAACACCAGCACGCCGTTGTCCTCGAGCGCGTCGAGCACCGCCGCGCCGAGCGCCTCGTCGCTTGCCAGCCGGTCGGAGTCGACGCCAAGCACTTCCGCGCCGACCGAGTCGGTGAGCTTGTTGATCGTCAGCACACTCATGGAACCGGCTCCCCTATTCGGTCGATGACGGCGTCGGCGGAGTCGGCGGGCTTTTGCGTGCCGAAAACCTCGACGGCCATCGAGATCATGATCATCGAGTAGATGAGGTGCAGCAGGTTGAGCGCGTCGTCCGGTAGGTCGTCGAGAGGAAATTTGTCGCAGTACTCGATCGCCTCTTCGAACCGCGGCGAGAACGCGTCGTAGAACTCGCGGATCTCCGGCATCGGTGTGGTCAGCCGCGCATTCCACCGCTCCGGTTCAGTTGCCAGGCACCACTTCTCGGCGAACTGCTCGAATTCGGCGAAGGCACTGGGCAGTCGGGTGTCGGACACAGTCACACCCCCACCGGACGTCGTTGGCTCGCGTACTCCTCAACCCAGTCGACGGCGACCTTGTGCAGGTGGCGGACGAGGATCTCCTGATCGTTGAGCGGAAAATCGTCGACAACGCCGTACTCGAGCGCCGCCTGCGTGCCACCGAGCATGCCGGCGTCCTGCAGCGCGAATTCCTTGAGCACCACCGACGCGACTTCATGCTCGATGCGCTCCCGCACGGTGCGCGCGGGATGGAACGCGTTGTACGCCTCGAACTTATGGGTGTTGTGCGACGTCGGCCAGTAGCGGTACAGCAGGTACCACCCGTGGTAGATCAGGATCTCGAGGTTCGGGAAGATCTGGAAGTTGGTGATGCCCCACGGCTCGATGCCGCCGGGGTTCAGTCCGGCCGACTGGTGCGTCTCGGGCGTCCGCCACGGGCCGACCAGGCCGCTGCGAGTCGCGCGCTCGACCGGGTACATGTACTCGGGTGCGAGCAGCCACCGCCGGGTTCCGGCGGTGGACACCAACCGGTGCGGACCGTCGATCTGGAAGTGCCCGCACTCGAACGTGGCGTTGGGTTGACGTACCTCACTCGGCACCTGCTGGGAATGCAGGGACGGCACGTGGTAGTACTCCTGGAAGGCGTCGGCGAAGATCTTCCAGTTGCTGTTGTTATGAGCGACGAAATCGTAACGCTCCGTCATCATTTCGAACGGATAGTCGTCCAGGGCGGTGATCATCGGCCCGAGGAACTCGCGCAGGGTTTGGCGTGGCTCTGGATCGAGATTGATGAAGATGAACCCGTTCCAGACGTCGCAGTGGACCGGGCTCAAGCCGTACTCTGCGGCGTCGAGGTCGAAGAACTCACCCGGCTGCTGCACGAAGGTCAACTGACCTTCGAGGTCATAGCGCCACCCGTGGTACTTGCAGGTGAACTGCCGGCAGGATCCTTTGACTTCTTCGTTGGGAAAGTCGTTCCACACCAACTTGTTTCCGCGGTGGCGGCAGATGTTGTAGAAGGCGCGGATCTGTTGGTCCTTGCCCTTCACGACGATCACGGAGGTCTTGGCGGCGTCGATCTCCTTGGTGAAGATAGCTGCCGACGCGGGGCAGTTCCTCGACGCGGCCGACGTTGAGCCATGCGCGCTTGAAGATGGCCTCGCGCTCCATCTCGTAGAACTCCGGCGAGGTCGAGTCGCGGAAGGACACCGGCCCGGTACCGAGCTCCGGGTAGTGCTCCGTCCAGCTGCCCTCTGCCGGCTTAGGCCACCGCGCTCATGCGAACCTCCCTGTTCTCTCACATCACCGATCCGCCGTTGACGCCAAGGGTTTGGCCGGTGATGAAGCCGGCCTGCTCCGAGCAGAGGAACCCGACCGCGGCGGCGATGTCGTCGCCCGGTACCCAGGTGCCCGAGCGGAACGCTCGCGGCCATCTGCTCGTTGGAGGGCAGATGACCCGCGGCCTGTCCCTGATGCTGCATCGGCGTCTCGATCGCCGAGGGCGGAATGTTGTTGACCGTGATGCCCACCGGCCCGTATTCGCGCGCGAGCGATCTGGTCAGTGACAGCAGCGCGCCCTTGGAGGCGGCATAGTGCGCCATCCCCGGCGAGCCGCGTTGGGCGCTCGACGACGAGATCATCACGATGCGACCCCATCCCGCGTCCAGCATGTCGGGCACCGCAACCTGACAACAGTGGAATGTGCCGGTCAGATTCACCGCGATCAGGCGCTCCCACGCGGCCACCGTGATGTCGGTGAACGGCGCGAAATCGACCACGCCCGCACTGGTGACCAGGATGTGCACCGGCCCGAGCTCGCCGCGTACCTTCGCGAACGCTTCCTCGACGGCCGCGCGGTCACTGACGTCGACGGTCACCGCTAGCGCCGTCACACCTTCGGCGCGCAACTCTTCGGAAACCCGTTGCGCCGCTTCGCCGTCGAGGTCCAGCACGGCGACCTTGTGTCCCAGCCTGCCGAGCTCGTGGCAGGTCGCCTCGCCCATTCCGGACGCGCCCCCAGTCACGACCGCGACGCGGGTCATCGACTTCTTACTCATAGACCACCCGAACTGTGCAACTGGTCGGCAAGGCCTGACAGGTCAGCACCCACCCCTCGGCCACCTCGTCGTCTTCGAGCGCGTCGTTGTTGTTCATCCGGGCGCTGCCCTCGGTGAGGCGCGCCATACACGTTCCGCAGGAGCCGGTTTCACACGACGAAGGTGGGCTCAAGCCGGCCGAGCGCGCGGTCTCGAGCAGGGTGTCGCCCGCCCGGTACGTCGCGGTCGTCGTCCGGCGGTCCAGTTCGATGACGACCTGTTCGGTCGCAACGACGGCCACGTCCGCTCCGGCTTCTCGCTCATCATCAATAACATTATCAAGTACTTGTCATTATTATCAACTACTTGCCACATCGGGGCCGATGTGGTCGGTGAACAGCTTGTGGCCGGTGCCCTGTTCGATGACGCGACCGAGCAGTTCCCGCAGCGTGTCCTGCTCGGCGCTGCTGAGCACGCCGAAAACCTTCGCGTTCGCGGCGATCGCATCGCTGACCACGGCTTCGGCGACCTTGCGCCCCTGGTCGGTCAGGAAAGCCTGCAGTATCCGGCCGTGTTGCGGGTCCTGTTTCCGCTCCACCAGTCCGCGGCGCTCGAGCTCCTTCAGCGCCAGTTGAACGCCCTGCGGGCTGATGAGCAGGCGGCGCGCCAAGTCAGCACCGGACAGGCCGGGTTCGGTGGCCAGTTGGCGCAACATGCCGATTTGTGCGGTGCTGACGCCGTGATCGCTCACCGCGTCGTTCACCGTCGTCAGCGAGAAGTACCACGCCTGCTTGAGCAGCCAGAGAATGTTGTCGGTTTGTTCCACGCCCGCCTCCTCTAACGCTTGTAGACCTGGCCGTTTTTCATCACGAACCGCACGTCGAGTGTGGTGGCGATGTCGCGCGACGGATCGCCGGGAACGGCGATGATGTCGGCGAGGTATCCCGGTGCGAGACGGCCGAGCTCGTCGTCGGCCTCGATGAGCTCCGAACTGGTGATCGTCGCGGCTCGGATCGCCTCCATCGGCGTCATGCCCCGATCCACCAACGCGCACAGTTCTTTGGCGTTCTGCCCGTGCGGAATGGCAGGCGCGTCGGTCCCGCACGCGATCCGCACGCCGGCGGCGATCGCCTTTGGCAGCATCGCCTGCGCTTGCGGGAAAACCACTTCGGCCTTCTTGCGCAACTCCGGAGCGATGCGGTCGATGGCCATCGCTTCTGTGAGATAGGTGGTCGACACCAGGAACGTGCCGTGGTCGACCATCATCTGAATCGTCTCGTCGGTGGCGAGGAAGCCGTGTTCGATGCAGTCGATGCCGGCCCGGATGCAGGCCCGAATCGCGCTGTCCCCGACGGCATGTGCCGCGACGCGCACACCCGCCCGGTGGGCCTCGTCGGCGATCGCGACGAACTCGTCGTCGGAGTACTGCTGCGCGCCAGGGGCGGTGCTGTGCGACATCACGCCACCCGACGCGGACACCTTGATCAGCTTGGCGCCGTGGCGAACCTGGTAGCGCACGCACGCCCGTACGTCGTCGACGCCGTTGGCGATGCCCTCGGCGACAGACAGCGGCATGATGCCCGGCGCGAGTCGCTGGAACACGGTGGGATCGAGGTGTCCGCCGTACGGGGTGACCGCATGGCCGGCCGGATAGATCCGGGGCCCCACGTGCCAGCCTTGGTCGATAGCGCGCTGCAGAGCGACGTCGAGCAGATAGCCACCGGTCTTCACCATGAGCCCGAGATTGCGCACCGTCGTGAAACCGGCCTCGAGGGTGGTCCGCGCGTTCACCGCTCCGCGCAGGGTCCGGTATGCGGGGTCGTCCTGCACACCGTGCATCGGATTGGGCAGGCCTTCCGGGCCGCCCGGCCCCCCGATCAGCAGGTTGAGCTCCATGTCCATCAACCCCGGCAACAGACGTCACATCGCCGAGGTCGATCTCCGTCGAATCAGAGGGCAGCTCAGTCGGATTCACCGATTGGATCCGCTCGCCGTCGATCACCACCACCGCAGGCGACCGCACCTCACCGGCATCGACGTCGGCCAAGCGGGCGGCGTGCAGGACAGTGGTCACGGGACCGGTTCGGACACGCAGTCCAGCGTGGCGGCGCCGGAATCGGGGACGCGCGGCTGTTTCCAGCACTCGACGGGGAACGACACCATGATCATCGAGTACAGCAGGTGCATCAGATTGAGGACGTCCTCCGGCATGTCGTCAAGCGGAAACTTGTCGCAGTAGGAGATCGCCTCCTCCGCACGGGGCGTGATGGCGTCGTAGAAGGCCTGCATCTGGGCCATCGAACTGGCCAGCCGTTTCGCGAAACGCTCGGGCTCCGTGGGCAGGCACCACTCCGAAAATCGTTCCAGGTCAGCGAATTCGGTCGGCAGCATGGCGGTCATCTGCACTCACACCCCCGCCGTCTTGCGCTGATAGTCGTCCACCCACGCCGCTGTTTCCTTGTGCAGGTGACGAATCAGCACTTCCTGGTCGCAAAGCAGGAACTTGTCGACCACACCGGATTCGACCATCGTCTGTGTCGCCTCAAGGGTATTCGCGTCCTGCAGCCCGTACTCCTTGAACGAGACGGCCGCCAGCTCCTGGGCGATGCGCTCTCGTGGCGTGCGCGGCTGCGGGAAGTACAGCGTGCCCTCGAAGATGTGCGTGTTATACGACGTCGGCCAGTAGTGGTACGTCAGATACCAGCCCTGGCCCCAGACCAGGATCACGAAGTTCGGGAACAGCTGGAACGAATCCAGGCCCCAGGGATCGCATTTCGCCGGATTGAGCCCCGGCGGCATGTCGCCGAGTTCGGGTTTGTCCCATGGCCCGAACAGCCCGCTCTGACAGATGTCCTCCATCGGCTTGCGCATCTCGGAGTCCATCTCCCATGCCCGGATGCCCGACGTGCTGACCAGGCGATGCGGCCCGTCGATGCGGTAGTGCGGCGCCTCGAAACCGGCCTCTGCGGCAGCCTTTGAGTACTTGGCCGGCGACTGGTTGGCATGCAGAACGGGTGCGTGATAGAACTCCTGGAACGCGTCCATGTAGAGCTTCCAGTTCGCCTTCACCTCCGAGCGGTAGTAGAACCGCGAAGTCATCTCGTCGAACGGATAACCCTCAAGGCCAAGGATCATCGGGCCGAGGAAGTCGCGAAGTGTCTGCTCGGGCTCGTCGGCGAGGTTGACGAAGATGAACCCCTCCCACACCTCGCAGTGCACGCTCACCAGGCCGTATCGGCTCTTGTCCAGGTCGAAGAACTCCCCCTCCTGCTGCACGAAGGTCAGGTTGCCGTCGAGGTCGTAGCGCCAGGCGTGGTACTTGCAGGTGAACTGCCTGCAGACACCGCTTGTTTCCTCGAGCGGCATGTCGTTCCACACCAGCTTGTTGCCGCGGTGCCTGCAGATGTTGTGGTACGCCTTGATCTCACCCGCGGTGGTGCGCACCAAGATGATCGACGTGTTCGCGACTTTCAGTTCCTTGGTGAAGTAGCTGCCCTTTCGCGGAAGTTGCTCGACGCGACCGACATTCAGCCACGCACGCTTGAACACCGCTTTGCGTTCGGTCTCGTAGAACTCGGGGCTGATGGAGTCCTCGTAGGAAACCGGCTCCGTTCCCAGTTCTGGATAGTGCTGCGTCCAGCTGCCCTCGGGCGGCTTGGGGAAACGAGCCATCGGCTTTCTCCTGTCCACTCGGTATTGCCGACGGTATATGCTCCAGGCAACAATCACAAGTAGTTGATATTGCAGTCGCGTCATCGCGTCGTCGCGGCAGGAGTGCTCGCTTACATCAGAATGAGTTGTTCGTCGCTGATCCCTTGCAGGTGCTCAAATTCGGCGTCACATTCTTATTGCTGCGTCATGTCGATGTCATTTATGACGCGAACTCAGACGACCCGATGACCCCCGCTGGCCTTTGCCGACGGGGCGCCACGCACGATCCGTTCAGATTGACGCTGGCGAAGCGCTGTAGGTGGCCCGTATGTGTCGGCTCAGCTGTCGTAGTCGACTTCGACCGTTGGGGTGGTGGGACGGGATTGACACGTCAGTATGAAGCCGGCCTCGAGCTCGGCTGTGTTAAGTGCAAAATTTTGCTCCATCGATACTGCTCCTGTCGTGATCCTGGCTTTGCAAGTGCCACACGCGCCGCCAAGACAGGCATACGGCGCGTCGATGTTGTTTTTCAGCGCGGATTCGAGGACGGTCTCACCCGCGGCGAGTTCCACGGTGTGAGCCGCGCCGGACAGCGTGATGGTCACGTCGGACTTGGGAAAGTCATCGACGTGTGTGGGTCGGTTCGTGCCGCGGAACAGTTCGAGGTGTATCCGCTCGGTCGGCACCCCTTCAGATGCGAGGTCATCGCGCATTGTCGTGACGAGATCGCTTGGGCCGCACAGGTACCACCGGTCGATCGAAGTGAGGTCGCTGGCGAGCAGGCGTTGAACCATCGCCAGCTCGATACGGCCGCGAAGAGAGGCGGGGTGGTGCGCCTCGGCTGAGCGGATGTGGAAGATGCGTAACCGGTCTGCATATCGAGCTTCGAGCTCATCGAGTTCGGTAGCGAACATGGTCGACTCTGCGGTTCGGTTGCCGTAGAAGAGGGTGAAGCGGCTCTCGGTCTCAATCTCCATGGTGGTGCGCATGATTGACAGGATGGGCGTGATGCCGCTGCCGGCCGCTACCGCGACATAGTCGCGCCGAGCGAGTGGATCAAGGGGTGCGCCGAAGCTACCCGTGGGCGTCATCAGTTCCAGGACGTCACCGGCTCGCAATGTTTCGACCGCGAAGGTCGAGAACATCCCGCCGTCGATGTGCCGTACTCCGATCGCCAGTTCTCCCGATGAGGCCGAGGTGCAGATCGAGTAGTTTCGTCGCACCTCCTTCCCGCCGATGTGGTGTTTAACGGTCAGGTGTTGGCCCGCCTGGAATTGGAACTGGTCGTTGAGGTGATCGGGAACGTCGAGAGTGACTTTGACGCTGCCTGGAGTCAGGTGCTCGACGCTTTTGACAGGGATCGGGTGGGTGCTGGCATGGCGTGCCGCGGAGGAACGCGGCATTCGGACCGGCAGCAGCGCAGCTAGTTTGCCGTTGAGGCGTTTCCACTCGCGGTACTGCGTGGCGTCGAGCTGCTGCCCAAAGACGGTGCCTATTGCCGAGTCGCGCTCGAGGTAGGCGGCCTCATTGCGTCGCCAGGCCGCGACGTAGCGGTAGAAGGGGATGGAGGGGTGTAAGTGGTGGACCAGGTGATAGTTCTGCGACAACAGCAGGGGAGTCAGGATCCACTCCGAGCCGACGCGGTTGCGGGTGGCGCGATAGCGGTTCTCGCGTTGGGTGTCTTCCAGGTCGTGGTGAGGTAGCCAGTCGAACCACCAAGCCAGGACAAACATCGCCACCCGCTCGGGAATCAGGTAGATCAGCGCGAGCGTCCACAGATGTCCGGTCAAGGCGGCCGCCACGATCACCGCCACGGAGAAGATCATCAAGGCCGCCGTCTCGAGAATCTCGGCGCGTGGGCGGCGGCGCAGGTTACGCACCAAAAGACCGATATAGGGCAGGTCCATCGCCGGGAAGCGGATGGGCAGCTGCCACCAGGGCGCGGCGCTGACGAAGTGATCGGGATCGGCGTCACCGTCGTTGGTGTTGCGGTGGTGCTCGATATGGATGAACGCGAACGACTTGAATGAGATCAGCGGCGAGACGAAGAACATTGCCACGCGACCGAAGGCGACGTTGACCCAGCGATGTGAGCTGATCGAGTAATGCGAGGCGTCGTGCAACACGGTGAACAGGACGAAGATTGCTGCGGCGCTCGCGGCGATGGTGGCGATAGCAGGCAAAGTGTCGGTGAGGGCAGCCCACGTTGATGCGCCGAAGAGCGCAAGCGCGAATGTGAAGATGCCGACTATCGGCCAGGACAGCGTCGGAACCTGCTCGCCCGGATCAGGCAAGGCGTGCTGCGAGGCGGCTGCTGGGGGTTGGGAGTGTTGAGTCGTCGTCGACATCGGAGTCCTTCGCGCTTCGGGATGAGATGCCAACGTACGAACGGCCGGTGTCGGTCAACAAGGCCCTCTCAGCCCTCTGCGGTGTGCTGCGAGCACATCCGGCGCGCTCGGACTCCCGTCAGTGAGGCGATGACTCGGGCAACACCGAGGCCCCCAGCACGTCGCACACGAGTAGGGCGGCGTGCAGTTCGGCGACCTCGATCGTCGCGGGCCGGCCCCTGCGCTCTTCGGCACGACGCACCCTTTGCAGGACCGTGTTCTTGTGGATTCCCAAGGTGCGTGCTGCGGTCGTCAGACTCCCTTGCGCGTCGAGAACAGCAAGCAGTGTGGCGCGCTCGCTGCGCTCTTTCGCGTCGTCTCGTGCGAGATCGCCGAGCTGAGCGGCAACGAAGGCCTTCGCCGCATCCAGGTCGCGCGAGATGGCATCCACCAACGCAACATCGCTGAACTCGGTGATCGACGGCGCCGCGCGCCCCGACAGTTCGATGACCCGGCGAGTGCGTAGAGCCTCGAGGTGGGAGGTGCGAAAGCCCGCAGCCCCCGGATGGGGCGAGCCCACCGCGATGTGAACGTTTTCGCATTCGCCGGGTAACTCCGTCGCCATGCCCGTCAGCGAAGTCCTCACGTCCCCCGTGATCGATGCCCATCCCCAAACCGCGAGTGGGCCGTCCGCCACGACGAGTGAATGACCCGCCCCGAGATACCGACCAACCTGCCTAGCGAATCCCTCAAGGTCGACGCCGCGGTCGTCGACCCAGCACACGAAACCGATCTGCCGACCGGTGAGCCGGTGGCTGAGCACACGTTCGGCCCGAGCGATGTCGACACGTTCCCCGGCGAGCAGTGCCCGCACGACATCGTCGCGCTCGGCTCTTGCCTGGTTCTGGCGTCGGTCGAGCTCGGCGACGTACTCGGCAGCCACCAGACTGGAGATGCGGTCGATGTATCGAAACCCGAACCGCTCGAGATCGATAAACGTCCTCAGCGCGACAGTGGGGTCGGCGATCCAGTCAGTGAGCGAGTCGGAGAGCTTCTCGGTGAAGTACTCATGACCCAACCGATAGAACCGCAGCATCACATCGACGCTGTGCCCTCGTGATGCCATTGCTCGCGCGTGTTCGAGCGCCGTTACCGGCGCCTCCGCAGCCGCTACGTCGATCCCATGACGGAACATCGAAAGTGCCGCTTCGAGATTCGACGAGCACGATCCCAGGGTCAGGCCGCGAAGCTCGGCATCCCCGCCGACCTCCGGTATCCGCTCGACCAAATACATGAGCATGTCATCAGCCAGGCTGGACACATTGGCCAGCAGAGACGCAGCGACACCCGTTCCCACGTCCGCGCCGTGGGCCGGCTCTTGCGCGTCCATATCTGCACACTAATGACGGCCCGCGTGGCCAACGCCATGAACTGGGCTTTGCTGCGCCACCGGTTCCGGCACCTCGGCCGCTCGACCCGTCACCCGCTCCACGAAAGTGTGGGCCATAACCTGACCGCGGGACCGGTCGTCGAAAGTGATGTCCGCGGCGCGCTTGAGCGTCGCGTAGACCCCGACGCCCTGCGCGGCCGGCAACAGTGCGGTCACGTACGTCATGGTCAAGTCAGGGCAGTTTGATGGCCGAGACGTACATCTCCACGATCGGCCGGTAGAGATCGACATCATCGAGTTGGCTGCCCAGCACGACGGAGTCACTGGTGGCGACGAGTACCTGGGCGAACGTCAACGGCGGGATAGCAGGGTCGCGCCGATCCGGTCGAGGCCCTCGACGATGAACTTCGCCAACGCCTCGACGACCTCTGATCGCTTGGCGGCCACCCGCTCCCGCGCTTCGGGGTTGCGAAGTAGGTACAGGGTGAACTCGTGGCCCAATGCGGCATGCTCGGCACCTCGGTCTCGGCTTAGTTGGCGCCACCGCTTGGCGATCTCGTCGAGTTCGCGGGCACCGATCTGCCTCGCCGTCGACATCACCTCGGCGAAATTGTCGAAATATCGACGCCAGTACCGGTCGCTGACCGCCAGGAAGAGGTCCTCCTTTGGTGGCGAAGTGCTTGTAGATGGCGCCCTTCGTGTAGCCGGCGGCAGTGGCGATGTCATCGAGACTCGCTGGGGTGAAGCCCTTTTCGGCGAACACCTCCTCGGCGGCATCCAGCAGGAGCGAACGGGTGCGCTCGAGACGTCGCTCCCGCGTCCACCGCTCGACCATGCGTCAAATTGTGCCATAGTTTCTTAGAACCCTATTGGCTTCTCAGATACTGATTGGTATCTTGTCGCGATCCGAATGACCGAAAACGTCGATTGAGAGGCGCCGTGAGCGATCTGTCGAGCAAGAAGAAAGCGCCACCGTCACCGAGCCGCTCGGCGGAGCGGCCACGCTCGGCGCCGAGCATCGCGAAGGTCAAGCCGCGTCAAGATCTGGGCCGCCATCGGCGGCGCGCTGCTGGTTCTCCAGCTGTACGTGTGGGTCCGGTGGATCACCGGACCGTACTTCGAGCGGGTGCCCGGCGGTCCGACCGACCCGCCGATGTACATGAAGGTGGTACTGCTCGGCAACGGCATCGCTCATGTGCGTCGGCTTGCCGCTCGCCATCTGGTGGTTCATCATCCGGCCCTGGCTTCGCGAGCGCCGAATCACGCTCGACGGCATGTTGCTGGTGTCGTGGGCCTGATGTTCTTCCAGGACCCGCTGCTGAACTACTTCAACACGTGGTGCACGTACAACACCTGGCTGTGGAATCGCGGCTCCTGGTCATCGCACATTCCGGGGTGGGTATCGCCCGAGGAACCGGGCCGTCAGGTCGCGGAACCACTGCTCATCAACGCGACCGGGTACGGGATGGTGGTCGTCCTGGCCATCGCGATCTTCGGCTGCTGGCTGATGCGGCAGATCAAGTCACGCTGGCCGGGCATCAGCAACCTTCGGTTGATCTTGGCCACGTACGCGGTTGCCATTCGTCGCTCGACTTCGTCATGGAAGCGGCTGATCTTCCTTCCGTTCGGGCTGTACACGTATCCCGGTGCCATTCGGGCGGTTTCGATCTTCGCAGGCACGTACCACCAGTGGCCGATCTACGAGGGGTTGATGTGGGGCGGCGTCATGACGGGCCTGTGCTGCCTGCGCTTCTTCACCGACGATCGCGGCCGCACCGTTGTCGAGCGCGGACTCGACCAGATAACGAGGCGGGTTCGCCAAACAGCAGTTCATCCGCTTCCTCGCGGTCTTCGCCGCGGTCAGCGCCTGCTTCTTCTTCTTCTACAACGTGCCCGCGCAGTGGTTCGGCATGCACGCCGACCCGTGGCCCGAAGACCACCAGAAGCGTTCGTACTTCAACGGCGGCATCTGCGGTGACGGCACCGATGTGCCCTGCCCCGATCCCGCGCTGCCGATACCCACCAAGCACTCCGGCTACATCAACGTCGAGGGCGAACTCGTCCTGCCGGACGGCGTCGAGCTGCCCAAGATCGTGCCGTTCGAACGAGGGAATTGAGTGCCCATCAACAGCCACCCGGCCGCCGTCGAATCGCGTTCCGAGGCACCGTTTTACCGGCCGGTCGACGACGAGGTCGAAGTCTTCCGGGCAGCCGCCCGGCGCGGTGTGCCGGTGCTGTTGAAGGGTCCGACGGGCTGCGGCAAGACGCGTTTCGTGGAGGCGATGGCGCACGACTCGGCCGCGATCTGATCACCGTCGCGGGCCACGAGGACATGACCTCTGCGGATCTGGTGGGCCGCTTCCTGCTCAAGGGCGGCGAGACGGTCTGGGTGGACGGACCGCTGACCCGGGCGGTCCGCGAGGGGGCGATCTTCTACCTCGACGAGGTGGTTGAGGCACGCCAAGACACCACGGTGGTCATCCACCCGCTCGCCGATCACCGCCGCGAACTCCCGATCGACCGGCTCGGCACGACACTGCCTGCGGCACCGGGATTTCAGCTGGTCATCTCCTACAACCCCGGCTATCAGAGCGTTCTGAAGAACCTGAAGGAGTCGACCCGTCAACGGTTCGTCGCCATCGAACTCGACTTCCCGCCCGATCGACACCGAGACGGAAGTGGTTGCCCACGAGGCCGGCATCGACGTCGAAACTGCCCGGGCATCTGGTGAAGCTCGCCAACGCGATCCGCAATCTCGATGGCTCTCCGCTGCGCGAAGTGTCCTCCACTCGCATGCTGATCCTCGCTGCCGACCTCGTCGCAGAAGGACTGAGCTTGCGCAGCGCGGTTCAGGCGGCGATCGTGCGGGTCCTCTCCGACGACCACGATGTCATCCGCGCTCTTGGCGAACTCGTCGATGCCCTCCTCCCCTGACCGGTTCCGGCTCCTCGCGACGCACATCGCAGGCAGGTCCGTCGATGTCGCCCTGCTGGCCGCCCGGTCAGGCGTCGTACACCGACGGCCACGTCATCTACGTCTCCGCGGACGATGCGAGCACGCAGCGCCGACAGATCCTCGTCCACAGTGCGTTGCTCGGCGCGGGAAGCCTGGATCCGCAGATCGTCAAGGCACTGCGGGGACGGCCACCGCTCGCGCGCCGCTATCTGGCTCTCGAAGGGCGCCGAGTGCTGGCCGACCTGGCCCGAACCCTTCCTCTTGCAGCCGGACTCGGCATCGACGTGAGCACGGCGAATTCGAATCGAATCGGTGAAGGTCGCCAGTGGGAGAGCAACGGTTGCGCCGGCGCCGGCGTGGTTCGGTGTTATCAAGCCGTCGCAAGCTGTTGGCTTCGCATCGAACGTCGGGCTCGCGAGCGACGGATCAGGACATGCGCTTGCAATTCGACGCCGTGACAGCCGACGACTCGACAGGAGGACGAGGACGAAACCCGGACCGACGACAGCAAGATTCTCAAGCTGTTCGAGAGCGCCGTCGGCTCGCGGGCGCTCGCGAACTTCCTCTCGCAAGCTGTTCGGCGGTTCGCGCACACAGAGTGACCAACCGGCCGGAGCAGAGTTGCAACCCGGCTCCACTCGGCGCGCCCACCAGCTCGGCCCCCACATGCCGCCCGCTCCCGACCCGGATCCAGTTCACCGACGACGGCAAGCCCGGCGCCGCGATCGGTATCGGTGGCGCCTTTCATCCGGAGTGGGATGTCTACCGCAACCGCTACCGGCCCGACTGGTGCCGCGTCATCGACTTTCCGCTGAATGCCGACGCCGACGTTTCCGCCGCAGGCATCCCGCACGACGACGTGCTCCGTCGTCGCCTGTCTCGAGTCGGCCTCGGCCCCAAGATTCTCCGCGGCCGCGCCGACGGCGACGAACTCGACCTAGAGGCGCTCATCGATCTGTCCATCGATCTGCGGTGCGGCCATTCGCCGCCGGAACACGTCTACACCGAACGCCGCAAGCTGGCGCGAGACCTCGGCGTCCTCATCCTGCTCGACGCGTCCGGATCCGCCAACGACACCGACGCCGACGGCCTCGCCGTCCACGACCATCAGCGGCAGGCGGCCGCCACCCTGGCCGTCACACTCGAGGAGCTCGGCGACCGCGTTGCGATCTATGCGTTCCGCTCACAAGGCAGGCACGCTGTTCACCTGCCGGCGATCAAGACTTTCGATCAACGTTTCGGCGCGGTTGGTCGCGCGCGGCTGAACCAGCTCCAGCCGTCCGGCTACACACGGTCTGGGCGCAGGCATCCGCGGCGCGGGTGAAATCCTGAAGACCGAGGCAGGCACGCCGAACCGGCTGCTGGTCGTGCTGTCGGACGGATTCCCGTACGACGACGGCTACGAAGGCCGTTACGCGGAAGCCGACGCGTTCAAGGCGCTCGAAGAGCTCCGCGCCGACGGTGTTGCCTGCCTGTGCCTTTCAATCGGGTCGGATACCGGCGCCGAAGCGCCCGAACGGGTGTTCGGCTCCGCCGGCCATGCCAGCGCCGCGACCCTCGCCGACCTGAGCCCGCAGATGGACGAGTTGTTCCTGGCGTCCTTGCGCGAACTCAGCGCGCCGGCAGGCCCAACACGCGCTGAGCGATGATGTTGCGCTGGATCTCCGAGGTGCCCCCTGAGATGGTGCCCGCATAGGTGGCGATGTAGCGCGTGAACCAGCTTCCCGTGAAAAGGTCTGGGCTGTAGGGGTTATAGGGCGCCGTCAGCGCGGTATCGCGCAGCCCGCCCATGCCAGCAGCGTCCAGCGCGTGCCGTGCGGCGTTCTGTTCAGCCTCCGACCCGAGCACCTTCAGCACCGACACACCGGGAACGTCACGCTCGCCGCGTGCCGCCTGACCGAGCGCCGCCGACCCCAACAGACGCAGCGCTTGGTAATCCATCGCGATGGTGGCGTAGTGGTCGCGGTCAACGGCGCCGACGGGCCGGAAGTCCTCGAGCAACTGCCCCAACCGGTTGGCGAACGCCATCCACATCATCGTGCGTTCGTGGCCGAGCGATCCGTTGGCCACCTTCCAGCCTTCGTTGAGTGGACCGACCAGGTTCTCGGCAGGCACCCGCACGTCGGTGAAGAAGACTTCGTTGAAATCCCGTGCCGTCGCGGTCGTACACCGATGCGAACGGCCGACGTTCTACGCCGGGTGTATCGGTGGGGATCAGTAGTGCGCTGATGCCCTTGTGCTTTGGCGCGTCGGGATCGGTGCGGACGAACGTGAGCAGGACATCGGCATCGTGCGCACCTGAGGTCCACACCTTCTGGCCGTTGACAACGAAGTGATCGCCGTCCAGCACGGCACGCGTCGTCAAACCTGCTAGATCGGAGCCGGCTCCGGGTTCGCTCATGCCGAGCGACGCGGTCATCTCGGCGCGCAGGATGGGCACCGCCCATCTCTGCTTCTGTTCCTCGGTACCGAATGACAGCAGCGACGCGGCGATGATGCCCACGCCCTGCGGGTTGAATGCGTGATAGATGCGCCGCCGCGACGAGTTCCTCGCGATGGACGAACTGCTCCAGGATTCCGGCGTTGCGGCCGCCGAACTCCGGCGGGTTGCCCGGCAGCAGCCATCCGTGGTCGAACTGCAGCCGCTGCCAGCGGCGTGCCCATTCCGGAACGTGCGACGTCGAGCGGGACCGCTCCCCCGCAGCCTCGGCCTCGGACGGCAGATGCTCGTCGAGGAATGCGACGAACTCCGCGCGGAATGCCTCGACCTCGTCGTCGAACGTCAGCTGCACAGACCCAACATATCAAGTACTTAACATTTGGCGCGGCGTGCGCTATGACTAATGGGATGCTCGACTCAGAGAAGATCCTGATCACCGGCGCGACGGGCAAGATCGCATTTCCGATCGCGCGGGCCCTGGCACAGCACAACGAGGTGTGGGGCGCCGCCCGCCTGCGGGAGCCGTCAGACCGGGACAGACTTGCGGCTGCCGGCATCACACCGATAGCGCTCGACATGAGCACAGGCGACTTCTCGGCGCTTCCCGACGATTTCACCTACGTGTTCCACGCAGCGGTGGACGTCGGCGCCGGCGAGTGGGCGCAGTGCGTCGAAACGAACGCCCAGAACTCCGGCGAGTTGCTGTATCACTGTCGCGCCGCCAAGGGATTCGTCTTCTGCTCCACCGGATCGATCTACGGCTACCAAGGTCAGCGACCCTTGACCGAATCGGACCCGCCAGGAGCGCCACTGCGCGCGAACTACAGCTTCTCGAAGGTCGCCGCCGAAGCCGTGTGCACCTGGGTTGCCAAGAAGTACCAGATCCCGCTCACGATCATCCGCATCTGCTCGACCTACGGCCCCGAGGGCGGAGCACCCGCCGATCGTCTCGAAATGATGTTGGCGCACAAACCGATTCGGCTGTACCCCGACAAGCCGAACAATTACAACCCGATCTACGAGGACGACTACGTCGAGCTCGGCATCCGGGCCATGGAGGTCGCCGACACTCCGCCGGTCGTCGTGAACTGGGCGGGCAGCGAAACCGTCAGCATCGAGGACTACTGCGCGTACATGGGCGAACTGGTCGGCGTCGAACCGATCTTCAAGTACACCCCCGACGCACACACGCCCGCTGTGGCCCGATGTGACGTACATGCACGAAGTCCTCGGCAGGACGAAGGTGCCATGGCGCGAGGGTTTCCGGCGGATGATCGAAGCACGCCACCCCGAAATCACTCTGCGCCAAGATGATTCAGCGACACCAGGAGGACGAATGATGCACTTCCCGGCACACCCTCCGACGAGGTCGCTGATGTTCTCGCCACGGGCCGCGGCGACATCACCACGCTCTTCGTGTCCATGGCGACGCGCCACCCCGACGGTGCCGACGCCGAATATCTGCGCTGGCACACCCTCGACCACCGGCCCGAGCAGCACCGGCTGTCCGCCGTGCGCGCCTCGCTGCGGTTGGTGTCGACGCCGGCCTGCCGGGCCGCGCGCGCCGCGGGTCAGGACCGCTACGACGCGATCGACCACGTGATGACGTACTTCTTCAGCGACCCAGGCGGACTCGACGGCTTCCTCGACCTGGCCAAGGCGCTCATGCGGAGCCGACCGGAAACTTCCCCTGCTGCCACCGGTCGAACGCGGTGTGTACGACGTGCAGAGCAAGTCGGCTGCACCGCGCGTCAAGGTCGGCGCCGACGTGCTTCCGTGGTGGCCGATCCGGGGCGTGTACCTGCTGTTGGAGCACGGTGACGCGCCGGCAGATCGTCTGCCCGACGTCGACGGTGTGGCCGGAGTGTGGTCAGCGGCATCGCTGGCGGTCGACGCGAAAATGGCGAGCGCGAAGGCTGGTCAGTCGATCACGTACTGCTTCCTCGACGACGACCCGATCGCCGTCGCGGAGCGGCTGCGGCCGGCGCTGGAGAAGCGGTGGGAGCGACGGCGTCGAACCACTTCTGGCAGCGCCGTTTCACACGGTCGTGCCCTACGAGTGGGATCGCTATGTGCCATAGGGGGTTTGCATGCGAATCGGCTTGATGGTCGGCTCCGACAAGGAGCGCTCACGCGCCGACCGGCTGGCCGGGCTGATGGAAGACGGACGGACCGCCGAACGCGACGGTTTCGCGTCGTTCTGGATCCCCCAGGTGCCCGGCTACCTCGACGCGATGACGGCCGTCGCGCTTCTCGGGCAGGTCACCGAGCGCATCGAGATCGGGACAGCGGTCGTTCCCGATCCAGACCCGTCATCCGCTGATCATGGCGCAGCAGGCGCTGACCACCCAGGTCGCTTGCTCCGGGCGGTTCACTCTCGGCCTCGGCCCGTCACACCACTGGATCATCTCGGACCAACTCGGACTTGCCGTATGACCGCCCGGCGCGGCTGGTCCGCGACTACCTCGACGTGCTGGCGGCCGCGTTCGCGGGTCCCGGCACAGTGGACGTGGACAACGACAACTACCGCGTGCACAGCCCGATCGACGTCACCGATTCATTCGAGATGCCAGTGCTTCTCGCCGCGCTCGGCCCGACCATGCTCCGGATCGCAGGCGAGCGCGCCGGCGGAACCATCCTGTGGATGGCCGACGAGCGGGCGATCGGCGACTACGTGGTCCCGCGCATCACCGAGGCGGCCGCAGCGGCAGGCACGATCCGGAACCGCGCATCGTCGCAGGCGTTCCCGTCGCCCTCTGCTCGGACCACGAAGTCGACGACGCCCGCACGTACGCCAGCGAAGTGCTCGGCCACGCCGACTTCTCCCCCAATTATGTCCGGCTGCTCGAACACGGCGACGCCGAAGACGTCGGCGACACCATGGCGGCGGGCGACGAGTCGACCGTCCTCGCCCGGCTGAGACCGCTACCGCGACGCGGGCGTCACCGACCTCGCCGCGCGGGTCGTGCCGCTCGGCGGCGACGCGAAGGCGCGCAGCGAATCACGGCGACGTACGCCAGGACTTCCTCGCTTCGCTCGACCTCGATTGACATCACCGGCACGCTCCAAATGCGACAGCTGTTGATCGATCGATCAAACAGTGAGGTGGCGCGATGGCAGGGCGGGTCGATGGCAAGGTCGCGTTCATCACCGGTGCGGCGCGCGGCCAGGGTCGCAGCCACGCGGTGCGGCTGGCCGCAAGAGGGCGCCGACATCATCGCGATCGACATCTGCGGGCCGATCAGCGCGCAGCAGCCAGATCCCGCCGTCCACGCCCGACGACCTGGCCGAGACCGCCGACCTGGTCAAGGCGCAGAACCGCCGCATCGTGACCGCCGAGGTCGACGTCCGCGACTACGACGCCCTGAAGGCCGTGGTCGACAGCGGTGTCGAGCAGCTGGCCGGCTCGACATCATCGTCGCCAACGCCGGCATCGGCAACGGCGGCAGACGCTGGACAAGACCAGTGAGATCGACTGGACAGACATGATCGACGTCAACCTGTCCGGCGTGTGGAAGACCGTCAAAGCCGGTGTGCCGCATCTGCTCTCCGGTGGCCGCGGTGGCTCGATCATCCTGACCAGCTCGGTCGGCGGCCTCAAGGCCTACCCGCACACCGGCCACTACATCGCCGCCAAGCACGGCGTCGTCGGCCTGATGCGGACCTTCGCCGTCGAACTCGGGCAGCACTCCATCCGGGTCAACTCGGTTCATCCCACCAACGTGAACACGCCGATGTTCATGAACGAGGGCACCATGAAGTTGTTCCGACCCGACCTGGAGAACCCGGGCCCCGACGATATGGCGGTCGCCGCGCAGTTCATGCACGTGCTGCCGGTCGGCTGGGTCGAGCCGGTCGACATCAGCAATGCGGTGCTGTTCCTGGCGTCCGACGAGGCGCGCTACGTCACCGGCCTGACGCTGACGGTCGACGCCGGCAGCATGCTGAAGTAATGCTCGAAGTTGATCGCCTCGATCAAATCGGCAGTCCCTGAGAGGCAGCAGTGTCGATGACCGATCTCGCTTCAGTCGACTACTTCTCTGATCCAGCCGTCGCACAGGACCCGTACGAGTATCTCGACTACTTGCGCGATCAAGGCCCGGTGGTTCGCGAGCCGCACCATGGCGTAGTCGCCGTCACCGGCTACGCCGAGGTGATGGCGGCGTTCAAGGACATCGACTCTTTCTCGGCGGTCAATGCGATCGGTGGCCCCTTCCCTCCCCTGCCGTTCGAGCCCCGCGGTGACGACATCACCGAGCTGATCGACGCGCACCGCCACCTGTTCCCGATCAATCGAGCACTTGGTTGTCATGGATCCGCCGCGCGCACACGCGCGCGCGGTCGCTGCTGAGCAAGTTGTTGACACCGAAACGCCTCAAAGAAAACGAAGACTTCATGTGGCAGCTGGTTGATCACCAGCTCGACGAATTCATCTCCAATGGCCATCTGCGAGTTCTTGGCCGAATACGCCAGGCCGTTCGCCACATTGGCCATCACCGACCTTTTAGGTGTGCCGGAGGAGGACCGCGACGAGATTCGACGATGCTCTCGGCGCCGGGCAACCGGAGGGCGGAGTCGGTGCGCTGGACGGCGAGCCGGTGGGCCTCAATCCCCTTCAGTACCTGGATGATAAGTTCAGTGCGCTATATCGCAGAGCGGCGACGCGAACCGCGCGCCGATGTGCTCACCACGATGGCTACCGCGACTTATCCCGACGGCTCGACGCCTGCGCTACTCGAAGTCGTCCGCCCCGCGACCTTCCTGTTCGCGGCGGGTCAGGAAACCGTCACCAAGCTACTCAGCTCCGCCGTACAGGTGTTGGGAGAGCGGCCGGATATCGCAGCAGTCTGTGCGCGAGAACCGCAAGCTCGTCGGCCCGTTCATCGAGGAATCGCTGCGCACGCAGAGCCCGACCAAGGTGGACTTCCGGCTGGCGCGCAAGACCACAACCCTTGGCGGAGTTCACATCCCGGCAGGGACGGTGGTGATGTTGTGCCTCGGGGCCGCCAACCGCGATCCCCTTAAGTTCGAGGATCCGCACGAATTCCGGTTGGACCGCAAGAATGTTCGCGAGCACATCGCGTTCGGCCGTGGCATCCACACCTGCGCGGGCGCACCGCTCGCGCGCGTCGAGGGAGTCATCACCGTCAACCGGATGCTCGACCGCATGCGTGACATCACGATCAGCGAAGCCAAACACGGCGCTGCCGAGGACCGTCAGTACCGCTACGAGCCGACCTTCCTGCTGCGCGGGTTCACCGAACTGCACATCGATTTCACGCGATCGCTAGCCGACAAAATCTCAGTCGGCGTCGCGCAGCAATGCGACGTCGGAGACCAACCGGATGTGTTCGGCCATCGCCGCGGAGGCCGCGTCCGAATCCTGCTTGCGCACGGCCTCGGCAATCCGTCGGTGTCCCTCGAGCGACGCCCGCGGCCGGTGTTCCTGCGACAGCGATTCGATGCGGGTTTCCCTTACCAGCCCGGAGATCTCGTGCATCAGCTTGGCGAGCAGCGACGAGTGCGCGGCGGTCGGTAATCGCCTCGTGGAACATCTCGTCGCCGACCACACCTCGGTCCCCCGCGCTCGATCTCGGACTCCATCGTCGCGATCGCCGCGTCGATGGCGGCCATCTCCTCGTCCGTGCGCCGGGCGGCGGCCAGTCCCGCCAACTTCACCTCGAGCGCCTCGCGGGCCTCGATGATGTCGGGTATCCGATCCGCGTGTTCGCGCAGCGCCTTGATCGCGCGCTCCTCGGTGGGCCGACGGACCAGGATCGCACCGTCGCCGTGGCGCACCGACAGCACGCCTTGCACTTCGAGTGCCACCAGCGCCTGACTCAGCGACGCGCGACTCACGCCGAGTTTGGCGGCCAGTTCACGCTCGGCGGGCAGCCGATCGCCCGGGCGTCATCTCGTTGTCGGCGATGTAGGCGCACAGTTGCTCGACGATGACTTCGTACAGCCTCGGCCGGGTGACGGGCCGAAGTTGCTCAACCACTGAGCTCACCCACTCTCTGTTCCATCTACCACAGTCATGCGTGCAGCGCCGGTAGCGCGGTCACATCACGCTGTTGACAGTGATGCACTTCACTGCTTTACTGGCTAGGCCAATGCTCCACTGGGTCAGCCAGCCGCCGACAGATCCGGAGACCTCGCATGCCCCTCGAACTGATTCCGATCCTGGCGCTGGTCGCGATGTTCGTGGCCGCCACCCTGCTGCCGATCAACATGGGCGCGCTGGGCTTCGTCGCCGCCTTCCTCGTCGGCACCCTCGCCGTCGGGATGAACACCGACGACATCATCGGCGGCTTCCCCAGCGAGCTGTTCCTGACGCTCGTCGGCGTCACCTACCTGTTCGCGATCGCGCAGAACAACGGCACGGTCGACCTGCATGGTCCGGGGCGCGGTGCGGCTCGTCCGCGGCCGCGTCGCCTTCATCCCGTGGGTGATGTTCGGCATCACCGGCGTGCTGACCGCCATCGGCGCGCTCGGCCCGGCCGCGGTCGCGATCATCGCGCCGATCGCGCTCGGCTTCGCCGCGCAGTACCGGATCAACGCGCTGCTGATGGGCATGATGGTCATCCACGGCGCCCAGGCCGGCGGCTTCTCGCCGATCAGCGTCTACGGCGTCACCGTCAACAACATCGTCGCGAAGGCGGATCTGCCGAACAGCCCGCTGGCGCTGTTCCTCGGCAGCCTGTTCTTCAACGCCGCCATCGGCGTGCTGCTGTTCTTCGTTCCTCGGCGGCCGGGCGCTGATCGGCCGCACCGTCCACGACGATCGACGACACGACGACGACCGACGGACGGCACCGGCGGCTCGGCGGACGGCAGCGCCGACGTCGCCATCGCGGTCGACGGCACCGGCGGCCACCGGCCATCGCGGCCGCGACCGGCCGAGCCGCACGCGCACCGCCGAGCCGCGCCGCGAAGCGTCACCTTCGACCAGATCCTCACCCTGATCGGGCTCGGCGCGCTCGCCGTGTTCTCGCTGGTCCTCGATCTCGACATCGGCTTCGTCTCGATGACCGTCGCCGCGTCCTGGCGCTGGCCTCGCCCAAGGCGCAGAAGGGCGCGGTCAGCCAGATCAGCTGGTCGACGGTCCTGCTCATCGGCGGCGTGCTCACCTTCGTGGGCGTGCTGCAGGAGGCGGGCACGTCGAGTAGGTCGGCAACGGGGTCGCCGAGCTCGGCGATGCCGCTGCTGGTCGCGCTGCTGCTCTGCTACATCGGCGGCATCGTGTCGGCCTTCGCGTCGTCGACGGCGATCCTCGGCGTCACCATCCCGCTGGCCGTGCCGTTCCTGCTCGCCGGCGAGGTCGAGCCCGGTCGGAGTGATCGTCGCCCTGTCGATCTCCTCGACCATCGTCGACGTCAGCCCGTTCTCGACCAACGGCGCGCTGGTGCTGGCCAACGCGCAGGACGTCGACCGCGACCGTTTCTACAAACAGATCCTGAAGTACAGCGCGCTCGTCGTCGCGATCGGACCGCTGATCGCCTGGGCGGTGCTCGTCCTGCCCGGCTGGCTCTGACGCACCTGACGTTATGTCAGCGATCGGTCGGCCTGCTGACCGCAGGCCGCCGATCTGCGTTTCGTGCGACCGTCACAGCTTCGCACGCTCAGCCTTGACCCACAGGCGAACCTGGTTTTCTAAATTGGCTAGTCCACTAGCTCACTGAGTCCACTACGCCGAAGGTGATCTCCGATGACGAACGACACATGTCCACGATCCCGACGCGACGATCGCACCGGGCCCGCTCGCACGGGCTGCTCGTCGTCGACCTGACCCGCGCCCTGGCCGGACCGCACGCGGCGATGATGCTCGGCGACCTCGGCGCCGACGTCATCAAGGTGGAGAACCCGCAGGGCGGCGACGACACCCGCGGCTGGGGGCCGCCGTTCGTCGCAGCCCGGCGACGGCGAGCGGGAGTCGACCTACTTCCTGTCCGCGAACCGGAACAAGAAGTCGATCACCCTCGACCTCAAGGACGACGACGGCAAGGCCGCCCTCGACGCGCTGCTGCGCGCGCCGACGTGCTGATGGAGAACTTCCGCCCCGGCGTCCTGGACCGGCTCGGCTTCTCGCACCGACGGCTGGCCGAGCTCAACCCGCGGCTGGTGGTGCTGTCCATCAGCGGCTTCGGCCACGACGGCCCCGAAGGCGGCGCGCCGGCTACGACCAGATCGCGCAGGGCGAGGCCGGCCTGATGTCGCTGACCGGCTCCGGGCCCGACGACCTGCAGCGGGTCGGCGTCCCGATCGCCGACCTGCTGGCCGGCATGTACGGCGCGTTCGGCGTGCTCGCCGCGCTGCAGGAACGGGAGCGCACCGGCCGCGGCCAGGTCGTGCGGACGTCGCTGCTGGCCGCGTCGTCGGCGTGCACGCCTTCCAGGGCACGAAGTGGACCGTCGCCGGCGAGGTCGGCGAGGCGCCAGGGCAACCACCACCCGTCGATCTGCCCGTACGGCCTGTTCCACACCGCCGACGGCGCCGTGCAGATCTCCGTCGGCAGCGAGGGGCTGTGGCAGCGGTTCTGCGCGGGCTTCGGCCTCGACCCCGACACCCCGGGCATGGCCACCAACCCCGAGCGGGTCGAGAACCAGCAAGCAGGTCATCGAGCTGGTCGAGAGCGCGTTCGCGCGTACACGCCACCGACGAACTGCTGGCCGAGCTCGACCGAATCGGCGTGCCCGCCGGGACGGTCCGCACGATCGCGAGGTCTACGAGTGGGAGCAGACGCAGTCGCAAGGCCTGCTCGTCGACGTCGAGCACGCCACCCTGGGCAGCATCACGCTGCCCGGCCCGCCGCTGCGGTTCTTCGACCCGGACGGCACCGAGATCACCCGACGCGCGCACACCGCACCCCCGGTGCTGGGCGCCGACAACGACCCGTCGCGCGTGGCTGATCGAGGCGCGATCACCGATGACCCGCCTCAGCGCACGCCGAACTGATCGACCTCGTCGTCGACCGCGGACTCGTGGACAGTCGTGGGACACGCCGGCCGTCGACGGTCGCCGGCGACGCCGAGTACGCCGACGAACTGGCCGCGCGCCGCGAGAAGACCGGGCTGGACGAATCGGTCATCACCGGCGCGGCGACCATGCGCGGCCGCCGCGTCGCGATCGCTGGTGTGCGAGTTCGGCTTCCTCGGCGGCTCGATCGGCGTGGCCGCCGGCGAGCGGCTGGTCGCCGCGATCCGGCGCGCCACGCGCCGAGCGGCTTCCGCTGCTGGCCCTGCCGACCTCGGGCGGCACCCGCATGCAGGAAGGCACGACCGCCTTCCTGCAGATGGTCAAGATCACCGCGGCCGTCACCGGGCACAAGGCCGCCCCTGCCCTACCTCGTCTACCTGCGGCATCCCGACCACCGGCGGGGTGTTCGCGTCCTGGGGGTCGCTCGGCCACGTCACCATCGCCGAGCCCGGGGCGCTCGATCGGCTTCCTCGGGCCCCGGGTCTACGAGGCGCTCTACGGCGGCCGTTCCCGACGGGCGTGCAGACCGCCGAAAACCTGCACGCGCACGGGCTGATCGACGCCGTGCGCCCGCCGGACGAGCTCGCCGAATCGTCGACCGGGCGCTGCGCATCATGCCTCCGAGCCGCGCTGGCGCGGACCGTCGTCGCGGATCCCGTCCGCGACAGCTGCCGCGACGTGCCCGCCTGGGAGTCGGTGCTCGCCTCCCGCCGCCCGAGCCGGCCGGGGGTCCGGGAGCTGCTCGCCACGCCGCCGCCGACGTCGTGGCGCTCAACGGCACCGGCCAGGGCGAGGACGACCCGGGCTGCTCCTGGCGCTGGCCCGCTTCGGCGACTGCCGTGCGTGCTGCTCGGCCAGGACCGCCGCGGCCAGACCCCGCGACGCCGCTCGGTCCGGCGGCGCTGCGGGAGGCCCGCCGCGGGATGCGGCTGGCCGCGGAACTGGACCTGCCGCTGGTCACGTCATCGACACGCCGGGCGGCGCGCTGTCGAGGGAGGCCGAGGAAGGCGGGCTGGCCGGCGAGATCGCCCGCTGCCTCGCCGATATGATCGCTCGACGCACCGACGGTGTCGGTGCTGCTCGGCCAGGGCACCGGCGGCGGCGCGCTGGCGCTGGTCCCGGCCGACCGGGTGCTGCGCCGCGCACGGCTGGCTCTCTCCGCTGCCGCCAGAGGGCGCGAGCGCCATCCTGCACCACACCACGCAGCGGGCGCCACAGGCCGCGACAGACAAGGCATCCGCGCGGTCGACCTTCTCGCCGTTGGCGCGCAGTCGACCGCATCATCCCCGAATATCCCGATGCGCGACGGGAACCCGAACAGTTCTGCCTCCGGGTCGCGCAGCAATCCGCCACGAGATCGCGGCGTTGGCGACCGTCGATCCTGCGACTCGTCTTCGCGGCCGAATCCGTCGATTCGACACGCTGGCCAAGCTGGCTCCGGCGGCTATCGCCGAAAGTGCGTGAGATTCTCTAGGCGCGGCCGGCTCGCCAGTCACCGATCGCGGCGAGGCGCCGCCGCTGCTGGGCCGCGGCGCCGGCGTCGAGCCCGTGGCCGCGCTCGCTCGAGGTTGCCGATGACGCGTTCGCGGTGCTCGACGGGGTTGGCGTCGTCGTACTTGAACTTGGCGTCCACCCGCAGCACCGCGAGCCGGACGCCGCGGATGCCGGGCAGCATCCGCCCGTACGGCGGCGCGTCGACGGCCACGGCTGCGTGGCCGCCCTCGGGTTGGAAGTCGCGCGAGCTGGGCGGTGAGGATCTCGCGCCTTGCCCTCGGGGTCGTCGACCACGGTTGGGCGGCAGACGAACTGCACGGAGGCGTAGTAGCTGGTCGGCACGCCGTCCTCGTCGGGCCCACCGGCCTTGGCCCGCCAGTAGGTCGGGATGTAGGCGTAGTCACCGATCACGGCCAGCCGCACCTCGGCGGCCGCCTCCAGGTGCGGCCAGACCGGGTTCGGGCCGGGCCAGGTGGATCAGCAGCTCGTCGCCGGCGAGCGGTGAAGTGGGTGGGCACCACCAGCGGCGCCTGGGCCGGGTCGAGGTTGTTGACCGCGAGCATCCCGAACCGGTCGGTGGAGGCCAGCCAGTCCTGCCACTCGGCGGGGTCGAGCGCGGCGTCCCACGGGTGGATGAGCATGTCAGTCTCCTTCAGTCAGGCGTCGCGCTGGCGGCGATCAGGCGGCGGGCGACGCGGACGTCGGGTCCGAGCCGGGTCAGGTGGGCGACCAGGTCCTCGGCGGCGGCGTGCAGCGCCTCGTCGGTCATCGGGTCGAGCGCGTCGAGGATGAACAGCGCCGCGGTGGTGTCGTCGCGCAGCTGGGTGCGGCGGGCCTGGCGCCAGTTCCAGCGCCGGCAGGTCACGCCGGCGTCGTCGCACCACACCACCTCGCCGGGGTCGGGGTGCTCGATCACCGCGGCGCCGTCGGCGACGGTGTCGAAGGGCTCGGCGCCGGTGGCGCGGACCAGCCGCGGCGCACCGGTGTAGCGGGTCAGGTCCTCCCCGCCGAGCGGGACCTGGTGCAGCACCGAGACCGCGTTGTAGAGGTCGGTGAGCCGGTTCACGCGGGGCAGCCCGGACGCCGCACGGCGCAGGAGCGCCTCCAGGCTGTTGCGGGTGCGTTGCGGCTTGGCCCCGAACGCCCGGTACGCCTCCCGCCACGCCGCCACGTGCGGGAGCTGCTCCACCGGCCGGTCGCGCAGCGCCTCGCGGGCCGCGGCCTCCGCCGCCTGCAGCAGCGCGTCGCTGGCCTGGTCGCTCGGGCCCGGGACGAGCCCGTCGACGGCCAGCAGCATGGCGCGGTAGTCGGGCCGCAGCGCGAACACCGCGGCGTCGACATGGGCGCCGGCGAGGAACTCCTCGAGCATGCCGACGTCAGGCATCGACGCCTCCGACGGGTGCTCGCGCCCCGACCCCCGGCTCGAAGACGGCCAGGGAGAACCGCGCCGGCTGCGTGCCCGGATTGGCGTAGGCGTGCGCCACGTCGCCGGGGAACGCGACCGCGTCGCCGGCATCGAGGGTGACCGACTGGTCGGCGACCTCGACCGTGACCGTGCCCTGCTGGACCTGCAGGAGCTCCTTGGTGCCCGGCGTGTGGGCCTCGCTCAGTGCTGGTCGCCAGGGCCCAGGGTCCAGTCCCACAGCTCCACCACGTCCGGTGGTGTCGGTGCCGGCCACCAGCACCCCACGTCCACCGGACTCGCCGCTCCACAGGGCGGCGCCCTCACCATGACGGGTGACCTTCACCGGCTTGGGTTGGGGTGGCTCGACCAACGCCGGCAGCCCGACGCCGAGCGCGTCGCTGATCCGCAGCAGCGTCCCCACGCTGGGGTTCGCAGCGCCCTGCTCGACGTTGACCACCATCCGGCGGCTCACCCCGGCGGCCTCCGCCAGCTGATCCAGCGTCCAGCGCCGCGACTGCCGCTCCTGCCTGACCCGGACGCCGATCGCCGACGCCAGGGCCGCGGTGCTCTCATCCATGAGTGCATCATACTGCACTATGAGTGCACTCTACGCCAGACACCACTCAGGTCACGGCAGGACCAGCCGCAGCCTTTCCCAGCCGCGGACAGTTGATGTCGGCGCGAGTTGCGCTGTCTCGTAGTCGATCTCCCATTCGGGCCAGCGATTGAGCAATTCGTCGAGCGCGACGCGGCCTTCGAGGCGCGCAAGGTTCGCCCCGAGGCAGTAGTGCACGCCCTTGCCGAAGGTGATGTGCGAATGTTGTCGCGGTGGATGTTGAACGTGTCGGGTTCGGAGTATCGGCGGGGGTCGCGGTTGGCGGCACCGAACAGCAGCAGCATCGCGCTGCCCGCAGGCACGGTGGTGCCGTAGATCTCGAAATCCTGCGCCATCCATCGTGCGACGTGCGGTCCGGTCGGCTCGAAGCGCAGGGTCTCGTCGACGGTGCGCGTCAACAGGCTTCGGTCCTCGGCGATCTCCCGGCGCTGGTCGGGATGTTCGGCGAGGACTTTCGCCAGCCATCCGATCAGCCGGCCGGTGGTCTCGTTGCCCGCGCCGGCCACCACCTGCGTGTAGTGCAGCACCTCCTTGCGGGTCAGCTTGCGGGTCACGCCGTTCTCGTCTTCGAACTCGACGTTGAGCAGCGCGGTCATCAGATCGTCGGAGGGGTTCTTGGCGCGCCAGTCGACGTAGTCGGCGTAGATCCGGCCGTCGGCGATCGCGTCGGCGGTCGACGACCTTCATCGGTGCGCCGGGTTTGGTGCGCAGGTTCGCGTCGTTGGCGTCGCGGACCTCGATCTGGTCCTCTTCGGGGATGCCGAGCAGCATCCCGATGACCCGCATGGGCATCATCGACGCCAATTCGGCGATGATGTCGAAACCGTCGGAGCCGACATGCGGATCGAGGCATCGCACGCAGTACTGCCGGATCTGGTCCTCGATGGCCGCCATCCGGCGGGGGTGAACACCCGACCCATCAAGCCCGCGCAACATGGTGTGTATCGGAGGGTCCTGGAACATCAGCACACCGGGGGCATGTCGAATTTCGACTTCACCAGTTCGAGGATGTCGCTTCGGGTGTTGGAGAAGGTCTGCCAGTCGCCGAGCGCCTTCTCCACGTCGGCGTGCCGCGAGATCGCCCAGAAGTCGTAGCGCTCGTTGTAGTAGATCGGCGCTTCATCCCGCAGCCGGGCATAGACCGGGTAGGGGTCGTGGACGATGCCGATGTCGTAGGGGTCGTAGTAGACGTCGGTGTCGGGCGCAATTGTCATGCCGCGGTGGTCCTTTCGTTACTTCAGGCAGCTGCCGGCGTCGACGGGAAGCGCGACGCCGGTGATGTACCGCGCCTCGTCGGAGGCCAGGAACAGCACCGCGTTGCTGATGTCTTCGGCTGTCACCCACGGGATGGGCAGCATGTGGAAGCGTCTGACAGACCGGGGCCATATCGTCGGGGCCTGGATTTTCCAGATCGGGACGGAACATCCGGTACGTCTGCTCGTTGTGCAACAGCGGCGTGTTCACGTGGGTCGGATGCACGGAGTTGACGCGGATGGACTGCGCGCCGAGTTCAACGGCGAAGGTCCGCATCAGCCCGACCACTCCGTGTTTGGCCGCCACGTAGTGGCCGGTGTGCGGGTATGTCTTCAGTCCCGCGACCGAACTGGTCAAGATGATCGAGCCGCCTCGGCCGCCGGCCAACAGATGCGGGACGCCGGCCTTGACCGACTTCCACACTCCGCCGAGGTTGACGTCGATCATCTCCTGCCAGATGTCCTCTTTCATCCGGTCGAGCCGAGTTCCGACGGTCCCGATGCCTGCGTTGGCGACGATGATGTCCAGCCGGCCGAGTTGCTCAACACCGCTGTCCACCGCGGATTTGAGCGCGTCGTATTCGCGGACATCGACCTCGGCGGTGACGATCCGTCTGTCCAGCGCCTTGACCAGGTCGGCTGTTTCCGCGAGGTCTTCGGGAGTCGCCGGTGGGGCCGGCGAGTCGGCGAAGGGTTGGCAGATGTCGACGGCGATGATGTCCGCGCCTTCCTGCGCCAACCGCACTGCGTGGCTGCGTCCCTGCCCCCGCGCTGCGCCGGTGATGAACGCGACCTTGCCCTCTACCCGGCCGGCCATTGACCCTCCTCGTTGACGTTGCTCATCATCCTCACCGCATGCCGATGCGAATGTTCTTGACTTGCAGGAATTCGTGCAGCCCTTCGAGACCGCCGGTGCGGCCGAATCCGCTCTGCTTGTAGCCGCCATACGGTCCTTGCGGCGAGATGTCGCTGAACGTGTTGATCCACACCGACCCGGCCTCGAGCTGACGAGCCACCCGGTGCGCTCGGTTCAGATCGTTGGTCTGGACGAATGCGTTCAAGCCGTATGGCGTGTCGTTGGCGATGCGCACCGCGTCTGCCTCGTCGCTGAACTTGATCACCGAAACGACCGGTCCGAAGGTCTCGGTCTGGGCCAACGCCGAGGCGTTGTCGACACCGGCGAACACCGTCGGCTCGATGTAGTAGCCCTGCGCCAGCTCGCCGCCAAGGCGCTTACCCCCGACGACCAGCTCGCCCGAGCCCGCTGGTGACGGCTTGCTCGATCACCCCGAGGATGCGGTCAACCGCGGGCTGGCTGATCACCGGGCCGAACACCACCTGAGGGTCGAGTGGGTCGCCGACCGTCGAGGCTTCGATGACGGCGACGAACTTCTCCAAGAACGTGTCGTAGACCGATTCGTGAACCAGCACGCGGCTGGCGCATGCGCAGCTCTGCCCCGATTGCATGAGCGGACCCTGGTGCGCCGACAAGCATCGCCGCGGCATCGAGGTCGGCGTCGTCGAAGACGATGTTCGGCCGACTTGCCGCCGAGTTCGGTCACCACGGGCGTCAGATTGACCGCCGCGGACTGAAGCACCTTGCGCGCGGTCGCGTCTCCGCCGGTGAAGTGGATCTTGCGGATGCCGGGGTGCCGCACCAGGGCGTCGCCGCCCTCCGGCCCAGCGGGAACCACATTGACCAGCCCGGCCGGCAGCCCGACCTCGAGGCACAGTTCGCCGAACCGCAGCGCCGCGAACGGCGCCACCTCCGACGGTTTCAGCACCACCGCGTTGCCCGCCGCCAGCGCGGGCGCGACACACGATCCGGTGACCACCAGTGAGCCGTTCCACGGGGTGATGACCCCGACGACGCCGTAGGGCTCGCGTTCGATCAGGTTGATGTCGAACGAGCCGGTCACCGGCGTGGTGGCTGCCGTGCGGCTTGTCGACGTAGCCCGCGAAGTGACGCAGGAACCGCTCGAGCAGAATCGCGTTGCCCGCGAAGGAGATTGGCACCGCGTAGTCGTGCACGTTGAGGCGGGCCAACTCGTCGAGGTTCTCGTGCACCGCGTCGGCGAGATCGATCAGCAGGTCGCGGCGCCGGTCGACGGTAAGCGCCATCCATTCGCGATGCGCGTCCCATGCCGACGCGACCGCACGGTCGATCTCGTCGGCGCCGGCCAAGTTGAACATGGGCGTTCGGTTCGCCTGTCGCCGGGTAGATATGAGCGTGGGTTCCGCCCGACGAATCGGTGATCCGGTCGCCGCCGATGAGCAATCCGCCGGACAACGTCGGCTGCCAAGGTCATCGCGCTTCTGCCTGCCACTCGTCGAGCACGCGCTGCTTCTGCTCGCCGATCACCTGATTGAGGTGCGACGCCTTCGCCCAGCCGTAGTAGGCGCCGAAATGCAATGCCACTTCGTCCATTTCGTCGAACGAGACGTCGCGGCTCTTCAGCGCCGCGTAGACGTGGCTCAGGATCGGGATGGGCGCGTCCTGGAACGCCACGCACGCCACCGTGACCAGCCGCCGCTCCTTCATGCCGAGTCCCGGCCGCAGCCACATCTCGCCGAAGACGAAGTTCAGAATGCCCGCCCCTGGAATACGGGTTGTCGCGTATGCGGCGCGAACGGTATGCAGTTGATGTCCTTGAACGATTGCTCTCCGGTCAGCAGCCGTTCCTCCGGGTCGCTGGGCGTGACCAGCGGCAGTAGCTGGTTCGGGCGGCGGCACGGTCTGCCCGCGCTCGCGGTGGATGCGCTCCCACTGCTCGTCGACCACGATGTTGAAGCGCGACGCCTTCGGCCAGCCGCTGTAGACCGCGAAATGCAGGACGGTTTCCCGCATTTCGGTGATCGAGAGATCGCCGCTGTTCAAGGCCGCATACACGTGATCCCTGCAGCGGGCTCTTCGGCGTCGGCCGCCGCCACGCACGGAAGCGTGACGAACCGGCGGTCCCGCCTGCTCAGTCCCGGCCGCGTCCAGACCTCGCCGAAGACGAAGTCGATCAGGCCGTTCGTCGTCGCCGGGGCTGGAATCCTCGGGCGGAGCGAAGGTCATCACTTCCGCGAACTCGCGCCTGCCGCGCTCGGAGCGGTCGGTATCGACTGTCGTCATCGCAACGTCACCCCCGCGTCGACCTTGAACTCCAGCCCGGTCACGATAGCGAGACTCGTCGGACACCAGGAACAGCACCGCGTTGCTGATGTCGATCGCCTCGGCCATGACGGCCGGCAAGGCATTGAGGAAGATCGGGATCAGATCCGGGCGCCCTTCGGCCAGGATCTGTTGCAGGTTCTCGGGCCGCATTCCGGTTTCGACGCCCGTCGGATGAACCGTGTTGACCCGAATATTCTGTGCGGCAAGCTCGTTGGCCAGCGCCCGACTCAGGCCGACCACGCCGTGTTTGGACGCCGTGTACGGCAGGTGCAGCGGAGTGCCCTTCAGACCCGCCGCCGAGCTGATGTTGACAAGGCTGCCGCCGCGCTCCACCAGATGTGGAATCGCGGCCGCGCAGGTGTTCCAGGTGCCGATCAGGTTGACGTCCAACACGGTTCGCCACTGCGCCTGTGTCGTCTTGTCCCAGGTGCCCACGGTCAGCACGCCGGCATTGGCCACCGCCGCATCCAGCCCGCCCAGTTGCGGCGACACCGTCATCGACAACCTCCGCCAGCGCAGCCTCGTCGCGCACATCGACGACGTAAGTGATCACCTGCCCGCCGTGCTTTTCGGCCAGCCGGGCCGTTTCGGCCAGATCCTCCGGCGTGGCCAGCGGATACTCCAGCTCCGGCAGCGACTCGCAGATGTCGACGAGGATGAGGTCGGCGCCCTCCTCGGCGAGTCGCACCGCGTGGCTGCGGCCCATCCCGCGGGCCGCGCCGGTGATCAGGACGCGTTTTCCCGTCGACTCGGCCGCTCATAACTTGTTGCAGAAGCCGGCGTCGACGGGGAACGTCACGCCGGTGACGTACTTGGCCTCGTCGGAGACCAGGTAGGCGATCGCGGCGCTGATGTCCTCGGGCTCAAGCAGCTCGACCGGCATCGGATTCTGCAGGTGCGGACCGCCGTCGGGATAGTTCTCCAGGAACGAGACCATGGCCGGGTTGACCGCCATCATCGTGTTGACGGCCGTCGGATGCACGGTGTTGACCCGAATGCTCTGCGGTGCAAGGGCATTGGCGAGCGTCCGCATCAGGCCGACGATGCCGTGCTTGGACGCCGCGTAACCCAGACCACCGCCCTGCAGTCCGCCGAAACCCCGCAATCCGGCGGTCGAGCTGGTGAACACGATCGAGCCGCCCTGTCCCCCGGCGATCAGGTGCGGTATCGCGGCCTTCGCGGTGTGGTACGCGCCGACGAGATTCACATTGAGGACATCGGTCCACATTTCGAGATCTTCGTCGTCGGTCACCTCGCGAAACGCCATGGCCGCGATGCCCGCGTTGGCGAGCACGATGTCCAGCCGACCGAACTGCTCCACCCCGGCATCGAGCGCCGCCTTCAGCGCGTGAAAGTCACGGACATCGGCGACCGAGGCGACCATCTTGCCGCCCTTGGCCTCCACCAATGCCACCGTCTCGTCGAGCTCTTCGCGAGACGCCATCGGATAGCCGTTGGAGGAGATGTCGGCGCAGATGTCCACGCCGATGATCGCGGCGCCGTCGGCGGCAAGCCGCACGGCGTGGCTTCTCCCCTGCCCGCGGGCCACACCCGGTGATGAAGGCGACCTTGCCGTCCAAAGAACCCATCGATCCTCGCTTCGTTGCGTTGAGTAACTGTGTTACCCTCGATACGGTAACCTGGTTACTCATGAACGGCAAGGGTCAGGACCGCATCCTCGACATCGTCGTCGAGTTGCTCGAGACCGAGGGCTACGACGCCGTGCAACTGCGCGAGGTCGCCCGGCGTGCGCGCACGTCCCTGGCCACCATCTACAAGCGCTACGGCACCCGCGACGAGTTGATCCTTGCCGCGCTCGACTGCTGGATGGAAGAGAACCGGTACGCCGGCTTGACCAAGCCGCACGACCCCGACGAATCCATCTATGTCGGCGTGATGCGCGTGCTGCGCACCATTTTTGAGCCGTGGGAACAGCACCCCGCGATGCTCAAGGCCTACTTCCGCGCGCGCACTGCGCCTGGCGGCCAGAAGCTGATCCGCCGCGGCTTCGACGCCGTGGTGCCCGCGGTGATGGAGGTGCTCGCCGATGCCGACCCCGCTTTCGTTCACGACATGGACGCCATCGTCTCCAACGTCGCGTACGGCCTTCTTGGACGCTTCGCCGCAGGAGAAATCGAGATCACCGAGATCGTGCCCAGCCTCGATCGGACTGTGCAGTACCTGACCACTACTTACGAGCGCACGCGGAATCCCTAGGCGCCGAGCATCACCAGGCCGCCGTCGACCGCGATCAGCTGTCCGGTGATGAAGCGGGATCCCTCGCCGCACAGGAACACCAGCGTCGGCCCGAGGTCGTTGACCGGATCTCCGAGCGCGCCGCCGAGCGGAATCGTCGCCTTGATCTGTTCCTCGATGAACTCCGCGGCCTCGGGCCCGAGGAATTCGCGAAGGCGGTCCGCGCCCGGCGTCTGCACGGCGGGCGCCAGCGCGATCGCCGACACCTTCTCTGCCGCCCAGGCCCTTGCGATCGAACGCGTCCACGCGGAGACCGCGCCCTTGGTCGCCGCGTAGACGGCCGAGATCGGGCTGCCCATCACGGCCTCGCCGGAGCCGAAGTTGATGATCCGGCCTCCGCCGTCCTTGCGCATCACCGCGTACGCCGCCTGGTTGGTGAAGATCGTTGCCTTCAGGTTGGTGTCGACGAGGAAGTCGATGTCCTCTCCGGTGATCTGACCGGGGATCCCCGGCTGCCACAGCCCCGCCGCATGTAGCAGCACGTCGAGCCCGCCGAGCGTTTCTGCGGCTCTCGTTCACCATGTCGTCGACGGCCGAGGAGTCGCGAACGTCGCATTGCACCCACGAAACGCCTGCCCGATTCGGAGGCGTGGTCTGGTGATACGTCGCGACGACGGCGGCTCCCGCCTCGCTCAGCACTTGGACCGCGGCCGCGCCGATGCCGGTCGCGCCTCCGGTGACGAGGATCCGCCTGCCTTGCAGTGGTTGTGTCATATCTAGATAGTTAGACAAACGTCAACTATTTGCAAGAGTGAATCCAGCTGTTACAGTGCGTTTGTGCCCAAGAACAGCGGAGCTGTGGTTGCTGACGGTAGTCAGCGCCGGGCTTCGTATCAGCGGGCGAGGTCCCACGAAACCAAGCGCGCTTTGGTGCAGGCGGCGATGGCGTTGTGGCGCACCAACGGCTACGCGAAGACCACCGTTGCCGATATCTGCCGCGCCGCCGGCGTCTCGCGCGCGCTGTTCTACTTCTATTTCCCGGCCAAAGAGGACGTGCTCTTCGAGGTCGGCCTGCTGTCGACCCGCGCCGCGCAGAAGACCGTGCGCTCGCTGCTTCAGACGGACTATGACGTCGACGCGGTGATCGCCGACGCGCTGCGCAGCCTCGAACGCTCGATGGCGCGCAATCCCCGCGATCTGATCATCGAGACGATCCTGGAGGGCTACCGCCACGAGCATCGCATCCTCGCCGGCGAACCATTGGACGAGACGGACGCCGACATGTTCGGCGAGCTGTTCGCGAAGGCACAGCAGGACGGCAAGCTGGCGGCGCATGTCGACGTGCACCACCTGTCCCATCTCGCTGGGATGCACGTCAGCGAAGGTGTGCGGCATTGGGCCGCGGGCACCTACGGTGACCGCTCATTCTCCGAGGTCGTCGGCCGCGACATCGCCGCCTTGATCGCCGGCTACAACCAACTTTCCGCTTAGAGGAGCAGGCAGATGAAGGTGTCGGTGGTGACCGCGCCCGGAGAGACACGGGTGGTCGAGGCGCCGAAGCCAACAGTCGGGCCCGCCGATGTGCTCGTCAAGATCCGGGCATGCGGAATCTGCGGTACCGACGCGCTTTTCATCTCGATGGGCGGCATTCCCGGGCCATGACGGCGGCATGCCGATCGGCCACGAACCCGCGGGCGAGGTAGTCGAGGTCGGCGACGATGTCACCGGCATCGCGGTGGGCGACCACGTCGTCATCAACCCGATGGCGAAGCCGGGCGAGATCATCGGCAACGGCGCAGCCAGCGGTGCGCTCTCCGAATACCTTCTGATCGAGAACGCGGTACGCGGCACCAGCCTCGAAGTCGTGCCCGACCACATCCCGTTCGAAGTCGCGGCGCTCAACGAACCGATGGCCGTCGCTCGCCACGGCGTCAACCAATGCCAACCCAAACCCGGCGACAAGGTGTTGATCTTCGGCGCGGGCCCGATCGGGCTGGGCGCCACCATCGCGTTCAAATCGCTAGGCGTCAGCCATGTCGTGGTTGCCGACCTGATACCTGCCCGCCTCGAGAAGGCCCTGAAAGTGGGCGCCGATGCGGTCATCAACTCCGGTGACGGAAGACGTCGCCGCTCGACTGATCGAGCTTCACGGAGAAGGCGCATCGATGTTCGGCGGAAAGGCGGGCACGGACATCTATTTCGACGCCGCCGGGGCGCCAGCGGTCATCGAAACCGCCTTGACCGTCCGCCAAGACGGGCGCCCGTCTCGGCGTCGTCGCGGTGCACAAACAACCGGTGTCAGTGGATTTCCTCAACCTGATGAGCAACGAGATCACCATCGTCGGATCGATGGGGTATCCGGACGAAATCTTCGAAGTCACCGAAGACCTGATCGCCAACTGGGAAAAATACGCGGTGATCATCAGCCACACGATCCCGTTCGACGATGTCAACGATGCACTGAAGACCGCCACGACGCCCGGCGCCGCCGACAAAGTCGTCGTCACCTTCAATTGAGAGGAGCCCGGAGATGGCGTGGGATTTCGAGACCGACCCCGAGTACCAGAAGGTGCTGGACTGGGCCGACGAGTTCGTCCGCGAAGAAATCGAACCACTCGACCTGGCATTTCCGCATCTGCAGTTCGTGCCGCTCAATGACAAGCGCCGCAAGGTGATCGACCCGCTGAAGGAAGAGGTGCGGCGAAAAGGGTTGTGGGCCACGCACCTGGGGCCCGAGCTGGGTGGCCAGGGCTACGGCCAGCTCAAGCTCGCCCTGCTGAACGAGATCCTCGGCCGCTCGCAGTGGGCCCCGATCGTGTTCGGCTG
Organism: uncultured Actinomycetota bacterium; assembly: GCA_963731715.1. Classification (GTDB taxonomy): domain Bacteria; phylum Actinomycetota; class Actinomycetes; order Mycobacteriales; family Mycobacteriaceae; genus Mycobacterium. The sequence continues at coordinate 235,776 of CAVSXC010000001.1, read as the reverse complement.
CCAGGCGCCCGATACCGGCAACGCAGAGATCATCGCGCACTACGGGACCGAAGAGCAGAAGCGGAAATATCTGCATCCCCTGCTCGAGGGTGAGCTGTTCTCGTGTTACTCGATGACCGAACCGCATGCAGGCGCCGACCCGACGCTGTTCAAGACCAGCGCCGTGCGCGACGGCGACGACTGGGTGATCAACGGCTGGAAGTTCTTCTCCTCCAACGCCAAAACGGCGTCGTTCCTGATCGTGATGGTGGTGACCAACCCCGACGTCAGCGCCTACCAGGGCATGTCGATGTTCCTGGTGCCGACCGACACCCCCGGCGTCAACATCGTGCGCAACGTCGGCCTGTACGGCGAGAGTGAAGGCGAGGGCTCGCATGCCCTGATCCACTACGACAACGTGCGGGTGCCTGCCGAGGCGTTGCTCGGCGGCGAAGGACAGGCATTCGTCATCGCGCAGACCCGGTTGGGTGGCGGCCGAATCCATCACGCGATGCGCACCATTGGCCTGTCCCAAAGGGCACTGGACATGATGTGCGAGCGTGCGCTGAGCCGAGAAACCCAGGGCAGCCTGCTGTCGGACAAGCAGTTCGTGCAGGGCTACATCGCCGATTCGTACGCGCAGCTGCTGCAATTCCGGTTGATGGTGCTCTACGCCGCGTGGGAGATCGACAAGTACAACGACTACAAGAAGGTGCGCAAGGATATCGCCGCGGTGAAGGTGGTCATGCCGACCGTGCTGCACGACATCGCCTGGCGGGCAATGCAAGTACACGGTGCGCTCGGCGTCACCAACGAGATGCCGTTCCTGGCGATGGTCACCGGCGCGGCCGTGATGGGGCTGGCCGACGGCCCGACCGAGGTGCACAAGACCACGGTCGCCAAGCAGGTGCTGCGGGGCTACCAGGCCACCGACGACACCTGGCCCACCGAATGGACACCCCGCAAGCGCGAAGCCGCAAGAGCCAAGTACGCCGACTATCTCGAGAACGAAGTGGGGAATCTGTGAGCGACGAAATCGATGTTGCGCGGCTTGCCGATTGGATGGACAGCGAGGCGCTGCCCGGTAAGGGCGAGCCGCTGACGGCCCGCTTCCTGTCCGGCGGAACTCAGAACGTGATCTACGAGCTGCGCCGCGGCGACGAGCAATGCGTGCTGCGCATGCCGCCACCCGGCGCACCGCCCGACCGGGACAAAGGCATCCTGCGCGAGTGGCGAATCATCGAGGCGCTCGACGGCACCGAGGTGCCACACACCAAGGCGGTCGGCGTGTGCCCGGACGCCTCGGTTCTCGGGCGCCCGTTCTATCTGATGGGCTTCGTCGACGGCTGGTCGCCGATGGACACGCACGGCAAGTGGCCCGAGCCGTTCGACAGCGACTTCAGTACCCGCCCGGGGCTGAGTTACCAGCTGGCCGAAGGCATTGCGTTGCTGTCCAAGGTCGACTGGCAGGCGAAGGGACTGCAGGACCTCGGCCGACCCGACGGATTCCACGAGCGCCAGGTCGACAGGTGGATCGGCTTCCTCGAGCGCATCAAGACGCGCGAGCTGCCGGGTCTCGACGTGGCCACCGACTGGTTGCAAACCCACAAGCCGCTCGACTTCATTCCCGGCCTCATGCACGGCGACTACCAGTTCGCCAACGTGATGTACCGACACGGCGCCCCAGCCCAACTGGCAGCCATCGTCGACTGGGAGATGGGCACCGTCGGCGACCCGAAGCTGGACCTGGCCTGGATGGTGCAGAGCTGGCCGACGAACACCGACGCCAGCCGCTCGGAGATGAGCTACGTCGACATGCGCGGCATGCCGTCGCGCGACGAGATCGTCAAGCACTACGCCGACGTATCGGGTCGCCAGGTCGACGACCTGGACTACTACCTGGTGCTCGCCAAGTGGAAGCTCGCGATCGTGCTGGAACAGGGCTTCCAGCGGGCGGGCGACAACCCGAAGCTGCTCGCGTACGGGCCGGTCATCACACAGTTGATGGCCTCGGCGGCCGACCTCGCCGAGTCCACCGACTACAGCTGACATGCGAGCCGCGGTCTGCCCGGCCTACGGGCCGCCGGACGTCGTTCGTATCGAAGAGCAGCCCTCGCCGACCGTCGCGCCCGGGACACGTCCGGGTGAAGGTCGGCGCGGCGGCGGTGAACTTCCCCGACGTGCTGCTGATCGCGAACGAGTACCAGATCAGCGTGCCTCCTCCGTTTGTGCCGGGCAGCGAATTCGCAGGCGTGATCGTCGAGACCGGTGACGGCGTAGCCGATTTCGCGGTCGGCGATCGGGTCACCGGAACCGGCCTGTACGGCGCGTTCGCCGAGGAGGTCGCGGTGCCCGCGGCCGGGCTTGCACGAATACCCGATGGAGTCGACGACCGGACCGCGGCGGCATTCGGCGTCGCGTATCGCACGGCGTATCACACGCTGCGGTCGATGGCGCGGGTGCAGCACGGCGACGAGTTGGTCGTGCTGGGCGCGGGCGGGGGCGTCGGCCTGGCGGCCGTCCAGCTCGGCGCGCAGCTCGGCGCTTCGGTCACGGCCGTCGCGTCGTCGGCCGAAAAGCTTGATGTCGCTGCGGGTTACGGTGCCACGCACCTCATCAACCACAAGTCGGGTGACCTTCGCGGCGCCCTGCGCGATGCCGTGCCAGGCGGCGCCGATGTGGTCATCGACCCGGTCGGCGGTGAGCTGTCCGAGCCCGCATTGCGATCGCTGCGCCGCGGCGGTCGATTCGTCACCGTCGGCTTCGCCTCCGGCGTCATCCCCCGCATTCCGCTCAACCTGGTGCTCGTCAAGGGTGTGCAGGTGCTCGGGTTTCAGTTCCAGGACGTGCCGCCCGATGAATTCGCAAGGAACGAAGAAGAATTGCGCGAGCACCTCGTCAGTGGCCGAGTGCTGCCGCACGTGTGCGCCGTCTACCCGCTTGCCGAAACCGTGGCGGCGCTACGGCACGTCGCCGACGGCCGCGCCATCGGCAAGGTCTTGATCGACCTCAGCTAGTTGGCGGCGGGTTCACGCAGTCGCAGGCGCTCTGGCTGCCCGACGAGACAGCCGATCAGCAGGCCAAGGAACGGCACCGCGGCGAGGATGGTGCTCAACGCGGCACTGCCACCTGTGACAAGTGTGAAGTTGGACAACACCAGCCACAGGCTGCCCAGCAGCCCGATACACGCGAGGGCGGGAGCGATCCTGGTCTGCCAGAACCGCCCGCCCGCCTGCTCGCGGTGACTCACGAAATAGGCCAGCACGGCCACCGAGGTGGTCAACATCAGAAGCACCATGCCGACCGTGGCCACACCCGCCATCGACCCGAACACGCCCACCAAGCGGGTCGACCCCGAACAACGCGAGTAACAACACGATCACCGCCGCGGTCACGGTCTGCACCACCGAGGAGAACGCGGGCGAGTTGTGCGTCGAGTGCACGGCGCCAAGACGGCGTGGTAGCAATCCCCTTCCCGCAAGGACGAATTGGTAGCGGGCAATGACGTTGTGGAAGGACAGTACGCAGGCAAACAGGCTCGTCAGAAGTAGCACGTTCACAATGTCCCTGCCGACCCGTCCCAGCGTGTCGTCGGTGGTGTCGAGCAGCATGTTCGCGTCACCACTCAGTGTGCGCTGGGCAACCTCGGTTACCTGATCTGGACCGATCGCGACGACGAATGCCCAGCACGTCAGTGCGTAGAACCCACCGATGATGAGCACCGCCGCATACGTCGCCCTGGGAATCGTGTGTTCAGGATCGCGGGCCTCGTCACGGAACACCGCGGTCGCCTCGAAGCCGATGAATCCGGTGAGGGCAAACAGGACAGCGATACCGAGAGTCCCCTGGGTGAACACGTCGGGCTGGAATGAGGCAAGGGTCAGGCCCGACGGCCCCGGCCTGGCGACGATCACCAGGTCGAGGATGAGGACGATGCCGATCTCGAGGGCAAGAGCGACGCCGAGCACCTTGGCGCTCAGCTCAATGTGGCGGTAGCCGAGAAGCGCGACAATCGCCACGATCACGAATGCATAGACAGGCCAAGGGATTTCAGGGCCGCTGTAAAAGCGCACGGTGTCACCGATTGCCCACCCGATATAGCCGTAGATGCCGACCTGGATGGCCGTGTAGGCGATGAGCGCGACCACCGCGATACCCATGCCCATCCGCTTGCCGAGCCCGACAGTGACGTAGGAGAAGAACGCGCCTGCCTCGGGCACATGTGGTGTCATCGTCACGAAGCCGATGCTGAAGACCAGCAGTACCAGGGCGGCGATGAGGAAACCCATCGGCGCCCCTGCGCCGTTGCCAAGCCCCATGGCCAGCGGCATGTTGCCGCCGATCACGGTCAGCGGAGCCGCCGCGGCAACCACCATGAACACGACGCCGACGGTGCCGAGGTGCCCGCTGAGCCGTTGGCCCGGGGCGGATGTGGAGTTCTCGGTCATTGGTCCTCCTTGATTGCCTTGCGCAACAGGGTGTGGTCGATGGCGTGCACGGTCATACCGTTGAGTCCGGTGAGGGTGGTGGCGGCAACCATGGCGTTGACGATGGCCTCCTCGGTGGCTTCGATCGTCAGGTCGAACAGCCGTGTCATCAGTTGTGGGGCAACCATTTTCAATGCAATCTCTGGTCGTCCCGCGTCGGGGTCTTCATCCCACGCGTAGGGCGGGATGCCGCGGTTGCCCGTGGCGAACGCCAGCATCAGGTCACCGCTGTATTGCTCACCGGCGCCTCCCAACCGGGCTACCCCGAGGGCCGCCCGCTGCGCGAGGCGGGTGCACTGGTGCGGCAACAACGGCGCGTCGGTGGCGACGATGACGATGATCGAACCCGAGCCGGGTTCGTATCGCGCTGGCGTTTGCGGCAGCGGGACGTCGTCGGGTCCGATCCGCTCGCCGACGGAAATCCCGTTCACCCGGAGGCGCTCCCGGCGTCCGTGGTTGGCCTGCACCAGAACTCCGACGGTGTATTGCCCTGTAGCCGTATCGGTGACTCGCGAAGAGGTGCCGATGCCTCCTTTGAACCCGTGGCAGATCATGCCTGTCCCGCCACCGACGTTGCCCTCGGCCACCGGACCATCGCTCGCGGAGGCGAGTGCGTCGTGGACGTGATCGGCGCGCACGTGGTGTCCGTTGATGTCGTTGAGTAGTCCGTCGTAGGTCTCGCCGACCACAGGCAGCGACCAGTAGATGCCTTCTCCACGTTCGCGCACCTGGGCCTGCACCAGTGCGTCGCGCACCACGCCAACGCTGTGAGTGTTCGTGAGCCCGATCGCGGTGGTGAGTTCGCCGGATTCGCGGATCCACTCGAGTCCGGTGAGTTCGCCGCTGCCGTTGAGTCGGTGGGCGCCCGCGAAGACGGGCTCGGTCCAGATGTCGCGATGCGGGACGATGACGGTGACCCCCGTGTGGACGGCCGGTGGCCCCGCTTCGTCGAGCGTGACATGCCCGACGCGAACGCCTGCGACATCGGTGATGGCGTTGTCCGGGCCGGTCGAATGCTGGCCGACGACGATGCCGAGATCTCTGGCGCGCATGTGCCCTCTGCGGTGAAGTCCGTGACAGGAGTTTTTTTCCTTGCCGGAAAAGAATGCACCCTCGACGGGGGGTGCGCAAGAGAAACAACAGAAAAGGGGATTATGGGACCCGTGGCACGGCCGAACCGACAATCCCAGCGACGGGCAGAGATCCTCGATGCAGCCATCGGCCTGATCGAGCGTCATGACGTGGCCACGCTGCGGGTTACCGATGTCGCCGCCGAACTCGGTCTGACCGCCAACGCCGTGCGCTACTACTTCAAGGACATGCATCAGCTGTTGTCGGCGTTGGCACTGCGCTCCGATGTCCGCTTTTACGATGACCGCCTTGCCATCGTCGAACGCACCAAGGACGTTCGCGAACAGCTGGCCCTGACCATTGCGGCCGGCCTACCGACCGGACCGGAAGATGCCGAGTGGCGCGCGATCTGGCGTGCGGTACTGACCGCCGGATTCGAACTCGACCAGCGTCGGGACGTACAAGGGATCTACCACCGACAGGTGAAGCTCTATACACGCGTACTCGACACGGGTGCGAAGAGCGGAGAGTTCGTGCTTCGCTCGCCGGCTAGGGATGTCGCGATGACGCTGATGTCTATGGAGGACTACCTCGGATACCGCATCGTGGCGCGCGACCCCGAACTCAGCCGGCGGACCGCGCTGCGGCTGATGCGGGAGTACGCCGAGCTGGCCACGGGTGCGAAGCTTCCAAAGACGGTGTGAGCCCTATCCGGCCTGTACGCCGACGTCGCCGCGGCGGACTTCCAGTGCCAACATCGCCACGTACAGCGAGGCCATCGATTCGGCATCGGCGAGATCGACCCCGAGGGTCCGCTCGATCGCGGCCAGCCGCTTGTAGAGCGCCGGCCTGCTGATATGCAGGTGCTGAGCCAACGCGGCCTTGTTTCCTCCGAGCCGGAGGTAGTCACGCAGGATCGCCAAATCCGTTGATGCCCCTGCACTCTCGACTGTCAACAAGCCCTTGAGCTCCGTCTCTGCAAAGGCTTGGACCCGCGGATCGTTCTGCAACAGGGAGATCAGCCCGCGTAGCCGCACATCGGATGCACGGTAGAACGGCCGCGGCTGGCCGCGCATGGCCAGGGCCACCTCAGCGATATGCGCCGCGTCACCGATGCCGTGGACCGCATCGGTGACGAGTTCGGCGGGCTCACCGAGCGCGAGCACCGAGTGCCGTCCATTGTCGACACGCGCCACCTCGCGTACCAACTTGGTGCCCAATGACTTCCACACCTTGTCGGTGGCTCCGGCACGGGTTGCGCTCGGTGCGACCACCGCACCGATCTCGCCGTCGCCACGGATCGTGAACAAACCGGTGTGGCCCGCCGCGTTCACAGTGTGCACCACCGCATCGAGCAGGGCGACGTTGCGGCGCTGACCCGCAACTGGATCGGATCCCGTTGACGCGTTGCGGGCCCGCACCACCACTGGGAAGTACCGCACCGCCTTACGGAGCCCCAATGCATGTGCGCGAGCAGCGATCTCCCGCTCGTCGCTGGTGCTGTTGCGGAGGACGTCGTCGATCAGCCCGCTCTGGGCCTGCTGATGCAGGCCCGACCGGTCGCGCTCGATCATCCGGTTGAGCGCGAGTGCGGCCGCCGCACGTTCGAGCACCGTCTTGGCGCGGGCCGTGTCCGCGGGGACACGGGGCACGATGAGTGTGCCCCATTCCTCACCGCGGGGTCCGACCGCCGTCATGGCCCAACCCTCGTCTCCCTGTCCAGCCGAGGCACGCCGGGACCGTCGCTCCCAGTCGTCGAGAAGCGTCGCCGTGGTGTCCGGACCGGGGGCGGTTGCGAGAGCCTGGTGCGCAAGGTCTTCCAACACCACCGGCTCGTTGAGCATTCGGGCTGCGGCCTCGACAATGCCGACGGCCGACACCCGCTTCATGCTGAGGTCGGTGAACGTCTCGTGCACGCGGCGGTCGAACGCCACCTCCTCGAACTGCTCGGAAACGATCCGTCGATGCACCTCCTCGGTCACTTCGACGAATTTGATCTCGCGGCGCAAGGCCACAAGCGCGACATTCAGGCGCTCGGCGAGCGGCCCCACAGATTCGGCCAAGGCCGCCCCGTCCGCCAGTTCGACCACGACGCCGAGTGCACCCGCGCCGGCAAGAGCGCCCAGATACCTTTCTGGCGATTTCCGCAGCGCCGCGCCGGTGGTCAAGACCAGCTCGCCGCCCTGCAAGAGGGCCGACAGATCCGCTACGTCACTGACGTGGACCCAGCGGATCTGTTCCTCCCATCGGCGGGCGCTGAGCACCTCGGGGCGCCCGGCCTGGAGGACGGGCAGAGCGATCACTTGAGCCACCGTTAGAGGCATTTACATAGTGTAAAGATGTGACTGACGTTGTTAACACTTTGTCTGCCGTGAGTTGCCGTTTTGGATCTCACACTGGGGCGTATGCCGGAGACCATCACTCATTGGATCGACAACAAGGCCTACGCAGGCAGTGGCGACAACACGTCACCGGTGACCAACCCGGCGACCGGTGAGGTCACCGGTGAGGTGGCGTTGGCCAGCGTCGAGGACGCCCGCGCGGTGATCGACGCAGCGGCCGCGGCATTCCCGGCGTGGCGGGACACCTCGCTGGCCAAGCGCACCCAGATCCTGTTCAACTTCCGTGAGCTGCTCAACGCCCGCAAGGGCGAGTTGGCCGAGATCATCACCAGCGAGCACGGCAAGGTCGTCTCCGACGCGCTCGGCGAGGTCAGCCGCGGCCAGGAAGTCGTCGAATTCGCCTGCGGTATCCCGCATCTGCTCAAGGGCGGGTTCACCGAGAACGCCTCCACCAAGGTCGACGTCTACTCCATCCGCCAACCGCTGGGACCGGTCGGCATCATCTCCCCGTTCAACTTCCCGGCCATGGTGCCGATGTGGTTCTTCCCCATCGCGATCGCCGCCGGCAACACCGTCGTGCTCAAGCCGTCGGAGAAGGACCCATCGGCCGCACTGTGGATGGCCGAGCTGTGGGCCGAGGCCGGCCTGCCGCCCGGCGTGTTCAACGTGCTGCAGGGCGACAAGACCGCCGTCGACGAACTGCTGACCAACAAGGCGATCAAATCGGTGTCAGTTTCGTGGGCTCCACCCCGATCGCCCAGTACGTCTACCAAACCGGCACCGCGCACGGTAAGCGGGTCCAGGCCCTCGGCGGGGCCAAGAACCACGCGGTGATCCTGCCCGACGCCGACCTGGACCTGGCCGCCGACGCGATGGTCAACGCCGGGTTCGGCTCGGCCGGGGAACGCTGCATGGCCATCTCGGCATGCGTCGCGGTCGGTCCGATCGCCGATGACCTGGTCGCCAAGATCGCCGAACGCGCCGCCACCATCAAGACCGGCGACGGCACCGGTGACGCCGACATGGGCCCGCTGGTCACCCAGGCCCACCGCGACAAGGTCGCCTCCTACATCGACGCCGGCGAAACCGACGGCGCCAAAATCGTCGTCGACGGCCGCAACGTCACCGCCGACGGCGGCCAGGACGGCTTCTGGCTCGGCCCGACGCTGATCGATCAGGTCACCCCCGAGATGAGCGTCTACACCGACGAAATCTTCGGCCCCGTCCTATCGGTCGTGCGCGTGGAGACCTACGACGAGGCCCTCGAACTGGTCAACGCCAACCCGTACGGCAACGGCACCGCGATCTTCACCAACGACGGCGGCGCGGCGCGGCGCTTCCAGAACGAGGTGCAGGTCGGCATGGTCGGCATCAACGTGCCCATCCCTGTTCCGATGGCCTACTACAGCTTCGGCGGCTGGAAGGCCTCGCTGTTCGGCGACAGCCACGCCCACGGCATGGACGGCGTGCAGTTCTTCACCCGGCAGAAGGCCATCACCAACGCTGGCTCGACCCCAGCCACGGCGGCATCGAACTCGGCTTCCCCCAAAACAAGTGAAAGACAGCGACATGACTCTGCTCGACGACATGACCGCCAGCAGCGTGCTGCCCAACGGCCTGACCCTCGCAGACGCGCGCGCCCAGGCGGCGCGCGCCCACGAACTCGACCGCGCCCATGTATTCCACTCGTGGTCGGCGCAGGCCGAAATCAACCCGATGACCATCGTCGCGTCAGAGGGCTCCTATGTGTGGGACGGCGACGGCAACCGCCTGCTGGACTTCTCCTCGCAGCTGGTGAACACCAACATCGGCCACCAGCACCCGAAAGTCGTTGCCGCCATCCAGGCTCAGGCGGCCAAGCTGTGCACCGTAGCGCCGCAGCACGCCAACGACGCGCGCTCCGAGGCGGCGCGGCTTATCGCGGAGCGCACCCCCGGCGAGCTGAACAAGATCTTCTTCACCAACGGCGGCGCCGACGCCAACGAGCACGCCGTACGGATGGCGCGGTTGCACACCGGCCGCTACAAGGTGCTGACCCGCTACCGGTCCTATCACGGCGGCACCGACACCGCGATCAACCTGACGGGCGACCCGCGCCGCTGGCCGAACGACTACGGCAACAGCGGGGTCGTGCACTTCTTCGGTCCGTTCCTGTACCGCTCGCACTTCCATGCCACCACAGAGGCGGAGGAGTGCGAGCGCGCACTGGCACATCTCGATGAGGTCATCCGGCTCGAGGGGCCGTCGACCATCGCGGCGATCATGCTGGAGTCCATCCCCGGTACCGCGGGCATCATGGTGCCCCCGCCGGGATACCTCGCCGGCGTACGGGAATTGTGCGACGCTACGGCATCGATGTTCATCGCCGACGAGGTGATGGCCGGCTTCGGACGCAGCGGAAAGTGGTTCTCCGTCGATCATTTCGACGTCGCGCCGGACCTGCTCACCTTCGCGAAGGGTGTCAACTCCGGCTACGTCCCGCTGGGCGGCGTCGCGATCAGCCCGGCGATCGCCGACACATTCGCCCACCGCGCCTATCCCGGCGGACTGACGTACTCGGGCCATCCGCTGGCAACCGCGGCGGCAGTCGCCACCATCAACGCGATGGAAGACGAAGGCATCGTCGAGAACGCCGCGCGCATCGGTGAGAACGTCCTCGGCCCCGGGCTTGCGTGACATCGCCGCGCCGCCATCGCAGCGTCGGCGAGGTCCGCGGGACCGGGGTGTTCTGGGCGGTCGAACTCGTCGCCGATCAGCACACGCGAGAACCGCTGGCGCCCTACGGCGCTCCAGCGCCGGCGATGAACGCGGCGATCGCGGCGTGCAAAGCGGGCGGGCATGCTGCCGTTCGCGAACTTCAACCGCATCCACGTCGTCCCGCCGTGCACCGTCACCGAAGCAGAAGCCCGCCGAGGGTCTGGCCATCCTCGACCACGCTCTCGACGTCGCCGACGCCCACCTTTGAGCCGCTCCGCAGCCGATTAACTCGCCGGGATCAGGTCCGCGGCGACCGAGGCCATCATTCCGCAGCGGAACGTCTCGGTGTGGTCGACGCCTGTCTCCGAATCGCTCGCGGCTGCGAGCGCCTGAGCCTTGAAAGCCCGTGCGGCCGCGCTCAATCGGTGCTGCACCGAATCGACGCTCGCATCGAGCTCGGCGGGCAGACTGTCGCCCCACACCGTCACTTCTGTCGCGCCCTGGTCGAGTGCGTTCATGACGTGCTGGCGGACCCGGGCATCCACCGCGAAGAGATCCGCTGCGACGGCAACCGTCTGGGGATGGGGCCGCTCCTCCCACGCGTCCAGCACCGACTCCAGATCGCGCACCTCGGCGCCGAGGATCTCGAGCGGTCGGACATCCTCGTCGCCGCCGATCAGGACGGTGACGTCCCATCCGGCCATCACCCGGTCGTAGACCCAGCCGCCTGCGAACCGCACCGCGTCGAGCACGGTGGGTGCGACCACGTCGAGCCGGTACCTCATGTCGAGCTCCGCGCCTCGATCTCGCGTCCCAGCGACTCCGCGTATCCCTTGAACACCTCGGTCAGCGGTATTGAAGGATCGAGTAACCATAGGGTCTCCATTCCGTTGATGAAGGCGAGTATTTCCACGGCCTTGCTGGCCGCGTCGAAGTCTGTGCGGTACAGCCCGTCCTCTGACCCCGCGTGATGATGTCGGTGATGATGTCGATCGCGTCGCGGTACCGCTTGTGCATGCGGTCGTGCAGCGGGGCGTCCGGTGCGATGTTCTCCACGAGCAGCACCGTGAACGTGCCGATCAGCTCGGGGGCCCGTTCGAACCGCTCGGGGACCCGGCTGAGCTCGGTGATGAGGTCACCGCAGCGGTAATCCGCGTGGGCGTCGTCATCGGCGTCACGGGCGTCGAGCACCGCGTTGAGCAGCTGCTCCTTGGACTCGAAGTGGTGCAGAAGTCCGGCAGGCGTCACCCCGGCTTCCTTGGCGATCAGTGCCAGTGAGGTGTTACGCCACCCATTACGTGCCAGCAGCCGTTCGGCCACGGCCGAGAATGCGCTGCCTGCGGTCCTCACCTTTGGCAAGGAGCGTGGCGTAGGGCCGTGCGGAGCGCTGACAGCCGGGCTGACACGGGCTCCTTCGTTGAACCAACCTAGTGAACACACAGTAGGTAGGTTTGCGCCGCTGTGACAAGGGTCTCATCGAACTTTATTCTCGACGGGCCTCCTCACCTGGGGTTTGCCGGCGATCGCCTAGGTCCGGTCGGGCAGCTTCGCGCTGCCCGCCGGAGGTACGAGCTCCCAGGTTTCGCAGGCCATCGCCAACATCGCGTACGTGCCGACGACGAAGATCAGCTCCATCGCCTGGTGCGTGCCGAGCTCGTCGACGAGGCGTTTCCATGTCGCCGCACTGGCTCGGCCGTCGGCCAGCATCTCGTCGGTCGCCTCGAGCACCAGCCGGTCCACACCGTCGAACTCGTCGTTGCCGCGGGCAAGGCCGGCAATGTCGTCTTCGGAGAGCCCGCCGGCCATAGCGACCCTGACGTGCTCGCCCCAAAAGAACGCCGAGCGCCGAGCGTGAGCAAGCCGCAGAATCGCCAACTCACGTAGGCGCAGCGGCAACTCACCGCGCTGCAACAGAAAGGCGTTGTAACTCATGAAGACTCGGGCCATTTCGGGATGACGCGCCAGCACACCGAGGATGTCGAAGTTCAGCGGGTCCCTCGCGTGCCCTGAGCCGGCGCGAGGTACCTCCTCACCGGGTATGCCGAACAGCGCACCGACTGCGGCGTATTCGTCGTCGCCCCACTCATCCGCCGTCAGCGGGTTCAGAAGAGTCATTGCCTGTCTCCGGTTATCCATTCAGTTCCACGAGCGCATGAACCTGCTCGAGGTAGTGCTCCAGCGAGTGATGGATGAAACGGGCGGACAGAATCGTGGTGCCGCCCGCGGCCAGCGCCTCAAGCGTTTCCTTCGTCGCCTCCGGCTCCCCCACCGGATCGAGCGGTTGCGTCGGCGGGCATGACCACCTCGAAACCGGGCGGCAGTTCGAAGGTTTGCAACCACTCGGCGGCGGTGTCGATCGAGACGTAGTACGGACACCAGCCGTCGGCCAGCGTTACCGCCCGTCGCAACGAGCGTTTGGTGCGGCCACCGATCCAGATCGGCATGTGTGGCTGTAACGCGCAGGGATCGACGGTGAGCCCGCCGAACGAATAGAACTCCCCGTCGTAGGTCGGCTCGTTACTCGGCAGCGCCGCCCGCAGCGCGCGCAACGCGTCGTCCCCGCGAGCACCACGGTCGTCGAACGGTGCGCCGAGGAGGTCGAACTCCTCCTTCAGTGAGCCGACGCCGACGCCGAGGATCACCCGGCCGCCGCTGACGTGATCCAGTGTGCCGTAACGCTTTACGATCGCCAGCGGATGGTGATAGCCGAGCACGAGCGTCATGGTGGCGAACCTGATCTGCTTCGTGCGGGCCGACACGTAGCCGAAGGTGGCGAGCGGATCCCAGTAGCGGGCGCCGCGTCGCGCGGTCTCGGTCGAGGGCAGACCGATGTGCTCGCTGCACGTCATGTGGTGGTAGCCAAGCCGATCCGCGACCTCGGCGACGCGGCCGATGTCCTCGATCGTGGCGTCCTTCTCCCACGTCAACGGAGCGCCCGCCGACGTTGGTGACCACCGGCGTGGCGATGCCGAGTTTCACTGCAGGGGCTCTTCGCCCGCGAGGATCGTGCGGTGCATGAGCCGGCCGCTGTCGACGGCATACGGCGAGCGCCCGGTGCATCGTGCCGGTGTTGTCCCAGATGAGCAGGTCGCCGGGTTGCCACTCGTGGCGATAGACGTACTGCGGCTGGGTGGCCCAATCACGAAGGCGGGCAAGCAGAGCGCGGCTTTCCTCGACCGGCAATCCGATCACGTAGTCCGCCGTCGCGCCGAGCAGCAGCGACTTGCGGCCGGACTGGTGCGTCCACACCATGGGGCACGCCTTCGTCGGTGACTTCTGCCAGAAGGTGATCTCGTCGTAGCTCATCTCCGGACGTGACGTAGTACTGCGACCGCTCGGCACTGTGAACCACCCGAAGGTCCGCGATCAGTTCCTTGTCGGACTGCGGAAGGTCGTCGTACGCCGCGTAGGTGTTGCAGAACTCGGTCTCCCCGCCGGTCTCCGACAGCTTGACCGCACGCAGCAGGGTCGCGAGATTCGGATACGGCTGCAGCGAACCGTCGAAGTGCCAGAACATCGAGCCCTTCAGGTACTCGGCCCGCTGGTTGACGTTCTTGTCGAGCGAGATCTTGTAGATCCCTTCCTCGCCCTCGTTCTGCGACGATGGTGCCGAGGGTCTTGGCGATGGCGACCTGCTGCTCGTCGCTGATGTCCAGCCCGCGGAAGAACACCACGCCGCGCTGCTCGAGCGTTTCGCGGATGTTGGCGGCTTCCCGTCCGCTCAGCAGCGTGTCGAGGTCGGTTCTGATCTCGCTGCCGATCCTCGGGGTGAGGTCGACGACGTCCAGTTGTGCGGAGGTAAGTCCCATGGCGATCAGCTCACTCTCGTGAGAATGGTGTTGGCCGAATGCTTTACGCGCGGCTGCTTCCACAGCTCCACCGCCAGTGAGACGGTGATCAGCGAGTAGAGCAGGTTGCGCAGGTTCGCGACGTCCTCGGGCAGCGGTTCGGAGTAGTCGAACTTGTCGATGTAGGCGACCGCTTCCTCGGCGAGGGGAAAGACCGCGTCGTAGAACGCCTGGATCTCGTCCATCGAACTGTTCACGCGCTTCACGTAGCGCTCGTGCCCGTCCTCGATGGCCCATTCGGCGACCAGGTGTTCGAGTTGCGAAAACTCAGGCGGCAGAAGCGCGTTCATCGTGCCCGCCTCGCCCTGGCTTGCGACATAGTCGGCGACCGTCTTGTGCAGATGACGCAGCAGGATCTCCTCGTCATTCATCGTGAAATGCGTGAGGGCGCCGCTGTTCAGCATCGCCTGCAAGCCTTCCGACGGGCTGGCGTCTTCCAGGATGATGTCGTTGAGGAACGTCACCGTCAGCTCCTGCCCCAGCCGTTCCTTGTGCGTCTTCGGGGGCTGATAGTACATCTCGACTTCGAAGATGTGCGAGTGCGGCCCGGTCGGCCAATGGGTGTGGGTGGAGAAGCCGGACGCACCGAAGATCAGCACGAAGTTGGGGAAGAACTGGAACGAGTCGAAGCCGTACTTCTCCGAGCGCGTCGGGTTGAGCCCGGCCGGCATCGGGCCGCGATCGGTGCGCTTGTTCCACGGCCCGGCCGCGCTGGCCTCCATCACGCACTCGATCGGCTTGGAGTACGGCGTCTTCTGCGAGGGCTCGCCGGAGAACGAGAACATCCGGTGCGGACCCTTGAGCTGGTAGGCCAACGCGTCGGTGAACGGGTTCGGCTGGTCGAACGCCTCCCTGGCCTCCGCGGTGAGAGCGCCGAAGGACGACGCATGCAGATACGGCCCGTGGTAGCTCTCCGCGAAGCCGTCGACGAAGATCTTCCAGTTGCACTGCAATTCGGTCTTGAACCGGTAGACCTGGTGCGGCCCCTCGAAGGGATAGCCCTCGATGCCGTGCGCCAGCTCGCCGAGGAAGGAGCGCAGCGGCTCGGTGTTGTGCGGGTTGAGGTTGATGAAGATGAAGCCTTCCCACACCTCGCATTGAATCGCAGGCACCCGGCAGCTGTCGGCGTCGAAGTCGAGCAGCAGATCCTTGCGGGTGGCCGAATGCAGCGAGCCGTCCAGCTTGTAGCGCCAGCCGTGGAAGCGGCAGTACAGCAACGGCGCGCGGCCGTGACACCTCCTGGAAGGGGTCGTCCTCCCACAGCATCTTGTTGCCGCGGTGCGGGCAGATGTTGTGGAAGGCGCGGATCACGTCGTCCTTGCCCCGCACGATGATGATCGAGGTGTTGAGGAACCTCAGCTCGCGGGTGAAGTAGCTGCCGGACTTCGGCACCCGCTCGACGCGCCCGATGTAGAGCCAGGTCTTCTTGAAGACGTGCTCGCGTTCCTTGTCGTAGAACTCTTCGGAGACGCAGTCCTCGAGTGACACCGGACCACGACCCAGTTCGGGATAGGCATCGGTCCAATGTCCACTCGCGGGCTTGGTCACCAGGCTGTCGTGACTCATGAGGCCCTCCTCCGGGCCGACGGTACAGCTGCTGAAATAGTCAAAACAGACGCAAAACCGCAACACCCTGTTGCATATTTGGAACAGCTGATGGAACAGAACCTGCCCTTCGACGTCGACGCCCTGCTGGTATTCGGCAAGGTGGTGGAAAGCCGCAGCCTGTCGAAGGCGGCGGCGCTGCTCGGGATGCCCAAGTCCACCGTCAGCCGCAAGCTGACGAAGCTCGAAGCCGACCTCGGCATCAAGCTGCTGCGCAAGAACACCCATCAGCTCACCGTCACAGACCTCGGGCAGAAGGTGTACGACCACGCCGTGAACATCCTCACCGAGGCCAACGGCGTTCGCGCGCTGGCGGAAGGCAGCAGGCAGGAACCGCAGGGCGAGCTGCAAGGTCGCCATCCCGGTCTTCGTCGGCATCGACTACGCGTCCAGGGTCGGCGCCACGTTCCTGCAGCGCTATCCCCACTCGCGCTTGGACATCCGGCTGGTGGACAACATGGTCGACCCGATCAAGGACGGTTTCGACGTGGTGTTCGGAACCGGGCCACTGCAGGATTCGACGTTGATCGCGCGAAAGGTGTTCGACCTCGAGCTCTTTCTATGCGCGTCACCGGATTTCGTGGGCCGATTGGACGAACCCGTCACCGATCCGACGCAGTTGAACAACCTGCCCTTCATCGAGTTCGGCTTCCGCGGACCGCACAAGCTCACGGTTGTCAACCACAGGCGACGGCATGAGCTGTCGCCGCCGGTGCGGGCACGCGCCAACAACTTTCAGGTGTGCAAGCAGTACATCCTGCAGGGACTCGGCATCGGTGCGATGCCCACTCAGATCATCTGCACTGACGAGCTGCGCGACGGCAGCATCGTGCCCGTGCTTCCGGAATGGAAACCTGAGCCGCTGGAGGTGCACATGATCTATCCGTTCGAGCTGTCCTTCTCGACCCTGATCAGTGCGTTCTACGAGGTGGCGTGCGAGATCATTGTCGAGAACATCGCCCGGGCGTGACGGCGATTTCGGCGCGCTTTGTATCGCTCAGCGTGACAAACCGCGCCGAAATCGCTACAACCCCAGCGACTTGGCGATGATCACCTTCATCACCTCGCTGGTGCCCGCGTAGATGCGGGCCACCCGCGCATCGGTGTACAGCCGGGCGATCGGGTACTCCATCATGTAGCCGTAGCCGCCGAACAGCTGCAGGCAGCGGTCGATCACGCGCTGCTGCATCTCCGTGCAGAAGAGCTTCACGCGGGCGGCGTCGGCCGCCGTCAGCTCACCCTCGACATGCAGGGCGACGGCGCGGTCCAGCATCGCCTGCCCCGCCTCCACCTCCGTCGAGCACGCGGCCAGTTCGAACTTGGTGTTCTGGAACGACGCGACCGGCGTGCCGAACGCCTTGCGGTTCTTCGTGTAATCGATGGCCGCTGCGATCGCCGACCTCGCCTGCGAAACCGACCCGACGGCGACGGTGAGCCGTTCCTGCGGGAGGTTGTGGCCGAGGTAGCCGAACGCCTCGCCCTCCTCCCCCAACACGTTGGCGGCAGGCACGCGGACGTCGACGAACGACAGCTCGGCGGTGTCCTGCACCTTGCAGCCCATCTTCTCCAGCTCGCGGCCGCGGGTGAAGCCGGCCATGCCGTCCTCGACGACCAACAGAGTCAGCCCCTTGCGGCGGTTGTCGGGATCTGTCGCCGTGCGCGCGACCACGATCACCAGGTCGGCCTGCATGCCGCCGGTGATGAAGGTCTTGGCGCCGTTGACGATCCAGTCGTCTCCGTCGCGCACCGCGGTGGTGCGCATGCCTGCCAGATCCGATCCGGTGCCGGGTTCGGTCATCGCGACGCGGTCAGCAGCGTGCCCGCGGCCAAACCCGGGAACCAGCGCTTCCGCTGCTCCTCGTTCGCGTAGTGCAGGAAATACGGCAGGATCACCTCGAGCTGGGTGCGCACCGTCGACAGCGTGACGAGCGCGCGCGCCGCCTCCTCCTGCATGACGACGTTGTAGCGGTAGTCGGGCATACCGGCTCCGCCGTACTCCTCGGGGATCGCCATCCCCAGCATGCCGAGCTCACCCATCTGCTTGAAGACGTCGCGGGGCATCCGTCCGCCCTTCTCCCACTCGGGATAGTGCGGAACCACCTCCTTCTCGACGAAGTCGCGGGCGAGTCCGCGGAACGCCTCGTGGTCCTCGGTGAACAGATCGCGGCGCACTGGACCTCCTTAAGTCTACGAGATGAGTTCGACCAGCGTGGCGTTGGCCGTGCCGCCGCCCTCACACATGGTCTGCAGGCCGAAGCGAATTCCGTTGTCGCGCATGTGATTGATCATGCGCGTCATCAGCACCGCGCCCGACGCCCCTAGCGGGTGGCCGAGTGCGATCGCCCCGCCGAGCGGATTGAGTTTGTCTTCGTCGGCGCCCGGTTTCGGCCAGCCACGCCAGCGGCACCGGCGCGAACGCCTCGTTGACCTCGAACACGCCGACCTCGTCGAGCTGGACGCCGGCCTTGTGCAGGACCTTCTCGGTGGCCGGGATCGGGCCGGTCAGCATCAGCACCGGATCGGCCCCGGTAACGGCGCCCGCGCGATACGTGACGATCGGCGTCAGGCCCAGCGCGACCGCATTCTCGGCCGCCATCACCAGCAGGGCGGCCGCGCCGTCGGAGATCTGCGAGGAGTTGCCTGCGTGGATGACGCCGTCGTCCTTGAACGCCGGCTTCAGGCCGGCGAGCTTCTCGACGGTGGTCCCCCTGCGGATGCCCTCGTCGGCCACCACCGGCTCGCCGTCGGTGAACACCGGCATGATCTGGGTCTCGAACGCGCCGTCGTCCTGCGCCTTGGCCGCCAGCTCATGAGAGCGTGCCGAGTACTCGTCGAGACGGGTCCGCGAGAAGCCCCACTTCTGCGAGATCATCTCCGCGGAGATGCCCTGGTTGAACGAGAAATCCCCGTAGCGGGCAAGCACTTTCGGGCCGTACGGCATACCCGTCGACCGCGCCGAACCGAGCGGTACCCGGCTCATCACCTCGACACCGCCCGCCACGACGACGTCCTGCTGGCCAGACATCACGGCCTGCACCGCGAAGTCCAGCGCCTGCTGGCTCGACCCGCACGCGCGGTTGACGGTGGTCCCAGGAATGTTCTCGGGCCAGCCTGCGGCTAGCACCGAGTAGCGCCCGATGTTGCTCGACTGGTCGCCGACCTGCGAGACGCATCCCCACACCACGTCGTCGACGATGTCGGGGTCCACGCCCGCGCGTTCCACCAGCGCGTTGAGGACGATCGCCGACAGGTCGGCGGCGTGCATGTCGGACAGCCCGCCGTTGCGCTTGCCGACGGGCGTGCGCACCGCCTCGACGATCACGGTTTCACGCATTTCCTACTCCGATCTGGGCGGCACGGCCCATCGACCAGTGAACGCGGGTTCACGCTTCTCGGCGAACGCCGCGTACGCCTCTGTTGAGTCTGCGGTAGCGAAGTTTCCCGGCTGCACCCGGGCTTCGTTGGCCAGCGCCTCCCGCAACGTCGTGTTGGCGCCGTCGTTGAGCAGCGCCTTGCTCTGCGCAAGTGCGACGGGCGGGCCAGCAGCGAGCCGCCCGGCGAGGTCTGCGACGAACGCGTCGATCTCGTCGGCCGGCTTAACCCAGGTGACCAAGCCCAGAGACCTGGCTTCCTCGGCGTCGATCGTCTCGGCGAGCAGCACAAGGCGCTTGGCCTGTTGCAGTCCGACCAGCTTGGGCAACAGCCACGAGCCACCCAGGTCGACGGACAATCCCCGCTTCGAAAAGATCTGACAGAACCGCGATTCTGGCGTCGCGACCACGAAATCGCATCCCAGCGCGAGATTCCAGCCCGCGCCGACCGCCACGCCCGTCACCTTCGCAATGGTGGGGATGGTCAGTTCGTGCAACGCCAGCGCAACATCTGTGAGCCTGCGCAGCTTGTGCCTTGGGTGGATGTCTTCCGGCGTGGAGATGTCCGCGCCCGAACAGAACGCGCCTCCCGCACCGGTGATCACCAAGGCACGCAGGTCATCGCGGGCGGCGGCCCGCAGCGCGTCGGCCAGCTCGACCCACAGCTGCGGATTGATCGCGTTCTTGCGATCCGGGCGATTCAGAGTCAGCGTCCGCACGCCGTCGAGATCGGCCGACAAGAGCACCTGTTCCTCGCTCACGAGTAGGCCGGACCAATCGCACCACCGGCCCGCAGCCGGGCCAGTTCATCTGGGCTCACGCCCAATTCGCGCGAGCACGGCGTCGGTGTGCTCACCCAGCCCGGGCACGGCACCCATCGGCTGCTCGAACCCGCTGATCACCGGCGGCGGCCGCAATGCCTGGATATCGCCCTTTGATGTGCCGACCGTTCGCCAGCGGTCGCGGGCGGTGAGCTGTGGATGCACCACGACTTCGCTCGGCAGGTTGTAGCGGGAGTTGCCGATACCTGCGTCATCGGCGGTCTTCTGGATCTCTGCGAGATCATGCTGGGCGCACCAGGATCCGATTGCTTCGTCGAGGATGTCGCGGTGCGCGCAGCGATCGGAGTTGGTGCGAAACCGCGCATCGTCGGCCAAGTCGGGCCGATCGATGATCTCCCTGGCCACGCGCTGCCACTCGCGGTCGTTGGTGGTGCCGAGCACGACGGTCTGACCATCGCGGGTAGGGAACGCGCCGTACGGCGCCACCGCGGGCGATCCGACGCCAAGCGGTTCTTGGTCGATGCCGGAATGCTGGGTGTAGGTCAGCGCGTAGCCCATGACATCGGTCATCACGTCGAACAGGCTGAGTTCGACGGACGGCGCCGCGCGTCCCCACGGGGCGGCTGCCGCGCGCGAACAGCAGCGCCAGGATCGAGATCGCCGCGTAAAGCCCCGTGGTGAAGTCGGCCATCGCAGGCCCCGGCTTGGCGGGCATGCCTGGGTAGCCGGTGATGGCACATGAACCCGATTCCGCCTGCACCAGAAGGTCATACGCGCGCTTGTGCGAGATCGGCCCGCCGGGCCCGTAGCCGTCGATCTCGACGGGAATGACATTCGGGTGGCTTATAGCCAGATCGGCGGCCGCGATGCCCATCCGCGCCGGTGGACCCTGGCGCGAGGTTGGACACGAACGCATCGGCGCGGTCGAGCAGCCGGTGCAAAAGGTCCATGCCTGCCGGCGATTTCGTGTTCAGCGTCACCGATTCCTTGCCGCGGTTGCACCACACGAAGTGCGCGGCGAGGCCGCCGGGACCGTTGACCACGTCGTCGTAGTCACGCGCGAAGTCGCCGCCGTTGGGGTTCTCCACCTTGATGACGCGTGCGCCGAAGTCGGCGAGCACCCGGGTGCACATCGGGGCGGCCACCGCCTGCTCCATCGCCACCACCGTGACACCGGCGAGTGGTGCTGCCGATCGTCACATCACCATGCCGCCGTCGACCGGCAGCACCTGCCCGGTGATGTAGGACGCCGCGTTGGACGCCATGAACACGAATGCACCGGCGATCTCCGACGGTTCCGCCCAGCGCTTCATCGGGATGCGGTTCATCATGTTGGCCGCGAATTTCTCGTTGGTGCGGATGGTTTCGGTCATCGGCGTCGCCGCCAGCGGAGCCAACGCATTGACCATGATGTTCTTGGTGGCCAGCTCACGTGCCAACGATTTGGTGAAACCGATGATGCTGGCCTTCGCTGCCGAATAGTTGACCTGGCCGAGCGTGCCCGTCAGTCCGGCTGCCGATGTCACGTTGACGATGCGCCCGGTGCCGTCGGTCGGAATGTATTGCAGCGCCGCCTGGGTGACGTTGAACGCGCCCATCACGTGAATGTCGAACAGCAGGCGCATCGACTCCTGCGTGAGCTTGTCGAACATCCCCGGCTTCGTCACGCCGGCGTTGTTGATGACGATGTGCAGCGCGCCGTCGGCCAGTGCCGCGGCCTGCGCCGCTGCTGCGTCGGCGGACTCCCGATCAGACACATCGAGAGCGGCGGACTCAGCCCTGCCGCCGTTGTCCGAAATGCGTTCGGCCACAGCAGCGGCCGCGTCCTTGTCCAGGTCGGTGACGAGCACTGCCGCGCCCGCGTCGGCCAGCGCCTCGGCGACGGCGGAACCGATTCCACCTGCCGCTCCGGTCACCAGTGCCGAGCGGCCGGTGAGGTCGAAGTAGTTGGCCATCAGTAGCTCCTCGGCAAGCCAAGGACATGTTCGCCGAGGAAGTTCAGAATCATCTCCTGGCTGACCGGCGCGATCTTCATCAGGCGCGACTCGCGGAAGTAACGCGACACGTGATACTCCTCGGAATAACCCATGCCTCCGTGCAACTGCAGGGCACGATCGGCGGCACCGAAGCCGGCGTCGGCGCACAAGTACTTCGCGGTATTCGCTTCGCGCCCACAAGGTTTGCCGTTGTCGTACAGCCAGGTCGCCTTGCGCAGCACCAGTTCGGCGGCGTCCAGTCTGGCCAGCGAGTCAGCCAACGGGAACTGCAAACCCTGGTTCATGCCGATGGGGCGATTGAAGACGACCCGCTCGTTGCCGTACTTGACCGCCTTCTCCAACGCGACCCGCCCGATGCCAAGCGCCTCGGCGGCGATCAGCATCCGTTCGGGGTTGAGCCCGTCGAGGATGTACTTGAACCCCTTACCCTCCTCGCCGACCCTGTCCCCGACCGGCACGATCAAGTCGTCGATGAACACCTCGTTGGAGCTGACGGCGTTGCGGCCCATCTTCTTGATCGGGCGGATATCGACGTGGTCGGGATTCAGATCGGTGAGGAACAGCGTCATGCCGTCCGTCTTCTTGGTGACCTCGTCGTAGGGCGTTGTCCTGGTGAGCAGCAGGATCTTCTCGGACTCCCCCGCCTTGGAGATCCACACCTTGCGACCGTTGATGCGGTACGTGTCGCCCTCGCGCTTGGCGAAGGTCGTGATGCGTGAGGTGTCCAGTCCCGCACCGGGTTCCGTGACGCCGAAGCAGACGTGCAGGTCGCCGTTGACGATCCGGGGCAGCGTCGCCTTCTTGAGTTCTTCGGAGCCGTGCTTGACCACCGGCTGCATCCCGAAGATCGACAGGTGAATTGCACTGGCGCCGTTCATCGCCGCTCCGGAGCGCGAGATCTCCTCGAGCAGCAACGTCGCCTCGGTGATACCGAGGCCGTGGCCGCCGTACTCCTCAGGAATCGTCATGCCCAGCCAGCCGCCCTTGGCGATGGCGTCATAGAACTCCTGGGGGAATTCGTGCGCTAGGTCCTTCTCCATCCAGTAGTGATCGTCGAACTTGCCCGCCAGCTCGGCGACGGACTTGCGGATCAGCTCCTGATCCTCGGTCAGTTCGAAACTCATCCCGCCAGGCACGATGACTCTCCTCTGGTCAATCCCGCACAAACCAGTGCGCCGATGCGTAATCGGTCCATCCGCACCGGCGCACTTGCTCTAGAAACTACGACTTAGTCCTTATTGCCGGTCAACTCTTTGGCATTCGCGGCGAAGTCGGCGAAGTTGGCGCCGCCATGCTCGTGCTTGCTGAGGGCTTGGATGGAGACGTCGTGGCCTTCTGCGGCCTTGCGCAGCGCGCCCACGCTGGCCTGTTCCTTCGGGATGTGGCTGAAGGGGTCGAAGTGGTACCAGCGCATGGCGTTTTCGAAGGTCATCTTGTTGACCTCGTCATCGGGCACGCTGTTTTTGGTCAAAACCTCATGCAGCTGCTCAGGCGCCCCGGGCCACATCGAATCGGAGTGCGGGTAGTCGGCTTCCCAGCAGATGTTGTCGATGCCGATCTCGTTGCGCAACGCCACCCCGACATGATCGGAGATGAAGCACGTCAAGAAGTGATCCCGGAACACCTCCGAGGGCTTCTGCTTGCCGAAGTCCTGACCCGTCCAGGTCGAATGCATCTCATAGGTGCGGTCGGCTCGCTCCAGGAAATACGGGATCCAGCCCGTCCCACCCTCGGACAGCGCGATCTTGAGGTCCTTGTACTTCTTGATCGGCTTGGACCACAACAGATCGGCGGCGGCTTGGACGATGTTCATCGGCTGCAGGGTGATCATCACGTCCATCGGCGCATCCGGGGCGGTGATCGCCAACCGGCCCGAGGACCCGATATGCACGTTCAGCACCGTGTCGGTGTCCACCAACGCCTCCCACAACGGCGTCCAGTAATCATCGTGGAAGCTGGGATAGCCCATCGCGGCCGGGTTCTCGGTGAACGTCAGGGAGTGCACGCCGCGCTTGGCGTTGCGCCGCACCTCGTTTGCGCACGCTTCGGCATCCCAGATCACCGGCAACGTCATTGGGATGAACCGTGCCGGGTAGGCCCCGCACCACTCCTCGACGTGCCAGTCGTTGTACGCCTGCACCAGCGCCAGACGAGAACTCGGGATCCTCGGTGGCGAACAACCGACCCGCGAACCCAGGGAATGACGGGAAACACATCGACCCAAGGATGCCGCCGGCGTTCATGTCCTTGACGCGCTCATCAACCTGCCAACACCCAGGCCGGATCTCATCGAGCCCTTGAGGCTCGAGGCCGTACTCCTCTTTGGGCCGGCCCGCGACGGCGTTCAACGCGACGTTGGGGATGACGACGTCGCGGAACTGCCAGGTATCGGACCCGTCCGGGTTGTGCACCAACCGAGGAGCCTCGTCCAGATACTTCTTCTGCAGGTGGTTCTTGAACATGTCCGGCGGCTCAACGATGTGGTCATCAACGCTGATCAGGATCATGTCTTCCTTGTTCACGCCTGTTCCTTTCGTCGAGGTCCCCGGGCCCCCATTAACCAGTACGGTTCTCTATGCGAGGAAACTATCTTCTCACCGTACGAGAATCAACGTCCGAAAACCACCCCAGGGCCTTCTGGCAGCACCGTTGCACCCCCGGCGGGCACCGCCGTGACCGGCGCATCTGGCCCTTGACGTTGACCATTCGCGCAAAAGGTGGAAACCTATTGGCGAAATATGAGAACCTGATTCTCGTCAGGGAGAGGAGAACGCTGTGCGGGTGCCACCGCTTCCGGCGGACGAGTGGGACGACGCCGTCGACCACGCGCTGTCAGGCATGCTTCCCGCGGAGCGGCGCAACCCTGCCGATGCCGGCAATCTGCTCGCGACGCTCGTTCGTCATCCGAAACTGACCCGAGCGTTCCTGCGCTTCAACAACCATCTGCTGTTCAGTTCGACGCTGCCGCCGCGGCTGCGCGAGCTGGCTGTGCTGCGGGTCGCGCACCTGAGCGACAGCGAGTACGAGTGGCGCCACCACGTCCGCATGGGCCAGGAGGCCGGGCTGACCGACGACGTCATCGACGGCATCCAGCGAGGTGTTGCCGCAGACGGGCTGGACCAAGCGATCCTGCACGCTGTCGACGAACTTCAGGACAAATCGGTCATCTCGGACGCGACATGGGCGTCACTGTCGGAACACCTTGACGAGCGCCAGCGCATGGATCTCGTCTTCACGATCGGCTGCTATGGCGCACTCGCCATGGCTATCAACACCTTTGGCGTAGAACCCGACCAGGAGAGGTAGAAGTGGCACATTTTCCGAAACCGGCCGCCGGTAGCTGGACAGAGAACTGGCCGGAACTCGGCACTGCGCCGGTCAACTACGAGGACTCCATCGACCCGGAGCACTTCAAGCTCGAGCAGCAGGCGATCTTCAAGAAGACCTGGCTCAACGTCGGCCGGGTGGAGCGCCTGCCGAAGAAGGGCAGCTACTTCTCGCGCGAGATGCCGTCGGCCGGCCCCGGCACGTCGGTGATCATCGTCAAGGACAAGCAGGAAGTCGTCCGTGCCTTCTACAACATGTGCCGCCACCGCGGAAACAAGCTGGTGTGGAACGACTTTCCCGGCGAAGAGGTGTCGGGCACCTGCCGCCAGTTCACCTGCAAGTACCACGCGTGGCGCTACAGCCTCGAGGGTGACCTGACGTTCGTCCAGCAGGAGGGCGAGTTCTTCGACCTCGACAAGGCGACTACGGGCTGGTTCCCGTGCGCTGCGAGGTGTGGGAAGGGTTCATCTTCATCAACTTCGACAACGACGCCGCGCCGCTGAAGGAATACCTTGGTGAATTCGCCGAGGGCCTGGAGGGCTACCCGTTCCACGAGATGACCGAGCACTACAGCTACCGCTCGGAGATCAACGCCAACTGGAAGTTGTTCATCGACGCGTTCGTCGAGTTCTACCACGCTCCGATCCTGCATATGAAGCAGGCCGAGAAGGAGGAGGCCGAGAAGCTGGCCAAGTTCGGCTTCGAGGCGCTGGCCTACGACATCAAGGGCGATCCACTCCATGGTCTCGTCCTGGGGCGGGATGTCCCCGCCGAAGGACCTGAACATGGTCAAGCCCATCGAGCGGATCCTGCACAGCGGCCTGTTCGGACCGTGGGATCGCCCGGACATCAAGGGCATCCTGCCCGACGAGTTGCCGCCGGCCATCAACCCATCCCGCCAACAGACTTGGGGCACTGACTCTTTCGAGTTCTTCCCCAACTTCACGTTGCTGTTCTGGGCGCCGGGTTGGTACCTCACCTACCACTACTGGCCGACCGCAGTGGACAAGCACATCTTCGAGGCCGACCTGTACTTCGTGCCGCCGAAGAACCTTCGTGAGCGGCTCTCCCAGGAACTTGGCGGCGGTGACGTTCAAGGAGTACGCGTTCCAGGACGCCAACACCCTGGAGGCCACCCAGACGCAGATCGGCACCAGGGTCGTCACCGACTTCCCGCTGTGCGACCAAGAGATCCTGCTGCGCCACCTGCACCACACCGCGCACAATTACGTGAACGCGTACAAGGCGTCCTAGCGACGGAAATGGTTCCGCGAACGGCAAGCACGCCGCCAAGACTGATAAGGACGCCGCGCATGTCTAAATTGCCCGAGGAATTCGCCGACCTGGAGCGGTTCGCCGACTGGTGCCTGCCCACCGAGGAGGAGCGCTACCAGAAGCGCCTGAACTCGACGATGGCCGAGATGCAGGAGCTCTACGACGCGGGAATGGCTCGGCTCGAGGACATCATGGTCTATGTCGACGCCCGCTTCCCGCTTGCGGGGATGCCGGACGACGCCAAGGCGCTGGTGCATCTGGGACAGTCGATCGTGATGGTGAGCTTCCCCGTCGAGGTGTGGAAACAGCCGCGCGTGCTCGACAGCGGCGCTTCCTATATCCAACTCATCAAGGAGCCGGTGGTCTGAGCGTGCTGACCCTCAAAGCAGCGGGTCTACTTGACGTCGAAGCCGGCGAGATCGTCCGGCCGGGGATCGTTCGTGTCGAAGACGACAGGATTGTCGCCGTCGGCGGTGCCGACAATTCAGCGTCAGTCGGCGGCGAACCCGAGGGAGAGATCATTGATCTCGGGGACGCCATCCTGCTGCCCGGTCTGATGGACATGGAGGTCAACCTCCTGATGGGCGGGCGCGGGGAGAACCCCGGGCTGTCCCAGGTGCAGGACGATCCCCCGACCCGGGTGCTGCGCGCGGTCGGCAATGCCCGCCGCACGCTGCGCGCGGGGTTCACCACCGTGCGCAACCTCGGATTGTTCGTCAAGACAGGCGGTTACCTGCTCGACGTCGCGCTGGGCAAGGCGATCGACGCGGGTTGGATCGAGGGCCCGCGGGTGATACCCGCAGGACACGCGATCACGCCGACCGGCGGGCATCTCGACCCGACGATGTTCGCGGCGTTCATGCCGGGTGTGCTGGAGCTGACCGTCGAGGAGGGCATCGCCAACGGGGTCGACGAGATCCGCAAGGCCGTGCGGTACCAGATCAAGCACGGCGCCCAGCTGATCAAGGTCTGCTGTTCCGGTGGTGTCATGTCGCTGACCGGAGAGGCTGGGGCACAACACTATTCGGACGAGGAGCTGGCCGCGATCGTCGACGAGGCGCACCGGCGCGGCCTGCGGGTCGCCGCGCACACGCACGGCGCCGAGGCGGTCAAGCACGCGGTGGCGGTCGGCATCGACTGCATCGAGCACGGCTTCCTGATGGACGACGAGGCCATCAAGATGCTCGTCGACAACGACCGGTTCCTGGTGACCACCCGGCGGTTGGCCGAGGCGATGGACGTGTCAAGAGCTCCGAAGGAGTTGCAGGACAAGGCCGCCGAGATGTTCCCGAAGGCGCGGACGTCGATCAAGGCCGCCTACGAGGCCGGGGTGAAGATCGCCGTCGGCACCGACGCGCCCGCGATCCCGCACGGCAAGAACGCCGACGAGCTCGTCACGCTTGTCGACTGGGGCATGCCTGCTGCCGCCGTGCTGCGCGCGGCAACCGTCGTCGCCGCCGATCTGATCAACAAACCCGATCTCGGCCGCATCGCCGAGGGCTACCTCGCCGACATCATCGCGGTGCCCGGTGATCCGCTACTGGACATTAGCGTTACACAGAACGTAAGTTTTGTAATGAAAGGAGGCAAGGTCTATGTCAACAAGAACTGAGGATCTCGTTGAGATCCAGCAGCTCCTCGCGAAGTACGCGGTGACCATCACCCAGGGCGACATCGAAGGCCTCGTCTCAGTGTTCACTCCCGACGGCACCTACAGCGCGTTCGGCGAAACCTATGCGCTTGAGCGCTTCCCCGTGCTGGTCGACGCCGCGCCGAAGGGCCTGTTCATGACCGGCACAGCGCTGGTCGACCTCGACGGCGACACTGCGACGGGTACGCAGCCGTTGTGCTTCATCGAGCATTCGCAGCACGACATGCGCATCGGGTATTACCGCGACACCTACGTCCGCACCGCCGACGGCTGGCGGCTGAAGACCAGGGCCATGACGTTCATCCGTCGAAGCGGCGACCACGACCACGGCAGGCCGCACGCGATCGGCCGACCGTCTGCATGAACGTCGCCGAGTTCCGGTCGAACCTGCGTGCGTGGCTCGACGAGAACGACCTGACACCACCGCCAGGCGACCACTCGCTGGACGCACACCACGCGCAGCACTCCAGAGTGCTGCGTGCCCTCTACGACGCCGGCTGGATGCGTTGGGGCTGGCCGGAATCCGCGGGTGGACTCGGCGGGCCGATGATCCTGCGCGCGATTGTCGGCGAGGAGGTCGTCGGCCGCCGCCTCGATGAGCCCGGCCCGTACTCGATGCTCGAGGTGCTGACCCCGACGATGATTGACTACGCCCGTCCCGAACTCGCCGCCGAGATGGTGCCGCGGTTGTTGTCGGGCAGCGAGACCTGGTGCCAGGGCTTCTCGGAACCCGGAGCGGGTAGCGATCTCGCATCGCTGACCACGCGTGCAGAGCAGCGCGGCGACGCATGGGTGGTCAACGGCCAGAAGGTCTGGACTAGCTTCGCTCAGTACGCGACCCGCTGCGTACTGCTCACCCGCACCGGCGGGCCGGATACTCCGAACCACGAGGCAATCACCGCGTTCTTCGTGGACATCGACACCCCCGGCATCACTGTTCGGCCCCTGCGCACGATGCACGGAGTCGACGAGTTCTGCGAGGTGTACTTCGACGACGTACTGGTCCCCGCCGACCGCATGCTCGGAAACCCCGGCGACGGCTGGAAACTCGCGATGGATCTGCTGCCCTACGAGCGCTCGACCTGCTTCTGGCAGCGCATCGCCTACCTGTACTCGCGTTTCGACGCTTTGATTGGTGAAGTCAAAGATCTTGGCCAGGCAGCTGACTCGGATATGGGCGAAGCGTATCTGGCCCTGCACACGCTGCGCTGCCGCTCCCGGGCCACCCAGCACCGACTTGCCGACGGTCACAAGCTGGGTCCCGACACCTCGATCGACAAGGTGTTGCTGGCCAGCGCCGAACAGCAGCTCTACGACACCGCACGCGATCTGCTGCCGGGCGCCGTCGAACTCGACGACACCGACTGGCGCACTGAGTTCCTGTATTCGCGGGCGGCCACCATCTACGGTGGCACCGCCGAGGTGCAGCGCAACATCATCGCCCGCCGTCTGTTGGACCTCGGGAAGGAGTGACCATGGATCGTGAGTCACTCGAGTTGCTCGAAGACGCACTGCGCAAGACGATGCTGTCGACCTCCGGTGCGGAGCTGGACGCGGCGCTGACCGAACTGGGCTGGGCCGACATGCTCACCGATATGCCTGACGTTGCGGTACCGCTGGTGTTCCGGCTGCTTGGCGAAACAGGTTCGCACGCTTCGGTTCTCAACGACGTCGTACAACAGGCCGCCGACCGCGAGCTCGGTGCCACTCCGGAACTGCCATACGCAGGCGGCGGCTGGGTGGTGTGGGACTACCAAGACACCACGGGCTCCACGCTCGGTGGGCTGCCGCTGCGCCGGGTGGAAGAGGGCGGGCTGCTCCGGCTGGCCGATGCCCGTCGGGCACTGGGCTGGTGGCTGGTCGGTGCGTCTCGCGCGATGCTGGCCTTGGCACGCCAGCATGCGTTGGACCGGGTCCAATTCGGGCGACCGATCGCGGGGTTCCAGGCGGTCCGGCACCGGCTGGCCGAGACGCTGGTGGCCATCGAAGGCGCCGAGGCGACGCTGAGCCTTTCGGGAGCGGACAACCCCGATCTGACCGCGCTTCTGGCCAAGGCCGCCGCGGGCAAGGCCGCGCTGACCACGGCCAAACATTGCCAGCAGGTGCTCGGCGGCATCGGTTTCACCGCCGAGCACGATCTGCACCACCACGTGGAGCGGGTCCTTGTGCTCGACGGATTGCTTGGCAGCTCAAAGGAACTCACCAAGAAGGCGGGAGCCGGGCTACGTGCCCGAGGCTCGGTGCCGCGCCTGGCCGACCTTTAACCGCGAGCAGACGCAAAATCACGCCCACACGCCGGAGAAAATCGGGGACTTTGCGTCTGCTCGCGGGAAACAGTTACTTGATGTTGGCCTTCATCTCGTCCATGTTCACCAGCACCGGCCAACCGCTGACGCTCATCGCGTTGCCGTGGCCCGTCTGGTGGATGTCGAACACGGACTGGATGGCCGCGTAGAAGCCCTGCACATCCAGCGTCTGGTTGACGGCCCGCTTGGCCTGGCGCAGGGCGAACGACGGCATCTTCGCGATCTGCTCGGCAAGCGCCCGGGTTTGGATGTCGAGCTCATCGCGGGGCACGACCCGGTTCACCATTCCCGTGCGCTCGGCCTCCTCGGCGGTCAGCGCGCGGCCCGTGAACAGGATCTCCTTGGCCTTGCGCGCGCCGAGTTCCCAGGTGTGGCCGTGGTACTCGACTCCCCCGATACCCATCAGCGCGACCGGGTCCGAGAACAGCGCATCGTCGGCGGCAAGGATCAGGTCACACGGCCAGCACAGCAGCAGGCCGCCCGAGATGCACCGGCCCTGCACCGCCGCGATCGACGGCTTCGGCACGTTGCGCCAGCGCAGCGAGTAGTCGAGGTAGCGCCGGCTCTCATGCTGATAGATCAGCTCCAGCGTGATCTTGTCAGGCACCGGGCCGCCGCCGCTGATGTCGTGACCGGCCGAGAAGTGCTTTCCGTTGGCGCGCAACACGATCACCGCGACATCAGGATCCTCGGCGGCACGGGTCCACGCCGCGTCGAGTTCGTCGAGCAGCTCCGTGTTCTGCGCGTTGGCGGCCTCGGGCCGGTTGAGCGAGATGGTCGCGATGCGGTCGGCGACGTCATAGTCGATGTACACGGTGATTCCTCAATTTCGGGGCAAGCCCAGCACTCGCTGGGCGATGATGTTGCGTTGGATTTCTGAAGTACCGCCTGCGATGGTGCCGCCGAAGGTCCGTACGTAGCGTTCGAACCAGCCGCTGCGGTAGAGGTCGAGGTGATGCGCGCTGTACGGGCCGGAGACGCTCGGGTGGGCAAGGCCGTCGACGCCCGCCGCGGCGAGGGCGTGTTCGGTCGCGGCCTGCGAGGCCTCCGACCCGAACAGTTTGAGCACCGACATGGCGGCCACATCCTCGTCGCCGCGCGCCGCGCTCGCCAGCGCCATCGAGCCGAGCAGCCGCAGCGCCTGGTTGTCCATCACCAGCGTGGCGTACCGGTCGCGGTCTAGCACGGTCTGCGGACGAAAATCCTCGACGAGTTCCTGCAGTCGGTCGGCGTAGCTCAGCCACAACATGTTTCGTTCGTGACCCAGAGACCCGTTGGCCACCCGCCAGCCTTCGTTGAGCGGTCCGACGAGGTTGTCCGCAGGCACCCGCACGTCGCTGAAGAAGACTTCGTTGAAGTCCAGGTCATCCTGATCGCATGCCGACGCGAACGGCCGTCGCACCACGCCGGGAAGGTCGGTTGGGATCATCAGCGCGCTGATGCCCTTGTGCTTGGGGGCGTTTGGATCAGTGCGAACAAAAGTCAGCAGGACGTCGGCGTCGTGGGCGCCGGACGTCCACACCTTCTGCCCGTTGACGACGAAGTCGTCGCCATCAAGCACAGCACCCGTGCGCAGCGAGGCCAGATCGGAGCCGGCGCCTGGTTCGCTCATTCCCAGCGACGCCGTCATCTCGGCCCGCAGGATCGGCACCGCCCACCGACGCTGTTGCTCGGGCGTCCCGAACGAGATCAACGAGGCGGAGATGATGCCGACGCCCTGCGGGTTGAACGTCAGGTAGGCGCGCCGGCGCGCGAGTTCTTGTTGATGGACGTACTGCTGCAGCAACGTGGCGTTTCGGCCACCGAACTCGGGCGGATGCCCAGGCAGCAACCAGCCGTTGTCGAACATCAGCCGCTGCCAGCGGCGAGCCCAATCCGGGATGTGGCTGCTGGATCGGGACCGCTCCAGCGCCTCGGCCTCGGAGGGCAGGTGTTCGTCCAGAAACGCCACGAAGTCCGCGCGGAACGCCTCGACGTCAGCGTCGAAGGTCAGCTGCACGGCGCTCCTGGGGGAAGAAAATTCGAAAGACTTCTGTTATCTCCAAAATGAGAATACTATTCTCATGGTGAGAAAGTTACAATCTCTGACACGTGAACCGCGAGGGGGTCGAGGACCGCAATGGCAAGGCGTTCTCCGGTACAGTCAGTCCATGTTTTCCCCAATCGGCCTGCATCCGAGCCGCCGGTGACGAGCCCCAGCGAAGAACCGGCCTGGAAGCAACGCGCGGTCGAACGCTCGATCAAGACAGCGAAGCTCCGAGCCGCGCAACGCGTTCAGCGTTTCCTCGACGCCGCACAGGCGATCATCATCGAGAAGGGCAGCACCGACTTCACGGTCCAAGAGGTCGTCGACCGGTCGCGCCAGTCTTTGCGAAGCTTCTACCTGCAGTTTGACGGCAAACACGAGCTTTTGCTCGCCCTGTTCGAGGATGCGCTGAGCCGGTCCGCCGAGCAGATCCGCGCGGCGACCTCGAGCCAGAAAGACCCGCTCGAACGCCTCAAGGTGGCTGTGACGTTGCTTTTCGAGTCATCGCGACCCGACCCGACCGCGAAGCGACCGCTGTTCACCGACTTCGCCCCGCGCCTGCTGGTGTCCCATCCCACTGAGGTCAACATTGCGCACGCGCCGCTATTGGCGCTGCTCACAGAGCTGATGGAAGCGGCCAGTGAGGCGGGCGAACTGCGTGCGGGCGTCAATCCCAAACGGATGGCCGCGATGACGATGCAGACGGTCATGTTCGTCTCACAGCACAGCGGGGAGTCCGAAGACGGGACCGCGCACCCCATCACGGCCGACGAAGTCTGGGACTTCTGCTCCCACGGATTCGCCGCCAGCTAGCACGGAGAATTACGTTCTCACTGACGCAGAATCAGGCTTACACTCAGTGAGTGCCCGATCTCTGGACCGATCTCCTCGCTTGCCTTGATCTTCATCCGGTGCCGTCGGAGGGCACCGGAGAGGAGCACGTCGGCGACGACGTGACCGAGTTCGAGGGCCGCAATCAGCAGCTGGATTACCGCCGGGTGTTCGGCGGGCAGTTGCTCGGCCAGTTCATCCGAATCGCCTCGGCTGACCTGTCCGGACAAGGCCGTCAAATCCCAGCATGCGGTGTTCGCGCGCGAAGGCCGGGCCGACGAGCCCATTCGATACCAAGCCACCCGCCACCACGAGGGTCGATCCTTCGGCACCGTCACCATCACTGCCCGGCAGAGCCACGGGGTCGTGGCCACCTCGTCGATCTGCATGCACGCAGCAGAGGACGGCCCGGAGCATCAGCACATCGACGAGGTGCCCGCCGTCCTCGGGCCCGAACATCAAGTCCCAGTCGACCTGATCCCGTGGGAAATCCGGACGGCCGTCGACCTCAACGCCGCCACCGCCGGCCCGCCGGAGTTCGAGGCGTGGATGCGCACCCCCGCCGCCGACCCGGAACTGGCGCCCGCGCTCGCTGCCTACGCGACCGATCTGACGCTCATCGGCACCGCCCTGCGGCCCATGGACGGGGTCAGCCAGCGTGGCACTCAGACCGCGTTCACCTCCGCCGTCACCTCCCACACCATCTGGTTTCACCGGCCCTTCCGCACCGACGGTTGGCTGCTGCTTCGCCAGCACAGCCCACTGCTGGCGCACGGCCGCAGCTTCGGCCGCGGCGACATCCTGACCGAAGACGGCACGCTGGTCGCCTCGTATGCCCAAGAAGCCCTCGTGCGGTTCGCGAGCTGAGGCCCGATGCGCGCAAATACCTTGCCTACCAGGCAGATCGCGTGGCCCAGACACTCTGCTGAAAAGCTGATTCTTCTAAGCGGAGAGTATAAATTGCCGAAAACGGATCTCGTATTGACACCCGCGCGTGGCCGATGCCAGAGTTGTGAGACAAATACAGCCCATTTGTCTTACGCGACCCTGGTCCACCGAGAGGCGACACGTGACGATCAGTGCGGAAAACTCCGCCGTGCGGGATGTCTACTTCGACCCGTACGACGTCGAGACTCAACACCAACCCGTACCCGGTGTTCGCCCGCACTCCGCGAAGAGGCGCCGCTGTACTACAACGAGCAGCACGACTTCTATGCGCTGAGCCGGTTCGACGATGTCAACAAGGCGCTGATCGACCACGAGACCTTCAGCTCGGCTCGCGGCGCCATGCTCGAGATCATCAAGGCCAACATCGAGATCCCGCCCGGCACATTGATTTTCGAGGATCCGCCGATCCACGACATCCACCGCAAGCTGCTGTCGCGGATGTTCACGCCGCGCAAAATCAACGCGCTGGAACCCAAGATCCGCGAGTTACTGCGCGCAGAGCCTGGACCCGCTGGTGGGCACCGGCCGGTTCGATTTCGTCAACGACCTCGGCGCGCAGATGCCGATGCGGGTGATCGGCACGCTGCTGGGCATCCCCGAGGACGACCAGGAGATGATCCGCGACCACGCCAACGCGCAGTTGCGCACCGAGGCAGGCAAGCCCATGGCGCAGCCAGGACGGGCTGGTCACCGGCGAGGTCTTCGAGGCCTTCATCGACTGGCGCACCGACCACCCTTCCGACGACATCATGACCGAACTGCTCAACGTCGAGTTCACCGACGAGACCGGCACCGTGCGGCGGCTGACGCCGCGACGAACTGCTCATCTACCTCAACGTCGTCGCCGGCGCGGGCAACGAGACCACCACGCGGCTGATCGGCTGGGCGGGCAAGGTGCTGGCCGAACACCCCGACCAGCGCCGCGAACTCGCCGAGAACCCGGCGCTGATCCCCCAGGCGGTCGAGGAGCTGCTGCGCTGGGAGCCGCCCGCGCCGCACGTCGCCCGCTACGTGACCCGCGACGTCGAGTACTACGGCCAGACGGTGCCCGAAGGCAGCGCGATGATGATGCTGATCGGCGCCGCCGTTCGTGACCACCGCCAGTTCCCGCCGGACGGCGATGTTTTCGACATCCACCGGGAGCAACGCCAGCACCTGGCATTCAGCGTCGGAACGCACTTCTGCCTCGGCTAGGCACTGGCCCGACTGGAGGGCCGAATCGCTCTGGAGGAGATCCTCAAGCGGTTCCCGAATGGGATGTCGACTGGCCAACGCATCACTCTCGCCGACGTCCACTGTCCGTGGCTGGGACTCGATGCCCAGCCGTACTTTCCGTGAATTCCACTTCCACTAACGACGAATTGAGGTAGCAATGACTGGACGTGTTGAAGGCAAGGTCGCTTTCATCACCGGCGCGGCGCGCGGGCAGGGCCGTGCGCACGCGGTGCGATTGGCGCAGGAGGGCGCCGACATCATCGCCGTCGACATCTGTAAGAAGATCGACACTGTCGATCTGATCGCCGCATCCACGCCGGAGGATCTGGCCGAGACCGCGGATCTGGTCAAGGGCCACAACCGCCGCATCTACACCGCCGAGGTCGACGTCCGCGACTACGACGCGCTCAAGGCCGCGGTGGACGCCGGTGTCGAGCAGATGGGCCGGCTGGACATCATCGTCGCCAACGCCGGCATCGGCAACGGCGGCCAAACGCTGGACAAGACCAGCGAAGTCGACTGGACCGCCATGATCGACATCAACCTCGGCGGCGTGTGGAAGACCGTCAAGGCCGGTGTCCCGCACATCCTGGACAGGCGGCCGCGGCGGCTCGATCATCCTCACCAGCTCGGTCGGCGGCCTGAAGGCCTACCCGCACACGGGTCACTACGTGGCCGCCAAACACGGTGTGGTGGGCCTGATGCGGACGTTCGCCGTCGAACTCGGCGCGCAGAACATCCGCGTCAACTCCGTGCACCCGACCAACGTGAACACCCCGCTGTTCATGAACGAGGGCACGATGAAGCTGTTCCGTCCCGATCTGGAGAACCCGGGCCCAGAGGACATGAAGGTCGTCGGCCAGTTGATGCACACGCTGCCGATCGGCTGGGTCGAACCCGAGGACATCGCCAACGCCGTGCTGTTCCTGGCGTCGGACGAGGCCCGCTACATCACCGGCGTCACGCTGCCGGTCGACGGCGGCAGCTGCCTGAAGTAGCGACGCCATTGCCGAGTTGTCCATTCCGCAGGGATGGGAGGAGATCACGCCGGAATGGATGACGGCGGCGCTGGCCGATCACTTCCCTGGCGCCGACGGTCGATGACGTGGCGGTCGCGCTGCGCGACGACGGCACCAACCGGCGCGCCCGGCTGGCGCTGACCTACTCCGCCGGTACCGGGCCCGGCGACGGTTTTCGCCAAGGCCGTCGACCCCGAGCACGCCGACCTGGTCGCGCTGACCAGCGGGCTGTATCACGAGCCTCGGCTGTTCAGGTCGGGAGTCGTTCTGCCGCTTGATCATCCGACGGTGTACACGGCGATCATCGATGAGGAGCGCCGCGACTTCCTGATGATCATGGAGGACGTCGTCGCGCGCGGGGCCGACCCACGCGATTCGACCAGGCCGATGACCATCGACCAGGTGGCCAGCGGCGTGCGGGGCCTCGCGCGGATGCACAGCGAGTTCTGGGGCGAACGCATCACCGCGCATCCGGCACTGGGGTGGGTCGAACCATTCGTCGCCTTCGCCGGGCTCGAGTACGCCCCGTTGCACATCGCCCACGAGCGGTTGGGTGACACCGTGCCTGCCGAAATCCTGGCGCTGAGTGGCGACCGACTCTTCGTCGACATCTGGGCCCGCTACATCGGCACGCTGACGACATCGCCGCAGACCCTGCTGCATGGCGATCCCCACATCGGCAACACCTATGTGCTGCCCGGACGACGAAGTCGGGTTCCTCGACTGGCAGATGGTGCGCCGCGGGAACTGGTCGCTCGACCTCGGCTACTTCCTGCAGGGCGCGCTGACCATCGAGGACCGCCGCGACGGCGAGCGGACCTGCTCGAGGAATACCGTGGCGCGCTCCGACTACCCGCCGACGAAATGCCCACCGCCGACGAGATGTGGCTGCGGTACCGCGCTTCCGTCGCGCACGGTCTTGCGATCTGGATGGCGACGTTGTCCGGCGGCGACGCATGGCAGCGGGCGGACATCTGCCTCGCCTTCGCGCAGCGGTACGCGGCGGCCTTCATCGATCTTGGACACGCGCGCTGCATTGGACGCCATCGATGCGTGACGTCGTCGTCATCACAGGCGGCGCAGGCGGTATGGGACTGGTTACCGCGAAGATCGTCGGGCGCGATCACGTCGTGGTCATCTGCGATGTCAGTCAGGATCGATTGAATGCGGCCGCAGCGCAATTGGCGGACGCCAGACATCGAATGCACGGCCGTCTTCTGCGACATCACGGACAAGAATTCCGTCGCCGAGCTGGTCGCGACCGCGTCGACGAGTGGGACCGATCACTTCGGTGATCCACACCGCCGGGGTCAGCCCCAGCATGGGTGCTGCAGAACTGATCATGCGGATCAACGCGGTGGGGACTGTCAACGTCAACGAGGCGTTTTTTCCGCTCGCACGTGACGGATTCGCGATAGTCAATGTCGCCTCGATGGCGGCCCACATGCTGCCCGCCGCACTGACTCCGACGAAACAATTCGCTTACGCGCTGCACAACCAGGACCTCTTCATGCAGAAGATGATGTCGGCGTGCCGCATCGCGCCGAAAAAGTCGCGGCCGGGCATTGCGTACTCGCTCAGCAAGAGTTTCGTTGTGTGGTACTGCAAATCGCAGGCGGCAAGTTCGGTCGGCAAGGCGCCCGCATCCTGTCCGTCTCCCCCGGTTCGATCGACACGGCAGATGGGGCGGCTGGAGGAACAAAGCGGCGCGGGAGCGATGGTCGACTACGCCGCATTGAAACGGTTCGGCAAGGCGGAGGAAATCGCCGAGCTGCTCGCGTTCTGCGCCAGCGACAAAGCCAGTTACCTCACCGGTGTCGACATCCTGTGTGACGGTGGAGTGATCGCAGTCGATGACCCTGCGCGACAAGCTCGCGGTTGGTCGAAGCAGCTAGGCCCGCGCCCGCTTTTCCGAAAGCGCCGGATTACACACTCCTAAGTGGTTCGATTGTGAGCCACAGGGGGT
The DNA here is from genome assembly GCA_963731715.1 of uncultured Actinomycetota bacterium. Taxonomy (GTDB): domain Bacteria; phylum Actinomycetota; class Actinomycetes; order Mycobacteriales; family Mycobacteriaceae; genus Mycobacterium. Next base: position 197,033 of record CAVSXC010000001.1, on the reverse strand, counting down.
GGGACATGAAGCGACTCAACGGCATGGACGCCATGCTGCTGTACAGCGAGACGCCGAACCTGCACACGCACACGCTCAAAGTCGCGATCGTCCACGCCGCCGACTTCGACGGCGAGTTCAGCTTCGACGTGTTTCGGCGGACCATCGCACGTCGGCTGCACCTGCTCGACCCGCTGCGCTACCGCCTCGTCGACATCCCGTGGAAACTGCACCATCCGATGTGGCTCGAGGACTGCCCGCGTCGACCTCGACTACCACCTGCGGCGCGTGCGGGTGCCGGCCCCGGCGGCCGGCGGGAACTCGATCGGGTGATCGGCGAGATCGCCAGCACTCCGCTGGATCGCAGCCGCCCGCTCTGGGAGTTCCACTTCGCCGAAGGCATGGCCGACGACCGTTTCGCGCTGATCGGCAAGGTGCATCACACCCTGGCCGACGGGGTCGCCTCGGCCAACCTGCTGGCGCGGCTGATGGATCTGGCGGGCTCGGCGCAGGACGAGCGCGACGACTACCCCACCTGCGAGCCGCCCACCGAGTCGAGCTGCTGCGGAGGCGCGGCCGCGATCACGTCCAACACGTCGCCGCCCTGCCCGGGCTGATGCGCGACGCGGTGCGCGGCATGACCCGAGTCCGGCGGAGGGCCCGCGAGCGCGACGACGATCCGGTCATGGCCAAGATGTTCAAGACGCCGCCGACGTTCCTCAACCACGTGGTCTCACCGCGTGCGGACGTTCGCGACCGCGTCGCTGTCGCTTGCCGAGATCAAAGAGACCGCCAAGCACCTCGGCGTGACATTCAACGACGTCGTGCTGGCGATGGCGGCGGGCGGCCTGCGTGAATTGCTGCTGCGCTACGACGGCCGGGCCGATCGGCCGATCCTCGCGTCCGTGCCCGTCAGCACCGACAGGTCGGCGGACCGGGTCACCGGCAACGAGATCAGCGGCCTGGCCGTGTCGCTGCCCGTGCACATCGACGATCCGCTGGAACGGGTGCGGCTGACGGCGCTGGCCGCCACCCGCGCCAAGGAAGACAACGAACTTTTCGGCCCGCAGCTGCACGGCCAGATGATGGAGTACCTGCCGCCGCCGTTGACGCCCGCCTTGTTCCGCTGGCAGTCGAAACGCGACGCGCACAACAAGATCATGAACGTCGCGGTCTCGAACGTGCCGGGGCCGCGGCAGCGCGGTCATATCGGCGGCGCGCCGGTCAGTGAAATCTATTCCGTCGGAGTGCTTTCCGCGGGCAGCGCCTTCAACATGACCGTCTGGAGTTACGTCGACCAGCTCGACATCGCGGTGCTGTCCGACGATCAGCACCTTCAAAGACACGCACGAGGCAACCGATGCGATGATCCATGCCTTCGGCGAGATCCGGCGCGCCTGCGGGCTCGCCGAGCCGACGACCGGTCGGCACCGCGATGGCGCCCGCGACCGCAGCTGGTTAGCCCAGCACCGGGAATCGGCGTTCGCGCGCCAGTTCGTCGAGCGCCTTCTGCATTACCGCGCGGACGTGGAGGTCGACCTCGTCGATGTCGGGGTCCTCGCCGAACTCGGCCGTGATGTCGATCGGCTCGAGCACACGGGTGACGATCTTGGCGGGCAGCGGCAGGTTCGGCGGCAAGACCGCGCGACAAGCCGAACGGGAACCCGAAGCTGATCGGCAGGATCTCCACGCGCGCCCGCTTGAGACCCAGTCGCCTGGCGATCGAATCGCCACGGGCAAGGAACAATTGGGTCTCCTGCCCGCCGATCGACACCATCGGCACGATCGGCACGCCGGTCTCGATGGCGGTCCGCACGTAGCCGGTGCGGCCGCCGAAGTCGATGACGTTCTCGGTGAACGTCGGCCGATAGGAGTCGTAGTCGCCGCCGGGGAACACCAGCACAACCGCGCCGTCTCGCAACGCCTTCGCGGCGTTCTCGCGGCTCGCCTCGATGACGCCGGCGCGGCGCAGCCAATCACCGACATTGGCGATGAAGACGCCGTAGTGGGCCAGTGTGTAGAGCGGCCGGTCGAAGCCGAACTTCTCATAGAACGCGGGGGCGAAGATCAGCACGTCGGGAGTGAACATGCCGCCGGAATGGTTCGACACGACGAGCGCGCCACCGGCCGTCGGCATCGACTCCAGGTCGCGCACTTCGGCGCGGAAGTACCGCTTGATGATCGGGCCCACCCAGTTCGCGATCTGCCGGGTGAACCCGGGATCCCACTTGGCGACCTCTGGCTTGTCCGCCCCGTTGCTCATTCATGCGTGTTCCCCCTGCCACCGATCCGCCCGAATCTGAGTATGGTACTTTCGAAAAAAGAGAATGTCATATCCGCAGGTAGGAGATCTATGACAGACACTGTGCTCGTCACGGGCGGCTTCGGCCTGGTCGGGTTCGGCGACGGTACGGCAGTTGGCGGCCGACGGCCGCCGCGTCGTCATAGCCGACCTCGAAACACCCGCCAACGTCAAGAAGGCAAAGGCGCTGCCCGACGGCGTCGAGGTTCGGTGGGCCGACCTGACGGATCCCGACCAGGTGCAACGCCTCGTTTCCGACGTCGCACCCGCCGCGATCATTCACCTCGCCGCGATCATCGCGCCCGCGATCTACCGCAACGCCAAAGCTCGCGCGACGGGTCAACGTGGACGCGCACGGCGACCCTGGTGCGCGTCGCCGAGGCGCAACCGACTCCGCCGCGCTTCGTCCATGCGTCGAGCAACGCGGTCTTCGGCCCCCGCAATCCGCACCGCACCCCCGAACCGCTGACCGCGGACGACCCGATGCGGCCGTGCGACATCTACAGCGGCACCAAGGCCGAGGCCGAGGAGATCGTGCGGTCGTCGAAATCTGGAATGGGTGGTGCTGCGGTTCGGCGGCGTGCTCAGCACCGATTTGTCGGCGATGCCGCTGAGCGGCGACGCCATGCTCTTCGAGAGCGCACTGCCCAGCGACAATCGGGTGCATACCGTCGACGTCCGCGACGTCGCGTGGGCATGTGCCGCTGCGACGACGGCCGACGTCGCAGGCGAGATCCTGCTGATCGCGGGCGACGACTCACACCGACACTGCTACGGCGACGCTCGCGCCGGCCCTCGTGTCGGCGCTGGGCATGCCGGGTGCGATCCCGCCGGGACGGCCGGGCGACCCCGACAGCGACACCGACTGGTTCGTCACCGACTGGATGGACACCACGCGGGCGCAGGAAGCGTTGAAATTCCAGCATTATTCGTGGTCCGACATGATGGCCGAGTTGTCGGCGAAGTTCTGGTTCACGCGGTATCTGGGGCCGATTGCTCGCGCCGCTCGTTCGCGCAGTGATGAAGCGCCGGTCGGCGTACTGGAACGCACCGGGCCAGTACGCCGATCCGTGGGGCGCGATTCGCGCGAAGTTGGGCGACCCATCGTGGGATCGGCCGTAGCGACCGCCCCTGACCGCATAGTGTTCGCGCCGTGGAGAATTTCGAAGGGCGCGCAGCAGTCATCACCGGCGGGGCCAACGGCATCGGTTTCGCCACGGCACGGGAGTTCGCCCGCCGAGGCGCGCGGGTGATGCTCGGCGACATCGATCAGTCCGCGCTGGACGACGCGGTCGCGACCCTGCGCGCGGACGGGGTCGACGCGCACGGCGTCGATGTGCGACGTGCGCAAGCTCGACGACGTCAGTCACCTCGCCGATGAGGCGTTTCGGGTGTTCGGTGACGTGCACGTCGTGTTCAACAACGCGGGCATCGCCTACGCCGGTCCGATCGCGCAGACCAGCCACGACGACTGGCGCTTTGTGATCGATGTCGATCTGTGGGGCCCGATCCACGGTGTCGAGGCGTTCCTGCCGCGGTTGATCGCCCAGCAGGCGGCGAGAGCCACATCGTGTTCACGTCGTCGTTCGCCGGGCTGATCCCGAACGTCGGACTCGGGCCCTACTGCGTCGCGAAGTACGGCGTCGTCGCGCTCGCCGAGACCCTGGCCCGGGAGGTGCAGGCCCAACGGCATCGGGGTATCGGTGCTCTGCCCGATGATCGTGGAGACCAACCTGCTGGCCAACACCGAGCGCGTCAGGAGCGAGGACTACGGCCCGGCCGCACTCGGAGGCCGAGACCGTCCAGCAGTTGGCCTCCGCGCCAGCCGACGACTCCGTGCTCAACGTCGAGGACGTGGCACGCCTGACCACAGAGGCGATCCTGGCCAACCGTCTCTACGTCCTGCCGCACCGCGCGGCGCGGGATTCGATCCGGCGCCGGTTCGAGCGCATCGACCGCACCTTCGACGACCAGGCCGCCGAGGGCTGGGCGCACTGACTAGCCGGGCCCCAGCTGGTAGTCGCCGGTCTGCGGGTTGTGGTACCAGCCGCTCGCGGCCTGCGTTCCGCCGTCGACATGGATGGTCTGACCGGTGATGTAGCTCGACATGTCGGACGCCAGAAACACTGCCGCGCCTGCCATCTCGTCGACGTGTCCGGGCCGGCCCATCGGGATCATGTGGCCGGCACCCGGCGGCAGACCGTCCGGTGACACCCGCAGCAGGCCCTCGGTCATGGTCAGGTCGGGGGCGAGCGCGTTGACCCGAATGTTGTGTGGCGCCAACTCGAGAGCCGCGGTCTTGGTGTAGTTGATGACGCCGGCCTTGGCCGCCGCGTAGGCCGCGTAGCCCGGCGCCGCACGCACACCTTCGATCGATGTCACGTTGATGACGCTGCCGGGTCGGCCGACGTCGACCAGCACGGCGCGCCACCCGCTGTGTGCACAGCAGCACGTGACGCAGGTTGGATCTTGTAGAGCGCATCCCAACCGTTCTCGCTGGTGTCGAGCAACGGCGAGTTGAACACGCCGCCCGCGTTGTTGACGAGGATCGACGGCGATCCCGAGTTCACTTGTGGTGCGCTGCAACGCCGCATCGACCTGTCCGCTGTCCCTGACGTCGGTCACGATGCCCAGTGCGCCAATGGATTCGGCGGCCGACGCACAGGTCTCGGCGTTGCGCTCCCAGATCGCGACCGACGCGCCGAACGCGGCAAGCCCTTCGGCGATACCCCGGCCGATGCCCTCTCCCCCGCCGGTCACGACCGCGACGCGGCCGGTGAGCAGGATGTTGGACGGATCGATGGCCACGTCTTGGAGGCTATCCGACCTTCGTGCCGTGCATGGCCGGTGCGGTGCCGATCACGCCCGCAGCCTCCAGTTCGTCGATGTCCTTGTCGCTCAGCGCCCAGTTCGGACAGCACCTCGTGGTTGTGCTGTCCGAGCAGCGGCGCGGGCTGCACGTGGATCTTCTCGGGCCCGCGCGAGGATGTGAACGGCAGGGTGCTGTGCGGCGTTCGCGCGTTCACCGGATGATCGACGTCTTCGAAGAAGCCGCGAGCGGCGAGCTGCGGCAGTTCGGTTTGGCGGTGGGGCTGCATCACCTTGGCCACCGGTACGCCGCGGCTCCACAGGGCCTCGACGATGTCGTCGCCGGTGCGCTGTTCGCACCACGCGGAGAGGTGCTCGTCGATGAGGTCGTGGTGCGCGCGTCGCGCCTCGGCGGTCGCGAACTCGGCTCGCCCATTCGGGCCGTTCGAGCGCGTCGCACAGGCCGTTCCACTGCTCGTCGGTGGCGACGGCAACGGCGACCCAGCAGTCGCGCCGGCCGAACTCGTCGATCTCGTTGGTGCGGTACAGGTTTTGCGGCGCCGCCGTCGGCCCCCGGTTCCCGTCGCGTTGCAACAGCGCACCGTACGCCGAGTACTCGATGACCTGTTCGGCGGCGATGTTGAGCGCCGCGTCGACCATCGCCGCCTCGATGAGCACGCCTTGCGCCGGTGCGGCGGCGGTGCTCCAGCGCGAGCAGCAGCGCGTTGAGCGCGTGCACACCGGCGTTGGGATCGCCGACCGAGTACGGCTCGTACGGGATTGCGGTCGGGATAGCCGGTCAGCCAGCTGATCCCGGACGCCGCCTCGATGACGTAGGCGAATGCCGGGTTGTCCCGCCACGGCCCGTCGAGGCCGAAGCCGGGCATCCGCAGCATGATCGCGTCGGGCCGAACCGCTTGCACCGCAGCGAAATCCAGGCCGATCTGGTCCAGCACGCGCGGCGTGAAGTTCTCGACGATGACATCGCACGTCGCGATCAGGCGCATGAGCAGTTCGCGTCCGGCATCGCTCTGCAGATCGAGCGTCAGCCCCTTCTTGTTGGTGTTGAGGCCCGAGAAGATCGGCGACTTCTCCCACCACTGGTCTTCGGTGATCGGGATGCCCGCGATCAGCCGGGTGCCGTCGGGCCGACGCGTCGACTCCACGTGGATGACCTCGGCGCCGAGCATGGCCAGCATGTGCGTGCACGACGGCCCGGCCCAGAACGTCGTCATGTCGAGCACGCGCAGTCCCTCGAACGGCAACGCCGAAACGGACATTCTGGGCGTCGATTTGCGGCCGTTTTGCGACCCGGATGTCCATTTCGGCGGTAGTGCTCGGTGTGTTCGCCGAGGCGTGGCGCCGGCTGCGGCGGGCGCAGCTGGGCGGGCTGCATGCGATACGGCGGGCCGGGCTGAGTAAAGCCGTCACGTGGATTGGCGACGAACGAACCGCGCGCCTGAAACTGGTCGAGCGATTCGACGTTGGCGCCGTTGGCGACTGGGGCGTTCGGAATCCGGAATGCCGTCGCGAGATCGCGGATTTCGTCGACGGTTTGGCTCTCGACCCATGCGTAGAGTTCGGCGGACTTCTCGTTGGCCTGCTCGGTGATCGACAGCGGCGACTCCTCGTCGATCCAGTCCTGATGTCCGGTCATCGCGCACAGGTCGAACCACTGCTGCGCGGTGCCGCAGCCGATGTCGATCAGGCCGTCCTTGGCCCGCGCGATGCCAGGCACGGTCAGCCGGCGGGCGTCGCGCCACGGCCTGCCGAGCATCTCGTAATAGGTCACCGGATAGTAGGTGAGGCCGAGGATCTGGGCCTCGAGCATCGACAGGTCGATCAGCTCTGCGGCGCCCCGCATCCGGGAGGCCATCGTCGCCGCGCTCGCGTACGCCCCTGCGAGGTAGTCGCCGACCTGACCGCCGACGTATACCGGTGCCCGGTCGGCCGATCCGCGGCCGAGGCCGACGATCCCGCCCGACCACGCCTGCAGCGTGAACTCGGTGGCCGGTCGGTTCCGCCAGGGGCCGTCCAGCCCGAACGGCGTGATGGCCGTGACCGTCAGATGTGGGTGTCTCGCGAAGGATCTCAGCAGGCGCGAACGCGGGGTGCCCGGCGAGTTCCGAGCCGCGAGACCACACCACCGCGTCGGCGTCGGCCAGCAGCGCGTTGACGAGATCGATGTCGTCGTCGGATCGGGGTCGGCGACCACGCTGCGCTTCGAGCAGGCCAGAAAGCTGAACAACGCACCGTCGTCGCCGGGCGCGATGTCGGCACCGGATGCCGACCATCGCCGCAGCGGATCCCCTTCGGGCGATTCGACTTTGATGACGTCGGCGCCGCCGTCGGCAAGCAGCTTCGTGCAGTAGGCACCGGCGATCCCCGTCGACAGATCGACGACGACGTAGCCGTTCGAGCGGCTCCATCGACTACTTCTTCTTCTTGCGGTTCTTCTTGCTGAGCCGGAAGTCAGGCGGGAACTTGTTGTCGTTGTCGTTGACCGCATCGGCAAGCCCGCTGTCGATGGACTCCATCATGTCCAGGTCATCGGCGTCGTCGTTCGGCCACGCCGCTGCCCATCGACTCGAAGAACGCCGACAGCAGGCTGCCCATGTACTCACCCTGGTGCTGCTTGTAGATCTCGAAGAACACCTTCTGCTGAAAGACGGTGTCGACGGGACGGTTGCGCGCGCACGCCCGCGCGTACTTGTCCACCTCGGCCTCGAGCTGTCCCGGGACACCACCTTGTTGAGGAAATTGCACTCTCCATCTCCTCGGCGGTGAACGGCCGTCCGGTGAAGACCATCTCCTGGAACTTGCGCAGCCCCATCATCTGCACCCAGGTCCACATCCGCGGACCCCAGCCGTAGTAGCGGAACGACGGGTGACCGAACAGCGCGTCGTCGGACGAGATCACCAGATCCGCGTCGGCACACTGATAGAAGTGCCAGCCGTAGCAGTAGCCCTTGGCCTCGACGATGCTGATCTTCTTGAGTTCCTGCAGCGGCCGGTTGCCCGCCTGCACGTTCGCGTACCACGCGCTGATGGTCGCGCCGTTGCGAAACGTCCCCTTCGGCGGATAGTTGACCTCGCCGACGCCTTCGTCCTCCAGCCGAGTTCAGCAAGCCGCAGCTCGGTGTTCGTCGTTGCCCTCCATGAACTCGGGCAGGTCGGCACCGCTGCCGAGGTTGTCGCCGACGCCGCGGATGACGACGACCTTGACGTCGTTGTCGACGGTGGCGGCACGCAGCAGTCGGCGTAGCGCAGCCGCGCCGCCGACGTCGGCGCGTTGAGGAACTCGGGCCGGTTGAACGTGATCGTGGCGATCTTGGTCTTCGGGTCCTTCTCGTAGAGGATGATCTCCTCGGCGGTGGGCCTCTCGGTCTTCGACATCCGTTTCCCTTCAGCCGATTCCGACGGAGCTCTGGCCACTGAACGACGGACTCGTCGTCAGCACCTCGGCTCCGTCGGCGGTGATCAGGACCGCGTCGCGTTGGTAGACCGCGCCGACGCCCTGCGCCCATACGTATCCGGTGACGGCCAGCACCGTGCCCGGGTCCAGGTGCTCCTCGGCGGATGTGGCCGGCAGGTCCGGCGACACGACGGGCGGGTCGAACCCGAGGCCCAGACCGTGTGCGACGGGCATCGGGGGCAGCGGCTCGCCGGCGGCTTCGTATGCCGCGAGCAGATCGCTGGCCGGAGCGCCGGGCTTACATGCCGCAACTAGCTTTTCCCACAGCGCATTCGAGCGATCGAAGAGCTCGTCGGCGCCAGGCGACGTCGCCGACCGGCACGGTGCGGCCCACCTCGCCGACGTAACCGTCGGCGAGCGCGCCCGACGCGAATGCCACCAGGTCGCCGTCGGCGACACGACGGTCTCTGCGGACCCTGCCGCCACCGGTGCTCGCGCGACGTCACCCACGCGCCGTCCTGAGTGGCCGACGTGCTCACCCCGCCGGCGGCCATGCGCCTCCAGCATCGCGCCGGTCAACGACTGCTCGGTGATTCCTGGCGACAATTCGGAAACGGCTGCGGTCAGGCCGGCCTCGGCCACCCGGGTCGCCCCCCGCAGCGCCTCGACTTCTTCGGCGGTCTTGATCCGCCGCGCCGTGCGCATTGCGAGTTCACCGTCGACGAGCTCGGCGTTCGGGAACGCGATCGGCAGCAGCTTGCCCGAAAGTCGGTGACAGGGCGTCGGTTCCGACCCGGCGCCGCCGTCGCGGCGCCGTCGATGTTTTTCAGCACCTCGATCAGAGTCATCGGGTTCCACGCCAGGCCGTAGAGGTGGTCGTGCGGCGATCTCCTCCGGCATGCCCTCGTCCCAGCGTGCTGTTCAGGTGGATCTCACCGGTCGGCCGGACCACGACGCAGATCGGCGCGAAAGGCCGCGTCCCGGCGACCCACAGTTGCGGCGCTCCGGTGACGTAGCGGACGTTGGCCTGTCGGCCGAGCACCAGCACGTCGAGGTCGTGCGCCTCCATCTGGGCCATTGCGCGTTCGCGACGCCCTGTTCGCAGTGCCAGGCTCGTCGGGCAAGATCTCGTCGGACATCAGATGCCCGCGCCGTACGGGGCGTACGGGTAGTCGGTGATCGGCGCGAAGCCGTCCTCGGTGATGACCACAATCTCCTCGCTTCGATAGCCGCCGGTGCCGTCCTCCCAGACCACCGGCTCCAGCACCAGCACCATTCCGGCGGGGAACACGAAGTTGTCGTCGAACTCCTCGCCCAGATCGGTTCCGATCATGGGCATTTCAGCGGCGTTGGTGCCGATGCTGTGGCCGAGATAGAAGTGCGGCAGCCACGGCTTGCGGCCACCGTTGGCTGCGATCGCCGCGCGCGCCAGGTCACCCGACGTCGCGCCGGCCTTGGTGACTTCCAGCACGGCGTCGAGGATCTCGCGCCACTTGGGTACTGGTCCTGCTGGCGCGCGGTCGGCGTCCTGACCCACCAACCAGGTGCGGCCGAAGTCCGAGCAGTAGCCCTCGTAGGTGATGCTCACGTCGGTCCACAGCACGTCACCCTTGGCCAGCTCGCGCTCCGTGGTCAACAGCGGCAGGGCCAGATCGCCGGTGGTCGTCCAGGTCCCCTCCGCCTTCGACGCTGGGCATCACCTGCCAGATGGCCTCGAGCATGTTCGCGGTTGCGCCGAGTTCGAACGCGCGCCGCACGAACTGCGCCGACAGGTCGATCTGACGCACCCCGGGCACCAGCGCCTTCTGCACCTCGACGACGGCCTCTTCGGTGATCCGGCATGCCTTGCGAATGCAGGCGATCTGGTCGGGCGTCTTCACCAGCTTGGCCGGACCCACGACCAGGGCGGCATCCGACGGGCGGACCGCCGGGGAACAGCCGTCCGCGCGCGGCGCATCGCGCCGGTCATTTCGTCGACGGCGACCGTCGCGCCCGTGGGGATGAGATCGGCCAGCACCTGCGCGAAATGTTCGACGCCCTCGTCGAATTCGAGATACAGCGGACCGTGTACGTGGTCGGCGGGAAGCTCCGACTCCGACGCCGCGCCCTCGCGGAACGGCATGAACAGGTGCGGATGTTCGTCGTCGGCCGAGCACGATCGCGACCGGCCGCTCCACGTGGGACAGGCCCGCATCGAGCAGCGGCCAGCTCGCGCCCGTGGCATATACGACGTTGCCGTTGCCCAGCAGGACCAGCGCGTCGACGCCCTTGTCCGCCATCGCTGCACGCAGTCGCGCGCCGATCTCGCGGTACATGCGGCCGCGGTCCGGCAGGTCGGGAATGTCGAGCAGGGTGGCACCCGGCTCGCAAGAAGGTGGTCATTGCGGCAGATCTCCTAGACGCCCAGGAACTTCTTGATGTTTCCGCTGACGATCTTGGCGGCGTTCTCCGGTCCGACCGCCTCGACGACCGATGCGAGCGACTTCTCCGAGTAGCCGAACGTGCTCTCGTTGTGCGGGTAGTCCGACGACCAGAACACCTTGTCGACCCCGATCCGGTCGATCAGCTGCAGGCCCAGCGGGTCGACCATGAACGACGCGCTCATGTGCGTGTCCCAGTAGTGCTGGATGTCGTGTTCGAGCTGTGTGGTTGAACATGTGCTGATACGACGCCAGCAGGTGCTCGGCGTCCTGTAGCGCCCATGGCACCCAGGCGATTCCACCTTCGAACCAGCCGATCCGCAGCTTGGGGTGGCGGTCGAGGATGCCGCTGAAGATGTACTTGGAGAACACCTCGCGGAACCCGTCGATGTTGATCATCATGCCGACGACGACGCTGTTGAACTCGCACGGCGTCTTCGGTGGCGTCTCACCGATGTGATGGCGTCACGGGCAGCCCGGCGTCCTCGATCTCGTCCCACACCGCGCTCATCGCCGTGCTGCCGTAGTCGATGACCTTGTCGTCGTCGTCCTTGCCGGGGTTGATCGGCATCAGGAACGTCTTGAGTCCCAACGACTTCAGCTCTGTCAACGTCCTGCGGGCGCCCTTGGGGTCCCACCAGTTGATCAGGCCGACGCCGTAGAAGTGTCCGTTCGACCGCTCCTGGAGGTCGGCCATGTACTCGTTGTAGATGCGGAACACCCGCTCGCGCAGTCCCTTGTCCGGGTAGTGGAACAGCGCCAGCACCGCGTTCGGGAACGCCAGCTCCTTGTCGACGCCGTCCTCGCGCAGCTCCTGGACGCGCGCCTCGATGTTGTTCGTGGCGGCACCGGCGAGGTCGTCGTACTGCATCAGCACCCGGCTGAAGTCACCGGGCAGGAACGTCTTTCCCTTTGCGAGGCCGACCATGTAGGCGCCGTCCTCGTACCAGATGCGCGGCGCCTTGTCCTTGAGGTCGTCGGGGAACTTCTCGTAGAAGATGTCCTCGGCGACCGAGATGTGGTTGTCGGCGGAGAACACCTCGGTTCCCGCGGGCAGTCCGACATCTTGCTTGCCTGCGTGACCCTGCCGGTCCTTCGGCGCGCCGTAACCCCCGGGTGGATAGAGCGTGGAAGTGGAAGTAGACATCGTTGACACTCCAATCGGGCTGGTTACCACGTAACGGGAAGTTCGTAGACGCCGTAGGCGAGGCGGTCGTGCTTGAAGGGCACCTCGTCGAACGGCACGGCAAGGCGCAGCGTGGGGATGCGTCGGACCAATGTGTGGAACACGATCTGCAGCTCGGCGCGCGCGAGCTGCTGCCCGACGCACTGATGGCGGCCGTAGCCGAAGCCGAGCTGCTGACCGGCGTCGCGGGTGAGATCCAGCTTGTCGGGCTTCGGATAGGCGGCCGCATCCCAGTTCGCGGGGGCGAGGTCGATGATGATGCCCTCGCCGGCGCGGATGGTCTCGCCGCCGATCTCGATGTCCTCGATGGCCACCCTGCGCTGGCCGTTCTGGATGATCGACAGATAGCGCATCAACTCTTCGGCGGCGTTGGCGACGAACTTCGGGTCGTCGGAATCGCGAAGCAGCGCAGCCTGTTCGGGGTTCTCCAGCAGCGCCAGCACGCCGATGCCGATCATGTTGGCGGTGGTCTCGTGCCCGGCGATCAACAGCCCGGTGCCCAGCTGCGCGGCCTCCTTCACGCTGATCTCGCCGGCATTGACCCGCTCGGCCAGGTCCGACACCGCATCCTCGGTTGGGTTCGCCATCTTGGCCTCGACGAGGTCGCTCAGGTACTTGGCCAGGCTCATGGCCCCCTTCTGGCCGTCCTCGGCGCTGGCGTAGCGGGCGAGCCCGACGTTGGCGTGGTGCTGGAAGAACTCGTGGTCTTCGTATGGGACGCCGAGCATTTCGCTGATCACTCGGGTGGGCACCGGCAGCGCGAGCTTCGCGACGATGTCGGCGGGCTGCGGGCCGGCCAGGATCGCGTCGATGCACTCGTCGGTCACCTCTTGGATGGCGGCGCGCAAGCCCTCGACACGCTTGAAGGTGAACGGCTTTGACAGCATCCGGCGGAACCGAGTGTGCTCCTCGGCGTCGGAGGTGAACACCGACCGGGGCCGCTTGTGCACTGTGGAGAGCATGTGCTCGTTCCAGTGCGGAAAACCGTCGAGCCGGTCGTCGACGCTGACGCGCGGGTCGGCGAACAACTCCCGCGCCACCGCGTGACCCGTGATCAGCCAGGGTGTGCTGCCGTCCCAGATCCGCACCCGGGAAAGCGGTTTGGCCTCGCCCATCTCGAGCACCTGCGGCGGCGGCGCGAATGGGCAGCGGGCGTCCCTGTCCATCGGATAGTCGGGGACCTCGGTTGTGGTTCCGGTCAACGTGTCGGACATGGAGTCCTTCTCATTCCTCGATGTCGATGGCTAGGGCTGGGCAGGCCGCGGCGGCTCTGCGGGCGTTCTCGGCCTGGTCGGATGGTGGGCTGTCATTGAGCAGGACGACGACGCCATCGTCGTCGCGCTGGTCGAAAAGCTCTTCGGCGTTCAGCACGCACTGGCCGGATGAGACGCATTTGTCTTGGTCGACAGTTACTTTCACGTCACGGGTGCTCCGTGACCGGTGCCAGCCAGAGCCCGACGATCGCGTCGATGAGGCCGGATCCGACTGCGGTCCAATTGGTTCGCGGGACATCGGAGCCCTCGGCGAACGCACGCTCGAAGTCGGCGCACGTGTGCATCATCAGGTTGCGCGCCATGATGTTGCGTTCGGTCACGACGGCCATCGGCAGGTCGGGCAGGCAGCGCGTGATGCCGTCGACGACCTGCACCAGCGACGGCGACGCGAGCGCGTCCTTGATCACGATCTTGTGGTAGGCGGGGTCCGTCAGCGCCTGGGCGGCGAATCGCGCGTACCAGGTGGGGTTGCCGAGTTGGGCCAGATGCTCGGTGAGTGAACACACCAGGCACGCGACCCAGTCCCGCAACTCGGTCGAGTCCTTGGTCGTGGCCACCATCGTCTCGAGCAGCCGCTCGATCGACGCCCGGTGCTTCTGCTCGATGGCGCGCACCAGGTCGGTCTTGGTGCCGAAGTGGTAGCCGACCGCGGCGTTGTTGCCCTGGCCCGCGGCCTCACTGACCTGCCGATTCGATACGGCGAACACGCCGTGCTCGGCGTACAGCCGCTCGGCGGCCTTCAGTATTGCCTCTTGCGTGCTGCTGGCCCGATCGGCGCGCACGGCCCTGGCGGTAGTCACGCCCCTAGTCAACGCCGTCGCGCGCCTTAAGTCAAGCGATTGATTTAAACCCGGTTCCCTTATCACTCACCCTCACGAAGAGGCCACGCGTCGATCGTGGCCAGAATCATCGGGGCAGATGTTCTTGTTGTGGTGGAAGGCGTTGTCGGGGTCGAACTTGGCCTTGACTTCGGCGAGTCGCCGGTAGGTGTGCTCGCCGTAAGCGTCTCGAACGCGGCTGGTGTCGTCGTCGGAATCAAGGAAATTGACGTAGACGCTGTCGGCGCCGTGCGGGTGGAGAGCCCGGAGAAAGCGCCGCGCCCAAGCGGTTTCGGCCGCGGCGAGTTCGTCCGCTTCGTCGGGGAGCCACACCGCGTCGATGATGATGTTGTGGGCCACGGCGCGAGCGCTGTAGGCGGTGGAGTCGTCGGGAACTCGGGCGACTGCACCGCCCAGGTGAAACATCGCCGAGTACGACCGGGGCGACCCGGCGGCGTACGCGTGATCGGCGACGACGGCGATCGTGTCGTCGGACAGGCCGGCGAGGTTCGTGGACTTCCAGTAGTAATGCCACCCATGGAGGACGGTGTCGTCGAGGGCGCCCTGGAACGCGCTATAAGGGGTCGGCGACAGCAGGTCTACGAGCGGTGTTCCAAACCCACGGAGGTCCCGTACCACCCGCTCGCCCTCTTCGACGGCGCCGACGTAGCAGCAAGCGACGGCGAGAGCCGGCCGCCAGTGCAGGTCCTCGGGGATGACCGGCAGCGGCGGGACGGTGCCGAGCCTGACGACGGTGCCGAGCTCGTCGGGCGCTTCGGCGATGAAGTCCCGGTAGAAGCGCAGCACGTCGGTGGTGTCGTCGGCCGCCCAGAAGACGGGTCCGGCCATCACAGTCGGGCCGACAGGGTGCAGCGCGAACTGGAACGTGGTGACGACACCGAAGTTTCCGCCGCCACCGCGAAGCGCCCAGAACAGATCGGGATGTTCGTCGGCGGCCGCACGGACGATGCTGCCCTCGGCGGTCACCACCTCGGCGGCCACCAGATTGTCGATGGTGAGCCCGTGCTTTCGCATGAGAAAGCCGATGCCAGCACCGAGCGTGAGCCCGGCAACACCGGTGTGGCCCACGATGCCACCAGTGGTGGCCAGACCGTGGGCCTGTGTCTCGTGGTCGACGTCGCCCCAGAGCGCACCGCCCTGCACCATGGCCGTGCGGCCGACAGGGTCGACCCACACCGCCCGCATCGCCGACAGGTCGATGACGATGCCGTCGTCACATGTGGCGGTACCGGCCACGTTGTGACCACCGCCGCGGACGGCGATCCCTAGGTCGTGGTCTCGGGCGAAGCGCACGGCCACAGCCACGTCGGCGGACCCGCTGCATCGAGCGATCAGCCGGGGACGCCGGTCGACGGCGCCGTTCCAGACGGCTCGGGCGGTGTCGTAGTCGGGGTCGTCAGCGATGATCAATCGGCCCCGGAACCCTTCGATCTCCATCGCGTTTACCTCCTCGTCTCGATGCTCATCACACCGCCGCGGACCGCAACCGTGAAGTCAAAAATCTGGACTTTCCAGCCGAAGTCAGGGTTGCGATAATTGCACCGTGCGGACGTACGGCCAGTACTGCCCCATCGCGCGTGGCGCCGAGATCTTCGCCGAGCGCTGGACGCCGCTGATCATCCGCAACCTGTACCTGGGCTGTGGAAGCTTCAGTGAGATTCTGGATGGCGCGCCCGGACTCTCCCGCACCCTGCTCTCACAGCGGCTGAAGCATCTCGAACGCCTCGGCATCGTCGAGTCGGCTGCCAAGCTTGGCGGGCGCGGACGCCACTACGAGCTCACCCCCGCGGGTCACGATCTGTTCGCGGTCTGCAGGACGCTTGGCGAGTGGGGCGCCCACTGGCTCGAGATCGCCCCCGAGCACCTCGATCCCTTTGTGGCCCTTTGGTCGATGTGCAACATGCTCCGCCGAGACCGGCTTCCGGATCGGCGCGTCGTCATCCGGTTCGACTTCACCGGCCGCCAACGCGCCGAGCGATACTGGCTGCTGATCGAGCACGGAGAGCCCGAGATCTGCAAGACGTGCCCCGGCCTCGACGAGGACCTCTACGTCACGGCGGAAGCGGAAGCCTTCGTCAAATGGCACGCCGGTCAGCTCACCTGGGCCGAAGCCGTCCGCGATGGCCGCATCCGACTCCACGGCCCCTCGTGGCTGGTACGAGCCTTCCCAACCTGGAACGCGCGCAGCGCGTTCGCGCACATCAAGCCCGTCCCCAGGACTGCGGCGAGCTAGCGTCGTGATTCATCATCCCGGCGGCAGCTCGGGGTGCAATCACTTAGAACGCGAAATCACCTTGCCCGCCACCGTGCCCCCATCGATCGGCAGCACGGTCCCTGTGACGTACCGGGAGCGGTCGGTGGCGAAATAGAGCGCCGCTTCTGCGACATCCTCGACGGTGCCCTCCCGCTTAAGCGGCCGGTCGGCGCGCATCTGGGCGCGAATCTTCTCTTCGAACTGCTTCAAGCTGTTCTGCGTCCTCACCCGCAGCCGACTTCCGCACGATCGCCGTGCGGATGTTGCCTGGCGCGATGGCGTTGACCCGAATCTCGTAGTGCGCAAGCTCAATCGCAGCGGACTTGGTGAATTGGATGACCGCCGCCTTCGATGCGCGATAGGTCATCACGCCGCCGCCGGCCTGGATGCCGCCGATCGAGGTGAGGTTGATGATCGATCCGCCGCCGTGTTTGGACATATGGCGTGCGGCGTCGCGGGTCCCGGCCATCACCGCGCCGACGTTGATCGCCATGACCTTGTGAAAATCCGCTAGGTCGTCGTCGAGGAAGCGACGGTGCATGGTGCCGGACACGCCTGCGTTGTTGACCATCACGTGCAAGCCGCCGAAATGCTCGACGGCCGTCGACACCAGCCCACCCACCTGGTCGAAGTCGGCGACGTCGGTCTCGATGAACAGCGCGTTGTCGCCGAGCTCCGCCGCCAACGCCGTTCCGCCGTCACGGTCGACGTCGCCGATCAGCACCTTCGCGCCTTCGGCCGCGAACCGGCGCGCAAGGCCCTCGCCCAACCCCGACGCGCCGCCGGTGACGATCGCGACCTTGCCCGTCAGTTCGTTGACCATGAGGCCGGTACCTTTCGTTGCACCTCGGCGAGGAAATCCACCAACACGTGGTTGACGACCGACGGCTGCTCAATCTGCGGGCAGTGACCGGCCTTTGGGACCACGACCGAACGCCCGCCGGGAATCTGTCCCGCGATCTCTGCCGCCCACCCGGGCGGCAGCAGCTTGTCGCACTCCCCCTCCACCACCAAGCGTCGGAACGGTGATGCGCTCGTACGATCTCTTGCTCGACGGTAGTGGCGGCGGCTCCAACCCCGGCCGCCGAAACCGCGCCGCCGCGAGCGCCTCCCATGCGCCCGGCGCGATGCTCGACTCGTAGCGCCGTTGCACGTACGCGTCGTCGGCGGGATACGACGGGTCGTGGAACAGCGCCTCGACGATGCGGCGCATACCGGAAAGCGTTGCGTCGTAGTCGTAGAGGGCGGCCGAGTGCTCGTTGCGCTGGATCTCGCCGCCACCGCAGATCGTCACCATGCTGCGCGCCGGCAACACCGGGGATTCCGATGTGGCGTCGACGAACATGTTGACCGCACCCATCGAGTTGCCGACGAAATGCGCGGACTCGACGCCGAGCGGCTTCGCAGAACCGCGCGATGTGCCTGATCCGCATGCCGCGGCCGTCGTTGAAGTCGATGACCTTCGCCGACTCGCCGAACCCCAGCATGTCCAGTGCGAGCACGCGATGGTGCGCCGCCAGCGCGGCGATGTTGTTCTCCCAGCCGAGTTCCGCGCTGACGCCGAACTCGCCGCCGTGCAGCAGAACGACCGGATCGCCCTGTCCCGCTTCGAGATAGCCGGTGGCCAGGCCGTCGACCAGCACGGTCTTGCGTTGGACGTCGGTCACGCCGTTTCCCATGCGGCGCGGGCGAACGTCAGCAGCTGGGTGGCGAGCAGCTCGAGCTGGCCCTGCACCGTCGTGTCGATGAGCTGGCCTGCGTCGTCCCATATTTCGTCGGCGGAGTTGATCGCCACTCCGAGCGGAGTCGGCCATGCGCGCAGCGCATGCCCGATGCTGCGCAGCTGGCCCAGCGTGCCGACCGCCGCCTGCCATCCGTATGCGCAGCTGATGCAGCCCCACGGCGTGTTGTCGAGATAGACCCGCGGATCTTCGCGGAGATCCTCGATGTAGTCGAGCGCGTTCTTGACGAGCCCGGACACCGCGCCGTGGTAACCGGGCGAGCCGACGACGACGGCGTCGGCGTCGCGCAAGGCGCTGACGAGTTCGAGCGCCTTGGGCGTGCGTTCCAGTTCGTGCGGCGCGTACATCGGAAGGTCGAGGTCTGGACCGCTGAAGAACTTCGAGCGCCCGCCCTGTTGTTCAACGGATTCCAGGCAGTACCGCAGCGCGCGCTCGGTGGACGAGTTGGCCCGCAGTGTTCCGCCGAGGCCGACGACCAGTGGCGCGCCGCCTGTAGTTGTACTTGCAGTCATGTCCTACCTACTTGATTGCGATCGGATTGATGGGTGAGCCGACGGCGCCGGTGACCCGCAACGGCGGTGCGATGAGCTGGAATTCGTACACGCCGTCGGCGGCGCAGTCGGCGGCAAGCGCAGTGAGATCCCAGTACTCGCCGAGCATCAGCCCCATGTCGCGCAGGCACAGCATGTGCATCGGCAGGAATGCGCCCTCGACTCCCGACACCGGGTTCTCGACCATCAGGTTGTCGGCGGCGACCGCAGCGACCTCGTGGTCGTGCAGCCATGACGCGCACGTCCAGTCCAGGCCCGCACCGGGCTCGCCGCCGTCACCGGTCTCCAAAAACCTCGCCCACCAACCGGTTCGGACCAACACGATGTCACCCTGCCGCACCGTGACACCCTGCGCCTTGGCGGCCGCGTCGAGTTCGTCCGGAGTGATCGGGTCGCCGATCTCGCAGTAGGTCTCCACACCGCGCAGGCGGACGATGTCGAGAAGCACACCGCGTGACGTGATGCCCTTGCTGTCGACCTTGTCGATGCCGCAGTGGAAGGCACCCGCGCTGGTCACCGAATTCGCCGGGAAGCCGTTGTAGAGATAGTCCTCGTAGTAGACGTGCGACAGCGCATCCCACTGCGTGGCGGCCTGCAACGGCATGATGATGATGTCGTCGTTGAACCGCATCGGGTTGCCCTCGAAGTACCCGGCCAGCTGGCCTGCAGCCGGGTTCTGCAGCCATTTCGGGCCGTACTCGAGCAACGTGGCCGGCGTCGCCGCCGTCGATGGTCATCACGTGCAGCGGGTTCTGCCGGAAGTGGAACGCGCCCTGCGGTCCCGACGAGCCGAAGTCCACCCCGAGCGGAAAGACCTTGCCGTGCTTGACGAGGCCGGCCGCCTCGGCGACCTTCTCCGCCGTGATGAAGTTCAGCGTCCCGAGTTCGTCGGCGTCACCCCAGCGTCCCCAGTTGCGGACGTCGTCGGCGACGCGCCGAAAGTCGCTCATGCTGGCCATTACTCGCCTCTCCCACCCGTCAACGTCATCGTCGCGGCACCGATCCGGCGAGGTCCGTCTCACCGATCGTGCCGCCGTCCACCCAGATCACCTGTCCGGTGATGTAGCTGGCGGCCTTGCTGTTCAGGAACACCAGCACACTGGCCTGTTCGTCCGGGCTCGGCGGTTCGGCCCAGCGGCGTCTGGAAGGCATCCAGGAACTCCGGCCCGTAGGCGGTCCGCAGCTGGTCGAGGATCGGCGTATCGGTGACCCCTGGCGCGGTGCAGTTGATCCGAATCCCTTTGGCGCCCAGCGCTGCGACGTTGGCCATCCCGTAGAGGATGATCGCCTCCTTGGACAGCCGGTAGCCGCCACCGTCGGCGACCGCCTCCGGATTGCGCTGACACCATTCGATTCCCTCGGCCATTGTCACAGTGTCCAGCAGACCTGCCGTGACGTCGGCGTTCTCCCGATAGCCCGACGCCGCCAGCGACGACACATTGGCGATCGCCGACCCGGGCGGCATCGTCGGTACCAGCGCCTCGGTGAACCGCCGGGTGCCGAGGAAGTTGATCGTGACCACCCGCAGCGGATCGCCGATGCCCGACGACACGCCGGCGATGTTGAACAGGGCGTCGATCCGGCCGCCGATCGATGCGGCGGCCTGGTCGATCGATGCCGGATCGGCCAGGTCGACCTCGTGGAACTCCTTGAGCTGCAACGCAGGCTGTCGCACATCGAGCCCGACGACCTCGGCGCCGAGCTCGGTGAGCTGACGCGCGACGTGCTCACCGATGCCCGACGCGCATCCGGTGACGACGACCCGCCGGCCGTCGTAGCGCCACAGCTCGTCAATCTGACCCATGGCTCATTTCTTGTCGGCGTCCGGGTTCCTGCTCGTCCACCCTTCTCCTGACTTGAGTTTCGCCGCGGCCTGCTTCGATGCCGGCGTTCATCTCGTCCATCGCCAAGCGACACCTCGTTGGCGGTGTAGTTCTCGCGACCGGTGGGCAGACCGCCGAACGAGTAGCTCTCGTCGAACGCGGGGGCCTTCGAGGGCTGCCTGCGAGCCTCGGCCTTCTCGATGATCGGCTCGAGGCGCTTCGCCTTCTCGGCGACCGCCTTCTCGTCGCGCTCGATGAACTCGGGCAGCACCTCCTTGCCCATCAGCTCGATGGATTCCATCGTCGCTTCGTGGGTGCGCGGGGTGAGCAGCACGATCAGTTCGTCGACGCCGCTCTCCTCGTAGCCACGCAGGAACTCGCGCACCGTGGCGGGGCTGCCGATCGGCCCTCGTCCTGGGCCGTACACGATGGTCGGATCCTTCTCGATCTCCTCGAGATGCCGCTTCCAGACACCGGTCCGTCCGGGTGTGTGCATGCCGGTCATGTAGTAGTGCATGATGCCGAACGCGAAGAATCCGCCGCCCATTCCGAGCCGTTCGACGGCTTGCTCATCGGTGGGCGCCACCATCATCGAGAGGTCGCCGCCGATGGCGAGGATGTTGGGGTTCATCTGCGGCGTGACGGGCGCGCCGTTCTCCTCGAACTCCTTGTAGTAGCCGTTGACTCGCTCGGTGAGCGGCCCGGGCCCGGTGTAGGCGAAACTCAGGGCACCGAGGCCTCGTTGCGCGGCCATCGACACCGAAGCCGGCCGGGTGCACGCCACCCACACCGGCGGGTGCGGCTTCTGCAGCGGCTTGGGAACCACGTTGCGCGGCGGCATCTCGATGTGCTGGCCCTTGAAGCCGGTGAACGGCTCCTCGATCATGCAGCGGATCGAGACCTCGAGCGCCTCTTCCCACATGGTCCGCTTGTCCGCGGGATCGATGCCGAACCCGCCGAGCTCGCCGACCGACGACGACTCCCCGGTGCCGAACTCCACCCGGCCGTTGGAGATGAGATCGAGCGTCGAGACGCGCTCGGCAACCCGGGCCGGGTGGTTGACGGCCGGCGGCAGGTGCATGATCCCGAATCCGAGCCGAATGTCCTTGGTGCGCTGGCTCGCCGCGGCGAGGAAGATCTCCGGCGCGGTGGAGTGGCAGTACTCCTCGAGGAAGTGGTGCTCGGTCAACCACACCGTCGAGAAGCCGGCCTTGTCGGCGGCCTCCACCTCGTCGAGGCCGTCCTGGAACAGCTGGTGCTCGTCGTCGTCACTCCACGGCCGCGGCAGCGGGAATTCGTAGAACAGGGAAATCTTCACTTGCTTCCTCCTTGGAAGATCGAGTCGTCTTTCTGCTTGGTTTCTGACGTTTGTGCGATGTGTTTGGCGGCGACGTAGCCGAACGTCATGGCCGGGCCGATGGTTGCCCCCGCCCCGGCGTAGCTGCGGCCCATCACCGCCGCAGACGCATTGCCAACGGCGTAAAGACCTTTCACGACGCTGTCGTCGTCGCGGAGCACGCGGGCGTGTTCGTCGGTGCGCAGGCCTCCCGACGTGCCGAGGTCGCCGAGGATGATCTGGAACGCGTAATACGGGGGCTTGCCCAGTGGGTGCAGGTTCGGGTTGGGCAGGGTCGGGTCGCCGTAGTAGTTGTCGTAGGCGCTGTCGCCGCGGTTGAAGTCGTCGTCGTGGCCCTTGCGTGCCAGCTCGTTGAAACGATCGGCGGTCGCGCGCAGGTTCTCCGCAGGCACGTCGATCTTCGCCGCGAGTTCCTCAAAGCTGTTGGCCTCCTTGACGATACCGGACTCCAGCCACGCCTTCGGCACCTTCCAGCCGGTCGGTACCGGCGCGAAGGGAACCTTCGGGATCGGCAGGTGTCCGCCGACGACATATCGGTGAAACGATCGGATGTCGGTGATCAGCCAGCACGGGATATGGGTGACGCCGGAACGTTGGCCGTCGATCATCGCGTGGGCGAAGTCCATGTAGGGCGCGGCCTCGTTGATGAACCGTCGACCGTCGCCGTTGACGACGAACTGCGACGGCATCATCCGCTCGTTGAGCATGAACTGCAGCCGGCCGTCCGGCCAGCACATCGCCGGGAACCACCAGGCCTCGTCGAGCAGGTCGGTGGAGCCGCCGACCTTCTCCCCCGCGCGGATTCCGTCGCCCATCGCGGCGGGATTGCCGAAGCTCCAATCCTTTTCCAGCACAGGCAGATGCTGTCGACGCCAGGCCATGTCATGGTCGAAACCGCCGCTGGCCAGGATCACGCCGCGCCGCGCATGGATGCGCCGCTGCTGACCGTCTCGCTCGACCACCGCGCCCGTCACGGTCCCGTCGACGTCGGTGATGAGTTCGGTCATGGGCGAGTTCAGCCACAGCGGGATGTCCTGCTGCTTGAGCGCCAGCCGCATCCTGGCCGCCAGTGATTGACCGATGGCGGCCATCCGGTCGCCGAACACCCGCGCCCGGAACATCCGCCAGATCAGCTTCACCAGAACGGCCTTGCCGCGCCAGTTCTGGCGCACCTGGTAGAACAGCCGAAGATCCTTGGGGGCGAACCAGATTCCCTTTGGCGCCAACGCCAGCGGATGCAGCAGGTTCTGCTTCCTCGTCGCCGAGCTTGCGTAGGTCGATCGCGGGCACGTTGATCGTGCTGCCGAGCTCGGAACCGCCGGGCAACTCCGGGTAGTAGTCGGCATAGCCCGGCTTCCAGACGAACTCGAACCACGGGCTGAGCTTCTCGAGGAACTCCATCATCTCCGGCGCGGTGTCGACGTACTGCCGCAACCGCGCGTCGCTGACGAGTCCTCCGGTGATCTGCTTCAGATACTCGAATACGGCGTCGGGGTCCGGAACGTATCCCTCTTTGCGCTGGCTTGGCGCACCGGGCACCCAGATGCCGCCGCCCGACAGCGCGGTGGAGCCACCGAACTGCGGTGACTTCTCGACGACGAGCGTGTCGAGGCCGAACGCGTCGGCGGCCAGCGCGGCGGTCATGCCGCCGCCGCCGGATCCGATCACCAGCACGTCGACGGTGTGGTCGAACGCATTCGCGGTCACGATGTCAGCACCGCCGTTCGGATGGCGAAGCCGGCGATCAGTTCGGGCGCCGCCCGATAGAACCGCTGCTGCGTCTCGTAGCGTCCGTGCGCGGCCAGCGCCGCGAATGCGGCTACCCACGTTCGGATTTCGTGTGCCGAATGCCCGGCCTCCTGCTCGATCCAGCTGTTCGACCAGGCATCGACCTCGGGGAGCCGGTTGGAGTCGAGCAACTCGAGGAAGGCGTGATCCCAGTCGGGATTGAGCGGTTGAAGCGCGCCCTGTCCTTCGGCGAACTCGCGCGCGGCTTCCATCACCGCCGACCTGCCGGGCCTGTCGCTGCTCGGGTGTCATCGGGATGCCGTGCACGATCCGGTCCAGTGCCGCCGGTGGGGCGGTCGCCAATGTCGGCACTGGCGGATCATGGGACAGCCCACCGGATCCGATGATCGAGCACCCGCTTGCCCAACGTCGCCAGGTAGGTTCCGACCGCGGCGCCCAGCGCCCGCACCCGGCGCAGTGGCCCCAGCGGCGTGGCGACCGAGTTGATGAAGATCGGGATCACCGGCCGCGCCGTGGCGTCACCGAACAGCTTCTGCAGCGGCTGCACGGTGCCGTGGTCGACGTCCATGCTCGCCGAGATCGCGACGTCGACGCCGGATTCGAGAACGGCCCTGGCGCAGTCGGTTGCGATGTCGGCGGGCACGTTGAGCGGCCCGGCGTGGGTGCCGTAGTCGCCGACGCCCTGCAGCAGCGGTGCCGATGCAGAACGGCGGCATCGTCCTGTAGAAGAACCCGTTGTAGTGGTCGGGCGAGAAGATGACGACCAGCTCGGGGTCGAAGGCGGTGACGAAGTCGCGAGCCGCGGTGAGCGCGGACTCGATGTCGTCAAGGAGATCCTGCGATGGTCCCGGAAGATTCAGTAGTGGGCTGTGCGACATGCAGCAGAGGGCCAGTGGCACCGTTGCCTCCTCCCTGGGTCAGACAGAGGACTTCGAAGAGTGACGCGGACACTTCGGGTGCGCGTTGAGCGATGCAGGCGCCGGCGATGCATCGATCGGGACGCAGGAACAGCACGGAATCGGTGTAGGCGTCGAACCACGCCTTCAGCGCGCCGGTGCGATCGCCGACGATGACGACGTCGGGGTCGTCGTGCCCCGTCCAGTGCAGCTGGGTCATGGGCCGGGCAGCGATGAACCTGGCCCCCAACGCTTTCCAGCGGTCGAACGCTTCGTCGCCGAGGACGGCGCGCAGATTGTTGCTCCAGCACAGCACGGCGAAGCCGGTGCCCAGCACGTCGTCGAGCAGAACGTTCTGCTGGTCGCGCGTGTCGACGCGGGGCTGGATGAACAGCGTTCCGGTCGGCGAAGTGTCCGAAGGTGGTTCGGCATGGAAGACGGCGCCCTGTTGGTAGCGCGGCATCGGCTTGAACCGCATCTCCAGGATGTAGCGCTTCAGCGTCGGCACGACCGACGCGGCGTGGATGACGCGGTCCCGCAGCGCGGCGACCCGCCGATTCGTCGGCGAGATGACACGTCCGACCATGGTGGACAGGTCGATCATCGCGCGGGCGTGTTTGCGCCGCTCGACGTCGTAGGTGTCGAGCAACGCGTCGTCGGCGTGACCGTTCACCACCGCCGCGAGCTTCCAGCCGAGGTTGGCCGCGTCGCGGATGCCGCTGTTGTAGCCCTGCCCCTGCCACACCGGCATCAGGTGTGCGGCGTCGCCGCGCCAGCATCAGCCGTCCCTTCCGGAACGCCCCGGCGATGCGCGAGTGGTGGGTGTACACCCGGTGCCGGATCATGTCGACGCGCTCCGGATGCGGGACCAGCTGCGCGAGCATGCGCCTGACGAACGCCGGATCCTCGGCCACTTCGTCGGACTCGTCGCCGTGAATCATGAACTCGAAGCGCCGAATTCCGTGCGCGATGGAGATCGAGACGTATGGACGCGCGGGATCCGCGCCGACCTCGCTGTTGGGATGGCCGAGCGGATCGTTGGCGCAGTCGACGACGAGCCAGCGCGTCGAGGATGTGGTGCCGTCGAACGACACACCCATCAGCCGGCGGGTGGCGCTGCGGCCGCCGTCGCAGCCGACGACATAGCGGGCATGCACGGGCTCGTGCCCGTCCGCGAACTCGACCGTCACACCGTCGTCGGTTTCGGTGCAGTTCTCCATCTGCCGGTTCCACGCCGACCTCGACGTGGTCGAATCGGTCCAGCCCGGCCAAGCAGTTCGGCGTCGACCATCGGCTGAACGAAGCCGTTGCGCTTGGGCCAGCCGAATCGCGCGTCGGGCGGCGCCATTTCGGCGAGCAGCCGGCGGTTGGCGTCGAAGAACCGCAGGATCTGGTTGGGCACGGTGTGCGGCAGGATGCGGTCGACCAGGCCGATCGACTGGAAGGTGCGCAGCGCCTCGTCGTCGAGGCCGACGCCACGCGGATAGTCGATGACAGAGGGTCGCTCGTCGACGACCAGTGTCCGAACTCCCTGCAGGCCAAGGATGTTCGCCAGGGTCAGGCCGACGGGCCCTGCCCCGACGATGACGACGTCCGCCTCGGTCGCTCATCGTCACCGGCCCAACAGGAAGTCGAGATGCAGGGGGTTGAACGTCTTGGGATCCTCGTACTGGGGCCAGTGCCCGCAGCCCGGCATCACCTCGAACCGGGCGCCGGGAATCATCGACGCCATCCGGCGGCCCTCGGCGACGTCGGCGGTCGGGTCGTCGCTGGTCCACACCACCAGCGTCGGCGCGGTGATCGCTCCGTACTCGGCGGGACCGAGCAGATTGCGCGCCCGGATCTCCGGATCCTGCAGCGCCATAATGTCTTTCATCGCACCGGCGAAGCCCGGTTGGCGATAGACGCGCTGCCGGCTCGCGACGATGTCGTCGTAGTCCTTGGACTTGTCGGCCATCAGCCATTTGATGCGCGCCTGAACGGTCTCCCATGTCGGGTTCTCGGCGGCGGCCATCGACAGCGTGATGATCCGCTTCATCACCTCGGGATCGGCTTGCGAACCGCCCGCGGTGTTGAGCACCAGCCGGTCGATCCGGTCCGGGTGGTCGACTGCGGCGCGGGCCGCGACCCAGCCGCCGAGTGACTCGCCGCTGATGTGGGCACGCTCGGCGCCGATGGCGTAGAGGAAGGCCATCAGGTGATCGACGTAGTGCCTCACCTCGAGCGGATGACCGGGTTTGTCGGTGTATCCGTGGCCGAGCATGTCGATCGACCACGTGGAGAAGTGCTCGGCGTGGGCCTCGAGGTTGCGGACGTATGCCTCGGCGTGACCGCCGGATCCGTGGAGAAACACCAGCGCGGGGCTGCCGGGGTCGCCGGCGTGCAGGTAGCGGGTGCGCACTCCGCCCGCGTCGAGGTAGCCCTGCGAGAACGGGACGCCCTGAAGATCGCTCCAGATGCTCTCGAACTCCGCCACTCGTCACCCTCTCTTGACGGCGAGAATCGGATTCTCGTATTTTGTAAGCACTCTGCTCATTTATCGCACATCCATGTGCACTATAGTCAGAGCATCACTCTCGCGAGGGAGTCTTGTCAAGGAAGGGGCCGCCATGACGTCGGTCAGTGAGGCGAGCGGCACCGCCGTGCCGAACGGTGCGCCCGGCTCGCAGACGCTGGCCAGGGGTCTGGCTGCGCTGCAATTGGTCGCCACGTCCCCAACGGGGCTGACCGTCCAGCAGGTCGCCGACGACATCGGCGTGCACCGGACGATCGCGTACCGGCTGCTCACCACGCTTGCGCAGTTCCGGATGGTCGCCAAGGGCGAAGACGGCCGGTACCGGTCGGCCGCCGCACTCGCGGTGCTGGGCGCTTCGTTCGACAACAACGTCCGGCAGCTGAGCGTGCCCACGCTGCGCGGACTGGCCGACGAACTCGGCACCACGGTGTCACTGCTTGTCGCCGAGGGCGATCAGCAGGTGGCGATCGCCGTGATCGTGCCGACCAACGTCTTCTATCAGCTGTCCTTTCACGAGGGCAGCCGATATCCGCTGGAGCGCGGAGCGGCCGGGATCGCGCTGCTCGCCAGCATGCCGCCGCGCCCAGGAGAGCGCGACCTCGTTCCGCAAGCGCGCCAACAGGGTTGGGTCATCACCCACGGCGAGGTCGAACCCAACACCTACGGCCTGGCCGTGCCGGTGCGGCGACGACCGCCGTCCCCGCCGACGTGCATCAACCTCATCTCGCACCGGGAAGACGTGGTGTTGGACGGCAGGGACGCTGTCATCAAGGCGGCCGACGAATTATCCGCGATCCTCAGCTGAAGATCGGCAGCCGAAAGGATGCAGCGTGACCGACTGGGACAACGAAGTCGACGTGGTCGTGCTCGGAAGCGGCGGCGCAGGACTGACCGCCGCGCTGACCGCGGCGGCCAACGGCGCCTCGGTCGAGGTCTACGAGAAGGCCGCGACCGTCGGCGGCACGACCGCGGTTTCCGGTGGCATCGTGTGGATTCCCGCGCATCCGCGCTCCGCCGACGGCGAGTTGCCGGTCGAGGACGCGATGGACTACCTGCGCGCGCAGTCGCTCGGCTTCATGGACGACGACTTGATGGAGACGTTCGTTCGCACCGGTGCGGAGATGCTGGATTTCGTTGAGGCGCACAGCGATCTGCGGTTCGAGGTCGCCGAGGGCTTCCCGGACTACAAGCCGGAGCTGCCCGGCGGCCGGCCCTCGGGCGGACGGTCGCTGAATGCCAAGCCGTTCGAGCTGTCGCAGCTCGGCGAATGGCGAGACCGGATCACCTCGTTCCCCGCGGACTTCAGCAACGTCGGCATCGACGCCGAAACCCGCGCGCGGATCCACGCCTCGGTGGACGACGAGTCCGGTGACTACTGCGTGGCAGGCACGGCGCTGATCGCCGGGCTGCTGAAGGGGCTGCTCGAGGCGGGGGTGACACCGCAAACCAACGCCCGCGCGGTCGAGCTTTTCGCCGATGCGCTGGGCATCACCGGTGTGCGAATTGCACAGGACGGCAAGGACTTCAACGTCCGTGCCCGCCGCGGCGTCGTGTTGGGCACCGGCGGATTCGAATGGGATGCGAAGCTGGTCGAGGCGTATCTGCGTGGCCCGATGCGCGGCGCGGTGTCTCCGCCGAACAACACCGGCGACGGCCTGCGCATGGCGATGGCGCACGGCGCCGACCTGGCCAACATGGGCGAGGCGTGGTGGGTGCCGATCGTGCAGCTGCCCGGCGACACCTTCCAGGGTCAGCCGCGAAGCCGCAGCGTCCGACTGGAACGGACCCGCCCGCGAAGCATCATCGTCAACCGAGCAGGCAAGCGGTTCCTCAACGAGGCGGGCGAATACAACTCGATGGCGGGCCCGTTCCAGTACCTCGACCCACGCCACGGGTACGCGAACGACCCCGCGTGGATCGTCTTCGACTCGCAGCATCTCAAGCGCTACGGCTTCCTTGGCGTCGACCCGGATGCCCCCGCCCCCGACTGGTTCTCGCCGTCCAAGGACCTGGCCGAGCTCGGCGAGAAGACCGGCATCGACCCGGACGGCCTGGCGCGCACCCTGGACGCGTGGAACGACAACGTCGCCCACGAAACCGACCCCGACTTCGGCCGCGGCTCAAGCGCTTACGACGGGTACTGGGGTGACGACAAGGCGTCGACCACTGCGGGCAAGACCCTCGGCCCCATCGACACACCGCCGTACTACGCGGTGCCGGTGTCGATCGGTGCGATGGGCACCAAGGGCGGCCCGCGCACAGACCGCGACGGTCGCGTGCTGCACGTCAGCGGCTCGGCGATCCCTGGCCTGTACGCGGCGGGCAATGCCATGGCAGGCGCGACCGGTAAGGCGTACGGCGGCGCCGGCGGAACCCTCGGCCCCGCAATGGTGTTCGGCTACCGCGCAGGCCTCGGCCGCGTCTCGAGCGCGCATTCCTAGCCCGGCGCATCGGCCGAGCCGACGAAGTAGCTGCCCAGCAGGCACACGGCGATCAGAACTACCCAGGCATCGGTGAGGCGACACAGCAATGCGGGTGCATGGCGCACCTCCATGAACTCCCGGAAGATGATGCGCACCTTGATGAGTGCGATCACGATCGCGCTCACGGTGACCACGGTGCTGGCCCGCAATGTCCCGTTCTGATCGACCGTGTGATCAATCCAGACGTATGCGAGCGTCATCGACGTCAGGATCAACCAGACGATCAGCAGTCTCTTGTTGAACGTGGTGCTCACAGATCACCTCACGACGTAGAGCAATGCAAAGATCAGGACCCATAGGAAGTCGACGGTGTGCCAGTACGTTGCACACGTTTCGACGAGCTGCTGAGATCGCCGGGCCGGACTCCACAGCTGGTAGACGGCAACGCCCAGCACGATGAAGCCGATCAACACGTGTATGCAATGGATCGAAGTCAGGAAGAAGTAGTGCTGAAAGAACTCGTTGCTGGTGAACGTGTTCCCCATGCGGATCTCCTTGACCCACTCCAGCACCTTGGAGGTCAGGAACACGAGTCCGAAGGAAATCGTCAGGAAGGCGTTGATCAATGCAGACCGGTACGCACCCTCCCGGGATGCCTGGACACATCGGGCGATCGCCCACGAGCTCAGTAGCAAGGCGATGGTGTTGAAGACCCCGATGCGGAGATCCAGGTCTGCCTGCGACTGCAGGTAAAGCTCCTCGTTCTGGGTGCGGGAGACCAGATACACCGAGAAGTACCCCGTGAAGAGAAGTGTCTCGAAGAGAACGAACATCCACATGTCGGGCTGCCCCGGCACGAACTTGGCCGACTTCTCCTCGACCTGCGGCTGGGAGTCGGCAAGGTTCGTCATCGGACCGCCTCGCGGTCGAGTGGACCCGTGCCGAAGTCTTCGCGCTGGATCATCTTCCGCAACAACACAATGAAGACCGCGGTGTAGGTGACGAACACGACCATGTTGATCCACCACGCGATCGCACCGTTCCACGCGAAGGCGCCGCGGTGGAAGATCCACGCCGGCGCGACGACAACTTCGGTCAGCGCGTTGCACAGACTGAGATAGCCGATACCACTTCGGGAACACGCGGTTCTTGTCGAGCAGGACCGCGACCAACCACACCAGGGAGCCGATCATGAACACTCCCATGGTTCCGCTGAACGACAGGAACGCGAAATCGTAGAGCCAGTGGATCATTTCGGGGTCACGGTCGGGCCGAAGGGCTCCGACGGTCATCGCGATGGCCATCACCAGCATGCCGGGGACGGCGGCCAGTGAATAGATGATCAGGTACGAGTAGGCGAAGAGCGGACTCACCGACATCCGCCGCATCGAATACGCGAGGAGGGCGTTCATGGGCGCGCACATGCCCGAGATGAGGAACACGACGCCGAAGCCGGCGCGAACGCCGAGGCTGTGGTCGTCGAACCACTGCCACGACCGTGGGGGTATCCCATGCCGGGCTCGGCGGCGGCTGGACGCGAGTGACGAAGAAGAACAGCACACCGTAGAGCTGGTAGAAGATCACCATCACCCACCACGCGAACCACAACTCGCGCTTGGGATGGTGACGGAAGTTCCAGACGAGCCTGCTTACCCGCGAGCCAGCGGGCGGGTCCGGCATCGTCAGCTGTTCCGTTGTCGACGCCCTCATGCGGCGACCAGATCCTGCGCTCGCTGCTGCCGAATCGTCTGGCCGAGAACGATTCCCATGACGATGATCCACACGAAGATCGCGATGTTCTTGACCCAGAACGACAACAGGCCATCCCAGGCAAGCGGCCCGGTGGACGCCAGCGCGGTGAAGGCGGCAGGTGCCAGCGCGACAGCGATCAGCAGGTTGAAGTGTGCCACCCACGGTTTGAAGACCGGTTGTTCCTGCCGATCCCAGTAGATCGCCAACGCGAACAACAAGCACTGCGCGATCAAATAGGGAACCAGAACAGTGAAGGTCAACCACGCGAGATCGTTGAGCAACTGGGTCAGCTCTGGGGCGCGGTCCGGACGGAAGGAACCGAGCAGCCAGAACATGTTCGCGATGAGAAAGAGCGTGGGCGGGCCGCCGGCGCAGGCGATCAGGCTGTAGGACAGGATCGGCGTGCGGTGAGCCATCCGGCGTATCTGCATCGCCAACAGGATCACGACGGGGATCAGACCCACGCCGAACCAGTTGAACAAGATCATGCTGTAGCGGATCCGCGCGGTGTCATCGCGGTAGAAGGCCGCGACCTCCTCAGCGGACATCGTCGGTGACATCGGGTGGAGGAAGCCGGGAAACAGGAGGAACGCCGACAGCCAAATGATCGCGACGACGGGCAGTGTCCAGAAGAGAATCAACTCGCCATCAGTGCGTCTCATCGTCGAACCTTCTCCATGCGTAGCGTCGGTTGCCGATCGGCAACTTGGACGGTAGCCGATCGGCAACTAAACGGTCAATCCTCCGCTACCCTCGGCGCTGTGACGTCCACCCAGGCGGACCGCAGGTTCAGCGCGATCACACGCACCGCCGCTCAAACCCGTGTGCTGGACGCGGCGCTGAAACTGATCGCCGAGCGCGGCGTCAGCGGCACGTCTCTGCAGATGATCGCCGACGCGATGGGCGTGACGAAGGCGGCCGTGTACCGCCAGTTCAAGACGAAGGAAGAGATCGTCATCGCCATCACCGAACGGGAGATGAGCAGGCTGGAGGATGTGCTCGAGGCCGCCGAGGCAGAGGGGCACCCCCTGCGGGCGCGGGAGGTGTTGCTGGACCGGATGGTCGAGCAGGCGATCGATCGCCGCGGCGCGTTCAACGTCCCGATGTTCGATCCCGTCATCATTCGTCTGCAGGCCGAGTATGAGCCGTTTCAGCAGTTCATCGAACGCCTGTACGCGGCCCTGCTCGGCACGGAGGCCGGGGTTGAGGCGCGCCTACACGCCGCCATGCTGTCGAGCGCGATCAGCGTCGCCGTCATGCATCCCCTGCTCGCCGACGTCGACGGCGAGACCCTGCGCGCGCAGTTGAGACAGATGACGCGCCGCATGCTCGGATTGCCCGAATGACGTCACAAGCCACCGCCGACGAGCTCGAGATCCGTAGTCTCGTACACCGGTACGCGGACGCCGCGTCCCGCCGCGATCCGCTCGGCGTCGCAAGCACTTTCACGGATGACGGCGAATGGCACGCTCCCGAGTTGGGCCGTCACGAGGGCCATGATGCAATGGTCACCTTCTTCACCGCGATGCTCGACGGGTGGAATGTATTCCTTCAGGGTCTGCAGTCAGGCGTCGTCGCCCTCGACGCGGAGGATGCCGATCGCGCGACCGGCAGGTGGTTCGTGCAGGAGGTCGGGCAACGCGCCGAAGGCACCAACATCACCATCGCTGGCGTCTACCACGACGAGTACAGGCGCGACGCCGGGTCGTGGCTCATCAATCGCCGCCGGTACGACCCGCTGCTGCGAAGCGTCGACGGCACCGTAACCGTGTTGCCTTTTCCCACCGGTGTTCCCACGATCGGGTAGGTCACGGAGAGCTGTTCGCGCCGCCTAGCGCGAGACGGTGGTGAAGAACCTCGCTGCCTCCGCGATCGACTTTGCAACCGGCTCCGGCTTCCAGCCAAGCTCGCGCTCGGCTTTGCCGTGGTCCAGTGGCGACATCAACTCGGCCATCCGCAGGCCGACGACGGCAAACGGTAGATCGCGGCGAAGCAGACGCGCGGCGATGTCGTTGATGTGTGCGGCGAGATAGAGCAATGTCAGTGGCAAGTTGATCCGAGGTGGTGCGACTCCCGCGGCTCGCGCCGCGATGGCATGAACTTCGCGGGTACTCATGTACTTGTCGGAGATGATGTAGCGCTCCCCTACCCGGCCTCGTTCGGCGGCGAGAACCATTGCCCGCGCGGCGTCTTCGATCCCGACCACTTCAGCGGAAAAATCGAAATTGAAGGGGAAGGTGCCTTTCGCGACCCGCGCAATAACCGATCCGTGCGGTGTCGGTTGCCAATCTCCGGGGCCATAAGTCGTCGAGATGCACAGTGCGACAGCGGGTAGGTTCTTGTCACGTGCGTACTGCATGACGAGATCTTCGGCAGCGACCCGCGATTCGATGTACGGCCCGCCTTCATTCCAATTGCGTTCGGCCTCCTCCGTCACCGGATGGGTATCGCTGATGGCAAGTGTTCCGGTCGTGCTGGTGAAGACGAACTTGGACAGATTTGCGTCCACCGCGGCGTCCAGGACATGCCGCAGCCCGTCGACATTGGTGCGGAACAACGGAGCAGGGTCGCGAAGCCACATCCGCGCGTCCACGACGCAGTAGTACACGACATCGCAGCCCGTCATGGCAGCACGAAGCGCCGCATCATCGAACACATCCCCGTAACAACGTTCGACATCGAGGTCGTCGATGCCCCTCGTCGAGCTTGTTCGACGCAGCATCACGCGTACTCGACTGCCGCGATTTACCAGCTCACGGACGACATGCGACCCGAGGAAGCCACTGGCCCCGATCACGAGCTGCGTCATCTTCGAGGCACCGGGCTCACCAGCGGACATGCGCCGCCCTGCCGTCGCTCCGACCCCTTTGCCGCAATGCCTATCCCCCGGTGATCGCTTTGACCTTGGCCACGACGGTGGCGATTGGGGCGTTCGCCTGGATCACCGTGCCGTCGGGATTGATCAGATCGAGTCGGGTTCGGGTGAGCTTGGAGTACTCGACCACCCACTGGCCGTTGACCTTTTCGTACTTATCGTTGTAGTGGCCATAGCCGTGCACCCCCAGAGTGCCGCCGAATATCAGCACATCCTCCAACGTCCACAGGCCCTCGGCAGTCGTCGCGGACTTGAGCCTGATATGCGGGTCGTAGCCCTGATGGTGCGTAGTGGCGCCACCGAGCGTGAGCTGCAGGAAGGCGATGAAGGGGTCCCTGCCGTAAAGGATCGGGCCTGCGCTGCACGTGGTGTCCTCCACGACGTCGGGAGCAAGGAGGTCGCGAAGGCCAGTCCAGTTCTTAGCATCGATGTTCGAGAAGTAACTTGCCTTGAGCGTCTTGATCGCATCGACCTCAGTGCCGGTGTCGTCCCCTGGCGAAGAGACGCCGCAGAGAGCCGGGAGCGGCAACAACGGGTCGGCGTTGGCGGTCGGGACGCCGATGCCACCCAGCATTATCGCCGCCGTGCCCAACGCCGCAGCGGCGCGCGATGTGCGCCGCTCGCCTGATCTGGCCAGGAACCGGCGATTGGTTTCTACGGGCATATCTCTTCTCCTCTTTGAGTGGGGTTTTCGAAACTCGCGGTAAGCGCGGATCATCGATCAAGGTGCGTGTATTCGAAAGAGAAAGCGGTGCAGCGTGACTGACGTCAAGCGGTCTTCTTCGACTCGGCGCTGGCCTCTGCGTCAGCCGTCTTCTTCGGCTCGACGTCAACCTTCGCCTTAGGCGCCTTCTTCGGCGCGGCGCCGCCCTTCCCGTCAGTCGCCGTCTTCTTCGGCTCGACGTCGCCCTTCGCGTCGGCGGCCTCGGACGTGGTCTCAACCGGATCGCGCTCGCCAGCGTCGGTGCCTTGGTTGGCGGTCGTCACGGGTTCGGCATGTTTCTCGGCGGGGACTTTCGTTCCCTCATGCGTGCCAGCCTCGGCTGCATCGGCTACCGGTTTCGCCTTGGCCGCAGGCACATTCCCGGCCGACGCCGGTGTGGACAGCGTGAAGGCTTTGGTCGAGACGGTCGCCGGCATATTGGCGGGCTGGGCGTTGGTCGTACTTGTGGCTGTTGACACGGCCGATGCGGCATTTGTCGCTTCTGCTGGCACCGAGGACGACGCGTTGACGTCAAGGAAGGCGCGGACGGCGTAGACAAGCGCCACCACTGGCCCCTCCGATTTTACGGTCGCCGCGAACGCGGCGTTGAAGCGATCGAGGCCGGGGAACATCACCGTGAGAGCGGTGCGCGTGAGCTTGGAGTGTTCGACCACCCATGTGTCGCCGACCTTTTCGTAGGTATCGGTGTAATGGCCGTAGCCGTGAATCCCGATGATGTTTGCGAAGACGAGCCTGTCTTGCATCGTCCACACCACCTCGGCAGTCGTCGGGGAAGTCAGCGTGATCTGCGGGTCGTAGCCCTCATGGTGTGTAGTGAGCGGGGCGAGCGTGAGCGCCGTGAAGGCAATGAACGAATCTCTGTTGAAAAAGATGGGCCCGAAGCTGCCGGTGGTGTCCACCACGACGTTGGGAGCGAGGAGCTCACGCAGGGCGGACCAGTTTTTCGCATCGACATTCGCGAAGTAGCTTGCCTTGAGCTGCTTGATCGCTTCGATTTCTGCGTCCGCGGTGGCACCGGGCGGCGAGACGACGGAGGAAGTCGGCGCCGTCGACAGCGCGGCACTGGAGGTCGAGACACCGAAAGCACCCAGCATGACTGTCGCCGTCCCCAGCGCTGCAACGGCGCGCAGTATGCGTCGTTCGCCCGGTCTGGTTAGGAACCGATCGATTTCTTCGGACATGTCTCATCTCCTGTCACGCGCGGAAGTCTTTCGGTGACTTGTGGTCGTGGACGTGGTGACAGCACTCCAGGACAACCAGGTCACGGTCGGTTATGCGCATACGTTACGCGCGTAACCAATAAATGTCTAGCATCGCTAAAGAATCACGCTCTTGGCGTTAGGTTGACGCTCGGTGTATCAGGGTTGCGACCTCGGCGGTCGCCGGCTTTTCCCCCGATTCGGGATAGCCGAGCTCGGACATCATCGCCTCGACGGCAACATCGACGATCGCCGTGGCGTCGAACGCGATTGTGGTCAGCGGTGGCGCACTGACCTCGCCGGCCGGGATCGCATCGACTCCCATGACCGCCAAGTCTTTCGGGCAATTCAGGCCGGCTTCCCGAACGCCGTGCAGGACGACCAACGCCGTGTCGTCGCTCTGCGCACAGACGGCCGTCACACCACTATTTACCCAGCCGGTCACCACATCGGCGGCGTCGCGAGCAGTGATCTCTGCGGCGCTCACCTCCGGCAACTCCCGGTCGCGAGCCGCAGCACGCACCCCGGGGAGCCAGTAATCACCCAAGGGCCGCCACGTAGTCAGTGCGGAGTACGCGAATGCGAGCCGACGATGGCCCCGCGACACCAAGTGCTCCACCCGCATCTCGCCTACGGACAGATGGAGTGCCCCGATCGTGTGCAACTGACTGCTGCCAAGATGGATCTGCGGAACCCCGGCAGCGACGACCGCCGCTGCGGCGGTATTGGTGAGCGGAAACAGGCTTGTTACCGCGATCGGATTAAGGTCGGCGATGGCTTCGACCACATTCTGACCGTCGTCGGTCTCGAACGTCAGTACGTGCATGATTCCACGCCGGGCCAACGCCGTCGTGAGCCGGCTTCCAACCTCGATTGGCAACTCTCCCAGCGCCACCCGGGGCATAACGTAGAGCACCACCCCGCTGCCACCCCGCGCCAGATTGCGTGCCGCCAGGTTGGGGCGATACCCCAACTCCCTGGCGGCGCTGTGCACGGCCTCCCGGGTTCGCGGTGAGATGGTGCGGCCCTCGGCATTGTTAAGCACATAACTGACGGTCGCCGTGGACACGTTCGCCAGGCGCGCGACATCGGCTTTGGTCGGCCGAGCCGACCCTCCGCCGCTGACCCTATTCACCCTCTGACCCCAGTCGTCGACATCGCCCACCCCATCGTGGCACGAAGAATCGCCGCTGAGATTCAACTGAGCCCGGCGCCGCGGCATGTTTGTACGAGCAATCAGCGCTCCGCTAGTGCCGCGGCGAGGTCGATCGTGCCGGTTTGGATTGCGGCGACGGCACCGCCGTCGACCAGCAGGTCTGTGCCGGTTATGAACGCGGCGGTCGACCCCAGTAGAAACTCGGTGGCCGCTGCGATGTCTTCGGGCGTGCCGATGCGACGCACGCCGGCATTGTCGACCATCGCCCGCATGAGCCCGCCGGACTCGCTGCTCAGTTCCAGCCGGCCCATCGCAGTGGAGATCACTCCCGGGCTGATGCTGTTGATGCGCGCTCCCCGCTGACCCCACGCGCTCGCAGCCGCCGCAACACGGATCTGGTTGGCACGCTTGGCAAATGGATACGCCAGGCGGCTATCGGTGATCGCAGAGCAAGCGTCGAGACTCAGTAGTTCGTCGGTGGGTGTTTCGGCCAGTTGCCGCTGCACGTCGGCATCGAGTGCAGGGATCATATGCGCCGCCATGCTGGCGATGATGACGGCTGCGCCGCCCGGTTCGATGACACGGCCGAACTCGTCGATGGTGAGCGCGACGCCTAGCAAGTCGACTGCCAATACCGCGTCCGCGGATGCCTGCTGCGGCGAAAGCCCTGCTGTGTGAACCACGGACGTGACCCGGCCGGATGACGCGGCCAAATCTGCTACGGACGCAACCGAGGCGCGGGATGTGACGTCGACCTGCTGTGTCAGGACCCGGTGACCGTCCGCGCTCAGCGCCTCGGCAGCCGCCTCCAATCCACGTTGGCTGATGTCGGCGAGCACGATGGTGCGCCCGGCTCCGACGCGACGGGCGATCGACAGTCCCATCCCGCCCGCGCCGACGATGGCCAAGACCTCGTTATCGCTCGTGCGCGTCATCGTGTATCTCCACTCGCTCGACGGGCACGGCGAAGAGTTGCTCCGCCGCGGTGTACGGGTCGCACTGGCCTTCAGCCGACCAGCTGAGCCAGGCGATCCAGTTCGGGATGGGTCCGCAGCAGCGTCTGAGCCAGCGACAGGATCTGCGCACGAGCACGCGCGGCGCGACGTTCGGGACTGTCGGCACGGTGATGGGCGTCGATCGCCTCGACCAGCTCGGCTACGCCTTCGCCTTGCGCCGCAACGAGTTTGAGAATCGGCGCCTTGGTCTCGCCGCGCAAGTCTCGCACCGTCTGGTCGGCACCCTCGCGGTCGGCCTTGTTCACCACGACGATGTCGGCGACTTCCAGCAGACCCGCCTTTGCCGCCTGAACCGCGTCGCCGGCACCGGGATTGAGGATCACGATGGTCGGGTCGGCGATCGCGGCGATCTCGATCTCCGACTGCCCGACTCCTACCGTCTCCAAAACGATCAGGTCATACGACAACGCCGCCAGCAGCCGGATCGCGGCAGGCACCGCCGCCGCCAGCCCTCCGAGATGACCGCGTGTCGCAACCGAGCGGATCAGCACATCGGAGTCGTTGATGTGCGCGGCCATTCGGATGCGGTCGCCGAGCAGTGCACCTCCGCTGTACGGCGATGACGGGTCGACGGCTAGCACCGCGACCCGCATGTCACGCTCGCGGTAAGCACTGACCAGTGCGCCGACCGTCGTCGACTTGCCCGCTCCAGGCGGACCCGTCACGCCGACGATGCGGGGCGGCGTCGTCGTCCCGAGCGCATCGAGGACCTCGTTCGCGGCGGGGACTCTCGACCAGGCTCAGCAACCGGCCGGCCGCGCGGGTGGATCCCGTCCGCGCGGCTTCGATGAGCTCGTCGATGGTCACTGGTGGAAGAGCTTACGATGCGTCCGACATCATGAGAATGATATTCTCTCAGTTCGAGAGTGCCAGTTGCAAGAAGGGGAACCAATATGCAAATCGCAGGTAGCTCGGCGATCGTCGTCGGGGGTGCAGGTGGCCTGGGCGAGGCGACCGTCCGGCGCCTGCACGGCGCGGGGGCCAAGGTGGTCGTCGCTGACCTGGCCGATGACAAGGGCAAGGCGCTGGAGAACGAACTCGGTGTGCGCTATGTGCCGACCGACGCCACCTCCGAGGAATCGGTCAACGCGGCCATCGCCGAGGCGGCGTCGCTGGCTCCCCTGCGGATCTCCGTCGACACCCACGGCGGTCCCGCCAGCGGCGGGCGGCTGATCGGCAAGGACGGATCGCCGCTCGATCTCGACGGCTTCAAGAAGACGATCGAGTTCTACCTGACCGCGGTCTTCAACGTCATGCGGCTGTCTGCGGCCGAGATCGCCAAGTCGGAGCCGTTGGAGGAAGGTGCCCGCGGCGTCATCGTCAACACCGCATCGATCGCCGGCTATGAGGGACAGATCGGTCAGCTCCCCTACGCCGCCGCCAAGGGCGGCGTGCTGGGCATGACGCTCGTCGCGGCCCGCGACCTCTCGCCGCTGGGCATCCGCGTCGTCACCATCGCGCCCGGCACCATCAACACGCCGGCGTACGGCAAGGCGGCCGACCAACTCGAGCAGTACTGGGCGCCGCAGGTGCCGTTCCCCAAGCGCATGGGCCGATCGACGGAGTACGCGCAGCTAGCGCAGAGCATCATCGAAAACGACTATCTCAACGGCGAAATCATTCGTCTCGACGGAGCGCTGCGGTTCCCGCCGAAGTGACAGGAGCGCTCGAGGGCAAGGTGGCCTTCGTCGCCGGTGCCAGCCGCGGCATCGGGGCGACGGTCGCCGAGGCGCTGGCCCGCGAAGGTGCGGCGGTCGCGGTCGCCGCGCGCTCCGAGCAGGAAGGCAAGGTGCCCGGCACGATTCACGCCGTCGCCGAACGGATCACGTCTGCGGGCGGACGCGCGCTGCCGGTGCCATGCGATGTCACGAGCGAAGAGTCGGTGGAAGCCGCTGTCGCGCAGACGGTTTCGGAGTTCGGCGGCATCGATATCCTGATCGCCAACGCCGGCGTGCTGTGGCTCGGTCCGATCGAATCCACGCCGCTGAAGCGCTGGCAGCTGTGCATGAACGTCAACCTGACCGGTGTCTTCCTGGTGACCAAGGCCGTCATCCCGCATGTGAAAGCGCGCGGCGGCGGGTCGCTGATCGCGATCACCACCACCGGCGTCGGCATGATCGAGCACGGCTCCAACGCCTACTGGGTGTCCAAGGCCGGCGCCGAGCGGCTGTACCTGGGCCTGGCCGCGGATCTGAAGTCCGACAACATCGCGGTGAACTGCCTGAGCCCGTCGCGAGTGGTGCTCACCGAGGGCTGGCAGGCCGGCGGCGGCGGCATGGAGATTCCGCCCGAGATGGTCGAGCCGCCCGAGGCCATGGCCAATGCGGCGGTGCTGCTGGCGCAGCAGGACGCCAGCGGCATCACCGGCACCATCCAGCGCTCCGAAGAACTTCCGGCGGCGGGGCCGTGAAGTTGCCACCGCCGCCGCGGGCGTCTACTGCCCGAGGAGTTCTCCGCGCGGCGGCGGCGCAGCCGTCACACTCTCCGTGATTGGCACGACGGGAATGGAGACCTCCCCGTCGTCGAGCCCGTCGCAGCCGAGTGTGGCGAGTGCGATCGTCTGATGCTGCAACCGGTCATGCCGCTGGGCGTGCAGCACCGCACGGCGTACCCGCGGCGGCAGCGTCGACTCGTACGGCTCGTCTCGCAATGCCTTCAACGTTGACACACACATCGCGATCAGCACCAACATGAACGGGCCTGCTACCAGGATCACCAAGGTCTGCAAACCTTTCAGCCCGCCGGACCACAACAGCACCGCAGCAATGGCACCGGTCGTGACACCCCAGAAAACGGTCAGCCCGCGGCGGGGTTCTTCACACCCGTTCTGGCTGAGCATCCCCATGACGATCGAGGCACTGTCCGCGCCGGTGACGAAGAAGATCGCGATGAGGAACACCGCCAGCGCCGAGGTGATTGTGCCCAGTGGATAGCTGCTGAGCGTTTCGAACAGCGCGCCCTCCATGCCCGCGTCGACCACCGCGCCCATGTCTTTGCCCTGGTTCAACTGCAGGTCGAACGCCGCGCCGCCGAGGATCGAGAACCAGACGAACGACACCAGGCTAGGGACCAGGATCACGTAGATCACGAACTCACGGATCGTGCGCCCCTTGGAGATCCGCGCGACGAACATGCCCACGAAGGGCGTCCAGGAGATCCACCAAGCCCAGTAAAAGATCGTCCACGCCGACAGCCACGGGCTGGCCACATCTGCGTCGAATACGCCGTCGCGGAAGCTCATCGTCGGCAGATGGGTCAGGTAGCCGCCGAGCGACTCGGTGAAGGTGCCGAGGATGAAAACCGTTGGCCCGACAACGAACAGGAAGAACGCCAACACGCGCCGCGGCGATCGCGTTGGCGTTGGATAGCCACTTGACACCGCGCTCGATCCCGCTGACCGCGGAAACGACGAAGCACACCGTCAGGAACACGATCACGCCGACGGCCAGTACCTTGGAGTCGCGGCCGGATCCGAACACCTCGTCGATACCCCCGGTGATCTGCAGCGCCCCCAAGCCGAGCGACGTCGCGGAGCCGAACAGGGTGGCGAAAATGGCGATGACATCGATCGCCTTGCCCGGGGCACGGTCGACCCGGTGACCCAACAGCGGCCGGAAGGCGGCCGACACCAGATTGCCGTTGCGCTTGCGGTACGCGAAGTAGCCGATCGACAGGCCGATCACGGCGTACATCGCCCACGGGTGGAAGCCCCAATGGAAGAAGGTGTACTCCATCGCCAGTTGCGCGGCGGCGGGAGTGCCGGGCTCGGCCATGTCCATTGGCGGGCCGTTGAGGTGATACAGCGGCTCGGCCACGCCGTAGAACATCAGGCCGATCCCCATGCCGGTGGCGAACATCATCGACACCCACGAGAACTTTGAGAACTCCGGCACAGAATCGTCGGGGCCCAATTTGATGTTGCCGTACCGGCTCAGCGCCAGATAACCGGCGAACAGCAGGAACCCGCCGCTGGTCAGGACGAACAACCACCCGAACGATCCCGTCACCCACGACATCGCCTTATCGGTGAGATCGCCCATCTTCTCCGGCGAAAGAGTGCCCCAGAGCACGAACGCGAGGGCGAGGGCGGCGGCCACCGCGAAG
This sequence comes from uncultured Actinomycetota bacterium, assembly GCA_963731715.1. Classification (GTDB taxonomy): domain Bacteria; phylum Actinomycetota; class Actinomycetes; order Mycobacteriales; family Mycobacteriaceae; genus Mycobacterium. The sequence continues at coordinate 154,674 of CAVSXC010000001.1, read as the reverse complement.
ACCCTGCGGTCGACCGGAAACCCAGTTCGGTGTCGCACGTGGCCGTCGGGTTCGGCCGCGGTTTCCTCGGACATGCTCTTGGTCATAGGGAGCCTCCTCCGTCACATCCACCGCACGATGTTGCGTATTGCACAACATCAAGCTCTATGCGCAACTGTGTGTTGGCTGTATCCTGGGCCCCCTGCACCCATGAGTCAAGACCCGATAAGCGTGCGTCACGAGTTTTTTACAAATTCAGGGCGGCAGCTCAATCAAGTCGCCCCGGACTGGCGATCGAGCCAGGACGCCACTTCATACATCAGCTGTTCTGGGGCGTCGTACTGAATCAGGTGGTTGCTACCAGGCACGGTGCGCAGCGTCGAGTGCGGGATGAGCGCATGCAGGCGATCGGCGCGTTCGACGGGTATCCAGGCGTCCTGCTCGCCCCACACGATGTGAACTGGCACGGTGAGTGTCGGTAGCAGCACTTCGTTTTCGCGGAGGTAACGCTCGTCGTAGTCGACGATCTGACGGTAGAAAGCGGGTTGGCCCTCACTGCCCGTCCACGGCTGCACCAAGGCGTCGAGATCGTCGGCACGCAACCCGGCACTGCTGGCATTGCCGATGTAGGCCCGCACCATCGCGCGGTGGATGTAGCCAGGAAGTTGGTCGAGCAAACCGGGTTGTCCTGCACGAACTTAAAGAACGGTGAGCCGCTGGGCGGGATGGCGACGACATCGGCGAGCATCAGTGACGCATGTCGGCGCCGCACACCAGATGCGCGCGAAGCGAGACCGCGCCACCGAAGTCGTGAGCGATCACGTGCGGGCGGGCTATGCCCCAATGTCGTATCAGCGCATCGACGACCTCCGCTTGCACTCCGAAGTCGACGGGGTGCTCAGGAAGTTTCGACGACAACCCGTAGCCGGGCATGTCCCAGAGATAGACGGTGTATCGGTCGGACAAGGCGTCGACAATCGGTTGCCACACCACCGACGACCACGGCGTGCCGTGGCAGAACACCACTGCGGGGCCGGTACCTGCCCGACCCCACGCGATCTGACGCCCTTGCCACTCGTAGCGCTCGTTCAAATCCACATTGACAGTGGTACCCGCGTCCGCGCCGGAAAGTTTACTCCTTGGCGATGAGGCCGTCGACGATCTTGTTGAAGTCGGCGGTCCCGAAGGACACGTATTCGGACGAGATTGGCGTAGTCCAGCGACGCCATCACCGACTTCTCCAGCTGCATGTTCATCAGCCGCTTGGTGCTCTCGAGGCCTGTTGCGGCAGCTCCATGATCTTCTTCGCGCACGCGATCGCCTCGGCCAGCGGGTCGGCGACGACGTGGTTGGCCATCCCGAGTTCAAGCGCTCGCGCGGCCTTGATCCGCACACCCGTCAACGCGAACTCCTTGGCCTGCAACAAGCTGATCTGCGACGGCCACACCAGCGGACCGCCGTCTGCGGCCACCAGACCGATCGACACGTGCGGGTCGGCGAAGAACGCGGTCTCGGCCATGTAGACGATGTCCGACAGCGCGGCCAGGCTGCAGCCCAGCCCGACGGCCGGACCGTTGACCGCGGCGACCACCGGGATGCGGCACCGCACCATGCCGATGACGAGGTCACGGCCGTGCTTGATCGTCTTCTGGCGCAGGGCTTCGTCGTTGCGCAGCTCGTCGAGGTAGTTGAAGTCGCCGCCGGCCGAAAACGCCCGGCCTGCACCGGTGATCACCGCCGCCCGCGCGCCGACATCCTCGTTGAGCGCTTCCCAGATCTTGGCCAGCCCGACGTGCAACGCATCATTGACCGCATTGAGCTCATCGGGACGATTGAGCGTGATGATGCGCAGGCCGCCGTCGGCCTTGACGTCGATTTCGGCTGGCATGTCGTACATTTCAGACTCCTAATCCGAGAATGCGCGAAGCGATGATGTTCTTCTGAATCTGGATGGTGCCGCCCATCACGCTCTGCGCGCGGCTGTACATGTAGGCACCGAACAATTCGGGATCGCTGGTGCCGACGGTGGCCAACGCGGCGTGGCCGACGGATTGCTCGACCCAGGTCATCAACAGCTTGTCGAGCGATCCCTGCGGCCCGTGGGTGATGCCGTCAAGCTGCTCGGACAGCCGACGCCGCACGTGCAGCCGCAGCATCTCCGTCTGCACCCACGCCCAGGACAGCTCTTCGGGTGCCGCACCGTCCACCCGGGATGCCAACTGGCGCACCAGCTTCCCGTACCGGGCGGAGAACCCGAGCGTCGACGGTTCCCGCTCATGGCTGACGACAGTCATCGCGATCTTCCAGCCGTCCCCCGGCGCACCCACCATGTTCTCGGCGGGCACTCGTGGCGCCGTCGAAGGCCACCTGACCGAATTCCTTGGTGACGCCGCTGATCATCTTCAGCGGCCGCTGCTCGACGCCGGGCTGGTGCATCGAGATGATGAACGCCGAGATGCCGCGATGCTTGGGCACGTCCTTATCGGTCCGCGCCAACAGCAGACACCAGTCGGCGACGTCGGAGTAGCTCGTCCAGATCTTGTGGCCGTGAATGACGTACTCGTCGCCCTCGCGGGTGGCGGTGGTCGTCAGCGACGCGAGGTCCGAGCCTGCACCGGGCTCGGAGAAGCCCTGGCACCAGCGCTCGGTGCCGCTGATCATGCCGGGCAGGAATCGCTGCTGCAGTTCCTTGCTGCCGTGATGTCCAAAGGCGACGACCAGGTAGCCGAGGCTGGGCCGCGCGGGCGCGCCGGCCTTCGCGATCTCCTCGTCGACGATGACGTCATAGACCGGCGGCAGGTCCTGGCCGCCATACTCTTTAGGCCAAGACGTTCCGAAGAAGCCCGCCTCGTACAGCGCCTGATGCCAGTCACCTTGCGCGGCCCAGTACTCGTCGCCCGACGTCGGGAACTTGCCCTTCTGTTCGGTCAGCCAACCGCGCAACCGGTCCCGGAACGCGGCCTCGTCCGGCGAATCACGAAAGTCCAATGGTCAGCTCCTCCAGCTTCACGGGCCACAGTTCGGTGGCCGTCAGCACCCGGCGCAGGTAGACGTGCGCGAGGCATTCCCATGTGTTGCCGATGCCGCCGTGGACCTGGATCGACGTCTCGCAGACAGTCAATGCCGCACGCGCACAGTAGATCTTGGCCACCTTCGCCGCCTCGATCGCCTCGGCGACAGGAAGCTCGTCGACGGCCCACGCGGCGTGGCGCAGCACGCTGATCGAGCCTTCGATCAGGGCAAGGCTCTCGGCAAGCAGGTGACCGACGGCCTGATAGGACCCGATTGTCGCGCCGTACTGCTCGCGGACCTTGGCGTACTCACAGGCCAGCGCGTGCGCGCCGCGCGCGGCACCGACCAGGTCGGCGCAGGTGACGGCCAGCGCCAGCGCACGCCAGCGGCCGGCGTCCTCCTCGGAGAGCTCACCCAGCTCTGGCGGCGACTCGACCACTCCGGCAACGCTTCTCGTCATGTCGACCGACTCGCGCTCCGTCGGTCGGCGCGGACGGCTCGCGGCCGAGCGCACGCCGTCAGGTCGTCGGCGAGCACCGGCCCGAGGAACGGCACGTCGACCAGGCCCCGCGCGAACTCCTCGGCGACGATGGCCACCTCGACCCCGGACGCGCCGTCGGACCGCAGCGTGCGAAATCCCGTCGCGTCGACGGCCTTCTCCAGCCGGGCGATCCGATTCGCGTCGTCGAGATCTGCGACCGAACCGGGCCCGAGATCGTCGGCCAGCTTGGCCGCGGCCTCCCGCAGCTGCTGCTGTTCACTGGTCAGACGGACGTCCACAGACGCTCCTTCAACACTCTTCGCAACACCTTTCCCGATGGCAGGCGCGGTATTTCGTCGACGAACACCACGCGGTTCGGTCGCTTGTACGATGCCAGCCGGTCCCCGACAAGCGCGATGAGTTCGTCGGCCTCAACCGGCCCGCATTTCTTGACCGCGGCGACGATGGTCTCTCCGTTCGCCGCGTCGGGCACCCCGAACACCGCGCAGTCCTCGACGGCTGAATGCCCGTGCAGCACCGCCTCGATCTCGGCGGGCGCGACCTGAAATCCCCGCACCTTGATCATCTCCTTGGCGCGGTCGGTGATCCGCAGCCAGCCGTCGACGTCCAGGTATCCGACGTCTCCCGTCCGATACCAGCCGTCCGAAAAGGCCTCGGCCGTCGCCGAATCCGGCAGGTAGCCCGCCATCACCGAATCCGAGCGCACCTGGATCTCGCCCACCGCGCCCGGCGACAGCGGTTCGCCGTCCTCCAGCGACACGATCCGCAGGCTGACCCCTGGCACCGGCCGTCCGACGGTGTCGAGCCGCGCGCCCTCGATCTCATTGCAGGCGATGACCACCAATTCGCTGGTGCCATAGGCGGTCACCCAGTTCACGCCCGTTCGGCGGGTGACAGCCTCCGCGACACTCGGCGTGACCGGCGTCGCGCACCACATGATGTAGCGCAGCGACGACAGGTCGTAGTCTTCCAGCTTCGGATGGGCGGCCAGCGCCAAAGCGATTGGTGCGACGGCCATCTCGATGGTGATTCGGTCGGTCTCGATGTGGTGAAGCATGAGGTCGATGTCGAAGCGGCGGTGCAACCGGATCCAGGCGCCGGTCTCGAGCGCCATCACGATGTTGAGCAACCCGAGGATGTGCGACGGCGGCGTCATGATCTGCATCCGGTCAGCCGACGACAGGTGCAGCGCGTCTCGCCAGTGCCGCACCGCAGCGGCGAACGACCCGTGGGTATGCCGCACCGCCTTGGGCATGCCCGTGGTCCCCGAGCTGAACACGAACAGCGCATCGGATTCGGGCGGAGGCGCTTCGAACGTCCGCTGCCCAGGCGTGATCGCCTCGTCAAGTGACAGCATCGGCATCACCTCGGCGAGCACAGCATGGTCGCCGACCGCGTGCGACGGCGTGGTCAGCGCCAGCGCGTGCTCGACCTCGGTTCGCTTCCACGCTGGGCTGAGCAGCACCGCCGACGCACCCAGCCGCCAGATGGCCCACAACGCGACCACGAACTCTGGGCGGTTCGACGACATCAGCGCGACGCGATCGCCAGTCCGAACGCCGCGGTGCTCAAGGACGGTCGCCATGCCGTTGGCCAGGGCATCGAGCTCCGGGAGGCTGTATTCCCGCTGCTCAAAGGCGAGCGCCATCCGCTCACTCACGTTGCGCCCGCCCCTTTCCGCCAATTGAGAAGGTTTCCGTTCTCGAGGAGAATGGTATTCTCTTAATATCAGAATGACAATGCCAGCCGAGAGGGGGCCCATGGTCAAGCCGCACTTGTTCCAGCGTGCGACGGTGTCTCGGATCATCAAAGAGACCGCCGACACGCGGACCTATGTGCTGGCCCCCCATGAAACGCCGTTTCCCTACAAGGCAGGGCAGTTCTGCACGTTCAAGGTGCACGTCGACGGCGAGGACCTCTACCGCTCCTACTCGATGTCGAGCGCACCCGAGACCGACACCGAGATGGCAACCACCGTCAAGCGGGTGCCCGGCGGCAAGGTGTCGAACTGGATGCTCGACAACCTCGTCGAGGGCGACGAGGTGACGATAACCCGGGCGGCGGGCACGTTCTGCCTGACCGACACCTCTGTGCCGCTGCTGGGCTTCAGCGGCGGTAGCGGCGTCACACCCATCCTGTCGCTCGTCAAGAGTGCGCTGGCCACCACCGACCGCCCGGTGCGGCTGCTGTGCGCCGACAAGGACCGGGCGTCGGTGATCTTCGATGCGGTGCTCGACGACCTCGTCGCCCGCTACCCGGATCGGCTGTCCGTGGTGCGCCACCTCGATGACGAACGGGGGCTGCTCGATCCCGCCGCCGTAGTCGACTTCGTCGGCGCCGACACCGATGCCGACTGCTATGTCTGCGGGCCGGAAGGTTTCATGTCAGTCGTCACGTCGGCGCTGCCCGGACCCGGGACGGTATTCATCGAGGACTTCGACGCTGCTCCGCAGCCGCACGCCGAGTCTGCCGACGCCGCGGACGAGACCGGCGGCACCATCACGATCCACCTTGACCGCAAGAAGGCGAGGTGCCTCGCAGGGCGAACGAGACGCTGCTGGAGAGCGCGCGTCGAGCGGGACTGTCGCCGCCGTTCTCGTGCGAGGCCGGAAACTGCGGTACGTGCATGGCGCGGCTGTCCGAGGGCAGCGCGACGATGAAGGTCAACGATGCGCTGGAGCAGGACGAGGTCGAGGACGGCTACGTGCTGACGTGCCAGGCCATTCCGGACACGCCGTCAGTCACAGTGCACTACGAGGACTGAGTACTCCGACGTCGCCGTGCTCGTCGAGACGCGGCGGCGGACGGTAGTCGGGTTCATACCCGGCGATGCGGATGGGGCTGCCCACCAAGCGGAAATCGCCTGCGGTGACGACGGCTTCAGGCGTCGCCTCCAGCGCTTCGGGCAGCGTCCGCACCGCCGCCGCCGGTATGCCAAGGGGCCGCAGCCGTGACTCCCAGCCCGCCGCGGTGTCGGCTGCGAGGGCCTCGGTAACGACCGCGAGCACCTCCTCGCGGTTCGCCGCACGCTCGGCCATCGTCGGGAAGCCTTCGATCCCTGCCTCGTGCGGCGAAGGATTTCCAGAAGGCGTCGTGGGTGATGAACAACGCCAAGACACCATCCGCCGTCGAGAAAAGCTGCGCCGGGACGTAATACGAATGCGCGCCGAACGGGTACCGCTGCGGCGCCGCGCCATCGTTGAGGTAGGCCGACGCACGGTAGTTCAGCTGAGACAGCATCACGTCGCGCAGCGACACGTCCACTTGCCCACCCCGACCGGAGACGATCTGCGCGAGCAGGCCCAGCGCCGCGGCCAGCCCCGTCGAGTTGTCGGCCGACGAATACCCGGGCAAGCGTCGGCGGCCCCGACGGGTCGCCCGTCATCGCCGCGACACCCGTCGCCGCCTGGATGACGTAGTCGAACGCGGGGTCGTCGCCGCCATCCAGCCCGAATCCGGTCAGCGCGACGCAGACGATCCGTTCGTTGAACTTCCGCAGCGGCCTCGTAGGTGAGGCCGAGTCGCTTGATCGCCGACGGCTTCATATTGACCAGCAGCGCATGCGAATTCGCGACGAGTTCGCCCAGCCGCTGACGCCCGGCCTCTGACCGCAGATCCAGACACACGCTCTGCTTGTTGCGGTTCAGGCTGGCGAAGTAGCTGTCGCTGACCTGCCGGGAGATCTCGCCACCCGGCGGCTCGATCTTGATGACCTCGGCGCCGAGGTCGGCCAGCAGCATCGTCGCGTACGGACCGGCCAGCATCACGCCGACCTCGAGAATGCGGATCCCCGCGAGGGGCCCAGCTCACTCGACCTCCGCCGCCAACTGCGAAACAACCTCGCGGGTACGGTATTTCGAGGCGATCAGCTCGTCGCGGGTCTCGCCGATCGGGAGCAGCCGTACCGACAGGTCGGTGACGCCGGCATCGGCGAACTTCTTGAACCGCGCCAGGATCGCCTCCTCGTCGCCGGCCGCGGTCAGGTCACCGACGTCGCGGGCGTCACCGCGATCGAGCAGCTTCTGATAGTTGGGCGACGTCTCGGCCTCGGCGAGGATGCGGTTGGCGCGCTCCTTCGCGGCGTCGATCTCGGAGTTGGCGCACAGGCACACCGGAATGCCCGCGACGATGCGCGGCGCCGGGCGGCCCGCGTTGTCGGCGGCCTTGGTGATCCGCGGGGCGATGTGGTCTCCGATCGCGCGCTCGTCGGCCATCCACAACACCGTCCCGTCGGCGAGTTCGCCTGCGATCTGCAGCATTACCGGACCGAGCGCGGCGACCAGCACCGGCATGGGCGATTCAGCGCCAAGCACGGTCGGGTTGTGCACGGTGAACGATGTCGTTCTCCACGTCCACCTCGCCGGGTCCGGCCAGCGCGGTGTTCAGCACCTCGAGGTAGTCGCGGGTATAGGCGGCGGGCTTCTCGTACGGGATGCCGAGCATGTCGCGCACGATCCAGTGGTGCGACGGCCCGACGCCCAGCGCCAGCCGTCCGCCGGTGCCTGCGTGGACCGACAGCGCCTGGCGCGCCAAGCGCGATCGGATGCTGCGCCTGCAGCGGCACGACGGCCGTGCCGAGCTCGATGCGCGACGTGCGCGCACCCATCAGCGAGACCATGGTCAGGCAGTCGAAGTCGTTGGGCACCTGCGGCATCCACGCGGTGTCCAAGCCCGCGGCCTCCGCCCACTCGATGTCCTCGAGCAGCTTCTTGACCTTGCGGGCCATGTCGCCGCGCTCGGCCCCGATCATCACGCCAAGGCGCATCTAGTCGACCCTTTCGGACGTCAGCTTGCGCACCTCTTGGACAAGGACGTCCAATGGTGTGCCCGTGGGAAAGACAGCGGCGGCACCGGCTTCCAGCAGCTTGGGAACGTCGGCCTGCGGGATGGTGCCGCCGACGACAACCGCGATGTCACCGGCCTCGGCTGCGCGCAGCGCATCGACGGTGCGGGTCGTCAGGGCCACATGCGCGCCGGACAGGATCGAAAGCCCCACCAGCGCAACGTCTTCCTGCAGCGCGATCGACACGATGTCCTCGATGCGCTGCCGGATTCCGGTGTAGATCACCTCGAAACCCGCGTCGCGCAGCGTGCGGGCGACGATCTTCGCGCCGCGGTCATGCCCGTCGAGACCGGGTTTCGCGACGAGAACACGAACGGCCATCTAGAACACCACCGGCTGCTGGAACTCGCCCCACACAGCCTTGAGCGTGGAGACCATTTCGCCAACGGTGCAGTAGGCGTTCGCGCAGTCGATCAGCTTGTGCATCAGGTTGTCGTCGCCTTCCGCAGATTTCGCCAGCGCGGCCAGTGCCTCTTTCACGGCGGCGGGGTCCCGCTCCGCCTTGACCTTGGACAGCCGCTTCAGTTGCAGGTCGCGGCCCTCGGCATCCAATTCATAGGTGTCGATATCGGGCGGCGGCTCTTCGGAAACGAACTTGTTGACCCCGACCACCGGACGCTCGCCCGATTCGATCTCCTTGTGGATCTTGAACGCCTCGTCGGCGATCAAGCCCTGCAGATAGCCGTCCTCGATGGCGCGCACCATGCCGCCGTGCGTCTCGAGATCGTGCATGATCTCGATGATCTTGGCCTCGGTGGCGTCGGTGAGCGCCTCGACGAAGTAGGAGCCGCCCAGCGGGTCGGCCACCTTGGTCACGCCGGTCTCGTAGGCCAGGATCTGCTGGGTGCGCAGCGCCAGCGTCGCCGACTCCTCGCTGGGCAGCGCGAACGGCTCGTCCCATGCCGCGGTGAACATCGACTGCACCCCGCCGAGCACGGCGGCCATCGCCTCGTAGGCGACACGGACGAGGTTGTTCTGGGCCTGCGGCGCGTACAGCGAGGCGCCGCCTGCGACGCACCCGAACCGGAACATCGACGCCTTGTCCGTGGACGCGCCATAGCGTTCCCGCACGATCGTGGCCCAGCGCCGCCGGCCCGCCCGATACTTGGCGATCTCCTCGAAGAAGTCGCCGTGCGTATAGAAGAAGAAGGAGATCTGCGGCGCGAACTGGTCGATGGTCATCCGGCCGCGCTCGACCACGGTGTCGCAGTAGGTGACACCGTCGGCGAGCGTGAACGCCATCTCCTGAACCGCGTTGGCGCCGGCGTCGCGGAAGTGCGCACCGGCGACCGAGATCGCGTTGAACCTGGGCACCTCGGCCGCGCAGAACTCGATGGTGTCGGCGATCAGCCGCAGCGACGGCTCCGGCGGCCAGATCCAGGTGCCGCGCGACGCGTACTCCTTGAGGATGTCGTTCTGGATGGTGCCGGTCAGCTTGGCCCGCGGCACACCCTTCTTCTCCGCGGCGGCCACATAGAACGCCAGCAGGATCGCGGCGGTGCCGTTGATCGTGAAGCTGGTGCTGATCTTGTCCAGCGGAATGCCGTCGAACAGGATCTCGGCGTCGGCAAGGGTGTCGACGGCGACACCGACCCGGCCGACTTCCTCACCGAACTCCGGGTCGTCGGAGTCATACCCGCACTGGGTGGGCAGATCCAGCGCGACCGACAGCCCGGTGCCGCCCTGATCCAGCAGGTAGCGGTAACGCCGATTGGACTCCTCGGCCGTGCCGAACCCCGAATACTGGCGGAACGTCCACGTCTTGCCGCGGTAGCCGCTCGCGAAGTTGCCGCGGGTGAACGGGTACTCGCCGGGCGCGGGAGGGTCGCCGGCGCGCTCGGCCGGTCCGTAGACGGGCTCGAGCGGGATGCCGGAGGGGGTCTGTACTGGCTCGGTCATCAATGGATAACGTACTTGCAAAAAATGAGAATGCCAATACCGCACACCGGAAACATGCACGCAGCAGCACCCGCCTGGACCCGCTCGCAGCGACCGAAGGCCCGGTACACAGCGATTATGGCACTCGCGTAAAATGAGAATGCCACTACCATCAAGGGGCGGCACAGCTCGCGCGCCAAGGAGGCCCATGTCCAGCCAGTCATCGTTCACTGACCGCACGCTGGTCGTCTCGGGCGGCAGCCGCGGCATCGGCCTCGCGATCGCTCTCGGCGCGGCCAAGCACGGCGCCAACGTGGTGCTGCTGGCCAAGACCGCCGAGCCGCATCCCAAGCTGCCAGGCACCGTCTACACCGCGGTCGCCGACGTCGAGGCCGCGGGCGGCAAGGGCGTCGCAGTGGTCGGTGACGTGCGCAAGGAAGAAGACGTTCAGCGGGCCGTGGACACCGCGGTCGAGCACTTCGGCGGCATCGACATCGTGATCAACAACGCCAGCGCCATCGCGACCGAACCGACCGAGGAACTGTCGGCCAAGAAGTTCGACCTGATGATGGACATCAACGTCCGCGGCACATTCCTGCTGACGAAGGCCGCCCTGCCCCACCTGCGCAAGTCGGCGAACGCCCACGTGGTGACCCTGGCGCCGCCGCTGAACATGAATCCGCACTGGCTGGGCGCTCATCCGACCTACACGCTGTCCAAGTACGGGATGACGTTGCTGTCGCTGGGCTGGGCCGCCGAATATGCCGATGCAGGCATCGGTTTCTCGTGCCTGTGGCCCGAGACGTACATCGCGACCGCCGCGGTGACCAATCTCGCCGACGGCGACAAGATGGCGGCTCGATCGCGCAGCCCGCAGATCATGGCCGACGCCGCGGTCGAGATCCTGTCCCGTCCCCCCGCGGACGTGAACGGCAAATGCTTCATCGACTCCGCGGTGCTGGCCGAAGCCGGTGTCACCGACCTGTCCCGCTACGGCGGCGGCGACGATCCCATCCTTGATATCTTCGTCGACAAGCCATGAGTATCTCGTTGCTGCTGGAAATGGCGGCGTCATCGAATCCGGACCGGACCGCGGTCGTGTCCGGCGAGATGCGGCTGACCACAAATGAACTGAGCGCACTCGCCGACGGCGGCGCCGGAGTCATCGCGGCATCCGGCGCACAGCACGCGGCCTACGTCGGCACCGGCGGCGCGATGTTGCCGCTGCTGCTGTTCTCCTCCGCCAGGGCGGGCGTGGCGTTCACGCCGCTGAACTACCGGCTCAGCGAGGACGGCCTGCGGCAGTTGATCGACCGCCTGCCGACCCCGCTGGTGATCGCCGACGCCGAATACCACGACGTCGTCGCCGGTGCGGGCAAGCAGGTGATCACCTCCGACGAGTTCATCGAGGCCGCGCGCACCGCGGAGCCGGCCGCGGAGTTCGCCGACCCCGACGACGTCGCGGTGGTGCTGTTCACGTCGGGCACCACCTCGCGGCCGAAAGCCGTTGAGCTGACCCATAACAACCTGACCAGCTATATCACCGGCACCGTCGAGTTCGACGCCGCGGATCCCGGCGACGCCGCGCTGATCTGCGTGCCGCCGTATCACATCGCAGGTGTCAGCGCGGCGCTGTCGAACCTGTACGCCGGTCGAAAGATGGTGTATCTGCCGCAGTTCGACGCGACGGAATGGGTCCGGCTGGTGCGCGACGAGGGCGTCACGTCGGCGACCGTCGTGCCGACGATGCTGGACCGCATCGTGTCCGTGCTGGAGGCCGAACCCGTCGAGCTGCCTACGCTGCGGAACCTGGCCTACGGTGGCTCGAAGGTCGCTCTTCCCTTGGTGCGCAAGGCCCTTGGCCTGCTGCCCGATGTCGGCTTCGTCAACGCCTACGGGCTCACGGAGACCAGTTCGACCATCGCGGTGCTCACCCCCGACGACCACCGAACCGCGCTGGCTTCCTCCGACGATGCGGTCGCTCGGCGCCTCGGGTCGGTCGGACAGCCGGTACCCAGCATCGAGGTGCAGATCCGCGGCGAGGACGGCACCGTCCTCGAACCCGGCCAGAGCGGTGAGCTGTTCGTGCGCGGCGAGCAGGTGTCGGGACGCTATACCGATATCGGTTCGGTGCTCGACGCCGACGGATGGTTCCCCACCAAAGACGTTGCGATGCTTGACGAAGACGGCTACCTGTTCATCGGCGGCCGTTCCGACGACACGATCATCCGCGGCGGCGAGAACATCGCGCCCGCCGAGATCGAGGATGTGCTCGTCGAGCATCCCTCGGTGCGCGATTGTGTGGTCGTCGGCCCCGAGGATCCCCAATGGGGCCAGATCATCGTCGCGGTGGTGGTGCCCGCCGAGGGCACTGCGCCCGAACCCGACGAGCTGCGCGAGCATGTGCGAGCGCACCTGCGCGGATCACGCACACCCGATCGGGTGGTGTTCCGCGATGAGCTGCCGACCAACGCGACAGGCAAGGTGCTGCGCCGCGAACTGGTAGACGAACTGATCAAGGAGCCGAACATGATCAAGAACGGCACACGGCTGCAGAGCCAGGTCTGCGACACCCAGGTGATCGTCGTGCGCACCGCCGACAGCCTCGACGACCTCCGCGCGGGCGGGGTACCGATGGTGCCGATCGACGGCGAGAAGTCGGCCGACGCCGACGCTGGATCCGGCGTTCTCCGACGGCAACGCGATGGGCAAGCGCTACGTCGACGAGACCGGCGCCGAAGTGCTCGTCACCAAGGCCGGAGCGGGGACGCTCAGCATCGGAACCACCGCACTGAATCTGAAGGAAGCCAAGCCGCTGCCGGCCAGCGACTGACACGATGGCCCCATGAGGCCACGCAGCCTGCTCGTTCGATATGCGGCAGGCCTTGTGTTCGCCTATCTCCTCTCGGCCGCAGAGGTCGTCGCGATCGTCATCTCGGTGAGCGACGAGAGCGGTCATCGAGGCGCAGTCCGTCTTGAGCGTCGACGAACCTGATCGCGACGGTGGCGATCATCATCGTCGGAACCGTGATCGTATGGGTGGCCGGCGTCGCGACAGTCAAGATCGCAGATCGCAGCAAGACGCCGAATATCACCAGGCGCCAGTCCGCGATCCTGCTGACGCCATGGGCCATCGCAGCCGTCGTGATGATTCCGTTGAACATCGGCGGAGGCGGCCGAGTCGCGATACTGCTCGTTTCGGCGATTCTGTTCGGCGCAACCTCGACCGTGTGCACCGGTTTTCTGTTCACCCAACGCGCTCTTCGCAAATTGATGGTCGCCGCCACCGTGGATGTCGAGCATGCCGAGAGGGCGCCGGGCGTGCGGGCACGGCTGATACTGATGTGGGCGATGTGTTCCGCGCTCCCCGGTGCGGGAATCGTTGTGCTCGTGATGTTGCGCGCCAACGGCTGGATCATCCCGGCCGACGCGCCCATCGAGACCCCGGTGCTGGTGCTCGCGCTCGTCGCCGTGGTTCTGGGATTGCGCGCGATGATTCTGGTGGCTTCATCGATTTCGGATCCGCTGCACGAGGTCGTCGACGCGATGGCGGAGGTGGAACGCGGAAACATCGGCCAGCATGATCGACGTCTATGAGCGTTCCGAAATCGGGCAATTGCAAACGGGATTCAACCGCATGGTCGCAGGTTTGCAGGAACGCGACCACCTGCGTGACCTGTTCGGCAGGCACGTCGGAGAAGAAGTGGTCCGTCGCGCCATCGAGGAGCCACGAATCGGTTTCCGACGACGAGCGGGAGGTCGCGGTCCTGTTCGTCGATCTCGTGGGTTCGACGCAGTTGGCGACCACCCGTGAGCCCCATGAGGTCGCCGCGGTGCTCAACGACTTCTTCCAGATCGTCGTCAACGAAGTCGATGCAAGGAACGGGTCTGATCAACAAGTTTCAGGGTGATGCCGCGCTGGCGGTATTCGGCGCGCCGCTGCGCACCGACGATCCGGCGTCGGCGGCGCTGGCCACCGCGCGGGCGCTTGCGACCGAATTGCGCCGCCTCCATGTCGACTTCGGCATCGGAGTGTCGGCCGGGCCGGTGTTCGCAGGCAACATCGGGGCCGAAAACCGCTACGAGTACACGGTTGTCGGCGACGCCGTCAACGAGGCGGCGCGGTTGGCGGACCGGGCCAAGGACTTCGACGCCCGCGTGCTGTGTTCCGCGCGCCGCGATCGACCGCGCCGACGAGGCCGAGCGACGGTCATGGGCCGCGCAGGGCTCGGAGATGCTGCGCGGCCGGTCGCAACTCACCCAGATCTCGGCGCCGCGTAGCGACGTCCCACCGCCATATTCGCCTCACCCGTCGTTCGCGAGTTAGTTACATCGCGCAACGGGGAATGCAGACATATGACTTTGCGCACTGCGGAGTCCGCGGTCGCTGCGCCGGGCGCGGATCCGCAGCGGTGAGCACGCCGGCCCGACGAGCGGGCTGGCGCCGGGATTCGCGCAGGCCAACCTCGTCGTGCTGCCCGCCGACAGTGCACTCGATTTCGTGCGGTTCTGCGTGCGAAACCCCAAACCGTGCCCGCTTCTCGAGGTGACCGACACCGGCTCATCGCGGCCGACGACTGGCGCCCGACGCCGACCTACGGACCGATCTGCCGCGGTATCGCGTCTTTCGCGACGGAGAGGTCATCGACGAGCCGACCGACGTGACGCGGTATTGGCGCGACGATCTGGTCGGCTTCCTGCTCGGCTGCTCGTTCACCTTCGAATGGGCGCTCGCCGCCGCCGGTCTGCCCCTCGCCCACCAGGCCCAGGGCGTCAACGTCCCGATGTACGTCACGAATCGTCGCTGTGTCGGCGCCGGGCCGTTCCAGGGCCCGATGGTGGTGTCGATGCGCGTGTTCGCACCACGATGACGTTCGACGCGCCGTCGAGGTCTCCGGCCGTTTTCCAGCCATGCACGGCGGCACCGGTGCACATCGGCGATCCCGCTGCGCTCGGCATCGCCGACCTCGGCACACCTGACTTCGGCGACCCCATTCGGATCGCATCCTGGCGAGGTGCCCGTCTTCTGGGCATGTGGAGTGACACCTCAGGCCGTCGCCCGAGCCGCCCGGCCATCGCTTGCGATCTTCCACGCGCCCGGGCCACATGTTCATCACCGATCGGCCCCACGTCGACTTCGACAGTCAGGAGCACGGCCATGACCATCCATGAGGCGCCCGAACAACGCAGGCACGCCGAACCGGTCGTGATTCGTCGAGCGGTGCGCGGTGCCGCGATCGGCAACACCGTCGAGTGGTTCGACTTCGCCATCTATGGCTTCCTGGCGACCTACATCGCAGAGAAATTCTTCCCTCCGGGTGACGAAACTGCCGCGCTACTCAACACTTTCGCGATCTTTGCCGCCGCGTTCTTCATGCGTCCGCTCGGCGGCTTCTTCTTCGGGCCGCTCGGCGACCGCATTGGCCGTCAGAAGGTGCTTGCGCTGGTGATCCTCCTGATGTCGGGCTCGACATTGGCCATCGGCCTGGTGCCGAGCTACGACACGATCGGCGTGCTCGCTCCACTGCTGCTGCTGTTTCTGCGTTGCCTGCAAGGCTTTTCCGCCGGAGGCGAGTACGGCAGTGGCGCGTGCTTCCTGGCGGAGTATGCACCCGACAAGCATCGCGGCTTCGTGGTGTCGTTCCTCGTGTGGTCGGTCGTCGTCGGCTTCCTGCTCGGTTCGCTGACCGTCACCGGCCTCGAGGCGGTGCTCTCGGAGAGCGCGATGGATTCCTATGGCTGGCGAATCCCGTTCTTGATCGCCGGCTTACTCGGTGCCGTCGGCCTGTATATCCGGTTGCGTCTCGGCGACACACCGGAATTCGAGGCGTTGCGCGATGAAGGTGAGGTCGTCCGTCATCGCCGCTCAAGGAAGCCGTGACCACATCGTGGCGGCCGATCCTGCAGATCGCCGGTCTGGTGGTGATCCACAACGTCGGCTTCTACATCGTGTTCACCTTCCTGCCAAGCTATTTCACCAAGACGCTGGGATTCACCAAGATCGACGCGTTCGTGTCGATCACCGTGGCCAGCCTCGTCGCGTTGATCCTCATCCCTCCGCTCGGCGCGCTGTCCGACCGGATCGGACGAAAGCCGTTACTCATCGCGGGCTCGCTGTCCTTCGCGGTGTTCGCCTATCCGCTGTTCCTGCTGCTTAACACCGGATCACTGCCGGCGGCCATCGCCGCCCACGCCGGACTGGCCGCGATCGAGTCGGTGTTCGTGTGCGCATCGCTGGCGGCCGGGGCCGAGTTGTTCGCGACGCGGGTCCGCTCCAGTGGCTACTCCATCGGCTACAACGTGTCCGTCGCGTTGTTCGGAGGAACGGCACCGTATGTGGCGACGTGGCTGGTGGCCAACACCGGCAACGATCTCGCGCCGGCTTACTACGTCATCGTCGCAGCGCTCGTCACGTTCGCCACCGTGCTGACCATGCGCGAGACGGCCGGCAGGCCCTTGGCGCAAACTGGTCTCTTCCTGACACTGGCGACAGGCTCATTGGCTGTCCTGGCGGCTTGTGCGCGGATTTCGGCAGCAGCGACGTGCAAAAATGCTGGAGACATGCGGGTCGACGGGCGCGACATCACGGTGTCGGGCAGCTTGCTTCAGCCACTGACCCGGCGCACGAACGACATCCTGCGGCTGGTACTTGCCGCGGTGTTCCTTGCCGCGGTCATCACGAGCTCGCTGATCACCCGATACGAGTGGGTCGCACTCGAAAAGTCCATCTCCGAGATCGTCGGAGTCCTGACGCCCACCCAGTCCAATCTGGTGTACCTGGTGTACGGCGTCGCGATTCTGGCGCTGCCGTTCGCGATCCTGATCGGCTTGATCGTCTCGCGGCAGTGGAAGCTGCTCGGCGCGTATGCGGCGGCGGCGTTCATCGCGTTCATCTCGCTCTCGATCACCGGCAACGGCATATCCGCGCCGAGATGGCATTTCGACGTGACCGATCGGCTCGACACGCTGCTCTCGCAGTTCCTCGACGACCCGCGGTGGATCGCGATGCTCGCCGCCGTGCTCACTGTTTCCGGCCCTTGGCTGCCGTCGCGTTGGAAGCGGTGGTGGTGGACGCTGCTGCTCGCCTTTGTGCCGATCCACCTCGTCGTCAGCGCGGTGGTACCCGCCCGCTCGCTGCTGGGCCTCGCGGTCGGTTGGTTCGTCGGCGCGCTGGTTGTGCTCGTGGTCGGGACGCCGGCCCTCGAGGTGCCGCTCGACGGCGCCGTCCGCGCCCTGGCCCGGCGTGGATTCGCGGTGACGTCACTGACCGTGGTGCACCCCGCAGGGCCGGGGCCGCTGGTGCTCTCGGCGCGCTCGCAGGAGCCGGAGTCGACGGCCTTCGTCGAGTTGTACGGCCCGAATCAGCGCAGTGGCGGATTTCTGCGCCAGTTCTGGCGTTGGCTGCGGCTGCGCAACAGCGAAACCGCACCGCTGCAGGCCTCCATGCGGCGCGCCGTCGAGCACCGCGCGCTGATGGCCATCGCGATCGGCGACGTCGGTGTCGCGAATACCTCGACCCTGGCGATGGCTGCGCTCGACCGGGGATGGACGTTGTACGCGCACACTCCCCCAGCCGGCACCGAAATCAAGGACTTCGCCGGTGAGACCGCCGTCGCCATGGTGTGGCAATCGCTTGGCACCCTGCACGATTGCCAGATCTCCCACGGCGACCTCCGCAGCAAGGAGATCACCATCGACGACGGCACCGCGCGCTTCGGCGGGTTCGGCAACGCCGAATACGGTGCCAACGACGAACAGCTGCAGGCCGACATCGCCCAGCTTCTTGTGACGACGACTGAGGTGTACGGCGCCACGGCCGCGGTCGGCGCGGCGGTCGACGTTTTCGGCAAGGATGCGATCCTGATGGCTTCGCGACGACTGACCAAGTCCGCCATGCCATCCCGAATCCGCAAGTCGGTGACCGATGCTAAGGCCGTCATGTCGGCCGCTCGCGACGAAGTGAAGCGCCAAACCGGTGCCGATCAAATCAAGACCGAGACGATCACGAGGTTCACTCGCAACCAGGTCATCCAACTGGTGCTGCTCGTCGCGCTCGTCTACGTCGCTTATCCGTTCATCAGCACGGTGCCTGCGTTCTTCGCCGAACTGCGAACGGCGAACTGGTGGTGGGCGCTGCTCGGGCTCGCGGTGTCAGCGTTGACGTATGTCGGTGCCGCAGCGGCATTGTGGGCCTGCGCGGACGGCATGGTGAGCTATCAAGAACTTGACGATCATGCAGGTGGCCAACACGTTTGCCGCGACCACCACGCCCGCGGGCGTCGGCGGCCTAGCGCTGTCCACCCGGTTCTTGCAGAAGGGCGGGCTCGGTGCTTTGCGCGCCACCGCCGCGGTGGCATTGCAGCAGACTGTGCAGGTCATCACCCACGTTGCATTGCTGATTTTCTTCAGTTTCGCCGCGGGAGCATCGGCCGACCTGTCCCATTTCGTGCCGTCGGCGACTCTGCTGTACCTGATCGCCGGGGTGCTGCTCGGTCTCGTCGGGGCATTCCTGTTCGTGCCCAAACTGCGGCGGTGGCTGGGGACGGCGGTGCGGCCGCGGCTCAACGAGGTGCTGAGGGACCTCGCTGAGCTGGCCCGCGAACCCAAGCGCCTCGCGATCATCGTGCTCGGTTGTGCGGCAACGACTCTCGGCATGGCGCTGACGCTGTGGGCCAGCATCGAAGCGTTCGGCGGCGACACATCGTTCGTCACGGTGACCGTTGTGACGATGATCGGCGGAACCCTCGCCTCGGCGGCCCCAACGCCCGGCGGGGTCGGCGCGGTCGAAGCGGCGTTGATCGGCGGTCTCGCGGCATTCGGCTTACCCACCGCCATCGCCGTGCCTTCGGTGCTGCTCTACCGGATTCTCACGTGCTGGCTGCCGGTATTCATCGGTTGGCCGATCATGCGCTGGCTCACCGACAAGGAAATGATCTAGCGCTCAGGGTTTCGCGAAACCCGCTGCGTTAAGGATCTTTTGACCTGACTCCCCGGTTACCAGATCGACGAATTTACGCGCCAAGTCCGGATTCTTGGACCCCTTCAGCGCAGCGATCGGATAGGTGTTGGCGGCGCCCGCTGCTTCAGGAAACGCAACGGCGGCCACCTTGTCGCCCGCTCCGATGGCGTCGGTGACGTAGACGACGCCAGCGTCGGCCTGACCGGACGTCACCTTGTTGAGGACGTCGGAAACGGAGGACTCCTCGCTGACGGGGTTCAGTGTCACACCTGCGGCCTGTTCGACTTTCTGCGTAGCCGACCCGCACGGCACCTGCGGCGCGCAGACGACCACGTTGAGGCCTTGCTGTGTCAGGTCTTTGAACGAGGCGATCTTCTTCGGATTGCCGGGCGCGACAGCGATGGTGAGCGTGTTGGATGCGAAGTTCACCGGGTCGCCGGCCAGCAGACCGCCCTGCGCGGCCTTGTCCATGTTCTTGGTGTCAGCCGATGCGAACACGTCGGCGGGGGCGCCCTGAGTCAACTGGGTGACCAGATCCGATGAGCCCGCGAACGAGAATTCGACAGAGGCGCCTGGGTTTTCGGTCTTGAACTGCTCGCCGATATCGGTGAAGGTCTTCTTCAGAGAGGCGGCGGCGAACACTATGATCTTCGTGTTCTGCGCCGCCGGTTGCTCTGCCGAACCGCATCCACTGATGAGCGTCAGCGCGCAAAACAACGCCAGCAGGCGGGAACGTTTCACGATTGCCCTCCAGGGGTCTCGACGATCACGGTGGTTGCCTTGACGACTGCGACGGCGACACTGCCCGGCTCGAGGCCGAGCTCGCGGACCGCATCCGCGCTCATCAGCGAGACGACGGTGAAAGGCCCGCACTGCATTTCAACCTGGGCCATCACCTTGTCGGTCACCACCTTGGTGACCAGTCCGGCGAAGCGGTTGCGGGCAGAGCTGGCGATGGTCAGCGGATCCTTCGGCGCCGCAGCGGCGTTCGCCCGCGCGAACTCGGCCAGCACGTCACCGGCGATGACCTTCCGCCCGGCTTCGTCTTGGCCTGCGGGCAGGCTTCCGTCCTCGATCCAGCGCCGCACGCTGTCGTCGCTGACGCCCAACAGGTCGGCGGCTTCACGCACTCGAATCATTGCCACCGCGGCATCGTATCCGCAGATGCGCACTTATTGGCTAGTTTTATCCGCGCATGCGGAGCTATCAGGCCTTGGCGAGCTGCTTCTCGGCGTAGAGGCGTGCCCACTCCTTGCGCGGCCTGATCGACACGTCGACGTCGGCTCCCTTGGCCCGCAGCGCGCCGACGTTGGCCTGCTCACGCGGTGTGCGTGCGAACGGATCCCAGCTGAAGAACCGGCAAGAGTTCTCCCAGGTGATCTTGTTGATGTCGCTGTCGTCGGCACCGGCGGCGTTGAGCTCGGCCAGCACCTGCTCGGGCGCATCCGGCCAGAAGCAGTCCGAATGCGGGTAGTCGCACTCCCACGCGATGATGTCGATGCCGATCTCGTGGCGCAGCTTCAGCGACGTCTTGTCGGTGACGTAGCAGGCCAACGAATGCTCACGGAACACATCGCTAGGCAGCTTGTCGCCGAAGTCGCGGCGCAGCCACTTCTGGTTGGTGTAGTGCCGATCGCTGCGATCCAGATAGAAGGGGATCCAGCCGATGCCGCCCTCGGAGAACGCGAACTTCAGATCGGGATAGTTGCGCATCGCCGGGCCCCACAACAGATCCTGCGCGCACATCGCCGAAATCTGGGTGGCCAGGATGATGAGGTTGTCGATGGGGGCGTTGGGCGCCATGCTGATCGCCCCGAACCCCGTGCCGATGTGCAGGCACATCACCACGTTTTCCTCGGACAGCGTCCGAAACACCGGGCCCCAGTACTCATCGTCGTGATAACTCGGCAGGCCCTCGAGGTGTGGCAGTTCGGGCATCGTGACCGCGCGGCAGCCCTTGGCGGCGACCCGACGGATCTCGTCGCACATGGCCTCGGGGTTCCACGTCGGCAGGACAGCGATCGGGATGAAGCGATCCGGATACGAGCCCGCCCATTCGTCGATATGCCAGTCGTTGTAGGCCGACACCATCACCAGCGTCACGTCCTCGCGGTGCTGATTCAGGTGCCGCGCTGAGAAGCCGGTGAAGGTCGGGAAGCACATCGAGGCGAGGATCCCGTTGCGGTTCATATCGCGGACGCGCTCGTGGACGTCGTAGACACCGGGTCGCATCTCGGCGAAGCCGGCGGGGTCGCGGCCCCATTCCTCTGCGGGCCAGGACACCACGGCGTTGAGCCCGCTGACGCCTTGCGGCTTGCCCTGATAGATCCATTGGTCGACGCCCTTGTCGTCGGTGACGACTATCGGCGCCTCGTCCCGGTACTTGGCAGGCACGTGACGGAGGAACATGTCGGGGGGCTCTACGACGTGGTCGTCGATGCTCACCAGGATCAGGTCGTCGGTCTTCATAGGTAAGTAGTACCGTCTAGCGGTGTGACCGTCTCTGCGCTTTCGGACAGAGTTTTAGCCGAATCGGCCAACCTCCGGCCTGTCATCGAGTTGCGTCGCGGCGGGCGGGCGCTGGGCGGCAGTTATCTCTACGAGGGCGACGCGTTGATCACCGGCTGGCACTCGCACGAGGTGCATCAGATCGAGTACGCGATCGGTGGCGTGGTGGAGGTCGAGACGGCGTTGGCGCACTATCTGTTGCCGCCGCAGCAGGCGGCGTGGATCCCCGCCGGCCTGGAGCACCAGGCGACGATGAATCCGGATGTCCGGACGGTGGCGGTGATGTTCGACCGCGAGTTGGTCGCCGACGGCGGCGACCGGGCCCGCATCCTTGCGGTGTCGCCGTTGATTCGGGAGATGATGATCTACGCGTTGCGATGGCCGATCGACCGGCCGGAGGGCGACGCTGTGTCCGACGCGTTCTTCCGCACCCTTGCGAACCTGGTCTCCGAAGCGCTGGAACACGAAGCGCCGCTGAGCCTGCCGACGGCCGACAACCCGATCGTGGCCGCGGCGATGGCATACACGAAGGAGCACCTCGAGTCGGTGACGGCGGCCGACATCGGCCGAGCGGTTTCGGTGTCGGAGCGGACATTGCGCCGGCTGTTCCAGGACGCGATCGGGATGCCTTGGCGGACATACCTTTTGCACGCGCGAATGCTGCGGGCAATGGCACTGCTTGCGGCGCCTGGGCAGTCCGTGCAGGAAACTTCGACAGCGGTGGGATTCGACAGCCTGAGCGCGTTCACACGTGCCTTCACGCAGTTCTGCGGCGAGACGCCAACGACGTATCGGAAAAGGGTTGGCGGCGCGAAGGTTTAGCGTCGAAACAGGCCGTTACGCAGCAGCGTGTTGACGGAGGCTTCCCAGCGCTCAAGCTGAGCGGGCGTGGCCAGCGGCTCAGGCAGGTGCCGCTCGACATGAGTGCGCAAGATCAAAGTACCCAACGCCAGCACCAGTGAATTGATCGCAGCCCACGTCAGATCGACATCGGGACGAGTTTCCCCGCGTTCACTGCGCTGGTGCCACCGAGCCGTGCCGTTGCCCACGAGGGTGTCGAAGATCATTACCCCCAGTGGGCTGCCGTCGATGAGCGCACGGCCGACGTAGTCCACGATGTCGGGGTGCTCGGCGACGAACTGGGTGACCCTGTTTCCCATTTCGTTTAGTGAATCTGCGGGCGGACCTGACATCGGCTGCGCGATTACCGCGATTACCACTCCCAGGACGTAGTCATCTACGGCCTTGACGAGCCCGGCCTTGTTGGCGAAATGGTGCTGCACCAAGCCAACGGACACACCCGCGGCTTCGGCGACCGTGCGCAGCGACGTCGCCGATGCCCCGTAGGTGGCGAAGCTCCTCAACGCCGCGGTTCGGATCCGCTCGATACTCGAGCGCTCCTCGGTAGTGACTCGGTCAAGCTCTGGCAGCACGGACATCATTCATACACCTGTGTGATATGCCCTCGTATTCGGCGCGGTCGACAATATGTCTGTATTGCTCATACAATACCGTCATATTGTCAGGTCATCGGGATATCGGAAGGCGAACTGCGTGCAACACGTCGTGTGTATGCGTGAACCAGACCGGTGGACCACCGTCGCCGACGAAGGCGCCAAGGAGTTGTGCCGGGCATGCCCGCGGCGCTGGAGGTGCGCTCAGGAAGCGTGTGAGACGCCGGGCGCGGAGGGCGTGTGGGCGGGCGTTCTTATACCCGCGGCGGGCCGCGGTCGCCGGTTCGCGCTGAAGCAATTGCGCTCGTTGGCCGAGCGGAACGGATTTCCAGTCCGAAAAGCGTGAACTACTGCCGTGCCATCGCGATGCGGAAGCGTTCGTCGGGATCGATGTAGTGGTCGGCGTCCTTTGCGTCCTCGCCCAAATCGATTCGTACCCAGTCGATCTTGCCGCTGAACCTGCTGGTGTGGGCGTTGTAGTCCGGGCTGACGGTGGTGCCCGACTCGTAGCCGACGTCCGTCGTCTCGTCGGCCGAGAAGATGAAGCCCTGGGTCTGGTCGACGCGGCCGCTACCGACTTCCTTGCCGTCGTAGTAGAGCGTCACGTTGCCACCCTTGCCCATCCCGCCGCCGTCGTACTCGAACTCCATGCGCACCTGGGTGGTTCCGGTCGGAACGGGCTCAGTGGCCTCGATGTCGTAGGACTTGATGCCCAGCACGTTGTAGTGGAACTTGGCGCGACCGCCTTTGGCGTACAAGCTCCATCCGCCGAACCGACCACCCTGGGCGATGATCACACCTTCGGCGCCGTCGGCAGGGACGTCCACCTCGGATGTGACCGCGAACGACTTGTTCTTGATGTCGACGACGCTGTTCTCCGACAGCCGCCCCATACCCGCGAACAGCAATTGGCTGTTGCCCTTGATCAGTGACGGCCGGCCGGCCGACGCGGGGTTGATGCGTTCGATCTGCCGGTCATCGAGCGGCAACACGTTGTATTTGACCGCCTCGATCAGCCAAAGACGCTGCAGCTCATGCAGTTTCTCCGGATTCTCTTTAGACAGGTCCTTGGACTGGGTCCAGTCGCTGTTGCCGTCGTAGAGCTCCCACACATCGTCGTCGAAGGCGGGCATCGCCTGGCCGCCCATCGCCCACGGCGTGCGGTGCTTGGTCACCGCGCTCCAACCCTTGTGGTAGATGCCCCGGTTGCAGAACATCTCGAAATACTGCGTCTCGTGCCGCTCGGGGCCTCGGCGTCATTGAAGCTGTACAGCATGCTCGTGCCCTCGTACGGGCTCTGCATGACTCCGTTGACGATCGTCGGTGCCGGAATGCCTGCCGCCTCCAGCACGGTGGGCGCGAGGTCGATGACGTGCGTGAACTGGTTGCGGTGGCCGCCCTTCTCCTTGATCCCCTTGGGCCAGTGCACAATCGTGCCGTTACGGGTGCCGCCCCAGTGCGACGCCACCTGCTTGGTCCACTGATAGGGCGAATCCATCGCCCACGCCCAGCCGACCGCGTAGTGACCGTAGGAACCCTCGCCACCGAACTCGTCGATCTTCGACATCATGAATTCGGGGGTCTCGATGTCGGCCATACCGTTGAAGTTGGCCATCTCGTTGAACGCACCCTGCAGCGTGCCCTCCGCCGACGCGCCGTTGTCGCCGACGATCAGGTAGACCAGGGTGTCGTCCAGTACGGGTTCGAGTGCGTCAAGCAACCGGCCGACGTGATGGTCGGTGTGCTCCATGAAGGCGGCGTACACCTCCATCTCGCGCTCGAGCACGGGCTTGAGCGCCGGATCCATGTCATCCCAGGCCGGGATCTCCGCGTCGCGCGGGGTCAGCACGGCGTCGGGTGGGATGACACCGAGTTCCTTCTGCCGCTCAAAGGTGATCTCGCGCTGACGGTCCCAGCCGTGGGCGAACTTACCCTTGTACTTCTCGATCCACTCCGCGGCACCTGGTGCGGGGCATGGGTGGCGCCGGGTGCGAAGTACATGAAGAAGGGCTTGTCGGGCAGCAGCGCCTTCTGCTGGCGCACCCAGTTGATCGCCTTGTCGGCCAGATCCTCGGTGAGGTGGTAACCCTCGGCCGGGGTCTTCGGCGGCTCGATCGGGGTGGTGCCCTCGTAGAGGGCCGGATCCCACTGGTTGTTCTCGCCGCCGATGAAGCCGTAGAAGTACTCGAACCCGCCGCCGCCGGTCGGCCACGCGGTGAACGGGCCCGCCGGGCTGGTCTGCCACACCGGCACCTCGTGGCACTTGCCGAACTGCGCGGTCGAATAGCCGTTGAGCTTCAAGGTCAACGCCAGCGGCGCCTTGGTGTTGGGGAGCACCGAGGTGTATCCGGGTGCAGCGGTGGCGGTTTCGGTGATGTTGCCCATGCCCACCGATGATGGTTGCGACCGGTCAGCAGCGCCTGGCGGGTCGGCGAGCACAGCGCCGTGGTGTGGAACCGGTTGTACTTCAACCCGCCCGAGGCGAGCTTCTCGAAGTTGGGCGTCTGGCACGGCCCGCCGAACGCGCTGCTGGCGCCGAAGCCGACGTCGTCGATCAGGATGACGAGCACGTTGGGCGCAGTCGCCGGTGGACGCATGTCCCTGATCGGCGGATAGCTGGTGTCCGGGTCCTTCGCGTCGTAGGTGGTCAACCCCACATGCGGCACATCGGGAATCGGAAGGATCGTTCGCGAGCTCTGGCCATCGACCATGACAGTCGCCTTTCCTTCGGCACGGGTGGTCCCGTCACCTTAGGAGTGGGCGACGATGAGCGTCGCGAATTGACGAACCGGTCATCGCGAAGTCATCGGCGGTTCCGCGACAGTCGCGAAATGTTAAAAACCTGTCGCCTTGTGCCAAGACCCAGGGGCCAAGCCCCGTGCACAGTTGCGTCAACAGAAATTTCGCGAAGGCCTTGATTCCCAAGGTTGCTCGTCGCCGAATAGCGGCAGGTTTCTACCCACAACATCTAAGGACACCGACATGCGACGCCTCACCAGCCTCGACGCATTTTTTCTCGCCACCGAGGATGAGCGCACGGTCGCCAACGTTTCGGCCCTCGCCATTCTTGAACGGAAGCGGGCGAACGGACGCCGTCTTACCCGCCACGCCGTCAAGTCACTGTTCGTGCAGCGACTGCATCTGCTTCCGCCGTTGCGGTGGCAGCTCGCCGAGGTGCCGTTGGGCGTTGCACACCCGTCATGGGTCGACGGCGAGGTCGACTTGGACTATCACGTGCGGGAGTTCGCGCTGGCTGCTCCCGGCGACGATGCCGCCCTCGTCGAGCAGGTGGCCCGGCTGGCGGCCGAACCGATGAACCGCTCCCGCCCTCTCTGGGAGGTTTACCTGATTCACGGCCTGTCCGAAGATCGCGTTGCCCTGCTGATCAAGTTGCATCACTCCGCCGTCGACGGGGTGTCCGGCGGCGAGATCTTGAGCACGTTGCTCGACGAGTCGCCGCAGGGCCGGGACGTGTCGCCGGCTCCGGCTCGGCAGACCGAATCCGTTCCGAATCGGTTGGGGATGCTTGCGCGAGGACTTGCCGATGTGCCGCGCCAACAGCTCGCCGCAGTCGGCGCTGCGGGACCCGCGCTGACGCACTTGGACAAGGTCGCCACGATTCGATCGCTCCCCGGGGTATCGGAGATCGCCGGCTTGTTTGGCCGACTGTCGCGAGGGAGCCGCCCCGAATCGGCGGCATCACCGGCAATGGTCGCTCCGCGCACCGCATTCAACGCCCGCATTACGCCGAAACGCAGCCTTGCCTTGCTGAGCCTTCCTTTGCCAGAGGTGTTGCAGCTCAAGGACGCCCACGACGCAACCGTCAACGACATAGTCGTCGCCCTGTGTGCAGGAGCACTGCGGACCTGGTTGGCGGCCAAGGAAGAGCTACCTGACGAGCGCCTGCTCGCCATGGTCCCCGTCTCGGTGCGAACGCAGGCCGACCGCGGCACGTTCGGCAACAAGGTCGCCACCATGGTGGTGGCGCTACCCACCGACGAGCCCGACCCGGTGGCCCGGATCCGCACGTGCCGTGATTCGTTACTGCAGGCGAAGCAGCAGCAGAAGGCCCAACCACCCAACCTCATGCAGCATGCCAACGACCTCGTACCGCCGGTGCTGTTCGGACCGGCGATGCGGACGGTGCTGCGGCTGGCGAGCTCGAGAAGGCTGAACCCCGCGGCGAACGTCATTATCTCCAACGTCCCCGGCCCTCGGACACCGCTGTATTGCGCCGGGGCCCGCGTCCTCGCCAACTATCCCGTCTCGACGATCGTCGACGGAATGGCCTTGAACATCACGCTATTCAGCTATCTCGACAACTTGCACGTCGGTCTTACGGTCGACAGCGACCTGATCCCCGATGTCGACCTGCTGGCCCGGGTTCTGACCAACGAGCTGGACGTCCAGGTCCGACTGCTGAAGCGCGTGAAGACGAAACGCCGCTGAGAACTAAGAACCACGGACTAGTACATACCGAATTCCAAACCGAACCCGCTTCTAGCGGAGAAATGCGAGCGAACCATGTCCTATCTCACCGTCGTCGCGCTAATGCTCCTCGTTGTCTCACCGGTGCTCATCCCACTGGTCATCACAGGAGTTCACGCCATCGGCAGCTTGTGGCAGAAGCGCAAGTCGTTCCGATCAACTGAAGATCTCGAGGTCGGTTGCACGGGAGCAATAGTCAGCTAGGTCACCGGTGGACTCGCGACGGCTCCGACAAGTCGGCTCGGTACTGCCGAGGGGTCTTTCCGAACCAACGGCGACACGAGCGGTTGAAGGTGCTCTGTTCGGTGTAGCCGAGCAGAGACGCAATCTGGCTGAGATGGAACCTCGATTCAGCGAGGTATCTCGCCGCCTGGTCGCGGCGCTGCTGTTCGATGAGGTCCTGGCATCGCACGCCTTCGGCAGCCAGGCCTCGTTGTAGCGTCCGTGGATGCAGAGCCAGTTGGTCTCCAATGGCTTCCACGCTGCATTGTCCGGTGGGCAGCAGTCGGCGGGCCAGCTCTGCCACACGTTCGGACAGCGTCGCGGTGCTCGGCAGATAGTTGGACTCCAAGTACTTGGTGGCGATGCGCCTGGTCTCCGGATCCGCGCTCTCGATGCGTCTTCTCGCCAGATTCCGAGGTATGTCGAACCCGCACCACTTCTGGCCGAACCGCACGGGGCAATCCAGCACATCGCTGTACGCGGCGTTCGAGCCCAGTTGTTCGTGCATGAATGAGATCGCGCGCGGTCGTGCCTCCGGCCCGCCCATAAGGCGAATCATCCGTGCGCCGTTGGCCATGCTCAGTTCGTATGCCTGGAGCACGTACGGCAGACCGGGTTCAACCACTTCAAACGTGAACCTGACGTCGGTGTCCGCGGTCGACGAGGCGATGGCCAGCTTCAACGCGGGGCAATGAATGTATAGATAACTTGCGATCGACTCGAGCCCGTCGAGCAAGGTCTGAGCGTTCCGCGCGATCACGGCGATCGGTCCGAGGATGTCCAGGCCCTGCCAGCGCGAGAGCCGAAGCCCGAAATCCGGGCAATTCAGCTCGTCCGCGCTGGCCTCCAGCAGCCGGACGGTGGCCTCGAACGGGATGAACGCGTCCTCTTCGTACTCGACACCCGGCGGGATACCGAAACGCAAAAGGAAAGGCTTCGGGTCAGCGCCAAGTTCCCTGATCAGATCGCCGTACCCCCACAGGTTGGTGGCACGGATCAGGCTGGCCATCCGATCAACTCCCTGTGTCGGGAAATGCTAAAAGTATGTCGGAAAGTGTCAAGACCCGCGACGGCTCCCTCAACCATTCTGTTTGTACAACGTCCTGCGATCACAGCAGGCAAAAGCCCGAGGAAGCCATGAACGCGCACACATTTCGACGTCCTGATCATCGGCGCCGGCCTGTCCGGCATCGGCACCGCCTGCCAGGTGAAGGCCGAGCACCCGCACAAGACCATCGCGGTGCTGGAGCGACGCGAGCGGCTCGGCGGCACCTGGGACCTGTTCCGCTACCCCGGCATCCGTTCCGACTCCGACATGTACACCTTCGGCTACAAGTTCCGTCCGTGGCAGGACCTGAAGGTGCTCGCCGACGGCGCCTCGATCCGCGAGTACATCGCCGACACCGCGGCCGAGTACGGCATCGACGAGAAGATCCACTACGGCCTGAAGATCCTCACCGCCGACTGGTCGACCAGCCGAGAGCCGCTGGACGGTGACGGCCCTGCACGAGGCGACCGGCGAGACGCGCACCTACACCTGCAGCTTCCTCATCAGCTGCACCGGCTACTACAACTACGACGCCGGCTTCCTGCCGACCTTCCCCGGGGTGGACCAGTTCAAGGGTCAGTGCATCCACCCGCAGCACTGGCCGGAGGACCTGGACTACACCGGCAAGAAGGTCGTCGTGATCGGCAGTGGCGCAACAGCGGTCACCCTGGTCCCGACGATGGCCGGCGACGCCGAGCACGTCACCATGCTGCAGCGCTCGCCGTCCTACATCTTCTCGGTGCCCGCCCTCGACAAGATCTCCAAGTTTCTGGGTCGATTCCTTCCCGGACAAGTGGGTCTACAACGTTCGCGCGCAAGCGCAACATCGCCGTCCAGCGCTAGCATCTACCTGGCCTGCCGGCGCTGGCCCGACCCAGATGCGTCGGTTCCTGCTCTGGCAGGTCCGACGCCAGGTCGGCCCGTCCGTCGACATGAGCCACTTCACGCCGAACTACATGCCGTGGGACGAGCGGTTGTGCGCAGTGCCGAACGGCGATCTGTTCAAGGTGCTGGCCTCCGGTGAGGCGTCGATCGTCACCGATCAGATCGACACCTTCACCGAGAACGGCATCCTGCTGAAGTCCGGGCGGGAACTCGAGGCCGACATCATCGTCACGGCGACCGGCCTGAACATCCAGATGCTCGGCGGCATGGAACTCTCCGTCGACGGCGAGGCCCGCAAGCTGAACGACCAGATGACCTACAAGGGCGTGCTCGTCGAGAACATCCCCAACCTGGCCTGGGTCTTCGGCTACACCAACGCGCCGTGGACGCTGAAGTCCGACATCGCCGGCATCTACCTGTGCCGCCTGTTCAAGCACATGGACGACAACGGCCACACGGTCGCCACTCCCCGCGATGTCGAGGACTCCGCGATGGACATCGGCATGCTCGACCAGCTGCAGTCCGGCTATGTGCAGCGCGCCAAGGACACGCTGCCGCGCCAGGGGTCCAAGCACCCGTGGAAGGTGCTCATGCACTACGGCAAGGACTCCAAGATGCTGCTCGAGGACCCTGTCGAGGACGGCCTGCTGCAGTTCGACAGGACAGCCGTCGACGCAGTCGCGGTCTGAACAAGGCTGCTCGCCAACGTATTTCGCCATCTACTTCTCTGAAAGGCCATCGTGAACATCAACAAGCGTGTCATCCGGGCCGGCCTACGAGCCTCGCGACCACTGTTCGCCTCCCACCGGGTTTCCGTCAACGGCAGGCGCGCCATGCTCCACCTGCTCACGGCCGCGGCCCGCGCTCCCAAGTGCACCCGCTTCGACCGCATCACCATCGCGGGCGTTCCCGTCGAGCGGGTGCAGCCCCCGCAGGGCGCAACCGAACGGGACACTGATCTACCTGCACGGCGGCGGCTACGCTCTGGGAAGCGCGAAGGGCTATCGCGGCCTGGCCGCGCACCTGGCCGCGGCAGCCGGCATGACGGCGATCATCCCCGACTACTCACGCGCACCGGAAGCTCGTTATCCCGTCGCCCTTGAAGAGATGATCGCGGTGTACTACGCGACTGCTCGAGGACGGGCTCGACCCGAAAAGCACGGTCATTGCGGGTGATTCGGCCGGCGGCGGACTGACGCTGGCGCTCGCCATGGCGCTGCGCGATCGCGGAATCGCCGCACCGGCAGCGCTGGGCTTGATCTGCCCGTGGGCCGACCTCGCGATCGACATCGACCGGCTGCGACCGAAACTGCGGGATCCGCTGATCCTGCCGTCGATGACGGCCGAATGGGCTCCGCACTATGCCGGGACCGCTCGATCCGATGTCGCCGGGCATCTCCCCGGTGTACGGAGACATGGCCGGCCTGCCACCGATCGTCATGCAGACCGCCGGTGACGATCCGATCCCGCTGCGACGCCGACAATATCGACAGCGGCCGTGCGCCGCTACAGGAACGGGCACTGTCGACCATCGCGTGTTCGACAGCCTGTGGCACGTGTTCCATCTCCAGGTCAGCCTGCTGCCCGAAGCACGCGAAGCGGTCGCCGACCTCGGCGCGAAACTGCGCAGCCACGTTCAGACGTCATCCGATATCCGCACCAACAATGTGAAGGTTGCAGTCGAAATGAACCCATTCGAAGGCAAAGTCGCCGTCATCACCGGAGCCGGCTCCGGCATCGGCAGGGCACTGGCCCTCAATCTCGCGACGAAGGGCGCCAAGCTCGCTCTCTCCGACATCGACACCGAAGGACTCGCCGAAACCGTCCGCCAGGCCGAAGCGCTCGGCGCGACAGTGAAATCCGACCGCCTCGATGTCGCCGAGCGGGAGGCAGTGCTGGCCTACGCCGACGCCGTCGTCACCCACTTCGGCGAGGTCCACCAGGTCTACAACAACGCCGGCATCGCCTACAACGGCGACGTCGAGAAGTCCGAGTTCAAGGACATCGAGCGGGTCATGGACGTCGACTTCTGGGGCGTCGTCAATGGGACCAAAGCCTTTCTGCCGCATCGTGATCGCGTCCGGCGACGGACACATCGTCAACATCTCCAGCGTGTTCGGGCTGATCGCGGTGCCCGGCCAGAATGCCTACAACGCCGCAAAATTCGCCGTGCGCGGATTCACCGAGGCTTTGCGCCAGGAGATGTTGGTCGCCAAGCATCCGGTCAAGGTGACGTGCGTGCATCCCGGCGGCATCAAGACCGCCGTCGCCCGCAATGCCACCGTCGCCGACGGCCAGAACGCGCAGAGTTTCGCGGAGTTCTTCGACAAGCACATGGCAATCCATACGCCGGAAATGGCCGCGGAGACGATCGTCGAACGCCGTCGCCAAGGGTCGAGCCCGGGTGGTGGTCGGCTGGGAAGCGAAGGCTCTCGATGTGCTGGCTCGCGTCATCGGCCCGGCGTATCAACGGATCATCGCCACCGCGGTGTCGAAGCTCTTCCCTTGGGCGAAGTAACCGGACGCATCTATTGGCGTCGGACGACGACCAGACGGGGTCTTAGGCGTTCCGGGGTAATCGTGGCGTTCGCAGCGAGGTCGTCGATCAGCTCGTCGGCGTAGTCGACCAAACCTGCGACGTCGATGGCGTACGGTGCCGGCTTGCCGTTCTGGGCAAGGCCGGCCGACGCCCGGCGAAGCACCGTGATCGCGCCCTTGACGTTGCCGCGCTGGACGTGGGTGACGCCAACCGCTAGCTGGGCAAGGGCTTGCCACATTGTCTTCTCGTCGTCCGGGCCGTTCTTCCATGCGGCCTCGAGCACCTCGTGAGCATTGAATGCCAAACCCCGGTCCAGCAGATCCTGTGCATAGCGGAGGGTTTCGGCGGGGGGCAGTTCGAGGTCATCCGGGATGCGTGGAACGCCTTCACTGCCTTGCGGAAGTGGCCGACCGAGAGCGTCGCGGGGACGGGTGCTTCGGGGCCGGCCGGATTCGTCGCGATCACGCTCGGCCATGTGCCCATCATGGCAGGTCTCAGTCTTGCCAGAAATCCATGACGAGTTTGCGCCGCTGGTCACGTGAGCCCTTCTCGACGAAGTCGGCGATGCCTTGTCGTTCAAGCTGACGGGGCGGCGCGACTTCGAAGATCATGCTGTTCGCCAGGTCGAGGTCGGCGCCCTTATCGAGGAAATATTTCGTAACCTGTAGCGTGGCAGGGTTTTTGGCGAGCAAGACCTCGACTAGTGCATCGACTTCGTGATTGAGCGCTTCCGGCTCGCAGAGACGGTTGACGAGGTTATAGCGTTCAGCCACGGCGGCGCTGAACATGGCGCCAATGAGGTTCCACTCCTTGGCCTTTCGACGGCCTGCGAATTTGGCGATCTTCGCAGTACCGCCCCAACCGGGGGTGATATCCCAGTTGATCTCCGGCATTCCCCACCTGGAACGGTTGGTGGCAACCACGAAATCACACGCGAGGGTGAGCTCCAGCCCGCCGCCCGTACACACGCCATCCACAGCGGCGATCGTGACGGGCACCATGTTGTCGATTACGTTGACTGTTTCCTGGTACATGCGGACCTGCCAGATGAAATCCTCAGGCCCCCAGTCGTTGAACTCCTTGATGTCGTCGCCGGCGCAGAACGTATCGCCGGCGCCGCGAAGAATCACGACGCGACAATCCCTATCGACGGCGATTTCCTTGACCGCGGCGTTGAGCTCTGCCGACACCTCACGATCGAGTGCGTTGTGGCACGCCGGACGATTCAACGTGATCGTCGTGATCGGCCCTTCACGACTAACGATGAGCTTGCCGGACGGCGACGGGTGATCAGACATGGCAACTCCTCAATCGGAGATGGACGTGTTTGGCCGACCGTATCGAGTATGGTCTTTTTATGCAAGTGTCTAGTGTGGAAAGACCATCTAGGATCGGGCGGACCATGCGCAGCGCTCGAGGGGATCAGGCCGCGGCCGTCGACCTTGACTCGATCTACCGCACCGGCGAGGTCGTGGGAGACGCCTGGTCATGGCTGGTCATGCGGGAAGCCGTGCTCTATGACGTACGCCGGTTCTCGCAGTTCCAGTCCCGACTTGGCGTCGCCCGTTCAACACTCACTGCGCGTCTGCGCCAGCTCACCTCTGGTGGCCTGCTGACCGAGCACCCCCAAGCGTCCGGGCCCGAATACCACCCCACCGAGAGCGGCCGCGACTTCCTCGCCTGCCTGATGGTGGCAATGCGCTGGAGCGACCGGTGGTACTTCGAGGAGCGCTCGCGTCCGACGGTGGCACTACACGTCGACTGCGGCCAACCCCTCGACGCGGTACTGCGCTGCGAAACCTGCCGGGAGGTGATTTCCGCTCACGACGTCACCGCCTACAGACCCGGCCCTTTCACCGCATCTCCGCGGCCGGGCCAACGACGGCGCACACCCGATCTGTCTCTGCTGGAACGGAACCGAACGTGTTCCATCGCCCGGACCCTGAGCGTCATGGGTGATCACTGGACCAGCCTGCTCATTCGAGAAGCCTTCTTCGGGACCCGCCGATTCGACGACTTCCAACGAAACCTCGGCATCGCGCCAAACATTCTCTCGGGTCGGCTTCGGCGTCTCGTGGAACAAGGAATCCTCGTCGCGGCGCCGTACGGCAACTGGCCAGTTCGCCACGAATACCGGCTCACGGAACGGGGACTCGACCTGTACCAAATTCCACTCGCAATGCTCACGTGGGGTCAACGCTGGCTCGGCCCCAATGAGTCGGACATCCACCTGACCCACACAACCTGCGGCCACGAGCTCGCGCCGGTACTCACCTGCAATCGATGCGCCGCCCCAATCGCACACAAAGACATTCGTCTCGACTAGCCGTCGCTGATTCGTGCTAGACAGGCTGGGATGAGCACGCTTGCCGATCAGACCCGGTGGATGGATGCGACAGATCAGGCGGCGCTCGTCGCTTCGGGCGAGGTGTCGCCGAGCGAGCTACTGGAGGCTGCGATCGAGCGCATCGAGCGCATCGATCCGCGCCCTCAACGCGGTCGTGATCCGCTGGTTCGACCACGCCCGCGAGACGGCCGCGAGCGCCGATCTTCCCAATGGCACGTTCCGCGGCGTGCCGTTCCTGATCAAAGATCTGTTCGCCACGTATGCGGGGCAGCGAATCAGCCACGGCAACGTCGCGTTCAAGGAGGCGAACGTCATCGCGGATGCCGACACGACTCTCGTCAGCCGCTACCGCGCGGCCGGGCTCGTTATCGCGGGCCGCACGAACAGCCCCGAGCTCGGCAGCGTGCCGACGACCGAGCCCGTCGCGTGGGGCGCGACCCGCAACCCGTGGGACACGTCGCGCACGCCCGGTGGGTCGAGCGGCGGTGCGGCCGCGGCGGTCGCGTCGGGGATGGTGCCGTTCGCGCACGCCAGTGACGGCGGTGGATCCATCCGCATCCCTGCGTCGTGTTGCGGCCTTGTCGGATTGAAGCCGAGCCAGGGTCGTATCACGCTCGGCCCACTGCGCGACGAGAGCGGACTGGCGGTCGAGCATTGTGTCAGCCGGACCGTTCGTGACACGGCAGCATTGCTTGACGCGACGCACGGCCCTGGCATCGGCGACACCGTGATCGCGCCACCGCCGTCACGTCCGTACGTCGAGGAACTCGGCGCGGACCCGGGTCGGCTGCGCATCGGCATCCTCGACCACCACCCGCAAGGTGGGCGGGTCGACGCGGAAGTTACGGAAGCGGTGCAGACTGTTGGGAAGCTGCTCGAATCGCTGGGTCACCACGTCGAGCCGGGGTGGCCGAAGGCATTGGAAGACAAGACGTTTGGCTCCAAGTTCGGCGCACTGTGGAGCGCCAACGTGGGACTTTCGCAACGCCGCTTTGAGGAACTGCTCGGCCGGCCGTTGGAGGCGCACGAGTTCGAGCCGATGAACTGGGTCCAGGCCGATTTCGCCAAACACTTCACCGCCGTTGACTACGGGCTGGCGCTCTCAGCGGTCGCCCAGTACCGCAGGGCGGTGCAGTCGTGGTGGCACGACGGCTGGGATCTGCTGCTTACGCCGACGCTTGGCGAGCTGCCGCTCAAGCTCGGCACGATCGTCAACGACCCCGATAACCCGATGGCGCCGATGCGTCGCGCAGGCGATTTCGTGCCCTTCACTCCCCCGTTCAACACCAGCGGCCAGCCAGCGATCAGCCTGCCGGTGGAGTGGACGGCCGAGGGACTGCCGGTCGGCGTGCAGTTGGTCGCCGCCTACGGCCGCGAAGACATCCTGATCCGCGTTGCGAGTCAGCTCGAGCAGGCGAAGCCCTGGACGGACCGCACGCCGGACATGTGAGCAAAAAGAGTGCGGGCGGTGGGACTCGAACCCACATGTTCTTTCGAACACCGGCACCTAAAGCCGGCGCGTCAACCAAATTGCGCCACGCCCGCAGCGTGGCCATCGTACCTGCTCGCGTATCCAGTCTGTCGGTGGTGCTTTCTACGTTGGAAGTATCCGGCGAAGGGACGCAAAGTATGCGGTCTGCGGAGCGAATTCCACGCGGTACGGCAGTTAATCAGTTGCCGGCATGAACGATTGCGCGATCGCTCGTTTGACAGGCATACCGCGACCGACAGTGCGGGACTGGCGCTGCAGGCCACCTGCAGGGCTTCGGCGGCCCATTTCGACTTCTGCGTGCGGCGTCGACCACGATTTCTCTGCGCTCCCGGCAGCGGCGTACTGCTACGTACTGGGGTTGTACCTCGGCGACGGCTGCATCTCCCGGGACCGTCGCGTCTGGCGTCTGAGAATCATGCTCGACAGCAAGTACCCGGCGATCATCGACCGCTGCCGCGCCGCGCTCGAGCATGTTGATGCCCGGCCAGCGCGCGGGGATCGACAAAGAAGAACGGGTGCGTCGAAGTCTGGCTGTACTCAAAGCATTGGCCGTGCCTGTTCCCTCAGCACGGTCCGGGCAGGAAGCACACGCGACGAATCGCACTGGAGCCCTGGCAGCAAGCGCTCGTCGACCAAGCCACCGAGGAGTTCGTCCTCGGGCTGATCCACAGCGACGGCTGTCGCGTCGTCGCCAACGACCGCGGCGTCATGAGCATCCGCTACCACTTCTCCAACCGATCCGAAGACATCCTAGGCCTGTTCACAGCTGCGCTCGACGCTCTCGACATCCCATGGACGCGGTCGACCAAGTACATCGTCTCCATCTACCGCAAAGCCGCGACCGCACGTCTAGACGAGTTCGTCGGCCCGAAGGACCGCGCGGTACCGTTGAATGATGTCCACTACACGGCGTAGGAGACCGGCGCTGATCGCGTTGGTCGTCGTCGCCGCGGCAGGCTGCCTGGCCCTGGCCTGGTGGCAGTGGACCCGCTTCGAGTCCGCGTCGGGCAGCTTCCAGAACCTCGGCTATGCGCTGCAGTGGCCGCTGTTCGCCGGGTTCTGCGTCTACGCCTACTACAAGTTCGTCCGCTACGAAGAAGCCCCGCCCGAGCCTCGCAAGCACGACACCGTGACCGAGATCCCCTCCGGGTTATTGCCCGAACGACCCAAGGCCGCAACGCCTTCCGACGACGACCCCGCCCTCAGCGAGTACAACGCCTACCTCGCCGAGCTCGCCAAAGAAGACAAGGAACACAAGACCCCATGACCGAGGTCCCGACCACCCCCGTCGACACCATCCGCAAGGCGCTGCTCGGCTATCGCGTCATGGCATGGACGACGGGCATCTGGCTGATCGCGCTGTGCTACGAGATGGTGCTGAAGTACGTCGTCCACGTGGACAACCCGCCGAACTGGATCGCGATCGTGCACGGCTGGGTGTACTTCGTCTACCTGATCTTCACCGCCAACCTCGCGGTCAAGGTGCGCTGGCCCATCGGCAAGACCATCGGCGTGCTGCTGGCAGGCACCATCCCGCTGGTCGGCATCATCGTCGAGCACTTCCAGACCAGCGACATTCGCGAGAGGTTCGGCCTCTAAGCCAGCTCCCGCAGCGCGGGCAGCAAGCGCCGCCAGCGCCCGGCCCCGATGCGACACCGCGTCCTTCTCCTCCGGGCTCAACTCCGCGGCCGTACGAGACGATCCCGACGGCAGGAACACTGGGTCGTAGCCGAACCCGCCGTCGCCGCGCGGCGAACGCACGATGCTGCCCGGCCACGCGCCGCGCACCACGGTCTCGCCAGCCGATGACACCAACGCGCACGCCGACACGAACGCCGCGCCTCGCCGCTCGTCCGGCACGTCCTGAAGCTGAGCCAGCAGCAGCGCCGTGTTCGCCGCATCCTCGCCGTGCCGCCCCGACCAGCGCGCCGACAGCACCCCCGGCATGCCGTTCAGCGCATCGACTTCCAGCCCCGAATCGTCGGCCACCGACGCCAAACCCGTCGCCCTGATAGGCGTCACGCGCCTTGGCCAACGCATTCTCTTCAAACGTCGCACCGGTCTCGGGCGCCTCATCGAATGCCGCGACGTCGTCCAACGACAGCAGCGTCAAGGCCACGCCCGCACCGTCGAGCACCCGCCGCAACTCCGCCAGCTTCTTGCGGTTGCGGCTGGCCACCAACAACTCGGTCAGCTTCCGAACGCCTTCTTCGCAGGCTCCGCAGACTCTGGCAGCACGCCGGGATACGGCAACTCCAACGCCTCGCTCTGCAGCACGAACAGCTGCTCGCAGGCGACCATCGCCGCATCGAGCATCTTGTCCAGCGTCGTGCGCGGGAACGTCGCGCCCTCCCCGGTGCCCTGGATCTCGACCAGCGTGCCGGTGTCGGTGGCGACGACGTTCATGTCCACCTCGGCGCGCGAGTCCTCCGAGTACGGCAGGTCCACGCGGACGCGTCCGTCGACGACGCCGACGCTGACCGCAGCGATCGCGCACGACAGCGGCCGCGGGTCCGACAGCTCGCCTGCCGCCCCCAGATACGTCACCGCATCGGCCAGCGCCACGTACGCACCGGTGATCGCCGCCGTGCGGGTGCCGCCGTCGGCCTGCAGCACGTCGCAGTCGAGCGCGATGGTGTTCTCCCCCAGCGCCGCCAGGTCGATGCACGCCCGCAGCGACCGGCCGACGAGCCGGCTGATCTCCTGCGTGCGCCCGCCGACGCGGCCCTTGACCGACTCGCGATCCGATCGGTCATGGGTGGCCGCGGGCAGCATCGCGTACTCGGCCGTCAGCCAGCCCAGCCCCGAGCCCTTACGCCAGCGCGGCACGCCCTCGGTGACGCTGGCCGTGCACATGACCCTGGTCTGGCCGAACTCCACCAACACCGAACCGGCGGGATGGGAGGTGAAGCCGCGGGTGATGCGGACCGGCCGCAGCTCGTCGTCGAGCCGGCCGTCTTCTCGTCTGGACACGCGCCAACCCTAACCGGTGGGTCTGACGGTAGCTCAGGAGCGCGTGATGTCGAACGACTCGTTGCACACCACGGCGTGCACGGGCCCGTCGAACTCCGCCTTCGCCTCGCTGATGACGTCCTCGCGCGACGTCCACGGCGGAATGTGGGTCAGCAGCAGTTCGCCGACACCGGCCTGCGCGGCGGCCCGCCCGGCCTCGGTGCCCGACAGATGCAGCTTGGGCGGCCGCGACGGGTCGAATGCGTCCACGACGCCTCGCACAGGAACACGTCGGCGCCGCGGGCCAGATCGATCAGCTGATCGCAGTAGCCGGTGTCGCCGCTGTAGACCAGCGTCGCGCCGGACGGGTCGGTGATCCGCATCCCGTAGGACTCGGTCGGATGGCACACCAGCTTCGGCGTCACGGAGAGCGAACCGATCTGCACCGTCTCGTTGTCGACCCAATGCCGGATGTCGAAGATGTCGGAGAAGTCGTCGATCTCCCCGCCCTCGGGCGACGACGCCGCGCCCAGTCGCGCCCACGTGTTCGCCGGGCCGTACATCAAGCCGCGCTGCTCCGCAGGCGTCGGGTGGTAGCGCCGCCACACGAACAGACCGGGCAGATCGAGACAGTGGTCGGCGTGCAGGTGCGAGAGCAGCACGTGCACCGAGTTGGGGTCGGCGTGACGCTGCAGCGCGCCAAGCACTCCGCCCCCGAAATCGATGACCAACGGTGGGGTGTCAGGGGCCGTAAGCAGGTAGCCCGAAGCTGGCGAATCAGGCCCGACAACACTGCCGGAGCAACCGAGTACGGTGATTCGCACGCTCACTAGCTTGCCATGCCCGCTATCCACGTGACGAAAACATCGCCCGTTTACGCGACAGAAATCATCTTTGGGCGGCAACGTGACGCTGAACAGGCCGAACACCATCCAGGGTCGGACCAAGGAATCGGGCCGCAAGTGTGGTGAACGCCTCAGGATCGCCGGTCGACTCGAACAGCCGCCGCGCCTGCGGAGCGTCATGCGGACGCAGCAAATCGAGTTCCGTGAGCACTCTCAGCAAGTCCTTGGCGGTCTCCTCCGCGCTGGACACCAACGTGACGTGGTCGCCCATCGCCAGCTGGATCAGCCCCGACAGCATCGGGTAGTGGGTGCAGCCCAGCACCAACGTGTCGACCTCGGCGCGCTGCAGCGGTTCCAGATAGCCCTCCGCCAGGCCAAGCACCTGGCGGCCGCTGGTCACGCCGCGCTCGACGAAGTCGACGAACCGCGGGCATGCCACGCCGATCACCTCGGTGTCGCGGGCGGCGGCGAACGCGTCCTGATAGGCGCCCGACGCGATGGTCGCCTCGGTGCCGATCACGCCGATGCGGCCGTTGCGGGTCGCGGCCACCGCACGGCGCACCGCGGGCAGGATCACCTCGATGACGGGCACGGGCGCATACCGCTCGCTGGCGTCGCGCAGGCACGCCGACGACGCGGTGTTGCACGCGATCACCAGAGCCTTGACGCCGCGCGAGACGAGGTCGTCGCCGATCGCCAAGGGCGTGCGCACGGATCTCGGGGATGGTCAGCGGCCCGTACGGACCGTTGGCGGTGTCGCCGACGTAGATGATGTCCTCGTCGGGCAGCTGGTCGATGATCGCCCGCGCGACGGTGAGTCCGCCGACGCCGGAATCGAAGATCCCGACGGGCGCCAAGCGGCGAGCTCACGACGTCAGATATGGGTTCGTCGCTTTGGTCTTACGAAGCTCTCGCGCCTTGCGTTCGGGCCCGGACAGCAAGTACGCGGCGAACACGCCGGCGATCGCGCCGCAGAGGTGCCCCTGCCACGACACCCCTGGGGTGCCGGGCAGCACGCCGAGCAGGACGCTGCCGTAGACGAACAGCACGACCACGCCGACGACGATCTCCCACACCTTGCGGGTGAAGAACCCGAACACGATCAGGAACGCCAGCCAGCCGAAGATCAGGCCCGACGCGCCGATGTGGTTGGACTCGCAGCGCACGCCGACGTAGGGGCAGTGCGCGCCGACATTGCCGATCAGCCACGTGCCGAAGCCACCGAGGATCCAG
This sequence comes from uncultured Actinomycetota bacterium, assembly GCA_963731715.1. Taxonomy (GTDB): domain Bacteria; phylum Actinomycetota; class Actinomycetes; order Mycobacteriales; family Mycobacteriaceae; genus Mycobacterium. The sequence continues at coordinate 113,488 of CAVSXC010000001.1, read as the reverse complement.
ACGATGGCCGTGGCGAAGATGAACCGCGACATACCCGCGAGCGTCATCAGGAAGCCGAGGATCAGCGCCGGAATGGTGTTGGCGATCAGGTGATCCCAGTTCGAGTGCAACAGCGGCGCGAAGATGATCCCCATCAGGCCGTCGGTCTCCAGCGGCCGGATGCCGTTGTCGTCGAGGCGATGGTTGGACAACGAGTCGAACAGCTCGATGACCCACAGCAGCGCGACGAAGCGTGACGATCGTGATCCCGCCGACCATCCACGCCGGCCGCTTCTTCGGCTCCGGCGCTGGCGTCGGGTATAGCCCGGTCCGCTCAAGCCCATAGCTGCCCTTCCAATGCGTCTTCGGCATCATCCAGGCTACCGGCGTACGCACCGGTCGACAGATACTTCCAACCGGCGTCGGCGACGACGAACGCGATGTCGGCTCGCTTGCCCTCCTTGACCGCCTTGGCGGCCATGCCCAGCGCGGCGTGCAGCACCGCACCGGTGGATATGCCGGCGAAGATGCCCTCGACCTGGACCAGCTCGCGTGTGCGCTTGACCGCGTCGTACGAGCCGACGGAGTAGCGGGTGGTCAGCACGTCGGGGTCATACAGCTCGGGGATGAAGCCTTCGTCGATGTTGCGCAGCGCGTAAACGCCCTCGCCGTACCGGGGTTCGGCGGCGACGATCTGAATGTCGGGCACCTGCTCGCGCAGATACCGCCCGGTGCCCATCAACGTCCCGGTGGTGCCCAATCCCGCGACGAAGTGGGTGATTTCGGGGAGGTCGGCCAGCAGTTCGGGGCCGGTGCCCTCGTAGTGCGACAAGGTGTTGGCCTCGTTGCCGTACTGGTACAGCATCACCCACGAAGGATTCTGCGCCGCAAGCTCTTTCGCGTGTGCAACCGCGGTGTTCGAGCCGCCCTCGGCCGGCGAGTAGATGATCTTCGCGCCGTAGAGCTCGAGCAGCTGCCGTCGTTCGATCGAGGTGTTCTCCGGCATCACGCAGATCATCTGGTAGCCCTTGAGCAGCGCGGCCATCGCCAGCGAGATGCCGGTGTTGCCGCTCGTCGGCTCCAGGATCGTCGCGCCTGGTTGCAGCACGCCGCGCTTCTCGGCGTCCTCGATCATCCGCAGCGCAGGCCGGTCCTTGATGGAGCCGGTGGGATTGCGGTCCTCGAGCTTGGCCCACAGCCGCACGTGCGGCGTCGATCCTCTTCGTACGGCTCATCGGCGTCCCAACGCGGCGACAGCCGTTGCAGGCCGACCAGCGGAGTACTGCCCAGCGCCTGGAGCAGCGAGTCGTACCGGGTCAAGTCATCCTCCAGCGACGGCAGGCAGGATCGTCACCGAGTCGCCGTCGGAGATCTCGGTGTCCAGCCCGCCGGAGAACCGCACGTCCTCGTCGTTGACGTAGATGTTGACGAAGCGGTGCAGCTTGCCGTCGTCGACCAGGCGCTCGGAGATGCCGGAGTAGTTCGACTCCAGGTCGCTGATGACGGCCTGCAACGTGGCGCCGGTCGCGGTGACGCGCTTCTCACCGCCGGTGTGGGTGCGCAGGATGGTCGGGATGGAGACAGAAACGGACATGTGACGGGCTCCTCTAGGCCTAGTACTGCTCAACGATTTTGACGGGTTCTTCGGTGACGACGCCGTCGACGATGCGGTAGCTGCGCAGCTCGTGCTCGTCAGGGTCGCGGGTGGACACCAGCACGTAGTGCGCGTCGGGTTCGGACGCATAGGAGATGTCGGTGCGGCTCGGGTACGCCTCGGTCGCGGTGTGCGAGTGGTAGATGACGATCGGCACCTCGTCCGCGTCGTCCATGGCCCGCCACACCTTGAGCTGCTCACCCGAGTCGAACCGGTAGAACGTCGGCGACCGTTCGGCGTTGAGCATCGCGATGAACCGCTCGGGGCGGTCCGACCCCTTCCGGTCCGGCGATCACGCCGCATGCCTCGTCGGGGTGGTCGGCGCGCGCGTGGGCGACCATGGCGTCGACCAGGTCGGCTCGGATCACCAGCACGGACTCGCTCCACCTTTCATTCGAACGCTCCGGGCAACAGGTCCCGGTAGGTCGGTATTCCGGCGACCGACTCGGCGGCCAGCACACCGACGAGCACCGCACGGGCCAGGCAGTCCGCCGCGGCCGCCCCGACCGCGGTGATCAGGGCCGTCTCCGGCGACATCGACGCCGGTGTGGTGGGGTCCGGTGGCACCTCGATGGCGCCGGTGGCCAGCGCGAACACCGTATCGCCATCGAGCGGGGTGTGGCACGGCCGGATGGTGCGGGCCAGCCCGTCATGCGCGGCGACGGCGACGCGACGGCACCCTGCCGAGCTCAGCGCGGCGTCGGTGGCCACCACCGCGATGGTGGTGTTGAGCGGGCTGAGCTCGGTGTGCCGGTCGGCGTAGGCGGCGATCTGGTCGGCGGGCGGACGCGACCAGGCCGAACTCCTCGATCTGATCGGCCAGCCATGGCAGTCCGGTGGCCGGGTCGACGGCGTCACCGGCGGCGTTGACGACCACCAGCGCCCCGACGGTGACACCCGAATCGAGCATCACCGACGCCGTCCCGACGCCGCCCTTGAGCACGCCGACGCGGGCCCCGGTGCCAGCACCAACGGTGCCGATGGCGACGTCCTCCCCCGCGCTCTCGGCGGCGGCGTAGCCGAACTCCGCCGTCGGCCTGCACTGCCATCCGCCGACCGGCAGGTCGAAGATCACCGCGGCGGGCACGATCGGCACCACGCCGCCCTCCATCGCCACGCCCCGGTCGTGCTCCTCGAGCCAGCTCATCACGCCGTCGGCGGCGGCCAGCCCGAAGGCGCTGCCGCCGGAGAGCACCACGGCGTCGACGTAGCGCACCGAGTTGATGGGGTCGAGCAGGTCGGTCTCGCGGGTGCCCGGCGCGCCGCCACGGCAGTCGACGGCGCCGACGGTGCCCGGCGGAGTCAGCACGACGGTGGTGCCGCTGGCCCAGCCGGAACCGAGCGCCACGTCGGGATCGACCCGATGGTGGTGGCCGACGCGAATCCCGCCGACGTCGGTGATGGCGCTCATCGCTTGTCCATCAACCCAAGCACCAGGTACTCCTGCAGCACCGTCAGCCACTGGTACACGTCGAGATGTCCGGCCATGGGGTGGTCGGCGGGCAGCCGCTCGGGCCCGTTGGGGCCGATGTCGAGCATGGTGCCCAGCGCCAGCCGCACGTCGTTGACCGCGGCGGCCCAGGCGTGCGCGTCGTCCTCGGTGAGTTCGAACTTCCCGCCGTCCTGCGGGCACGGTGTCCAGCAACCGTTGTGCCGCTTGACGTTTGGCGTCGATGATCTCCGGCTCGTGCAGGCTGCGCAACGCGTTGTTGAGGCTCTCGACGGTGCCGGAGCCGGCCGGATGATCGGTCTGCGGGCGATAGAAGTCGGGCAGCAGCCGCTTCATCGTGTCGTCCTGCGGAGGCTGCTCATTGACCGGTGCGCATACCCGGTGATCTCTTCGAGTTCATCTGCAGGAGACAGATGATTCGCGTTCCTCAAGCATCCCGAGCATCGACGTCACCAGGCTGTGCAGCAGCGCGGCCTCATGAGAGGCCAGCGACGACCGGAAGCGCGGGCCGTCGGCGGTGTCGACCCGCTTCCATTTACGCACAGTTCGGATCAGCGGTCCTGCTGCATGGTCGCCCACAGGCCGGCGGCATGCAGCTTCGACACGTCGACCTCCATGGACTCCCGGCTGCCTGCGGACACCACGGCCTTGCCCTCTGTTGTGCACCTGCATCATGAGTTTGGTCGCATGCGGCTCGCTGTAGCCGAACAGCTTCTGGAAGACGTACGTCACGTATGTCATCAGGTTGACGGGGTCGTCCCAGACGATGGTCACCCATGGGGTGTCGGTGGCCTCCGACGGTCGAGACGTCCCGCTGCTCGCGAGTTCCCGGACGGGTCTTCGCCGGAGTCACCATGTGCTTCAGGATACCGAGGCCGCTAAACCGATACCGTTGCGGTGTGGCTCCGCCTTCTCTGGCGTTACTGACCGACAAATACGAGTTGACGATGCTCGCGGCGGCGCTGCGCGACGGCAGTGCGCACCGTCGCACCAGCATTCGAGGTGTTCGCCCGCCGACTGCCCGAGGGCCGCCGCTACGGGGTCGTCGCGCGGCACGGCGCGCTTCGTGGAAGCGTTGGCGCAGTTCAGATTCGACGAGACGGCTCTCGCGTCACTCGAGGATTTTCTGGACCGTGAGACGCTCGCGTACCTCGCCGACTACCGGTTCGGCGGCGACGTCGACGGCTACGCAGAAGGCGAGCTGTACTTCCCCGGCTCCCCCGTGCTGTCGGTGCACGGCACATTCGGCGAATGCGTGGTGCTGGAGACGCTGGCGCTGTCGATCCTCAACCACGACACCGCGATCGCCTCTGCCGCGGCGCGCATGGTCATGCGCGGCCGCGGGGCGCCCGCTGATCGAGATGGGCTCGCGTCGCACGCACGAACAGGCCGCGGTCGCCGCGGCACGGGCCGCCTACATCGCGGGGTTCACCGGGTCGTCGAACCTCGAGGCGCAGCGCCGCTACGCCGTGCCGGCACTGGGCACCAGCGCGCATGCGTTCACGCTGCTGCACACGGGCGAACACGGGCCCGACGAGCGGGCCGCGTTCAAGGCACAGGTCGACGCGCTCGGCGTCGGCACCACCCTGCTCGTCGACACCTACGACATCACGCAGGGAGTGGCCAACGCCGTCGAGGTGGCGGGCACCGAGCTCGGAGCGGTGCGCATCGACTCCGGCGATCTGGGCGTGCTGGCCCGCCAGGTCCGTGACCAACTCGACGGCCTTGGCGCCACCAAGACCCGCATCGTGGTCTCCGGCGACCTCGACGAGTTCTCGATCGCGGCGCTGCGCGCCGAACCCGTCGACATCTACGGGGTCGGAACATCGGTGGTCACCGGCTCGGGCGCGCCGACCGCCAGCATGGTCTACAAGCTGGTCGAGGTGGACGGCATGCCGGTCGAGAAACGCAGCAGCCACAAGGAATCCCACGGCGGCCGCAAGCAGGGGCTGCGGCCTGGCCAAGCAGTCCGGCACCATCGTCGAGGAGGTCGTCCACCCGTTCGGCCGGCCACCGTCGGATCAGCCGGGCCGGCGCTCTCACGGTCGACCTGGTGCGCGCGGGCGAACCGGTCGGCGACCTCGGCATCGACACGGCACGCGGGCGGGTGAAGGACGGGCTGCTGAGCCTGCCCTGGGACGGCCTGAAACTATCCAAGGGCGAACCGGCCATCCCGACCCGCATGATTTCCCCCACCAGCCGCCGAGACGCCTAGGAGCAGCCACGGGCGATACAGCGGACGTCACAGAACTGCTGGCCAAGGCGGTTGCCGCATTGGGCGGCGCCGAGAGGCAGCGGCCAGATCGAGATGGCCGAGGCCGTCGCGCACGCCTTCGACACCGGCGAGCACCTCGCCGTGCAGGCGGGCACCGGGACCGGCAAGTCGCTGGCCTACCTGGTGCCGGCGATCGCGCGGGCCGTCGAAACCGACCAGCCCGTGGTGGTGTCGACCGCGACAATCGCCCTGCAGCGGCAGCTCGTTGACCGCGACCTGCCGCGGCTGGCCGACTCCCTCGCAGGCGCCCTGCCCCGTCAACCCGAGTTCGCGCTGCTCAAGGGCCGCGGAAACTACCTGTGCCTCAACAAGATTCACAACGGTGCCGCGAACGAACCCGAGGACCGGCCGCAGGAGGAGCTGTTCGAGCCGATGGCCGCCAGCGCGCTTGGCCGCGACGTGCAGCGGCTGATCGCATGGTCGTCGCAGCACCGATACCGGCGACCGCGACGAGCTGACGCCAGGAGTGCCTGACCGGTCGTGGTCTCAGGTGTCCGTTTCGGCCAGGGAGTGCATCGGCGCGGCCCGCTGCCCGTTCGGGACCGACTGCTTCGCGGAGAAGGCACGCGACAAGGCGGGGCACGCCGATGTGATCGTCACCAATCACGCGCTGCTTGCCATCGACGCCATCGCCGACGCCTCGGTGCTTCCCGAACACGAGCTGCTGGTGGTCGACGAGGCGCACGAGCTGGTCGACCGGGTGACCGGCGTGGCCACCGCCGAGTTGTCGGCGACGTCGCTCGGAATTGCGCACCGCCGCGTCGGCAGGCTCATCGACCCCGAGCTCGCGCAGCGCCTCGAGGCCGCGACGGCGACCTTCTCGTCGATGATCCACGACGCCACACCGGGGCGCATCGACGTGCTCGACGACGAGATGACCACCTACCTGACCGCGCTGCGCGACGCCGCGAGCAGGGCCCGTTCGGCGATCGACACCGCCCCGAGCGACCCGAAGGCGGCGTCGGCGCGCGCCGAAGCGGCGACGGCGCTGACCGACATCAGCGACACCGCGACTCGCATCCTGACGTCGTTCGTCCCCGCCATCGCCGACCGCACCGACGTGGTGTGGCTCGATCACGAGGACATCCGCGGCAGCGTGCGCGCAGTGTTGCGGGTGGCACCGTTGTCGGTGGCAGGGTTGTTGCGCGGCAGGCTGTTTGAGCGCTCGACGGCCGTACTCACGTCGGCCACGCTGACCATCGGCGGCACGTTTCGACGCAATGGCTTCGGCGTGGGGGCTGGCCGGAATCGACGAGGTCAAGTGGCGCGGCCTCGACGTCGGTTCGCCGTTCGAGCACGCGAAGTCGGGAATCCTCTACGTCGCAGCCCATCTGCCGCCGCCAGGGCGTGACGGCACCGGTTCGGCCGAGCAGCTCGATGAGATCGCCGGGCTGATCACCGCCGCGGGCGGGCGAACGCTTGGCCTGTTCTCATCGATGCGCGCCGCCAAGGCCGCCGCCGAGATCATGCGGGAGCGGCTCGACACCCCGGTGCTGTGCCAGGGCGACGACACCACCTCGGCGTTGGTACAGCGGTTCGCCGACGACGCAGAGACATCGCTGTTCGGCACGCTGTCGCTGTGGCAGGGGGTCGACGTGCCAGGCCCGTCGCTGTCGTTGGTGCTCATCGACCGCATCCCATTTCCCCGGCCCGACGACCCGCTGCTGACCGCACGGCAGCGCGCGGTGGCGGCCCGCGGCGGCAACGGGTTCATGGCCGTCGCCGCCAGCCACGCGGCGCTGCTGTTGGCGCAGGGCGCCGGGCGCCTGCTGCGACGCGTCGACGACCGCGGCGTCGTCGCGGTGCTCGACTCCCGGATGGCGACGGCCCGCTACGGCGGTTACCTGCGCGCGTCGTTGCCACCGTTCTGGGCGACGACCGACGCAACCCGGGTACGCCAAGCGCTCGAACGTCTGCGCGCCGACTGACTCTGCAAACTATCCTGCCTCCATGAGCCGACGCCACGTGGTAGTTGCCGTGATCGCGACCTGCTCGGCGCTGCTCGCCGCCGGCTGCACCACAACCCTTCAGGGCGAAGCGGTCTCGGTGTTCGACGACCCGTTCCACGTCGCAGGGATGCCGGCCACCGACGGCCCCACCGGCCTGCGGCCCGACGCGCACGGACCGGCGCGCGAGGTGCGGGGAACAGACGACGGCGAGATCGACGAACTCGCCCGCAACGCGGTCAGCGACATCGAGGAGTACTGGGAGGGCGTCTACAGCGAGACGTTCGACGGACGAGTTCACCCCGGTGGAGGCGCTGGTCTCATGGGACGCCAACGGGTTCGACGACAGCTCGTTCTGCGGCGAGGACACCTACGGACTCGTCAACGCCGCGTTCTGTTACGACGACAAGACCATCGGCTGGGACCGCGGCGAGCTGCTGCCCTCGTTGCGAAAGGCGTACGGGGACATGGGCGTGACGATGGTGCTCGCCCACGAATACGGCCACGCCGTGCAGCATCAGGCGGGGCTGAAAGACGACGAAACCCCGACGCTGGTGGCCGAACAGCAGGCCGACTGCTTCGCGGGGGCGTACATGCGCTGGGTCGCCGAGGACAATTCGCCGCGCTTCACGCTGTCCACCGGTGAAGGCCTCAACAATGTGCTCGCGGCGGTGATCGCGTTCCGCGATCCGCTGCTGAGCGAGGACGATCCCGAGGTCGGCTTCGACGAACACGGCTCGGCGTTCGAACGGCTCTCCGCCTTCCAGTTCGGCTTCACCGACGGACCATCGGCGTGTGCGGCAATCGACATGCGGGAGATCGGCCAGCGCCGCGGCGACCTGCCCGTGCTGCTGCCCGAGAACGAGACCGGCGAACTGCCGATCACCGAGGAGTCGGTGCGGTCGATCGTCGACGCGATGGGCATCCTGTTCTCGCCGGCCGACCCGCCGCAGCTGAGCTTCAAGGCGTCCGAGGCCGAGGGTTGCCCGGACGCCAGGCCAAGCCCGCCGGCGTCGTACTGCCCGGCCACCAACACGATCGTCGTCGACCTCGACGAGATGGAGGCGATGGGCACCCAATCCGACACCGAAGAGGGCGGCCTGGCCAGCGGGGACAACACCGCCTATTCGGTGCTGGTTTCCCGCTACATGCAGGCCATCCAGCATGCGCGCGGCGGCCTGGTGCTCGACAACGCCGAGGCCGCGCTGCGCACCGCCTGCCTCACCGGCGTGGCCACCGTCAAGATGTCGAAAACCGTCACCACGCCCGACGGCAACACCATCGCGCTGACGGCAGGCGACGTCGATGAGGCGGTGTCGGGCATCTTGACCAACGGCCTGGCCGCCAGCGACGTCAACGGCGAGTCGGTGCCGTCCGGCTTCTCGAGGATCGACGCGTTCCGCGTCGGCGTGCTCGGCGACGAGGACCGCTGCTTCAAGCGCTTCCCCTGAGTTTGTTGAGCGCGAGCGACCGCAAAACGCCATGCAAACGCGGCGTGTCTCCGTACAAACACGATCACTCGCGCGGAAGGTTAGACCTTCTTCGTCACGCCGTACCACGCCGCGACCGCGTCGGACATCTCGGTCGACCGGGTCAGGAATGCATACGAGCGGATGAACGACTCGCCCACGCAGCCGTCGATCTTGATGTGGAATCCGTCGACCATGATCCAGGGCTTGTCGCCCTTGAACTCCTTCTTCGACACCGGGACGGTGTTGATGAGCCCTGGCTTGAGACCGACGGTCACACCGCCGCCGATGTTGGCGCCGAGTCCCGGAACGATGCCTTCCGGCAGCGGCGAGATGATGTCGGTGCCGATGACTCCGATCGACGGGTTGAGCCCCATGGTGCCCGTCAGGGAGACACCGTTGGACGTGCTCATATCGATGCCGCAGCCAATCTGATAACCCACTTCGAGGGTGCCCTGCGCGCCTTCATCCGCGTCCTCGGGGCCGACCAGTGAGCCGCTGTAGATGCCGCCGACCTCGTACTCGCGGGTCGAAATCGCGGTTGTCAGCGGTGCGGTCACGCGCTGTGTTTCATCCTTGGCCGACACCGTGAGCGTCCAGCCGTCCGGGGAGTTCGTCGTCTTCGGCGGCGACGATTCCACCCGGCCGTCGTCGACCGGCGCGGCTTCCGGTGGCGGCGCGGCCTCGGCAGCGGTGCGTCGGCGGCGACAGGCTCAACCTCGGGCTCGGCGGACGCGATCGGAGTGGCAAAAACGCAGGTCACCACGCAGGCAGTCAGCACGGCCAGGGGACGAAACAGCACAGCGCAGCCCTCCTCGGCCGGAACATATCCCGCCTAGGATCATTACCCGACGGCTCAGCCCCTTGCCAAGAGGGGGCCCACTTATGCGCGTGTCTTTATGCGAGTGTGACCAGGCCGAGTCGTTGTCGCAGGTCAGCCACGTCAGGTGGGCATTCGCAGCACGAACCCCGACTCCAGCGCGACCCACAGCGCGCCGTCGGGGCCGATCGCCAAGCCGTGCGGTTCGCTGCCCGGCGGCAGGTCGATCGTGACGACTTCCGAGCCGTCACCGCTGACGCGCGCGATCTGGCTCGCGCCCCACAGGCTCACCCACACGCCGTCGTCGGGGTCGGCGACCACGGCGTGCGGTTTGCCCGGCAGCTCCATCTCCTGGATCGCCTCGTCCATCGGGATGCGGCCGAGCTTGTCGGCGAGGATCTCGGTGAACCACACCGCGTCATCGTGCGTCGCGGCGATGCCGACGGGACCCGCTCCGGCAGTGGGCAATTCGCGCACCGTGATCCCGTCTGCCGGCGCCAACCGGCCGACCGCGTTGCCCTGATTGAGCGTGAACCACAACGCATTGTCGGGGCCGCTGACGATCATCGACGGCGCACCGCCGACCGACGGCCAGCCGGACAGCTCGCCGTCCACCGTGATCCGGCCGATGTCACCCGATGTCATGGCGGTGAACCACAGCGCGCCATCCGCGCCCGCGGTGATGCCGAACGGCCCGCTGCCCTCCTCCAACTCGAATGCGGTCAGCTCGCCGGCCGTGGTGATCCGGCCGATGCGGTCGTCGCCGGTGCGGGTGAACCACATCGCGCCATCGGGGCCCGCGGTGATGATCGACGGCCGCGACTGCGGACCGACCGGATACACGGTGACGTCGCCACCGGTCTGTCACCCGCGCGATCGAGCCGCTGTGCACCAGCGTCACCCACATCGCGCCGTCCGGACCTGCCGCCAGCGCGTACGGCCCGCCGTCTAGCGAAACCTTGAGGGCAGCGCTCACGCCAGCGTGACGAGGCCGAGTTCGTTGTCGCCGGCCAGCAGCGGGTGATGCGGCAGCACCCGCACCGTGTACCCGACCGGACCCGCGACCGGCAACGGTGTCGTCGTCGAGAACACCTCGTTGCCGCCGTCGGCGGTCCCGGTGTGCTTCATCGGCACGGTCACCGGATCGACCAGCGCGTCGCTGCCGTCGACGCGGCCGAGCACGGCCTGGACCACCACCTCGTCGGGTCGCAGGCCGGCCAGCTGCACCGTCGCGGTCAGCGTGAGCTCGGAGCCCAGCAGCGGCGTGTCCGGAAGGCCGTAGCTGTCGACGTCGGTGATCTGGATCTTCGGCCACGCCTCCTGCGCGCGCTGCCGGTAGGCGGCCAGCTCACGCGCCGCGCCGAACGGCTCGCCGTCCGCGCCGGGTTCGACGGTCTTGCGCAGCGACTGTGCCGCAGGGGCGTAGTACTTCTCGGTGTAGTCGCGCACCATCCGCGACGCCAGCACCTTCGGGCCCGAGTTCCATCAGCGTGTGGCGCACCATCTCCACCCAGCGCGTCGGGACGCCCTGCTCGTCGCGGTCGTAGAACTTCGGCGCGACCGACTGCTCGAGCAGGTCGTACAGCGCGGCGGCCTCGATGTCGTCGCGCCGGCCTTCATCCAGCAGCCCGTCGGCGGTCGGGATCTCCCAACCGTTCTCGCCGTCGTACCACTCGTCCCACCAGCCGTCGCGGATCGACAGGTTCAGCCCGCCGTTGAGCGCGCTCTTCATGCCCGACGTGCCGCACGCCTCCAGCGGCCGCAGCGGGTTGTTCAGCCAGACGTCGCAGCCGTAGTACAGCTGGCGGGCCATCGACATGTCGTAGTCGGGCAGGAACGCGATGCGATGCCGCACCTCGGCGCGGTCGGCGAACTTCACCACCTGCTGGATCAGCGCCTTGCCGCCGTCGTCGGCGGGATGCGACTTGCCTGCCACGATCAGCTGAATCGGGCGCTTCTCGTCGAGCAGCAGCTTCTCCAGCCGCTCCGGGTCGCGCAGCATCAGCGTCAGCCGCTTGTACGTCGGCACCCGCCGGGCGAACCCGATGGTCAACACGTCGGGATCGAAAGCCGTTGCGATCCAGCCTAATTCGGCATCCGAGGCACCACGCTCCAGCCACGAGCGGCGCACCCGGGCCCGCACGTCTTCGACAAGGGCCTTGCGCAACTGCGAGCGGATCCACCACATGTGGCCGGGTTCGACCTGCTGCAGCCGCTGCCACGTGTCGGGCTCGCTCAGCGAGCCGAGGTCCTCGCTGCCGAGCAGCTCGCGGCCCAGCTCCAGCCACTGCGGCGCCGCCCAGGTCGGCCCGTGCACGCCGTTGGTGATCGAGCCGATCGGCACCTCGTTCGGGTCGAACCCCGGCCACAGCTCGTTGAACATGTGGCGGCTGACCCGGCCGTGCAGCAGCGACACCCCGTTGGCCCGCTGCGCGAGCCGCAGGCCCATGTGCGCCATGTTGAACTTCGACGGGTCGTCCTCCGCGCCGAACGCGATGATCCGGTCCAGCGGTACGCCGGGCAGCAGCCGCGACATCGCGCCCGACGGGCCGTCCGCCGAGCCGCCGAAGTACCGCTTGACCATCTCCACCGGGAACCGGTCGATGCCTGCGGGCACCGGGGTGTGCGTGGTGAACACGGTCGACGACCGCACCACCGTCAGCGCGGTGTCGAAGTCCAGCCCGGCGTCGATCAGTTCGCGGATGCGTTCGACGCCCAGGAAACCCGCGTGCCCCTCGTTCATGTGGAACACCTCGGGCGCGTGCAGGCCCTCGATTTCGGTGAACGCGCGGATCGCCCGCACCCCGCCGATGCCTGCCAGGATCTCCTGCTTGATCCGGTGTTCCTGGTCGCCGCCGTACAGCCGGTCGGTGACGCTGCGCAGGTCGTGATCGTTCTCGGGGATGTCGGAATCCAACAGCAGCAACGGGATTCGGCCCACCTGCGCAATCCACACGCGCGCCCTCAACTGGCCGGAGTCCGGCATCGCCAGCTCGACCAGCACCGGGTCGTTGTCCTTGTCGGTCAGCAGCCGCAGCGGCAGGCCCTGCGGATCCAGTGACGGGTAGCTCTCGTGCTGCCAACCGTCGGCGGTCAGCGACTGCCGGAAGTATCCCGAGCGGTAGTACAGCCCCACCGCGATCAGCGGAAGGCCCAGGTCCGACGCGGACTTCAGGTGATCGCCCGCCAGAATGCCCAGGCCGCCGGAATAGTTCGGCAGCACCTCGGCAACGCCGAACTCCATCGAGAAGTAGGCGATGCCGTTCGGAAGCTGCGCGCCTTCCTCGGCCTGCTGCTGGTACCACAGCGGCCGGGTCAGGTAGTCGTCCAGGTCAGCGGCGAGCTCGTCGAGGCGACGCAGGAACGACTCGTCCTTGGCCAGCTCGTCCAGCCGCTTCGGTGCGACCTGCCCGAGCAACGCGACCGGGTCGCATCCGACCTGCTTCCACAGCTCGGGATCGATGGCCGCGAACAGGTCCTGCGTGGGCTTGTCCCATGACCAGCGCAGGTTGATCGAAAGACGTTCGAGCGCGGTCAGACGATCGGGCAGATGTGCGCGGACGGTGAACCGTCGGAGGGCTTTCACGCGACTCAACCTTACTGACAAATCCGCTCCCTGCAGTGCGGTGTGGTGATCGCTTCACCCCCGTCGGGTTGGGCCGACCACTACGGTGGGTATAGGGCGCCCAGGATGTTCAAGAGGCTTTGATTCCGAGACGCAGACGACAAGCACAGCGGCCCGACGCGGGCCGCGCCAGTGTAAGGAGTGATGGGGTGGCCGGTCGTATCGAGATCGATGACGTCGCGCCCGTCGTTTCTGGCGGGACGGTTTCCGGCCAAGGCCGTCGTGGGCGAGATCGTCCCGGTTCGGGCCACGGTGTGGCGCGAAGGCCATGACGCGGTGTCGGCCACGCTGGTGGTGCGCTATCACGGCACGGCGTATCCACGGCTGGCCGACGATCCGCCAGGGCGCGTCAAGACCGCGCAACCCGTGCCGATCGAGGAGGTGGTCAGCCCCCGCGCCGCGGAAGAAACCTCAGCTGCTGCCGATGTCGACGGGCCGAACTCCCGATGTGTTCCACGGCGCAGTTCAGCCCGGACAGCGTCGGGTTGTGGACGTTCCGGGTGGACGGCTGGGGCGACCCGATCGCGACGTGGCGCAAGAACGTCACCGCCAAGCTCGACGCGGGCCAGAGCGAGAGCGAGCTGTCCAACGACCTGCTCATCGGCGCCCGGCTACTGGAGCGCGCCGCGACGGGCGTGCCCCGCCAGGACCGCTATCCCCTGCATCGACGCGGCGGCCCAGCTGCGCGCAGCCCGGCGACCCGTTCACCCGCGCAGGCGCCGCGCTGTCGTCCGAAGTGACCGAGCTGCTCGAGCAGTATCCGCTGCGCGAATTGGTCACCCGCGGCGAGCAATACGGCGTCTGGGTGGACCGGCCGCTGGCCCGGTTCAGCGCGTGGTACGAGATCTTTCCCCGGTCCACCGGCGGCTGGGACGCCAAGGGCAACCCCGTGCACGGCACCTTCGCGACCGCCACCAAGGCGCTGTCCGCGCATCGCCAAGATGGGTTTCGACGTGGTCTACCTGCCGCCGATCCATCCGATCGGCAAGGTGCACCGCAAGGGCCGCAACAACAGCGTGACCGCCGCACCCAAGGACGTCGGCTCGCCGTGGGCGATCGGCAGCGACGAGGGCGGACACGACGCGATACACCCGAAGCTGGGCACCATCGAGGATTTCGACGATTTCGTCGCCGCCGCCCGCGACGACGGCATGGAAGTGGCGCTGGACTTCGCGCTGCAGTGCGCGCCCGACCACCCGTGGGCGCGGAAACACCCGGAATGGTTCACCGTGCTGCCCGACGGGACGATCGCCTACGCGGAGAACCCGCCGAAGAAGTACCAGGACATCTACCCGCTGAACTTCGACAACGATCCTGCCGGGACTCTACGAAGAAGTGCTGCGGGTGGTGCGGTTCTGGATATCCCACGGCGTCAAGGTGTTTCGCGTCGACAACCCGCACACCAAGCCGCCGAACTTCTGGGCCTGGCTGATCGGCGAGGTGAAGAACGAGGATCCCGACGTCCTGTTCCTCTCGGAGGCCTTCACCCGCCCCGCACGGCTGTACGGGCTGGCCAAGCTCGGCTTCACGCAGTCCTATACGTATTTCACGTGGCGCACGGCGAAGTGGGAGCTCACCGAATTCGGCGAGCAGATCGCCGAACACGCCGACTACGCCCGGCCGAACCTGTTCGTCAATACGCCCGACATCCTGCACGAGAGCCTGCAGCACGGCGGTCCCGGCATGTTCGCGATCCGCGCCGTGCTGGCCTCGACGATGAGTTCGGCGTGGGGCGTGTATTCGGGATACGAGCTGTTCGAGCACCGAGCGGTTCGGGAAGGCAGCGAGGAGTACCTGAACTCGGAGAAGTACGAACTGCGGCCCCGCGACTTCGACGCCGCGCTGGCCGACGGCGAATCGCTGGAGCCATTCCTGACCCGGCTCAACGAGATTCGTCGGGTACACCCCGCGCTTGCACGAGTTGCGCACCATCAAGTTCCACCACCCCGACAACGATGCGCTGCTGGCCTACAGCAAGTTCGACCCGGTGACCGGCGATCAGGTGCTTGGTGGTGGTGACACTCAACCCGTTCGGCCCGGAAGAGGCGTCGCTGTGGCTGGACATGGGCGCGCTGGGGATGGAGCCCTACGACCGCTTCTGGGTGCGCGACGAGATCACCGGCGACGAATATCAATGGGGGCAATCCAATTACGTTCGCATTGATCCGATCCAGGGCGGTGGCCCATGTGCTGAACATGCCCCAGGTGCCGGCGGACCAACGACTCAACCTACTGCGTAGGGAGTGACGAGAATGACGCAGACCAACCAACTCACCAGTCCGCATCTGCGGCCGCACACGGCCGACCTCAACCGCCTGCTGGCCGGCGAACACCACGACCCGCATTCGGTTCTGGGCGCCCACGAATACAGCGATCACACCGTGATACGCGCCTATCGACCGCACGCGGTCGAGGTGGCGGCGATCGTCGGCGGTGAACGCTATGTCGTTCAAGCACATCGAGGCGGGCCTTTTCGCGGTCGCGGTGCCGTTCACGAATCTGGCGGACTACCGGCTCGAAGTCGGCTATCCGGGCGCCGACGGCACGACCGTCTCCCACACCGTCGCCGATGCGTATCGCTTCCTGCCCACGCTCGGCGAAATGGATCTGCACCTGTTCGCCGAGGGCCGCCATGAACGGCTGTGGGAGATCCTCGGCGCACACCCGCGCCGCTTCACCACGCCCGACGGCGTCGTCGACGGGGTGTCGTTCGCGGTGTGGGCGCCGAATGCCAAGGGCGTCAGCCTGATCGGTGAGTTCAACCACTGGGACGGCAACGAGGCCCAGCTGCGTGTGCTCGGCTCGACCGGCGTGTGGGAACTGTTCTGGCCCGGCTTCGAGATCGGCGGGCATGTACAAGTTCCGGGTGCACGGCGCCGACGGGTCGGTCACCGACCGCGCCGACCCGATGGCGTTCGCCACCGAGGTGCCGCCGCAGACGGCGTCGAAGGTGACGCAGAGCGACTACACCTGGGAGCGACCACGACTGGATGGCCCAGCGGGCCGCTCAGAATCCGGTGTTCGAGCCGATGAGCACCTACGAGGTGCATCTGATGTCGTGGCGGCCCGGCCTGAGCTATCGGCAGTTGGCCGAAGAGCTCACCGAATACGTTGTCTCCCAGGGCTTTACCCACGTCGAGTTGATGCCGGTCGCCGAGCATCCGTTCGGCGGGTCGTGGGGCTACCAGGTCACGTCGTACTATGCGCCGACGTCGCGCCTCGGCACGCCCGACGACTTCCGGTACCTGGTGGACGCGCTTCACCAGGCCGGCATCGGCGTGATCATGGACTGGGTGCCCGCGCACTTCCCCAAGGACTGCCTGGGCGCTGGGCCGCTTCGACGGCACCGCGCTGTACGAGCACTCCGATCCGCGCCGCGGCGAGCAATTCGACTGGGGCACTTACGTGTTCGACTTCGGCAGGGCCGAGGTGCGCAACTTCCTGGTGGCCAATGCGCTGTACTGGCTGCAGGAGTTCCACATCGACGGGCTGCGGGTCGACGCGGTCGCGTCGATGCTCTACCTCGACTACTCGCGACCAGAGGGCGGCTGGACGCCGAACATCTACGGCGGCCGGGAGAACCTCGAAGCCGTGCAGTTCCTGCAGGAGATGAACGCGACGGTGCACAAGGCGGCGCCCGGCATCGTCACCGTCGCCGAGGAGTCGACCTCGTGGCCCGGCGTCACCCGCCCGACAAACCTTGGCGGCCTTGGCTTTTCGATGAAGTGGAACATGGGCTGGATGAACGACACGCTGGACTTCATCAGCCGTGACCCGATGCACCGCAGCTACCACCACCATGAGATCACGTTCTCGATGCTGTATGCGTTCAGCGAGAACTTCGTGCTGCCGATCAGCCACGACGAGGTCGTGCACGGCAAGGGCACGCTGTGGGGCCGGATGCCGGGCAACGACCATGTGAAGGCGGCGGGCCTGCGCGGTCTGCTGGCCTATCAGTGGGCGCATCCTGGCAAGCAACTGCTGTTCATGGGCCAGGAGTTCGGCCAGCGCGCGGAGTGGTCCGAGGAACGCGGGCGTGGACTGGTATCAGCTCGGTGAGGACAGCTTCTCCAACGGGATTCAGCGGATGGTGCAGCGACATCAACGGCATCTACCGCAGCCGTCGCGCGCTGTGGTCACGCGACACCAGCCCCGAGGGCTACTCGTGGATCGACGCCAACGACTCCGCCAACAACGTGCTGAGCTTCATGCGCTTCGGCGACGACGGCTCGATGCTGGCGTGCGTGTTCAACTTCTCCGGTTCCGAGCACACCCGCTACCGGCTGGGCCTGCCGCATGCGGGCACCTGGCGCGAGGTGCTCAACACCGACGCCGACATCTACAACGGCACGGGCATCGGCAACTACGGCGCGGTGGAAGCCACCGACGAGCCGTGGCACGGGCGTCCGGCGTCGGCGGTGATGGTGCTGCCGCCGCTGGCCGCGCTGTGGTTCGAACCCGCCTAACTGCGAAACGCAAAGTCGCATCGAGCGGATTCGCCATTTCGTCGATCTCGGCGATTAGTACAGCGCGTTTGCGAGGTTGCGCCGGCCCGCGATCACCTCGGGATCGGCGGGGTCGAACAGATCGAACAACTCGATCAGCCGGGTGCGGACCTTGGTGCGCTCGTCATCGGCGGTCCGCTTGATCAGCGCGATCAGCCGGTCGAATGCTGCCTGCCACGTTCTGCTGCAGGATGTCGACATCGGCCGCGGCGAACGCGGCGTCGATGTCATCGGGCGCGGCGTCGGCGACGGCTACCGCGTCGGGCCGCTGCGCGGTTGCGCGCTGCAGGAAGCCGATCTGACGCACCGCGCCCTTGGCCTCGGCGTCGTTCGGGTTGGCGTCGAGCAGGGCTTGATACGCCGTCAACGCGGCATCGAAATCCCCCGCATCCAGATGCGCCCGCGCTTGCGCGAGTTCGGGGTCGACCTGCTCGGGCTCCTCGCCGTCGCCTGCGTCGCCGAGCTTGCCCGCCGTCGCATTCAGCAGCGAGTCGACCCACTTGCGCAGTTGTTCCGGCGGCTGCGCACCCTGGAAGCTCGACAACGGTTGGCCCGCAGCCAGCGCCACCACCGTCGGGATGGCCTGCACGCCGAACATCTGCGCCACCCGCGGGACGACGTCGACGTTCACCGTCGCCAGCGACCACTTCCCGCCGTCGGCGGCCGCGAGTTGGGCGAGGACGTCGCCGAGTTGCGCGCTGGCCTCGCTGCGCGGCGACCACAGCAGCACGACCACGGGCACCTGGCTGGACCGGACCAGCACCTCGGCTTCGAGGTTGGCCTCGGTGATCTCCACGCCGCCTGGCGCTGCGCCGCGGTCGCCTTCGCCGAGACGGCGGCGGTTGTTTGAGGGCCGACAGGTCAACCGCACCGGCCATGGAGGCCGCGATGGGAGGTCGGGGACGAGTCACGCCCACAAGTCTGTCACGTCGTTTCGGGTGCTCGTCGTCCCGGTTGCGCGACGGCCGGAACGGCCTCCGCAAGCCCCATTCGGCCGGTTCTATCGGCCCATATGAGGAAGATCACACTGCACAGCGGCACGATGCTCGCCAGCAACGCCAGCAACCATGTGCCTGCCGACCATTTGAGCGCGATTCCGACGAGCAGACCCGCCACCACGAAGGCGATGAAGATCAGCCCGTGCGCCATGCCGAACACCTTGACGCCGATCTCGGTCCGCGGCGTGCCCAGGTACTTGAAGTACATGCCGACCAGCAGACCGACCCAGCTGACGGCTTCCGCCAGGGCGATCAACCGGAACCAGCCGGCAGCGGACCGAAGATCAAAGGCGCTTGTCATGGCCGCCATTGTGCCCGGAAATCGGCACCAACTACTACAAGGCGTCGTAGACGCTAGCCGGCACGCAGGATGAGCGCGTCGCCCTGGCCGCCCGCGCCGCACAGCGCGGCGACGGCGTAGCCCGAACCGCGTCGTGCCAGCTCAAGGGCGGCGTGCAGGGTGATTCGCGCACCGGACATGCCGATCGGATGGCCGATCGCGATGGCTCCGCCGTTGACGTTGACCTTCTGCGGGTCGACGCCGAGTTCCTTCATCGAGGCCAGCGCGACCGCCGAGAACGCCTCGTTGATCTCGATGACGTCGAGCTGATCGACCGAGATGCCCTCGCGGGCAATGGCTTTCTTGATGGCGTTCGCCGGCTGCGACTGCAGGGTGGAGTCCGGGCCCGCGACGACGCCGTGGGCGCCGATCTCGGCCAGCCAGGTCAGGCCGAGCTCCTGCGCCTTGGCCTTGTTCATCACCACGACCGCGGCAGCGCCGTCGGAGATCTGCGACGCCGAACCGGCGGTGATGGTGCCGTCCTTGCGGAACGCGGGCTTGAGCCCAGCTAACGACTCGGCGGTGGTGTTTGCGCGGATGCCCTCGTCCTCGGTGAACTCGATCGGGTCGCCCTTGCGCTGCGGGATCTTCACCGGCACCACCTCGTCGGCGTAGACGCCGTCTTTCCATGCCGCTGCGGCCTTTTGGTGCGACTGCGCAGCGAACTCGTCCTGCTCCGCGCGAGTGAACTGGTCGACGTCGTTGCGCTGCTCGGTCAGCGCGCCCATCGGCTGGTCGGTGAACACGTCGTGCAGGCCGTCGTAGGCCATGTGGTCGAGCACCGTGACGTCGCCGTACTTGTAGCCCGACGCGGCTGTCCATCAGCAGGTGCGGCGCCTTCGTCATCGACTCCTGACCACCTGCGACGACCACGTCGAACTCGCCGGCCCGGATCAGCTGATCAGCGAGCGCAATCGCATCGATGCCGCTCAGACACATCTTGTTGATGGTCAGCGAGGGCACGTCCCAGCCGATACCTGCGGCAACCGCGGCCTGCCTGGCGGGCATCTGCCCGGCGCCCGCGGTCAGCACCTGGCCCATGATCACGTACTCGACGGCCGACGCAGGAACGCCTGGCCTTCTCCAGGGCGCCGGAGATGGCGATCGCACCGAGATCGCTGCCGGAGAAGTCCTTCAGCGAGCCCATCAATTTGCCAACAGGCGTGCGGGCTCCAGCAACAATCACCGACGTCGTCATTCACTACCTCCAAATGCTCTTCTGAACCGCTCAAGTCGCCGATCGGCGAGGCGCAATCTTTCCCGCCAGGTTACCGTTACGTTATGACCGCCGAGCAAGTCGATGCCCGCCCATTGCTTGCCACCGCCCTGGTGACAGCAATCGATCACGTCGGCATCGCGGTGCCCGATCTGGACGTGGCGATCAAGTGGTATCACGACCACCTCGGCATGATCGTTCTGCACGAAGAGGTCAACGAGGACCAGGGCATCCGCGAGGCGATGCTGTCGGTCCGTGGCGCGCCCGTCGGCAGCGCCCAGATCCAGCTGATGGCGCCCGCTGGACGAGACCTCGACGATCGCGAAGTTCCTCGACAAGCGCGGTCCCGGTCTGCAGCAGTTCGCCTACCGGGTCAGCGATCTCGACGCGTTGAGCGAGCGGCTGCGCGAGCAGGGCATCCGGCTGCATCTACGACGCCCCCCGGCGCGGCACCTCGAACTCCCGGATCAACTTCATCCATCCCAAGGATGGCGGCGGCGTGCTGATCGAGCTGGTCGAGCCCGCCAAGGAAGACCAAGCCCACTAAGACCATCTGCGCGTCGGGCCGCGCGTTGCCCGGTGCGTCCAGCACGGCGTGTGCCAATGCCGCCGTTCATCGGCTGCGCTGTCACCCATATCGGCGGGCCACACGACCAAATGTGCTGTGCCAATGACGATTTCGTGGTCACAGCCGGGGCAGCGGTAGATCTTGGTTGCGCGCGAGGCCGCGATCGGCCTCACCTCGTATTCGTATCCGTCTGGTCCGGTCTCGATCCGGCGGGCCGCAGGCAACGGCGGTGACGAGCGTTGCCGCCGAGGCGGGTTCCGGCGCCGGGGCATGTCGACCAGCCTCTCAGAACAGCCTGAACTCGTCGCTGTCCATACCGCGCATCTGGTCATAGTCCAAAGTCACGCAACGGATCCCACGATCGATGGCCAGCGTTCGGGCCTGGGGCTTGATCTGCTGTGCCGCAAAGATTCCCGCGACAGGCGCCAGCACGGTGTCACGGTTGAGCAGCTCGAGGTAGCGGGTCAGCTGTTCGACGCCGTCGATCTCGCCGCGTCGCTTGATCTCGACGGCCACCGATCGGCCCTGCTCGTCGCGGCACAGCAGGTCGACCGGCCCGATGGCGGTCATGTACTCGCGCCGCACCAGCGTGTAGCCGGTGCCGAGCAGCTCGACGTGCTCGGCGAGCAACGCCTGCAGATGCGCCTCGACACCATCCTTGACCAGTCCTGGATCGACACCGAGTTCATGGCTGGAGTCGTGCTCGACATCCTCCACCGTGATGCGCAGCTGCTCGCCGGCCTTGTTCTCCACGACCCACACCGGCACCGGCCCGTCGAGCTCTTCGACGAGCCAGCACGGCGGGCTCATCCAGTTCAGCGGCTTATATGCCCGATCGTCGGCGTGCACGCTCACCGAGCCGTCGGCCTTGAACAGCAGCAGCCGGCGGGCGGAGGGCAGATGGGCGGTGAGCCGCCCGACATAGTCAACGGTGCACTGGGCGATCACGAGACGCACCCGAACCACCTTAGGTGGCCGGACCGGCAAATTAGGCTGGGGCCACGATGACCGCCAACAAGAGTGTCGCGCATCGGCTGGGCCGAGTGCTCGAGAAGGTCACCCGGCAGAGCGGTCGCCTGCCCGATACGCCGGATTACGGGTCCTGGCTGCTGGGCAAGTCCTCCGAAAGCCAGCTGCGCCGACGGGTCCGCATCCAGGTGATCCTGACGGTCGTTCATCTTGATCGCCAATGTGCTCGGCATCGGCGCAGCGCTGCTGTTGGTCATCGTGGCGTTTCCGGTGCCGAGCGTCTTCAGCGACGCGCCATTCTGGATCACGTGGGTGGTGTGCCCTGCGTACATCGTTCTGGCTCTGCTGATCGGCACCTTCTGGATCACCCGCCGGACGGTCAACGCGCTGCGGTGGGCGATAGAGGAGCGCACGCCGACCCGTGAGGATCAGCTCAACGCGTTTCTCGCGCCGTGGCGGGTGGCGAAGGCCCATCTGCTCCTGTGGGGTGTCGGGACGGCGCTGTTCACGACGCTGTACGGGCTGCAGAACACGACATTCATTCCGCGGTTCCTGTTCACCATCAGCTTCGCCGGCGTCGTCGTCGCGACCGCCTGCTACCTGCTGACCGAGTTCGCGCTGCGTCCGGTGGCGGCGCAGGCGCTCGAAGCAGGGCCCGCCGCCGCGTAGGCTGACCGCCGGAATCATGGGCCGACTGATGCTCGTGTGGTTTCTCGGCGTCGCTTCCCGTTGTCGGCATCGCACTGCTCGCGGTGTTCGCAGTCTCATTGCAGAACCTCACCGAGACGCAATTTGCCGTTGCCGTATGGATTTTGGCGATCGTCGCGCTGCTTGTCGGCTTCATCTTGATGTGGATCGTGTCATGGCTCACCGCGACCCCGGTGCGCGTGGTGCGCGCCGCACTCAAGCACGTCGAGCAGGGCGACCTGGACTGCAACGTGGTGGTGTTCGACGGCACCGAGCTCGGCGAGTTGCAGCGCGGCTTCAACTCGATGGTCGGCAGGATTGCGCGAACGCGAACGAGTGCGTGACCTGTTCGGCCGCCACGTCGGGCGTGACGTGGCCGCGGCCGCCGAGCAGCAGCGCCCCAAGCTCGGAGGAGAGGAACGCCACGTCGCGGTCATCTTCGTCGACATCATCGGCTCCACACAACTGGTGACCGGCCGGCCGGCGACCGAGGTGGTCGACCTGCTGAACCGCTTCTTCGCGGTGATCGTCGACGAGGTCGACCGTCACCACGGGTTCGTGAACAAGTTCGAGGGCGACGCGGCGCTGGCGGTGTTCGGCGCCCCGAACCACCTCGACAACCCCGAGGACGAGGCGCTGGCGGCAGGCCGCGCCATCGCAAGGCGGATCCGCGACGAGGCGCCGGAGTGCGAAGCGGGAATCGGCGTCGCATCCGGTGAGGCGGTCGCCGGCAATGTGGGCGCCAAGGAGCGATTCGAATACACCGTCATCGGTGAGCCGGTCAATGAGGCCGCGCGGTTGTGCGAGCTGGCCAAGGACACGCCCGCGCACCTGCTGGCGTCATCGCAGACCGTCCAGAACGCGAGCGAAAACGAGCGCGGTCATTGGACTTTCGGTGACACCGTGACGTTGCGCGGTCACGACGAGCCCACCCGGCTGGCCCTGCCGGTTTAGCGGCATCCTCAATCTCGTTGAGAGCAAATGGTTGTCGATCCGTTACCGCTTGCACAGCGCGCGCACATCGCCACCACAGAGCCTGACCATGTCCGCGCCCTAACGTCACTCCGCATGTGGCAAGGACAGCCACATCGACGAGAAACGGAGTGAGGAAATGGCTTTCAAGCGTGCCTTGTCTGCATCGGCACTGGCAGCCGGAATCGGTGTTGCAGGACTTTTCGGCGTCGGTCTCGGAACGGCTAGTGCAGACCCCTGGGGATGCGACCGCCCGGGTACCCCGCCATGCGGTGACCATCGAGACGACCGTGGCCCCGGCCCTGTCGACTGGCACGGTCGCGGCATCGATCAGGGTCGCGGCGATCACCAGCCGTTCAACTGGATGGGTCAGCAAGTGAACCCGATTCCTTCCGGCGACGGCAACGGCTGGGGATTCTGGTTCCTCGGTCAGTGGATTCCGCTGTAAACAAAGACAATTCGAGGCGGGTCACTACAGACGGTGGCCCGCCTCGAATGCGCTCGGCTAGCCCACAAGTCTCTGGTTTGGTTCGGTGAAGCCTTCGTCGGCGAAGACTCTTTCGGCCAGCGGCACTAGTGACGTCCTGGACGAACTTCGATGCAAGTTCGGCCTGATCGGAATTCTTCATCGGCGCAATCCATGACGTAACCGCCGCATCGGTAGCCTCGGGGAAGGCGAACCACGAGACGGCGTCGCCGGCGTTGAGCGCGTCGGTCTTGAACACCAGACCGGCATCGGCCTTCCCGCTCGTAATGTCCTTGAGGACATCGCTGACAGTCCTGTCGACGATTTGCGGATGAAGCCGAACCCCTGCCCGGTTTTCGACCTGCTGGGTTGCCGAGGTGCAGGCGCCGGGATCCCCACACACAGCCACCCGCACATCCGGTCGCGTCAGATCTGCGAATGAGGAGACATTGACGTGATTGCCAGGGGCCGTGGCGATAACCAGACTGTTCGCCGCCAACGGCACAGGAGCTGCTGCGACGAGGCCGGCGTTTGCGACGGCTGACATGTTGTCGTGGTCCCCCGATACGAAGACGTCCACGTCACTGCCGCCCAACAATTGCGCGGATAGCTCCGACGAGCTGGCGAAGATGAACTCTACTGACGTCCCGGGGTTTTCAGCCTCGAACTGCTTGCCGATCGTGGTCAGTCCAGTGATCATCGACGACGACGCGAACACCGTGATGGACGTCGTCGCCGGACTCGACTGCGAGTTGCACCCACTCGCCGAGACCACCAATAGGATCCCGACTGCCATCGTTTGCTTCAATCGGCCACGCATCGCAGTTGACGATACCGATTCCGAGTCAGCGAACTAAATTCCCTCCGCATGTCTCCTTTCGGCGGGTCTAGGAGTTTGTTGTGGAAATGCGCCGTATCCCCTGCCAATTGGCTTGCGTTGAACACGTAATCCGCCGCGTCACGGCAGGCTGGAGGACATGGGCGAGGGCGGCGGCGATGAAGACTCACGCCGGGCATAGCTCCGCGGAGCGCGTCGACCGGTGGGGTCGACCCACGAGAGTGCACCGGCCCACGCCATCGTCCGTTGTCCACGGTCGACACAGCGGCGAGAAAGCGAACGCGGCCGCTTGCGCTTCCGCGCTGGTCAAGGTTTGTTATTGGTCCAGGGGCTGGCACTCGGTGTGCTAGGTGGTGTTGCACTGGCCTGGTCGATGGGTTTCACCCGCTTCGGCGCCGACGGCATACCGATGCTCGGTCTCAAGGTGACGCCGCTGCACGCGGGGCTCTTGCTGACCGTTGGGGCACTGGCACTGCTGGCCTGCCTCGGACGCCGAACCGCCTTCGTCTTCAGCGCGCTCGCAGCATGCGGTTGGGCGGTGCTGGCCAGCATCTGCGCCCTCGAGGTCGCTCACCACACGCCCGGGGTGCTCGGCTTCGATCCGCGCGACAGTCTTTTCTATGGCGCACTGAGCGCCTACAACCTCCTCACGGCCTTGTTTTTGGCGGTGCCGCTGTCCAAGGCTCTAGAGCGCAGCTTGGAGAACTTTCGCGGCGGCCACCGCGTCGTCGAGCGCGCCGAACACCACCGCGTCGAAGTGGTCACGGTTTTCGGGGCGCACAACAGCATTGTCCGGGTCGACCAGGAGACCTTCCTTGCCCACCGCGGACAACGTCGCCCGCATGCCGGCGAGCAGGCCTCGGGCGGCGTCGTTGATGGTGTCGACCCGCGTGACGTCGAGGATCGCCACATCAAAGTGGTCCTGCTCCTCATCGACCCTGCGCAGCACCTGTTCGGTGCCTGCGAACAACAGATCGCCGTGAAGTTCATAGACGCGCACCCGGTCGCAGGCGTCAGAGATGGTCCTGATGGTCGAACGCGATTCGCGCGTGACAGTGAGGAAATGTAGGCCTAGCCGTTGGGATAGGCTGCGGCACACCCGGACTCCGCGGACACTGTTGCCCTTGTCGTCCAGCAGCGGTGAGTAGACACCGATTCCGAGTTGGCCGGGCAGGACGGCGACGATGCCGCCGCCGACGCCGCTCTTGGCGGGCATTCCGACGGCACTTACCCAGTCGCCCGCGGCGTCGTACATGCCGCACGTCACCATCACCGCAAGCGTGCGCTGCACGACGGCGGTATCGGTCACCCGTCGCCCGGTCATCGGGTTGACGCCGCCGCGGGCGAGGGTCGCGGCCATCCGGGCCAGGTCGGTACTCGTCACGTTGAACGAGCACTGCCGAAAATAGACGTCCAGCACCTCGTCGGGGTCACCATCGAGCACACCGAAGCTCTGCAGCATGTACGCGATGGCGCGATTGCGGCTGCCGGTCTTCTTCTCCGAGGCGTATACGTCGGGATCGATGTCGAGCGGGCGGCCGGCGAACGCCGAATAGAACTCGCGGATGCGGGCAAATCGTTCGTCAGGTGTGGCGCCAGGGACCAATGAGACGGCCGCGATGGCGCCGGCATTGATCATCGGGTTCTTCGGGATCTTCGTCGCCGCGTCCACGCTGATCTCGTTGAACGCCTCGCCCGATGGCTCGACCCCGATTCTCGCATCGACCGCATCCTGGCCGATCTGATCGAGGGCGAGCGCATAGGTGAAGGGCTTCGATATCGATTGAATAGTGAATTCGACTGTGGCATCACCGGACTCGTAAACATATCCATCCGAGAGCGACAGAGACAGCCCGAATCCGGTGGGTTCGACGCCTGCGAGTTCGGGGATGTAGGTGGCGAGCGCGCCATCCGTGACGCTCGCGTGTTCGTCTCTGATCTGGTCCAGGTACCGCTGAACCAGTTCGGCCACGACTTGGATTTTAGCTAGCATCGGGCCTGGTTCACGACGATGTCGTTTTTCCGCCAGTGATGTCGGTGGGCACGTGTAATTGTTTGAGGTATGCACGAAGACTTCGACCGCTGCTATCGGGCCGTCCAATCCAAGGACGCCCGGTTCGACGGCTGGTTCGTCACCGCCGTGCTGACCACGAAGATCTACTGCAGGCCCAGCTGCCCGGTCCGCCCACCGTTCGCGCGCAACATGCGGTTTTATCCGACAGCGGCGGCCGCACAACGTGCAGGCTTCCGCGCCTGCAAGCGCTGCAGGCCCGACGCTTCGCCTGGTTCACCGGAGTGGAACGTGCGCGGCGACGTGGTTGCCAGGGCGATGCGGCTGATCGCCGACGGCACGGTTGACCGCGAGGGTGTTACCGGGCTAGCGGCCCGGGTCGGCTACACCACCCGCCAGCTCGAGCGGCTGCTGCAGGCCGAGGTCGGCGCGAATCCACTGGCGCTGGCCAGGGCGCAGCGCAGCCAGACGGCTCGCGTGCTGATCGAAACGACGGAGCTGCCATTCGGCGACGTCGCGTTCGCCGCGGGCTTCTCCAGCATCCGCCAGTTCAACGACACGGTCCGAACGGTGTGCGATCTGACGCCGACGGCCCTGCGCCAACGGGCTCGTACTCGATTCGGGCGCGGCGACGCCGGCGCCACAGGCTCATTGTCATTGCGGCTGCCGGTGCGGACGCCGTTCGCGTACGAGGGACTGTTCGGCCATCTCGCGGCGAGCGCGGTGCCCGGCGTCGAGGAAGTGCGCGACGGCGCATTCCGACGGACGCTGCGGCTGACCAATGGCAACGGAATCGTAAGCCTCACACCGCAACCCGATCATGTGCGCTGCCAGCTCGTGCTGGATGATTTCCGCGACCTGTCCACCGCGATCGCGCGGTGCAGGCGACTGCTCGACCTCGACGCGGATCCCGAGGCCGTCGTCGATGCACTGAGCGCCGACCAGGACCTGACAGCACTAGTGGCCAAAGCGCCGGGGCAACGCATTCCACGAACGGTCGACGAGCAAGAGCTCGCCGTGCGAGTGGTGCTCGGCCAGCAGGTGTCGCTGAAGGCCGCACGCACCCACGCCCGGCGCATTGTGACCGCCTACGGTCAGCCGGTGGCCGACGCCAACGGCGGTCTGACCCATGTGTTTCCGGCCATCGAGCAGCTCGCTGAGATCGATCCCGCGCATCTGGCGTTCCCGAAGTCACGGCAGCGGTCGCTGACCACACTCATCGGCGCGATGGCCGACGGCGAAGTGGTGCTGGACGCCGGCTGCGACTGGAACCGCGCTCGGGAGCAGCTGCTGGCGCTGCCGGGCATCGGCCCGTGGACCGCGGAGGTCATCGCGATGCGCGGTCTCGGCGATCCGGATGCTTTCCCGGTCAGCGATCTCGGCGTTCGGCTGGCCGCCAAGCAGCTCGGCCTGCCCGAGGATCCTCGCCCGCTCACCGAGCACAGCTCCCGGTGGCGGCCGTGGCGGTCGTACGCCACCCAGCACTTGTGGACGGCCCTTGATCATGCGGTCAACGAATGGCCGCCGAAGGAGAAATGATGGGATCAGTGCAGTTTCGGTCTATGGACAGCCCGGTCGGAAAGCTGACCCTGGCCGGACGGGGTGGGCGTCTGATGCACCTGCGGATGGTCGACCAGACGTATGAGCCGAGCCATGACGGGTGGGAACCCGACGAGACTGCGTTTCCCGACGCCGTCGAACAGCTCGAGGCGTACTTCGCCGGCGACCGCACGGACTTCGACCTAGCGCTCGACCTGGTCGGCACGGAGTTTCAGCGTCGAGTCTGGGAGGCGCTGCTGACGATTCCCTACGGCGAGACGCGGTCGTACGGCGAGATCGCCCGGCAGATCGGATCGCCCGGCGCGTTTCGCGCCGTCGGGTTGGCGAATGGCCACAACCCGATCGGCATCATCGTGCCGTGCCATCGCGTGATCGGGTCGAACGGCAGCCTCACCGGATACGGCGGCGGGCTCGATAGGAAGAGGGCGTTGCTCGCATTGGAGAAAAGCCGCACCGCACCCGCGCTATTCGATTAAGACCTGACTTATCACCGTCGCGGGTCTGGAGAGAGCAATGATCAAAACCTGTGGGTGACCGGGCGGACTGACGCTCGCCCATCCACAAAGATTTGACAATATCTCGTGTGGCGTCGCGATGAGTCTTGCCCTCCGGTGCAGTCTGATCTGCATGGGCAAACTCATCTATGGCTTCAACGTGTCGGTGGACGGGTACATCGCCGATGCACAAGGCAACATCGACTGGTCCGATCCGAGCGAAGAACTGCACCAGTACTGGAACGACTTCGAGCGGGAGACCGCCCTATCGTTCTACGGGCGGCGGCTCTACGAACTCATGTCCGCGTACTGGCCGACCGCCGATAAGACCCCGGACGCCACCCCTCTGATCGTCGACTTCGCGCACATCTGGCGCGACATGCCCAAGGTCGTGTTCTCGCGCACCCTGGAGTCCGTCGACTGGAACTCCCGCCTGGAACGCGGTGACCCGGTCGAGGTGGTAACGAAGCTGAAAGCCGAAACCGACGGCAGGCTGGAGGTGGCCGGCGCGACGCTGGCCGCACCGATCGTGCAGGCGGGGCTCGTGGATGAGTACCGGATCGTGGTCACACCCACCGCCGTGGGCGGCGGCACACCGTTCTTCCCGACACTGCCGTCATGGATCTCGCTGCGACTGTTGGAGAACCGCACCTTCCCGGGCGGCACGGTCCTGCTGCGCTACGAGGCGAAACACGACTGAGAAATAGGTATCACACTTTGGAAAGAAAATGAGATGACGAACTATTGGTAACCAAGAAAGCGACAATTGTGTTATATGGCCGCACATCTCACTGGGGCTAAAGAATGCAATAAAAATGCCTCTGCCCTCCAATCGAAATTGGAGGGCAGAGGACTTAAATTGTGTTCGGCGGTGTCCTACTTTTCCACCCGGGTTGGGTAGTATCATCGGCGCTGGCAGGCTTAGCTTCCGGGTTCGGGATGGGTCCGGGCGTTTCCCTGCCGCTATGTACCGCCGTAACTTTATTCACTTTTTGAGTGTCCCCCTGATTTGTTGGGGGAAGTGTTATTTGGTGGTGGGGTGCAGTGGATGACTGCTGTGGATTGTGTGGTTGCGAGGTTGTGTTGTAAGTTTTCGGCCGGTTAGTGCCAGTTCCCTGAACCCCTTGCGGGGCGTGTAGGTCTGGTCTATTGATCCCGTGGTCTGCGGGGGGCCTTATCCCACTGAATGGGTGAGAAGCCTGGTCTTGGAGGGGGTTTCCCGCTTAGATGCTTTCAGCGGTTATCCTGTCCGAACGTGGCTATCCAGCGGTGCCCCTGGTGGGACAACTGGTGGACCAGAGGTTCGTCCGTCCCGGTCCTCTCGTACTAGGGACAGGTTTCCTCAAGCTTCTGACGCGCGCGGCGGATAGAGACCGAACTGTCTCACGACGTTCTAAACCCAGCTCGCGTGCCGCTTTAATGGGCGAACAGCCCAACCCTTGGGACCTGCTCCAGCCCCAGGATGCGACGAGCCGACATCGAGGTGCCAAACCATCCCGTCGATATGGACTCTTGGGGAAGATCAGCCTGTTATCCCCGGGGTACCTTTTATCCGTTGAGCGACACCCCTTCCACTCGGGGGTGCCGGATCACTAGTCCCGACTTTCGTCCCTGCTTGACGTGTAGGTCTCGCAGTCAAGCTCCCTTGTGCACTTACACTCAACACCTGATTGCCGTCCAGGTTGAGGGAACCTTTGGGCGCCTCCGTTACATTTTAGGAGGCAACCGCCCCAGTTAAACTACCCGCCAGGCACTGTCCCTGAACCGGATAAACGGTTCGAGGTTAGAGGCCCAATACGATCAGAGTGGTATTTCAACAACGACTCCACAACTCACTGGCGTGGCGCTTCACAGTCTCCCACCTATCCTACACAAACCGTATCGAGCACCAATACCAAGTTGTAGTGAAGGTCCCGGGGTCTTTTCGTCCTGCCGCGCGTAACGAGCATCTTTACTCGTAGTGCAATTTCGCCGAGTCTATGGTTGAGACAGTTGAGAAGTCGTTACGCCATTCGTGCAGGTCGGAACTTACCCGACAAGGAATTTCGCTACCTTAGGATGGTTATAGTTACCACCGCCGTTTACTGGGGCTTAAATTCTCCGCTTCACCCCTGAACGGGTTGACGGGTCCTCTTAACCTTCCAGCACCGGGCAGGCGTCAGTCCGTATACATCGTCTTGCGACTTCGCACGGACCTGTGTTTTTAGTAAACAGTCGCTTCTCACTGGTTTGTGCCACCCCCCACCGCTGCCGGCCGCAAGGTGCCATGACGGTAGGGGGTCCCCCTTCTCCCGAAGTTACGGGGGTATTTTGCCGAGTTCCTTAACCATAGTTCACTCGTACGCCTCGGTATTCTCTACCTGACCACCTGTGTTGGTTTGGGGTACGGGCCGTGTGCGCACTCGCTAGAGGCTTTTCTTGGCAGCATAGGATCACCGAATTCACCTCACTCGGCTATGCATCACCTCTCAGACATATGAGACCCGGATTTGCCTAGATCTCGTCCTACAGGTTTGCCCCAGTATTACCACTGACTGGTACGGCTACCTTCCTGCGTCACCCCATCGCTTGACTACTACCAGAGAAGGTCCCACGCAGCCCCTCAACCCCTCACCCCGAAGGGATCGGTGATCAAGGTTTTGGGTGGTTAGTACCTCTGATTCATCAGGGACGCGCACACACGGGTACGGGAATATCAACCCGTTGTCCATCGACTACGCCTGTCGGCCTCGCCTTAGGTCCCGACTCACCCTGGGCGGACTGGCCTGGCCCAGGAACCCTTGGTCTTTCGGCGGGCAAGGTTCTCACTTGCCTTATCGCTACTCATGCCTGCATTCTCACTCCCACACCCTCCACCACTCGATCACTCGGTGGCTTCACCGGATGCAGGACGCTCCCCTACCCAATACGGATAAATCCATATTGCCGCGGCTTCGGCGGTGTGCTTGAGCCCCGCTACATTATCGGCGCACAATCACTTGACCAGTGAGCTATTACGCACTCTTTCAAGGGTGGCTGCTTCTAAGCCAACCTCCTGGTTGTCTTCGCGACTGCACATCCTTTTCCACTTAGCACACGCTTAGGGGCCTTAGCCGGCGATCTGGGCTGTTTCCCTCTCGACGCACGGAGCTTATCCCCCGCCGTCTCACTGCCACGCTTACACTTGCCGGCATTCGGAGTTTGGCTGACGTCAGTAACCTAGTAGGGCCCATCGGCCATCCAGTAGCTCTACCTCCAGCAAGAAACACGCAACGCTGCACCTAAATGCATTTCGGGGAGAACCAGCTATCACGGAGTTTGATTGGCCTTTCACCCCTACCCACAACTCATCCCCTCAGTCTTCAACCTAAGTGGGTTCGGGCCTCCACAACATCTTACTGCTGCTTCACCCTGGCCATGGGTAGATCACTCCGCTTCGGGTCCAGAACACACCACTACACCACACACTATTGTGTGGATACGCCCTATTCAGACTCGCTTTCGCTGCGGCTACCCCACCCGGGTTAACCTCGCGACATGTCCCTGACTCGCAGGCTCATTCTTCAAAAGGCACGCCATCACCCCACGCTTTAACACGAAGGCTCTGACGGATTGTAAGCGCACGGTTTCAGGTACTCTTTCACTCCCCTCCCGGGGTACTTTTCACCATTCCCTCACGGTACTAATCCGCTATCGGTCACTGGGAAGTATTCAGGCTTACCGGGTGGTCCCGGCAGATTCACAGCAGATTCCACGGGCCCGCTGCTACTCGGGGACAGCTCCACAGCAGGCAGTATGTTTTCGTCTACGGGGCTCTCACCCTCTACGGACAGACCATCCCAGGCCACTTCGACTAACACACTGCTTTATCACTGCTGCGCCAGGCCGGCGGACCTGAGAAGAAACGCCCCACAACACCGCACACACAACCCCCGCCGGGTATCACATGCACACGGTTTAGCCATCCTCCGCTTTCGCTCGCCACTACTCACGGAATCACACTTGTTTTCTCTTCCTACGGGTACTGAGATGTTTCACTTCCCCGCGTTCCCCCCCACCGGCTATATATTCACCGGTGGGTGACACGACATCACTCGTGCCGGGTTTCCCCATTCGGACATCCTCGGATCCACGCTCGGTTGACAGCTCCCCGAGGCATAACGCAGCCTCCCACGTCCTTCATCGGCTCCCAGTGCCAAGGCATCCACCATGCGCCCTTAAACACTTACAAACACAAAACCAAAAGTTTTATAAAAACTTTGAAATTGCACATCAGACACACAAAAACCCGCACCCCCAAAGAGGGCACGGAACCCTTGCGCGCTAGATGCTCGCAACCACTATCCACAAATCAAACACCACACCCCACCACCAAAGCGGGGCAACAACAACCACACTCCCTCGCAAGAGAGCCGACCCAATACTGCAGGTCACAACCATCTCCGGTTTCCCATATTCGGGACGAAGAGATAGCGGGCTTGTTGTCTCAAAGCCCAATAGTGTGTCCGATGATTAATTTCGGCCGGTGTTTCCCCACCAGCCACGCGTTTGTTGTGCACCAGACCCCCACCCACTACAGGCGCAGGGCCATCTTCACGATTCGCCCGGTACACCGAACCCCCACACAGTGTGGGCGGGACCAGGTCTCGTGGTGCTCCTTAGAAAGGAGGTGATCCAGCCGCACCTTCCGGTACGGCTACCTTGTTACGACTTCGTCCCAATCGCCGATCCCACCTTCGACGGCTCCCTCCCACAAGGGGTTAGGCCACCGGCTTCGGGTGTTACCGACTTTCATGACGTGACGGGCGGTGTGTACAAGGCCCGG
The DNA here is from genome assembly GCA_963731715.1 of uncultured Actinomycetota bacterium. GTDB lineage: Bacteria > Actinomycetota > Actinomycetes > Mycobacteriales > Mycobacteriaceae > Mycobacterium. The sequence continues at coordinate 79,842 of CAVSXC010000001.1, read as the reverse complement.
GAACGTATTCACCGCAGCGTTGCTGATCTGCGATTACTAGCGACTCCGACTTCACGGGGTCGAGTTGCAGACCCCGATCCGAACTGAGACCGGCTTTGAAAGGATTCGCTCCACCTCACGGCATCGCAGCCCTTTGTACCGGCCATTGTAGCATGTGTGAAGCCCTGGACATAAGGGGCATGATGACTTGACGTCATCCCCACCTTCCTCCGAGTTGACCCCGGCAGTCTCTCACGAGTCCCCACCATTACGTGCTGGCAACATGAGACAAGGGTTGCGCTCGTTGCGGGACTTAACCCAACATCTCACGACACGAGCTGACGACAGCCATGCACCACCTGCACACAGGCCACAAGGGAAACCGACATCTCTGCCGGCGTCCTGTGCATGTCAAACCCAGGTAAGGTTCTTCGCGTTGCATCGAATTAATCCACATGCTCCGCCGCTTGTGCGGGCCCCCGTCAATTTCTTTGAGTTTTAGCCTTGCGGCCGTACTCCCCAGGCGGGGTACTTAATGCGTTAGCTACGGCACGGATCCCAAGGAAGGAAACCCACACCTAGTACCCACCGTTTACGGCGTGGACTACCAGGGTATCTAATCCTGTTCGCTCCCCACGCTTTCGCTCCTCAGCGTCAGTTACTGCCCAGAGACCCGCCTTCGCCACCGGTGTTCCTCCTGATATCTGCGCATTCCACCGCTACACCAGGAATTCCAGTCTCCCCTGCAGTACTCCAGTCTGCCCGTATCGCCCGCACGCCCACAGTTGAGCTGTGAGTTTTCACGAACAACGCGACAAACCACCTACGAGCTCTTTACGCCCAGTAATTCCGGACAACGCTCGCACCCTACGTATTACCGCGGCTGCTGGCACGTAGTTGGCCGGTGCTTCTTCTGTACCTACCGTCACTTGCGCTTCGTCCCTACTGAAAGAGGTTTACAACCCGAAGGCCGTCATCCCTCACGCGGCGTCGCTGCATCAGGCTTGCGCCCATTGTGCAATATTCCCCACTGCTGCCTCCCGTAGGAGTCTGGGCCGTATCTCAGTCCCAGTGTGGCCGGACACCCTCTCAGGCCGGCTACCCGTCGTCGCCTTGGTAGGCCATCACCCCACCAACAAGCTGATAGGCCGCGGGCCCATCCCACACCGCAAAAGCTTTCCCCCACCAGGCCATGCAGCCAGCAGGGTGTATTCGGTATTAGACCCAGTTTCCCAGGCTTATCCCAAAGTGCAGGGCAGATCACCCACGTGTTACTCACCCGTTCGCCACTCGAGTACCCCCGAAAGGGCCTTTCCGTTCGACTTGCATGTGTTAAGCACGCCGCCAGCGTTCGTCCTGAGCCAGAATCAAACTCTCCAAACAAAAACAACCCAACCCACAAAACAGGCAGGTGAATTCGAATCAGAACAATCTGACCTAACAAAAAGACACCAAAAACTGGCATCAAAAACACCACACCCCTAAACGGGAAAAAGAGGATGCGGCAAAAACAACAACAAACAAAAACCACCAAACACACTATTGAGTTCTCAAACAACACACCCGCTCTAGCAGGCAACCCTGCCACTGTACTCCACATGGACAGAGACGTCAAACCACGTCCTCCAGTCCGATTGGCCTGGGGCCGTTGGCTTCTCGCTAAAGACTACGCCTTCTGTCCGCCAGGCCCAAAGCCGGCCCCCAATTAGTGCCCAGCGGCCGACGGCTCTGCTAGACGACCCGCTCTATTTCCGCGCCCAGACCGACCAGGTTCTCGACGAACAGCGGGTAGCCGCGATCGATGTGGAACACGTCGTGAACCTCGGTGTCGCCATCGGCGACCAGGCCGGCCAGCACCAGCCCGGCGCCGGCCCGGATGTCCGACGACCACACCGGCGCGCTGGACAGTTGCGGGATGCCCCGCACCACCGCATGGTGGCCATCGGTGCGGGCGTCGGCGCCCAGCCGGATCATCTCCTCGACGAACCGGAACCGCGCCTCGAAGACGTTCTCGGTGATCATCGACGTGCCGTCGGCGATCGACGCCAGGCCGATGGCCATCGGCTGCAGATCGGTCGGGAAGCCCGGGAACGGCAGCGTCGCGACGTTGACCGCCTTGGGCCGCTCGTACTGGACCACCCGGAAGCCGTCGTCGGTCTGCGTGACGGTGGCGCCGGCGTCGTGCAGCTTGTGCAGCACCAACTGCAGGTGTTGCGGGTCGACACCCGTCACCGAGATGTCCCCGCGGGTCATCGCGGCGGCGATGCCCCATGTGGCGGCGACGATGCGGTCGCCGATCACCCGATGCTCGGTGGGATACAGCCGCTCGACGCCGGTGATCGTCATGGTCGGCGTCCCGGCCCCGGAGATCTGGGCGCCCATCTGGTTGAGCATCGTGCACAGGTCGACGACGTCGGGCTCGCGCGCGGCGTTGTGAATCGTCGTGACGCCCTCGGCGACCACCGCAGCCATCAGGATGTTCTCCGTCGCGCCCACCGACGGGAACTCCAGCTGAATTTCCGCGCCGCGCAAGTGATCTGCCTCGGCGACGACACAGCCGTGCTCGATGTTGCAGCGCGCACCCAGCTGTCGCAGACCGGCCTGATGCATGTCCAACGGACGCGACCCGATGGCGTCGCCGCCGGGCAGCGCGACCTTGGCCCGCTTGCACCGGCCGACCAACGGTCCCAGCACACACACCGATGCCCGGAACTGGCGGACCGCGGCGAAATCCGCGTCGTACTTGGGTTCGTCGGGCGAGGTGATCCGCACGACATCGCCGTCGAGCTCGACCGTGGCGCCCAGACCGCGCAGGACCTCCGCCATCAGCGGCACATCCAGGATGTCCGGGCAGTTGGTGATCGTGCTGGTGCCCTCCGCCAGGAGCGTCGCCGCCATCAGCTTCAATACGCTGTTCTTGGCCCCCCCGACAGCAACTTCGCCCGATAACCGGTTCCCGCCGGTCACCACGAATCGCTCGCTCACGCGGGTCAGTGTAAACAGCGGCATTGGGCCCGTGTCAGTTTCCCAGGCCAGTCTGTCCCGGTACGGTTTGACCATGGCAGTTCATCTGACCCGCATCTATACCCGGACCGGCGATGACGGGACCACCGGTTTGAGCGATTTCAGCAGGGTCTCAAAGAATGACGCCCGGCTCGCGGCGTATGCCGACTGCGACGAAACCAACGCCGCGATCGGCGTCGCGATCGCATTGGGAAACCCCGATGAGCAAATTCGCAACGTGCTGCGGCAGATTCAGAACGACCTCTTCGATGCGGGCGCTGACCTGTCCACCCCGGTGGTCGAGAATCCCGAACATCCCCCGCTGCGGATCACCCAGAGCTACATCGATCGGTTGGAGTCGTGGTGCGACGAGTTCAACGAACCGCTGCCGGCTCTGAATTCATTTGTGCTGCCAGGCGGTACACCGCTCTCGGCGCTGCTGCATGTGGCCCGCACGGTGGCGCGCCGGGCGGAACGCTCGGCGTGGCAAGCCGTGGATACCCATACAGACTCGATCAGCGTGCTGCCTGCCAAATACCTCAACCGGCTGTCGGACCTGCTGTTCATCCTGTCGCGGGTGGCCAATCCCGCGGCGACGTGTTGTGGCAACCGGGCGGTCCCGCAACGGATTAGAACGTGCGGCGACGCGCGCGCGCGGCGACGGCCGCGACTCGAGCCACGACAGAAACGCCGTCAACGCACCGCGATCCAGTGCCACTTCATAGCCTTGGCGGCGTTCCGGGCTGGTGTCGCGCAGCTCCAGAACGACGATCTCGTCGGTCATGATGTCGAACTCGTCGCCGCGAGGCGACCGTCGCGACACGATCTCCAGGCCGCGGCGACTCAGCCTGCGGTCGGGCCACCACCGCAGGCTGGACAGCCGATAGAAGCCGGCTTCCCCACCCCGGTAACGCATTACACCGTGGCGCCACCCGTGCCCGCCGACGGCGGGCACATCGCGCAGGATCGCCGCCGTCCCGCCTACTTGGCGTAGCTTCCACAGCCGATAGCAGAGCGCGACGACAACGAACAGCAGTACACCGACCAGCGCGGCCATCACGATCATGGACGCGCTCATCGGCGGGCCTGCTAGTCGATCTGGCCCAGAGCGCGAAGCCTCGCTCGGCCCTTGGCGGCGGTAGCGGGATCGTCGGATTCGGCGTCACGCTGTGCGGCGGCTTCGTCGATCTCCGAATCGAATTCGGCGCTCTCAGCCAGAACGGTCACGCCTTCCTCGGTGACGGACAGGAAGCCTCCGTCCACCGCGATACGCAGATCGTCCTCGCCTTCACGTTCGACCCGCACCATCGCGTCGTCGACCAGCTGCGCGACCAACGGGATGTGGTTGGGCAGGATGCCGATCTCGCCCGAGGTGGTGCGGGTGAACAAGAACGTGCCCTGACCCGACCAGATCTTACGATCGACAGCGACGATGTCGATATTCAGTTCGGCCATCTCACATCACCTTTCGGCGCGGGCAAGGCCTAGTCATCCTTCTTCTCGCCCTCGTCCGACTTCGCTGTCCGACTTGCCGCCGTCCTCCAGCTTCACGCCGAAGCTCTCGGCCTTCTTTGCCAGATCGTCCAAGCCGCCGATCAAGAAGAACGCCTGCTCGGGCACGTGGTCGAATTCGCCCTTGGTTATCCGGTCGAACGCTTCGATGGTCTCCTTGACCGGAACGGTCGAACCCGGCTGGCCGGTGAACTGCTCGGCCGCCATCATGTTCTGCGACAGGAAGCGCTCGATGCGACGGGCTCGCTGCACCAGCTGCTTGTCCTCTTCGGCCAGCTCGTCGATGCCGAGGATCGCGATGATGTCCTGAAGATCCTTGTAACGCTGCAGGATTCGGATGACTTCCTGGGCGACGCGGTAATGCTCGTCGCCGACGATGGCCGGGTCGAGGATCGTCGAGCTGGACGCCAGCGGGTCCACCGCCGGGAAGATGCCCTTCGAGAACACCGCACGGGACAGCTCAGTGGTGGCGTCCAGGTGGGCGAACGTCGTGGCGGGCGCCGGGTCGGTGTAGTCGTCGGCGGGCACGTACACGGCCTGCATCGAGGTGATGGAGTGGCCACGCGTCGATGTGATGCGCTCCTGCAGCTCGCCCATCTCGTCGGCCAGCGTCGGCTGGTAACCCACCGCGGACGGCATGCGGCCGAGCAGCGTGGACACCTCGGAACCGGCCTGGGTGAACCGGAAGATGTTGTCGATGAACAACAGCACGTCCTGGCCCTGCTCGTCGCGGAAGTACTCCGCCATGGTCAGCGCTGACAGCGCAACACGCATACGAGTGCCGGGCGGCTCGTCCATCTGACCGAACACCAGCGCGGTGTCCTTGAGCACGTCGGCGTCGGCGAGCTCGACCCACAGGTCGTTGCCCTCGCGCGTGCGCTCGCCCACGCCGGCGAAAACCGAAGTGCCACCGAAGTTGCGGGCGATACGGTTGATCATCTCCTGGATCAGAACCGTCTTGCCCACGCCGGCGCCGCCGAACAGCGCGATCTTGCCGCCGCGCACGTACGGGGTCAGCAGGTCGACGACCTTGAGGCCCGTCTCGAGCATCTCGGTGCGCGGTTCGAGCTCGGTCGAAAGGCGGCGGCTTGCGGTGAATCGCCCAGCGATCGAAGTCTTTTCCGTAGGCCTTGCTCATCCAGGCAGAGCCCAAGCGCGTTCCACACGTGACCCTTGACGCCGTCGCCGACCGGCACCGAGATCGACGCGCCGGTGTCGACCACGTCGACACCGCGGACCAGGCCGTCGGTGGGCTGCAGTGAGATGCAGCGCACGAGGCTGTCGCCGAGGTGCTGGGCCACCTCCAGCGTCAGCGTCTTAGCGAGCTCCTCGAAGGTGATCTCGGCGTGCAGCGCGTTGAACAGTTCGGGCACCGAGCCGCGGGGGAATTCGACGTCGACCACTGGGCCGGTCACTCGCACCACGCGGCCGTTGGTGTCCTGTCTTGTCGTCTTTTCGGCGGTAGCAGTCATCTCTTCTTCTCTTCTCGGGGCTAACGGCTGGCGCGTCGGCCAGCGCGTTCGCGCCACCGACGATTTCGCTGATTTCCTGGGTGATCTGGGCCTGCCGCTCGCGGTTGGCCTCAAGGGTCAGCGCCTTGATGAGGTCGTCGGCGTTGTCGGTCGCCGACTTCATCGCCCGCTGACGCGACGCCAACTCCGACGCCGCCGACTCGAGCAGCGCGGCGATAGACGCGGGTCGCCAGATACCGCGGGAGTAGCGCGTCGAAAAGCGTTGTCGCATCTGGCTCGAACGAGTACAGCGTGCGCGGCCCCGTGTCTTCCTCGACGTACTCCACCACCATCGGGGCGATACGGTGCGCAACCGCCGACTGCGACATCATCGACTTGAACTCGGTGGAAACGATGTGCAGTTCGTCGAGCCCGAGGATGCCGTCGGGTCCCGGATCGTCGCCGTGGTCGTCCGCTCCGGCCATGAAGGCGTCGACCAGCGTCGAGGCGATCTCCTGAGCGTTCTCGTACGTGGGCTGCTCGGAGAACCCGCTCCACGACTCGGTGATCTTCCAGTTGCGGAACCTGTAGTAGTTCAGCGCCTTACGGCCCACTGTGTAGACGATCGGCGTCTTGCCCTCCGACCGCATCAGGGAGAACAGCTCCTCCGCCGACGGAACACATTCGAGTTGTATCCACCACAGAGACCCCGATCGGATGACACCACCAGAATGCCGGCCCGCTTGGGCTCCTCGCGCTCGACCAGCAGCGGATGGTCCAGCGCCGCTTCGGCGCGCCAGTTTGGTCAGCATCGCGGTTATCTCGACCGCGTACGGGCGCGCCGACTGCAGGCGGTTCTGCGCCCTGCCGATACGCGACGTCGCGATCAGCTCCTGGGCCTTGGTGATCTTCTTGATCGACCCGGCGGAGCGGATGCGCCCGCGCAATTCGCGAAGTGTGGCCGCCATCGCTCGACTACTTCTTCTTCGGTGCGGGCTTGCGAACCTTCACCGATTCCTTCTCGAGGTCTCCCTCGTCCAGCGCGTCGACGTGCTCGTCCGGCACGACCGAGCTGCCGTCAGAGGCCGCGAAGCCCTTCTTGAATTGGTTGATGACCTCGACCAGCTTGTCGCTGAGTTCGTCGCCGAGCTTCTGGGACTCGCGGATCTGCGTGAGGATGCCCTCGGCGAGCCCGCACGTGATCGAGGAATTCGGCTCGAACCGGCCGACATCTTCGACCGGGACAGAGTCGAGATGTCCCTTGGTGCCGAGGAAGATCGAGACGACCTGCTCCTCGACCGCCATCGGCTGGTACTGCGGCTGCTTGAGCAGCTCCACCAGTCGGGCACCACGCTCCAGCTGCGCCTTCGAGGTGGCGTCCAGGTCGGAGGCGAATGCCGCGAACGACTCCAGCTCGCGGTACTGCGACAGGTCCAGCCGCAGCGAACCGGCCACCTCCTTCATCGCCTTGATCTGCGCGGCGCCACCCACACGCGACACCGACACGCCGACGTTGATGGCCGGGCGCACACCCTGATTGAACAGGTCGGTCTCCAGGAAGCACTGGCCGTCGGTGATCGAGATGACGTTGGTCGGGATGTAGGCCGAGATGTCGTTGGCCTTGGTCTCGATGATCGGCAGACCGGTCAGCGAGCCGCCGCCCAGCTCGTCGGACAGCTTGGCGCAGCGCTCGAGCAGCCGCGAGTGCAGGTAGAACACGTCGCCCGGGTAGGCCTCGCGGCCGGGCGGACGGCGCAGCAGCAGCGAGATCGCGCGGTACGCCTCGGCCTGCTTGGTCAGGTCGTCGAACACGATCAGCACGTGCTTGCCGTCGTACATCCAGTGCTGGGCGATGGCCGAACCGGTGTACGGCGCAAGCCATTTGAAGCCCGCCGAGTCCGAAGCCGGTGCGGCGACGATGGTTGTGTATTCCATCGCACCGCCCTCTTCGAGGGCCCTGGCGCACGCGGCGATGGTGGTGCCCTTCTGCCCGATCGCGACGTAGACGCAGCGGACCTGCTTCTTCTCGTCGCCGGACTCCCAGTTCTGGCGCTGGTTGAGGATGGTGTCCACACATACCGCGGTCTTGCCGGTCTTGCGGTCGCCGATGATCAGCTGGCGCTGGCCGCGACCGATCGGGGTCATTGCATCGATGGCCTTGATGCCGGTCTGCAGCGGCTCGCTCACGCCTTGACGCTGCACCACTGAAGGAGCCTGAATCTCCAGTGCGCGACGGGTTTCCGGCTCGATGTCGCCACGGCCGTCGATCGGCTGGCCCAGCGGGTTGACCACCCGGCCGAGGAACTTGTCGCCGACGGGGACCGACAGCACCTCGCCGGTGCGCTTGACCTGCTGGCCCTCTTCGATCTTCTCGAAGTCACCGAGGATGACCGCGCCGATGCTGTGCTCGTCGAGGTTGAGCGCCACGCCGAGCACGCCGCCGGGGAACTCCAGCAGCTCCTGCGTCATCACCGAGGGCAGGCCCTCGACGTGCGCGATACCGTCACCGGCGTCGATGACCGTACCGATCTCCTCGCGCGCGGTGTCGGCGGTGAAACTGGGACGTAATCCTCGATCGCACCCTGGATGTCGTCAGCGGAGATGGTCAACTCTGCCATGGCTTTTCGTCTTCCTGCTCTTACGGTGTGGGTCTTTGGTCGTTCTCGGGTCAGTCAGGCAGCTTGGTCTCGGCAGCCGCCAGTTTCGATGAGAGCGTGCCGTCGATCACCTCGTCGCCGACGGCGATGTTCAGCCCGCCCAGCAGCTCCGGGTTGATGTGCAGCTGAAGGAAACCGGGTGCCCGTAGATGCGGGTCAATACTTCTGTCAGCCGGGTGCGCTGCGCGTCGCTGAGGTCGGCCGCGGCGCTGACGTGCGCAACCACCTCGCCTCGGCGGGCCACCGCGAGCTCGGCCAGTTCGAGCACCGCCTCGTCGGCGCGCTCGCCGCGCAGCAGCTCGATCGTCTGGCGAAGCAGATCTGCAGTGTTCCTGCTCGCCCGGCCGCTGTCAAGGACATCGCGCAGCAGGCTGACCCGGCCCTCCAGCGGGCGCGCTGTAGTCGCTCAGCAGAGTGGCCAGTCGCGGCTGGGTATCCAGGATGCGGCTGAACCGGAACAGTTGTTCTTCCACGTCGCCGATCTGGTCTTCGCGTTCGGCACGGACCAACAACGCCAGCCGGGCGATGTGCTGGACGGCGTCGATCAGGTCCGCATGGACGACCAGCGTTGCGACACTGCGGCCTTCAGCACCTCCAGCGCCGTGTCGCCGACCTTGCCCGAAGCAGCCTCTCGACGAGCTGGACCTTGGCGTCGGGTCATGCGACGGGTCCGCGAGATGACGGGTCAGGACCGGCTCGCGGCGCAGCAGCTTCGCCACCGACGCCAAATCGTCGGCCAAGCCGGTCAACCGTCGGCATCCAGGTCGGCGACGACCCCGTCGAACTGCTCGACCACGCTGGTCAGCGACTCCCGGCTGGCCGCGCGCAGCCGTGCTGTCGACCGCATCCCCGATCACCGCTTCGACGGTGCCATCGCGTCGAGCTCGTCGATGAACCGGTCGACGGTCGCCGACTGCTCGGACGGATCCGAGACGTGTTCACGGACCATGTCGCCTGCGCGACGGACAGACTCGGCGCCCAGGTTCTGCCGCAGCTGGCGGACCAGCTGTGGCGCAGCAGCTGAACCTGCTGTGCACCTTGCGACTTTGATCCGCTCCACCTCGGCATCGGCCTGGGCGTGCAGCTGCTCGACGATGCTCTCGGCGTCGTGCCGCGCCTCCTCGATCACCTTCTTGGCCTCGGCCTTGGCTTGCTCCACCGCCTTCTCGTGCGCCTTCTCGGCGTCGGCCAACCTTCTTGGCCTCAGCGTGTCCTCCAGCTGCTTGCGGACGGTCTCCTGCTGGTTCGTCATCATCCGGCGCACCGGCGGCACGACGTACGCCACACGAGGAACACGATGAGCGCGAACCCGACGAGCTGACCGATGAATGTCGACATTGTCTACCGCCCCGACCTGTTGAGACCGGCACGCGTTCGAGTCGTCACTCGACGCCGAGCACCCGGCTCGCCAGGGTCGCCGACAGGTTCTCCACCGACGACCGCAGATCGCCGTCAATGGACAGCGATTGCTGCTTCAACTCCGCGTCGGCCTGCTGCAGCATTCGACGACACTTCCGCATGGCCGCGGGCCCGCGCCTCTCGACGATCTTTCGCCCTTCGGCTCGCGCCCGTCACGAACTTCGAGGCCTCACCGCGCGCCTTGGCCATCACCTTGAGTAGTCCGCGTCGGCGGCGGCGAACTGGTCGGCCGCCTTGCGGCTGTCCTCGACGGTCTGCTTCACCATGGCGTCGCGTTCGCGCAGCACCTTGGAGATAGGCGGCACGACCCACTTGCCGATCACGCCGAGCACGATCAAGAAGATGATCAGCACGAAGAAGAAGGTGCCGTTGGGGATGAGGAAGTTGCTCTGCCGCCACCTTCCTCGGCCGCCAGAAGGACGACGTTCGGGTCAGCCATGGAGGCACTACAGACCGGGGTGGCGAACACGAACAGCGCCATGAACGCCAGGTTGATGAAGTAGGCCGCCTCACCAGACCGACCGTGATGAAGAACGGGGTGAACAAGCGACCCTGCGCCTCCGGCTGGCGGGCGATGCCGGCGATCAGCGCGTTACCCGCGATGCCGTCACCGATACCGGCGCCGATTGCGCCGCCGGCCATGATCAGTCCACCGCCGATGAGCGCGCCGGCAGCGATTGTGGGATCCATTCCTTATCCTCCTTGATAACTGGTAGTGCGTCCTACCAGGTTGTGGGTCCTGCTTGTTCGGTCGGCTAGTGATGGTCTTCATCGAGCTCCATCGACTGGCTGAAGTACAAGATCGTCAGCAGCGCGAAGATGAACGCCTGGATCGCGCCGACGAACAAGTCGAAGCTCTTCCAGATCGCGTTGGGCAACCACAGGATGTACGGCGGGAACAGCGCGATCAGCGCGACCAGGATGCCGCCGGCGAAGATGTTGCCAAAAAGTCGGAGCGACAACGAGATCGGCTTGGCGAGCTCCTCGACCAGGTTGATCGGCGCCAGGAACGCTACGTGTCCCTTCAGCAGCTTGACACGGGTGGCCGAGGATGCCGCGGCGCCAGATGCCTGCGGCGTGGTAGCAGATGAATACGAACAGCGCGAGCGCCAGTACGAAGTTGATGTCCGATGCGGGCGGCTTGAGCAGCTCGTGGATGGCACCGCTGCGGTCGGTGTACTGCACCGGCAGCACCGAGAGCCAGTTCGCGACGAGAATGAACACGAACAGCGTCACCGCGAGCGGCAGCACGAACGGCGCGATCTTCATGCCGATCGCGCTCTCGATCTGGTCGCGCGTCTGAACGGTGATGGCTTCCCAGAACAGCTGCACGCCGTTGGGCACACCAGTCGATGTGACCTTGGCGCGCAAGAAGAATGCCAGCCCGAGCACGATCACCGCGGCGATCGCGGTGGCCAGCACCGTGTCCGTGTTGACCGTCAGCCCGAACCAGTGGGCCTCCGTGTGGTGGCCGACCTCGATTCCGGATTCGGCGGCGAGGATCTTCTCGGTCATTGCTGTGTGGCCTCCCCTTCGAGTCCGCCTGTGCTAGTCGGGCCACCGGCCTTCAGCTTCTTCATCACCGGCAGCGCCGTGGAAAGAACCAGCAGTACCTGGAACAAAGCCATGCCAAACACGCACGCCGAGGCCCTGCGGCCGGAAGATGAACGCGATCGTCAACCCGATCACCGTCATCACCAGCAGGCGGGTGGCGGAGTTCAGCGCCATCTTGCGCTTCAGCGGATGCGCGTCGGCGGTGATGGCCTCCACCGAGCGCTGCACCAGCACGGCGTTGAGCAAACCCAGCCCGAGGCCGACGCCGAAGAAGACGCCGACCATCACGTGGCCGAGCAGTCCGGCGGCCAGCGTCACAAGTCCGGCGAACACGACACAGATTGCGAGCAGGCGCAACGGCCTGAAAGCAACGGACGGAAACACCAACGGCGCGTCTTGCGCTGGCGTCGTCACTGCTTCACCTCAATCCCGCGGTCACGGGAGTTGCCATGATCCCGATGATTCTGTGAGTGGCGCCCCGAGCGTATCGGAGGGCGACGGGCTCGCTGGAATCACCCAAGGGGCAGCTCCCTTTGTCGGTCGTTGTTCCGTGCCGATCGGCGGTGAACCGACGGCCCGGAGGCCGGCAACCCGCGAGGTTTTTTCGGGTTCTAACCGCACCCTAACACATGGTTAAGGGCATAAAAGGGGGCCTACTACTTTTTGTCGTACATTTCCTCGAACCGGTCGTCGCGGCGGCGCAGAAGCGGGATCAGCGTGACGACGATCGCGACCAGAATCGCGGCCAGCATGACCGCTCCGGTGTAGCGGGGATCGAAGAAAATCGTGCTCGCCGCGCCCAGCGCGATGATGCCGACCCACAGATAGATGAGCAGCACCACCCGCCGGTGCGAATGACCGATCTGCAGCAACCGGTGATGCAGATGCATCTTGTCCGGGCGTCGAAAGTGCACGCCCGCACGGGTCCGGCGAATCGACCGCCAGCAGCATGTCGAGCGCAGGCACGAACATCACCGCCACCACCAACAGGAACGGCGACAGCAGAGCGAACACGTCGCGCGCACCGTAGGCGGTCTGCGAGATCGGGCCTGCCGCGGTGGTCGAGGCCGCGGCCAGCATCAGCCCGATCAGCATCGAGCCCGAGTCGCCCATGAAGATCTTGGCGGGGTGAAAGTTGTGCGGCAGGAAGCCCAGGCACGCGCCGGCCAGCACGACCGAGATCACCGCGGGCGGATAGAACAGGACGTCGCCGCCGTGGTCGCGCAGCAGGCCCACCGAGAAGATGCAGATGGCCGACGCGGTGATCAGGCCGAGCCCGGCGGCCAGCCCGTCGAGGCCGTCGACGAAGTTCATCGCGTTGACGATCGCCACCGTCAGCGCCAGCGTGAGCAGGATCGACGACACCTGGTCCAGCACGATGGTGCCGACGCCGCCGATCGGGATGTAGAGCACGCTCCACGCCACGCCCATGGTGACAAGCACGCTGGCGGCGGTGATCTGGCCGGCGAACTTCGTCAACGCGTCCAGGCCCCAGCGGTCGTCGATCAGCCCGATGGCCATGATCAGTCCGCCCGCGACGACGACCGCGGGCATGCCCGACGAGTAGACGAAGCCACGGGTCAGCGCGGGCAGTTGCGACGCCAACAAGACGGCGGCGACCACGCCGATGTACATCGCCAGGCCACCCATGCGCGGAGTCGGCTGCAGGTGCACGTCGCGCTCGCGCGGATAGGCGACCGCGCCGAGCCGCCGGGCCAGCACCCTGACCCAGCCGGTCGCGAAGTAGGTGATGATCGCGGCGGTCAGCCCGACGAGCGCGAGCTCACGCAGCGGCACGCCCGCGCCCCGATCGTTGAGCGCCAGCAGGCCTGTCCGCCGCGTAGATCACCAGTCGCAACCGTACTGCGACCGTGCACGACGCTGAGAGCCGATCAATCCGTGAGCGACTCGGGTTCCACGCCGAGCACCTTCGCGATCGCCTCCACCGTGACCGGGCCTTGCCGGAGCACGCGCGGATGGGCACCGGTGAGGTCGACGATCGTCGACGCCGCCTGCTGTTCCGCGGGTCCTCCGTCGAGATACACCTCGACGAGATCGCCGAGTTGATCCCGCGCCTCCTCGACGGTGACCGCCGCGGGTTGGCCGGAGATGTTGGCGCTCGACACGGCCATCGGCCCGACCTCGCGCAGCAGTTCGATCGCGACCGGATGCAGCGGCATCCGCAACATCACCGTGCCGTGCGCGTCGCCGAGGTCCCACTGCAGCGACGGGGCTTGGCGCACCACGAGACTCAGCGCGCCGGGCCAGAACGCCTGGATCAGCTCGCGCGCACTGTGCGGCACCGTGTACACCAGGCCGTCGATGGTGTGCCACGAACCCACCAGCACGGGGACCGGCATGTCGCGGCCGCGCCCCTTCGCCGACAGCAGGGCGGCGACGGCGTCGCTGTCGAACGCATCCGCACCGATGCCGTAGACGGTGTCGGTGGGCAGCACGACAAGCCGGCCGCCCTTGAGCGCACTGATCGCCGAAGCGATACCCGTCTCCGCGCTGCTCGGGATCGGTGCAGTCGAACTACCTCGTCGTCATCGACGTCAGCCTCTCACGGTCGTCCGGTCGACTGGCGGTGACGAACCGCGGCCGCCCGGTCAGGTCGCGTCGGGCGGTGACGTCGACGAATCGCCCTGTGCGGGTGAACGCTTCGACGGTGCGGCGCCGATGTGGTGTCGTCGTGCTCGACCGCACAGCGGCCGCCGTCACGCAACAGCCGTGCGGCCAGTTCGACTATCGCGATCGATGACCGCCATCCCGTCCGGCCCGCCGAACAGCGCGTGCGGCGGATCATGTTCGGCCACTTCGGGTTCCAGTGCCGCGCCATCGGGAATGTAGGGCGGATTGGCGACGACGAGGTCCACCTGGCCGTCGAGTTCGGCGAGCAGGCCCGGCGCGGTGACGTCGGCCTGGATCAGTTCGACGGGCGTGCCTGCGGTGTTGCGTCGGGCGTAGGCCAGCGCGTCATCGGAGTCGTCGATGGCGATGACGCGGGCGTTGGGCCAGTGTTTCGACAGCGCGAGCGCCAGCGCGCCGGAGCCCGTGCACAGGTCGACGATCACCGGGCTGCGGCGACAACTCTTGCGCGACAGCCCATTCCAGCAGTGCCTCGGTTTCCGGCCGCGGGATGAACACCCCGGGGCCGACGTGCACGGTTACGGGACCGAATGCCGCGGTACCGGTGAGGTGTTGCAGCGGCACCCGCTTGGCGCGCTGAGCGACGAGCCCGTCGTAGCGTTCGACGAACCCAGGTCCGGTGTCGGTGAAGGCCAGCCGACCGCGGTCGGTGCCCGCCGCGTGGGCGGCGAGCAGTTCGGCGTCGGTACGCGGCGATCCGACTCCCGCCTCGGCCAGCGCCACCTCGGCGGCGTCGATCGCGTGGCGGAGGCCGGGTCATGCCTGCTGCAGCCTGGCCTGCTTGTCGGCCGCGGCCAGCGCGTCGAACAGCGCGTCGAGGTCGCCGTCGAGCACCTGGTCGAGGTTGTGCGCCTTGAAGTTGATCCGGTGATCGGCGATCCGGTTCTCCGGGAAGTTGTAGGTGCGGATGCGCTCGCTGCGGTCGACGGTGCGGATCTGGCTGGCCCGGTCGGCCGATGCGTCGGCGCTGGCCTGCTCCTCGGCCAGCGCCTGCAGCCGCGCAGCCAGCACCAGCATGGCGCGGGCCTTGTTCTGCAGCTGGCTGCGTTCGTTCTGGCAGGTGACGACGATGCCGGTGGGCAGGTGGGTGATGCGCACCGCGGAGTCGGTGGTGTTGACGCCCTGGCCGCCCTTGCCCGACGACCGGTAGACGTCGATGCGCAGATCGGACTCGTCGATCTGGACTTCCTCGACCTCTTCGGGTTCGGGATAGACCAGCACGCCCGCCGCCGACGTGTGCACGCGGCCCTGCGACTCGGTGACCGGAACCCGTTGCACGCGGTGCACGCCGCCTTCGAACTTCAGCCGCGACCAGACCCCGTCGGCGGAGTCGCCCTTGCTCCTGATCGACAGCGTCGCGTCCTTGTAGCCGCCCAGATCCGAGAAGGTCTCGTCGAGCACCGTGACGGTCCAGCCGTGCCGCTCGGCGTAGCGGATGTACATGCGGGCCAGGTCGGCGGCGAACAACGCGGACTCCTCGCCGCCCTCCCCCGACTTCACCTCGAGCACGATGTCGTCGGCGTCGTGCGGGTCCCGCGGCGCGAGCAGGTCGGTCAGCTGGGTGTCGAGCTCGTCGACCGTGGCCTCGAGCTCGGGGATCTCGGCGGCGAAGGATTCGTCGTCGGCGCCGAGTTCGCGCGCAGCCTCGAGGTCGCCGCGGGCGGTCTCCAGCTTGCGGTAGGTCGCGACGATCGGCGAGACCCGTGCGAACCGTCGGCCCACCTTGCGGGCCGCGCCGGGATCGGCGTGCAGGTTCGGGTCGGCGAGCTGGCGCTCGAGGTCGGCATGCTCGGCCAGCAACGCATCAATCCTCGGCGTGGTGTCCGTCATGTCGACCTCCTTCCCCGAACCTGCCCGCTAAACGCAAACCGACGCCCGGCCTGCGCTCGCGCGTCAGATCGGGCGTCGGGAAGCCAGCTATTTGTCGGCTGCCTTGTTCTCGGCACCGGCCTTGCGCTTGCCGTAGCGCTTCTCGAAGCGGGCCACGCGGCCGCCGCTGTCGAGGATCTTCTGCTTGCCGGTGTAGAACGGGTGGCACTGCGAGCAGACCTCGACGTGGATCTGGCCGCTCTTCTTCGTGCTGCGCGTGGTGAACGTGGCACCGCAGCCGCAGTGCACCGTCGTCTCGACGTAGTCAGGGTGAATACCTGTTTTCATGGTTTCCTCTTCAATCGTGGGCCCCGGGTCGCCCCTCCGTGAGTGGAGGTATCGGCGTGAACCGGAACCGAGGGGGTCGGCGGTCCATTATGCCAGCTCAACCGCCAGCAGCCTAAACGCGTGCGCAGGGGGTGGCTATTCCTCCTGCGGACCGATCGCGGTGAACAGATCTGAGAAATGTGTCTACCGTGGCACAATGCTCTGGTGACGAGCGGCACCGCCACCAAGAACGTCCGCGATCGGCTGATCGACGCCGCGGAAGTCTGTCTGCGCGCCAAGGGAATTCGGTCGACGACGGTGTCCGAGGTAGCCGAGGTCGCCGGGGTGTCACGAGGCTGGCTGTACCGGCATTTCCCCGACAAGGTGTCGCTGCTGGGCGCCGCGATCGTGCGCCTCAACGACACGTACTGGTCCGAGGCGCACGCGCTGCTCGAGCAGGTCGAGGGCCTGGATCGCCAGATGGCCGTGGGCATCGCTCGCGCCCGCACCGCGTACGACGATCCCGGCGCGCTGCTGATGAAGCTGCGAATGGATGAGCCCGAGGAGTTCGCGGCCTGCGCAGGCGCGGGCGTGCAGGGCCTGGTCCCCGATCTGGCCGACTTCTGGTCGCGCTATCTGATCGCCGCACGCGACCGCGGCGAGATCCACCAGGACACCGACATCGCCGAAGCGTCGGAATGGGTTGCGCGCGTATTGCTTTCGCTCGTCCACCGTTCCCGGAAACACGCTCGATCCCAGTGACGCCGACGCGGTGGCGGCGCATGTGCGCCGCTACGTCATGCCCGGATTGCGGGCCGACCCCGCGTGTGATTTCTGTGCGCTCGAGCGCTGAGCGTCCAAAACGCACACGAATCGCTAGTTAGTCGGCGTCCATCGAGCCCGGCGCGGTCTTGGAGACCTGCACCAGGAACTCGTAGTTGTTCTTGGTCTTGCGCAGCTGGCTCATCAGCAGATCGATGGCCTGATGCGGGTCGAGACCCGACAGCACGCGGCGCAGCTTGTGCACGACCGCGAACTCGTCCGGCGAGAGCAGCAGCTCGTCCTTGCGGGTGCCGGACGGGTTGACGTCGACGGCCGGGAAGACCCGCCGCTCGGAGATCTTGCGGTCGAGCTTGAGCTCGGCGTTGCCGGTGCCCTTGAACTCCTCGAAGATCACCGTGTCACCGGTCGAACCGGTCTCCACCATCGCGGTCGCGATGATCGTCAGCGAGCCGCCGTCCTCGATGTTTCGCGCCGCGCCGAGGAACCGCTTGGGCGGATACAGCGCGGTCGAGTCGACACCACCGGACAGGATGCGGCCCGATGCGGGCGACGCGTTGTTGTACGCGCGGCCCAGTCGGGTGATCGAGTCGAGCAGCACGACGACGTCCTTGCCCTGCTCGACGAGGCGCTTGGCCCGCTCGATCGCCAGCTCGGCGGCCTGGGTGTGGTCCGACGGCGGACGGTCGAAGGTCGAGGCGATGACCTCACCCTTCACCGAGCGCTGCATGTCGGTGACCTCTTCCGGTCGCTCGTCGACGAGCACCACCATCAGGTGGCATTCCGGGTTGTTCTTGGTGATCGCGTTCGCGATGTCCTGCAGGATCGTGGTCTTACCGGCCTTCGGCGGCGACACGATCAGCGCACGCTGCCCCTTGCCGACCGGCATGATCAGGTCGATCACGCGGGTGGTCAGCTTCTCGGGGGTGGTTTCCAGGCGCAGCCGCTCGTTGGGATACAGCGGGGTCAGCTTGGTGAAGTCCGGCCGCTTCTTGGCGTCCTCGACCGGCCCGCCGTTGACGGTGTCCAGGCGCACCAGCGGGTTGAACTTCTGTCGCTGGTTGGGCTGCTCGCCGTCCTTGGGCACGCGCACCGCGCCGGTCATCGCGTCGCCGCGGCGCAGGCCGTTCTTGCGCACCATGTTCATGGACACGTAGACGTCGTTGGGGCCGGCCAGGTAGCCGGAGGTCCGGACGAACGCGTAGTTGTCGAGCACGTCGAGGATGCCCGCGACGGGCTGAACGACGTCGTCCTCGCGCAGTTCGGTATCGCGGTCGCCACCGCCGCCGCCTTCGCCGCCACGTTCGCGGCGCCTGCGGTCACGGAACCGGCGGCCGCGGCGGCCGCCACGGCCCTCGCCGTCGTCATCGCCGGCGTTGTCCTGCCGCCGCCTTGGTTGCCCCCCTTGGTTGCCCCGCCGCGTTCTGGCCGCCCTGTATCGCCTTGCTGATCGCCGCCTCGGCCTTGCTGTCGCGCTTCCGGGCCCTCTCGCCTTCGGTGTCGGCCTTCTTCTGCTGGTCGCTCGGTCTGCTTGTTCTCGTCCGAGCCGCCGGGCGCACCGGCCCCGCGAGCGGCACCGCGACGCTCACGGCGCTGCGGGGCGCTCCTGCTCGGTCTCGGGCTCTGCTCGTCGCGGCCGGCCTCGGTCGCGGTGTCGGCGGCAGGGGCGGTGTCGGTTGGTGCTCGCTTCGCTGCGCCGCGCGGACGGCCGTTGGACTCGCCGCGGCGTTCACGGATGGCGGCGACGAGTTCGCCCTTGCGCATTCCGACGCGCCCTCGACGCCGATCTGCTTGGCCAGCGCACGTAGTTCGGGCAGCACCATGGTCGACAGCGAGGCGGGACGATCGCCCGACGCGACGTCGGCCGTGGGCGCGGTTTCCGCGGTGGACGTGCCGTTTGTAGCGTCTGCGGCGGAGTCGCCCGGGGAAGATGAATTGTCTGAGTTCACGGTTGGGTTTGCGGCAGCTCGACGTTTTCGCCGCTGCCACCAGCCGTGATGAGGTCCGTTTCAGTCACGGATTTCCTTTCTGATCCCCCGCTGGTCAAGTCGACGCGGGGGTCCGGGGCACTCAGCTGATGCGCTGAATGCGGAGGTCCCACCATTGCCTCTGCAACGGTGATCGCCGGGATTCGCCGGTATGCGGCGAACCGTCAGTCCACAAGATTGAACACCTAAAGGGGAAGTGGTCGTCCTAGTGTCGGCGCAGGCAGAGACGCTGCGATTGCTGGACGAGAGCGAGGATAACCCGCTTCGGGGCCGGAAGCAAGAAACACCCTGATTCGCCTGTGACTCGTGTGATCCGCAAAGTTAGCTCCGAACGGCCACGCCCGACGTCCATCGGACGCCCTCACCAACGGCCATCTTGCTGACGGTGAACCCGTTGGCGGTGCCGTACTCCAACGCCTCTGCAGGCAATTCTGGCTGGGGACTCAGCGCGATAACCGCAGGACCGGCACCGGATAGCACCGCCGCAACACCACAACGCCGCAGTATCCGCAGGTATTCCGCCGATGCGGGCATGGCGGCTGCACGCTGCGGCTGGTGCAGGACGTCCTCCGTCGCCTCCATCAGTAGATCCGGCCGCTCGGTCAGCGCCACCACCAGCAGTGCCGCGCGGCTGACGTTGAACCGGGCGTCGGTGTGGCTGACCTGGTCGGGAAGCAGCACCCGCGTCTCGGCCGTCGACGAGCGCTCCTCGGGGATCGCGGGAAACAGGTGGATGTCGGGGTGCAGCCGCAGCGGCGCCGCCGCATAGCGCGGCAGCACGCCCTCATGTTCGGTCCACGACACCACCGCGCCACCCAGCACGGCGGCCGACGCGTTGTCGGGATGCCCCTCGAACTCGCAAGCCAGCTGGATCAACTCTGATTCGGTGAGCGGCGTCGAACCCGCTTGCGTCACAAGGCCGTTGACGACAGCGAGTCCGCCGACGACGGCCGCGGCCGACGAGCCCAGCCCACGCGAATGTGGAATCTCGTTGCGGCAGTAGACATTCAGCCCAGATACAGTGACGCCCGTAGCCTGCAGTCCGTGCTCGATGGCCCGCACCACCAAGTGCGTCGAGTCCAGCGGAACCTGGCCGGCGCCTTCGCCCTCCACCTCGATGGTGAGGCCGGATTCGGTTGTCTCGACGACGATTTCGTCGTAGAGGCTCAGCGCCAGTCCGAGGCTGTCGAAACCGGGCCCGAGATTGGCGCTCGAGGCCGCCACGACGGCGGTCGCCGTCAGCCCGGCCGGCAGAGTCTGCCTCACTAACTCCCCGTGCTAGACCAACCCCAGCTTCGCGACCACGGCGACGGGATCAACCGGCACCGGCGTGACGGCGGGCATGCCCTTCAGCGCGGTGTCGGGATCCTTGAGGCCGTTGCCCGTCACCGTGCACACCACCGTCGATCCCTTCGCCACCCAGCCGTCCTCGATCGACTTCAGCAGGCCGGCGATGCTGGCCGCCGACGCGGGCTCGACGAAGACGCCCTCGGTCCGCGCCACCAGGTGATACGCGGCGAGGATCTCCTCGTCGGTGGCGGCAAGGAAGCGGCCGTTGGACTGTTGCTGCGCCTCCACCGCGGAGGCCCACGATGCCGGCGACCCGATCCGGATCGCGGTGGCGATGGTCTCGGGCTCGCTCACCGGCTCCCCGAGCACCAGCGGCGCGGCACCCGCGGCCTGGGTGCCCAGCATGCGGGGCAGTCGGTCGGACAGCCCGTCACGGTGGTACTCGGTATAGCCCTTCCAATAGGCGGTGATGTTGCCCGCGTTGCCGACGGGCAGCGCATGCACGTCGGGCGCAGTGCCGAGCGCGTCGACGATCTCGAACGCCGCGGTCTTCTGCCCTTCGATGCGGATACGGATTGACGGAGTTGACCAGCGAGACGGTCGGGAAGTCGGCGGTGAGCTTGCGGGCCAGTTCGAGGCAGTCGTCGAAATTGCCGTCGATCTGGATGATCTTCGCGCCGTGCATGACCGCCTGCGCGAGCTTGCCCATCGCGATCTTGCCCTGCGGAATCAGCACCGCGCAGGTGATGCCTGCGCGGGCCGCGTACGCCGCGGCCGACGCCGATGTGTTGCCCGTCGACGCGCACAGCACGGCCTTCTGACCCCGGGCCACCGCCTCGGTGACGGCCATGGTCATGCCGCGGTCCTTGAACGAGCCCGTCGGGTTGAGGCCCTCGACCTTGAGATGCACTGTGCACCCGGTGTATTCGGACAGCCGCGGCGCTGAAACCAGCGGGGTGCCGCCCTCGAGCAGGGTGATCGCCGTCCAGTCGTCCTCGACCGGCAGCCGGTCGCGGTAGGCGGCGATCAGCCCGGGCCAGGGCTGGTGAACGGCCGTGCGCTGTGGTGCTCATTCGCTGGTTCCTTCCATGCGGAGCACGCTGTTGACGCTCTGCACGATGTCGAGGTCGGCCAGCGCAGCAACGGTGTCCGACAACGCGGCATCGGTGGCCTGATGGGTGACGACGACGATGCGGGCGCCGCACCGCTGACCGCCCTCGTCGACCATGCCTTCCTGGCGCACCTCGGCGATGCTGACCTCGCGCTTGCCGAATTCGGCTGCGACAGCGGACAACACGCCGGGCCGGTCGGCGACGTTCATGTTCACGTAGTAGCGGGTGGGGATGAACCCGATCGGCGAGATCGGCAGCTTGGCGTACTTCGACTCGCGCGGGCCACGGCCGCCCTGCACACGGTTGCGGGCGGCCATCACGACATCGCCCATCACCGCGGAGGCCGTCGGCGCGCCGCCGGCGCCCTGGCCGTAGAACATCAACCGGCCCGCGGCCTCGGCCTCCACCACGACGGCGTTGAACGCGCCGTTGACCGCGGCCAGCGGATGGTCCAGCGGCACGAGCGCCGGATAGACGCGCGCCGAAACCCGCTGCTGCCCTTCGTCGGTGGTGAGTCGCTCGCAGATGGCCAGCAGCTTGATGGTGCAGCCCAGTGCGCGAGCCGAGGCGAAGTCGGCAGGCGTCACCTTGGTGATGCCCTCGCGGTAGACGTCGTCGGCGGTCACGCGGGTGTGGAACGCGATCGAGGCCAGGATCGCGGCCTTGGCCGCGGCGTCGTACCCCTCGACGTCGGCGGTCGGGTCGGCCTCCGCATAGCCGAGAGCGCTCGCGTCGGCGAGAGCGCTGGCGTAGTCGGCGCCGGTGCTGTCCATCTCGGAGAGGATGTAGTTGGTGGTGCCGTTGACGATTCCGGCGACCCGCAGCACGGTGTCGCCCGCCAGCGACTGGGTGAGCGGGCGGATCACGGGGATCGCACCCGGCGACGGCGGCCTCGAAGTAGAGGTCGACGTGGGCATGCTCGGCGGCCTGCGCCAATTCGCCGGTGGACACCGCCATCAGCGCCTTGTTGGCGGTGACGACGGACTTGCCCTGTTCGAGCGCGCCGAGGATGGCCTTGCGGGCGGGCTCGACCGGCCCCATCAGCTCGACGACGACGTCGACGTCGTCGCGGGACACCAGCTCCTCGACGTTGTCGGTGAGCAGTTCGACCGGCACGCCGCGGTCGTCGGCCACGCGGCGCACCCCGATGCCGCGCAGTACGAGCGGCGCCCCGATGCGGGCGGTCAGGTCGCTGGCGCTCTCCTCGATGATGCGGACCACTTCGCTGCCCACGTTGCCGAGCCCAAGCACGGCTACGCCGATCGGCTTTTCGTCGTCACTCATGGACTTACCTCACTTCCAGACTCAGCAGATCGTCGACCGTCTCCCGGCGCAGAATCAGGCGGGCCTGCCCGTCGCGCACGGCCACCACGGCGGGGCGACCGATCAGGTTGTAACGGCTCGACATGGAATAGCAGTACGCACCCGTGGCGGCCACGCCCAGCAGGTCGCCGGGTGTGACGTCGTCGGGCAGCCAGGTGTCGCGCACGACGATATCGCCGCTCTCACAATGCTTCCCGACCATGCGCCGAGCGTGGGCGACGCGTCGCTTGATGCGGGACAGCAGCCGCACGTCGTACTCGGCGCCGTACAGCGACGTGCGGATGTTGTCGCTCATCCCGCCGTCGATGCTGACATAGCGGCGGTGCGCGGTCGGTGCTGACGGCGACATCCTTGACGGTGCCGACCTGATACAGCGGTGATGGTGCCTGGACCGGCAATGGCGCGGCCCGGTTCGACCACGAGCCGGGGCGCGGGCAGGCCGACCGCGGCGGATTCGTTGCGGACGATGGCGCCGAGCTTGGCGGCCAGGTCCTGCACCGGCGGCGGATCGTCTTGCGGCAGATACGAAATACCGAGCCCGCCGCCGAGATCGACGGTCTCGAGTTGGCTGGTCTTGTCGACGCCGAACTCGGCGACGACGTCGCGCAGCAGGCCGATCACCCGGTGGGCAGCCAGCTCGAAGCCCGCGACGTCGAAGATCTGCGACCCGATGTGGCTGTGCAGTCCGACCAGACGCAGGTTGTCGGCGGCGAACACGCGCCGCACCGCGTCCATCGCCGCGCCGCTGGCCAGCGACAGGCCGAACTTCTGGTCCTCGTGCGCGGTGGAGATGAACTCGTGGGTGTGCGCTTCCACGCCGACGGTGACCCGCACGAGAACGTCCTGGACGACGCCGGCAGCACCGGCGATCTCGTCGAGACGCTCGATCTCGATCATCGAGTCGAGCACGACGTGGCCGATGCCGGCCTTGACGGCTGTGGCCAGCTCTTCGACAGATTTGTTGTTGCCGTGCAACGCGATTCGCTCGGCGGGAAAGCCGGCGTGCAGGGCGACGGCCAGTTCACCGCCGCTGGCCACGTCGAGCGACAGGCCCTCCTCATCGACCCAGCGCGCCACCTCGGTGCACAGGAACGCCTTCGCGGCGTAGCGCACGTATTCACCGCCGCCGAACGCGGCGGCGATCTCGCGGCAGCGCGACCGGAAGTCGTCCTCGTCGATCACGAAGACGGGGGTGCCGAACTCGGCGGCGATATCGGTGACGGGCACGCCTGCGATCGAGACCACGCCGTCGTCGCCGCGAACGGTGTTGAGCGGCCACACGTTCGGGGCGAGCGTGAGCATGTCGGCAGGGGACTGCGGCCGAGGCGGGGCACCGCCGTGGTGGATCTCCTCAGCGTGCCTGGGCCCGGCGGGATGAGCGTTCACATCCGCTCCGGAGCGCGTGACACCGAGGATGGCAAGGCCGTTGGCGATGACCTGGCGGGTGGCCTGGCACAGCGCCAGCCGCGCGGTGTGCAGATCGCCTGGTCGCCTCATCGCCCTGCGGCAGCACCCGGCAGGAGTCGTAGAACCGGTGGTAGTCGCCGGCCAGGTCCTCGAGGTAGCGGGAGACTCGGTGCGGTTCACGCAGGGCCGCAGCGGTTTTCAGCACGCGCGGGAACTCGCCGAGGTTGCGAATCAGCGTGCCTTCCTTGTCGTGCGTGAGCAGCTCGAGATGCTCGGTGCTGGGGATGAGGCCCAGTTCGGCGGCGTTGCGGGCCAGCGCCGACAGCCGGGCATGCGCGTATTGCACGTAGTAGACCGGGTTTTCGTTGGATGCCGAAGACCACAACGCCAGATCGATGTCGATCGGGATGTCGACCGACGACCGGATCAGAGAGTACCGGGCGGCGTCGACGCCGATGGCCTCGACGAGGTCGTCGAGGGTGATGACGGTGCCCGCGCGCTTGCTCATCCGGACCGGCTGGCCGTCGCGGACCAGGTTGACCATCTGCCCGATGAGCACCTCGACGGTGGCGGGATCCTCGCCGAGGGCGGCGGCGACGGCCTTGAGGCGGGCGATGTAGCCGTGGTGGTCGGCGCCGAGCATGTAGATGCACAGGTCGAATCCGCGCTGACGCTTGTCGAGGTAATAGGCGATGTCGGCGGCGACGTAGGCGGGTTGGCCGTCGCTCTTGATGACGACGCGGTCCTTGTCATCGCCAAAGTCGGTGGTGCGCAGCCAAACTGCGCCGTCCTTCTCGTAGATGCTGCCGGCCTCGCGAAGTTTGGCGATGGCCTGCTCGACGCGCCCGGAGGAGTGCATCGAGTCTTCGTGGGTGAAAATGTCGAAGTCGGTGCCGAAGTCGTGCAGCGACTGCTTGATGTGGGTGAACATCAGGTCGACGCCGATGGCGCGGAACGTCTCGCGCATCTCGTCGTCGGGCAGGCTCAGCGCGTCGGGCTCCTTGGCGAGCACCTGGGCGGCGATCTCCTTGATGTAGTCGCCCGCGTAACCGTCGTCGGGCGTGGGTTCGCCCTTGGCGGCGGCGATCAGGGAATTGGAGAACCGGTCGATCTGGGCGCCGTGGTCGTTGAAGTAGTACTCGCGCACGACGTGGGCGCCCTGGGTGGCCAGCAGCCGGCCGAGCGCGTCGCCGACGGCGGCCCAGCGGGTGCCGCCGATGTGGATGGGGCCGGTCGGGTTCGCGGAGACGAACTCGAGGTTGATGTTCTGACCCTTGAGCACCTCGGAATCGCCGTAGTTCGGGCCTGCGGCGATGACGTTGTTGATGATGACGCCCTGGGCGGAGGCCTCGATGCGCAGGTTGACGAACCCGGGGCCTGCGACGTCGGCCGAGGCGATGCCGTCTTGCTTCGGCCAGCGCTGTCGGCCAGCCAGCCGGCCAGCTCACGCGGGTTGGCGCCGACCTTCTTGCCGAGCTGAAGGGCAATGTTGGTGGCGTAATCGCCGTGCTCGGGGTTGCGCGGGCGCTCGACAGTGACGGTGGCCGGCAGCGCGGACGTGTCGAGGCCATGCTCGGCCAGCACCGCGGCGGCGGTGGACTTGAGCAGCTCGGCCAGGTCGGCGGGGGTCACGAGGGTCCATCCTATGGTCTCAGGTGGTCAGGCCCCGAATCCGTTTAGGGCTGCTCGAGATGCGTTAGTCTGTGCAGGCCCTATGGCGTAGCGTTTCCAGCGTCCGCCCCCGTAGCTCAGGGGATAGAGCGTCTGCCTCCGGAGCAGAAGGCCGCAGGTTCGAATCCTGCCGGGGGCACCCCTGTCACGACAGCAATGCAGGCAGTGGAACGTGCATCAACCCGCAGGCCGCGCGCAGGAGCTCGGCCTCCGCTGCTGTCACGGTGCCATCGTCGAGGACTGACACCACCATCGCCTCGACGAGCGCCTGCTTGGCCCTCGGGTCCAACGCGTCCAATGCTGCCCAGCCGTCGTCAAGCGTCTTCTGCCAGCTGAGGCGACGCGGATTGTCATCCGTGGCCGCATCGCCGTACAGCCGTTGCAGCGCACCATTAAATGCTCGCCGTCCCGTGTCTTGGTCGCTGCCGCTCGCGACAGCAAGCGTCGCCAAGAGGGTCCTCACCACGGGGCGCACGTCGTTCAGCGAGCCGTTGCCGACCTTGCTGCGACGCGAGGGGTCGGCCGCGTCCAGCAGGTAGTTCCACACCAGGCGGGTGACGCAGTACTCGAACATGGTCACCGTGCCATCGGCGACGGCGAGATCGTTCAGCGCCGCGACCAGCCGGTCCTGATAGTCGCGGGGATGAGCCGCCAACTGCGGGAGGGCCAGGGCGACGAACGGCAGGCGCAACTCGTGAGGCAGCTTCGCCATCCGGCCGCCAAGGCCTGCCGCCTCTCGGGCCTGCGCCGGTCCCAGTCGCTGAGCGATCGACGCGAGCTGGCGAGCTTGCAGCTGTTCACCGGGCGGCGCGAGGAGCATGGCGATCACCGCTGCGGGAGCCGTGGTCGGCTGGGTGGCGAGCTGTAGGACGTCGTCCGGCAATCGCGCATGAAGGGCGGCACCGTATTTCAGGTCGGCCGGGGTGAAAGTGCCTGCGCGGGCGACAACCTGCTCGGGGCTGAGGGCATATCTACCAGACGCGGCGTCAGGTACCGGGGCCCCGACCGGTCGGCCCAATGCCGTTCCGGCGGGCGCGAATCCGGCGGCGAAGTCCTCGGCCAACCCGTCAGGCGCCTGCTGGGCATAACGCTGTTGCAGCTCGGCGATCTCGCGGGGATCGAAGCTGGGGTTGAGCGCCTTGATCCGGTCCGTTAGCTGCGGATGCGTCGCGAACAGCGAGGCGAACGACCGTTTGGCGCCCTCCCCGAACAGCATGTGACTCACTTCGGCCGCATTGCGGGAGTCGCGCAGCCTGGACCCGGTGGGAATGCCCCCGATCTTTTTCAGCGCGCCTTCAAGCCCGTCGGTCTGCCGGGTGAACTGCACGGCGGAGGCATCCGCCAGCCACTCTCGCTGCCGCGACACCGCCGCCTTGATCAGATTCGCGAAGAACACGCCGATGAATCCGAGCACCATCAACGCGAATGCGAAAGCGATGAACGGCAGAGCTCCCTTGCTGTCGCTGCCGCGACCACCGAACTGCAAGGTTCTCAGTCCGATCATGCCTATCAACAGGATTCCGGCGAGCAGACCGATGAGCCGGATGTTCAGCCGCATATCGCCATTGAGGATGTGGCTGAACTCGTGCCCTATCACACCCTGCAACTCGTCGCGGTTGAGTTGAGAGAGCGCGCCTGCGGTCACCGCGATCGCTGCGTCGGCCGGAGTAAAGCCCGCCGCGAATGCGTTGATGCCTTGATCGCGCGGCATGACGAACAATCGCGGCGCCGGGACGCCCGAGGCAAGCGACATCTCCTCGACGATGTTGACGAACCTGCGCAGCTGGGGATCGGTGCTTGTGGGGTCGACGGGCACCGCGCCGACCGACGCGGCGACGGCCGCTCCCCCCTGACGGAGCGCGATCGTCTTGAAGAGCATGCCGCCTGCGATGACCAAAAGCGTGATCGCAGTGACCACGACGACCACCGCGACAATGGCCGAGGCGTCGACCTCTTTGTGCTCCGACCCGAGGTAAAGCATCGCAATGACCGCTGCACCGTCGATGGCCGCGACCAACGCCACCACCGCGGCCGCGAAGAGGAACACCAGCTTCAGCGTGGTGCCCTTGGCCGCCCGCTGGTGGTCGAAGAAGTTCATGACCGCCGGTCGGTCAGAACTGGACCTTCGGAGCGTCCCGCATCTCGGGGTGCTCCGGTGGGATCTCCAGGAGAGCTGCGGAGGCGAAGTTGAACATGCCCGCATAGACGCTGCCCGGGAAGGTCTCCCGCTTGTTGTTGTAGTGCATGACCGAGTCGTTGTACGCCTGCCGAGCGAACGCGACCTTGTTCTCCGTGGAGGTCAGCTCCTCGGACAGCTGCATCATGGTCTGATTCGCCTTCAAGTCGGGATACTGCTCGACGACCACGTTGAGCCTGCTCAGCGCGCCGTCCAGCGCCTGCTGCCCGGCCGCCAGCTGCTGCATCGCTGCCGGGTCGCCTGGATTGGCCTGCGCAGCCGCGAGGCCGTTCATTGCGGCGCCGCGTGCCGCCACAACGGCCTCGAGGGTCTGGCGCTCGTGCGCCATATAGGCCTTGGCGGTCTCGATCAGGTTGGGAATCAGATCGAATCGGCGCCGCAACTGGACGTCGATCTGCGCGAAGGCGTTCTTGTATGCGTTGCGCGCGCGGACCAGACCGTTGTAACCGGCGATCACGAAAACGGCGAGCAGCAGGAGTATTGCGACGACGACGATGATGCCGATGGTGAGCCCCACGGGGTATACCTCCAGGTCATGCCTGCAAAGTTGTGCGGTTTGGCGAAGCTTAGCTGCTAGCCGTGCGCGCCGCGCCGATTCTCGTTGGCGCAGAGCTCTCAACGATGATTCATCGATGCCAACCACTCTGCCCTGTGCATGGTGTGCAAAGGGATCGAAATTTTGAGAGCCGAAATCACCTGTCCGACAATGCTATTGCAGGTCGCAGCAGACTTCGGCGTAAAGATAGGCGGCACGCGATTCGAGCGCCGTCACCGGGAATTCAGGGATGCCACGAGGGCCCGATACCGCGAGTGGCGCGTTCGCGTTGAAACCGAGGCCAAGCATTAGCTTGTCCGTTCGCTCAGCGGTCGCCCATCACGGCAGCAGAATGTAGGACATGCCGGTCTCGGCCTTGACCTTCCGGCTAGTCCACGGAAACAACTTTCCCTTCGTTTCGGGCATCTCGGTAATGCAGATGTACTCACCGTCCGGACGCATTGCCAACGAGTCGACCCATGCGACACTGCCCGTCGGGGGTGCACCCGCGACCCCGGGTTGGAACACCACGATGGCCCGCGCCTGGGGATCATCGACTACCGTCCATCCCGTTGCTCGGGCTGAATTAGCAAGATCCTTTGGTTGGCCATTCACAGCCGGGTAATACCGGTTCCCCGAGACCTGAAACCATTTCGCGAGCGCGCCCCAGGTGGGCGTGCCCGGCGTCGCGGTGTTGTCGCGTGCCGTCTGCCCCGTCGTCCGTGCGGGAGCCACCGCCGCCGGGGTTTCCCCACTACATGACGGTACGACGGGATCATTGGAGCCGGTGTCCAGCATCGCATCGGTGACGAAACCGCCCGTATCGAGTTGGTTCCAGATATCGGTAGTCAGCCGGTAGGGACCACCACTGAATGGCTCGCCACGCGCGTAGCAGGTAATAACGACGGCCGCTCGGTTTCGAACGGACGTAATTTTTGGGCTATTTGCCGAGGGCGCTGCGCGGACATTCAGGTCACCAGAGCCGGTGTTGACGGTGGCCGAACGTGGCTCCGCGCCGGCGACTGATGCGAAAGGTAGCGAAATGGCTGCCGTGGCAACCGCAACAGGCACCGCTAGCGCGACGAGAGTTGCGCGCGTCATACTCGGGTTCACAGCACACCTTTCCAGGGCTCTCCGCAACGAGCATAGGATAACCGATGTCGTTTGCTGGGACCTCGCGAAGGTTTTGCCAGTCGGGTCGAGTGGCGTCCCATGTCGGCTCGGATCGAGGCTGGGTGCGCGAGCTCGATGACCTGGTGGCGCGACGCAAACACCGCCGTGCAGTGCCGCTGAATGCCAGCGACATCTCCACGCTGCGTCGCGTCGAGTATGGTTGCAGCACAACAGAACTGCTGTACCGATGTGGTGTTGGGCGGGTCACCCAAGCATTAACAGGTCAGAGACCTGTTTCGAGCTGGATCTACTTTGGAACCTAGTTGGGGTTGTTCTCGGGGCAATACGCTCCGATTGCCGCACCCCCGAAAAGGCCCATCTGTTCTTGCGACAGGGTGGTGGACTTCTTCAGATACTTAACCGCGTCTTGAAGCCCCTTCTGCCCGGGCGAATCCCCCAGCAGCGTGCAGACCTTATTGGCGACCCGGATCGCGTCTTCGGGTGACTTGTAAGGCACGTCATTGCTGTTGAGCGCCTGGATGAACACATCGTCAGCCTTGTCGGCGTACGCCGGCGCCGCCACGACTAGCGGTGCTACCGCGATCACAGCGCCTGACACAAGGGCAGTGATGCCCAGCGCAGCAATTCTCATATCTTGCCTTTCTGTCCCGATTACTCATCGTGACAGCGGATTGTCGTGTTACCGGCACGCCCCAGCGAACGCCGCTCAACAGTAGCAAGTGCGCATATCCCTTCGGCAAATGCGTGGTGCTGGCATCGTTCGTCGGCACCGACGCCCCGTCGACGAACCGGAGATGCGCCCTGGCAAATTACCTTTCGGGCTTCACGGCTGTCTTACCAGCAAGGATCGTGGCGGTCGGCCTGGAACAGGTTCGTCGCCGCGCATTCCCCGTACTTATCGACGACCATGCCGCGCACCTGCCAGTACAGATCGACAGTCGCCCGCGTGGCCAGGCGCGATGCAAGGTCGAAATTGTTCATGTTCGCTCCGGGGACCGGCATGATCCCTCGGGGGGTGTCCCACGCATCCTTGTTCAAAGTCGAGTGGCAGTCCGCAAATCCGGGCGGTGGACCACCGGGAGGGCAGCCTGCCAAGGGGTCCTCATGGCTACCGAGGTCCAGCGAGAAGAATCCACTGTGCAGCCCAGCGGGAAATACGGCCGGGTCGCATTTCGGCATAAGCGGGGGCGCCAGCCTATCCAGCTGGCCCACGGCGATGTTGTCCTCGACCCAATTGGTGTGGGAGTAGAAATCCTGTAGTGCGTGAGCCAGACCGCCGAACGCAGCGCGGGCCGATGGCCCGTTGACGAGCTCGCTACCGTTGGGGCCGACTGGCTGTGCCCCCGTCAACACGATTGGTGTGAAGAAGTTCCAGGCCTCCTGGGTGAGGGCACAGATGTCAGCTGGATTCTTTGCGTCGTCGATATGCCGAAACTCGTCGAAGAAGAATGCGTCGCTGCCGACGGCACCTGCCCCCGGCGGCGGGCCGACGAGTATCTGGTTCATCGCGGTGACGTCGACCCCAAGCGGCGCTAGTGCATCGCGCGTGATGCGCTCGTGGTTCTGAATATAGAAGGCCTGCGATCTTGGCGCGGGCAAGACAAGTAGCGCGGCAACCACAACGCTGGCCACAGTCACAGCAAGCACGCCCAGTCGCGATCGGCGAATTACGGCCATGAGAACCCCCCCCCCGTTTCAACCTGGCGTTTCAGTACGCCGGACCGACTGAATTATGGCAGCGTGCGCCCAGGTAGTTCTCAGATTCTCCAGATTCAGCAAATTGACGAACTGGTTGCTATTGCGCCGGCCGCTGAAGAATCCTGCGGCCGGGCATCTTTGCCGTTGCGCTTTCAAATACTGCGGCGATAAGGCAACGGCCGCTTGCAATGGCAAACGCGCGGCGAATCAGCCGCCTATCGTATTGCTGTGAATCTGCTGGTTTGCTGCTGTCGGGGGGAGGCGTCGTGAAGGGAACGCCGTTCGGCCGGTACGAATTGGTCGAACTCTTGGGCCGTGGCGGCATGGGCGAGGTCTGGAAA
Organism: uncultured Actinomycetota bacterium; assembly: GCA_963731715.1. Taxonomy (GTDB): domain Bacteria; phylum Actinomycetota; class Actinomycetes; order Mycobacteriales; family Mycobacteriaceae; genus Mycobacterium. The sequence continues at coordinate 48,006 of CAVSXC010000001.1, read as the reverse complement.
GCGTTTGACTCAGCCACCCAACGAGTCGTCGCGGTGAAGGTGTTGCCACCGCAGCTTGCCGCAGATCCGGTGTTCGAACAGCGCTTTCGGCGTGAGGCCTACGCCGCTGCCGGGCTGAATGATCCGCACGTCGTACCGATTCACAACTTCGGTGAGATCGAGGGACGACTGTACGTGGACATGCGCCTGATCGACGGTCAGGATCTCGAGCACGTCTTGACCCGTGGACCGCTCGACCCCGTGCGGGCGGTCAAGATCATCGAGCAGATCTCCTCCGCACTCAACGCAGCGCATCGGGTCGGGTTGGTGCATCGCGACGTCAAGCCCTCCAACATCCTTCTCGCAGAAGACGATTTCGCTTATCTAATCGATTTCGGGATCGCCCGCGGAACAGGTGAGACCGGATTGACGGGTACCGGAAACGTCGTCGGCACCTGGCCGTACATGGCTCCCGAGCGATTCACCACCGGCCAAATCGATACTCGCTCAGACATTTACGCGCTCGCCTGCGTGCTGTACGAGTGCCTGACGTCCAGTCGGCCGTTTCCCGGCGACAGCGTCGAGCAGCAGATTGCCGGGCACCTCACCACCCCGCCGCCGCGGCCTTCGATTACCCGGCCCGGAGTGTCACCGCAACTAGACACGGTGATCGCCAAGGGAATGGCGAAAGATCCCGACGAGCGGTACGGGACAACCGTGGAGCTTGCCCGCGCGGCGCGGACGGCAGTCACGGCGGCCATTCCCCGACCGTCGTCGCCAGCCGCTTCTGTGCGCACAGCCCCATGGACAGCACCCTCAGCACCCACCGAGTCCGCGCACACGCCCGGAACCGTCGAGGCAGCCGGGGCGCGCACAGGCGCCTGGATACCGGAACCGGTCGACGAACCGGGCGCACCCACGCAAGCGCGTGCTCCCGAACATGTCAATGAGGCCGACGCATCCACCCGAGCCGGCACGCCAGATCATGTCGAGAAGGCTTGGGCGCAAACAAGTGCTCGTCCGGCCAAGGTTGCTCACGCACCTTTGCCCCCGGCGGACATCACGCGGGACAAGTCGCCCGCTGCCCGGCCTTGGTCGCAACGCAAGGGCGTCGTTATCCCGATCGCGGCCGTCGTCGTGGTCGCCGCCGTCACCGGCATCCTCGTCGTCGTGAGCGGCAATGAGTCGACGCCCCCGCAGCCGACCGGGCCACTTGACGGCACGTACGCCGTTGAGTTCGCTGCTGCGACAAGGCCTAATGGTCAGCCATATGAAAACGCACCAAGTGGACGCGAGACATGGGTAATCAAGTCGGCGTGCCCGGCCAATGGATGCGTGGCGACGGCGACGAAGGTCGACGGATCTCAGTCCAACGCTTCGACAATGGTGCTCGACGAAGTCGGTGGCCGGTGGATCGCGGTCAGCACATCTGCGAAGACATGCCAGAACGCCCCTGCCGACTATTGGGAGACGATGTCCCTTGCGGCTCAGCCCGACGGAAACCTACAGGGCGAGTTCGTAGTTCGGGCGACGACCGGCTGCGCCCGCAACCAACAGGTGACGTTTACCCGAACCGGCGATGTCCAAGACAGCGTTTCGGTCGCCGACCCCGCAACTCAGCCAGCGCGCGTACCGTCACCGGCCCAAACGCTGCATGGCAGTTACAAAGAAACGGACACCTATACCAACGGCGGCCGTAACGCTGAAGTGAACTTCACTATCCAGACATATTGCCTTCGCACCGGTGAGCGCTGCCTGAGCTCGTGGCTGAATCCGGACCACGCCAAGATCCTGGTGTTCTCCGAAAACCAATGGGTGTTGACGACGACGACCTCCGATGCGCAGTGCACGAATGGTGGTCGCGCCCATCGGGATTTCTCTGCGCAGTACCCGCTGCCGCAACCGCCGCAGGATCCAATCACTCTCCTCACCGGACGCGGCCACTACACCATCACCGGCGACTGTCCGTTCGATAGCGACTTCGAATCCCGAGTTGAACGCTCCGGGGATTAAGCGTGGACCGCTGTCCCCTGTCCATATGATCCTGTGATGGGCGTCGAAGGAGCCGCCGTCACCGGCGCCGAGGCAGCGCAGTACCGAGCTGCCGGCTGGTGGACGGATACCACTCTGTCCGATTGCGTCGTGCGGAATGCCACGTCAACACCGGACAAGCCGGCCTACGTCGACTTCACCCTCGACTCGCCGGACCGCGATACTGACCTGGTCCGAGTTCGACCACGCCGCCACCAATCTCGCCCATCGACTGCTCGCTCTTGGCGTCGCACCTGGCGACGGCGTGGCGGTCTGGCACAAGGACACCTCGGCCATTCACGTTCTGCTGGTCGCAATCGAACGCTGCGGCGCCATAGCGGTGGGGCTCGGAGCTCGGGCCGGAGTGCGCGAGGTGACGGCGATCCTGCGGACCGCACGTCCGACGCTGGTGGTCACCGATGTCGAGCGGCTCGCGCCGGCTCAGCAGGCGGCCGCCGACGCCGACTCCGCGCTTCGCGTCGTCGCCCTTGGCGACGACCTCGTCATCGACACCACTCCCCGACCGGACGGCATCGACGGCCTGTCGCCCGTGGGACCCGACGACGTCTTCCTGATCAACTCCACGTCGGGCACCACCGGACTGCCCAAATGCGTTGTCCACACCCAGAACCGGTGGCACTACTTCCACCAGAAGGCGGTCGCGAACGGCGACCTCACGGCGGACGATGTGTTCCTGCCGGTGATCCCCACGCCGTTCGGTTTCGGTATCTGGACCTCGCACACCACGCCGATTCACCTCGGCGCCACGGCCGTCAGAATCGAGCGGTTCGACGCCGCCGCCACCTGCGCGGCCATCGCGCGCTATCAGGCGACAGTGCTGTGCTGCGTCAGCACGCAGTTGGCGATGATCCTGGCCGATCCGGCGTCGCGCGACTACGACCTGACCAGTCTGCGGGTGGTGTTCACCGGCGGCGAGCCGCTGCCCTACACCCAGGCGGCTCAGTTCGAGGAGCTGACCGGCGTCACGATCCTGCAGTTCTACGGTTCCAACGAGACAGGGATGCTGAGTGCGACCACCCTCGCGGACCCCTTGCACCGCCGCCTTCGCACGGCAGGCCGGATCGTGCCGGAGATGCAGGTGCGGCTCTTCGACGGGGATGACGACGTCACCGAGTCGGGACGCGGACAACCCGCGTGCCGCGGCCCTGCGCTCAGTCTCGGATACCTGGGTGGCACCGACCACGACAAGCTGTTCACGAAGGACGGCTGGATGCGGATGGGCGATATCTGCGAGCTCGACGCCGACGGCTATCTCACCCTGACCGGCCGGACGTCGGACTTCATCCTCCGCGGCGGCAAGAACATCAGCGCGGTCCAGGTCGAGGAGGCCGTGGCGACCCATCCCGCGGTCGCGGTGGCGGCGGCCGTGGCGATGCCCGATCCGCTGTTCGGCGAGCGGGTCTGCGTGTTCGTCGAGCTGAAACAAGCGTCCACACTCGATCTGCCCGCCCTCGTCGAACATCTATTGCAGCAGGGCGTGTCCAAGGAGCTGCTGCCCGAGCGACTCGAGGTCCAAGACGAGCTCCCGCGGTCTTCGGGCGGCAAGATCGCCAAAGGCCTGCTTCGCGAAAAAATCAGGTCGACACTCGAGGCGAGCCTCGAAATTCAGCAGGAGTAGCGGTCATGACTACAGAAGACACGGCGTGGCGGCCTTGAGGTATGGGCGCCGTCCAAGGTGCCGCCCATCGGCGTCGACCTCACCGACGAGCAACAGATGGCGATCGCCTTCCGCCACCTGGCCGATATCGGGTTCGCCGAGAACATGGCCGGACACATCACCTGGCAGCCCGACGGCAAGTCCGATATGTACGTCAATCCGTGGGGGCTGTGGTGGCAGGAACTGACCGCCTCCGATATCTGCGTGGTCGACGAGGACGCGCGAGTGGTCCGCGGGCGCTGGGACGTCACGCCCGCCATCCACCTCCACACCGAAATCCACCGGGTCCGGCCCGACGCCCGAGTCGTGGTCCACAACCACCCGTACTACGTCAGCCTGATCGCCGCGCTCGGCACGCTGCCCGACCTGGTGCATCAGACCGGTTCGCTGTTCCTCGACGACATGTACCTGCTCGAGAAGTACGACGGCGAGATCGATGCCCCTTGGCGGGCAGCCGAATTGGCACAGCAGATCGGTTCGGCCAACCTGGTGATCCTGGCGAACCACGGCGTCATCGCCACCGGGCGCAACCTGGCGGAGGCCGTCTATCGGGCCGTGTCGATCGAGCGCGTCTGCCGTCTGGCGTACGACGTGATGGTCACTGGGAGGATCCCGTCGAAGATGAACCGCGGCGACATGGTCGGCATGCAGGCGTCGCTGATCGAACGTGCCGCGGACGTGTACTGGGCCGGCGCGGCCCGCATGACCATCAAGGCCGACCGCAAGCGTCCTGACGTAGAGCACCAAAGGATTTCAAGAAACGAGGATCACGCACCATGGCGTCCATCGACGAGATGTCGGCCAATCTGAGCTTCACCACCGCCAAGACCGGTGCCGACCGCACCGTCACCTTCCTGGCCGAACCCGAGCGGGCCGCACGCCGCTACACCTTCATCTCCGTCGACGACCACATCGTGGAGCCGCCGGACACGTTCGAAGGTCGCGTGCCGAGCAAGTTCGCCGATCGCGCGCCGCGGGTCGTCGACACTGACGACGGCAGTCAGACCTGGATGTACGACGGGCAGTCGCTGCCCAACGTGGGCTTCAACGCGGTCGTCGGACGACCGGTGTCAGAGTACGGCTTCGAGCCCACCCGGTTCGACGAAATGCGGCGCGGCGCATGGGATATCCACGAACGCGTCAAGGACATGGACCTCAACGGCGTGTACGCCTCGTTGAACTTCCCGTCGTTCCTTCCTGGCTTCGCCGGTCAGCGACTGCAGCAGGTCACCAAGGACCGCGACCTCGCGATGGCATGCGTCCGAGCGTGGAACGACTGGCACATCGAGGCGTGGGCCGGTGCCTATCCGGATCGGATCATCCCCTGCCAGCTGCCGTGGCTGCTCGACCCTGAAGTCAGCGCGAAGATGATCTACGAGAACGCCGAACGCGGCTACCACGCCGTGACGTTCAGTGAGAATCCCGGCGATGCTTGGCTTGCCGACCATCCACTCCGGGTACTGGGAGCCGCTGCTCGCGGCCTGCGCCGACACCGGGACGGTGGTGAACCTGCACATCGGTTCGTCGGGCACCTCGCCGTCGACCACCGACGACGCCCCTCCCGACGTTTCGGGCGTACTGTTCTTCGCCTACGCGATCTCGGCGGCCGTCGACTGGCTGTACTCAGGAGTCTGCACTCGATACCCGGACCTGAAGATCTGCCTGTCGGAGGGCGGGATCGGCTGGGTGGCAGGGCTTCTCGACCGGCTCGACCACATGCTGAGCTACCACGAGATGTACGGAACGTGGAAGGCGCTCGGTGAGACGCTGACACCTGCGGAGGTGCTGAAGCGGAACTTCTGGTTCTGCGCGGTCGAGGACCAGTCCTCGTTCATCCAGCACGAACGGATCGGCTCGGACAACATCCTGCTCGAAGCCGACTACCCGCACTGCGACTCCACATGGCCGCACACCCAGCGCACCATCCACGAGCAGATCAGCGGGCTCCCCGATGACATCATCCGAAAGGTGACGTGGGAGAACGCTTCCCGGCTCTACCAGCATCCGGTTCCGGCCGCTGTGCAGGCCGATCCCAACGCATTCTGATCCCGTCACGGCTGACGGCAGCGCGGTGAGATCCGCAGCATCGCCACGTCATGCGGGGCAACCGTGCGGCTGATCTGGAGGGCGTCGGTGGTGTCGGTGTGCGACCACAGGTCACGGACCGTGTAGCAGGGTGCACGTGGCAGGCCTACCGCGGTCGCATCGACTGCGATGGTGGCGGGCTGTTGGTCGGTATTGAAGAGGGCGATGGCCACGTCGCCGTCCGCGAGTGGTTTGACCAGCACGCGCGGATCCTGGGCCGAGGGCGCGGCCCGCGCCACGAGTGAATCCTGGTCGACATCGATGACGTCGATATTGGTCAGAATGTTGCGCGTTGAGTCAGTCATCGCTCGCACGTCGTTGCCTGCGATCAACGGCGCGGCGAGCATAGCCCACAGCGAAAAGTGTGCGCGCTGTTCGGATTCCGTCAGACCCGGCTGGGCGGTCGCGCGCCAGTCGAGTTGAGGGTCGGAGAGGACGAGCTTCTCACGGAGTTTCTTGAGGCGATCAGGGGTCATCTGGTATCCGGCGATGATTGCGCGATTGACGGCAAGGTGGTTGACGAAGTACTCACGCCAGGACAGGCCGACCACAAGCATGTCGGGGTCGTTCGAATAGCCAGGATGGTATGGCCCGGCGACGGTCCTCGAGGCGGCGAACGCATCCGGCACACCGAGATATGTCCCCGTCAGAAAGGCGTCCGAGCTGTCTATCGGAGGGAGCGTGCTGCGCCACACGGGGACCAGGTCGGCGGTGGTCCGTGCCATGTCGGCAATGCTCGACCAGTCGTATTTCACGCCGGCAAGGTGATCGTCGGAACTGTTGGGATTGATGCTGTAGAAGATCCGGCGACCCGTGGCGCGCAGTGCATTTCGCATGGCGGAGAAGGCTTGCACTTGGTCGGCATGGTCGGCGTCGCTGCGGCACCAGTCGTATTTCAGATAGTCCACACCCCAGTCGGCGAAGGTCCGCGCGTCGACGGTCTCGTGTCCTCTGCTGGCGATCCGCAGATCCTGGCCGCACGTCTCGTCGAACGGGCTGGCGTAGATGCCGAGCAGCATCCCGCGGTCGTGGGCGTAGGAGGCCATCGCTGCGATCCCGTCGGGGAATTCGGTCGGATCGGCACGCAATCTGCCGTCGGCGCCACGGGTCGGCGCCGCCCAGCCTGCGTCGAGGTTGACGTACCGATAACCGGCGTCGCGCATGCCAGACGAGACCATCGCGTCGATGGTCTGCTCGACAGTCTGCTCGCTGAGCGCGATTCCCGAGTTCCAGGAATTCCAGCCCAAGGGTGCGGTCATGCGGACTGGGCCACCCGAACCCCCCGGTGCCGTCCCGCCGCATCCGGCGACCAGCGCGCAGACGAGATTGAAGGAGACGATGACAGATATGACTCGTGCTCCCACCGGCTGAGGATCGCCTATCGAGATGAGCGGACGCTGTGCGATATCTGCTGTGATGCTGCGTGCCGGTCGCGGCACGACCAACAACCCGAACTTCTTCGGTAAGCGCGACGAACTTTGCCATCGAGACTGTCCAGAGTCGCGGTCCAAGGTCTGCGTCATCGACGGGAACTAGCAGTAGTTGCTCGTCAGCGCCTCGGCGACCGTGTCCCTCTACATCCGGCTCCGAAATCACCCTGCTCGCAGCGACATTCGCCTCGTCGCCCCCTATTGTGGGGCAGTCGACTCTAGGAGTGATCTTGAATTTGAGGCTGATCGTGGCCGGAGCAACAGTCGGAGGCGCGGTCAGCCTAGGCGCACTGCTTCTCGGTACCACCGTGGCGGCCGCCGATCCCGTCGCCCCTGAACTGCCCACCGAGCAGGTGGCGGCAACCGATCCCGCGACGCCTGAGGGCGAAAGCCAGAAGGACCAGGAGCAGCAGGCCGAGCCCGTTCACGACAACGGGCTGCCGTGGCCATTGAATACGCTCGACCTGCCACCGGCCCCGTTCGACGTTCCACCGCCCCCGCCGCTCGACATTCCGCCGCCTGTCCAGGTGACCGTTCCGGTCGGGGTGTCGCTGGGCCTGCCCGCGATTCCGCTTGGGCTGCCGCTGCCACCGCCTCCGCAGCTGCCGCCGCCGCCCGAGGTGCCGTTACCGCCCGCGCCGGCCATTCCGCTGCCGCCGCCGCCGTCGATTCCGCTGCCACCGCCGCCGTTCTGACGGCTAGTACCGGACGTCGCTGGCCAGCAGCGGCGGATAGACGGCCGACGTTTCACCATCCACCGTGGCGCCTGCGAATTGGAGCATTGCGCGCGTGGCCCCGTTCACCTCTGCCGGGTAGTTGAGCCGTGGCCCGGACACTTCGTCGAGGATGCGGAGCTGCGCTGGAGTCAGATTCACCTCAAGGCCGGCGAGGTTGCCTTCGAGGTGTTCCGGCCGCCGGGCACCTACGATCGGCACAACGGTCTGTGACCGCGCGAGCAACCATGCCAAAGATACTGCCGCAGAGGTGGTCTCGAGCTCATCAGCGATGGTCGACACCGCGTCGATGACATCGAATTGATCGTCGCTCGGGCCGCCGACGAAGGCTGCCCGCGCCGAGTCGGTGACCTCAGCGCCCCGCCGGTACTTCCCCGAGAGGAATCCGTTCTTCAGCGGGCTCCACGGCACCAGCGCCATACCCTGCTGTTGTGCGAGCGGCGCCAGTTCGCCTTCGACCGTGCGAGCCAGCAGCGAATACTCGACCTGCAACGCGATCAGCGGCGTCCACCCTCGCAGCACCGCTGTCGTCTGCGCTTGCGCGGTCACCCATGCCGGGGTGTTGGAGAACCCGATGTAACGGATCTTGCCTGCGCGCACCAGATCGTCGAGCGTGCGCATGGTTTCCTCGATTGGGGTGTGCCGGTCCCAGTTGTGCAGCCAGTACAGGTCGAGATGGTCGGTGTTCAGGCGCCGCAAGGTCTCGTGCAGCTGGGCGATGATCGACGAGCGGCCCGCGCCGCCGCCGTTCGGGTCACCGGGGAACATGTTCGCGAAGAATTTCGACGCCACCACCACGTGGTCCCGTTGGCCGGGATGCGCTGCAAACCAGTCGCCGAGAATCTTCTCCGAGTGGCCGTTCGTGTAGAAGTTGGCCGTGTCGATGAAGTTGCCGCCACGTTCGAGGTAGGTGCCGAGAATCTTCTCGGATTCCTCGACGCTGGTGCCGGCTGCGCCCGGGTCTTCGCCGAAGGTCATGGCGCCGAGGGCGAACGGGCTGACGCGCAGCCCGGACCGGCCAAGCGTGACGTAGCTATCGAGTGACATGATTGTGCTCCTTAGCGTCGGAATGTACATCTCGATCAAACCGTGAACCCGATGTCAGCGGTAGATCAATGGACGCAAGGTCTTGCACAATTCTGCTCCATTTGCGCTGATCGTGTTGCCAGGGCCATCATCGTCGTGGTTTCGTGAGATGTGCCCACCCGCGCCGACCTCTTGGACGAGATCCGCGACCGCATCGCGGCTCATGCCCAGCCTGACCTACAAACCCCGATCGACGGGCTGCTGCTCTCCAAAGTGACGATCACACCCGCGACGCCGGAGTACTCGCTGACCGAGCCCCTGCTCGTCGTGTTGGCCCAGGGCGGTAAGCGCCTGCTCCTCGGCGACCAGGTGTACGAATACGGACCCGGCGACTGCCTCGTCGTCACCGCCAACCTGCCCGTCACCGGGCACTGGCTCGACACGGACGGAACCGCACAGGCGCTCGGGATGGGTCTTGTGCTGCGGCCCGCCGCCATCGCAGAGCTGCTGCTGCAGTCCGCGGCCGGGCGGTGGCCACGCGGGACGGCCGCTGGGCCGGCGATCGCGACCGGCGCAGCCGAACCCGATCTCCTTGATGCAGCCATAAGACTGCTGCGACTGCTCGACCATCCCGCCGATGCACCCGTGCTCGCTCCGCTCATCGAGCAGGAGATTCTCTGGCGCGTGCTCAGCGGCCGACTCGGAGACGCGCTGCGCCAGATCGGCCTTGCCGACAGCGACCTGTCACATGTCAGCCGAGCGATCGCGTGGATCCGTGACAACTTCGCCGAGCCGATGCGCATCGACGACCTCGCTCGGCTGTCCGGGATGAGCACATCGGCGTTTCATCGACACTTCCGAGCGGTTACGGCCATGAGCCCCTTGCAGTTTCAGAAGCGCATTCGCCTGCAGCACGCTCGCTCACTGCTGGTCGCCCGGCCAGGAGATATCGCAGGCGTCGGACACCTCGTCGGCTACGACAGCCCCTCACAGTTCAATCGCGAGTACCGGCGCATGTTCGGTGCACCACCCGGCCACGACGCCGAGCGCCTGCGCACCGACATGCCAATCGCCGCCTCGTTCTAGGAGTCATAGATGAACATTGTCTGTCTCGCCGAATCGCTGAAGTGAACGCTACTTCCACCACTTCCCTGGCTTGTCCCAGTGTCCGGGTGGTGGCACGAACGGTAACTGGCCTATGTGCCCTGGCGGCGGGAGGAATACTTGGGGCGCCGGCACCTCGCACCACCCCCACCAGCACCAGTCATCATCGGCTTGTGCCTGACCGGCGCCTACTCCGATCGAAGCGAAACCGAGCGCGCCTGCGACAGCAGCCCCTGCTGCAATTCTCTTCAGTCTCATCGTGAACTCCTTTACCAGCTGACTGCCCTGCCGATGCCAAGGAAGGCGGCTTGCCGCACATTGGCGAGACGGCAAGGCGCTCACGACTATTTCCCGATATGTATATCGTCCCACCGGCCGCGTTCGTTAGCCACCACCGACCGTGATCGCCAGTGCCGCTTCGCTTATTGGATAGCGATCGGCTCGGCCCTAGGCGCTCGCCAACGCTGCCACACCGTCGCCCGACAGCGCGGGCAGGGCGGCGAGCCGCCCGGTGAGCACCAACAGGATTGGCGCGATCGGACCCGTGATCTCACGGCCTGTACCGACGGCCCAGGTGACGTCCGTGGCGATGAAGCGAAACCCCGCTAGCGGAATCCTCTTGAACACCTTCGCCTTCGAGCCGCCCCGATAGGACAAGACACGCGTTGCGGCCGCCGCCGCGGCTGGCGGATCGATATCGAGTCGCCGCCCCAACGGGACCGCGATGTCCTGCGAATGAACCAGAATGTCGATCAGCGTCTCCTGGCACGTCACCCCGATGTTGTGGCGCCGCGAACCCACCATCGCGCGGATCTCCGCGACGAGTTGCTCCCGCGGCAGCTCGGCACGACGTCGGGCCCACTCGCGGATCATCCGATTCATTCCGGCCGGATGCCGAAGTGCTTCACGCAAGCCATCTCCGAGCCTGAGCTGCTGCAGCGTGAGGTGCGCCGCGACATCACGCACAGTCCAACCGTCACACAGCGACGGGCGGACCCACTCATCGTCCGAAAGCTGTTCGAGCAGCTCGGCGGTCCGCAGGCGATGGGCGTCGATCGCTGCCCAGATCTCGTCGTCGTTCATGTGTTCTCAGCCAAACACCGGCGCAGCCGTCCTGCTGCGCTTCAGTTCGAAGAAGTCCGGAACGCCGGCCAGCAGCCGCGCCCCGTCGAACAGGTGCACCGCATCATCGCCGCGCGGAATGGAATTGAGCACCGGGCCGAAGAACGCAGCACCGTCGATGTGCACGATCGGCGTCCCCGCATCATCTCCCACCGGTGCGACGCCCGCATCATGGCTGCGGCGCAACGCGTCGTCGTACTCGGCTGACTCGGCCGCCGATCCCAGCCACAACGGCAGCCCCGCCTGCTCGAGCGCGATATCGATGGCCCTCTGGTACTCGCTCGGCTCCGGATAGCGCCAGTGGTCGAAGATCAGTTGCCCGAACGGGGTGTACCAGTTAGGAAGGACGTGCTCGCCGAAAAGCACGGCAACGGCGGCCGCTACACGGGATGGGCCAATCGAGCGGTCGACGGTTCGGCGATAGCCAGGATTAACGTCTCGATCTTCGTTGAGCATCCGCAGACTCATCACATGGAACCGAAGGTCTAGTGTGCGTTGCCGTTCCACCTCCACGAGCCAGCGTGAACAGATCCATGCGTACGGACACACCGGATCGAAGTAGAAATCGACTTCCGTCGGCTTGCCGGCCATCTTCAGTGTCCTTCACGAGCGATATAGTTAGTTCGACGTCTGGACTAATATAGTCCTATGTTCGAACTAATTACAAGGGGCGCCCGTGACCGAGGAAATGCACGTTGGGTTGCTGATGTTCATCGCCAGCCGCTCGATGGAGACCAGGGTCCTTGAAGCGATTCACCGCGCCGGTTACGACGACCTCACCCTCGCCCAAGGCCGCATCGCTGCGCGTCTGGCACCTGAAGGTACGCGGCTAACCGAACTTGCCGAACAGGCTCAGGTCGCAAAACAAACCGCAACACATCTGGTCGACCAGCTAGAACGCAATGGCTACGCGGAACGAACGGTCGACCCGGCCGACGGCCGCGGTCGGATCGTCCGGATAGCGGACCGGGGCATCGCTGCGATCGGTGTCGCACGCGCCGAGGAAACAAAGATCGCTGCCGAGTGGACCGCTCACATCGGCCAGCGACGAATGCGGCAACTGCGCGAAGCGTTGACCATGCTTCGCGACATCACCGATCCGTATGCGTAACTTCGTGATTCGTGTCCTCGCGCCAAGATCCCCGACGGCGCGGCCAAGCCCACCGCCGGGGACTGAGGCCGGCGCTCAGAAGAATATCGAGGTTTGAGTGCTGGTGCCGTTGTCACAGGTGACGGTGACGTCCCAATTCGCGAACTTCGGGATAGCCGGAACGATCACCAGATCCTTAGTGGAGTTCTTGGGCAAGAAGAAGCGTTGCTCGTAGGCATCAGCCTTGTAGGTGCAATTGGAATCGACTCCACTGCGATCTGTGATGTGGACAGTCAGACCTCCCAGCCGTGGATCCCATGAGACCGTCGGTCCCTGTTTGGACTGGTCCGTACAGGTGAGCGGGCCGACGGAGTTCCAGGCCCCCGGATTCCACAAATTGATCGGCACTGATGGTCCGGTAGAGGTGCCATGCGCGACGCCGTCGTCTCCCACAGTTCCCGTGAAGTGGGCCGCCCCCTTGTTGTTGTCCCAGGTGATAGTGAAGTCGATCTTGCGGCCCTGGATGCCGCCGCTGACGTTCCCATACGTCCCGATTTCCCCGCCGGGGATGACAGCGACCGCGCCTGGGCCGAGCGCTGACCCATTGGCGTTGACGGTAACGGTGTACATCCCGTCAGGCTGGAACAGTGTCAGGTTTTCGCCCGGCACGCCGCACCCCGCAGCGTGTGCTGCCGGCACTGCCAGGAATAGCGCAGCCGCGACAGAGACGCAGGAGAGCGACACGACCGCGGCGGCTCGGCTGACCGGAACCGCGCTGCTGCGGGCGGCATTGGTGGCACCTGTAGGGATACGGATGGTGGTCATTGGGATTCCTTCGTGTTGGTCCGTCATTGCGACACCTCCTGCCCGGCACGGCTCGCCGGGCAACTGCTCAATTGCATTCGAGCCCACCGCATCCGGGTATGGCCCAGGCGCTGTACGGGTCCCATGGGTTCACCTGGTGTGAACCCGCCGGCAAGCCCGGGAACGTGCCCGGGATCAAACGACCGTCGTTGTTGTCGTTAATGCCCGGCATCCACTCATTCCAGGCGGCGCAGATCGGTGTCGGCACCACGCTGGACATTGAGAGCTTGATGACGTAGCCAGGTCTGTAAGAGCTGCATAGGTCGTTCGGGCTGACAATCTGATCAGCACGCGCCGGCTGCGCCCCAAATACCTGCGCGCCAAGAGCTGACGCCACGAGTACTGCCGCGCCGGAGGCAGACGCGGCAGTGCGAAAGATGGTCCAGCCTTCAGACTTTCGTCTCAGAACTGACCGCGCTGTCGTAAAGACAGCGGAATGCTCATCGTGGGTTCTCGTCATGACGGGAGTTCCTTTCGCTTGATTGGGGTTGCAGTTAGTTCGAAGTATGGACTAGATTAGTCCGATCTTCGAACTAGTTGCAAGACCCAAATCAGGGGCAGACCATGACTACATTCGGCAGTAAGAGGTGGGCCGCTTTCGCAGGTCGTGCCGTCGTCATCACCGCCGCGACGTCAGCGCTGGCGTTGCAGGGGACGGGAATTGGGAACGCTTCCGCACCGCCGGTGCTGAGTTGGGACCCATGGCCGGGCGGTCTCACTGTCCACATTCGAGACCAAAGTGGCGGATCGACCTGGTGCACGTACACCGCGGATTGGTATCAGTCCCCACGGTTCCCTTTGACGGCGATGCAGACCTACGATCTCGTGATCGTGCCGTCATTCCCGGAGAACAGGGTGTGGGACGTGCGCGTGAGGTGCGACGACGGCAACGGCACTAGCACCCGTTACTTCTACTGAGCGGGCTGCGAAGGTGGCGTTCAGTAAGAATCGGCCAACCGCATCCACTCATACGGTGGACGCTGCGGCCAGCCCGCGGGTGAGTCCTCCCATGTCTCCTGGCGCCCGTAAGGGGTGAGGTCGAGCAGGTCGAACACCACCATGAACGGCTCTTCGCCGCGGTTGAACGTCTGCCAGGTGTGGAACACGCGATCACCGTCACGCAGGAACACGCTGACCGAGTGGATCTCCTCACCGTCGACGGTGGCGCCGAAGTCGTCGTTGAACGACGACTGCTGCGACGACACCCACGGCAGTGCCCAGCCCATGCGCCGCCGGAACGCCAGCAGCTTGGGCAGCGCGGCCCGCGAAACCAACACGAACGACGTGTCTTTCGCGTGCAGATGAGAAAGCGGACCGATGTGATCGGCCATCAGGGAACAGCCGTCACAACCCTGCTCCCAGTCGGGGCCGAACATGAAGTGCTGCAGGATCAGCTGCTTGCGTCCGTCGAACAGATCGAGCAGTGACGCGGGTCCGGCCTCGGTGTCGAAGGTGTAGGGCTCGGTGATCTCAACCATCGGTAGGCGGCGTCGCTCCGCGCTCACCGCGTCCTTCAGCCGGGTGAGCTCCTTCTCGCGAACCAGCAAGTCCCCGCGCGCCTTCTTGCCATTCGGAACGCGACACGATCGGCGGCATCGGTGTGGTCATGTCGTGAGCCTGCCACGCACGGGTGACACCCTGATACGTTCGGCCCGTGCACACCAAGTTCGAATTCGACTTCGAGACGACGGCCACGCCGGAGCAGGTCGTCGAGCTGATGACGGACTTCTCCCCCAACCGCCCGCACCGCTGGCCGGCGTCCTCGGTCACGGCTTTCGAGGTGTATCACCTCGGCGAGACCGAGGCCGACATCCGCGAGGGTCAGGACTTTCCGAAGCTCTGGGCCACATGGCATTACGACTGGTCAAAGCCGGGCTCGGTGACGCTGACGATCACTGAAAGCGACGCGCTGGCGCCCGGCGGCTACATGACACTGACCGCGACGCCGCGAGCCGAGGTCGGCAGTGCCGTGCACGGCGAGTGGGAGCAGACCTCGAAGAGCCTAAGAGGGCTCATGGCGGTAACGATGATGCGGTTCATCGGCCCGAAATTCCTGTCGTCGTACTACAAGAAGGTCTACGACGGTCTCGGCTAAGCGAAGGGCTTTATCGCGTCGGCGACCCGGCGCAGTTGGTCGATATTGGAGCTCGTCGGGATGAGGTGAACCTCGTCAGTGCCGATGTTCTTGAACTTGTGCAGCACCGCAAGCAGTTCGTCATCGTTGCCTGCCCAGCCGGTGGTGGGCGCCATCGCGTCGACGACGCTGCCCGGGATCCAGTTCATATAGCGCAGCAGATGCCGGTGCATCTGCGCCCGTGCCTCCTGCGGGTCATCGCCGATGGCGAACCAGAACGACGTTGCCAGGTGCGGTTTGGGCTTGCCGGCCTCCGCCCACGCCTGGCGGGCAACGTCGAAGAGCTCATTCTGCTTGTCGACGTCGAGGTCGAGAGTTGTGCCTGCCAGTCCGTCGGCCCAGGAGGCTGCGCTGCGGACGGTCTTCGGACCCATCGTGCCGATCAGCAGCTCCGGCCCACCGGCCTGCAGCGGCGGCGGCCCCACCGGTACGACGGAGTCGGTGACCTTCTCCCCCGCCCAGATGCGCTTCATCACCGCGACGCTGTCGGCCAGGCCGCGCATCGTCTGCGTCCCGGTGTCGGCACCGACAGCACGGTAGTCCTCGTCACGGCCGCCGACGCCGAGGCCAACGGTCAGCCGGCCGCCGCTGAGCATGTCGCCGGTCGCCAAGGCCTTCGCCAGCATCACCGAATCGTGCAGCTGGGGCACGATCACCGTCGTCACCAGCCGCACCCGGTCCGTCCAGGCCGCCAGCGCGCCAAGCAGCGTAAGGCACTCGGGATTGTCGAATGCGATGCGCTCACCCCAGCACAGCGACGAGAACGGGCCGTCGTCGATGACCCGGGCCCAGGCTTTCAGCGTCGCCGCGTCCAGGCTGGGCTCCATCACGGGCATGGTCATCCCAATTCGCACGTCGGCGATTCTGACACGGCCCGCCGCGGATTATGACCGGCGCAGCCCAACGACCCTCAGCAGTTCCGGGCGCCGCATCGACCAGGCCGACCCACATCAGCACGCCCAGATACACCGCGAACAGCGTGTGGGTGAACAGCGGGGCCTCGACGCGCATGTTGGTCGTGACCGCGCCACCCAGGTACGCCGTGATGCCGAGCGCGCCAAGCACGGCGGTCCGCGGGATTACGTAGACGACCACGCAGACGGCCAGCACGATGCCGATGACCAGTGCCTGGCCGGGCGGGAAGCCGAGGTCCTGCGTGGCCTCCTTGACCTGCGGCACACCGGCGAGCTTGCCTGCCGCGTCGAAGGCCAGAAAGGCGGTGACGAGGACACTGATGACGGTTCCGGCCTTGTGGACCCAGGTGCGCGATCGGGCGCTCGAGAACCGGCTGGACGGTATCGGTGGAGATGACGCTCATGATGTTGCTCCTTGCTGAGATCGAGACAGTGACGCCAAGACAGACCGGGGTAGTGCCGGAAACTCATCGCGTAGCCGTGACTGGCAGCATGTGGCCATGGCGATCAACACCAGCTCCATCGCGCACGTCCGGCTCACCGTCACCGACATCGAGCGGTCGCGACAGTTCTACGAGAGCGTGTTCGGCTGGCGGGTGTTGATCGAGGCGCCCGAGAGCGCCGACGCGGCCACCCGTGAGGCGCTCAGCTTTCTGTTCGGCGGCGTGATCTACGACCTCGGCGGCACGCTGATCGGGCTTCGGCCCGTCGCGGCCGACCGGTTCCACGAGGACCGCTGCGGACTTGACCACCTCGCCTTCCGGATCGCCAGCAAGGACGAATTAGACGCTGCCGCAGCCCATCTCGATGAGCTCGGGTATCGAGCACGAGCCCATCAAGGACATCGGCCCGTCCTACATCCTGGAGTTCCGCGACCCGGACAACATCGCGCTGGAGCTCACCGCCCCGAAGTGATCACTGTCAGCGCTGGGCGGATCCTTGTGCGCCTTGACGGGATCCGCCGGAGGCGGTGCGAATATGTTGCCGCGCAAGCCACCTCGGAATGTCCGGACCGCCACCAGACACCACGTACTCAGTAGCCCGACGTAGGCGATGGCGGCGGCGATGCGGAACGCAGGCAGACCCGTGTGGAGCGCCAGCTGCGTGGTGCCGGTGACAAAGGTGCCCGACCGGGAACGTCAGGCTCCACCATGTCAGCGCGAACGGCATGCCGCGGCGCGCCGTTCGGACAGTCAGCGCGGTGGCCAACGAGATCCACAGCACCGCGAATCCCCAGACCGGAACCCCGTACAGGATCGCGAACACGCTCATGCCGTCGGCCAGATGCGGGTCGACCGCCAGCGCCGCGTTCGTACCGAGAAGTCCTGCGGCCGTGATGGATTGGCCCAGCGGGCCCAACACGATCCACAGCGTCGGCACGCGCGCGGTGCCGGAGGTGCCGAAATGCGCGAGGCGACTCCACACCATCGTGATGATGATGAGCGACGCGACGAGCGACAGCCCGAACATCGCGTAGCAGCCGTAGAGCATGGTCTGGCGGCCGGTGCCCGGCACCATATGCGGGATCAGCAGCGCGCCCGTCGCCGCGGACACCATCGGCGGCACCACCGGCATCAGCCAGCCGCCGAATGCGGCGTCGGCCTCGACGCGGTACTGGGTGAACATCAAGTACGGGATGCTCATCGCGGTGAACAGCCCGCCGACCGTGCCTATCGTCCACAGCACCCAGTCGAGGTCGACGGCCGCCCGCTCGCCGATCAGATCCTTGCCGACGAGGACCGCCCCGGCGCCGACGGTGAGCAACGCCATCGGGGCCGCGCCGTAGAAATGACCCATCTGCGGGTTGTATGCGTGACTGCGGGCCACGGTCGGGTTCCGCACCCAGTGGGCGACCGCAGCGACGATGAGCATCACCAGCCAGACCGTCGCCGCCACCCACACCGCCTGGGCGAACCCGCGCAAACCGGGCACATGCAGCGGCAGCGTCGCACCCGCCGTGGCCACGATGCCGGTTCCCATGACCGAGGCGAACCAGTTCGGGCCCAAATAGCTCAGCAATCGGTGCCGTCTCATCGCCATGGTCGCCATGGGTCGACGCGTACTGACGCGGGGGTTTTCCCCCGGATGTTCTCGGGAAAACGCCGTGTCGCAGGTCGCCTGCGGTCCATAGGTTGAAGGCATGGTCGCAGTAACCGACATGAGTCCCGATGCCACACCGGCACCCGCTGCCGTCGACGAGCCCGCCTCCGCGCCCGCCCGCAACATTGGCGTCGTGCCGACCGCCTCGTTGCTCACTGGCGCGGCGATCGCCACGGTGTGGTTCTGGATTCCCTTGACAATCTTGATCATTGGCATCTCGTCGATCCCCAGCGGTATTGGCTTCGCCTTGTCCGCCGTCGTGTTCGTCTACCTGATGCGCGGCGTCGAACACGTCGAACGCGTGCGCAGCGAGGCGGTTTTCGGCCTCGGCATCGGTATTCCGCCCCGGCGGCTGTCGCCATATGCCGGCTTCCAGCGCTGGCTGCATCAGCTGTGGCTGGACATCAGCAGCGCCCGGTTCTGGAAGGCCACCGCCCACCACTACCTGCGGATGACCTACGACATGCTGGTCGCGGGCGTCGCGCTAGCGCTGCTGGTATTCGCATTTCTCGGCCCGGCCGCCGCGATCGCGATCCGGCAAAGCGACGACGACGCAGGGCTGTCGTTCCTGTCGCCGCCGCTGGCCTGGCTGCTGGCCCTCGTCGCGGTGGTCGCGGCCGTGGCGATCCTGATCTTCGCGCCGGCCGTGGACGCCGTCGATCGACCGCTGGCTGTTGTCGCCGTCGCCGACGGCCGCGCTGGAGTATCAGGTCAGCGCACTCGCCGACGCCCGGCAGGGCGCGGTGTCATCCGCGCAGACCGAACGCCACCGCATCGAACGCGACCTGCACGACGGCGTGCAGCCGCGGCTGGTGTCGCTCGCCATGACCATCGGGCTGGCGCAGACCAAGCTCGACACCGACCTGCCCGCGGCCAAACAGCTGATCGCCGAGGCGCACGACGACGCCAAGAATGCGCTCGTCGAGTTGCGCAACGTGGTGCGCGGCATCGCACCGACGATCCTGTCCGACCGTGGGCTGGATGCGGCGTTGTCGGCGGTGGTGCAACGGTCAGCAATTCACCGGAGCCCCGACGACACTAACGTTGCATCTGCCTCGCCGATTGCCGGATGAAGTGGAGTCGGTTGCCTACTTCGTCGTGGCCGAGGCGTTGACGAACATCGCCAAACACGCGAACGCCACGCAGGCGGTGGTCACCGTGCGGCTCGACGAGGCGGCCAACCAGTTGTACGTCACCGTGTTCGACGACGGGCGCGGCGGCGCGTCGATCACCACCGACGAGAACGCCACCGGCCTGCGCGGGCTGGAAGAACGCGTGCGAGCCGCGCACGGCACGTTCACCGTGTCCAGCCCCGCGACCGGCCCGACCATCGTCACCGCGGTGCTGCCATGCGCGTCGTGATCGCCGAGGACTCGGCGCTGCTGCGGGCGGGCATCGAGCGGATCCTCATCGACGCCGGCCATGAGGTGGTCGCCGGTGTGCCCGACGCGACCAACCTGCTGCGGCTGGTCAACGAGAAGCGGCCCGACCTCGCGATCGTCGACGTGCGGATGCCGCCGACCTTCACCGACGAAGGCATCCGCGCCGCGGCGCTGCTGCGCAGCCAGAACCCGGAGTCGCCGGTGCTGGTGCTGTCGCATTACGTCGAGGAGCGCTACGCCGCCGACCTGATCGCCTCGGATACAAAGGGATTCGGCTACCTGCTGAAGGACCGCGTGGCAGATGTGCCCGCGTTCCTTGAGGCCGTCGAGGTCGTCGGCGGTGGTGGCACCGTGCTGGATCCAGAAGTGGTGTCGCAGATCCTGGTGCGCTCACATCGACGCAGCGTGCTCGACGAGCTGACTCCGCGCGAACGCGAGGTGCTGCAACTGATGGCCGAGGGCAAGACGAACTCTGCGATCGCCTCGGCGCTGCATATTTCCGTCGGCTCTGCCGAAAAACACATCGCATCGATCTTCACCAAGTTGGACTTGGCGCCCGACGAGAGCGAGAACCGCCGTGTGCTAGCGGTCCTGCGCTACCTCGAATCCTGAACCGTTGAAAGGGTTTTGACTGTGACAACCATTGCTCCCCCACCGCCGGCACCGGCCACGCCGCAGCCTCCGCTCTCCCCCGGCGGGCGCACCGCGTTCCGGATATCGCTCATCGCCGCCGCGGCGGTGCTGGTGGTGGGGACCCTCGCTTCTCTGGGCGTGATGGCTTGGGGTGTCGCGAGCTTCCGGGTCATCACCGACAGCAAGCCCCTGCCGGTCGCCATGCGATCGGTGGTCGTCGACACCGGTTCGGTCCCGGTCGCCGTTCGGATCACCACCGACCGTGAGGTCCGCGAGCCGCGCGCGGATCTGCGGATTGTCAACTCCACCCGCGCCGGCGCAAATCCCTTGGCGGTCAACACCGATTCCACCGGCACACGCGTCACAATCAACGGCGAGGCCGTCGACATTCCTGGACTGGGGCAGAGCCGGTGAGATCACGCTTGTGCTGCCGCCCGACCTCGCCCGCAAGTTGACCGTCACCACTCAGCAAGACACCGGTGTGGTGCTCGCGCAGGCGGACATCGATCAACTGATCGCCCGCACCGACAACGGCGAGATCGTGCTGAGCGGATCCGCCCGGCGTATCGAGATCTACACCGACAACGGCGACGTGGTCACCCGTGAGCCGATCTCGGTGTCGGAATCGTTCAGCGCTACCACCGACAACGGCGACATCAAGGTCGACTTCTCCGAGGCTGCGCCCCGCACCGTCGACGTCACGACCGACAACGGCGACGTCATCATCGCGGTGCCGGCGCGCGGCCCGTACGTGGTGAATGCCAGCACGGGCGAAGAGGTTGGCGCAACGGTGGTGCGGGTCCCGCAGACGACCGATCGCAAGGCGGCCGCGGCCGTGATCACCGCCCGATCCGACAACGGCGACGTGATCATCGACGATCTGCGCTAACGGTCAGCGGGTGCGCAGTGGTCCGACCGCCCGGTTCAGCGCATCCGCGGCATGGTCGACCGCTGCCAGGTCGTCGGCGTCCGCCGCCTTGCGTAGGTCCTGCAGCGCGGCATCCACCGGTGGCGCTGGGTCGACTCCATGACGGGTGCGCTCCCACACCCGCTCCAGTGCGGCCACGTTCGCCAGCACCAGCCCTGAGTCGTCTGCGGTAACATCGAGAGGAAGCTGACGTGTCCACAACTTCAACCGGGCCAGGTCCACGTCGATGATCGGCTCGTATAGCAGCCGCATGTCGAGCTCGTTTTGGGCGACGCGCAACGCTGCCGATTGCACGTCTTCCGAACTCAGCGCTTCGATGTCGACCAGCATCTGCGACTCCACCTGCGGTGGGATTCCCTTGGTGCGCACCGTATCCCAGGTTGCGTTCAGTTTCGCGATAGCTTGTTGAAGGCGTGCAGCGTCGTCGCCCGCGGCCGCCTCGTACATCGCGTTGACCGCGTTGGCCAGCGTCGCGAACTCGGGTGGCACCGGACCTTTGCGGCGGTCGGTCGGCGAGGCCAGCGATGCGGCCTCGAGATCACCGCCCGGACTGCCGGTGGAGAACTCCCCGTAGCCGGGCGCGAACACCTTGCCCTCGCGCGTGCCGTCCATATGCAGCTCGTTGACTTCGATTGCACCGCTGATCTTTCCGCTGGGGCCGTCGATTTGCTGGTCGACCTTGTCGACGCGCACCTCCTCGAGTGCAAGCCCCGGCGCGTTCTCGGGACGGTACACATTCCCGACGCGCGGGTGGGCCGGCATGATCATCGCGGCAGGTGTCGTGTCGCCAGCCACCCAGGTTCCCTTGGTATCCGCGACCTTGCCGTCTTCGTAGTTGAAGACATCTTCGCCGAAGTACCACACCGAGCCGTCGTCAGCCTGTGCATACCAGTCGATTGCCACCTCGTGAATGCGGCCATCGAGGTAGGCAACGTATTGAATGATCGCGGTGTCGACGGCCTTGCCTTGCCACGTGATCGGGCGGCTGCCCGGCAGGAGGCTCACTTCGGTCCGGAACGGTTTGTCGTCGACGTGTCCGCCGTAGATCGTCTGCTGCACCTGGCTGGTGGGGTGGAGCAGATTGGTGATCGAGGTCGGATGAGTGAACGTCGGCGTGGCCAGGTCGACGCGCTGCGTGTTCGGGCGAGACGGGAAGACACTCATCGGTGGTCTGGCCTGATTCCTCGACGACTTTGATGCAATCAGTCGCCACCGGTGCCGACTCGCTGCTACACGCGGCGACGACGAGTGCGTATGCCAGCGGCGCCACCAGCCATCGACCGGCGTTCATCGCCGGACTCAGTTGCCGTCGCCGTCGGGTTCGGTGTCGGCGCCCGGCCCGTCGGTCTTGCTGCCGACAACCGCGAAGTTCTGGTCGAGCTGGACGTCGACCTGACTGCCGTCGGCCTTCGTCACTTCGACCTCGTAGTAACTCTCCTCGTCACCGACCTCGCTGCCGGTGACAGTTCCGCCGCCGGTGAACGTCAGTGCCGCCTGGCTGGCTTTCGTCAGTGCCTCACCGGTGATGGGTGTGCCCTCGCCGTCGTCGGGTTGCGCCGACGCGATCCCAGTCCCGATGGCGACCGCCGCCGCACCCACTGCCGTCACAATGCCGATCCGCGTGATGTTCATGCCCGTAGGTTGCCGCGTTCTAGCTGACTGCAACCTGAACGGGCAGCGTGATCTGGACGCGGGCACCGCCAAGCGGGGACTGTTCGATCGACACCGAGCCGCCGTGGGCGCGGACCACCTCGTCGACGATCGAGAGCCCGAGGCCGCTGCCACCCTCGTCGCGGGAGCGGGCTTCGTCGAGCCGCACGAAGCGTTGCAGCACCCGCACCCGTTCGGATTCGGGGATCCCCGGCCCATCGTCGTCGACCGTGAGCACCGCCTCTCTACCGCGTTCGACGAGTGTGATGTCCACCCGTCTCCGACGCGTGCCGAGCTGCGTTCTCGCCGACGTTGCGGAACATCCGCCGCAACGCGTCCGCATCGCCCTGCACCCGCGCCGCGCTCACCCCCGACGTATCCACCCGCTTCGACGTGGTGGAGCGAAGCCGTTGACCTTCCTCAAAGGCGAGGTCGTCGAGGTCGACCGCCTCACGTGCCAGGGGTACGTGCTCGTCAGCGCGCGCCAGAAGCAACAGATCCTCGACGAGGCGTTGCATCCGTTGTTGTTCGGCCAGCACCACCTCGCCGAGTTCGGATGCGGTCGTCCGCTCGGGATGTGCGAGCGCCACCTCAGCGTGCTGGCGAATCGTCGTGATCGGCGAGCGCAGCTCGTGCGACGCGTCGGATACGAAGCGGCGCTGGCTGTTTCGCGCACTTTCCAGCCGCTCAAGCATCCGATTCATGGTGGCGGCGAGCCGGCCGATCTCGTCGTCGCGCTTAGGCTGCGGAACGCGTCTGTGCAGTCGAGCCGCAGATATTTCGTCGACCTCCCGCCGAATCGCCTCGACGGGCGCCAGTACGCGACCGACGGCGAACCACGTGGTGAGCGCGACAACCGCCACCAGCAGCGGCAACCCGATGATCAGTAGCCGGGTTACGACGGTGGTGGTGTCCAGGACATCGACCAGCGCCCTGGCCACCAGAACGATTCGCTGACCGTCAGGCGTGTGCGCGCCCTCGGCCACCGCGACGAACTCGTCGTCGTCGAGCGGGGTGACGACTTGAACGGATTGGCCAGGCGCCAACCGCGCCACCGCGGGCCTGCCCGCCACATTCGGGCTTGCGGAGACAACCGCCCCGGCCGGCGTCATGACCTGAATCAGCTGCTCGTCGGCGCCCGCCACCTCGAGGATCGGCGGCCTGCCTGCCTCGAGTTGGCGAACGACGTCACTGGCTTGGGCCCGCGCGGCCTCGGCCACCTCGTCGACCATTGTGCGGCGCAACGCGGCGATCAGTCCGGCCGCGCCGAGCACCAGGGCGATCGCGACGACGATCGTCGCAACCGCCGTGGTAGTCGCCCGGATCGTGGCAAGGCGCTTAATCACGAGCGGCAACCAGCCGATACCCGGCGCCGCGAACGGTTTCGATCAGTGCACAGTCATCAGGCCGCCGCAGCTTGGTGCGAAGTCTGCGGATGTACACCTCGACGATATTGGGATCGCCGTCGAAGTCGAAATCCCAAACGTGGTCAAGGATGTCGCGTTTCGACAACACCTCGTCGGGATGGTGCAGCAGGTACTCGAGGACCGCGAATTCGCGGCGAGTGAGCTCGACCTGCTTGTCGAGAAGCCACACCCGCCGCGTCGCCGGATCCAGCCGTAGGTCACCTGCCGCGATCACCGTCGGCCGGGGCTGCGCACCGCGGCGACGCAGCGCTCGAAGGCGGGCAACCAGCACCGCATAGGAGAACGGCTTGGTCAGGTAGTCGTCGGCACCGGTGTCCAGGCCCTCGACCTCATCCCACACACCGTCCTTGGCGGTCAGCATCAGGATGGGCGTCCAATTGCCCTCGCCGCGCAACGTGCGGCACACCTGGTAGCCGTTCGTGCCGGGCAGCATGACGTCGAGAATGATCGCGTCGAATGGGGTTTCGCGCGCCATCCAGATGCCGTCGGTGCCGTTGTGCACGACATCGACCGCGAAACCCTCGGCCTCGAGCCCCTTCCGCAGCCCGGCGGCCAGGCGTTGCTCGTCTTCGACCACCAGTAAACGCATCCTGGCTGCCATCATCGCAGCCCGAAACTGACTGGCGGCTGAATTCGCTAGGTGAGGCCGCTGATGATGTCGGCCACCGAGCCGGTGCCGATCTTCTGAAATCCGGTGCCCGCCCACACATTCACGGCGTGCGGATCACCCGCCCGCACCGACGCCTGCCGCAGCGGGCTGGTCAGCCAGTGCACCTGCGGATACCCGAACGGCGCCTCGGCCTCGTGTTCGTCGATGAACCGATTACGCAGCCCGCGCGCATAGCGGCCGGAGAAGGCACGCGTGACAACGGTTTCGGTGAACTGCGGATCCTGCAGCGCGGCGCGGTGCACGGGGCCGCTGCCCGCCTCGTCGGACAGCAGGAATGCCGTTCCCAGTTGGGCCGCGACCGCTCCCGCCGCAAAGACACGCCCGACATCGTCTGCGGTCATCAGCCCGCCGGCAGCCACGACCGGCGCTTCGACCGCCGCTATGACGTCGGCAAGCAGCTCGTCCAGCGGTTGAGTGGCCGGCTGGGCACCAGGGTCGAAGGTGCCGCGATGCCCGCCCGCCGAGGGGCCCTGTACGGCGAGCGCGTCAACGCCGCGGGCAAGCGCGGTCTGTGCCTCGGCCAGCGTGGTCACGGTGCCGACGACGGTGATGCCTGCCTCGCGCAGCCGCAGGCACTCCTCGGCGCTCGGCACGCCGAACGTGAATGACGCGACGTCGGGCCGCAGGTCCAGCAGCACCTCGATCTTGGCCGCCCAGTGGTCGTCGTCGAACCGAGGTTCACCGAGCTGGGCACCGTAGCGCTCAGCCTCCGGGGTGAGCGCCTCCGCGTAGCGCTCAATCTCCGCGGATGTGCCCGCACTTGGTTGCGGCGCAAACAGATTCGCACCGATCGGGCCGGAAGCCAGCCCACGGGCCGCGGTGAGCCGCTCGGCGAACACCTCGGCAGTCAGGTAACCCGCCGCGACGAAGCCGAGCCCGCCCGCATTCGTCCCTGCGGCCGCCAGTTCAGGCGTCGACGGCCCACCCGCCATCGGCGCGACGATGATCGGGACAGCAAGATCGCGAAAGTCGAACGCCATCGGTCCTTCGTACCACCGCCGCTGGCGGCGTCGTCACCTGACCGCCTTCCCGAAGAGCAGGCAGTCCTGCGGCTCGACGCTGATGTTCGGCAAGATCGCGTAGCGCGCCAGCCGGCCCTCCAATGTGAGCCCGCTGCGTTCGAGCAGCCGCGCCGAGGCGATGTTGTCGACGTGGCAGTGCGCCGTCACCCTGTATACGGTCGGATCGCGCTGGGCCTTGTCGAGCAGCAGCTGCACCGCCTCGGACATGATTCCCTGCCTCCACCATCGCCGGCCCAGGTAGTAGCCGAAATCGATGATGTGCGGCTGCGGCCGCCGCCAGCCGCAGACCCCGACGGGCCCCGCCGTCGCGCAATTCGACGAGCCAGACCGTCTCGCCGCCGACGTTGAAAATTTCGGTGATGACGCGGCGGGTCTCGCCGACGTCCCGATGCGGGCGCCACGACATGTAGTGCGACACCTCCGGGTCGGACGCCATTCGCTCGAAGAGTAGGCTCGGCGTCATCAAGCGTGGGCTCACGCAGCGTGACCCTTGGACCGCTCAGCAGCTCGACTTCGGACACCGTTCTATCCTGGATTGACATGGCTATCACCTTCAACCACACCATCGTCGCCGCGAAAGACCGGCAGGAATCGGCCGACTTCTTCACCGAGCTGTTCGGCCTGCCAAACGCCAAGGAGTTCGGTCCGTTCCTGGCGGTAGGGCTCAACCACGGGGTCAGCCTCGACTACGCGCAGGTGGCCGAGGGCGAGGAGATCCGCCCGCAGCACTATGCGTTCTTGGTGTCCGAGGACGAGTTCGACGGGATCTACGGACGCATCCAGGCCCGCGGTTTGCAGCACTGGGCCGATCCGAGGGGCAGCAGGCCCGGCGAGATCAACCACAACGACGGCGGCCGCGGCGTCTACTTCCAGGATCCGGGCGGGCACTACCTGGAGATCCTCACCCGGCCCTACGGGTCAGGTGCCGGCTGACGCGCGACGCCAGCACGTCGACACCGTCGCCGCCGAGACGGACCAGCATCGCGGGCCGGTTGCCCAGCACGGACACCAGCTCTGCGGCGCGGCCGCGCACCGTCGGTCCCGCCACGCCGTGCGTCCAGTCGGCGTCGGTGGCCGACAGCCGAAGTCCCCGGCTGTTGCGGAATGCGGGCACGAACGGATTCGGCACGCTCACTTGGGTATTCAGCACCGCCACGAGCCCATCGGCAGGGATCGTCGGCTCGCGGCCGAGCGCGAAGACCATGTCGAGCTCGTGGGTGATGCGGTCGCCAAGAAATAGTGCGCTTCGGGAAGTAGCGGCCCAGCCCGCGCGGCCGCTTCGTCAGCCGCGCGAAGTCGTCGAGCAGTTCGGCGGGGCTGCGTGTTGCCGCCAGCGCACATGCCAGTGCGGCGTTGGCGCGGTCGAACGATCCACCGTGGCGCAGCATTTCGGCCGCCACCTTGGCCGCTCCGGCGCTGCAGCCGACGACGAGGTGCGCGAGCACGTCGTGGTTGGTCCAGCTCTCGCACAGGCTTGGCTGCGACCACTCGTCGTCGTTGAAATCACGGGCCAATGCGTAGAAGCGGGCGTCGTTGGCCCGCAGCAGATCACGCGTGGACACCGAGATGCTCCTGGAGAAAGGCGGTTTGGTCGGCGAGGACTCGGGCCACCAGCGGCGGGTGGTAGATCGCGAAATGGTCGGAGTCGTAGTGTTTGGCGACGCCGCGGGGCGCGCGACGGGCGACCAGCGCGGCATATGCGGGATCCATCAAGTTCTCCCGGTCGCAGACGCAGACCAGCAGTGGCGCCTCGATGCGCCGGGCGTGCCGCAGCGCAGAAGTCGTCACCATCGCCACGGCGTCGGCGGCGGCGATGCGGTTGTCGAACGCCATGCCCGGCGGAACCGTGGAATTCCAACCGGATTCGGCACCGGCGACGGTGACCATCGCGAAGCTTCCCGGCGGACCCACGATCGGCACGTAGCGCCGGCCGCGGCGGAGGACCACACGCACCAGATCCTCTGTGATCGCGGGCGTCAGCCGCAGCGCGGCGAGCAGCCCCAGTCTGCGGGCCGCACCCGGCCCGTGCACGATCGGGCATTGCACGACGGCGACCGCGATATCGTCGCGCGCTGCCGCCACCCGGATCGTGTTCATGCCGCCGAGGCTGGTGCCCCACAGCCCGATACGCCCGCCGTCGATCTCCGGCCGCGATTTGAGGTGCTCGACCGCCGCCGCGACGTCGTCACACTGTTCACGGGTCGAGATGTGTTGGCGCGGTTGACCGTCGGAGGCCCCGGTGTATCGGTAGTCGAACGCCAGCGTCGCGATCCCTGCCGCGGCGAAATGTTGTTCGTACTGCGCAAGCATCATGTCGTGCGTCGCGCCCAGCCCGTGCACGAGCACGACGGCCGGGTGCGGACCCGGACCCGGCCGGCAGGGTCAGCCACGCGGCGCATCGGGTACCGCGGACACGAAAGTCGATCCGCTCGGTCGGGATGGTCGTCGGCATGCGCGTCTCCTAGATAAGTACGGTGTACGTGTTCGCTACACTGCATCACGTACGCTGTACTTGTCAAGGGATCAGGATGATGCGAGCACGGTTCACGACTGATGAGATCGCCACCGCGGCGCTGGGCATTGTCGACGCTGACGGGCTGAGCGCGCTCAGCATGCGGTCGTTGGCGGCCGCGCTGGGCACAGGACCGATGACGGTCTACAACTACGTGCCCGACAAGGAGGGGCTGGAGGAGCTCGTCGTCGCCGCGGTGGTCGCGGAGGTGCGGCTGCCCGCACCGACCGACGATTGGCAGCACGACGCGTATGCGATCGCCGACGCGATGTGGCGGGGCATCCGCGCGCATCCCGCCGCGATTCCGCTTGTGCTGACCCGCCGTACGTTGTCGGCGACGGGTTTCGCCGCGGCCGACGCGCTGATCGCCGCGCTCGGGCGGGCCGGCTTGTCCGACCGGGATCTGCTCGCCGCATTCCACGCCGTGCTGGGCTTCGTGGTCGGCGCGGCGCAGGCCGAGCTGGCAGGCCCGCTCACCCGGGGCCGTGACGCCGCCGGACGCGGCCGCCCAAATCGGGTCGGTGGCGGGCACGACGTATCCGCACATCGAATCGCTCTCGGCGGTGGCGATGCAGACGACGGTGGAAGAAGACTTCGACACGGGGCTGCGAATGCTGCTCGACGGCATCGCGACCCGCCGATCACGTAAGCGCCGCTAGTCGGAGTGCCCGCGCTGCTCTTCCTGGCTCTTGTAGTCCCCCGCCATCTTCGCGACATGCTTGGGCAGCGAACCCGACGGCGACTTCGGCGAGGTTCGTCTCTTCGAGCACCGAACGCATGCTGGCCCGCAGCGCGCGCCAGACGTCGGTCAGCGCCGCGGTCGGACCCGAGTAGGGAAGATCGCCGAGGCCGATGTCGCGCACACTGGCCAGTGGACCGTCGATGCAGCGCAGGACGTCGGCGATGCTGATCTCTGCGGCCGGACGGGCCAGCGCATAACCGCCGTCGCGGCCGCGGTGGCTGCGCACCAGCCGGTCGTTGCGCAGAGCGGTCAGGATGTCGACGAGGAACTGCGGCGGGATGCCCTGGGCCTTGGCCAGGTCGTCGGTCGTGACCAGGACACCGTCGTCCACGGTGGCCAGCTGCACCATGGCCCTGACGGCATACTCCGCCTTGGCCGACATGCGCATGCTGCGAATTCTGCCAGGTGCGCTTGCGGGCGCCGTCTACCGAGGCGGCGGCGGGGTGTCGCCGCTCAACGCGTACACCGAGGCGGGCACCGGTGTGCCCGCGCGAACGTCGGGAGCCGTCAGCGGTGCGCCGTAGCTGACCGTCATCGGCACCACGCCCGCCCACACTCCCGACGCGACGTCCTCCTCCGGATCCTCCGGCCAGCCCGCGCTCACCTTCAGCGACCAGTTCGCGTCGCCGATCTTCAGCCGCAGTGCCTGGGTCGCCGCGAGCTCCTTACGGTTGCTCACGCGCAACTCGGCCACCCTCCCGGGGATGAACGACTCGACCAGCGCGTCCAGATAGCGCACCTTGTCGTGGTCATTGACCACCTCGAACCCACCGAAGATCACGGCGCTGCGGTAGCGGAACGACGACTCGAAACCGCTGCGCGCCACGACCACGCCGTCCAACATCGTCACCGAGACCGCCGCCGGGGCGCCCGACGCCACCGAGCGCAGCCATGGCGAACCCGTCGACCCGTGGATGACCACTTCGTCACCGAGGCGCGCGAAGCCCGTGGGAAACATCACCGGATGACCGTCCCGCACTAGCGCGATCGTCGCCAGCGGTGTGCTGTCGAGGAGTTCGTCGAGCCTTTCTCGCGACGTGTCCTGCTTCTCGCGCAGCCTGGTGATCTCGGTCGAGGGCATGGTCGACATGCAGCAAGGTTAGTCAGCTCCAGGTGACGGGCAACTCCTTAATGCCGTAGATGCCGGATTCGCCCTTGAACCTCAGCTCCTCGGGCGGCACTGCCAGTCGCAGGCTGGGCAGTCGCCGAGCAAGCGTCGCGAACGCGATCTGCATCTCGACGCGGGCGAGGTTCTGACCGATGCATTGGTGTACGCCATAGCCAAAGCCCAAGTGTCCTCGGGTATTTCGCTCGGGGTCGAATTTCTCTGGATACTCGACAAAAGTCGCCATCCCAGTTTCCGGCAGGCAGATTCATCACCAGAAAATCGCCTGCACGGATTGGTTGTCCCCCGATCGTGAGATCTTCGGTCGCCACCCGCTCCACTTCGCTGTGCACAATGGTGAGATAGCGCATCAGTTCTTCGACGATGTTGGCGATGGTGGCCCGGTCGTCGGTTCGGCCAAGAAGCTCGAAAACCTCCCGATGTTCCAGCAGCGCAACAGTTCCCAAACCGATCATGTTTGCGGTGGTTTCGTGGCCGGCCTGCATCATGATGACGCCGTTCGCTGCCGCCGTAGCGCGGTTGAGCTGGCCGGTCGCGACGTATTCGGTGACGAGGCGACTCATCAGGTCGTCGCCGGGCTCAGTTTCCTTGCGTTCCACCAGCTCCCACAGATAGCCGAACATGGACCCGAAGGCCTGCGCCCGCTGCTCGTCGGATGCGTTCATGTCAAGTCCGTCAGTGGTGTGGCGTTGGAAGAGCTCGAGATCTTCCGACGGCACGCCCAACATGATCGAAATCACCAATGACGGCACCGGCAGCGCGAACGCACGCACCAGGTCGGCGGGCGGACCGTGGCCGATCATCTCGTCGAGGTGTCGGTCGACGAACTCCTGGATCTGCGGCCGCATCGATTCGGCCCGTCTGACCGTGAAATCTCTGGTCATCATGATCCGCAGCCGGTGGTGCTCGGGATCGTCGATACGCGCAAACATCACTGCGGCGTCGTCGTCGAGACCTGTCGGTTTCATGGCCGCGGGAATGGTGTCTGCGGACAGGCGCGGATCGAGCAGCGCCTCCCTGATGTCCTGGTATCGGCTGACCACCCACGTCGGCCTGCCGTGGTTCATCGCCAGTCGCAGTCCCGCGGTGTCCCGCCATTCGGCGAACTCGGCCGGTGGCGCGAGTGGACAGTCGCGCGGCGCGGGCCGCCGGAATCACGGGCAGATCCGTTTCGGAGCCGACGTCGGAAGTCGTTGAGGTCATTGGCCTTTCCCGTTAAGTGTCAGTTGGCTGCCAAGTCAGTTGAGCCTAGATCCGAACCGTAATGGCAGTCAACTGTCACTTGCTATCCTGGCTTGATGACAACGGTTGCCGACCGGCCCTTGCGGGCGGACGCGGCGCGGAATGCGGAGCGCATTCTGCGTGCGGCGCGCGACGTGTACGGCGAGCTGGGGCCGGATGCGCCCATCGAGGCCATCGCCCGTCGCGCAGGCGTCGGCGAACGAACGCTCTATCGGAGGTTTCCGACCAAGGGCGACCTCGTCAGGGCCGCGCTGGACCAGAGCATCGCCGAGGACCTGTCACCAGTGATCGAACAGGCCCGCGGCGCCGAGGACCCGCTGCACGGGCTCACCGAGCTGATCGAGGCGGCGCTATCGCTTGGCGCTCGCGAACACAACATTCTGGCGGCGGCACGCAAGGCTGGCTCGCTGACGCCCGACGTGTCGATCGACCTTTATGAAGCGATGGGCGACCTCGCCCGTCGCGCCCAGCGGGCCGGCCTGGTCCGTGCGGACCTGGTGGCCGAGGATCTGCCGCGAATCGTCTCGATGCTCAACAGCGTGCTTTGGACGATGGATCTCGACAGCGACGGCTGGCGGCGCTACGTGGCCCTGATGCTCGACGCGATTACCGCCGATCAACGACGTCCGCTCCCTCCCGCGGCGGCCCTGCGCTACGGGTCCAGCACGAGTGACTGGCCGTTGTGAAAAGCGCTGGCTAGTCGGGGATGTCGTCAGCGCCGGGAACCACGACGGCAAACAGATCCGCCAGCGCGGCGAGGCTGGCGGCCTGCATCGCCTCTGCGGACACCGAGGAGTCGCCCAAGCCGGGCAGTGCGCGGGTCGCCGTCGCCGACGCGACGACCGTCGGCGAATAGCCGAGGTTGAACGCGCCGCGGGCCGTGGAGTTCACGCACATGTGTGTCATGAAGCCGGCGATTACGAGGTTCGAGGCATTGGCGGTCTTCAACACCTCGTCGAGATCCGTCTGCACGAATGAGTTCGGATAGTTCTTCACCACGACCGGCTCGCCGTTCTGCGGGGCCACCCGTGGCACGATCGCGCCGCTCTCGCCCTCGATGTCGTACAGCGAGCCGGGTCCGTCGTCGTGCTGGATGTGGATGATCGGGATGCCAGCAGAGCGCGCCCGGTCGAGCAACGCAGCGGCCTCGTCGAGGGCTCCTTGCACGCCCTCGAGTTCCATCAGTCCGCGCGTGTACGTGTTCTGGCAGTCGATCAGGATCAAGGTCGATTCGGCCAGGCTGACCGGCTGTTGGGGCAGATCAGCGAGGACGCGCAGGGTTGGGTTGGTCACGGCGCCGAGCGTACTGGGTGGCGTCAGCCTGCAGTGACGGCGAGCACGGCCTCCGCGAACTCCGGACGGCACACCACCAAGTCGGGCAACAGCGGGTCGGGCCGGTTGTAGACCAGCGGCGAGCCGTCGATGCGCGACGTGTGCAGTCCGGCGGCACGGGCGACCGCGACGGGTGCGGCCGAGTCCCATTCGTACTGACCGCCCGCATGCACGTAGATATCGGAGAGTCCCTGCACCACCGACGCGACCTTGGCGCCTGCCGAGCCCATTTCCACCAGCGTGCCGTCCAGCGCGTCGCGCACGGCCAGCGCGATCGCCGGTGGCCGGGTGCGCGACACCACGATGCGCGGCTTGTCCGGTGTGGCCGGTGGCGGCGTCACGGTCGGCGTGGCGAGCGTAATGCCTTGCGCCGGAAGGGCTACCGCGCCGGCGACGAGCTCGCCGGATTGCCACAACGCGACGTGCACGGCCCAGTCGTCGCGGCCCAGTTCGGAGAACTCCCGGGTGCCGTCGAGTGGGTCGACGATCCACACCCGCTCCGCGGTCAGCCGCACCGGGTTGTCGGCGCCCTCCTCGGACAGCACCGCGTCGGCGGGCCGCTCGGCGGCCAGCGCCTCCATCAGGAAGTCGTGGGATCGCTTGTCCCCCGCGGCCTTCCGCTCGGCGCCGCGTCGGCGTCGGCGAGCTCGGCGCGCACGTCGAGCAGCAGCTCGCCTGCCGCCGTCGCCAACCGGGCGGCAACGTCATGATCGCTCATCGCCTGGATTCCAGCAGCTCGATCACCATGTCCGCCAGCTCATCCGGCGTGCGGTCGGGCGTGAGCCGGATATCGGGATTCTTCGGCCGCTGATACGGGCTGTCGATCCCGGTGAAGTGGGTGATCTCACCGGCGCGCGCCTTGGCGTACAGCCCCTTCGGGTCGCGGCGTCTCGCAGTCCTCGAGCGGGGTGTCGCAGAACACCTCGAAGAAGTCGAGGCCGGCCTCGGTGGTCAGCCGCGCGCGCCAGTGCGCGGTGCTCCTCCAGCGGGCTGATCGCGGGAACCAGCACGACCTGCCCGGAGTCGGCGAGCATGGCGGCGACGTGGGCCAGCCGGCGCTGGTTCTCGGCGCGATCGGCCATGGAGAACCCCAGGTCGGCGTTCAGGCCGTGGCGCAGGTTGTCCCCGTCGAGAACGTAGGCGGGGCAACCCTTTTCGAGCAGCTTCTGCTCGACGAGCACCGCCACCGACGACTTGCCCGACCCGGACAGGCCGGTGAACCACACGGTCCGGCCCTGCGACAGCCGGTCCTCGGCGTTGCACAGCGACTCGTGGCGCACGGTGTTCGGGACTGCGACGGTGCGCGCCGAGACGAACGGGCAGCATCATGCCCGCCGCCGACGGTGCCGTTGGTGGCCGGGTCGATGAGGATGAACGAGCCGGTGGCCGACGTTGCGGCTGTACTCGTCGAGCAGCAGCGGCACCTGGGTGCGCAGCGAGATGCGGCCGAGCTCATTGAGTTTGAGCGCGGTGGCCGACTTGTCGCGGTGCAGCGTGTTGATGTCGAGCCGGTAGTCCAGCGCGGTCACCTTCGACCCGCGTGGTGCGGGTGGTGTGCTTGATGAGGTAGTCGCGGCCCGGCTCCAGCGACGCTCCGTCGGCCATCCAGCACACCGTGGCGTCGAATTCCTGCGCCACCCTCGGCTGGTTGTTCGGCCGGGCGATCAGTGTCGCCGCGGGAGATGTCGATGTCGTCGGCCAGGCTGATCGACACCGCCATCGGCGGGAACGCCTCGTCGACCGGCCCGCTCGGGCCCTCGATCGCGGTGATGCGGCGACGTCTTGCCCGGCGGGCAGCACGACGACCTCGTCGCCGGGACGCATGACGCCGCTGGCGACGGTGCCCGCGTAGCTGCGGTGGTCGTGATGCTCGCGGGTCTGCGGCCGGATCACGTACTGCACCGGGAACCGCACGTCGACGAGGTTGCGGTCGCCGGCGATGTAGACCTCTTCGAGGTGGGACAGCAGCGCCGGTCCGTCGTACCACGGGCGTGTTGTCCGACTTGGTGACGACGTTGTCGCCGTGCAGCGCCGACAGCGGAATCGTCGTCACGTCGTGGATGTCGAGCCGGGCGGCGAACTCGTGGAAGTCGTCGCGGATCTTCTCGAACCGCTCGCGGTCCCAGCCGATCGAGGTCCATCTTGTTGACCGCGAGCACGATGTGCCGGATGCCGAGCAGCGACGCCAGGAACGCGTGCCGGCGGGACTGCTCGAGCAGGCCGTGGCGGGCGTCGACCAGCACGATCGCCAGCTGCGCGGTCGAGGCGCCGGTGACCATGTTGCGGGTGTACTGGGTGTGGCCGGGGGTGTCGGCGATGATGAATTTCCGCTTGGGCGTGGCGAAGTAGCGGTAGGCGACGTCGATGGTGATGCCCTGCTCGCGCTCGGCGCGCAGCCCGTCGGTGACCAGCGCCAGGTCGGTGTAGTCGTGCCCGCGCTCCTTCGAGGTGCGCTCGACCGAGGCCAGCTGGTCCTCCATCACGGCCTTGGAGTCGAAGAGCAGCCGGCCGATCAGCGTGGACTTGCCGTCGTCGACGGACCGGCCGTGGCGATGCCGCAGCAGACGTGCGTGCCATCAGAAGTAGCCCTCTCGCTTGCGGTCTTCCATGCCGGCCTCGGAGATCCGGTCGTCGGCGCGGGTCGCGCCGCGTTCGGTCAGCCGCGACACCGCGGTCTCGGCGATCACCTCGGCCACCGTGGCCGCGGTGGACTCCACGCAGCCGGTGCAGGTGACGTCGCCGACGGTGCGGAACCGCACGGTCTTCTCGACGACCTCCTCGTCCTTGCGCGGCTGCAGGTACTGGTGCACGGCCAGCAGCATGCCGTCGCGCTCGAACACCTCGCGCTGGTGCGCGTAGTAGATCGACGGCAGCTCGATCTTCTCGGCGCCGATGTAGGACCAGATGTCGAACTCGGTCCAGTTCGACAGCGGGAACACGCGGATGTGCTCGCCCTTGTGGTGCCGGCCGTTGTAGAGGTTCCACAGCTCGGGCCGCTGGGCCTTGGGGTCCCACTGGCCGAACTCGTCGCGGAAGCTGAACACCCGCTCCTTGGCGCGGGCCTTCTCCTCGTCGCGGCGGGCGCCGCCGAACGCGGCGTCGAACTTGTTCTCGCGGATGGCGCGCAGCAGCGTGACCGTCTGCAGCGGGTTGCGCGACGGGACGGTCTCCACCACGCGGCCGGCGTCGATGTCGTCCTGCACCTTGGCGACCACCAGCCGCACCCCGGTCTCGGCGACGCAGCTCGTCGCGGCAGCCTGAGCACCTCGTCGAAGTTGTGGCCGGTGTCGACGTGCATCACCGGGAACGGCAGCCGGCCGGGCCGGAACGCCTTGCAGCGCCAGGTGCAGCATGACGATCGAGTCCTTGCCGCCGGAGAACAGCAGCACCGGCCGCTCGAACTCCGCCGCCACCTCGCGGATGATGTGGATCGCTTCGGCCTCCAGCGAGCGCAGATGGCTCAGCTCGTAGCGGCCCGCCTGGTTGAGTTCCTGGGTCGTCGGTCATCGTTTCCTCGTTAAGTTGGTAGAGATGACCAGATTTATCTGCATAACCCGATATGAAACCAGCTCGGCCTGCGATGTCAACGCCTTTCTGAGCGACGCGAAGCTCCACGCGATCGGGTTCACGTCTGCTCGCGAGGCGACTACCCCGGAGGTAATTGATCCGCCGCAGATACTGGAGGCATGTCGACTTCCAACCAGCCTCAGACCGGCGCGGACGTCATGGCGCAGTTCATCCCGCTCGCCGTTCGTCGCCAAGCTCGGCATCGTCGCCGAGGTGCTCGACGGCGACGAGGTGCGGCTGCGCCTGCCGTGGGACCCGACCAACGTCACGCTCGGCGACATGGTGCACGGCGGCGCGATCGCCGCGCTGGCCGACGTCACGGTGATGGCCGCCGCATGGGCGGGTGCCGAGGTGCCGGACTCGCTGCGCGGCGTGACCACGTCGATGTCGATGCAGTTTCTGGCGCCGGCCCGCGCGACCGACCTGATCGCGATCGGCCGGGTGTTGCGGCGCGGCAAGACGCTGGTGAACTGCGACGTCGACGTCGTCACGCCGGACGGCGAAGCGGTCGCGAAGGCGATCGCCACCTACAAGGTGGGCTGAGTCAGCCGTTCGGTGTGATGACGGCGCGGCCCTGGATCTTGCCGTCGTGCAGCAGGTGGTAGGCGTCGCGCCGCATCGTCGAGCGGGAAGTGTTCGACGAGCATCTTGATCTTTCCGGTCTGGGCGAGGCTCGATCACCTCGATCAGCTCGGGGATGGATCCCCAGAACGGTGACGCGACAGAGCATTCCTTCGCCGGGCTGTTGAAGTTCACCGGCAGGGCCGCGTCGCCGACTCCGACGATGGTGAGGTGCCCGAGCACCCGCGCCACCTGTGCCGCCATCGTCGAGCGTCGGGTTGACGCCGACGAAGTCGAGCACGAGCTTCGGCGCCCTGGCCCTGCGTGATGTCCTTGATGCGCTTGACCGCATCGTCGCCGGAGATCAGCGCCTCGTCGGCGCCCATCGTCTTGGCGATCTTCAGCTTGTCGTCCGAAGTATCCACCGCGACAACGGTTGTCGCCGAGCACGAGCGCCTTGAGCACCTGGATGGCCATCTGCCCCAGGCCGCCGGCGCCGATGACGACCGCGGTCGATCCCGGCCCCAGCAGGTGCACCGAGCGCTTCACGGCGTGATAGCTGGTCAGCCCGGCGTCGGTGAGCGGCGCCGCCTCACGGGGATCCAGGTCGCCCAACGGAATCAGGTAGCGCGTCGACGGGACGAGGAGATACTCGGCCATGCCGCCGTCGGTGCCGCCGAGCCCACCCGGGCTGGGCTTGCCCGGTGTCTGGCAGTAGTTCTCCATCCCCTGGCGGCAGTTCATGCACAGCCCGCAACCCCACGGGCCGTAGACGATGACGGGATCGCCGGGCGCGAAACCTGTTGCGCCGGGCCCCATCGTCTCGACCCAGCCGGCGTTCTCGTGGCCGAGGGTGAACGGCAGCGTGCATCGACCTCGACCCGGCGGGCGCCTCCAGCAGATGCAGATCCGAGTGGCAGGCGCCGGCGCCGCCGACCTTGACCAGCACCTCCCCCGGCCCCGGCTCCGGCACCGGCACGTCCCGAAGTTGGCCCGGCTGTTGCCATTCGACGAACTGGAAGGCCTTCATGGCTGTGCCTCAGTCCGTGATCCGGTCGAACTCGACCTCGAGATGCAGCGGGCCGCGGAACACCTGGTTCTGCCGGTAGGGCGGCGGGTCGACGACCAGCCGCGGGTTCTCGACGCGCCGCAGGAACGTCTCCAACGCGATGTTGACCTCCAGGCGCGCCAGCGGACCGCCGACGCAGCTGTGCACTCCGCGGCCCCAACCCACGTGCTGGTTGTCCGGGCGCTGGATGTCGAACTTCTCGGGCTCGGGGAATCGCTCGGGATCGCGGTTGGCCGCGCCGTACAGCAGGTGCACCGCCGAGCCCGCGGGGATGACGGTCCCGCCGACCTCGATGTCGGCGGTGACGCTGCGGCTGGGGAAGAACTGGACGGCCGACTGCAGCCGCAGGACCTCCTCGATCGCCTTGGGGATCAGTTCCGGCTTCTCGCGCAGCAGGTCGATGGACTCGGGGTTGCGCAGCAGGGTCAGCACACAGTGCGCGATGGTGTTGACCGTCGAGTCGTGCCCGGCGATCAGCAGCAGCATGCGCGTTGGCCGCGGCCTCCTCGGGCGTCATCGGCCCGTCCGGGCCGTCCTTGTCGTTCACCAGCTTGGACAGCACGTTGTCCTGCGGTTCCGTCAGGAACCCCTGGATCAGGTCGGCCATGTACTGCGGTGAGTGCGGCCGTGCTCTCCTTGCCCTTCTGCATGCGGGCCTGCCCTTCTTCGGTGGCGGCGTCCGGCCCCATGTCCGCGCCCGGCCATGAAGTCGAAGATCCAGCCGTGGAAGGTGGGTTCGTCCTTCAGCGGGACACCGAGGATCTGGCAGATGACCGCCACCGGCACCGGATAGGCGTAGTCGTCGACGACGTCGAAGGTGTTGCCGCCCTTGGCTTTCACCTTGTCCAGCGAGTCGTTGCACAGCGTCTGGATGTCGGCTGCCATGTTGGGGATGACGTCCGGCGAGTGCGGCGGCGCGAAGTGCCGCATCACCTGTCGGCGCTGCCTGTCGTGCTTGGCCGGATCGGACACGATCAGGCTCGGCTCGCGGCCGTAGGCCTGCATGTGCTCGGCGCCGACGTCGGGCTGCGCATCGGCCGCCGGCTGGGCCGAGATGGGACTCTTCGAGATGTCGGAGCTGACGTGCGGGTCGTGCGCGAGCTGTCAGCAGCTCGCGGTAGCCGGTGACGACGTAGACCTTGTCGGCCACCTGCACGACGGGCGTCTTCCGGAGCTCGTCGAAGAACCGGTACGGGTCGTGGCGGTTCTCGTACCTCATCGCCTCGGTCCAGGCGGTTTCTGCGGTGGTCATGGCGCTGCTTTCCGTTCTAGCGGGCTTTGGGGCGGAACTCGGCGCCCCGCGACGTCGGATCGTGGCCGGTGAGAACGACATCGGGAATCCCGGTCGGCTCGCGCGGATCCGGGAAGCGGGCCGACATCGGCTCGGCGTTCGCCGGGCACGTCATAGCCCGGCGGCGGGGGCGGGAACGGCGCCGAGTGTTCGATCAGTCGCGCCGTAGTACTCCAGCCACTTGCCGTGGTTGAAGGTGATGGCTCCGACGATGCGGCCGTTCTTGCCGAAGGCGGCGGCGAAGCGGAGATCCTCGACCGAGCCCTGGGTGAACACGATCTCATCGCCGAAGGAGCACACGCCGACGCCCTTGATGTTGACGCCGAACTGGCCGGACCAGAACTGCGGCAGCGGCAGGTGCGGGCGGCGGCCGGTCTCGAGGTTGACCATGTTGTGCGCCGCGGTCCGGGCGCCGAGCACCGCGGCATCCACGTGCTCGATCGCCATGAACTGGTACTCGTAGAGCACGTGCGGTGCCCGCGCGATGTCGCCGGCGACGAAGATGTTGTCGGTCACCACGCCGTTGATGTCGAAGGCGCGGCAGCCGGCGTCGCAGGCCACCCCCCAGAACCCGGCGGCCAGTTCGGCGCCTTCGAGCCATTCGATGTTGCGGATCGACCCCAGCGACGCCACCACCACGTCGACGTCGAGCGTGGTCCCGTCCGAGAGCTTGGCGCGCCGGACGTGTCCGTCGGCGTCGCCCTTCGAGCGCCTCCACCGCCACGCCGGTACGCAGGTCGACTCCGGCGTCGCGCTGCATCTTGGCGGCGATGTCGCCGATCACCCCGCCGAGCGGCCCGACCAGCGGTGCGCTGGATCGCTCCGCGACCGTCACGTCCAGTCCGAGATCACGGCAGACCGAGGCCATTTCGGAGCCGATGAAGCCCGCGCCGACGATCAGCACCCGCTTCGGCCTGGCCTTCAACGCCGCCTGCAACTCGGCCGCGTCATCGCTGGTGCGCAGCGTGTAGAGGCCCTTCAGCTTGGCCTCTTCGGGGTTGAACCACTGCCGGGACCGGACGCCGGTGGCGATCAGCAACCGGTCGTAGGGCACCTTGTCGCCGTTGGCCAGCAACACCTCCCGGTTGTCACGATCCAGTCCGGTCGCCGCGACGCCCAGCCGCCAGTCCGCGTCGACCGCCCGCAGGCGCGGCAGCTTGGTGTTACCCGCCGGCACCCACCCCTTGAGCACCTGCTTGGACAGCGGCGGCCGGTCGTACGGCTCGTGCACCTCGTCGCCGATGATGGTCAGCGATCCGGTGAACCCCTCGTCGCGCAACGCTTCCGCGGCGCGCAGCCCGGCCAGCGACGCACCGACGATGACGATCCGGCCCTCCGCCTTGAAGGTCCGTGACGAGGTCGTCGACCAGCGGATGCGTGCTCACTTCGTCGTCCTGTCCGCGGGCGGATCCATCTCCGCGATGATCGCCTGCACCGGGCAGGACGCCACCGCCCGCGCGACCTGCTGGCGTTGCGAGTCGTCGGGATTCGGGTCGTACGCGAGCGCTTCCTCGCCCTGCAGTTGAAGGACTTCCGGCGCCAGCGGGACGCATTGCGCGTATCCCAGGCACCGATTCAGATCCACGACGATTCGCATGCTTCGGCTCCTTCTCAACCGGCGCTGAGGGCTGGTCAGCGCTGCTCCCGAAATCCCGCGGGAAGGGTGCCGACAGTACCGCTTACGCACCCGTAAAAGACGCTTTTGACGGTCGCCCCGCTCAGGTCGGCGCGTTCGCGGGCTGGAACACCCCGGACGCGTCCGCGTCTTCTTCGGCGCGGATGATGTGCACCACGGCGTTGATCAGCGCCAGGTGGGTGAACGCCTGCGGGAAGTTGCCAAGATGCCGCCCGGTGCGCGGCTCGATCTCCTCGGCGTAGAGATGCAGCGGGCTGGCGAACGACAGCAGCCGCTCGCACAGGTGCTTGGCCCGGTGGATCTCGCCGATCTCGACCAGCGCCGACACCAGCCAGAACGAGCAGATCGTGAAAGTGCCCTCCTCGCCGGACAATCCGTCGTCGGTCTCCTCGACGCGATACCGCAGCACCAGCCCGTCCTCGGTGAGCTCGTCGGCGATGGCCAGCACCGTCGCGCGTAGCCGCGGATCGTCGGCAGGCAGGAACCGGGTCAGCACCGCCAGCAGCAGCGAGGCGTCCAGCGCGTCGCTGCCGTAGCGCTGGGTCAGCACCCCGCGGGAGTCCACGCCGTTGGCCAGGATGTCGGCCTTGATCTCCTCGGCGATGGCGCGCCACCCCTTGGTGTGCTTCGTCCAGCCATGCAGCTCGGCCAGCTTGGCCCCGCGGTCCAGCGCCACCCAGCACATGATCTTGCTCGAGGTGAAGTGCTGCGGCTCGCCGCGCACCTCCCAGATCCCGCGGTCGGGCTCGCGCCAGTGCTTGATGGCCTCCTCGACCTGTTGTTTGAGCACCGGCCACAAGGTTTCCGTAATCTGCTCGCGGGACCTGGCGTGCAAATACACCGAGTCCAGCATCGAACCCCAGACGTCGTGCTGCATCTGGTCGTAGGCGCCGTTGCCGATCCGCACCGGGCGCGCATTGTCGTATCCGGACAGGTGATGCAGCTCCTCCTCGACCAGGCGTGCGCTCCCCGCCGACGCCGTACATCACCTGAAGTGTCTGGCGCTCAGCGCGTGTTCGCGCCGGATACGTCGGCGATGAACGAGAAGAAGTCGTCGGCCTCGCGATCCAGGCCGAGGGTGTAGAGACCCCACAGCGCGAACGTCGAGTCCCGAATCCAGGAGTAGCGGTAGTCCCAATTGCGTTCGCCCTGAGGGGTTTCCGGCAGCGACGTGGTACTCGCCGCCAGTAGCGCTCCGGTCGGCGAGTACGTCAACCCCTTCAGCGTCAGCGCGCTGCGCTGCAGGTACGACCGCCACGGGTGATCCGGGAAGTTGCCGATGTTGATCCACTGCCGCCAGCACTCGCTGGTCGTCCACATCTTGTCGACGGCCTCGTCATAGGTCTGGGGCGCGGGATTCTTCGAGAAACTCAGCGCGACGAAGGCGTTGTCGCCCTCTTTCAGCCTCGTACGCGCCCGCGCCTGGCGGCCCTCCAGCCCGATGCGCAGGTTGGTCGTCAGCCGCAGCGTCGGGTGCGCGTCCGGATCGCGGTTGGCCCGCGCAACGGCTTCCCCGTAGCCACTGGCCGAGTACTCCCAGTTCGCGCTGGCCCGGTGGTAGTCGAACGACGGCTCGCAGTCCATCACCAGCTCGACCGTGCCGCTCACGCAGCGCACGGTGCGCAGCAGGGTGTGCTCGGCGTCCCAGTCCATCGGTACGCGGCGATGCGTTCCTGACCGCGTCTCGATGTCGCGCCATCGGCCCATCACCAGCGTGTCGCGGACGATCATCCAGCCGGTGTGGGTCTGCCAGGTGGTCTCCAGGATCAGGCTGCCCGGCAGGTAACGCCTGGCGGAAGGCACCGAGACGCCGTAGGGGCCCAGCCGGAAGTGCCCGGCGCCGCGATCCAGGATGGCGCCGAACACGCTGGGCGAATCGGGCCGTGGCACGCACAGCCACTCCACCGATCCACTCGAGGAGATCAGGCAGGTGTTCTCGCAGTCGGACAGGAAGGCGTAGTCGGCGATCGGCGGAAAGGGGTTCCGCAAACTGCTCGACGCGTATGGCACCGGGGCGGTCGCGTTGAGCTGCACGGCGGCGCCGTTCTCGTCGGCGGGCGTCGCGTGCTGCAGGACCATCTCGACATCATCGACCGCCGACCCGACCCGGCGCAGGCGTTTGCGCAGTACCGGCCAGCCGCCTAGAGCGTGACCTCGTTGAGCTTGCCGGTGGCGACGTCGAAGACGAAGCCGCGCAGCGGATTCGTGCTTGGTGACGAACGGGCTGGCCTCGATGCGGCGCAGCGACTGACGCACGTCCTCTTCGAGATCGGTGAAACGCCTCGGCCGCCCATTCCGGCTTGATGCCGGTCTCGTCCTGGATCGTGCGCTTGAACTCGTCGTCGGTGAAGGTCAGCATGCCGCAGTCGGTGTGGTGGATCAGGATGATCTCTTTGGTGCCGAGCAGCCGCTGGCTGATGGCCAGCGAGCGGATCTCGTCGTCGGTGACGACGCCGCCGGCATTGCGGATGACGTGGGCCTCGCCGTCGCCGAGGCCGAGGATCCGGTAGACGTCGAGCCGGGCGTCCATGCACGCCACCACCGCGACATGCTTGCTCGGCGGCAGCGGCAGCGGGCCCGCTGAACGTGCTCGGCGTACGCCTCGTTGTTCTTCAGGTACTCGTCGGTCACGGACATTGGGACCTCCTCGATTCGCGCGTCGTCGACTGACGCATAGCAACGCGGCGGACCGCTGCCAC
Source organism: uncultured Actinomycetota bacterium (assembly GCA_963731715.1). Lineage (GTDB taxonomy): Bacteria > Actinomycetota > Actinomycetes > Mycobacteriales > Mycobacteriaceae > Mycobacterium. Next base: position 4,226 of record CAVSXC010000001.1, on the reverse strand, counting down.
GGGTGAGAATCACCGGATCGAATGGCGACGGCCGCCCTGCACGGGGGCAGCGCGGCTGTCGGGCTCAGCGGGTCTGGCAGGTCGTAGACCGTCGCTGCCGCCGACGTCGATCGGTGTGAAGTTCTGCTGCACCCACGTCGGTGATGTCGCTGCGCCGAGCCCGATCCGATGCCGCAGGCCCGCCTCGCCGGTCGCTCGGCGATGAAGTACCGCACCTGGCCGTCGGCGACGTACTGCTGGAACTGCGCCAGCGTCGGCGAGTTGTCACCGCCGGTGAACCCGCCGATCGCCATGACCGACGCACCCGTCTTCAGCTCCAGGCCGCTCGCCTGCATCGAGCCGACAGTCGGCTGCGGCCCATCGGTTGTCGAGCCCGCTGACCAGAGCCTGCGAGCTGCGGCGTTGTCAGCGGTCGGCCACCGCCGGGGCCGGTCCGCCGAAGCCCGCCGAAGCCGCCGGCCGCTGACGGGACCCGGACATGGTGCCGGGCCCGCTGTGCGACTGGCGTCGACGTTGTAGATCGACGAAGCGCCGCGGTGCCGCCGAGCCCGAAGAGCGCTGCCGCCGCGGCCAGACCGCAGCGGCGGCACGGCCCAGCCGATGCGCACCGACGGCGAGCACCGCCGCCACGACAACCGATCCGGCGAGCACGACCCAGCGCAGCGCGGGCAACCAGTCCGGCGTGCGGTCCAGCAGCACGAACGCCCAGACGCCGGTGGCCGCGACCATGGCCGCCAGCGCGATCCGCGGCGCCAGGAGCTCCTTGCCCCGCCACAGCTCGCGCCACCGAGATCCCGACCAGCGCCGCGATCGCCGGCGCCAGCGCCACCGTGTAGTACGGGTGCACGGTGCCGTCCATGAAGCTGAACACCGCGCCGGTCACCAGCAGCCAGCCACCCCAGAGCAGCAGCCCGGCGCGGACCCGGTCGGTGCGCGCGGCGCGCCGGGTGAACCACAGCCCGGCCACCAGGCCGATCAGCGCCGCGGGCAGCAGCCAGGACGCCTCGGCGCCCATCGACGGGCCGAACAGCCGGCCGATGCCGGGCTCGCCGCCGAAGAACAGGTTGCCCGCGCCGCCGGGCCACCGGCCGCCACGGCCCGTGGCCGCCGCCGGACCGCCTCGCCGCCGGCGATGCGCTCGAATCCCGTTGTAGCCCAACGCCAGTTGCAGCAGGCTGTTGTCGGTCGAGCCCGCCGATGTAGGGCCGCGAGTCGGCCGGCCACAGACTGACCAGCGCGACGTACCAGCCCGCCGACACGATCATCGCGGCGCCGCCGACGAGCAGCTTGCCGATCCGCTTCCACAGCCGACGGGCGCGGCGACCAGGAACGCCAGCGCGAGCCCGGGCACGACCAGGAACGCCTGCAGCATCTTCGTCAGGAACGCGAAGCCGATGACGCACGCCCGCCAGCGCCATCCAGCGCGTGCTCGCCGTCTCGGTCGCCCGCACCATGCAGTACGCGGCCGCCACCAGCAGCAGCACCAGCAGCGCGTCGGGGTTGTTGAACCGGAACATCAACGCCGCCACCGGCGTCAGCGCCAGCGCCGCGCCGGCGATCAGGCCCGCGGCGGGTCCGCTGCTGCGCCGCACCGTCGCAGTACAGCAGCGCGACCGCCGCCACGCCCATCAGCGCCTGCGGCAGCAGCATCGTGAACGCGCTGAAGCCGAACAGCCTGCCGGACAAGCCCATCACCCACAGCGCGGCGGGCGGCTTGTCGACGGTGATCGCGTTGCCCGCGTCCAGCGATCCGAACAGCCACGCCTTCCAGTCCTGGGTGCCCGCCTGCGCGGCGGCGGCGTAGTAGCTGTTGGCCCAGCCCGACGAGCCGAGGCCCCACAGGTACAGCACGGCGGTCGCCGGCCAGCAGCGCCAGCAGCCGCGGGCGGACCCAGCGTGGCCGCCGCGGCGGATCGGGCGGTGCCGCCGGTGTCTGCGGCGGCACGTCTGCGGTGATCGTCATCAGTCGATTCCTTTGTCGTCGGATCGAGTCAGCGGGCGCGGCGCGGGTGAAAGACCCAGCCGCGCAGGAGGACGAAACGCACGGCGGTGGCCACCAGGTTGGCCAGCACCAGCACGGCGAGTTCGACGCAGTTGGTGCGGCTGGGCGACGACGGCGTGCAGCCCGGCCAGCGCGCCGCTGGTGATCGCCAGCGCGATCGCGAAGACGATGAGGCCCTCGACGTGGTGGCGCGCCGCATTGGCCGCGGCCGCCGACGCCGAAGGTGAACCGCCGGTTGGCCGCGGTGTTGCCGATCGCGGTGAGCAGCAGCGCGATCAGGTTCGCCGCCTGCGCGCCCGATCCAGCCCTGCATCAGCATGAACAGCACCACGTAGGCCGCGGTCGACGCGACGCCGACGGCGCCGAACCGCACCGCCTGGCGGAACAGCGATCCCGGCGCGGCGGACGCTCGCGACGAACCCAGCTGCGCGGCAATGGTGTTCACCGGGATCGACCCGTTGGCGAAGCCGCGCAGCAGCCGCCCGATGCCCTTGAGGTCGGCGGTCGGCGGTGGCGACGATGTCGACCCGGCTGTCCGGATCGTCGACCCAGTCGACCGGCACCTCGTGGATGCGCAGGCCGCTGCGCTCCGCGAGCACCAGCAGCTCGGTGTCGAAGAACCAGCCGGTGTCGGCGACGTGCGGCAGCAGGCGCTGCGGCGACGTCGGCGCGGATCGCCTTGAAGCCGCACTGGGCATCGGAGAAGCGGGCGGCCAGCGTCGATTTCAGGATCAGGTTGTAGCAGCGCGAGATGATCTCCCGCTTGGCGCCGCGCACCACCCGCGCGCCGCGGCCCAGCCGGGTGCCGATCGCCAGGTCCGAGTGGCCGGAGATCAGCGGCGCGACCAGCGGGGCGAGCGCGGCGAGGTCGGTGGACAGGTCGACGTCCATGTACGCCAGCACCGGCGCGTCGGAGGCGGACCACACCGCGTGCAGCGCCCGGCCGCGGCCCTTCTGCTCCAGCCGCACCACCCGGACGTCGCTCGAGCTCGGCGGCGAGTTCGCGCGGCGATGCGGGGGGTGTCGTCGATGCTGGCGTTGTCGGCGATCGTGATGCGCGCCGGGAACGGGAAATGCTCTCGGAGGTGGCGATGCAGCCGGTGGACCGAATCGGCAAGGGCGGCTTGCTCGTTGTACACCGGGACCACCACGTCGAGCACGGGCACGCCGGCGGCGCGGGCCGCCAGGGCGGCGTTCGGCCGCGATTCGAAGCGGACGCGTGACCGCGGCGTCGGGTTCGAGGGCGATGTCTGTCATGACACCCATGGTCGAGCAGCAGCGTTGTGCTCCCGTTGGCCCAAGCTATGCGCCGGCTATGAGTTCTTCGGCGGCGCGGTGAGGTCGTAGATGACCACGCGGTCGACGGTCAGCGGGGTGTAGTGGGTCTCCACCCACTCGGCGATGTCGGCCGACTCGCGGCTGCCGCGCTGCCGTGCCCCAGTGCCCGATCATCATCGTGCCGCGGATGAAGTAGTGGATCCGCCGGTCGGCGACGTAGTCCTGGAATTCCTCGAGCGTCGGCGAGGGGTCGGTGCCGTTGAAGCCGCCGACCGCCATCACCGGTGCGCCGCTGGCCAATTGGTAGCCCGCCGCATTGTTCGAGCCGACGACCGCCGCGGCCCAGGTGTAGTCGCCGGCATCGGCGGACAGCGTCGCCGTCAGCGCCGGCCCGGGAGTCGGCGAGTCAAGCAGCCCGCCGGGCCCGGCGAAGCCGCCGACCGCCCGTGGCGCGACGGGCCCGACCGACGGGATCGCGCCGCTGTGCGGCGTCGCCGCCGTCGCGACCGAGTACGCCGCGGGCGCGGCCAGGCACGCCGCGACGGCCAGCGCCGCCACCGACGCCGGCGACCGGCCGCGTCAACCGCCCGGCGACCAGCAGCAGCACGGCCGCGCCCACTCCCCCGACCGCGACCGCGGCCCGCAGCCACGGCAGCCACTCGCCGTGCCGGGACAGCAGCACCGCCGCGAGGATGGTGGTGACGAGGACCGTGCCGGACAGCGCGGTCGCGGCACGGATGTCGGAGCGGTTGCGCCACAACAGTGTTGCGCCGATGCCGATCAAGCGCGCGATCGCCGGCGCGAGCGCGACGGTGTAGTACGGATGCAGGATGCCGTTGGCTGAAGCTGAACACCACCGCGGTGACCGCCAGCCAGCCGCCCCACATGATCAACGCCGCCCGCGTCGGAGCAATACGTAGTCGCTCAAGAGGACAGTTCCACATAG